>NZ_JACHMO010000001.1 GCF_014205015.1 Saccharothrix ecbatanensis | reverse complement strand
GGTTCAAGGGGACAACCTCACTCCGACTGCGCCTGTGGTCGCCGTGTGGTCGCACTCGGCGCACGCTCGTGTTCCACGTCCGACAGCGACATGGGACATGAGAGAAGGTCACGATGGGCAACCCTCAACGCGGGCGGGTGTACCGACGTTGCGCCTGCCGCGACACGGCAGGCAGGCAGCTCGGCGCACGATGCCCCAAGCTGGCAGGCAGTACGCACGGGCGGTGGACGTTTGCGGTCGACCTGCCGTCCCTGGACGGTCGGCGACGGACCAGGCGACGGGGCGGGTTCGCCTCCAGGACAGACGCGCAGGCGGCCTTGGGCAAGGTGCTGGAGTACGAGCGCACCGGCATCGTCACCGACGACAAGCAGACCATCGCCGACTACCTGACTACGTGGCTGCGCACCAAGGCGTTGACGCTCAAGCCGACAACCGTCGCCCGCTACCACGACTACGTCACGAAGGACCTGATCCCGGCGCTCGGCACCACCCGACTGGACACGCTCAGCCACCACCACGTCGCACTGTTCATCGGCAACCAACTCGCCTCAGGACGCGGACCGGTCACCCTGCGACGCTGTGTCGCCACCCTGTCCAGCGCCCTCACCGACGCCGTTCGACAACGACGACTGGCCCACAACCCCGCCCGCTACGCGCTCGTCCCCCGACCACCCAAGTACGAGCCAACCTGCTGGTCACCGATCGAGGCCGCGAAGTTCCTGCGCTACTGCCACGAGCACGACGACCCACTCGCCGACCTGTACGAAATCATCATCGGCACCGGACTACGCAAAGGCGAAGCACTCGCCCTGCACTGGCACGACATCCACCTCGACGACCACGTCGCCTTCGTCCGCCACACCCTGTCCAACATCAACAACACCACCCCGATCCTCACCACACCGAAGACCAAGAACAGCCGCACCTGGATCGGCCTCTCCGACCGCGTCGTCACCGCACTCCAGCACCAACGACTCCGCCAACCCGGACGCGACCTCGTGTTCAGCCGACGCGACGGCAACCCACTACGACCCGAATACGTGCTGCACCACTTCCACCAGCTCACCGCCGCAGCGGGACTACCGAAAATCCGGGTCCACGACCTGCGACACTTCGCCGCCACCACCATGCTCAACTCACGCGTCCCACTCGCCGTGATCTTCCGCGCGATGCGCCACTCGACCCTGTCCACCACGACCGAGGTCTACGGCCACCTACTGCGCCACGTCGCACACGACGCCGCCGACGTCATCGCCAACGCCCTCGACACAGCCGATGCCGCACGCCAGACCGAAGGAGACCACACCGCGACCACATAAGCCGCAAAACGAAACCAGCGGGTTCACCATCATGGTGAACCCGCTGGTCACGACCGTCGGGACGACAGGATTTGAACCTGCGACCCCTTGACCCCCAGTCGCAGAACGACTGAGCGGCGTGCTTGGTCCTGTTCTTCCAGGTCGACCACCAGTGTAACTGGCCGAGTAAAGGAGTCTAGCGAAGCGGCATTTCGATCTTGACTGTTGCCGCCGCCGCGCTCAATAGGTCGCCCAGACGCCTACTTGCCCAACGACCATGGTCACGACCACCGAACGGACTATCAACCGTAAGACAAATGTCGTTGATCACAACGGATCGGTCGGCAGGACGTACTCCTCGACAAGCTTGGCCCAGTGCAAGACAGCGGGTTGTGAGAGTGGAACGTAGTCGTCAACGTAGCGTTGCTGGTGGGCCAAAGCCGCCCAGGTCGCCGGGTCATCCGGTTCACCAGTGCGCCCCGCAGCCTCCAAAGCCGCCGAGGAGAGACAGCCCGCGACAGTGATCTCGACGTAGCGGGGATTCCACATGTGCTTGGTCGGCGTGGTCGTATTGGTGTCGCTCGGCAACACTTTTCTCGTCCTGCGGTTCATCCCCTTGACCGTGTGAGGCACTTCCGCTGTGCTGGCGAACACCCGATTGTCCGTCACCGTCTTTTCGGGCCGCCATATCCCTGCGGAGAAGCCCGCCGCGTCTCGTTCCGGTGCCATCGCATACCATTGAGGGACCTCTGTCCGGCTGCCACCCGTGCGGATGAGGATCAGGCGGAGGTCTGCCCCCAGAATTGCCAACCGTTGCGGCGGCTCGGTACCGAACGCGACCATGTCCCGTTCCAACTCGGAGTTGCGGACCCCAGGCCACCACAAGCGCATGTTCTCTGAGTTGACCATCAGCGCCGTGGGCCGGTTCCGCAACTGGTACAAGACTGAGCGGACCTGGCGCTGCGTGGACGCCTGCCCGTCCTTCAGCCCATTCGTTGGCCTGTGTTTGAACCCTGGGCGGACGGCAACGATATCCGGCATGCACAACAGGTACTGGCGGTACGGTAGCCAGCGTTTCTGCCCGTCGTGCCAGCCTTCGACCCGGTAGTGCCCATCCTGGGGTTCGACGCGGACCACGACCAACTCGCGGTGGGCGTGGCGGGTCACATCCCGTGCGCGGCGCCGGGCGGTCCACACACCCACCATCCACATACCGTCGGGCAGGCCGCCGAGGCGCGGTGGAGCCGTGGTCACCGCCCCCAGCTGGCGCAGGCCGTCGAGGCAGGCCATCCTCGCCCGGTGAGCCAGCCCTTCGCCGTCGTCCAACCTCTCGATGAACTGGCTCAACCGACCCGCGCTGGCGCATCCCAGCCGGATAGCGGTCTTCGGGTCGGTCCCGGCCTTGACGAAGCTGTTTTCGCCATGCAGCTCGACGAGAACCACCCCTGCCTCCTGGACGGGGTTGAGGTCCCGGTCAAACAACCCGCGCACTAGGGCGCGACGGTGCTTGATCTCGGAGGTGATGTGCTTCCTCCGGTCAGCTCCCTTCTTTGCTCCAGCCAATGCAGAAGCCGCGGTGACGTCGAACTCGTGGCACACCATCTCGACCCCGACGCCGTCCTCGGTCCACACCCACGCCGCGTCGCCCTTCGGTCCAAAATCCGGGGTCGGGAGGTCCAGCAAGGCGCAGAACGCGGCTACCAAGTGGTCGCGGGTCCGCTCCGTCTGCCAGCGGATGTCGACCTTGAAGGGAACGCCGTCGAGCGCCCGTGCCAGGGCCGCCCGCCGAGCGGGCGCCATCCGCCGGTCCACTTCTTCCCTGGTCTCCTCTCGGGACAACCGCTTCTCCACACGCAGAGCGGGCTTGACGGCGTGTCCGGTGCGGACCATGTCCGAGGTGCGCTGGAACCACGGGCGCAGGTTGTCCTCGACCCACCGATCGAGTTCGGCCCGCTCGTCGGGTCCGATCCCGGTCTCGATCTCGTGATCCCCCAGACCGTGCCGGTACACCACTCCGGCCTGGACTCCGCTAACCCCGACCAACCAGCGGCGTGGGTTCGCAGCGACCTCCGCCGCGGACGGGTACTGCCGCATGATGTCCAAGTCGGGCAGGAGAGTAGCCAGGCTCCCCCTCCGCCACCGGACCACACTGTTCACGCCGTCCCGGGCGAGAAAGTTGCTGGACATCCTTGGGGTGTGCCGGTGTTCGGTCGACCACGGAGGGGCGACCGCGAACAGTGCCTCGACGCCCCTGTCTCTCGGGACGGAGACCGAGTCCTCGGTCACCCACCTGCGGATACCGGTGGTGACGTGCACCCGGAACACGGGTGAGAACGGCACAGTGTGCACAGTGATGCCGATGACGAGGGAGTAGAACCAGTCGCGCCCCTTCCGCCGCTTCGACACGGGAGGCCAGGACACCAGCTCCGTGCCCTGTGCCCTGGTGACCACCCGGAACCGACTCGTCAGCACGGACGGTTGGGACGCCAAGTGCGCGGCAAGGACCTCCGGGAGCAGTTGGTACAACCGCCGGTCCGGCACCGCCGTGCCTCCCTGGGAGATCCCGGACGCGGTCAAGTCCACGACCTCGTCCTCCCACTCGGGGATCGAGGTGCTCAACGCCGTGGCTACTTTCAGGACCGACTCCTCGATCTCCAGCCTGCGGCTCGGGTCTGGGTGCGGTCGGTACGGCCCCAACGTGAACGCCCATGTGTTGACCACTGCCGCAACAAGGTTGACGGGAACATCGTGCTCGGCGTAGAGCCAGGGTGTCGACGAGTTGGTCGCGGCGCCGCGGGCCGTGGCCACCACACCGGGGGCGACGGTCCGGAACAACTCGTTGAGCTGGTCGATCGGCAGTGTGGCGGGGTCGTCCACCCGTTCTCGGCCTAGCCTGTGTAGGGCGAGCGCCTCGTCGCGCCAGTCGTCGCCGAACTTGACGGTGCGAAAAGTGTTCAGCCACTGCTCACCGGAAGGCTGGTACGCGGCAAGCGTGATCTTTTCGTACTTCACAGAGAGTCCCCATTGGTCGGTGTGCGGACGCAGCGGTCGATCGCGTGCCAGAGGGGCGCGTAGAGCGACGTGACGATCGCGCATTCACGCGCACTGTGTTCTCCTGCGCGTCCGGTGGTCAGGTAGTCGCCGAGCACTTCACGGATGCTGAGCAGCAGGCTGGTCTGCACGTCGTCGTGGTCCGTGACGAGCACTTTCTGCCCTGGGATTTTCTGCTGTTCCAAAGCTTTCGCCGTCCCGGGCGCGAAGGCCGCGTCCACGAGCACCACCCGTGCTTCGACGCCGCCGCGCACGAGTCGGCCGATGACCTGCCACATCAGCACCAGGAGGTCCCAGGTGACGCTGACGCGGTCGTCGCCGAGCCGGCTCCACGCCAGGCTCCGGCCCATCACCCGGTACCACTCCTTGCGGGCTAGGTGGCGCAGTTCCCGACCAGCCGCCCCAATCGACTCGGCGTCGCGCACGCGTTGACTGAACGACCCGTCGGCCATACTCCTCATAATCCAGTCGTTGATCGCTTGGATGGCGAGCCTGAGGTCGTCGGGCCGAGGATTCGGCCTCGCAAGGAAGTACACCGTGCCGATGGCGGCTTCTTCCTTGTCGAGGTCGAGGATGTTGTGACCCCGCTCCACGGCCAGCAGGGGAGCGACCAGGATCGCGGCGGGGAGCCCGGCCAGGGTGCTGACGTCTCCGCGCCTCAGGGTGGGGGCGGCGTTCTCGTCCTCGTCCTCGCGGTCCGGCTCGTCGTCGGGCATCAATCGGACCACCCGGTCGCGGTGCATCGCTTGGGCGATGGCGTCGGCCACGATCTTCGCCTCGTCGTAACTGCCGGTCAGCACCAGCAGGTGGCGTCGGTTCGGCGGCAGGGAGACGAGTTCGTACTCGAACCGGCTGTTTGGCTCGTCGTCACGCTCGGCGAAGAAGGCGACCATCTTCTGCAGTATTTCGGGTCGGTCGTCCGGATCGGCACCGGAGAGGGTCAGCGGGACCCCGAGGTGCCTGGCGAACTCCAGCCGAAGCGCGCTCTCGTCGGTGATCCGTTTCATCTTCTCGGCCGACGGTTCCAGGACGAGGTCCACCGGCTCGAGGATGTGGTAGCGCGTCGACTCTCCCGCCCAACTGCTGCCCGACATGAGCAGTACATGGCTCCCTGGGTGGCCGTCAGGGCGCGGGATGTCCGGGATCCGGCTCAGCAGGTCCCGTCCGACACCGCTGCACCGGAACAACCGCAGCTCACCGCTGCGTACCCCGCCGGTGTCGTGTCCGTGGGTGCTGAACTCGAAACCCAGGACGTTTCCCATGGGCGCTTCCGGCACCAGTGGGCCGTAGTCGAGCGGCCTGCGGTGCAGGTCGTTGAACTTCAGGTTGAGGGCCGCTTGGACCAGCGGCCACATCCCGGTCAACAGTGCCAGCGCGGGCTCAAGGGCGCAGAGGAAAATCGTGAGCTCGAGCTTGTCAGCGACCTGTGCCCACTCGTGCTCGTGCTCGGGCCAGCACAGCTGCGCGCTCTCACCAAGCAGGATGGCGAGTACCTCCTGGACGCGGCTTCTCGTTCGTCTGGAACGCTTGGTATGGATCAGACCGTTCGCCAACTCGACCAGGGCCACGGCCTCGTCGCACATGTCGGCCCGCTGGCCGTGCGGGTCTTTCCGGAACTCGTCGAAGATCTTGTTCAACCGGACCTTCGCCGCTTCCATCTTCAGGGCGGTCTCTTCATCAGGCGCGGGCCTTCGCTCCTTCTTGCGTTTGCCCTTCCCTGCCTGCTTTTCCAGCACCTCCTCCCTGTCGGCGAACAGGAGGCTCACGAACCTGCTGCCGAGCTGCCAGGCGTTGAAGTAGCTCCACGCCACCCACTTGCGCAGGTCCCAACTGCTCACCAGCAGCGCGTAAATCCGGTCTGTGACCATCGAGGCCGTGCTCAGCGCCGAGGTCCAGTTCTCGACGTCCCTGTTCGACAGTTGGATGCGCCGGCCCGCCACCAACTCCTGGATCTTGTGAGTGCTGAGCTGGTCGAGCCACGAGACGCTGGCTTCGCCTGCCAGCGTGACCGCCGGGGCGAACATCTGGTCGAGCTGCATCTGCACCCGGTCGGCCTCGTCAACGATGACCAGGTGGCTGCGCCGGGCGGCCAACTCCAGGTAGCGAATTCGTTCGGCGTTCTGCGACCGCGGCACGGAGCCATCCACCAGACCGGCGGGCGTCGTCACCCAGATGTCGGCGTCAACAAGGGCGCGGGCGGGATGGTGCCGGGGGCACTTCCCCCAGAACGGGCACGAGTAGGACAACCGGGTGTAGTCCGGAAGCTGACGGTCGGAGTTTTTCGGCTTCCGCTTTCGCTGGCGGCGGAGGAAGTCGCACGGGGCGTCGTTGTAGGAGATGGGCGCGTCGTCCTCGTGGACCAGCGCGTTGAGCGCACAGGACGTGCTGAGGTGGATGAATGCCGGGTCGTCGTGCGCGAGCGCGTTCCGCTCGTCCTTGCCCGCGATCCTGCGGTGCAGTCGCTGAGTGTGCTGCTCGCGGCTGGTCACACCAAGCACGGGTGCCGCGGCGCAGCCGAGCTTGGTGAACATCTCGACCAGGGAAAGCACTTCCGCGACATCACCGACCACGATGGTCACCCGCATCTGCTTTTCAGTGACCAGGTAGTAGGTCAGGGTGTCTCGCAGGGTGCTCTTTCCCACGCCGACGATCCCCAGCATGTGGAAGATCCGGTCAATGGTGAAGGACGTGACCGAGGTGCGGTCATTCCCTGGCACGAGGAACTGCGCTTCCTCAAGTGTCTGTTTCCACTTCCGCGGGACGATCCCATCCATCCGCCCTGCCGCGTCCAGAAGCGCTTGGCGGGGCACCACTATCGGCTTGCCCGCGTCGGACGGCCACTGGGTCAGGTCGTGTCGGGGGAAGGCGGCCGGCTGGACCAGGGGGATTCGAACAGTCACCTGGTCACGCCCCGCGAAGAAGTGGAACATGTCGTCCACGGCGGTGTCCGTGCCTCGACGCTTGAACGGAGGGGCCTGGTCGACGAGGGACTGGTACACCGTCCACCGGTGGGATGAGACACGCACCGGCCGTCGGTGGGCAGGCGACTCGGCGCTCCGCCAGCCGTATCCGGCGAGGCCGTCGGGAAACAACTCATACCGCTCCAGGGCGTCCCGCCACGCCTGGGGACCGCCGAAGTTCCACAGGGTGTATCGGGCGGCACGGCGCATGGCGGCCTTCTGTTCGTCCAGCAGCCCGCGTTTCTCGGCGAACGGGTAACCGCTGAACAGCGTCCAAGCGTCGCTGACGGGTATGGACCGATCGACGAGTTCGGCGAGGTACAGCCCCACCTCGATGGTGCAGAGGCGTTCGGCCTGGTGATGCTCGAGGCCTGCCGCGACTAGTTCTTCGATCACGTCCTTGAGGATTGCCGCAGGATCACGCACGCTGATTCACCTTCCTTGCAGCCGTCTTCGCTTCAGTGAGAAGTCGCCTGGTGCTGCGCAACGTCCAGGCGTGGTCGGTGTTGTGCCGGTCGAAAACCGTGCTGTAGTCAGCTCGTGGCCGCATCACGGCCTCCGGGACCGCCACGACCATCCGGTCCACGCCCGCCAACACGCCCCACGAGCGGACAGCATCGGCGAGCAAGACGGGTTGAGTGTCGACGCGGACCACAAGCGCCCAGGTGGCCCCGACAGGCAGAGTGATCAGGGCGTGGACGAACGGTTCCGACGCCATCCGGACTTCGGCACCCGTGGACACGAGCGACGCTCGCAACGCTCGCTCAACGCGGCCCGCGAGAACCAGCGAGAGGCGAATCGCCCAGGGAAGCGCCTTGACCTTCTTGTCCACTCTTCCCTGCTTCAGCGTGAACGCATCACAAGTCTCGCTTTCGCACCACCCGGCACCGTCCTTGCCTTTGGACGCGAAAAGCCCACAGAACGGACAGCGCAGTTCAGGCCGAAGGTCGACGTACAGGGCCTGTACGTGCTGCCAGATCCGTTTCATCTCTGGCCGGGTGAGGAATCCGGGCCCCGCGTGGAGGTCGATCACGGGGTGCTCGATGAGGAAGTCCCGACAAGCGGACCAGGTGGAGTGGCTCTCCACAGCCAGGCGTAGCAGCACGGAACTCGTGGGCGCATCGGAACCGACGTTCGACCCGCTGACCGACCACTCGGCGCACGCGAGGGTGGGCTGCCGTGTGTGCGGGTTGATCAGCACCGTGTCAGGTTCGCCGCATTCCCCGGAGATGTCAGTCAGCCACTTGTCGAACGGCATCTCGCACAGCCGCATCAGGTGAGGCACACCGACCGGCGGCTCACGGTTTTCGAGCAAGCAGGCCAGGACGATGCGGTCCAGCGCGAGCTGCGTCTCCGGTGGGTAGGGCAGGGCGTATCCACCACGGTGGAAGTCGCGCATCGCCAGCACCCCGCGAGCGATCTGGCGGACGAGGTCGGTGCCTATCAGATTGGACGGGGTCATCGGGCCGCCAGCTCATCCTTGGCACGGCACCAGACCGCCACCTCACACCGGGCGCAATGGTGGGCGGTGGGCTGAGCCGTGAACAGGTCGTCGGCACGCCACCGGTGGACCATGTCCCGGATCACGGCTTCGGCGTTCTGCCGGACCTGCGGTGTGAATGGGTCGACCACCTCCAAGTCGACCCCGCCGGGACGTAGCACCTCCAACTCGACTCGGCTTCGCGCCCGGGACCCGCCGAGTTCACCCCGGGCCAGGACGAGGACACCGAGGGCGAGTTGCGGGTAGGCGGACAGAAGGTCCGTGCCTCCCCGGTGCTCCCGTGCACTGGTCTTCACCTCACGCCAGACCCAGGACCCGCCGTCGCGGTAGAGCAGATCCGGCTCGGCGATCACGAGTACCTGGGCCTGCTCGTCCTCGAAGGTCAACCTCGGCTCGACGCAAACGCGGGCGTCGGCAGGCAGGTGCCGCAGAGGGCATACTTCGGCGTGGTGGCGCAGCATCGCCTTGCCCAATGCCAGGTCGTCCGTGGTGAGCCCGTGGCCGTCGGCGCTCCAGTCCACACCGAGATCAAGGGTGCACGGACCATCCGCGCGGTCGGTGTGGCGGGCAGCGAGCAGGGCGTGGACGGCGCGGCCTCGCCGGGCGGCGTCGCTGTGCTCGACGGCGCGGCTCGTCGGGAGGTTGAGGTCCCGTAGGTGTGCCCGCGCGGGGCAGGCCTGGTAGGCCCGCCCGCTGGTCACCGACCACGACCGCCGCGGCCGTCCGACACCGTCGACGCCCAGCAGCCCGTTAGCCCTCGGCAGCGCCGGACATCGGGGGGCGAAAGCGCACCGCAGGCACGCGGTGCCCGGCTGGTAGCCGTGCCCGTCGACGATCTCCGCCAGGGCGCCCCGCCCATGCTCTTCGTACGCGCTCACTGCCCGCTGCGGTGTGTCGTCGAATAGCGTTGCCTGCTCGTCCGAGTCGGGCGCGAAGACGACCACCCTCACGCGTTCGAGCTGGTCGTCGGGCGCGGCGCGGGCGGTGACGAACGCGGCAATGGCGATCTCGGCATCCGTACGAGGTTCTGCGCCCGCCCGGATGCCGATCAACCGCAGCTCGCGGACCCGACCGTCCACAGACTCGTAGCAGCGTCCCCACGCACTGATCTCATACGCTTGCGCCCCTCGTTCGCCTGGCTTACACACCTCCACCCGGTAGATCCACCGCTTCGGGACGTGCCGGAGCCGGGTTTCCGGCGTGTCGTGCTCCCGGTTGAAAACCTCCATGTAGCGTCGGATGGCGTCAGAGGTCCACTTCTTCAACCCATCATGCAACCGGGCGTTCCTCTCGACGGCCCCGAGCACGTCCGATAAGGCCAGCGGCCTGTGGTGCCGCTCGACCGCGTCGAGGCTCTCCATGAATGGTCCGAGCGTGAAGTGCTGGAGCCGCTCCTTGGCTGACGCCCGTCCCGACCGCACCCGAAGATCAGGCCGGGCCCGGATTGCCTCGGCCATCGCGCACTTATACTTTTTACCCCTCGGCGCGGCGGCGGTAACCACGATCGCGGCCACTTCACCGGTGACGCCCTCAGGCGGCTGCCACGGCGACATGTTCCTCCTCTGCTGGTTTCACTTGGTGAAAGGGGAAGTCGAATGCGCAGGGGCGACGTCGTCGCAAAACGCTACGTCATCGATCGACCACTCGGCGGCGGGTCGTTCGGGACAGCTTTCGCCGCCTATGACACACGTTTGGACCGACAGGTCGCCATCAAGTTCCAACACCCGCGCACTTTCGAGTCGAACGCCGGTTTCGAGTCGAACAAAATGGGATTCAAAGAGGAAGCAAGGATCCTCAAGCACTACAAGGGAAGCCGCGGGATACCCGAGTACTTCGACATCGCAAGACATAATGAAGGCTGGGTAATTGTAATGGAACTGGTCGAGGGGGTGACGGTGGAAAGATACGCGAGCGTGAGCCACGGCCCGATGGAGCAGGACATCGCCGTGTCGATCGTCACCCAAGTCGCCGAAACAGTCTCACTGCTACACGAAGCGGGATACGTGCACCGTGACGTCAAACCCGGCAACGCGATGATCGACCACAACGGCGATGTCTACGTCATCGATTTCGGCTCAACCTGGGTAGCAGGCCGCAAGCCCCCACTACGTGAAGGTACCGACGGATTCGCCGCGCCCGAGCAGGCGATGCCTCTCCGGATCGGCACCAGCGCCGATGTGTTCTCCATAGGGTGCATTCTGGTCAAATTACTCACCCTTCACCTGCCTTACCCGGACGACTACTTGACGCGTGCACGCAAGAGAAGACTTCCACCGCCGGAGCCGGACCTCACGCATGTGCCCGCGCCCTTGGCACCCGTCGTCTTGGACATGATCCACTGGGAACCCCGGCTCCGGATCCAGACCGCCGCCGAAGTCGTCGACCGCCTGCGTCCTTTCCGCCCCGCTGCTGGTTCTCCTCCGAATCCCAAGCTCATCGGCGCCGATCCGACAATGCGCTACCGCTGTTCCGTCGCCGTCAGGTGAGTCTCGAGCCAGTACCTCCATGAGCGTCATCCGAGAGTCCTCAACCGTCTGGCGACCTCGGCGGCACCCAGGTGGGAGAGTTCCTCGAACAACTCCAAGGCTCGAGTTAGGGCCGACCGCACCCCCACCTTGTTCCCCATCGCCTCCAATCCGTCCGCCAATCGGCACAGGGCCTGTGCTTCGTTCTGCCTGTAGTCCAGTCGACGAAAGATCTCGACTGCGAACCGGCAGTGGTCTACTGCAACCGCGTACTCCTTCTTGGCAAGTTTGATATCGGCAAGGCTGCCGAAAACGTTCGCCCGCCCGTTCTCGTCTGTCGACATCATGGACACCTCAAGGGCCTCCTCGCAGAAAGCCAAAGCCTTGTCTAGGTCGTCACGGTCGAAGAAGACGCAGCCGATACCGTTGAGGCTCACCGCCACGCCAGCCGCGTCCCCGCCGTCGCGGTAAATCTCCAACGCGTCCGTGAAGCGGCTTTCAGCGAGATCGGCTTCCCCGTTCTCCCTGTGGATGACGGCAAGGGCGTTAGAGCTGTGCGCATAGCCGAGGGGATCGACGCCGTGGTCGCACAGTGCGATGGCGTCGGCGAGCCGGATCTTGGCGTGGTCGGGCCGCGCCAGCCCACGGTCCGTCCCGGCCAACATCCGCAGCACCATGGCGATGTCACCGGGATCGGCGACCCGCTCGGCGGCCAGGAGTGCCCTCTCCAGCATCCTGCGTGCGTCCAGGTAACGACT
Organism: Saccharothrix ecbatanensis; assembly: GCF_014205015.1. Classification (NCBI taxonomy): domain Bacteria; kingdom Bacillati; phylum Actinomycetota; class Actinomycetes; order Pseudonocardiales; family Pseudonocardiaceae; genus Saccharothrix; species Saccharothrix ecbatanensis. The sequence goes on along the minus strand of NZ_JACHMO010000001.1, from coordinate 9,677,204 downwards.
CCTGCGCCACTGGTAGGTCGAGACGACGACAGGCAGCAGCCAGGTGTAGTGGTCCAAGCCAAAGAATTCGGCTTGGTCCACGGCTGCGGTGATCACCTCATACTCGGCGTCGAACCAGGCCATGGCGGCCTGCGGACTCGCAGGTGCGACGACGGGGATGCCGGGTGGCGCCCCTCCGGTGGGGACTTCCCGCACCGGTGAGATCACACGGTCGCAGGCCCGCACGTTGTGCACGAGGTGGCCCAGGATGCGTTCGACGACCACCCGACGCTCAGCAGCGGACTCCTCGGTGGCGCGTTCCTCGGCGAAGGCCCGCAGGAGGTCGTGCATCGCGTACCGCTCGTACGAGACCTCCTCGACCACGTGGACGGATCGCAGTTCGGCCAGCGCGTCCCGTGCGTCGGAGTCACCGAGGGCGGACAGGGCGCCGACCGCCGCCCGGCTAATGGAAGGGCCTCGGTGGACCCCGAGCTTCCAGAACAGCGCGGTGGCACGCGGACTCAGCTGGGCCAGGGTGGACTCGAATACGGCTCGCACGTTGAGTTCAGCCTCGTCGTCGACGAAGGACTCCAGCCGGCGGACCGTCGACCGCAGCTCCGCGACGATGTCGGCCAGGCTGACGACGTTCCTGGCCACGATCCGGGAGCCGAGGACGATCACCGCCAGCGGCAGTCCCGCGCAGTGCCGCAGGAGCTCATGCGCGTTCTCCGGCTCGGCGTCCATTCTGGTGCGGCCGATCACGGAACCGAGCAGCACCGCGCAGTCGTCCTCGCCAAGGCGGGGCACCGCGACAACCGCGGCACCCTCCACAGCAGCGAGACCCGTAAGCTGGTGGCGGCTGGTGATGACCACGGCACTGAGTCCCGGACCGGGCAGGATCGGCCGCACCTGCCCCGCGTCCCTGGCGTTATCCAAGACTACGAGGACAGCCCGCTCGGCTAAAGCCGTGCGGAACGCGACGTCCAACCCGTCCTTTGAGCGGGGAATCTCGACTTCCAGGTCGTCCAGGAACCTGGCCAGCACCTGCTCCGGTTCTACCGCCTTGTGCGTCGAGAAGCCGTTAAGGTCGAAGTACAGGATCCCGTGGGGGAAGTACTCACCACGGGTCTCCGCCCACCGCAGCGCCGCAAGGCTCTTGCCCACCCCTGCCGTGCCGGTAAGCACACAGATGCGCGGGCCATCACCCGCAGTGAGCGCGACGTCAATCGAGGCCAACACAGTATCCCGTCCAACAATGCTCGTCCGGTGAGCCGGAAGTTGCCTTGGCACCGTCTCGCTCGGCGAAGCGAACTCCGCCCGATTACTGTTCGATTTGTGCTTGACGTAAGCTTCCTGGATATCTTCTACGATCTGCGCATATCGTTTGTCGCCCGACCACGGCTTGAGAAGTCCAGGCAGGCGTGTCGCAATATTTGCAACAGCACCGACTTCACACTCCGCGGCGACATAGTCGATGCACACGGATTTCCACACTTCCGCGAGTCGATCCCGGTCACCGTCGAAACCGACACCGTCTACGTTCGTCAGCGGCGGACCGCTCCAGAGGCTCATGCACTGCCCGAATTGCGTGGCACGCTCGGCCCCGGTGGCACCTCTGGCGGTCTCGAGTAACTCCTCGAAGCAGTGGAGGTCGACATCTTCAGGCTTCACGACTAGGCAGTACATGCCCGGACCGACACGCTGCACGGTGTCGTGCCCGAGGATCTTGCGAAGCTCGCGCACGCACTGCTGAATCCTGTTGTCCAATATATTTTTACTTCCAGGCCACAGATAGGACCCGATGGTAGTCAAATCAGCGGTGAAGCCGGGAGACAGGAGCAGGACAGCCAGGAAAGCAGCCACTTGGGGGCGTAAGTGCGTCGGTCGGGCAGCCCCGTCTAGCACGACAGCCACCCTCCCGAAGAGCCGGAACTTCATTCGATCCTGCCTGCCTTGACTAGCGGGGCCGTCCGTTTCGTTCGCCACGTATCTCATCAGCCCGCCACCGCCCGTGTCCAGCCAGATCGCTTTCAGGTTTTGTTCAGCTTCTGATCAGGACTTTCGGTCCACTTCCGGCCAACGGCATGGAAGACTAGATCGCAGGCCGGGCAAGACCCGTTACAACGCGATCGAGGATTCACTCGAAAGTGTTAACGTGCACGAATAGACTCGGCCCTGCCCGCCTCGACATGGGCAGCTCAACAAGATGTCAGGAGAAAGAATGCTTACCGTCTACGTTGGCGCGATCCTCACCTGCGGAGTGCGCCGCGGCACGTCCTACCCGTCCCGAAGCGGCAAGGGGCGACGAACGGCGCGCCCCACCCCGACGCCGCGTCCCAGCTCGGCGCTCGTACGGCACACCGACCGAGGACTGACCCGCCGCTGAGCGGGCATAGATGACCCTTGGGGCAGCCCGGTTCACCGGGCTGCCCCAAGGGGTCGTTCTACGTCGAGCCTGAAAACCATCAGAACGAGAGGCCGCCGCCACGTCGCAGCTCACCGCCCGCGACGGTGGCCGCGGGAATCCGCAATGCCATTCGTGCCGCTCTGTCCCGCTCCAGCGGCCGGAACCGCTTCACCCCTGCAGACATCGTGACCGAGGTGACCGCCGGAGCACCGCTACACAGGGCTCCACGATCCGCACCATGCCCACCGCTCGCCCCTGTCGCAACGCCGGAGAACACAACTGCTGTTACGACGACCCCGAACGCACCGACCGATCCGGCAGGCAAGACGTCGAGCTCACCCGCACTAGCTCAAGCCAACCGCCTAGTGTGGCAGGACAGCGAGGGCGTCCTTGTGCGGCTGCATCAGGATATGCGCGTCGCTCGAAGTGGCTGACTCCATCGTTCCGGCAGAGCCCAACCAGCACGAGCAGGAACCCAGTGCCCTGGTTGATTGCGGTCCGGTTGCAGCTCAACCAACCAGCCGACCACTTTACTCGGGCCGACGCCCAGTCAAGGGGTTCGACCACCGTCCCTCAAGCCGAACAACGACATGTCAGCAATGTAAACCAGTACGAGCACCGGCCAGAGATCGCACGAAACGACGAGTCAAGGTGCCGCTGAGCGACGTGCTCGACCCGAAGAACGAGCCAAGATCACAAAAGAGGGCCTTCGCAGTGGCTGACCTGCGAAGACCCTCTTGGCCGTCGGGACGACAGGATTTGAACCTGCGACCCCTTGACCCCCAGGACGTCCGGGTAGCCGTCTAGCTGGGAAAACACAGTCTCCACTGTCGACTCACGCAAGCTACTGTCTCGGGTTTTGCTGCCGTTGCTGGGTTCCTGGTCCACACGTGGTCCACGAGCGCCGCGCTACTTGATGCCCGGTCAGGTAGCACGGCCGGCCGACGGAGGTCGGGCGCGCTGGTCCTACCGCCATGTGTGCCAAATACGGGCCAAAGCCGCCCTCAAGGACAAGATCGCTTTGCCGTTTATCCTGGTAGACGGCTTGTCAGCGCAAGTGATCGCACCGCCCTCCGGAGACGGGTGCTGTCTCCGGTCCCAGACCTGTCTTGCCATACACCTGACCACCAGCACGAAAGTGCGGCAGCCAGCCTGCCTGCCGCAACGCACGACTTCTCAAGATCATGGTGTCTCAGCGTGCTGTTTGTCCTACTCTTTCAAGGCGTGACCTCTGAAGACACGGCAGGCGACGATATAGGCCCATCCTCCGTTGAGAGCAATGTGGGACTTTCCACCAGCTTTGGCGCATACAGTTCAGTGTCAGAAGAAGATTACTCACGCGTATTGCGCGAGGGAATACTGGTGTTCGACACCAATGCACTTCTCAACCTATATCGTTACACGCCAACTGCGCGCGCCGATTTCCTAGAGGCACTCAGGGCTGTTATCGACAGGATCTGGATACCGCATCAGGTTGCAGAGGAGTTCTGGCGCAACCGTGAAAATGTCATAGGCGAGGCGCGAGGCCTATCGGAACGAACGGCTGATGATATTTCTTCAGTCGCCGATATCGCTTTCGAGAAGTTGCAACAATGGGCCGGACGGATCTCGCTTCCCAATACCGAGCTAGATCCTCTACGGCAGAAAATTTCCTCAGCGTTCAACCACGTCGACAAGGAGATTAGGAGACTGGGGGAGCCGTCGGACATCGGCGACGCCTTCGACACTGCAAAGGATCCCGTGCTTCGCGAACTTGAACCTATACTCGAAGGGCGGGTTGGGCCCGCACTTTCGGCGACCGACCATAAGTTCGCCTTAAAAGAAGCCGAAAGGCGCATGTTGGAGAAAGTGCCGCCAGGGTTCAAAGATCAAGGAAAAAAGACAGGTGATCCACGTGGCGATTACCTTGTCTGGACACAGACGCTCAGACATGCCGTAAAGCAAAGGGTGGATGTACTATTCGTAACCGGAGACGCGAAACCAGATTGGTGGCGGATCGAGTCCGGTGAACGCAAGGGGCCGAGGCCGGAGCTTTATGAAGAAATGCGGTCGATAGCTGGCGTACGCTTGTACATGAGTCGTCCGGACTCGCTGCTTAGCCGAATTAGCGTTGACCATAAATTGTCCATTGCCCACGACTCGGTAACGAACGTAAATGTCGTGGAAGAATACGACGAGTACCAGTTTCTAAGATATTCCGTTATAGTCGACTTTGTGGCCTACCTCCAGCCAAGAGGCATGGATCCCTTAATACTCAACGACCAGGTGATCGTCAACGCGATCGATGGCGAAAGGTACCGCTTTAATTTTGTCGCTAGCGCGTTCCTCGACCCGTCCGATTTCAGCCTCCGTCCCAAGTTGAACGAGTACGAAGTTGGCCGCCAGAAGGTGCAACCTTCCAGACCGGCGTTCCTGCTGAATTCTCCTCCTTCAGAATCGACCATGGCAAAGCTAATCAAAGGTGGCTGGGTGGCGGTCTGGCGCAACGAGGATATTTCGTTCGCCGGTACAACCAAGGCGTACTACTCAGGCCTATTGGGAGGTTCGCCTCCGATCTCCGTGAGTATCTATGAAATTTAGTTCAGCTGTGTGGGTGACGGTCGGCCGGACCACGAGGAGTGACATGCGGCCCTACTAGCCAGCGCGGGGGTAGTAGGGCCGTCCTGCGGGTGCGGGTTTCAAACCCGCCGCCTTAGCAAAACCCGCACCCAACCCCCGCAGATCATCAGCGCAGGTCAGAGCACACTTCGTCCGCCTCTTGCGGGTTTTCGGGTTTGCCTTCTGATCCTGAGAAGGGAAGAGCAGTAGTAGTACATGGCCACCAGAGCGCGGAACAGGCCTGTCGAGGCTGGTCGACGACGCAGAACGCCGCACAGGGCGGCCCGAGAGCCCCGCAGAGGCGACGAACCGAGTCAGTCTATGAAAGCCACCGGCCGAACCAGCAGGGACGCGGGCTGGGTTCACTTGATGACCTGACAAGCGCGCCGATCGATCTTGGCCCAGGCGTAGGCCGCGTCGATCGTCTCGTGCTCGCAGATTCTTCTCTTCACCATGGCGGCTCACCTTCGTGGGCCGCTGGCCGTTGGTGTCAGACCAACGCCGAAGGACCGACGCCCAGTAGTGCGGTACGCCCTAGCGGGCCTGGCGGCCCGCGGGCGTGCCACGCGAGGAAAGGGCGCCGGTCCCGACGTCGGCGAGGAACAGCCAGCGACCCCGAAGGCGACCGCAAGAGACCAACAGAAGCGCTCGCCGCGCGGCAGGCCAGCAGGATGACCGAACGGCACCGCTGGTTCGGCTACCAGCGTGGGGCCGGGGCGTCGTGTCACCCGCCGACCTCCCCGAGGGCAACCGCACGCGTCAAAAGGGGCACTCCCAGCCCAACCTTGCATCATCTGTCGACGCGCCCCCTTGACGCGTGCGTTGGGACGAGCCAGGTCGGCGGGATGACACGAAGCCCTCTCTAGAGGGTCCGTCACGTAACGTAATCGTATCGCCTGCCTTGTTTGTCTCTACGTAGCAGTCCTAGCGCATAGCGTTGTGTAACAACTCATCACCAGGCGTCGATGGACCGATGTGTCGTCGACCGTGGAGGCCGCATGCTCCCAGCTCTGGTTACATGCCCTGTCGCTCCGGAGCTGAAGGTGCTTCCTGTGTCCGAGGTACCTCATGCGGCCACTTGGGATGAGATTCAACGCGTTTTCGGTGGTTCGCACATGCGGATGGCGATGCTCCTGACTGCACGCAGCCGTCTAGAGCAGATGGCCGCGCTCAAGGTGCCGATTGCTGCTGTGTGGGTGAACGGCTCGTTCGTCACCAGCGTCGAGCAGCCGTCCGACATCGACATCGCTGTGTTGGTCAACGGGCCTGAGCTGAAGTCGATCTGGCAGGGCGGCGATGTGGATCATGTGGAGGCGACGAGGCGAGTCCGCCACTGCCTGGAAGAACGCTACGAGCCGGGTGGGATGGCGTCGGAACATCTCACGGACTTCAGGGGCATCTACTGGTTCCCCGAGGGGCATGACTTCTACCACGACAGCGTGAGCGAGCTGGACCACTGGTCAGCCCTCTGGTCTCGTGTCAAGGTGGGGAGTAGCGGGCACACTGGAGGAGAGCAAGAGTTCGTCTCCTACGACAACAGCAAGGGTTTTGTGGAGGTGAGGTGGTCATCATGACTGAACCGCTCCCACCTGTGCTTTTCCGTCGTAGCGTGGGGCTGGCTAGGCCCGTCGATCCGCACGAAGACCTGGGCAAGGTCGATCAGCTCCTGCGCACGCTGTCGCCTGACTACCCGGGTCTAGGTGGGCTGAGGCGTCACCGTGAGGAGTTGGTGACAGCGCTGTACGGGAAGACTCCTGAGCTCGACCTCCACTTGGACGGCGAGTCCGTCCGCGGACACGCCACTGACGCGGCACTGCTGGCTCGGTTCGTGGGGGCGTCAGCGGCCGTGGTCAAGGAGGTCACGAAGAGTATCCAAGGGTTGAGGCGTCTGGTCTCGAACCTTCAGGTGATGCCCGGTACTGGCAGCGTGAGACTGACCTTCACTCCCAGTGCTCCCGAAGCCCCTCCCGGCGCAATCTCGCCTGAGCGTTTGGCACGCGTTGAAACTGCTGGTCTACGACGTCTTGTCGCTCTAATGGCGGTGGCTGAGAACACCGAGGACCCAACCGGTGCTGAGGTGGCTGCGGCACTGCAAGATCTGAATATGTCTGCTCGGCGAGCGGTGGGTGCCTTCGCCTTGGCGACGTTGAAGGGAGAGTTCGAGGTCAGAGGAGTGTGGCACGACCCACGCCGAGGTACTGCTGCGGTCAAACTGTCTCGGGCAGCCGCCTCACGTCTGAACAGGGCTTCTCGATCGGAAGCACAAGAAGTCGCCAGCGCGACACTCGAAGGCACCATCGACGGGTGGACCTGGTCTTCGAGCACGGTGGGGTTCGTCCCTACGGCTGGCCGTCCGTTCCGGGCGACTGTCCCTGAGCATCTGGCGGAGCAAGTTGCTCTACTTGGCGGACACCGTGACCTGCCGGTAGTCGCCTCCTTCACCGTCGTGACCACCTATGCCCAAGGCACGAACCAGGCGAAGGGGCAGGGATACTCGCTGGAGTCGATCGCTCCCCTACGTGCCGAGCCTAGTCTTCTGGATGGCACGAACCGGCAGTAGGGCTTGCCGACAAGTCGCCCTGGTGCATGCCTTCGATCGTGCCGGTGGCGGCCGGCGAGAAAAGATCAACGCCGCACTTTTGCTCCATGAAATGACGGCAGAAGACCGTGAAGCACGGTCCCTGTGGTCGTTCGCGGACGCTAAGCGCGCTGGTGGCAGCGTCGGGCAGGTGTCGGCAGACAACGAACAAGACGGCTAACAATCCGTCAGGTCGCAAGTCGGACGCATGAGTGCTCCCGGGTCAAGTGCGCGAATCTACGCCTGACGCTTGCCCGACCGAGGACCTAACGGATCTTGGCCGTCTCCCCCATCGCCTGTCGACCTCTGCCAGCACCCACAGCCACCAGCCCGCTTAACGTCCGCGAACGACCACTGTGGATCGTGCTTCGTGGTCGTCTGCCGTCGTTTCGTTGGGGCAAAAGTGTGACGTGAACCGTGCCCCCGGCCAATGCGTAGCCATACTCACCACCCAACACACAGACTATACGATTTCCCTTAGGCGCGCCTCAATTTCCCTAACTCGCTTCCATTTAACACGCATCTCCTCAATTTCGTCATCCGCCCAGATCTTCGCCAAATAATCCTTCTCCCGACCTATCGCCTGACCCCACACCTGAGAAAGAAAGCTGCCAAAACCAAACAATGACCCCACGACCAGCGCAATACCCAGCGCCCGATTGCTCGACCATATAATCGTGATGACAACACCTGCGACACCAGCCGTCAGGTGCCACACAAGAAACAACCATGCCACACCTTGACTACTGACGGGGCGACTAAACCGAAGCTTACCTAACGAGATAGTCCACCTATGCACTTGACGCTGATAGCTACGAAATTCGCGCAGCAGTTTTACCCGCTCTTCAAGCAACCTGTCAACTTCAGGCGCGTTCTCATCGTGATTACCTAAGCCTAGACTTTTCAATCTTTCCCCAAGTCGCTCTGTCATGACCCACTGCCGGTTGTAGCCACGGCAATTACAGCAGGACTACTCGTCTTTTGCGCGCAATTGAGGTGTCCGTGCGTTGAGACCAGGCAAGTGGCCGTGTTCGAGGTACACCGTATCGCCCCGGCTCTGAGCAGCATGAGCTTGAGCGAGTCGACGGGCAAGCCGCGGAATCAGGTAGTCGTCGAGCCGTGCAGCTGGCACCCATTCCCACCGGTCCAGCTCTGCGCCGTCGAGTTTGATCCTCTGCTCATCCTCGCCGAGTGCTCCGCAGTCGAACAGCCAGAGCACCTTGTCGCCTTCCCCCTCGTTCGGTGCCCAGTCCGCAGCTAGTAGACGCTGCGGCTCTCGATCGAGGCCCAACTCCTCCAGCAGTTCCCGGCGGCACGCCGCAGCTGGCGACTCCCCGATGTCGACGTAACCACCTGGGACGTCCCAGCCGTTGCTGTAGGTCTTGTGCACGAGAAGGACTCGGTCGTGGTCGTCAACGAACAACGCCCCGGCAGCCATCCGGGGCGTTGCGAAGTGGTCGGCGTCCGTATCCATGTAGAAGAGCCTAAGGGTGGCGTCGGATGTGCGCGCTACTCCAGCCGCAGCCGCTGAGCCAAGCCTGCAAGGGCATGTCCGGGCTTGGTGCGCTGCTGGCGCATCCACGTGAGCACCAGCTGCCGACTCAGGTAGTGGTGCTGAACTTGCTCGGGAGCGTGCCGCTCGGCTTCCAGCACGATCGAGAGTGCTGCGTCTGTCCGGTTCCACGCGCTCAACGCACGCGCCGTCTCCAGCGAGTGCCTTACCTGGCGCTCGACGGGCAGGCCAGACGTGTCGACGGCAGGGCCAAGGTCCACGGCGACTTGGACGTCGCCGAGTTCCATCGCGGTGGCTACTCGGTGGATCTTCACGTTGGTCGGGCCGAACGCGGTCCACACGTGGTTGGCATCGGCGCCCAAGCGGTCGGCCGCATCCTGTGCTTCCCGCAGGAAGTCCTGGGTTCGCCCGCGGTCGTCGGTTCGTGCTGCTGCCATCGATCCAGCGAGGAACAGGCTGCCGTAGATGGAAAGCATCGCGCTGTCCGCGTGCGACAGCTCGGGCTGGAGAAGACCCGCCGCCGTCTCGGTGAGCTGCACAGCCGGCGCGTACCGGCCAGTCGAGAGCAAGGCGTGGACGACCGAGCGGAACAGTGAGCCGAGCACGACAGGATCACCGGTCTGCTGTGCTGCGGAAAGCCCGCGCTCGGCGGCGATCCAGGCGAGATCGGTCTCCCCCAGTTTGGTGAGCATCGACGTTGCGGCCTGGTAGCTGAGTGCCAGTAGCCCTTGAGCTTCCGCTCCGTGCGCCTGTGCGGCCTGGACAGCGTCGGCAAGCAACAGTGGCGCGCGACCAGCGACGAACCCGTACTTGGACGCCTGGTACGCGTCGAACACCACTCCGACCTCACGCCGGAGTTCATCCAGGTCAACCGGTTCCGCGCCAGTACTCGGCATGGCCAGTAGCGGAGTCAACTGCCGGTAGTCCATCAGCGCGGCACGCAGTGCGGGAACGGTCTTCGTGCCGCTCTCCTGGTTCCAGTCGAGCAGCGTCGGTTCGCCGATCAGGTCGCCGACCGACACGTCCAGGGCGTCGGCGAGGTTCCGGATCACCGACAGCCGGTCTAGGTCGATGCGGTTGTTCTCAACCTTGCTGAGCCAATCGGTGGTTCGGCCGACTCGACCGGCGAGTACCTCCTGAGGCACTCCCCTGCGCCGGCGGTACCACGCAACGCGCTCGCCGATCGTCAGTGAGTTCGTCATTCCGCGCATGGCCTCAGCCTCTCGGCAGATCGCTGACGTACCCCGGAAGGTTTTTCCGGGGTACGTCGCCCACTTCGTCCGACGCTACTGGCATCGCAGTGATCGCGGTGTTCTCAGGAGGTCAGTGGTGTCACAGGGGGACGACGCAAGGGCGGTAGCCGCAGACGTCCGCAGCCTTGCCGTGCAGGTCAACCAGCGGTTGGACCGCCTCATGGTCATTCGTCGTCGGCAGTTAGCCGCCGCTCGATCGCGTCGACACGGTCGGCAAGAACAGTGATCGCATCCTTCAGCGCCACCAGCTCGGCGAGCACCGGATCGTTGGCGTCAGGGTCTCCAGGGTCTTTGCCTTCCAGTACCAACCACAGGTGGTCGCCGGGCCAGCCCAGCGCTTCGGACAGCGCCGCGAGCGTGCGCTTGCTTCGGTCCCGCGGCTGGAGGTTGAGCTGGATCTCCCGAACCGTCTGCAAGGCGAGTCCAGAGCGCTCCTTCAGCTCGGTCTGCTTCATGTCGAGTTCGACCATTCGAGTGGTGATGGCTGCCGAGACCGCGTCCCAGTCCTTTGACACAAAGCCTCCCTGAGCTGCTGATTTCAGGGCCGAACGCTAGCGCAGCGCGGGAGGAAACTCCCGTGGACCCACTTGACCTTGCTAGTTTTAGTCCTAACATCAGCACTAGCACTAGTTGCCCACGTTGCAGGGCTCTCGGGACTCGCTAGGAGCATCGGATGAATCAGCAGGTGACGCGGATGTACCGCGTGAAGACCGTGGCGGAGATGCTGGACGTCTCGGTCGCGACGATCTACCGGGCGATCGAGTCCGGCGTCCTTCGGGCGTTGAAGATCGGCACGGGCAAGGGCGCGTTGCGCATCCCCGAGGACGCGGTCGCGGACTACGTGAAGGCGTGCCAGGAGGCCGCTGCCGCGTCGGCACCGCAGTTGCCGGTGGTGGCGTGATGGACGAGACCGCGCTCAAGAAGCTCAAGGACTGGCCGGACCGGATGTGTCAGGGCACGGATCTGGAGTTGTGGTTCGGCCCGTCGGACGACGTGCCGCGCGAGCTGCGGGAGACGAAGAGCGAGGAAGTGTTCCGCATCCGCACGGCGAAGGCCGTGTGCGCCGGCTGCCCGATCAAGGTCGAGTGCCTGGAGTCGGAGCTGACGCAGGGGATCTACAACCAGCACGGCGTCCGGGGCGGCAAGACCGCCAACGAGCGCCAGCAGCTGATCCGCGACCGGCGCGACCAGGTGGTCGCCGAGCGGATCGGCGAGGTGGCGTGATGAGCCACGGTATCCAGGCGTTCCGGGTGGACAACCGGCGTGACCAGGACTTGGCCAGCGACGGTGTGTCGCGGTACGGGGCCTACCTGCGGCAGGACGCGGCGCGGTTCGCCGACCTGGAGGACTTGCCGGCGGAGTTCGCGACGGCGGCATTGCGGGTGGCGTTGCCGCCGGTCATGTCGCCCGGCTACGTCCTGACCCACCCGCGGGTGCTGGACGTGGAACCGCACTGGGACGACGAGGGGCGGCTGGCGATCGCGGTGACGCTGGTCAGCGAGCTGCCTGCCCGTTTGGCGGGTGTGTGCGCCCGGTGGGCAGGGTGGCGTCGGGAACGTAGTGACTGGTTCGACGGCGCGCCACGGTGGTCGGCGCCGTACGACAACGACCGTCGGGCCGTGCTGCCGCAGGTGCGGGTGCTGGTCCCGGTCCCGGTGGACTGCCTGCCCGTGCCCCGGTTGCGCCACGGCGCGCCCGACCTCAACGCCGCCAAGTGCGCGGTGAGCTCGATCGTCCACGTGATCAACCACGACCTCGCACCGGTGCTGGACGCGCTGGACGGCGCGCGGGAGGCGGCGTGATGACGACCTACTTCAGCGCGTTGTCGGCCGTGATGGCGCACGACTTCCGCAAGCCGGAGGACACCGCCCCGCCGGCGGCTCGAGCGGACTGGTGGTTCGAGCGCGCCGACCTGCTGTCCGTCCTGGGCCGGAAGACCGAGGACCCGTTCGAGTGGGAACGGGTTCAGAACTTCGTGGAGGAGGCCGAGTCCGAGGCGAAGCGCCTGGTTGACCTCGTGCCGGTGACGCCGTGGCCGGTGCAGTCGCGTGATGTCGACCTCGGGGCGGTGGCGTGATGGGCCGCCGCGTGCAGCTGGGCACGGTGGTGTTGCCGTGGAACGGGATGGCGGTGACGTGCCGCGGTTCGCGGGACGGGTTGCCGGTGTTCGGTTGGGGGACCAGGCCGGGCGGGGTGCCCAGGGGCCTGTACACCCGGCGGCAATTGCGGGCCAAGGGTTTGCGGCCCGGCGGGGTTGACCCGGACGCGTTGCTGGTGTTCCGGCACCGGATCCCCGCGCGCACCGAGGAGGTGTGCGAACTGTGGCGCGACGAGATCGCCGTTCCGGTCCGGACGATGACGCCGGCCATGTGGAAGGCGCACGACGCCGCGATGCGTGCCCGCCGCTTCTGCCACGACCCCGACCACCTGGCCCATGTCGACCACGTGGTGCGCGGGCCGCGCAAGCAGTGCCTGCCCTGCTTTTTCGCCGACTCGACCGACGACTACGGAAGGAGGGCCGCCTGATGTTGACCACGACAACGTGCGTGACGGCTGTCTGCGACACGTGCGGCGAGAAGTACCGCGACGAGGAGTGGGAGACCACCATCCACTTCGCCACCGAGTCCGAAGCCATGACGTGGCTGGCGGAACGCGGATGGCACGTCACCGATGACGGCCGGGCGTTGAGCTGCGGCCGGTGCGTCGCCGAGCGGCTGTGCGCCGCACACGGGCACGTGTTCGACGTCTGGCACGACTGCCGGTGCAAGCCGCCGCTGTCCGGGCACGACCACGACGCGACCGGCACGTGCCTGCGGCAGTTCGCCTGGTGCGACCGGTGCGAGCACCGCGAGTACCGCGTGCGTGCGGGCCTCACGCCGTCCGCTCGGGTCACCGAGGACGCCACCGCCGCTGAAAGGCAGGTCGCCTGATGGACGGCTGGGAGACCAGCTACGGCTGGGACTGCTCATGCGGGTCCACCTCCTTCATCACCTTCACCCACCAGGACAGCGCCGAGGAGGGACTGCGGAAGCACCTCTCCACCGCCGAGGGCGAGCACACCGGTCGGCTGGTGGAGCTGCACACCGAGGTGATCGACGGACCGGACTACGGCGACGAGGACGACTACGACGACGAGGGGGACTGGTCGTGAAAATCAGGGTCGAGGGCACTGCGGACGAGGTCGACTCGGCTGTGCAGTCGCTGCGGCAGGTGTTCGAGGTGCAGGAGGTCAGCCGGTTCTACGCCAACCGCGGCACGTCGGCGCTGGGCCGTGTCTACGTCACCGTCGCGCCACTGCGGGAGCAGCCGCCGGTTCAGCCGCCGGCGGTCCGGATCGACAAGCCGGGGCGGCCGGTGCGGCGTCGCACCCCGCGCGCCGAGCTGGAGAACGAGTTCATCGACCTGGACCACATGGACGAGGGGAAGTCGTGATGAGCCGCGTGATCAAGGTGGCGTTGCTGCCGTTCGTGTTGGCGTGGTCGCTGGTGCGGCTGCTGTTCTGGCCGGCGGTGATCCTGGTGGTCGCGTGGATCGTGGTCCCGGACGGTTCAGGGTGGTTCCCGGTCGTGCTCGCTGCGGTGGCCGTCTACCTGCTGGGCGCGTTCACGGCGTTCATGGCCGGTGCGCGTGGGCTGCTGCGGTCGTTGGATCGCGGCACGGTGCACATCTCCCCCCGTGAGCGCCGTTCGAAGCGGGGGCAGTGATGGCGAAGATCGGTGTCCGCAAGATCGGGTTGTTCACGGTGATGTCCGGCGCCCTCGGGTTGACCGTGGGTGGTGAGGTGCAGGCGGTGCAGCCGCTGTTGGGCACGCCTATGGCCGTGGTGCTGGCGCTGGTGTTCGCGTTGTCGACGCTGCTGGCGCTGCACGAGGTGACCGTGGCGCACAGCAAGTCGGCGCGGTTGTGGGCGTGGTTGGTGTTGGTATTGGCCGGCGGCATGGAGTTGGGGCTCAACACGTGGCACGCGTTGTCGGTGGGCAACCTGCCGACTCCGGCGGCTATCGCGGTGGGCGCTGGGCCGGTCGTGCTGGCCGGGTTGCTGTCACACCTGCTGACGCTGTCGGTGGACGAGCAGCCCGCACCGGCCCCGGCACCGGTACCCGTTCCCCCGGTCGCGCCGGTCCACCCGCCGCGTACCGACGTGGCCCCGGTACGGCGCGATCCGGTGGCGGACAAGCCGACGCCGGTACGTGCAACCGCCGTGCGTACCGGTACACCCCAGACGACGCGCAAGGCTGTTGCGGCCGGTGCCCGTACCGCGCCGAAAGCCCCGCGTCCGGATGACGAGTTGCTGGCGATCCTGTCCTATCCCGAACTGGTCGCCCGTGACGAGGACGGCACCGTGCCGGTACGTCGTGCGGCACGTGAACTCGGGTGCGGCGTGGACCGCGCCCGGAAGCTGCTCGGACAGGTCGGGCTGCTGGCCACCGGTCCCGACGAGGACGCGCCGGTTCCGGCGCTGTCGCTGGTCGACGCGGTCTGACCGTCCAGGGTGCGGCACCCGCCCTCCCCTTGCGGGTGTCGTCGCCCGGTCGGCCCGAAAGCGCAGACCGTCACCATTCCCTCTGTCCCGAAAGGACACCCGTAATGGCCGAGATGATGGCGTTCGGTGAGCCGGAGTTCTTCTCCACCAGCCAGATCCGCGACTACTGCGGCAACGCCCGTAAGGTGCTCCGCCCGATGCACCACGAGCTGATGGTGAGCGCGGAGGAGCTGGCGGCGGCATTGAAGTACGTGAAGTCGGCGGACCCGAAGTTGTTCGGTGCGGACTCCCGTGTGCGGGCCGCGCTGGTGGCCCGGCACATGCGCCACGCCGCCGACGCCCTGCTGGTCGCGCAGACGTCCATGGTCAAGACCTACCTGTCCTTCCGCAAGCACTACGTGGTCGAGCTGGACGCGGCCGGCCACAAGGACAAGGGTCGTCCGTTCGATTTCAACGCCTGACCTACCCGTACCAGGCCGGGTGACCGCGAGCAGCACACACACGAGAGGAGTTCGAGATGGGCAGGCGCAACGGGGGCCACGCGGTCACCGAGCACGAGCAGGACAAGCAGTTCGGGTACTTCGTCCCGCGCAAGTACTGGGCGTCGCGTGTGGCCCCGTACGCCGGTGAGTGGGCGGCTGTGGGTGCCATGTGGGCGGCCGGTGCCGGTACGCACCTGCTGTGCGCGGACTCCGACGTGCTGCCCTGGGTCACGCCCGGTCTGACGTTGCTGGGTACCGGGTTGTCGGCGGTGGCGTGGAAGGCCGGTGCCGCACGCGGCATGGTGACCCGCCTGCACGCCACCGCCACCACCGCCCTGGGCGGACTGTGGTTGACCGCGTGCTCGATCGTCGCACCGTGGACGCAGCCGATGACCGGTCTGTGCCTGTACGGCGGTGCCGCGGTCGCGCTGTCGTGGAACATCCGCCGCGTGCTGTCTTCCGGCGGTGACGGGGACGGGGCGTCGGGGTTGTTCGAGAAGATCAAGCTCGCCGGGGTCCGCACCGGCCCGGTGGAGGTCTCCCCGAACAAGGTGTCCGTGCCGCTGGCGCTGCCGGCCGGTGAGGTCAGCGTCGAGGACGTCCAGCAGAAGGCCGACAAGGTGGCCCAGGTGCTGGGGCTGCACAAGGGGTCCGTGCGGGTGGTCGGCGACCCGGACGACCTCAGCCGCGCCACCATGGCGATCGTCCCGCAGGACGTGCTCCGGCACCCGCAGCCGTGGCCCGGCCCGTCCGCGCCCGGCGGCTCCATCACCGAAGCCCTGGTGCCGGGCCTGTACGAGGACAACGACCCGCAGCAGCTGTTTCTGCCCGGCGACAAGAAGACCCAGCGCAACGCGACGCACTACGTGGTGCAGGGCATGAACGGGTCGGGCAAGTCCCACGGCGCGAAGCTCACCTGGACCGAGATCCTGACCCGCCGTGACGCGAACCTGATCGTGCTGGACCCGTCCAAGGGTGAGCAGACCGTGGGGTTCCTGGGCGACAACGCGCACGTCGTCATCGGGCACCAGGCGTGCAGGAACCTGGTCACGAGCGTGCCGGACGCGATCACCGACCGGGCATCCCAGCTCGGCAAGTGGGGCTACGACCAGTGGACCCCCGAGGTGTTCGCCAAGCACGGCATGCCCTACCTCGTGCTGTGGATCGAGGAAGCACCGCGCGTGCTGGAGGACGCCAAGACCGTCACCCGCATCGCACAGGAAGCCCGATCGGCGGGCATCTCGCTGGTGCTGTCGTTGCAGAAGGCCAGCTTCCGGCAGATGAACACCGACATCCGCTCCCAGCTCGGTGGCGTGTGGTGCTTCGGGGTCAACGACATCGAGGACGCCGCGTTCACCCTGTCCGAGGAGACCATCGACGCCGGGGCGCGGCCGGACCGGTGGAAGAACCGCCGGCCGGGCTGCAACTACCTCGAAGGCCCCGGCATCGCCGAAGAGCGGTTCGCCGTGCCGGGGCGCACCTTCGACGTCACCGACGACGAGATGGCCACCGAAATCGGGGTGCACCAGGGCATCCGCCCGCCGCTGTGGGCGCCCACCGCGAAGGTTCTCGGACTGCCGACCCTGGCGAGTGCCGCGACCACGAAGGGAACCGCCGTGTCCGCACACCAGCCGTCCCCCGCCGGGCCGGTCGACCACGACGACCTCGACTCCATGCCGTTGCCCGCCGACGACGAGCTCGACACCCTGCCGATCGACCACGAACCCGACCTCGACGTCGACCCCGACGCGGAACTGCCCGACGACCCCGACATGGCGCTGCCCGGTGGACGGCCCACCCGCAAGCAGGCGCTCGACATGATCCGCAACTCGATCGACGAACTCGCCGCACAGGGCCACACCGCGATCACCGTGCGGGACCTGCCCGACCCCAAGCTGCTGGACCGGTCCCGGCAGTGGCTGTCCGGGGTGCTCTCCGACTTCGCCCGTCAGGGCCTGCTGGTCGAAGCCGGAACGGACGGCAACGCGATCCGCTACGCACTCCCGATGCGTAACGCAGCGTGAACACGGGCGGGCGTGCCTGACGCCTGACGTGACGTCACGTCAGGCACGCCCGCACCCGCCCCCAATGCGTGCGCGCGCACGTGCGCGCGCGAAACACCTTTCATAACACCGTTCTGACTCAAGGCCGGCACCCCGTCGGTCCAGCTCCCCATACCCATCTGACGCTACGGACAGTAATCAGTTGAGGAGTTGACACCAGTGACCGACACCCCGCACCAGACCACCGCCGACCGGACCGCGACCTACGCCCTGGGCGTGATCTCCCACCACGAAGCCGCCCACGCCGTCATCGCACTCCGACTGGGCGGCACGGTGCCGAAGATCCGCATGTGGAAGACCGGCCCCGCCCGGTGGTTCGGCAACGTCGCCATGACCTTCCCCAGCACCAACGACGGCAACCGCGCCGCAGCAACCGCACTGCTGGCCGGTGCGCCCACCGAACTGCACTGGCTCGACCTCCACGGCGTGCCCGCCACCGCCCTGCCCCACGACGTGCACGCCAGCAGCGCCCACGACCGCAACGAGGCACGCGACTGCCTGGCCCACATCACCCGCGCCGAACGCCCCACCTACCGCCAGATCGAACGCGACGCCGCCCTGCTGGTGGTCCGGTCCTGGGACCGCATCGAACGCCTCGCCGCCCGGCTGGTCGACCACCCCCGCATGCACCACGTCCACGCCTGAACCGTCCACACAGGAGGAACCGATGAACCGACACGACCAGGACACCCACGACAGACTCACCGACGCGGCCAAGGCTCTCGACCGCGCATACCAAGTGACGGTTGATCTCGGGCACGTCAACCGGACTCGCCTAGCGGCGGCCGTTGGTCATCTGGCCGAGATCGCGCGCGGAGTGGCGCTGACACTCGGCAACTGTGCTACCGGCGCGCGCTCCCTGTCCGAACAGACCGACAACCCCACCGCAGCCGAGGTCCACCACGACACGTACCAAGCCGCGTCCACTGCGCGCGCCGCCGCACGTGAGGTGCGTCGAGCGCTGATGCGCGCACACGAAGCAGCCTGGAACGCGCACAACACGCGGGAGCCGGGACCGGGAGAGCGTTCGCCCATGACCGGAGAGGACGTCCGCGAGCTGCTGGAGATCGCGGCTGCCCGACTGTCCGACAACGGCCACCCCGTCACCGACCCGGCCGTCCTGCCCACGGTCGTCCTCAGACTGACCCACATCACCTCTCGTCTGACCGACCTGACCAGCCGGACCGCGTCCGGTGCAGCACGTCTCGCCCAGGGATCCACCACCCAAGCCGCCATCACCGCCCACCGCGACACGGAATACGCCCTCAGCAAGGCCGTCAGGGCCGCCAAGACCCTGCGCCACGAGCTCCACCCTGTCGGGATCTGCGCTGAGCGTGCCCGCGAACTCACGACGCGCAACAACAGGTCAAAGAGTCCCTGACAGCACCAAAGGAGTGAGTGAACTGCTCTCGCGTGGTGGCCGGATAACGAGCCCGTCCGGCCACCACGTGCTCGACCACCCGGAAGGAGCCCACGCAATGAACGCGACCGACATGCTCGCCGTCGCCCTCGACGCCGTCGCGCGGGGCTGGCACGTCTTCCCTCTCCGGCCCAACTCCAAGAAGCCCCCCGCCCTGCACGGCGAGAAGGACTGCCCCCGTTCGGGAATCTGCGCCACCACGCACCAGGGCTGGGAGCAGCGCGCGATGAACGACCCGGACCAGGTGCGGTGGTTCTGGACCAGCCGCCGCTACGCCGGGTGCAACGTCGGCGTGGCCACCGGTCCCAGCGGACTTCTCGTGGTCGACCTGGACTCCGTCGACTCACCCGCCGACGTGCCCACGGACGGCTGGAAACGGGTGGGGGTCCGTGACGGGCACGACGTGTTCGCCGTGATCTGCGAGGAAGCCGGACAACCGGTGCCGTGGGAGACGCTGACCGTCGACACCCCCAGCGGCGGCCGACACCTCTACTTCCGGGCGCCGCGCGACGTGCAGCTGCGCAACACCCAAGGAGCCACCGGCAACGGACTCGGCTGGAAGGTCGACACCCGCGGTTGGGGTGGCTACGTCGTCGCTCCCGGATCGACCACCCCCACCGGCCGATACGAACTCGTGGAAGACCTCCCCGTGGCCGATCTGCCCACCTGGTTGGTCCACCGCCTGTCTCCGAAGCCCGTCACGGCCACCACAGCGGCCCCTCAGATCGCCTCACAACGGTTGCCCGCCTACGTAGACGCCGCAGTCCGGGGCGAGTGCCACTACGTCGCACAAGCCGCACCACACGAGCACAACGCCGTCCTGTACGCCGCATCCGGGCAACTGGGACAACTCGTCGGAGGCGGGATGCTCCCCGCGTTTCAAGCCGAACAAGCCCTGTACGCAGCCGCCACCCACATGATCAACGGCTCATGCGGGTGCACCGAACGCGAGATCCGCCGCGTGATCGAGAAGGGCCTGCGCGCCGGCGAACAACGCCCACGCACCGCACCCCCCAACAAAACCCGTAGGGGCGCAGCATGACCACCGCACGGCCTTTGCACGCCGTCACGGAAACCACCGCCACCACGGCAGCGCCAGAGTGGGAAGCGCCGATGCCGCTGGGCACCAGCCGCGCCGTCCCGCCCTTCCCGATCGACGCCTTCCCGACCTGGCTCGCCGACCACGTCACCGCGGTCGCCAACCTGACCCAGACCCCGCCCGATCTCGCCGGGTGCCTCGCCCTGGTCGCGCTGTCCACAGCGGCCGGCGGGCGGGTGCGGGTTCAGGTGCGGCCCGGTTGGGACGAACCGGTCAACCTCTACTCCGTTGTCGTGCTCCCGCCCGCGTCACGGAAGTCCGCCGTGTTCAAGGCCATGACCCGACCCATCCGCGCGGTGGAGAAGGAACTCGTCGCCGAAGCGAAAGCAGAGATCGAGTCGGCCCGCATCGGGCGTCGTGCGGCCGAAGAGTTCGCTGCCCGCGCGGAAAAGGCCGTGCTGTCCGCCGACATGTCCGAGCGTGACGCAGCGCTGGAAGCCGCCGTGAACGCCGCCATGCAGGTCGACAAGAGCGCCATGCCGATCACCCCGCGGCTCATTGCCGACGACGCCACCCCCGAAGTCGTCGCCACCCTGCTCGCCGATCACGGCGGCCGTATTGCCGTGCTGTCGGCAGAAGGCGGCTTGTTCGGCACGCTCGCCGGTCGCTACTCGGGATCGCCCAACCTGGACGTGTTCCTCAAAGGCCACGCCGGTGACCTCCACCTGGTGGACCGGCAAGGACGGGAAGCCACCGCCGTCGAAGAACCCGCCATCACGCTCGGACTCACCATTCAGCCGTCGATCCTGGACGGACTGGCCCGCAACGAAACCTTCCGGGGAACCGGGTTGCTCGCGCGGATCATGTACTCCCTGCCCGTCAACACCGTGGGCAACCGCATCTCCCGCCCCACTCCGGCGGCGCCGGAAATCGCCGACGCCTACGACGTCCGTATCCGGTCGCTGGTGCGGGAACTCGCCGAGTGGACCGATCCCGCCGTACTCGTGTTCACCCCGGCCGCCGACGACCTCATGGCCGACCTGCAAGACGAGATCGAACCGCGCCTGCACCCCGTGACCGGTTCCTGGGCATACCTGGGCGACTGGGGCGGGAAGCAGGCCGGGCTCACCGCCCGGATCGCCGCCCTGCTCCACCTCGCCCACAACCCGACGAGCTGGGCCGGTGCCATCACCACCGACACCTTCACCGCGGCACGCCGCATCACCGACTACGCCGCTGCCCACGCCCTGGCCGCGTTCGACCGCATGGGTTGCGATCCCGTGATTGACGACGCTCACGTCGTCTTGGACTGGATCGAGCGCACCCGCCCGACCTCGTTCAGCGTGCGGGAGCTGTTCACCGCGATGAACCGCGCCAGGTTCAAGAAGGTCGGCGACCTCACCCCCGCGCTGGACCTGCTCGAACAGCACGGCCACATCCACCACACACCACCGCCCGAACGACGTGGCCCCGGCCGCAAGCCGTCGCCGACGTACTACGTCCACCCCTCCCACCGAGCCGGAGGTGACTCATGAGCCTCCGCAGAATCCGCACAATCCGCACAATCTCACCGAACCGACTGTTTCCACAGGTCACCGGGGGTGCGCGTCAAACGGTCGTGGTCTCCGCAGAACCTCCGCAGAACCTCCGCAGAATCCACCAGGCCCGACCATCGGGCGACCAGCGCACGAACCACCGGACGCACCCGCCCGCGTCACGTCGAGCACCCGTCCAACCCGGCCGCGACCGGCCCCCGTGAATTCTGCGGAGGTTTTGCGGAGATTCTGCGGAGTCTGACCATGATCACCCCATAAGCCGTCTACCTGCGTAAACGACCACCGCCGGTCAATTCTGCGGATTCTGCGGATTCTGCGGAGCCCCGAGGAGCCCCAGCCATGCCCAAGCCCCGACGACGTCCGCCGATCGACGTAAAGCTGTCCGACGACATCGAGCACCTTCCCGACCGGCCGACGCCCTACCGCGCCCGCGTCCGCTGGACCGACCCGACCACCGGCAAGCGCCCATCACTGTCGGAGTCGTGCCAGACCGAGGAACTGGCCCAAGCCTGGATCGACGCCATGAAACGCGTGGCGGCCGGCGGCACCGATCCCGACGCTGGATCGATGCCGCTCACCGACTACGGGAACGCCAACATGCCGCTGGCGCTCCGCGGGCTGGAAGCGAAGACCACCGATCCCTATTTGGCCGGATGGCGGAAGCGGGTCGTGCCGACCATCGGGCACATCCCCGTGCAGATGGTCACGCACGGCGTGGTCGACCGCGCCGTGCACGCCTGGATCGCCGACGAGTGCAGCCGCTCGACCGTCAAGAACACCATCGCGGTCCTGGTCCGCGTGATGGAGCAGGCGTTGCGCGACGAGATCATCGACCGCAACCCGGCCCGGATCTCCGGGTGGCAGCGCGAGTACGCCCGCGCGGAAGACGAGCTGGACGACCCGCGATCCCTCGCACTGGCCGACTGGACCGCGCTCACCCGGCTTGCCGATGCACTGGTCGCCAGATCCTCCGACGAGTACGCGGGATGGCGCGACGTCGTCCTGTTCGCCGCGTGCACCGCGGCACGCATCGGTGAGGTGTCGGGCTGTCGCGTGAAAGACCTCGACACCACCGAGTGGACCTGGACCGTGCGGCGCCAGACCACCAACGGGCCGGGCGGGCTGATCGACAAGGGCACCAAGGGCAAACGCGCACGTCGCGTCCCCATCATCGAAGAGATCAGGGAACTCGTGGAACGGCGGATCGCCGAAACGGACGGGACGGGAGATGCTCGGCTGTTCACCGGTCCACGAGGTGGCCGGATCGTCACATCCGTCCTCCGCGACGCCACCCACTGGGACGAGGTGGTGAACAAGCTCGGCTACGAACACCTGCGCCGTCACGACCTGCGGCACACCGGCCTGACGTGGATGGCCGATGCGGGCGTGCCGGTCCACCACCTGCAACGGATCGCCGGACACGGCTCGCTGACGACCACGCAGAGGTACCTGCACCCGGACCGCCGATCAGTCACCGATGCGGGCGACCTGCTGTCAAAACACCTTCGCCGGTCTACAGAGGGTTCTAGGTTGCGTGTCGTGGGATAGCCATACGCAACACCGTCGCTCTACTTTGGCTGTATATTTCACTACATGACCGACCTAGAGCCTCGCCGCAACTCGATCGCAAGCGAGGTATTAAGCAACGTTTCGAACGAAGTTGCCAAAGCCATAGCCGTACTCATTGGCTTCGATGCAATATCTGCTTCCGCAGTAGGAGGCACCGTCGGTGGCCTGGTCAAGAGTGCGCATCCCGCCCTCATCAGCGTCATTGAACGTAGACAGCAGCGACTACGGATCGCACTTGATGAGGCAACCCACGTAGGCGGTGACCTGGACGAGCTGCTCACTACAGCGCTTGACGACGACAGGAAGATCGAGCTACTTGCTCAAGCCCTTGAGAGCGCGCAGAAGACAGCGGACCACCAACGCGTTCGCTTCTATGGCCGGATCGCAGCCAAAGGCGTACTCGCCGAAGACACCGCGCGTGTAGACGAAGCACAGCGGATCTTCTCCAGCTTGGCCGCGCTAGATGCCGTAGATGTCAAAGTACTCCTCCACATGTGTAGCGAGGAGGACCGCAAGTGGCGGAAATACGACAGCGAAGGTGGGCCAAGCCTAGCGATGGACCTACCCGAAGTTGGAACCGTTCTCGACGCTGTGATTCCGCGCCTCGAAGCACAAGGACTCATCACGAGCAACGCTGGTTCGACTTTCCTCTCCAGCATGCCGACCTGGTGGGTGACCGACTACGGCAAACTCTGCGTGAGCGAGCTGCTCGAACCATCGTGGGACCCAGGCAGTTCGGCCTAGCGGTCCGCAGGAGCACCCCACCCAGGATCAAGCCCGCAGCCGGATTGGTCCACGGATGGTCCACAACTGCGCGCCGAGTAGATCACGAGCAAGATCGACTGATAGACACGAAACAGCCCCGCTGATCAGGTATTTCACCTAGATCAGCGGGGCTGTTTCAGACCGTCGGGACGACAGGATTTGAACCTGCGACCCCTTGACCCCCAGGGTGGATTGGATCATGGCCTGACCTGCGAAAACGTCGAATCGGCAGGTCGCGACGGCACCGTTGGATGCACTTGAGCGCAGCTCGATCCTGTTGTCCCACCTTGACTTCTCCCAATTTCCTCCCATCTTCCTCCCACTACAGGCCTGTGTCGACCGCAGCGAGCCTCGAACGCCAGTGCGTGAATCAAGTGACCCGCGTCTTCGCAGACCGCAGCACAGCCATAGCCTTCGGCGTGGTGCAGGTCGTCTCACCACCAGCACCCCGCCGACTGCATAGCTGGGTACGTCACAACGCGGTACACCTGGGGTTGCTCGTGCTGGTCACCGCCGAGCGCTGGCGTTCGGCAGCACCGTGTTCCTGCGGCTTGGGTCGCGGTCCTTATGGCGGGCGGTGGCACCGACGGTCGTGGTAATTGCGGCGGCCAGGGTGATCACTTTCACGGTCGGCGCCACGGCGGCATGGTAGGTAACTGCGGTCTTACTGGGCGCACCGCCCGTGGGCCGCACTGTTGGCATCGGGTGCATGACGCTGTACTTGGACGTTCGCAATTGCTCTGACCACACTGGCGGCGGCGGTACTGAGCGGCGTTGTCGGCACGGCCCTCCCGTCTGTGGGCACGCTCCTGCTGTTCGCTCTGCTTGGACCGCTCGGCACGTTCGGTCGGTGGCCGCTGAGTCGGCTGAACCAGTAGCTCGCCACCCGCGTTCACGATCGCAGATCCGGCCGTACCGAGGAGGGTGTCCAGCCACCCCCGAAGGCGAGTACACCGTGGTGCACCACGCGCTGCTGGTTCCGGCGATCCGCGAGCGCGTCGAAGACGCGCTGCGTCACCACACCGCCGCCTGGAACACCTACAGCAAACACCGCGGCGCCCACTTGGAAGCAGAGGCGGCGCGCCTGATCACCGTTCACCTGCCCGGCTGCGCACAACACCTCGGGTTCGAGTACTTCGTCCCCGCGCGGGACACCGAGACGGACCCCGCCTCCTATACCAAGCTTGTCGAGAGTGACGGACTGCTGCTGCTCGACGACATCGCAATCATCATCGAGGCCAAGGCCGTGGCCCTGCGGCCGCGCTCACGCACCGGAGACCCGCTTCGACTGCGCCAAGATCTGCGCCGCATCGTCACCGATGCCGCCGACCAGGGCGACCGCCTCCGCCGCCGCATCCTCCACGACCGCGGACTGCGCCTGCGCGACGAGACCTGGCTCGACCTCACCACCATCCGCGAAATCCACACCGTCGCGGTCAGCCTCGAAGACCTGTCCGGCATCGCCACCATCACCAGCGAACTGGTCACCAGCGGCCTGCTGACCACCGACGACCTTCCCTGGACCGTCTCTCTCCAC
The DNA here is from genome assembly GCF_014205015.1 of Saccharothrix ecbatanensis. NCBI lineage: Bacteria > Bacillati > Actinomycetota > Actinomycetes > Pseudonocardiales > Pseudonocardiaceae > Saccharothrix > Saccharothrix ecbatanensis. The sequence continues at coordinate 9,651,962 of NZ_JACHMO010000001.1, read as the reverse complement.
GACCTGCGCATCATCAGCGAACTCATCGACCGCCCCACCGAACTGCTGCTCTACCTGCGCCGCCGCACCGAACCGGACACCACTCGCCGGTTCCACGCCGTCGACGAACTCGACTTCTTCCTGCACTTCCTCGCCGCACAGCTCTACGTCGAACCCGACCCGGACGAAGTCCACGACGCGCTGCCCCAACTCGGCACACCCCGCACCAGGGATCGGCGCCGACACCGCCAGCAGGGCCTGGAGCTGCTGACCAGTCTCACAAACCCCCCGGACGCCTGGTACTTCCACCAGCTTGGCATCCGCACGACACCAATCGACAAACCCCGCATGAAGGCCAATCCCGCCATGCTGAACCTCATCGACGAACTCGCCGAACGACGAGACCCCGGCTGGCTAGCCATGACCGCAACTCTGCTGCACCTCGACGGGAGCGCTCAGCGCCGCTGCGCGACCCTCGGCACCCACCTCGCTGCCCAGACCAGGTCGGACGGCCTACCCCACAACCAAGCCATCCCCATGGGCACGCGACGTGGCGACAGCGTGCTGCTCGTATTGATGACCACGCCGCCCACTGTCCCCACGACGGCGTCGCAACAGCGTCTCCGCGAGTACACGACCGCCAAGAAGCACCAACTCCAGCTCGACCGGAGCTTCGGCCTCCTCTACGACTCCCAGGGGAGATTGATCAGCACCTCCTACGACAACCGCGCTCCCGGCCCCGACCCTGTTTTGGACGCGCTGTGCTCTCGGATACCGCTCAAGGGTCCTGAAGCCTTCCAGGGCTTCCCTCCACCCCGCCGGAGAACGCGCTCGTCACGCAAGCGCCGTTAGACAGGTGCTCCTTGTCCGTGGTCAATGCGACGTCTGCAACCCACCCCGTAAGCACTGATGCCCGTGATGCAGTCACACCACCGGCTGGTTGTTCCGTCCGGAGTTTTTCCGTCCCCTTCAATGAGTTGAGCAGTCACTGCGGCAGCGGCTGTGCCACAGAGTCGGGTCATCGAAAGGTGAACCGTCCGCGAGCCGGTTCACCCGGCTGCGGGCCGGTGGCCTATGGGGTTCCAGAACTCGGTCGGGGTCCGAGGCCGACAACCTCGCCATCCGCGGCACGGTCCTGGCCGCCGGCGTCGACCGGCCGCACGTCATCACCCAACGCACCGTCCTCGTGTCGATCATGGCGGCCAACAACGAAACCGGCGCCCTGCAACCCGTCGCCGAACTCTCCCACCTCACCCACGAGCACGGCGCGGTGTTCCACTGCGACGCCGCCCAAACCATCGGCAAGATCTCCCTCGACGCGGAAGCCCACGGCGTCGACCTGCTGACCGTGGTCGGCCACAAGATGTACGCCCCCAAGGGCATCGGCGCGCTGTGGATCCGCCCCGGCGTGACGCTCGAACCGCTGATCTACGGCGGCGGGCAGGACCACCGGCTGCGCGCGGGCACCGAAAACGTCGCCCTCGCCGTCGCGCTCGGCACCGCCGCCCAACTCGCCACCGACGACCTCGCCTCAGGCGGGCACCACCGCATCCGCGACCTGCGCGACCGGCTCCACCACCGACTCACCGCCGACCTGGGCGGGCGAGTGCTGCTCAACGGACCGGTGAACGCCCGCCTGCCCAACACCCTCAACGTCAGCATCAGCGGAATCGCCGGGCACACCCTCCTCGCGGCGACTCCCGGCATCGCCGCGTCGACCGGCTCCGCCTGCCACAGCGGAACCCACGAGCCCTCACCGGTGCTGACCGCGATGGGCTTGGACACCGACCGGGCCCTGTCGGCGCTGCGGCTGGCACTGGGCCGGTGGAACACATCCGCCGACATCGACCACGCGGCCGACCTGATCACCACATCACTCCGGCGCGACCGATGAGGAACTCCAGGCCCGTGCGGCACGCCCAACGGCGGCTGAGCAGTGAACACCCACTGCTGGGTCGCTGTCGGCCGGTGACCAACGCCCCGTTCACACCTGACGTTGATCAAATCCTCGGGATCCGCCGCGTCGAGCTGATCGCCTGATCCTCCACGGGCTAAAGCCCCGAGCCGACGGGGTGGCCAACTCCGGTCACCCACCCGGATGTGCCGACTTGGTAGCGGCCAGATGTTCCTTCCGCACGAAGGGAAGCGCACAATGCCTCCATGCGGTCCAACGGAAGCGGGCGGTGGCACGGTCAGCGCAGGTTCCGGATGCCCGAGGGCGCCGAGATGGTCGGCAGGCGGGGCGACACGTTCGAAATGCGGGTCAGCATGCCGCCCGACGACCACGGCTTCATCGGTAGGCAGTGCCCGGATTGTGCCCAGATGTTCCGGGTCGACGCCGCCGACTATGAAGGGTTGCCGGACGATCTTGAGCTGTCGTGCGTGTACTGCGGTCACCACGCCGAGCACACCGACTTCGTGACCCAGCAGCAGATCGACAGGGCAAGGCGTGCAGTCGGGGACCTGGGTGTCCAACTGTTGGGGCGGGCCGCTGAGGAGATCTTCGGCCGGCGGTCGAAACGGAGTCCCGGTCGATCAGGCTTCGCCGTCGAGGTCAGTTTCCGCTCGACGCCGTTCTACCCGCAGCCGCTCCCGGGTATCGACGAAGAACAGCTCATCCGGGTACGCAGTTGTGCCGGCTGTGAGGTGCGGTACGCGGTGTTCGGCGAGCACCGCTTCTGCCCGGTCTGCGGGCCGCTGCCGGCTGACGTCGTTGCCTTCGACGCCCTGGGCGCCGAAACGGCCCGACTCGACGGCCTGGCCCAATTGCCAGCGGAAGCCGTGGCGACATTGAGGGAGCAAGGCGTCTTCACCCGGCTATGGGTTGACACGATGGAGAACCTCGTGGGCATCGTGGAAGCCTTGGCATCCGCAACCTTCCACGCCGCCGTGGACGACGCCGCGGCAAGGCTGAAGGGCAAGGGCAACATCTTCCAACGTCTCGTCGACACCGCCGATCTGTTCGTCGAGGGCGGATACCCGGACCTGCGCACCTCGCTGGACGCCGCGACCTGGAAACGTCTCCAGAAGGCGTGGGCTGTCCGCCACGTGTTCACCCACAACGACGGCATCGTCGACGCCAAGTACCTGGCCAAGGTGCCCGACAACACGGCACGCCCCGGCCAGCGGTTGACGATCACCGAGGCGACGTGTCGACAAGCCATCACCGACACCGAGGCGTTGTGCCGCGCGATCGCAACGCTGACCACTCACTGACCGAACGCTTCATCGCCTCTTCTGGCAACTTCGCGCGGCCCGCCAGTGCAGCCGACGACGAGTCCAAGGAAGAAAGGTTCGTGAGAGGGTGGGCTCTGTGGTCAGTCACGTACCGCAGTACCCACCTGGCCCAGTGGTGTGACACGCGCGGTTGCCCGCATCCGTTGAGCAGACAAACTCGGTTGAGCACGTGCGACAGGTTGGACACAACACCGATGAGCCGCAGGAAAAACAAGAAGACCACCCCGAAGCGCGATTGGTCCTCGCTAGACGCGAGAATGATCTCCGACGATGTGGACTGGCTTCATGCTCTCGCCGCAGCCGGTACTCGAGACGAGGCCTGGCAGGCCGTCCTCGGGCTGACCGCGCTCCCGCACATCGCGCGGGTCGTCCACGAGAGTCACCTTCACCTAAGCCGTAAGCACCCGGCGTCCGCCAACAGCGTCCGGCTCCGGTTCGGAGCCGAGATCGCAGCCGCGCGCCATACGGTGAAGCTGCTGGACGACACCGGCAAGTTGTACGACGGGGTGGTAGCGGACTTCACCCGGATCGCCGAGGCCCATCGGGCTACTCTCGGACGTTTCAACGATCTGGCCGTGATGAGCCGCGACGGCCGTCTGTTCACCACCTCGAGGGTGTCCGACTACAACGGTGCCCTGGGCGACACGCCACAGCGCGGTCAGGCCGGTCCTCACAGCCACGCCTACCGCCTGGGGTTGGACATGGGCGAGTCACTGCCCCTCATCCTCCTCCACCTGGGCGTGTTGATTCCGATGGAGCCGGTCGATGTGCCCCTGCCCGACGGCGAGGCGCCGACCGAGCGCTCCATGCAGGCGGCCACATTCTACCGACACAGCTACGAACCGGAGTTCCCCGAAGCGCTGAAAGACGTGCTGTGCGTGATCGAGTCCACGGTCAACACCAGCCTGTTCATCTTCTCGGCATACACGCAGTACTTTCCCGGGCCGGTGTTCCGAGCCCGGCTGATCAGTACAGTTCACGCTTTGCGGGCGCTGGCCGAGATCGTCGAACGCTTCCCTGCACTGGCCGCAAGGCCCGGCATGACGGCGGTTCAGACGCTCCTCAACACACCCGCCGCACAGTACTTGATAAGCGACGCGATCAGGCCGCTCAGGAACAGGTGCATGCACTACGGCGTTCCCTCACACCTGACGATCCAGGACACGAAGTCGCCGGACTACGGGCTTGTGCAGGCAACGACAGACGTGACCTACGAGTCGGTCGTCGGCAACATCGACGGGACGTTGAACCGACTCTCGGAAGTCCTGCTGGACTGGAGAGCCTGACGATCTCCTCCTGTCGATCATCGTTCGAGGGGGTCTCGTCGAGGCAGCGGCGGAGTTCTCCCGCGGCGGCGTTGGTGAGGGTGATGTAGGCGGCGCCGTTTGGTTGCGGAATCTTGTTGAACAGGTCGTAGGCCATTCGTGTGGTGAGCAGCTTGGTCTTGCCGCTGCCGGGTGGCGCGAGCACCACACAGTGCCCTTGCGCGCAGCGGCAAGGGCGCCAGTGTTGAGGTCGGACTCGACATCGCGCAGCGCGTGCAGGAAGACTAGGTACAGGTAGCCGCTCAGATCACTGGCCACCTCCAGGTCGTCGTTGTCACCGCCGAAGATGATCGCGCGGTACTTCACCTCCCCGCCCGCCTCCTCCACGCCGGTGTCGACAGGAGCAAACCGGTAGGTCAGACGAGCCCGCATCGGCTCCTGCTGGACGAGAGCGTCACTCAGCCGTCAGGACCGCCGTCTCGTGATCGAAGTCGACGATGTCGACCGAGACCTCGACGACCTCGCGAGCCGCCATCGGGTCCCAATCGTCCGCACCATCGGACAAGCGGTCCCAGAAGTCCTCGCGTCGGAGGTGGCGCTCCAGGCCCGACAACGTGGGTCCAACACCATCGAAAGGACGTCGGCAGCCATTGTGGCGGACCCTGCGACGCCCCTTGCGGCCCGCTGACCTACCACGCGGCGCACCCCGCATGTTCGCGCACGCGGCCGAGGCGGCAGGCAGCACGGCGACCCTGCATGCCCTGCGCCACACGGCCGCCTACCGGATGGCTGAGGACCCCGAGCTGCCGCTGACCGATGTCCAGTTCGAGATCACCGAACAGGACGACGCCGGTCCCCGCTGGTTCACCACGATCAAAGGCAACGCCCTCGCCGGCGCCAGCTTCTCCAAACCCATCACCCAGGACACCGCCCGACGACACCTCGACGGCCTGCTCCAGCGCGTCCGCGCCTACAACGCCGACCGCACCAAGCCCTACAGCACCACCCACGTCCCAGTCTTCGGCACCTACGTCGACCCCACCCGGGACCGCCTCGACGACCTCGACATCGCCATCCAGGTCGTCGCCGCGTCCCCCACGACGAGTTCACCCGACGACGCGACGCCATCACCAAGAACTCCGGACGCTACTTCGACTCCTTCATCCGAGAACTCATCTACCCCTACGCCAACTCGCCCTGCACCTCAAAGACCGCAAACCCGCGATCAACATCACCAACGAGGACATCACCGCCCTCCCCGACCGACACTCCCGCGTCTACGACATCCGACACGACGACGCAGCCGAACAACCCCACGAAGGCGCCACCGTCGAACCACTGTCCTGACACCACCGGACGGCCTTCCGAACCTTCCGTCGTACGACTCCTGCCCTGTCGGTGAAACAGCCGCGGATGACGACCCAGGGCGAGCAAGGCACTGCCGCAGCGGTGGTACCGAGAAGAACGGACTCGGCCAGGTGAGATTCGGCCAAGGAGGCAAGGATCCCTGCGCCGATGCCGGCCAGATCACCACTGCGAGGCACCTACGCTGCCCACGCGTTGCGAGCGGCGAGGTGGTGCCGTCAGAAGTACCGAGGTGCTCGTCGTGGCGCATTGACTAGAGATCGAGATCGATCCAGACCGCGGCATGGTCGGAGGCGCCGTGGCGGGACGAGGTGATCTCGGGGTAGATCGCCCACTGTTGCGGTGGGTTGGTGTTGTCGGGGTCGCCCCAGAGTCCTTTGCGGAACACCCCGCCCGCCGTGGTGAGGGCGAGTCGTCGGCGGCCGGGTCGGGCGCCAGTCGCCGGGCGAGCTCCGGCATCGCCAGCGGCTGCCGGACCAGGGCCGATGGACCGGCGTGTTCTCCAGGCACCCGACGTTGCCGCACGGACATTCGTCGCCGTTGACCTCGGTCGAGATGGTTCCATTTGCCGACCAGGCCCCGGGCGATCTTCTGGTTGCCGGGGAAAGGGAACTTCCGCGTCCACGAGTTCCGCTGGTCCTGGCTCGTCACCTGGTCCGGCGGGTTCATCCAGGACCAGCGGGCCTCGTAGGCGCGGACCAGGTCGGGGTCGGAGATGGAGCCGACCTCGCCCAGCGCGACCAACTTCCTGTCGCCGCCCAACTGCACGAACCGGTCGTACTGGCCGACGAGCGCGCTATGGTCTCCGACGTCCGCGCTCACCACGTCGACCATGTCGTCACCGGGGTACCAGTCCGGCGAGATCGAGTTCCACACCCAGATCAGGTTGTGCAGGCCGTGGTGGCCGACCAGCCGGCCGGATCCGACGTTCACTGAGGGGAACTCGACGCAGGCACCGCCGCGAACCAGCTAGGCACGGCGATCGGGCTGGTCAAATGTTGGCAGGTGGCGGGCGCCGGTCCAGCTATGATCTACGGCGTGCGCGGATCACCGGGGCTCTCGAGGCGTCAGCGCCATGTGTGATCACCGCGCTGTCGAACTCATCCCAAGGTGCCGTCCACGATCTGGTGACACACGTGCGCCACGCGGCGTCGGTGGACGTGCTGAGGCCAAGCGCGCCCTAGGATTAACCCTCAGCCGGGAAGCCGGGAAGCCGGGAAGCCGGGAAGCCGGGAAGCCGGGAAGCCGGGAAGCCGGGAAGCCGGGAAGCCGGGAAGCCGGGAAGCCGGGAAGCCGGGAAGCCGGGAAGCCGGGAAGCCGGCTGACGCGTCGGGCTGGTGGGGTCCATGGGCTTTGATCCAGCCATGGAGCCGTCGGAATCCGCGCGATGGGGCACGTTCCGGTCGAAGCCGACGGTGCTCGCGGTAGTCAGGACGCTCACCTCGGCGATACGGCTGCTCGAAGCGCTTCCGGTGTTCGCCGGCGATGACCGGGTGCGGGTGGCTTTCGCGGTGGACGAGCGGTCGCGCAACTCGGATGGTGTCTCGGCGTTGATCCGCGGTCTGCCCGCTCCGATCGTGCCGTGGGATCGGGTCGCCGACCTCGACTGCAGACTGGTGATCGCGGCCACTGAGAAGCTCGACCTGCGGACGCGGAAACCGGTGCCGATGCTGGTGATCCCGCACGGTGTCGGGTTCCACAAGTACGTACCCGATGTGGACACCACGGGCACCAGGGTGTCGGGCCTCGTGGATCCCGCCGTGCTGCGCGGTGACCAGGTCCGGATGTTGGTCACCCATCCGTCCCAGCAACGCCAGTTGGCCGAGTTGGATCCGGCGACGGTGGGGCGGACGGTTCTGGGTGGCGACACGAGCTTCGACCTGCTCACCACGAGTGTTCCGCAGCGGGCTCGTTACCGTTCGGCGCTCGGGGTGGACGACCGCCGGCGCTTGGTCCTGGTCTCCTCCACGTGGGGTGGCGAGTCGTTGTTGGGTACCGATCCCGGTCTGCTCACGGCGCTCGTGCGCGAGTTGCCGGTGGACGAGTACCGGGTAGCGCTCGTCGCCCATCCCAACGTCTGGACCTGGGAGGGCGGCTGGGAGCTGCGGCGCGTGATCGACAACGCGTTGCGCGGCGGTCTGCTGCTTGTCGACCCGGCCATGGGCTGGCACGCCACGATGGTCGCGTCCGACCTCGTGATCGGCGACCACGGCTCGTTGAGCATGTATGCCGCGACCACGGGTGTCCCGCTGCGGCTCGCGGCGTTCGGCGACGAGGTAGTCCCGCACACGGTGATGGCCGACCTCGGCCGTAAGGCGATCCGCCTGGACCGCCACCGGGACCTGCGTGCACAGGTCGAGCAGGCGATCGGTGACCGGCATGCCGCCCTTGTGCCCGCCGACACGGTGTTCGCGGCGCCGGGACAGGCGCTGCGATTGCTGCGCACCTGGTGCTACGACGCGTTGGGCCTGCCCGAGCCGGCCTGGGCGCAGGAGTCGGCGATCGCGGAGGACCCCGCACAGGCGTTGCCGGACCTGCACAGCCTCCACGTCGTGGGTTCCGTCAGCGGTGGCGCGGTCACCTTGCGGCGGTATCCGTTTGTCACGGTGCCGCACGTCACGCCGGTCGAGGTGCGGCACGTCAGCGTGGACGACAGGGAACGGGACGTCCGGCGGTTCGCCGACGCGGCGACGATCGTCCGTGCGGCAGGACGGTCGGACGAGGCGGCGAGATGGCTCGGAGAGACCCTCGACGCGTTCCCGGGGTGCCGGATGGCCGGCCACGCCACGTCGACCGGGTGCCAGGTCCGTCTGCGGGACGGTCGGGGCGTCGCGTTGACCGCTCCCCCACAGCTCCGGGACACCGGGCTGCTGACCTCGGCGCTCTACACGCTCTTGGTCCACGACCGCGAACTCCCGGGTTCGTTCGAGCTGCGCGCGGGCGGACGCACGGGTCGCGTCACCGTGTCAGCGGTCTGATCACTCGCCCAGGCGGGCCCGCAGGTCCGACACGTCGGCGCCGGCAGCTTCCCGGATCGTCAACGCACGCGCCAAGTGCTCCCGCGCCAGGTTGTCTTGCCCTTGCGCTTCGAGCACGTCGGCGAGCACGACCAGCGCCTGGGACTCGTAGTGCTCGGCGCCCGACTGCTGGAACAGCGCAACGGAGGTTTCCAGGTCCTCCCGGGCAGCGGCGAAGTCCCCGACGTCCCGACGCAACGCGCCCAAGCCGATCAGCGCACGGGCCGCCATCCTGGGGTCGTCCACCGCCTCGAACTCGGCGTGGGCATGGGACAGGGCCGCCAACGCCTCGTCGTCCTCACCGGTCGCGTGCAGCGAGCAGCCCATGAAGTAGGTGGCCAACGCGGCGCCCCGACGTTCACCGATGTCGGAGTTCACCGCCAAAGCGTTCCGGTACGCCGCGATCGCCTCGTGCGGGTCCACGTGGTCCAGGTACCGGCCGGTGAACTCCCACACCGACGCCACCAGCACGGGGTTGTCGCTCCGGGCGGCGAGTTCCCGCGCGAGGGCCAACTCCTCCTCCGCCCGGTCCAGCCGCCCGAGATCGGTGTAGGCGCGCGAGACCACGCTGCGCAGCCGTGCCTCGGCGGCCGGATCACCGACCCGCCGTGCGGCGCGCGCGCCGATGTCCGCCGATTCGATCCAATCCGCGACGTAGCGGCGGTTCAGGTACAGGGCGGTGAGCGCCTCGGCCATCTGCCACGCCACCTCGTCGTACCCGCGCAGCTCGGCCGACCGCACCAGCCCCAGCAGGTTCGCGCGTTCGGTCACCAGCCACTCCAGCGCCTGGCGTTTATCACCGAACGGCGTGGGCGTCGACGGTGCCACGGCGGCGATCCGCAGCCGATCCTCCATCACCGTGCGATCCGCATGGCACAGGCGCTCCAGGTAGTGACCGAGAACCGTCGCCAGCAGCCGGTCCGCGTCCCCCGCCGTCTCCTCTTCCGCCGCACGACCACGTGCGTGCAGTGCGACGAGTCCGTGGAAGGCGTACCGGTCTGGCCCGATCTCGTCGAGCAGATGCGCCCGCACGAGCGCTTCCACCGCGTCGTCGGCGCGGACGGCGACAACGTCGATCACGTGGCGGGGGATCTCCAGCAGGGGCAGCAGGCCGAGTCGCCGGTAGAGGGCGGCGGCGGCCGGGTGGAGGCTGCGGTAGGAGTTGTCGAACACGGCGGACACGACACGCTCCCCTCCCAAAGCCAGCCCTTCGAGCCGTCCTGCCTCGTCGGAGAGCTGGTCGACCAAGGCGGCAGGCGTGAGGTGCGGCCTGCCGAGCAGCCTGCCCGCGGCGACCCTCAAGGCCACCGGTAATCCTCCGCACAGCCGTACCAGTGCTTCCGCACTCGTCTGATCCGCGTCGAGCCGGCCGTCCGGGCACAACGCGGCCAACACGCGGACGGCGTCCTCGAGTCCGAGCGGGGCCAGCGGCACGGCGGTCGCGCCGTCCAACGCCAACTCGACCAGCCGCTCGTTGCTCGTCGCCACGACCACGGATCCGGTCGATCGGGTCAGGAACGGCTGCACGTGAGCAGGTTCCGTGACGTCGTCGAGCACCACCAGGCGCCGGCCGGTCGCCATCTTCGTCCGGAACAGCGCCGTCCGTCCCGCCAGCGTCGGCGGGATGTGCTCCTCGTGGACCCCCAACGCCCGCAAGCACTCGGCCAGGGCGTCGCCCACGGCCGTTCCGCCTGGCGTCCGCAGCGCCGTGAAGTCGATGTACATCCGGCCGTCGGGGAACCGCTCGCTCCGACCCGCCGCCCACGTGTGGACCAACGCGCTCTTCCCCACGCCGGCCAAGCCGGTGACCACCGCACACCCGGACGGACGCGCACCCGCTGCGGCGAGCACACCGTCCAACGCCTCGAACTCACGAACCCGGTTCACGAATCCCGCGGTCGGAGGCGGCAGCTGGTCCGGAACCTCGACGGGCGACGCCGGATGGTGGTTGATCACGACATTGCCGCCGACGGAGCCCGCCTGAACCACGGGCCCACTGACGTCCACCACCGAGTTGCCGACATCGGTCACCTTCCGAGGCCGACTCGAATCCGGCTGCTCCATCCACGCCCCGCACATCCGCCGTCGTGATCAAACAACAACGTTACGCCATGCGACGTCTCAGCAACGACGATCCACGCACCACAGCCGAACCTTCACCCGTTGGCCCTACACGGCATCCGCCATCCTGCGGCGCCCTCTCGGCAAGCACCGTCGAGTACTGGCCGAACCCGGCCTCGCTATCACCGCCGCATGGGCGACATCGGTCGGACGACAACGCGAGAAGCCCGCGGTGAGTCGGCTTGCCTGTTACGCCCGCGACGGTGTGTGCTGGCCGTGTGCAGCGGCGCGCGAAACTGAATGACCGTCAGGTGTCCGTTCTCCGCCAAGTCTCAGCGGGTGACGGGCAAGTCGGCTCCCACACGCCCGACTTTGCCGCGACCGTCTACGCGCTTCGCGCACGAGGGCTGGTCACGACCCCTCGGGAGAACGGGGCTTGGACAGCACGGATCACCGATGCGGGAGACTTCTACCTGCGACACGGGCGTCATCCCGATCCTCAGGTGGAGAACACGACCGTCACGTCTGGCACATCCGACCTCCCCGATGCCACGAGGCTCGTTCAGCTACTGACGGACGCCGGGACTCTTCGGATCGAGAATCCGGACGAGACGTCGCGCGCGGCCTACCGTCGTGCCATCCACGCGGCGACGCAGCGCGGGCTCGTGCCGGAGGGATTCCTTCTCCGGCACACCGGTCGCAACGGCGGCGATCTGATCATCCAACTCGTGGACGCCGCGAACCCTGACGAGACCGAGTGGAACCGGATCAGGCTCGGCGTTCGCGATCAGGTGGCGGCGACGCCTGAACTGACCAGGATGCTGCGAGCCAATCCAGACGTGATGGAGGTCTCCGAGTCGTCGATGCCTCGCGCCCTCGGACTTGTCGAGGAATTGTCACGGAGTGCGGGGCGGCGGGGCTACACGCTGGCGATGTCCAAGAAGCGCAAGAACAAGGGACTCTTCATCCAAGCGGGCGAACGAAAGTTCACTGTGACGCTCAAAGAGGAGTACGAGGAGGTCGCGCGCACATCCGATCAAGGGACTGTCGGCAGTAAGCGCTACTCGTGGCAACGCCAGCCCCTGGTACACGAGTCGGTTCCGTCCGGTCGCCTCCGACTGGAGCTCGTGGAATCTCGCCACGCACGCCGTAGCACGTGGGGCGATAAAGGTCGGGCCCGTCTTGAGAACATGCTCGACCAGGTCATCGACGAGATCGAGCACCGTGTGGCTGCCGAGGAGGAGAGCGACCGCGAACACAGGCGGGCACTGGAGGAGTTCGAAGCCCAGCTGAGAGGTGAGGCAGCGGAAAAGCTCGCGCAATGGGAACAGGCGATGGCTCAGGCCCGCGTCCGCGCGACAGAGGAGCGCCGCGCGGAAATCTTCAGTCGTGCCTTGGACTCCTGGCTGACCGCCGACCAGGTCCGCGCCTTCTGCGACGCGCTCTCGGAACTCACCGAGGCCTCACCCGATAGTCGTGACGCCCTGACGTCGTGGATCGACTGGGGACGGTCCATGGCTGACAGCATCGATCCGGTGCACGACCCCAAGGCACTCACCGCGAACGGGTTCGACCGTCCTCCCACACCGGACGAACTCCGGCCGTACCTGGGCGAATGGAGCCCGCACCGCCCAGAGAAGGAGTACCGCGCGCCGCACACCGCACCGACGCCGCAGGTCAACGCCGACTGGTCCCGGCAGCAGGCGTGGCATCCAGGACTCCGAGGTCGCGCTCGATGGTGGCAGCGATAGCGTGCGCCTTCCGCTGGCGCAGTTCGGCCACGGCTCGTTGAACAAGTCCACCCAGTCGGACCACCTCCGCCCGCAGGGCCCGCAGTTCGTCGAAACGCTCGACGGCCTCGCCGGTGCACCACTCGCGCAGCACGCTCGCCACACGTTCGAACTGCCGCAACTCCTTGTCGTCACGTCGCCACGACGGCTCGCCTTCGTAGTGGTCCCGCAGACGCCGCTCCTGGTCGAGAGCCTTGCCCAGGACTTCCTCGCCGAGCTTGTCGGCTACCCGGCGTGCCAGGGTTCGGGTCGCCGACCACGGACAGACAAGGACACCGTTGCGATCGACGAAGCAGCGCGGCTGGGCGGTCAGCTCATCGGGTCCGATACCGACCAACGTCGCGATCTTTGTGAGATCGAAGATCTCCGCCACGCCGGCGTCCGCCTTCGTCGTGTGCAGACGGAGCACGTTCTTGGGACGCACGAATTCGAACACGAAGCGCGCCGCGTCGAACTCGGGCGTACCTCGCACGTCGACGGACTCCTCGACCACCGCGAGGCGACGCCGGTCGTCATGCAGGAACGACTCCACGTCCTCCCAAGGAGCGACCAGTTGTCCGCGCGCCACCCACTCCTGGAGCCCGGCTTCCTCGCCCGCCAGGAAGCGCACGTGAACGTCGCCCTGACGCCGTGGTCCGTCGAGCCTGACCACTTCTACGCGGTGAACCGGCTCGCCCAAAGCCTTCGGCCGGTCGCGGAACACCCGGTGCTCGCCGATCTGCATGGCCGACATTGAGTCACGACTCGATGTCGAAGTCCAGCCGCTACGACAGGCGCTCTCAAGAGCCACATGCCGACGGGTGAGTCCGTTCTACGGGTACTGGTTGCCGAGAAAGGTTCAGCTCGCCGGGGCGTGGGCCGATACCGAGAGCACGGTTCCCGGACGCTGCAGACCGGAGAGGGTGCAATGGCGAAGCTGACCGAGGAAGAGAAGGCGCGGCGCGCGCTGAGCCGCCGTCGCAAGGCCGCGTTGGAGGCCGAGCAAGACGAGATCCGACGGGAGGCAAGGCGGCGTGAGTGGGAGGCGAACGGAATGTACCTGTCTCGCGCCGAGATCAATGCGGGAGCAGCTTGTCGCGGATGCGGCCTACCCGTAGCAGACGGCCTCGGCCGCTGGCCACCGTTGCTCCAGATGGACACCAATGCCGCTTAGTTAGTGATCTTGCCGAAGAGGTGGATGCCAGGTGGCCGGTCGTAGCGGGTGCCTGTGTGGTGCGCGCGTTTGATCAGCTTGCTGCCGACGTTGCTGCGTTTGACCACGCGTGGGTAGGAGCGGTGGCGGCGGCCCCGGGCGCGTCGGTGTCGGATCTCCTCAAGCGTCTCGATGATCGCGTTCTTCAGGCGGTGAGGGGGAAAAACCCGCCTGGTTGGTGACCTGGCGGCGCACAGCGTTGAGACTTCGGACGAAGGACAACCCGTCGACGTCGAGCCCGTCGTCCGGACCGAGGCCCTCGGCGGCCTCCAACATCAACGCCCGCACCGCGTAGTGGGTCAGCAGCAACGCCCAGATCTCCTGCCGGACCAACTCCGGGGACTTCGACCGCAGCACCCTGCCATGCGGCATCTGATGGGTCTCGATCTCGTCCAGGGTCAGCTCGAACTCCCACCGCTGCCGATACAGCACCGCCAACTCCACCGCCGGCGCCACCTCGTGATCCATGATCGACACCACCAGGCGGATCATCTCGGGCTGCCCGCCGCGGTCGGTCACCGAGTACTCCACCACCCGCACCGGCAACCGCGACCCCTCCGGCGCCCGCGACCGCTTGCCCCGCTTCAGGTCCGCCTTGACCTTCGAGGGCAGCAGCTCACTGCGGTAGGACCCGTCGGGAAGCCACCCCAACACCGGCAGGTCCACATCGTCACGGACCCGCCACACCAATTGCGCCCCGCTCCGGCGCGCCCGCTGCCACAAGTCGTAGGAGAACACACCGCGATCGGCCAGCACCAGCATGTCCGGCTCGAACGCCGCCACCAACCGCTCGCACAAGCCGCGTTCCTGCACCCGCCAGGAATCCAACTCCGCCGCCACGATCGCATGCGTGCCGCACTCGCCCAGCCCCATGATCCGCACCTGCGGAAACGGGCTCTGCCCGCCCTTGTGCGGCTTCTTGCCGAACTCGGCTACGTTGGCCGCCGTGTCGGGCAAGTCCAGCACGACACCGTCGACCGCCATCACCCGCCACCCGTGAAACCACGCCCCCCGCGTTCCGGCATGGGCCATCGGCACCGCCACCCGGTCGAACAGCACCCGCAGCGGCGCCTCGCCCAACCGCCCCCGCGCCTGGGAGATCGCCCCCGTCGTGGGCACCGTCCACCCCTGCCGCCACGTGCCCAGAAACCGCAGACCGTCGACCAGCTTGCGCATCACCTCTTCGTAACCGTCATCGAAGAACAGGCACAGCGCCAGCACGTAGTAGACGACCACCCGCGCGGGCAGCAGACGCGACCGCCTCTCCCGACGCCCCGTTTCCGCGAGCACCTCGTCCACCAGATCCCGGTCGAACACACGGGCCAGCACACCGATGCTGATCCCATCGGTGAAACGGCGAGCAGACGGCACTGATCAACAGTACTGCCAACCAATCCACTCGCCTCAACCCGCACACCAAGGCCACTAACTAAGCGGCATTGAGATGGACACGGGACAACGGGAGCAGTACGACTTGGCGGAAGCGGAGTACAACCGACGCCACGCGGATTGCCGAAGCCACCGCTGGACCCTTCAAGGATCGAGGGCAACGCATTGTGGGTACTGCTGCCCACCACCACCGCTGAGCGAAGAGCAGGTCGCGACAATCCGAGAGATCTTCAACAGCAATAAGCCGGACCCTTCGGAGCTCGACACCTGGCAACTGACCCTGACGTGCGACCACCTGGTCGAGGCGACTCAGCACCACACGAACACGTACTGGTACCGCAGCGTGACGAATTGTCCCGAGTGTCAGCAGGTACGCGGGATCGTCTCCTCGGTCAAACTTCCACCGGGCGATGCACGACTCACAGCCGAAAGGCGCAGCCTGCAAGAGTCGTTGACCAAGGCTCGGGTCGAAGAGGATCGCTTGCAGAAGAGGGTCGACAAAGCTCGTCAACGCGTGAGCGCGATGGAGGAGCAGCTTGCCGACCTCGACGCGAACGACGGTCGACCCGCTCGGCAACGGGTATCGGCCGAGTGACGAGAAGCGCACCCGTGCAATGGATCGCGCCGCCCGCTGCGGCGAGTTCGACCGTTGATCTGATCCTCAGCCGAGCCGCCGGTTCACGAGTCGTCCAAGTCGGAGTGCATGGCCCTGCGTAGTTTGGCCAGCGCTTCGTCGAACTCGCGCTCGGCCTCCCGGACCGCGGGTGCGGATGGGGACATGGCCAGCGGAAGCGTGAGCAGGCGTTCGGCGGCGGCGAGCGCGACGGCCAGCGGTCCTTCGGCGAGGTCCGGTGAGTACAGCTCGATGTGGGCAGCTGCTTCGCGCAGGGCTGTGGACGCGGATTCGGTCGCCGAGGGGTCCGCCGTTGGCTGCTTTCCAGGCTTTATGGCCCGTGCGGCGGCCAGGAACTTCGTGTAGGCGTCCTCGCGGCTCTGCCGGTCGCGTTCGGCGCGGCGGGTTTCCCGCTCGATCAACGCCAGGCGGTATGCGCGGGAGCTGGCGAGCCATTGCGCCGCGAGGGCACCGCTGACGCTGAGCACGGCCACGACGATCGTCAGCCAAATCGGGGTCACACCGGCGACCGTACCGAGGAGGGTGGTGACCGCCGTCGGTGGAGGTACGGTGATCCGGTCATCGAGCGTCCCAGGAGCGTAGTTGTCCACCACCCGTTGGCTCGGCGTGCCACTGGGCCCGGAGGGGCCGCGCTGGACGACCGTTGCGGCCGAGCGTTTTGTCCTCGTGGTGGTGCACACGATCACGGCGGTCAACCGGTTCGCCGACATCCTCTCTGTGTTCGACTCCGATCGACGGGTCCAGCTGGTCTTCACCTTTCCGGCCGCCTCGGCCGTCACCGCCGATGTCGAGGGATACCTCGCCGCGACCGGAGCCCTGGTGATTCCGTGGGATCAAGCCGTGTCGACCAAGTTCCACCTCGCGTTGTCGGTGCACAACAGCGGGAACCTGCACGAAATCGACGCGCCGCTCATCGTCCTGTCCCACGGAATGGGATATACTAAGAATTCACACCGGAAGCCGGAAGCCGGAAGCCGGAAGCCGGAAGCCGGAAGCCGGAAGCCGGAAGCCGGAAGCCGTTCCGTTTACGGCCTTTCCCGCGAGTGGTTGATCCATTCCGGAGACG
Organism: Saccharothrix ecbatanensis; assembly: GCF_014205015.1. Taxonomy (NCBI): domain Bacteria; kingdom Bacillati; phylum Actinomycetota; class Actinomycetes; order Pseudonocardiales; family Pseudonocardiaceae; genus Saccharothrix; species Saccharothrix ecbatanensis. The sequence goes on along the minus strand of NZ_JACHMO010000001.1, from coordinate 9,634,967 downwards.
TCGTGCCGAGCGCGATCGTTTTGTCCCACGAGGAACAGTGTGCGCGGCTTGGCGAGTCGGTGCCGGAGGCGCTGTCCGCTGCCGTCGTGGCGGGGGATCCGTGCTTCGATCGCCTGGTCGCCAGCGAGCAGAGAAGATCGGGCTACCGGCGGGTGCTCGGAGCCGGCGACGACACCACCGTGGTGGTGCTGACGTCGACCTGGGGTGATCGTTCCCTGCTGGGAACCATGCCGGACCTGCCGGGACATCTACTGGCCGAGTTGCCGGTCGACCGGTACGTGGTCGCGGCGGTGTTGCACCCGAATGTCTGGTTCGCGCACGGTCCACACCAGATCCGGCTGTGGCTCGGTGACTGCCTCCGCGCGGGTCTGCGACTGATCCCGCCGGCGGAGGGTTGGCAGCAGGCACTGATCGCTTCGGACGTGGTGATCGGTGACCACGGCGCGGTGACGGGGTACGGCGCCGCGCTGGGGCGGCCGACGCTGTTGGCCTCGTTCCCGGTGCCGGAAGTGGCAGCAGGATCTGCCATCGACGCCTTGGGGCGGACCGCAGCCAGATTGGACCGGCGCGGACCGTTCGAGGCGCAGATCCGGACCGCCCTCACCGACACCGCAACCGACCGGTGGTCGCAGGTCCGCGACCTGACGACGTCCGTCCCGGGGCGAAGCGCGGACCTGTTGCGCAGGGTGTTCTACGACCTCATGCGTCTACCGGAGCCGTCCCGCACCACGCTGCTCCCCCGATACTCCGTCGGCGGTCTGGTGCCCGAGGAGGAACCGGTGCGGGCGTGGTGGGTGGCCGCCGAACCGAGGGACGTGGACGAGGTCGTGGTCACCCGGTGGCCGGCCGATGTGCTCGCCAGGGAGGATCAGACCCCGGACGCCGCCCGCCACCTGGTCGTGGCCGGCGGGCACCCACGCCGCGATCTGCGTGGCAACGCCGCGATCGTGGTGATCGACGGCGAGGGCGACAGCGCCGTGGAGGCGGTTTTCGACAGCCGTCCGTCCACCGTGCTGGTCGTGGCCGGCGACAGCATCGCGCACCGCGATGGCACCCGTCTGTCGGTGGCTCTCGCCGATTCCTCGTCGCCCGACGGGGTGATCGTGTGTGGCTCTGCGATCTACGGTTGGCTCGCCGCAGGACGGAAATGGTCGGAGCTCCCCGAGACGCTCACCGTGCGACTGGGCCGTCAGGTGTTCACCGCGTGCCTCACCCGTCCTCGTTGAGCAGGGCGTCGATCCGTTCCTGCACGGCATCGGCCCGCGCGTCGCCAAGGCTGACGAAGAGCTCCTTGGCCGACAGGTAGGCCTGGAGCGCCTCGTCCCGACGCCCGGCGGCGGCCAACGCGTCACCCAGCCAACGCAGCGCATCCGCCTGCGCGCGACGCGCATTGTCACCCTCGAAGAGGGTTGCCGCGAGTGAGAAGCACCGGACAGCCTCCGACTGATCACCGGAGCCGTGCGCGGCGCGGCCGAGGACCATCCGGCACTTCGCCTGGTTCTCGGCCTCGCCGATCCGCTCGAAGAACCGCGGGCCGTCCGCCACCAGGGCCGCGGCCCGCGCCCACTCCGAGCGGACGAGCAACGCCCGGGCGCGGTGCAGGTCCAGCAGTGCCCGCATCCGGCCCTGCTGGTCGGCGGGGATCGCGTCGGCGACCCGGGCGATCACCGCCTCGGACTTGTCGTAGGCGTCCAGGGCCGTGTCGATGTCCCGCTCGGCGGCGGCGACCTTCCCGAGCCATTCGTGCGCGCTCTGCTCGCCTAACGGATGGACTGCCCGCACGGCTGATTCCAGGGACGCAGTGAAGTCGGCACGCGCCGAGCGGAGCTCCCCCAATGCGAGGTGCGCCGCGCCGCGCTGGGAGATCACCTGCATCAGCCCGGCCGTGGCGTCCGCCGTCTGAGCCGACAACACGCCGAGCCGGTGGGTGTCCAGCCAGGCGTCGTAGTGCCCGTGGAGATGGAGGTATTTGAACAGCGCCACGCAGGTCTGCCAGGCGATCTCGTGCAGCCCGTCCTCGTGTGCCATGCCGACCGACGCCACCAGCGCGGGCCATTCGGCGTCGAACCACGCCGTCGCCTCCTCCCGCGCGACGACCGGGCCACCGGCGCGGGCGTACCGCTCGAACACCGGGCCGACCCGCCACCGCCGGGACAGGGCCGCGTCCATCGGCACCGCCTGGTCGAGGTACCAGGTGACGATCCGGGCGCGTGCCGACCCGCATTCCCGTGGGCCGTCGACTTCCTGCGCACGACGGAGCGCATCGGCGCGGACGACGCGGTAGAACGAGTACCGGTCGGTGTCTTCGTCGAACACCAGCAGACTCATGTCCACCAACTGGTCTAGTAGGCGTTCGGCTTCGACCGGCGGGACGTCCAGTGCGATGGCGGCGGCATCGGCGCCGAAACTCTGGCCGGGCAGCAAGGCCAGACGCCGGTAGACGAGTGGGAGCCCGGGTTCCAGGTTCTCATAGGCCAGATCCAGGAACCTGGCCATTTGTTGGGACCGGTCCATCTCGATCAGCGCAGCTCCGGAGCGGCGCAGGTCGGCCAGGAACCGCTCCACGACACGCGCGCGACCGGTCAGCTGAGCGGCCAGCATCTTGATCAGAAGCGGGTAGCCGTCGCACAGGTCGGCGAGTTCGCGCAGCGTGTCCGCGGCGATCTTGCCCGCGGTGGACTTCAGTCGGTCGGTCAGCAGTTCCCTCGACTCGGCCTGGGGCAGTTTCCCGAGCGGGATGTCGGCGAAGTCGTGCAGCAGCAGGTCGCGCACCATCGTGCGGGTGGTCACGACCAACACCGCGTCCGGGGCGGCGGCGGGAATCAGGTTCGTCACCTGCTCGACGCTGACCGCGTCCTTGATGACCAGGAGGAATCGCTTGCCGGCGGACACCCGGTGGAAGGCGTATAACCGCGCCGCGTCCGAACTGTCCAGCTCGGTGTCGGGCACACCGAGCCCGCGAAGCACCTGCCCGAGCATCTCCCCCGGCGGGACCATCGTGCCGTCGGCCTGCCGGGCGGCGACTTCGATGTACACGCGGCCGAACGCATCCCGGTCCTCGTGGTAGAACTCGCTGATCAGACTGGCGCGCCCCATGCCCTCAGGACCGTGCACGAACATCAGGCACGGCCGACGTTGTGCGCGCCGGGCCCTCAAGCATTCACGCATTGCCCGCCGAACACCCGCGCGGTTGAGAAAAGGATTCGCCCTGCGCGGGCCGAAGTAGGAACTCACGCCTGCCTCCCCAAGGTACGCCGGATTGGATCATGCCGACGCTGATGTCGCAGGCGGATCGCCTAAGCCATCACCCGAATGGCAGACCTCGGCCAATGGTCCGCCGACTACCGCTTTGCCCAGGTAGTAGGTGGCTTCGTGGGGCTTGGAGCCGTTGTCCACCGTCGAGTGGTTTTCCAGCACCCCGTCCCCGCCGGCGAACAACGGGGTCAGGTCGAGCGTCGAGGCGACGAGATCGTCCCGGTCCGCGATGTTCACCCAGCGCTTCACCGTGGGCGGCACGCATGTCGGTTGCGGGTGGAGGCGCCCGTGGATCAGGGTGCGCATCCCGAGCGGTGATCCGAGCGTGATCAGCAGTGGGATGGGGTGGTCCACGCGGTGCAGCGCCTCGAACGCGACCACGGTGCCCAGCGAGTGGGCGATGACCACCTTCGTGTCGACGTCGACGAGGGACAGCACACGCTGCTGCGCGGCCTGCCTGATCTCCGGGTCGGTGAGGTAGAGGGTCACCTGGCGCAGTGCAGCGACGAGGAAGCGTTCCGCGACCGCGTGACCGAGGCGCGCGAAGGGACCGATGCGCAGCAACGCGTTGAGCAGCGGCCGGGCCAGCGCGCCGAGTCCTTGCGCGTCCGGGACATCCCCGCGCAGCACACGCAGGGCTTGCTCGACTTCACGCTGGTCGTTCGGGCCTTGTGCGCGTGCACCCGCGTTGGCGATCAGCTCGGCGAGCAGGTCGTCGATCACCCGCTGCCGGTCCGGTGTGCTGAGCCCGACCAGGTCGGCGGCAGATCCTTGCTGGTCGGCGCGTCGGAAGAGGTCGGCGTAGTAGGCCATGCGGGTGGTCGGGGTGCCCGGTCGGGCGTGCCGCCACAGGGCGTCGGCGAGTTCGGGGTGACCGGCGGTGCGCACGCCTCCGGCGAGGCTGGGCAGCCATTGGCTTTCCAGCCAGTCGGCGGAACGGTGCTCTTGTCCGATGCCGTGCACGAGAATGATCTCCGTCACGCTTCGACCCTTCTGCCCGGGTGGCGACGCTCCGTAGTATGGCGTTGCTTGCCCGCAGCGGGTCCGGTAGGCGAATGTTGATCCGTGAACGGGCGCTTGGTGCTGGTGGTGGGGTCGCAGTGCGACGCCGCGAACCTGGAGCTGTCTGTGCTTCCGCGCGCGGCTCACGAGTTGGCCGAGGTGCTGGTGCGGCCCGAGTTGGGTGGCTGCACGCCCGCGTTGCCGACCGGCCCGACGGTGATCGACCCGACCGCGGCCGAACTGGACGACGCGATCGTCGCGTCGATCCGACAGGCTCATGACGAGCAGGCGACGCTGTTCCTGGTGTTCATCGGGCACGGCGGGTTCGAGGACGACGACTTCTACCTGCTGGCGAAGGACAGTTCGGCGGCCGATTCCCGACAGGCCGTGCTGGTGGGACAGCGGGTGAAGGAGCTGCTGCGCCGGTACTCGAACCTGGACGGCCTGGTCATGCTCATCGACGCCTGCCACTCCGGGCTGGCGGCCGAAGCGGCGGGTCGGGAGTGGCTGGCGCCGATGCGCCGGTCCCGCCGCCGGTTCGAGCTGCTGACGGCGACCGACGAAGGCCCGGCGTTCGGCGCCTGCCTGACGCGGTCGCTGGCCAGGATGATCCGCACCGGCGTGCCCGCGGTCGGCGAGCGGCTGCACTGCGCCGATCTGAAGACGCATGTGGACGACTCGTGCCAGTACCAGGTGGCGGTGCACCTGGCCTACGACGGCAGCCGCGAGGTGCTGCGCAGCGACGCCGGCCTGTGGTTGGCGGTGAACGCCGCCTTGGCCTGGCGTTCGTCCCCGCTCGCGGACACCAGCGCGATGGCGCAGGTCGAGCGGCTGGTGGAGCACTACGAGCCGACGCGGGCGTGCGATGTCGTGCACGAACTGGTGCGCGACGGGGTGCGCTGCGTCGTGGTGACCGGTCCCGCCGGTTCCGGGAAGTCCGCCACGGTCGCCACGCTCGTCGACCCTCGACGGGACGTCGGTGTGCACGCCTCGGTGTTCCTCACCGGCGCGACCACCGCCGAGCAGGTCGCGGTCGAGCTGGCACGTCAGCTCGGCGCCCACGGCCTCGGGTTCGCCGAGGCGAGTGCCCGCTACTGGAACGAGGAACTGCCGGACCGGTGGCCGCACGTGGACGCGTTGGAAGTACACGTACTCGGTCCGCTGCAGCACATCACCGAACGGGTGCGCCTCGTGATCGACGGCACGGACACCCAGGACCCGATCACCCGCGACGCGCTGCTCACCTCCCTGGCCCGCGTCACCACCGAGCCGGAGCTGGCCCACGTCCAGCTCGTCATCACGGGAGACAAGGCGGGCGACCACCTGCCGTCCGCACACGTGGTGACCCTGGACCGTCCGGACGCGCCTGCCCTCGCCCGCTACGCCGAACTGCGCGGACTGCCGACGCACCACGTGGCGAACGTGGTCACGCTGAGCGGGGGCAGTTGGCTGTCGGCGCGGTTGATCACCGATGGGCTGCTGGCCACCACGACCTCCCTGTCGGCCGCCGGTCCGACACCGTCTGAGTTCGACGACGTGTACCGGGCCTACCTGCGACGCGCCGGACTGCTGCGGCGCGACGAGCAAGCCGAACAGCTCCGGGCGGTGCTGGCCGTGCTGCTGGCGGCGGGCATCGGGCCGGTGCTGCCGTTCACCGTGCTGCTCGCCGCCGTGCGCGACTCGTTCGGACACGGTGCGGTCGGGCCGTTGCGCGACCTGCTGCTCCGGCTGGACGCCGTGGTCGTGCGTGGTCGGGCCGGCACGCCTGACGAGCACGTCGGCATCGCCGAGCGCGCCTTTGCCGACTTCTTGCGTCAGGACCGGGACACCGCTGTGGACGAACAGGCGGGACACCGCGCGTTGGCGTCGGTAGCTGCCGAGATGCCCTCGGACTACGCGATCGCCGCGCTGCACCGCCACCTGTGGGCGGTGGGGCAGCGGGCCGAGGCGGTCGAGCAGGTCGATGCGCACGAGTCCGCGATCCCGCTGGAGAACCGGACCAGGTGGTCGGTGATCGCCGCGGCGGCCGGCGACGAGCTCGGAGCCCGGGACGTCCTCACGCTCCGGGCCCGCGCACGCGTGGCGACCTGGACGGCGAAGAGCGGCGACCCGGAGACGGCGTTGCCCGTGCTCCGCGAAGTGCTCGAACAGGCCGTCGCCGTGCTCGGGCCGCAGCACGTCGATGTGTTGAGCCTGCGGAACAACGTCGCGTTCTGGACCGGCTACACCGGTGATTGGCCCGCCGCCGGACGGATGTTCGCCGAACTCGCGGACGAATGCGCCGCCCACCTCGGCCCGGAGCACCCGGAGACGCTCAGCGCTCGTCACCACATGGCCTTGGCTGCTGCCAATGTCCCCGATGTCCCGGAGGCGCTGCGCGGGTTCCGCGAGGTGCTGGGGCTGCGTGAACGGGTGATCGGCCCCGATCACGTCGACACGTTGCGTAGTCGCCACAACATCCTCTACTGGGAAGCCGAAACGGAGCACCCCCCCCCCGTTGCCTCTCGGTGGTCCCGGTTGGTCGACGACCTCGTCCACTCGGTCGGACCGGATCACCCGGAAACGCTCACTGCGCGTTACCACCAGGCGTTGTTCTCCGCCAAGCGCGGCGAGGTCTCGGCGGCGCTCGCCGAGTTCCACGCGCTGCTGCCGGACTGCGAGCGCGTCCTGGGACCGTGGCATCCGGACACGCACCAAATCATGGTGCAGCTCGACTTCTGGTCGGGGCGACCCGATGAGCGCCCGCGATGACAGGGAGCGTTCGCGGTGAGCGGCAACGGGTTGCGCGTCGCCCTGCTCTGCTACCGGGGCGCACCGCACTGCGGTGGTCAGGGCGTCTACGTCCGGCACCTCAGTCGTGAGCTGACCGCGCTCGGGCACCGCGTGGAGGTGATCGCCGGGCCTCCCTACCCCCGCCTCGACCGCGGTGTGCGGCTGACCCGGCTGCCCGGTCTGGAGTTGTTCGCGGAGCCGAACCCGTTCCGCAAGCCCGCGCTGCGGGAACTGCGGCGGGTCGGCGACTGGGTGGAATACCTGGACTGGCGGCTGCGCGGACGGTACTCGGAGCCGCTGGCGTTCTCGTTGCGCGCGCTGGCGTACTTGCGCTCGCGCCGGCACGAGTTCGACGTCGTGCACGACAACCAGGGCCTCGGCTACGGACTGCTCGGCGTCCCCGCGCTGGGACTGCCGCTGGTGGCCACCGTGCACCACCCGATCACCATCGACCGGGACCTCACCCTGCAATCGGCCGAAGGCGAGGCGGCGCGGGGCGCGCGACGCTGGTACGGGTTCACCGCGATGCAGCACCGCGTCGCCCGCACGCTGCCCGCCGTGCTGACCGTGTCCACCGCGGCACGCGTCGAAATCACCCGGTGCATGGGGGTTCCGGACCGCCGGATCAGTGTCGTGCACCCCGGCGTGGACCGCGGCGTGTTCTTCGTCGACTCCGACGTGCGCCGTGTGCCGGGCCGGATCGTCACCACCGCCAGCGCCGACGTGCCGCTCAAGGGTCTGCGCCACTTGGTGGCGGCGTTGCCCGACGTGCCCGACGCCGAACTGGTCGTCGTCGGCCGGATCTCCCCCACCAGTCCCACCCTCCACCTGATCTCCGAGCTCGGTCTGCGGGACCGCGTAACCGTCCGAACAGGACTGGACGACGTGGAACTCGCCGATCTGCTGCGCAGCGCCCAAGTGGTCTGCGTGCCCTCGCTGTTCGAAGGGTTCGCACTCCCCGCGGTGGAGGCGATGGCGTGCGGCACCCCGCTTGTCACGACGACCGCCGGCGCGCTTCCAGAGGTCGTCGGCGCGCACGGCGAGTGCGCATTGCTCGTCCCGCCGGCGGACCCGGCCGCGCTTGCCAAGCAGCTCCGGGTGCTGCTGGAGGACGACGTCCTCCGAACCGCCATGGGCACACGGGCCGCAGCCAGGTCGGAGCGGTTCTCCTGGACTGCGACCGCGGCGGCCACCGCGGACGTCTACCGGGCCCTGGTGCACAACAACCGGAAGAACGGCGCGACTTGCTGACGATCGACTTCGACCGCTTCCCCGTCGGCCCGACCAACCGAGTGCTCGACTTCGGCTGCGGCACCGGACGACACGCCTTCGAGGCCTACCGACGCGGCGCCGACGTCGTCGCACTCGACCGTGACGACACCGTCCTCAAGGACGTCCGCGACATGTTCGCCGCGATGGCCTACGTCGGCGAAGCACCACCCACCGCCCAAGCCAACGCCCTACGCGCCGACGGCTTCGCCCTCCCGTTCACCGACGGGTCCTTCGACCGCGTCATCGCCGCCGAGGTCCTGGAGCACATCCGGGCCGACGACGTGGCGCTCGCCGAACTCGTCCGCGTGCTCGCACCCGGCGGGCACATCGCGATCACCGTCCCCCGCTGGCTGCCCGAACGGATCTGCTGGACGTTGTCGGAGGCCTACCACCTCGTCGAAGGCGGACACGTGCGCATCTACCGCCGCAGCGGCCTGCTCGACATGCTCCGGCAGGCCGGGCTCCGCCCCATCGGCTCACACCACGCCCACGCGTTCCACACGCCGTACTGGTGGCTCAAATGCGCCTTCGGCCCCGACAACGACAACGCCCTGGTCCGCGGCTACCACAAAGCCCTGTGCTGGGAGATCGAACGGGGCAACGCGATGACCCGCTTCGCGGAACGAGCGCTCGACCCGGTTCTGGGCAAGAGCCTGGTCGTCTACGCGGTCAAGGACTGAGGCAGTGGACCACGAGACCGCACGCACCATCGCCGCCGCACAGCAAGCCGACGGCTCCATCCCCTGGGAACCCGGTCGCCACGTCGACCCGTGGAACCACGTCGAAGCCGCGATGGGCATGGCGGTCGCCGGACTTCGGGACGAGGCGGAAGCCGCCTACACCTGGCTCGCCCGGACCCAGAACCCGGACGGCTCGTGGTTCGCCGCCTACCGCGACGGCCACGCCACGGACCGCTCGCGCGACACCAGCTTCACCGCCTACGTCGCCGTCGGCGTACGCCACCACTGGCTGCTGACCGGCGACACGCGCTTCCTCACCCGGATGCGGCCGATGGTGAGCCGGGCCCTCGACTTCGTGGTGGCGCTGCAAGCACCGGATGGGCGGATACCCTGGCGCCTCAACAGGTTCGGCGTCGCCACCGAGGAAGTGATGCTCGCCGGGTGCTCCAGCATCCACCAGGCCCTGCTGTGCGCCGCCGACCTTGCCACCGACCTCGACCAACCACCCACCCGGTGGCGAGCCGCCGCAGACCTCCTGCGCCAGGCCATCACGAACGCACCCGACACGTTCACCACCAAGCCGCACGCCATGGACTGGTACTACCCGGTGCTTTGCGGCGTGCTCACCCCCGCGACGGCGTCAACCCGGATCGCCGAAGGGTGGGACCGCTTCGTCGCACCCGGCCTCGGCGTGCGCTGCGTCCACGACCAGCCCTGGGTCACCGGCGGAGAAACCGCCGAACTGGCCCTCGCCCTCGCCACCCGCGGCCGCCACGACACCGCCCGCGAACTCCTCCGCGACATCGCCCGACTACGCCACACCGACGGCTCCTACTGGACCGGCTACCAATACGCCAACCAAGTCCTCTGGCCATCAGAACGCGCCACCTGGACCGCCGGAGCCATCCTCCTCGCACACGCCGCGATCGCGGACGAACCGGCCACGCACCAAACCTTCACGACATCGCTCCACACCGACCACCCAGCCACCGACTCTCCACCGGATGGCCCCCGGAGCCGGCCGACCGGCGACACAGCTACGCCATCCTGGACGGCTGGAAGTAGCGTCGCGACCTGATCGCGGCGACCGAACGCAGGGCAGGAACGTGCCGGATGCCCCGGCCCGCCCGAAGTACAGCCGACGTTCGGCGACGCTTGCCTGGAGGAGGGCGGCGCAGTCGACCTCCCCGTGCAGCCATGTCGTGACCTATCGCCGGTACTTCGTGCTCTCCGCCTGTCGACGCAGCCCAGCGCATCGAAGACAGCCGCCGAGTTCGCCGTCCTGCCCTACTTCGCCCTCAACGGCACCGACCACCTCACCCATGCCGAACAGAACGCCGCCATCGGCTCGTTCGTCCGCTGACAATGCCCGAGCCCAGCCCAAGACCGCCTTCGCCACCGACTCACTCATCCGTACCTGGACCAATCACCCGGCCAAGGCTGCGTGACAAGACACCAGATGAGTAAGTCCTAACCGGCCAGTGGTCGTAGGCGCAGACCCCAGGAAAAGCGGAATGGCTTGCGCAGTAACGGTAGCCGGCCCATCCGTCCAACCCCGACCGCTTGGCCGTCTCGCGGCAACGGGCGCATTCGATCGGGGTGGGGTCCACGATCCAGGTCGCGTCGCCCAGAGGTCGGTGTCGACCGCGAGCGTATCCGGATCGCCCGCTGGAGCAGCGGCATGGCATTGCGCAGGCGCTTGTTGTAGCCGGACTGCTGGGGCACGTAGCGGAACGCGCCGGGCAGACGACGGGGCAGGAACCGAAGCCACCGGGTCTCCGAGGTGATGCCGAGCAGAGCTTGGGCCACGGCCAGGGTGACCAGTTCGGTGTTCAGGTCGGTCCTCACAAACTGATCTTGAACACCCTTCGTCCATCCCGGACACCACCCGCGCTTAGGACCTACTCATCTAGGCCGAATCCCGTACCACCAGCTCCGGCTGTAACACCACCCGCTGGTGGTCGGTCGCACCGTCCGCGTCGGCCAGCAGCAATGCCGCCGCGGTGTATCCGAGCTGGTAAGTGGGCTGCCGCACGGTGGTTAGCGGTGTGGACAGTTCCGCCGCGAAGGACACGTCGTCGTATCCCACGACGGCGATGTCGTCGGGCACCTTGATGCCGCGCTTGCGCAGGCAGCGCAGCACGCCGAGGGCTACGACGTCATTGACGCACATGATGGCGGTCGGCCATTCGGGCAAGCCCAGAATCTGTTCGACTGCGCGCTCCGCGTCGTCGTCGTCGACGTCGGTCAGGGAAACCTCGAGTAGGTGCCGGGACGGCTCCAGCCCTTCAGCCTGTAGGGCCCGGTGGACGCCGCGGCTGCGGGCGACACATTGGTAGACCTCCCTGCATCCGTTGAGGAACAGGATCTGCCGATGCCCTTGGCTGAGCAGGTGTGTGGCAACGAGTTCTCCGCCGTGGACGTCGTCGACGGAGACGGAGCACAGTTCCGGCGTCGGGCTGGGGCAGTCGAGCAGGACGACAGGGATACCCCGGCGCTGCAGTGCCAGCAGTGGTTCGGTCTGCATGTGGCCCGGCGTGATGATCAAGCCGCGGACGCCTTGCTCCTCGAGCGACCGCAGTTGCCTCGCCTCTCGGCCGGAGTCCTTGTCGGTGCTGCAGAGGATCAGCATGCAGTCCGCCTGTGCCAGGCGGTCCTCGATGCCGCGTGCCGCTTCGGTGAAGAAGGGGTTGCCGATGCTCAAGACCATCGCCGCGGCGGTGTTGGAGCGCCCCAGGCGTAGCTGGTGGGCCAGCCCATTTCGGACAAACCCGACCTGGCGCATCGCCTGCTCGACTCGTTCGCGGGTTTCCGACGCGACCAGGTCGGGGTTGTTGAGCACGTTCGAGACGGTGCCGACGGAGACGCCGGCGGCCGCGGCAACCTCGCGGATGCCGTATCGCGGGCGGACCGGTCGGGACATCAGCCTCCCCCCAACGTCAAGGATGTCGAGTCTACCCAGGCCGATCGGTCGACATGACAGTGTCGGACAGTCGGACCTTTCGATGCTTGCCATCATCGTGTCGTGTATGTAAAGTCACAGACCTCGATCGATGCGGGGCTGGTGTAGGCACCACCGTTGTCCTTGCAGCCGATCTGAACACCGTCGCCGCCCTGGCTGCATACGGTGTGAAACTTTTATGGGCGCGAGTTGAAAGCTTTCAACCGCGCCGACAAGGCCGTCGCCCCGTCCTTGTCTGCGTGCCTGTCTGCCTCCACACCCCCATGCAGGGAGATCTCTGTGACCACCGCCGAGTCGGCTTCGTTCGCCATGCGCAAGTGATTGCAGAGTCGCCCAAAAGCACCTCGGGCCTTCGGAAAGCCCTTACCTGAGTTCCGTGACAACACAATACAATCTGGAGTGTTGTGATGAATCGAAAACGCCTCGCCTTGGTTGCGGGTGCCATGACCGCTGTGCTGACGGTGTCGCTGGCGGCGGCATCACTCACGGCGAATGCGGGTCCGAGTCCGACCGCTGCCCCGGCGGCCCGAGTGATGGAGCGGTTGGACCGGGGCCTGACGGCGGTGCCGACCTCCGACGGCGCCTTCCTGAGCTGGCGGCTGCTGGGCCCGGAGCAGGGCAGTGGCATCGGTTTCAACGTGTACAAGAACTCGACGAAGCTGAACCCGACTCCGCTGACCGGTGGGACGAACTTCACCGACCGCACGGCCGGTTCGGGCACGTACACAGTGCGCGCGGTCGTCGACGGCAAGGAGCAGGTGGCGAGCCCTCCGGCGACGGTGTTCGGCAACGGCTACGGGAACATTCCGCTGGCGTCGATCCCGGGGGCGGCCGCGGCCGACTACTACGTGCAGCACGGCTGGCCGGGCGACCTGGACGGCGACGGCCGGTACGAGGTAGTGGTGAGCCGGTTGCCGTTCGCGGCCGGCAGGCCGTCGTATCTGGAGGCGTACTCGCTCTCGGGCGCACGGTTGTGGCGGGTCGACCTCGGTCCGGCCTCGTACACCCGGCTTGGCGGCAACGGGGCCAACGAGCCGGCGCCGGCGGCGATCTCCGGTTACGGGGACGTCGCGGGCTTCCGCAACGACGACAACGTGACGGTGTACGACCTCGACCTGGACGGCCGCGCCGAGGTGCTCGTGCACACGGCCAACGGCGTGCGGTTCGCCGACGGGCGGACTGTGTCGGCCCCTGCCGCGAACCAGTTCGTCTCGGTGATCGACGGTCGGACCGGCGCGGAGCGGGCCCGGGCGGCGGTGCCGACCGATCTGGTCGCGAATGGGCCGTCGGGCGGGCACTTCGGAGTCGGCTACCTGGACGGCGTACGCCCCAGCCTGATCACGAAGATGGTCAACCGGACCGGCGCCGGAACCGGCGGGTTCAACACCCTGTACGTCGCGTGGGACTACGACGGCTCCCGGCTGACCCAACGCTGGAAAATGATCAACAATGCGTGCTGCTCGTTCCACCAGATCCGGATCGTCGATGTCGACGGAGACGGTCGCGACGACATCGCCGACGGCAACAAGGTGATCAACAGCAATGGCACGCTGCGGTACGTCGTGCCCGGCTCCATCCACGGCGACCGGTTCCACATCGGCGACCTGGACCCGAGCCGGCCAGGGCTGGAGGGCTACGCGATCCAGCAGACCGAGGGCGGCTCGTCGAGCACATTCCCCTGGTACTACTACGACGCGGCGACCGGCCAGCGGTTGGTGACCGGCGCGCACTCCGGAACGTCAACCGACGTCGCTCGCGGCACCACGGCGGACATCGACCCCGGTCACCCCGGCTACGAGTACTGGGCCACCGTGGCGTCCGGCGAGCCGGGGGCCGGGCTCTTCAACGTCCGGGGCCAGCGGATCTCCAATCGGACTCCGAGCGTCAACTTCCGCATCTGGTGGGACGGCGACCTCGGTTCCGAGTTGCTCGATAACACGTACGTGGAGAAGTGGAATCCAGGCTCGCAGTCGGTCGGCCGGATCTTCAACCCGTCCGGCGTCCGCTCGTCCTGGCGGGCAGCGGTGCCGATGTACGGCGACATCATCGGTGACTGGCGCGAGGAGATCCTCGCTGAAACCACCGATCACACGGCGATGCGCATCTACACCACCACCGCACCGACCAGCACGCGGCTGTACACCCTCGCGCACAACCCGGCCTACCGCCTGGGATTCACCGTCCGCGGCTACCTGCAATCGCTGCTCGTCGACTACTACCTCGGCACCGGTATGAGCCAGCCCCCGGCACCCAACATCACCACCGTCGGCGGCGATGCCACACCCGAGTGGGCCATGGTCGCCTCCGACGACTTCCGGGACGGCACCGGCAAGTGGACCGCCGAGCTCGAGAGCGGCGGCACCGTCCAGGCCCGCGACGGCGCGCTGGACATCGACGTGCCGGGCGGCGCGACGGTGTGGTTCCGGCAGAAGTTCGCCGGCCCGACGATCATCGAGTACACCGCCACGCCGGTCAGCGCCGGCGGGGCCAACGATCGCGTGTCCGACCTCAACGCCTTCTGGAGCGCCACCGACGCACGCTCCCCGAACGACCTCTTCGCGAGCCGCCGATCGGGCCGGTTGGCCGACTACGACAACCTCAAGACCTACTACGTGGGCCACGGCGCCAACGGCAACACCACCACCCGGATGCGCCGCTACGTCGGCGAGCCCGGCAACCGGCCGCTGATCTTCGATCGGACCGAGCCGCTGCTCACCGCGAACCGTCCGCAGCGGATCCGGCTTGTGTCCGATGGTGGCAAGATCCAGTACTGGGTCGATGGCCGATTGGTCTTCGACTACGCCGACTCGCAGCCCTACACCCAGGGCTGGTTCGGGTTCCGAACCGTGGACAGCCACTTCACCCTGCGGGACTTCGCGGTCTGGCAACCCCGTTCGACCACCCCACCGGACACCACCACCCAGACACCTCCAACGACCACATCTCCAACGACGACGACTACCGCAACGACGACACCCACGACAGGGCCTGGCGGTACATGCAGCGCCGCTTACCGCACGACCAATGCGTGGCCCGACGGCTTCCAGGGTGAGGTGACGGTCACGGCAGGTGCTTCGGCGATCAACGGGTGGACCGTCGGCTGGACGTCGAGCAGCGGCCAGTCCATCACCCAACTGTGGAACGGCACCCTGAACGTGGACGGATCGACGGTGTCCGTCGGAAACCTCTCTTACAACGGCGCACTCTCACCGTCCGGCTCCACCACTTTCGGCTACACCGCAACAGGCAACCCATCCACACCGGCCCTCACCTGCACCACCCGCTGACCGAACCGCACATCCGGCACGCCGCGCGGCGTGCCGGATGTGCGGCTATTACCCGGAAGGAACAACTACCGCGGGCTGTTGGCGGCGCAGCCGTTCTGGAGCTGGTTCACCGTCAGCACGGTCGTCGCCGTGCTGGCCACGGTGGTCTCGGTGCTGCTGTGCTCGCTGGCCGGTTTCGCGTTCGCCAAGTACCGCTTCCACGGTCGCAACGCGCTGTTCACGATCATGTTCAGCTCGCTGGCCGTGCCCTTCGCGGTGATCATCGTGCCGCTGTTCATCATGGTCGCCAAGGCGCGTCTGACCGAGCCGTACTTCTCCCTCGTGGTGCCGTGGGTGGCGCCGGCGTTCGGGATCTTCATGATGCGCCAGTTCACCGAGCAGTCGGTTCCCGACGAGCTGCTCGACGCCGCCCGGATGGACGGCTGCACCGAGTTCGGCCTGTTCCGCCGCGTCGTGCTGCCGCTGCTGCGTCCGGCGCTGGGCGCGCTCGGCGTGTGGTCGTTCCTCAACAGCTACAACAGCCTGCTATGGCCGCTCATCGTGATCAGCGAACCGGAGGACTACACGTTGCCCATGGGAATCCAGGCCCTCTTCGGCGCCACCGGACGGCAGTACGACCTGGTGCTCGCCGGCTCCGTGCTGGCCGCCGTGCCGAGCCTGCTGGTGTTCTTCCTGCTGCGCAAGCAACTGCTGGAAGGCCTCACCGCCGGGGCGGTGAAGGCATGACCCCGGACAAGCTGACCATCACCCTGTGGGACTTCACCTGGTACACCCGCACCGGGCCGGGCGAGCCCTTCGAGGACCTCGACAACGCCTTCGCCGAGGCGGTCGAGCGCGGCTACAACACCGTGCGGATCTGCGCCATGCCCCTGCTGCTGTTCGGCTCGGGTGTGGACACCACGCGATTGCGGCTGGGGCCGTTGGGCGGCGGCTACGGGTCGCGGGTGCGTTGGTACGACGTGGGCGCGGAGACCGTCGTCAACGCGCGCGCATGGCTGCTGGCGCTGTTCCACGCCGCACGGCGGCACAACTGCCACGTCATCCTGTCCAGCTGGGAGTACCAGCAGAGCCCGTCGTTCGCCCTGGACCGCGCCTGGTTCGACGCGGTGATGGCGATCGACCCCGAGGACCGCGCCGTGGCGCTGGCGAACGCGCTGGCCGACCTGGTGGACTTCCTCGCGTCGCACGGCCTGGACGACCGCGTGGCGTTCACCGAACTGCACAACGAGGTGCAGGCAGGGCACCTGGCCGACGGGCTCGACGGCGACCCCGTGGTCGCGCTGCGACCACGATTGGAACGCGGGATAGCGCGGTTCAAGCAGCGCCACCCCGACCGGCTCGTCACGGCCAACTACGCGGGAGTCCCGGTCGGCTCGATGCGCGGCGTCCCCCGCAGCGTGGACGTCGCGGTGTTCCACCCGTACGTCTACGGCGTACTGGACGACCTGCTCGACGAGTTCGCCCTGCGCGACCCGTCCCGCCCGTTCCCACAGGGCCGCGCTCACCGGGAACTGCTGCGCCCCGGCGCTCCCGACTTCGACGACTGGCTGCCGCCACCCGACCAGCGTTGGCGACTGGAGGCGACGATCGTCGGGCGGCGCGAGGTGTACGTGCACGACTGGTGCGACCCCGACAAGTGGGACGCCTGGCTCTACGACCGCTACGCCACCCACCGCACCGCCATGCACCGGCAGCTCACCACCTGGATAGACGCCGCCGCCGACTGGGCCGCCGAAACCCGCGTCCCCCTGGTCTTCGGCGAAGGTTGGATCGGCTACACCCCGCTGCACGGGACCTTCGAGGAAGGCCCCGTCGGCGCCGCCTTCTGCCGCACCGCCGCCACCGAATCCGCACGAGTCGGGGCGTGGGGCTCGGTCGTGTGCTCCAACGCCGCCCCGCACCACCCGATGTGGCAGGACATCACGCTCCAACGCGAGTGCAACGCCCTACTCAGCGAATGACTCCCCCACACCGAACCTGCTCAAGGAAGAACAGGTACCCCGAACCCCATCGTCCGGTCCGCGCCGACCGTATTCCTGGTGCTGCTCGCCACGGCGGTCACGGCCACCCCGGCGCAGGCCGGACTGAAGCGCTACAGCCTTGTTGGAGACTCGATTGGTTGATCGCTCCAGCCGGGGTTGGCTGGTGCTTGCGGTAGTAGACGGCCTCGTGCCTCGGCGGGTTCCCGCGTGAACTGCTGGGAGGCCGCCCGCGTCGACGGTGCGAACAAGTGGCAGACGTTTGGTGCCGATCGTAGTGCCCGATCAGCCCGCCCACTCTGGGCGTGCTGTTCCTGTTGTTCTTCATCTGGACCTGGAACTACGGGGACGGCGCCCGGAAGAACTGCATCACCCACCTGCACCAGCTCCAGGTGGTGCTTTGCCACCGCGGCCAGGTTGCCGAGAGCAACCCCGCAAGCTGATGCCCGGTGGGAGCCGTTGTAGTCCCACGCGACGTACAGGGTGTTGAACCCGCCGGTGCCGGCGCCGGTCCGGTTGACCATCTTCGTGTGTTGCCACGGAATACTCAGGTAAGCGCTTTCCGAAGGGCCCGCCTGGGTTCCTGATCCGAGACCGGGCCGGCCAGTTCACCGCCTTGTTCGACGCGGTCTTCTCCGACACCGGCATTCACGTCGTGAAGATCCCGCCACAGTGTCCGCGGGCCAACGCCTACGCCGAACGGTTCGTCGGCACCGTCTGACACGAAGTCACCGACCGACTACTCATCATCAACGAACACACCTACGGGCGGTCCTGGACCGCTACGCGACCCACTACAACCACCGCCGACCACACCAAGCCCGGCAACTCGCGCCACCACGACCCGACCGACCGATCGCAGAGCCGGGCTGCATCTCGATACGCCGCCGACCACTCCTCGGGGGCCTGATCAACGAGTACGAACCCACAGCAGCATAACCGCAGGTCAGGCAGCGGTGGCCCACTTATGGCACCCCACACCATGGCGGCTGATGCCACGATGCCTTGGGCCCGACCGCTCCGATCGGGATGCGGCGGGCCCGACCGCCAAAACTTCGACGGTGGCACGGATCGTCACCTCGCCGGTCGGCCAGGTGACGACCCTCTGCTCACACTGAGGACAGGTTTATCCGGTCAGGAGTTGTTGACGATCTTGACGTCGTCGACCTGCGCCTCGAACAGGCTGGGGGTTCCGGCGTCAGCTGCGGAGACCAGCAACCGGACGGTCTTGCCGGCATACGCCGAGAGGCTGACCGAGCCGTCCCGCCATGAGCCGGCGACCTCGGAAGCGGCACCGCCCCGCTCGAACACCGTGGTGATCGTGGTGCCGTCCACCACGCTCACCCGCAGGTAGTCGTTCGAACCGGAGTTGTCGCCGTGGGCAACGCTGTAACCGAAGGTCAGCGTGGAGGTCCCAGCGGCAGGGATGGTGATCTGCGGCGACCGGATCGACGTGACACCGCCGTCCACATCATTCGTCCCCCACGATGCGCCGGCAGCTGCTCCGGTCACGAGGCCCCAGCTGCTGCTGAGCTGCTTGATCTGGTCGCTGTACGTTGAGAACGTCTGCTGCGGGATCCCGCGCTCGAAGCGTCCAGTGGTCGCCGTGTCGGTACCGGCCGGGTTGGCGGTCCAGCCGGTGGCGGTGTCGAAGTTGTCGCTGTAAACGGTGGTGCCCGGCGGTGTGTCGTCCGCAGCCGTGTACAGCAGGCGGTTCGGCGAGTTCGAGCCGGGGTCGGTGACCTTGCCGGTGGTGGCCGCGGTGTTGAGGGCGGACGTGACCTCGGCCGGGGATGCTGACGGGTGGCTCGCCAGGTACAGCGCCGCCGCACCGGCCACATGTGGGGAGGACATCGACGTTCCGCTCATCGTGGCGGTGGCGGTGTCGCTGCTGATCCCGAGCGAGAGAATCGAGTCGCCGGGTGCGAAGATGTCGACGCAGGAGCCGTAGTTGGAGTAGTCGGAACGGGCGTCGGTCTTGGAGGTCGCGGCGACCGTGATCACCGACGGTACGCGGGCCGGCGACTGGTTGCAGGCGTTGGTGTCGCCGTTGCCAGCGGAGACGGCGACAGTGACGCCGGCGTCCACCACGCCCCGGATTGCGGCGTCCTTGGCATCGGTCGGGGAGCCGCCGATGCTGGCGTTGGCCACCGAAGGCCCGTCGGCGTTCCTGGCAACCCAGTCGTAGCCCGCGATGACCTGCGAGTTCGTGCCGGAGCCGCCGCAGTCGGTGACGCGGACCGCCACCAGGGAGACGCCCTTGGCGACGCCATAGGTAGCACTGCCCACGCTGCCGGCCGTGTGGGTGCCATGCCCGTTGCAGTCCTGGGCGACGGAGTCGCCGTCGACGAAGTCGTAGCCGTAAGAGGCCCGGCCGCCGAAGTCCTTGTGGCTGATCCGGATGCCGCCGTCGATCATGTACGCGGTCACGTTGCTGGCGGTCGTCGAGTAGTTGTAGGTGCTGTTCAGCGGCAGCGAGCGCTGGTCGATACGGTCAAGACCCCAGGTTGCATTGGGTTGCGTGTCCTCGATGTGGTTGAGGCGGTCCTGCTCCACATAAGCGACGGACGGGTCGGCGGCCAGGCGTTCGGCCTCGGCTGCGGTGGCACTCATGGCGAAGCCGAGGAGCGCATCGGCGTACTTGAAGTTCGCCTTGCCCCCGTACTGCCGGGTCAGGGAGTCGGCGGCGGATGCGACCTGCTGGCCTCCGCGAGAGATACCGGACTCCTTGAGTACGACGATGTAGCTGCCGTCGACTGCGTCGGGTGCGTTTGCACCGAGTATCGTCCCGCGCGGTTCGGCAGCTGATACTGCCTGTGGCGCCATGGCCACGACGAGCAACAGTGCCGCAGAGACGGCGCTGAGCGCGGCATTGGTCCGTTTCAAGGTGTTGCCTCCTCGAGCAGGGAAGGACACCGTGAACAACCGGTGTCTCGGGGAGGAAGTTTCGACAGGAACGGGTCCTTCCGGCGGCACCGTCATGCCCGTGGCACAGATGTGCCATTCACTAGGTGATAGCTGCGGCCCGCCAGACCCCTTGGTGGATCATGCCCAGGTCGAGGTGTGTGTCCGACCGGCTCAGATCCACCCGTACTGGCGCGCCCGCGCCGCCAGCTGGAAGCGAGTCGTGGCGCCTGCCTTCGCCAGCAGCAGCTCCATGCGCCGGAAGAACGTCCGCCTGCTGACGCCGAGCTCGCGAATGATCTGGTTGTCGCTCACCCCCGCCAAAAGCAGGGTGAGGATGTGTCGTTCGGCGGGATGCAGCACGGCGGTGGACCGCAGCTTCGGATGGCGGTGCTCCAATGGCATCGCCTGCTCCCACATCAGCTCGAACAGGGCGGATAGGGCCGACAACAGCCCGCCGGAACGTACCAGTAGCAGCGAGAGATTGATGTCGGCCTCTTCGACGGACGATGACACCAGCGCCAGGTCGTCGTCGACGAGCGTCACCTTCACCGGCACCTTCTCCATGAAGCGGGCCTGTTCGCCGGCCTGCAGGCAGGGTTCGATGTTGACCGAGAAGTTCCCGGGCTGCTCTAGAGAGGCTCGTGAGTACACCACGCGGTGCCCGACACCGCGGGCGAACAGCCTGAGGGCCTGCTCGGTCCCGAGGTCAACGGGGCGGAAGTACGGCGGCGAGTCGAACATCCGTATCTCCCGACGTGCTCCCTCGAGCGCTTCGTTGATTCGGTGCTCGATGGCGTCGGCCCCGGTGACGGCCTCGACCGCGGAGCCGGCGATTGCACTGAGCTTGCGCCGTCGGAAACTTTCGTACGCACCGGAGACCGCGATCTGCGCGTGATCCACCTCACCGGTGCGTAGTCGACCGAGCAGCTCAAGGCTCCGCGCCGGGGACACGGGCACCAGCGGCTGACCGGCGCTGCCGGTAGCTTCGACCAGGCCCAGCGCCACCAGCCCCGCGGCTGCTGCCGCTAGCCGCTCGCCAGCCTCGTCGCCGTCGAACAATCCTGCGCGGGCCTGGAGCGGTTCCGGCGGACGGGTCAACAACTCGGCGTAAAGAACGGCCGCGTCGGGCGACAACCCCAGCAGGATGAGGTGGCTCGACAAGGAAGGCGCCTCAGGTGGCACCGTGGCATTATAGTGTCATCGGCGCGACGCAGTCACTGTCAGAGTCACATTCGGCACGCCCCTCGGTGTCAGGCCGCAGTCACCCGTGCCGGCCACGATCGCGCCGGCCATCAGTGCTCGGCGCCGCCTTCAGATCCCATAACGCGATCGCTTGCGAAGCAGCGGCCGCACGCGCTGGAGACCGGTCCTGGCAGCCTTCGGCCGGTCGGGCTGGCGCTGGTGAAACGATCGGTGCCCGCTCGCGCAACGTGGTCCCCGCCGGGTCGTAGGCCGCCCTGGGCTCACCCGGCGCCGCACGCGACGGCGAACCGGCGCGATACCCGGTGTCGGCCTCCAACAAGTGCTCCACCCGCAACGACAACCCCGCGCGCTGCGCGGGGACCGGGTCCTCCAGCGCCGCCGGCTGCCGACCGCTCCAAGTCGCGGGCACCGCCGCCAGCACGGCGGGGTTGCCTCCGGCGCGCTCGTGCAGCAGAGCCCGCACTGTGGTGTCGCCCCGGCAACGAGCCCCGATCGACAAGTGACACCGCCCCATCGAATCCACCCCACCGCCACCCAAACACCGGAGCACCCGAACGGCCGCACCCAAACCGCCCGAACAGAGGCAGCAGCGAACGGGATCGAAGACCGACGCGACAAGACATCCCGCTGAGGTCCACCCAGTCGGAGCCCACAACCACCACCGATGCGGCCTCTCGACGCCGCCCGTCAACCATCTCTGGGAAAACCCGCCTACCACCGCTGAGAGCTTCCCCTGTACCCGCAGGAAAAGGATGGAAGATCCGCCATTTATCGCTGGTGGTCACAAACCACCACCGTGCCATTACGGACTGTCCTGGCTTCATCCGTTCATCGGCGAAAGCCATGCGTTGCTTGTTCGGTCCACGAACCCGCACTTCGTCTGCGTCGATCGCAACGGTCGACCGGCCGGAGCACCCTCGAGGTCTATCCCATTATCGGCTCTGGCGCACTTTCGGTGGTGTCACCCCAGGAGGATGCGGTGGCGGATTCTCTGAACTTGATCAGAGGTGCGCGTCGAGTCCTGGCTGGTGCTCAGGAATCCCTTGTGAGAGTGGGAATTCCGAGGTTGACGGTTCGCGTGGCGTTGGTGCGTTTGTCGATCTGGGCGAGTTTTTCGTTGGCGCCGGCCAGGCTGATCCGGAGTCCTTCGACTTCGCCGAGCCATCCTTCGCGTTCGGCCTCGGCGATCCGGGCGATGAGGTTGTCGCGGATCTCGAAGATTCGTTGCCGTTGAGCCGGATCTGGCCAGTGCATCGAGCATCGCAGGCAGGCGTGCTCGTGGATGCAAGAGGTGGAGTAGGCGCGGCCACAAAGTCCTGTGGAGACCTTGCGTCGCTCGAAGTGCCCGAGGAACTCTTCCCATTCCTCGTCTGTGGGGACGCGATATTCTTCGCTGGGGCGCAGACTTCGACGTCGGGCCAGGAAGGCCATGTGAGCTTGGATGGCCTCCTCGGGATAGACGGCCTTGTAGCCGAGTGTGACGTTGATGTCGCGGTGTCCTGCGATGACCTGGGCGATGTGCGGTGGCAGTCCGTTGAGGATGGCGTCGGTGATGAAGAGCCTGCGGAAGTCGTGGGGCGTGTAGTTGAGCGGCCTGCCGTCGACCGGGTCGGTCAGGCCGGTGTCGGCCAGGGCCGCCTGGATCATCTTGCGGATCGTTCCGTGGCTGATCGCCCGGCTTTCGGCGCTGAACATGCGCTGGAACAACACGGGGGCCGGTGGCCGCCAGACGCACTCGTGCCAGTCGTAGGCCGGGACAAGCGGGACGATGCCGGTGTCGTCGCGGACCCGGACGATGACGACGGACAGGATGTCGGCCAACTCGGGGCTGACCACCAGCAGCCGCTCGGCGTCGGTCTTGGACGGCGCGATCTGCAGCAGCGGCACGATTTCGCCGGTTGTGGGCAGTCGGTATTGGATCACGCTGTGGTGGGTGATCTCCATCAGCTCCTCGATCCGGACTCCGGTCAGGCGCAGAACGTTCACGGCGGCCCATGCCCAGAACGCGTATTCCTCCTCGCGTCGCAGATCGTGCCGACGACCGGCGGAGTCGGTCACCTCAGCTTCCCGGACCAGGCTCCCAGACGGGTGAGTTGATGTCCGTCGGCGGTGAAGCTCTGTCCCGGCTCGACGGCCTGCGCCATGGCCAGCAGCTCTGCGGCAACGATTCGCCGCCGCTCGACCGTGGCGACCAACACCGGCAGGACCGGCAGACGTTCACGGGTGCGGGCATCCATACGCGCCTTGCGATGGCGCTTGAACTTGCGATGCTCAACATCGCGTCCGACCGGACACGGCGCGACCCACGGTGCCCAGCGGGCTGGATCCTCCAGCGCCCACTGCGAGAGATCGAGATAGAACGCCCGGACCTTCACCAGGCACTCGCGGTAGGCGATCCGGGGGATCGGCTCGCCGACGTCGGTGCCGGCGCTTGAGCCTGGAGGTTGTTTCTTCAGCAGCCGTTCCCGCCACGCGGTGGCGACCTCCGGCGTCAGGCGCAACGAGTCGATGCCCGGATGGTGGACTTCAAGGTCTTTCCAGAATCGCCGCGCCAGGTAGTAGGACAGGTCTTTGAGGCTGTTGTAGTCCAGGTTGGGCTGCCGTTCGTGCAGGTAGGCGACGAGCAGGTCCCGGACCGGGCGGCAGGCGAGCCCGTAGCGGTCGACCAGTTGCCCGGGTGTGAGCTGGCCGCCGGTGCGTAGTTGCCGGAACCGCAACGGAGCCTGCTCACCAAGCAACCCAAGGTCACGAAGGATCTGATAAAACGCCGGAACATCGCGCGGCCAAGCCGCCGACATCGCGGTCTCGGTGTCCACCAACTCCAGCACATCGCCGACGGTGATGTCGGCGAGGGTTCCGCCCTTGGCGGCGACGATCACGGCGCCGCGTTGCGCGGTGAGTCGTGCCGCCCGCTCAGGGATCCCGGAGTGTGCCTGGCAGTGCTCACGCAGCCGTGCGAATCCACTGGGATCACGGTCCAGGGCCAGGCCGTTGGCCAGTTCGGATTTGATCGAGGGTGTGGAGACCAGCCAGCGCAGCGCCGGACGCACCACATCGGCGAAGATCAGCGCCAGAAGCGCCGAGGACAGCTCCGACGGCAACCAGGCCGATCGACGGCCCCGTGCTTCCAACCAGGCGATCGGTGCCTGGCGCCATCGTGCGCCGAGGGCTTCCGCGCCACTGTTGGTCCACCGCTGCTGCCAGGTGTCGCCGGTCTCGTCGGCGAGCCAGTCCAGCAGATGCCGCAGGCCGCGGACACGCTTGGCCTGGACCACAGGGTTGCCGATCACGAGCGGGTCGGCGGTGGCCAGCCGGATCGCCGTCCGGCGGTCGCAGCGCGTGGTCGGCCAGGTCGCTGCGACAGGACGAGGCGGGAACCTCGTGCGCATCGCCTCACGCCCAGCCTCGGCCCGGCCGAGCGCGTCGGCGACGCCGGGACAGACACGACCGTGGTCATGACGTACTCGCGCCGAACAGCACGTTCAAGGACTCCGGCCGGTAACCCGGCGCGGGAGCCGGAAGCGTGCGTGCGGCCGCCTGCCGGGTCTGCTCGGCGTGGTGGGCCAGCACCCTGCGGATCACGTCCTCCTTGCGGGGCGTCAGGTAAATCTGCGTGGTCGTCAGCTGAGCGTGCCCCAGAACGAACTGCACGTCGGTCAACGGCAGCCGTGGATCCTCGGCCATCCGATAGGCCGCGGTATGCCGCAGCGCGTGCAGCGTCGCCGCCGTCCCCGCTTGATCGTTCACCCGCTCGAACATGCGGTGCGCCGCATGGTAGGTCAACGGGCGCAACGGTCGGCGCAGCGTCCACCACAGCGGCAGCCGACGTCCCTTGGGGATCAGGCCGTCCATCTGGACCTGGTAGAGCCGCAACCACACGAACGCGTCGGTGGAGGCCGGAAGCTCCTGGACCTCGCCGGTTCCCTTGCGGACCACCGAAATCAGCTGTCGTCCCGGGTCGACCCCGCCCTGTGTTGTCGACAGCAGTTCCGACGCCCTGGCTCCGGTGGAGACGTAGAACGCCACCAGTGCCCGGTCCCGGTGCGACGGCAGCCGAGCGAAGATCTCGTTGAACTCCTCATCCGGGATCGAGCGCGGGATCCGCTTGGGGACCCGCGGACGGTAGAGCCCGGTCCGCTCGTTGGAAAACGGCTCCATCGGGTTATGGTGCGCATTCGCCCGGCCGCCACGCCGCGACCGGTTCAGCGGGAACGGGTTGATCAGGATCGGGCCGTCATCGATTCCCAGGTGGAAGTCATAGAAGCAGCGCAGCACCGTCTCGCAGTGCGCCCGCACCGACGGCGCATAAGCCTCCACAAAGGACCATTTCTCCATTGGCTCGCCTTGGCGGCGCCAGTGTGGCCGGTGCGGCTTACCGGCCACCAGCATCCAACGGCAGAAATCCCGAGCCTCAATCCGCGTCGCCCGGTTCCAAGGGATGCCGATCGCCCACAAGAACCTGAACCAGCGCAACAGATCCAGCCCATAGGAACGCAACGTCGCCGTCGACCGGCCCGCCGCCTGCAGATCCCGGAAGTACTCCGTGACCGCCTCGACCACGGCCTCGTCCCCATCGACGAGCCGATACGGGTCGCACACGTCGCCCGTCTCGGCGAGACGGCCCACCTGGGGCACGACCATGGCCACCAAATCCCGCAATGGCTCCTTCGCCTGATCCATGGGCGGAATAACTATCAGACCCATGAAACCGCCTCTGACTTGGGGTTATCTCGGATCTTAGTTCAGTCAACAGGTAGAAGGTCGAAGCTGGCTCGTCCGTACATCTGGCGCTTGATCAGCTTCGTCTTGGTGTTCACGCCTTCGGTGCGTCCGTTGTGGTGGTCGAGGGTGATCGCGGCGGTGACGGCGTCGAGGTCCTGGTCGAACCCCGGACGAAAGAGTGCACGTGGGGTAGATCCGCTGCGCGCGCCGCGTTGGTCCATGCCGCCAACCGAGCCACATTGTTCTTGTGGGGTAGGAGCAAGGTGGCGAAGGAACGCACAACGCTTGCCAGTGCCGTCATCTCCGGGCAGGCCGCGGTCAGGGCGTCGAGCCGTTCACGTTGCCGTCCGGTGAGATCCTCCGGTCGGGTCAGCAGCAAGCGGGCGGCCCGACGTGACGACAGGTGCGGATGGTCGTCGAGGTGCCGTCCCTGGTTCAGGTACCGCACGAGGAGGTTCTGGCTGCCGTCGTAGCCCAGGGCGCGGATTTCGTTCAACAGCTCGGTGGCGCCCACACCGGGCTCCTGCTCACGACGGGCGCGGAGGTGATCCCGGTACGGGTCGACCATGCCGGCCCGGTACTTGGGGACCCGCTGGATGCGCTGCGGTGTGGCCGCGCGGGCGTAGCGCTTGACCGTGTTCATCGCCAGACCCAGGCGGCGCGAGCAGTCCAACAGTCCGACCCCGGCGTCGCGCAGGGCATGGATCTGCTGCCACCGTTGAAGCGTGGTCTCGGCGAGTTTCCCCTGGCGCAGTCCTGTGGCCGAGGCCCAGCACGCGCTGTGGGCCGCTACCTCCCTGCCAGCGGCGTCGCACAGGCCGTGCCACAGATGCCACCGGTCGGCGACCTGGACCGCGTCCGGCAGCGCGTCCCGTACCGCCTGCGCGTAGGCGGCCGAACCGTCCCGGCACACCACCTCGACTCCAGGATGCGCCCGCAGCCATCCGGCCACCACCGCGGCACCACGTCCGGACAGCACGTCGATCCGGGCGCCGGTGTCGGCGTCGATCGCCACGGTGGCGTAGTCGTGACACCGACGCAGGGCGAAATCGTCGATCCCCAGTACCCGCGGCACCGCTCGATCCGGTAACGGGATGCCCAGCAGGACCCGCACCGCGGTGTCCCGCCCGACCGCGATCCCCAGCGTCGGCAGCAGCCGGGCGGAGGCCCTGCCGGCCAGCTCGCGCACGACACCGCGGAGCTGATCATCGAGTCGGACGGTGCGTCGCCGGTATCGCTCGATCAAACCGGGTACCTGTTCCCGGAACGTCCGGCGCGCGCATTCCTGTACGGGACAACGCATCCGACGTATCCGCAACCTCACCAGCACCCGGCGTCCGTCGACCGGCACATCCGCGGGAACTCTCTCGTGGAAGGCATGAACGCGGCCCGTCGGCGTTCCGCACGAAGGACACGCCACCTCCTCGCCCCTGGTCGACGCCCGCACCTTGATCACAGCACCGGCGTCCTCGACGCCCTCGACCACCAGCGCCGAAAGCCCCGAGAACACCACACCGACCAGCATCGCCATCTGAGCCACAAATGATCATGACAACCCTCGGCCCCTGTCACGGCCTGGGGGTCCACCGCGCCACCACCGGAAGTGCGCCAGAGCCTCACCCGACGGGTCGACCTCATCCTGGCGCTGCGACAGGCCATCTACGGCAACGACATGCGCAGGCGGATGCGCGAGGTCGACCAGCTTCACCCGTTGGTCAAGGACAACGCATGGCTGTTCGGCGAAGAGTGGCGGCTCAGCCGCAGTGAACCCGGCCTGACCACCGTTCTTCGTGATGTCCTCGCCGACGACGCACTGCTCGAAGCGGATCTCATCGCGTCAGGAGGTCAGGTTCTCCGTGACAACGGCCGGACCGGCCGACTGGACCTGGTACTCCAAAGAACAATCCACACCCCCGGACTCCAGCACCGACTGGTGATCCGAGTTGAAGCGCCCGAGTGTCGCACTGGGTGACAAGGAACTGCGCCAGGTGCGGAGCTACGCGCGAGCGCTGAGCAAGAACGCGGCGACGGGGCGGGCCAAGTGGGACCTTCTGGCTGGTTGGCGCCTCGATCTCAGAGGAGATCGAGGACGACGTCAACCAGACCGACCGCGAGTGGGGTCACGTCACCAAACAAGGCGACTACGACATCCACGTGACCCAGTGGGGCCAACTGCTCGACGATGCGGCCAAACGCCTGGAGTTCTATCGGGAGCAACTGCGCTACGACATCAGCCAAGAGGAAGCCGTCGCCCGAGTGCGTGAACGCCACTCAGCTCTGCTGCCTGAAGAACAACGTTCCGCCTAGAAGGCCCTGTCCAGTCGAGCTCGACGCCGCCGCTTGAGCTGCCGTACGGCGGTGGTTAGAGGCGTCGCCAGCGGGTTTGTGGTTCCGGCCTGGTCGAGTCGGCGGCGGCCTTGTCCCAGCGGTCTTGCAGACCGTTGAGAAGTCGGTGTTCGACTTCGGCGGCGATGTGGGAGTAGACCTTTTGCATCTTGTCTTCGAGGGTGTGCCCGAGGCGTGCGGCTTGGGCGATCTCGGGGACGCCGTCGGCGATCATCCAAGTTTTGTGGCTGTGCCGGAAGCCGTGGAATGTCAGTCCTGGTTGGACGGGCTCGATTCGCACGGGCGGGGCGGTGCGCTTGAGGTTACCGTCGGCGGCGGGGCGCATGGCCCGGCGGGAGAAGTTGGACCGGCGCAGGTACTCGCCTTCTGCGGTGACGAACACGTGGGGGTGGTCGTGGCTGTCGAGGTGTCGGCGCAGCAGCGGGATCAGGAAGGGCGGGAGGGTGATGGTGCGGGCGGATTCGGCGGTCTTGGGCGGGCCGAGCTCGAAGTGGCCGTTGATCTCGTGCAGTGCGCCGATGTCGGGGTCGATGACGATGCGGCTGTCGTCGAGGTGGGTGTTGTGGCGTTGCAGACCGGTCAGTTCGCCCCAGCGGGCTCCGGTCCACGCGGCGGTGATCATGAGGATGCCTGCCCAGGGGCCGACGAGGGCGGCGGCGTTGTCAGCGACGCGCAGGGCTTGTTGGTGGGTGGCCCAGATGCGCTCGCGGGATTTCGCGCGATGGCGTTTGCCCCGTCGGCGGGGGCGGATGGGGTTGGCGGGGATAAGTTTGTCGTCGGCGGCGTCGGCCAGCATCATCGACAGCACTTTGACGATCGTGGTGATGGTGGCAGGCGCGTAGCCGGCGGATAGTTGCTTGCGCCAGGCGGCGACGGCCAGACCGGTGATGTCGGCCAGGGAAGTCTCGCCCCAGCGGGGCAGGATGTGGTTGGTCACCAGGCTGCGGTACTGGGCCTCGGTGGCGCGGGACAGGTCAAGGGCGTCGAGCCAGTCGTCGGCCCACTCCGCCACTGCGATCCGACCTGCCGCCGGGTCGATCCAGGTGCCCCGACGTTGGTCGGTTTCGAGGGTGTCGGCGTAGTTGTCGGCCGATGACTTGTTGGGGAATCCGGTGACCGATCCAAGAGTGCCGTCGTCTTTGAGGTAGCGCACCCGCCAGGTCTTGCCGTGTTGTTCGGACCAGGCCATCGTGCCTCCCGGTGAGGGGTGTTCGGAGCTGTTGACGGGCGTTGGTGTGACACGCCCATGGACGCTCTATTGGCGGTAAAGGGCAATAGGTGTCGGGGAAGTTCTTTGGTGTCAGCGTGTTCGGCGAGGACGACTGTGGACCGTCGGGGGTGTGCAGTTGCCGGAGTCGGCGATGTCGCGCAGGTTGGCGGCCGAGAAGCGCAGGTGCTTGCCGAGGAAGGTGCAGGGGATGGCACGTTGTCCGGCTTTGCGTCGCAGCCAGGACTCGCGCACGGCAAGGAGTTCAGCGGCCTGGGCCGGTGTGTAGAGCCGAGGCGCCGACACCGGTGGTGTGGACGGCTCCTGGTGGTGGCCGGGCGGCGTGGGTGTAGGGCGACGGGTGGTCATCGTGCCTCCGCCCGGCGGCGGGATGGACGGCGGTCGGCTGGATCGCGGGTCGGGCGGGAGCTGCTTCGTGCGTGGGTGTTCGGTCCGGTCGAGATCGGGCGGGTGGACGTGTGGTGGGCAGTGACCGCGTGCGCATGGACCGGTTGGGTGGTGCGCAGTTGCCGGGTCAAGGCGTCGTGCCAGGCCAGGGCGAACCTCAGACAGTTGGACTCGCTGCGGTGGGTGGAGGTGCAGCCGGGAACGTGCCGCCCTCTCAGACTCCAGGACGCCGAGTCACTGGAGGCGATGGCGTCTGCGTACCGGGCGAGGCCGAGCACCTTGGCACCGAAAGCGTGGAGCTTGTAGCCGCGGGCGGCCAACGAGCGGACGATGCGTTCGACCTCGACGGTGTGCTGGCGGCGGCACACACTTCCCACGCCGACCAACGGAAGCGCGCCCAGGTCGATGCCGCGTTCTTCGTACATGTCGGCACAGCGGTGGTAATCGGCGGCGACCGCTTTGCCGACGAGCTGTCCGGGCACGGCCGTGACGCTGCCGAAGGCCAACGGCACGAACAGGGCGCTGTCGACCATGAGCCCGCCCGTGTTAGATACCGCGACAGCTCCCAGCCGGGAGCGGTGGCGCAGCCTCGTGTAGATCAGCGCGTCCACGATTTCCGACGCGGTGAACGCGACGACACTGGCAACCGCGATCTGCGGGGAAGCCAACACGGCTGACAATCCCACTCCGGCTGCGATGGCTACGGCCATTCTTCGGGCACCGAGCCAGTCGTGGACGAGGTCGCGCGCCGTCAGGCTCGTTCCCGCGAACACCGTGCCCGACGGAACGATCAGTCCACCGACGACAAGCGGCGACCAGTACACCGAGGCGATGTTGGCGACGACGACCGAGAGCAGATATCCGATCATCGCTGCCGCGGCGGCGGCCCCCGTGTGCCACGAGTCCCCTACTCGTGCCCACCAGCTCCGCACTGCCGACACAAACTGCGGCGGTGATGTGTTCGTGGTGCTCATGCCGCACGCCCGCGGTATCCGTGATCCACGGTGGTGACCGGCTCCCCGGACCGACACGACCACGGCGAGCATCCATCGGGGTCGCCGTCCTCTTCCACGCTGTCCACTGCCATGTCTGCCGACTCGGAGGTGATCAGCCGCAGGTGCTTCTTACTCTTGGACTTAGAAGGCGCGTCGAGGTCGACCTGGTCCAGAGGAAGGCAGGAGCGGTGCAGGAAGTACTGCCCACGAAGCTCCTGCCCCTGCGTGGTGGCGCGCGGGTAGCCGTGGCGGATGGCGCGGTCGAATTCGACTGCCTCGACCCAGCTGTCCGGATCGTTGTCGCGCACCCACCGCCAGCCGGCGTTGCCGTGGAATGGGCAAGTTACTGCGAATATCAGGTAACGATCGTCGGGGAGCGCCCTCGTTCCTCGGGTGCTCCTGGGCGGAGGGTCGGAGGCAATCGAGCTGACGAGCATTCCGTGACCTGCGATGATCCGCTGGTGCCTGATGACAGCAGCGACCAGATGTGTCGACGGTGTGATCGGCTTGTGCGGTTGAACCGGGACCACTACGAGACGTTCGAGCGGATGCACTACGTGTGCTTCCACTACGAGTTCGAGCACGGCTTTGCCGACCCGGACGCAGATCCCGACGACGATTGCGGTGTCCCTGGTTGCCCATCGTCGCCGGCGGCGCGACACAAGGATCGGCTGGCGACGACGGTGCGGGCGTTGCTGGCGGACTGGTCGGACGGTCCGCCCGCGAACTGGGAGAACCACTCGCTTCCGGACTATCTGGAGTCGCTGGCCGCCTGGCTGGACGACTGTGACGGCTACTACGCCAACCGCGGTGTTCCGGTCCCCTGGAACGGTTGGGAGGTCGTTCAGGACGCGATGCGGGCTGCAACGATCTACGAGTAGTTGCGTGCTCATGCCTTCCCTCCCGTGATGCTGTCCTGAAGCAACGATCGAACTCCAACGATCCGCACCTGGATCGTCGAGTTGGCCAACCCCACTCCGCCGTTCGGGTTGGGCCGCTGGTGCATGTCGCCGATCCATGCCGCAACGACGTCCGGCCGGGCCGCCTCCGGAGTGGTACCGATCGTCAAGCAGAACGCGAGGTGGTCGCCTACCGCTCGTCCGTAGGCGTCCACCGTGTTCCACGCTCGCCCGATGTTGGCCGTGAATTGCAGCCACCGCCGAGCTTCGGGGTGCTGCTCCACCAGGGGATAGCGCTCCCAGTGCACTGTGATCATGAGCAAGCAACGTAGCTCGCTCAGATTCCGCATAAGGCAGCCGACACATGCTGACTTCACGGTCTCCCCGAAGCCTCGTTCGGCGAGGAACTCCATGCACCGTGCCCGGTCGAAGCCGAGATCGATCAGCGGGAAGACGTTGCGCAGGAACAGCAGCCCGGAGTCCTTGGCGCGCGTGAACTCGTCGGTGCTGATCCCGATGGCCTGCTCGGCGTACACCCCTCGCGGCACGCGTCGCGGATGCGGATATCCCAGTAGCTCCGGCGCGGCCTTCTTCAGCGGGGTGATCTTGTACTCCGCAGTACATTGCCTCCTCGCGAGCCCTCGCGTCCCGTCGAGGTTGAGGGTGTGTAGGGGCATGGACACGAAGCGGTGGCGGGGATCGAGGGCGTCGGCGCGGATGTTTCCGGCCGAGACCTGACGCACCGGGATCCCGTGTCTCTCTGCGTGCGCCGCCAGGCGGTCGAGGTTCGCGTGAACGGCGCGCGGCTCCCAGCCGGTGTCGGCGAAAAGGGCGACGTCGAAACGCGGTATCTCGCCCTCGCACGCCAGCAACAGCACGGTCGTGCTTTGCACTCCGGCACCCAGCGACAGCAGTCGCAAGGCGGGCCCGGTGTCGGTCGCCTTCAGTCTTGTCGTGGTCATGCCGCGGTCACCTCCTGCCCGGTCTGCGACCGGTGGTCGGTGTCGGTGTTGATGTCGAGGAGTTCGGCGAGGTCGTCGAGCAGCAGGGCCACCGCGTAGGCGGCTTGCTGGGGAACCACGCCGTTGCCCAGCGCCCGGAGCTGCGCGGTGCGGGGCAGGGAGAGGTCGGTGACCCAGCCTTCGGCCAGGCCCATGAGGTGCTCGACGAAACCAGGCGCGAGGACCGGGCGGCCGTGGTTGCCGGGCTGTGTCGGGTGCGGTGTCGGGCGGCCCAGCACCGCTTCCCAGCGGCGGATCGCCGCCTCGTAGACACCCCAGTTCACGGGAGCCGACTCGCCCTCGGATGCTCGACTCGTCGTACTGTCGGGCTCGCGAACCGCTACGGGATGGCGTCGGTCTCGCTGTCCTCGGCCCGGTGGTGCACCGGCGGGACGAGCAGGCGGATGACCGCCGAGGGCAGCATCAGGTCGCCCTTGGAGCCCCGCTGTGCCGGGCAGCCCTTCGTTCCGTCCGTCGCTCGTTGCGTCGGCAGGAACGCCTCGGGGTCCACCAGGGGGAGCACCTGCTGTGACAGCGGCGGCCGGAACCCCGCACCGGCCCTGCGGCCCGCCGTGCCGGTGTCCGAGGCTCGCGGAGTCGGCAACAACCGGGCCGCATCCGGCAGCGACAGGCCGCCGGTCTGCGTGCGGTGCGTGCAGTTCTTCGCGTCCGAGGCTGTCGGGGTCGGCAACAATCGAAGCCGGTCCAGCAGTGACGGACCGCCCTGTCTGCCGGCGGCGCTGATGCCATTGGAGGAGCCGTCGTGCGCGGTCGGCGTCGGCAGCATCTCCGCACCGTCGACCGGTGCGGGGCTCGCGCAGCCAGGCGAGCAGGAACACTCGCTCGCGGCGGTGTGCGGCTCCGATGTCGGCGGCGCGGACGCTACGCCAGAGCGCGTCATACCCCGCTTCGGCCAGGTCGCCGAGTACACGGTGGAGTCCTCCGTTGCGCCAGCGAAGCGCGGCGACGTTCTCCACGACGACGAGCGCGGGTCGTAGTACGCGAAGGCCCGCCACGATGTCGGCCCACAGCCCACTGCGGACTCCCTTCTCGATGCCCGCGCGCTTCCCGGCGGCGGAGATGTCCTGACAGGGGAACCCCGCGACGAGCACGTCGATCGGCTCGACTTGGGCCCAG
Source organism: Saccharothrix ecbatanensis (assembly GCF_014205015.1). NCBI lineage: Bacteria > Bacillati > Actinomycetota > Actinomycetes > Pseudonocardiales > Pseudonocardiaceae > Saccharothrix > Saccharothrix ecbatanensis. The sequence goes on along the minus strand of NZ_JACHMO010000001.1, from coordinate 9,600,933 downwards.
TCGATGTGCCGCAGGTCGCCGAGGTTCGGGATGCCCGGTGTCCGGGCGTCGAGGATCCGGGCGATGTGCGGGTCGGGGTCGGCGACCCAGGCGATCCGGCCGCCGCCCAGAGCAGCCAGCACGCCGAGGTCCAGGCCGCCGTAGCCGGTGCACAACGAGCCCACGACCGGAGCAGGCCCGGTGACAGGGCGGGTCCGCCGCCCCGGCCCGTGCGTCACCGCCGGGGCCGGGACGAGCGTGAGCGAACGTGCCGCACGCTCACGGCGCGCGCGCGGCGAACGGCGTGTCATGCCGCTTGGCCTCGCTCACCCGCAGCGTCACGCGCGGCACCCGCGGATCGCGCCGAGCGGTACTGCCCGAGGTCCACGTCCCCCGCCGAAGTACCGGCCGCGCTGTTGCCGGCGGACTTGTGCTGTGAGACATCCCCTGAGTTCATCTGCTCCGCGCTGCAGGTCAGGCAGCACCTGCTGGCCTGGACCTGGGCGGCAGCGCTGCGCTGGCCGCCGTGGCGGCATGTTGACGAGATTTCAGAAATCATGAAACTATCCGATCTTGAGTGAAGCAGCTTCGGTTGGTGTGAAGACAGGGGGCGTGGGTTGGGCCTGTCCGTAGTGCGCGATCTTCGTGAGGCGCGATCACCGGCGAGTGCGGACGAGTTGGCCGACTTCGAGGTCGACGTGATGGCCGGGTTCGTGCTCACGCGGGCATCGACGGGGTTGGCCGACACCACGATCCGCGGCGAGATCAGCAACGTGCAGCAGGTCCGGGACTGGTTCGGACGCCCGCTGTGGGAGATGGAACCCACCGACGCCGATACGTACTTCGGACGTGTGCTGCGGCAAGCGGCCGCGGGGACGCGGCACGCTCGGGCCGCCGCGCTGACGACCTACTTCGAGTACCTCCACGTCCGGCACGCGGTGGAGCTGCACGCCATGACCGGCCGCGTGGTGGCGTGCCCGGTCGATGAGATGAACAGGCCGAAAGGCCGGAAAGACGCCCGACTGCGGATCCCGCCGCCGGCCGAGGAGATCGAGCGATTCTTCAGCGGCTGGGCCGCCGAGTTGGCCGCGTGCCGGAAGTTCGCGCCGACCGCCCGCAACTACGCGGCGGCCAGGTTGATGGCGGAGATCGGGCTGCGCGCTGGGGAGGTTCGTCAACTGGACCTGGCCGACGTGCGCTGGGAGTTGGGCAGGTTCGGCAAGATCCACGTCCGCTACGGCAAGGGAGCCCGGGGCTCCGGGCCCCGCGAGCGCATGGTGCCGTTGATCAACGACTCCGGGCGGACCTTGAAGTGGTACATCGAAGACATCTGGGGACTGTTCGACGACGATCACGAGCGGCCCGGCGCACCGCTGTTTCCCTCCGAACGCCGAACCGAGGGCTCCTCCTCGCGCCGCTTGGGCCCTGACACGCTGCGCTCCGCGGTGGCCGCCGCGACCCGAGCGCACCTGCCCGGCTGGGAGGGCCGACTGACCCCGCACGTGCTGCGGCACTTCTGCGCATCCCAGCTCTACCTCAACGGAATGGACCTGATCGCCATCCAGGAGACCCTGGGACACTCGTGGATCGCGACCACCATGCGCTACGTCCACGTGCACCGGGAACACGTCGAGCAGGCGTGGGTCACCGGTCAGCAGCGCGCGGCGCAACGGGTGGAAGGACTGGTCTGAGTGCGTTGGAATCTCCGCCTGGCAGCGGCGAACCGCGGCATCTGGAAAGCCTCCGAGCTCCAACGCGCTCTGGCCGAGCACGGCCTGGAGATCTCGCTGGGCAAGATGTCCAACCTGTGGTCGGGCCAGCCGGCCTCGCTCAAGCTCGATGACCTCGACGTCATCTGTGTCGTGCTGGGCTGCGAGATCGGAGAGCTGCTCACTCCCGAACCGGACAAGGTCACCCGGCCTGTCGACACGCGTGAGCGGAACGCGGCCACAGGCTCGGCTCCGCAACCGATGCGGGTCGTTCCTCGACGTCGTGACGGTCGTTCCCTGCCGCCGGCGTGATCGATGGTGGCCAGAGACGGGACCGGGTCGAAGATCGCCCGGTCGGTGACCAGCTGTGCCGAATGCCTGGCGTGGGGCCTGACGCATGCGCGCGGGGTCTGTCTTGCCTGCTACAACTTCGCGGCGCCTCGGTTCGGCCACCTGCCCGGCGAGTGTGGCGCCTGCCGGCGTGAAGTGCCGTTGAAGAACGGTTACTGCCGCCTGTGCTGGTTCCAGGCGCGCGAAGACCGGATCGTGACCGCGGTCGACGCGCGTTCGGCGGTGCTGATCGCACCGCACCTTCCTGCGGTGCGCAGCCAGCAACTGTTCCTGGCCGGGATGACCCGACGTCGCGCCGTTGCCCGCACGAGCCCGCGTCGCCACGGCGCGAAAGGCCGTCCCCTCAAGGCCCCGCCCGCATCGGTGGCCCGACCGGACATGCGGTGGGAACAGCAGGTGCTGTTCGCCGACGAGGTGCTCGCCCGCGACTACCGGCACGTCGGGATCGACCTGCGCCGCGCGCCCGCTCCGGACAACCCGTGGCTGGGCTGGGCGCTGCACCTCGCCCACACCGCGGCCGAGGCCCGCGGATGGGCCCCGGTCACCAGACGCGGGATGCAGCGCACCCTGGCCACCCTGCTGGCCGGTCACCACGACAGCGACCGGATCCGCGCCACCGACGTGCGCACGGTTGCGTCCCGGCACAGCGTGAACGTCGACTACGCCATCGCGATCCTCGACGCGATGGACGTGCTCACCGAGGACCGGCCGCAGGTCTTCGACACCTGGCTGGCCGCCAAACTCGACGGGATGGCTCCCGCCATCGGACACGAGGCGGGCCGGTGGGCCCGTGTCCTGCACGACGGCGGCCCGCGCACCCTGCCCCGCAAGCCCGACACGGTCCGCGCCTACCTGCGGACCGTGCGCCCCGCCCTGCTGGACTGGTCGACCCGCTACGACCACCTGCGCGAGGTGACCCGCGACGACGTCGTGGCCTGCCTGCGCCGGCTGCGCGGAGAACCCCGCGCGGGTGCCGTCACCGCGCTGCGTTCGCTGTTCGGCTGGGCCAGGCGCAGCGGCGTCGTCTTCCACAATCCCGCGACCAGGATCTCCATCGGCAGACGCGAACACGTGCTCTGGCAGCCGCTGTCCATCCAGGACATCGCCGAAGCGGTCGCCATGGCCACCACACCGCAAGCCCGCGTGTTCATCGCGATGGCCGCCGTGCACGCCGCTCGACCGCATCAGATCCGGGCCATGCAACTGCACGACGTCGACCTCGCGGATCGACATCTCACCATAGGCGGACGGCGACGGCCGCTCGACGACCTGACCCGCACCGTCCTGGACGACTGGCTGACCTACCGCGCGCAACGCTGGCCCGCCACCGCGAACCCGCATCTGTTGATCAGCAAGGAAAGCGCGCTGCGGCACGGACCGGTCAGTGCCGTGTGGATGCGAGACCTCCGTGGCCTGACCGCCACCCTCGAACGGCTGCGCATCGACCGGCAACTCGAGGAAGCGATGACCATCGGCCCCGATCCGCTGCACCTGGCCATGCTCTTCGGCATCTCCGAGACGACCGCGATCCGCTACGCCAACAACGCCCGCCAGCTTCTCGAGACTCCTCACGAAGCCGCCGCCTCGACTTCACCCGGAACCCGAGCGTCCCTGTGGCACACTGACCGCGACAGGCCCTTGGGTTCCCGCTGAACACCCTTGAGTTCATTGGAACGCAAGGCAAACAGGGCGGTGCGGAACACGAGGACGTCCTCGTGGGCGATCAGGTGCAGCGGGAGTCCGGCCTCGCGCTGCTTGCGGATGAAGTCGCGTTGGAAGAAGCTGCCGCGGGCGACGAGGTCGGTCTCGGCGGCGCGGGCGAGCAGGGCGACGTTGCGCTCGACCGGGATCAGGCCGGCCGCGCGTCCGCAGGCGAGGATCTGGGAGGGCAGGTCGATCAGCTCGGCGTGTTCGCGCCAGGGGCGAATGGTGATGGCGATGTGCCCGCCGGGCTTGAGGAAGGTGCGCAGCGCGGCGAGGATCCGGGTGAACCCGGCCAGCAGCCGGTGGTGGCCGATGTTGGCGAGGTTGCCGCGGTCGAGGGTGTTGCCGTAGAGGTGGTGGTACTTCTGCACCCCCGCGCCGGGCGCGACCGACACCTGCCCGTGGGTCGAGGGACCGTAGGGCGGGGAGGTCACCACCAGCGCCGCCTGGCCGACGTACTCGGGTGGGAGCAGCGTCACGAGCTGGCGGGCGTCACCGTGGAACACCCGTGCGTCGATCCCGTCGTCACCGCCGACGCCCTGCTCCCGCGCCAGGTCGAGATTCGCCTGCGCAACCTCGACCCAGTGCGGTTCGTACTCGACGCCGACGGCGCGGCGACCGAGCCGGACGGCTTCGACGAGGGTGGTGCCGATACCGCACATCGGGTCGAGCACCAGCTCGCCCGGCTTGGTGTAGTGGATGACGGCGTGGCGGACGACCTCGGGCAGCATCTTGGCCGGGTGCGCGGTCGACTCGGGCGTGTACTTGTTCTTGCGCTGGGCGGCCGGCGAGGACTGCGCGGTTGTCCACACCGACACCGCGGGCGGCTCTGCGCTCCCCTTCTGCTCACCGCTGTCCAGAGAGTTGCCCGCAGCGGCGAGCGGGGTGTCGAGTGCGCGCGGGATGCGCTGGATCGGCTCGTCGCCGACCGCTGCGGCAGTCGTCGGGGAGTGCTCGGCGGTGGACTGGTCGATGGCGTCGTGCGTCACGGGCGTGCCTTCCTGGCGGTGCGGTCCGGGTTGGGCGAAGTCGGAATGCGGCGCTGGGTCAGGCGCGGTGCTCATCGGATGTCTTCGGACTGCGGGACCGCGTCGGTGGGCGCACTCGGCGACGCCGGGGGTGTCGGCTGGTGGTCGTGCGGCTGGGCGAAGACGAGGACGTCGGAGTGGATGCGCCGATGCGGAGCGGGCAGCCCTCGCACCAGGGCGCGGTGACGCGCACGCGCGTCGCCGTCGTCGGTGTCGGTGTCGGTGTCGCGGTCACCATGGACGCCGTCGGAGTGAGCGTCGGCGAGGTGGAAACGGCCGTCGCGGACGGGTGTGTGCAGGGCGACGATGTGCTGGAGGTAGAGCAGGTCGGCGTTCTGTCCTGCGGTCACCACCGCGCCCGTCGGGTCGGTCAGCTCGCCCAACTCCCAGTCACAGTGCGTGAGCACGACGAGGATGCCGCCGATCCGTAGCCGCCGTGCCGCGTAGAGCGCGATGAGGTCCGCTGTGTTGCCGTGACCGAGGTGGCCAGAGCGGTGCGGCGGCAGGCTGGTGACGATCAAGCCGGCACCGTCCACGGGTTCGCTCACCGCGTCCGGGAAGGGCACCTCGACGGTGACTTCCGGTGCCGTGGGGATGGTCGCGGGAGCCGTGCCGACCCCGCCGACGAGGTCGGCCCAGAACGGGCGCGAGGTCGGGCCGGTCGACGCCGGGTCGATCGGGACGCGCTCGACGCGCGCGGCGCGGTCGAGACGTTCGACGGCGGCGATGGTGTCGGCCAGTTCGGGGTCCGGCTCTGCGCCGGGGGCGTGGTCGATGACGCCGTCGGTACCTACCACGCCGAGCGTCGGGCGGGTGCGCTCGGAGATCGGCCAGTCCAGCAGCACAACCCGTTCGGCGGGCTTGCTGAACGAGGTGACGATCCGCTCGACGAGGGTTGCGGGCCACGTGGCGTCGAGCTCGATCGGTGCAGAGCCGGCGGTCCAGACGGTCGCCGGAGTCGGGGTCGAGGCCGATCCGCGTGAGCGCGAGCCGGTGCCGGCCGTGGACTTCGCGGGCTTGCCGGGGCTGACGCGGGTGGTGGTCGGAGCGGTCGGCCAGGGTCGGCGGTCGCCGCCCCGGTGCCCGCCGGGGCGGGCCGGAGCCGGGTGGGTGGAGTCGGCGCGCCGTCGGGGCGAGCGGCGGGCGGAGTTGTCGGGCTGGGCCACGGGTGTCCCTTCGCCAGGCTGGGTGCGCCTGTCGGTGCGAGGCGCTGATGACACCCCTGAACTCCGAAATACGGCCCCTTTGGGGACACACCCCCGCCACTTTTCTCGACCGGATTCCACGGCCGCAAATAACCGGGAAATGTTCGCGCGCACGTGCCCGCGCAGAAGGAGGCGGCGGCTCCGAGAGAAGGTGACCGAGCGCGTTTTTCCGATCCTGTTGGAGGTCGGGCACTCCCAACTGGTCGCAGGGCGGGACCGCTTGCCCACGGCTATGACCAACCTGGTATCGAACTAGTACCGGGAACCCATATTGCCAGCTAGACAGGTAATACCGGCCCAGTCTATTTGATCTTGAGTGGCGGTGCTCGTTGATCCATAAAGACAGCCGGAGTGGATCGTGTGACACCTGCGGCGCGGGTGTGATGATCGCCCGTACCTCTGCGGTACTAGTTCGGTACCAGTTTGGTCATCGGTTGGTACTACCTGCTGTGGCGTCCTGGGCAAGTCGTTGATTCCGACTTGTTTTCGGGAGCCATTCCATGAGTTCACGTGAGGCTATTCCGCGCTCAGGTTTCGAGCGCGATTCCATGCCGTTGGACGCGGCGCGGTCGGCGTTCGAGTGGCTGGTCGCCGGGCCGCGTCCGGTGTCGGTGGACGGCCGGTTGTTCCCCGGTCTTCCGGCGCGCCGGGTGCCCCTGGACGAGCTGCGCGACCGGCTGCTGCGCCGCCGCTGCCCGCAGACGCTGAGGGACGCGGCGTGGGCACACCTGGTCCTGCTCGCCCGCACCGAGGGCGGCGCCTGGACCGTCGGCGCGGTCGGGGTCGCGCTGCCCGCGCTGATCTCCATCGCCGCCACCTTGTCGGCGAAGTTCGCCGGTGACCCGAGCGACATCCACGCCGCGGTACTCGCCGGATTCGTCGCCGAACTCGGCGAGATCGACCTGCGCCGTCCGCGGGTCATGTTGCGTCTGCGGTGGGCCGCCTACCGCGCCGGCCACGCGTGCGTGCGCGAGGAGCTGGACGCGCCGGTGCCCTCGGGGCACGGGTTCCGCTCGACCGTGCCGCCGCCCCCATGGGGCCACCCCGACTTCGTCCTCGCCCGCGCCGTCGCCGAGCACGCCATCACCTCCTCCGAGGCCGAACTCATCGGCTCCACCCGGTTGGAAGGTGTGCCGCTGGCCGCCGCCGCGGCCGAACGCAACCTCTCCTACCAAGCAGCGAAGAAGGCTCGCCAACGCGCCGAGCACCGTCTGGTCGCCTACCTGCTCGACGACACCACCGCCACCCCGCACGCCGGACTGCACGGGGGCGACGTGGCGACCCGGGTGGCCGACGCGCTGACCATCACCGCCGCCACACAGCACACGACCACCGCCGCCTCTGCGTCACGCAGTGTCACTGATCTGGCGACGCGCACGGCGAAGAAAGTCGGCGACCGCGTGTCCCCGCAGGGCCGAATTTCCGGAGTTCAGGGGTGCGGGAGGAAACCAGCTACCCCCGCGCACACCACCTCTTCGCCCACGCCGCCGCGCGAGTCCACACAGCATTCGGCACAGCGGCCGTCGGGCACGACTCCGGGAGCGTCGCGATGCGCCTGACCCGTACCCCAGTTCGCCCTCACCACCACTGCCGGCCCGGTGACAACCGGCCTCACCGCGGGGTCGTCCTCAGCCGCCGCGAGGTGACCTCGCGTGCCCACACACCGACGTGCGCGGGCCTGCGGCGACCGACCAACGACGGCAACACACCTCCGACCTCTGACGGGCGTAGCGACCGCCGCCGCAGCATCCGCCGTCGCGTGCTGTTCGTTGCCGAACTGGTCGTGGTGGCGCTGCCGGCCTCCGGCGCGACGGCGCACGCCGACACCGTGGTGCTCGCGATCGCGGGCAGCGTCGACGAGGTCCTGACCAACATCCGCAACTGGCTGATGGGCATCCTCGCCGGCCTGGCGACGGTGTTCTTCACCATCGGGGGCGTCCGCCGCGTGTTCGGCGGCGGTGACCCCGGCGAGCAGGAGAAGTCCAAGGAGGCGTTCAAGGCCGCCGGGATCGGCTACGCCCTGGCCGCGCTCGCACCACTGGTCGTCACCGTGCTCAAGGGCATCGTGGGGGCCTGAGGCGATGCGCCCGCCGAACAGGCCGATCAGGCCTGCCCCACGCCGCACACCGGTCGGCCCCACCGTCGGCTCACCGCACGACACAACGCCCACCGCGCGAAGCGGATCGGTGTCGACGAACCGCCGGGAGATGCTCGCGCCTCCGGCCGCGAGCCCCCGTCAGGCCCGCCGGGTGCTGCGACCGCCCCGCACGACGCGCGACCGGGCGCTGCCGGCGTTGGCGGCGTTGGCGGCGTTGGCGGCGTTGGCGGCGAGCCTGGTCGTCCTGCTGAGCATCGCTCTCGCCGCAGTGGCACTCACATCCGGGTCGGGCTCCCTCGTCACGCGGGTCGCCGCCGCACAACCGCTGCCGAGCCCGACCGTCGACCCGGACCCGTGTGGACCGGGCTCGCCGCTCCGGCCGATCTGCACCCCGCCCGCACACCCGACGACGGCCACGACGACCGGGCTGCCCGTGTCCAACCCCAGCAGGCCGTCCACCTCGGCCGGCTGCGTCCCAGGACCGCTGCAACCCGGGTGCCCCGGCCCGAGCACCCCGCCGTCGCCGCCGTGCACGGGCGAGGGCTGCATCCCGCAACCCGGCGCCACCCCGACACCGACGACCACACCCGGCGCCGGGCAGCCAGGACAGGGCGAGCAGACCGAGGACGACTGCGGGATCACCGACATCGGTGCCTGCATCACCGAGGCCATCAACGCCTTCTTCCGGGGCATCGTCACCGAGGCGCTCAACCCGCTGTTGGACCTGCTGTCCAAGACGCTGTTGACCACGCCGATGCCCGACTCGCTGCCGCGGGTGGGCGAGCTGTGGGACAACTCCTGGCAGATTCTGCTGGTCTCCTACGGCCTGCTCGTGCTCATCGCCGGGGTCATCGCGATGGGGTACCAGACCGTCCAGACCCGACACTCCATCAAGGAACTCGCCCCGCGCCTGGTGGTCGGGTTCCTGGCCGGCGCCCTGTCGCTGTGGGTGGCGACCAAGGGCATCCAGATCGCCAACGCGCTCGTCGCGGCGATCATGGGCGGCGGGGTCGACGCGAACTCCGCGGGCGAGACGCTGCGCAACCTCGTGCTCGGCAGCCTCAACGGCGGCATCTGGATCATCTTCATCGGCATCTTCCTCGCCGGGATGCTCGTCGCGCTGCTCATCACCTACGTGGTGCGGGTCGCGCTGACCATCATCCTCATCGCCGGGGCGCCGATGGCGTTGATGTTCCACGCCCTGCCGCAGACCGAGGGCATCGCCTACTTGTGGTGGAAAACCTACGGCGGCTGCCTCGCAATCCAACTCGGCCAGAGCCTGACGCTGATCACCGCGATGAAGGTGTTCCTCGCCCCCGGCGGGTTCACGCTCTTCGGCCCGACCACCTCCGGTCTGATCAACCTGCTGGTCGCGCTCGCGCTGATGTACATCCTGTTCAAGATCCCGTTCTGGGTGCTGTCGTCGGTGCGCGGCGGGGGCGGCAGGCGCGGTCTGATCGGGTCGCTGGTCAAGGGCTTCCTGGCCTACAAGACCTTCGGTCTGCTCGGTGGTCACGGCGGCGGCAAGAGCCCGAAGCCTCGCCCCTCGGGCGGAGGCCGGGGCGGCAACGGTGGTGGAGGTTCCAGCGGCGGCGGCGGTTCGTCGAACCCGTACGCCAACGCTCGCACCACCGGAGGTGGGCAGTACGTCCTGCCGCTGCCCGGCGTGCGCCGCACCCGCCCGACGGGCAAGCCCGCGCCGAAGCCGAAGTCCGGTCCGAAGTCCTCCGGTCCGCGGGGCCGCCAGCTGGCGCTGCCGTTGGGTGACGACTGGCCGGAGAACAAGCCGGTGCTCGGCCGCGACGGGCAGTACCGACTGCCCCTGGACGTCCAGCGCACGACGCCGCCACCGGCCTCCCCCACCGGGACGGACACCGGCGGTCGTCGCACCCGCACGGCCGGGGGCAAGCAGCTCGAGTTGCCGTTGGACCCGTACCGGGGCAACAGCCCGAACCGGTCCGGTCAGTACCCGCTGCCCCTGGACGGAGTACGTCGAGTGCCGCGCCCGGCGAGTCCGCCGACTCCACCAAGCCCACGACCGAGCGGACGTCGGGTGGTCCAGCCGGAGCTGCCCTTCGACCCATACAAGGGCAACCGGGCGACCCGCAGCGGCCAGTACCCGCTGCCGCTGGACGGCCTGCGCCGGGCTCCCGTCACCAAGCCCGCAGCCGCTCCGCCACCGGCGGCACCAGAGATACCGCCTCGGCGCGCGCCGCGCGCGGGACAGCAGTTGCGGTTGCCGCTGGACCTGCCCAAGTCCGCCAAGCCACCAACGACGCCGGTCTGCAGCTCACCACCGCCACCGCCGCCGCCGGCGCGGCCGAGCACCAAACCAGGAGGTAAGACTCCATGACCGCTCCCGTTCGCATCCCGGCCGATGTCGACATGCACGACCGCGTCCTCGGGCCGCTGACCGCACGCCAACTGGCCATCCTCGCCGCCGCCGGGGCGGTGCTCTACCTGATCTGGGCGGCCACCCGTGCCGTCGTCCCGATCCCGGTGTTCTTGGCGTTCGCCGTCCCGGTCGGCGCGGCGTCGGCGATGCTCGCCCTGGGCAAGCGCGACGGGGTGCCGATGGACAAGCTGCTCGTCGCCGCGATCCGGCAACGGGTCGCACCCCGGCACCGGGTCGCCGCCCCGGAGGGTGTACGCCCGGCACCTGCCTGGCTTACCCCGGACACCGACCTGAGCACGGGCCAGACCGCGGGCCGCCGCAAGGGCGGCAAGGGCCGGACCGGGCGGCCCGAGCAGGTGTCGCCCTCGGCGTTGCGGCTGCCGGCGGAGGCCGTCACCGAGACCGGGGTGGTCGACCTCGGTGGCGACGGGTTGGCGGTGGTCGCGGTCGCCTTGACGGTGAACTTTGCGCTGCGGACCCCGCACGAGCAGGAAGCGCTGGTCACCTCGTTCGGCCGATACCTGCACTCCCTGACCGCACCGGTGCAGGTGCTCGTGCGCACCGAACGACTCGACCTCTCCGCCCAGATCGCCGAGCTGTGCGAGCGCTCGGGTGGGCTGCCGCACCCGGCGCTGGAGGCCGCAGCGGTCGAGCACGCCGACTACCTGGTCCAGCTCGGCCGGCAGTCCGACCTGCTGCGCCGCCAGGTGCTGCTCGTGCTGCGCGAGCCGCTCGGCGTCGCCGCTCCGACCGACGGCTTGGGCGGGCCCGGCCCGCTGGCGGTGCTCGGGTCGATGGCGGGCAAGCGCCGCAAGCACGCGGGCGGACAGATCGACGCCGGTACCCGCCGGGCGGCGGAGTCCCGGCTGGTGCGCCGTCTCGGCGAGGTGATCGAGCTGCTGTCCCCGGCCGGGATCGTGGTCACCCCGCTCGACGCCGGACAGACGACGGCGGTGCTGGTTGCGGCGTGCAACCCCGACAGCCTGCTGCCGCCCTCGGCGGGGCTGGCCGGAGCGGACGAGGTCATCACCACCTCCGGCGCGAACCTCGCAGAGGACGCCCTCGACGACGGCCGCTTCTCTGCGCACCTCGCCGCGGCACCCAGCCGGTCGGAGGACAGCGACGAGTACGGGGACGACTGGGACTACGAGGACGATTACCCGGACGACTACGAGGACGAGAGGGGGCGGTCCTGATGGGTGCCCGCACACGCAAGAACCGTGGCAACCACAGCCCGGCCGCTCCGGCGACAGCCTCGTCGGCAGCCGCCGCGTTCACACCCGACGCCCTGTCGGTGGCGGCCCGGCACCTGGAGGTCGGCGGCGAGTGGGTCTCCAGCTTCGCCGTGGTCGGATTCCCGCGTGAGGTGCACCCTGGCTGGCTTTCACCGCTGTTGACCTACCCCGGTCGCCTGGACGTCTCGGTGCACATCGAGCCGATCGACCCCGCCACCGCCGCCTCCCGGCTCAAGAAACAGCTCGCCAAGTTGGAGGCCGGGCGGCGGCACACCGCCGAGCACGGCCGCCTGTTCGACCCCCAGGTCGAAGCCGCCACCGAAGACGCCTACGACCTCAGCTCAAGGGTGGCCCGCGGTGAGGGGAAGCTGTTCCGGGTCGGCCTGTACCTGACGATCCACGCCGCCACCGAGAAAGCCCTCACGGACGAGGTGGCCGCGCTGCGGTCGCTGTGCGCGAGCCTGCTGCTGGATGCCAAGCACACCACCTATCGGTCGCTTCAGGGCTGGGTTTCGACGCTGCCGATGGGCCTGGACCTCATCGGGATGCGCAGGACGTTCGATACCTCGGCGTTGGCGGCGGCGTTCCCGTTCACCAGCCCCGACCTGCCCGCCCCCGACCCCACCTCGGTCGCGGCACCGTCCGGGGTGCTCTACGGCTACAACGTCGGCTCCCAAGGGCTGGTGCACTGGGACCGGTTCGGCGACGGGATGCACAACCACAACTCGGTGATCCTCGGCCGCTCCGGCGCGGGCAAGTCGTACCTGGTGAAGCTGGAGCTGCTGCGGTCGTTGTACCGGGGCATCGAAATCGTCGTTGTCGATCCCGAGGACGAGTACGCCCGGCTGGCCGCCGCGGTCGGCGGCGCCTACGTCCACCTCGGCGCGCGAGGTGTCCGCCTCAACCCCTTCGACCTGCCCATCCACACCCGCGCCGACGGCCGCCGCACCGCCCCGAAAGACGCGCTCGTGCGTCGGTCGCTGTTCCTGCACACCGTCATCGCCGTTTTGATCGGTGGTGAGCTGGAGGCGGCGGAGCGGGCGGCGTTGGACCGGGCGATCGCCGTGACTTACCAGAGCGTGGGGATCACCGCCGATGCGCGAACCTGGACCCGGCCGTCCCCGACGCTGCGGGTCTTGCGGGACCAGCTCGCGGGCGCCGGGCAGGCCGGCGATCGGGCCGCGGGTGAGCTCGCCGCTCGGTTGCACCCGTTCGTCGAGGGCGCGTTCAAGCAGCTGTTCGACGGACAAAGCAGCGTCAACCCCGAAGGGCACCTGGTGGTGTTCAGCCTGCGCGACCTGCCCGACGAGCTGAAGGGCATCGGCACCCTGCTCACATTGGACGCGGTGTGGCGGCGGGTGTCCAACCCGGCCATCCGCCGCCCGCGCCTGGTCGTGGTGGACGAGGCATGGCTGCTGATGAAGGACAAGTCCGGTGCCGAGTTCTTGTTCCGCATGGCCAAGGCGTCCCGCAAGCACTGGGCCGGGTTGACCGTCGCGACCCAGGACACCGCCGACGTGCTCGGCAGCGACCTGGGCAAGGCCGTCGTGGCGAACGCAGCGACCCAGATCCTGCTGCGGCAGGCGTCGCAGGCAATCGACGAGATCACCCGGACCTTCGACCTCTCCGCCGGAGAACGGGCGTTCCTGCTGTCCGCCGACCGCGGCCAGGGTCTGCTGTCAGCAGGCACTCAGAGGGTGGCGTTCCAGAGCATCGCCTCGCCCACCGAGCACTACCTGGTGACCAGCAACCCGGCCGAACTCGCCGCTTACGCCGACACTGCCGAACCGGTCGACGAGGCCGAGGCCGCGTTCGTCGACCTGGGCTTCGACGGAGACGAGTTCGGCTCCGACTCCGACGACGACCAGGTCCACCTCGACGCCGCCTGACCACGCGCGCACCAACACCTCGTACGCACATCTCCCGTGAGGAGACTCGTTCATGCTGCCCCGAAAATCGACGTGGGTACCGCCCACCCTCGACCAGCCACCGGAACCACTTCTCACCGCCGCGCCCACGCACTCGACGGCCCATGCCGCCGCCGGGTGGATGGAGGACTACCTACGCGACCCCGGCGGCGCGCTACTCGCGCTGCTGGCCCGGCTCCGGGACCTCGCCCTGGACTGGGGCCCGATCGCCGCCCCCGTCCTCGCGGTGCTCATCACCGGGATCCTGCTCGGCCGACGGTGGTGGGCCCGACGCTGCCACGAGCAGCTGCTGGCCGACGCCCGTCAGGTCACCGTGCTCGCCCCGCCCACAGTGGACCCCGCGGGCGGGGCCGCGTTGTGGTCCAACCTCGTCGGGCTGCTGCGCCCCGGGTGGCGGCGGGCGTTCACCGGCCAGCCGCACGTGGCGTGCGAGTACGTGTTCTCCGAGGCCGGTGTCGCGATCCGGCTGTGGGTGCCCGGCGTCATCCCGCCCGGCCTGGTCGAACGCGCCGTGGAGGCGGCCTGGCCCGGCGCGCACACCCGCGTCGGCCCGGCCGAGCCGCCCCTGCCCGTGGCCGGTGAGGAACAACGGCGCCTGGTGGTCGGCGGCGAGCTGCGGCTGGCTCGCCCCGAGGCGTTGCCCATCCGCAGCACGTTCGACGCCGACCCGATCCGCGCGCTGATCGGCGCGCCGGTCGGGCTCGGACGTGCCGAGCACGCCTGCGTACAGGTGCTGGCCCGCCCGGTCACCGGCCGCCGGGTCCAACGCGCGCGCCGCGCGGCTCGACAGGTGCACACCGGCGGTTCGACCCGGCTGGTCGGCCGCCTGCTCGACACGATCACTCCAGGCACGGGCAGCCGTTCGCGACGCTCTGCCACGGCGAGGACGAAGACCGGAGCCTTGCACAGCGACCCGCAGACCTCGCTGGAATACGCGGCGCAAAACCGCGCGATCGTCGGCAAGCAACGCGGCAGCCAGTTCGAGACGGTCGTCCGCTACGCCGTGGCCACCCTGCTACCGGCCGACACCGACGAAGCCGAGGCCCGCCGGGCGCGGGAGGTCGCCCGCGGCCGTGCACACGCCTTGGCGGCCTCGTTCGCCTCCTACACCGAGCACAACCACTACACCCGTCGCCGCGTCCGCCACCCCGGTCGCGTCATCGACTCGCGCCGCCTCGGACGCGGGGACCTGCTGTCGGTGCCCGAACTGGCGGCGATCGCGCACCTGCCCACCGACGAGGCCATCCCCGGCATCCAACGAGCCGGAGCCCGCGCCATCGCACCCCCACCGGGCATCGCCACACCGGGGCCGGAGGCCAAGCCGATCGGTGTCACCGACACCGGCCACCAACGTCCCGTCGCGTTGCGCGTGCCGGATGCGCGCCATCACCTGCATGTCATCGGTGCGACCGGCTCGGGCAAGTCGACCCTGCTCGGCAACATGATCCTCGCCGACGCCGAGGCAGCTCGCGGGATCGTGCTCATCGACCCCAAGGGCGACCTCGTCACCGACGTCCTGTCCCGCCTGCCGCGCTCGGCTGCCGATCGAATCGTGATCTTCGACGCCGACAGCAGGTCGCGGCCACCGTGCCTGAATCCGCTCGACGGTGGGGAGACCGACCTGACCGTGGACAACCTCGTGTCGGTGTTTCGGCGGGTGTACTCGGCGTTCTGGGGTCCGCGCACCGACGACGTCATGCGTGCCGCCTGCCTGACCCTGCGCACCCAGGAAGGCGTCGCCACGCTGGCCGACCTGCCCAAGCTGCTGGCGGACGAAGCGTTCCGCAGCCGGCTCACCGCCGGCATCACCGACCCGGTCCTGCGCGGCTTCTGGTCCTGGTACGAGGAGCTCACCGACTCGTCACGCTCCCAGGTCATCAGCCCGCTGATGAACAAGCTCCGCGCCTTTCTGCTGCGCCCCTTCGTCCGCGACGCCATCGCGGGCCGCCACTCCACCGTCGACATGGCCGAGGTTCTCGACGGCGGCATCTGTCTGGTGCGCATCCCGAAGGGCTCGCTGGGCGAGGAGACCACGCGGCTGGTCGGGTCGCTGGTGGTCGCCCGCACCTGGCAGGCCACCACCGGCCGGGCTCGCACCCCGCAACGGCAACGCCGGGACGCGAGCCTGGTCATCGACGAGTGCCACAACTTCCTCAACCTGCCCTACCCCATCGAGGACATGCTCGCCGAGGCCCGCGGCTTCCGGGTCGCGATGACGCTGGCCCACCAACACCTCGGCCAACTCCCACGCGAACTACGGGAAGGTATGTCCACCAACGCCCGCAGCAAGATCTTCTTCAACGCCTCGCCCGAGGACTCCCGCGAACTGTCCCGCCACACCGCACCACGGCTGTCCGACCACGACCTCGCCCACCTCGGCGCCTACCACGCCGCAGTCCGCCTGGTCCTCAACGGTGAGGAAGCCCAGCCGTTCACCATGCTCACCCAGCCACTCCCACCCGCCGTGCCCGGCCGCGCCCGGGAGATCCGCGCCGTAGCGCGCCGCACGGCCCGGACCCGCACGACCGAGCCCGCTGCTACCGGCGGTGACAGTCCCGAGCCCGGCCGTACCCGGTCTTCTCGTGGTCCGTCGGATCCGTCTGGACCCGCAGGGCGGATCGCGCCCGTCGCGCGCCCACGTAGCGCCGACCCTCGCCGCAACGGCTGACTTCGGCCCGCATCTTTCGCCGGCCATCACGCCTCTGCATGCGCCCGCGCGGAGGCGAGTTCGCCTCGCTTCACACCGTGGCCGGCGACGCGTTCCCTTCGAACAGCGGTAGCAGAGCGGCGACGCCGCCCGACCCTAACCGGAACATCACTGATCCTCGAACGAATCACGGCCCGAGACCCCACCAGTCGACGGAAGGAACGGACAACCTCATACACATTCTCGACTTTTGCAAGCACGAGGACGATGAGCAGCACAAGAAGCGGATCCGAACCCTTGAACTGTCCAGGCACGAGCCACTGGCTCAAAATCAATCCGATGCCGCCGAAGACAAGAGGGAAATAAACCTTAACGGCAGACGACGCCAGGTCACCATACCCTGCACTCCTCCTGAAGAACGCCGCCGCAAGAGTATGCCTCGTCGTCACCACCGCCAACGGAGCGAAGAAGGCAGTCAAACTCAGGCAGAAGAACAGACTTCGCCCCTCCGTCACACGGGCCAGAATCGGCACGGCAACGCAAACGCCGAGCAACAGGGTGTCCCATCAACGCGGCCAACTTGAAAACGTTCAACTGCCGCGACGGCGAATGGAGCCTGATTTGCCGTCGGCCGTGCTTTGCAACGCGACTACTTCGATCCCGACCCCTCATAGCCCGCAGATTTTACAGCGCAGGCGAACACCCCGGAGGCGCTCATGATCACCAATCCAAGCCGACAGCGTGCCCTTCGCGGTCACAAGCCCACCCGTCCCAACCCGCGCGCGGCCAACACCGCCGAGCACCAGGCCGTGCTGGCGTGGCGGCTGACACCGCGCGACAAGTGGATCGCCCGGATGCTCTGGGAGCACCGGGTGCTCACCGCCCACCAGATCACCGCACTGGCCTTCCCCAGCTTCCGGTCCGGGCGGATGCGGCTGCGCGAGCTCTACCTCTGGGGTGTCGTCGACCGCTTCCAACCGTTCGTCACCGTCGGCACCGCGCCCATGCACTACGTCCTGGCGCCCGCCGGCGCGGCCGTGCTCGCCGCCGAGGACGGCATGGACGTCAAAGACCTCGGTTACCGGCACGACCGGGTCTTCGGTGTCGCCCACAGCCTGCGGCTGGCCCACACGGTCGGGGTCAACGAGTGGTTCACCGCCCTGGTCGACCGCGCCCGCCACCCCCGCCCCGGTGAACAGGTCGAACTGGCGACGTGGTGGTCGGAGACCCGCTGCGCCCGCCACTTCGGCGACCTGATCAAGCCCGACGGCTACGGCCGCTGGCGGTGCGGTGACCTACAGGTCGAGTGGTTCCTGGAGTACGACTTCGGCACCGAGGCCCTGGCCAAGCTGGCAGGGAAGCTGGCAGGCTATGCGGCGCTCGCGCAGGCCACCGGTATCACGACCCCATTGCTGGTATGGCTTCCGACCTCACGACGCGAAGCCACCGCCCGCCGGCTGTTGGCCCGAGCATGGCGCGAGCTGGACGACCGGCGCTCGGTGCCGGTCGCCACCGCGGCGGCCGAACTGCTCGACCCCCGAGCGACTCACCCGAGCCCTGCCGACGAGGTCTGGTTTCCCCTCGACCCCCCGCCCGGTGGGACTCGACGGTGGGCGCTGTCGGAGCTGCCCGACGCCTGGCCGCACGTTCCGCCGCCGGTCACCACCGGCGGTGACGCCGGGCCCGGCCCGGACTCGCCGCATCCGATGGCACCGCCGCCCTCGCCGATGCCGCCTGCGGCGCCGCCGCACAGGTCGGGCCAATCGGGGAGGTGGTGAACCCCGTGCTCGCCAAACTAGCGATCGGCGCCGCCGCAGTGCTTTTGCTCATCCCCGTCATGATCGGCCAGAGCGTCAGTGCCGTGGTGGACGCGCTGTTCGGCAACTCGTCGAACACCACCATCGACTGCTCCAAGTCCATCGCCGACATCCCGCCCGACTACTGCCTGCTCTACGTCACCGCCACCCCGCACTGCCCCGGCCTGGACTGGACCGTGCTCGCCGCGATCGGCAAAGTCGAGACCGACCACGGCCGGCTGAAGGCACCCGGCGTGACAGAGGGCGAGAACCACGCCGGAGCAGGCGGGCCGATGCAGTTCCTCGCGCCGACCTTCAACGGCGTCATCGCCAAACACCGGATCCCGCCGGGCGGCGCCAGCCCGCCCTCGCGGTACAACCCGCACGACGCCGTCCACGCCGCGGCCTTCCTGCTCTGCGACGAGGGCCTCCGGCGAGGCGACCTACGGGCGGCGATCTTCGCCTACAACCACGCCGACTGGTACGTCGACATGGTCCTCAAACAGGCCGCCAAGTACGCCGAGGCAGGCGCCACCAGCGTCGGCAACGGCGACTGCAACGCCATCCAAGCCCCCAACGCCGTCACCCACGCCGCGATCAACTATGCCTGTGGGATGCGCGGCCTGCCCTACATGTGGGGCGGCAACGGACCCGACGGCGGACACTCCGGGTTCGACTGCTCCGGACTGACCAAGGCCGCCTACGCCGCCGCCGGAGTGACCCTGCCCCGCACCGCGCAGACCCAGTTCGACGCGGGCCCGCGCGTCCCGGCCGGGCAGCCGTTGTTGCCGGGTGACCTTGTCTTCTACGGCACAGCCGGCAACATTCACCACGTCGGCCTCTACATCGGCGGCGGACTGATGATCAACGCGCCGACCTTCGGGCAACCGGTGCAGATCGACAACTACCGGTACAACGGCGACGACTACGCCGGGGCGACGCGTCCTGCGGCTTCTACTGCCCTGTAGGTTCCGCCCGCATTTGACCAATTCCACGCACACATGACCGCTAAGTGATCGCTTGATCATCTGCTGCGAGCAGCTCTTTGAGCACCGTCTCTCTCACACCGAGTGTCAACCGAACGGACATCCCATGAGCGGATGTTGGCGACACTCACGGAATTCGCGTGCAGGCCGCTTGAGCACGATCGCTTCCTCGCTGGGGCCGGAGAGACAGGACTCGCCGCAGACTGACCCGATCGGGCGACACGAAACGGAACCCACCCACCGGTCGTGCATCCGCTGCGACACTTCGTCGATCCACCAACTGTCCAGAGGTGATAACACTGTCCAGCCAGATCCGAGTTCGCCAGCGGGCACTGAACGCCATCGTCAGCATCGTTCTCGCAGCCACGATCGCCGTGGTGGTCAACGTGTGGACCAGTGGCTGGGGCTGGCCGGCTGGGGTCGGACTCGCCACGCTCGTCGGGTTCCAGGCGCTGATGGAATGGCGTCGGGTACACGCCGAGAACCAGGTGGCGCCCGCACGGCGATGGGTCACCGACCAGCAGGCAACAACCGTTTGTGACAGCGACATGACAGGCATCCACCTGCCGCCGGCCAGCGGTGACGTGGAGGTCCGGCAGGACCTTGGCTTCGTGGAGCGGGCGACGATCATCGGGATCGACGGCAGGCGGGACTGAAGACTTCGATGGATCACCACATTCCCGCGGAACTGGCCGAGCGGTCCGACTCGTTCGTCGCACGCGACTGGGCACTCGACCTCGTCGCCGCCTGGCACGACAGCTTGGAGTCGTTGCTCGTCGTCGTCGCGGAGCCGGGGGCCGGAAAGTCCATGCTCGCAACACATCTGGTCCAAATCGCCATGGGCCGGACGTCGTCGCGCCAGGGTTTGGGTCATGGCTGGTTGCACGCGTGGCACTTCTGCCAGGCCGGGCGGTTCCAGTCGTTGAATGTCAGAGCGGTGCTCGGAGGAATCGCGAGCCAGCTTTGCTCCACCGTGCCTGGATTCGCGGAGGTCTTGGTGCGGTTGAACACGGGAGCCACCATCACCGTGAACCAGCAGATCGCCGGGGACGTGAGGGATTCCAAGGTGATCGGCATCGGGAGGCTGGTGCTGCCGGAGCACGATCCGCGCACGCTGCTCGACGAGTTCATCCGAAGGCCGTTGACCGAACTCGGTGCCCGAGCCACGGTTTTGGTAGACGGGGTGGATGAGACCGACGAGCAGGACGGCGGCACCAGCCACACGCTGGCTTGGTTACTGTCGACTATCGAGCGCGATCCGATCCCAGGGCTCCGTCTGATGCTCACGACCCGCGGTGGTTCGACAGCTCGCCGGTTTGCCCACGGACAACGGCTCATGCTCCAGCAGGACCAGCCTGCGGATACCGACGATGTGCTCGACTTCGTCGAACGCAGGCTGCGGCACGCAGGCGTCGCGGACTTCGGCTCTGTCGCGGGGCGAATTGGAAAGGCAGCCGACGGCAATTTCCTCTACGCGGCGCTGGTAACCGACGAGTTTCTCGCCGGGTCGGACGTCGATGTGGACACTCTGCCGCGCGGACTGACCGAGCTGTATCACGCGTTTCTTGGCCGCAGGGTTTGCGCCGACGGCAACCGGTGGCGGGATTCGATCCGTCCTGTGCTCGGGCTGCTGACACAGAGCCGGGGCGAGGGATTCACTCCACACCAGCTGGCTTTGATATCCGGACTGCCGCTTTCGACGGTCTGCGACGCGCTGGAAGCCTGCGCGCCCTATCTGACGGGAGAGCTTCCCAACGGCCCGTTTACTACGTACCACCTTGCGTTGCGCGAGTATCTTCGTTCGTCGGCGGAGCACAACATCTTTCCGGCGCAAGCCACCCAACAGATCATCACCGCACTGCGCGGCAACACCGCCGACCAGCACGCGGCGGTGCACCTGATTGGCTACCTGATCGACTGGCATCGATTCTCCCGCGACGACGAGAAGACCGAAGTGCACAGGCTGACCGAGGAGATCATCACCGATCCTCGGTATCTTCACTCCCGCTTGGCTACCACCGGCGTGGACTCGCTGCTGTCAGAGGTATCCTCCCTCCTTCAAGCCATGGGCCGCAGCGATACCGTCGAGATCATTCACGAGACGCTCGGTCGGCAAGCTCACACCCTGCGCCGATGGGACCGCGAGGCTGATCAGGGCTTCGCTTTGCAACAGCTCCGGTACGACTGCGCCTTCATCGGGCACATCGACGTGCTCGCCACGTCTGAAGATGACGAGCGATTTTCCATCACTGTCGACTGGAGCGCTCCGGGGATCAGTACCTGGTTGCTCACCCGCACTCTCGCCGAGAACGGTCGAGGGGCATACTCGCTGAACGCATCGCCCGACGGAACCATGGTCGTCGTGGGCTCGTACGACCAGAAGACGGTGGTGTACGAGGTAGCGACCGGAGCCGTCGTTCACCGGTTCTCGTACGGCGGGAACGGGTCTGTGTGCTTCAGCGAGGACGGACGGAAGGTACTCGCGCGTACATACGGAGAAGAACCTGCCTGCTGGGACGTCACCAGCGGAGCGCGAGGCGCGCCGACGCTCGCCGAGGTCGACTTTCTCGACCGGGCCGACGAGCAGTCGGCCCTACCGGAGTACGTCGACTACGTTCACGGTGACAAGTTCGGGAAAGCTGCTGTGTCAGCAGTAACTCCGGACGGCCGGTACGTCGCCGTTCTCTCCCACGGACGTCAACGCCAATTCATTGCTCTTTGGGACCTGAACCGCCGTGAGGTCCTCAGCGTGCACGACGAAGCGGATGTGCACTCCCTCGCCATCACACCAGACGGCAGCAAAGTGATCACCGGGTCGTACTCCAAGGCACCACGAGTATTCGCGCCGACGGCCAGAGCGGCGAAGCACCTTACTAACGGAGGCCACCGCGGCCAGGTCACAGCCACTTGCCTCAGCGGAACCCTCGGCGCTTCTATCGGCGATGACGGCGACCTCAAGATCTGGGACACGACCACAGGCCGGCTGAACCAGACTCTGAGCGCGATGCCTCGAACAGATTCTCTTGCGATCAGCCCGGACGGCAGTCGTTGCGTCCTGGGTGTGCAGACCCACAAGGGCGATATCCAGGTGTTCGACCTGCAAGGTCAGTTCATGGTGCGCAAGATGATGATCGACGGCCACCCTGTCGACCCAGAGTGGTCGACAAGGCCTGGGGCAAGTGACCCAGAACTACCTGCCGTGGGAGTCAGCCTCGACTGTCCGCTTAAGCGTCCGGTGCGGCTTTATGTCGACCGTGCCTCCGCGGTCAGTGCGATCGACATCTCAGCAGATGGCCGACTCGTGGTCACCGGCTCGCCCGATGGAATCGTCAGAGTCTGGGACGCGGACTCCGGAAGCCTGGTTCGTGAGCTCTCACGAGACGGATGCCTGGTGCAGGCAGTGAGGTTTACCCCCAACGGAGAGCATGTACTCACGGTGGCTCAGATCGGCGGCCTCTACGTCGAGCAGTGGGCAGCGATCGAGATGTGGAGCGTAAAGTCCGGCGGCATCACCGAACAGCTCTGGCCAGAAGACGAGCGTTCGGCTTACCCGATCGCCTGCGACGGAGAAGGTGTCGCGATCACCAGGGACGGCCGCTACCTAGCGACAGGTTCTGCGGACGGCACAGTGACAGTTCACGACCTGGTCGAGCTACGGGTGATCGGAACCCTTGTCCTGCACGGACCTGTCACGAGCGTTTCAATTGACGGCACGACCGTTCTCGCTGGCACGAAGAACGGCGAAGTTACGCAGTTTCATTTCAATATCGGTCAGTAGTCGCTCAGAGGCCATCGACCTGCTGAGCTGTAGCACTCTGCGCGCTAGTACTGGCAATGTTCGTGGACGTGAGTCTGAACGAGCTTGAGTTGACCCCTCGATTGGAAGCAACCGAGTGATCCAATACAGACGAAGATCTGGCATGGTTCAAGACAACACCCCCATATTGCGTGAGGGTTGTCTCGCCACAGGCACAACTCTCATGCCGCCGAGCGGCTGCACGCACCTGCAACAAGTGATCGACTACTGCGGACATCAACTGCTCACCGAACGGTCACGTCACGTGGAAACACCACTTCACGCCGCCAAGATTGCTCATGTTCGCACGGGCCCTACATGCCCTGTAGTTTCCGCACGCACTTGACCATTTCCGCGTGCGGATGACCACAAGATGAGCCCCTGATCAAGTACGACGGAAGAGTACCTGGCGGTTCGTGCCGTCAAGACCCGGCTCTGCATCGTCGTGTCGGTTGGGTTGAACGCCCACCGAGACTGGACGTGTGCGGCCGGGGACGATGTTCGGGTCACGATCGACAGGTGACGCTCAGTTCCCGCTGTGCCAGAGGTCAGGCCGGTCGGGGGGTTCTCGGACTTCCGGGCGCGGGTGGCGATGGCGTCCTGGGTGGCAGCGTCCCCGCGCAGGACCACGCCGTCGGGAGCGGAACCTCGTTCTCGGCGGCGGGCAGCGGTGCCTGGCTGGCGCTCTCGCTACCACTGTCAACGGTCAGGCGGGCACGGCGGGGCCGCGACCGTGCCCGTATCCTGCCGGGCAAGTACGCCGACGGACCCAGCACCGCCAGTTGTGGCAAAGCCCCGGCGACACGTTCGGAGCGAACACGTCGACGAATGTGACCAGGGCCAAGACCAGCCACAGGTCCCGGCGGTCGATGCAGCGCGACGCCAAGCCCGGCTCTGCTGCGGTGCACCAGGCCACCGAATCCCTATTCTCACCGCGCCGACGTAGCCGACCGCGACGAACACAACGATCGTGGTGGTGGTGGTGGACGTCGGGTCGGCTCCCGTCGCAAGCAGGCCGCCAGGGGTTCGGTGCGCGCTGAGCACGAGGGTCCTGGATGCAAGCCGGGTGCGTTTGTGGGGTACGCCCACCACCGTGAATACGACCTGAAGGATCAACTTGACCACACGGCGCCGATCTTCCTTGTAGATTGTCCGGCGTTTCGTCAAAGCCTTGCCCACGAAGGGGAATCGGTGTCGGACCATCGTAGGGAAATCGACGTGGTGGACGACCTTGTGGTCGACCTCGCCCGATCGGTCGTTCTGGCGCACTACCCGCGGGAGGCCGAGCTGTTCGACTCGGTGCTCGCCGAGTACGCCGAGGCTCCGGAGCGGCTGGTCACGTCGTTGCGCGCGCCGGTCGGCATGGGCGTGGACCTGGCGTTGATGACGCCCTACGTGCTGGCCGCCGCGGGGGCCGTCGCAGGCGTGGTGCTGGAGAAGGTCGCCGAGGCTGCGGTGGATTCCGCCCGCGCCCGGTTGGTCCGTGTGTGGCGCAGGCTCCGCGGGGGTGTGGCGACGTCGGAGGAGGTGGCGCAGGCAGCGGAGGACGCGACGACGGTCGTGGTCGTGCGGCTCGAGGGAAGCGGCGTCGATGCCGAGGTCGCGCGGGAGATCGCCGAGCGGGTCACCGCAGAGCTGTTAGCGCGCGGGAAGAACCCGTGACCGCCACCCTGCCCGAGGCGGCGACCGGCCGCCGTGCCGTACTGCCGTCCCCCGGGCGGGGGCGCTTCGTTCTGCTGATCTTCACGTTGCTCGTCGCCGGTACCGGCGTCGGCTACAGCGTCTACCTCGTCTTGTACGCCTCGATCTACTCGGGGCCCTCGACATGCAACCAGTACATCTTCGAGGTGCCTAGAGGCGGCTCAGAACTCACTGCCGAACAGGAGGCGCTGTACCAGCTTTTCACGGAGTGCATCACCCTGGAGCGGCTGGGGTACGACGGCGCGATGTTCGCCGGTGCCGGGCTGGTGCTGGGCGTCGGCCTGGTGCTGGCCCGGGTGCTGCCCCGGAGGTTGGTGCGGCGGGCCGGGCGGACACGGCTGGCGGGTCCGCGGTGGCAGGAGATGGCCCGGGATGCCGTGGCGTCCATGGGTGGCCTCGTTGTGCCCGAGGTGCGGTTTGGTCCGTTCACCCTCCACGAACCGTTCAGCGTCCGGTCGGCCGGCAAGCTGCTGGTCATCCTGCCGCCCGCCGTTCAGGCCCTACCCGCCGGCCAGGCGCGGGCGGTGTTGAGGCACGAGTGCGCGCACGTCGTCGCCGGTGATGTCGGGCTCGTTTGGCTGACCTCCGCCGTGCTCAGGGGCCTGCCAGCGATGCTGCTGCTCCCGATCCCGCTGGCGTTCGTCGTGGCGCTGGCCGATCCGGACCTTACTGTTCCGGGAATGTTCGTCGGGGACTACTACTGGCTGGAATACGGAGTCAGCGCCCTGCTCCTGTCCGCTGCCGCGTTGGCGGTGTCGGCAGCCGTCGTGCGCTCGCGTGAACACGAGGCCGATCTGCGCGCGGTGGAGGGCGAGTCGTCGGAGCCTCTGCTGGCCTTGTTGCAGCGACCGGATGCCCCGCACCGCTCCTGGTGGCAGCGTCGACTCGCCGCCCACCCGTCGTTCTCCGCACGTCGGGCGGTCCTGGATCGTGGCGACCTGCTGCGACACGGCCGAGTGGTCGAAGCCGCGGCATTCGGTCTCCTTGTGGGCATGTGCGCCAACGCCAGTGAGTTCATGCTGATGCCACTGCTGCAACTGGTCGACGACCGGGGTGCCTCCTCGCTGATGGTCGCCCCGGTCGTCCTGGGGACGCTGTTGGCGATCGGATGGGGTTTGGCGCTGTGGAGGTCGGCGGCGTCCGGTGCCCAGGGGCGGAACCTCGGTGCCCTGGTCGCACTTCCCTCAGGGGTGTTGGCGGGATCGGCGGCAAACTTCGGAGGGCTTGCCCAAGGTGGGGTGCCGTTCGGATCCTGGTCGCGGGCGGCCGAGGTGTTCGTGGCGGTCGCGTGCGCGGCGGCGCTGAGCCTGGCCCTGGCCACCTCGTGGGCCGGGCGGGTACGTTCGCCGCGCTCGGTGTTCCTGCTGAACATGACGCTGTGGGTACCGGCCATGTGGCTCGGGTTGTATGGGTGGGACCACCTGTTTGGTGGGGCCCCATTGTGGATGGCACTGAACTACGTCGGCAATTCGTACGCCGTCACGGCGGGAACGGCTGTGCTGGGAGTTCTCGCGTGGTGGTGGACGCCCAGACGTCTCGTCCCGGCCGTGGCGGCAGTCCTGTCGGTCGGAGCGGCTTTGATCGTCCGCGTTCTCACCCCGGTCTCCATTCCCTCCTCGATTGCCCCGGAAGACGTGGCGCTCCTCGACCCGGTGAGCGCCTTGGACTCCTGGACCGCCGTCGCGGCCGGACTCGGCTGCCTGATCGGGTTTCTGGTCCTGCGCGCGACGGGTGCCGCAGTCGCGACGGCAATCACGGCGACCGCGCTCACGGGCGCGACAGTGATGTTGTTGGGGAGGTTCGCCGAGCTGCCCGGGTGGATTCACTACTGGCAGCTGAACCTGATGAGTGTTCGGATCCACGTCGAGTGGCCCGTGGGCTCCCTGGCCTCACTCCTATTCCCGACCGCGTCGGTGCTGCTGCTGATCACCGGCAGGCGGAAACCCGCTCCGCTACCAGCGTGGATCCAGTTGACGGTGCCAACCGTGTGCACCATCCTTTCCGCTTCGATCGCATCCGCGGTGTACCTGACCTGGGTGTGATCTCCGACGTCCGGCACCGCGCGGGGACGGAGCCAGTTCCCGCTACTGATCTCCACCCTGCCCAATGCCGGGCCAGCACCGGGGTCACCGCGCACGTCGTCGGCTACCGGCTGCGGGTCGTGTTAGCACCCTGCTGAGCGGGACTACCTCACGGCCCGCCGGAGTCGTGGTCTGCGGGTCAAGATCCACCATGCCCGCGAGGACAAACGCCGCAGCCTCACCGAGACCAACTACATGGCCCTGCTCGACGCCACACACCACTACCTCAAGCCGAGATCGTGGTCATCTGAGACACCCCCACAACACCCACATCGGCTTGGCGATGCGGCAACTGATCACCGGCCGCGCGGCTGGCTGCGCGCCATCCGAGGGCCTCCAAGGTGTCGCCGGGACCGTCTCCGGCCTTCGCGCCCCGCACGAACCGCACTGTCCGTTGTGCGCAGGGACTCGTCCACGGCAAGCCTTTCCCGGGACAGGGCGGCCGGACCACCCCGCGCAAGTGGATGCGGGCGGTCCGGCCGTCGAGAAGGGGGTCACTGCCCTCGGTGCGGTTCGATTGCCTGTCCTCGGTGGGCTCGCAGTTCGGTGCGCAGGTCGCTCAGAGTCCGCCTGTCGGAGGTCCTTTTCCAGGATCGCCAGCCGCTCATGTTCTTTCCTCCCAGGGCGGCAATGGCTCCGGACGGGTGGTGGTAGGCGCGCCCGTCCGCGAGGACCAACGTGCCGTTCGGGTGGATGTGGGCGGTGTGCCGGGTACCGCGCGCCGGGCGGTCCCAGATGAACTCCTCTCCGGCCTGAAGCAGACCGGCGGCGAGCAGGTCCACGAGGCCGCCTTTGCCGCCCCAACCCTGCAGAGGCCGATCGACTGTCACGTTGGGCGGGAGCGTCGCGGCCTCGGTCGTTTCGACGCATCGTCCCATGATTGCCGCAGCGGTGACCGCGACGGTCCACGGCCAGCGCGGGTCCGCCCCTTTCCACTCACCGACCCGCAGCCACTGGCTGCCGTGCGCGAGCAGCATCTCCACATCGACTTGGTCGTCCGGCGGCGACTCACCGTCGGGCGCGGTCAGTACGAGGACGAGATCTTCTTCGCACATCGCCGCCTGCGGCTGTCCAGGCAGCCAACATCCGGCGAACAGGGCGACTTCGCCTTCCCGGTCGGGGTCGGTGTCGTCCATGACGTCCGCTGCCAGTACCAGCATCGCCCAAGTGTTCTCGGGTTGCCGCATGGGCGTGGCAGCGATCGACGGGGCGAGAACCACGGCGTCCGCCGGCAGTCCTTGCCGCCACAACGTCGTCGTCTCTTCGTCATCCTGTGTCGTGACGGGCATCGGACCGGGAGTGGTTGCGGTGTCGCCACTCGGCGCGGCAACGGCAGCGTCCGAGGTGGCTTCGGGTGGCGTCGGCGGCGTGGTATCGGCGGTCATGGTTTCTGTGTCCCTTCGGGTTCGGTTCATCCGGGCCCAACAGCCGACGTGTATGGACGCTTCGTGACCGTCGAGGTGTCAATGCGCGATACACGATCGGCGATGAAGTGGACCCTTGTGGTGTAACGGTTTGCCGTTTCAATGACCATCCATAGAAGACAGACGACTTGTTTGGAAGTTCCGCTTGACTTCACGGCGGCAAGGAAGCGTTCATAGCCATGCGGCCCGCACGACCGGATGCGCACCGGGGGCCGCACCCGCTCCGGCCCGGGGCATGGCCGCCCATCCACCCATCACTTCCTGCGAGGTAGTCATGTCCACCAACACCAACACCAGCCCGACGCAGCAAGGTGTCCCCAACCCGACAAAGCCGCGCACGGAAGCCGAGGAGAAGCTGTGGCAGGCACTGCTCGACAACCCAGGTAGCACCGCCGCCACGTTGTCGACCGCCGCCGGGATCGGCAAGTCCACGGCTCCGAAAATCCTCACCCGATGGGAGAAGGAGGGCTTGGTCGCCCGCATCGCCGGGAACACCGATGGTGGATCACGTCCCGCCGACCGCTGGTCGATCAGCACCGACAACGAGTGTTCCGACAAAGACCGGCGTGCGGACGAAGGCCCGACCGTTGACCGGACCGCGCATGATCAGTCCTTTGTGGATGCGGACGTGCCCGTCGACAGTCGGCCCACTGCGACGGTTGAGGCGCAGGCGGATACGCAGTCGAAGGGTGAGCGGTTGGCACCCGGGGCGTTGCGCGGGATGGTCGAGGACTACCTGCGGGAGCACTCCGGCCAGGACTTCAGCCCGAACGCAGTGGGCAAGGCGCTGAACCGGTCGGCCGGTGCGGTGCACAACGCACTGGAGAAGCTGGTCGTCAGCGGCTACGCCGTGCGCACCAGTGACAAGCCCAAGAAGTACACGCTCGCCCCGGCAGCCGAGGACTCCACCGCAAGCGGCTGAAAGGGCTCGGGGCGGGCCTCGCCGTCCGCCCCACCATCCGACACCTGACGACCTATGGGAGCACCACCATGCACACCACCGGCCCGGCGGATGCCACGACCGCAGACCAGGACGTCCTCGCGTCCACGCCGACCTGCCACGCCATCGCCGACTTCTACGACGAGCACGACATCCACCCACGCTGGGTCGGTTCCCTTCAAGGCCACGCCGACCCCGAGTCACTGCGCACGACCACCTCCGGACGAACGCTGTTGGAGGCCACCGACCCGGAAACCTTCACCGCCGCCGTGACCGACCTGTTCGACGTGTGGGCCGACAAGGACGACGGCCTGCGCTATCCACCGTCGGACGGATGGCCGTGGCCGTGGCAGGACCTCCGCCACGCCGACTGGGTATACACCTTCGACGGACACCGGGTCTGGGTCGTCACCGACCGCGCCACGGTCGGGATCATCACCCCGACCGCTCTGGTTCCGGACCCGAAGGACGTCCTCACGCGACGGGTCGAACTGCTCGACGACCTCCATCGTCGAACCGACCCCACCGCCGAGGATCGCCCCGCCGCCCCGGAACGCCCCAGCCCTCGACGAAGTCGCTTCGACCTGATCCACGAACACGTGCTCCACGCCGGCGATCGCACGCGACCGCTGACCGACCACGAAGTCGCCGACCTGGCGTTCGCGCTGACCAACCCACTGGTCCGTGACGCCTGCCTGTCCTTCGCCCTCGGCGAGCACGCCGCCCACGCCGAGTCGCTGTGGACCGAACTGTCCAGGACCAGCCCCGCGCCCGAACGAGCCGAACCGATCGCCCTCCTGGCCGCGTACGCCTACCTGCGAGGAGACCTCGACCTGGCCGCAGCCGCGATCGGACTCGCCGAAAGGAGTTCCCCAGGGCACCGCCTCGGCGAACTGCTCGGCACCGCACTGCGCAATGACATCGACCCGGCAGCCCTACGGCGAATGGCACAACGGAGCCAGGAGCTGATCGCAGAGCTGTGACCTCGGCACCCGAACACCGGGTGCCACTCGACCTCGACCAGCCGTCGGCGGCCCAAGCAGAGCCGCCGACGGCTTCCCTTCGTCACGACCGCCACTCGGCTGGCCCGTTTCGTGGACTGGCAACCCGTTTCACGACAGTATTTGGTCTGCACTGAACCTATAGAGACAGTTAAGTTACTATGAGTGATCGCGGCTGGCACCTGGCGGATCGATGAGGTTTGCCAAAACTGAGTGACATGCCGACCGAAAGCCGGACACGAGCCACACAACCCAAGAACGTTAGCGATAATATTGCGCAGGCTTCCGCAGCGGCCAGCACAGATGCCTGGACCCGCGCGGGCGTACCGGCCGGCAACGACCTACTCCCCCGTGTGCTGAACGCCGCGTCGAACGACGCGGCGGGCGGGTCGACCAGGTGCCAGCGAATGAACCCGACGACCTTCTCCGCGCCACGCAGCCGGTCCATCCGCGCGTCCTGCGATCGGCGGGATCGGGGGCCTGGCCTCCACCCTCTTGAAACGGAAGCAGGCGGCCGAGGCATCGGCGGAGGTCGACCGCCAGTGGTCTGCCGTGCGGCGGACGGCTACTGCGCACACCAGCGGACAGGTGAGGGTGCCGATCGACGTCAAGTTCGTTGAGCTGCGGACTTGCGTTTTGAACGCCGACGACCGCGGCGGCCCGCTCCGAAGCGTCGTCCCAGGTCAGCCGCCTCGCGCACGACCCCAGGCACCGGGCCGGACAAGGTCCCGGCTCGCGCGCAATCGCGCATCGGCCGCAGTACACGGGCGACGCGGATCAGTTCGTCCAGAAGGGCGACACCCGCCGCATCGCGGACGGTATCCGTTCGTAGCCGCCCGTTGTCCAGCCGAGCTCAGCGCCAGGCTGCACCTCGACACGCCGCCGACCAGTCCTCAGCGTGCTGATCAACGAGTACCAACCCACAGCAGCCAACCGCAAGCCAGACCATGTGGCCGACTTTTGATTCCCATAGGCACGTAGGGTCGACCGTGCGGTGACGAGACGGAGCAGCGCAGCTATTCCCGTTGGCGCAGCGCGGCCAGGCCGGCAGTTACACCTTAGAGTTCACCGGTCCGAGTGCAACAGTGGCTCGCTGCTCCTGAAGAGATGGCGATATAACCCACCGGTACATCAAACGCCCTTGCGCATTACACACATCTCTCTCGGTCTTCACCAAGGGTCCACGATCGACTCGACCGATAATCGATCTTGTCGGTGTGCGCTTCTAGCGTCGGCCTCGATCTATCCATCGACAAGGAGGCGCGCGATGAGCGAACCTACCATGAAGATCGAAGAATTGATCGAATTGCTGACGAGCGGTCGTGTCGACGTTCTGGAGTGCCAGCGTCCGTTCCAGCGCGACGCGCGCTGGGTCGCCAAGCTGATCGGCTCTACGGTCGCGGACTGCCCTTGGGGCGCCGTGCTGTTCTGGGTACCCGACGACAGCAACCGACCCCTCGGCGGGCGGTATCAACAGGACACCGCTGCGGACTACTTCGTCATCGACGGCGGGCAGCGCTTGACGGCACTGGTCGCGGCTTTGGGCAAGCAGCCGCCGTGGATCCCGGAGGACGAGTGGGTCGCCATGGACGGCCCGTCGTTGGCCGTCAGCGTCGGTCTGACCCGAAACGACGACGTGCGGATGCGACCGACGAGCAGCAGTGCCCAGGGTGACATCCCGCTGGGCGAACTGCTGTCGGGGACCCCGATCGAGGATCTGCTGGACCGGGCCGGCCTGGCGCAACGTAAGGGCTTGATTCAGAAACTGGCGGACGTCGCCAGCGAGATCAAGAACTTCGAGGTCCACGTGGAATGGATCAAAGGCACCGAGGAGCACGCAGAACAGTGCTTCCTTCGACGGAACGAGAAGAGCCAGCAGATGGCCTTGAAAACTGAGCAGTTCCAGATCTCCGTTCTGACCTGTCGGTTCCGGCCACTCCAACGCGACATCACCGGCCCGCTGCTGCGCCATGCCGAAGCGCGCAACATGGGCAAGGTCGTCAACCTCCGATCCGTCAACCAGATCATCCAACACCTCCTCCCGCCTGAATTCCGGGGAGGTCGTGCCGTCCATGCCGAGCCTTCCCAGGTCGAAGAGGTCGCTCGACTCGCCGCCGGCAGCATCACCCACGCTCTCGACTACCTGGAGCGGATCGGCATCGTCCACGAAGACCTGCTCCCCTTCCCCTCGATGATCGAGGTGATGGCGGGCTTGATCGCCCGCTACCCGGCGGAAGCAATGACGGATACCTTCCTCGCCCACTGGCTGACCCACGTCATCGCCGCCGAGGTGTTCCACGGCGCGAAAACCGTTCGTCACCTGCTGAAGGAACTTGAGAACTCGACGAGCTACCAGGAAGCGAAGGTCACGCTCTCCCGGATCGCGCCGGAGGGGCGTCCATCGCCGTTCACGCATGAGCGCGTGATCTTCGTTGAGAAGGGTCGCTTCGGCAGTACGGGCTGCCTCTACGTGTTGGCGGCGGCAGCTAAGACGTCGGGTCTGGTCGTGGACTTGGACGACACGAGCGGCATTGTGTTCCCTCACCCATCGATGACGCTTCGTCCGTTGACGGATGACCCGATCAAGGGATATATGCCGCACTACGGCCTGTTGACCGAGGCGATGGCCAACAAGGTCCAAGAGGGCCGCGGATGGACGCGTCAGACGTACGAGATGCTGCTTCCGTCCACCCAGGTACTGCACGTCCACCAACTGGAGGAGCCCCCGCCTGGGCTTGGCCACGACGACGTGCCGGACTTCCTGGCCCTGACGCGCCGTAAGCCGATCGCGGACGTGATCGACTCCTACCTGCGCACGATCCCGCCTCTTCCCGGCAGGGAAGGCCCCGCCCAAGGCGACCTGTTCAGGCAGGAAGGCGGTTGGTGATGTCCGGGCTCTGGTTGAACCGCGCGGGCCAGACCATCGCCTGCCGTTTGCGCTTCTGGCTTACCCATCAGTCGGCGCGGCCCGACTACATCGACCTCGTCGCGGGCTACGTCAGCATCCGTGGTCTCATGTCGATCGAGGCGGAGTTGCGGCGTGCTCTGGACCGTGGAACCCAGATTCGGCTGTTGTTGGCCGTCACCCAGGACGAAGCGATCTGGATCAGGCTGCCAGATCCGTTCACCGACAGCACGGACCTGCTCCGCCACAGGCTCGCACGCAACGTCGACTACTTGCGGACCGAGCTGTCGGGTATGCCGATGGTGCGCGACGCCCAGGTCCGACTGCTCGGACTGGCGTACTTGCTGCGCAGGCCGGGGTTCTCCTGCCGACGACACGAGACCGCCTTCGTCCACAGCAAGGTCTTCACGCAACACGGTGCCGATGACAAACCCGTCGCCGTGATCGGCTCGGCCAACTTGACCCTGGGCGGGATGATCCGAAACGAGGAATGCAGCAGCCAGGTGACCGGTTCCGACGCCCAGGAAGCGGTGGACTACGCCACGGCGCTGTGGAACGAGGCCGTCCCCTTCGACCTGACAGCCATCATCGAAGAGCAGTTCTCCAACTACCCCCACGAACTGGTCTTCCTCCGCATGCTCTTCGAGCTGTACGGAGGCGACGTCAACGCCGAGGACAAGCTGTCGTTGGCCGCGTGGCAGCGCGACGGGGTCGCCAGGGCATTGGCCATCGCGCGAGAGTACGGGGGTGCGCTCATCGCCGACGACGTCGGTGTCGGCAAGACCTACGAAGCGGCCGAGATCATCCGCCGCGGTGTCTACGAGCGCGGCGAGCGCGCGGTCGTGATCTGCCCCGCCAACCTGGTGCGGATGTGGAGGCATCGGCTACGCGGGTGGAATCTGCCCGCCGACGTCCTGAGCTACCACGGCTTGCCCGTCGCAGTCCGGACCTGGGAGGAAGCCGGGGAGGCAGCCTTGCCCTACGACCTCGTCGTGCTCGACGAGGCCCACTGGCTGCGCAACCGTACGACCTGGCGCGACGCGCTGCGTGTCGCGTTGGCGTCCGCCGCATCACCACCGCAGGTCTTCGCGCTGACGGCGACCCCGATCCAGAACCGCGGTCAGGATCTCGTAGAGGTTCTCGGCCTGGCACTTCCCAGGTTGACCGTTCAGCATCGTCGCGCACTCGCGGACCTCTGCCGCCGGGCAGACCGGCTCGACAGAGAGCAGTTGAACGATCTGCACCGACTGCTCGACACGATGATGGTGAGACGAACCCGACAGGGCATCAAGGAGAACTATCCCCAGGGTTTTGGTGACGCGACCCTGGTCTTCCCTGAACAACTACCCCAGGAAGTCCGGTACAGCCTGCCCCCACGTCTACGCACACTTGTCCGGGACGTCCTCGCGGCCTTGGATGTCGAACGCGCGGACCTTCCCCAGAGCGCGCTGGACGACTACCACGCCCTGGCGCCGAACGAGGAGCCACCGGCCGCCCTGACGATGGCCGCCTACCACCTTCAGGACTACCAAATCCACCCGGCAGACGGAAGGAGGTCCACGTCGGCCTTCGACTGGACACGCCTGAGCAAGTGCATGCTGTGCAAACGACTCGAGTCCTCCGTGGCCGCCCTGGCGTCCACTCTGGAGGCCATGCGTTCCCGCTGCGCCGATGTCCTGCACGACCTCGATCGGGGCACGGTCTATCTGCCTACCGATCGGCACCTGACACTGCCAGGACACGCATGGGACGGAACGCTGGACGACAACACACTGGCCGGCCTGGAAACCGACGAGGCCCTGGAACGGCAACCTGGCAGCAAACGAGTCGCCCACCGTGCCGATCTCTTCGCCGTTTCCCAACTCCGTCAGGATCTGGTCCACGACATCGCCATCCTGACCGGTCTCAGGGACACCGCCGACTCCTTGATCCCCGAAGACCCGAAGATGCCGGTCCTCATCAACCTGGCCACCGAGACCGTCAGGCATCCCGACGGGCCGAAGCTCCTGATCTTCACCGGATCGCGGGTCACCGGAGAGTTCATCACCGCCGAACTGGAACGCCACATCGCCGGCAACCCTGCCCTGGCCGGGTATCGCGGCAGAATCGCCAGCCTGGCAAGGAAGGAACGTCCGACCGACAAGCAGATCCAGCGCACAACGGCCGATTTCGCACCCCAAGCCGCCGACATCGCGCCGGGGATTCTTGCCGATCACTACCCGCGGAATCGGTACGACCTGCTCGTCTGCACCGACATGCTGGCCGAGGGCATCAACCTCCAGCAGACCGCCTTCGTGATCCACTTCGACCTTCCGTGGAACCCCATGATGATCGGCCAACGTGCAGGTCGGGCCAATCGGCTGGGTTCGCCCTACGAGCACATCACATGCTTTTCCGTCTTCCCAGACCGCAGCCTCGACGCACAGCTGCATCTGCTCAACCGCCTGTACGGGAAGATCAACGTCGCTGCGGCCGCCGTCGGCGTCCCGACCCCGATCATCCCGGGCGCTACCGTCGAACCACGAGACTTCACCGCAGCGATCTCTTCGAGTGAACCGGCGAAGGACACATTCCCGGCGTTCGACGCCGACGTGTATCGCGCGATGCTGGGAACAGCGCTACGCACGCCAGGCCTCGGCGCCGCCATCCGCGACTTCCCCCGCAAAGCGGGCGGCGTCGCGGGTGACGGCCGACTCCGAGGCTTCGTCTTCTGCTTCCGCGTCCACACAGCTCCGCGCCACAAGACCACCCTGTGCACCATCTTTCTCAACGGCGCCTCACTCGTCGACCAGATGAGCTGCATTCGGGAGGCAGCCGCCAGCGACATCGCAGGCTGGCTTCGCCGAGCCGGCCACGAGCCCCACAACCTGACCGAACCGTCCGGCACCTTGCCCGACGACGTTCTCCAGCACCTGTGGCCAGCACTCGAACAAGCCCGCAAGCGAGTCGCCACCCTGCACCACCTCACCGACCACGAGTCGGACGACCAGATCACCGTCATCACGTGGCTCGCACTCGCCGCACTGCCATCTCGCCGCACCGCACGGGAGTGAACAACGGCCGACACGGAATGCCGCATACCCCAAGGAGAAGACAGTGACCAAGCACCCCAACACACACCCGACCAAGTCGCAGGCCCACTTCGACCCCACCGCGTCGGCGATCATCGTCGAGCGGATGGCCATGCGCGATCCAGACGTGGTACGCGAGGCCCGACGGTGGACCACCGGTGAACGAGGGCCACTGATCGAGGATCCCGCCAAGCTCGCGTGCGCAGACCTCGAAAACTACGTCACCGAAGCCATGCGCATCGGCGCGCACGCGCTGTCGGTCACCGGCCAAGCCCACGAGGCGCAGGCGCTGGAACACCTGCTCAAGGACCTGGGTGACCGGACAGCGGACTCGGTGCAGCAGGCGGCGGAGGCCACAGGTCGCGCGGCCAAAGACGCCTCCGAGGCCGTCACCAAGGCCGCCACCGACGCGAAGAAGGCGATCACCGAGGTCGATACCCAGACCCGAAAAGAATTCACCACGGCCGTGATGGCTGCCAAGCAGGACCTGAACGCCGAGGTGCGCAGGATCTTCGGCGGCAAAAGCCCCGAACTCCTCGAACGCCTCCAACCGCTGCTGGACGAGTTCGGCATGAAACTCGACGTCAAGGCAACCGCGGGCACCCACGAACTGCTCACCAAAGCCGCAAAGCAGTTCGACCCCACCGATCCCACGTCACCGATGGCGAAGCACGCAGCAGAACTACGTCTCCGCCAGGAGCAGCTCGCCGAGCAGCTGAGCAAGAACCACGCCGAACTGACAAACAAGGTCAACGAACTCTCGACAGCACTCAAGGTCCAGGACGCGAGGACCGCACTCGCCAAGATGACCCCGGTCAAGGGCGAGTCCTACGCAAGCCAGATCCACCCACTGATGTCCGGTATCGCAGGCGGCTTGGGTGACGAGTACGCCGACACGAGCACGATCACAGGACACCTGCCCCGCTGCAAAAAGGGCGACGGCGTACTCACCGTCGACTCCGGTGCCGCACATGTCGTCATTGAAGTGACCGATTCCACGCGCGCAGCATGGGGTGCCTACCTTGACGAGGCCGAACGCAACCGCGACGCCATCGCTTCGCTCGGTCTTGTCCGAACATCCGCACAGAACGGGAACCAGACCATCCGCGTCATCGGCGCCCGCCGCATCGTCATGGCCTTCGACCCCGAAACCGACGACCCGGAACTCCTGCGGACCACCGTGATGCTTCTGCGTGCAGCCGCCGTCACCGCCGCCGCACGAAAAGGCGGACACGAGATCACCACCGCGGAGGAGAAGATCAACGAAGCACTCGCGCAACTGACCACGATCGACTGCGTCAAGAAACTCGCGAGTACGATCCAGAAGAACGCAACCAAGATCGACAGTGAGTGCACCGCCCTCAACTCCGGCATCCGCCGATTGCTGAACGACGCGCTCGCCGCCCTGACTGGCGTCGAGTCGACCACACCGACAGTCGCTCCCGTCTGCGGCGCCTACGACGGAGCCGCCTGACCGGCAGACGACCGCCCAGACCGCAATCACGGCAGCATCGTGAAACCGCACAGTGGAATCGGCTGGTGCTCGCAACGATGTCTTCGAGCACCAGCCGCTCCGTGTACGGCGCGATCCCGTCAGATATCCGAAGCTGTGTCTCCTAGGCCTGCTCAGCCGCCGCGCTACTACGGAGTAGCCGTCGCCGTTGCCGGACGGTCATGTCGTCACGTGCCTCCAGCGGTTCATCGTTGGGGGCACGACGGCGTCCGAGGGCTTCGCGTTCCTGCGTAGGGTTTCCGGGGTTGCATGTCGCCCACGGTTGGTGCAGGAGCTTCCGCCGGGTGGGTCCTATCCGGGTTCTGTCGTGGCTGTCGTGATGATGTAGATCGTTGGCCTGCTTGGTAGTTGATGACGCCGAAGTAGCCGATGCCCCTGTAGTGTGGAGTGATCGTTCGGCGGCTATCAGGCGAACAGGTGCGCCCTATTTCCGCCGAGAACCTCGTCCCGGTTCCGGGCGGCAGCCAGTGTGGAGCCCCACGGGGGCACGACGCGGGTGTTCAACCCGGGCACGCGTTTCCGTAGCCTTTCAAGGAAGCTGGACCTCGGCGAGCGAGCCCGCCTCGTTCTTCTGGTTGGCTTGGCGGGTGGTTCGGATCGGCTAGGAGGGGGAATCCCACTGTTGGGTAGTGGGGTTCCACGTCGCCTCGGTGAGAAGCCGGTTGAGGTCGGGTAGGCCGGGGCCGATCATCCAGCCGACGCGTTCGCAGTCGGTCTCGCCGGGCCAGCGGCCGGACCAGGTGTCCTTGCCGCAGTTGTGGTTGCGGTCGCAGCTCAGGCGTTGAAGCCCGGTGTGCAGGCACCGGGCCACGTCGCAGCCCTCGACGTGTGGCTGGTTAATGGCGACTTCGCAATCCGGGCAGTGCGGCCGGGGTGCGGAGAGGTCTAGGAGGTCGGGCATGTGCTGTCGTACCTTTCGGTCTGGTCGTGGCTGGGTCCGGGCTGGGTATGCCCGGTCGGGGCGGGTCGTCGTGGCAGGTGGTCAACTCGCGGCATCGCGTAACTCCGGATGCGGCCGGTGATCACCCACCCAACCTCGGTCGAAGAGGTAGATCCAGTCGGTGCTGCGGCTGTCCGGCCAGGGCCACGGCCGGCCGTCGCGAGCGTGGTGGCTTTGGCGAGACTCTGTTCGGTGAAACGCGTCGAGCGAGGCGAGTACGCCGTCGGCGAACGTCGTCGGGTCCGTGGCTTCCAGCATGAGTCGGCCGCAGTCGAGGCCCCGCAGCGTTTCGTGGTCGGCGTTGCCGTGGAGGGCTCCGAGCCGGCGGGCACGGCGTCCGGTCCCGTCGCAGAAGTCGGCGGTCGTGGCGGATCATCGGCCGGGTTCGCGTTCGACGTCGGCGGGGTGTGGGAAGTAGCAGTCCTCGTCGCAGTCCCGCGCGCCGGCGGAGGTGCCGCAGGCGGTACAGCGTTCCGACCATTCGGTGGTGCCGCCCAAGCTGGGAAACGAGCCGGCGTCTCGCGTGTTGGTCGCGCCGCAGACGGTGCACCGTTCGTCGGTATCGCCGATCCGGTCGAACAGAGGTCGGCGGTGTACCGGTGTGGTGACGTGGTCCATGGTGCAGTCGGGTCGGTGGTTGGACTGGTCGCGGGCCTCGTCGGCGAGGCAGATGTCGCGGTGGGGCTGGAGATAGGCACCGAGGTCGGCGAGTGCGGCGATGCGGAAGACGGGGATGAGGGCGGCGCAGTCCGGGCAGTGGTCGAGCAGCAGCCACGCTTGTCCCGGGGTGGTGTGGTCGGGGATGAACCTCCACGCCCGGCCGTTGACGGGGTCGGTGACGGTGATCGAATCGCCGGGAACCGGTCCGCTGCGGGTGGGATAGGGGCGGCGGGGGTCGTCGGTGACGAGCACGGCGTACAGAGGCACGCCCAGCGCGGTGGCGACGGTGCGGGCGACGCGGGCGCGGCGCGCCCACCGGTTCCACGCCTCGGGGTTGTCGTGGCGGCGGCGGAACCCGTCGGGGTCGGCGGCGTGGTGGGCGCGCGCGGCGCGCACCGCCCGGCTGGCGAGTCCGTGCCACATGGTCATCGCGACCACCCGAGGGCGTCGGCGGCGGACGCGGGCAGGTGACCGACCTGCTCACCGAGGCCGAGCCACACCATGGGCGGCTCGGTGGGCGGGGTGCCGTCGCCTTCGGCGTCGTCGGGGGTACACACCACCCGCGCGAGGTGGTGTTCCATCGGGTAGCCGGGTTGGGCGGCGATCCGCACGGGGATGGTCGGGTCGTAGGCGGACAGGGCGGCGATCACGTCGCCCACGGTGGCGAGTCGGTTGTCGGTCATCGCTGAGTCACCTCGTGGTCGTTTGTGTTGGTGCGGGTGGGTGGTCCGGGGCGGTGCGTCCGCCCTGGACCGGTGGGGCTAGCGGGCGGTCGCGCGGAGGGCGGTGGTGGCGGTGTGCCCAATGGCGCGGGCGGTGGTGGCGGGGTCGGTCAGCCGGTGCACGGTCGCCCCGGCGAGGGGTGTGTCGGTGTCGTCGGTGGTCAGCCACAGAACCGCGCACCCAGACGCGCGCAACCGGTCAAGTTTCTTCTGTCCGTCCCGGCGCGGTTGGTCGCGGAACTGTCCGTCGGACACGATCACCACCAGTCGCGCCGCGCCGGGGCGGGACAGGCCGAGGGCACCGTCGAGGGCGTCGAGCGCGGTGGGGATGTCCTCCCAGTTGTCGTTGGAGTGGAATTCGGTGACCTCGGCGGGGTGTTTGCCGGGGCGGGTCAGGGGGCGGACGTGGTGCCCGAAGATGACGCTGGCGGTGTCGGCGGGCACCCTGGTGTGGCGGGCGGCGTCGGCGAGGATCCACGCCGCCGAGGCCACGTGGTCGCGTGCCCATCCCATGGAGCCGGACACGTCGCACGCCACCCCGACCCGCAGTGGCGGGGTGGTGACTGGGGTGCGGGTGATGCGGGTGAACGGTTGCGCGGTGACGGTCGCCCCGGCGGCACGTTGGGCTTCGGCGGCGCGGACACCGCGCATCCGCAGTCGGCCCGGCGGCACGTCCGAGGTGGACTTCACCGCGACCCGTTCGCGGACCCCGGCGGTGTCCAGCGCGCGTGCCAGCACCCGCGCGGCGGTGCGTTCCTGCGGGGTGGGTCGGCGGGTGCCGGCCGTTTCGGTCGTGCCGGTACGGGGACCGCCGAGGGCGAACACCGACCGCGCCGCCTCCTGTGCCGTCTCGGCGGCGGCGTCAGCGTCCGCCTTCGCGGCGGCGGCGACGGCCGTGGGGTCCTCGGGGGCCTTCTCGCGTGCCGCCTTCGCCGCCACCCCGTCCAACACTGCGGCGATCGCGCCCGCCAACGGTGACGGGGTCACGGGGCCACCGGTCCCCGTGGTGCCGCCGGACGGGTCCGGGGTGCCGGACGGGTCGGGTGCCGCGCCGGGGTCCGGGTCGGCGGGGGTGTCGGGGTCGGTGTCCGGGTCGGTGCCGAGGATCTCGCACCATTGCCGCCCGAGGTCGAGCATGGTCTCGCCGTCGTCGTCGGCGGTGCGCAACGCCGTGCGCCACACCGCCCGCAGCTTGTCCAACACCTCGGCCCCGAGAACATCTTCGATGACACGGGCGACGGGGGCGACCTCGGTGCGGGTGAGCACCCCGCCGTCCGCGCGTCCCAGCAACAGGGCGGCGGTGTGCGCGGCGTGCGCCGGGGTCATCTGCGGGGCGGTGGCGGGGTCGGCGAACAGGTGCAGGTCGGCGGCGACGATGTCCTTCACGCACGCCCGCAACCAGTGCCGGTCGTCCGGGCGGCGGCGGACCTGTGCGGCTTCCATGCGGGGCTCTTCCAGCAGCATGGCGGCGGCGACCACGCCGGGCGGGGCGTCGCGCGGGGGTTCCCAGGCGGTGTGTTTGGCGTGCCCGCATTCGTGGGTCAGCGCACCCCATGCCGGGGCGTAGCGGGGGCGGTCGGACAGGTTGGCGGGGTCCACGGTGGCGGGGTCCACGCCGAGGTGGTCGCCGTCGACCTCGATCAGCGCGCGGGCGGGGTAGAAACACGCCGGGGCACCCCCGCCCGCGCCGGGTGCGACGGTGACCAGGAGGTCGTCGCGGTCGGCGATGATCGGGACCTCGTCGGCGAAGGCGGCGGACAGGGTCAGCCATTCCGGGCGGGCGGGGAACACGGCGGCACCGGTGGCGGTCGGGTCGGTGGTGAAGTGGGTGCTCACGGTTACGGTCCTTTCGCGACGGTCGCGGTTCGCCGGGCGGGTGGGTCGGGGGTCAGGGTTTCGGGGTGATGCGGGCACCGAGGGCGAGTGGGGTGACGGTGCGCCCGAACGCGTCGCGCACCACGGCGGCGACGGTGGCGCGGTCCTCTTCCGGCGCGATGCCCACGAGGTTCCCGGCGGCGGCGTCGGTGCCCAACACGGCGGCGATCTTCTTGAACGCCAACAATTCGCGCAGTTGGGGTGCCCAGCCGACCTCGCCCCGTTCCTGCCGGGTCGCGAGGTTGCGCGCCACGCGCACCGCCTTCTTGTCCACGCCCAACTGGTCGGCGAGGTCGTAGTCGCTGGACACCTGGACCTGGACGGAGAACCGGGATGAGAGGGCGTCGGTGAGCACCGCCCCGTGCACGCCGGGATTGTGTCCGGCGACCACGTAGAACCCCGGCGCGGCGTCCACGACCTCGCCGCCGTTGGCCTTGATCACGATTTGGCGGCGTCCGTCCATCGCGGGGTAGACCACGGCGAGCACGGTCGGCGGGATCAGGGTCGCGTCGTCGATGAACAACGGCACCCCGTCGCGCATCGCGCGGACCAGCGGACCGTGGACGAACACGAACTCGCCGTCCGGGGTCTTGGTGTAGTCGCCCACGAAGTC
Organism: Saccharothrix ecbatanensis; assembly: GCF_014205015.1. Classification (NCBI taxonomy): domain Bacteria; kingdom Bacillati; phylum Actinomycetota; class Actinomycetes; order Pseudonocardiales; family Pseudonocardiaceae; genus Saccharothrix; species Saccharothrix ecbatanensis. The sequence continues at coordinate 9,558,630 of NZ_JACHMO010000001.1, read as the reverse complement.
AGCGACCACGGTGTCACCGTCGCCCTGAACCGTGATGCAGTCCGGGAACGCCGCCTCCACCACCGACGTCTTGCCCGTGCCGGGCGGTCCGTACAACAGCGCGGCGACCCCGGCGTCACGCAACCGCCGCAACGCGGTCACGTCCGGCATCCCGGACAGCAACCGGGGGTGGTAGTCCATCCCGTTCGGGCGTTTCACCGGACCGGTGACCACGCCCGCCGACCCGACGACGGACCTGCGCGCGCCGGACCGGGCGGGCGTGGGCGCGGTGGCCGGTGCGCTGGGGGTGGTCGGTTTCGGTGTCTTCGGGCGGGGCGTGCGAGGTGGGGCGGGGGTGATCGTGGGCGCGGCGGCGGACGCCGTGGTCGCGGTCGCCCGGTAGGCCAGCGGGGTGGTCGAGGCGACCTCAGCTTCCCCCCGGTCGGCGAGCACCTTGCAGGCGTTGCCGACCGCCCCGGATGACCGGTTCAGGGTGTGCGCGATGTTGCGGGGCGTGAGGTCGGTGCCCGTGTTGTCGGCGAGGACTTTGGCGACCATCGCGCGCAGTTCACCGTTGCCGAGTCGTTTCGGCGTGCCCGACGGGGCGGGCGGCGTGGTGATGGGTGCCGGGGCGGGAGGGGTGGGCGTGGTCATCGCGGGCGTTCCTTTCGGGTGTACGGGCGGCCGTGGTCAGGCGGCGAGCGCGGATTCGGCGACGTCGGCGGCGAGCTGGTGCCGTTCGGCGTCGGCGTCCGCCGCTTCCGGGGTGGCGTGGTCCGCCGACCATCCGCAGTGGCAAAACGCGGTGGCGGTTCCATCGTCATTCGTCACGGTGTCGGCGTAACACACAATCGGCTCCCCGTTTTCGACATGGCTCGCGCCGGGCGTGGCATTCGGTGTGATTTCCGGTTCCCCCGGCGACAATTCAATTATGACTCTGCGCCGCGCGTCATGCAATAGGTTTGGAAGCTCATTTTCAAGACTCTTTTCGACAGCTCGCCGTCGTCGATATTCCGAAATGGAAGCCGGCGCGCGTCTGCACATTCTCAATCCATGTTTGACCGCATTTGCGCAGGTCGGCGAGACACAAAAGGACACACGAACCGCAGGTACGACCGAAAGCCGGCGGCGCAGATAACGCAAGAAAGCGGTTGAGAAAACAATAAATAGGGGGAGTTGGACGAAAGAACGGGATCGAGCAATGAACGGGACAGCGCACGGGATAGAGACGACAGCCGGCCACCAGTCCGCCCCGATGTGTTCACCGGCTTGTGGCCAAGCGAGTCTGGGATACCAGCGGATCCCCCTACACCCCTTCTGACCGGCGTCTTCGCTGCCCAGAGGGGGTGGCGCTCTAACAGGATCCCCAACCTGATCCCCAATGTGATCCCCCGTATGAACCCCCAACGGACGTCACTGTGCGCGCAGTCGATCTCCACTTGACTACTCACAGTGACACCCTGGCGAGGACGACGTGGTCATGTTGAACAGGCACGATCGCGTCAGCGGCACGCGCGGGGAAGGCACTGCAGCACTTCGCCAGCACGGACGCGGCCCTGGTGCCGCGCCGACGCACATGGGAAGGGCCCGGCGACCGAGGGAGACGATGGGGCCTTGCGGGGTTCCGTACGACCCGAAGAATCTTTTCGGCGAAAAGTTGGTACTCCGCGACGGTCCGCGACGTCGGGTCGAAATTCTCTCCACAGTCAACTCGGTATTCCATCGACGAGAATTGGGCGGGTAAACACGCTGTCCTGCACGATAGCATTCGTGCCCGGACATTGGAAAAGATGCGGGAACAGGGTCTGATCGTCCGTCAGAGTTGGAGATAAGTCTTTTCCGCTGGAAGTCCTGTACTCGTTGAACCCGGACGTCGCCGAGGTGTTGCCGCTGGTGGAGCCTCTGATCGAGTGGACTCGGGGGGCACCCGGAACTGCTTGAGCAGGCTCAGGCGTACAGCCGGCGGCATGCTGGCGAAGGTGTCTTTCCGCCGGCACGGTGGAGTTCGACGACGTCGACCCGTCCCCTGCCTCGGTGCCTGCCGAGCGGCGTGGCCCGCGGGGCGGCGGCTGACCGACCTTGGCTGTCGGCGGCCGGGGCTCACCGTCGTGGTGGTCACCCGGCCCTGCTGTGGCCACGGTCGACTCCGAGCGGGTGGGGTTCGCCGGCGTCGTGGTGGCGGCGCAGCCGTTCGGCCAGGCTGATCGCCTGCGGGGTCGGCCGGTCGTCGACCTCGGCCAGCCGGGTGGTCAGCAGGGTGAGCGTGCGCGGGATGGCGTCGAGCCGGCCGAGGCGTTCCTGTAGCCGCATGATGTCGCGGTAGATCAGCTCGTTGTGCGGGTCGAACGCGCGCGCGACCTCCAACAGGTCCAGCGTCTGCTGCGGGTCGTCGTCGACCAGGGCGCGGGCAAGGGCGGCGACGGCGTCGATGGCGTCGCGACGGATGGCCTCGCGCGCGGTTTCGATCCACTCGGTGCTCATCCCGTCGGCCAGCGGGCCGCGGTAGCTGTCGACGATGCGTCGGTACGCCTCGACCCGGTCCTCGTCTGCGGTAGCAGCTCGGCGGGCGGTCACCGCGGTGGCGAAGGACCAGTAGTCCACCTCCACCGATGCGGGATCGATCCGGTAGCGGCTCTCGCCGACCAGCACGACGTCGGACAGGGCGCCGTAGGTGGCGGCCGTAAGGGCGCGGCGTAGGCGGCTGAGGCTGGTGTTCATCGCGTTGGTGGTCTTCTCCGGTGGGCTGGTGGCCCACAGGGCGGCGGTGAGGGCTTCGCGGCTGGCGCCGTCGGGGTGCAGTGCCAGGAACACCAGCAGCTCGCGCAGGCGTGGCTGGAAGGCAGAGGTGATCTCGCGTTCCACGGCCTCACCGCCAGCAGCCGCAGCCTCGGGCCGCCACCACACCCGCGGCGGTCCCAGGACGCTGATCCGCATCGGCACGGGCGGGAGGTCGCACTGAGGGTTGGCGGCGTCGTGTTGTTCGTCGCCGGGATGAGCAGGGGAACCCGTAGGCGATGGAGCCTGCTCAGCGCGAGGTTCGGTGCGCCTGCGCGCGAGCTGGTCTGGGCGCAACCGGGAGCCAGGCGAGGACGCGGGCGTGGATCGCAGGATCTCCAGATCGCGGTCGCCTCGTCGTTCGGCGGCGTTGACGGCTGCCGGAAGCTCCAAGTCCGTGTCGGCGACCGGTTCTTCGGCGATCCTGTGTTCGCCACGCCCGGTCCGAGGATCTGTGGTCCGCAGACCGGACGGCGGCTCGGCGGGGTCGCTTGCGGCGGCAGGGTGGTCCGCCACGGCCTGAGGTCGGGGCGTGAGTGTCGGTGGAAAAGGGTTGTCGCTCGTGCGCTCGGGTTCGGTCGCGGTGTCAGGGGTGGCGCGGTGCAGCAGGGTCAGCAGGTCGGCGGTGTGGTCGTCGCCGAGCCGGAACACGCGCGTGCCGCGTAGCGCTTCGCCGAGGCCGGGGCTGGTGGTGGAGATGGTGCCGTCGTCGCGGATGTAGGCGGTCACCCCGGAGTTCCACTGGCCCAGTAGCAGGCCGGTCACGCCGACGGCCGATCCGTTGTCCAGCACCGCCTGCAGCCGTCGGGACTGCCGTGCGGGTGTGCGGGCCACCAGCACGACCGGCCCCCACGAGCGGCCGCTAAGCGGGGGTTGCCCGACGCGCACCAGGGTCTCGGATTCCAGCATGTCCAGTGCGACATCGAGGTCCACCGCCACGTGCAGGCTCGCCGGAAGCGGTGCCCGCGCAGGCCGCCGACCCAGCAGTGCGGCGAGATCCTCAGCCGGAACGACCACCCTGGCATTCCCGTCTCCGGAGGTCAGGGCGGCGACGAGCAGCGCGCGCACCGCGCCCGTGGCGCCTGCGCCGAGCAGACCCAGACCGCGCGCGGCGGCCAGGTCCAGGGCGATCTCGCTACCGTCACGCACACCAACCGACAGGACCGGCGCCTGCTCATCGGACGCCCTGTCCTCATCACCGAGCACAATCTGCGGCACCGGTGCCCACCGCGGTCGCCCGCCCGGCCGGTCGAGGGCCAGTTCGTCATCGCCATCGAGGTCGAGCTCGAACTCCTCGGGGTCGGCTCGCAGGTGTGCCAGCCGCAGCTGGTAGACCACGGGGGCGACGGGCAGGTCGCTGCGCTCCCCGCTGCCGGGCCGGTAGCGACGCCGGTTGTGGCGGCGCGCGGCGACCAGGGCGGCGCTGACCGCCGCGGCCAGTCCGAGGCCGACGAACAGCTCTTCGCCCCAGCTAAACGCCGGGTCGTCGGAAGCGTTCGGGCTCGGCACTTGGGCACCTGGCGGCTGGGTGGCCTGGGGAGCCTGGGTGGTCGCTGGGGCCTGCGTTGTGGCGTGCGGTGGCGCCGTCGGGCTGCTGGGAGGTGGCGTAGCAGTGGTCGGGGGCGGCGGCACGGGCTGCGGAGAGGGCCGGACTGGAGGTGTCGCGGGCACAGCGACGTCGTCGGGCAAGGCCATCTCTTCGCCGGGGAACACCAGGCTGGGCCGGGTGAAGGTGCCGCCGTTGGGTTGTGGTTTGCCTTTGTTGAGATGGTAGATCTCCGGCCAGCGGTTGCCGTCGCCCAGCGCGCGTCCGGCCATGCGCCACAGGGAGTCGTACACGCCGGTTTCGGGGTCGTAGGCGAGTACCACGGCGGACTTGGCACGGGCCGGCTGCTCAGGTGCCACCCGGCGCAGCGCGGTGTAGGCGGCCGGACGAGCCTGGGCTGCTGATCGCTCGGGCGACTGGTTCCAGACCGAGACCGCCGCGCCGACATCGGTACCGCCCGGCCAGGTGGAGGGCAGGGGTGCGGCGGGGAGGTCGGCGCGTTGGCCGAGGATGGAGATCAGGACCGCGCCGACGAGCACGGCCGCGATCCGATGCACCGGTCCGGCCGCCGATATGTCCGGCATCCGCGCGTCGCGAGCGATGTCAATCGCGCAGCGGGCGACATCGAGGGCGAACAAGACCCACACCAGCCAGGTCGTGCAGGCGAGGAAGTCCAGCAGGAACGTCGTCGTCATCGGACCGAGCAGCACCCGTTGCACCTCCGCCCAGGAGGGCAGGTGATCGGGCAGCGGCCAGCCGGCGAAGTGCGTCAGCGCCCACGGCAATCCCGCCAACAGCGCGATGAGGACGACGACTGCCAGCACTACGTGCACCAGCCGCCCGAGCGACCCGAGCACACGCCCGGCACCGCGCCATGCCCGACCGCGCTCTCGGGGCAGCCAAGGCGGCTTCGGGCGGGAAGGATGCGGTGGTGCCGTCATGACGTGCTCGTTTCCTTGGCAGTACAGGAACTCCATGCAGGACGCCGTGCGCAGCTTCGGCTAACCGGCGTCGTGCCGGCGGCCGAGCCCGGCGGGAAGGCGGACACGGTCAGCTCGCCTGCGCGGCCAGAGGCTCGGGCGTGTTCTGCGATCCGGCTGCGGCCGTGCCTTCGCGCGGAGCAGGTGCTTGGCCGGGCGTCGACGTCTTCGGTCCCGGACTGCTGCGCACGTCGATCCGCGCGCTGGAGGTGCTGGTGGTCTTCTTGCGTTTGCCGCGGCCGGTTTTGCGGCCGGCGAGCCAGGCGGTGAGGTCTGCGGGCTTGAGGTCGGTGAACTCGGCCAGCTCGTCGACGTCGATGACGTCCTGGGCCTCGGCGAGCACGTCGCCGAGGTGGCGCTCGACGTCCGCGAGTTGTTCGAGGATGGCGGCACGGCGCTGGGCCAGTTCACCGACCTGCTGCGCGGCGGCGGCCCGCCGCGCGCTGCGGGTGGTGTCGGCCTGCTCGACGCGCCGGCGGATCTCCTCAGGCGTTGCCATGCTGATTCCTCCTCCGAGTCCCTATTCACGGTGAATAGGCGGTGGGGTCATGGATCGATCGTGATCACCCCTCGCTGCGGACGGGCACTGCCTTGGCCATGAACCTGAAGCGGGCCGATGCCGACCAATCCGAGCAATTGGGTGTGCTGGGTAGCGGTCACGGTGACCGTGACGGTGTCGCCGGAGACGGTCACCGTGCCGGTGGCGCCCTCGGCGGCCAAGTGCGCTTGCGCGTTGGCAACAGCCTGCGCGGGCACCAGATGCACGGTGCCGTTTCCGCGGTAGGCGGTCAGGTCGATGGCTTGGGCTCCGGCGCGTGCGGCAGCCTCGGCCTGGCCGCCGGCCCGCACTTTCGCGGCCAACGCGAGGCCACCGTCGAGGGTGAGCCCGGCCAGGGCGAGGATGCCTGTGGTGAGCACGACGACGAACGCGGTCACGCCGCCCTCGTCGGCACGCCACCATCCCATTCGGGTGCGCCACCACGCCTTCCACCGGTTCGCTGCGAACCGAGTCGGCCGGACGTGACGGGCTCGGCGGGTCATGTCCGACTCCCGGTGTTCACCGTCGAGCGCCAGAGGTCCACGGGTTCGACCGAGGTGGCCGACAGGGTCTTGCCGCCGGGTACGCCGAGGATGAGGGCGTCGCCGAAGTCCACGTCGCAGGACACGGTCACGCTGACCGTGCCGCCGGGTCGTAGGCCGCCGGTTGCGGTGTTCACCGACAGGGCAGCGCACGTCACGCCCGCCGAGGACAGTGCACTCGCGGCGGTCGACCGGGCGGCGGCGCTCGCCGCCGCCGGGCTGCGTTCGATGCTCGCGGCACGGGCGGCCTGATGGGCGGCGTCGTCTATACGGATGCGGGCGTCGACACCTCGGTGGACGACCACGCCGACGAAGACGAGCAGCATGACCAGGAACGGGGTGACGATGGCGACTTCGGCGGTCACGGAGCCGCTGTCGGCACACCACCAGGTCGCCCACGCCCGCCGGTCCGGGCACATGCGGCCATGGCGTCGTCGTGGAGGCGTGCGGGACGATTGTCGCGCTGTCGTCTGCGGTGTCATGGCCGTCACCCGTCTGCCAGGTCGGGGACGAAGCGTTCGACGGGCCCGACGGCCTCGGCGTGCACGGGCAGGCTCAGGAACGGCACCACCGACGTGGCGGTCCCTCTGATCCGCACCGACGCCGAGTCCGCCCCGCGGTCGGAGGTGACAGCGGATCCGGCGAGAGGGCCGCCCGCAAGTTGGTCGAGGAGTTGACGCGCGCTGGACGTGCCGGCCGCAGCGCTCCCATTCTGAGCCCGCGCGGCGGCCAAACCCTGCGAGGCGGCAGCCTGGGCGATGTGCGTGGCGTGCGACCAGAGCGCGAACTGCACGATCGCCAGCAGCATCAGCAACAGCAGCGGTGTGGCGATGACCAGTTCCACGCTGACCGAGCCTCGCTCGCCACGCAGCACGTCGCAGACTCGGTGCCGCCATCCGGCACGGGCCGCTACGGAACGCCTGCTGTGCTTGTGGTTCACGGGAATCACAGGGTGATGCCGTTGGCCTTCTCGGTGACCTTGGCGATGACGATCGCGATCACCGCCAGGGCAGCGACCACGAGCAGTGCGGTCACCAGGACGGTTTCGGTCGAGTACCCGGCCTCCGGCTGGCGACGCAGTTCCTCCCACCGTGCTTGCACCACGGTCCACAATGCCTCCACTTGTGCGCGCATCGTGTTGTCCTCCCTTGTCGTCCACGTTCGGTTGCCCGCGCGGGATGTCACAGTCCATTGAGGACCTGTGTGAGCGCGGGATAGGCAATGAAGGCCAAGAACCCAAGGAACAGTGCCATCACCGGTAGCGACATGCGTTCGGTGGCTGCCTGGGCGTCGCCTTCGGCTTCGGTGATCTGGTGGGTGCGCAGTGCCCCGGCCTTGGCTGCCAGGCTGGTGCGGACTTTGGCGCCCTCGGTGCCTGCCAGGCTGACCGAGGCGGCGAGTTCGGCCAGCTCGGTCACGTCCAGTTCCTCGCCGAGCCGCCGCAGGATCGCCCAGGGAGTGGTACGCGTCAGCCGGGCGGTGTCCAGGGCGCGGCGGATCTGCTCGAAAGCCCATCCTCGGCCGATGTTCACCGAGTCGCCGAGGGCGCTGTCGACCCCTGCTCCCCCGACGAGGGTGATCCACACAAGGTCCAGGTAGGCCGAGAGCGCGTGGCGGAATCCTGTACGCAGCTTCGCGGCCTCGGCGTGGGCTTGCAGATCCGGCAGGACGAACCCGGCGCCCGCCAGGACGAGTCCGGCGATGATCGGGAACTCGAAGCCGGTTCCGAGTCCGGCCACGATGAGCACCACGGTCAGCAGGGCGGGTAGCAGCAGCCCGGCAACGGTGAGAGTGGCCTTCTCCGCCAGGTGAGTCGAGGTCGAGCGGCCGATGACCGCCAGGTCCTTGGCCAGACGCCTGCCGGGGAGTCCGAGCGCGCGCAGTGGGGTGACGGCGGGTCGGCCAAGCCGCGTGGCCCAGCCGTGGTCGTCGGTGGCGAGAATGGGTTCCGGAGGGGGCGGGGCGGTGGCATGGGCCAGGACCGCGCCGAGGGCCGGTCGTGGCGGGAACAGGTAGACCGCCAAGGCCCACAGGCCGATCCCCGATCCGATGCCCAGGGTGATGTGGGTGATCACGGGCGTTCACTCCTGTCGTGCGGTGGCGACGACGACCCGGGCGGAGCCGGTAGTCGGGTCGAAGTCGGCGGCGGTTGAGAGGAAGCGGTCGGGCTGGGCTACGCGGGCGATCCGGTTGAGCCACGCGAACCCGGCGGCGAACAACGCTCCGATTCCCAGCAACACGATTTGGCCGCTCGCGCTGTCGTAGGCGCTCATGTAGTCGCGGTTGAGCAGCACCACGGCGACGGCGAAGACCAACGTGGTGCCGACGATGACCCGCACCGAGGTGCGGGTGCGGGCACGTCCGGCTTCCACGCGCATCCGCATCGAGGCTTGTCCACGGGCGGCGTCGGCCAGCGACCCCAGCAGTTCGGCGAGCTGGCGGGTCTGTTGTTCCGCGGCCAGCAACAGGGCGGCGATGACCAGGTCGCCGACCGGGTCGTCCAGGCGTTCGCCGAGGCGGCGCAGCGCAGGTGCCAGGCGGTCGCCGTTCTCGATGCCGGTGGCGAGTTCACCGACCTCGCCGCGGATGGCTGTCGGCGCCAGCGGGGCGGTGGCGAGGATGGCCTGTTCGAGCCCGGCGGCGGCCGACAGAGTGTCCCTGAGCATTTCGGTCCAGGTGGCGATGGCCTCGATCCGCCCGACACGGCGGGCGTGGTCAGGGTCGCGGCCCAGCACCCGCGGCAGCGCCCAGGCCGCGAGGCCGGCCAGGACGGCGCCGACGACCCAGCCGGTGAGCAGGCCGGTCACCACGCCGGCCGTCACGGCGAGCGCGATGCGCAAGGTGCGGTGCTGGTCGACCGGGCCCGTCGCGCGGCTCCGGGTCCGGCGAGAACGGCGTGGGTCGGTACCGCGCCAGCCGAGAGTGACCAGCAGCAGGCCTAGTCCAGTGCCGACGCCGAGCAGAGCGGCAGCTCCGGTGGTTGGGCCGAGCGTGATGTCCAGGGCGAGGATCACGGGGCCCACCAGCCCTCGGGGTTCTCCAGCACGCCGGGGTCGAAGCCGACGTCGACCAGGTCGTCGAGGGTGTCGGTACGAAGCGCCCCGGCCACCGGACGAGCGCGTCGGTCGGGTCCGGGGCGGTAGACCTCGTTGGAGATCACCTGCGGGCCGTCAGCGCCCACGACCTCGCGGATCGAGGACACCACGCGGGTGCGACGGTCTTCGGCACGAGCCAGGTGGACCACGAAATGCACCGCGCTGGCGACGAGCAGGTTGGTGGCATCCAGCGGCAGCCGTTCGACGCCTTGCGCCGCGTACGACGCGAGGCGGGTGAACGCGATCCGGGAGCTACTGGCGTGGAGGGTGGCCATCGAGCCGTCGTTGCCCTGCGACATCGCGTTGCACATCGGAATGACCTCGGGCCCGCGGATCTCACCGACGATGACCCGGTCCGGGCTCATCCGCAGGCCCCACCGCACGAGTTCGGCCTGGCTGATCGCCCCCTCGCCTTCCACATTGGGTTCGCGGGCCTGGAAGGCGGTTACATCGGCATGGATGTCCGGGTCGTGATCCAAGCCCAACTCGAAGGCGTCCTCGATGGTGACGATGCGCTCCAGCGGGTCCATCTCCGAGGCCAGCCCACGCAGCAGGGTGGTCTTTCCCGCCCCGGTGCCACCGGTGATCAGGACGTTCTTGCGGGCCTTGACCAGCGCCCGCACGAACTGCTCCAGACCGGGGTCGAGGGTTCCTCGGCGACGCAACTCCGGGAGGGTGACGGTGAGGTAGCCGTGGCGGCGGATCGACAACGCCGTCACACCGCCCGCGGTCAGGCCCATCACGGCGAACAACCGCTCCCCGCCTGGAAGCTGGAGGTTGAGGGCCGGCGAGCCCTGGTCGAACCGGCGCTCCTGGCTGCTCGCGCGGGCGGCGAGCAGCCGAATCAGATCGGTCAGCTCCTCGTTCGAGCCCGCGATCGGCAAGACCCGGGCGCGGCGGCCGTCGTTGTACTGGACGAACACCCGGTCGAACCGGTTGGCGTTGATCGTCTCCACGGTCGGGTCGTCCAGCAGAGGCTGGAGTCCGGCCATGCCGAACAGCTCGTTGACGACCTCGGCCATGACCCGCTGCTCGGCCTCACGGGGCAGCAGCTGCCGGCCCGCGGCCAGTTCGTTCTCGGTGTGCGCGCGCAGCGCCTCGTCGAGGATCCCGCGCGCCAGTTCACGACGCGCCTCGCGGGTGGCGGTCGTTCCGGTGCGGTCTTGCTGGTCGGCCACTCGTTGCGGAAGTTCGGCGTTCAACCGCTTCCTCAGGTGCTGCCGCAGTCGGGTGGCGCCCGCTGGGAGGTCCATCGCGTCGTCGTCGGTGTCCCAGCCCATCGGTGGCATGCCCGCGCCAGGACCGGGCGCGGCCTGGTCATGGCCGCTGAACGCAGCCGGGCCGTGAGGCTGTTGGTAGGGGCGCAGCGGCACCGGCGTCGGGTAGTGGTCGGTCGAGTTCGTCATGATGCCTGCCCTCCCTGCCGGTCGTGATGGTCGAAGCCGGGGTCCGGTGCGAGGCGCAGACCGTCGGGCCAGACCGAGCCAGCCGGGACACCGGGAACAGAGCCCAAAGCCGGACCGGGTGTCAGGGGTGGAGCGGGCTGGGGCCGGCTCCGAACCGGGATCGGCGGGCCCTCACGGGTGGCGAGTTCGGTGGCGACCTTGTGCGCGAAGCGGCCCAGCGCCGAGTGCTCGGGTCCACTGCGACCCCAACGCAACTTGTTCGGCCGTCCGCAGAGGACGGCCGCGCCGTTCGGGTCATCGGGCACCCGTCCCAGCGGTGGCGTGCCGAGTTCCCGTGCGACCTCGGCGGTGGAGTAGCCGTTACCGACCAGCAACAGCACGGGGTTCGGGCTCCAGCGGCCGACCGCGGGCAACCGGCGCGGCAGGTGCGCGAGGTCGTCGGCGTGAGCCCGCGACAACAGCACCACCACGTCGGACGAGCGCACGATCGCCAGCGCAGGCGAACCGGTGTCCACTCGTCCGCAGTCGGCGATGACCACCACCCCAGACTGATCAGCCGCCGCCCGCAGGACACCGAGCCCGCTCGTCGAGTCGGGCACCAACGCGGACAGCGCCGCGCGAGCCTGCTCGGCGTCCGGCGGGGCAGCGATCACGGGCAGACCGCCGGGAAGCTGCTGGGCGTGCCGCCACACCAGGTCGGTTTCAGCACCACGGCGCGCGGCGGCGGCCAAGCTCACCAGACCTGGCGTCGAGGACAGGGAGAACCGCAGGCCGAGGTCACCACCGGACGGATCGGCCTCGACCACCAGGGCACGCGCCGGGGCCGGCCAGCGAGCCGCCAGCGCCACGGCCAGCGTCGTCACGCCCGGTGAGCCTTTCAAAGACAAGACCGAGACCAACATCAGCGACCTCCCGAAGCGAGCATCACGATCGACAACTGCCCGGCAGGCACCGCGGCAACCTGGCGCGCGGAGGCCTCGGTGAGCTGCACCGAGACCACGGTGGTCTGGTCGTTCGCCGCAGCGGTCACGCTGGTCACCACCGCAGGCCAGACCGTCCCGCCATCGGATGGCGGGCTGCTCGCGGTCCCCGCCTGACCGGGCACGAACACCACCGAGACCCGCACGCCCGGTCCGACCTCCGTCGGGAACTGTCCAGCCTTGAGCGCCAGAGCGGCGATTGCCTGCCCGCTCGTCGGAACAGCGGCGCCACCGACGGCGTCGGGGGTGAGCAGCGCCCCGGCAGACAGGCTGGTGGCCATCGGCCTGCCGACCACGGTGACCGCCTGGTCGGCTCCCACCACCGCGACGCCGGGGTCGACCGCGACGTTGACCTGCCGTAGGTCCTGCATGGTGAGCACGTGTCCCGTCACCACGCCGCGGGCCAGCGCGAGCACAGCCTGCCGGTCCCCGGAGTTGAGAGAAACCAGGACGAATCCGCCCACGCAGGCGAGCACGAGCAGTACGCCGAGCAGTAGGTACGGCACGCTGCGACGGCGCCCCGTGGTGCGCAGTCGTGAAGCAGGCGGCTTCTTGCCGTTGTTGATCCAAGGGCTCTCAGCCGTGCCGGTGAGCCGGTCGGTGTCGGGCCAGGTCGTGGTGTTGGTGCTCACGCCGGTACCTCCAAATGGCATGGGGGTAGTGCGCCGCGTCGCCGAAGGGTGATCAACGCGCGGAACAGGTGGGTATGGCTGTTTGCGGTGAGGGATCGTTCAGAGTCAGCGCGTGCTGGTCAGCCGCCGCCGTTGTTGAGCGCCTGCGACTCAGCAACGCGGAAGGCCGCGTCGCCCGTCGTGGTCATGTCCGGGAACGTCCCGCCTTGCCCCGCACCGGACCAGGTGACCGTCCAGTGCACGGTCGCCGTCACCGGGTACGCCTGCCCCGGTTGACTCACCGAGGAACGGCGGTAGATGTGACCGCAGTCCGGCGAGGGCGCCTTGGGATCGGTGCTCGTCTGGTACGGGGATCCGGCGCCGGTACAGGTGACAGTGGACCCGTCACCCATCGACCACGTCACCGAGGTCGGCGTCGCGACCGCCGTCACCGACACACCCGGCACCGAGGCCGTTGCCGACACCGGCGCCCAACCGCTCGACAACCACATCCAGGTCGGCAAGTTCACCAACTGGTCACCGACCGGGTTCGCCGCGATCCTCGGCGAGGGCAACCGGAGCTGCTTGCGCGCCATCTGCGCAAGCTCCGCAGGCGAGGGCAACAAGGACGCACCCGGCTGCTGACCGGCGGGAATCCACACCGGCGGCCGGTAGAGCCCGTCCATGATGCCCTCGGTGCACTTCCACACGTACCAAGCCCCAGGCTCCTGCCCAGGCTGCCCCGCCCGCACACGGGCCACCACCGAACGGAACGCCGCAGCTTGAACAACACCACCAGTCGCTGTGGTGTTGCTCGCAGCGGTGATCACACCGCCGGCCGGCGGCTGGTAGTCACTCTCCACATAGGAGCAACTCGCGAGATTCGACTCACCGCCGACGATGGTGTCGCCGGGGTTGCCGGGCTTCCCGGTGTCCGGGTTGCCGGTTTCAGACCGGTTGGGGATGGCGTTGCCCTGCCCTGGGTTACCGCCAGGCCGTTCGTTGGTGCCCGCACCGAGTTCACACGCCGGTGTGGGAACTTGGCTGCAATTGATACTTCCCCATCCGCCGTCCGCGAGGGCCGAAGCCGCTGTTCCGAGCAGGCTCGCGGCGACGATTCCAGTGATCGTCACGAAGCGACGCATGATCAACACGTCCCCACGCCATGTACCCCGAAATCCGACACCTTCCACGATCCGTCCGCTTGCTTCTCAACGACGGCGTTGATCTTTTGGCGGCCTCCCGGGTTGTTGTCGGCGACTTGGTTGCCGTCAGCTCGGTACTTCAGCCACGCCGTCGAGTCGCCGCAGTCGGACACAATGATCTTCTTCGGATCACCGACGGGTTCTACTGAGGACACCATCGGATGCAGGGCCGGCTGCCCCTTGGTGACCAAGCCGTTGGAGTGGTCGGCGTACAGGCCGCGGCTGAGGTTCGTCAGTGCAACGCCGGTTGCGTGCTGTCCGAGCTTCGGCGACTGCCAATCGGAGGTCGTGCCTGCATCGACGAAGTCCTTCCACATACCCAAGTAGGCCGCCAACGCGTCCTGTTTGACCGTCTCATCGGGAGATTGGGGCGCGCTGGGGCTTCCTGCCGCCGAGAGATTCGGGGTGCCAGAACTCGAACCAACGGTGCTGCCCGCGCTGCACGCCGCGAGAACCACGAGGTTCACCACCCCGATGACCGCGCGACCGCCCCAGGAGCGAAGGATCCCGATTGCCACAGCGCACCTCCAGACTTCCGTAACGATCTTCTTGTTCTCGTGCCTATGACACGTCTACACCACAGTCCCGTACCGACTGCAAAGTTCGTAAGCGCAGACTTTGCGGTCAGAATGACGCTATCCGGTCAACATTCAGCCGATTGGGTGATTCGCGTAACCCTCTGCAAGTTCGGCCGGGTATGAGTTGAGGATGGAATCCCGCCGCCTTTCGGGAACGAAGCCATGTTGATGTTGCCACGAGCAGTGATATGCGGTGAAGTCGAATGACGCCCGGGACACTGATCATCTGTTGGGCTGGGATGGGCGCTGCCGTGGGTGGCTTGCTGGCCCTCTGGGCTCGAAGTTTGCTGCGGATCTCACAGTTCAGCCCACGAGCGTGGGGCGCATCGGCGGCGTTAACAGCGATCTTGTTCGCCGTGCTGGCATGGCGCCTCGGCATCGGGTTCGACCTACTGGCCTACAGCTACTTGGCTGCCGTTTCCGTGCCGCTCTCGATGGTGGACCTGGCGGAGCAGCGTCTGCCCAGCGTGGTCGTTCTGCCCAGCTACCTCGTTCTCGGTGCGACCTTTGCGATAGAGGCCAACCGAAGCTCCAACCACGTGGCCTTGGTGCGGGCTCTGGTCGCAATGGCCGTGCTCGCTGCGGCATACCTTGTACTCGCCCTCGGGCTCGGCGGGCTCGGCGCCGGTGATGTGAAGTTCGCCGGCCTGCTCGGTCTGGCCCTCGGGTGGCTGAGCTGGGGAGCCGTGCTGGCAGGAACGTCGGCCGGTTGGCTTCTTGCGGTGGTTGTGCGCGTCGTGTTGAGGCTCGCTCGACGGGTCGACCCTGATGAGCCATTGCCGCTCGGTCCCTACCTCGCGGTCGGGGCCCTGATGACCATCGCAGCAGGACCTCCAGCTTGACTCCCCAACCTGGCACCAATCCAGTCGGGCGCCCAACCCATATGTGACATCACGTCGATCCCATTCCTGCACGTCACAATGACTGCCGCTGCCCGGACGCCACATTGCCGCCATGCAACCGCTCTGGTTCATTCCGCGCGGGGGACGTTAGCTGTGGGGGCGGGTTTTCGATGACCCAGATCGGGACTCGCTGACCACAGGAGCAGATGATGAGACTCTCCCAGCGATTCACGAATCCTACGGTTTCACGATACCCACGAACCAAGCTCGCTGTGCCACATCTCCTCGTGCGGCCGGTGGCGGCACGGAGTTGGATCACCGCGCGAAGCGGTGACGCACGATGAACGACCGCGGACCTTGGGCGGTGACGTGCCGCGATTTCGCCGGCCGCCCTCGGAGTCTGAAGGTCTTCGTGCGCGGCTCGGAGGTCGTTGTGGTGGCGCCCGCAGGTGAGGCTGCCGCACTCGACGATGCTGAGGCCGAGCAGTTCCGCTCCGTCTTCGCCACGGCCATGAGGGTGGCTGCCACGCCCGCGCCCGGTGGATCCCACCACTCCGGGGAGATCGGCACGGCGAGCACGGTGAAGCAGTACAGCGATGGCCTTCCCCCAGCCGTCGCTCCGCGCCCTGCTTCACCGCCATGTCGCGGCGGAACCACGACCCCGATACGTGGTTCCGCCGCGATGCCCGCACTGCGACGTGGGAACCCGTGATGCCGCCGGGCTCGGTCGTCACAGCAATCGCCGCCATGGTGCTGATGAGCTGCCTGCTGTACCTCGCTTTCAGACAGCGGCAGCGTCCCGACGAGCCCGGCGTCGGCAGGCACTGGCGCAAGCCGAACCAGCCTCCGTCACCGATATAGCGACATGCGCTGAAGACCGTCGGCACCCACGGCTTGGGCTTCATCCGAGAAAGCGAAACCACATGGGTGGGGTCGGAGCCCCGTTCCATCCCAGCGCCTTCGATGACGCGCCCTTGATCACGGCGGGGCCGGAGCATTCCTGTGGGACTCCGACTCCGCCGCACCAACTTCTCCAGAAGGAGCACGTCCGTGACCGCCTCCTCCACAACCGATACGGAACAGGGTGTACCGGCCGACGTCAGTGCGCTGTCCCGGTACTACACGGAACTCCTGTGCTGGCCGACCACCATCGACCCGTCAGTCGGCGAAGTCCGACTGCGTCTGGGCGACACGGTGGACGCACTGATCATGCGGGCTGGCTTCGGCGGTGAGGTCAACCACCAGCTCGTCCGGTCGATGCTGAGCGCGCCGATCATCGTCGTGCCCGGCAGGCCGGACGACTGGATCTTCCTGACCCAGCCGCGCACCCCGATGCGCGACTCCACCATCGCCCACTTGGTCTCGTTGCAGGTCGGGTGGAAGGAGACAGGGTCCACGATCGTGTTGCCCGCCTTCGGGCCTGCCGTCAGCGAGCTGCGATGGTTGGCGCAGCCCAACGCCGACTTGGAGTTGCCGTCGTGGGCTGCCGTGGTCGGTGCCGTCCGCCGCACCACCTCCATACGGGCGTGGTGATGATGTCCGTCTACCAGTTCGAGCACCGGCACCCGAGCACGCGACGGTGATTGGCTCCGCTGTCCAGTTCGCGTGGACGTGGTCGCGAGCGACGGAAACCGTTCCGCGACAACGATTGCGACGTCGCGGTGCTCGCTCGTAGCCTCAGAAGGCCGACCACGACCAAGGACGGGTGATCTCGCCGCGCAAACAGGCCACTCGGTGCCGAGCCTCGTCCGCTGCCTTCTCGTTGACGTCTGCCTTGCCCAGGACGAAAGCTGTCCAGCGGAGCTCCCTGATTGTCGCCAGCGTCCGGTAGCCGGACCAGGTCGTCATGTCGTAGCCGCCGTATGCAGACACGAAGGCCTGGTAGTCGGAGTGCTCGATCCGTGAAAAGTCCGTGTAGTCGACCGCCAGCGAGATCAGGTCCCATTCACGGGGCCCGATCCCAAGATGATCCAGGTCCAACAACACGGGGCGGCCTCGATCGGGGACGACGACGTTGCCCTGCCACGCATCGCCGTGGATGACGCACTGAGGCAGTCCTGGTGCCAGTGCGGTGTACTCGCCGCGCAGCCGTTCCAGGAGATCACGGAGCCATGTTCGGTCGACGCCTAGCAGTTCGGTTCCGCGGTGGATCGAATCGGCCAAGCCGTCGAATGGGTCGACCACGGGAAGCCGAGGCGAATCCGGCACGGCCAAGCTGTGCAGTTGGGCGAGCACTTTGCCCAGTTCGGAGGGGGTGGCGTACCGGTGCTCGGGAAGTTCCGTCCACCAGGTGACGGGACGATCATCGACAACTGTGGGCTGGTCGATGCCGGCGAGGGCTCGTACGACCGGGATACCGGCATCAGCCAACCAGCGCGATGCTCCGATCTGGCGCTCGGCGACTACACGAGACCCTGGAGGTCCAACGCGGGCAACCACACCACCAGGAATCCGGTAGATGACGTTCGTGCCGTCCCGGATCAGTTTGGCTTCCGTGGTTGGCAGGCCTGCTCTCAACCCTGCTGCGCTCAGTACGTCACGGACATCTCCTGCGTACGGCATGACGGTACCGGCGTCTACATCAGACATCGCTTGTGGCCGATGCCAGAAAGTGCGAGAGATCCGCGACCTCTGGGATCGACAGGTGCCGTTCAGTCGCGCGCGCCAGCTTGTGCAGTTCCTCGTCCATGCGACGCGAGTGCAGCACAGTTGCCTCGACGACTGCCTGGTGTCCTATCTGGAAGCCTTCCCTCGGGTCGCCGATGGTCATATGCAACGTGGCCAGCCGTGTGCGGGAGAACGCCCGAGAGCGCGGGTAGGCGTCGCTGTGCAAGCGGATCGCCGTTGCGAGGCGTTCAGCAGCCTCTCCAGGCCGTTTCTGAGCCACCGCAAGTGGAGTCAGTGCACGCGCGCTGCTGCCCGCGTGTTCGGCCTCGTCGTAGTACGAGAGCCAGGGCGGGTCAGTCGCCGCCTGGCGCTCGGCAAAGTGCATGTCCGCGCGGTCCACTTCGGCTCGTGCCTCGTCGTGACGGCCCAGAATAGCCAGCAACCGGGCGCGGATGATGCCGATCATGGCCCTCGCTGTGGCGGTCAGCCGGTCGGCCCGGACCTGGGCGAACTCGATCAACGACAGCGCTTCGTCCAGCTTGCCCACGTAGATGGCTTGACGAGCCATGTCCGCCAACGTCGCGGCGCGGAGTTCCCACGAGCCGCCTTGCTCGGCACACCACAGGCCGAAACGGAAGCAGCGCGCTGCGGCTTCGTGATCACCGACGTCGAAGGCCGAGAAAGCAACTACGCCGGCCAGGTTTCCGACCGCCTCGAACATCGCCGAGCGGACTGCGTCGGCGGCCTTCGTGTCCAGCAAGCGGCAGGCCCATCGCAGGTGTGCGACTCCTGCGTCACCGGCCATACCGCCGCCGTACAGGTTCTCGCTGGCCGCCAGCGTGCCCGTCATCCACTTCACCTGCTCGACCTCGTTACGGCCGATACGTCGCGGAGGCTGCACGTCCAAGGTCAACGGTCGGAGAAACTCGGCTGGGCTCGCGCCCACATCGACACGCGCGGTCGCGTCGTACGCCTCCATCACCAGGGAACCAGACGCCTGCCCTGTCGGACAGATCGCCGTAGTCGCGGGTGGTGTCGAAGGCATTTGGGCCGTGCTCTGTACTGGGTGGCTCGGCACGCCTTGAGCAGGCCGATGCCCGAGCAAGGTGTCCAATTCGTCGAGCGAGATGTCGAGCGCTTTCGCGATCTTGCGCCTACGCGACGGCATGGGGGTCAGGGTGCCCCGCTCCCACCTGCCCACCGTGGAGAACTCCACACCGACGGCCGCTGCGAGTCCTTCCTGAGTGAACCCCATCGCCTCACGACGGGCCACGAACGCTTCACGCCTGCTGCCCACGTCCCCCAACCCCACTCACTCTATCGACGGACTTTCAGTGTTGAACCACGATTGCTCTGTGAATCAAGCTGTTCCAGTGGTGCGCCGGCTAGATGTCTCGTTCGATGCGCTCGAAGATGTCGGCGTCCGTTGCCTTCTGCCAGTCGGGGAGCTCGTCCCAGTCGGCGACGTAGGACGGCTTCGGTTCGGGGAAGTGCTTGAAGATCTGGCCGATCCAGCACAGGGCAACGAACCTGCTCTTCTGATCGCGGCTGAGTTTGGTCGCGGCGCCGTCGGTCGCCTTGAGGAAGGTGCAGACCTGGTCGTACACGGCGGTCGCGGCGTCGCGCTCCCATGCCGGGGTGTCGGCCCATGGGGTGATGTAGCCCGGCTTGGGCTCGCCGGGGAAGTGTTCGGTGACGCCGGCGATCCACGCTTCGCGGAACACGCGGCCTCGTTCGTCGTGCACTTGTTCTCCTTCGTCAGGCGGCGTGATCGCCGACCATGGTGGTGATCTCGACGTCGAGCCGTTGGATCTGCTCGTGGTGGAGCAATGAGGCCAGATGGGGTTGCAGGCCGCGCAGCTTGCGCACGACCACACCGGACGCGGTGTGGCGGGCAGTCGCGAGTGCGGCCTCGGCGTATGTGGCAACTTGGTCGGGGTCGCGTCGGTGCACACCGACCATCGCCAGGTCCGTCAGCACCGCTGCTTTCCGCCGGACGGTCAGCTCTCCGGCCAAGGCGTCGGTCAAAGCCGTCTCGGCGAGTTCGGGACGGCCGAGCGTCACGTAACAAGTGCCGCGTTCCTCAGCCAGCCGGGAGCCGTCGAACCGCAGCCATCCGCCGTTGTGCACCTGGCCTTGCAACTGCTGGACCTCGCCCGCGGTTTCAAGTGCGCGCCGGCAGGCATCGAACTGCCCGAGACCGGCGAACGTCTCGGCCTGCACGGCTGCCACCCAATGACGGGTCGAAAGCGTGAGGTCACCCCGACGAGCAAGGTCGGCAGCCAGATCGAGCATCGGCGCGGCGTCCTTGAACTGGCGCTCGTAGACGGCGATGAACGCGTGCCGAGTGAGGGCACACGACCAGAGGTCGAACGCGCTTGCCTCCTTGGCTGCCGTCGCGGCAAGTGTGTAGCTGTGTGCGGCGTCGGTATAGCGGTCGCTGTCGAACGAGATCTCGCCGGCGAGCTGGAAAAGGTCGGCCGCGACTCCGCACAGTCGCTGCCGGATGGCAGGCATCTGCGGTCGGCGCAAGCCTTCGGAGAGGACGTCGAGCTGACTTCGGACCAAGGGCAGTACCTGGCTCTTGGTTGAGGCAAGCGCGTACACGCCCCACAAGTGGCTGTTGATCTGCTCGAACTCTGCGACGGCCGCGACATCCAGTCCACCAGGTCGGCCAACCGAACCAAGTCGCTCCGGGTCGATGACGGTTTCGAGTGCGGGCAATGCGAGCAAGGTGCCGGTCATGCTGAACAGGCGCAGCAGGTCGCGACGGTTCATGTCGTCTGTCTCCGCAGGGGCCGACTGGACAGGGATGGCGGTGCGGGGAGCGAGGTGTGCTCCTGCGTGATCTTCAACGTCCGTGGTCGCGGCAGTGGCGGCGATCGAGGGCGGAGCGCTGTTCTGCCTCGGGGGTGCGAGCAACGTACCGAGTTCTTCAAGTGTGAGGCCGAGCGCCTTCGCGATGCGCGGCCTCCGGTACGGCTGCGGTGTGAGATCACCACGTTCCCATCGGCCCACGGTGGAGAACTCCACACCGACGACAGCCGCGAGCGTCTCCTGGGTGAACCCCATCAGCTCACGCCGAGCCGCGAACTTCTCCCGCCGGTCACCCATGAACGTCACCTCACCATCGGTCACTGCCACGATAGCCGGCTACAGGTCAAGTCCCATCACCCACTCGGCAAGCGCTACCCGTTCGGGCTATGCCCCGCAGAAGATATTTGTGCAGGTCAGAGGCTTGACGCCTCTTTGCCGCCTCGTTCTCGCCCTCTACGCGCCCTGGTCGAGGTCGATCACCATGAATGGTGTGAGACCCACTGTCACCGACCCGGGCATTCCGACATGCAGCAGCGACGTCCAGCATCCGAACCGCACCCATCACAGTCCGTAGCGAAAAACACCGCGAAAAGTCATCTTCGTCAACTGCGCAGCGCGGTAACGGCGTGCGGACCCGCATACCCGAATGGTTGACGTGCCCTTCCTGGATCGGCTTGAAACGAGCAGGTAGGTGTACGCGTCGCCCGATCAACGTCCCGTCCGCGTTCCATAGCCGCTCTGGTGTGGTTCCGGTGGCCATCGTTGACTGAACCCGGTCCTGGGCGCGATCCGGTAGTCAGTCGGCGTCCACTGTGGACCGGAAGCGGTAGTCCGTTCCCCACCGGAAAGCAGACCATGAACCACGACGTCGCCTCAGCCCTCGGTCCACTTCTCACGGCATACGGCCTTGTTGGACGTGGTGATCACATCCTTCTTGTCCGCGACCGGCACGGCTCGTCGTACCAACTGCCGGGCACCGTCGTGCGCCCCGGTGAAACCGTGGATGACGCTCTGCGCCGGGCGCTCGGTGAACACGTCGACACCGGCATCGACCGCCTGGACTTCTGCGCCGCCGTGGAGCATCGCGTGCAGACCCACCCGGACGGCCAGTCGGTCTACGAAGTGACGCTGCTCTTCGACGTGACTCTGGCCGAGCCTGCCTCAGTTACCGCCCCCGAACGGGAACTGCGCTGGGTCGACGATGCCGACCTCGGCATCGTCGACCTGCGGCCCGCAGCGATCGCAAACCTACTGCGAACCGGTGCCTTCGCCGAAAGCAACGCTTGGTGGCCGACGCCGGCATGACACCCACATCTGTCCAGAGCATTCACATGCGACATAGCGGCCGCTGCGAGCACTGAACCCCGATCCACGGACAACCGACCGGGTCCGCACACCCGGCCGGACATGTGCGGCCGGTGCGGGCGCACCCCTCATGCCCCCGCACCGGCCGCATCCACCACGAATCTCACGAGGGATGTCGATGCAGACCGACGAGAAGACGGAGAAGGACACCGGCACGCCGAGGTTGAGCACCGCTCACAGCCGTGAACTCGGCGAAGAACTGCGGCGAACCCGGCACCGGGCGGCGATGTCGTCCGGATCGGTCGCGGAAGCCATGGGTTGGTCGCTCGGCAAGCTTTCCAAGCTGGAGACCGGCACCAGGGGCACCAGCGCGTGGGAAATCGGCACCTTGATCGGCAGGCTCGGCGCGGACAAACCCACCCGCGACCGGATCCTGATCATTGCCAGTGAACCGGACACAGGAAGCTTTCTCCGTCCGCACAACGGTATCCCGGACACGTTGGCTGCCTTGACCCTGCACGAACAGGCGGCGCGATCGATCATCGCCTACGAACCCCTCGCCATCCCGGCTCTGGCCCAGACCGAAGACTACGCATACGCCCTCACCGGTGACCGCGACCTCGCCAAGGCCCGAGTCTTCCGACGGGAGATCCAGCGCCGCCGCGCTGCGGGCGCCGACACGGTTCTCTATACGCACGAGGCAGCGTTGCGCATGATGACCGGAGGACCGGAGGTCATGCGCGACCAACTGTTGCACTTGACCTTGATGTGCGGATGGCCGCACATCACCCCGCGTGTCATCCCGATGACGGCACAGCCCCACGCCGCCCTCCAGAGCTCCGCCGCGCTGCTCACCTTCGCGCCGCCCACCAAACCTCTGGCCTACACCGAAACCGACGCTGCGACTGTGTTCCACGACCACCCGAGCGCGGTGGCCCGCTACCAGGCCAAGATGCGCCACCTCGCCGCATTGGCCCTGTCCGCTGCCAAATCCCACGACGTGATCGCACGCTGGGCCGATTCCTACGACCGGAAGTCACGCTGATGCCACCCCTGCGCCCGTTTCGCTGGCTGCCATACGACCGCCGTCGGCATGCTGTCAACGCGGAGGCCCGGGACAACGAAACGACCACCACCCTCTGCGACGAGAAACTGACCATCCCCGCCACTCCAGCCACGAGGGAAGAATGGTGCTGGCCCACCTGCTCCGCTTGCGACGCCGCGTGGCGGGCCGTCGAGGGGATCCCGCCCTTCCCCCGCCGGCCGACGACCACATCGCGCACGGCGAGCACGGCGGGAACCCGACGGAACGCCCATGCCTCGGTGCGCGGCAACGTCGCGGTGAAGCACCGCAGCGGCACCTCCGTCGAGGCGGCAATGTCGGAGGTATGACGACGATGCTTTACCGGGTCAGACTCCGGACGGGAGTGTTCACCTTCCTGCGCCGCACCAAATTCCGCTCGGAGTATGCGCTCGCCAAGGCAATGGGCGTGAACCGCTCCACCGTAAGTCGGGTCCTGGCTGGTGAGCTGCAACCCGGCTCGGCGTTCATCGCCGGTGCCCTCGCCGCGTTTACCCCGGTCACCTTTGAAGACCTCTTCGAAGTAGTCAACACGTCGGAAGCGATCCCGGCGACGCCCCCACCAGACCATCGCCCGTCGTGACAGTGACCAGAAGTCCTTCAGGGGATTGCTTGGCCACTGGCCAACGGCCAAGCTTGGGACACATGGATCACCGCGAACTGCGGTTCAAGCTGCCCGCTGATCTACCGAATCACATCTACGCCACCGTCGCCCACGCCATGTTCTCGGTGCTGGACGTGGCTGGAATCGCGGACGTCTGCTCGGTGTTGATCGATGACGGTGCCTCGGACGCGGACCTGAACGAGGCGTTCGATCGCCACAGCGAGTTCTACCCGTGGGGTGCATCCTGAATCATCGGTGTTACCCCACCTCCGCATCACGCACCGTGGCTGGAAGAGTCATCGGTCGGGATGGCCCGCTGAGCTGCTCCCTCAGTCGCTTGGAGTCGGTAGAGCGGGTTGTTCGTCGGAGGTAAGGGGTGGCTCGGTACGGGCTGGTTGGCGTGGCCCGAGGAGGATGCCCAGGATGACGGACGGTGCGAGCAGTCGACTGGGCGGTTCAGAGAGGGTGTAGACGTCAAGTTGCGCAGCAGCGACGGTGCGGCTGCCGGTGGCAGCCCAGGCGAGTCGGTCGAGGAAGCGTTGTTGCAGACGGGCCAGTGCGCCGGGACTGGGACCGATGGTGGTGGGGTAGCGGAGGTCTTGGCGGGTGGCCATGTCCCATGCGACGTCGGCGGTGTGGACGATGTCGCGCTGGATCCGGCCGGTGTCATCGTGCGGGCCGTAACGGCGTAGGCCAGTGTCGAGCGCGAGGGCGCTGCGGGCGGCGATGGCCATGCCGTGGCCGTAGATGGGGTTGAAGGTGCAGGCGGCGTCGCCGAGGACGACGAAGCCTTGAGGCCAGGTGGCGAGGTCGAAGTGGCGGCGTCGGTTGCCTGGGATGCGGAAGCCGCGGGGCGGGGTGAGAGGTTTTGCGGTGTCGATGAGGTCCGCGATGACGGGGTGGCGCAGGCTTCGGGCATAGCCGGCGAAGCCTGTTTCGTCGGTGGGAGGTTGGTGGTCGCGGCTGCCGACGAGGGTGACGATCCACTGTCTGTTCTCGATGGGGACCAGCACTCCGGCTTTGACGTAGTCGGTGCGGGTCGGATCGGACATGATGTTGATTTCGGGGAAGTCGTCTCCGGCCGTGGACGGTGCCTGGTAGATGCGGCTGCTGTAGAAGACCTGCGGGTCGATGTGTTGTTCGGCAGGTGCGGGCAGTCCCAGGTCAGTGAGCCAGGTGCCGGCGTCGGAGCCCTGGCCTGTTGCGTCGACGACGAAGTCGGCTTCGATGTGGCTGGTTCGGCCGGTCTGCCGGTCACGCACCCGGACCCCGGTGACGCGGTGGCCGTCTCCGAGCAGTCCGACTGCGTCGGTGGCCTGCCGGACGGTGATGCGGTCCTCAGTGAACACACGGCGACGAATCACCCAGTCCAACAAGGGACGACTGCAACCGATGATGAACTGCATCTCCTCGAAGCGTCCCAACCAACCCCGCGACATCAGGACGAGCAGTCGGTTCGGCGTGCCGATGTACTGGGCGCCGTGGTCGAGTAACGCCTGGGTGGTGCCGGGCAGGAGTTGATCGAGCGCGCGGGCACCGCCGGAGACCAGGACATGGGTGTGCCGCGCTTGTGGTGTGCCCTTGCGGTCCGCGGGGCCGTCGGGCAGACGGTCGCGTTCGACGATGGTGACCGAGTCGGTGTGACGGGCCAGCACGGAGGCGGCGAGCGTGCCAGCCAGTCCACCGCCCAGGACGACGGCACGTGTGCGATGTCCGGTGGGCAATGGAAGTGTCCTTTCCGGAGGGTGACCGCACGCGGCGGCACGATCGGTGGGCTAGCCGGTGCGGCCGGTGTCGTCGAGAACCGCGTTGCTCAAGGGATTGTTGAAGGCGCGGGCGATGAGGACCAGTCGTTGGCGTTCACCGGCGAAGGCGAGCCCGGCGTCGGCCGCTGTGTCGGGATGGTGGGCGCCGGCGGTGACCTTCGTCCTGCTGCCCTGGGCTCGGGCTCGCAGTGCGGCCTTGAGCTGTGCGGCTTCCACCAGCGCAAGGGTTTCCTGTTCGCCCAACCGTGCCTGGTTCGCGTGCGCACGTGCGGCTGTCGCCACGTCGGGATCACGGTAGGCGGGTAGCTGGTGCAGCCAGTCGTTGATCTCGATGACGCGCCAGAACAGACGGGAACGCGGGCTTATCCGGTTGGCCAACGACGCGGGTTCGTGCACCATCTCCGGCTCGACGCAGCGCAGCGCCCGCCACAGCACCGCCAGCCTGCGGTAGTCGCGGAGATCGCCGGTGAAGTGGGTGATCCGGTCCCACAGCAATGTCAGGCCCGTCCCCCAGGCGGCGATGCAGTTGCCGACGATCACCAACGGCACGCCGAGAATCGCGACCGCGGGCGCGACCTGACTGCTCCAGACGTCCAGTTCGGCGCCGAACCAGCTGCCGATGACGGCGACGAGGGTGATGCTGCCGTAGGCGACCGGGAACAGGATGCCGATCGCGGTGATGCGCAGTCCGCGGCGCAGCCAGGGACGATCGCCGGTGCGGGGGTCGAGGGACCACCGCCAGCACAGGCGGACCACGTTGGCCAGGCCGACCACGTAGGCCAGGAAGTGCAGGATCAGCAGCGGTGCGAGGTAGGGCGCGGTGGCGTAGGCGGCGGCGAAGTCGTGATGGTGTTCCTCGGGGCGCTGTCCGAGGGCGAACAGGACGAAGATCGCGGCCACGATCGCGCTGTAGGTCAGTACGAGCCATCGCGATGTCCGCCACGCTCGCGCGGGCGGGTGCGACCAGTAGACGAGCATGACCTGGATCGAGCACACGAACCCCAGCGCGAAGGCGAAGCCCAGGAGCACGGACAGGCTGTTGACTCCGGTGACGCGATCCAGGGCGATGCCGACGGTGGGTGCGCCAAGCAGTACCGACGGCGCGGCGAACACGCAGGACAGGCACACCGTGCGGATCGTGGCCTTGCGTTCAGCAGGGGCGTGGCGCAGGGCGCGGTACTTGTACAGGCCCAGCAGCGCGATCCCGACCGCCGCGGGAAGGAAGATCAGGTCAGCCACTGTGGCCTCGCGGTGGCGTGTAGCCCAGGGTGTACCAGGCGCGGACGGCCGGATCGTCCCGGCCGGGTTCGAACGGTCGGGCCTCCTGCCGGCGGGTCCAGTCGATCAAGCCTTGGGTGAGCGCGCCAGCGACCTGGTCGGCCTCGCGTTCCTCCGCACGGGACAGGGTGGTGCGGCCGGCGATCATGCGCAGCATGGTCGGCGACAGGTTCGGGTAGAACAGGGCGCGGGCTTCGTCTGCGTCGAGCTGCATCGGCCGGTGGCCGCAGAGCATGTGGCCGATCTCGTGCAACAGGATCAGCAGTCGGTGCACCCAGCTGCGGGCGGTGGTCACGACGATGACGTGGACGTCGTCGTCGGTGACGGCCCACAGACCGCTGAGCCCGGCCCCGAGGTCGTCGAAGCGCAGCCGGATCTCCCGCTGCATCCGTTGCGCCATGACCTCGCACAACCGGACGCACACCGTCTCGGTTGTCGCCGACGGCGCGAGATCCATGTCGCTGATCAGCTCGTCGCGCAAGGCCCGCAGTTGCCGCGTTTTCATCGCGTCACCACCGCCACCTCCGGGTGTCCTCGTGCGGCGCCACAGCGCGTACACGGGCATCAGTCGGCCGCTTCATCATCGATCACCTCGGGTCCGGCGTCGTCGAGAACCGGCGGCTCATGGTCGGGCCGTTCCAGGAGGCGCCGCACTTCCTCGTGCTCGACCTCGGGCCGCAACGCGCGGACCAACGCCAGCAACGCCTTCGTGCGAACCTCCGACGACGGCGATGTCGCGGTAGCCCTCAGGATGACCTCGTTGACCCCCAGGCTGTCCATCACCCGATGGGTCTCCAACTGCTCCTCGACCTGCGCGGCCAGCTCCTCGTCGAAGAAGTACGCAGGCTCCGCACCGAAAGCCATCGCGAGCGCCACCACGTGCTTGAGCTTGGGGTTGGAGTTCTTGCCGCTGCGCAGATCGCGGATGGTGTTCGGCGCGATCGTCCACCCTGTGTCGCCCGACTCCTCCGCTCGCCGGCGCACCGCCGCGGCGACGGCTTCGGGCGTCATCTCACCCTGGCCCGGCGGGTGCACAAGGGTGAACAGGCGGTTCAGCTTGACCGCGAACGGCCGGCCCGGCAGATCTGCCGTCCGATCCCGCCGGCCTCCGACGAAGAACGCGGGATGCACGTCCAACGCCTCGGCCACGGCCAGGACCGTCGCCAACGTGGGCTCGCGCAGCCCTTTGCGCAACTGTGCGACGTAACTGTGGGTGACGCCGATGGCCTGACCGAGCTCCACGTTCGAGTACGGGCGGCCCGTGGCGGACCGCGGCATCGTGCACAGGCGGTCCAAGACCGCAGCGAACGACGGCCATGCCGTGTAGTCCATAACGCCTACCTCCATCCGGTCCTTGTACCGGATTGAAGCAGTTCGCCCGATCGGGTTCATACCGGTTGATGAACTGCTCCTACCAGCCTAGAGTCGCCGGTACTCGGCTTCAACCGCCCTGAAGAGTGATACAGGGACTTCAGCGTTCGAGTACAAGCAGTTCGGGGGCATCGCGATGACGACAGCACCGACACCAGCCACCTCATGGCCCTCTCCACCACCGCCTCGACGGTGTGGAACCTGCGGACAGCCCGAGGGAAGCTGGGCAAAGGACCGGTTGACCGGCCTCCTGGACCGCTGGGGCTGGGACCTCCACGCCCCGCACGTCCTGGATCACGCCCGGCGCCACCACCAGTCGGCCGCCCTGCTCATCGTGGACCTCGACCACTTCAAACACATCAACGACGACATCGGCCACCCGGCCGGCGACGCCGTCCTACGCGCGACCGCACACGTGCTGCGTACCGCCGTCAGGGAGGCCGACCTCGTCGGGCGATTCGGCGGCGACGAGTTCATCGTCCTGCTCCCCGGCGCCGACATCGACCAAGCACTCGCTGTCGCGCGACGGATCAGCACGGGCGTCTCGGCCATCTGCCTCGACGTCAAGACCGCTCCCGGCGCGACGGCCGCCCTCCACAGCCTGACCGCGTCCATCGGCATCGCCGTCGACCGGCCGAGCGGAGACAACCCGGAGTCCATGCTGCTCGACGCCGACACCGCCTTGCGGGACGCCAAACGCGCCGGCCGCGCCACCATCCGGACAGCGGGCCGGCCCTTTGATCCCGACCACCACCACACGTCCCGCCTCACACCCACCACGCCGTCGCAAGCCGACGCCCCGGACGGACAACCGTCAACCACATCGGTCGTAGCAACGCAGGAGCCGTCCTACTGGCAGGGCCTGTACGAAGTGATCCACCTGCTCAAAGGCGAATGGGTACCGGCCATCCTCGCCGCACTCGCCAACGGCCCCCGACACTTCACCGAAATCCTCTCCACCATCCACGACACCACCCTCGGACAACCAGACACCGACCGCTGGCTGCACGACAGCATCCTCGGCAGAACCCTGCGCCGCATGGAGGACAAGAACCTCGTCACCCGACACGAGGAACCCGCCCGATTCCCGAAGTCCACCGTCTACGAACTCACCCCGCAGGCCGCGACACTGCTTTCAACACTCGCCCCCGCTGTCCACTGGCTCTCCGCCGAGACCGGCCCGTCGCCCCATCCGCAACAGGCTTGCGAGACGCGCAGTAGCCCGGAAACACCCCTACGAGCCGCAGGGTAACGCCGAATCGGCATCCCGGCCCCGTGCGAACACGGCGATCCGGGCATTGCGGTCCTCACCGTCGTTCCGTTGCCATGACAACCAACCGCAAGTCAAGGCTGATCACCCGCTCGGTGAGCTGTGCCTGTTCGGGTTACTACCCCACAAGAGAACTTTTCGCAGTTCAACGATAGTGACGCCTCGCTTCCGCCTCATTGCCGCCCCGCGTCCGCTCTGGTTGTCGTTGAGCACCAGTAGTTGACTGAGGTCGCTGCGTTCCGGGCGAACTGCCGCCTCCGGCCGCAGCCCGAGTACCTGGAAGCGCCGTTCACCAGAACGCGCCGCTGGAGATGCGCGCGGAGCGAAACCTCCCTGCACTTCCATGGGGAATTCCCGTTCGCGGACATGCCGGTGGGCGTTCGATGCACCGCGTTCAGGCTGGCTCGTCCGCCCAATCGGGCGGACAAGTCGTAGCCGACACGCGAGGTCTCGGGACGTGCAACAAACGAAGGAGGATCTGTGACGGTTCAGATGGAGCGGTTGGCTTCAGCGCCGATCGCGCGGGCCGCGGGAGCCGCGGGGGTCGAGGCGGACTCGGAGTTCGACCTCGACATCACGCTGGTCGAGGTGGTGGACCCTGCGCATTTGATCAACATGACGGATGACGGATGCGGCACGACATGCGAAAAGTCGACCTGCATCACTGCCGCCTGATCATCAGCAGCGATCGGACGCCCGCCTGCGTGGGCTGGCGTCCGATCTCGGCCCGTCGCTTTCCGAAAGGTGCCCGGTGACATCGGTCCTGCCCAACCGCATCGGCTTCCAAGCCGCAGGTGGTGCGTTGGTTCGAGCCGTCGCCGGAGGTGACCTGCAACTCCCGCCGTGGCCCGCGCTGGCAACGACAGGATCCGACGCTGTAGCCGGGTGGGTCGACTGGCTACGCCAGGTGTGGGGAATCGAAGCGGCTCGCGACGCCATCAGCCATGCCAGTCCCGTGCTGGCGGAGCGCCTCCAGGGCCTACTTGCCGCAGAGGTCCCCGGCGAGCGTGAGGCGCGGCGCGCGGCTCTGTCCGTGATGCGCTACGTAGCGCGGCTGATTGGCCGTCCGACTCCCAACGGCTTGTTCGCCGGGGTGGCCGTGGCCCGGTTCGCCTCGCGCCCGTCGCACCGCTGGGGTGGCGCTCATCGGGTTGTGGCCGGGGCCGAAGCCGGATGGCTGGCCCAGGTCATCGTTCGACTTGAAGGTCAGCCCGCAATCCTGGGGCGATTGCTCGTAGTCGCCAACAGCACGCTGATGGTACGGGGCGAGCGTCTTGTCCTGCCGTACCAACCGAACACGAACAACCTGGGTACCGGTGCGGTCGAGGTCGCGCTCCGCTACACCGGCCCGGTGCGTGCGGCGGTGGATGCCGCACGGGAACCGATTCGCTTCGAAGACTTGCGCACGAAGATCCAGACCAAGTTCCCTCACGCCTCCGACGGCAACGTGGCCGGCCTGCTCACCACGCTGGTCAATCACCAAGCGCTCATCACCAGCCTCCACGCGCCCAGTACCGAGCCGTATGCCTTGGGGCACCTGCTGCGGGAGCTGAAGGCGGTCGGCGAGGCCGCCGCCGAGCAGTCCACGGCGCTGAACGAGATCGACGTGCTGTTGCAGCGGCACCAACACGGCCTCGCGGACGCCCGCCGCACGCTGCGTGCCGCGGCCGCCGGCCGAATGAAGTATCTGGCTCCTTCACGACGACACCCCGTCGCAGTCGACCTGCGGCTGGATGCGGACGTCGTGCTCACCCAGGCGGTCGCTCGCGAAGCCGAGCGCGCCGCGCTGTTGCTGGCACGCTTGACGCCTCACCCCGACGGCACAGCGGTCTGGGCGGACTACCACCGGCGCTTCTATCAGCGGTTCGGTACCGGCGCGCAGGTGCCGCTGCTGGAGGTCGTCGCGGACAGCGGTATCGGCTGGCCCGACGGCTACCCCGGCACCTCCCGGCCTGATTCCCGCCCACAGCGCACAGCCCGCGACGAGAGGCTGCTGGCGTTGGCGCAAGTTGCAGCGTTGGACGGGCGGCACGAAGTGCTCCTCCACGAGGCGTTGATCGCCGAGTTGGACCAAGCAGCTACTCGCCCGGTGCGACTGCCCGCCCATCTGGATCTGTGTGCCCGCATCGACTCTCCCAGCCTGGCCGCCCTAAAGGACGGGGAGTTCGGGCTCACGGTCACGTCGGTCTCCCGGTCCGCCGGAGTCGTCGTCGGCCGCTTCCTGCACCTGCTCGACCAACACGATCGCCAGGTGTTGACCGCACCGCTCCTCGGCTCGCCGTGCGCGGACGGTGTGCTGTCCGCGCAGCTGTCGTTCCCGCCGCTGGACCCCGCCACCGCACACGTCACCCGGACCGTCCGCGTTCTGCCGACCGTGATCAGCCTCGCCGAATACCGCGTGACCGCCTCGCCCGAGGTGTTGACGGCCGACGACCTGGCCCTCAGTTGCGACAGCGAGCGCCTGTACCTCACCGCCCCCGGTCTCGGCGCGAGGGTGGAGGCGTGGGGAACGCACGCACTCAACCTCCGCAAGCACACCCCGCCGCTGGCCCGTTTCCTGATCGAACTCACCCGCGCCCACTGCGCGCAGGTCACCGACTTCGATTGGGGCGCGGCGGCCACACTGCCGTTTCTTCCCCGGCTGCGGTCCGGTCGCGTGGTGCTGTCTGCGGCGCGGTGGCGGCTCGCCGCCGGCGACCTGCCCGGCCGGAACACCGACTGGACGACCTGGGGCACCGCACTGGCCGACTGGCGCACCCGTCGGCGCCTGCCGCGGCGTGTGCTCCTGGTGGATGGGGACTGGCGGCTGCCGCTGGACCTCGACCAGGACGTGCACCGCGTACTTCTGCGCGAACACCTGAACGCCAACCCGCACGCGGTGCTGGAGGAAGGCCCCGCCGAGGACGCCGCCGGATGGTTCGACGGCCGGGCCCACGAGATCGTCGTGCCCCTGGCCGCCCGCCAGCCGCAGACCACGACGCGACCGCCACTCCCGATGCCCCGACGCATCGTCCGGCCCCGCGAACACGGCCTGCCCCCTGGCGCGTCCCCACTGCTGTTCGCCAAGCTCTACGGTGCCCCACAGCGCCAGGACACCGTGCTCGCCGAGCACCTGCCCGCGCTGCTCGCTGAATGGGGCCGCGACCAGCCGCAGTGGTGGTTCCTGCGGTTCCGGGAAGGCAGCGAGCACTACCTGCGGCTGCGGATCGCACTGCCCAACTCCGAACCGGCGACGTTCGGCGAGGCCGCCGGCCGGATCAGCGCCTGGACCGACCGGCTGCGCCGGCAGGGCCTGCTGCGCGAGGTCGCCTTCGCGACTTCCTATCCGGAGACCGGCCGCTGGGGTTCGGGCGCGGCGCTGGCCGCCGCCGAGGCCGTGTTCACCGCCGACTCCCGCGCCGTGCTCATCCAGCTCGCCCAGCCCGCGCGCCCGCACCACCATGTCCTGGCCGCCGCGAACTTCGCGGCGATCACCGTCGCGTTCACCAGGCAGGTCGACGCCGGTATGCGGTGGCTGATCGACCACGTCCCGGCGAAGCCGCCCACCACGGTCCCGCGACCGGTCTTTGCCGAGGCACAGCGCCTGGCCGACCCTCGCCAGGACTTCCGGGCGCTACGCGGCGCACCGGGTGGGGCGGCGATCGTGGCGGCGTGGGCGGCACGGGCCCAGGCGCTGGTCGCCTACCGGTCCCACTTCGCCGCATCCGACACCGACGGTGTCGACCCGGACGCCGCCCTGGGCTCGTTGCTGCACACCCACTTCCTGCGGGCCTGCGGCATCGAGGCCGAGGACAAGGCGGTGTGCATGTACCTGGCCAGGGTCGCGGCACTGACGTTCACCACCCGTACAGGAGAGCCGCGATGAGCCCGGACCTCGCCGTGGACACCACAATGGAGTTCGCGGTCGAAATCGCAGACCGGTACGCCCAGCCCGACGCCGCCGACCTTCCCACTGATCAGGCGTGGTGGCATCAATCCCTCGCACACGGTGCCCCCGGCATCGCCCTGCTGCACATCGAGCTGGCGGCAGCCGAGCTGCGGCCGTTCCGCCGCGCCCACGACTGGCTGACCGTGGCCGCCGGGAAGCCGGTCACCACCGGAGCGAGCACGGGGCTGTTCTACGGTGCCCCGGCCGTCGCACATGCCCTCGCGGCCGGTGCCGCTGTCCGCCCCGGCACGTATCGATCCGCACTCACGCCGTTGACCCGGAAGATCGCTGCAGATGTCCACGATCGCGTCGATACGGCGCACAGCCGCATGGATGCCGGGATGCTGCCGTTGATGGCCGAGTTCGACGGGATCCGTGGATTGGCCGGTGTCGGGGCTTACCTTCTGCACCACGACCCCGGCGGCACCGCCCTACGGGCAGTACTGGACTACCTGGTGCGGCTCACGCAACCGGTCACCAACGACGAGGGCACGGTGCCGGGATGGTGGGCTCCCACCGGACCCACCGGTCGCGACGAGGACGACTTCCCCGGCGGCCACGGCAACTTCGGGCTCGCCCACGGCGTCTGCGGACCGCTGGCACTGCTGTCCCAGAGCCTCCATCGAGGAGTCGTCGTGGCAGGGCAGCGCGAGGCGATCGAGACGATCTGCGCGTGGCTGGACTCCTGGCGCATCGACACCGCCACGGGGTACCGCTGGCCTTACCTGATCACCCGAGACGAACTCGGCTCCAGACCTGCGAGAGTTCAACACAGCGGGGCGAACCGCCGCCCGAGTTGGTGCTACGGGACGGCGGGCATCGCACGCTCCCTGCACCTCGCCGCCCTGGCCGTCGGTGACGCCGCTCGCCGCCGTGTCGCCGAAGATGCTTTGGTCAGTGCCCTGACCGACCCGACGCAGGATGCGCTGATCGGCGATGCCTCGCTGTGCCACGGCTATGCCGGGCTCGCCCGCATCGCCACTCGCGCCGCCAGCGACGCCGACGAACCTGTCGCGGCCCGACTCCGCGCGCTGGCCACCGAACTGCTCATGCGCGCGATTGCCCAGCCCGTCACCGACAACCCCGGTCTGCTGGAGGGCGCCTCAGGGGTAGGGCTGGCCGTCCTCGCAGCGGTGACTAAGCCCGCGACGGGCTGGGCCACCTGCCTGCTGATCACCTGACCCGATCGAGAGGAGACCCCGAGCCGATGCCGCCAGACAGCCACTGGCATCACTACCTGGTCGAGTTCGCCAACCCACCCACCGCCGAGCACGTCGCCGCGAACGTGCTCGCACCCGCGCTGGACCAAGCCCAGCAGGACGGCGAGCTGCACTCGTGGTGGTACCTCCGCAAGACCCCCGCTTGGCGGCTGCGTTACCGACCGGCAAACCCCGACACCACGGTGGTCGACACCCTGCTGTCCGACCTGGTGGACCGCGGGCAGGTCGCGAGCTGGACTCACGGCATCTACGAACCCGAGATCCTCGCCTTCGGCGGTCCTGCCGGGATGGACGTCGCCCACACGCTGTTCCACCACGACAGCCGACACTGCCTCATCCGTGCCAACGGCGCGGGCTCCGCCCCGGCCTTGGGGAAGCGGGAAACCACGGTCCTGCTCTTCAGTGCCATGCTCCGCGCCGCCGGGTTGGACTGGTTCGAGCAGGGCGACGTCTGGGCCAAGGTGACCGCCCTACGACCGGCCACCCACGCCCACCACACCAGCGCCCAGCGCACCGAGGAACTGAGCCGAGCCGTGCGGCGACTGATGACCGCCAACGCCCGAGGCCTGCCCGAGCTCGTGCCCGAGACGTGGTGGGCGGCGTTCGACACAGCCGGGCATCGTCTCGCCGCGCTCGCCCGCGAAGGTCGCCTGGAACGGGGCCTGCGCGCGGTCCTGGCGCACCACTTCATCTTCCACGCCAACCGCGCTGGACTCTCCGGACCCGATCAGGCCACCCTCGCCGCGCTCGGCGTCGACGCCGTTTTCCACAGCACGCCTACCCGGCAGGCACCAGCCGGGACCACCTCCGACAACGTTAGGGTTCCCGCAATGACGGCTACTGTGAGTGACGCCTCCACCGACTCCACCGACGAGCTTCGCGCCGAACTCGCCGACCGCCTCGTCAAGGACGGCACCGTCCGCACCGCGTCCGTCGAGGCCGCCTTCCGTCAGGTGCCCCGCCACCTGTTCCTTCCGGGCCTCCCGCTGACCGAGGCGTACGCCGACGAACCCGTATACACCAAGCACGAGGGAGACGGCACCCGCATCAGCGCCGCGTCACAACCCAAGATCGTCGCCATGATGCTCGAACAGCTCGGTATCCAGCCCGGCGAGCGGCTGCTCGAACTCGGCGCGGCCACCGGCTACAACGCCGCCCTGATGGCCACCCTCACCGGCCCGACCGGGCACGTCACCACCATCGACATCGACGACGACCTCGTCACCGGCGCCCGCGACCACCTCGCCGCCGCCGGTATCGACAACGTCGAGGCGGTCGTCGCCGACGGCGCGCTCGGCCACCCCGAAAACGCGCCCTTCGACCGCGTCATCGCCACCGTCGGCGCCCACGAGATCCCCACCGCCTGGCTGGGGCAACTCGCGCCCGGCGGGCGCCTGGTCGCCCCCGTGCGCCTGGCCGGTGCCGCCTCGCGCAGCATCGTCTTCGAACGCGACCAGGACGGCTGGAGCAGCCTGGGCAGCGAAATGGCGATCTTCATGCCCCTGCGCGGCCTCGGCGACGACGCCCGCCGCGTCCTCGACCTCACCGGGACCGGCGAGGTGACGCTACAAACCCACAAGGACAACAACCACGCCACCGACCCGGACACCCTCGCCGGAGTCTTCGACACCACCGGCCAGGAGGTGTGGACCGGCGTGCACTTCGTCCCGATGGAATCGTTCGAGTGGCTGGACCTGTACCTGGCCTGCCACCTGCCCAACCCCCTCATGCGCATGGAGGTCGCCCCCACCGTCAAGGACAGCGGCCTAGTCAAGCCGATGTTCCCCACGGTGGCGATGGCCACCACCACCGCCGACGGCAGCCTCGCCTACCTCACCATCCGCCCCGCCGAACCCGGCTCCGACGGCGGCCGGCGCTACGAGGTCGGCGTCATCGGACACGGCACCGGCGGACAGGAACTCGCCGAACACGTCGCGACCGAGATCACCACCTGGGACCAGCGGTTCCGCTCCCGCACCGTCCGCTTCGGCATCCCCGACGCGCCGCCCCGGACCGACGCGGACGCCCGCCGCGCGGTCCTGGAACGCCCCCACAACCCCATGACCATCACCTGGGAGTGACGAATGGACCCCACCGGCCAGTTCGCTCGCCGCTTTCCCCTCGTCGCCCGGACACGCCTGGCCTGCATCCCCTTGCCACGTCGCGTGGCCGAACTGTGCGACCGCGCCCGCGAGGCCGAACGCACCAGCGACCGCACGGAGGCGTCCGCGGTGCACAACCAGGCGGCGCTCATCGCC
Organism: Saccharothrix ecbatanensis; assembly: GCF_014205015.1. Classification (NCBI taxonomy): domain Bacteria; kingdom Bacillati; phylum Actinomycetota; class Actinomycetes; order Pseudonocardiales; family Pseudonocardiaceae; genus Saccharothrix; species Saccharothrix ecbatanensis. The sequence continues at coordinate 9,522,048 of NZ_JACHMO010000001.1, read as the reverse complement.
TCCGACTGCGGCCTGCCCGACCTGGCCCGGCAGTGGTGTCATCAGCAGGTGAACATCTCCCTGCGCGCCCATCCCCTGGGCGCGCAGGGAGCCCGCCTCGCCCTCGAACCGATGACCAACCTCGCGCGCCTGTACATCCGCGAAGGCCAGGGCGAGCGCGCCTTCACGCTGATGGACACCCTGTTCACTGCGGTCTCCTCCCGCACCGATGCCGCCATCGACGGCGTCGAGATCCCGGCTGACCTCACCGACTCCGCCGAGACCCACCAGCAGATCCGCAGCTGGTTGTGGGCCGTTCTGCTGGCCGCCGGCGGCCGTGCTCTGGCTGCCGATGGACGCTGGGCAGACGCCCGCGCCCGGCTCAGCGAGTACAAGGGCATCGGACGTCGAATGCTCGACGGGCGTCAGATCGCAGTCATCGCACACGCCGTTTCAGGCGACACCACCAGTGCCCTCACCCTTCTGGCCGACACAGCACCAGGAGAACCGTGGGAGAACGCCGTGACCGCGTGCCTGACCATCCAGTGCCACAACGGCTCGGGTATGACCGACCTGGCCACGCTACTGGACCGGTACCACCGCCTCGACACCTCCACACCCGGCTTGACGGTCTTCCGCACGCGGCTGGGCTTGTCCTTCGTAGACGCCATCGGCACCGTCGACGATCCACCGGCGCACGCGATCGCTGCCGACCTGATCGACCACGCCACCACCGCACGAGACGGATACGCCGCCCGCGACCTACTCGCCCACAGCGGCTGCCGCGAACTCCTCACCGACAACCAAACACGCGAGCTGACCGAGCTGGTCGACGCCTGTGCCCTGGGCCGCAGCACGCTTCCGGCCACGCTGCAAGCAGATCTCACGACAGCACTGGCCACCGTCGAAGAGGTCATGGTCCGCGGGTCTGTCAAACGAGTGGCTGGCCCGTAGTCGATGGTGACGTTGAGCATCTGTCAGGGCAGGAGGATGCGGTGGCAGAAGAGTTCGAATCCGGCGCAACCGTGCATCTGCCTCATGATCGTCTTGGTGCGGGTGTTGCCGCACTCGGTGCGGCCGTTGTGGTAGGGCAGGGCGAAGGCGGCGTGCACAGCGGACCAGTCGATCGCGAGACCGTTGGTGAGAGTGCGCAGGTGCGGTCGGTCGACGGCGCGATCCACTCGGTAGGTTTCACGTCGTTGTCCGTAGCCGGTGTCAGCAGGACGGCGATGCCGCGCACCAGGCTGGCGAGTGCGGTCATCTCCGGGCAGGCCGCACCGATCTGCTTCAGCAGGTCGTGTCCTTCGGGCGCAGTTTGTCGCCCAGTGCGAATCAGGCCGCGGTGCCCTGGTTCCCGTACCAGCGGTGGGACTGAACTCCTCGCCGCGAGCTTCCACTTGGGCGCCAGGAAGCAGAAGAGTCTCGACGAAGTCGAGCCATCGGTTGATCTCGTTCTCCGTGGGCACCAGCTCGTAACCAGAACTGGACAGGCCGATCGGGTGACAACCCGATCGCAGGAGATCCACCCCGTTCCGAAGAGTCGAGTGACGGGGCGATGCGTCCACCCAGGTGAACATCGAGCACTTCCTCGTGCAGAACGGGCCCCTGAGTTCAAACTCCAGCAATGGTCCTTGCGTCCGCGAACGTTGTCATCGACGTCGTTTCGGGTAGCGATACCGTCACAATCGAACACTTGGTCGAATTGGGCAACAAATCCCGCAAGACGCTCGGGCTGCTTCCGCGGGCGGCCTACCACGAGGCAGCCGCCAGGGGACACGTCCTGTCCGCTCGAAGCAATGGCGAGTTGGTCGGCTACGCGCTATTCCGGTTGCCTCGCAACGAGGTCGTGCTGACCCACCTGTGCGTTGCGCGCGAGCATCGGCGTTCCGGAGTGGCGCATCACCTCGTAGACGCTGTCAGCAAACGGTACCCGTGGAGACAGGGTCTGCGAGCCAAGTGCCGCGACGACTACGCCGACATCCAGCGTGTCTGGCGTGGGCTCGGCTTCAGCCAACTGGGGCGCGCCCGAGGGCGCGGCGACGACAACGCGCCGATGACAGTCTGGTGGCGCGACCACGGCCATCCGAACCTGTTCACGCCGGTAGACGAGCCCACGGTGCTGACGGTCGCGATCGACACCAACATCCTGATGGACCTGCACACCAGAAAAAGTCATGCGCAGGCCGAACGCTCGCAGGTGTTGCTCGCCCCGGATGTCGCCGACCGCATCGAGAAAGTGGTACCGCACGGCCTCGAACGCGACATCGAACGCCACCCCGCAGAGCTTCGCCGAAGGCTCCTCGACGCGGCGGCGCGCTACCGGCGACCGCACGGCTTCCCGTCGAAGGCCGAGCAGCTGTACAACACGTTGTCCGAAGCGGTGAACGCGAAGTTCAAGAACCACGCGCCCACCCAACAGGACCTCGGGGACCTGTGGCAGATCGCCGAGACCGCTGCTGCGGGTGTCAAGGTGTTCCTCACCTGGGACGAGCGCCTGCGCACCACCATCGTTCCGCTTCTGCTGGAGATGAACACCGACCCCGAACTGTCCGGGCTCCGAGTGATCGACCCGGACCACCTCGTGATCCACCTCGACGAACTCACCGACGCTGCCGCGTACCGACCGCGTGTGCTCGCCGGCAGCCGGTTCAGCACCGAACTGGCGGACTCCGACTCCGAGTCGATCCTGCTCACGTTCCTCGACCGGCCGGGCGGCGAGACCAAACAGGATCTCAAGACACGCCTGCAACGCCTCGCCCAGCTCCCCCGCTCGCACTCGATCATCCGCGACACGAGCGGGACGCCGGTCGGGTGCTACGCCTCTATCATGGACGGGCAGGTCCTTCGGACGCCGTTGCTGCGGATCGCCGACCACGGCGACGCGGACACGATCGCGCGTCACCTGCTCTGGACGTTGCGGCTGACCGCCCGCGCGGAGGGTGCGAAAGTGGTGCGGATCGACGATCCCTACCTCTCGCCCCTGGCGGCTCGCGCGGCAAGCCACGAGTCGTACCAACACGTCCATGACGCGTGGTATGCCTGGGTGATCGACACGGCGGGCTCGGGGCTCGACGTCAGCGCGACCGTCACCTCCGCCCGGGGCCTGGCCAACCTCGACGCCGCCGCGCTCCTCTCCCCCAGCCTGCCCGCGGACGCCGCGGCGCAGTACGAGCGAACCTGGTGGCCGGCGAAGATCACCGACAGCGCCCTGCCTCACTATGCGGTCGCCATCCAGCCCCGGTGGAGCGCCGAACTGTTCGGCGAGCCCCAGACGCTCACCCCGAGGTCCACCACCCTGGCACTGGGTCGGGAGCACGTCTACTACCGCACCGGCCGTCCCAGCACCCTCAAAGCGCCAGGGCGGATCCTCTGGTACCTGACCAAGCATCCGATGAACGGGCAAGGGCGGTTCATCGGCACCTCCCTGCTCGACGCGATCGAGACGGGCAGCCCCGAAGACCTCTACGCGAAGCTCGCCCACTACGGCGTCTTCACACTCGACGACGTCCGAAAAGTCGCCGATAGGCAGCAGCAGGCGCAGGCGCTTCGCCTGTCCTACACGGAGATGTTCCATCGTCCGGTGTACTGGGACGAGTACATGAAGCTACGCACCCATCCGGACAACCCCAAGCGGATCCAAGCGCCGGTCCGAATGCCACAGGCCACCTTCGCGGCGATCTACGCGATGGGCAACAGGTCCGAAAACACCTGATCAACCGACACATCAGCCACCGTGATCAACACACAACCGCAGCCTACGTCGATTCCACCCCCGGTACCACTAAGGTCACTGCTCGTGACAGCGACTGCGGCCGAACCCAGCGTGTGGGCGCCAAGCCTGCGCCCACTCCTGTTGTCGCTGCGGCCCAGGTTCGCCGAAGCCATCCTCGACGGCACCAAAACCGTCGAACTGCGCCGAACCCGCCTCTCCGCCCCGGACGGCACCGGCCTCGTCCTCTACGCCAGCACCCCCGTCATGGCCGTGCTCGGCACCGCCGTCCTGGTCGAACGCGACACCGACACACCCGACAGGATCTGGCGACGCCACAAGCGCAGCCTCGGCCTCACCCGATCCGAATACGACGCCTACCTCGAAGGCGCCAACCTAGCCACCGCGATCACCGTGGCCTCACCGCATCGACTGGCCGAACCCCACACGCTCTCCGCACTCCGACGCGGAGCCAAGTTCCAACCACCGCAAAGTTTCCGATACCTCTCGGACGAAGACCCCGAAACACTGCGGTCCATGTTCCGCAACTGACCCAGCCCTTCCTTCGACAGGTACTCGAACTGGCCCGACAACTGCGCCCGCCGGTCCCCGCGCTGCCTGTTGTCCTACACGCGCTTCGAGGCGACAGGAGGCCGGCCGACTATCGCCTACTGCACCCGGTGTTTGCGCAACCCGGTCAACCGCCAGATCATGACGTTGGAAGCGCGAGTGGGTGTTCCCAACACCTCCGACGTGCACAAGCAGTACCCGCCGGTGGTGCTCGTACGGCCGCTGCCGTCGACAACCTATCCGGTCTGCAGGCCTACAGATTCTCGGTGACGCTGCCTCGTTCGGCGACCTCGCCCAACGCTTCGACATTCCGTCTTCACCGACGTCCGCTGGCGTAGAGAGTCCGTCGGACCACATCAGGACGAACCAACACGTCCAGGAGGTACAGGTAGCCCAAGAGCGGAAGGTCATCCGGGATCGAGCCATCGTGGTGGGCGAGAAGGGCGTTGGTAAGCGCGACACGCCCGGACCTGTTGGTGCCGTGGCCATGGGTCGCATTGCGCAGCAGCTTGATGTACTCAGCCGCAGCCTTCTCCTTTGTCAACCTGGTCACACCTGCGGTGTCCGCGATCTCCAACTCGTCGGCTCCAAAATGGCGCAGCATGTAGAAACCGTTCTGCACGTCTTTGAGCGCCTTCACAGCCCGCTCGGCGGCAGGCAGAAGGATTTCAGCTGCGGCGGGTGGGATGACGGTCCTCAAGTGCCCCAGCGTCTTCTCCGCGAACGACAACGTGCTGTGGGTATCGATGTCGCGGCCGACTAAGCGGCTGAGAGTGTCGAGCACGGAGTACAGCAGCACACGGCGTGCGTTCGCGTCGCGGTGCGATGCTTGGATCGACACCACTCGGCGGAACAGCTGTTCGGCCGTGAGCAGCGCTTGCGTGTGCTTCACCGGCACGTAGGCGCCGGTGCGATCAGAGAACACGGCAGGGTCGGTCAACACGCCGAAGAACTCGTTGAGCTGGGCGGTCCACCACTCGACAGCCTCCGAGCAGGCAGTCGCGCTCACCTCAGGCGTCCGCACGGGTTCCGTAGCTCCCGGCACAGACATCAGGTGAAGCATCTCGGCGGCGTCGCCCTTGGTCCCGGCGAGCGGTCGTCCCAGACTGAACATGAGCGGCCCGAGGTCACGGGTGGCCATAAGGCTCCAGACCGCAGGGCTCAGGGATCCGCGGAGTACGACGACGTAGGGATCCAAGAACTTGATACCGTCGTACAACTTCTCCGACGAGGAAAAGATCAATCCTCCCGCACGAAGTGCTTGACGTGCATGACCAACAGCCCTCGCGTCATCACTGCGGAGTTGGTCGTCGTACTCCACCCGCAAGAGCACACTCGCCAGCCTCGCTCGAAGCGACAACTCCTCGGCGCGCTGAATCACGTGCACCCCGGCGTTCGCGAACACGCGGACCGATCCGTCACCCTCCAAGCGCATGTCGACCAGTCCGGCATGGATCTCCTCGGCTGTAGAGGGCAACTCCGACCGGCTCGCGACCGTGGCCTGCAACTGGAACAGGCTGAACAGGTCGACCGGATCCCGCGTTCGCTCCGCCCGCTTGGCGCGTCGTTCCAACGCCCGCTGCACGTCCGGCGTCCGCGATACCTCCAGCGCTGGACCCGCCAAACCCGCCAACCGGCCGAACTGAGGACGAGCCTGCCGAGGACCCGCCAGGTGGTGCACGGTGACCAGGCTCGGAGGACCGTTGCGGTACGCCTCGTCAGTCTTGATCTGCCAACGGCCGGACTTGCGGTCGAGCAGGCGACCCTGCAACCCTGCGGCACGCATGAGCCCGAGAGGGTCACCGCCCCAGGCCCACAGTGGCAGGTGGACAACCGTCGAGGTTGGGACATCATCGCTACGGGCCACGAACCGATGGTAAACGTCGTGACGAGGCGCACGTCGCACTCACCCGAGGCCGGACAGGATGGCTCATCAGCGCGACGTCCACATCACAGGCCCGCCCGGGACGGCACGCATCTGAAATGCTGTCCCGCTGCACGAGCACGGAGCGGAGGAAGCGCATGTCGGAGTGACCATCGGCGCCTCCCCAAGCTTGACGTGCGAAGCTGAGCCGTGCCCTTGTTGCTCAGTGATATGCAACCCGAACGAGCTGAACGGATCTTCCTACACCCTTTGCACCAGAAGGGAGTGAGTGCTGTCCTGCAACTGATCACGTCGTTGCGGCAGTGTCGGTGCGCTGAGGACTATTTCCACTTCCAGCAGAATCTGCTAACACAGGTACTGGCAGTTCAAGGGCACCGCGCGGGGTGTCGACGGGTCGCGAAGCTTCTTCAGCAAGGCAAGAAGGTACCGACCGACGCACCCGAGCTGAGATCCAACGAGCCAGCCGCCAGCCACCAGACTTGGACGCTGGAAGCTGATGTATGTGAGCGCGTGGACCGCCAACTGCGCTCGATCGCCGATGCACTGGCCTGGCGGGTGTTCAACTACGACCGGCGGGTCATCATCGCGCTCTCGCGAAATCAGCACCCCGGTCCGATGGTTGGCAAGAAGGGCCTCACTGCGGAACTCGCTTTCGTGACGGACTGGTGGCACGAGGAGCGTCGGTTCGTCCTGCTCCACGACTTGACGTCGTGCCTGCGCATCGGTGACGCCACGTTGTTCAAGGAAGCCGGGAACGAGTACGAGGCGTACCTGTACGAGATCAAGTCCGATCCCAACCGCACCGCGTCCGGACAGCTCCGTCGGCAGCGTATGGCCGAGGAGGCGATCCGCTCGGGTGGCCCCTTGCCGGGCATCAGTCCCGGACGGCTGGTACCGCTCGACATCTCGTACAAGACCCACCTCAACCTGCTTGGCAAGGCATTCGAACTCGCGCACGTGCGCGGGGTTCAAGGCGTGAAGGTCCCCGGCGGTCGGGCGGTAGTCGCCACCGACATAGTTCGCGGCTACGAGCTGTGGCCCGAACAAGAACTTCTCGACCGGACGGCTGTCGAGCATCTTCAGGTCGTCAAACGTGCTCGCATCCTGGACGTCGGCCACCTGGTGTATGCACGGAGCGACGATCTGGTAGCACGCTCGCCGACGATGCCGCCGTGGGCGATCTATCCGCTACCGCCTGAACTGTGCACAAGACTGATCACCGACTACGCGATGTTCTTCGTCACGATGTCGAGCGAGTCATTGCTGGCTGCGCTCGACGACGTCGGCCTGGAAGCTGAGTGGATACTTCCTCAGGATCAGCCAGTCAGGGCGGATGACGTGGTTCTCCGAGCGCACTGCGGCGGCCGTACTGTCGAGCTGCACTGGATCGAGATGCAGCAACGGCTGTTGCTTGAATTAGCGGATCTCGGGACGTGGGCCGAAGGCGTCAAACAGTTGCTGCACCGCAACGACACTGGACACCGACCATGGCAGTCGTTCACCGCAGAGTCGAAGGTGTGGGCGTAGCCGCGAAGAGGAACCACACGGGCTCCCCGATGTACCTCGATGGGAAGCGGGTACAGGACTCTTCGAAGCCACAGAACTCGGCGACCCCCGTCGTGCGCAGGTGAGCGCCTGAGCGGCGCGCCGGCATGATGGCTGACACCTCCGTGGTCAGAACCGGAGACCGAAGAGTCCGCCGTCGTCACCGTGGTCGGTGAGGCGTTGGGGCAGCACGTAATCCTCGACCTCGCGACCATTGGGCAATTCTGCCGGGGTCTCGTCGCTGTTGAGCGTAACGATGTACTGGAACCCCTCGGCGTCGGCGAGTTCGGCACCCAGTTGCAGGGCGGTGGCTCGCTGGCGTTCGTCGACTCCGTCGAACAGGTGACTGTCGTGAACGAGAAAACCGGGGCCGCGTCCGCGCCGCGACCACAGCGTGACAAGGTCGACGTCGAAGCAGTAGACCTGCATGTTGGTGATGCCCTTGCTGCGACCGCGGGGGATGGTGGCGGTGATCTCAGGACCGTTGTCGGTGGCGTTGATGATCAGTCGGCCGTGTTGTTGGTCGGCGTAGAGTCGCTGGGACAGCCGTTCGAAGGTGACGAATGCCGGACCGAGCATCTGTTGACGTTCGGCGAGGTCCCGAGTCAGTGCGGCGGCGAGCTTCTGGCGTTCCAGCCGTAGTTCGCCCTGTTGGGATTCGAGAGCGACGGCGTTCTCGTAGCGTTGCCGCAACTGCTCAACCCGGACCTGCCGTCTGGCCACGTCTCGTTGCAGTTCGAACAGCGTCTCTGCGGCACCACCGCTAGCCAGCAGCCGGAGTCCGTCGGAGCGCCGCTCAGCGAGCCGGTCTCGTTCGGCGGTGTTGGTGGCGAGGTCGTTGGTGATCCGTCGGATCTCGGCCGCGAGGTATTGCCGTCGGTTGGCGATGACGGAGTCGTGGAAGGCCTGGACTTCGTCGTATGCGGCCAGCGCGACCTCGGGCAGTTGCACCTCCGCCGCGGCGTACAGCTCGGCGAGCCCGGTGGATCGCGCGCCCTGGACCTCGTCGAACGAATTATCCAACTGGGCCAGGTATTCACGATCCGAGATCATCTGGTTGTTGAGCGCGCGGATCTGCTGCCCGAGGCGGGTGACCTCGACCTCGGCGGTGGTGTATGCCGGGATAACGGTGAAGTCGGCGACGGATCTGGCCAGTGTGTTCAGTTCATCCTCGGCTCCGGCCAGCTCGCTGGCCAGCTCGCCGGAGTTGCCGACGATCTCGCCGAGCGCGCCGTCCTGGGAGGCCTTGCGGAGAGTGTCCATCTGCCGTTCGCGTTCCCGCAGCCGTTGCCACGCCCGAGGCAACTCGACGTCGAGCCCAAGCAGGAACGACAGGTTGACCTGGACGTCCCAGGTCATCTGCTGACTGAAGTGCTTGGTCGGGGTCTGGAAGCCACCGGCGGACTGCCGCCGTAGGAAGTAGCTGATGCAGGAGCGGAACGACGGAGCCCAGTCGCCTTCCTGCGACAAGCCGAAGACCCCAGCCGCGAGCCTGCGCTTCCACTGCTCGTTGCTGATGGTTTCCTCGTCCTCGCCCTCACCGTCGTCGGTGGGCGTGGCGATGGTGACCTTGCCCGGTGTCGCACCGTCCCGTCGAACACGGACCCGACGGCCCGCGAGGTCGAAGGTCATCTCGAACCAGTGCTCATCGAGTGGCGGCATCCGGAACACGCTCTTGGGATCGGCCTTCCCTCCGAGCAGGTAGTGCAGAATCTCAACCAGGCTGCTCTTGCCGCTGCCGTTGCGAGTGTCGGTCTCCTCGGACTTGTCAGTGCGATCGGCGAGCACGATGTTCAGTCCCGACGTGAACCGCAGGCCCTTGAACTTCGGCAGGCTGCTGGTGACTTCGTGGATCACGACTTGCCCACCTTCACGATCAAGCCGTCCTGCAACCGGATGGTTCCCAGAGCTCGAAGCAGATCAAGGGCCAGGACGAACCAGTCGAAAGTCACGGTGGCTTCCTGTCCGTGGAGTCGACGCCGCCGAGCCAATGCCTCCCAAGCTCCGCTGACGGTAGTCGGGCCATCGAGGTCGCTCAGGACCTGACCGCCGATGTAGAGCAGGGAACGCTCGGGCCGCACGCCCTTGGTCGGAGTGATCACGCAGCCGTCCCCGACCAGTCTGCGGGCGGGTTGTCGAAGATGTCGCAGGACTCGAACAGGAACGCCAGCAGCGCCAGCGAGGCCGTCGCTTCCCGTGATCCCTGGGCATGGGCCGCGACGCGGTCATAGAGAAACGCGAACGCCTCGTCGCCCGACATCCCCCTGTGTTGCAACCTGAGCCACTCGGCCCGCATCAGCATCCCGACGCGATCGCGCAGCGTCGGGTCAGGGTTGTGATCGAAGTAGCCCTCCACCATCCGGGCCTGAGCGATCCCAGCCATGATCATTCGCCGCGGGTACTCGGTAAGCTCGTTGTAGTCGAGCTTGCCCGGATCCACGACTGGCAGGTCGACGGCATCCGATGTCCAGGATCCACTGTGCAGCGCGAGACCGGCGACCGCATCAGCGACGTCACCGCGGTCGAGAACACGCATGTACCGTTCACGCGGCGGATTCCCGAACACGCGGATCAGCCGCTCCTCCGACAGGTCGACGGTCAACTCCAGCAGGTGGGTGGGCGACCACTGGTCGATGACCAGGGCGGGGTTCGCCGTCTTGATCTTCTGTAGCGTTTGCACCGTGTCCGGGGGCAGACCGTCGTGCTGGTTGTGCACGAAGATCCACGATCGCATCGAGGACCACTGGGCCTTCGCACCGGCGAAGTCCTCCTCGATCTTCTTCACCCACTTCGCCAGGTCGACCCGCGACGGCGCGTACACCTGGAAGACCGTGTCGGTCGACTGCTGATACCCGTCGCACTTGCGATCGCCGTCCTTGCCGGCAGGACGGACGCGAATGAAGTCGCTGCCGTAAACGGCTTCCATCACGTCGTTGAAGTGGTCCTGGAACGCAGTGGCCTTCTTAACGTGCAGGGCTAACTCGGCGCTGTGCCGGAACCACCAGTAAGCGAGCCGGTCCTCCACTCGGCCACCTCCTTCCTCCACCACGCCCGATTCGCGACCTTGCTCGTTGCGCCCCGACGAGTGATCTGGGCAGAGCGATTCTGCCAGGCGGCGCGCCCCCGAACCGCGCGACTCGACGAGTCCGCCTTCTCCGGAGGATCGGAGGACACTCACCGACCGTTACGGTCGTGCCCGGTCCAGACCTCAAGCGGCTGGACACGCCCAGCGTGATTGACGTTGTCGTGGACCTCAGTCGGCCCCGCCGAACAAGAACGTCAGCGCCACAACCGCGCCGATGACCACTGTGACCGCCCGCACGACAGGAGCAGTGCCGACCACCGGCGGCGTAGACCGATCAAGATCAGCGACGGTCATCAGGTACCTCCGCCGGGTTGTCAACCTCGAAACGGCCCTCGATCACCAGCATGCCGGCGGAAAACCGCTGGTCGGACCTGAGACCGTCTGCGTGTAGCCCTGCCGGGGATTCGAATCTGGGCAGCTACTGCCACATCCTTCGCATCCACCGGCCGACACGACGATGGCCTCGGAGCGCTACGGCCCCTGCGGATCTCCGACTCGACGGCGCAGCCGCCCGCCCAGCCCATACAACCTGATCCCGTGACCGGACATGCCCCCCGGAACACCACCCCAGACGACCACTGCACGAAGGCCGCCTGTGCTGTCACTACAGCAAGGCACAGCGCAACAGGTGCCAGCGTGCACGAACCACGAGATCCACCCTTGCCAGGACGACTTGGACAACACTGCCGCACACGCCGCGCGGCCAGGAAGAACACCCGAATGGAGGACACGATTCGCTTTAGCCAACGCGACCCCATTTCGCCCCGCGCGACCCGATCCTCCCAAAATCCTCCCAAACGCCGAGTTACCAGCCAGTACAGACCACTGTGGACGGTCATCCCAAGATCGAAAAAAGCGCACGAAAAAGCCCGCTGACCTGGTGTTATATCCAGATCGAGCGGGCTTCTTCAGACCGTCGGGACGACAGGATTTGAACCTGCGACCCCTTGACCCCCAGTCAAGTGCGCTACCAAGCTGCGCCACGTCCCGGCCGCACCCCGTTGTGGGGTGCGCGGCAAGCTTAGCGCACGCTACAACGGGCCCCCGACGCGACCCCCCGACCTCGCCGATTGGGGGATCTGCCTGCGGAAATGGCAGAGGCCCGCGTGTGCGGGCCTCTGCGCTCCCCTCGGTCTCACCGCTCCCCCGGGTCGACGCCGTTCCCACTATGCGTTCGCCGCGTTTCGTGCACTACCGCCGAAAGTCGAGTCATCCCTGTCAACTTTCGACGGACCCACCGGTAGCTTCGCGTGCACGGCGAAGCTCCCATCGGCCCGCGCCGTGGTGGTCAGGGTTCCGCCTACGGACGTCACACGTTCTCGCAGGCCGTGCAGGCCGTGGCCGCCCTGGTCCTTCGCCGGCACAGGAGCCGTCGGCGGGCCGTTGACCACCGCCACGTGCACATGTCCGTCCTGTTTCGACAGTCGCACTTGGACCGTGGCACCGGGCGCGTGCTTGGTCACGTTGGTCAGCGCCTCCTGCACTACCCGGTACACCGCTCGGCCCGTTGCGGGTGGTGGGGGTGGGGACACGTCGTCTTCGTAGTGCACGGCCAGGCCTGCCGATGTCGCCCGCTCGATCAGGGCCTGAAGGCCTTCGTAGCCGGGTGTCGGTTCCGTGTTGAGGAGGCCCAGTGCCGCTCGCATCTCGGCCAGGGATTCCTTGGCCAGCGCTCGTAGACGCAGGGCCGTCTCCCTGGTGTCGGCATCCTCGGTGGTGGCCGCCAGCGCTGCCGACTCCACCGCGATCAGGGTCGTGTGGTGCCCCACAGCGTCGTGGATCTCCCGTGCGATCCGGGCACGTTCCGACGCCCGCGCCCCAGCCTCACGCGCCTCCAACTCGGCGGTACGGGCGCGGGAGGCTTCGGCGAGGCTGGCGGTCAGTTCGCGTCTCGTAGTGATCAGGGCGCCCAAGGCCGTGGGGGCGCCTGACATGAAGAGGCTGAAGGCGAACGTCAGCAGCGCGGAACCGGGGCCCAGGCGTTGGGTCACCACCACCAAGGTGGAGGGAAGGACCGTCGCCAGTGTCACCCAGGTGATCATCACCGGGACCGACGACTTGCGACCTACCCGGTACATGGCTACGACGGTGGCCGGCCAGCCCAAGCCGCCGATGAGGCCTGGGAGGCACACAAAAGCCGCTACCGATGGCTGCCAACGACGCACCGGCAACAAGAGGCACGCCGCCAGCGCCGTGGGGATCGACCACGAGTACGGCACGTAGTCGGCCATCAGCGCCATCGCCGCGGGCACCAGCACGACCAGGAGCTCCAGGAAGATCACCACGTGCCCACCCGATGCGCCACGAGGGCGGCTTGCACGCGGTTCTCGACGCCGAGTTTCGTCAGCACGGTGGACACGTAGCTCTTCACCGTCGCCTCGCTCAGCCCCAGCGACGCGGCGATGGCGCTGTTCGGCCGCCCGCTCGCCAGCAGTTCGAGCACCTGCCGCTCACGGGCGCTCAACCCGTCGAGCTGACGGTTCTCCCGCAGTCTGGTCGCACGCAGCTTCGGCAGCAGCCGCGCGGTGATCCGGGGATCCAGCACCGCCCCACCGGCCGCCAGGTCGAGCACCGCCCTGACCAGGGCTTCCGGCTCCGCGTCCTTCAGCAGGAACCCTTGGGCGCCCAGCTCCAACGCGGTCGCCACGTAGTCGTCCAGGTCGAACGTCGTCAGCACCGCCAACGCCGGCGGGTCGGGCCAGGTCAGCAGCTCCTTCAACGCGGTGAGGCCGTCCATGCCCGGCATCTGCACGTCCACCAGCGCCACGTCCGGCCGGAACCGGCGCGTGACGTCCAGCAGACCGACGCCGTCCTCCGCCTCGGCGACGACCTCCACCCGGCCGTCCGCCTCCAGCAACACCTTCAACCCTCGGCGGAGCAGCGCTTCGTCGTCAGCGAGGACCAATCGCACCGGCACGACGCCAGGCAACCGCATTCCGCCTGCCGGAGCAACCGATCACTTCTTCTGGCGCTTCTCCCGCACCCGCACCGAGACCCGCACCGGGCTGCCCGCGAAACCGAAGTCCTCGCGCAGCCTCCGCTCGATGAACCGCCGGTACCCGGCCTCCAGGAAACCGGTCGTGAACAGCACGAACGTCGGCGGGCGGGTGCTCGCCTGGGTGGCGAACAGCACCTTGGGCTGCTTGCCGCTGCGCACCGGCGGCGGGGTCGCGGAGATCAGGTCGGTCAGCCACGAGTTCAGCTGCCCGGTGGAGATCCGGGTGTCCCAGGACTTCAGCGCCGTCCGCAACGCGGGCGCGAGCTTGCGCACCGAGCGTCCCGTCAACGCCGAGATGTTGACCTTCTCGGCCCACGGCACCCGGACCAGGCCCCGTTCCAGCTCACGCACCATCGCGTGCCGCCGGTCCTCGTCCACGAGGTCCCACTTGTTGAACGCCAGCACGCACGCCCGACCGGAGTCCACGACCATCGACAGCACCCGCAGGTCCTGCTCGCTGATCGGTTCGGCCGCGTCCAGCAGCACGACGGCCACCTCTGCGGACTCGATCGCGGCCTTGGTGCGCAGCGACGCGTAGTACTCCGCGCCGGACGCGAAGTTCACCCTTTTGCGGAGACCGGCCGTGTCGACGAACCGCCACATCTCGTCGTCCAGCTCGACCAGCGAGTCGACCGGGTCGACGGTGGTGCCCGCGACCTCGTGCACGACCGACCGGTTCTCGCCGGTCAGCCGGTTGAGCAACGACGACTTGCCGACGTTCGGCCGGCCGACCAGGGCCACCCGCCGCGGACCACCGCGCACCGCCTCGAACGTCTCGCGCGGCGTCTCCGGCAGCGCCTTCAGGATCGCGTCGAGCATGTCGCCCGAACCACGTCCGTGCAGGCCGGACACCGGGATCGGCTCACCGAGGCCGAGCGACCACAGCGACGCGACCTCGGCCACCAGCCGCTCGTCGTCCACCTTGTTCGCCACCAGCATCACGGGCCGCTTGGACCGGCGCAGCAGCTTCACGGCGGCCTCGTCGTTGGTCGTCGCGCCGACGGTCGCGTCCACCACGAACAGGATCGCGTCGGCGGTGGCCATGGCCAGTTCCGCCTGCGCGGCGACCGCGGCCATCATGCCGACGGCGTCGGGCTCCCAGCCGCCGGTGTCGACCACCGTGAACTTGCGGCCGTTCCACAGCGCGTCGTACGCCACCCGGTCGCGGGTCACGCCCGGCACGTCCTGCACGACCGCTTCACGGCGGCCGATGATGCGGTTGACCAGGGTCGACTTGCCCACGTTCGGCCGGCCGACCACGGCCAGCACGGGCATCGGGGGCGCGCCGCCCTCCTCGCCCTCCACCGTCTCGTCGAACGCGGTCCAGTCGGACTCGTCCGCCCAGGTGCCGTCCAAGTCCGTCATCTGACTTCTCCTCGCTGACTGTCTAGCTCGGCCACAAGAGTGGCCAAGCGGTCGCGGACCTGCTCGGTGGCCTTCTCGAGCGCCTGACGACCTTTGTCGGTCGGCAGCTCGAAAGGCTCGCCCACGAGCACGTCCACCACGGGCCGGAACCGTCGTCCGGAGCCGGCCGGGCGCAGGGTTCCCCGGCACGCGACGGGCACGACGACCGCGCCGGTCGAGCGGGCGAGCCAAGCCGCGCCGCGCTGGGCCTCGGCCACGTCGCCCGTGCCGCGAGTGCCCTCGGGGAACACACCCACCACGCCACCGGCCCGCAGCACCTTCTGCGCCGCGAGCAACGGCGCCCGGTCGGGCTCGCCGCGCCGCACGGCCAGCTGGCCGATCTTGCGCAGCAACGTGCCCACCACGCCCTTGAACATCTCCTGCTTGATCAAGAACACCACACGCCGGGGCAGGACGCCGAACAATATCGGCCCGTCCGCCATCGAGCTGTGGTTCGCCACGACGACCACGGGGCCATCCGCCGGCATCCGCGACACGCAATGCGACCGTACCCGGAACGGCGTGCGGGCGGGTCCGCGCGCGATCCACCGTCCGATGTCGTGCAGCAGGGCGGACGAGCCCTCGGGGAGCTGGTCGGTCACCCGTGCACCCGTCCGCTCGGCTGGGCCAGCAGCCCGTGGTCGCCCACCAGGTCCATCAACGCCGCCAGCGTGCCGGCGAGGTCGAGCGACGTCGTGTCCAGCACCACCGCGTCGCCCGCCGCGCGCAGCGGCGACACCGCGCGCGTCGAGTCGTAGGTGTCACGCCGCTGCACGTCCGCGAGCGTCGCGTCCAGCGTGGACTGCCGGCCGGACGCGCTGTCCTGCTTGGCACGGCGCTGGGCGCGGGCCTCGGCGTCGGCCGTCAGGTAGACCTTGAGCGGCGCGTCGGGCACGACGGCGGTGCCGATGTCACGGCCCTCCACCACGATGCCGCCCGCCTCCGCCAGGGCCTCGGCGATGATCCGGCGCTGCTCGGCGACGAGCTGCGCGCGCACCTCGGGCACGGCCGAGACCGGTGACACGGCGAGCGTCACCTCGGGGCCGCGGATCTCCGTGCCGACGTCCTCGCCGTCCAGGAACGTGGTCGAGCGGTTCGGGTCGGTGCCCTGGACGAGCACCGCGTCCCGCGCCACCTTGGCCACGCCGGCAGGGTCCGCGAGGTCGACGCCGGCGCGCAGCACGGCCAGCGTCACCGCCCGGTACATCGCGCCCGTGTCCAGGTAACGCGCGCCCAGACCGGCCGCCAGCCGTCGCGCCGCTGAGGACTTGCCGGTGCCGGACGGCCCGTCCAGGGCCACCACGCCACGCAGCTCACCGTGTCCCACGGGGTTGTCCTCCTCAATGCGACGACGGTCGTCAACCTCCAATTGTGCCTGGTGCGGCCCGTCACACCCGCATCAGGTGGTCAGTCGCGGCCGCCGTCGACCAGCAGTTCCTGTCCGGTGACGCCGGATGCCGCCGGTGAGGCGAAGAAGACGACGGCCGCCGCCACCTCCTCCGGCGTGGGCAGCCGACGCAGCGGCGTGTGCGCGATCACGTCGGCGACGGCGTCAGCGGGGAGGCGGTCGAGCGCCGGTGTGGCGGTCAGACCGGGCAGCACCACGTTGACCGTGACGCCTGCGGGGCCGACGTCCCAGGCGAGGCTGCGTGCCGCGCCGTGCATGGCGGCCTTGGCGGCGCCGTAACCGTCGGCGCCGCGCATCCCGGACCGCGCCACGCCGCTGGACAGGAGCACAACGCGACCCCAGCCGGCTGCGACCATGCCCGGTAGATAGGCCTTGACCAGTGCCAATGAACCCTCGACGTTCGCGCGCAGAGCCTCACGCCAGTCACCGCGCGGCCACACGACCGCGTTGTGCACGAGCACGTCGACCGGTCCGGTGGCGGCCAGCAACTCGGCCGCGCCGTCCGGATCGGCCAGGTCGAACCGCTCGGCCCGCAGCCCCAGCGCCTCGGCCCGGTCGCGCTGTCCCTGGTAGGTCACGATCACCTCGTGCTCCGCGGCCAGCGCCGTGCTGATCGCGGTGCCGATGCCTCCCGCGCCGCCGGTGACGATCGCTTTCCTCATCCCGTTCCCCCATTGCATAGCCGGACATGTAAATGGTCGTGCGTTCGCCGACCGCGATCCGCGGTCAGCGGGTCAGCGGGTCAGCGTCCGAAACTCTTGGCGAGCAACGCGACCAAGCGCTCGCGTTCACCCCGGTCCAGGCCCGCGCCGAACTCCTCGTCCACCTTCCGCCACAGTCGTTCGACTGCGTCGCGGACGTCGCGGCCCCGGTCGGCCAGCAGCACCCGGGACACCCGCCCGTCACGCGCGTCCGGCTCGCGGCGGACGAACCCGCCCGCCTCCAGCCTGCGCACGGTCTTGGCCACCGTCGACTGCTCGACGCCAAGCCGGTCCACCAGCTCACGCTGACTCAGACCGTCGTGCCGCCACAGCTCCCCGAGCAGCATCTCCTGCCCCGGCGCCAGACCCAGCTCGGCCATCCCCTGCTGCATCCGCGACCGCATCCGCTTGAACGCCAACAGCAACTGGAAAACGTCGGCGGACTCGAACCGGTCACCGACAGAATACATAGCCGGCCATCCTTCTGTCACCCTCGGGTTGTCGGTCACTGCTGTCCGGTCCGCGTCCGCATCGCCGGGACCGCGTGGCCGGCGCGCAGACGCAGTGGCGCGCAGACGCACTGCTTCGCAGGGGTACTCGCCCAGGGGACCCCTGCTTTTATTCTGCCGGCGGGGTCCGACATTTCCGGCGCCTCGACCACCCCCGTCACCATGCGCCCGACCCTAGGTCAGTCGTCACTATCGAGATCGGCGAGCAACAGCCCGCTGCGCGGCTTGGGCGTGAAGTAGGTGCTCTTGCGCGGCATCCGACCGCCCGCGGCGTGCACCGCCAGCACGTCGTCCAGCGGCACGGGCGCGATCAGCAGCAGGGCGTCCGCGTCCACGGGCGCGCCGCCGGTCACCGGACGCACGTGCGGGCTCTCCGGGTCGAGCCCGAGCGCCTTGTCCAGCAGCACGGTCTCCACGAACGCGTGGTCGGCGCCCGGCGGCAGCTCGACCCGGACGGCGCTCGAACCGGCCACCGCGACCACCACTCCCGGCGACGGACGGGTCGAGGCGTCGACCTGCGTCACCTTCAGCCCGGCCGAGCGCCACGCGGCGGTGAGGTCGGCCAACGTCAGCCCGGTGCCGACCAGGGCCCGGTGGATCGGCCCGATCCGGAGGTCGGGACCGGCGGTGACCAGCGCCAACAGGCCGGACAGCCCGGCCGTCGCGGCCACCCGGTGGTTGCCGTCGGCCACCATCAGCGGGTACTCGCCCGCGGCGGCCAGCAGCGCGTCCTGGCGTTCGCCCGGCCCGACCAGCCAGAGCCAGTGCCGCCGCCCGCCCGGATCGACCACGGACACGGCGGGCTCGTCGTCCACCTCCGCGACCAGCTCCGTCAGCCGGACTTCACGGCCCACCGGCACGAGCATCGCCGCACTCGTCAGGCAGCCCAGGCCGGAGAGCACGCGGGCGCGTTCGGCGACCACGTCCGGGTAGACGTCCTCGGTGTGCCCGACCGCCGCCGGGTCGACCATGCACAACAGCCCGTACGCGGTGCCGTCCGGGCCGTCGACCCGGTAAGGCGCGACCACGTCCCTGACCTCGCGGTATGCGTTGCGGCGCAGGTGGGCGAGCTCGGCGCGGGCCTGGGGCAGGGCGTCGAGCAGGCTCGACCCGGCGGCCAGCGCGGCGGGCGTGCGGTGCGGGTGCTGCACGGCGAGCAACGTGCCGGGGCGAGCGCGGGCGAGCGCGGCGACGATGCGCTCCGGCTCGGCGAACTCGTCCACATCCGGTCCGGGCACGCGGTCCCGCACCACCCATCCCCGGCCGATGGCCCGAACACGTTCCATCGGCAGATTATGATCGCGGTGTGAACGTCGAGGTGACGCCGCTACCGGGGATCGGCACCCGTCAGGACTTCATGATTCGCGCGGGCCGACGGGTCGGGGTGGTGACGCACCGTGACGGCAAGTTCGAGCTGATCGTGTCGCACCAGGACGACCCGGACGGCTGCGCGGCCTCGATCGCGCTGACGCCGTCGGAGGCGAGCACCCTGGCCGGGCTGCTCGGCTCGCCGCAGCTGGTGGCGCACCTCGAAGAGCAGCACCGCGAGGTGGCGGGCATCTCCACCAAGCAGTTCCCGATCGTCCCGGGCTCCCGGTTCGACGGCAGCCCGCTGGCCGAGACCGAGCTGCGCACCCGCACCGGCGCGTCCATCGTGGCCGTCGTGCGCGCCGGTTCGGTGCACCCGTCGCCGCGCCCGGACTTCGTGTTCGCGGGCGGTGACCTCGTCGTCGTGGTCGGCACGTCGGACGGCCTCACCGCCGCCGCCGAGTTGCTGGGCGGTGGCTGAGCACCTTGCACAACACCGCAATCGCACTGATCCAATTGGGTGCGGTCTTCTTCGGGCTGGGCTTGCTCGGCAAGATGGCGTGGCGGATCGGCATCTCCCCGATCCCGCTCTACCTGATCGGCGGCCTGGCCTTCGGGCAGGGCGGCCTGGTGCCGTTGCACGGCATCGAGGAGTTCTCGCACATCTCCAGCGAGATCGGCGTCATCCTGCTGCTGCTCCTGCTCGGCCTGGAGTACTCGGCCGCCGAGCTGATGACGGGGCTGAAGCGGTCGTGGACGGCCGGTGTGGTGGACATCGTGCTGAACGCGACGCCGGGCGTGATCGCCGCGCTGGTCCTGGGCTGGGGCCCGGTGGGCGCGCTGGCGATGGGCGGCGTCACCTACATCTCGTCGTCCGGGATCATCGCGAAGGTGCTCGGCGACCTGGGCCGGCTGGGCAACCGTGAGACGCCGGTGGTGCTGTCGGTGCTGGTCTTCGAGGACCTGGCGATGGCGGTGTACCTGCCGATCCTGACCGCCGTGCTGGCGGGCGTGAGCTTCGTCGGCGGGCTGACCGCGGTGGGCGTCTCGCTCGCTGCGATCACAGTGGTTTTGGTCATCGCGCTGAAGTTCGGCCGGTACGTGTCGGCGCTGGTGGACAGCCCCGACCCGGAGGTGTTCCTGCTCAAGGTGCTGGGCTCGGCGCTGCTGGTGGCCGGCGTGGCGTCGCAGTTGCAGGTGTCCGCGGCGGTCGGCGCGTTCCTGCTGGGCATCGCGATCTCGGGGTCGACGGCGGAGAACGCCACCCGGATGCTGGAGCCGCTGCGCGACCTGTTCGCGGCGATGTTCTTCGTGGTGTTCGGGCTGAACACGGACCCGGCGTCGATCCCGCCCGTGCTCGGGTGGGCGGTGGCGTTGGCCGTGGTGACGACGTTGACGAAGGTGGCCACCGGGTGGTGGGCCGCACGACGGCAGGGCATCGGGCGGATGGGCCGGGCACGGGCGGGCGCGGCGCTGGTGGCGCGCGGCGAGTTCTCGATCGTGATCGCGTCGCTGACGGTGGCGTCCGGCGCGGTGGACGGCGAGTTGGCGGCGCTGGCGACGGCGTACGTGCTCCTCATGGCGGTGCTCGGTCCGGTCGCTGCCCGCGTGGTGGAGCCGTTGGCGCAGAAGTTCACCCGAATGCGTGGCACCGCACCCGCGCCGGCGTGATCTGTATCTTCCGCCGGTCCAGCGCCTCCACTAAGGCATACCAACCACGTTTGCGCCAGGGGCCAACACTTACGGCCGATTGAGTACAAGCGTGTTCCGGGGTTAAACCTGACTGCATTCCCACCCCGAAGGGGGTCGTCATGTCACAACCAACGGGCGCCGAGACCACTGGCCGCTACCTGGTGCTCCTCGAAGACAGATCGGTCGCGGCCGGTGCGCGGGAGATGAGCCGCGTCGCCGGCATCAGCACCGCCAGCAGCGCGGATTCCGCGACCAGGGAAGAGCTCGCCGCGGCGGACGGCGTGATCTTCCAGGACCTGGGCATCGCCGTCGTCGACGCGACGCCGGACCAGGTCGCCAGGCTGTCCGAGGCCGCCGCGGCCCCGGGCCCGATCTCCGTGGTCGAGGCCGAACGGGTCGTGCAGGCCTACACCGCCACCGACACGGGCACCGACGAGGCCGCGGCTCCCGCCGTGGACGAGTCCGTGTTCACGTGGGGGCTCCAGGCCGTCGGCGCGAACCTCAGCACGGTCACCGGCAAGGGCGTGCGGGTCGCCGTGCTGGACACCGGTTTCACGGTCGCGCACCCGGACTTCGCGGGCCGCACCGTGGTCACGCAGTCGTTCATCACGGGCGAGACGGTGGACGACGCGCACGGCCACGGCACGCACTGCATCGGCAGCGCCACCGGCCCGCGCCGGCCCGCCGGCGGCGGACCCGGCTACGGAGTCGCGTTCGAGGCCGAGATCTACGCGGGCAAAGTGCTGTCGAACTCGGGCTTCGGCTCGGACAGCGGCATCCTGGCCGGCATCGAGTGGGCCATCGCCAACGGCTGCGCGGTCATCTCGATGTCGCTCGGCGCGGCCGTCCGGCCGGGCACGCCGCACTCGCAGATCTTCGAGCAGGCCGCCACGCGGGCGATGGGCAAGGGCACGCTGATCGTCGCCGCGGCCGGCAACGAGAGCAAGCGGCCGGGGCGGGTCAACCCGGTCGGCCACCCGGCGAACTGCCCGTCGATCCTCTCCGTGGGGGCGATCGACGTGCAGCGGGCGATCGCGTCCTTCTCCTGCGGGACGGTCGACACCATCGGCCAGATCGACGTCGTCGGACCCGGCGTGGACGTCTACTCCAGCTGGAACAAGGAGGACGGCGGCCTCGGGATGCGCAAGCGGATCTCGGGCACGAGCATGGCGACGCCGCACGTGGCGGGCGTGGCGGCGCTCATCGCGGAGAAGTACGGCTCTCGCGGGTGGGAGCTGTGGGCGAGGTTGTCGCAGTCCGCTCGTCGACTGGGCTTGCCTTCCACGGATGTGGGTGCAGGATTGGTGCAATCACCCTGACGCCCTGACGGAGGCGCCCGTGGACAAGGTCGTGGTCTCGGTCGCCGACGACAGCCTGGACGACCTGCCCGCCGTGGTGTCCGCGTTGCGCGACGCCGGAATGGTGGTGGAGGACGTGCTGGAGACGCTGGGCCTGGTCACCGGGTCGGTCGCCCCCGAAGTGGGCGACCTGCTCGGGGCCGTGCCCGGCGTCTCGCGCGTGGAGCTGGACCGCGAGGACGTGCGGCTGCCGCCGATCCCGGACGTGTGATCGGCCGGCGGTGACGCTGCGCATTTTACCCGGCCTACACCACCCGCCAGGGTGATCCGGGGTTTGACCCGACCACCTCGGGTAACCGATCTCAGAGACGAACCGGTCGTCCGAGGAGGTCGAAGACGATGAAAGCCCTGCTCGCCGCGCAGACGGTGCAGGCTCAAGGCATCGGTGACGCAACCGGTGACGCCCTGCGCAACGTGGTGACCTTCCTGCCGAAACTCGTCGGGTTCCTCGTCGTGCTGCTCATCGGGTGGATCATCGCCCGGGTGCTGCGCTCGGCGGTGAACAAGGTGTTGGAGCGGCTGCACTTCGACCGCGCGGTGCAGCGCGGTGGGATCGGCGACGCGCTGAAGCGTTCGAAGTTCGACGCGTCGGGTCTGCTCGCGCAAATCGTGTACTACGCCGTGCTGCTGATCGCGCTCCAGGTGGCGTTCGGCGTGTTCGGGTCGAACCCCGTGAGCGATCTGCTGAACCAGATCGTGGCCTGGCTGCCGAGGGCGATCGTCGCGATCATCATCATCGTGGTCGCCGCCGCCATCGCGCGGGCCGTGGGCGACATCATCTCCCGGGCGCTCGGCGGGCTGTCCTACGGTCCGACGCTGGGCAAGATCGCCTCGTGGTTCATCATCGCGCTCGGCGTGATCGCGGCGCTGAACCAGATCGGTGTCGCCACCACGGTGACCACGCCGATCCTGATCACCATCCTGGCGACGGTCGGCGGTATCGCGGTCATCGGTGTCGGCGGTGGTCTGATCAGGCCCATGCAGCAGCGCTGGGAAGGCTGGTTGTCGCGGGCCGAGGCGGAGGCGCCGCAGGCCAAGGCTCAGGCCGAGGCGTACAAGCGCGGGCGTGAGGACGTGCAGCGGACCGCGTCGGGTGTCTCGCCGGCCGACCAGACGACCCGGATGGCCGAGACTCCGGCGCACGCGTCGTCCATGCCGACCGCTCCGGGCGGCCAGCAGATGCAGCCGGGGCAGACCATGCCTCCGGCGGGCCAGCCGATGCCTCCCGGCCAGACCATGCCGCCGGGACAGCCGATGCAGGGCCGTCCGGTGCAGCCGCACCCGGGCCAGTACCCGCCGGGTGAGCAGCGTTGACCGAGCCCGGTCACGGCGCGCTTAGCTGGATCGAACGCTAGCCCGATCGAACGCTTTCGCAGGGTCCTCGCACTGAACCGCTCCCCCGAAGTTGGACTGGGAATCCAGGTCCGGCTTTCGGGGGAGCGGTGTGTATCGGGGGAATTCGTTGCCCGAGGGCAGCGGAGACCTCGCCGGGTGGCCCGGTCGACGTCCTTCTGCCACCGGGCCTGCTCGCGGCGGGGTTGGGTCGCGGCGGGGTTGTGTCGCGTCGCGTCGACGGTCAGCCAGGAAGGTACGACGCAACACCGATCCCGACTCGGGCGTCTACCGACCCCATGCGGGTCAGGCCCGCGCCGACGCGCGTCGTCCCCGGCCCAAGCCGAGCAGAATCGGCTCGAACCCGGAGCTGAGGGCGCTGGTGCGGCACATGCTCGACGACCGGTTCAGCCCCGAGCGGATCAGCCGCCGTCTGCGCCGCGATTTGGCCCTGGCATTGCGCACCGGACGCGCACCCCGCCGCAGCGCCGGGCAACGCCGTCCCCGCTTCGATGGTGATGATCAGCGACCGGCCCGCCGAGATCGAGGACCGCACCTTGCCCGGCCACAGGGAAGGCGACCTGATCATCAGCGGCGACCAGCAGTCCGCGATCGGCACCCTGGTCGAACGCGCTACCCGCTACGTCCTGGTCGTGCACCTGGGCCGCGCCCGCGCCGCCGAACACGTCCGCGACGCCCTCACCGCCACCACCGGATCACAGCTCGATCATCTGAAACACTCCCTGACCCGGGACCAGGGCTCCGGGCTGGGCCGACACCACGAGTTCACTCTCGCCACCGACATGCCGACCTCTCCGTCCACACCCCCGAGGACTCGGCCGCCGTCGCCGCTCAACTCAACCGAGGCCCACGCAACACTCCGCTGGGACACCCAAGCCGAGCGCCTCGCCAAGCTCCTGGCCAAAGCCAGTTGATCGCCTGTGTTGCGACGACTCCTGGAATCCGCGCCAGGGGACCTCTGCTCTTATTCTTCCCCAGGGGAACGACAGCCGAGGGCCGTGCGGACGCCGTTGTGGATAACTGGCAGGGCTGTGGACAACGTGCCGGCGGACGGGCCGTCAGTCGCTAGCCTTCGAGTGCGGGCTCGTCGCTGCGCGAGAGGTGGCAGACGGCGACGAGTCTCAACGTCGTCCAGTCCGCGTTCGCCCAGTCCACGATCGCCGGCACCTGCCAGCCCTGTGCCGTCGCCTCGTCGAGCACGCCCTTGGCGTACCCGGCGAGCAGCACCACCCCCGCCACCGCCGCCGCGGGCACGCCGAACGCGAGGATGTCGCGCACCGCCGCGCCGTGCTGGTCGACGGCGGCCAGCACTCCGGGCGCCAACACGCCCGGGGCCAACACCGCCGCAATTCCGAGTTCGTCGCTCAACCGGTCCAAGAACCGGCGAGCGGGGAAGTCCCACCAACCGCTCACAAGGCCGACACCCTACGCTGTGCGGGGCGATCGACCCACCCTCGAACATGTGTTCTATCATCACACGGGGTCGAGCCGGATGCGCAGAGAGGAAAACGAGAACGTGCAGGCGGACACGCTCGTGGAGCAGGAAGAGACGGTGGACGCCGAGGCGCCCGCCGCACCCGTGCAGCAGGAGGTCGCACCCGTGCCGCAGGAAGAGCCCGAGGCCAAGCCCGTGAAGCGGGCCAAGTCGACGGCCAAGAAGACCCGCACGGTCGAGCTCACGCTGACCGTCACCGGGACCGCCGACGGCGAGTGGCAGGCCGACCTGGTGCACGGCACCAAGCGGGTCGTGCAGGGCCTCTCGATCTCGGCCGCGGCCGTGTCGCGGGCGGCCAAGGAGCTGCACGACGACATCGCCGGCGGTATCGACGAGGTCATCGAGGCAGCCCGCACCCAGCACCGCACGCGGATGGAGGAGCTGGAGGCCGAGCTCGCGAAGGTCAAGGCCGCGCTGGCCGAACTGAGCGACTGATCATCCGGACCGGGGGCCGCCCGATGGCGAGTGGCCCCCGATCCGCGATGCCCGCGGTTCTCAGCGTGACGGGTCCAGCACCAGCTTGCCGGTGGTGCGGCGGGCCCGCAGGTCCTCGTGCGCCCGGCGCACCTCCGACAGCCCGTACTCCCCACCCGGCACGGCTCGCAGCTCACCGGCCAGGACCAGGTCGAACAGCTCGCCCATGGCCCGGTGCACGACCCCACCCGGCAACCTGAACGCGTGCGGCAGCCACATGCCCGCGATGGCCGTCGAGTGCACCAGCAACCGGCCGGGCTCGACCGGCGTCGGCTGCTCCCGACTGGCCATCCCGTAGAACGCGAGCCGCCCGAACGGCGCGAGCGCGGCGATGCTCTGGTCGGTGACGGCGCCGCCGGTCATGTCCAGCACGATGTCGACCCGCCGCCCGCCGTTGGCCTCACGCAGCACGTCGGTCATGTTCTCCGCGGTGGAGTCGACCGCGACGTCCGCGCCCAGGTCCAGCGCCAGTTGACGCTTGTCCTCGGTGCTGGCAGTGGCAATGACGCGTCCCGCGCCCCACTTCTTGGCCAGCTGCACGGCCAGCGACCCGACCCCACCGGCGGCAGCGTGCACGACGACGCTCTCCCCCGCCTCCAGGTGGGCGCTCTTGCGGAGCAGGAGCCACGCCGTCGCGCCCTGCACGACCATGCTCAACGCGGTGAGGTCGTCCACGCCTTCCGGCACGTCGAACGCGGTCGCCTCGGGCACCACGGCCTTCTCCGCGTAACCGCCGAAGTTGGTCAGGCCGACCACGCGCCGACCGCCCGCCGTGCCGACGACCTCGCCGCCGGGCACCAGCGGAAGTTCCATCTTCGACAGGTAGCTGTTCTCAGCTTGATGTGTGTCGGCGTAGTTGAGGCCCGCGCGGCTGACGTCGACGAGCAGTTCGCCGGGACCCGCGACGGGGTCGGGGAGGTCGACCTCGTTGAGGACTTCCGGTCCGCCGAACTCGGTGATCTGGATGGCGCGCACGGTGTCAGTTCTCCTTCGTGATCAGGGGGTCGCGGCCGAGGGCGACGCGCTCGCCGGTGGCGGTGCGCGGGCCGGGCGGGTTGGGGAAGGTGAACGGCGCGCTGGGACGTCCGGCCTGCACGAACCAGCATTCACCCGCCTTGCCGTCCCGCAACACGGCGACGAACGCGTCCACCACATCGTCCACGCTCATCACGGGCATCCCGGCGGATTCCAGGGTGGCTTTGAAGCCGGTGATGATCGCGGTGTCGGCGAAGGACGGGCACACGGCGTTGACGGTGACGCCGTCGGCCGCGAGCACCGGTCCGAGGCCGCGGACGAGACCGACGACGGCGGCCTTGTTCGCGCCGTACAGGGGGTCCATGGGCATCGCCATCAAGCCGGCCATGCTGGCGGTGGCCACGATGCGCCCGCCGCCACGCTTCTTCAGCGCCGCCAACGCCGCGTGCACGCCGTACACGACGCCGTCGAGGTTGATCCCCATGACCTTGCGGTACCGCTCCGCGTCGAAGTCGTCGCCGAGGCCGAACCCGGTGCCGATGCCCGCGTTCAGCACCGCGAAGTCCAGCCCGCCGAACCGCTCCACGGCTGTCGCCACCGCGACCTCGCTCTGCCGGGGATCGCTGACGTCGCAGTGGACGAACACGCCGTTCACCTCGTCGGCCACGGCTTTGCCCTGGACGTCGTCCACATCGGCGACGACGACGGACGCGCCGGCGGCGGCGAGTCGGCGCGCGACCCCCGCGCCGATGCCGTTCGCGGCTCCGGTGACCAGTGCGACCTTGCCCGAGAACTCCACCGCGCCTCCTCTGGCTGACATTCCGACCAGTCGGTATGGTTCTCCTGACAAGCCCTGGCGTCAAGCCGGCGTCGCCGGTAGGTTACTAAGCGGTTGCTTAGGCCCGTACATCAAGGAGGATCGACCGTGGCCCAGACGGACGCACGGGTGGCCATCGTCACCGGTGCCGCACGTGGCATCGGCGCCGCCGTAGCCACCCGGCTCGCGCAGGACGGCATGGCCGTCGCGCTGCTCGACCTCGACGAGGGAAGCTGCGCCGAGGCCGTGGAGAAGATCAAGGCGTCCGGCGGGACGGCCATCGCGGTGGGTGTGGACGTCAGTGACAGCGCGGCGGTCGACGCGGCGGTGCAGCGGGTGGCGGACGAGCTCGGCGCGCCGACCGTGCTGGTCAACAACGCGGGGATCCTGCGGGACAACCTGCTGTTCAAGATGACCGACGACGACTGGGACGCGGTGATCAACGTCCACCTGCGCGGCACGTTCCTGATGAGCCGGGCGGTGCAGAGGTTCCAGACGGCGGCGAAGTGGGGCCGCATCGTGAACCTGTCCAGCACGTCGGCGCTGGGCAACCGGGGTCAGGCGAACTACTCGGCCGCCAAGGCTGGGTTGCAGGGGTTCACCAAGACGCTGGCGATCGAGCTGGGCAAGTTCAACGTGACGGTGAACGCGATCGCGCCGGGGTTCATCGCGACCGACATGACGGCGGCGACGGCGGCCCGCGTCGGCATCGACTTCGAGGACTTCAAGAAGGGTGCGGCGGCGGCGATCCCGGTGCAGCGCGTCGGCACGCCCGAGGACATCGCGCACACGGCGTCGTTCCTGGTCAGTGAGGGTGCCGGGTTCGTGTCCGGTCAGGTCGTCTACGTCGCCGGCGGACCGAAGGACTGATGATGCGGGTATTCGCTGATTTGGCGGAGTTCGCGGCGACCAAGGGCGAGCACCTCGGTTACGGCGAGTGGCACGAGATCACGCAGGCGGAGATCAACCTGTTCGCCGACGCCACCGGTGACCACCAGTGGATCCACGTGGACTTGGAGAAGGCCGCCGCCGGGCCGTTCGGCGCGCCGGTCGCGCACGGTTACCTGACCCTGTCCCTGATTCCGCTGCTGGTGCGGGACATCTACACGGTGCAGGGGTTGTCCATGGGCGTGAACTACGGGTTGAACAAGGTGCGGTTCCCGAGCCCGGTGGTCGTCGGGTCGCGGGTGCGCGCGGGGGCCGAGCTGGTCGAGATCGCCGACGTGCCGCAGGGCAAGCAGGCGGTGGTGAGGGTGACCCTCGAGATCGAGAACAACCCGAAGCCCGCTTGCGTGGCGGAAACCGTCGTCCTGCTGGTGGCCTGACCGCGCCAGCCTGGCCACAACGGCCGTCGCGCCGGCTACGCAGGGGTCCTCGCCAAGGGGACCCCTGCTTTAGACCTGGTCTCAAAACTCGGCGTGTCGCTAGGTGAACCAACGGCCCGCCCCTGGCTCCGCACCGCCCGCCCGTGGGCCCGGCCCGACGGACCGGAAGTCCGTCAGAGAGACTGGGGGCCAGTGCCCGCCCTCTCGACCTGGAGCCTTTGATGCCGCAAGGGACCGTCCGTTGGTTCGACGCCGAACGTGGTTTCGGCTTCCTCGCGCCCGAGGACGGCTCGCCGGACGTGTTCGTGCACGCCTCCGAGATCGTCGAGGACGGCGGCGCGAAAGTGCTCCGCGAGGGTCAGGCCGTGGTGTTCGAGGTCGGCGAGAACGACCGCGGGCCCCAGGCGCTGCGCGTTCGCGTCACCGCCGATGCGGCCACCGGCAGCGCCGTGGGCCTGCTCGGCACCGTCAACTGGTACGAGCCGGGCAAGGGGTACGGCTTCGCGTCGCCGGACGGCGGCGGCGCCGACATCTTCGTGCACAGCTCCGCCATCGTGACCGGCGGCGTGGTCACCGAGGGGCAGCGGGTGGCATTCCTGATCGTCGAAGGCGAGCGCGGCCCGCAGGCCGGGCACGTGATCCCGCTGGGAGCAGGGGCCGGCTCCCCCGCTGCGGCTGGTATCTCGGACGGTGCCGACGGCACGGTGGCCTGGTACGACGAGGACAAGGGCTTCGGCTTCATCAACCCCGACTCCGGCGCCGGGGACATCTTCGTTCACGCCCAGGCCCTGGCCGAGGGGCTGACGTGGCTCGCGGAGGGCGACCGCGTCGCCTACGAGGTGGCTAGTGGAGACAAGGGCCCGCAGGCCCGCGACGTGCACCTGGTCCGGAGCGCCGAGCCCCAGGCGGCGCCGCAGCGGTCGGCACCTGCCGCGGCCGCAGGGCCGGCCGCGCGGGACGTGCCCGTACGAGGCGGCGAGGGCGTCGTCGCGCGCTACGACGGCGACCGCGGCTTCGGCTTCATCACCCCGGACGCAGGCGGCGACGATCTCTTCGCCCACGTGTCCATGATCATGGGGTCGGAGCCGCTGCAGAAGGGTGACCGGGTCCGGTACGCGGTGCGTCAGAGCGACCGGGGCCCGCAGGCCGACCGCATCGAACGCCTCTGAAGAGGCGGCCCCACCGATGGCTGATCACTTCCCGACGAGAGTGCTCGTTCATCCCCGTCGATGGTGCCGTCAGCAACGCGGCTGCAGCCTCCTCCAGGAGATCGATCTCCCTCGTGGTGACGGGGACCCCGTGCCGACCCGAGGACCTGCTCCGCGCTCAGAAGCTCACCAGTCACCCCACCCGACGACACAGAGCCACCGATGTATCCCCAACGAGTGAATGGATGCGTTAGACCTGGTCGCAGAGCTCGATCTTTATGAGCCGGCGGACGTTGATCACGGTGCAGGCCAGCGTGAGTAGCGCCAGCGTGGTGCGTTCGGTCCGGTCGTAGCGCAGCCCGAGGCGTTTGAACCGCAGCAGCCAGGAGATGGTGCGTTCGACGACCCAGCGGACCCGGCCGAGGCGGGACTTGCCCTCAATCCCGCGCCGGGCGATACGGACCTTGATACCGCGGCGGGTCAGGTAGCGGCGGCAGCGGCGGTAGTCGTAGCCCTTGTCGGCGTGCAACTTGTCCGGTCGGCATCGTGGCCGGCCCGCCCGGCCGTGGTGACCACGCACGGTCGGGTTCGTGTCCAGCAGCGGCTCGAACAGCATGCTGTCGTGGGTGTTTGCCGCCGACAACATGATGTGCAGCGGTAGCCCGTTCGCGTCGCACAGAACGTGGTATTTGGAGCCGGCTTTACCCCGGTCAGTGGGGCTGCGGCCGGTCAGCTCGCCCCCCTTTTCGACCGCACCGACACCGCGTCGATGCAGCCTCTGGTCCAGTCGAGCTCGTCGATGTTGGACAGCTCGTCGAGCACGAGCTGGTGCAGCCGGTCCCACACACCAGCGTCCTGCCACTCACGCAACCGCCGCCACGCGGTGTGCCCGGAACCGCATCCGAGCTGCTCGGGTAGGTCTCGCCAGCGGCAGCCGGTGTCGAGCACGAACAAGATCCCC
The DNA here is from genome assembly GCF_014205015.1 of Saccharothrix ecbatanensis. Lineage (NCBI taxonomy): Bacteria > Bacillati > Actinomycetota > Actinomycetes > Pseudonocardiales > Pseudonocardiaceae > Saccharothrix > Saccharothrix ecbatanensis. The sequence continues at coordinate 9,491,349 of NZ_JACHMO010000001.1, read as the reverse complement.
TCTAGCGCGGCACGGTCATCGATCCGGGGCCGCCCACCCGGACCGCGCGGCGCTGGTCGGGACGGGATCAGGGGTTCGATCAGCTCCCAGAGCCGGTCTTCGACCCGCCGCTGCTGCGTCGTCTTCGCCATGACTGCCCGCGATCGACGACCAGGACCGGCAGGTTACGCAGTGACACACCCTTAAGTTTTGAGACCAGGTCTTAACCCTGCCACAAGGGACCGACGATGTCGGGCGCGAAAGCGCGAACTGTGGACAACAGCGCGGCACCCTGGTCGACCGTCAGCCGTCCGCCTCGCGGGCGACGCGTTCCAGCCGGGCGCGGTAGTCGTCCCACCAGGACGAGTCCACCGGGGCCAGATTGTCGTTGCCCGGGCGCAGGCCGGCCGTGCCGTCGATCAGTTCGCGGACGATGTCGGCGTGCCCGGCGTGGCGGTTCGTCTCCGCGATCATGTGGATCAGGACGAAGTGGAGGGTGATCGCCCCGCGCTCGGCCGGCCACCACGGGACCGTGCCCGGCGAGTCGAGGTCCAGCTCGTCGATCGTCTTGTCGGCATGGGCGCACGCGCGCTGGTAGAGGCCGACGATGTCCGCACGGGACTCGTCCGCCCTCGCCCACATGTCGACGTTCGGCTCGTCGCTCTCCAGCCACGCCAGGGGCTCGGCGAACGGGCGGCCGAACGTCTCGCCGAAGTACCCGACCTCGACCCCCGCGAGGTGCTTGACCAGGCCCAACAGGTTCGTCCCCGTCGGCGTCAACGGTCGGCGCACGTCGTACTCCGACAGCCCTTCCAGCTTCCACAGCAGAGCCTCACGCGCGGTGCGGAGGTAGCGGTGCAGGTCAGTCTTCACGAAGTGCCTTCCACGGAACCGGGACGCAGGGACGCCAGGAACAGGTCGGCGAAGTGGCGGCCCACCTGCTTGGCCGACAACGGCCCTTCCGCGCTGTACCACTGGCCGAGGTGGTGGACGGTGCCGAAGAAGTAGTGCACGGTCAGGTCCGCGGGCACGTCGGTCCGGAACACCCCCGACGCCTGCCCTTCCTCCACAAGCGACCGGAACCGCTCGTGGTACCGGCGGCGTTCCGCGCGCATCTCCCGCACCTTGTCCTCGGCCAGGTGGTCCGCCGAGCGGAAGTACACCCGGGCCTGGTCGAAGTTCTCCACCGACGTCACCACGACGTCGACCGCCACCGCGTGCAGCCGCTCGGCGACGGGCGCGGAACCGGACGCGAACTCGTCCAGCCGCTCCGTCTGCATCCGCAGCAGGCTGCCGTAGATCTCGTGCAGCAGGTCGTCCTTGGACCCGAAGTAGTGGTACATGGCGCCCTTGGTGACGCCCGCCAGGTCCACGATCTCCTGCACCGCGACCCGGTCGAAGCCCTTGGCGGCGAACAACCGCGTCGCGGCGTCGATCAGCCGTTCCGGTACCGATGCCATGGGGAAAGCATCGCACGCCGGCTCACTGGAACATCGCGATCGGCAGCACGACCAGCTCCTCCGTATCGGCCTTCCACCGCTGCACCTTGCCCACGCACCGCGCGTTGAACGTCCCCTCGGGCACGGAGTCGCGCAGCAGCCAGTCGTCGCTGCACTCGACCCGAACCTGCGGCCCCTCTTCCGGGTCGTCCGGGTCGCCCACCGGCGCCAGCAGCACCGTCATGCCGTTCTGCTGCTGGACCACCCGGAACACACCCTGCATGGACACGAAGCGCTGGATCCGCCGCAGCTTCAAGGAACGGGCGGGCGGGCCCGACTCGGCCTGTTCCAAGGCCGTGTTGCGCAACAACGTGCGCTCGTCCAGGTCGACGTGCAGCAGGTCGTTCCGGTGCTCCAGCCCTTCCATCAGCTCACCGATCAGGTCGATCGGCTCGTAGGTCTTCTGATAGGACTTGATCTCCTCGCGGGTGGTGGCGACGTCGGCGCCCGAGTTGCCCAGCCACGGGATGGAGATCTTGCCGTCCTTCGTCAGCACGGCCCGCGAGATGATCTCCGCGGGCAGCCGCTCGATGCCGAACCGGCCGGTGGCGACGATGTGCAGCACTGCCTTCCCGTCCAGGTAGACGGGCACGCCCAACGTCGGCCGCGCGTCGGACCGGCGTGCCGCGCGCCAGGTCACCACCGCCACCCCGATGGCCACCACGAGCGCCAGCACGGTGACGATCCACACGACCGCCCACGGCCACCACACCGACCACCACAGTCCTCTATCGACAGCCACGGATCTCCTTCACCGCCTCCAGCAGCGACCCCGAACCGGCGTCCACCACCCGCCCGCCGGTCGCCCGCGCCACCCGGTCCAGCTCCACCGGGTCGGCCTCGCCGAACCGGATCGCGTACGTGCGCGCCGGCGGGTTCGGCCACGCGGCGAGGAAGTCGTCCGCGCTCATCCCGGCGTTGTTCTCGCCGTCGGTCATCAGCACGACCGTGCCGTCGCCGACGATCCGGTACGCGTGGTCCAGCGCCGACCAGATCGCGGTGCCGTCGTCCGCCAGTTCGGCCGACGCCAGCGCGCCGGCAAGCGCTTCCAGGTCCGCCGCGCCCCGGACCACGACGCTGCGTTCCTCCTTCACGGTCCCCGCGAACCGCACGAGCACGACCGTCTCCCCCACCCTGAACTGGTCGAACCCGCCCGCCCGGCTCAACGTCGCGAACGCCTCCCGCAGCCCCGCGATCCGCCCGCCGGCCATGGACGTCGAGTGGTCGAGCACGAACACCACGCGCCCCGGTTCGCCCGCGCGGTCGTAGGCGGCGAGCAGGGCGTCCACCACCTCCTGCTTGCCCGGGAAGTACAGCGCGGTGCCGATCGGCTCACGCAGCTCCTCCGTGCGCTCGACCTGCGGGTCCACCGGCCGGCGCGAGGTGCGTTCCATGATCGCCCGCTGGGCGGACGGCGAGCGCAGCCACTCCACCACCCGGTCGTAGGCGGCCCGCTTGTCCGGCTTGAGCAGCATCAACGGGTAGTCCGACAGCACGATCCCGTCCCGCGGGTACACGACCTCCAACGGCTCGCGCAGCTGACCGGACGCGTTCAGCGACAACACCGCCGACTCGTACGTCACCACGGCGTCCACGTCGTCCTGCCGCTTCACGTACTCGTCCACGACCTCCGCCGCGCCGGACGCGCCGAACGCCCGTCCGGTGAGGAAGCCCTGGAGCTTGTCGCAGGTGACGTCCTCGGACCGCAACGCCGCTCCCGTGCCCGCCGCGGCCGTCGCCACGCCGATCAGCGCCGCCATGCCGCTACCGGACACCCGCGGGTCGGCCATGCCGAACCGCAACTCCCCCGCCGCCGCACGCCCGGCCACCTCGGCCCACGACGCACCCCGCAACGCCTCCGCCTTGCCCGCCTTCACGCCCAGCACCAGCGGCGACAGCATCGTCGTGGCGGACGGCGGCAGGTCGACGTTCTTCAGCTTCAGGTACCGGTTCGTGGACAGCCACGCGAGGTCGTGGTCGACTCCCGCCGCCAGCTCCTCGCTGGCCCGGACCGTGCCCTCGTAGTCGAGCTTCAACTCCACCCCGGTGTCCCGGCGCAGGTCGGCGAGCACGGACGAGAGATCGGCCAACTCCGAGCTGGCCAGCACGGTCAACGTGGTCGGCTCGGGCTTGCCGGACGTGCAGCCGGCCAGGACGGCGGCGGCCACGAGGAGTAAGACGGGCCGCCTCATATGGGCACCCGGATCTCCGGGCAGCGGCCGACCTCCCTGATCATCGTCTCCAGGTCCGGCGGCTTGGGCAGGAACCCCTCGGTGAGGCTCAGCACCGGCTCCGGCAGACCGCGCTCCTTCAGCAGGTCCGGCAGCGCGGTGGAGTCCTGGTTGTCCAGCCGGAACCCCAGTTCCAGGGCACGTCGGCGCAGGTCGGCGTTGTTGCGGATCAGGTCGCCGACCCGTTCGCCCGCCGGGCTGAACGCGATCAGCCACGGCTCGGTGCGGTGGTGCGTGTCGGGGTAGAGCAGGACCCGTTCCGGGTCGGGCTTGCCGGTGCGCGCCACCGTCGCGAACTGGTGCGCCATGTACTGGTGCTCGTACATGACGCCGACCGGCGCGCTGGTGCGGCCGTCCGGGTAGAAGAACGTGGTGCCGATGCCGGAGCCGTGCAGGCCCTCGATCTCGAACACCGGCTTGACCCGCCGGGCGACCTCCAGCGCGTTCTTGTCGGTCGGCGCGGCGGAGTCGTTGGCGGCGAACGCGACCAGCCCGAGCCACGCCGAGCCGGAGTAGGAATCGCACGGGTTGGGCGACTGCGCGACGATCTGGTTGCGGTTGTCGACGGACTGCTTCAGCTTGTTCCAGGTCTTCGGCGCTCCCCCGTCGTCGGGCAGCGACAGCTTGACGAACGCGGTCATGTCGAGCGTGTAGTAGAGATCGCCCTTCTGGCCCTTCGCGACCCCTTCGGCTTCCAGCGCCTCGGCGTACTCCCTGAACGCGCCCAGCACGAGCGGGCTGGCGAACGGGAAGTACACCCGGCCGCCGAACCGGTCCCGGATCAACTCGGCCGCCGCCTGCCCGGACGGCATCACGAAGTCGAACTCGCGGACGCGTTCCTGCCGGTCACGGGCGATCTCCCGGGAGCCGCCCGAGTCGGAGACGCGCACGTCGACGCCGTTGGCCATCAGGATCCGGCGCACCTCGGAATCCTGGAAGTACACCGACTTCGAGGCCATCATGGCGGTCACGACGGTGATCTGCTGGAACGGCAGCGCCACCGTGCCGGACGCGAACAACGCGATCGCGCCGGCCAACGCGATGCCCGCCGACACTCCGAACGGCAGCAGGAAGCGCCTGCGCCGGAACGCCGATCTGGGCGGGTCGAGGATGGCGAAGCTGGGTTCTTCGGTCGAGCTCTTCGCGACCACGGAACTCCCCCGTGCGGACGGCGATCTCCCCTGTCTCCAGGCTAGATCGCCGTGCCGCCGCCGTGGGTCACAAGTCGGGGTTCAGCCCCCGATCGTCGCACCGCCGTCCACCACGAACGTCGCACCGGTGGTGTAGCCGCCTGCCGCCGAAGCGAGGAACACCACTGCTGCCGCAAGCTCTTCCGGATCGCCCACTCGGCCCATCGGCAGCCGTGCGATGTGCGATTCGAGGTAGCCGTCGGGGTACTGGTCGGTCATCTCGGAGCCGAAGTAGCCGGGCGCGAGCGCGTTGACCCGGATGCCCTTGCGACCGGTCCACTGCTGCGCCAGGTCGCGGGTCAGCCCGAGCAGACCGGCCTTCGACGCGGAGTACGCGGCCTGCGGCAGGCCGCCGGAGATGATGCCGAGCACGCTGGACACGTTGATGATCGACCCGCCGTCGGTCATCACGGCCGCCGCCGCCTGCGCCATCCAGTACGCGCCGTTGAGGTTGACGTCCATGACGCCGAGGAACTGCTCGGGCGTCTCCCGGGACGCGGGCACCGCCGACGCCACACCCGCGTTGTTCACCAGCACGCGGACGTCGCCGAACTCGGCGGCGGCACGGGCGACCTCACGGCAGTCGTCCGGCTGCGCCACGTCGGCCTGCACGATCAGCGCACGGCGGCCGGCGCCCTCCACCAGCTTCGCGGTCTCCTTCAGCCGGTCCACCCGCCGGGCCGCGAGCACGACGTCCGCGCCCGCCTCGGCCAGGCCCTTGGCGAACGCCACACCCAGGCCCGAGGACGCGCCGGTGACGATCGCGACCTGCCCGTCCAGCCGGAACTTGTCCAGGATTCCCATTCAGCTCAACCTCTCCAGGATGATCGCCATGCCCTGACCGCCGCCGACGCACATCGTCTCCAGCCCGAACTGCGCGTCCCGGCTGCGCATCCCGTTGATCAGGGTGGTCATGATGCGGGCGCCGGTGGAGCCGAACGGGTGACCGAGCGCGATCGCCCCACCGTGCACGTTCAGCTTGTCCATGTCGATGCCGAGCGCGCGCTGGCTGCCCAGCACCTGCACGGCGAACGCCTCGTTGATCTCGACCAGGTCGATGTCGTCGATCGTCATGTTCGCGTGCGCGAGCGCCTGCTTGGTGGCGTCGACCGGGCCGAGGCCCATGATCTCGGGCGACAGGCCGGACACACCGGTGGACACGATGCGCGCCAACGGGGTCAGGCCCAGTTCCTTCGCCTTGGTGGCGCTCATGACGACCACCGCCGCCGCGCCGTCGTTGAGGGGGCAGCAGTTGCCGGGCGTCACCGTCCCTTGTGGACGGAACGACGGGTTGAGCGCCGAGACGGCGTCGTAGGTGACCCCTCTGCGGGGGCCGTCGTCGGTGGCGACGACCGTGCCGTCCGGGAGCGTCACCGGGGTGATCTCGCGGTCGAAGAAGCCGTCCGCGATGGCCTTCTCGGCCAGGTTGTGCGAGCGGACGCCGAACTCGTCCTGGTCACGGCGGCTGATGCCGAGCAGGGTGGCGACGTTCTCGGCGGTCTGGCCCATCGAGATGTAGTAGTCCGGCAGCTTGCCGTCGTCGCGCGGGTCGTGCCACAGCTCGTTGGACTGCGCGGTGTGCTCGGTGCGTGCGCGGGCCTCGTCGAACAGCGGGTTCTGGTGCGGGTCGCCCTGCCGGTAGCGGGAGACGCACTCAACGCCTGCGCTGATGAACGCGTGGCCCTCGCCGGCCTTGATCGCGTGGAACGCCATCCGCGTGGTCTGCACCGAGGACGCGCAGAACCGGTTGACGGTGGTGCCGGGCAAGCCGTCCAGTCCGAGTTGGACGGCGACCCGGCGGGCCACGTTCTGGCCGTGCTCGTCCTGCGGCTCGGCGCAGCCCATGTGCAGGTCGGTGATGTCCTTGCGGTCCAGCGCGGGGACCTGGTCCAGCGCGGCGCCGACGATCTGCGCGGCCAGGTCGTCCGGGCGGAGGTCGACCAGCGAGCCCTTGCGGGCGCGGCCGATCGGGGAACGGGAGGTGGCGACGATGACAGCCTCGGGCATGGCGGGGTCTCCTTAGAGGCCGAGGTCGCGGCCGATGAGTTCCTTCATGATCTCGTTGGAGCCGGCCCAGATCCGCGTCACGCGGGCGTCCATCCAGGCGCGGGCCACGCGGTACTCGGTCATGTAGCCGTAGCCGCCGTGCAGCTGCACGCACGCGTCGATGACGTCGTTCTGCACGTCCGCGCTCCACCACTTGGCCTTCGCCGCGTCCACGGCGGTCAGCTCGCGCCGGGTGTGCGCGTCGGTGCACTGGTCCAGGAACGCCTGCGTCACGTCGATCTTGGTGACCAGCTCCGCGAGGGTGAACTTGTTGTGCTGGAACGAGCCGATGGCCTGGCCGAACGCCTTGCGCTCCTTCACGTAGGCGATCGTCTCCAGCAGGATCTGCTTGGCGTGGGCGAGGTTGGAGATCGCGCCGCCGAGGCGTTCCTGGGGCAGGCGTTCCATCATGTAGATGAAGCCCTGGTCGACGTCGCCGATGACGTTCTCCTGCGGGACGCGCACGTCCTCGAAGAACAGCTCGGCGGTGTCGGACTCGGGCTGGCCGACCTTGTCCAGCTTGCGGCCCCGTTCGAAGCCCTTCATGCCGGTCTCGACGGCGAACAGGGTGATGCCCCTGGCCTTCTTCTCCGGGCTGGTGCGGGCGGCGACCACGATCATGTCGGCGGAGAAGCCGTTGGTGATGAACGTCTTGGAGCCGTTGAGGATCCAGTCCGTGCCCTGCTTGACCGCGTTGCTCTTGAGCGCCGCGAGGTCGGAGCCGCCGGACGGTTCGGTCATGCCGATGCCGGTCGTCATCTCGCCCGCGCAGAACCGGGGCAGCCAGCGCTGCTTCTGCTCCTCGGTGCACAGGTCGACCAGGTACGGGGCCACGACGTCGCCGTGGATGCCCAGGCAGGAGGCCATGCCGGCGCTGACCCTGGACAGCTCCTCGCCGAGCACGGCGTTGAACCGGTAGTCGTTCGCGCCGCTGCCGCCGTACTCCTCGGGGACCTCCAGGCCGAGCAGGCCCTGCTTGCCGGCCTCCAGCCAGACGTCCCGGTCGATGTGGCGCTGCTGGACGAACTTCTCGTAGTCCGGCTTGAGGGTGCGGTCGCAGAACGCCTGCGCGGTCTCGCGGAACGCTTCGTGGTCGGGTTCGAACAGCGTGCGGCGCACTCTCGGATCCTCCATACTAAGCGGTTGCTTAGGCGTAAGCGTGCGCTTAGCCTGCGGTATCGTTCGGGCCCGTGTCAAGGAGAGGTGCATGACGTCGACCCGTGATGAGTTCGCGCTCCTGGACGAGACGTGGTCCTCGGTCGAGCCACCGGCGGCCCGGCGGATGCTGATCGCCGCCGCCGCCGCGTTCTCCGTGCGTGGGTACCACGCGACGACCACCCGTGACATCGCGGCGAAGGCCGGCATGTCGCCCGCCGCCGTGTACATCCACTACCGGTCCAAAGAGGAGCTGCTGTTCCAGATCTCCCGGGTCGGGCACGCCACGTCGTTGTCGGTGCTGACGGCCGTGTCGGAGCCGGACCCGGTGGTGCGGTTGGCGTCGGCGGTGCGGGCTTTCGCGTCGTGGCACGCCGAGTTCCACACGACGGCGCGGGTCGTCCAGTACGAGTTGAGCGCGTTGACGCCGGAGCACCTGGCGGAGGTGGTCGTGCTGCGTCGCCGGATCGAGGCGGCGGTGCGGGAGATGATCTCGGCCGGTGTCGACGCCGGTGTGTTCGAAGTCCCCGACGTGCGCGGCGCGACGCTGGCCGTGCTCTCGCTGTGCATCGACGTGGCCCGCTGGTACCAGCCCGCCGGCCGCCGCACCCCCGCCGAGATCGGCGACCTCTACGCCGACCTCGTCCTCCGCATGCTCGGCGCCCCCCGTGAGTCCTACGTTCAGAACGCGTGAGTCCTACGTTCAGAACCCCTGAGTTCAACGCTCAGGTGCGGCCCGCGCGGCGCGACCGGCGACCGGCGGGTGTTCTGAGCGTTGAATTCGGGGGTCCTGAACGTAGGACTCACGGGGCCTGAACGTAGGACTCACGCGGACGGGGCAGGGCCTCCCGGAACGTTCCGGGAGGCCCTGCTGGTCCGATCCGGGGCTAGCGGACGGATTTCTTGCCGTAGAAGCCTGCGACGAGGCTGACGCCGATGGCGGCGATGATCACCTGCACGATGATCTCGATCCAGTCGATGCCGGGCGTGTCCTCCACGCCGAGAGCCCGGGCGAGGAACGTGCCCAGGAACGCCGCCACGATGCCGACAATAATGGTCAGCCAGATGGGGATGGCCTGCTTGCCCGGGGCGATGAGCTTGCCCAGCAAACCGATGATGAGGCCGACGATCAGAGCGCTGATCACACCGCCGATGCCCACTATGCCTCCTGCGGGTTAGTCGCCTTCGAAGAAGTCCCCGACCTCGTCGAGGGCCTCGCCCATCATCATCCCACCGAAAACGCCGGCCGCAGCTCCAGCGACCACGCCGCCGGCCCCGATTCCCCCGCCATGGTGACCTCCGTGGTGGCCGCTGTGACCGCCGTGCGACCCATAACCGCCGGAAGATCGCCTGCCGGACACCTGATCCATCCACTGGTGGAGCAGCGCCGCCCAGTCCGTGCGGATCACCTCATCGTGGGACATGGCGAAGTGTCCGAACGAGTCCCCGCCCGCCCGGAACAGCCCGCCGCGGCGGTCCGCCTCCAGCACCACGTACAGCCGGTGCGGGTCGGCCACGAACGTCAGCTCCAGCTGGCTGATCTTGCTCAGGAACTGGCCGGGCGGCAGGAACTCGATCTCCTGGTAGAACGGCAGCTGCTGCGGCACGCCGTGGATGCGCCCCGACTCGTTGTCCGCCCGCTGGAACCGGAACCCGAGCGCGCCGAACGCGTTCAGCACGTGCTCCTGCGACTGCATCGGGTGCACCGCGACGGCGTCGAGGTCACCGGGGTCGACCGCGCCGCGCACCTCCAGCTCCGTGCGCAGACCCATCGTCATCCCGTGCAGCGGCTGCCCGTGCACCACCGTCACCGGCGTCTCCAGCGGCATCGGGAACTGGAACGGCAGCACGAGGTTCTGCCCGGCGGCGACGGACACCCGCTGCGCGACGACGACCCGCGCGAACTCGAGGTTGCGGTTGTGTTCGTTGTCACCGCTCTCCACCTCGACCCGGGTGACCAGCGACAGCTTGACCTGGTCGATGTCGACCGGGTGGTCGCCGCCCGCGATGCGGACCTCACCGGTCAGCACCTCGCCGGGCCTGACGTTGGGGTTGGCCACCACCGTGTCGACGGACGGACCGCCGACCCCGAACGCGCGCAACATCCTCTTGAAAACCACGGTGGGTGCCTCCTGGCCTGCTTTTCGGTCACGCCCTTGGGCTGATTGTCCCAAGGACGCCTCGGTACTGGCATCGGTTCCCTCTGGACGAACGCTAAGCGCAGGTGTCACTATGCGACCGCGGTCACATACTAAGCGGTCGCTCAGGAGGTCGAAGTGCCCACGCTGCTCGTCGCCAACCGGGGAGAGATCGCCGTCCGAGTGCTCCGCGCCGCCGCGGACCTCGGCTGGCGCACCGTCGCCCTGGTCACCGACTCCGATGACGCCCACGGCCGGTTCGCCGACCGCGCGGTCCGGCTGCACGGCTCCTACCTGGACGCGGACGCGGTGCTCGCCGCCGCCGAGGGGTGCGACCTGGTCCACCCCGGCTACGGGTTCCTGGCCGAGAACGCCGGGTTCGCGCGGCGGTGCGCCGAGGCCGGGCTGACGTTCGTCGGCCCACCGCCCGAGGTGCTGGAACTGCTCGGCGACAAGGGCCGGGCCCGCGCGCTGGCCACCGAGGTGGGCGTGCCGGTGCTCGCGGGCGCCGAGGACGGGTTCGAGGACTTCTTCCGCACGCACGGCGCCGTGGTCGTGAAGGCCGTCGCCGGGGGTGGTGGCAAGGGAGTGCGGGTCGTGCGGCGGCTCGCCGACCTCCGGGCCGCCGTCGAACGCTGCCGGGCCGAGGCGCTGGCCGCGTTCGGCGACGGCACGGTGTTCGTGGAAGAGCTGCTCGAACCGGCGCGGCACGTCGAGGTGCAACTGGTCGGCACGACGGTGCTCGGCGACCGAGACTGCTCGTTGCAGGTCCGGCACCAGAAGCTGGTCGAGATCGCGCCCGCCCCCGACCTCTCCCCCGACCTCCGCACCGCGCTGCACGAGGCGGCGGCGACGATCGCGCGTGCAGTCCGGTACACCGGGCTGGGCACGGTGGAGTTCCTGGTCGCGCCGGACGGCCGGTTCGCGTTCCTGGAGGCCAATCCCCGCCTCCAGGTCGAGCACACGGTCACCGAGCAGGTCACCGGGCTGGACCTGGTGCGGGCCCAACTGCTGCTGGCGACCGAGGTCGAGCCCGACCTGACCCACACGCCACGCGGCAGCGCGCTGCAACTGCGGGTCAGCCTGACCACGACGGGACGGCTGTCGACGTTCGTGCCGCCGTCCGGTCCGGGCGTCCGCGTCGACACGCACGCGTCCGTCGGCTACCGCGCGGGCCTCGACTTCGACCCGTTGCTGGCGAAGGTCGTGGTGCACGCCGACGACCTGGAAACCGCGCTGCGCCGCGCCCGCCGTGCGCTGGACGAGTTCACAGTGGACGGTGCGAAGACGAACATCGGCTTCCTGCGCGGGCTGCTGGACCACCCGGACGTCCTGAAAGCACACACGGGTCTGGTGGATTCGCTGCCGCGTGAGGACACCGGCGCGCGCTCTCCCGTGCAGGGAACCGTCGTGGCGATCGAGTCGGGCGCGGTCGTCGTGGAAGCGATGAAGATGCAGCACGTCGTGCCGATCGGTGACGCGCGGGTGCTGGTGGAGGTCGGTGACACGGTCGCGGAAGGCGCGTTGCTGGCCGAGGGCGTGGACGTCGCGGTCGAGGAGAAGGCCGTCGAGTTCGACCTGGACGACGTCCGGCCGGACCTGGCGGAAACGTTGGCGCGGCACGACTTCTCGCGTCCCGAGGCGGAGGAGAAGCGGCACTCGCGGGGTCGGCGGACGGTCCGGGAGAACATCGCCGACCTGTGCACGGAGTTCGTGGAGTACGGCGGCCTCACCATCGCCGCGCAACGCCGGCGGCGGTCGTTGGACGAGCTGGTCGAGCGCACGCCCGCGGACGGGCTGGTCGCGGGCGTCGGCAAGGTGAACGGCGGCCAGGTCGTCGCGATGTCCTACGACTACACGGTGCTCGCGGGCACCCAAGGGCTGCGCAACCACGCCAAGAAGGACCGGATGTTCGCCCTCGCCGAGCAACGGCGGCTGCCCGTGGTGCTGTTCGCCGAGGGTGGCGGCGGTCGTCCGGGCGACACCGACCACGGCGGCGTCAGCGGGCTGGACTGCATGGCGTTCCACCTGTTCGCGAAGCTGTCCGGTTTGGTGCCGCTGGTCGGCATCGCGTCCGGCCGGTGCTTCGCCGGCAACGCGGTGCTGCTGGGCACGTGCGACGTGGTGATCGCGACCCGTGACGCGACGATCGGCATGGGCGGCCCGGCGATGATCGAGGGCGGCGGGCTCGGCGTGTTCCGGCCGGAGGAGATCGGGCCGGTCGACGTGCAGTCGCCCAACGGCGTGATCGACGTGCTGGTGTCGGACGAGGCCGAGGCCGTCGACGTCGCCAAGAAGTACCTCTCGTACTTCCAAGGCCCCGTTGACAACTGGGAGTGCCCGGATCAGCGGCTGCTGCGGCACCTCGTGCCGGAGAACCGGGTGCGCGCGTACGACGTGCGGACCGTGGTGGAGACGGTCGCGGACGCCGGGTCGGTGCTGGAGCTGCGGCGCGAGTTCGGCCGCGGCATGGTCACCGCACTGGTCCGCGTCGAGGGCCGGCCGCTGGGGCTGATCGCGAACGACCCCGCGCACTTGGGCGGTGCGATCGACGCGGACTCGGCCGACAAGGCGGCGCGGTTCCTCCAGCTGTGCGACGCGTTCGACCTGCCGGTGGTGTCCCTGTGCGACACGCCGGGGTTCATGGTCGGGCCGGACGCCGAGCGCACCGCCACCGTGCGGCACCTGACGCGGATGCTCGTGACCGGCGCGAACCTCGACGTGCCGTTCGGGTTCGTGGCGCTGCGCAAGGCGTACGGGCTGGGCGCGCAGGCGATGGCGGCGGGCAGCTTGAAGGTGCCGCTGTTCGCCGTGTCGTGGCCCAGCGGCGAGTTCGGCCCGATGGGGCTGGAAGGCGCGGTCCGGCTCGGGTACCGGCGGGAACTGGACGCCATCGACGACCCCGAGCAGCGCAAGGAGATGTTCGAGGCGATGGTCTCGGCCGCCTACGAGCACGGCAAGGCGCTCAACGTGGCGTCCGCGTACGAGATCGACGACGTGATCGACCCGGCGGACACCCGGCGCTGGATCACGACCCTGCTCACCGGTCCCGACCCGGCCCCGGTCCGGACCGGCAAGAAACGCCCGTTCGTGGACACCTGGTGAAAGGGACTCTTCATGGTCACGACCGCTCCTCCCGAGCGGCGCACGTTGCGCAAGCTCATGGCCGCCGGCCTCGTCGGGTCGTCGCTTGAGTGATACGACTTCTTCATTTTCGCCACTGCCGCGGCGCTGGTGTTCCCGAAGTTTTTCTTCCCCGACGCGTCGCCGCTGATCGGGTTGCTCCTCTCGTTCAGCACGTTCTGGGCCGGGTTCATCGCGCGGCCGGTCGGCGGGCTGGTGTTCGGGCACGTCGGCGACAAGTTCGGCCGCAAGCCCGCGCTGGTGGCGTGCCTGGGGATGATGGCGGCGGCGACGTTCCTGATCGGTCTGCTGCCGACCAGCGCGACGCTGGGTGTGCTGGCGCCGGTGCTGCTGGTGCTGCTGCGGTTCGTGCAGGGCATCGCGGTCGGTGGGCAGTGGGGCGGCGTCGTGCTGCTGCTGACCGAGACCGCTGGGCCGGACAAGCGCGGGTTCGCCGGGACGTTCGGGCAGGCCGGTGTGCCGCTGGGCGTGATCCTGGGCAACGTGGCGTTCCTCGTCGTGGGCGCGACCGTGCCGCCGGCCGACTTCGCCGCGTGGGGGTGGCGGGTGCCGTTCCTGGCGAGCGCGCTGCTGTTCCCAGTGGTGCTGTTCATCCAGCTGAAGGTGGAGGACAGCCCGGTGTTCCGGGAGATCAAGGAGCGGCGTGCGGAGGCGCCCGCGGTGGCGGCCCCCGCGCCGTTGCGGGAGGTGCTGCGGACGCACTGGCGGACGGTGCTGCTCGGCTCCGGGCTGATGTTCGCGTCCAACGCGATCTTCTACGTGAGCATCGCGGGTGTGCTCGACTACTCGACCCGTGAGCTGGGGTTGGCGCGCAACTCGGTGCTGGTGGTGACGTTGCTGTCGTCGCCGCTCAGCGTGCCGGTGATCCTGCTGGCCGGGCGGTGGTCGGACCGGCACGGCAGGCGTCCGCTGATCGTGGTGGGCGCGGTGGGGTTGATCTTGTGGGCGTTCCCGTACTTCTGGCTGATCGACACGGCGTCGCTGGGGCTGATCTTCGTCGCGCTGGCCGTGGGCGGGGTGGCGTCGAGCCTGGTCTACGGGCCGGTGGCGGCGTACCTGGCGGAGCTGTTCGAGCCGCACGTGCGGTACTCGGGCGCGTCGCTGGCGTACCAGTTGGCGTCGATCCTGGTCAGCGGCGGCACACCGTTCATCATGACGGCACTGCTCGTCACCACCGGCTCGTCCGCTTCCGTGTCCGCGTTCCTGCTGGTCATGGGTGTGGTGACGCTGGCATCGGCACTCGGACTGCGAGAGACTCATCACCGCGAGTAACCAGAGCAGGGTGAAATCGTGAACTGTCAAACGGGTGACGTGCGGAACGTTGGGCGCTTGCCGTACGTTGCCGTGCCGTGACCACTCTCCTGGGACGCTTCAAGCAGCGGCTGCGTCGGTTCGCGCAGAAGCCCGGCTCCGCCGACCTCACGCCCTACCGGAAGCTGCTCGACGAGGTCAACGAGCAGGCCGAACGCGTGCAGAAGCTCAGCGACGAGGAGCTGACCGCCGCGGCGGCCGGGCTGCGTGGCAAAGAGACCTTCGGCCGTCCCGAACTGGTCGAGGTGTGCGCGCTCGGCCGGGAGGCGGCGGACCGCGCGCTGGGCCTGCGCCCGTTCGACGTGCAGATCCTCGGCGCCCTCGGTCTCATGGAGGGTCACGTGGTCGAGATGGCCACCGGTGAGGGCAAGACCCTCTCCGGCGCCATCGCCGCGGCCGGTTTCGCGCTGCGCGGCGACCAGGTGCACGTGGTCTCGGTGAACGACTACCTCGCCCAGCGCGACGCCGACTGGATGGGCCCGCTCTACCGGCTCCTCGGCGTGACCGTCGGCTGGCTCGACCAGAGCTCCAAGCCCGACGAGCGCCGCGCCGCCTACCAGGCCGAAGTCACCTACGCGTCGGTCTCCGAGATCGGCTTCGACATGCTGCGCGACCGGCTGGCCACGGACGTGGACGACCGCATCGTGCCCGCGCCGCGCGTCGCCCTGGTGGACGAGGCCGACTCGGTCCTGGTGGACGAGGCACGCGTGCCGCTGGTCCTGGCGGGCTCCACCGCGGGCCCGGCGGTCGACCCGGCGCTGGCCGACCTGGTCAAGCGACTGCGCCGCGACCTGCACTTCGAGATCGACGACGAAGAGCGCAACGTCTACCTCACCGGCGCGGGCAGCGAGCTGGTCGAACGCCAGCTCGGCGGCATCGACCTGTACTCCGACGAGCACGTCTCCACCACGCTGAGCAAGGTCAACGTGGCCCTGCACGCGCAGGTCCTGCTGCACCGGGACGTGGACTACATCGTCCGCGACGGCAAGGTGCACCTGATCAACGACACCCGCGGCCGGATCGCGAAGCTCCAGCGCTGGCCCGACGGCCTCCAGGCGGCGGTCGAGGCGAAGGAGAACGTGGCGACCACGGACGCGGGCGAGGTGCTGGACTCGATCACCGTCCAGGCGCTGCTCAACCGCTACCCGTCGGTGTGCGGCATGACGGGCACCGCGGTGGCCGTCGCCGAGCAGCTGCGCGACTTCTACAAGCTGGAAGTGCTGGTCATCCCGCCGAACGTGGAGACGATCCGGGAGGACGAGGCGCCCCGGCTGTACACGACGCTGGAGCAGAAGGAAGCCGCGATCGTCGCCGAGATCAAGGAGGCGCACGAGAGCGGGCGCCCGATCCTCGTCGGCACCCTCGACGTGGCCGAGTCGGAGCGGCTGTCCCGCAAGCTCGCCGACGCCGGCCTCGACTGCGTCGTCCTCAACGCGAAGAACGACGCCGAGGAAGCCTCGATCATCGCCGACGCGGGCTCGTTCCAGCGGGTCACCGTGTCCACCCAGATGGCGGGCCGCGGCACGGACATCCGGCTCGGCGGCCACGACTCGACCGACCGGGAGCGCATCGCCGAACTGGGCGGCCTCTACGTGATCGGCACCGGCCGGCACTCCAGCAGCCGACTGGACGACCAGCTGCGCGGTCGCGCCGGACGTCAGGGCGACCCGGGCGGCTCGGTGTTCTTCTCGTCGTTGCAGGACGAGCTGGTCACGCAGTACGTGCCGGACCACGACGAGCCGGCCGAGGTGGACGAGGACGGCCGCATCACGGACGCGGGCACGCTGCACACCGTGGAGCACGCGCAGCGCGTCGCCGAGGGCGTCCACCTGGAGATCCACCGCAACACCTGGCGGTACAACAAGCTGATCGAGCACCAGCGCCAGCTGCTGCTCGAGTTCCGGGACAAGCTGCTCACCACGGACGCCGCGTGGAAGGAGCTGTCCGAGCGGAACGCGGACAAGACGCTCGACCTGAAGGACCTGGACGAGGAGGTCAAGGTCAAGGCGGCGAGGCTGATCGCGCTGCACCACCTGGACCAGCGGTGGAGCGACCACCTGACGTTCCTGACCGACCTGCGCGAGGGCATCCACCTGCGGGCGCTGGCGCGGCAGAACCCGCTGGACGAGTTCCACCGGGAGGCCATCCCGGCCTTCCACAAGATCATCCCGGACGCGTGGGACGAGGCGGAGGAGACCTTCGCCAAGGTGGAGATCGACGCGGACGGCGCGCACCTGGCCGAGGCGGGCGTGCAGCGGCCGAACACCACCTGGACCTACCTGGTCAACGACAACCCGTTCTCCTCCGGCCTGGAGGAGACGTTCAAGGGGTTGGTGAAGCTCGTCCGGCGTCGCTGACTCGCGTCGCTGACGGCGTCGCTAGCGGCACGGGGCCGTGCGGGCTGGGAGCAGGCCCAGCCCGCGGCGGCTGTCTAGTGGACGGGGGCGGACACCTTCTTGCCCTCGACCGGCTCCGCTTGGCGCGGGAGGGTGGCCGGTCTCGGCATCCGCTGCGCCACCGCCTGCTCGGTCAGCGCACGGATCTCCGCCAGGATGTCCAAGTGGTGCTGGGACGGTGGCGGACCGACGAGGTTCGAATGGTCGAACGCGGTGCGTTCGGCCTTGTGGGCGAGGTTCTGAATGCGCCGGATCAGGTCCCACTCCTGGTCCTCGCGCGTCGAGCGCCGTTGCTCAGTCACCCCGGAAGCAGACACCTCACGCCGGGTGAACGTAAATCACCTGGCAGTGCGAACTTCGCTGGGTCAACTCAGCTACCCGTGCCCGTGTCATCGAAACGCACCGATCGTGCGACTAAAGCCTCCACCGCTGGGCGAGGTGCCACGCCGCACAGGCATTGACATCCAGCACATACGCGGTCGCGGTGCCGCATTGGTGGGCCGCGGTGCCCGGATCCACCGGTTGACCATGACCCATTCCGGTGACGGTGTGGGTTTCGACCACTGGTGACCCACCGCTGTCGCGGTACACCGCATGGGGGTAACCCGCCACGGTGTCGGTGACGTCAGCGGTGGCGTCTGCGCCGTGCACGTCGGTCCACTGCTCCACGATCTCCCGCTGGTTGGCCACCGCGACGGTGTAGTCCGCGGTGCCGTGCCACACCGTCATGGTCGGCCACGGGCCCCGGTGGGACGTCGCCGCGCGCACCTTGTCGCCCCACTGCCGGGCGGTCAGGTTCTTGCCCGGGTTCATGCAGCTGAACGCGTCGACCATGGTGGTGGCGCAGCCGAACGGCAGCCCGGCCACCACCCCGCCACCCGAGAACACCTCCGGGTACGTGGCCAGCAGCACGGACGTCATCGCACCGCCCGCGGACAAGCCGGTGGCGTAGCTGGTCGACGTGCCGAAGTCGGCCTTCATCCGCGTCACCATCGACGCGATCGACGCGACCTCGCCATAACCGCGGGTCGTGTCCGCGGCCTGGAACCAGTTGAAGCACTTGTTGTAGTTGTTCGTGCTCTGCTGCTGCGGCAGCACGACGGCGAACCTGAGCCGTTCCGCCAGCGACACCCAGCCGCTGGACGTGCCGTAGCGGGCGTCCTGGGTGCAGCCGTGCAGCACCACCACCAGCGGTCGGCCGGCGGGCAGGCCGTCCGGCACGTAGCGGAACATCTTCAGGTTCCCGGGGTTCGACCCGAACAACGGCACTTCGGTGACGGTCGCGGCGTTGGCCTGCGGCGCGATCAGCAGGGTTGCCGACAGCAGGGCGATCAATGTCAGTACGCGCATGCGGACCTCCTTGTCCGCTTCTCGACCGTAGAAGTCCTCCCCGAGCGGCACGATGGCGCGGCGCACCACATCGGCCGCGTTCGGCATGGCGACCGGACCCATTACGCGGCCACGCGGAGCGACTTACCGTGCCATGGGTGAACATCGCCGTTCCGCTGATCGCAGCGCTCCTCGCGACGACGGCGCAGGCCGTTCCCGCGTCCGCCCAAGGATGCGGGCCCCTGCGCGTTCCCGGTGCCGCGCACCAGGAACCGACCCACCTCGCCGACCTGTCCACCGCGGGCGGGCGCACCGATCCCGCCGACTGGGCCGGGCTCACCCCGGCCGGTCTGCCCGCGCCCACGCCGGTGTCCGGGACGCAGGTGGACGGCTACTTCCCCGACACGTCCACCGGCAACACCAACAACGGCTGGGCGCACGACTCGCAGTTCGTGATCCGGCTGCCGGAGCGCTGGAACGGCGGCCTCGTCGTGGCCGGCTCCCCCGGCGTCCGCGAGCAGTACGCCAACGACCGCGCCATCAGCGACTTCGTGCTGGCCCGCGGGTACGCGTTCGCGTCCACCGACAAGGGCAACACCGGTGCGGCGTTCCACCAGGACGGCAAGCGGCCCGGTGACGCGATCGTGGAGTGGAACCACCGGGTCACGCAGCTGACCCGTGCGGCGAAGGTCGTGGTGGCGCAGCGGTACTGCCGGCCGCCGTCGCGCACGCTGGCCACCGGCATCTCCAACGGCGGCTACCTGGTGCGGTGGCAGCTGGAGAACCACCCCGAGCTGTACGACGGCGGCGTGGACTGGGAGGGCACGCTGTGGTCCGCGAACGGCCCGAACCTGCTGACGTTCCTGCCGCCGGTGTTGACGGGGTACCCGACCGGTGACAAGGCGGCGATGGCGGCGGCCGGGTTCCCCGCCGAGTCGGAGTTCCTGTGGGCGTTCCACCACCAGTACTACTGGGACCTGACCCAGCGGATCTACCGCGAGGAGCTGGACCCGACGTGGGACGGTGACACGGTGGCCGGCACGCCGTTCTGCGCGCCCGGCACACCGTCGTGCGACGCGGACTACGACTACTTCTCGCGGCCGGAGGCGCAGCGGGCGGTGTCGCGGATCGCGTTGACGGGGCGGATCGGACGGCCGCTGCTCACGTTGCACGGCACGTTGGACACGCTGCTGCCGATCTCGCAGGACTCCGACGTGTACGCGGACATGGTGCGGGCGGCGGGTCGTGGCGCGCTGTTCCGCTACTACCGGATCGAGGGCGGGACGCACGTGGACTCGCTGTTCGACGCGTTCCCGGACCGGCTGCGGCCGTTGACGCCGTGCCACCGGTCGGCGTTCGCGGCGCTGGAGGGGTGGTTGTCGTCCGGCACCCGACCCCCGGCGTCCGCGACGGTGCCTCGTCCGGCGGCGGTGAACGCCACGGAGTGCGCGCTGTCCTGAATCGTCCCGCCGCTCGGCGTGCTCTGGGGGCGGCCGAGCGGCGGGATTCCCCCTTGATCGTCAATCGTCAGAGTGGCAGGTACCGGCTCAGGACCTCGGCTTCGGCGCGGAGGCGGTCGGCGAGGTCGGTGCGGCCCAGCCGGTCGTACTCGGCGGCGGCGACCGAGCGTTCACCGATCTCGTTCTCGACGATCGACCGCAGGTCGGCCTCGGTGAGGTGGCGGCGTTCCGCTTCCGCCGCACCGAGGCCGCTTGCCGCTCCCGCGAAGTGTTCACTCCCCTGGGCTGCGGCCGACGGGTGGTCGGTGGGAACGGCTTCGGCGTTGTCGATCGCGGCCAAGGCGGAGCGGAGTGCGGTGACGGCGACGACGTCCCGGCCCTTGAGTGCCGCTTTCAGGTCGCCGCGCAGGTTGGCGCGCATGTGTCTTCCGATCCGGTCGAGGGACGATAGCAATACGACTGTATGGTAACCGGATGCCGCGAGTTGCCGATCATGACCAGCGCCGGGCCCAGATCGCCCGTGCGTTCCAACGCCTGCTCGCCGCGGAGGGGTTCGCCGCCGTCTCGTTCTCCCGGGTGGCGGCCGAGGCCGGGATCTCGGTCGGGCTCATCCAGCACTACTTCGCAGGCAAGGACGTGCTGCTCCACTTCGCCTACGAGGACGCCTCGCGGCGCCTGAGCGAGCGGGTGCGGGTTCGGGTCCGCGATGGCGAGGCGGCCCGGCTTCCGATCGCGGAGGTGCTGCTCGACAGCCTGGTCGAACTGCTGCCGCTCGACCCGGAGCGGGACGTCGAGTACCGCGTCCGGCAGGGGTTGCAGGCCCAGGCGTCGCACCACCCCGGTTTGGCCGACGTCGCCCGGCGGGCAGGCCGTGACCTGCTCGGTTACGTCTCGGCAGTGGTCGAGGACGGCATCGAACGCGGTGAGGTCGAGCCCGGTGTCGACCCCGTGCTCGCCGCCCGCACGATCCTCGCGACCGTGCAGGGGTTGGCCGATCAGGTCGCGCTCTCGGGCGTGGACGCGTTCCCCGCGCGGGACGTGCTGTGGCCGGTCATCGGCATGGTGTTCGGCGGCTCGCGATGACCGGGCCCGTGACCGTGCGGCTGAGCGGCGGCGCGATCCGCGGCCACCGGTTCGACGGACACCTGTCGTTCCGCGGGATCCCCTACGCCGCGCCACCGGTCGGCGAGCGGCGATGGCGTCCGCCCGCGCCGGTCGTGCCCTGGTCCGGCGTCCTGGACGCGACCGTGCCCGGGAACCCGGCCCCGCAGACCGCCCAGTCGTTCGCGGACGTCACCTCGCTCGACGAGGACTGCCTGACGCTGGACGTCACCGTGCCCGCGACGCCGGGCACCGGTCGTCCCGTTCTGGTGTTGCTGCACGGCGGTGGCGGGACGAACGGGTCCGCTGCCGCCTGCGACCCGCGACGGCTCGCCGTCACCGGCGACGTCGTCGTGGTGGCTCCGAACTTCCGGCTCGGCGTGTTCGGGTGCTTCGGCTACCCGGGGCTCGCCGGCAGCGGGACTTTCGGTCTGCTGGACCAGCGGGCAGCGTTGCTCTGGGTGCGGCGGGAGATCGCCCGGTTCGGCGGCGATCCGGCGAACGTGACCCTGGTCGGGGTGTCGTACGGGGCGCTCATGATCGGGGCGCACCTGGTGTCGCCCACGTCGGCCGGGCTGTTCCACCGCGCGATCCTCCAGAGCGCGTTCGCGGTCATGGGCTCGACGCCCGCGCACACCCTCATCCCCGGTGTTCCGGCGCTGCCGCCGAGGTGGCTGCCCAGTGCCGAACTGGAGCAATTCGGCGCCGCCACCGCCGCCGAGCACGGCTGGGTCACGCCGGGCGGTGATCCCGAGTCGGCTCTCGCGCAGCTCCGGCGGGTTCCGGTGGCGGACCTGCTCCAGACGTCGGCCGCGTTCATCCGGCCGGCCTTCGGTGGGCCTGTCCTGCCCGAGTCACCGGAGGAGGCGTTGCCCGCCGGGCGCTTCCACCGGGTGCCGCTGATGCTGGGCACCTCGCGTGACGAGGCGCGGTTCTTCGTCAGCCTGTTCGCGGACCTCGCCGGCAACCCCGTCACCGCCGAGAGCTACCCGCGATTGCTTTCCGAGGCGTTCGGCGGCGCGGCGGACGACGTCGCCGCGCGCTACCCGCTCGACCGCTCCCCGAGCCTCGTCTGGGCGCGGATCTGCACGGATCGAGCCTGGGCACGGCCCGCTTGGGACCTCGGCCAGACCATCGCCGCGCACGCCGACACGTGGTTCTACGAGTTCGCGGACCTGGACGCGCCACCGATCGCGCCTGGGTTGCCGGCCGGACCCGTGCACGCCAGTGAGCTGGCGTACCAGTTCGACCTCCCCGGCGGTCCGTCGCTGTCGGCGGCACAACGGGAACTCGCGGACGCGATGAACCGGTACTGGGCAGCCTTCGCCACCCACGGCGACCCGGCTTGCGCCGACCTGCCGGCTTGGCCTTCCTTCGGCGCGGGCCACGTCCAGTCCCTGGCGCCCGGACGGATCGAGGGCACGGACTACCGGGCCGAGCACCGACTGGAGTTCTGGGCGGGGATGCCCTGAGGCACACTTCCGGGCGTGGAATCGTACGAAGGCCGGCTGGAGCTCGAGTGGGTCATGAACGACTCGATGTCCCTGGAGCTGAACGCCCACGGCAAGATCACGTTCACCGAGGACGGGTGGTCGGGCCACGCCGTTCCGGCGACGGTCGAAGATCGGGCCTTCCTCTACTGGGGCAGCCCTTTCACGCTTCGGCTGGACGGCGGTCGCAGCTTCGAAGCCGCTGTGGGGGAACCCGACGAGAAGGGAACGTTCCCGCTGTCGCCCTTTGAGACCTGGGCGGAACCGACCCCACCCTGCCCCCGGTGCGAGACGCCGATGCAACGCAATGGCGTGTACATGGGCGATTTCGAGCTGCGTGGGTCAGAGGCCGCCATGTTCGACTGCACCGCCTGCTCAAGCGGCCACATGCGCTCCCACACCTCAGCACCGTGGCTGGACATTCCTGGGCGGGCTTAGCGGGCGCCCAGCACCTTCATCAGCCTGAGCGCGAGCTGCACCTCCAGCACCCGTTCCGGTGACTGCCAGTCGTCCCCCAGCAGGCTCGCCACCCGGTCCAGCCGCTGCACCACCGTGTTCACGTGCACGTGCAGCTCGTCCTTCGCCCGGCTGAGGTTCGCGCCGCACGCGAAGTACGCCGTCACCGTGCGGACCAGCTCAGTTCCGCGGCTGGCGTCGTAGTCCAGCAACGGCCCGAGGGTGGACCGGACGTACCCGGCGACATCGGCCCGGTCGCCCAGCAGCACGCCGACGAACCCCAGGTCCGCCAACGTCCCGCCAGTGCCCTTCCGGTCGAGCTGGAGCAACGCCTTGAGGCACCGCACCGCCTCGGCGTGCGCGGCGGCCACGCCTTCGGGACCGTGCGCCGGCCCACCGGACCCGACCGTCACCGGCAGGCCGACCGCCTTGCCGAGCACCCGCGCCGCGTCCTTCGCCGCGAACTCCAGATCCGCCCCGGGCAGCACCAGCACCACGTGCTCACCGTGCACACCCGCCAACCCGCGGCACGACGACGCGTGGTGCGCGGCGGCGGCCAGGAGTCGGTCACGCGGACCGTCCGCCACCAGCACCACGTGGTCCGCGGCCAGCTCCACGCCCACCCGGCGGGCACGGGCGCGCAACGCGACCGAGTCGACCGCGGACGTCAGCAGGTCGGTGATCAGCTCGCCGCGCACCTTGTTCTCCGCCTCCGCCACCGTCCGCCGCAAGAGCAGCAGCAGCGCGGTGACGACACCGGCGCGTTCGAACAGCCTGCGGTCCGCGTCACCGAGGTCCGGTCGGTCGGTGAGCGTGATGCTACCCAGCAGCTCACGTCCCGCCAGCACCGCGCACACCCACGTGCCGTCCTGCGGAATCGCCCGACCGCTGGCACGGGAGGCGTTGACCGCCGCACGGGGTGCCAGCGCACGCGACGTGCCGATGCGGGCCAGCTCGCCACCGTCGTTGTCGTGCACCACGATCCCGCCGTCGAGCACCTTGGCGACCGCGGCCGCGACCTCGGGCACGTCCGCGCCGCGCAGCACCAGGTCGGTGAGCCGGTCGTGCGCCTCCTCGGCCCGACGCATGGCCTCGTTGTGCGCGCGGATCGTCTCGCCCGCCGTGCGGGTCTCCTCCAGCAGGTGCGCCGTGTCCAGCGCGATGGCCGCGTGGTCGGCCAGCGACGACAGCAGGGCCACCTCGTCGGGCGGGAACTGGCGCGGCGACCGGTTGGCCGCGTAGAGCACGCCGATCACCCGGCGGTCCAGCTTCAGCGGCACGCCCAGGATCGCGACCAGACCCTCGTCACGCACCGCCGAGTCGATCGGGCCGGTGTGGTTGAACCGGTCGTCGGCGAAGTAATCGGCGGTCACGTACGGCTGCGCGGTCTGCGCCACCAGCCCGCCCAACCCCTCGCCCATACCCAGCCGGACCTGTTGGAACAGCGCGGAGATCGACCCGTCGGTGACCCGCATGTACGTCCCGCGCTCGCCCGGCTCGTTCATGCTCAGGTAGGCGATGTCCGCGCCCAGCAGCAGCCGGGCGCGGCGCACGATGGACCGCAGCACGGCGTCCGGGTCACGAACGCCGGCCAGGTCGTTCGCCGTGTCGAACAGCGCTTCCAGTTCCGTTTCACGGCGGCGGTGCGCGGTGAGCGTGCGGCGGATCTTCAACGCCCACTCCGCGGCGCGGGCGACGCGGTCCACCTCGTGATCGGGCAGACCCGCCGCACGGGCCGCGGGGAGCACCGCCGCCAGCCGCTCGCTGCCCGCGTCGGTCGCGAGCAGGTCGAGCAGCTCCAACAGGTGCTCCACCGCGTCCGCCTCGCTCATACCCTCATGCTCGCACCACGGCGGGTTCGTTGTCGGTCCGGCTCAGGGAGGTGCCCTTGGTCTCCTTCGCCGCCAGCACCGCGATCACGGTCAGCACGCACATCCCGACCACGTACAGGATGATCGGCAACGTGCTGTTGTACGCCGAGAGCAGCGCGGTGGCGATGAGCGGGGCCACGGCGCCGGCCGCGATCGACGCGAGCTGGTAGCCGATGGACGCGCCCGAGTAGCGGACCTTCGTGCCGAACAGCTCGGAGAAGAACGCCGCCTGCGGCCCGTACATCGCGCCGTGCAGCACCAGACCGACGGTGACGGCCAGCGTCATCGGCAGGAACGACTTCGTGTCCAACAAGGCGAAGAACACGAACATCCACCCGGCGATGCCGATCGCGCCGATCAGGTACGTGACGCGGCGGCCGATCACGTCGGACAGCGCGCCCCACATCGGGATCGTCACCAGGTGCACGGCCGAGCCGATGAGCACCGCGTTCAGGCCGGCGGACTTCGACATGCCCAGTTCCGACGTGATGTAGACCAGGATGAACGCGGTGATCACGTAGTACGACACGTTCTCGGCCATCCGGGCGCCCATCGCGATCAGCACCTCGCGCCAGCTGTGCCGGATGACGGTCACGATCGGCGCCTTCTCCTTGACCGCGCCCGCCGCGACCTTCTGCTGCTCCAACTTCCGCTGCGCTTCAAGGAACACGGGCGACTCGGACACGCTCAGCCGGATCCACAGTCCGATCAGGACCAACACGCCGGACAGCAGGAACGGCACCCGCCAACCCCACGACAGGAACGCCTCGTCGGTCTGCACGGCCGCCAGGATCGCGAGCACCGCCGTGGCCAGCAGGTTGCCCGCCGGTGCGCCCGCCTGCGGCCAGGACGCCCAGAAACCACGCCGTTCCGCGCTGCCGTGCTCGGACACGATGAGCACCGCGCCGCCCCACTCGCCGCCCAACGCGAAGCCCTGGACCAGGCGCAGCAACGTCAACAGCAGCGGTGCGACGAAACCGATCGTGGCGTACGTGGGCAGCAGGCCCATGGCGAACGTCGCCGCGCCCATCAGCAGCAGGCTCAGCACCAGCAGCTTCTTGCGGCCCAGCTTGTCGCCGAAGTGGCCGAACACCAAGCCGCCCAGCGGACGGGCCAGGAAGCCGATCGCGTACGTGGAGAACGCCAGCAGCGTGCCGGTGAGCGGGTTCGCCGTGGGGAAGAACAGCTTGTTGAACACCAGGGCGGCGGCAGAGCCGTAGAGGAAGAAGTCGTACCACTCGATTGTGGTTCCGATCATGCTTCCTATGACGACCTTCTTGAAGGACGGTTTCGGCTGCGGAGGGGCGGCGTTGGTCATGTCGGTCACCACTTCGTCGGGGTTGGGGGGAACGAGGGGGTTACTGGGCGTGTTACTGGGCGGTCCAGCCGCCGTCGATCGTGATGGACGAGCCGGTGACGTGGCCGGAATGCGCGCCGCACAGCCACAGCACGACGGACGCCACCTCCGCCGGTTCGACGAGCTGCTTGATGGCGTGCCGGGTGAGCAGCACGTCGGACAGCACCTGGTCCGGCTCGATGCCGTGCGCGCGGGCCTGGTCGGCGACCTGGTTCTCGACCAGCGGGGTGCGCACGTAGCCGGGGCTGACGCAGTTGCTGGTGACGCCGTTCGGTGCGCCTTCCAGCGCGATGACCTTGCTCAGCCCTTCGAGGCCGTGCTTCGCGGTGACGTAGGCGGCCTTGAACGCGCTCGCCCGCAGGCCGTGCACGCTGGAGATGTTCACCACCCGGCCCCAGCCGCGCTGGTACATGTGCGGCAGCACGTGCCGGGTGAGCAGGAACGGCGCGGTGACCATGACCCGCTGGAGGAGCTCGAACCGGTCGGGCGGGAACTCGTGGATCGGGGCGACGTGCTGGAGGCCCGCGTTGTTGACCAGGATGTCCACTTCGGTGGGCAGGTCGCGGGCAGGGTCGTCGGCGGCGAGGTCGACCACGTGCTCGGTGCCGCCGGACTCCCGTGCCGCCTCGGTGACCGAGTCGCGGTCGCGGTCGACCAGGTGCACTTTCGCCCCGGCGCGCGCGAGGGCCGCCGCACACGCCCGGCCGATGCCGCTGCCGGCGCCGGTGACCAGGGCGGTGCGGCCGGACAGGTCGTCGCTGTGACCGGGAACACTCGTCATGCCGTGAAACGCTAGGTGACCTGCGGTTCGCCGCCCATGTGACAGGTCGCCACAACCGGTGGGTGGCGGGTGTGTTTAGCCAACAGTTAGCGCCGATGTGATCGGGATGTTGAATACCGGGTGAAGCCGAGGTGCGGCCATAGGTACGCTGCTTTGGCCCGTTCGGGGGACGAACCACGTCTTGGGGGTTACAAAGTGTCACTCACGCCGATCTACGACGACCTGCTGCGCGAGTTCGAGGGGATCATCCTCGCCAGCGAGGCCGCCGAGGCAGTGCAGGCCGCCGCGGATACGCCTGAGACCGCGAACACGCCGGACGCCGCGCTCGTGCAGGCCGTGCAGCAGGCGCCGAAGGCTGCCGTGCAGCAGGTCGTGACGCCGCCGGTGACGCAGGCCGTGACGCCGCCGGTGAAAGAGCCCGCCACACAGGTCGTCGAGCAGTCCGCCAAGCAGGCCGCCACGCAGGTCTTCAAGAAGATCACCGTGGACGTCGCCGAGCAGACCCCGGCCGCCACGCCCCAGCCGGCTGACGCGTCCTGAGCGTTGAATTCAGGGGTCCTGAACGTAGGACACGGTGGTCCTGAACGTAGGACTCGCGCGTTCTGAACGTAGGACTCACGCGGAGCGGGCCGCCGGGGCGGGGTGCCCGGCGGCCCGTTGCGTTGGTGATCAGCGTGTGCGTGGTGGTCAGGGTGTGAGGGCTACTTCGGGGCCGGGAGGAGGTCGGCGGGGACGGGCTTGTCCTGCTCCAGCGCGCCGAAGAGGGCCAGCGCCTTCTCCTTGTCCCAAGTCACGACGGACCCGGCGCCCGCCACGGTCGGCGTGCCGCCCACCGGCACGGTGACCGTGTCCACTCCGCCGCCCATGGCGAACGCCATGCCGGCCAGGTGGTGCAGGTGGTCGTCGGAGTTCACCGAGATGGAGTCGGTGCTCGCGAACAGCAGCGGGAAGGCGCGGAACGGGTTGGCCAGCGTGCCGAAGCTCGTCGCCTTGTCCGACAGCGCGGCGAGGAACTTGCGCTGGTTCTCCACCCGCTGGAGGTCGGCCGTGGCGAACGCCCGCGACCGGACGAAGCCCAGCGCCTGCGTGCCGTCCAACTCCTGGCAGCCCGGCTGGAGGTCGAGACCGGCCAACGGGTCCTGCATCGGCTCGTCGATGCACATGTCCACGCCGCCGACCGCGTCCACGATCCCGGCGAAGCCGCCGAAGCCGATCTCCATGTAGTGGTCGATGTGGATGCCCGTGGCGCCCTCGACCGTCTGCACCAGCAGCGACGGCCCGCCGAACGCGAACGCCGCGTTGATCTTGTTCTGGCCGTTGCCCGGAATGCCCACATAGGAGTCACGAGGGATGCTCACCAATGTGGACTTCCCGGAGCCCTCCGGGATGTGCAGCAGCATGATGGTGTCCGTGCGCCGACCGCCCGCGTCCCCTGTGGACAGTTGAGCCTTCTGCTCCTCGCTCAGGTCGTCCCGCGCGTCCGACCCGACCAGCAGCCAGTTGGTGCCCGGCGTGTCCGCCGGCCGGTCCGGGTAGTCGGCCAGCGCGTCGATCCGGCGCAACGAAGAATCGACGTAGAACCACATGCCGATCGAGAAGGCCAGCAGCAGCACGAGGACGATGCCGATGATCCGGCGGAATCTCGGCTTGCGGCGCTTGGGCACCGGACGTCCTCCAGGCTGTTGGTACGCGGGTTGCTGCTGGTGCCCGCCCTGCTGGTAACCGCCCTGGCGGTTGCCGGCCTGTTGGGGACCACGCTGCTGTGGACCGCGCTGCCGCGGTTGCCCACCCTGGCGGTATCCGCCCTGCTGATACCCGCCCTGCTGGTATCCGGCGCTCATCAAGCGACCCCGTCCGTGTGTCGGTCACTGCTCGCACCTAAAGACGCGGTGCGCTCCGAGAGGTTGCCACCCTAGTGGTCGGGTGGCAGCACGAGGGACGCCAGCAGGCGGTCCAACTCGGCCTCCGGGTCGTCGGTCAGGCCGGTGTGAGCGGGGGATGTCTGGATGATCGTGCTGCGCGGCGCGGTGAGCCAGCGGAACCGCTGTCCGGCCGACGTGCGCGACACCGGACCGGCATTGGGCACGCCGTCGCACGACAGTCCCAAGTGCTCCAGGCTGGCCCGCAACACCTCCACGTCCAGGAACGGGTCCAACGTCAGCAACCGCTGCTCGTCCACGTGCACGCGTGCGCCGAGGAAGTTCAGCGCCGAGCAGTAGACCAACACCCCGACGTTCACGAACTCGCCACGTTCCTGCCGCGGCACGGCGCGCAGCACGGCGTACTCAAACACGTGCGGCACGAGCGGCCTCCAGTGCGTCGACCCAGGTCCGCGGCGCGGCCAGGCGGGCGGTGAAGAACGACTCGTACGCCTCGCGCACGGCCTGCGGTGTGCCGAACGCCTCGTCCTGCTCCAGCCACGGGTCCGGCACCAGCGCCAGCACCTCCCGCACCAGCTCGGGCGTGACGAGGGCGGTCAGCTCGGCGTCCACCTCGGCCATGGCGCCGGTGAACGGCAGCATCAGGTGGTCGGCCACGTCGAACCGGTAGGTCGCCGCCGGGAACCGGTCGGGCCGCCAGGAGTGGTGGAAGTACAGCGACGCGCCGTGGTCGATCAGCCACAGCTCCCGGTGCCACAGCAGGGTGTTCGGGTTGCGCCAGCTGCGGTCCACGTTGAGCGTGAGCGCGTCCAGCCACAGCAGCCGGGTGGCGAGGTCGGCGCCGGGCTCGCGCACCACCGGGTTGTAGTCGAACGAGCCGGGCAGGTAGTCCAGCCCCAGGTTGAGCCCGCCGCTGGCCTTCAGCAGCTCCTGCACCTCCTGGTCGGGCTCGGAACGGCCCAGCTCCGGGTCCAGGTCGACCAGGACGATCTCGGGCACCCGGAAGCCGAGGCGGCGGGCCAGTTCGCCGACCACGATCTCGGCGATCAGCGCCTTCACGCCCTGGCCCGCGCCGCGGAACTTGACGACGTACATGCCGAGGTCGTCGGCTTCGATCAGCCCCGGCAGGGAGCCGCCCTCCCGGAAGGGCGTGACATAGCGGGTGGCGGCGACCTGACGCAGCCCGACGGTGGGTTTCACGCCCGCATCATGGTCAATGGGCCGCCGCCGACGCCAACCGGTTATGCCACCCGGTCAAGCCACTGCCGACCGGTCACACGGTCGTGGCGAAGCGGTCCAGGATGTGGCCCCAGCCGCCCTCGCCCGAGACGCGCGCCATGACCTGGCCGGGCGGGGTGGCGTGCCGGTCGAAGCCGCGGTGCACCAGCTCGACGAGCGTCCCGGCGTCGACCGCGGTGAACGTGACCTCGACCTCGCTGGCGCGCTCCGGGTCCGGGTCGTACGACCACGTCCCGTCGAGGTGCCACGACAGCAGGAGCCTGTCGGGCGGTTCGTAGGCCAGCACGGCGCCCCAATCGCACTCGGCGCCGTCCACCCCGCGCTCGAACCACCGGCCGCCCTCGTGCGGCTCCACGACCACGTCGGCGATGTCGGTCGCGCCGATGCGGTGGGTCGGCGGCCACCAGGTGGCGAACTTCGCGGTGAACACCTCGAACGCGCGCTCCGGTGATGCGGCCACGGTGACCGACCGGCGGACTTCTTCCGTCATTGCTCCTCCTCCACGGCTTGGGCGAAAGCGTCGAGCGCCTTGCCCCACAGATCGTCGAAGTAGTCCCGCAGCGCGCGCACGCCCACCGGGTCGACCCGGTAGACCCGCCGGGTGCCGACCGCGTCGTCACGCACGAGTCGCGCCTGCTTGAGCACCTTGAGGTGCTGGGACACCGCGGGCCTGCTCACCGGCAGCTCGGCGGCCAGTTCGCCGACCGCGAGCGGCCCGGCGACGAGTCGTTCGAAGATCAGCCTCCGGGTCGGGTCGCCCAACGCCGCCATCGCTTGGTAAGTGCCCACGAACGGTAAGTCTGCACTTACGAAGCCGCTGTCGTCAAGGCCGGGAGGTAGCCGCGCTCGTGGCCGGCCCGGTTCGGGTGGTACGACCGGTCGATGGGGATCAGCACCAGGCCGTTCACCCACGCGTCGCCGGAGCACACGCCGTGCCCGTCGAACGTCCGCCGCACGTCGGCGAACCCGAACCCGGCCGCCTCGGCCCGCGCCGCCGTGACCTCGGCCATCACGTCGGCCGCCCGGTTGATCGCGTTCCGCTTCGGCTCGCTCATCAGGCACAACTCGCTGTGCGAGAACAGCCGCGGGTAGCCCAGCACGACGACCTTGGCCGACGTCCGCTTGTCCACCTCGCCGTACAGCGCGTCCAACCGGCCGGGCAACTCGTCCCGGATGAACGTCTCGGCGGTGCCGACCCGCTGCACGCACTCCTCGTCATCGCCCGTGGTGCAGGTCGTCATGACGTCCGCGAATCCAGCGTCGTTGCCGCCGGCCGTGATGGTGACCAACGTGGCGGACGGCTTGATGCGCTCGGCCTGCCGGGCCACATCCGCCGTTCGCGCCCCGGCGCAGGCGGCCAGCACCAACGACGCGCTGTTGCGTTCGGCCCACAGCCGGGGGAAGGCGTGCGGGCTCTGCCGGCAGGAGTCGGAAGCCTCGTTGCCCGCTCCGGTGCCCGCCGCGTAGGAGTCACCCAACGCGACGAGCTCCGGCGCGACCGGGGCTGGGGTCAAGGCCATCACCATGGCGATCGAGATGAGGTTCATGACCCATTGACGTACCACTGTGGACAGTGCGGCCGGGAGAAGTTGACCCGTCGGGGTTTAACCCTTCAGGGCGACACACACCGGGATCGGCGAGGCGAAGTCGCCGACCTGGCGCAGCTTCCCGGTGGCGCGGTCCACCGCGAACGTGGTGATGTTGTTGGAGTTCTGGTTGGCCGCGAGCAGGAACCGACCGGACCTGTCGAGCGTGATGTGCCGGGGGAACTTGCCGCCCACCGGCGTCGCCTCGACCAGCCGCAGCTCCGCCCCGCCGCGTTCGACGGCGAACACGGCCACGCTGTCGTGACCCCGGTTGGACAGGTAGACGTGCCGTCCGTCCGGAGACACCAGGATCTCGGCCGGGTAGTTGGGCGGCGTGGTCGGCGTGCCGGCGGGGAGTGTGCTCACCTTCTGGCCGGGCGTGAGCACCCCGTCGTCGTAGGCCGCCACCACGATCGTGGAGTCCAACTCGTTGGCGATGTACGCGAACTTCCCGGACGGGTGGAACGCGAGGTGTCGCGGCCCGGCTCCCGCGTGCAGGCGGGCCGTGGCGACCGGCGTCAGCTTGCCGTCGTCGCCCAGCCGGTAGCTGTAGACCGAGTCGGTGCCCAGGTCGACCGCCAGCACGAACTCGCCGGCCGGGTCGGGCAGCACCTGGTGTGCGTGCGGCCCCTCCTGCCGCGCCGGGTCCGGCCCGGCGCCCTCGTGCACGACGAGGTCCGTGCGCTCGCCCAGGCCACCGTCGGGCCGCACCGGGTGCACGGACACGCTGCCGGAGCTGTAGTTCGCCGACAGGACGAAACCCCGGTGCAACGCCAGGTGGCATGGGTCGGCGCCGCCCGTGCTCCGGGTGTTGATCACCTTCGGCACGCCGTCCGCGCCGATCTCCAGCGCGGTCACCCCACCGTCGGACTGCTCGTTCACCGCGTACAGCCGGCGGCCCTCGACGATCACGAACGACGGGTTCGGCACGCCCTCGACCACGCCGGTGGCCCGCAGCCGCCCGGTCGCGCCGTCGTACACGCCCAGCCCGATCCCCGCGCCACCGCCCGCCCAGGACGTGTAGGTGCCCAGGTAGACGGGGACCTCCGCCCTGTGCCCGTGCTCCGGCCGATCCGCTCGGGCGGCACCCTCGGTCATCAACAACCCCGCTCCCACACCAACGGCCCCCAGGAATTGACGCCTGTCCACACCCACACCGAACCTCCGCTCCAACGGCCCGCGGCGAGTCCCACAGTGGCGTGGATCACCGCGAACAAGCAAGAGGCGCAACGAAGATTGCGTCTAGCGCAACGGGTCGGATTCCCGGAGCCGTGCCAACTCGACGGCCGGATCGTACGAGGGCTCGGGGTAGGTGGGCGTGAGGTCGCGCAGGGTCTCCAGGAGCAGCCGGGCCACCACCCAGTTCCGGTACCACTTGCGGTCCGACGGCACGGCGAACCACGGCGCGGCCGGCGTCGAGCACTTGGCCAGCGCGTCCTGGTAGGCCAGCTGGTACCGGGAGAACTTGGCCCGCACCTCTAGGTCGGCCGGGTTGTACTTCCACCGCTTCAGCGGGTCCTCCAGCCGGGCGACGAGCCGTTCCCGCTGGCGTTCCGGCGAGATGTGCAGGAAGCACTTGATCGTCGTGACGCCCTCCGCGGCCAACTCGGTCTCGAAGGCGTTGATCTGCCGGTACCGGCGGCGCCACTCGGTCGACGGCACGAGGTTGTCCACCCGCGCGACCAGCACGTCCTCGTAGTGCGAGCGGTCGAACACGCCGATGTAGCCGGGCAGCGGGACCTGGCGGCGGATGCGCCACAGGAACTCGTGCCGCAGTTCCGCGCGGGTCGGCTTCTTGAACGAGGAGATGTGCAGGCCCTGCGGGTTCACGAGGCCGGCGACGTGCCGGATCGTGCCGCCCTTGCCGGAGGTGTCCATGCCCTGGAGCACCAGCAGCACCCGCCGACGGCTGCCGCCCGTGCCCTCCGCGTACAGCGCCTCCTGGAGCCCGTCCAGCTCCTCGCCGATCTTCGGCATGTCCTCGGCGGCCTCGGCCTTCGACTGCGGGCCGACCGGCGTGGCCGCCGGATCGACCTTCGCCAGGTCGAAGTCCTCCGGGCGCACCCGGAACGCGTCGGATATCGACTGGACCTGCGCGGACTTCTTCGCCATCGTCGGAGGGTAACCGGACGATCATGGCTTCGCCCACTGCGCAACGGATCGCCGCCGGGCCGGTGATTTGCGCAATGAAGACGTCGGACGCGCAACACTTGGCGGATGAAATCGCTGGCGTAGGCCCTTTAGCCTGGTGACATGACCGCCACGGCTCCGTTCACCGCAGGGCACGCCGCTCCGACCTCCCGGCAGTTCATCGGGCTCGACGACGAATGGAGCACGCACAACTACCACCCGCTGCCGATCGTGATCTCGCACGGCGAGGGCGCGTGGGTCACCGATGTCGAGGGCCGGCGGTACCTGGACTTCCTGTCCGGCTACTCCTCGCTCAACTTCGGCCACCGGCACCCGGACCTGGTGGCCGCCGCGATCGCGCAGCTGGGCCGCGTCACGCTGACCAGCCGCGCGTTCCACCACGACCAGTTCGGCCTGTTCTGCCGCGAGCTCGCCGAGCTGACCGGCACCGAGATGGTGCTGACGATGAACTCCGGCGCGGAGGCCGTCGAGTCGGCGATCAAGGTGGCCCGCAAGTGGGCGTACCGGGTGAAGGGCGTGCCGTCCGGCACGGCCGAGATCGTCGTCGCCGGGTCGAACTTCCACGGCCGCACCACCACGATCGTCTCGTTCTCCACCGACGACGTGGCCCGCAACGACTTCGG
This sequence comes from Saccharothrix ecbatanensis, assembly GCF_014205015.1. Lineage (NCBI taxonomy): Bacteria > Bacillati > Actinomycetota > Actinomycetes > Pseudonocardiales > Pseudonocardiaceae > Saccharothrix > Saccharothrix ecbatanensis. The sequence goes on along the minus strand of NZ_JACHMO010000001.1, from coordinate 9,456,936 downwards.
GCCGTTCACGCCGGGCTTCAAGGTCGTGGAGTACGGGTCGCTGGACGCGCTGCGCGACGCGATCACCGAGCGGACCGCGGCCGTGCTGCTGGAGCCGATCCAGGGCGAGGCGGGCGTGGTCGTGCCGCCGGCGGGGTACCTGGCGGGCGCGCGGGCGCTGTGCGACGAGCACAACGTGCTGCTGATCGCGGACGAGATCCAGTCCGGGCTCGGCCGCACCGGCGACCTGCTGGCGTTGGACCACGACGGCGTGCGGGCCGACCTGTACACGTTGGGCAAGGCGCTGGGCGGCGGCATCCTGCCGGTGTCCGCGGTGGTCGGCAGCCGTGCGGTGCTGGGCGTGCTGCGGCCCGGTGAACACGGGTCGACGTTCGGCGGCAACCCGCTGGCCTGCGCGGTCGGCCGGGCCGTGGTGAAGCTGCTGGCGACCGGCGAGTTCCAGGAACGGTCCCGCGAGCTGGGCGTCCACCTGCACGCACGGCTCGGCGAGCTGATCGGGCACGGTGTGGCCGAAGTGCGCGGACGCGGGCTGTGGGCGGGCGTCGAGATCGCGCCCGGTGGGCCGCGCGGACGTGAGGCGTCGGAGGCGCTGGCCGGGCTGGGCGTGCTGTGCAAGGAGACCCAGGACACGACCCTGCGCGTCGCTCCCCCGCTCGTGATCACCCGCGAAGAGTTGGACCGCGGTGTCGACGCAATTGGCGAGGTCTTGGGCACTGTGTCCGATTGACCTGCCTCCGGCAGGTCGTGCGTGGTCGCCCGGAAGTCGGCCGCTCCGCCGCTCGTTTCGCGTCGGTCGAAAAAGCGTGACCGACGCGAAACGAGCACCGGAACGACCGACGCGACCACGCAGCGTTAACGCAGGTCACAGACGTGTCGAGGCCGATGTATTTGGCGGCCCCGCCACCCATCATTACCCACATGGGAGAACGCAAAAGGGCGGAAGCGGCTGCGGCGCTGGGGCAGTGGGTCGAACCCGAGGACGTCCTGGCGCGCGGCCGCGAGTTGCGGGCGGCGGTGGGTCACGAGGCGCACCGCGAGATGCCGCTCGCGCCGGACCGGCCGGCCGTGGTCGAGTTCATGGCCGCGTCCAACGAGGGCAGGCTGCCGGAGCTGGTGCCGCTGCGGGTCGGCCGGATGCTGGCCTCGCCGTTCGCGTTCTTCCGGGGCAGCGCCGGGCTCATGGCGGGCGACCTGGCCGTCGGCGCGGGCAGTGGGCTGGACGCGCAGCTGTGCGGTGACGCGCACGCGGCGAACTTCGGCCTCTACGGCACGCCCGAAGGCCAGATCGTGATGGACATCAACGATTTCGACGAGACCCTGCCCGGCCCGTGGGAGTGGGACCTGAAGCGGCTGGCGACGTCGCTGGTGCTGGCGGGCCGCGAGGGCGGCGTGTCCGAGAAGGGTTGCCGTGACGCGGCGTCCGACGCGGTGCGCGCCTACCGGGGCGCGGCACGGCACCTGGCCGAGATCCCGTTCCTGGAGTCGTGGAGCGCGCTGGGCGACGAGTCGGTGTTGACCAAGTCCAAGGCCGACGACCTGATGGACAACTTCAGCAAGGCGGCGTCGAAGGCGCGCAAGAACACCAGCGCGCGGTTGGCGGCGAAGTGGACCCGGCGCGAGGGCGAGCACATCCGGTTCGTCCCCGACCCCCCTGTGCTGACCCGGATCTCCGAGTCGGTCGCGCAGGAGGTCGCTGACGCGCTGCCGTCCTATGTGGACACCCTGCGCGAGTCCCGGTACAACCTGATCATGCGCTACAGCGTGTCGGACGTGGCGTTCCGGGTGGTCGGCACCGGCAGCGTCGGCTTGCGCAACTACCTGATCCTGTTGCACGGCAACGGAGACGAAGCGCTGGTCCTCCAGGCCAAGGAGGCACGGCCGTCGGCGCTGGCCCCGTTCCTCGGGTCACCGGCCGTGAAGCACGAGGGCAAGCGGATCGTGCACGGCGCGCGGCTCGTGCAGGCGGAGACGGACATCCTGCTCGGCTGGACCACGATCGACGGGCGGCCGTACATCGTCCGCCAGTTCCGCAACCGCAAGGGCGAGATCGACGCGACCACGTTGAAGCGGGACGACCTGGACGACTACGGCCGGCTCGCGGGCGCGCTGCTGGCCCGTGCGCACAGCCGTTCGGTGGACCCGCGGCTGCTGGCCGGGTACTGCGAAGACGGCGAGGAACTGGACGAGGCGATCGCCCGGTACGCGCTGGACTACGCCGACCGCACGGCCGCCGACCACGAGGAGCTGGCCAAGGCGGTCAGGTCCGGACGGCTGGCCGCCGAAGTAGAATGACCTGCCGGGCCACCAGGAACAGCACCACCGCGTTCAGCAGGTGCCAAAAGTAGTGCGTGCCGCTCGGCCACGCCCCGCACACGGGCTGGTCGAGCGTCCGCAGCGTCACCGACACCAGGAACACGCCGGCGGCCAGCGCCAGGTCGTGCCACGGCATCTGCTTCGCCACCGCGACGACCGTGACGAGCAGCAGCGCCAGGAACGGCGCCAGGTAGATGCCCGAACCACCCGGGATCTTCGCGCCGAGCGGTGCGACGGCCACCGCGAAGACGATGAACACGGGAGCGGCGAGCCAGGCGAACGCCCACCGGACGTTCAGGTAGTGGTGCGCGAACACGATCAGGTACCAGATCACGTAGACCGCGATGAAGCCGACGTCGAACAGGTTGGTGAGCGTGTCGGCCACCGTGTGGAAGCTCAGGCTGCCCAACCCGACCAGGGCGAGCAGCACCGGCAACGCCCGCAGGCTCTTCTGCCGCGGGCGGTAGCGCCACCACAGCACGGCCGCCGCGATCAGGAAGGCCGCGTTGCTCACCGCGTTGAGCGGTTCGGCCCAGAGCCCGGGCGCCAGGCGTTCGCAGTACGCGTCCACGTCGTCCACGCCCGGAGTTCTACCGCGCCAGGGTGAACGCCAGGGAATGCCGGCGTGGCGAGGTCCGGCTAGGTTGGCTCGCGTGGACCCTGTTGGCGTGGACTGGATCGGGTTGATCAGGCACGGCGAGAGCAGCGGCAACGTGGCGTGGGAGGCCGCGGAGGCGGCCGGTCACGACGTGGTCGACCTGCCGGAACGCGACGCGGACGTGCCGCTGTCCCCCGAAGGCGAGCGGCAGGGCAAGGCGCTGGGCCGGTGGTTCGCCTCGATGCCGCGCGAGCAGTGGCCGGACCTGGTGGTGTCCTCGCCCTACCTGCGTGCCCTCGACACCGCCCACCTCGCCGTGCCCGGCCATTCCCGGAGCCGGGTGGACGAACGGCTGCGCGACCGCGAGCTGGGCGTGTTCGACGTGCTGACCAAGCACGGCGTGGCGCGGCGGTACCCGGAGGAGCCGGCCCGCGAGCGGCGGCTGGGCAAGTTCTACTACCGGCCGCCGGGCGGCGAGTCGTGGGCGGACGTGGCGTTGCGGCTGCGGTCGTTGCTGCGCGACCTGGACGGACGGCGGGTGCTGCTGTTCGGGCACGAGATCACCGCGTTCCTGCTGCGCTACCTGCTGGAGGGCCTGCCGGAGCGCGACCTGACGACGTTCGCGCGGAACATGGTGGTGCCCAACGGCTCGCTCACGTCGTGGCGGCGCGAGGAAGGGCTGTGGGTGCTGGAGCGCGAGTCCGAGACCGGTCACCTGGTCGAGGAAGGCGCCGAGCCGACAGCGGACGAGGACGCCGCGACGGCGGTCTAGGCGCGGGCCCGGAACGTCCGCACGACCAGGTGGGCGGTGGCCGCGACGACCAAGGCGGCGGTGACGACGTGGGCCGCCACCAACGGCACCGGCAGCGCCAACGCGCTCTGGACACTGCCGACCACGCCTTGAGCGACCGATACGGCAACCAGGGCCAGCGCGGCACGGTTGCGCACCAGCGCCAGCACCCCGATCTGGAGCGCCACCAGGACCACGACAGCGATGGCGTGCGCCGACGTCAGGGCTGCAGCGTCGAAGCCGAACCGGCGCGCGTCCTCGTCACCCGCGTGCGGACCGCTGCCGGTGACCAGCGTGCCCAGCACCAGCGTCGCCGTCAGCGCCACCGGCAACGCCGTCACCGACCACCGCACCCGCCGGTCCACCGGAACGCGCGGGGCAGCTTGTGGACGTGCGAGCAGGTCGACCAGCACGACGAGGGCCGCGACCAGCACCATGCTGACCAGGAAGTGCACCGCGACGACCTCGGGCGCCAGGGCCACGCGGACGCTGAGCCCGCCGATCAGGCCCTGCAAGCCGACACCGACGAGAACGCCGATGGCCAGCGGTAGCGTCTTCGCCGGTCGGGAGCGGTGCCGGGCGACGGCGACCACCAGCACCAGCACGACCAGGCCGACGACGATGCCCAGCACCCGGTTGCCGAACTCGACCACCCCGTGCAGGCCCATCTCCGGCGTGGTCACGAACGAGTCGCCCGTGCAGGTGGGCCAGGTCGGACAGCCGAGCCCGGAGCCGGTCAACCGGACCAGCGCGCCGGTCAACACGATCAACACGTTGGCCACCAGCGCCGCGACGCCCGCCGCACTGGCCGACCGCCCGGTGGAAAGCCGCACAGCGTTCACGTTCGGCAGCTTAGGGTCCTGGGTCGTCAAATTCGTCGGCGGTGTCGGGCAAGACCGTCGCTCGACCAGGTTGAGCCAGGATGCGCCGGTCGGGATGAGGTACGGGGTCCGACTACCGGCGGGGTCCGACTACCGGCAGGGGCCAACTCCGGCGGGGTGCTGTTCGGCAGCGCTGTCAGCGCTGGGCCCTGCTGCGCGTGTTGTTCCGGACGGGTGAACCGGCCGACGTTCGGGTCCGGGCCGTTGTGGCGGACGTGCATCCTGGCGTGCCGTCGGGACGTTGAGGGAGCGCTTGTGACGCCATTACCGTCATTCGGGGCCGTAGTGGTCTTCTACCTGGCCGCCTCGGTCTTCACGAGCACCGCTCTCGTCGCCGCGCTGCTCTTCTCGGCCGCCGGAGGAACGGCGTTCAACGCCATCGTCTACAAGGCGCTCGACGACCAAATCGGCCGGCTTCGTGATCGGCCGACCGACGGGCAGGTCATGCGGGCGTTCCTGCGGGACCTGCTGCCGACGACGCTGCACAACACTCGAAAAGACCTGATCTGGATCCGGGAGATCGAGACGCGCGTCGAGTCCATGCCCGACGAGTCCGAACGCCACCGGGCGCACGCGTCGATGGAGAAGATCACCGACGGCGACACGCCACGGACGCAACGGCTGAAGAACGCCGTGGCCGGTGTGTCCGACAGGGCCGAGGAACGCGCCAGGATCGCCACGAAAATCTGGGAGGACCGCATCCGCGGGGCGACCTCGATCGGTGAGCTCCGGCGGATGGGGTGGCGGATCTCCGTGAGCCGGATCTGGTTCCTGGCCAGGGCGATGCTCGATGACGACATGAAGGCCCGCTGGTTCCCCTTCGGCGGCCGATTCCTCGACTACCTGGGCCGCGGCGGCGCGTTCGGCCTCGTAGTGGCCTCGGCCATCGGCGGCGACAGGAGCGACCTCACCGCGTGGGCCGGGTGGGTCAGCAACGCCGGCATCGTGGGCGGAGCGGTCGGCTCGATGCTCTTCGTCGCCGCCTGCACCAAGGACGTCGCCTACATCGACTCCCAGTCCGACAACCCCGTCTACCGGACGAGGATCCTGCCGGACAACAGGTTCAACCGGTTCGCCACGAGACACCCGCTGCTGTTCGCGCCGGTCACACCCACGCTCGCAGTCTCGCTGTACCTCGGTTCCGCCGGCCTTGCGAAGGCGATCGACCGGTCAGGCCTGTCCGACACGACCGTCGCGCTCGTCGCGATGGTCGGACTCGTGGTCCTGAACCAAGGGCGACTGATCTGGCAACGGCGCCGGCCGCGCCGCTGACGACGCGACCACGCGGTGTCGACGTTCGAGCCAACGGGCGGGATCACGGACTACCGCGCCCGCTTGACCCGCGTCTCGTCCCACACCGGCTCGCTGACCTCGACCACCTCGCCGTCCGACCGGAACAGCAGGAACCGGTCGAACCCGCGGGCGAACCAGCGGTCGTGCGTGACCGCGACGACCGTCCCCGTGAAACCCTCCAGCGCGTCCTGCAACGCCTCGGCCGAGTTCAGGTCCAGGTTGTCGGTCGGCTCGTCCAGCAACAGCAGCGTCGCGCCGGACAGCTCCAGCAGCAGCACCTGGAACCGCGCCTGCTGCCCACCGGACAGCGTCTCGAACCGCTGGTCGCCCTGCTTCCCCAAGCCGTAACGGCTGAGGACGGCCATCGCCGCGCCCCGGTCGAGTCCCTTGCGGCCGTCCGAGCCGTGCCACAGGATGTCGACCAGGTCGCGGCCGATCCACTCCGGGTGCTGGTGGGTCTGCGCGAACAGACCCGGCACCACACGCGCGCCGAGGCGGCACACACCGGTGTGGGCGACGTCGCCGCCGCCGAGCAGCCGCAGGAAGTGGCTCTTGCCCGAGCCGTTCGAGCCGAGCACCGCCACCCGGTCCTCGAAGAAGATCTCCACGTCGAACGGCTTCATCAGACCGGTCAGTTCGAGGTTCTCCACGGTGATCGCGCGCACGCCCGTGCGTCCGCCGCGCAGCCGTGGCGTCACCTTCTCGTCCGTCGGCAGCTCCGGCGGCGGGCCGGCCTCCTCGAACTTCTCCAGCTTCGCCCGCATCACCCGGTACTTGGCCGCCATCACCTCGCTGATCCGGGCCTGGATCTGGAGCGTGCGGACCAGTTCCTTGAGGTGGTCGTGCTCTTCGTTCCACCGGCGGTGCAGCTCGGCCAGACGTTCGATCCGGGCGGCACGGGCGGCGTGCCAGGTGCCGAACGAGCCGGGGTGCGTCCACGCGGAGTGCGCCTCCACGGTGACCACGTGGGTGGCGGCGATGTCGAGGAGTTCACGGTCGTGGCTGACCAGCAGCACGCCTTTGCCCGTCTCGCGGAGCCGGTCCTCCAGCCACCGCTTGCCCGGCACGTCCAGGTAGTTGTCCGGCTCGTCCAGCAGCAGCACCTGTTCCGGCCCGCGCAGCAGGGCTTCGAGCACCAGGCGTTTCTGCTCGCCGCCGGAGAGCGTGCGGACCTCGCGGAACCGGGCCCGGTCGAACGGCACGCCCAGCGCGGCGACGGTCACCGTGTCCCACAGGACTTCGGCGTCGTACCCGCCGACCTCACCCCAGAGGGTGATGGCGTCGGCGTAACGCATCTGGGTGGGCTCGTCGTCGGTCTCCATGAGCTGGAGTTCGACGGCGTCCAGCGCTTCGGCGGCGGCCCGCAGCGGCGCGGGTGACGCGGCCAGCAGCAGGTCGCGGACGGTGCTCTCGTCCCGGACGGAGCCGACGAACTGCGGCATCACGCCCAGGCCGCCCTGCACGCGGACACTGCCCGCGGTGGGCACCAGCTCGTTCGAGAGGATGCGGAGGAGGGTCGTCTTGCCGACGCCGTTCGCGCCGACCAGCGCGACCACGCTGTTGGTGCCGACTTTGAACGACACGTCGCGGAACAGCTCCCGACCGTCGGGCAGTCGGAAAGCGAGGCCGTTCGCGTCCAGGAATCCCACCCGCGCATGGTCGGGCATGACGACGTCCGGTGGCCAGCGGATTTGGCCTTATCCGGAATGTGTGACCGAAGGCATGCGCGAAGGGCACGCGCGATCGCCGCGCGGCTCCGGTGGACCGGACGCGGGCGACCGAGGGCCGCTCAACGCCAGGTGTAACCGCGCATCAGCATGAGGATCGCGCCGAACCCCAACGAGGCCAGGGCCGGACCGAACGCCCCGAGGAACAGCAGCAGCACGCCCAGGACGGTGAAAATCCCCACGAGCGCGTAGCTGAGCACCGGGTGCCGCGGTTTGCCGGCGACGAGCGCCGAGGCCAGGCCCGGCTCCTCGTCCGCGAGTCTGCTCTCGATCTCACTCAGGGTGCGGCGTTCCGCTTCGCTCATCACGGCGGTGGGATACCCGGCGCCTACCCCGCAAAACCACCGCTGAACGGGGGTTTAGCGGCAAGAACTCACCGGGAGAGCGCGACGAGTCGGGACACCGCCCGGAGGTACTTCTTGCGGTAGCCGCCGCGCAGCATTTCGGCCGTGAACAGCTCCGACAGCGGCTCGCCGGACACCGCCACCGGGATGTCCCGGTCGTAGAGCCGGTCGCCGAGCGCCACCAGCCGCAGCGCGACCGCCTGATCGGGCGCGGGCCGGACGTGGCGCAAGTGCACCGCGGTGACGCCGTCCACCAGCCGGCCGTAGCTCGACGGGTGGATCCTGGCCAGCGCGTCGCACAGGTCGGCGAAGTCGTCCAGCGTGCTGCCCGGCGTGCTCTCGGACTTGGCCAGCAGCTCTTCGTCCGCCATCGGCGGCGGCGCGTCGGGCAGGCCGCGGTGGCGGTAGTCGGGCCCGTCCACCCGGACCACGGTGAACTTGGCCGACATCGACTGGATCTCGCGCAGGAAGTCGGCGGCGGCAAACCGGCCTTCGCCCAACTTGTCCGGCAGCGTGTTCGAGGTGGCCGCGACCGACACGCCCGCCGCGGTCAGCTCCTTGATCAGCCGGGTGACCAGCATGGTGTCGCCCGGGTCGTCCAGCTCGAACTCGTCGATCGCGAGCAGCTTGTGCGACGACAGCCGCTTCACCGTCTCGCCGAAGCCCAGCGCGCCGACCAGGTTGGTCAGCTCCACGAACGTGCCGTACGCCTTGGGGCCGGGCACGGCGTGCCAGATCGAGGCCAGCAGGTGGGTCTTGCCGACGCCGAACCCACCGTCCAGGTAGAGGCCGGGCTTGGCCGCGTCCTCGTCCGACCGCTTGAACAGCTGCCCCAGCCAGCCACGGCTGCCGCCCTCGGAGACCCGTTCGGCGAACTCGCGGCACGCCCGGACGGCCGCCTCTTGGCTCGGCTCGTCCGGGTTCGGCAGGTAGGTGGCGAAGCGGACGCCGTCGAAGCGCGGCGGCGGGACCATCGCGTCCACCAACTCGGCCGCGGCGACGTGCGGGATCCGGTCGGACAGGCGCGGCGGGGCGGACATGCCCGGATCGTAGTGGCGTGCTGGGATGTGGTCGTGCGGATGTTGTGGCCACCACGCGAGGGCGAGATCACGGACGGCGAGCTGGAACGGCTCTACGACTACCCCGACGGGCTCGACCGGCCCTGGGTGCAGGTGAACTTCGTGTCCAGCGTGGACGGCGCGGTGTCGGTGGCGGGCCGGTCCGAAGGGCTGGGCAACGACGCCGACCACAAGGTGTTCATGCTCGGGCGCGACCTGTGCGACGTGGTGCTCGTCGGCGCGGGCACGGCCCTGGTCGAGGGCTACCAGGGCGTCAAGGTGGGCGAGGTGCGCGCGTCACGGCGGGCGAGGCTGGGACTGGCGCCGGTGCCGCCGATCGCGGTGGTCACCGGGCGGTGCTCGATCGAGCCGACTTCACCCCTGCTGACCAGCACGTCCATGCCGCCGATCATCCTCACCACCGCCTCCGCCCCGGTCGAACGGCGAGACGCGCTGGCGGCGGCGGGTGCGGACGTGGTCGTGGCCGGTGACGAGTCGGTGGACATGAACGTGGCGTTGAAGGCGCTCGACGAACGCGGGCTGCGCCGGGTCGACTGCGAGGGCGGGCCGAAGGTGTTCGGCTCGCTGATCGACGCCGACCTGGTGGACGTGCTGTGCGTGACGTTCTCGCCGCTGCTCGCGGCCGGTGACGCCGGGCGGATCGCGGCGGGCCCGCTGCCGCCGGCGCCCCGGTCGCTGGAACTGGAGTCCGTGCTCCACCACGACAGCGCGCTGCTGCTCCGTTACCGCAGGGCCGCTTAGCGTCATCACGTGCGCCGGGACGTTCCGCCAGGCAGGATGGCCGGGTGGCGCTCCCGTTGAACCCTCCCGTGCAGCCGATGCTGGCCAACGCGGTGGACACCATCCCGACCGGCGTCGACCTCGTGTTCGAGCCGAAGTGGGACGGCTACCGCTGCCTGGTGTTCCGCGACGGTGACGAGGTGTTCCTCCAGTCCCGCAGCGGCAAGCCGCTCAACCGGTACTTCCCGGAGGCCGAGGCCGCGTTGCTGCGCACCCTGCCGCCGCGGATCGTGGTCGACGGCGAGCTGGTCGTGGCGAAGGACGACAAGCTCGACTTCGACGCGCTGTCCGAGCGCATCCACCCGGCGGCGAGCCGGGTGAAGCTGCTGTCCGAGCAGACACCGGCGAGCTTCGTGGCGTTCGACGTGCTGGCCGTGGGCGACGACGTGCTGCTGGACCAGCCGGGCACGAAGCGGCGGTCCACGCTGGAGGGCCTGATCACGCCCGGCGACGGCCTCTACCTCACCCCCGCGACCACCGACGCCGCCCTGGCGCTCCAGTGGTTCGAGCTGTTCGAGGGCGCGGGGCTGGACGGCATCATCGGCAAGCCCGCCGCCGGCGAGTACACGCCCGGCAAGCGTTCCATGATCAAGGTCAAGCACGCCCGCACCGCCGACTGCGTGGTGGCCGGGCTGCGCTGGCACAAGGACACCGAACCGGGCACGGCCGTCGGCTCGCTGCTGCTCGGCCTGCACGACGACGCCGGCATCCTGCACCACGTGGGCGTGGTCGGCTCCTTCAAGGCCGCCGAACGGCGTGCGCTCGCGCAGGAGCTGCAAGGCCTGATCACGTCCGAAGACCACCCGTGGCTGGTCGAGCCGGACGGCCGTCGGCTGCCCGGTGAGATCAACCGGTGGCGCGGCAAGCACGCCGACTGGGTGCCGTTGCGGCCGGAACGCGTGCTGGAGATCTCGTACAGCCAGACCGAGGGCGGCGCACCGGCCCGGCTGCGCCACAACGGCCAGTTCCGGCGCTGGCGCCCGGACCGCGAGCCCGAGTCGTGCCGCTACGACCAGCTCGACCAGCCCGCCCGCTACGACGTGGACTCGGTGCTGCGCGGCGAGGTCCGCCCCGCCTGAGACCTAAGACCTGGCCGCTTGGACCTTGGCCACGTAGTCGGCGACGCTGTGACGTGCGACTTCACGCCCGATCAGGTCCAGCGGCAGGTCGTCTGCCCGCTTGAACCGCACGCAGCTCTTGCCCATGTCCAGCTTCCGCCCGGTCGCCTCGAACTCGACCCGGAACTCCTGCTCACGCTCGCCGTACACGCCCATCAGGTACAGCGACAGGTAGTTCTTCTGCGACGCGAGCGACACGTACGCGAGCGGCTGGCCGTTGTACGTCTTGCCGGACACCTCCAGCGGCACCGAGTAGGTGATCATCCCCCACTGGATGCCCTCGTCGTACCCCTCGGGCAGGTTCGCCAGGATCACGTCCCGCACCGCCGACACCGTCGCGCGGCGCTCCTCCGGCAGCTCGGCCAGGTACTCCTCGACCGTCTCGGCCTTGCTCTGCACCACGGGTCACACCTCCGGTCTAGCGGTCCGGGTCGCCCCGACCGACGCCAACACCACGCAGAACACCGCGGCCCACTGCGCCGGGTGCAGCGCCTCGTGCAGCACGATCAACCCGGCCAGCGCCGCGACCGCCGGTTCCAGGCTCATCAGGATGCCGAACACCCGCGGCGGCATGCGGCGCAGCGCCTCCAGCTCCAGCGAGTACGGGATCACCGACGACAGCAGCGCCACCCCGGCGCCCACGATCAGCACGATCGGGTCCAGCAGCATGAGGCCCGCCTCGGCCACGCCGAACGGCAGCGCCAGCGCCGCGCCGAACACCATCGCCAACGCCAGGCCCTTGCCGTCGGACGTGCGGCTGCCCAGCGCCGTCGCCAGCAGGATGTACCCGGCCCAGCACACCGCCGCGGCCAGCGCGAACAGCACGCCGGGCAGTGCCAGGCCACCGTCCACCCTGGTCAGCAGCAGCACGCCGCCCGCCGCGAGCAGCGCCCACACCCCGTCCAGCCAGCGCCGCGAGCCGAACACCGCGACCGCCAGCGGCCCCAGGAACTCGATGGTCACCGCCGCGCCGAGCGGGATGTACTTGATCGACTGGTAGAAGGTCAGGTTCATGGCGCCCAGCACCAGCCCGTAACCCGCGATGACCAGGTACGTCCGCCGGTCCAGCCGCAACGACGGCCGCCAGATCAGCAGCAGCACCGCGGCCGCCAGCACGAGCCGCAGCGTGACGGTTCCCGCGGCGCCCGCCAGGGTGAACAACTGCTTGGCCACCGCCGCGCCGACCTGCACGCTGACCACGCCCAGCAGCACAAGAGCGGGCGGCGGGATCGCGCCGTACGCCTTGGCGGCGAGCGTGAACGGCCCCGGACGCGGATACGGGCGTTCGGGAATGCCTTCGACGTGTACGACGACCACCCGGCCATCCTCCCCCAGCCCGCTCACCGAAGTCTCACCTGGACTGTGTGAGGCTTTCCACCTGCCTGCCGGGAGAGAGCGAGGGACCACTGTGCCGCGTCGGCGTCACGCCGCCTTGATGTTGGCGGCCCTGAGCGCGCTGGCGGCGTGCAGCGCGGGCCCGTCGACCCGGCCGGTGATAGCCGTGCACGGTGACGGCGAGGAACCGTCGACGGCCTCCGTGCCGTCCGGGCCCCGCGAGGTGCCCCCGCTGGAGAACTACGAGGCGGACCGGCTGGCCTGGTCGAAGTGCACCGACTCCACCAACGCCCGGATGGGCGACACCGCGCCGTCGGCCGGCGGCGAGTACGAGTGCGCGCGGCTGACCGTGCGGCTGGACGCGCCGAGCCGTCCCGGTCGGGGCAGCCTGGGTCTGGCGCTGCTGCGCGTCGGCACCGGCGGCAGCCCGCTGGTGGTGGTCGGTGACGCGGACGGCGAGCCCGGCACGGTGAAGGCCGCACGGCTGGCCGCGAGCCTCCCGCCGCAGGTGCTGAGCACGTTCACGCTGATCGGCGTGGACCGGCGGGGCACCGGCGAGTCGGACGGCGTGCAGTGCGTGCCGGACGCGGCGCGGGTGGGGATCGTGGAGTCCGATCCGGATTCGCAGACGCACGAGGAGCTGTCCGAGGCCTACACGCTGGCCAGCCGGGAGTGCGTGCTCGACCTGGAGAACCGGCTGACGGCGGTGGACTCGTGGCGTGCGTCAGCGGACCTCGAGCAGCTGCGTGAGGCGCTGGGCGTGCCGCACCTGAACGGCATCGGCGTCGGCGAGGGCTCGCGGGTGCTGTCGCTGTACGCGAGCCGGTACCCGGACCGGATCGGGCGGATGGTGTTCGACGGCGCGCCCGACCCGACGCTGGACGTGCCCGGGGTGGCGGAAATGCGGGCGGTGGCGGCGGAGGAGGCGTTCTCCGCGTTCGGCAAGGACTGCGTGATCCGGGGTTGTCCGTTGGGCTCGGACGCGACGGGCCGGTTCAAGGCGTTGCTGGAGTCGTTGCGGGACGAGCCGTTGGACGGGCGCGACTTCGACGTGACGCCGGGCACGGCGACGGTGGCCGTGCTGGCGGGGTTGGCGGACCGGTCGCGGTGGCCGGCGCTGGTGGACGCCCTGGTCGCGGCGGAGGGCGGTGACGGCGCGAAGCTGAGCGCGTTCGTCGAGCCGCTGCTGGTGAACCGGGAAGAGGACCCGCCGTGGCTGGACGCGGGGATCGTCACGGGGTGCAACGACACCGCGACCCGGATCCCGCCGGAGCGGGTGGAGGGGATGGCCGCGGACTGGCGGACCAAGCACCCGTTGTTCGGCGCCTACTTCGCCCGCAAGCTCTTGACCTGCGGCCCGTTCCCGGTGCCGCAGCAGGTGAAGGTGCCGAGGCCCGCCGGGGCGCCGCCGGTGCTGGTGCTGACGACCGCCGCCGACCCGGTGACGCCGCGCGAGGGCAGCGAACGGGCCGCGCAGGCATTGCCGGCCGGGATCGTCGTGGGCTGGCAGGGCAGCGGGCACGGCGCGTTGGGGCAGTCGGCGTGCGCGATGAAGGCGGCCGAGGAGTTCCTGGTGAACGCGAAGGTGCCGACCAGCGGCACCGTCTGCCCGCCGTGAGCCCTGCCCACCGTTGAGCCCGTACTGACTTTACGGGAGCCCTGAGCCCCGGCGCGCTGGGGCGGCCGGGGCCGGGCGTTTCGTTCATCGGTGTGGCGGTCGCGGGTCTAGCAGCTGGAACAACACCCGCAACCCGGACCCGTGCAACCGGTGCAGCAACCGCAACTGCCGAGCTGTGGCTCTTCCACGGTCTCGATCTCTACCACCATCTGTGCCTCCCCGGAGTCGGACTTCCTCCTGCGACCGAAGGTATTTCGACCCCACCGTCCGCCCTACCGCTGGGCAGGGGAAGCCCCCTCACCCGATCGCGGAACGCCAATCATCAAGACGTTGCAATACGTGTTCGCCACCCTCAGCCGGACAGCTCGTCCAACGCCCGTTGCGCCTCCGCCAGCTCCGCCCGCAACTGCTCGACCCGGGCGAGATGACGTTCCCGAGCCGCGTCGATCACGCTCTCCACCGCCTCGTCCACCTCAGGCGGCAGCAACTTCGCCGCCTGCGACACCGCCGACGCGGCCACCGGCGACGCCTTCAACGTCCGCTTCGACCCCCACTGCACGTCGACCGTCCACTCGCCCTCGACGGTCGACACCAGCGTCACCGTCACCTCGGCCGGCTTCGCCTGCTTGCGCGCGGCGGGCTTGCGTTCGGCGACGGGCGCCGCTGGTGCGGGCGCCGGCTTCGGCTTCGCCGGTGGCGGCGCGGGCGTGTAGATGTGCTCGACCGGCGCGGGCTCCTCGGTCTCCTCCTTCACAGCGGCGGCGGGCGCCGGCGTGCGTCTGCGCGGCGCCGGCTTCTCCAGCGTCAGCTCGGCCGGTGAGAACGACAGCTCGTCCTTGTCACCGGTCGGCCGCACCTGGATGAAATCGCCTTCGGCCGGTTCGGTGAACGAGATCACCTTCGCCGACCGCCCGGCCTCCACCCCCACCGCGGCGGAGGTGAACCAGACCGCGGCCGGACGACCCGCGGTCAGCTCCGCGCGCAAGTAGTCGATGTCCTCCTCGGACAACGAGTTCTGCTTCGCCTTCGCCATCGGTACCTCCACGACTTGCACAAGATCCGTCGTGTGCAGCTTGCCCTACCGCACCGACAATTCCGCGAGCTGCCGGTCGTGCGGGCGCGCGAGGAGCCACTGCGCGACCACCGAACCGACGAGCGCGAGGAGCATGTCCCAGTGCGTGTCCCACACATCCCCTTGTGTGCCAAGGAAATCCGTCGCCGACTCGCCGCCGATGATCGCGCCCGCCCACTCGATGAACTCATAGCCGGCGCTGATCGCCAGACAGGTCGCGGAGACGAGGAAGAACGTCCACCGGCCCGGCCGCAGCGGCGACCGGCGCAACAGGATCTCCCGCACCAGCACCGCGGGCACGAAGCCCTGCACGAAATGTGCGAAACGGTCGTAATGGTTGCGGTCGGTCCAGGGCAGGTCGCCCAGCGGCACCTCGGCGTAGGTGTAGTGGCCGCCGAGCGCGAGCACCAGCGCGTGCCCGAAGATCAGCCAGTACGCGAGCCGGGTCAGCGGGAACCGGCGGTACGTCACCGCGAGCAGCGGCAGAGCGATGAGGATCGGCGCCACCTCCAGCAGCCAGGTGCCGTAGCTCTTGGGCCGGATGGCGGACACCGCTACCGCCACCACGACCAGTCCGGCCAGGGCGAGCGGCAGGCGAACCCTCGGTTCCATCCACCGGATCCTGCCGGCTCGCGCGCCCGCCCATAAGTCCAAACAGGACACGGGCGGCGAGGTGAGCCCTCGCCGCCCGTGCTGTTCATCCTTCGCGCCGCCGATGCGGCGGTGGGATCAGGACCCGAACTGGATCCAGTTGACGTTCACGAAGTCGGCCGGCTGGCCGCTGGTGAAGGTCAGGTAGACGTCGTGCTTGCCGGTCACGCCGGTGATGTTGGCCGGCACCGTCCGCCAGCTCTGCCAGCCGCCGGTGTTGCCGATGGCGAAGCTGCCGACCGGGGCGGCCGTGGAGCTGCCGAGCCGGACCTCCACCAGGCCGCTCACACCGCCCGCCGCGCCGCTGGCGACCCGTGCGACGAACTGCCGCCCGGTGCGGGTGCCGAAGTCGACGCCCCGGTAGAGCGTCCACTCGCCGTTGGCGATGCCCGCGATGTTCTGGCCGCCGCCGGTGTCCGTGGTCGTCTCCTTGAACACGCCCTTGTGCGTGTCGTAGGACTCGGCCTGGATGGTGCCGAACGCGTCACGGGAGACCGGCGGAGCCGTAGTTGTCGTCGTAGTGGTGGTGGTAGTCGTAGTGGTGGTCGTCGTCGTCGGGTCGGTGGGGTTCACGCCACCCGAGCCGGAGTCCACGCCGCTGCCGGCCGGACCGCGCCACGCGGTGGACGACGCCGGGACGTTCAGCGTCTGCCCGTCGGAGAACGTCACCGTGGTCGCCGTCGCACCTGGGTTGTAGGCCACGTACGTGCGGGCGCCGTTCTTGCTCAGCACGGTGTGCGTCGGCACGTTCGCGGTGACGGACGTGTCGGGCGTGCCGTAGGTGTTGAGCGACGTGATCCAGTGGTAGGCGTGCGCCCGTGAGTCACCGTCCTCCGGCGGGAGGCCGCTGCCGTAGTTCGCCAGTGCCTGCGCCGGGTCGGCGATCGCGAGGAACTGGGTGATGATGTCCTTCCACTCGACCTCGGTGCCGCCGTTGTTGGCCCGCAGCTCGTTGACGTTCTGGATGACGTCGGCCTTGTAGTCGGCGTGGTACAGCGAGCCGCCGGTGATCGGCAGCATGTTGATGCCGTGGATCTCCTCGGGGTTCGCCGTCCACCACGTGCTGTAGCTGGCGCCCGCGCCCCACACCATGCCGACCGTGCCGTGCTTGTAGGCGGCCGGGAACACGGTGTCGTCCTTGTCGAACCAGTACTGGGCGATCGTGGACTCCTGCGTGGTGTGCAGGTAGATGCCCGCGTCGCGCAGGGCGGTGTCACCGGTCGCCTGGCCGAACAGCACCGCGGCGGTGGCGAACATCATCCCCTCGGACGAGGACTCCTCGTTGTTGCCGTGCGCGAAACCGGCGTGGCCGGACGCCCAGCCGTGGCCCGCGTACGCGTCGAAGTTGCGCAGGAACGGGAAGCGGGTCTCGCCGCGGTCGTAGTTGTTGGCGTCCTTGACGAGCAGCTTGACCATGCCGCCGTAACGGGAGTCCGCCGCCCACGCCTGGTCGTGCTGGGCCAGGATCGCCGCCGCGAGCACGTAGTAGCCGTGGTGGAAGTGGTGGTCGTTCAGCTCGGCGTCGGTGCCGTACGAGGCGGGGTAGCCGGTCAGCGCGCCCCAGGTGGAGTCGTAGACGAAGTGCTTGTCCGCCTCACCCGGCGTGGCGGTGAGCCAGTCGGAGAGCCGGTCGCGGACCATGCCCAGCAGCCGGTCGCGGCCCGCCGTGTAGCCGATCTGGTTGGCGACGCGGGCGAGTGCCGCGAGACGCCACAACGCCTTGCCGGTCCAGTAGGTGTCCTTCGCGCCCTTCCACGGGTCGGCGGCGTTCAGCTCCTGGTCGATCTCGGCGCGCAGCCGGTTCTGGTCGGCTGCCGAGGACAGGGGGAGCGCCGGCAGGACGCCGTTGAACGTGCTGCGGGTGGTGAACGACGAGCCTTCGCGCAGCCGCATCTCACCGCGCGGCGAGTTGTAGCGGTAGGCGGTCATGGTGTCGGTGGAGTTGATCCACTGGTGCCGGTAGAGGGCCTGGAGCGTGCCCGTCTGGGTGCCCTGACGGGGCGTGGTCGTGGCCGTGTAGGTGGCGGTGAGCTGCGCGTTCCCCGCGTTGTACGACCAGTTGACCTTGGTGTCGGTGACGAACGAGAACGCGTAGCGCTGGAACAGGGACAGCGCGTCGCGGCTCGGCAGTGCGGCGACCGAGAAGAAGGCGGCCGACGAGGTGGCCTCGGCGGTGCCGACGACGTTCCACTGGGCCGGGGAGAACAGCGCGTAGTCACGGCCGTTGATCGTGACGCCGAGCGTGGTGCCGGTGTTGCTCCAGATCGTGGTGGCGCCGTTGAAGCCGACCCTGGCCGTGCCCCCGGAGGCCTCCGCGTAGACGTACGGCGAGCCGTGGCCGATGGTCGTGCGCAGGGTGCGCGTCCCGTCGGTCCACAGAGGACTGACCGTCCAGTCGGACCAGCCGTCGACCGCGGTGCGCGGCGCGTTCAGGCCGGAGACGCCGACGAAGAGGTCGTCCTGGTGCATGAACTCGTAGAACCGGCCGTCCGGCGTGATGCTCGGGGTGTTCGGGGAGCCGACACCGAGCCCTTGAGCCGCCGCGTGGAAGGTCAGCGGGTGGCCGTACATGTTCTCGGAGTACGGGTTGCCGGGGTAGCGCTGGAAGGCCAGCGACGACCACCAGTCGTTGGTCGGGACGGGGCGGCCGGCCATCCGGGCGGTGACCTTCGGCGTGACGGGGGCGCCGTTGTAGTCGGACGGGCCGACCGTGCCGGCCGGGCGTGTGGTGGCGTAGCTGCCCGCTCCGACCGTGACGGCGTTGGCCGTTCCGGTCAGGGCGAGCGGTATCGCCGCGGCCACGGCCAAAGCGGCGACAGCGGCCGCCAAGTGTGGGCGGATTGAACGCACAGGGACCTCCAGCAGGGACTCACGACCTTGTGAGAGCGCTCTCACGCATCGCAAACGGTAAACCGATGCCTGCCTCGTGTCTACTGTCGACTGCCTCCGACTTCGCTGAGTAGCGGTGCGGAGAGCCCTTACTCCTCGACCCGGAGCCGGTACTCGCACCCGTACTCGACGGCGTACTGGAGGTCGTAGTGGTGCACGATCTTGGGGCCGCCGTGCAGGTGGACGTGGGTGACGGTCTGCTTCGGCGCCTCGGGCGCCTTGGCGTGCGAGTCGACCCGGCCGTCGAGAGGCCCACCGACGAACCGCACCACGTACGCCTGCGTCATCGCCTTGCCTCCCTCTCCTCCGGCATCCTGTCCATGGTACGAGAGGACCAGTCCGATCGCGGCCGAACTGCGGCCTGAAACAGCCGGTTGGCGCAAACGTTCGGTAGCCGGCTGCGCCCCGCCTGCACCGTGATGGCACCGGGAAGCCCTCAGCCGATCGACGGCTCCGCCCTACACTTCCCGATCGGCGTCTCCGCCCTCCACCTCGACGTCGAACCGTTCGTCCAACCGGTCGCCCGCGATCCCGTCGCCCGCGATCCCGTCGTCGGGCCGCAACGAGCCGTCCTCCCCGAACCCCGCCGTGTCCAGCACCGCCCATATGGCGTGGGCGACGGCCGCGTAATCGCGGGCGGACACGTCGGCGGGCAGCAACACTTCGAGGCGTCGAGAAGGCATACCGTCAAGCCTGCCCGTGGACCAATGGCCCGACCATGCCCCGACCGGGCAGAGTTCGGTGGCTCACCCGTGAGCGTGGGGCTGGTTCCGCTTCCGCGACGGCTGGACGCGCATCGGTTCACCGGGCATCTTCGGGTAGTCGGGCGGGTACGGCATCTCGCCTCGCTCGTCGTTCGCGTACCAGTCCAGCAGCGTCTCGATGCCGAACGCCTCGTCGTCCAGGCCCGCGTGCGGATCCCCGTTGTCCGTCAAGTACTTCGGCACGGTGAGCACGTCGAAGTCGTCCGGGTCCACAGTGGACAGGTGGTCCCACGTCACCGGCGTCGACACGGTGGCGCGTGGAGTGCCGCGGACGGACCAGGCGGACGCGATGGTGCGGTCCCGGGCGGCCTGGTTGAAGTCGAGGAAGACCCGCTCACCGCGTTCCTCTTTCCACCACGACGTCGTCGCCTTGTCCGGCGTCCGCCGCTCCACCTCGCGGGCCAACGCGATCACGGCGTGCCGAACGTCCACGAAGTCCCACTCAGGCCGAATCCGCACGGCCACGTGGATGCCCCGCCCACCGGACGTCTTCGGGTAACCGGTGAACCCCAACTCCTCCAACACCTCACGCAGCACCATGGCGACGTCCACGGCATCCCGGAAGTCCGTGCCCGGCTGCGGGTCGAGGTCGACGCGCAACTCGTCCGGCCGATCCGCGTCAGAGCGCCGCACGGGCCACGGGTGGAAGTCGAACGTGCCCAGGTTCGCCGCCCAAGCCAGCACCGCGGGCTCGGTCGGACACACCTCGTCCGCCGGCCGCCCGGACGGAAACTTGATCCGTGCCGTCTCGACCCACTCAGGCGCCCCCTTGGGCAGCCGCTTCTGGTAAAACGCCTCCCCAGTGACGCCGTCGACGTACCGCTTCAACGTGGTCGGCCGGTCCCGCAGCACGCGGAGCAGGGGTTCGGAGACGGCAAGGTAGTACTCGACCACCTGAAGCTTGGTGATCCCGCGGTCGGGGAAGTAGACCTTGCCCGGATTCGACACCCGGACCACACGCTCGCCTACGTTCAGTTCCACAGCTTGGGCCGCCACGCGGGCGAGCGTAACAACGGCGGACGTGCTGGGCAGGCCAAACCCGCCGTGGTGGTGATCAGCACAGGAATCTGATGTATCCAGTCTTCAGATCAGCCGCCGGACCAGCGATTTCCCACCTCTCCACCGCTGCCTCCAGACCGTGTCGCCCCGACACTCCTTAGCCCGTTCGCGTGTACGCGGATGATCTCGCCCCCTCCGGTACGGCGCTTCGATACAGTTCCCGACTGACCACGGAGCGCAATCGGGGAGGTTTGTGCTGTGACCGGCGACAACGGGGGGCTGACGGGAGACGTCGGCCAGTACGCCTTAGGGCAGTACCGCCAGCAGGGCGGTGGCGGGCTGGCGAGCCTGTTCACCATGGGCATGAGCGACGTGATCGCCGCCACCAAGGCCCTGTCTGCGGCAAGTGAGGCGCAGGCACTCTCAGTCGACCCGCAGGCTGTCGACACGATGCTGAAGAAGCTCACCGAGATGCAGGACGCGCTCGACAAGATCCAACGGCGGTCCGAACGTTTGAACATGAGGACTCCACTGGGCGGCGGCTACGCCGAGGAGATCGGTGCTGTCAACGCCCAACTCGGCAATCAGGTCACCGTAGAGATCATTCCGGATATGGTGAAGGCAATCACGGAACTCAAGGTGCAGATCGAGAAGAGCCGGGCTTCGTACCAGAACATCGATGAAGCCAAGGCTCAGACGTTCCACAACCTCTGACGGGATGACACACCTGCGATGAATCGCGCACTCACTCGAATCCCGGTGGTCTCGTTCGCCGGTGTCGCCTTGTTGGCGACTGCTTGCTCCAGCCCTCAAACGGGCAACCCGTCGCCAGACCCTCGCACCGAGACCACCAGCACAACCACCAGCGCTGCGGCAGCCAAGGACCCACTAGCCGCCCTCAAGCCTTGTGACCTGCTCACCGCAGCCGAGATCGGCAGTCTTGGCCTAACGGCCCCCGGGAGTCCCGAAAAGCTCGGCGGCAAGGAACTCTGCGAATGGAAGATCAGCGGCAATGGCGGCCTTTCGGCGGGAGCTGAAAAGGGAGTCGCGGACCTCAACCTGGACAAGGCCGCCAGTTCCTCGATCGATGTGGGCAAGTACGAAGCCGTGCTGGTGAAGGCCCCGAATGGGGCCGCCTCTCTGTGCACAGTGGCGATCGAAGTCACCGATTCGTCGAGCTTGGTGGTGATCGCCAACCTCACGGCCAGTTCTACCGACACGGCTGCTGCCTGCGAACGGGCGACTAAGGCTGCCGAGTTGATCGCGCCCAAGCTTCCCTGACTGCTGTTCGACCGTCCCGAGGGGGGATGACATGACTCGCGAAAAGCCTCAGGCGCCCGAACCGACCGCCAACTACCCGGCGCACCCGCACGAGGAGATGAAGCGGCAGGTCGAGGACAAGTTCGATCCCGGTCTCGCGGGCGAGATCGCCGACGAGTGGAAGACCATCGGGTCTACGTTGACCGATCTGGCGGTCGACTTCCAGGTCATCGTCAACGGCTCACAAGCCGCCTGGACGGGTAGCGCGGCGGAGGGGGCTCGGGCTGCGCTGGCCAAGGTGGGCAAGTTCAGTGACATGACCGGCGATCACTTCACGGCTACCGGCACCGCTCTGCACTCGCAGACGACGGCCGCCTCCGAGGCGAAGGCGCGGATGCCGGAACCCGTCGCCTACGACCCGAAGAAGATGTTCACCGACGCCATCAGCAGCGGGAACATCGTGCAGTTGGCGGCACTGCCCATGGCGATGCCCATGCAGAAGGCGAAGTCGGACGGCGCCAAGGCGGAAGCCATCCAGGTGATGCAGTCCCGCGACGACTCGATGCGCTCGGCGACCACCTCGATGCCCGCCTTCGCCGAGATGCCGACCGTCACCCAGGAACAGGGCGTCGCCACCAGCAACACCCAAACCTCATCCGTCAACACGCACACGGTCGAACCGAGCAGCAGGGTCGGCGCCAACACCCAAGGCACAGGCACCACCGGGACGACAGGCGGCACGACGAACACCTCCTGGACCGCACCGCCCACCGTCGCACCGCCGCCACCCGTCACCCCGCCGGTCAACCTGCCGCCCTCCGGCCCACCGGCACCACCCGTCACCCCACCTTGGGCGATGCCTCCCGGCACGAGGCCACCGACCAACATGCCGGGCAGGGTTCCGACCCCGCCAGGCCGCCACCTCCCGCCGCCCAACACCCGCCCACCCGGCATGCCCGGACGCGGGCCGAACGGACTGAACGGGCCGAACGGACCAGGTGGACCGGGCGGACGGTCCGGAATGCCCGGCGGTATGCCGAACGGACCCGGTGGCAGCGCAGGACGGCCAGGCTTCGGACCGATGGGCCAGATGGGCCAGGTAGGCCAGATGGGTCCAGGCAGCCAAAGCGGCTTCGGGCCGAACGGCACACCGAACCAGAACCACGCAGGCGCACCGGGCCAAAGCGGACGTGGCGCGGGAGCAAACCCAGCCATGGGCGGCGCAGGAGCAGGCGCAGGTGGTCAAGGACAAGGCGCCGAGGACCAGGAGCACAAGGCCAAGTACCTCATCCCCACCGATGAGTACTTCGACGACAACCGCCTCGTCTCCCCACCCACCATTGGCGAATAAGAGCGAACAACACCGCATGAGCACCATCGCGAGGCTGTCCCTGCCCGCCTTCGAAGTCCTCTGGGAGGACCTGCGGGCCGGGGCAGCCATCCCCTACCCCTTCGACATCACCCAACACGGCACGACGTTGGACGAGCGCGCCCGCGTCCGCAACGACGTCCACGCCGACCTCGAACGCCGAGGCCTGGCCAGACGCGGCCGTCCCGAACCGGAACTCGAAGACGCCCTCCGCCTCCTCGCCACCCCGGACACGTCGATCACCGTCATGGGCATGCTGGACGTAGCCAGAGAAGACCTGGTCCGCGCCCTGGTAGCCGCCCGAGGCCGGTACGTCGTCCTGGCCGTCCAAGGAACGGAAGGCGTCCAGCTCGACCTCATCAAAGAAGCCGGCCTCGCCCAAGCCGCAGTACGCGTCCTGCCCCCACGACCACCCGGTCCAGGCCGCCCGGTGACCGTCCCCGCAGCAGCACTACAGGCACAGACGAACCAAAGCGGCATCCGGCAGAACGTGCGCACAGCCGGCAACGACGACGTCCGGGCACTGAGGGAAATGCTGTCCGGCCCCATCACCGGCACCGGCCACTTCACCGCCCACCCCCACGGAACGGCCGTCACCTGGATCGACACCCCACGCGGCCGGTACGCCAGCATGGGCACCGACTGGCTCACGGTCGCACCCGCCGACCACACCGGCCTGGTGCGCAGGATCAGCCAGGCACTCGCGCCTCAAGCCCGGTGACGAACGCGGTCAGCGCCAGCTCGAAGCTGTCGTGATCGAGTTCCCGAGCCACCGCGGGCAGCAAGTGCGCCTTGTCCAGGTTCGGGTACCGGTCCTGGTAGAACGTCTGGTCCTCTGAGAACCCGCTGGAGAACGAGCTCAACGCCGCCCCGAACACCAGGTACATCAACGACGCCGCGATCATGGTCGCCTCCCGCCGCGACCACCCGGCCGACACCAAACCACCGTGCACGACGTCCAGCCGGCGCAGCGACGCCTCCCGGTGCGCAGGCCCGTAAGCCAGGAACGGCACGATGTTCGGGTGCGCGGCCAACGCCGCCCGGTACGAGCGCGCACAGCTCAGCAGACCCTGCCGCCAGTCCCCGCCCTCGAACCCGGACACGTCGACCTTCTCCAGGATCCCGGCCGCCACGTCGTGCAGCAGGTCGTCCTTCGTGCTCACGTGCCCGTACAGCGACGCGGCCTGAACGCCCAGCTCAGAGGCCAGTTTGCGCATGGACAGGCCGTCCAGCCCATCCCGGTCGATGATGTGCAGTGCGGCGGTCCGGATGCGCGAGGCACTCAGGATCGGGCTCCTCGGCATTTGTCCGCTCCCCTTGCCTGTGGTCGATTCCGCGCCTAGGTTAGATAACCTAACACCGTTCGGTAAGGAGGTCACCCCGGTGGATCTGCGCATCCCGGACGAACACCGGCAACTCAAGGACCTGGCGCACCGGTTCACCGAGGAGCAGATCGTCCCCCACGCCACCCGCTGGGACCGCGACGAGGCCATCGATCGTGACCTTGTGCCCGCGCTCGGCGAGGTCGGTTTCCTCGGTCTGGGCATCCCCGAGGAGTACGGCGGCAGCGGCGGCGACAGCCTGGCGTACTGCCTCGTGCTCGAAGAGATAGCCCGCGGCGACTCGGCGGTGCGCGGCATCATCTCCGTCTCCCTGGGCCTGGTCGGGAAAACCATCTACAAACACGGCACCGAGCAGCAGAAACAACGGTGGCTCCCCGGACTGTGCTCGGGCAGCCAACTAGGCTGTTTCGGCCTGACGGAACCCGGTACCGGCTCCGACGCCGCCTCCCTCGCCACCAAGGCGGTCCGCGACGGCGACGACTGGCTGATCACCGGCCGGAAGGTCTTCATCACCAACGGCACCTGGGCCGACGTGGCGTTGATCTTCGCCCGCACCGGCGGCCCCGGCCCGAAGGGCATCACCGCGTTCCTCGTGCCGACCGGCTCCCCGGGCTTCCACGCCACCGAGATCCACGGCAAGCTCGGCATGCGCGGCCAGGCCACCGCCGAACTGACCCTCGACCAGGTCCGAGTCGGGGACGACAGCCGCATCGGCGACGAAGGCACGGGCTTCAAGCTGGCCATGGCCGCCCTGGACCGGGGCCGGATGTCCGTCGCCGCCGGTTGCGTCGGAGCCGCCCGTGGCGCGCTGGAGGCAAGCCTCAAGTACGCCAAGGAACGCGAGCAGTTCGGCAAGCCCATCGCCGGTTTCCAACTCGTGCAGGAACTCTTGGCCGACATGGCCGTGGAAACGGACGCCGCGAGGCTGCTCACGTGGCGGTGCGCGGACCTCGCCGACCGGGGCGAACCGTTCAGCACCGAGGCGTCCATGGCGAAGCTCTACGCCAGCGAAGCCGCCGTCCGGGTGGCGAACAACGCCATCCAGGTCTTCGGCGGGTACGGGTACATCGACGAGTACCCGGTGGGCAAGTACCTGCGGGACACCAGGGTCACGACGCTCTACGAGGGCACCAGCCAGATCCAGAAGTTGCTCATCGGCCGGGCGCTGACCGGCATCAACGCGTTCATGTAGACGGGTAGAGGGAGGACGGCATGGACTTCACGCTCGACGAGGAGCAGAAGGAGATCCGCGACTGGGTGCGGACCTTCGTGCGCAAGGAGATCGCCCCGCTCGAACCGGAGGTGCTGCGCCGTGAACGCCTGGGCGAGCCCGGCCTGACCCGTGACGAGCTGAAAGAGCTCCAGGACAAGGCGAAGGCGGCCGGCTTCTTCGGCATGCTCACGCCGACGGAGTACGGCGGCATGGGCCTGGGCGCGCTCATGACGGCCCTCGTGGAGGCCGAACTCGGCCGCTCGTTCGTCCCGTTCCGCTTTGGCGGCTACGCGGACAACATCCTGTTCCACGGCAACGAGGAGCAGAAGCAGCGCTACCTGATGCCGACGATCTCCGGTGAACGCGTGTCGTGCTTCGCGATCACCGAGCCCGGCGCCGGGTCGGATGCCAAGGCCATCCGCACGTCCGCCCGCAAGGAGGGCGGCGACTGGGTGATCAACGGCGAGAAGACGTTCATCACGCAGGGCAACGAAGCGGACTTCGCGATGGTGTTCGCGGTGACCGACAAGGAGAAGGGCGCCGACGGCGGCGTCACGTGCTTCCTCGTCGACCGGGACATGGGCTGGAAGTCCGAGCCCATCCCGACCATGGGCCAGTGGGGTCCGGCCGCGCTCGTGTTCGACAACGTCCGGGTGCCCGAGGAGAACATCCTCGGCGAGGTGGGCAAGGGCTTCCACCTGGCCATGCAGTGGATCGGCCAGGGCCGCTACCTGCTCCCGGCGCGCGCGATCGGCTCGTGCGAGCGACTGGTGGAGATGGCCATCGAGCAGGCCAACAACCGGGTCACGTTCGGCCAGCCGATCGCCGAGTACCAGGCCATCCAGTGGATGATCGCGGACTCGGCGACGGAGATCGAGGCACTGCGCTGGCTCGTCCTCCACGCCGCGTGGCTGGTCGACCAGAAGGCCGATTCACGGCAGGCGCAGTCGATGGCGAAGCTCTACGGCGGCATCAAGGCCAACGAGATCGTGGACCGGGTGCTCCAGATCCACGGCGGCATGGGCTACACCCGCGAACTGCCGATCGAACGCTGGTACCGCGAACTCCGGCTGCTGCGCATCTACGAGGGCACGGACGAGATCCAGCGCCGCACCATCGCCCGGAACCTCCTCAAGGGACACTCCAAGGTCACCGGAACGCTTGGCTGACAACACTTTCCGTCGGCCGGAGGGCTGGCCGCCATCAGCCCTCCGGTCCACCACGTCATCAACCTGGCACGTCAACCCAGCCAGACCACGTGCGCTTGTCGCGTCCCGGACGACCGTGAGCTGATCTCGAACAAACTCCGGGCGCTCTCCGCGCTCTTGGAGCTGAGCCGGAAACCGCCCTCCACGCCATCGACCTCGGCCCGGTCGGCGTAGGCGAGGCCGTAGCCCGCGACGCGCGCGTCCTCCGCCTCGCCATACTCCTCCACGATCGCGAACAGCCTCGGCGCCTCGCTGACCGCCAACTGGTGCATAAGGCCGACGAACTCTTCCTTGGTCCACGGTTGCACGCGCGTTCCCCTTCCGTTGTAGGTGCCGCCTTCGTTGCGACCACGCAACGTGACCGATCCGCTACGGTGACCGCACATAAGATGTCCCAGACTCGCCCGCGAAACGCAAAATATGCATAGCTCTACCTTGCATTTGCCATGCAGCGTTCGGCGGACGCACGTGTACGGAAGGACCGGAACACCGTGGCCACGAAGAAGAGCGCGCCGACCATCCGACTGCGCAGGTTGGCCGGTCAGCTCAGAAGGCTTCGTGACGGGACGGGGCTGCGCCGGGAGGACGTCGAGGAGCGCACCGGCATCAACGCCACCACCCTCTACCGCATCGAGACCGCCCGGACGCGCCCGCAGTACCGCACGTTGGCCGCTCTGCTGAAGCTGTACGTGGTTCCGTCCGACGAGCAGGAACGCCTGAAGTCGCTGTACAAGCAGTCCGCCAACCAGGGCTGGATCCAACCGTGGCACGAGGACCTACGCGAGGAGTACACCGCCTACATCAGCTTCGAGGCAGGCGCATACGGCGTCCGCAACTACTCGGGACAGTTCGTCCCCGGCTTGCTCCAGACCGAGGACTACGCCCGTGCCGTGATCCGTGGCGTCCTGCACGAAGCCACCGACGAACAGGTCGAAGACCGCGTTCGCACCCGGATCGAGCGACAGGCCCTGCTGTCCAACGAGAAGCCGCTCAAGCTCTGGGTGATCATCGACGAAGCGGCACTGCGCCGCAAGGTCGGTGGAAGGCACGTCATGCGGACGCAACTCAAGCACTTGGTCGAAGCGGCCAAAGTTCCGCACGTGACGATCCAGGTCATCCCGTTCAGCTCGGGCGCGCACCCCGGGATGCCGGGCGAGTTCATCGTCATGGACTTCGAGGACCCGTTGGACACCGACCTGATCCACGTCGACGGCCAGGCAGGTGAGATATTCTTGGAGTCGGACGTCGACATCAAGCACTTCCGGGCTGAGTTCGATCACCTGGTGGCGGTGGCCAAGAGCCCTGACGACTCGGTGGCTCTGATCACCGAGATTGCCGCTGGCTAGGAAAAACGGAGGTTGGGGCGACTGTGAAGCATGGGGATCTGTCGGATGCGGCGTGGCGCAAGAGCAGCTTCAGCGGGGAAGGTCCGTCCTGCGTGGAGATCGCGCCGGTGGGCGATGGCGTCGCCGCGCGTGACTCCAAGAACCTGACCGGACCGACGCTGTCGTTCACGATCGAGCAGTGGCGGAAGTTCCTCGCCGGACTCGACCAGTAGGTCGGTCAGCCCAGGCTGGTGAGCATCTGGGCGCAGACGCGGGCGAGGTGCTTGCGCATCACGTCCGAAGCGCGGGGCGGGTCGCCGGCCGCGATAGCCGTCACCAGGGCGTCGTGATCGTCCAACGACGCCTGCTGGTGCGGCGGGTCGTCCCGCAAACCACTGCGCAGCAACACCACCCGCTGCTGCACCAACCGCACCTGCTCTGCGATCCGAGGGCTGCGCGCGGCGTCCAACAACGCCTGGTGGAACGCCAAGTCCAGCCGGTACGGGAAGCGCTCTCCCGCTGAGTACGCCCGCCGCGACTCCTCGCAGACCGCACGCAGCCGCACCACGTCCGCGTCCGAACGCCGTGAAGCCGCCAGCTCGGCCGCCGCGCATTCCAGCGCCGTCCGCAGCTCGAACAGGGCCTGCACGTCGGCTGCGTCGGCCTCCGGCACGGATGCGCCCCGGTGCGGCGCGAGCACGAGCAGCCCTTCGGACGCCAGGTGTCGGATCGCCTCACGCAGCGGTCCGCGCGAGATGCCGAGCCGTTGGGCCAGCTCGACCTCGTTCACGCGCGCGCCCGGCGGGATGTCGCCCGTCAGCACCAGCTCGCGGAGCACGTCCACGGTCTGACCGGCCAAGCTCATGTGCAGCGGAGGTGTCACGAACGTCTCCCTAGCGCCAGGCAACCCCCGCCATGTTAACTGTCGACAGTTGGCAGGACATCGAGGAGGGGTCGGCATGGCACACGAACTGGTCGCCGAGGTGTGGCGAGGCGAGTTCCTGGAGTCCGTGCACCACGGCTCGGTGATCGTCCTGGACGCGGCGGGCCGTGAGGTGTTCTCCGTCGGCCGGCCGCACGACACCACGTACCCGCGCTCCTCGAACAAGCCGATCCAGACGCTGGCCATGCTCCGCCACGGCCTTGACCTCGACGGCGAGCTGCTGGCCCTGGCCTGCGCCAGCCACTCCGGTGAGGACTTCCACATCGAGGGCGTCCACCGGATCCTCGAACGGCACGGCCTGGACGAGTCCGCCCTCCAGTGCACGCCCGACCTGCCGATCGGCGAAGACGCCCTCAGGGCGCACCTCGCGGCCGGTCGGACCAAGGCCCCGAAGTACATGAACTGCTCGGGCAAGCACGCCGCCATGCTCGCCACCTGCGTCGTCAACGACTGGTCGACGCGCGACTACCTCGACCCGGCCCACCCCCTCCAGCGCGCCGTCCGCGACACGTTGGAGGAACTGGCCGGTGAACGCATCGGCGCCGAGGGCGTGGACGGCTGCGGCGCGCCGTTGTTCGGGATCAGCCTCACCGGCCTGGCCAGGGCTTTCGGGACGTTGGCGGGTGCGTCGGAAGGCCCTGAGCAGCGGATCGCGCAGGCGATGAACCGCCACCCGGAGTGGGTCGGCGGCACGAACCGCGACGTCACGAAGTTGATGCGGGCGATCCCTGGCGCGGTGGCCAAGGACGGCGCGGAGGGCGTTTACGCGATCGGTCTGCCCACCGGTGAGGCCGTGGCGTGCAAGATCGCGGACGGGTCCAGCAGGGCACGGGCCGTGGTGCTGGTGGCCGCGCTGCGTCGGCTCGGCGTTCGGGCGCCGGACGAGCTGGCCACGTTCCCCGTGCTCGGTCACGGCCGTGCGGTGGGTGCGATCAAGCCCTCCCCCGCTCTCGTCGGTTAGGCCCTGCCCCGCGGTTGAAACGCCCATTACGCTGAGGTCATGGCCAGCGCCACCGCCGACGGACCGGACGAGCGCCCACTGGGCGACCTCGACGACGAGCTGATCGGCCTCGACCCAGACGACCCCGAGACCAAGGCGTTCGCCGAACACCTCAACCGGATGAAGCGACAGCCCCCGAACCTCACCATCGAGGGGTCGCTGGCGGGCGTCGAGCAGTTCGCGGACTCGGCGAACCGGGCGGGCGGTCTGCGCAGGCAGCTCGCGGTGGTCGTGGTCGGCCTGATCCTGCTGGGTGTCGCGGTCAGCGTCTGGTACTACCTGGGCGACCTGATCACGGTCTTCTTCGGCTGAGTCTTCGGCTGAGTCGGACTAACCTGGAGCCATGGAACCTGTCGTCGGCGCCACCCCGAAGGTGGTCCACTCCGAGCTGGAGTGGCGGGAGATCCTGAAGCCCAAGGAGTACGCGGTGCTGCGCGAGGCGGGCACCGAACCGGCGTTCGTCGGCGAGTACACGGACACCAAGTCCGAGGGCGTCTACAGCTGCCGTGCGTGCGGGGCCGAGCTGTTCCGCAGCGACGCGAAATTCGACTCGCACTGCGGTTGGCCGTCGTTCTTCTCGCCGGCGGACGCGGACACGGTGATCCTTCGCGAGGACCGGGCCATGGGCATGGTCCGGACAGAAGTGTTGTGCGCCACATGCCACAGCCACCTCGGGCACGTTTTCGAGGGTGAGGGCTATGCGACGCCAACGGACCAGCGGTACTGCATCAACTCGATCAGCTTGCGTCTGGTCGAAAGCCCGGCCGGTCAAGCAGACTGAGGGCGCTACTCCGAATGATGTCGAGATCCACACCAGGAGGAATCATGCGCATCTTCAAGGGCACTGACGGTGAAGGTTCGGGCGGCGTGGACGGCGCTTCGTCATCCTGACGTTCGCTTGACGCCACCGGGTCGTGAACCCTAAGGCTTGCTAAAGCCCTCTTGCTGGGGTGTGGCCTGGCGCACACGATTGCCTCCTGAGCTGGTGGACCTGCTGGTTCCACCGAGGCCCACAGGGGGTGGACCGTGGAGCGACCGTGGGGGCTTTCGGGCCCGGAGTTCCTGGATCTGTACTGGATCGCGCTGGCGGTGACGCTGGGGTTCGCGATCTTCGTCCGAGTGCGCCTGCGAGGGGCACGGGGAGTCGTCCCCGCAGGCGTGCTCGGCCTGTTTGACATCGCTTACCTGACCGGCGGGCCACGACGGGTGGCCGAGACGTCGGTGGCCGGGCTCATCGCGGCGGGCACGCTGGCGCCCGCGCGCAATGGGGCCGTGCGGATCGCCGGTTCTGCTGGTTCCGCTGGTTCCGCCGTTGCCAGTCACCCGGTTGACAAGGCCGTTCTCGCCGACGCGACCCGTTACAAGCACCGGACGTTGACGCTGCTCATCACGTCGGTGTCGGGTCACGACGCGACTCTCGACGTCGGCCGTCGACTGTCCTCAATGGACTACCTGGTCGCGCAGGACGTGGTGAAGTCGCGGTTGCGGGTGGGTGTCGTGCCGATGGCGCTGTTGTTCGTCGTCGGTGTGGTGCGGTGGGTGAACGGGCTGTCGATCGGTGCGCCCGTGGGGTGGTTGACGTTGCAGCTCGTGCTGACCGGGGTGCTGGTCGCGCTGTTGGTGAAGGTGGCGCCTTCGACGCTCACCGCTTCGGGTCGTGAGGCGGTGGCGAAAGCCCGCGCGGGCGGGGTGACCGGGGGGTCGGGAGCAACCGGTTCGGTGAACGCCGCCGAGCTGGTTGCTCTCGACGGGTTCAACGCGCACCCGGACGTCTCGCTGCGTGCCGCTGCCCGTACCGCGCCGCTTCCGCGTTCCGGTGTCCGCGCGGGTTCTCGTCGTCGTGCGGCTTCGGGTGGTGCTTACGCGGGTGGGACGTATTCCGCTACGGGCGGTGGGTGCGGCAGCAGTGCGAGCACATGCAGCAGCAGCAGTAGTAGTAGTGGCAGCAGTTGCGGTGGCGGCGGCGGGGGCTGCGGTGGCGGCGGCGGCGGAAGCTGACGCGGCGGCGGAAGCTGACCGGTGCTCATCGTCCCCACCGGCTCCCTTCCGCTCCTTACGACTCCTTACGGCTTGGCCGATCCTTACGGCTTGGCCGATCGGGACCGGTTCCGGGCCTGACGGCTCCTAGGGTGGCGCCATGACGTTCTCGTCGACGTTCCTGTGGTGGTACGGCCCGGCGCTCGTCGTCGCGGTGGTGGTGGGGCTGTGGTTGAAGCGGGTCACCGGCGCCGTGCCCGACCGGCCGTTGACGTTCGAGGAGATCGGTTACCTCGGCGGTGGGCCGGTGCGTGCGGTCGAGGTGGCGGTGTCGGGGTTGGTGGCCGAGAACCTGGCGAGGGTGTCGGGGGCGACGGTCGCGGCGGTGCCCGGTTCTGTTCCGGAACATCCGGTGACCGCGTTGCAGTCGGTCGTGCTGGCCAGGCTCGACCGGCCTCGGGATCTGGACGAGTTGGTGGTCGGTGTGGCCACCAGTGGACCGGCCCGGCATATCGGACAACGTCTGGTGGCCGGTGGTCTGCTGGTGGCGCCGCGTCGGCGTCTGGTACGGGCGGCGCTGGCCGTCGTCCCACTGCTCTTGCTCGCCGTGGTGGCTGTTTTCGCAAGTCAACCCGGTTGGCAGACAGCAACCGCACTGTCCGTAACCGCTGCGCTCGTGGTTTTGCTGCTGCTGGGTCCGCCGCCCGTCCTGACCAGGAGGGGCGCGCGGGCGTACGAGGAGGCCACCGCGGGCCTCGCCCCGGTCGACCCGGCCGAGGTGACCGCCCGTTACGGCCTGGCTCGCATGTCCGTTCCGCCGGCTCCCCCGTCACCGCCCGCTCCGCATAAGGGGTCGGCGCGGGCGGCGACGGGGGTGTTCGACGGCGAACGGGTGGAACCGATCGCACCTGCGGAAACGTCCCAGCATCCGCTTCCCCGGCGCAGGCGTGCCGTGGTCGTCGAACCGCAACGCTGGCAGCGCCGCAACGGGTTGTTGGTGGCCGGTGGGTGGTTCGCGGGTGGTTGGTTGGCCGCGCAGTGGTTGGAGGGTGATGACGGTGGCGAGTTCGTGGACTCCGACTTCGGCGGGTTCGACGCCTGACCCGTGGCAGGGTCAGGCCGGCCCGCCGCAAACCACCGGCCTGAGCCCGGAAGAGCAGGCCTTCCTGGTCGGCGGCCCAGGCCGGGCCGCCGAGGTCGCCGTCGTGTCACTGATCGAGGCCGGCGCCCTACGAATCTCCCGCGACGGCCTGGCCAGCCCCGTCCACTCCCGCACCCAGCCACGCACCCCGCTCCAGGCACGCGCCCTCAACTCCCTCTCCCGCCCGCTGGGCGACTTGATCACCGCGACCGCCGGCGGCCCCGAGACGAGCCAGCTCCGCCAGCACCTGATCGCCCGCGGCTTGGTGGTCTCGGCCGGACGCCGGCGCACAGCGCGAGGACTCCGGCTGCTGGTGATGCTGTCGACCGTGGCCGCGTTGATCGCCGCGATCGCGCTGGACCTGCCGTTCGCGGTGACCGGCGGAACGGTGGTGGGCGCGCTGGTGGTGTCGATCATGCTCACCCGCGCGGCGCGTCCGCTGACCGGCTCGGGACGGGCCGCAGTGCGCCACCTGCGGTTGGCCGCGGTGTCATCGGGCGCGGCAGCCGCGACAGGCAGGGCCGGGGCGAAGGGGCCGGGGCGTGTGGTGGGGGCGGCGGACCGGGTCGCGCTGGTGGCCTACTACGGGCTGCTGGGCCGGGTCGGGCGCCGGCACGTGTGGGATTTGCTGGGCATCGCGCCGGCAGCTGCGGCGACGCTTCGGCGGCGGTCGCAGGGGCAGGGGTCGACCGGTGGGGCTTCGTGCGGCGGTGGGTGTGGCAGTTGCTCCAGCAGCAGCTGTGGTGGTGGGTCCGGCTCGGACAGCGGGAGCAGTTCCAGCTCGGACAGCGGTGGGTCGTCGTGCGGTGGGGGTAGCAGCTGTGGTGGGGGTGGTGGTGGGGGCGACTGATCAGGCGAGGGTCTGGCGACTGATCAGGCGACTGGGCGGAGGGTGATTGGAGGGTGATTGGAGGGTGGTTGGACGGGGTGTTGGCGGACTGGTGTGGTTGCCGGGCTCCTTACTCTTTCAACGGAGTGGTGGTAACAGTGTTTCCGTACATATTTCGGTGATGATCACCCGAAAGTGTTGCCGGGGCAGGCAGTTCTGAAGATCAGAAGCACCGTAGCAGCGGGAAGGGCGGGTCGCTCGTGGAGAAGCTGGGTGTGGGTATCGGCTGGCGGCCGGAGATCGATCTCACCGTCGAACGGTTGCCCGGCGTCGACTTCGTGGAGGTCGTCGCCGAGAACCTGCACGCCTCCCACCTGCCCGAATCCGTCCTGCTCCTCCGCGAACGCGGCCTCCCGGTCCTCCCGCACGCAGTCTCACTCTCACTCGGCGGCGCGGAACCGGTCGACCACAAAAGAGTCGCGCACCTCGCCGCCCTCGCCGAAGCCCTCGACGCCCCACTCGTCAGCGACCACGTCTGCTTCGTGCGCGCCGGCGGGCTGGATTCCGGGCACCTCATGCCCCTCCCCCGCACCCGCGACGCGCTCGACGTCCTGGTCGCCAACGTCAAAGCCGCCCAGCAGGACCTCCCCGTCCCCCTCGCCCTCGAAAACGTCGCCGCGCTCCTCGAATGGCCCGACGGCGAGCTCACCGAAGGCCAGTTCCTCGCCGAACTGGTCGACCGCACCGACTGCCGCCTCCTGATCGACGTCGCCAACCTCTACGCCAACGCCCGCAACCTCGGCACCGACGTCTCCCGCTTCCTGGACGAAATCCCCCTCGAACGCCTCGCCTACGTCCACGTCGCCGGCGGCGAAGAGCACCAGGGCGTCTACCACGACACCCACGCCCACGCCGTCCGCCCCGAAGTGCTGGACGTGCTCGCCCAACTCCGCACCCGCGTCGACCCGCCCGGCGTCCTCCTCGAACGCGACGACCACTACCCCGCCGACGCCGAACTGGCCGGTGAACTGGCCGCGATCAGGGCAGTACTGGGATGACCCAACCCCAGCGCGACCGGTTGGCGGCGGCTCAGACCGAGCTGCTGCGGGCGTTGTTGGCCGACGGCGCGACGCCACCGGGGTTCGACGAAGACCGCGTGCGTATCGAGAAACGGGCGCTGCGCAACAAACGGCGAGGGATCGTGGAGATGGTGCGCCCCGACGTGGCCGACGAGTTGGGCGAACGCTTCCGGCCGCTGTTCGACGCCTACGCCGAGACGCACCCCAAGGAGGACGGCACGCGCTTCCGCGAGGACGCCGCCAGGTTCGCCGACTGGGCCGTCGCCCGTGGCGAGCTCAAGCCGCCGAAGAAGAAGCGTTGGTGGCAACGCTCGACCTGAGCACGCCAACCGACCGCGCCAACCGACCGCGCAACCAGAAAGCACCCGGCTTCCGTCCCGTTGACATGTGGAAGCGGACCTGGCCCTTGGGCGTCCTGTTACTCGCCACCGCGTGCGGCACGGCGAACGTCGGTGGAGGCACGACACCCTGCACTGACATCGGCACGCCCCTCGGCGTCAACGTGGACGTCGAACACCCCGGCGTCGTGTCCGGGACGATCGAGGTTTGCTGGGACGGCCGATGCGTGACCCCCGTACTGGAGCTGCACCCGTCAACCAGGGCCGTTGAGACGACGTGCACCGGCACCGCCCCCGACGACTCGTGCGGCGCGCGGATGGAGCCGACCGGAGGCGTGCAGGGTTTCGCACCCGTCCAGGACCTGCCCGCCAGGGAGGTCACAGCCGCCCTCCGGCTACTAGACCAATCCGGATCTTTGCTGGTGGACCGCCACATCCCCCTCCACCCCGAAATGGTCTACCCCAACGGTCCGGACTGCCCAGCCGGTGGTCCGCAGGCAGGTATCTCAGTTGATCCTCACGGCGCAGTATCCGAACGCTGAGTGAACGGCCGACTCCGCTGAATTGGTCAAGAACATACCGACCAATCAGCGGCTGTCCGCCTCCTCCGAAGCCTCTAGCGTCGGTGAGGTCAAGGGCAACGTCGCTCCCGGTACATCCGCTGCCGCGACCGCGGATCGCACGCCCTTCCGGCCGCGTTCCGCCATGCGCGGCACCTCACCGGGAGGTTCGAGAAAGTGAAGAGCAAACGTTGGCGCGGTATGACATGGGGAGCCGTGCTGGTCGCGGCAGGCCTCACCGCGAGCAGCCCAGGCGTGTCGGGAGCCGAGGACGTCCCGACCGCGACCAAGGCTGAGAAGGCGACCGCCGAGCAGGCCGATCACCACGAAGTCACGCTGATCACCGGCGACAAGGTCGTGCTCCTCGGTGACGAGGTCAGCACGCTGATCCCCGCCGCCGGACGAGAACGGACCGTGTTCCACAGCTACCGGCGTGACGGGCGCCTGCACGTCGTCCCGCGCGACGCGGCGAAAGCGGTCTCCCAAGGCCGGCTCGACCCGCGGCTGTTCGACGTCACGACCCTGATCGAGTACGGGTACGACGACGCGAAGCGCGACACCGTGCCGCTGATCGTGACCGGCGACGACCCACCGGCGACACCGGGTCTGCGCGTCGGTCTCCCCCTGCCCGCGGTCGGCTCGTACGCCGCGCAGGTGGTCAAGTCCCAGGCGACGGACACCTGGCACACGCTCGTGTCGAGGGCGAGCGTGCGCAAGGTGTGGCTGGACGGGTTGCGCCGGCCGAGCCTGGACCGGTCCACCGCGCAGATCGGCGCGCCGGCCGCGTGGCAGGCCGGGCACACCGGCAAGGGCGTGAAGGTCGCCGTGCTGGACACCGGCATCGACCAGGACCACCCGGACCTGGCCGGTCACGAGGTCGCGGAGCGGAACTTCACCGACGCGCCGGACAACGCGGACGGCGTCGGCCACGGCACGCACGTCGCCGCGACGATCGCGGGTTCGGGCGCGAAGTACAAGGGCGTCGCGCCGGACGCGGACCTGTTGGACGCCAAGGTGTGCGTGATGGAGGGCTGCACGGAGTCGGCGATCGTGGCGGCCATGCAGTGGGCCGTCGAGCAGGGCGCGGACATCGTCAACCTGAGCCTGGGCGGCGGTGACACGGCCGAGATGGACCCGTTGGAGGAGGCCGTCAACACGCTGTCCGCGCAGACCGGCGTGCTGTTCGTGGTCGCGGCGGGCAACAACGGCCGTCCGGAGACGATCAGCTCGCCTGGCAGCGCGGACGCGGCGTTGACGGTGGGTGCGGTGGACCGGCAGGACGGTATCGCGCCGTTCTCCAGCCGTGGGCCGCGTGTCGGCGACGGCGCGGTGAAGCCGGACATCACCGCGCCGGGCGTGGACATCGTGGCCGCGAAGTCGAGCACTGGTTCGATCGGCACGCCGGTCGGCGACGGTCACGTGTCCATGTCGGGCACGTCGATGGCGACCCCGCACGTGGCGGGCGCGGCGGCGTTGATCGCGCAGCAGCACCCGGACTGGTCTGGCGCGCAGATCAAGGCGGCGCTGGTGGCGTCGGCGAAGAACAACCCGGTGCTGACCGCGTTCGACCAGGGTTCGGGCCGGGTGGACGTGGCCAACGCGCTCAAGGTCGCGGTCACGGCGGAGCCGGCGAGCCTGGCAATGGGTTTGCAGAAGTGGCCGCACAACGACGACGTGCCGGTGACGAAGACGGTCACCTATCGCAACGGTGGCACGGCGCCGGTCACGTTGACGCTGACCACCGAGGTGAAGGGTCCGGGCGGCGCGGCCGTGCCCGCGGGTCTGATCAGCGTGTCACCGGAGAAGGTGACCGTTCCGGCGGGCGGTGAGGCAGCAGCCACGGTCACCGCGGACACCCGGCTCGGCTCGGCGGACGGCCTGTACGTCGGGTCGGTGGTGGCGACCGGCGGGGTGACGCCGCTGCGCACCGCGCTCAGCGTGAACCGGGAGGTGGAGAGCTACGACGTGGCGTTCAGCTTCCTGGACGACAAGGGCGTGCCGTCGGTCGACTACTACACGTCGATCATCGGGCTGAGCAACGACACGTTCGCCTTCCCCTACGACGCGGACGGCTCGTTCACGTTGCGGCTGCCCAAGGGCGACTACTTCACCAACTCCGACGTGCAGACGGACGACACCCGGCTGGCGCTGCTGCCCCGGCCCGGCCTGTCCGTCACGGCGAACACCTCTGTGGTGCTCGACGCCCGCACCGCGAAGCCGTTGAAGATCACCGCGCCGGATCCGGCGGCGGCGGAGGCGTTGGGCGACGTCACGATGGTGCGCCGCCACGGTGACCGGACGGCCAGCGTGAGCACCGCGTTCCTCGGCGGGTTCGGTCCGAACGTGTCCATCGCGCACTCGGGTCCGCAACTGCCCGCCGGTGACGTGACCGGCTTGCTGGGCGCGCAGTTCCGCGGCACGCCGGACGGCGACAAGCCGGTGACGTACCGATTCGCGTGGTCGATGGAAGGCAGCATGCCGACAGGGTTCACGCGCGCGCCGGCCGCGGCGGACCTGGCCGAAGTGCGCACGAAGTTCGGTCCCGGACCGACGGGCCGCGAGTACGGCCACGGCGGCAACCCGATCACCGCGGGCGGTGTCGGCGGCTGGGCTTGGCTGCCGGACGTGGCGGCGCCGGGTGAGGCGGTCAGCCGGATCACCACGGATCTGGCTTGGTCGTGGGGTTTCATCCAGTTCGGCGCGGACGGCGCGGTGGAGGCGAC
The DNA here is from genome assembly GCF_014205015.1 of Saccharothrix ecbatanensis. Taxonomy (NCBI): domain Bacteria; kingdom Bacillati; phylum Actinomycetota; class Actinomycetes; order Pseudonocardiales; family Pseudonocardiaceae; genus Saccharothrix; species Saccharothrix ecbatanensis. The sequence continues at coordinate 9,418,377 of NZ_JACHMO010000001.1, read as the reverse complement.
GCTGACGTCACCGGAGCGCACCTACCAGCGGGGTGGGGCGAGCGAGGAGCGGTTCAACGATCCGGTGTTCTCCCCCGCGCTGCCCGTGTCGCGGTCGCCTTACTTGTCGCGCAACGGTGACCGGATCAGCTTCGCGCTGCCGCTGTTCACCGACCGTGCGGGCAACGGCGGCAACGCGGCGGTGTCGTCGGCGCGGACCACGTTGTTGCGCAACGGTGTCAGGGTCGGTGAGACGGCGTACGCGGCGAACGGGCTGTTCGAGGTGCCGGCGGGCACGGCGGCGTACCGGCTGGAGACGGACGCGGTGCGGTCGACCGGCACGTCGGAGTTCGCCACGAAGGTGAGCGCCGCGTGGACGTTCAACTCCACCACGACGGCAAGCGACGCGTACGTGCCGCTGCCGTTGTCGGTGGTCCGGTTCACGCCGGAGTTGGACGTGGCGGGTGCGGCCCCGAGGGGTCAGTCGCTGCGCGTGCCGCTGACCGTGCAGCAGCAGGCGGGCGCGACCAACGGCCGGGTGGACCGGATCGACGTCGAGGTGTCGTTCAACGACGGCACGACGTGGACCCCGGTGACCGTGTCCGCGGGCGTGGCCACGATCGCCAACCCGAACGCGGCGGGGTACGGGTCGCTGCGGGTGAAGGCGACCGACAGCAATGGGAACGCCTTGGAGCACACCGTGATCCGGGCATACAAGATCGCCTGATGCGGAATCCCGGAAATCGCTGGAACCCCTGACGAGAGGGGGCATTCACTCACATGGATGCCCCCTCTCGCCCGACACCGCGACTTTGAGTGATCAATAGCTGGGCTGATCGAGTGGCGGACTACCCACGAAAAGACGCTGAACTCACCATTGCGGGTGGATAGCGTCGAAGTCGTTGGGGGGCTTCGACTGTTCCGGCAATTCCCGCCGCCTTGGGTCAGCGGCGCCTTCCGGCTGCGCGTTTTTCCACCGCGCACAACAGATCCGGGAGGATATCTGTGTTGACCGCTAGATCACGACGAGTCGCCGCGGCCGTGCTGGCCGCCGCCGGGCTCGTCACCACCACTGCCACCGGAGTGGCCGGCGCGACACCGGAACCGGCGCACCGCGACACCCCCGGCACGACCGTGACCCTCATCACGGGTGACCGGGTCGTGCTCCACGGCTCGGCGTTCACCTCGGTCGTTCCCGGCCCCGGCCGCGAACGGATCGGCTTCCACAAGTACAACCGCGACGGACGGCTGCACGTCGTCCCGCGTGACGCGACCCGGGCGCTCGGGAACGGCAGGCTCGACCCGCGGTTGTTCGACGTGACCGGGCTCGTGGAGGCGGGCTACGACGACGCGAAGCGGGACACCATGCCGCTGATCATCACCGGCCGGCCGCCGACCGGCGTCCACGTCACCCGAGCCCTGCCCGCGGTCGGCGCCGTGGCGACGCGAACCGCGAAAGCCGACGCGGCCACGACGTTCCGGTCCCTGGTGGACGATCCTGGCGTCGAGAAGATCTGGCTCGACGGCGTGCGCCACCCCGACCTCGACCGCTCCACCGCCCAGATCGGCGCGCCCGCGGCCTGGCAGGCCGGGTTCACCGGCGCTGGTGTGAAGGTCGCCGTCCTCGACACGGGCGTCGACCAGGGGCACGCCGACCTCGCCGGCAAGGAGGTCGCGGAGCGGAACTTCACCGACGAACCCGACACCGCCGACCTGGTCGGCCACGGCACGCACGTCGCCGCCACCATCGCCAGTGCGGGCGGGAAGTACAAGGGCGTCGCACCGGGTGCGGAGATCCTCGACGGCAAGGTGTGCGGCGCTTACGGCTGCGCGGAATCCTGGATCCTGGGCGGCATGCAGTGGGCCGTCGACCAGGGCGCCGACGTGGTCAACCTCAGCCTCGGCGGTGAGGACACCCCCGGCGTCGACCCGCTCGAAGAGGCCGTGAACACGCTGTCCGCGCAGACCGGCGCGCTGTTCGTGATCGCGGCCGGCAACTCCGGCCGGGGCGGCACGATCGGCTCACCCGGCAGCGCCGACGCCGCGCTCACCGTCGGCGCGGTGGACCGCGAGGACGGCATCGCGCCGTTCTCCAGCCGGGGTCCGCGGGCCGGCGACGGCGCGGTCAAGCCCGACATCACCGCGCCGGGCGTGGACGTCGTCGCGGCCAAGTCCTCCACCGGCCGGATCGGCACCCCGGTCGACGAGGACCACGTGTCCATGTCCGGCACTTCGATGGCCACCCCGCACGTCGCGGGCGCGGCGGCGCTCATCGCCCAGCAGCACCCCGACTGGACCGGCGCGCGGATCAAGGCGACGCTCATGGCCTCGGCGAAGGACAACCCGGCGCTGACGGCGTTCGACCAGGGCGCCGGCCGCGTGGACCTCACCGAAGCCCTCACCACCACGGTGACATCCGAGCCCACCAGCCTCGCCATGGGTTTCCAGCAGTGGCCGCACGGCGACGACACCCCGATCACCAAGGAACTGACGTACCGCAACAGCGGCGCGGCCCCGGTCACGTTCCCCGTCTCGGTCGAGGCCAAGGGTCCGCGCGGCGAGCCCGCGCCCGCCGGCCTGTTCACCGTCACCCCGGCGACGGTCACCGTCCCGGCGGGTGGTGAGGCGACGGTGTCCGTCACCGCCGACACCAGGGTCGGCACGGCCGAGGGCGCGTTCTCCGGCGCTGTCATCGCGGGCGAAGTCCTGCGCACGCCCGTCAGCGTCGACCGCGAGGTGGAGAGCTACGACGTCACCACGACGTTCGTCGACGCGAACGGCCAAGCGCCGGCGGGCTACAGCGGCGTCGTGATGGGCATGGACAACGGCGTGTTCAAGTCCCTGTCCGGCACCGACAACACCCTCACCACCCGCCTGCCCAAGGGTGACTACGTGGTGGCCGCGGACGTGACGACCGGTGACCCGCAGGACGGCCCGATCGCCGTGCTGTTCCAGCCGTCCCTGTCGGTCACCGGGAACACGTCGATCACCTTCGACGCCCGGACCGCCAAGCCGGTCAGGATCACCGCACCCGATCCGGACCCGACACCGGGGCTCTCCGAACTCAGCCTCACCCGCGCCTACCACGACACGCGGTACGGGCTCGGCATGCTGTTCTTCGAGGGATTCCCCGACAACCTGACGCTCGGCGGCGTCGGCCCGGCGCTGCCGGACGACCAAGCCCACTTCATGATGTCGACCCAGATGACCGGCAGGCCGGTCGGCACGACCGTGGTCCGCTACCGGTTCGCGTGGCTCGAACACGGCCAGGTGCCGACCGGTTTCGTGCGCACGCCCTCCCGGCGTGACCTGGCCGAGGTGCGGACGACGTTCGGACCCACGCCGGCCGGGCACGAGGTCAGGCACGGCGGCTTGCCCATCGCACCCGACGGCTCCAGCCCGATGGGCACGCTGTACCCCGTGCCCGCGGGCGGCGACGCGGTCGACTACCTCACCGGCGACGGCTTCCGGTGGCACTGGCTGATGTCGCAGTCGGACCCCGCTGCCGGTCCCGTGGCCGACTTCTCGATCGAGGGGCGCACCTACCGCGACGGCCGCACGCACGAGGAGCGGTTCAACTTCCCGGTGTTCGGCCCTGGCCTGCCTCCATCGCGCTACGACTACCTCGCCCGACTCGGCGACGACATCACCGTGCATGTGCCGCTGGTCAACGATGCCGCGAACAACTCCGGCTGGACCTCCATCGACTCCGCCCGCACGACCCTCTACCGCGACGGGCAGAAGGTCGGCGAGATCGCGTATCCAGGTGGGGAGTTCACCGTGCCGCCGGGCCCGGCCGGTTTCCGGGCCGAGGTGGACCTCGTCCGGGCGCCGGGAGTCTCCGACTTCAGCACCCGCGTCACCGGCGCGTGGACGTTCCGCTCCGACACCGTGGCCGGTGGGCAGAGCCGCAAACTGCCGCTGTCGGTGGTGCGGTTCGCGCCCAAGCTCGACGGCAACGGCGGCACGCCCGCGGGCCGGGTGCTGCGCATCCCGCTGACCGTGGAACAGCAGCAGGGCGCGGACAACGGCCAGGTGCGCAGGGTCAAGGTCGACGTGTCGTTCGACGACGGCAAGACGTGGTCCGAGGTCCCGGTGGTCGGCGGCACGGCACTCGTGCGCAACGACCGGGCGGGCTTCGCTTCCTTGCGGGCCAAGGGCTCCGACAGCAAGGGCAACACGTTCGAGCACTCGGTGATCAGGGCCTACCGGATCACCGGCTAGCCGCTGCGGAGGGGCGTCCACGTCGGACGCCCCTCCCCCACTACGGCAGGTTCGTGACCAGTTCGGAGGCCGGCACGCGGGTGCCCGTGTAGAACGGGATCTCCTCGCGCACGTGCCGCCGCGCTTCGGTGTTCCGCAGGTGCCGCATCAGGTCCACGATGCGGTGCAGCTCGTCGGCCTCGAACGCCAGCATCCACTCGTAGTCGCCGAGCGCGAACGACGCCACGGTGTTCGCCCGCACGTCCGGGTAGTCCCGCGCCTCCTTGCCGTGGTCGGCGAGCATGCGGCGGCGGTCCTCCTCGGGCAGCAGGTACCACTCGTAGGACCGCACGAACGGGTACACGCAGACGTACTTGCGGGGGTCCTCGCCCGCCAGGAACGCCGGGATGTGGCTGCGGTTGAACTCGGCGGGCCGGTGCAGCGCGACCTGGCTCCACACCGGGGTGGACGCGCGGCCGACGGCGGTGCGGCGGAACCCGCTGTACGCGTGCTGGACCTGCTCGATCTCCTCGGAGTGCCACCAGATCATGTAGTCCGCGTCCGCCCGCAGGCCCGCCACGTCGTACACACCGCGCACCACGACGCCCTTGGACTCCAGGCCGTCCAGGTACTCCTGCGCCTCGGACGCGGCCGGGCCGCGGTCGTCGGGCAGGCGACCGGGCTCCACCCGGAAGACCGACCACATGGTGTAGCGGATGGTGTCGTTGAGCTCGTTGAAGTTCAGGCGGGCCATGCGGTCAATCCTCTCACTCAGCGAACGCGGCTGAGCACGTGAGCGGCGACACGGGCCGCCGCGGCGTCCGCCGTCGCGATGCACGCGGGGATGCCGACGCCGTGCAGCGTCGCGCCCGCCACGGCCAGACCGGGCACGTCCGCGACCGCGTCCTCGATGCCCTTGACCAGGTCGAGGTGGCCCACGCCGTACTGCGGCAGGCCGCCGCCCCAGCGCGTCACGACGGTGTCGATGGGCTCGGCCGTGATCCCGGTCAACTGGTGCAAGTCGTGCCGGACCGCTGCGACCAGGTCTTCGTCGTCGCGCTGCAACAGGTACGTCTCGCCGTGCCGTCCGACGCTGCCGCGCACGAGCACCGGTTCCCCGGCCAGGTGCGCCCACTTGCGGCTGGAGAAGGTGAACGCCTTCGCGGTGAACGGGACGCCGTCCGCCGCCTTCTCACCCTCCGCCAGCAGCACGCCGGAACGGTCGGGCAGCTCGGTCCCGGGCGGCAGCGCGAGCGCCACCAGCGCCATCGACGCCAGCTCCACCTCGGCGTAGCGGCGGGACGCGGCGGGCACGACGTCGGCGAGCAGTTTGCGGGACGCGGGCGCGGGCACCGCGAGCACCACGCCGTCCACGTCCAGGTGCCGTGGCGCGGCGGCGGAGCCGATCTCCAGCCGCCAGTCCTGCCCCCGGCGGATCAGGGCGCGCACCGGCAGGCCGAGCCTGATGTCCGGCCTCGACACCTCGGCGAGGCGTGTCACCAGCGTCGACAGGCCGTCGCGGAGCGTGCCGAAGACCGGCGGTCGGGTGGCCCTCGGTTGGGGCGGAGCGGGCATCACGGTCGCGGCGGCGGCCATCAGCGAGCCGACGCCCGAGTCGAGCGCGCAGGCCAGTTGCGGCATGGTCGCGCGCAGGCCGAGGACGTCCGTGCGGCCCGCGTACACGCCGCCCAGCAGCGGCCCCACCAGGCGTTGTCCCACCTCGGGGCCGAAGCGTTCGGTCAGCAGCGCGCCCACCGCGACGTCCGCGCCGTCCAGCCGGATCGGTGGCAGGTCGGGTTCGGCGGCGACCCGGCGCAGGCCTTCGCCGGACAGCACCTGGCGCACGGCTTCCACCGATGCGGGGACGCCCATCAGGGTGTGCGAGGGGATGGGCCGGGTGTCGCCGTCGGCGTGGATGCTCGACGACGCCTTCGTCGGGTGCGCGACCTGGTCGGCCAGGCCGACCTCGGCGATCAGGTCGGCGGCCTCGGGACGGCGGTGCAGGAACGCTTCCGCGCCCACGTCGTAGGCACGTCCGGCGACCTCGACCGTGCGCAGCTTGCCGCCCAGCCGCTCGGCCTGCTCGAACACGGTGATCTCGGCGGACGGGCCGAGGAGTTGACGCAGCCGGTGCGCGGCGGCCAGGCCGGAGATCCCGCCCCCGACCACCGCGACTCGCAGCGCTCTCATCGTGGTGCCGTCATCCCTGCCGGTGCACCAGCTCGACGGCCCGGGTGATCATGTCCGGATCGGTGTCGGGCAGCACGCCGTGACCGAGGTTGAAGATGTGGCCGGCGGCGGCCTCGCCCTCGCGCTTGATCCGGGCGACCTCGCGTTCCAACGCGGGCACTCCCGCGAACAGCAGCGCCGGGTCGAGGTTGCCCTGCACCACCGGTTTCGGCAGGTGGGGCGCGGCGTTCTCGAGTCGTTGGACGGCGACGTCCAGCGGCGTGCGCCAGTCGACGCCCACCACGTCCGCGCCGGCCTCGCGCATCGCGGGCAGCAGCTCGCCCGTGCCGACGCCGAAGTGGATGCGCGGCACGCCCGTGATGCCGCTGAGCACCCTGGTCGAGTGCGGCAGCACGAACTCGCGGTAGTCGCGCTCGGACAGCGCGCCGGCCCAGGAGTCGAACAGCTGCACCGCCTTCACGCCCGCCTGGACCTGCACGCGCAGGAATTCGGCGGTGATGTCGGCCAGTCGGCCGAGCAGGGCGTGCCACAGGTCGGGGTTGCCGTGCATAAGCGCCTTGGTGCGCTCGTGGTGCTTGCTCGGGCCGCCTTCGACCAGGTAGGAGGCGAGGGTGAACGGCGCGCCGGCGAAGCCGATCAGCGGCACGTCACCGAGCTCCTTGTTCAGCAGGCCGATCGCGTCCACCACCGGCTGCACCTGCTCCTCGTGCAGCTCGGGGATGGCCTTGACGTCGGCTTCCGTGGCGATCGGGTTGGCCACGACCGGCCCGGTGCCGGGCACGATGTCCAGGTCGACACCGGCGGCCTTGAGCGGCACGACGATGTCGGAGAACAGGATCGCGGCGTCCACGTCGTGGCGGCGGACGGGCTGCATGGTGATCTCGCAGACCATGTCCGGATCCATGCAGGCGTCCAGCATCGCGGTGCCTTCGCGCAGTTTGCGGTACTCCGGGAGGGAGCGGCCCGCCTGGCGCATGAACCAGACCGGGGTGCGCGACGGCCGGCCGCCGCGCGCCGCGACCAGCAGCGGCGCTTCTGCTTCTGTTCCGGCTTGGGCTTCGGCTTCGGTGATGTCGTTCATCTCGTTTCCCATCGTCCCACGCGTTGGACGAGCGGCGTCGTGAGGTCCGGCGTGCCGCGCTCACGTTCCGAGGTTTAGGGGCCTACAGTCCGTGGTGTGACGGAGCCCGAACTGTTCCAGCGGGCGGTGGCGACGCTCCGGTCGGTGCGAACCCGACCCGAACTGGAGTTGACCGAGGTGCGCCCGCCGCAGCGGCTTGCGCCTTGGTCCTTCGCGTTGACCGCGGAGGTGACCGGGCCCGCCGACGAGTTGTCCACCGGACGGCTGGTGCTGCTGCACGATCCCGAGGGGGTCGAGGCCTGGTCCGGCGTGTTCCGACTGGTGGCGTACGTGCGGGTGGAGTTGGACGCGGAACTGGCCGCCGACCCGCTGCTGCCCGAGGTCGGCTGGTCGTGGCTGGTGGAGGCACTGGAAGTGTCCGGGGCCGCGTTCCTGGCGCTGGGGGGCACTGTCACCCAGACGTCGTCGGCCCGCTTCGGCGACATCGCCGGCCCGGCGCGCACGGACGACCTGGAACTACGCGCCTCATGGACCGCCGAGACCGCCGAACTGGCCACCCACGGCACCGCGTTCTTCGACGTCATGGCCACCGCCGTAGGCCTCCCTCCGGTAGGCGTGACCACCCTCCGCTGACCCGCGGTTATCCATCAGCCACGACTCAGTCGTTGGCGCGGAGGACGCGGAGGACGTTGCGGCCGGCGAGCTTGGCGCAGTCGTCCTCGCTCCAACCCCGGTCCAGCAGCGCCCCGATCAGGCTCGGGTAGCAGGACACGTCCTCCATCCCCTCCGGCAGGCTCCGCGTCCCGTCGTAGTCCCCACCCAGCCCGATGTGGTCGATCCCGGCCACCTCACGCGCGTGCTCCAGGTGCTCGACCACGTCGTCCATCGTCACGCGAGGGGTCGGGCCGGCGTCCGGCCACGAGTCGGCGAACCGGTGCCGCGCGTCCAGGTCGTTGTGGCTCTCCCCCGCCGCGTCCATCGCGGATTTGAGCCGGGCATCCCACTCCACGTACGGCTGGGACACGAACTGCGGCACGAACGTCACCATGCACACGCCGTCGTTGTCCCTGAGCCGTCCCAGCACGTCGTCCGGCACGTTGCGCGGGTGGTCGGCGACCGCCCGGCACGACGAGTGGCTGAACACGACCGGCCGGGACGACACGTCCAGCGCGTCCCGCATCGTCGACGGCGCCACGTGCGACAGGTCGACCAGCATCCCGATCCGGTTCATCTCGCGCACCACGTCCCGACCGAAGTCGGACAGCCCGCCGTGCACCGGCTCGTCCGTCGCCGAATCGGCCCACTCGGTGTTCTCATTGTGAGTAAGGGTCATGTACCGCACGCCCAGCCGCCGCAGCGCGCGCAGCACGTCCAACGAGCCGTTGATGCTGTGTCCGCCCTCCGCCCCGATCAGCGACGCTATCCGCCCGTCCCGGAACGCCCGTTCGGCCTCGTCCGCCGTGGTCGCGATCGCCAAGTGCTCCGGGTACCGCGCGGCGAGGTCGTGGACCAACTCCACTTGCTCCAGGACGGCGGTGACGGCTGCGTCGCCCGCCAGTCGGCAGGGGACCCAGACGGACCAGAACTGCATCCCCAACCGGCCGTCGCGCGCCCGTACCAGATCGGTCTGCAACGCCGGCTGCCGCGTCGTCAGGTCGATGACGGAGACGGCGGCGGCCAGGTCACCCGGTGTTGACTTTTCACCGATTTGCCCCTCGGTGACCAGATCCCGTAGCGCCCAGGGCAGGTCGTTGTGCCCGTCGACCAGGGGCACTCGGGCCAGCAGTTCCTCGGCTCGGGCTCGACCTGTGGTGCTCGCCACCCGCAACTCCTAGATGTCGTCGTGAGAACCGCTCGCGTTACCCGCCCTATCGAGTTGTCAGCCGATCGTGTGACAACAGGAGCGATCAGTGACAACTCATTCGGGATAGATACCCGATTGATCGTCCCGTAGACCCGCTTGGGCGGCTACGCTGCCCCAGACGACACCACTTTCGGTCGATCAGTGGCGCGGCTGATTGGACGAAAGTCCCGGTGCCGGTCGGGGGGCACGACCGACTCCAGGGAGGTAGTGACGTGGCTGCCGTCGGCTTAGGTCAGGCCGTTCGTACCACGCCAGCCGGCTCGTTGCCGGCGAACATGGTCCCGCATCCGCGGGAGGAGCTTTTTTCAGTGCTGGTGGTCGACGACCACCCACTGCTGAGGGAGGCGATATCGGCTCGGCTCACCCAGATGGGAGCCGGGACAGTGCATGAGGCGGCTTCGGTCGCGGAGGCTCGGGCGCGGGCACTCGCGACAGGACCGTGCGACCTCGCGATCCTCGATCTGGGTCTGCCGGATGGCACCGGCATCGACCTGGTCACGGAACTCCGTGCCCAGGGCTGGCCCCGCATCGTGGTGCTCGCGTCCTCCGACGACCCCTATGCGGTCAGGTCGGCCTTCCAGGCGGGCGCTCAGGCGTACCTGCTGAAGTCCGCCTCTCCGATGGTGGTCACCGACGGGGTGCGCAGGGTGCTCGATGGTGGCGTTTACGCAGATCCGAGCGTTGCGCCCGTGCTTGCTGCGGGCACGAGGGTGCCGGGCACCGACAACACGCCGCGGGAACTGTCCGCGCGTGAGGTCGAGGTCCTCCAGCTGGTCGCCGATGGCCAGAGCAACAAGGAAATCGGCGAAGCGCTCAGCCTTTCCGCGCTGACGGTGAAGTCTCACCTGTCGCGGATCGGGCGCAAGCTGGGCACCGGGGATCGGGCTCAGATGGTGGCGCTGGCCATGCGTGCCGGCGTGATCCGCTGAGCAGGTCGGCACACTGAACCGGCCGAACACACCCGCGAGTGGTGCGTTCGTCGTAGGGTCTTCCGCCGTGGACGTACCCTCCGACGAGCCAACCGAACCAACCGGTGCTGATCCGGTGCCGCTGGTGGAACCCGCTGACGGCGTTCCGCCTGTCGTCGCCGACGCACCGTCGCTCCGGCGTGCCGCTGATGCGCTCGCCGGAGCGACGGGTCCGGTTGCGGTGGACACCGAGCGAGCCTCGGGATACCGCTACTCGCAACGGGCCTACCTGGTGCAATTGCGCCGGGCGGGCGCCGGGACCGTGCTGGTCGATCCGATCGCCCTTGGCGGCCGGATAGACCCGCTGGTCGAGGCGCTGGACGGGACCGAGTGGGTGCTGCACGCGGCGTCGCAAGACCTGCCGTGCCTCGCCGAACTCGGGCTTCGTCCGAGCGTGTTGTTCGACACCGAGCTGGCGGGCAGGCTGGCCGGGTTCGAACGGGTGGCGCTGGGAACGCTCGTCGAGCGGCTTTTGGGCTACCGGTTGGAGAAGGGGCACGGTGCGGCCGACTGGTCGCGCCGCCCCCTTCCCGCCGACTGGCTCAACTACGCCGCCCTCGACGTGGAACTGCTGGTCGAGCTGCGTGACGTGCTCGAACAGGAGCTGAAGCGGCAGGGGAAGCTGGAGTGGGCGCTCGAAGAATTCGAGGCCGCCCGCCTGGCGCCCCTGCCGCGTCCACGTGTGGAGCCTTGGCGCCGCACGTCGGGCATCCACCGGATCCGCAACCCCCGGCAGCTGGCCGCGGTGCGGGCGCTGTGGGAGGCCCGGGACGCGCTGGCCCGTGAACGCGACATCGCGCCGGGCCGGGTGCTGCCGGACGCGGCGCTCGTCGACGCGGCCGTGCGTGCTCCGGCGGACGAGGCGACGCTGTCGGCGTTGCCGGTGTTCCGGGGTCGGGCGCAACGGCGCATGGTCGGCGTGTGGCTCGGTGCGTTGCAACGCGCCGCGGCACTGCCCAAGTCCGAGCTTCCGGAGCCCTCACAGCAGCATGACGGTCCTCCGCCCGCCAACCGGTGGGCCGACAAGGACCCGGCCGCCGCGGCCCGTCTGGCGGCCGCACGGACGGCGTTGACGGCGGTAGCCGAGGCGAACACCCTGCCGGTCGAGAACCTGCTGTTGCCTGACCTCGTGCGCCGCACGTGCTGGCAGCCGCCGGAGGACGTCTCGCCCGAGGGCGTGGCCGCGACCTTGCGAGCCGGCGGCGCCCGCAACTGGCAGATCACCCTCACCGCCGACGTCCTGTCAAAGGCCCTAACCCCAGCCCCAGAGCCCTAACCCCCGCGCGAGTCGAACGCTCAGGCCCCGCGTGTCGAACCTCCAGACCCCGCGAGTCCTACGTTCAGGACCCGTGAGTCCTACGTTCGCGACCCCCGAGTTCAACGCTCAGTACAAGATCGGCTGTTCTGAGCGTTGAATTCGGGGGTCCTGAACGTAGGACACGGTGGTCCTGAAGGTACGACTCGCGCGTTCTGAACGTAGGACTCACGGGGTCTGAGGGTTCGACACGCGGGGCCTGGACGTTCGACTCGCGCGGTCAGGTGTTCGAACGACCGGGTCGGCGTCGGCCGGCTCCTAGCAGGGCTGCGGCTCGTCCTCCTCGCCCGTGAGCCGCCCCGACAGCTCACGCCGGGCCATGGCGCGCACCGCCGCCATCGCCGCGTCACCCAGCACGGTCCCCACGACGACGCCCTCCAGCGCGCCGTCCTTGGTTTTCGCCGCCAGCACGTACTCCATATCGGCCTCCGCCAGCGGCATGGCGGCCCGTCCGAACCCGTCCAGCAGGTCCGTGAACCGCTCGTGCCCGACCTCCCGGGCCGTGGCCAGCACGCCGACCAATGCCTTGTGCGCGTACGACGCCGGACGGGACACCCACCCCTGCCGCGCCAGGAACTCCTCGACCTGCTGGTGCGCCACCTCGTCCTCGGTGCCCAAGTCCGGCGGCGCGACGGCGGCGGAGATCGTGCCCAACGCCTTCTGCATGGACTTGGCCGGGTCGTCCAACGCACCCAGCACCTCGCGCACGGCCGCGATCGACAGCCCGCCCAGCTCGACCATCGCCCGCACCAGCCGCAGCCGGTGCAGGTGCGCGTCGGAGTACCGGGCCTGGTTGGGGCTGGTCAGCTGCCCGGCCGGGAGCAGGCCCTCCCGCAGGTAGAACTTGATCGTCGGCACGGGCACGCCGCTGCGACGGCTCAACTCGGCGATGCGCATCGACACGCGTCCCTTTCTGAGACGACTCTCAGTACGGATACTGTAACTATCTAATAGTGGAAAGTGCCGCTATCCGTACGAGGAGCCGACCGTGATCCGCTTCCTTCGCCCACATCCGCCGTTGATGCTCTTCTCCCTGCTCATGCTGACCCTGATCCCGGTGTCCCTCGCGGGACTGATCATCGACGACCGGATTGTCGCGGGGTCCCCGATCTGGTTCAAGCCGTTCAAGTTCGCGGTGTCCTTCGCCCTCTACGGCGTCACCTTGGCGTGGATGCTCACCCTCACCACCAGGTTGCGCCGAACCGGCTGGTGGGCGGGCACCGTGCTCGCGGTGGCGAGCGCCGCCGAGATGGCGATCGTCGTCGGCCAGGTGATCCGGGGCAGGGCGAGCCACTTCAACGTCGCCACCCCCTTCGACCAGCTGCTGTGGCGCGCCATGGCGGTCACCATCGCCGTCGTCTGGGTCATGCACGCGCTCATCGCCGTCACACTGCTGTTCACGAGGTTCGCGGAGCGCGCCACCGGTCTCGCGATCCGACTCGGCACCGGCATCACCCTGGTCGGCCTCGCGCTCGGCTTCATGATGACCACGCCCGCGCCCGGCCAGAACAGCAGCGGCGGCATCATGGGCGCGCACAGCGTCGGCGTGCCCGACGGCGGACCGCAGATGCCGGTGACCGGGTGGAGCACCACGGGCGGCGACCTGCGGATCCCGCACTTCATCGGCATCCACGCGCTCCAACTCCTCCCGTTGGCCGCGATGCTGTTCCGCCGGCGCGCCACGCCGCAGCTCATCTGGGGCCTCGCCATCGGCTACGCGGGCCTGATGGCGCTGCTGACGTGGCAGGCGCTGCGCGGGCAGCCGCTGTTGCGCCCGGACCTGCTCACCGCGCTGGGCGCGCTGGCCGTGCTCACGTGGACCGCTGCGGTCGTCGCGCGTGCGCTGCGCGCGACACCCGGCACGACGGCCGGGACCACCAAGACGACCGAGACGACCGAGACGACCGAGGAGATGCGGGCATGACCGGATTCCTGTTCGAGATCACGTTCTGGCTCACCGTGCCCTTCTGGGCTTTGATGATCTTCACACCGAAGTGGTCGGTGACGGCCCGAATCGTGTCGTCGCCACTGATCGCGGTGCCGCCGCTGATCGTCTACACAATCCTGGTCGCCGCGCACCTGCCGGAGTTGTGGGCGACGATGAGCAGTCCGAACCTGGACACGCTGAGAGAGTTCCTGGCCACGTCCTGGGGCGCCGCGGCGATCTGGGCGCAGGTGATCGCGTGGGACCTGCTGATCGGGGCGTGGATGTACCGGGAGGGCCGCCGACTGGGGCTGCACCCCCTGCTCATGGGCCCGCTGCTGGCGTTCACGATCATCATGTCCCCGTTCGGTTTCGCGCTGTTCCTGGCCGTCCGCGCGTTCTGTGACCGACCCGACAGGGCGGGCACGGTGGTTACCGGTCAGTAACAGGGGCTAGAGTTGTGTTACCGATCGGTAGGAGTCGCGCCCCGCCGTTCGGGCGAATCGTCACCACAAGTGGAGGAGACGCCGTGGCCGCACCAGTAGCGCCGGCACGCGTTCGAAACGTGGTCTTCGTCGACGGCGTGCGCACGCCGTTCGGCAAAGCCGGCCCCAAGGGAATCTTCGCGGAGACCCGTGCCGACGACCTGGTCGTCAAGGTCATCCGCGAGCTGCTGCGGCGCCACCCCGAGCTGCCACCGGAGCGGATCGACGAGGTGGCGATCGCGGCCACCACGCAGACCGGTGATCAGGGCCTGACCATCGGCCGCACGGCGGCGCTGCTCGCGGGCCTGCCGAAGTCCGTGCCCGGCTACGCCATCGACCGCATGTGCGCGGGCGCGATGACGGCCGTGACGACGTCGGCCAGCGGCATCGCGTTCGGCGCGTACGACGTGGTCATCGCGGGCGGTGTCGAGCACATGGGCCGGCACCCGATGGGCGAGGGCGTCGACCCGAACCCGCGGTTCCTGTCCGACAAGATCGTGGACCCGTCCGCGCTCGTCATGGGCTCGACGGCGGAGAACCTGCACGACCGGTTCCCGGCCATCACCAAGGACCGCACGGACGCGTTCGCGGCGGCGTCGCAGGCCAAGTACGCCGACGCGGTGAAGAACGGCAAGATCGGCCCGGAGCTCGTGCCCGTCGCGACCCGGTCCACCGAGCACGGCTGGGGCCTGGCGACGGCCGACGAGCCGCCGCGTCCCGGCACCACGGTCGAGGACCTGGGCAAGCTGAAGACGCCGTTCCGCCCGCACGGCCGGGTCACCGCGGGCAACGCCGCGGGCCTGAACGACGGCGCGACCGGCTGCATCCTGGCCGAGGAGGAGACCGCCCGCGAGCTGGGCCTGCCGGTCGGCATGCGCATGGTGGGCTACTCGTTCCTGGGCGTCGAGCCCGACGTGATGGGGATCGGCCCGGTGCCCGCGACGGAGAAGGCCCTGAAGCGCGCGGGTCTGTCCATCGAGGACATCGGCCTGTTCGAGATCAACGAGGCGTTCGCCGTGCAGGTGCTCGCCTTCCTGGACCACTTCGGCATCGCCGACGACGACCCGCGGGTCAACCAGTGGGGTGGCGCGATCGCCACCGGCCACCCGCTCGCGTCGTCCGGCGTGCGGCTGATGACCCAGCTGTCGCGGCAGTTCGCCGAGCGCCCCGACGTGCGCTACGGCATCACCACCATGTGCATCGGCATCGGCATGGGCGGCACCGTTATCTGGGAGAACCCGCTGTGGAACGGGGAGAACAAGTGACCACGTTGACCGCTGACGAGGCCAAGGCCCTCTTCCCCGACGAGGTCGTGACCCACGCCCGCACCCGGCTGATCTCCGTGCCCGGTGTCGACGGCGAGGTCGCGCTGATCACCATCGACAACGGCCACGACCACACCCGGCCGTCCACGTTCGGCCCGCAGTCGCTGGTGAGCCTGAACGCCGCGTTCGACGAGGCCGTGGCGGCGTCCCCGGCGGCGATCGCGGTCACCGGCAAGCCGTTCATCTTCGCCGTGGGCGCGGACCTGACGGCCGTCGAAGGCGCTACGGCGCGCGAGCAGGCGCTGACCATCGGACAGCTCGGGCACGATGTGTTCCGCAAGTTCACCGAGTCGTCCGTGCCGACCTTCGCGTTCGTCAACGGCGCGGTGATGGGCGGCGGCCTGGAGCTGGCGCTGTCGTGCCACTACCGGACGCTGGCGTCCAACGCGGCGGCCATCGCGCTGCCCGAGGTGTTCCTCGGCCTGTTCCCCGGTTGGGGCGGCACGCAGCTGCTGCCGAACCTGATCGGCGCGAACGACGCGGTCACCGTGATCTTCGAGAACGCGTTGAACCAGAACAAGATGCTCAACCCCAAGCAGGCGTTGGACCTGGGCATCGCGGACGTGCTGTTCGACTCGGCGGACTACCTGGAGCAGTCGCTGCTGTGGCTGGCCTCCGTGGTGCGCGGCGACGTCGTGCCCCCGCGTCGTGAGATCGACCGCGGTGCCGGCTGGGACGCGGCTGTGGCGCGTGCGCGGGCCATCGTCGAGGGCAAGACCAAGGGCGCGGCGCCGGGTGCGTTGAAGGCTCTTGAGCTGCTGGAGTTGGCCCGTGCCAACGACTTGGACGCCGGGTACGCGGCGGAGACCGAGGCACTGGCGGACGTCGTGATGAGCGACGAGCTGCGGGCCGGGCTCTACTCGTTCAACCTGGTGCAGAAGCGGGCCAAGCGGCCGGCGGGGGCGCCGGACAAGTCGTTGGCGCGCAAGGTGACCAAGGTCGGCATCGTCGGCGCGGGCCTGATGGCGTCGCAGATGGCGCTGCTGTTCGCGCGGCGGCTCGAGGTGCCGGTGGTGCTCACCGACATCGACCAGGCGCGGGTGGACAAGGGCGTCGGGTACGTGCACGGCGAAATCGACAAGCTGCTCGGCAAGAAGCGCGTGTCGGCGGACAAGGCGAACCGGCTCAAGGCGCTGGTGTCCGGTTCGCTGGACAAGGCGGCGTTCTCGGACGCGGACTTCGTCATCGAGGCCGTGTTCGAGGACCTGGGCGTGAAGCAGAAGGTGTTCGCCGAGGTCGAGGAGCACGTGTCGGCCGAGGCCGTGCTGGCGACCAACACGTCGTCGCTGTCGATCACCGAGATGGCGTCGGGCCTCAAGCACCCCGAGCGGGTCGTGGGCTTCCACTTCTTCAACCCGGTGGCGATCATGCCGCTGCTGGAGATCGTGCGGGCCGAGCGCACCGACGACGCGACGCTGGCGACGGCGTTCGCGGTGGGCAAGCAGCTCAAGAAGTCCTCGGTGCTGGTGAAGGACGCGCCGGCGTTCGTGGTGAACCGGCTGCTGACGCGGTTCATGGGCGAGGTCGTGAAGTCCATCGACGAGGGCACGCAGTTCGAGGTGGCGGACAAGGCCACCGAGCCGCTGGGCCTGCCGATGTCGCCCCTGATCCTGCTCCAGCTCGTGGGGCCCGCTGTGGCGCTGCACGTGGCCGAGACGATGAACCGGGCGTTCCCGGACCGGTTCGGCGTGTCGGAGAACATGAAGGCGTTCGTGAAGGCCGGCAAGACCGCCGTCTACCAGTGGGACTCGGCCGGCAAGCAGACGGTCGACCCCGAGGTGCAGGCGCTGTGGTCGTTCGGCGACAAGCCGTTGACCGGTGAAGAGGTCTTCGCGCGGGCGCTGGAGGCGATGGCCGAAGAGATCCGGATCATGCTGGACGAAGGCGTGGTCGCGGAGGCGCAGGACATCGACCTGTGCATGCTCCTCGGCGCCGGCTGGCCGTTCTGGCTCGGCGGCATCACCCCGTACCTGGACCGTTCGGGCATCTCGGAGAAGGTGACCGGCAAGCGCTTCCTGGCTCCCGGCGTCGCGTCCGTTCCTGCCTGATCCCAGTTCCCTGTGCCCCGGCTGTCGTGCGACGGCCGGGGCACAGTGCGTTCCGCTGGACGACTACCGCGAACACCACCGCCACTGCGCCCGGTGCGCGGAGCAGTGCCAAACCGCGAGAGCCTCGGCCGATTCCAGCACGCGGCGGACGCGTTCGTCCCGCGCGCGTGGCCAGGGTCCTGGAATCCCTGGCCCAAGCCATCGCCACCCGAGGCGGCCAACGTCGCGCCCGCCCGCACCTCACGGCCCGACTCCGCCGAGTGAACAGCGCCAATCGGTAACGACCCGACACCGGACCCAATCAGGTGGAATATTGGATCGAATAGTCGAACAAGCGTGCACCATACCGTCGTAAACCCGTTATGGACCCACGGCCCTGACGGTTCCGATTCACTCGTTCGAAGCGTCGCCCTGAAGATCGCAAACGTCCGACGGGATACCGGATCCACTCGCGGTGGAACCTCGAAAGACGGGCGTCACCAGCCCAAATGACCTAGTTCTGCCCTGCACGGAAGCACCTGGAACACCGGTTCTGCCTAGTGCCATCTGGTTCCTACGGGCGAACCCGCTCGCAAGAATCCAACGATGTACGCCATTCGTGGGCTGCACGTGAATTGCGGACCATCGAGGTCGTCCGACATGAGAACCTCCATACGCAGTCACACCCGGATCGCACACGGGAGCCATTCTCGCAAGGGGGAGCGGACATCGTGCCGTATCAGCGTGTCGGCCAACCTGCGGGACCTCCCGCACCGCAACTGACGAGCATGCAGGTGGAGCCGGAGAAGCTGCTGGACCTCATCGCGAGCTACGAGGGGGTGCGCGATTCCGTGTCGGATTTCCTTCAGGAGCACGGCAATTCCCTCCGAGGGCGGCCCCTCGCCGATGACGAAGTCTCCGGGGACGCCGCCGGCGTGTTCACCGACCACTCGATGCACGCACTCGACGTCACGGAGAGGTTTCTCGGCGAGTTGAACGCCAACATCGAGCAACTCATGGCCGCGGCGAAGACTTACGGTCTCGTCGAGGACGGCAACACCGACGTGATCCGGAAGCTCCGCGAGGTCGGCGACCGATGAGTCTCCGGACAGCGAAACCCCACCCCGTCCTCTGCGCGACAGCGGTTGTCATCCTCGTCGCCGGGTGCAACACCACGGCCGGCACTCCGCGTTCGGCGAGTGGAGCAGGCTCGTTCCCCGGCACTTCACCGTCTTCGACGCCGCCTCCCGACCGTCCGCGCGAGGTCGAACTCGGCGGCACGGATCCCTGCGGTCTGCTCACCGCCGAGCAACTGCCCGTCCTGAAGATCGACCGGGCGGGCCGTGTCGTGGACAGCGACTTCTACCGGGCCAAGGGTTGCTCGTGGACGGTCATCGGAGCCAGCAGCCATCTCGTTCCCGTGACCACCGAGGGCATCTCCGCGTGGACCGACGGCGAGCGGACCGGACAGGCGGCCGTGACCGATCCGGTGCTCGGTTTCCCCGCCATCACGGTGACCCTGCCGAAGGACGAAGGCCGCTGTGACGTCATGGTCGACACCGCTGAGGGGCAGTACCTGGCCGCGACGTTCTCCGTACTGCCCACGTACGAGGACCGCTTCCCCGCACCTTGCGCCGGAGCGCGCGAGGTGGTCGAGGCGGCGATGGAGAACCTGCTGAAGTGAGGGGGCGGCAATGGCGACTTCGGAGCACGACTCAGGCAGACACCGGACAGGCCGCAGCATCGGGAACCACAACTTCGACGCGCAGTCACACCGACAGCTGTACGACAAGATCCACGGTGGTCCCGGGTACTCGGCGGCCCAGGCCGTCGACGACGCATGGGCCAAGTTCCTCGACGTGATGCGGACCGCTCGCGTCGAGCTGGAGACCACGATCCGCCGATCCGGCGCGGTGTGGCAGGGTGCGGCGGGCGAACGGTTCACCAGTAGTAATGCGCCCTTGGTGCAGTGGGCCGAGGACGCGTGCACCGCCGCCACGGTGACCCGGGCTTCGTTCGAGGCACAAGCCTTGTCCTATGTGGACGCGAAAGGCGAGATGCCGGAACCGGTGAAGGTGACCTCGACCGCCAATGACGACTTGTGGGGCATCCCCGCCGGTTTCACGCACCTCGTCGGTGGCCAGACCGACCAGGACCTCCAGGAGGCGCAGGCGCAGGAGGCCAAGCGCTTGGCCGTAGCGGTGATGATCGGCTACCGCGAACGGGCGTCGGCTGCGGTGGATTCCCTCGGCGAGTTCGTGCCGCCGCCGTCGGTGACCACGCAGATGGTGGAGCCGCCCGCAGTCGAGCGGCACGGGGTCGAGACGACCGGGACAGCCAGACAGGAACGTCCGACGACGTCCGAGGGGGAAGCGCCGGGGTCGGTCGAGCCCTCGGGTGGTGCGGTGACCGAGGGGCGCGAGGTCGGCCGGACCGCCACATCCGCCGCGACGACGCCACAGGAAGCCCTTTCGCGGTTGCCGCCAGGTCAGGCCACGCTGCCACAGCACGCGCCCGCTCCCCCGGCCACCGCACCGGTCGGCATTGCCCCACCGGGAAACCGGCCACCCGCGACCCGCCTGCCGACCCACACGCCGACCGGCCGCCCCGGTGGCTCGTCGGAGAAAGCGGGGAGCGGCGTGATGGGCGGCATGGCACGCGGAGCGGGCGGGAGGGGGACGAAACCGTTGTCCCCCGGCGTACCCGGAGGCGGCGTCACCGCCACACCACCCGGGTCCGGCGGGTCGACCGGAGTCGGCGACGACACCCGGTCGAGCCGCACGAACGCCGCCGCCGCCCGCGCCACGGCGGGCAGTCCTCCGCCCGCGGCCGGCCTGGCGGCCACCCCGCAGGCCGCCAAGGGCGAGGACGACCTCGATCACCGGACCGCGCCGTACCTCGAGGAACTGGACGACGTCTGGGGCGCGGACAGCATCCCCCGGGTCGCACCGCCGGTGATCGGGGAAGACGACCGGTGACGGTCACGCTGTCCCGGTTGGAGTTCGAGCTGTGCTGGGACCACCTGAGGCCGGGCGACTACCCCACGATCCTGTCCATCCCGTCCCACGGCGGCACCTTGGACGAACGCCGGGCGCTCTTCCAGGGCGCGTGGCGTGAGTTGGAGGCGCGCGGTCTGGCCGCACGGGGC
This sequence comes from Saccharothrix ecbatanensis, assembly GCF_014205015.1. Classification (NCBI taxonomy): domain Bacteria; kingdom Bacillati; phylum Actinomycetota; class Actinomycetes; order Pseudonocardiales; family Pseudonocardiaceae; genus Saccharothrix; species Saccharothrix ecbatanensis. The sequence continues at coordinate 9,397,868 of NZ_JACHMO010000001.1, read as the reverse complement.
GCGCTCGACGCGCGCCTCGCCGACTGGCTGGCGTTGCTGGCCCACCCCGAGCGCGAGGTCGACGCGCGCTTGCGCCTGGACGGGGGTCCGAGGGTGCGCGCGGTCGCCGCCGCCAGGTCCAGTCGAGCCGTGCTGGCAGTCCTCACCGCCGACGGGCTCAGCCTCGCCGGCATCGACGAGACAGCGCTGGTCGCCTCGGTTGTGGGCCTGCTGCCCCCGCACCCGACGCCGCGCTCGCGGTCGGTCAGCGTGCCGGCCGCCGACCTCGACCGGGCCGCGGTGGCCGGGCAGTCGGTGTCACGGATGGAGAACGCGCTGCGGGAGAGCGGGCTCGCCCGTGCCGACGCGCAGAAGGTCTCCCAGGTGCTCGGCGGCGTGACGCGCATGGGCCAGTTCGGCACGGCCTCGCGGTCCGTGCGGCACGGTCGGTCGGGACCGCGACGACGCGGCCCGTACGCGGTGTCCTTCTACGACAGCGCCGAGGGGCGGTGGCAGTTCACCCGCCGCCCTTCCAATGACGGCCGGGAGTGGGCCACGCTGAGCCCGGCCGACCAGCCCCGACTCGTTCACGCCGTGTCGGAGCTGCTCGCGTCGACCGACAGGGCCTCGGCTCGCTGACCGTCGCCGGACTTCTGATCGATCTGGTTGGTCAGGAGTTCCGCCATCGTCATGCCCTCGACGGGCTTCTCGGGCGTCACCGGTTCAGCCTAGGGCCGCAGCCGGAGTGACCGCACCGCGGTGACCAGGTGGGCGTGTGCTGGAGCCGCTCATCCGAACAGGTGGAGAACGGGAAACCTGTCCGGAATTGCCGCTGATTGCCTACCGGCTCCCCACGATGCGCGCTACTTTGCGAAACCATCTGATCACCGACCGCAAGGGGAGACGTGAGCGGCGAATTCAGATTCGGCTTCGAGGACGGCGACGAGGAGGACCGGTCACCACCGCGGTCAACGGAGCAACCGGACAGGCGACAGGACCTCCTGGCGGGACGCGACCCGGATGGCGTGGTCACCGTGGCGGTGAACGACGAGGCGGAGGTCCAGTCGGTCACCATCGCAGCGCAGTGGCGGCAGTCGGTCGACCCTCGTGTCCTGGGCTCGGCGGTCACCCAAGCCGCGAACGCGGCCGCCATGTCGGCGTTGGCCAAGCAGGTCGAGCGGCCGGCCGAAACCGCGCCACAGCGCGAGATGCCGCCACCTCAGTCCCACGAACGCATCACGCCCGAGCAGGCGTTGCGGTTGATGGCCGCCGTCAGCGCCGACTTGGCCGAGTTCACGCAGCGGATGACCGAGGCCGTGGACCGTCCGTTGACGGTGGAGAGCCGGGGTGGACACGTCCGCGGCACGATCCACCGGGGACAGGTCCTCAACCTGGAGATCGATCCCGCCTGGACGCATTCGGCTCGCGTGACGGAGATGCAGCAGGAGTTCCTGGAAGTGCTGCGGAACCTGCGCGCCCAGAACGTTCCCGCCGACCTGGCGCAGGGTCCGCAGAGCCCCGCCATCACCGAACTCACCGCGCTGGTGAGTGATCCCGACACACTGCTGCGCCGAGTGGGGTTGCTGCCATGACCGATGTCTCCGTAGCTCTCGAAGCGATGCGGTCCGACGCCACCGCGTGGGCGACCGCAGCCGACAACCTCGACGGCCCGCGCTCCGCGATCGGTGGTCTGGTTCTGACCGGCGCCGACCTGTCGCTGTGGGCGGTCGACCGCGGCTTGGACCGCACGTACAACGACGCTCGCCTGGCCTTGGAGGACATGCTTGCCCAGGCGACCCAGGCGTTCGGCAGCCTCAGCGAAACCCTCCAGGCGGCGGCGAACACCTATGAAGCCGAAGAGGAAGCGAACCGGCACGCCATGAACAACATCCACACCGACGGCGGTGGCCGATGAACCCGCTCGTGCAGGAGGCGCACCGCAAGTCGCAGGAGATCGACCAGAACGCCACGAGGTTCTTCGACCAGGTCAACAGCGTCATGAGCTGGGTTCCCGCGCCGCTGGAGTACCTCGTCGACCCCATTATCCGCGGCATGCAGCTGCTCAACGAGAAGCTGCGCGAGTTGTGGGACCGCGTCAAGCTGTTGTGGGAGCAGCCCGGTGACTCGGACCGCCTTAAGAACGTCGGCGAGCAGTGGGTGTCGCAGGTCGGCAACGCACTCGGCGACATCGCGGGCACGATCGGGTTGGACAAGCTCCGCACCACGATCGAGTGGGAAGGTCGCGCGGCCCGCGCCTACCAGGCGACGGTGCCACCACAGGCGGCCGGGCTGAACTCGGTGAAGGACATCGCCGGACAACTGCGTTCGTCCCTGAACAGCCTGGCGAACTCGATCGACATGTTCTGGATGGCGATGGGCTTCGCGCTCGCCGGCCTGGTCGTCGGCATCGTCGCCGCGGTGGCCGCCGCGTGCACGCTCGTGGGCATCCCCGCGGCGATCGCGTTCATCGTCGGAACGGTGGCCGCGACGATCGGCGTTATCGCCGCGACGGTCATGGCGTTGGAGTCGCACGTCAACACGATCGAGACCGAGCAGTCCGCGATCCGGCAGAAGATCCACGACCTCGGCTCCACGTGGGCGATGCCGAACACCGCCGACATGGCGGACGCGAGTGTCACCGACGGGGACGGCTCGGACTGGCGACCCGGCTCGTGACGTACCCGGGACCACCTCCCCTCTATGTGTGGATACCGGCTGCCCAGGCTCGGAGGATCCGGGGCCTGTGCGGCGTACTCGGCGCGGTGGGCCTCGTGGCTTGCCTGGCGCTCGGATGGGCGATCGTGGGGTTCGGCCGGGCATTGCCGACGGCCTACCACCCGATCAACGCGTTGGTCTGGATCGCCGGGTGCGGTTCGATGTTCGCGGTGTTCCTGTCCTCTGTGAGCCTGCTGGCGGCACGGTCCTACGTCCGGGGCGAGTACCTCGACGTGAACGGCGCGAGAGTGGCGAGGCGCGCGCTGGCGGGCGGTTGGACGGGTGCGGTGATCGTCGCCGTCATCGCTTGGTTCCTGCTGGTCATGACGGTGACAAGCGGTAGTCGGCAGGTCGGGTTCACCAGTGGTGTGTGGGCTTATCTGTTCCTGCTGGCCGCGCCTTCGGTGGCAGCGGGCGTTCTCTTCTTCCTTGGACGCGCGCTGTTCCGACTGCCTATTGCGCCAACACCCAGGCCTCAGTGGCGTGGCTGACCGGGGGTGGCCACTGCGTTCCTGGCGCCTCTGGGAGCCCTGGCAACGCCCCGTCACGTGCGTGGCACGATGACGCGGGTGCCGAACAATGTCGAACCGACCTTGTCCGATCTCCGCGCGATGCTGGCGGATCAGGGTGCACCCGATCAGGTGTTGCGACTGGTCGATGCCGCCCGCGACGTGCCGGACGCTTTGGAGCGCCTGACCACAGCGGGTTTCATCCAGCCGGTGGCGGACCTCGCGATGGCGTTCCTCGACGTCTTCACGCCACTGCTGGAGCAGGGTTGCGGACCGCTGGAGGCCGAGCTGTGCGCGTCCGAGTTCCTGGGCGCGATGGGCGACAGCACCGATCCGCAGGACTTCCCGGAGATGGTGGCGGCCATGATCGCCGACGCCGAGGCCACGGGCAGGCCGGAAGCGCTCGCGCTGGCGCGGTCGTTCGCGGTGCTCGCGCCGCCGGAGGTGCGGCCGGTCGCGTCCCAGGCCGCCGACCGCCTCGTCGCTAGCGGGCTGCGGGACCCGAAGTGGGTGCGGGCGGTGGGCAAGCCGACCGTCGGCGCGTGCTTCGGCTACGCGGACCCGCGCGGCGCCCAGGAAGGGCTGGCGCTGACCTTCTCGTACGGCCGCAAGCCACACGTCCTCGTCCTGTTGATCGACCACGACCTCGGCGGCGTCAAGGACTGCTTCGTCAGCGACCAGCCGAAGCCGATCCGGGCCGGGTACGTCCACGCGGCCGCCGAGTTCGGCTTCCCGTTCCGCGAGTACACGCCCGAACAGGCACGCGCGATCGTCGAGGACGCGTTGAAGCGCGAGCCGTGCCCGGTCGAGCCGGACCAGGTGGAGGACATGCGGTCCCACCTCGCCCTGCTGGAGCAGCGGCTGGAGCTGCTCCCTCCCGCCGCCCCGACCGCCCTCGACACCAGCGTGCACCGGCTGAAGATCACGCTGCGCGGGTCGAAGCCGCCGATCTGGCGCCGACTGGAAGTGCCGTCCTCCACGTCGCTGGTGCGGCTGCACCAGATCATCCAGGACGCGTTCGCCTGGGAGGACTACCACATGTGGGTCTTCGACACCCCGGAAGGCGAGTACGGGATGCCTGACCCGGAACTGGGCCACGGCGACGCCGCGACCGTGACGCTGGCCGACGCTGCGAAAGCGCCGAAGGACCGCGTCGGTTACCTGTACGACTTCGGCGACGCCTGGGACCACGACATCGTGGTGGAGGACGTCGTCCAAGCCGAACCGGGTGCCGCCTACCCCCGCTGCCTCACCGGCCGCCGTGCCGCCCCGCCGGAGGACAGCGGCGGCATCTGGGGCTACGCGAACCTGTGCGACGTGCTGGCCGACCCGGAGCACCCCGAGCACGCGGAACGGCTGGAGTGGCTCGATCTGGACTCGGCCGCCGACTTCGACCCGGCCGCCTTCGACGCCGAAGAGGTGAACGAGTACCTCGAACGCCGGGCGAAGGTCCTGGTCAAGCCATGACGCCCGCCTCGCCGCGCCGGTCCGGCGGGTAACGCGCCCGACCGGCGCCGCCATCTCCCGCAGCCAGGACAAGTCGAACCCGCACCGGGTGGTCGAACCCTGGTATCCCGGATTCCGACAAAGGCCGATGTGAAGCCGCGGTAGTCGTCGACCAGTCGCGCTCGCACGTCGAAGATGTCACGCACCGACTTATCGCTCATTCGCCACTCCGCACCGGTCGTCACACGTGGATCAGCGCCTCCGCCGGTACACACGCGCCCCTTTCGAGCCGATCCGATCCACTTGACCGGCTTCGTAGAGCGCACGAAGCAGCAACTGGGCCTCGCCCGCGCTGATACCGAGGGCGTCTCGCACCCCAGCGTTGCCGACACCTCCGACCCGGCTCGCCAACCGCCGGACCACGTCGAGCCTCGGGTCCTCCGGTTGGTCGGCCACCGGCGCCTCTTGCTGCTCCGCTGGGCGGTAGCTGGCACCGAGCGGACTCCCCGACCTGAGGAGTGCTCCTGTGTTCACCAACGCGTTGAGCACGTCCCTGGCGGTGGTCGTGTCGACGCCCAACAGGTCGCACACGTCCTCGGTCAGCAGCGGCCTGCGGCGGGACTCCTCGACCAAGAGGTCACGCACACGGTCGTCCGCGACGTGTCGGCCGGAGGGAATCGGCTCCGCAACGGCCGATTCCACCACGGCCTGTTCCGTCAGGGCCGGCTGCGCCACAACGGATTCGGTCAGTGCCGGCTCTTCCACAACGGGTTCGGCCACAACGGGTTCCGCCACGACGGGTTCCGCAGTGCGGGCGTCCGCGAATCCGGCGGCGGTGTCGTCCTCCGGGTCATCGGTGCCGGTGTCGGGGTGCGCGGGCCGGGGTCGGTCGAGCGCGGTCGGGGTCCACACCGTCGCGGTCGGGGTGCCGTCGCCGACACCTGAGCCGATCGGCCCGATGCCGAGGCGGTCCAGCGTTTCCCACAGCGGAGCGAGCGCGGCGACGCGGTCGAGGTAATAGGTGGATCCGCGAACCCGCCAGAACGTCCACCCGCACCGCTTCAGCTCCTGCTCGCGCTGGAGGTCCGCGGACCGCTGCTCCGGCGTCGAGTGGAACGCGTCGCCGTCGCACTCCACGGCCAACTTGCCCGCCGCGCCGGTGACCACCAGATCGATCCGCCTGCCGTTGGTCTCCACCTGGGGTGTGACGTGGTAGCCGCGGGCGGTGATGTCGAGGAACACGCGCTGCTCGAACAGGGAGTCGAAGTCCGGGTGGCGGTTGTCCGGGTCGACGGCGGTGGGCATCGGCGGCACCGGAACGGAGCCCGCCGTGGACAGGTAGGTCAGCAGCGAATGCCGGAGATCGCCGGCCCTCAGCCGGTCGGTCGTGACCGAGTGGAACAGCCACAGCTGGTCCTGGGCGCGGGAGGCGGCCACGTTGAACCGCTGCTGGAACTCCCGCCTGGTCAGCGACGCGAAGTTCTGCTCGGGCCCCACCACCAGGGACAGCCACACGACGTTGCGCTCGTCGCCCTGGAAGTCCGGTGGCGTGCCGATGCGCAGCCGCCGTTCGTCCCACTGCGCCGGGGTGATGCGGTCGATCAGCTCCTGCTGGATCAGCTCGACCTGGGACTGTCCCTGAAGGACCACGACGCCGAACGTCCTGCCTTCGTAGGCGGGGTCGTCCAGGCACGCCGCCACCGACTCCGCGATGGCCGCGGCCTCGGGGCGGTTGACCAGCCGGGCGTTGGCCCCCTCCGAGTAACCGCCGCGCACGTACGTCGTGCGCAGCGGCGGCAGCCGGTCGGCCCCGAACTGGCGCACCGGCACCAGCGGCGCGTCCCGGTAGAACTCGTTGGAGGACCACGTGATGATCTCCGGCATGCACCGGAAGTGCTCGCGCAGCCGCACCACCTGCCCGAACCTGGTGCGCAGCATGGAGAACACGCTGGAGCGCGGGGTGAACTCGGTGCGCAGGTAGCTCGGGATGTCCGACAGGTCGGTGTCGATGCGCTTGAAGATCTCCTCCAGCGAACCGGACGCCACCTCCGAGGGGGTGCACTGCTTGTCGTCGCCGACGACGATGACCCGGGGCGCCAACCACAGCAGGAAGGCGCTGGTCAGCTCCGCCTGGCTGGCCTCGTCGACGATCACCACGTCGAACGCCTCCTGCGTGGGCGGGATCGACGCCAGGACCTGCTGGATCGGCATGACCCAGGCGGGCACGGCGGCCTGGGCGACCACCATCGCCTCGCGCGCGGAGCTGCGGAACCGCTCAGCGTACTTGCCCGTGCCCTTTCCCTCACCCGCCTTCGCCGACCGGTAGCTCTGCAATGCCTGCACCTGCACGGCGGTCATCCGGCTCAGGCACGCCAGCCACGCCTTGGCCGCCGCGAGTTCCGCGGTCAGCAGCGAGATGTCCCGCACCAGCACGTCGAGTTGGGCGTCCAGGACGCGTTCCAGTCCCGGTGTCGCCTGCCGGTCGACCCACGTCACCGCGCAGGCCCGGGCCCACGCCCGCGGCCAGTGCGCGCCCCGGCTCGACCACGACCGGTCGGCGCAGGAACGTCGAAGCTCCTCCGCCAACGGCCGGTTCGCCTTGTCCAAGCGTCCGCACAGCTCATCAGCACGTAGTTGGGCCTCGTGCTGGTCCCGGGCGTCGGCGAGAGCGGCCACGGCGTGGCGGTACGCGGCGGCGTCGGCCCCGCGCAGCGCCGCGGCGACCGCCTCCACCTCGGGTGCGGGACGCCCGCCCTCGCCCGCGGCGAGCACGCGCTGTGCCGCCTCGTCCAGCTCGACCCGCGCCAGGGACGCGACGCGGGCCTCGGACACCGCGAGCGCGGTACGGGCGATGGTCTCGGCCGCGGCCAGGGAGTCCACGCGCGGGCGCTGCCCCACCGGGATCGGCAGCAGCAGCCCGGCGAGCTGCCCGCAGGCGGTGACGACGCGGTTGACCGCGCTGCACGCGTGCCTGACCTGCCGCATCCGCTCCACGAGCACACCCCGGTGGGGGTTGGCGACGAGGGTGAGGCGGAGCGGGGCGAACGCGGCGTCCAGCACGCGGTGCGCCTCCATGACCCGCAAGTGCGCGGCGGCGGCCCGAGCCTGCCCGGCGGACCGGACCGGAGCGCCGTCGACCAGGACGGACGTGTCGTAGGCGGCGACCGCCTTCTGCTCATCGCTGCGGAACAGCTTCTTGCGCAGCGCGCCGCCGCCGTCCAGGTAGTCGACGAACGTCCGGAACACCCCGGCGGCGGGGCCGGGCAGGATTCCGCTCGCGACCTGCACGTCCGCGAAACCCGCCTCGTGGTCGTCGGCGACGGCCTGCTCGACCCGTCCCAGCTGCTGGGCCGCCCGCTCCCACAGGTGGCCCACCCCGCCGGTCAGCAGGCCATCGATGATCGACAGCGCCCACGCCGCCTCGGAGGGCAACCGCCGAACCGCGTCGATCGCCTCGGACACCTCGGCGCACGCCGGACCGAGGTGGGCGAGCCGAACGCCGTCCAGGTCGCCGAGGACCTGGACGAGCCCACCCGCTTCGCCCGCACGGGCGGCGTCACCGCGTGCCACGGCGTCGCAGTACCGGTCCACCGCGCCGCCGCCGGGCAGCTCGTCCGCTGCGGGGAGCACCTGGCCGCGTCGCCCCGCGCGTTCCGGGGTCTCGTCACGCAGCAGGTCGACCAACTCGGCGAACTCGTCGCCGTTCAGCGGCAGTGGACCGGCGGCGGGTGCCGGCACCCACGCGTGCTCCTCCTCCGCGTTGACGGTCTCCACGATCCGGGTGAGCGTCCCCCGGTAGCCGGGCGCGATCTCCGGGTGGACGTAGGTCTCCGACTCGCGCAACGCGCGGATTCGCTCCAGCAGGTCGGCGCGTTTCGTCAGCGCGTCACGGCGGCGGGCGGCGAGATCGGCGATCTCCCGTTCGGCTCTGGTCGGGTTGAAATCCGCTTTGCGGCCAGCCAGCTGGTTGACGCTGCGCGCCAGGTCCGAGTCGCCCTTGGTGGACGCGTCGGTGAGCGCCACGCACAGGTCGCGCATGGGCTCCGGCAACTTGTCACGCAGCACACGGAGCGCCTGAGCCTTCTCGCTGGTCACGAGCACCCGCTGACCGCGTGCGAGCAGCGCGCTGACGAGGTTCGCGATGGTGTGGGTCTTGCCGGTGCCCGGCGGACCTTCCACCACGACGCCGCTGTCGCCGCCGAGCCGTTCGAGGATCTGAGCTTGCTCCTCGTTCGCCGGCAGCGGGAACAACGGCTCCTCGGCCAGCACCACCGCGGCGGTGCTGCCCGTGCGCTCCAGCCACCGCAGTCGCTCCTCCGGCTCGATCGCCTGGACGAGCTGCGCCAGCCCCAGCGGCACAGGCGTGTCGTCCCGTGCGAGTGACCTGGTGATGGTGTCGTAGTACTGCCTCAGCGCGAACGCCCCGCGTCGGCGCGCGACGACAGCGGGCGCGAGAGCCATCCGGGCGGCTGACCCCGCGGGGCGGTCCCAGCCGTTGTCGACGACGTGCTCGATCAGCAGCGCACGCGAGGACCACTCCTTCAGGAACCCCTCCACCGCCGGGTCGAGGACCGACTGGACGGTGTCGCGCAACCGGTCCCGCATCACCTGGCCGCTCGACTGGTCGAACAGGGGAAGACCGGACAGCAGTTCGTCCGCTTCCAGCCTCGGGGCCGACTCGTCGGCCAGCGAGCACACCATGTCGCCGGTCACCGCGTCCTGCTCGATGACGATCGACTGGGTGACGAGGTGCACGTGCACGCCCTCCTGGCCACCGGGTGCGTGGAGGAGTCCTGTCGAGAGGACGAGTTCGACGCTCTCCGGTCGGTCGACGGCCTCGCGCTGGAGCTCGAACAACTTGTCGTAGAGGCGCCTGCGCGGTCGCCGTACCCGTTCGCGCTCCGCCCACGACCGCCACACCCGCGTCCAGGCCGCGAATTCCCGTTCGAGGCGCGGATAATCAGTCGAGTGGACAGGCCCGCGCAGTGCGTCGACGTGCTGCTTCAGCGTCGGTGCCGGCAGGTCGTCACCACCGTCCCGGACCCACTCGACCCAGTTCCGCAACGACGGCGGCGGACCGGGTTCCCGCTCATTGGGCACCCTCGGCACCCGAACGACCTGCTCGCCCGGCTCCAGGGCGGGGTGGACGAGGCCGAGTTCGTGGGCGGGTGACAACCACAGCGTCTCGATGTACTGGTTCGCGTGGCGAACCGGCCGGCTCTTCGCCACCGCGATCTGGCGCAACACTCCCATGAGCCGAGCGACCCGGTCGCGCAGCACGGGATCGTTCTCAGGAGTGCTCATGCAGTGGTCCTCACCTGGTCCCCGAGCGGTACGCCAGGTGCATCGTCGGCCCACTGGTGAATGTCACAGGTGACAGCGGCAGTCACCGGATCGTTGCACGGACCCGCACCGCCTGATCAGGAACAACACCGGCGCAGGACCGCTCACCAGGTGATGTCGAGGGTGTCGGGGAGGTACACGCCCGATGCCACCGGCTCACGGCGCTCGCGCCTCTGAGTGGTGGCCGCTAGTGCACGCGAGTGCTTTTACCTCGCAGGCGGGTGAGGGCTGCTCACAACGGTTTGGCACACCCGATCTTGGGTGCATGACCCAGCAGCGACGAAGAGCGCGCGCCCGTCGGCTTCGCCCCGACCCCCTGCGCGTGGAAGAGCTGGTCTCCTTCCTCCTCGCCGACCACGGCTGGCGGGACGAAGTGGCGAAGCGACTCGTGGCGAGACTGGACCAGCGGCTCGTTCGGTCGGCGCGGACGTACGGGTGCCGGCCGCTCGCGCACGTAGCCGAGGAGCTGGACAGCCAGGCGTGCGTCGACCTCGGTCCCGGTGTGCCGTACCAGCTGGCGAAGGCCGTGTACGGGCAGGTGCGGTTGCGGGGTGCGGCACGGCTGCGGCAGACGGCCCGCAGCCTGCGAGTGCTCGGCGTGTACCTGTGCGGCAGCGACCTGGCAGGGTGCCCTTGCACGGAGGCGTTGGCCCGTGATCCGCAGCAGGCCAGGGTGGATCGCGTGGTGAGTGGCGCGTTGGACGGGGCAGGCTTCTAGCCCGCACGTTCTTCCAGCGCGCGCGTTTGGGCGGTCACTCATACGGGCACTTTTGTCACCGTGGGTATCAGAATCGGCACATCGGGCTGGCGCTATCCCGAGTGGCGCTGCGATTTCTACCCAAGAGGGCTACAGCAGCGCCTCGAGCTCCAGTTCCTGTCCAGACGGCTCGACACGGTGGAGATCAACGGGTCGTTCTTCGGGCTGCGCAAGCCGACGGACTACAAGTCGTGGTTCGAGCGCACACCCGACGACTTCGTGTTCGCCGTGAAGGGGCATCGGGAGATCACCCACATCAAGCGATTACGCGATGTCCGCGAGGACGTGTCCGACTTCTTCGCCTCCGGCGTCCTCGACCTGGGCCGCAAGCTGGGCCCGATCCTGTGGCAGCTGCCGCCGACCCTGCCGTGGCGCCCAGAGCGGCTGGCGGCGTTCCTGGAGCTGCTACCCGGCCCGCCCGTGCGGCACGCGCTGGAGATCCGGCATCCCGGGTGGGACAACCCCGACCTGGTCGGCCAGTTGACGTCGGCCGGGGTGTCCCTGGTGGTCGCCGAGTCCGGAGGCCGGTGGCCGGAACCGACGTCCCTCACCACCGACTTCGTCTACGTGCGATTACACGGCGACCAAGAGCCGTACGTCAGCGCCTACTCCGACGCCGCCCTCGACCGCTGGGCCGCCCGGATCCGCGAGTGGTCGGTCGACCGGGATGTGTTCGTGTACTTGGACAACACCATGCGCGGCGCGGCACCGCACGACGCGGTCGCCCTGGCGTCACGGCTCAACTGAGCCGGGGCACGCGGTCGAGCACGACGCCGAAGTGCTTGGCGTAGGCGTCGAGCAGCTCGTCGTCGTCCAGTTCCTCCTCGTGCCTCTCGTCGCCGACCGTGGTGATCAGCTTGTTGCCCGCGATGGTGATCCGCCCGGTCGGCGTCGGCAACGAGCACGTCGCGCCGCGCAGGAACGAGGACTGGGGCGACGTCTGCTGGTACCAGCACGCGGCGCGGAACTCGTTCAACGCACGTGGACGCAGTTCGAGGCGGTACTGGGTGACGCCGTCGAAGAGCACGTCCACGTCACCCTCCGGCGTGTCGACCAGCCGGAACTCCCCGGCCGGGTCGGGCTGCACGTCGCGGCTGACGATGCTCAACGGACGCAACGTGAACCGGCCGAAGCCGACATCGACCAGCAGGTCGCCCACCCGCAACGCCATGTGGCCGAACGGCAGGCTGCACACGCCGTCGCTGAACACGCTGGCGGCCAACATCTGCACGTCGTGGCCCAGCGCGGTGAGCAGCGCCGCGAACGCGCCGTTCAGTTCGTAGCAGAAGCCACCTCGCCGCCGGTTGACGATCTTGTCCACCAACAGGTCCTCGTCCAGCACGATCGGCTCGCCGAGGTGGATGCTCAGGTTCTCGAACGGCACCGCGGCGAGGTGCAGTTCGTGCAGCTCGGCGAGGGTGTTCGTACGCGTGGCGCCGATCCGGGTCAGGTAGGCGTCGAGCGTCTTGTCGTTCATTCCCACAACTTGCAACCTCCATTGCGGTGGATGTCAAATCGGTCGGCGGGATCAGGCGCGTGCCGCGGGCACAGGGACGTCGTTCCCACACAGAGAACACCGCCAGAAGTACGGCGTTCCACGCTTCCGGTCGCCCGACCGGTGCAACTCCATCTCCGCACGGCATCGAGTGCACACGAGCGGGTCGACGAACTCGGCGGCACGCAACTCGGCGAGCAGGCGCTTCGCGAACGCCGAGCCCCGACAGGTGAGCATCACCTCACGAGAGACGCCGTGGGACAGCGAGTTGAGGCTGCCGATCAGCACGACTTGCTCGTCGATGACCACGATCTTCTTGTGTTCGAGACGCGCGCGGATGATGCGCGCACCGGTGTCCTTCAGCGCCTGGATCCACAACTGGTTGGTGTCTTTGCTCTGGATGAAGTCCTTGTCCTCACGGGTGAACACGCGTACATCCACGCCACGCGCCACCGCGTCCGCGATGAGCGGCATGAACCGCTTGCTGTGCTTGCCGACCCACGGCGACCACATCCACACGCTGCGCCTGGCCTTGGAGAGGCTGTTCGCGAGGGTCTCCTTGAACGCGAATTCGTCCTCGATGTCGGTGACGTCGACCAGCCCGCGCAGCACGTCGTGCAGCTCGGCCTCTACCGACGACACCGGTTTGTAGTCGTGCTCGTCGGCCATGCCCAGGAGGGCGCCTGCGCGAACCCACTGGATGCGCCCGGCCTGCGCCAACCTCCGCACCGCGCCAAGCGGGCTGTTCCCCACCGCATGCTTGACCGCCACGCGGGAGTTCACGATCAGGTACAGCCGGTGCCGCGCCCTGGTGATGGCCACGCCGAACAACCGGACCGCGTTGTACTCGAAGTCGCCGCGGTTCGTGGAGGCCTTGCTGATCCAGCCCTGCCCGTCCTCGACCAAGTCGAAGACGACCGTGTCGAACTCGCGTCCCTGGAACGAGTGGGCGGTGCCGACCGGGACCACGAAGTCCGGTCCGACGTCGCGCACGGCAGCGAGGGTCGCCTCGGCCTGCTGTTTGAACGTCGTCACCACACCGACGTCGCCGTCGGTGACGTGGTGCTGGGCGAGCGCGCGGGCCACCAGCGCCCCGACGGGCCACCAACCGGCGTACGTCGACGACCGGTGGACGACGCCCAGGTCCGGCAACCCGCTCACGTCGACGATGACGATCTCGGTGTCGGGTTTGGACGTGCCGTCCTCCAGCACGCCGTAGATGACGTCGTTCGCCAGCTGACGCAGGTTGGGACCGAACCTGAACTGGCGCAGCAGCGCCACCGCACCGGCATTCGCCCCGACATCCGCCGGGGCGAGGATGCCGCAGTGCGTGAACACATCGGGCTTGACCCACTTCCGCACCCCGGCGTGATCGATCTTTTCGATGTCCCCGGTCACCGGCCCGAGCTGGAGGAAATCGCCCAGCAGCACGGCGGTGCGCGTCGCACGTCCCACCGCGAGCAGCACCTCGGCGAGCAGCGCCGCGCCCGCCTCGTCGACGAGGACTACGTCGAACTTCTCACGCGCCACCGCCGGGTGAGCACGGGAGCGCGCCAAGGTCGTCGCCACCACCCGCGCGTTGGCGACGATCTCCCCCTCGGCGTCACGCCGGAGTTTGGTGATCTTCTTGTTCAGCTCACGGAGGCGGTTCTCCCACTGCGGCCGGTCACGGGTGGCGGACCGCTGAAGATCTTGGAGCCGCGAGCGTTCCTCGTGTCGGGCCGGGAGGTTGCGCGCACGGGCCCACGCCACCATCTCGTCGTCCCACTCGTCGGCGATGCCCTGGTCGACCAACCACCCGCACCGACCGTTCAGCGCATCGAGCGCCTGCTGCCGGCCGGTCAGCTCGGAATGTCGGAGGCGGTAGACCGCGTTCGCATCCGCGCTGCGCTGGTCGAGTCGATGCAGGTCCGCGAGCGTCACTTGAACGGCCGAACGGATGTGGTCCAGTTCCGCCTCGACCGCGGCCCGGTGGGCGGCGATCCGGCGTTCCTCGATGTTCCCCTGTCTGCGCGACTGCTCCGCGACCTTGTTCGCTTTCCGCCGTGCGAACACCCCGCGCGTACGCGCGGCATCGAACGCAGCGCCTGCCACGCGTTCCCTTACCCGACGCAGGTCGTCGTCCGCGGCCCGCAGCGACGCGGTGAGTTCGGCTGCCCGCCCGAGCAACTGGCGCTGTGGCTCCACACGGTGCAGTTCGCCGTCGACGTCGGCCACTTCCAGCGACGCCGCGTACAACGCATCTTCCGCCGCGCGGTGCTGTCGTTCCAGCTCGGGTCGGTCCTGCTCCAATCGGGCCAACTCGGTCCGCCGGTCGATCCGCTCGACCGACCGGGCGTAGACGGTGTGGTCGTAGTCGGCGAGATCGACGTCGAGTGCCGCGATCCGGGTTTCGACCCGCTCCAGTCGGACGAGTCGTTCCCGCACGTCGGCCAGCTCCGCGTCGACCTCGGCGGTGGTGCGCGCGGCGAGACGCTGCAACTGGACGTCGTCGTCCGCCGCCAGCTCCGGCAAGTGGGGCGGCCCGACCCTGATGACCTGCCCCTGGTCCGTGGGCAGGTTCTTGATGACCTCCTTCAGCGCGTTGTCCACGGCGATGTTGGCCGTGGACACCAGCAACACGCGCCGGCCCTTCTTCACCAGGTCTTCGATGGCGCGGGCGAGCACTCGGGTCTTGCCGGTGCCCGGTGGGCCCCACACGGCATGCAATCCGGGCTCGGTGCACGTCCGGTACGCCGCCTGCTGCGCGGGCAGAAAACCCGGCGGGTAGTCGTGCCCGCGCGCCGTGGGCAGCGGGTCGAGACGTCCGGCGGCCAAACGGTCCGCCATGGGCGCCTCGTCCAGGCCGGCGATCCCGTCACGCAGTTTCAGCCAAAGGTGGCGTGGCGTGAGCCGTACCGTCCACACCCGGTCGCAGCCGTCGGGGAGCACGCCGTCCACCTTGATCTTGAGCAGTCCGTCGGCGACCTGGACCCGTTCGACGGGGAACGACGTGCCGTTGTCGGGTCCGTCCTTGTCTGCCAGGCAGAGCTGGTCGAAGCTGTCAGCTGACGGCACCCGGTCACCGGCACGCAGGTCGAGCAGCCACCACCCCGGCTCGTCTCCCGGTAATCGGCTCGCCTGCCCCAAGGACCGCCAGTCACCGTCACCACCCTTGACCGGCCCGGTGAGCACTCGGTCCACCGCATCGACGAGTTCGCGCCGCCAGCCCGCAACCCGTCCCTCCCCCACAGTCACAGCCGCCAGTAAACCAAGACCGGTTCGCAGAACCCCAGACGAGCCGAGTCCGCCGTCCCGGTCCAACCCGCCTCGGCGCCGAAGGCCGAGTCGCGACAATACGGACACACCACACAGTCAAGACCCGATAGCCCACGAATTCCGTATTGTGCGCGTCCCTGTAACGGCAGCGGGCGAATGGCCTATATGCCGGACACCAGAGCAGCCCGCCGAGGGCGACCGACACCGACTCGAGTCGGGTGTCGGTCCGAGGTGTACCCGCGACGCACGACCACGGGATGAATGTGAGACTTCTACTCTTTTCCGATCTCCACCTCGACACGCATTTCCGGTGGGCCGGCGCAGCACTCGCACGTGCCCGCAGGCAGGCATTGCGGGACACGCTGCGGCAAATCACGGCGCTCGCGCGGACACACCAGGCCGATGCCCTGCTGTGCGCCGGCGACCTGTACGAACACGACCGGTTCTCGCCCGATACCGCGCAGTTCCTGCGGGCCGAGTTCGAGAGCGTGGACATGCCGGTCTTTCTCGCGCCGGGCAACCACGACTGGTATGGGCCGCAAAGCCTCTACCGCCAAGTCGAGTGGACGCCGAACGTGCACCTGTTCACCGAAGACCGATTCATGCCGCATGAATTGACGGAGGGCCTGACGCTCTGGGGCGCCGCCCACCGCGCGCCTGCCAACACCGACGGATTCGTCGACGGCTTTTCGGTCGACCGCGGCGGCGTGAACCTGGCGCTCTTCCACGGGTCGGAGACCGCGGCGATGGGATTCCAGGAATCCGGCAAGCTGCCGCACGCGCCGTTCACCGCGTCGGAGATCGAGTCGGCGGGCCTCGACCACGCCTTCGTCGGCCACTTCCACACCGCCCGGGACGCCGAACGGCACACCTATCCCGGCAACCCGGACCCGTTGACCTTCGGCGAGTCGGCGGGTCGGGGAGTCGTCCTCATCACCGTGCACGGTGACGGAACCGTGGAACGAGAACGCCATGACGTGTCCGTCAGCCAAGTCCACGACGTGACGGTGCACCTCGACGGCGTCAGCCACCTCGGGCAGGTGCGGGAGCAGGTCATCGCCGCGGTGGCCGGGCTGAGCGGGGTCGTGCGGGTCACGATCACCGGTGAGGTCGCGCCCGATGTGGACCTCCGACCGGCGGACCTCGCCACGGTGGCACCCCACCTCGACGCCCTGGTTCCACGACTCGGATCAGTCCGCGTGGCCTACGACCTCGACTCCCTCGCCGAGGAGCCGACCGTCCGGGGGCAGTTCGTCCGGGACGTCCGGGACGACACGAGTTTGGACGAGGCCACCCGCAGACGTGTCCTGATCACCGGCCTGCGCGCCCTCGACGGGCGTGCCTCCGAGCTCGCCGTCCACTGAACAGCCGACACGGGGAACGCATGAGAATCGAGTCCGTCACCGCACGTGCCTTCGGCCCGCTCAACGGCGCGACGCTTGAACTCGCCCCCGGCCTGACCGTGGTCACGGGGCCCAACGAGTCGGCGAAGTCCTCCTGGCACGCCGCGATCTACGCGGCGCTGTGCGGGCGGCAACGGGCACGCGGCAAGCCGCGGTCCGCCGAACAGCGGTTCACCGAACGACACCGACCGTGGCACGGCGACGCATGGCACGTGTCCGCCATCGTCGAGCTGGCCGATGGGCGGCGGGTCGAGCTCAGCCAGGACCTGAACGGCAAGGTGGATTGCCGGGCGCTGGACCTCACGCTGAACCGGGACGTCAGCGACGAGATCGTGTTCGCCGGTTCACCGGACGCGAGTCGGTGGCTGGGGTTGGACCGTCGGTCGTTCGCCGCGACCGCGTGCGTGCGTCAGGCAGACGTGCTGAGCGTGCTCGACGATTCCGGCGCACTTCAGGAGCACCTGCAACGGGCGGCGGCCACAGGCGGCACCGACGCCACAGCCGCGGCGGCACTGCAACACATCGACGAGTTCCGCAGCGAGCACGTGGGAACCGAGCGCAGCAACGCGGTCAAGCCGCTGAGAAGGGCGCAGAGGCGACTGGCCGATGCGGAGGAGCAGCTCGTCGTCGCCCAGCACGCCCATGTCGAGTACCTCTACCTCGTCGAGCGAACGGAGAAGTTGCGGTATGAGGCCGGTCTAGGTGTGCATCGGACCGAAGAGGCCGAAGAGGCCGCCGACGGCTTGACACGGTTGAGGGAGGCATGGCGTTCCTGGAACGCGACCCTCACCGCAGCGGGCCACGACGAGCAGACCATGGTCGACCACGGCGCCCGCGTAGAAGAAGAGTGCGCTCGGCTCGATCGGATTCGCGCGCTCCACGCGCGCTTCAACGGAGTGGCGCCGGTAGCGCCGGTTGCCCAGGACAGCCTGGTAGCCCTGGTCGAACGGGCACAAGCGGCCTGGCAGGCGGCACCGTCACCCCGCACCCTCGACGGACCGACGGTTGAGGACCTACGCGCCGAGCTGGACGCGCTGCCGTCACACCCCGCGGGTGACACCGTCGTCGACGAACACGTGCGTACCTCCGCCGCCGTGCACCGGGAATCGCTCGCGGTCGCCGCGGCGCACCGTTCGAAGGAACCCGCTGCCCCGTCCGAGGCCGATACCTCGATCCAGGCCGCGGTGGCGGCCGGACCGGCCCTACTGCGCGGGCTGGCGGCTGAACTCACTTCCTCGGACACCACACCCGAGGTCCAGACGCGGGCATTGGCCGAGGACGTGGAGCAGGCCCGCCACCGCCGGCGCGAAGCGAGCGCCGCGGCGGAAAACTCCCAACGCCGAGCGGAGGACGCAGCAGGACGTGTCCCCAACGCCACTGTCCACGCCGGCTCGCCCCTCGGTGCGGCCCCACTGCGACCGGTGTTGTTTGCCCTGGCGACCGTGCTGCTGGTCGGCGGAATCGTCGTGGTGGCGGCCGGTTCGCCCGTCTTGGCCTTGGTCCCGATCGTCCTCGCCGTCGTGTGCGGCGGCATCGGGTTCACTCAGCGCCCGGACACGCGCCGAGTCGATGCAGAGGCACTCGCTGGAGCCGAACGGGACCGGGTCGACGCTGACAACGCCCGTCGATCGCTGCACAAGGCCGAACACGTGCTCGCCGCCGCGGAGGGTCGCCACGCGGCAGCGGTGGAGCAGCAGGAACGAACCCGCCGGACACGGGCCGAACTGGTGGCACGGTGCGAGGAACTGGGCCTCGTGCCTGACTCCCACGAGCTGTCGAAGTCAGCAGAACGCGTGGAGCGGCTGAACGAGGCGCGGACTGCGTTCAACAGCTGGCACGCCGAAGGGGAACAGCTGCGCGAGCACGTCGACCGCACTCAGACAGCACTCGCGCGGGCACTGCGGCAGCGCGGCGCCGACGTGGCGGACGACGTGCGGAGGTCGTTCGACGAGTACGAAATGCGGTGTGCCCTCAACGCGCGCCAAGCCGTCGCCGCCGCACGCCGTGATGCACTCCGACAGTCGCTGGCGGACCGGATAACGGTCGAAGCGGCCGTTCGGGAGGCGACCGAGTCCCGGGCTCGCGCGGTTCGCTTGGTGCGGGACGCGTCGCTGGCCATCGGCCAAGCCGTGACCGATGACGCGGAGACCGATGCGCTGTCGGCGGCCATCACCCGCTGGCGGGAGGAGTGGGACCGGCAGTCGGCCAAGGCACACCAGGACCACGCCGACTGGTTGCTGCTCACCAGCCTGCTCGGCGGGGCCGATATCGCCACGCTCGAAAGCGATGTCATCGCCCTGCGAAAGCAGAACGAGGCACTACGAACGTCGGTTGCGGAATCACGCGACAACGCGGACGGGATGCGACTGCGATGCGAGGAACTCGCCGCGGCCTGTTCGGTGCGGATGGACGAGATGGCCGACGTCGACGCCCTGGTCAAGGAGGCGAAGGAGGCAGTCGCGGTGGCACGCGAGGAAGCCGTCGGACTCGCGGCCGAAGCGGACCAAGCGGAAGGCGCGCTCGCCGAGCGGGCGCGGACGATTCCGGGCGTGGCCGAGGCCGAGGAGTCGGTCCATGCGGCGCGCTCCGCGCTCGACGAGATCGACCAGCTGGCCCGGACCCTCGACCTCACCAGGACACACCTCGCCCGCGCCCAGGAGGCCGTCCATCGCGACATCGCGCCCGTGCTGGTCGGCACGCTGCGCGAGTGGCTGCCGACGATCACCGCCGGCCGCTACGTCGACGCGTCGCTCGATCCCGCGTCCCTGGCGGTGCGGGTGTGCGGGCCATCCCGGGAGTGGCGAAACGCGAACGTCCTGTCCGTGGGCACCACCGGGCAGGTCTACCTCCTGCTCCGCATCGCCCTCGTTCGGCATCTGACGGCGAAGAACGAGGTGTCCCCGCTGTTGTTGGACGACGTGACCGTGCAGGCGGACGACACCCGCACCTCGGCGATCCTCGAACTGCTCCTGGCGTTGGCCGAACGGCAGCAGATCGTGCTGTTCGCGCAGGAGTCCTCGGTGCTCGACTGGGCCGAGCGGAACCTGACCGGCGAACGACACGCGGTGGTGCGCCTGGCTCAGGTGCCCCGGGTGTAGCCGGGGACTCTTCCGCGCCAGGGGCGGGCAAGTTGCGACATGGAGTGCGGATCTCAAGGCGGTGGGTACCACAGGGACATGACGGGTCGTGTGCGTATCGGGACATCGGGCTGGGTCTATCCGACCTGGCGCGGCGCCTTCTACCCGAAAGGGCTGGTGCAGCGGCGGGAGTTGGAGCACATCTCCGGTCTGATGACGTCCGTGGAGCTGAACGGCTCGTTCTACTCGCTGCAACGCCCGTCGAGCTACCGGGCGTGGGCGGCGCAGACGCCGGAGGACTTCGTCTTCGCGGTCAAAGGCGGCCGGTTCATCACCCACATGAAGCAACTGCGTGACGTCGAGGCGCCCCTCGCCAACTTCTTCGCTTCGGGAGTGCTGGCGTTGGGGCCGAAGCTGGGGCCGTTCCTCTGGCAACTGCCCGCCAAGCTCGCCTACGACCGGGACCGCCTGACGGCGTTCTTCCGCCTCCTCCCCCGCACCACGTCTGCAGCCGCCGAGCTGGCCGAACGGCACGACGACCGGCTGTCCCCGGAACGCGCCTGGACCATCACCGACGCCGACCGGCCACTGCGGCACGCCCTGGAGGTCCGCCACCCGACGTACTCGGACTCCGAGTTCCACGACCTGCTCCGCGCCCACGACATCGCCTTGGTCGTGTCCCACTCGGCGGGCGTCTTCCCGTACCTGGAGGACGTCACGGCCGACTTCGCCTACGTCCGGCTGCACGGCAACAGCGCGCTGTACGTGGGCAGCTACACCGACGCCGAGTTGGACGAGTGGGCCGTCAAGATCGGCGACTGGGCGGCGGACCACGACGTGTACGTCTACTTCGACAACGACACGGACGCGGTCGCTCCGCACGACGCGATCCGACTCGCCGAGCGCCTGCGTCCCGCACTGCCGAAACCCGGACCCGCCCACACAATCAGGTGAACGGCGGTCAACCCCACCCCACACCGCCGCGGACCACAGCACTCTGGGGCTGGTGGAGGTGACCAGAATGACGACCCGCAGCCTCGTGACCGCGCTGGCGCTCACCACCGGCGCCCTGGCGTCCAGTGGGATAGCAGTCGCGCAGCAACCATCAGACCCGACCTGCGACCGCGGCGAGTTCTGCGTGTGGTCCGGCACCGACTACACCGGCCAAGCCCACCGCCTCGACCTGGAGACCGCAAACCCCAGCGAGTGCATCCCGTTGCCGGGCGGCTTCGTCGCACGCTCCTTCGTCAACCGCCTGACCCGGGACGCCTCCGTCTTCCAGGGCGCCACGTGCTCGACCGAGGCCGAGTTCACCACCTACCCGGGCCGCGGAACGTACGTCCCCGACGCCCCGTTCGTGGTCCGGGCGATCCAGGTCTGGGAGCACTGAACGACGACCCCGAAGGCGGCTGAGGCCGGCTCCTAAACCGGGTCGGCGACTCGGACGGGTGACGCCGGAACACCCAGTGCGAGCACGGCAGTGTCGTCCTCGACGCCTTCGCCGAGCACGTCCAACAGCCCGACGAACGCCTCCACCACGCCCGCCGCCGACGTGGGGGCAACGGTGGCGGCGAACTCCAGCAACGCCTCCTCGCTGTAACGGGTGTCACCCGTTCGCGCCTCGACCACCCCATCCGAATACAGCACGAACGTGTCGCCACCGGACAAACGGAGAGTAGTGGTGACCACGCGCGCTGCGGGCAGGATGCCGATGAGCTGACCGCCTGGCGTCTCCACGTACTCGACCGTGCCGTCCGCACGCAGCAGCAAGCCGGGCGGGTGGCCGCCGGCGGCGAGGGTGAGCCTGCAGCCGTCCGCCTCCACGGCGAGCACCCCGAACGTGACCGTGCAGAACCGAAGCGGGCCGTCATCACGTTCCTGGTTGAGCACGGTGTTGAGGTTGGTCAGCACGGCGACCGGGTCGGGGTCGTACACGGCGGCCGAGCGCAGCGTGTACCGCGTCAACGAGGTCACCGCCGCGGCGTCCGCGCCCTTGCCGCACACGTCACCCAGGAACAAACCCCATCTGCCGTCCGCCAGCGGGAACACGTCGTAGAAGTCGCCACCGACCTCGAACGGCGACGCGTGGTGGTAGTGCGCGGCGACCTCCACGCCCGGCACGTCGGGCAGAACCGGCGGCAGCAGGGTGCGCTGGAGGGTGGTGGCGAGCCGCCGGATCTCGTCGCGCTCGGCTTCCGCCTGCTTCCGCGCCCTCAACAGCTCTTGTTCGTAGGCCCGCCGATCACGCGCGTCGAAGACGGTCGTGCGGATCAGCAGCGGCTCGCCGTCGTCACTGGTCTTGACCGTGGAGTTCACCAGCACCGGCATCCGCGAGCCGTCGGCCGCGACGACCTCCAGCGCCACCCCGCGAACCTCGCCCTGCATCCGCAGCAACGGCGAGAAGTGCGTTTCGTGGTAGAGCTTGCCGCCGACGCTGAGCAGGTCGCTGAACCGCCGCCGTCCCACCAGCTCCTCACGCTCGTACCCCAGCCACCGCAGCAGCGTCCCGTTCACCTTCACGATCTGCCCGTCGAGCAACGTCGACAGGTAGCCGCACGGCGCGTTCTCGTACAGGTCTTCCGCGCTGTCCTCCAACAGGGCCGAGAACATCTCGTTGTCGTTGCCCTGGGAGTTCGCGGACATCACCGCTGGTCCATCACGAACCGCAAGATCGCCTCCGCCGTGGCCTCCGGGGCGCTGAGCTGAGGGCAGTGGCCCGCAGCGTCGAGCGTGACCCGCGTGCTGCCGGGAATCCGGGCGTGGACGTACGCGCCGACCTCGGGCGGTGCGATCACGTCCTGCGCGCACTCCAGCACGAGCGTCGGCACGGTCACCCGCGCCAGATCCGCCCGGTTGTCGGACAGGAACGTCGTGCGCGCGAACACCCTCGCCACCTCCGGGTCCGTCCGGCAGAAGCTGTTGGTCAACTCGGCGCCGAGTTCCGGCCGGTCCGGATTTCCCATGATGACCGGCGCCATCGTCGCCGACCACCCGAGGTAGTTGCTCTCCAGCGAATCGAGCAGCTCGTCGATGTCCGCAGCGCTGAACCCGCCCCGGTAGTCACCGTCGTCGATGTACCGAGGCGACGGCGTGACCAGCACGAGCCTGCCGAACCGCGTCGGCTCCGCGGCCGCTGCCAGCACCCCGATCATCGCGGCCACCGAGTGCCCCACGAACACGACGTCGCGGAGGTCCAGGTCGCGGCAGATGTCGAGCACGTCCGAGGCGTACCCGTCGAGCGTCGAATACCGCTGCGCGTCCCACGCGGCGAGGTCCGACTTCCCCGCCCCGACGTGGTCGAACAGCACCACCCGGCACTTCTCCGCCAACGCGGGCACCACCAGCCGCCACATGTTCTGGTCGCACCCGAAACCGTGCGCGAGCACCACCACCGGGCCGCCGTCGCCGACGACCGCCACGTTGTTCCTGCTCAACGCGTCCATGCCCACCCCCGTCTCGCTCGGGTGCCAGTGGTACCCAACGACCCACCGTTCCATGCGCCGACGGCTTCCGCGCGACGGCGAGCCGGTCGACCAGCTTCGGCAGATTCTCCCGGTCGTCGCAGGTCGGTGCGACAACCGGGCTGAAAGGCGGGCTGTCGATCGGACGGGCGGTTTGTGGCCAGGGCCATCCGCCCCCTGGTAGCGGACGCTTGCCCCGGTGGGGTGGAATGCCCCTGGTCGGGGCGGTTGTCCCGAGGCAGGGCAGCAAGAGGCGATCAAGGAGTCAACGAGTGCCGATCCTGGACGAGAAGTTGGGCAACATCTACGACGAGGTGCTGCGTCGGAACCCGGGCGAGGCCGAGTTCCACCAAGCGGTGCACGAAGTCCTGGATTCCCTCGGACCAGTGGTCGCCAAGCACCCGCAGTACGCCGACGCCGCCGTGATCCGCCGGTTGTGCGAGCCCGAACGCCAGATCATCTTCCGCGTCTCCTGGGTCGACGACGCCGGGATCGTGCGGATCAACCGGGGACTCCGGGTCGAGTTCAACTCCGCGCTCGGCCCGTACAAAGGCGGCCTGCGGTTCCACCCGTCCGTCTACCTCGGCATCGTCAAGTTCCTCGGCTTCGAGCAGATCTTCAAGAACTCGCTCACCGGCCTCCCCATCGGCGGCGGCAAGGGTGGGTCGGACTTCGACCCCAAGGGCCGCTCCGACGGCGAGATCATGCGGTTCTGCCAGGCGTTCATGACCGAGCTCTACCGGCACATCGGCGAGCACACGGACGTGCCCGCCGGGGACATCGGTGTCGGGGGCCGGGAGATCGGCTACCTGTTCGGCCAGTACAAGCGCATCACGAACCGCTACGAGTCGGGCGTGCTCACCGGCAAGGGGCTGGCGTGGGGCGGTTCGCAGGTGCGCACCGAAGCCACCGGTTACGGCACCGTGTTCTTCGTCGAGGAGATGCTCAAGGTCCGCGGCGACTCGTTCGACGGCAAGAAGGTGGTCGTCTCCGGTTCCGGCAACGTCGCCGTCTACGCGGCGGAGAAGGTCCAGCAGCTGGGCGGCACGGTGATCGCCTGCTCGGACTCCAACGGGTACGTGGTCGACGAGCAGGGCATCGACCTCGACCTGCTCAAGGACGTGAAGGAAACCCGCAGGGCACGCATCAGCGCCTACGCGGAGGCCCGTCCCGACACCGCCCGGTACGTCGAAGGCGGTTCGGTGTGGGACGTCCCGTGCGACGTCGCGATCCCCTGCGCGACGCAGAACGAGCTGAACGGGCGTGACGCCGCGACGCTCGTCGGGAACGGGTGCACGATCGTCGCCGAGGGCGCGAACATGCCCTGCACACCGGACGCCGTCCGGCTGTTCGCCGAGTCCGGTGTCCTGTTCGCGCCCGGCAAGGCAGCCAACGCGGGCGGTGTCGCCACCAGCGCATTGGAGATGCAGCAGAACGCCTCGCGCGACTCCTGGAGTTTCGCCTACACCGAGCAGCGCCTCTCCGACATCATGCACAACATCCACGACCGCTGCCTCGAAGCCGCCGACACCTACGGCAGCCCTGGCAACTACGTGGCGGGCGCGAACATCGCCGGATTCATCCAGGTCGCCGACGCGATGCTCGCCCTGGGCGTGATCTGAGCCCGGTCCCGGTCAGCCGCCGGTCCGCACCGGAGACGAACGTGGATGTCGGTGGTCGCGGTTACCGTGCCGGGCATGAGGATGTCGAACGCCACCGAGCTGACCGCCGACCACCACGCGCAGCTGGCCGACTTAGGGCTGCGGATCGATCACCTGGACGAGGCGATCTGGGCCGGGGTGGACGCCAGGGCGTCCGCGCCGCCGCTCGGGCCGACCAACGGCGCGGGACTGCTGGACTGGATCCACCGCGTCGGCAGGCTGCGCGAAGTCCTCGTGGCCGAAGGCTGGACGAGGGTCGACAAGTGGAACGCCGGGCTCGTCCAGCACCCCACCAGACCGGTCGTCCTCGGCACCCTCCAGGGCAACCGCCACACCGGCACGCTCGGCGCTCCCCTGCGCAGCGACTACGCCAAGGGTCCCGCCATAGCGGCCATGATGCGAGGGAACGACAGGGACCAGTTCACGCTCTTCGACTCGCTCCACACGCACGAGTGGAAGCTGTGGTTCCTGGTCACCTACCCGAAGCAGGAAGGTGAACGGCTGGTCGTCCTGCGCGAGGTGGCGCAGCCGGAGCCGACGCCGCAGGGGCAGGTCGTGGACCGGTGGGCCCACCGGATCACGTTGCCGCCCTTGGTGTTCGGGCCACTGCCCACACCCCGCGGCACCGAAGGACCTGACGACATCGACGTCACCGTCACGCTGCGCCGCTAGGAGGGTGCGAGAATGGCGCGATCATGCTCACGCCCTCCCGCCTCGCCCTGGCCCGCGCCCGTCGCGGGCTGACCGTGGTGGAGTTGGCGAGCAAGGCGGGCACGAGCCCGGCGAGCATCGGCGACTACGAGCACGGCCGCCGCCACCCGCGACCGGCCACCACCGCCAAGCTCACCGAAGCCCTGGGCTTCCCCGCGGGCTTCCTGGAAGCCGACGACGTGCCGGAGCTGGAAGTCGTCACCAGACCGGCGCCCAAACGGCAACGGGACGCCGCGATCAGCGCCGCCCGGCTGGCCATCGGCTTCGACGCCTGGCTCACCCGCGCCTTCACGTTCCCCGAGCCGGACGTCCCGACCTGGGAGCACCACGACCCGGAGACGGCCGCCGAGATGGTCCGCGCCCGCTGGGGCATCCCGCACCGCCCGGCGCCCAACATGGTCCACCTGCTCGAAGCGCACGGCGTCCGCGTCTTCTCCCTGCCCCAGGACTGCGCCGCCGCCGGCCCGTTCTCCTGCCGCCACAACGGCACCCCGTACGTGTTCCTCGACCCGACGGCCACCCCCGACCAAGCCCGCTTCGACACCGCCCGCGAACTCGGCCACCTCACCCTCACCCGAACCGGCGACGCGCAAACGTTCGCCACCGCGTTCCTGCTGCCCCGCGCGGGCGTGCTGGCCGCCGTTCCGCGCGGCGCGCTCACCGAACAGGTCGTCGCCCACAGCACCACCTGGCACGTCGCCCCGCTCACCCTCGCGCACCGCCTCCGCGACCTCGGCCTGCTCACCCGCCCCCAGTACACGGCCGTCTGCGCCCAACTGGCCCGCCGCACCACCGGCATGGCCCGCCGCGAAACGTCCCAGGTGCTCACGAAGGTCTTCCGCACCCTGCGCGCCCAGGGCACCACCCCGCACGCCATCGCCCGCGAACTCCTGCTCGACGTCGAAGAGCTGAACGGCCTCGTGTTCGGCCTGGTCCTCACCGCCCTACCCGGCGAAGGCGACGGCAACCGCGAAGGCGACCGCGACCAGCCGGCCACCCCGCACCTCACCCTCGTCCGGAGGTAACCGTGAACCGTCCTCTCACCGCCGCCGAACTGTTCGACGCCGTCGGCCAGGGCTACGAGGACGCGTTCGGACGTCCCCCGGCCGTCGACGAAGCGGTGCGGTTGCTCCTCGAACGCCTACCGGACCACGCCAAGGTCCTCGACATCGGCAGCGGCACCGGCCGTCCGGTGGCGGAAGACCTGGCGGCCGCCGGGCACGACGTCCTCGGGGTCGACGTGTCGGCCACCATGGTCGACATCGCCCGCAGCCACGTCCCGCGCGCCCGGTTCGTCCACGCCGACGTTCGCGAGTGGGAAACGGAGAACGCGAACTGGGACGCGGTGTGCGCGTTCTTCCCGTTCCTCCAGATGACCCGCGACGAGGTCACCGCCGTGCTCGGCAAGATCGCCCGGTGGCTGAAGCCGGGTGGGCTGCTGGCCATGGTGACCGTGCCGCTGGACGTCGAGAACCTCGAAGTCCCCTTCCTCGGCCACACCGTCCGCCTCACCAGCTTCGCCACACCCGACCTGCTCGACCGCGTCACCCGGGCCGGCCTGACGGTGCTCGAAACCCGCAGCACCACCTTCTCCCCCGACCGCGAGGGCCAGCCCGACGAGGAGCACCTGTTCGTCCTCGCCCAAGCAGCCCAAGCAGCTCAGGCAGCTCAAGCCACTCAAGCCGCTCAGGCCCAGGCGTCCGACGCCTCCTTGACGTAGTCCTCGAACGACCGCCCGTCGTGCCCGAGCACGGACGGCACACCATCGGACAACGCCGCGTCCTGCCCGTCACGCATAGCGACCAGTCCCAGGGTCAACACCTCCGCCCACACCGCGTCGAAACCGCCCTCCACCATCCCCGCGATGTAGTCGGCCACGGGCACGTCCACCAACCGGATCGAACGACCCGACACGTCACCGATCTGCGCCACCACCTCGCCGAACGTCAACGCCCGCGGCCCGGACAGCTCGTACGTCACGCCCGCGTGCCCCTCCTGCGTCAACGCCGCCACCGCCACGTCGGCGATGTCCTGCGCGTGGATGAACGGGTGCCCGCCGTCGCCCCCGAGCGGCAGCGCGATCTCGCCTTCCAGGATCTGCGGCAAGAAGTAGTCCTCGCTGAAGTTGTGCGAGAACCACGTCGGCCGCAGGATCGTCCAGTCCACACCGGACTCCCGCACCGCGCGCTCACGACCGTCGTCGTCCGTCAGCCCACGCGCCGACAGCAGCACGAGCCGCCGCACCCCCGCCGCCACCGCCTGCGGCACGAACGCGGCCACCTCGGCGTCGTCGATGTGCGTGCCGATCGGCACGAGGTAGGCCGCCGTGACGCCGTCCAGGGCGGGCGCCCAGGTGGACTGGTCCGTCCAGTCGAAACGGATGTCCGTGTGGCGGGACACGGCACGGTAGGCGACGCCCAGGGCGTCGAGGGCGGACGTGACGCGGCGGCCGGTCTTGCCGGTTGCTCCGATAACCAGGATTGTCATGCCACCAGACAATCAAGATCGGGCTGGACGGAACATGGCTCACCGTCCGCGATGCATGTTCAATCGTCTACGTGGACGCTCTCACGACTCTCCTGCGCGGCGTGCACGCGCAGCGCGCCGACCTGTGCCGCTCGTTCGCCTCACCGCCGTGGTCGCTGGCGTACACGGCGACGGCGTCGCTCACCCTCGTCACCCCCGTCCGCGGCCACACCTGGCTGCTCACCGAGGACGGCGCCAGCTTCCTCATGCGACCGGGTGACTTCGGCATCATCCGCGGACCGATGAGGTTCGTGCTGGCCGACGACCCGTCCACGCCGCCGCAGATCGACCTGGACGGACCGGACTGCGAGCAGTGGCTCGTCGGCACCCGCACGTACGGCTTCGGCGCCGACGCGGACTCGATGGTGGTCACCGGCAGCTTCGCGGTCGAGCGCGGCGTGTCCGACCGGCTGCTCAACGCCCTGCCGAGGACGTTCGTCGTGCCGTGCGGGGACGAGCACTGCCCCACGCTGGACGTCCTGGCCACGGAGATCCCCAAGAACCAGGCCGGGCAGGACGTCATCCTCGACCGGCTCCTGGACCTGCTGCTCGTCTACGTGTTGCGCGAGTGGTTCGACCGGCCCGACAGCAACACGCCCGCGTGGTACCGGGCGTTGGGTGACGAGATCGTCGGCCCCGCTCTCCGTGCGATGCATGACGAACCAGAGCACGCTTGGACCGTTGCCGAACTCGCAGCGCGCGCTGGGGTGTCACGGGCGGCGCTGGCCCGGCGGTTCACGACGCTGGTGGGCGTGCCGCCGTTGACCTACCTGACCGAGTGGCGGATGGATGTCGCCGCCGACCTGCTCACCCAACCGGACGCGACCATCGGCTCCGTGGCACGGGCGGTCGGTTACGCCGACGGGTTCGCGTTCAGCACGGCGTTCAAACGGGTACGCGGCGTTCGGCCCAGCGACCACCGTGTGGTAGCTCTGCGGGCATGAACCTGGAAGACCTGCGGGACGCCCTGCGCCGGTTCGCCGCGGCGCGTGACTGGGACGAGTACCACACCCCGAAGAACCTCGTGATGGCGTTGTCCGGGGAGGTCGGCGAATTGACCGACCTGTTCCAGTGGCTCACGCCGGAGGAGGCCGCGCACGCGATGGACGACCCCGAGTTGGCCTGGAACGTGCGTGACGAGCTCGCCGATGTCATGCACTACCTGGTGCGGCTGGCCGACAAGCTCGACGTGGACCTGATCGAAGCCGCGTTCGCCAAGATCGAGCGGAACGAACGGCGTTTCCCCACCGGCGACCTGAAGCCCGTCGAATGAGCCGACGTCAGACGTAGGTCAGCAAGAACAGGACCAGCGCTATGAGGACGACCAGGCCAAGCAGGGCCGGCGCCCACATCGGCGCAGGTGACGGCGGGAGGTGGCCACGGTTGTGTCTGCCTCTTCGTCTTCGTGCTCGCCACGGCACCGAAGCCTCCCCCACCCACTCACCGTTGCTCATGGCGCTACGGTAAGGACGGATCAAGGGGACAAAGCCGCAGATCACCCGCTCGCGCCAGGTGCGTCGCCCGGACAGCGGCCAAGGCAGCGGAACGTGACGGTTCCTCGTCGCCTGGAATTTCTACTGGAACGCAAAAAAGCCTTCAGGGGCACTCGCGTTGACGAGTGCCCCTGAAGGCGAAGTATGTTCGGCGGCGTCCTACTCTCCCACACCCTCACGAGTGCAGTACCATCGGCGCTGGAAGGCTTAACTACCGGGTTCGGAATGGGACCGGGTGTTCCCCAACCGCTATGACCACCGAAACACTATGAAATTACCAACCCGTAGGCACCCGACCCACCGCCGACAACAATCGTCGTGGTGGACCTGGTGGTCCGGTTCGGTTCTTTCAGAACCGCACAGTGGATGCGTAGCGTCTTCATGACAAGTCCTCGGCCTATTAGTACCGGTCAACTCCAGCCGTTACCGACCTTCCATCTCCGGCCTATCAACCCAATGGTCTGTTGGGGGCCTTAACCCACAAAGGGGTGGGATACCTCATCTAGGAACAGGCTTCCCGCTTAGATGCTTTCAGCGGTTATCCCTTCCGAACGTAGCCAACCAGCAATGCCCTTGGCAGGACAACTGGCACACCAGAGGTCCGTCCGTCCCGGTCCTCTCGTACTAGGGACAGCCTTCCGCAAGTATCCTACGCGCGCGGCGGATAGGGACCGAACTGTCTCACGACGTTCTAAACCCAGCTCGCGTACCGCTTTAATGGGCGAACAGCCCAACCCTTGGGACCTACTCCAGCCCCAGGATGCGACGAGCCGACATCGAGGTGCCAAACCATGCCGTCGATATGGACTCTTGGGCAAGATCAGCCTGTTATCCCCGGGGTACCTTTTATCCGTTGAGCGACCACGCTTCCACAAGCCATGGCCGGATCACTAGTTCCGACTTTCGTCCCTGCTCGACCTGTCGGTCTCACAGTCAAGCTCCCTTGTGCACTTGCACTCGACACCTGATTGCCAACCAGGCTGAGGGAACCTTTGAGCGCCTCCGTTACCCTTTGGGAGGCAACCGCCCCAGTTAAACTACCCACCAGGCACTGTCCCTGATCCGGATCACGGACCGAGGTTAGACATCCAGTACGACCAGAGTGGTATTTCAACGACGACTCCACACTGACTGGCGTCAGCGCTTCACAGTCTCCCACCTATCCTACACAAGCCGAACCGAACACCAATACCAAGCTATAGTAAAGGTCCCGGGGTCTTTCCGTCCTGCCGCGCGTAACGAGCATCTTTACTCGTAATGCAATTTCGCCGGGCCTGTGGTTGAGACAGTCGAGAAGTCGTTACGCCATTCGTGCAGGTCGGAACTTACCCGACAAGGAATTTCGCTACCTTAGGATGGTTATAGTTACCACCGCCGTTTACTGGCGCTTAAGTTCTCAGCTTCGCCCCGAAAGACTAACCGGTCCCCTTAACGTTCCAGCACCGGGCAGGCGTCAGTCCGTATACATCGTCTTGCGACTTCGCACGGACCTGTGTTTTTAGTAAACAGTCGCTTCTCGCTGGTCTCTGCGGCCGAAAAATCCTAGCCCGCAAGGGGCTTCAAATCCCTCGGCCCCCCTTCTCCCGAAGTTACGGGGGCATTTTGCCGAGTTCCTTAACCACAGTTCGCCCGATCGCCTCGGTATTCTCTACCTGACCACCTGTGTCGGTTTGGGGTACGGGCCGCATGAACACTCACTAGAGGCTTTTCTCGGCAGCATGGGATCACTCTACTTCGCCTCAATCGGCTATGCATCACGTCTCAGCCTTAATGCAGCACGGATTTGCCTATGCTACGGCCTACACGCTTACACCAGTACTACCACTCACTGGCGGAGCTACCCTCCTGCGTCACCCCATCGCTTGACTACTACAAGTTCAGGTCCCGCGCTCCACGTCGAAGGTCATCCGAAGACAACCCCCGGGCTTCGGGCGGTTAGTATCACAAGGTTCGCCATGGGCGCGTTCACACGGGTACGGGAATATCAACCCGTTGTCCATCGACTACGCCTGTCGGCCTCGCCTTAGGTCCCGACTTACCCTGGGCGGATTAGCCTGGCCCAGGAACCCTTGGTCATCCGGCGGACGAGTTTCTCACTCGTCTTTCGCTACTCATGCCTGCATTCTCACTCGTCCAGCCTCCACACCTGGATCACTCCGGCGCTTCAATGGCTGAACGACGCTCCCCTACCCATCCCAGCGTTACACTGAAATGACACGGCTTCGGCGGTGTGCTTGAGCCCCGCTACATTGTCGGCGCAGGACCACTTGACCAGTGAGCTATTACGCACTCTTTAAAGGGTGGCTGCTTCTAAGCCAACCTCCTGGTTGTCTGGGCGACCCCACATCCTTTCCCACTTAGCACACACTTAGGGGCCTTAGCCGGCGTTCTGGGCTGTTTCCCTCTCGACTACGAAGCTTATCCCCCGCAGTCTCACTGCCGCGCTCTCACGTACCGGCATTCGGAGTTTGGTTGATTTCGGTAAGCTTGTGGGCCCCCTAGACCATCCAGTGCTCTACCTCCGGCACGAAACACACGACGCTGCACCTAAATGCATTTCGGGGAGAACCAGCTATCACGGAGTTTGATTGGCCTTTCACCCCTAACCACAGCTCATCCCCCAGGTTTTCAACCCTGGTGGGTTCGGGCCTCCACGTAGTCTTACCCACGCTTCACCCTGGCCATGGCTAGATCACTCCGCTTCGGGTCTAGACCACGCGACTCAAACGCCCTATTCGGACTCGCTTTCGCTACGGCTACCCCACACGGGTTAACCTCGCCACGCAGCACTAACTCGCAGGCTCATTCTTCAAAAGGCACGCCGTCACCCCTAAAGGCTCCGACGGATTGTAGGCACACGGTTTCAGGTACTATTTCACTCCCCTCCCGGGGTACTTTTCACCTTTCCCTCACGGTACTAGTCCGCTATCGGTCACCAGGTAGTATTTAGGCTTAGCGGGTGGTCCCGCCAGATTCACAGCGAATTTCACGAGTACGCTGCTACTTGGGAACACTGTAAGAAGACGGTGAGTTTTCGCGTACGGGACTTTCACCCTCTACGGCCACGCTTTCCAGACGCGTTCCGCTAACGACACCGTTTTATGACTTCTTGTCAGCTCGGCAGAACTGACGAACAGGTCCCACGACCCCGTACACGCAACCCCTGCCGGGTATCACACGAATACGGTTTAGCCTCTTCCGCTTTCGCTCGCCACTACTCACGGAATCACGGTTGTTTTCTCTTCCTGCGGGTACTGAGATGTTTCACTTCCCCGCGTTCCCTCCACACGCCCTATGTGTTCAGGCGTGGGTGACCCCACATGACTGGGGCCGGGTTTCCCCATTCGGATACCCTTGGATCTCAGCTCGGTTGACAGCTCCCCAAGGCTTTTCGCAGTCTCCTACGTCCTTCATCGGCTCCTGGTGCCAAGGCATCCACCGTGTGCCCTTAATAACTTGCCACAAAGATGCTCGCATCCACTGTGCAGTTCTCAAAGAACAACCAGACACCATCCCACGATGCCCACGCCTGCCAACCGGAGCTGGCGGTTCGCGGACGGAGACCGTCCTGTCGCTTCCTCGCTGAGCAAAACACTTGCGTGTTCCCTCAGGACCCAACAGCGTGCCGAACAGAAGTCTCGAACCCTCTGGAGACCCTTCCATGTTCCCGAAGGAACCGTACTAACTCTCCAAACAACCCAGGATTCTGTATATAGCCAGCATCCACATCATTGAGCAACCACCGATCGATCATTCGCCGATCGCGAGGCTCTCCACAGGCCCTCTCGAAAGAGAACCGGTGAGGAATGCTCCTTAGAAAGGAGGTGATCCAGCCGCACCTTCCGGTACGGCTACCTTGTTACGACTTCGTCCCAATCGCCAGTCCCACCTTCGACCGCTCCCCCCCTTACGGGTTGGGCCACGGGCTTCGGGTGTTACCGACTTTCGTGACGTGACGGGCGGTGTGTACAAGGCCCGGGAACGTATTCACCGCAGCGTTGCTGATCTGCGATTACTAGCGACTCCGACTTCACGGGGTCGAGTTGCAGACCCCGATCCGAACTGAGACCGGCTTTGTGGGATTCGCTCCACCTCACGGCTTAGCAGCCCTCTGTACCGGCCATTGTAGCATGTGTGAAGCCCTGGACATAAGGGGCATGATGACTTGACGTCATCCCCACCTTCCTCCGAGTTGACCCCGGCAGTCTCCCATGAGTCCCCGCCATTACGCGCTGGCAACATGGAACGAGGGTTGCGCTCGTTGCGGGACTTAACCCAACATCTCACGACACGAGCTGACGACAGCCATGCACCACCTGTACACCGGCCACAAGGGGGGCCGTATCTCTACGGCTTTCCAGTGCATGTCAAGCCCAGGTAAGGTTCTTCGCGTTGCATCGAATTAATCCACATGCTCCGCCGCTTGTGCGGGCCCCCGTCAATTCCTTTGAGTTTTAGCCTTGCGGCCGTACTCCCCAGGCGGGGTGCTTAATGCGTTAGCTGCGGCACGGAGGACGTGGAAGTCCCCCACACCTAGCACCCACCGTTTACGGCGTGGACTACCAGGGTATCTAATCCTGTTCGCTCCCCACGCTTTCGCTCCTCAGCGTCAGTATCGGCCCAGAGACCCGCCTTCGCCACCGGTGTTCCTCCTGATATCTGCGCATTTCACCGCTACACCAGGAATTCCAGTCTCCCCTGCCGAACTCAAGTCTGCCCGTATCGACTGCAGGCTCCACGTTAAGCGTGAAGTTTTCACAGCCGACGCAACAAACCGCCTACGAGCTCTTTACGCCCAATAATTCCGGACAACGCTCGCACCCTACGTATTACCGCGGCTGCTGGCACGTAGTTAGCCGGTGCTTCTTCTGCGGGTACCGTCAGTTGCCCTTCGTCCCCGCTGAAAGAGGTTTACAACCCGAAGGCCGTCATCCCTCACGCGGCGTCGCTGCATCAGGCTTTCGCCCATTGTGCAATATTCCCCACTGCTGCCTCCCGTAGGAGTCTGGGCCGTGTCTCAGTCCCAGTGTGGCCGGTCACCCTCTCAGGCCGGCTACCCGTCGTCGCCTTGGTAGGCCATTACCCCACCAACAAGCTGATAGGCCGCGGGTCCATCCTGTACCGCCGGAACTTTCCACCCACCACCATGCGGAGGCAGGTCATATCCGGTATTAGACCTAGTTTCCCAGGCTTATCCCAGAGTACAGGGCAGGTTACCCACGTGTTACTCACCCGTTCGCCGCTCGTGTACCCCGAAGGGCCTTACCGCTCGACTTGCATGTGTTAAGCACGCCGCCAGCGTTCGTCCTGAGCCAGGATCAAACTCTCCAATAAGGAATGTTTGATCGCTCCGAACAACACTGACATTAATGTCAGTTGTCCAGTAACAATCTCAAAGGAAACCTCTTGACAGAGGTTCATAAATTTACTGGCTATTCGGCACGCTGTTGAGTTCTCAAAGAACACGCGCACACCGTCACTCATCACATTCAGTGATTCGATCCGGGGCTTCTATGTTCGCCGCGCTCCGTTCCGGTCTCTCTCCGGCCCGTTCCGCGCTGACATGGAGAAAGTTACACCCCGCCCAACGCGGAGACAAATCGGGGGTCTGGAGCCCTGTCTCCGCAGGTGGGAGTACGTGCGAAGGGCCCAGATCCGGATCATGTGTGATCGGGACCACTCACGCGAGTTTTCCGTGCGGCGCCGACGGCAGGTGCACGGCCACCGACAGACCCCCGCCGGGCACCGCCGTGGCGTGCACCTGACCCTCGTGAGCTGCGACAGCGGCCCGCACGATGGACAGCCCGAGCCCGGTGCCCGTGCGCGCGGTCCGGTCGGTGCCACCCCGTCGGAACGGCTCGAACAGCTCTTCCACCCGGTCCGGCGCGATGACGGGCCCGGACGACGACACCCGCAGCAGCGTCCACTCGGGGCCGCCTTCAGTGCGCACTTCGATCCACCCACCAGGGAGGTTGTGGCGCACGGCGTTCTCCAGCAGGTTCCCGGCGATCCGTTCCAACAACGCCGGGTCGCCGACGGCGGGCGCCGGCGCCGTCAGGAACGACACCCGCAGCTGACGGTCCTCCGCCTCCGGCCGCGCGGCCTTCCACGCCGACTCGACCACCGCGTTCAGGTCCACCGGCTCGCGCACCGCCAGCCCTAGCCCGTCCGTGCGCGCGAGCAGCAACAACGCGCTGACCAGCTGCTCCGCCCGTTCCGTGGCGGCACGCACCACGCCCGCCATGCGTCGCAGCTCCTCGACGTCGGCGTCCGGGTCGGCGAGCGTCACGTCCAGCTCCGTGCGGACCACGGCCAACGGTGTGCGCAGCTCATGGGAGGCGTTGGCGACGAACCGCCGTTGCGATTCGAACGCCGCCTGCAACCGGTCGAGCATTTCGTCGAACGTGTCGGCCAGCTCGGCGACCTCGTCGCGCGGGCCTTCCAGGCGCAGCCTCTCCCCCAGTGATTCGGCGGAGAGGCGGCGGGCCGCGTCGGTGACGTCGTGCACCGGTTGGAGGACGCGGCCGGTGAGGGTCCAGGCGAGCAGGGCTGCGGCGGCCACGACACAGAGGAAGGCGACGGAGCCGGACCGCAGCACGTCGTCCCGGGCCTGTTCGCCGAGCAGGTCCATCAGCGCGCCGGCGTCGACCTCGCGTCCGTCGACGATGACGGTGCTGCCTTCGGCGAAGCGGGGTGACGAGGCGATGACGCGGCCGACCAGGAGCCAGCCGAGCAGGAGCAGCAGGCCGCTGACGAACGCGACCAGGCCCGTCGCGAGGAGCGTCAGCCGCGTCCGCAGCCCCGGTCCGCGCCTGCCGGCCAGCTCTGAGTTCAGCGTGGGCCTACTTCGGGGACACCGGCCGTGGGTACGCGGTAGCCGGAGCCGACCACCGTGTCGATGATGCCCGGCTCGCCGAGCTTCTTGCGCAACGTCATGACGGTGACCCGGACGGTGGTGGTGAACGGGTCGGCGTTCTCGTCCCAGACGCGTTCCAGCAGCTCTTCGCTGGAGACGACCGATCCCTTGGCTGCGAGCAGCACTTCCAGCACGCCGAATTCCTTGCGGGTCAGCTCGACGGGTTGGCCGGCGCGGCGGACCGTGCGGCGGGCCGGGTCGAGTTCGACGTCGCGGGCGGTGAGCAGCGGTGGGGTGGCCGGGGTGGCGCGGCGGGCGAGGGCGCGGACGCGGGCGACCAGCTCCGGGAACGCGAAGGGTTTGGCCAGGTAGTCGTCGGCGCCGAGGGACAGGCCCGCGACCCGGTCGTCGATGCCGGCGCTGGCCGTGAGCATCATGACCCTGGTCAGGGCGCCGGAGCTGAGGATCTCCTTGCACAGTTCGTCGCCGGACATGCCGGGTAGATCGCGGTCGAGAACGACCACGTC
This sequence comes from Saccharothrix ecbatanensis, assembly GCF_014205015.1. Lineage (NCBI taxonomy): Bacteria > Bacillati > Actinomycetota > Actinomycetes > Pseudonocardiales > Pseudonocardiaceae > Saccharothrix > Saccharothrix ecbatanensis. The sequence goes on along the minus strand of NZ_JACHMO010000001.1, from coordinate 9,360,651 downwards.
GTACCGGGTCACGGTCGACTTCTCGTGGCCGGACTCGCCGTCGTACGCGACGTCGACCGCCATACCTTCGCGCCGCAGGCCACGCGCGATCGCGTCGGCCAACGGCACCTCGTCCTCGACTACCAGGATCCGCACACGACAACGGTGCCACAGATCCCTGAGAGGCTGCTTAGCGTGAAGCTGTCGACCCCCGTCACGGGCATACCGGCCGGTGGCCCTTGTGACGGGGCCCGGCTGGGTGTCGGCCTAGTCCCGGCCGGCGGCACGCAGGTAACCGATGTCGACGAGATTCGGCTCAGGCGGGAGCTCCCCGGCCGCGTAGGCGTGGCGTGCCGCGGTGAGGCGGGTAAGGCGGGCCGCCTGTACCACCATCACCCGGCGCAGACTGGCGCTGACGCCGCCGCGCTCGGCCACCACGCCGGCCAGGCGTGCCAGGGTTTCGGCGCACCGGGCGATGCGGACGTCAGGCGCGCCCCGCATCTCCCGCACGGTGGGGTCCACCAGGGGGAACCTCGCGGACTCCGGCAATGTCACGGGCTCGCTCGACGGCGGGATGTGCGTGTTGAGCAACATGCCGATCGAGTTCTGCTCCAGCGCGTTCCGGTAGACCGTGCACTCGACGCGGCCGAGCAGCTTCTGCGCCTCGCGGTGGTCCGGCCGGCCGGCGTCCTCCAATTCCCACAGCGGCCACAGTTCGAGCTCGGCGACCTCCATGACGTCGAGAACGCGCATGGCCACCGCGTCGGTGCGCTGGTTGGAGAGGTGCCGCCGGACGCGGACGCGCAGGCCTTCGTTCGTCTGCCCGACGTAGATGGGTTCTCCGTCGAAGTCGTAGAACGCGTAGCACCCCCACTTCGCCTCCGACCACCGTCGCCCGCGCGGGTCCTTGGCGCTGAGCGCCTCGTCCAACATCGCGTGGAAGATCCGAACGCCGGGCGGCAACAGCGCGGCGATGGGCGGGCGCCTCCGGTGCCTCGTCACGGTCGATTCTTCGATCGACGTGAAGTCCAGCTCAACCGGTAGCGGTGGGGTCGCTGCGGTCGGGCCGGCCGCAGCGTCGCCGGCCAGCGATGCAGGGTTGGTCGAGTTGCGCACCCGGGTCCAACGCTCCAACCAGCGGTCGACTTCCGCCTCGTGCGCGGTGTCATCGTGGTTGCCCCGGTACCTCAGCACGTTGCGCACGAAGGCCAGCGCGATGGTGGAGCTGGTCAGGCGCCTGCCGGCGAGGAGGTCGCTGATGCTCGCCGGCGACAGCGATTCGCCGTGCTTGTCCGCGAGCCGGCTGAGGACGGCGTAGCTGGGCTCGCCGGAGGCGATGTGGAACGCCTTCAGTTCGGCGGCGAAACCGCGTAGCAGGTCAGGGTCTACTGCGCTGACGTACACGAGCGAACCTCGGTCTCCGATTGAACGTCGATGAACGGCATCGAACAGCCATAAACGCATGTCAATCGGATGAAACCGTTCAGGTGCGTTTGATGTCGTTCAATGTGCCGTGGCCATTCAATCGCACATGGTCAACTGTGTCCATGACTTCGCCTGAACGCCGCCGGACGCCGGTGGACCCGTCGCGCGACCGCCTCGTCGACCTGGTCGCGCTGATCTCGTTTGTGCTCCTCTCGGCCACCGTCCACCTCGTCGCGGGCTTGGAGGCCCTGATCGCCGTCGACGCCGTGGCGGCGAGTCTCTACGCGCTGTGGCGTCGCGGCCGGTAACCGCCCGCGCAGTTCCGGCAGGGCCGGACGGGTCTCGGCCAGGCGGGTGACGTTGAGGAGCGAGCGGAGCGCGGCCGTCTCGCCGCGGGCGCGTTCCAGGGCCGCCCTCGCCTCCGCGCGGGTCATCAGCTCGGTCAGGGCGGCGTGGCGGAGCTCAGTCGGCATGACAACCGCGTTCCGACGGCATGAGCGCGTGCCGCGACCCCGCCCTCCTCGTCCACGCACACCGCGACCCCGGTCGGGCGGCGCCGGTCGGGAGCACGTGGCTCGCGGAGACCGGGCACCGGCGTGATCGGCCGGGGTCGCGGTAGTGGGGGTTAGTTCTTGGCGGTTGCGGGGGTTGGGGTCGGTAGGTCGGCTGCTACCCATTCGGTGATGCGGCGGGCCACGTCCTGGGCGGTCAGGCCGCAGTCGGCTAGGACCTCGCCCCGTTCGCCGTGCTCCTGGAACGCCTGGGGGATGCCCAGGTCGCGGAGGGGGACGTCTACGGAGGCGTCGCGCAGTGCGGCGGCCAGTGTCCAGCCGAAGCCGCCGTGGCGGCCGCCGTCCTCGACGGTCACGACCAGGCGGTGGTTGGCGGCCATCTGGACCAGGTCGGCGGAGATCGGGAAGACCCAGCGGGGGTCTACCACGGTTACGCCGATGCCCTGGTCTGCCAGGCGCTGGGCGGCTGCCAGGCCGAGGGAGCCGAAGGCGCCGACCGTCACGAGCAGGACGTCGTCGCCGGAGCGTTGGAGGACGTCGACCTTGCCCACGCGCTCGACAGCGGGCAGGTCGGGGCCTACGGAGGCCTTCGGGTAGCGGACCACGGACGGCGCGTCGGAGATCCGGACGGCCTCGCGCAACTCCTCGCGGAGCGTGGCGGCGTCACGGGGCGCGGCGACGTGGATGCCGGGGACCAGCCCGCAGATGGACATGTCCCACATGCCGTGGTGGGACGCTCCGTCGGGGCCGGTGATGCCCGCTCGGTCCAGGACGACGGTGACGCCCTGCTTGTGCATGGCGACGTCCATCAGCAGCTGGTCGAACGCCCGGTTGAGGAACGTCGCGTAGATCGCCACCACCGGGTGCATCCCGCCCATGGCGAGGCCCGCGGCGGACGTCATGGCGTGCTGCTCGGCGATACCCACGTCGAAGCAGCGGTCCGGGTAGAGGCCGGCGAACTTGTCCAGGCCTGTCGGGCCGCGCATGGCGGCGGTGATGGCGACCAGGTCCGGCCGCTCGCCGCCCAGGGTCGCCAGCTCCTCCGCGAACACGTGGGTCCACGTGCGCTTGGACGGGCCGATGTTCTCGCCGGTGATCGGGTCGATGACGCCGGTGGCGTGCATCTGGTCGGCCTCGTGGTTCTCGGCCGGCGCGAAGCCGTTGCCCTTGCGGGTCACGGTGTGCACGATGACCGGTCCGCCGAACGACTTGGCCCGCCGCAGCGCCGACTCCAGCACCGCGTTGTCGTGGCCGTCGACCGGGCCGATGTACTTCAGGCCGAGGTCCTCGAACATGGCCTGCGGGCTGAGCGCGTCCTTGATGCCGCGCTTGGCCGCGTGCAGGGCCGCGTAGACGGGCTTGCCGACGATCGGGGTGCCCTGGAGGGCGTTCTTGCCGCGCTCCAGGGCGCGTTCGTAGCCGGGCTGGAGGCGCAGGGAGGACAGGTGGTCGGCCAGGCCGCCGATGGTGGGCGAGTACGAACGGCCGTTGTCGTTGACCACGATCACCACGGAGCGGTCGACGCCCGCGGCGATGTTGTTCAGGGCTTCCCAGCACATGCCGCCGGTCAGCGCGCCGTCGCCGACGACCGCGACGACGTGCCTGCGCTCGCCGCCGAGCTGGTAGGCCTTGGCCAGGCCGTCGGCGTAGGAGAGCGCGGTCGAGGCGTGGCTGTTCTCCTCGATGTCGTGCTCGCTCTCCGACCGCGACGGGTAGCCGGACAGGCCGCCCTTCTGGCGCAGCGTGTCGAACCCGTCACGGCGACCGGTGAGGATCTTGTGGACGTAGCTCTGGTGCCCGGTGTCGAACACGACCGAGTCCTGCGGCGAGTCGAAGACCCGGTGCACCGCGATGGTCAGCTCGACGACACCGAGGTTGGGCCCGAGGTGCCCGCCGGTCCGGGAGACCTTGTCGACCAGGAACCGCCGGATCTCGGCCGCGAGCCGCACCAGGTCGTCGGCACCCAGCCGTTTCAGATCCGCCGGTCCGTGCACGGATTCCAGCAGCGTCACTGCGCTCCACCTCGCCCTGTGGTCGGCTCCCCGATTGCCCGGTCAGTCTACGGACGGAGGACTGAGACGGCGCTCAGCGAACGGGCTTCAGCAGCGCAATGCACTCGACGTGATGAGTCATCGGAAACGCGTCGAACGCCCTGAGCTGGGCCAATTCATAGCCCTGATGGGCGAAGGCGGCGATGTCGCGGGCCAGGGCGGCCGGGTCGCACGCGACGTACACCACACGAGCGGGTCTACTTCGTGCGATGGCGGTCACCACGACCTTGCCCGCGCCCTTGCGCGGCGGGTCGAGCACGACGACGTCCGGCGGCAGGTCGGTGAAGTCGGGTGTCTCCAGCACCGTCTCGGTGCGGCCCACGTACCAGCTGACCTGCGGTTGGTCGGACAGGTTGAGCTTGCCGTCCTCGACCGCGCCGAACGACGACTCGACCACCGCGACGGATCCGGAGACGCCGACCTGCTCGGCCAGCACGGACGCGAACAGGCCCACGCCGCCGTACAGGTCCCAGGCCCGTTCGCCGGGCTGGCAGTCCGCCCAGTCCCGGACGACGCCCGCGAACGTGTCCGCGGCGGCCGGGTGGACCTGCCAGAACCCGTCGGAGCGGAGGTTCCACGTCCGGCCGGCGGCGAGTTCGGTGGCCGTGCCGCTGCCGGCGCGGCGCTGGGACGGTCCGGGCACGGGACGGCCGCGGCGCACGACCGGCGGGCCGATCTCGGTCAGGTGGACCTGCGCGCCCGCGTCCCGGGTGATGACGAGCTCGGACTTCGGCGGCCACGTGCGGTCGACGACGTCCTTCAGCGCGTCCGGCGCGGCGATGACGCAGTCGTCCACCGCGATGACCTCGTGGCTGCGGTGGGCGCGGAACCCGGCGCGACCGTCCCGGCCGACGGCCATCCGCATCCGGGTGCGCCAGTCCTCCGGCCCGCCGGGCAGGTCCTCGACGATGACCTCCCAGTCGAGCTTGGCCAGCCGGTGCAGCTGCTCGCTGACCACGGCGGCCTTCAGCTCGCGCTGCGCCTGCCACGACGCGTGCTGCCAGTCGCAGCCGCCGCACAGGCCCGGCCCGGCGTACGGGCACGGCGCCTGGACCCGGTCCGGTGACGCCTCCAGCACCTCGACGGCGTCACCGCGGCAGAACGAGCCGCCGGTGTCCTCGGTGATCCGGACGACCACCCGTTCGCCGGGCAGCGCGTGCCGGACGAAGACGACGCGGCCCTCGTGCCGGGCGACGCAGTGCCCGCCGTGGGCCACCGCGCCGACCTCCACCTCGATGAGCCGCTGCTTCCAGGTCGCCGTCACTTGCCGTTCCTCTGATCCTCTTGGCCACGCTTGTCCAGACCACGCCGGATGGCGCCGGGCGCGACGACGTCGTCTTTGTCGGTCACCTTCGAGGATGACGCCAGCTGCCAGGGCACGCTCGTCACCATCACGCCCGGCTGGAACAGCAGCCTGCCCTTCAGCCTCAGCGCGCTCTGGTTGTGCAGGAACTGCTCCCACCAGTGACCGACCACGTACTCCGGGATGAACACCGTCACCACGTCGCGCGGGTTGTCCGTGCGGACCCGTTTGACGTACTCCAGGACCGGCCTGGTGATCTCCCGGTACGGGGACTCGATCACCTTCAGCGGCACCTTGAAGTTCTCCTTCCCCCACGCTTGCACGAGCCGGCGGGTGTCCATGTCGTCCACGTTGACGGTCACCGCCTCCAGGATGTCCGGTCGGGTGGCCTTGGCGTACGCCATGGCCCGCAGGGTGGGCATGTGCAGCTTGGAGACGAGCACCATGGCGTGGTTGCGGGCGGGCAGCAGCTTCTGCTGCTCCTTGTTCTGCTCCTGCTGGCGCAGCTCCTCGGCGACGCGGTCGTAGTGCCGGCGGATGGCGGTCATCAGACCGTAGATGGCGGCCATCGCGGCGATGGCGATCCACGCGCCGTTCAGGAACTTGGTGATCAGCACGATGATCAGCACGGCGCTCGTCATGAACAGGCCGAAGCTGTTGATCGCCTGCGAGCGGCGCATCCGGCGGCGTGCGGTGGGGTCGGTCTCGGAGGCCAGCAGCCGGTTCCAGTGCCGGATCATGCCGCTCTGGCTGAGCACGAACGACACGAAGACGCCGACGATGTAGAGCTGGATGAGCTTGGTGACCTCCGCGTCGAACGCGACGACCAGCACGATCGCCGCGAGCGCGAGGAAGACGATGCCGTTGCTGAACGCCAGCCGGTCGCCGCGGGTGTGCAGCTGGCGGGGCAGGTAGCGGTCCTGGGCGAGGATCGAGCCGAGCACCGGGAAGCCGTTGAACGCGGTGTTCGCGGCGAGCACCAGGATCAGGCCGGTGAAGAAGATGACGTAGTAGATCGCGGGCGAGAAGCCGCCGAACACGGCGCCGGCCAGCTGGGCGACGAGCGTCTTCTGCTGGTAGCCCTCGGGCGCGCCGACGAGCTGGTGCGCCGGGTCCTCCGCCACCACCACGCCGGTCACCCGGGCCAGGAAGATCAGGCCGAGGAACATGACGATGGCGAGGACGCCCATCAGCAGCAGGGTGGTCGCCGCGTTGCGCGACTTCGGCTTGCGGAACGCGGGCACGCCGTTGCTGATCGCCTCGACGCCGGTCAGCGCCGCGCTGCCGGAGGAGAACGCGCGCAGCACGAGGAACGCCAGGCCCACGCCGGCGAGGTGTCCCTGCTCGCCGGCCAGGGTGAAGGTCGAGCTCTCGGCGCGGACCTCGTCGTCGAGCAGGAACACCCGGACCGCGCCGTAGACGATCATGCCGACGATGCCGGCGACGAACGCGTAGGTCGGGATGGCGAACATGGCGCCCGACTCGCGCACGCCCCGGAGGTTCATCGCGGTGAGGATGACGATCGCCGTCACCGAGAACAGGACCTTGTGCGTGTCCACGAACGGCACCAGCGAACCGATGTTCGCCGCCGCCGAGGAGATCGACACCGCTACCGTGAGGATGTAGTCGACCAGCAGCGCGCTGGCGACCGTGAGGCCCCAGCGTGGGCCGTGGTTGACGGTCGCGACCTCGTAGTCACCGCCCCCGGAGGGGTACGCGTGCACGTTCTGCCGGTAGGAAGCCACCACCGCGAGCATCACGACCACGACGACCAGGCCGATCCACGGGCTGAAGGCGTACGCCGAGAGACCGGCGACCGACAGCGTCAGCAGGATCTCCTCCGGCGCGTAGGCCACGCTCGACATCGGGTCGGACGCGAACACCGGCAACGCGATGCGTTTGGGCAGCAACGTGTGGGAGAGGCGATCGCTGCGGAAGGGCCTGCCGACCAGGAGGCGCTTGGCCGCGGTTGCGAGCTTGGACACGGGTCGAAAGCGTAAGGGGTCGCGTCCCCTGGTCGGACTAATCGTGGGTAGGTTCTCCGCAGACGTCGTTCGGGAGGCTTTCGTGCACGTGGTGATCATGGGCTGTGGCCGGGTGGGCTCGTCCCTGGCCAGGGCGCTGGAGCGCCTGGACCACCAGGTCTCGGTGATCGACAAGGACGCGATGTCGTTCCGGAGACTCGGCCCCGACTTCCACGGCCAGCAGGTCGTCGGCAACGGTTTCGACCAGAAGGTGCTGATCCAGGCCGGTATCGAACGGGCGGGCGCGTTCGCGGCCGTGTCCAGCGGCGACAACTCCAACATCATCTCGGCGCGGGTGGCGCGGGAGACGTTCGGGGTGGAGGCGGTGGTCGCCCGGATCTACGACGAGAAGCGCGCCGCGGTGTACGAGCGGCTGGGCATCCCGACCGTGGCGACCGTGCCGTGGTCCACCGACCGGTTCCTGCGGATGCTGCTGCCCGAGGGCACGGCGACCGCGTGGCGCGACCCGTCCGGCACGGTGGCTGTGCTGCCGCTTGAGCTGCACGAGGACTGGGTCGGGCGCACGGTGCGCGACCTGGAGGAGGCCACCGGGTGCCGGGTAGCGTTCGTGATGCGGTTCGGGACCGGCGTGCTGCCCGACTTGAAGACGGTGCTCCAGGCCGACGACCAGGTGTACGTGGCCGCCCTGTCCGGCACCGTGACGGATGTTGCCGCGGCTGCGGCTCACGCGCCGGAGGAGAGCTGAGTTGCGTATCGCCATTGCTGGGGCCGGCGCGGTGGGCCGGTCCATCGCGGCCGAACTGGTGTCCGACGGGCACCAGGTGATGCTGATCGAGCGGGACCGCAACCACTTCGAGCCGCACACCGTGGAGCAGGCCGAGTGGGTGCAGGCCGACGCGTGCGAGCTGTCGTCGTTGGAAGACGCCGGGATGCAGCTGTGCGACGTGGTGATCGCGGCGACCGGTGACGACAAGGTCAACCTGGTCGTGTCGCTGCTGGCGAAGACCGAGTTCGCGGTGAAGCGCGTGGTGGCTCGGGTGAACGACCCGGCCAACGAATGGCTGTTCACCGAGTCGTGGGGCGTGGACGTGGCCGTGTCCACGCCGCGCATCCTGTCGGCGCTGGTCGAGGAGGCGGTGACGGTCGGGGACGTGGTGCGGTTGATGACGCTGCGCCAGGGTCAGGCGAACCTGGTGGAGATCACCCTTCCCGGTGACACGCCGCTGGCCGGCTCGCCCGTGAACGGGTTGGCGCTGCCCCGCGACGCGGCGCTGGTGACGATCCTGCGCGGCGGCCGGGTCATCGTGCCGACGCCCGAGGACACGCTGGAAGGCGGGGACGAGCTGCTGTTCGTGGCCTCCGCCGCCGTGGAGAACGAGATCCGCTCGGCGCTGGGGTACTAGCCCGGACTTGGCGCGAAACGGAGCAGGGGCCCTGGCGGGGGCCCCTGCTGCGTGAGTTCGTCTGTTACCGCTCGTCGGCCCGTGCGGGCTGCGGGCGGTGTTCGGCGGGAACGTCGAGCATCCGCTCGTAGATGTCCGGCTTGGCGAGGTTCGGATCGGCCCCGGCCTGTGCCCGGAGGCGTTCCTCGGCGGCCCGGTTCTCTTCCTCGGCGAGGGCGAGCGAGGCCTTCAAGCGCTTGTCCGAACGGCGGACCGCCCACACGGTGGCGACCAGCGCCACCGCCATCAGCGGGTAGCCCATGGCCAACCGCGCCGCGGCCAGCCAGCCGACCGACGCCTCGTCGTACAGCCAACGCTGCACCACGAACCTGGCGCCGAAGACGAGCGCCCACACGAGCGTGGCGATGTCGTAGTCGCGGACGCTCGCCTTGTCCTGCCGCCACGACTGGCCCTGGCCGTTGAGGGCCGACCAGATCACGCCGGCGAGCGGCCATCTGACCAGGATCGAGCCCAGGAACACGCCGCCGTAGACGAGGCTCTGCCAGATGCCGAACAGGAAGAAGCCCTTGGCGTCACCGGTGCGGTAGGCGATGAACGCGGCGATGCCGACGCCGAAGACCGCCGAGACGGCCGGCTGCACCGAGCCCTTGCGCATGGCCAGCACGATGCCGATCACCACGGCCGACGACAGCGCGCTCCAGATCGCCGGCATGAGCCCGGCCAACGCGTTGACCAGCACGAACACCACGACGGGCAACGAGGAGAACAGGAGACCGCTGACGCCGCCCATCTGCTCCAGCATGGTGGGCTGCTTCTCGGACTCGTCCACTTTTGTCATGAAGCGTTCTGCAACTCGTAGTAGGGGTTGTAGAGCACCTTGCGGCCGTCACGCACCGCTATCCGCCCTCTGGCCTTGATCGTCCTGCCCGGCTCGATGCCCGCGATCCGGCGACGACCCAGCCAGACCAGCGTGACGCCCTCGGTGCCGTCGTACAACTCCGCCTCCAGCGTGGCGGCGGCGTCACGCGGACAAAGCTCGACACTGCGCAGCCTGCCCATCACCGTCACCTCCTGACCGGACTCGCAGTCGCACGCGCGGATGGCCCCGACGGCCTCGGCTTTTCGAGACAGGTCGTCGGCGTCCAACTCGCTGACGTCGGTGGTAAGCCGACGCACGAGGCGGCGCCAGTAGCCACCCCCAGTACCAGTCATCCCCGACTCCTGGAATGCGCGGGGCCTCGACGACGAAGCCCGTCCAACAGCCAGCGTAACCGGGTCCACCCGGTCGGGTATCCGACTGGGGGAGGATCTGGCGTCATGAGATCGACACGCGCCGTTCTGCTGCCCGGCACCGCGTCCGACGAGGTGTTCGTGGCGTCGGTCTTCGCGGGTCCGCTGGCGGAGGCCGGGTTGTCGCTGCTCGCCCCCGCGTCGCGGGGCGTCCGGGAGCACGTGGAGGCGTTGGACGCCGCCTGGGACGGGACTCCGCTGGTCGTGGGCGGGGTGTCGCTGGGGGCGCACGTGGCGGCGGCGTGGGCGGTGCGGCATCCCGAGCGGTGCGCGGGGCTCCTGGTGGCCTTGCCGGCGTGGCACGGGGCCGCAGACGGCGCACCGGCTGCCTTGGCCGCGTCGGCCAGTGCCTCGGTGGTGGAGTCGGCGGGGGTCGAGGCCGCGCTCGCCGGGGTGGACGGGTGGCTCGGCGCCGAGCTGCGGCGAGCCTGGCCCCGGTACGGGACGCGACTGGCGGAGGTGCTGAGGGAGGCCGCCGGGTCGTCCTCGCCGACGTTGGCCGAACTGGGCGGGCTGACGGTGCCAGTGGGGGTCGCCACCTGCACTGACGACCCCGTTCACCCGTTGGGTATCGCCCGGGAGTGGGTCGGGGCGCTTCCCCGTGCCGTGCTGCGCACGACGACGCTGGCGGCGTTGGGCGCGGACCGGGAGTCCCTGGGCCGCGCCACGCTCACCGCGTACCTCGATGCCTAGGCCTGCTGTTGGCCTTGGGCCTGGACGTGCCTGGCGATGGCCTCGGGCAGTTCGATCGGCAACGGCGTGCGCACCGGCATCGCCTGCTCGCCGCGCACCACGATCGTGTCCCTGACCAGCGCGTACAGCGCCTCGGTCGCCTTCAGGCCCAGCTCCTCGGTCGGCGCCGCGGCGATACCGCGCAGCATCCACCGGTGGCCGTCCACGCCCACTACGCGCAGGTGCACCTCGTTGTTGCGGGCCGCGATCTCCTCGCCCCACTCGCCGTTCTCCCGCAGGATCCGGAAGCCGTCGGACTTGAACTGGGCGATCATCTCGCTGCTGACGTCCGGCCACAGCCGGTCCGACTTGGGCGCGGCGAACGCGCTGACGGTGAGCTGGCCGACGGTCGTCAGCAGGTGCACCGCCCGCACCGCGCCCGCCGGGTCCATCTCCACCTGGAGCTGCGCGCCGTCGGGCACGGGCAGCCGGATCGAGCCCAGGTCCAACCGGGTCAGTCCGTCGTCCGGGGCCTGCGACTCGTCGAACGGCCCCACCTCGGCCTCCTCGACACCGTCGAACTCGACCTCGGGTTGCGCCGTCCCCCGGTTCGCGGAGTGCCTACCGCGCTTGCGGCGCTTTCCGAACATCGCCTTCACCCCTCCGTCCGGGCGAGCACGTCGTGCCCGCCTGTAGAGCCGTAGCCGCCCTCTCCGCGTGCGGAGTCGGGCAGCTCTTCGACTTCGCGGAACACCGCGTGTTCCACCTTTTGCACCACGAGCTGGGCGATCCGGTCACCGCGCGTGAGCACGACGGCCTCGCGCAGGTCGTGGTTCACCAGACAAACCTTGATCTCACCCCGGTAGCCCGCGTCGATCGTGCCTGGTGTGTTGACCACGCTCAGACCGACACGCGCGGCCAGGCCCGAACGCGGGTGCACGAATCCCGCATAGCCCTCGGGGAGCGCGATCGCGACACCGGTCCCCACCACCGCGCGTTCACCCGGTTCGATCACCACGTCGGTGGTCGTCACCAGGTCCGCGCCGGCATCACCCGGTCGGGCGTAGGCCGGGACTGGCACGGCAGGATCGAGACGGGACAAGAGGACCTCGACGCTGGGCACGGCGCGCGAGACTACCCTGGTGGTGTGAGCGAGAGTGCTGTGACCGCCCCCATCGTGTTCCGCGAGCGGCTGTACGTCCCGTGGTGGGGCTGGCCGCTGCCGTTGGCCGCGGCCGCGTTGCTGGCGGCCGAGATCCACATGGGGTTCCCGGGCGTGCGGTCGTGGCTGCCGTACGTCATCACGGTGCCGCTGGCCGTGCTGCTGATCGTGCGGATGGGTTCGGTGAAGGTCGAGGTGTCCGGCGGCGAGCTGCGGGTCGGCCAGGCGCACGTGCCGCTGGACCTGCTCGGCGAGGTCGAGGTGTTCGACTCGAAGTCGAAGCGGAAGGCGATGGGGCCGAACCTGGACCCGATGGCGTTCGTGACGCACCGCGGGTGGGTGGGGCCGATGGTGCGGGTCGCGATCGACGACCCCGCGGACCCGACGCCGTACTGGCTGTTCAGCGTGCGTTCGGCGGAGAAGTTGGCGGCCGTGCTGCGTGATCGGTGAAAACCCGGTCGGGTTCGCGCCGGTTCGGACCGCGTCGGCCGGGATAGTGTCGGTCCGGGTGACTTTCGCGACGGGGACCAGGGCGCCACCCCGGCGGTGGGGGTGAGCGCCCAGGTCTGGTCGTTGGTGTCTACTGCTGGTGGTGCCTGTGGTGCCGTGGTGCTTACTGCCGTGTGCTCACTGCTGGAGGGTCGTGCTCTCGATCGTGCGTCAGGCGCAGTCGCGGCAGATGTACTGGCCGTTGACTTCTTCGGCCAGCCTGCTGCGGTGGTGCACCAGGAAGCACTTCGAGCACGTGAACTCGTCCGCCTGCTTCGGCAGGACCTTGAACGTGAGCTCCTCGCCGGACAGGTCGGCGCCCGGCAGCTCGAAGTTCTCGGCGGTCGCGTCCTCGTCGATGTCGACGACCCCGGACTGCGTTTCGTTGCGCCGCGCCTTCAGCTCCTCTAGGGAGTCCTCAGCGAGTTCGTCCGCCTCGCTGCGACGCGGTGCGTCGTAGTCGGTCGCCATGCTTCTTTCACCCCTGCGGTCTACGGAGACTGTTCGTGTCGCTGGTTAACGCACCAGCGCCCCAATTTGTGCCCTCCGTCCCCAGTGACGGAGGTCTCGCTCTTGCGGCCGGGCGCCAACCCCCTGTACGTCGACGCTTTCCGGTGCCCGGAGGTGCCCGGAGCGCCGAGAGGGTAGCTCATTGATCGGGGGGCCGTGCAGCGGGTTCCCCCTAATTGAGCAGACGGGTGACACGCCCATCACACGCAGGCCCGATAGGCTTTGGGTGGGCATTGCCCACCCGGTGCTCCCGTGCTGTGATGCCCGACATGGGCGTTGACCGTCCGCGACCGGGTGGTTGCGTCCCGCTACACACCCGCCCGAGACGCGGGGCGGCGGGGCGCGGCATAGCCTGATCACCATCAGCACTGGGCCAGGGGAGGTCGACGGACGTGGGACCCGGTACGGGGAGCAGCGGGTCGTCGCGGTACCGGAAGCGACGGCCGTTGCCGGCGCTCGTCCTGTTCCTGGTGCTCGCCGTGACGTCGGTAGTGGTGTGGAACCGCGTGCTGGCGGACGCTGGGGACGTGGACGCCGCGATCAAGTGCAACACGCCGGGTTCGGCGCCCTCGGTCGCTTCCGGCGCGCCACCGGCCGGGCCGCAGCCCGCGCTGGGCACGGTGCTGGAGCACAACGCGCTGGACCGGACGGATCCGGTGCCGGTCGGCGAGGTGCAGTTCCGCGTGTTCAACGCCAGCACGCAGCGCAACCAGGCGCGGTTCGTCGCGACGACGCTGGTCGAGCTGGGGTTGAAGCAGGCGGCCGAGCCGGGCAACGACCCGGTGTACCCGGCGCAGGACATGGCGTGCCGCGGGCAGATCCGGTTCGGGGCGCCCGGTGCGGGTGCCGCGCGGACGTTGAGCCTGATCGAGCCGTGCCTCGAGCTGGTGCGGGACGAGCGGCAGGACGCGACGGTGGACCTGGCGATCGGCCAGAAGTTCAGCGAGGTGAAGCCGAACAGCGACGCCCGCAAGGTGCTCGACCAGCTGGCCGCGTGGGCCGAGCAGCAGCCGGAGCAGCAGGGTGGCCAGGCGGCCGAGGGCTCGACCGCGCCGTCCCTGAACGCCGACAACCTCGAGGCCGCCCGCGACGTCCACTGCTGACGCTGCTGACGCGCTGCCGACTCACCCCCGCCACGGGTGACCCCACCAGGGTGATTCCGCGCGAGTCGAACGCTCAGGTCCCGCGTGTCGAACACTCAGACCCCGTGAGTCCTACGTTCAGGACCCGTGAGTCCTACGTTCGGAACACCCGAGTTCAACGCTCAGAACACGGGGCGACCGACCCCAGCCGTCCTGAGCGTTGAATTCGGGGTACGGGAACGTAGGACTCACGCGTTCTGAACGTAGGACTCACGCGTTCTGAACGTAGGACTCACGGGGTCTGGAGGTTCGACACGCGGGACCTGGGGGTTCGACTCGCGGGTTAGACCTTGCCGAAGCCGGACTCGACCAGGGCGGTGAACAGGGCGTCGGCGATGCCCGGCGCGGCGGCGAACGTGGCGTCCGCCCCCAGTTCCGGCGCCTCCCCCGGCAGGTGCACGACCGCACCGGCCTCACTGGCCAGCAACGCCCCCGCCGCCCAGTCCCACCGACCCAGCGTGTGCTCGGCGTACGCGTCCAGCCGCCCGGCCGCCACGGCGCACAGGTCCAACGACGCCGCACCGGCCCGCCGCATGTCACGCACCCGCGTCGCCAGACCGGCCCACGCCTCCGCCTGACGCTGCCGCCGCTCCGCCCGGTACGCGAAGCCGTAACCCAAAAGGGACAAGTCCAATCGGGTGGCGTCCGACACGGCGAGCCGCCGCCCGTCCAGCCACGCCCCACCCCCGCGCGCCGCCGTCCACACCCGTCCGCTGACCGGTTCCACGACCGCGCCGGCCACCGACGCGCCGTCGATCTGGGCGGCGATCGACACGGCGTAGTGCGGAATCCCGTACAGGTAATTCACCGTCCCGTCGATCGGGTCGACGACCCAGGTCAGCCCCTCGACCGCGGCGGTACCGCCTTCTTCCTCCCCGATCACCGGCTCACCGGGTCGCAGTTCGGCGAGCCGCCGCCGGACGAGTTGCTCGGACGCGCGGTCGGCCGCCGTCACCACGTCCGTGGCACTGCTCTTGGTGTCGACATCGGTCACGGCGGCTTCGCGCATGGTGACCGCCAACTCGCCCGCCTCGCGGGCCACGAGCACGGCGGTGTCGACCAATGAGCGCGGATCGAAACGCAACTGTTCCTCCTGCGTCACTCTCACGGGACTATCGGAGAACCGCAGGCTAATGTCTGCGGCCACGGTTACTGAATCGAGTAGGAAGGCCACGGGGATGGGCATGACCCGCGGGTTCGGTGTGGACATCGGCGGTTCCGGCATCAAGGGCGGGCTCGTGGACCTGGAGGCGGGTGCACTGGACGGCGAGCGCCTGCGCATCATCACGCCGCAGCCTTCGACGCCGGACGCGGTCGCCGACGTGGTCGCCGAGATCGTCGAGAAGTTCAACTGGGACGGTCCCGTGGGCGTCACGCTGCCCTGCGTCGTCAAGCACGGTATCGCGCACAGCGCCGCAAACGTCGACCAGGCGTGGATCGGCACGGACGCCGCCGAACTGTTCTCCCAGCGCCTCGGCCGGCCGAAGGACCAGATCGTCGTGCTGAACGACGCCGACGCCGCCGGTATCGCCGAGATGCGGTTCGGCTCCGGTGTCGGCCGGGACGGCCTGGTGGTCCTGCTGACGTTCGGCACGGGCATCGGCACCGCCCTGTTCCAGGACGGCAAGCTCATCCCGAACACCGAGTTCGGCCACCTCGAAGTCGACGGCCACGACGCGGAGAAGCGCGCCGCGGCCTCGGTGAAGGAGGACAAGGGCCTGACCTGGGCGGAGTGGACGCCGCGCGTCTCCCGGTACGTCAACGTGCTGGAGGACCTGATCTGGCCGGACCTGGTGATCGCGGGCGGCGGGGTCAGCAAGAAGGCCGAGAAGTGGCTCCCGCTGCTCGAGGTGCGCACCGAGGTGGTGGCCGCCGCGTTGAAGAACGACGCGGGCATCGTGGGGGCCGCGGTAGCCGCCGCGCAGGGTCTCCGCCACTGATTTACGCATCGTTCCACCTGCGAGAACGCGTGCCGGACCGCTCCGGAGGACGCCGCGGCGCAACGGCACGCGATTCTCGTCGTTACAATGGAACGGTGCCCCGCTGACGAACGATCCGGCGGGGGATCCCCCGTACTCAGGCGACCGAGGTTCGCGCCCTTCGGTTTGCCTTGATCGACAGTCGTGAAAGGGCGTACGTGGCAGCCGCGAAGACGACTCAGGCAGCTCAGGCTGACGCCGAGGAGACGCCCAAGGCCACCTCGGCGAGGAAGGCCCCGGCCAAGAAGCCGGCGGCGAAGACCGCCGCGGCGGGGAAGACGGCCACGCGGGCGCCGCGCAAGACGGCCGCCAAGGCCGGCACTGCCGCGCCCGGCAAGGTGAAGAAGGACGGCGAGGACCCCGAAGACCTCGAAGGCGCTCCTGATGCCGAAGACCTGGTCGAAGACGTCGAGTTGATCGACGAGCCGGTCGAGGAGGAGCCCGCCGAGGAGGAGGCCAAGCCCGGCGAGGGTGACTTCGTCTGGGACGAGGAGGAGTCGGAGGCCCTGCGGCAAGCCCGCAAGGACGCCGAACTCACCGCCTCGGCCGACTCGGTCCGCGCCTACTTGAAGCAGATCGGCAAGGTCGCGCTCCTCAACGCGGAAGAGGAGGTCGAACTCGCCAAGCGCATCGAGGCCGGCCTCTACGCCGCCGAGCGGGTGCGCCGGGCCGAGGACGAGCAGGAGAAGCTGACCCCCCAGATGCGCCGTGACCTGCGGTGGATCGTGCGGGACGGCGAGCGGGCGAAGAACCACCTGCTGGAGGCGAACCTCCGGCTCGTGGTGTCGCTCGCCAAGCGCTACACCGGTCGTGGCATGGCGTTCCTGGACCTGATCCAGGAGGGCAACCTCGGTCTGATCCGCGCGGTGGAGAAGTTCGACTACACCAAGGGCTACAAGTTCTCCACGTACGCGACGTGGTGGATTCGCCAGGCGATCACCCGCGCGATGGCCGACCAGGCCCGCACCATCCGCATCCCGGTGCACATGGTGGAGGTCATCAACAAGCTCGGCCGTATACAGCGTGAACTCCTGCAGGACCTGGGCCGCGAGCCCACGCCCGAGGAGCTCGCCAAGGAAATGGACATCACCCCGGAGAAGGTGCTGGAGATCCAGCAGTACGCCCGGGAGCCCATTTCGCTGGACCAGACGATCGGCGACGAGGGCGACAGCCAGCTCGGTGACTTCATCGAGGACTCCGAAGCCGTGGTGGCCGTGGACGCGGTGTCGTTCACGCTGCTCCAGGACCAGTTGCAGTCGGTGCTGGCGACGCTGTCCGAGCGCGAGGCGGGTGTGGTGCGGCTGCGGTTCGGCCTCACCGACGGCCAGCCGCGCACGCTGGACGAGATCGGCCAGGTCTACGGCGTGACGCGGGAGCGGATCCGGCAGATCGAGTCGAAGACGATGTCGAAGCTCCGGCACCCGTCCCGGTCGCAGGTTCTGCGCGACTACCTGGACTAATAGCTCGACCGAAGATCACTCAGAGCAAGGGCTCCATCGGCCGTCCAGCCGATGGGGCCCTTGCTCTTTGGCGCAATGTCACCCGATCGGACGACTGCTAACGATCACTCTCCGTGCTGTCCTGGAAGTGGCGCAGCTGCCGGGGGGGCAGCACTGGGGACGCGCCCTGCAGGGGGAGAACCATGAGTGAACGTCGTACTGACGCACGCCTTTCACGCCTCGCCGCAGCTGAGGCGCTCGACCGGCAACCGTGGCCGGAGCACGCGAACAACGGGGAGGAAGGCGACTACCCGTACGTCGCCAACTACAGCAAGGGCCTGCCGCACGACAAGGTCGGCGAAGTCCAGCCCGAGGCTTACAACACGATGTTGAGGGCCCTGGCCACCGGGCGGTCGGAGGACTTCGAACGCATCCCGCTCGACCAGGGCGCCCGGTTCACCAACCCGCAGTCCGGTCTGGCGTTCGACCTGGAAGGGCCGGACCCGCAGTCGTTGGTCATGCCGCCGGTGCCCCGCATCGACAGCGCCCGCAACTCGGCCGAGATGGTCGAGCTGTACTGGATGGCCCTGACCAGGGACGTGCCGTTCACCGAGTACGACACCAACCCGCTGATCGCGCAGGCGGCGGAGGAGTTGTCCCGGTTGACCGACTACCGGGCGCCGAAGGTCGGCGGCCGGGTCACGCCCGCCACGATCTTCCGCGGCCACGCCAGGGGCGACCTGCGCGGGCCGTACCTGTCGCAGTTCCTGCTGCGCGACATCCAGTACGGCACGCTGCGCATCCCGCAGCTGCACGACACCGTGCGGCCGGACTGCGACTTCCTGACCGACTTCAAGGAGTGGCGGGCGGTGCAGGAAGGCGCGGTCGTGCCCGGGATCGAACGGGACCACGTCACCCGCCGGTACCTGCGCAACGCCCGTGACCTCGGCAACTACGTGCACTTCGACGCGCTGTACGAGGCGTACCTGAACGCGGCGCTGATCCTGCTCGACCTCGGCGCGCCGGTCGACACCGGCAACCCGTACGAGCACTCGGCGAACCAGATCGGGTTCGGCACCTACGGCGGCCCGCACCTGTTGTCGCTGGTGACGGAGGTGGCGACGAGGGCGTTGAAGGCGGTGTGGTTCCAGAAGTGGTACGTGCACCGGCGGTTGCGGCCGGAGGCCTTCGGCGGACGGGTGCACGCGCACCTGTCCGGGCTGCGGGACTACGACATGATCGACCGCGAGGTGCTGGACTCGGCGGCGGTCAAGCTCACGCACGAGAAGCACGGGTCGTACCTGCTGCCGCAGGCGTTCCCGGAGGGCTCGCCGACCCACCCGTCGTACGGCTCGGGTCACGCGACCGTCGCGGGGGCGTGCGTCACGGTGCTGAAGGCGTGGTTCGACGAGTCCTGGGTGCTGCCCAAGCCCGTCGTGCCGAACGCCGACGGCACGGCCCTGGTGCACTACCAGGGTGGCGAGGCGCTCACCGTGGGCGGCGAGCTGGACAAGGTGGCGGCGAACATCGCGACCGGCCGGAACATGGCGGGCGTGCACTGGCGGTCGGACTTCACGGAGTCCGTCCGGCTCGGCGAGGCGGTCGGCATCGGGGTGCTGCGCGACCACGTGCGGGTCAACCACGAGGACGCCTCGTTCGGGCTGACGCGGTTCGACGGACGTCGCGTGACCATCTGACGGGCCGGGGAACGGACCGTGAACCGGCCGATCGTGTCCTGATCGTGTCCGAATCGTGGAACCGGGGGCCGTGTTCGCTCTGGGCGGACCAAAGTGTTACCGATCACAGCTCGGCCCCCGGTTACCCACCTTTTGGCCCAACGAATGTGCGTCCAACGCCGTATTGGCAGGTCATGAAACCGTTGCCACGACAGCGGAACGTGAGCAGGGGCCGTTCGATCCGGTGGAACCCGGAGGTTCGGACCACCCTGACGCCGGGTAAATGACGAGTGACGCGGGTCGCCACGGTCAGGGGAACACTGACTTCCGCCCGAACGTCTGCAAGAGTGAAGGCAGCGAACACGGCGCACCCGCCAGATGCGAAGTGGTCGCAGCTAGGTGTGAGGGCACCGATCCCCGGTGCCGGGACGGAGGGAGATTTCCATGACTACGACACTCACCCGCCCCGCGTTGACCGCTGCCGACCGCTGCGACCGCTGCGGGGCTGCTGCCCAGGTTCGCGCCGTGCTCCCCTCCGGGGGCGAGTTGCTGTTCTGCGGGCACCACGCCCGTGAGCACAGCACCAAGCTGCGCGAACTCGCTGCCGAGTTGCAGCAGGGCTGATCATCGCGAGCCCTGACTGGGCTCGTAGCACCCTAGCCGTCCGGGGCGGGGATCCGAGAGGATCTCCGCCCCCCTGCATTTCCGGGGCCGGATTCCGGGGCCGGCTGAAGGCGCTTTCCAGGTGACGCGGGTTGACGCGGAGTTCGTTGTGCGGCACGGAGAGTTGCGGCTCAGACCTCGCCCAACACCGGCTCGAAGGCCAGTTCGGCGGCGCCGATGAGTTTCGCGTCACGGCCCAGGGGCGACGAGACGATGCGGGTGCCACCGACCGCGCGGGACACCAGTGAGCGCTTCTGCACGGTGCGCCGGAGCTGCTCGACCATGGACTCGGGCAGCGCGGTGAACAAGTCGCCCAGCACCACCAGTTCCGGGCCCAGCATGTTGACCACGGTGACCAGGCCCATGGCCAGCCACTCGGTGAACTCCCCCAGCCGGTGCGCGACGCTGTCCGGCGACCCGGCCAACGACCTCAGCTCGGCCACCACAGTGCCGCGCGGCGAGTCCTCGGGCAGGGACAGGGCACGGCACAACGCGGCCTCGCCGACTTCGGTCTCCCAGCAGCCCTGACAGCCGCAGTAGCAGCGCCTGCCGCCGGGACGCACGACCATGTGCCCCAACTCGCCCACGTAGCCGCCGGTGCCGCGCAACGGCTGGCCGTTGGAGATCACGCCGCCGCCGATGCCGACGTCGGCGGAGATGTAGACCATGTCGGACGACGCGCGTGCCGCACCGCGCACGTGTTCCGCCAGTGCCCCCAGCTCGGCGTCGTTGCCGACCTGGACGGGCACCTTGAGCACCGACGACAGCCGTTGGCCCAACGCCACGTCGGTCCAGTGCAGGTTGGGCGCTTCGTGCACGAGCCCGTCCGCACGCCGGACCACGCCGGGCACGGAGACGCCGACACCGACCGCTCGCACGTCGAGTTCGTCGGCGAGGAGCTTCGCCGAGTCGGCGACGTGGGTGATCACCTCGCCGGGGTCGCGGGACCGGTGGTGCAGGTTCCACGAGTCCCGGCCGAGGATGTCGCCGCCGAGGCCCACCATGGCCATCGCCACCTGCTCCACGCGGACGTCGATGGCCATCACGACCGCGGCGTGCGGCTGCGGCAGCACGAGCAGGGACGGGCGGCCCGCGCCGGAGCGTTGTGCCGGCACGCGTTCGGCCACCACCCCGGACTCGGCCAGGCCGTCCACCAGGGCCTTGATCGTGCTGCGGTTGAGGCCCAGCTCAGCCGCCAGCGACGCCCTGGTGGACGGACCGTCCACGTGCAGCCGGCGCAGCAGCGCCGTGCGGTTGTGCCTGCGGACCTCGTCGGGTCGCGCTCCCGCGGTCGGTGTGGTCACGTCAGCGGACGGCGGTGGCCGCCCGGCGGCGGGACAGCGCGTCGACGCTCGCGGCGAGCAGCAGGACGAGACCGGTCACGATGAACACCACGGCGGCGGGCTGCTTGAGCAGGCCCATGCCGTTCTGGATGATCGCCAGCACCGCGCCACCGATGACCGCGTCGCGCAGCTTGCCCTTGCCGCCGAACAGCGACGTGCCGCCGATCACCGCCGCGCCGACCGCCATCAGCAGCGTGTTGCCACCACCGGCGTTCGGGTCGACCGAGCCGACCTTCGACGAGTAGACGATCGCGCCGATGGCCGCCAGCGAGGAGGCGATCACGAACACGCTCATCCGGATCTGCGCCACGTTGATACCGGCGCGACGGGCGGCTTCCTTGTTGCCGCCCACGGCGTAGACGTGCCTGCCGTAGCGGGTGCGTTCGAGCACGAACGTGCCGATGACCAGCAGCACGAGCACGATCGGCACCACGAACGGCACGCCGGTGATCACCACGACGCTGCTCTGCGAGCGGTTCAGCGTCAACGCGTAGGTGGCCACCGCGGCCAGCAGCGCGACCACGCCGACCTTGGCCAGCACCATCGGGGTGGGCGACGCGACCAGGCCGCGGCGCAGCCGGCTGAAGTGGCGGCCGAGCACGACCGCCGCGTAGCCGCCGGTGGCGAGGACGAACAGCGCCCACGAGCCCGCGATGCTCAGGTTTCCGTTGGCGACGTTGAAGAGCGTGTCGTTGTTCAGGCCGAGCGTGCCGCCCTGGCCGATGAACTGCAGGATGACACCGCCCCAGGCCAGGAACAGCGCCAAGGTCACGACGAACGACGGGATGCCGACGCGGGCCACGAGGAAGCCCGTGATGGAGCCGATGGCGGCGCCGACGCAGACGGCCAGCAGCATCTCGATCCACGCGTTGGCCGGCACGCCGAACAGGGCGATGCCCAGCGCCACCAGCGACAGCGCCGTGCCCGCCCAGATCCGCATCAGCGCGGCGAACACGGCGGCCAGCACGAGGATGCCGCAGAACAGGTAGAAGACGGTGTCGCCCATGCCGCCGAGCAGGTTGCCGCCCTTGACCAGGTGCAGCGCCATCACCGAGGCGCACACACCGGACGCGGTGCCGGCGGACAGGTCGATCTCGCCCAGGAGCAGGACGAACACCAGGCCCATCGCGATGATCACGACGCTCGCGCCCTGCGCGAGCAGGTTCGCGATGTTGCCCAGGGTCAGGAAGGTGTCGGCCAGCGAGCTGAACACGATGAGCAGCACGACGACGCCGAGCAGCGCGGGCAGCGAGCCCAGTTCGCCGCCGCGAAGTCGGGCCAGGTAGTCGCGCGCCGCCTCACCGGTGGACTGGGAGGTGGTGTCGATGCCGAAGTCGGAGATGGCGGCGCCCTGCGGTGAGTCCTGCGGGGACGTCTCGCTGGTGGTGTTGGACATGCTGCGTTCCTCGTCGTGGGGAGCTTGGCCGGGCCGGCGTCGATCCGGGTCGGACATCAGATGGTGGCGGTCTCGGGACGGGCGATGCCCAGGTCCCCGGAGCGCCCGGCGGTGATCAGCTCGACCACCTGCCCGTGGGTGACGTCCTTGGTGTTCACCTCGGCGGCCATCCGGCCCAGGTAGAGGCACGCGATGCGGTCCGCCACCTCGAACACGTCGTTCATGTTGTGGCTGATCAGCACCACGCCCAGGCCCTGTTCGGCCAGCCGCCGCACCAGGTCGAGGACCTGGCGGGTCTGCGCGACGCCCAGCGCCGCGGTGGGCTCGTCGAGCAGCACGACCTTGCTGTTCCACAGCACGGCCTTGGCGATCGCCACGGTCTGCCGCTGCCCGCCGGACAGCGACGCGACCTGCGTGCGCACGGACTTGACCGTGCGGACCGAAAGCGAGGTCAGGGTCGTGCGCGCGGCCTGTTCCATGTCGGCCTCGTCGAGCATGCCGAGCTTGCCGCGTTCCCGGCCCAGGAACATGTTCTGGACGATGTCGAGGTTGTCGCACAGCGCGAGGTCCTGGTAGACGACCTCGATGCCCAGGTTCGCGGCGTCGCGCGGCCCGTGGATGTGGACTTCCTCGCCGTTGAACAGGACCTGACCGGAGTCGGTCGGGTGGATGCCCGCGATGCACTTGACCAACGTCGACTTGCCCGCGCCGTTGTCGCCGACGAGGGCGGTGACCTGGCCGGGGTGGACGTCGAAGTCGATGTCGTGCAGGACGTGCACGGGACCGAAACTCTTGTTGATGCCGCGAAGTTCGAGGATCGGCTCGCTCACTGGATTTCCTCCGTCTAACCCTTTTTCCCCACACACGGGTGGGCGCGCCGGGGCGGGGTGCGTCTCCCACACCCCGCCCCGGCGCGAGCTGGACTACTTGATGCCGAGCTCGGTGCAGACGGCGGCCAGGTCGGCGACGCAGATCTCCGACGCCTTGACGAAGCCCGCGTCCACGACGGTCTTGACCTTGTCCTTGGTGATCAGCTGCGCGGGCAGCAGGACCGACGGGACGTCGCGGTTGCCCTTGCTGTCCTTGGTGACGCCGGTGGCCATCTTGTCGGCCGCCGCCGTGTCGCCCTTGGCCAGCGCCGCGGCCAGCTTGGCGGTGGCGTTCGCCTGGTCGTTGATCGGCTTGAACACGGTCATGAACTGGTCGCCGCGCAGGATGGCCTGGAGGCCGTCCGGGGTGGCGTCCTGGCCGGTGACCGGGACCTTGCCGTTCAGGCCGTACTTCTTCAGCACGGTGATGATCGCACCCGCGAGGCCGTCGTTGGCGGCGACGACGCCGTCCACCTTCTGGCCGTTGCTGGTCAGGATCTGCTCGAAGGTGGTGCCGCCCACCTGGTTGTCCCAGTCGTCGATCGGCTGGGACTGGACCAGCTTGAGGTCGCCCGAGGTGTACTTGGGCTCCAGGACCTTCTTCTGGCCCTGGTGGAACAGGGTGGCGTTGTTGTCGGTCGGGGCGCCCTCGATCTCGATGATCTCGGCCGGCTTCTTGCCCGGCGCGAGCGCGGCCAAGCCCTGGAGCATGCCCTCGCCCTGGAGTTCGCCGACCTTCACGTTGTCGAACGACACGTAGTACTTCGAGCTGCCGCCCAGGTTCAGCCGGTCGTAGTCGATGACCGGGATGCCCTGCGCCTCGGCCTTCTTGGCGACCGTCGCGCCGATCTCGCTGTTGGGCGTCGCGATGATCAGGACCTTGACCCCGGCGTTGATCATGCCGTCGGCGAGGGTGGAGAACTTCTGCACCTCACCCTGGGCGTTCTGGATGTCGGCTTCGAGGCCCTCGGCCTTGAGCGCCTTCTCCAGAAGCGGCTTGTCGAAGCCCTCCCAGCGTGCGGAACTCGCGGTCTCGGGGAGAATGACGCCGACCTTCGCGCCGCCCGAGCCGCTGTTCGTGTTGGTGTCCGTGGTGTTGCCACCGCTGGACGTGTTGGCGCCACATGCCGTCATGGCCACGGCAAGGCCGGTGCCAACGGCGATGAGAGCGAGGCTCTTGCTGCGCATCCGCCATCCCTTTCACGCAGGAGCGAGAATAATTGTTGTGGCGCACAACGTATGCCGGGACAGGCGGTGACCGGAAGCACACTTGACCGGTAAAGTAGGCACGATGCGCTAACGACGAGGTAACCGAACGGACATGTGACTACGCCTAATGCCGCAGTTGGCTACACCAAGTCACCAGGAGCGCAGCGTGGCGATGCGCTCTTCGAGCTGCTCGATGCTGGCCATCGCGGTCGGCGGACCCCCGCAGTACTCGCGCAGCTGGTTGTGAATCTTGCCGTGCGGCTTCTTGGTGCGGTGGTGGTGCATGGCCACCAGGGTGTTGAGCTCCTTGCGCAGCTGCGCCAGCCGTTCCTGCACGCCGGCCGCGCGCGCCGGGGCGGGCGGAGGCGGCGCGGCGGCGGGGCGTTTGCCGGCCTCGACGAGCTGCTTCTCCTGCCGCTGCCGCAGCAGCGCACGCACCTGATCGGGTTCGAGCAGACCCGGTAGGCCCAGGTACTCCTGCTCTTCGTCACTCCCCGCGAACGCCGCCGTGCCGAACGAGGAGCCGTCGTAGATCACCTGATCGAGTTCGGCCGACGCGCCGAGAGCGGTGAACGCCCGCTCCTCCTCGCCCGGCTCGTCCTTGACCTGGTTCGCCTGGGCCAGCAGCTCGTCGTCCCAGCCGTCCTTCTCGCGGTGCGGCTTGCCGAGCACGTGGTCGCGCTGCTGCTCCAGCTCACTGGCCAGGCCGAGCAGGACGGGCACGCTGGGCACGAACACGCTGGCCGTCTCGCCCTTGCCCCGCTGGCGCACGAACCGGCCGACGGCCTGGGCGAAGAACAGGGGCGTCGACGCGCTGGTGGCGTACACGCCGACGGCCAGCCGCGGCACGTCCACGCCCTCCGACACCATCCGGACGGCGATCATCCACCGTTCCTGGGAGTTGGCGAACTCGGCGATCCGGCCGGACGCCTTCGGGTCGTCGGACAGCACGAGGGTCGCGTCGTGGCCCGTGTGCCGCTTCAGGATCTCCGCGTACGCCTTGGCCACGGTCTGGTCGGTGGCGATCACCAGGCCGCCCGCGTCCGGCATGCCGCCGGCGCGGAGCTGGCTCAGGCGCATGTCGGCGGCCTTGAGGACGGACGGGACCCACTCCCCCGTCGGGTCCAGCGCCACCCGCCACGCCCGCGCCGTCTGCTCCTGCGTCAACGGCTCGCCGAGCCGGGCGGAGAACTCCTCCCCCGCGCTCGTCCGCCAGCTCGCCTCACCGGAGTAGGCGAGGAAGATCACCGGACGGACCACGCCGTCGCGCAACGCGTCCGCGTAGCCGTAGGAGTGGTCCGAGCGGCTGCGCTGGACGCCGTCCGGGCCCGGTTCGTAGCTGATGAACGGGATCGGCGAGTCGTCCGAGCGGAACGGGGTTCCGGTCAGGCACAGCCGGCGCACGGCGGGCGTGAACGCCTCGCGGATCGCGTCACCCCACGACTTGGCGTCGCCGCCGTGGTGGATCTCGTCCAGCAGGACCAGCGTCTTGCGGTTCTCCGTGCGGACCCGGTGCAGCATCGGGTGCGCCGCGACCTGCGCGTACGTGAGGGCGACGCCGTGGTAGTCGCGGGACGTCACCGCGTTGGTGTTGCGGAAGTTCGAGTCGATCGCGATGCCGACCTCGGCCGCCGCCTGCGCCCACTGGTGCTTCAGGTGCTCGGTGGGCGCGACGACGGTGATCGCCTCGATCGTGCGGTCCGCCAGCAGTTCCGCCGCGACACGCAGGCCGAACGTCGTCTTGCCGGCGCCGGGCGTGGCGACGGCGAGGAAGTCCTTGGGCTTCGCGGCCAGGTACTTGGTGAGGGCGCGACGCTGCCAGGCGCGGAGGGGACGGGTCGTGGCGACTTGCGGTTGCGACAACCTCGAAACCCCTTCTGCGCTGATCAGCGGCGGTGCCGTGCGGGTGGTGCGGCGTTGTTGCGGCGCCGTTGCGGTGGTGGACACGCAAATGCCCTCGTGCGGGTGACCGGTCGAGGGCATCGACAGCCTACCCGTTGCGACCGCGACGCACGGGCGCCGATGCCGCGAAATCACCCGGGATGCACCATGCTTGATGTTGCGATGGGTTCGCCGAGGGACGAGACAGCACGCAGCACGGGTCGCAAGGGACCCCTGCGTCTGTTGGCGCGCACGTTGTCGAAGGCGTGGGAGGGGAGCATCTTCTCCGAGGCGGCCGAGGCGGCGTTCTGGCAGATCCTGTCGTTCCCGCCGCTGCTGCTGGGGTTGCTGGGCAGTCTCGGGTACCTCGGGGACTGGTTCGGGCCGGAGGTCGTGAGCGCGGTCAAGGACCGGATCATCTCGACCTGCCGGACGATCTTCAGCCAGGACGTGGTCAACGAGGTGATCGTGCCCACCGTCGACCAGATCCTCACCACCGGCAAGGGTGAGATCGTCTCGGTCGGCTTCCTGATCTCGCTGTGGGCGGGGTCGTCGGCGATGTCGTCGTTCGTGGACGCGATCACCGCGGCGCACGACCAGTACGGGGTGCGCAACGAGGTGTGGCAGCGGATCTTCGCGCTGCTGCTGTACATGGCGAGCCTGGTGCTGCTGATCGTCGGCCTGCCGGTGCTGGCCCTGGGCCCCGACCTCCTGCCGCGGGTGTTCCCGGACTCGTGGCAGCCGCTCATCGAGTCTTGGCTGAGCGCGTTCTACTACCCGGGGATCGCGGTGCTGCTGGTGGTGGCTTTGGCGACGTTGTACAAGGTGTCGCTGCCGAACAAGCTGCCGTGGCACCGGTTGATGCCGGGGGCGGTGCTGGCGATGGCGGTGTTCCTGCTGTCGTCCATCGGGCTGCGGCTGTACATCCAGTGGATCACGACTACCGGGTACACGTACGGGGCGTTGGCGACGCCGATCGCGTTCCTGCTGTTCGCTTACCTGATCGGGTTGGCGATCACGCTGGGTGCTTACTTCAACAGCGCGTTGCAGGAGATGTGGCCGGCGCGGATGACCCGGCGGCAGCGGCGGCGGTGGCAGCGGCTGGAGATCGAGCGTGCGGCCGAGCGGCGGCGGGCGGACAAGGGGCGGCAGGCGTTGCGGGGCGGGTCCGGTGCTGTGCCTGCCGGGCCTGCCGCCGGTGCTGCCGGGCCTGCCTTGGCTCCCGGGACCGCGCCGTCACCGGCGGACACGAACCACACCGTGCCGTTGCCGGTGGAACGGGTGGAGCCTCGGCCGGAGCCACAAGCGCGGCCGGAGCGCGAATCCCGCGGTGTCTGAGTGTGGAACTCGCGGGACCTGAGCGTTCGACACGCCGGACCTGAACGTTCGACACGCGGAGCCTGAAGGTTCGACACGCCGGACCTGAAGGTTCGACTCGCGGCGGTGGGGGTTCGGCTCGCGGCGTTCGACACGCGGGGGTTTGGGCGCGGTGAAGCCCGGCGCGTGTGGTGGCGCGCCGGGGTTCGTTGGTCCGCGAAGGTCTACTCGCCGCCGCCGCCCTTGGGCAGGCCCTCGTAGACCTTCTTGCAATCAGGGCAGACGGGGGAACCCGGCTTGGGCGACTTCGTCACCGGGAACACCTCGCCGCACAACGCGACCACGTGCGTGCCCATCACCGCGCTTTCCGCGATCTTGGCCTTGCGCACGTAGTGGAACATCTTCGGGGTGTCGTCCCCGGTGTGGTCCGTGCCTTCCGGCCGGGTCTCCACCTCGGGCAGAGTCTGCGTGCTCACGGGCTCAGCGTACCTGGGAAGATGGCCCCTCGTGAGTACGCCGAGCATCACCGACGAAGTCCGATCCGCCCTGGCCGAGAACCGGCCGGTGGTCGCGTTGGAGAGCACGATCCTGTCCCACGGGCTACCGCCCGGCCGCAATCGCGAGGTCGCCGAACGGCTCGAAGGCGTGGTGCGCGCCGCGGGCGCGGTGCCGGCCACGATCGCCGTGCTCGGCGGTGTGCCCAAGATCGGGCTGACCTCCACCGAACTCGACTACGTCTGCGATCCCGCCAACGACCTGGTGAAACTGTCCCGGCGTGACCTGGGCGCCGCGTACGCGTTGAAGCGCGACGGCGCGACGACGGTCGCCAGCACGGCGGCGTTGGCGGCTGCCGCCGGCATCGGGGTGTTCGCCACCGGTGGCCTGGGCGGCGTGCACCGGGGCGCGCGGGAGACCTGGGACGTGTCCGCCGACCTGGACGTGCTGGCCACGACGCCGGTGCTGGTGGTCTGCTCGGGCGTGAAGTCGATCCTCGACATGGGCGCGACGCTGGAGCTGCTGGAGACCCGTTCGGTGCCGGTGCTCGGTTTCGGCACGGACCGGTTCCCCGCGTTCTACCGGCGTGAGTCGGAGTTCGACGTGCCGTGGCGGGTGGACTCGGTGGCGGACGCCGCGGCTGTGGTAGCGGCGCACCGGACCGTGCCGGGGTCGGCGGGCGTGCTGCTGGCCAACCCGATCCCGGTCGAGTTCGAGATGGCCGCCGACCTGCACGAACGGCTGCTGACCGAGGGCTTGGAGCTGCTGCGCGAGCGTGACGTGCACGGCAAGGAGGTCACGCCGGTGCTGCTGGAGCACTTCCACACCGCGAGCGGCGGTGTGAGCTTGGACGCGAACGAGGCCCTGGTGGTGTCGAACGCCTCGCTGGCCGCGCTGGTGGCCGTGGAGCTGGCGGCGTGACGGGAATCGTGGTCGTCGGCGACGCCGGGCTGGACGTGGTGGCCCGGCACGCGGGGCCGATCGTGCACGGCGGCGACTCGCGGGCGTCGGTGACCATCGAGCCCGGTGGCGCGGGGGCGAACACGGCGGTGTGGCTGGCAGCCTGCGGCACGTCTCCGGTGCTGGTGGCACGGGTCGGCGCCGATTCGGCGGGACGTCAGGTGCACTCGGAGCTGACGACGGCCGGTGTGCGGTGCGCGTTCGCGGTCGACCCGGAGGCGGCGACGTGCTGCGTGGTGGTGCTGGTGGACGACACCGGCCAGCGGAGCATGTTGCCCGATCGGGGCGCCAACGCCCGCTTCTCCCCCGCAGACCTCGACCCGGGGCTGCTGCGGGACGCGTCCCACCTGCACCTTTCCGGGTACGTGCTGCTGGACGCGTCGTCGCGGGCGGCCGGGGTGGCGGCGTTGAGGGCGGCACGGGACGCGGGGCTGACCACGTCGGTGGACCCGCAGTCGGCGGCGTTGATCTACGACGGGTTCCTGGACGACGTGCGCGGGGTGGACGTGCTGCTGCCCAACACCGAGGAGTTGGTGGCGCTCACCGGGTCCGCGTCGCCCGCGTCGGCGTCCGCGTTGCTGGACGTCGTGGGAGCGGTGGCGTTGACGTCCGGGGCGGACGGCGCGAGCTGGGTGGACCGGGACGGCGTGGTGTCCGTGCCGGCCGAGGACGTCGAGTGCGTGGACTCGACCGGGGCCGGTGACGCGTTCGACGCCGGGTTGCTGGCGGCGTGGCTGTCGGGGGCGTCACGGCGGGACGCGTTGCTCGGCGGCGTGCGGGCGGCGGCTCGGGCGGTGTCCGGGATCGGCGCTCAACCCGTCCGACCGGGGGTGTCTCAACCCGTCCGACCGGGAGCGTCTCAGCCGTCGATGACGTGATGGTCGCGCGCTTCGAGGGCGCGGTGTTCCTGGGCGAAACGACTGGGCTTCTCCGCCTTGCGGGGAGGCCGGTCGTTCGCGATCAGCACGGCCATCCACGGCAGCGGCACGGACAGCACGATCAGGGCCAGGGCGAGCCACCAGGTCTGGTAGAAGACCATCGCCAGGATGAGGCACGGGATGCGGGCGCCCATCATGATCGCGTACTTGCGCTTGCGCGCGGCGTGCTGCTCCTCGTACGAAAGAGCCGCCTCGGTGATGAGCACCGGTGTGCCGTCGCGCTCGGGACTGACCATGCCCCCATCGTCCCACTGCCCTGTCCGAACCGATACCTGCCCGGTGCCGAATTCACAATCACCGCGCGTCCGCCGCGCTGACCGTACGATCCGGCTGTGGTCGCGCTTGATCGCCTGGTGGACGTGCTCGGGAGTCTCGGCACGCACCTGAGCTGCGCGCCACGGGGGCGGGACGTGCAGCTGCGTGGCGTGGCGCTGCACGATCCGGCGGAGCACACGCAGGCCGCGTCGGACGACGTGCTGCTGGGTCTGGGTGTTCCGACGCCCGCCGCGGCGGCACGGCTGGTCGGTGGGACGTCGGCGGCTGCGGTCGTGCTGCACGGGTCGCCTCCGTTGGACGAACGGGTGGTCGCGGCGGCGAAGCGGTCCGGGGCGGCGGTGCTGCTGGTGGACCCGTCGGTGCCTTGGGGGCAGCTGGCGAACGTCGCGCAGACGTTGGTGCTCGGTGGGCAGGGGTCGGGTGACCTGTTCGCGGTGGCGGACGCGATCGCGGCGGTGGTCGGCGGGCCGGTGACGATCGAGGACCAGCAGTCGCGGGTGCTGGCGTACTCGTACCGGCAGCAGGACGTGGACCCGGTGCGGGTGCAGACCATCCTGGGACGGCGGGTGCCGGAGGAGGCGTGGCAGGCGCTGGACGCGTACGGGGTGTTCACCCACCTGGCGCGGTCCGACGAGCCGCTGTTCGTGCCGAAGCTGACCGACCGGTTGGGTGGGCGGCTGGTCGCGGCGGTGCGGGCGGGGCGTGAGCTGCTGGGGTCGGTGTGGGTGGAGGTGGACGACCCGGTCGACGCGGTGCGTGAGGCGGCGTTGGTGGACGGGGCGCGGACGGCGGCGTTGCACCTGCTGCGGGCGCGTGCGTCGGCGGATCTGGAGCGGCAGGCCGAGGCCGACCTGGTGATCGAGGCGCTGGATTCGGGGGTGCCGGGGAACCTCGTGCGGCTGGGGTTGCCGTCGGTGGACTTGCGGGTGATCGCGGTGCAGGCGCATGCCGGTGAGGGTGAGCACGGCGCGGCTTTGTTGGCGTTCTCCCGGGCGACGGCGGGTTTTGGCTGGTCACGGCCTGGGCGGTCGGCGTTGTTCGGGAACGTTCTGTACACCGTGCTGCCGTGCGGGGAGGACCCGGCGGCGGCGGTGGAGTGGGTGCGGGCGTTGGCGCGTGAACTGCCGGCGGAGGCCGTGGTGATGGCGGGGGTCGGTGGGCGGGCGGATGCGACGTCGTTGCCCGCGTCACGGGGTGAGGCCGACGAGTGCCTGGCGTTGTCGGGTGGTGAGCCCGTTGTGTACGACGCGGCGTGGGCGCGGGTGTTGCTGCGGCGGTTGGCGGGGGCGGCGGAGGCGGGGCGGTTGCCGACGCGGGGGCCGGTGGCGGACCTCGTGCGGCACGACGCGGAGCACGGGACGCAGTACGCGGTGACGTTGCGGGCGTGGTTGGCGGCGCAGGGTGACGCCCGGGAGGCGGCGCGGGCGTTGTCCGTGCACCCGAACACGTTGCGTTACCGGATGCAGCGGATGGCGGCGGTGACGGCGTTGCCGTTGGACGACCCGGACCAGCGGTTGGCCTTGGCGATCACGCTAGCCGTCACCCTCGGCGCGTTCTAACCCCCAAACCCAGTGAGTCCTACGTTCACGACCCGTGAGTCCTACGTTCGCGACCCCCGAGTTCAACGTTCAGTACAAGATCGTTTGTTCTGAGCGTTGAATTCGGGGGTCCTGAACGTAGGACTCACGCGTTCCCAACGTAGGACTCACGGGTGCTGAACGTAGGACTCACGCGGGGTGGGTGGGCGGGGGTGGGTGGGGCGCGGGACGATGGCGGGGTGCTCCCTGATCTTTCTGGTGATCTGACTGGCCGGTTGCGTGCGGCGTTCTTGGCTGCCGACTACGACGCGGACGGGGTGGTGGACGCGCTGGGGCCGCAGGCCCACGCCGCGTTGGGGCGGGGTGAGCCTGAGGCCGCCCGGCGGGCCACCCGTGACGCCGGTGCGCTGGGCACGCTGGTCCGGCTGTTCCTGCTCGGTGACACCGAGTCCGAGGCGGCCGTTCGGGAAGCGCTGCCTGATGTCGACCTGGACACCGCGGTCAAGGCTGAGGTGTTGCGCGGTGACGGGGACGGGTTGCGGGCGGGGCTGGACATCCGGCCCTACGGCGACGACGAGGGCTCCTGGTGGGTGATCGCCGACCAGGACTCCGAGCAGCGCGGCGGACCGGTGCCGAGCGACCACGTGCTGGGCGTCGGCCACGCGTCCATCAGCCTGGCCCGCGCCACCTCCCGCCGCCCCGTCGGCACGCTGCTCGACCTGGGCACGGGCTGCGGCGTCCAAGCCCTGCACGCCAGCCGTCACGCGCAAAAGATCACCGCCACCGACCTCTCCGAGCGCGCGCTCGCCCTGGCCGCAGGCACCTTCCGCATCAACGAGATCGACGTCGAACTCCGCCAGGGCGAGTGGTTCGGCCCCCTGCGCGGCCGGCGGTTCGACCAGGTCGTGTGCAACCCGCCGTTCGTCGTCGGCCCGCCCCGCGTCGACTACGTCTACCGCGACTCCGGCCTCGCCGGTGACGACGCCAGCGCCCTCGTCGTCCGCCAGATGCCCTCCTTCCTCAACGAAGGCGGCGTGGGCCAACTGCTGGCCTCCTGGCTGCACCGCAAGGGAGAGGACTGGGCGGACAGGGTCTCCGGCTGGCTCCCGCGCGGCGGCGTGGACGCGTGGTTCGTGCAGCGGGACATCGCCGACCCCACCCTGTACGTCGGCACGTGGCTGCGTGACGCGGGCGTGGACCCGCGCAGCGACGAAGGCCGCGCCAAGGCCTCCGCCTGGCTGGACTGGTTCGCCGAGAACGACGTCGAGGGCATCGGCTTCGGCTTCGTCACGCTGCGCCGCACCGACACCGAGCACGCCGAGATGGTCTGCGAAGACCTCCGCCAGGCCTACGACGACCCGCTGGGCCCGGAGTCCGCCGCCTGGCTGGACCGGGTCGCCTGGCTGCGCGCCACCGACAACGCCAAGCTCCTGGCCACCCGCTTCACCCTCCCCGAGACGGTCCTCCTGGAAGAGGTCTCCGCCCCGACGGAAGACGGCTGGGAGTCGGTCGTCCGCCGCCTGCACCGCACCGACGGCCCCGGCTGGCAGCACGAGCTGGACGAGACCGCGGCGAAGCTGCTGTCGGGCTTCCGCGGCGCACTCCCCCTCGAAGACCTGGTCGCGCTGCTCGCCTACGCCCACGACCTGGACGCCGACGAGCTCGCCGAAGCCGCCCTGCCCGTGGTCCGCGAACTGGTCCGGCACGGCATGGTGGCGCCCGCGTGAGAGCCGTGGTGGCACGCGTCACAGAGGCGTCCGTCACGGTGGACGGCGAGGTCGTGGGCGCGATCGAGGAGCCCGGCCTGTTGGTGCTGCTGGGAGTGCATGTCGACGACGACGCCGACAAGGCCCACGTGATGGCCCGAAAGCTCTACGAGCTACGCGTCCTCAGGGACGAAGAGTCGTGCGCCACAACGGGTGCACCGCTACTCGTTGTGAGCCAGTTCACACTCTACGGCGAGACGAAGAAGGGCCGGCGGCCGTCCTGGACCGCCGCCGCACGCCCCGAACACGCGGAGCCATTGATCGATCAGGTAGTCGCGGAACTGCGACGGAAGGGCGCCCGGGTACAAACGGGACGGTTCGGCGCGATGATGTCGGTACGGAGTGTGAACGACGGTCCGTTCACCGTGTTGGTGGAACTCTAGATCGCTCTCAGGGAATCCTCAGGATTCCGCGCGCAACCGCTGTGACGGCAGTGACGTCTTCTGGTCATGGGAAGCGGGAACCATTTCGCTCCGGTTCGCGTTTCCCCAAGTGTCAGTCACCGAAAGGTGCGCCGCGCAACGCAGCGCGGAGTGTGCGACACGACCGCACTGCCAGCCCGCGACACAAGGGGGAGGGAGCTCCATGACCGTCCCGAGGCTCCTCGACCGACAGGTCGGGAACGACACGGCCATCACCATGACGAGCGCCGAGCTGGACCTGGACGCCCAGAGTCCGGCCGCAGACCTGGTTCGAGTCTACTTGAACGGGATCGGCAAGACAGCGCTGCTGACCGCGGCCGACGAGGTGGAACTCGCCAAGCGGATCGAGGCGGGCGTCTTCGCGCAGCACAAGCTGGAGACCCATCCCGGTCTGCCGGATGAGCGCCGCCGCGAACTGCGCGCGTTGATCCGCGATGGCCACATGGCAAAGAACCACCTTCTCGAAGCGAATCTCCGCTTGGTCGTTTCGCTGGCGAAGCGATACACCGGACGCGGAATGCCGCTGTTGGATCTCATCCAGGAAGGCAACCTGGGCTTGATCCGCGCGGTGGAGAAGTTCGACTACACCAAGGGCTTCAAGTTCTCGACCTACGCGACCTGGTGGATCCGCCAGGCGATCACCCGGGGAATGGCGGACCAGGGCCGGACGATCCGGCTGCCCGTCCACCTCGTGGAGCAGGTCAACAAGCTCGCCCGGATCAAGCGCGACCTGCACCAGCAGCTTGGCCGTGAGGCGACCAAGGAGGAGTTGGCGACGGAAGCGGGGCTGACGCCGGAGAAGGTCGTCGACCTGCTCGACCACGCCCGCGACCCGGTGAGCCTCGACATGCCGGTCGGCGCCGAGGAGGACGCCCCGCTGGGCGACTTCATCGAGGACTCCGACGCGACGGACGCGGAGAGCGCGGTCATCTCCGGCCTGTTGCAGGACGACCTGCGGCGCGTGCTCTCCACGTTGGAGCCGCGCGAGCAGTCCGTGATCCGGCTGCGCTACGGCCTCGAAGACGGCCAGCCGCGCACGTTGGACCAGATCGGCAAGCAGTTCGGCCTGTCGCGGGAGCGGGTGCGGCAGATCGAGCGCGAGGTCATGTCGAAGCTCCGGCAGGGCGAGCGGGCCGCCAAGCTGAGGGCCTACGCGAGCTGACACGAGCTGACGCGATACAGCAGGAGTCACCCCCGTCAGCAGGATTGACTTGTGACTCCTGTCACGGCACGGTCGTGCGTTACACGAGCCATGCGACGCCTCCGCCCCATTACGCGGAGGCGATCGCACGCTGAGGAAGGTCGGGGCGGTCGGGGGCCGGCCCGGCCTTCCGCGTTCTGCAACTCCAAGGTTCTACAACTCCAAGTACTCCGCGAGCTTCTCTCGGAAGAAGCGCACGTGCGCCTCGCGTTCCTCGCCGGCGTAACCGCGCGGCACGCCCTCCACGATCATCACGAGGCACAGGTACGCGCGGTAGAGCGCGATCCGGATCTCCTCCGCCTCGGTGAACCCCTCGACCCCGTAGCCCGACTTGTAGTCGTCGTCCAGGTCGGCGAACAACGCCACGGACGCGATCTCGGCCAACGGGTCGCCGAACAAAGCCCGTTCCGGGTCGATGATTCCCTCGATGTGCCCGTCGGCGAGGAAGATGTTCCCCTCCCACAGGTCGAAGTGCACGAACACGGGCTCGGTGACCTCGTCCAGCAGGTGCGCCCGAGCCTCGAACGCAGGCCGCACGTCGGGCAGCTCCACGCCGAACCGGTCCGCGTCGGCGAGCACCGCGTCCACCATCTTCGTGAACGCCTCACGCCACGTCGCCGCGTTCGGCCCCTGCACGTAGCCGAACACGTCACCGGTGATCCGGTGCAGGTCACGGACGATCGTGCCCAGCTCACGCCGCAACGCCCCCTGCTCGGCATCGCTCAACCCCGGCCGCACCGACATCCACGGCACGCCGTGCAGCGCCGTCATCAGCAGCAGGCCGTCCTCGTGCAGCAGGACTTCCGGCACCGGCAGGCCGCGCGCCGTCATCAGCTCGAACGCCAACGCCTCCGTGCGCATCAGGTCGCGTTCGTGGGTCAGCAGTGGCACGTCCGGCGGTGGCGCGACCTTCAGCACGGTCACGCGACCGTCCGCCGCCGTGAGCCGGTAGGCGGTGTTGAACATGCCCTCCGTCAGCTCCACGTGCTCCGCGAGCGGCACACCGAGGACACGGCGGACGAGGGCGTCGAGTTCAGCTCCGGAGAGCCGTCGCTTGGTGAGACTGTCGACCACGACGCGAATCACATCACGGCATGAGGGACGCGACGGCGGTATCGGTATAGGTTCGGCGGAATCCGAAGCGCGCAAGGGAGCCCGCGACGTGCCTCCGCCGAACTTCTTGGCACCTGAGTTCCAGTACACCGACGTCCTGCCCCTGGCCAAGGACAACCACACCGAGTACCGGCTCGTGACGCCGGACGGGGTGTCGGTCGTCGAGGCCGCCGGCCGGACGTTCCTCCAGGTCGAGCCGGAAGCGTTGACGCTGCTGGCCAAGGAGGCCATCCGGGACATCCAGCACCTCCTGCGGCCCTCGCACCTGGCCCAGCTGCGCGCGATCGTGGACGACCCCGAGGCCAGCGGCAACGACCGGTTCGTCGCCATGGACCTGCTGCGCAACGCCTGCATCTCGGCGGGCGGCGTGCTGCCCATGTGCCAGGACACCGGCACCGCCATCGTGATGGGCAAGCGCACCGAGTCCGTGCTGACCGGCGGCGCCGACGCGGAAGCCCTGTCACGCGGCATCTTCGAGGCCTACCAAGAGTTGAATCTTCGGTACTCGCAGATGGCGCCGGTCACCTTCTGGGACGAGAAGAACACCGGCACCAACCTGCCCGCGCAGATCGACCTGTTCACCGCGCCGGGCGTGGAGCCGAAGTACGAGTTCCTGTTCATGGCCAAGGGCGGCGGGTCGGCCAACAAGACGTTCCTGTACCAGGAGACGAAGGCGCTGCTGAACCCGTCGCGGCTGGCCAGGTTCCTGGACGAGAAGCTGCGCTCGCTCGGCACCGCGGCCTGCCCGCCGTACCACCTGGCGGTCGTCGTCGGCGGTCTGTCGGCGGAGCAGAACCTGAAGGTCGCCAAGCTCGCGTCCGCCCGGTACCTCGACGGCCTGCCCACCGAGGGTTCGGCGCAGGGACACGCGTTCCGGGACGTCGACCTGGAGCAGCAGGTGCTGGAGCTGACCCGGAACTTCGGCATCGGCGCCCAGTTCGGCGGCAAGTACTTCTGCCACGACGTGCGCGTGATCCGGCTGCCCCGGCACGGCGCGTCCTGCCCGGTCGGCATCGCGGTGTCGTGCTCGGCGGACCGGCAGGCCAAGGCGAAGATCACCCCCGAGGGTGTCTTCATCGAGCAGATGGAACGCGACCCGGCGCACTTCCTGCCCGACATCCACGGTGAGGAGCTGTCCGACGAGGTCGTGCAGATCGACCTGACCCGGCCGATGTCGGAGATCCGCGCCACGCTGTCCGCGCTGCCGGTGAAGACGCGGGTGTCGCTGACCGGGCCGTTGGTGGTGGCGCGGGACATCGCGCACGCCAAGATCATGGAACGGCTGGACGCGGGCGAGCCGATGCCGCAGTACCTGAAGGACCACCCGGTGTACTACGCCGGTCCGGCCAAGACGCCCGAGGGTTACGCGTCCGGGTCGTTCGGGCCGACGACGGCCGGGCGGATGGACTCGTACGTCGAGCGGTTCCAGGCCGAGGGCGGATCGCTGGTGATGCTGGCCAAGGGCAACCGGTCCAAGCAGGTGACCCAGGCGTGCCAGACGCACGGCGGGTTCTACCTGGGGTCGATCGGCGGACCGGCGGCGCGGCTGGCGCAGGATTGCATCCGCAAGGTCGAGGTGCTGGAGTACGCCGAGCTGGGCATGGAGGCGGTCTGGAAGATCGAGGTGGAGGACTTCCCGGCGTTCGTCGTGGTGGACGACAAGGGCAACGACTTCTTCGCCGAGACCTCCGCCCCGACCCTCCAGATCACGTTCCGGAAGTGACTTACCGGCGGTAGGACGTCAGAGGTCGAAGACGCCGAGCTTGGTGCCGCGCGTGAAGAAGTCCCACTCGCTGTAGGTGAAGCGCTGTGGGGCTTCTTCAGGCCGGTTGCTGTTGCGGACGAGCACTTCGTCGGCCGTGCGCATGACCTCGACGCAGTTGTCGCCGCCACCGCTGAACTTCGTCCACACGTCGAACTTCAGGGTCATCAGGTCTCCTCCGTGATCCGGGTCAGGAGTTCACGGCTTTCCTCCACCCCCAACGCCTTCGCACGGGTGTAGTCGAACCAGCGGCTCGTCTTCTCCAGTTGGTCGAGCCCGTCCACGAACTGTGCGCCGAACGGGGTATCGACACTGACCAGCGACGGCAGCTTGTCGGGCAGCCGGAACAAGGTCAGCGTAGTACCGGTCAACGCGTGCGCCCCGGCCCCTTGCGGCATCACCTGCACCACGACGTTATCCAGCTCGGTCAACGCCACCATGTGCTTGACCTGGTCGCGCATGACCTCAGGGCCGCCGATGTTCGCCCGCAGCGCCGGTTCCGCGATCACCGCCCACAGCTGAAGGGGCGGTTCGCGGTCGGTCAGCAGCGCACGGCGTTCCATGCGCAGGTGGAGGTTCTTCTCCAACGTCTCGCCGCCGAGACCGATGCCGGCCATGAGCGCGCGGGCGTAAGGCTCGGTCTGGAGCACAGCCGGGATCAGCTCGAACGACGAGTACAGGGCCTCGCTGGCGATGGCTTCCACGTCGAGGATGCGGCGCAGCCAGGGGTGGATCGCGCCGCCGATCTTGCTCTTCGGCCGGCGGCGGTGGGCCTCGGAGTTGAGGCTCAGCAAGTCCTCCCGGGTCGCGTCGTCCGCCCGGTAGAGGTCGAGCAGCTTCTCCAGCTCGGCCTGCTTGACGCCGCTGATCGCGTTCTCGATGTTGCTGATCTTGGTCAACGTGCAGTGCAGCACCTCGGCGACCCGTTCGCGGGGCACGCCCGCCTCCTCGCGCATTCGGCGCAGGGTGGTGCCGATCTGGATGCGGGCGGCACTGCGGTGGGGGCTGGTCATCGCTCTCCTCGATCATCACCCGATCGGAACTTGTGTGCACCTTGTACATACGAAATAGTCGTCCCGAATGCGGGGAGTATATGACAATGAGCGGGGAGTGACCACATGGGGTCGAGGTTTCATCAGCTGAGCCTGATCGAGACGGTGGGAAGCCGGGCGACCTTCCGGGAGATCACGCGGACGGCGGCCTCGGACGGCGAAGAACTGCACCCGTGGATGGTGCGGATGCTCTCCAAGCACCGCTGCAACCTCGGCCTGTACGTGGCCGAGGCGGGCGCGATCACGGACGAGGGCGACGAGATCGACGCCGACCTCTGGCTCGCGTGGGACGGGGTGGCCGCCTTCTCCACCACTGAGTAACGGTCAAGCGCGTCAGAACGTGGCGATCGGGTTGACCGGGCTGCCGGACGTGCCGGCGAAGCGGACCGGCGCGGCCGCGAGCTGGAAGTCCCACTGGCCGAGCTCGGCGGCCGTCGTCGCGCACGCCTCCAGGTCGCAGTTGTCGAGCAGCCACAGACCCATCGCGACGAGGCTCACGGCGTGGACCGGCATCAACACGTCTTCGTACCCCGACGGCTGAACGTCCTGGGGTGTGTCGGCGCCGATCAGCGCGACCTCCCTTTCGTGCAGCCACGGCAGGCAGGACGCGTGCCAGCCGGCCTGCGTGAAACCTCCACTCGCACCGGTCTCGTGCCGGGCGCGGCCGTAGCCGGTCCGCAGGAGCACCGCATCGCCGGGTCGCACCCGCACGCCCTGGCGACGCTCGGCCTCCTCCAGATCCTGGGGGAACACACCCTCCCCCGGTTCCAACCACGGCACGTCGCGGACCTTCGCGATGTCCAGCAGGACACCACGCG
The DNA here is from genome assembly GCF_014205015.1 of Saccharothrix ecbatanensis. Lineage (NCBI taxonomy): Bacteria > Bacillati > Actinomycetota > Actinomycetes > Pseudonocardiales > Pseudonocardiaceae > Saccharothrix > Saccharothrix ecbatanensis. Next base: position 9,320,615 of record NZ_JACHMO010000001.1, on the reverse strand, counting down.
TGATGATCCCGTTCGCCGCCGCCGTGACGGCCGCCCAGCCCGATCCCGTCGCGGCGTCGACCAACGAGTGCGACCGCCCGTTGTACATCGTGCCGTCCCAGAAGATGTGGCACGGCGAGTCGACGTGGGTGATGGTGTTGCCGTGGAACGTGATGCCGAGCCGTTCGGTCGAAAAGCCCCAGCTCCGGTCGTTGCGGAATCCGGGCAACGGCATGTTCTCGGCACCCGGCATGTCGGCGGCGCACGGGCACGTCGTCGTCGACCGCTCCATCTCCTCCGGCACGGCGACTTCCCATGCGCACGACACGCTCCTGCCGTGGCGCACGGCCCGCGCCGCCGCCAGCCGGACGTCGTCGGTGATGTGGTTCAGCGTGCCGAGCTCGTCGTCGTCGCCCCACCGTCCCCAGTTCGACAGCGTGTCGAAGTACCCGAGCACGTCGTCCTGTGTGGGCATCGGTCGCTGTGCCGTCATGCCGGCATCGACTCCTCTGGTCACGCGGTTCGTGAGGTCCACCCAGTAGCGCCGGACTGCCCCGTCCTCGGAGTGCCGGATGTCTTCGAGGACGCCGCCGTGACGTTCGATCGTCTTCATCGAGGGGACGTTGTCCGCCTCGCAGATGATCAGCACGCGGTCCAGGCCGGTGGAGTGTGCCTCATCGAGGATCCGGCCCAGCGCCCAGGTCGCCAGCCCGCGTCGGCGTGCGGAAGGTCTGATGCCGTAGCCGATGTGGCCGAACCGCTGCACGAAGTCGTCCAGCCCGTACCGGAGCGCGATCCCGCCGAGCACCCGACCGTCCTCGGTGATCCACCGGTAGGTGCAGCGCATCCCGCCCGTCTCCGACCTCGCCGGGTCCGACTCGGCCGCGAGCCGCGCCACCCAGGCGGTGAAACCGGCGTGCGAGTCGACCTCGTCGGACGGCCACAGCCCGAAGCCGTCCTCGTGGACGCCCGGTCCCCAGTCGTCTCGCGCGTCCAGCCAGGCGGTGTGGAGGCTGGTGGTGGGGGCGGTCAGGGCTAATGAGGTCATGCCCGATCCTGGCGCGATTCCAGCACGAGCCGGCGTGAGCCGAGGGGCGCGTCGAGGGTGACGTTCAGCGGCACGTCCCGCAGCTCCTGCGTGCACAGGCGGCCCTCTGGAGGGTCGTAGTGGGTCGTCACGAGGGTGATCAGCACCTGGTCGCCGGACTGCGCGGTGACCTCGGCGCTCGCCGTCTTGCAGCCGCCCGTGACGCCCACGACCTGCACCGTCCTACCGTCCTCGGACGTCCACGCCTGCCGCTTGTAGTGGTCCGGGAGGGTGCCGCCGTCGATCCGCTCGGGCTCCACCTCGGTCGGTCCACCGGCCAACGGCGCGGCGCTGGTCTGCCGGGGCGGCTTGGACGGCTGGGGCTCCCCCGACGGCGGTGACAACGTTGTCGAGCCAGACGGCGACGTGGTCGACGTGGCCGTGGACGCTGTGGTGGAGGACGACGGGGACGTGCCGGGCGGGGCGCTGGTGGTGTTGCTGCCGCACCCTGCCAGCGCGAGCAGGGCTGCCAGGGCGACGGCGACGTTGACGTTCCTCATAGCTGGAGGACGTTACTCGGGCCGCATCAGGTTGCAGGGCTGGTGCCCGGCCGACCGGGTGGAGGCCGACCGGGCACCGGGAAAGCAGGCCCTACTCCACGGCCTGCCGATGAGTGATGACGACCTTGCGGTCACCGAGCGGCGTGTCGAGCTTCAGGCCCAGCGGCGGGTAGCGGATGTCCATGGTGCAGGCCTGCGTGCCGGAGGGCGTGGTCTCGACCAGCTCGACGTGCACCTGCTGGGCGTCCTGCTTGACGAACATGAGGCTCGCCTTGCTACAGCCGCCCTCCACGCCAACGGCGCCGATGACGTTGCCGTCAGCCTCGGTCCAGACGACGGACGGGGTGCCCTCGGGCAGCTGGCTCGCGTCCACCTTGTCCTTGGGCACCTGCTTGCCACCCGGCGGCACGGGGTTCTCGAACTCGGGCTCTGTCGACGTGGGGGCGGAAGGCAACGTGGCCGTGGCCGACTCCGTGCTCAGCACGGGACCGCCGGCGTCCGAGCGGCTGACGCCGCCCTGCGAGGAGCAGCCGACGAGTGCGACCAACAACGCGCCCGCACCCAGCGCGGTTCCAAGGCTTCTCATATGAACAGGACGGAGCGACCCGGTGTCCGGGTTGCTCCGCCCTTTTCACAGTTACCCGTTCGAGTGATCCGACCTGTGCGAGGGCCTGGTGGACGGGGTGACCGGCGGCGGAGAAGGCCGCACCGCCGGTCACCCCAGGCTCAGGCGTCCGTGATCGATCGGATCATCGGGTCGATCAGGACAGGGCCCATCAGGACAGGGCCCATCAGGACAGGGCCCATCAGGACAGGGCCGCCTTGATGCCCGCGACCGCGTGGCGCAGCGCGTCCATGCGCTGTGCCGAGGCCAAGCCCGCGTGGTACAGGTGGAACTCCTGAACGCCGGCCTCCGCGTAGGCCAGCCACTCCTTCAGCAGTTCGTCACCGTCCGCCGGCTTCGGCGGCAGGGCCAGCACGTACGCGGCAGTGCGCACGTCGGTTTCCGCGCGCAGGGCGCGGATCGCGGGCAGGGACGCGTCCACGCCCGGCCAGCACGTCAGGGTCAGCACGTCGACGTCGCTGTCGACTCCCCCGGCGACCGTGGCGAACGGCCCGGTGCCCCACGGGTCGGCGGTCGCGTGGGCGGCGATCCGGGTCGAAGGCGACTTCGACCGGACCAGGCCCACCAGCTCGCGCCGCAGCGAGCGGGAGATACCGGTGCGCACCTCGCGCACCTGGTCAGCCCGGTCGCCCAAGGCCTCCTCCACGCTGTCGACACCGTTGTCGATCGCGGCACGCACCACCGCACGCAAGCCGTCCGGATCGGTGTAGCGGTCGGCGCACGCCGTGCAGAAGCACAGCGACAGCAGCTTCTGCTGCACCGCCGACCAGTCCGCGCCGTCCGTCTTCTCGTGGTGCCCGCCGTGGAAGAACCCGAGCGGCCCGCAGGCCTCCAGGATGATCCCGTCCGGCCGGCCCAGTTCCAGCACCTCGGACACCAGCGTCCGGGTGTACTCGACGACGTCGTCGTTCGACGGGCACAGCGCGTACGGGTACAGGTCGCCGAAAGCGTTGCGCACCACCACGTCGGGGTTCGCATCGCCCAACCGGCTGCTGTGGGTCAGCACGGTCCACGCGTACACCGGCAGCCCGGCCGCACGCAGGGCATCGGAGGCCTCGCCGTACGAGTTCTCACTGTCCATCCAGGATGGTCGAGCGGGCGCCAAGCGCTTGCCCCGCCACGCCTCCTCCCGCACGGGCAGGTAGAACGCCGCGTGTCTGGCGTCCACCATCCGCCGTTCCGGGTGGAACGGCGTCGCCGCCCGCACGGTGTGGTACGACGCGGCCAACGCGACCGCGTCCACGCCGAGCGACGCGACGCGGTCGACCGCGGACGGGTCGCCTACGACGTCCCAGGGGTACAAATGCGCAACGGTGGTCACCACCGGGGGCGCTTCCTCTCATACGACGGATCGTGCTTCTGCATGTAACCGGTGTCGTCGCGCTGCACGAGGCCGCACGTCCGGTAGTTCTCCGCGAGCCGGGCCAGCGCGTCGCGGTCCAGCTCGACGCCCAGCCCCGGAGTGGTGGGCACCGGCAACGCGCCGTCGACGAACGTGAACGGCGTCGTGACGATGTCGTCCACGGCGTTCCACGGGTAGTGCGTGTCGCACGCGTAGTTCAGGTTCGGCGTGGCCGCGGCGAGGTGGGTCATCGCGGCCAGGCTGATCCCGAGGTGCGAGTTGGAGTGCATGGACAGGCCGATGCCGAACGTCCGGCAGATCCCGGCCAGCTCCTTCGACCGGGACAGGCCGCCCCAGTAGTGGTGGTCGGACAGGATGACCTGCACCGCGCCCGCCTCCACCGACCGGGCGATGTGCTCGAACGCGATCACGCACATGTTCGTCGCCAACGGCATCGGCGCGCGTGCCGCCACCTGCGCCATCCCGTCGATCTCCGGCGCCGGGTCCTCCAGGTACTCGACCACGCCGTCGAGTTCCTGGGCGACCTTGAGCGACGTCTCCGGCGTCCACGCCGCGTTGGGGTCCAAGCGCAGCGGGTGGTCCGGGAACGCCGCGCGCAGCGCGTGGATCGCCTCGACCTCCTGCTCGGGCGGGAACACCCCGCCCTTGAGCTTGATCGACCCGAAGCCGTAGCGGTCGATCAGCAGCCGGGCCTGGGCCACGATGCCCGCCGGGTCCAGCGCCTCGCCGAACTCGTCCGGCTCGGCGCCGGGGTGCCCGGCCCACTTGTAGAAGAGGTAGGCGCTGTACGGCACCGCAGACCGCACAGCGCCGCCGAGGAGGTCGCTGACCGGTCGGCCCAACGCCTTGCCGCGGATGTCCCACGTCGCCACCTCGAACGGCGAGAACACCCGGTCCACAGTGGACTCGACGGTCAGCGGCCCGGTCAGCCCGTGCCGGTCCGACCCCGCCTCGCCGCCCAACGCCGCCGCGATCCGCGCGTGCATCTCGTTGAGCGAGTGCACGTCGAGGCCGATCAGGGCGGGCGCCGCGGTGCGCATCCGGCCGAGGTGCCCGATGTCGCCGTAGCTCTCGCCGAGGCCGGAGATGCCCTCGTCGGTGTGCACCTCCACGATCGTGCGCAACGCCCACGGCTCGTGCACGCCCACCGAGTTCAGCAGCGGCGGATCCCGGAAGGCCACCGGCGTGATGACGATGTCGGTGATCCTCATGCGGACAGGCTCCGTCCCGCCGCGATGATCTTCTCCAGTTCGGCCACGTGCTCCGGCGTCGGGTCGAGCAGCGGCGGACGTACGCCGCCGACGTCCAGGCCGGTACCCCTCACAGCGGCCTTGACCAGCGACACCGCGTAACCGGGCACCCGGTCGCGCAGCTCCACCAACGGCTTGTAGAACTCCAGCAGGTAGCTGGTGACCAGCGCGTCGTCACCGGCGTGCACGGCGTTGTAGAAGCCGAGCGAGATCTCCGGCGCGAAGCAGAACACCGCCGACGAGTACAGGTTCACGCCGATGCCCCGGTACGCGGGCACCGTCAGCTCCGCCGTCGGCAGGCCGTTGAAGAACTGGAACGGCTCGTCGACCGCCGCGCGCACCGCGAGCACGATGCGTTGCAGCAGGTCGATGTCGCCGAGCCCGTCCTTGAACCCGATCACCTTCGGCAGCAACGCGATCTCCACCGCCGTCTCCGGCGTGAACACCGCGTTGTTGCGCTGGTACACGATCAGCGGGAGTTCGGACGCTTCCGCCACCTCCGTCACGTACCGGACCAATCCCTTGGGCGGGTTGGTCACCAGGTACGGCGGCAGCAGCAGCAAACCGTCCGCACCGGCCCGTGCGGCGGCGTCCGCGATCCGCTTGGCCGTCGGCAACGGGCCGCCCGCGCCGGAGAACACCGGCACCCGCCCGGCCGTCGCCTCGACCGCCACGGCCACCGCGCGTTCGACCTCCGACGGTTCCATCGCGTGGAACTCGCCGGTGCCGCAGGCGACGAACACGCCGCCCGCACCCGCCTCCACCCCGCGCGCGACGTGCTCGGCCAGCACGTCCTCGACGAGCCCGCCGTCCGTGCCGAACGGCGTCACCGGGAAGAACAGCACCCCATCCAGTTGCATACCCAGACCTTCATCCCTTGATCGCTCCGGTGGAAATCCCACGCAGGAAGGACTTCTGCGGCAACGGGTGCGCGAGCATGCTCGCCACCCGTGCCGGCAAGGCTCCGGCCGACACGGTCACCGGTCGCTCTGGTCGTCTGGACGACGACAGGGCGGCGGTCACCGCGCGGTCCGCCGAGCGCGGGCTGGCACGGGGGGCCGTCGATCCGGACGAAGATCCACAGCTCTCCCGCGCCGATCACGGCCGCTGTTCCCCCGCGTCGGGCGGGAGGACTGCACGACCGTGGAACTCCTTGCACGCCGGCGCACAGGCGGCGAACACACTGACGGCAAGGTGGAGCAGCAGGGCACCATCGGCGTTGATGGGCGAGTCCCCGCCGACGCGACACCGGTCACGGTGCGATTCTCGTTGCCTTGTTCCCGTGGGGCGACCCCGGCGGGGCCGCCCCACGGAGTGGGAGATGACGGCACCGCCGCCACTGGCCGCCACCCCCACGTCTGGTGCCGATCGGCCTCCGCAACCCACGTGGCCCGCGACCGTTCGCCGGATTTCACCGGTTCGGCGGAGTCGGGCGCGACGGCGAGCAGGCCGCCGGGGATGCTGGTGTAGACCTTGATCGGTGTAGTCGCGCCGCGCGTCCGGAGCCTGGACGGCGTGGCGTGGTCGGGTGAGGTCGGGGCGGCGTCCACGTCTTCCGGCGCTTGCGCGGGGTCGGGGGACGAGGACGCGCAGGTAGAGGACATGACAGCGCCCGCGGCGGTCGTGACAGCGGCGGCCGTGCCGTGCCGGCGGGAGAGTGTCATTGACGGAGGCTCCTGTTCACAGCCATACTGTTCATATATATGAATTGCGGTCGTACTTGTGAACGTGTTGGGCGGACTGTAAGAATCGGCGCAGCGACGTGTCAAGTGCGTGTTGCCGGAACATTTCCCGTGGAGGACTTGGTGACTGGACCCGCGTCACCCGCTCGGCCGAACGCGGTCAAGTCGGCCGATCGGACTGTGGAACTGCTCGAAGTGCTGTCGTCGTCGGACCGTCCGCTGACGCTGACCGAACTGCACCGTGAGCTGAGCTACCCGAAGTCGAGCCTCTACATGCTGCTGCAGACGCTCGTCGCCCGAGGGTGGGTGGAGCTCGACCCGAGCCGCGGCACCTACGGCATCGGCGTGCGCGCGCTGCTCGTCGGCACGTCGTACCTCGACCACGACCCGGTGGTGCAGGTCGCCATCCGCGTGATGGAACAGGTGCGCCGGGAGATCAACGAGACGGTCCATCTGGCCCGGCTCGACGGCGGTGACGTGGTGTACCTGGCGAGCCGCGAGTCCGAGCACCACCTCCGCGTGGTGTCCCGCGTCGGCCGCCGGCTGCCCGCGCACGCCACGTCGCTGGGCAAGGCGCTGCTCGCGGCGCGCACCCCGGCCGAGGTCGACGCGATACTGCCCGCGCGGCTGGACCCGCTCACCCCGAACACGATCATCGAACGCCCGGCGCTGCACGCGCAGCTCGCGGGGTTCCGCGCGGTCGGCTACGCGCACGAACGTGAAGAGAACACGCCCGGCCTGGGCTGCTTCGCCGTCGCCCTGCCGTACCGGAACCCGGTGCTCGACGCGATGAGCTGCTCCGTGCCGCTGGGCCGGCTCGACCCGGACCACGAGCGCCAGGTCATCGAAGCACTGCTGCACGCCGCCCGCACGATCACCGAACTGCTCCGCCAGTTCGGCCGCTGATATCGATTGCCGAAAGGGCTCAACGTGACCGCACGAATCCTCATCACCGGCGCCGCAGGCATAGTCGGCACGCTCATGCGCACCCGACTGGCCGCTCCGGACCGGACCTTGCGCCTGCTGGACATCGCCCCGTTGCCGCCGGCCGCCGAGGGCGAGCGGGTCGAGCTGATCACGGCGTCGGTGACCGACGAGGCTGCCATGGAGGCCGCGTGCGAGGGCGTCGACGCGGTGATCCACCTCGGCGGGCACAGCCTGGAGCGGCCGTGGGCCGAGATCCTGGACGTGAACATCAACGGCACGCACGTGGTGCTGGAGGCCGCTCGCCGGGCCGGGATCTCGCGCGTGGTGCTGGCCAGTTCCAACCACGCCGTCGGGTACTACGAGCGCGCGTCCGGTGAAGCGGGCGACTACCTGTTCCCGAAGCCGGACACGTACTACGGCGTGAGCAAGGTCGCGCTGGAGGCGTTGGGCAGCCTGTACGCGTCGCGGTACGGGATGGACGTGATCGCGATCCGGATCGGGTCGTGCTTCGAGAAGCCGCGTGACGCCCGGATGTTGTCGACGTGGTTGTCGCCGGACGACGGCGCGAGGTTGTTCGAGGCCTGCCTGTCCACGCCGTCGCCCGGGTTCAGGATCATCTGGGGTGTTTCGGACAACAAGCGCCGGTGGTTCTCGTTGGCCGAGGCGGAGGCGTTGGGCTACAAGTCCGAGGACGACTCGGAGGTCTTCGCGGCCGAGGTGCTGGCGGCGACCGGTGAGCCTCCGGCCGACTCGCCGGCCCGGGTGTACCTGGGTGGCGTGTGGTGCAGCCCCGAGTTCGACACCGCGGTGAAGGAGTTCGGTCGATGAGCGGCGTGCAGGGGTACAACCCGCGGACCGGTGCGGCGGTCGGGGAGGCGGTGCCGGAGACGTCGGACCGCGAGGTGGACGCGCTGGCCCGTGCAGGTGCGGCGGCGTTCCCGTCGTGGTCCGGGCTGCCTGCCGTCGAGCGTGCCGCGGTGTTGGATGCGGTGGCTTCCGCGCTGGACGCTTCGTCCGCCGAGCTGGTGGAGATCGCGGACGCGGAGACGGCGCTGGGCGTGCCGCGGTTGACGACGGAGTTGAAGCGGACCACCAACCAGCTGCGGCTGTTCGGGGAAATGCTGCGCGAGGGCAGCTACGTCGAGGCGACCTTGGACTCGGCGAACCCCGGCATCATCCCGCCGCGTCCGGTGCTGCGCCGGATGCTCCGTCCACTTGGGACGGTCGGGGTGTTCGCGGCGTCGAACTTCCCGTTCGCGTTCTCGGTGGCCGGCGGTGACACCGCGTCGGCCCTGGCCGCCGGGTGCCCGGTGGTCGTGAAGGCCCACCCGTCCCATCCCGGCACGTCGCAGTTGACGGCGCAGATCGTCTCGTCCGTCGTGCCGGCGGGGGTTTTCGGCATCGTGCACGGCCAGCAGGCCGGTGTGGCGCTGGTCAAGCACCCGGCGATCAAGGCGGTCGGCTTCACCGGCTCCACCGTCGGCGGCCGGGCCCTGTTCGACATCGCGTCCTCGCGTCCCGACCCGATCCCGTTCTACGGCGAGCTGGGCAGCGTCAACCCGACCGTGGTCCTTCCGCAAGCCGCTGCTGCGCGGCCTGAAGGTTTCGCGGCCGAGTTCGTCGGCTCGCTGACGCTCGGTGTGGGCCAGTTCTGCACCAACCCTGGCTTGGTGTTCGCGCCGGAATCCCTGGTGCCGGCGTTGGCCAACGCCGTGTCCGCGGCTGTGGGCGGACCGATGCTCAACGAGCGCATGAGCGACTCGTACCGTTCCGGCACGGAGGGCTTGGCGGCGTCGGGGCTTGCGGCGTTGGTCGCGTCGGGCACCGCGCCCGCCGAGGGCTGGAGTGTTGAGCCTCGCCTTTACCAGGTCCCGCTCTCGACGTTCGCGGAGAACCTGGAGAAGCTGACCGAGGAGCACTTCGGCCCGGCGGCGATCGTGGTGACCTACACCGACCCCGCCGAGCTGGAGCCGGTCCTGCCCCGACTGCCGGGAACCCTGACCGGCACCGTGCACGCCGGTGAGGCGGAGCACGACGCGGCCGGCCGGATCGCGGAGTCCCTGCGGCCGGTGGTGGGGCGGCTCGTCTTCAACGGCTGGCCGACCGGTGTCGCGGTGGCGTGGGGCATGCACCACGGCGGACCGTGGCCGGCCACCACGAACCCGCTCCACACGTCCGTCGGGGCCACTTCGATCCGGCGGTGGGTCGCACCGGTGAGCTACCAGTCGTGGCCGGACGCGTTGTTGCCGGCCGAGCTGCGTGAGGGCAACCCGCTGGGCATCCCTCGTCGGGTGGACGGGGTGTTGGGCGTCCACTGAGGTTTTTTGCCAGTCAGGCGTGTGGCCGGGTCGGCGGTTGTCGGCCCGGCTCGGCGCGTGCGGTGAACTCGACGTAGGCGTCCGCGGTCGGTGGTTGGGCGCACAGGGCTCTGGCGTCGCGGAAACGGCGTTCCACGGCTGCTTCGGTCGGGGCGATCGTCATGGCCCGGTCGGTGACGGTTCTCAAGGCCTCGGGCGCGTGGACGATCAGTTGGCACAGCTTCCGTCTGGCACGGTCCGGTTCCCAGGCTGTGGCGGCCAGCGCGTCGTCGCGTAGGACTCGGACTGCGTCCGCACGTAGGCGCATGTGCACCAAGTCGGACGTGGTGGCGTGTGGTGCGACCGTGTCGATCGCACCGTGCATGAGGCCCAGCGCCACCGCCGCCCCCAACAGCACGTGCCAGGGCAGGACCTGGTGGACCACGGCGTCGAAAGCCTGACCGTCCTTGCCCAGTAGGCAGTCCGCCGGCACGTGCGCGGGATCCGCCCAGACCGTGGTGGCGGCGTTGCCCCGCAGGCCGATGCCACGCCGGTTCTCCGGCACGAGCAAGCCCGGGGCGTTACCGGGAACCAGCCACAGAGTGGTCGTGCCGGTGGCGGCGAGGGGCGAACTCGACCACACGTAGCTGTCCGCCTCCCCTGCCGAGGTGACACCGCACTTCCGGTCCCGCAGGTCGACCACGTCGCCACGCCGTGTGGTAGCCGTGCCGGCTGGGACGACGAAGTGCGCGCCCGGTCCGAACACCGCCACCGTGCTCAGGTGACCACCCGCCGCGATCGACGTCCGCAACGCCCGGTCCCCCAACCGGTCCAGCGCGGCGACGGCGGCGAAGTGCGACTGGAGAACGGTGGCCGTGCTGCCGCACACCCGTGCCACGCGCTCGACCACGTCGGACGCCTCGGCCAACCCGCACCCACGGCCGCCGACATTGCGGGACATCGTCATCCCGAGCAAGCCGCCGAGCGCCTTCACCGCGGCCCTGGGGAACGTGCCGTTCCGGTCCACCCCTTCGGCTTCCGGCTCGACCACGGTCCGGATCACGCGGTCCAGGCCGGTTCGGTGGGACACCGCACGAGTGGGGACGGCGACAGTGGACATCGGGGCCTCCGGATCAGGTCGGTGGGTACAGGGAGTACGACGGGAAGTTGCCGTAGAGGCGTTCACCGGGCGGCCCCTGCGTCACCGCGTGCACCAGCAGCTCGCCGCCGACGAACGCGCCGCGCCAAGACGCCCCGCGTCCGCCGAACACCTCCGAACGGTCACCGCGCGAACGTGCCTTGCCGTAGCCGAACTTGAACGCGTTCACCTCACCGGCCAGCCGTCGGGCGACTGCCTCGTCGTCGCACGACAGTGAGGCCACCAACGCGCCGTTGCTCGCGTTCATCGCGGCCAGCAGCTCGGCCTCCGTGTCCACGAGCACGATCGTGTCCACCGGCCCGAACGGCTCGGCGTGGTGCAGCGGCGAGGACGGCGGCGGCGCGAGGATCGCCACCGGTGCGAAGTACGCCGACATCTGCTGGTCGGGGAGGAACCGGCCGGAGGACAACGTGCCCCGGTACAGCGGCACGCCGCCCTTGGTGATCGCCTCGTTCACCACGTCATCGAGTTCCTTCGCCTTGGCGTCGGTGATGAGCGGTCCGAAGTCGAGTGCCGGCAGGTCGTCGCCGGGGGACGTGACGGCGAGCGGGTGCCCGAACGTGACCTCGCGGACCGCTTCCAGGTAGACGGAGAGGAAGGAGTCGAACAGCGACCGCTGCACCACGTAGCGCGGGTAGGCGGTGCAGCGCTGCTTGGCGTAGTCGAAGGACTTGCGGATCTGCGGGCGCAGGGTGTCCCAGTCGCCGAACTCCCAGACGCCCCAGCAGTTCAGGCCTTCCTGCTCCAGGACGTGCCGCTTGGTGGCGTCGAGGCCGGTGACGATCTCGCCCCCGACACCGCGCCCGCCGACGAACGACAGGCAGCCGATGTCCGGTGAGCCGACCAGCACCGGCGACAACTCCCGCCCGCTGCCGCTGACGAGCGTGAGCGGGAGGCCGTGGCGAACGGCGAGTGCGGTGGCGAGGGTGAGGCAGGCGACGCCGCCGTCCGTTGGGGCTTTGGCGATGACCGCGTTGCCCGCCAACGCTTGCACGAGCATGGCGTGCATGAGGACGCTCATCGGGTAGTTCCAGCTGGCGATGTTGCTGATGGGTCCGTGCAGCGGGGTGCGTCCGTGGAGCATCGGGTCGATCTGCTCGACGTACCACTCGACGCCTTCGATGCACCGGTCGACGTCCGCGGTCGCTAGCCGCCAGGGCTTGCCGATCTCCCACACCAGTAGCAGCGCGAGGAGGTCACGGTGGGTGTGCAGTTCTGCCAGCGCGGCCAGTGTGCGGGACTTGCGTTCCTTCAACGGGATCGCGGCCCACTTGCGGTGCTGCTCGACGGCCGCCGCGACGGCTTCCTCGGCTTGGGCGGCGTCGAGGCGGGGTGGTCCGGCGATGGTGGAGCCGTCCACGGGGGAGGTGGCCTCACCGGACGTGCCGGTGCGCTGCCATTTTCCGCCGACGTGGTTGAGCAGCCGGTCGTGGTGGAACGCCTCGGGGGCGATGCGGGCGCACCGGTCGTACAGGTCGGGCCATGACGTGCCCGGCTTGAGGATCGGGGACATGTCGGTCCTCTCAGTTGGCGGCTCGGTCGCTGTTGGTGGCTCGTGTGGCGGCTTCACGTTGTGTGGGGAGTGCTTTGCGCCCCAACAGGTCGATGGCGGCGTACACACTGCGCAAGGTGGGCGCCGGGACGTTCGTGAGCCGAGCGATCTCCACGACCGCGCCGATGATCGCGTCGGTCTCCAGCGCCTTGCCCGCTTCGAGGTCCTGGAGCATGGACGTCTTGTGGTGGCCGACGCGTTGGGCGCCGTCGATGCGCTTCTCGATGGAGATGCGGGGGTCGCAGCCGACGGCGCGGGCGACGGCGATCGTCTCGGCCATCATGAGGGCGACCAGTTCGCGGGTGTCGCGGTGGGCGCACATCTCGGCCATGGTGGCGCGGGTGAGGGCGCTGAGCGGGTTGAACGCGACGTTGCCCATGAGCTTGACCCAGATGTCGTCGCGCAGGTCGGGTTCGATGGGTGCTTTGAGCCCGCCCTCCACCATGGCGGCGCTGAGGTCGCGGCAGCGGGTGGAGGCGGTGCGGTCGGGTTCGCCGAGGGAGAAGCGGGTGCCTTCGACGTGTCGGATGACGCCGGGGGCTTCGATTTCGGTGGAGCAGTAGACGACGCAGCCGATGGCTCGGTGGGTGTCGAGGACGGCGCTGACGGTGCCGTTGGGGTCGACGGCTTCGATGCGGGTGCCTTCGAGGGGGTGGCTGGTGAGGCCGTGGAAGTACCACCAGGGGATGCCGTTCTGGGCGGCGACGACTGCGGTGTCGGGGGTGAGGAGGGGGTTGATGAGTGGGCCGCAGGTGGCGTATTGGTGGGCTTTGAGTCCGAGGAAGACGTAGTCGACGGGGCCGATGTCGGCCGGGTTGTCGGTGGCGTGCGGTGCGGCGGTGAAGTCGCCGCGGGGGCTGTGGACCCGGACGCCGTGGCGGCGCATGGCTTCAAGGTGCGCGCCGCGTGCGACGAGGTGGACTTCCACCCCGGCGCGGTGCAGTGCGGCCCCTACGTAGGCGCCGATGGCTCCGGCTCCGAGAACTGCGACTTTCATGTCGTCCCTCGCCTTCGCGGTGATTGCATACAGTATGTTGTATGAAGCCGACGAGCGATACCCCAATTGGGCGCTCGCGTGCTGGCGGGACTCGAATGCGCCGTGCCCAAACTTGCGGCTCGCGGTGCCCGAGCCGGTGGTTCGCGGTGCCCAGCGCATCGTTCTGCGCTGCCCAGCGGCGGGTCGATCGAGGTACGGGAGCGCGTCGTTCCGGCACCCCAGCGCGGTTCGCGGTTTCCGGGCGCGTGGTGCGCGGCGCCCAGCGCGGTCGCCGGTGACGAGCGCGTGGTGCGCGGCGCCCAGCGCAGTCGCCGGGTGCCGGTGCCCGAGCGCGTGGTGCGCGGCGCCCAGCGCGGTTGCCGGGCGCCCGAGGGCGTCGTTCTTCGCGGTGCCCGAGCACGTCGTTCTTCGCGTTGCCCGAGCACGTCGTTCTTCGCGGTGCCCGAGGGCGTCGTTCGCGGTGCCCGAGAGCCCTAGCGCGCGAATCGCGGTGGGCGGAGGACTCGGGGGTGGGTCGGGGTCAGGGTTGGGGTCGGATTGCTTTTTGCATACGAAAATCTGTATGCTGAAGACCGGGCATTTTCCGACACCTGCCCGAGGAGGCGACCGTGAGCCAGCCCAACGCGCCGCTGATCGGCACAGGCAACCCCCGTCGTGCCGCCCGCGAATCGCTGAGCAGCGCCGCCAGCCGCAAGGTCGAGCGGCCCGCGCCGTTGCGCCAAGCCGTCTACGACGCCCTGCTCGACCTGATCGTGAACCGTACCCTCAAGCCCGGCCAGCACCTCGTCGAGATCGAGCTCGCCGAACACCTCGGCGTGAGCCGGCAGCCGGTGCGCGAAGCGTTGCAGCGCCTCCAAACCGAGGGCTGGGTGGACCTGCGTCCGGCCCAGGGCGCCTTCGTCCACACGCCGACCGACGAAGAGGCCGACCAACTCCTCTCCGTCCGCAACGTCCTGGAGAAGTACTCCGCGAAGCTCGCCGCCGAGCGCGCCACCCCGGAGGACGTCGAAGAACTCCGAAAGCTCCAGAACGAAGGAGTCGCCGCCCTCAAGGCGAAGGACGTGGAACGGGTCGTCGCCGCCAACGCCGCCCTCCACAAGTACATCACCGAACTGTCCGGCAACGCCGTCCTGGCCGAAATGATCTCCACCGTCGACCGCCGGGTCCGCTGGTACTACGCACCTCTCGCCCTCACTCGCGGCAAGGATGCCTGGACCGAGCACGCCGACATCATCGACGCCATCACGCTCGGCGACCCCGAACTCGCGTCGGCCCTGATGGGCAACCACACCGAGCGCACCCGCACCGCCTACCGCGAGCACCGGGACGCCGCCCAGGCGAAGTGACCCCAGCAAGCGAACCGACCCACTGAAGCGTGACGCGGCCCACCGGGCGGCGTCACGTTTCGCGTTGCCGACCCCGGTGACGAAGCCCAGCTCAGGCTGCCTGAATCGAGTACAGGTGATCGGCCTCACGTAGACAGTGTTTTGTATACGAAAGCCTGTATTCTGCATATAGCACCTCCGGCCGGTGCAGATGGTGCAGATCTGGTCCACTGGACTGGGAGCCGCCCCCGATGGCGCGGGCAGGCTCGAACACACGCTCACACCCGAGAATGAGCAAGAGGAGAAGTCGCATGCCTGGATGGCAGCAGCTGAAGCACGCCCTGACCCGGCCCGCCGGGTTCTCCGCCGACGGCCGCCGCCTCGGTCTCGGCCTGGACACCGCACTGGACGCCCAGCGCCGCGAGACCGACGCCGCGGTCGCGGACATCGAGCGGTTCGTGAACAAGCAGGGACAGAACCAGAACGAGCGGGGTCAGAACGACGAGCAGGGACAGCGCGAGCGGGGACAGCGCGGAGAGTCCGGGAGGCACGACGTCGCCGGCAGGGGTATCGCTGGCAGGGGTGTCGCCGGCAAGGGTGTCGCCGGCAAGGGTGAAGAGACCACCGCGGTTTCCTGACCACGGCCGTCTCCTGACCACCGCGGTTTCCTGACCACCACGGTTTCCTGACCACCACGGTTTCCTGACCACCACCCGTCTCGTGACCACGATCCTGGTCAAGGTCGGTGGTGAAGATCGCGGTGAACAAACCCTGCGGGAGCCGGACGGGGTTCGCAGCACCGCCCGGCTCCCGGGTTCACGACCCGGCCGCACCGTCCCGCTGGACACCATCCGGCTGGACACCATCCGGTCGGACACCGTCCCGCTCGACACTGTCCCGCTCAGCGCCATCCAACAGAACACCGTCCAACAGAACACCGTCCGACAGCACACCCAAACGCTCGGCACGCTGCCGGGCCTGGCGCGACGCCAACAGGCTCGCCGCCGTCGTGATCAGCAGCACCACCACGATCACCCCGAGCGACATCAGAATCGGGATCTCCGGCGCCCACGAAACACCATGGTGGTGCAGTGCCTCGAGGATCAGCTTCACCCCGATGAACGCCAGGATCACCGCGAGACCCTTGGCCAGGTGCACCAGCCGATCAAGCAGGCCACCGACCAGGAAGAACAGCTGGCGCAACCCCATCAACGCGAACGCGTTGGCGGTGAGCACCAGGTACGGCTCCTTGGTCAGCCCGAAGATCGCCGGGATCGAGTCCACCGCGAACAGCAGATCCGTCGTCCCGACCGCGACCATCACGATCAGCATCGGCGTGACCATCCGACGCCCGTCCACCCGCGTGGTGAGCGAAGCCCCGTCGTACCGCGACGACGTAGGCAGCACCCGCCGCACCTTGCGCAGCAGTACGTTCTCCGCGACGTCCTCGTCGTCCCCGCCAGGCCCCTCCTTCAACATCTTCCACGCCGTGAAGATCAGGAACGCGCCGAAGACGTAGAACAGCCAGTCGAACCGGGAGATGGCCTCGGCGCCGACCGCGATGAACACCGCGCGCAGCACCAGTGCCAGCACCACACCGACGATCAGCACCTTCTGCCGGTACTGCCGCGGCACGGCGAAGCGGCCCATGATCAGCACGAACACGAACAGGTTGTCCACGCTGAGCGAGTACTCGGTGATCCAGCCGGCGAAGAACTCGCCGCCGTACCGCGGACCGGCGAACACCAGCACACCGAGCCCGAACAGCACCGCGAGCCCGACGTACACCGACACCGCCACCAGCGATTCCCGGAACGACGGGTCACGCGGGTTGCGCGCCACGAGGTAGAAGTCGAACGCGATCACCGCGGCGATCCCGCCCAACGTCGCGATCCACACCCAGGTGGGCAGGTCCATCTGTGCGCCCTTCCGCTAGCCGGAGCCGCCCGACCGGTCAGCCACCGGTCGGCCGGTTATTTCGCAGCCGGTCATTTCGCAGCCGGTGACTTGGCCGCCGGTGACTTGGCCGCCGGCGATTCCACCACAGTCCCACGCCTCCGCCGCGCACGTGCCGACGCGTCCCGCAGTACCCGCGCATGCGTGACGTAACGCTCGTACCACTGCTGCGCCAACGCGTTGCGCGAACGCACGTGATCCAACCAGTGCGGCGCGATCCGCTCGTGCAGCCACAAGAACCCGATCGCCCACCCGAAGCTGACGATCCCCTGGTACGCCAGGAACCCCAGCACGTCCGCGGGCGGCGTGAACCCACCGCCGAGCAGGAAACCCGTCGAACTCTCCGCCACCAGCCTGGCCAGCGGAAACCCGATCAGCCAGTACAGCGCCGCCGGTGCGAACACGCCTAGCCGGAACCGACCCGACCCGGCCAGCAGCCCGTACCCGCCGCCGAGCAGACCCAGCGGCACGGCCATGGCCAGCGCCGTGGTCACCGCCCAGCCGAAGGGATGTCCGACGACCGCCGACAGACCTCCCGCGATCAGCCCGCCGACCGCGCCGACCACCGCGCCCGGAACGGCCAACTCCACCCTGTCCCTCATCAGCCCACCACCACGCCGAACCGGAACAGGCTGTAGAGCAGCATGCCGAGGTAGAACACGGCGCCGAAGCCGATGATCAGGTTGGTGACGAGCTTCGGCCGGATGGGTTTGGGCAGCATCCGGTTGTTCACCAGCAGCAGCACCACGCAGTACGCGCCCATGGCGAACGTCGACAGGAACGCGAGGATGTCGAGGATCGCGCCCGGCCCGTCAGCCGGCCCGAACAGCAGGATGATGATGCCGAAAGCGATGACGCCCCACAGGAATCCCGCGTAGATGTGGGACATCCGGAACCGCTTCGCACCGGGCACGAAGTGGTACGTCATGTCCGCCTGACCACGGGAGAACGAGTCGAACAGGCCCAGGGTCGCGTTGAGGCCGATCAACGCGATGAAGCCGAGGAACACCCCGCCGAGCACCGGTCCGCCCGCCGCCGCGAACGAGTCGGACATGGCGTTGAGGGCCGCTTCACGCTCACCGGCTTGCAGCAGCGCCTTGACGTCCGGACTGGTGCGGCTGGCCGCCTGCGCGAGCACCGTGAACGACACGGTCACGAGCATCGTGATGCCCCAGAACAGCAGCAGCGCGTCGAACGTGACCCAGCGCCGCCACCCGCGCCACTTCGCCATCTCGGCCGGGTCGTCGGTGTCGAACATGAACCCGCGGGCGGGCATCGCCTCCTCCTCCCCCGCGTGCCGCAGACCGCGGATGCGGGGGATGTGCGCGCCCATGCCGGCGCCGCTGTCGCGCAAGTGCAGCGTGTACCACATCTGCTGCATGCCGGACGGTCCGGCGAACGCGATCGAGCCGACCAGGATCGGGAACCAGGCCGCCGTCAACGCCTCCGCCGGGAGGTAGCCGAAGTTGAACATGCCGGTGAGCGTGGACACGACGTCCGACCACGTGCCCACCATCGCGGCTACTACGGACGTGCCGACGACGAGCAGTCCGATGAGCAGGGACAGCACGTTCTCCAGCAGGTTGTAGATCACCTTGGCCATGCTGAAGAGGATTCCGACGAGTATCAGGCCGACGCACGCCGAGACCGTCCACGGTATTCCGGTCAGTTGCTCCAGCGCGGCGGCGCCCGCGGAGAGGTGTCCTGGCCAGATGTAGACCAGGATCGCGACGGTGAAGAAGAACCACATGATCGGTTTGAAAACCCGTGCCGCACCGAAGAAGATGCTCTCACCGGTGGCCATCGCGTAACGGGCCATCTCCAGCATGACGACGGCCTGGAGCGTCACGCCGATGAGGAACAGCCATCGGATCTCGGGGCCGAACAGCAGCACGAGTCGCGGCCACATGTAGGACTCGCCCATGCCGACGCCGAGGGCGACGAGGAACACCGTCGGGCCCAGGATGTGGATGGACGGCGGGGCGTCGGGCAGTTTCCTGATGGGCATCGCTTCCAGCCGCCCCGCCCGCCACACGCGTTCCTCCGGTGGAGGCGTGGTGACGTCCGCGCCCGACCGCGGTTCGGCGGGTGAGTTGGGTGTATCCACAACGGACCTCCCGGTGAGTTACTGCTTCCTAAGGCCGGCCTTCCCCCTTCACGGCATGTCCCCTTCAGAGCAGCCCGGCGGAGCGGGCCCAGCGGTACTTCGCGCCCAGCACGGTGACGGGCTTCTCCGTGGTGTACGGGTAGGCCACGATCCCGTGCCGGTACAGGTGCTCACTGGCTTCTTCGACTTCGACGTCACCGGACAGCGAGGCGACGACGGGCTTGTGGATCCCCTGGTCCCGGTAGTGCTGGACGACCTCGACGACGAGTTCGGCGAACACCATCGGCGGGGTGACGATGGTGTGCCAGTAGCCGAGGATCAGCGCGTGCACGCGTTCGTCTTCGAGGCCGAGGGCGATCGTGTTGCGGTAGGTGGACGGCGGTTCGCCGCCGGTGATGTCGACGGGGTTGCCCGCCGCGCCGAACGGCGGGATGAACTTCCGGAACGCCGCGTCCAGGTCGGCCGGGATCTCCATGAGCGAGAGCCCGTTGTCCACGCAGGCGTCGGACAGCAGCACGCCGGAGCCGCCCGCGCCGGTGATGATGACGACGTTCTCGCCTTGGGGCGTGGGCAGCAGGGGCACGCCGCGCGCGTATTCCAGCATGTCGTTGAGACCGGGCGCCCGGATGACGCCGCTCTGCCGCAGGATGTCGTCGTAGACCTTGTCGTTGCCCGCCAATGCGCCGGTGTGCGAACTGGCGGCTTTCGCGCCTTGCGCGGTGCGGCCCGCTTTGAGCACCACGACCGGCTTTTTCTTCGACACGCGCTTCGCGGTCTCGGCGAACGCGCGGCCGTCTTTGAGGTCTTCCAGGTGCATGGCGATCAGCTGGGTGTTGTCGTCCTGCTCGAAGAACGTCAGCAGGTCGTCCTCGTCGATGTCGGCTTTGTTCCCGACGCCGACGATGGAGGACACACCCATCCGGGCGGATCGGCTGAACCCGAGGATCGCCATCCCGATGCCCCCGCTCTGCGAGGACAGGGCTACCCCTCCCTTCACGTCGTACGGCGTGCAAAAGGTAGCCGAAAGATTTTCCGGTGTGTAGTAGTAGCCGTAGATGTTCGGGCCGAGAATGCGCACGCCGTGCCTGCGCGCGATGGCCACGACCTCGTCCTGCAACTCGTGGTTGCCGGTCTCGCCGAACCCGGACGGGATGAGGATCGCGCCCGCCACGCCCTTCGCGCCGACTTCCTCCAACGCGGCCGGCACGAATTTGGCGGGGATGGCGAAAACCGCCACGTCCACGTCACCGGGCACGTCCGCGATGCTGCGGAAAGCCTTGCGGTCCATGATCTCGTCGGCTTTGGGGTTGATCGGGTAGATCTCCCCCCGATAACCGCCGTTGACCAGGTTGCGCATCACCGAATTGCCGATCTTCCCGGCCTCGTTGGACGCCCCGATCACCGCCACGGCCGCCGGTTTCATGATCCGGTTCATCGACGCCAGGATGTCCTCCTGGCTGAACCGGACCGGCTCGCGCGCGGCGTTCTTGTCGACCAGGATCCGCACGTCGACGGCCGTCGCGCCGTCCGGTGTGGCGAGCACCGGGTTCAGGTCCACCTCGGCGAGTTCCGGGAAGTCCGTGACCAGGTCGCCCACCCGCCGGATCAGGTCCGCGAGCGCGTCCCGGTCGGCCGGAGCCGCGCCACGCACCCCGCGCAGCACCTCGGCCGCGGCGATGCCGTCCACCATGGACATCGCCTCGACGGCCGTGGTCGGCGCGAGGCGGAACGTGACGTCCTTCAGCACCTCGACCAGCACGCCGCCCAACCCGAAGGCGACGATCTTGCCGAACGTGTCGTCGGTGGTCGCGCCGATGATCACCTCGTGGCCGGAGGTCATCAGCTGCTGCACCTGGACGCCGACGATGTCCGCGTCGGCGTTGTAGGCGACGGCGTTGGCGACGATCTTGTCGAAGCCCGCCGCCACCTCGTCGTCGGTGCCGAGGCCGACGAGCACGCCGCCGGCCTCGGTCTTGTGCAGGATGTCCGGCGAGACGATCTTGAGCACCACGGGCAGGCCGATCTCACCGGCCAGTGCCACCGCCTCGTCCCGCGACCTGGCCAGGCCCTCGGCCGGGGTGGCGATCCCGTAGGCCTCGCAGACCAGCCTGCCCTCGGGCGCGGTCAGCGAGTCGCGCCCCTCGGCGGTGACCGCCGCGATGATCCGTTCGACCGCTGTCCGGTCGTAGTCCGGCATGACGTCTCCTTGGAAGGTTCTCGCGGGGGTTCGCGGGGGTCAGATGGCGCCGGCGGTCCTCAGCCGCGCCAACTGCTCGGGCAGGTAGCCGAGTTCGGCCAGCACCTCGTCGTTGTGCTCGCCGAGCAGCGGGGACCGCCGCACGTCCACCGGCGAGTCGGACAGCTTCAACGGGCTGCCCACGGTCTTGTACGGGCCGCGCTCGGGGTGCTCGACCTCGACCACGGTGCCGAGTTCGGCCAGCGTCTCGTCCTCGATCAGCTCCCGGGTGGACAGGATCGGCCCGCACGGGATGTCGTGGGCGTTGAGCGCGTCCAGGACCTCCCACTTGGTGTGCCGCTCGGTCCACTCCTCGATCAGCGCGAACGCCTTGTCCAGCTTGTCCAGCCGGGCTTCGGGAGTGGCCCACGCCGGGTCGTCTGCCAGCTCCGGCTTGCCGATGAGGTCGGTGATGGGCTGCCAGCCGACCGGCTGGATGATCACGTAGATGTAGTCGTTGGGTCCGCCGGGCGCGCAGCGCACCGCCCAGCCGGGCTGCCCGCCGCCGGACGCGTTGCCCGAGCGCGGCACCTCGTCGCCGAAGTGCTCGTTCGGGTACTCGACCAGCGGGCCGTGCGCAAGCCGTTGCTGGTCTCGCAGCTTGACCCGGCACAGGTTGAGCACGGCGTCCTGCATGGCCACCTGCACGCGTTGGCCGCGGCCGGTGGACGTGCGTTGGAACAGGGCCGCGAGGATGCCCGCCACGAGGTGGATGCCGGTGCCCGAGTCGCCGATCTGGGCGCCGGTCGCCAGCGGCGGGCCCTCCTCGAAGCCGGTGGTGGCCATCGAGCCGCCCATGGCCTGCGCGATGACCTCGTACGCCTTGAAGTCGGCGTACCGGCCGGGGCCGAAGCCCTTGATGGACGCGTAGACCAAGCCCGGGTTCAAGTCCTGGAGCCGTTCCCAGGTGAACCCGAACCGGTCCACCACACCGGGTCCGAAGTTCTCGACCAGGACGTCGGCGGTGGTGACGAGTTGGCCGAACACCGCCTTGCCCTCGTCGCTCTTCATGTTCAAGGTGATGCTGCGCTTGTTCGCGTTCAGCATGGTGAAGTAGAGGCTGTCCACGCCGGGCAGGTCGCGCAGCTGGCCGCGGGTGATGTCGCCCCGGCCCGGCGCCTCCACCTTGATCACGTCGGCGCCCAGCCACGCGAGGATCTGCGTGGCCGACGGTCCGGACTGGACATGCGTCAGGTCGAGGACCCGGACGCCATCGAGAGCCTTGCCCATCGCACCGCTCCTCTACTTGTACATGGTCTGGTTCATGGTTCCGGGCGCGTACGCGTCGGGATCGACCCAGACGTTGATCAGGGAAGGCAGGCCTGATTCACGCGCGCGTTGGAGCGCGGGCGCGATGTCCTTGGGGTCACGGACTTCTTCGCCGTAGCCGCCGAGCATCCGGGCGAACTCGTCGTAGCGGACGTCGCCGAGCGTGTTGCCGATCCGTTCCCGCGCCACGCCGTACTTCTGCGCCTGGCCGTAGCGGATCTGGTTCATCGACGAGTTGTTGCCGACGATGCCGACGAACGGCAGGTTGTAGCGGACCAGCGTCTCGAAGTCCCAGCCGGTGAGGCTGAACGCGCCGTCGCCGAACAGCGCCACCACTTCCTTGTCCGGTCGTGCCAGCTTGGTCGCAAGCACGAACGGCACGCCGACGCCGAGCGTGCCCAGCGGACCGGGGTCCATCCAGTGGCCGGGCGATTTCGGCTGCACGACCTGGCCGGAGAACGTGACGATGTCGCCGCCGTCGCCGATGTAGATCGAGTCCTCGGTCAGGAACTCGTTGATCTCGTGCACCAGCCGGTACGGGTGGATCGGGGTGGCGTCGGAGTGCAGCTGCGGCAACCGCTTCGTGCGCGCCTTCTCCTCCACCGCCTGCAATTCCTCCAGCCACGGCTTGCGCGCCACCGCGCCCGTGTCGCCCGTGACGGACCGGGTCACCGCGCTGAGCACGAGGTCCGCGTCGCCGACGATGCCGAGGTCGATGTCGCGGTTCTTGCCGACCGTGCGGTAGTCCAGGTCGATCTGCACCACGGTGGCCTTGGCGGAGAGCCTGCGGCCGTAGCCCATCCGGAAGTCGAACGGGGTGCCGACGATGACGATCACGTCGGCGTTGTCGAACGCGTAGCGGCGGGACAGCTGGAAGTGGTGCGGGTCGCCGGGCGGGAGCGTGCCGCGGCCGGCGCCGTTCATGTAGGCGGGGATGTTGAGCGTGCGGACGAGTTCGACCGCGGAGTCGGTGGCCCGGGTCGTCCAGACCTGGCTGCCGAACAGCACGACCGGCTTCTTCGCGTGCACCAGCAGGCCGGCGAGCCGTTCGATCGACTGCGGGTCGCCCGCGTTGCGCGTCGACGCCCGGTAGCGGCCGGCCTCCGGGATGCGCGCCTGGTCCACCGGCACCGACGCGTCGAGCACGTCACGCGGGATCTCCAGGAACGACGGTCCGGGCGCGCCGTTGTAGGCCTCGCGGAACGCCATCGACACCAGGTCGGCGATCCGCGCGGTGGACGGGACGGTGGCGGCGAACTTGGTGATCGGGGTCATCATGTCGACGTGCGGCAGGTCCTGGAGTGAGCCCATCTTGTGCTGGCTCAACGCTCCTTGGCCGCCGATGAGGAGCATGGGGCTCTCGGCGCGGAACGCGTTGGCCACGCCGGTGACCGCGTCGGTGGTGCCCGGTCCGGCCGTCACCACGGCGCAGCCCGGTTTGCCGGTGACGCGGGCGTAGGCGTCGGCGGCGTGCGCGGCGACCTGCTCGTGCCGCACGTCGATCACCGCGATGCCCTCGTCCACGCAGCCGTCGTAGATGTCGATGATGTGGCCGCCGCAGAGGGTGAAGATCGTGTCGATGCCCTCGGCCTTGAGTGCCTTGGCCACCAGGTGTCCGCCGGAGATCAGTTCCGGGCCGGAGGTCGCTTCCGGGCCGGAGGTCGCTTCCGGGCCGGAGAGCTGTTCCGGGCCGGGATCCTGTGCTGGGCCGGAGATCTGTGCCGGACCGGTGTCGGGCTCGCCTGCCGGTCCCGCGCTGTCGCCCGTCGCAGCCTCGGTCGCTGTCCGCGCCATGTGCTGGTCAACTCCTTCGATCGCGGTCGGCTCCGCCCCCTCCGGGAGTGGCCCCCGACCCTGGAACTGGCCCGGTTGTAGATTGCATACCGTATGGGGTAGCCATATAGTTGCTCGTGTTCGCGCCGATGTCCAGAGGCTGGAACACCGGAAATTGCCGAATCCGGCAGTTGCCCGGCGGTTGTCCGGCGGTTGTCCGACATCGGCGCCCCACCGCGCGGAGAGGACTTCTGCCGTGGATCTGCACGAACACCAGGCCAGGGATCTGTTCGCGGCGCACGCCGTCCCGGTGCCCCACGGCGTACTAGCCGTGACACCGGACGAGGCGCACGCCGCGGCATCATCGATCGGCGGAACCGTTGTGGTGAAGGCGCAGGTGAAGACCGGCGGCCGGGGCAAGGCGGGCGGTGTCCGCCTGGCGCGCACGCCATCGGACGCACGGGAGGCGGCCTCGGACATCCTCGGGATGGACATCAAGGGGCACGTCGTGCGCGAAGTGCTGGTCGTGGAGGCCAGCGACATCGTCTCGGAGTACTACGTCTCGTTCCTGCTCGACCGGGCGAACCGGACGTTCCTCGCCATGGCGTCCGTCGAGGGCGGGATGGACATCGAGGAAGTGGCCGCCCACCGGCCCCACGCGCTGGCACGCGTGCCGGTGACGTCGGTGGACCTGACGGTCGCGCACGAGATCGTGACGGCGGCCGGATTCCCGCCCGAGGTGGCCGACCGGATCGCCGACGTGGTCGTCCGGCTGTGGGAGACGTTCGTGGCGGAGGACGCCACGCTGGTCGAGGTGAACCCGTTGGTGCTCACGCGGTCGGGGGACGTGATCGCGGTGGACGGCAAGATCACGCTGGACGGCAACGCGGCGTTCCGGCACCCGGCGCACGAGGCGTTGACGGACGTCTCGGCGGAGGACCCGTTGGAGGCGGCGGCGCGTTCACGCGGGCTCAACTACGTGAAGCTGGACGGCCAGGTCGGCGTGATCGGCAACGGCGCCGGGCTCGTCATGTCCACTTTGGACGTTGTCGCGTACGCGGGTGAACGGCACGGCGGCGTGCGGCCGGCGAACTTCCTCGACATCGGCGGCGGGGCGTCGGCGTCCGTCATGGCCGACGGGCTGGACATCATCCTCAACGACCCGGACGTGCGGTCGGTGTTCGTCAACGTGTTCGGCGGCATCACGGCGTGCGACGCGGTGGCGGACGGGATCGTGGCGGCGCTGGAGATGCTCGGCGACGCGGCCACCAAGCCGTTGGTGGTGCGCTTGGATGGGAACAACGTGGCCGAGAGCCGGCGCATCCTCGCCGACGCGGCGCACCCGTTGGTGACAGTCGTGGACACGATGGACAACGCGGCCGACAAGGCCGCCGAACTCGCTTCCGTGGGGGTGTGAGATGGCCGTGTTCGTCGATGCGGACAGCCGGGTGATCGTGCAGGGCATGACCGGCGCCGAGGGCGCCAAGCACACCAAGCGGATGCTGAAGTCCGGGACGCGGATCGTGGGCGGCGTGAACCCGCGCAAGGCCGGGGAGATGGTCGACTTCGACGGTCACGTGCTGCCCGTGTTCGGCAGCGTGGCGTCGGCGATGGAGGCCACGGGCGCCGACGTGACCGTGGTGTTCGTGCCGCCCGCGTTCACCAAGAGTGCGGTGATGGAGGCCGTCGACGCCGGGATCGGGTTGGCGGTGGTGATCACGGAAGGCGTGCCGGTGCACGACACGGCGGCGTTCTGGGCGCACGCGGTCGCGTCGGGTGGTCGGACCCGGATCATCGGGCCGAACTGCCCCGGCGTGATCAGTCCCGGCAAGTCGAACGCGGGCATCATCCCGGACGACATCTGCGGACCGGGGCCCATCGGGCTGGTGTCGAAGTCGGGGACGCTGACGTACCAGCTGATGTACGAGCTGCGGGACATCGGGTTCACGACGGCGATCGGGATCGGCGGTGATCCGGTGATCGGGACGACCCACATCGACGCGCTGGCCGCGTTCGAGGCGGACCCGGAGACGTCGGCGATCGTGATGATCGGCGAGATCGGCGGTGACGCGGAGGAGCGCGCGGCCGAGTACATCCGCGCGCACGTGACCAAGCCCGTCGTCGGGTACGTCGCGGGCTTCACCGCGCCCGAGGGCAAGACCATGGGTCACGCGGGCGCGATCGTCTCCGGGTCGGCGGGAACGGCCCAGGCCAAGAAGGAGGCGCTGGAGGCGGCGGGCGTCAGGGTCGGGAAGACGCCGAGCGAGACGGCCCGGCTGCTGCGGGAGGTGCTGTCCCGACCCTGAACCCGGTCACCACAAGTCGATGATCGGGTCGTCGTGCCCGCCCCGCCGCCATTCGTCGGTGAGGCGGCCGAGCCGGGCGGGTGAGGCCATGCCGCGCACGGTGGCGACCTTGCCGTCGCGGACCTCCAGGATCGCCACGCCGACGACCCGGTCCTCGAGCACGGCGAGGATGGCCGGGGAGCCGTTGATCATTCCGGCGTGGATCGACGGCGAGCCGCCGATCAGCTTGCGCTTCGCCGGAGTCGGCTTGAAGGAGGCTCGCGCCGCGGCGGCGAACTGTTCGGGGTCCGTGTACGTCAGCAGCTTCTCGGTCAACCCGGCGCCGTCGGAGATCGCGGTCGCGTCCGCGGTCAGCAAGGCCACCAACTGTTCGGTCTGGCCCGAGGCAGCGGCTGCGATGAACGCCTTGACGATCCGGCGCGCGGAGGCGCGGTCGACCTCCGCGACGTTGCGCCCGGCGGCGATGTGGCGCCGGGCGCGGTGGGCGTGCTGCTGGCTCGCGGACTCGGTGATGTCCAGGATCTCGGCGATCTCGGCGTGGCTGTAGGAGAAGGCCTCGCGCAGGACGTACACGGCCCGTTCGACCGGAGTGAGGCGTTCCATCAGCGTCAGCACCGCCAGGTTCACCGATTCGCGCTGCTCGAAGGTGTCCGCCGGGCCCAGCATCGGGTCGCCGTCGAGCAGCGGTTCGGGCAGCCAGGCTCCGACCGCGCGTTCACGCCGGGTCTTCGCCGAGCGGAGCCGGTCGAGGGACAGGTTCGTGACCACCTTGGTCAGCCACGCCTCGGGCACCTCGATGTGGTCCCGATCGGCCGCCTGCCAGCGCAGGAACGCGTCCTGCACGGCGTCCTCGGCGTCCGCGGCCGAGCCCAGCAATCGATACGCCAACGAGGCCAGCCGGTCGCGGCTGGCCTCGAAACGCTCCACGGTCGCGCTGTCCATGCACACCACGTTAGGCGGTGACCGTCACGGTCGAGCGGACGGACTCGGCCGCCAGGCGGTGCTTGCGGGTCGGCATGCCGAACGTCGGGTGGCCCACGCCGAAGACCGACCCCCAGAGGACCGCCGCCTTGAAGCGCGCGGCCGTGCGTCCGCGCAGTGCCCACGACTTCGAGCGCACGTCGCCGTCGACCACCTGGAAGATCGCGTCGTTCCGACCGAGGCTGATGTGGTTGCCGTAGTAGCTCAGCGCGGTGTTCGAGATCTTGCGACCGGTCAGGTCCCCGACGATCGCGGCCACGGCCTGCATGCCGGTGACCCCGGCCGAGGCGCAGGACATCGGCAGCGGCCGGCCGTTGTCGCCGATGACGTGGACGCTGTCGCCCGCGGCGTAGACGTCGGGGTGCGAGACCGACCTCATCATGCGGTCGACCAGGATCTTGCCGTCGTCCGTGACGTCCAGTCCGCTGGCCGCGGCGATCGGGTGGACGGCGAAGCCAGCGGCCCACACGGTCGCGTCGGCGTCGAAGCGGGTGCCGTCGGCGGCGGTGGCGCCGGTCGCGTCGACGTGGTCGATGGTGGTGTGCTCGTGGACCGTGATGCCGAACCGGTCGAAGGCTCGCAGCAGGTGGTCGCGGGCCTTCGTGCCCAGCCAACCGCCCAGCTCACCGGTGGTGGCGAGGGTGACGCGCAGTCCGGGCCGGGATTCGGCGAGCTCGGTGGCCGCCTCGATCGCGGTCAGGTTGCCGCCGACGACGAGCACCCTGCCGTTCTCGCCCAGCTCGTCCAGTCGGCGGCGCAGGCGTAGTGCGGCGGGCTTGGTGGCGACGTGGAAGGCGTGCTCGTCCACGCCTTCCACGTCGTGGTCGGCGGCGGTGCTGCCCAGCGAGTAGAAGAGGGTGTCGTACTCGAGCCGGTCGGTGCCGTCGCCGTCGGTCACGGTGACGGTCCGGTGCTCGGGGTCGATCGCGGTGACGTGCGCCAGCCGCAGGCGGATGCCGGTCCCCGCGAACAACTCCGCCAGTTCGTGGCGGCGCAGGTCCTGGCCGGCGGCGAGCTGGTGCAGCCGCAGCCGCTCGACGAAGTCGGGTTCGGCGTTGACCACGGTGATCTCGAAGTCGTCGCGGTGGAGTCGGTGGGCGAGGTTTCCAGCGGCATAGGCCCCGGCGTATCCGGCCCCGAGGACGATGATGCGGTGCGCCATGTTCGTGCTCCTGTCTGGTTCGCTCGCCCCCTTGAACGGGACAGCGCCGCGATCCCTGACAGGGTCGGACTATGGCGTGGGTCACTACCGCGGGCGGTCGAGGAGGCGGTGGCGGCCCGTGTAGACGTTCATCGAGGTGCCGCGCAGGAAACCGACCAGGGTCATACCCAGTTCGGCGGCCAGGTCGACCGCCAGCGAGGAGGGGGCGGAGACGGCGGCGAGCATCGGGATGCCGGCCATCGCTGCCTTCTGCACCAGCTCGAACGACGCCCGGCCGCTGACCATGAGCACGGTGGACGTCAGGGGGAGGCTGTGGTTCTTCATGGCCCAGCCGACTGCCTTGTCGACGGCGTTGTGCCGGCCGACGTCCTCCCTCAGGCACAGCAGCCGGCCCTCGGCGTTGAACAGCCCGGCCGCGTGGAGGCCGCCCGTGCGGTCGAAGACCCGTTGGGCGGCGCGGAGTTCGTTCGGCAGGGTGGCGAGGGTGTCGGTGTCGATGGTGAGGGGGTCGTCGGCTACCGGCCAGGTCACGCTGGTGCGGACGGCGTCAAGGCTGGCCTTGCCGCACAGGCCGCAGGACGACGTCATGTAGAAGTTGCGTTCGATCGACGGGTCGGGTGGGGGCACGCCTGCGGCCAGACCCACGTCCAGCACGTTGAACGTGTTGGCGCCGTTCTCGGTCGCGCCGGCGCAGTAGCGGATGGTGGTGATGTGTTCGGCGCTGCGGACGACGCCTTCGCTGACCAGGAAGCCGGCGGCCAGGTCGAAATCGTCACCGGGCGTGCGCATGGTGACGGACAGGGGTTTGCCGGCGACCCGGATCTCCAGCGGTTCTTCCACGGTGAGGGTGTCGGCGCGGGCGTCCGCTACGCCGTCCACCAGTCGCACTACCCGGCGCCTGCTCGTCACGCGTCCCATGTGGACACTCCTCTGTTCTCTGACACAGGGCGGTGCAGTCGGCCAGCAGGCGGCGCAGGGCTTCGTCCCCCGCTCTAGCCGCTACGGCTTTGGTGGCACTGTGGACCGCAAGGGCCGGCCACCACTTCATCCACCGGGCGCGCGGTTGGCCGGCCGCGCGGAGGCAGTGGTCGACCAGGGCGTCGGTGCAGCGGGCTTGCGCGGTTCCCAGGAGTGGGATGGCGAACTCGGGTAGGGCGCGGCGGCCGTCCGGTGTGCTGAAGTCGTTCACGCAGCGTGCCACGGCGGCGAGGACGGGGTGCACCGTTGCGGGTCGGTCGGTCCACTCCTCGTCGGCCAGCGTGGAGACCAGTTCCAGCAGGCAGCAGCCGTGCGCGGGGCTGGGGTGTCGGCCCGGGGCGAGTCGGGGCAGGCGGGTGGTCACGACGCCTCACGCGGGTGTGGGAGGAGGCGGTGGGGGCGTCCGGGGTGACCGAACCGGCCGGCCAGCGCGGCGCCCGCCACGCCGAGGGCGGCGGCGGTGAGGAAGGTGGCCGGGTAGCCGTGGGCGACGACGATCAGTGAGGCGAGGCCGACGCCCACGACGCCGCCGAGGGCTTTGGCGCTGTAGATGACGGCGAAGTTGAGCGGTGCGGTGTCCTCGCCGAAGTACTCGCGGACCAGGCCGACAAGCAGTGAGTAGCAGCAGCTCGTGCCCAGTCCTGCGACGCCCGCGCCGATCAGCAGTGCCACGGCGTCCTGTCGTTGTCCGCCGAACAGCAGGACGAGTTGGGCGAGGCCGCCGGTGGCCATCGCCAGCCGGAGGGTGAGCCGCCGACCGATGGCCTCGGAGATCCGCCCCGCCAGCAAACGTCCCGCGCCCGCCGATGCCGCCAGCACGGCCAACGCCACCGCCGCGAACACCGTGCCGTTCGTGTCTGCCGCCAGGGCGGCTAGGAAGACCAGGTCGAACAGGGACACGGCTGCTGCGAACACCACGGTGACGTACATCGGCACGAGGACACCGCTGCGCAGCGCCTCGCCTGGTTTGAAGTGGCGGATGGCGGGTCGGTTGGTGCGGTGGGTGCGGGTTTCGCGTTGTCTCGGGTCGATGTCGGCGGGCCACCAGTTTCGTGGCGGGTCGCGCAGTGGCAGGCCGCAGGCGGTGACGACGATGAGGGTCACGAGGGCGGCTGTGGAGAGGAAGGCGGTCCGGTTGTCGGGTGCGAGCCAGAGTCCGGCGGCCAGTGCGAAGGGCACGCCGCCGAGGGCGAACGTGCTGGTGATGAGGGCGATGCGGGGGGTGACGCGGTCGGGGAACCAGCGGATGACGGTGCCGACGCAGGTCGCGTAGACGAGGCCCGTGCCGATGCCGCCGACAAGGGAGTAGCCGAGGTAGAGGATGAGTAGGTGGTCGGCGGACCCCAGGGTCAGCAGCCCGATCGCGCTCAGCACCGCGCCGAGGACGACGGCGTTGCGTGGTGGCAGCAGACCTCTCTCGCGCAGCCATGCAGCCGGAAACGCAATGCCCGCTTGGCAAGCGGCCCAAAGCGCGAACGCCCAGCACAGCTCAACCAAACCCCACCGCTGCTCCAGGACTGGAACGAGTGCGCCGAACCCATACTGCGCCATGCCGGTGACAAGCATGGCGAGGCCGCTAAGCCACGCAACCCGACCCCGTGGCCCACCCAGCAGTTCATGATCGGTCTCGCCGATGCGGTAGCGACGGCCGTAGACATCGAGGACTTCACGCACCTGCATGAGCGCTCACCCCGCCTTGCAGATCGTATACAGTATTAAGTAGCCTACCTCCTGCATACACCCGTGACCACCCCTTCAGTCGGGCGGACCACCATGCGAATCCCGTGGACAGAGGCAAGGCAGGCGGCACGACAAGCAGGCAAGCCGTTGAACGTGGTGGAAGTACCTTTGGCGCAGGCTTTGGGCGCGGTGTTGGCGGCACCTTTGCACGCACTCACGGCCATCCCGTCGTTCGACAACTCGGCGATGGACGGCTACGCAGTAGCCGGCCAAGGCCCGTGGACCGTGGTGGGCCGGGTACGCGCAGGCTCCACGGTGGCTTCCACCAGCCCGCCGACAAGTGCACCGACAAAAGGCCCACCAACACTCCCGCCAACAGTCCCGACGACAGACTCAGCAGCGGCCTCGGCGACAAGCCAGCAGATCGAACCGGCAACGAACCCGGCGGCACATTCAGCGACCAACCCGCCGACGGACTCGGTGCCGCGACCGGCAGCAGGCTCAGCGACGGACTCGATGACAGGGCCAGCGACAAGCCAAGCGGCGCGCACGATGAAGAACTCAGCGGCGCACTCGTCAACGCACTCGGTAGCCGACTCAACAACAGGCCCGGTGGTCGACCCTCTGACAGGCCCTGCGGCGGACTCGGCACCGCGCCCGACCACAGGTCTGGCGGCGGACCCCGCCACAGGCCTGGCGGCAGACCCAGTACCGGGCGGAGCGACCGACCCGGCGGCGGGCTCGGCGACAAGCCCAGTGGCAAGCCCACTGGCGGGCCCAGTGGTGGACCCGACCGCAGACCCGACCGCAGGTCGAGTGTCGGGCGAACCGGTGGACTCGGTGGCGGGTCCGGTGGCGGGCCTCGCCGCTGACTCGGCGGCGGGCTGGGTTGGGGGGTCGTTGGCTGACGGGCAGGCGGTCGGGATTGTTACTGGGGCGCCGGTGCCGTGTGGGGCGGTGGGGGTTTTGCCGGTGGAGTGCGTCGAGGTGGTTGGTGGGCTGGTCATGGGGGATGTGGTGGCTGGTCGGCATATTCGGCGGCTTGGTGAGACTTGTCCGGCTGGCGAACTGCTGTTACCGGCGGGCGTGGTGGTTACGCCTGCTGTCCTCGGGCTCGCGGCGAGCGTTGGGCACGACACCCTTGCCGTGCACCGACGTCCTCGCGTGGCCGCCGTTGTGACCGGGGACGAAGTGGTTACTGCCGGTCTGCCCCGACCGGGTTTGGTGCGGGATGCCATTGGGCCTGTGTTGCCCGGATTGATTGTTGCGGCGGGCGGGGAGTCGGCGGGGGTGGTGTACCTCTCCGATCAGGCTGGGGCGCTGGTCGAAACCTTGTGGGAGATCGATGCGGACGTCCTCGTCGTCGGTGGCGCGACGTCCGTCGGCCCGGCCGATCACCTGCACGAGGCACTGAGGGTGCTGCACGCGGACGTGTTGGTGGACGGGGTCGCGTGTCGGCCTGGCCATCCCCAAATGCTCGCCGTGCTGCCGGACGGGCGGTTCGTCGTGGGACTGCCTGGCAACCCGTTCGCCGCGTTGGCTGCCGGGCTGACGTTGCTCACGCCCTTGATGGAGGCGTTGTCCGGACGCGAACCCCGTCCCGCCCGGAAAGTCGAGTTGGCGGCGGCCCAGGCGCACGAACACGACACGCGGTTGGTGCCGGTGGTGGTGACCGGCTCTCTAGCGGTGACGGTGGGGCACGACCAGCCGGGGACGTTGTGGGGCACGGCGTTGGCGGACGGGTTGGCGGTGGTGCCGCCGGGCTTTGGGGGCGGCGAGGTTGAGGTGCTGCCACTTGCGGGTGGGCCTGGTGCCGGTGCTCCTGGTGCTGGTGTGAATGGCGCCGGTGGGGCTGGTTCCGGTGGGGCTGGTTCCGGTGGGGCTGGTTCCGGCGGAGCTCGATCCGGTGGGCCTGGCGTCGGTGGGCCTGGTGTCGGTGGGCCTGGTGTCGGTGGGCCTGGTGTCGGTGGGCCTGGTGTCGGTGGGCATGCCCGTGTGTCTGTTGCCTAGACCGGCCTGAGCGTATGGTGGATACGGTATACAGTCTGCTGGCTACTGCATGGAGGCGCCATGACCGTGGTGGAACGGGTGCTCGCCGTCATCGAGGCACACCGCGGCGACCGGGGCGCGTTGCTCCCGATCCTGCACGGCATCCAGGCCGAATTCGGCTACGTCGACCAGTCGGTCATCCCGTTGGTGGCCAAGGAACTGAACCTCTCCCGCGCCGACGTCCACGGCGTCGTCACCTTCTACAGCGACTTCCGCAGCGAACCCGCCGGCCGCGTCACGGTCCAACTGTGCCGCGCCGAAGCATGCCAAGCAGTCGGCTCCGAACGCCTGGTCACCCACGCCGAAACCGCCTACGGCGTAAAGGTCGGCCAAACCAGCACCGACGGCACAGTCACCCTGACCCAAGTGTTCTGCCTGGGCAACTGCGCCCTCGGACCAGCCGCCCAAGTCAACGGCCGACTGCACGGACGGCTCGACCCCACCCGCCTGGACGGGCTGATCAACGCGGAAGCGGAGATGCGATGACCACCACCGTGTACGTCCCCCGCGACGCCGCCGCACTGTCGGTCGGCGCCGACGAAGTGGCCGCCGCGATCACCAGGGAAGCCGTCCTCGCCGACCGTCCCGTCCGCGTCGTCCGCAACGGCTCACGCGGCATGTTGTGGCTGGAGACGCTGGTCGAGGTGGTCACCGACACCGGCCGCATCGGGTACGGGCCGGTGACCGCCGACGCCGTGCCAGGTCTGGTGAAAGCCGGCATGTTCGACGGCGCCGATCACGAACTGCGGGTCGGCGTCGTAGCGGACCTGCCGTGGTTCCGCGCCCAGAACCGCCTGTGCTTCGCCCGCGTAGGCGTCACCGACCCCCTGTCCCCCGACGACTACGAAGCGCACGGCGGCTTGACGGGCCTGCGGCGCGCACTGGAGATCGGCCCGGCGGCCACCGTCACCGAGGTGACCGACTCCGGGTTGCGCGGACGCGGCGGCGCGGGGTTCCCGGCGGGCATCAAGTGGAAAACAGTCGCGGACACGCCCGGTGAGGTGAAATTCGTGTGCTGCAACGCCGACGAGGGCGACAGCGGCACGTTCGCCGACCGGATGCTCATGGAAGGCGACCCGTTCTGCCTGATCGAGGGAATGACCATCGCGGCACACGCCGTGGGCGCCACCGAGGGCTACATCTACATACGGTCGGAGTACCCCGAAGCGGTGCGGACGTTCCGCCGGGCCATCGACATCGCCTACGCGCAGGGCTGGCTCGGCGACGACGTGCTCGGCTCCGGCCTGAAGTTCGACCTGATGGTGCGGGTCGGCGCGGGCGCGTACATCTGCGGTGAAGAGACCTCCATGCTCGAAAGCCTGGAGGGCAAGCGGGGCGTGGTGCGGGCCAAACCGCCGATCCCCGCCATCACCGGCCTGTTCGGCAAGCCGACCGTCGTGAACAACGTGCTGACGTTGGCCTCGGTGCCCGCGATCCTGGCCGACGGCGGCGCGGCCTACCAGGCGCTGGGCGTGCAGCGGTCCCGCGGCACGCAGGTGTTCCAGCTCGCGGGCAACATCGCGCGCGGCGGCGTGTTCGAGACGGCGTTCGGCATCTCGTTGCGGGATCTGATCGAGGAGCACGGCGGCGGCACGCTGTCCGGCCGTGCGGTGCGCGCGGTGCAGGTGGGCGGGCCGCTCGGGGCGTACCTGCCGGCGTCCGGGCTGGACCTGGCGATGGACTACGAGGCGTTCGCCGAGGCGGGCGCGATGCTCGGCCACGGCGGCATCGTGGTGTTCGACGACACCGTGGACATGGCGTCGATGGCGCGGTTCGCGTTCTCGTTCTGCGCGGAGGAGTCCTGCGGCAAGTGCACGCCGTGCCGGGTCGGCGCGGTGCGCGGGGTCGAGGTGATCGACCGGATCGTCGGCGGCGAGGACGTCGACGACAACCTGGCCCTGCTCGGGGATCTCTGCGAACTGATGACCGACGGGTCGTTGTGCGCGATGGGCGGCCTGACGCCCAATCCGGTGCGGAGCGCGCTCCAGCACTTCGCCGACGACTTCACGCCAAGGAGGGCCACCCAGTGACGATCTTGAAGGAACCTGACTTCGGCACACCGGCTTCGACCTCGACGACCGAGGTGACCATGGAGGTCGACGGCATGCCGGTGACCGTGCCGGCGGGCACGTCGGTCATGCGCGCCGCCGCGACGAGCGGTGTCGACATCCCGAAGCTGTGCGCGACGGACAGCCTGGAGGCGTTCGGGTCGTGCCGGCTGTGCCTGGTGGAGATCGACGGCCGGCGCGGCACGCCCGCGTCGTGCACCACACCGGTGACAGACGGGATGAAGGTGCGCACCCAGACGCCGAAGCTGGAGAAGCTGCGGCAGGGCGTGATGGAGCTGTACATCTCCGACCACCCGCTGGACTGCCTGACGTGCTCGGCGAACGGCGACTGCGAGTTGCAGGACATGTCCGGTGTGGTCGGCCTGCGGCAGGTGCGGTACGGGTACGAGGGCGAGAACCACCTGGAACTGGAGAAGGACACCAGCAACCCGTACTTCGACTTCGAGCCGTCCAAGTGCATCTCGTGTTCACGGTGCGTCCGGGCTTGCGGTGAGACACAAGGAACTTTCGCGTTGACCATCGAAGGGCGCGGGTTCGAGTCGAAGGTGTCCGCGGGCGGCGTGTCGTTCATGGATTCCGAGTGCGTGTCGTGCGGCGCGTGCGTGCAGGCGTGCCCTACGGCGACGTTGCAGGAGAAGTCCGTGGTGCAGCTGGGGATGCCCACCCGGACGGTGTTGACGACGTGCGCGTACTGCGGTGTCGGGTGTTCCTTCAAGGCCGAGCTGCGCGGTGACGAACTCGTGCGGATGGTGCCTTACAAGGACGGCGGCGCGAACGAAGGTCACTCGTGCGTGAAGGGTCGGTTCGCGTTCGGCTACGCCACGCACCCGGACCGGGTGATGAAGCCGATGCTGCGGGAGAAGATCACCGATCCGTGGCGGGAGGTGTCGTGGGAGGAGGCGATCTCCTACACGGCGTCACGGATGCGGGAGATCCAGACGTCCTACGGGGTGAGCTCGATCGGTGGGATCACGTCGTCCCGGTGCACCAACGAAGAGGTGTACGTGGTGCAGAAGCTGGTGCGGGCGGCGTTCGGCAACAACAACGTCGACACGTGCGCGCGGGTGTGCCACTCCCCCACCGGGTACGGGCTGAAGCAGACGTTCGGCGAGTCGGCGGGCACCCAGGACTTCCGGTCGGTGGCGGCGGCGGACGTGATCGTGGTCATCGGCGCGAACCCGACCGACGGCCACCCGGTGTTCGCGTCACGGATGAAGCGGCGGCTGCGGGAGGGCGCGAAGCTCGTCGTGGTCGACCCGCGCCGGATCGACCTGGTCCGGTCGCCGCACGTCGAGGCGACGCACCACCTCCAGTTGCAGCCCGGCACCAACGTCGCCGTGGTGAACGCGTTCGCGCACGTCGTCGTCACCGAGGGTCTGGTGGACGCCGATTTCGTGGCGTCGCGCTGCGAGGGGTACGACGAGTGGGCGCGGTTCATCGCGCAGCCGGAGAACAGCCCCGAGGTGGTCGAGTCGATCACCGGCGTGCCGGCGTCCGAGATCCGGGCGGCGGCCCGGCTGTACGCGACGGGCGGCAACGCCGCGATCTACTACGGGCTGGGCGTGACCGAGCACAGTCAGGGTTCGACGATGGTGATGGGCATGGCGAACCTGGCCATGGCCACCGGCAACGTGGGCCGTGACGGCGTCGGGGTGAACCCGCTGCGCGGGCAGAACAACGTTCAGGGCTCGTGCGACATGGGATCGTTCCCGCACGAGCTGCCCGGCTACCGGCACGTGTCCGACGACGCGGTGCGCACGGTGTTCGAGCAGGTGTGGGGGCGCAGCATCCTGCCGACGCCGGGCCTGCGCATCCCCAACATGTTCGACTCGGCCGTCGCGGGCACGTTCCGCGGGCTGTTCGTGCAGGGTGAGGACATCGCCCAGTCCGACCCGAACACCGCGCACGTGACGGCGGCGTTGAAGGCGATGGACCTGGTGGTGGTGCAGGACCTGTTCCTGAACGAGACGTCCAAGTTCGCGCACGTGTTCCTGCCCGGCACGTCGTTCCTGGAGAAGGACGGCACGTTCACCAACGCCGAGCGGCGGATCAACCGGGTGCGGCCGGTGATGGCGCCGAAGACCGGCAAGCAGGAGTGGCAGATCGTGTGCGAGCTGGCGGCGGCGCTGGGTTACGACATGGAGTACACCCATCCGCGCGAGATCATGGACGAGATCGCGGCCCTCACGCCGACGTTCGCCGGGGTGTCGTTCGCGGCGCTCGACCGGTTGGGCAGCATCCAGTGGCCGTGCGACGAGAACGCGCCGGCCGGCACGCCGACCATGCACGTGGACTCGTTCACCCGCGGCAAGGGCAGGTTCGTGCCGACGTCGTTCGTGCCGACCAGCGAGCGCTCGACCCGCAAGTACCCGCTCATCCTCACCACCGGGCGGATCCTGAGCCAGTACAACGTGGGCGCGCAGACCAGGCGGACGGCGAACATCGCGTGGCACCCGGAGGACGTGCTGGAGATCCACCCGCACGACGCCGAGGTGCGCGGCATCCGCGACGGCGACTCGGTGACGCTGGCCAGCCGGGTCGGCACGACGTCGTTGCACGCGGTCATATCGGACCGGATGCCGGTGGGTGTCGTGTACACGACGTTCCACCACCCGGTGACCGGCGCGAACGTCGTGACCACGGAGAACTCCGACTGGGCGACGAACTGCCCGGAGTACAAGGTGACCGCCGTCCAGGTCGCCCTGGTGGCCCAACCCGCCGAGGTCTCACCGCTATGAGCGACGCGACCCCGCCCACCGTCCGGCTGGTGAACGAGATCGCCCGCCAGTTCCAGCACCAGCCGCCCGACGCGGCGGCGAGGGCCGTCGCCGACCACATCGAGCGCTTCTGGGATCCCCGGATGCGCGAGGAACTCCGTCACCACGCCACCACCGCCCCGGGTTCACTGGCCGCGACGGCGTTGGCGGCGGCGAAGCTGGTCGACGCGCCGCCCACGGTGCGACGGTGACCGCGACACCGGGGCGGACGGCGGGTTGGCGGTGACGGTCAGGTTTGTCGAAGGGCTGTGATGAACGCCCTGAATGGACGATCGGCGAAGGTCAATCCCGGTCCTGGTCGCTTGGTGTCCCTGATGCTGGTCGTGTTCCGTCCCACGGCCAGTTCGACGCAGTTGTTCCCCGCGCCGGAGTGCGTGCTCTTGCGCCATGTCTTGTCGTTGTTCATGTGTCCTTCAGTGCCGTTGCCAGTTTTCTGATCAACGAAGCCGACTCCTTGGGCGACAGGGCGACCTCGCTCACCATTTCCTCGAAGTGCAGCAGGTACTTCTGCACGTCGGCGCGATTGTCCACCCACTTCCCGCCGCCCGCGTACTCCAGGTACACGGCCGAAGGATCACTGTCCTCGAAGCGAAGAGCGGTCGCGCCACCACCGGACATGGTCCCGTGAGCCCCCGCCCCGAACGGAACCACCTGGATGGTGATGTTGTCCTGCTTTCCCTTCTCCAGCAAATGCGACAATTGCTCGCGCATGACGAGGGGACCGCCCACGACCCGGTGCAGGGCCGCTTCGTCGATCACCGCGTGCAGGCGTAACCCGGGCAGTCGGCGCTGCCGGTTGGCCAGTGCGGCGGCCACCTGTTCCACCGAAACGGACGAGTCCATGAACCGCCGGCCGGCGAGCCGGATCGACGCCGCGTAGGCGGAGGTCTGGAGCAGGCCCGGAATGACGATCATCTCGATGGTGCGCACCTCGGTCGCGTCCGCTTCCTGACGGGCGTAGGTCCGCGCTTCAGGCGTGTACGCCGCCGCGTAGACCAGACGGGTGCCGTCCTGCTTGGCGTCCTCCCACAACGCTTCCGCTTCACGCCGTTCGGCGTCGGTCGCGCCGTAGAGGCCCAGCAGCGCCCCCAGTTCGGTCCAACTGGGACTGATGTACCCGTTCTCCATCCGCGACAGCGTGGACTGCGTCTTCCGCGTCAGCGCGTGGTAGTCGATCTCGGTCTTGCCCGCGCGTTTGCGCAAAGCGTTGAGGAACTGACCAAGCTTGCGCTTGCGTCGGGTTTGGACGGCTGCCATGCGGATCTCTCCTCGCTGGAAAAGAACTGCGAACACCCTAGTGCGGTCCCGCGTCCTGCCCAGTTTCACTCGATCGAACGTCCAAAAGGTGCATATACGCCCCTATGACATGGTCCTGTCGACCGCCCTCCGGTGGTGCCGTCGGCGGTACCGGACACGCTGTGCGACGTGCCCGGCGAACTGGACGAGTCGTGATCGGCCCCGACTAAAGTCTGGCCACATGTACATCTCGCAGGTCCGCCTACGGAACGTCAAGGGGTTCCACGGTGCCCGCGAAGTGGATCTGAAGCTCGCCGCGCCCGGCTGGACGGTGATCGCGGGCCGCAACGGGTCCGGCAAGACGTCCCTGCTGCGGGCGATCGCGCTGGCCGTGAGCGGCCCCGCGGTGGCCCGCAACCTGGTGCCCGACTTCGAGAACTGGGTCACCGCCGGGCAGCGCGAAGGCGTCGTCCAGGTGCAGTTCACCCATGACCGACGGGTGGAGAGGTTCGGCAAGGGCCGTCCTCCGGAGGGCAGGTTGTGGGCCGGTTTGAGCTGGACCATGCCGGACGAGGAGAGCCGCCCGACGCACCGGGGTCTCCAGCCGTCGTTGCGGGAGAAGCTCGAAGGCAGCAAGACCGCCGCCGCGCGCGGCCCGTGGCAGGACAACCCGACCGGGTGGTTCTGCGCGGCGTACGGGCCCTTCCGGCGGCTCGTCGGCGGCGCGGGCGACGCGCAGCGGCTGATGCTGAGCCCCGGCCCGGTGTCGCGGCTGGCGAGCCTCTTCCACGAGGACGCGTCACTGGCCGAGGGCGTCGGCTGGCTGATCGAGCAGCACCTGAGGTCGCTGGAGCGCAGGCCCGGCGCGGAGGACCTGAAGACGGTGGCGCTGGGCGTGCTGTCGGACGGCCTGCTGCCCGACGACTACCGGATCGAGGGCGTCGACTCCGACGGCCTGTGGGTGGTCAGCGGCGGGCACCGGTTCCCGCTGCGGGAGATGAGCGACGGCTACCGGACCGTCGCCGCGCTCGTGGTGGACCTGATCAAGCAGATCCAGGAGTCCTACGGCACGCTGGAGCACAAGCCCACCGCGAACGGCATGGCGTTGACCGCGCCCGGCGTGGTGATCATCGACGAGGTGGACGCGCACCTGCACGTGTCGTGGCAGAAGCGGATCGGCGGCTGGCTCAAGGAGCACTTCCCGAACATCCAGTTCATCGTCACCACGCACAGCCCGTACCTGTGCCAGGCCGCCGACCCGGG
The DNA here is from genome assembly GCF_014205015.1 of Saccharothrix ecbatanensis. Taxonomy (NCBI): domain Bacteria; kingdom Bacillati; phylum Actinomycetota; class Actinomycetes; order Pseudonocardiales; family Pseudonocardiaceae; genus Saccharothrix; species Saccharothrix ecbatanensis. Next base: position 9,280,030 of record NZ_JACHMO010000001.1, on the reverse strand, counting down.
CGGGCTGATCCGGCTGCCCGGCCCGGACCAGCAGGAACCACCGCGCGTGGTGGACAAGGGGCTGTACGAGCGGATCGTCTACGGCAGCGGTGACGACGCGGTGCTGTCCGAGCTGTTCGGCCTGGACACGCCGTACTCGGAGCGGGCACAGCGGCTGCGCGCCGAGCTGGTGGAGCTGGAGGTCGCGGTGATCGGCGGCACGGCGGACGAACGCCAGGTGCGCCGGTACGAGCTGCTGCGCGCACGGCTGACGAGTTCGCCGGTGGCGCGCACGCGCGAGGTGACGGCGCGGATGGAGCGCGACGGCACGTGATCCGACTTGTCCGGCCGGTGCTGCCCACCGCGCTCGCGGACCGGTTACCCGGGCTGACCGCGGAGATCGAGGAGTCCGCGCAGCGAACGCGCACCGCGCGGGCGTTGTGGAAACGCGCTGTGGTGCGGCGGAACGTGCACGCGCCGTTGAGGCGGCTACTGGAGGGCATGGCGCCGGGCTTCCAGCGGTGCATGTACTGCGGCGACAGCCAGGGCACGGACATCGACCACTTCGAACCGCTGTCGCTCAACCCGCTGCGCACGTTCGACTGGCTCAACCACCTGCTGGCGTGCTCGACGTGCAACAGCAACCTGAAGCGGGACCGGTACCCGGTGGACGCGGACGGCACGCCGCTGCTGGTCGACCCGACCACCGAGGACCCGTTCGACCACCTCCTGCTCACGCTGTCACTGGGCGTGTACGTGGCGCGCACGGCGAAGGGCGCCGCCACCATCGACGTGTGCGGGCTCAACCGGCCGGTGCTCACGCAGGGCCGGGTGCACGCACGGCGGGTGGTCCTGATGTGCCTGAACCGGTGGACGGACGCGCAGGCGCGGGACGCGCGGGACGAGATGCGCGAGGCCGTGCTCACCATGCAGGGGCAGCCGTTCGCCGACGTGTGCCAGGCGATGCTGCGGCTGGCCCTCTCGCCCGGCGCGGACCGGGTGTTCAAGGACACGCCGTGGGCGTTGGACGTGCTGCGGAACGGGGATCTGCGGGGGGAACTTCTCGCCTGACGGCGAAAACGACCTGAAATTGTCGGACCCCAGGTCCATCATGACCCGCATGGCAGACGCAATCGTGGCCGAAGGACTGGTAAAGCGCTACGGGTCGGTGGTCGCACTCGACGGCCTCGACCTGGTGGTGCCGGAGGGCACCGTCATGGGTCTGCTCGGGCCGAACGGCGCGGGCAAGACCACGACGGTCCGGGTGCTCACCACCCTGCTGGAGCACGACGAGGGCAAGGCGACCGTCGCCGGGCTGGACGTCGTCGCCGACGCGAAGGAGCTGCGCCGCCGGATCGGCCTGTCCGGGCAGTACGCGGCCGTGGACGAGAACCTGACCGGCTTCGAGAACCTCGACATGGTGGGCCGGCTCTACCACCTGGGCAAGAAGCTCAGCCGGGAGCGTGCGCGCGAGCTGCTGGCGCGGTTCGACCTGGTGGAAGCGGCCGACCGGCCGGTCAAGGGCTACTCGGGCGGCATGCGCCGGCGGCTCGACCTGGCGGGAGCGCTGGTGGCCAAGCCGTCGGTGCTGTTCCTGGACGAGCCGACCACCGGGCTCGACCCGCGCAGCCGGCTGGGCATGTGGGACGTGATCTCGGAGCTGGTGGCCGGCGGCACCACGCTGCTGCTCACCACGCAGTACCTGGAGGAGGCCGACCGGCTGGCGGACAAGATCGCGGTGATCGACCACGGCAGGGTCATCGCCCTGGGCACCGCGAACGAGTTGAAGGACCAGGTCGGCGGTGAGCGGCTGGAGCTGACCGTCAGCTCCGCGCAGGACGCGGCGATGGCGAAGGCCACGCTGGCGCCGTTGGCGATCGGGGAGATCGCGGTGGACGACCGCGGCCACCGGCTGACCGTGCCGGTGTCGGGCGGCGCGGACGTGCTGGTCGACGGGATCAGGCGGCTGGACGCCGAGTCGATCAAGGTGTTGGACATCGGGCTGCGCAGGCCGACTCTGGACGACGTGTTCCTCACGTTGACCGGCCACGCAGCCGAGGAAAAGCAGGGGGAAAAGGGAGAATGAGCGCGTTCGCACAGGCGTTGGGTGACGGCGCGGTCGTCGCCAAGCGCAACCTGATCAAGATCAAGCGGGTCCCGGACCTGATCGTGTTCTCGACGTTGTCGCCGATCATGTTCGTGCTGTTGTTCGCTTACGTGTTCGGCGGGTCGATCGCCATCCCCGGCATGGACTACCGCGAGTTCCTGATGGCGGGCATCTTCGCGCAGACCGTGGTGTTCGGCGCGACCATCACCGGCGCCGGGCTGGCCGACGACATCCAGAAGGGCGTGATCGACCGGTTCCGGTCGCTGCCGATGGCGCGGTCGGCCGTGCTGATCGGGCGGACCACGAGCGACCTGGCGAACAACGTCATCGTCATCGTGGTCATGTCGATCACCGGTCTGATCGTCGGCTGGCGGATCCACTCGTCGCCGCTGGAGGCGCTGGCCGGGTTCGCCCTGCTGCTGCTGTTCGCCTACGCGGTGTCGTGGGGCATGGCGATCGTCGGGTTGATGGTGCGCAGCCCCGAGGTGTTCAACAACGCCTCGTTCATCGCGATCTTCCCGTTGACGTTCATCGCCAACACTTTCGTGCAGGAGAGCAGCCTTCCCGGGCCGCTGAAGACGTTCGCCGAGTGGAACCCGGTGTCGGCGGTGACGGCCGCGGCGCGGCAGCTGTTCGGCAACACCCACCCGGAGGCGCCGGTGGCGGACGTGTGGTCGCTCCAGCACCCCGTGTTGATGACCCTGATCTGGGTGGCGGTGTTCCTGCTGGTCTTCGTGCCGCTGGCGATCCGGCAGTACCGCAAGGCCGTCGCGCGCTGACCCCATCCCTGGTTCTCCATGTCAAGAGGCGAACAGGTTTCGAACCAGTCGCGGGTCGGGTAGCCGGTTGGATGAGCGATCACCGGAAGGGAGCACGGTCGTGACCGACCAGGAACGCTTCGACCGACTGCTTTCCGTGTGACACGTGGAGACTCCCCGTTGTGCGTCTGGCGACCCAGGTGCACAACGGGTGTTCACGTCTCCAGCCGAACAGACCGCGCTCAGCCGGGTTCGCGCTCAGCCGGGTTCGCGCTCAGCCGGGTTCGCGCTCAGCCGGGCAGTTCGCGGATCTCCATCTCCAGGACGTCGATCTCGTCGCTGATCGCCTCGTCCAGCATCCGGTCGAGCAGGTCGGAGCAGTCCGCGGAGCCGACACCGAACTGCGGCACCTGCTCCCACCACACCGCCGGGTTGTTCCAGAACGAGCCGGAGCCCTGGTCGACGCCGTCGAGGCAGCGCAGCCTCGAATCGTCTTCCGGCAGGCGGCGCACGTAGTCGATGAACCGGGCCAGCGCGGCAGGCCTGCTCACCGGCACCGCGCCGTACCCGCGCAGACAGTCCTCGAGTTCCGCCAGGAACTCCTCTTTGAACGTCACGGCGCCACCCCCGCTTCCCCCGCGTCATCGCGGGTGAGGAGGACTCACGTCCCAATACACCACGGTACCGCTGCCGGGGTACACCGAAATTACTGCCAACGGGCGGTTCAAGGAAAAGATTTGGTGACGGTCCGACGGACGGGACGATCACACCTCCGTCCGAAGTGGACTGATCGTCACTCCGAACGGAGGCGGGCGACGAAGCTGAACCGGTCACCCCGGTACAGCGAACGGACGCGCTCGATCGGCTCACCGCCGTCGTCGTGGGACACCCGGTGCACCAGCAGCATCGGCAACGCCGGGTTCGTGCCGATCAGCAACGCCTCGCGCGGCGTGGCCAGCACGGTCTCCACCCGTTCCTCGGCCTCGCTGAACACCACGCCGAGCCGGTCGCGCAGGCACGCGTACAGCGACGTGGTCGGGTCGAAGACCTCCAGCAGCGTCGGGAACCTCGCCGCCGGCAGGTAGGTGGACTCCAACCCGACCCGCTCGTCGTCGGCCAGCAGCACCCGCTCCAGGTGGACGACCGGCTCACCCCGGTCGACCCGCAGGTCCCGCGACAGCACCTCGTCCGCGGGCAGGTGCTCGACCGTGATCACGCTGCGCGTCGGGACCACGCCCTGCCGCCGCATGCCCTCGGCGTAGCTGAGCAGCGACAGCGGCTGCACGAGCTTGGGCGGCGCGACGTACGTGCCGCTCCCCTGGCGACGCTGGAGCTTGCCTTCCAGCACCAGTTCGCCGACGGCCTGCCGCAGCGTCACCCGGGACACCGAGAACCGCTCGGCGAGCTCACGCTCCGGCGGGAGCGCGGCGCCCTCGCCCAGCGCGTCGATCAGCCACAGCAGTTCCGTCTTCACCGCGTAGTAGCGGGGGACGCGACCGTGTTCGGGGATACCGGCGCGGACCGGCCCGTCCGCGCGGTACTGGGGAACGTATTGCGAGGCATGCACATTCCGAGCCTACGGGCGCGGCTCAGGACGTGATTTCAGGCGGGTCCGGGATGGCGTAACCGGATGCGCCCACATTGGCCTCAAGCGACCTGCGCCATTCGCCCGTATCGATCATCTTCCGAACGGCGGCGGTGACCTTCGCCTTGCTGGTGGGGTCGCCCTGGCGCATCCCGATGCCGTACTCCTCCTTGCTGAACGGCTTGTTGACGACCCGCAGCAGCTCGGGGTTCTGCGCGGCGTAGCCGGCGAGGATCACGTCGTCGGTCGTCATCGCGTCCACCTGCTCGGCGAGCAGCGCGGTGACGCAGTCGCTGAAGTTGGGATATTCCACGAGTTCCACAGATTGCGCGAACTTCTCCTTCACATACTGCGCAGAGGTGGTGTTTTTCACAGAACACAGTTTCAGACCACTCGCGTCGAGCGAGTCCGGGCCGGTGATCCGCTCGTCGGTCAGCCTGACCAGCAGGTCCTGACCAGCCACGAAGTACGGGCCGACGAAGTCGATGACCTCCTTGCGCTTGTCAGTGATCGAATAGCTGGACACGACGAGGTCCGCGCCGCCCTCGGTGAGCAGCTTCTCGCGTTCCGAAGGGGTCGCCTCCGTGAATTTGATACCGGATTCATCGACACCCAGTTCCTTCGCCACATAGCGCGCCACGTCGACGTCGAAGCCGCGGTACGTGCCGTCGAGACGGCGCACACCGAGACCGGGCTGGTCGTATGCCACGGCGATGGTCAACTCGTTGGAGCTGTCCGCCTTGCCGGCGACGGTGGTGCCGTCACCGGTGGCACACGAAGTGAGGACAAGCGAGGCGGAACACGCCACAACAAGGGCGCGCAGCGATGCCAGAGCCATTCTTCCCCTTTTCGGGAGTTCCTCGGGATGCCCGGAACTTAAGCGGGCCCGGGGATTGGCGTCCATAGCCACGGGGAAGATAGGGGACACCGGATCGGTCAAGGGTGACGGTTGTGCATCAAGAACATGACCGCGCTAACGGGCGCCGCCGGGTGAACGCAGCCGCCTGGGACCGGTGTCATGCCGGGAAGGCGGCGGACCGAGGGTCACCCGCGCGCTGCTGACGTACGCGCCGGCGGCGCTGGCCAGCACGGGCTCCAGCGTGAGCTGCCGGACCTCGGGCAGGTCCTCGGCCAGCGCGGCGAGCCGCAACACCAACTCCTGCAACGCTCCCAGGTCGGCCGGTTCGTCACCCCGGTACCCCGCCAGCAACGGCGCCGCCTTGGGCGCGCGGACCAACGCCGCCGCGTCCGCGTCGGTCAGCGGCACGGCGCGGTACGCCCGGTCCCCCAGCAGATCGCTGACCAGCCCCGACAGCCCGAACGACACCAGCGTGCCGAACGACGGGTCGTCCTGGAGGCCCAGCACGCAGGAGATCCCCTTGGGCGCCATGCGCTGCACGTACACGTCGGGCCGGTCGGACATCTCCGCGAGCATCGCGTACGCCGTGCGCACGGCCTCCTCGCCGGACAGGTCGAGCCGCACGCCGACCAGGTCCGTGCGGTGCCGCAGCCGGTCGTCGGTGGACTTCATCGCCACCGGGTAGCCCAGCTCCCCCGCCGCGCGCACGGCCTCGTCGGCCGACGTGACCACACGGAACGGCACGAGTTCCACGCCGTAGCAGCCGAGCAGTCGCACGGCGGTGTCGTCGTCGACCAGCCGTTCACCGGTGTCGTCCAGCTTCAGGGAGTCGACGATCACGTGCGCGGCGTCCCGGTCGATGCCGTCGGGCCGCACGAACGTGCCCTGCGGCGCGGACCTCCACCGCGCGTAACGGGTCACCCGCGCCAACGCGAGCACGGCGCGTTCCGGGCTCGGGTACGACGGCACGGAACCCCGTCCAGGCGCACCACCGGGACCGGGCACCGCCAACTCGGCCGGAACACCTTCCACGGCGAGGAACGTCGACGCGATCGGCTTGTTCCGCCCGCCCTGCTCCACCACCTCGCGCAACGCGCGGGCGAACGACGTGCCCGGCACCGCCAGCGGCGGCACGAACACGACCACCAGCGCGTCCGCGTCGGGGTTGTCCAACGCTTCCTTGACCGCCGCCGCGAACGCTTCCGGCCCGGCCTGCGCGCCCACGTCCACCGGGTCGCCCGCCAGCTCCAAGCCCTGCGCCAACGCGGTGTCGGCGGCCAGCAGCCCGATCGCGGTCGAGTTGCCGACCACTGCGACGCGCGGCCCGGCGGGCAACGGCTGGTGCGCCAGCAGCAGGGCGGTGTCGAACAGCTGCGCCAGCGACTCCACCCGGATCACGCCGGCCTGCTCGAACAACGCCTGCACGCTCGACTCGTCCACCGGCACGGAGGTGGCCGCCAACGCGGGCGTGACCGCGTGCCTACCGGACTTCACCGCCACGATCGGCTTGGTGCGGCCGAGCCGGCGGGCGAGCCGGGCGAACTTGCGCGGGTTGCCGAACGACTCCAGGTACAGCAGCACCACGTCGGTGGCCGGGTCGGTCTCCCAGTACTGGAGCAGGTCGTTGCCGGACACGTCGGAGCGGTTGCCGGCGGAGACGAACGTGGACAGGCCGAGACCGCGTTCGGCGGCGGTGGCCAGGATCGCGGTGCCCAGCGCGCCGGACTGGCAGAAGAAGCCGGTGCGGCCCCGGGCCGGGAGATTCGGCGCGAGGGTGGCGTTCAGTCGCACGCCCGCGTCGGTGTTCAGCACGCCCAGCGCGTTCGGGCCGACCACCCGCATGCCGTGCGCACGGGCCTCGGCGGCGAGCCTGCGTTCCGCGCTCAACCCGCCCGGCCCGGTCTCGCCGAACCCGGACGTGACCACGACCAGCGCTTTCACGCCCTTCGCCAGGCAGGCGTCCATGACCTCGTCCACGCTCGCGGCGGGCACCGCGACCACGGCGAGGTCCACGTCGTCCGGGATCTCCAGCACGGATGGGTAGGCGCGCACCCCGCGCACGGACCGGTGCTCGGCGTTCACCGGGTACACCGGACCCGCGAAGTCGCCGGTGAGCAGGTTCGTCAGCACCGCGTTGCCGATCTTGGTCCGGTCGGTGGACGCGCCGATGACCGCGATCGACTTCGGGTGCAGCAGGTTGTGCACGCTGCGCGCCTCGGCACGCTGCTCACGGGCGCGGGCCACTTCGACCGACTCCTCGGTGGGGTCGATGTCGAACTCCAGGTGCACCACGCCCTCCTCGAACGCGCGGCTCACCCCGTAGCCGGCGTCCCGGAAGACCCGCACCATCTGGCCGTTCTCGGCGAGCACCTCGGCGGTGAACCGGCCCAGCCCGCGTTCCCGGGCGGCGGCGGCGAGGTGCTCAAGCAGGATCGAGCCGAGGCCGCGGCCCTGGTGGGCGTCCTCGACCACGAACGCGACCTCGGCACTGCCGGTGTGGTTGAGGCGGTCGTAGCGGCCGACCGCCACGATGTCGTCGCCGAGCAGCGCGACGAACGCGACCCGGTCGGCGTGGTCGACGGTGCTGAACCGCTCGAGGTCCCGCTTGGGCATCCGCGGGTAGGGGCCGAAGTAGCGGTAGTAGCGGGTCCGCTCGGACAGCCGGCCGTGGAACGCGAGCAGCTTCTCGCCGTCGTCGGGCGTGATGGGACGCAGGTGGACCGTGCCGCCGTCGCTGAGCACGACGTCGGCTTCCCAGTGTCTGGGGTAGTCGAACGGGTCCACGATCAGTCCCTCGGATCTTCCGGGTCGAGGCCGTGCAGCGGGTACAGCGCGCGCCGGGTCTCCAGGATCGCCAGGTCGACCGGGGTGTCCACCTGACCGCCCCACGGCAGGAACTCCGTGTCGGCGCTGTCGGTCATGGACGACGGCAGCGGCCAGTTCGGCGCGATGGTGGACGCGTGGGCGACCCAGTCCGCGGGCAGCGGGGTGTTCGGGTCCACGTCCCGGTCCAGGACGGTGGCGAGCAGGTGCGTCCAACTCCTCGGCACGACGCGGAGCAGCTCGTACCCGCCGCCGCCGAGCGCCAGCCAGCGGCCGTTCGCGGTCTCCTCGGCGAGTTCGCGCAGGCGGTAGTAGATGGCGCGGTGGCCGTCCACGGTGAGCGCGAGGTCGGCCAGCGGGTCCTCGCGGTGCGTGTCGACGCCGCACTGCGTGACCAGGACCTGCGGCCGGAAAACCTTCAGCAGGGCGGGGACGGTGGCGTCGAACGCGCGCAGCCAGGCCTGGTCGCCGGTGCCGGGCGGCAGTGCCAGGTTGACGCTGGCGCCCTCCGCGCCCTTCCCGCCCAGCTCGGCCGCCCGCCCGGTTCCCGGCCACAGGCTCAGCGGGCTCTGGTGCACGGACACCGTGAGCACGCGCGGGTCGTCGTAGAAGGCGGTCTGGACGCCGTCGCCGTGGTGCACGTCGACGTCGATGTAGGCGATCCGGTCGAAGCCGTTGTCGAGGAGCCAGGAGATCGCGACCGCGCAGTCGTTGTAGACGCAGAAGCCGGCGGCGTGGTCGGGCATGGCGTGGTGCAGCCCGCCCGCGATGTTCACCGCGCGGTCCGCCTCACCCGAGGCGATCTTGCGTGCGGCGGCCAGCGAACCGCCCACGACCAGCGCGGACGCCTCGTGCATGCGGGCGAACACCGGGTTGTCCGCGGTGCCGAGGCCGTGGCCGACGTCCCAGCCCGCCATCGGCGCGGCCTGCACGGCGCTGAGGTACGACGGCTCGTGGACGCGTTCGATCTCGGCGTCCGTCGCCGGCTCCGGCGTGACCAGGTCCACGCCGTCCAGCACGCCCAGCGCGGTGGCCAGCCGGATCGTGAGGTCCAGCCGGACGGGGTTGAGCGGGTGGTCCGATCCCAGGTCGTAGCCGAGGAAGGACTCGTCCCAGACGACAGCGGCTGCCTTGCCCATGCCCGAAACCTAACCCACCCGGCAGCCGACCATCCGGTCGCGCCTTAGTCTCTGCCGAGACGAGGCGGGCCAGGATCGCGGCCATCGAAGATGGAACCCCGCACGTCGGAACGGGGTCACAGAGGTATGCGCCTGCGACGAGTCTCCGCCCTCACCACTGCTGCCCTGTCCCTGGGGCTGGTGTTCGGCCTGACGGCGTGCGCCACCCAGGTCGACGGCAAGCCGGTCGCCGCGGCGGGGGCGTCGGCCGCGGAGACCACCTCCGGCAAGCCGTCCTCGACCAAGTCGTCCGCCACGGCGAGCCGTGTGTCCAAGCCGCCCACGAGCGCCGTGACGACGAGCGGCGCGGCCAAGCCGTCCGGTGACATCAAGATCACCACGAAGAAGAAGACCGACGGCTACGACGTGTGCGAAATCCTCACGCCCGAGGAGGTGGCCGCGGCCGTCGGTTCGACGAAGGTCGACGAGAAGGGCTGCTTGCAGAGCACCGAGGAACCGTTCTCGGTCGTGCTGTTCATGCTCGCGCCGGCCGAGCAGGAGGGCGAACCGCGGGTGATCGAGGTCGGCGGCAACACCGCTTACGAGGTCAAGCAGGAAGGCGAGTGCACGATCCTCGTCATGCTGACCGACGACCCCGATGAGTTCACCCCGGCGTTCATGGTCAGCGTCACGCCGCTCGGCGACTTCGACGCGTGTGAAGCCTCCCTCAAGCTGGCCACCACGGCGTTCGGCAAGATCCCGAACGCCTGATCTAATGGCCGCTGCTCCGCAGACGGCGGCTCGGTCGCCTGGGAAGTCGACCGCTCGCGCCCCGCGAACGATCGACGCGACCTCGCGGGCTCATGGGCCCGTGGCTGCTGGGCGGGACGGGTCTGAGGACCACTGGGACCAAGAGCCCGCGTAGAGCGGCGCAGGGGCGTCCGGGGTGGTGATTCCGGCTAGTTCCAGTGCCATGACCACCGAGGATGCCGTGACGCCGGAGCCGCAGTAGGCCGCTACCGGGCGGTCCGGTGAGACGCCGATGGCCTGGAAGCGTTCCGCGAGAGCCTGCCCGGCGAGCCAGCGGCCGTTGGCGGTGTGGCCCGAGGTGGGGGCGTTCAGCGCCCCCGGGATGTGACCGGCGCGGGGGTCCACCGGCTCGGTCTCGCCGCGGTAGCGCTCGGGGGCGCGGGCGTCCAGCAGCGTGCCGTCGTCGGTGAACGCGGCGGCCTCGTCGGCGTTCAGCACGGGCATGCCGCCGGGGCGGACGACGATGTCACCGAGGGTGGGCGCGGGCGTGTCTGCGTCGACCGGACGGCCCTCGGCGGCCCAGGCGGCGAAGCCACCGTCCAGGACTGCCACTTCCGGGTGACCGGCCCAGCGCAACAGCCACCAGACACGGGCCGCGACCGAGCCGTCACCGGCGTCGTACGCCACGACCGGGTGACCCTCGCGGACGCCGGCGGCCCTCAGCACGGCCTGGAGCGCGGCCGGGTCCGGCAGGGGGTGACGGCCGCCGGCGCCGGGCGGCGAGGACAAGTCGGTGTCCAGGTCCAGGTAGGCCGCGCCGGGAACGTGGCCGACCTCGTAGTCTTGACGTCCCGACGGTCCACCCAGTCGCCATCGGACGTCGAGCACGGCGGGGGGTTCGGCGCCGTCCAGTGCGGCGGCCAGGGCTTCGGTGCTGATCAGTGGATGCACGGCACCATCCTGCACCCGTGACCGGCCGACTAGCATTGACGGCATACGAAGGGGAGCGGGCGTGAACGAGCTCATCGACACTACCGAGATGTACCTCCGCACGATCTACGAGCTCGAAGAAGAGGGCGTAGTGCCTCTGCGCGCGCGGATCGCGGAGCGGTTGGCGCAGAGCGGTCCGACGGTCAGCCAGACCGTGGGCCGGATGGAGCGCGACGGTCTCGTCATCGTGGCGGACGACCGCCACCTGGAGCTGACCGAGCAGGGTCGCGGGCTGGCCATCGCGGTCATGCGCAAGCACCGGCTCGCCGAGCGCCTCCTGGTCGACATCATCGGCCTGGAGTGGGAGCACGTGCACAGCGAGGCGTGCCGCTGGGAGCACGTGATGAGCGAGGCCGTCGAGCGCAAGCTGGTCAAGCTCCTCGGCAACCCCACCACCTCTCCCTACGGCAACCCGATCCCCGGTCTGGACAAGCTGGGCGACGGCGAGCCCGCGCCGCCCGCGGAGGCGGACCTGGTGCGGGTGGACGAGGTGGCCCGGCGTGGCGGCGGTCGCGTCGAGGTGCGGCGGATCGCCGAGCACGTGCAGCTCGACCCGGACCTGATGGCCGAGTTGAAGGCCGCCGGCGTGGTGCCGGGCGGCTTGATCGAGGTCGACTCGCTCGGTGGGGCGAAGGTCGTCCAGGTGCGCGGCAACGGCACGGTGGCCGAACTGGACCCGGCGGTGGCGCACGCCGTCATGGTGCAGGCGCGGTGAGTCCGGCGCGGCGTGCGGTCGCCGCGTTCACCCGGCTGCACGGCGCCGAGCCCGTTGGCGTGTGGTCGGCGCCCGGTCGGGTGAACTTGATCGGGGAGCACACGGACTACAACGACGGGTTCGTGCTCCCTTTCGCACTGCCGCACCGGACGGCGGTGGCCGCGTCGCCGCGGGCCGACGGCCGGTTGCACGTGGCCACGGTCGGTGACGGCGGCACGGTGCAGCAAGCGTCGCCGATCGCGGTGGCCGACCTCGAACCCGGCGCGGTCGGCGGCTGGGCCGCCTACCCGGCCGGTGTGGCGTGGGCGCTGCGCGCGCAGGGCGTGACCGGCGGCGCGAACCTGGTGATCGCCGGTGACGTGCCGACGGGCGCGGGCCTGTCCTCGTCGCACGCGCTGGAGTGCGCGGTGGCGCTGGCGCTGCTCGGGCTCGCCGACCGTCCCGCCGACGACCTGCCGCGGATCGCGCGCTGGGTGCAGCGGGCGGAGAACGAGTTCGTCGGCGCGCCCACCGGTCTGCTGGACCAGACGGCGTCGCTGTGCTGCACCGAGGCGCACGTCCTGTTCCTGGACGTCCGTTCGTTCGAGGCCGAGCAGGTGCCGTTCGACGCGGCCGAGCACGGCCTGGAAGTGCTGGTGATCGACACCCGGGCCAGTCACTCGCACACCGACGGCGGCTACGGCGCGCGGCGTGCGGGTTGCGAGAAGGCCGCCTCGATCCTGGGTGTGCCCGCGCTGCGGGACGTGGACGTGGACGGGTTGGACGCCGCGTCGGCCCGGCTGCCAGAGGGCCTGCGCCCGCTGGTGCGGCACGTGGTGACGGAGAACGAGCGGGTGCTGGCGTCGGTGGGATTGCTGCGCGCGGGCCGGATTGCCGAGTTGGGGCCGCTGCTGGACGCGTCGCACGCCTCGCTGCGTGACGACTACAAGGTGTCGGCGCCGGAGCTGGACGTCGCGGTGGACGCGGCGAACGCGGCGGGTGCGCTGGGCGCCCGGATGACCGGTGGCGGCTTCGGCGGGTCGGCGATCGCGCTGGTACCCGTGCAGCGGCACGACGACGTGGTGCGGCGGGTGCACGCGGCGTTCGCGGAGCGCGGCTGGACCGCGCCCAGGACTTTCACTGCGGTGCCCTCGGCGGGCGCCGGGCGCGACAGATGATCCAGTAGAAGGTGGGATTGCGGTGAAGTTGCTCGTCACGGGCGGTGCCGGGTACGTGGGCAGCGTGTGCGCGGCCAGGCTGGTGGAGTCCGGGCACGAGGTGGTCGTGCTGGACGACCTGTCCACCGGGCACGCCGACGCGGTGCCCGACGGCGCGCGGTTGGTCGAGGCGGGCATCGACGAGGCGATCGGCGAGGTGCTCGCCGAAGGTTTCGACGGCGTGCTGCACTTCGCGGCCAAGTCGCTGGTCGGCGAGTCCATGGTCGATCCCGCGAAGTACTGGCAGGGCAACGTGGTGACGTCGCTGCGGCTGCTGGACGCGATGCGCGAGCACGGCACGTCCCGGCTGGTGTTCTCCTCCACCGCCGCGACCTACGGCGAGCCGGAGCAGGTGCCTATCGCGGAGACCGCGCCGACCCGGCCCACCAACACCTATGGCGCGACGAAGCTCGCGATCGACCACGCGATCAGCTCCTACGCCGCCGCGCACGGCCTGGCCGCCGTGTCGCTGCGCTACTTCAACGTGGCCGGCGCGTACGGGCGGTTCGGCGAGCGGCACGGCGTGGAGACGCACCTGATCCCGATCGTGTTGCAGGTCGCGATGGGCAAGCGTGAACGCGTGCAGGTGTACGGCGACGACTGGCCCACCGACGACGGCACGTGCGTCCGCGACTACATCCACGTCGTGGACCTGGCCGACGCGCACCTGCGGGCGTTGGCGCACGCCTCGGCGGGTGAGCACCGGATCTACAACCTGGGCAACGGGATGGGCTTTTCCGTCAAGCAGGTCATCGACGCGTGCCGCGAGGTGACCGGGCACCCGATCCCGGCGGACGTGGCGCCGCGCCGGGCGGGTGACCCGGCGGTGCTGGTCGCCTCCAGCGAGCGGGCGCGCACGGAGTTGGGGTGGAAGCCGGAGCGGGTGGACATGGCCGGCATCGTGCGTGACGCGTGGGACTTCACCCGGGCACAACAGGGGGCGTGATGACAGGCGAGAGCACCGAGGCCGGGTTCGGGGACCTGGACTCGTACAACGAGATGCCGCGGGTGTCGTCGCCGGCGCTGTCGCCGGACGGCACGCGGATGGTCGCCGTGGTGGCGACCCTGGCGCCGGACGGCAAGACGTGGCAGGGCGCGCTGTGGGAGATCGACCCCGCCGGCGAACGGCCCGCGCGGCGGTTGACCCGTGGTGGGAAGGGCGAATCGGCGCCCGCGTTCACGCCGGACGGCGCGCTGCTGTTCGTCTCGGCGCGGCCGGACCAGGAGGCCAAGCCGGCGGACGGCAAGGCCGCCAAGGACAAGGCCGCGCTGTGGCTGCTGCCTCCCGTGGGTGAGGCGCGCGAGCTGTACCGGCCCGCCGGTGGCGTGTCGGAGTTCGCGGTGGCGCGGGACGCGGGCACGGTGCTGCTCGCGGCGGGCGCGCACCCTCACGCGGAGTTCGGCGAGCAGGACGAACAGCACCGCAAGGCCCGTGAGGACGCCGGGGTGACCGCGATCCTGCACGAGTCGTACCCGGTGCGGTACTGGGACTCGGACCTCGGCCCGAGCTTCCCCCGGCTGCTGGCCACCACGTCGCCGGTGGACGTGGACAGCGCGCGGATCGACCAGGCCGAGGGTCTGGTGGACCTGACGCCGAACGCCGCCGCGCGGTTGGACGACTCCCCCGCCATCAGCCCGGACGGGCGGTGGGTGGCGCATGCGGAGCGCGTCGCGGTGAGCGCGTCGTACGGCTCGCGAATCCGGCTGCGGCTGACGTCGACCGACGGCGCCACGGATCGCGTCCTGGCCGATCGTGAGGGGTATTCGTTCCTCCAGCCGGTGTTCCTGCCGGACTCGTCCGGGGTGATCGCGGTGCGGGCGTTCGACTCGACGCCGGACAGCCCGTGGACGAACACGTTGGTGCGCGTCGACCTGGAGTCCGGCGCGGTCGAGGAGCTGGCGGCGGACTTCCCCGAGGAGCCGGACAGCCCGGTGGTGAGCCCGACCGGTGACGCGGTGTACTTCACCAGCAGCCACCGGGGGCACCAGCCGATCTGGAAGCTCGACCTGGCGTCCGGCGCGGTGGTGAAGCTGACCGCGTCCGGCGCGTACACCAACGTCATGGTCAGCCCCGACGGTGCGTCGGTGTACGCGTTGCGCAACGCGTGGGACCACCCGCCGCAGCCCGTGCGGCTGTCCGCGTCCGGGGTGGACCAGGACGCCGTGCCGCTGCCCGCGCCCGGTGGGGTCGAGGCGCTGCCCGGCACGTTGACCGAGATCGACACGGTGGTCGAGGACGACCGGACCGTTCGCGCGTGGCTGGTGCTGCCGGCCGGCGCGTCGACCGACCGGCCCGCGCCGCTGTTGCTGTGGGTGCACGGCGGTCCGGTGATGAGCTGGAGCGGGTGGAGTTGGCGCTGGAACCCGTGGCTGATGGCCGCGCGGGGCTACGCGGTGCTGCTTCCGGACCCGGCGCTGTCCACCGGCTACGGCCACGACTTCGTCCGCGCGGGGTGGGCTTCGTGGGGTGTGAAGCCGTACACGGACTTGATGGCGATCACCGACGTGGCCGTGCGGCGGGACGACATCGACGACTCGCGCACGGCCGCCATGGGTGGGTCGTTCGGCGGGTACATGGCGAACTGGATCGCCACTCAGACCGACCGGTTCAAGGCGATCGTGACGCACGCGTCGCTGTGGCACCTGGACGCGTTCACCGGGACCACGGACGACTCGTACTACTGGATCCGCGAGATGGGCGACCCCCTTCGGCAGCAGGAGCAGGTGCGGGCCAACTCGCCCCACCTGCGGGTGGCGGACATCAAGACGCCGATGCTGGTGATCCACGGGGACAAGGACTACCGGGTCCCGATCGGCGAGGGCCAACGGCTCTACTTCGACCTCGTGCGGCACGGGGTGCCGGCGAAGTTCCTGTACTTCCCGAGCGAGAACCACTGGATCCTCACGCCCGGGAACGCGAAGGTCTGGTACGAAACGATCTTCGCTTTCCTGGCCGAGCACGTGCTCGGTGAGCCCTGGCGCCGACCGGAACTGCTCTAGTCGCACTCGGGACGCCGGTCGCCCGGATGGCGCGCAGGTGAAGATCAAGCGAACTTGATCACTGGATCTTTGCGCGCACAAACCGGACGTTCGTAACGTGGCGGTGCGGGTCACCCGACCCGCACCGATCACGTGCAGGAGTGTCGTGTTCCGCTTTCGTAGAACGGTTTTCGCTGCCCTGGCGGTCGTCGGGCTGACCGTGGCCATGGCACCGCAGGCCGGCGCGGCGACCTACTACAACCTCGTGAACTACAAGAGCAACAAGTGCATGTCCGTCGAGGGCGGCGGCAGCACCACGAACGGCGCCAACATCATCCAGTGGCGCTGCAACGACGGCGGCGAACAGCTCTGGTACTGGTCCGGCGGCCAGCTGAAGAACGGCAAGAGCGGCAAGTGCCTGTCGGTCTCCGGCGGCGGCAGCACCGCCAATGGCGCCGAGTTGATCCAGTGGACCTGCAACGGCGGGGCCGAGCAGTCCTGGTACACGTCGAACGGCTACCTGGTCAACGCCAAGAGCGGCAAGGTCGCCTCGGTGTCCGACGGTGGCAGCACCGTCAACGGCGCCAAGGTGGTCCAGTGGTCGGCCAACGGCGGCGCCGAGCAGGGCTGGTACTTCGACGCCCGGATCATCGACGCCTGATCTCCTGTCCCACAACCACGAACCCGGGGGTTTCACCATGCTTCTTTCCGTTGCCCGAAGGGTCGGCGTCGTCCTCGCCGCGGTTGCCGGCGCAGCCATCGTCGCCGCCTCTCCGGCGTCGGCCGCTCAACAGTGCGCGAACTTGAGCGGGCCAGAGGGCGGCACGCTGCCGTTGTGCAAGTCCTGGGTCTGGGACGGCAACGACTACGACGGCAGGTGGTGGACGAACGGCCCGTCCTCCCTGCCTTCGCGCACGTACCTCCAGCGCTCGGAGGATGGTTCGGTGACGAACTCGTCCTACTCCGGCAGCTACCAGGACGTCACCAAGATCGCGTTCCGCCTCTGCGACAGCTCGTCCGGCCGCTGCACCGGCTGGTGGTGACCGGAGCCGCTGTACGCCGGCACCGCCTTGGCGCCAGCGCCGCCGTCTTGGACCCGAACCCACCCTGAGCCCAAACCGCTGAGCCGGCGCCGGGCCGGCGCTGGACCGACACCGCGCTGAACCGACGCCAGCCCAGCCGGGGTTGGCCCCGCCAGCACCGCGCTGATACCGACGCTCGCCCAACCACGGTTGACCCGCCGCAGTTGACCCCGCCGGTGCCGGCCCCAGCCGGGGGTTGCCCCCGCCAGCGCTGCGCTCAGCCGGAGTTGGGCCCGCTGGGGTTGGCCCACCAGCTGGGGTTTGCCCAGCCTGCGCAGGCCCAGCCGCAGTTGACCCCGGCCGACACCGCCGCTCAGCCAGCGCAGGCCCAGCCGGGTTGGTACAGCTGGCGCCGCGCTGAACCGGCGTTGCCCAGCTGCGGTTGGCCCCGCCAGCGTCGCGCTGAACCGGGGTTGCCCAGCTGCGGTTGGCCCAGCCGCAGGCGTGCGGGCCGGGGTGCGTTGGGCCGGGTTGCGCTCGGCCGGGTGCGCTGGACCGCAGGCGTGCCGGGCCGCAGCTGCGCTCGGCCGCAGTTGGGTCGGGCCGGGTCGGGCCGCAGCTGCGCTCGGCCTGGGTTGGGTTGGGCCGCGGCGTGCTGGGCGGGGTTGCGGTGGGCCGGGTTGGCTCAGTTGCGGTGTTGCGGTTGGGTTGGGGGAATCGCGGTCGGCCCGAACTGGCCCGGCTCGGTCCGCTCTAGCAGCTGGCCGGTGGGGTGCTCCAATCCGTCTCCGCCGCCCGCTCGGCGAGTCGCCGCAGGTGGTCCGGGGACAAGCCCGTCTCCAGAGCTGCCCGGAGCAGTTCGGTCAGGCGGTGGCCGGGGTGGGCCTGTTCCGCCCGGTCCAGGGCTAGGGATGCCAGAGTGCCTAGCCCATTGACGTAGGCCGAGAACGCGAGCAGTGAAGCCGGTTCCGCACGCTCCGGAGCGGGACAGGCTCGGGTCAGTTCGGTCCACAGGGCCTCGGCGCTCCGGGCGTGCTGACCCACGCAGTAGCCAAGCGCCGAATCACGGACCCACGGGTCCGACAACGCGTGCGCCAGATCCGCCACCTCCGAATCGGTCAACGGACGCTTCCGCCCAGCCGCACGGACCACCTCCGCGTGGATCAGGTCACGATGCCGAGGCGGCACGGTGCCGTCCGGCGGGAGGGGCTCGGCGTCGGCGGCCAAGCGGTTCAGCAGGGTGGCTCGGCGGGACAACACCTCCGCCGGGTCCGGGGCCAGCAACTCCCCCATCGCGGCACGGTTGGCGTAGGTGACGTGGCCGTCTGCGGCCGACTTGGCGGCGAACGCCGTGCTCGTCGGATCAGGCACCGTGCCCGACGTGCCCGCGTCGTGGTAGTCGAACCACGCCTCCCCCTTGGCCGTCGCACGGGTCCAAGCCGCCAGCAGCAGCGGCACGCGCGCCGCGTGCAGGGCGTCGTCCATCACGTCGACCAACGAGTCGTGCGGCAGGTCTTCCGGTGGATCACCCGAACCACCACCGATCACGACCACCACCGCCTTGGCCGAACCGCACCGCGACAACGGCCCGGCCAGCTGCTCGGCCACCCGGTGGGCAGCGTCGGGCGGGGGCAGGTCGATCCGCAGGGTCATCGCGATGTCGTGGTCCCGCACCACCAGCACGACCATCGAATCGGCCGGGTGGAAGCCGAGGAGGTGGGGCACCGCGGCGATCAGGTCGCCCGGGTCCGTGAGCCTGGTCGGGGGAAGCAGCTTCGTCATGGGACCGACTGTGTCGGAAGCCGATCGCGCGGCCCACCACGAAAGCCAGGTCTGTGGACAACTGCGAAAGGGCCGCTCCCGGCGAACCGGAAGCGGCCCAGTCACCTGCGGAAACTCAGCAGTTCGGGGCCACTTGGCCGTCCGAACCTGTGTATACGAACGCGTCGGAGATGTAACCCGACCCGATGTGGTCCCACAAACTGGTCGTGCCGTACTTGCCGGTGATCGTCTCACCGCGGGTCTGGCACCTGATCGTCACCGTCGCGCCGTTGGCGACCGAACCCACGGCCGCGTACCCGGTTCCCGGACCCGAGCGGATGGTCACCGAAGCGCCGCTGTCGGTGCCGACCGTGCCGGTCACGCCGCTGCACGCGTTCCGGCTGGTGTAGCTGCGGGTGCCCCAGTAGAAGATCGTGCTGCCGTTGAACACGATCCGCTGCGCCACACCGTTGAGCCGCTGCTCGAAGTGCAGGTGCGGCCCGGTGGAACCACCGGTCGTGCCGACGTCGCCGATGCGCTGCCCGCGCGACACGGTCTGCCCGACCGACACCCGCTGCACGGACAGGTGCGCGTACCGCGTGGTCCAACCCGAACCGTGGCCGATCTCGACCCACCGGCCGTAGCTGGTGGAGCCCTCGTTCGCCACCCGCGTCACGGTCCCGCCGGCCGAAGCGACCACGGGATCGCCGTCGTCGTTCGCGCGGTTGAAGTCGACCGAGTTGGCGGGGCTGTGGTTGGTGCGGGTCTGGCCTTCCCACACCTGGCCGCACGGGAACGGCAGCTGGAACGCCGGCGCCGCGGAAGCCTCGCCCTGCACGAGGACGAGCCCGACCAGCGGCGCGACCAGAGCGGTCACGAACGCGCGCGTGATCCGCTTCATCAGCAGTTCCGGCTGGTGTAGTTGCGGGTGCCCCAGTAGAAGATCGTGCTGCCGTTGAACACGACCCGCTGCGCGACACCGTTGAGCCGCTCTTCGAAGTGCAGGTGCGGGCCGGTCGAGCCGCCGGTCGAGCCGACATCGCCGATGCGCTGCCCACGCGACACGTTCTGCCCCACCGACACGCGCTGCACCGACAGGTGCGCGTACCGCGTGGTCCAGCCGCTGCCGTGGCCGATCTCGATCCAGCGGCCGTAGCTGGTGCTGCCCTCGTTCGCCACCCGCGTCACGGTGCCGCCCGCCGCCGCTTCCACGGCGTCGCCGAGGTCGTTGGCCCGGTTGAAGTCCACCGCGTTGGCCGGGCTGTGACTGGTCCGGGTCTGCCCCTCCCAGACCTGCCCGCACGGGAACGGCATCTGGAACGCGGGCGCCGCGGCGGCCTCGCCCTGCACGAGGACGAGGCCGACCAGCGGCGCGGCGAGGGCCGCGACTAACGCACGCCTTATCCGGCTCATGTGCTGCCACCTTCCTTCACGACTGTGGCGCCGATCCGACCACAACCGCAGGGCAAGTGGAAGACTATCCAGATAGATCCTTCGTGAATTACTTTCTAACCAACCGACCGGCGCAACGCGTCGCTGCCACCGACCACCGGGAGTGCCACCACCGTCGACGTGAGGTCGATCGACAGGCCGGTGCCCGGCATCGGACGCAGCGTGTAGTCGTGGTCAGAAGAGATCACCACGAACTCCACGCTGTGACCAGTCGGGACCACGTAGTCGGTCGGCTCCAGCTCCACCTCGACCCGGTACTGCTTGCCCGGCTCGATCGGCTTCGTCCGCGACGGCGACACCCGGTTCTGCGGGTCCGTCCACCCCCGCGTGATCACGTGCGAAGTGCCGTCCGGCGCCCGGTCCACCAGCAACGCGGTCACGTTGGCCGCCGGCCGGTCGAACGAGACCGCCAGGTCGACCCGCGCGACACCGGAGAACCGGACCGGCGACGTCGCCGGCTTCGTCGCGTAAGACAGGCGGTTGCCCGAGGCGGGCAGGTCGATCAGGTCCTCGGCGAGCTTGGACGAGTCGTCGCGCAACGACTCCACCACCGCGCTGCCGGGCACCGACTGGAACCGCAGCGAGCCCTTGGCCGAACCACCGGCCCACGGGTGCACGCGCGCGGTGGACGTGCCGGGAGCGGGCCAGTCGGCCTCGTCCACCCACGTGGTCTTGTCCTCACGCTGGATCGTCGCCTTCGGCTCGCGCTCGATGCCGTTGTCGACCCCGTACAGGTAGTAGCTGAACCACCGGTTGATCGTGCGCCGCCACTCGACCGGCCGCAGCGTGTCGGGGTCCGTGTGCGCGGCCTGGTGCAGCCAGATCTTGTGCTCGACGCCGTGCTTGCGCAGCGCCTCGTACCACTGCGCGACGTGCTTGACCTTGACGTTCCAGTCGCTCAGCCCGTGCACGGCGAGCACCGCGGCCCGCACCTTGGCGGCGTCCTTGACGTAGTTCCGCTCGTCCCAGAACGCGCTGTAGTCGCCGGTCACCCGGTCCTGCCGGGCCGCGATGTCCGCGATCACCGGCTTGCAGATCTCCCGGTCCGCTTGCGTGTAGACGTACTCCGCCAGCACGTCCAGGTCCTCGCCCTGGTACCCGCCGGGCGCCACCACCGCGCCGTCGGCCCGGTAGTAGTCGTACCAGCTGGAGATGGCCGCGATGGGCACGATGGCTTCGAGGCCCTCGACCCCGGTCGCCGCGACGGCGTTCGGCAGGGTGCCGTTGTACGACACGCCCATCATGCCGACCTTGCCGGTGGTCCAGTCCGCCTCGACGGCGGCGCCGGCCGCGTCACGCGCGGTCGTGCGGCCGTTGAGCCAGTCCACCACGGACTTCGAGCCGATGGTCTCGTTGTGCCCGCCCGACGTGGGGCAGCCGGACGACTTGCCGGTGCCCAGCGACTCGGCGTACACCATGGCGAAGCCGCGGGCGAGGAAGTAGTCCTCGTACCGCCCGGACCGGATCGGCGCCGGTTCCGGACCAGGGTTGGGCCCGACCGCCGCCGCGATCCGCTCGTCCGCCTCGGCCTTCAGCACCGACCCGTCGCGCTTGTCGTACCCGCCGCGGCGGTTCGGCACGTACAGCTCCACGTCGACGTCGTGGTTGGCCACGTCGTTGCCGCCGGAGAAGTAAGGGCTGTTGAAGAACACCACCGGCACCTTGAGCCCGCGGTCGGTGGCCGTCTGGCGCACCACCTCGGTGTAGACCTCGTCGTCCTGACCGTCGTGGTCGCTGTCGACCGGCGCGCGCACCCAGACGCTCTCGCGCACCACGTCCTTCGGGTCGAAGACGGGTTGCGCCTCGCCGCCGACGAACACCGGACCATCCGCCCCGGCGCCGGCCACCGCGGGGATCGACCCCAGCGGCAGCGTCACCAGAGCGGCGAGCACCGCGGCTCTCCGTACACCCTTCACGCCGAACCCCTATCATGTGTAGGACAGGTTTCGGGCAGACCCTTCCCCCCGGCACAACCCCTGTCAAGGGCGCTTCACGTCCACTGTGGACGGTGAAGAAGACCCGACGATCGGCCCTTGACGGCGTCGGCCGTTCAGCCCACCGGCCACTGCTACGCCGAGCCCGGCCAACGCCATCGCCGCGCCGACCCAGTTGGGCGCGGTGTAGCCGAACCCGGCGTCGATCGCCACGCCGCCCAGCCACGCGCCCGCCGCGTTGCCCAGGTTGAACGCCGCGATGTTCGCCGCCGACGCCAACGCGGGCGCACCGGCCGCCTGCTCCAGCACCCGCGCCTGCAACGGCGCCACGGTCGCGAACCCGAACACGCCGAACACCGCGATCGTGATCACCGCCGGAACGGCCGACTGCGCGGTGAACACGAACACCACCAGCACCACCGCGAGCGCGCCCAGGAACAGGTACAGGCTCGGCATCAGGCTCCGGTCCGCCGCACGCCCGCCGATCACGTTCCCCACGCACAGCCCGGCCCCGAACAGCACCAGCAGCCACGTCACCGCGCCCGGCGAGAACCCGGCGACCTCCGTCATCATCGGCGCGATGTAGGTGAACGACGCGAACACCGCGCCGAACCCGAGCGCCGTCGTGGCCAGCGCCAGCCACACCCCCGGCCGGCGGAACACCGCCAACTCGCCGCGCAACCCCGTCGATGCGGGCTGGACCGGCACCAGCGCGATGATCCCCACCAGCCCGGCCACGCCCAGCGCCGTCACCGCCCAGAACGTCGACCTCCAGCCGAACTCCTGCCCCAACGCCGTGCCCGCCGGAACGCCGAGCACGTTCGCCACGGTCAGCCCGGTGAACATCAGCGCGATCGCCCGCGCCCTCCGGTCCGGCGGGACCAGCCCGGCCGCCACCACCGACCCGACGCCGAAGAACGCGCCATGGCACAGCGCGGCGACGACCCGTCCCGCCATCAGCACCGCGTAGTCGTCGGCGACCGCGCACACGAGGTTACCCAGGATGAACAACGCCATCAGACCCACGAGCATCTGCTTGCGCGGCAACCGCGACCCGCCCGCCGTGATCAACGGCGCGCCGACCACGACGCTCAGCGCGTAGCCCGTCACGAGCAGACCGGCCGACGGGATCGACACCCCGAGATCCCCCGCCACCTGCGGCAACAGGCCGACGATCACGAACTCCGTGGTGCCGATGCCGAACGCGCCGATGGCCAGCGCGATCAACGCTGGAGGCATCACAGCGCACCCAGCCAGGTCCGCAGCTCGCCCAGCAGCACGCGGTACTCGTCCAGCACGCCGTCCATCAACACGAACGGGTGAATCGTGCCGTCGAACTCGCGCAGCCGGACCGGCACATCCGCCGCCGCCAACTTCGCCGCATACCGCTCGCCGTCGTCACGCACGGGGTCGTACTCGGAGATCGCCACGAACGTCGGCGGCAGGCCGTCCACCGACGCCCGCAGCGGCGCGGCGAACTCGGAGACCTGGCCGGAACCGAGGTAGTGGGACCAGAACCACCGCATCCCGTCCGTCGACAACCCGTAGCCCGCCGCATTGTCCACATAGGACCGAGTGGTGAAGTCGACGTCCAGCGCAGGCACCACCAACACCTGGAACGCCAAGTCGAGCGTTCCCCGGGCCTTCAACGCCACGGCCGCGGCGAGGTTGCCGCCCGCGCTGTCACCCATGACCCCGATCCGCGCGGGGTCGACGTCCCGGGACTCGGCGTGCTCGAACAGCCAGGCGGTGGCCGCGTACGAGTCGTCCAGCGGCACGGGGAACGGGTGCTCGGGCGCCTTCTGGTAGTTCACCGCGAACACCGCGTGCCCGGTCGCGTTGGCCAACGCCCGGAGCGCCACGTCGTAGATGTCGAGGTTGCACGTCACCCACCCGCTGCCGTGCAGGAACACGATCGCCGGGAACGGGCCGTCGCCCTCCGGGTAGTAGATCCGCGCGGGCAGGTCGGCGGTCGGTCCGGGCACGTAGAAGTGCTCGATCCGCGTGACCGGCTCCGGAGCGCTCTGGAATCCGATGAACCCCCACTGCGACCGACGTGCCTCGAAGACCGTCAGGTCCTCCAACGCAGGCGCGCCCGCGAGCTTCTCCAGCACCGCGCGTGCCTGTTCGTTCAATGACATGGACCGATCATCGGCTCACCAGGTCTGATAAGTCCAAGGCATATCCTTTCTCGAACCCATAAACTCCGCTCATGACACTGCGGCAGTTCGAGTACCTGGTCACGGTCGTGGACGAAGGCTCCTTCACCCGCGCCGCCGAGCTGCTGCACGTCACCCAGCCCGCCCTCTCGCACCAGATCAGGGCGCTGGAACGCACGGTGGGCACGCAACTGCTCGACCGACTGCCCCGCGCCGTCCGCCTCACGCCCGCCGGACGTGCCTGGCTCCCCCACGCCCGTGCCGCCCTGGCCGACGCGGAGCGCGCGCTCACCGCCGCACGGCGCACGGCGGGCCTGGAGTGCGGGGAACTCCGCGTGGCCACGCTCTACTCGCTCACCCTCGGCGTGCTGCCGCCCGTGCTCAGGCGTTGGCGCGCGGAACACCCGGACGTCCGCATCCGCCTGTTCGAGCACCGCCACGCCGACGAGCTGCGCGAAGCGATGGCCGAAGGTCAGGCCGACATCGCCCTCGGGCCGGAACCCGCGAACTGGGTCGGCTTCCAGCAGCCGTTGGGCGTGGAGGAGTTCGTGATCGTCCTGCCGCCCGACACCCACCACCGCGAACCGATCGACCTGCGGGTGCTCGCCGACGTCGGGTGGGTGCACTACGCGCCGGGCAACGGCCTCGCGGACCTGGTCGACGCGGCGTGCGCGGCGCGGGGTTTCCAGCCGGGTGCGGCGGTTCGCACCGAGCAGACAGCGGCGGCTCCGGTGCTGGCCGCGTCGGGTCTGGGCCCGGCGTTGGTGCCGCGGAACATCCTGCCCGAGACGTTCGACGGCGCCGTCCTGAGCACCGATCCCCCGGTGCGGAGAACCCTCGTCGCCTACGCGCACAAGTCCCCGGACCCGCTCACGTCGGCCTTCGTGACCTTGCTCGCCGGTGCAGGATGGGACGCATGAGGCTGGTCATCCTGGGCGGCGGCGGGTTCCGCGTGCCGCTCGTGCACAAGGCGCTGGACGAGCACATCACCCAAGTCGTGCTGCACGACGTGGACGCGAACCGGCTGGACGCGATCCACCACGTGCTGCGCGGCGGCCCGCCCGTCACCGCCACCACCGATCTGGACGAGGCCCTGCGCGGCGCGGACTTCGTGTTCTCCGCGATCCGGGTCGGCGGTCTGGCCGGGCGGGCGATCGACGAGGAGGTCGCCCACGCGCACGGCGTCCTGGGTCAGGAGACGGTCGGCGCGGGCGGCATCGCGTACGGCCTGCGCACCGCCCCCGTGGCCGATCGGCTGGCCCGGCGGATCGCCGAACTCGCCCCGCAGGCCTGGGTCGTCAACTTCACCAACCCGGCCGGGCTGATCACCGAGGTCATGGCCCGCCACCTGGGCGAACGGGTGATCGGCATCTGCGACTCGCCGATCGGCCTGTGCCGCCGCGTCGCCCATGCCCTCGACCTGGAGAACCCGACGTTCGACTACGCGGGCCTGAACCACCTCGGGTGGCTGCAAGGCGTGTACCTGGGCACGGAGAACCTGCTCCCCACTCTCCTGGCCGACGACAACGCCCTGGCCGGCTTCGAGGAAGGCCGCCTGTTCGGCGCGGAATGGCTGCGCGCGCTCGGCGTCATCCCCAACGAGTACCTGCACTACTACTACTCGACGCGGGAAGCGCTGGGCGACAACCGCGGGGCGTTCCTGCTCGGCCAACAACAACGCTTCTACGACGGTGAAGTCGACTGGGAGACCACTCGGCTGGAGCGTGAAGCGACGTACATGGCTCAAGAGCGTGAACGCGACACGTTGGAGGGCGGTGGGTACGAGCACGTAGCCATGGCGGTCATGCGTGCCATCGCGGACAACGAGACCGCAACGCTGATCCTGAACGTGCCCAACAACTCCACACTGTCCACACTGGACGACCAGGCCATCGTGGAAGTGCCGTGCGAGGTGGACGCGACGGGTGCACGTCCGATGCCGGTGACTCCGCTGCCCGACCACGCGGCCGGGCTCGTCACGTCGGTCAAGGCGGTGGACCGGCTGGTCATGGAGGGCACGCGGTCGGCCGCGTTGAAGGCGTTCGCGCTGCACCCGCTGGTCGACTCGGTCGCCACGGCCAAGAGCCTGCTGGACACCTACGTCCGACGGCACCCGGAGTTGGCCTACCTGAGCTGAGCCCGGCCCAACGAGTCCGAACGCCGGGTCGTCTCCGGCAGCCTCGTCACGCACAGCCGCAACACCTCGGCGCACGCCCGGTCGAGGTCGATGCGGTGCCCCACGGACACGAACACCGGCTTCACCCCTTCCCTCGTCCGCAACGCCCGCCCGACGACCTCGCCGTCGTCCACGAGATCGGTGTGGGCGCCGCGCACGTCGTCGGGCATGGTGAACTGCCCCATGGGCGTCTTGGCCACGCCGATGCTCGGCATGTCCGCCACCACCCCGAGGTGGCACGCCAACCCGAACCGCCGTGGATGCGCCAACCCCTGACCGTCGCACACCAGCAGGTCCGGCGTGACGGTCAGCTTCTCCATCGCCTCCAGCAGCGACGGCAGCTCCCGGAATGCGAACAAGCCTGGGACGTAAGGGAAATCGGCCTTGCCCGACACCACGGCCGAGTCCACCGTCTCCAACGACTCCGCGTCGAGCACCACGATCGCCGCCGCCAACCGGTCGTCGTCCGCGTACGACACGTCGAGCCCGGCGACGTGCCGCACCACCAGCCCCGGATCGGTCCGCGTCGACACCAGCGGACGCAGCCGTTCCTGCTCCGCGATCGCTTCGTCGGGGGTCACTCGTGCCTCACCGACGCCCGGTGCGCGGCGAGCAGGTCGTCACCGAAATCGCCGGACCGCCGCCGCCACACGGAGTGCGCGTGGTTGGCGTCGTTGGCCGTGTTGTCGTACTCGATCAGCAATTCCGGCCCCTGGATCCGGTAGTAGTGCCCGTCGCCGCGTTTGGCCGAACCCTCCCACGCGAAGTGCAGCCGCTCCAGGTCGAGGGCGTCGAACTCCTCGTCGGCCAGGTCGCTGTGCAGCCGGTCGAGGTAGTACCGGACCAGCCCGACGAGCAGCCCGCGTGACGCCCGGTCGAGCTGTCCGGGCGTCACGCCGGCGGGTTCCAGATCGCCCACGCGGGGCGAGTTCCCGGTGCGGAGGTCCGGCGGCGGGGTGTCGGCGACCACGGCCAGCCCGCGCGCCGTCCGGCCCATCCGGTCGAGGAGTTCGCGGGCCAACTCCTCCTCCAACCGCAAGGGCTGCAACACGGTCCGGCCCCGGTACGACGTCCGCGCCGGGTTCGCGCCGAGGAAGAACGGGGTGGCCGACACACGTCCGTCGGCCACCACCACGCTCACCGACAGGTGGTGCCCCTCGACCCGCCAGCCCCACGGCTCGTCACCGGGCTCGCCGAGCAGGACGGCCCAGTAGTCGCCCTGGTGCCGGTCGCGGAGCCCGCCTTCCCGGTCGTCCAGCACGTCCTCCAACGCCATGACCGTGCTGGCCTGCGCGTAGGCGTGCGGGCTGAGCACGCACGACAGCAGTCGGTGCACGGCCTTGCGCTGGTCGCGGCCCAGGGAGCCGTAGACGACGCCCGGCCGCTCCCCCGGCGTGTAAGCCCACCGCTTGCGCAGGTCGTCGTCGGACATCTCCCGCGCCGCGACCGCGCGCTGCCCGTCGTCCAACAGGTCGAGGAAGCCCCGCGTGGCTTCGGCGATCTCGTGCAGCATTACCCGAACTTATCCGCCTCGACGTCCGTGCGCCCACAGCCGGCGCTACGGCCAGGGCTTGAGTTCCGGCCGGTCGCCGGTGATCGGGCCCGTCGGCTCGCGCCCGGCGAGCCACGTGACCAGGTCGGTGCGGGAGCCGGTGAGCGTGACGTCCGCGCCCTCGCCCAGCACCCACCGGCGATCTTCGGCCTGCAACGTGAGCCGGACGCCGTCGGGCGCCCGCGCCGACAGGAACTCGACCGCGTGGTCGCAGAACTCGGGCGACCACGTGACGGGCCCCAGGTCGAGGTCATGGGCGTGGATCTCGACCTCGCGCCACAACGCGTAGGCGGTGCCGGTCAGCGTGCCGTCGCGGTAGACGACCGGGGTGTCCCAGTCGCGGACGCCGGCCCAGGCCTTGGCGAGCCGGGCGACGGCGTCACCGATCGCGGCCCGGTGCTCCGCCGCCGAACGCCCCGCGTCCGCCTCGATCGCGGCGTCCCGCGCGGGCCGTCCACCGGCGTAGACCTCGACCATGACGCCCTCGTTCTCCGCCTGACCGGCCAGGCCGGCGGTGGCGTTGGCGATGTGCGCCAGCACGTGGCCGCGAGTCCAGCCGGGCAGCACCGACGGTTCGGCCACCTGCGCGTCCGTGACGTCTTCGATCAGGACCGCCAACCCGCGATAGGCGTCCAGCGCGTTCTCCTGGATCGTCATCACTCCCCCTAATGGTTGATAACCTTAACTCCGTTAGGGAACCTATCACTAGACTGGCTCGGGTGGCGCTGGCACTGGAGTTCGCGAGGACGGTCCGGTACGACGGGCACGGCGGGCTGACGGACGCCCTGGCCACACCGGAGGGTTTCGCGGCGTGGACGGGAGCGGTGACGGCCGGCGTAGAACCGGACGAGGTGTCACGGCAGCGGGTGATCGAGCTGCGCTGGGCCGTGCGATCACTGTTCGCGCACGTGACGCGGGCGAACGAGCGCCTCGACACGCCCTACCTGTTGGACTTCGAGAGCGCGCTGAAGACGGTCAACGACGCCGCCGCCCGGGTGCCGCGTGCCGCCCAGTTGGACTGGACCGAGCAACCGCGACTGCGTTACGAGGACTCGGCCGCCCCCGTCGACCGCCTGCTGGCCACGTTGGCGACGGCGGCGATCGAGTTCCTGGCGAGCGGGACGCGGGAGGAGCTGCGGGCGTGCCAAGGGCCCCGGTGCATCCGGTACTTCGTCAAGGCGCACGCCCGGCAGGAGTGGTGCAACCCGTCGTGCGGCAACCGGGCCAGGGTCAGCCGGCACTACCACCGCACGCGCGACTGACCGGCGCCAAGCCGAACGCCAAGCCCCGAACGCCAGCCGAACGCCAAGCCCCGGAGGCCAGCCGGACGCCAGCCGGACGCCAAGCCGCGCGAACACCCGAAGGCGCCCGCGCGGTCGGTCGTGCGCTCAGCCCTGCACGATGTAGGCGGTCAGCTTGTCCTGGTCCTCTTGGAGCTGGTTGATCCGGCTCTTCACCACGTCGCCGATGCTGACGATGCCGACCAACCGGCCGTCGTCGAGCACCGGCACGTGCCGGATGCGCTGCTCGGTCATCAACAGGGTCAGGCTGTCGACCGAATCGCGCGGTGTGCAGGTGTGCACCTCGCTGGTCATGATGTCCGACACCGGTGCGCCCAACAGCTCGCCGCCCCGCTCGTGCAGCTTCCGCACGACATCCCGTTCCGACACGATCCCGGCGATGCCCTCGGGCCCGATCACGACCATCGCGCCCACGTTGTGCTCGGCCAGCGCGGCGACGAGATCCGCTACCGACGCTCTCGACTCGACCGTCGCCACGGCCGAGCCCTTGTTACGCAACACGTCAGCGATCCTCATGGGGCGCCTCCCGATCTACACCGGATCCGGTTGCTACCCACCTCAGGCTAGTTCTCCGCGCA
The DNA here is from genome assembly GCF_014205015.1 of Saccharothrix ecbatanensis. NCBI lineage: Bacteria > Bacillati > Actinomycetota > Actinomycetes > Pseudonocardiales > Pseudonocardiaceae > Saccharothrix > Saccharothrix ecbatanensis. The sequence goes on along the minus strand of NZ_JACHMO010000001.1, from coordinate 9,250,236 downwards.
AGTGATCGGCAGATCACGCGCCCGATAGGAGCACTGCGCCCTCAGTCGGCCCGCTGCTGCGCGGCCGTCGCGAGCACCCCCAGAGCGGTGATCACCACCAGCACCACGACGGTCGGGTGGAACCCTCCCAGCGACGCGCCCAACGCGGGCCCGACGGAGAAGCCCACCGTGCGTACCAGCGTCGTCATGCCGCCGGCGGTGCCCATCAGCTCCGGTGGCGTGCGCGCCAGGAGGGCCGCCGCGTTGGGTCCGGCGAACAGCCCGTGCCCGATCCCGATCACCGCCAACCGCCACGCCAGGTCCCACGGATCGTCACCCGCTCGGAGCAGCAGCACGGTACCGATCAGGATCACCGCGGCACCGGTCAAGGCGACCGTCCGGTACCCGTACCGGTCCGCGATCACGCCCGCGATCGGCGACAGCACCGCCATCCCGGCCGACAGCGCGAGCAGCACCAGCCCGACCGTCCGCGACGGCAGGTCCACCAGCAGGTAGGGCACCACGAAGTTCAACGCCCCGACCCCGGCCACCATCAACGGCAACGCCACCAGCGGCAACGCCAACGACCGCCGCCGCACCACGCGCGCGCTGAAGACGACGGACTCCACCAGGATCCGCCGGCCCGGCCACGGCAACCCGCGCCCGTCGTCCGCGATCCCCCGCCGACCGGCCAGCACCGCGACCGCCACCACCGGCAGGTTGATCAGGAACACCGACCGCCAGCCGAACAGGTCGGTGAGCAACCCGCCGAACGCCGGACCGGCCACCCCGCTCAACGGGATCAGGGTGAGCACGATCCCCATGGCGCGGGCCCGGTGCTGGGGACGCACGTTGCCCGCGATGATCGGCATGGTCACCGCGCCGATCAACGCGCTGAACGCCCCCTGCAACGCCCGTCCGACCAGCACCACCTCGGTGTTGGGCGCGACCGCGATCAGCAGGCTCGTCGCGCCGAACCCGCCGACCGCAAGCAGGAACGCGGGCAGGTGCCCGGCCCGGTCCAGCCACCGCCCGGCCGGGATGCTCAACGCGATCAACGGGATGTTGTACGCCAGCAGGACCCACTGCGTGACCGAAGGCCCGGCACTGAGATCGGCTCCGAGCACCGGCAACGCCACGGCGACGGCCGTCATGTCGAGCGCCGCGAGCACGATGCCCGACGACACCGCGAACACCGCACCCCACCGCGTGCGCTCCAGGGCAGTGGTCATACGACCACCCGGCTCGTGAGCTCCACGAGCACGCCGGCCAACGCGGCCCGCAGTTCGTGGTCCAGCAGCCGGTCGTGCTCGTCGAACTGCCGGAACGCCTGCCCGACCACGACCGGCTCGCCGACCACCGACGCACCGGACGTCGTCAGCACCCTCCGCAGGTCGCCCTGGGCCATCGCGGCCCCGTGCGGGCTGGGGCTCGCGCCGACGACGGCCACCGGCTTGCCCGCCAGCACCGCCGCACCGCGTGGCCGGGACGCCCAGTCCAGCGCGTTCTTCAGCTGCCCGGGGATCGACCCGTTGTACTCCGGCGTCGCGATGAGCAGGCTCGCCGCCGACGCGATGGCCTCCCGCAACTCGGCCACCGCCGGCGGCACCGGCCCGTCCTCGGCGTCCTCGTCGAACGGCGGCACGGACGCGAGCCCGTCCCACTGCGCCAACCGCACGCCATCAGGCAACTCGTGCCGTGCGGCGGCCAGCAACCTCCGGTTGAACGACTGCGCGCGAATGCTTCCCGCGATACCCAAGATCTCCATGCGTCAACGGTCGGTCTAAGGCACCCGGCAAGGCATCGGGCGACAGCCCTATTCGGACTTACTCGGGCTTATTCGAACAGCCTCAGCTTGTGGGCGGTCGCCGCCGCCTCCACCCGGTTCGCCACGCCGAGCTTGCCGAGGATGTTCGACACGTGCACGCTCGCGGTCTTCGCCGAGATGAACAGCCGCTCGGCGATCTCCCGGTTGGCCAGCCCGTCCGTGACCAGCCGCAGGATCTCCACCTCACGTGCGGTCAACCCGAACCGCGCCCGTTCCGCCGGGCCGTCGCCGGTCAGCGTCACCCGCGCCCGCCGTGCCAGGTCGGCGATCCGGTCCCGCAACGGCGCCGCGCCCAGTCCGTCCGCCAGCTCCGCGGCCTTGCGCATCGCGGCGGGATCGCGCGTCACGGAAGCCAGGCCGAACAACGCCTCCGCGTGCCACAAGGGCTGCCCCAACGCCTCCCACGCGGCGACCGCTTCGGGCCACTCGCCCCGACACGTCAACGCCCACGCCGCTTGGACGGGTCCGGCCACCGGCATGTCCGGCACCGGCAGCCCCGCACGCACGCCCAGCGCGACCAACGGCCACGCGAACCGGGACGCCACCAGCGCGTTCGGCAGGTCCAACGCGGCCCGCACCACCGCCGCCACCTCGTCCAACCGGCCCTGGGCCAGCCGCACCTCGGCCTCCAACCCGGGCAGTTGCAGCGGGTTCTGGGCGAACGGCACGTCCGCCAGCTCACGCGCCCGCGTCAACGCCCACTCGGCCCGGTCCACCTCGCCCCGGCGCACGTCCACGAACCCCGCCAGGCACAGCAGGTGCGCGTGGTAGACGGCGGGCGGCGCGTGGTCGAGGGCGTGGTCGACGCACTCCAGCGCCTCGTCCCACCGGCCGGCACCGATCAGCGTCCGGGTCAGGTCGACGGCGTGCGACGCGCCGGCGGACCGTGCCAGCCCGAGTTCGCGGGCCGTTCGGATGCCCAGCCGTGCCAGCTCCTCGGCTTCCTCAAGCCGCCCATAGGCCTCGGACAGCGACGCCTCGCAGTGCAAAGCGCGCAGCCGGACGCGGTGCGCGGCGACGTTCTCGGCGATGGCCCTGGCATGGCGGAGCCGGGGCAACTGCGCGTCCAGGTCACCGAGCCGTGCGTCCAGGACGGCCAACGTGATCAGCGCGGCGGCCTCGGACGGGTCGTCACCGGCGTGGTGGGAAGCTCCCAACGCCTCCTCCGCGACCTCTCGGGCCTCGTCCGGGAGCGGGATCTGCATCAGCCGGGCGGCCAGCGAGTTGAGCAGGTAGCCGCGGATCGGGTGCCCGACCGGCACGAGTCGCACGGCCTCGCGGTGGTCCTCCAGCGCTCCTGGCCGGCCCAACTGCGCGCGCAGCCGACCGCGTTGCTCCAGCACGGCCGCGTACCGGATGCACTCGGTGGCCGGGTCCAGGTCGGCCAGCAGTTCGGTGGTCAGCTCCTCACCGCGTTCGTGCTCCCCGGCCCGGCTCGCCGCCTCACCAGCCGCTTCCAGCACCGTGAGCCGGTCCACTTCGAGGTGGGACGCGTTGTCCCACAAGGACAACACGCGTTCGAGCATCGCCAGCTGCTCGGCGTAGGCCAACGCCCGCCGTGCCGCGCCGGCAGCTTCCCACGCGGCGGACACCGCACCCGGGATGTCGCCGGCGGCGTAACGGTGGTGGGCCAACTCGGCCGCCACCGACCGGGGCAGCACGGCGGCGTAACGGGCGTGCAGCTCGACCCGTTCACCGGGGAGGAGGCGTTGGTACACCGCGTCACGGATCAGCGCGTGCCGGAACGCGTAGCCGTCGCCGTCCACAACCAGGATTCCCGCGTCCACAATGGACCGGATGGGGCTCACGTCGTGGACCTTGGCGAGCAAGTCGTGGGAGATGCGCCTGCCACCGACGGCCGCGGCGCGCACGAGGGCTACGGCGTCCGCGGCGAGTCGTTCCACCCGGCTGAGCAGCAGCTCCTCCAGCGACAGCTCCGCCCCGCCGTCCACCAGTGCCTCGACGAACAGCGGATTGCCTTCACTGCGGCGGAAAACGTCGCGTGCGGTCACCGGATCCGGTTCGGCGCCGAGGATTCCCCGGAGTTGGGCGCGCACGTCGCGGGCGGACAGGCGGGGCAGCTCGATCCGGCGCACCCACGGCACCCGGCTCAGCTCCGCCAACAACGGCCGCACCGGGCCGCCCAGTTCGTCGGACCGGTACGTGACCACGACCAACGACCGCGGCACCGCGCGTTGGTTGCGCACCAGGAAGTCGAGCAGGTCGCGGCTGGAACGGTCCAGCCAGTGCGCGTCCTCGACCACGAGCACCACCGGCCGCTGGTCCGACAGCCGGGCCAGCAGCGACAACACGCCCTCGAACAGGCGTGGACGTGCTTCGTCCCCCGCTGCTTGTGCGCCGAACGCGGGCAGCAGGGGTGCGAGGTCGACGCGTTCCCGGTCCGTGACCGGAATGCCCCGCAGCGCGGCGACGAACGGCGCGAACGGCAGGCCGTCCAGCTCGACGCAGCCGCCGAGCAGCACCGTGGCGTCCAGCCCGGCGGTGAAGTCGTTGACCAGCCGGGATTTCCCGACGCCCGCCTCACCGCCGACGAGCACCGTCGCGGGCGCGTTGGCCAACGCGCCCGCGAGGTGCCCGATCTCGGCCGACCGCCCGACCAGCTCCGGGCTCACCAGGTGTGCGCTCATAGCGCACCGGAGACTAGTCGAGCGGTGTCGTGCCGGCGGGGTCCGTCAGCCGCCGCTGGTGCGGCGGAAGACGCGCCGTCCCACGAACGTGTTCTGCTGCGGACGGCCGGGGACCTTGTTCACGCTGTCGTTCTTGGCGGCGTGACCGCGTCGGGCGGCGCGGTTGAGCGGGGCGGCAGGCTCTTCCTGCGACTCCTGCTCGGGCTCCTGCTGCGCCGACTCGGCCTCGCCCTGCGGAACGTCGTTCTTGGTCATGTGTGCCTCCTGAGGTGTGGCGAAGTCGCTGGTCAGCGACGCCGCATGGCGTACTGGCGCTGGTTGACGACAGCCCGTCCCCCGCCGTAACGCGGCTGGACCGCGCCGGACGAACGAGCACCGCGCCGGGCGGCACGGCTGGTCGGCTGACCGTCGTGTGGTGGTTCGTTGCGCATGGTGGGCATGCGATCGCCTCCTCGGAAGGTCGAGGCGTGCAGAAGGCTACGACCCCCGGTTCAACGGGGTCGCGTGAAGAGCCGCTAAGGCCACCAGGAGAAGGGCGCGGCGCGGCCCGAGGCCTGCGCGGCGCTGGAGGAAGAAGTCCTCAGAAGTAGATCTGGAAGAACATGGTCATGACGTTAGCCTGCTTCCCGCCGGAACGCCAACCGGTTTTCCGCGAGACAGATTGGTCCACCGCGTGAGCCTGTTTCAGGCACGTCCGGCTGGACCAATCACTCCCGGATCTCCAGCACCTCGCCGTCGATGACGATGCCGTCCACGACCGCCGGCGGCGCGGCTTCGCGCTCGGTGAAGAAGCGGGAGGCGAAGGCGCCCACGGCGCGCGTCGTGACGGCGTCGAACGCTCCGCCGATCACGCCACCCACCAGCGGCACGCCCTTGGCCAGGGTGACGGTCGCCCTGCTGGTGCCGTACTTCGCCAGCAGCGTGAACCCGACCCGCTTGTTGATCTCACGGATGAGCTGGCCGGGAATTCGCTCGATCAGGTTCATGGTGAGCCTGGTGCCCACCTTGATGCCCGCCTTCTTCAGCAGCTCCGTCCCGGCGTTGCCGAGCAGGCACAGCAGGATCGCCGTGCGCACCTCGTCGCTCTCCAGGTCGTGCCCGTACACGGCGGCGATCGACGCGATCAGGTGCGTCTGCACCAGGTACGAGGCGGTCAGGTTGGCGGGCAGGCTGATCGGCAGCGTGATCAGGCCGCCGACGTTCGTGGCGAAACCCTGCACGCCCGCCGCCGCCACGTGCGTCCGGATCAGGTGCTTGATCGCCTCCTCGGGCGTCAGCCCTTTCTCCAGCGCCTCCACGGCCATCCGTTCGGCGCCCTTGAACGGCCCGAACCCGCTGATGCCCACCTTCAGCAGGTGGTCGACCGCGCTCTGCTGCACCTTGGTGATCGCACCCGGTTCGTCCACCATGCCCCCGAGATTACGCGGCGCGCGAGCGGGTAGCCGAGGCCAATGGACATGTCTTCGCTGGGAGAGCTGGTCAGGCAACGCGGCCCGTTCGCGTCGGTCTACCTGGACGCCTCGCACGACACCGAGGACGCGGCCAGGGCCATGGAGCTGCGGTGGCGCGGGGCGCGCGCGGAACTCGCCCGGCAGGGTGCGGACGAGGCCACGCTGGACGCTATGGAGGAGGCGGCGCTCGCGCCGGTCGTGGGCAAGTCCGGCCGGGCGATGATCGCGGCGCACGGGCGGCTGCTGCTGGACCGGGTGCTGCCCCGCCCGCCCGCCACCGAGACGGTGCGCTGGTCCGACCTGCCGCACGTGCTGCCGCTGGCCACCTGGATGGAGCCGGACGTGCCGCACGTCGTCGCGCTGGTCGACCGGGCGGGCGCGGACCTGCACGGCTACGACGGCCAAGGTGAGCGGACCACGGCCGAGGTGCACGGCGACGAGCACCCGTTGCACAAGGTCGGCGGTGGCGGCTACTCGCACCGCCGGATCCAGAAGGGCGTCGAGGAGACGACCAAGCGCAACGCGACGCAGGTCGCCGAGGAGGTCGACCGGCTGGTCACCGACCTGAAGGCCCGGCTGCTGATCCTAGGCGGCGAGGTCCAGGCGAGGGCGGACGTGCGGGCGGAGCTGAGCACGCGGTGCCGGGACGTGCTGGTTGAGGTCGAGCACGCGACCCTCGCCGAGGGGGCGGACGACGCCGCGTTCGACCACGCCGTGCAGGCGCTCGTGGCCCAGTACCAGTTCGACCTGGACAACGACGTGGTCGAGGAGTTCACCGCGCAGGCAGGCCGTCCGGACGGGCTCGCGGTGCAGGGCCTGGAGCCCGTGGTGGCGGCGCTGAGGGAGGCGAAGGTGGCCGCGCTGGTGGTGTCCGACCCGGCCTTGGGCGACCGCACCGTGTGGTCCGGCGACGACCCCGCCCAGGTCGCGCTGCGGGAGAACGACCTGCGCACGCTGGGTGTCGAACACGTGGGCGAGCACCGGGCCGACGAGGCCCTGGGCACCGCCGCCGCGGCGACCGGCGCCCAGGTGGTGGTCGCCGACGTCGCCGGTCTGCGTGAGGGTGTCGGCGCGCTACTGCGCTACTAGCACCCGTTGCTACTAGCACCCGTTGCTACTGGCACCCCGTTCTCCAGGTGGAGAGGGGTCACGAGGCAGAGAGGGGTCACGCCGCGCTCACGTGCCTCAAGCGCGGCGGACACCCGCCTGGCCGACCGCGGTGTCAGCCGATCCGCCGCGGCGAACCTCAGAACCTCAGACCGCCGCGGCGAACCTCAGACTGCCGCGACGACGTCCTCGGCCGGCTTCTTCTCCAGCTTCAGCACCTTCTTGTTCCGCCGGCTGCGCTTCTCCAGGTACGTGGCCAGCCACGTCAGCAGCAGGCACATCGCGATGTACATCGCGCCGATCACCAGGGTGACGGGCACCAGCGGCCGGTCGAACTGGAAGGCGCCGCCCAGCTCGCGTGCGTACTCCAGCAGCTCGTCATAGGTGATGAGGAAGCCGAGCGCGGTGTCCTTGAGCAGCACCACCAGCTGGCTGATGATCGCGGGCAGCATCGCCCGGACGGCCTGCGGCAGCAGCACGTAGGACATCACCTGGGTCTTGCGCATGCCCACCGCTTGGGCCGCTTCGCTCTGCCCGCGCGGTAGCGACCGGACGCCCGCACGGAACACCTCGGCAAGCACCGAGCCGTTGTAGAGGGTCAGGCCGAGGACGACCGAGTAGAACGGGTCCCCCTTCAGCACGCCGTAGTGGAAGAAGAAGATCATCACGACCAGCGGCACGGCGCGGAACAGCTCGACGACCACCAACGCCGGCACGCGGATGATCTTGTGGTCGGAGAGCTGACCGGCGGCGAAGATCGCGCCGAAGACCATGGCCAGCACCGCGCCGGCCGCGAACGCCTTCAGCGTGTTGAGCAGCGCCTCCACCAAGGACAGCTGGATCTGCTCGTACTGGAGCCACGCCCACTTGTCGGGCTCGAACTGGCCGGTGACGGTGAACCGGTACACCACGAAGCCGAGCGCGCCGGCCACCACGGCGATGGTGAGGAGCGCGTAGAGGCGGTGTCGCAGCCGGGCCCGGGGCCCGGGGACGTCGAACAGGACCGAGCTCATCGGGCGATGCTCCACCGCTTCTCAAGGCTGCGTTGCAGCAGGGACATGGGGATCACGAGCAGGATGAAGAACAGCGCGACCCACAGCAGGCCGATCATCTGGCTCTCCCCGCGCTCGGACAGGTACAGGCTGATCGAGCCCGCCTGGAACACGGAGAAACCGGCCGCGATGGTGCTGTTCTTGAGCAGCGCGATCATCGTGCTCATCATCGGCGGCACGACCGCGCGGGTGGCCTGGGGCAACACCACGGAGGCGAGCATCTGGCCGAACGTCAGCCCCAGGGCGCGGGACGCCTCGGCCTGGCCGACGGGCACGGTGTTGATGCCCGACCGCACGACCTCGCACACGAACGCCGAGGTGTAGAGGATCAGCGCCATCAGCGCCGCGAAGAAGTAGTAGCCGGACGCGGAGCCGAAGGTGTTCGACGTCACGATCTCCAGCAGCGGGAACGCGAACGCGAAGAAGAAGAACACCAGCGTGAGAGGGGTGTTGCGAACAAGCGTCACATACGTGGCGCCGATGGCGCGCATCACGGGGACCGGCGCGACCCGGAGCATCGCCAGGATCACCCCCAGCACCAGCGACGCGGCCGCCGAGATGAGGAACAGCCAAATGGTGCTGAGGAACCCGGGCCCGTACAGGTCCAGGTTGTCGAGCAGGACGTCCATCGGCTTCCTCGGCTAGGTGGTGTCGGTGGTGGAGCTGGTGGTGCAGCTAGGTGGTGGAGCTGGTGCAGCCAGAGTGGTGGAGCGGCCGGCCGCCGGTAGGGGCGACCGGCCGCGGTGCGCAGGTGATCAGCAGCGGTCGAAGGCCGTGATCAGCTGCGGTTGAGAACCGTGATCAGTAGCGGTCGATAACCGGCTTGTCGGCCGGGGAGCCCGACTTGCCCAGCGTCGCGTCGTAGACGGACAGCCAGTCGCCGCCCTTGATGGCCGCGTCCAGGATGTCGTTGACCTTGTCGCGCAGGGCCTTGTCGTCCTTCGGCAGACCGATGCCGTACGGCTCGTTCGAGAACGTCTTGCCGACGACCTTCAGCTTGTCCGGCGTCTGCGCGGCGTAGCCCTTGAGGATCGCGTCGTCGGTGGTGACGGCGTCGATGGCGCCCTCGAGCAGCTGCGTCACGCACTGCGAGTAGGTCTGGAGCTCGACGATGTTGCCCGCCTCGGTGAGGCCGTCGGTCTTGACCTTCTGGATCGGCGTGGAGCCGGTCACCGAGCAGACCTTCTTGCCCTTGAGCGTCTCCGGGCCGGTGATCGAGTTGTCGTCCTTCTTCACCAGCAGGTCCTGGCCCGCGGTGAAGTACGGGCCGGCGAACGCGACCTGCTGCTTGCGCTTGTCGTTGATCGTGTACGTGCCGACGTAGTAGTCGACGTCGCCGTTGATCAGCGCCTGCTCACGACCGGCGGACGGGATCGACTTGAACTCGACCTTGTCCTCGGCGAAGCCGAGCTTGGCCGCGACGAGCTTCGAGATCTCGATGTCGAAACCGGTGTACTTGTTCGTGGTCGGGTCCTTGTAACCCAGGCCCGGCTGGTCCTCCTTGACACCGACGATGACCTTGCCGCGCTTCGTCATCTTCTCGAACGTCGCCGAACCGTCGACCTTCACGTCGCTGGCGACCTGCTGGGAGGGGGCGGTCCCCGTGTCGCCCGGGGTGCCCTCCTTGCCGCATGCGGTCAGGGCGAGGCCGCCGGCCAGCAGCGCCACCGCAAGGGTGCGAACCCTCATCGTCCTTCTCCTGCTCTTGTTCGGTAGAGCGGCGCCAGGCTCAGCGCCGCGGTCGTGGGACTTCAGTGGGTCAGGATCTTGCCAAGGAAGTCCTTCGCGCGGTTGGACTTGGGTGCGGAGAAGAACGTCTCCGGCACCGAGTCCTCGACGATCTCGCCGTCGGACATGAAGATCACCCGGTCCGCGGCCTTGCGGGCGAAGCCCATCTCGTGGGTGACCACGAGCATGGTCATGCCCTCCTTGGCCAGCGTGGTCATCACGTCCAGCACCTCCTGGACCATCTCGGGGTCCAGCGCGGAGGTCGGCTCGTCGAACAGCATCACCTTGGGGCGCATCGCCAGGGCGCGGGCAATCGCCGCGCGCTGCTGCTGCCCGCCCGACAGCTGGGCGGGGTACTTCTCCGCCTGGTTCGCGATGCCGACCCGCTCCAGCAGTTCCATGGCCGTCTTGCGGGCCTGGGCCTGCGGGGTCTTGCGGACCTTCACCGGCGCGAGCATCACGTTGTCCACGATGCTCTTGTGGGCGAACAGGTTGAACGACTGGAAGACCATGCCCACGTCCGCGCGCAGCCGGGCCAGCTCCTTGCCCTCCGCGGGCAGCAACTGTCCGTCGACCTCGATGGCGCCGGCGTTGATCGGCTCCAACCGGTTGATCGTGCGGCACAGGGTGGACTTGCCCGAGCCGGACGGCCCGAGCACCACGACGACCTGCCCCTTCGGCACCTCCAACGTCACGTCCTTGAGGACGTGCAGAGGTCCGAAGAACTTGTCCACGCCCGCCATCCGGATCATCGGCGGAGCAGGAGTGGCGGCGGTCATCAGTCCTCCAGGTAGGGGTTCCTGAGCGATGGCGGAAACCTAGGTGCGTATCACCACACCAGTCCAGGCGGTTGAGCAAGACTTAGGGTCTCAACTCTGTCACAGGGTGGCGACACTTATCGGGGAGGCTCCACGGTGCGGGTGCTGTTGGTCGAGGACGACGACCGCGTCGCAGAAGCGCTGGTACCGGCGTTGACGCGGCGCGGGTTCACGGTAGACCGTCAGGCCACCGGACGGGGGACGCTCGATCGGTTGGCCGGGATCGACGTGGTGTTGCTCGATCTCGGGCTGCCAGATGTGGACGGTGTCACGCTCTGCCGCCACATCCGTGCGGCGAGTGACGTCGCGATCATCGTCGTGTCGGCCCGCGGCGAGATCGACGACCGGATCCTCGGCCTGCACGCCGGCGCGGACGACTACCTGGTCAAGCCCTATGACGTGGGGGAGCTGGTGGCCCGGGTGCACGCGGTGCGGCGGCGGCGCGGCGACCCGGTCGGGCTCGGCGGCACCGGCACCGAGGTGTTCGAGGTGTCCGACGTGCGGGTGGACCTCGGCCGGCACGAGGTCACCGTCGCGGGTGAACCTGTGGCGTTGTCGCGCAAGGAGTTCCAGGTGTTGGCGCTGGTCATGGCGGCGGGTGGCGCGGTGTGCACCCGGGAGCGCATCCTGGCGGAGGTGTGGGGACGCACCTGGGCGGGAGCCAACCGGACCCTGGACGTGCACGTGGCGACGCTGCGGACGAAGCTCGGGCGTCCTTCTTTGTTGGAGACGGTGCGCGGGGTCGGGTACCGGTTGAGCGGGGGCTGAGTGCGGTCGCGGCTGCTGGGCATCGTGTTGACGCTGGTCGTGCTCGTGCTGGTCGGCATGGGCGTGCCGCTGGGCCGCGGGGTGGCGCAGACCGAGCAGCAGGAGTTGTTCCTGGACCGGCTCACCGACACCAACCGATTCGCGTCGGTGGCGCAGCGGCCGTTCATCGACGACCAGCCCGAGGTGCTGGAAGCGGAGCTGCGCCGGTACCACGAGCTGTACGGGGTCCGGGTGGCGTTGCTGGGCCGGGACGGGCAGGTGGTGGCGGCGTCCTCGGACGACGTGGACGTGTCCTCACCCGAGGTGGCCGACCTGGTGCGGGGCGCGCTGGCCGGTCGGCAGCCGGTCGCGCCCGCGCTCGTCATGCCGTGGGAGTCGACCGAGCTGGTGCTGGCCGAGCCGGTGCTGGAGGCGGGCGAGGTCCGGGGCGCGGTGGTGACGATGTCGCCGACGTCGAAGACCCGGGTCGAGATCGTGGTGTGGTGGTCGGTGCTGCTCGGGTCGAGCCTGCTGGTGCTGGTGCTCGGCGTGTTCGTGGCGTTGCCGCTGGTCCGGTGGACGTTGCGGCCCGTGCGGCGGCTGGACGACGCGACCGGGCGGCTGTTGGCGGCGGTGGTGTCCGGTCAGCCCGTGCAGCCGGTCGGCTCGTCCGACGGTCCGCCGGAACTGCGGCAGCTGTCCCGGTCGTTCGACCAGATGGCGGCGAACGTGAGCGATGTTCTGGCCGCCCAACGGGCGTTCGTCGCGGACGCCTCGCACCAGCTGCGCAACCCGTTGACCGCGTTGAAGCTGCGTCTGTCCAATTTGGAGGACCACGTGGTGGGCGAGGGGATCGCGCACCAGGCCGCCGCGCTGGACGAGACCAACCGGTTGAACCGGATCCTGGACGAGCTGCTGTCCATGGCGCGGGCGGGGGCGCAGTCGGTCGATCCGGTGCCGGTGGACGTGGACCGGGCGGTGGCCGGGCGGTTGACGGCTTGGCAGCCCGCTGCCGCGGCGCGTGGGGTGCACCTGGTGCTGGACGGGGAGCCGGGTGGACGGGCCCTTGTGCCGCCGCGTGGTGTCGAGACGGTGTTGGACGCGTTGCTGGACAACGCGCTGAAGTTCACGTCGGACGGGACGATGGTGCACGTCGACGTGCGGCGGCGGGATGGTGTGGTGCGGCTGTCGGTGCAGGACGAGGGGCCGGGGTTGGCGCCGGACGAGTTGGAGCGGGCCACCGACCGGTTCTGGCGCAGTCCGGCGCACCAGAACGTGCAGGGGTCCGGGTTGGGGCTGGCGTTGGTGCGGCAGATCGTGGATCGGGTGGACGGGTCGGTGCGGTTGGAGTTGCCGGAGGCGGGTGGGTTGCGGGTGGTGGTCGAGTTTCCGGCTGCCTGAGTAGCCAGAGATTCAGGGAACTGCGACTACCTAGATCTTTGCGTCCCGGTAGTACCGCGCGGCCCCCGGGTGCAGCTCCACCGGGGTTGTCTCGATCGCCGACCTGACCTCTATCGACCTCGCCACGGGGCTCGCCGCGACGAGGGATGACTGCGCCTGGAACAGGCCTTTGACCAGGGCTTCTGCCACCTCCTCCGACATCGTGTCGTTGACCAGCAGGAAGTTGCGCACGACCAGCGTGACGACCGGGCCGCCGCCCAGCCGGTACGCCGACGCGGGCAGCGTCGCCGAGCCGTACACCGGGTACGCCTGCCGCAGCTTCGGCAGCTCGTCGCCCAGGTCGAGCATCCGGAGCTTCACCGTCGTGGCCAGCGTGGTGACGGCGTTCGTCGGCACGCCACCGGACCAGAAGAACGCGTCCAACGCACCGTTCCGCATCGCGTCCGTGCTGGTCGGAAGGTCCATGTACTGCACTTTCAGGTCCTGGTCGGGTGACATGCCCGCCGATTTCAGCAGCCGCTGCGCGATCAGCCACACACCCGAGTCGCGGGCGCCCACGCTCACCCGGAGGCCCTTCAGGTCGGCCAGCTTGGTCGCCGGGACGTCGTCCCGCACCACGAGCTGGAGGTAGTCGTCGTGCATCCTGGCCAGCGCGTACAGCTTGTGGCCGGCCCCGTCCTTCTGCTTCTCCTCCGCCGCGTCGGCCGCCGAGAACCCGACCTGCGCCTGGTTGGTCCGCAGCCGGTCCAGGTTGTCCACCGAGCCGGCCGTGTTCGCCACCTGCGGGCGGGGGATGCCGGGGTCGCGCGTCCACGCGTCGGCCAGCGCCGTGCTCAACGCGTGGTAGACCCCGCCCGGACTGCCTGCGGCCATGGTGAGCTTGACGTGGTCGAAGTCGTCACCGCACGCGGTCAATGACAGAGTGGCCAGGGCCAAGGCGGCCCCGACCGCGTGCAACCGCAGCAGCGTTCCCGACACCTGCGCATCGTCGCACGTCCACGCTCTACGCTGGACCCGACGGAAGGACTAGGTGCAGTGACTCGCAGTTACCAGATCCGCACGTTCGGCTGCCAGATGAACGTGCACGACTCCGAGCGCCTGGCCGGCATGTTGGAGGACGCGGGCTACGAACCGGCCGAGGGCGACGCCCCGCCGGACGTGGTGGTCTTCAACACCTGCGCCGTGCGGGAGAACGCCGACAACAAGCTCTACGGCACGCTCGGCCACCTCGCGCCCGCCAAGTCCGCGAACCCCGACATGCAGATCGCCGTCGGCGGCTGCCTCGCGCAGAAGGACCAGCACGAGATCGTCAGGCGCGCGCCGTGGGTGGACGTGGTCTTCGGGACGCACAACATCGGCTCGCTGCCGGTGCTGTTGGAACGCGCCCGGCACAACCGCGAGGCGCAGGTCGAGATCCTGGACTCGCTGGAGACCTTCCCGTCCACGCTGCCCGCCCGCCGCGACTCGGCGTACTCCGGCTGGGTGTCGGTGTCCGTCGGCTGCAACAACACGTGCACGTTCTGCATCGTCCCGTCGCTGCGCGGCAAGGAGAAGGACCGCCGTCCCGGCGAGGTGCTGGCCGAGGTGCAGGCGCTGGTCGACGAGGGCGTGCTGGAGGTGACGCTGCTCGGGCAGAACGTCAACTCCTACGGCGTCGAGTTCGGCGACCGGTTCGCGTTCGGCAAGCTGCTGCGCGCCGCGGGTGGGATCGAGGGTCTGGAGCGGGTCCGGTTCACGTCGCCGCACCCGAAGGACTTCACCTCCGACGTGATCGCCGCGATGGCCGAGACGCCGGCCGTGTGCCACCAGCTGCACATGCCGTTGCAGTCGGGCTCGGACCGCGTGCTGAAGGAGATGCGCCGGTCTTATCGGACCGCGAAGTACCTGTCCATCCTGGACGAGGTGCGCGCGGCGATGCCGGACGCGGCCATCACGACGGACATCATCGTCGGCTTCCCCGGTGAGACCGAGGAGGACTTCCAGGCCACTTTGGACGTGGTGCGGGAGGCTCGGTTCTCGTCGGCGTTCACGTTCCAGTACTCGAAGCGGCCTGGCACGCCGGCGGCTGAGTTGCCTGGGCAACTGTCGAAGGCGGTCGTTCAGGAGCGGTATGACCGGCTGGTGACGCTGGTCAACGACGTCGCGCATGAGCTGAACCTGGAGCAGGTCGGACGTCGGGTGGAGTTGTTGGTGGCCTCGGGCGAGGGGCGCAAGGACGCCGAGACGCTGCGGATGACCGGTCGGGCGCGTGACGGTCGGTTGGTGCACTTCACGCCTGGTGACGCGCGGGTGCGGCCGGGTGATGTGGTGGAGACGGTGGTGACGTACGGGGCCCCGCACAACCTGATCGCGGACGGGCCGTTGTTGTCGCATCGGCGGACCAAGGCAGGGGATCGGTCCGAGGCTGGGATCAAGCCGAAGACGCCTGGTGTGACGTTGGGGCTGCCTTCGTTCGGCAAGCCTGCTCCGCTGCCTGCGGCTGTGGGTGGGTGTGCGGCTCCGTGAGTGATCCCGCAGGTGAGCCCGTAGGTGACGAGCCCGAGGACGTGGCCGGGCTGCGTGAAGAGATTGACAGTGTGGGTCGGTCGGCGGCCAAGCGGATCGATCCGGGTGCCGGGGCGTTGACGATTGCTGTCGCGGCGTTGGCGATTCTGGTGTCGTTGATTCTGCCGTGGGCGGATGGCGCGACGGGGTTGACGGTGCTGTTCGGCGACGCGGATTCGTTGCCGAAGATCTTCTCGTACGTGGCGGTGGTCGGGGGTGTGCTGCTGCCGGCGTTGACGTTGGCTTTGCGGCGGTGGGTATTGGCTTGGATTTGCGCGCTGGCTTCTTTTGTCGGTGCGTTTACGGGTGTGGTGTCGATTTGGACTACGCAGACGACTACTGGGCACCACCCTGGGCCTGGGCCCGGTTTTGGGCTCGTTTTGGCTGTGGTGGCTGTGGTGGTGTTGTTGGTGAAGTGGTTGAAGTTGGCTGCTTCTCGGCCGCCTATGCAGTGATGTGTGTGGGTGTGGTGGGCGGGTCCGGCCTGATTTGACATGGGGCCCGTACGGGCACCCCAGGCAGGCCAAAGCCGGGCAGGCATGGCGGGAAGAGCGTCCGCCAAGCCTGCCCGGCTTCGTCCAGCCTATGGCAC
The DNA here is from genome assembly GCF_014205015.1 of Saccharothrix ecbatanensis. Lineage (NCBI taxonomy): Bacteria > Bacillati > Actinomycetota > Actinomycetes > Pseudonocardiales > Pseudonocardiaceae > Saccharothrix > Saccharothrix ecbatanensis. The sequence goes on along the minus strand of NZ_JACHMO010000001.1, from coordinate 9,234,341 downwards.
CCGAACCCATGTCAAATCAGGCCTTGGTGGGTTGATTGCGGGTCCGTTGTGGGTGCATTAAAAGGGCCGGTTGATACAGGCGTTCGAAGATGCCGATGGCCCCTTCACCGGGTGGTGAAGGGGCCATCGGAGTGTTGCTTGCTAGCGGCTGGAGACTGCCTGTTCGGCGGCGGCCAGCCATTCGCGCCATTGCTTGGCCTGGGCCTCGGCCTGCTCGGCGCGGCGCTTGTCACCTGCTGTGCGTGCCTTTGCGGCCTGGGCTTCGAACTGTTCTACGCGCTCGCGGAACTGGGCCACTCGGGCTTCGGCTTCCGGGTCGGACTTGCGCCACTGGGCGTCGACCGCGCCCCGGACCCGCTCCTCGATGGTGCGGAGCTTGCCCTCCAGTTCGCGGACGCGTTCGCGGGGGACCTTGCCGATGGCGTCCCAGCGCTCCTGGATCTTGTAGAGCTGCTGGCGGGCGGATTCGAGGTCCAGTGACGGGTCGATCCGCTCGGCCTCGGCGAGCAGTTCCTCCTTCAGCTTCGCGTTGGTCGAGAACTCGGCGTCACGCTCGCTGAACGCCTCGGACCGCTTGGCGAAGAACGCGTCCTGGGCGGCGCGGAAACGCTGCCAGAGGGCGTCGTCGGCCTCCTTGGGCGCCCGGCCGGCGGCCTTCCACTCGACCATCAGGTCCTTGTACCGACCGGCCGTGGGGCCCCAGTCGTCGGACTCGATGAGCTTCTCGGCCTCTTCGACCAGCTCCTGCTTGCGGTTCTTGGCCACCGTGCGCTGCCGGTCGAGGTCCGCGAAGTGCGAACCGCGCCTGCGGTTGAACGCGTCACGCGCCTTGGAGAACCGCCGCCACAGCTGCTCGTCGGTCTTGCGGTCCACACCCCGGATGGTCTTCCACTCGTCCAGGATCTGCCGCAGCCGGTCACCGGCGGACTTCCACTGCGTCGACTCGTTCGCCAACACCTCGGCTTCCTCGACCAGCTCCTGCTTGCGAGCGCCTGCCGCGGCACGGGCCTCGTCCTTGGCGGCCTTCGCGGCCTCCAACCCCTCCTCCGCCTTGACCAGCACGTAGTCGACGCGAGCGGCCAGGGCGGCGAGGTCACCGACCACCGCCGCGTCGGCCAGGCTCTCCTTGACGTGCTTCGCGCTGGTCATCGCGTGCTTCGGGTCGCCCGCGCCGGAGGACAGCCGTGTCACCAGCAGCTCGACCTCGGTGCGGATGTCGTCGAACCGACGCGCGAAGTGCGCCAGGCCCTCGGCGGGCTCGCCCGCCTGCCAGGAACCGACGACCCGCTCGCCGTCCGCCGTCTTGACGTAGACGGTGCCGTCCGCGTCCACGCGCCCCCAGCGGTCAGGGTGGTCCGACGCCACGGGGACCGGTGGTGCCGCCGCCGTCGCAGCTGCTGCTGCTACCGGCGTTGCCTCCACCCTGGTCTCCTCGACCACCGCCCCCGCGCCACTGTCGCCAGTGGTTCCCGGTGTCGTCTCGTGCTCCGTCATCGCCGGCTTCCTCCTCGCCTGCCCACTTCGTGGTGCCCGTGCCGACCACGGGCGCCCCGCCTACGACGGGGCCCAGCACCCGGGTACCGCGACGCTCCTTCAGAGTGTCCAGTACCTCGCGCGCATTCAAACAGGTCAAAGCTCGCATCGGTACCGGTGGTGGCCGATGAGTAGCGTTGGCTGCCATGATCCCGCGTCTGGCGGTCCTGCCGCACCCTCCCCTGCTGGTGCCCGAACTGGTCTCCGGCGCCGCGCCGGACACCGAACCGGTGCGCTCGGCGTGCCTGGCCGTCGCCCGGGAGTTGGCCGCGCACTCGTCGGAGTGGGTGGCGGTCGCGGTGGACCCCTCTGGGCCTCGGGTGGTCGAGGACGTCGCGGGCACGTTCCGGGGCTTCGGGGTGGACGTGCGGGTGTCGCTGTCGGACGACGCGTCCTCTGTGGATGACGACCTGCCGTTGCCGGTGCTGGTCGCTGCCTGGCTGCGGGAACAGGTGGGCGTTCGGAGGGTTCGGGTGCACCTCGTGCCGCCGGACCTGCCGGTTGCCGAGTGTGTCGCGCTCGGTGAACGGCTGGGTGGTGAGCGGGCCGTTCTGGTGCTGGGTGATGGGTCGCATCGGCATGGCGAGTTGGCGGTGGGACGTTCGGATGAGCGGGCCGGGACGTTTGACGAAGACGTGCGCAAGGCGCTGGCCACGGCGGACAGGGGTGCGTTGCGTGGGTTGGACCCGGTGTTGGCTGCTGAGTTGGGCGCTTACGGGCGGGCTGCTTGGCAGGTCGCCGCGGGTGTGCCTGGGGGGTGGCGGTGCACCTGGTCGTCGTTCCTCGCGCCGTTCGGGGTCGGCTACCACTTCGCCGTCTGGGAGGCTTGAGCCCGTGAGCACCCCCGTCGCCGTCGTCGGCCCCACCGCCACCGGGAAGTCCGATCTGGCCGTCCGGCTTGCCCTGGAACTGGGCGGTGAGGTGGTCAACGCGGACGCGATGCAGCTCTACCGGGGCATGGACATCGGCACTGCGAAGATCAGTGATCTTGAGCGGCAGGGGGTTCCTCACCATCTGCTGGACGTGCTGGACGTGACCGAGACGGCGTCCGTGGCGGCCTACCAGCGTGAGGCTCGGGCCGTCGTGGAGCGGCTGCTGGCCGAGGGGCGCACGCCGGTGCTGGTCGGCGGTTCGGGCCTGTACGTGCAGGCTGTGGTGGACGACCTGGTGTTCCCCGGCACCGACGAGAAGATCCGCACCCAGCTGGAGCAGGAGCTGTCGGTGTTCGGCCCGGAGACGCTGCACGGGCGGCTGGCGCAGCTCGACCCGGCGGCGGCGTTGGCGATCCTGCCGAGCAACGGTCGCCGGGTGGTGCGCGCGCTGGAGGTCATCGAGCTGACCGGGCAGCCGTTCTCGGCGACGCTCCCCAAGCCCGGTCCCGCGCGGTACGGCACCGTGATGGTGGGGCTGGACCGCGAGGTGTCCGAACTGGACGAGCGGGTGGACGAGCGGGTGGCGCGGATGTTCGCGGCCGGGCTGGTGGACGAGGTGCGCGCGTTGGAGGCACGGGGGCTGCGCGATGGCCGCACGGCGTCCCGGGCCCTGGGCTACCAGCAGGTGCTGGCGGCGTTCGACGGCGAGTGCACTCTGGAGGAGGCGGCGGCGACCACCGCGCAGGCCACCCGGCGGTTCGTCCGCAAGCAGCGGTCCTGGTTCCGCCGTGACCAGCGGGTCAGGTGGTTCGACGCGGCGGCGTCGGACGTGGCCGGGGACGTGCTGTCGCTGGTCGCCCCGTAATCTGGCGGCTGTGGGAGTCGAGTTTCTGAAGGGCCACGGCACCGAGAACGATTTCGTGGTGCTGCCCGATCCGGACGGCGTGCTGGACCTGACCGAGTCGCGGGTGCGCGCGCTGTGCGACCGTCAGCGGGGCTTGGGCGCGGACGGTGTGCTGCGGGTCGTGCGGCCCGATTTCGGCCCGTGGTTCATGGACTACCGCAACGCGGACGGCTCGATCGCCGAGATGTGCGGCAACGGGGTGCGCGTGTTCGCCCGGTACCTGGTGGAGGCCGAGCTCGTGCCCGCCGGGGAGTTCACCATCGGCACGCGGGCCGGTGAGCGGCACGTGATCACGCACTCCGACGGCACCGTGACGGTGGACATGGGGCGCGCGCAGGTCACCGGGACCGGTACCGCGACGGTCGACGGCCGGGCGTTCAGCGGGGTGGCGGTGGACGTCGGCAACCCGCACCTGGGGTGCGTGACGGACGTGCCCGTGGCCGAACTGGACCTGCACGTTCCGCCGGGCCACGACCCGGTGCTGTTCCCGCACGGGGTGAACGTGGAGTTCGTCAACGTGCTCGGCGACGGCGCGCTGCGGATGCGCGTGCACGAGCGTGGTGTGGGCGAGACCAGGTCTTGCGGCACGGGCACGGTGGCCGCGGTGGCGTCGTGGCTGTACGGCACCGGCCGGCGGGTCGGCAAGGCCACTGTGGACGTCCTGGGTGGACAGGTGTCCGTGGTGATCGAGGAGGAGACCGCGACGCTGACCGGCCCGGCCGTGCTGCTGGCCCGCGGTGAGCTCGACCAGGCCTGGTGGGACGCGCTCTAGAGGGCGAACACCTCCAGTTTGCCCAGCTGTGCGGTGGCAACCGTCTCCGGCTGGGAGGTGGGTGCGGTGCAGCAGACGAGCTTGTCGTCGACGATCGCGACGGCGAAGCAGATCTGGCTCGTTTCCACCTTTCGGGTGATCTCGCCGCCTTCTTCGACCCGGAACGCGAACGGTTGGAGCGCGGGCGCGACCCACACTCCGCCGTCGGCGTCCACCGCGATGCCGTCCGGCGCGATGCCGTAATCGCGCAACGACGCCCACACCTGCCGGCCGGACAACGTGCCGTCGTCGGCCACCGCGAAGCTGGTCAGGCAGAAGGCGAGGGTTTCCGCGACGACCAGCCGGCCGTCGGGCAGCAGGCCCATCCCGTTGGGGAACTTCAGGTCGTCGGCGGCCACCGTGACCGCGCCGTCCGGCTGGACCAGCGCCAACGGCGTGCCTGGCGGCACCCAGTCCGGTTCCAGCATCGGCCCCTCACCACCCGCCGCGATGGCCGCGTGCAGGTCGAAGCCGAAGTTGCCGACGTACGCGCGGCCCTGCGCGTCGACCAGCATGTCGTTGGCGTGGAAGGTCGCGATGCCGTTCACGTCGGCGTGCTCGACCAGGCCGCCGTCGTCCAGCCGCAGCACCTTCCGGTCCCGCATCGACACCACGAGCAGTCGGCCGTCCGGCAGCCAGCCCAGGCCCGACGGTTGCTCCGGCACCGTGCAGACGACCTCTTCGTCGCCGGTGGCCAGGTCGAGCGCGCGGACCTCGTGGGCGTAGAAGTCGGAGTAGAAGAGCCGGCCGTCAGGCCCCTGACGCGGACCCTCGCCGAACCGGAGACCTTCGCGGAGCACGGTGGTGTCAGCCATGCCGGTCGACCGTAGTGATCGCCGGCGCCTCCCGCATCGCCCGCAGTGGTGACAGCACCGGAAAGGATCACGCGGTGACGGTGTTGCGGGTCCTCAGCGGTGACAGGACCACCCACAGCACGGACAGGGCCTGTCCCGTCATCGCCACCCACAACGTCGCCGTGACGCCGATGCCACCGCCCAGCACGCCGCCCACCAACCCGCCGATCGGCATCGAGCCCCACACCACGAACCGGATGCTGGCGTTCATCCGGCCCAGCAGGTGGTCCGGGCAGATCGACTGCCGGTAGCTGACCTGGGCGATGTTGTAGACGGTCGCCCCGTACGCCACCCCGGCCTCGCCGACGACCAGGAACGCGAGTCGCCAGTCCGCCGCGCCGAGCGGCACCAGGAGCCCGAGCGGCCACGTGACCAGGCCGGACAGCCAGATCACCTTGGTCTGGCCGAACCGGGCGTTCCACCGGTTCACGGTCAGCGCGCCCAGCACCCCGCCGATGCCGGCCGAGCTGAGCACCAGGCCCACCACGCCTTCGGACAACTCCAGGTCGCGGACGAGGAACAGCACCAGCACGGCCATCGTCATGCCGCCGAACAGGTTGGCGGTCCCCGTGCACCCGACGATCGCGCGCAGCGACCGGTGCCCGAAGACGAACCGCAGGCCCTCGGCGATCTCGTGCGCCAAGCCGGGCTTGTCCGGCACACGGGGCGGCGGCTCCTCCGTGCGGATACGCAGCAGGAACAACGCCGAGGCGACGTAACCGACCGCGGTGGCGAGCACGCCGAGCGCCGCGCCGACCGCCTGCGCGACACCACCCGCCACGGCTGGCCCGGACACCTCCGCCACCGCCCGGCTGGCCTCCAGCTTCGAGTTGCCCTCGACCAGCTGCTCCCGGCCGACCAGCGCGGGCAGGTACGACTGGTACGCGATGTCGAACATGACGGTGGCCGCGCCGACCAGCAGCGCGACCACGACGAGGTGCGGCAGCGTGAGCACGTCCAGCCACCAGGCCAACGGCACCGACAGCAGCAGCACCGTACGGGTGAGGTCGGCGACGAGCATCACCGGACGGCGGCGCAGCCGGTCCACCCACACCCCGGCGGGCAGCCCGATCAGCAGGAACGCGGCCGTTCCGGCGGCGGACAGCACGCCCATCTCGAACGGTGTCGCGGCCAGCGCGCCCACGGCGAGCAGCGGCAACACCGTGCGGCCGATCGTCGAGCCGAACTGGCTGATGGTGTCGCCTGCCCAGAGCAGGCGGAAGTCGCGATGAGACCAGAGGGACACGACGTGAAGTCTCTCGGGAGTGATTGGAAACTGTCAATCACTCAGTTCTGGCGGGTCTTATGCTGTGCCCGTGCCCAGACGCATCGCCACCGCGGACGAGGCCGCTGCCCTCTCCTCGGACGTGCGGCTGCGCATCATCCGACTGACGTACGACACGCCGTTGACGAACAAGGAGATCGCCGAACGCCTCGGCAAGGACCCCGCCACCACCCTCCACCACGTGCGCAAACTCGTCGCCTCGGGTTTTCTCGAACCCCAGGAGCCGCGTGCGGGCAACCGGGGCGCGCGGGAGATCCCCTACCTGTCGACCGGCCTCTCGTGGCGGCTCGACTGGCGGGAGAAGCCGCTGGCGGCCAAGGAGGCGGTCCTCCAGGCGTTCCTGGGCGAGGTCGCCGACGTGGGCATCGACTCGCTGCGACAGGTCCGACTCGTGGTGCGGGCCGACCCGGAGGAACTAAACCGGCGTCTCCGTTCGTTGTTCGATGAGCTGGCAGCGGAGCCGGCCCACCCCGACGGGGAGCGCGTGGCGATCTACCTGGCGATGTACCCGGGCGATTAACCACTCGAAACCGGCAGGGGTGCCGTGAAACGATGAAGGGCAAATGACGGAAAACACGCACAACAGCAACGACTGGCTCGACCACGAGGACGAGCTGTCCACCGGCGACATGGCGCTCGAAGAGCGCGCCGCACTGCGTCGCGTCGCGGGACTGTCCACCGAGCTTGAGGACGTCACCGAGGTCGAGTACCGGCAGCTCCGTTTGGAGCGCGTCGTGCTGGTCGGCGTGTGGACCGAAGGCACGGCGGCCGACTCCGAGGCGTCCCTGGCCGAGCTGGCCCTGCTCGCCGAGACGGCGGGCTCCGAGGTGCTCGAAGGCCTCGTGCAGCGGCGCGACCGGCCCGACCCGGCCACCTACATCGGCTCCGGCAAGGTCCACGAGCTGCGCGACGTCGTGATCGCGACGGGCGCGGACACGGTGATCTGCGACGGCGAGCTCTCCCCCGGCCAGCTCCGGCAGCTGGAGGAGAAGCTCAAGGTCAAGGTCGTCGACCGCACCGCGCTGATCCTGGACATCTTCGCCCAGCACGCGTCCACCCGTGAGGGCAAGGCGCAGGTCGAGATGGCCCAGCTCCAGTACCTCATGCCGCGACTGCGCGGTTGGGGTGAGTCGCTGTCCCGGCAGGCCGGTGGTCGTGCCGGCGGCGGCAACGGCGGCGTGGGTCTGCGCGGTCCCGGTGAGACGAAGCTGGAGACCGACCGCCGGCGCATCCGCGCGCGCATCTCGAAGCTGCGCCGCGAGATCGCCGCCATGAGCGTCACCCGGGAGACCAAGCGGCACCGCCGGATCGCCAACTCGGTGCCGAACGTGGCCATCGCGGGCTACACGAACGCGGGCAAGTCCAGCCTGCTCAACGCGCTGACCGGCGCGGGAGTGCTGGTGCAGGACGCCCTGTTCGCCACCCTCGACCCGACCACGCGGCGCACCGAGACGCCCGAGGGCCTGCCCTACACGTTGACCGACACGGTCGGCTTCGTGCGGCACCTGCCGCACCAGCTGGTCGAGGCGTTCCGGTCGACGCTGGAAGAGGTCGCCGACGCGGACCTGCTGGTCCACGTGGTCGACGGTTCGGACGCGATGCCGGAGAAGCAGGTCGTCGCGGTCCGCGAGGTGATCACCGAGATCTCGTCGCGGCGGGACGACCCGATGCCGACCGAGCTGCTCGTGGTGAACAAGGTCGACGCGGTGGGCGAGCTGGGCATGGCCCGCCTGCGGCACCTGTTCCCGACGGCGGTGTTCGTGTCGGCGCAGACCGGTGAGGGCATCCCCGAGCTGCGTGAACGCATCGCGGCCATGACGCCGCGGCCGGAGGTCGTGGTCGACGCGATGGTGCCGTACGCGCGAGGCGAGCTGGTCGCGCGCGTGCACCGCGAGGGCGAGGTGCTCAAGGAGCGGCACACCGAGGAGGGCACCGAGCTGTCCGCCCGGGTGCCGCGCGACCTGGCCGGCGTGCTGGAGAAGTTCGCCGTGAACGGAAGCCACGCTTGAGCCGTTGCGCGCGTTCGCGGTAGTCGTCGGGCTGTTGTTGACGGCCGGTTCCGCCTCGGCGGAGCCGGCCGTCGCCGACGTGTGCGCGGTGACCGACCCGCGGCTGGAGGAGCTGTCCGGCTTCGCGTCCGACGGCAACCAGTGGTTCGCGGTGAACGACAGCGACAGCGGCCGACTGCTGATCCAGGTGCTCGACCGGAATTGCGCGATCACCCGCACGATCACCGCGCCGAACAACCCGTTCGACGTCGAAGACCTAGCCCTCGCTCCTGACGGAACCCTGTGGGCGGCGGACACCGGGGACAACGGCAAGTCTCGGGAAACCGTGGCATTGCACGCGGTTTCACCGGACGGCGGCAGTCGTTTGTACCGACTCACGTATCCTGACGGAAAGCACGACGCGGAAGCATTGTTGGTGGACGGCGCGGGCATTCCGCACATCATCACCAAGGAAACGTTCGGGTCGGCATTGGTGTACCGGCCGGCGTCCGGGTTGAGCGAGGGCGCGGCGACGCCGATGGAGCAGGTGGCCCGGGTGTCCATCAGCGGCACGGAGACCCCCGGCGGGCCGTTGCAGAACCCCGTGGTGACACGCGTGGTCACCGGTGGCGCCATGTCGCGGGACGGCAAGGTGGCGGCGCTGCGGACGTACACCGACGCGTACCTGTTCCCGGTGCCGGACGGCGACCTGGCGAAGGCGCTGGAAGGCGACCCGGTGCGGGTGCCGCTGGCCGGTGAGCCGCAGGGTGAGGCCATCGCGTTCGACCCGGACGGCACGCTGCTGTCGGCGTCCGAGTTCGGGAACGGCGGGGCCACGTCGTCGACCGTGCGGGCGGTGGCGGGTGCGGCGGCGTTGGCCGAGCCCCCGGCGCCCACTACGACCACTGCCGACGCTCCGGCGCCAGGCGGTGACGCCTCGGCCGCTGCCCCGGCCTCCGACTCGCGTTCGGTGTGGCCGGTGGTGGGTGGCGGCGCGGTGGCGTTGGTGCTGCTAGGGGCCCTGGTGCGACGTTCGCGCAGGCGGAAGGCGTAAGCGGCCCGTGCCGTTCGACCCGGACCGCCCGCCCGCCCGTGGACTTCTAGAGCCTGCGCAGGACCGCCACGACCTTGCCCAGGATCGTCGCCTCGTCACCCGGGATCGGCTGGTAGGCGACGTTGTGCGGCATCAGCCACACGTGACCGTCTTCCTTGCGCTTGAACGACTTCACGGTGGCCTCGCCGTCGATCATCGCGGCCACCACCTCGCCGTTGTCCGCCGTGGGCTGCTGCCGGACGACGACCCAGTCGCCGTCGGTGATGGCGGCGTCCACCATCGAGTCACCCACGACCTTCAGCAGGAACACGTCGCCCTCGCCGACGATCTCGCGCGGCAGCGGGAACACGTCCTCGATGGCCTCTTCCGCCAGGATCGGCCCACCGGCCGCGATGCGACCCAGCATCGGCACGTAGGCGGGCGTCGGCTTGGACGACGGGTCCAGGCCGGTGACGATCTCGGCCGGCAGCACACCCACCGCGCGCGGCCGGTTCGGATCGCGACGCAGGTAGCCCTTCCGCTCCAACGCGCGCAGCTGGTGGGCGACCGAGGAGGTGGAGGTCAGGCCGACCGCCTCCCCGATCTCGCGCACGCTGGGCGGGTAGCCGAACCGGTCCAGCCAGTCGCGGATCACGTCGAGCACCTTGCGCTGACGCAGGGTGAGCCCGGCGTTGCCCGCGATGTCCGCCGGTTCGGGCGCGGAGGGCACATCGGCGGTGCGCAGGTCTTCGTTTGTCTTGCGTGCCACGGTGCTTCCTCCTCACCGGTCCCGATTGCCCAGGCCGGCTCTCCGACGATCTTCACTTGTGGACGGTAGTCGCGTTACCGGTCCAGATCAAACACCTGTTCGAAGTAAACCTCGGCGTGTCGTAGCGATTATGCCCGATGAAGTGGTACACATTCGCACGGACGTTCGATCGAACACAGGTTCGATCATGATCGGATGACCTGCGTTGGAGGGCATCATGGCGGTGGTCATTGGCACCCGGAACAGCTTCGAACTCGTGGACGGCGCGGGTGTCGAGGATGTCGCCCTCGGCGCCGGATTGCGCCCCGGACCGCGGGTGCTCCGCCGGTTCGAGTTGGCGGACAAGGACAATCGTCGCCCGGCCAGCCGAGCCCGGCGACTCGAAGTACACCAGACCGCGCCCGAGCCCGCCGCCTGTGCGGTGCGGCCCCAGCGCCACCCGGTGCTCCAGTTCCTCGCGTACGCGACTGCTGCAGCCGTGTTCGCCGCGCTGCTGAGCCTGCTCTATCTGTACGTCTCGGGAGCCACGACCGTCCCCGAACGCACTAACGTCGTACACGTCCAGGTGGGCGAGACGCTGTGGGACGTAGCGGAGCGCAACGCCCCCAACAGCAACCCGGAAGCCGTCGTCTCCCGCATCCGCGAGCTGAACGACCTCCCCGACTCCGACGTAGTCCCCGGCCAACCCCTCGTCGTCCCCGACGGCACCCCCTGATCACACCCTCTTAATCACTCCCAGTAACCCCCGCGCGAGTCGAACCTCCAGGCCCCGCGTGTCGAACCTCCAGACCCCGTGAGTCCTACGTTCAGGACCCGTGAGTCCTACGTTCGCGTACCCCGAGTTCAACGCTCAGAACGTCGTGACGCCGCGGCCGGCTGTCCTGAGCGTTGAACTCGGGGGTCCTGGACGTAGGACTCGCGCGTTCTGGACGTAGGACTCGCGCGTTCTGAACGTAGGACTCGCGCGTTCTGAACGTAGGACTCGCGCGTTTGCGTTTGCGATTTGGCGGTGACCTGCGGCGAGCCGTGGGCGTTGCGTGACCGGCGGGTCGCGGAGCGCTCGTTCACCCGAGCGGGGGACGAGAACGGGCGTGTCCGAGTTGCAGAGCAGTAGGCTCGCGGCATAGGTTGACCCCTACATCTAGTGGTTACACCGTTGTAGTTAGTCCACAGGTTGGGGTATTCCCCATCATGGAGGCTAACGCGATGGATGCTGCGCGGAGGAGGGAAGACGAGCCGTGCGATGCCCGTTCTGCCGGAACGCGGACTCTCGCGTGGTCGATTCGCGCGAGGTGGACGAAGGCCAGGTGATCCGCCGCCGGCGGTCCTGCTCCAGCTGCGGTCGCCGGTTCACCACCGTGGAGGAAGCCGTGCTCGCGGTCGTCAAGCGCTCGGGCGTCACCGAGCCGTTCAGCCGGGACAAGGTCGTCAACGGCGTCCGCCGCGCCTGCCAGGGCCGCCCCGTCGACGAGGACGCCCTCCAGCAGCTCGCCCACCGCGTCGAGGAATCCATCCGCTCGGGCGGCAACGCCGAGATCCCGAGCCACGAGGTCGGCCTGGCCATCCTCGGCCCGCTGCGCGACCTGGACGAGGTGGCCTATCTGCGGTTCGCCTCCGTCTACCGCTCCTTCTCGTCCGTCGAGGACTTCGAGAAGGAGATCGCCGACCTTCGTGACGCCCAGCGCACGGACGACTGAGCAGCACAACAGCAGCACGACAGCGGCACAACAGCACGGCGGCACCAACCTGCGACCGCCTCGGACGGGGAGCCCGGACGTGGTCGCGCCGAAAAACTTCGAAGACGATTCGAAAGACGAGAGGGACCCGGGATGACGGAGACCGTCGGTGGCTCCAGCAAGAGGACGGCCACCCGCAACGGCGCGGGGGACAAGAACGCCAAGCTGAAGGTGGAGCGCGTCTTCACCACGGCCGGCAAGCACCCGTATGACGAGGTCACCTGGGAGCACCGCGACGTCGTCATGACGAACTGGCGCGACGGCTCCGTGAACTTCGAGCAGCGCGGCGTCGAGTTCCCCGACTTCTGGTCGGTCAACGCGACCAACATCGTCACCAGCAAGTACTTCCGCGGCGCGGTCGGCACGCAGCAGCGCGAGCACAGCCTGCGCCAGCTCATCGACCGCGTGGTGAAGAAGTACGTCGCGGCGGGCGTCGAGCACGGCTACTTCGGCACCGCCGAGGACGCCGAGATCTACGAGCACGAGCTGACCTGGATGCTGCTGCACCAGGTGTTCAGCTTCAACTCGCCGGTGTGGTTCAACGTCGGCACGACCTCTCCGCAGCAGGTCAGCGCCTGCTTCATCCTGTCGGTCGACGACACGATGGAGTCGATCCTGAACTGGTACCGCGAGGAGGGCCTGATCTTCAAGGGCGGCTCCGGCGCGGGCCTGAACCTCTCCCGGATCCGGTCGTCCAAGGAGCTGCTGTCGTCCGGCGGCACGGCGTCCGGCCCGGTGTCGTTCATGCGCGGCGCGGACGCGTCGGCGGGCACCATCAAGTCCGGTGGCGCGACCCGCCGTGCGGCGAAGATGGTCGTGCTGGACGTCGACCACCCGGACGTCGAGGAGTTCATCCAGACGAAGGCGCGTGAAGAGGACAAGGTCCGCGCGCTGCGCGACGCCGGCTTCGACATGGACCTGGGCGGCAAGGACATCGTGTCCGTGCAGTACCAGAACGCGAACAACTCGATCCGCGTGTCGGACGAGTTCATGCGCTCCTACGAGGACGGCGGCCAGTTCGGCCTGCGGTCCCGCCAGACCGGCGAGGTCATCGAGCACGTCGACGCGAAGGACCTGTTCCGCAAGCTGGCGCAGGCCGCGTGGGAGTGCGCCGACCCGGGCATCCAGTACGACGGCACGATCAACGACTGGCACACCACGCCGGAGTCGGGTCGGATCACCGCCTCGAACCCGTGCTCGGAGTACATGCACCTGGACAACTCCAGCTGCAACCTGGCGTCGTTGAACCTGATGAAGTTCCTGAAGGACGACGGCACGTTCAACGCGGAGCTGTTCGCCAAGTCGGTCGAGCTGATCATCACCGCGATGGACATCTCGATCTGCTTCGCGGACTTCCCGACCCCCGCGATCGGCGAGACGACCCGTGCGTTCCGCCAGCTGGGCATCGGCTACGCGAACCTGGGCGCGCTGCTCATGGCGACCGGTCACGCGTACGACTCCGAGGGTGGCCGCGCGCTGGCCGCCGCGATCACGTCCCTGATGCAGGCCGTGGCGTACAAGCGCTCCGCGGAGCTGGCGGGCATCGTCGGCCCGTACGAGGGTTACGCGCGCAACGCCGAGGCGCACCAGCGGGTCATCCGCAAGCACTCGGCCGCGAACGACATGCTGCGCACGTACCACTCGAACGACGGGGCGGTGCAGAAGGTCGCGACCAAGGCGTGGCAGGAGTGCCAGAAGGTCGGCGCCCGCAACGGCTGGCGCAACGCGCAGGCCAGCGTGCTCGCGCCCACCGGCACCATCGGTCTGATGATGGACTGCGACACCACCGGCATCGAGCCCGACCTGGCGCTGGTGAAGTTCAAGAAGCTGGTCGGCGGCGGCTCGATGCAGATCGTCAACCAGACGGTGCCGCGCGCCCTGCGGGTCATGGGGTACCAGGAGGAGCAGCTCGAGGCGATCGTCGAGTACATCGGCGAGCACGGGCACGTGGTGGACGCTCCGGGGCTCAAGTCCGAGCACTACGAGGTGTTCGACTGCGCGATGGGCGACCGGTCGATCGCGCCGATGGGTCACGTCCGGATGATGGCGGCCGTGCAGCCGTTCATCTCGGGCGCGATCTCGAAGACGGTGAACATGCCGGAGACGGCGACCGTCGCCGAGGTCGAGGAGATCTACTACCAGGGGTGGAAGCTGGGCCTGAAGGCGCTGGCGATCTACCGCGACAACTGCAAGGTCGGCCAGCCGCTGTCGGCGGGCAAGACGGCCAAGGCGGTCGGTGCGGGCTCACCTTCGTCCGAGGTGAAGACCGAGACGATCGTGGAGTACCGGCCGGTGCGCAAGCGGCTGCCGAAGAAGCGCCCGTCGCAGACGGTGTCGTTCACGGTCGGCGGCGCGGAGGGCTACCTGCACGCCGGTTCGTACCCGGACGACGGGCTGGGCGAGATCTTCGTCAAGCTCGGCAAGCAGGGTTCCACGCTGGCCGGCGTGATGGACGCGTTCTCCATGTCCATCTCGGTGGGTCTCCAGTACGGCATCCCGCTGGAGTTCTACGTCTCGAAGTTCCAGAACCTGCGCTTCGAGCCGGCGGGCATGACGGACGACCCGGACGTCCGCATCGCGACCAGCGTCCTGGACTACCTGTTCCGCCGGCTGGCGCTCGACTACCTGCCGTTCGAGAAGCGCGCCCAGCTCGGCATCTTCACCGCCGACGAGCGCACCGCGCAGGTGTCGGCCGACTACGGCAACGGTGACGTCGACCTGGAGGGCTTGCGCACGTCGGTCGACTCGGCCCCGGCTCCCGCCTCCACCCCGGCGCCCGCGGAGAAGAAGCCCAAGCCGCAGGACGTGAAGGTGGGCAGCTCGACGGAACTGCTCGAACTGCACTTGGGCAAGGCCGCCGACGCGCCGCTGTGCATGACGTGCGGCACGAAGATGCGTCCGGCCGGCTCCTGCTACCTGTGCGAGGGCTGCGGCTCCACCTCCGGTTGCAGCTGATACCGGGCCACCTGCTGAGGGGGCTCTGGCCTCCTCAGCAGGTGTCGTGGCCTTTCGAAAATGGGGTGAGGGACGGAGGGTCGCGGGCGTAGCGTCGGCGACCGTGATCGGTGAAGCGAATGCGGGAGACAACCCTGCGGACGGCTGGTTCCCCGAGAGCGTGGCCGTGGACTACGACGCACCGGGCGGTGCGAACGCACCCGATGTGGTGACGCCCGCGGTGGACGTGCTCGAAGACTTGGCCGACGGTCCGGTCCTCGAGTTCGCCGTCGGCACCGGGCGGATCGCCGCGCCGCTGGCCGCTCGCGGCGTGCCGGTGAGCGGCATCGAGTTGAGTCGGGCGATGGCGTCGCGGATCGCGGGCAAGCCGGGCGGCGACGCGGTCGAGGTCACGATCGGCGACGTGACGACAACGCGGGTGGCCGGTCAGTTCTCACTGGTCTACCTGGTGTTCAACACGATCAGCAACGTGACCACGCAGGACGGGCAGGTCGACGTCTTCCGCAACGCGGCCGCGCACCTGCGGCCGGGCGGGCTGTTCCTCGTCGAGGTCGGCCTGCCGGACCTGCGTCGCCTACCGCCCGGGCAGGACACCGTCCCGTTCACGGTGGCGCCCGGCGTCGACGGCGGCGGGTATGTCGGGTTCGACCAGTACGACGTCGTCACGCAGGAGTTCACGTCGAACCACGTCACCGTGTCACCGGACGGGACAGGGCGGTTCCGCCGCATCCCCTTCCGGTATGCCTGGCCGGCCGAGATGGACCTCATGGCGCGCATCGCCGGGATGAGCCTGAAGTACCGCTGGGCAGACTGGGACCGCTCGGAGCTCACGGCTGAGAGCACCAAGCACGTGTCGATCTGGGAAACGGACCCGAGCACCTGATGGTTGTGAGGCCACACCAGTAAGACGGTTGCCAGACTCCAGAACAACTGGCTTAGGGTTGGCGGCACATGTCTGCCAACTCCGCACACCGATCACTGGACGGGCTTTCCGTCGGCGACGCCTTGGGCGCGCAGTACTTCGTTCCCGGCCATTCCCGCTCCGACCTCACAGCGGGTAGGCCGCCCGCCGGGCCGTGGCCCTGGACGGACGACACCGAGATGGCCTGCCTGCTGCTGGCCGAACTCCTCGACCACGGCCACGTCGACCAGGACCGCCTGGCCGCCTCGTTCGCCGAGCACTGCGAGCCCTACCGGGGGTACGGGCCTGGGGCGGTGGTGGTGTTGCACCGGATTCGGGATGGGGTGCCGTGGCGGGAGGCTGCGACGACGGCCTACCGGGGCGAAGGGTCGTGTGGCAACGGGGCGGCGATGCGGGTGGCTCCGCTTGGCGCGTTCTTCGCGGATGACCTCGACGTCGTGGTCAAGCAGGCGGTCCTGTCGGCCGAGGTGACTCATCTGCATCCGGAGGGGATCGCGGGCGCGGTGGCGGTGGCGGTGGCGGTGGGTGCGGCGATGGCGGGGCCGAATCTGCTGGACGCGGTGCTCGACTACCTGGATGGCAGTGAGGTGCGCCGTGGTGTGGAGGACGCACGTCGGCTGCTTGGACGTCCGACCGCCGAGGCCGCGTACGAGTTGGGCAACGGCTCGCACTCGACCGCCCAGGACACCGTGCCGTTCGCCCTCTGGGCTGCCGCCACGCACGCCGACGACTACCGGGCCGCCATCGTGGCGTGCGTGGAAGCGGGCGGTGACATGGACACGACGGCGGCGATGGTCGGCGGCATCGTCGCCTGCCGCACGGGCGTTCCGGGTGACTGGCTGGCCCTCCGCGAGCCGCTGCCACCAGACTTGCGGACCGGTTCGCCCCTGCCGTGACGGGCACGCGACCTGACAGATCGGTCACCGCCATCTAGTCTGTCTAGACAGACCGGACCGGGCGAGGAGGTTGCGATGAACGGGCACTGGCAGTTGCAGGAGGCCAAGCAGCGCTTCAGCGAGCTGATCAGGTCGGTCGAGACCGACGGTCCGCAGTTCGTCACCAGGCACGGCGAAGAAGTCGCCGTGGTCATCGACATCGCCGAGTACCGACGTCTCCGCGGCGGCGGGGAGGACTTCAAGTCGTTCCTGCGCTCCGCCCCCGATGTCGACCTGGAGATCACCCGGCCGTCGACGCCCGCACGAGCCGTCGACCTGAGCGAGGGCGAGTGAGCTTTCTCCTTGACACCAACGTGGTGTCGGAGATCCGCAAGAAGGTGCCGAACGCCGGCGTTTCCGCCTGGTTCGCGTCGGTTTCCCCGAATGAGCTGTTCTTGAGCGTGCTGGTCGTCGGCGAGATCAGACAGGGTGTCGAGCGGCTGGCCCGACGCGACCCGGCCCAGGCGGAGACGTTCGAGCGGTGGCTGGCGCAGTTGGCCGACGCCTACGGTGACCGGATGGTCCCGGTCACCGCCGAGGTGGCCCAAGTCTGGGGACGCCTCAACGTCCCGGACCCGCTGCCCGTTGTCGACGGTCTGCTGGCGGCGACCGCGCTGGTCCACGGCTGGACGCTGGTCACGCGGAACGTCGGTGATGTCGCGTCATCCGGCGCACGCCTGCTGAACCCCTTCACCGGTTGACCGGTCTCCACGAGACCTCCACCGGATCTCCACGCGCGAACGACCCGGCTCCGTCCATGCTGGAACCAGGGGCACCAGCGCACGGAAGGTCAGGGTCGTGAACAGCAGCTTCAGTGATTGGGTGCAGGAGTTCGAGGCGGAGGCGCGGCGGCGGCAGGAGGTTGGTGACCCCGATTTCACGAAGGCCGCGCGGATGGACGCCGCGGTGGTCGAGAGCGTGCAGCGGTTCCAGGTCGGGGAGGCCGGTGACGGGGCGAACCTGATCGCGAAGGCCGCGGGCGCGGGCGATGGCGACTACGAGAAAGTCGTGCGGATGTTCGTCAAGGAGGAGCAGAACCACGCTCGGCTGCTCGCGCTGCTGCTGTCCTCGGCCGGCGCCCAAACGATCAGCAGCCACTGGTCGGACGTGGTGTTCGTCAAGCTCCGGCGGGCGTTGGGGTTGAAGCTCGAACTGATGGTCCTGCTGATCGCCGAAGTCGTGGCCCTCCGCTACTACCGCGCCCTCCGCGACGGCACCCGCGATCCGCTCACGACCGAGGTGGCCGGACGCATCCTCGCCGACGAGGAACGGCACGTTCCGTTCCACTGCGACCGGCTGCGGGACGCGTTCGCCGGGTGGTCAGGTCCGACGAGAACAGCAGTGACGGCGATCTGGTGGACGCTCCTCTGCGGCGCCGTGATCACGGTCGCCTGGGACCACGGCCCCGCGTTGCGCCACCTCGGGGTGACGCGACGCGGGTTCGCCCTGGACGTCGCCGGCCTGTTCCGGACCGCCCTGGCGAACGCACAAGCAGGTCAGGACCGCCGGAACAGCTTGTTGCCCAGCCAGACGAGCGGGTCGTAGCGCTGGTCCGCCACTCGTTCCTTCATCGGGATCAACGCGTTGTCGGTGATCTTGATGTTCTCCGGGCACACGTCCGTGCAGCACTTGGTGATGTTGCACAGCCCCAACCCGTGGGTCGCCTGCGCCTGGTCCACCCGGTCCGCCTCGTCCAGCGGGTGCATCTCCAGCTCCGCCACCCGCATCAGGAACCGCGGCCCGGCGAACGACTCCTTGTTCTCCTCGTGGTCCCGGATGACGTGGCACGTGTTGTTGCACAGGAAGCACTCGATGCACTTGCGGAACTCCTGCGAGCGCTCCACGTCGACCTGCTGCATCCGGTACTCCCCCGGCCCCACACCGGTAGGCGGCCGGAACGACGGGATCTCCCGCGCCTTCTTGTAGTTGTACGACACGTCCGTCACCAGGTCGCGGATCACCGGGAACGTGCGCATCGGCGTCACGGTCACCGTCTCGTCCTCCGCGAACACCGACATCCGCGTCATGCACAGCAGCCTGGGCTTGCCGTTGATCTCCGCCGAGCACGACCCGCACTTGCCCGCCTTGCAGTTCCACCGCACGGCCAGGTCCGGCGTCTGGGTCGCCTGCAACCGGTGGATCACGTCGAGCACCACTTCGCCCTCGTTCACCTCGACGGTGAAGTCCTCCAGTCCGCCGCCCTGGTCCGATCCGCGCCACACCCGGAAGTGCCCCTGGTACCCCATGTCACCCCTCCAGCTCGTCCGCGGCCAGGTACTTCTGCAACTCACTGTGCTCGAACAACGCCAGCAGGTCCGGCCGGATCGGGATCTGCGCCTCTTCCACGACCTCGACGGCCTCGACCGAGGAGTCGGAGAGCTTGCACACCAACAACTTCCGCCGCCACTCGGCATCCATCCCGGGGAAGTCGTCACGCGTGTGCCCGCCACGGCTCTCGGTGCGCAGCAACGCGGCCCGCGCCACGCATTCGCTGACCACGAGCATGTTCCGCAGGTCGAGCGCCAGGTGCCAGCCGGGGTTGAACTGCCGGTGCCCCTCGACCACCAACGTCGCGGCCCGCCGCTTCAGCTCGCCCAGCCGCTTGATCGCCTGGTCCATCTCGTCGGCCTTGCGGATGATGCCGACCAGGTCGTTCATCGCCTGCTGCAACTCCATGTGCAGCGTGTACGGGTTCTCGCCACCCTCGGCGGAACCGGAGAACGGCGCGACGGCCACCCGTTCCGCCTCGGCCACGGCCGCATCCGAACACACGGGCCGCGCGGAAAGCCCTGCCACGTAATCAGAAGCGCCCGCGCCAGCCCGACGCCCGAACACGAGCAGGTCGGACAACGAGTTGCCGCCCAGCCGGTTCGAGCCGTGCATCCCGCCGGACACCTCACCGGCCGCGAACAGCCCCGGCACCGACGACTCGCCCGTGTCCGGCTCGACCTGCACGCCACCCATCACGTAGTGGCACGTCGGCCCGACCTCCATCGGCTGCGCCGTGATGTCGACGTCCGCCAGCTCCTTGAACTGGTGGTGCATCGACGGCAGCCGCCGCATGATCTCCTCGGCGGGCAGGCGCGTCGACACGTCCAGGAACACACCGCCGTGCTCCGACCCGCGCCCTGCCTTCACCTCGGAGTTGATCGCACGGGCGACCTCGTCACGTGGCAGCAGCTCCGGTGGCCGTCGGTTGCCGGCCGGGTCGGCGTACCAGCGGTCGGCCTCGGCCTCGTTGTCGGCGTACTTGTCCTTGAACACCTCGGGGATGTAGTCGAACATGAACCGCTTGCCGTCGGAGTTGCGCAGCACGCCGCCGTCACCGCGGACCGACTCGGTGACCAGGATCCCCTTCACCGACGGCGGCCAGACCATGCCGGTCGGGTGGAACTGGACGAACTCCATGTTGATCAACGACGCGCCGGCCCGCAGCGCCAGGGCGTGACCGTCGCCGGTGTACTCCCACGAGTTCGACGTCACCTTGAACGACTTGCCGATACCGCCCGTCGCCAGCACCACCGCGGGTGCCTCGAACAGCACGAACCGGCCGGACTCGCGCCAGTAGCCGAACGCGCCGGCCACCCGGCCGTCGTCCAGGACCAGGTCGGTGACGGTGAACTCCTGGAACACCTTCAGCCGCGACTCGTAGTCCCCGGTCTCGGCGAAGTCGTCCTGCTGGAGCGACACCACCTTCTGCTGAAGGCTGCGGATCAGCTCAAGGCCGGTGCGGTCGCCGACGTGCGCCAGCCGCGGGTACTCGTGGCCGCCGAAGTTGCGCTGGCTGATCCGACCGTCCTTGGTGCGGTCGAACAGCGCGCCGTAGGTCTCCAGCTCCCACACCCGGTCGGGGGCTTCCTTGGCGTGCAGCTCGGCCATCCGCCAGTTGTTGAGGAACTTCCCGCCGCGCATGGTGTCCCGGAAGTGCACCTGCCAGCTGTCGTCGGAGTTCACGTTGCCCATGGCCGCGGCGATACCGCCCTCGGCCATCACCGTGTGGGCTTTGCCGAACAGCGACTTGCACAGGACCGCCGTGCGCATCCCGTGTTCCCTGGCCTCGATCGCGGCACGCAGACCGGCACCGCCGGCACCGATCACGAGGACGTCGAACGAATGCCGCTCCACCTCGGGCAAAACAGCTCCCTAGTTGACGAATCGGAGGTCGGAGATCGTCCCGGAGGCGACCAGCGCGACGTAGAGGTCCGTGACGCAGACGAAGATCAGCGAGGCCCACGCCAACTGCATGTGCTTGGCGTTGAGCTTGGAGATCTGCGTCCACGCCCAGTACCGGACCGGGTGCTTGGAGAAGTGCTTCAACCGCCCGCCCGCGATGTGCCGGCACGAGTGGCACGACAGCGTGTACGCGCCGAGCAGCGCGACGTTCACCAGCAGCACGATGTTGCCGAGGCCGATGCCGGTGCTGAACGCGAAGATCGCGTCGTAGATGTTGATCAGCAGCAGGAGCGACGCGACGTAGAAGAAGTACCGGTGCAGGTTCTGGGCGATCAGCGGGAAGCGGGTCTCACCGGTGTACTTGGTGTGGGGCTCGGCCACCGCGCACGCGGGCGGGGACAGCCACGCCGCCCGGTAGTACGCCTTGCGGTAGTAGTAGCAGGTCACCCGGAAGCCGAGCAGGAACGGGATGATGATCACCGGCGGGGTGAGGAACCCCGGCAGCTCGGGCAGCAGCCGGCCGAAGTGCGCCGCGTTCGGCAGGCACTCCGCGGTCAGGCACGGCGAGTACATGGGCGTGAGGTAGCGGTACTCGTCGACCCAGTAGTGGTCGCCCATGAAGGTCCGCACGCCCGCGTAGATGGAGATCAGGAGCAGGCCCACGAACGTCATCAGCGGGGGTAGCCACCACCGGTCCGTCCGCAACGTGCGCTGGCCTATCTGCGCCCTCATACCTCACCTCGTTCCACTTCGTTGTGGGCGTGAAGAATGCTGTGGTGCGAGACACATTGTGGCGTGGGACACAGTGCAGGGCCGGGAAAGGGAGCGGCCCCCGCGTGGTCACGCGGGGGCCGGTCGGGGTTCGTTCAGGTGCGTTGGCTGCGGTAGCCGCCGAGACCTTCGTCGTCGGCGTCGCTCCACAGCTTCGGGTCGTAGGGCGTGTCGGGGACGACGACGACCTCCCGTTCGGCCCGGGGCGCCTCGCGTTGCCGGGGCGTGCTGTCCAGGTCGAGCAGCTCGGTCGCGTCGATGTCCAGGCGTTCGACGTCGTTGGCCAGCCTCTGCACCGCGGCCACGTCGCCGTACCGCGCGCGCAGGCCGCCGACGCAGTGGCGCAACTGGCCTAGCGCCCGGCGCAGCTCCACGATCTCGGAGGACGTCATGGTCAGCACCTCCCTCGGGGTCCGGTCCGTGTGCCGACTCTGCCAAGTAGAAAGCGCTGTGACAAGGACCACAACCAACCCAGTCGTGTCTCATGATCTGAATCGGTTTTGTGACGATCATGAGTCGTGACATAGTGTGCGAGCTGTCACGTCCGTCCGTGCGACGCCAGCGCTGTCGTCCACCGGGCCCACCACGGCCCGTGATCACCACCGGAGACAGCGAACCCATGAGCGTGCATCCCGTCGTCACCGACGTGACGGCTCGAATCGCCGCCCGCAGCGCCGCCGGCCGGTCCGCCTACCTCGAACGCATCGCCCAGGCCCAGCAGGATGGCCCCGCCCGGCGCGACATGGCGTGCAGCAACCTCGCGCACGGCTTCGCCGGGATCACTGGCGGTGACAAAGACCTCCTTCGTGCACTGCGTCGCCCGAACGTGGCGATCGTGTCCGCGTACAACGACATGCTGTCCGCACACCAGCCCATGAACGAGTACCCCGCGTGGATCAAGGACGCGGCGCGTGCCGTCGGCGGTGTGGCCCAGTTCGCGGGCGGCGTGCCCGCCATGTGCGACGGCATCACGCAGGGCCGCGCGGGCATGGAGCTGTCCCTGTTCAGCCGTGAGGTCATCGCGATGGCCACCGGTATCGCCCTGTCGCACGAGATGTTCGACTCGGCGCTGCTGCTCGGCGTGTGCGACAAGATCACGCCCGGCCTGCTGATCGGCGCGCTGTCGTTCGGGCACCTGCCCGCGATCCTGGTGCCCGCAGGCCCGATGAACTCCGGCCTGCCGAACTCGGAGAAGGCCCGGGTGCGGCAGCTGTTCGCGGAGAACAAGGCGTCCCGCGAGGACCTGCTGGAGGCCGAGGCTCAGTCGTACCACAGCCCCGGGACCTGCACGTTCTACGGCACGGCCAACTCGAACCAGCTCGTGGTCGAGGTCATGGGCCTGCACCTGCCCGGCGCGAGCTTCGTGCCGCCGGGGACCAAGCTGCGCAAGGCGCTGACCGAAGAGGCCGCGCGGCGGGCGGTGGAGATCAGCCGCGGCGAGGAGTACACGCCGATCGGGCACGTGGTCGACGTGAAGTCGGTCGTCAACGGCGTGATCGCGCTGCTGGCCACCGGCGGGTCGACCAACCACACGATGCACCTGGTGGCCATCGCGTCGGCCGCGGGCATCGAGCTGAACTGGGACGACTTCTCCGAGCTGTCCTCGGTGGTGCCGCTGCTGGCGCGCGTCTACCCGAACGGTTCGGCGGACATCAACCACTTCCAGGCGGCGGGCGGCGTGTCGTACCTGGTCTCGACGCTGCTGGACGCCGGTCTGCTGCACGCCGACGTGCAGACCGTGGCCGGTCCCGGGCTGGACCGCTACCGACAGGAGCCGGTGCTGGTCGAGGGCGTGCTGATGTGGCGTCCCGGCCCGCCGCACTCGCTGGACACCGACGTGCTGCGGCCCGTGTCGGAGCCGTTCGCGGCCGACGGCGGCCTGCGCATGCTGTCCGGCAACCTCGGCCGTGCGGTGATCAAGGTGTCTGCGGTCAAGGCCGAGCACCGGATCGTGGAGGCGCCCGTGCGGGTGTTCACCACGCAGGAGGCGTTCAGCGCCGCGTTCAACGCGGGCGAGCTGGAGCGGGACGTGGTGGTCGTGGTCCGGCAGCAGGGGCCGCAGGCGAACGGGATGCCCGAGCTGCACAAGCTCACCCCGGCGCTGGGCGTGCTGATGGACCGCGGGTTCAAGGTCGCGCTGGTCACCGACGGTCGGATGTCCGGCGCGTCCGGCAAGATCCCGGCCGCCATCCAGGTCACCCCGGAGGCGGCCGTCGGCGGGCCGTTGGCGCGCGTGCGGGACGGTGACGTGCTGCGGCTCGACGCCGAGACCGGCACGCTGGAGGTGTTCGTGGACCCGGAGGAGCTGGCCGGGCGTGAGCTGGTGGACTTCCCACCGGACGCGCAGGCGTGGACCGGCACCGGTCGGGAGCTGTTCGCCGCGCTGCGCCGGGCGGTCGGGCCCGCGGACCGGGGCGCGAGCGTGTTCGGACCGATCGCGGCCTCGCACTTCGAGGGCCAGTTCAACCAGGAGGTTTCCCGGTGACCACCAACTCAGCGACCACCACCCCGGCGCACGCCACGGCGGCGGACCTGTTGGCGCTGTCGCCCGTCATCCCGGTCGTCGTCGTGGACGACGCCTCGCACGCCGTGCCGCTGGCGCAGGCGTTGTTGCGCGGTGGTGTCCGGGTGATCGAGCTGACCCTGCGCACGCCCGCCGCGCTGGCCGCGATCGAGCGGGTGGCGGCGGAGGTGCCGGGCATCGTGATCGGCGCGGGCACGGTGACCACGCCGGAGCACGCGGAGCAGGCGGCGAAGGCCGGTGCGGCGTTCCTCGTGACGCCGGGGTCGACGGACCGGGTGCTGGACGCGGCCGAGGACACCGGGCTGCCGTTCCTGCCGGGTGTGGCGACCGTGTCGGAGGCGATGCGGCTGGTCGAGCGCGGTCTGACGTCGCTCAAGTTCTTCCCGGCCGAGGCCGCGGGCGGGGTGGACTACCTGAAGTCCATCGGCGGCCCGTTGCCGGGCCTGCGGTTCTGCCCGACCGGTGGCATCACGCCGGAGAGCGCGCCGCGCTACCTGGCGTTGCCGAACGTCGGCTGCGTGGGCGGGTCGTGGCTGGCGCCGAAGGACGCGCTGGCCTCGGGTGACTTCGCCCGGATCGAAGACCTGGCCAGGGCCGCCGCCGCCCTTTAGGTCCTGGCCAGTGGGGCGTCTCCCTTCACGGGGAGGCGCCCTTCTTCGTACTCTCGCCCCCTGATCCCTGCCGGCGCTGCCTACGGCGATAGCGTTGGGCCGTTCACTTCGGGGGAGGTAGTGAGGGATGAGCGCGCGACGAACCACGGTGGTCGCCGAACCGCACGGCCAGGTGGCGCTGGTGTCCGTCGGGTTCCCGTTGGTGGGTGCGGGCGTGGTGTGGGGTTTGAAGTCCGTCGCCGGCTGGGTGGCCGACCTGTCCTGGGCGCCGATGCAAGGGCCGTTCCGGTTGGTGGCGTCGATTCCGGAGCCTTGGGCGACGATCGGGTCGCTGGCCGTGGGCGCCGTGCTCGGGCTGGTGGTGGCCGGGATCGCGGCGCACGAGCGGCTCGTGGTCGAGGTGTTCAACGAGGGTGTCGAGCTGCTGCGGGGTGGGAAGCACCGGAGCTTCGACCGGACGCTGGTGTCCGGGGCGTTCCTGGACGGCAAGAAGCTCGTGCTGCTCGGGGTGGACACCGGTGAGCTGGCCCGGGAGAACCACGACCTGAAGCCGGCGGAGCTGGCGGACGCCTTCCAGTCGCACGGGTACCAGTGGCTCGAAGGCGGTGACCCGTACCGGGACGACTACCGGCGGTGGGTCGACGGGTCGCCGGGGTTGCCGCCGGGGGCGAACGCGTTGTTGAAGGTGCGGGCCGAGGCGTTGCGCAAGGGCGACAACACGGACGCCGCCGAGCTGCGCGACGAGCTGAGCCGCCTTGGCGTCGTGGTGCGCGAGGAGAAGAAGCGCCAGTACTGGCGCCTGACCCGCCAACTCCCCTGACCTCCACCGTCCACTGCGGCACCGTCCACTCCGGGACTGTCAGGGGGGCGGCGCCGGGTCAGAACTGGGTCAGGTCGTCCAGGGTCGTGGTGTCCTCGCCGGCCCGGCGCAGCTCTTCGCGCACGATCCGGTAGGCGAGGCCTTCCGCGTAGCCCTTCCGTGCCAGGGCGGAGACCAGGCGGCGGATCTTGGTGGTGTCGTCCAGGCCCGCCATGGTGCGCAGCTTCTTGCGCACCAAATCCCGCGCCCGGTCTTCCTCAGCCTGGTCGTCCACGGCCGCGACGGCCTCGGTGACCACCTCGTCCGCCACGCCCTTGCGCCGCAACTCCATCGCCAAGGCCCGCCGACCCAGACCCTGGTAGGTGTGCCGGGAACGGACCCAGACCTCGGCGAAGGCCACGTCGTCGATCAGGCCCGCCCGGTCGAACTTGGCCAGCACCAGTTCGGCCGTCGGCTCCGTGATGCCCTTGCGCAGCAGCGCGTCCTTCAACTCCACGCGCGTCCGTGCCCGAGCGGTGAGCAGCGCGTAGCAGATGTCCGTCGCCTTGCGCTGCTCCTTCGCCGGGTCGACCGGTACCGGCTCGGTGTCGTCGGCCGAAGGGTCGCGGGACAGCCCGCGACCACGGCCACCTCGCCCTGCCATGCCAGGTTAGAACTCGACCGGCGCCGCCGGAGCGGTGTCGTCGGCGTCGAGGGTGGCGCCGATACCCAGCTTGTCCTTGATCCGCTTCTCGATCTCGTTGGCCACGTCCGGGTTGTCGCGCAGGAACTTCCGCGCGTTCTCCTTGCCCTGGCCCAGCTGGTCGCCCTCGTAGGTGTACCAGGCGCCCGACTTGCGCAGGATGCCCTGGTCGACGCCCATGTCGATGAGCGAGCCCTCACGGCTGATGCCGTGGCCGTAGAGGATGTCGAACTCGGCCTGCTTGAACGGCGGGGCCACCTTGTTCTTCACGACCTTGACCCTGGTGCGGTTGCCGACCGGCTCGCCGCCGTCCTTCAGGGTCTCGATGCGCCGCACGTCCAGCCGCACCGACGCGTAGAACTTCAGCGCCTTGCCACCGGTCGTGGTCTCGGGCGAGCCGAACATCACGCCGATCTTCTCGCGCAGCTGGTTGATGAAGATCGCGGTGGTGTTGGAGTTGCTGAGCGCGCCGGTGATCTTGCGCAGCGCCTGGCTCATCAGGCGGGCCTGGAGACCCACGTGGTTGTCGCCCATCTCGCCCTCGATCTCGGCGCGCGGCACCAGGGCCGCCACCGAGTCGATGACCAGGATGTCGAGGGCGCCGGAGCGGACCAGCATGTCCGCGATCTCCAGCGCCTGCTCACCGGTGTCCGGCTGGGAGACCAGCAGCGCGTCGGTGTCGACGCCCAGCTTCTTCGCGTAGTCCGGGTCGAGCGCGTGCTCGGCGTCGATGAACGCCGCGATGCCGCCGGCGCGCTGGGCGTTGGCCACGGCGTGCAGCGCCACCGTCGTCTTACCGGAGGACTCAGGGCCGTAGATCTCCACCACGCGGCCACGCGGCAGGCCGCCGATGCCCAGCGCCACGTCGAGCGCGATCGCGCCGGTGGGGATCACCTGGAGCGGGGCGCGGACCTCGTCGCCGAGCCGCATGACCGAGCCCTTGCCGTACTGCTTGTCGATCTGGGCCAGGGCCAGTTCGAGGGCCTTGTCCCGGTCGGGTGCCTGGGGTGCCATCTGGAGTCCACCTTGGAGTGTCTTGGGGTCGCTGTGCGATGTCGGGGCCGACGTTACGGGTGGGGTCCGACAATTTCGGGTGGGGACCAGGTCACCAGCGGGGTGTCGTCACCCGGTCGTGTCGGGGAGTGTAGCCGAACAGGTGTTCGACCGCCTGGTCGACACACCGGGTCACGCCCGGTCACCGCCGCTGTTCCGGCACGTCGAAGGCGTCGCAGACGGCCAGCCAGACCTCCTTGACCTGCAGCCCCGCCTCCAACGCCTCGTCGGGCGTCCTACCGCCGAGGGCCGACAGCACGTGGTCCCTGGCCACCATCTCCGCTCTGACCTGGCCGAACTCGTCGGCCATCCGCCCGCGGAACACCGTGATGCGCATCGACGCCAGGCTATCGCGCCGCCTTCCGGGCGGGGCTGTCGACGTAGTAGGCCGTCAAAGCGAGGGTGGTCGTCAACGCGGGGCAGCGGCGACCAGACCGCCGTCGATGATCAGGTCCTGCCCGTTGATGTAGGACGCATCACCGGAGGCGAGGAACGCAACCGCGCCGGCGACGTCGTCAGCGGTGCCGATGCGACCGGCGGCCACCGCGGCGACGACGGCGGCTCCGGCCTCGGCGGAGACGTTGTCGTGGAACATCGGGGTCTCGATGTAGCCGGGGCTGACCGAGTTGACCCGCACTCCCCTGGGCGCCAGCTCGGCCGCGAGGGTGTGCGCCAGGTTGTGCACGGCCGCCTTGGTCGCCGCGTAGAGGGACGCGCCGGCCAGGCCGCGGTGCAGCGTCCACGACGCGTTGATCACGATCGCGGCGTGGTCGGACAGCAGCGGCAGGGTCTTCTGGATGGTGAAGAACACCCCTTTGAAGTTGATGTCCACGACGCGGTCGAACTCGGCCTCGGTGACGTCGCCGTTCGGCTGGAACGAAGCGACGCCCGCGTTCGCGAAGACCACGTCCAGCCGCCCGTGCCGGTCCAGGATCACGGCCGTCAGCGCGTCGAGGTCGGTGAGGCTCGCCACGTCGCCGCGCACCGCGAGGACGCCGTCACCGCCGTCCAGCTCGTCGACCACGGCGTCCAGCCGGGTCTGGTCGCGCCCGGTGACGACCACCTGGGCGCCCTCGGCGAGCAACCTCCGCGCGGTGGCGAGCCCCATGCCGCTCGTGCCGCCGGTGATGAGCGCGATCTTGTCCTTGAACCGGGAAGTAGCGCTGTGCGTCATGGGGTCCAGCGTGCCGACCGGCGTGGGGCGCAAACAGTGCGCGCTCAACCTGGGAGCGGCACCACCACCCTCGGCCCTGATCAGGCCGAGGCGGCCTGCACGCCGTGCTGCAGCCGTTCGAGCCGCTCCTCGGTCCCCGTCCCGGGCCGCGGGTTGTGCAGCTCCAGGAACCGGTCCGAGCGGTCGGCCACCGCCAGGGTCGTCACGTCGAAGACCAGGTCACCGGCCTCGGGGTGGTGGATCGCCTTCACCGCCTGGACCGGGGCGCCCACCTCGTGGCGTGCCCACAGCTCGGCGAACTCGGTGCTCGCGGCGCTGAGCGCGTCGACCACCCGGTCGAACTCCGGGTCCGCGGGCGCGTGCGCCGCGTCGGCGCGGAAGGCGGCGACGACGACCGGTGCGACCGATGCCCAGTGGACGTGCATGTCGCGGTACCGGGCATTGGTGAAGAACGTGATCAGGCAGTTGTGGTCGGTGTCGTCATAGCCGAACACGGTCCGGGTCGCGGCGTTGATCGCGAGCAGGTTCCAGTACCGGTCCCGGAGGATCGCGGGCCGCGGCGTCCACGCGTCGACCAGGCGCCGCAACTCCGGACCGACCGCGTCACCGCGCGCACCACCGACCCGTGGCGGGTTGAGACCGGCCAGCACGTACAGGTGCGCGCGTTCGAGGGCGGTCAGGCGCAGCGCACGGCTGATCGCGTCGAGCACCTCGGCCGAGACGGTGATGTCGCGGCCCTGCTCCAGCCAGGTGTACCAGGACACGCCGACCCCGGCGAGCGCGGCGACCTCCTCGCGCCGCAGCCCCGGCGTCCGGCGCCGGCCCACCGCCACGATGCCGACGTCAGCGGGCGTGAGCCGCGCCCGGCAGGTCCGCAGGAAGTCGCGGAGCTGTTCTCGCCGACGCAGTCTCACCGCGGGGGATTCGCTGGTCACACGCCACGGTAGCAACGAGCCCGGTCAGCGCACCGCCTTCCAGGCAGGGCTGTCGACGTAGTGGTTGTCGAACCGGTCCTGCGAGTCGCGGATCTCCTGCGGGCTCGCCTCACCGCGCTGCACGCGGTCGAGCAGTCGGTAGTAGTCGAACCGGCCCATGCCGGGCGTGAAGACGAACAACACGTCCGCGTCGGCGCCCTTGAGCGCGCCGAAGGCGTGCGGCACGCGTGGCGGCACGACGAGGAAGTCGCCGCGTTCCAACGTCACCACGTCCTCGTCCAGCAGCACCTGGAGCGTCCCGTCGAGCACGAAGAACAACTCCGAGGCGCGGGTGTGGAAGTGCGGCGGCGCGCCGTCCGAGCCGTCGCGGAAGGTGGACCGGTTGCTGGTCAGGCCGTCCAGGTCGGCGAGGAGGGTGACGATGGCGGCGGGGTCGGCGTCGAGCTTTTCGGCCTGGGCGGCGCGGACGAGGAGCGTGTTTTCCATGAGGTCGAGCCTCGTCGCCGGCAGGACCCCGAACAACGACGGAAACCGGATAGAACGATAACCTGGCAGTTATGGAACGGCGTGACCTGGAGGTTTTCCTGACGTTGGCGGAGGAGCTGCACTTCAGCCGCACCGCCGAGCGCCTGCACGTCTCCCAGGCGCGGGTCAGCCAGTCCGTCAAGCAGCTGGAACGCCGCATCGGCGCGCCCTTGTTCGAGCGCACCAGCCGCCGGGTCGCGCTCACCCCCATCGGCCGCCGGCTGCGGGACGACCTCGCACCGGCCTACCAGCAGATCGTGGACGGCATAGCGCGCGCTGTGGAGGCCGCACGCGGGACGGACCTGCTGCGGGTCGGGTTCGAGGCGCCGGCCGTCGCCGACCTCGTCACGGACGTCCTCGACACCTTCCGCGCCCGCCACCCCGGCAGCGAGGTGCGCGTCCGCGAGGCCCCGTTCACCGACCCGTTCGCGCTGCTCAGGGCGGATGAGGTGGACGTGCTGGTGACCTTGTTCCCGGTGGACGAACCCGATCTGACGTCCGGTCCGGTGGTCTTCGAGGAGCCTCTGGTGCTCGCCGTGTCCGACACGCACCCGTTCACGCGGCAGAAGTCCGTGACCCTGGAGGACCTGGCCCGCGACACGGTCTTCCGTGCCTCCTACTGGCGTGACACGACCCCCCACGGGGCGCCTGTCAAGCGTGGACGGGACCTCACGACGTTCCAGGAACTGCTCACCGCGATCGCCGACGGCGAGGGCGTCTGCCCGTTGGGCGCGCACGCGGTCGGCTACTTCACCCGTCCGAAGATCGCGTTCCTGCCGCTGGTGGACGCTCCGCGCGTGGCGTGGGGACTGGTCTGGCGCAGTGCCGGCGAAACGGCCCGGGTCCGCGAATTCGCCGCGGCGGCGCGCTAACCTCGAAGTGTGCTGTTGCTGCAGGAAGACCCCACGGGGATGTCGTCACCGATCGCCACGATCGCGGTGATCGCCGTGCTGGTCGCCGCGATCGTCGTGGGCGTGAGGGCGCTCTGGCACAACCGCAAGCGCTGATCACCACACCCGCTGCAACGACGAGAACAGGCACGCCACCAGCAGCGGCAGCGCGATGAACCCGACGAGCAGCCCCAACGCGGCGTAGGACCACGCGGTCACCACCACGCCCGCCGTGATGCCGCCGAGCGCGCCGCCGACGTTCATGCACAGGTCGGACAACCCCTGCGCGGCCGGCCGGTCCAGCACCTCCACCGACTCGGTGAGCAGCGCCGATCCCGCCACCAGGCCCGCCGACCAGCCGAAGCCGAGCAGTGCCAGACCGGCGGCGAGCTGCGGCGCGTCGTGCGAGGACGCCATGCCCGCGATACCGGCCGCGGCGACCACGAGCGCGGCGCCGATCGTCAGCACCGGCACCCGACCGAGCCGGTCGGCCATCCACCCGAACAGCGGGCTGGCCGCGTACATGGAGGCGACGTGCAGGCTGATGACCACGCCCACGACGCGCAGCGACGAGCCACCGTGGTCCATGTGCACCGGGGTCATCGACATCAGACCCACCATCGCGGTGTGGCACAGGGTCACCCCGCCCAGCGCGAGCTTCGCGGCGGAGGGCAGCGACCGCCACAGGGCCTTCGCGCCCTTGGTCTCGCCCACTCCCCCGGCGCAGTGCGCGGGTACGACGGCGGACTGCGCGATGGCCAGCGGATCGGGCCTGAGGAACCGCAGGACGACGACCGCGGCCAGACCGAACAGCGCGGCCGCCAAGAGGTACGGCCCGGCGCCCACCGGCAACCCAAGCCGCACCGCCACGTCACCCGCCGGGGCGGCCAGGTTCGGCCCGGCCACCGCGCCCAACGTGGACGCCCACACCACCAACGCCACCGAGCGCGCTCTGCGATGCGGATGGGCCAGGTCCGCGCCCGCGTACCGGGCCGCGAGGTTCGCGCTGGACGCCGCCCCGAACAGCACGAGCGCGACCAGCAGCACGTGCCACGAGCCGAGCACCACCGCGCACGCCGCCACCACCGCGCCGATCGCGCCCGCGCCGTAGCCGAAGACCAGCGCCGGACGACGTCCGCGCCGGGCCGCCATCCGGGCCGCGGGCAGCGCGAACAGGGCCGCGCCGAGCACCGCGCTGGTCTGCGCCAGCCCGCCGACCGCGTCGGAGTCCGCGAGCACGGCCGCGATGAGCGAGCTCACCGCCAAGCCGATGGTGACGCCCGCCGCGCCCAGCACCTGGGTCACCGCCAGCACCCGCAGGACCCTGCGCTGCACGACGTCGACCACAGTCATGATCTTGATCGTGCCAGGGGACCAGTGTCCCGACCAGCCACCGTCCGGGTCAGGTGCCGGGTTGGACGGCAGCCTCGAAGAAGTCCGCGACCTGGTCCGCGGTCAGCTCCTCGCCGCCGCTCTTGGTCACGATGCCCAGCAACGGGAGGTCGTCCGCGGTGAACACGAGCAGCCCCAGCCCGCCGTCGGCCGCGGCACGGTA
Organism: Saccharothrix ecbatanensis; assembly: GCF_014205015.1. Classification (NCBI taxonomy): domain Bacteria; kingdom Bacillati; phylum Actinomycetota; class Actinomycetes; order Pseudonocardiales; family Pseudonocardiaceae; genus Saccharothrix; species Saccharothrix ecbatanensis. Next base: position 9,202,031 of record NZ_JACHMO010000001.1, on the reverse strand, counting down.
CTTGCCCTTGAGGCCGTTGCCCGCCCACTGAGCCTCGACCATGTCGCTCTTGAGCGACTGCACGACGGCCTCCGCGCCGTGCTGCGCGCCCACGACCGTCTCGGTGAGGACGTACTGGACCGAGTAGTCGTCCTTCACGGCGCAGCTGACCACGGTGCCCTTGATGGCGTTGACGCCGCCCACACCCGGCGTGCCGCCAGCCTTGCACGTGCTCGTGTCCGGGATCGTGCCCGCGAGGCGGCGCAGGCACTCGGTGAAGCCCTTGTCGTCCTGCTGGGTGTCGTTCTTGCAGTCCTGCGCGGTGGGCACGCCCGGCCCGCTGAACGCGACGAGCCCGCCGACCACCGCCAGCGCGAGCACCACCACCGCCGCGCCGACCGAGATCAGCATGGTCCGGCTGGGCTTCTTCTTCTCGGCGGGCAGCCTGCGCGTGACGGACGGGAAGTTGAACTGCTGCGGCCCGGTCTGCGGGTTCACCTGGTAGGGCCCGCTGGCGTTCGGGTTGACCTGGTAGGCGCCGCTCGCGTTCGGGTTGACCTGGTACGGGCCGCTGACGCCCGGGTTCACCTGGTAGGCGCCGCTGGCGTTCGGGTTCACCTGGTACGCGCCGCTGGTCGCGGGGTTGACCTGGTACCCGCCGCCGGCGTTCGGGTTCACCTGGTACGCGCCGCTGGTCGCGGGGTTGACCTGGTACCCGCCGCCGGCGTTCGGGTTCACCGGCTTGGTGACGACCGTGTCCGGCTCCTTGGGCCTGGCCGTCTCCTGCGAGCGCGGCGTGACGCCGTCCTTGGGGACGTGGTGCGCGCCCAGGGCCACCGAGGTCTCCGGCTGGTCCAGGCTCGTCGGCACGATCCGCACCTGCTCGGCGATCATCGTCGCGACCAGCGGGATGCGGCTGGCGCCGCCGACCAGGTAGATGCCCGCGAGCTGGTTGGGGGCCATGCCGGTGGACCGGATCGTGGACTCCAGCAGCTCCACGCTGCGCATCATGCTCGGCCGGACCAGCGCTTCCAGGTCGGACCGGTTGACCAGCACGTCCTCGAACGGCTCGGGCATCGGCACCTCGGTGTGCGCGTGCCGTGACAAGGACTCCTTGGCGGCCCGCACGTCCTCCTGGAGCGCGCGCCGGGCCCTGCGGTCGGCGGTGGACTCCGGGCGCAGCAGCCGCTGCCAGGCCGCCGGGTCGCGGTGCGAGACCTGCCGCCCGACGTGTTCGAGGAGTGCCTGGTCGACGTCCAGGCCGCCCAGGTCCTGGAGGCCGTCCTCGGCGAGCACGGTGAAGCCGTTCTGGGTCGCGCCGACGATGGCCACGTCGAACGTGCCCGCGCCGAGGTCGTACACCGCAAGCGCTTGGCCGACGGCCAGCGAGGCGTAGTGGGAGGCGGCGGCGACCGGCTCCGGGACCAGCACGACCTCGCCCTTGGCACCGGAGAGGCGGGCCGCGGACAGCAGCACGTTGCGGCGGGTCAGGCCCCACTGGGCAGGGTGGGTGAGGCGGATCTCGTCCAGCGACTCGCCGCCCAGCTGGCGGTTCGTCTCGTCCAGGACGCGGCGCAGCACGGCGGCCAGCGCGTCGGTGACGGGTACGACGTTGTCGCCGAGGAGCAGCACGCCGTCGTCCACGCGGCGCTTGGGGTTGGGTTCGAAGCGGGCCGGGTCGAGGCGGGCGCGGCGCTCGGCGTCACGGCCGACGACGAGGGTGCCGTCCTCTTCGCAGTAGACGGCCGACGGCATGGTGGCGGAACCGTCCACCTCCACGACCCGGGGCGGCCGGCCGTGCGCGGCAAGCACCGCGACGGTGTTGGAAGTGCCCAGGTCAACGGACAGGACGCGCACGGTCACCCCTTTGGTTTCGAACGGGGGTGATCGTGCCACAAACAAAATTGTCGGACCGCAGGTTCACTATGGACGGCATGGAAGTTCTGTCCGCGTTCTCCCCCGCGACCCGGCAGTGGTTCGCCGGGGCCTTCGCCGAGCCCACCGCGGCGCAGGTGGGCGCGTGGGAGGCGGCGGCCGCGGGCGAACACGCGCTGGTCATCGCGCCCACGGGGTCCGGCAAGACGTTGGCCGCGTTCCTCTGGGCGCTGGACCGGCTGGCGTCCACGCCGAAGCCCGCGGAGCCGAAGCGGCGGTGTCGGGTGCTGTACGTCTCGCCGCTGAAGGCGCTGGCAGTGGACGTGGAGCGGAACCTGCGGGCGCCGTTGGCGGGCATCCGGCAGGCCTCGCACCGGCTATCGCTGCCCGAGCCGGACATCACGGTCGGCATGCGCACCGGCGACACACCGGCGGACGCGCGCCGGGCGTTCGCGCGGACACCACCGGACGTGCTGGTCACGACGCCGGAGTCGCTGTTCCTGGTGCTCACGTCGGCGGCACGTGAGTCGTTGCGCGGCGTCGAGACGGTGATCGTGGACGAGGTGCACGCGGTGGCGGGCACGAAGCGAGGGGCGCACCTCGCACTTTCACTCGAACGGTTGGATTCGCTGCTGGAGCGGCCCGCCCAGCGGATCGGGCTGTCCGCGACGGTCCGGCCGGTCGAGGAGGTGGGCGCGTTCCTCGCGGGCGGTCGGCCGGTGCGGGTCGTGCAGCCGAAGACGGCGAAGACGATCGAGGTGCGGGTCGAGGTTCCGGTCGAGGACATGTCGGTGCTCGGCGAGCCGACCGGCGAGGTGTCGGGTTCGGCGTCGGGCGCGGTGCAGCGGGCGTCGATCTGGCCGGCGGTGGAGCAGCGGATCCTGGAGCTGGTCCAGGCGCACCGGTCCACGATCGTGTTCGCCAACTCCCGGCGGCTGGCCGAACGGCTCACCGCGCGGCTCAACGAGCTGGCCGAGGAGGCCGCGGAGCTGGAGCGGTCCCAGCTCGGGCAATCCCGCGACGAGCGGTCCGAACCCGGGCGGCCCCAAGCCGGACGGTCCGAAGCCGAGCGGCCCCAAGCCGGGCGGTCCCACGACGAGCGGTCCGAACCCGAGCGGTTTCCCGCGGAGGCGGTCGGCCAGTCCGGCGTGACGACCCAGCGCAGCGCCGCGATCGCCCGTGCGCACCACGGCTCCATGTCACGCGAGCAGCGGGTGGTGGTCGAGGAGGAGCTGAAGTCCGGGCGGCTGCCGTGCGTGGTGGCGACGTCGTCGCTGGAGCTGGGCATCGACATGGGCGCGGTCGACCTGGTGGTGCAGGTGGAGGCCCCGCCGACGGTGGCGTCCGGGTTGCAGCGGGTCGGCCGGGCCGGGCACCAGGTGGGCGCGGTGTCGCGCGGGGTGATGTTCCCGAAGTTCCGGGGCGACTTGGTGTCGTGCGCGGTGGTGGCGGAGCGGATGCGGGACGGCGCGATCGAGGCCGTGAGGTACCCGCGCAACCCGCTGGACGTGCTGGCGCAGCACGTCGTGGCCATGGTGGCGATGGAGACGTGGACGGTCGAGGCGCTGGCCGGGCTGGTGCGGCGGGCCGCACCGTTCGCCGCGCTGCCGGAGTCGGCGTTGCAGGCGGTGCTCGACATGCTCGCGGGCCGGTACCCGAGCGAGGAGTTCGGCGAGCTGCGGCCCCGGATCACGTGGGACCGGATCACCGGTGAGCTGCGCGGCCGGCCGGGGTCTCAGCGGCTGGCGGTGACGTCGGGCGGCACGATCCCGGACCGGGGGCTGTTCGCGGTGATGACGCCGCCGTCGGAGCGCGGTCCCGGCTCGCGGGTGGGCGAGCTGGACGAGGAGATGGTGTACGAGTCGCGGGTGGGCGACACGTTCCTGCTGGGCACGTCATCGTGGCGGGTCGAGGACATCACCCACGACCGGGTGATCGTGGTGCCCGCGCCCGGTCAGCCGGCACGGATGCCGTTCTGGAAGGGCGACGCGCCGGGGCGTCCGCTGGAGTTGGGGCGGGCGCTGGGGAAGTTCCTCCGCGAAGTGTCCACAATGGACGAAGCGAAGGCGGCCGAGCGGACGGCGTCGGCCGGGTTGGACGCGTGGGCGACGTCGAACCTGTTGGCGTACCTGGGTGAGCAGCGTGAGGCGACCAGGCACGTGCCGAACGACCGGATCGTGCTCGTGGAGCGGTTCCGGGACGAGCTGGGCGACTGGCGGCTGGTGGTGCACTCGCCGTTCGGGGCGCAGGTCAACGCGCCGTGGGCGTTGGCGATCGCGGCCCGGCTGCGGGAGCGGCGCGGTATCGAGGTGCAGGCGGCGCACTCCGACGACGGGATCGTTATCCGGCTGCCGGACGCGGTCGACCTGGACGGCGCGCAGGTCGTGGCGGGTGCGGACGACGTGCTGCTCGACCCGGAGGAGGTCGAGCAGGTCGTGGTGGCCGAGGTGGGCGGGTCGGCGCTGTTCGCGGCCCGGTTCCGGGAGTGCGCGGCGCGGTCCCTGCTGCTCCCCCGGCGTGATCCGCGCAAGCGTTCCCCGCTGTGGCAGCAACGGCAGCGGGCGGCGCAGTTGCTGTCGGTGGCGGCGAAGTACGAGAGCTTCCCGGTGGTGCTGGAGGCGATGCGCGAGGTCTTGCAGGACGTGTACGACGTGCCGGGCCTGCGTGAGCTGATGACGGAGATCCGGGCCCGGCGGGTGCGGGTGGTGGAGGTGGAGACACCGTCGCCGTCGCCGTTCGCGCGCAGCCTGTTGTTCGGGTACGTCGGGATGTTCCTGTACGAGGTGGACGCGCCGCTGGCCGAGCGGCGGGCGGCGGCGTTGTCGCTGGACTCGGCACTGCTGGCGGAGTTGCTGGGCTCCGAGGCGATCCGCGAGTTGCTGGACCCGGAGGTCGTCGAGGAGGTCGAGCGCAACCTGCAACGCCTCGCGCCGGACCGGCATGCGCGGGACGCGGAGGGCGCGGCGGACCTGCTGCGGTTCCTCGGCGACCTGTCCGAGGCGGAGGCGCTGGAACGGGGTGTGCGGCCGGAGTGGCTGGCGGACCTCGTGGCGCAGCGGCGGGCGATCCGGGTGCGCATCGCGGGCGAGGACCGCGTGATCACGATCGAGGACGCGGGCCGCGTGCGGGACGCGTTGGGCGTGGCGTTGCCGGTGGGTGTGCCGGAGGTGTTCACCGAGCCGGTGGCCGATCCCTTGGGCGACTTGCTGTCCCGGTACGCGCGGACGCACGGGCCGTTCCCGGCGATGGAGGCGGCGGAGCGGTTCGGGTTGGGCGTGGCCGTGGTGACCGGGGTGTTGGAGCGGATGGCGGCCACCGGGCGGCTGGTGCGCGGTGAGTTGAGACCCGGTGGCACGCACACCGAGTACTGCGACGCCGAGGTGCTGCGGCGGTTGCGGCGGGCGTCGCTGGCCAGGCTGCGGGCCGAGGTGGAGCCGGTGGAGCCCGCCGCGCTGGGCCGATTCCTGCCGGGCTGGCACGGGGTGGGGCGGCGGTTGCGGTCCGCGCCGACGGTGGACGACGTGTACTCGGTGGTCGAGCAGTTGGCCGGCGCGCCGCTGCCCGCGAGCGCGGTCGAGTCGCTGGTGCTGCCCGCGCGGCTGCCCGGCTACAGCCCGGCGCTGCTGGACGAGCTGACCGCGTCCGGTGAGGTGACGTGGACGGGGTGCGGCTCGCTGGCCGGTGGTGACGGCTGGATCGCGTTGGCGCCGACGGATGTGGCCGATCTGCTGCTGCCGGACCTGGTGCCGGAGGCGATGCCGGACTCGTCGCTGCACACCGCCGTGGTGGAGGCGTTGGGCGGCGGGGCGTTGTTCTTCCGGCAGCTGGTGGACCGGGTGTCGTTGCAGGGTCCGACGACGGACGGCGAGGTCGTCGGCGCGCTGTGGGACCTGGTGTGGGCCGGTGTGGTCACGAACGACACGTTGGCGCCGTTGCGGGCGTTGGTCGCGGGTGGTGGCACGGCGCACAAACCCCGGCGTACCGCGCCGCGAGGTCGGTACGCGCGGATGCGGGCCGGTAGACCGGACATGCCGAGCCGCACCGGGCCGCCGACGGTGGCGGGCCGGTGGTCGCTGGCCGTCGTGCCCGCTGTCGATGCGACGCGGCGGGCGCACGCGCGGGCCGAGGCGTTCCTGGAGCGGCACGGTGTGCTGACGCGGGGCGCGTTGGACACCGAGCGGGTGACGGGCGGGTTCAGCGCGGTGTACCGGGTGCTGCGGGCGATGGAGGAGTCCGGGCAGGTCGTGCGCGGGTACGTGGTCGAAGGGCTCGGTGCGGCGCAGTTCGCGGCGCGGGGTGCGGTGGACCGGCTGCGCGCGTCGTCCCGGCCGCCGGGGCAGGAGCACATGGGCACGCCGGACGCCGTGGTGCTGGCGGCGGCCGATCCGGCGCAGCCCTACGGTGCGGCGCTCCCGTGGCCGGAGTCGTCGGGCGAGGGCAAGCACCGGCCGGGCCGGAAGTCCGGTGCGCTGGTAGTGCTGGTGGACGGTGCGGCGACGCTCTACGTGGAGCGGGGTGGGCGGTCGCTGCTGTCGTTCACCGAGGAGGAGGAGTCGCTGCGCTCGGCCGCCCAGGCTCTGGGACGGGCCGTGCGCGACGGGTGGTTGGGTCAGCTGGCGGTGCAGCGGGCGGATGGGGAGGTGGCATTGGGCTCACGATTGGCCGGCATCCTCCAGGACGCGGGCTTCCGGGCGACGCCCAAGGGGTTGCGGCTGCGGGCGTGACGGCGGGCTTCAGGCACGGACCAGGCGGTTCGCCCAGGCGGACACGGGCTGCGGGCGCGCGGGGTGTGTCGGTCAGGCGGGCACCAAACGAACCGCTGCGGTGGGTGCCGACGGCCGGCGGGCTGGCGCGCGGGGTGCGCCGGTCAGGCGCGCACTAGGCGGTTCGCCAGGGTGGACATCGTGTACGTGCCGATGCCCAGCACCACCTCCAGCGCGTTGCGCGTGCTGAAGCCGGCGTCCAGGAACTCGGCCAGCTCGTCCTCCGGCACCTCGCCGGCAGTGGCGAGCACCCGCAGGGTGAACTGCCGCAGCGCCTCCAGCCGCAGGTCGTCCAGTGGCTCCCCGGACCGCAGGGCCGCGATCTGTGCCGCATCAGCCCCCAGCTCCCGCAGCCGGCCGGTGTGCATGGCGACGCAGACCCGGCAGCCGTTTCCGGTGGCGATGGTCATGATCACCACCTCGCGGCCGAGTGGGTCGAGGGTGCTTGCCTCGAAGAGGCCACTGGCGTGGAGGAAGCCGCCGAGCATCTCGGGTGACTCGGCGAGCAGCGCCACAGCCGGCGGCAAGTGGCCGAGGTGGGCGACGGTGGACTCCATAAGTCGCCGTGAGCCGGTGGGGGCGGATTCGAGCGTGTGCTGAGCAAACATGGAGCACTCCGATAAAGTAGACAACGTGGTTGTCGAAACCGTAAACCAGGTTGTCGAGTTTGTCGAGCATCCCGATGGCTGACCGGGAGCCGCCGGGCTTTGAGCTGCCCTTGCTGCTGTTCGCCGGGTTCCGCTCACTCATCGACCAGTTGCACGCCGAACTGGCCGAACGCGGGCACCCCGACGTCCGACCCGCCTACGGCTTCGCCATGCAGGCCATCGGCGCCCACGGCGCGTCCGCCAGCGAGATCGGACGCCGCCTCGGCGTCTCCAAACAAGCCGCCGGCAAGACCGTCGACCGGCTCGCGGCCCTCGGCTACGTCGAACGCGTCGACGACCCGCAGGACGCGCGGCGCAAGCTGATCCGGCTCACGCCGCGCGGCATCGACTCGCTGGCCCAGGCAGCGGAGATCTTCGACCGGCTGCGGGCCCAGTGGGTCCACAAGCTCGGCGCCGACCGCGTCACGCAGCTGGAGTCGTCCCTCCGCACGGTCGTGCCCAACGCCGGGTTCCCCGTCGACGTGCCGGGCTGGTTCGGCTGACGTCCAGCGGAGCTGATGCTTAGCGGAACAGCGCGGTCAGCGGAACAGCGCGCTGTACGCGTTGAGCGCGGGCTGACCGCCCAGGTGCGCGTACAGGACGTTGGAGTCACGCGGGATCTCGCCGGTGGAGACGAGTTCGATCAACCCCGCCAGCGACTTCCCCTCGTACACCGGGTCGGTGATCATGCCCTCCAGGCTCGCACCCAGCCGCATGGCGTCCAAAGTGGACTCCCCCGGCACACCGTAGATGCCTTCGTGGAACCGGTCGTCGAGGATCACGTCCGCGTCGGTCACCTCGACCCCCAGCAGGTCCGCCGTGTTCTTGGCGATCCGCAACACCTGGTCACGGGTGTCGCACGGCTCGGCGGACGCGTCGATCCCGATGATCGTCCGCCCACTGCCCGCGAACCCGGCCACCATGCCCGCCTGCGTGCTGCCGGTCACCGAGCACACGACCACCGTGTCGAACCGCACCCCGAGCAGCGCCTCCTGCCGCTCCACCTCGACCGCCCACCCGGCGAACCCGAGCCCGCCCAACGGGTGGTCCGACGCCCCCGCCGGGATCGCGTACGGCGTGCCGCCCGCCGCACGCACGTCCTCGATCGCCTGCTCCCAAGCGGGCTTCACGCCGATGCCGAAGTCCGCCTCCACCAGCCGCACGTCCGCGCCCATCAACCGGCTGAGCAGGATGTTCCCCACCCGGTCGTACACCGCGTCCGGCCAGTCGACCCAGCTCTCCTGCACCAGCACGCACTTCAGCCCGGCCCGAGCCGCCGCCGCGGCCACCTGCCGGGTGTGGTTCGACTGCACGCCGCCGATGGACACCAGCGTGTCGCAGCCCGTGGCCAACGCGTCCGCCACCAGGTACTCCAGCTTGCGCGTCTTGTTGCCACCGAAGGCCAACCCGGAGTTGCAGTCCTCCCGCTTGGCCCACACCCGCGCACCGCCGAGGTGCCGGCTCAGCCGCTCCAGCTCGTGCACCGGCGATGGGCCGAAGGTCAGCGGGAAGCGCGCGAAATCGTCCAGCGCCATGATCAGTTCTCCTCAACCAGCAGGTCGGCCAACGTCGCCCAGTTCCGCTCGACCAGCCGCGCGGCCAGGTCGGCGTCGGCCGCGGCGCAGGCGGTGATGATCTCGTCGTGCATCGCCACCGAGTGGCGGCCGGTCGGCGCGGCGAACCTCAACCGCTCCAGCCGGCGGACGAGCGGCGTGTAGCGCTCGATGGTGGCCGCGATGGCGAAGTTGGCACTCCCCCGCACCGCCACCGCGTGGAACTCGTCGTCCGCGGCCAGTGCGGCGGGCACGTCGCCGGCGGTCAAGGCCTGGGCGAACGACGTGTTGGCGGCACGCATCGCGTCCAGGTCCGCCGCCACCATGCGCGGGACGGCCAGCCGTGCGGCCAACGCGTGCATTGTCCGGACGACGACGTACGCGTCACGCACCGCCGCCGTGTCCAGCGGAGTGACCCGCGTGTAGCTGTGCGGCTTGCTCTCGACCAGGCCTTCGTCGGTCAGCCGCGCCAACGCCTCGCGCACCGGCGTCCGGGACAGGCCCAGCCGCTCGGCCAACTCGGCGTCCTTGATCGGCACGCCGGGCGCGAGGTCGCCGCCGAGGATCGCCTCGCGGATCGCGGTCAGCGCCTGGTCACGGAATAACGCCCGACCAATATATTGCATATCGGCACTGTAGACGCTGATGCCCGACCGCGCAGCGCCCAGCGCGGGCTATCCCAGCTGGTCGCGGCGGCGGGTCAGGTAGGCGGTCTGAGCGGTGTTGCCCGCCAGTTCGATGGCCCTGTCGTAGGCGGCGCGCGACTCCCGGCTGCGGCCCAGCCGTCGTAGCAGGTCGGCACGGGTCGCGTGGTAGGCGTGATAGCCGGCCAACCTGTCCTCAAGACGGTCGACGGCCGCCAGCGCCACCTCCGCGCCGTCGAGTTCGGCGACCGCGATGGCCCGGTTGAGGGCGACGATCGGCGAGGCGTCGAGGCGGACGAGCTGGTCGTAGAGGGCGACTACCTGCGACCAGTCGGTGTCGCGCACGTCGCGGGCGGAGGTGTGCACGGCGTTGATGGCCGCGAGGATCTGGTAGCGGCCCGGCGCCACCCCGGTGGCCAGGCGCTCGCGCACCAGCCGATGCCCCTCGGCGATCAGCGCCGTGTCCCAGGACCCGCGATCCTGCTCGTCCAGGGCGACCAGTTCGCCGCTCGCCGAAACCCGCGCGGGGCGGCGGGACTCGATGAGGAGCATCAACGCCAGCAGCCCGGCCACCTCACCGTCCTCCGGCATGAGGGCGCGGACCAGGCGGGCGAGCCGGATCGCCTCGGCGGTCAGGCCGGGACGCACCGGATCGGTGTCGGGGCCGGTCGCCAGGTAGCCCTCGTTGAAGACGAGGAAGAGCACGGCGAGCACGCCGGAGACGCGTGCCGGGAGATCCTCCGCCGACGGCACCCGGTAGGGGATGCGGGCCGCCTTGATCTTGGCCTTCGCGCGGGTGATCCGCTGCCCCATGGCGGCCTCCTGCACCAGGAAGGCACGGGCGATCTCGGCCACGGTCAGACCGCCGACCATGCGCAACGTCAGCGCCACGCGGGTCTCCGGCGCGAGCGCCGGGTGACAGCAGGTGAAGATCAGCCGGAGCCGCTCGTCCTCGATGGCGTCTTCGATGGCGTCGTCCACAGAGCCTTCGAGAGGCCCGCGCGAGTCGTCGTACAACATCCGAGCCTCCTTGTGCTTGTCGTCGCGCTTGGTCTCGCGCCGGATCCGGTCGATGGCCTTGCGGTTGGCGGTGGTGGTCAGCCAGGCGCCGGGGTTGGCGGGCACACCGTCGGCCGGCCAGCGCTCGACGGCGGCCGCGAACGCCTCGGCCGCCGCCTCCTCGGCGATGTCGAGGTCACCGAAACGCCTGGTCAAGGCGGCGACCACCCGTGCCCACTCCTCGTGGTGGGCTCGGGTGATCGCCTCACGGACTTCGTTCACAGGAACGGCCGCACCTCGACCTTCCGGTTGCAGGCCTTCGACCCATCGGTGGCGAGCTTGAGCGCGACGTCGAGGTCGGGGGCCTCGATGATCCAGAAGCCGATGAGGTACTCCTTCGTCTCCACGAAGGGCCCGTCGGTGACCATCGCCTCGCCACCGCGGTTGTCGACGACGGTGGCCATGTCGGGCCCGCCGAGTCCGCCGGCGAAGACCCAGTACCCCTCGGCCTGGAGCCGGTCGTTGAACACGTCGATGGCGGCCATCTCGTCCGACGTGGCCAAGGTGGACGAGTCGTGGATCACGGAAAGCAGGTACTGCATCTGAGATCATCTCCTGTGGTTCGGGGCGCCCCTCGTGGGCGGCCTCTCACCCCTACTACGAACGCCTCTGCCCCGATCCGACATCGACTCCGGACTTTTTTCGTTCAGCCGCGGAGCGTCGGAACACCGTCCCATGACGGTTCGAAGACGCGCCGCAGCCACGGCTGCGGGTTCTCCTCCGGCACGTCGCGGTCCCGCTCGACCATCACGACCATGAGCGCGTGCACGCGCGGCAGGCCGACGGTGACGACGCCGCTGCCCTCGCCCGCCATCCACATCGTCCCCGTCTCGGCGATGTTCGCGATCAGGTCCCGGTCCGGCAGCGGGAACCGCACCACCGCCGTGCCGGTCGGCAACTGGGCGAGCCCGGCTACCTCGTGCTCCTCTTCCCATGGGAAGAGCGTGACGGGGACCGGCGTCCACTTCGTCGCCGCTTCGGCCGCCGCCACCGCCTGGCGGTACAGCCCGCCGATGAGGGCCACACCCGGCGACAGGATGGCTGCGGCGACGATCAGGAGCCCGCCGACCACCAGACCCGCCGGGGCCAGGGGTGACAGGCTCAGCGACACCACCGCGGCGCCGATCACCGCTGCCCCCGTGGGCCACACCCAGGCTCGGGCGCCCCAACGGAAGCCGCGGAACGCCCGCGCCACCACCGGGTCGTCCAGCGGACGGCCGATCAGGTGTGGTTCGCGTTCACGGGGACGCACTTCGTCGGCCTCGGCGTCCACCCGCATCGGGAACAGGGTGCACAGGCCCGCGACGCGAACCACGGCGCGGCCCTCGTCGTCCGGCCCGCACAGGAACACCTCCTGCCGGTCCAACACCTGGAGCGGCACGTCGGGCAGCGAACCGCGCAGGACGACCGTGCCGTCCTCGGTGAAGAGGATGAGCCGATCCTCGTCCCACGTCCCGCCGGCGGCGACCGTCGCGGGAACGCGCCGCCACGGTCGGTCGAGCAGTCCACGCCGGCGCGGCGCCCGCTCGTGCCGGTGGACCAGCGCTGCGAGCGCCGCGTTGAGACCCAGCAGCGCGAGCACCACCACCGCCGCCACGGTGCCGGGAGTGGTCTCGGGGAACACCACGAGGCTCACCGCGACCGTCAGCGACCCCACGGCCATCGCGTCGTTCACGTGCGCGAAGGCCTTGTCCTCGTCGAGGAACAACTTGGTGGACCAGTCGTCCACCGCGGGGACGTCCGTGCGCGGTTCTAAGTACGCGGGCTGCATCACGCTCGCCATCATGGCCGGGTCAACGTGGTGTCAGCACGCAGAATTCGTTGCCTTCACGATCCGCCAGCACCACCCACGGCACGTCGATCTGCCCCACGTCCGCCCGCACCGCGCCCCACGCCTCCAACCGCGCCACCTCGATCAGCAGGTCGCCGTCCGCGGGCGGCGCGACGTCCAGGTGGATCCGGTTCTTCACCACCTTCGGCTCGTTCACCCGCACGAACTCCAGCGACGGCCCGGCTTCCCGCGCCAACGACGCGAAGTCGGCACCCTCGCCGATCACCGGCAACCCGACCACGCCGGCCCAGAACGCCGCCTGCGCAGGCGGGTCGAACGAGTCCACCACGACCGCGGCCACCGGGCCGGTGTGCGCGTACTCGTCACGCTGCTCCAACACGCAGAACTCGTTGCCCTCCGGGTCGGCCAGCACCACCCACGGCACGTCGCCCTGCCCGACGTCCACGGTCTTCGCCCCGAGGTCGACGGCCCGCGCCACGATCGCCGCCTGGTCCTCCGGCGAGGAGGAAGCCAGGTCCAGGTGCACGCGGTCCTTCACCGACTTCGGCTCGGGCACCGTCCCGAACACCAACTCCATCCCGTCGGCCAGCGCCACGTCGACCTCGTCGGCGCTCTCGCCGGTGATCGGCCGCTCCAGCAACGCCGACCAGAAACGGGCCAGTGCCGCCGGGTCGACCGCGTCCACGACGACATCGCACCACCTCGTTGCCATGTCCCGACGGTAACGTCTGCCGAATGGCTGAGCTGGTACTTGGTCCGGTGTTGCGGCACGTCGACTCCACTTCGGCGACGGTGTGGGTCGAGACCGACGTCGCTTGTGAGGTCGCCGTCGCGGGCGGGCGGGCCGAGACGTTCCAGGTGGGCGAGCAGCACTTCGCCCTGGTCGTGGTCGAAGGGCTGGCGCCCGGCACGACCACGCCGTACGACGTGCGGCTGGACGACGAGGTGGTGTGGCCGCGGCCGGATTCGCCGTACCCGCCGCCCGTCATCAGGACCGGCCCGGTGCGGCGGCTGATGTTCGGCTCGTGCCGGGCGGCGAAGACCGAACCCGTGCCGGGGAAACCGGACAAGCTCGGGCTGGACGCCCTGGACGCGTACGCGTCGCGGATGGTGGACCAGCCGCGGGACAAGTGGCCGGACGCGTTGGTGCTGCTCGGCGATCAGGTCTACGCGGACGAGCCGACGCCGCGCGTCACCCGGTGGTTGGCGGAACGCAGACCCGAGCCCGCAGGCGAAGTGGTGTCGTTCCGCGAGTACGCCGAGCTTTACCACGAGTCGTGGGCCGACCCGGAGGTCCGCTGGCTGATGTCCGTGGCGCCGACGTCGATGATCTTCGACGACCACGACGTGCGGGACGACTGGAACACCTCGCGGACGTGGCGCGAGCAGATGGCGGCCAAGCCGTGGTGGCCGGAGCGCATCCGGGCGGGGCTCGCGTCGTACTGGGTGTACCAGCACCTGGGCAACCTCTCCCCCGACGAGTTGGCGCGCGACGAGCTGTACGGGAAGGTCCGGGCGAGCGGCGGTGACGTGCAAGGGCTGCTGGAGGACTTCGCCGGGCAGGCCGACAAGGAGGTCGACGGTGGCAAGTCGACGCGGTGGAGCTACCGGCGTGACTTCGGCCGGGTGCGGCTGCTGGTGATCGACACCCGCGGTGGTCGGATCCTGTCCGGGCCGCAACGGCTGATGGTGGGCGACCGCGAGTTCGGCTGGATCGAGGAGAACGCGCAGGGCGACTTCGACCACCTGCTGGTCGGCTCGTCGCTGCCGTGGCTGATGCCGCACGCGCTGAGCCACTTCCAGTCGCTGAACGAGCGGATGGCGGGCCTGCCGGGGTGGCGCGGGCGGCTCGGGGAGAAGGTGCGGCAGGCCTGGGACCTGGAGCACTGGCCCGCGTTCCGCGGGTCGTTCGAGCGGCTGGCCCGGCTGCTGGGGCGGATCGGGCGGTCCGACGACGCGCCCGCCACGGTGTGCGTGCTGTCCGGGGACGTGCACCACAGTTACGCGGCGCGGGCGGCGTTCGAGTCGCCGGTGGCCTCGAAGGTGTACCAACTCGTGTGCTCGCCCGTGCACAACGAGCCGCCGTGGGTGTTCCGGCCCGCGTTCCGGCTGGCGTGGTCACGGCCGATCGCGCGGGTGCTGCGGTGGTGGGCGGACCGGCGCGGGATCTCGCCGGACCCGGTGGCGTGGCGCAAGCTCAGCGGCCCGCACTTCGGCAACTCGGTGGGCGTGCTGGAGATCGACGGCCGCGACGCCCGGTTCCGCCTGGAGACGGCGACCGCCGACGGCCTGCGTGAGGCGACCTCGATCGCGCTCTGAACTTCGTGCGTCAGCCGTTGAGGAACGCGATGGTGTCCTGCCAGGCGGCGGCGGCTTCAACCGGCGCGTGGCGGGGATCGGCGGGGTCGAGGGCGAAGCCGTGGTCCAGCCCTTCGAAGACGGTGGCGCGGCCGTCGACCACGTCTTGGAGTCGTCGGAGCGCGTCCGGCGGGGTGAGCGGGTCGCGTGCCCCGTAGAAGCCGATCCACGGCACGGCCAGGCGTTCGGCCAGCACGACTCCCGCGGGCATGTCCGGCCAGTACGGCTTCAGCAGGCCGCCGCCGTAGAACGTGACGGCCGCGTCGATGTCGGGGACCGTGGCGGCCCACAGCGCGATGGCGCCGCCCATCGAGTACCCGAGCACACCGACCCGTGGCACACCCTCGGTCCGCAGCCGGTCGATCGCCTCGTCCAGCACCCGCCGGATTCCGGTGACGTCGAGGCTGTCACGCCACTGGCGTGCGCGGGCGTGGGTCGGCGGGTGCGGACGGTCCAGCCCGGCGTAGAAGTCCGGCACGGTGACGAGGAAACCGGCGGCGGCCAGGGCGCGTGCCGCGGTCAGCAGCGGTGGCGTGATGCCCCAGATCTCATGGCACACCACGACACCACCGCGGGCACGTCCTGGCGGTCGGAACTCGGTCATCGCCGGAAAGCTACCGGGCCGTGCGGTCGGGTGCGCCCGCCGTCGAGCGCGGGTCGGGTGCGCCCGCCGTCGAGCGCGGGTCGGGTGCGCCCGCCGCCGGGTGGGGGGTCGGGTTACCCGGCGGCGGACGCACGTCTACTTGGTGGCCGGCTACTTGGTGGTCCGGCTACTTGGTGGCCAGCCTCAGCAACGCCCACAGCTGGGCGATCGCGTCGTGGTCACCGGTCGGCGGTGGCAGGTCGCGGTCCGGGATGCGGCCCCACAGCCAGCGGTACAGCTGCATCGGAGTGCCGGTCACCTCGCCGTCCGCCGACGCCGCTTCCTCGTCGTCGACCAGCCGTGCCACGGCCGGGTCCGGTCCGGTCGTCGCGAGCCACACCTTGTTCCCGGCACGGAGCGCCACGGTCCCCTGCCGGGTGCCGCGCACACCGAGGAGGTCCAGCCGGTGTCCCAGCCACAGCGACAGGATCTCGTCCACACCGTCCTCGGCCACGTCGTCGTCCACCGGGTCCACCGGCAGCCCGACCGCCGACTGGACGTCCATCCGGTGCACGGTCGACTCGTGCGCCAGCCGTCGCGCCCAGAAGTTGTGGTTGCGCTCGGCGGGCCACCACGTCTCGCACGGGTCGTCCGGCTCACGAGCCCGCAATGCCCGAACCAACGGCGGCACACCCGACCGGACGTACTCGGGCAGCGTCTGCCCCTTCTCCGGGTCCTGCTGCCACACCAGCGGTTGGCTGCCTTCCCTCAGCCACGTCGACACCATCCGGTACGTGCTGCCCACGTGCCTCGCCGTCTCCCCGAGGTTGAGTCCCGGGCACGCGGGCACCTGGCGTTCCGGGCGCTGTCCTTCGGCCGACGCCGCCAGGCGCTCGGCTTCCTGCTCCACTACGTCGATCAGGCGGTCGTAGGCGACCAGTCCCCTGCTCACAGTCCGTCCTCGTACATGATCTCGTCGACCAACTCGGTGAACTGCGCCGCTTGGCGCACCAGGTCGTCGGCTGCCCGCGGGGTGACCTGCCTGGTGATGCCCGCCAACACGGCCGCGCGCGTCGCCGAGCACTCGGCGAAGAACGCGGCCCACTCGCGCAGTTCCGGCGCGAGGGAGGACAGCAGGAGCCACACGCTGGTCGGCCTGGCCCGGCCCCGGTGGGGTCGGCCGCGGGCCGCCAGCACGGCCGCCGCGGCCCGCATCGCGGCCAGGTAGGCCGTGGCGAAGCGGGTGTGCGGCAACGGGTCCCGTTCGGCCTCGGCCAGGCACTCGCGCGCCTGACCGAGCAGGGTCACGGCCGACGCCGGTGGCAGTGGGAGGGGAATGCGGCGGGGGAAGGTCTGAGTCATATCGCGGCCTCCTCGCGGCGTCGGGACAGCGACGACCGCCGCGGGGAGACGGCGGCACTTGGTGGTGGGGCGCTTCCCCCGCCCCACCACCAAGGCATTGCTCGAACAAATGTTCGAGCAAGACCAGAGTAACCTGCCGGCCCGGAACTCCTCAAGCCGACCGCCCGTGGTCTTATGAACAGGTGAGCGCACTCGACCACCCCGGCATCCGCAAGGTGGCCGCCGCACTGTCCGAGGCGGGCCATCACGAGGCGGCGAACGGGATTCGCGTGCTGGCCGACGCCGTTCGCACCGCCGCCGAAGCGGCCGACGCGGTGGGCGTGCCGGTCGGCGCGATCGCGAACAGCCTGGTGTTCGCCGCGGTCCGCGACGGTGTCGCCGCGCCACTGCTCGTGCTCACGTCCGGCGCGCACCGGGCGGACACCGACAAGCTCGCCGCGCTGGCCGGCGCCGACTCGATCGAACGGGCCACCCCCGCGTTCGTGCGTGAGCACACCGGCCAGGTCATCGGCGGCGTCTCCCCGGTGGGCCACCCCGCGCCGATCCGCACGTTCGTCGACGTCGCGCTGGAGCGGCACGACGTGGTGTGGGCCGCCGCCGGGCACCCGCACGCGCTCTACCCCACCACTTACGCGGGTCTGGTCGACCTGACCGGTGGCACACCCGCCGAGGTCGCCCGGTGACCGCCGCGCCGTCGCAGCGGATCGTCACGCTGTCCTCGCGTGAGCTGAACTCCCGGTTGGACGAGGCGCTCGCGCTCTACGTGAGCGCGATGGACTACCCGCCCGGCACGGCCGAGCAGCGCGCGCCCATGTGGTTGGCGCACATGCTGCGCGAGGGCTGGCGGTGCGTGGTGGCGTTGGGAGAGCAGGACGAGCTGGTCGGCATCGGCTACGGCTACCGCGGCTCGGTCGGCCAGTGGTGGCACGAGCAGGTGCGGCACGGGCTGACCATGGTCGCCGGGCCGAACGCGGTAGAGGAGTGGATGCGCGACTACTTCGAGCTGACCGAACTCCACGTCCTGCCGCGCGCGCAGAGCCGGGGCATCGGTGAGCAGCTGCTGCGGAACCTGCTGGCCGGCGTGCCCAGTTCACGGGTGCTGCTGTCCACTCCGGAGGGTCCGAGCAAGGCGTGGCGGCTGTACCGGCGGATGGGTTTCGTGGACGTGCTGCGGCACTACCAGTTCACCGGCGACCCCCGGCCGTTCGCCGTGCTGGGCCGCACCCTGCCGGTCACCTAGAAACCGGTCACCTGAGGTCAGCGGCTCGCGCGGTCTACTTGGTCTTCGGCCGCGGCCAGCCAGTCGAGGTACCACCGGGTGAAGGTGACCCGCGGCTCGGGACGGGTGAGCGGGGTGAAGCCGAGGTCGACCGGACGGTTCTCGACCCACAGGTGACCGCGTTCGGACCCGCTGACGACGAGCCAGTAGTAGGCGCCGCAGCCGAAGTGGCTCAGCCGCACCGCGCCGGTGGCCATCCGGCGGAACAGGACTTCGCCCTCGCCGTCCCAGGCCTTGAACGCCCGGCTGAACTCCTCGATGCCGGGGAAGTCCCGCAAGACCGGCTCCCTACCGTCGTGCTCGGCCAGGGCCTCCGTGATGACGTCTTCGCCCGCGAACGGCAGGTGGAGCCGGCCGAGATCGGACTCCAGCCCCGGGCCGTTCCAGCTCCAGCCGTCGTCCTGCCGCACCAACGAGCCGATCCCGTAGAACGGACCCGCGCCGCCCGCCCCGACCTGGAGCAGGAACGAGCGGTAGTCCGCCGGCAGGGTCACCCGCAATCGCGCCTCGGCCTCATCCAGCTGCTCTTCCGAGAGCGGTGCGTCGAGCCGCAACCGGTGGCCGTGCCCCCGGCCGCCGTAGCCGAAGAGCACGTCGGCCTTGTCCCGTCGCGCGAGCGCCTCGACGCGTTCACGCACCCCGCCCCAGTCCGTGGTGATCACGTGCCGCAGGGTAGATCAACGGAAGTGCTAGAACGGCGAGACGAAGCCCGTCGCCTGGAGGTACCTGCCCGCGTTCAGCCCTTCGATCGGGCGCATCTTCGAGTAGACGACCCGGTCGCCGAAGTTTCCCTCGACGGTGCGGACGTGCGTCGCCTGATGCCCGCTCCGGTCGTACTTGACCTCGACCACCAGGCCGACGTGCGCGTGCATGTCCGGGTAGTTGCCGTACACCACGGCGTCACCAGGCTCCACGTCGCGCTCGCCGATGTCCTTCCACCGGCCGTTCGCCTTGCCCCACTTCTGCCAGTACGTCGCCCAGTGCCCCTGGTCGAGCACGGACCCACCCGGCGCGGGGCGCATCGACGGCTTGTCCGGCACGCCGCCCGTCGTCCACGCCCAGTTGACGAACACGCCGCACCACTCGGCCGGGCGCAGCACGCCCTGACCGGTCTGCGAGTACTTCTCGGGGTAGTAGTTGCCGTTCCCCTCACGCTGGCCGACCTCGCGCAGCGCGTGGTCCACGATCTCCTGCCGGACGCGCCACTCGGTCTGGTCCTCGACCGGCTGGGCCTGCCCGGACGCCGGGGCGCCGGCGATCAGCAGCGCGCCCGCCAGCACCACGCCCAGCGCGGACCGCATCGCACGTCTGGCCATCGTTCCCCCGCTCCCCGTTTTTCGTCCGCCCACATCCAACCCTCGATCCGGTGACCTCGACGTGAGGTCACCGGACCCGAAAGGGTCAGAGCTCCGCGAGCCGCTCACGAAGAGTGTCCAGCCCCATGGCCCCCATCTCCAAGGCTTCCTTGTGAAAACGCTTGAGGTCGAACTCGGAACCATGCCGGGTACGGGCGTCTTCGCGGGCCGCCAGCCACAGCCGTTCGCCGAGCTTGTACGACGGCGCCTGGCCGGGCCAGCCCAGGTAGCGGTCGATCTCGTCCTTCACGTGCGCCGCGTCGGTGATGGTCCGGGTGAGCATGAACTCCAGGCCCAGGTCCGGCGTCCACCGCTCGCCCTCGTGGAACCCGGTGCCGCGGGGGATCTCCAGCTCCAGGTGCATGCCGATGTCGATGATGACGCGGGCGGCGCGGAACAGGTGCGCGTCGAGCATGCCCAGCAGGTCGCCGTCGTCCTCCAGGTAGCCGAGCTCGCGCATCAGCCGCTCGGCGTACAGGGCCCAGCCCTCGCCGTGGCCGGACACCCAGCACAGCAGCCGCTGGAACTCGTTCAGCTTCTCCGCCTGGTAGACCGCCGTGGCGATCTGGAGGTGGTGGCCGGGCACGCCCTCGTGGTAGACGGTCGACACCTCGCGCCAGGTGGAGAACTCCTCCTTGTCGTCCGGCACGGACCACCACATGCGGCCCGGTCGGGTGAAGTCCGGCGTGGGACCGCTGTAGTACGCGCCGACGCCACCACCGGGCGGCGCGATGCGGCACTCCAGCTTCATCAGCTCGTCCGGCAGCTCGAAGTGCACGCCGCGCACGTCCAGCAGCGCCTTGTCGGACAGCTCCTGCATCCACGACTGGAGGCCGTCCTTGCCGTGCACCAGGTAACGCGGGTTCGCGTCCAGCGCGGCGGCGGCCTCGGCGAGCGTGGCGCCCGGCTTGATCCGGTCCGCCACCTGCTTCATCTCGGTCTCGATGCGGGTGAACTCCTCCCAGCCCCACGCGTAGGCCTCGGCCAGGTCGAAGCGGGAGCCGGTGAAGTAGCGGGACTGGAGCCGGTAGACGTCCTCGCCGACCGCGTCCTTCTTCGGCGCCTTCGGCGCGAGGTCGTCGCGCAGGAACGCGGCCAGGTCGCCGTACGCCTCGGCGGCGGCCTTCGCGCCCGCCTCCAGCTCGGTGCGCAGCGCGCCGTCCGCGGGTGCGTCGGCGATCAGGGTGGCGAAGAACGACGACTGGCCGCCACGGCCCGCCCACGTGTCGCACTGCTCGGCGACCCGCGTGACCTGCCGCAACGCCGCCGACCGGTTCTTGTCCGCGGCGTACGCGAGGCCCGCTCGCAGGTTCGCCACCGCGTCCGGCACGGCGATGAGCCGCTTGGCGATCACGGCCCAGTCGTCGGCCGTCTCGGTGGGCATCTGGTCGAACACCTCGCGCATCGACTGCACGGGGCTGGCGATGACGTTGAGCCTGCCCTCCATCAGGCCGGCTTCGTACAGCTCGACCTCCAGGCCGATCCGCTCCGTGAACACGGCTTTGGCGTCGGCTTCGGACTTGTCCGCGGGTTCGGCCGCGTTGACGGCGGCGAGCGCGCGCTGTGCCAGCTCCTTGCGGGCGGCGTGACCCTCCGGCGAGTAGTCGGTCAGCCGGTCGTCGTGACCGGGCACGCCGATGAACGTCGCGATCAGCGGGTCCGCCGCCACGTAGTCGGCTACGAACTGGTTGCTGATGCCGTGCACGCCGGCGGAGGAGGAGGTCGACATGAGTCGCACGTTACTGCGGGCCATGTCCCTCCAACAGGTAATTAGCCACGCTCACGATCGTGTCCCAGCGGTCAACTTTTGACCGCTGCCGGCAGGATGGCCGCGTGTCCAGGGCCTCCGCGCTCCTCCTGCCGATGTTCCTCCTCGCGCTCTTCTCGCTGACGGGGTGCGTCCGGCTGCACGCCGCCATGGCGTTGTCCTCGGACGACCGGGTGTCCGGCGAGATCACCGCCGCCACACCGCCCACCCAGGACAACGACCCCGGGCCGCAGTTGAAGGTGCCGAACGAGCTGGCCAGCCGGGTGAGCACCAAGCCGTACAAGGTGGACGACTACGTCGGCACGCAGCTGTCGTTCAGCGCGTTGACGTTCGAGGAGGTCAGGGCGCTGTCGGCGGCGACAAGCGCGTCGTCCAGCCGGTACCAGCTGTCCTTCCGCCGGTCGGGCGACCTGGTGACGTTGTCCGGGTCGGTGGACCTGACGCAGGTGCCGCCCGAGCGCTCGGACATCCAGGTGAAGATCAGCTTCCCGGGTGAGATCGTGGACACGAACGGGCGAGAGGAGGACGACGCGACCATCGCGTGGTCCCCGAAGCCCGGCCAGGCCTCGATGCTGACCGCGACGGTCCGGTACGCCGGGGAGAACTCGGTGTCGTACTTCGGCTGGACCATGCTGGTCGCCGGCCTGACCGGTGGCGCGGTGCTGATCGTCCTGGTCCTGGCCCTGGTGGCGCACCGCCGCAGCCAGGTCGTGTAGAGCGCTGTCACATGATCGGGGGCGGCCTCGTCCACCTGGCATGAGGATGAAATTCGCCAAGGTCGCGCCCGAGGCCTACCGCTTGATGACCGGACTGGCCGCCTACGCCGCCGAGAACGTCGACCGCACGCTGGTGGAGCTGGTCCAGCTGCGGGCGTCGGTGCTCAACGGCTGCGCTTTCTGCGTGGACCTGCACACGACGGACGCGATGAAGGCCGGTGAGAACCCGCAGCGGCTGTTCGCCGTGTCGGTGTGGCGGGAGTCGAAGTTCTTCAGCGGTACCGAGCGGGTCGCGCTGGAGTTGACCGACGCGGTGACCCGGCTCGGCGAGCACGGCGTTCCCGACGAGTTGTGGGAGCGCGCGAGCGCGACGTTCACGGAGAAGGAACTGGCCGACCTGCTCGCGTTGATCATCAGCATCAACGGCCTGAACCGGCTCGGCGTCACCCTCGACTCGGCGACCGAACGCCACCTGCACGCCTAGCCACACGCCCGCGAGGTCGCCTCGGTCGTTCAGCGAGGCGACCTCGCGGCCATTCACACACTCCTGGCTGGGACCAGACCGAGTCTGCCGACGATCTCGCGGGTCGCCTTGGACCGGTTGAACGTGTAGAAGTGCAGGCACGGCACGCCCTCGGCGAGCAGCCGCTCCGCCACCTCCGTCACCACGTCGATGCCTTCCTTGCGGAACCCGGCGGGGTCGTCCAGGTACGGGTTCAGCCGCCGCGCGAACGAGTCCGGCATCGGCGCGCCCGACAGCTCCACCGTCTTGGCCAACGTCCGCGGCGTGGTCAACGGCATGAGGCCCGGCAGGATGTCCGCGTCGCACCCCAGGGCGGCGACCCGGTCACGCAGGCGCAAGAAGTCGTCCGGCTCGAAGAACAGCTGCGCGATCGCGAAGTCGGCGCCCGCCCGCAGCTTCCGCACCAGGTACTTGGTGTCCTCGTCCAAATCCGCCGACCGCGGGTGCCCGTACGGGAACGCCGCCACGCCCACGCAGAAGTCGCCCAGCTCACGGCACAGCCGGACCAGCTCTTCGGCGTACGTCAGCCCCTCCGGGTGGGCCACCCACTCGCCGTTCGGGTCGCCGGGCGGGTCGCCGCGCACGGCCAGGATGTTGCGCACGCCGACCGCCGCGTACCAGCCGATCACGTTGCGCAGCTCGGCCACCGAGTGGTCGACGGCGGTCAGGTGCGCCATCGGCACCAGCGTCGTCTCCTGCGCCACCCGGCCGATGGTGCGGATGGTCCGGTCACGCGAGGAGCCGCCCGCGCCGTAGGTGATGGACACGTACGCCGGGTCGAAGGCTTCCAGCTCGCGGATCGCGCGCCAGAGCACGGTCTCGTCCGCCTCGTCGCGTGGCGGGAAGAACTCGACGGAGAACACGGGGGAATCCCCGCGCAGGCGTTCGACCACCGACGTCATGGGGCTCAGCTTAGAGGTACGTCCGGACAGTGGGAGTTCCCTTTCACGTGATGGGACAAGGCCCCCGGTTGGGCACCCGGCGGCGGCAGAGGTGACCATAGACGGGTGCCGTTCCATGCGTTGGACCTAGAACTGCCCAAGCACGTCGACGAGGCGTTGGCAGGTTATCTCGCCGACCGCCGGGCGTTGGGCGTGCGCATGGAGGAGACGTTCACCGACGCGGTGGACGCGCTGTCCGATTTCGTCCTCGGCGGTGGCAAGCGGATCCGGCCGACGTTCGCGTGGTGGGGCTGGCGCGCAGCGGGCGGCGACCCGGGTGACGAGCTGGCCGACGCGGTGCTCACCGCGGTCAGCTCGCTGGAGCTGCTCCAGGCGTGCGCGCTGGTGCACGACGACCTGATGGACGCCTCCGAGACCCGCCGCGGCATGCCCACCGTGCACGTCCGGTTCGCGCGCAAGCACCGCGCCGAGGGCTGGCTGGGTGAGGCCGACCGGTTCGGGCTGGCGGCGTCGGTGCTGATCGGCGACGTGGCGCTGGCCTGGGCGGACGACATGCTGTTCGCCGCCGGCCTGCCCACCGACGCCCTCCAGCGGCTGAGCCTGCCGTGGCGCGACATGCGCACCGAGATGCTCGCCGGCCAGTTCCTCGACGTGCTCACCCAGGCGCGCGGCGACAGCTCGCCCGACGCGGCTCTGCGCATCGACCGGCTCAAGACCGCCGCGTACACCGTGGAACGCCCGCTGCACATGGGCGCGGCGATCGGCGGCGGCTCACCCGAGCTGGTGGCCGGCCTGCGCTCGTTCGGCACGGACATCGGGGTGGCGTTCCAGCTGCGGGACGACCTGCTCGGCGTGTTCGGCGACCCGGTGGTGACCGGCAAGCCCGCGGGCGACGACCTGCGCGAGGGCAAGCGGACGCTGCTGGTGGCGCTGGGGATGGAGTACGGCGCGGACGTGCTGCACGAGGCGCTGGGCAAGCCCGACCTGGACGTGGCCATGGTGGACGAGGTGCGCGCCCGGCTGCGCGAGGTCGGCGCGGTGGACGCGATCGAGGACCGGATCGCCGAGCTGACCGGGTCGGCCCTGCGCGCCCTGGACCAGGCGCCGATCGCCGAACCGGCCGGTGAACGGCTGGCGGAGCTGGCGGTCAGCGCCACGAAGCGGACCTACTGACCATGCGCACGGTCTCCGGCCGCACGGACCACGTCGTCGTGGTCGGCGCGGGACTCGCGGGGTTGTCCGCGGCGCTGCACCTGCTCGGCGCGGGCCGCCGGGTCACCGTGGTCGAGCGGGACGCCGTGCCCGGCGGCCGGGCCGGACGGCTGGACCTGGGCGGGTACCGGTTCGACACCGGGCCGACCGTGCTGACCATGCCGGAGCTGGTGGACGAGGCGCTGAACGCGGTCGGCGAGTCGCTGCGCGACCGGCTGGACCTGCGTCCCGTGGAGCCCGCCTACCGGGCCCGGTTCGCCGACGGCAGCACGCTGGACGTGCTCGCGGACGCCGAGGCGATGGAGGCCGAGGTGCGCCGGTTCGCCGGTCCGCGCGAGGCCGAGGGGTACCGGGCGCTGCGCCGCTGGCTGACCGAGCTGTACCGGGTGGAGCGCGACACGTTCATCGGCGCGAACTTCGACTCGCCGTTTTCCCTGGTCACGCCCCAGTTGGCGAAGCTGGCCGCGTTGCGCGGGTTCGCCCGGCTCGGGCCGTCGGTGGCGCGGTTCGTGCGCGACGAGCGGCTGCAGCGGGTGTTCTCGTTCCAGTCGCTGTACGCGGGCGTGCCGCCGCGCAAGGCCCTCGCCGCGTACGGCGTCATCGCGTACATGGACACCATCGCGGGCGTCCACTACCCGCAGGGCGGGATGCGGGCGCTGCCGGACGCGTTGGCGGCAGCCGCCCGGGACGCGGGCGCGGACCTGCGCCTCCAGACCCCGGTGGCCTGGCTGGAACGCATCGGCGGCCGGGTCTCCGCGGTGCGCACCTCGCACGGTGAGCGCATCCCGTGCGACGCGGTCGTGCTCACCCCTGACCTGCCGATGTCGTACCGCCTGCTCGGCCACCGCCCCCGCCGTCCGCTGCCGATGACGTGGTCGCCGTCGGCGGTCGTGCTGCACGCGGGCGTGGACCGGACGTGGCCGGAGCTGGCCCACCACACCTTGTTCTTCGGCCGCGCGTGGGAGCGGACGTTCGACGAGCTGACCCGCCGCGGCACGCTGATGAGCGACCCGTCACTGCTGGTCACCGCGCCGCCCGGACAGGGCATGTTCGTGCTGGCGCCCGCGCCGAACCTGCGCACCGGCCGGATCGACTGGGACCGCGTCGGGCCCGCCTACCGGGACGAGCTGGTCGGCGTGCTGGAGGCGCGCGGGCTGACCGGCTTCGGCGACTCCATCCAGGTCGAGCACCTGGTCACGCCGAACGACTGGGCCGCGATGGGCCTGGCCGCCGGCACGCCGTTCTCCGCCGCGCACACGTTCGCCCAGACCGGCCCGTTCCGGCCGCGCAACCTGGTGCTGGACAACGTCGTGCTGGCCGGCTGCGGCACCACGCCGGGCGTGGGCGTGCCACCGGTGCTGATCTCGGGCCGGCTCGCCGCGCAGCGGATCACGGGGTCCGTCGGCGCAAGGTCGCGGCGCCCAGCAGCAAGGCCACGAGCGCACACCCCGCGATGACCACGAGGTTCCGCACCAGCGTGCCGTCCACTTCGTCGGACGTCGTGACCTGCGTCAGCGCGTCGACCGCGTAGGACAGCGGCAGCGCGTCGGAGATCCAGTTCAGCACCGTCGCCATCTCGTCGCGCGGCACGAACAGCCCGCACAGCAGCACCTGCGGCATCACGATCGCGGGCATGAACTGCACGGCCTGGAACTCGGTGCGGGCGAACGCGCTGGCGAACAGGCCCAGCGCCATGCCCAGCAGCGCGTCCAGCACCGCGATCACCAGCAGCAGCCACACCGAGCCGCTGATCTCCAGCCCGAGCCAGGTCAGCGCGACCGTGGCCGCCACCGCCACCTGCACCACCGCCACCAGCCCGAACGCCAACGCGTAGCCCAGCAGCACGTCCACCTTGCCGATCGGCATCGTCATCAGCCGCTCCAGCGTGGCGGTGAGCCGTTCGCGCAGGGTGGTGATCGACGTGACGATGAACATGATCGTGAACGGGAAGACGCCCAGCAGCGCGGGCGCGGCCCGGTTGAACGCCTGCTCGGAGTCGAAGACGTACCGCAGCAGCAGGAGCAGGACCGACGGCATGAGCACCATCAGCGCCACGGTGCGGTGGTCGTGCCGGAGCTGCGTGAGGATCCGCTTCGCGGTGGCCAGGGTGTTCATCGCCGCCACCCCCTCATCGCCGCACCAGCGCCAGGAAGGCCTGTTCGAGGTCCTGGGTCCCGGTCTGCGCGCGCAACGCGTCCGGCGTGTCGTCCGCGAGCAGCGCGCCCTCCCGCATCAGCAGCAGCCGGTCGCACCGGGCCGCCTCGTCCATCACGTGACTGGACACGAGCAGCGCCGCGCCCGCGTCGGCCAGCCGGTGGAACAGCAGCCACAGGTCCTCGCGCAGCACCGGGTCCAGGCCCACCGTCGGCTCGTCCAGGACGATCACCTCCGGCTTGCCCAGCAACGCCACCGCGAGGCTCGCCCGCCCCTTCTCGCCACCCGACAGCGTGGTCACGAGCTGGTCGGCGTTGCCCTTCAGCCCGACCTCGTCGAGCACCCGGTCCACGTCACCGCGCGGCGCACGGAGGATCGACGCGAAATAGCGCAGGTTCTCCGCCACGGTCAGGTCCGCGTACACCGACGGGCTCTGCGTCGAGTAGCCGATCCGGTCGCGCAGCTCCGGGCTGCCCGCCGCCCGGCCGAGCACGGTCACCCGGCCCGACGCCACCACCTGCACACCGACCACCGCGCGCAGCAACGTCGTCTTGCCGCACCCGCTCGGCCCGAGGAGCCCGGTCACCGACCCGCGCGGCACCTCGAACGTGACATCGCGCACGACTTCACGACCGCCGCGCACCACCCGCAAGCCGTCAACGCCGACCGCTGTGGACATGCGTTGGATTATCGCCCGTGACAGGTGATCCGCCAGGCTCCACGCAGGTCGAACCGATCCCGATCCTGGACCGAATACTCCATGTGGCCACTGCCCCGGGCGGCCCGGCCGTGCGAGGATCCGTCCGGGTGTTACGAGCGTGTCACCAGGTTGAGCAATCTCGTGCAGGCGCGTCCAGCCGTTGTGCGACGATGTTGCCGCGATGGCCGCGACCCCGTCTTCTCCACGATCGAGCGCCGCACCTGTCGAGCCGGTGCGGTCGTCGGCTACCCAGGTTCCGGAGCAGGCCAGTCGGTCGAGCCGGCCGGACCGCTCCGATCCCGGCGGCATCCCGATCCGGACGATCCTGCTCGGCGTCGGCGGCGTCATGCTGCTCGCGCTGGGCGGCACGGGCGCGGGCGCGATCCTCAAGCACGACCCGCTGCTCGCCGACACCACGCTGAGCTTCATCCGGTACGGCCACGGCCACGACCTGGCCACCGCGGTCCTCTACATCGGTCTCGGCATGGTCGTCTGGGCGTGGATCCGGCTGGGCCGAATGGTGCGCAACCGGCACGTCGGCACCACCGCGGTGCTGACCGCGATCGTCGCCTGGACGCTGCCGCTGATGTTCGCGCCGCCGTTGTTCAGCAAGGACATCTACAGCTACCTGGCACAGGGCCAGCTCGCCCTCAACGGCCTGGATCCGTACTCGGTCGGGCCGGCGGTGCTCCAGAGCCCGCTGTCGGACAACGTGAGCTGGGTCTGGCAGAACACGCCCGCGCCGTACGGGCCGCTGTTCCTCATGCTCTCGGAAGGTGTCGTCTGGGTGACCGGCGGCAGCGTCATCGGCGGCGTGGTGGTCATGCGGCTGGTGCTCGCCATCGGCCTGGCGCTGCTGTGCTGGGCGCTGACCGGCCTCACCCGCCACCTCGGCGGACGCGCCGCCATCGCGCTGTGGGTGGCCGCCGCGAACCCGTTGATGCTGGTGCACCTGATCGCCGGCGCGCACAACGACCTGCTCATGGTCGGCCTGCTGGCCGCCGGCGTGCTCTTGGTGCTGGACCGCAGACACGTGCTGGGCATAGCGGTGGTGACGTTGGCGTTCGCGGTGAAGGCCACCGCCGTGGTCGCGCTGCCGTTCCTGGTGTTGGTGTGGGCACGTCGGCTGCCCGGCACGCGGACGGCGCAGCTGGGCAAGGCCATCGCGGGCGGCGTGGCCACGTTCGTCTCGGTGTTCGCCGCGACCACCCTCCTGTCCGGGCTGGACCTGGGCTGGATCCCGGCGCTCAGCTCGTCCTCCACGATCGTGAACTGGCTGTCGCTGCCCAGCGCGGTCGGCGATTTCGCGCACACCGCGGTCAACGCGGTCGTCCGGGTCGAACCGGGCTGGTTCATGACCATCGCCCGCGGGCTCGGCTCGGTGCTGCTGGTCTACATCGCGTGGCGGCAGTGGCGGGCCGCCCGTGACGGCGGGCCGGAGGCGGTGCGCCGCGCCGCGATCACCATGCTGGCCGTGGCCCTGCTCTCCCCCGCGACGCTGCCCTGGTACTTCAGCTGGCCGCTGGTGATGGCCGCCGCGCTGCCGTGGACCGAGGTCGGGCTGAAGGCGGCGGCGTTCTTCTCGACCTGCCTCCTGCTGGTGACGTTCCCCAACGGCGACACGGCGCTGTACGCGTGGGTCTACCTGGCGATGGTCGCCGCCGTGTCCGCGCTCGCGTGCGTGTCGCTGACCAAGCCCGACCCGCTGCGGCTGTCCGGCAGGTACGTGTGACGGACCTGGCCGCGGCGTACGCCCGTTGCCGCGAGCTGAACGCCCGGCACGGCCGCACGTTCTTCCTCGCCACGAAGCTGCTCGGGCCCGACCAGCGGCCCGCCGTGCACGCCCTGTACGGCTTCGCCCGGTGGGCCGACGAGATCGTGGACAGCGGTGAGTCCGCCGACCCGACGGCCGAGTTGAAGCTGTGGGAAGCGCGGCTGGAGGAGGAGTGGGCGGGGCGGGCGACCGGTCACCCGGTGCTCGCCGCCGTGGTGGACACCGCGCACCGGTACTCGATCGACCACTCGTTGTTCACCGAGTTCCTGGCGTCGATGCGGATGGACCTGACCGTCACGTCGTACCCGGACTTCGCCGCGCTGGAGCGGTACGTCCACGGTTCGGCGGCGGTGATCGGGTTGCAGCTGCTGCCGGTGTTCGGGACCGTCGTGCCGCGAGCCGAGGCAGAACCGTCCGCCGCCGCGCTCGGCCGGGCGTTCCAGCTGACGAACTTCCTGCGTGACGTGGGGGAAGACCTGGACCGGGGTCGGCTGTACCTGCCGGAGGACGTGCTGGCGGTGCACGGCGTCGACCGCGAGCTGCTGGTGTGGTGCCGGCGGACCGGTAAGTCGGACCAGCGGGTGCGGCGGGCGTTCCGGCACTTCGTCGCGCACACGTTCGCCGAGTACCGGGAGGCCGAGGTGGGGGTGCCGATGCTGCGGCCCGTGTCACGGCCGTGCGTGCGGACCGCGCTCACGCTGTACCGGGAGATCCTGGACGAGATCGTGGCGGCCGATTACCAGGTGCTGGACCGGCGGGTGGCGGTGCCGGACTCGCGGCGGCTGGCGGTCGCCGTGCCCGCGTTCGGGCGCGCGCTGGTGGCCAGGGTCATCGGCCGCTGATCGGGGTCAGTAGTGCTGAGGCGGTCCCGCGGGCTGCCCCGCCCACCCCTGCTGCTGTCCGGGCTGCTGTCCGGGAGGTCCAGGCTGCTGTCCGGGAGGTCCAGGCTGTTGTCCGGGGTGCGGTCCTTGATGCGGCGGCCCGGACGGGACCGGAGGCCGACCCGGTTGCTGCGCGGCGGCGACTTCCCTGGGCCGCTCGAACTGCCCGATCGCGATGGCGGCGAGGATCAGCCCGAGCCCGACCGGCAGCAAGACCTGGTAGTCGAGGACCTCGCTGCTGCCGGGTCCGGTGAAGGAGCCCTGGCGGATCTGGCACTTGACGCTGGTCGACGACGGGCGCTCGGGCTCGCAGACCCACAGCGCGTTGATGCTTCCGCTCGTCGAACTGGTGTCCGACAACACGCTCGCGCTGATGCCGAGCAGCGCCAAACCGGCGACGATGAGCACAATACGGACTACACGGAGGAACACGGCCGGAGTCTGGCACAGGCGACGCCGCCGCCGGGGCGGAACGATCAAGTCACCGACCCGACTCCGCACTTGTCCACGGGCCGGGCGCGGCGCGGCGTCCGGACGGCCCCGGCTTCGGGTCCGCCCGGACGTCGCCGGTCGTAGTGGGTGGTGCTGTGCTCGTCAGAAAGCCAGGGCCTGTGCCCGCCGCTTCACCTCACGGCCGCGGTCGCCGCGCAACGCCTCGATGGGCGTGCCGGGGAGGGTTTCATCCTCGGTGAACAGCCACCGGAGGATCTCTTCGGTCGAGAAGCCGGAATCACGCAGCACCGTGACGGTGCCCGGCAGCCCCTTCACAACGCCTCCGGCAGCGAGGAACGCGGCGGGGACGACGAGGATGCCGTTCCGGCGCTCCGCGAGCAGTTGACCGTCGCGAAGCAGCTGTTGGACACGGTTGATCGGTAGGTCAAGACGCTCGGCGACCTCGGGTAGAGGCAGGACCTCCAGGTCGGGAGCCAGCACATCCGCAGCGGCAGGAATCGCACTCACCTGCGTCACGATGCCACAACGACGTGAACGACGCCCTGCGCCAACCGGGTGGTGGGGATACACCCACGGGTCGGCTTTCGGCCACCCCCTGTTTCACCGGGGTTTGACGCGGATCCCACAAGCAAGCGTGGGATGCTCCGACGCACAGCATCGGTCTGCACCACCCACCGTACGATCCACGGCTGTGGAAAGGTCGGCTACGAACGTGATCGGCGGGCTGCTCGAACAACGCTACCGGGTCGGCACCCTGGTAGCGCGGGGCGGCATGTCCACCGTGTACCGCGGTGTGGACACCCGCCTGGAGCGCCCCGTGGCCATCAAGGTCATGGACCCCAGGTTCTCCGCCGACCCGCAGTTCGTCGCGCGGTTCGAGCGTGAGGCGCGGGCCGCCGCCAAACTCCACCACCCGGGCGTGGTGCAGGTGCACGACCAGGGCGTGGACGAGGACCGGGTCTTCCTGGTGATGGAGCTGGTCGAGGGCGGCACGCTGCGCGACCTGATCACCGAACGCGGCAAGCTGGACGTGCCGCTGGCGCTGACCGTGATCGAGAAGATCCTCTCGCCGCTGGCCGCCGCGCACCGGGCCGACCTCGTGCACCGGGACGTGAAGCCGGAGAACGTGCTCATCGGTCCGGGCGGCACGGTCAAGGTCGCCGACTTCGGTCTGGTCCGGGCGATGTCGACGGTGGGCGTGACCAGCGACACCATGATCCTGGGCACAGTCGCCTACCTTTCACCCGAACAGGTCACCACGGGCACCACGGACGCGCGCAGCGACGTGTACTCGGCGGGCGTGCTGCTGTACGAGATGCTGACCGGCACGCCGCCGTACGTGGGCGACAACGCCATCTCCGTGGCCTACCGGCACGTGAACGACGACGTGCCCCCGGTGCCGGACGTGCCCGCCGAGGTGGCCGAACTGGTCCGCCGGGCGACCCGCAAGGAGCCGTTCCTGCGGCCCGCGGACGCCGACTCGTTCCTGTCCGAGGTGGAGACCGCGCGGGCGATGCTCGGGCTGGCCACCGTGGACGTGCCGGTACCCGCCTCGGCGCCCTCGGCGGCGCCGACCGAGGAGCCGACGGCGCACGTTCCCGCGCCGCCGAGCCCGGCCGAGCAGACGTTGCGGGTGGAGCCGGTGCGGGTGGGCGCGGGTGCGCCGTTCGCCGAGCCGACCGTGCCCGTGCACCGGCCGAACCCGCTGGTGCCGCCGTCGACCGGCCCGCAGGGCACCAAGGCGATCTCCCGGGCCGACCTGATCATGCCGCCGTCCGAGCCCATGCCCGCGGCGCCCCCACCGCCGGCCCGGGTGCGGACGAAGAGACCGCCGAAGAAGAAGACGCCCGAGCAGCTGCACGAAGAAATGCGGGCGCGCAGCAAGCGGCAGTTCGTCACGTGGATCAGCGTCGTGGTGGTGGCCGCGATCCTCGTCGGGCTCACCAGTTGGTGGCTCGCGGTCGGTCGCGTCACCAAGGTGCCCGACCTGGTCGGCAAGGAGCTGTCCACGGCCATCGCGATGCTCGACCAGGCCTCGCTCAAGTCCACCCAGGGGACCGAGAACAGCGACACCGTGCCCGCCGGGCAGGTGATCGGCACCGACCCGCCGGCCGGCACCGAGGCCACGCAGGGTGACCACGTGCGGATCGTGGTGTCCGCCGGCAAGCCGGTCGTGCCGCAGGTCAACGCGGGTTCCGAGATCGCCGCGGCCGAGCGGGAGATCGCGTCGGTCGGGTTGAAGTCGCAGCTCAACCCCGTCGAGGACGCGTTCAGCGACCGCGTGCCCAAGGGCAAGGTGGTGACGCTGAAGCCCGCGCCCGGCACGCCGGTGCCGATCGGCTCGACGGTGGTCATCGTGCTGAGCAAGGGCTCCGAGCCCAAGCCGGTGCCGAGCGTGACCGGCAAGACGAAGGACGAGGCGTTCGCGGAGCTCAGCGCGGCCGGGTTCGAGCCGGTCGAGGGTCCGACCGAGTTCTCCGCCGCGGTCGACGGCGGCCGGGTGGTGCGCACCGACCCGCCGGCGGGCTCGAACATGCCCCCGAACAACCGGAAGGTGACCGTCGTGCTGTCGGCGGACTCGGTGACCGTGCCGCACGTCGAGGGCAAGTCGGTGAAGGAAGCGAAGAAGATCCTGGAAGAGGCGGGCCTCAAGGTCGACGTCCAGTTCAACGAACGCGACCGCGCCCGCGTCGTCAACCAGTCCATCCGGGCCGGGGAACGCGTCCCCAAGGACACCAAGATCACTTTGATCGCCGTGTAGGGCCCTGGGACGAAAGTCGCCTGGAACGACAGTGGCCCCCGACTCCGCGAGTCGGGGGCCACTTCTCAGCCGGGGATCAGCTGCGGAGCATCTCCGCGACCAGGAACGCCAGTTCCAGCGACTGCTGCGTGTTCAGCCGCGGGTCGCAGGCGGTCTCGTAGCGGCCGGCCAGGTCGATGTCCGAGATCTCCTGGGCGCCGCCCAGGCACTCGGTGACGTCCTCGCCGGTCAGCTCGATGTGGATGCCGCCGGGGTGCGTGCCGAGCCTGCGGTGCACCTCGAAGAAGCCCTGCACCTCGTCCACGATCCGGTCGAAGTGCCGGGTCTTGTAGCCGGTGGACGCCTCGTGCGTGTTGCCGTGCATCGGGTCGCACTGCCAGATGACCTGGTGGCCGGAGGCGGTGACCTTCTCGACGATCGGGCCGAGCACGTCGCGCACCTTGCCGTTGCCCATCCGGCTGATCAGCGTGAGCCGGCCCGGCTGGTTGTGCGGGTCGAGCCGCTCGACGTACTCGACCGCCATCTCAGGCGTGGTCGACGGGCCGATCTTCAGGCCGATCGGGTTGGACAGCAGCTCGGCGAACGCGATGTGCGCGCCGTCCAGCTGCCTGGTCCGCTCGCCGATCCACAGGAAGTGGGACGACAGGTCGTACAGCCGCGGCTTGTCGCCGTTGGTGTCCAAGCGCAGCAGCGCGCGCTCGTAGTCCAGCAGCAGCGCCTCGTGCGAGGCGAAGATCTCGGTGGTGTGCAGCGACGCGTCGTTCACGCCGCACGCCGACATGAACCGCAGGCCGCGGTCGATCTCACCGGCCAGCGCCTCGTACCGCTCCCCCGCCGGCGACTGGCGGACGAAGTCCTTGTTCCAGTCGTGCAGCTTGTGCAGGTCGGCCATGCCCGCGGTGGTCATGGCGCGCAGCAGGTTCATCGCCGCGCCCGCGTTGGCGTAGGCGCGGATCATCCGCGACGGGTCCGGCACGCGTGCCTCGGGCGTGGCGACCAACGAGTTGACGATGTCGCCGCGGTAGGACGGCAGGCCGAGCGCGTCGATGCCCGACGAGCGCGGCTTGGCGTACTGGCCCGCGATGCGGCCGATCTTCACCACCGGCAGGCTGGCGCCGTACGTGAGCACGACGGCCATCTGGAGCAGGGTCCGGATGTTGGCGCGGATGTGCGGCTCGGTGTTGTCCGCGAACGTCTCCGCGCAGTCACCGCCCTGAAGCAGAAACGCCTCGCCGCGGGCGACCTCGGCCAGGTTCGCGCTCAGCCGGTCGATCTCGGCCGGCACGGTGATCGGCGGCACGCTCTCCAGCACGGCGCGCACCCGGCGCACCTGCTCGGCGTCCGGCCACTCCGGCTGCTGCGCGGCGGGGCGCCCCAGCGCGTCGTCCAGCCGCGTGCGCAGCTCGGGCGGGAGGGGCGGAAGCTCGGGAAGCGTGTCCACGGGCACGTCCACGGTCCAGTTCACACGTTAAAGATAGCTGTCCACACCTCGGGACGGGCACGGGTCCGGCTGTGCATGATGTGGGCCATGTCCGACACCCGGCTGGATGACAACATGGCGGCCCGGCTGCTGTCGACCGCGGTGGAGAACCTCCGGCGGGACTATCCGACGCACTGGTCGCACGTGATCACCGGGGACGCCGACCTGGTGCCGCAGCGGGTGCTGCACCCGATCTTCGCCGGGTCGTTCGACTGGCACTCGTGCGTGCATCAGACCTGGTTGGCGGTCCGGGTGCTGCGGTCGCGGCCCGAGGTCGAGGGTGCGGCGGAGGCCCGTCGGGTGCTGGATTCGCTGATCACCCCGGAGCACGCGGAGACCGAGGCGGCGTACTTCGACGGCCCCGGCGGCGGGTTCTGGGAGCGGCCCTACGGATGGGCGTGGCTGTTGGTGCTCGATGCGGAACTCCGCACCTGGGGTTCACCCTGGGCGGTGGCGCTGCGGCCGTTGAGCGTGGTCCTGCGTGACCGGTATCTCGCCAAGGTGGCCGGTGCGCGGCTGCCGAACCGGTCCGGCACGCACGGCAACACCGCGTTCGCCACCGGGCTTGTGCTCGACGCGGCGCGCGCTGTGGGTGACGAGGAGCTGGCCGCGGCGTGCGTGGAGGCGGCGTTGCGGTGGCACCGGGAGGACGTCGGGTACGGCGGGTTCGAGCCGGACGCGGCGGATTTCCTGTCCCCCGCGCTGACCGAGGCGGACCTGATGCGGCGGGTGCTGCCGGCCGACGCGTTCACCGCGTGGTTCGAGGCGTTCCTGCCGAACCTGGAGGAGGCGCGCTGGAAGGTGCTGCGCGAGCCGGTGCCGGTGGACGACCCGGGTGACGCGTACGGGTCGCACCTGGTCGGCCTCGCCCTGTCCCGCGCCTGGCAGTGGCGTTCCATCGCCGCCGCCCTACCGGCCGCCCACCGCTACGCCGACCTGGCCCGCACCGCCGCCGACGCCCACCGCGAGGCCGGCCTCGCCTACGTCTTCGGCCACGGCTACTACGCCGAGCACTGGCTCGGCACCTTCGCCGCCTACCTCCACCTCGGCGCGTTCCACGACTAGGCATGTTCTGGAAGTGCGAAACACCGCCTAGCAGGTGACCGCGGCGGCCAGGCACCTGCTCTCCTCCAGGGGTCGGCCCAGCGCCGCGAACTGCTCGGCCGCCTCGCGGAACAGCGCCGCCGCCTGCGCGCCCCGGCCTTCGGCGCGACGGACCTCGGCGCGCACCTCCCACAGCGCGGCCGACCACGGACCGCCCTGCCACAGCCCGCTGATCCGCTCGGCCTCCGCCTGGTGCGTCCTGGCCCTGCTGGGGCTGCCCGCACGCGCACACGCCGTCGCCGCCGCGATCCGGAACCCCATGGAGCACGGATCGCACACGTGCGTCGCCTCGTGCAGCCACCGTTCGGCTTCCCGGATCGCGCCGAGCTCGCCGCCGAGGCTGTCGGCGGCGAGCACGCGGACCCCGTGGACGCGGATCACCAGGTGCGACGGGATCCGGGAACTCCCGGCCAGCGGCAGCGCGCGGTCGAGGTCGGCGCGGGCGGCGGCCCGGTCACCAAGCCGGACCTCGGCCTCGGCGTGGCGTTCCAGCGCCAGCGACTGGGCCGAGACGCACCCGGCGCGTTCGGCTTCACGCAGGGACTCCCGCAACGTGGTGACGGCGCTGTGGACGTGCCCGGACAGCAACGCGAACTCGCCCAGCAGGAGGTAGGCCAGCGCCCGCCCGGCCGCCGATCCCGCCCGTGACGCGATGTCCAGCAGGTCGCGGCCGAACGACTCCGCGCCCTCGTGCCCCTCCGGTCCGTACAGGTAGAACTCCTGGAAGCACAGGTGGGCGTCGTAGACCTCCGGTCGCGTCGGGTGCCGCACGGAGTCGGCGAACTCCTCGCGGAACACCTGGTGCCACGTGCCGCGGGCATGCGCGACGAGCGCCAGCAGCGTCGACGCCTCGCCCAGCTCGTGCCCCAGGTCGGCGTCCAGCGCGAGCACCCGCACCTGCCTGGCCGACCGCTCGGCCGCGGCGAGGTCGCGCCGCCCGAACGCGACCAGGCCGTTGGCCAGCCCCACCGCCGCCCGTTGCGCCGGGGACGGCGGTTCGGCCGCGTCCACCGTCAACGCCGACTCGTACAGCGCGACGGTCTCCGCATCCGGCCCGACGCCGATCCGCTCCCGCAGCGCGCGACGCAGCCGTTCGAACTGGCGCAGCGCCCCACGTCGGTTGCCGGCTGTCAGGTGCCGCCGCATCAGCGCGCGGTGCGCGTCCTCGTCGGTCTCGTCCAGTTCGAGCAGCCGCGCCCAGCCGCCCGCGGCCCTCAGCAACGCGGTGTACTTGTCCTTGGCCTTCTCCCGCGGCTCGACCACCCACGACTCGTAGGGATCGTCGGCGAGCAGGTCACCGCGGTAGTAGGCGGCGGCGAACGCGCACCACCCGGCGTCACCCGAGACCAGCGCGGCGTCGGCGGCCCGCTCGAACCGGTCCAGGTCCACGTCGAGGACACCGGCCGGCCACAGCGTCAGCAGCCCACCCTCGCACTGGATCGCGTCGGCGCACCCGAGCGCGCGCCGCGCGTAGTGCACCGCCTTGCGCAGGTTCGCCCCCGCCGCGTCCACCGGCAGGTCGGGCCACAGCCGGTCCATCACCTGCTCGCGGTGCAACCGGTGGTCCGGCGCCACGGCCAGCAGCTTCACCACGTCGGCCGCCCGGCGGTTGCGCCACACGTCACCAGGGACAGGTCTGCCCTCGACGACGATGGAGAACCTGCCGAGAACGCGCACCTCGCAGGTGGCCGGCATGGCGGAACCATACGTCCGGCCTGCCCGGAACGCCGGGGGAAACCGTGCGTAGTCGCGGGAACGGTCTGGGAACGCTCTGCCGCCTAGCGTTTCCGCTCCACCCCCAGTCAGGAGCTGACCGTGTTGTTCATGGACGTGCACAACCACCTGCCCGAGGGCGCCAGTGCGAAGGACGTGGCCGACGCCCACTCCGCCGATCTCCGCATCCAGGACCAGTACGGCGTCCGGTACCTCAACTACTGGGTCGACGAGCAGGACGGGAAGGTGTTCTGCCTCGTCGAGGCTCCGGACGCGGAGTCGGCGCACCGGGTCCACCGCGAGGCGCACGGCCTCGTGGCGGACGAGATCCACCCCGTCACGCAGGGCTGAGAACCGCGAAAGGTGATCGAGATGTCTGTGCTTGCCTCGAAGAGCTTCACCGAACCGGAGGAAGTGCGGGAGTTCCCGCACGGCCACGTCGACCTGGTCACCGTCGGTGACGCCACGGTCGGCAGAGCGGAGTTCGAGCCGGGCTGGCGGTGGTCGCAGGACGTGAAGCCGATCGCGGGCACCGACTCGTGCCAGGCCGCCCACACCGGCTACATCCTGTCCGGCCGGATGCACGTCGTCATGGACGACGGTGCGGAAGGCGAAGCGGGTCCGGGCGAGGCGATCATGGTCGAGCCGGGCCACGACGCCTGGATCGTCGGCGACGAGCCGTGCGTGATGCTCGACTTCACCGGCCTGCGGGACTACGCCAAGAAGTGAGGGGACTCGAACAGCGACGAGCGCCCTCGAACCTGGAGTCCGAGGGCGCTCGTCGGTGAAATGTGTCGATCAGCCGAAGAAGACCTCGGCCTCGGCGTAACGGTGCGCCGGAACGGTCTTCAGCTCCGCCGTCGCCTCCGCCAGCTTCACGCGGACGATCTCCGTGCCGCGCAGCGCGACCATGACGCCGAAGTCGCCCTCGGCGACCGCGTCCACCGCGTGCAGGCCGAACCGGGTGGCGAGCACGCGGTCGTAGGCGGTCGGGATGCCACCGCGCTGGACGTGGCCCAGCACGACCGCACGGGACTCCTTGCCGGTCCGCTCCGCGATCTCCTCGGCCAGCCAGGTGCCGATGCCGCCCAGCCGAACGTGGCCGAACGCGTCCTTCTCACCGGAGTGCAGCACCTCGGCGCCGCCCTCGGGCATGGCGCCCTCGGCGACCACGATGATCGGGGCGAACTGACGCTCGAAGCGCCGCTCGACCCACTCGACGACCTTCTCGACGCTGAACTGCCGCTCCGGCACCAGGATCACGTTCGCACCGCCGGCCAGGCCCGAGTGCAGCGCGATCCAACCCGCGTGCCGGCCCATGACCTCGACGACGAGCGCCCGGTGGTGCGACTCGGCCGTCGTGCGCAGCCGGTCGATCGCCTCGGTGGCGATGTGCACGGCCGTGTCGAAGCCGAACGTGTAGTCGGTCGCACCCAGGTCGTTGTCGATGGTCTTCGGCACGCCGACGACGCCGATGCCGTCGTCGGTCAGGCGCTTCGCGACGCCGAGGGTGTCCTCGCCGCCGATCGCGATCAGCGCGTCGACCTTGTTGGCCGCGAGGTTCTCGCGGATCCGGTCGACACCGCCCTCGACCTTGTACGGGTTGGTGCGCGAGGAGCCGAGGATGGTGCCGCCCCTGGTGAGGATGTCCTCGACTTCACCGAGCCCGACCGGCTTGGTCAGGTTCTCGATCGGCCCCTGCCACCCGTTCCGGAACCCGACGATCTCCCAGCCGTGAGCCTCGATGCCCTTGCGGGTCACAGCGCGGATTACCGCGTTGAGGCCGGGGCAGTCGCCACCGCCGGTGAGCACACCAATGCGCATTTGCTTAGCCAATCTCTCTCGTGGCGTGAGTCACCCAAGACTGACACGCCCTGGATCGGTGCAGCAAGCGAGGGTCCACCTACCGGACCGCGAAACCCTTGCGCAGCCGCTCGGTCTCTATCACCTTCCACCGTTCCAGGTTGTGCCGCGCGTCGGCCAACGCGTCGTGCGCGTCGGCGGGAGCGGGCGGAAGGTAGGGCTTGCCCACGTCCTCCCAGCGTTGACGCAGGTCGCGGGTGAACCTGGGCAGGCAACGCGGCAGGGCCGGCATCGGGCCCCAGAGCTGCGCCAACGCCACGTGGTCGTACGCGGCGAACCACGCCCACAGCTCGATGTCGTCCCGGTTGGCCTTGGCCCCGCCGAGGAAGTCGAGCAGGTCCTTCCGGATCCGCTCACGGCTGCGCCACGCCTTGTCGGCGGGCGACGGCAGCTGGTTGAGCACGTTGGCGCGCACCCACGGACCGGCCTTGGCCGGGTCGAACTCGGTGGACACGGCGTAGAACTCGCGGCCTTCCTCGTCGACCACTCCGATGGAGACGAGGTCGATCGTCACCCCGTCTTCGATGAACTCACAGTCGTAGAAGAACCGCACCCCACCACCCTAGGTGCCGGATCAGCCCGCCTTCGTCTCGGGCAGCCGATCGACCGCTTTCGCGGGTCGGGGCGCGCCCTGGTCCTCCTTGGCCTTCGTCGCGTACACGTCGACGTACTCCTGGCCGGACAGCTCCATCAGGGCGTACATGATCTCGTCGGTGATGGACCGCAGCACGAACCGGTCGCCGGACAGGCCCGCGTACCGGGAGAAGTCCAGCGGCTTGCCGATCTTGATCCGGATCGGGTACGGCTTCCACATCCGCGAGCCGATGGGGTTGGCCTTGTCCGTGCCGAACATCGCGATCGGGATCACGGGCGCGCCGGACTCCAGCGCGATCCAGGCCACGCCGACCTTGCCCTTGTACAGCCGGCCGTCGGGTGAGCGGGTGCCCTCGGGGTAGATGCCCAGCAGCTTGCCCTCGCGCACGATCCGCACACCGGTGTCGAGCGCGCCCTGGGCGGCCGACGCGCTGGACCGGTCGATCGGGACCTGGCCGACGCCGTAGAAGAACCAGCGTTGCAGCGCGCCCTTGAGGCCCTTGCCGGTGAAGTACTCGATCTTGGCGGGGAAGGTGACCCGGCGGGACAGCTTCAACGGCAGGAAGAACGAGTCGGAGACCGCGAGGTGATTGCTCGCCAGGATCGCGCCACCGTCCTTCGGGATGTTCTCCGCGCCCTCGATGATCCGGGGTCGGAAGAACAGGTTCAGGAGCGGCCCGAGAAAGATGTGTTTCATCAACCAGTAGAGCACCGCTGGGAGCGCCTCCTCGACGAGCTTGATCCCCGCCGTCAGCCTACGGAGCCGATGGCACAACACACAACGAACACGCACGCGAAGGCGGTACGGTCCCAAGGTCCACCGGCTGCCGTAATCCGCAACACAACGGGCTCGTGGGACGATGGAACCTGGCAGAGGGTTGGCCTTCACGACCCGGAGGGCTGGAGCACGCCGATGAACTCCCGACGCGACCCGACCGACGGTCCGGAGGACGTGGACGCGACCTTCGCCGAGATCGTGGCGGGCCTGGAACGCGAAGGCGTGGGCACGCGGACGTGGCCCGACTCCGACTCGGGCTCTGACTCCGACTCCGTCTCCGACGAGGTCGAGCCGGACGAAGGCGACGAGGCTGAGCCCGTCCGTCCGATGCGACCCGAGGGCCAGCCGGCCGTGGCCACGATGGAGGACGGGCCTGACGGCGTGCCCGGTGGTGACGTCGACTCGGACGATCCGAACGACCACTACGTGCCGCCGGACCCGCCGCCGTTGCCCGCGTTGCGGCGGGGGACGATCGCGGCGTTGGCGCTGATCGTGCTGGGTGTCGTGCTGCTGCTCGCGCCGGGCCTGTTCGGCTTGACCGGCACCATCGGGACGCCGCTGGCGTTGATCGTGATGTGCTCGGGCGCCGGGTGGCTGGTCCTCCGGATGCGCAGCGGCCCGCCACCGGACTCCGGCTGGGACGACGGCGCCGTCCTCTGACTCCGCGCGAGTCGAACACTCAGGCCCCGCGTGTCGAACCTCCAGACCCCGTGAGTCCTACGTTCAGGACCCGTGAGTCCTACGTTCGCGACCCCCGAGTTCAACGCTCAGAACAAGATCGTTTGTTCTGAGCGTTGAACTCGGGGGTCCTGAACGTAGGACACGGTGGTCCTGAACGTACGACTCGCGCGTTCTGAACGTAGGACTCACGCGGGGGTGGGGGTTGACGCGCGCGGGGGTCAGGGGCCGGCGGTTAGGCGGATGGTGTAGCCGTTGGCGTCACGGGTCATGGTCACGTCGCGGCACGTGCGGTGGGTCAGCCAGAGGCCCACGCCGGCGGTCGAGCTGTGGTTGGCGGGGATCAGGCCGGCGGTCGGGGACGGTGGGCCGTTGCCGCGGTCGGTGATGGCGACCAGGACGCGGGTCGGGGCGGTCCACGCGCGCAACGTCACCGGCGGCTTGCCGTGGGACAGCGCGTTGGTGACGGCCTCGCTCGCCGCGTACACGATGTCGTCCACGTCGTCCCGGCTCAAACGG
Source organism: Saccharothrix ecbatanensis (assembly GCF_014205015.1). Lineage (NCBI taxonomy): Bacteria > Bacillati > Actinomycetota > Actinomycetes > Pseudonocardiales > Pseudonocardiaceae > Saccharothrix > Saccharothrix ecbatanensis. The sequence goes on along the minus strand of NZ_JACHMO010000001.1, from coordinate 9,160,209 downwards.
GTCGCGGCGCAGGCCGTGGTCACCGCACGCCGCGCCTCCGCGGGCACCGGATCGGTCAGCTCGACCACCGGCGGATCGGCTTCGAGCGCGGTCGGCACGGTCGGCGGCAACGTCCAGGGCGAGTGGCGCGGGTTCGGCTGGTGCCTGCCGTCCGGGCCGATCACGCGCGGGTGCGAGCGCAGGACGTCCACCAGCACGGGAGCCGGCGTCGTGCGCAGGTCGTACGGGCACAGCCCCCACAACGGCAGGTCGGCGAACACCTCGTTCACCGCCGCCTCGTACCGCGACCACCAGTCCCACCGCACGCCGACGCCGGGGTGCGGCACATCGCCCACCACCCGGATCTGCGCCACGCCCTCGTACTCGGCGAACAGCTTCCGGTAGGCCAGGATCGCCTCGGTCGGCCGCTCGTACTGGTCCGAGCCCGGCAGGAAGACGACCCCGGAAACGTCGGCCACGGCGTCCCGGAGCAGCCGCTCGTTGACCGGGTGGCACGCCACCACGACCGGCTCGCCGGCCGCCACCCCGCCGTCGACGAACGGCGCCACGAGCGACCGGAAGCCCTCGTCACTGCCGTAGAACGCGGTCTCGTGGAAGTAGCCGGCGTGACCACGCGCCGCACCCGTCCGAACACCCAGCCGCACAGTCATCGGGACACCGCCGGATCACCCGGGAGCCCGCAAACGTGCGGCCCCGTTCTCCGGGAGGCTGCCACGGCGCCGGAGGTGCGCATGCCGCGATGCTACGCGGAGCGAGCCGTCAAGTGGCCCATTGCGGTCACCGGGGTCGCCCGTTGCGCGCCGTGTGGCCGGCCACGTCACGCGCCAGCGCGGCCACCCCGACGATGCCCGCGTCGTCACCGAGCTGGGCGGTCCGGATGCGCGCCAACGGCCGGTGCCCGGCCCCGGTCACCACGGCCGCGTAGTGCTCCCGCGCGTCGTCCAGGAACAGTGGCGCGGACTCCGACACGCCACCGCCGATCACCACGACCTCGGGGTCGTACACGTCCGCGACCAGCGCCAACCCCTCCCCCAGCCACCGCGCCAGGTCGGCCATCGCACGTTGCGCCAACGGGTCGCCGTCCCGCGCCGCGCCCGCCACCCGCCGCCCGGTCACCGCCCGCGAATCGCCCAACGCCTCACGCGCCAGCACCGTCGACATGCCGGGGTGACGGGCCAGCAGCTCCACCGCCGTCGTGCTCAACGCCGTGCCGCTGCAATACCGCTCCCAGCAGCCGTTCTTGCCACACGGGCACGGCCGACCGTCCGGCACCAGCCGCAGGTGACCAAGCTCGGGCGCGACGCCGTACGCGCCGCGGAACACCTGGCCGTCGATCAACAGCGCCCCGCCGATCCCGGTGCCGATCGCCACCAGGGCGGCGATCTTCGCCCCACGCGCCGCGCCGAACCGGTACTCGGCCAACGCGGCGGCGTTCGCGTCGTGCTCCAGCACCACCGGCATGCCGACGCGCTTCGAGATCCGCTCCGCCACCGGCGCCTGCCGCCACGCGAGGTGCGGCGCGAACCGCACGGTCATCCGGTCCGACGCGACGAACCCCGCCACCGCCAGGCCGACCGCGGCCACGTCGTGCCGGGCCGCCAACTCGGCGACGGCCGCGCCGATCGCCTCCTCCAGCGCCTCTTCACCGCTGGGAGTGGCCGCACGCGCCGTGTCGAGGACCGCGCCGTCGCCGTCGACCACACCCGCGCGCACGCTCGTCCCGCCGACGTCGACGCCGACAGTCAGCACTGCGACCCCTTGCCCCGCCGGACCACGGGAATGTGCTGGACGCGCGGCTTCCGCTCCTCTTCCCCCGAATCGGCGGGCGGCGGCACGGGCTCGGCCAACGCCGCCCGCAGCACCGTGATCAGCCCGGCCACGTGCTCGGCGGCCTTCGCGGCCAGCTCCGACCGGTCACCGCGGGCCAACGCCACCGCGTTGCACAACGGGCACCAGCCGCAGCTCCGGGTGTCGTGCTCGCCCTCGGCGGCCATCCGGTGCAGCCACGGCTGCGCCCGCTCGGCGGCGGCGTCCAGCAGCAGCCGCAGCTCCTCGGCCAGCTTCGAGTCCACGTGCCTCACCGCATCCACAGATCGGGGTCGGGTGCGAACCGCACCGCCAACCCGGTGTCGTCCAGCTCCGCGCCGGTCACCACGCAGCGCTTGAGCAGCGACGGCAGCGCGATGAGCCGGCGCCTGCCGTCCACGGTGACGGCCAAGTCGTCGCCCACCCGCGCCAGGTCGAGCGAAGAGTCGCCGACCGGCAGCGCGACGCGCAGCGTGTACTCCAGCTCGCCGGAGCGCACCACTTCCAGCAGCGGCTCGGCGGCGGCGGAGCCCTCCAGCGGGTCCCGCCCCTGGTAGAGGCCTTCGGCGACGTCCAGCAACGCGGTCGTGCCGACGGGTTCGGCGGCCCGGTGCTCCACCGTGCGCACGGACCCGAGGTCGGCCAGTTCGGCGAGCACCGCGTCCTGCTCGGTCCGCCGCGTGCGCAGCCACTCGGCCGCCGGACCGCTGTCCGCGCCCGGATCCGGCACGACCCGGTTCGCCACCACGCCGTCCACCCGGATGCCCTGCAGCGCCAGCGCCGTCACGGTCCGCCTGGTCTCCGCCGCGACCACCCGTTCGGGGGTCAGCACGAGCCGCACGCTGGTCGACGGCGCCGTCAGCAGGCCACGCAGCTGGTCGAGGTCCTCCGCCAACCTGCCGAGCGCGTCGGCGGTGGCGTCCCACTTCTCCGCCGTGCCGCTGCCCGCGACACCGGCCAGCAGCCCGCGCACCACCCGCCGGTGGGTCGGGAACAGCCGTTCCAGGTAGGAGGCGAACGCCTCGGGCAACGCCAGCAGGCGCAACGTCTCGGCGGTCGGACCGCAGTCCACGACCACCACGTCCCACGGTCCGCCGCTCGCCAGCCGGCGCACCTCGGACAACGCCAGCAGCTCCTCGACGCCGGGCAGGACGGTCAGCTCCTCGGCGTCCAACTCGTCCACGCCCGCACCCGCGAGCACGGTCCGGAGGTGTCCGCGAAGATCGCGCCAAGCGTCGTCGACGAGCGCGCGCGGGTCGATCTGGGCCGCGTGCAGGCTGCCCTCGACCTCGGTGACGTGACCGGACAGCGGCACGCCCAGCGCGTCGCCGAGCGAGTGCGCCGGATCGGTGGACACGACCAGCGCCTTGCGGCCACCGGCGGCGAGCGCGGCGGCGGTGGCGGCGGCCAAGGTCGTCTTGCCGACCCCGCCCTTACCGGTGAAGAGCAGCAGGCGGGCGCTCATCCAGCGTTTTCCACCCGCCGCTTGAGCTCCTTGAGCGCGGTGTCCATGATCATCTTCTCGGCTTTGCGGCGGAACAGGCCGATCATCGGCACGATCAGCTGCACCGAGAGGGTGTAGGTGACCTCGGTCGAGCCGCCCTTGGGGGTCAGCGCGTAGCTGCCCTCCTGCGACTTCTGCATCTGGCCCTTGACCAGGTGCCACGAGATCTTCTTCGTGGACCACTCGTCGTACGCGAGCACGTACTCGTCCTTGATCGGGCCCTGGTCGATGTTGAACCTGACCTGGGCCGCGCGGCCGTCCGCCCCGGTCTCCAGCACCTCGGTGCGCTTCACGCCGTTGGCCCACTGGGGGTAGGCGTCGAAGTCGGCGATGACCGCCACGATCTCCTCGGGCGTCGCGTCGATGACGATGGACTGGGTGGACTCGTCGGCCATGTCCGGGAGGCTACCCGGTAGTTCTGCTCACCAACGCAGGACGTGGGGCGTGCCGCTGCGCTGGAAGTGGCCGACGTTGACGCACTCGGTCCAGCCGACCCGCACCCTGCGCGCCATGGGCTGGTGCACGTGCCCGAAGACGGACCACCGCGGCCGGTCGCGCTCGATCACCTTCAGCAGCGACGTGGAGCCCAGCTCCGGCCGGCGGGCGACCACATCGTAGGTCAGCTCGGCCACCGCGGGCGGCACGTGGGTGCACAGGACGTCGACCTCGCCCAGCCCCGCCAACGCCGCGCCGAACTCGTCCTCGGTGCGCAAGTAGGGCCGCCACGGACCGCGCCGGTTCGGCACGAAACCGGGGTGCAGCAGCGCGCCGCCCGCGAAGCCGAACCGCAGCCCGCCGATGTCGACGGCCTGTCCGTCCAGGATGTGCACGCCGTCGCGGGCGAACCTCGGCCACAGCTCAGGGCTGTCCACGTTGCCCGGCGTGGCGTAGGTGGGCGCGCTCATCGCGCCGAACAGCTCGGTGTACTGCTCGACGATCGCCTCTTGGACGACGTCCGCGGCGTTGTCCAGGCTCTCCCAGAGCGACCGCATGTAGCGGACCGTCTCGGCGCCGAGCCTGCCGCGCCGCAGCCGGGCGAACACCTCGACCTTCTCCGCGCCGAACACCCGGCCCAGGATGCCCTTGCCGTGGTCGTAGTAGTCGACGAAATCGACCAGGTCACCCAGCACCACCAGCGCGTCGGCACCGTCCCCGGCGCGGGCCAGTGCCTCCGCGTTGCCGTGGACGTCCGAGACGACGTGAACCCGCACAAGACCCAAATCTACGGCAGAAGGGGTGGGACTCCGGGCGGCCGACCCTCCTCCAAGATCACTTTCAGGCCGAGCGAGACCTCTTTGGCGGCCAGCTGACGGCGGCGCACTTCACGCCGTACCCGCTGGTCAGAGGCGTCCCCAGGCAGGTCGGCACGGAGGAAGTAGTGCAACAGGGTGCCGTCCATGATGGGCTCCAGCCACACCTCCATCGTTCCGACCAGCGCGCCCGCCACCGTCCAGCGGAAGCCCTCGGTCCCCCGATCGGCGTAGACGTCGAGGGTCAGGTCGGGCCAGAATGCCGCCCATGCCGCGGGCGGCGCGAAGGCGGCGGCAACCACGTCCGGAGGCACTGCGAGGAACGTCTCGTCCACGACGTCGACACTGGGCACGGATGGGAAGAGTGCCACGACACGGTTACGGAAGTGCCCACCAGCCTGGTGTATCGCCGGAATCACAGGCTAAGTTTCCCCACCGGTAACAAACGAATCGTCCGGAGGTCGACGTGCGCGAGTTCAGCGTCCCCGCCACCGCCACTGTGGCTGCCGAGGAGAACCTCACCGACATGGTGTGGGCGAACGCGGAGCGCTTCGGCAACGCCGTCAGCTTCCGCCGCCGCGTGGACGGGACATGGGTGGACGTCACCGCCCGTGATTTCGCCGCCCAGGTGCTGGCCGTGGCCAAGGGCATGGTCGCGGCGGGTATCCAGGTCGGCGACAGGGTCGGGCTGATGTCCAAGACCCGCTACGAGTGGACCCTTCTCGACTTCGCCATCTGGCACGCGGGCGGGATCGTGGTCCCGATCTACGAGACCTCCTCCGCGGAGCAGGTCGAGTGGATCCTGTCCGACTCCTCGGCCAAGGCCGTGTTCGTGGAGACCTCCGACCACCGCGCGACGGTGGACTCGGTGGTGTCCGGCCTGCCCGAGGTGCGGCACGTGTGGCAGATCGACGGCCCCTCCGGTGACGCGGCGGGCGCGATCGACGAGCTGACCGCGTTGGGCGCCACGGTGTCCGACGACGACGCGCGGGCCCGGCGCAAGGAGGTCAGCGCGGACGACACCGCGACGATCGTCTACACCTCCGGCACCACCGGCCGCCCGAAGGGCTGCGAGCTGACCCACCGCAATCTGCTGGCCGAGGTGCGCGGCGGGCTCGCGGCGTTCCCGGAGCTCATGCGGGCGGGCAACTCGCTGCTGCTGTTCCTGCCGCTGGCCCACATCCTGGCCCGCGCCCTGTCGGTGACGGGCGTCTACACGCGGGTCACCATGGGCCACACCTGGGACGTGAAGAACCTGGTGCCGGACCTCCAGTCGTTCCGGCCGACGTTCGTCGTGGCCGTGCCTCGCGTGTTCGAGAAGGTCTACAACGGCGCGAAGCAGAAGGCGCACGCGGCGGGCAAGGGCAAGATCTTCGACGCCGCCGAGGCGACCGCGGTGCAGTACAGCCAGGCGCAGGACACCGGCGGCGCGGGCCTCGGGCTCAAGGTCAAGCACGCGGTGTTCTCGAAGCTCGTCTACAGCAAGCTCCAGGCGGCGCTCGGCGGCCGGTGCATCGCGGCGGTGTCCGGCGGCGCGCCGCTCGGTGAGCGGCTGGCCCACTTCTTCCGCGGTGTGGGCGTGCCGGTGCTGGAGGGCTACGGCCTGACCGAGACCAGCGCGGCGGCCAGCGTGAACACCAAGGCGGCGTTCCGGGTGGGCACGGTGGGCCGGCCGGTGATCGGCACGTCGGTGCGCATCGCCGAGGACGGCGAGATCCTGATCAAGGGCGACATCGTGTTCCGCAGCTACTGGAACAACGAGCAGGCCACCGCGGAGGCGCTGGAGGACGGCTGGTTCCACTCCGGCGACCTCGGCGAGCTGGACGACGACGGTTTCGTCAGGATCACCGGGCGCAAGAAGGAGATCATCGTCACGGCCGGCGGCAAGAACGTCTCGCCCGCCGTCCTCGAAGACCGCCTCCGCGCCCACCCGTTGATCAGCCAGTGCATGGTGGTCGGCGACGCGCAGCCGTTCATCGGCGCGTTGATCACGGTCGACCCGGAGTTCTTCCCGACGTGGAAGGAACAGCACGGGAAGTCGGCGTCGGCGACCGTGGCGGAGATGGTGGACGACGAGACGCTGCGCGGCGAGATCCAGGCCGCGGTGGACGAGGCCAACCTGTCGGTGTCCAAGGCGGAGGCGATCAAGAAGTTCCGCATCCTGCCGGTCGACTTCACCGAGGCCGGCGGCGAGATGACCCCGAGCCTCAAGCTCCGCCGCTCGGTGGTTGCCAGCACCTTCAAGCAGGACATCGAAGCGATCTACGCGAACTGAGTTTCGGCTCCTCCGACCGGATAAGACGAGTGGCCCGCACCTGTTCGGTGCGGGCCACTCGACCCCCAGTGATCGCGTATCCGCATGACGCGGACCCGAGAAGTTTTGTTGTCCCGGTCCCCCAACCGGGACATCTCCAAGAGTGCAGGAGCGCGCTGTCGTATCGCTGACGCGGCGGTGACTCGCGCCGTCAGCGCCCGTCCTAGGCTGTGCCGGGGGGAGGCGGAACGAGGGGACGCAAACGGATGGGCGCTGGGCCGTGGTTCGGCCTTCTAGGCCCCCTTGAAGTGCGCATACATGGTCAACCGGTGTCCGTGCGCGCGGGTAAGCACCGGGCGTTGCTGGCCGCGCTGTCACTGCGCGCCGGCCGGGTCGTCTCAATTGGCGAACTGGTCTCGTTCCTGTGGGGCGACGACCCTCCCGCCCGCACGCGCGGCACGTTGCAGACCTACGTCATGCGGCTGCGGCAGCTCCTCGGCGACCCGTCCCTGATCCGGACCACTTCGGACGGCTACCGGTTGGTCGTGCCGCCGGAACAGGTGGACGTGCACCGGTTCACCACCACCGCCGGCCTCGCCCGGCAGGCCGCCCAGTCCGGGCACCTGGCGGACGCGGCCGAGCTGTACGCGCAGGCATTGGCGCTGTGGCGCGGCACGGCGCTGTCGGACGTGCCGTCGGACGCGCTGCGCGACGGAACCGTGCCGAGGCTGGCCGAACGGCTGCTGGTGGTGCACGAGGAGCGCAACGACGTCGAACTCGCGCTGGGCAACCACGAGCGGCTGGTGCCGGTGCTGCGATCGCTGACCACGGACCACCCGCTGCGTGAGCGGTTCTGGGCGCAGCTGATGGTGGCGCTGTACCGGGGCAGCAGGCAGGCCGAGGCGCTGGAGGCGTTCCGCCGGGTCGACCGGATGCTGGGCGATCAGCTCGGCGTCGAACCCGGGCTGGCGCTGCGCGAGCTGCACCAGGCGATCCTGGTCGGCGACCCGAGCCTGGCCGCGCCCGCCGAACAGACCGACCCGGGGCCGGACCAGCTGCCGCCGGACGTGCCGGGGTTCGTCGGTCGGACCGAGCTGGTGGACCGGATCTCCCGGCTGATCGCGCCGGACGGGCCGCGGACCGCCGTGCCGATCGTGGCGTTGACCGGTGTGCCCGGGGTCGGCAAGACGGCGTTGGCGGTGCACGTGGCGCACCGGCTGCGGGACCGGTTCCCGGACGGGCGGCTGTACGTCGACCTGCGTGGTTACGCGTCCGGGCCGGCGATGCCGGTGGTGGAGGTGCTGACCCGGTTCCTGCGGGCGCTCGGCGTGCCGCCGGAGCAGATCCCGGTGGACGTGGACGAGCAGAGCACGCTGTTCCGGTCGTTGCTGACCGGTCGGCGGATGCTGCTGGTGCTGGACAACGCCGCCGCCCCTGACCAGGTGCGGCCCCTGCTGCCCGGCGCGGCGAGCTGCCCGGTGCTGGTGACGAGCCGGGACGACCTGCGTGGCCTGATCGCCGTGGACGGCGCCCGCCGGGTGGGGCTGGACGTGTTCGAGCCGCACGAGTCGCTGACGCTGCTGCGGCGGTCGGGGCAGCCGGCGGAGGAGTTGGCGCGGCGGTGCGGGCACCTGCCGTTGACGTTGGACATCGCGGCGGCGGCGGTCGGTGGCGGTTCCGTGTCGCGGTACCTGGAGCGGCTGCGCGATCGCGGTCCGCTGGAGCTCGCGCACGCCACGCTTCCTCCGGCCGCACGGCGGTTGTTCGCGTTGCTGAGCGTGGTGCCGGGGCCGGACTTCACCACCGAGGCGGCGGCGAACGCGGCGGACCTGCCGGTGCACGAGGCCGCGGCCCTGCTCGACCAGCTGACCAAGGCGCGGCTCGTGCGTTCCGGGTCGGGGCGGTACGCGTTCCACGACGAGCTGGCGCGGTTCGCCGCCGAGGTGGCGGACGTCGAGCCGGACGTGGGCGCGGCACGGGTTCGGGTGCTGGAGTTCTACGTGCGTGCGGTGGACCACTGCGCGGAGCTGCTGTACCCGGACCTGATGCGGCTGCCCGCGACGGTCGGCCGGGCGGTGCGGTTGCCGCGGGTCGAGACGGCGGCGCAGGCGCGGGCGTGGCTGGACGCGGAGCGGGCGAACCTGACCGCGGCGATCCGTTCGGCGGCGGAACGGGGGCCGGCCGCGGTGTCGTGGCGGCTGGCCGACGGGCTGCGCGGGTACCTGTGGATCGGCAAGCACGTCTCCGAGTGGCTGTCGACGGCGCGGTACGGGATGGACGCGGCGCACGAGCAGCGTGACGTGGCGGGTGAAGCGGCGATGCACCAGAACCTGGCCACGTTGCACTGGCGGCTCGGCGACTTCAACACGTCCATCGCGCACTACACGCGGGCGGTGGACCTGCACCGGACGTCCGGTGACCTGGCGTCGGAGGCGGGCGTGCGCAGCTACCTGGGCGTCGTGCGGATGGAAGCCGGCGACATGGCGGGGGCGCGCGACGACCTGGAGACGTGCCTGGCGTTGAAGCGCGAGTCCGGTGCGCCGCGGTCGGGTGAGACGGGTGTGCTGACCGGGTTGGGCGTGCTGGCGATCGAGACCGGTGAGCTGGCCGAGGCGGCGGACCTGCTCGGCGAGGCGCTGGCGATCAGCGTCGAGCACGGTATGCGGGCCAGTGAGATCAGCGCGTTGACGTTGCTCGGTGTGGCGTCGCAGCTGATGGGCGAGCCGCGGCGCGCGCTCACCCACCTCTCCGAGGCGCTGCGCCTGTCGGCCGACATGGGTTGCCGCGAGTCCACCGCACGGGTGTTGGAGACCGTCGCGTCCGTGCGGCTGGACTTGGGTGAGCACGCCGAGGCGCTGGCGTTGGCGGATCAGGCGTTGACGGAGTTGCGGGAGGACGGCGACCAGCGGATCACCACGAACGTGCTGGTGGTGATGGCGTCCGCGAACCGTGGCCTGGGCTCGCTCCGCACCGCCGACGAGCAGTTCCAGCAGGCCCTCACGAAGGCGCGTCGGATCGGCTACCTCCCGGGTGAGGCGCGTGCCCTCGTCGGACTGGCCGGCGTCCGGCGTCTTCTGGGCGAGCCGACCGAGGCGGAGACCCTGGCCACCGAGGCCGTCACCCTCACCGCGAACCTGGGCCTGCGCGTGACCGAGCGTTCCGCCCGGACCGAACTGGCCGCCGTCCACGCCGCCCTGTCCGACCCCACCACCCGTTCCGAACGTTGAATTCAGAGGTCCTACGTTCGGGACCCCTGAATTCAACGCTCAGGAGTTGATCAAGCCGGCGAGGCGGTCGGCCAGGACGTCCCAGCGCCAGCTCGCGGTGACCCACTCACGCCCGGCGGCGCCCATCTTGGCGGCGGTGCCGGGATCGGCCAGGAGCGAAGCGACGGCGTTGGCGACCTCCGCCACCTCACGTCCGTTCACCACACGCCCGGTCACCCCGTCGCGCACGGTCTCCGGCGCCCCACCCGAACGCCCCGCCACGACCGGCAGCCCGGTCGCCGACGCCTCCAGGTACACGATGCCCAGACCCTCGACGTCCAGCCCACGACCGCGCGTCCGGCACGGCATGGCGAACACGTCACCCGCGTTGTAGTGCCCCGGCAGCTCTTCCCACGGCACGGACCCGGTCATCACCACGTGCTCCGACACCCCGACCGAAGCGGCCAGGCGCTCCAAAGTCCCCCGGTACGGTCCACCACCCACCAGCAGCAACGCCGCGTCGGGCACCTGCCGCCGGATCTCAGGCAACGCCCGCACCAGCACGTCCTGCCCCTTCCGCGGCACGAGACGCGACACGCACACCACCACCGGCCGGTCACCCAACCCGTACCGCGCCCGAAGCGACTCCCGAGCGGCGGCGTCCGGCTTGAAGACCGACGTGTCCACACCCGAAGGCAAGTGCTCCAACGCCGCCAACGGACCGAAAGCCGCAGCGAAGCGCGACCGCGTGTACCGGCTCACGAACGTCACCACGTCCACGTCGGACCCGATCCGCCGCAACGCCTGTCGCGCCCCCGGCAGCATCGACCACCCGACCTCGTGCCCGTGCGTCGACGCCACCACCCGCGAAGCACCCGCCGCCCGCAGCCGGGACGCCATCAACGCCAACGGCGCCGCCGCCCCGAACCACACGGCGTCACAGCGCGCTCCACGCAGGATGTCCGACGCACGCCGCAGAACGTCGGGCGTGGGCAGCATCAACGTCCCCGGATGCCGCACCACCTCGAACGGCTGCACGGCGTCGAACGCCGGGTGCGAACCGGAAGGCGACTCCCACGACGGCGCGTACACCACCAACTCGGGCAGCCGCACGGCCAACGCGTGCAGGTAGGCCTGGATGCCGCCGGGCCGGGGCGGGAAGTCATTGGTCACCAACAGGGTCCGACGCACGCATCCACGTTACGGGACCGCCTCCTCACGGGAACGTCTGCCGCAGGAAGTCCTGCCACCCCCGCACCAGACCCGCCGTGTCCTGCCCCGTGACCTCAAGCAACACGCCGTCCACTTCGGACACGGGGACCCGCGCGAGCCGTCGGTGCAGCCGCACCAACCCCGGCTCGCCCAAAGTGGACGCCAGGTACAGGTTCAGCGACCACGACTGCTGGTACGCCAACTCCATCGCCTCACCGCGGAAGTCGGCGTCGGTCGGCAACGCGGTGGGCACCCCCCGCTGGACCTGCGCCGCCAGCAACGGCGCGGCCTTGCGCGGCGGCACATCACTGCGCCGATACCCCACGTAGTCCGCGAAACCCTCCAGCACCCACATCGGCGCGCCGTCCACGGTCTCACCGCGCGCGGCGATGTGCGTGATCTCGTGCCGCAGCAGCACCCCCAGCGACAACGGCGACAACGCGCCCGCGCTGTCCGGGTTCAGCACCACCCGTTGACCACGAGCGGTGTGCGTGTCGGGGTCCACCCGGTCGGCCACCGCGACGCCCGCGATCGACCCGGTGGCGAAACCCGGCCCGACCAGCGCGCGCATCTCGTCCACGCTGCCGGGGATCAGCACGGCCACCTGACGCGACCACGCCGGACCCCACACCTCGGTCACGGCCGTCACCGCGCCGTCCAACTCGGCGAGCACCCGCGCGGCCAGCGCCTCACCGCCGGGGTGGCTCAGCACGAACCCGCCGGTGCCGGTGAGCACCTGACACGGCCCGAAGTCCCACGGCCCGCGCCAAGTGCGCTTGCCGACCGGTTCGAGAGCCGTGTCGGAGTTGAGGTACCACCGGCCGCCGTGTTTGGTGAACAGGTAGGCCATGCCCTGGCTGCTGGGCTCCACGTCCACGCCGCGCAGCCGGTAGGACAGCCGCACGTTCGGCGCCCACGACTCGCCGGCGGGCAGGGCGAGCGACGAGACGTCGGTCTCGCCTTCCAGGAGGTAGTCCCACTCGGCCAGCGGCACGGCGGCGAGGTTGCGGAACAGGTCGCGCTGCCGTTGCCGGAACCCGGGGTCGGCCAACGGGTCCAGGTCGGCGGTGAACGCCGTCTCGTCGCGCTCCAGCAACGCCCGCGCCCGCCGTTCGAGCAGGGACCGGATCGCGTCCGCCCGAGGTGAGGCAACCGTGTCGGCGGACGCCGAGGGTGCGGACGGGCTCACCGGGACCGCGGCAACGCCCAGCCCGGCGAGGAACGTCACGGCCACCAAAGCGGCCAGCAGCACCCGATAGCGGCTCACGAGCCTCCAAAGTCATCGGCAGGGCCACCCCAACGTTCAGGATGGCCCTGCCGGACGACCGCTGTCAGCCCGCGATGCGCCGCATGGCGTAGATGCTGCCGGGAGCTTCGAGCGACACGACCTTGACCGGGACGCCGTCGGTCGAAGCGTGCACGACACGACCGTTGTCCACCGCCATGCCGACGTGCATGCCGCCGTTGTAGATGATCAGGTCGCCCGCGGTGACCTCGCCGCGGCTGACCGACCTACCGGCGCCGGCCTGACCACCGGAGGTGCGCGGAATGGCCACACCCGCCGCCGCGTAGGCCTTCGACGTCAGACCCGAGCAGTCCCAGACGTTCGGGCCCGTCGCGCCGTACTGGTACATGTCGCCGATCTGGTCCAGCGCGAACTGGAGCGCCTGACCGGCCGCGCCCGCGGGCACGGCGACGTTGGGCTTCTCGCCCGGGTTGCTCAGAACGGTGCGTTCCTGGGCGGTCAGCCGGTTGAGCTGGGTCCTGACCTCGGCCACCTGGCCGTCCAGCTCGCCCTTGCGCTTCTTGACCTCTTCGGCGATCCGCACGGCCTCGTCGGTCGCGGCCTGGGCAGCGCCCTGTGCGGCTGCGGCCTTCTGGCGCGCGTCCTCGGCGGCGTCGACCGCGCCGGCGAGCCGGTCGAGGGCTTCCTCGTTGTCCGACGCCAGCACGCCGAGCGCCGACATGCGGTTCAGGAAGTCCTGCTGGGAGTCGGAAACCAGCAACGCGGACAGCTGGTTGAACCGGGCGCCCTCGAACGACGCCTCGGTGAGCTTGTCGACCTGGACGCGGAAGTTCTCCTCGTCCACCTTCGCCTGGTCGCCGGCCTGGGTCGCCTGGGCGAGGGCGGCGTTCGCCTCGTCCAGCTTCCCCTGGTTGGCGGCACGGTTCTCTTCCGCGCGCAGCAGTTCTTCGTTGAGCTTGGTGGCCTGCTCGGCCAGTTCGTTGTACTTCTTCAGCGCCTCGGAGGCGTTCGCGGGGGTGTTCGGCTGAGCTACGGCGGGTACGGGCAGTGCGCCCACCGCGGCAGCGGCCACCGCCGTGGCCGCCATCGCCCCGCGCAGGCCGCGCTTGAGTCGTTGCGACGCCACAGTCGCGTGTGTCTCCTTCGTGTGAACCGCCTGCCGATCGGACGCATGGAGCAGCCCGACAAGTACTCTTGATCGAGTTCCGGCTCGGTCCCCCGACAGGCCGATTCGGCGGTGAACCCGCGTCGCCGTCCAGGATGGACCGCATGCTCGCCGCGAGATCTCGGCTAGGTTACGAAAAGTGAGCCCCGGAGTCCACTGGCAGAGCAAGGAAATCGTTGCGGGAAATCGTTGACTCCCGAACGGCCTAGCCGTGACCTGGTCGTGTGACCGCCGGTGGTGTTAAAAACACGATCTGTGTCACACCCGGCCCAAGCGGGCCAGGAGCACCGCGGACGGCACCGGGTGCGCGCCCCGCCGCCGGACGGAGTCCGCCACCGCCCGATCGGACGTCACCACGACGACCGGACGACCCTCCGGCTCGGCGGTCACCAACGCCCTGATCACGTCGTCCGCCAACACGCCCGGATCGCTGAACAGCACACGGACTCCGCGCGGCGCGGACGTCGGCACGGCGACCACGCCGGCGCCGTCGAACACCAACGTCACCTCGGCGCCCGTGCGCGCCGCCAACACGGCCAACTGGTGCACCAGGCGGTCCCGCTGATCGGACAGCGACAGCTCCGGGTAGCCCGTCTTGGTCACGTTGTAGCCGTCCACGATCAAGTGAACGGCGGGCAGCGCCAGCAACCGGTCCAACGCCGCCGGGTCCTCCACCCGCCCGACCACGCCCTGCGCCGCGCTCGCACCCCGGACGAGGTCCGCGGGCCGCGGGCCGGCGCCACCGAGGGCCAGTTCGCGGCGCAGGCCGTTCACCGCGCCGTCCAGGGTGTCGACGAGCAGCGCCAACCGCACCTCGTCGGCCTGACGGGCCTCCTTGGCGGACTGGCGGGCCACGTCGGCGTCCGCCAAGGCCCGCTGCGCCTTGGCGCGCTCGTTCTCGGCGCGTTCACGCTCGCGGTCCCGTTCGGCGGCCAACCGGCGCACCTCGGACTCCGCGTCCGCCCGCACCCGTTCGACCTCGGCCGACGCCGACTCGGCCCGGTCCTTGGCCTCACGCAGCCGCACGCCCTGCTCCCGCAACCGTTTGCGGAGCCGTTCCAACTCGACGTCGGCCTCCTCGCGGATCTTGTCCGCCACGCCGCCCGCCTCGGCCCGTTCCGCCTTGAGCCGCTCCAACTCCGCTTCGAGCCGTTCCGCGCGCTGCACGGCGAGGTCCCGTTCGGACCGCAGCGACGCGTCCGCGGCCCGCCTGCCGATCAGCTCGATGAAGTGCCCCGCGACCTCGTCGCCTTGGAGCACCGCCGCCGCGCCGGCCGCCACCGGGTCCGGGGAGGTGACCTCCAGCGCCGCCGGCCGGTTGCGCTGGAGCCACTCGACCACGGCGGCGCGGAAGTTCGAGGACGACTTCAACCCGCTCAGCAGCGCCGGCCCACCCAGCCGCGCCCGCTTCGTCGGCGCGAACCGCGCCACCGCGCGCAAGGACTGCGGCACGTCGACCTTCGCCAATTCCCCCAACGCATCCGCGCTCAGCTCGGCGAGCCGCGACCGCAACGGCTCGGGCAGCGCAGACCAATCCACAGTGGACTCGACGACCTGCTCGGGCTCCTCGCCCCCCAGGTCGTCGGCACTGTCCGCCGGCGCGATCGGGTCCTGCATCAGTACAGGTTAAAGCAGGTGTCGGACGGTGTTGAACCGCGCCGCCTCCGGCGTCGAGGGCTCGACGCGACCTCGCGCGGGTCCGTTGGGCCCGGATATGTCGGTGCCCGGGGATACGGTGCGCGCGCCATGACTACTCAGCTCACGTTTGACGAACTGGGCACCCCGCTGCGCGAGGTCACGTTCGTCGTGTTCGACCTGGAGACCACCGGCGGCCGGGCCGACGGCGACTCGATCACCGAGATCGGCGCGGTGAAGGTGCGCGGCGGTCGGGTGATCGGCGAGTTCGGGACGCTGGTCGACCCCGAGCGCGGCATCCCGCCGCAGGTGGTGGCGCTGACCGGGATCACCGAGCTGATGGTGACCGGCGCGCCCCGGCTCGGCACGGTGCTGCCCGCGTTCCTCGAGTTCGCCGCCGGGGCTGTGCTGGTGGCGCACAACTCCGGGTTCGACGTGGGTTTCATCAAGGCCGCCTGCGCCCGCTACGGGTACCCGTGGCCCAAGCCGACCGTCGTCTGCACGGTGAAGCTGGCCCGTCGGGTGCTGAGCCGGGACGAGGCGCCGAGCTGCCGGCTGTCCGCGTTGGCGCACCTGTTCGGGGTGGCCGTGCAGCCGAACCACCGGGCGCTGATCGACGCCCAGGCGACCGTCGAGGTGCTGCACCACCTGCTGGAGCGGGTCGGGTCGGTCGGGGTGCACTCGCTGGAGGAGCTGGTCGCCTACCTGCCCGAGGTCACGCCGGCGCAGCGGCGCAAGCGGACGCTCGCCGCGGACCTGCCGTCCACGCCCGGCGTCTACCTGTTCCGCGGGCCGTCGGAGGAGGTGCTGTACGTCGGCACGGCGTCCGACCTCCGGCGGCGGGTGCGGCAGTACTTCACCGCCAGTGAAGGCCGGAAGCGGCTGCGGGAGATGGTCTCGCTGGCGGTGCGGGTGGACGCGGTGGAGTGCGCGCACTCGTTGGAGGCGGAGGTCCGGGAGCTGCGGCTGCTGACCGCGCACAAGCCCGCCTACAACCGGCGTTCCAAGAACCAGGGGCAGGCGTGGTGGCTCGTGCTGACGGACGAGGCGTTTCCGCGCCTCTCCGTGGTCCGCACGGCTCGGGACGGCGCGCTCGGGCCGTTCCGGTCGCGGAGGCTCGCCGAGACGGCTCTGGAGGCGATGTTGGAGGCCGTGCCGCTGCGGGCGTGCTCGTTGCGGATCCCGGCGCGCAACGCGTCCGCCACGCCGTGCGCGCTGTTGGAGTTGGGCCGGTGCAAGGCGCCGTGCGCGGGACGGCAGTCGGTGGACGAGTACTCCCCCGCTGCCGAGGCGTTCCGGCGGTTGGTCGCGGGGGCGGACGTGACGCCGTTGCACGGGCTGACCGTGCAGATCGACGCGCTCGCCGCCGCCCACCGCTTCGAGGACGCCGCCAACCGTCGTGACCGCATGTCGTCGTTGGTGCGCTCTTTGGACCGGGCGCAACGGCTGGCGGGGCTGGCCGCGCTGCCGGAGGTGGTGGCGGCGCGTTCCGACGGGTCCGGTGGGTGGGAGTTCGCCGTGGTGCGGCACGGGCGGTTGGCGTCGGCGGGGGTGGCGCGGCGCGGCGTCCGTCCGATGCCGGTGGTGGACGCGCTGGTGGCGTCCGCCGAGACGGTGATCCCGGGTGACGGTCCGCTGTTCGGCGCGCCCGCCGAGGAGGTCGGCGTGGTGCTGCGGTGGATGGACCGGCCGGGCACCCGGCTCGTGTACTGCGAGGAGCCGTGGAGGTCGCCCGCGTTCGCCGCCGGGGCGTGGCGGGAATGGGTGGCGCGGGCAGAGGCCGGTCGCGACCAGTATCGGGTGGCGGGCCACTAGCATGTGGTCGGTCGATACCCCGACGACTTGTGGAGGACCGCTGTGATCACCGCGATCGTGCTGATCCAGGCCGCCGCCGAGAGCATTCCGGACGCGGCGCAGGCGATCGCCGACATCGAGGGCGTCACCGAGGTCTACTCGTGCGCCGGTGACGTCGACCTGATCGCCCTGGTCAAGGTCGCCCGGCACGAGGACCTGGCCGACCTGGTGCCCGGCCACATCTCCAAGGTGCCCGGTGTGCTGAACACGGACACCCACATCTCGTTCCGGTCGTACTCGAAGCGCGACACGGACGCCGCGTTCGCCATCGGCCTCGAAGACGCCTGAGAACGCGCCCGCGGCACGTCTGGCCGGCAGCTCTTGCCTGCCCGGGACGCCTGATTCACGCGCCCGAACGCCTGACGCTGATCCGTCTGCCCGGACGCCTAACGCTGATTCGCGTGCCCGGCCGGCTGAGCCCGGTTCGGCCACCCGACTCGGCAGTGGGCGATAGGCGCCCTTCGGTATCCGAGGGGCGAGACGCAAAAGGACCCCGCAACCTCGATGAGGTGCGGGGCCCTTTCGGTGGTGCTGTCAGTCCTCGGGCTGGGACGGCTTCCCGGCCAACTCGCCCGCGGGCTTGTTCTCGCCGCTGATCGCGTCCGCCGAGACACCGCGCTCCGCCCGCGCACGGGCCACGGCGGCGGTCTCCTCCGGCGCGTCCGGCGTCAGGAAGCTGCCCGGAACCGGGTGACCGGCCGAACCCAGCTTGTTCATCTTCTTCGGCACCGGAGCACCCTGGTACGTCAGGGGCAGCGGGTGGCCGTGCTCGTCCACCGGGCCGAGCGGCTGGTGGACCTCGATGAACTCACCGTGCGGCAGGCGCTTGATGATGCCCGTCTCGACACCGTGCTCCAGCACCTCGCGGTCCGCGCGCTGCAAACCGATGCAGATGCGGTACGTGATGAAGTACGCCAGCGGCGGCACGAGGAGCATGCCGATGCGGCCCATCCACGTCATCGCGTTCAGCGAGATGTCGAACTTCATCGCGATGATGTCGTTGCCGCCCGAGAGCAGCAGCACCATGAAGTACGAGATCGCCATCGCGCCCAGCGACGTCCGGACCGGCACGTCGCGCGGACGCTGCAACAGGTTGTGGTGCGCGTAGTCCTTGGTCATCTTGCGCTCGATCCACGGGTACACCGCGGCGAGACCGGTCAGCAGCGGCAGGCCCAGGAGGAACGGCAGGAACGCCGCCGGCACCGTGTAGTTGCCCAGGTACAGCTCCCACGCCGGCCACAGTCGGATCAGGCCGTCGGTCCAGCCCATGTACCAGTCGGGCTGCACGCCCGCCGACACCTGGGCCGCGTTGTACGGGCCGAAGTTCCAGATCGGGTTGATCTGGAAGATGCCGCCCATGATCGCCGTGACGCCGATGACCACCGCGAAGAACGCGCCGCCCTTGGCCGCGAACACCGGCATGATGCGCACGCCGACGACGTTGGTCTCCTTGCGGCCCACCCCTGGGAACTGGGTGTGCTTCTGGAACCAGACCAGGCCCACGTGCACCGCGATCAGCGCCAGGATGATGCCCGGGATCACCAGGATGTGCAGCGTGTAGAGCCGCGGGATGATCTCCATGCCGGGGAACTCGCCGCCGAACGCCAGCCAGTTGATCCACGTGCCGACCACCGGGAACGAGATCAGCAGCGCCGCCATCACCCGCAGGCCCGTGCCGGACAGCAGGTCGTCGGGCAGCGAGTAGCCGAGGAAGCCCTCGATCGCGCCCAGCAGGAACAGCACGACGCCGATGACCCAGTTGATCTCACGCGGACGCCGGAAGGCGCCGGTGAAGAAGACCCGGAGCATGTGCACCACGATCGCGCCCATGAACAGCAGCGCGGCCCAGTGGTGCACCTGGCGCACGAACAGACCGCCGCGCACCTCGAACGAGATGTGCAGGGTCGACTCGAACGCCCGGGACATCTCGATGCCCTGAAGGTTCACGAAGCTGCCGTTGTAGACGACCTCCTCCATGGAGGGGTCGAAGAACAGCGCCAGGTAGGTGCCCGACAGCAGCAGGATGATGAAGCTGTACAGGGCGATCTCGCCGAGCATGAACGACCAGTGGGTCGGGAACACCTTGTTCAGCTGTCGCCGCAGGCCACCGGCCACGGGGACTCGGTCGTCAGCCCACTTCGCGGTGCCACCCGCGGCACGGGAAATGAGGCCCTGCCGCTTCGTGGGTGTCGTGATGCCGCTCATGACTTACGCTCCCAGAACGCCGGACCCACAGCCTCGATGAAGTCGCTGCGGGCAATCAAGTATCCGTCCTCGTCCACCGTGATGGGAAGCTGCGGGAGGGCACGAGTTGCCGGACCGAACCGCGGCTTGGCGTAGTGGAAGACGTCGAACTGCGACTGGTGGCAGGGGCAGAGGAGCAAGCCGGTCTGCTGCTCGTACAGCGAAGTCGGGCACCCGAGGTGCGTGCAGATCTTCGAGTACGCGTAGAAGTCGCCGTAGTTGAAGTCCTCCTGGCCGGCGCGCTTGACCACCGCCTGGTTCGGGCGCAGGCGGATGAGCATCACCGGGCTGTCGGACCGCTTCAACGCGTGGACCAGGGCTTCATCGTCGTCACGCTCCGACTCACGGAACGGGAACACCGTTTCGAAACCACCGGCGTCCAGGTCCTCCGGGCGCACCAGCGCGACGTCGTGGAAGTTGCCCGTGTGCCGGCGCAGGTAGACCTTCTCGCCGTTCTCGGACTTCCACGCCGTGTGCCACAGCGAGTCCTTCGAGTCGCTGTCGGCCCACGGGTTCTTGATCAGACCGCCGAGCGGCACGGCCGTGACGCCCAGGCCCAACACGCCGATGCTGAGGCCCGCGGTCTTCTTGATGAGCCCGCGGCGGCCCAGCGTGGAGCGCGCGCCGACGTCGGCCAGCTCGGCGATGACCGTGGCCTTGTCGACCTCGCCCGACCCGCCGTCGTGGCGCTGCTGGACGGCCAGCTCCTCGGGGATGAACTTCTTCGTGTACAGCAGCGCGCCGATGCTGAGGGCCAGCACGGACAGGCCGAGCGTGAAGCCGATGACCGGCGTGTACAGGCTGTACAGGAGGTGGTCGGTGGAGTGCGGCGCCTCGTACCTCCACGGCCACCAGATGAACGCGACCAGGAACGCGAGGCCCGAGATCGCGGCGATGGCGAACCACAGGGCGACCTGGCGCTCGGCGCGCTTCTCCGCGCGGGTGCCCTTGACCGGCCAGCGGTCCTCGTAGTGGACGAGCTCGACGCCGTCCATGTTCGCGCCGAGCTTGACCAGCTCGTCCCGGCTCATCCCGGCGAGCTGCGCCTCGTCGGGCAGCTCGTTCGGCGTCACGCCGCTCATGCCTTGGCTCCGATCCAGAGGGTCACGCCGACCAGGGCGGCGATACCCACGATGAACGCGATCAGACCCTCCGATACCGGCCCTAGGCCGCCGAGGGGGGCGCCGCCGGGGTTGTTGTTCCCGTCGGTCACCGACTTGATGTAAGCGATGATGTCTTCCTTCTCCTCCGGCGTGAGCTGCCGGTCGGAGAACTTCGGCATGTTCTGCGGGCCCGTGAGCATCGCGGTGTACAGCTGCTCTTCGGACACGCCGTCCAGCTCGGGCGCGAACTTGCCGGACGACAGCGCCCCGCCGCGACCGGTGAAGTTGTGGCACGCCGCGCAGTTGAGCCGGAACAGCTCGCCACCGCGGGCCGGGTCCTCGCCGCGCAGCGCCTCGCCGCGCTCTTCGGGCGTCTGCGGGCCGCCGCCGCGGGACTGGATGAACGCGCCGAGCGCGTCCACCTCCTCCGGCGTGAACTTGGTGGGCTTGCGCAGGGCCTGCGCCTCCTGCCGCGCCATCGGCATGCGGCCGGACGACACCTGGAAGTACACGGCCGCCTCACCCACGCCGATGAGGCTGGGGCCGCGGTCCTGGACGCCGTCCAGGTTCGTGCCGTGGCAGGTGATGCAGGCGTTGTTGTAGAGCTGCTCGCCCAGTCGCACCTGCGCCGGGTCGTCCTGCGCCTGCGCGGTCTGCGGCTGCGGCGCGAGGGCGCTGAACAGGAAGCCGGCGGCCAGCAGCGCGAAGCCCAGCGCGAGCAGACCCGAGATCCGCCTGCGCAGCTTCGTGCCGCGCTTCCCGGCCCGTGTGGTGTTGGTGGTCATGTGTGCGGCAACCCTTGCTGGTGTGAGTTCGGGGTTCGAGCTGGTCAGGGCACGATGTAGATGATGGCGAACAAGCCGATCCAGACGACGTCGACGAAGTGCCAGTAGTACGACACGACGATCGCGGAGGTTGCCTGCGCGGGCGTGAACTTGCTCAGCTTCGTGCGGACCAGCAGGTAGCCGAACGCGATCAGACCACCGATCACGTGCAGGCCGTGGAAGCCGGTCGTCAGGTAGAACACGGTGCCGTAGGCCGAGCCCGGGATGGTCGTGCCCTCGCTGACGAGGGTCATGTACTCCCCGGCCTGACCGGCCACGAAGATCGCACCCATGATCAGCGTCACGACGTACCAGCGACGCAGACCGAACACGTCACCCCGCTCGGCCGCGAACACGCCCCACTGGCACGTGAACGAGGATGCGACCAGGATGATCGTGAAGAACAGTGCGTAAGGCACGTTCAGGTGGGTCGGCTCTGGTGGCCAGTGCCCCTCGTTCTGGGCCTTCACCGTGAAGAACATGGCGAAGAGCCCAGCGAAGAACATGAGCTCACTGGACAGCCAGACGATCGTGCCGACGCTGACCATGTTCGGTCGGTTCAGCGAGTGCACGCGCTGGCCGATGGAGGGCGCTGCCGTTGTCACACGACGCATTATTGCTTGCAGGATTTCGACACGCCCATCGGGTCCGGGGCACGTCCGCAGGTCATCTGGGTCACACGCGCGGTGAGGACGTCATGGGGTTGTTGAGCCGGTTGCGTGATCGCCGCGCACGGCGGGGTGTACCCGCACTGGAGATCGATTCACCTGGGTTGACGGTGGTCGTGGAGGCGTTCGACGTCGCGGAGGCCGACTCGGCCGCGCTGGCCCGGTCGCCGCGGTGGCGCGCGGATCAGGACGCGGTGCTGCGGCACCACCTCGAGTTGCCGCCTGACCAGGTGGAACGCGCGCGTGAGCTGCTCGCGCAGGACGGCTGGGAGCTGCGTTTCGACGGGCGTTGGCACGCGTCGCGGGTGCAGCGGCTCGACGCGTTGCACTGCGCGCAGGAACGGGCCCGGATGGCGGGGCTGGCGCAGCGGCTGGGCGGCGACTGGATCGGGTGGGACGCACTGCAAGTCACGGGGAGTGGGCCGGATAACATCTTCGTCACCTCGCACCCCGACCCGGAGGACCGCGCCGATGAGCACGCAGACGACCAGGATCCTGGTGTTCAGCCACCGCCCCGAGGTGCGTGAGACGATCATCACTGCCGTGGGCCGCCGTCCGGCGCCCGACCTGGGGCGCGTCGAGTACGTCGAGGTGGGTTCGGTCGCCGACGTCCTGTACGAGATGGACAAGGGCGGTGTCGACCTGGCGATCCTGGACGGCGAGGCGCAGCCGACCGGTGGCATGGGCCTCTCCCGGCAGCTGAAGAACGAGATCACCGACTGCCCGCCGATCGTCGTGGCGGTGCGCCGCAAGGACGACCGGTGGCTGGCGACGTGGTCGCAGGCGGACGCGGTGCTGGTGCACCCGCTCGACCCGCTGGCCGCCGCCGAGACCGTGGCCGAGGTGCTGCGCTCGACGGTCCTGCCGGTCGTCCGGGGCTGATGACGCCGTGGAGCGCACCTGGCCGTCGCTGCTGAACCGGCTCATCGACCGGGTCGACCTGTCCCAGGACGACACGGGCTGGGCCATGGACCAAGTGATGTCCGGCGCCGCGACCCCGGCGCAGATCGCCGCGTTCGCGGTGGCGCTGCGGGCGAAGGGCGAGACGCCCGAAGAGGTCGACGGCATCGCCACGATGATGCTCAGCCACGCCCGCCGGTTCACCGTCGAGGGACGTGCCGCGGACATCGTCGGCACGGGCGGTGACAACTCCGGGTCGGTGAACATCTCGACCATGGCCGCGATCGTCACGGCCGCCGCCGGCGTGCCCGTGGTGAAGCACGGCA
The DNA here is from genome assembly GCF_014205015.1 of Saccharothrix ecbatanensis. Classification (NCBI taxonomy): domain Bacteria; kingdom Bacillati; phylum Actinomycetota; class Actinomycetes; order Pseudonocardiales; family Pseudonocardiaceae; genus Saccharothrix; species Saccharothrix ecbatanensis. The sequence continues at coordinate 9,137,012 of NZ_JACHMO010000001.1, read as the reverse complement.
ACCGCGCGGCGTCGTCCCAGTGCGGCACGGCGGACGTGCTGGAGGCGTTGGGCGTGGCCATCGACCTGCCGCCGTCGGGCGTGCAGCAGACGGTGGAGGAGCTGGGTGTCGGCTTCTGCTTCGCCCGGGTGTTCCACCCCGGTTTCCGCCACGCGGGCCCGCCCCGGGCGGAGATCGGCATCCCGACGACGTTCAACCTGCTCGGGCCGCTGACGAACCCGGCGCAGCCGAAGGTCGGGTTGGTCGGGTGCGCGCGGGTGGCGTTCGCGCCGTTGATCGCGGGTGTCTTCGCGCGTCGGGGCAACACGATGCTGGTCGTGCGCGGTGACGACGGGATGGACGAGATCACCACGACCACCACCACGTCGGTGTGGGTGGTCGACGGTGGCGAGGTGCGGACGGACCGGATCGATCCGTCGGTGCTCGGTATCGCGGCGGCGCGGCCGGAGGACCTCAAGGGCGGTGACGCTTCGGTCAACGCGGAGGTCGTGCGGGAACTGCTGGCCGGGAAGCCGGGTGCGGTGCGGGACGCGGTGCTGCTCAACGCGGCGGGCGCCCTGGCGACGCACGCCGGGCTGTCGGGCGACCTGCACGCGGACATCGCGAACGCCATGGGCCGGGCCGCCGAGGCGATCGACTCCGGCGCGGCGGGCGACCTGCTCCTGAAGTGGGCCGCGCGCTCGACCGAGCTGATGGCCGCCCTCTCCGACGCCTGACCGACCCGCCGACCACCACCCGCGCACCTCCGACACCAGGTCGGAGATGACTGCCACCTTTTCACCACGCGGTAACGGGGGCCGGTCATGCTGTGACCATGCTCTACACGGTGATGAAGCGAGTGGTGGCGCCCACGGCGCGGCTGGTCTACCGGCCGACCGTCGAAGGTCTGGAGAACGTCCCCGCCGACGGTCCGGTGATCCTGGCCCCGAACCACCTGTCGTTCATCGACAGCGTCGTCATCCCGATGGTCGTCCCGCGCCGCGTCTCGTTCCTCGCCAAGGCGGAGTACTTCGAGGGCAAGGGCGTCAAGGGAGCCCTCTCCCGCTACTTCTTCGGCTCCCTGGGTCACGTTCCCGTCCGCCGCGGCCTCGGCAGGGCCGCCAGGGCCTCGCTGGACACCGCGACGGGCATCCTGGCCGAGGGCGGCGCGTTCGCCATCTACCCCGAGGGCACGCGCTCGCTGGACGGCCGCCTGCACCGCGGTCGCACGGGTGTCGCCCGGATGGCGCTGGAGTCCGGCGCCCCCGTCGTCCCGGTCGGCATCATCGGCACCGACAAGATGCAGCCGGTGGACCGCAAGATCCCGCGCATCAGCCCGGTCACCATCCGGTTCGGCGCGCCGCTCCACTTCGACCGCTACGAGGGCATGCACGAGTCCCTGCCGGTGCTGCGCTCGGTCACCGACGAGATCGTCTACCGCATCCTGGAGCTGTCCGGCCAGGAGTACGTGGACACCTACCAGACCTCGAACGCGGCCTGACACGCAAAAAACGGGGGCCACCCCGAAAGGTGGCCCCCGCGAAAAGCCTTGCGTCAGTCGTGTTCCGGACCGGTGTGGTACTCGAACACCAGGCCGCCGACGGCAATCAGCACCAGCACGACCGCGATCACCAGCAGCCAGATGTGCCAGAACGCCAGCGCCAGGCCGGCCGTCGCGGCGGCCGCCGCCAGACCGATCGGCCAGTAGCTACCCGGGCTGAAGAAGCCCAGCTCGCCGGCGCCGTCGCTGACCTCGGCGTCGGCGTTGTCCTCGGGCCGCACCTCGATGCGCCGGGCGACGAACCGGAAGTACGTGCCGACGATCAGCGCCAACCCGCCGGTCAGCGCGAGCGCCACCGTCCCGGTCGGCTCGACGTGATCGGTGTCCGCCCACGTCCAGTAGCCGTACACGGCGGCCATCAGGAACGAGAACGCCATCACCAAGTCAAAAATGCGTGCTTCGACCTTCATCGCAGCGTCCTCCTACTTCCCGCCGCCGGACGCCTCGCGGACGGTCCGGTCGGTGTCGAAGGGCCTGGTCGTCACGGCGTGCGGCGTGCACAGCTCGCCGCAGTCCAGCTCGGTCAGCGCCTGAGCGGCCGTGTACGGCTGCGCGGTCGCCGGGTTCGTCTGCTGCCGCAACTCGATGTACCGGTCGAAATCAGCCGATTCCAGCGCCCTGACCTCGAAGTTCATCACGGCGTGGTACACGCCGCACAGCTCGGCGCAGCGACCGACGAACGACCCGGTCCGGTCGATCTGGTCGATCTGGAACGAGTTGTCCTGGTTGTTCTTCTCCGGCTCGGGGAAGACGTCCCGCTTGAAGTGGAACTCCGGCACGTAGAACGAGTGGATGACGTCGGTCGACCGCAGGTTGAACCGGATCGACTTGCCCTGCGGCACCACCAGGAGCGGGATCTCGCCGGACGAGCCGACGGTGCTCACCGGAAGGCTCGCGGCCTCGGTCTTGTACTGGGGGTACTGGAACTCCCAGTTCCACTGGAACGCGATCACGTCGACCGTGACGTCGGGCGTCTTGCTCTTGTCCGTGACGTAGTTCTGCGTCACCGCGGTGAAGTAGAACAACACCGCGACGATGATCGTCGGCACGACCAGCAGCACGAGCTCCAGCGGCAGGTTGTAGGCGACCTGGCGGGGCAGCTCCTCGCTCTTCTTGCGGTGGAACGCCACGGACCAGAGGATCAGGCCCCACACGATCACGCCGACCGCGAGTGCCGCGACGACCGACCAGGTCCACAGCTCGCGCATCGCCTCGGCCTGCGGCGTCACGGCCACCGGCCAACCGAAGCGCAGCACCTCTTCCGTGGAGCAACCCGTGGCCCCGACGCCGACCAGGCCGACCAGCCCGCCGACCTTCGCCAGCCGGGCTGCCCTGGTGCCCTCCTTCAGGCCCACTGCTCGCCGCCTCCTCGTTGCCTTCGACCACTACTCAAAAGCTCGCAGGCAGGGGTGCGATTTCGCCCCATGCCGGATCATGCGGGAGCGTAGCCCAGCGCATGGCACGTCACCCCTTGGGGGCTGTACGCGTGCGGTGCAGTTTCGGTCACACACCCACCCCCCGGCATACTGGACTCTTCTCCACACGACACGAAGGGTGTTTACGGCGTGTGCGGCCTGGTAGGACTGGTTTGCCCTGGCGAGATCGAGGCCCAGCGGGCGCGCTCGGCGGTGGCTGGGGCACTGCGCTGCCAGCGGCACCGCGGCCCCGACGAGAGCGGCACCTGGCAGGGCGGTGAGGTCGTCTTCGGCTTCAACCGTCTGTCCATCATCGACATCGAGCACTCACACCAACCCCTGCACTGGGGTCCGCACGACCAGCAGGGTCGGTACGCGATCCTGTTCAACGGCGAGATCTACAACTACGTGGAGCTGCGCGCGGAGTTGACCAAGCAGTTCGGCGCGGTGTTCGCCACGGACGGCGACACCGAGACGATCGTGGCGGCCTACCACTACTGGGGCCCGGCCGCGGTCGGTCGGCTGCGCGGCATGTTCGCGTTCCTGATCTGGGACAAGGCTCGCCGGGTGGTGTTCGGCGCGCGTGACCCGTTCGGCATCAAGCCGCTGTACTACGCGGTCGGTCCCGGCGGGGTGGCGTTCTCCAGCGAGAAGAAGTCCGTGTTGGAGCTGGCGCCGACGATCGGCATCACGCCCGAGGTTGACCTGAAGGCGCTCCAGCACTACCTGATCCTCCAGTACGTGCCGGAGCCGGAGTCGTTGCAGACCGGCATCCACCGCGTCGAGTCCGGCACGTCGTTCACCGTCACGCCGGGCGGCAAGCCGGTGGTGGAGCGGTACTTCCCGGCGACGTTCCGGCCGCGCGCGGTGCGTGGCGACGCGGACGAGAACCGGCTGTACGACGAGATCACCGAGGCGCTGCGCGATTCGGTGGCCAAGCACATGCGCGCGGACGTGACGGTCGGCTCGTTCCTGTCCGGCGGCATCGACTCGACCGTGGTCGCGGCGCTGGCCAAGGAGCACAACCCGGACCTGATCACGTTCACCACGGGGTTCGAGCGGCAGGGCTACTCGGAGATCGACGTGGCCGCCGAGTCGGCCGCCGCGATCGGCGTGAAGCACGTGGTCCGGGCGGTGACGGCGCAGGAGATGATGGATTCCCTGCCGCTGATCACCTGGTACCTGGACGACCCGGTGGCGGACCCGGCGCTGGTGCCGCTGTGGTTCATCGCCCGCGAGGCGCGCCAGCACGTGAAGGTCGTGCTGTCGGGCGAGGGCGCGGACGAGCTGTTCGGCGGCTACACGATCTACCGCGAGCCGTTGTCGCTGGCTCCGTTCGAGAAGGTGCCGAGCGCGCTGCGCAAGGCCATGGGCAAGGTGTCCACGAAGATCCCGCAGGGCGTGCGCGGCAAGGACCTGCTGCGGCGGGGCGCGCTCACGCTGGAGGAGCGCTACTACGGCAACGCGCGGATCTTCATGGACGACCAGATCCAGCAGGTGCTGCGCACGTACAACCCGGACGTGTCGCACAAGGACGTGACGGCGCACGTGTACCGGGAGTCCGAGGGCTGGGACCCGGTGACGCGGATGCAGCACGTCGACCTGTTCACGTGGCTGCGCGGGGACATCCTGGTCAAGGCCGACAAGGTGACCATGGCGAACTCGCTGGAGCTGCGGGTGCCGTTCCTGGACCCGGAGGTGTTCCGGATCGCGTCGCAGGTGCCCTCCGAGCTGAAGCTCACCAAGGAGACCACCAAGCACGCGCTGCGCCGGGCGATCCGCGACATCGTGCCCGCGCACGTGCTGAACCGGCGCAAGCTGGGCTTCCCGGTGCCGATCCGGCACTGGCTGAAGGACGAGATGCACGACTGGGCGGTGGAGCACGTGCGCCAGTCGCAGACCGACCAGTACCTCGACAAGAACGCGGTGCTGCGGGTCATCGAGGAGCACCGGTCGGGCGTGGCCGACCACAGCCGGCGGATCTGGGCGCTGCTGGTGTTCATGATCTGGCACGGGATCTTCGTGGAGGGCCGGATCCGTCCGGTCGTGCCGGAGCCGCACTACCCCGTCAAGCTCTGACGGCACGCCGTCCACTGTGGAGGCCCTCGGCACTCGTGCCGGGGGCCTCTTCCGTTGCCGCGTCCCGGCACCGGGCCCGGTCGCCGAACTTCTCCGCCATGATCCGCGTCACGTCGCCGACGAGCCGGGTCAGGTGTGCCTTGCTGCTGGTCAGCTGCGTGATCCTGGCCTCGACGGACGTCAGCTCCTCGGTCAGCATCTCCAGCAGCGGCACGCAGCCCGCCTCGTCCTCCGGCAGCTGGACGTCCTGGTCGAACGCGTGCGCGAGCACCAGCCGGACCAGCCGGATGTTCAGGCCGGAGCTGATGAGGCAGCGGACGCTGCGCACCCGTTCCACATCGGACTCGTCGTAGACGCGGTAGCGGCCTTGCGTGCGCTGCGGGGTCAGCAGTCCGTGCTGGTCGTAGTAGCGCAACATGCGCACCGTGGCGCCGGTCTTCTCCGCGAGCTCGCCGATCAGCACTTATTCCCACTCCCGCCGTAAAGAGCCTTCGATCACGCAACCTTGACCCTGACGTCAGTGTCACACTTTAGCGTCTTCCCCGTGATCGCCTTCATCCTGATGCTCAGCGCTTTTGCCGTGGGGACATCCGAGTTCATCATCGTGGGCGTCCTGCCGGAGGTCGCCGCGGACCTCGGTGTGGACGTGCCGACCGCAGGCCTGCTGGTGACCGCTTACGCCGTCTCGGTCGCCGTGGGCGGTCCGGTTCTCACCGTGTTCACCGGGCGCATCTCGCGCCGCACGCTCCTGATCTCCGTCATGGCGTTGGCCTTCGTCGCCGCCGTCGCCAGCGCCCTGGCGGACGACTACACGTTGCTCATGGTCGCGCGCATGGTCGGCGCGCTGGCCCAGGGCCTGTTCTTCGCGGTGGCCTCGCAGATCGCCATCGCCGCCGTGCCGCCGGAGAAGCAGACCGCGGCCATCGCCAAGGTCGTCAACGGTGTCGCGCTGTCCACCATCCTCGGCATCCCGCTCGGCACGCTGATCGGCCAGAACTACGGCTGGCGGGCGTCGTTCGTGCTGGTCGCGGCGTTGACGGCGATCGGTTTCGTCGGGGTCGTGCTCGGCACGCCGAAGGTCGCGCACCAGCCGGACCCCGGTGTGCGGGCCAGCCTGTTCGCGTTCGGCCGGCGGACCGTGCTGCTGGGCCTGGCCACGACGGTCCTGTCGTTCACCGGCCTGATCACCGCGTTCACGTACGTCGCGCCCGCGTTGCGGGAGGTGACGGGGTTCGAGCCGGGCTGGGTGACCGGTGTGCTGCTCGTGTACGGCTTGGGGACCCTCGTCGGCAGCACGCTCGCGGGCAAGGTGCCGATGCACAACATCTCCCGCGTCCTGCCGATCCCGCTGGCCGTGCTCGGCGTGGCGCTGCTCGCCCAGGGCCTGATGCTGGAGAGCAAGGTGGGGGCGGTGGTGAGCGTGTTCGTGCTGGGCGCCAGCGCGTTCACCGCCGGTCCGCTGGTCCACACGTACCTGATGGGTCAGGCGGGTTCGGCGGCCGGGCTGGTCGCCTCGGTGAACATCTCCGCGTTCAACGTGGCGGCGGCGCTGGGCCCGATGCTCGGCGGTGTGGTGCTGACCAGCGGGCTCGGCCTCCAGTGGGTCGGCACCGTCGGCGGCGTGGCGAGCATCCTCGGCGTGGCGGTGGCGCTGGTCGTCGGCCGGGTGACCGTGCGACCGGCAGTCCCGACCCCCGCTCCGCTCGCCGCACACGTGTGAGATGGCCCTACCGGGCGGCTACCGTCCGGTAGGGCTTTTGTCAAGCGATTTACCCGCTTACGGTCGCGCTGTGAGGAACACCGAGGCGGACACGCTGGACCAGCTGATCGAGGACTGCACCGACCTGCCGCGGGAGCTGCGCGGCGAGACCAAGTCCCTCCCCGAACCGCGGACCGCGCGGCCGTGGCAGGTGGACGACGCCAACTACGCGCAGGTCGCGGACCTGGACGCGTACGTCTGACCCATCAGCACAAGGCCCCCGCCACGGCGGGGGCCTTTGCCGTCCGACCGCAAACGGGAAGGGCCCTCGCCGCGTGGCGAAGGCCCTTCCCGTGGTTGCTGCGAATCCAGCGGTCGATCAGTGGAACGAGTCGCCGCAGGCGCACGAACCGCCGGCGTTCGGGTTGTCGATGGTGAAACCCTGCTTCTCGATCGTGTCGACGAAGTCGATCACCGCGCCCTCGACGTAGGGCACGCTCATGCGGTCGACGGCCACCTTCATGCCGTTGAAGTCGCGCAGCGCGTCACCGTCGAGCGAGCGCTCGTCGAAGAACAGCTGGTAACGCAGCCCCGCGCAACCACCGGGCTGGACGGCGATGCGCAGGTGCATGTCGTCGCGGCCCTCCTGGTCGAGCAGCGCCTTCGCCTTCGCGGCTGCCGCGTCGGTCAGCGTCACACCGTGGGTCGGCGGGGCGTCAGGAGTCGTGGTGACTGCGTCCTGAGCGGTCGTCATGGCTCTCCCTCAGAGGTCCTTTGCGGGCATCTATTCCGGGCAACACGGGAAGTACCCGCTTTGTTCCTACCCCCATGGTCGCACAGCCGTCAGGGTCGGCGTTGTGACCAGTGACTCGCCACGTGCGCCGCGAGGTCGGCCAGCGTGCCCGCCGGGTCGGCCATGCTCCGCTCCACCGACCCCGCGTGCTCGGCCACCGCGTACGACTCCTGCACGCCCGCGGCGCCCGCCTCACGCCTACCCACAGTGACCTGACCGGCCAGGACGACGCACGGCAACCCGCGTTCAGCCGCACCCCGTGCCACGGCGGTCACCAGCTTCCCGCGCAGCGACTGCCAGTCGAAACTGCCCTCACCGGTGACGGCCAGGTCGGCGTGGTCCAGCGCGTCGTCCAGCCGGGTGAGCGAGCGGACCATCCCCGCGCCGGACTCGACCGTCGCGCCCAGGGCCATCAGCGCGGCCCCGAGACCACCCGCGGCACCCGCGCCGGGCCGGTCCCGCACGTCGGCCAGCTCGTCCATCGCGGCCAGCCGTGCCTCCAGGCGTTCCACCGCTTCCGGTGACGCGCCCTTCTGCGGGCCGAACGTGTGCGCGGCGCCGTTCGGGCCCAACAGCACGTTCTCGACGTCGGCCGCGGCGACAAGGCGGGCGGTGACGTGCCCGACCGTCTCCCGCAGGCCCTCGCCCCCGTCCGTGGTGCCCGAGCCGCCCAGGCCGACCACGATCGTGCGGGCGTCCCGCGCCAAGCCGATCAGCTCGCCGACACCCCTGGTGGTGGCGGTCTCGGCGGTCCGCGCGCGCTGGTCGGACGGGATGAGGTGCAGGCCACAGGCCTGGGCGGACTCGATGTAGGCGGTGCCGTCGTGCTCCAGCCAGCGCGCCTGGACGGGCGTGCCGAGTGGACCGGTGACGGTCGCCGTGTGGAGCACGCCGCCCAAGGCGGTGTGCAGGACGTCCACGAAACCCGGGCCGCCATCGGCCAACGGGCGCAGGTGGAGTTCGTCGTCGGGAGCGGTGCGGTGCCAGCCCTCGGCCACGGCCTCGGCGACCTCCCGCGCGGTCAACGTTCCGCCGAAGCAGTCCGGCGCAATCACAACTCGCACCTGGCGAACAGTACTTATCGGGGCATCTCCTACTCTGGTGCGGTGAGGTTCCTGCGCCGAAACGCCGACGAAGCCGCTGACACCACCGCCGAGAACACGCCGGCGGAGGTGAACCCGGCCGATCCGTCGCGCACCCAGGGCAAGGGACGGCCCACACCGAAGCGCCGAGAGGCGGAGGGCAAGCGCCGCGGCCCCGTCCCGCCACCGCCCAGGACGCAGCGCGAGGCGTTGAAGCGCGCGCGCGTGACCCGTGGGCCCAAGATGTCCAAGGAAGAGAGCCGTGCGGCGGCGGCCGAGCGCCGCAAGCGGATGATGGCCGGCGAGGACAAGTACCTCCTGCCCCGCGACCGCGGCCCGGTGAAGGCCTACATCCGCGACGTGGTCGACTCGCGCCGCAACCTGATGGGCCTGTTCATGCCGCTGGCCATCCTGGTGTTCGTGGCGCTGCTCGTGCCGATGCCCCAGGTGCAGTCGTACGCCACGCTGCTGACCACGTTCATGCTGCTGGCGATGATCGTCGAGGGCTTCGTGCTCGGCCGGATGGTGACCAAGCGGGTGCGGCTGAAGTTCCCGAGCGAAACCAGCCGCGGCCTGTCCATCGGCTGGTACTCGTTCATCCGCGCCAGCCAGCTCCGCCGCCTGCGCGTCCCCAAGCCGCGGGTGAGCCCCGGCGACAAGGTCTGAGGCCGTCCCACGCGGAGTTCATTAGCAACCCGAACGATCCGGTACTAGGCTGAGACCATGGAGTTCCGACGTCTCGGCCGCAGTGGCCTGAACATCAGCGAGATCTCGTACGGCAACTGGCTCACCCACGGTTCGCAGGTCGAAGAGGACCAGGCGACGGCCTGCGTCCGTGCGGCTCTCGACGCGGGCATCACCACGTTCGACACGGCCGACGTGTACGCCAACACCAAGGCGGAGGACGTGCTCGGCCGTGCCCTCAAGGGCGAGCGCCGCGCCTCGTTGGAGATCTTCACCAAGGTCTTCTGGCCCACGGGGCCTGGCGGCCCGAACGACAAGGGCCTGGGTCGCAAGCACATCATGGAGTCGATCGACGGCTCCCTCACGCGCCTCCAGACCGACTACGTCGACCTCTACCAGGCCCACCGGTACGACAAGTCGGTGCCGCTGGAGGAGACGATGCTGGCCTTCGCCGACGTCGTCCGCCAGGGCAAGGCGCTCTACATCGGCGTGTCCGAGTGGAACGCCGAGCAGATCGCCCGGGGCGCGGCGCTGGCACGTGAGCTGAAGGTGCCGTTCATCTCGAACCAGCCGCAGTACTCGATGCTGTGGCGCGTCATCGAGCCGCAGGTCGTGCCGACCTCGGAGCGCGAGGGCGTCAGCCAGATCGTCTGGTCCCCCATCGGCCAGGGCGTGCTCACCGGCAAGTACCTGCCCGGTCAGCCGGTGCCCGCGGGCTCCCGCGCGACCGACGAGACCGGCGCGAAGTTCATCCAGCGCTTCCTGCGCGACGAGGTGCTGGAGAAGGTCCAGCTCCTCAAGCCGCTGGCGGCCGAAGCCGGCCTCAGCCTCGCCCAGCTGGCCGTCGCCTGGGTGCTCCAGAACCCGAACGTGGCGAGCGCGATCATCGGCGCGTCCCGCCCCGAGCAGGTGCGCGAGAACGTGAAGGCCGCCGGCGTGAAGCTGGACGAGGACCTGATGAAGAAGATCGACGACGTGCTCGAAGGTGTCGTGGAGACCGACCCGCGCTTCACCGTCACTCCCTGACCCTGGTCGAGTGACGAACGGGGCACCCCCAAACGTGGGGTGCCCCGTTCGCGCTTACCGCTGGTTCGGGTTCTTCCGGGACTCGATGAAGCTCGCGAACGAGCGCGCCGGGAAGGTCAGGTGACCTCTACCCCGGTCCTTCGTGTCCCGGATGACGCGTCCTGCCCGCGCCGCGTCCCACGCGTCATCGAAGACGAGCCGGAAGCTGTTGATGTCTTTCTCGGTACGCTGGTGTCACCTGTTTCTTCACCGAGGCAGTCGCCACGGTTCGACCGTCGAGGGCGTCGGTGAAGAAGCGCGACGACTCTCGGTGAAGACAGGCGAGGTGTGTCTTGGACGACACCTACATCGGTCGCCGTGTACGCGAGGTCCGTTCGTGGCGCGGCATGAACCTGAAAGCCACCGCCGATTTGGCCGGCATGTCCGCGAGCTACCTGAGCATGATCGAAAACGGGAAGCGGCCTGTCACGCGACGCCAAACCCTTGAAGCGTTGGCCCGCGCGCTGCGGGTCGCGCCTACGGAACTGACCGGCCGCCCGTGGGACCGGGACCACGACAGGTCCACCGAAATCCATCCCGACCTCGTCGCGTTGGCAGCCACGCTCGATGCCTACGAGATCGGCGATGATCCCGGCGACCCGGCACGCGAGTGGCCGGCCGTCGCGGCAGACGTGGACCGGCTCGTGGAACTAATGCAGATCCGCGCCGACTACGCGACCCAAGCCACCCTCCTGCCCGGTCTGCTCGGCGAACTCCACGCCTTGTACGTACGGGAACCGGGGCTACGCGCCGTGGTGCTGCTCGGCTTGTTGCGCTGTTACTCATCCGCCACGTGGGTGGCCAGGTTGCTACGCAGCGACGGCCTTACCCTGATGGCAGCGATGCGGGTGCGGCAGTGCGCCGACGACCTCGCCGTACCCGCTTGGAAGGGCTACGCAGCGTGGCTGCGCGGAGTCACCACCGGAAGCCTCAACCGCGCCCGGCAGTACCAGCGGGCCGTCGCCATGGCCGACACACTCACCTCGCACCTCGACGACATCGACGTCGCGCAGGCATACGGACAACTGCAACTGTCCGCAGCGCTTGCCGCCGCAGCACAAGCCGACCGCGACACCGCCATGACCCACCTCGCCGAAGCCGACGCGATCGCCGACCGGGCCGACCTCGACGTCGGCCAGTTCGCGCAGGTGTGGTTCGGCCGCATTAACGTCGGAATCTGGCGGGCCACCATCGGGATGGAACTCGGCGACGGGGCGAAAGTCGCAGAAACCGCACGCGGCGTGCCGGTCGAAAAGATCCCAAGCCCAGCACGGCAAGCCGTCTTCTACTCCACGGTCGGACGGGGCCTGATCAGCGAGAAACGAACGGCCGAGGCGGGACTGCGCTTGCTGTTGCGCGCCGAACATCTCGCACCCCAACACGTCCGGGGTGACGTGTTCGTCCGCGAAGCGGTCGCAGCCATGCTGCGCCGCGCGGAACGTGATGCCGGCGGCCGGGAATTGCGTGGCCTCGCATGGCGGATGGGCGTAGCACCGATCGGGTGAACTGAGCCCGAAGTTCACAACGTGTGATTCCGCCGGCCAAGCGTGCTCTTAACGTCCGACGCATGGCCAGCGGAATCGAGAGCCTCCACCGGATCAACGCCGTCGACCTCGGCAATCGCCAGGTCGCGGCCATCGTCGGCATCGGCCGTTACGGTCAGTCGGCCAAGGTGTTGATCGTTGTCCTGAACGGCAACTCGCAGGCGACGTTGGCCGCCAAGTTCCGGGCCTCCATGATCGGCGCAGCCGGCACGTCGTCATGACGGTGCGGCCGAAAGACGCGACGCAAAGCGCGCCCCGGCTACAAGCAGCGGCGGGCAGCCACGTAATTGTGCACGTCAGCCTCACAACGGGTGAAGCCATCGCGTTGATGGACGCGGTCTGCACCGTCACGTCCGCGTGGGAATGCCCGAAGCTCAACGCAGCGGACCGCGCGATCCGGAAGGTGCGCGAAGCGGCAAGGCGCGCAGTCGACACGCACAGCACGTGAACGTCCGCCCCAACGGCCGGCGACGCAGCAGAGGCACTACAAGCAGAAGGCGAGTTGCAGATGGTCATCCAGCCCGGTAACGGGGTCGAGCACTCCTCGTACATCAGGATCAGCAGCGAGGCGGAGTTCAAGGAAGGGATCAACGCCGACGGCGAGTACGAAGTCAGCTTCGACCAGGTGGCAACCGTCGCGCTGACGCCTGACGCGGCGGAGAAGTTCTACTGGATGCTCGGTGCGAAGATCCCCGAGCTACGGCGGCTGGCGACGCAATGAGTCTCGACCAGTCGTCGGACACTGCCGGCCGATCGGCCCTCCTGGGGGACATCACGCCCCTGTACGGCATGGCGTGGGAGGATCGAGCCGTGCGAATCACGGAGTTCACAGGGTGGATGAAGGACCAGCTCGACGCGCTCGACCATGACGAGATCGTCGGCGTAGACAACATCATGCACCCTGACGACCAGCACAAACGCCACAACCTCCTGAGGGTGCGCCACGCGAACGGAGCCACTTCCGTGGTGATGGCGCAAACCGTCGAAGGTCCGGGCATCCCGCACCACCAGCCCTACGAGATCCCGCGAGAGGCGTTCTGAAGATGCGAAACCCCCGGTTCCGCGCGTTGCTCGTGGAGATGATCAATGGTGCTGACCACCCGGATGTCATCGGCGTCGAAGAGATCGACAGAGGCCCTCAAGGCAAGGTGTTGCGGGTCTCGTTCCGCGATGGCGTGAAGATCGACCTCATGGTCGTCAACAGCGCGCCGGACCGTGGCGACAACCACAGGGAACCCGAAACGATCGTCAGGAAGCAAGACCTAGCGGAGAGGTGACCGATGGCTTCGGGACACTGCCCGGTTTGCGGCGCAATCGCAGCATCAAGCCCCGGTGACACGGTAGGACCGCACCAGAAACCCGGAAGTCGTGAATCGTGCTCCGGCAGCGGCTCGACGGCGACCTGACCGCATTACCGACAGCGAAGCGCCCACCCCGTGACGAGGCCGCTCGCCCCGGTCTACTCGGCCGGGGCGAGGGACATCGGGCCGTAGACCTCCGACTCGTCGCGCAGCAGCGTCACCTGGGCGATGCAGAAGATCGACGACGTGCTCGAAGGCGTCGTGGAGACCGACCCGCGCTTCACCGTCACCCCCCTGACGCGCGTCAAGCCCGAACGCCCCGCCCGATCCGGGCGGGGCGTTCGTGTGACACGGACAACGCTCACCGCCAGTTCACCGGCCTGCCCGTTCACTGAGGTCGTGCGCGAACCGACCGACCGGCGTTCCGGTGACGATCTAGTGGCCCGGTTGGTCCGCCTCGAGCCGACGGGACCGGCCGGCTGTACCGAGGCGTACAAAGAGCTCTACCAGCACGCACACGACAAGGCGCTGCTGTCCGACCCGGCGGGTAGCCGCTGGTTGGCCGCGATGACCGCGCACCCGAGCCGGGCGGTGCGCACCATCGCGATCAGCGCCCTCGCCGAGCTCCGCGATCCCGCACACCAGACGATCATGGTGGAGGCGCTGTCCGATCCGGACTCCAGCGTGGTCGGGTCGGCCGTGCGCGGCCTCACGGCCCGGACCGTGACGGAGGTCTTCGACCAGCTCGTCGCACTGGTGAACCGGCCAGGCCGGCCGTGGTCCTGGACGCGCCGCTACGCCACGCAGCGAATCGCCGAATCCGCGCACCCGCAACGGCTGATGATCCTGGCCGACGCGTTGCCGAACGCGGATCACGGCGGCGCGCACGACATCGCCCACGTGCTCGCTCGTGCAGGCGACCCTCGCGTCGGCCCCGCGCTGATCGAGCACCTGCGTTCCCGCGCCCCAGGCGGATGCGCGGTCGCGTTCGCCCTCGGTCACCTGCGCATCGCCGACGCGACCAGCGCGCTAATCAACGCGCTGCACACGCCCGACAACACACAAGCTGCGCTGGGGGCGCTGGCCAAGATCGGGTCGGACCAGGCGACGCCGGCCGTCCAATCGATGCTCGACCACCCGCAGGCGACCGTCCGCGAGGCCGCCCTGCTGACCTTGTCGCGACTCGGCGGCCCACTGGTCGTCCCCGCCGCCCTCGCCGCCACCGACGACGGCGACCCGGCCGTCCGCGAACGCGCCATCCGGGTGCTGGCCGAGCACGGTGATCACCGCGCGGTCAGGCGCTTGGCGGCGGCGTGTGACGGCCGCCACGTCCGCGTCGCGCTCACAGGACTCGTGCGGCTGGCCGACCGTTCAGTCACACCAACCCTGTTGGAGGTCCTGCTGACCACGACCGACCGGCGGACCCGCAAGCTAGCCGGACAAGCCCTCGCCCGGATCGGCGCACCGCCTCGCCTGCCCTCATGGCAGCGGAACCCGGTCGTCCGCCGCGCCTCTGCCTGGGTCATCGGGCAATGCGCCGAAGCACGCGACGTCCACGTGCTGACCAGGGCCTTGCAGGACGAGGACGAACTGATCCGCTCCCGCGCCGCCGCCGCACTGGGGCGCCTGCCGATCGCCGAAGCGCTCGCGCCACTGACGGACGCTCTGAACGATCCCAGACCCCGGGTCCGCGCCAACGCCGCCACCGCCCTGGGCCGCACCGGTCCGGCCGACCTCCACGACCGCCTGGCAGCCGCTCTGCACGACCCGCATCCAGCCGTCCGGGCCGCGGCCACCGCGGCATTGCGCCCCCACCCGACCGACAGCCCTTGAACAGCCACCAGCCGGACCCCGATCAGTCGGAGTCGACCTCCACCGCGCGATCACCGGCGAAGGCGACCCGGACCACCGGGAAACAGCTCCACCTTGCCGACCTTCTCCCCATCCCGGCTACTCGGCCGGGGCGAGGGACATCGGGCCGTAGACCTCGGACTCGTTGCGCAGCAGCGTCACCTGGGCGACACCGGCCTCCCGCAACTCGCCCCACGCCGCGCCGAACCAGTCCTCGGCCGCGGTCTGGTCCGGGAACGCGACCTTCGGCCCGTCGACGTCGCGGCCCTGCTCGTCCTGGTACCTCCAGCGGTACTCCACGACGATCTCCTCCCGATGTGCACTCCGGGTAACGTCCCGGTCAGGCTATGTCCTCTCGGAACAGTTGGAGTGCGGTGTGACGCGTC
Source organism: Saccharothrix ecbatanensis (assembly GCF_014205015.1). NCBI lineage: Bacteria > Bacillati > Actinomycetota > Actinomycetes > Pseudonocardiales > Pseudonocardiaceae > Saccharothrix > Saccharothrix ecbatanensis. The sequence goes on along the minus strand of NZ_JACHMO010000001.1, from coordinate 9,121,573 downwards.
GGACACTGGTGTTGGGCGGTGCCCGTTCAGGCAAGTCCGCGCACGCCGAAGGGCTGGTGGCCGACGACGTCGTGACGTACGTGGCCACCGCGCGGCGGTACCCGGACGACGCGGACTGGGAGCTGCGGATCGCCCAGCACGTGGCCCGCCGTCCCACGACGTGGAACACGGTCGAGGCGCCCGCGCCCAACGACCTCATCACCCTTCTCACCGCCACCAGCGAGTCCGACCCGCCGATCCTGGTGGACGACATCGCCACCTGGCTCAACGGCGTGCTGGACGACGCAGGCGCATGGGAAGGCCACGGCATGGGCCAGGTCGAGCACGAGTGCGCCGCACTGGTCCGCGCGGTGGCCCACACCCGCGCCCGGTTGGTCTTGGTGTCGGCGGAGGTCGGCCTAGGCGTCGTGCCCAGCACGCACTCTGGCAGGCTCTTCCGTGATCACCTCGGTTCGCTCAACGCGCGGCTGGCCGAGGTGTGCGACGAGGTGCTGCTGGTCGTCGCCGGAATCCCACTGCGACTGCGCGAACCCGGAGGTAGTCGGTGACGATCGAGTTCCCGCCCGTCGAGCCGCCGAGCGAGGACGCCCGGAGCCAGGCCGTCGCCAGGCACGGCTCCCTCACCAAGCCCCCCGGTTCGCTGGGCAGGCTGGAGGACCTGGGCATCTGGGTCGCGGGATGCCAGGGCAAATGCCCGCCCAGACCATTCACCCGACCCCGCGTAGTGGTGTTCGCGGGTGATCATGGGGTGGCGAGGCACGGCGTGTCGGCGTACCCGAGCGAGGTCACCGGCCAGATGGTGGCCAACTTCCTGTCCGGTGGCGCGGCGGTGAACGTGCTGGCCAACGTGGCCGGCGCGACGGTGCGCGTGGTCGACATGTCGGTCGACTCGGAGACGTCGGTAGGCGACCTCAAGGTGCGCCGCAGTTCAGGCTCCATCGACCGCGAGGACGCGCTGACCCTCGAAGAGGCCGAGCGGGCCATCGAGACGGGCCGCAAGCTAGTGGACGACGAAGTAGATGGCGGCGCAGACCTGCTCATCGCCGGCGACATGGGCATCGGCAACACGACACCGGCAGCGGTGCTCATCGCCGCGCTGACCGGATCAGAACCGGTCGCCGTGGTCGGCCGTGGCACGGGCATCGACGACCAAGGCTGGATGCGCAAAACAGCCGCAATCCGAGACGCCCTCCGCCGCGCACGACCCGTGATCAACGACCCGGTAGCCCTGCTGGCCGCCGCGTCAGGCGCGGACATCGCCGCCATGGCCGGCTTCCTGGCGCAAGCGGCAGTGCGCAAGACCCCCGTCATCCTGGACGGCGTGGTCTCCGGCGCAGCGGCCGTCGTCGCCGAGGAACTGGCACCGGGCGCACGCGAGTGGTGGGTAGCCGGCCACCGTTCCGCCGAGCCCTCGCACGCACTGGCCCTGGGCCACCTGAGCCTGGAACCGTTGCTGGAGTTCGACATGCGACTAGGTGAGGGCTCAGGCGCAGTCGCAGCGCTGCCACTGGTAGTGATGGCGACCCGCATCCTGGCCGAGATGGCGACCTTCGACAGCGCGGGCGTCTCCGGACCCGCCTGATGCGGTTGGCACTCTCCTGGCTGACGGTGCTGCCCGTCCGCGTCGCCTCCGACAAGGTCGACGCGCGGGCAGCACAACGAGCCATCACGCTCGCACCCCTAGTGGGCCTACTACTAGGCGCGGCCGTAATCGCACTGCTCCAAGCACCACTACCCGACCTACTAGCAGGCTTCCTGGCCGTCGGCTTCCTAGCCCTGGCCACCCGAGGCATGCACCTGGACGGCCTAGCCGACACTGCCGACGGCCTAGGCTGCTACGGCCCACCAGAACGCGCGCTGGCAGTGATGAAAGACGGCGGCGCAGGCCCATTCGCAGTAGTAGCGCTGATCGTCGTCCTAGGCGCGCAGGCCGCCGCATTCCCCACCGTCCACTGGACAGCCGTACTACTCGCCCTGACCGCAGGCCGAGCCGCATTCATCCTCTGCTGCCTACAAGGCATCCCAGCCGCCCGCCCCGAAGGCCTAGGCGCACTAGTAGCCGGCACCCAACCAATATGGCTGGCAGCAACATGGTGGACAATCCTGGCCATAGCAGGCTATTTCGTACACCCCATCCAGGGCCCGCTCTCAATCGCCGTAGCCGCAGTCCTAATTTGGGCCCTGATCCACCACACCCGCAAACGATTCGGCGGCATCACCGGCGATGTGCTGGGCGCAGCCTGCGAAACGGCCACCTTGACCGTCCTGGCCATCAACTCGCTGTAGGTGGCCGACGAGGATCGATTTGACATGGGTTCGGGTGCCATAGGCTGGTCGAAGCCGGGCAGGCTTGGCGGACGCACTTCCCGCCAAGCCTGCCCGGCTTTGGCCTGCCTGGGGTGCCCGTACGGGCCCCATGTCAAATCGATCCGGACTCAAGCACGGGTTCCCTCAGAACCCGAACCCGCCCCTTAACCGATTTTCGCCATCCACCCATGCGGATCAGCCACAAGCCCTTGCTGAATCGAAGTCAGGTGGTTGCGCAACTGCATGGTCACGTCCCCAGTACGACCACCGGAAACACTGAACTCCCCATCCGCGTGCTTCACGTGCCCAACCGGCGTGATCACCGCCGCAGTCCCACACGCGAACACCTCGGTCAACTCACCGGACTCGGCCTTCTTCTCCCACTCTTCAGTGGAAATCCGCCGCTCCTCAATCCCATAACCGAAATCAGCCGCCAACCGCAGCAACGAATCACGCGTGATCCCCGGCAGCAACGCTCCGGACAACTCCGGCGTGACCACCTTGGCGTCCGCACCCGAACCCAGGACGAAGAACAGGTTCATCCCACCCATCTCTTCGACCCACCGCCGCTCCACCGCGTCCAGCCACACGACCTGGTCGCAGCCCTGGTCGGCGGCCTGCGCCTGCGCCACCAACGACGCCGCGTAGTTGCCCGCGAACTTGGCCGCCCCCGTGCCACCCGGCGCCGCGCGCACGTACTCCGTCGACAGCCACACCGTCACGGGCTTCAGCCCACCGGCGAAGTACGACCCGGCGGGCGACGCGATGAGCACGTACAGGTACTCCGTCGCGGGCCGCACGCCCAAGCCCTTCTCGGTGGCGTACAAGAACGGCCGCAGGTACAGCGACTCCTCGGGAATCGCGGGCACCCATCGGGAGTCCACCGCGAGCAACTCCCGGATCGACTCCAGGAACAGCTCGTCCGGCAGCTCGGGCATGGCCAACCGGCGCGCGGACGAGCGGAAGCGCTCGGCGTTGGCCGACGGGCGGAAGGACGCGATCGATCCGTCGGGCTGGCGGTACGCCTTGAGCCCTTCGAAGATCGCCTGGCCGTAGTGCAGCACCATGGCCGCCGGGTCCAGCTCCAGCGAGTGGTAGGGCTCGACCGCGGCGTCGTGCCAGCCCTGTTCGCGGTTCCAGCGGATCGTCACCATGTGGTCGGTGAAGTGCTGCCCGAAGCCCGGCTTCGCGAGTACCTCCGCAACGCGCTCCGGGGTCGCCGGCTGCGGGTTGGGGGTCCGGGTGAAAGGCAACGCTGTCGTCATGTCAGCACGATAGCCGCCTATGGGACGTCAGAAAATCGCTGTCCCGACGCTCGGACATCCGACCATCCGGACGGCCTACTCGCGGTTCAGCGCACCGCCTCCCGCGCCGCCTGCCGCACCCGACCCAACCCCCGACCCAGCGCAAGCACCCCAACACCCAGAGCAAGCACCACACCGGTAATGACCAAAGCATCCGCAGGCGCACTCATCGCCAACAGCACAGACAGCCCCAACCCCAGACAAGCCGTACGCATCGGCCAAGTCCGGTCCTCCTGGAGCAGCACACGCGCCGACGCGTTGGTGAAGCCGTAATAGAACGCCGTCCCACACGCCCCCACCGCCAGCGCCGTGGACGGCGGCAACGCCACCACGCCCACCACCGCCAGCAACGCGCTGACCACCTCGAACGCCCAACTCGACCGGACCGCCGGCAGGTCCCCGGCCTCAGCCATCCCCACCAACGTCCGCCGCGACGACGCGAACACGAAGTACAGCGACGACACCGCCGCCACCGCCGCACCGAACCCGAGCACCGGCAGCAGCCAACGCCCGTCCGCCACGATCAACGCGTCCCGCAACGGCGCGGGCGACAACGCCAGGCGAGCCGGACCGAGCTGCCGCAGCACCGCCACGCACACCGCGATGCACACCACCAGCACGACACCGATCACCACCGGCACCGCGAAGTGCAGCGCACGAGCGGAGAACACCCGGTCACCACGTTGCGGCGCGGTCACCCGCTCGAACCCCACGAACGCCGTGAACAGCAACAACGACGCACCCATGAGCCCATCGAAGCCCGGCCCGCCTCCCACCCCATCCCCCACCACAGGGTTCTCCGGCGGAGCCACCGAAAAGCACACAAGCACGACCAACGCGAGCACCCCGACCACCACACCCACGGCAGCCATGCTCAGACGGGCACTCCACTCGAAGCCCGCCACCCCGAGCGCCGTCACCACCACGATCAGCCCCAACGCCGCCGCCACCCGATATTCGGGGACCACGTACGCGCCGAACATCCCGGCCAACGCGGCGGCGATCCCGGCTCTGCCGACCAGGTGGGCGCTGGCGCCGATGCGCGCGGGCCAAGGACCGAGTTGATTTCGGATGTAGGCGTAGCCGCCGGGGGCGTCCGGGTAGGCGCGGTGCTGGTCAGCGGTGGAGAACGCGCAGCACAACGCGGTCACCGCGGCCAGCACGAGCCCTGGGATCAACCAAGGACCCGCGAGTGCCGCGGCGGGGGCGAACCCGGTGAAAACACCGGCCCCCAACGTCGCACCGAGAGCGAGCACCACGGCCCCGGCACGGGGCGTGACTGTCACCGGTACACAGTTACACACGCGGCGGGTGAGTACGACCGGCCGACCGGTCGACCCCCATTCGTGTTAATTGTTACTCCTTGCGATCGAAGGTGCGGGCGTCCCCGGTGTGAACGACACCTTTAGCATTCGTCACGATCCACCCCGATCCCGCCGCAAGACCAGGAAGCGCCGGGAGGACCCCGTCAAGGAGCCGCAGTGACCGCGCCGAAACTGGCCATCACCGACAGTGACCCGAGCAGCACCGCCGCCGATGCCGTGGTGGTGGGAACACTCCAGGGCCCGGACGGCCTCGCCCTCGCCGGCGCGTCCGAGGCGGTGAACGCCGCGTTCGACGGCACGCTGCTCGACCTGCTCGACGCCGTCGGCGCGAGCGGCAAGGCCGAGGAGGTCGTCACCCTGCCGTCCGCGGGCAAGGTCGGCGCCCGCGTCGTGCTCGCGGTCGGCCTGGGCAAGCCCGCCGCCGACGGCACCGTGACCGAGGAGCAGGTCCGCCGCGCGTCCGGCGCCGCCGCCCGTGCGTTGGCCGGCCGCAAGCGCGCGATCTCCACGTTGTCCGCCCTGCACCTCGGGCCCGCGATCGAGGGCACCGTGCTGGGCGCGTACTCGTTCACCGCGTACAAGTCGGACAAGGGCGACGACGCGGTCGGCAAGGTCGACTTCGTCGCGCCGGCCGAGGGCAACATCCGGGCGCACCGGGCGACGCTCAAGGCGTCCTCCGCGATCGCCGAGGCCGTCGCCACGACCCGCGATTTCGTCAACACCCCGCCGAACGACCTGTTCCCGGCGTCGTTCGCGGAGAAGGCCGCCGCCCTGGCCAAGGCCGAAGGGCTCGAGGTCGAGGTGCTGGACGAGAAGGCGCTGCGCAAGCAGGGCTTCGGCGGCATCCTCGCCGTCGGCGGCGGCTCCAGCCGTGCCCCGCGACTGGTCCGCATCACGTACCGCGGCCCGAAGGCCGGCAAGAAGGTCGCGCTGATCGGCAAGGGCATCACGTTCGACACCGGCGGCATCTCGATCAAGCCGGCCGCGGGCATGGACGAGATGACCTCGGACATGGGCGGCGCGGCGGCCGTGATCGCCACCGTCGTCCTGGCCGCGAAGCTGAAGTACCCGCTGGAGATCACCGCGTGGGCGCCGATGGCGGAGAACATGCCGTCCGGCACCGCCTACCGGCCCGGTGACGTGCTGACCATGTACGGCGGCAAGACCGTCGAGGTGCTCAACACCGACGCCGAGGGCAGGCTGGTCCTGTCCGACGCGATCGTGCGGGCGTGCGAGGACCAGCCGGACTACCTGATCGAGACGTCCACGCTGACCGGCGCGCAGCTCGTGTCGCTCGGCAAGCGGACGTCCGGTGTCATGGGCACCGAGGACTTCCGCGACCGCGTCGCCGAGCTGGGGCGTGCGGTGGGCGAGCAGGCGTGGGCCATGCCGTTGCCGGAGGAGCTGCGCGGCGACCTCGAGTCCCGGGTGGCGGACCTCTCGAACGTGTCCGGGCACCGGTTCGGCGGCATGCTCACCGCGGGCGTGTTCCTGCGCGAGTTCGTGGCCGAGGGCGTGACCTGGGCGCACATCGACGTGGCCGGGCCGTCGTTCCACTCCGGTGGTCCGTACGGGTACACCACCAAGGGCGGCACCGGCGTTCCGGTGCGCACCCTCGCGGCGGTGTTGGCCGACATCGCGGCGAACGGCTAGCGGTTGGTGCTCCGGGTCGACCTCACAAGGGGTCGACCCGGGCACAAACCGTTGCCACGCCGAGCACGACGATCGTCCACTAGGGACTGAAACTCCCGATCAAGCCTGGTTCTTGCGCCGGGAGTACTCGCGCATCCGCTTCGGGTACCCGACGATCCCCGCGTCGTAGATCGGGATCGCCAGCTTCTTCGCCAGGCGCTTGGCGCCGTCCGTGCCGTCGATCCGGCGCCGCGTCCACTCGCCGTCGTGCGCGACCAGCACGATCGTGGTCTCCGTCACGGTCGTCTTCGGCTCGACGTACGCCTCGACACCCCGCCGCGCACCCGCCCACTGCTCCAGGTGACCGGTGTCCGTGGACGTGGCCGAACGCAGCACACCCGGGCGCTGCTTCCTGCGAAAACGGTCGAACAGGCCCACCGGGCCACCTCCTGCCGGGACTTCTCCGCACCATCGTGCCGGAACGGGTGTGAAGGCGGGGGCAAATCCTCCCAACAGGACACCCGGCCGCCCGCCGACAGGGCACGTCATCTCCCGCCAACAGGACACCGCGTCGCCGGCATCCGCGCGATAGTGACAAGATGGCAGCCACACGCGCGCACCCGCGCGAAGTAAGGCATCCAAGCTCTCCAGGGAGATCACGTGACCGACACGTCCGCCGACCTTGTGATCCTCGGTGGCGGCTCGGGCGGCTATGCCTGCGCGTTCCGCGCGGCCGAGCTGGGCCTGTCCGTCATCCTGGTCGAGAAGGACAAGCTGGGGGGCACGTGCCTGCACCGCGGCTGCATCCCGACCAAGGCGCTGCTGCACGCGGCGGAGGTCGCGGACAACGCGCGCGAGGGTGACCAGTTCGGGGTGAAGTCCTCGCTGGAGGGCATCGACATCGCGGGCGTGAACTCCTACAAGGACGGCGTGGTCAGCCGCCTGTACAAGGGTCTCCAGGGCCTGGTCAAGGCCAACAAGGTGACCTTGGTCGAGGGCGCGGGCACGTTCGTCGGGCCGAACACCGTCGAGGTGAACGGGCAGCGGTACACCGGCAAGAACGTGGTGCTGGCGACCGGTTCGTACGCCCGCAGCCTGCCCGGTCTGGAGATCGGCGGCCGGATCATCACCAGTGACCAGGCGCTCAACCTGGACTTCATCCCGGAGAAGGTCGTCGTGCTCGGCGGCGGCGTCATCGGCGTGGAGTTCGCCAGCGTGTGGGCGTCGTTCGGCGCGGAGGTGACCATCGTCGAGGCGCTGCCCCGCCTGGTCCCGGCCGAGGACGAGTACGCGTCCAAGCAGCTGGAGCGCGCGTTCCGGCGGCGCGGCATCAAGTTCAAGACCGGCGTGAAGTTCACCGGCGCCACCCAGAACGAGTCCGGCGTGTCGATCACGCTGGAGTCGGGCGACGTGCTGGACGCGGACCTGCTGCTGGTGGCCGTCGGCCGCGGCCCGAACACCGCGGGCCACGGTTACGAGGAGGCCGGCGTGACCACCGACCGCGGCTTCGTGATCACCGACGAGCGGCTGCGGACCAGCGTGCCCGGCGTGTACGCCGTCGGCGACATCGTGCCCGGTCTCCAGCTCGCGCACCGCGGCTTCCAGCAGGGCATCTTCGTCGCCGAGGACATCGCCGGGCAGAATCCCAAGGTCATCGACGAGGCGGGCATCCCGCGCGTCACGTACTGCAAGCCCGAGGTCGCCTCGGTCGGTCTCTCCGAGGCCGCGGCGAAGGAGAAGTACGGCTCCGTGGAGACGTTCGTCTACGACCTCGCGGGCAACGGCAAGAGCCAGATCCTCAAGACCGCCGGCGGTGTCAAGCTCGTGAGGGCGCCCGACGGCCCGGTGGTCGGTGTCACCATGGTCGGCGAGCGGGTCGGCGAGCTGATCGGTGAGGCCCAGCTCATCTACAGCTGGGAGGCTTACCCCGAGGACGTGGCTCCGCTGATCCACGCCCACCCGACCCAGACAGAAGCCCTCGGCGAGGCTTTCCTCGCCTTGGCCGGCAAGCCGCTGCACGTGCACGGCTGACCGTCGCACCCCAGTCAGCCGATCCCAAACCGCGCACGAGGAGTCAGCGAACGATGGCCTTCTCCGTCCAAATGCCCGCACTCGGCGAGAGCGTCACCGAGGGCACGGTCACCCGCTGGTTGAAGCAGGAGGGTGACCGCGTCGAGGTCGACGAGCCCTTGCTGGAGGTGTCCACCGACAAGGTCGACACCGAGATCCCGTCGCCCGCGGCCGGTGTCCTCCAGAAGATCGTCGTCCCGGAGGACGAGACCGTCGAGGTCGGCGCCGAACTGGCCGTCATCGGCGACAGCTCGGACTCCGGGTCCGCCGACTCGGCTCCCGCCCAGGAGTCGGCACCCGAAGCCGCCCCGGCTCCTGCCGCCGCCCCTGCCCCTGCCCCGCAGGCTGAGGCCGCACCGGCTCCCGCGCCGGAGGCTCCGGCCCCGTCCGGTGGTCCGGCCAAGGGCACCCCGGTGACCATGCCCGCGTTGGGCGAGAGCGTCACCGAGGGCACCGTGACCCGCTGGCTCAAGGCCGTCGGCGACTCGGTGGAGGTGGACGAGCCGCTGCTGGAGGTGTCCACCGACAAGGTCGACACCGAGATCCCGTCGCCGGTGGCCGGCACCGTGCTGGAGATCACCGCAGGTGAGGACGAGACCGTCGAGGTCGGCGGTCAGCTCGCGGTGATCGGCTCGGGTTCGCCCGCGCCGGCCCAGCAGGAAGCGCCCAAGCCCGCGCCCGCTCCGGCGGCTGCTCCTGCCCCCGCTCCGGCTCCCGTGCAGGAAGCCCCTGCGCAAGCGGCCCCGAAGCAGGAGGCGCCCAAGCAGGAGGCTCCGGCGGAGGAGTCGTCCAACGGCGCTCCGTACGTGACGCCGCTGGTGCGCAAGCTCGCGTCGGAGAACGGCATCGACCTGGCCACGCTGAAGGGCACCGGCGTCGGTGGCCGGATCCGCAAGCAGGACGTGCTGGCCGCGGTCGAGGCCGCCAAGGCGCCGAAGCCCGAGGCCCCCAAGCCCGCCGCTTCCGCTCCCGCCCAGCGTGTCGCCGCACCGGCCGCGGACTCCAGCGGCAAGCGCGGCACGGCGCAGAAGCTGCCCCGGCTGCGGCAGATCGTGGCCCAGCGGACGCGCGAGTCGTTGCAGGTCTCGGCGCAGCTCACGCAGGTGTTCGAGGTGGACGTCACCAAGATCGCGCGGCTGCGGAACCGGGCCAAGGCGGCGTTCGAGCAGCGTGAGGGCACGAAGCTGACGTTCCTGCCGTTCTTCGCGAAGGCGGCGGTCGAGGCGCTGAAGCAGCACCCGGTGCTGAACGCGTCCATCGACGAGGAGAAGAAGGAGGTCGTGTACCACGGTGCCGAGCACCTGGGTATCGCGATCGACACCGAGCGGGGTCTGCTGAACGCGGTCATCGCGAACGCGGGCGACCTGAACCTCGCCGGGCTGTCGCACAAGATCGGTGACCTGGCGGCGCGGGCGCGGGGGAACAAGCTCACGCCCGACGAGCTGACCGGCGGCACGTTCTCGCTGACCAACCTGGGCAGCAACGGCGCGCTGTTCGACACGCCGATCATCCAGCAGCCGCAGGTCGGCATCCTGGGTGTGGGTGTGGTCAAGAAGCGTCCGGTGGTGATCACGGACGAGAGCGGCGACGACACCATCGCCATCCGGTCCATGGCCTACCTGGCGCTGACCTACGACCACCGCTTGGTGGACGGCGCCGACGCGGGCCGTTTCCTCACCACCGTGAAGAACCGCCTCGAAGAGGGTTCGTTCGAGGCCGACCTGGGCCTCTGAAGCCACATCGGAGACCATTGAGGCCTCCGAGGGCTTGCACTGATCGCTGAAGGCCGCTCCCGGTTCGCCGGGAGCGGCCTTCGCCGTCCCAGCCGTTCGGCATTCTGTGTCTCCTCTCGCAGAGCGGTCAGCGGCAGGCGGAGCCCTTCGGCTATCCGAAAGCTGCTGATCAACTCGCTCGCCGCGACCGGCCTCACCGACATCAACGGCGACCCATTGATGTTCCAGGCCCACGATTTCCGGAGAATTTTGTCACCGACGCCATCATGAATGGCCTACCGCCTCACATCGCGCAGGCCATCTGCGGGCACAATACAAAAAAATAGCCCAGGGAAACCAGAGCCACTGACCTGAGCCGGAACGGGAACTGATAATACTCGCGGCGACTCGCGTTCACTCGTGGCGATTTCGCCAATGGCGAACTTGCCTCGACTAACGCCTCGCCTTCCAGCAGCATGACGCTTATGCGTTTCCTCGTTCTTGGCGGTACGTCGTTTCTGTCCAAGCATATCGCCCACGACGCGGTGGCACGCGGGCATGAGGTGGTGTGCGCGGCGCGTGGCCAGTCGGGGTCCGTGCCCGAGGGCGCTCGTCTCCTCGTCCTCGACCGTGACGAGCCAGGCGCCATCAAAGCCTTGGCCGGTGAGCGATTCGATGCGGTAGTCGACGTGGCAACTGGAGCGCTGGGCTGGGTTCTCGATGCCATCGAGGTGCTGGCTGACCGTGCGCGGCACTGGACTTTTGTCTCCAGTATCAACGCCTACACCGATACCGCCACCCGCGGCCAAACCACCGACGCCGCAGTCTGCGAACCGGTCTTGGACACCAAGCATTACGACCTCACCGAGCTGACCGTGGAACGTTATGGCGGAACCAAGGTCGCCAGCGAGAACGCCGTGCGCGAGCGGCTGGGCAATGACCGGACCTTCGTGGTTCGCCCCGGCATCATCAGTGGCCCCGGCGACCAGATGGACCGCTTCGGCTACTGGACAGCCCGGTTCGCGCGCGGCGGTCAAACCGTCGTCCCCGACACCCCGCACCAGCCCATCCAGCACATCGACGTCCGCGACCTCGCAGCCTGGATCGTCACCGCCGCCGAGCAACGCCTAACCGGCACCTACGACGCGGTCGGGCCTGTCCTCGAGCTCGGACCAGCGCTGCGCGAGGCCGCGGAACTCGTCGGCGCCGCCGACCTTCAACTAGTGCCGATCGCCCCGGAAACACTGCTCGAAGCCGGAATCAACCCGTGGGGCGGGCCGAGGTCATTGCCGCTGTGGCTGCCTGTCGAGAAGCACGGGCTCGTCGCCCACGATCCGACCGCAGCCCTGCGGGCAGGTCTGGAGCCTCGGTCGCTTGCCGACACCGTCCATAGTGCCCTCCTCGATGAACACGCTCGCGGGCTCGACCGCCCCCGGGCTGCGGGTCTCACCTCGGTTGAGGAGCAGGCGCTCCTCGAACACACCGGGATTTCCGCTTTCGACAGGCGTTGACGTTGAAGGGAACGAACCTTGGACCAAGCGTCGACAACAACCACTTGAGTGCGAGGCCGCGGGAACTCTGATCTCACATCGGCCATCTGATGGATCGGGTTGCGCTGGAGGCGATTAGTTCAGAGAAGCAGGCGTGCTCGTGGACACAGGGCGTGGGTGACCTGGGCTTTGTGTTGGCGTCGTGCGGCCAGGTCGGTTTTGGTGACCGGCAGGGTGCGGCCCAGACCGCCCAGCGGTGCGACTCGGACGATGCGACGCAGACGGTGCGTGCGCTGCCTGCGGTGCGTACAGGCCTACGGGTAGCCGGAGCCGCGTGCCGAGACGCGTGCCCGATGGCGTGGGTAGGTGGTGTGGCTGACACCTCCACCACTGTGCAACCGACCCCCCGCTGAGAGACGATCAACCCATGCGGGTTGTGATCGCGGGATCTTCGGGCTTGATCGGCACCAGTCTGGTCGCCGCGTTGCGCGGTGCGGAGCACGAGGTCCTGCGGTTGGTTCGGCGGCGGCCCGGTGCGCCGGACGAACGCGGCTGGGACCCGCCCGCCGGGCGGATCGACGCCGGCGCGCTGGACGGCGTGGACGCGGTGGTGAACCTCTGCGGCAACGGTATCGGTGACAAGCGGTGGAGTGACGAGCGCAAGCAGGTCCTGCTCGACAGCCGCACGGTGCCGACCGAAGTGCTGGCCGCGGCCGTCGCCGAGCACGGTGTCCCGGTCCTCGTCAACGCGAGCGCCGTCGGCTACTACGGCGACACCGGTGACGAGGTCGTCGACGAGACGAGCCCGTCCGGCACCGGTTTCCTCGCCGAACTGTGCCGCCAGTGGGAAGCCGCCACCGCACCCGCCGACGAGCACGCCCGCGTGGTCAGACTGCGCACGGGCCTGGTCATCAGCCCGTCCGGCGGCCTCTTCGGCAAGATGAAGCCGCTGTTCTCGTTCTTCCTCGGCGCACGTCTCGGCAACGGCCGCCAGTACATGCCGTGGATCTCGCTGGACGACGCCGTCTCGGCCATCCGGTTCGTGGTTGAACACGACATCGCCGGCCCCGTGAACCTCACCGCGCCCAGCCCCGTCACCAACGCCGAGTTCACCCGCACCATCGGCCACGCGGTGCACCGGCCGACGCCGTGGGTCGCGCCCCCGTTCGTGCTCAAGGCCGTGCTCGGCGACATCGCCGAAGAAGGGCTCCTCTCCGGCCAACGGGCGGTCCCCCGGGTCCTGGAACAGCACGGCTTCCAGTTCCTGCACCCCGCCCTCGGCGCGGCCGTCGCGGCGGCCGTCAACGGGTGATCGGCGCACTGGTCGGCGTCGTGCTGACGTTGGCCTCGGTGGTCCTCGGCTTCACGGTGCACCAGGAGGTGCCCGCGGTCGACCGGGAGCTGCACCAGGCCGCGCTGGACCTGGGTCCGACCTTCGTGGACACCGCGGCGGTGGTGAGCCTGGTGCTCAGCCCCGGCCTGGCCACGATCGCGCTGTTGTCGCTGGTGCTCCGCGCCCTCCTCGCCCGCGACGCGCTGCCGGCGAAGGGCGCGGTCCTGCTCGCCGCCTGCTGGTCCACGCTGTTCGCCCGTCACGTCTACCAGCGGGTCCGACCGGTCGAGTTCCCGAAATGGGCCTATCCGAGCGGGCACGTCACGGCGGTGACGTCGGTCGCCTTCACGGGCGTGGTGCTGTGCGGGTGGCTGGCCCGGCGGCACTTCAAGCTGGCCGTCGCGCTGGCCTGCACGGCGGTCCTGATCACGGCGGCCAGTCGGGTGGTGCTGGAGATGCACTGGTTCACCGACACGGTCGGCGCGATCCTGGGCGTGGTGGGTGTCGGGCTGGTCGTCGCCCACGCCCTGCGGCTGCTACCCGTGGGCGTAGGGTCGAGACGTGAGCAGTCCTGACCTCTCCTGCCGCGCCTCGACGGACCCGATCGACGTGCGTGAGCTGGGCACCATCGACTACTTGGCCGCTTGGGACCTCCAGCGTGAACTGGCCGAGGCCCGCGCGGACGGCGCGATCGGCGACACGCTGCTGCTGCTGGAGCACCCGCCCGTCTACACGTGCGGCCGGCGCACCGAGCCCGAGGAACGCCCTGTCGGCGGCGACATCCCGGTCATCGACGTGGACCGCGGCGGCAAGATCACCTGGCACGGCCCCGGCCAGCTGGTCGGCTACCCGATCGTGGGGCTGGCCGAGCCGCTGGACGTGGTCAAGTACGTCCGCCGGCTGGAGCAGGCGCTGATCCACGTGTGCGACCTGCTCGGCGTGCGCACCGGTCGGGTCGACGGGCGCAGCGGCGTGTGGCTGGCGGCCGACGACAAGGCCGGTGAGCGCAAGATCGCCGCGATCGGGATCCGGGTGCAGCGCGGCGTGACCATGCACGGCTTCGAGATCAACTGCGACGCCGACCTGGGCGCGTTCGGCGACATCATCCCGTGCGGCATCCGGGACGCCGGGGTGGCGTCGTTGTCGCATGAGCTGGGCCGGACCGTCACCGTGGACGAGGTGCTGCCGCTCGCCCGCCAAGCGGTCATCGACGCGTTGAACGGCGACCTGCCGCTGACCGACCGCACGCTCGTCCGCGACACGCCGGTCGCCGCGGGCGTCACGTTCGCCGTCCAAACGGGCTGACCCCCGCCGAACCCGCTGACAACCACGACTCCTCCCCTCTAGTATTCCGGAATTACGGACTACCGGAGAGGAGATTCGTCGTGCTCCTGACCCGACGAAACCTGTTCGCCACCTGCGGGGTGGCCGGCACCGCCGCGCTGCTGCCAGTCCTGCCCGCCGGCGCCGAACCAGGCGCCCGACCAGGCGCTGAACCACGCCCGGACATCGCACCTGACGACTGGCAGGCCTGGTTCCGCGCCAACCCGCAGCACGTGGCCATGGTGCTGGACGACGGTCGGGGCGGTCGGGTGTGGCACCGGGCGCACGAACGCCAACCGCTCGCGTCCGCCGTGAAGGTCGTGCACCTGGCGGCGTACGCGAAGGCCGTGGAGAGCGGGCTGGTGCGGCCGGACGACAAGGTGCGCGTCCGCGAGTGGGAGCAGTACTACCTCGGCCTGGACGGCGGCGCGCACCAGGCGTCCCTGCGCCACCTCGGCATCCCGTTCTCCAACGGCGTCACGGCCGACGACCCCAACCGGCACGTCACGCTGGACGACCTGGTCACCGTGATGATCCGGTTCAGCGACAACGCCGCGGCGGACTTCCTCCGGCACCGGCTGGGCGACGGCCTGATCCACGCGACGGCGGCCCGGTGGCCGGTCTTGCAGGTCCCCGAGATCCTGGTCGAGGTCCTCCACCTCGTGCTCGGACGACGCGTGGACCCGCAGCGGTACCTGCGCGACCCGCAGTTGCAGCTGGAGGTGATCGGGAGGTTCCCGGACGCCCCGAAAACCTATGAGGGACAACGACCTTGGGCCCGCGGCACGTGGTCGGGCACGGCGGCGGGGCTCAACCGGGCGCACCGCGCGCTGACCGCCATGCCGATCGCCCGCAGTCACCTCGAACACGGACACCCCGGAATCGGCTACGAGCTGCCGCCGGACGTGGTGGGCGTCGGGTTCAAGGGCGGATCGCTGCCGGGGATCGTCACGGTCGGCTTCGGCGTGCGCTGGGCGGACGGACGGGTCGGCAGCGCGGCGGTGTTGGCCAAGGAGGTGGACGAGCAGCGGTTCGGCACGTCCGGGGACCTGGTCGCGTCGGTGCTGAAAGCCCTGCTGGAGCCCGCTGTCCTGCGGCAATTCCAGGTCAGCCTCTCGTAGGATGGCAGCGGTGGACCTGGTGCAGCGACTTGCCGAGCTGGAACAGCGCGTGGCCGCTTTGGAGGGCGACGAGCGGGAGACGGTCGTGCTGCCCGAGGCGGAGGACGGAGGCGGCGCGTTCGGCTACGGCGGCCGGGTGGCGCTCGGCGACGGGCGGATCACGTGGCGGATCGACGTGACGCCGGAGCGCGCGTTGGCGTTGGCGGACCGGCCCCGGATCGAGGTGCTGTCCGCGTTGGCGCACCCGGTGCGGGTGGAGATCGTCCGCACCCTCCTCGCGCAGGGCGGCCGACCGGCGACGGCGTTGCAGGAGGCGGCCGGGCTCGGGTCCACCGGGCAGCTGTACCACCACCTCAAGGCGTTGACGGCCGCCGGCGTGGTGGAGCAGGACAAGCGCGGGAGCTATCGGCTTCGCACCGCGGCCACCATCCCCGTGCTGGTCCTGCTCACCGCCGCGTCGGACGTGGCCGGTCAGCTGCGCAGCTGAGGCGCGACCTCGGCCGCGACGAACTCCACGTGGTCCAGGTCGGCCAGGTCGAGGACCTGGAGGTAGACCCGGCTGATGCCGGTCTTCTCACGCCACGCGCCGAGCCGGTCCACCACCTCGGCGGGCGTGCCGGTGAGGCCGTCGCGGCGCAGTTCGTCCAGCTTGCGGCCCATCGCGGCGGCTCGGCGGGCGACCTCGGCGTCGTCCCGCCCGGCGCACACCACGAGGACCGCGGAGCGGGTGATCTCGGCCGGGTCGCGGCCGATCTCGGCGCACGCCGCGTCGACCCGGGCGAGCAGGTCGACGGAGGTCTCCACGTCCACGAACGGCAGGTTGAACTCGTCCGCGAACTTCGCCGCGAGCGCCGGGGTGCGCTTGCGGCCCTTGCCGCCGACGAGGATCGGGATGTCGTGCGCGGGCTTGGGGAGCGCCGGCGAGTTCGCCAGCCGGTAGTAGCGGCCCTCGAAGTCGTAGGTCTCGCCGATCGGGGTGCCCCACAGGCCGGTGACGATCTCCAACTGCTCGGCGTACCGGTCGAAGCGCTCGACGGTGGCCGGGAACGGCAGGCCGTAGGCGGTGTGCTCGGCCTCGAACCAGCCCGCGCCGAGGCCGAACTCGACCCGTCCGCCGGACATCTGGTCCACCTGCGCCACGCTGATCGCCAGCGGGCCGGGGTGGCGGAACGTCGCGGCGGTCATCAGCGTGCCGAGCCGGATGGTGTGGGTGTCGCGGGCCAGGCCGGCGAGGGTGATCCAGGCGTCGGTCGGACCGGGCAGGCCGGTGGCGTCACCCATCTTGAGGTAGTGGTCGGACCGGAAGAACGCGCCGTAGCCCGCGGCCTCGGCGGTGCGCGCCACCGCCAGCAGGTCGTCGTAGGAAGCGCCTTGCTGGGGTTCGGTGAAGATGCGGAGTTCCACCGTTCTCACGCTAGTGGTGGGTGCGGTGGCATCGCGATCTGAACGTCCGGCGCACTCCCTGCCAGCGCACTCCCCGACCGGCGCACTTCCCTGCCGGCCTACCGGCGACGTGAACGGGACCGCTTCTCCTCCGGTGGCGCCGGGGCTTCCCGCACGCGCAGTCCTTCGACCACCCGGATGATGGTCCGCTCCACCTCCGCGCTGGCCTTGCGCGGGTCGGACGCGCCGGCGATCGTGCTCGCGCCCGCCGACAACGCGCCGAATAGCAGCCTGCTCATCGTCTCCACGGGCAACTGCTCCAGCTCGCCGGACGTGACCAATACCTCGATCGTGGTGCGCAGCAGGCCGTAGCTGAAGTGCTCCTCGGCCTCGCGCCAGCGTTCCCAGCCCATCACCACCGGCGCCTCGTGGATCACGATCCGCTGGTAGGAGGGCTCCAGGCAGACCCGGACGTACGCGCGCAGGCCCGCCATGGCGGTCTCCCACGGGTCGCCGGGCGCGGTGACGATCTCGCCGAGCTTGCGCATGAACGTGTTCTCGACCGAGTCGAAGGCGGCCTCGAACAACGCCTGCTTGCCGCTGAAGTGGTGGTACAGCGCGCCTTTGGTGAGCCGGGCCCGCTTGGCCACCTCGTCCAGCGACGTGCCCGCGTACCCCCGTTTGGTGAACAGCTCGACGGCACTGTCCACGAGGGCCTGCCTCGTCGACTCCGAGTACTCCAACCGCCTCGACCGCACTGTCACCACGCTCACAAGGTACGACATACCGACGGTACGTACTCGTGGTATGTTCGCCCTATCGGCCATACCGACGGTATGCCAAAGACCTGAGGTATGACGCCGGTCACCACGAGAGGAGGCGTGATCATGGGTTGGACCGATTTCTACCGACGTCGTGACGCTCTGGACGCCGTGCTCCGCGCCGCGGCGGGGGATCCCGCGGCGCCCCTGACGTTCGACCGGGACCTGTTCGCCACCGAGGAAGACCTGCTCCTGGCCCTGCACTACCGCTGGATGCGGCAGCTCACCGGGCGGCTCGGCACGGCGCTGGAGGACACCGACGACGACCGCGTGGAGACCGTCACGCGTACGTGGCGCGTGCTTGCGGCCGAACAGCCCGTGCTGCGCGCGGTGCTCGACGCGCACCTGACGTCCACCGAGGCGATCGAGCGTGAACAGCGCCTGCTGGCGCTCACCGCCGGTCTGGCGGAACTGTCCGAGCCGACCGCCGAGATCACCCGTGTCGGAGCGGCGTTCGCCGGCCTGATCCGCAGCGCCCCGGCCACCCTCGTGCCGGGCAGGCGCCGCAGGCTCGCCAAGAGCGCCTGAACGCCTGTAGGTATTAAGCATGCCGAAATGGATTGCCCGGAAGTGGGATACCACGGACATCCCCGACCAGAGCGGACGCACCGTGCTGGTCACCGGGGCGAACTCGGGCCTCGGCCTGCGCACCGCCGAGGTGCTGGCGGGCCGGGGCGCGCACGTCGTGCTCGCGTGCCGATCCGCCGAACGAGGGCAACGCGCGCTGGAGCAGGTGCTGGCCACCGGCGGCAAGGCCGAACTGGTGTCGCTGGACCTGGCCGACCTGTCGTCGGTCCGCGCGGCGGCAGCCCTGGTGCGTGAACGCACCGGTGACGCGCTGGACGTGCTGGTCAACAACGCCGGCCTCATGGCCGTGCCGCTGGGCCGCACCGCGGACGGGTTCGAGCGCCAGTTCGGCACCAACCACCTCGGCCACGCCGCGCTGACGTGGCTGCTGATGCCCGCGTTGCGCACCCGGCCGGGCTCGCGCGTGGTCACCGTGTCCAGCCTGGCCCACCAAATCGGCGAGATCGACCTCGCCGACCCGAACTACGAGGTGCGCCGGTACACGGCGTGGGGCGCGTACGGGCAGTCGAAGCTGGCGAACCTGCTGTTCGCGCGCGAGCTGGACCGGCGCACGCGGGCCGCGGGCGTGGACGTGACGTCCGTCGCTGCCCACCCCGGTCTCACCGCCACCGAGCTGAGCGCCAACATGGCGCGGGCCAGGGGCAACCCGCTGCTCGGCTTCGGCGCCAAGATCACCGACTTCTTCTCGCAGTCCGTCGAGGTCGGCGCGTTGCCGCAGCTCTACGCGGCGACCTCGCCGAAGGTCGAGCCGGGCGGCTACTACGGGCCGGACGGGTTCCGCGGGATGCGCGGCCACCCGGCGCCGGCGGGGTCCACCACGGCCGCCCGGGACGAGCTCGCGGCGGCCCGGCTGTGGGACCTGACGGCCAAGCTCACAGGCGTGGCGCCGGACCCCTCGTGACGTAGGGTTGAAGCCGTGACCGTCGTACCTGAAGGTCGGAAGCTGCTGCGGCTGGAAGTCCGCAACAGCCAAACGCCCATCGAGAAGAAGCCCTCGTGGATCAAGACCAAGGCGAAGATGGGCCCCGAGTACCGGGAGCTCAAGAGCCTGGTCAAACGCGAGGGTCTCCACACGGTGTGCGAAGAGGCCGGTTGTCCCAACATCTACGAGTGCTGGGAAGACCGGGAGGCCACCTTCCTGATCGGTGGCGAGCAGTGCACCCGTCGCTGCGACTTCTGCCAGATCGACACCGGCAAACCCGCCGACCTCGACCGCGATGAACCGCGGCGGGTGGCGGAGTCGGTGCAGGCCATGGGGCTGCGCTACTCGACCGTGACCGGTGTGGCCCGGGACGACCTGGAGGACGGCGGCGCGTGGCTGTACGCGGAGACCGTCCGGCAGATCCACGAGCTGAACCCGGGCACCGGCGTCGAGCTGCTGATCCCGGACTTCAACGCGGTGCCCGAGCAGCTGGCCGAGGTGTTCTCGTCCCGGCCCGAGGTGCTGGCGCACAACCTGGAGACGGTGCCGCGAATCTTCAAGCGGATCCGGCCGGCGTTCCGCTACGAGCGGTCGCTGGAGGTCATCACCGCCGCCCGTGAGGCCGGTCTGGTGACGAAGTCCAACCTGATCCTGGGCATGGGCGAGACGCCGGACGAGGTCACCGAGGCGTTGAACGACCTGTACGACGCGGGCTGCGAGATCATCACCATCACGCAGTACCTGCGGCCCTCGCCCCGGCACCACCCGGTGGAGCGCTGGGTGAAGCCGGAGGAGTTCGTGACGCACAAGGAGACCGCCGAGGGCATCGGGTTCTCCGGCGTCATGGCCGGTCCCCTGGTCCGCTCGTCCTACCGCGCCGGGCGGCTGTACGCGCAGGCCGTGCAGAAGCGCGGCGACGTGCTGCCGGAGAACCTCCAGCACCTGCTCCAGGCCGGCGGCGCGGCGCAGGAGATCACCTCACTGCTGTCCGCCCGCTGACACCACCTCGGCCTCGCCGACCACCACGCCGTCCAGCGCTCGGACGTAGTCCGCTCCGAACGCGCTGGACGGCGTGTGCGCGCCGGGCGGGGTGTCGCCGAGGCGTTCGATCGCCTTGACCACCGAGTCCGCGGTGAGGTCGTAGGCGTTCGGGCCGGTGAGCGCGAGCCGGGCCCGGTTGCCCTCGTCGTCCCAGACCTCGCCGAACACCTCGCAGCGGGTCCGTCCCCTGGTGCCGTCGTTCGGCCCGGGGATGCGCTTCGCCACCGCCTTGCCCAGCCGCTGGCCCAGGCCGGTGCGCAGGAGCGGCGCGGTGAACGGCTGGAGCTTGCTCAGCACGCCGGGCAGCGTCGTGAACGTGGTGATGTTCGGGATGCCGGTGGACCGGTAGGCGGTGCTCACGTCGCCCCACGGGATGGCGCCCACGTCACGGGGCCGGTCGCGGAAGTGGGCGGTGCGGCGGCGGTGACCGAGTCGCGCGCCGCGGATCTCGCCGTTCTCACGGACCCTCCCGCCGCCACCCGAACCCTCGACGGCCGTCCGGGCGGTACCCGCGCTGGCGCCGCCTTGGACCACGAACGCCAGGTCGAGGTGCGTGGCCGTGGGCAGCGACTGGTGCAGCATGGCCGCGACGCAGTCGGTCGGAACGACGTCGAACCCCGCGCCGGGCAGCAACACCACACCCGCGTCCTTGGCCGCCTTGTCCTGCCGGGCCACCGCTTCGAAGACGTCGATCTCGCCGGTGATGTCGACGTAGTGCGTCCGCGACGCGAGGCAGGCCGCCACCATCGGGCCTGAAGTGGCCGAGAACGGGCCCGCGCAGTGGGCGACCGCGTCGACGTCCTCGAGTGCCGCGACGGCGTGGTCGAGGTCGAAGATCCGGTGCTCCAGGCCCAGCCGTTCGGCCAGCGCACGCACCTTGACGGCATCACGCCCGGCCAGCACCGGCCGCAGCCCGCGCCGCACCGCCAGTTCCGCGACGAGCGTGCCGGTGAACCCGTTGGCTCCGTAGACCATCCACGTCATGTGGTAGAAGCTACTCGTAGGTAGCTACGCGGACGACCGCCGCCGCACCACGATGCTGCCGACCAGGAGCAGCACGCCCACCACGGCGACGGGTGCGGCCCAAGCGAGCCGCTCCACGCGCAACCGGCCGCAGATCTCCACGAAGGCGGCGCCGTCGGCCTCGACCGCGATCTCGTCGAACCCGACCCCCAGGCTGTTGCCGCACGCGACCGGGATGCCCGACGGCGAGTCGGTGGACAGCGGCAGCACCATGATCAGCAACCCGGCCAGGAAGAACGCGGCACCGATCACCGCGGTGACGGTCCTGGGCGTCATGACCAGGAAGTTACGTCGTCCGGACCGGCCGGTATAGGGGGATGTCACATAGGGGGACCGGGTTAGCAGCCCCTAATGACCCATCCGGCCCACCATGGGACAAGCGGACGCCCTGGTGCGCCGAACGGTCCGGGTGCCGGTCAATGCGAACAGTCGGACCCATTCGCCGGCATCGACAACCGGCGGTGCCGACGTGACCATTCGACCACGCCTGGGCATTCCGGACATCCCACCGGATCAACGTTACGCGCAATACCCGTTCATCACTCGATCGGGTGACAGCACTACGGCCGCACATCCACCCGAATCGCCCAACCGCTCACCTCTGCGTGCACGGACGCGCCTGCCGGCTCCATCGCCGCACTTCATCGGCCCTACACGGCCGTGGGCCGCTGGGCTCAGACAGCGGGCCGCTCGCCGACCGTTCCACTCCGAGCGCCCATTTCTGGACCATTGTCGGAGGACCCAAGACGAATCCTTCCGAATAGGTTTCCACCCCTGCGCACCGAAGGAGTTCCTGGACGCTGTGAACACCATCCACGACATCATCGAGCCGACCGCACCACTGCGCCGTTTCGCCGGAATCCGCGCCCTGACCGGTGACGACCCCCTGCTGCCCGCCCTGGAGCGTCGGTTGGCGGCGGCGTTGGGCGGCAGCACCCTGTTCGGCCCACTGGGCCTGCGCTGGCCGACTGCCGCCGTGGCGCGGGCCGGGGAGACGGTGACGTTCCGCACCAACGACGTAGGCGGCTACGGCCCGGTGCCGCTGGACCCGACGCTCGACGTCAAGGTGATCACCGCCCGGTTCGCCCGCATCCCCCAGTTCGCCAGGACCGACGAGCTGAAACAGGCCCGCCTGATCCCCTGCGCCGACCGCAACCGCGAGGAACTACTCACCACCCCCATCCCCCTGGACCGCTGGATCACGTTCGAGACGACCATCGACCGCCACACCTACCGCCTCCGCGAGGGACGTTGGCACGAGATCAGCCGAACCCGCCCCTGACCCACGTGGCCCCAGCGCGGCTCGGCGAAAGCACAACAAGCACCCGAAGCGCGCCGTGCCTTCGTCATACCGAACCCCCGGCACCCCATGCGACGGCACGAACCCTTCGTCACCGTGCCGCCTGCACTGCCGAGAGGCCACGTGCCGGCACCGACCGCGCAATGCCTGCCTTGTGGGCTCCGCAGTACGACGGTTCACACATTAGCCACCGATGCTCGTGGCGTCGGGTTCGCCGAGTCCGGGCGTGGCCAAGACCTCCATGGCCTCAGCCATGAATTTCTTGAAGGCCCGCTCGTCGGTGAACATGAGACAGATCGCGCCGTCCGCAAACGAGAAGAACGCTTGCTTACCGACAACCTCGTACTCGATTGTGCAGCTAACGTCGATCTCTGCGCTCGTCCGGACGCGGACGCCGACATCACTTTTCATGGGACTGTTGCTCTTTTCGATAGATTATCTTAAATATTATGACGAGCCCCTGAGGGCCTACTTGAGGCGAGGCAGCATGCGCACGCAAGCATGTGCCCCATGCAGCACAAGTGCCACTAAGCACCAGGTAGACGGCTCCCCAGCCACGACACTAGAGGCCAAGGAGTTGCGTCACGGGTCTGAACTCGCCGGTTTCCAGAATTCTATTCACTCGCTCCACGACCGATTCCGGGACGGTCCGGTGGTCCCAGACCGAACCGCAGAGGCGGCACTGGAAGATTGCTTCCTGCTCCGACCGCACTTGCAGGAACAGGTCGCCGCCTCGGTGCGGACATGCGGACGCGGGAACCCACAGCCCGAGGGCGGTCACAACCGGCCCCGATCTGTCGTCCGCGAGCAATCACGCCACACCGCCCGGAAACCGGGCAATGGCAGTCCATGAAAAAATTGCACTACTGCGGTCACGTAGTTGTACGCGGCCGTCATGCCGTCACCTCCCATTCAGTCCGGGATGGCAACGCTATGCAGGCTGCGGCATGGCACGGGGTACATGTTCTACCCCCACACGATCGGGTTAGGCGGCCCGCAAGCCGATCCGTTCGCAGAGGTCACGCACGTCTCGACGCATCCCAGTCGGCGGTTGCGCGGCGAGATCAAGAAGCATCTCGCGGGCGAACCCGTTGTACTTGATCGTCTCTGATGCCGTCCGTTCCGCCCGGTCCAGCAGCGCCAACACCGCATGGCGTTCCTCGCGCTGGAAGTGCGCCCGCGCGGTCTCGATCAAGTGGCGGCTGCGGCGCGCGAGGGACGGAATGTCGTTGGGGTCGAAGGACTCCGCCGCCCGGATCGCCTCGCCGGAGCGGCGCAACTCGACGCCGAGCGTGGTCGCGTGCGCCCCCATGACGGCAACGCTGAACGACGTCTGCACGTGGCGGTAACCGGAGCCCAGACCGCTCGCCACCCGCTCGGCACGTTCCCATGCCTGCCAAGCCTGCCCATGACGACCGCGCCGCGCGTGCACGTACGCCACTTCCGCATGCAGTGCTCCCCACAGCCCTCGCCAGTCGGCTGGAGCACGGGCGAAGTGCGGCTCCATCCCGCGTGCGGCGTCGGTGGCGAGCACCACGGCCTCATCCCACCGGCCGGCATCCCTGAGCGCTTGAACCATGGCCCATGCGCCACCTGCGATGGCGTACGGGTCGTCGGCTTCATACCCTTCCGCCAACGCACGGTCGGCGACCATCCACACCAGTTCCGGAGCGGGCTGGTAGGCAACGTAGAAGTCCGCCAGTCGGTAGACACCCGCGAGGACCCGTCGTGCGTTCCTGCGCTCCTCACCGCTCAACTCGCGTACGGCGTTCTGCGCGTCTCGGATCAATCCGGGGAGCAATGACCCGAGTTGCGTTCGGTGATCAGGGCTTGAGTGCCGAACCCGCCAAGCCATGTCGAGCCGCACCGACATGTGGTCGAGATCCGGCGACGGCATGACTGTGGCCAGGTGATAGTCGGTGAGGGCGCGCTGGACCTCCGACAACGCCGGGTGGCGCTCTCCCGCGAAGACTTGAACCGGCACGGTGTGACCGCCGGTCAGTTCGGCCAGGTCGGCAATGCCCAGCGCGTGCGCCAGGCGGAGCAACATGGGGAGTCTCGGGGCCTGCAACCTGCCGTTCTCCACGGCCTTGAGCCACTCGGCGGACCTGCCGACGAGTCCGGCGAGCACCGGTCGTGACATTCCTGCCCGCTGCCGGTGCTGCTTGATCCGGAGTCCGATGTCCGCTGGCTCAGGCGACACCATGTCCCCACCTTTTCCACCGCTGCCGGGGTGTGGTGCCCAGAGTAGCGACACGACCACTCACCAGGCGTCAAGACGCTGGCAAAGCGGTTCGGGGTGCACCGAGCAACCGTGGGCCGCCACTTGCACAGCCGTGGCATTGACACGACTCCCCGGCGCTGACAGCTGCGCAGGTCGAGGCAGCCGTCGAGCTCTACCAACAGGGTTGGTCACTGATGAAGATCGCCCGGCGGTTCGACGTCAACGACGGGACGGTGTGGCGGAAGTTGAAGGCAGCAGGCGTGAGGATGCGGCCAGCGACGAACGCAGAGTGGGTGGAGGAGCAGAAGACTAGTGGGTTTTGGGTCTTGTATTTCTTAACCTGGCACGCGCCTTGTGTTGCCGGAGCCGGCAGTTAACATCTCCCCGTTGCAGAATAAGCGCACCTGGCCACTCAGTGCAATATTGCCATCCCAAAAGCCCGAAGAGTCAGCCAAGTGCAGAAGTCTTGCGTAGTCCACCAAATACATTGAAGCATCTTCACTGACAGAGAAACGCAATGTGAGTATTAGCGCCATAAGGGGGAGAATTTCTGAAGGCAACTCCTTCCTGATGCAAGGAAGAGGCTCATGGAATTTAGAGAGTTATGGGTTATACCGCACAGTGAAGCCGAAGGCTGCTTCACTGAAAGACATATCACCCAAACTCCACCACAAAAGTCGTCATAATGCCACTGATCTTACGAACGAGAAAGAAAAACCTTTTGTGGTTACGTCACTTGAAGATAGGATTGCAAGACTTGAGCGACTCTATGTGAAGCTTGCGACTGACGGTTCGAGTTAGCGATAGTGGAGACCACTTTCGATTCCGTCGAAGCTGACGCAGCGAAACCTACTGCACACTAGATGTCTGGGTGTGTGTCGTCAACGTAGTCCTCGTTCTAGACGTTGAAAGGCACCGTCTATGATCCTGCGCTTGTCGCGGTGTCAACAGTGCAGCCAATCCGTCTCGGCACTCCTCAGCGGCTGCGAACCTCCCCCTTCATTAGGATCATCAGGCGGTCGTAGTCTACGGCACCGCTAGCCCGAACCCCATCATAAATTTCATACCTGAAGTCAGCATCGAATACCGTAAATGTATCAGGTGCCATCTTGGCGCGGACATTTCGAATAGCTTCATGGCGACCATCCCGACTCACGGTATCAGCGATTTCTCGCTCCACCTGGTCAAATCGTCCCCAAGTTACCGATACACGATCGGCAAGTAAGGTTGGACTTTTCCGCCAACCGATCATCGTGACGGACAGTCCGTAGTTCTGGTAGAGACCTGGCCGACCAAAATACCGTACCTCGGTGTAGCCATGCGTCGATGCTCCCATAAAGAGCTCACCGCTCTCAGGGTAGTGCGCATTATCGCTCTGATCGAAGACGGTACGTCCGAGGAAACCCTGCATCTGACCATACGTCTGGAGCGCCAATTTGTATCGGAACCGCTTACTCGTCAAGGTGAAGGCGTAGGCGTAGGTGATGCCTTCGATGAAGTGAACAGTCAACCAACCGTACTTGGTGCGATACACCCGTAGGTCGACTTCGTCTTCCCGTTGCACCCTGTGGGAGCTGTAGCGTGCTTCGACCTTGATCGAGTCACGGTAGACAGGTGCCCCAAACAGCGTGTCCACATATACGACTGGGTTCCCACAGGACAGACTGTCGAGCTTCTGACGTAGGACACGCTTGGCCCCCAACGTACGGCGGTACCACTCGCGCCCGGTACGCCAGAGAATCACGCTTGCCACCATGAACGCAGTGAGGTTATCGGCGCTGCCGAGGGAATCCTTGATACTCACTTACTTGTCCGCCTGTCTCGCTCGCTGGAAACCGCCTGAACGTCACTTGGCCCATCCACGGCGCGTTGACCAAGTGGGCGTACACGGTGCTTACCAAGGCGGAGTCTCGAGCTGTCACCTGATCGTCCGGATTACCGACGCGTCGGAGCACGGCGAGCTGGTGGTCGGTGAGCTGGGCCCAGCGCTTGACGAGGCATCACCTGCACGTAAGAAGAGCGGCAGAAGGACTAGACATCAAGCTTCGTTGCCATCACTCCCGAAATCTCTGGGTCGCCAGCCTGTGCGGTACTTGTCGACAAGCACAAGCACCTTCTCCAGCTTTTCATCAGTGGTCAAGGCCGACTTCATCGCATCGATAGCCGCATACAAGCGCTCATCAGACCCAAAGAAGCCAACAAGACTATCCCACATCAAACGCGGCGACTTGTGCACCGCCCGGTTCCCCATACTCTGGCTTCGGGTCTCAGCGCAGGAGTGAAGCAAGAGTTCCCGGACGATTCGCGGGTCGCTCAAAACTTCGAGCTCCGAAATCATTACATCACTCAATCGCGACATTACATGAAAAGTATGCACAATGTCGCGATCAGCAAGAAGATCATCTGCACTCGACTCGATGAAGTCGCGTCCTAGCCGCCGCTCGTAACTTGAGGCTGCCTCAACTGAAACCAACTTATGTCCTTCGTGTTCTCGATGCCCGACCATGCGGACCAGCTCGGCTCGAGAATCAATGGTACGAATGTTGGTCCAGCTGCCTTCTACGAGCTGCTCCACTGCCTCTACCGAGGGCAGCATGCGCAGCAACCGAAGAACTACACGGACGATGGACAGCCGCGGGTCTGTGGTGTATAGCGTGTGCTGCTCACGCTCAGGCAGCACTGGCAGGAGATTCAGCAATACGACGGTCCCGGGCAGCACTGCTTCTGCCGGGTACTCGCCTTCCCACTCCTCCAAAGCTGCGATGACGTCTTCCTGACGCTCTGGACTGATGGAGTGCAGGAAGCGGTCGAGTTCATCGCCATTGCCGAGCAAAGCATAGGCTCGTTCACCATCGACAAAGGCTGCCAAGCCAGCGTTGACTACGCGTTCCAAGTACAAGCTAAGTACGTCGACATGAGCTACTCGGCGTGCACGAAGCCACGTAGTTGACCACTCACCGCTGTAAGTATTACTGCCGATATGCCGACCGGCTGCGGGAAAGACTCGCCGTATGAGTGATTCGACTACACCACGGTCGTCCCCGGACGATTCGATCACGGTCTGCACTACCTCTTTGTACCGCTCGCGCGTATAGTCACGGTCACTAGAACTGGGTGCTGGACTGGTAAGCGCCACTTGAGCTTGCTCGACCGCCGCAAAGGTATCCGGCAGGAAAACCCGAACCGCCTCTAGTGCGAGCAGGTCGCCGAGGTCGATGTACCCCTTCAGTCCTCGGACAGTTCCACGGACTGATGCCGCATATCTTTTCACATCACGGACGTTATGAAGCAACGGAAGAAGAATCTCGGCTAGCAGATCGCGCCAGCGGTCCTGATCGAAGGGCTCGATCTCACCGAACTCCTTCAGCACCCCATTAACCTCCGAACCCAATTGCCGCAGAAGGGTTCGCTGCGGCACAGCCGGGAGGTTGACAGGAAGCTGGACGATTTTCTCGAGGAAGTTACGCCCCTCAATACCGCTCTCACTAAGCGCTTGCTCGACTCGCTTGCGGTCGAAGGCGAGCAGATAGATGACGTTGGGGAAGCTAGCAGTCAAGCGCACAAGCTTGAATATGTCGCGAATCTCGGCCGTAGCAAGCCTATCGATGTCGTCGATGACGACCACGATGGACACTTCCAATTTGGCCAACTCTGTAGCAAGTTCCTTGCGTCGAATACTGACGCTCTGCTTGCGTCGGTCCTGGAAGTTCTTCAGCGACTTACCAGCCTTGCCAAGACGGTCGATCCAGCCGCCAACGAACGGTATGACACTGAGCGGCGACAGAAGCTCGCCGTATTTGTCGATCTCGTCGGCAATCTTCCCGAGCTTGCCGTCTTTGAGGCGAAGCTGTGCAGCGATCTCAACGAAGAACGAATCGACGAGCTGCTCCGCACCAGAAAACATCCACGGATTGAAGTCGAGAATCGGGACTTCCGAGGTCGCAGCGAGATGTTCGCGTACCAGGTTGACGAACGACGTCTTCCCGGATCCCCATGGGCCGAGGAGAGCGACGACGCTTCCCTCGCTCGCGTCGAGGCTGCGAAGCTCGTCGGCCAAGTGCTTCGCCGCATCAGAACGCTCAAGCGTGTCTTCAGCCTGACTCTTGATTGGGTTCTCGCTGCCCGCAGACATGGCTTATTACAACACGATAGGTGTCGGCGTCGATCGGGACTACGACGGCGCGTCGACCCCCTCCTCCAACACCCACACGAACGCCACCCCAGCCCGCGGCAACATCCAGCCGTCGAAGCTGATGTTCACGGTCTTCGGCTCGTCGCTGCGCCTGGAGTGCTCGACACGGGAGACCTGGCTGCTCGCGAAGAAGTCCAGCGTGTTCATCCGTCGGATGCCCGCTTGGCCGTAGTCGAGCTGGACGCGGAAGCCCTTGGTCGGTCTCGGCAAGTCGAGGTACAGCAGGTGGCCGTGGCGGAGGACGAGTGCGCGGTAGGTGTAGGCCACCGTGTCTCCTCGCTGCCGCAAGCCGCTTTGCCCAGGTCGACGGTGTGAGACCCGAAGCACGCAACGGGACCGAGGCGAGGATTGAGAGGGCGAGGCGAAGGCGCGAAGCGCTGAAGCAGCGCCCGACGACGTGCGGGGGCCAGGGGCGAGAGCCACGGCGGGGGTCCGGGGGCAGAGCCCGCCGGGCGGGGTGCGGGGGTTGCACCCCCGCAAGGCACAGTGGGCGCGGCAGGATTCGAACCTGCGACCGCTCGGGTGTAAACCGAGTGCTCTTCCGCTGAGCTACGCGCCCCCGAACGCGGGCCGACCATGGCGGGCCGGCACCGGGAAGTTATCAGGCGAGCGCCGCCACGGCCTTCTTCCACGCCTCCTGGTCACGGGGCTCACCAGGGGCGTTCACCTCGGCGTACCGGACCACGCCCGAAGTGTCGATCAGGAACGTGCCGCGGTTGGCCAGGCCGGCCTTCTCGTTGAACACGCCGTACGCCTGCGCCACCGCACCGTGCGGCCAGAAGTCCGACAGCAGCGGGAACTGGTAGCCCTGTTCCGCGGCCCACGCCTTCAGGCTGAACGGTGTGTCCACGGACACACCGACGACCTGCACGTTCTCGTCCTCGTACGCGGCCAGTTCGTCGCGCACCTGGCACAGCTCGCCGGTGCAGATCCCGCTGAACGCGAACGGGTAGAACACCAGCAGCACGTGCCTCGAACCGCGGAACGAGGAGAGCGTCACCGGCTGCTTGTTGTAGTCGTTGAGCGTGAAGTCAGGAGCCTCCGCACCGACCGCGACCATGCAAACCCTCCACCAGAGCAACCCGGAGCAACCCGAAGAACGGGCTCCACCCGATCGGGGAGCCCGCCATCGAGCCTAGGGCATGGCGGTGCGCACTTCGACCAGGCACACGCCCGGACGGTCGGCGCTTCGTCGGCTAGCGCTTCGTCTTGGCCGACTTCGGTGAGACGAGCCTGGTCGCAGACCAGTCACCGCCCACCGTGATGTTGGAGGTCTGGGCGAGCCCCGCGGTGGACACGGCCTCGGCGATGTCACTCGGCTCGACGTGCCCGTCCCGCCCCGTCTTGGGCGTCAACACCCAGATCACGCCGTCGTCGGCCAGGGACGTGGTGGCGCTGATCAAGGCGTCGGTGAGGTCGCCGTCGTCCTCGCGCCACCACAGCAGGACGACGTCCATCACCTCGTCGGAGTCCTCATCGAGCAGATCACCGCCTACCCGCTCCTCGATCGCGGCACGGAGGGCGTCGTCCACGTCCTCTCCCCAGCCGATCTCCTGGACCACGCTGCCCGGTTCGATCCCGAGCCTGTCGGCGACACCGATCTTGCCGGCGTCTTCCGCGGCGACCACGGCTTCCACTCCTCCAAGTACACAAGAGCGGCAGTCGGGTACGACTGCCGCGCGATGTCACTACCAGTCGCGGCTAGCGAACACTGTCAGCCCTGCCACGCGCAACCGTAACGGCCAAGACACGCCGCATCGGGTACCCCAGAGTGCGGTCCCCCGACCGGATGAGGCAGGCTCTACATACCTCCTATCCGCGCGCGCGAGAGACACGATCCAGAACTACTCACCGGTAGCGGTGACGGGAACGTGTGTGTCGAGCAACGATGGAGTCAGAAGACACCGGAACGAGGAGATCCCTTGGCCCCGCAGAACACCCCCGAGCGGGTACGCGTCATCCGTGACGGTCTGGCCGCCCACCTCCCGGACATCGATCCGGAGGAGACCGCGGAGTGGCTGGAGTCGTTCGACGCCGCGCTCCAGGGCGGCGGGCAGCAGCGTGCCCGTTACCTGATGCTGCGCCTGCTCGAACGGGCCAGGGAGAGCCACGTCGGCGTTCCTTCGCTGACCAGCACGGACTACGTGAACACCATCCCCACCGAACGGGAGCCGTGGTTCCCGGGCGACGAGGAGGTGGAACGTCGCTACCGGGCTTGGGTCCGCTGGAACGCGGCGATGACCGTGCACCGCGCGCAGCGCCCCGGCGTCGGCGTCGGCGGTCACATCTCGACCTACGCGTCGTCGGCGAGCCTGTACGAAGTCGGCTTCAACCACTTCTTCCGGGGCAAGGACCACCCCGGCGGCGGTGACCACGTGTTCATCCAGGGTCACGCCTCTCCCGGCGTGTACGCCCGAGCCTTCCTCGAAGGCCGGCTGTCCGCCGAGCAGCTGGACGGATTCCGCCAGGAGCTCTCGCACGCCGGACCGGGCGGCGGCCTGCCGTCGTACCCGCACCCGCGGCTGATGCCGGACTTCTGGGAGTTCCCCACTGTGTCCATGGGCCTCGGCCCGATGAACGCGATCTACCAGGCGCGGTTCAACCGCTACCTGAACGACCGCGGTATCAAGGACACGTCCGACCAGCACGTCTGGGCGTTCCTGGGCGACGGCGAGATGGACGAGCCGGAGTCTCGCGGCCTGCTCCAGGTCGCGGCGAACGAGCAACTGGACAACCTGACCTTCGTGGTCAACTGCAACCTCCAGCGCCTCGACGGCCCGGTCCGCGGCAACGGTAAGATCATCCAGGAGCTGGAGGCGTTCTTCCGCGGCGCGGGCTGGAACGTCATCAAGGTCATCTGGGGCCGTGAGTGGGACGCCCTGCTGCACGCCGACCGCGACGGCGCGCTGGTCAACCTGATGAACACCACGCCGGACGGCGACTACCAGACGTACAAGGCGAACGACGGCGCCTATGTCAAGGAGCACTTCTTCGGGCGTGATCCGCGCACGAAGGAGCTCGTCTCGCCGATGTCCGACGACGAGGTGTGGAACCTCAAGCGCGGCGGCCACGACTACCGCAAGGTGTACGCGGCGTACAAGGCGGCGGTCGAGCACCACGGCCAGCCGACGGTCATCCTCGCCAAGACCATCAAGGGCTACGGCCTGGGCCCGCACTTCGCGGCGCGCAACGCCACGCACCAGATGAAGAAGATGACCCACGAGGACCTCAAGAACTTCCGGGACAGCCTGCGCATCCCGATCGAGGACAAGGACCTCGACCCGTACCTGCCGCCGTACTACCACCCCGGCAAGGACTCCCCGGAGATCCAGTACCTGCTGGAGCGGCGCAAGCAGCTCGGCGGGTTCGTGCCGGAGCGGCGGACCAAGACCAAGGCGCTGGTGCTGCCGGGCGACAAGGTCTACGACGTGATCAAGCGGGGCTCGGGCAAGCAGGAGGTCGCCACCACGATGGCGTTCGTCCGGCTGGTCCGGGACCTGGCCAAGGACCCGGAGATCGGCCACCGCATCGTGCCGATCATCCCGGACGAGGCGCGCACGTTCGGCATGGACTCGATGTTCCCGGCGCAGAAGATCTACAACCCGAACGGGCAGATGTACACCTCCGTGGACGCCCAGCTCATGCTGGCGTACAAGGAGAGCGAGCAGGGTCAGATCCTGCACGAGGGCATCAACGAGGCCGGTTCGACGGCGTCGTTCACCGCCGCCGGCACGTCGTACGCGACGCACGGCGAGCCGATGATCCCGATCTACATCTTCTACTCGATGTTCGGGTTCCAGCGCACCGGCGACGGCCTGTGGGCGGCGGCGGACCAGATGGCGCGCGGCTTCGTGCTGGGCGCCACGGCGGGCCGGACCACGCTGACGGGTGAAGGCCTCCAGCACGCGGACGGGCACTCGCTGCTGCTGGCGCACACCAACCCGGCGGTCGTGGCGTACGACCCGGCGTGGTCGTTCGAGGTGGCGCACATCGTCAAGGACGGTCTGCGGCGGATGTACGGCGAGAACGCCGAGAACATCTTCTACTACATGACGGTCTACAACGAGCCGTACCAGCAGCCGGCCGAGCCGGCGGACCTGGACGTCGAAGGCCTGCTCAAGGGCCTGTACCGGTACCAGCTGGCACCGGCGCAGAGCGGTCCGCGGGCGCAGCTGCTCGGTTCCGGCGTGGGCCTGCCGTGGGCGATCAAGGCGCAGAAGTTGCTGGCCGAGGAGTGGGGCGTGCAGGCCGACGTGTGGTCGGCGACGTCGTACTCGGAGCTGCGCCGCGAGGCGGTCGAGATCGACCGGCACAACCTGCTGCACCCCGACCAGGAACCGCGTGTGCCGTACGTCACGCAGGTGCTGGCGGACGCGGCCGGTCCGGTGGTGGCGGTGTCCGACTGGATGAGCGCCGTGCCGGACCTGATCCGGCCGTACGTGCCGACGGACATGACCACGCTGGGCACCGACGGGTTCGGGTTCTCCGACACCCGGCCGGCGACGCGGCGGCACTTCCTGGTCGACGCCGAGTCGGTCGTGGTGGCCACGCTGGCCGCGTTGGCCAAGCGCGGTGAGATCCAGCAGTCGCTGGTCGTGCAGGCGGCCAAGAAGTACAAGCTCGACGACGTGAACGCGGCGGGCCCGTCCACTTCGGACGCCGGCCTGGCCTGATCCACACCCGGTTCGGGGGCGGTTCCGCTTGGCGGAGCCGCCCCCGAGCCGTTTCCGCAGTAATGCGGCCGACCTGCGCGATGTCACCGATGACCGTGCGGAATGTGATCCACCCCATAGACTGGACGAACAGACCCAGCGTTCCAGCGAGGGGCCGGATGGGGACGCAGCAGCACGTGTTGCACCGCACGGTCGTCGTGGTCGACGTGTCCGCGTTCGGGCAGCGCCACCGCATTCCCCAAGAGGAGATCCGGCGTGGGCTGTACGCGGCGCTGGAGAGCGCTTTCGAGGACTGCGGTCTGGACTGGTCGGCGACCCACCACGAGGACCGCGGCGACGGCGTGTTCGTGCTGGTGCCGCCGGACGTGCCCAAGAGCAAGGTCGTCGACGGCGTGCCGCACGCCCTGCTGGGCAAGTTGCGCCGCTACAACGCCACCCGCACCGAGGAGGCCCGGATCCGCCTGCGGATCGCGATCACCGCGGGCGAGGTGATGCAGGACGAGCACGGCGTGGTCGGCGACGACGTGACGCTGGCGTTCCGCCTCCTCGACGCCGAACCGCTGCGGGACGCGCTGGCCCGCTCCACCGCGCTGTTCGCGCTGATCGTGTCCCAGAGGATCTTCGACGAGGTGATCCGGCCGGACCCCGGCATGGACCCGAGTTCGTTCCGCCGGGTCGACGTGGACGTCAAGGAGGTGCACGGGCACGCCTGGCTGCACCTGCCGAACGGTGCGGCCCCACCGCCGAAACCGAAGCCCGCCGGGACGAAGCACCGCAAGCCGTGGAAGCCGCCCTGGGCGCGTTTCGGGCTGGCCGTGCTGCTGCTCCTGTCGGGCACGGCGAACGCGTTCGCCGCCGCACCGGCCGCCGTCCCGCCATGCCCGGCGCCAGTGCAGCTCAACGTGCTCACCTCCGCGGAGATGGAGGACGCCGTCATCCGGCAGGCGGTGGAGTTCGAACGCGCGTCCCGCCGGTTCAACCCCCAGCGCTGCAAGGGTGTCAGCGTGCTGGTCACCAAGGGTTCGTCGGCCGAGGACGCGGCCGCCGCGCTGGGCAGGGGCTGGGCGGACGACAAGGACTTCGTCAACGAGGGGACCGAGCCGCACGTGTGGCTGCCGGACGCCTCGTTCGAGGTCGACGCGGTGGCCCGGGCCCTGTCCGACATCCCGGACGCGGCCGTGCGGCTGGACCACCGGCCGGCCATCGCGCAGTCACCGGTGGTGCTGGGCGTCGCGCCGGATCTCGCCGGGAGCGTCGAGCGGCCCAACCGCGAGTTCCACTGGCGCGACGTCGGACCGGTGGCCGCGGTGGACACCTCGTCCGGCGCGGGGTTGGGCGCCGCGATCGCGCTGGTGCACAAGACCCTGGGCCGGGTGACCGTGGACGGGACCGACGCTCCGCTGCTCCTGCACAAGACCGCCCTGAACATGACGACCGAACCGCCGTGCGAGGGGAACGTCGCGTTGGTCGCGTCGGAGAAGACGGTGGCCGACAACGACAAGTGCCTCATCCTGTACCCGCAGGGCGCTTCGGTGGTGCTGGACCACCCGTTCGTCGCGGTGGAGTGGACCGACCGGCCGCCGAACGAGCGGCGCCGGCGGGTCGTGGACCTCTTCGAGGACCACCTGCGTTCGACACCGGCGCAGTCGGCGTTCAAGCGCGCGGGCTTCCGCGACATGAATGGCGGCGTGGGGGCGAAGGGTGATCCACGACCGACGCGGCCTGCCGAAACCGTCGTCGTGCGCGACGCGGGCGCCATTCGCGCCGCCTGGGACGCGGCGGGGCGGCCGAAGGTGATCGCGGTGGCCTCGGACGGCTCGGAGGGTGCGGCGGCGTTCACGGCGCGGCTGCTCCCGCTGCTCGGCCGGGCCGATCGGGTGGTCGACGTCCCGCTCGCCGAGGACGTCTTCAGCGCGGCCGTGGGGGCGAAGGCGGAGGTGGTCGTGCTGCTGGCGACCCGGCCCATCGGTGCGGTCGACCCCGACGCGGGCGGACCGGTCCGGGCGGTCGGGGTCGGGTTCGTCGACGGCGCCTGCGCGGAGTCGGGCGCGCTGTTCCAGGCCGCGTACGCCCGCGGCGGCACGTGCCATGGGACAACCGGCTCGGAGGGCCCTGAACGGGCCCTGGAGAGCGTCGCGAGGGCCATATGGGGGAGTTGACGTGATTCGGGTGCTCGCGGCGGTGGTGGTGCTGCTGACGGCCTGTACGAGGCCGGTGGAGGAAGGGGCGACCGACGGGGTAGGTCCGATCACGTTCGTGGACGGCTACGACACGTCGGCCGACCGGCAGGTGGTGCGGGCGGTCGAGGAGTGGAACGCGCGCCACCGCCTCCTCCAGGAGGTGACGTTCAAGGAGATGTCGCCGTCCACCGACATCCACCGGGCCCAACTGATGGCCCGGGCACAGGACCTCGCCGGCGTGCCGGACCCGTCCGCGTACGAAGCGCAGTGCTACGACGTGATGAACATGGACTCGGTGTGGACGGCGGCGTTCGCCGCGGGCGGCTACCTGGAGCCGCTGGACGCCCACGAGTTCGACGTCGACCTCATGCTCGACGGGGCCGTGGGCGCCGCGCGGTACGACGACCGGCTGTGGGCGATTCCGTGGCGCACCGACGCGGGGTTGCTCTACTACCGCAAGGACGTGCTCGAAGCCGAACGCGAGCAACCGCCGCGCACGTGGCGCGACCTGGAGCGGCTCGCCTCGACTCTCGGCCCGAAGTACGGGCTGGCAGGCTACGTCGGCCAATTCGCCAACCACGAGGGCGTGGTGGTGAACGCGATGGAAGCCATCTGGGCGCACAAGGGCGATCCGCTGCACCCCGATACCCCGGACGCGGAGGCGGGCGTGCGAGCGCTGGCCGACGGCTTCGAGAAGGGCTGGATCCCGCGGGAAGCCCTGGAGTACCGCGAGGAGGAGAGCCGGCGAGCGTTCCAGTCCGGCAAGGCGCTGTTCATGCGGAACTGGCCGTACGTGCAGCCCCGGCTGAACGAACCGTCGGAATCGGAGGTCGTCGGGAAGTGGGAGGCGATCCAACTGCCCGGCCCGAGCGCGCTCGGCGGCTGGAACCTGGCCGTGTCGCGGTGCTCGGTGCACCAGCAGACGGCGCGCGAGTTCATCCGCTTCCTCACCGGTGAGGACAAGCAGCGGGAGCTGTACCGGCTGGCCGGGTACGCGCCCAGTCTGAAGGCGCTGTACCGGGAACCGGGGATGGTGCGGCTGCGAGAGGCCGTCGCCACCGCCCGCACCCGACCCACCTCGGCCTACTACGACGAGTTGACCACCGTGATGCGGGAGATGCTGCGCCACGCGTTGGCCAACCCGGATTCCGTCGAAGTGCTGATGCGAGCGCTCGCGGAACGGGTGCGGGAAGTGGAGGACGGGCGTTAGGTCGTGGCGGCCTTGGCGCGCGAGGTGGTCTGCTTGGCCGCGCGGTTCCAGTCGATCCAG
Source organism: Saccharothrix ecbatanensis (assembly GCF_014205015.1). Lineage (NCBI taxonomy): Bacteria > Bacillati > Actinomycetota > Actinomycetes > Pseudonocardiales > Pseudonocardiaceae > Saccharothrix > Saccharothrix ecbatanensis. The sequence goes on along the minus strand of NZ_JACHMO010000001.1, from coordinate 9,084,339 downwards.
CCGCGGATCACCAGCACGGCGAAGATGGTGTAGACGAACGCGCTGAACCAGAGCCCGGACTGGAGCTGCAACGGCACGCCGATCGCGTCCACCACCAGCCACACCAGCCAGAACTCGACCAGGCCGAAGCCCTGGAGGGTGAACGCGAGGATCGTGCCGACGAAGATCGCGGCGTCCGGCCACGGCGCCCAGGAGGCGTCCAGCGCGTCGAGGACGAGCGCGAAGCCGACCGTGCCGAGGACGAACGCGACCGCGACGGCGACGCGTTCCACGGTGGTGCCCTTGCGGACGACGACGCCGAACACCGGGTCCCGGCGGCGGGTCCACGCCCACCAGCCGTAGAGGGTGATCAGCGCGATCACCACCTGGCGCGCGGCGGTGCCGCCGAGTTCGGCGGACAGGTAGACGACGAACAGCAGCGTGACCGAGACCAGTTGCACGGGCCACGTCCAGAGCGAGCGTTTCTGCGCCAGGTAGACGACCACCAGCGCGAAGACCTGGCCGGTGAACTCCGCCCAGGAGACCTCCTGCCCGAAGACCGTGAAGCCCTGCTCCAACAAGACGTGCACCGCGTTCTCCATCCCCGACAGGTCCGGGGCACGGGTGACGACCGTGACGCGCTCCGGAGCGCATGTCTCTCTGTCGCATCGGACATCGGGCCGCGCGTCCGTGTTCCCGAGATGACGAAAAGCACGGAATTCCCAGCCCTCGGCCGGCGGCGGAGGTGTCATCTCGACTTCAGGCGTCGTACACCGAGCGCCCGTAGCTTGCGCGTAATGCGAATCCTGCTCATGGCCGCCCTGGTGCCGCTGCTGATCGCCTCCTCCCCCGGCCCCGACGAGGTCGTGCCGGTCACCCAGACCCGCGCTTTCGTCGACGACGCGTCCGGGACGCCGGCCAACGCCGACGCCGACGACCCGGCGATCTGGGTGCACCCGCGCTCGGCTCGGCAGAGCGTGGTGCTCGGCACGTTGAAGGAGGGCGGACTGGCCGCGTTCGACCTGTCCGGTCGGACGCTCGGCACCTACCCCGCGCCCTTGCCGCCGACGCCAGACGCCAAGCCCGGCCGGTACAACAACGTGGACGTGCTGAGCCGGGTGCCGGTCGGTGGACGCGCGCGGGACCTCGCGTTCGTCAGCGACCGCGGTCGGGACCGGATCCGGGTGTACGAGATCGACGGGCGGGGTGCGGCGGCGGGGGCGTCGGTCGTCCGGGACGTCACCGATCCCGGCGCGCGGCCGGTGTTCTCGGCGTCGGAAGAGGAAGTGGACGACCAGCACACCGCGTACGGGTTGGCTGCCGGTGTCGTCGGGCGCACGCCGGTGGTCGTGACGAACCGGCGCAACGAGACCAGGGTGGCGTTGCTGCACGTCGTGGCCGGGCCGGACCGTTCGGTGGGCACCGCCGTGGTGGCCTCGATCGACCTGCCGGCGTCGTTCCGGCTGCCCGACGGCACCGAGTGGACGCCGTGCGGTGAGCCGGGCGAGCGCCCGCAACTGGAAGGCATGGTGGTCGACTCCGAGCACGGCGTGCTGTACGCGGCTCAGGAGGACGTCGGCATCTGGCGCATCCCGTTGCGTGCCGCCGCGTTCGGCACGCCGGTGCTGATCGACAAGGTGCGGTCGTTCGGCGTGCCGCAGAGCTACGACCCGGAGACCGAGGAGTGCTCGGTGTCGGGCGCGGACCCGGGCTTCGGGGGCAAGCGGCTGACGGCGGACGCCGAAGGGCTGGCCGTCGGTGACGACTACCTGATCGCGTCCAGCCAGGGCGACTCGCGGTTCGTCGCCTACGAGCGGACCGGGCGCAACCGGTACGTCGGGGAGTTCGTGGTGGGCAGCGGCCGGGGCAACGACTCGGTCGAGCACTCGGACGGCGCGCACCTGGTGACCGCCGACCTCGGCCGGGACTACCCGGAAGGGCTGCTGGTGCTGCACGACGGCGAGCGCACCCCGGCCGCCGGCGACCTGGACACCACCGGGTTCGCGTACGTGAGCTGGGAAGACGTGCTGGACGAGCTGGACTGACCGACCGCACACGGCAGGCCCTCACCGGTGCGGTGAGGGCCTGCCGCTGCGTCTGGAGCGTCGTCAGGTAGTCGCCACGTAGTCGTCAGGTGTCGGAGCCGGACCGAGTCGCCGGAGTCCGGAGCCGGATCGGAGCCGGGTCAGCGGCCTTCTGCGGGCGGCTTCGGCATCCCGGCGGGCGGGGTCGGCGGTTCCATCCGGCCCTGCTGGCCCTGCGAGACCCGGCCGGGGGCACGGGTCGCACCCGCACCCGCCGTCACGGGCTCCTGCTCGCGACGCGGCGCCGGGGCGATGTGCGCCGTCTCCTCCTGGATCTTGTTGAGCCAGCCCTCCCAGCGCTGCTGCATCGGCCGCACCAACCCGCCGCCGACGCCGATGATGATCACGCCCGCGACCGTGGCCAGCACCGCGATCAGCACCGGCATGGTCACCGCGACGGCGATGCCGAGCTGGTTCAGCGCCGCGATCACACCGAGCGCGACGATGAAGCCGTACGTGATGTTGCCCAGCATCTTCGTGTACGGGCGGTTGCCCAGGGCGCCGGTCACCAGGCCCTTCAGCGCCTTGCCGATCGCCGCGGTGACGAGCACCAGGATGATCGCCACGACGATGCGCGGCAGGTAGGCGATGACGTCGTTGAGCAGGACGCTCACCGCGTTGCCCGTGCCGAACACGCCGAACGCGAGCTGGAGCGCGATCAGCAGCACGAAGTAGTAGACGATCTTGACGATCAAGTTGGAGGCGTCGATCGGGGACTTCGCGCCGCCGAGGCCGGAACGCTCGACGAGGCGGTCGAAACCGACCCGCTTGAGCAGGAAGCCGACGGCCTTGGCCAGTGCCTTGGCGATCAGCCAACCGATGAGCAGAACCACTAGGAAGCCGAGGAGCTTCGGCACGAACGTGGCCACCATCGTCCACGCCTGTCCGAGTCCTTCGGTGATCTGGGTACCCACGACGACCCTCCTTAGCATTTCGCTTGTGGTGGAGATCGTTTCTCAGTGCGCATCACCCGGCAACCTGAAGTGGTGGCACGAAAGGGTGACTGACGTGGCGGTTCCAGCCCGGACAGTCCAGAGTGGAATCACCGGTGGGGACCGGGGAGAGGGAAACGCCCGGCGCGGGATTCTCGCGCCGGGCGTTTTCGCGTCGGGGTTCCCGGGTCTCGGCCCGGGGCCTGATTCAGAATCCGGCGGACACGCCCCGGCCGTCCAGGTATGCCTGTACGTGTTGCGCCGAAGACTCCTGCGCCGGGTCGGGCCTCGGGTCACCGGGGCATTCCGAGCTGCTGGCCGGCAGCACGCCGTCCACCAGGTACCGGTCGACGGACTTGTTCACGCACACGTTCTTGCCGCCGTAGATGCCGTGCTTGCCCTCGTCCAGCACGGTGATCAGGTTGTGCCCGAGCCGGGTCGCCATCGCCGGTCCGCTCTCGTACTGCGTCTGGGTGTCGCCCTCCGCCTGCACGATCAGCCCGACGGGGTACCCCGCCCGCTTGAGCTCCACGGCCGGCTCCGGCGGCGTGAACGTGCGGAACGTGCAGGTGGTCGGCGCGGCGCGGAGGACGCCGAAGCCGTACGGGTAGCGGTCCCGGAAGACCCGCATGTCCTCGTAGTACGTCTCCACGTCGGTCGGCCAGTCGACCTCGCACGTCACCGTGTTGAACACGCCGGACACCAGGTCTTCCTGCGCCGACCGCGCCATCAACGCACCGGCCTCGGAGGCCTTCCCGCCCCGCAACGCGACCACCGCGTTCGCCAGCTCCGACCACAGTGGACGGTAGCGGCTGCCGACGCCGACCGTGGCGTCGAACTTGGTCCGGTCGTAGTCCGCGACCGGTGTCGCCGCGAGCGCCGCCGCGACCCCCTCGACGGACGCCATCACCTCGTCCGCGGTCGCGCCCAGCTTGAACCGGTCGTGGTGCTGCGCGGCCCACGCCGCCCACGCCTCGACGTTGCGCCGCATCGCCACCGCCTGCGCCCGGAACTGCTCGCGCCAGATCCACTCCGGGTGCACGGACGAGTCGAGCACGCTGCGGTCCAGCCGGTTCGGGAACAGGCTCCCGTACACCGCGCCGAGGTACGTGCCGTAGGAATAGCCCAGGTAGTTGAGCTTCTGCTCCCCCAACGCCGCGCGCACCACGTCGAGGTCCCGCGCGGTGTTCGCGGAGTTGATGAACGGCCGGATGCCGCCCGCCGCGCGGTGGCAGGCGTCCTCGACGGCCCGCGCCTCGGCGGCCCACTTCGGGAACTCGGAATCAGCCGGTCGGGAGTCCATCACCGCGAACTCCGGCACCGTGCGGCACGTCAGCGCGGTCGACCCGCCGACACCGCGCGGGTCGAAGCCGATCAGGTCGTACACCTTCGCGGCTTCCGTGTGGGCCAGGAACAACGGCATGTCCAGACCCGATCCGCCCGGCCCGCCGGGGTTGAGCACCAGGACGCCGCGCCTGCGCCCCGGGTCCGCCGCCTTCTTCCGGCTGACGGCCAGCGAGATCCGGTCGGCCTCGGGCCGGGCGTAGTCCAGCGGCAGGACGAGTTCCGCGCACTCCAGGCCCTGCCGACACGGCGACCACGTGAGCTGCTGGCCGTGGAACTCGGCCAACGGATCGCTGCGTGCCGTGCCCGACGAGGACGTGCCGGACGACGATGAGCCGGACGACGGCGTGCCGAACGACGGCGTCATCCCCGTCGTCAGCACCGCGGCCACCGCCAGGCCGACTGACATGTACCTGCGCACGAGCACCTCCACGAAGAGCCGGTCCGATTGCCACCGACCGTAGGGCGGTCGACGCACAGCGTCAGGTTGTGTCACTCGTTGGTGTCGGCCATCCGGCCCCGTGCGATCGTTGGGGTATGACCAGCTCAGCCGCGCTGTCGCGGGCCACCTTGCGAACGCTGCAACGGGCGTCGGGCGACCTGGCCGCGGCGAGCGTGGCCGAGATGGAGGCACGCCTGCCGTGGTTCCGGCGCATGCCGGCCGACCAGCGGGCGGGCGTGCTGCTGCTGATCCAGAACGGCGTCGCCGGGTTCGTGTCCTGGCTGCACGACCCGCAGCAGGCCATCCGGCTGACCGCCGAGGCGTTCCGGTCCGCGCCCAAGGACATCTCGCGGTGGGTGAGCCTGCGGCAGACCGTGGAGCTGGTCCGGATCGCGCTGGAGCTGTTCGAGCAGCAGCTCCCCCAACTGGCTGAGAACGAGGCGGAGCGCGCGCTGCTGAGCGAAGGCGTGCTGCGGTACGGCCGGGAGATCGCGTTCTCGGCGGCCACCTCGTACGCGGCGGCGGCCGAGGCGCGCGGCGCGTGGGACGCCCGGCTGGAGGCGCTGGTCGTGGACGGGATCGTCCGTGGGGACGCCGAGGAGTCGTTGCTGTCCCGCGCCACCGCGCTGGGCTGGGACCCGGCGGCCGAGGCGACCGTGCTGGTGGGCAACCCGCCGTCGGACGACCCGCCGGCCGTGGTGTTCGAGGTGCGCAGCCGGGCGGCCCGGATCAGCCGGCCGGTGCTCCTGAGCGTCCAGGGCTCGCGCCTGGTGGTGGTGCTGAGCGGTGAGACGGAACGGGGCGAGTCGCTGGTCCGGATCTCGGACGCGTTCGGCCCCGGCCCGGTGGTGGCCGGCCCGACCGTGACGAGCCTGGCCGAGGCGCACCGCAGCGCCAGCGACGCGTTGTCCGGGCTGCGCGCGGTGGTCGGGTGGCCCGCCGCGCCGCGCCCGGTGCGGTCGCTCGACCTGCTGCCGGAGCGCGCGCTGGCCGGTGACCCGGAGGCCGAGTGGCAGCTGGTGGACCGGGTGGCCCGGCCGCTGGAGGAGGCGGGCGGCTCGATGTTGGAGACGGTGGACGCGTTCCTGGAGGTCGGCGGCGTGCTGGAGGCGTGCGCGCGGAAGTTGTTCGTGCACCCGAACACGGTCCGCTACCGGTTGAAGCGGGCGACCGAGCTCACCGGGAGGAACGCCAACGACCCCCGTGACGCTCTGGTGCTGCGCATCGCACTGTCCGTGGGGCGACTGGCCCGTGCTCGTGGTCTTTGGTGACCGGTCGGGGGTCGCTCGACCGAGTGTGACGGAAGACGCATGTCCGATTTGGGTCGAGTTCGACAACACATCACGTCGTTCTACGTTCATCTTAGAGTCACATTTGTAGACACCCTACAAACACTGGACGTTGGTTTCGTCCGTGGCGGCATCACCGGATGCGGCCGAAAGAGTGTTCAGTGAGCGGGTGATCGCGCTCCTCGCCCCCGGACAGGGGTCCCAGACACCCGGCATGCTCGCCCCCTGGCTCGAACTCGAAGGGGCCGCCGAGCGCGTCGGCGCGTGGTCCGAGGCGACCGGCCTCGACCTCGTCCGGCTCGGCACGACCGCCGAAGCGGAGGAGATCCAGGACACCTCGGTGACCCAGCCGCTGGTCGTCGCGCTCGCCCTGCTCGCCTACGAGGAGCTGCGCCGCCGGGTCGAGCTGCCCGCCGACACGATCATCGCCGGCCACTCCGTCGGCGAGCTGGCCGCCGCCGCCATCGCGGGTGTCATGAGCACCGACGACGCGGTCGCGCTGGCCGCCGTGCGCGGCGCCGAGATGGCCGCCGCCTGCGCGTTGACGCCGACCGGCATGGCGGCGGTGCTCCTCGGCGAGCAGGACGAGGTGCTGGCGCACCTGGAGCAGCTGGGCCTGGTCGGCGCGAACCTCAACGGCGCGCGCCAGATCGTGGCCGCGGGCCCGCTGGACGCGCTGGAGAAGCTGGTGGCGGAGCCGCCGCCCGGCGCGAAGGTCCGCGCGCTCAAGGTCGCCGGCGCGTTCCACACCAAGTTCATGGAGCCGGCCCAGGAGGCGCTGCGCACCCGTGCCGCCGGGATCGTGGTGAAGGACCCGGCGCTGCCGCTGCTGTCCAACGCCGACGGCGCGGTGGTGTCCGACGGCGCCGAGGTGCTGGCCCGACTGATCTCCCAGGTGACCAGCCCCGTGCGGTGGGACGCCTGCCAGGCCGCCCTCGCCGCTCACGGCGTGACCGCGCTGGTCGAACTGCCGCCGGCCGGCGCGTTGACCGGCCTGGCGAAACGCGAGCTGAAGGGCACCCCCACCTTGGCCCTCAAGACCCCCGACGAGCTGGACCGGGTCGTCGACCTGCTCACCGCGGCCGACGAGGTGACCGGGTGACCACGTTCTCGATCCCCGCCGGCCGGGCCGGCACCCGCATCCTCGGCCTGGGCAGCTACCAGCCCGAGACGATCGTCAGCAACCACGACCTCAGCCTCCGCATGGACACCTCGGACGAGTGGATCCGGGACCGGGTCGGCATCGCGAACCGCCGGGTGGCCAAGCCGGACGAGCTGCTGGTCGACATGGCCGCCGAGGCGGGCGCGAAGGCGGTGGCCGACGCCGGCCTCTCCCCGTCGGACATCGGCGCGGTCATCGTGGCCACCTGCACCATGCCGACCCAGATCCCCAACGCGGCGGCGCAGGTCGCCGACCGGATCGGGATCGCCGGCTCCCCCGCGTTCGACCTGAACGCCGCGTGCGCGGGCTTCTGCTACGCCCTGGGCACCGCGTCCGACCTGGTCCGCGCGGGCACCGCGAAGCACGTGCTGGTGATCGGCGCGGAGAAGCTGACCGACTGGGTGGACCAGGACGACCGGTCCACCGCGATCATCTTCGCCGACGGCGCAGGCGCGGCGGTCGTCGGTCCGTCCGACGAGCCGGGCATCGGCCCGGTGGCGTGGGGCAGCGCGGGCGAGTTGGCGGACATGATCCGGATCACCGACCGCGAGTCGTTCATCTTCCAGGAGGGCCAGGCGGTCTTCCGCTGGGCCACCACCAAGATCGCGCCGATCGCGCTCCAGGCGATCGAGCTGGCCGGCATCGACGTGTCCGATGTGGACGTCTTCGTGCCGCACCAGGCGAACCTGCGGATCGTCGAGGCCATCGCGAAGCGCTTGCGCGCCAAGGGAGCGCGTGAAGACCTCGTGATCGCACGTGACATCGTGGACTCCGGCAACACCTCATCCGCTTCCATCCCGCTCGCGCTCGATCACATGCGCGCGGCGGGAGAGGTGCGCAGCGGTGACGTGGCGCTGCTCGTCGGCTTCGGAGCGGGCCTGTCCTACGCGGGACAGGTCGTCCGACTGCCATGACCGCACACCCAGACTCCGGTGGGACCAACCAGCCGGCGAAGCAAGAAGAAGGAAGGGACTTTCAGTGAGCAACGAGGACATCCAGAAGGGACTCGCCGAGATCGTCGAGGAGGTCGCCGGTGTCGAGGCGGCCGACGTGACGGTTGACAAGTCCTTTGTGGACGATCTGGACATCGACTCGCTGTCCATGGTGGAGATCGCCGTGCAGGCCGAGGACAAGTTCGGCGTGAAGATCCCGGACGACGAGCTGGCCAACCTCAAGACCGTGGGCGATGCGGTCAACTACATCGCCAGCAAAGCATGACCAGTAACAACGACGTCGTCGTCACCGGGCTGGGTGCCACCACCCCGCTCGGTGGCGATGTCGCCTCCACCTGGGATGCGCTCCTGGCCGGCCGCAGCGGTGTGAAGCCGCTGATCGGTGGGTTCGCGGAGCGGTTCGAGCTGCCCGTGCGGATCGCCGCGCGGCTCGCGGTCGAGCCCACCGAGGTGCTGCCCCGCGTCGAGGCGCGCCGGTTGGACCGCTGCGAGCAGGTCGCCGTGGTCGCCGCCCGCCAGGCGTGGGCGGACTCCGGGCTCGGCGACGACGGCGTCGACCCCGAGCGGCTGGGCGTCGTGGTCGGCACCGGCATCGGCGGCGCGATGACGCTGCTGGAGCAGGACGACCTGATCGAGACCGCCGGGCTGCGCAAGGTGTCGCCGCTGACCGTGCCGATGCTCATGCCCAACGGCCCGGCCGCGCACGTCGGCCTGGACCTGAAGGCACGCGCGGGCGTGCACGCGCCGGTGTCGGCGTGCGCGTCCGGCGCCGAGGCGCTGGCCTGGGCGTTCCGGATGCTGAAGTCCGGTGAAGCGGACGTGGTCGTGGCCGGTGGGGCGGAAGCGTGCATCACCACCATCACCATGGCGGGCTTCATCCAGGCCCGGACCATGAGCACCCGCAACGACGACCCGGAAGCCGCGTCGCGCCCGTTCGACGTGAACCGGGACGGGTTCGTGCTCGGCGAGGGCGCCGGGATCATGGTGCTGGAGCGCGAGGAGTTCGCCCGCGCCCGCGGCGCCCGGATCTACGGCAAGCTCGCGGGCATCGGCACCAGCTCCGACGGCCACCACATCACCGCGGCGGACCCCGAGGGCATCGGGCAGTCGCGGGCCATCGCGAAGGCGATCCAGGTCGCGGGCGTGGACAAGGCCGACATCGGCCACGTCAACTGCCACGCGACGTCCACGCAGGTGGGCGACGTGATCGAGCCGCAGGCGGTGCGCCGGGCGATCGGCGACCACCCGGTGCTGACCGCGCCCAAGGGCAACCACGGCCACCTGCTGGGCGCCTCGGGCGCGGTGGAGGCGATCACCACGCTGCTGTCGGTCCGCGACGGCATCGTGCCGCCGACGCTGAACCTGGAGAACCAGGACCCGAAGGTGCACCTGGAAGTCGTCACCGGTGAGCCGCGCAAGATCGACCTGGTGGCCGCGGTGAACAACTCCTTCGGGTTCGGCGGGCACAACGTCTCGCTCGTGTTCACCCAGGCCTGACAGACGTCTACGAGGAGCTTCGCGATGACTGCCCTTGCGTCCCGCCCGGCGAACCCGGAGGCCGATGCCGTACTCGATCCGCGCGACCCGGAGGTCCGGCTCGCGCAACTGCTGGACCCCGGCTCGATCGCGCCGTTGCGGCCCCGTGACAGCAGCGGCATGTACGCCGTGCGCGGGCGCATCAACGGTGCGAAGGTCGTGGCGTACTGCAGTGACGCGACGCGGATGGGCGGGGCGCTCGGGTCCGAGGGATGTCGGCACATCGTGGAGGCGATCGACGCCGCGGTGCGCGACCGCACACCGGTGATCGGCGTCTGGCACTCCGGCGGCGCGCGGCTGCCGGAGGGCGTGGAGTCGCTGGACGGCATGGGCCAGATGTTCGCCGCGATGATCCGGGCGTCCGGTCGGGTGCCGCAGATCTCCGTGGTGGTCGGACCGGCGGCCGGTGGCGGTGCGTACGGGCCCGCGTTGACCGATGTGGTGATCATGGCTCCGGCCGGCAAGGTCTTCGTGACCGGGCCGGACGTGGTGCGGTCGGTGACCGGCGAGCAGATCGACATGGACGGGCTGGGCGGCGCGGAGGCGCACGGGCGGAAGTCCGGTGTGGTGCACGTGATCGCTTCCGACGAGCCGGACGCCTACGAGCGGGCCCGCCGGATCACCGGTCTGTTCGCCCAGCCGGGTGTGTTCGACCTGCACTCGGTGCCGGACGGTGACGACCTGCGGGCGTTGCTGCCGGAGCAGCCGCAGCGGGCGTACGACGTGAAGCCGCTGGTGGCGGCGATCCTCGACACGGACTCGTTCGAGGAGTTGCAGGCGAAGTGGGCGCCGAACATCGTGGTCGGACTTGGCCGGCTCGGTGGGCGGACGGTAGGCGTGATCGCGAACAACCCCATCCGCAAGGGCGGGTGCCTCGACTCGCTGTCGGCCGAGAAGGCGGCGCGGTTCGTGCGGATGTGCGACGCGTTCGGCGTGCCGCTGTTGGTGTTGGTGGACGTGCCGGGTTACCTGCCGGGTGTCGGCCAGGAGTGGGACGGCGTGGTGCGGCGGGGCGCGAAGCTGCTGCACGCGTTCGGTGAGGCCGTGGTGCCGCGGGTGACTTTGGTGACGCGGAAGTCGTACGGCGGCGCGTACATCGCGATGAACTCGCGGTCGTTGGGCGCTACCGCGGTGTTCGCGTGGCCGATCGCGGAGGTGGCCGTGATGGGCGCCAAGGCCGCCGTCGGCATCCTGCACCGCAAGAAGCTGGCGGCCGTGCCGGACGACGAGCGGGAGGCGTTGCACGCTTCGCTCGTCGAGGAGCACGAACGGATCGCCGGCGGCGTGGAGCGTGCGATCGCGATCGGCGTGGTGGACGAGGTCATCGAGCCGACCAAGACCCGTCGCAGGTTGGCCCAGGCCCTGGCCGCGGCCCCCGCCGGGCGTGGCGCGCACGGCAACATCCCCCTTTAGCTCCACTCCCCCACGGCTCCGCCGCCGTTCGGTGGGGTCGCTCCGTCGGGGGGCGACCCCACTGTGCCTTTCGGCTTTCCGGCTTTCCGGGGGCATTCCGGGGCATTCGGGTCAGCAGGGGGAGAACTGCGAGGTCGAGCCTTCGGTGCCCAGGTCCACGCGGAGGGCGCCGCGCTCCTCCTGCATCGGGTACACGACGCGCCAGTGGATGCAGTCGGCCTGGAGTTCGGCCGGGGCCTTGGCCACGTCCTGGGTGCTGGTGAACGTCATGAGCACGCGCAGCCTGGTCGGGGTGACCGACTCGATCCGGTGCACCAGGATCGTGCCGTCCCGCGAACTCTCGTAGTCCGACATCCAGCGGGACATCGGCGTCTGGCTCACCCGGTGCGCGGTCACGGTCCTGGCCCACTGGCCGTAGTCGTGGTTGTTGATGGCGTCGAAGAACTGCTGGAGCACGGTGTGGACGCGTTGGCCGTCCGGGTGCTGCGACGCGTCGATGCTCAACTGCACGGTGCCGTTGCCGGGTTGGGCACTGCGCGGGACGGGACTGGACGGCCCCGAACTCGGCACCGCGATCTGGTCGCCCTGGGCTTGGGCAGGCCGCTGGTACACCTCGCGAGCAAGCACACCGACACCGGCCGTGGCGGCGGCGACCAGGAGCACGACGGGCAGCAGCAGGCGTGCGGACACACCACGAGCGTGCCACAGCGGCGGTGATCGTCCGGTCACAGGTAGAGGCGCGGAAACATACCGGTCCGCGACATGGCAGTGGCGAGGACCCGCCCCAGCCCTGAGGCGTCAGCCCGCACGGAAATGCTTCGCGGGGTCCCCGCCTGGGAATGCTTCGCCGGGGTCCCCGCACGGGAGTGCTTCGCGGGGGTCCCCGCCGGGGGACCCCCTGCTTTGATCTTACCGACGGGGTCTGACAATTCGGGGTGCGCGGACCGGCTCAGCCCACGCGGTGGAGCCAGGTGACGGGGGCGCCGTCGCCCGCGCGGCGGAACGGCTCCAGGGCGTCGTCCCATGCCGCGCCCAGGATCTCGTCCACGCCGTGCGCGAACGACTCGCCGCCCCTGCTGCGGGCGGCCAGGGATCGGAGTTGGTCTTCGGACACGACGATGTCGCCGTTCGCGCTGGTGCGCGCATGCCACAGACCCAGCACGGGCGCGAAGCAGTACCGCACGCCGTCCACTCCCGGACTCGGGTCTTCCGTCACCTCGAACCTGAGCATCGGCCACGCCCTGAGGGCGGACACGAGTCGGGCCCCGGTGCCGGCGTCGCCGGTCCAGTTGCATTCGGCGCGCAACTGCCCAGGCGCCGCGGGCTGCGCCGCCCACTTGAGGTCCGCTCGCTCACCGAGGGTGCCCGAGATCGCCCACTCGACGTGCGGACAGACCGCAGACGGCGACGAGTGGACGTAGACCACGCCACTGCTGCTGCCACGGGTGCTCACAGCTGACCTCCGCTACTCGACGAGGGACGTCTTCCCCTACGGCCTGTCGATGACACGGACGATCTTGTGAATTCCCGACTTGGTCATTCTGCCCGCTGCGGCTTCAGTCCGCCATAAGAACCATCGCGTTCCTCACCCAGGCGGGTCGGTTACAGGACTTTCGACCCTAAAACGACGACCTCGCGGCCCGGTTACGGGCCGCGAGGTCACTTTCCGGGATCATCCGGACACGCTGGTGGATCAGTGGCTCGAGATCGACTGATCAAGCGGGCCGATCAAGCCTGGCCGATCAAGCGGCGCCGAGCGCGCGAGCCGCGGCGACGACGTCGACCAAGCCCGTTCCCTTGTCATGGCTGGACGTGTGGGAACCGACGGTCCGGTAGCCGGAACCGTACTTGTACGCCGTCGACTTCAGCGCCGCCTCGATCTGCGCGGGCGTGGCCGACGGATTCGCCTGGAACAGCTGCGCCACGATGCCGGTGATGTGCGGCGCGGCCATCGACGTGCCGCTGATCGTGTTGAACGTGCCGACGTCGAGCAAGCCGGGCCCGTTCTGCGGCTTGAGCCCCGTCGCACAGATCACCAGGTACAGCCGGCACGCCGACGTGATGTCCTCGCCCGGCGCGGAGATGTCCGGCCACGTCGAGGAGTCCGTCGCCAGACCGCGGGACGAGTACTCCGACACCGCGCCGTCCCGGGTGCCGGTGCCGAGGTCGTGGTACGACGCCACTGACAGCACGCCGGGCGTCGGGTCCTGGCCGGGCGGGTTGGACAGGTTCGCGCTGCCGTCACCGCCGTCGTTGCCGTTCGCCCACACCGTCACGACACCCTCGGCCGCCAACGCGCGCTGGAGCTTGACCGTGGTCGAGTTCGGGTCGAACGCCCCGCCGCCGGACGGGCCGTAGGAGTTGTTGATCGCCTTGATCGGCGGGCACACCGACGCCGGAACGCCCGCACCGCACGGCGCGCGGTGGTTCTCCAGCACCCAGTTCAGCGCCGCGTCCGCGCCGATGATGAACAGCACCGCGCCGGTCGAGATCACCACGGCCTTCGCGCCGGGCGCCGCGCCGCGCACCACCGTGCCGTCGGTCAGCGTGGTGTCGCTGCCGACCGCGATGCCGGTGACGTGCGTGCCGTGGCCGCCGACCGCGAGCAGGTCGGTGTCGACGGTGTTCGGGACGTCGAGGATGCAGCCCGTTCCGGTACTCGCCTCGTCCAGGCACACGCTCTTGAGGTTGCGGACGATCTTGGTTTGGCCGTTCGGCTGCCGGAACGCAGGGTGCGTCGGGTCGACCCCGGAGTCGATCACCGCGACGGTGACGCCGCTGCCGTCCAGGGCCTGGCCGTTCGCGCCGGTCAGGGTCTGGCGCGCTTCGAGCCCGCGGGTGGCGGTGTGCGAAGTGGACCCGGTGAACTCGATCGGCCGGTTCGCCTCGACGTACGTCACGCCGGCGGCGGCACGGGCGGCGGTGATCTGCGCGGCGGTGCCGCGGGCGGCGACCACGCCGATGCGGTCGAAGCTGGTGATGCGACTCAGGCCGGACCCGCGCACGGCGCGTTCGGCGGCGGAGAGATCGGTGCCGTGGACGAAGACGGTTCCGGCGGAACCACCGGACAACTGACTGGCGAGCGATGTCGAGACGGGGGCGAGCAGACCGGCCGAGGCGGACGGGGCGACCGCGACGGACAGTGCCAGCGTTCCCGCCGCGAGCAGGGCGGCGTTGCGCATCACTGTCGGACCTCCAATGCAGGGTTGAGCAACCCATTAACGAGCCGCACCCGTTCAGGTGATGGGTGTCACGCAACGTCATCTCGCGCGATCCGCGCGGAAGTCCGGGCACCGACGGCGCTACCGTGTCCGACCGTGTGGGAAGCGGTGGTCTTGTGCGGCTGATCCGACTCGGGAGCGAGCCGTCCGAAGTGGGCGCTGACGTGCGCGCCGCATTGAGCACGTGGGGTGTCGGCGACGCCGTGCTGGGTGGTGTCGCGCTGCTCGGGGTGCGTCCGCCGGACTGCCCCCGCGATCTGGTGGCCGTCATCGTCCTGCCACGCGGTGTGCTTGTCGTGGTGGGCGTGGACCTGCCCGACCCCGCCTTGAGGCTCGAAGCGCCGCTCAACGGGCAGTGGAAGATCGACGGCTGGCCGCTGACCCGCCCGGACGGCGCGATGAGCCCTGCCGCCGAGGCACTGGAGGCGAGCACCTCCGTCGCCCGCCGCATCCAGGACATGCGCGGCGAGCCGCTGCCGGTGACGACCGTGGTGGCCGTCGGCCCGTACGTCGGCCAGGTCGTGCAGCCGACCGTGGACCTCAACCGGGGTGTGCGGGTCCTGCACCCGAAGCCGACTACGCTGCTCGCCGCCGCACGCGAACTGGCCACCAGCGACCGGCCCTGCTCGGCCGACCACGCCGCCAAGCTGGTCGCCGTGCTGGCGCCGACCGGCGCGCCGCCCGACCGGCGGGACCTGATCGCCGAGGGCTTCTCCGACGCGACGGCGGACCTCGCGTCGGCCAGCACCATGCTGCTGCCGAAGATCACGGCGGCGCCGACGACCAGCCGCAAGGTGCTGCCCTACGTGGCCGGTGCGGTGGTCGGAGTGCTGCTGATCATCGCCTTGATCGCCTCGCTGTCGTCGGGCGACACGGCGGACAGCGCGGCCACCACCACGCCTTCACCCCAGCCGACAACGGTCGTCGTGGACGGCCGGAACTTCTCGCCGCGAGGCGCCGACCGCACCGAGGACTGCGCCGCGCACGCGTTCGGCGACGTGCGGGCGTGGTTGTCGGGCCACATGTGCATGCAGCTGAGACGTGGCCAGTACGAGACCGTGGTGGACGGCCGCAAGGTGGGCATCGCGATCGCCGAGCTCAGCCTGCCGGACGCGACGCGGGCCGGTGAGCTGCACGCGGTCGCGTCGAAGGCGGGCGCCGGTGGCGTCAACCCGATGGTCCACGAGGGCAAGGGGTGGTCCGGCGGGCCGGCGTCGTTCGACCGGTCGGTGATCCGGGTGTCGGTGAAGGGCGCGCAGCTGCGGATCACGCAGGTGGTGTGGATCGAGGGCGAGCCGGACCCGGCCGCGCCGCAGCTGGTGGCGATCGCCGAGCAGGCGCTGCGACTGCCGGCCGCCCAAGGGTGAGAGTGGCCCGGGGTCGAGGGGTGGTCAGCGGCCGGTGCGGACCATGCCGACGCCGATCAATCCGAACGCGACGTGCAGCACGATCACCAGCCCGGCCACGGCGCACAGCGTTTCAGTGCCCGGTTTGCCGGTGATCAGACCGAACGAGAACAACCACCCGCCGACCGCGATCGCGAAACCGGTGAACATCACCGACTTCGGCACGTGGGCCAGGCAGAGCAACGCGTGGGAACGCGCGCGCAACAACGTGTAGAGCACGACCGGGAGAACCAGGAACCCCGGCAGGTACACCGCGGTCGGCGGCCACGAAGGCCCGCTCGGCAGGAACGTGGTCGCGATGACGAACGCGCACCAGAGCACCGCGCCCATCGCGACAGCCACCGTTCCCCTGGTCACGGCCTCAGTGTAATGAGTCGGAACCGCACTTTTGGGTTCAGAAGCTTTATGGCCGCAGGGGCGATAGGGCATTCGGACGATCACAGGCACGCTATATTGCTCAATCGTGTGCGTGGCGTCCGTGTGTCGGTATCCGCGTTCCGGCAAACGCCACCGGCTACAAGCCGTACGCCTCCAGCAGCCGCAACCAGACCTCGCTGATCGTCGGGTACGCCGGCACCGCGTGCCACAACCGGTCCACGGTGACCTCGCCGACGATCGCGATGGTCGCCGCGTGGATCATCTCGGCGACATCCGGGCCGGCGAACGTGACGCCCACCAGCGTGCGCTTGCGCTCGTCCACGATCATCCGGGCCTTGCCCCGGTACCCGTCGGCGTGCAGGGACGACCCGGCCACCGCGATGTCCAGGTCGACCACCCGGATCTCCAGCCCGGCCTCCCGGGCCTGCGCCTCCGACCAGCCCACCGACGCCACTTCCGGGTCGGTGAAGACGACCTGCGGCACGGCGGTGTGGTCGGCGGTGGCGACGGGCGCGGTCCACGGTTCGGGGTCGGTGGCGCCGGTGACGATCGCCGTGCCGACCGCCCGCGCGGCGTACTTGCCCTGGTGGGTGAGCAGCGCGCGGCCGGTGACGTCGCCCGCCGCGTACAGCCAGTCCACTCCGGACACCCGGCCGGTGTCGTCGACCTCCAGGGCCTTGCCGGCGGTGAAGCCGAACTGCTCGACGCCGAGGTCGAAGGTGGCGGGTTGGCGGCCGGTGGCCACGAGCAGGTGCGCGCCGGACACCGAGGAGTCGTCGGACAGTCGCAACGACACACTGCCATCCGAAGTGGACACACCGGTCGCCTTCACGCCGGTGACGACACGGACGCCGTCCTCGCGCAGGCCTTCGGCGACCAGATCGCCCGCGAACGCCTCGAACTTGGGCAACGGCCGTTCACCGGAGACGACCAGCGTGACCTCCGAACCCAGCCTGGCCCACGCCTGCGCCATCTCGACGCCGACCACGCCGCCGCCGAGCACCACCAACGACGTGGGCACCTCCTGCGCCGCGGTCGCCTCGCGGGACGTCCAATAAGGCACGTCCGCCAGGCCGGGCAACGACGGGATGCGCGGCACGCTGCCGGTGCACACGACGACCGCCTTCGTCGCGGTCAGCACCCGGCCGTCGACCTCGACCCGCCGCTCCCCCGCCAGCCGGCCACGGCCGCGGACCACGGTCAACCCGGCGCCCTCGGCCCACTCGACCTGGCCCGAGTCGTCCCAGTCGGAGGTGAAGCTGTTGCGCCGCTTCAGCACCTCCGCCGGGTCCAGCCGGTCACCGACCGGAACTCCCGGCACCCGGCGGGCGGCGGCGAGCGCGTGGCCGGGGCGCAGCAACGCCTTGCTCGGCATGCAGGCCCAGTACGAACACTCACCGCCCACGCGTTCGGCTTCCACCAGCGCGGTGCGGAGTCCGCCGGCGGCGGTCCGGGCGGCGGCGTTCTCGCCCACCGGCCCACCGCCGATCACGATCACGTCGAAGTCGTCGCTCACCGCTCCACCCCACACCACCCGGGCCGCGGCGGCAACATCGGACGCCTGGACGTCGGACGCCTAGACGGTGTCGAAGATCCCGGACAGCATCTTCGTGATCATCTGGTCGGCGGTGCGGAGCACCACCGGGCGCTCGTCCGGCTCGACCCGTTCGGCCAGCTTGAACATCGCGTCGGCGGTCTGGGCGGCCATCCGGAACGTCAACGAGACCGGCGCGTCGCCGCGCACCGCGAAGCGGCCGACGAACAGGTCGCGCAGCCGTTCGGCCATCAACTCGTACTGGTCGACCGACGCGTCGAGCCGGTGGCCGTCGAGCATGTCGCTGAACCGGACCCGGCCGAAGCCCGGTATCTCGACCAGCATCCGCAGGTAGATGCCGACGACCTGCTGCACCGCGGCCCGCCAGTCCGTCGAGAGCCGCCCCTCCGTGAACAGCGATTCGACCCGGGCCAGGTAGTCCTCCATGCCGCGCAACGCCAACGCGTGCACAACGGAACGCTTGTCCGGGAAGTATTGGTAGAACGATCCAATTGGCACGCCTGCGAGCTCGACGATCCGGGCTGTGGTGATGTCGTCGTAGTCGTAGTCGTTGAGCAGCGACGCGCAGGCATCGACAATCGCGGTCACCGTGGCGGCGCCGCGCTGCTGAACGGGCTGACGACGCATCACCTTGGCTAAGCGGTTTTCGGCGGGATTTTCTGGCACGGGGTCATCTTGATGGATACGGACCGGTAAGCCCAAACAGACGATTCCGGAATGTGATGTGAGGTTCGCTCGACTTCCTCGACCGAATTGTTTGGCGGCAAAACCATCGACCGGGCGAAATCGGCCCCCGGATCACCGCGACCCGCGCTGCGCCGGCACCGGTTTCAGCACTTCACCGGGTGTGCCAGGCGGGTGGGCCCGTTCGGCGGAAGGGACGCGGACGATCGGCGCTCCGGCCCGACGGCGTGGTGGCCGAGTCACGTAGGGGCCGACCAGCCGGACAAGCGCCAGACCTGGCGCGACCAGGGGAACCACCGCCGACAACGCCATCGCGGTCGCACCCGCTCTTGCCACGTCCCTTGGAATGATTGCGATTCGGTCTACCACGAACGCCCGCCTACCCGTGATCGACACGAGACCCATTACCGCGAGGTACGCCGCGAATGTGAGCAGCGCCCAGCGGACCGCGACGTAGCCGACGTCCTGGGCCGCCGCCATCACGGCGAGCCAGCCGAACAACGCCGACGCCTGTCGCCGCGCGCTCGTCATCGCCCAAAGCAGTCCGGCCACCACGGCGAGAAATCCGGTGCGGCCGTCGAACCAGTCGCGCGTCGCGTCGAGCCACCCGGTGGGCAGTCCCGCCCACCGCACCGGCAGCACCTCGAGCGGACTCGGTGCGCCGAACGCCTGGCCCACCACCCACACCGACGACCACACGGACACGACCACCGCGAACCCGAGCTCCCACCGGGGTCGGTCGACCACGACGCGGCACAGCCGGGCCAGCTCCTGGCGCTTCTCTCTCACCCCGCCCAGCGTGCCGGGGGATCGGCCGGTGTCGACAGGTGTCACCCGCGTGCCCGGCAACAGCCGCTCATCGGGTGGATCCGCCCTCACGGGGCGTGCCGGCGGACACCAGCTCGGTTACGGCTTTCGCGCGCCAGGGGCGAAGAACGTGTAGTAGATTAGACGTTCTGCGCAGGACGGGCGCAGGACTGTAAGCCCGCAGGAAACCGTCAGCCGCAATGGGACACAGGCTGATAAAACACGCTATCCAGAAATGAGGCACGTTGTCAAGCCCCTCCGATGACCTCCGGCTCGCGGAAACCGAGTCGGAGCAGGAATACGTGTCGATGCTGTACAGCAGGCTGGACGACCTCCGCGAACAGAGCTCGAAGCGCCTGGCCGGGGCGTTGCGGCAAACCGGCGGAACACACCAGATGCGGTCCGAACGGGACACTTCGGTGGCCATGTACTCGGACCAGTTGGCGCAGTACAGCGCGGTGGAGAACGGGCTGTGCTTCGGCCGGCTCGACTTCCACACCGACGACCGGTTCTACATCGGCCGGATCGGCTTGTTCGACGAGGACAAGGAGTACGAGCCGCTGCTGATGGACTGGCGCGCGCCCGCCGCCCGCCCGTTCTACCTGGCCACGGCCACCGCGCCGGACGGCGTGCGCCGGCGCAGGCACCTGCGGACCAAGCAGCGCAAGGTCGTCGGTTTCGACGACGAACTGCTGGACATCAACTCGGTCGACCTCGACCGCCCGTCCGAGGGCCTGACCGGCGAGGCCACCCTGCTGGCCGCGGTGAACGCGAGCCGCACCGGCCAGATGGGCGACATCGTCGCGACCATCCAGGCCGAGCAGGACAAGATCATCCGCACCGAGCTGAACGGCGTGGTCGTCGTGCAGGGCGGTCCGGGCACGGGCAAGACGGCCGTGGCGCTGCACCGCGCCGCGTACCTCCTCTACACGCACCGGCGGCAGCTGGCGAAGCGCGGCGTGCTGGTGGTCGGGCCGAACGCGACGTTCCTGCGGTACATCGGGCAGGTGCTGCCGTCGCTGGGCGAGACGGGCGTGCTGCTGTCGACCGTCGGCGAGCTGTTCCCCGGCCTGACCGCCGTCGGCCGCGAGCCCGCCGAGGCGTCCGCGCTCAAGGGCCGGATCAGCATGGCGGACGTGGTGGCGCACGCGATCCGGGACCGGCAGGAGGCGCCGGGCCTGGTCGAGGTCCCGTTCGAGCAGGACGTGCTGCGGCTGGACCGGCGGGCCATCACCGAAGCGCGAGGGCGTGCGCGGCGCACCAGGCGTCCGCACAACGAGGCGCGGAGGACGTTCCAGCGCGAGATCATCTCCACGCTGGCGTCGCAGGCCGTGTCCCGGCTGGGTCGGCACCTGCTGGACCAGGCGGACATCGACGACATCCGGCGCGAGCTGCGCGAGGACCCGGGCGTGCAGACGGCGATCGCGAAGCTGTGGCCGAACCTGACCCCGCAGCAGCTCCTCGAAGACCTCTACGCGTCGCCGAAGCTGATCGCCAAGGCCACCCCGAAGCTCTCCCCCGACGAACGCGCGCTGCTGGCCCGTCCGCGCGGCTCCGAGTGGACGCCCGCCGACGTGCCGCTGCTGGACGAGGCGGCGGAACTGCTCGGCGAGGACGACACCGAGGCCAAGGCGCGGACCGAGCGGCAGCGGCGGCAGGCGATCGACTACGCGCAGGGCGTGCTGGACATCCTGGACCTCGAGGACGACGCCGACCCGGACATCCTGATGGCGACCGACCTGGTCGACGCCTACAAGCTGGCCGAGCGGCACGGCGCGGAGCGCTACGAGACGGCGGCCGAGCGGGCCGCGGCGGACCGGACGTGGACGTTCGGGCACATCATCGTGGACGAGGCGCAGGAGCTGTCCCCGATGGCTTGGCGGACGTTGATGCGGCGGTGCCCGTCCAAGTCGATGACCGTGGTCGGCGACATCGCGCAGACCGGCGACATCGCGGGGGCGTCGTCGTGGGGCGAGGTGCTGTCCCCGTACGTGATGAACCGCTGGAAGCTCACCGAGCTGACGGTGAACTACCGGACGCCGTCGGAGATCATGGCCGTGGCGGCGGACGTGCTGGCTTCGGTCGACCCGGACCTGGTGCCACCGACTTCGGTGCGGGACAGCGGGTTCGAGCCGTGGTGCGTGCGGGCGCCGTCGCTGTCCGAGGCGCTGCCTTCCGTGGTGGACAAGGAGATCTCGGCGATCGGGGACGGCAAGCTGGCGGTGATCGTGCCGTCGGCTTCGGTGGCGTCGCTGCGTGCCGCCGTGCCGGGCGCTTCGGACGATCTCGACACCCAGGTCGTGGTGCTGGGGGTGACCGACGCGAAGGGCCTGGAGTTCGACTCGGTGCTGGTGGTCGACCCGGCGGGCATCCTGGCCGAGTCACCGCGCGGCGCGAGCGACCTGTACGTGGCGCTGACCCGTGCCACGCAACGGCTCGGCGTCGTCTACACCGGCGAGCTGCCGGAGGTGCTGGGGAGGCTGGCGGCGGACGGGTGAGTCCGCGTCAGGTCAGGGCGTAGCCGAGAGCAGCGGCGGCTACGCCGGCGGCGATGCTGGTGGCGGCGTTCGCAAACGCTTGCCAGTACGCGCCGTCCTCGGCCAGGCGGACGGTTTCGAAGCTGAACGTGCTGTAGGTGGTCAGCGCGCCGCACAGGCCGGTGCCGAGGAGCGCGACCAGGTGCGGTGACGTGCCGGCCACGCAGCCGAGCGCGAACGAGCCGACGACGTTCACCGCCAGCGTGCCGAACGGGAACCGGGTCATGTGCCAGGACTGGATGACGCGGTCGGTCAGGTAGCGCAGCGGTGCGCCGATGGCCGCGCCGACGAACACCAGGAGCGCCGTCACCCGAACACCTTCCTGGTCAACGCCATGGCGGCGAACGTGGCGCCCAGCGCCAGGAACAAGGTCCCGAACAGGTAGACGAAAGCCGACGCGCCCAGGTGCACGGCGTCCAGCGCGTACGTCGAGAACGTGGTGAACCCGCCCAGCACACCGACGCCCAGGAACGGCCGGGCCAGCGGGTGCAACCGGGGCACCAGCACCATCAGGACGCCGATCAGCGCGCTGCCCAGCACGTTGATCAGGAGGAAGCCCCACGGGCCGGGGATGACGCCGGACAGGCCGTACCGGGCCAGGCCACCGAGCCCGCCACCCAGCGCGATGGCCGCCAGGACCGCCGGACCGAGCTCACGGCGTTGCGCCGGGACGTCGAGCGAGACGTCCGGGTCGACCGGCTCGACGTGCACGTGATCCGGCCGGGGTTCCGGGTCCTCGGGATCAGTGCGCACGCAGGTGGTCCACCAGGTGGTCGAGAGCCGCCAAGGCGCGGACCACGTCGGCGCGTTCCGCCGGATCGAGCTTGTCCAGCGCCGATCCGATGCGCTTCTCGTGCGCGGCCTGCCAGAAGGCCAGCTGCTCATGCCCCTGCGGCGTCACCGAAAGCCGGGCCACGCGGCGGTCGCTCGGGTCGCCGCCCCGCTCGACCAGACCGCTCTCGATCAGCTGGCCGACGAGGCCGCTGACCGTGTTGGGCGCGAGCCGCAGTTCCGCCGCGAGGTCGCCCACGCGCATCGGCGAACGCTCGGCGAGCGTCTGGAGCAGCTCCACCTGCGCCATCGGGAGGGCGTCCCACGGCCATTCCGAACGGATGCTCGTGCGCAACGCCCGACGCAGCCTCGTGACCACGTCGGTGAGCGAGCGTGCCTCGTCTGACATGCGCGAATCGTACTGGGTGGTATTACCTCGGTTACCGATATAGTCTGGCAAGGATGAATCGGTCGTGGCGCAGCCTGCTCGTCGCGGAGTCCCCCCGTCCGCGACGCGTCGCCGCCTGGTCAGGGGCGCCCTGGCTCGCGGTCGCCACGGTCTGCCTCGGCGCGTTCCTCGGGCAGTTCGACGCGAGCGTGGTCACACTCGCCCTGCCCGCATTGCGGGACGAGTTCGGCGCGTCACCGGAGTGGGTCTCGCTCGCCTACCTGCTCACGCTGGCCGCCCTCGTCGCGCCCATCGGGAAGTGGTCGGACCGGCGCGGGCGCAAGCTCGTCTACCTCTACGGGTTCGTCGTGTTCACCGGCGCGTCGGCGGCGTGCGCGTTGGCGCCGAACATGGAGACGCTGATCGCGTTCCGGGTCGTGCAGGCGTTGGGCGCGGCGATGTTGCAGGCCAACAGCGTGGCGCTGGTGGTGGCGGCCGTGCCGCGCGAACGGATGCGTCGCGCGTTGGGCGTCCAGGCCACCGCGCAGGCGTTGGGGCTGGCGCTGGGTCCGACCGTCGGCGGCCTGCTGGTCGAGGCGTTCGGCTGGCAGTGGGTGTTCGCGATCAACGTCCCGATCGGTGTCCTCGCGCTGGTCGCGGGCCACTTCCTGCTCCCGCGCACGCACGAGCGCGGCGTCGGGCCGGTGGACGGGATCGCCGTCGTCCTGCTCGCCACGGCCACCACCGCGTTGCTGCTGGTGCTGTCCGGCGCGAGCCCGTTCCTCTTGTTGCTCGCGCTGCCGGCGGGCGTCGGCTACGTGTGGCGCGAACCGCTGGTCCGCCGGGTGAAGGGCGGGCTGTTCGGTGCGTTCTGCGGGTACCTGGTGCTGTTCGGACCGCTGGTCCTGGTGCCGTTCACGTCCAGCGGCAGCCCACTCGCCATCGGCCTGGTGCTCACCGCGCTCCCGGTCGGGTTCGCGCTCGGCGCGGCGCTCCCGCTCAAGCTGCCGAGGGCGGGCGCGGCACTGTCCACAGTGGCCTGTGCGGCGCTGGCCTGGCAGGTTCACCCGATCGCACTGGCCGCGTTGGGCTTCGGGCTCGGCCTGTTCACGCCGGCCAACAACGCGACCATCCTCGGCGCCCTCCCCCAGGGTGATGCCGGATCGGGTGGCGGCCTGGTGAACCTCGCCCGTGCGCTCGGCACCGCGTTCGGGGTGGCGTTGCCGCTGTTCATGCACGCGCAGTACGGACCCAGAGTGGCTTTCTGGACACTCGCAGTGGTCGCATCCCTCACTGTGTGTACGCCGATCAGGGGCAACCGGTCCCACCCCTGCCCCCTCGCCGGTCCACATCAGTAACCTCGCCCCATAGGGGCTAAGCCTCGGTTTTGCACACACACGGGTGAGGATGCGGTGGCGGAACGGCTGAGCTGGGTCCCGAGCAACATCGACACCGGGCTGCCCAGCGCCGCGCGGCTCTACGACTACCTGCTGGGCGGTGGCCACAACTTCGCCGCCGACCGGGCGCTGGCGGAGAAGTTCCTCGTCGCCCAGCCCAACGCCCGCACCATCGCCCGGCTCAACCGCGCGTTCCTGCGCCGGGCCGTGCTGCACCTGGTCGACGCGGGCGTGCGGCAGTTCCTCGACCTGGGCTCGGGTATCCCGACGGTCGGCAACGTGCACGAGATCGCGCAGAAGGCGGCACCCGAGTCACGCGTGGTGTACGTGGACTACGAGGACGTCGCCGTCGCGCACAGCCGGATGATCCTGGAGCACGACGACCAGTCGGCCGTCCTCCAGGAGGACATGACCGACCCGCACGCGGTGCTCGCCGGTGTCCGGAAGACGGGCCTGATCGACTTCAGCGAGCCGGTCGGCGTGCTCACCGTCGGCGTCTTCCACTTCGTGCCACCGGAACGCGATCCGGCGGGCGTGGTCGCCGTGTACCGGGACGCCGTCGTGCCCGGCAGCTACCTGGCGCTGTCCCAGTTCACCGCCGACCTCCAGCCGGAGGAGATGGCCGGGATCGTCGCGGTGATGAAGAACAGCGCGAACCCGATGTTCCCGCGCGGCCACGCCGAGATCGCCGCCCTGTTCGAGGGCTTCGACCTGGTCGAACCGGGTGTGGTCCCGCTGCCGCTGTGGCGACCGGAGGACGGCGCCGTCGACGAGGACGCGGACCGGGCCGGGATCTTCGCCGGGGTCGGCCGCAAGACGTGAACCCTCAAGACGTGACGCCTCAAGACGCTCGAGACGTGAAGCCCCGAGACGTGAGACCTCAGGAAGTGAACCCCCGGAAGTGAGCCGGAAGAAGTGAGCCGCGGGACGTGAGCGGGCAGTCGCCACCGGTCAGGACCCGGCGGCAGGACATCGCGCGCACCTGGATGCGTGCGGTCTACCCGACCGCCTACGTGCCGATGTCGCCGGCCGAGATCGAGCTGTACCTGCTCGACCTGGTGAACGTGATCGCCGACGCGATCCAGGCCGAGCCGTTCACCATCGACCCGGTCGAGGTGGTCGGCGACCGGTTGGTCGAGGCGCACTTCACCGGCCCGGAGTCGCTGCGCCGCACGGTGGACGTGCTCGGGCACACGCTGCTGTTCATCCCCGAACTCCAGGACGTGCCGCAGCTGGCGGAGAAGGTCGTCGCCATCCTGGGCAGCGTCAGCACCAGCTTCGCCACGGCGATGCGGCTGGACGCGTTCGACCAGCAGGAAGAGGTCAAGCGGGCGCTGCTGGAGGCCAACCGGCGGGCCGAACGGGTGCTCCGGGCCAGCGAGGCGCGGTTCAGCGAGGTGTTCGACTCGTCCGCGTTCGGCATCGCGATCACGAACCTGCGCGGCGAGTGCGTGCGGGCGAACGCGGCCTTGGCCGAGATGACCGGCCTGGACGCGGCCGACCTGGAGGGGCAGCGGCTGATCGAGCTGTTCGACCCGGCCGACGTGGACGCCCTGCTGACCACGTACCGGGCGGTGGGCGAGGGCCGCGTGGAACGGGTGCGCGAGCAGCGGCGGCTGGTGCGTGAGGACGGCGAGCCGGTGTGGGTGCACCTGGCGGTGTCGTTGCTGCGGGACGAGAACGGCGAGCCCGCGTACCACGTGACCATGGCCGAGGACGTCAGCGAACTGCACCTCTTGCAGAAGAACCTGGACTTCCAGCTGCTGCACGACTCGCTCACCGGCCTGTCCAACCGGCAGCGCTTCAGGACCCGGCTGGAGTCGCTGCACAGCGCGTCACGCCACGGGATCACGCTCTACTGCCTCGACCTGGACGCGTTCTCGGTGGTGAACAACGGTCTCGGCCACGCCGTCGGCGACCGGCTGCTCACCGAGGTTGGCCGGCGGCTCGAAGCCCTGGTGGCGAACGAACAGGCGTTGGTCGCGCGGATGGGCGGCGACGAGTTCGCCATCGTGATCGACAACTCGCCGGACACGCCGGCCGTGCCCGAGATGGTCGAGCGGATCGCGGCGACGGTCGAACAGCCGATGGGCGACGGCGTGGCGCTGTCGGTGAGCATCGGCGTGGTGGACCGGCCGCCCGCCGGGTCGGACGCGGCCGAGGTGCTGCGCGCGGCCGGCGCGACCCTCCAGCGGGCCAAGGCGAAGGGCAAGCGGCAGTGGCTGCCCTACGACCGGCACGCCGACCAGGCGTTGCGCGAGCGGCAGTCGCGGGCCGCCCGGATGCCAGGCGCGGTGGCCGGCGGCGAGGTGGAGGTCGAGTACCAGCCGGTGCTGGACCTGGCCGGTCGGCAGCAGCTCGGGCACATCGCCCGGCTCCGCTGGGACGAGCTGGGGCACGACGACTGCCTGGACCTGGCCGAGGCGACCGGCGTGTCCCTGGCGCTCGGCCAGTGGGCGTTGAACGAGGCGGCGGGCGACGCGGCGTCGTCGGACGCACTCGGCCTGCTGTACTTCGAGCTGTCGCCGATGCAGTCGCGTGACGAGGACCTGGTGCGCACGGTGAAGCGGACGTTGGACGACACCGGGCTGCCCGCGTCCCGGCTGCGGATCTTCCTGGACACCAGGGCGATGCTCGACGGCGAGGGCGAGGACAACGCCCAGGTGTTGCGGGACAACGGGATCGCCGTGGGGCTGACCCGGTTCAACGGCGGGCAGGCGGAGCTGTCGCTGCTCGGCGAGCTGCCGGTGGACTCGCTGGTGCTCGACCCGTCGGTGGTGCGCCGGCTCGCCGAGCAGCCCGAGGCGTTCCTGCACGACGCGATGTCGCGGATGGTGGGCCTGATCAGGTCGTCCGGTGTGTCCGTGGTGGTGCCGGACGTGTCGACGGCGGAGCGTGAGGCGTGGTGGGCGCGGGTCGAGGTGGACGCCGCGTTCGGTGACCACCTGGCCCCCGCCGTCCCCGGCTACGACCTCCTCTAACCCGCGAGTCGAACGTTCAGGCCCCGCGAGTCCTACGTTCAGGCCCCGCGAGTCCTACGTTCAGGACCACCGTGTCCTACGTTCAGGACCCCCGAATTCAACGCTCAGAACACGGGGCGGCTGGCCTGAACGTTCGACTCGCAGGGCCTGAACGTTCGACTCGCGGGGCCTGAACGTTCGACTCGCGCGTTCTGAGCGTTGAACTCGGGGGTTCCGAACGTAGGACTCACGGGGCCTGAACGTAGGACTCACGGGGGCTAGACGTGTTTTACGGCGGCTAGGAGCTTGGTCAGCGACTCCTTGGCGTCACCGAACAGCATGGTGGTTTTGGGGTTGTAGAGCAGGCTGTTGTCCACGCCCGCGAAGCCCGGCCGCATCGAGCGCTTCATGAACACCACGGCCTTCGCCCGGTCCACGTCGAAGATCGGCATCCCGTAGATCGGGCTGCTCGGCTCGTCCCGCGCACCAGGGTTGACCACGTCGTTCGCACCGACCACCAGCACCACGTCGACGCTGCCGATACCGGGGTTGACGTCGTCCAGCTCCTTCAACTGCTCGTACGGCACGTCCGCCTCGGCGAGCAGGACGTTCATGTGGCCCGGCATCCGGCCGGCCACCGGGTGGATGCCGTAGTGCACCGTGATGCCCCGCTGTTCCAGCACGGACGCCAGTTCCCGTGCGGCGTGCTGGCCCTGCGCCACGGCCAGGCCGTAACCCGGCACCACCAGCACGGAATGGGCGTAGCCGAGCAGGATCGCGACATCCTCCACGGTGCCGGAGCGCACGGTCCGCTGCTCGTCGGTCTGCGCCGCCGCCGTGGTGGGCTTGAACGCCCCGAACAGGATGTTCGTCAACGGCCGCCCCATGGCCTGGGCCATCAACCGGGTCAGGATGGTGCCGGACGCGCCGACGAGCGTGCCGGCGACGATCAGCAGGGTGTTCGCCAGCACGTACCCGGACGCGGCGACAGCCAAGCCGGTGAACGCGTTGAGCAACGAGATCGCGATCGGCACGTCCGCGCCGCCCACCGGCAGCACGAACAGCACACCCAGCGCGAGACCCGCCAACGCCAGCAGCACCAGCAGCAGACCGCTCCCGCTGAGCACGACGGACAACGCCAGCAGCGCACTGGCCGCGGCCACGCCGATGCCCACCATCTGCCCCGCCGGCAGCAGCACCGGCCGGGTGGTCATGATCTCCTGGAGCTTGAGGAACGTGACCACGCTGCCGGAGAAGCTGACCGAGCCGATCAGCACGGTGAGCGCGGTGGCGACCTGGAACAGCACCGAGCCGTCCGGGACCTCCAGGAACTCGGTCAACGCCACCAGGGCCGCCGCCGCGCCGCCCACGCCGTTGAACAGCGCCACCATCTGCGGGATGGCGGTCATCTTCACGGACCGCGCCGCCGGGATGCCCACCGCCACACCCGCCGCGACGGCGACCAGGATCAGCAGTCCGTTGTGGACCGCGCCGTGGACGTACGCCGTCACCACGGCCAGCGCCATGCCCGCCGCGCCGAGCAGGTTGCCCGCACGCGCGTACTTCGGCGTGCTCAGGCCCTTGAGCGCCAGCACGAAGCACAGGGCCGCCGCCAGGTACGCGAGTTGGACCCAGGTCGGGCTCATGTCCCCGTCTCCTTGTGCCCGTTGCTCTCGACCTTGACGGCCTTGACCGCCCTGTGGCCCTTGAACATCTCCAGCATCCGGTCGGTCACCACGAAGCCGCCGACCACGTTGACCGTGGCCAGGAAGACCGCCGCCAGGCCGAGCGTGATCTCCAGCGCGTGCTCGGCACGCCCGGTGATGAGGATGGCGCCGACCAGGATCACGCCGTGGATCGCGTTCGCGCCGGACATCAGCGGCGTGTGGAGGATGGTGGACACCTTCGACACGACCTCGAAGCCCACGAACACGGCCAGCACGAAGATCGTCAACAGGTCGATCACGGCAGCTCCCTCCTCAGCTCGCCCGCGTGCGTGAGGCAGCAGCCGGCCAGCACCTCGTCAGTGAGGTCGGGGGTCACCTGGCCGTCCTTGGTCATCATCATCAGGAGGTTGGCCACGTTGCGCGCGTACAGCCTGCTCGCGTGCACGGGCATGGTGCTGGGCATGTTCTCCGCGCCGTAGACCAGCACCTCGCCGACCCAGGTCTCCTCACCGGGACTGCTCCCGGTCACGTTGCCGCCGGACTCGGCGGCCAGGTCGACCACCACCGAACCGGGCGCCATCGCCTTGAGCATGTCGGTGGTGACCAGCACCGGCGCCTTGCGGCCGGGGATGGCGGCGGTGGAGATGACCACGTCCGAGGCGGCGACCCGTTCGGCGATCAGCTCGCGCTGCCGTTCCAGGAACGTCTCGGACTGGGCCTCCGCGTAGACGCCCTGCTGCGTTTCGAGGTCCAACTCCAGGAACCTCGCGCCGAGGCTCTTGACCTCTTCCCTGGCCGCCGCACGGATGTCGTACGCCTCGACCACCGCGCCGAGACGACGTGCGGTGGCGATGGCCTGGAGCCCGGCCACGCCCGCGCCGAGGACGAGCACCTTGGCCGGCGGGATGGTGCCGGCCGCGGTGGTGAACATGGGGAGGAACTTCGGCAGCCGGTTGGCCGCCTCGATCACCGCGCGGTAGCCCGCTACCAGTGCCTGGGAGGACAGGGCGTCGACGGACTGCGCCCTGGTCACCCGCGGCAGCAGGTCGAGGCTGAACGCGGTGACCTTGTTGGCCTTGAGCACCTCGATCAGCTCCGGCTCGGCGTTCGGCTGGAGGAAGCTGATCGTGATGTCGCCCTCGCGGAGGGCGGCGGCCTGGTCGGGGGTCGGTGGCTGGACGGAGACGATCACATCGGATCGACCGGCCGGGTGGTCGGTGATGATGTTCGCGCCGGCTGCGCGGTAGGCGGCATCCGAGGCGTGGGCGTGTGCGCCCGCCCCGGCCTGCACGTCCACCGTGAGTCCGGCACCGATCAGCGTGGTCACCGTTTCCGGTAGACCGGCGACGCGGCGCTCGGCGGGCCGAGCCTCGACGGGTATGCCCACTCTCACGGAGAGTCACCCTAGTCCGCCGTAGGTGATCTATGCCACACGCAGGTCTTAACAGTACCCGTACGTACGTCTTGTTGAGACCTGGACCTGTTCCACGGATGGCTCAGTGGATCACCGGGCAGACGCCTTCGGTATCGCCCGCGAAGAAGTTCGGCACCAGCTCGCGCTTGTCGTAGTACCGGTGGAAGACGCTGGTGATGCCGCTCGACATCGGCGGCACGATCCACGTCCAGTCCGCCGGGCACGACCGGCCCGCCTCCTCCTCCTTCTTGATGTGGGTGAGGAAGCGGTCGGATTCGGTGTGGTGGTCGGTGATCGTCACACCGGCCGCCGAGAACGAGTGCAGCACCGCGCGGTTCAACTCGACCAGCACCCGGTCCTTCCACAGCGTCTGCACCGACGACGTGTCGAGGCCCATTCGCTTGGCCAGGTAGGGCAGCAGGTCGTACCGGTCGGCGTCGGCGAAGTTCCGGGCGCCGATCTCGGTGCCCATGTACCACCCGTTGAACGGCGCGGCCGGGTAGTCGATCCCGCCGATCCGCAGCCGCATGTTGCTGATCGCGGGCACGGCGTGCCAGCGCAGACCCAGTTCGGCCAGCCACGGCAGTTCCGGGTGCGTGATCCGCACCTCCAGCACGGCGTCCGGCGGCAGTTCGACCAGGGACGGTTCGGCGTCCTCCCGTTCCACGACCAGCGGGAGCACGTCGAACGGCCCTCTTCGCGCGGGCGGGCGCCACCCCATCCCGATGGCGTTGTCGGTCAGGTCGACGTTGCGCCGGTCGCCCAGCACCCCGCCGTCCGGGCCGAGGTAGCCCGCGTAGCGGATCAACTGCTCGTTGAGGATCCTCGGCGCGGGCCGGCCGGGCTCGTCCGG
Organism: Saccharothrix ecbatanensis; assembly: GCF_014205015.1. Classification (NCBI taxonomy): domain Bacteria; kingdom Bacillati; phylum Actinomycetota; class Actinomycetes; order Pseudonocardiales; family Pseudonocardiaceae; genus Saccharothrix; species Saccharothrix ecbatanensis. The sequence continues at coordinate 9,053,167 of NZ_JACHMO010000001.1, read as the reverse complement.
CGCGAACACGGTGATCACCGGGCGGACCTTGCCGCCGTTGGCGGCGAGCTTGAGGTGCTCGACGCACTCGTCCGCGATCTCCTTGGGATCACGCAGGTCACGCAGGTCGCGGACCTTGAGGCTGCGCCAGTACAGCCGGCCGATGCAGCGCGCGCTGTTGCGCCACGCGACACGTGCGCCGAACGTCAGTTCTTCGGGTGTGTGGCGATAGGTGCCGGTGGCGGCGACCTCGGCGTGCACCTCGGCGAGGCGGTGTTCGACGGGGCCGAGTTCGGGGTTCTCGGTGTGGTGCTGACGGAGGAAGTCATCGGCCTCGGCGAGGTCGACGGTGTTCTCGCAACCGGAGGTCTCGCGCAGGGGGATGGCTTCAGCCGGACACAAGGGGACGGGGGCCATGGCGGGACACCGTAGTTGCCCATTCGGGGTTGTTGCACCGCCGCCTCGGGCACTCAGGGGCCGAGACAACGGGCCGTTGATGGCACACCGTGAGCGCTTGATCCAGCAGAAGAGTGACGCATCCTGCGAAAACGAGTGATATTGGATCGTTATCCGCTTGAATCACCCCGGTAACCTGTGATTTACATCACGGTTCATTTTTCACCTATAGAGTGACAACTCCGGCGGAACCCAGCCGAGGTACTTCGTCATCCCGCGAACTCCGACTCTCGCGGGAACCGCTCGCATGGCCGCGTCACGCATTGCGACCGCCACCGGGTTGCGCAACTTGTGCCCCACTCGCCCGAGCACCCTGGACGCCTTGGCGATCGCCTGAGTGCGCGGACGGCGTTGCCGGTCGTATTCGGCGAGCGCGTTCGACACATCGCCTTTCGCGCACGCGGCGGCCAGCACCACGGCGTCCTCGATCGCCATGCACGCGCCTTGTCCGAGGTACGGCGTCATCGCGTGCGCGGCGTCTCCGAGCAGCGCCACCCGACCCCGGACGTACGTCGGCAGCGGCGTCGCCAGCTCGTGGATGTCGTGCCGGATCACGGTCTCCGGCGGGGTCGCGTCGAACAGCGCCGGGATCGGGTGGTGCCAGTCGCCGACGAGCCGGCGTGCCTCGGCCCACTCGTCATCCGATCGGCCACCGGCGGGCGCGACCGTGGCCGCGTACCAGCACACCCTGCCGTCACCCAACGGCAGCACGCCGAACTCCGTGCCCGGCCCGAGCGTCTGGCTGATCTCGAGGTCCGGCGGGAACTCCGCCCTCGTCACGCTCCGCCACGCCGTCGTGCCCGCGTACACCGGCTGGGGCGTGTCGGGGAACAACGCCTGCCGGATCCGGCTGCGGATGCCGTCCGCCGCGACGACCAGGTCCGCGTCCAACTCGTCCACCGACCGCACCTCGGTGTCGGTGACCAGGCACGCTTCCGGCAACGCCGACCGCAGCACGCGGTGCAGGTCCGCGCGGTGCACGGCCACCATGTGCTCCAGTTGCGCCGCGTCCACGCGCGTCAACGACCGCCCCCTCGGGTCACGGACGCCACCGGCCACGCGCGGCGTCCCGATCCGCCGCACCTCGTCGGCCAACCCCAGTGCCGCCAACGCCCGCATCGCGTTCGGCATCACGCCCACACCCGCGCCGACCTCGCCGAACTCGGGCGCGCGCTCCAGCACGGACACCTCCCACCCGACCTTGCGCAACGCCACCGCCGCCGTGACCCCGCCGAGGCCACCACCCACCACGACCGCCTTCATCCCCACTCCTTCTACAGCTGTAGATAGCCGGTACTCTACAGCTGTAGAAGGAGGACGCACTGTGACGGAGCGCATGGCCGCCCTGGCCGACGCGGCGATCCACGTGGTGGCCACCAAGGGCATGCGCGGGCTGACCCACCGCGCGGTGGACGGGCAAGCCGGCGTGCCCCTCGGGTCCACCTCCGCCTACTTCCGCACCCGCAAAGCGCTGGTGGAAGGCGTGGTGCGGCGGTTGGCAGACCTGGACAACGCCGAGGTCGAAGAGCTCGACACGACCGCCCCGCTCGACCCCGACCTGCTCGCCGAGGGCATCGCGCACGTGCTCGACCAGTGGATGACCACCGGCCGTGAACGCACCCTGGCCCGGTACGCGTGCCTGCTGGAGGCCACCCACCACCCCGAGCTGCGCGGCATCCTGGCCCACGGCGAACGGCCGCGCGTCCGCGCCCAGACGATGCTCGCGGCGGCGGGCGCGGAAGATCCGGAGCGGCAGGGCCGGGAACTGGTGGCGTTCGTCGACGGCCTGCTGTTCGACCGGCTCGTCGGCTCGGGAGCGCTAGGCGCACCCACTCCCGGCACCCCGGAAAGCCGCGCCGAACTGGTCCAGGCGGTGCGTGCGGCATTGCGCGGCGTGCTCGGGCCGCGCTCGTGAAAAAACGACTCGCGGCCGTCGCTATGGTGGACCCATGTACGGATTCCAGGTCTTCTACCTCTGAGTTCGGGTCAGCCGTCCATCCCCACGCGTGACGCGTGACGGGGTCTTCGAGCCAACCCTTCAGCCAGTGGAGATTTCCTTGTCGCACATCGCTTTTCTCAACATTCCCGGCCACGGCCACGTCAACCCGACGCTGCCCGTCGTCACCGAACTGGTGAACCGGGGCCACCGGGTCAGCTACGCGGTCGATCCCGGATTCGTGGACATCGTGCGTCAGGCGGGCGCCACGCCGGTCGTCTACCCGACCACGCTGCCCACCGACGACCAGGAGTGGCCGGCCGGGATGGCGGCGGCCATGCACCTGTTCCTGACCGAGGCCAAGGCCGTGCTGCCGGTGCTGGAAGCGGCGTTCGCGGACGACCGGCCGGACATCGTCGTGTACGACATCGGCGCGTGGACCGCACGCCTGCTCGCGGACCGCTGGGGCGTGCCGGCGATCCAGTTCTCCCCGACCTTCGTCGCGTACGAGGGCTGGGAAGACGACATGGGCGACCTGATCGACGACGAGGTGCGCGCGTTCTACGCCGAGTTGGACGAGTGGCTTGCCGCCGAGGGCGTGTCGATCCCGGCGCAGACGTACGTGAGCCACCCGGACCGGGCGGTGGTGAGCATCGCGCGGTCGTTCCAGCCGCACAGCGAGTCGGTGCACCCGAAGTACACGTTCGTGGGGCCGTGCCTGGACGACCGCGCGTTCCAGGGCGCCTGGGAGCCGGCGGACGACCGGCCGGTGCTGCTCGTGTCGTTCGGCTCGGCCTACACCAACGAGCCCGCGATCTACCGCCGGTGCTTCGAGGCGTTCGGCGACCTCGACTGGCAGGTCGTGATCAACATCGGCAAGTTCGTGGACCCGGCCGAGCTGGGCGAGCCGCCGGCGAACGTCGAGCTGCACCGGTGGGTGCCGCAGCTGGCGATCCTGGCCCACGCCAAGGTGTTCATCACGCACAGCGGGATGGGCGGCTCGATGGAGGGCCTGTACCACGGCGTGCCGATGATCGGCGTGCCCGCGATCGGCGAGCAGGTCATGAACGCGATGCGGCTGGTCGACCTCGGTGTCGGCAAGCACATCCCGCGCGACGAGGTCACCGCGGAGGGGTTGCGCTCCGCGGTGCTGGAGTTGGCGGACGACCCGGCCGTGGCCGAACGGCTCGCCGCCATCAAGGCGGAGATCCGGTCGGCCGGTGGCACGCCGGCGGCGGCCGACGTGATCGAGTCCGAACTGAAGTGAGCGTGACGGGGGCGGCGCTTCACACGCGCCGCCCCCTGCTCGTCTACGCGGATCTCTCCGAACTGCCCAGGCGCGGGAACGGGTCGGTCGAGAAGACGACCTCCACCGGCACCTCGAAGTACTGCGCGATGCGCAGCGCCAGGTACAGGCTCGGGCTGTACTCGCCCCGCTCCAGGTAGCCCACGGTCTGGTAGTGGATGCCCAACGCCTCGGACAGCTGCCGGCGGGACACACCCCGTTCCGCGCGCAGCATCGCGATCCGGTTGTAGACGCTTTCGCTCATCGCACCCTCTGCATCGCCGCCTGTCGGCGCTGCTCCATATCCGATCCCGACTCCCGGCGCGCCATCCGACGCAGGATCGTAGGCGCAAGCAGGAAACCGACCACCGCCCACACCCCGAGCACGCCGATCATCTCCATGATCCGCCAGGTGCCGCCGATCTCCGCGACCGCCGCCGCGTCCGGCAGCAGTGACGCCCTGGCGCCGTGCGCCGCCCAGTACACCGGGAACACCTGGGCCACGCCCTGCAACCAGCCGGGCATCGCCGTGATCGGGTAGAAGATGCCCGAGATCGCCACGAGGCCCATCATCGGCAGCATGGTGATGCCCATCGCGCCGCCGGGGCTCTTGGTGATCGACCCGGCGACCGCACCCCAGGGCAGCATCGACACCATGCCGAGCGCCAGCACGGCGAACAGGCGGAGCACGCCGCCCACGCCGGCGTCAGACAGCACGTTCACCAGGAACAGGCCCGGCACCAGCACGATCAGCAGACCGGTGAGGGAGTCCAGCGACGTCTGCACGGTCCGGCCGACCAGGTAGCCGACCATGCCGTTGGGCACCGCCTTGGCGCGCAGCAGCGTGCCGTCCTCCCGGTTCGTCGAGAGCTGGCCCGCGGGCCCGACCAGGGCGCCGAACACCATCCCCATGCCGAGCAGGCTGGGCAGGGTGAGCGCGGCGAGCGAGATGTCGGAGCCGTCGACGGACGAGTCGCGCTGGAACCACAGCACGGTCAGCGCGGCGAGCCCGGTGAACACGTTGTAGAACTGGTCGGAACTGCCCATGGAGTGGCGGAACTCGCGCACCCCGCGGTCCACGCCGAGCCGGATGGCCTGTGCCTTGGTGTTCACAGGACCGCCACCTCCCTCTCCTGCCCGCTCTCGTGCCGCTGCACGAGTGCCATGTAGGTGTCCTCCAACGTGCTGCGCCGCACTTCCAGCTCGGAGATGCCGGTCTCGTGCTGGCGGAACAGGTCCCGCACGAACGCCGTCGCGTCGTCGGCCGTGTGCACGTGCCGCAGACCGCCCTGCGTCCAGCGGATCTCGGACTTGCCCGCGACCTGGCGGCTGAGCTGGTCCGGGCTGCCGTCGGCGATGATCCGGCCGCCCGCGAGCACCAGGATGCGGTCGGCCAGCTTCTCCGCCTCGGCCAGGTCGTGCGTGGTGAGCAGGATCGTCATGCCCTCCAGGTCGGACAGCCGGTGCACCAGGTCGTGGAAGTCCCGGCGCGCGTGCGGGTCGAACCCGGCGGTCGGCTCGTCCAGGAACAGCAGCTCCGGCTTGCCGACGATGCCGATCGCCACGTCCAGCCGCCGCCGCTGGCCGCCGGAGAGCCGGCTGACCTTCTTGTGCGCGTGCTCGGTCAGGCCGACCGTCTCGATCAGCTCGTCGGTGTCGAACGGCCGCGACTGCTGGGGCGTGCCGTAGGGCGCGTAGTAGCGGCCGAGGTGGTGCAGCAGCTCGCGCACCTTCCAGCGGCCGTGGTCGCGCCAGGACTGCAACACCACGCCGAGCTTCGCCCGCCAGGCCTCGTCACCCGTCGCCGGGTCGACGCCCAGCACCCGGACGTGGCCGTCGGAGGGCAGCCGGAAGCCCTCCAGGATCTCGATCGTGGTGGTCTTGCCAGCGCCGTTCGGCCCCAGCAGAGCCACCACTTCGCCGGGACCCGCGATGAAGTCGACCCCGTGCAGCACGTCCGTCGTGCCATAGCGCATCCGCAGGTCCCGCACCTCGATGACCAAGGACCCTCACCTCCCCCTTGTCAGAGTTCTCGGACATTTTGTAGCACACCTGCTATCACTCGTACTACCTCCGATCATTGACGGCATATTTACTTCACGTATTCGTGAAGCTTCTGTACGTTGCGAAGTAGGTCCCTGAACGCACTGGGAGGTGTGCGAGATGACCGAAACGCTGTACTCAGAGCTGCCGACCGCACGCAGCACGCCGTTCGATCCGCCCGCGGAGTTGGGGTTGCTCCGCGGCACGGCGCCGATCAGCCGGATGAAGTTCCCGGACGGGCACCTGGGGTGGTTGGTCACCGGCTACGACCTGGCTCGGGAGGTGCACGCGGACCGGCGGTTCAGCAGCCGCGCCGAGTTGCACCACTCGCCGCGCCTGGTCGGCGGGCAGCCGATGGCACAACGCCCGGCGGCCAAACCGGGGATGTTCATCGGGATGGACGCGCCGGACCACACGCGCTACCGGAAGCTGTTGACCGGGCAGTTCACCGTGCGGCGGATGAACCTGCTGACGCCGCGGATCGAGCGGATCGTGGCCGATCACCTGGCCGCGCTGCGGGCCGCGGGTTCGCCTGCGGACCTCGTGGCGGGCTTCGCGCTGCCGGTGCCGTCGTTGGTGATCTGCGAACTACTGGGGGTGCCTTACGAGCAGCGGGAATCGTTCCAAGCGGACACCGCGCAGGCGTTGCGGCTGGACTCCTCGTTCGAGGAGATCATGGCGGCGCTCGAGCGACTGGAGGCGTTCGTGCTGCGGCTGACACAGAGCAAGCACGAGACGCCGGGCGACGACATGCTGTCCGGTTTGATCGCCACCGGTGAGCTGACCGACGAGGAAGTCGCCAACATGGGGCTGCTACTCCTCATCGCCGGTCACGAGACCACGGCGAACATGCTGGGCATCGGCACGTTGTTGCTGTTGCAGCACCCCGAGCAGGTGGCCGCGCTGAGCGCGGACCCGTCGTTGGCGGACAACGCGGTCGAGGAGCTGATGCGGTACCTGACGATCATCCAGTTCGGCACCATCCGCACCGCGCTGGAGGACGTCGGGATCGGCGGTGTGGTGATCCGGGCCGGCGAGTCGGTCTCGATCTCGGTGGCGTCCGCCAACCGGGACCCGGCGCGGTTCGAGCGGCCGGACGAGTTCGACATCCGCCGGCCCGCGTCCGGGCACCTCGGGTTCGGCCACGGGGTGCACCAGTGCCTCGGGCAGCAGTTGGCCCGGATCGAGATGCGGGTGGGTTACACCGCGTTGTTCCGGGAGTTCCCGAACCTTCGGCTCGCAGTGCCCGCGGCGGAGGTGCGGATGCGGGACGATATGACGATCTACGGAGTACACGAGCTACCGGTGGAGTTCTAAGTGAAGATCGAAGTGGATCCGGACCTGTGCGCGGGGTCGGGCATGTGCGTGTTGACCGACCCGGCGATGTTCGACCAGGACGAGGAGGACGGCACGGTCATCCTCCTGGAGCCGACGCCCAGCGCCGCGCAGGAGAAGAAGGCGCGGGACGCGGCGCACCTGTGCCCGGCCGGAGCCATCCGCGTGGTGGAGTGACGTGAGCTGCCGGGGCCGTCTCGTCTTCGGGCGGTCCCGGCAGTGCTCGTTCCCGGCTCTTGGGCTTTTGGGGCTCTACAGCGCGAGGTGGACGCGCAGGGCTTCGTCCAACTGCTTGAGCACCGCCGGCGGCAGTTCGCCGATCCGGGCGCGGAGCCTGGCCGCGGCGACCGTGCGCACCTGCTCGGCCTGCGCCTTCGAATCCGCGCCGAGCCCGCAGTCCTTGGCCGGCAGCAGCACCTGGAACGGGTACACCTTCGCGGTGTTGGAGGTGATGGGCACGACCGTCACCACACCCCGGCCGCCCCGTCCGGCGACCCGGTTCGCCGCGTCGTTGCTCACGACCACGGCCGGGCGGATCTTGTTCGCCTCGGCGCCGAGCGCCGGCTCCAGGTCGACCCAGTAGATGTCACCGCGGCGCATCGCGCACACCGTCTGGCGCGGTCACGTCCCACATGTCGGCGTCTCCCCCGGCTTCCCACTCTTCCCACGCGCTCGCGTAGGCGTTCTCCAGGCCCGCCTCACGCAACAGCGTGATCGCCTGGTGGATCACCGACGACCGTGACGAGCTGTGGTGTTGCCTAAGGTAGCGATCAACGAACTCTACGTCCTCCTCCGGGAGGCTCACACTGATTTTCATACCACCGATGCTACCTCTGGTACTACCAGGCAGCTACCACACGGTGTCAAGGGATCATGCTCGGTCCGACGCGGGAGCCGCCCAGGCCGTCGGGGCGGCTCCCGCCGTCCGCTAACCCGACTTCTCCGCTGTGCTCACCTGCCGCGCCCGGCGGGTGTGGGGTTTCAGGCCGAGCGGCTCGCGCAGCGCGGGCACGGTCCGGGCGAGGTGGTACGCCGCAGCGCCGGAGGCGACGGTGACGGCCAGGATGATCCCCACCTCGGCCGCCACGTGCAGCTCCAGCGGTTTGAGCAGGTGGCCGGCCAGCACGATCGCCGTCTGGTGGACGATGTAGAACGGGAACACCGCCTCGTTGAGGGTGCTGAGCAGCGGCGACCCCCCGCGCACGTAACGCCGCGCGTAGCCGAACAGGGTGCAGATCACGGCCCACGCGTACGCCTCCCGCAGGAAGGCGCAGCCCGCGCCGGGCCAGCCAGGGAGGTCGTCGACGCCCAGGCGCGCGAGCGTCAGACCGGCGACGGCGAGCACGACGGCGGCGGCCAGCATCCCGGCGCGCGCCTTCTCCAGCAGGGCCCAGGCAGCGTCCTGCCGCGCCAGCAGGAAGCCCAGCAGGAAGGCCGTGCCGTACTGGAGGTGGGCGTAGCCGTCGGCCCAGAGCACGTGCGTCTCGCCCCACGCCCGGTACGCCGTGGCCCGGTACAGGCCGAAGAGCAGCACCGGCACGACGAACAGCCCCGCACCCCCCAGCACCCGGCCCGCCCAGTGATCGGCCCGGGGCAGCAACGGCGCCGCCGCCAGGACGATCATCGTGTAGGACCAGAGGTAGGCGACGAACCACAGGTGGTTGTAGGTCGGCAGGACGATGCCGAAGCTCTGGTCGAACATCAGGTAGCGGGGCCAGAAGTCGAGGAAGCTCCCGGTGTAGCCGTTCTTCTCCACCACCTCCGCCCAGCTCTGCGGCGCGACCACGAACCCGATCCCGCACAGCAGCGGGATGAGCAGGCGCCGCGTGCGCTGGGCCGCCAGCGCTCCGGCCGCGAGCTTGTCGGCCATGAACCGGGTGGCCACGCCCGAGATCACGAACAGCAGGCTGAGGCGCCAGGGGCTGAGCGCGTCCATCCACGGTTCGAGCGCCGGCGTGACGTGGGTGCTCTTCACGTGCCAGTCCGACGGCACGTAGAACATGCCGAGGTGGAACGCGATCAGCAGCAGGAAGGCGCCGATCCGAAGGACGTCGAGGTCGTGGCGTCGGGCAGACGGTGCGGTCATGCCCGGAAGTCTTCCGTTCGCCGGAGGCGATTTCGCCGGTCCCGACGCGGGCGGCTACGGCCTCGGACAACGTCACAGTCTCAACTGGAGCGGCAACGGCGGGCGCACCACCGGACCACCGGTGCCACCTCCGGTACTACCGGGCAGCCACCTCCGCCAACCCGCTGCGCCGCGCCGTCTGCCACTTCAACGGTGTCCCGTGCAACGCCGTGACCAACGACTGGACCACCACGAGGTACGTCAGCTGCCGGTACACCAACTGCTGGAGTGGGAACGCCCAGAGCGGTTTGAGCGACTCGCCGTCGAGCCGGAGCGCGTAGCCGGCGCTCGCCGTCTGCACGGCCAGGAACACCGTCCAGATCACCAGCGCCCACGGCGCGTCCGCCACGAACGCCCCGTACAGCACGTACACGTCCAGCGCGGGCGCGAGCACTGGCAGCACGACGTGGAACACGAGCAGGTACAGCAGCCCGAACCGACCCATCCGGCCTTCCTCGCGCAGCGCGCGCCGGTGCTTCCACATCGACTGGGACGTGCCGTACGACCACCGGTACCGCTGCTTGTAGAGCCCGCGCAGGCCCGTCGGCACTTCGGTCCACGCGCGCGCCGCCGGTTCGTACACCACCCGCCACCCGGCTCGGGTGATCGCCATCGTCAGGTCGGTGTCCTCGGCGAGCGTGTCCGCGCTGATACCGCCGACCTCGTCCACCGCCGCCCGGCGGAACGCGCCGATCGCGCCGGGGATGGTCGGGATGCACTCCAGCGCGTTGAGGATCTGCCGGTCCAGGTTCGAGCCCGCGCAGTACTCCAGGTGCTGCCACCGGCCGAGCAGCCCACCCCGGTTGGCGACCTTGACGTTGCCCGACACCGCGCCGACGCCCAGGTCGCCGAGCGGGCGCACCACCTTGGAGACGGTGTCCCGCTCGAACACCGTGTCGCCGTCCACCAGCACCAACGCGTCGTGCTCGGCCAGCGCGATGCCCGCGTTGAGGGCGGCGAACTTGCCCCGGTTCGGCTGGCTCACCACGCGCACGCCGGGCAGTCCCAGCGCTTCGACCACCTGGGCCGTGCCGTCGGTCGAGCCGTCGTCGACCACGACCACCTCCACCTCGGCGGGGTGCTCGGAGTTCACGATCGACCGGACGGCGGCGGCGATGTTCGCGGCCTCGTTGTACGCGGGGACGATCACCGACACCGGCGGCGCGTGCGGCTTCACCTCGATCACGCGGTGCAGGCGGCGTGCGGTGTGGGCCAGGCCGAGTTGCATCAGGGTGCGGAGCAACGCGAACACGGCGACGATCGCGCAGATGACGTTCAGGAGCGTGGCGAGCACGTCGCCGTGGTGTTGTGACCAGGCTTGGGCGGCGCCGGTGACCCGTGCGCCGAACCCGGCGTCGGTCATCGCGGCGCTCCGGCCGGTGGCGGTCGTCAGGGTGGTGAAGCGGTGGTCGGGCAGCGCGTCGGCGAGCAGGCCGATCACGCCGGGAGTGGTGCTGGCCTCGTGCAGCCGGATGACGTGGCCCGGTGTTCCCACGGCCGCGGCGATGGCCCTGGTGTCGTAGAGGTGCAGGTCCGGCGTGTCGGGGTCGGCCTCGGTGAGTCCGGTGTGGACGTTCGCGGCGTCGGCCAGGGCGTTCTGCGCGAACGCCATGCCCAACGTGGTCGCCTCACCCGTGCGGAATCCCGAGACGCCGACCTCGTGCCCCTCCTCGACCATCCGCCGGACGAGGTCGGGGTGCTCGTTGACCTGTGCTCCGACCACGAAGAACGTCGCGCGCAGACCGCGTTCGGCCAGGCTGTCGAGCACCCGCGGCGTCCATCTCGGATGTGGTCCGCCGTGGAACACCAACGCGACCGTGCCCTGGACCACCGATTCGGCTGTGACAGCGGCTCTCGTGGGCTCGTCGGGCAGGGAGGTGGCGTAGGCGTGGAAGCTCAAGGTGCCCATCAGCAAGCCGAGGCCCAGCAGCAACGAGACCCAGTGGGCTCTCACGTGACGTGCGGCAACACGGTCGTCATGATCAGCGTGGACAGGCCCAACAACGACGCCGCCAACGCGATGCTCACCGCCCTCATCAGTCCACGACGTCTTCCCGTTCGGTCGACGAAGACCTGTTCCCCCACCACGTTCCCCCCAGCCTCGCCGCCGCGACCAGCAGCCCCACGCCGACACCCACCGCGAGGTGGGGGAACGCGCGGACCACCGGCGGTGCGACGAGAATCGTCAACTCCCCCAAGGACTTTCCCTGCAACACTGACACACCCGTCACAAGCCCCGCGTACAGCAGCGGGGGTGCCGGCACCACGGTCCACAAGCCGATCGGTCGAACCATCGCGGCGGCGAGCAACACACCGGACACCACAAGGACGCCGAAGACGAGGCCGGGTTGCTCGCCGTCCAGTCGGTGGGCGACGGCGGTGAAGACGGCCGATACGGCGAGCGCCGCCAAGCTCGGCAGATGAGCCATGCGGTCTGCCACGTCATGCCCCCAGCGTTTGAACGGATCTAGATTAGGGACGCGAGGGGGGTACTCGATGTTGAGTCGGGCTTTGCTGGGCGTGGTGCGGGGCACATGGGTGTTGCTGTCGGCGGCGGTGCTCGTGGCGGCGGGGATGGCTTGGGCCACTTACCAGGACGTGGACACGGGCGTGCGGCGGTCGCTGGCGGTGCGGGCGGACGACGTGAAGTCGACGTCCGGGATGAACGTGTTGGTGATGGGCCTGACGACGCGGCGGGATCTCGATGGCGGGGCGCCGTCGGACGAGGTGCTGGCGGCGCTGCACGCCGGTGATGTGGACCGTGGCGGGTACAACGCGAACACGTTGATCCTCCTACACGTCCCTTCCGACGGGTCCGCGGCCGTCGCCCTGTCCTTGCCGCGAGACAACCACGTGCCGTTGCTGGGGATAGTCGGTGGGCCGCAGCACGGGAAGGTGAAGGAGGCGTACGGGCGGGCGAAGGAGGCGGAGGAGCGGCGGCTCGTCTTGGCGGAGGTGCGCCGGGACCCGGCGGATATCGAGTGGCTGGGGCGTGAGGCGGGGCGTCGGGCGCAGGTGGAGACGGTGGGGTCGTCGCTCGGGGTGCCGGTGGATCACATCGTCGAGGTGAGCATGGTCGGGTTCTACCGGTTGGCGGAGGCGTTGGGCGGGGTGGAGGTGTGCTTGAACGCGGCGACGTCCGACGAGTACTCGGGCGCGGACTTCCCGGCGGGCAGGCAACACCTGACGGCCGCGCAGGCGATGGCGTTCGTCCGCCAACGGCATGGCCTCGCAAACGCCGACCTGGACCGCGTGCGTCGTCAACAGGCGTTCATCAGTGCGGTGATGCACCGGATCCGGTCGCAGGGCGTCAACGCGCTGGGGCCGGTGGCGGAGGTCGCCAAGCAACACGTGGTCCTCTCGGCCGACTGGGACATCCTCTCCATGGCACAAGGAACCTCAGGCATCCGTTTCCACACCCTGCCCCTGGAAAGCGATCCGACAGCGGACGCCCAACCCACCCTCCGCGCCGCCGTAACCGCCGCCCTGACCCCACCTGCCGCTACGTCAGGCGCCGCCACCGAACCCTCCCCCATCCCGTGCGTGGACTGACCGTGCCCTGTGGATGGCCAATGGGTCGCACGGCGCGACGAACGGTCTACCCACGGCCGGCCGGTCACACCGGATCAGAGCACCCGTCGTCGACTTGATCTTTAAGAACGGCGGCGGGCACCGCACTTATCGGGAATCACGGTCACAACACAGGGGCACATTCACTCGATCGAGTGAAGCGACAGCGTTGTCATTCCACCCGAACTGGTCAGTAGGAAATCTCAGGGTATCGATCTACCACTAGAACGGGTTCAGTTCGACACGATCGGCTGGACCGTATGGCCTACGCCGCTCGGCGCGCATCGGAGACTTCTCGGCGCAGAAGGGCCGTCGAGGGTGACCATGTCTCGTTTGGTTTGCCATGCTCGTATCGGGGCCACAAGACGACCCCGGAAATATGAACGCGGTCCTCTGCGCGAACAGAGGACCGCGTGGTGTCCCAACCACATCTCCCTGGCGTAGCACCCAGAAGACTGCATCGGAGGAACGACGTTGAGTGTAGAGCTGCCAGTAGGACCACGGCCAGCGTTTGCGCCAGCACGACCGGGTGGTTCGGACGCACAGCCCTTCAGCCTGGCCTTGAGCTCCGATACCTCCCCACGGTGACACACCCGGCACACGAGCCGCGCGCGGCTTAGCCCCGCTCACCCGCAGACGTCTCCGTCTCAAGCACCGCACTCGACATCCCGCAGCACCGCGGGCTTCTTCAGGGCACCCCGATCCTGATGCCCGCTGCTCTGCTGCGCCGTAAGAAGAGGATTTTGATTTGTCGAATCAACCGCTCCCCTCGACCCCGATGACGGCCTACCGGTTCGCCTACGGCCTGCCTTTGAAGGACTACATCAAGCAGTCCGACGGCCTCACCGTCGAATACGACGGACAGATCACGATCAGCGGCGTCAAGTCGCACTTGATCGCCGGTGTGCGTGCCATCGATGCGCCCGCCTGGGGAAAGCACGTCCACCGCATCTCGGGCCGGGACATGGACTTGAGCAGCACCACACCGTTCGCGATCATCCTGGTGCCCGTCGGCGACTGGGTCATGGCGGTCGCCTTCGGCAGTGGGCGCCACCTGCTCGACGGTCTCTGGATGGACGAGGGATTCGGACTGCTCTTCGCGATTCGGCGCCTCGACCCGACCAAGCTGCGCACGGTGAGCAGCAACCTGCTCGACATCTCCGCCCGCAGCAGCCAGATCTCGTTCCCGTCGGGCAGCACCGTGCCCGGCTTCCGCCTCGAACCCGCGGGCGAGCTGGTCACCGGGATCGCCGGGAAGGCCAACATGGACGGCCTGACCTACCACGAGGCGACCGACGGCAAGCAGTACCAGATCCGCGCCGGCAACTCCCTGTCCATCCAGATCGGCAACTCCCCCGATACGTTCCTCGCGGACTTGGAGGCGATCTGCCGCATCGTGGAGGAGAGCGACGAGAACTCGCCGCTCCGCTTCATCGCCCAGGTCCGGCCGCTGAACGAGAACGACCCACTGATCCCTCGTCTGGAGGGCCACCTCGCGGTGGCGCTCGGCGGTGACGACCGGTTCGGGCCGCTCGGGCTGTGCTGGCCGACCGCGGCGGCGCGGGCGATGGACGAGGCGAACTCGTACCGCACCAACGACGTCGGCGGCTTCGGCCCGATCGAGCTCGACGCCGACCTCGACATCGCCGCCATCACCGAACGGTTCGACCTCATCCCGGTGCCGGCCCGGGTGAGCGAGCTGAAGGTCTGTCGCCTCATCCCGTGCGCCGACGCGTATGGCGAGGAATTGCTGACCCGCCCGATCTCGATGGACAGGTGGATCGCGTTCGAGACCACGATCGACGAGCACACCTACTGCCTGCACCAGGGGCGGTGGTATGAACTGGGGCGCGCGGCCGTGGAGCGGGTACGGGAGCAGGTGGCGGAGCTCGTCGCCAACAAGAGCGACCTCGAGTTCCCGCTCTGGACGCCGACGGGCAAGCAGGAAGACGAGCACCTCTACTGCGAGCAGGTCGCACGGCAGGAGGGATATCTCTGCCTGGACAAGAGCTTCGCCCGGACGCCGATGCACCCGAGGTTCGAGCTGGCGGACGTGATCGGTCCGAGGGACGAAGTCGTCCACATCAAGTGGTTGGCGAGGGCGACTGCGGCAAGCCACCTGTTCACGCAGGCCCGTGTGTCGACGTGGTCTCAGCGCATGGAGCCCGAGGCACTGGTGCAACTCGACGCCAAGGTGCACCTCCTCGACAACAGCCGCCGCGTAACCGAAAGGCCGCGGGTGGTCGTCCTTGCGATCGGCGGGCGGCGGTGGGGCGTGAAGCAGCTCTTCACGCTCTCCATGGTCGACCTGCTGCGGCTCAACGAGGATCTGCACCACCACGGCATCGAGCTCCAGTTCGCCGACATCCCGTTCGTCCCGAAGACGAAGAGCGGCAAGTCGACCGGGTCACCCGGCGCGGCGGACTACCAGGCTGCGTAGGTGCGAGGCCGATCGGGTCGACACGGACGTGAATGGCGTGTCGACCCGATCGCCGTCGCAGCTGCTCACCCTGCCCAAGCCCAGTGCGAGCAACGGGACCACAGCGAGCTTCACCGGCGAAGCGCAGGCGCGACAGCGCCACAGCGAAGCCCCCGACGCGGGGGCCAGGGGCGAAGCCACGGCGGGGGTCCGGGGGCGGAGCCCGCCGGGCGGGGCGCGGGGGTTGCACCCCCGCACAACAGAGTGGGGCGGGTGGGGTTCGAACCCACGACCTGACGGATTATGAGTGTCCAAGGTCACACTGCAAATGGCCGTAGCCAGCGACTATGGCCAGCCTCGTGTATCCGCTTAGCAGCATGGCCGGCCCTGTCGACGGTGGTTCATGGACACAACCGTGGACAGCCATGTCCACAGTAGACTCCGTCGCTGTTGATCACTGGCACCCTCTTACAAGATCGTAGTCCGACGATGGGCACTACGCGCTACACGTATCTGACCCACCCCGCGTCCACGCGAGATGTAATAGTCCTGCGGACAGGCGCGATGGAGTGTTATCAGGTCAGGAGGCGTGATCAGATGCCATCAGATAACGCGGCCCACTCGCCGGACAAATTCACTTCGTTTCTTGGCCATGAACCGACAAGCTTGCCGAACTTTATCGCACCTATCTCCAATAACGCCACATACTTCGACGGCACGGCAATTCGTGCAATTGCGTCACGATTTGTTCAGAGAGCTGACGGGCTCATCATACCCGAGTACCTAGCACAGGGTCCGGCACCGATAGACCAGATATTGGTGTACTTAACCACACGAGAAATTTTCGGGTTCGACGTACCCGAGACGTACATCCGTGGCGAGCTTGGCCGAATTAACGTCGAACCCGTTCTCGCATTCGTTGCCGAAGTGATGGCACGACTACGGTCACCCGGAATCTCGCGAACAGAGGTAGATGAGCATTACGTGAACCTCTGGTTCAAAGGGGAAGCGCGGACCAAAATTCTAAACCTACTGAAGGATCCGCTCAAAGGATTCATCGTACCTCAAGCGCTTCTTGCACTGGCCCAGCAGGCAATGCTCTATTGCGGCAAGGACCTGTCCGCCAACAAGCCAGCTAACCTTGTCGCCGTCTACCTAGCCGCAACCGATCACCTCACAAAAGAAGAAGATTACCCGTCAGAGTTGAAGATTAGCGAAGTACCAGGAAGTCTCGGCCGTGAACTTATATCGAATCAAGTCTTCAATGCAGATGTGGACGAAGCCCACACTCTTACACGCTTCATTCGAACATGGCTCCAGCTATCCAAGGAGCAGTTCGAAACAAAAGAAGTATTCGATCTGGAAGCAGCGTACCTCAGAGCTACCGACACACCATTACGCGACGTTCTTGCAGTAGGTCTAGCACTTAGGGCGGCCACAATGAATGGTCCGCACATAATTTCGCCAACTTACCTTTCCGGGCTTGGATGGACGACGGAGCGCATATCGAAGGCTCTCGCACCCTTCACCATTGACATTCACGTGTTACGACAGTACACATGCAGTCAATCAGACTTTGCCGCAACGAGTTGGTCATTTGATTCGTTTAGTCGATACCCAGTAGTACGCGACCATGAAGGAGCCATGGTCGTACTTGACCCAAACCTCTTGATGAAGAGAATCTTCGGCTGGCTTCCACTATTCGATGTCAAGTTTGCCCTACAAAGCACGGGCACCAGCGAAGACAAGAAATACGCCAGCAGGGTGGAAAACTGCGTGAGACGACTTGCCGAAATATACGCGGCAGAGATTCTGGATAGCCTTACAGGCAGCTCGGCAATGTCCCGGCGCACGTACCACGACCGTGAACTCCGAGCCGCTTACTCCGCACCAGGAATCAAGATCGCTGATGCGGCGATCGACTACGGCGATTCCTGGGTTGTGGCAGAAGTAACAACTATCCAACTACGGCGTGAATCTGTTACTGGGATGTCCGATGAAGCAGTCATCTCGGACATAGACAAGCTAGTTGAGGAAGTGGCACAAATAGACGCCACTATCTCATCGCTTCGAGAGTACGAGGAAAAGCTCACGGGGCTACCGCCATCCGGCGTCCGTCGACGGTACTTCCCTCTCCTTATTCTCACCGAAGGTTTCCCAGTAAACCCGATATCGCTTCCTCTACTACGAGACAGGGTTGGCAAGCGGGGCTTGCTCGCCGAAGGCGACGTTATGCCACTCGAAATTGCCGACCTCCAAGAGTTGGAGATAATTGAGGGTCTGCAAGAAAACGGCGGCCAAAGCCTCAAAGAGATACTCGACAAAAAGAGTAACGCCAACCTCCGCAACATGCAGATCCGCGATTTCCTCTTGTCCGAACTACACCTAAGCCCCTCAAGACCATCCAGAGTCAAGAAACTCTATCATGAAAGCTTCAAAAGCATGGTAGGCCACATGTATCCGACCATGAAGAACCTCGAACTACCGGATATCGAGCAGCCCGAGTAGCCTACTCGCGTGACGGAGTATCCGAAAGAACTTAGGTGGAAGGTCCACGGCGAGCGGGCCATCTACGACAACCAGTGGGTCAGGCTCAACCTCGTTGACGTTGAACCGCCGGACGGTAGTCGGTTTGAGCATCACGTGGTCAAGCTGCACCATGTGGCGGTTGCGCTGCTGTTGAATGAGCGCGAAGAGGTCTTGACGCTGTGGCGGTATCGGTTTGCTGTTGACCAGTGGGGTTATGAACTCATTGGTGGACTGGTTGAGGAAGGCGAAGATCCTGCTGCTACGGCAGCGCGGGAAGCTGTAGAAGAGACCGGTTGGCGGCCGGTTGGCGAGCCGGAGCATATGGCTACGTTTCAGCCGTTGCCTGGCATGGTCGACGCTCCGGTGAATGCCTACATCTGGCGAAATGCCGAGAAGGTGGGCGAGCCTACCGATGGCGAAGAAGCCGCGCGGATCGAGTGGATTCCGATTGATCGGATGTTGGAGCTGATCAAGCGTGGTGAGGTGCTTGGATCGGGGGCGATTGTGCCGCTGTTGTTCTACTTGGCCTCACGCAATGCCGGTTCGGCCGATCTCGGGTAGCTGCAACTTGGCTAGACGCTGGCGTTGGCGGTCAGAGCCGATGCGGGTGGCTAGTTGGCGGGCTTTGGCGGCGTAGGCCAGTGCTCCCCTGCTGTCGCCTGCGGCGGCGTAGGCGAAGGCTAGGTCTGTATAGGTGTGGAGTTGGGCGCGGATGGTTGAGCGCGGGGAGGTCTCCATTTCTCGCGCTACCGCTTCGAGGCTGCCGATGGCGTCCTGGTCGCCTAGGCGTACTAGGGCGCTGCCTCGCCACCTTGCAAGGTGACCGTCGCTGAGGAGTAGGTGGGGCAGCTCAGGGTCTACCGGGTTCGCGGGCAGAAGTCCTTGTGCCTCATCGAACGCACGTAGGGACTCGTCGTGGCGTCCGGCCGCTGCGAGTCCTTCTCCATGTGCGGCGGCAAGCCATGTCCGCAGGAGGGATGGTGCGCGGTTCTCGGCTACGTGCCGTGCGTACTCCAGCAGCTCGACGGCTGCGGTGGGTTCGCCGATGTCGAGGAGGATCACCGCTTGTTGGGCGGCAGCGTGGGCAAGGAGGAACGGTGAGTCTGCTTCGCGGGCGGATACCTTGGCGTCCTCGTGGTACTGCCACGCCTGTAGTTGCGAACCTCGGTCCAGTGCTGTCCAGCCGGCCAGTGTGCGGGCGTCGGTGAGGATGGCTGCCAAGCGTTCGCGGTGTTGGGTTCTCACGCTGAACGTCTTGACGCTCTCCATCTGGCGGACGAGGTTGTTCAACTGGTCCAGAACGACTACTGCGCCGAACCTCTTGTCCGAGTTGCGTAGGTCGTTGACTTGGCGTTGGAACAGGTCCACGGTTTCACGGTCGATGTTGCGTGCGACGATCAAGCGGTCGCGGAGTTCTTCAGCCGATTGGTTCTGGTGTTCTGGTGCGAAGCCTAGTTCTTCGTTGGTTCGGCCGTAGAACTCTCGGAATAGGCGTTGGTAGCCAGGGTCAGTTACTTCTACGCGACCGTTCTCCCAGCGGGAGAGCATGACCGATAGTGCCGACTCGCTGGCTACTGGGATGCCTAGAGTCTTGCCCCTGGTGAGGAAGTAGCGGACGACCTGCGCTTGCGTGCGTCCGGACTCCTTGCGGATGGCCTGTAGCCGCGTGCGCGGCGGGTCACCTCGTCCTCGTCCTGCCACGCTCTCCCCCGTCCCCTGAGGCCGTGACCTGCGAACTTAACTCCACTTAACATGTGGCGCGTTAGCCGCTGACAATTATTTCGTCCCCCTGTTCGGCTGTCTGCTGTTGCCATGACAGCGACGCAGAAACCGCCGAACGACTACCGCGAATCAGTCCTTTCTTCGCGCCTCGTCGTCAAGCCGGTTGGTGAGCGTCCCGAGTTGGGCCCGCAGTCCGCGAATCTCGCGGATGATGGTGTTCAGCAACGGGATTACCGGGTTGTCGACCGGTACCGCGGTCACGTCCGCTTCCGGCGGGTTCTGGCCGTTGAGAACCGCTGTCAGGTGCTGCGGGTGCCAGTCGAGCGCGATCGACAGCGCTTCAAGAGTGCGCGGATTGCGTCGGCGTTCGATTCTGCCTTGCTGGATCTCGCGCACGATCGCCAGCGAGACGCCCGACTTCTCGGCGAGTTCCCGCTGCTTCAAAGCCAGCTCGGCCGCGCGGGCGTTGACTGCCTCCGCGACTGCCGACCAATCCTCTTTCACGTCCGCCTCCGTGCGCCGCCTCAGCGCCGACGTTAGCGCGAGGTTCAGGCCGATTCCGGGGCGATCACTGACATCAGCGGCTATTGACCGATAATCAACGCTTATGTCAGCGCTTCGAGCGGTGAAATCAGTCTTTCGAAGGCGGACCAATGAGTACGACAAGTGGAGCGGCAAGCCGCTCACCGTTGTTCTACACAGTCGCTGAGGCCGCGCGGATCATGCGCGTCGACCCGGCGACCGTCTACCGGGCAATCCGTGAGAACGCCTTCCCTGCCGTTCGGCTTCGGACCCGCTACGTGGTCCCGGCACGTGCGGTCGAAGAGTTGGCAGAGCAGGCCTCCGCGTCGGGTGAAGTCGTGGACGTCGCCCGCGTGGCTGCCGAGCGACGGACGGCCCGTGAGGTTGCTCGGCTGAACGGGGGTGCCTCGTGGTGAACGGAGAGAGCTACTTCGAGGTGGTCGCGGCGGACCTCGATCGGTTCGCGGGTGTGCCGGATGAGGTGTTGTTGGAGATCGTTACGCGGGACGGCCGGTGCTTGTGGTTGGTGTCGGGTGGCGAGTCGCCGGAGTGGGACGACGAGGAGATGACCGATCGGGAGTTGGCGGCTCGGTTGTGTGCGGAGTGTCCGGCGCGGCGTGCGTGTTTGGAACTGGAGTTGCGTACGGCCGGTGCCGGCACGGTCGGGGTGTGGGGTGGTCTGTCGGATGAGGATCGGCGGGCGTTGTATCCGGTGTGGCGGGCGCGGCGTGGCCGGATGGGTGGGCCGTCGTCATGACGATCAACCTGACGGTCACGCAGGTGCTCGCTGGTGTGGGTGTGTTGCTGGCGTTGGTGATGGTGTGGCGGGCCGGCTCACGTCGGGCGAAGGCTGCGGCGGACACGGCGCGTGCCGGTGCGCGGTTGCTGTCGCTCACGGGTCGGGTCGTGGTGACGGCTGGCGTGATCGTGGGTGTTCAGTGGTTGGTGGTCACCCATGGTCGGGACTCGACGCTGCTGTGGGTGGTGTTGGGTCTGCCGGCGTTGTTCTCCGGCTACACGCTCACGAAGGCGCTGACGGTGACTGCCGTGGACGGTCCGCGTCGCAGGAGTGATCGGCGGTGAGCACACCCAAGGGTGTGGGAAGGGTGGTCGCCTTCGGGCGGCCACCCGCCACGCCCGGCGAGAACACGGCGGCCCGGATCGCGCGGGAGGCGGTAGAGGCTGCGGAGCTGCGGGCGCACCAGGCGCGGCCGGACGTGGTGGCGTTGCGGGTCGAGCGGGTGCGGGCGCAGGTGGACCGGTTGTGCTGGGCAGGGATCGTGCTCGGTCTGGGGTTCACGATGACCAACGTCCAGCACTTCGCGGCCGGTGACGCGCCGGTGTGGTCGCTGCCATGGATGGCCGCGTGGCTGCTCGACCCGACCGTGTCGCTGGTGTTGTTGGCGATCCTGCGGGCGGAGCAGGTGACCGCGCGGTACCGGGTGCGGACGGGTCCGTGGGTGCGGCGGGCGAAGTGGTTCACGCTTGCGGCCACCTATGTCATGAACACGTGGGCGTCATACGCGGCCGGTTCCGTGTCTGGGGTCGTGCTGCACTCCGTACCGCCGCTCGTGGTGTTCGTCGCGGCGGAAGCCGTCACGGACCTGCGGGACAAGCTGACGGAGGCAGTGTCGGCAGCGTTCGAGGAAGCCGACCGCAGTACGCCGGTAGCCGTTCATGAACACCGACCGCGTACGACCGTCAGGAGTAAACACACCCGTAGTCGGACGACGTTCGCCGAGTACTTGGCGTCAGCGCGGGCAGCGTGGGCACCAGGGACCACGGTGACGCCGGCCTGGGTCCGTGAGGTCACCGGTTGCTCGCGTGGGCTGTCGTCCCGTCTGGCGGCCACGCTGGGACGACAGGTCGAGCGGGGTGAGCTGTCGTGAACGGCGAGAACGGCGAGAGCGGTTCGCTCCCGGTGCAGGCGTCACGGAGCAATCTCGTGAACGCGGTTCTTGACGGTGAGTTCGTGAACGACCAGCCGCCACCGGAGCGGATGTCGTGGGCGCGGCGGTTCGCCGGGTGGTGGCAGCGTTCACCCCGTGTGCCTGTCGTCCTGAAGTCGCGCCAGCTCGTGGTGCAAGCCATCAGGGACCTTGTGGTGGCGGTGCTGCGGTCACCGTTCCGGTTCGTCGGTGCGGTGGTGCGTGGGTTGGTGGTCGTGGTGCGGTGGTGGCGGTTGTGGGTGCGGGTCGCGGACTACCGGGCGGCTGCGGAGCAGTCGGAGAAGTTGGCGGACAAGTTCACCGACATCCGGGCGTTGGCGTTGTTCCGGTGGAGGGTCACCGGCGCCCTCGTCGCGGTCGCCGGTGTGGTGGTCGCGGTGCTCGATCTCGTCTACGGGCATCGGGTGCTGTGGACCGGTGGCGGGGTGGTCGCGGTGGTCCTGGCGGTGCTCGGCCGCCGTAAGGACGGCTCACCCGGTCGCACACCGGTACTGGCCGGACCACGGACGCTGACGTGGACGATGGACCCTCAGGTGCTCGTGGACGCGTTCCGGGACGCGAAGCTCATTGGCAAGGACGAAAGCCTGAGGCTGGTCGAGCGTGCCAGGCGGCAGGGTGACGGGTGGGCGGTCACCGTGGATCTGCCCGCGACCCGCAAGGCGGCCGATGTGGTCAAGAACCGGGAGGCGTTGGCGTCGGCGCTCGCGGTGGACGAGGTACAGCTCATCGTGGAGCGGGTTCGTGGCAATGGCGGCCATGCGGGCAGGGTCGCGCTGTGGGTTGCCGATGAGGACCCGTACGGGTCGCCTCCGCTGCGGACGCCACTGCTCGGCGTCGAGCGGTGGGATGCGTGGCGGCCGGTGCCGTTCGGCCGGGACGCGCGGCAGCGCAGGGTGGACTTGCCGTTGGTGTGGACGTCGTTGCTCGTGGGCGCGATTCCCAGGCAGGGCAAGACTTTCGCGGCGAGGTTGGCAGCCGCGGGCTTGATCTTGGACCCGTATACGCGGCTCTACGTGGCCGATTTCAAAGCCGGGAAGGACTGGTACGCGGCGGGACGGGTGGCGCACCGGTTCATGGCCGGCGACGAACCAACTCACGTCCTGGCGCTCGTGGACTGGCTGGTGGAACTCGTCGCCGAGGTGCAGGGCCGCTACCGCCGGATGCAGGACCTTGACGACGAGATGTGCCCGGAATCGAAGATCACCCCGGCGATGTCCCGTGACCCGAGCCTCGACATGCCGGTGACCGCGATCTTCATTGACGAGGTGCAGATACCGCTGGAGGACCGGACACCGTTGGAGGTGCAGGAGAAGAAGCTCACCGCAGGCGAGTACGTCGGGGAGTTGCTGACGTGGCTCGCGCGCAAGGGACCGGCCGCCGGGATCGTCCTCGTCCTGGCGACCCAACGCCCGGACAGCAAGACCATCCCGAGCAACCTGCGGGCGGTACTGGGCTCACGGTTCGCGTTGCGGGTTATGGACTGGCGCGACAGCAACATCGTCCTGGGCGAGCAGATGAATACGCGCGGCTACGACAGCAGCCGACTACTCGCCACGCACAAGGGCGTCGGCATCCTCCGACCCGACGGAGAGACCACAGCGGGAGCCGACGTACTCGCAACCACCGTACGGACCTACTACATGCCCAACGAAGACTGGCGAACCATCTGCGCACGAGGACGCGCACTCCGGGAGGCAGAGGGCACGTTGTCCGGCCACGCGGCCGGACAGGACAACCGGCCGATACTCGATCATGCTGCGGTCGCACGGGCCATCGGCGGCGGGACCGTGGTCGAACAGACCGGCGAGTCGGAGTTGCCGGAACCACTGGCGTCCGTTGTGGACTATCTCGGGGACGATCTCCAGCCCGGTAGGCGTGACTTCGTTCCTACGGCGGAACTCGTGGCCGCATTGGATGTCGAGCCAACGGCGTTCGGTCTGCGCATGGGTGAGTTCGGGTGCCGGCCGACGCGCGACCGGATCACCACGGACGACGGTGTGCGGCAGGTACGCGGCTACCTCGTCGCGGACATCCGCGCGGCGCTGACCGCAGTCAGGGACGGAACGATTGTGGATGGCGAGGTGATCGAGGATGACGACTGACCCGTCACCGGACCCGTCCCAAGCCTGCCATCCCGTCACACCTGCTGGGACACCCTCATTAGTGGTTCTGACCTGTGTAAACAGGCTGTTGTGACGGGTGGGACGTGGGACGGGTCACCCGTCCCACGCAACGCGAAACGGCCGTGTGCGAGCCATCCGGATGGATGGTTCGCACACGGCCGTCCCGTCCCACGGGTGCCGGCGAGGGAGGCGATCGGCACCCGTGCACCAACCGTCCATCCCACTAACGACGGTTGGAGGTCTCCAGCAGACGCGCCAACTCCGGACCGGTCATCAGCCGTTCGCACTCGGCCGGCGACACGAGCCACTGCGCCGCGTACCCCTCGACCACAACCGGAGGCAGAGGCAGGGTCGCCCCCGGCGGAATCACGAACTTCTCGTCCAACCCGTCCGTAGACGACAGCACGAACACGGCGAACTCCACCGTCAAGCCGACCACCGGAAGCGGCAGCATCACCACCGGCGTCGGAGCAGCGCGGAACGGCGCGGAGATCATCACGTGCCGTGCCCGCTCCGGCTTCACCGCGAACGCGACCAACGCCGGACCCAGAACAGCCAGCGTCGAACGCGTGACGCCCTCCTCCAGCACCGGCCACAACCGCCGAACCAACGTCGGATCGAGCGTCGCCATAGCCGGCAAGCACAGAGCCAGAGACTCACATTCGAGGTTCGTCACAGGATCGACGTAGGTCTCATCGACCCACAACGCACCTGGAACCACCGGCCACCCACGCGCCACGCACTCCAGCGCACTCGCCAGGCCGCTACTTCCCACCCTCGCCCCCGACCCACACCACACGGGGAACCGCCTGCCCGCCGGCTCGGAAGAAGATCAGAGCGGTTTCCGCTGACTGGAGGCTCATCCGCGCCCCACCGTGAACCGGGATCACCTCGACACCCGTCTTGGTGGTCATCCCCCACGCCGCGATCTGCACGTCTTCCGGGTCGAACGTCTCCCGCACCACCGCGAACAGACGCGGTGCCTGATCGTTCACCAGCTCCTGAACCTCAGCAACGATCTTCGGGTCATCGAACAGCGACGCGCGCTGCTCCTCACCCTCGCCCCGGTCACCGTCACTAACCAGTGTCATGGTCATGACTACCTTCCCTCTGCTCCTCGCGGATCTGGCACACCTCGTCGCGCGCCCACACCGCCACCTGTGCGTTCTCCTGGCTTTGCCGCACGTATCGCCTGCCGACAGCGACGAGGTAGAGAAGGGGGATCACGAGCCACACCAGAAACAGCGCGACCCCGCCGAAATCGCTCGCAAGCTCACTCCACACCACGATCACCACCGCCCTTGACGAATCGCTGACTTCAGCTTGCCCACTGGTCCAGTAGGAGCAAATGACCTGCCAGCGCCCCGACAGGACCTATGGGGGCATAGACTGGTCAGCGCTGACATTGGTGATATGGAGATCAACCGATGGCGTCAGGACACGGACGAACGCTGCTAGGCGAACTGCTCCACAAGCGCGGGCTGACAGCGGAGGAGTTCAGCGAACAGGCCAACCTGTTCGCCTACGAACACGGCATCGACGCGACGCTCAGCGTCCGCCACGTCCACCGCCTGGCATCTGGCCAACGCGCCGACGGCCGACCGCTCGGACCGGTACGGGCAGGCACCAAGCGACTGCTTGAGGAAATGCTCGGCGTGCCGATCGAACGACTGTTGAAACCCAGCACGTCCGCACCATCCGAGGTTCAGTTGTGGTCCAGCGAGGCGTTGGAGTTGCGGGCGCGGATCACGTCCGGACGAGCAGTCGATCAACAGACGATCTCGCTGCTTCAGCAGAAGCTCGACCTGACACGGGTCATTGATCGTCAGTTGGGTGGGTCGGCACTGCTCGGCGAACTGCGCGCCCAGATCAATCAGATGTGGGAACTCCTCAGCAACGTACTTGACGGGCAAGCTCGAATCGGGTTGGCGCGGGTGATTGTCGACGCCTCGGCGCTTGCCGGATGGCAATCCCTCGATCAGGGCTTCATGCGCGAATCTTGGCAGCACTACGACCAAGCACGTAGCGCGGCACGCGTAGCGGAGTCGCGTCCGCTGGAGGCTTACGCTTGCGCCGGCCAAGCCGTCGTCTTGCTCGACATCGGCGACTCTCGATCAGCCGTTGAACTCACCGGCCAAGCTCTACACATCGCGCAGAACGACACCCCTGCACTTCTCGCTGCATGGCTGACAGCCGCTCATGGTGAAGCTCTTGCAGCAGACGGCCGCCTAGCCGACAGCTTGCAGACATTCGACAAAGCTGCTCGACTGATGCCACCCAAACGAGCCGACTCGGACGCGTCCTATCTGGTTTTCGACCAGACTCATCTGACGCGATGGCGAGGAAGTGCCCTAGCACGACTCCGAGAACCGGAGGCGATCGACGTACTCGGAACTGCACTTGATCAGCTTGATCCGACGTTCACCCGAGCTGAGACGGCGCTACGCGTCGATATGGTCGACGTTCTGTCAGCGAATGGCGAACTCGGCGAAGCAAAAGCCCACGCGGAACGCGCTCGAATTCTCGCGGCCCAGGTCGGTTCCAACCGTCAACGGCGACGGCTTGAAGCGCTGATCGGCTGACCTACTTCGGCTTGCGCTTGGGCATCCGTGAACCAAGGATCTCGGCCGCCTTGCGATCAGAAGCCGCGACCCACGCCGCGTACACGCGCAAGGTGGTGGCACCACCACCGCCATGTCCCAGGCGACCAGCCACCGTACGAAGGTCCACACCGGCGGTCAGCAGCTCGGTCGCCGAGTAGTGCCGGAGGGCGTGTAGGTGCGTGTCGATCTTCAGCCGCTCGGCCATGTCCTTGTACCTGCTCGACACCGCGTGCGGCGAGTACGGAACTGTCGGATCGGCCTTGCGCACACCCAGGAAGACGTACATGTCCGGCGTCAACTCGATGTCGAGTTCAGCCAACCGTTCACGGCAACGCTGACGATGTTCCATGAGGAGCACCAGGGTTTCGTTGTCGAGCGCGATCCGGCGCATCTGGTGAGTCTTGGTGTCCTTTTCCTTGCCGATACCGCGACGCAGGGTGTAGCTCCGGCGAATGTCGATCGTGCCCTCTTCGAAGTTCACCCGCGACCAGCGGAGCGCGCAAATCTCGCCGCGACGGACGCCGGTGGTCATCACCAGCCAGACGAGGGTTCCCCAGTCGTCATCCATTTTGAAGGCTTCGTCCACCAGACGCGCGGCATCGGCGGGCGAAGGCGGGTCGGGTTGCGGCGGCTTCTGCTTCGGCTTCTGAGCCACTTTCGCCGGACTGCTGGCGATCCACTCCCATCGGACCGCAGCGTTCAGAACGCCGCTGATGATGGCGTGAATCTGCCTCACGGACGATGCAGCCATCGGACTGCACTTGTGCGGCTTGCACTTGGACTTGACGCAGTCGTGGTCACCCAAGACCTTGTGCTTTTCCACGAACGGCTTGCCATCGCAACGGGTGCGGCACCGACGTAGCTCCGAGTACAAGCTTTCGAGAGCACGGGCAGACAGCTTGCGAATTTGCACCTTGCCCAGGGTCGGACGGATCGTGCGCTCGATGTAACCGACGTAACTGTCTCGGGTGTTGTCCTCAAGTTCTACGTTCTTCAACCACTCATCAATCGCGTGGGAGAAAGTCACGGCGGTGCTCGTGGCACGTTGCTCATCTACCTCAGCCAAAAGCTTGGTCATCAGTTTGTCAGCCTGTTTATAGGCCGCTCTGGTGACCCCCTTCACGGTCTCCGTGAGATAGACATCTTTTCCGGTGACGGGGTCGACACCAGCGGAGACACGGACCTGTAGGGAGTTGCCACGTCGCCGGACGCTGCCCCTCCGGCGACGCTCCTCGCTGCTGTCTTGGGCTGTCATGCCCTCATGGTCACCCGAAGGTTCATGGACAACAACATGGACAAATGATCTTCAGTAGGTACTGAATTCCTTGTCTTGCCTGGTCAGACGGTGGGGCGGGTGGGGTTCGAACCCACGACCTGACGGATTATGAGTCCGCTGCTCTGACCGGCTGAGCTACCGCCCCCTGACGTGCGGTTCTGGAGGGTACAGATGGGGGTTCCCCCGCGTCTCGACAACCCGGTGCGGCGTGACCAAGCTGTGCACTCCGGAACTACGGGGCTCCGAGGTCGGCCGGTCGGTAACCCGTCGGGTAACCGGGGTACGTGCGGTTCTTCGGGTCGTTCGTCAGGCGGGGTATCCGGCGGGGCCTGAGCAGGCGGACGGTGTGGGCTCGTAGGTGTAGAAGGGCTTGGGCGACGGTGGTCAGCCGAGGTGGTGGTGGGGTGAAGCCGAAGGCGGTCAGCATCGGGGCGTCGAGCATGGCCAGCACCGCCCGGGACGTCACCGCCCGGGGCGCGGGGTACCAGGAGCAGAACAGGTCCAGCGTGTACTGCCCGATCGCGCGGTTCGTGTCGCTGTACCTGAAGTGCTCGGCCTCGTACTCCCGCTTGAACGCCTGGTACGCAGAGTAGGTGGGCGGCAGGGACTTGATCCCCATGCGGACACCGACGGCCGAGTAGAAGTGGAACGCGGCCAGCCGCTCGTGGTCCGTCAACGGCCGCCAGCCGTACTTGGTGATCCACTCGATCGGGTCGAAGATGAACGTCGACAGCACGTACCGCATGTCGTCGTTCGAGATCTCGTACCGCCCGTGCAACCGGTTCACCACGCGCAGCGCCTCCCGACCGCGCGGCGAGTCGTAGCCGTGCTCGACCAACTCCGCCATCAGCAACGCCGTGTCGTCGTACCGCTTCTGCGCCCGCCGCTCGAACTCCCCCGTCCGCGCCAGCAGCGCCGAGATCGACGGCACGCAGTACGTCCTGAACAGCGCGAACTCCAACGACCGCACGTAGTCCCACGGGAACTCGTACCCGGACGAGATGCGCATGATCTCGGCGTGGTCGGTCTCGGGGTCCAAGGACGTGATCCGACGACGGTTGGCGAAGCGATCTGCCATGCGGATCAGCCTGCCCCAAGAATCGGGCGAAGTGGGGTGACATTCGGGTGACTCGCGGGTACCCCGACCCCATGACACGACAAAACCCCAGGTCGCGAGACCTGGGGTGTCATCACGCTCCCCCTACTGGATTCGAACCAGTAACCCTTCGATTAACAGTCGAATGCTCTGCCATTGAGCTAAGGGGGAATGTTCTGTTGTAGACCGGGCCGCCCGGCCCGACAGGACGTAACTCTAGCGCATGCTCAACGGTGCCCGCGCACACCCCCCTACCGCTGCGGTAGGAAGGGTGGTGATCAGGCACGATCGGAGGAGAGGACACCTCATGAAGGGCATCCTGCTCGGCGCCGCCATCGGCTACGTCCTGGGGGCGCGCGCCGGACGTCAGCGCTACGACCAGATCGTGCGCGCCTACCGCACCCTGGCCGACCACCCGGCCGTCCAGGGCGCAGCCGGCATCGTCCGCGCCAAGGTGAGCGAGACCACGGGTCTCGGCCGCCACCAGCCCCACGCCAACGGGCACCGGCGCGATCCCGTCATCCCGCGGGCCAACTGAAGGGAAGTCGTGAGTCGTGGCCGTCCCGGACTTGGGGCGGTCACGGCGCAAGCCACGTCACGGCGCAAGCCACGTCACGGCGCAAGGCATGTCACGGCGCAAGGCATGTCACGGCACGTGGGCGACCGCGAAGACCCGGCGGAACGGGAACCACGTCGTGCCGTCCGGCCGCCGCGGGTACGCCGACCGCAGCATCGGCGCCAACCCCGCCCGGAACTCAGCCCACTCCCCGTCGTCCAACGCCGCCCGGATCGGCCTCAACGCCGTCCCGGTGATCCACTCCAGCACGGCGTCCTCCCCCTCCAACCGTTGCAGGTACGTCGTCTCCCACGCGTCCACCGCACAGCCGTCCAGCACGGTCGCGTACCCCTCGGGGTCCAGCACCGGCGACGGCCGCATCAGCCCTCGCAACGCGGGCCACGAAGTGTCGACCAACGACCGCACCAGCTCGTGCGACGGCCCGGAGAAGTTGCCCGGCACCTGCATCGCCAACCACGCACCGGACGGCAGCGCACGCACCCACCGGCGCAACAGGTCCTCATGACCCGGCACCCACTGCAACACCGCGTTGGTGACCACCACGTCGGTGTCCGGCGAGGGCTCCCATGACGCCACGTCGCCCACCCGCGCGTCGACCCCGCGCGCCCGCGCCTCGGCCACCATCTCCGGTGACGAGTCGAGCGCCTCCACCACCGCCGAAGACCACCACGCCGCCAGGGTCTCCGTCAGGTTCCCCGGACCGCACCCCAGGTCCACGACCCGCCGCGGTGACGTGGCGCCGACCCTGGCCACCAGCTCGTGGAACGGCCGCGACCGGTGGTCGGCGAAGACGAGGTACTGGCCGGGATCCCACATGCGCACCCACTCCGAGTCGGCAGTACGTGCCGCTCACAGTACGCCCGTACTGCTAGCCGCGTCGAGAGCCGACGAGTGCCGACGAGCGCTCAGTAGTCGGGGCGGAGCTTCGAGATCCTCGCCGCCACCGTGGCCGCGACCTCCCGGACCCGCTCCACATCGGCGCCCGGATCCGGCCGCACCTGCAACACGACGCCGTCCCGCCCGGTCACCTTGCGCTGGACGAACCACGCCCCCACGGTCTCGTTGTGGTCCCGCGACTTGATCGACGCCGTCACCCGCGCGTGCACGACCTCCGGCACCTTGCCCGGCGTCTCCAACGAGAACCGCTGCGGCGCGAGGTCGCGCAGGATCACGGCCTCCCCGGCCGTGCCGTCCTCGACCGACTCGATCACCGACAACGCGGTCCCGCTCCACGAGGCCTTGCTGATCAGGTGCCAGCCGACGCGGCGCGGACCCGGCAGCCACAGCCCGCACGTCGTCGCCACGAGCCATTCCGACCCGACCCCGGCCGACGCCAGCACGTGCTCGTCGCGCTCCAAAGCACCGCTGAACCCCTCGGGCGCACCCGAGCCGAACACCTTCCGGAACAGTTTCCTCACAGTCCGCCCGCCGCCTGTTGACCCAACGCCTTGTGGTAGTCCTCCAGCGCGATGAGGTCGCCGAACAGGGCCCGGTACTCGTCGGGCTCCTCCACCGGCGACACCCGCCGCAACCGCGACTTGATCTCGGTGATCTGCCCCGACACCAGGATCTGCTGCAACCGCGCCAGCACGCCCTGCACGTACCGGTACTGGTCGTCCGCCTTGACCCGCAACGCCTCCACGGACAGCTCGGTCAGCACCGACCGCACCGCCTGGTACCGGCACGCCTGCGACACCGCGTCCAGGAACGCCGGACCCGACAGCCCGGACGACGCGCCGCCCGCCTCCCGAATCGCCTGGTGCAACGCCAGGTACGCGGGGTGGGTGAAGGCCTCGTCGGGCAACGAGTCGTAGTACGGCCCGGCCATCTCCGGCAGCTGCAACGCCGCCTTCAACGCCTCCCGCTGCGCCCACAACGCCGGATCACGCGGGTCGGGACGCGTCGGACCGTCCACCTCCACCGCCAGCGCGCCCTGGTTCGGGTCCACCGGCTGCTGGGCACGACGCGCGGGCGCACGGCCGGTCGCCGTCTCGCGCACCCGGCGGACCACGGCCGACTCGTCCTCCCAGCCGACCCACCACGCCAGCCGCGTCGCGTACCCGTCCCGCTTGGCGCGGTCCTTGATCTGCGCCACGAACGGCACCATCGTCTTCAACGCCTCGGCCCGGCCGTCCACCGAGTCCAGGTCGTAGTCCTTCAGCCGGGTCTTGATGGCGAACTCGAACAGCGGCGTCCGCCGGGCCACCAGGTCGCGCACCGCCACGTCGCCCTTGGCCTGGCGCAGCTCGCACGGGTCCATGCCGTCCGGCGCGATCGCGATGTACGTCTGCGCGGAGAACGCCTGCTCACCCTCGAACGCCTTCAGCGCCGCCTTCTGCCCCGCCGCGTCGCCGTCGAACGTGAAGATCACCTCGCCGTTGACCGAGTCGTCGATCAGCAGCCGGCGCAGCACGTTCATGTGGTCGGCGCCGAACGCCGTGCCGCAGGACGCGACCGCCGTCGGCACGCCCGCCAAGTGCATCGCCATCACATCGGTGTAGCCCTCGACCACCACGGCCTGCCGGCGCTTGGCGATCTCCCGCTTGGCCAGGTCCAGCCCGAACAGCACCTGGGACTTCTTGTAGATCACGCTCTCGCTGGTGTTGAGGTACTTGGCCTGGATCTGGTCGTCCTCGAAGATCCGGCGCGCGCCGAACCCGACCACCTCGCCGCCCATGTCCCGGATCGGCCACAGCAGCCGGCGGTGGAACCGGTCGATCGGCCCCTGCCTGCCTTCCTTGACCAGCTGGGCCTTGATCAGCTCGGTCAGCTCGAACCCGCGCCCGAGCAGGTGCTTGGTGAGCTTGTCCCAGCCGGCGGGCGCGAAACCGCAGCCGAACGTCCGGGCCGCGGCCTCGTCGAACCCGCGTTCCGCGAGGAACTCCCGCGCGGCCAACGCCTCGGGTGTCGCAAGCTGCTCGGCGTAGAACTCGGCGGCGACCCGGTGCGCCTCGATGAGCCTGCTGCGGGTGCCGCGGTCGCGCTGGACGGTCGTGCCGCCGCCCTCGTACGTCAGCTGGATGCCGGCCCGGTCGGCCAGACGCTCGACGGCCTCCACGAAACCGAGGTGCTCGATCTTCGTCACGAACGCGATGACGTCGCCGCCCTCGCCGCAGCCGAAGCAGTGGAACGTGCCGTGCGAGGGCCGGACGTTGAACGACGGCGTCTTCTCGTCGTGGAACGGGCACAGGCCTTTCAGCGCGCCGCCGCCGGCCGAGCGCAGGGAGACGTGGTCGCCCACGACTTCGTCGATCCGGCTCCGGTCACGCACCAACGCGATGTCGCTGTCCCGGATGCGTCCTGCCACTCGGGTGAGTCTAGTGCTGGCAGACTGGTGCTCGTGACCGCAGCCGAGCAGACCCTGGCTTCGACCTTCACCGGCCACCGCTCGCACCTGGTCGGCGTGGCCTACCGGATCACCGGCAGCGTGGCGGACGCCGAGGACGCGGTGCAGGAGGCGTGGCTGCGGCTGGCCGGCCTGACCGAGGAGGCGCGAGCGGGGATCCGCGACCTGCGCGGCTGGCTGACCACGGTGGTGGGGCGGATCTGCCTGGACCGGCTGCGGTCGGCGGCGGTGCGGCGGGAGCGGTACGTCGGCCAGTGGCTGCCTGAGCCGTTGGTCACATCGGGCGAGGACGACCCGTTGGACGCGGTGGTGCGCGACGACGGCGTTCGGATGGCGGCGCTGGTGGTGCTGGACCGGCTCACGCCCGAGCAGCGGGTGGCGTTCGTGCTGCACGACGCGTTCAGCGTGCCGTTCGCGGAGATCGCCGACGCGTTGGGCTGCACGGTCGCCACGGCCCGTCAGCACGCCTCACGGGGTCGCAAGGCGGCGGCCGACGCCGACCCGCCGCCGCGGGTGGCGTTGGACGAGCAGCGGGAGATGCTGGAGCGGTTCCTCCAGGCCATGGCCACCGGCGACGTCAACGCGGTGATCGGCCTGCTGCACCCGGACGTGGTGCTCGTCGGCGACGGCGGCGGCAAGGCGAAGACGGCGATCAACGTGGTCAGCGGCCAGGAGAAGGTGGCGCGCTTCCTGCTCGGCCTGCTGCGCAAGTACGGCGGCAAGATGGACGGGCTGCCGGTGCTGGTCAACGGCGACCTGGGTTTGCTGTTCCCGTCGCAGGGCGACCTCACGGCGCGGGTGAGCGCGTTCGCGGTGCGGGACGGCCTCGTGACCGGCGTGTACGACATGTCGAACCCGGACAAGCTCGGCCACGTGCCGTTCCCCGCGTAGAGCCTCAGTACCGCGTAGAGCCCTCAGGGCATCGGCACCCGGCAGGCGTCACCCGAGGTGAAGCCCTGGTCGGTGATGCCGAACGCCGAGTTGAACCGGCCCCGCTGGTTCTCCAGCGCGATCAGGTACGTCAGCTCGACCAGCCCCTTGTGGCCCAGCCGCCGGTCGAGTTCGGCGACCTGCTCGTCGGTGACGGCGGTGGGCGTCTCGGTCATCGCGTCGGCGTAGGCGAGGGCCAGCTTCTCCAGCTCGGTGTACTTGTCCGAGTTCCGGTAGTCGTGGATCTCCTTGAGCCGGTCGATGTCCAGGCCCTCGTGCTTGATCAGCATGGTGCCGAAGTCGACGCACCACGAGCAGCCGAGCTTCACCGCGGTCAGGTAGACCACCAGCTCCCGCAGCGACACCGGCAGCGTCTTGGCGGCCTTCTCCACCGCCATCTCGTGCCGCGCGCTCGCGACGAACAGCTTCTGGTGGTGCGCCATCACGGTGAACGGCTCGGGCACCGCGCCGAACCGCTTCCTGGCGAACCGGTAGGCGAACTTCACCAGCGGGTTGGCCTGCTTGGTCGTGACGCCCGGGATCCTGGGCATGTCCCCTCCTCGTTTCGGGTCTTCACCCGGTGGACGAGGAGGGCGCCCCAGACGTGACAGCTGCGGCTCTACGGCTTGACCACCTGGGCGAAGAAGAAGATCGCGCCCGTCTCCCCGTGCCGGACGAGCAGCAGGTACGGCCGGTCGACGCGGACCGTCCGGGCGGGCTCGGCCGGGACGAACGACGTCATCCGCATCAGCACGGCGGTCGCCGCCGCACCCTCGAAGCCCTGCTCGTCCAGCCTCAACACGGCCTCGTGGATCACGTCGTCCACCCGGAGCCGGGGGTCGGGGCTGAGCCCGGTGAGGTCGGCCTCGCCGGTGAACATGGTGCGCACGCCGACCTGCCGCAACGCGTCGCCGAGCGAGGCGTTCACGGACAGGTCCAGCTTGGGCAGGAACAGTTCGATCCGGTCCCGGTCCAGCGCCTCCAGCACCTCGGGCACGCCTTCCGTGCCGCCGAGGTCGCCTTCGGGCAGCAGCACGACAGCCTCGACACCGCCGCGTGCGGGCAGCGCCACGGCCTCCCACCCGGCACGCCGCGCGTACCGCATGTTTCCTTCACGGCGCATGGTCGGGACGTTCCCGGCGCCCCGGAACGGCAGGTCGGCGGTGTCGTGCTCGGGGAACTCCTCGGTCCAGGCGCACTTCAGGTACAGCGCGTTGACCAGGGTCGCGACCGTTTCCACCGTGATCGAGCCGGCACCCAGCAGCTCCGGGATCAGCTGGTTCGTCGTCTCGGCGACGTCTTCGTTGATGATCTTGCGTGCGCCCTCCGGGTCCTCGACGAACGGCGCGGAACGCGCCTTCGCGCCCGGCCACCCGGCCAGGTCGGTGAGGAAGCCCTCGTTCAGCGGCAGCGCGTCCGACGCCCACAGCGTGTTGGCGACGGCGAACACGGCGTCGTCCCCGACCACCGCGCCTTTGATCACCTTGTCGTGGTCCGTGCCGAGCAATGCGACCAGCTCGGCCTCGGTCTCGCCCCGCGCCGCCTGCGCGGTCATGCCGAGGGCGCTGGCCACCGAGTACGGCGACCAGCAGGCGTTGCGCGTGCGATCGGGCGCGACGGCGTCGTGCAGGGTGAGGGCGAACGTCAGGTGCGCTCGATCAGGCACTGGCTCTCCTTTACCGCGATGGGCTCGTCCGGGATCGGACGTTCGCCCGCGCCGCTCGTGGGTCCGAGCGGCCGGGGGTGGCGTGGTTCGCGCACACCGGCGGAACCGTCACCGGGCTCGTCGTCCCACCCGTCTTCGTATGGCAGCTCACGGCCGACGTGCACCGGTTCGCGGCTCGGCCTGCGCCACGGCCACCGACGGCCGGGCGGTCGTGTCAT
This sequence comes from Saccharothrix ecbatanensis, assembly GCF_014205015.1. NCBI lineage: Bacteria > Bacillati > Actinomycetota > Actinomycetes > Pseudonocardiales > Pseudonocardiaceae > Saccharothrix > Saccharothrix ecbatanensis. The sequence goes on along the minus strand of NZ_JACHMO010000001.1, from coordinate 9,017,462 downwards.
CTCATCGCCCATGACTTCGAGTGTGCCACCGGTCACAGGCGTCCGGGGGTTCCGTTCGCCAGCGCACGCCGCCACGCGACGGCCTGGGCGTCGGTCAGCGAGGCGACCTGGTCCACCACGACGCGCAGCCGTTCCGCGTCCGTGCCGGCGGCGGCCCACGCCGGGTGGAACGCGGGGTCGAGCGTGTCCGGCGCGCGTTCGAGCAGGAGGTGGACCAGCTCGGCGACCAGTTCCCGTTGCAGGGCCTGCATGGCAAGCCGGGACGGGTCGCTCATGACGTACCGCACCGCGACGGCCTTCAGCAGCGCCACCTCGGCCGCGACCTGGGGCGGCACGACCAGGTCGGCCCGGTAGCGGCTCAGCGGACCGTCGCCGTGCACCTCGCGGGTGGCTCCGACGGCGGCCGACGCGAACCGGCCGACCAGCTCGCTGGTGAGCCGTTTCAACGCGACCTGGGCGCGCAGCGAGCCGTCGTACTCCGCGAGTTCGGCGATGACGGGCAGTTCGAGCAGTTCGGCGGCGGTGGCTTCGAGCGTGGACGCGGGCTCGTCGGAGAAGTGCTTGGCGGCGAGGCCCGCGATGGCCGCCCGTTCCGCCGGGTCGCCGAGCGCGGACAGGTGGATCCGGTGCGCGAGCACGCCGTCCTCGACGTCGTGCACGGAGTAGGCGACGTCGTCCGCCCAGTCCATGACCTGGGCCTCCAGGCAGCGCTTACGGTCCGGAGCGCCGTCACGCAGCCAGGTGAACACGTCCAGGTCATCGTCGTAGGCGCCGAACTTGACCATGCCGGGGCGGCGGGTCCACGGGTACTTGGTGGCCGCGTCGAGGCACGCGCGGGTCAGGTTGAGGCCGTTGGCGGTCTTCGGCTCCAGGCGGGTCAGGATGCGCAGGGTCTGGGCGTTGCCCTCGAAGCCGCCGCACGAGCCGGCCAACTCGTTCAGCGCGCGTTCCCCGTTGTGCCCGAACGGCGGGTGCCCGATGTCGTGGGCGAGACCGGCCGTGTCGACCAGGTCCGGATCGCAGCCCAGCTCCTCGCCGATGCCACGGCCGATCTGGGCGACTTCCAGCGAGTGGGTGAGCCGGGTGCGCGGCACACCCGTCACCTCGGCGCCCTCGTTGGGGCCGACGACCTGGGTCTTGCCCGCCAGCCTGCGCAACGCCGCCGAGTGCAGCACCCGGGCCCGGTCCCGGGAGAACGGCGTGCGCCGCTCCGTGCGCGCACCGGGCAGCACCGCTCCCTTGGGCGGCTCTGGGAGCAGCCTCGCGGAGTCGTGTCCGGTGTAGCCCTGGATCATGTGCCCGGCCTCATCGGCCCAGGGTAAGTGCTCAGAGCAGGATGCCGTCGAAGGCGCCGGCCGGGGCCTTCATCAGGTGGTAGTAGAGCAGCGCGCCGGTCTCGCGGCGGATGTAGAACAGCTGGGTCTCGCGGGTCTGCACGTTCGGCCCGCTGCGGGTCGGCGACGTCCACGCGGACAGGCCCTCGTCCTCGGCCATCGTGCGGGCCCGCAGGGAGTGCCACGGGTCGCTGACGATCACGGCGGTGGTGAGGGACTTGGCGCGGGCGGCGGCGGCGAGCGCCCGGATGCTGCCCAGCGTGTCGGTGCCCTCGCCGACTTCGAGGATGTGGTCCGCGGGCACGTCGTGCGCCTCCAACCACATCCGGCCGGCCTCGCCCTCGGTGAAGTTGTCGCCCGGCTGTCTGCCGCCGGTGGTGGCGATGTAGCTGACCACGCCCTGCTCGTAGAGCCGGCGCGCGTGCTCCAGCCGTGCCTCCAGCACCTCCGACGGCACGCCGTTGTACTGGGCCGCGCCGAGGACCACCGCCATGTCGGCGTGCGTCCTGTCGTCCTCGCGGGCCACCTGCCACACGCGGAAAGCCGTGCCGCCGACGACGAGCAACCCGATCACGAGGCCACCGAGCACAGTTCGAGTCACGAGCCGTCGGAGTCTCGGCAGGAACGTCACGGCGGGGAATGATTCCACACCCGGTCGGGGGACAGGGGTGTCAGGATCGGACGCATGGCAGCAGACCAGCCGACGATCGTGGCGACCTCAGGTGGTTTCCGCGCCGGGCACCGGACACCACTGGAGTTCCACCGACTCGTCCACCACGCCGTCGACCTGTCCGGCGTGCAGGGCCGCAAGCCCCGGTTGTGCCACGTCGGCACGGCCTCGGGCGACCAGCGGTGGTTCAACGCGAACCTGTCCGAAGCGGGTCAGCTGGCGGGTTGGGAGGTGTCGCACCTGAACCTGTTCACCATGCCGCCTTCGACGGATCTGACCGGCTGGGTCGGCGAGCACGACGTGGTGTGGGTCGGCGGAGGTTCGGTGGCGAACCTGCTCGCGGTGTGGGCGGTGCACGAACTCGGGTCCGCTCTGCGCACGGCGTGGGAGAGCGGCGTGGTGCTCGGCGGTGTGTCGGCCGGGTCGATCTGCTGGTACCTGGGCGGTTCGACGGACTCGTTCGGGCCGGAACTGCGGGTGATCACGAACGGTCTGGGCTTTCTGCCCTATGGCTGCGGGGTCCACTACGACTCGGAGGCGGCGCGCAGGCCGACCATCCACGAGGCGGTCGCGTCGGGCGCGCTGCCGGTGACCCACTGCACCGACGACGGCGCCGGGCTCGTCTACCACGGCACTTCACTCGTGGAAGCGGTGTCCGAGCGGCCTTCCGGCGGCGCCTACATCGTCCGCCGCGACGAGTCGTCAGGAACCGCACAGGAGGAATCGCTCGACATCCGGCGGTTGTGAGACGGACCGTTGTGGGGTGCGAAGACGCTGGTGGGTGCCCCGGTCCAGGTGCGCCAGCCGGGCCAGGCGCAAGCGGCGCAGCACCCGGTGCACCTCGGACCGCCCACTACCTCCCAGGGCAGTACAGCTAGTCGAGGGCCGCCAGGATGAACGACGCGGCAGCCGCTAGCGAGGCGAGCGCGCGGACGTGGTTCAGGGGGGTCCACTCGCGGAGGTAGCGGGTCCAGTATTCGGGGGTGGGCCGGCGTTCCAGCTCGTTGTTGCGCGGAATGTGGAATGCGCCGGTCAGGACGATTCCGCCGAGTAGGTAGAGGGCCGCGCCGGCCCATGCCCATGGGTCGCCCTCGAACGCGGCGACGACGCCTACGACCGCCGTGCCGACGAACGTTCCGATGAACGCCGGGTTCACCACGGCGAGGTTGATCGCCCGCATCGCCGCGATGCCCACCGCCGGCTCGGCCCGTCGCAGACCGGGCATGACCATCGCGGAGAACGCGAAGAAGACTCCTGCCATCATCCCGCAGCCGAGGGCCGCGATGATCGTCACCGTGGGGAACATGCGACCAGTCAAGTCGACGGGCTGTGGACTTTCCATGGCCTGAACGCTCGAATCCATACGCGGGCGTCTCTAGGCTGGGGATCGTGGATGCACTCGCCGGGCTGTTGGACGGGCCGCGCGCCCGGGGCGCGTTCCTGATGCGGACCGTCCTCGACCCGCCGTACTCGATCCGCATCGAGGACCGTGCGCCGCTGAGCGTGGTGGCGTTGGTGCGCGGTGACGGGTGTCTGGTGGCCGGTGACGGCGTTCCCGTGCCGCTGCGTGCCGGTGACGTGGCGGTGCTGCGCGGGCCCGAGCCGTACACGTTGGCGGACGACCCGGCCACGCCCGTGCAGGCGGTGATCCACCCCGGCGAGATCAGCACCACGCCGGACGGCGCCGCGCTCTGCGACCAGTGGGGCCTGGGTGTGCGGACGTGGGGCGCCAACCCCGACGGCGCGGTCGTGATGCTCAGCGGCACCTACCAGCTGGACGGCGAGGTGAGCCGACGGCTGTTGTCGGTGCTGCCGCCGTTCCTCGTGGTGCCGCGCGCCGAACTGCCCCTCGTGCCGCTGCTGGCGGCGGAGATCACCCGGGACGAACCCGGCCAGGAAGCCGTCCTCGACCGGATGCTCGACCTGCTGCTCATCTCGGTCCTGCGGTCGTGGTTCTGCCGGCCGGAGGCGGACACGCCCAGTTGGTACACAGCGCACGCGGACCCGGTGGTGGGGCGGGCGTTGCGGTTCCTGCACGGCGACCCGGCGCGTCCGTGGACGGTCGGTTCGCTGGCGGACGCGGTCGGGGTGTCGCGGGCGGCGTTGGCCCGGCGGTTCACCGAACTCGTCGGCGAACCGCCGATGGCCTACCTGACCGACTGGCGGCTCACGCTGGCCGCCGACCTGCTGCGCGAACCGTCCGCGACCGTGGGCTCGGTGGCCCGCCAGGTCGGCTACAGCACCGCGTTCGCGTTGAGCACGGCGTTCAAGCGGGAACGCGGCATCAGCCCGTCCGAACACCGCTCGGCGGGCTGACCGCGGAGGACCGGATGTCAGGCGCCGATCAGGCGCGCGGCGAGGTAGCCCTCCAGCTGGTCCATCGACACGCGCTCCTGCGACATCGTGTCCCGCTCCCGCACCGTCACCGCGTGGTCGGTCAGGGTGTCGAAGTCGACCGTCACGCAGAACGGCGTGCCGATCTCGTCCTGCCTGCGGTAGCGGCGGCCGATCGCGCCGGCGTCGTCGAACTCGATGTTCCAGTGCTTGCGCAGTGCGTTGGCCAGGTCCTTGGCCTTCGGCGAGAGGTCGGCGTTGCGCGACAGCGGCAGCACGGCGGCCTTCACCGGCGCGAGCCTGCGGTCCAGCCGGAGCACGACCCGCTTGTCCACGCCGCCCTTGGCGTTCGGCGCCTCGTCCTCCGTGTACGCCTCCAGCAGGAACGCCATCATCGGCCTGCCGACACCCGCGGCGGGTTCGATCACGAACGGCCGGTAGCGCGAGTTGGTGGCCTGGTCGAAGTACGACAGGTCGACGCCCGAGTGGTCCGAGTGGGTGTTCAGGTCGAAATCGGTGCGGTTCGCGATGCCTTCCAGCTCGCCCCACTCCTGACCGCCGAACTGGAACCGGTACTCGATGTCGACGGTGCGCTTCGAGTAGTGCGAGAGCTTTTCTTTCGGGTGTTCGTAGTGCCGCAGGTTTTCCTTGGAGATACCCAGCTCGGTGTACCAGCGGCTGCGCTCGTCGATCCAGTACTGGTGCCATTCCTCGTCCGTGCCGGGCTCGACGAAGAACTCCATCTCCATCTGCTCGAACTCACGGGTGCGGAAGATGAAGTTGCCCGGCGTGATCTCGTTGCGGAAGCTCTTGCCGATCTGGCCGATGCCGAACGGCGGCTTGCGACGCGACGTGGTCTGCACGTTCAGGAAGTTCGTGAAGATGCCCTGCGCGGTCTCCGGGCGCAGGTAGTGCAGGCCCTCGTCGGACTCCACCGGGCCGAGGTACGTCTTGAGCAGCCCGTTGAACATCTTCGGCTCGGTGTACTGGCCGCGGGTGCCGCAGTTCGGGCACGGCACGTCCGACACGTCACTCTCGGCGACGTCCTTGCCGGTGCGCTCGGCGTACTCCTCGACCAGCGTGTCCTGCCGGAACCGCTTGTGGCACGAGTTGCACTCGATCAGCGGGTCGACGAACGCGTCCACGTGACCGGACGCGGCCCACACCTCGCGGGGCAGGATCACCGACGAGTCCAAGCCGACGACGTCCTCGCGGCCCCGCACCATGAAGTTCCACCACTGGCGCTTGATGTTGTCCTTCAGCTCGACACCGAGCGGACCGTAGTCCCAGGCCGACCTGGTGCCGCCGTAGATCTCGCCGCACGGGTACACGAACCCGCGACGCTTGCACAGGCTGACGACGGTCTCGATGCGATCGGCTGCCACGGACACTCCATCGGGAGATGCAGAAAGGGACGGGAAACGGGCTTGCCAGGGTAGTCCTCCCCGGCCGGCGCCCCTCGACCCTGTCCCCGTCGAGGCCCCCGATCAGGCGACCCCTCGACCGTCAGCGCGGGGTGGTCGGGCCGGCGGCCTCACCCAGGCGGACGGTGCCGGCGTCACGTGCCAGCAGGCTCACCTCACGCTGAACCGCGCCGTCCGCCGCGACCAGCAACGGCTCGTAGACGGCCGGTTCGTCAGTGTTCGCCTCGGACAGCAGCGGGATGACGTGTTCGCGCACGTCGAACGGCGACATCGCGCGCCGGTACGCCACCACCGAGTCGAACTCGACGGTCAGCACGAAGCGGTCCGCCTCGTCCGTCGACCTGGACAGCTGACCCCGCCGGCAGCCCGCCTGGGCCGTGAGCAGCGACAACGCCCGGTCGACCCGCCCGGTGAACGCCTCGAAATCGGTTTCCGCCACGGTGAAGCGGCACACGAGCAGCACGGTGCAAGGATGCCACGGTGGCTCGTTACCCGAAGCGCACCCTGATCCCCGGCTCCGGTCCGCTCGCACGTGTGCCGGCGCCGGTCGTGTTCCTGCTGGTCCTGGCGCTGTTCGGGGTGGGCGTGTGGCTCCAGGGCGCGGTCGGCGCACTGCTGCTCGGCGTGCTCGCCCTCGGTGTGGCGGTGATGCTCGCCGTCACCTGGCCCCTGCTGACACCGGGCGCACGCGGTCTGAGGATGGTCGTGCTCGCCCTGCTGGTGCTCATCATGGTGTCCGTGCTCTAGCGCCGTAGTATCGGTGGTGAAAATCCATACCACGTGGGAGGCGCCGTGACGGTCGGAGTGCGGGGCGAACACGTGCACTCCCCGGAGCGCCGCGTGCCCCCGCCGGCGCCGCGGAAAGCCGCGCGGACCCTGTCCGCCGCCGGTGAGCTGCTGCGAGCGCTCGCCGCGCCCGTGCGGATCGCGATCGTGCTGCAACTGCGCGAGGCGGACCGGTGCGTGCACGAGCTGGTCGAGGCACTGGGCGTGGCCCAGCCGCTGATCAGCCAGCACCTGCGGGTGCTGAAGGCCGCGGGCGTGGTGCACGGCGAGCGGCACGGCCGCGAGGTCGTCTACCGACTCGTGGACGAGCACCTCTCGCACATCGTGGTGGACGCGGTGACCCATGTCGACGAGGGGCCGCGTGGTATCAACCAGACCGACCGGACCCCCCGGACGGAGGAGATGTGACCACAAGCGAGCGCCCGACCACCGCGGTTCCCGGGCTGCGTTCGACCAAGCAGCGCACCGCCGTGTCCAAGCTGCTCGACTCGCTCGGCGAGTTCCGATCCGCCCAGGAGCTGCACGAGGAGCTGCGCAAACGTGGCGAGGGCATCGGCCTGACCACGGTCTACCGCACGCTCCAGTCGCTGGCCGACGCCGGCGAGGTGGACGTGCTGCGGACGGACTCCGGTGAGGCGATCTACCTGCGCTGCTCCCAGCACCACCATCACCACCTGGTGTGCCGGGGCTGTGGCCGCACGGTGGAGGTCGAGGGCCCGGCGGTGGAGAAGTGGGCCGACCGCGTCGCGGCGGAGAACGGGTTCGTCGAGGTCAGCCACACCGTGGAGATCTTCGGCACGTGCCGCGAGTGCGCCGCCGGTTCTGGATCGGCGAAGAACGGGAAGGCCCAACCCTCGTAGCCCAACCCTCAGCCCTCGTAGGTGTCCTCCGGCGCGGCGATCGGCACCACCTCGGAGACGGTGAACGTGGGCACGAACGCGCTCTCCTTGGTCGCCGAGCCGGGCACGACCCGGCCGGTGGCCTCGATCCACTGGTCGGTGGGCAGCGCTTCGAAGTCCTGACCCACCATCTTCGCCTTGACCGGCGAGGCGTCCGCGGCGCAGCACGAGATGGTCAGCCGGGCGACGAACACGTTGCCGTCCTTGCGCACGACGAACCCGGTGAGCTTGACCGTGCGGTCGTCCAGGGAGCCGGAGTCGTCCCACGCGGTGCGGGTGACGAACTCGCTGATGGTGAGAGGGATGACCTCGTCGGACGGCAGCGGTGCGAAGCCGTTCGACGCCTTGGCCTCCTGCGCGGCGTTGCGGTCGGACCGGTTGACCGTGTCCGCGCCCAGCGCTGGCGGGCTGATCAGGAACACCGCGAAGACCGGCAGCAACAGCATCCACGGGCTCCGGGACGTCCCGTGCTCGTGTCCGGCGTGCTCGATCCCGCTGGGGTGCTCCTCACCACCGCGGATGTCACGCACGACCGACACCAGCGCCAACACCACCATGACGGCCCCGGTGAGGATCAGCCAAGGCTGCAACGACTCCTTGACGTACCGCAGGTAGGTGCCGGTCAACGCCAGTTTCAGCAGGGCGCCGCCGAGCAGCACCAGCAGGATGTTCTGCGTCTCACGCCTCATGGCTGACCACGCCTCCCGAGATGTCACGCTTCACAGGAACACCGCTCCCGCCGCCAGGGCCGACGCGATCGCCACCACGAACGTGGCCGGGGCGAAGCGCAGCGCGAAGGACTTGCCGAACGCGCCCGCCTGCAACGCGATGAGCTTGACGTCGACCGCCGGGCCGACGACCAGGAACACCAGCCGGGGCAGCAGCGGCAACGCCGACATGGAGGCCGCGACGAACGCGTCGGCCTCGCTGCACAGCGCCAGCACCACGGCCAGCAGCGACATCACGATCACGGCCAGGACGATCTGGCCGCCGAGCGTCTCCAGCCAGGCCTGCGGCACGAGCACGTTGAACGCCGCCGCGAACACCCCGCCGAGCACCAGGAACCCGCCCGCGTCGACCAGGTCGTGCCGCGCGGTCTCGGCGAAGACGACCCAGCGCGACGTGCCGTCGTTGTCGGGCAGTCGGCGCAGCGCGCGCTCGGCGATCCATTCCGCCTTGCCGAAGCGGGTCCAGAGCCAGCCCATGACCACGGCGGTGAGCAGCGCGCCGACGAACCTGGCAGGCACCATCATCGGCGCGTTGGGGAACGCGACGGCCGTGGAGACCAGCACGATCGGGTTCACGGCGGGCGCGGCGAGCAGGAACGTCAGCGCCGCGGCGGGTGCGACGCCCTGCTGCATCAGGCGGCGGGAGACGGGCACGGACGCGCACTCGCAGCCCGGCAACGCCACTCCGGCGATCCCGGCGACGGGGACGGCGAACGCGGTTCTCTTCGGCAACGCCCGGCGCAGTGCGCTGGCCGGGATGAACGCCGCGATCGCGCCGCTGATCAGCACCCCGAGCACGAGGAACGGCAGGGCCTGCACGCAGATCGCGACGAAGACGGTGGATGCCGTACGCAGCACCGCCACGTCCAGCACGCCGACCAGCCAGTCCTGCAACACCAGCGCCAGCACGAGCAGCACGCAGAGCACTTCGAGCGAAGTGATCTTCCAACGCGGCGGTGGGCGGCGCGGGCGCGATCCACGGATCTCGCCAGTGATTGTCACTTTCGAGATGATGCCAGAACCACCGCCCGCGCCTCACCGACCTACGTCGGGTCTTCACGCCCCCGCAACCACCCGGGGGTCACTCCGCCGCGTGATCGTCACGCGGACAGACTCGTCCTCGTCACTCCGCCTCGTCCTCTTCACGCAGTTCGGCGATGGTCGCCAGCACGTCCGCCGCCTCGATCACCGGCAACAGCGGCTCCACCACGGCCGTCACGCCACGGCTCGCGGCGAGCACCTCCTCGGCCAGCTTCACCGCGTCGTCCCGCTCGTAAGGCCCGCACACGAACGAGGCCCACTCCTCCCCCGCCGACGCCTCGAACGTGACGGCCCAGGGCAGGCCCTCGATGTCCGTCTCGTCATCGGGCTCGTACACGATCACACCAGCCATCAGGCACCGTCCCCGGTTCCGGCCAGCAGCTCGTTGCGCAGCTGCGAAGCAGTGGACACGACCAACATCAGCAGCGTGCTCAACGGCTCCGGCTTGAGCCCTTCGGCCGGGAACGCGTAGCGCAGCGTCACATCCATCCCCCGCTCGGTATTGATCACACCAAGCGTGCCGAACAGGCCCTGACCAGCGCGTTCAGCGGCGGACACGGCCAGGTTGGAGTCCTTCGGCAGGTCCCACGCCACCACGCACGTCAGGCTGAGCACGGTCAGGCCCTCGGCCAACCGCATCGCCTGCACCGCGCACGGCACCTCACCGTGCTGGAAGCTCAGCGCCCCGTCGTCGTCGACGTGCACCTCGTGGAACATCTCCAACGCCTCACGGGCCGCGGTGAGCAGTTCCGCGGTCACCGCGGCGTCCTCGTCGGTCACTCCGAATCCTCCACGTCGGGCTTGTCAACGGCGCCACCGAAGCGCCGGTCGCGCATGGCGTACGCCTCACAGGCGCGCCACAGGTCCTGCCGGTCGAAATCCGGCCACAGGATGTCCTGGAACACCATCTCCGCGTACGCCGACTGCCACAGCAGGAAGTTCGACGTGCGCTGCTCGCCGGACGGCCGGATGAACAGGTCAACGTCCGGCATGTCGGGCTGGTACATGTATTTCGCGAGCGTGCGCTCGTCCACCTTCTCCGGGTTGATCTTCCCGGCGGCGACCAGCCGGGCGATCTCCCGCGCCGCGTCCCCGACCTCGGCCCGGCCGCCGTAGTTGATGCACATCGCGAGGTTCAGCACGTCGTTCTCCTTCGTGCGCTCCTCGGCGACCTCCAGCTCCTTGATGACGCTGCGCCACAGCCTGGGTCGACGCCCCGCCCACCGCACGCGCACACCCAGCTCGTCCAGCTCGTCGGTGCGGTGGTGGATCACGTCGCGGCTGAAGCCCATCAGGAAGCGGACCTCGTCGGGGCTGCGCTTCCAATTCTCGGTGGAGAACGCGTACAGCGACAGCCACTTCACGCCCATCTCGATGGCGCCCTTGGCCGCCTCGACCACGACGGCCTCACCGCGCTTGTGCCCCTCGACCCGGGACAGGCCGCGCTGGTTGGCCCAACGCCCGTTGCCGTCCATCACTATCGCGATGTGCCGGGGCACGAGGTCCACGGGCAGCACGGGCGGCGTGGCGCCGGTCGGGTGGGGTTCCGGGGGTCGGGGATCACGCTTCGCGTGCTCAACCCGCCGTCGGCGGAGCATGACTGTCCTCTCTTTTCGTGGGGCAGGCGACTCTAACCGTCGGACGGCTGCGCCTTTCGCTCGACCAAGGGCAGCGACCGCAACTGGCGTTCCAGGTGCCACTGGAGGTGCGCGGCGACCAGGCCGCTGGCGTCGCGCCGGGCACCGGTGGGGATGACCTCCACCACATCCCACCTGCCGTGGAGCAGGGCGGCGAGCAGGCGCAGCGTGTCCGCGGACGGGGTGGCGCTGCCCGGCGGACGACATCGCGGGCACACCATGCCGCCCGCGTGCACGTTGAACGCCGTGTGCGGCCCCGGGTCACCGCAGCGCGCGCAGTCGTCCACCGCCGGCGCCCACCCCGCGAACGCCATCGCCCGCATCAGGTAGGCGTCGAGGATGAGCGAGGCGTCCCGCTCCTTCGCCGCGAGCGCCCGCAGAGCACCCGTGACCAGCAGGTACAGCCGGAGGGCGGGTTCACCCTCCTCCGACGTCAGCCGGTCGGCCGTCTCCAGCACCGCGCACGCCGCCGTGTAGCGCTGGTAGTCGTCCACCAGGACCACGCCGAACGCGTCCAGCGTCTCGACCTGGGTGACCACGTCCAGCGACCGTCCGGGGTAGAACTGCACGTCGACGTGCCCGAACGGCTCCAGCCGCGCGCCGAACCGGGACGACGTGCGGCGCACGCCCTTCGCCACCGCGCGCACTTTGCCGTGCTTCTGGGTGAGCAGCGTGATGATGCGGTCCGCCTCGCCGAGCTTCTGCACCCGCAGGACCACCCCGGTGTCCCGGTACAGGTTCGCCACCTAGAACCCCAGTCTGCGCAACTGCTTCGGGTCGCGCTGCCAGTCCTTGGCGATCTTGATGTGCAGGTCGAGGTAGACGCGCGTGCCGAGCAGCTTCTCGATGTGCCGGCGGGACGTGATGCCGACCTGCTTGAGGCGTTCACCGCGGTGACCCAGGATGATCGCCTTCTGGCTGGGACGTTCGACGTACACGTTCGCGTGGATGTCCACCAGGTCGTCGCGGCCCTCGCGGGGCAGCATCTCCTCGACCAGGACGGCGATCGAGTGGGGCAGCTCGTCCCGCACACCCTCCAGCGCGGCCTCCCGGATCAGCTCGGCGATCAGGGTCATCTCCGGCTCGTCGGTCAGCTCGCCGTCCGGGTAGAGCGCCGGGCCTTCGGGGAGCTTGCCCAGCACCAGGTCGGCGAGGGCGTCGACCTGGTAGCCGTCCACCGCCGAGACCGGGATCAGGTCGGCGAAGTCCATCACCTTCTGGAGCGCGAGCAGCTGCTCGGCGACCTGCTGCTGGCTGACCAGGTCGGTCTTGGTGACGATGCCGATGACGGGGGTCCGCTTGGCGATCTTCTCCAGCTCGGCGGCGATGAACTTGTCGCCGGGGCCGACCTTCTGGTCGGCGGGCACGCAGAACCCGACCACGTCCACCTCGGTCCACGTCTCGCGGACCAGGTCGTTGAGGCGCTGGCCGAGGAGCGTGCGCGGGCGGTGCAGGCCGGGGGTGTCCACCAGGACCAACTGCCCGTCCTCGCGGTGCACGATGCCCCGGATGGTGTGTCGGGTGGTCTGCGGCTTGCTCGACGTGATCGCGACCTTGGTCCCGACCAGCGCGTTGGTCAACGTCGACTTGCCTGCGTTGGGGCGGCCGACGAAGCACGCGAACCCGGAACGGTAACCATCCATCCGCCCATTGTCCCCGCACCCGCCGGCCGCGCCGCGTCAGCCCTAGTCAGTGGCTGTCAAGGCCTCGAACGCCCGCACAGCCCCGAACCCGGTCGGACCCCCCGGCCGAGCCACCTGAGGTAGTCGTGAACGGGTTCCGCCCTGATCGCCGCACCCCCTCGTCCCGGTCCGGCATCGCCCGGCACCGCCCGGTAGCGGTCCGGCGCGGCCGAACGAGTCGGACAGCAGGCCGACCGGTGCGGACCGTGTCCGCCATCTCAGACGCGGGCCAGTCGTCCAAGACCCGGATAACGTTACTGCGATTGCCCATGTCATCTTCCAGCCAAGTGATCCCGGTGCCACGCACCTGAGGCGGAACCGGGGCATGCACCTGAGTCCCCTGCATATCCACAGGCGCGGCCTCGAACACGTGGACCTCCTGGCTGCCCTCTACCAGAAAAAGGGCTGTGACCACCGGGTCGATCTTCTCCGATGCATTCTGATTCAGATTGAAACCTTGATACTTGACGATGTTCTTCTGATCGCTGTTGCCTCCGACCTGGGTCGCGTCGACGACGACAATGATGTCTTTACTGTTGGAAGAAAAAGCATTTTCAGCAGCGAGATCCCTCTTGGTCGAGGTCATGCCACCCTCCGCGTTGAAGTCATCGAACGCGGGATGCAATGCCTGAACAGTCGGCGTCTTCGATCGCCGAACATCCCGTGATGCCATCACATCAACTTTTGGCACCCGCCGCCGCAACCTGCCCCTGTGATTCTTCGAAACAATCACCCATCGGCACGCCCGACCGGTCGCCATGATGTCGCACCTCCTCGTATAACCGCAGGCCAGAAAGCATCGAGGGACAGTTGGGGGAGTTTCCGGTGGGACAGTTGGAGCAGGTGGGACAACCCTCGGCAAGGATTCCGGAACACCAAGGCCGCGCTTGGCCGTGTGAGTCCTCTTAGCGCCGGAAAGCGCGTAACGACGCGTGCCGCGAGGGCCATTCCGGACGCCACTTCTCGACACTGGCCCAGTACTTCACGGCGCCTTCCGGGATGCCGAACAGCTCGGCCGACTTGGGCCACGGACAACCACGCCGGCGCGTCGACATCTCCTGCCAGGTGCGCGGCCAGTCGGTGACCAACACGCGCGGGTTCACCAGCGACCTGTGGGACTACGTGCCCGAGCTGCGCGGCTACCTGGCCGACGCGTACATGGCCACCGGCTACGACTACCGGATCCCGGGCGTGCCGGACTGCGGCACCCAGACCGGGCGGCTGGTGCCGGTCTCGCAGTTCCACGGCCGGCCCAACCAGGGCGAGGACTGCGGCCCTGCCGGCGTCGTGTCGGCGCTCCTCGCGGCGGGCAGGACGCCGCGGTCGTGGAATTCGAGCCGACCGGTCGACGCGATCAACCGCGCCCGCGCCGACGCCTACCTGGTCCTCGACCCGGCCTCCCAGGCGATCGTCTACCGGGCGTCCGCGTCGACCCTGTCCGCGTTCTTCAACCACGACCTCGGTCGCGCTGGCGTGCTGCTCTAGGCCTTCGTCGCGGGCGCCGCGATGCGGTTCACCTCGAGAGTGGTCGGCATCGGGCCGCCGTCGGCGAGCCAGCGCTCCAGGTCGTCCATCACGGCGTCGTGCAGGACGAACCCCAACCACACCGGCTTCTGGCCCGCCGGCTTCACCACGATCACGTTCGAGTTCTCGCACGCGTCCAGGCAGTCGGCGGTGCGCAGGCGCACCCGGCCGCCGGAGCTGTCGGCCAACTCCCGCAACCGCCGCAACTGCTCGTCGTGGTCGTAGTCCGGGTGCTTCTTGACGGTGCCGCAGCAGCAGCCACGGCACACGGTGATGTAGTCGCGCACCTACACGGTTTCCTGCACGGCGCCGGACGCGTCGGCGCGGAAGACCCGCGCATCGGCCGTCATGTCGCGCACGGCGGCCAGTGAGTCCTCGTCCACGGCACCTGAGGCGGTGACGACGGCCGCCGCCTCCAAGCCCTCGGCCCCGCTGGACACGGCGGCGGCCACGGCGGCCTGCAACGCGGTCAGCTTGAGCGACGGCAGGGCGACCGTGGTGGCCGCGTACGTCCGGCCGTCGGTGTCCCGCACGGCCGCGCCCTCGGGCGTTCCCGTCCGGGCCCGCGCCGAACGCGCCAGCGTGATGATCTTCTGGTCCTCGGGGTCGAGGTCAGTCACCGTTGGTCCCCTCGCTGTCGTCGCCGTTCACCGGGCGCACGAGCACCGTCGTGATGCGCATCCGCCCGCGTTCGTCCTTGCCGCCCTCGGCCCGCATCCGCAGACCCGCGATCTCCGCTTCGGTCCCCGGCAGCGGCACCCGGCCCAGGCGTTGGGCCAGCAGACCGCCGACGGTCTCCACCTCGTGGTCGTCCAGCTCCGTGCCGAACAACGCGTCCAGGTCGTCCACCGGCAGGCGCGCGCTGACCCGCACCGAGCCGTCCGTCAGGTGCTCCACCGGCGGCCGGTCGTCCGTGTCGGACTCGTCGGTGATCTCCCCGACGATCTCCTCCAGGATGTCCTCGATGGTGAGCAGCCCCGCCGTGCCGCCGTACTCGTCCACCACGATCGCCAGGTGGTTGCGCGACAGCTGCATCTCCCGCAGCAGGTCCGCGAGCGGCTTCGAGTCAGGGATGAACGACGCCGGCTTCATCACGTCCGCCACCGTCGTGCCGTTCGGCTCCTCGGCCAACGTCAGCCGCACCAGGTCCTTGAGGTTCACCACGCCGACGATGTCGTCGACGCTCTCCCCGATCACCGGCACCCGCGTGTACCCGGTGCGCAGCGACAGGGCCAGCGCCTGCCGGACCGACTTGGTCTGCTCGATCCACACGATCTCGGTGCGCGGCACCATCACCTCGCGCGAGATCGTGTCGCCCAGCTCGAACACCGAGTGGATCATCTCCCGCTCGCCCTCGTCCACGACGCCGCGTTCCTGCGCCATGTCCACCAGCTCGCGCAACTCCACCTCGGACGAGAACGGACCCTCCCGGAAACCCTTGCCCGGGGTGATCGCGTTGCCGACCAGGATCAGCAGCTTGCTCAACGGCCCCAGCACCCGGCCGAGCACCCGGATCGGACCCGCCGCGAGCAGCGTCACCGCGTACGGGTGCTGCCGACCGATGGTCCGCGGACCCACGCCGACCAGCACGTACGACACCACGAGCATGCTCAGGCCGGCGACCAGCATGGCCACCCAGTCGGTCTCGATGAGACCCAGGCACACCACCGTCACCAGCACCGTCGCCGCCAGCTCGCAGCCCAGTCGGAGCAACAGCAGCAGGTTCACGTGCCGCGGCCGGTCGGCCAGCAGCGCGATCAGGTGACCGGTGCCGGCCCGACCTTGCCGCTGCAACGCCTCGACGCGGGCACGCGACACCGTGCCCAGCGCCGCGTCCACGCCCGCGAACAGGCCCGCCGACAACACCAACACCGCGGCCAACACCAGCAAGCCGGTGGGACTGCCTATCACCTCGGCCGCCTCAGGGGGTCGACTCGGGCCGGTCCGCGTCCTCCAGACCGACCGCCCCGAGCAGCTTCGAATCGGCCTCGCGCTGCGCGGACTTGCGCTCCGCCTCGGCCGCGGCGGTGCGGAAGTCGCCCAGGATGCGGTTCTGCAACGTGAACATCTCCCGCTCCTCGGCGGGCTCCGCGTGGTCGTAGCCGAGCAGGTGCAGCACGCCGTGGACGGTCAGCAGGTGCAGTTCGTCGATCAGGCTGTGGCCCGCCTTCTTGGCCTGGTCCTTGGCGAAGTCCGGGCACAGCACGATGTCGCCGAGCAGCGCCGGGCCGAGGCCCGCGGCGTCCGGTCGGCGGGCCGAGTCCAGCTCGTCCATCGGGAACGCCATCACGTCCGTCGGGCCGGGCAGGTCCATCCAGCGCTGGTGCAGGTCCGCCATCACGTCCAGCTCGACCAGCAGGACGGACAGCTCGGCCAACGGGCTGACGCCCATCCGGTCCAGGGCGAACCTGGCGGCGGCGACGATGGACGACTCGTCCACCTGGACGCCCGACTCGTTCGCGATCTCGATGCTCACGGCGCCTATCGTCCCCGGCGCTGTCCACGCGACCGCGCACCGGGTCCGGCGTGGTGCTGGTGCGCGTCGACCTCGTCCTGGTCGACCTGCCACTTCTCGTAGGCGTCGACGATGTCCGCGACCAGCCGGTGGCGAACCACGTCACTGCTGGTCAGGATGGAGAAGTGGACGTCCTCCACGCCTTCCAGGATGTCCCGGACGACCTTCAGACCGCTGCGCTGCCCGCCGGGCAGGTCGACTTGGGTGACGTCGCCGGTCACCACGATCTTCGAGCCGAAACCCAATCGGGTGAGGAACATCTTCATCTGTTCGGGCGTCGTGTTCTGCGCCTCGTCCAGGATGATGAACGCATCATTAAGCGTGCGACCGCGCATATAAGCCAATGGGGCGACCTCGATCGTGCCCGCCTGGGTGAGGCGCGGGATGGATTCGGGGTCGACCATGTCGTGCAGCGCGTCGTACAGGGGGCGCAGGTACGGGTCGATCTTCTCGTAGAGCGTGCCGGGCAGGTAGCCGAGCCGCTCGCCCGCCTCGACCGCCGGGCGGGTCAGGATGATCCGGTTGACCTGCTTGGCCTGGAGCGCCTGCACGGCCTTCGCCATGGCCAGGTAGGTCTTTCCGGTGCCCGCGGGGCCGATGCCGAACACGATGGTGTTCAGGTCGATCGCGTCCACGTAGTGCTTCTGGTTCAGCGTCTTCGGCCGGATCGTGCGGCCGCGCCGGGAGATGATGTCGAGGCTCAGCACCTCGGCGGGCGACTCGCTGGTGCCCGCGGACAGCATCGCGACCGTGCGGCGGACCGTGTCCGGGCCCACCTGCTGGCCGCGGCCGGCGAGGGTGATCAGCTCGGAGAACACGCGTTCGGCGAACGCCACGTCGGCGGGCTGGCCGGAGAGCGTGATCTCGTTGCCGCGCACGTGCACGTCGGCGTCCAGCAGTTCCTCGGCGAGCCGGAGGTTCTCGTCACGCGACCCGAGCAGGGCGAGCACCGCACCGTCGGGCACGGCGAACTTGGATTGGGCGTCGGCCGCGGCCTGGCCTGCCTGCGGCGTGTTGTCAGCGGTACCGGCCACGTGGCCTCGGGCCCTCTTCCTGCGCGTTCGCGCCGTGCTCTGGTGAATTCGACCTACCGCGTCCGATGCTAGCCGTCCCCACCGACAGTCCGCACCGGAGTAAGAAACGGGTTGGACACGGCGGGTTCACTCGGAGCGTGACGGAATTGCGCGCGCTCACCCCCGACGACCTGCCCGCCTGCGTTCGCCTCGGGTTGGACCGGCAGTGGTCGCCGGAACCGGCCAAGTGGGCGTTCCTGCTGCGCGTCGGAACCGGTTTCGGGCTGGTCGACGGGGGCGAGCTGGTTGGCACGGTGATCATCACCCGATTCGGGGTCGAGCACGCGGCGGTCAGCATGGTGCTGGTGGCGTCGAGCCACGGTGGGCGCGGGCTGGGGCGGCGGTTGATGGAGCACGCGCTGGCGTTCGCGGGCACGCCGGTGGTGTCGCTGCACGCGACTTCGTACGGCAAGCCGCTGTACGAGAAGCTGGGGTTCCGGTCGGTGGGTCGGGTGACGGCGCACGTCGGGGCGTTCGACGGGACGGCTTCGGGCACGTCACGGCCGGTGGAGGACGCGGACCGGGCGAAGGTCGTGGCGGCGGACGCCGAGGTGTTCGGCACGGACCGGTCGGCGATGTGGGGTGAGCTGTTCGGGTTCGCGTCGCAGGTGAGGGTGGCCGACGACGGGTTCGTGGCGGCGTGGGCCAACGGGCCGGTGACGATGGTGGGGCCGGTGGTGGCGCCGTCGGTCGGGCGTGCGGCGGAGTTGATCTCGGACGTGGCGGTCGGTGCGACGTCGGTGCGGGTGGACGTGGGGGACCCGGCGTTGGCGTCGTGGCTGGTGGCGCGCGGTTTGGCGCCGCGGTACACGGTCGACCTGATGGTGCGCGGGGCGTTCGGCGGCGACCGTTCGCGGCTGTACGCCCCGGTGATGCAGGCCCTGGGGTAGGGCGGTCAGGCCAGCGGGCCGAGCCGCCGTCCGCCGAGCACGTGCAGGTGGGCGTGGAAGACGGTCTGGCCGGCGTCCGCACCGGTGTTGAAGAGCAGGCGGTAGCCGCTGTCCGCGATGCCTTCGGACTTCGCCACTTCACCGGCGGCGAGGAACAGGTCGTCCAGCACGGTGGGCGAGGCGGCGGCGAGCGCGACGGCGTCCGGGGCGTGCGCCTTGGGCACCAGGACGACGTGCGTCGGGGCTTGGGGGGCGACGTCGCGGAACGCCAGCGTGGTGTCGGTCTCGTGCACCACGGTCGCCGGGATCTCGCGGGCGACGATGCGGCAGAACAGGCAGTCGGACATGGCTCCGCAGG
This sequence comes from Saccharothrix ecbatanensis, assembly GCF_014205015.1. NCBI lineage: Bacteria > Bacillati > Actinomycetota > Actinomycetes > Pseudonocardiales > Pseudonocardiaceae > Saccharothrix > Saccharothrix ecbatanensis. Next base: position 8,998,567 of record NZ_JACHMO010000001.1, on the reverse strand, counting down.
CTAACCCACCCGTGAGTCCTACGTTCGCGTCGCGTGAGTCCTACGTTCAGAACCCCCGAGTTGAACGCTCAGAACAGCCGCTGGCGACGCGAGCGTTGAATTCGGGGGTCCTGAACGTAGGACACGGTGGTCCTGAAGGTACGACTCACGCGTTCTGAACGTAGGACTCACGGGGTGGTCAGGCGTAGGGCGGCGGTGCGGCAGGTGGTCCAGGCTGCGGTGTCCGGGGTGATCAGGGACATGTGGTCGGTGCCGGGGAGGGCGATCAGCTCGGCGCCGGAGGCGGCGGCGAACGCCTCGCTCTGGGCGAACGGCACGTCCTCGTCGGCCTCGCCGTGGACCAGGACCAGGGGCTTCGGGATCGGGAGTTGGGCGGCCGGGGACGCGTCGGCGTAGCGGGCCGGGACTTCGGCGGGGGTGCCACCCAGGAGTTCGGCCGCACGGCGGGTGATCTGCGGGTGCTGGAGGAAGTCGAGCACCCCGGCCTGGGCGACGGCGCCGGACACGCGCGGGTGGCGGGCGGCGGCCCACACGGCGAGGTGGCCGCCGGCGGAGTGACCCAGCGTGACTACGGGGCCGAGTGCGGGATCCAGGGCGTCGATCGCGGCCAGCACGTCGTCGCCCGTCGCGGGCCACCCGCCGCCGCCACCTACCCGCCGGTACTCGATGTTGTACGCGGCCACGCCGTGTGCCACGAGGTCGGCGGCGAGCGGTCGGCCGAGCTCCAGCCCATAACGCTGATGCCAGAAACCACCATGGATTACCACGATGACGGGAAATGATTCACCGGGCGGGGCGGAATACTCCCCGAACTGGCTCGGGTGCGGCCCGTAGACGATGCGCAATCGAAACCACCCGTAGACAAAATAGAAGCCGCGTCGCGGTGGGACCTGGGGGTCGTCCCACCACGACGCGGCGGCGCCGGACCGAGGGGGGAGGTGTCCGGCGAGTCTGGTGTCGAAGGGCTGATCGCGGCTAAACGAAGGCAACCCCTCTGCCCATCAGCGTAACCCCTACATCAGGTGTTCGCCAGAAGGGAGCAAGCTTCATTACGCCCAGCGATCGGTCAGCACACCCAGCGCACCCAAAGCCACGGCCGCCGCGGTGGACGCGCGCAGCACGGTAGGCCCCAGTCGCACGACCTGCGCGCCCGCACCGATCAACGTGGACAATTCCTCGTCGGTGATGCCGCCTTCCGGTCCGACGACCAGCAGCACATCACCCGAAGAGGGCAACTGAACCGATCCAATGCCCACCGATGCAGTTTCGTGCAATACCAAAGCCACCGCCGAGGACGACGCCAACCGTGCCAGCCCGGACGTCGAAACGGGTTCCGCGACCGACGGCACGCGTGCGCGGCGAGCCTGCTTGGCCGCCTCACGCGCGGTGCTCCGCCAGCGTTCGAGGGCCTTGGCCCCGCGCGGACCTTCCTCCCATTTGGTCACGCAGCGCGAGGCCCGCCACGGCACGACGCCGTCCACGCCCGCCTCGGTGGCCAGCTCCACGGCCAGTTCACCGCGGTCGCCCTTCACCAGCGCCTGCGCCACGACCACCCGCACGGACGGCGGCGGCACGACCCAGCGTTCGACGACGCGCAGCCGCAGGGAGTCCTTGAACGCCTCCGCCACCACGCACCGCACCTGGGCGCCCGTGCCGTCGGAGAGCACCAGCTCCTCCCCCGCGCGCAACCGGCGCACGGTGGCCGCGTGCCGCCCCTCCGGCCCGTCCAGGACGGCCTCGGCGCCGGACGGCAGCGCGGCGACCAGGAAGACCGGCAGCGTCACCGGTGGTTGCGGCCGGAGCGCAGCCGCGAGAACAGCCCCCCGCCGCCCTTGCCGTTGTGCGCGAGCGTCGGTTCGTCCTCACCGCGTGACACGGCCAGTTCGCGCAGCAGTTCGGCCTGCCGGGCGTCCAGCTTGGTCGGCGTCACGACCTCGAGGTGGACGTGCAGGTCGCCGCGGCCGTCGATGCGCCCGCTGGACCTCAGCCGGGGCATGCCGCGCCCGGTGAGCACCAGCTCGGTGTTCGGCTGGGTGCCGGGCTCGATCTCCAGCTCCTCCTCGCCGTCCAGCGTCTGCAACGGCAGCACCGCGCCCAGGGCCGCGGTCGTCATCGGGATGCGCACGGAGCAGTGCAGGTTCGCGCCGTCACGCTCGAAGACCTCGTGCGGCACCTCCTCGACCTCGACGTACAGGTCGCCCGCCGGTCCGCCGCCGGGGCCGACCTCGCCCTGGCCGGCCAGCCGAACGCGCATGCCCTCGGCCACGCCGGGCGGGATCTGCACCGAGATGGTCCGCCTGGACCGCACCCGGCCGTCACCCGCGCACTGCTGGCACGGGTCCGGGATGACCTCGCCGAGGCCGCGGCACACCGGGCACGGCCGGGCCGTCACGACCTGGCCCAGGAACGAGCGCTGCACCGACTGCACCTCGCCCCGCCCGCCGCACGTGTCGCAGCGGATCGGGGACGAGCCGTCCGCGCAGCCGCTGCCCACGCACCGGTCGCACAGGATCGCCGTGTCGACGGTCAGCTCACGTGAAGCGCCCGCCGCGCACTCCTCCAACGTCATCGACAGCCGGATCAGCGCGTCCGACCCGGGCTGCACGCGGCTGCGCGGACCACGTCCGCCACCGCCGCCCGCGCCGAAGAACGCGTCCATGATGTCGCCGAGACCGAAACCCGCGAACGGGTCGCCGCCGCCCCGGCCGCCGCCCGAGTCCAACGGGTCGCCGCCGAGGTCGACGACCTGCCGCTTCTTCGGGTCCGAGAGGACCTCGTAGGCGGCGGTCACCTCCTTGAAGCGCGCTTCCTCGTTGGGGTTGATGTCGGGGTGCAGCTGCCGCGCGAGCTTGCGGTAGGCGCGCTTGATCTCGTCGGGAGTCGCGTTCTTGGAGACCCCGAGCGTGCCGTAATAGTCCCTCGCCACCGTGTTTCCTCCTGCGAGCGCGCTGCGACACGCGCTCGCTCGCTGTGCGAAACGTCCTGCGGGACCGCGGTGTTCCCCCCGCCGTCACCGTCCGGTCAAGATCTCCCCCACGTAGTTGGCCACCGCTCGCACGGCGGCCATCGTGCCGGGGTAGTCCATGCGCGTCGGCCCGACCACGCCCATCCCGCCGAGCAGGTTGTCCCGGCTTCCGTAGCCGATGGACACGATCGAGGTGCTGCGCATCTCGGCCGCTTCGTTCTCCTCGCCGATGTGCACCAGGATCCTGCCGGGGTCGCGGGCGGCGGCCAGCAGCTTGAGCACCACGACCTGCTCCTCCAGCGCCTCCAGCACCTGGCGCAGCGAACCGGGGAAGTCTGCCACGTTGCGGGTGAGGTTCGCGGTGCCACCCAGGACCAGGCGTTCCTCGGGGTGCTCCACCAGCGACTCGATCAGCACGGTGCTCACCCGCAGCACCGCGTCGCGCAGCTCGTTCGGCACGTCCTCGGGCAGCTTGGCGACCTCGGCGGAGGCGTCGGACAGGCGTTGGCCGACCATCGCCGCGTTGAGCAGCGACCGCATCCGGCCGACGTTCTCCTCGGTGATCACGTCGCCGAGGTCGACCGAGCGCTGGTCGACCCGGCCGGTGTCGGTGATCAGCACCAGCATCAGCCGGGCCGGTGTGATGGCCAGCACCTCGATGTGCCGGACGGTGGAGCGGCTGAGCGTCGGGTACTGGATGACGGCGACCTGGCGGGTCAGCTGGGCCAGCAGCCGGACGCTGCGGCGCAGCACGTCGTCGAGGTCGTAGGCGCCTTCGAGGAAGTTCTGGATGGCCCTGCGCTCGGGCGTGGACAGCGGCTTGACCTCGCTCAGCCGGTCCACGAACAGGCGGTAGCCCTTGTCGGTCGGCACGCGGCCCGCGCTGGTGTGCGGCTGGGTGATGTACCCGTCCTCTTCCAGCGAGGCCATGTCGTTGCGCACGGTCGCGCTCGAAACGCCCAGGTTGTGCCGTTCGACCAGGGCTTTCGAGCCGACCGGCTCCTGGTTGGACACGTAGTCGGCGACGATCGCGCGCAGCACTTCGAACCGGCGCTCGTCAGCGTTCACCGCGCGTCACCTCCAGGAAGTCGGACTGCTTCACCTTGAGTTTACGGAGGTTGGGGCGGGTATCGGAAAACTCGGTCGCCGGGGTTCGGGATGCCCGGATAGGTTGCTGTGTGCTCACCGAGATCCAGGCCGCCCTGCGCGACGCCATCAGGGCCGATGCCGAACGCGTCGGCCCGTTCCTGGTGCGCTTCGACGTGCACAGCGACCACCTGTTCTTGAACTACGCCGTGCCCGACGACGGTGTCCCGGCGACGCCCGCCGAGGTGGACGCGCTGGTCACGGCGTTCCGCGAGCGGTCGCGGACGCCGAGGTTGGAGTACCTGCGGCCGGCGCCGCTGATCGACGAGGTGCTGGAGGCGGCCGGGTTCACGGTGGACCAGCTGCTGCCGATGATGGTGATCGACGTGCTGAACGCGCCGCCGCTGCCGGACGGGCTGGTGGTGGAGGCGGTGACGTCGGACGCGGATCTGCTCGCGGCGTCGGTGGTGCAGAACACAGCCTTCGGTGTCGGCGAGACCGCCGGCGAGGAGGACCTGGAACGGCAGCGCGCGCTGCTGCGTGACAACGGCGTGGTCGTGCTGGCCCGTCTGAACGGCGAACCGGTGGGCGCGGGGGCGTACACCGCGCCGCGCTACAACCTGTCGCAGGTGGCGGGCATCGCGGTGCTGCCGTCGTTCCGGCGGCGTGGCGTCGCGTCGGCCGTGTGCGCCGATCTGACCGCGCGGGTCTTCGACTCGGGCTGCACGCCGTTCCTGGAGACCGAGCCGGACGAGAAGGTGACCCGCCTCTACGGGCCGCTGGGCTACCGGACGATCGGCGAGTCGGCGTCGACCACGCTCAAGCAAGGCGACCACAGCAAGGCGACCACGCTCACGTAAGGCGGCGGACCACGGCGTCGGCGAGCAGGCGGCCCCGGTCGGTGAGGACGCAGTTCCCCTGGTCCAGCGCCGAGGCGTCGAGCAGGCCGTCGGCGGCGGCGGACTTGGCCTCGGCCTGGCCGTCCGGGTCGAGGACGTCGAGCGGCAGGCCGGTGGCCAGGCGCAGCTCCAGCAGCACGCGTTCCACCCGCCGGTCGTCGTCGGTGAGCACCTCGCGGCCGGCGGCGGGTGATGCGCCGTTGGCCAGCAGTTCGGCGTACTTCGCCGGGTGCTTGACGTTCCACCAGCGCACGCCGCCGACGTGGCTGTGCGCGCCGGGGCCCGCGCCCCACCAGTCCGCGCCCTGCCAGTACAGGAGGTTGTGCCGGCACGCGGCCTCCGCCGACGCGGCCCAGTTCGACACCTCGTACCAGCGCAGGCCCTGCTCGGTCATGGCCTTGTCGATCAGCTCGTACTTGTCCGCGAGCACGTCGTCGTCCGGCATGGGCAGTTCGCCGCGGCGGACCCGGCGGGCCAGCGCGGTGCCCTCCTCCACGATCAGCGCGTACGCCGACACGTGGTCCACGCCCGCGTCGCGCACCGCGTCCAGCGACGCCTGGAGGTCGGCCACCGTCTCGCCCGGCGTGCCGTAGATGAGGTCGAGGTTCACGTGGTCGAAGCCCGCAGCGCGAGCCTCCCGCGCGGCGGCCACCGGACGGCCCGGTGTGTGCACCCGATCGAGCACGGCGAGGACGTGCCGTGCGGCGGACTGCATGCCGAGCGACACCCGCGTGTAACCAGCATCACGGATGGCCGTGAAGAAATCGGGTGAAGTCGACTCCGGATTCGACTCGGTGGTGATCTCCGCGCCGGGCGCCAGGCCGAACGACGACCGGACCGCTTGCAACACTTGGCCCAACCCGTCGGAGCCGAGAAGCGACGGTGTGCCACCGCCGACGAACACCGTGTCGACCGCCGGCGGGGCGCCCAGCACGGCCGCCGCGAGATCGAGTTCCCGCCGCAGGCCCTCCAGCCAGGACGCCGGTGACGCGGAAGTGCCCAGCTCACCGGCGGTGTAGGTGTTGAAGTCGCAGTAGCCGCACCGGGTCGCGCAGAACGGGACGTGCACGTACACACCGAACGGGCGGTCGCCCAGACGGGTGAGGGCGGAGGCGGGCAGCGAGCCGTCGGAGGGCGCGGGATCACCGATCGGCAGGGCGGAGGGCATGACGCCCATTGTCCCATTTACCAGCACCGCGACCGCCGTCCCACTATGCGGATGGCGGTGGACCACGGGGTGGACGCGTGGCACGCTGAGGCACATGACATCGACCGGAGTCCGCCTGGTGGTCCGCCGCCACGTCGACTTCCGTCGTGTCTCCAGCGCGATGTGCCGTCGTTCGGCATAACCCGCGCCTGCCTTTTTGTTCCCGTCGGCGCCGGGTGCGCTGACGAGACCCCCACCACGGCTGTCCTGGGACTCGCACGCGCACCAGCGCCCCGAATCCCCGGAGGACGAGGATGGTCCCCCCGACGACGACGCCTCAGCGCACCAAGCAGCGCCGAGGTGAGGGGCAGTGGGCGCTGGGCTACCGCGAGCCGCTGAACCCGAACGAGCGGAGCAAGAAGGACGACAATCCGCTCAACGTGCGTTCGCGGATCGAGAACATCTACGCCCACGGTGGTTTCGAGTCGATCGACCCGGCCGATCTGCGTGGCCGTTTCCGCTGGTACGGCCTCTATACCCAGCGCAAGCCGGGGATTGACGGCGGGCGGACGGCGACGTTGGAGCCGGAGGAGCTGGACGACGAGTACTTCATGCTCCGGGTCCGGATCGACGGTGGCCGGTTGTCGACGCAGCAGTTGGCGTTGTTGGGCGAGTTGTCGCAGACGTATGCGCGGGACACGGCGGACATCACCGACCGGCAGAACATCCAGTACCACTGGATCCGGATCGAGGACGTGCCGACGATCTGGCGCAAGCTGGAGGACGCGGGCCTGACCACGATGGAGGCGTGCGGCGACAGCCCTCGGGTGGTGCTGGGTTCGCCGGTGGCGGGTATCGCCGAGGACGAGGTGGTCGACGGTTCCGGGGCGATCGACGAGATCCTGCGCCGCTACATCGGGGATCCGCGGTTCTCGAACCTGCCGCGGAAGTTCAAGACGGCGATCTCGGGTCTGCCGGATGTGGCGCACGAGATCCACGACGTGGCGTTCGTCGGTGTGGATCACCCGGAGCACGGTCCGGGGTTCGACGTGTGGGTCGGCGGTGGTCTGTCGACGAACCCGATGATCGGCAAGCGGTTGGGCGCGTGGGTGCCGGAGGCCGAGGTGCCGGATGTGTGGGAGGGCGTGATCAGCGTCTTCCGTGATTACGGCTACCGGCGGTTGCGGCACCGGGCGCGGATCAAGTTTTTGGTGGCGGACTGGGGTCCGGAGAAGTTCCGGCAGGTCCTGGAGGACGAGTACCTGAACCGGAAGCTGGTCGACGGTCCGGCGCCGGAGGTGCCCGCGGTGCCGCGTGACCACATCGGTGTGCACCGGCAGAAGGACGGCTTGTTCTACATCGGCGCGGCGCCGATCGCGGGCCGGGTGTCGGGGTCCACGTTGGTCGAGGTGGCCAAGGTGGTGGAGCGGGCGGGTTCGGCGCGGGTCCGGTTGACGCCGCAGCAGAAGCTGGTGGTGTTGGACGTGCCGGAGGCCGAGGTGAAGAACCTGCAGGCGGATCTGGCGAAGTTGGGGTTGCAGACGGAGCCGTCGCCGTGGCGGCGGGGTGTGATGGCGTGCACGGGCATCGAGTTCTGCAAGCTCGCGATCGTGGAGACCAAGGCCCGCGCGGTGGAGCTGGTGTCCACGTTGGAGACCAGGCTGGCGGACATCGTGGCCGGGGTGACGGAGCCGATCGCGGTGCACATCAACGGTTGTCCGAACTCGTGCGCCCGGATCCAGACCGCGGACATCGGCCTCAAGGGCATGATCGTCACGGACGCGGGCGGGCAGCAGGCCGAAGGTTTCCAGGTGCACCTGGGCGGCGGGCTCGGGCTGGACGCCGGGTTCGGGCGGAAGTTGCGCGGCCACAAGGTGACCGCCGTCGAGCTGTCGGACTACGTCGAGCGCGTGGTGCGGAACTTCGTGGCCAAGCGCGAAACGGACGAGCGTTTCGCGCAGTGGGTCGCCCGCGCCGACGAGGGTGATCTCAAGTGAGCGAACGCGCGACTCCCTTCTACTGCCCCTACTGCGGCGACGAGGACCTCCGTCCACAGGAGGAGCCCAGCTACTCGTGGCTGTGCGCCTCCTGCCGCCGCGTGTTCACGGTGAAGTTCGTTGGTCTCAACCTTCCTCAGGAGGTGCAGCGATGACCGCCCCGACCAGGGTCGAGGAACTGAAGGTGATCGCCGAGGCCGCTTCGGTCGAGCTGGCAGAGGCCAGTGCCGAAGAGGCGCTCGCGTGGACCGCCCGGACGTTCGGCGAGAGCTGGATCGTCGCGTCGAACATGCAGGACGCGGTGCTGATCGATCTGGTGACCAAGGTGAAGCCGGATGTGGACGTGCTGTTCCTGGAGACCGGCTACCACTTCGCCGAGACGATCGGCACGCGTGACGCGGTGGACCTGGTGTACCCGGGCGTGCACATCGTGAACGCGGCGGCCGAGCAGTCGGTGGCCGATCAGGAGGCGCAGTTCGGTCTGCTGAACAAGACGAATCCGTCGGAGTGCTGCCGGTTGCGCAAGGTGATCCCGTTGCAGCGCACGCTGAAGAACTACGACGCGTGGGTGACCGGGGTGCGTCGGGTGGACGCGCCGACCCGGGCGGGCACGCCGATCGTGCAGTGGGACGACCGCAACGGCCTGGTGAAGATCAACCCGATCGCGGCGTGGTCCGACGACGAGTTCCACGACTACATCGCCTCGCACGGGATCCTGGAGAACCCGCTGGTGCAGGACGGTTACCCCTCCATCGGCTGCGCGCCGTGCACCGTGAAGCCACTGCCGGGCGCCGACCCGCGCAGCGGCCGGTGGGCGGGCCAGACCAAGACCGAATGCGGGTTGCACGGATGACCACCACCACCACTTTGGACGCGTTGGGCCGCCTCGAGTCCGAGGCCGTCCACATCTTCCGCGAGGTCGCCGGCGAGTTCGACCGGCCGGTGATCCTGTTCTCCGGCGGCAAGGACTCCACCCTCCTGCTCCACCTGGCCGTCAAGGCGTTCTGGCCCGCGCCGGTGCCGTTCCCGCTGCTGCACGTCGACACCGGGCACAACTTCGACGAGGTCATCGCCTTCCGCGACAAGGTCGTCGCCCAACACGGCCTGCGCCTCGAGGTCGCGAAGGTGCAGGACTACATCGACGACGGACGCCTGACCGAACGCCCCGACGGCACCCGCAACCCGTTGCAGACCGTGCCGCTGCTGGACGCCATCACCGGCCACAAGTTCGACGCCGTGTTCGGCGGCGGCCGACGCGACGAGGAACGCGCCCGCGCCAAGGAACGCATCTTCAGCCTGCGCAACTCCTTCGGCCAGTGGGAACCCCGCCGGCAGCGCCCCGAGCTGTGGAACCTCTACAACGGCCGGCACCGCCCCGGTGAGCACGTGCGGGTGTTCCCGCTGTCCAACTGGACCGAGTTGGACGTGTGGCACTACATCGCCCGCGAGAACATCGAACTGCCCGACATCTACTACGCCCACCGGCGCGAGGTGTACCTGCGCGACGGCATGTGGCTCGCCGAAGGCCCGTGGGGCGGGCCGCGGGAGAACGAGACGATGGTCGAGAAGACCGTCCGCTACCGCACCGTCGGCGACGGATCCTGCACCGGGGCGGTCGAGTCCGACGCCGCCGACATCGCCACCGTCATCGCCGAGGTCGCCGCGAGCAGGCTCACCGAGCGTGGCGCGACCCGCGCCGACGACCGCCTCTCCGAGGCCGCCATGGAAGACCGCAAGCGGGAAGGCTACTTCTAGATGAGCGACCTGTTGAGGCTGGCGACCGCGGGCAGTGTGGACGACGGCAAGTCCACCCTGGTCGGCAGGCTGCTGTACGACACCAAATCCGTGCTGGCCGACACCCTCGACGCGGTGCACCGCGCCAGCGCCGACCGCGGCCTGAGCACCCCCGACCTGTCCCTGCTCGTCGACGGCCTGCGCTCCGAGCGCGAGCAGGGCATCACCATCGACGTGGCCTACCGCTACTTCGCCACGCCCAAGCGGTCGTTCGTGCTCGCCGACACCCCCGGCCACGTGCAGTACACCCGCAACACGGTGACCGGCGCGTCCACCGCGCAGCTCGGCGTGCTGCTGGTGGACGCGCGCAAGGGCGTCATCGAGCAGACCCGCCGCCACGCCGCCGTGCTGGCGCTGCTCGGGGTGCCGCGCCTGGTGCTCGCGGTCAACAAGATCGACCTGGTCGACCACGACGAGGCGACGTTCTCCCGCATCGCCAAGGAATTCACCGCCCACGCCACCGCCCTGGGCTACCCCGACGACGCCGTCGTGACGATCCCGGTGTCCGCGCTCGCGGGCGACAACGTCGTGGAACGCTCCGAGCGGACACCCTGGTACGACGGCCCCACCCTGCTGGAGCACCTGGAGACGGTGCCGGTCGACGTCGACCCGCACGACGCCCCGTTCCGCTTCCCGGTGCAGTACGTGATCCGGCCCCGCACCGCCGACTACCCCGACTACCGCGGCTACGCCGGCCAGGTCGCCGCCGGCACCGTGCGGGTCGGCGACGAGATCGCCGTGCTGCCCGACGGGCTGCGCTCCACCGTCACCGGCATCGACACCGCCGACGGCCCACTGGACCAAGCCGCCTCCGGCCAGTCCGTGACCCTGCTCCTCGCACACGACCTCGACATCTCCCGCGGCGACCTCATCGCCGGCGCGGCCGTGCCCCCCAGAGTCACCGACGAATTCGACGCCACCGTGTGCTGGCTGTCCGAGAAGGCCCTGACCCCCGGCGCCCGCGTCCTGGTCAAACACGGCACACGGACCGTGCAGGCCATCGTCACCCACCTGCACACACGGTTCGACGAGCAGAAGCTCGGCAGCACCGACGCGCCGGACTCGCTGACCCTGAACGAGATCGGCCAGGTCGCGCTGCGCACGGCCGAGCCCATCCCGGTGGACGACTACACCAAGAGCCGCCACATGGGCAGCTTCCTGGTGATCGACGCGGCCGACGGCAGCACGCTGGCCGCCGGACTCGTGGGTGCTCCGCTGCCGGAGTTGGACGGCGTGGAGAGCTGTACCGACGGCGGCGACGCCGCCGAGCCGGACAGCCACGCCCTCGTCTCCCCCGGTCCCTGAAAGGTCCGCGATCGTGACCACCACTCGCCGCACCCTGATCACGTCACTGGTAGCACTGACCGCACTCACGGCACTCTCCGGGTGCTCCCGGATCGACCGCGGCGATTCCACCGCCGGTGTCCAGGACAAGGGCGCGGCGGCCGAGGTACGGCTGGGTTACTTCCCCAACGTCACCCACGCCACCGCGTTGATCGGCGTGGACAAGGGCTTCTTCGCCAAGGAGCTCGGCGACACGAAGCTCGTCGCCCAGACCTTCAACGCCGGTCCGGACGCGGTGAACGCCCTGCTGGGCAGCTCGCTGGACGTGTCGTACATCGGCTCCGGCCCGGCGATCAACGCCTACGCCAAGTCCAACGGTGAGGCGGTCAAGCTCGTCTCCGGCGCCACTTCCGGTGGGGCGCAGCTCGTCGTCAAGCCCGAGATCACCTCGCCCGCCGATCTCAAGGGCAAGGTCCTCACCACCCCGCAGCTCGGCAACACGCAGGACGTGGCGCTGAAGAAGTGGCTGTCCGACGAGAAGCTCGACGTGCAGGTCACGAACGTGGAGAACGCGCAGTCGCTGGACCTGTTCCGGCGGGGCGACATCCAGGGCGCGTGGGCGCCGGAGCCGTGGTCGTCGCGGCTGGTCCTGGACGCGGGCGCGAAGGTGCTGCTGGACGAGGAATCGCTGTGGGAGGACGGGAAGTTCCCGACCACGGTGATGATCGTGCGGACGCAGTTCCTCCGCGAACACCCGCAGACGGTGGAGGCGCTGCTGCGCGGCCACCTCGCGGCCACCGACTTCGGGCGCGACAACAAGGTCGAGGCCAAGCAGCTCGTCAACAACGCGTTGAAGCAGCTCACCGGCAAGGCACTGGGCGAGCAGGTGCTGGACCGGGCGTTCGACAACATCGAGCTGACGTTGGACCCGCAGGCCAAGAGCTTCCCGCGGCTGGCTCAGGACGCGGTGACCGCGGGTGTGGTGAAGGAGGCCGCGGATGTCGCCGGTCTCGCCGATTTCACGCTGCTGAACAAGGTGCTCTCGGCGGCGGGCAAGCCGGCCGTGGACACCGCCGGGCTGGACCGGAAGTAACTTGAGGAAGGCAGGCACACCATGACCGCCACGCTTGAGAACCCGACGGCCTTGTCCGACGTGGATGCCGCGGTGACCTTGTCCGGGGTCCGCAAGGTCTTCGGCCACGGCCCGGCCGGTGTCGTCGCGCTCGACGGCGTCGACCTGACGGTCGCACCGGGCGAGTTCGTGTGCCTGCTCGGCGCGTCCGGCTGCGGCAAGTCGACGCTGCTGAACCTGGTCGCCGGGCTGGACGCGCCCACCTCCGGTCGGATCGAGCTGACCACGTCACGGCCCGCAGTGATGTTCCAGGAGGCCGCGTTGATGCCGTGGCTGACCGCCGCGCGCAACGTGGAGCTGCCGATGCGGCTGGCGGGCGTGAAGCGCGGTGAGCGTCGGGAGAAGGCCAGCGAGCTGCTGTCGCTGGTGCGGCTGGTCGGCGCCGGTCACAAGCGGCCCCACGAGCTGTCCGGCGGTATGCGGCAGCGTGTGGCGCTGGCGCGCGCCTTGGCGTCCACGCTGGGCAGCGCCGAGGCGGGCACGCCCGGCCTGCTGCTGATGGACGAGCCGTTCGCCGCGTTGGACGCCATCACCCGCGACGTGCTCCAGGCGGAGCTGGTGCGGGTGTGGCGGGAGACGTCCACGGCGATCGTGTTCGTCACGCACGACGTGCGCGAGGCCGTGCGGCTGGGTCAGCGGGTCGTGCTGCTGTCCTCCCGGCCGGGCCGCGTGGTGCGCGAATGGTCCACTGTGGACTGCGATGAGCCCGTCGTCATCGACGAGATCACGGCCCACCTGCGAGAGGTGATCAGCGGACATGCCGCAGCTTGACACGGACCTCTCCGCCGTCGGGGCCGGTCTGGACGCGCTGGACGCGCCGGCGCAGGAGCGGCGGCCGTCGCTGCGCAAGCGGTTCCTCCGCACCGCGGTGCCGCCGCTGATCGCGTTCGCGCTGCTGCTCGGCGCGTGGCAGGCGTTGTGGGCGTTGGCGTTCTGGCCGGAGTACCAGCTGCCGTCACCGGGGTCGGTGTGGGCGGCGGTGGTCGAGGCGGTCGAGACCGGTCGTGCGTTCGGGGTGCTGTGGACCTCGGTCAGCCGCGCCGTCCTCGGTTTCCTCACCGCCGTGGTGATCGCCACGCCGCTGGGGCTGCTGATCGCCAAGGTACGGGTGGTGCGGGCGGCCATCGGGTCGCTGTTGACGGGCTTGCAGTCGTTGCCGTCCGTGGCGTGGGTGCCGGCGGGCATCCTGTGGTTCGGCGCGACGCCGGCGACCATCTACTTCGTGGTGCTGATGGGTTCGGTGCCCTCGATCGCCAACGGTCTGGTGTCGGGCGTGGACCAGATCCCGCCGTTGTTGCCGCGGGTCGGTCAGGCTCTGGGTGCGGGTCGGCTGGCGTCGGCACGGCACATCCTGCTGCCCGCCGCGCTGCCCGGGTACCTGTCGGGGTTGAAGCAGGGGTGGGCGTTCTCATGGCGTTCGCTGATGGCGGCGGAGATCATCGCGACGTCGCCGCAGCTGGGTGAGGGTCTGGGGCAGTACCTGCACAACGGTTCGGCGTTGAACGACATCTCGATGGTGATCGCGGCGATCTTCCTGATCCTGCTGGTGGGTGTGGGGATCGAGTTGCTGGTGTTCCGGCCGTTGGAGCGCGCCGTGCTGCGGGCGCGCGGGTTGACGGGTGCGCTGTGACCGCGTTGGTGGCCGTGGCGCACGGCAGTCGTGATCCGCGGTCGGCGGCTGTGGTGCACGAGTTGTTGGACGTGGTGCGGGCGTTGCAGCCGTCGTTGGACGTCCGGTGCTCGTTCCTGGACCTCTCCGTGCCGTTGCTGGGTGATGTGCTGCGGGGTGTGGCGGCGGACGGTCACCGTTCGGCGGTGGTGGTGCCGTTGTTGCTGGGCAAGGCTTTCCACGCTCGGGTCGACGTGCCGAGCGCGGTGGCGGAGGCCCGGTTGCCTTCGTTGGACGTGACGATCGCCGACGTGCTGGGCCCCGACCCGCGGTTGGAGTCGGCGGCCCTGCGTCGGCTGGCTTCGGTCGGTGTGCGGTCGCGCGACCGTTCGTTGGGCGTGGTCCTGGCCGGTGCGGGCTCGTCCCACGCGCCCGCGAACGCTTTGGTGGCGCAGATCGCCGCCCGGTGGGCCGCCGGTTCGGGCTGGGCCGGCGTGGAGGCGGCTTTCGCCTCCGCGGCTACTCCCGACGTGCCGACCGCCGTGGCGCGGCTGCGTGCCCAAGGCGCTCGCCGCATCGCCGTGGCGTCGTGGTTCCTGGCCCCCGGCTTCCTCCCGGACCGTGTGACCCGCCTGGCCGGTGAAGGCGCGATCATCGCCCCACCCCTGGGCCCCGACCCGGAAGTAGCCGAACTGATCCTGCACCGCTACGAGTCGGCGCTCAGCTCTCGACTGGCCCGCACTGCCTGAGCGTGCTCGGCAGAGCCACTATCGTGCGACCGTGACCACTGCGGCACAGCGCCCGATCCTCTTCCTCGACGTCGACGGACCCCTCATCCCGTTCGGCACGCCGCCCGCGCGGCACCCCGACGGCCACCCGACTTTCCGGGCGGGACACTCGAATCCGCTGCTGGCGAGGATCGATCCCGCGCACGGTCCCAGGTTGGCGGCGCTGCCGTGCGACCTGGTCTGGGCCACGACGTGGATGGCCGACGCGAACGAGTGCGTCGCGCCGTTGCTCGGACTGCCGCGGTTGCCGGTGGTCGTCTTCCCGGAGTCGTCGGACGCTGATGAGTGGGACGGGTTGCACTGGAAAACCCGCGCGCTGGTCGACTGGGCGGACGGTCGCGCGTTCGCGTGGGTCGACGACGAGATCACCGACGCCGATCGGGCCTGGGTGTCCACCCACCACCAGAACCCGGCCCTGCTCCACCGCGTCGATCCCAGCGAGGGCATCACCGACGCCGATTACGCCACGCTCCACGAGTGGTCGTCGTCAGGCTCCTCGGCCCCGAAGCGGCCGAGCTGATCCCGCATCGCCGCCAGTACTCCGCTTTGCCCGCGTGACTGGCCGAAGCCACTGCCCCCTCGGGTCGGACGATTCCGAGCTGTCGAGTGCGTCGAGTTGCCGTTGCACCTGTTCGGCGTTCCGGTCGCGTCCCTGTGCCCGGTACAGCTCCAGGGCTTCCCGCCACACGGCGCGGGCTTCGTCGTGCAGGCCAAGGGCGGTGTAGGGGTTGCCGAGGCGCGCGAGGGTGTCGGCCGAGTCGGCGGTGGCGCCGAGGACGCGGAACAGTGCCACGGCTTGGAGGTAGTGGTCGACGGCCCGCTGGTGGTCGCCGGTGCGGTGGTAGATGTGGCCGAGGCTGTCGAGGACGCTTGCCTCCCCTTCGACGCTGTGGTGCTGCCGAAGCAGGGCGAGGGCGGCTTGGCAGTGGGCGCGGGCGGCGTCCAGGTCTCCGAGGTGGGCCAGGTACCAGCCCACCGCGTTGAGCGCGCCCGCTTCCCACACCGGCTGACCGACCTCGCGGAAGAGGCGCTGTGCACGGGTGGCGTGGTCCAGGGCTTCCCGGTCGTCACCCCGCCGGCACAGGGCTTGCGCGATCATCCGGTGGGTTTGGGCCTGTTCGGCGGGTTCGTGGTGGTGCTCGGCCAGGCTGAGCGCCCGGTGCAGGTGCTCGGTGGCTTCCTCGCTGCGCCCCAGGGCGTTGTAGGCGCGTCCGAGGAACCGGTGGACGCGGACCCGGGTGGTGGCGTCGGGTAGGTGTGCCGCCGCGTCAGCCGCGGCCAGCCACACGGCGAGGTCGTCGTGGCGGTGTCCCCTCCGGTGGTGGAAGGTGCGCAAGGTCCAGGCCAGCCGCCACACGGCGTCGTGCAGTCCCCGGGTGACGGCGGTGTGGTGCACGGCGAGCAGGTTGGTGTGCTCGAGGTCGAACCAGGCCATCGCCGCCCGACTGTCGGGCAACGGCTGGAGGTGGGTGCCGGGTGCGGGCAGGTCGAGCGGGATGAACGCGCGATGGGTGTCCAGCAGGCGGTCGGCGCCGTGGGCGGTGTGGACGTAGAAGTCGAGCACCCGCCGCAGCGCCGCTTCCCGGATCTCCTCGGCAAGCTCCTGGTGCGCGATCTCGGTGGAGTGCCGACGGATCAGGTCGTGCATCCGGTAGCGGCCGTTGACGTCCTGGCCGATCAGCGATGCCTGCTCCAGCCCGCGCAGCACGGTCCTGGTGTCGTTCAGCGGCAGGCCGACCAGGCTCGCGGCCGCCGGGAGCCCGATGTCGGGACCGGGCGCGGTGCCCAGCAACGCGAACGTCGTCGCCTGGTCCGGCGTCAGGGCACGGCGCGACCAGGACAGGACGGCGGGCAGGCTCGCGGCCGGGTCGCCGTCGTCCAGAGCGTCCAACCCGCTGTCGCGCAGTTCCTCGGCGATGGCGTTGAGCGGCAGGTGCGGGTTGGTGTGGACACGGCCGGCGATGATGCTCAACGCCAGCGGGAACCCGCCGCACAACCGCAGCAGCTCACCGACCGCCGCGGGTTCCGCCTCGACGCGTGCGGCCCCGAGTCGGGAGGCGAGCAGTGCGCGGGCTTCGGCGTCATCGAGGCTGTGCAGGGCGAAGTGGCGGGCGCCCTGCCCGGTGATCAGGCCGGGCAGCCGGTTGCGGCTGGTCACCAGCACGGTGCAGGTGTCGCTGCCGGGCAGCAACGGGGTGACCTGCGCGGCGTCGGCGGCGTTGTCCAGCACCAGCAGCATCCGCTTGTCGGCCATGAGGCCGCGGAGCCGCGCTGCCTGGGCGTGCTGGTCGACCGGGATCCGTCCCGGGTCGACGCCGAGCGCGTCGAGGAACCCCCGCACCGCCACCGCCGGGTCCATCGGGTGCCCGTCCGGGCTGAAGCCGCGCAGGTCCACGAACAGCTGCCCGTCCGGGAAGCGGTCGGCGTTGCGGTGCGCCCAGTGCAACGCCAGCCAGGTCTTGCCGATGCCGCCCGCGCCGGCGATCGCCCCGATGACGACGGTCGTGGCCGGGTCGGACCGCAGGGTCTCGTCGAGCCGGTCCAGTTCGTCGTGCCTGCCGACGAACGGCGCCGGCGCGGCCGGCAGCTGACGCGGTGCCCCGGCCGGACCGGTCGCGTCCTCGGCCGGTGGCAGGGCCCCGGCCAGCGAGCTGTCGGCGGTGAGGATGCGCTGGTGCAGCCCTTGCAGCCCCGGACCCGGGTCGGCGCCCAACTCCTCGACCAGCCGTTGTCTCGTTCGCCGGTAGTGCTCCAAGGCGTCCGCCTGACGGCCGTCGCGGTACAGGGCGAGCATGAGCTGCCCGGCCGAGCGCTCGTCCAACGGGTGGGCGGCGGTCCGCGTGGTCAGCTCCGCGACCAGTTCCCGGTGCTGTCCGCAGCGCAACGCCAAGTCGACCCGGTCGGTCCGCGCGGCCAAGTGGTCTTGGCGCAGTCTTTCCCGCACTTCGCGCGCCCAGGCGGTGTCCAACTCGGCCAGCGGTTCGCCCCGCCACAGCTCCAGCGCGTCCTCGACGAGGGCCAAGGCCGCGTGTGGGTCCGCGGTGCCTCGCGCCGACCCGACCAGCCGGTGGAAACGGCGCAGGTCGACGGTCTCGGGGTCGGCGGCCAGGACGTAGCCGGTGTCGCGCCGGACGATCGTCACCCCGGTCGGGCGCAGGGCCTGACGCAGGTGCGCCAGGTAGGTCCGCAACACCGACCGTGCCCGGCGCGGCGGCCGTTCACCCCAGACGCGGTCGATCAGGCCGTCCACCGACACCACCCGGTCGGCGTCCACGGCCAACGCGGCCAACACCGACCGCTGCCTCGCGTGGCCGCACGGCAGCCGCCCGCCGTCGAGGCGGACCTCCAGTTCCCCCAGCACGTTGATCGCGGCGTCCGGTTGCCCGTTCGCGCGACGCCCCGCGTCCACCGCCCTTGTCTACCACTGTGAGCAGGCGGTTCGGCGCGGATTGGGCAGGTGTGCGGCGCAACGCCGCAACAGTGGCGACAGACGGCGGAA
The DNA here is from genome assembly GCF_014205015.1 of Saccharothrix ecbatanensis. Lineage (NCBI taxonomy): Bacteria > Bacillati > Actinomycetota > Actinomycetes > Pseudonocardiales > Pseudonocardiaceae > Saccharothrix > Saccharothrix ecbatanensis. The sequence continues at coordinate 8,980,367 of NZ_JACHMO010000001.1, read as the reverse complement.
GGCCGGGGACCGGACGCCGTCAACGGCAATCGTCGATCACCTGAGGAGTGCGAATGATGAAGCGAGTCGGCAGGTCCGTGGCGGGTTTGGTGGCGTCGGTCGCCGCCGTGATCACCCTGGGCGTGATCAGTGCGGGCGGGGCCACCGCGGCGCCGGGGCAGTTCGGAGCGTCGCCGGTCGGGATTGCGGTGACCGATGTGGTCGCCAACGGGGAGATCGTCGCCATGGGCGGCTGCGGCCAGACGTTCAACCCCGACGTCCCCGGCGCGAAGGCGTACTGGCAGGTGGAGTGCACCTCGACGCAGGTGCGGATCAGCGGCTGGGTCGAGGACACGCGCGCCGACGGCAAGTGCGCCAAGGTGAAGGCCACCTTCGACGACGACAACAACTCGACCTTCTACAGCTCGGCGGCGTGCCCGAAGGGCGAGCGGGAGTCGTTCACCTCGTCCTACCGCCGCGGCAACTCGGTGAGCGCGTACCTGTACACCTACGACGTCTGACAGTCGTCCCTACCTTTTGGCTGTCATCGAGGACGCGGAACACGCCAGTGCGCGTGTTCCGCGCCCTCGATTTCCCGTTCAGCCGGGCCACTCATCCGCGTCCAGGGCTTCCACCAGGCGTTCCATCACCTTGAGCGTGGTGCGCAGGTCGTCCAGGTCCACCTGGGCCGAGATGCGGTTGGTGAACGCGTGCTGCGCCTTCGCCAGACGGGACACCGCCTCGTAGCCGGCCGCCGTGGGACGGAGCAGCTTGGCCCGCTTGTGCGCCGGGTTGGGCAGGTACTCCGCCAAGCCCTTCTCCACCAGCAGGTCCGCGATGCGCTGCACGCTCTGCCGGGTCAGGCTCATCTCGCGGGCGATGCCCGACACCGGCAACGGCTGGCGCAGCACGGCGCCGAGCACCTGCCACCACGCCGCCGTGAGACCGACCGGCTTGGTCATCACCTCGGCCGCTTCGAGGAAACCTCCGTAGAGGCGGAACGTGCGCATGATGACCTCGGTCAGCACGTCCCCCGCCTCCGTACGGGGTTCGACGTCACTCACGACACCGCGGCGATGAGCTTGCCGAACCACGTCGGGTCGGCCGTCCGGTACAGGCCGTACCACGCCTCCAGCACGGCCGGCTCGTACAGGTCGAGCTCGGCGAAGATCTCCCGCGCGAACTCCAGCGCCGACGCCGCACCGGCCGTGATCAGGCCGTCCGCCCGCACCGCCCGCTCCGTGCCGAAGAACTCCTCGCCGGTGTACCCGGGCACCGCCGCCAGCTGCTCGACCGCGTTGCCGCCGTGCGGGCGCGAGTTCAGCAACCCCTCGGCCGCCAGACCCATCGTCGCACCGCAGATCGCCGCCACCGGCACGCCCGCGTCCAGCCAACGCCGGGCCGCCGCGCCGAACACCGCGTTGTCGCCGCTCTCCCACGTGCCCGCGCCGGGCAGGATCAGCATCGCGCTGTCCGCCGGGTCGATGTCGGCCAACGCCAGGTCCGGCGTGATCCGCAGGCCGCCGAGGGACGTCACCGGGTCGAGCGTCGCGCCGACGGTCCGCACCTGATAGCGACCGGGCGCCTTCTGGAACTGCGGCTGGTTGATCTGCGCCGTCGCGTACCCGAACTCCCAGTCGGCCAACGTGTCGTACACAGCGAGGTGAACCGTCTCCGTCTTCATGACAGTATCCTGTCACTTTGACAGCACGCTGTCAAGTGACACGGGATCGTAGAGTGCGACCCATGGCAGACGAGCTGGTCCACTACGAGGTGCGGCGTGGCATCGCGACGATCACGCTGGACTCCCCCCACAACCGCAACGCCCTGTCCGCACAGCTGCGCGCCGAGCTGACCGGACACCTGAAGTCCGCCACGGCCGACGACGCCGTGCGCGTGATCGTGCTGAGCCACACCGGTCCGGTGTTCTGCTCTGGCATGGACCTCAAGGAAGCGGGCGGCGCTAGCGCGGACAAGCAGGGCGTCAACGAGTTCCCCGTGATCCTGGAACAGCTGTGGACCAGCCCGAAGCCCGTCGTCGCACGGCTGGCCGGCCCGGCACGCGCGGGCGGCGTCGGCATCGTGGCGGCGTGCGACATCGCGGTCGCGGTGGACACGGCCACCTTCGCGTTCAGCGAGGTCCGCATCGGGGTCGTGCCCGCCGTCATCTCGGTGACCGTGCTGCCCCGCCTGCTGCCGCGCGCCGCCCACGAGCTGTTCCTCACCGGCGAGACGTTCGCCGCGCCCAGGGCCGTCGCCATCGGCCTGATCAACTCCGCCGTGCCGGGCGACGACCTCGACACCGAGGTCACCCGCTACACGGACATGCTCGCGCTGGGCGCGCCGAACGCCCTCACCGCCACCAAGCGGATGCTCCAGGAACCCCGGTCGGACAACCTCAGCGAGGTGTTCGCCGACATGCTCGCCCTGTCCGCACGCCACTTCGGCGGCCCCGAGGGCCAGGAGGGCATCGCCGCGTTCGTCGGCAAGCGCAAGCCGTCCTGGGTGCCCCCGGGGGACGCCTAACCCCGGTCGACGTACGCGATCGGGCGGGCGATCACAGCACGCAGCGGGAACGCGACGAGCAGCGCGGTCGTGACCAGGAATCCGCTCGTCCAGAGCGGCCCCAGGTCACCGGCCGCGGTGCCGAGCGTGGTCGCGGCGATGAGCGGTCCCGCGGCGGCGCCCACGTTCAGTGCCGCGATCGCGTACGAACCGGCCAGCGTGGGCGCCCCGGCCGCCTCGTAGAGCACCCGTGTGATCAGCGTGCCGCCCAGCGCGAACGACAGCGCGCCTTGCACGAACACCAGCAACAGCAGGGCCACCGGCTGTTCGGCCAGCAGTGCCATGGCGGGCCACCCGATCAGCAACAGCGGACCCCCGGCCGCGATGACCAGGCCGGGGCGCTGATCGGACAGCCGTCCGGCGATGGTGACGCCGACGAAGGAACCAGCGCCGAAGAGCACCAGGGCGACCGTGATCCACAGCTCGCCCAGCCCCGCGGCGCCGGTCACGACGGGAGCGAGGAACGTGAAGCTCGCGAACGTCGCCGCGTTCACCAGCGCACCGAGCACCATGACCAGGATCAGTCGCGGACTCCGGAGTTGTCCGAGCTCCGATCGCAACGCCGGCCCGTCAGCCCGGCCTTCCCGCGCGGGGCGCGGTGGGATTCCTCTGAGGATGCCGATGGCCGCGGGCACGCAGACAGCGGCGACGGCCCAGAACGTGGCACGCCACCCGAACAGCGTGCCGAGTGCCGATCCGCCGGGAACGCCCGCGATCGTGGCCACCGTCGTGCCCGACAGCAGCACCGCGAGCGCACGTCCCTTCAGGTCCGGTGGGACGAGCCCGGCGGCGGTCGTCAGCGCGACGGCGAGGAACCCGGCGTTCGCGAGCGCGGCGACCACCCGGGTCACCACCAGGACCGCGAAGCTCGACGTCGCGGCGCCCACGACGTGGGCCGCCAGGAACACGAGGACGAACCCGAGGAGGCTCAGCCGTGCGGGCAGGTTGCGGGCGATTGCGGCCATGAGCGGCGCGCCGACGACCATGCCGATGGCGAAAGCCGAGGTGAGCAGGCCCGCCGACCCGACTGTCACGTCGAGGTCCGCGGCGATGTCCGGCAGCAGGCCGGCGAGCATGAATTCCGAGGTGCCCATGGCGAAGACGGCCAGGGCGAGCAGGTACAGCGGAAGAGGCATCGAGTGGCTCCGAGGTGGGAGAAGCGCGAGAAGAGGCGTCTCGTCACCGCGGTCAGCACCCCGAGGGCGTGCTCGTCCGGCCGCGCAACGCGGCGGAGCTACGAACTCAGTGGTTCAGGGAGCTGACGGCGTGACCGAAAGCCCTCACCCTGGATGCCTCGGGGCTCGACATGATCCCCACGCTAGCCGATCGAAACCCGTCGGCGGCACTCAGTCCGTGTACTCGACCGTCAGCACGCGGTCGCCGGATTCGGCGGTGCGGGTGGCGGCGTCGGCGAGGACGGCCTCCACATCGGCGTTGCCGCCTTCCCAGACCAGCACGTGCTCGCCCTCCGGCAACCACGACAGGTCGGTCAGGCAGTCGTACAGCGCGTCCAGGTTGTGCCCGAACCAGTCCGGGAAGCTCAACGCGTCCGCGATGGCCCCGATGGCGGCCTTCTTCGAGTGCGCACCCCGCCGCACCACGTGTCGGTAGGTCATTTCGTCACGTCCACGACGACGAACGACTCGTAGTGGTCGGCCGTGTAGTACACCTCGTCCGACGACCCGGTCACGATCCGCCGCGCGCCACGATCGTCGCTGCCTGGCGTCGGCACGGTGTACTCGCGGTAGTAGTCGCGGGCTTTGGCGGGCAGGATCTTCTCGCGGTTCTGGAACGTCACGCCGTCGTTGCGCGGGTACGGGAACGGGCCGTCCCGCTCGATCAGCTCCCACGTGGACTTCGCCTCCGCGGGCAGGCTGGACAGCGCCTTGACCGGCAAGCCGGAGTCCGCACCGGGCACGTCGGCCGCCGCGCCCGACACCGAGCCGGACGTCGGCGGAGCGGGCGACGAGTCGGTGAGGTCCTTGGCGAAATAGGCGACCGCGACCAGCACGATCAGGCCGAGCAGTGCGGCGGAGAGCCGCCGGGCGGGAGTCACGACTCCAGAGCCTACGAAGAACGGCCCGCGTCCACCTGGTCGGGCTTCGCCTCGTCACTCGCCGGCGGCACCTTGGGCACCGGGTTGAACCTGGTCGAGGCGTTGTCCACGACCCGGTCGATCAGCCGCGCCACCCCCAGGCACAACGGCAGCAGCACGCACATGAGCAGCGCGAACTGGAACGGGAAGGCCAGCTGCGCCAACCACAGCTCGACCCCGTCCCACCACTGCTCGAACGCGTCCACCACACCGCCGAGCCTAGTCGGGTGACGCGCTTCACCGCACACGGATCACTACCTGTCGGTAAGTTGCCCGCATGTTCGCCGTCTACGCAGCCGAGCCGAGCCCGCAAGACCCGATCGCCGCCCTCCGCGTCGGCGAACGACCGGAGCCCGACGTCCCACCGGGTTGGGTGAAGGTGGCCGTCAAGGCGGCGAGCCTGAACATGCACGACCTGTGGACGCTGCGCGGCGTAGGGATCAAGGCGGACAAGTTCCCGATGATCCTGGGCTGCGACGGCGCGGGCGCGCTGGAGGACGGCACGGAGGTCGTGCTGCACTCGGTGATCGGCGACCCGGCCTGGTCCGGTGACGAGACCCTGGACCCGGGCCGCACGCTGCTCACCGAGAAGCACCAGGGCACGTTCGCCGACCACGTCGTCGTCCCGGCCCGCAACGTGCTGCCCAAGCCGACGGGGTTGAGCTTCGCCGAGGCGGCGTGCATGGGCACGGCGTGGCTGACGGCGTACCGGATGCTGTTCGTGAAGTCGGGTCTGCGGCCGGGTCAGACGATGTTCGTGCAGGGCGCGTCCGGTGGCGTGTCGACGGCGTTGGTCCAGTTGGGCCGCGCGGCGGGCTTCCGCGTGTGGGTCACCGGCCGCACGGAGGAGAAGCGCGCGCTCGCCGAGAGCCTGGGCGCGCACCAGTCGTTCGAGTCCGGCGCACGGCTGCCGGAACGCGTGGACGCGGTGTTCGAGACCGTCGGCAAGGCCACCTGGTCGCACTCGATGAAGTCGCTCAAGCCGGGCGGGATCGTGGTGATCTCCGGCGCGACGAGCGGTGACGCGTCGGCGGCCGAGTTGCAGCGGCTGTTCTTCCTCCAGCTGCGGGTGGTCGGCTCGACCATGGGCACCCGCGAGGAGTTGGGCGACCTGCTGGCGTTCTGCGAGCTGAATGGCCTGCGCCCGCAGATCGGCGCGGAACTGCCGTTCGAGCGGGCCGAGGACGGCTTGCGCGCCATGCTGGACGGCGAGACCGCGGGCAAGATCGTCTTCACCCGGAGCTGAGCGCGGCGGTCAGTGCCCGACGATGCCGGGCATCGAGTCGCACCAGTCGTCCACCACGTCCGCGAGCACGGCCATCGGCAACGGGCCGCCGCTCAGCACGAGGTCGTGGAACGCCTTGATGTCGAACCGGTCGCCCAGCCGTCGCTCCGCCCCACCGCGCAGGCGCTGGATCTCCAGCCGTCCCACCATGTACGACAGCGCCTGCGCGGGGTTCTCGATGTACCGGTCGACCTCCGAGAAGATGTCCACGTCCGGCATGACCGCGTTGGCGCGCAAGAACTCCACGGCCTGCTGCCGCGTCCACCGCAAGGCGTGCAGACCGGTGTCCACGACCAAGCGGGCGGCACGCAGCGAGTCCCCCGACAGCATCCCGAGCCGTGCCACGTCGTCGCTGTAGAGGCCCATCTCGTCGGCCAACCGCTCCGCGTACAGCGCCCAGCCCTCCATGTAGGCCTCGATGGACGCGAACCGGCGCAGCACCGGCAGGTCGAGCAGCTGCTGCGCCACCGCGATCTGCAAGTGGTGCCCCGGCACGCCTTCGTGGAACGCGGTGGACTCGGCGCTGAACCGTTCGCGCAGCTCGGACTGGTGGGTGTTGACGAAGTAGGTGCCCGGACGCGAGCCGTCGATCGCCGGGTCCATGTAGTAGGCCAGCGGCGCGTTCGGCGCTTCCGCCTCCGGCACCGCTTCGACCGCGCACCGCGCCGCCGGGACGGTGCCGAACCAGTCGCCCGCGACCTCCTCGGCGCGTGCGATGCAGTCCTTGGCCAGCACCAGCATCTCGTCGGCGTCGGCCCAGCGCAGCTCCGGATCCGCGAGCAGCCGGGCCCGCACGCCTACCGCCGTGACGGGGCCGAACACCCGTCCGCCGATCTCCTCGTACTCCCGGTCCAGCGCCTCGATCAGGTCCAACCCGATCTGGTGGAGCTCCTCGGGGGTGTGCGTGGTCGTCGTGTACATGCGGACCAGGTCGCGGTAGATCAGGTCGCCGTCGGGCAGCCAGCACAGGCCCGGCTGCGTTTCGGGGCGACCGCGAGCGACCACCTCGGCGTGCAGGAAATCGCGGTAACGGGCGATGGCCGGGCGCACGGTCTCGTCCAGCAACCGGGCGCCCTTGATGCGGGATTCGGTGCCCTGCAACGGTGTGCACAGCGGGTCTTCGTCCTCGGCCAGGTAGCGGTCGAGGCGGTCGATGGCGGATTCCACCAGGTGCCTCAGCGGACGGCGGGCGGAGTCACGTTGCCGCTGTGCCAGCACTTCCAGGTACGCGGGCAGTGCCGACAGCCGGGTCAGGTAGGCCCGCCGTGCCGCTTCGTCGGCCGGGCGGACCAGGGGTAACGCGCCGAGCAGCACGACCAGCGGCGCGGTGAGGCCTTCGGCGTGGGTGTGTTCGACCAGCTTCGCGTCGAGGCGGTGCACCACGCCCCACGCCTGCTGCGCGATGACCGCACGTGTCACCGGGTCGTCGTCACCGTTGTGCGCACGCCGTGCGATGTCCTCGGCACGCTCGCGCAGCACGCGTTGGCTGTCGGCGCTCGGATCCGGCAGCCGGTCGTCCCAGCCCGTGAGGCCGAACAGGGTCGCCATGACTGGATCGCCGTCCAGCACCAGCGTCAGCACTTCGTCGGCGAGCTCGCGCGCGGTGGTCACGCCGCCATTCTCTGGCGCTACCCCGGTTGAATGCGCGTGCTGGCGACGGAAAAGGCCTCGCGGGCCTCGGTGACCAGCCGTGCCACGATCTCGGCCGCCGGGGCCGGTCGGACCAGCGGGTAGGTCTGCCCGGCCCACATCGACATCAGCTCCGGGTCGCCGGTCGCGCGCACCGGTTTGGTCAGGTGGTGCACCTCCGGGTACGCGGCGGGCGCCTTGCCCTGGTTCTCGACCAGGAACCGGTTCACCAGGCCGCGCGCCGGACGTCCGCTGAACGCCCTGGTCAACGCGGTCCGGCGGGTGCCCTCGGCGAGGGCCTGGCGGTGCGCGGCGGACGTGCCGGCCTCCGGTGCGGCCAGGAACGCGGTGCCGAGCTGGGCGGCGATCGCGCCCGCGGTGACGACGGCGGCGACGTCCGCGCCGTGCACCAGACCTCCGGTGGCGATCAGCGGCAGGTCGACCCTGGCGCGGACCAGGCGGAGGGCGGCCAGCACGCCGAACAGTTCTCCGCCGCCGGGCGAGATGCCGTCGTCGGCGAACGTGCCGCGGTGGCCGCCCGCATCGCTGCCTTGGACGCACAGCGCGTCGGCGCCGATCTGGGCTGCCTGCGCGGCTTCCTGCGGGGTGGTGACGGTGACGACGACCGTGGCGCCGGCGGCGTGCAGGCGGTGCACGTCCTCCGTGTTGGGCAGGCCGAAGGTGAAGGAGACGATCGGGACGCGCAGCGCCATGACCAGTTCCAGCTTGGCCGCGTACGCGTCGTCGTCCCACGTCGGTTCGCCCGGCTCCGTCGGTGACAGAGCCCTGACGCGTTCGCGGTAGCCGGAGATGTCGGCGGTGGAACGGGGGCCGGGGACGAACAGGTTGACGCCGAACGGCCGGTCGGTGAGCGCGGTCGTGGCGGTGATCTGCTCGGCGACCGCCTCGACCGAGAGGTAGCCGGCGGCCAGGAACCCGAGGCCACCCGCGCCCCCGACCGCGGCCACCAGTTCGGGTGTGGACGCCCCACCGGCCATCGGCGCGGCGATGACGGGCACTTCGAGTCGGTCCAACATGGCGCCGACCCTAACCCGCCCCGCCGCCGAAGTCCCGAAATGGCAGGTCCACGACGTCCGAGCGCAAAACGCCCGTGTTCCGAGCGTTGAATTCGGGGGTCCTGAACGTAGGACACGGTGGTCCTGAACGTAGGACTCACGCGTCGTGAACGTAGGACTCACGCGTTCCGGACGTAGGACTCACGCGGGGAGTCCTACGTCCGGAGGCGGGACTACGGGAGCGTGTCCAGGTGCGGTGCCACCGTGTTGGCGAACTGCCAGTTGTTCGAGGCGTCCCAGTTGATCGACCACGTCATCGCGCCGCGGATGCCGGGCCACGTCTGCGCGGGCTTGAACGAACCGCAGTTCGTGCCCTTGGCCAGGCAGTTCAGCGCCGCGTTGACGTTGGCCGGCGACTGGTAGCCGCCACCCGCGCCGGACGGCGAGGCGGGCAGGCCGAGACCGACCTGGTCCGGGCGCAGGCCGTTCTGGAGCTGGATGCAGGCCAGCGCCACCAGGAAGTCCACCGTGCCCTGGGAGTACACCTTCTGGTCGCAGCCGAGCATCGAGCCGGAGTTGTAGTACTGCATGTTGACGACCGTGAGGATGTCCTTCACGGCCAACGCCAGCTTGAAGTACTCCGCGCCGGTGGACTGCATGTCGATGGTCTGCGGCGCCATCGCGATGACCTTGCCGCCGCCCGCGTGGATGCTCCGCAGCGCCTGCGCCATGTACGTCGAGTTGACGCCGTTCTCCAGGTCGATGTCGACGCCGTCGAACCCGTAGTTCGTGATCAGGGTCCGGACGCTGTTGGCGAAGTTCGTCGCGGCGGTCGAGTTGCCGACGCTGATCGTGCCCTTCTCACCGCCGACCGAGATGATCACCTTCTGGCCGCGGCCCTGGAGGGTGCGCACGTCCGCCTTGAACTGGGCGTCGGTGTAGCCGCCGAGCTTGCTCGACAACGTCGGGTCCAGGTTGAACGCGACCGCGCCGGGCGTGGTGGTGGCATCGGCGAACGCGACGGCCACGATGTCGTAGGTGGTCGGCACGTCGGCGAGCTTGAGCACCCGCGAGCCGTTGTCGAAGTTGTGCCAGTAGCCGGTGAGGGCGTGCTTGGGCAGCGACGGGTCCGGGTTGCCGGTCGTTGTCGTCGTAGTGGTGGTCGACGTCGTGGTCGTTGTGGTGGATGTCGTGGTGGTTGTGCTCGTCGGCGGGGTGCCCGGACCGTCGAGGCTCACGTCGTCCGCGTAGAACGTCGGCTGGCCGTACCAGCCGTGCACGTAGATCGTGACGCTGCTCGTCGCGCCGGTGGTGAAGTCGATCGACAGCTGGCTGAAGCCGGTCGAGCCCGGCGTCCAGGCGCTCTTGTCGCCGCTGCCGGTGCCGGTCACGCCCAGGTACACGTAGCTGCCCTGGACCCAGCCGGTCAGCTTGTACGCGGTGTTGGCCTGCACGGAGATCGTCTGCGAACAGCGCGCGTTGTCGTGACCGGCGGGAGTGCCCGCCAGTGCGTGTGTGCCGCTGCGCTTGGTCGTGGTCGTCACGGTCGCCGCCGCGCCGCACGTCCAGCCGCTGGTGCTGCCCTCGAAACCGGGGTTGGCGACCAGGTTGGCGGCCGACGCGCTGCCCGCGACCACCAGGGTCAGGCCCGCGATCGCCAGCAGTCCCGCCAGCACCGCACCCAGCGCGCGTCTCGTCCTCGAAGCCACGTCCACCTCCACGTTCTCCTCGGCGGCCAAGCCCAGCACGGGTGACGTGGGCCACTGGAAAAATGGACTAGACCACTGGGTCTTGTCAAGGGTGTGACCATGAGCGGATGACGTTCACCGTGGATGACGCGATCCGGATCGCGCGGGCGGCCCACGAGGGGCAGGTCGACAAGTCCGGCAAGCCGTACATCGACCACCCGCTGCGCGTGATGGGTCGGGTGTCGGGCGAGCACGCGCGCATGGCGGCCGTGCTGCACGACGTCGTGGAGGACACCCCCGTCACCGACTCGGATCTGCTGGCCGCCGGGTGCCCGCCGGAGGTGGTGGCGACCGTGCTCGCGTTGAGCCACCGGGACGGTGAGGGCCAGGAGGATTACCTGGCGCGGGTGCGGGCCGACCCGGTCGCGGTGGAGGTGAAGCGGGCGGACATCGCCGACAACACGTCACCGGCACGGCTGGCGCTGCTCGACCCGGCTACCCAGGACCGGCTGCGGGCGAAGTACGCGCGGGCGTTGGAGATCCTCGCGCGGTGAGGTCTGTTTCGCTTCGCCGTTACCCGGCCGACGTCTGCGGCGGGGTGGCGCGCGGGCCTCTAACACGGCCGTGACAGTTGCGGCGGAGATCACGCCTGATTTGGCGGCGCAAGCCTCTGACGTGCGGCATCATAGTAGGTGAACCGATACAGAGAGACCACCGAAAGGCGACATGACCAACCCTCTGAAGACCGTTCGCACGTACCTCGTCACCCGGCGACAGATCCGCAAGCGGGAAGCGGACCTCAACCGCGAGCTGGCCGACTACAACACCCCGAGCGCTCGGATGGACATGGAGGCGATCCTCGCCCGCCACCCGAGCCACGAGGCGCGGGAGATCGAAGCCATCCTCCGCCGCCACGCGCTGAGCGGCATGCTCCGCAACCACAGCTGAGCCGCTGCACCCTTTAGAGGGCCTTCAGGACATGGGTGTCTTGAAGGCCTTCCGTCATTTCCGGCCGTACTGCCCCCACGTGTCGAGCAGTTCGACGGGCACGATTCACACCGGAAACGGCAGCGTCGCGTCGAATGAATCCACGCGTTTGACCTCGGCCACCTGCTCGTACCAACCTTCGGCGTCCAACTCCAACACGGTCAGGCTCGGCACCTCGGGATCGACCATCCAGTAACTGCGCACGCCGATGCGCTCGTAGAACACCTTCTTGAGGGTGCGGTCGTACAGCTCCGTTTCCGGCGACAACACCTCGACCGCCAACAGCGGTGCGACCGGCAGCGCCTCCTCGGTGAAATCCTCGAGGTGGGCCACCAGGAAGTCCGGCTGCACCTCGGACGACTCGGACGGCCTCACCGCGAGCGGACCCGGGAGCGCGAGGAGAGTGTCGGGGCAGGCGGCATCCAAGAGAACGATGAGCCTCATGACCGCCGTCTGATGCCGAAGACCAGGCACCGGGCTGACGTGCAGCATTCCGTCGATCAGTTCGTAGCGACGGCCGTCGTCAAGGATCATCGCGATCTCTCCTGTCAGTTGGTTCGCCAACTGTCACGGAGGGATCCGACCACAAACATGGCTCCGCGCCGACCGGTCACCCGAAGATGTACCGATCGGCGCGAATTTGGCCGGTGGGGCTTACTTCTTGCCCTTGTCCTTGACGGAGTCGTCCGTCGACAAGGCCGCGACGAAGGCTTCCTGGGGGACCTCGACCCGGCCCACCATCTTCATCCGCTTCTTGCCTTCCTTCTGCTTCTCCAACAGCTTGCGCTTACGGGTGATGTCACCGCCGTAGCACTTCGCCAGCACGTCCTTGCGAATGGCGCGAATCGTCTCGCGGGCGATCACGCGGGCGCCGACGGCGGCCTGGATCGGCACCTCGAACTGCTGCCGCGGAATCAGCTCGCGCAGCTTGGACGCCATCCTCGTGCCATAGGCATAGGCGTAGTCCTTGTGCACGATCGCGCTGAAAGCGTCCACCGGCTCGCCCTGCAACAGGATGTCGACCTTCACCAGCTCGGCGTCCTGCTCGCCCGACTCCTCGTAGTCCAACGACGCGTAACCACGCGTGCGCGACTTCAGCGCGTCGAAGAAGTCGAAGATGATCTCACCGAGCGGCATGGTGTAGCGCAGCTCGACGCGGTCCTCGGACAGGTAGTCCATCCCGCCCAGCTGGCCGCGCTTGGTCTGGCACAGCTCCATGATCGCGCCGATGTAGTCGCTGGGCGCGATGATCGTGCACTTGGTGATCGGCTCGTACACCTCGGCGCGCTTGCCGTCCGGCCAGTCGGACGGGTTGGTCACCACGTGCTCGGTGCCGTCGTCCATCACCACCCGGTACACCACGTTCGGCGCGGTGGAGATCAGGTCCAGGCCGAACTCGCGTTCCAGCCGGTCCCGGGTGATCTCCAGGTGCAGCAGGCCGAGGAAGCCGCAGCGGAAGCCGAAGCCCAGGGCGGCGGACGTCTCCGGCTCGAACGTCAGCGCGGCGTCGTTGAGCTGGAGCTTGTCCAGCGCCTCACGCAGGATCGGGTAGTCCGAGCCGTCCACCGGGTACAGCCCGGAGTAGACCATCGGACGCGGCTCGCGGTAGCCGGCCAGCGGCTTCGTCGCGCCGTGCTTCTCCGCCGTGACGGTGTCGCCGACCTTCGACTGGCGGACGTCCTTCACGCCGGTGATGAGGTAGCCCACCTCGCCGACGCCCAGGCCGACGCTCGGCTTCGGCTCGGGCGAGATGATGCCGACTTCCAGCAGCTCGTGGGTCGCGTTGGTGGACATCATCCGGATCCGCTGGCGCGGGGTGATCTTGCCGTCCACCACCCGGATGTAGGTCACCACGCCGCGGTACGTGTCGTAGACCGAGTCGAAGATCATCGCGCGGGGCGGGGCGTCCGCGTCGCCGACGGGGGCCGGGACGCGCTTGACGACCTCGTCCAGCAGCGCGCCGACGCCCAGACCGGTCTTCGCCGAGACGCGCAGCACCTCTTCGGGCTCGCAGCCGACGATGTGGGCGAGCTCCTTGGCGTACTTGTCCGGGTCCGCGGCGGGCAGGTCGATCTTGTTCAGCACCGGGATGATGGTGAGGTCCTTCTCCATCGCCAGGTACAGGTTGGCCAGCGTCTGCGCCTCGATGCCCTGCGCTGCGTCGACCAGCAGCACGGTGCCCTCGCACGCCTCCAGCGCCCGCGAGACCTCGTACGTGAAGTCGACGTGGCCGGGGGTGTCGATCATGTGGAGGACGTGGTTGTTGCCGTTGGCCACCCACGGGAGCCGCACGTTCTGCGCCTTGATGGTGATGCCGCGTTCGCGCTCGATGTCCATGCGGTCGAGGTACTGCGCTCGCATCGCCCGCGCGTCGACGACGCCGGTGAGCTGCAACATGCGATCGGCCAGGGTCGACTTGCCGTGGTCGATGTGGGCGATGATGCAGAAGTTCCGGATGAGCTCCGGAGGCGTGAACGTCTGGTCGGCGAACGTGGTCACTCAGGTTCCTCGCACACGAAGGACGGGGGCCCATGTCAACTAGGCAAAGGGCGGGGGCCCATTTCAACTAGGCACAGCATCTCACGTCGGGCCGTCGTGGCGTTCCACACGGGCGTGACCGAGGCCATAAGCTGCACGCCGTGTACGCGAACGGTGAGGATGCCCGCCCGGTCAGGGGCGCGGTGCGCGAGGTCCACACGGCCGCGGTGGCGGCCACCCTGGAGTACTCCCCCGACCTGGACGGCCTGGCCGATCCGGGCGAGGTGGTGTGGGCCTGGGTCCCCTTCGAGGAGGACCCGGACCGCGGCAAGGACCGGCCGCTGCTGGTCGTCGGCAGGCACCGGCGCGCGCTGCTCGCCCTGATGATGACCAGCAGGACGCCCGACCGGCACGAGGTGGACGACTGCCTCGACCTGGGCTCGGGCCGCTGGGACCGGGACGGCAGGCACTCCTACGTGCGCTTGGACCGGGTGTTCGAGCTGGACGAGGACGACATCCGGCGCGAGGGCTCCGTGCTGGAACCGGAGCGGTTCTCGCTGGTCGTGGACAGGCTGCGACAGCTCGGCTGGCGTTAGGCGTCAGGCCAGCCGCGTCACCTCCACCGTGACGTCCAACGCCGACGACGGGCCGCCCGAGTAGATGCCCTTCAACGGCGCGACGTCGGCGTAGTCACGGCCGTGCGCGACCCAGATGTGCCGCGGCCCGACCGGCACGGCGTTGGTCGGGTCGTAGCCCCACCAGCCGCCGGTCCACGCCTCGATCCACGCGTGGCTCTCGCCGCGCACGGTCTCCCGCACGGCGCCGTTCGGCTTGGTGTGCAGGTACCCGGACACGTACCGCGCCGGGATGCCCATCGCGCGCAGCAGCACCAGCGTGACGTGCGCGAAGTCCTGGCAGACGCCCTCCCGGGCCTGCCACGCGTCGGTGGCCGAGCTGTGCACGCCGGTGGCGCCGGTCCGGTAGGTCAGCTGGTCGTGCGCCCAGTTCGACGCGGCCAGCACCGCGTCCGCCGGGCCGAGCCCCCGCTTGAGCCCGCGCGCCACGGCGGCCAGCTCACGGTCCCTCGGCACGTACCCGGTCCAGTTCAGGAACTCGGTGTACCGGTCGAGCAGCGAGTCCGCGCGCAGGTCGGTCCACGACGCCGTCCGCACCGGCTCCTCCTCCGGACCGGTCTCCACCACCGACGACGCCACGACCTTCAGCTCCACGTGCGGCGCGTGCAGGTCGAACGACGTGACCTCGGTCCCCCAGTAGTCGGTGTACCGGTAGGCGCGCGTCGCTGGCGTCGTCTCCACCCGGCTGACCACCACGTTCTGCCGCCGGTCGGCCCGCGGCGTCATCCGCGCCTCGTTGTAGGACTGGGTCACCGGCAGCTCGTACCGGTACCCGGTGGTGTGCACGATCCGCACCCGCCACGACATGTCAGACCACCTCGGCGTTCGTCCAGGCGACCCAGGGCGCGGTGTGGAAGTACTGCTGCGAGACCGCCTCGCCGACGTCACGCACGGTCGTCTGCAACGCCTTGAGCCGACGTGGCAGGTCGTCCAGCAGGTCGTGCGGGCGGAGGAACTCCAGGTCGCTGCGCGCCCGGCCGAGCAGCCGCAACGCCTCGGCCCGTGCCCCGACGCGCACGTGCGGCTGGTGGTCCAACTGCTCCAGGCACGCCTCGGCCTGCCGCAGGGCGTGGAACACCGAACGCGGGAACAGCCGGTCCAGTAGCAGGAACTGCACCACCCGCGAGGCGTCCATCGCACCTCGGTACGTGCGCAGGTACGTGTCGTGCGCGCCGGCCGACCGCAGCACGGTGACCCAGCCCGGCGACGACGCCTTGTCACCGACGCGGGACAGCAGCAGCCGCACGATCATGTCCACCCGCTCGACGGACCGGCCGAGCACCAGGAACCGCCACCCGTCGTCGCGGCTCATGGTGGAGTCGGCCAGCCCGGCGAACATCGCCGCACGCTCCTCCACGAACGCGAAGAACGCGTGCGGACCCATGGCCCGCGCGTACGTCTGCCGCTCCTCGACCGCGTTGTACATCGCGTTGAGGCATTCCCACATCTCGGTGGAGACCACCTCGCGCGCTCCACGCGTGTTCTCCCGGGCGCTGTTGATGGACGCGACGATGGAACCGGCGTGGTCGGACGAGTACGCGACCAGCTCGGTGAGCGACCACACGTCGAACGAGGCGTCCTGAGGAGCGTCGATGCCGAGCACGGCGAGCAGTTGGCGGCTGGTGGCGTCCGGGTCGACCGTGGCGTCCTCCAGCAGTTGGTGCACCGAGACGTCCAGGATTCGCGCCGTATCGTCCGCGCGTTCGACGTACCGGCCGATCCAGTACAGGGATTCCGCGTTGCGAGCCAGCATCACGCCCCCTCTTGTTGCTGCTGTTGTTGCTGCTGGGACGTGGTCAGCTCCGGCCCTTGCTCGGCGGCGGGCGAATCCACGGCGGACATCGCCAGCCCCGGCTCGGCCAGCTCGCGGTCGACCGTGGACGAGCGGGGCGCGAGCACCCACGTGTCCTTCGAGCCGCCGCCCTGGGACGAGTTCACGATCAGGCTGCCCTCGGGCAGCGCGACCCTGGTCAGGCCACCGGGCAGCACGAAGATCGAGTTGCCGTCGTTCACCGCGAACGGCCGCAGGTCGACGTGCCGGGGCGCGAGCCGGTCACCCACCTTGGTCGGCACGGTGGACAGCTGCACGACGGGCTGCGCGATCCAGCCGCGCGGGTTGGCCTTGATGGTCCGGCGCAGCCCGTTCAGCTCGCGCGTGGACGCCTGCGGGCCGAACACGATGCCGTAGCCGCCGGAGCCCTCCACCGGCTTGACCACCAACTCGTCCAGGTGGTCGAGCACGTGCGCGCACTCCTCGGGCAGCCAGCAGCGGAACGTGTCCACGTTGGGCAGGAGCGGCTTCTCGCCCAGGTAGTACTGCACGATCTCGGGCAGGTAGGTGTAGACGAGCTTGTCGTCGGCCACGCCGTTGCCGACCGCGTTGGCGATCACGACGTTGCCCGCGCGGGCCGCGTTGAGCAGGCCCGCGACGCCGAGCACCGAGTCCGGGCGGAAGTGGACCGGGTCCAGGAAGTCGTCGTCGATGCGCCGGTAGATGACGTCGACCTGCCGTTCGCCCTCGGTGGTGCGCAGGTAGACGAGGTTGTCGCGGCAGAACAGGTCCCGGCCCTCGACCAGCTCCACGCCCATCTGGCGGGCCAGCAGCGAGTGCTCGAAGTAGGCCGAGTTGGCCACGCCCGGCGTGAGCACGACGACGTTCGGATCGGCGGCGTTGGGCGCGGCGGCGTTGCGGAGCGCACGCAGCAGGTGCACGGCGTAGTCGCCGACGGACCGCACCCGGTGCCGGGCGAACAGGTCCGGGAACACCCGCGCCATAGTGCGCCGGTTCTCCATCACGTACGACACGCCGGACGGGCAGCGGAGGTTGTCCTCCAGGACGCGGAACGTGCCCGCCTCGTCACGCACCAGGTCGACGCCCGAGACGTGCAGCCGCACCCCGTTCGGCGGGTTGATCAGCGCCGCTTCCCGGTGGAAGTGCTCGCAGGAGGTGATCAGCCGGCGCGGCAGCACGCCGTCGCGCACGATCTGGGCGTCGCCGTAGATGTCGGCGAGGAACATCTCCAGCGCCCGGACCCGCTGGACGATGCCGCGTTCGAGCTTCGACCACTCCGCCGCGGTGAGCACCCTGGGGATGAGGTCCAGCGGGAACGGCCGTTCCTGGCCGGAGAGCGAGAACGTGATGCCCTGGTCGACGAACGCCCGGTCCAGCGCCTCGGACCGAGCGGTCAGCTCGGCCACCCTGGACGGCGCGATCGAGTCGTACAGCGCCCGGTACGCGGAACGGACCGAGGCGTCCGCGCCGAACATCTCGTCGTAGGCGCCGGCGTGCGGGCGGCCCGGGTCCAGGTA
The DNA here is from genome assembly GCF_014205015.1 of Saccharothrix ecbatanensis. Taxonomy (NCBI): domain Bacteria; kingdom Bacillati; phylum Actinomycetota; class Actinomycetes; order Pseudonocardiales; family Pseudonocardiaceae; genus Saccharothrix; species Saccharothrix ecbatanensis. The sequence goes on along the minus strand of NZ_JACHMO010000001.1, from coordinate 8,962,701 downwards.
GCCGTCGAACAGCTCGCCGAGGCGCGCGACGGCGCGGGCCGGGGTTCGGCGCAGTCCTGACGTGCGTGCTCGGCTGTGCGTCATGGTCCACATACTGACCTCGCGAATGCCCCAAGCGCACTACCCCGGAGAGCGGAAGTCCAGGACAGAAACACCCCCGAAACATCCGGGGACGCTCCCCGAACCCGTCTCGGGGCGATCCCCGATGCGATCACCCGCCTTCCTGGCGACCCTGGAGTCATGGCGAACAACCTGATGAAGGCGTTGGACGCGGCGTTCGGCCACCCGCGCGGCAAGGTCGGCGAGCTGGGCGGCCGGGTGATGGCCGTGCTGAACGCGAAGGTCGAGGAGCACGTCACGGACCTGGCGGCGCCGACGGCCGAGGAGGTCGTGCTGGTGCTCGGCCCCGGTCCGGGAGTGGGGCTGAAGCTGGCCGGTGAACGCGCGTTGAAGGCGATCGGCGTCGACCCGTCGCAGGTCATGCTGGACGAGGCGCGCGAGCGGTGTGCCGAGCTGATCGTGTCCGGTCGGGTGGAGTTGCGGGAGGGCGCGGCGACGCGGACCGGGCAGCCCGAGGACTCCGTGGACGTGGTGATCTCGGTGAACAACCTCCAGCTGTGGGGCAACCGGCCGGCCGCGTTCCACGAGCTGGTCCGGGTGCTGCGGCCGGGCGGTCGGCTGGTCGTGTCGGTGCACCGGCGGGTGCTGGACACCTCCGAGTACGACCTGATCAAGGAGGCGGAGGCGGCCGGCTTCACGGGCGTGCGCACGTCGTTGCAGCAGTACGGCGGTGTGGTGGGGCCGTCGGTCCAGCTACTCGCGGACGTCCCGGCGTAGCGGGTGGTCGGCCGGGATCCCGACCAGCACGATCCGCCGGCCGTCCGGGTCGGTGATCCACAGCTCGTCCAGGCCCCACGGTTCGCGCCGGGCGGGCCGGACGACGTGCTCGGCGAGCTCTTCGGCGGCTTGCGCGACGTCACGCACCTGCATCCACAGCTGCGTGGCGTCGGTGGGCTCCTCGGTCGTGGTCCCGGAGACCTCCAGGAATCCCTGGCCGAGGAAGAACACCGTGCCGCCGGGGAACTCGCGGTAGACGGCGAGGCCGAGCACGTCCCGGTAGAAGGCCCGGACGCGCTCGGGGTCGCGGGAGCGGACGAGGACTCGGCTGCTCAGGATCTCCACGCCGTCCAGGCGATCACACGTTCAGGTTGAGCGCACGTTCAGGCCGGGCGCACGTCGTTCAGGTTGAGCGCACGTCCTCAAGGTCGAGTGCCATTCGCACGTGCGTCTCCTCGCGGCCGGTCTCACGCCAGCCCCTGGCGGTGTAGAAGCGGATCGCGCGCCGGTTCTCCACGAACACGTCGAGGCGCGCGGTCGTGACGCCGAGGTCGCGCAGGGCGTCCATGGCGGCATCGTGCAGCGAGAGGCCGACGCCGTTGCCCCACCGCGCCGGGTCGACCTGGAGCTGCCACAGCTCGCCGTCCGGCGTGACCAGCGCGAACCCGGCGAACTCGCCGTCCAGCTCGGCGCACAGCCACACCGGGCCGGGCTTGTCGAAGTGGTAGCCCTTGGCCCGCGCCGCCTCCTCCCACTCGACCAGCTCCGCCTCGGGCAGGTGGCCTTCGTAGTAGCTGCGCCGGGCCTTGACGTGCACCTCGACGAGCGGTCCCCGGTCCTCTGCGCGTGGCGGGCGCACGGTGATCGTCCCCATGCGTTCAGGGACGCGGCACGGCCGGTGAGGTTGTCCGGACTTCGTGCTTCGGCACGTCCGGCGCGAGGAACGCCAGCAACCGCCCGCCTTCCCGCTCCACCTCGTCCATTGTGGACAATTTACCGAACGGCCGCAGCTCCAGCGTGGCGACCTCCTTGGTGCGGTGCAGCTTCCAATCACCGGCCGTGGCGCCGTCGACCAGGAAGAACTGCGGCACGGGACCGTGCGGGTCGTAGTTCTGCGCCCGCACGTCAGCGGTGACGACCCGACGCCTGTCGGCGTGCGAGAGCAGGATGTTGTCGAAGTCGTAGAGGAACCGCGCCGGCGCGGGCACGTCCTCTTCCGGCCGGGGCGCGTCGGGCAGGTCGAACAGCTCCTGCCCGTCCTCGTCCCGCAGCCGCAGCAGGGGCAGCCGCTCGACCACCTCGCGCAGCCTGGTCAGGCCGCACCACGTCTGCACGTCCTTCACCGTCGCGGGCCCGAACGCGGCCAGGTAGCGCAGCACCATGTCGTCCACCGAAGGCTCGTCCGCCACCGACTCGCCCAGCCACGCCTCGACGCTCGTGTGCGCGATGGCGCCGCTGCGACCCCACACCCCGCGCGGCGGCACCTGCACCAGCGGCACCAGGCAGCGGATCGCGTAGGCGAGCGCGGTCGGCGTGCGGTCCGGCCACCGCTCGTGCAGCAGGGCGCCCAACTCCTTGTTGGTGCGCGGCTTCTCGGCCAGCAGCGCGCGCCCGGCGGCCACCACGGCGTCCACGTCCAGACCTTGCAGGTCACGGCCGTGGGTGAAGTTGCGGAACACGTCCCGTTCGAGCACGGATTGGACCACCGGACGCAGCTTCAGAGCGTCCTCGGCGGTGACCAGGTGGATCGTGGTGCGCATCACGGCGATCCGCACGAGCTCACGGCTCACGAGCAGGTCGGCGGCCAGGCCCGGGGTGAACCCGGCGACGCGCGACCACAGGCCGGTGTACCAGGTGTGCGGGGTCTGGGCCTGCAAGCCGACGAGGTGCGTGACGACCTCCGGCACGCTCCGGTCCGTGCGGGCCAGCAGAAACTGACGGGCCAGGGTGGCCCGCCCGAGGGCGCGTCGGCTCAGTACCGGGGTCATGCGACCACAGTAAGACCGATTGCGGACAACTTCGGTCCTCGTATCGCCGGCGGTTTGCCGTCGCGGCCCAAAAAGTGATATCACTTTGCTAAGCACGAGATATGACTTCGAGGGGTGGAACATGGACGTCACGGATGTTGCGGTGCAGATGCCGGTCCCGGTGGTCCGGGAGAAGGAAGCACGGGAGGTGTCCGGGTGGGGGGTGCTCGGCGGCGCGGTGGTCGTGCTGCTGGCGGGCGTGGCGGTGCTCGTGCTCGGCTCGATCCCCGGTGACGACGGGCCGAGCATCCCGGCGATCGTGGGCGGCGCGCTGTTGATCGCGGGCAGCTCCCTCGTGGCGGGCGGGCTGTTCACCGTCGCGCCGGGCGAGTCGCGGGTGCTCCAGTTCGCCGGCCGCTACACCGGCACGGTCCGCCAGGACGGCCTGCGCTGGGCGAACCCGTTCACCACGAAGGTGAAGGTGTCGACCCGGATCCGCAACCACGAGACCGCGACCATGAAGGTCAACGACGCGGACGGCAACCCGATCGAGATCGCCGCCGTGGTGGTGTGGCAGGTCGAGGACACCGCGCGGGCCAAGTTCGAGGTGGACGACTTCGTCCGGTTCGTCGCCATCCAGACCGAGACCGCCGTGCGGCACATCGCCACCAGCTACCCGTACGACAACCACGAGGAGACCGGGCTCTCTCTGCGGGAGAACGCGGACGAGATCACCGAGACGCTGTCCGTGGAGATCGCGGCCAGGGTGCAGGCGGCGGGGGTGAAGGTGATCGAATCCCGGCTCACGCACCTGGCCTACGCTCCGGAGATCGCGCAGGCGATGCTGCAACGCCAGCAGGCGGGCGCGGTGGTCGCGGCGCGGTCGCGGATCGTGGAGGGGGCGGTCGGCATGGTGCAGCTGGCGCTGGCCAAGCTCGCCGAGGAGAACGTGGTGGAACTGGACGAGGAGCGCAAGGCGGCGATGGTGTCCAACCTGCTGGTCGTGCTGTGCGGCGACCGATCCACCCAGCCCGTGGTCAACGCCGGGTCGTTGTACACCTGAGGTGGCCGAGCGCAAGAGCGTCCTGCTGCGCCTCGACCCGGCGGTGCACGACGCGCTGACGAGGTGGGCGAACGACGAGCTGCGCAGCACGAACGCGCAGATCGAGTTCCTGCTGCGCCGAGCGCTCGCCGAAGCCGGTCGGCTGCCCTCCGGGGCCGCCGACCAACCCCGGCGCGGTCGGCCGCGCAAGAGCGACTAGGTGGTGTGTCGGAAGTCCCGCGCGAACACGGGCTTTCGCAACACGGGCTTTCGCAACACCGCCTAGCGGGCGGGCGACGCGCCTTCCTCGTCGTCCACCACCGCCGGGTGGACGTCGGCGGTGCACCACTTGCACTTGTCGGCGTCCACCGCGATGAACTCCTTGCAGTGCGGGCACTCGCGTGAGCCCTGCGCGCGGAAGTTCCCGAGCTTGGCCATCTTCATCAGCTTCACCAGCCCGAACAGCACCAGGCCGAGCAGCAGGAAGTTCAGCAACTCGGTCAGGAATGAGCCGTAGCGGATCTCGGCGTTGTTGACCGTGAACACGAAGCCGCCGAAGTCCGGCTGGCCGAAGATCGCCGCGACCAGCTGCATGAGCACGTTGCCCGCGAGGCTCTCGACCAGCGCGGCGAACGCCGTGCCGATGATGAAGCCCAGCGCCAGGTCGAACATGTTGCCGCCCAGGGCGAAGCCCTTGAACTCCAACCACAGGTTCTTCACCTTGGTTGGATCGGCCGGCGGGAGCACTCACCTTGAGCCACACGTTCGAGTGATCAACTCGCGGGCCGTGGCTGCCGATGCGACCGTAGGCGAGGTGAGCGAGCTGAACTCCCCGTACACCCCCGGCACACCGGCCTGGGTGGACATGATGACCACCGACCGCCAGGCCACCATGGACTTCTACGGCGACCTGTTCGGCTGGGACTTCGAGGTCGGCGGGCCGGAGACCGGGTACTACACGATGGCCTTGGTGCGAGGGCTGCCGGTGGCCGGGTTCGGCGAGATGCCGCCGGACGTGATGTTCCCCGTGGTGTGGACGACGTACCTGGCCACCGACGACCTGGACGAGTCGGTCGAGCTGCTCAACGCCAACGGCGGCAAGGTGCTCGTGCCGGAGTACGACACCGGCGGCCCGGGGCGCGGGGCGATCGCCGTGGACCCGTTCGGGGCGGCGTTCGGGCTCTGGGAAGCGGGCACGCACATCGGCGCGTACGTGGTGAACGAGCCGGGCTCGGTGGTGTGGAACGAGTTGGCCACCCGTGACCCGTTCGGCGCGGCGGAGTTCTACCAGCAGGTGTTCGGGGTGGAGCTGGACCCGTTGCCGGACTTCCCGTACACGCAGTTCCAGGTCGACGGCCGCGCGGTGGCGGGCGTGTTCGGGATGGCGAACGAGATCCCGGCCGAGATCCCGCCGCACTGGATGACGTACTTCTCCGTGTCCGACGCCGACGCGACGGCCGAGCGGGTGCGCGAGTTGGGCGGCGTCACGGTCGGCGACGTGGTCGAGTCCCGGTTCGGACGGTTCACCACGGTCGGCGACCCGATGGGCGCGACGTTCCGGATCATCCAATCGCCGCCTTCCACCCCAGACTGACCACCAGCGCGATCACGACGGTGAGGAACACCCGGCGCACGAACGCCGAGCCGCGCCGTACCGCCAGACGTGCCCCGAACACCGCGCCCGTCACGTTGCACAGCGCCAGCACCAGTCCCAAGCCCCACAACACCTTCCCGGCCGGGATGAAGTACAGCAGGGCGCCCAGATTTGTCGCCACGTTCACGATCTTGGCGGTGGCCGAGGCGCGCAGGAACGCGAACCCGACCAAGCCCACCAGCAGGAACACCAGGAACGTGCCGGTGCCCGGCCCGGCCAGGCCGTCGTAGAAGCCGATCAGCGCGCCACCCAGGGCCATCAGGGCGATCTGCGCGACGCGCGCGAACCTCGGCGTCTCGGCCGCGCCCAGTTCGGGCTTGCGCCACGTGTAGAGGCCGACACCGACCAGCGCGACGAGCACCACACCGTTCAGCACACCGGGCGCCAACGCTCCCGCGAACGCGGCACCGCCCACCGCTCCGACGAACGCCGCCGACGCCATCGGCAGCGCCGACCACCAGTCGATCGTGGTCTGCCGCGCGTACGTGCGCACCGCGGCGGCCGTGCCGACCACCGACGCGATCTTGTTCGTGGCCAACGCGTACAGCGGCTGGCCGCCGGGCGCGATCAGCAGCAGCGCGGGCAGCTGGATGAGGCCGCCACCGCCCACCACCGCGTCGACCGCGCCGGCCAGGACGGCGGCGAGGCAGAGGAACAGCAGCGCGGCGAGCGAGATCTGGCCGAAGCCGGGCCAGTCGAGTGCGGCGGTCACCCGGACAGCTTAACCGGACGCTCGTACTGCTTTACTCGCCCGTCGACCTTCCGCCGCTGGTAGCGAGACCGGCTCGTCTTGTGGGAACGCTCCCAAATGGGCCATTCAGCCCTGTTGTGAGCCGCCTCACGCGGGAAGGGTGTTTTCCGGCTCTCTCTGATCCATTCCTGGAGGTTCTCGGTGTTGAGATCCCGCAAACGCACGGCGGTGGCCGCGTTGGCCGCGCTCGCCCTGCTCGTCACCGGAGCGCAGGCCAGCGGCATCATCGAACCCGCGGGACAGGCGTACCTGGACGCACGCGCACCGGTCGACCGGCGGGTCGACGACCTCCTCAGGCGCATGACGCTGGAGGAGAAGGTCGGCCAGATGACGCAGATCCGGCTCGGCAAGCTGCGCGGCAACTGCGAGTGGAACCCCGGTCCGCTGCGCGAGGACTGCATGAAGGCCGTCCTGGAGGACGCGAAGGTCGGCTCGATCCTGTCCGGCGGCGGTGACGCGCCGAACCCGAACACGCCGCGCGCGTGGGCCGAGATGACCAACGCCATCCAGAAGTACGCGATGGACCACAGCCGGCTGCCGATCCCGCTGATCTACGGCGCGGACGGCGTGCACGGCCACTCGAACGTGCTCAGCGCCACGATGTTCCCGCACCAGATCGGCCTCGGCGCGACGTGGAACCCGGAGTTGCAGCAGCGGCTGGGCGAGTCGACCGGGCGGGCCATGCGCGCCACCGGCGTGTTCTGGAACTTCGCGCCGGTGTCCGACATCGCGCGTGACACCCGGTGGGGCCGCTACTACGAGACGTACAGCGAGGACCCGGTGCTGGCCGGCGCGTTGGCGGCGGCGAACGTGCGCGGGCAGCAGAGCGATCCGACCGACGGCACCGCGAAGCTCACCGCGACCGCCAAGCACTTCGCGGGGTACTCGGAGCCGTTCAACGGGCACGACCGCGCGCCCGCCCAGCTGCCGATCCGGTACCTCCAGGACACCGTGCTGCCCGCGTTCCAGCCGCAGTTCGACGCCGGCGTCGGCACCGTGATGATCAATTCCGGTGCGGTGAACGGTGTGCCGGCGCACGCGTCGAAGTACCTGCTCACGACCCAGTTGCGCGAGCGGATGGGCTTCCGCGGCGTGGCGATCACCGACTGGGAGGACATCCGGTTCCTGGTCGACCGCTACCACGTGGCGGCGGACTACCAGGAGGCCATCGCGATGGCCGTGAACGCCGGTGTGGACATGGCGATGGAGCCGTCCAACGCGGCCGAGTTCACGTCCGGGCTGCTCGCGAGCGTGCGCAGCGGTGCCGTCAGCGGGAAGCGGATCGACCAGGCCGTGCGGCGGATCCTGAAGCTCAAGTTCGAGCTGGGCCTGTTCGAGAAGCCGTACGTCGACCCGGAGAAGGCCGACGCGATCGTGAACGGCGCCGACCGCGCGCTGGCTCGTCAGGCTGCGGCGGAGAGCGCGGTGCTGCTGCGCAACGAGGGCGGCGTGCTGCCCCTGTCGTCCAGCGTGGGCAAGCTCGTGGTGACCGGTGACACGGCGGATTCAGCGGCCAGGCAGCTCGGCGGCTGGACCGTCGGCTGGCAGGGCGTGCCCGAGTGGTCGCCGATGCCGCCGACCGTGACGGTGTTGCAGGGCATCAAGGCCGCCGCGCCGTCCGCCAACGTGGTCAGCGCGCCCACGCAGGCCGAGGCGGTCGCACAGGCCGGGGACGCCGACGCGGTGGTCGTGGTGCTGGGCGAGGACCCCGGCGCCGAGGGTGAGGCGGACACCGAGGAGCCCGCCCTCACCGCCGCGCAGCAGGGTCTGGTGGACGCGGTGCGGGCGACCGGCAAGCCGGTCGTGGTCGTGCTGCTGACCGGCCGTCCGCAGGTGCTCGGCACGGTCGCGGACGCTCCCGCGCTGGTCGCGGGCTGGCTGCCGGGGACCGAGGGTGGCGCTGCCATCGCCGACGTGCTGTTCGGCGCGGTGAACCCGAGCGGGAAGCTGCCGGTGTCGTGGCCGAAGTCGGTCGGCGACCAGCCGTTCTCGTACGACCAGGTGCGGGGCGCGAACGCGGCTCCGGGCTCGGGGTACGACCCGGCATTCGCGTTCGGACACGGCCTCTCGTACACGACGTTCACCACGTCGACGCCGACCTTGAAGTCTGCGGAGGTGGGCCGGGACGACAAGGTGAAGGTGTCGGTGAAGGTGGCCAACACCGGTTCGCGGGACGGGACGCTCGTCGTGCCGGTGTACGTGCACCAGCCGGTGAGCAAGGTCCTGACGCCGCAGCAGCGCCTGGTCGCGTTCACCCGGGTCGAGCTGAAGGCCGGTGAGGAGCGGACGGTCGACGTGACGTTCGACGTGAAGCGCCTCGCGGTAACCGCCGGTGACATGGACGGCGGTGGGAAGCCCGAGGTGGCCAAGGGCGCGTACGAGGTCGTGGTCGGCGACGGAAAGGCCCGGTTCACGGTGCGGTGAGGCCCGGCCCACGGTGCGGTGAGGCTCGGCTCGGCTCCGGTCTCTGTTCACAGTGTCGGTTCACGGTGCGGTGAGAGGGCTCGGTTCACCGTGCGGTGAGCTGCCCTGATATCCTTCTCGGCCGTACCCGCGCGGCATTCCGCTGTGGAGGAAAACCGCCCCTTCGTGGGGCGGAGCCGGTGACAAGCGCGGTACGACTCCGAGACCGAGGAAAAGGTGGCTTTCGCGTGGCGAACATCAAGTCCCAGCTGAAGCGGATCAAGACCAACGAGAAGGCGCGCCTGCGCAACAAGGCCGTCAAGTCGTCGCTCAAGACCGCGATCCGCAAGTTCCGTGAGGCCGCCGAGGCCGGTGACAAGGAGAAGGCCACCGCGCTGGTGCAGGAGGCTTCCCGCAAGCTCGACAAGGCCGTCTCCAAGGGCGTCATCCACGCCAACCAGGCCGCCAACAAGAAGTCGGCGCTCGCCCGTCGCGCCAACCAGATCTGATCTGGTTCTTCTTCACCCAGAAGCGCCGCTCCCCCGCACGTGGTGGGCGGCGCTTCTGCGTTGTCTGTGTTGTTGCCGACGTTGTTGCGGCACCTCGCGTGCACCGTGGCCAGCGCCTAGCGTGCGCCGTAGCCCGCGCCCAGCGCGCGCCGTTGCTAGCGCTTCCCCTGCGCGGTTACCAGCACCCAGCGTGCGTCCTTGCTAGCGCTTGCCGTGCGCGGCGACGATCTTCAACACCGCGCGCTCCAGGGCATAGCCGGAATCGGCCGCGACACCCTTCACATCGGCGTTCAGATCGGCGACGACCGTCATCGCCGCCGCGAGCCCCGGGTCGTCCCAGCCACGCGACTGGCCCTGGGCCTTCTTCACCTTCCACGGCGGCATGCCGAGCTCGCCCGCCAGCTTGAACGGGTCACCCCGGCCCACCGCGGACACCCGCGCGACCGTGCGCACCGCGTCGGCCAGCGCGTCGGCGACCAGCACGTGCGGCACGCCGAGCTGCATCGCCCACCGCAGTGCCTCCAGCGCACCGGCCCGGTCACCCATCACGGCCTTCTCCGCGACCGCGAACCCCGTCACCTCGGCCCGGCCGCGGTGGTAGCGGCGGACCGCCTCGGCGTCGACCTTGCCGCCGGTGTCGGCGACGAGCTGCGACGACGCCGCCGCCAGCTCGCGCAGGTCCGACCCGACCGCCTCGATCAGCACCGCCACGGCCTCCGGATCGGCCTTGCCACCCGCCGACCGGATCTCGTGGCGCACGAACGCCTCGCGGTCCGCGGCCTTGGTGATCTTGGGGCACTCGGTCACCCTGGCACCGGCCTTGCGCAGCGCCGCGGGCAGGTCCTTGGCCACCTTGCTGCGCCCGCCGCCGGTGTGGATGACGACCACCGTCACGCCGTCCGCCGGCGCCTTGGCGTAGGCGACCACCGCGTCGGCGATCTCCTTGCCGATTTCCTGCGCCGCCTCCAGCGCGATCACCCGGCCTTCGGCGAACAGTGACGGGCTCACCAGTTCGGCCAGCTCAGGCACGGTGAGATCGGTCACGCGGACGCGGGTCAGGTCGGCCTGCGAGTCGGCTTCGCGTGCGGCGTCCAACGCGCCGCGCACAGCGCGCTCGACCAGCAACTCCTCCTCGCCGACGATCAGGTGCACAGCGTCGGGCGTGTCAGCGGGCGAACTCACGGCGCGATCCTCCCACGCGCCACGGGCGTCCGGATGGTGGACGTGTCTGGCTGAGGGTCGGGATCGTGCCGTAGTTTGAAGCCACAACTGAATACCGCTCATCCAGAGGGGCAGAGGGATCGGCCCGAAGAAGCCCCGGCAACCCGTTGTTCAGCGTGCGCTTCACAGCGCGCGCCGGCAATCACGGTGCCAATTCCGACCCGCGACGCGGGAAAGATGAGGAGATACCTCGCGATGACTGCTGTGAGTGTGCCTTCGGCCACCACCTCCTTCGACCTCGGTCCGGCTCGGGCACTGTCGTGCCGTGAATGCGGGCACGAGACGCCGCTCGCCCCCGAGTACGCCTGTATGGAGTGTTTCGGGCCGCTGGAAGTGGCCTACGACTTCGGCCGGGTCCGTCGTGAGGACATCGAAGCCGGCCCCCGCTCGATCTGGCGGTACCGCGGCCTGCTGCCCGTGCCGTCCGACGTGCGGTCACACCCCAACACCGACCCCGGCGGCACCCGCCTGGTCGAGGCCGACCGCCTCGCCAAGGCCCTCGGTGTGCGCAAGGTGTGGGTGAAGGACGACACCGGCAACCCGACCCACTCGTTCAAGGACCGCGTCGTCGGCGTAGCCCTCGCCGCCGCCCGCGAACTCGGCTTCAAGGTGCTGGCCTGCCCGTCCACCGGCAACCTGGCCAACGCCGTCGCCGCCGCGGCGGCCCGTGCCGGCTGGCAGTCGGTGGTCCTGGTGCCCTCCTCTCTGGAGCGGGCGAAGATCCTGATGACGGCCGTCTACGGCGGCGACCTGATCACCGTCGACGGCAACTACGACGACGTGAACCGGCTGGCCCAGGAACTGGCCGCCGAGCACGAGGACTGGGCGTTCGTCAACGTCAACGTCCGGCCCTACTACGCCGAGGGCTCCAAGACGCTGGGCTACGAGGTCGCCGAACAGCTCGGCTGGCGGCTGCCCGACCAGATCGTGGTGCCCATCGCGTCCGGCTCCCAGCTGACCAAGGTCGACAAGGCGTTCCGCGAGTTCGGCAGCCTCGGCCTGGTCGAGGAGACCCCGTACCGGGTGTTCGGCGCCCAGGCGACCGGCTGCTCCCCCGTCTCGGCCGCTTTCAAGTCCGGCCTCGACGTGGTCACCCCGGTCCGCCCGGACACCATCGCCCGGTCGCTGGCGATCGGCGCGCCGGCCGACGGCCCCTACGTGCTGGACGCCGTCCGCCGCACCAACGGCGCGATCGAGGACGTCACCGACGAAGAGGTCGTCGAGGGCATCCGCCTGCTGGCCAAGACCGAGGGCATCTTCGCGGAGACCGCCGGCGGCGTCACCGTGGCGACCGCGAAGAAGCTCATCGAGACCGGCCAACTCGACCCGGACGGCGAGACCGTCCTGCTGATCACCGGTGACGGCCTCAAGACGCTGGACGCCCTCGGCGACCGGGTCGGCCCGAGGGCCAACGTCCCGCCGTCGGCGGAGGCCGTGCTGAAGGCACTCCAGGACTGAGCCCGGCAGCAACGCGGCCGGCACTGCGCTCGGCAGACCGGGGCCTGGTCATCGACCCGGCCCCGGTAAGTCCGGCGGTGCCGCGGTCACAGGGCGATCCGCGGTCACAGCGCGATCCTGGAGGAGCGCAGCCAGCCGGTTCGAGGGAACGCGGCCAGCTCCGGCAGGACGTGCGGTCCGACTTGTTCGGTGACGACCCGCCAAGCGGTCAGCATCTGGGGCCACGGGCGTTTCGCCTTCTCCTGGTTGTAGCGCTCGGCGTGCCATTCCTCCGGCGGTATGGCGAGGTCGGCGTCGAACAGGGCGTCGGAGATCAGCCGGTAGGCGGTGTCGGCGGCGGGCACCTGTGCCATCCGGATGACGCCGGTGACGGTGGCCCGGGCCACGATGCCCCGGTCGCCACCACGCAGGTCCTCGCACACGTAATACGTGAAGGCCGGCCGCAGTTCGTCTCGTGGCCACGGTTCGGCGGTGTAGCCGGGCTGCCACAGCGCCCAGGCCACCGCCCGGTTGCCGCCCTGCCGCACCCAGCCCGAGTGCAGTCGGATCCAGACGTCGTTGTTCCTCATCGTTCTCCCCTTGTCCGTGATCGGATGGGTCGCCACCCCTGCGGGCGACCCGTGGCCCGTGCGGGCCGGCCAGGACGGCGGTGTCGCCGTCGCGATCTGTGCGCAACACCAGCGCGCCGTGCCTCGTCAACGCGTCGACCAGCACCCCGCTGGGGTGGCCGTAGCGGTTGCCCGCGCCGACGCTCACCAAGGCGATCCGCGGCCGGACCGCGGTGAGGAACGCCGGTGACGAGTACCTCGATCCGTGATGCGGCACCTTCAACACGTCGGCTCGCAAGTCGACGTGCCCGCCGAGCAGGTCCGCCTGCCCGGCCAACTCGATGTCCCCGGTCAACAGCACCCGCCCGGCCGCGGTGGAGGCCCGCAGGACCAGCGACGCGTCGTTGACCGCCGTGTTCGTCTTCGTCCCGTCCGCCGGATCCGTGCGCGGACCCAGCACGTCGAGGTCCAGGCCCGGCCAGCTCAACCGCTGCCCGGCGTCCAGCTCGACCACGCGGACCCCCGCCGTCCGCGCCCGTTCCCGCACCTCCTCCCAAGCCCACTCCGGCTGCCGCGACGGCCCGACCGCCACCGCACCCACTCCTCGATCCGCCAACACCGCCGCCAACCCGCCGACGTGATCGGCGTGCAGGTGGCTGAGCACCACCAACGGGATGCGCCGCACCCCGAGCCGCCGCAGGCAGGACAGCACCGGCACCGGGTCCGGCCCTGTATCGACCAGCACCGCCCGGTCGCGCTCGGCGGTGGCGAGGACCACCGCGTCGCCCTGTCCGACGTCGCACGCCACCACCGACCAGCCGGACGCCGGCCAACCCGGCGAGATCACGCTCACCGGCACGACCACCACCACCGCGCCGACCGCGACCGCCACAACCACCGTCCGGATCCGACGCAGCCTGGTGACCGCGTAGCCGAGCACCAGCACCCCGGCCAGCAACGCCCCACCGGCCCACCCGCTCGGCCACCCGACCGCCGCACCGGGCACCGCCGACGCGTGCCGCCCGACGGTGATCAGCCAGCTCGCCGCCGGACCGGCCACCTCGACGGCCAGCCGTGCCGCCGGCTCGTACACCTGAGCCAGCACCGCGGCCAGCACGCCGAGCACCGTCGCCGGCGCCACCACCGGCGCGACCAGCAGGTTCGCCAGCACCGCCACCAGGCTCACCTGGCCGGAGATCCCGGCGACCAGTGGCGCGGTCGCCAGGTTCGCGGCCAAGGGCACCGCCAACGCCTCCGCGAACCCCACCGGGACACCGCGGTCCTTCATGGCGGCGGCCCACCTCGGCGCGAGCAGCACCAACGCAGCCGTCGCCACCACCGACAGCCCGAACCCCGGCTGGGTGGCCAGCTCCGGGTCGTACAGGACCAGGACCACCACCGCCGCCGCGAGCGCAGGCAACGCCGACCGCTCCCGACCCAACACCAGCGCCAGCAACGCCACCGCACCCATCACGGCGGCACGCAGCACACTCGGCTCCGGCCCGGCCAACACCACGAACCCGACCAACGCGGCCATCGCAGCCACCGCGCACCCTCGCGGCCCGACCCGGAACAACCTCAGCAGCAACAGCACCGCGCCGCAGAGGATGGCAAGGTTCGCCCCGCTGACGACGAGCACGTGAGCGAGACCCGCCGTGCGGAACTCCTCCACCACCCTCGGCGAGAGCTTCGAGGTGTCGCCGACCACGAGCGCGGGCAGCAGCCCGGCCGGTTCGGGGTCGAGCGCGGTGCTCGCGCCCCGCAACCCGGCACGCAGGTCCTCGGCGATCCGTTGCCACACCGGCGCTTCCGTCACGTCCCGCGGCGGTCCGCGGACCCGCAGCACCGCGACCGTCAGCTCACCACCCTGTGGCGGCGCGAGCGTGCCGCGGGCGGTGACCCGTTGGCCTGGCAGCAAATCCCGCCACCGGGCCGCCGGTGCGAGCACCGCGATCCGACCACCACCCTCGACCGTCGCACGAACCACCACGAGGTCGACCCCGCTCGCACGTGAGCCGAAACCACTGGTACGCAAGCCACGCGGCCGATCGTCCAGTTCGAAGTGGACAGTGGCGGTGGTGCCGCGCTCCGCAGCGGCTCGGAGCGGGTGGTGCGCCGCCCCGTGGACCTGGGCACCGATCCACAATGCCGCCACGGGACTCGCGACGGCCACCGCTACAGCGGCCGGACGCCAGGAGCGCAGTGCCAGGCCACCGAGAACCGCGGCGGTCAGGCCGACCGCGAGCGCCGCCCACCACGTCCAGAGCAGGCCCGCGAGCGCCGTAGCCCACACCGCCAGTGCGGCCGGGACGAGGTGCGCGCGAGGGCTCATGACCCCACCCACCGGAACCTGGGCAGGCTCAGGAGGTGCAGACGCCCCGCAGCCCGGACCACGTGGCGGACGAGGAAGAGGCGGCGGACGCGGTGGAGGAGGTGTCGAAGGCGGCGGCGGTCACGTGCGTGGTCACGTCCAGTGCGCTGGTCTGGGAGTTCGGTGCGCTGGTCCTGGAATGGATCACCGGCTCGGCGGGCACCGGGAGTGCGGCGAGGTCCGGTCGTCGGTGCGGGCGCGGCGGCCAGGATGTGGTCGGGGATTTCGGTTCGGGGGCAAGGGATCGGCGGGATGCCGCTGTTCCGAGTGGACGATGCTCGCGGGCACTGCGGTTGCCGTGAGCAGCCATGGGTGGGACGCATGATGGTTCTCCGAATGGTGTGTCGGGGCGCTGGAGGGGACGGGGTCAGAGGCGGACCAGGTCGCGCAGCCTGGCGAGCTTCGCGTCGCCGATCCCCTCGATCTCACCGAGCTGTTCCAGGGCGGTGAACGGGCCGCGCTTCTGCCGTCGGTCGACGATTCGCTGTGCCGTCACCGGACCCACGCCCGGCAAGGTGTCGAGTTGCTCCTTGGTCGCGGTGTTCAGGCTCAGCGGCGTGGTTTCGGCACCGGCGGGCTGCGGTGCGGGGATGCCCACGGCGATCTGCTCGCCGTCGGCCACCTTGCGGGCGAGGTTGAGCGCGGTCAGGTCGGCTCCGGGGTTGGCGCCGCCCGCCGCTTGGAGCGCGTCCGCCACCCTGGCGCCGCTGGGCACGGTCACCAGGCCGGGTGTGGACACCAGGCCCACCACGTTGACGACCAGCAGCTCCTCGACGCGGCTGACGGCAGCAGCCTCGGCCACCGGGAGGTCCGGTGGGCTCTCCGACACCGGGCGCTGCCACCACAGGGCCAGCGCGACCGCCAGCGCCACGCCCGCCATGACGCCCGCCAGCAGGACTCTGCGACGGCGTGGGAGAGCGGGCTCGGGCAGCCAGCGGTGCAGCAGGCGGCGGAGCGGGCCGGGTGGGTCCGAGCCGCCGTCCGACGAGACGAAGACCAGCGTCTCGGCGTCCGAGGCACGGTGCTTGCCCTGCTCCTGGGAGACGAGGGCTTTAAGTCGGGCGGTCGTGGTTTCCGGTTTCCTGTCGAACATGCGGTCGACGTTAGGCCGGGTGGAGCAGTGGGTGGGGAGGTTGCCGGCGATCTGTGGACAACTGCTTGAGTGATGGATAAAGCGGGCTAGGACACGCCGCCCGGCAGGACCACCACACCCAGCACACCAGGACCGGTGTGGGCGCCGATCACCGCTCCCACCTCGGAAATCAGGCAGCCGGTCGAGCCGGGGACGCGTTCGTCGAGCCGCGTCGCGAGTTCCGCCGCGCGGTCCGGCGCAGCCAAGTGGTGGACAGCCAGTCCGACCCGCCCGGAACCGGCCGCCGCCGATGCCAGATCCACCAGCCTGCCGATGGCGCGGCTCATCGTGCGCACCTTCTCCAGCGGCACGATCCGACCGTCGTCCACGTGCAGGAGCGGTTTCACGGCCAGCGCGGTGCCCACCAGCGCCGCCGCGGCGCCGATACGGCCGCCCCGGCGCAGGTGGTCGAGCGTTTCCACGCAGAAGAACATCTTGGTGCGCGCGGAGGCGGCGACGGCCGCCTCCTCCGCGCGCGCCCCGTCGTCACCGGCGGCGCACGCGGCCAGCGCGGCGAAACCCAGCCCCATGCCCGTTGACCGTGAGTCGACCACCCGGATCCGGGTCGGGTCGACCTCCTCCGCCGCCAGTCGCGCGGCCTCCCACGTGCCGGAGAGCTCACGGGAGAGGTGCACGGACACGATCTCGTCGGCGCCCTCGGCCAGCACCGACCGGTACACCTCGGCCAACTCGCCGGGCGTCGGCCGGGACGTCGTCAGCCGGCGGTGTTCGCCCAACGCCGTCGCCAGCTCCGCCGGTCCGAAGTCGACCCCGTCGAGCTTGCTGCGACCGTCCACCGCCACGTGCAGCGGCACGACCCGGATGCCGTGCCGCTCGGCGAACCCCTCGGGCAGGTACGCCGTGGAGTCGGTGACGATCGTGGTGGACACGAGTGCCGAGACTACGGCTCCGACCTGCCCGGGTGGCCGACCGCCACGGACCTGATCAGTTCCGCCATGGCGTTCCCGACCAGCCGGTGGCCGTCCCAGCACCAATGCATACCGTCCGGGTTGCCACGCCGTGACCGTATGTGCTCACCGACCAGCGGAGGCACGTCGAGCAGCGGCACGCCGGCACCGTCCGCCCACGACCGCAGCGCGCGCTCCGCCGCCGCACGCCCGCTGTGCACACCCGCGTAGGCAGGCGCACGGTGCACGGAAGGCGTCATCCCGACCACCTGGATCCCCGGCTCAAGAGCACGCACAGCGCGCACCGAGTCGTCCAGGTACCGCACGGTGAGGCGCGGCGGCAACGCCACCGGATAGCCGCCGAACAGCCGCGACAGCACCGGTTGCAACGCCAGGTACCCCGCCCTCGCCCGTCGCCGCAGCCCGTCCGGCCGCAGGTAGCGCAGCCCGTGCCGCAAGTACGTCGGCAACGGCGACGGCAGCGTGTCCATATGCCCCACCGCCAGCACCAACACGTCCGTGCGCGGCAGCAACGACCACACCCGCGGATCCCCGGTCAACGACCACCAAGCGTCCCGTGCCGTCCAACCGAACCCCGCCGCCAGCTCCGCGTGCCCGCCCAACGACGACGCGGCGACGTTCGGCCACAACCGGGGATGGTCGGCCGGCAGCGGCCCTTCCGGACCGTGGAACGTCAGCGAATCACCGAGGACGAGCAGCCTCACCGGGTCGTTCCGGCGTTGTACGACGACAGCCGCCACCTGCCGTCGCCGTGCGGCCGGCGGGTGAACACGGTCCAGTGGCAGTTGCCGATGCCACCCAGCAACGCCCAGCGGTCGACCGGCAGCTCCAACAGCCGCCCGGTCAACGCGCTGATCAGCCCGCCGTGCGCGCACAGCATGACCGTCCCGGAGAACTCCGCGTCCACCTCCTCCACCACGGCCATGGCGCGCTCGGCGACCTCCACGCGCGTCTCGCCGTCCGGTGGCGCCAGCGTGCCGTCGGCCCGCCAGCGGTCCAGCGCGCCCGGCCACTCCACCTCGATCTCGGTCGACGTCAGCCCCTGCCACTTGCCCAGGTGCGTCTCGCGCAGCCGTTCGTCGATGCGCAGCGCGACACCGGTCGCGTCGGTGAACACCGTCGCGGTGTCCCGGGCCCGGTGCAGGTCCGACGCGACCACCAGCTCGGGTGCGAACCCGGCGAGGACCGGCACCGCGAACCGGGCCTGGTTCCACCCGATCCCGGTCAACGCCGAGTCCAGGTGGCCCTGCATGCGGCCGGTCGCGTTGTAGTCGGTCTCACCGTGCCGCCACAGCACGAGCCGGTTCAGGGTCATGCCTCGGCGGCCTCGTCGTCCGAAGGCCCGGCGTCGAACTCGATCTGCGGGCAGTCCTTCCACAGCCGCTCCAGGCCGTAGAAACTGCGCTCCTCCGTGTGCTGGACGTGCACCACCACGTCCACGAAGTCGAGCAGGACCCACCGTCCTTCGCGCGCGCCTTCACGGCGGACCGCCTTGCGGCCGGTCTCGCGCAACTTCTCTTCAACGTTGTCCACGATCGCGCTGACCTGCCGCTCGTTCGCGGCGGAGGCGATCACGAAGACGTCCGTGATCACCAGTTGGTCGGACACGTCGAGCACGATCACGTCGTGCGCCTTCTTGTCGGCTGCCGCGCTTGCGGCGACCAGCGCCAACCGTCGTGCCTCGTCGGTGGCTGCCACGTCACTCCTCATCACACCGGCGGACGCCTATACGTCCGCACGAGTCAATGAGGGTACCGGCGTCGCGGCTCAGTCCGGCATCGAGTAAAGCCCGCGCTTGGATATGTACTGAACGACACCATCCGGGACGAGGTACCAGACGGGCAGTCCGGCGGCTGTCCGGGCCCGCACGGCGGTCGAGGAGATGGCCATCGCGGGCACCTCCACCAGCGACACCACGCCCGGCGGGAGGTGCGTGTCGACCAGCTCGTAGCCGGGTCTGGTGACGCCGATGAAGTGCGCGAGGTCGAACACGTCGTCCGCCCGCCGCCAGGACAGGATCTGCTCCAACGCGTCCGCGCCGGTGATGAAGAACAGGTCGGAGCCCGGGTGCCTGACCTGGAGGTCCGTGAGCGTGTCGATCGTGTACGTGGGTCCGGGACGGTCGATGTCCACGCGACTGACCGAGAACCGGGGGTTGGAGGCGGTGGCGATGACCGTCATCAGGTACCGGTCCTCGGCGGGGCTGACGTCGCGCTCCGACTTCTGCCACGGCTGACCGGTGGGCACGAAGATGACCTCGTCCAGGTCGAACCGGGCCTGGACCTCGCTGGCGGCCACCAAGTGGCCGTGGTGCACCGGGTCGAAGGTGCCGCCCATGACGCCGATCCGCCGGTTGGTCATGGGTTGTGAGCCTAGTTCGGGTGGTGCGCGGGCGGCCGGTCGCTCCCCGAAAGGCCGCCCGCGCACTCGTCCCGGCCACGGCCCTGGGGGAGGAGGCCGCATCCGCGGATCGCGCGACCCACCCCGAATCAGAGCCGCGCAATGGAGGAACGTGCAGCCCACGCCACCATGACGCGATCCGCCGAACTTTTTCCGGGGAATTTTTTCAGAGCTCAGGAGCCAGCACGGTGCCGTCGGCCGCACGCACCAGGATGGCCTCCACCGGGCACGATTCGGCCGCGTCGATCACCGCCTCGTCCGGCTCGACCACCCCGTCGACCGGGGTGGACTTGCCGCCGTCGAAGCGGAAGCGGTGCGGCGCGGTCGACGTGCACATACCCGTGCCGATGCACTTGTCCCGGTCCAGCTCGACCGTCCACTCCCCCATCGGCCTACCACCTCACCGGCAGGGCCTGCGGACCGCGGATCAGCCGGCCCTTCTTGAACGCGACCTCGCCGTCCAGCCGGAGCAGCGGGAACCGCTTGATCAGGGTGCCGATGGCCACCTGCAACTCCATCCGGGCCAGCGGGGCGCCGATGCAGTGGTGCGCGCCGTGGCCGAACGTGATGTGCGGGTTCTGCTCGCGGTGGAAGTCCAGCTCGTTCGGGTTCTCGAACACCGACGGGTCGCGGTTGGCCGCGAGGTTGTCCACGAACACCGCCTCACCAGGCTTGATGGTCACGCCGGACAGCTCGACCTCGGCGGTCGCGATCCGGGGGAAGCCCGCGGAACCACCCAGCGGGGTGAACCGCAACAGCTCCTCGACCGCGGCGGGCACGAGCATCGGGTCCGCCCGCAGCTCCCCGAGCCGGTCCGGATCGCGCAGCAGCTGGAAGGCGAAGTTGCCGAGCTGGTTCGCGGTGGTCTCGTGGCCCGCGACCAGCAGCGCCACCCCGAACGACACCAGCTCCTGCGTGCTCAGCCTGTCTTCGTTGTCGTGCGCCGCGACCAGCACGGACAGCATGTCGTCGGCGGGGTCGACGCGCTTGCGCTCGGCCAACTCGCCGATGTAGGCCCGCAGCGCCTCGCCGGACGCCAGGATCTCCTCGTGGGTGAACGCGGTGATCGCCACCGCCGCCTCCGACCAGGCACGGAACTCGTCGCGGTCCTCGAACGGCACGCCCAGCATCTCGCAGATGATCGTGATGGGCAGCGGCATGGCAAGCGACTCGACCAGGTCGGCCGGCGCGCCCCGCTCCTCCATGGCGTCCAGCAGGCCGTCCACGATCTCCTGGGCGCGCTCGCGCAGCTGCTCGGTGCGCCGGGCGGTGAACGCCTTGGCGACCAGCCTGCGCAGCCGTGTGTGGTCCGGCGGGTCCATGCTGAGGATGTTCGCCTCGGCGGGCATGGACGGCAGGGTGCGCGGCACGTCGGCGCCCGGCTCCATCACCGCCGCGCGGCTGAACCTCGGGTCGGCGAGGACGGTCTTGACGTCCACGTACCGGGTGGCCAGCCAGCCGTCGCCGCCGTAGGGCAGTCGGACCCTGGCCACCGGCTCGTCGCGTTGGAGTTCCAGGTACTCGGGATTGAGCACGAGGTCGTCCGGCTCGGTGAACGGGAACGGCCTGATCTCCATCGGTACCCCCATGTAAGCAGTCGCTTACATCCGACAGTATTCAGATCACTACATACCGTCAACCGACATCCGTGTGTTCCAGCAACACGGCAGCGGCCCTGATCACCAACGCCGCGACCTCCGCGCTGTCCGCACCCGCGAGGGGCTGTTTGCCGAACACGGTGCGCAGCACACCGATGCCCACGACCCACGCCAGCACGAGGTCCGCGCGCAGCTCCGCGTCCTGCGCGTCCGTGAGGGACGCCAGAGCGCGCGCGTACTCCTCGCCCAGTTGCCGCCGCACGACGTCGGCCGCCGAGTCGTGGTGCGAGGACCGCAGCACCGCGTACAACGGGTGGTCCTCGCGCCTCGGCTGCTTCTCCAGCATCCGCAGCAGCACGGTGCGCAGCAGGTGCTCGGCGGGCGAGTCCTCCAACAGCTCACGGCTCTGCGTGGCCAGCACGGTCGCGAAGAGGGCGTCCTTGCTGCCGTAGTAGCGGAACAACAGGGCCTGGTTCACGCCCGCGAGGTTCGCGATGTCGCGCACCGTGGTGCGGTCGAACCCGCGTTCACCGAACAGCTTCGTGGCGGCGTCCAGCAACGCAGCCTTGGTGGCGGCGGCGTCCCGGGGCCTGCTCACGAGGTCGACCGGACGTGCCCCTCGCCCCAGACCACCCACTTGGACGAGGTCAGCTCGGCCAGTCCCATCGGGCCGCGGGCGTGCAGCTTCTGGGTGGAGATGCCGATCTCCGCGCCCATGCCGAACTCGCCCCCGTCGGTGAACGCGGTGGACGCGTTGACCATGACGGCGGCCGCGTCGACCCTGGTGGTGAACCGGCGGGCGGCGCCGAGGTCGCTGGTCACGATGGCCTCGGTGTGGCCGGAGCCGTGCGCCGCGATGTGCTCGATGGCCTCGTCGATCGAGTCGACCACGCGGGCGGCGATGTCCAGCGAGAGGTACTCGGTGTCCCAGTCCTCGTCGGTCGCCGCCTGCACCCTCGGGTCACTGGCGAACCGCTCGTCGCCGTGGATGGTGACGTTCTCGGCCTTGAGGGCGTCGGTGATGCGGGGCACGAACTCGTCCGCGATCGCGGCGTGCACCAGCAGCGACTCGGCGGCGTTGCACACGCTCGTGCGGCGGGTCTTGGAGTTGAGCACGATGCGCTGCGCCATGTCGAGGTCAGCGCTTGCGTCCACGTACACGTGCACGTTGCCCACGCCGGTCTCGATGGTGGGCACGGTGGCCTGCTGCACAACCGCGTTGATCAGACCGGCGCCGCCGCGCGGGATCACCAGGTCCACCAGGCCACGCGCGGTGATGAGGTGGGTGACCGACGCGCGGTCGTGGCACGGGAGGAGCTGCACGGAGTCGGCGGGCAGGCCGACGGTCTCCAGCGCGTCGCGCAGGATCGCGACCAGCGCGGTGTTCGAGTGCTCGGCGGTGGACGAGCCGCGCAGCAGGGCCGCGTTGCCGGACTTCAGCGCCAGGCCGGCCGCGTCCACGGTGACGTTCGGGCGGGCTTCGTAGACCATGCCGACCACGCCCATCGGGACGCGGACCTGCTTCAGCTCGAGGCCGTTCGGCAGGATCGAGCCGCGCAGCACCTCGCCGATCGGGTCCGCGAGGCCGGCCACCGTCTCCAGGCCCTGGGCCACGCCCTCGATGCGCGCGTCGGTCAGCGCGAGGCGGTCCAGCAGTCCCTGGTTCAGGCCTGCGGCCTTGCCCGCTTCGAGGTCCTTGGCGTTGGCCTCCAGCACCTCGGCGGCGCGGGTGCGCAGCGCGGCGGCCATCTCGTGCAGTGCGGCGTCCTTGCTCTCACGGGTGGCGAGGACGAGCTCGTTGGCGGCGACACGGGCGCGCCGGGCCGCGGCGTGCACCTGTTCGCGCAGGTCATCAGTCACGTCGTCAAGCCTACGGTCAGCCGGCCGTGGCTGTCGCCGAGGTTCCCGAGGATCGGACGCCTCGCCCGCGTTCGACCTCTATCGGGTGAAGCCGGCCCGCGGACCGTCGCACAGGTGTCCGGAGTGTCGGGGGCGTCTGCCACTGTGGGGCACATGGACGACAGCGCACTGCGGGAACTGGCTGAGGAGCGGCTGAGGGCTTTGGCGGGCCCTCAAGCCGTTCTGCGTGACGACCAGTGGACGGCCATCCACGCGCTGGTGTCCCAACGGCGGCGGGCGCTGGTGGTGCAGCGCACGGGGTGGGGCAAGTCCGCCGTGTACTTCATCGCGACGGCGTTGCTGCGGTCCCTGGGCGAGGGGCCGACGGTGATCGTGTCGCCGTTGCTGGCGTTGATGCGCAACCAGGTCGACGCGGCGGAGCGGGCGGGCGTGCACGCGGCGACGATCAACTCGGCCAACACCGGCGAGTGGCAGGGCGTGCAGGACCGGGTGGCGGCCGGCGAGGTCGACGTGCTGCTGGTGTCCCCGGAGCGGCTGAACAACCCTGACTTCCGGGACACGGTGCTGCCGTCGCTGACCGCGTCGGCGGGGCTGCTGGTGGTCGACGAGGCGCACTGCATCTCCGACTGGGGTCACGACTTCCGGCCGGACTACCGGCGGCTGCGGACGTTGCTGACCGAGCTGCCGGCCGGCGTGCCGGTGCTCGCCACCACGGCCACGGCCAACAACCGGGTGGTGCGGGACGTGGCCGATCAGCTCGGGCTGGGCGCGGGCACGGACACGCTCGTGCTGCGCGGGCCGCTGGACCGGGAGAGCCTGCGGCTTTCCGTGGTGCGGCTGCCCACCGCCGAGGTGAGGCTGGGGTGGCTGGCCGAGCAGCTGGAGCGGCTGCCCGGCTCGGGGATCATCTACACGCTGACCGTGGCCGCGGCGGACGACGTGGCGGCGTTCCTGCGTGAACGCGGGCACGAGGTGACGGCGTACTCGGGGCGCACCGACCCGGCGGAGCGTCAGCGCGCCGAGGAGGACCTGCTGGCGAACCGGGTGAAGGCGCTGGTGGCGACGTCGGCGCTGGGCATGGGGTTCGACAAGCCGGACCTGGGGTTCGTGGTGCACCTGGGCGCGCCGCCGTCCCCCATCGCGTACTACCAGCAGATCGGCCGTGCGGGTCGCGGGGTGGAGCGGGCCGAGGTGCTGTTGTTGCCCGGCCCGGAGGACAAGGACATCTGGGCGTACTTCGCGTCGCTGGCGTTCCCGCCGGAAGGGGTGGTGCGGCAGGTCCTCGACGTGCTGCCGGCGGACCGGGCGATGTCGACGGCCGCGTTGGAGCCGATGGTGGAGCTGTCGCGCACCCGGCTGGAAGTGGTGTTGAAGGTGCTCGACGTGGACGGCGCCGTGCGGCGGGTGCGCGGCGGGTGGGTGTCTACCGGGCAGCCGTGGTCCTACGACGCCGAGCGGTACGAGCGGATCGACGCGGCGCGGCAGGTGGAGCGGCAGGCGGTGCTGGACTACCTGTCGACCGACGACTGCCGCATGGAGTTCCTGTTGCGGCAGCTGGACGATCCGCACGCGGCGCCGTGCGGTCGGTGCGACAACTGCACGGGTGAACGGCCGTCGGCGCAGGTGTCGGACGCGGCGGCGTCGGCGGCACGGGAACGGCTGCTGCGGCCCGGCGTCGAGGTCGAGCCGCGCAAGATGTGGCCGACGGGGATGGCGGCGGTCGGGGTGTCGTTGTCCGGGAAGATCCCGGCGAGCGAGATCGCGACGACCGGGCGGGCGCTGGGGCGGTTGACCGACATCGGCTGGGGCAACCGGTTGCGGTCGTTGTTCGGGGCGGACGACCAGGAGATCCCGGAGGACGTGTTCGCCGCGTGCGTGAAGGTGTTGTCCGCTTGGAGTTGGGCGGAACGGCCGGTGGGCGTGGTGACGGTCGGGTCGCGGACCAGACCGGCGTTGGTGGGCAGCTTCGGGCGGCGGATCGCGGAGGTGGGGCGGCTGCCGCTGCTCGGGCAGGTGTGGCTGGGCGAGGCGCCGCGGCGGGCGAACAGCGCACAACGGCTGGCCGGGCTGGTCCGGGAGGCCGACGTGCCCGATCTGTCCACTGTGGATGGTCCGGTCCTGTTGGTGGACGACCAGGTCGACACCGGTTGGACGGTGACGGTCGCCGCACGGCTGCTGCGGCGGGCGGGAGCGTCGGCCGTGCTGCCGTTCGCCTTGGCGGTGACGGCATGAGAGCTTGAGCGGCATGAGACTGACGACGGAACGGTTGGTGCTGCGGCCTTTCACGGCGGCCGACGCGCCGGCGTTCGCCGCCTACCGGTCGGACCCGGACGTGGCGAGGTACCAGGGGTGGAGCGCGCCGTTCCCCTTGGCACAGGCCGAGGAGTTCGTCCGGGAGGTCGGCGCGGCGGACCCGACCGCGCCGGGGTGGTTCCAGTACGCGGTCGAGGCCAACGGAGTGCTCGTCGGCGACGTCGGCGTGGGCGTGAACGAGAACCGGATGCAGGCCGACATCGGCTACACCCTGGCGACCGCGCACCAGGGGCGTGGATACGCGGCGGAGGCCGTGCGTCGGGTGTTGGCGCACCTGTTCGAGGAGCGCGGGTTGCACCGGGTGGCCGCCGAGTGCGACGCCCGCAACGAACGGTCGGCGCGGCTGCTGGCCAGGCTCGGGTTCCGGCAGGAGGGGCACCGGGTGCGGAGCACGTGGGCGAAGGGAGAGTGGACGGACGACCTGCTGTTCGGCCTGCTCGCCACCGAGTGGGACAGCGCGGCCGACTGAACTGGCAGCCCTACCGGGCCGCTCGGCTACCGGGCGGGCAGCGGCACCAGGTCGTCGGCGTGCACGACCTCGCGGCGCTGCTCGGCGGGCAGGTCACCGCTCTTGCGACCGATCAACGCCGGCAGCTCGGCGGCGTCGAAACCGACCACGCCACGCGCCACCACAGCGCCGGACAGGTCGACCAGCTCGACCACGTCACCGGCCTCGAACGTGCCCTCGACTCCGGTGATGCCCGCCGCGAGCAGCGAGCGCCGTCGGTCCACGACTGCGGCCACCGCGCCGTCGTCCAGCGACAGCCTGCCGGTCGCGTCGGCGGCGTGCCCGAGCCAGAAGCGGCGCGCGGTCAGCCTGGGGCCGGTCACCGCGAACGCCGTGCCGACGTCCGCCGAGGTCAACGCACGGGACGCGTCCGCCGCACCCGCCAGCAACACCGGGATGCCCGCCGACGCCGCCAGCCGTGCCGCGGCGAGCTTGGACGCCATACCGCCGGTGCCCAGACCGGACGCACCGACCGAACCCGCCCGCACACCGTCCACATCGGACGCGCCGGACACCTCGGTGATCCGCCGCGCGCCCGACTTCCGCGGATCGCCGTCGTACAGCGCGTCGACGTCGGAGAGCAGGAACAACGCGTCCGCCCCGACCAGGTGCGCCACCAGCGCGGCCAACCGGTCGTTGTCGCCGAACCGGATCTCCTCGGTGGCCACCGTGTCGTTCTCGTTCACCACCGGCACCGCGCCCAACGCCAGCAGCCGGGAGAACGTGCGCTGCGCGTTCCGGTAGTGCGACCGCCGCACCACGTCGTCGGCGGTCAGCAGCACCTGCCCGACCGTCAACGAGTACCGCCCGAACGAGTTCGCGTACGCGTGCGCCAACGCCAACTGCCCGACGCTCGCCGCAGCCTGCTGCGTCGCCAGGTCACGGGGCCGCCTGGTCACGCCCAGCGGCGCGAGACCGGCCGCGATCGCACCAGACGACACCAACACCACCTGGCTGCCCGCCGCGCACCGTGCCGCGACCGCGTCCACGAGCGAGTCCAGCCGGGTCGGGTCCAGCCCGCCCTCGGCGGTGGTCAACGACGAGGACCCGACCTTCACCACGACCCGGGACGCCGCGGACACCGCCTGCCGGGCCTGCGACGCCGCCACCGAACCGATCACTCGTCGTCGTCCTCTTCGAACTCGCCGTACTCACCGGGGATGCGTCGGGCCTTCTTCGCCGCCAACCGGTCGGACGCGCCGATCCGGCTGTTCACCTCAAGCCGCGCGTCCGTGCCGCGACCGGTCAGGGTCATCGCGATGCCCGCCGGCGTCGTCGGCTCCCAGTCGAACACCAGGTCGCCGATGGTGACCTGGCAGCCCGGCTCGGCGCCCATCTTGACCAGCGTGTCCTCCACGCCGAGGCGGTTCAGCCGGTCGGCGAGGTAGCCGACGGCCTCGTCGTTGTTGAAGTCGGTCTGCCGGATCCACCGCTCGGCCCGCTCGCCGCGCACGATGAAGCCGCCCTCGGTGTCCGGGTCCTCCACCACGGTGAAGCCCTGGTCGTCCAGGGCACGGGGCCGCAGCACGATCCGGGTCGACTCCTGCTTCGGCCGCGAGGCCCGGTACTCGTCCACCACACGCGCCAACGCGTACGTGAACTCCCGCAGCCCTTCACGGCTCGCCGTGGACACCTCGAACACCGGCAGGCCGCGGGCCTCGATGTCCGGGCGCACGATCTCCGCCAGGTCGCGGGCCTCCGGGATGTCGATCTTGTTCAGCACCACAACGCGCGGACGTTCGGCCAGGTCGTCGGCCAGGGAGGGGGTGTACTTCGCCAACTCCTCCTCCAGCGCGTCGATGTCCGACAGCGGGTCCCGGTCGGCCTCGTAGGTCGCGCAGTCCACCACGTGCACCAGCACGGCGCACCGCTCGATGTGCCGCAGGAAGTCCAGGCCGAGGCCCTTGCCCTCGGACGCGCCGGGGATCAGACCGGGCACGTCCGCCATCGTGAAGATGGTCTCGCCGCCGGTGATCACACCCAGGTTCGGCACCAGCGTGGTGAACGGGTAGTCGGCGATCTTCGGCTTGGCCGCGGACAGCACCGAGATCAGCGACGACTTGCCCGCCGACGGGAAGCCGAGCAGGCCCACGTCCGCGACGGACTTCAGCTCCAGCACGAGGTCGTGCTGCTCGCCCGGTTCACCCAGCAGGGCGAAGCCGGGGGCCTTGCGGGCCTTGGACGCCAGGGACGCGTTGCCGAGACCGCCACGACCGCCCTGGGCCGCGATCAGCCGGGTGCCCTCGCCGACGAGGTCCGCGACCATTTCGCCATCGGGCGTGAGCACCACGGTGCCGTCGGGCACGCGCAGTTCGAGGTCCGCGCCGTACGCGCCGTCGCGGTTGCCGCCCTGACCGCCCTTGCCGCTGCCCGCGGAGGCGTTCGGGCGGAAGTGGAAGTCGAGGAGCGTGTGCACCTGCGAGTCGACGACCAGGACGACGTCGCCGCCCTTTCCGCCGTCGCCGCCGTCGGGACCACCCAGCGGCTTGAACTTCTCGCGGTGCACGGACGCGACCCCGTTGCCCCCGTCACCTGCGGCGACGTGGATGACGACCCGGTCGACGAAGCGGGACACGGGGATTTCCTTTCAGGATATGCAACAAGGGGCGGGAGCCGGAATGCACCGGTCCCGCCCCTCGTCGGAGGTCGTTCCGTCGTACGCCCGAGGCGCTATTAAGCAGCAACCTCGACCGGGACGATGTTCACGGTCTTGCGACCGCGCTTGGAGCCGAACTCGACCGCGCCGGGCGACAACGCGAACAGCGTGTCGTCCTTGCCGCGACCGACGTTGACGCCGGGGTGGAACTTGGTGCCGCGCTGGCGAATGAGAATCTCGCCGGCCTTGACGACCTGACCGCCAAACCGCTTGACGCCGAGGTACTGGGCGTTGGAGTCACGGCCGTTGCGGGAGCTTGACGCACCCTTCTTGTGTGCCATGGCTAGTCAGATCCTCACTTACCGGTGATGCCGGTGACCTCGACGCGGGTCAACTTCTGGCGGTGACCCTGGCGCTTGTGGTAGCCGGTCTTGTTCTTGAACTTGTGGATGCGGATCTTGGGGCCCTTGGTCTGCTCGACGACCTTGCCGGTCACCGAGATCTTCGCCAGGGCGTCCGCCGCGGAGGTGACGTTCTCGCCGTCCACGACGAGGAGCGGCGCCGCGAAGGTGATCTCGGTGTCCGGCTCGCCTTCGAGCTTCTCGACCTCGATGACGTCGCCGACAGCCACCTTGTACTGCTTGCCGCCGGTCTTGACGATCGCGTACATCGGGACGGGAGTCTCCTGCTACTCGACGGGACGGGTCGCGCGCGCCTCGGCTGCACTGGATGAGCGAGCTGGGCTTCACGCGACAGGGCCCACCGGACGGCGGGCCGCGTATCAGGTTACGTGGCGGTGGACTGCGGGGTCAAACCGGGGTCGGTCTACCGGGATTCCCCTGGTCACTGCGCTGGTCACAGGCCCTGGACGGCTGGAGCTGGATGGGCTGGCAGGACCGGGCGGGTGGGCAGGACCGGGCGGGTGGGCAGGACCGGGTTGGGCAGGGGCCGGGTTGGGCTCGGCCGGGTTGGGCAGGGGCCGAGCTGGGCTGGCTACAGGAAGAAAGGGCGGAGCTGGGCGCCGAGGGCCGAGGGCTGCCAGGGGTGCGATGGTCGTTCACGCCGAACCGCTGCCCAGCGAGGCTGGACAGCGGTTCGGCGGATCGTGCTTGTCAGTGCTTCTCAGTGCTTCTCAGTGCTTCTCAGTGCTTGTCGCTCAGCACGTCACTCAGTGCTCGGTCAGCCTTCGTTGACCGCGCCCAAGGGCGGGCCGGCGGGACGGGAGGCGGCACGGCGGGCCGTGCGGCGACGCGTCACCGCAGGTGCCGTGGGCTCCGGAGGGTGGCCGTTGAGCGGCTGGTCGACCGAAGGTTCGGCTGATGCCGCCGGTGCCGCTGATGCCGCAGGTGCGACCGGCTCGGCCTTGGCGGGCTTGGCGGGCTCGGGCTGGACCGTCGGCTGGACGATCAGCTCGGGTGCCGGCTGTGCCTTGGGCGGAGCGCTCGCCCTCGTGACCCGTCCGACCCGTCCCGTCCGCGCGGGCTTGACGGGCGCGGCAGGGGGCTCTTCCGCTGCCGCCGGGGCGGCGGGCGCGGGCTCTGCCGTCTGAGCCGCCGGGGCGGGCTCAGGGGTCGTCTCGGCACTGGTCACGACCGACGTGGCCGTGCCGGCGGCACTGGTCGGTGCGACTGGAGCGGTCTCGGCCGGCTCGGCGGGCTCGTCGCCGTGCTTGATGACGGCACCGGCTTCCCGGCGTGCCCGGCGACGCTGGCGGCGGTCGCGCTTCGGGGTCTCCGGCGCGGCCTCCTCCTCGATCACCGCGGCCACCGGCTCGTCCGAGGTCGACTGCTCGATGATCGCCTCCGGCTCCTCGGCCGGCTCCACGGTCTGCTCGGCCACCGGCTCCGGCGCGTCGGCGATCTTGCCGCGACGCGACTTGCGGCCACTCTGCTGCTGCTGCTGCTGAACGGGCTGAGCGGGCTGAGCGGCGGCGTTTCCACCGCCGTTGCCCTGCGCCTGAACGGGCTCGGTCGACATGACCACGCCACGCCCGCGGCAGTGCTCGCAGGTGCTGGAGAACGCCTCCAGCAGCCCGGTGCCGACGCGCTTGCGGGTCATCTGCACCAGACCCAGCGACGTCACCTCGGCCACCTGGTGACGGGTGCGGTCACGGCCGAGGCACTCGGTCAGCCGGCGCAGCACCAGGTCCCGGTTCGACTCCAGCACCATGTCGATGAAGTCGATCACGATGATGCCGCCGACGTCCCGCAACCGCAGCTGACGGACGATCTCCTCGGCCGCCTCCAGGTTGTTCCTGGTCACCGTCTCTTCGAGGTTTCCACCCGAACCGGTGAACTTGCCGGTGTTCACGTCGATGACCGTCATCGCCTCGGTGCGGTCGATGACCAGATAGCCGCCCGACGGCAGCCAGACCTTGCGGTCCAGCGCCTTGAGCAGCTGCTCGTCGATCCGGTACTCGGTGAACGCGTCGTTGGTGCCCACGTGCTTGCGCAACCGTTCCTGGAGGTCCGGCGCGACATGCCGCACATAGGCGTCGATGGTCTCCCACGCGTCCGCGCCCTGGACGACGAGCGCGGCGAAGTCCTCGGTGAACAGGTCGCGGACGACCTTCACCAGCAGGTCCGGCTCTTCGTACAGCAGCTGCGGCGCCTGGGCCTTCGGCACGTCGGCCCGGTCCTTGATGACCTGCCACTGCGCCTGCAGCCGGGTCACGTCGCGGGCCAGCTCCTCCTCCGCGACGCCCTCCGAGGCGGTGCGGATGATGACGCCCGCGTCCTCCGGGACCACGCGCTTGAGGATGTCCTTGAGGCGCTTGCGCTCGTTGTCGGGCAGCTTGCGGCTGATGCCGGTCGCGCCACCACCGGGCACGTACACCAGGAAGCGGCCGGGCAGGCTGATCTGAGTGGTCAGCCGGGCGCCCTTGTGGCCGACCGGGTCCTTGGTGACCTGCACCAACACGCTGTCGCCCGACGACAGGGCCTGCTCGATCTTGCGGGCCTTGCCCTCCAGGCCGGCCGCGTCCCAGTCGACCTCGCCCGCGTAGAGCACCGCGTTGCGGCCACGGCCGATGTCGATGAACGCCGCCTCCATCGAGGGCAGCACGTTCTGCACGCGGCCGAGGTAGACGTTGCCGACCAGCGAACCGCTGCCCGACGAGGTCACGAAGTGCTCGACCAGGACGCCGTCCTCCAGCACGCCGATCTGCGTGCGGTCACCGCGCTCGCGCACCACCATCGTGCGCTCCACGGCTTCGCGCCGGGCCAGGAACTCGGCCTCGGACAGCACCGGGGCACGGCGGCGACCGGCCTCGCGGCCGTCACGGCGGCGCTGGCGCTTGGCCTCGAGCCGGGTGGAGCCGCGGACGCTGCGGACCTCGTTCTGCGCGGCTTCGGAGTCGGCCTTGTCGTCGCGCGCGTCGCGGCTGGTGCTCTCGCGGACGTGCACGACCGTGTTCGGCGGGTCGTCCTCGCTCGGCGCGGCTTCTTCCTCGGCGCCGGTCTTGCGGCGACGACGACGCCGACGGCGCCGGCTGCCCGGCCCCTCGTCATCTGCCGCCGGCTCCTCGGCGGCTTCGGGCTCGGCTTCGGCCTCGGCGGGCTCTTCGCCCTGCTCGTCCTCGCCGTTCTCGTCGCCGACGCCCTTGCCGCGACCGCGGCCACGACGGCCACGACGACGGCGACGACGGCCTTCGCCCTCGTCACCCGCGTCCTCGGCGGCGTGCTCGTCGGACTCGTCCTCGGTGTCGTCTTCGTCCTCGACGACCTGCGGCTTCACCACCGGCGTCGGGGGCAGGAACATCGCCGACGGCGGGGCGAACAGAGGCGCGAGCGGCGCCACGTCGCGGGCCACCGCCACGGGTTCCTCGGTCTGTTCGTCCACGTCGCCGGTGACGATGTCGTCCCAGCCCCGCAGGCTCTCGGCGACCTTGAGCGCGAGATCGCGGCTCACGCTCGACTGCACGCCCTTGACCGGTTCACCGAGGTCGGCGAGGGCGGCCACCACGTCCCGGCTGCTCGCGCCGAGCAACTTGGCCAGCGCGTGCACCCGCAGCTTGGCGGGAAGATCCGCCAAGTCCGGGTGTGCGGATGTGGCGTTACCCCCGCCGGCGGCGCCGGCAGGCTTTTCCGTGTTCGACAATGCAGCTCCTCCGCCCCCGGGCGCGTCCCAACCGACGCGGCCGCGCAGGGGCCTCTCTTGTCCACTCACCGCCGCGGCTGGCGGCGGGAATCCTTGCCTCGCGCTGTGGCGCCCACCCGTGGGGCACGCGGCACAGCAGGTCCGATAACACTTTTCGACGACGCCGTCAGCGCCGCTCCGCACCACCCGGTCAGACCTCCGCCGCCCTGTCCAGGGCAAGCGGGTCGACCAGGCAGCCTTCGTCGTCGAGCCGCCCCTGCGCCATCCGGGTCGCCTTCGCGGGCACCGGCGGAACCAGGTCGGCGACGACTCGGAGCGCACTCAGCACGTCGTCGGGTCTCACGGTAGGGGTTGTCTGCCGTACGACCGTCATGAGTATCCCACACGGCCGTGACAAATCTTGTCCATCGTGTCCGGCGTCGCTCGAATGCGCCTCCGAATGCGCCTCGGTCTGCGCTCCGACCTGCGCCGACACGATCGCGGGCCGGACGTCCACGATCTTCTTGCCGTCCTTGGTCAGCCGCTCCACCTCGACCGATCCCGCGGCGAGCAGCGCGGTCACGGCTTCGGACAGCTCTTCGGGCGACACGCCGGGCAGCTCCACCCGCCACTCGCTGGCGTCGATCCGCTCGGGCAGCGTGCCGCCGGCCGACTGGACGACCTCCAGGATGTCGAGCCCCGGCGGCAGCACGGCGTCCAGCGCGGTGCGCAGCGCGTCCGGGTCCACCCGGTCGACGACCTGGATCTCGACGTACTCGGCCTCGCTCGCCACCCCGGTCGGCGCCGCGCCGACCCACGACACCTTCGGGTGAGGGCTGAAGCCCTGGGAGTAGGCCATGGGGACACCAGCCCGTCGCAGCGCGCGCTCGAACGCTCGCGCGATGTCGCGGTGTGACGTGAACCGCAGCCGGCCGCGCTTGGCGTAACGCAGTCGCAGCTTCTGCACTGGTGCGGCCGACGGATTGGTGGGCTGCTGCTGGCGGCTCAGGGCTACTCCCCTTGGGTACCGGGTGGCTCCACGATGGGGTGAGCACCCCAACGGTCCACGGTCCTACTCCACCAGGACGGTACCTTGGACCCGTTCGGCACCGTCGCGCTTGTCTGCTTCGCCCGGCGTGGCTACCGTCCGGCAACAGCAGTCCCGATCGTCTCGCCCCCGGGTCCGATCGACGGCTCTAGTCCGGCACCCCGACCGGTCCAGCACTGGAGGTCCCCCGTGCCTCTGCACCGCCGCGTCCAAGCGGTCGCGGTCAGCGCGGCGCTGCTCGCGGCCGGCTGCTTCGTGGCGACCACGCCCGCGGCGGCCCACCCCGCGGAGGAGCCGGCGACCGCGCCGGGCTGCGTCCAGCCCGGTCCGACCCTGCGCTACCTGGTGGTCTTCTCCGCCGAGACGAGCGCGCCGCTGGCCGAGGCCCAGGTCGCCGCCGCGTGCGGCACCACGACCCGGTACTACCCGCAGATCGCGGTGGCCGTCGCCGTGTCCGCCGATCCCCGGTTCGGCCGCCGGATGGGCGTCGACCGGGCGTACAGCGCGCAGTTCGACGGCCTCTCCAAGCGCACCGGCGCGCCCGCCACGCCGAAAGAGGGCCGGCAGAAGAAGCCGGACGACGAGGCGGCCGGAGCGCGCGCTTCGACGGGTGCGGTGGACCGCACCGCCGAGCAGTGGGACATGGACCTGATCCGGGCGGCCGAGGCGCACGCGGTGAGCACCGGCAGCCGGGACGTGGTGGTCGGCGTGCTCGACTCGGGCATCGACCCGGCGCACCCGGACCTGGTCGGCGCGCTCGACCCGGCGCTGTCCGCGGGCTGCACGTCCGGTGTGGCCGATCCGACGCCCGCGGCGTGGTCGCCGACGACGTCCGGGCACGGCACGCACGTTGCGGGCACGATCGCGGCGGCCGACGACGGCTTGGGCACCACGGGTGTCGCGCCGGGCGTGCGGATCGCGTCGGTGAAGGTCGTGGACGACGCCGGTTTCATCTACCCCGAGTACGCGGTGTGCGGGTTCATGTGGGCCGCCGAGCAGGGCATGACCATCACCAACAACAGCTACTTCATCGACCCGTGGGTGTTCACCTGCCAGAACAAGCAGGGGCAGTCCGTGGTCTACGAGGCCGTGCGGCGTGCGGTCGAGTACGCGGGTTCGCAGGGCGTGCTGACGGTGGCGGCGGCGGGCAACTCGGCGGCCGACCTGACCAAACCGGGGCACGACGCGCTGAGCCCGACCAACGCCGCGCCGGAGGACGTGAAGCCGCGGCCGGTGGACAACACGTGCCTGGTGCTTCCGGCGCAGCTGCGCAACGTGGTGGCGGTGTCGTCGGTGGGCGCGGAGAAGGTCAAGGCGGGGTACAGCTCGTACGGGCTGGGCGCGGTGGACGTGACGGCGCCGGGCGGCGACCGCAGGCAGCCGCCGGACGACGCGAAGTCCGGGTGCGTGCTGTCGACAGTGCCGGCCGCCGGGTACGACTACTCGTGCGGCACGTCGATGGCCGCGCCGCATGTGTCGGGGGTGGCGGCGCTGCTGGCGTCCACGCATCCCCAGGCGAGCGCCAACGACCTGACCCGGATGCTCAACGCGCAGGCGGAGACGCTGCCGTGCCCGGCGGACTACGACCTCAACGGCACGGGTGTGCAGGACGCGTTCTGCACCGGCTATTCGGAGTACAACGGCTTCTACGGGCACGGGCTGGTCGACGCGCTGGCGGCCGTGCAATCCGGACCGGACGACGGGTCACGCTGAGTACTGCCCCTGGCGGCGCAACGCCCCCGCGAGGTCAGCTCGGCCGGCGATGCCGAGCTTGCGGTAGGCGCCGGACAGGTGCAGCTCGACCGTGCGGCGGGTGAGGAACAGGGCTTCGGCGATCTGCCGGTTGGTCAGGCCCTGGGCGGCCATGCCGGCGACGCGGGTCTCCTGCTTGGTCAACCCGTGCACGGTGCCGTGGGCGGTGGCCGGTTCGCAGGCACGCAGTTCCTCGGCGGCCCGGCGGATCAACGGCTTGGACTCGCACCGGGCGCTCAGCTCGACGGCCTGCCGCAAGTGCGGGATGGCGCGCTCGGCCCGGCCACGACGGCGCAACTGCGCTCCCAGCTCCAGCAGCGCCTCCGCGTGCAGCAGGCGGGCGACCGACTCGGTCAGGTACTCCACCGCCTTGGCCAACGCGCGGGTCGCGGCGTCGTCGTCCGCGGTGAGGCCGACGGAGATCAGCGCGGTGCCCATCGCGCGCGGTGTGCCCCAGCGCTTGGCACGGGCCAGGTCTTCGGCTGCCAGTCGGACTGCGGCCTCACGGCGTCCGAGCGCGAGGTGCGCCCGCACCGCCGGCGCACGCCACGGCAGGATCGCTGGGCTGTCTATTTTGGACGCGCCCAGTCTTCGCCCGCATTCGAGCAGGTCCGCCAACGCGCCACGCGGGTCGTCGAGGGCGAGTTTGAGCTTGCCCCGCGCGTACAAGGTCAGGTTGTGCTGGAACAGCTCCGGCAGGTCGTCGGCGAAGCCGTAGCGCGCCACCAGGTCCCGCGCCTCCTCGAACCGGCCGAGGTCGACCAAAACCTCCGCCAGCCGGGCCGCGCACAGGATCGCCATCGGGCACACGGCGACCGAGCCCAACTCATCGAACAGTCGCAGTTGCCACTTGAGGAACGTCTTGGCGCGCACCAGATCGCCGCGTGCGAGGAAGTCCATGCCGTGCGCCATCGACACGACCGTGCCCTTGCGCAGGTGGTAGTCGTGCGGCTCGGTCTCGCTGCCGATCATGCGGCGGAACCGGTCGGACAGCTCCGGCGCGTCCGCCATGAAGCACGTGCTGACGGTGAACACGAACGGCTGCACGAACACGTCGACGCGTTCGCCCTCCAACGCCTCGGCCGCGTACCGCAGGGCGTCCTCGGCCGACTCGCCGCGCAACGCGTGCCCGAGCGAGAGGAACGCGGAGTGGACCTGGCGCAGCCGCGGCGAGTGCGGCACCTCCGACTCCAGCTCGTCGGTGAACATGCTGGCGCGCAGCGCGAGGGCGACGTCGTTGCCCGCGCTGGCGAGGTACGCCATGACCCGGAGCTCCCACGACTCGTCGTGCTCCTGGGAGGTGAGGCGGGACGCCAGTTGCAGGCCTATCGACACCGCGAGGCGTGCCTCCGGGCCGCTGCACAGCCTCAGCAGCATGGTGACGGCCTGGCCGGCGGCGGACCTGGCGTCGTCGGCGTGCGCGAGCGCGTCCCGCAGCCGGGCCATGCCGGCTTCCTGGTCGACCAGGAACGTGACGTGGACCAGTTCCAGCTGCACGGCGAGGCGTTCGTCGGACGACAGGCGTTCCTCCAGCGCGCGCTCCAGGTAGTCCTGTGCCGCGTCCAGCCGGTCGTCGTAGATCGCTTCGCGGGCGGCACGCCGCAGGATTTCCACGCCCCACGGGAGCGGCACGGCGGGCGCTTCACGCAGGTGCTCGGCGATCCGCTCGTCCGGCGCGCCCGCGTCCCGCAGCAGCACGGCGGCACGAGCGTGGTCGGCGGCCCTGGTGGCGACCGGGACGTCCGCCAGCACGGAGTTGCGCAGGTAGGGGTGGACGAAGCCGAGCGGGTAGTCGTCGCGGAACACGTGCAGCCGCACGAGGCCGTCGATGATCCGCAGCCCGCTGCGCGGTTCGACGCCCGCCATCGCGGCGAGCCGGTCCACGGTCGCGTCCTCCCCCAGCACGGCCGCGGCGCGCACCGCCTCCACCGCGCCCCCGTAACGACGCAGCCGCACGCGCAGCGCCGCGCCGATGTCCGCCGAGCCGAGCGTGCGCACGTCCGCCGCGGTGGGGATTTGGTCTGCCAACGCGGCCAGCAGGCCAGGGTTGCCGCCTGTGACGTCCCGGCAGACGGACGCGGGCGCGTCGCCGACGAGCGCGGCCACCGCCGTGACGTCCAGCCCGGCCAGTTCGATGTGCTCGTGGTGCATGCCGACCAGCTCGGACAGCGTCACGTCGCCGAGCGGCGGCTGGCCCGTGGTCGCGCCGAGCACGACCGCCAACGGCTGGTCGGCGACACGGCGCAGCACGTATGCCAGGCAGCGGAGGGACCAGCTGTCGGACAGGTCCACGTCGTCCACGACCAGCAGCAGTGGCCCGCGGCCCAGCGCCTCCCGGACCACGCGGTAGAACCAGTCCAGCGATTCGGCGGGGCCGTCGTGCAGCCCTTCCCCGAGCCGGCCGACCACGCCGCCGCGCAGGTCGCTCTCCAGCCGGGCGCCGGCCGCCGTCGCCACCGGGAAGCCGAGGTCACGCGCCTCGTCGGCGATCGCGGTCAGCAGAGCGGACTTGCCGCCGCCGATCTCGCCGGTGACGAGCAGCGTCGTGGTGCGGCCCGCCAGCACTCCGCGCAGCAGTTCCCGAGCGGCGCTCAGTTCGCCGTCCCGGCCGTGGAGCGGTGTCGGGTTCGCGGAAGTCACCGGAAGGCTCCGATCTGCTGCGGCGCAGCCGGGGCGGTCGATCGGGACCACCACGGTAGGACACCTGTCCAGCCCTCTCGGTACCGAAGGACCGCGATCCCTGCCCCCTGATTTCCTTCGGTGCCCACCGTAGAGACGTCCCGCCGGGCTTCCGCGAGAATCGAGGTCCGACTTCCACGAGTAGATTCGCCGGCCGTACGGACAATAACCGCGCCGTCGTCCGGGTATTTCTTCCCGGTGCCGATGCCCGGCTTTTTCAGTGCCATTCGCGTAACGCGCGGCGCAGGATCTTCATCGCGTTGTAGACCCGTGACTTCACGGTGCCCTCCGGAATGCCGAGCACCAACGCCGCTTCACGCACGGTACGGCCGCAGACGTACGTCTCGTAAATGACCGCGCGGTGTTCGGCGCCGAGCCTGCCGATCACGTCGTTGATCACCATGATGGACAGCCGCTGCTCCGTCTCGTCCGGGACCTCGACCGCGTCCGGGCTGGTCAGCTCAACTTCCTGCGGCCTGGCCTGCCGCGTGCGCCACCCGTCGATGACTATCCTCCTGGCCACCGTGACCAGCCAACCCCGCAGCATCCGCGGGTCGCGGACCAGCGTCTCGGCGTTCTGCCAGGCGCGGATCAAGGTCTCCTGGACCACGTCCTCGGTCCACTGCCGGTCGTGGTTGGTCAGGCCGAGCACATGGGCGTACAGCGCGCCCTTGAACTGCACGTAGAGCACGGTGACGAGTTCTTCACCGGATCCCTTGTCGCCCACCCCGACACCGCCCAGTGAATTCATGGAGTACCCAACCTCCCGGAGTACGCATGCGGCGGGGGCGAATGAGACCATGCCGAACGTACTACAAGAACAGGCTCCGAGCCACTGGTTCTGAAAGGATACGGATAACGCCACCGGACGGTCCTGGTGCACATTTCGGAGTGCAATGCGCACGTGGTGCTCGCGGTCTCGGAACACGACAACGGGGTGTGGGACGTCGCCACGATGTCGGGGCGGACGGTCGACCACGAGCGGTGCAGGCACTACGCGCTGCGGCCAGGCCCAGGCGCCCAAGGTGTTCCGGGTGCTGGACGACGGGCGGCTGCGGTACGCCCGCAACCCCGACCCGGACCAGGCGCCGCAGGTGCGTGCGGCGGCACGGGTGTGCCCGTGCGTGCGATCCGGGTCGAGGCGGCCGAGGTCTGCGGACCCTTAGCCGTTCGCCAGCGTGGGGTTGCGCACCGGCGAGCCCGTGCCGACCGGCGAGATCGGCAGCAGCGTGCGACCTGTGGGGCCGACCTCGATGTCGGTGCCCATCGCCGGGCACACACCGCAGTCGAAGCACGGCGTCCAGCGGCAGTCGTCCTGCTCACGCTCGTCCAGCGCGTCCTGCCAGTCCGACCAGAGCCATTCCTTGTCCAGCCCCGAGTCCAGGTGGTCCCACGGCAGGACTTCCAGCTCTTCGCGCTCGCGCGTGGTGAACCAGGCCAGGTCCACGCCCAGCGGGGTCAGCTCGGTCTCGGCGGCCTTGACCCAGCGGTCGTAGGAGAAGTGCTCGGACCAGCCGTCGAACCGGCCGCCCTCGCGCCACACCCGTTCGATCACCAGGCCGATGCGCCGGTCGCCGCGCGACAGCAGGCCTTCGATCAGCGACGGCTTGCCGTCGTGGTAGCGCATGCCGATGTTCCGGCCAAGGCCGCGGTCGGAGTTCACCGCGTCGCGCAGCTTGCGCAGCCGGTCGTCCACGGTCTCCGGGTCGCACTGCGCGGCCCACTGGAACGGGGTGTGCGGCTTGGGCACGAACCCGCCGATCGAGATCGTGCAGCGGATGTCCTTGCGCCCGGACACCTCGCGGCCCGCGCGGATCACGTTCTTCGCCATCTCGGCGATCTGGAGCACGTCGTCGTCGGTCTCGGTGGGCAGGCCGCACATGAAGTACAGCTTCACCTGCCGCCAGCCCGCGCTGAACGCCGCGCTGACCGTGCGGATCAGGTCTTCTTCCGACACCATCTTGTTGATCACGCGGCGGAGGCGTTCGCTGCCGCCCTCCGGGGCGAACGTCAGGCCCGACCGGCGGCCGTTGCGGGACAGCTCGTTGGCCAGGTCGATGTTGAACGCGTCGACGCGCGTGCTGGGCAGCGACAGGCCGGTGTTCGTGCCCTCGTAGCGGTCCGCGAGGCCCTTGGTGATCTCGGCGATCTCCGAGTGGTCGGCGCTGGACAGCGACAGCAGGCCGACCTCCTCGAAACCGGTCGCCTCCAGGCCGCGCTGCACCATCGCGCCGATGCCCTCGATCGACCGCTCCCGCACCGGGCGGGTGATCATGCCCGCCTGGCAGAACCGGCAGCCGCGCGTGCAGCCGCGGAAGATCTCCACGCTCATCCGCTCGTGCACGCTCTCCGCGAGCGGCACCAGCGGCTGCTTCGGGTACGGCCACGCGTCGAGGTCCATCGTGGTCCGCTTGAACACCCGGTACGGCACGCGCTCGCGGTTCGGCACCACGCGCTGGATGCGACCGTCGGGCAGGTACTCCACGTCGTAGAAGCGCGGCACGTAGATGCCGCCGGTCTCGGCGAGCCTGGTCAGGACCTCGTCACGCCCGCCGGGGCAGCCCTCGGCCTTCCACGCGCGGACGATGTCGGTGATCTCCAGGACGGCTTCCTCGCCGTCACCGAGCACCGCGGCGTCGATGAACGGCGAGATCGGCTCCGGGTTGAACGCCGCGTGCCCACCGGCCACCACGATCGGGTGGTCCTCGGTGCGGTCGGCGGCGTGGATCGGGATGCCCGCCAGGTCCAGCGCGTTGAGCATGTTCGTGTAGCCCAGCTCGGTGGCGAAGCTCACCCCGAACACGTCGAACGCGGCCACGGGCCGGTGCGCGTCCACGGTGAACTGCGGGACGCCGTGCTCGCGCATCAGCTTCTCGAGGTCGGGCCACACCGCGTAGGTCCGCTCGGCCAGCACGTCCGGCAGCTCGTTGAGGACCTCGTACAGGATCATGACGCCCTGGTTGGGCAGCCCGACCTCGTAGGCGTCCGGGTACATCAGGGCCCACCGCACGGCGGCGGCGTCCCAGTCCTTCACGGTGGCGTTGAGTTCCCCGCCGACGTATTGCACCGGCTTGGACACCCTCGGCAGCAGGGGTTCCAGGGCGGGGAAGACCGACTCGACACTCACCGTTTCAGGGTAACGGCAGGGCCTGCGGTAGTCAGAACAGCGGTCCGGTGATGGTGAGACCGAGCTCGGAGCCCGCGCCCGCGTAGAGGCCGAAGAACATCAGCGCGCCGCCCGCGAGGGCCAGGTCCTTGTTGAACTGGATCATCTCCATCTGCTTGGCCTGCGGGTCGGTCTCCTTCCAGAAGTTGTGCATGAGGAACGCCGTGGGGACCAGGAAGATCACCAGGAGCAACGCGCCCAGGTCGGCCCACACGCCCAGGAGCAGCATCAACCCACCGACAGCCATCAGCACGCCGCTGCCGAACGTGGCGGCTTTCGCCGACGGCACGCCCTTGGACGAGGCGTAGCCGGCCATCGCCTCGGTCTGGGTGATGTGGCCGAACGCGGAGCCGAAGAACAGGAACACGAACAGGATGCGGCCGATCAGCGTGATGACGTCCATGACGACGACCTCCGGTACTCGGGGTTCGTCCAGTGTTCAACCACGTCAGGTCAACAGCAACTTGCCGAGCCGCCGAGCCGCGACAACCACTCCAATGCACGCCATCACCACGAAGTAGGCGACGTGACCGAGCGCGCCCCAGCCGACATAACCCGAGGTCAGCGCCCTCATCAACTCGATCGCATGGTACAGCGGCGTCCACTCGACCACGGCCTGGATCCAGCCCGGGTAGACCGACAGCGGGTAGAAGGTGCCGGAGAACAGGAACAGCGGCATCACGGCCAGCTGCACCAGGTCGAAGTCGTGCCAGGACCGCATGTACGTGGCCGCGGCCATGCCGATGGCGGCGAACCCGAGCGCGACCAGCAGGCACGCCGGCAGCGCCAGCAGCGCCCACGGCGAGTCGATCAGCCCGAACCCGAGCATGACCGCGATGAACCCGCCCGCGTAGATGCCGCCCCGGATCAGGCACCAGGTGGCCTCGCCGACCGCGATGTCGACCGGGCCGAGCGGCGTGGCCAGCACCGCGTCGTACGTCTTGGCGTACTTGAACTTGAAGAACAGGTTGAACGTCGCCTCGAACACCGCGCCGTTCATCGCCGACGCAGCCAGCAGGGCGGGCGCCACGAACGCGGCGTAGGGCATCGGCCCGCCCGGGCCCTCGACGGTGGTGACCAGCTGGGCCAGGCCGAAGCCGAGCGAGAACAGGAAGAACAGCGGCTCGAAGAAGCCGGAGAACACCTGCATCCAGGCCCGCTTGTTGACCAGGTAGGACCGCTCGATCAGGGTGTGCGAGCGGCCCGCGTACAGGCCGGGCGGGATGATCCGGAACAGCAGGCCGGCGCCGTTCCCGGGCTGCGCGGACGGCGGGTTCGCGGTGCCTGAGCGGTCGGTCCGCGGCGCCCGGGTGGAGGACTCGCGGTTCATACGGCCAGCCTCCGGTGGAAGTAGCGGCGGCCAAGGAGGACGCCGAGCGCGATCAGGGCGCACAGGTAGGCGATGTGGCCGAGGGCGGGCAGCAGGCGCAGGGTGCCGAAGGTGACGCCGCGGGCCAGCTCGATGCCGTGCCAGACCGGGGTGATCCAGGCCAGCGGGTGGATCCAGTCCGGCAGCTGGCTCATCGGGTAGAACCCGCCGGTGAACAGGGTCATCGGCATCACCAGGAAGCGGAAGATCGCGTTGAACGAGTCCGGTTTCTCCCTGGTCGCGGTGTAGGCGACGGCGGGCGCGCTGAACGCCATGCCGGTGAGCACCGCGAACGGCACCGCCAGCAGCGCCGACGGGCTGGTGATCGCGCCCAGGGCGACGGCGATGCCGAGGAACACGATCGCGCCGGCCGCCAGGCGCAACGCGTTCCACAGCAGCTGGCCGTAGAGGACCTGGGCGGACGTCAGCGGGGTGGACACCATCGCCAGGTACTTGCGCTGCCACTTGAACGCCGAGAACACCGCCCAGGTGGACTCGAACATGGTGTTCTGCACGGCCGTGATGACCAGCAGCGCCGGCGCCAGGAACACCACGTAGCGGTAGCCGTCGGTGGCCTCGCCCACCTGGACCTGCGAGCCGAAGCCGACGCCCATGGCCAGCAGGAACAGCACCGGCTGGAGGAAGCTGGAGATGACCGTGGCCCGCCAGTTGCGCCGGTACCAGGTCCAGTGGTTCTCCACCACGAGCAGCGCGGCCCGCCACGGGCCGACCACCCGCGCGCCGGCGCCGTCCGGCTCGGTCACATCCGCGTTCGTCACATCGGGTTCCGTCACATCGGCGTCCGTCACATCGGCGTCCGTCACAGCTGGGTCCGTCAAGTCCGGGTCCGTTGCTCCGGTCCCCGTGAGTCCGGTGCCCATCAGTCCACCAACGTCCGACCGGTCAGGCGCAGGAAGACGTCCTCCAACGTGCTGCGGCGCACCAGGCTGGACACCGGCCGCACACCTCGCGCGTGGGCCGCCGACAGCGCCGCCTCGCCGTCCGCGGTGTAGAGCAGCACCCGGTCGGGCAGGATTTCGACCCGTTCGGCCAGGTCACGCACCTCGGCGGCGCTCTGCTCACCGGGCGGGAACCGCAGCTCCAGCACCTCTCTGGTCGAGTACTGGTGGATCAGCTCGGACGGCGAGCCCTCGGCCGCGATCCGGCCGCCGTCCATCACCACCAGCCGGTCGCACAGCTGCTCGGCCTCGTCCATGTAGTGCGTGGTGATGATGAGCGTCACGCCGGACTGCTTGAGCCGGAACAGCCGGTCCCACAGCAGGTGGCGGGCCTGCGGGTCGAGGCCCGTGGTGGGCTCGTCGAGCAGCAGCAGGTCCGGGTCGTTGACCAGGGAACGGGCGATGGTGAGCCGCCGCTTCATACCGCCGGACAGCGGCTCCACCTCGGCGTCTGCACGGTCGGTGAGCTGGGCGAACTCCATCAGCTCCACCGCGCGCTCGCGCACCGCGGCGCGGGACAGGCCGAAGTAGCGGCCGTAGACCTGGAGGTTCTGCCGGATGGTCAGCTCGGTGTCGAGGTTGTCCTGCTGGGGCACCACGCCGATCCGGGCGCGGATCTTCGGGCCGTCCACGTCCGGGTCCATGCCCAGCACGCTGAGCTCGCCGCCGGTGCGCGGCGAGACGCAGGAGACCATCCGCATGGTCGAGGACTTGCCCGCGCCGTTCGGGCCGAGGAAGCCGAACGCCTCCCCCTTGGCGACTTCGACGTCGATGCCCCGGACTGCTTCGAAGGAGCCGAAGTGCTTGGTCAGGCCCTTGGCGTGGACGAGGGTGGAGGTCACGCGCGTCACGTTAGCCGCGGGGTCCGACAATCCCGGAACGCTTTTAGGCTGGG
Source organism: Saccharothrix ecbatanensis (assembly GCF_014205015.1). Classification (NCBI taxonomy): domain Bacteria; kingdom Bacillati; phylum Actinomycetota; class Actinomycetes; order Pseudonocardiales; family Pseudonocardiaceae; genus Saccharothrix; species Saccharothrix ecbatanensis. The sequence goes on along the minus strand of NZ_JACHMO010000001.1, from coordinate 8,918,659 downwards.
TGGCGTGGAAATCGACCTGACCTGGCCGACAGTGGCCGATGAACGACTTCGGGCCGAAGTGCACGCGGTGCTGCACGCCGTGGTGGCGGCGGGTGGCGCGATCGGCTGGGTCGACCCGCCCGTGCGGGCGCAGACCGACGCGTGGCTGGACAGCGTGCTCGGCTCGCCGGGTGACGGCGCGCTCGTCGTGGCGCGTGTGGACGGTGTGGTGCGCGGCACGGCGACGTGGAAGCGGTCCAGCAGTGAGGTGTTCGCGAACATGGCCGAGCTGCGGCGGGTGACGGCGGACCCGGCGGCGCGCGGCCTGGGGCTGGGTTCCCGGTTGGTGGGCGCGGTGATCGAACACGCCCGTGCGGCCGGGTTGGAGATGCTGACGCTCGGCGTGCGCGGCAACAACCACGGCGCGATCCAGCTGTACGAGAGCCTGGGCTTCCGCGAGTGGGGACGGCTGCCGAACGTGATCTCGGTCGGCGACGTGCGGTTCGACGACGTCCGCATGTACCTGCCGTTGGGCCACCGCGAGGGCGTCGTGCTGCACGGTTCGGCCCCCGGCGGCATCGGCTCGTCACCGGCGCGTGCCCAGCCGGTCGGTTAGAACTGCGGACGGCCCGGACCTCCAGCGAGGTCCGGGCCGTCCACGGGGTCCGTCAGAGGTTCGGGAACCAGAGCTTGATCTCGCGCTCGGCGGACTCCGGCGAGTCCGAGCCGTGCACCAGGTTGAACTGGACCTCCAGGCCGAAGTCGCCCCGGATCGTGCCCGGCGTCGCCTTCTCGACCGGGTCGGTGCCGCCGGCCAGCTGGCGGAACGCCGCGATCGCCCGCGAGCCCTCGACCACCATGGCGACCAGCGGGCCGCCGGTGATGAAGTCCACGAGGTCCTTGTAGAAGCTCTTGCCGTCGTGCTCGGCGTAGTGCTGCTCGGCGGTCGCGCGGTCCACGGTGCGCAGTTCGAGAGCGGCCAGGGTGAGGCCCTTGCGCTCGATGCGGGAGATGACCTCGCCGACCAGGCCGCGGCTGACGCCGTCGGGCTTGACCAGGACCAGGGTGCGCTCGCTCACGGCGGTCAGTACTCCTTCGTACGGAAACGTGCAACTGGCTCAAGGGTAGCCGCCGCGACGACACCGTCCGCCGTGGCCACCAGGTTCAGGAAAGCGCTCGGCGCGCAGGAGCGGGGATTCCGCGTCCTGCGCGCCGGGTGCCGTTGGGCGGACTAGCGGGTCAGCACCACCACCGAGCGCGGCGGGATGCGGAGCGAACCGCCGTCGACCGTGGCCTTGTCGCCGGTCAGGGCGTGGTTCTGCCAGGCGCCCTCGACCGCGACGGACTTCTCCGCCGGGTACGGGTTGACGATCACCATGATCCCGTTCAGGGCGGGGTCGGTGTCCGGGCCGACGGTGTCGTCCAGGAGTGCGACGACAACGCCCGGCTCGGCCGCCGGGAACGACAGCTTCTGCTGCACCAGCGCCGCGTCGTTCAAGGTGAACAGCGGCGAGGACTTGCGGATGCGCAGCAGCTCCACCGTGTTGCCCAGAGCGGCCCGCATGTCGGCCGTGGAGGGCTTCAACGCGGTGTTGGACAGCAACGGGGCGGCGTAGGGCCACTTGTCCTCGTTGTCCGCCGCCGGGGGCAGGCCGCGGCCGAAGCCGTTGTCCCGCAACGACGGGTCGTAGCGGTTGAACCAGTCACCCGAGTCGTAGCTGTTGCGGTCCAACGACTTCGAGCGCAGGAACTCCGCGCCGGCGTGCATGAACGGTTGCCCCTGGCCGAGGAGCACGGGCGCGAGCGCGACCTTCTGCATCCGGACGCGGTCGGCCATCGAGGTGGACGACGGCAGCTTGTACGTCTGCGAGTCGAACAGCGTCTCGTTGTCGTGCGCGTCCACGTACGTGATCACGTCGGCCGGCGCGCCCGTGTACCCGGCGGGCGATCCGTTGTACGACACGTCACGCCCGGAGATCACGCCACCGGCCGTGGACTGGAACCGGTACGACGCCATGTTGCCCGCCATGCCCAGCTTCACCAGGTCGCTGTAGTTCGCCAGCCGCGCGGCCACGTCGCCGTTCGCGGGCGTGCCGTTGAGGTCGCCCGCCAGACCGGACGCCAGCCCCTGCACGCGGGGATCGGCGTCGAACGGGCCGCCGCCGCGCACCGCGTCACGCAGCCGGTCGCTGAACGTGCCGATGCCCGTCCCGGCCATGTTCGCCTGCGTGGCCTGCTCGAACCGGGCGTTGCCGGCGACCTCGCCGAAGTCCCAGCCCTCGCCGTAGATCCGGATCTTCCGCCCGTCCACGCCGTCCGCGTCGACGGTCAGCGCGTCCAGCGCCGCCCGCACGGCCAGGATGTTCGCCTTCGGGTGGTGGCCCATCAGGTCGAACCGGAAACCGTCCACCTTGTACAGCTTCGCCCACCGCACCACGGAGTCCACGACGAGCTTGCCCATCATGGCGTTCTCGGTGGCGGTGTTCGCGCAGCACGTGGAGTTGGCGACCGCGCCGTCGGCGTCGAGCCGCTGGTAGTACCCCGGCACGACCTTGTCCAGCACGGAGTTCGGCGCGTCACCGGAGGCGGCGGTGTGGTTGTAGACCACGTCGACCACCACGCGGTTGCCGTTGTCGTGCAACGACTTCACCATCTCGCGGTACTGCTTGGAGCGGGCCCACCCGGTCTGCGCGTCGTCCGTGGCGTAGGAGCCCTCGGGCACGTCGTAGTGGTACGGGTCGTAGCCCCAGTTGAAGCCGTCCTTGGCGGCGACCTCGGCCAGGCACGCCTGCTGCGCCTGGGAGTCCGCCGGCAACGACGTCAGGTCACAGGACGGCTGCTGCTGGTCCGAACGCTTCTCCGGGATCGTGGCGATGTCGAACGTCGGCAACAGGTGCACCGTGTCCAGACCCTCGGCGGCCAACTCCCGCAGGTGGGTCATGCCCGTGGACGACGAGTGCGTGAACGCGCGGTACGTGCCCCGGTCGCCTTCCGGCACGGACGCGTCACCGATCGAGAAGTCCCGCACGTGCAGTTCGGTGATGCCGTGCTCGGTCGGGTCGCCGTCCAGGCCACGGGCGACGTGCCCGGACCAGTCGGCGGGCATGGTGCGCGTGTCACCGAGGTCGGCGAACTGCGAGTGCGTGGAGTTCACCGCCAGCGCCACCGAGTACGGGTCGGTCACGGTCACCGTGCGTCCGGCGACGGTCACCTCGTACAGGTAGAACTTGTCCCGCCACGCCCCGGACGCCGTCCACGAGCCCGACGCGTCGTCCCGCGCCATGTCGACGGTGGTGGCCGCGCCGCCGGGCTGGTCGAACACCTGGAGCTTCACCGAGGACGCCGTGGGCGCCCACAGCCGCGCCGTCACGTTGCCGCCGTCGAACGTCGGCCCGTAGGCCAGCTGCGCGGCGGCGCCGGCGAACCGGTCGTCCAGCACACCGGCGATCTGCACACCCGTCCGGTGCCGCAGACCACCACCGGAGTCGACGTGCACGGCGGACAGCTTGCCGCGCAACGCCTCGTCCAGCCGTGCCCCGTCACGCACCCGGAACACCGGCTTCCCCTGCAAGTGCGGGAACTTCGCCGGAACGGCGTCCGACGACGGCTCCAGCCGCAGCACCTTGCCGTCGTACTCCAGCCGGTAGCCGTCGGACGCCACCACCGGCACGTCCCACACCACCAGGTCCTTCGACACCCAGACGGCCTTGGCCTTGGCCTTGGTCAGGTCGTCCTCCACGCCCGCACCGCCCGACGGCGGCAGCACGTAGGAGATCGAGCCGTCCGGCCTGGTCGAGCCGGAGACGTACCAGACCTCGTAGCCGGTGCCCGTGACGTCGAGGAACTGGTCCGGGCCGGGGTCCTTGGCGTCGCCCTTGTGGATGATGTTGTTCAGGCCGGAGGCACCCGGCGCCAACGGCACCGACCAGTACACGCCGAACCCGTCCGTGCCGTCCGGCACGCGTGACTCGTTCCAGCCCGGGCTCGGTTCCAGCGACCCGGTCCAGTGGTAGAGCGTCCAGTCGGCGTAGTCACCGGCGGGACGGTTGTAGTGGATCACCGCGCGGTTCTGCGCGGCGGCCAGGCTCGCGAACACCTTGTCGCCGTTGACCCACGCGTGCCCTGCCGTGCGACCGGAGGCTTCCACCGTGCCACCGCGCATCACGGAGAACTCGACGGGCGCGGTCGCCGGAACGGTCGCCACTCCCCCTGTGAACGGGTAGTCGGCGCCGCCCGCACGCACCACGAGCCCTGAGGCGTCACCGGTGTGCGTCACGACGGCCTGACCGGTGGCGGCGATCTCGGTCGCGTGGACCGCGGTCTGCCCCTGCTTCAGCCACACCTGCGGCGTCGCGCTCGGGTCGATGAACCGGTCGCTGTCGGTGTCCTTCTCGTCACCGCGGTGGGCGATGATGCCGACCGATCTGGCGCCCGGCTTGAGCTTGATCCAGGCGAACCGGCCGTACGGGGTCTCACCGGCGAACGGCAGCGGAGCGTCCCACGTCGGCGCGTTCTCGACATCGCCCCACGCGTGCAGGCCCCACCCGTCGTAGTCGCCGGCAGGCCGGTTGTAGTGCACGACCAGCCAGTCGGACGTCACGGTGGCGGGCGGCTCGACCTTCGGCGCGGCGACCAAGCCGATCCGCGCGCCGTCCGCGCCCAACATGCCCTTGGCGTCCTTGGCGACCACCCGGACCTCGACGTCCTTGCCCGCCGCCGCATTCGGCAGCGTGGCGAGATCGGCGAACACCCGGTACGGCGCGGCGTCGTCGGTGCCGAGCACCTGCCAGTCGCGCTCACCCTCGACCCGCGCGGCGAACGTGGCCTGCGCGTACGGCGAGGTGACGCCGTCGGCGCGCAACTCGACCCGGTCGTCCAGCACGGTGCCGACCGGCGGCACGGCCAACGTCGGCGTGGGCGCGGCGGCGGAGAGCTTGCCGGTCGACTTGAGCACCAGCGCGGACAACGCGGGCACGGTGACGGTGACCTTGCCGTCGACCGGGTTCACCTGGGAACCGGCGGCGGGCCAGATCGGCCGGTAGCCCTTGCCGGCCGCGGGGACGTCGACGGTCGCGGGCGCGGTGCCGGCGTTGGCCACCACCAGGTGCTCGACCTGCTCGCCGCGACCCGTGCGGCCGAACGCGATCACGTCACCCTGGGCGAGCTTGAGCGACTGGTTGCCGTTGCGCCACACGGGATCAGCGTCCACGAACTTCGCCAGGCCCTTGAGCTGCCGGTACAGCGGGTGGTCGGTGTTGAAGTTGTCCACCGCGCCGGTCCGGTCGCTGCCGATCAGGTCCTCGGCGGCGTACTCGGGGGTCTTCGAGGCGAACATGTCCTGCCGGGCGACCTTGTCGCCGCCGGTGCCCGCGAAACCCTGCTCGTCGCCGTAGTAGACGACCGGGTTGCCGCGCCACAGGTACATCAGGGCGTTGCCCAGCTCCAGCCGGTCCAGCAGCTCGGCCTCGGAGATGCCCGGACGGGCCTCTCGGACCATCCACGCGAGGCGGCCCATGTCGTGGTTGCCGAGGAACGTCGGCAGCGAGGAGGCGTTGGAGTCGGCGTCGGTGTACCGGTCGTCGTCCACCAGCACTTCACCGAGTCGCGTCGCGCCCTTGCCGGACAGGAACGTGGCCGCGCCGTTCTGGAACGGGAAGTCCAGCGTGGCCTGCATCTTGCCGGTGGTGGTGTAGCGGGAGGTGCGCGCCGGGTCGGCGTCGAACACCTCGCCGAAGACGAAGAAGTCCTTCTTGCCGCGCATCTCCGCGTACTTCTGCACGTGCGGGGCGAGGGCCTGCCAGAACTCCATGTTGACGTGCTTGACGGTGTCGACGCGGTAGCCGTCGATGCCCAGCGTGTCGATCCAGCTGGTGAAGATGCGCTTCATGCCGTCGACGACCGCCGGGTGCTCGGTCATCAGGTCGTCCAGGCCGAAGAAGTCGCCGTACTCGTTGGACTCGCCGCTGAACGTCGAGTCGCCGCGGTTGTGGTAGAGCTGCGGGTCGTTCAGCCAGGCCGGGGTCTTCTCGCCCTTGACGACCGGCGTGTACGGCGCGGTCAGCTTCGGGAAGTTCTCCTGGCCTGCGATCGCGGAGATGTCGACCGGGTTGCCCTGCTCGTCCAGGTACGGCTGCGCGCCCGTGCCGATGTAGTCGTGCTTGCCCTCGGCGTAGTCGATCAGGTCGGCGGTGTGGTTGGCGACGATGTCGAAGAAGACCTTGATGCCTCGGTCGTGCGCCTCACGGATGAGCCGCCGCATCTCGTCGGTCGTGCCGAAGTGCGGGTCGAGCTTGGTGAAGTCCGTGGTCCAGTAGCCGTGGTAGCCGGCCGAGATGTCGGAGCCGGAGCCCTGCACCCAGCGGTTCTGGAACATCGGGGTCATCCAGATCGCGGTGATCCCCATGTCGTGCAGGTAGGGGATCTTGTCGTGCAGGCCCTTGAGGTCGCCGCCGTGGTAGAAGCCCTTGTCGGCGGGGTCGTAGCCGCTCTTGAGCCGGTCGGTCTCGGTCGTGCCGCCCCGGTCGTTGCGCGGGTCGCCGTTGGCGAACCGGTCGGGCATCACGAAGTAGAAGCGCTCACCGGTGAGGTCGGCCCGCAAGGCGTCCTTGGCCAGCGCTTTGTCGCCGCTCTGGACGCCGGGCGCGATGTCCGTGACGGCGCCGACGGCGAGCCGTTGGACTTCGGGCGCGGCGCCGGTGGATGGTGGTACGAACGGCACAACGGCCAGGGCGATGAGCGCGGCGACGGCCCGACGCATCGCGACCTCCTTGTCGCAAGAATTTGCAACCACACCCCGGCGGGAAGCCGGGGCGAGGTGCACAAAACCACGACAATCTCGGTCCGAACAAGGCCCAGATGGCTGCAAGTGCTTGCAGAACCTTGCGTCACTCCTGGTACAGCCAGATCCAGTTGCCCGACGGGTCCTTCACCGCGGAGTTTCGCGGCATGCCCACGGCGTCGCGCGGGGCCACGACCTCGACGCCGCCCGCCTTGACGGCCCTGGCGTGGTACTCGTCCAAGTCGGGCACGAGCAGGCCGAACGTGCTCGGGCCGGGACGGTCGGTGTCGGAACGGTGCTCCACCACGTGGAACAGGAAGAACCCGTCGGTGCCGTACTCGCCGAAGACGAACGACGAGTAGTCGTCATCCTCGGCCCGCCTGGTCACCTCGTACCTCATGTCGAACGCGGCCTTGTAGAACTCCACCGCGGTGGCGGCGTCGTCCACGGCGATCTTGATCTGCACCGGGCGGACGCCGGTGTGGGGTGTGGACACGGTGATCCCCTCCTCCAGGTATCGGTCGACGTCTCCGAGCCGTTCGGCAAGCACGTCCCGCTGCCGCTCCAGCCGCCGTCGGTGACCGGTCAGCACCTCGTCCGCGTCACCGCCGTCGATCACCCGCCGGATCTCCTCGATCGGCAGGTCGAGGCAGCGCAGCGCCAGGATCAGCCGGGCGCGGCGCACCTGTTCGCGCCGGTAACGCCGGTAGCCCGACGCCGGGTCGACGACGTCGGGCGTGAGCAGCCCGACGTCGTCGTAGTGCCGCAGCGCGTGCACGGTCAGCCCGCTGAGGTGCGCGAACCGCCCGATGGTCATCAGCTCGTCCGTCACACCACCACTGTGAGGTCTCGGGTCACCCGAGAGTCAACAGCTCACCGCCGTTCGGGTTGCAGGGTCTTGCTCCACAGGGACGCGCCCTTGATGTCACGCAGCCACACGGTCAGCTCGCCGTCCCGCGACACCTCGACCTCGCCGAAGTGCTGGAACCCGTCCAACGGGGTGGTGTTCGCAGCTGGTGGGGCGTTGACGAAGACGGCTTCCGGGCCGAACGTCGGGTCGAGGGTGTTCGGGCCGAACGCACCCGCGTTCAGCGGACCCGAGACGAACTCCCAGAACGGGTCGAAGTCCTGGAACGACGCCCGCGCCGGCGAGTAGTGGTGCGCCGCGGTGTAGTGGACGTCCGCCGTCAGCCACACCGTGTTGCGCACGCGCCGCCGCTTCAGCTCGCTCAGCACCCACGCCAGCTCGTGCTCACGACCGCCCGGCGCGCCCGGCAGACCGTTGGCCACGCCCTCGATGTCCGTCCCGTCCGGCACGGTCAGCCCGATCGGCAGGTCCGCGGCGATGATCTTCCAGGTGGCCCGGCTGCGGTCCAGGGAGTCGACCAGCCAGCGGGCCTGCTCGGCGCCCAGCACGACACCCTGGCCGTCGCGCGGGGACGTGTTGGCGTCCTTGTACGACCGCATGTCCAGCACGAACACCTCGACGTGCGAGCCGTACGAGAACTTCCGGTACACCCGCCCGTCCACCGCCCGCCGCGGGTCGATCGGCTGCCACTCGTGGAACGCCTGGAATGCCCGCGCGGCCAGCACGTCGACCCGCTTCTCGGTGTAAAGAGGGGAGGTCAGGATCTCGCCCGGGTACCAGTTATTGGTAACTTCATGATCATCCCACTGCACGATCATCGGCACCTGGGCCGCGAACGACCGGTACTGCGGGTCGAGCAGGTTGTACGCGAACTGGCCGCGGTACTCGTCCAGCGTCTCGGCGACCTTCAGCTTCTCCGGGATCACCAGGTTGCGCCACACCCGCCCGTCGGGCAGCGTCACGGACTCCTTCAGCGGACCGTCCGCGTACACCGTGTCACCGCTGTTGATGAAGAAGTCGGGACGGCGGGCGGCCATCGCCCCGAAGATCGGCATACCGCCCAGGTCCGGGTTGCTCCCCCAGCCCTGCCCCGCCACGTCACCGGACCACACGAACCGCACGTCGTCACGGCCGTGCGGGGCAGTGCGGAAGCTGCCGGACACGGCCTCACTGCGGGTCCGGCCGTCCAGGTCCTCGGCGACGACCCGGTAGTGCACCTCCCGCCCACCGGGAAGTCCACGCAGCCGCACCCGACCCGTGCCACCGGACTCGGGCGTCAACAGCGGCCCGCGCACGGTCTTCGCGTGCCGGAACGACGGGTCCGACGAGAACTCCACCACCATCCGCGACGGACGGTCGGCGCGCGTCCACACCAGACCGCCGTCGGACGTCACGTCACCGGACTGCACACCGTGCGTGAGCACCGGCCGATCCCCACGCGCCAACGCCACACCGCCCGGCACAAGAGCCGCGGCCGTACCGATCGCACCGGCGCGCAGCAGCGTCCGCCGGTTCATCACACCATCGCTCATGTGCGGGTTTGTAACCGGTGAAGCCGAATTCCGGGTGAACGCGACCCGTCGCCCACAGGCCCAACGCAGAGCGACCTGTCGTACCTGGGTACGGACCGACCACTACCGCAGTACTACAGCGAAGTCGGCACCGCAGTACGACGCCCCGAACAGCGGTCGCGCCTAGCGTTCACGCCATGAACAACCTCAGGCTCCAGCTCCGCCCGGGGATGGGCCGAGCACTCGCCGCAGCGCTGCCCACGGCGCTCGCCCTGTACCTCGTGGCGCGCGGCTGGCTGTACCCGTTCTGGCCGGACACCATCGGCGCGATCGGACACCTGTTCACCGCCGACCCGCTCCTCAACGGGGCGTGGGGCGGACCGACGCTCGCCGGGGCGTGGCTGGCCCACGCGATGATCGCCCTCGGCTTGCAGGCCGTCTGCTACGCGATCGTGTGGTCGCTCTACCGGCCGGTCAAGCGGTAGGGGTCAACTCCGCTGGCTGGGCAGCCGACCCTCGGCCATGCGCTTGACCACCTCACGCCGCAGCCACAGCAGGTACACCCAGACCAGGCCGAACACCACGCCGATACCGCCGAGCGCGGTCATCCCGAACCACGACGCCACCATCACGAGGTGGATCGCCGCGATCACGTACACCGACCACGAGCGCTTCACCAGCGCGCACGTCCCGATCAACGCGACGATCAGCCCGAACACCAGGTAACCCATCCCCGTGCCGACACCGCCGCCCAGCTTCGCCACCACCGGCAGCGCCAGGGCGACGACGATCGCCTCCAGGATCAGGGTGACCGCCATGATCGCGCGGAACGACTTCATCGGGTCTTTCTTGGGCGCCGGGGCGGGCACCGGTCCGGGCGTGTCGGGCGAGGTCATGACGGCTCCTTGCCGAACAGCGCCCGCGCGTCACCGGCCGTGACGACCGAGCCGGTCACCACGACACCACCACCGGCCAGCATGTCGCCGTCGTCGCTCTCCTCGGCCAGCCGGACGGCCTCCTCGATCGCGTCGTCCAGGTGCGGGCGCACGACCATCCGGTCCTCGCCGAAGATCGAGATCGCGATCCCGGCCAGCAGGTCGGGGTCCATCGCCCGGGGCGAGGAGTTGGCGGTCAGCACGACTTCCTGCACGACCGGCTCCAACGCGCTGAGGATCCCCACCGCGTCCTTCTCCTGCATCACCCCGACCACGGCGACCAGCTTGCGGAACCCGAACTCCTCGTCCAGCGCCTTCGCCAACGCCTCCGCGCCGTGTGGGTTGTGCGCGGCGTCCACCAGCACGGTGGGCGCGGACCGGACGCGTTCCAGCCGGCCCGGCGAGCTGACCGTGGCGAACGCCTCGCGCACCGCGTCGACGTCCAGCCGACGATCGGCTCCCGCGCCGAAGAACGCCTCCACCGCCGCCAACGCCAACGCCGCGTTCGCCGCCTGGTGTGCGCCGTGCAGCGGCAGGAACACCTCGTCGTACTCGCCGCCGAGCCCTTGCAGCCGCAGCATCTGCCCGCCCACTGCGACGTCCCGCTGGACGACGCCGAACTCGGACCCCAGCCGCGCGATGGACGCGTCCACCTCGGCGCACCGCTTCAGCAGCACCTGCTCGACCGCCGGGTCCTGGTTGGCCAGCAACGCCACCGCACCGGGCTTGATGATCCCGGCCTTCTCCTCCGCGATGCCCGCGAGGTCGTTGCCCAGGTACTCGACGTGGTCGAGCCCGATCGGCGTGATCACCGCGATCCGGCCGTCGGCGATGTTCGTCGCGTCCCACGACCCGCCCATGCCGACCTCGACCACGGCCACGTCCACCGGCGAGTCCGCGAACGCCGCGAACGCCATGCCGGTGAGCACTTCGAACTTGCTCATCGGCACTTCGCCGCGAGAGTCCACCAGGGCCAGGTACGGCTCGATGTCGCGGTAGATCTCGACGTACCGCTCCGGGCTGACCGGCACGCCGTCCACACTGATCCGCTCGGTGGCGAGCTGGAGGTGCGGGCTGGTGTACCGGCCGGTGCGCAGCCCGATCCGGGTGAACAGCGCGTCGATCATCCGCGACGTGGACGTCTTGCCGTTCGTCCCGCCGACGTGCACGACCGGGTACGTGTGCTGCGGGTCGCCGAGCAGGTCCGCCAACGCCCGGATGCGGTCGAGGCTGGGTTCCAGCTTGGTCTCGGGCCACCGGGTGTTCAGCTCCAGCTCGACCTGGCGCAGCTCCTCCAGCGAACCGGTCTCGAACCCGCTCACGACTGCTGCTCCTGCGGCAGGGTCTCGAGGCGGGCGTGGATGCGTTCGATCTCGGCTTCGGCCGCCGCCAGCCGCGCCTGGATCTTGGCCACCACCTCGGCCGGCGCCTTGTCCAGGAACGCGGCGTTGCCGAGCTTGCCCTCGCACTGGGCGCGTTCCTTCTCGGCCACGGCGAGGTCCTTGGCGAGCCGCTTGCGCTCGGCGGCCACGTCGACCGTGCCGGACAGGTCGAGTTCGACCTTCACCGTGCCGGCGGGCAGGCCGACGTCCAGGGACACGGTCACCGAGAAGTCGTCGCCGGGCTCGGTCATCCGGGACAGCGCCCGCACGGCCGCCACCTGGTCGGTCAGGTCGACGCAGCACGCGCCGCGCACCTTGCCCGCGACCTTCTGCGCCGGCTTGAGGCCCTGGTCGGAGCGGAACCGGCGGATCTCGGTGACCAGCTTCTTCAGGCCTTCGATCCGGGTGGCGGCGACCTCGTCACGCGCGACACCGGTCGGCTTCGGCCAGTCCGCGATCACCAGCGACTCGCCGCCGGTCAGCGTGGTCCACAGCGTCTCCGTGATGAACGGCGTCAGCGGGTGCAGCAGCCGCAGCACCACGTCGAGCACGTGGCCGAGCACGGACTGGGTGGCCTCGGCGCGCGCGCCGCCCTCGGCGATCTGGACCTTGGCCAACTCCAGGTACCAGTCGCAGAACTCGTCCCACGTGAAGTGGTAGAGCCCTTCGCTGAGCTTGCCGAACTGGAACGCCTCGAACTGCCCGTCCACATCGGACACGAGCTGGTCGAGCAGGTCGAGGATCCAGCGGTCGGCGTCGGTCAGCTCGTCGCGCGGCGGCAGCGGGCGGTCGACGGTCGCGCCGTTGCCCAACGCGAAACGGGTGGCGTTCCACAGCTTCGTGGTGAAGTTGCGGGAGCCGGCCGCCCACTCCTCGGCGATGGCCAGGTCGGAGCCGGGGTTCGCGCCGCGCAGCAGGGTGAACCGGGTGGCGTCGGCGCCGTAGGCGTCCATCCAGTCCAACGGGTCGATGCCGTTGCCGCGCGACTTCGACATCTTCTTGCCGTACTGGTCGCGGATGAGACCGTGCAGGAAGACGTGGTCGAACGGCTGCTTGCCGTCCATCGCGTACAGGCCGAACATCATCATCCGGACGACCCAGAAGAACAGGATGTCGTAGCCGGTGGACAGCACGCTGGTCGGGTAGAACTTGGCCAGGTCGCTCGTCTGCGTGGGCCAGCCCAGCGTGGAGAACGGCCACAGGCCGGACGAGAACCACGTGTCGAGCACGTCCTCGTCCTGCACCCAGCCCTCACCAGGCGGCTCGTCGTCGGGGCCGACGCACATCACCTTGTCGTTCGGGCCGTACCAGACGGGGATGCGGTGACCCCACCACAGCTGCCGGGAGATGCACCAGTCGTTGAGGTTGTCGACCCAGTCGAAGTAGCGCTTGGCCAGCTCCGGCGGGTGGATGGTGGTGCGGCCGTCGCGGACGGCGTCGGCGGCGGCCTCGGCGAGCGGGGCGACCTTCACCCACCACTGCAGGGACAGGCGCGGCTCGATGACGGTGTCGCAGCGCGAGCAGTGGCCGACGGAGTGCTTGTACGGGCGCTTCTCGGCCACGATGCGGCCCTGTTCGCGCAGGGCGGCGACGACGGCGGGGCGAGCCTCGAAGCGGTCCATGTTCTCGAACGGCCCGTGCGCGGTGATCACGCCGCGGCCGTCCATGACGGTGAGCGCGGGCAGGTCGTGGCGGCGGCCGATCTCGAAGTCGTTCGGGTCGTGCGCCGGGGTCACCTTGACCGCGCCGGTGCCGAACTCGGGGTCGACGTGCTCGTCGGCGACCACGGGCACGTAGCGGCCGGTCAGCGGCACCTCGACCTCGGTGCCGATGAGGTGCCGGTAGCGCTCGTCCTCGGGGTGGACGGCGACCGCCGTGTCGCCCAGCATCGTCTCGGCGCGGGTGGTCGCGACCACGATCGAGCGGTCACCGGAGCCGTAGCGGATGGAGACGAGTTCGCCGTCGTCCTCGGAGTGGTCGACCTCGATGTCGGACAGCGCCGTCTGGCAGCGCGGACACCAGTTGATGATGCGCTCGGCGCGGTAGATGAGACCGTCGTCGAAGAGCTTCTTGAAGATCGTCTGGACGGCTTGGGACAGGCCCTCGTCCATGGTGAAGCGGACGCGGGACCAGTCGACGCCGTCGCCGAGGCGGCGCATCTGGCCGAGGATCCGGCCGCCGACCTCCTCGCGCCACTCCCAGACGCGTTCCACGAACTTCTCGCGGCCGATGTCGTGGCGGGACTTGCCCTCGCCGGCCAGGTCGCGCTCGACCGCGGTCTGGGTGGCGATGCCCGCGTGGTCGGTGCCGGGCAGCCACAGCACCTCGTAGCCCTGCATGCGGCGGCGGCGGCTGAGCGCGTCCATGATGCTGTGGTTGAGCGCGTGGCCCATGTGCAGGCTGCCGTTGACGTTCGGCGGCGGCAGCACGATGGAGAACGGCGGCTTGTCGCTGGTGGCGTCGGCCGTGAAGTAGCCGCGCTCGACCCACCGCTCGTACAGTCCGGCCTCTACCTCGGCCGGGTTCCACGCCGGCGGGAGTTCGGAACGCTGCGGTGCGGTGGGCGTCTCAGTCACGGTCGAAGTCTACGGAGGAGCGGGTATCGACTTCTAACCAGATACCTGCTAGCGGTTTCCGTGAGGCTTCGCGACCGGGGTCGCGAGGAAGACTGGGGTGGCACGTGGACGAGTACCGCATCGAGGACCATCCGGACCTCCAGGGCAACGGGTGGGCGCGGGACGCCGTGCGGCGGGCCGAGCGCGAGGCGCGGGTGCGGCGGCTGAAGTCGTTGCCGAGGCGGCCCCGGCGGCGGTTCTGGGGCGGGTTGGCGATCGCGGTGGCGGCGTTGCTGCTGGCGTGGGCGGTGTTCGAGACGCAGTCCGGTTCGCCGGCGGGACAACCGTCGGTGGACCTGGACGAGCCGTTCGCGGGGACGTCGGCGGCGTCGTGGGCCGATGGCGAGGCCGGTGTGGTGGCGCCGGACGCACGGCAGGTGGGCACGCACTCGGCCGACCAGGTCGCGGCGGCCTACCAGCGGGTTCGTGAGGCGGTGATCGCGGCCCGGCTGGACCGGCGGGTGGTGCGCGACCACGACCTGGAGCCGTTCTTCGGCCTGTTCGCGCCGGACCTGCGCGACTCGCTGCGGGTGCTGTTCGACGGCCGCAACGACGGCGAGGCGGCGCTGGTGGTGACGCGGGTGGACAAGGGCTCGCGGCTGGCCGAGGTCGAGCCGAAGGTGCGGGGCGAGATGACCGCCGAGGCCGGACCGGACGGTGAGCTGGTCGTGCGCACGGACTACACGTTCGCCTACGCGTTCGTGCCCGCTGATCCGGACGCCGTGCGCGGGCCGCTGGACGTGGTGGCGCTGTCCCGGTTCCAGGTGCGGTACGCGGTGCGCACGGGCAGCCCCGGCGTGGAGGGCCTGTGGGCGGACGCGTCGGCCGGCTCGCTTCACTCGATCGCGTGTTCGGCGGCCAAGCGCGGCTACCTCGCGCCCGCGTTCGCCGAGCCGTCCCTGCCTCCCGGCCTGGACTTCGACCTCGGCGCGCCGTCCTCACCGGCCGACGGTTGCCCGGACTGAACCGGCCTGGTGACGCGGTCCCGAATCGGTCCCTGACGACCACCCCGACGGCTGCCGGGAGCGACGGGTCACCCGTTCGGACGATTCGCTCGGTAGTGGCGCCGCTCACAATTGACGTTGATCACCGGCTCGTCGCAGGTGAGGACGCCGGATACACGGGCCGTTCGCAACCCCTTGGGGCCCGTGACAGCGGTCCCGCGTCACCCTGACCGCGACCGGCGATCGGACAGACCGCCGGCGTGCTCGCGCGGGGTGCGCCGGCGGCACACTATGGGGTATGGACCGCAAGCCTCCCCGGCACGACATCGACGAGTCCCGGCTCGACGTCAGCGAACCCAAGCAGTGGGCGGTGGGCATCCCCGGCGTCGCGGTGTCGATCAAGCGCGGGGTCGAGCAGATGGGCCTGACCCGCACCGCGGCCACGTTCCGGCTGCTCAACCAGCGCGAGGGCTTCGACTGCCCGGGCTGCGCGTGGCCGGAGCCGCAGGGGCACCGCAAGATCGCCGAGTTCTGCGAGAACGGCGCGAAGGCGGTGGCCGAGGAAGCGACCCGGCGGCGGGTCGGGCCGGAGTTCTTCGCCGAGCACCCCATCGCGGACCTCACCGGGAAGACCGACTACTGGCTGGGCCAGCAGGGCCGGATCACCGAGCCGATGGTGCTGCGCGAGGGGGCCACGCACTACGAGCCGATCGAGTGGCACGACGCGTTCTCGTTGATCGCCTCGCACCTGAACGGCCTGGCGAGCCCGGACGAGGCCGTGTTCTACACGTCGGGCCGCACGAGCAACGAAGCCGCGTTCCTGTACCAGCTGCTGGTGCGGTCGTTCGGCACGAACAACCTGCCGGACTGCTCGAACATGTGCCACGAGTCGTCCGGTGCGGCGCTGTCGGAGACCACCGGCATCGGCAAGGGCTCCGTCAGCATCGACGACTTCAACCGGGCCGACCTGATCGTGGTCGTGGGGCAGAACCCCGGCACGAACCACCCCCGGATGCTGACGTCGTTGGAGGAGGCGAAGGGCCACGGGGCGAAGATCGTGGCGGTGAACCCGCTGCCGGAGGCAGGGCTGATGCGGTTCAAGAACCCGCAGAACCTGCGCGGGGTCTTCGGCGCGGGCACCGAGCTGGCCGACGAGTTCCTCCAGATCCGGCTCGGCGGCGACCAGGCGTTGTTCCAGGCGGTGGGCAACCTGCTGCTGTCGTGGGACGCGGTGGACAAGGAGTTCGTGGAGGGCTTCACGGTCGGTTTCGCCGAGTACGCCGACCACGTGCGCGGGCTCGACTGGGACTCGGTCGACGTGGCCACCGGTCTGCCGCGCGCGCAGGTCGAGCTGCTGGCCCGGATGCTGGCCGAGTCGCAGCGCACGATCTTCTGCTGGGCCATGGGGTTGACCCAGCACAAGCACTCCGTGCCGACGATCCGTGAAATCGCGAACGTGGCCCTGCTGCGGGGCATGATCGGCAAGCCCGGCGCCGGCCTGTGCCCGGTGCGCGGCCACTCGAACGTGCAAGGCGACCGGACCATGGGCATCTGGGAGAAGATGCCGGAGAAGTTCCTCGCCGCGCTGGAGTCCGAGTTCGCCATCCCGGTTCCGCGCAAGCACGGGTTCGACACGGTGGCGTCGATCCGGGCCATGCGCGACGGCGAGGCGAAGGTCTTCTTCGCGGTGGGCGGCAACTTCGTCGCGGCCTCCCCGGACACCCGCGTCACCGAGGCGGCCATGCGGAAGCTCGACCTGACCGTGCAGGTGTCGACCAAGCTGAACCGGTCGCACGTCGTGCACGGGCGCACGGCGTTGATCCTGCCGACGTTGGGGCGCACCGACAGCGACCTCCAGCACACCGGCGAGCAGTTCGTCACGGTCGAGGACTCGATGTCGGTGGTGCACCGGTCCCGAGGACGGCTGACGCCCGCGAGCGACCGGCTGCTGTCCGAGGTGTCGATCGTGTGCCGGCTGGCGCGGGCGGTGCTCGGGCCGGACCACCCGGTGCCGTGGGAGGAGTTCGAGAAGGACTACGACCTGATCCGGGACCGGATCGCGCGGGTCGTGCCGGGCTGCCACGACTACAACGAGCGGGTGCGCCGACCGGACGGTTTCGTGCTGCCGCACGCGCCGCGCGACGCCCGTGAGTTCACCGGGACGCGGTCCGGCAAGGCGCACTTCTCGGCGAACGACCTGACCGTGCTGCGGGTGCCGCCGGGTCGGCTGCTGTTGCAGACCATGCGCAGCCACGACCAGTACAACACCACGATCTACGGGCTGGACGACCGCTACCGGGGTGTGAAGGACGGCCGGCGGGTGGTGTTCGTCAGCCCGGAGGACCTGGACGTGCTCGACCTGCTCGACGGGCAGCACGTGGACCTGGTCAGCGAGTGGCCGGACGACCCGACGGGCGTCACCGAACGGCGTGCCGAGCGGTTCCGGGTGGTGTCCTACCCGACAGCACGGGGTTGCGCGGCGGCGTACTTCCCCGAGGCGAACTCCTTGGTGCCGTTGGACTCCACGGCCACCGTGTCGGGCACGCCGACGTCCAAGTCGATCGTGGTGCGGTTGGAGAAGATCGAGACCTGAGCCGGGTACCGTCCGCCGCATGACGAGGGGGCACTGGTCGTCGTTAGGCGCGTTCCTGGTCCTTCTGGCGATCACGTGGTGGCAGCCGCTGTGGCCGGGTGAACAGGCGCTGCACACGTCGCTGACCGTGGTGGGGCTGGTCGCGCTGGCCTGGGTGCAGCGCCGCCACCCGCTGCCGCTGGGCTCGTGGCTGCTCGTGCTGCTGTTCCTGTCCCTGCACACGGTCGCCGCGCGCTGGCTGTACTCGTCGGTCCCGTACGACATGTGGACGGACGCGGTGTTCGGGTTCCGGCTGTCGGAGGTGTTCTCCTGGCAGCGCAACCACTTCGACCGGCTGGTGCACTTCACGTACGGGCTGTGCCTGGCCGGGATCGTGGTGGGCCGGCTCGGGTGGCTGCGGACGCTGGAAGTGGTGGTGTCGACGAGCGCGGTCTACGAGTTGTTCGAGTGGGGCATCGCGCTGGCGCTCGCGCCGGACTTGGCCGAGGCGTACAACGGCCAGCAGGGCGACATGTGGGACGCGCACAAGGACATGGCGCTGGCGTTGCTGGGCGGCGTCGTCAGCCTGGCGCTCGCCGCCACGCGAACCCGACGCCGGTAACGTCTGCGGCCGTTCGGGCGAACCTACGGGCAACCGACCCGCAGGGAGTTCAGCGTGATCAGGACCGTGCTCGCCGCCGTGGCGCTACTGGCGCTGGGCGGGTGCACGGGTACGCCGACGCCTCCCCCACCGCCGACCGCGGAGCAGTCACCGACGCCGACCGCCACCGACTCGGCGGGCGTGAACTGCGAGGACGCGCCGGAGGACGTGGTCGGCGCGGCGTTGGGGCTGAAGCTCAACCATCCCCGCCAGACGATCACCGGCAACGTGGTGCGCTGCTCGTACGACGGCGGCATGACGGAGGTCCGGTTCGACACGGGCGCGGACGCGGCGTCGTTCGCCGAGGGCCGCAAGGAGCACGCCCGTGCCACCGAGCTGCCGGACTTCCACGACGAGGCCTACCGCGCCACCGCCGTCACCGGCGAGGTCGTCCACACCGCCGTCGTGGCCCGCCGCGGCACGGTCAAGATCACGGTGACGTCCAACGCGAACGCCGACCAGGCCCAACACCTGATCACCGACCTCTTCGCCCGCCTCTGACCCCGCGAGAGTCCTACGTTCAGAACGCGCGAGTCGTACGTTCAGGACCACCGTGTCCTACGTTCAGGACCCCCGAATTCAACGCTCAGGTATTCAACGCTCAGGTCAGGCCGACCGCCCCAGCACCGCCATCGCCGCGTTGTGGCCGCCGATCCCGCTGACCCCGCCGCCACGCCGCGCCCCCGCCCCGCACACGAACAGGTTCGCCACGTCCGTCTCCACGCCCCAGAGGCCGACCTCGTCCTCCGTCTCCGCGAACGGCCACGCCAGCTCGTCGTGGAAGATGTTGCCCCGAGGCAGCCCCAGCTCCGCCTCCAGGTCCAACGGTGTCCGCGCCTCCAAACACGGCTCCCCGTCGGCATCGGAAGCCAGGCAGGACTCGATCGGCTCCTCCAGGTACGCGTTCAACCCGGCCAGGTACCGCCCCACCAGCTCACCCCGCAGCCCCACGTTGTCCCGCTCGAACAACCCCGCCGGCGTGTGCAGCCCGAACAACGTCAACGTGTGCCACCCCCGCGACACCAGCTCCGGCGCGAGGATCGACGGATCGGTCAACGTGTGGCAGTACATCTCCGCCGGCAGCACCGACGGCACCCGCCCCGCCGCGCTCTCCCGGTACGCCGACTCCAACTGCCCGTACGACTCGTCCAGGTGCAACGTCCCCGCGAACGCCACCCGGGCGTCCACCCCGCTCCGGAACCGCGGCAGCCGCTCCAGCAGCATGTTCACCTTCACCTGGCACCCCTCGGCCACCACCCCCGAAGACCGACCGCGCAACCGGTCCAAAGTGGACGGAGCCACCCCCGCCAGCACGAAACGCGCGCCCACCGTGCGCCCGTCGTACTCGACCTCACCCACCACACCGTCCACGTCCACCCGCGTGACCTCGGCGCCGGTGACGATCTCCACCCCGGCCTCACGCGCCACCCGCGCCAACTCCCCCGTCACCGCGCCCATCCCGCCGACCGGCACCTGCCACTCCCCCGTGCCGTTGCCGATCACGTGGTACAGGAAGCACCGGTTCGCCTTCAGGTCGTGCAACGACGCGTGCGTGCCGATCAACGCGTCAGTAGCCACCACCCCGCGCACCACGTCATGCGCGAACAACGACTCCAACGCCTCACCCAACGGCCGTTCCACGACCTGGTCCCACAACTCGGGGTCGACCCGCCGCCGAACGTCCGCACGCGACGGCAACGGCTCCAACATCGTCGACGACACCGCCCCCGCCAGCGCCTCCAAAGACGAGTACCACCGCCGCCACCGGTCGAACTCCGCGTCCGAACCGGTCAACGCCCGGAACGACGCCGCCGTCGCCGAACCCGGATCGCGCTCCACCAGCAGATCCCCCGCCGGCGTGTAGGAAGACGCCGCCCGCGACCGCAGCGACACCCGCAACCCCAGATCCGCGACGATCCGGTTCGGCAGCAGGCTGACCAGGTACGAGTACCGGGACAACCGCGCCTGAACCCCAGTGAAGGCCTCCGAGCTCACGGCCGCGCCACCGACGTGGTCGAGCTTCTCCAGCACCAGCACCGTGCGTCCCGCCCGCGCCAGGTACGCCGCCGCCACCAGCGCGTTGTGCCCGCCGCCGACCACCACCACGTCGTAGTCATCCACCCGCCCGACTCTAACCAGGTCCAAGATCACCCAGCCACCTCCGTAACCTGGACAGCGGGCACACGAGCGAAGGAGCTTCACATGGGGCGAGTCACGGTGCGTCGCCCAGTGGTGACCTACGCGCGAGGGACGTTCCGCAAGCGGGTCGACGCACTGGCCGCAGAGGAGCCGTTGGAACTGCGCGTAGGCGGCAAGGCGCTGAGCGTGACGATGCGCACGCCGGGCCAGGACGTGGAGCTGGCGCACGGCTTCCTGCTCAGCGAGGGCGTCATCGGCGGCTTGGAGGACATCGCCGTGGCGCGGTTCTGCGAGGGCACCGGGCCGGACGGCATGAACACGTACAACGTGCTGGACCTGAGCCTGGCCGACGGTGTCGCGCCGCCCGAGGTGGGCGTCGAGCGGAACTTCTACACGACCTCGTCCTGCGGCGTGTGCGGCAAGGCGGCGTTGGACGCGGTGAAGCTGAAGACCCGCTTCTCCCCCGCCGCCGACACGTCGACCGTCGACGTCAAGGTCCTGGCGGCGCTGCCGGACGAGCTGCGCGAGCGGCAGAAGGTGTTCGCCTCGACCGGTGGCCTGCACGCCGCCGGGTTGTTCACCACGTCAGGTGAGGCGCTGGTCGTGCGCGAGGACGTCGGCCGGCACAACGCGGTGGACAAGGTGCTCGGCTGGGCGGTCCTCCAGAACCGGATCCCGCTGGGCGGGACGGTGCTGATGGTGTCGGGACGGGCGTCGTTCGAGCTGGTGCAGAAGGCCACGATGGCCGGTGTGCCGGTGCTCGCCGCCGTGTCGGCGCCTTCGTCGCTGGCCGCCGAACTGGCCGAAGAGCAGGGCGTGACGTTGATCGGCTTCCTGCGCGGCGACTCGATGAACGTCTACACCTGCGCCGAGAGAGTCGTCGCGTGAGACCGCTGGACGGCGTGCTCGTCGTCAGCCTCGAACAGGCCGTCGCCGTCCCGTACGCCACCCGGCTGCTGGCCGACCTCGGCGCCCGCGTGATCAAGATCGAACGGCGGGACGGCGGCGACTTCGCCCGCCACTACGACAGCGCCTGCGGCTCGGTGTCCTCGTACTTCGCCTGGACGAACGTCGGCAAGGAGTCGCTGACGCTCGACCTGAAGCACCCGGCGGGCCGGGAGGTGCTGGACGAGCTCGTCGTCGCCGCCGACGTGGTCCTGTGCAACCTGTCACCCGACGCCGCGCGTCGACTGGGTGTGGACGCATCCTCACTCCGTGCGGTGAAACCCGATCTGGTGGTCGGCGAACTGTCCGGCTACGGCGACGAAGGCCCGTACGCGTCCCGCAAGGCGTTCGACGCGCTCGTGCAGTCGGAGGCAGGGCTGGTCGAGCTGACCGGCGATGGTGACGTCACCGCACGCGCGGGCATCTCGGTCGCCGACATCGCGGCGGGCGTGCAGCTCCAGTCCGCCGTGCTCGCCGCCCTCCTGCACCGCGCCCGCACCGGCGAGGGGGCCACCCTGCGGCTGTCGCTGTTCGAGGCGATGACCGAGTGGATGCACCAGCCGATGCTGTACGCGGCGGGCACCGGGCAGGCCGCGCCACGCACCGGCGCGCACCACCCGAGCATCGCCCCGTACGGCCCGTTCCCGTGCGCGGACGGCGCCGTGCACCTCGCCGTGCAGAACGACCCGCAGTGGCGCCGGCTGTGCGCCCTCCTCGACCGACCGGACCTGGCCGACGACCCCCGGTTCGGCACCGTCAGCTCCCGCGTCGCCCACCGCGCCGCCCTGCACGCCGAACTCGACTTCGCCGCCTGGACGGCCGTCGACCTGATCGACGCGCTGGACCGCGCCGACGTCCCCGCCGCACGCACCCGCAGCGTCGCCGACCTGCCGGACCACCCCCAGCTCACCGCCCGCGACCGACTCGCCCACGTGCCGGTGCCCGACGGCGGCATCACCGTCCTCCGGCCGCCCGTCGACTCCACCGCCTGGGAGTGGACGCCCGGCTCGGTGCCCGCGCTCGGCGAGCACACCGACCACGTGCTGCGCGGGCTCGGCTACTCGGCGGAACGGATCGCGGAACTTCGGGCGCAGTCGGCGATCTGAACGAAACACCCGGTCCACCTCGCGCGATGTGATGGAGGGATCGGCTGGGGGAGAACATGGTCAGCAGGCGGACGGTGCTCGGCGCACTGGGGGCGGGTGTCGCGGCCACCGTGGGGATCACAGCGGCGTGGCACAGCGACGCGCCGTTCGGTGAGGCGATGCGGCACGCTGTGGGTGTGGCCGGACCGGTGCCCGCCGTGAAGCGGGCCGTCGTGCAGGTCGAACGGGTGCGCTCCGAGTTCCGGGGCCGTGACGTCGACCTGCTCACCATGGTGCCGCCGGGGGTGTCGACCAAGGGCCTGCCCATGTCGATCCTCCTGCACGGCCGCTACGGCAACGCCCGCCTGGCCGCCGTCGGCGGGATGCCCGAGGTGCTGGTGGCGGCCGTCGGTCGAGGCCAGATCCCGCCGTTCGGGTTCGTCGCGGTGGACGGCGACAACCACTACTGGCACGAGAACATGCCCGGTGACGACCCGATGGCGATGCTGCTGGAGGAGGTCCCCCGGTGGCTGGCCGAACGCGGCTACGGCGCGCCGTTCGCCTGCACGGGGGTGTCGATGGGCGGCTTCGGCGCACTGCTCTACGCACGCCGGCGGCACGAGCGACGTGACCCGGCCCAGGCCATCGCCGCCATCTCGCCCGCGCTGCTCACCGACTGGGCCGAGATGTCGAAGCGGAACGCGTTCAGGAGCCCGGAACAGTGGGCCTCGCTCGACCCGCTGAAGAACCTGGACAAGCAGGGCACCGCCCCGACCGGCGTGTGGGTCGGCGACAAGGACCAGTTCATCGCGGGAACGCGGAAGTTCATCGCGGGCACCAAACTCGCCGTCGGCTCGATCACCCCCGGCGGCCACGACGACGTCTTCTACCGCAAGATCGTCCCCGACGTCATCCGCTTCCTGGGCAAACGCGTCCCCCGCTGACCCCGCACAGGACTTCCACAGGATCTCCACACGGCTGTGGTTGCCTGGCTGCATGCTGACGCGACCGGACCCCATCACCTACCTGGACCACGCGGCGGAAGCGGGCCGCGCCTACAAGCAGCGGCTGCTCGACTCCCTGGACCTCCGGCCCGACCACACCGCCCTGGACGTCGGTTGCGGTCCCGGCACGGACCTGCCCGCCATGGCCGAACGCGCAGGCGCAGTCATCGGCGTGGACCTGGACCAGACCATGGTGGAGGAAGCGAGAAGGCGCACCGCCGGGCTGCCCGTGGAGGTGCGGCTGGGCGACGCCCACGCGCTCCCCCTCGACGACCGCAGCGTCGACCGTGCGCGCGTGGACCGGGTCCTGCACCAGGTGGCCGACCCGGCCGGCGTCCTGGCCGAGCTCCGCCGCGTCCTGCGTCCCGGCGGCCGTGCGGCGCTGGCTCAACCGGACTGGGAAACCCTCGCCGTGGACCCCGGCTCGACCGCCACGAACCTCGCGTTCAACCGGTTCATCTGCGACCGGATCATGACCAACCCCGTCGTCGGCCGCCAACTGGCCCGACTCGCCGCGGCAGCCGGCCTGACCGTCGTGACGATCGACACCGAAGCCCTGTTGCTGCGGGATTTCGCCACCGCCGACGAACTCCTCGGCCTCACCCGCAACACCCACCGCGCCGTCGAGACGGGCCGCATCACCCGCCCCGCCGCCGACGCCTGGCTGGCCGACCTCACGGCCGGTCCGTTCCTGGCCACGTTCACCCTGTTCAGGGTGGTGGTCAGCGCGGCGTGAGCGGCACCCCGCCGCTGCGGCATGCTGGTCCCCACGAGACCGAGGGGGAATGTCGCCGTAGTGGAACGCTTCGAAGCCGGACGTACGTACGAGAACGTGTACCTCCTGGTGGTGGATGCCGCGGGGTACTCGAACGCGGTTCTCGACCACCCGCGCGACCGGGTCGCCGGCGCGTTCGACCTGTTCCGCGACCGGACGGTGACCGGCATGTCGGAGCTGGCGGCGGCCAACGGCTGCGGACGCGCCGAACTGTGGTCCTGGCAGGGTGACGGCGGCATCTTCGCCTTCCACGACGACAACGAGAGCGTCGCCCTGGACACGGCGCTGGTGATGGGCCGCAGGCTGGTCCGGGACGACCTGCACCACCTCCGAGAGCACTTCGCGCGGATGGCGGTGCTCAGCGGACTGCACGTCCGCGTCGCGCTCCACAAGGACACGATCCGCTACCGCGGCGACTCCAGCGCCCTGCACACCCCCGGAATCAACTTCGTGTCGCACTTGGAGCACGTGACCCCTCGTGACTGCCTGGCGATCTCGGAGGAGGTCCACCGGATCGGCGGTGACCACGTGACCGATTTCGAAGCCGTGGGCGAGTTCGAGGGCAAGCTCGTCCACCTGCTCGCACCGGAGGGCGCCTCGGCGAAACGGCTGTGGCTCGCCGGACGTGGTTTCGCCGACGGCTCGGCGGTGCACGTCTACCGGGAACGCCCGTCACAAGCGGACAAGGCCAGACTGCTCGCCACGGCGGACCGGGAGGTCGTGGACATGGGCACGGCGCTGAACACGTGCGCCGGCTACTTGACCACCACCGAGCGCCCGGCCCTGTTCCGCAACGCGGTCCTGGCATTCCTGTCGCGTGGCGGCGCCTACCGGTGTCTGGTGATGGATCCGGACGGCCCTCTCACCGCCGCGCACGCCCACGACCGCCGGGAGGACCTCCACAGCCGCGTTCGCCGCTCGGTGGAGCGGTTCGCCGAGTTCAAGGCGCGCTACGCCGACGTGACCGACGGTTTCGAGGTGCACCAAGTGGCGGGGTACCCCGGTTTCGCGGCGCTGGGCGCCGATCTCGGGTCCGAACACGGTCTGCTCATGTACTCGCCGTACCTCGGCGTGCCGCCGACGGCCGGACCCGTGTTGGAGCGGGGCGGCATGCCGCACTACCTCGTCGACCGGTCCGCGGGGCAGGTGTTCGAAACCCTTCGGTCGGTGATCCGATCGTTCATCGAAGCGGATGGCACCCGGAGACTGCTCTAGCGGCGGCTCCGGCAGGGCGTCAGTCGACGGGATCGAGTCCACCCGTGCGGAGGAGGTGCAGGAGGAAGTCGGCCGCGTTCCGGGCGGCAACGGCCTGGTGGCCGTCGCTCTTGTCCATGCCCCAGTCGGAGATGCCCTTGATCGCGATCCAGTCCACCTTGTGCTTGGCGCACGCGCCGTGCACCCCGGCCGCCTCCGTCTCCCCGCCGACGGCGTCCGGTTCGAGTTCCAGCAGGCTCGCCCGGAACTCGGCCGAGTTGACCAGGACGCTCATCGACAGCAGCAGGCCGAAGTCCGGCTCGGGGCCCGCCCAGTCCATCGTCGCCGCACGGCACCGGTCGAGCACGCGCACCCCGGCGGTCACCAGCTCACCGCGCACGACGGTCCGGTCCGGCAGTTCCTTGCGCCAGTTCAACGCGCGCATCCTGGAGCTGATGACGAGCCCGCCCAAGTGCTGCTCGCGCTCGCGCAACCCGTAGCAGATGCCGACGAGCAGGACGAAGTCCGGCGTCAGCTCACGGATCAACGTGTCCGTGGTCAACGTCGCCGCTCCCTGGGCATCGACCCCCTGCTCGGTCTGCGCGAGGAGCAGCCGGGCACGGCTGACCACCCCGAGGTCGAACACCGTGTGGTGATGCGTGCGCAACCTCGTCACCTCGCCACGTCCCACCGCCCGCACGACCGCGTCCCGTTCAGTGGCGTTCGCCACGAGTACGAGAACGGTCGACGTGGTCGTGTCCTTCGAGACCTCGGCCAGCAACGCGTCCTGCCTCTCCCGTGCTTTCCGCATCGTCTCCCGCGCCACCGTCACCACGTTCACCAGCACCACCGCACCCAGGAACGGCAGCATCAACGCGATGCTGGTCGACCGGAACGTCGCCGGGGCGGCACCCGGGATCCCGACCACGACGTAGTACCTGAACAGCCAGAACAACGCGGCGCCGTACGACGTCGGGCCACCCGTGCAGACCGTGGCGCATGCCTCCAGCTCCCAGCCAACCACCCCTTGGGCGATGGACAGCAGCAGCACTGCGGACGCCAAAAGCAGCAGGGGCACACCGTTGAACGCAAAGGACGGCGCCGTAGGAATGCGACCCGGTTCTCGAACGAGCAGGACGCTGTCATCCCCTGCTCCGAACGACCGGACCCGCGCGCACTTGCGGAGCGCGTCCAACGTCTGCGGCGTCGAGGCCGCCTCCGGTGCGAACACCAGCACCTTGTCCGCGCCGTACTCGTACCGGGCGCTCAACCGATCGACCAGCCGCACCGCCTCCTCCAGCAGGCCCTCGACATCGCGTGGGTCTGCGACGTGGCACAGCGCGATGGACCAGTTGTCGCCGCGGAACGACTCACCGGCCTGCCTCGCCGCCGTCCCCCGGTTGAGGAGAAACGCCAGGCCGAACGACAGCGTGTGCACCACCCCGCCCAGCATCATCAACACCGCGGCCCACAGCAGCGCCGCCAATGACGCGAACAGCGCAGGAACCCGCAGGTCGAACACGAACGCCAGCACCAGAGCGAGGAGCAGGCAGAGGAAGGCGGGAACGGCCAGCACCAACGCGTCCCACAAGCGGTCGAGCGCATGGATGACACGGGCCTTGGCGCCCATCCTCGCCTTCGCCGGGATCGGCGGTCGCACGAGCACAAAGGTGTCCGCGGAGCGCCAGATCAGCCGGCCGTCCAAGTGGGCCAGCCGCAACTGCAACGCCAGTGGCGCGCGGGAGCGGAACACGACGTTGAGCCGCCTGGGGCGCACCGCCCGCAAGACCTGTCGCCCGAGGCCGGCCCGCTTCACTGAGCGGGCGGCCCCGCGTAAGTCCGCGAACGTCGGCTCGGACGCCACGGTCAGCGCGGCGTGAGCGGCACGCGGCCGCTGCGGACCCACTTCAGCACGGCGCTCCACGGCCCGTACCCGGCGTCCGCGTTGAGGTGCGCGCCGCCCACGATGACGTCCAAGTCGATCCGCAACGCCTCGGCCAACTCCTTGGCCTGCGTCAACGTGCAGTACGGATCACCCTCGCCGACCACCAGTCGGGTCGACACCGCCGCCCGCCGCGCCGCCGTCGGATCGAGCACGGGGTGCAGGAACTCGGAGATCAACGGCTCGTCGGCGAAGTCCGGCGCGGGCGGGGCGACCAGCAGCACCCGGTCCACCCGCAGCGCCTCGTCGAACGGCCCGGCCGCGTGGTGCAGCCACAACAGCCCGGCCAACGAGTGCGCGACGACCACGCGTTCGACCGAACCGGCCGCGGGCATGGCGGCCAGGTGCGACCGCAGCTCCGCCAACCACACCGGCAGCTCCGGTGAGTCGGGGGCGCTGAACTGGGGCAGGTCCACCGACCCACCGTGGTGGGCCAGTTCACCTGCCAGCCAGTTCTGCCAGTGCGTCGGCCCGGATCCACCCAGGCCGTGCAGGATCAGCGTGTGCGGGAGGGACAACTCACGCCGACTTCTCGCGGCGCTCCCGGCGCGAGGGCTGCCGGGCGACGATGGTCGGGTTGACGTTGTCCTTCACGGTCTGCTCCGTGATGACGACCTTGGCGACGTCCGTGCGGCTCGGGATGTCGTACATCACCGGCAGCAGGACTTCCTCCATGATCGCCCGCAGGCCGCGGGCGCCGGTGCCGCGGAGGATCGCCTGGTCGGCGACGGCCTCCATCGCGGTCCGGGTGAACTCCAGTTCGACGCCGTCCATCTCGAAGAGCTTCTGGTACTGCTTGACCAGCGCGTTCTTCGGCTCGGTCAGGATCCGGACCAGTGATTCCTTGTCCAGGTTCGTGACGCTCGCGACCATCGGCAACCGGCCGATGAACTCGGGGATCAGGCCGAACTTGATCAGGTCCTCGGGCATCGAGTCCGCGTAGTAGTCCGCCGCGTCGACCTCGGCCTTGGTGCGCACCTCGGCGCCGAAGCCCAGTCCGCGCTTGCCCACCCGGTCCTGGATGATCTTGTCAAGGCCCGCGAACGCGCCCGCCACGATGAACAGCACGTTCGTCGTGTCGATCTGGATGAACTCCTGGTGCGGGTGCTTGCGACCACCCTGCGGCGGCACGGAGGCCGTGGTGCCCTCGAGGATCTTCAGCAGCGCCTGCTGCACGCCCTCGCCCGACACATCCCGCGTGATCGACGGATTTTCACTCTTTCGAGCGATCTTGTCGACCTCGTCGATGTAGATGATGCCGGTCTCGGCGCGCTTGACGTCGTAATCCGCCGCCTGGATGAGCTTGAGGAGGATGTTCTCGACGTCCTCACCCACGTAGCCCGCCTCGGTCAGCGCAGTGGCGTCCGCGATGGCGAACGGCACGTTCAGCATCTTCGCCAGCGTCTGGGCCAGGTAGGTCTTGCCGCAGCCCGTCGGGCCGAGCATGAGGATGTTCGACTTGGCGAGCTCCACGCCGTCGTCGCGGCCCTCACGCCCGCGGTCACCCGCCTGGATGCGCTTGTAGTGGTTGTAGACCGCCACCGAGAGCGTCCGCTTGGCCTCGTTCTGGCCGATCACGTACTGGTCGAGGAACTCGTGGATCTCGGCGGGCTTGGGCAGCTCGTCGAGCTTGACGTCACCGGCCTCCGCGAGTTCTTCCTCGATGATCTCGTTGCAGAGGTCGATGCACTCATCGCAGATGTAGACACCGGGGCCGGCGATGAGTTTTTTCACCTGCTTCTGGCTCTTACCGCAGAAAGAGCACTTCAGCAGGTCGCCGCCGTCACCGATACGTGCCATGACCGCTGACCTCTGTCCCCTCCGGCACACGACCTGGTGAAGTGCGCCTGACTGCTGATGTGGCGAGTGCCCGCTGGACGCGGGGTCCGCCCGTTCCCCTCGACGGTACCTGTCCTACCCGCCTGTGCGGGAGGACCAGCGTGCCCCCGACACACCGAACTGGACAGGACCCCTGGTCAGCTCGGCGTGTCGGACGCCACGCCGGTGCTACTTCGCCGAGAGCTTCCGGTACGGCAGAACGCTGTCGATCAGGCCGTAGTCCTTCGCCTCGGCGGCGGTGAGGATCTTGTCGCGCTCGATGTCCGTGCGCACCTGCTCGGGCGTCTGGTTGGTGTGCCGGGCGAGGGTCGACTCCAGCAGCCTGCGCACCCGCTGGATCTCGTTGGACTGGATCTCCAGGTCGGAGACCTGCCCGTAGACGCCCTCGGTGGCCGGCTGGTGGATCAGGATCCGGGCGTTCGGCAGCGCGTGCCGCTTGCCCGGGGTGCCCGCCGCGAGCAGCACAGCCGCCGCCGAGGCCGCTTGGCCCAGGCAGTAGGTCTGGATGTCGGGGCGGACGAACTGCATGGTGTCGTAGATGGCCATCAGCGAGGTGAACGAGCCACCAGGCGAGTTGATGTACATCAGGATGTCGCGGTCGGGGTCCTCCGACTCCAGCACGAGCAGCTGGGCCATCACGTCGTTGGCCGACGCGTCGTCCACCTGCACGCCGAGGAAGATGATGCGTTCCTCGAACAGCTTGTTGTACGGGTTGGACTCCTTGATGCCGTAGCTGGTGCGCTCGACGAACGACGGGAGCACGTACCGGGACTGCGGCGCGTGGAACTGGCTCACTTCAGGTCTCCTGGTGCTCTGCTCGCGGTCAGTTGGTCGACGCCTGGCTGGCGCGGCTGATCACCTTGTCCACGAAGCCGTACTCCAGGGCTTCCTGTGCGGTGAACCAGCGGTCGCGGTCCGAGTCGGCGACGATGCGCTCGACCGACTGACCGGTGTGCTCCGCGATCAGCTCGGCCATCTCGTGCTTCGTCTTGGTGAGCATGTCCGCCTGGATCGCGATGTCCGCCGCCGTGCCGCCGACACCCGCCGAGGGCTGGTGCATGAGGATGCGGGCGTGCGGGAGCGCGTGCCGCTTGCCGGGCGTGCCCGCGGAGAGCAGGAACTGCCCCATCGAGGCGGCCAGGCCCATCGCGTAGGTGGCCACGTCCGGCTCGATGAGCTGCATCGTGTCGAAGATCGCCATGCCCGCGGTCACCGAGCCGCCGGGCGAGTTGATGTAGAGCGTGATGTCCTTCTCCGGGTCCTCGGCCGCGAGGAGGAGGAGCTGGGCGGTGATCTGGTTGGCGATGCCCTCTTCGACCTGCGACCCCAGGACGATGATCCGCTCGCGGAGCAGGCGCTCGTAGACCGAGTCGTTGAGGTTCATCCCCGTGGCCGCTCGCATCTCGGGCGTCGGGAAGGAATGCTGCGTCACGTCTGCCTGCCTAACTTTGCCGACTAGCTGTGCCGAAAAGAGTCTCGTAGCAACGACCTTAACGAAGGCGGGCGGCGTCGACGTACCGACACCGCCCGCGTTCGCTCAGGGCTTCACTCCGCGTTGGCGGCTTCCTCAGTGGACTTGGCCTCGGGCTTCGCCTCACCGAAAAGCTCGTCGAGGTCGAGGGCGTTGCCGGCCGCGTCGGTGACGGTGGCCTGGCGCACGACCGTGGCCAGCGCCTTGCCGCGGCGCACGTCGGCGAAGATCGCGCCGAGCTGGCCCGACTGCTGCGCCCGCTTGACGTACTCGTCCGGGCTCACGCCGAACCGCTGGGCCTGGTAGATGATCCGCTCGGTCAGCTCGGCGTCGGTCACGCTGAGCTGCTCGGCGTCGGCGATCGCGTCCAGCACGAGCTGGGTCTTGACCGCCTGCTCGGAGGCCTCGCGCACCTCGGCGTCGAACTCCTCCTTGGTCTGGCCCTGCTCGGCCAGCCACTCGGCGAAGCGCGCCTCGTCGTGCTCAAGGGCGTGGATCGCGTCGTGCGCACGCGCGTCGACCTCGCCCTGGACGACGGCCTCGGGCAGCGGCACCTCGACGCTGGCCATCAGCGCCTCCAGCACCTTGTCCCGGGCCTGGACGCCCTGCTGCATCTTCTTCACGCGGCCCAGGCGGGTGCGCAGGTCGGCCTTCAGCTCGTCCAGGGTGTCGAACTCGCTCGCCAGCTGGGCGAACTCGTCGTCCAACTCCGGCAGCTGGCGCTCCTTGACCGAGGTCAGCACGACGGTGACGTCGGCGTCGCGGCCGGCGTGCTCACCGGCGACCAGGGTGGTGGTGAAGTTGCGGGACTCGCCGTCGGAGGCGCCGATCAGGGCCTCGTCGATGCCCTCGACGAGCTGGCCGGAGCCGATCTCGTAGGACAGGCCGGCGGTCTTGGCCTCCTCGACCTCCTCGCCGTCCACGGTCGCCGACAGGTCGACCACGACGAAGTCGCCGTTCTCGGCCGGGCGCTGGACGCCGGTCAGGGTGGCGAAGCGGGCGCGCAGCTCGTTCAGCTGGGTGTCCACGTCCTCGTCGGTGACCTCCTGGTCGTCGACGCTGACCGTGAGGTCGCCGAAGGCCGGGACGGTGATCTCTGGGCGGACGTCGACCTCGGCGGTGAACGCCAGCGACTCGCCGTCCTCGATCTTGGTCACCTCGAAGTCGGGGCGGCCGAGGGTGCGCAGCTCACCGGAGTTGACCGCCTCCAGGTACTTGGCGGGGATCGCCTCCTGGACGACCTCGTCCAGGACGGGCGCGCGGCCGATGCGGCTCTCCAGCACGCGGGCGGGGGCCTTGCCGGGGCGGAAGCCGGGGATGCGGACCTGCTTGGCCAGCTTCCGGTACGCGCGGTCGAAGTCCGACTTGAGCTCGTCGAACGGCACCTCGACGTTGATCCGGACCCGCGTCGGGCTCAGGTGCTCGACGGTGCTCTTCAACGTGGTCTCCTCGTAACGGGCACGACGTGCGGAACATCCCGGGAACGCGTCTGGGTGCGCCGGGATTCCGCCTGAGTCTAGGCGGTCCGCCGGCGCGGGGGCGCTAGCACCCCGGCTCTGGGGGCCGCAAGCAGGTGCGACGGCGGCGGTGCGGGGGCCGCGCGGGGCCGACCGCCCATTGTCGCGGCAATAGAGGATGAACGAGATTCACATTCTGCGTGCGGCCGGCAAATTCTTTGTGTCGGCCGAATTACGCACTGTCGCAACCGTCCTCAACGCAACCGTGAGGCTGCCCTTGGCACCCACGGGACAGCGACGGGCGGACCCCGGCGGACGGGACGGAAATCACAACACTGGCTATTAAACAAAGCCCTGGTAAGTGCGGTCTTGGCAGCGCGTGATCCCGGACGCGTTCCGGGCCACGTTCCGGCCATGTTCCGGGTTCGTTCCGGGTCTTGACTGGGTGCCGTGGTCGCATTGACTCGGACGCGCCCATTGGCGGCAACCTGGCGGCGGACCGCATTTTTCGGTCTCGATCGTAGACCGTTCGGTGGTATCGACCCCGCCAGACGGTCCAACTAGACCCTGTATCGCTAGGCCATTCGAGTGACACAGGGAGCCGTGCCTATGGCGTGTCGCGTCATCACCCTACGAAGCCGTCCAACAGTCGTGTAACACGTATGTCGTAGCGCAGCGTCACGTTGCGCAACCGGCACGAGGGGAGGGTTGGGCACAAGGAGTGAATTGAGGCCGTTTGGAGTAGTACCCGACCGAAAGTTTTCACTTGTCGAGATGACTCCAGTCGCCGTAGTCCATTAGTGTGGGTTTCAGGTAGCGTGACGCCCGGACCCGCGTGTTCGACCAGGAATAATTGTGTTGCCGGACGTTCTGGGGGGTCAGCAGCGGACGCAACCGGCAACCGGGACCGACAGGAACGAGCGAGACAATGTCATCGAGCTCTTTAACCACCTACCAGACAAGGTGCCGATGACCCGATGAGATCCATTCCGCCGCTGCCGAACACAAAATCTGGATCATCACTGGGCGCCGGCCTTGTCGTCGGTGTCCGACGGGTGGCGGGCACTCCGCCCGACCACCGGGTGCCATCCCTCACGGTAGAGCGGCGTTGTTGATCGACCTCAGGCCGCGCGCACGCATAAGCGCAGCCAGGGTCGGCTGCCGCCATGCACAAGAGATCACGACGCCGTCCTACACCGGCCTCTCGTGGACCACTTATCCGCACCGTTGGGGAGCTCCATGGAGACGCGTCAACTTTTGGCGTTCACAACTGTGGTTCAAACGGGCAGTTTCACCAAGGCAGCCGCCACGCTGAATTGCTCGCAGCCCACCATCACCACCCGGATCAAGGCACTCGAAGAAACCCTCGGCGTGCCCCTGTTCCGGCGACTTCCGCGCGGCATCCAGATGACCTCTGCCGGTGTCGAGCTCTTACCGTTCGCACGGAACATCATCACCCTGACCGACAAGGCAAGAAAAGCCATAACGATGAACGGCGAGCCGCACGGCAAGCTGGTCATCGGCAGCGCACAGAGTCTGACCGACTACCGTCTGCTACCACTGATCGAGTACATGTGCTGGCGCTACCCGAGCGTCCAGATCTCCCTCCATTCACGGAACACCCAGGCGAACCTGACCTCGGTGCGTGAGGGGCGGCTGGACTGCACCTTCTTCATCGGCTCCGTGGAGCCCCGCGAGGGGTTGGAGACGACGGTGCTGTGCCCGGAGCCGTTGGCCATGGTCGCCGGTCCCAGCCACGCGCTCACGAGGCGTTCGGTGATCACCGAGGACGAGCTGCGGGGCAGCACGCTCATCCGGGCGGAGAACGGCGCCAGTTACTACGAGCAGTTCGAGCAGGCGTTGGGTTTGCAGGAAACGGAGTCGAAGTCGCCGGTGCTGGCGCTCGACTCGATCGATGCCGCCAAGCGCGCGGTCGCCTCGGGTCTGGGGATTTCGCTTGTCCCCGAGGTGACGGTCGCGGCGGAGCTCGCCGACGGCAGGCTGTGCCGGCTGCCGTGGGTCCCGCCGTTCAGGGTGTACACCCAGTTCGCGTGGCGGAGGGACAACTCCACCAACCCGTCCGTGACGGCACTCGTGTCGGCGGCGGCGCAAGTGGTGAGCGAGCAGGTAGCCACACCGGCCTGACACTGGGGAGCCGTTCTTGAGCGCCCGGGCGCGAGTGTGCTCAAGAACGGCCCGCGTTTCGCTACGCGGCGTGTCGGGTAGGCCGAACGAATGACCGTCAAGGCAAGTCATCTGCGGGAGTTGCTGAACTCCCAGCTGCCGGACCCCAACCTGGTCCTGATCGAGGGACGGTTGGAAGTCGTGCCGGTGGATCTCCTGGACGCGGACCACTACCGCGGTGCTCTGCTGCTCCTGTCGAGGTCGGAGCTCCTGGCGCGAGGCGTGGACGAGACGTCGCCGGATGACGAGCTGGAGCTCCAGGCAGCGACGATCTCCACGGCCGTGAACGACCTGGGCGCCTAGCCACGTTCAAGAAAAAGCCCTGACCAACCACGAGGGTCGGCCAGGGCAACCGTCGGGGCGACAGGATTTGAACCTGCGACCCCCCGCTCCCAAAGCGGGTGCGCTACCAAGCTGCGCCACGCCCCGGTCCACCCCAGCCTATCGCGACCAGCTAAGCTACTCCCGCGCCCACCCCGGTAGGCGCGGTGCGGGTGTAGCTCAATGGTAGAGCCCCAGCCTTCCAAGCTGGTCATGCCGGTTCGATCCCGGTCACCCGCTCTCTTGCTCCAGTGCTGGTAGACCGCTTACGGACCGTCCCATGTGGACGGTCTTTTGCTTTCTGTGGATCTTCCGCCCCCTCTCCTCCCTCGAGTGGAGGTAGGTGAGCGCCGCGCGGGCGGAGCTATGACCCATCCAATCCAGGAGTTCGTGGAGCGTCGCCCCGGTCTCAGCCACCAGCGTGTTGCCCGTGTGCCGGAGGTCGTGCAGGCGAGTGCTGCGGGGCGCGGACATCGCTCGCGCCGAAGATCATGGTCGTGGTGTCGGGGATGCGGGCCGGGACGGACCTGGGCATGTGCCGGGCCGGGATACCCGCGTAGAGGGCGAGCCCGTCCAGTGCCCGCACGTACGGCGGCAACTCAAGACGAAGCAGCGGATCGAAGGGGTCCAACAGCTCCCGATGCCGCATCGCCACGTCCGCCAACAGATCGAGCAGCGGCACACCCAGAACCTCGCAGTACATCGCCAGCGTGGCGGGACTCGGCCCTCTCGCGCCCCGTTCAACTTTCGACAACAGCGCTTCCGACACCTCGAACCGCTCCGCGATCACCGACGCCTTGACATCCCGCTGCCGCCGCAAGGCCCGCAGATGCGCCCCCAACACCTCCTGATAGGTCGCACGACGAGGCGGCTGACGCGTGGGTTTCCGCTCCTCGGTCACCGCCAACCCCCAGGAGTCCACAACCGCAGAGCAGCACCCAACACCAGACGAGGAGCCGTCCGCTCATCCGGCGCCGGGAGCGTCAACAACTCACCGACAACCTCCACAAGTCCGCCCGTCTTCTCCCACGTCATCGCGGGCGGATCACCACCAGCCGAACGCAGCGCCATCGCATCCGTGGCCGAGCGGACGCGCAGGCAGTCCAGCCACCCGTCCGGCCACTCCCGGAACGCATCGACCCGGTCCACGCCCTCGGCGTCGAAGCGGTGGATGAACGACCACCCTGCCGCCTCCAGGTCGACCAGACGGCCAAGCTCCGGGTAGCGCGCCACGACCTCGGCGACGTTGCCGCCCACCTGCGACAGGGCCACCGGCTCAACCCTCCCCGGTGGCGTCATCACCGACCTCCTCAACCAGCACATGCCGCCCTGCCGCCGAAAAGACCACCTGATCCAGAACCGCCTGTCCCTCGGTGAGGCTACGCACCAGACGCGGAAGTGCCGCGTGGTCCACCAACAGCACGGCAGGGAAGGCGTTGCCAAACCGGACCTCGACCCGCCCCACGAACACCAGCGGTTCGACCCGCATCGGCAGGTCAGCAGTCACGTGAAGACGCACCATGTCCGCCACCGGGATCACGCGGCCTTGGAGGCGGGCTTGACGACGACCGGCTTCATCCCGGACGCGCGCAGGCTGTACCCGAGCTTGGCCCGGCACCGGTGCCGCTCACCCCCGTGGCTCCCCCGGCACACCTTGTCGTCAATCCAGGGCGTCACCGTCAGCCCTTCGAACACCACCGGCCGCACATCGGTCCCCGGAATCGCCTCCGGAGGAACCGGCTGGTGGGGAGCAGCGATCTTGACCGTCACCGCCGCATCGGTCTTCCGCTCGGCCGCCTGGTCGATCACCAGCACCGACCACACCAACAGCCCGGTCTCCTTGTCCGTCTCCTGCTGAACCGGCAGGCCCTTCGCCCGCTCCTCGGCAGACTGGAACTTGAGCACCGGCTCAACACCCATCACCAACGCACCACGCGGGAACACGAAGTCATGCGACGTGGGGAGCCTGCTCCCACCCGTGATCGCCACAGCCGATCTCCTGTCATCAGCGTCGGCCGGACCTGCTGTCCGGCACCTCGACACCAACCACTTTCGGCAAAAATCGGGGACGCCAGCACCGCATAGCGGGACCACTACAGACGTCCTTGCTACCTTGAAGACGTCCCAACTCGTTCCACAGGGGGAGCCATGCCGAACCAACGCCTACGAGACTCGTTGCTACGCAACGGTTTTGACCTCATCCAGGTGGCCAAAGCCACCGGCGTGGACCCCAAGACGGTCGAACGCTGGATCAACCTCGACCGCACCCCGTACCCCCGGCATCGACGCACCATCGCCGCCATGGTCCGGGAGGCCGAGACGTACCTCTGGCCCAATGCGCTCGCCCCGGAGGCCAAGAAGGAGATCACTCAATCGGAGGTCGTGCAGGTCTACCCGCACCGCCACTCCGTCCCCCAGGAGCAGTGGACCCACCTGGTCGACCAGGCCCGCCTGAACATCTCGATCCTGATCTACTCGGGCATGTTCCTCACCGACAACCCGAACTTGATCAAAATTTTCCGCCAGAAGGCGGAGGCAGGCGTCAAGATCCGCCTACTCCTCGGCGACCCCGCCAGCCGGGAGGTAGCCCGCCGCAGTGAGGAAGAGGGCATCGGCAAGGGCACCCTCGCCGCCAAGGTCCGCAACGCCCTCGCGTTCTTCAAGCCCTTGGCCGACACCGGCCACGCCGAGGTCAGGTGCCACCGCACCACGCTCTACAACTCGATCTACCGCTTCGATGACGAGATGCTGGTCAATACCCACGTACACGGCTTCATGGCAGCCCACGCCCCGGTCCTGCACCTGCGCCGCCTCTCCGGAGGCGACCTCTTCGAGACCTACGCCGAGAGCTTCCAGGGCGTCTGGGACGACGCCAAGCCACCCAAGTGGTAGGCAGGGAGACATGGCGCGCACCGACCACTACAACGACCCGAACGCCCCCAAGGCGACCAACATCGTCGTAGCCGTGACCGCGTTCGTCCAAGATGAACAAGGCCGCCTACTCATGATCCGCCGCACCGACAACGACCTCTACTCCATCCCGGGTGGAGCCCAGGACGTAGGCGAGACCATCGGCCACACCGTCATCCGTGAGGTCAAGGAAGAGACCGGCATCGACGTAGACCCCACCGACATCATCGGCGTCTACTCCAACCCTGCCCACGTCATCTCATACACCGACGGCGAAGTCCGCCAGGAGTTCTCCATCTGCTTCCGCGCTCAACCCATCGGAGGCGAGCTGCGCACAAGCAACGAGTCCAGCGAAGTCCACTGGGTGCAGCGCGACGACTTGAGTTCGCTGAACATCCACCCGTCGATCCGACTTCGGATCGAACACGGCTTCGAGAACCGGCCGAAGCCCTACTTCGCCACGTGACCGTACCCGAAGTCCCGTAGGCGCTCCTCAGTCCTCTCAACCGCGGCTTTCAGTTCTGGCTCAGCCTGCCTGATGAAGATGGTCACGACGTCTTCCGGCCCATAGCGCTTGCGGATCTCACCGAGCCGATCGCCAATCGTCGTCGTTTCACCGTCTGGACTGGTCGTCATATCTGCCCACCAGAGCGCATCACGCACCGCGGACCGCTCGTCTTCCCACGAAGCCAGCTCCGCTGACAGGTCCCTCAACTCAGCTTCCCTACACGCGCACGAGTGGTGCGCCACAAGCGCACACAGCCGTTCGGGGAAGCCCTGTTGTTCGAGGTAACGAGCACCGTCGAGCGGGTGGAACCCAGTCAACGCCAGGTCAGGCGCGTACCCCACGTCATGCAGCACCGCCGCCGCCGTCAGCAGCTCCTGGTCTTGCCCGACGAACAGCCGCCGAGCCGCCCCGGCCCGCGTCGCAACACCCTGCACGTGCGCCCACCGTCGAGGCAACGAGTCTGCAAGCCGGTCCTCAGCGACCGAGTAGGCCCATGCGACGAGATCCACGCCCTCACCCTAGGCAGCCAGACCTCACCACGACAGCTCACCGCCGCCAGCCTCCTACACTGCCGAATTCCGCTCTACAGGATCAAGGCGCGCCGTCTGCGGCGATGCGCAGCCAGTCCCACCTCACGTTTGCACCGACTCCCCGCATCGCCGGCACGCCGGGCTCCCGCTCCGCTCCGCCCGTCGGCCGCGCGCGGAGTTGATGCACGTGGCCGGGAGGCGCCGCACGCCACCCACGCCTGAGATTCCACAAGCCACTTCCAGCCATCAGGGCCGTGACGATCGCGCGGTCATACAGCTGCCAGCGCTGGGCACGGCGATCGACTGCCGCGACGGCTCCGCCGTCTTGCCACCGAGAGAATGGGCTCCAATGCAACCTGAACTGCGAATGAAACTCCAATCAACGCGATTGCTGTCGAAGGAGACCCATCAGATGATCTACAACCCTATCGTCACGCGAAACGTCTTCACGCTCTTGCACATTGATGTCAACCTCCGGAACAGTGGTGTTCTCGCGGTGCACCGCAAGCGCTTCACGCGCTTCCGTAAACCCAGGAAAATCGCCTTCGGGGTTAAAATGGAAATCAGCCTCATCAATCATTTCATCCAAATTAGACCAGTCCACATAGCCAGGTTCGTCGCCTCCGACCCACGACGCAAACTCAGCTTCCATATATTCGCGCCGCTCGCTCTCTACCTGACTGATGTAGACCTCTGAGGCACCTCCGCCAATCTGTGCCAGGATGCCCATAGCACGCCGAGCAGTTGCCCAGTCATGCACCGAGTTGCAGATATGCTGACAAGCTTGTTCGATAACGGAATCGCGGATTTCGATAACCGAACTGAGCGTACACTTATGGACAGCGTTTGCCAGTGACGCAATCTCCTCGTGATCATCGACGTTCCAGATCCACTCTTCATCGCGAAGGTGGGATTGCATCAGCTCCCCGATCCGCTCCAGATTGAAAGCAGATGCAATTGCGAGCGTCGCCCCAGCACGAGTTGACCATGACGCGTGCGGCCTGCCTGGGGAGGGTTCCGATTCAAAGGTTCGCAGGATCGCCTGTTCTAACACCGAAGGAAGCCGCGCTATGCGGTCAAACAGCTGGCTTCCGGCACGGCCGTTAGCGACAGTCCAGATGTTCACAATCTGCTCGTAGTATTCCACGCTTGCGATTATGTGCTCGATCACTTTTGCTTGCCGGCCGATATAGCCGACCATAAAGTCCCGAACCGAAGGGTTATGAAAAAAGACCTGTATTTCACCAAACGGAGCAGACGTGCGGATCATAGTGTTTTCCAGAATATCTACCGCGCGTCGAAACCTACGTGCGTCGTCAACCTGGCCGAGTTCGCACCTATACGCAGACCAAGCAATTTCGAGGTCTGCCAATGCAGTGGATCCTCCGAAAGAAAAAAGCATTTCAAGCACATGGAGCGCCGAGTCATCTAGGTCATACTCGACCATATGCCCCCAGATTCGCTGCGGGTCATTGAGATTACCGAGGACCGCCTGGGCGATCCCCTCGCTTGCTTCACCCACCTTTGCAATCTGAATACTATGAGCAACAAGTCGCGGGTTGAAAAGTCGATGGTTTACGATCGGTCGATACACAGCCGGGCGCGCGAAATTGGCTTTTTCAGCCGGATCAAGCACCGAATGGTAGATGTGGTTGTAGAGGATTTCCGCCCTTATTAGCTTTGAGTACTCCGCAAGATCAAGAACACATTTGTGGAGTTCCAAATCATGTCGCGAAAGTACCTCATACCGCTGACGAGCTTGCACGAGAATGTACTCACGCGTAGTAAGGATGAAGCGCTTGTTAGGCGATCGACTTACCTTCCGCATCGCCGCGACAAGACGACTCGCCTCATTTTTGTGGAGTTTATCCTCCAGGGTAGTCTGACCCAGAAAATCGTCGTAGTAGAATACTTGAGGCACGTCCTCATCCCAGGACTGAAATAGTTCTTCTACATCCGACGAAACCTCGACTATCTCATACCCATTCGCAACATATGCCGCTGACAAGACTTTCGCCAGAATGGTTTTACCGACCCCCGGAGGGCCCGCTATTATGCATACTCCGTAAGACTCGAGCAGTTCCTGAGCAGTGTGGAATCCTTTACTAGGCGCATAGACCCGAAGGCTCTCTTCCAGCTCTTCACGAAGGAAACCGGAACGCACCAAAACCGACTTATTCAACAATGCTTGCAGCACCGCGGTGCTGCTTAGCCATAGTCGCAGATGCTTCCGCACCAATTCTGGACGCTTTCGCAATTCTGCTTCAATATCATGCAGACCGTAAATATCACCAGGTTCGGCCACATGAGGCTTCAGCAGTTGAAAAAGGTCGTCTTTGAACTTCTTCGTTAGCTCTGCAGAGGTGACGAGAATATATCGATCAGGCGCTAGCGAATCTATTTTGACAAGCTCGACATCTCGCATATGGCGCTTCAGGGCACTCCGACCCGACCGAATCCAATGTTTACATTGAATCACCAACTTGCCGCCGACTGCGGTGTAGTGTCGAAGGTCAACTCCGTCATCGGCACCAGGAGAGAAGAGTTCCAACCTTACATTCAGGATTTCTTCGAACAGATCGTGACAGACAGCCTCAAAATCGAAATCTGTCAGTCTGCCAAGTTCAAAGGAATCCATCTCGCCTCCAACCTCGACCTAACTGTCAGTTAGGTCATCGGTACATCGACCCCACCGTTACCCGGGCGTGCCGCCTCGCGACCATGCAGGCGTACCACGGCAGCAGTCCGTGCCCCTCGCGTGCCCCATCTCAGGGTCAACAGCGGTCAATCACGGGTACGGGCGGTCAGATGGCACGCAAAGGTGCTGGTCAGAGGGTTAGCTGGTCAGGAGCTTGATCGCTGCCAGACCTTTCAAGCTGGTCATGCGGGTTCGAATCCCATCACCCGCTCCACGCTCTTCTTGCTGGTAGATCGCTCACGGACCGTCCCACGTGGACCGTCTTTTGCTGTAAGGGATCTCCCCTCCCAGTCCTTCCGGCGTAACGGCGAGGCTGTCAGACTCCGCGGTCATGGGGTTGGGGGTGCCTTCACGTGATGAGGTCGCGCAACAGTTCGAGCGGCTGTTGAGTGGTGCGGTTGGGCGGGATGTGGTTGATCGGTGGGCGGGTCGGTTCTTCGTCGAGGACGTCGATGTGGCGGACCCGGTGGTGTGGAGGGCGCTTGGTCGCCTGTACGGGATTGATCTGCTCGATGGCCCTGGTGGGGAGTACTTGCACGGGCTCGACCAGGTTGCCGAGTGGCTCTCCGAGCTGCGTGCGGGCGACGGCCGTCTGTAGCCACCCTTCGGGGTGACTCGACGGGCGGGTGGGGGTTGGGGTTCTTAGCGTGACCGTCATGGTCACTTTGATTGCGCAAGAGTCGGACAACGCGGTCGGTGTTGTGTTCATGATCGTGCTGGCGGCCATCGCGCTGGCACTCATCGTGCTGTGGGTCGCTGCCATCGTCTCGGTGCTGCGCAACAACCGGTTGACCGGAGGCGGGAAGACGTTGTGGATCGTGGTGATCCTGGGATTCCCCTTCCTCGGCAGCCTCGGCTGGTTCATCTTCGGACGGGACGCCCAGTTGGTGAAAAGCCCCGGCGGGCAGTTCCGATGAACCATGCGACGACCTCGTCGCGTCAGTCCACATCGGACACCCAGGAGGTTCGAGCATGATGGGTGCCATGCGTCTGGACCAGATTGTGGTGGACTGCCTCGAACCCGCACGGCTGGTGCGGTTCTGGGCCGGGCTGTTGGGCGGGGAACCTGTTGAGCGCGAGCACGGGTGGGCGCATGTGGTGCCGCCTGGGTGGCCTCGGATCTCGTTCCAACCAGTGCCGGAGCCGAAGGCGGTGAAGAACCGGCTTCACCTGGACATCGACGTCGACGACCTCGGTGCGGCAACGAAGAAGGCGACCGCTCTGGGTGCCACGACCCAAGGTGACGTGCAGACCGACGAGCAGGGCAGTTTCCAGGTCCTCCTCGACCCCGCCGGCAACGAGTTCTGCTTCGTCCGCCCCGCCCCCTACCGCCCGTAAGAAGTCATCGCACGCCACAGGGCCTCGCCGAAACGGATCGCCAGCACCGCCATGAGCAGGCCGATGGTGAAGGTCACCAGGCATCTCAGGATCACGCGCAGCTTCGTCACGCCGCACAGTGTGCGCCGCACCCAGCAGGAATATCAGCCTGTCGCCCCCGCGACCGCAGCACGCAACGACCGCACCAACGCCACGTCACCCTCGACCGACAGGTGCTCCTCCCCCACCCGCCCCCACAACCACAGGTCCACCGCCGACGACGATCCGCTGACAACTGCCACGGGGTCGGCGTTGGGGCAGTAGTCGACGATGCCCGAGTGCAGCGCCACGGTCCACGTGCGGCCGGGCACTCGCAGGGACACCGCTTGGCCGGACGTGTTCGCGGCCGGCGGTAGGTGGCAGCCAAGCCACAGGCGCAGCACCTCGTCGATGCCGTCGGCCGCCAATCCCGGCTCCAACGGCGCCGCCAACCCGATCGCGGCCTGGGCATCGACTCGGTGCACGGCTGTCTCATGCGCCATACGTCGTAACCAAAAGCCGAGCGTGCGGTCCCACGGGCACCACGTCGCCGCAGGAGCACCAGCGCGCGCTGGGTCGAGCACTGCGATCAGTGACGCCGCCCCGATCCGGTACCAGTCGACGGGGTCCGCCGCACCGGGCGAGCAAGTCCAGTCCGCGGGACGGGCGCCACGGGTGATCCAGCGCGTCACCATCCGGTGGATCGAGCCCACGTGCACCAGCAGGTCGCCCACCGTCATCCCCGGACATGCCGGCACCGCCCGATCGGGTGGAGCCAGGTCCGCCGCCACCGCTAAAGCGGAAGCTTCGACGCGGAGCGCGCTCGCCAACGAGTGGGCGTCCATCAACGCAGCATCGCCGAACCCGCCACCGGAATGCGACCCCTGATTTGGATCGCGCGAAGGCGAGGACCGGCGTATGAACGTGCAATGGCGCTCACCCTCCGCACCCTCACGGCGGACGACCTCGCCGAGTTCCAGCGGGTCCTCGACGCGGCGTTCCTGGCCGACACCACCGAAGAAGAGCTCGAACGGTGGCGCGGCATCTTCGAACCGGAACGGCACCACGCCGTGTTCGACGGAGACGAGCTCATCGGCGGCGGGGGCATCCAGACCCGGGACATGGCGGTGCCCGGTGGCGGTCCGCAGCCGGTCGCCGCCGTCACGTCGGTCGCCGTGAAGCCGGGCCATCGCCGCCGTGGCGTGCTCACGCGCGTGATGAAGGCGCAACTGCACGGCATGCACGACGAAGGCCGCGAAGCACTGGCCGTGCTGTGGGCGTCGGAAGCGGCGATCTACCCCAGGTACGGGTACGGGCTCGCGGCGGAGTACACCCAACTGGGCGTGCCGGCCAAGGCGATGTTCCGGCCGGGGGTGTCGGTAGGTGGCGAACGGGTGCGTGAAGTCGCCCGGGACGAGGCCGTGCCGGTGATGAAGGCCATCTACGACGAGCTCCTGCCAAGCCGCACGGGGTGGCTGAGCAGGGCGGAAGCCAACTGGAACTACCAACTCTCCGACACCGAGCGCGACCGCGGCGGGTTGAGCGCCTACCGGTACGTCCTGCACCCGCACGGCTACGCGGTCTACCGGGTCAAGGCGAACTGGCCGGAACGCGGCCCGCGCTACGAGCTGCACGTACGTGAAATGGCCGCACGCGACGACGAGGCGTACGCGGCGCTCTACCGGTACCTGCTGGACGTCGACATGGTCGGCGAGCTGAAGTTCTTCACCGCCTCCGACGACCCGATCACGCACCTCCTGGACGACTCACGCCTCGCGTTGCGCAACCGGTTCGACTCCCTGTGGGTACGCATCGTGGACGTCGACCGCGCGCTCACCCTGCGCCGCTACAACTCCGACGTGGACGCCGTGTTGGAGGTCGCCGACGGGTTCTGCCCGTGGAACTCGGGCCGGTGGCGGTTCACCGTGAAGAACGGCACGGCCACCGTGCGGCGGGTGGAAGACGACCCGGACGTCGTGCTGGACGTGCACGCGTTGGGCGCCGTGTACCTCGGTGGGACGAAGCTCACGTCCATGGCACGCGCCCAGCGGGTCCGGGAGGTCACAAAGGGTGCGGTCAACGCCTTGTCGCACGTCTTTTCGGGTGATCGCGACCCACACTGTCCGGAGGTCTTCTGACCGGTTCGGGGAACCTCCGCCGGCCGTGGGGCGTTTTCCGGACAACAGGCACCAGGAGGGTCTATGACCACCACGATCGTGTTGCTCGTGCTACTGGTTCTGCTGGTGGGCGGCGGTTGGTTCTACG
This sequence comes from Saccharothrix ecbatanensis, assembly GCF_014205015.1. NCBI lineage: Bacteria > Bacillati > Actinomycetota > Actinomycetes > Pseudonocardiales > Pseudonocardiaceae > Saccharothrix > Saccharothrix ecbatanensis. The sequence goes on along the minus strand of NZ_JACHMO010000001.1, from coordinate 8,873,791 downwards.
CCAGGGCCGCCGCCGAGAAGCGCCGCAGGGAGCTGGAGGACGCCCAGGCCGACGCGCGCCGCTGGGTCGAACGGCTGGGTGGCCAGGTGATGAACCTGACCGGCTCGGACGTCGCCTCGCAGCAGGCGCTCGCGGACGCGTCCGAACGCTTCACCGCCGCCGGGTCGCAGATGGAGCAGGCGCGCACGGTGGAGCAGTGCCGCCTGGTCACGCAGACCGCGATGGAAGGCCTGTACTACGTGCGGGCCGCGCGCGTGGCGATGGACCTGGACCCGGGTCCGGAGCTGCCGGACCTCACCGGCCAGAGCCGTGCGGGCAAGGTCATGGAGGACCGTGACGTCACGGTGGAGGGCCACCGGTACGTCGCCTCGCCGCGACCCGGTTCGGGCACGCCGCACTACTACCCCGGTGGCGTGGTCGCGGGCCGGCCGGTGCCGCAGGGCTGGTACTCCGAGCCGTGGTGGAAGCCCGCTCTGGTGGCCGGCGCGTGGGGCTTCGGCTCGATGCTGCTGTTCAGCGCGATGTTCTCGGGCATGGTCGGCGTGCCGGCCGCGGTCGCGTCCGAGGACACCGGTGGCGACGCCGGCGACGGCGGTGACGGCGGGGGTGACGGCGGCGACGCGGGCGGCGACAGCGGTGGTGATTTCGGCGGCGACTTCGGCGGCGGCGACTTCGGCGGGTTCTGACCGGACCGGATCAGGAGATCAAGCGGGCTGGCAGGTCGGGCACCAGTAGAGGTTCCGGCCCGCCAGCTCGGAGGCGGCCACGGGCGTGCCGCAGACCAGGCACGGCTGACCGGTGCGGCGGTAGACGTAGACCTCGCCGCCGTGCCGGTCCTGGCGTGGCGCGCGCCCGGTGACCTCGGGCATGTGCTCCGGCCGCACGGTGTCGATGCGGCCGGTCTTCACACCCCCGCGCATCAGCACGGTCAGGTCCAGCCACAGGTCGTCCCACAACGCCCGGTCGATCTTGTTCCCCGGCACGAGCGGGTGGACGCCGTGCCGGAACAGCACCTCGGCCCGGTACACGTTGCCGACGCCCGCGAGCACGCTCTGGTCCATCAACAGCACGGCGAGCGACTGCCGGGACCGGGCGACGCGGGCATGGGCCACGTCCGGTTTCGCGTCACGGCGCAGCGGGTCCGGGCCGAGGCGGGCGCGCAGGGCGGCGACCTCGACGTCGGTGAGGATCTCGCACCGGGTCGGGCCGCGCAGGTCCGTCCAGTGGGTGGGGCCGGCCAGCCTCATCCGGACCTGGCCGACCGGTTCCGCCACCGGGTGCGGCGCCTCGGCGAACGTGCCGTAGAGGCCGAGGTGGACGTGCACGGTCGCGTCCGGGCCGTACACGTGGAACAGGTGCTTGCCGTGCGCCTCCGCACGAACGAACCGCCGACCGTCCACAAAGGACGCGGCAAACCTGCCCTGCGGGCTCGACACCCGGACTGTCGAGCCCGCGTAACGGCGGTGGTGCAGCTTCGCCAGGCGGTGGAGGGTGTGGCCTTCGGGCATCAGGGAAGGGCCGGAGCCTCGCCGGTGCGCTCGTACTCGGCGAGCATGCCGATGCGGCGGGCGTGCCGTTCCTGCTCGGAGAACGGGGTGGCGAGGAACGCGTCCACGATCGCGAACGCCTCCTCGGTGGAGTGCATCCGCCCGCCCAGCGCGATCAGCTGGGCGTCGTTGTGCTGGCGGGCGAGTTCCGCCGTCTCCACGTTGTAGGCCAGCGCGGCACGGGCGCCGGGCACCTTGTTCGCGGCGATCTGCTCGCCGTTGCCGGAGCCGCCGATCACGACCCCGAGGGTGCCCGCGTCCGCCACGACGCGGCGGGCCGCCTCGATGCAGAACGGCGGGTAGTCGTCCTCCGCGTCGTACACCGCCGGGCCGACGTCGACCACGTCGTGGCCCGCGTCGGTCAGGTGCTTGGCGAGGTGGGTCTTCAGCTCGAAGCCCGCGTGGTCCGATCCCAGGTAAACGCGCACGTCAGCAAGTCTGCCATCCTCGTCGGCGTGTTCGGACAAGAGGGTTGCCGGCTGCGGCTGGAGTGGGGCCCGGAAGGGGTCGCCGCGCTCGGGAAGCAGTGCGCGGTGCTCGTGATCGTGGACGTGCTGTCGTTCTCGACGGCGGTGGACGTCGTGGTGGGGCGTGGGGGCGCTGTGCGGCCGGTGCGGTGGGCGGACCGGTCCTCAGCGGCCAGGCCGGCGGATCCGTCGTGGACGTTGCGGCCGTCGTCGCTGGTGACGGTGCCGCCGGGGACGGTGCTGGAGTTGGCGTCGGCCAACGGCGCGACGTTGTGCGACCTTGCCGCGTCCACGGGGTCGATCGTGTTGGCCGGATGTCTGCGGAACGCGCGTGCGGTCGGGACGGCGGCACGGTCGTTGGCGGCCGGTGGGCCGATCGGTGTGGTGCCCGCCGGCGAGCGCTGGGGTGTGAACATCACCACTGACACCGCGGACGCGGGACCGTTGCGCCCGGCGGTGGAAGACCTGCTCGGCGCGGGTGCGGTGATGGCGTCGCTGCTGGGCTACGGCTCGGCCTCGGTGGAAGCGGCGTTGGCCGCGGAGATGTACGCGCGATCGTCGGTGGCGGACGCGCTGGCCGGCTGCGTATCCGGCCGTGAGCTCATCGCCGCTGGTCACAGTGGTGACGTGGAGTTGGCGTCCGAGGTGGACGTGAGCACCGCCGTCCCGCTCCTGCGGGACGGAGTGCTCCGGCGACGGGCGTGACACATCATCGTTCGTCTGGTTTGGCTCTCGCCTGACGATTCGTGGCGACACGTACACGCACTGCGCATACCCGGGACGACGTGCTCACCACCGTGGTCAACACCCCGATCGACGGCTGCCCCGCCTCCGACGACGAACTGCTCAAGCGCTGGGACGTCTGAACCTCAGCACTCCTAGCGCAGGGCGGATTGCGCGCCGACCCACGTGCTCAGCTCGGCCCGGTTGGCCACCCCGATCTTGGCGAAGAGCGCGGTGAGGTGGTTCTCGATCGTCGACACGGACAGGTGCAGTTTCTGCGCGATCGCCTGGTTGGTCAGACCTTGCGAGACCAGCACGGCGATCTCTCGCTGCCTCCCTGACAGCTGATCCCAGCCGCTGTCGGGCGCACGCCGTCCGCCTGCCTCGACCCGCGGGCCGAGCGCCAGCGCGTACACCGCTTCCCGGCTGGGCAACGCGGTGCCACGGCCGTACGCGCGGTGGTACCGCTCGTGGCCGAGCCGGGCCACGATGGCGTCACGCGCCTTGTCGCGTTCGCGGCCGAACGGGATCAGCCCGGCGATCGCGGCGCCGGTGGCCTTCTGCATGGCGACCGCACCGCCGAGCAGTTCGGCGGCGATCTCCAGCAGATCCTCACCGGCGGCCTTGTCCCGCGCCACGGCGGCCAGTGCCCACGCGATCGCCTCGGACGCCCACGTGCTGCCCCACTGCTCTTGCAGCCGCACCTGGATCTCCAGGCCCGCGCGGAACCAGGCGACGGCTTCCTCGGGTGCGCCGTGCCGCAACGGCGCCATCCCCCGCGCCCACAGCGCCCAGCTGATGGCCCACTCGGCGCCGGCCTGGCGTGCGTCGTTCAGGCAGTCCTCGGCCGCCTCGATCGCGGTCGCCTCGTCACCGTAGAAACCGGCCGCCAGCGCCCAGAGCAGCTTGGCGCTGGCGCAGTCGCCGCAGGACTCCGGGCCCATCTGCCCGAACAGCTCCACCAACCGGCGCAGCGGTTCGACGGAACCCGGGTCGCCCACCGCCAGCAGGGCGTGGGCCCCTTCGAGGAAGTACAGAGGTGCGACTTGCGCGTCCTCACCCAGCATGGCCACCAGCTCGCGGCAGTGCTCCAGGTGGACGGCCACCTCGCGTGGCGCGCCTTGGCACAGCTTGATCCAGCCCAGCAGAGCCACGGACCCGATCCGTTCGGGCGTCGGACGCACCGGCGCGCGGTCCAGCAACGTCTGGAACCACGTCGTGAACTCGCCCAGCAGCGCGAAGAAGAACTGCACCCGCAGCCGTGCCAGGTCGCGGACCATGCCCAAGCCGATCTCCGCGAGGCCCGGTGTGGTGGCGCAGTGGTGCAGCGCCGCGCGGAAGTTGGGCATCTCGACGTGGGCGCGTCGCAGCAGGGCCACCTCGTCCTCGCCGTACCAGGTCGAGGCCAGTTCGGCCGCCAGGTCGCGGAAGAAGGCGCAGTGCGCGTCGCGGACCCACAGCTCCTCGTCCAACGCGCGCAGTCGACGTTGCCCGTACTCGCGCACCGGCTGCAACTGGTGGTAGCGGCCGTTCGGACCGGCCACCACCAACGACTGCCGGACCAGGTCGGCGAGCAGGTCCACGACCTCCTGCTCGCCGATGCCGTTGCCCGAACAGACGCGTTCGGCGGTGTCGAGCGTGAAGCCGCCCGCGAACACGGAGATGCGCGCCAACAACCGCTGCTGCTCCGGTGAGCACAGGCCGTGCGACCAGTCGAGGGTCTGCTCCAACGTCCGGTGGTGCGACCGCACGCGACGGGTGCGGGTGGCCAGCAGCCGTCCGCCGTCCAGCCTCGTCAGGACCTCGCGGGGCGACATCCCGCCGCCGAGCCGGACCGCGATCAGCTCCAGCACGAGCGGCAGGCCGCTGGACCAGTCGACCAGTTCGCCCAACGCCTCCAGGTCGTCGTCCTCCTCGACCACCCGGCCGGCGGCCTCCGCGCGCCGCAGCAGCAGGCGCATGGCGTCCGACGGCTGGGCGGAGCTGCCTTCGGAACGCACCGACAGCGGCGGCACCATCGTGGCGTGTTCGCCGGCGATGCCCAGGTGGTGGCGGCTGGTGGCCAGCACGCGCACCTCCGGCGCCTCGTCCAGCAGCACCGCGCACAGGTCGCCGACCGCTTCCCAGAGCTGCTCGCAGTTGTCCAGGACGAGGAGCTTGTCCTGGTCGCGCAGGTGCTCGACCAGGACGTCCACCGGGTCGTCGCTGGACTGGTCGGTGATGCCGACGGCGCGGATGATCTCGCGGTGGAGTTCGTCGGGCCTGGTGATGTGGCCGAGGTAGGCGACGGCCACGTACTGGTCGTCGGCGTCGCGGCTGAGGCCGGTGGACGTCACGTCGTGCTGGTCGCGGCAACGGCGGGCCACTTCGAGCGCGAGCGCCGTCTTGCCTACGCCGCCGGGGCCTACCAGCGTGACGAGCCGGTCGACGCCGAGCACGCGTTGCACCGTCTCCCGCACCAGGTCGTCACGCCCGACAAGATCGCCGACCGCGGCCGGCAGCGTCGGCCGTCCACGACCCGTGGCCATCGCCCCCACCCCCGTTCGTCGGACCGCCTCCCAGGAGGTCGACACCACACCCTAGGGGTGTCGGGCACACCCCCCGAACTGGGATTAGGGAGTTAATGGGGTGCGCCGCGCGTGCGATGACGGAATGCTGGACCCAGTCCTGACACAGGACCGCAGGTCGCGGCTGCTTGAGCCGCTACGGCGGCAATAGGCGCCACGTGACCCGGGGGGCACGGTCGGGATTCGCGGGGAGCACGCTTGGCGAATCCCGACCGGCCCAGGACTACGCGAAAAGAAGCCGACAAGTGGTGATTGCCATCACGGGGGTAAGCATGTCCGACTCATTTGACAGACGCATTCAGGTGGTTACCGGGGTCTTGGGCGATATCGAATTCGCCGGCCTGACGGCTGAAGCGCACGCCCGCCGGCGGGACAACCGACCGCACGCGCTCCGGCCGGCCGACGAGGCCAGCGTCGGCTCCGCCTAGCCACCAACCCACGCGAGTCGAACACTCAGGCCCCGCGTGTCGAACCTCCAGACCCCGTGAGTCCTACGTTCAGGACCCGTGAGTCCTACGTTCGCGACCCCCGAGTTCAACGCTCAGTACAAGATCGTTTGTTCTGAGCGTTGAACTCGGGGGTCCTGAACGTAGGACACGGTGGTCCTGAAGGTACGACTCGCGCGTTCTGAACGTAGGACTCACGCGGTCAGCGTTGGATGGACTTGAGTTCGGTGAACTCGTCCAGGCCGTGCCGGCCGAACTCACGGCCGGTGCCGGACTGGCGGTAGCCGCCGAACGGGGCACTGGTGTTGAACGCGGCGCCGTTGATGTCCACCTGGCCGGTGCGCAGGCGTTTCGCCACGGCGAGCGCGCGATCCGGATCGGCCGAGAAGACGGCGCCGCCCAAACCGTAGATGGTGGAGTTGGCGATGCGCACGGCATCGTCCTCGTCGTTGTACGGCATCACGGACAGCACCGGGCCGAAGATTTCCTCCTGCGCGATGGTCATATCCGCCCGAACGCCGCCAAAGACGGTCGGAGCCACGTGGAAGCCGCGCGAAGTCGGCGCATCCGGGCCGCCCAACGCGAGTTGAGCACCCTCCTCGACGCCGCTCCGGATATAACCGACCACCCGATCACGCTGGGCGGCCGACACCGCCGGGCCGATACGGGTCGTGGGAAGGGCCGGATCACCAGGCTCGTACTTCGAGGCGGCGGCCACCGCGATCTCCAACGCCTCGTCGTGACGGGACGACGGCACCAACAGCCGGGTCCACGCGCTGCACGCCTGGCCGTTGTTCATGAACGCGTTCGCCACACCGATCTTCACCGCACGCGTCACGTCGGCGTCGTCCAGCACGACGTTCGCGGACTTGCCGCCCAACTCCAGCGCCACCCGCTTGACCGTCTCGGCCGCCAACGCGGAAACCCGCCGACCGGCCCGCGTCGACCCCGTGAACGACACCATGTCCACCATCGGGTGCGCCGCCAGCGCCTCGCCGACCACCGGTCCCGTGCCGTGGACCAGCGAGAACACACCCTCCGGCACACCGGCGTCGACCAGGATCGAGGCCAACAGGTCCGCCGTCATCGGCGCCAGCTCGCTCGGCTTGAGCACCACCGCGTTACCCGCCGCCAACGCGGGCACGACCTTGGCGACCATCTGCTGGAGCGGGAAGTTCCACGGCGTGATGGCGGCGACGACACCGATCGGCTCGCGCAGCACCAGCGAGTTGCCGATCTCCTCACCGGAGAAGTAGCCGCCCGCGAGCACATCGGCGACACCCCGCGCGATACCGACGGGGTTCGGCACCTGCACCCGGGACGCGAACGTGATGGGCGTGCCCATCTCCGCCGTCATGGTGGCGGCCAGCTCGTCGGTCCGCGCGACCATCGCGTCGGCCACCCGCCGCACCAGCGCCGACCGCTCGTCCAACGACGTCGCCGCCCACTCCGGGAACGCGGCAACGGCCCTGGTCACAGCCGCGTCGACGTCCGACGCGGTGCCGGCGCGGACGGTGCCGACGACCTCTTCGGTGGTCGGGTTGACGACCTCGATCACTGCGGACTCCCCGGGGGAACGGTGTGACACTCCAAGGCGAAAACAGCCCCAGAGTGTCACACCGACGACCTCAGGAGAAGTCCAGGTCCCCGGTCCGGGTGCGCTTCAGCTCGAAGAAGTGCGGGTAGCTCGCGAGCGCCCGCGCACCGTCGAAGATCTTCAAGGCGTCGTCGCCGCGCGGGATCTTGGTGAGCACGGGACCGAAGAACGCCACGCCGTCGATGTGGATCGTGGGCGTGCCGACGTCCATGCCGACCGGGTCCATGCCGCGGTGGTGGCTGGCACGCAGGTCGGCGTCGTTCGCGTCGGTGTGCGCCGCCTCGGCCAACTCCGCGGGCAGCCCGACCTCGGCCAGGGCCTCCTTGATGACCTCGTCGTAGTCCCTCTTGCCCTCGTTGTGGAACCGCGTGCCGAGCGCCGTGTAGAGGTCGCGCAGCACGTCGTCGCCCTTGACCTTGGCCGCGGCGATCGCGACGCGCACCGGCCCCCAGCCCTTGTCCAGCAGTTCGCGGTACTCGGCGGGCAGGTCGCGGCCCTCGTTGAGCACGGACAGGCTCATGACCCGGAAGTCGAGATCGATGTCCCGCTGCTTCTCGACTTCGAGGATCCACCGGGACGAGATCCACGCGAACGGGCAGATCGGGTCGAAGTAGAAGTCGACCTTCGTACGTCCCTCTGTCGACATGCGGTGTTCCTTCCGTGGCTGTACGTGTTCGAGCCGCGCCAGGTTCGGCGCGTCCCAGTGTGGTCAACCAGCCGACCGCACGCAGTCTTCCCTCGGACGCCAGTCCACTTCCCCGGGTCCTACGTGATTGGATGCGACTGTCGTGTTCACCGACTCGACACCATCCCCGTTCCGACGACGTCGGCGCCGAGATCCCCGTGGCGCCGGCAGACGAGGTGACCAGTGGCGGCACCCAACCTCACCCGCGACCAGGCCCAGCAGAGGGCCGCGTTGCTGGAAGTCGACTCCTATCGGATCGAGCTGGACCTGACCGACGGTGGCGGCAAGCCCGGCTCGGACACGTTCCGCTCGACCACGACGGTTGCCTTCCGCAGCCGCACGCCCGGCGCGTCCTCGTGGGTCGACATCGTGGCCGCCAACGTGCACCGCGCCGTGCTCAACGGGCACGAGCTGGACGTCTCCGAGTACCGCGAGGAAGACGGCGTCCACCTGCCCGACCTGGCCGAGGTCAACGAGCTGACGGTCGAGGCCGACTGCCGGTACATGAACACCGGCGAGGGCCTGCACCGGTTCGTCGACCCGGTCGACGGCGAGGTCTACCTGTACTCGCAGTTCGAGACGGCGGACGCCAAGCGCATGTTCGCCTGCTTCGACCAGCCTGACCTCAAGTCCGTCTACCACCTGACGGTGACCGCGCCGCACCACTGGAAGGTCGTCTCCAACTCGGCGATCGAGTCCACTGTGGACGGTTCCGGTGGCGCCGACAAGCACGTCTTCGGCACCACGAAGCCCATGTCGACCTACTTGGTCGCGCTGGTCGCGGGCCCGTACGCGGAGTGGCGCGACGAGTTCACCGACGGTGAGACGACGATTCCGCTGGGCATCTACTGCCGCGCGTCGCTCGCGCCGCACATGGACCACGAGCGGCTCTTCACCGAGACCAAGCAGGGCTTCGGCTTCTACCACCGCGCGTTCGGGGTGAAGTACCCGTTCGGCAAGTACGACCAGTGCTTCGTGCCCGAGTTCAACGCGGGCGCGATGGAGAACGCGGGCTGCGTCACGTTCCTGGAGGACTACGTCTTCCGCAGCCGCGTCACCCGCTACCTGTACGAGCGCCGCGCCGAGACCGTGCTGCACGAGATGGCGCACATGTGGTTCGGCGACCTGGTGACCATGCGCTGGTGGGACGACCTGTGGCTGAACGAGTCGTTCGCCACCTGGGCGTCGGTGCTGGCGCAGGCCGAGGCGACCGAGTACCGGCAGGCGTGGACGACGTTCGCCAAGATCGAGAAGTCGTGGGCGTACCGGCAGGACCAGCTGCCGTCCACGCACCCCGTGGCCGCGGACATCCCGGACCTCCAGGCGGTCGAGGTCAACTTCGACGGCATCACGTACGCCAAGGGCGCCAGCGTCCTCAAGCAGCTGGTGTCGTACGTGGGCCTGGACAACTTCCTGGCCGGGCTGCGGGTGTACTTCGGCAAGCACGCCTGGGGCAACGCGACCCTGGCGGACCTGCTCAACGCGCTGGAGGAGGCGTCCGGCCGCGACCTGTCGTGGTGGAGCGCGCAGTGGCTGGAGACCACCGGCCTGAACCTGTTGCGCCCCAAGTACTCCGTCGACGCGGAGGGCCGGTTCACCGACTTCGCCGTGCTCCAGGGCGGCGCGCGTCCCGGTGCGGGCGAGCTGCGCACGCACCGGCTGGCGATCGGCGTGTACGACTCGGACGCGGACGGCAAGCTCGTGCGGACGCACCGCGTCGAGCTGGACGTGTCCGGTGAGCGCACCGAGGTGCCCGAGCTGGTCGGCGTGCCGCGGGGCAAGCTCGTGCTGGTCAACGACGACGACCTCACGTACTGCACGATGCGGTTGGACCCGGATTCGCTGGCGTCGCTGATCGACCACATCGCCGACATCGCCGAGCCGTTGCCACGCACGCTGTGCTGGTCGGCGGCGTGGGAGATGACGCGTGAGGCGGAGCTGAAGGCCCGCGACTTCGTGAACCTGGTGCTGGGCGGGCTGGGCACGGAGACCGAGGTCGGCGTGGTGCAGCGGCTGCTGTTGCAGGCGCAGACGGCGCTGTCGTCGTACGCGGACACGTCGTGGCGGGACGAGGGCTGGCGCAAGTTCACCAGCCGGGTGCTGGCGCTGTCGCTCGCGGCCGAGCCCGGTTCGGACCACCAGCTGGCGTTCGTGAACGCGCTGGCCGGGTCGGTGCTGGACGAGCCGACGCTGGGCGTGGTGCGGGGTTGGCTGGACGGCACGGACGTGCTCGCGGGCTTGGACGTCGACACCGACCTGCGGTGGCGGCTGCTGCAAGCACTGGTCGCGCACGGCGCCGCGTCGCTGGAGGAGATCGCCGCCGAAGAGGAGCGCGACCCGACCGCGACCGGGCGGCGCAAGGCCGAGTCGGCACGGGCGTCGCGGCCGACGATCGAGGCCAAGACCGAGGCGTGGGACCGGGCGGTGAACGACGACGAGCTGCCGAACGCGGTGTCAGAGGCGATCATCGCCGGCGTCCAGCACCCCGGCCAGAAGGCGCTGCTGGAGCCGTTCGTGGCGCGGTACTTCGCCGACGTGGCGGACGTGTGGGAGCGGCGGTCGAGTGAACGGGCGCAGTCCATGGTCGTCGGCCTGTTCCCGTCGTGGTCGATCTCCAAGGACACCGTGACGGCGGCCGACCAGTGGCTGGCCGAGGAACGCCCGCCCTCCCTGCGGCGACTGGTGTCCGAGGGCCGTGCGGGCATCGTGCGTGCCCTGGCAGCCCAGGAGTTCGACCGGTCCTGAGCCGTCGTTGGAGTTGGACGTGGTGGTGCCGCACGGTGCCACCACGTCACTCCACAGCGGCCTGCGGTGTGATCCCTCCTCAGGAACGGGTGTCGCGGTCGTAGGCGTCGGCCCAGCGGGTGAGCACGTCGCGGGACTGGGCCGGGGTCAGGACCAGGCGTTCCAGGTGGCGGATCTTGGTCTGGTACGCGCTGATGGCGTCCGGGGCGTCGTGGAAGACGGTGGCCGTGTCGGTCTCGGTGTAGGCCAACGGCTTGACGGGCGTGGCGAAGGTCATCAGTGTCGCCGGGTGGCGCAGGGCGACGTGGGACGGCGCGGTCATCGGGATGACGCGCAAGGAGATGTGCGGCCACCCGCCCATCAGCGCCAGGCGCAGCAACTGGTCGCGCATCACCTTCGGGTCGCCGACGACCAGGCGCAACGAGGCCTCGTGGAGGTAGATCACCATCTCCGGGCCGTCCGTGCGGCGCAGCACCTCCTGACGTGACATGCGGGCCTGGGTGAGGGTCCGGTTCCTGGTCAGCGCGTACGCGTAGTCCTCGGTCTGGGCCACGCTCGGCACCGTCAACGGCTCGTACACGGTGACGGTGCGGGCCGTGTGCTCGTGCACGGACAGCGCAGTCAACGTGTCCGGCGACGAGTCGTGCAGCCGCAGGAAACTGCCTGTGTCGGCTTCACTCGCAATGGCCAGGACCCGGTCACGAGTCGGCTTGTCCGCGCCGCAACGACCGAGCAGCGTGCCGATTTCACACGGGCTCGTGCCCCGAGTTCCGGTTTCGAGTTTCGACAGTTTCCCCAGTGACCACCCCAGCGCCTCGGCGACGAACCCGGACGACATCCGGGACCGGTGCCGGACGCGGCGCAATTCCTCCCCCAATTCCCGACTGCGGGCAGTGCTCAGCCGGGCAGGCGGCCTTTCTTCGGACTCCATGACTCCCCTTGTTGCGAGACGCGGCGGGAGGTGGGCGCTGCGCAGTCCTCGCGCGCTCCACCACCCGCCGCGCATGTCCGACCAGCGTGCGGACCGGCCGGTAGCTGTGTTGCACAACAGCGTGTCCGGCGGAGAACAGTCGGTCAATACCGCTTTCGGGCGAGAGACTGGACCACCGGTCCCGCTTTAAGCTGCGCATCATGAAACGCAATACCTCTAAATCCATGGTTTTGGGCGCGCTCCTGCGCAACGTCCGCGAGGAGAATAACCTCAGTCAACGCGCGCTTGGCCGGAAGATCGGTGTAATCCATTCGCTGCTCTCACGCAACGAAAGCGGACAACGCGTGCCGACACTCGCCGAAGTCATCCGCATCCTCGACCCGCTCACCATCACCGATCGTGTACGGAAAGAAATCCTCGCGCTGGCCGAGGACCCCACCGGATCGCCCTTGGACGTGATCGAACTGCCGGAGCGCCGCAGGCAGATCGCCGCACTGGTGGAGGTCGAACAGATGGCCAAGGAGGTGGTGACGTGGTCGCCGCTCATCATCCCCGGCCTGCTCCAGGTCAGCTCCTACAGCCGCGCGATCATGGAAGCCGGGCGCGTCCCCGACGAGGAGATCGCCACTCGCGTCGCGGTCCGGATGGGACGACGGGACATCCTCACGCGCCGCAACCCCGTCCGCTACACCGCACTGATCGGCGAGGGCGTGCTGAGCCAGACGGTCGGCGGCCCAGAGGTCAGGGCCGAGCAGTTCGACCACCTCTTGATGATGAGCGCCCACGAGAACGTCGATCTCCGGATCGTGCCCCACGCCACCGGCTGGCACGCCGGGCTCAGCGGCGCATTCCAGCTGATCAAGTGCGGTGGAACCTCGTTCGTGCACTTGGAGAACCAGGTCAGTGCCGTCGTCGTGCAGGAGCCCGTGGCGGTAGCCGGCTTCGAAGAGTCCGTGCCAGAGTTGCTGGACGTCGCGATGACCCCGGGACAGTCCTTCGAGGTCATCGCGAAGGAGGTGCAGCGGACGACAGGAGTCGCATGACGGTGCGGTGGAAGAAGTCCAGCAGAAGCTTAAGCAGCGATTGCGTCGAAGTGGCGAACCACCTGGGCGCGCTGCGCGACAGCAAGAACCCCGAGGCGGCGCTGGAAGTCAGCCCGGCGCGGTTGAGGGCGTTCGTGGACGCGCTCAAGACCAGGTGAACGCAAGGGCCCCGGCTCAGCGCCGGGGCCCTTGCTCCGTCAGGCTTGCTTCGTCAGGCTCAGCGCTGTTTGGGCGCGCTACCCGCCTGGTCGGTCAACATCCGCAGGCCGCTCAACAGACCGCCGGAGAGGTCGCCCTCCTTGAAGGACGCGACCATGCTCATCACGGCGAGCTTGGCGCCGCGATCCGAGATGCGGCGGTGGGACTCGTCGCCCGTCACCACCTCGACCACGCGCTCACCCGGCGACACCGCGATCAGCACGGCGTGGGACGGGCGCGGGGTGCTCGCGTGCAGCTCCTCGGCCTTCGCCCGGAAGTCGGAGCCCAGTTCGCCGAGGTACACGCTGTAGTCCAGTCCGGTGGTCCGGCTGGCCAGCGTCACCGCCTCGTCCAGGCTCGCCAGCTGAACCGGCGTGAACGGCAGGTCCGGCGCGTGCGGCTCGTACATCTTGGCGGCGGAAACCCGGCCGCTGTTGGTGACGACCGCGCCGACCTCCAGGGTCGACGGGTCCACGTCCGCCCTCGTCAGCTCACCAGTTGCCACGGGCACCTCCCTTGGCGGTACGGCCCTCGGCCGGGGTAGCGGCGGCCTGGTGCGCGCCGCCGGTCAGCCCGGCGGGGTTCGCACTCCACCAGACGGGGGCGTAGTTCCATTCCTGGCCCGGGCGGTACCGCTGGATGCGGGTGGCCTTCGGCCTCAGCGTCAGTAGCGTGATCACGCCGTAGATGGCCAGCGGGATCAGCGCGAAGACGAGCATGGTCTCCACGATGGTCACGCCGGTTACGGTAACCGATCGTCCTGGTCACGTGAGGGCGAGGGCACCTGTTTTCGCACCGGCACGGGCTCGCCGGGGTGCGCGACACCGTCCGACGGGACGCTCTATCTGTGAACGCGGACGCCGCGGAGCCCGTGGTGATCCCGTGTTCGGCGGTGACCGCATGATGGGACGAGGGTGCCGGGCGCGACACCGGGTCGGCCACCGGCACGATCCCCGTCACCCGACATGGTCGATGTGATCTCCACGACCCCTACCTGCGCCAATGTCACCCTCGGTGTCCATTGGTGCCGGATGCACTAGATCCACCGCTCGATCGTCGCAGTGCGTACACCCGGACGGCCTTCCCCCATACGGAGGCGTATGGCGGCCGGTTTGGCGTCTTGTACTGGGCCCACTCGGCTTCTAGCTTTTCACCTGTACGGGTCTTGCGCATCCGATTCCGGATACCAATTCCCGCCCGATGAGTCTCGGAGGACACGACATGTACACCGTGAACCTTGCTCTGGTCGCCGCCCTCACTCTTTCGTCGTACGCCCAACTGGAGCAGAGCGTTACGACCGATCAGCGCCCCGCCGTCCTGGCCGGGTCGGTGCGCATCACCTCCGGGGACTCCGTCCGGATCACCTCTGACGACTCCGTCCGCATCACGTCCGCGTCGACGCAAGGCTCGGTCCGCATCACTTCCTACGACTACGACTCGGTCCGGATCACCGCCGCCGACCCGGCTTCGGTGCGCATCACGGGTTCGGTGCGCATCACGGGCTCGGTCAGGATCACGGGCTCCGTGCGCATCACCGGCGCGGACAACGACTCCGTGCGCATCACGGGCGACGACAGCGACTCGGTGCGCATCACCGGCGGCGAGACCGACTCGGTGCGCATCACCGGCGACGAGACCGACTCGGTCAGGATCACGGGCGACGACACGGACTCGGTGCGGATCACCGGGACCGACCCGGGCTCCGTGCGCATCACTTCGGACCGCGAGGGCTTCACCCAGGCGGCGTGACGGACGGAACGCCTAGGCCGCGGGCTCGCCCAGGTAGGGCAGCCACAGCGGGTCGGCTTCGGTGACGCCGGCCAGCAGCCGCCAGTGCGGCCCGCGGGGGGCGTTCGGGACCACGCGCAGGCGCCAGCCGAGCTCCGAGAGGAGCTTGTCGGCCTTGCGGTGGTTGCACTTGGCGCAACAGGCCACGCAGTTCTGCCACGAGTGGGGACCACCCCGGCTGCGCGGCACGACGTGGTCGATCGTCTCGGCGCGCCCGCCGCAGTACGCGCAGCGGTACCGGTCGCGGTGCATCAACCCGGCCCGGGTGAGCGGGACCCGACCGCGGTAGGGCACCCGCACGTAGTTGGCCAGCCGGATCACCGACGGCACGACGACCTCGGACGTCGAGGAGTGGACGACAGCCCCGTGGGGGTCGCCGTGCACCACCTCGGCCTTCCCGCACACGACGAGGACCACCGCGCGCCGCAACGGCAGCGCGGTGAGCGGTTCGAACGTGGCGTTGAGCAGCAGGACCTTGCGTCTACCCCAAGGCAACACCACGGGCGCCTGACCGGCTCCCTCGCCGTCGACCACAGCGTGCACGGACGTGACCGCGAGCTGTTTTTGGCCGAACGGTGCCGACGACGCGTTCCCGGCGTTCACCAGGGCGCCGATCGGGGTGGGTTGTCGGTCTGGCACGCGACCACCTCCACCGGTTCAGCAATAGCAGACCACAGATCGACCCCAAAAATCACCTGTGATATGCGACGTGTCACGGACCCGAGATCGAAACTCCGGGTGAACACACCCCTATCGAAGATGGTTTTCATCAGGGCCGCTACGCTCCCGGAGGTGACTGAGGCCTCCCCCGCAGCGCTGCCTGCGACGATCACCTATCCCGCCGCGGCACGGCTCGACCTCGTCGAGGACCTGCACGGACACGCCGTAGCTGATCCATACCGCTGGCTGGAAGACGCCACCGACCCCCGCACCGCCGACTGGTCCGCCGAGCAGGACGGGCTGGCGAGGTCGTGGCTGGACGCCATGCCCGGACGTGCCGCGCTGGGCGCCCGGCTCGCCGAGCTGATGCGGACCGGGTCCGTCGGCACGCCGGTGTGGCGGGCCGGGCGGTCGTTCTACACCCGGCGTGGGCCGGACCAGGACCACCCCGTGCTGTACGTGCGGGTGGACGGTGTGGAGCGGGTGCTGCTGGACGTGTCGACGGTCGACCCGACCGGGCGGACCACCTTGGACCGGTGGTCGCCCTCCCTCGAAGGTACGCGCCTCGCGTACCAGCTCTCCGTGGGCGGAGACGAGCACTCGCTGCTCCACGTCGTGGACGTCGACTCCGGGGAGTTGCTGGACGGGCCGGTCGACCGGTGCCGGTACTCGCCGGTGGCCTGGCTGCCGGGCGGGGAGGAGTTCTTCTACGTCCGCCGGGTCGACCCGGCGCTGGTGCCCGAGGACGAGCGGCAGTTCCACCGGCGGGTGTGGCGGCACCGGGTCGGGACGCCGGCGTCGGGCGACGTGAACGTGCACGGTGACGGGCTCGACCACACCTACTACTACGGGGTGTCCCTGTCCGAGGACGGTCGGTGGCTGCTGGTGAACGGTGTGCCGGGCACCGTGCGACGGGACTCGGTGTGGATCGCCGACCTGCACGGATCCGGCGAGTTGAAGCCGGTGGTCGCGGACGACGACGGCGTGCAGTGCGCGGCGTGGATCGCGCCGGACGGGCGGCTCTACCTGCGGACCAGCCTGGACGCGCCGCGGTTCCGACTGTGCGTGGCCGACCCGGAGACGCCCACCGAGTGGACCGAGCTGGTGCCGGAGCAGCCGGATTCGGTGCTGGACGCGGTGACGTGGCTGGACGGGACGCTCGTCCTGCTGCGGACGCGGCACGCGGTGTCGGAACTGCACCTGCACTCCCCCGGAACCGGCGCGCACCTGCGGGAGGTGCCGCTGCCGGGGACGGGGTCGGTGCACGGGTTGTCCACAGTCGACGCGCGCACGGTTGCGGACCGGGACGTGCTGTGGTTCGGGTGGTCCGACTTCACAACGCCCATGTCAGTGCACCGGTACTCGCTCACCGAGGGTCGGACGGAGCTGGCCGAGGCGGCGCCCGGAACGGTCGTCCTGCCGGAGGTGTCCACACAACAGCTCTCGTACACGTCGTCCGACGGGACGGTCGTGCGAATGTTCGTGGTGTCCGGGGCACAACACCCGGATCTGCCCCGGCCGACGTTGCTCACCGGGTACGGCGGGTTCGCGGTCGGGCGCGGGCCGGGGTACAGCGCGACGACGTTGGCCTGGGTCGAGGCGGGCGGCGTGTGGGCGCACGCGTCGTTGCGGGGCGGTGACGAGGAGGGAGAGGAATGGCACCAGGCCGGGAGGCGTGAGCGGAAGCAGAACGTGTTCGACGACTTCCACTCGGCGGCCGGGAAGTTGATCGGGGACGGGTGGACCACGCCGCAGCAGCTGTCGATCATGGGCGGGTCGAACGGCGGGCTGTTGGTGGGCGCGGCGGTGACGCAGCGACCGGAGCTGTACGCGGCGGCGGTGTGCTCGGCGCCACTGCTGGACATGGTGCGGTACGAGAAGTTCCTGCTCGGGCGACTGTGGGCGGAGGAGTACGGCTCCGCATCGGTGCCGTCAGAGCTGGAATGGCTGCTGGCCTACTCCCCGTACCACCGAGTCCGGCCCGGTGTTGAGTACCCTTCGGTCCTGTTCACGGTCTTCGAGTCGGACAGCCGCGTGGACCCCAACCACGCCCGGAAGATGTGCGCGGCGCTCCAGCACGCGACATCGAGTGATCCGACCAAGCACCCCGTGCTGCTCCGCCGCGAGACCGAGGTGGGGCACGCGGGCCGATCGGTGAGCCGATCGGTCGGCCTGGCCGTGGACCAGTTGACGTTCCTGGCCTGGGCGACCGGCCTCGATTTGTGAGTGGAGGACTGAGCAGGTGAACGTGGAGGCGACCCTCGCCGTCGAGTGGTGGGTGGTCAACGGGCCCAAGATCGCGGAAGGCGGGCTGCGGATCGCGTTGACCGTGATCATCGCGGTGGTGATCCGGTTCCTGCTCCGCCGGCTGATCGACCGGATGACCCGCGGCAACGGCGGTCGGAAGCCGAAGCTGCTCAAGCCGCTGCGGGAACGTGCCCCGCAGGCCTTGGGCGCGCTGGTCTCCGAGCGGCGTGAGCAGCGGGCCAAGACCATCGGCTCGGTGCTCAAGTCCTTCGTCACGGTCATCGTGTTCGGGATCGCCTTCATCCAGATCCTCACCGAGGTCGGCATGAACCCCGCGCCGATCCTCACCTCGGCGGGCATCCTGGGCGTGGCCATCGGTTTCGGCGCGCAGAACCTGGTCAAGGACTTCCTGTCCGGCATGTTCATGATGTTGGAGGACCAGTACGGGGTCGGCGACGTGGTCGACCTCGGCCCGGCGACCGGCACGGTCGAGTCGGTGGCGCTGCGGATCACCACGATCCGCGACACCAACGGCACCGTCTGGTACGTCCGCAACGGCGAGATCCTGCGGGTGGGCAACTCCTCGCAGGGGTTCGCGGTGGCGGTGGTCGACCTGCCCCTCGGCTACGGGGCGAACCTGTCCTCGGCCGCCGAGGTGCTGTCCAAGGCCGTGGTCGCGGCGACGGACGAGGAGTCCATGGCCAAGGACGTCATCGACAAGCCGCAGGTGCTCGGTGTGGAGAAGGTCACGCCGGAGGGCATCACCATGCGGGTCACGGTGAAGGTGCGGCCGGGCAGGCAGTGGGCGGTCCAGCGGGCGCTGAGAGCGAAGCTGATGCCCGCGCTGGAAGAGGCGGGCATCTCGCTGAAGTCGTCCTAGACGTGTCCCGGACCTGGCCGGCCCCTTGCCCTAGGCCCCTGCGCGTGGGCTTCCGGTTCGGGGCTGAGGCAGGATGGAGGGGTGACCACTCCTCCGGAGAACTTCTACGAAGCAGTGGGCGGGTACGAGACGTTCCACAAGATCGTCGCGCGCTTCTACGAGGAAGTGGCCCACGATCCCGTCCTGCGTCCGCTGTACCCAGAAGAGGACCTCGGCCCCGCCGAGGAGCGTTTCCGACTGTTCCTCATGCAGTACTGGGGCGG
Organism: Saccharothrix ecbatanensis; assembly: GCF_014205015.1. Classification (NCBI taxonomy): domain Bacteria; kingdom Bacillati; phylum Actinomycetota; class Actinomycetes; order Pseudonocardiales; family Pseudonocardiaceae; genus Saccharothrix; species Saccharothrix ecbatanensis. The sequence continues at coordinate 8,855,004 of NZ_JACHMO010000001.1, read as the reverse complement.
GCCGCACACGTACTCGGACACCCGGGGTCATCCTCGGTTGCGGATGCGCCACGCTCCGTTCGTGATCGGTCCCATTGAACGGGACGCGTGGCTGCGGTGCGCGAAGGTGGGGGTCGACTCCGTTGATCTCTCTCCGGAGCACCGTGCGCAGCTCTGGGCCTATCTGGAGATGGCCGCCAACAGCATGATGAATGCCTGGGCGTGATTCTTGATCACACGAACGTGGCCTCGGTGTCCGTCACGAATGGCAGGATGACGTCTCGTGCGACGATCCTCCGATCTACAACCAGAGATCGCCGACGAGTCCGCCTGGTGGCGTGACGCCGTCTTCTACCAGATCTACGTCCGGTCCTTCGCCGATTCCAACGGTGACGGCGTGGGCGACCTCGACGGCATCCGCTCCAGGCTCGGCTACCTCGAACTGCTCGGTGTGGACGCCCTGTGGCTCACACCGTTCTTCACATCGCCCATGGCCGACCACGGGTACGACGTGGCCGACCCGCGCGACGTGGACCCGCTGTTCGGCGACCTGGCCGCGTTCGACCGCCTGGTAGCCGAGGCGCACGAGCACAACCTCAAGGTCACCATCGACGTGGTGCCCAACCACACCAGCGACCGGCACGAGTGGTTCCAGGCCGCGTTGCGGGCCGGGCCGGGTTCGGTCGAGCGGAACCGGTACGTGTTCCGGGACGGCGGCGGGTTCGACGGGTCCGTGCCGCCGAACAACTGGCCCAGCCAGTTCGGCGGGCCGGCGTGGACGCGGGTGCCGGACGGGCAGTGGTACCTGCACCTGTTCGCGCCCGAGCAGCCCGACCTGAACTGGGACAACCACGAGGTCGCGGCGGATCTGGCGCACACGTTGCGGTTCTGGATGGACCGCGGGGTGGACGGCTTCCGGATCGACGTGGCGCACGGGATGGCCAAGCCCTACGGGTTGCCGAACATCGACCCGCGGGTCGACCTGGCCGCGCTCGACATGCACGACAACTCACTCGACCCCCGGTTCGACGACGACGGCGTGCACGAGGTGCACCGGTTGATCCGCAAGGTCGTCGACGAGTACCCGGGCCGGATGGCCGTCGGCGAGATCTGGGTCAAGGACGACGAGCGGTTCGCCCGGTACGTGCGCCCCGACGAGCTGCACCTCGGGTTCAACTTCCGGCTGGTCCAGGCGCCGTTCGACGCGGATGGCGTGCGTGCGGCGATCGAGCACTCGCTGGGCGCGGTGCGCGGGCTGGGCACGCCGCCGACCTGGACGTTGTCCAACCACGACGTGCCGCGGCACGTGACGCGGTACGGCGGTGGTGCGGTCGGCGCGCAGCGGGCGCGGGCGTTGACGCTGGTGGAGCTGGCGCTGCCGGGTGTGGTCTACCTGTACAACGGCGAGGAGCTGGGGCTCCCGGACGTGGAGCTGCCGGACTGGGCGTTGCAGGACCCGATCTGGCTGCGTTCAAGGCACACGCTCCGCGGCCGTGACGGCTGCCGCGTGCCGCTGCCCTGGGAGGGCGACACCCCGCCGTTCGGGTTCTCGCAGGCAGCCACCACCTGGCTGCCGCAGCCGAACGAGTGGGCCGGTCTGACGGCGGAGTCGCAGCTGGAAGACCCGGAGTCGATGCTGTCGTTCTACCGACACGCGCTTGAGCTGCGGAAATCGCGCAGCGAGTTCAGCGGTGACGAGCTGGAGTGGTACGGGGCGCCGGCCGGGTGCTTCGCGTTCCGGCGCAAGGGCGGCGGCTTGATCTGCGCGCTGAACACCTCCGGCGGCCCGGTACCGCTGCCGCCCGGTGAGGTGCTGCTGGCCAGCGGCCCCATGGACGGCAACCAACTGCCACCTGACACGGCCGTCTGGCTCGCGTAGCCGACGGAGAGCCGCAGCCCCCGCCGGTGCGGGCTCGAAGGGGTCAGAAGTCCGGTTCGGTGACGTGGTTGAGCCGGTAGGGCCGGTAGCCACGCGGTCCGCCGTCGTAGGGGTAGACGAGCGTGCGGCGGACCGTGCCGAGCCCGGCGCACTGCTCACGCCCCAGGTAGTGCGTGCGCCAGGGGTTCGCCCACGCCTCGAACAACACCACGTGTCGCGACGTCCGATCGCCGACCGGGTCGATCAGCACGTCCGCGGGCAGCAGCTCGTCCTTGCCGATCGGCGTGCTCACCACGACCAGGTCCACCGTGTTGAGCCCGCCGCGCGGCACGTCGGGCAGCCCGAACGCCATCGACACGAACCCGGAGCAGTCGGTGCGGTAGGTGCCGTAGCGGTTGGAGTGGAACGCGTTCTGGCTGTAGGGCACGCACACCCAAGTGGCGGCGCGCTCCAAGACCTCGGTCCTCGTGATGGGGACGACCACAGCGGCTCCCGTCGGACGACCGCTGGGCCCCCGACCGGTGCGGTCGGGGGCCCAGACGGGGTGGGGTCAGTAGCTGGTCACGTCGAACGTGGTCACGCCGTTGCCCACCTCGTGCCACGTGGCGCCGTACAGGCCACCGTCCTTGGCCGCGAGGGTGCCGTCGGTCCGCAGGAACCCAAGGCGGCCCGCCGCGGCGTCGATCTCGATGTCCTTGACGCCCGAGAGCTGGTTGGTCCAACCGGACTGGAGGCTGCCCGCCTTGACCGACGCGAGGCCGTTGGCGAAGACCACGCCGATCCAGTCACCCGACAGCTCGAAGTCGGTCACGCCGTTGGTCTGCTCGAGCCAGTTGGCGCCGTACAGGCCGCCTTCCTTGACCACGACGGTGCCGTCGTTGCGCAGCACCCCGATCCGACCTGCCTGCGCGTCCAGCTCCAAGTGCTTCGCGTTGCCGAGCTGGGTGGTCCACCCCTCGTACAGGTTGCCCTGCTTGACCGACACCGCGCCGGTGGTGGAGACGACGCCGATCCAGTCACCCGACAGCGTCAGCTCGGCGGCGCCGTTGGTCTGCTCGACCCAAGAACCCTGGAGGCCGCCCTCCTTCACGGTGACCGTGCCGTCATTGCGCAGCACGCCGATGCGGCCGGTGCGGGACTCCAGCGCGAAGTCCTTCACGTTGCCGATCTGGGGGACCCACCCCTGGTACATGTCGCCCTGCTTGACGTGCAGGGTTCCGCCGGCGTCGACGATGCCGACCATGTCGCCGTCGAACTTCGCCTGCGCGATGCCGCCGTTGTGCACGGGGATCCACCCGGTGCCGAGCTCGCCCTGCTTGCCGAGGACGGCGCCGCCGCCGCCGAGGATGCCCAGGCGCTTGGTCAGGACCGGGGTGGTGCCGACGCCGGACGGGCTGACGAACGCGGAGATCCGCTGGCCCGCGATGTACTGGCCGACCCGGTTGCCACCGGTGGCGTACCGCACCGCCGAGGTGGTGGGCCCGGAGCCGCCGGAGTTGCCGTTGATCGTGGTCATCGAGGTGGCGGCGACCGAGTCGACGATCGAGACGTGGTCGGCGTAGCCGTTGCCCTGGTAGTTCAGCACCACCGCGTCGCCGATCTGCGGGACGTAGCCCGTGTCGGTGTGCAGGGTGCCCTTGTTGGCCCCGTAGAGGTAGAAGCTGCCCGCGGCCGGGGTGAGGCGGTCGGTGTTGAGGCCCGCCGTCCCCCACACCCAGCGGGCGAAGTCCGCGCACCAGGCGTGGGCCATGCGGCAGGAGTCCATGTAGCCCACCCCACCCGTGCTGTTGGTACTGCACGTCTGCTTGTCGATGTTGGCTCTGGCCAGGTCGCGGATGTCCGTGCGGGCGTCGGCGACGGCGGAGCCTGCGGAGAACAGGGCGAGGACTGGGGCGAGCACGGCGGCGGCGAGGGCGGTCGTCACGGTGCGGCGCGCGGTCGTCTTGATGGACATGGTGGTTCCCTTTCGGTTCGAACGAGGGTTTCGACGGAATTCGAGTGAGGTCAGCGGGTGCAGTCGATGGCGGTTTCGGGGACCGGCAGGCTGCCGCCGTTGAAGTGGGCGAGAGCGCGCTTGTAGGAGGCGCAGCGGTTGTTCGACTCGGTCGGGTCGAGGGCGTACGAGTAGCCGATCGCGCGGCCGACCGCGCCCATGTCGTAGGCGTCCGCGGCGGCGTTGATGTTGCGGGCGACCGTCCAGTACCAACCGGCGACCTTGGCGCTCCACTGGAGCGAGGCGGCGTCGGACGGGTTGTTCAGGAAGTCGTGACCGAGGCTCGCGCCGGCGGACTGGTAGTTGTACTGCCCGGTCAGCTGGATGAAGCCGCGGCCTCGGTAGACCGCGATGTTCCCCGCTTCACCGGCGTTGTAGCGGAAGCCGCTCTCGTGCTTGAGGGTCGCCAGGAACGCGGCCTTGCGGGTCGGGGTGGTGATGCCCTTCTGCGTCATGACCTCGTTCAGGCCGGGCAAGCCCGCCGCGACGGTGTCCGTGGCGTACGCGGAGCCGTAGATGGCGGTGATGTCGTCGATCGTCACGTGGCCCGCCGCGGAAGCGGGCGTGGCCGTGGCCAGGCGCAACTGCTTCACACCGCTGGTCTGCTCGACCCAGGCGCCGTAGACGCCGCCGTCCTTCACGACCGCGGACCCGTTGGCGCGCACCACACCGATGCGGTCGCCGGAGATCTCGATGTCCTCGGCGTCACCGAGCTGGTTCACCCACGCCGAGTAGAGGTTGCCCTCCTTCACCGTCGCCAGCCCGTTGGCCAGCACGACACCGATGAGGCTGCCGGACAGTTCCAGGTCGGTGACGCCGTTGGTCTGCTCGACCCAGTCGGACCAGAGGTTGGACTCCTTCACCGCGACCGTGCCGTCGGTGCGGAGCACGCCGACGCGGTCACCGGACAGCTCCAGGTCGGCGACCCCGCCGATCTGCGGGACCCACCCGGCGCCGAGGCCGCCCTGCTTGACGTTGACCGTGCCGTCGGTGCCGACGATGCCGATGCGGTCAGGCGTGATCTCCACTTCCCGCACGCCGTTGGCCTGCTCGGACCAGCCGGCCTGGAGACCGCCCTCCTTCACCGCGGCCGTGCCGTCGGTGCGGACGATCCCGATGCGGTTCCCGGCGAGGCGGAAGTCCTTGACGTTGTCGGCCTGCTCCGACCAGCCGGTCCAGAGGTTCCCCTCCTTCACCCACAGCTTGCCGCCGGTGTCCAGCACGCCAACGCGATCGCCCGCCACCTCGAACGCGACCACCCCGGTCGACATCTTCTCGACCCAGGACGACAGCAGCGTGCCTTCCTTCACGTGCACGTCACCGGAGTTCGACAGCACCCCGACGCGACTTGACCCCGGTGGCAGCTCGGCCGCTTGGGCAACGGTGGCGTTCCCCGCCGCGCACAGGCCCGCGGTCAGCAAGCCCGCCACGACGGAGGCGGCGGCGCGGGTGGAATTCTTGCCGGTGAAGATCTTCATCTCGGTTCCCCTTCGGTTGGCCCTCCGTGTTGGCACAACCTTGTCGCCGAGTTCTCCGAGAAATCTCAAAGCGCGTTTTCAGGTCGTTTTGAGATCACTCCGGGCATGCGAAAGGGCTGGGAGCACTTGGCCCCCAGCCCTTTGTCTTCGCAGTTCAGGACACCTTGACGGAGTCCGTCCAGGACGTTCGACCCGGCACGGCGGTGGTCGACGGGCGTGGTTCGCGCGCTTCACGACCACCGTGCGCGACGAAGATCCGCAACGCCTCGGTCCACGCCTCGTCAGCCGCGGCCGGCTCGCCGAGGGCGGTGAGCGCGGTGGAGAGGTCCCGCAGGGTCCTGGCGCGCCACACCGGCAGGGACAGGGCCGCCCACCGGTGCAGCGCCTGGTCCAGGTAGCGGCGGGCCATGTCCGGGCGACCGGCGGCGATCTCCAGCTCGCCGAGGGTGCGCAGGACGAGCGCCTGGCCGAAGTCGTCCTGCATCTCACCGCACGTGCTCAGGCATTCGAACAGGTCGCTGCGCACCGCGTCGGCCCGGCCCTGGCGGATGCGGACCTTGGCCAGCGCCTGCACGGCGTACGCGGACATCAGCCGGTCGTCCAGCGCCTGGAGCACGCGCACCGCCTCGGCGCAGTACTCGGCGGCCTCGTCCCAGCGGCCAGCGGCCCGGTGCACGATGCCCACCGAGCGCAGTGCGATGGCCTCGCTGCGCCGGTCACCCGACTCCCGGTAGGAGTCCAGCGTCTGCGAGCACTTCTCCAGCGCCTGGTCCAGCGCACCCCGTTCGGTCAGCACCCGTCCCAGCCCGTGCAGGGCCTGCGCGACCAGGCCCGGCTCGTCGTAGGACCGCAACACGGCCAGCGCCTGGTCCAGCAACTCGACGGCCCGGTCCAACTCGCCGCGCTCGCGCAGCACGGTGCTCAGCGACAGCCGTGTCGCCGCCTCGCCCAGCGCGTCGTCCCCCTCCTGGAAGGCGTCCAGGGCCTGCCCGTAGTACGACGCGGCCTCGTCGAAGCGGTCCTGCTCGTAGGACAGCCAGCCCAGACCGGACAGCAGCCGCGCCTCGCCCGCCCGGTCACCGGTGCGCCGCGCCGCCTCCAGGGCCGACGAGTGCGTCCGCCTCCACTGGCCGAACAGGTTGCGCACGGAGAACCGGGACGAGCACAGCGTGGCGGCCAGGCGGGTGGCCACGTCGGTCAGATCCAACTCGGACACCCGCTCCACGACGCGGACCAGACCGGACTGCTCGGCGTCGAACCACCCCTCCGGGTCGGCGATCACGTCGTCGGCGACGGCCCCGTCGAAGTAACGGGGGTCGAGCGCGACGGGCGTGCCGCCGAAGTTCGCGTGCGACATCCGACTGCCCGCCAGCTCCACCAGCGACAGCCAGGCCTCGGCGGCGCGGGCGCAGGCGGCCCTCGCCTGCTCCAACGGCTCTTCCGCCTCGCCGCGCTCGCGGGCGAACGCCCGGGTCAGGTCGTGCAGGCGGTAGCGCAGGGCGGCGCCGTCGTCAGTGGTCGCGATGTCGAGCAGTTGGGAGTCGACGAGCCGTTCCACGACCTCCTCTGCCTCGTCCGGGTCGCAGTCCAGCAGCGGCGCGAGCAGCCAGCCGCCGAAGGTGGACACGTCGAGCAGCCCGAGGCGGCGTAACGCCGTGCGTTCCCGCTCGCCCAGGCCGTCGTAGCTCAGCGCCAGGCTGCCGCGCACCTCCAGGTCGCCCAGGGTCAGCTCTTGGAGCACGCGCCGCTGCACGCCCAGCCGCTCGGCCAGCCGTGACAGCTTCCACTGCGGCCGGGCCGCGAGCCGGGCTCCCGCGATGCGCAGCGCCAGCGGGAGGTTCCCGCACAGCCGGACGATCTCCTCGGCGGCGTCGGGCTCGGCAGGCACCCGGTCGTCGCCGACCACGCGATCGAGCAGCTCCACCGCTTCGTCGTCGCGCAGCACGCGCAGGTGCAACTGCGCCGCGCCGCTGAGCGCACCCAGGCGTTCGCGGCTGCTCACCAGCAACGCGCACGTCGCGCCGCCGGGCAGCAGCGGGCGGATCTGGCGCTCGTCGCGGGCGTCGTCCAGCACGATCAGCACCCGCCGGTCGGCCACCAGGGTGCGGTAGAGCTGAGAGCGCTCCTCCAGCTCGGCGGGGATGGCCGGGTCGGCGACGCCGAGGGCGCGCAGGAAGCCCGCCAGCACCTCGGCCGGGTCGGCGGGCACGACCTGCACGCCGCGCAGGTTCGCGTAGAGCTGGCCGTCGGCGAAGTGGTCGCGCACCACGTGGGCGACGTGCGCGGCCAGCGTGGACTTGCCCGCGCCCGGCTGGCCGGAGATCGCGCACACCTGCGCCGCGCCGGTCTCCGCGGTCAACCGCGCCACCAGCCGTTCCTGCTCGGCCACACGTCCGGTGAAGTCGCCGATGTCGAACGGCAACTGGCTGGGCGTCGGCGCGGCCCGGGACGCCGCGTCGGCCGACCGGGCATCGGCCGACCGCGTGTCGGCGTCCCCGCGCAGGACCCGCTCGTGGGTCGCCCGCAGCGCCGGTCCGGGTTCCAGGCCCAGCTCGTCGAGCAGGACCCGTCTGCCTTCCTGGTAGCAGGCGAGGGCGTCCGCCTGCCGCCCCGCCTGGTGCAGGGCCAGCATGAGCTGGCTGCGCAGCCGTTCCCGGAGCGGGTTCTCGGCCACGGCCGCGCTCAGCTCGGCGACCAGCGGCTCGCCGCGCCCGATCGCGAGGTCGGCGTCGAACCGGTCCTCCAGCGCGGCGAGGCGCATCTCCTCCAACCGCGAGCGCTCACCCTCGGCCCAGGCGCCCTGCGCGCCACCCAGCGGGGTGCCGCGCCACGCCCCGAGCGCGGTCGCGAACCGGACCGCCGCGCCTTTGAGGTCGCCCTCGGCCAGCGCCTTGCGACCCTCGGTCACCTCGCTGGTGAACACGTGCAGGTCCACCTCGTCGAGGTCGGCGGACAGCAGGTACCCCCCGCCGGAACGGGACAGCACATCGCCCAACTCGCGGCGCAGCGACGAGACGTACGTGTAGATCGCCGACCGCGACTGGTCCGGCGGCTGCTCGCCCCACATCGCGTCGACGAGCTGGTCGAGCGACACGACACGGCCCGCGTGGATCGCCAACAACGCCAACAGCGTCTTGGGTTTCGGCCCGCCGACCGCCACCAGGCTGCCGTCCACCCAGGCCTCGACCGGCCCCAACACCTTGAACTCCACCCATGCCCCCCGCAACGCCGCCAAACCCCGGCCAACAGTAGCCGGCGGAGGCGGGAACGGGTCGAGGTCGGGCCGGCGGCGTCAGACCAGCAGGGGCAGCATGGAGTGCCGGCGGCGGACTACCGCGCCGAAGCGGGCATCGATGCGCATCCACGAGTCGGTGGCCGTGATCCGCACGTCGTCACCGCCCAGGAAACCCATGCCGGACAACGCGAACAGGCACCGCATCGGCACCTTCACGTCCAGCCCGGAACCGCTCACCGTGATCACCGTCTGATCGAGCAGCGACGCGGGCGGCGTGCCGCGCGGACCGGCGTTCTCACGGGCCACCTCCACGCCCTTCTCCGCCAGCTCCGACACGACGCTGCCCGGCAACCGGTCCACCGGCAGCCAACCCTCCGACGGCGGCAGCGCCGAGCGCCACATCATGTCCCGCGCCGGACCGGGGTCGACGGTCTCGCTGCGCACCACGGCCAAGCCGGTGAGCAGGTCCGTCCCGGACACCGTCACGTCGTTCGGGGTGATCTGCCCGGCGACGGTCCGGGTGGCCAGCGCGTCGAACGGCGTCGCCACCCAGGCGTCCACCAGGCCGCCGGACGGTCGGTTGCGCAGCCGCACCACCGCCTGGGCCTCCAGGCGCACGGCACGGGCGACGAATGCGCCGAGGTCGTCCCGCTCGGCGGGATCGGCGAGGACCAACTCAGGCACCATTACCTCCGGCACGCCAGCCCGCGAGGAAGTCGCGCTCGGCTTCGAGAAGACGGCGCGGACGTCCGGCCGTCAGGTTGTAAGGCACCATGAGGGTCTCCGCTTTCGTGACGACAGCGCTGCCCTCCCGGCGGCCTTCGCGGACCGCGTAGTCGAGCGTGAACGACGCCGACTTCAGCTCCCGCACCGACATCTCCACCACGATCTCACCGCCCGTGAACAGCAACGGCGCGAGGTAGTCCACCACGAGCCTGGCCACCACCACGCCCTTGGCCATGTCCGGCACGCCGTGCCGGGCCGCCTCGGTGAACAGCAGGTCGATCCGTGCCTCTTCCAGCAACGTCACCGTGTTGGCGTGGTTGACGTGACCGTAGGCGTCCATGTCCGACCAACGCGGTCGCACACCCGTGACGAACACACCCAACTTGAACGCGCCTCCCGGTTTCGTTGCGGTGGCAGTGACCCTATCCACGTGCTAGACCCAGGTTAAGGCCGCATCCACCTGGAGGAATCGGCCCAGGTCGGCGACCTCTCGGGCCACGTCCGGCCGGGCGTCGAACGGGTGCACGGCGATCCGCGTGCCGTCCCGCCGCCACACCGCGACCACCCGGCCGTCCACCACGACGTGCGGCGTGAGGAAACCTCCACCGGTCTGGACGAGCGGCGCGTGCTCCGGATCCAGCGCCAGGGAGCGGTCGCGGTAGCCGAGCAGGTACGGGTCGAAGTGGCCCAGCATGCGGACCGTGCCGCTCGGCTCGGCCGGTTCGTCGGCCACCTCGGGCAGGCCCTTGACCTGGCGCTTGGGCAGGCCGCTCCACGTGACGAAGTCGTCGGGCGTCGCCGGGCCGTAGGCACGCCGGTAGCGCCGCCACAGCTCGTCCACGCCACGGGGCTCGCAGTCGATGCGCAGGAGCCGGTACGTGTCGTCCTGCCCCCGGCACAGCACGCCGGAGTTCGCGGCGAACGCCAGCAGGTGGGCCGGAGCCTGCGATTTCGGGTCCAGGACGATGCCGACGTCGGCCAGGCGGCGGACGAGCTCGGCGCGTTCCAGCGGCTCGGTCAGGACTTCGCGGAGCGCGGGAAGCGCGCGCTCGCACAGCTCATCGGTGAGGCCCAGCTGTTCGCGGCGACGTCGTCCGGCGGCGATGAAGGTCGGTCCCAAGAGGTTCACGACCCACAGGTCGTCCTCGTGGAGCAGGTGGAGCGTGCCGCGCATGGCCCACGTGCGCACTAGAGGACCGTCAAGGGACCGGACACCCCTGGCGCGCGCTGCGAGCCGTGCGGCGGGCATGTCCTGGGCCTGCAAGGCGAAGACGGACGTGAACAGGTCCGTCACGTCGGTCGCCGGGTGCGAGAGCCGTTGCGCCCGCATCCGTTGGGCGAGCACGGTCATCTGGGTCGGGCGCCCGTCGAGCCGCGCACCACCAGCTCCGGCTGGAACACGAACTCCGCGTGGGGTGCGGGCGTGCCGCCGATCTCCTCCAGCAACGCGTGCACGGCGGCCTGCCCCATCGCCTCGACCGGCTGGCGGATCGTGGTCAACGGCGGGTCGGCGAACACGATCAGGGGCGAGTCGTCGAAGCCGACCACGGAGACGTCACGCGGCACGGTCAGACCCCGTTGACGCGCCGCGCGGATCGCGCCGAACGCCATCAGGTCGCTGCCGCACACGATCGCCGTGCAGCCACGGTCCAGCAGGGCGTTCGCCGCGGCCTGCCCGCCCTCGACCGTGAACAGCGAGTGCTCGACCAGGTCGGACGCCTGCGGGCGGACGAGCGTGAAGCCCTCCACCATGCGCTGGGCGGGCACGAACCTCGGCGGGCCGACCGCCAGCCCGATCGTCTCGTGCCCCAGCTCCAGCAGGTGCGTGACGGCGAGCCGGACGGCCGCCCGGTTGTCCACCGACACGAACGGCGCGGACACCTGGTCGGTGTACCCGTTGATCATCACGAACGGCACGCCGCGCCCGGCCAGCTTCACGTACCGGTCCTTGTTCGCCGTCGTGTCGGCGTGCAGCCCGGACACGAAGACGATGCCGGTGACGCCGCGGTCGACCAGCATGTCGGTCAGCTGATCCTCGGTGGAGCCGCCGGGCGTCTGCGTGCACAGCACCGGCGTGTAGCCGTCGCTGGTCAACACCTGCTCGATGACCTGCGCGAACGCCGGGAAGATCGGGTTGTTCAACTCGGGGGTGATCAACCCGATCAACCCGGCGCTGCGCTGTCGGAGCCTGGGCGGGCGCTCGTAGCCGAGCACGTCCATCGCGGCGACGACGGCCTGGCGGGTGCTCGCGGACACGCCTGGCTTGCCGTTGACCACTCGGCTGACCGTCGCCTCGCTCACGCCTGCCTGGGTCGCGATGTCACTCAGCCGCGCTGTCACACCGTGTGACTCTACGGGCGCGAGAGCCACACGGTCGTGTCTGCCGGCACGAGGACGTCCGTTCCCTCAGTAGCGCAACCACCCGAGGACAGCAGCACCTCGCCGTCGATCGGCAGCCGTGCCACGTCCGGGCCGAGGTTCACCACGCACGTGAAAGCGCCACGGCGGAAGGACAGCACGCCCTCCGACACGTCCAGCCACTCCACCTCGGTGCCCGCGCCCAGGTCGGGGTGCTCGTGCCGGACGCGCAGCGCGCTGCGGTACAGCTCCAGCACCGAGTCCGGGTCGCCCTTCTGCGCGGCGACGCTGAGCCGTGCCCAGTCCGCCGGCTGCGGCAGCCACGAACCGCCGTCGCCGAAGCCGAACGACGGGCCGTCCGGCGTCCACGGGATCGGCACGCGGCAGCCGTCGCGGCCACGGTCGGTGTGCCCGGACCGCTCCCACACCGGGTCCTGGAGGACGTCCTCCGGCAGGTCCAGCACCTCGGGCAGGCCCAGTTCCTCACCCTGGTAGACGTACGCGCTGCCGGGCAGGGCGAGCATCAGGAGAGCGGCGGCCCGCGCCCGCGCCACGCTGCCGTACCGCGTCACGTGCCGCTGCACGTCGTGGTTGGACAGCACCCACGTCGTCGGCGCGGACACCGGCGCCATCGCGGCGAGCGAGTCGTCGATGACCTGCTTGAGGTCGGCGGCGGTCCACTCGGCGGTCAGGTAGTGGAAGTTGAACGCCTGGTGCAGCTCGTCGGCACGCAGGTAGCGCGCGGTGCGCTCGGGGCTCGGCGTCCACGCCTCGGCCACGCCGATCCGGCTGCCCGGGTACGAGTCGAGCACCTTGCGCCAGTCGCGGTAGATCTCGTGCACGCCGTCCTGGTCGAAGAACGGCAGCGCCTCCGTGCCCAGCAGCTTGAGGTGGCCGGGCGTGCCGACGTCCGGCAGACCGTCCGCCTTGATCATCCCGTGGGCCACGTCGATGCGGAAGCCGTCCACGCCGAGGTCGAGCCAGAAGCGCAGGACGTCCAGGAACTCGTCCCGCACCTCCGGCTGGTCCCAGTTCAGGTCCGGCTGCTCGGGGGCGAACAGGTGCAGGTACCACTGGCCGTCGGCCGTCTTCGACCAGGCGGGGCCGCCGAAGACGGACTCCCAGTCGTTCGGCGGCTGGTCGCCGCGGCCGTCGCGGAAGTGGTAGCGGGCGCGTTCCGGCGAGCCGGGCGCGGCGTTGAGGGCCTGCCGGAACCACTCGTGCTGATCGCTCGTGTGGTTCGGGACGAGGTCCACGATCACCCGGATGCCGAGGTCGTGCGCGTCGTCCACGAGGGCCTTCGCGTCCTGCGTGGTGCCGAACTGCGGGTCGACCTCGCGGTAGTCGGCGACGTCGTAGCCGCCGTCCGCCATCGGGGACTTGTAGAACGGGGTGATCCACACCGCGTCCACCCCCAGTTCGGCGAGGTAGGGCAGCCGGGACCGGATGCCGGGCAGGTCACCGACGCCGTCACCGTTCGAGTCGGCGAAGCTGCGCACGTAGACCTGGTAGATGACGGCCTCGCGCCACCAGTCCTGCGTCATGGGGGTGTCCTTCCGGATCGGTTCCGCGCCGGTGGGCAATGAAATACTTTGCAAGTGTTTTCAGCAAGTCTGCCGGCTGGTATGACCTAGAGCACATCCCTGCCAGCGAGGAGACATCGTGGTTTCCCTCAGCCGACGCGCCCTGTGCGCGATAGCAGTACTGCTGTTCAGCCTGTTGGCCGTACCGCAAACTTTTGCAGCCCCTCCGTCCGCCAAGGACGTGACCGCGACCCTGTTCCAGTGGCCGTTCTCGCGGGTCGCCGCCGAGTGCACGAACGTGCTCGGGCCGAAGGGCTACGGGTTCGTGGAGGTGTCGCCGGCCACCGAGCACATCCAGGGCTCCCAGTGGTGGACGTCCTACCAGCCCGTCAGCTACCGCATCGCCGGACGCCTCGGTGACGAAGCCGCGTTCCGGAACATGGTGAACACCTGCCACGCGGCGGGCGTGAAGGTCATCGCGGACGCCGTGATCAACCACATGAGCGCCGGGTCGGGGACGGGCACCGGCGGTTCGTCGTACACGAAGTACAACTACCCCGGCATCTACAGCGACCCGGACTTCCACTCGTGCCGGTCGCACATCAGCGACTACCGCAACCGCGACAACGTGCAGAACTGCGAGTTGGTCGGGCTGTCGGACCTGAACACCGGCAGCGACTACGTGCGGGGGCGGATCGCGTCGTACCTGAACCACCTGATCTCGCTCGGGGTGGACGGGTTCCGGATCGACGCGGCCAAGCACATTCCGGCGACCGACATGTCCGCGATCAAGTCGAGGTTGAGCAACCCCGGCGTGTTCTGGGTGCACGAGGTGATCTACGGGGCCGGTGAGGCCGTGCAGCCGGGCGAGTACACCGGGTCGGGTGACGTGGACGAGTTCCGGTACGCGTACGACATCAAGCGGATCTTCAACAACGAGAACCTGGCTTACCTGAGCACGTTCGGGCAGTCGTGGGGTTACCTGCCGAGCGGGCAGGCGCGGTCGTTCGTGGACAACTGGGACACCGAGCGCAACGGGTCGACGTTGACGTACAAGGACGGTTCCACCTACACGTTGGCGAACGTGTTCATGCTGGCGTGGCCGTATGGGGCGCCGAACGTGTACTCGGGGTACGAGTTCTCGAACCACGACGCCGGGCCGCCTTCGGGGTCTGAGTGCTACACGTCAGGGTGGAAGTGCCAGCACCGGTGGACGCAGATCTCGTCGATGGTGCAATTCCGCAACGCGGTGGCCGGAACGTCGGTCGTGAACTGGTGGGACAACGGTGGTGACGCGATCGCGTTCGGCCGGGGTGGCAAGGGTTTCGTGGCGATCAACCGGGAGTCTTCGTCGTTGACGCGGACGTTCCAGACCTCGCTGCCGGCCGGGTCTTACTGCAACGTGCAGCGGGACGGGTGCGTGGCGGTCAGCGTGGGGTCGAACGGGCAGTTCACGGCGACGTTGGCGGCGGGTGAGGCTTTGGCGCTGCACGTCGGTGCGACGGGTGGGGGCACTCCGCCTCCCGCCGGCACGGCGTCGTTCGCGGTGAACGCCACGACTTCGTTGGGGCAGAACATCTTCGTCGTCGGCGACCACGCTTCGCTCGGCGCGTGGAACACGGCCAACGCGGTGGCCCTGTCGTCCGCCACTTACCCGACGTGGCGGGGCTCGGTGTCGCTGCCGGCGGGGACTTCGTTCCAGTACAAGTACATCCGGAAGGAGTCGAACGGGGCGGTGACGTGGGAGAGCGGGACGAACCGCACCGCCACTGCACCCGTGACGCTGTCCGACACCTGGCGCAATTAGCGCGCGTGGCCCAACGGCCGCACAGCTCGACAGGCACAGTTGACGACGGTCACAGCTCCACCGTCACAGTTGACGGGCACAACTCGGCCACAGTTGACGGGCACACAGCTCGGCGGGGGCGCGCTTCGCAGGCGTCCCCGCCGGGGGACCCCTATCTTGATTTTACCGACGGGGTCCGACAATTCCGTGGCTTCGGCTTCCCGGAGCCAGGTATGCGGCCGACTCGCGGGTACCCGAGTGTGCAACTCGGGGTACCTGAGCGTTCGACTCGCCCGTACTGAGCGTTCGACTCGCGGGGCCTGAACGTTCGACTCGCGTGTTCTGAGCGTTGAACTCGGGGGTTCTGAACGTAGGACTCACGCGTTCTGAACGTAGGACTCACGGGGGGTTAGGCGACGCGGGTTGTGGCGATCAGGCCGTCTTCGAGGGCGCGTTGGTACAGCTCGACGGTGGAGCCCGCAGCGCGGCCGGCGGCGCGGTACTTGCAGCGGATGCGTTCCAGGTACGTCTTCACGGTGCCCTCCGAGAGGCCCAGGGAACGTGCCACCGCAAGGCGGGTTCGGCCCTCGGCGACACCGCGCAACACCTCCACCTCGCGGTCCGACAGGACCGGCCGTCGCAAAGGCACGGACAAGAGAGCGCCTTGGGCGAGCAGCCGGGTCAGGTAGTGGCCACCACCGGCCACCGAGACCACCGCGTCCACCAGATCCGACAACGGCGCACGCTTGGACACGTAGCCTCTCGCCCCCGCAGCAAGAGCGGCGCGCACGACGTGAGGCGTCTCGTCGGTGCTGTGCACGATCACCCCCACACCGGCCGCGACCAGCCGAGAGACCGCCTGCACCGGGTCTGCGGACGGATCCAGCAGCACCACGGCGGGCAACCGACCGCCCACCAACAGGTCCGCCACCGAACGCACCGCCGCCACCACCCTGATCCGCCGGCCCGGCTGGTTCTCCAGCCAGAGCGCCGCCCCGTCGCGGTACATCGAGTGGTCGTCGACGAGCCCCAACTCGATCGGCACACACTCGTCCGGCACGCTGCCCCCATCCGACCCGTCTGCTGCTGTCACCCTGTTCGACGCGCCAGAAGGCTCACGGTTGGCCCCGAAGACCGGCTTTGACGCCGAAAGACCACCGCCGAAAGGCTGCGGGTCGACCGGCGGACAGCCGATGAGGGCCGAACCGCCGACTCGCCACCACGGCGGTCCGCCCGCACTCTCAGGGCCGGTCCAGGAAGGGCCGGTGGACTGAGGGAGAGCAATGCGCAGACTCGTCAGCCCGGTGGTGGTCGCCCTGGTCGCGGCGACAACGGTCGTGACAGCGGTCGTGACCGCAGGAACCGCGAGTGCCGACACCCGCCCGGTGGCCGGCGCCGGCTACGTCTGGGCGAACAGCCCGACCACGGCGTCGTACACGCCCCACCTGACCTACCAGATGAACAGCATCAGCACGACGACTAGAAACACGATCACAAGACGGGGCACCGGGTACTACGCGGTGACGTTCACCGGCCTGGGTGTGTCCGGCGGCGTCGCCCACGCCACCGCGTACGGCGACAACACGCACCAGTGCAAGCCCGACACCTGGGTCGCGTCCGGCATCGACCAGACCGTCGTCATCCGCTGCTACACGCTCGCCGGCGCGCCCGTCGACAGCCAGTTCACCGCGAGCTTCACCAACAAGCGGGTCTGGCCGGGGTTCGAGTACGGCCAGACCTATCCGGGCGGCTACGTGCACCTGACCAACTCGTCCAGCGCGACCTCCACGCCGCCGTACCACCAGCAGTTCAACTCGGCGGGCATGACCAACACCGTCTCCCGCACCGGCGTCGGCACCTACAAGGTGTTCATGCCCGAAATCGGGCGCACCACCAGGGCCGGGCACGCCCGGGTGACTTCGGTCGGCTGGGGCGCCACCCGGTGCAAGGTCTTCAGCTTCGGCTGGGGAACGCCGGCCTCGACCATCCAGGTCAACATCCGTTGCTTCAACGCCGCCGGCACCCCGACCGACTCGGGTTTCTCGATGACCTTCACCGACCGCACCAACACCTTCGGCCTCCACGGCTGCTGCAACCCCGACGGCCACCAATCCGCCTACGCACTGGCGAACAACGCCACCGCGGCGTCGTACACGCCGAGCCTGTCCTACCAGCACGAGGTCCCGTCGGGGGTCGCGACGGCGACCCGTTCGGGCACCGGCAACTATGCGATGCACTTCGCCAATGCCGACCTCGCCACGGGCCACGTGCACGTCGCCGCCACCAACAGCTGGAACGCCGAGTTCTGCAAGGTGGTCAGCTGGAATTCGAGCATCGGGATCAACGTCCGCTGCTACAGCGCCACCGGCGCGCCCGTGGACACGTCCTACCAGATCGACCACACCGGGCCGTATCTCCTGGGCTGATCCAACGACCGGTCGGGCGCCCCGCGTCAAGGGCGCCCGACCGGCGTCGTCAGCGGATCATGCTGCGGACCTGGCGTGCCGCGACGGACAGGGTGGCCAGGTCCAGCTTGGACACCTTGTTGATCTCCGCGAGCGCGGCGCGGGCACGGCCCAGGCGGGAGGAGTTCGCCTGCTCCCACTGCTCGATCTTCTCCTCCGCGCTGTCGCCGGGCTCGGACGACCGCAGCACGTCGATCGTGATCGACCGCAGTGACGAGTAGAAGTCGTCCCGCAACGCCAAGCGCGCCAACGCGTGCCAGCGGTTCAGGCGTTCCAGGGTCGACACCGAGCTGAGCATCCGGTCCACGTCCAGGTGCTCGGACAGCGCGAAGTACAGCTCGGCCGTCTCCTCGTGCGTCCGCTCCCGGCCGGTCGCGCCCTCGCCCTCTTCACGCTCGGCGAGTTCGGCCACCTCCGTGACGTCCAGCAGCCCGTAGGTGAACAGCAGCCCGGCGATCCGACGCGCCAACGTGACCGGCACGCCGTGCGCCACCAGCCGCTCGACGTGGTCGACCACGGTCTGCTTCTCGTGACCCTTGAGCATGTCGATCGTCTGCGGGATGAGGGCGCCGACCACCGGGGCGAACCGGCTGATCGTCGACCCGACCGCGAGCGGCTGGGGGCGGTTGGTCAGCAGCCAGCGCGACGCGCGGTCCAGCAGGCGACGGGTCTCCAGCACCATGTCGTCCTGGACGTCGGTCGGGATGACGTTGTCCAGCGCCCGGATCTCCCGCCACACCGACGGCAGGTCGTAGATCGCGGTCACCACCGTGTACGCGCGCACCGCGTCCGTCGCCGACGCGCTGGTCTCCTCCGCCAGCCGGAACGCGTACGACACGCCACCGCCGTCCACGACCTCGTTGACCAGCACCGTGGTGATGATCTCGCGGGACAGCGGGTGGTTGCCGATGGCGTCGGCGAACCGTTCGCGCAGCTCGCTGGGGAAGTAGGCGGGCAGCCTGCGGGCCAGCACGTCGATCGTCGGCAGGTCGCTGGCGAGCACTTCCTCCTTCAACGCCAGCTTGACGTGCGCCAGCAACGTCGCCAGCTCCGGTGACGTCAGGCCCGCTCCGGCCTTCTCCAGCGCCTTGAACTCCGCCACGCTGGGCAACGCCTCCAGCGAACGGTCGAGCGCGCCGCGCTGTTCGAGGTCGGCGACGAGCCGCGCGTGCACCGACAGCATCGGCGCGGCGTGGGCGCGGGAGATGCCCAGCACGAAGTTCTGCGAGTAGTTGTCGCCCAGCACGAGTTCGCCGACCTCGTCGGTCATCTGCCCCAGCAGCTCGTTGCGCCGCACCTGGTCGAGCCGGCCGTCGCGGACCAGCTCGTCCAGCAGGATCTTGATGTTGACCTCGTGGTCGGAGCAGTCGACACCGGCCGAGTTGTCCAGCGCGTCGGTGTTGACCTTGCCGCCGTGCCCGTCCGGGCCGCCCGAGCGGGCGAACTCGATCCGGCCGCGCTGGGTCAGGCCCAGGTTGCCGCCTTCGCCGATGACCTTGACCCGCAGGTCCGCGCCGTCGACCCGGATCGCGTCGTTGGCCTTGTCGCCGACCTCGGTGTGCGACTCGGTGCGCGCCTTGACGTACGTGCCGATGCCGCCGTTCCAGAGCAGGTCGACCGGCGCCAGCAGGATGGCCTTCATCAGCTCCTGCGGCGACAGCTTCACCACGTCATCGGCCAGGCCCAACGCCGCGCGGACGTGGGCGCCGACCGGGATCGACTTCAGCGAACGCGGCCACACGCCGCCGCCCTCGCTGATCAGCGTGCGGTCGTAGTCGTCCCAGGACGAGCGGGGCAGCTCGAACAGCCGCTTGCGCTCGGCGTAGGACGTGGCCGCGACGGGGTTCGGGTCGATGAAGATGTGCCGGTGGTCGAACGCGGCCACCAGCCGGATGTGCTCGGACAGCAGCATGCCGTTGCCGAACACGTCACCGGACATGTCGCCGACGCCGACGACCGTGAACTCGTCCGACTGCGTGTCCGTGCCCAGCTCGCGGAAGTGCCGCTTCACGCTCTCCCACGCGCCCTTGGCGGTGATGCCCATCGCCTTGTGGTCGTAGCCGACCGAGCCGCCGGACGCGAACGCGTCACCGAGCCAGAAGCCGTAGGACTTCGACACCTCGTTGGCGATGTCTGAGAACGCCGCGGTCCCCTTGTCCGCCGCGACCACCAGGTACGCGTCGTCACTGTCGTGTCGGACGACCTGCGGCGCGGGGATCACCGTGCCGGAGTTCAGGTTGTCGGTCAGGTCCAGCAGGCCGGAGATGAACTGCCGGTAGCAGGCGATGCCCTCGGCCAGCAGCGCCTCGCGGTCCGCACCCGGGTCGCCGGTCGGCGCCGGCGGCTTCTTGAGGACGAACCCGCCCTTGGCCCCGACGGGCACGATCACCGCGTTCTTCACCGCCTGCGCCTTGACCAGGCCCAGGATCTCGGTGCGGAAGTCCTCGCGCCGGTCGGACCAGCGCAGACCGCCGCGTGCCACCGGGCCGAACCGCAGGTGCACGCCCTCCAGCCGCGGCGAGTACACGAAGATCTCGAACCTCGGCCGCGGCTGCGGCAGGTCCGGGATCGCCCGCGGGTCCAGCTTCACCGCCAGGTACGGGCGCGGGTTGCCGTCGGCGTCGCGGACGAAGTAGTTCGTGCGCAGCGTGGCCTGCACCAACGTGAGCAGGCTGCGCAGGATGCGGTCCGCGTCGAGGCTGGTCACGTCGTCGATCATCTTGGTGATCGCGCCGACGAGGTGCTCGGTGTGGTCGGCGCGGTCCCCGTCGGTCAGGCCCGGGTCGAACCGCGTCTCGAACAGCCGCACCAGGGCCGTGGCGACCTCGGTGTGCCCGAGGACGGCGTCCTCGATGTAGTCCTGGCTGTACGGGGTGCCGGCCTGGCGCAGGTACTTGGCGTAGGCGCGCAGCATGGCCGCCTGCTGCCACGTGACACCCGCCTTGAGCACCAGGGTGTTGAAGCCGTCCACCTCGGCCTCACCGCGCCAGGCGGCGTCGAACGCGTCCTGGAAGCGGGTGCGGATCGACTCGATGTCGTCGGTGGACAGCTTGTCCAGCGTGCTCTGCTCGATGCGCAGGCCGAAGTCGTAGATCCAGCACTCGACGCCGTCGTCGCGGCTCAGCTCGTACGGGCGCTCGTCCACCACGACCACGCCCATGCGCTGCAACATCGGCAGCACGTCGGACAGCGTCAGCCGGGCGCCCACCAGGAACAGCTTGAACCGCCGTTCACCCGGCTCGGCGTCGCGCGGCGCGTAGAAGACCAGGTCCAGGTCGCCCGGGCGCAGCGCCTCGATGCGCCGGAAGTCCGCCAGGCCGTCGGCCGCGGCGAAGTCCTCCTTGTAGGCCTCGGGGAACGCCGCGGCGATCCGCTGGCCCTGCTCGGACGACGACTCCGCGCCCAGAGCGGTGCCCCGGTCCTCCACGACCGCCTCGGCCATGCGGTCGTCCCAGGTGCGGACCGCTTCGGCCAGCAGCTGCTGGATGTAGGCCGTGTCCGGCTCGGTCTGGCGGTTCGGGTCCGTGTGCACGGTGAAGTGCACGCGGGCCAGCGCGGACTCGCCGATGCGCGCGCTGTACTCCAGGTTCACGCCGCCGAGCTGGTCGATCAGCACTTCCTGCATGGCCAGCCGCGACGTCGTGGTGTAGCGGTCGCGCGGCAGGTAGACCAGGCATGAGTAGAAGCGGCCGTACGGGTCGCGGCGCAGGAACAGCCGCAGCCGGCGGCGTTCGGCCAGCGCGATCACGCCCGTGACGGTCTGGTAGAGCGTGTCCGTGTCGACCGAGAACAGCTCGGTGCGCGGGTAGTTCTGGATCACTTCGAGCATCCGCTGGCCCGAGTACGAGTGCAGCGGGAAACCGGCGCGGTGGATCACGTCGCGGACCCGGCGTTCGACGGCGGGGATGTCCAGCACGTCCTCGTGCAGGGCGGTGGTGGAGAAGACACCGAGGAACCGGTGCTCGCCGGTCACGTTGCCCTCGGCGTCGAAGGTCTTCACGCCGACGTAATAGGGGTAGACCGAGCGGTGGACGCTCGACTGGGCGCTGGCCTGCGTCAGGACGAGCAGTTCGGGTGACAGTGCCTGCGCGCCCGCGTCCGGGCCCGCGGTGAGGCTGCGTGCCGCGAGGCTGTCCTGTCTGAGCACACCCAGGCCACTCGCGAGGACCGCGCGCTGCGCCGGGTCGCCGTCCGTCGCCGGGTCGTCGCGGACGAGCTCGTACTGGCGGTAGCCGAGGAACGTGAAGTGGTCGTTCGCCAGCCAGCGCAACAGCTTCGCGCCGTCCATGACCTCGTGGTCGGGCAGCGGCGGCGGGTCCGATTCCAGCTGTTCGGCCAGGTGCAGGGCCATGCCGACCATCTTGTCGGTGTCCTCGACGACCTCGCGGACGTCGTTGAGGACGGTGTGGAGCTTGGATTCCAGCTCACGCGCCCGGTCGGGGTCGGTGAGCAGGTCCACCTCGATGTACATCCAGGATTCGGCGATCGCGTCGCCCGGCGGGTCGGCCGGGTCCGCTTTCGGCAGCACCTCTTGGAGGGCGCCCGTCACCACGTCCCGGCGCACCACGACGATCGGGTGCACCACGCGCTGCACCTGCACGCCGCCGCGGGTCAGCTCGGAGGCGACCGAGTCGACCAGGTACGGCATGTCGTCGGTGACCACCTGCACCACCGTGGCGGGGCACGTCCAGCCGTCGTGGTCGCGGGTCGGGTTGAGGATCCGCACCACCGGGCGGCCGGGCACCCGCGTCTCGGCGAGCTGGTAGTTCGAGCGCACCGCGCCCACCAGGTCGACCGGGTCGTCGTCGTTGACTTCCTCGGCGGGGACGTGGCGGTAGTACAGGCGGATCAGGTCGGCGAGCTCGGGGGCGTTGGCTGCGGCCCGTTCGATCAATTCGTCACGAGCCTGTTCTGGACTGGCCGTGCGGGCCGCGCCGACGTCGTGGCGGGCGGCGAGCTCGGATCGGGACGGGACTCCAGTCGGGGTCATGTTCAGGCGGCTCCACAGTATCCGGTACCTCTGTGTACCGGGTCCGCACACCACTAAACCAGACGCGCCTGAACCCGTTCGCCGCAACCCTCGCACTGAATCGAACCACTTGCCGGAAAGTAGCAAAATGGCTACGGGCCGGACTATTTCCCGCTTTGTTACTCGCGGGAAACCTTATTAGAACCTCAAATTATTCACGACCCGGGAAGTGTCCAGGTGTCGAACCGGGGTGCGGGTTCGACGCGCTGGATGGGCGCGGTGGTCTCGGCGGCGGACTCGGGCGGGGGGCCGACCGGGGTGATCGGCACGGTGTCCTCGTCCACGCGGCCGGCGGCCTCGTCCTCCCGGCGGGCGTCCTCGTAGGCGACCAGGGCCTCGGCCAGGAGTTCGGCGAGGCTGAGGTCGCTCTTGTGGCGGCGTGAGGCGCGGGTGACGCTGGGTGAGTCGAGGGCGGGGGGCGTCGGTTCGACGATGGCCGGGAGGTCGATCGTCTTGCCGCCGACGACGACCGCGGTGACGAACGGGTCCTTGGCCGGGTCTTCGGCTGGGGTGTCGGCAGCTGGGGTGTCGGCAGCTGGGGTGTCGACAGCTGGGGTGTCGGTG
Source organism: Saccharothrix ecbatanensis (assembly GCF_014205015.1). Lineage (NCBI taxonomy): Bacteria > Bacillati > Actinomycetota > Actinomycetes > Pseudonocardiales > Pseudonocardiaceae > Saccharothrix > Saccharothrix ecbatanensis. The sequence goes on along the minus strand of NZ_JACHMO010000001.1, from coordinate 8,831,989 downwards.
ACTGAGGTGTCGGTGGCTGAGGTGTCGACAGCTGGGGTGTCGGTGGCTGGGGTGTCGGTGACTGAGGTGTCGGTGGCTGAGGTGTCGGCAGTCGGTGCAGTCGGCGCGTCGGCAACTGGGGCGTCGACAGTCGGGGCGGTCGACCCATCGGCCATGACACCGGCTGGGGTATCGGCCTGCCCCCCAGCCGGCCCATTGCCCGGCGTCTCGGTCGGAATCTCCGCCGGAGTCTCGGCCGTGATCTCGGCCGGGGCGTCGTCGCGCTCGACGTCGGCGGCGCTCAGGAAACCGGTCGCCCCAATCGGCGAAGCCGGCGACGGCGCCGACTCAACCGACGGAACCGACGGAACCGGCTGGACCGGCTGGACCGGCTGGCCCGGGCGGACCGACGGCGGGGCAACCTCGGGCGACGGATTCGACGGGACCGGATCGGGAACCGGCACCGGAGGTACCTGATCGGGCTCCGGGACGGTGGGGACCTGGTCCGGCTCAGGCGGCGGCTCAGGGGTGGACTCGTCCACGGTCCGCGATTCGGCGTCCATCCCCGTGCCCTGCTCAGGCACGGTGACCATCGCCGGGAAGTCGGGCGACGGCGAGGCGAAGTCCGGCACGGGCGGTGGCGGGAAGTCGGGCGGCTGGGGCACCCGGGCGGTGGGGATGACCGGGCCCTTCACGAAGGCCGCGCCCAGGCCGACCGGCGGAACGTCGTCGCGCACGGCGGGCTGGACCATCGCCGGCGAGTCGAACATGTCGATGGACGATTCCGACGTTTCCTCGGTGCGCAGCCGTTGCGGCGCCTCCACCCGCCACTGCACGGATTCCGGCACAGCCTCTGTCCGCACTTCAGGCTCGGCCTGCTCCTCAGCCTCGGGGCTCGGACCGGAAACGGCGGAATCCTCCTCGACATCACGTGCCCGACGCCGTCCGCCGGTGCGTTGCGAATCGAGGAGCCCGGCCGCCTTCAACGTGTCCAGCACATTCGGGTCGGACCCTTGATCACCGGAGGAACGCTCACCCTCACCCTCAGCGGCCTCACGGGCAGCCCGCCGACGTCCACTGCGCACGACTCCGGCAGCCGCGATCAACCCGGCCGCAGGCACACTCCGCTCGCCACCCTCGTTTTCCGCGGCCGAAGGAGAGGCCCCCACCGCCTCCGCTCCGCTCACTTCGCTCCCGCCGCCGGATTGACCAGCACCAATCCCCCGGCCACCGTCCGCAGACGTCCCACTGAAGCCACTTCCGGCAATGTCCGAATGGGTCCCGCCAATTCCGCCCCCGGCACCAACCCGCGCCCCACCGGAAGAAGTGATGGATTGGTCCGCCACAGCCGACTCCAAGTCACCAGCCGCCAACGGCCCGAGCCCTACAACACCACCACCAAGCCCCGAACCACCACCAGCGCCGCCACCAACCGAACGACCACCAGCCAACCCACCGCTCGCTGAGGCACCGCCGGCACCAGCCGAGCCAACCACCGCCGGACCGCGGCCCGCCGAACCACCGCCAGCCGGGCCGCCCTGCGGCGAACCACTCAACCCACCGCCGCCAACAGCCCCAACGCCCCCTGCAGCGCCACCGCCAGACGAAGAACCGGTATGCCCCACCCCGCCCACACCACCATCACCGGACGAAGCGACACCTCCCGAAACCCCGCCGCTCAACCCGCCATCGCCAAGCCCCACACCGCCGCCATAACCAGCGCCAGGCGTGCCGGAGCCAGGCTCCGCAATCCCAAAGCCCCCACCACCACCAAGCCCCGCCCCCGTACCGCCCACGAAGCCACCAGCCAACGCAGGGCGACCGCTGGCCACAGCCGGGCCTTGGCGCGCACCACCAGCGGGACCACTGGCCAACGCGCCAACGTCCTGAACCGCACCACCCGTAGGCCGACCACCCGACGCGGCAGATCGTTGCTGTCCACCAACATCAACAGAGTCACCCGGCGACACAGCCGAGTCGACGCGACCACCACCGACAGCGCCACCAGTCAGTGCGGCGGAATCATGGCGGGCAGCGCCAGCAGGGCCACTGCTGACAGAACTCCCAGTCAGCGCAGCGGGTTCATGGCCCACAACACCCACACCGCCGGAAGAGCCGCCAGCCGACATCGCGGGAACATGGTGGGCAGCGCCGGCAGGACCACCGGCCGGCACAGCGGAATCGTGGTGCGCAGCGCCAGAGAGGTCACTGGTCGACATGGCCGGATCATGGTGGCCACCGCTGGCAGGGCCTCCGGTCAGCGGTGCGGAACCGTGGCGCGGGGCACCGGCGGAACCACTGGTCGACACGGCGGGACCATCGCGCCCGACGCTCACAGGGCCATCAGCCGACACTGCGGCATCCTGGCGAACAGCGCCGGCAGGACTGCCACCCGGCACCGGCGAATCATCGCGCCCAGCACCGGAAGGACCACCGGCCGACACCGCCGAATCGTCGGCTCCACCGCTGAAAGGGGCACCGACGCGCGCTGCGGAACCGTGACGGGCACCGCTTGGCGCGCCACCGGTCGACTCCGTAGAGGCTTGGCGTGGTGCGCCGGCGGGGTTGGGGGTCGGTGTGACGGGCGCTTGGCGGGTGTTGGGGGTGCCGCCGTCGTTGAGACCTGCACTGGCGAGATTTGTGGCGCTGGCGGCGCTGGCGGCGACGTTCGTGCCGGTCCGGGCGGGGGCAGCGGTGGGGGGTGGAGAGATGGGTGAGTGCGGCCTGGCTTGGCCGCTCCTTGCGTGTTCCGGGCGGCCCTGGGTGGGGGCCGGTTCGGTCCTGGGCGGTTGGGTTGGGGACGGTTGCGTTGCGGATGGTTGCGCTGGGGACGTCTGCGCGGGAGACGGTGGGATGGCTTCCGCGGCTGCGGCTCGGCGGTGGCCTCCGGGCTGGGGCTCCGGCGCCGCGTCTGCCAGTGGCTCCGCGTCTCCGAATGGCTCCGCGTTGGCGAATGGCTCAGCATCGCCCGACGACTCGGCGTCTCCGAACGGCTGCACCAAGCGCCAGCGGTCGGCGGCGTGGGCCCTTGCTGCCGAGATGCCTTCCGCCGTCATGTCCTCGGCCGCACGGCGGGAGCGCTTGACGCGCACGCCCTCGTTGCGGTGCATCTGCACTGGACGCCACTGGCGGAGTTGTTGCTTGGCCTCCGGCGCCAGTTCGGCCTCTGCGGGAGGCGGTGCGGTTTGGGTTCCGGTGCGGAGCAGGGCGGTCAGTTCGTCGTGCAGGCTGCCGGCCGGCCGGCGGTGGACGCCGGAGAACTCGGCGGCCAGCCGTGCCCTCACCGCGTAGACCGCCCTCGCACGCCTGCGTTCGGCCGCGTGAGCCGAGCGCAGGTTGGCCAGGGCCTCCGTCAGGTTGCCGCCCACCTCGTGAACGTGGGCGAGTGCCAGGAGGCTCTCCCCCAGGAGCAGGTCCAGCTGGTGGCGTTCCGCGCTGTCCGCCGCGTCACGGAGCAGGTCGCGTGCCTGGTCGACCCGACCGGCCGGGAGGTGGACCCTGGTGGCCAGGGCCAACCGGAGCCACCCCGTGGTGGACGCGGACGGGGCTCGCACCGGGCGTTCCAGGAGCGGGGTGCCGACTTCCGACGCCTCGCCCGGCTTGTTCAGGTCCAGCAGGGCGCAGACCAGCTCGACGGTGAGCCTGCCGCGCACCTGGCCGTTGTCCGACTCCGCCTCCTTGAGGCTCTCCAGCAGGGCCAGGCCGTCGCGGCACGCCGCGGTCGCCGCTTGGAGGTCGCCCCAACGACGGTGTTGGCCTCCGGAGGCGGCTCGGAGCAGGGCGCGGTGCAGGAGGGTCGTGTCGTGGTCCAGCAGCGGGTCCGCCTGGAAGAGGTGGTCCGCTTCGACCAATGCCTGGGACAAGGCCTCGCCACGACCCACCGACACCAGGCACTCGCTGGCCTGGACGAGCGCGGCGGCACGGAGGCCCGGTGGGACGTTCTCGGCTTCGAGAACGGGACGCACCGCGGCGAAGCCCGTCAGGGGTGCTCCTACCGACCTGGCGCTGTCCGCGAGTTCGACGCGCAGCCGCCAGGCCGTTTCCTGCTCGGACTCGGCCTCGGCCGCCTTGAGGGCGTCCAGCGCACGGTCCGCTGTCCGCACTCCCCGGCCCATGCGGTTGCTCGCGAAGACCACCAGGGCCTCCGCGCGCAACCTGTCCACCTCGTCACGGCGGGCCGAGGCGAGGGCGACGGCGCGCTCGCCCAGCACCAGAGCAAGCTCCGGTGCCCGCCAACGCAGCCGCCAGGCGGGCACGACCAGCGTGCTCACCTCGACGTCCGCCCGCGCCTCGCCCCTCGCCGCCACGATGCAGGTTCCCGGCTCTCAGTCCCGTGTGAGCTTGCGGTAGGTGACGCGGTGCGGCCTCGCAGCCTCCGCACCGAGTCGTTCGATCTTGTTCTTCTCGTAGCCCTCGAAGTTGCCCTCGAACCAGTACCACTTCGACGGGTTCTCGTCCGTGCCCTCCCACGCCAGGATGTGCGTGGCGACCCGGTCGAGGAACCACCGGTCGTGCGAGATGACCACGGCGCAGCCGGGGAACTGCTCCAACGCGTTCTCCAGCGAACCGAGTGTCTCGACGTCCAGGTCGTTCGTCGGCTCGTCCAGCAGGATCAGGTTGCCGCCCTCCTTGAGGGTCAGCGCCAGGTTGAGCCGGTTGCGCTCACCACCGGAGAGCACGCCCGCCGGCTTCTGCTGGTCCGGACCCTTGAAGCCGAACGCGCTGACGTACGCCCGCGACGGCATCTCGACGTTGCCGACGTGGATGTAGTCCAGGCCGTCGGAGACGACCTCCCACACGTTCTTCTTCGGGTCGATCCCGCCGCGGTTCTGGTCGACGTAGGACAGCTTGACCGTCTCGCCGATCTTGACGTCGCCCGAGTCGGGCTCCTCCAGACCCACGATGGTCTTGAACAGCGTCGTCTTGCCCACGCCGTTCGGACCGATGACGCCGACGATGCCGTTGCGCGGGAGGCTGAACGACAGGCCGTCGATCAGCACCCGGTCGCCGAAGCCCTTCTTCAGTTTGTCCGCCTCGACCACGACGCTGCCCAGACGCGGGCCCGGCGGGATCTGGATCTCCTCGAAGTCGAGCTTGCGGGTCTTCTCCGCCTCCGCGGCCATCTCCTCGTAGCGGCCGAGGCGGGCCTTGGACTTGGCCTGGCGGGCCTTGGCGCCCGACCGGACCCAGTCCAGCTCGTCCCGGAGCCGCTTCTGGAGCTTCTGGTCCTTCTTGCCCGTGACCGCCAGCCGCTCGGCCTTCTTCTCCAGGTAGGTGGAGTAGTTGCCCTCGTACGGGTGAGCCCGACCGCGGTCGAGTTCGAGGATCCACTCGGCGAGGTTGTCCAGGAAGTACCGGTCGTGTGTGACGGCGAGGACGGCGCCCGCGTACTGCGACAGGTGCTGCTCCAGCCACAGCACGCTCTCGGCGTCCAGGTGGTTGGTGGGCTCGTCGAGCAGCAGCAGGTCCGGCTTGCTCAGCAGCAGCTTGCAGAGGGCGACCCGGCGGCGCTCGCCACCGGAGAGCGTCTTGACGTCGGCGTCCGGCGGCGGGCAGCGGAGGGCGTCCATCGCCTGGTCGAGCTGGGAGTCGAGGTCCCACGCGTTCGCGTGGTCCAAGTCCTCCTGGAGCTGGCCCATCTCCTCCATCAGCTCGTCGGAGTAGTCGACGGCCATCTTCTCGGCGATCTCGTTGTAGCGGTCGAGCTTCACCTTGATCTCGCCGAGGCCTTCCTGGACGTTGCCCAGGACGGTCTTCTCCTCGTTGAGAGGCGGCTCCTGTTGCAGCAGGCCGACCGTGTAGCCCGGCGCGAGGAAGGCCTCGCCGTTGCCCGGTGTGTCCAGGCCGGCCATGATCTTCAGCACGCTCGACTTGCCGGCCCCGTTGGGACCGACAACGCCGATCTTCGCACCGGGGAGGAACATGATGGTGACGTCATCCAGGATGACTTTGTCCCCGTGCGCCTTGCGCACCTTCTTCATGGTGTAGACGTACTCGGCCATGCCCGCGATCGTAGAGCGGTGCCGATCGGGCCCGAACCTCGGACGCCGGCAACGGACGTGGGCGCAGCGCAGAGTTAACGCGAACGTGGGCAACCCCGGCCGTCGGATGGTCGGACGGCACGCCTTGCGCGACCCCTACGACCAGCGCGTCCGACCGGATGCGCGAACTCGGTGCACTGTCGAACCCCGATGCCTGCGTGCGGATCCGGCCCTGGCGCCGACCCGACGACCTCCCTCCTCCACGCTCGCAACAGCGACGACTGCCCGCGCATTCTCCGCCCCGATCGGGTGAACGGAACCCCTTGTAGCCCGATCGGCTCAGAACGGCACTTCGGCCACCTCCTTCGGCGCCTCCGACCCGACCGTGAGGATCAGCGGCAACTCGTCCTCTTTCCGGGGCGCGACGATCTCGGGCGCCGCACGGGCCTCGATGGCGTCAGGCGCGAGCCTGGTCCGCAGGGGTGTCGCGGTGCACAAGGCCAGGTTGGGCCCGATCGCGGTGGCCTCGACCTCCACGAGCTGGCTGACCTTCCCGTCGTGCTCCACGTCCTTGATCGCCAGCCGACCGGTGATCACCACCGGGTCACCCCTGTTCAACGACGCGTGCGCGTTGTCCGCGAGCATCCGCCAGCAGGTGACCGTCAGGAACATCTTCGCGCCGTCGCTCCAGCTGCGGTCCTCCGCATCCCACACCCGCTCGGCGGTGAACAGCCGGAACTTCGCCCGGCTGAAACCGGTGCCGACCTTGGTGTGGGTGACCGCGCTGGCCACGTTCCCGCAGATGGTGACCCTGGACTCGTTGTAGGCCATTTCCGCCTCCTGTTGTCGATCGCTTGGGACCAGGTTGCCGGGGGTCGGGGTGCTGGGACAGGGGCGGTTCGGGATCTGTGGACAACTGCTTGGGGCATGCATAATTGAATGAGTGAGCGCTCACTCGTTGACATGAGTGAGGACTCACTCATAAGATGGGCACATGCCCGAGGACAGCACCCAACGCCGTCGGCGCGCGCCCGCGATGAGCCCCGAGGACCGCCGCGAGGCGATCGTCACCGCCACCGTCCCACTGCTCTTCGAGCACGGCGCCAACGTCACGACCAGCCAGATCGCCAAGGCGGCCGGCATCGCGGAGGGCACCGTCTTCCGGGCGTTCAAGGACAAGCAGGAACTGATCCACACCTGCGTGCGGACGGTCCTGGCGATCGACTCCGAGCTGGCACTGATCGACCAGGCGAGGCAGGCGGGCGCCCTCGCCGAACGCCTCTCCTGGGCCATCAGCGCCGTCTCCAGCTACCTCGACCGGCTCTGGAAGCTGATGAGCGTGCTCCGCGACTCGGGCTACGACCCGGACGCCGACCGCAAGCACAAGGGCCCGCCGGCGGAGATGCAACAGATCGCCGAGCAGGTCGCGTCGCTGTTCGGGCCGGACGACGACCTGCGCGTCGACCCGTCCCTGGCCGCACGCCTGCTGCTCGGGCTCGTGTTCACCAACCGGATGCAGGGCAAGGGCTTCGGCGACTCGACCGCCGACGCCGACCTGCTCGTGGAGCTGTTCCTGCACGGCGTGAAGAAGTGACTGAGGGGATGACGTGAACGAGGGGGATGAAGTGACCGACCTGATGATCGAAGCGACCGACGTCGGCAAGGCGTTCGGCGAGGAGAAGGCGCTCGACGGGGTCAGCATCGCCGTGCCGAGGGGCACCGTGCTCGGCCTGCTCGGCCACAACGGGGCGGGCAAGACGACGCTGGTCAACGTGCTCACCACGACGCTGCCGCCGGACTCGGGCAGTGCCAGGGTGGCCGGGTTCGACGTCGTTTCCCGGGGGCACGAGGTGCGCAGCCGGATCGGCCTGACCGGCCAGTTCGCCTCCGTGGACGAGCAGCTGTCCGGCCTGGACAACCTGATCCTGATCGCCCGGCTGCTCGGCGCGAGCCCGCGTGAGGCCAGGGCCAGGGGCCACGAGCTGCTGGAGCTGTTCGGGCTGGCGGACGCCGCGAAGAAGCAGTCCCGCAGCTACTCGGGCGGCATGCGGCGACGCCTCGACCTGGCCGCGAGCCTCGTCGGCCACCCCGAGGTGATCTTCCTGGACGAGCCGACCACGGGCCTCGACCCGGCCGGCCGGCTCGGCCTGTGGGAGATCGTGGAAGGCCTGGTCACCGACGGCACCACGGTCCTGCTCACCACCCAGTACCTGGACGAGGCCGACCGCCTCGCCGACTCGATCACCGTGCTCTCGAAGGGCAAGGTCGTCGCCGCGGGCACCAGCGCCGAGCTGAAGGCCCAGGTCGGCCAGCGCACGGTCACCGTCACCCTGGCCGACGCCTCGGACGTCCCCAAGGCCTCCGGAGCCCTCGAACGGGCCGGTCTCCAGCCCGTGAGCGCGCAGAACACGCTGACCGCGCCGGTCACGTCGTCCCGCGAGATCGCCACCGTGGTCCGCGCCCTGGACGAGGTCGGCCTGGAGGCCACCGAACTGGCCCTGGGCGAACCGACCCTGGACGACGTGTACCTCACCCTCGCGCAGCACGCGGCCTGAACAGGAGCCCCGAATGACCACCACCACCGCTGCCGCCCCGCCGCAGACCCGCTGGCGCGGCACAGGCTTCGGCACCCAGGTGCTCGTGCTGACCCAACGGTCGCTCCGCACGCTGGTCAGCGACCCGCGGATGATCGTGTTCAGCATCCTCCAACCGCTGATCATGCTCACCCTGTTCAGCCAGATCTTCGCCAGCATCGCCAACACGCCCGGCTTCCCGCAGGGCGTCGCCTACATCGACTTCCTGATGCCCGCGATCCTGGTCAACACGGCCATGCAGTCCGCGCTCCAGGCGGGCGTCGGCCTGGTCACGGACATGAAGAACGGCGTCCTGGCCCGGTTCCGCTCGCTGCCGATCCGTTCGGGCTCGGTGCTGGTCGCCCGCAGCCTGTCCGACCTGGTCCGCACGGCCTCGCAGCTGCTGCTGATGCTGGTGTTCGCCGTCGTGGTGTTCGGCTTCTCCCCCGCGGGCGGGGTCGTCGGCATCGCAGCGGCACTCGCGCTGGCGCTGGCCGTCGGTTGGGGTCTGGGCTGGATCTTCCTCGCCATCGCCGCCTGGCTGCGCAACGCCGAGCTGATGCAGACCGTGGGCTTCCTGGCCATGTTCCCGCTGATGTTCGCGTCCAGCGCGTACGTGCCGGTCAGCGGCCTGCCCGGCTGGCTCCAGGCGGTCGCGAACGTCAACCCGTTGACGTTCGCGGTGGACGCGGCGCGCTCGCTGGCGCTCGACCAGCCCGTCAGCGGTGTGGTGGGCGCGCTCGTGACCAGCGCCGTGCTGGCCGCCGCAGGCTGGGTCATGGCCGTGAAGGGCTTCCGCCGCCCGCTCTAGAGAGATCAGTCTTTACCGGACATCTTGCGCAGCATCGCGTTGTACGCGACGAGGTCCGCGTCACCGTCCGCGTCAGCCCGCCGGTCCGACCGGCGGGCTTCGCGGCTGTCCGACCTGGCCCATTGCACCAACAGCGCCACCATCACCACGATCAGCGGCACCTCCCCCGCCGCCCACGCGATGCCGCCGCCGAGCCGCTGGTCCTCCAGCTGCGACGTCACCCACGGCAGGCCGAGCGACCGGTAGAAGTTGTCGCCGATCACGGTCTGGGAGCTCATCAGCACGATGCCGAAGAACGCGTGGAACGGGATCGAGGCGAACAGCAGGCCCAGCCGTCCCAGCGGCGGCAGCCGGTTCGGCGACGGGTCGATCCCGATCACCGGCCAGTAGAACGTGTAGCCGACCAGGATGAAGTGGGCGTTCATCACCAAGTGCGCCCAGTGGTAGTCCAGCGCCGCGTCGAACAAGCCGGAGAAGTACAGGCCGTAGAACGAGCCCACGAACAGCGCCAGCGCGATCAACGGGTTCGTCAGCGCCCTCGCCACCCGCGAGTGCACGAGCGCCAGCACCCACTCGCGCGGCCCCGGCGGATTGCCCTTGCCCGCCGTGGGCAACGCACGCATCGCCAACGTCACCGGACCGCCCAGCACCAGCAGGACCGGCGCCAGCATGGACAGCAGCATGTGCGCTTCCATGTGCACGCTGAACATCGCGGGCGCGTAGCGGCCGACACCGGACGACGTGGCGAACACCACGGTCAGGCAGCCCGAGATCCACGCGATCGTGCGGCCCACCGGCCACGCGTCACCACGCTTGCGCAGCCGCCACACGCCCACCGCGTACAGCGCGGCCAAAGCGAGGAAGACCGTGCCGAAGACCAGGCTGAACCGCCACTCGAACAGCAGCCTGGCCAACGTCGGCGCACCGGGCAGGTCGTAGCCGATGCGCAGCTCCACCGTGCTCGGCAGCACCCGTCCCTCGACCGGCGGAGGCGTGCGGCTCAGCGCCGCGGCCAGGCCGATCGTGACGAACATCAGCAGCACCTCAACGCCCGCGAGCTTGAGCAGCGAACGCCCCGAGCCCGTCGCGACGACCTGCTTCACGCTCCGCTCGCGCTGGAAGTACCCCGCGACACCCAAGACGACCAACGCGATCGTCTTGCCGAGCACCAGCAGGCCGTAGTCGCTGCTCAGGAGCTGGTCCAACGGCAGCCGAACCCACGCGTTGACCACGCCCGAGGCTGCCATCACGACCCAGCAGACCAACGCGATCTTGGAGAACCGCGTCGTCGCCAACGCCAGGTGGTCACCGCCACGCCGGCCGTGCGCGAGCAGCGCGATCAGACCGCCGACCCACAACGCCGCCGCGATCAGGTGGTACAGCAGGCTGTCCGTGGCCACGTCGTGCGAGCCGCCGCCGGACGAGTGCCCCGTCACGGCCACCGGTACCAGCGCGAACACCGACACGAAGAACAGCACCGCGGTCCAGCCCCACGACAGCACCAGCCGGCAGCCCAACGCCAGCAGCGCCACCACGACGGCCGTGATCATCCACGCCTTGGCCTGTTCCACCAGCCCCACGACCTGGACCAGCACCGACAGGTCCAGCTGGGTACCCTCGTCCGTCTTGACGTACAGCAGCGCCGTCACCGGCTGGCCCAGCGCCTCCGCGACCGTGAACGGCACCGAGAGCACCGCGCCCAGCGTCCACACCAACGCCGCGAACCCCGCCGTGCGCAGGGCCGCGTAGCCGTGCGCCGCCAGCGTGCCGCTCTCTTGAGGCGGGACCAGGAACGCCGCCAGCAGCAGCGAGCCGATGGTCACCACGGCCGCGGACTCGGTCAGCACGCGGACCACGATCAGCGCCGGGCGGTCCGCGCCGGTGATCGTGAGCAGCCCCACCGCGACCAGTGCGGCGACCGTCGAGCCGACGATCAGCAGCGGGATCAGGCCGGTGCGCTGGGTTCGGGTTGGCGCTTCAGTGGGCACGCCACGAGCGTAGGCGGCAGCGCTGTGCTGTCACCAACCGCCGGACGTGCACAGATCGCACCTACTACCGTTGCCGGACGTGACCAGCTCTCGCACGGCGCTCGTGACGGCCTTGGCCCTGCTCCTGTCGGCGGGGTGCAGCTACTCCGTCAACGGTGACGCGCTGCCCCAGGCCGGGGTCACGCCGACGACGTCCAGCCCGACCCAGGACGCGCCGTCGGACGCGCCGAAGATCGCCAAGGCGCGCACGGTCGCGGGCGTCGAGCCGTGCGGGCTGCTCACCGCGGACGACCTGAAAGCGATCGGGCCGTACAAGAAAGAGCCCGCGCGCAAGGACGACGTGATCCAGGAGTCGTGCCAGTACGTGCTGGACGACGGCTCCGCCAAGGGTCGGACCGTGATCGCCGCGCTCTACCAGAAGTACGAGCAGGTCCGGACGCGGCAGGAGAAGGGCCACGAGGTGGTCGTGGAGGGGCACTCCACGTGGGTGCTGTGCGAGCAGAGCGGCAGCGAGATGGCGTGCACCGCGACCCTGGCGGTGAACGCCAACCGCAGCGTCCTGGTGGCGATGGCCCAGCCCGGTGGCGTCCCCGAGCGGATGGTGGCCGCGATGCAGCCGCTGCTCAAGGCCGCGCTGAGCCGACTTCCTGCTGCTTGATCTCGCGGGCGCGGGAACGTCGCGCCAGCAGCACGGCGGGCACCATCAGGGCGATCACGCACGCCACGACGCCGAGCGAGACCGAGAGGCTGCTGGCGTGCGCGATGCCGCCGACCAACGGCGGGCCGATCAGGAAACCTGTGTAGGCGACCGTCGTCACCAGGCCGATCTCGCGTTCGCCGCCGGTGCCGTCGGCTCGCTTGCCCGCGTCACCAGCCAGGTCCATGATCACCGGGAACGCGAAGGCCAGGCCCAGGCCGACGAACGCGAACCCGACGAAACCGAGGGCCGGCACGTCGAACAGGACGGCCAGCGCCAACCCCGCCGCGGCCACCACCGCGCCCGTCGCGAGCAGCCGGTACGGGCCGAGGCGGCGTTGCACGGGCTCGCCGAACATGCGGGCGGCGGCCATCGCGATGGAGAACCCGGCGTACGCCGACGCGGCGGCGGCCTCGCTCAGACCCCGTTCGCTGACGAAGAACAGCGCCGACCAGTCGGACGTCGCGCCCTCCGCGATCGCGGAGAAGAACGTGATCACCGCGAGCAGCCACAACAGCGGCCGCTTGAGCACCGGACGGTCGTTCGTCGGGGTGTCGGAGGTCTCGCCCCGCACGCCCGGGATCGCCCTGATCACCCATGCCATCGCGACCGCGCCGATGACGGCGACGGTCACCAGGTGACGGGTCAGGCTCCAGCCCGCGCTCGCCGCCGCCGCCGCGCCCAGCGAGCCGACCAGTCCGCCCACGCTGAAGCCCGCGTGGAACTGGGGCATCAGCGGCCGTTCCAGGCTCCGCGTGACGGCGACCGCGGCGACGTTCATGCCCACGTCCATCGACGCGCTGGCCGAGCCGAGCACGAACAGGATCAGGCCGAGTTGCAGCGGCGATTCCGCGAGGGTGAGGCCCGGCACGACCAGGGTGGTGACCACCACGCCCACGATGATCAGCTTGCGGGCGCCCACCTTCGCGCACATCCGGGCCGCGATCGGAGCGGACAGCGCCAGGCCGATGCTCGCGCCGAGCAGGGCCAGGCCGAGGGTGGCCTCGGTGGCGCCGACCTGTGCCGACACAGCGGGCATGCGCGCCGCCCACGACAAGAAGAGCACCCCGTTGAACAGGAAGACCGCGAAGACGGCGAGGCGAGGCGTGGGCATGGGTCCGAGTGTGACTAGAGCGCTTCAGAACGTCCAACCGATTACCTGGTTACGCTCATCACGTGGACCGCCCTCGCAAGCCGACGCTCGACACGGTGGCCGGCGCGGTCGGTGTGTCGCGCGCCACGGTGTCCAACGCCTACAACCGGCCGGACCAGCTGTCCGCCGCATTGCGCGAACGGATCATGGCGACCGCGGCGTCCCTCGGGTACGCAGGACCCGATCCGGTGGCGCGCAGCCTGGCCACCCGGCACAGCGCGGCCGTGGGGTTCATGCTCGGGCAAGGGCTGTCGGCCGCCTTCGCCGACGCCGCGCTGTCGATCGTGTTGGACGGGTTGGCGTCGACCGTGGACGTTCACGACCACTGCCTGGTGTTGATGCCCGGGCGGGACAAGGGCGGACCGCGCCCGGAGACGGTGGCGCGGGCGCAGGCGGACGTCGTGGTGGCGTACTCGCTGCCGGACGACGCGCCCGCGTTGGCGGCCGTACGGGCGCGTGGACTGCCGATGGTGGTGATCGACCAGCCCGTGCTGCCGGATACGGCACTGGTCGAGGTGGACGACTTCGGCGGGGCGCGGCTGGCGGCGTCGGCGTTGTGGGAGCTGGGGCACCGGCGGTTCGGGGTGATGACGTTCGCGCTGCACGCCGACGGGCACAACGGGCCGGTGTCGCACGTGCGGCAGGCGTCGACGTCGTTCCGGGTGACGCGGGACCGGTTGCACGGCTACCTGGACGTGACGGGGGCGGACACGCCCGTGTGGGAGTGCGCGGGGAGCAGCCGTGAGCTGGGTCGTGCGGGGGCACGGGCCCTGCTCTCCGCGTCGCCGCGACCGACGGCGTTGCTGTGCGCTTCGGACGAGTTGGCGTTCGGCGCGTTGCAGGCCGTTCGGGACTTGGGGCTGCGGGTGCCGGCCGACGTTTCGGTGGCCGGCTTCGACGACGTGCCCGCTGCCGAACACGCAGACCCACCGTTGACTACTGTGCGTCAACCCCTCGCCGAGAAGGGGCGCCACGCCGGTGAACTCGCGCTGCGCCTGCTCGACGGCGGCAGACCAGGAGAGCCGACAAGACTGGCGGTCTCACTGGTTTCCCGCGACTCGACAGCCCCTCCGAAGTGATCCACATCACTTTTTAGGCATCTTGATCACCCTTCTGGTGCCTCGACGGAAACGCACCGAGTCTTCCGGACGATGTGTCCGGTGGGGCGGCTACGCTGCTACAGCGCGTGGTCAACAGCCCCTCCAGCCTCCGTAGCTCAGTGGAGAGAGCGAGGGACTTCTAATCCCGAGGTCGCAGGTTCGAATCCTGCCGGGGGCACTCGATAGGCGTGCCCCTGACCTGTAGTGACAGGTCAGGGGTCGCAAGGGACGACGATTCGGCACCCGTTCGTGGAGCCTCGCGTGGAGCCATTCGTGGTGCGAGAGCTACACCGGGCGGGCTGAACGGCAGCTCGGGGCGCGGCAGCCCCAGTTCGTGACGGTCGATCCGATGGTGACCAGGGCGGCGTGCGCCAGGAACCGGTCCCGTTTCGTGCGTTCGTCCAACTCCGCGCAACCGCACGGGACGTCGGACTCCACCTGCTCGTCGTGCGCCAGGCCCATGTAGCCCAACGGCACACCGAGGCCCTTCGCGATGTCGGTCAGGGTGTCGTACGACTCGACCTTGCCACCCGCCAGCACGCGGTCGACGTCTTTCTCCTGTTGGCCGGTCAGGGCGGCGATGCGGGCGGGCGGCACGCCGTGGTGCAGCAGGAGCAGGTAGACGGCGCTGATGTCGCGCAACGCCAACGCCGCACGCATCTCGTGCTGCTCCCACAGATCCGGCACGTCCGCCCGGATCCGCGTCGGCCGAACCGCCCGCTCGTCCACGGCCGGGCCGGGCGCGGTGCCGGCGAGCCATTCGGCCCACGCCCACTCCGGTTCCGCCGACGTGGTCATGGCGTGCGGGGAGGCGGCGTGCAGGGCCACGCCGCGCACCGCGTTCCGGAAGCTGTACGGGACGGCCGTCGAACTCGGGATGCCACAAGACGAACCGGCCAGGATGGCGGCCACCGACTCGCTCGACGGCCCACCCCGCCAGTACAGCTCCACCGCGTCGTCGACGACGATTCCGTCCAGCCACGCGGCCCCGCGCCACAGCGGCAGCCTGCGCAGCACGCCGCTCATCAGATCCACCGGCAGCGCCGGCGACAACTCCGACTCCAGCGGATCGAGGGTGTCGCTCATCGCCAGGCCGATCGGCAGACCGGCCGCCACGGCCTGCCGCCACCGTTCCCGCGTCACGCCGAGCAGACGCAACTCCCCGTCGGGCGAACGCAGATCCAGGTGGTCCCGCCCAGGGTGGACGCGCAAGCCCGGCACGCCCCGGAGCCGACCGCCCACGACGACCGGCAGCACGTCGGCCAGCACGTGGTCCAGCGCCACTTCGTGCACTTGGAGGGCGAGCGACGGCGAATCCAACCGCACCCGCGTCACCACGGACGTCGGACGCAGCGCACAACCACGCCGGCGCATGCCCGCCATCGTCCGGTAGGCCGCGGCGAGGAACGCCGCCTCGAACCGGCGTTGCCCGGACGTGCGGGCTCCCGGCAACGGCGAACCGGACCGGAACGAACCAGATCTGCGCACCATGTTCGGTGTCTCGCCGGTGCACCAGCAGCGTTTGACCAGGTGGGGAGAGGGTGTCGACACGAGGGACCTCCGTGGCCGCCGCCCGGTCGACGCCACCGGGTTCGCCGTGCCGAACCTCGGAAAACCGGCGGAATACGGGCACGTCGATCCGACGCGCTCTGGAGGCACCCACTCCATCCGGGTCAGGAGGAGCCTCGGTGGCAGCCGCACCTGCCAGGTCACAAAACTACAACACCCGCGATGGCCGACGGGGCTCGATCACTCGAAGGTGCGAACGATCTGGCTCGGGGTCGACGGTGCGCCGCAGGACTAAGATGCAGAGACATACCTGCACTCCAGGGGGTCGAGTTGTCCGTACGTGAGACGTGGTCCGGCCTCCGGACACTGCACAACCGGATCAACGCCGACCTGGAGCGCGCGCTGCAACGGCAGTTCCACTTCGGGATGTCCGAGTTCACGGCGCTGTGCGCGTTGGCCGAGGCGCCGGACGGCGAGTTGCGGATGCAGGAGCTGACCGAGGTCGTCGGGCTGAACCAGAGTTCGGTGAGCCGACTGGTCGCCCGTTTGGAGCAGTCCGGCCTGACCTCGCGCGTGACGTGCGAGACCGATCGGCGGGGCGTGTTCAGCTGCGTCACGACGGCAGGACGCGAGGTGTACGCCACCGCGCTGCCGTTCTACGAGCGCACGCTGGCCACGATCTTCGACACGGTCGAGGCCGACCCCGAGCTCGGACCACTGCTGAAGAAGGTCCGCGAGTAGCCCGTTCGCAGCCCGCGGATTGTCGTACCCCGCCGGTAGAATCGAACAATAGTTCGACGTGTGCGAGGGGAGCTTGTCGTGGAGCCGATCAGCGTCACCGCCCTGTCCTTCACCGAGTACGTCATGAGCGGCCAGCGTGGCCGGATCAACATCGTGTCCGAGCAGCGCCGCATCTACCTGTCGTCGGAGCAGTGGGTGGCGGGGTTCTACAACCCGATGCGGGACGCGATGCGGCGGGCGGCGAACTCGCCCGATCCGGCGGACGAGCTGGAGAAGGCCGTGGACGGGGCGCACCGGCAGCCACGGGCCGGGCAGCCCCGCGCGTTCGAGGAGCTGCGGGAGGGGTTCCTGCCGTGGCTCCAGTCGACCCGGGCCACGGGTGTGCCGACGGCGGCGGCCAAGTGGCAGGCCGGCGACCTGACGTTGCGGGTCCGGCCGCACCTGGGGTTACTCGCGCCGGACGGGTCGCGGTCGGCGGTGCTGGTGTACGTCAAGGAGGCGCCGATGACGCAGGAGACGGCGAACGTGGGGCTGCGGATCCTCCAGCAGACCGTGCCCGACACCCTCCCCGGCGCGGAGCCGCTGGTGCTGGACGCGCGGCGCGGGAGGGCGTTCCGGATGTCACGGCGGACGAACCTGGCGAAGTTGGACGCGTTGATCGCGGCGGAGGCCGCGGGCTACGTCGTGCATTGGAGGATGAGCGCCTGACGGGGGCGCCCTAGTCCGGGGCGAAGCGGGCCGGGTCGTGGGCGAAGACGCCGTTCACGACGGTGGCCCGCACCCCGATGTCGCCGATATCGGACACGTCGCACGTCAGCGGGTCCGCGTCGAGGACGGCGAAGTCGGCGAGCTTGCCCGGGGTGATGGTGCCCAGCGCGTGTTCTCGACGGCAGGCGTAGGCCGCGCCGATCGTGTACGCGGCGATCGCCTGCTCCACCGTCACCGCCTCGTCCGGACCGATGGGCCGCCCTTCCTTCGACCGCCGCTCGACCATGAACTGGATGGCGCGCAACGGATTCCCGTCCGCCACCGGCCGGTCAGAGCTGCCCGCCACCACGATCCCCCGGTCCAGGAAACCCTTGCCGCGGTACATCCACGGCGCGCGCTCGGGCCCCATGATCTCCGCGTAGTCGTTCCCGTACGCCCACAGGAACGTCGGCTGGATCACCGGGATCACGTTCAGCTCGGCGATCCGGTCCAGCTGCTCCGGCCGCACCAACCCGCAGTGCTCGATCCGGTGCCTCGCGTCCTCCCGCGGCACGGCGTGCTGCGCTTCCGACAACGCGTCCAACGCGAAGTCCACCGCACGGTCCCCGATCGCGTGCACGGCGAGCTGCCAGCCGGCGGCGTGCCCGTCCACGATCGCCGCGTGCATCAGCTCCGGGTCGTCCTGGAGTTGACCGGCGGTGTCCATCCCCTCGTACGGCCAGGTCAGCGCCGCCGTCCGGGCCATCATGCCGCCGTCGGTCCACAGCTTGAGCGCGCCGATGGACAGCCAGTCGTCACCCAACCCGGTGCGCAGACCGAGCGGAACGGCGCGGCGGATGCCGTCGGAGACGTGGGCGGACACGGGTTCCAGCCGGTCCGCGGACACCATCAGCTGCACCCGGATCGGCAGCGAGGCGCGTTGGTAGGCCTCGATCTCCAACGGGCTGCTCGCGATCAGACCGCCACCGACCCCGGCCTCGGCCGCCAGCACGATGCCTTCCCGAAGGCACTGCCGCGCACCCGCTTCGATGTCCGCCGCGATGTCGTCCAACGAGTACGGCAGCCGCAACGCCCGCACGGCCGTCTGCGCGCCCTCCGCCAGGAACCCGGTCAGCGCACCGGAAGCGTCCCGCTGTGCCTCGCGCAACGCCGAACCCGGCAAAACCGCGAGCACGTCACCGCTCACCACGCACGCGTGCCCGGACAGGTCCTGCACGTAGATCCGCGGCCCGATCAGGTCGAGGTCGCGGGACGTCAACGGCCGGTCCAGCGCGCGGTGGTCGTAGCCCGCCACCTCGACCCAGCCCGACGAACGGTGGACGCCGCGCAGCACGTCCAGGACCTGCTCGACGGACACGCACGACGAGACGTCCACCGTCCGCGCCGCCCGACCCGCCCACGCCAGGTGGTTGTGCGCGTCGACGAACCCCGGCAGCACCACCGCGCCGTCCACGTCCACGACCCGTCGCGCGGGCAGGTGGGCCACGTCGTCGTCCAGCCCGACGATCCTCCCGGCCCAGACACCGATCACCGACGCCACCGGCCAGGCCGGGTCCATCGTCACGACCCGTCCGCCCACCAACTTCAGGTCAAGGATCACCCGCGAAGGCTAGCCGACCGGCATTTAGGTTAGGGTGCCGTAAGTTAGGTGAGCCTATCCAAGGAGAGCTCCTATGCGGGTCGTCATGTTCGGCTACCAGACCTGGGGCCACCGGACGCTCCAAGCGCTGCTGGACTCCGAGCACGAGGTCGCACTCGTCGTGACGCACCCCAAGAGCGACCACGCCTACGAGCGCATCTGGAGCGACTCGGTCGCGGACCTGGCCGCCGAGCACGGCGTCGAGACGGTCATCCGCAACCGCCCGGACGACGACGAGCTGTTCCAGCGGCTCAAGGAGGTCCAGCCGGACGTCATCGTGGCGACCAACTGGCGCACCTGGATCCCGCCGCACATCTTCGCGCTGCCCAAGCACGGCACGCTGAACGTGCACGACTCGCTGCTCCCCACCTACGCGGGTTTCTCGCCGCTGATCTGGGCCCTGATCAACGACGAGAAGGAGGTCGGCGTCACCGCGCACATGATGGACGAGACGCTGGACGCCGGTGACATCGTGCTGCAACGCGCCGTCCCGGTGGGCCCGCGCGACACGACCGCCGACCTGTTCCGCAAGACCCTGGAACTGTTCGGGCCGATCACCGTGGACGGGCTGGCCGAAATCGCCAAGGGCCGCACGGACTTCACCAAGCAGGACCGTTCGAAGGCCAGCTTCTTCCACAAGCGCGCCGAGGAGGACCTGCGCATCGACTGGACGTGGACGGCCGAGGAGTTGGACCGGCTGGTGCGCGCCCAGTGCGCGCCCTACCCGAGCGCGTTCTGCTTCCACCAGGGCAAGCGGCTGGAGATCGTCGAGGCCGACGTGTCCGTGGAGCGTTACGGCGGCACGCCCGGCCGGATCTTCTACCGCGAGGGTGACGGCGTCGCGATCGTCGCGGGCGCGGAGGCACGTCGTGGACGCAACCACGCCTTGCTGGTCAAGCGGGTGCGCACGGAGGACGGCACGGAGCTGGCGGCGTCCGAGTACTTCACGACCATGGGTGGGTACCTGACCAGCCGACCGTGAATCGGGAATATTCCGGGAGATTTCGCCCCCGGTGTTCCGGTCGTGGCGGTGATCGCTGATCATGGGTGCATGAGCGGCAAGCGGTCGACCTCCTTGGTCAGCGTCGTCGTACTGGTCCTCTTGATCGCGATCGGCTACTACCTGACGCAATACCAGGAGTCGACCACCCCGCCGCCGAACACCACGCCGACCGGTCCGGCCGAGCCCGGTGACGATCCGATGGCGCAGCTGGGGGCGTTGACCGTGGCGCCGGAGGGGAAGATGGCCGGCTACAGTCGTGACCGCTTCCCGCACTGGAGCAGCCACGGGAACTCGTGTGACACGCGGGAGCTCGTGTTGCAGCGGCAGGGCGCGGACGTGCAGACCGACGGCCAGTGCAAGGCCACGTCCGGCACGTGGACCAGCGCGTACGACGGGGTCGTGGTCACCGACGCGGGCGATCTCGACATCGACCACACCGTGGCGTTGGCCGAGGCGTGGCGGTCGGGTGCGGACAAGTGGTCCGACGAGCAGCGCGAGAAGTTCGCCAACGACCTGGGCGGGTTGCAGCTGATCGCCGTGACGGCGAAGAGCAACCGGTCCAAGGGCGATCAGGACCCGGCGCAGTGGAAGCCGCCGGTGGAGGCGTACTGGTGCACGTACGCACGGGCCGTGGTGTCGGTGAAGACGTTGTACGCGCTGACCGTGGACGAGGCAGAGCGCGACGCGTTGGGCGCGATGCTCAAAACGTGCTGAGTGTTGAATTCGGGGGTCCTGAACGTAGGACACGGTGGTCCTGAACGTAGGACTCGCGCGTTCTGAACGTAGGACTCACGCGGGGGTGGGTCAGGGGCGTAGGGACTCCAGCTGGTCGACGATGTCGGTGTGGGCTTCGGCTCGGCGGACCCAGGCGGCGAAGCCGGAGGAGGCCGAGGGGACCTCGCCCAGCGGGGCGATCGGGTCGGTGACGCCGTACTCGAGCCGGTAGGCGACCAGGGCGACGGCGGCCTCCACCCAGCGGGACGGGTCGGGGGTGGTGATCTCGCCCAGGCCGACGCGGAACCACAGCGGCAGTCGGGTGTCTGCGGCGAGGGCGCGTTCGAGGCGTCGGCGGGCGATGTCCAAGACCTCCTGCCGGGCCTTGTCCCCCGCGACCACCGCCTGCGCGCGCCACGGCTCCTCGGCGGCCAGTTCGTCGGCGGCCAGGCGCTGGGCGGCGGCCATCGCGTCCGACTCCTGCGCGGTGACCCGCCACTCCAGGTTCTGCACCTCGTGCTGCAACGCGTCGCGCTCGAAGCGCGGCATGCGGCCGGCCGAGAGCTTCGCCATGCCCGCGTCCCGCTGCTCCTTCAACGACTCGTACTCGGCGACCTCGGCGCGCAGGTCGGCGCGGACCGAATCGGCCAGCAGCTCCTGTTCGGCATCCCACGCGGCCCGCAGCGCGGCGACCGTCTCGGCGATGCCGTCGACCGAGTCGAGGTCTTCGTCCGGCCCTGAACCGGCGCCGGACAGCCTGCGTTCGAGGACGAGCAGGCGGGCGCTCACCCGGCCGAGATCGGCCGTCAGCGCCTGGGTGGTGGCGACGAGATCCGCGACGGTCGGCTCGACCTCGTCGAGCCGCTCCTTCTCTGTGGGCACGCCAGCCAGCCAACCGCACCGCAGGGCCCTGTCCAGGGACGAAGTCGGAAGTCCACGCGTACGGGCCGACACAAACCCCCGGCAAGGTTAACATCCGATTACTCAGCGTTATATCCCCTGAACCGCGACCAAACGGTGTATGTCTGGTACATGTCGAGGTCGGTGAACGAAACGGAACGCAAGTACGAGGCCCCTGGTGGCACCGCGCTGCCCCACCTGGCCGATCTGCCGGGTGTGGCAGCGGTCGCCGGGCCGGAGGAACAACACCTGGAAGCGGTCTACTACGACACCGCCGACCTGAGGTTGGCGCGGGCCGGGTTGACGCTGCGCCGCCGCACCGGCGGTGACGACGCGGGCTGGCACCTGAAGCTGCCGGTCGGCGTGGACACCCGCGAAGAGGTGCGGTTGCCGCCGGGCCGTGCGGCCAAGCGCCCGCCCAAGCAGCTCGGCTCACTGGTGCAGGTGCACGCCCGAGGCAACGAGCTGGAGCCGGTCGCACGCATCCGGACCACGCGCCAGCGCTGGCAGTTGGTCGACGAGAAAGGCCAGCTGATCACCGAGGTGGTCGAGGACGAGGTGTCCGGGCAGTCCCTGGCGGACGGCTCGCCGGTCGACACGTGGCGTGAGATCGAGGTGGAGCTGGGCGAACGCGGTGACGTCGAGATGCTCGACCGGGTGGAGGCCAGGCTGGCGGACGCGGGGATCAAGCGGTCCACGTCGTCGGCGAAGCTGACCCGGCTGCTGGCCGACCGGATGCCCGCGACCACGCCGCCGCCGACCGGTGGCAAGTCCGCCGGTGACGTGGTGCTGAGCTACCTGCGGGCGCAGGCCGATGCGTTGAAGCACGAAGACCCGCGCGTGCGCCGGGAAGAGCACGACGCCGTGCACCAGCTGCGGGTGGCGACACGACGGATGCGCAGCGCGCTCCAGGCGTTCGGCTCGATCGTGGAGCGCGAGGAGACCCGGGCACTGACCGACGAGCTGAAGTGGCTCGCGGGAACCCTCGGCGAAGCCCGTGATCTCGAGGTGCTGCGGGCCCGGTTCGAGGACGGCCTGGCGGCGCTGGACCCGGAGCTGGTGCTCGGCCCGGTCCAGGCGCAGCTCGCCCGGCACTTCGCGCCGCTGGAGACCGCCGCGCACAAGTCGGCGGTGGCGGCGTTGGACAGCGATCGGTACTTCGCCCTGCTCGACGCCGTCGACGCGCTGATCGCCGACCCGCCGTTCACGCCGTTGGCGCGCAAGAACGCCGCGAAGGTGCTGCCGGAGCTGATCGACAAGACCTACCGCAGGCTGGCCAAACGTGCCGAAAGCGCGCACGACGACGCCGGGTTGCACGAGGCGCGGAAGGCGGCCAAGCGGCTGCGGTACGCGGTGGAGGTGTCCGAGCCGCGGTTCGGCAAGCCGGCCAAGAAGTACCGCAAGAAGCTCAAGGCGGTGCAGGAACTGCTGGGCGAGCACCAGGACGGCGTGGTGGCGCGGCCGGTGCTGCGGGAGCTCGGCGCGAAGGCCCACGCCGACGGCGAGAACGGCTTCACGTTCGGCGTGCTGCACGGCCGGGAGAAGGCTGCGGCCCAGTACGTCGAGGAGCGGTTCCCCTCGGTCTGGCGCGGTCTGGGGCGGCCGAAGCTGTAGTTGATTGGTCTGGACCTTGACACCTCCTGGTGCGGCTGTAACGGTGAATCGAGCCGCCGCTCGGTGATTTTCGCTGACCAGGAGGACGTCAGTGCTTCCCACAGAAGGCGCCCGACGGCGCGGGTTCCGCCATCCGCGAACCGGCTGGGCACTCGTCGCGTTGCTGTTCATCGGCGCGATGGGTCCGGCGGCTCCCGCCCACGCAGCTCCGGAGACGCCGTTGCAGCACATCGTGCCCGCCCCCGTCACAGCCACCCCGCGGCCGGGCGTGACGTTCACGCTCAGCGCCGACACCACGATCCACACCCAACCCGGCTCGGCAGCGGCCAAGCAGGTCGGCGAGTACCTGGCGGGCGTGCTGCGGCCGTCCACGGGCTACCGGCTGCCGGTCGTTCCGGGCGCGTCCGGGCGGCACATCTCGCTGCTGCTCGTCGGCGCGGACGCCCGCGTCGGCGAGGAGGGCTACCAACTCGACGTGACGCGGCGGGGCGTGCTGATCCGGGCGCGGACGGCCGCCGGCCTGTTCGCGGGCGTGCAGACGTTCCGGCAGCTCCTGCCCGCGAAGGTGGAGGCGAGGACCAAGCAGCCCGGACCGTGGACGGCGCCCGGCGGCCACGTGCTCGACTACCCGCGTTACGCCCACCGGGGCGCGATGCTCGACGTGGCCCGGCACTTCTTCTCCGTCGACGAGGTCAAGCGGTACATCGACCAGATCGCGCTGTACAAGGTGAACCGGCTGCACCTGCACCTGACCGACGACCAGGGCTGGCGGCTGGAGATCAAGAGCTGGCCGAACCTCACCGCGCACGGCGGCAGCACGGAGGTCGGCGGCGGCACGGGCGGCCACTACACGCAGGAGCAGTACAAAGACCTGGTGGCGTACGCCGCCGCGCGGCACATCACGGTGATCCCGGAGATCGACATGCCGGGCCACACGAACGCCGCGCTGTCGTCGTACCCGGAGCTGAACTGCGACGGCGTCGCCCCGCCGCTCTACACCGGCATCGAGGTCGGCTTCAGCTCGCTCTGCATCGACAAGGACATCACCTACAAGTTCGTGGACGACGTGCTGCGCGAGGTCGCCGCGCTCACCCCGGGCGAGTACCTCCACATCGGCGGCGACGAGGCGCACGCCACCACGGACCCGGACTTCGACCTGTTCATGGACAAGGTGCTGCCGCTGGTGGCGAAGCACGGCAAGACCGCCACCGGCTGGCACGAGTTCGTCAAGTCCGGTCCGCCCGCGTCGGCGGTGCCGCA
The DNA here is from genome assembly GCF_014205015.1 of Saccharothrix ecbatanensis. Classification (NCBI taxonomy): domain Bacteria; kingdom Bacillati; phylum Actinomycetota; class Actinomycetes; order Pseudonocardiales; family Pseudonocardiaceae; genus Saccharothrix; species Saccharothrix ecbatanensis. The sequence continues at coordinate 8,807,619 of NZ_JACHMO010000001.1, read as the reverse complement.
GTTCTGGGGCACGAAGACTGTCGCGCCGGACATGGTCGAGGCCGCCGCGCGTGGCAGCGAGATCGTGCTGTCGCCGGCGAGCAAGGCGTACCTGGACATGAAGTACGACGCCGACACCAAGCTGGGGTTGAGCTGGGCCGGGTACACCGACGTGCAGGACGCGTACGACTGGAACCCCGGCGCGTACATCGAAGGGCTGCCGGCGGACGCGGTGCGCGGGGTCGAGGCTCCGCTGTGGAGCGAGACCATCACGAACTCCGCGGACCTGGAGTTCATGGCGTTCCCGCGGCTGCCCGCGATCGCGGAGCTGGGCTGGTCGCCGTGGTCGACGCACGACTGGGACCGGTTCAAGGTCCGGTTGGCCGCGCAGGCCGAGCGGTGGCGGGCGATGGACGTGAACTACTACCCGTCGCCGCAGGTGCCCTGGAAGTAGTGCCGAGGGGGAGGGGGCGTGGCACCGCCCCCTCTCACCAGGGGTTCTCCACCAGGAGGGTCTTGGGCTGCTGGTAGTGGTCGATCGTGGGGCGGGTGCCGACACCGGACGGGAAGGTGTTCACCCAGACCCGGCGCGCGTGGATGTGCCGTGCCGCGCGATCGGCCACCCCGGCGTCCCTGGACCACACGCCCGCGCCGACGCCGCGCGTGGTGTCGTTGGCAGCCTTCACCGCGTCGTCGAAGTCGTCGAACCCGGTCACCGACACGACCGGCCCGTGGACGTCGTCGTGGGGCAGCCGGGTCTTGTGGTCGCCTTCGAAGATCGTCGGCGTGACGTAGTACCCGCCGGACAGCTCTCCGCCGAGGTCCGCGCGTTCACCGCCACAGACGAGCCGGGCGTCCCGTCGACCGGTCTCGATCTGCGCGAGGACCTTGTCCAGCTGGTCACGGCTGGTCAGCGCGCCGACCGTGGTCGCGGTGTCGAGCGGGTGACCCAGCTTCGCCGCCCTGACGCCCTCCGTGACGTCGGCGAGGAACCGGTCGTACACCCGGGTCTGCACCAGCGCGCGGTCGACGGCGAACGTGGTGCAGCCCCGCAACGCCTTGGCGTAGAACGAGTCGGGACGCGCGGCCACGTCGGCGAAGAAGATGTTCGGGCACCGGTCCGAGGTGGCCGGCCCGCCGGTGAGGCCGTTCACGATGTTGACCACGCCGGGCGGCAGCAGGTCGGCGATCAGGCCCACGAGCACGTGGATCGACGCCGGGGTCTGCTCGGCGGGCTTGAGCACCACGGTGTTGCCGGCGGCCAACGCGGGCGCGAGCCGACCGGCGGCGGTGAGCAGCGGCCGGTGCGACGGGACGACCTCGCCGACAACGCCCAGCGGCTCGGGGAAGCGGTAGGCCACCAGGCCGCCGCCGAGTTGGGTGATGGCGCCCTCCTGCGCCCGGATCACGCCCGCGAAGTAGCGGAAGTGGTCGACCGCGAGCGGCAGTTCGGCGGCCAGCGTCTCGCCGACGGGGGTGCCGTTGTCCCAGGTCTCGGCCACGGCCAGGGCTTCGAGGTGGTCCTCGATCCGGTCGGCGATCTCGTTCAGCACGGTCGCGCGTTCGGCGACCGACGTGCGCTCCCAGCCGCGCGCCGCGCCGTGTGCCGCGTCCAACGCCCGGTCGACGTCCTCGGCGGTGCCGCGGGCGATCTCGGTGAACACCTCGCCGGTGACCGGGGTGTGGTCGGCGAAGTACCCGCCCTTCGCGGGCGGCACGTAGTCCCCGCCGATGAAGTGGTCGTACCTGTCCCGGTACGACACCACGCTGCCCTTGTCACCGGGCGCCGCGTACCTCGCCATGTTCCCCCTCCCGGGTGGTCGCGTTCGTCGTGGGAGCAGAGTGGACGTCGGCACGTTGCAGTCGCGTTGCACCCGAACAGACGAGCGGTCAGCTTGCCGCGACCGGACGGGTCGGGTCATCCTGGTCCGGGAGGCGCCCATGAAACCGGACCCGCGACGGCTCGCGCACGCGCGCGACGTGGTGCTGAGCGGGGGACGGACACGCGGTGCGCGTGAGCTGATCGTGGAGTCGTGGCGGCGGTCGCTGGCCGCCCTGGTCGACCCGGACCGGCACGAGGCGCCCATGGTGCTCGAGCCGGACGAGGTCGCCGACCTGCGCGGCGCGCACCCGCTCGCGGCGGCGTTGCCGGTGCTGCGCGACACGCTCGTGAGCATCGCCGACGACGCCGAGCACATCATGATCGTCGCCGACGCGGACGGCACCGTGCTGTGGTGCGAGGGCTCGACCTCCGTGCGCGGCCGGGCCGAACGGGTTCGGCTCAGCGAAGGCGCGTCCTGGACCGAGGCGGCGATCGGCACGAACGGGATGGGCACCGCGCTGGCCGTGGACCAGCCCGTGACCGTGCACTCCGCCGAGCACCTGGTGCGGACCTATCACGCCTGGACGTGCACGGCGAGCCCGGTGCACGACCCGGACACCGGCCGCACGATCGGTGTGGTGGACGTGAGCGGGCCGTTGAGCAGCACGCACCCGGTGATGACAGCGCTGGTGTCGGCCGCCGCACGGTTGGCCGAGAGCCAGTTGCAGGTGCGGCTGGCAGCCCGGGACGAGCGGCTGCGGTCGGCGAACATGCGGCACCTGATCGGCCTGCGCGGCGAGCCGGGCGCGTTGCTGAGCCCGAGCGGCCGGGTGCTGGCCGCCGAACCGCACGGCCTGCTGACCTCGCGCGTGGACGTGACGAACGACCACGTGCGGCTGGCCGACGGACGTGAAGCGTTCCTGGAGCCGTTGGACGAGGGGTATCTGCTCCGGGTGCCTCGACGGAGCGCGCGAAGACCCGTGCTGTCGCTGCGGTTCCTGGCCGGTTCGACCGGCTCGCTGGACGGACGCGCGTTGCCGCTGTCGTTGCGGCACGCGGAGCTGTTGACGGCGTTGGCGCTGCACCCGCGTGGGCTGACGGCCGAGCAGTTGGCGCTGCACCTCTACGGCGAGCGCGGCAACCCGACGACCGTGCGGGCCGAGCTGCACCGGCTGCGCGCGCAGTTGGGCGGGGTGCTGCTGACCAGGCCGTACCGGCTGTCGGCCGACGTGCGCGGTGACTTCCTGGCGGTGCGTGAGGCACTGCGCGCGGGTGACGTCGGAACGGCTGCGGCGGCGTACCGGGGTGAGCTGCTCCCCCGGTCCGAGGCGCCGGTGGTGTGCGCGGAACGGGAGGAGCTGGCCGCGGCGCTGCGCTCGGGCGTGCTCGAACACGGTGACGTCGAGGCGCTGTGGGCGTTCGCGCTGGTGTCCGAGGACGCGACCGTGCTGGAACGCCTGGCCCGGCTGCTACCCCGCACGGACCCGCGCCGCGAGGTCGCACTCACCCGCCTGCGGCGTGCGCTCGCCTGATCCGCGCTCGGGGGTTGACATCCGGCAGCGCCGCGATCTTCCGGCACCGAGCGCCGGCCTAACCTGGGGCACCATGGGGTACTTCCGACCGGGGGACGTGGCGTTGCGCCGCGAGGTGCTGCACGGCGAGCCGTGGGTGGTGACGCCGACCCGGGTGGTGCAGGACGGACCGGACCTGCTCGGCGTGTTCACCGCGCCGGGCGCCGAGTTCGGTTTCTTCCCGCACCCGCGTGCCCACCACTGGCAGGAGTTGGGCCGCACGCGCTGGACCGGCATCGGCAAGCTGCAACTCCACCGTCCCGGCGACGCCTACTCGGTCGACCTGTACTGGCAGGGCGAGGAACGCCGGTTCGCGGGCTTCTACCTCAACCTCCAGGCCCCGTTCCGCCGCACCGCACGCGGCTTCGACACGCTCGACCACGCGCTGGACTTCTGGGTGCCGGTCGACGGCGACTGGCGGGAACTGGACCGCGACGAGTTCGAGGAGATGGTCGCCGACGGCAAGTACGACGCCGCCGAGGCCGAGGCGATCCAGCGCACCGCCAAGGAGATCGAGGCCATGCTGACCGCCAGGACGACCTGGTGGGACCCGAAGTGGGCGGAGTGGGAACCGGACCCGGACTGGCCGGTGCCGGTGCTGCCGGACGGCTGGGAGGACTACCCGCTGCCGTGAAGGTCGTGCCCCTGACGCCGCGGACCCTCGTGGACGAGCTGGTCGGGCGGATCGACGCGTTGCCGCGCACGACGTGGGCTCGGGTGCTGGTCGACGGCGCGCTGCCCACCAGACCCGGCGAGCTGGCGGACGCCCTGGTGGAGCCGCTGCGCGCGTTGGGGCGGCCGGTGCTGCGGGTGTCGGCCCAGGACTTCCTGCGGCCCGCGTCCGTGCGGCTGGAGTACGGCCACGAGGACCCGGACTCGTTCCGCGACTCCTGGCTGGACGTCGGCGGGTTGGTCCGCGAAGTGCTGGAACCGCTCGACCCCGGCGGGTCCGGACGGGTGCTGCCGGCGTTGTGGAACGCGGCGACGGACCGGGCGCACCGGGCCGACTACGTCACGCTCGGCGCGGGTGGCGTGCTGCTGCTGGACGGCACGATGCTGCTGGACAAGTGGCTGCCCGCCGAGCTGACCGTGCACCTGTGGCTCTCCTCGGGCGCGCTCGAACGGCAACTGCCGAACGAGTGGCGGTGGACGCTGCCCGCGTACGCCTCGTACGAGCCGGAAGCCGATGTGACGGTGCGCTATGACCACCCTTCGAGGCCCGCGCTCGTGGGTAGAGTGACCTGAGACGGGGAGGTGGGTATGGCCAGGCTGCGGTTGCTGCTCGCGCTGTACCTGCCCGCGCTCTACGCGCTCACCGTGCTCACCACGCCCACCGAGCTGCTGGCCGCCGTGACGGCCGTGGCGCTGGTCGTGCTGCTCCTCACCGCCACCCCGGTGGTGCGGGCCGCTCCCGCGTGGGTGCGGTCCCTCTCGATCCGCGAGAAGTCACTCCGCGCCGCGTTCCTGCGGTTGCGCGACCCCGACGCGGCGGGCCGTCCCCGTCCCCGAGCACCCGGACTCGGCCTCAGCTCCTGAGGCCCTTGTTCCGCTTGCTCTGAGGACGGAGTTCTCCCCTTGTTCCACGCTTTGGGCTCAGCCCTGGCCGGGTTCGCCACGCCCGCCCTGGCCATCGTCGCCTTCACCGTCGTCGTCCGACTGCTCATGCACCCGCTCAGCCGCGCCGCCGTGCGCGGTGAGAAAGCCCGCGCCGCGTTGGCGCCCGAGATCCGCAAGCTCACCGAGAAGTACGGCAAGGACAAGGTCAAGCTCCAGGAGAAGTCACTGGAGCTGTACCGGTCGAACGGCACCTCGATGCTCGCGGGCTGCCTGCCCGCGCTGGTCCAGGTGCCGTTCTTCATGGTGATGTACCGGCTGGTCACCACGCCGAACCCGCTGCTGGACGGCACGCTGCTCGGCGTTCCGCTGGGCACGCACTGGTTCGGCGTGTGGGCGCACACGCCCGTGTTCCTCGCCCTGTTCGCCGTGCTCACCGGGGTGGCGTACGCGACCTCGCGGTGGCAGGCGGCGGTTGCCCTGAAAAACGGAGGGCCGCAGCCGCCTTTCGCAAGGCTGCTGCGGCTCCTGCCGTTCGGCACCGTTTTCATCGCCGCCGTGTTGCCCCTGGCGGCCGGGGTCTACCTCGTGACGACGACTACCTGGACCCTGCTGGAGCGAGCTTTCCTGTATCGCGCAGTTCAGCTCCCGCCTCGTGCAGGTACTGGAGCACGTACCCGTACGACCTGAACAGGCCGCATTCGGCGTAGGACACCGACTGGCGCTGGCAGAAGTCGCGGATCAGAGCCTGCGAGTGGCGCAGGTTCGGCCGCGGCATGCTCGGGAACAGGTGGTGCTCGATCTGGTAGTTCAGGCCGCCCAGCAGGAAGTCGGTGAACACGCCGCCCTTGACGTTGCGGGAGGTCAGCACCTGCTTGCGGAGGAAGTCGAGCTGGTGGCCGGCCTGGAGCACCGGCATGCCCTTGTGGTTGGGCGCGAACGAGATGCCCATGTAGAGGCCGAACAGGCCCTGGTGCACCGCGATGAACGCGAGCGCCTTCAGCGGGGACATCACCATGAAGATGAGGGTCAGGTAGCCGATGGCGTGGACGGCCAGGAGGACGAGCTCCAGCTTCCAGCCCTTGACCTCGCGGCGCACCGCGGCGGACGTGCTGATGATGTGCAGGCTGAGGCCTTCGAGCAGCAGCAGCGGGAAGAACAGGAACGCCTGGTGCTTGACGATGAGCCGGAAGAAGCCGCGCTTGTTCTGCGCCTGTTCGGCGCTGAACGCGAGCACGGAGATGTCGACGTCCGGGTCGTCGTCCTCGTGGTTGGGGTTGGCGTGGTGGCGGCTGTGCTTGCCCATCCACCAGCCGATGCCGACGCCGACGCCGAGGTTCCCCAGGAGCAGGCCGGTCATGTAGTTGGCCTTGCCGCTGGCGAACATCTGCCGGTGGCCTGCGTCGTGACCGAGGAACGCGATCTGGGTGAAGACGACGGCGAGCACGACGGCGAGCAAAAGCTGCCACCACGAGTCGCCGACCAGCACCATGCCGGCCACGGTGAGCCCTAGGGCGGCGATGAGGCCGACCAGGAACGTGATGTAGAAACCGATGCGCCGGTCGAGCAGACCTTGCTGCTTGACCAACCTGGACAATTCAGCGAAGTCGCTGCCGCGGGCTTGGGTGCTCACTCTCGGAGAGTACGGCGCGATGCGGCGCAGCCTCAGGCCAGCCTTAGTTGCAACTGGGCGAACAACCGGAGAAGCGGATCGTCCAGGGTGAAGCCACCGACCTCCGCCGCACGTCGGACACGGTATCGCAGGGTGTTCGGATGAACGTGCAACTTTTCGGCTGCGCGTCTCACATCACCAAATTCGTCCAAGTAGGTCAATAGGGAACGCGCCAGTTCCACATCCAGCAGGGCGAGCCGCGGATCGCGGATCTCGGGGTGCTCGGCCAGCAGGGCGAGCGTTTCGCTGATCAAGACCCGGGACCGGACGTCCGCGAGGGTCGCCACGTCGGCGTCGAGGTCGCGGGACATGGCGTCGAGGACGCGGTCGGCCTCGTCCCGGGAGATCATCACCTCGTCCACTGTGGGGACCGTGGAGCCGATGGCGCCCTGCACCCGCAGGCCCATGTGCTTGCGGGCGGCGGCCACGATCTCCCTGGTCAGCGTGAGCAGCGGCGCTTTCGGCGGCAGGTCGGTCAGCAGCGCGTACGTGCGACCGCTCTGCTGGCTGACCAGGGCGCTGCGCCGGTACGCGGCGGCGTGCACGGAGATCAGGCTGGTCATCTCGGCCCGGCGCAGCTCGTGCTGGGTGCGGTCGCTGTGCTCCTGGCCGCGCAGCGCGAACACCACGACGGCGGCGGGCTTCTCCGGGTCGGCGCCGATCTGCTCGGCGATCGCCTCGGCGTCCATCCGGCCGTCGAGCAGGGACGCGAGCAGGTTCTCCCGGAACGCCGCCGCGGGTTCCCGCTGCTGCACGAGGTGCAGGGCGGTGACGCGGGCGGCTCCGAGAAGAGCGCGTTCGGCCTGTTCGGCGAGCGGTGTGGCGCCTTCCTGGACCCAGATCGTGCCGAGCGGCTGCGTGCCCGCGTGGATGCCGACCGCGATGCGGCGGCGGATGCCCAACTCGGGGCGCTCGTCGATGCGGACGACCTCCTCGCCGGACCTCAGCCGCTGGTAGACGCCCCATTCGCGGAGCATCTTGAGGTACGGCTCAGGCCCTTGGCGGCCGAGGATGGAGAGTCGGCGGAGTTCGTCCACCTCGTCGGTGGAACGGGAGTAGGCGAGCACGCGGCTGGCGGTGTCCTCGATGCTGACGATGCCGCCGGTGAGCGAGGCGATGGTCTGGGCGAGGCCGAACAGGTCGCCGAGGACTTCACCGGCGCCCGCGTCGGCCGTCACGCGGGCGTTCTGGACGACGCCCCTGGCGAGCGCTTCGAGGTGTTCCCAGCGGACTTCGGGGCGCACCGCGAGCAGTGCCACGCCCGCGTCCGCCGCCGCCTGCCGCAGCACCGGCGAAGGCGCGTCGAGCTTGACGGCCACCGCCACCGCTCCCCCGGCCGCCGCCGCCCTGACCAGCGGCGACGCGGCCCGACCGCGCGCGCCGATGATCAACGCGAGGTCACCGGGACGCACGTCCGGCGTATCGTCGGGGTCGAGGATGACCACGTCCAGGACGTCGGCCTCCAGCCCGTGCGGCGCCACCTGCACTTCGACCAGCGGGTCGCCGAGGGCGATCAAAACCTGCCGAAGGCTCAACTCTTTGTCCATTCGTACAACGGCGGAGGGTCAAGCCTAGACGTCCGGACAACAGGAGACATGGTTGGAAGTCCTACCGTTGGGCTACCAACCCCGTGGCGTTAGGAGCTGCTTGTGGATGCCGTGACCACGGTCCCCGCACCGGTGAACGAGCCCGTCCTCGGCTACGCACCCGGCACCCCGGAACGCGCGCAGCTCCAGGCGAGGCTGGCCGAACTGGCCAAGGAGCCCACCGAACTGACCCTCACCATCGGCGGGGAGCAGCGGGTCGGCGGTGGCGAGCGCTACGACGTCGTGCAGCCGCACAACCACCGTGCCGTCCTCGGCACCCTGCACGGCGCCACGCAGCAGGACACCCGTGACGCCATCGACGCCGCCAAGCAGGCCGCGCCCGGCTGGCGTGCCATGTCCTACGACGACCGCGCGGCGATCCTGCTCAGGGCCGCCGAGCTGCTCTCGACCAAGTGGCGGCAGACGGTCAACGCGGCCACCATGCTCGGCCAGTCCAAGACCGCGGTGCAGGCCGAGATCGACGCCGCCTGCGAGCTGATCGACTTCTGGCGCTTCAACGTCTCGTTCGGCCGAAAGCTCCTCGCCGAACAGCCGCAGTCCTCCCCCGGCGTGTGGAACCGCACGGACCACCGTCCGCTGGAGGGTTTCGTCTACGCGATCACGCCGTTCAACTTCACCGCCATCGCGGGCAACCTGCCCACCGCGCCCGCCCTGATGGGCAACGTCGTGCTGTGGAAGCCGTCGCCGACGCAGTCCCTCGCCGCGCACCACACCATGCGGCTGCTGGAAGAGGCGGGCCTGCCGCCCGGCGTGATCAACCTGCTGCCCGGTGACGGGCTGGCCGTGTCCGAGGTCGCGCTGGCCGACCCCGACCTGGCGGGCATCCACTTCACCGGCTCGACCCGGACGTTCCAGCACTTGTGGGGCCAGGTCGGCACGAACATCGCGGGCTACCGGTCGTACCCGCGGATCGTGGGCGAGACCGGCGGCAAGGACTTCGTGCTCGCGCACCCGTCGGCCGACGTGGACGTGCTGCGCACGGCGCTGGTCCGCGGCGCGTTCGAGTACCAGGGCCAGAAGTGCTCCGCCGCGTCCCGCGCCTACGTGCCGCGCTCGGTGTGGAACCGGATGAAGGACGACTTCCTGGCCGACGTCGAGTCCCTGACCATGGGTGACGTCACGGACCTGTCGAACTTCATGGGCGCGGTGATCGACCGGCGTTCGTTCGACAAGCTGTCCGGCGTCCTCCAGGCCGCCCGTGACGACGACCAGCTGGAAGTCGTGGCCGGTGGCACGGCGGACGACTCCGAGGGCTACTTCGTGCGGCCGACCGTGCTGCTGGGCAGCAACCCGTCGCACGAGGTGTTCACCACGGAGTACTTCGGGCCGGTGCTCGCGGTGCACGTGTACGACGACGCCGACTACGACACCGTGCTGCGGCAGATGGAGAGCGCCGCGCCGTACGCGTTGACCGGTGCGATCATCGCCCAGGACCGGGCGGCCGTCGCGCACGCGCAGAACGAACTGCGGTTCGCCGCGGGCAACTTCTACGTCAACGACAAGCCGACCGGTGCGGTCGTGGGCCAGCAGCCGTTCGGCGGCGGGCGCGCGTCGGGCACGAACGACAAGGCCGGCTCGGTGCACAACCTGCTGCGCTGGGTCAGCCCGCGTTCGATCAAGGAGACCTTCACGGCTCCGACCTCTTACCGCTACCCGCACCAGGGGTGATCATGCTGAGGTCAACACTGCTCGCCGCCTCGCGCTCCGGGGCGATCCGCGGGCTGGTCGAACGCACGCCGCTGACCCGACCGGTCGTCCGGCGCTTCATCTCCGGTGACGACGTGGACGCGGCCGTCGCCACCACCGGCGAGGTAGTGGCCGACGGCCGGCACGTCACGCTCGACCACCTCGGCGAGGACACCCGTGACGCGGCACAGGCCACGGCCACCGTCGAGGCGTACCTGGACCTGCTGCGACGCCTTGAACTGGCCGGGCACACCGGGCGGGCCGAGGTGTCGGTGAAGCTGTCCGCGGTGGGCCAGACGCTGCCTTCCGACGGCGAGAAGATCGCGTTGGAGAACGCGCGGCGGATCTGCGTGGCGGCGGGCGCGGTCGGCACCACGGTGACCCTCGACATGGAGGACCACACGACGACCAACTCGACGTTGGGCATCCTGGGTGAGCTGCGGGTGGACTTCCCGTGGGTGGGCGCGGTGGTGCAGTCGTACCTGAAGCGGACCGAGCAGGACTGCCGGGACCTGGCGCACGCCGGTTCACGGGTGCGGCTGTGCAAGGGCGCCTACAAGGAGCCCGCGTCGGTGGCGTTCCAGGACAAGGGGGACGTCGACCGGTCCTACGTGCGCTGTCTGAAGGTCCTGATGGCGGGCGAGGGCTACCCGATGGTCGCCACGCACGACCCCCGGATGATCAAGGTGGCCGGCGACCTGGCCGGCGACCGTTCGCCGGACAGCTACGAGTACCAGATGCTGTACGGCATCCGGCCGGACGAACAGCGCCGCATCGCCGCGGCGGGCAACCGGATGCGCGTGTACGTGCCGTACGGGAACGAGTGGTACGGCTACTTCATGCGGCGGCTGGCCGAGCGTCCGGCGAACGTGGCCTTCTTCCTGCGTTCCCTGATCACCACGAGCTAGCGCGCTAGTCGAGACGCAGGATGGTTTCCTCGATTTCCGCGTTCCGGGCCGGTGCGTAGGCGGTCTCGGTGCCGATGATCGTGAAGCCCGCTCTTCGCAGGACCCTGATCGATCCGAGGTTGTCACTGGCTGCGCGGGCGTGCAGAGGCCGGACCCTGACCCTGTCGAGCAACAGGGCCAGGGCTCGGCCGGCGACGCCTTGGCCCCAGACCGCGCGGTCGATCCAGTAGGTGATCTCGGTGTCGCCTTCCATGACGAAGCTGGAGATGCTGCCGACGAGGCGCCCGTCGAGGGTCACCGCGCGCAGAGTGGTGTCGTGAGCGGCCCGCACCTTCGACATGTGGGTGTCGAAGGCTCCGCGATCGTCGGGATCCTTGGCGGTGAAGGCGGCCATCCGAACCGACTCCGGGTCACGCATCTGGTCGAACAGCGCGTCGAGGTCCGCATCCTCGATCGGCCGCAGCGCCACCTCTGCCACTGATGTCCTCCCTCGTCCTGACCCCGTCCAAGCTCACCGGGAACGTATCAGCGGCGTCCGACAATTCCGGCGTGCCCGGTCGCCGCGCGGAATTGTCGGTGGTGCCTTGCACAATCAGGGGCATGCTCATCGCCCTGGTCACGCACGCGGAGAACGGGGGTCGGTTGCGCGTGCTCCCCGACGCCGGGGTGCCCGAGGGGCCGGTGGTCGAGACTTCGGATCTGGCGGCGGCCGTGTCCGATTTGGAGGCTCGGCACAGACCCCGGTGGCTGTGGGCGGAGACGAACGAGGTCTATCCCGCGCTGCTGGCGCGCAGCGTCCGGGTGGAGCGGTGTCAGGACTTGGCGCACGCCGAGTACCTGGTGCTGTCCTACCAGGGCAGGCACAGCGAGCCGCGCGGTCTGGGTGCGGCGATAGCCCGACTGCGCGGCCTGCCCGTGCCGGACGACCATGGCCCACGTAAGCGGGACACCCAGCCGACCCTGTTCGAACCCGAGCAGGAACGGCTGCCCGGTGACGCCGACCCGCTCGACGCGGTGATCGCGGTGCACGCCGAGCAGCAGCGGGTGGTGGCGACGCTCGGCCACGCCGACCAGCTCCGGTTGCTGTTCGCGGCCGAGGCTGCGAGCGCGCTGGCCGCCGCCGAGATGACCCACTTCGGCCTGCCTTGGCGGGCGGACGTGCACGAGAAGCTGCTGGTGGACACGCTCGGCCCGCGTCCGGCCAACGGCGCGCGGCCCCGGAAGCTCGCGGAGTTGGCGGACCGGATCACGGCGGCGTTCGGCGGGAAGCAGGTCAACCCGGACCACCCGCCGGGCATCGTGCGGGCGTTCGCGCGGGAGGGCATCGACGTCCCGTCGGCGCGGGCGTGGGTGCTCAAGCAGGTGGACCACCCGGCTGTCGAACCGCTGCTGGAGTACAAGGAACTGGCCCGGTTGTGGGTGGCGCACGGTTGGTCCTGGTTGGACTCGTGGGTGGCGGAGGGCAGATTCCGGCCGGACTACGTGGTGGGCGGCGTGGTGTCCGGGCGGTGGGCGACGCGTGGCGGCGCGGCCTTGCAGATCCCGCGCACGCTGCGCACGGCGGTGCGTGCCGATCCGGGGTGGAAGCTGGTGGCGGCGGACGCGGCCCAGCTGGAGCCGCGCGTGCTGGCGGCGTTGTCGAACGACCGCCGGTTCACCGAGGTCTCCGGGGACGACGACCTGTACACGACGCTGGCCGACGAGGCGTTCGACGGCGACCGGGGTCGGGCGAAGCTCGCGATGCTGTCCGCCATGTACGGCGGCACGGGTGGCGAGGCGGGTCCGGCGATGGTGGTGCTGCGCCGCAAGTTCCCCGAGGCCGTCGGGTACGTGGAGGCCGCCGCGTTGGCGGGTGAGCAGGGTCGGATGGTGCGGTCCCGGCTGGGTCGGACGAGCCCGCCGCCGTCCGAAGCGTGGCGCGAGGCCACCGGTGACACGGACGTCGGCGAGGACGCGTTGCGCCGGTCGCGGCGGGCGTCACGGGACTGGGGCCGGTTCACCCGCAACTTCGTGGTGCAGGCCAGCGCGGCGGACTGGACGGCGGTGTTGCTGGGCGCGTTGCGGCGGCGGTTGCACCAGTCGGCGAAGGGCTCTCACCTGGTGTTCTTCCAGCACGACGAGGTGCTGGTGCACTGCCCGGAGGAGTTGGCCGAGGTGGTGTGCGCGGAGGTGACGGCGGCGGGCGAGGAGGCGTCCCGGCTGGTGTTCGGCTCGACACCGGTCCGCTTCCCGCTCAAGGCGGTGCCGGTGGACAGCTACGCGGACGCCAAGTAGGGGCTTTTGGGCCGTTCGGTCGCTTGAAGGATCACGATGAGAGCGCTCTCATGAGGTGAGGCAATTTGTTGCCGTGCCGAACCAGGAACAGTGACATGGAGGTCACCGCTCATGGAGTTCAGCCGGACCAGACGAGTACTCGTCACCGCCGCCGCCCTGATCACCGCCGTGCCGCTCGCGGTCGTCGCCACGATGGCCGACGCGGCCGTGCCGCCGACCCCACCGGGCTGGACGCTCCAGTGGAGCGACGACTTCAACGGCGCCGCGAACACCCTGCCGTCGTCCTCGAACTGGATCATCGACCTCGGCCACGGCTACCCCGGCGGCCCAGGCAACTGGGGCACCGGCGAGATCCAGAACTACACCAACAGCACGAACAACATCAAGCTCGACGGCGCGGGCAACCTGCGGATCACCGCCCTGCGCGATGGCGGGGGCAACTGGACGTCCGCCCGTATCGAGACCCAGCGGGCGAACTTCAAGCCGCCGGCGGGTGGCAAGCTCGCCATCGAGGGCCGGGTCCAGATGCCCAACGTCACCGGTCAGGCCGCGCTCGGCTACTGGCCCGCGTTCTGGGCGCTCGGCTCGCCCTACCGCGGCAACTACTGGAACTGGCCCGCCATCGGCGAGTTCGACATCATGGAGAACGTCAACGGCATCAACTCGGTGTGGGGCGTGCTGCACTGCGGCGTGAACCCCGGTGGGCCGTGCAACGAGACGAACGGCCTCGGCGCGAGCCGGACGTGCCCCGGCGCTTCCTGCCAGTCGGCGTTCCACACCTACCGGTTCGAGTGGGACGAGAGCTCCTCGCCCAAGGCTTTCCGCTGGTACGTGGACGGGCAGCAGTTCCACAGCGTCAACCAGAGCCAGTTCGACGCGACCACGTGGAACAACATGACCAGCCACGCGGGCTACTTCCTGCTGCTGAACCTGGCCATCGGCGGCGCGTTCCCCAACGGCGTGGCGGGCCACGGCACGCCGACCGCGGCGACCGTGCCGGGTCACTCGATGCTGGTGGACTACGTGGCGGTGTGGTCGGCCGGCGGCGGTACCCAGCCGACGACCACGACCACCAACCCGCCTGGTGGGAGCGGCTGGGACGCGTTCAGCGACATCCAGGCCGAGCAGGCGACGTCACGGTCCGGCGGCGTCATCGAGGCGGCCGAGGGCGGACAGGCGGTGGCACAGCTGCGCAACGGCAACTCGCTGCGGTTCTCCGGCGTCAGATTCGGCTCCCGCACCGCAACGCAGTTCGTCGCACGGGCCGCGTCCGGGGCGTCGGGAGGGGTGAGCGGCCTGGTCGAAGTGCGGCTCGACAGCCCGACCGCCGCGCCTGTCGGCAGCTTCGCCATCGCCAACACCGGCGGCTGGCAGAGCTGGCGCACGGTGCCCGCGAACATCTCGGGGATCACCGGGACGCACGACGTGTACGTGACGTTCACCAGCGGCCAGCCCGCGCCGTACGTGAGCCTGAACTGGATCCGGTTCGGGTAAGTGCTCGTGGCGGGCCGCGCGGACGAGACGCCTCCTCCCGCGCGGCCCGCCACTACCATCGGTCAGGTGTACGCGGAACGCCCGTTCCCCGGTCTGGCCTGCGTGTGGCAGCGGACCACGTCGTCGCCCGCCGTGGGGCGGGTCGTGCCGGACGGGTGCACGGACATCATCTACTCGGCCACCACCGGCGAGGTGTTCGTGGCCGGGCCGGACACGGTCGGGCACGTCACCCGGGTGTCGGGGACGTTGTTCGGTGTCCGTTTCGGGCCCGGCGTGGGGCCCTTGGCGTTCGGTGTGCCCGCGGTCGAGCTCCGTGACCAGCGGGTTCCGTTGGCAGCGTTGTGGGGGCCGTCCGCCCGGCTGGAGGACGACCTGGGGTCGGCGGACGACCCGTGTTCGGTGCTCGCGTCGGCCGCGTTGGAGCGGTTGCGGGAGACGCCGCCGGACCCGGCGGTCGGTGCGATCGCGTCGGCCGTGTCGTCGTCCAGCGTGGGCGAGCTGGCCTGGTCGTTGGGGCTCAGCGCCCGGCAGCTGCACCGGCGCAGCCTGGCCGCGTTCGGCTACGGCCCCAAGGTGCTGCACCGGGTGCTGCGGTTCGACCGGGCGGTCAAGTTGGCGTGGGCGGGCGTGCCGTTCGCCGACGTCGCCCACCGAACCGGGTACTCGGACCAGGCGCACCTGTCCCGTGAAGTGCGCGAACTGGCGGGCGTGCCGCTGGGTCAGCTGATCCGGCCGTAGGCGCGCAGAGTCAGCAACGCCTCGATCGTGACGACCGGCCGCCACTCGTAAGTGGTCACCGGGGTCCACGCGGGCCACGGGAACGTCCACCCGCCGTCGTCCTGCTGTTGTGCGGCGAGCGCGTCGAGGTCCCGGCTCATCTCGTCGTCGCTGAACCACTTCCGGGCCAGGCTGTCCGGCGTCGAGGCGTAGTTGTGCGGCTTGTGCGTCTCCCCCGCCGCGTACCCCTCGGGGGCCTGCCCGTCACCGAGGTCGACCAGCCCTTGCTCGCGCACCAGCGCCCCGAGCCGTTCCGCCTGCTGCTCGGCCCTCGGCCGGTCGGTCACGTGGTCGAGGAACTGGACGCAGGCGCCGATCTCGTAGGGGTGCGACTTGGCCAGGTCGTCGATGCGCTGCCAGCAGAAGTCGGTGGCGCGGTCCCGCCAGGGGTGCTCGACGCCGGCCTTGTGCAGGACGCTCGCCAGCAGTGCCGTCATGAGCAGGTCACTGTCGTCGGACACCTGCCACCAAGGCGCCCGCGGGTGGTCACGTGCGGTGGCAAGGCAGTTCGGCACGCCGCCGTCCGGGTTGGTGATCGTGGTCAGGAAGCCACACGCCTGCTCGGCGTAGTCGGTCACACCCACCTCGTGCAGCAGGGACAGCGCGGTGTACGTGTGCAAGGGCTGACTGGTCGGCCCACGCCCGTCGGGCTCCAGGGCGTGCCCGAACCCGCCGTCATCGTTCCGGTAAGCCACGACCGCCGCCGTGACGGGCGCCGCCGGCCCACCGTCGAACAGGTACAGGAACCGCCGCTGCTCCAGGACGCGGGCGTTGTGCCAAAGGAAGGAACGAGCTGCTTCGATCATGCGTCAACGGTAGGCGCGTCGTGGACCGGCGGTCTTGAACGGATCGGACGTCCATCCCCCACAAGGAGTAACCGACCCGATAGCCCCAACGGGGCAGAGACCTTGTGCCATCATCATTTCGGGTAGTTCGGCGTGAGGGGAGCACGGCAATGTTCGACGCCGAGATCGGCGTGGGCGCGAAGCAGATCGGGTTCGTGGCCGACACGGTCGCCAGTGGACCGGCGGGGGCCGGTCTGGTGGCGAGTCAGACGAAGTTCAGCGTCGATCCCCAGCAGGCCCAGAAGCTGATCGACGGCCTGATCGAGGCCCGCGATAAGCTCCAAGGGCTCATGGATGCGGCCGAGCGCCTTGTCGGCGTCCAATCACCCGGCAAAGACCCGTACAGCGGCTCCGCCACGTTGGCCATCCGTCGGTCCGCCGGAGAGGACGTGGGCGGGTACAAGTGGGCGAACAAAGAAGCCTACAAGGCGCTCACGAACACCATCCTTAACATCCAGGCATCCCTGGAGAACTACAAGAACCAGGACCAGGCAACCGCCGACGCCTTCAAAGGCGAGGGGAATCAGTCGTGAGGCGAGCAGTACTGGCAGTCATCTCCGTGGTCGCGGTCGTTTCGGCCTGCACGTCGACCGGCGGCACCGCTACCCCGGCAACGACGGTCCCTGGCACGACAACCGGCGCGGCGAGCACCTCGTCGTCGGAGGCGGATGGCAGCGGGGTGCCGCCCATCACCGGGCCTGAGCTGGATCTTTCCAAGTTCGGTCCGTGCGAACTGCTCAAGGCCGACCAACTGGCCGCCCGTACGGTCACCAAGCCCGGCGAGGTCAAAGACTCCGCCGCGGGCAAGACGTGCCAATGGCGTCCGCAGGACCGCGTCCTCGGCACAAGCTTCAGCGCCACCATTCTCGAAGGCACCAGCGGTATCGACAACTATTACAAGAACCGGGAAGGGTTCGCCGAGTTCGAGGAGATCGAGGTCGCGGGCTACCCCGGGTTCAACGGCAGTGGCACAGACCTCAAGAGCGGCTCATGCACCACCGGCGTCGGTGTGGCCAAGGGCGAGGGTTTCCTCGTGCAGGTCCACGTGAACGACGAGAAGCTGCCCGAGTACACGAAACCGTGCTCTGTTACCGGCGCGATCGCCAAGACGGTTGTCGAAAACCTGAAGGGGTAGGGACATGGCCGGTGACCTTGACACGGACGTGTTGGGCTTCGCGCTCCTTCAGATGGGCATGGGCGCCAACAAGATCTACGGCTGGTTCCACGAGGGCAAGGGGCCCGAGCAGACCACCGACAGCAGTCTGGAAACGTGGGGAACCATCGCGCAGGGTCAGGTCGAGGTCAGTGACCTGATCAACCAGGCGGTCCGGGCGTCAGGCGCGGCCTGGGAAGGTGCGGCGGGTGATCAGGCGCGGTCCTCGACCACGCCGCTGGCGAGTTGGTCGGAAACCGCCGGCACCAGCGCGACGACGGCAGGCGACAACACGGCCGAGATCAGCCGCGCGTTCCGCGAGGCCAAGGGCAGCGTGCAGAAGCCCGTCGACGTGCCGGACAAGCCCTGGTACAACGATGCGCTTCCGTGGGACACCGACTACGACGACGCGGTCGAGCAGAGCCAGCAGGTCAACTCCCACAACATGCAGGTCCTGAACAGCTACGGGACCACGGCGAGCTCCGCCGGCGCAGGCATGCCGACGTTCCAGTCGCCCAGCGAGGTCGGTGCGAACGTCGAGCAGGAGGAAAAGGTCGTCACACCTCCCAACACCCGCGAGCGCGAGAATGTGACGCGGATCGGTGGCGGTGGTGACGAGACCACCAACACCAGCAAAACCGACACGGGCACGACAAAGCCGACGTGGAGTGAGCCGACGCTCCCCCCGCCGGGCACCGGCGACAACACGACCAAGCCGTCGTGGGTGCAGACCGACCCCACCAAGCCCCCGCCCAACATCGGGTACCGGCCGCCGGACGTGCCGAGCGATCCGCGGATTCCGGGCGACCCGAGGCTGCCCTACGACCCCAGGTTGCCGTACGACCCGCGTAATCCGAACGATCCACGCAACCCCAACAACCCGCGCAACCGTCCCCCGGTGCCGCCCGGTATGCCACGCGGCCCGGGCGGAGGTCCCGGTGGCGGCCCAGGTGGTGGCCCGGGTGGGGGTCGCGGCGGCGGCCCAGGTGGAGGTCCCGGTGGTATGGGCGGCGGTCGGATGCCGGGTATGGGCGGACCGGGTGGCATGGGCGCCGGGTTCGGTCCTGGCGGCATGTCCGGCGCGATGGGGCACGGTGAGGGTCGCGGTGGCTTCGGTCCCGGCGGTTCGGGCGGTGTCGGGCCTGGCGGAGCGGCCGGTCGCGGTGGCGCGGGTGCGGCCGGGATGGGCGCGGGTATGGGCGCCGGCGCCGGTCGGGGCCAAGGCGAAGAGGACAAGGAACACAAGGCCGCGTCGTACCTCCAGGAGACCGAGGACATCTTCGGTGACGGCACGATGGTGGCCCCGCCGGTCATCGGCGGATAGCTGAACAGGGGGGAACGTGCTGCGCACCAGGGTCGCCATCCCGGTCGTCGCGCTCTACAACGCCTGGCAGGCCGAAGGTCTGCCGACGCTGCACAACGCGTTGCTGACGCAGGTCGACTTCGACGAGGACCAGCTCGCCGAGGGTGACGTCACGGTCCTCGCCGACCTCGCCCGCCGCGGCTGGGCCGAGTTGGAGCGCCTGGGTCTGGCCCGCGGCCGGCAGGTGCACACCGACCTGGGTCGGTCGCTGCGCCTGATCGCGGACGCGAGCGTCGAGTACTACGCGTTCTTCAACGAGGGAGACGGCGACACGCGCACCGCCCTCGTGGTGCAGTCCGGTGACGAGGCGCTGCGCGTGGTGTTGCGGCCGGACAAGCACTTCGTGCTGGAACCGGTGCGCGTCGAGGACGTCGTGCAGTCGCTGATCTCCGCGTTGCCGGAGGCGAAGCCGGGCCGTGGCGGTGTGGTCTCGTTGCCCGCGGACGCGTTGGCGGACAAGCCGAACCGGCCACGGCCGGACGAGGACGGCGGGTCGTTCATGCAGGCCAGCAGGCCGACCGGAGCGCACGTCGGCGAGGCGCAGCAGGTGCGCAAGCTGCTGGCCGAGGAACGCACCGGCGGCGGCCAGCTGTACGCCGCCCGACGTGACCGGTTCGGCCGCAAGCAGCGTTGCGCGGCCCCGCTGACCTACTTCGACACGATCACCGGCCGTTATCTGTCGGCGAAGGCGCCCGGCGGGGACGGCACGCCGTGGATCACCGTGCAGCCGGCCGACTTCACCACGTTGCAGAACAGGCTGCGGCAGCTCAGCGCGGACGCAGTGCCTCGCGGTTGAGTTCGGCCGGGCTGCGGTGCCCGGACAGGCCCAGGGTGAGGTCGAAGTCGGCGAGCAGGCTGCGCAGCACGTGCCGCACGCCGACCTGCCCGCCGTGCGCCAGGCCGTAGGCGAACGGACGTCCGACGAGCACGGCCTTCGCACCCAACGCGAGCGCCTTCACGATGTCCGCCCCGCTGCGGATGCCGGAGTCGAACAGCACCTCGACCTGCTCCCCCACCGCGTCCGCGATCTCCGGCAGCACCTCGAGCGACCCGATCGCGCCGTCCACCTGCCGTCCGCCGTGGTTGGAGACGACGATCCCGTCCATGCCCGCGTCGACGGCCTTGCGCGCGTCGTCCACGTGCTGGATGCCCTTCAGCACGATCGGCCCGTCCCAGTGCTCGCGCAGGAACGACAGCTGGTTCCACGACTTGTCGGTGCCGGTGAACAGCTGCACCCACCGCAGGATCGCCATCGGCAGGTCGTCCTCGGGCGACGCCGCGAGCCCCGCCCGGAACGCCGGGTCGGAGAACGGAATAGCCGTCCCGATCCCGCGCAGGAAGGGCAGGTAGGACTGGTCGAGGTCACGCGGGCGCCAAGCGAGCGTCCACGTGTCGAGCGTGACGACGAGCACCCGGTACCCGGCCTGACGCGCCCGGTCCAGGATGCTCGCGGCCACGTCGGGGTCGTTCGGCCAGTAGAGCTGGAACCAGCGTGCGGCGTCACCGGCGGCGTCGGCGACTTCCTCGATGGTGTGCGAGGAAGCGGTGGAGAGCACGAACGGCACCCCCAACTCGGCCGCGGCCCGTGCGGTCGCCAACTCGCCGTCCGGGTGCAGGATCGACTGGACGCCGACCGGCGCGAGCAACACGGGCGCGGGCATGTCAGTGCCCAACAAGGACGTCCCCAAGTGCCGCTCGGTGGCGTTCGTGAGCATCCGAGGCACGATCCGCCACCCGTCGAACGCCTCCCGGTTCGCGCGAGCCGTACCCCCCGCACCAGCCGCACCCGCCACGTACCAGAACGGCCCAGCCCCCAACCGCTCCCGGGCGGACGCCTCCAACCCTTCGGGATCAGTGGTGAACGGCGGCAGGTTCCCCGCCAGGCCTTGGAGGTAGATCTCGTTCTGGTACGAGGCGAATCCGGTCATGGGTTCACCTTGCTATACGGACGCCCTTTTCGGGAACGGGCGGTCCGCACGAGACAGACCGTCCTCCAGCACGATCGCCACCGGTGCCGCGGTCAAGACGGTCGAGACGGTGCCGGCGACCAGGCCGATCAGCAGCGCGGTGGCGAAGTCGGCCAGGGAGCCGTCGCCCAGGACCAGCAGTGCGGCCAGGACGAACAGGACGCCGATACCCGTGTTGACGGTTCGCGGCAGGGTTTGGAGGACCGCCGAACTCATCACCTCGGGGAACGGCGCACGCGTCTTCCGCAGTTCGCGCACCCGGTCGAACACCACCACCGAGTCGTTGACCGAATAGCCGATCACGGTCAGTAGCGCGGCCAGGAACACGGCGTCCGCGGTCTTGCCCAGCCACGCGAAGACGCCGATCAGCACGATCACATCCGTCACCAACGCGACCACCGTGGCCGCTCCGAGCCGCCAGTCGAACCGCACCGCCAAGTACAAGAGCTGCGCCGCCACCGCGATGGCCAGCGCGATCAACGCGTTGCGCCGCAGCTCCGAACCCAGGCTCGGCCCGATCAGGTCATTGCTCAGCTGCTCCGCACCACCGGTCGCACGGTCTACTGCTTCACCCACACGCACGGCTGCTGCCGAGTCGATCGGGCCGGTGCGCACGGAGACCCCATCCGAGCCCGAAGTCACGACGACCGCGTCGGGGAAACCGGCGGACGCCAGCTCTGCCCGCACCTTGACAGCGTCCACAGAGGACGCGGTGAACTCCAGCATCCGCCCGCCGGTGAACTCGACGCCCAGCGCGAGACCACGCACGAACAACCCGGCGACGGCCGCCAGCAGCACGAGACCGGCGGCCAGCAACCAGCGTTTAGGCCGACGGAACAGGGTGATCCCCTTGCCGGTCAGCCATGTGCGAACCCGGCCCAGCGTGTGGAGGCCGCTCCACGACGGACGGCGTGACAGCAGTGGCATGACGAGCTGCAACAACACCCGGCTCAGCACCAACGCGCTGAACAACGACGCCAGCACACCGATCGACAGCGTGACGCCGAACCCCTTCACCGGCCCGGTCGCCAGCCAGAACAGCAGACCCGCGGCCAGCAACGTGGTCACGTTCGAGTCCGCGACCGCGCTCAACGCACCGCGGAACCCCTCGTCCACCGAACGGGGCAAGCGTTTGCGACGGGCGAATTCCTCCCGCGACCGTTCGAACACCAGCACGTTCGCGTCCACCGCCATACCGATGGCCAGCACGAACCCGGCCAACCCCGGCAACGTCAGGGTCGCACCGATCGCCAGCATCGCCGAATACGCCAACGCCGCATAACCACCCAGCGCCAGCACCGCCACCAGCCCCGCCAACCGGTACACGAAGATCAGGAACAGCCCGGTCAGCGCCACCCCGATGATCGCCGCACGCGCACTGGCGTCGATCGCCTCCGCACCGAGCGTCGGCCCGACCGTCCGCTGCTCCACCACCTCCACCGGCACCGGCAGCGCGCCGGAACGGATCACCAGCGCCAACTCCGCCGCCTCGGCCTGCGCGAACTGACCGGTGATCGACGTGCTGCCGCCGATCATCCCGGTGCCGCACACGGTCGACACGTCCACCTGCGGCGCGGACACCACCGCGTCGTCCAGCACGAACGCGATCCGACGTCGGGGGTCACCCGGCGGTGAGCACGCGGCCTCGGCGGTCGCCCGTTGCCACGCCTGCGGGGCGTCACCCTGGAAGTCGACGCCGACCAGGTAGCCGACGCCCTGCGAGTTGGGCGTCGCACGGGCGTCCTCGATGCCGTCACCGGTCATCACGACTTCGCCGAGGCTGACCGCGTCACCCTCCGGCGTCGGCACGTCGCCCAGCCCGGTCACCGGCCGCACCTGCAACTGGGCGGTCCGGCCGAGCACTTCGATGGCCTCCGTCGGATCCTGGAGACCGGGCAGTTCCACCACGATCCGGTGCTCGCCGGACCGTGCCAGCACGGGCTCGGCCACACCGAGTTCGTCGACCCGCCGGCGCAGCACCTCCATCGCGCGGTCAACGGCGTCGGAGCTGGCTTCGGACGGGGTTTCCAACACGATCTGGGTGCCGCCACGCAGGTCGAGACCAAGGCGTGGTTGCACCGTGAGCAGGGTGAAAGTGGACGCGGCGAGCACGCCGAGGGCAAGCAGCCCACGGACGAGTAGCGCTCGCCGCGCGCTGGGGCGCGGCATGGTGAAGAGACCTCCGGACGAGGGTGAACGGTGTGGGTTCAGCTACCGGAGGTCAGGGGCGGTGCGCGTTCGCCGAGCGGGGTCTGGACGTTCCGCTCGGGGGTGCGGTGGGTCGGGTCCACGACGTCCACCCGCACCGGCGGCGCGGGCGTGGCGTGCACGGCGGGCTGGACGCCGTCCAGCGGTTGACCCAGGTGGACCTGCACCGGGTGCACGGCATTGGCGCCGCGAGTGGTGGTGCCGGGTTGGTGGGTGCCGTCCACGGGCGCCGAGATGGCGACGAGGTCACCGGGCGCGGACGGACCGGGGCCGGACACGACGAAACCCGCGATCATCGCCAGGATCGCGAACAGCGCGCGTCGGGTCATCAGCCCCCCTTCCCGGTGTCCAGGTTAGCGATCGCCGGCCAGAACCACGACGGCTCCGCCGAGCAGCGCGCACAGCCAGGCGATCGTCAGCGGCTGCATGGTCGTCGCGCCGAGGAAAAGCGCCACCGTCCAGCCGGCCAGCACGACCGTGGACAGCGTGAACAGGATTGCCACCACGGCGACCTTCGGCCGGTGCCGGGGCAGCCGGAACAACGCCCGCCGCACTCGCCGTGCGCGCAGCAGCAGCTGCCCCACGACCCCGAGGCAGGCGACGACCAGGAGGCCGGAGAACCAGCCGAGCAGAGGCGTCGGCGTCGGCATCCCCGCCAGCAGCAAGAGCAGCCCGCCCGCGACCAGCATCGCGGCGAGCCGGGACAGCGCGGGCCACACTAGGACGTGTGCGGCGTGCAACGCCTCACTGGACGGCGGCGGAATGGGCGCGCCGCCACGCATGCGCCGCACGGTGGCGAGGTTCGCCCGCACGTCGTCGTCACCGGGGTCGAGGCGCAACGCGGTGCGGTAGGCGCGTTCGGCCATGCCCCAGTCCCGAGCGCGCAGCGCGGCGTCACCGAGCACCTGGAACGCGCGGGCCTCGGTGGGCGCCAGGTGCGTCGCCTCCCGCGCGACCTCCACCGCCTCCCGCAGACCTTGGGGAGTCGCCGCCAGGATCTCCGCGAGCACCACCTGGCACCGCCAGTCACCGGGTTTGCGCCGCACGCACTCCCGGGCCGCGACGACCGCTTCGGTGTGCCGCCCGAGTTCGCTCAACGCCAACGCGGTCAGCCGCTGCGCCCACGCGTGATCACCGTTGAGGACGAGCGCGCGCTTCGCCGCGGCCAAGGCCGGGTCGGGTTCACCGGCGTCCAGATAAGCGGCGGCCAGTCGGCACCACGCCTCGCCGTGCAGCGGATCGGCCGCGAGAGCGGGTTGGAGGAGTTCGATCGCCTTGCGCGGCTCGCCTCTGGCGGTCAACTCGGCGGCACGAACGATGGCCGAAGCGATCGACTGGGACATCGCACCTCCCGGACCTCGCCGACAAGTGTGACAGTCAGGAGAAGCCTCACCTATCGGGTGACGGGCCGACCCCTCGACGGCCCGTCACCCGAAAAGCGCCCCGACAGCGTCTCGTCCTCCCGGAAAACGGTTCCGCAGAGAACTTCCCAGTCGGGAAAGATATTGGCCACAGCGTTCCGCGTCAAGATGTTCTTGAGTGAGAATATCTTGCGACTGTCGTATGATCGGCGCATGAACTCCCCGCCCGACCCCGCGTGCGAGTTCCGCACGAGCCTCAACTGGCTGCTGCACCGGGCGGCCCAGAAGTTGGGCACGGTCGCGCAGGAGGCGGCGGGTCGGCACGGGATCACGATGCGCGGGCACATCGTGCTGACCGCGTTGGCCGGCGAACGGTCCAAGCGCACGCAGCTCGCCCTCGGCCACGCGCTGGGCCTCGACAAGACGACCCTCACCGCCGAACTGGACCGGCTGGAACGCGCGGGCCTGATCGTGCGGCAGCCCGACCCGAACGACCGGCGCGTGCGCGTGCCGGTGATCACCGGGGAGGGCCGGGCCGTGCAGGTCGAGGTCGAGAAGCTGCACCACGAGGTGGAGCGGGAGTTCATCGCCGACCTCGACCCGCAGGAAGCCAAAGCCCTTCGCGCACTGCTGGAACGCCTGATCGCGTCCGATCACCGCCCCGACAGCGGCTCCTGCCTCTAGGCCAACGCCGCCATCTAAGCCAGTTCGGCCAGGTTCCCCTCGCGCAACTGCTCCGGCGTGACGGTCGCCTGCGCGTCGACCAAGGCCTGCAACGCCTCGCCGTCGTCCCACTGGTTCACGTTCATCGCCGCCCGCACCCGTCCTTCACGCAGCCAGAACGCGGTGAACTCGCGCGCGTCGACGTCACCGCGCACCACCAACTCGTCCCGCTCCGCGTCGGCGAGACCCCGGTACTCCATGCCCAGGTCGTACTGGTCGGTGAAGAAGTACGGCGAGGTCACGTACGGGTCGTCCGCCCCCAACACGGTGCCGGCCACGTGCGCGCCCTGGTCCTTGGCGTTCGCCCAGTGCTCGACCCGGACCCGCCGCCCGTAGCGGGGGTGGTCGTGCGCGGCGATGTCACCGACCGCGAAGACGTCCGGCGCGGACGTGCGCAGGGCAGCGTCCACCGCCACTCCACCTTCGGCCAACGTGAGCCCGGCGTCCCGAGCCAGGTCCAGGTTCGGCGACGCACCCACGGCGACCACCACGACGTCACCGGTCAGCTCGCTGCCGTCGGCCAGCCGGACGCCGTGCTCGGCGAAGCCGTCCACACCGACGCCGAGCCGCCACGTCACGCCGTTCGCCGCGTGCAGATCGCGGAACACCTCGCCCATCCGCGGCCCGAGGACGCGGCGCAGCGGCAGGTCCACCGGGTCGATCACGGTCACCGACGCGCCGTGCCGCCGGGCCGCGGCCGCGACTTCGCAACCGATCCACCCCGCGCCGACCACGACGACCCGTGTGCCATCTGTCAACGCCGCGCGCAAGGACAAGGAGTCGTCGACCGTCCGCAACGTGCGCAGACCTGGGAGGTCTCCACCCGGAACGGGCAACCGACGGGGCGTCGAACCCGTCGCCAGAATCAGCCGATCGTACGAATGCGTTACACCGGTCGAATCGACAATCACCCGTTCACCGACGTCGATCCGGGTGATCTCGGCCTTCAACCGCAGCTCGATTCGCGCCTTTTCGTAGAAATCGGGGTCGTGCACGCGGTGTGGCGAGTCGGTGTCGCCGAGCAACAACTCCTTGGACAGCGCGGGAAGTTCGTACGGTTCGTGCGCTTCCCGACCGAAGACCACCACGTCACCGCCGTAGCCGCGTTCCCGCAACGCTCCTGCGGCGGAAGCACCGGCCAGGCCCGACCCGATTATCACGATCCGTTGCGGTTCAGCCATTTTTACAGCCTTCCAGGTGACTGGGGCGACTACCGCGTGCGACGCTATCGGCAGCTCGGCACGGTCGCCCGATGGACATTTCCCGTCATGGCACCAGCCCGCGTGCGTCTCCACCTCACGAGCGCCCGGATTGGTCCGAGCGCCCCGGGTCGAGACAGTGGGAGGTTGGGGGCCGTGAATACTGGCAAGGAGTGGCAGATCTCGTGCCGCGACATCGCGTCACGTCGCCGCGACATGACGGTTTTCGTCAGCCAGGGGCACGTCGTGGTGACGGTGCCGCCGGGCGAAGCGGCCGTGCTGACGCCATTAGAGGTAGGTCGTCTGCGTGCGGCTCTGCGCGACGCGGTCGTGAACGCGTCGGGCACGCCGGAGCACTGAGTCCCGACCCCAGGCTTCCTACTCACGGGTAGGTAGTGCCAGTATCGAGGCGTGAGCACCTACTTCGGCACCGGCGCGACGGCCTTGAACCGGTTGGTGGGAGTGCTGCGCGCGGCGGTGACGCTGGTGCGCGTCGGTGTCGTGCGCCCAATGGGACCCGGCCGGCTGCTCCGCGTGCTGGACGCCTACCTGCGGTGGGACCTCACCCTGGCGTTCGGTTTCGCGACCGGCGCGGCCCGGCACCCGGATCGACCGGCGATCATCGACGACGCCGGCACGCTCACGTACGCCGACGTGGACGAACGCACCACCCGGCTGGCGCACGGCCTGCACGACCTCGGTGTGCGGGCGGGTTCGAAGGTCGCGGTGCTGTGCCGCAACCACCGCGGTTTCCTAGAGACGGTGACGGCGTGCGTGAAGCTCGGCGCGCACAGCGTGCTGCTCAACACGGGGTTGAGCGCGGGCCAGATCGCGACCGTGCTGCGCGAGCAGGACGTGACCGTGGTCGTCGCGGACACCGAGTTCCGCGGCCTGCTGGCCAACGCGCCGCGCAAGGTCCGCCGGGTGATGGCGTGGGTGGATGGCGTCACCAAGAGCAAGACGCTGGAAGAGCTGATCACGCGCTCCCCCGCCACACCACTGCCCGCACGTCCGCCGCGTGGCCGGATGATCGTGCTGACCTCGGGCACCACGGGCGCGCCCAAGGGCGCGAGGCGACCGGAACCGCCCGGCCTCACGCCCGCCGCCGCGCTGCTGTCCCGGATTCCGCTGAAGGCCGGTGACAGGTTCTCCGTCCCCGCTCCGCTGTTCCACACGTGGGGTCTGGCCGCGGTCCAGATCGCGCTCGTGCTCGGCGCGACCCTGGTGCTGCGCCGGAAGTTCGACCCGGCGTTGACCGCCGCCGACGCCCGTGACCACCGCTGTGACGCGCTGTTCGTCGTTCCCGTGATGCTGCAACGCATCCTGGACCTGCGCGAACGCCTGCCGGACCTGCGCGTGATCGCGTCCAGCGGCTCGGCGTTGCCGCCGGCGGTGGCGCGGCGGTGCCTGCGCGACTTCGGGCCGGTCCTCTACAACCTGTACGGCTCCACCGAGGTGTCCTGGGTGAGCATCGCCCGCCCGGACGAGTTGGCGCGGCACCCGGACACGGCGGGTCGGCCGCCGTTCGGCACCCGGCTGGAGATCCTGGACGACGACGGGCGTGCGGTGCCCGTCGGCGTCACCGGCCGCATCTTCGTCGCCAACGAGATGCTGTTCGACGGCTACACCGACGGCGCCGGCAAAGAGGTCCGGAACGGCCTCATGTCGACCGGTGACGTCGGCTACCGCGATGACGCCGGCCTGCTGTTCGTGGCCGGGCGGGACGACGAGATGATCGTCTCCGGCGGCGAGAACGTGTACCCGCGCGAGGTCGAGGACCTGCTCTCGGGTCTGGCCGGGGTGCGCGAGGTGGCGGTGGTCGGCGTGCCGGACGAGCGGTTCGGCCAACGGCTCGCCGCGTACGTGGTGTGCGAGGAGCCGGGAGCGCTGGACGAGGACGCGGTGCGCGAGCACGTGCGCGTCAACCTGGCCAAGTTCTCCGTGCCCCGCGAGGTGGTCTTCCTCGACACCCTGCCGCGCAATGAGACGGGAAAGGTGCTGAAACGGGAGCTGGGGTGAGTGCCCATCACCGCGGTGGGCCGGGCTCGTTGACAGTAGTGGTGGAGCCTCCCAGAGGTGCCGCTACCGGGGTATCGCCTGGTTGGCCTAGGCATAAGTGGGGTGATGACCGTGACGACCCCTGTGTGCCATGCTCCGCTTGGACGCTTCCGGGCGTCCGCTGCGGACCGGATCCGGCTCCCCCTGCCGACAAGAGCCGCTACGAATGAACGGAGTTCGACGATGGTCGTGCGCTCCCTGCACAAGATCATGTCCGCGCTGGCCGTCTGCGCCGGTCTCGCGGTCGTCGCCGGTGTGCCCGCCGCTGCCGCCCTCCAGGCCGGGAGCGCCGTGACCCAGGTCTTCCAGGCGCCGTACTCGATCCAGCCGTGAGCCGCGCCGTGCGGTCGTGACACAGCTCTCGGGGCCGGGTTCCCGCGCACGCGGGCTCGGCCTTGAGGCACAGTGGACGGCGTGAGCAGCGAAGTGTTGCGCCTGCGTGCGCCGCGGCACCAGGTGAGCCGCAAGTCGATCACCCTCTGGACCCTCCACGCGGTGATCGGCTGGACGGTGCTGCTGGTGCCGCAAGCAGTCGTCCTGATCTTCGCCGCGACGCCGTTGCAGGTCACCGGCGCGGTCGCGACCCTGGTGGTCGGCACCGCGCACACCCTGGTGATGCCGCGCTGGCGGTACCGGGTGCACCGCTGGGAGGCCACTCCGGACGCGGTGTACACGCTGTCCGGCTGGCTGAACCAGGAGTGGCGCATCGCGCCCGTCTCGCGCATCCAGACCGTGGACACCAAGCGCGGTCCCCTGCAACAGCTGCTCGGGCTGTCCACCGTCACCGTGACCACCGCCTCAGCCGCCGGACCCGTGCTGATCGAGGGCCTGGACCACGACGTGGCCGTGCGGCTGGCGGACGAGCTGACCACCACCACCCAGGCCACGCCCGGTGATGCCACGTGACCACCGAACTGCCCTCCGCGCCGGAGTACGTCGAGCCGGTCATGGACTGGCACCGGCTGGACGTGCGGATGCTCGTCGTCCGCCCGCTGAACGAGATCGTGGGCCTGATCCCGCTGTTCGTCGGCCTGCTGGTGCTCGGCAAGGGCGAGACGTGGCGGTTCCTGGCCAGCGGCGGCGTGATCGTGGCGATCGTGCTGTTCGGCCTGCTGCGCTGGATCAGCACCCGGTACCGGATCACCACCGAGCAGGTCGAGTTGCACACCGGGCTGCTCGTGCGCAAGCGCCTCGCGGTGCCGCGCGACCGGATCCGGACCGTCGACCTGACCGCGAAGCTCGGGCACCGGCTGTTCGGGCTGTCCGCGATCCGGATCGGCACCGGGCAGCGCGACCAGCCCGGTGAGGACGGCCTGACGTTGGACGCGGTGTCGTCGGCCGAGGCGGAGCGACTGCGAGTGCTGTTGCTCACCATCGCCAAGGCCAAGACGGACGCCCAGACCGAGGCCGTCGAGGAACAGCCGGGCGTCGTGCTGTCCAAATGGGACAACCGGTGGCTGCGTTACGCGCCGTTGACGCTGTCCGGTCTGGTGGCTGCCGGTGCGCTGTTCGGCTTCGTGATGAACTTCGCCCGAGAGCTGGACATCGAGGTCCTGGACCCGATGACGGAGGCCGCGCACTGGGTCGTGGAGCAGCCGATCGCGTTGACCGTCGCGTTGTTCACGGGCGTGGTGCTGGTGGTCGCCACGCTCGGTTCGGTGCTGGTGTACGTGGTGCAGTTCTGGGGCTATCAGCTGACCCGTGAGCCGGATGACACCGTTCGGGTGCGCCGCGGTCTGCTCACCACCCGTTCGGTTTCCGTTGCGGAACAACGACTTCGCGGCATCGAGCTGGTCGAGCCGCTGTTGCTGCGAGCCGGGCGCGGTGCGCACGCCAAGACCGTGACCACCGGTCTGGGGCGCAAGGGCGAGAGCAACCTCCTGCTGCCGCCCGCACCGGTCTCCGAAGCCCACCGCGTGTCGGCGGAGGTGTTGCGGCAGACCGCCGACAGAGCCGGCAATCAGACAGCCGAGTCGCCGACGCGGACCCCGCTGCGGCGTCACCCGATGGCCGCGCTGCGTCGTCGGATGGCGCGTGCCGTGGTGCCGTTGCTGGTGCTCGCGGCCGGGTTGGCGTGGTTGGCGCCGAGTTGGACGTGGCAGGTCGTGCTGGCGCTCGTGCCGTTCTCCGCAGCCATGGGCTGGGACCGCTACCGCTCGCTCGGCCACGCGCTGACCGACCGCTACCTGCTTGCCCGGTCGGGCTCGGCGATCCGGGAAACCGTGGCGCTGCAACGCACCGGCATCATCGGCTGGCGCATCTCCCGCTCGTTCTTCCAACGCCGTGCGGGGCTGGTGACGATCTCCGCCACGACGGCCGCGGGCGACGGGGCGTACTACGTGATCGACGTGGCCGAGGCCGACGGGCTCGCGTTGGCCGACGAGGCCGTGCCCGATTTGCTGCGGCCGTTCCTGGAGCGGGCGCCTGAGGCGCTAGACCACTGAGCGGAACGTGGTGCGGTAGACGCTGGGGGCGACACCCAGCGTCGCGCTCATCTGCTGCCGCAGCGCCGCGCCCGTGCCGAAGCCGGACTGCCGGGCCACCTGGTCGACGGGCAGGTCGGTCGTCTCCAGCAGGTGACGTGCCCGCTCGACGCGCTGCTGGATGATCCACTTCGCCGGGCTCACCCCCGTCTCCTCGCGGAACCGGCGGGTGAACGTGCGCACGCTCATCCGCACATGGGCGGCCAGGACGCGCAGGTCCAGCGACTCGTCCAGGTGTTCCAGCGCCCACGCGCGGGCGGGCGCGGTGGACGTGTCGGCTTCGTCCGGGATCGGGCGGACGATGTACTGCGACTGGCCACCCGGCCGCCACGGTGGCACCACGCACCGGCGTGCCGCCAGGTTGGCGATCCGACTGCCGTGGTCGTGCCGGACGACGTGCAGGCAGAGGTCGACGCCCGCGCCGACGCCGGCCGACGTGAGGACGTCGCCCTCGTCCATGAACAGCACGTCCGGGTCGAGGTCGACGTTCGGGAACAGCTCGCGGAAGTTGTCCGAGTGCGCCCAGTGCGTGGTGGCCCGGCGTCCGTCCAGCAGACCGGCCGCCGCCAGCACGAACGCGCCCGTGCAGATCGACATCATCCGCGCGCCCCGGGCCGCCGCCGCACGCAGGGCGTCCAGCACCTGCGGCTCCAGCGTGCCGTCCGCCAGCACCCGCGCGCCGTAGCTCACGCCCGCCACGATCACCGTGTCGGCTTCGGCCATCAGCTCCAGGCCGTGGTCTGGGACGAGGGTGAAGGCCGCCGACGTGCGCACCGGCCGGCCGCCGGGCGTGCAGATGCGAACCCGGTAGAACCGCCGCTCGTCCTCGTCGCGGGCGGCGTTGAAGATCTGCGTCGGCGTGCCGAGGTCGAACGTCACGACCTCGTCCAGCGCCAGCACGGCGACCTGGTGGCGGGTGTCCATGGCCGGATTCTTTCACATGATGGCCATTGAGCCACTTTCGTCGGGTCGAGGTGATCGCCGACGCTTAGCGGCGTGATCCGCAGCAAGCAGAACTGGGCATGGGTGGTCGCCGGCGTCGCGTTCATCGCGCTGGTCGGCGCCGCGGCGTTCCGGGCCACACCGGGCGCGTTGATCGAACCGCTGAAAAGCGAGTTCGGCTGGTCCACGGGCACCATCGGGCTCGCCGTGTCGGTCAACCTGATGTTGTTCGGGCTGACCGCGCCGTTCGCCGCCGCGCTGATGGAGCGCCTCGGCGTGCGCAAGGTCGTGGCCTCGGCGTTGACGCTGGTCGCGGTGGGCAGCGGGTTGACCGTGTTCATGACGACGGTGTGGGAGCTGGTGCTGTTCTGGGGCGTGCTGGTGGGCCTGGGCACCGGGTCGATGGCGCTGGCGTTCGTCGCCACCATCACCGGCCGCTGGTTCGTGAAGCACCGGGGTCTGGTGACGGGGGTGCTCACGGCGGGCGGCGCGACCGGTCAACTGGTGTTCCTGCCGGCGGTGGCCGCGCTGTCGGAGTGGTCCGGCTGGCGCTCGGCTGCGCTGATGGTGTCGTTCGCGGCCCTCGCGGTGGTGCCGCTGGTGCTGCTGTTCCTCCGCGAGCACCCCGCCGACGTGGGTGTGCCGCCCTACGGCGGTGACAAGATCGTGCCCGTGCCGCCGACTTCCGGCGGTTCCGCCCGACGTGCCATCAGCGCCCTGACCAGCGCCGCCCGCACCGGACCGTTCTGGTTCCTGGCCGCCGGGTTCGCCATCTGCGGCGCCACCACCAACGGCCTCGTCGGCACCCACTTCATCCCCGCCGCCCACGACCACGGCATGCCCACGACCGCCGCCGCCGGTCTGCTCGCGATGGTCGGCGTCTTCGACATCGTCGGCACGGTGCTGTCCGGCTGGCTCACCGACAAGGTCGACCCGCGGCTGCTGCTCGCCGTGTACTACGTGCTGCGCGGTGCATCCCTGCTCGTCCTGCCGCAGTTGTTCCACGACTCGGTGCAGCCGTCGATGCTGGTGTTCATCATCTTCTACGGCCTGGACTGGGTGGCCACCGTGCCGCCGACAGTCGCCCTGTGCCGCGAGGTCTTCGGCCTGTCGGCGCCGGTCGTGTTCGGCTGGGTGTTCGCGTCCCACCAGATCGGCGCCGCCATCGCCGCCACCGCCGCCGGCCTCACCCGCGACCACTTCGGCGACTACGCACCGGCCTGGTACGTCGCCGGCGTGCTCAGCATCGGCGCCGCGTTCCTGTCCATGAAGGTCAAGCGCTCACCGGCGTTTGCGGGAGGTCCCGAACAGGCCACGCGTGATCTCACGGCCGAGGGCACTCGCGGCTGACCGCAGGAACGACTTGACCGCCGTGTTCCCGAGCACCTGCTGCACCACACCGGGTTCGTCACGCTCGGGCTTCGGCTGTGGCGCCTCCTCCCGCCGTTCCGCTTCCTCTGCGGGGGGAGCCACCTTGGCGGCCAGCTTCTCGTACGCCGACTCGCGGTCGACCGTCTCCGAGTACTTCCCGTGCAGCTCCGACGACGCGGCGGCCTGCTTGATCGCATCCGCCCCGATCGTGTCCATCAAGGACCGCGGCGCGCGCAGCCTGGTCCACGCCACCGGCGTCGGCGCGCCCTTCTCGCTCAACACCGTCACCACGGCCTCACCGATGCCGAGCGACGTCAACGCCTTGTCCAGCTCGTAGTGCGGCGTCGTCGGGTACGTCTTCACCGCCTTCGCCAGCGCCGCCTGGTCCTCCGGCGTGAACGCCCGCAGCGCGTGCTGCACCCGTGCGCCCAACTGCGACAGCACCGCGTTCGGCACGTCCGTCGGCAGCTGCGTGCAGAAGAACACACCCACCCCCTTGGACCGGATCAGCTTCACCGTCTGCGTGATCCGCTCCAGGAACGCCTTCGACGCGTCCGCGAACAGCAGGTGCGCCTCGTCGAAGAAGAACACCAGCTTCGGCTGGTCGAGATCACCCTCCTCGGGCAGCACCTCGAACAGCTCCGCCAGCAACCACATCAGGAACGTGGAGAACAACGCGGGCCGGGACTGGAGGTCGGCCAGCTCCAGCAGCGACACCACGCCCTTGCCGTCCGCGACCCGCATCAGGTCGCGCGGGTCCAGCTCGGGCTCGCCGAAGAACGTGTCACCGCCCTGCGCCTCCAGGTTCACCAACGACCGCAGGATCACCCCCGCCGTCGCCGACGAGACGCCGCCCAGGCCCTTCAGGTCCGCCTTGCCCTCGTCACTGGTGAGGTGCGTGATCACCGACCGGAGGTCCTTGATGTCCAGCAACGGGAGGCCGCGGGCGTCGGCCCAGTGGAAGATCAACCCGAGCGTGGACTCCTGGGTGTCGTTGAGCCCCAGCACCTTCGACAGCAGGATCGGCCCGAAGCTGGTCACGGTCGCCCGCACCGGCACGCCGACGCCGCCCGTGCCCAGGGACAGGAACTGCACCGGGAACGCCTGCGGCTGCCAGTCGTCACCGGTCTCGGCGGCCCGCGCGGTGACCCGGTCACCGCCCTCGCCCGGCCGTGACAGCCCGGACAGGTCGCCCTTCACGTCCGCCATCACCACCGGCACACCCGCCGCCGCCAGCTGCTCCGCGATCAGCTGCAACGTCTTCGTCTTGCCCGTGCCGGTCGCCCCCGCCACCAGCCCGTGCCGGTTCAGCGTCGCCAACGGGAGTCGCACGTGCGCGGTCGACTCGACCGCTCCGTCCACCAGCACCGCGCCGAGTTCGATGGCCGCACCCGCAGAGGCGTAACCGGCAGCGATATCACTCTGGGCCGTCATTGCCATGAGCGTAATGAGATTGGTAGGGGCCGCCACCCGAAGCGACGCGGGGCCCGGAGGACCGGGCGACTAGGCTCCCCCGCGTGATGGATCGCTTGGTGTGGATCGACTGCGAGATGACAGGCCTCGACCTGGGCAAGGACGCCTTGATCGAGATCGCGGCGCTGGTGACGGACGCGGAGCTGAACGTGCTCGGCGACGGTGTCGACGTGGTGATCCACGCCGACGACACAGCGCTCGACTCGATGCCGGACGTCGTCATGCAGATGCACGCCAAGTCCGGGCTGACCGAGGAGGTCCGGCGGTCCACGGTGACGCTGGCCGACGCGGAGGCGCAGGTGCTGGCGTACATCAAGGAGTGGGTGCCGGACCCGCGCACCGCCCCGCTGGCCGGCAACTCGATCGCCACCGACCGCGGGTTCATCGCGCGTGACATGCCCGAACTCGACGCCCACCTGCACTACCGCATGGTCGACGTGTCGTCGATCAAGGAGCTGTGCCGGCGCTGGTACCCGCGCATCTACTACGCACAGCCCGGCAAGGGCCTGGCGCACCGCGCGCTCGCCGACATCCAGGAGTCCATCCGGGAGCTGGCGTACTACCGGCGGACGGCGTTCGTGGCGCAGCCGGGGCCGTCGTCGGAGCAGGCGCAGGCCGTCGCCGCCGAACTGCTGGCCGCCGACCGGGTCGAATAGGGGCGATTTCAGACCCGGAGGCAGGGCACTGTATGCTCTCTTCCGCCGGGTCAGCCGGTCTTGGTGGGTGTAGCTCAGCTGGCAGAGCACTGGGTTGTGATCCCAGGTGTCGCGGGTTCAAGTCCCGTCACTCACCCCAAGCGGAACGCCCCTCGACGGCCTTGTCGAGGGGCGTCTTCTTTTGCGCCGTACTTTGCCTTTGCCTCCTACTTTGTCCAGCGGAGTCGTCATGAGCGCCACACTCGTCGCGAAGGACCTGGCCGCCGGGCACGGCGACCGCGTGCTGTTCGAAGGCCTGGACCTGGTGGTGGCGCCCGGTGACGTGATCGGGCTGGTCGGGGCGAACGGCGCGGGCAAGTCGACGCTGCTGCGGACGTTGGCCGGGCTGCTGCCCGCCGAGCAGGGTGTGATCCGCCTCTCCCCCACGACCGCGACCGTCGGCCACCTGCCGCAGGAGCCGGACCGTCGGCCGGGCGAGACGGTGCGCGCGTTCCTGGCCCGCCGCACGGGCGTGGCCGACGCGCAGGTCGAGCTGGACCGGGCCACCGAGGCGTTGGCCAGTGGTTCCGGTGACGA
Organism: Saccharothrix ecbatanensis; assembly: GCF_014205015.1. Classification (NCBI taxonomy): domain Bacteria; kingdom Bacillati; phylum Actinomycetota; class Actinomycetes; order Pseudonocardiales; family Pseudonocardiaceae; genus Saccharothrix; species Saccharothrix ecbatanensis. Next base: position 8,771,897 of record NZ_JACHMO010000001.1, on the reverse strand, counting down.
CGGCTACTCCGAGGCGTTGGAGCGGTGGCTGGCGCTGGGCGGCGCGGACCTGGAGGAGCGGTCGCTGGAGGTCTCGGCGGACCTGGGGCTGGGCGTGTCGCTGGACCTGCCGATGACGGCGCTGTCCGGCGGTCAGGCGGCACGGGCGAGCATGGCGTCGCTGCTGCTGAGCCGGTACGACGTGTTCCTGCTGGACGAGCCGACCAACGACCTCGACCTGGACGGTCTGGCGCGGCTGGAGCGGTTCGTGACAGGGCTGCGCGCGGGCACCGTCCTGGTCTCCCACGACCGCGAGTTCCTGTCCCGCACGGTGACGCGGGTGGTGGAGTTGGACCTGGCGCAGCAGCAGGTGCGGTCCTACGGCGGCGGGTACGAGTCGTACCTGGAGGAGCGGGAGATCGCTCGCAAGCACGCTCGTGACGACTACGACGAGTTCGCGTCGACGAAGGCGTCGTTGGAGGAGCGGGCGCGGGCGCAGCGGGCGTGGATGGAGAAGGGCGTGAAGAACGCCCGGCGCAAAGCTCCCGACAACGACAAGTCGGGGCGCAAGTTCCGCACCGAGGCGACCGAGAAGCAGGCGTCGAAGGCGCGGCAGACCGAGCGGCTGATCGAGCGCCTGGACGTGGTCGACGAGCCGCGCAAGGAGTGGGAGCTGCGGATGGAGATCGCCGCCGCGCCCCGGTCCGGTTCGGTGGTGGCGGTGCTGCGGGCGGCGGTGGTGACGCGCGGGTCGTTCACGCTCGGGCCGGTGGACCTCCAGGTGGACTGGGCGGACCGGATCGCCATCACGGGCGCGAACGGCTCGGGCAAGTCGACGCTGCTGGCGGCGCTGCTCGGTCGGGTGCCGTTGACCTCCGGGTCGTCGGCGTTGGGCTCTGGTGTGGTGGTGGGCGAGATCGACCAGGCACGCGGGCTGTTCCTGGGTGACGAGCCGTTGCTGGACGCCTTCGGGGCTGCCGTGCCGGATCTGGTGCCGGCCGACGTGCGCACGTTGTTGGCGAAGTTCGGGCTGAAGGCGGCGCACGTGATGCGGCCGGCGGCGTCCCTGTCTCCCGGTGAACGCACACGTGCCGCGTTGGCGCTGCTCCAGGCGCGCGGGGTGAACCTGCTGGTGCTGGACGAGCCGACGAACCACCTCGACCTGCCCGCGATCGAGCAGCTGGAGTCCGCGCTCGACTCGTACACCGGCACCCTGCTCCTGGTCACCCACGACCGACGGATGCTCGACGCCGTGCGGACAACCCGCCGCCTGGCAGTGGCGGCCGGTCGTGTCACGGACGCCTGACGTCAGTTGCAGATGCTGCAGATAGCCGTTACCGTGGATTCCCGGAGGGGGTAGCGATGTCCGCGGTCGAATCACTCTACGAACTTGAGCGCCCCGACGAGGTGACCCGTCAGGCATCCTCTCGACTCGAACACGCGATGACCGGCGCGCGCACCCGCCAAGCCGTGCTCGTGGTCGACGGTGAGGAAGTCGAAGTCCCCGAAGCCCTGCTGCAAGTCCTGCTGCACGCGGTTCACCAGCAGGCCGCCGGCCGACGGGTCCGCGTGGTGGCGCCCGACGCGGACGAGGAGCTCACACCGAACCAGGCCGCGGAGTACCTGGGCATCTCCCGCCCGCTGTTGGTCAAGCTGCTGGACGACGGAACGATCCCCGCGCGCAATCTGCCCGGAAGTCGTCATCGGCGCATCTCGGTCGCCGCGTTGGAGTCCTACCTGGATCACAAGGTCGCCCGGCGCGCTCGGCTGTCCGCGGCGATGAACGACATCGCTGAAGCAGACCTCTACGACCAACAGGATTGACCGATCCTCGGTGGCCATCACCCGTGTCTTCGCCGACACCAACACCTTGTACCCGTTCTACCTCTGCGATCTGCTGCTGCACTGCGCCGAAGAAGATCTGTTCCGGGTGCTCTGGTCCGAAGACCTATTGACCGAACTGGTCGAGGTGATACCCAGATCCGGACACAAGAGCAGGCAAGCCGTCGTAGGGCTGTGCGCGGCGATTCGAGAGGTCTTCCCGGACGATGAGGTGCCCCGATCCGCCTATGAGCACCTCATCGCAGGCATGCCGGGCACCGATCCGACGACTGGGCACACTCCGCCGCTGCCCTCGCCGGCAAGGCCGACCTACTGCTCACCCGTGACACCAAAGGGTTTCCGAAGGCGGCACTGGGTCGCCGCGGCCTCCGTGTGACAACAGCAGACCAGTTCTTGTGCGAGCAGTTCGCGGCGTTCCCGGAGGACCTGGTCCGAGTAGTGCGCAACCAGGTCGCCGACCTCACGAAGTCCCAGTTGACCGTCGGGGAATTGCTTGATCGCCTGAGTCACCCGGCTGGAGCACCACGATTCGCCGGACGAGTGCGTCGCCGGTTGAACTAGTGCTGGACATGAGACGACCCGCCGCTTGGTGGCGGCGGGTCGTGTCACGGACGTCTAGCGCCTACCGGTTGCCCTTGACCCACTGGTCCCACGGGATCTGCCAGTCGCCGAAGCCGTCCCACGACTCCAGCACCGGGCCACCCGAGTTGGTGACGATCACGATGTCGCCCGCCTTGGAGTTGTCGAACACCCACCTGGCGTTCTCCGGGGCCAGGTTCAGGCAGCCGTGGCTCACGTTGCGGTGGCCCTGGTCGCCGATCGACCACGGCGCGCTGTGGAAGAAGATGCCGGAGTTGGACATCCGGAACGCCCAGTCCACCGGCGTGACGTAACCGCCCGCCTCCAGCGACAGACCGTACGTGCGCGAGTCCATCACCATGTGCGCGTGCTTCTCGGTGAGCACGTAGGTGCCCGTGGGCGTGGGGTTCTGCGCGTCGCCCATCGAGGTCGGCATGGTGCGCACCACCTGGCCGTTGACCTTCGTGACCACCTGGTGGGTCTGACCGTCCGCCTCGTGGATGACCGAGTCGCCGATCGTGGTGGTGATGACGCGGTCTTCCTCGCCGTAGACGCCGTTGCCGACGTGCTTGCCGTAGATCTTCGCGTTGATGGTGATCTTCGTGCCGGGCGTCCAGTAGGCCTGCGGACGCCAGTGCACGGTCTTCTCGTCGTACCAGTAGAAGGCGCCCTCGACGCGCGGCTCCGCGGTGATCGAGATCATCGCCTCGGCGGCGGCCTTGTCGGCGATCGGCTCGTCGAAGTAGAACGCGAGCGGCTGGCCTACGCCGACCGTGGTGCCGTCCTGCGGGTTGACCGACAAGTAGGTCAACGTGCGCGGCTTCACGGTGGTGAAGGTGGACGTCTTGGTGACCGGCTTCCCGTCCGCGCCCTCGCCCGTCACGGACAGCGTGTACGTCTTCTGATAGCCCAGCGGCTCGGTGTTCGTCCACTGGAGCCCGTCCGGCGTCACCTGGCCCGCGACGGCCACGCCCTCCGGGTTGGTCAACGTCACCTGGGTCAACTTGCCGTCGGTGGCCGTGGCCACGACCGGCACACCAGGCGCCACGTCGACCGCCGCGTCCGCCGGGCCCATCGTCAACGAGACGGGTTTCGGCGGCGGCGTCGACGACGTAGTGGTCGTGGTCTCGCCGGCGGTGCCCTCGGTGGCCGCCGAGCCGGTCGAACAACTTGTGACCAACATCGCAACCAAGCCGATCGCGACCAGCCCCAGCGCTCCACGCGCCCCCCGCTTGCGGTGCATCCCCATCCTCCGGTTCATCCCCAGTACACGCAGCCCACCCGTAACACGGGGTCCACTGGTGTCCCCTGACAAGGTGACGCCCGGAGGGTTGACGATGTTGCCCGAGATGCTGGATCGTTACCAAGGCGAAGTTCCCCCTGCACCAGGGCGGCACACCCACCCTGACCAGGCGATTGGGAGCTCAGTCAGACGCTGTGCTAATGTTCTTCGCGTCGGACAGAGCAAGAGAGTCCGAGCGCCGCTAGCTCAACTGGCAGAGCAGCTGACTCTTAATCAGCGGGTTCGGGGTTCGAGTCCCTGGCGGCGCACAATAGAAATAGCCAGGCCGGTATTTTAACCGGCCTGGCTATTTTTTATTTCCGGGATGACATCGCCGGTGATTCCCCACGCTTCACGGCTATGCGTGCACGGGAACTCGCTCGCTCCGCAGTGGTGAGGGCTCCACCCGGAGCACCCGCGCGGCCCAGTTGGGCAACCACCAGTTCCACCTGCCCATCATCGCCACGGTCGCCGGCACCAGGACCGACCGGATCACCGTCGCGTCCAGGACGATTCCCAACGCCATTCCGGACGCGAACATCGCCACGTCCAGTTCCCCGCCGGTCGCCATCGCGGCGAAGGAGAAGAACAGGATGGCCGCCGCGGCCGTGACCAGTCGGCCCGTCCGCCCGATACCCAGGATGACGGCTTCGTCCGTGTCGCCGGTGCGGTCGTACTCCTCACGCATCCGGGCGAGGATGAACACCTCGTAGTCCATGGACAGCCCGAAGAGGAACGCGAAGATCGTCACCGGCAGGAACGTGCCGACCACGCCGTCGGGCTGGATGCCCAGCAGCGCCTCGGTGCCCCAGCCCCACTGCCACAGCACGACCATCGAACCGATCACCGCGCCCAGCGACAGCAGGTTCATCAGCACCGCCTTGAGCGGCAGCAGCAACGAGCGGAACGCCCTGGCCAGCATGATGTAGGAGACGACCGACAGGAGGGCCAGCATCCAGCCGAACGCGCCGTAGGTGACGTCGGCGAAGTCGATCTGCTGGGCCGTGTACCCACCGACACCGACACCGTCCGGCACCGCGGAGATCACCTGCTCGATGGTCCGCCGGCCCGCCTCGGTTCCGCCGTCGTCGACCGGCAGCACGGTGACGACCGCCGAACCGTCCCGTCGCCACGCCTCTCCGGTGGGCGCCGCGACGGTGTGGACGCCGGGCAGCGCGGCGATGGTGGAGACGACCGAGTCGGGGCTGGTGCCGGACGGCACGTGCACGTCGAACGCGTAGAGCGTCCCGGACGGGATGCCGACCGACGTCAGCGCGACGAGCCCGTCGTGCCCCGGACCGTCGTGGTCCAGGTTCGAGGTGACCGGGACGTTGATGTTGATCCCCAGCGCGACCACCGCCAGCGTCCCCAGCACCACGGTCGCGCCCGCTGCCGCGATCCTCCGGTGTCGCACGACCTTCCGCGCGAACGAGGTCCACACGCGACTTGCGTTGGCTTCCCGATCCGCGCCACGGGCCACGTTCCCACGGTCGAGACGCCTGCCGGTGCGGGCCAGCACGATCGGCAACAACGTGAGCGACACGAGGGCGCTGGCCGCCGTGACCATCATCCCGCCGATGCCGAGACTGCGCAGCAACGGGATGGGCAGCACGACCATGGTCAGCAGCCCGGCCGCCACCACCAGGCTGGAGAACACGATCGACTTCCCCGCCGTGGCCATGGCCTGGTGCACCGCCGTGTCGGGATCCGCTCCCCCGGCCCACTGCTCCCGCCAGCGGGTCACCATGATCAGCGCGTAGTCGATGGCGATACCGATCCCGAACAGCGGAGCCATCGTCACGGTGGTCTCGTGGATGTCGGCGAACAGGCTCATCACCAGCACGCCGAGGTAGGAGACCGGGATCGCGACGAACGCGATCAGCAGTGGCACGAACGCCAGCTTCGACCGGAACACCCAGGCCAGCACCAGGACCGCCGCCCCGAGCGTGATCAGGAGCTTGACCAGCACGTTCAGCCCGCCGGTGTCCTCGCCGGTGGCGAGCTGATCCAGACCGGTGACCTCCAGGGACGCCCCCGGCGGCAGGTGCGGGCGGATGGCCGCGTCGACGAGCCCGTCCAGTTCGGCGCCCTCACCGAGCGCGCTGCCAGGGATGCCGCCCTGCTCCACCGGGTTCCCGAACACCAGCGCGTAGGTGACGCGACCCCCCTCGCCGACGAACCGCCGGTCACCGGTGTTCACGTAGGACGCGACGCGAGCGTGCGTGTCCCGCTCCACGGCGTCGAACATCCGCGTCAACGTCTCGGCCACGCCAGGGGTGTCGACGGAAACACCCTCCGGCAGGGTGATCACGGGGACGTACGGACGTTCCCGGCCACCGGTGCCGTACGTCTCGATGATCTGGCTGTTCGCGTCGTAGGCGGGCAGGCCGGGCGCTTCGTACTGCTCGGAGACGTTCGGCAACAGCAAGGCGAGCGCGCCGCCACCGGCCAGCGCGAGTGCCACCGTGATCACGACCACCAGTCGCCGGTGGGCCAGCGTGAAGATCGACAGCTTTTCCATGCGGCCCAGTGCAGCAGCGCGATCTTCCACCGCTCTTCGACGCCGCTGGGAATCCCCTGTCACAGAGAACTCACAGAACAATCCGGCCACCGCTCGACCAGACTGATGGGGTGACACAACAGCCGACACGGGTCCTCGTGGTCGACGACGAGAGCTACCTGGCCGACCTGGTGGCGACCGCGCTGCGGTACGAGGGCTTCGCCACGGCGACGGCCGCGACCAGCGCCGAGGCGGTCCGGCAGGTGGCCGCGTTCGCGCCGGACCTCATCGTGCTGGACGTGATGCTCCCGGACGGTTCCGGTATCGACACCTGCGCCAAGCTGCGGCAGGCGGGGCACGAGACACCCGTCGTGTTCCTGACCGCGCGCGACGCGACCGAGGACAAGATCGTCGGCCTGACCGCCGGCGGTGACGACTACGTGACCAAGCCGTTCAGCCTCCAGGAGCTGGTGGTCCGGGTGCGCGCGGTGTTGCGGCGGACCAAGCCCGTGGGGACGTCTTCCAGGGTGGCCTTCGCCGACCTGGAGATCGACGACGACGCCTACACCGTGCACCGCCACGGCCGGGCGATCGAGCTGACGCCGACCGAGTTCAAGCTGCTGCGCTACCTGGCCGTCAACGCGGGCAAGGTGCTGACCAAGAAGCAGCTCCTCGACCACGTGTGGAACTACGACTTCGGGGGCAGCGACGCGGTCGTGCAGACGTACATCTCGTACCTGCGGCGGAAGGTGGACGTGTTCGACCCGCCGTTGATCCACACCATCCCGCGGGTCGGTTACGTCATGCGCCGAAGTGAGTCCTGATGTCGTTGCGGGCCAGGTTGATCCTGATCGTGAGCGGCCTTTCGGCGCTGGGTGTCGGGCTGGCGGTCGGCGCCACGTTCGGCGCGTTGCAGGACTGGGACAAGGACGTGTACGGCCCCCGGTTCTCCGAGATCAGCAGGCAGGCCGAGCAGCTGCACGCCCAGGAGTACGACGAGTTGACCAGCCGGGTGGCGGGGGTCGCGATCATCTCCAGCATCGGGACCGTGCTGGCGGTGATCGTGGCGTCCGCGTTCGCGGTCAAGCGCGGCCTGCGTCCGCTGGACGACATCGCGGCGACCGCGGACAAGATCGGGTCCGGTGACCTCTCCAGGGGCGACCTCTCCAGGCGGGTGCCGATCGAGGAGGAGCGGACGGAGATCGGCAGGCTCGGCGGGGCGTTGAACGCGATGCTCGGGCAGGTCGAGTCGGCGTTCCGGGACAAGGAGGCGTCCGAGGCGCGGTTGCGGCGGTTCATCGCCGACGCGTCCCATGAGCTGCGCACGCCCATCGCGACGATCCGCGGTTACGCCGAGCTGTTCCACCGGGGCGCGGCGGAGCGTCCGGACGACTTGGCCAAGGTCACCAGCCGGATCGAGTCGGAGGCCAAGCGGATGGGCACGCTGGTGGACGAGCTGCTGCTGCTGGCGCGGCTCGACCAGGGGCTGGCGGCCTATCGGGAGCCGGTGGACCTGACCGTGCTGGCGGCCGACGCGGTCGCGGACGCGGCGGCCAGGGCGCCGGGGCGTTCACTTCGCGTCGAGCAGGAGGGCGCCGTGGTGGTGTCGGGTGACACTGCCCGGCTGCGTCAGGTGCTGGCGAACCTGCTGTCCAACGTGCTGCAACACACGCCGCCGGAATCGTCGTCCACTGTGCGGGTGCACGTTGAGGGGGAAGACGCGGTGGTTGAAGTGGCGGATACCGGACCTGGATTGGAATCCGATGAGTGCGCTCGGGTATTCGAGCGGTTCTTCCGGACCGACGCGGCGCGCGCGAGGGATGGCGGTGGGGCTGGGCTCGGGTTGTCGATCGTGGAGTCGGTGGTTGTCGCCCACGGCGGGCGGGTGGGTGTGACTTCCGACAAGGGCGTCGGCACGACGTTCCGAATCACTTTGCCGCTGGATCGCGTCATTTGATGGGCTGCGTTTTCAGGGGTTTTAGAGGTTTTAGTGTTGGCGGTCACCCTCACCCGAACGCGAGTGCGATTCGCCGGCCGGCCAGCAGGCGGGTCCGCTCGACGTCGCGGTTCACGAGGGCGTCCGTGTTGCGGTCCAGGCGGTCGTAGGACTTGGCCAGGAGCCAGTGGGCGGCTTCCGGGCCGATCGGGGTCAGCGGGCCCTGGTCGGCCAGGCGGTGGCGGGCGGTGGTGACGTCTCGGGTGACGAACGCCGTGCGCACTTCGCCGCCGGACAGCTCGTCGATCAGGAACACCATCGCGTGCTCGTCGTCCCCGAACGTATAAGTGCAGATCAGGGCCAAGTAGCCGGCGTCGATGGAACGGTCGCAGATCCAGGCGCCGCCGACCTTGAGAGCCGGGCGGGCCGGGGCGACGGCGTTCGCGGCCCACTCGCGCGGACGCCCGGTGAGGGTGGCGGCCAGGACGCGGAGCAGGGCGTGGTTGCGGCGGCTGGGCAGTGAGACGGCGTGGTCGATCAGGCCGGCCCAGAACTCCTCGTCCGGCCGGACGTCGGCGACGGCGGTGCTCACCGTCAACTCGGCGTCCAGCGGGTCGAGCAGTTGCGGCAGGGCGCGGCAGCGGTGGACGACCCGCTGCTGCTCCATGGTCAGCGGCGTCCCTTGTGGACGGCGGACCACCACGATCTGCCGCCGTTTCGGGGTCTGCGTCTTCCGGCTCACGGCGCGAGGCTGGCACGTCCGGGTGTGTCCGGGGTCGCAACGCGCACCGGCTGCGGCGACACCACACCCGAAAGGGGACAATCGGCGGTCGTGAGCTCCCTACGCGAGGTGTTGTGGCGGGTCGCGGCGAATCGCCGGGCCTCGCTGCCGCGCACCTCCTCCCTCCCACCGGCCGAAGTGGACGACGCGGTTCAGTGGGTGCTTCGGCGTGCCTTCGAGCACCTGTGGGAGCACGGCTGGCTGCCTTATGACGTGTACGAGGTGGTGCGGCGCAACGAGGACGAGCGCGCGCTGTCGGTCTTGGTCGACGCGTTGGCGGTGGAGGCTTCGCGGTACTCGGCGTTGCATCCGCGCTGGCAGGAGCAGTTGGCGGAGATCGAGGCGACGGTCTGGTGGGACGCCGCGGAGCCTTACGTCGACCAGTGGGCTCGCCGGCACATCGAGTTGCGTGACGACGCCGTGGCCGCGGCGGTGGCCGTGCTGCGGGTCTTGATCATGTTGCCGAGCCTTCCGGTGATCCTGCCGAAGCCGGGCACGCCGTTGGCCGCGATGGACCACCACCACGTGGACCCGCGGATCCTCAACCGGGTGCGCGGACTGCTGGCGAAGGCCGAGTCGACGGCGTTCCCGGAGGAGGCCGAGGCGCTGTCGGCCAAGGCGCAGGAGCTGGTGACGCGGCACGCGCTGGAGCGGATGCCGCTTGAGGCGGCGACGACGACGTCCCGGCGGTTGTGGCTGGACAAGCGGTACTTCGACGGCAAGGCGCAGGTCGTGCACGTGGTCGCGCAGGCGAACCGGTGCCGGGCGGTGGTGTACGACCTGGGGTTCGTGGCGTTGGTCGGCGAGGAGCTGGACCTGGAGATCGTCGAGCTGTTGTCGGCGTCGTTGCTGGTCCAGGCGACGCGCGCGATGGTCGCGGCGGGTGAGAAGGCCCGCAAGGGTGAGGAGGCGCGGTCGGCGTCGTTCCGGAAGTCGTTCCTGCTGTCGTACGCGCACCGGATCGGGGAGCGGCTGCGGACGGTGAACGAGGTGCCGGTGGATGACGACCGGCTGCTGCCTGTGCTGGCGGAGCGCAAGAAGGCGGTGGAGGAGTACTTCGGGGCGATGTTCACGCGGACTGTCGCGAAGAGCACGCCGGTGCGTAGTGCGGCTGGGTGGGACGCGGGGCGTTCGGCGGCGGACCGGGCCAACTTGTCGATCAGCTGACCTGCGGTTTTTCCGGGACTGTCGGTGGTCGTCCGTACTCTCTGCGTCATGACTACGGCGATGGATGTGCGTCGGTTGTTCAACGTGACGCAGGAGACGCGGTTCCACTTCAACCACTGGTACGGCAAGCGGAAGCACGTCGTGGAGCACGTGATGGCGCACGAGTCCGATGCCGTCTACCGGGTGAGCGTGGATGAGGTCGAGGCCGCGTGCCGTAGTGCGCCGGGGTTGGCGTCTGGCTCTGGCTCGGCGGAGGTTCGGGGGTGGCGGCCCGATTTCGCCTTCACGCACGTGGCGCACCACGTGGTCGAAGCGCTGGGCCGATTACCCGGGTGGGACGAGTTCAAGCAGTTCTGCGAGGCGGACGAGAAGGCGCGGGCGATGCTGTGGACGCCGGCGCGTGAGGTGATCGCCGAGGTCGGTGCGGAGGGGCGTGCCGCGCTGCGCAATCGGGTCGTGTCCGATTTTCTGGGCTTCCTGCGTGACGTGTGGGTGCTGGCGGTGTTGCGCGGGCATGGGCTGGACGTGCGGGTGCACCCGTTGGCGGACACCGTGTTCAAGGTCGACGCGTGGGTGGAGCGGTTGATCATCAACCCGCGTGGAGGGGCGCAGCGGTCCGAGGACTTGCTGGTGCACGCGATGCCGCCGTTCTTCTTCGCCGATTTGGGGGTCACGGAGTACACGCAGGTCGGGGCTGCGGTGCTGCCGTCGCGGGCGCAACTCGACCGTGCGGCGCGGAGGCTGCGGGACGTGCTGCACCCGGAGTGAGCCATCATGGCCGGGTGCGGAACCTGGAGACGACGGACGACGTCCGCGCCCGGATGAGCAAGCAGCGCTCTCGTGACACGGCGATCGAGGTGGCGTTGCGGCGTGAGCTGCACCGGCTGGGATTGCGCTACCGGGTGCACCAGCGGCCGGTGCGCGCCGTGCGGCGTGAGGCGGACGTGGTGTTCGGGCCGGCGAAGGTCGCGGTGTTCGTGGATGGCTGTTTTTGGCATGGCTGTCCGGAGCACGGGACGTGGCCCAAGCGCAACGGCGAGTTCTGGCGCACCAAGATCGAGACGAACCAGGCGCGGGACGCGAATACCGATCGGGTGTTGGGTGAGGCCGGGTGGTTGGCGGTGCGGGTGTGGGAGCACGAGGATCCGACGGTTGCGGCTGATCGGGTTCGGGCGGTGGTGCTGGAGCGGCGCGGCCGGTCGGGTTGAGCCGGGGGCTGGAGCGGCGCGGCCGGTTGGGCTGAGCCGGGGGCTGGAGCGGCGCTGGGCGTGCCGGCCGGGTTGCCGGCGAGCAGACCGGTTTTCGGGCGGGGTCGGGTTACCTCGGTTGGTGCTGTTCATGGGCTAGCCTGACCACCGTGCTGTCCATGATCGACCTGTTCGCCGGCTGTGGCGGCATGACCTCCGGGTTCGCCGCGGCGGGCGGTTATCGGCAGGTGATGGCGGTCGAGTGGGATCTGCACGCGGCGGCGACGTATGCGGCGAATTTCGGTGAGGACCACATCCGCTGGTCGGACATCGCGGCCGTGCCGGACGACGCGATCCCCGAGGTGGACGTGATCGTGGGCGGCCCGCCGTGCCAGGGGTTCTCGAACCTCGGCTCGAAGGACGTCGACGACCCGCGCAACTCGCTGTGGCGTGAGTACCTGCGGTTCGTGCGGCGGGCCCGGCCGGCGGTGTTCGTGATCGAGAACGTCGACCGGTTCCTGGCATCGACCGAGTTCGCGTTGCTCCAGGCCGAGACCGAGGGCTACGAGCTGAGTTACGGCATCCTGCTGGCGGCCGATTTCGGTGTGCCGCAACGGAGGCGCCGGACGATCGTGATCGGCTCCCGGGTCGGGCACATTCCGCTGCCGACACCTACGCATGCACGGGAACGCTGGCACACCGTGGGGGATGTGCTGCGTGGTCTGCCTGAGCAGCCGTTGACGACGGCCTTGCCCGGGTCCGTGGTCGAGTTCTTCGGTCGGGAACTGCCGGGGCCGTTCAAGAGCTCGGACCTGCACATCGGGCGCAACCCCACGCCGATGTCGCTGGAGCGGTACCGGCACATCCCGCCCGGCGGTGGTCGGTTCGACCTGCCGGTGGAGTTGTTGCCCCGGTGTTGGCGGGAGAAGAAGACCGGCACGACGGACGTGATGGGCCGGATGCGCTGGGACCAGCCGTCGCTGACCATCCGGACCGAGTTCTACAAGCCGGAGAAGGGCCGTTACCTGCATCCGCAGTGGGAGCCGGGTGAGGACGGGCACCGGGTCGACCGGCCGATCACGCACCTGGAGGCGGCGCGGTTGCAGTCGTTCCCGGACGATTTCGAGTGGTGTGGGTCGAAGATCTCGGTGGCCAGGCAGATCGGGAACGCGGTGCCGCCTGGGCTGGCTCGGGCTATCGCCGAGCACCTGAAGGTGTACTTGGCGGGTGCTGATGCTGATGCTGGTGCCTGTGGTGCGGTGGGTGCTGGCGTTGTGGTGGGTGCTGGCGGTGCGGCGGGTGCCGGCGGTGCGGCGGGTGCCGGCGGTGCGGCGGGTTGTCGGCTCTGCGGTTGAGCGGAATTGTCGGACCCCTGGGCTAGCGTCATCGACATGACGACAACTACGTATGAGAACTCGGTTCGGATCGGCTCCACCACCTACCAGTTGGTCGCTACCGCCGATTCCGGGCTGTCGGTTGACTTGGCTGGTGTGGATGGGTCTGGCGCGTTGGTGGCCGAAGGCTCGATCCGGCTGCCCGCTGAGGCGGGCGCGAAGATCGGCAAGATGCTGGGGCAGGTTCTGGAGGCTTTGGCTCGGTTGAGCGGAGCGCCGGCGGGCTCGTCCCGGGATCGGCCGGATCGGCCTGCCAACGCCAATCAGCCGTGGACGGAAGAGTTGGATGACGATCTGCGGGCTGAGTGGATGGCGGCGTCGCAGGATGTCCCGACTGCTGAACTGATCCGCTCTATCGCCAAACGGTTGGAACGATCACCTACGTCGATCCGGTCGCGGGTGGCGAAGGTGGGCTGCGATCCGGATGTGCCTGGGCGGGCGTTGTCCGATGAGGGGGCGGAGGTGTTGCGGCGAGCGTGACGGTCTGATTTCGGGTCGCGTCGGTTGGGTCGGATCGGGCAGGTCGGATCGGGCGGATCGGATCGGGCGGATCGGATCGGGCAGGTCGGATCGGATCGGGCGGATTGGATTCGGCCGGTCGATGGAGTTCCGTCGGGCTCGGTGGCGTGCCGGGGGTGGTCCGGCTCGATTTGACATGGGGCCCGTACGGGCACCCCAGGCAGGCCAGAGCCGGCAGGCGTGGCGGAAAGAGCGCCCGCCAAGCCTGCCGGCTCTGACCAGCCTAAGGCACCCGAACCCATGTCAAATCGGGCCTCGTCGGCCGCCGGCGGGTCCGCTTTGGTGGTGTTCCTGACCTGCTCGTCCGCGAGGTCTGCGATACCGGCTTCACGTTAGGCGAGACACCCGGCCCGGGTCTGCCCACGCCAGTCGGCTGGTGGGCGCACGGCATCACTGTGGATCCCGATGGGCGATCAGCCATCCGATTCTGAGGGCTATTGGGTCTGCGGTGATGTCGTGGGCTGGTTCGGTCGGTGTTCACGGGCCACTGGCGGCGGTGGGTTCGGTGGGTGGTTTGGGCTGGGTGGTGTGGACCCGGTGGGGGGTGGGGTGGGTGTTGGGCGGATAGTGCAGGGGTGTTGGTGCTGCACGCGCTGGGCGTGGCTGGTGGGCGGGTCGCTTTGTGGGCTGAGGACTCGTTGTTGCCTGGGCGGGTTGTCGGACGACTGCCTCGGGTGGCTATCGGGCATCCCTTCGCGGTTTCCGGGGACGCCTTGGCCTTGTTGCTCGGGGGCGGCGAGGTTGGTGCTCTGTCCGTTCGGTTGCCGTCCTATGCGAGTGGGCCGGTTGAGTCGCCTGAGTTGGTTCGGGAGTCGCCCTCGTCTCGGCGGGGGGCGCTTCGGTGGCGTGAGTGGTTGGTTCCTGTTGTTTGGGTGGACGAGATGCCTGTCGAAGCGTTGCCGGATTGTCGGGTTGGGGCTTCTGGGAAGTTCCTGGTTGACGTTCTTGACTTTGGGCGGGAGTTGGTTCGGCGGGGGCGGGTTCTTCCCTCTGTCGACGGGGATGGGTGTGCTCGGTGGCGTTCTGCTCTGTCCGGCGTGGACTCGTTGCGGTACGCGGCGCTTCGGGCGAGTGTGCCGCCGTCGTTCAGGGGTGATGACGGGGCCGGCGACCTGGTGCTTGAGGTGTTGGACCGGGTGGTTGATCGTGAAGTGCGGGGTGCGCTGGCCGGTTTTGTCGTGGGTGGCGACGGGGTTGTTGGTCGTTGGCTTCGTGCGTTGGTTGGTGATCCTCAGGTGGAAGGGGAGGTGGGGGCGCTTCGGTCGAAGTTGGCTGCTTGGCGGGCCAGTGGGTTGCAGGAGAGTCCTGTTCGGACTTGTTTTCGGTTGAGTTCACCTGATCAGGGTGGTCCGTCCAAGGACGGGTGGAGGGTCGAATTCCTGTTGCAGGCGGTGGACGAGCCGAGTGTTCTGGTTAGCGCAGAACAGTTGTGGCACAAGCAGGACGCTGTTCTGCGGCGGTGGGTTGGTCGGCCTGAGGACGTCCTCCTCGGCGATCTCGGTCGGGCGGGGCGGCTTTATCCGGCTTTGGATCGGGCGCTGGCGGCTCGTCGACCGGTGGAGTTGGAGCTTGATGTCGAGGGTGCTTACGACTTCCTCCAGCACGCCGCTGTTCTGGCGGAGGCCGGGTTTGGCGTGATGCTGCCCTCGTGGTGGCGCCAGCCTCACCGGCTCGGGTTGCGGCTGAACGCCACCAGTCGCGGCACGGCGGGTGAGGTGGCCAAGGAGAGCGAGCTCGGGCTGAAAGTCCTGGTGGACTACCGGTGGGAGCTCGCGGTCGGTGATGGGCGGTTGACTGAGGACGAGTTGCTGTCGCTTGCCTCGGCCAAGGTGCCGTTGATCCGGGTCCGTGGTCAGTGGGTGCACGTCGATCCGAAACGCCTGGCCGCCGGGCTCGCCTTCCTCAAGCGCGGTGGGGGGCAGATGACGGCGGCTCAGGTGTTGTTGCATTCCGGGCTGCATCCGGACGATGTGGACCTGCCGTTGCCGTTGAACGGGGTTGAGGCCACGGGGTGGCTCGGCGACCTGCTGTCCGGTGAGGTGGAGCACCACCTCGAGCCGGTCGCGCAGCCGCCTGGGTTGGTCGCCGAGTTGCGTCCTTACCAGCAGCGGGGGCTGGCTTGGCTGGTGTTCCTCGACCGGTTGGGGTTGGGGGCGTGCCTGGCTGACGACATGGGGCTGGGGAAGACCGTTCAGCTGTTGGCGTTGGAGGCTCATAGTCGGCGAGGTGGTCGGCGCTTGCCGACGTTGCTGGTGTGTCCGATGTCGGTCGTCGGCAACTGGCAGCGGGAGGCCGCACGGTTCACGCCAGGGCTGGAGGTTCGGGTCTATCACGGCGCTGACCGGGCGTTGGATGTCGCCTGCGACCTGGTGATCACCACGTACGCGGTGGTTGCGAGGGACGGTGGGAAGCTGGCCGACGTCTCGTGGGACCGCGTGGTGCTGGACGAGGCGCAGAACATCAAGAACAGCTCGACCCGGCAGTCACGGGTGGTGCGCTCCCTGCCCGCTCGGCACCGGGTCGCCTTGACCGGCACGCCGGTGGAGAACCGGCTGGCCGAGCTGTGGTCGATCATGGACTTCGTCAACCCCGGCGTGCTGGGCACGATCAACACGTTCCGCGCCCGCTTCGCCGTGCCGATCGAACGACACCACGACGAGGACGCGGCGGTCCGGTTGCGGCGGATCACCGGCCCGTTCGTGTTGCGCCGGCTCAAGACCGACCCGCAGGTCATCACCGATCTGCCGGACAAGATCGAGGTCAAGCAGCTCTGCACGTTGACCGCCGAGCAGGCCACGCTGTACCAGGCAGTGGTGGACGACATGCTGGCGCGGATCGCCGAGGCCGAAGGGGTCAAGCGCAAGGGGCTGGTGCTGGCCACGATGTCGCGGCTCAAGCAGGTCTGCAACCACCCGGCGCAGTTGCTCGGTGACGGCTCACGGATCGCCGGCCGGTCGGGCAAGCTCGCCCGGCTGGAGGAAATCCTGGACGAAGCCCTCGCGGACGGCGACAAGGCGTTGTGCTTCACCCAGTTCACCGCCTTCGGCTCGCTGGTCGTCCCGCACCTGGCCGCCCGGTTCGACACCGAGGTGCTCTACCTGCACGGCGGCACGCCCAAGAGGGCACGGGACGAGATGGTGCGGCGGTTCCAGGAGAAGGACGGCCCGTCGATCTTCGTCCTCTCGCTGAAGGCGGGCGGCACCGGGCTGAACCTGACCGCGGCGAACCACGTCATCCACCTCGACCGGTGGTGGAACCCGGCGGTGGAGGACCAGGCGACCGACCGGGCGTTCCGCATCGGCCAGCGCAACCACGTCCAGGTGCGCAAGTTCGTCTGCGTCGGCACGCTGGAGGAGCGGATCGACCGGATGATCGAGGAGAAGCGCGGGTTGGCGCAGCTCGTGGTGGGGGCGGGCGAGGATTGGCTGACGGAGTTGTCCACCGGTGAACTGCGCGACCTGTTCGCCCTGTCCGGGGAGGCCGTCGGTGACTGACCGGTACCCGCCGTCGCGGCCGATGCGGGTCGAAGGCGGCCTGACGCTGCGCAGCAAGCGGGGCGACATCGCGCAGACGTGGTGGTCACGGCGGTTCCTGGAGGTGCTGGAGTCGTTCGGCATGGCCGCACGCCTGAGCCGGGGCCGCACGTACGCGAGGTCCGGGCAGGTGATGACGATGTCCTTGTCCTCCAGCCTGGTCGTGGCGCTGGTGACGGGCACACGTCCGGAGCCGTACCGGGCGCGGATCGGGGTGCGGAAGTTCAGCGACGAGGACTGGCGGCGCATCGAGCACGCGCTGGCGGACCGGGCGATCTTCGCGGCCAAGCTGCTCGCCGGCGAGATGCCACCGGAGATCGAGGACGTGTTCGCCGACCTCGGCCTCACCCTGTTCCCCAGCACGATGCGCGAGCTGCACATGGACTGCACGTGCCCGGACTGGGAAGTGCCGTGCAAGCACCTGGCCGCCACCTGCTACCTGCTCGCCGAGTCGTTCGACACCGACCCGTTCGAGATCCTGGCCTGGCGCGGCCGGTCCCGGGAGGACCTGCTGGACCGGCTGCGCGACCTGCGCGCGCCCATCCCCGCCGAGGTGCCCAAAGCGGCCACCGAGGAGCCGGACTTCGACCGGTTCTGGGTGCGACCGAAGGTCGCCGAGGTCGTGCCGGACGTCGCCGAGCCGGTGCGCCGACGCCCGGACGCCCTGCTGGACCAGCTCGAACCGCTGGTCGTGGACGGACGCCCGGTGACCGACGCGCTGCGCCCGCTGTACCGGGTGATCGCCAAGTAGGGGTTCAGCCGCCGGCGACCGACGGCAGGATCTGGACCTCCGTGTCCGGGGTGAGCCGGGTGTCGGCGCCGGACAGTCGGCGGCACTCCTCGCCGTCCACGTAGAAGTTCACGTACCGGCGCAGGCCGTCCCGCTCGTCACGCAGCCTCCGGTCCAGCAACGGGTACCGCGCGGCCAGGTGGTCGAGCAGGGTGCCCAGGGTGGCCTGCTCCGGCAGGTCGACCTCCACTTTCGCCTGGTTGTCGGCCGTCTGCCGCAGCGGCCCCGGGATCAGCACGAGCACTCGCACCGCGATCACACCTCCGCGACCCGCACGCACACCACGTCGGGCAGGTGTTCGGCGATCCGCCGCCAACTGTCGCCCTCGTCCGTGCTCGCGTACACCTCACCCGACCGCGAGCCGAAGTAGACGCCCGCCGGGTCCGCCGCGTCGGTGCACATCGCGTCCCGCATCACGGCCGTCCAGAAGCCGTCCGGCAGGCCGTTCCGCAACGCCTCCCACGACTCGCCGGCGTCCGAAGACCGGTACACCGCGCACTCGCCACGGGGCGGGAAGCGGTCGCCGTCCGCGACGAGCGGGAAGTTGTAGATCACGTCCGGCTTGTGCGGGTGGCTGACCACGGGGAAGCCGAAATCGGCGGGCAGACCGTCGGCGATCGACCGCCACGTCGCCCCCGCGTCGTCGGACCGGTACACGCCGTGGTGGTTCTGGAGGAACAGCCGCTCGGGCGCGGCCGGGTGCCGGCCGACCTTGTGCACGCACTGGCCGAACTCCGGGTACGGGTCGGGCAGGAAGTACGCCTTGATCCCCGTGTTGCTCGCCTCCCACGACGCGCCGCCGTCGAACGTCCGGTACACCCCGCCGGTGGACATGGCCACGGTCAGCCGCAGCGGGTCGACCGGGTCCGGCAGCACGGTGTGGATCGCCTGCCCGCCGAAGCCGGCCTCCCAGCGCTCCCGGTGCGGGTGCTTCCACAGCCCTTCCACCAGGGAGTACGTCCGGCCGCCATCCTCCGAGCGGAACAGCGCCGACGGCTCCGTGCCCGCGTAGACGATCTCCGGGTCGGGTGTGAGCGCCAACTGCCACACCCGTTCCAGTGAAGCGTCCTCCGGGAACGCGATCGGCGCGTGGTCCGGCTCCTGCCAGGTCTCGCCGAGGTCGTCGCTCGTCACGACCGTCGGGCCGAAGTGGGAACTCGTCGTGCCCACGAGCAGCCGCGGCCGTTCACGGCGGTTCTCGATCGCTACCGCGTAGACCTCGGTCATGGGGTGGTGCGGTCCGCTGAAGCTCCACGACTTGCGGTCTCCACTGGTCGCGAGCCACAGGCCTTTACGGGTGCCGATGGCGAGCAGGTGCATGGCGTTCTCCTCGATTTTGTGACGCAGAGCACCGTACGCCGGGGGTCCGACACTCGCTGTCCGCGATGGACCGGCCAGACAAGTTACCGACTGGTAGCGTGCGGCGCCGACGAAGGGAGAACCCCGGTGCTGTTCCACCCCGACACGTACGACGCCGGTCACCTGGACCCCGAGAGCCGCCGCCTGCTGCGGGCGACGATCGACTGGTTCGAGGAGCGCGGCAAGCGCCGCCTGATCGCGGACGACCAGGCCAAGGTCTGGTACACCGAGTTCCTGGACTTCGTCCGCCGCGAGAAGCTGTTCGCCACCTTCTGCACGCCGGCGTCCGAAGCGGACGGCGACCCCGACAAGCGCTGGGACGCCGCACGGAACGCCGCGCTGAGCGAGGTCCTGGGCTTCTACGGCCTCCAGTACTGGTACGCCTGGCAGGTCACCGTGCTCGGCCTCGGTCCCATCTGGATGAGCGACAACGCCGTGGCCCGCAAGAAGGCCGCCGAACTCCTGGACGGCGGCGCGGTCTTCGCGTTCGGACTGTCCGAGAAGGAGCACGGCGCGGACGTCTACTCCACCGACATGGTGCTCACGCCCACCGGGAACGGCTTCACCGCGTCCGGCGGCAAGTACTACATCGGCAACGGCAACGTCGCGGGCATGGTCTCGGTGTTCGGCCGCCGCGCGGACGTCGAGGGCCCGGACGGCTACGTCTTCTTCGCCGTCGACTCCCAGCACGACAGGTTCACGCTGGTCAAGAACATCGTGGACTCCCAGATGTTCGTCAGCGAGTTCCGCCTGGACGACTACCCCGTGGCCGCCGACGACATCCTGCACACCGGCCAGGACGCGTTCAGCGCCGCCCTCAACACCGTCAACGTCGGCAAGTTCAACCTGTGCACGGCGTCCATCGGCATCGGCGAGCACGCGTTCTACGAGAGCATCACCCACGCCCACAACCGGATCCTGTACGGCAAGCGGGTCACCGACTTCCCGCACGTCCGACAGGCCTTCGTGGACGCCTACGCGCGCCTCACGGCCATGAAGCTGTTCGCCGACCGCTCGGTGGACTACTTCCGCGGCGCCTCCCCCGACGACCGCCGCTACCTGCTGTTCAACCCGATCACCAAGATGAAGGTCACCAGCGAGGGCGAGCGGGTGATCGACCTGCTGTGGGACGTGATCGCGGCCAAGGGCTTCGAGAAGGACACCTACTTCTCCATGGCCGCCCGCGACATCCGCGCCCTGCCCAAGCTGGAGGGCACCGTCCACGTGAACCTGGCCCTCGTGCTCAAGTTCATGCCCAACTACCTGTTCAACCCGGCCGAGTACCCCGAGGTCCCGACCCGGCACGACCCGGCGGACGACGAGTTCTTCTGGCGGCAGGGCCCGGCGCGCGGCCTCGGGCAGATCCGGTTCCACGACTGGGAGACCGCCTACCGCGACCACGCGCACGTGCCCAACGTGGCCCGCTTCCACGAGCAGGCACAGGCGTTGCGCACGTTGCTCACGAAGGCCGCGCCGGACGACGAGCAGCAGAAGGACCTCGACTTCCTGCTCAACCTCGGCCACCTTTTCACGCTGGTCGTCTACGGCCGGCTCGTGCTGGAGCAGGCCGGGATCACCGGGGTCGACGCCGACGTGCTCGACCAGGTGTTCGACGTCCTCGTGCGCGACTTCTCCGCCTATGCGGTCGCCCTGCACGGCAAGGCGTCGTCGACCGGGGCGCAACAGGAGTGGGCACTCGGGCAGGTCCGCAAGCCCGTTGTCGACCAAGCCCGGTTCGAACGCGTGTGGCACGAGGTGGCCGCACTGTCGGGCGCCTACGAAATGCGTCCATAAGCCGCCCGCCGTAAGGCCGTGGAGTGTTCACCACGGCCTTACCGGGGAAGCCGCAGGTAAGCGATTGAGTACGTCCGGTAGGGGGTCACGTGGCACCGGCAATAGGACCAATCGGCACCACTCCGACCGGCCGGGTGCGCCCGTCGCACGTGGGTGAACGCGACACCGCGAATGAGATGCGTCTTGACTGGTCGCGCACGCCCGTGTTTCGTCGTCAGCTACCGACGAACCGGAGGGAAACGCGCGCATGACCGCGTCCAAGGCACTGCGGGCCCTGCGGGAGGCGATCGTCCTGGAGCACCTGGAGTCGGAGAACGAACACGAGTTCGACGCCACTGTCCGCACGTTCGACCACCCGCGTTGCGAGATCGTGGCGACCGGGCAGGTGTTCGACGGCCGGGCCGAGGTCGCCGGGTACTACGCCCGGGTCCGCGACGCTTTCCCCGACCAGCGCAGCCGGCTGGTGGAATTACGCCACGCCGACGACGCGGTGATCGTGGAGCTGGAGCTGCGGGGCACCCACCTGGGCAGTCTCCGCGGCGAGGAGCCCACCGGGCGGGCGTTCCTGGTGCGGACGGCGGCGTTCTTCGTGTTCGACGAGGCCCGGCTGGTGGGCAAGCGCGTCTACGGCGAAGAGGTCGTGCAGACCCCCGCGCTGACCACCTGAGAACGCGAATCGGGCCGCCACCCCCCGGTGAAGGGGATGGCGGCCCGATAAGATCCAGGTCCTGGTGGTGACCCGGATTAGGTCAGAGCGGTCGAACCGACTGCGCCTGCGGGCCCTTCTGGCCCTGGCCGATCTCGAACTCCACCCGCTGGTTCTCTTCCAGCGTGCGGTAGCCGTTGCTCTGGATCTCCGAGTAGTGCACGAACACGTCGGCGCCACCGTTGTCCGGGGAGATGAAGCCGAAGCCCTTCTCCGCGTTGAACCACTTGACGGTGCCCTCAACTGCCATCTTGCTACTTCTCCTCTAACAGGTGCCGGATCGCGCTTGCGACCACCGGGTCAGCGTGGGCCCCGGCCCCTTCCTGGCGAGGAAGATTCGGCGCCCGCAACTCCGATCCGCGAGCGTGGTGGAACACGAACACAGAAAGGTACGACCGAAGACAGTCAACCATGAGATCCCGCCGGCAGTCGAGCAGAAGAATGCGGCGAGTCGCACTGCTACGGTGAGCGAGACCGCGATCACAGGGAGTCTCCTGATGACTGAACCGGTGCTGCTGACCATCGCCGCCTCACTCGCCTCACGCGCCGTCGCCGGGCTGTACGAACTCGTGCGGGCGAAGTTCGCCGATGACCCCGTCGCCACCGCCGCGCTCACCGCGGCCGAGGGCGCTCCCGAAGACTCGCCACAGGTGAAGGCGTTGGGCGAGGTGCTGGAGCGGACCGTCGAGGCGGATCCGGAGTTCGGCGCCGCACTGCGCGGGCACACGACCGTGACGCAGACCGGACGGGTGAACAACCAGATCTCCGGCTCCCTGGGCAGCAAGGTCGTCCAGGTCGTGCAAGCGGGGGACATCAAGGGCGACATCACGTTCAAGTGACCCGGCCGGGTGAAGATGGAGTCGTGCACACGCTCCACCTGCCCCAGTCGCGGCTGTTGTTCTTCTTCCTCGGCCTGGTGGTCACGTTCGTCCTCATCCGCATCAGCGTGCGCCTGATCAGGGCGAAGGTGCGCTGGTGGCCGGGCAACATCACGTCCAACGGGACGCACATCCACCACGTCGTGTTCGGCACCGTCTTCATGCTGCTCGGCGGCGTGATCGGGCTGGCGTCACCGGACGACCAGCACGGGGTGCGGGTTGCCGCAGCCACTTTGCTCGGCGTGGGCGCGGCCCTCGTGCTCGACGAGTTCGCCTTGATCCTGCACTTGCGGGACGTGTACTGGACCAAGGACGGCCGACTGTCGGTCGACGCCGTGTTCCTCGCCATCGGGATGACCGGGCTGCTGCTGATCGGCGCCCGGCCGCTGGGTTATGACGAGTTCTACGGCGAGGGCGTCGGGCTGCGGGTGCTGATCATCCTGGTCAACCTCGGGTTCGCCATAGTGGCTCTCCTCAAGGGCAAGGTGTGGACCGGCCTGCTCGGGCTGCTGGTGCCGGTGCTGCCGGAGATCGGCGCGCTGCGGCTGGCCCGGCCCGGCTCACCGTGGGCACGCTGGCGCTACACCGAGGGCTCGCGGAAGCTGCGCCGGGCGTACCGGCGGGAGGCCCGCATCCGCCAACCGCTCATCCGGGTGAAGATCCGCGTGCAGGAGTTCATCTCCGGGCGACACGACGACGAGGAGGCGGCGTAGCGAACCCGGCGATCACACCTCGTACTCGTCACGCAGTCGCAGCCACTCCATCGTCGGCGTCTGCGGCCAGCCCTCCGGGGAGTCCTCCCACTTCTCCTGACGCCCGTACGGGGTCAGGTCGAGCAGGTTGAAGTCCATCCGCAGCCGGTCGACGCCGCGCCCGCTGGTGAAGTACGTGCGGAACACCTCGTCGCCGTCACGCAGGAAGACGCTCAGCCCGAAGCCGCCGCCCAGCCCCAGTTCGTCGTAGAACGCCTGGCGCGCCGAGTACCACGGAATGGTCCAGCCCATCCGCTCGCGCACGGGGGCGATCTCGTCCTGCGGTGCGCGGGACATGAGGATCAACGTGGTGTCGCGGGCGTTGAGGTGGACCTGGTCGGCGAGGTTGTCGACGAACGAGCAGCAGCCCTCGCACAGGTGGTCGTTCCCCGGCGCGAGCATGTGGTGATAGGCGACGAGCTGCCGACGGCCCTCGAACAGGTCCGTCAGACCGACCACGGCGCCGTCGGGCGCGGTGAACTCGTGGTCGGTGCCGAGCCGGACCATCGGCAGCCTGCGCCGCCGGGCGGCCAACGCGTCCAGCGCGTGGGTCAGTTCCTTCTCCTTGACCAGCAGTTCGTCAAGGGCGGCCTGCCACTCCTGCGGCGGGACAACGGGCGGTCGAGCCATCATACACCTCCAAGTTCCTTCAGGGAACTCAACCGTAGCAGGGCTAGTTCCCTGAGGGAACCCACTCCGCTAGGCTGGTTCCATGCAGCGGACCCGGTTCGGTGACATGGCGTGTTCCATCGCGCGCACCCTGGACGTCATCGGCGAACCGTGGTCACCGCTGATCCTGCGGGACGTCTACGTCGGTATCTGCCGCTTCGACCAACTCCAGGACGAACTCGGCATCTCTCGCAAGGTACTCGCGGAACGCCTGAAGTGGCTCGTCGAGCAGGGTGTGCTGGAACGGCGCGAGTACTCGGCCAAGCCACCGCGGCACGAGTACGCGCTCACCCCGAAGGGCACCGAGCTGGTCGAGCTGCTGATGGTGATGGTGCGCTGGGGCGACCGCTGGACCGCGGGCGACGAGGGGCCGCCCGTGCTCTACCGCCACCACGCGTGCGGCCGGATCGCGCACGTCGAACTGCACTGCTCGGAGTGCGGCGGACCGATGGGGCCCGACGACATCGACGTCCTGCCGGGCCCGGGGGCCGCCTAGTTCGCCAGGATGTTCAGCTCGGTGCAGGCCGCGGCGGTGTCGCCCGCGCACAGGTCGACCGGCTTGACCGCGCCCTCGGCGACGAGCGTCCGCACGTTGTCCCGGGTGATCAGCTCCGCGCCCAGCAGCACGGACTTCACGTCCCGCTTCGCCACCAGGTCACGGGTGTTGCCGGTGGCCAGGTCGTCCGCGCCGCTCAGGTCGCCGCGGGCCAACGCGATGGCCAGCCGCGCCGCCGCCTCGGCCTCGTCCCGGATCGGCTTGTAGACGGTCATGCACTGCTCGCCGCGCAGGATCGAGCGCAGACCTTCGAGCGTGGCGTCCTGACCGGTCACCGGCACCCGTCCGGCCAGGCCCTTCGCCTTCAGCACCTCGATCGCCGCGCCCGCCAGCCCGTCGTTGGCGGCGACCACGCCGTCCACCACGCCGCCGTTGGCCGACAGCATCTGCTCGAACGTGGCCTTGCCGATCGCCGCGTCCCACTGGTCGATCGGCTTGCTGTCGACCAGCCGCAGCGAGCCGCTGTCGTACTTCGGGCCGAGCAGGCGGCGCTGGCCGTCGAAGAACAAGGTGGCGTTGTTGTCCGTCGGCGCGCCCTGGAGTTCGATGATCTGCGCGGCGTTCTTGTTGCCCAGGCACCCGAGCAGGCCCTCGGCCTGGAGTTCGCCCACGTTGAGGTTGTCGAACGAGACGTAGTACTCGGCCGTGCCGCCCAGGCTGATCCGGTCGTAGTTGATCACCGGGATGCCGGCGTCCTTGGCCTTGCGCTCCACCGCGATGCCGCCTTCGGGCGTGAGCGGCGTGGTCATCAGCACGTTCACCCCGCGGCCGATCATCTCGTCGGCGATGGACGCGAACTTCGCCTCGTCACCGTCTGCGTTCTCCACCACGCCCTCGACGCCCGCGAAGCTCAGCGCCTGGAGCAGCAGCGACCTGTCCTGGTCCTCCCACCGGTCCGACGACTCGCGGTCCGGCAGGATCACGCCGACCACCGGCTTCGGCGCGCGACTGCCGGTCGGTGGCGCGAGCGGGTCGACCGGCGTGCTGCACGACGCGACGAGCAGTACGAGCAGGACGCAGGACGCGACCCCGGGAAGCCTTCGCATTCGCCAACCCCTTGCACGGCACATCGACGTCGACGGTGGAAAACGGAATGGCGCGAATTCCATCCTTCTGGGAGCGGGTTCGTCAAGACGTAGCAACCGAGAGGCACCGAATGGGCTGCACCATTAGGTGAGCAAGCCGTCACTCTTCCTTGAAAGTGCAGGTAGGACGCCTGCAAGTTGACCTATCACGCTCCGCACCCGATTGGTCACGGAGCCGGTGCGTGCGAAAGGGGACTACCCGTCGGACCGTTTTCTGTGCGATGGTGTCGCCTGCCGAACCCTGGCTGGGTGTGTGAGGAGAACAGCGTGAGAATCATCCCCGCAGCGCTGGTGGCCGCGACCGCCGCGGCACTGCTCGCCTTGGGCGCCGGGCCGGCTGCCGCCGAAGAGGTCACGCCGGACCGCACCATCGCCGTCGCCAGTTCGCAGACGCTCTCCCAGTCGGGGACGAGCAGCCTGTACAACCGCGACATGTAGCGATGCACGACGAAAATCCCCGCCCACCGGTTCATCCGGGGGCGGGGATTTTCGTATGTCCGGGGACGTCCTGTGCGGCTCAGCCCTGGCCGAGCGCGGTGCCCAACGCCTGCCAGTCCAACACCGGCGCGGCCAGGTCGCGGATCGCGGCCAGCAGCCCGAGCCGGGCCCGCTTCACGTCCGGGTCCTCGGCCATCACCAGCACCTCGTCGAAGAACGTGTTCACCGGCCCGGTGAGCCCGGACGCGGCGGCCACGAACGCGGCCAGACCGGTCACGCCGGCGGGCACGTCGGCCAACGCCTTGTGCAGCGCCACTTCGGCCGGCTCCACGAGCACCTGCGGGTCGTACTCGCCCACGGTGTCCGCGGGCACGATCCGCCGCACCCGCTGCAACGCGGCGACCAGCCCGGCGAAGTCCGCGTCACCGGCCAACCCGGTCAGCTCGGCCAACGTCGTGTCGGCCACCGCGGGCGCGTCGGCCAACGGCAGCACGGCGTTGACGAACCGGTGGTCGTGCCCGGCGTCCAGCAGCTGCTGCTCGTACCGCCGCACGGTGAACTCGCGGGCCACCTCAAGCGCCTCCGCCGACACCTCAAGCCCCTGCACGCCCACCTCCTGGGCGGCCAGCGACAGCGCCTTGGTCAGGGTGATGTTCTTCAGCTCCGGGAACGCCCGCAGCACGCTCACCGCGCCCAGCGCCGCCCGCCGCAGGCCGAACGGGTCGGAGCTGCCGGTGGGGTTGGCCCCGATGCCGAACAGCCCGGCCAGCAGGTCGAACCGGTCGGCCAGGGACAGCAGCGCACCGGGCGTGGACGACGGCAGCGCGTCACCCGCCGAGCGCGGCAGCTCCATCTCCCACAGCGCCCGTGCGACCTCCGGGGTCTCCCCCGCCCGCTCGGCGTACTCACGGGCCATCACACCGGCCAGGCTGGACAGCTCGATCACCATCTGCGAGCCGAGGTCGAACTTGGCCAGCGCACCCGCCCTCGCGAGCGTGTCGTCCACTGCGCCGACCCCTTCGGGGCTCACCACCGCGGCCAGCCGTCCCGCGAGCGCCGCGATCCGACCTGCCCGGTCGGCCATCGAGCCGAGCTTGTCGGCGAACGTGAGCTTCTCCAGCCCGGCCTTCATGTCCTCCAACGGCGTGCGCAGGTCCGCCCGCCAGAAGAACGCCGCGTCCTCGTACCGGGCGCGCAGCACGCCTTCGTTGCCCGCACGGACCAGGTCCTGGTCCACCTCGCCGTTCGCCACCGCGACGAAGTGCGGCAGCAGCGAGCCGTCCTGGGCGCGCACCGGCAGATAGCGCTGGTGCTTGCGCATCACGGTGGTGAGGATCTGCGCGGGCAGCTCCAGGTAGCGCTCCTCGAACGAGCCGAGGAGCGGGGTCGGCCGCTCGACCAGGTTGGTGACCTCGTCCAGCACGCCCTCGAAGTCCACGACCCCGCCCACGGACGCGGCCAGCTCCTCGGCACGCGCCACGATCGCGGCCTTCCGGACCTCGGCCGACGCGTCGATGCCGTGCCCGGCCAGGAACTCCAGGTAATCGTCGGCCGTGGGCACGTCGACCACCGGCGTGGACGCGGTGCGGTGCACGCGGGTCTTCGGCTCGGCGGCCAGCGACGACACGGCGACCGGCACCGGCGTGGAGCCGAGCAGGGCCAGCAGCCAGCGGATCGGACGGGTGAACGACAGCTTCGGGTCGTTCCACTTCATGTTCTTCTCGGCGCGCAGCTCGGCCACCACCTCGCCGAGCAGCCCGCTGAGCACCTCGACCGCGCCACGACCGGGGTCGGTGCGCACCAGGGCGACGTGCTCGACGCCGTTCTCGGTGACCCGGCCCAGCGCGTCGACGTCCACGCCCTGACCGCGGGCGAAGCCCTGCACGGCCTTGGTGGGGTTGCCGTCCGCCTCGAAGGCGGCGGACACGCGGGGGCCGCGCACGGTCTTCTCGGCGTCCGGCTCACGCGGGGCGACGTCCGGCGCCAGCACGACGATCCGACGCGGCGTGCCGTGCACCTCGACCGCGCCGTGCGCCAGCCTGGTCGCGCCCAGCTTGTCCGCCACGGCCTTCCCGACCGCCTCGACGGTCCTGGTGACCTCGGCGGGCGGCAGCTCCTCCGTGCCGATCTCGAACAGCAGCGTGCTCGACTCGGCAACGTCGGCGAACGTCTTCGGCAGCACGGCCGCGGCGGGCGCCTCGACCAGGCCGAGCGGGTGGCCCAGCTCCTCGCGGCGGGCCGCCCAGAGCTGGGCGACCTCACGGGCCAGGCCGCGCATCCGACCGAACGCACGGGCCCGCTCGGTGGTGCTGATCGCGCCACGGGCGTCCAGCACGTTGAACGCGTGCGAGCACTTCAGCACGTAGTTGTGCGCGGGCACGGGCAGACGCGCGTCGAGCATCCGGCGCGCCTCGGCGGCGTACTCCTCGAACAGCCGCTTGTTCGCCTCGACGTCGGCGTCGTCCAGGTAGTAGCGGCTCATCTCGTACTCGGCCTGGCCGAACGCCTCGCCGTACGAGATGCCGGGGCCGTAGGCGATGTCCTTGAAGTGGTCGACGCCCTGGAGCGACATCATGATCCGCTCGATGCCGTAGGTGATCTCCACCGACACCGGGTCCAGCGACATGCCGCCGGCCTGCTGGAAGTAGGTGAACTGGGTGATCTCCAGCCCGTCCAGCCACACCTCCCAGCCCAGACCCCAGGCGCCCAGCGCGGGCGAGGCCCAGTTGTCCTCCACGAACCGCACGTCGTGCGCCCGGACGTCGATGCCCAGCGCTTCGAGGCTGCCCAGGTAGAGCTCCTGCGGGTTGCCCGGGTCGGGCTTGAGGATCACCTGGAACTGGGTGTGGGTCTGCAACCGGTTCGGGTTCTCGCCGTACCGCGCGTCGTCGGGCCGCACGCTGGGCTCGACGTAGGACACGCGCCACGGCTCAGGCCCCAGCACCCGCAGCACGGTGGCGGGGTTCAACGTACCGGCGCCGACTTCGGTGTTGTGCGGCTGCACGACGACGCAGCCCCGTTCGGTCCAGTACCTGGTCAGCGCGAGCAGCGCATCCTGCATGGTCAGCACGGTGGCAGTCTACGAACGCGGTGGAGCCGATCTCACAATCGGGTAACCGACCTGGTCAGCCGCGCCCCCACCCGGTATCACGGCCTGGCGCACAGTGCTGTGCCACGCTGTTGGCAACCCAGGCGACCCCTCGTGCGTCCAATGGGATGAACCTGGGTACATAGGAGGAGTGGGAGTGGACAACCGGCCGCCGAGGCCAGGCGAACCCGACGGGTTCCGCAGGCGACCTGTTCCTCCGAGGAGTCCTTCCGCAGGTCAACCGCCGCGCGACCGACAACCGCCGCGGCGCCCGGACCCCAGTGAGCTACCCGATCCGCCGCGTCGGCCGACCGGTGAGCGAGCACGCACGCCCGGTGGACGGCCCACTCGGCCTTCGTCTGATCGGGCGAACCCGCCCGTGTCCGAACGTCCCAGGGCGGGCGAACCCAGGTCTGGCGTGCCGCGTCCGGGTGAACGTGCGCGGGCAGGCAGCGAGCCCTCCGCCCGCGCCAGGCCGGCCACCACCGGTCAGCGGCCACGTCCGCCCGCCGGCGGCCCACCGCGCCGACGTCCGCCCGCGCGCGCGTCGAGCGGCGGTTCCGCGGTCGGCCGCACGCTCCTCGCGTTCCTGTCGGTCGTGGTGCTGCTGGCCACCGGCTACGCCTGGGCGAACTACCAGTCGCTGATCAGCGACATCTCCACCACCGACGTGATCAGCGACGCGGGCGGGGGCGAGAAGCCCGCGGACGGCTCGGTCGACATCCTCATGGTCGGCATGGACAGCCGCACCGACTCCAAGGGCAACCCGCTGCCCCAGGAGATCCTGAACGAGCTGCACGCGGGCGACGAGTCGTCCGGCGGCCTGAACACCGACACGCTGATCCTCATGCACGTGCCGAACGACGGCGGCAACGCGGTCGCGGTGTCGTTCCCACGTGACGCGTACGTGCAGATCGCCGGCGGCTACGGCCGACACAAGATCAACTCGGCCTACGGGTACGGCAAGAACGACGCGATCGCCGAACTGGAGCGCTCGGGCGTCTCCGACCCGCAGCAGCTGGAGGTCCAGTCGCGGCAGAAGGGCGCCAAGAACCTCATCGGCACCATCGAAGGGCTGACCGGCGTCACCATCGACCACTACGCCGAGATCAACCTGGTCGGGTTCTACGAGATCACCAAGGCCGTCGGCGGCGTGGACGTGTGCCTCAACCAGGCCACCCGCGACCACATGTCGGGCGCGAACTTCGCCGCCGGTCCGCAGCGGATCCAGGGCCGCGAGGCGCTCGCGTTCGTCCGGCAGCGGTACGGGCTGCTGCGCGGCGACCTCGACCGCATCGTCCGCCAGCAGGTCTTCATGGCGGGCCTGGCCAAGCAGATCCTGTCCGCCGGCACGCTGTCCGACCCCGGCAAGCTCAGCTCCCTGATCGACGCGCTGAGCAAGTCGATCGTGCTGGACAAGGACTGGGACGTGCTCCGGTTCGCCACCCAGATGAAGGACCTGACCGGCGGCAGCCTCAAGTTCGAGACGATCCCGACCGGCAACCCGGAACTGCAGACGCCCGAGGACGGCCTGGCGGTCGAGGTGAACGAGCGCGAGGTGAAGAAGTTCATCAAGAACCTCAACGCCGACCCGAACGCGCCGACCAGCACCGCCCCCGCCATCGACAACGCCACGGTGACCGTCGAGGTGCGCAACGCGTCCGGCGCGCCAGGGCTCGCGGGCCGGGTGCTCGAATCGCTCGTGGCCAAGAAGTTCGGCGACGGCGGCACCGACAACGCCCAGTTCATGGACACGTCCGTGGTCCGTTACGGGGTGGGCGGCGAGGCGGCCGCGGAGGCCGTGGTGGAGGCCCTGGGCGGCGGGCTCGACCTGGAGGAGGACGCCAAGGTCCCGGCCGGCCACGTCCGCGTGTTCGTTGGCGGCGACTACTCCGGTCCGGGCCGGCAGAGCCTCGCGGGCGCACCGCTGGTGGGCCTGGACGGAGCGCGGCAGCAGCAGCCGGACACGACGACGCCGAGCCAGCCGCCGATCACCGCGGACGGGGTCCGCTGCGTCAACTGACCGAGTTCAGGGGGGGAACGCTCGTGGGGGATTTCTTCAGGCGGTTGCGCTGGAAGCGGGTGCTGATCGCGCTCGGGCTGCTGGCCGTGCTCGCGGCCACGCCGTGGGTGTGGGTGCAGACGAGCAGCGCGGCATACCGGCACACGGCGGCCGACGTGCCGGACGCGCCGGTGGGGCTCGTGCTCGGCGCGGGCCTGACCAGCGCGGGCACGCCGACGGCGTTCCTGGCCGGACGGCTGGACGTGGCCGCCGACCTGTACCGGCGGGGCAAGGTCGAGGTGCTCCTGGTCAGCGGCGACAACAGCCGGACCGGGTACGACGAGCCGAGCGCGATGCGGACGTACCTGATCGACAAGGGCGTGCCCGAGGAGCTCGTGGTCGCCGACTACGCGGGCCTGGACACGTGGGACTCGTGCACGCGCGCCAAGCGGATCTTCGGGGTGGAGCGGGCGACCGTGGTGACCCAGGAGTTCCACCTGCCGCGCGCGGTGGCGCTGTGCCGTTCGGCGGGCATCGAGGCGTTCGGCGTGGGGCACGACACGTCCCGGCAGTGGGCGACGACGACCGCCTACGGGCACTTCCGGGAGACCGCCGCGGCGGCCAAGGCGATGTGGGACGGGCTCGTGGCCAAGCCCGAACCGCGCTTCCTCGGACCGCGCGAAACCGGCGTGACCAGCGCCTTGGAGCGCTGAAACTCTACTGTGAGTACTAGTCGATTAGCCTAATCGGGCGATAATTCGGACAAGTCGCGTAAGCAATCGTCATGTCGCCATTTCCATCTGCGTGGGGTCTGTCGGGGCCCCGGCGGACTGGAGGACTTGACGGTGCAGATCGACACAGCGGCGTACCAACGCGTGCTCGGTGATGAGCTCCGCAGCCTTCGCAAGCAGCGCGGATGGACCCGCAAGGAGCTCAACCGCAGGCTGCAAAGCGAAATCTCGCTGCAAACTCTGGCCACGTACGAACTGGGCACCCGCCAGTGCTCGGTGATCAGGTTGGTGGAGATCTGCGTAGCGCTGGGCGTGCCCGCGCACCAGGTCCTCGCCCGTGTGCACGAACGCGTGTTCGGGGAGGCGCCCGCCGGGCACCTGTCCGTCGACCTGGCCACGGTCGTCGCCGACGCGCGCCCGCAGCTGATGCCGCTGCGCCGCTGGGCGCAGGGCAGGCTCGCGCACCTCGTGCCGGGCCAGGCGCCCGAGGTGCACCTCGACCTGCCCGCGTTGGAGTACATGGCGCAGTTGTGCCAGCTCAGCACAGTGGAACTGATCAGGACCCTGCGGGAGTTGGCCGACCACCGACCCCGGTAGCATCGGGGTTCCCCCTCCCCTGAGCGATGCAGGAAGTCCGCTTGCCGAACACTCCAGGTGCAGACCCAGCCCGCTTGCCGCTGCGCACCGCGGCGGCCGTGCGACTGGGCAACATGAGTTCCAAGCTGTCGCAGAAGATGGGTCTGGGCGCCGGCGGCATGATCGGCGGCCGGGTCGCGCTGCGGCTCGACCCGCAGGCGTTGGCGCACTTGACGTCCGGTCGCTCGGTCGCGCTCGTGACCGGGACCAACGGCAAGACCACCAGCACGATGATGCTCAGCCGGGCGATGTCGTTCCTGGGTGAGGTCGCGACCAACCACGGCGGCGCGAACATGCCCGACGGGCACGTGACCGCGCTGTCCAAGCAGCCCGACGCGCCGTACGCGGTGCTGGAGGTGGACGAGGGGTACTTCCCCGAGGTCGTGCGTGCCGCGTCGCCGGCCGTGGCGGTGCTGCTCAACCTCAGCCGCGACCAGCTCGACCGGGTCGGCGAGGTGCGCACCATCGAGAAGTCGCTGCGCACGGCGCTGTCGTCCGTGACCGGTGTCGTGGTGGCGAACTGCGACGACATCATGGTGACGTCGGCGGCGCGCGACTCGGCGAACGTGGTCTGGGTGGCGACCGGGACGGGCTGGCACAACGACGCCGCCTCGTGCCCGCGCTGCGGTGACCCGATCCGGTGGGAGGGCGCCGAGCACTGGCGCTGCACCGGGTGCGACCTGGCCCGGCCGCGGCCCCACTGGGTGACCGGCGACGGGCACCTGGTCGCGCCGAACGGCGTGAAGATCGAGCTGTCGCTCCGGCTGCCGGGCAAGTTCAACCAGGCGAACGCGGTGATGGCGACGGCCGCCGCGGCGGCGCTGGGCGTGCCCGTGGAGGAGGCCGTGCAGCGGTTGCGCGGTGTGTCCAACGTGGCCGGCCGGTACCGGACGATCCAGCGTTCCGGGCACCGGGCCCGGTTGCTGCTGTCGAAGAACCCGGCGGGGTGGAGCGAGACGTTGACCGTGGTGCGGGAGGCCGACCACCCGGCGGTGCTGGTGATCAACGCGCACGAGGCCGACGGGCGGGACCTGTCCTGGCTGTGGGACGTGCCGTTCGAGCGGATGCGCGGCCGGCAGGTGATCGCGTCCGGTGAGCGTGCGACGGACCTCGCGGTGCGGCTGACGTACGCGGAGGTCGAGCACACGATCGTGCCGGACCCGTTGCTGGCGATCGACGCCATGCCGCCCGGTCCGGTCGAGGTGATCGCGAACTACACCGCGTTCCGCGACCTGAACGCGAGGGCCGCCCAGTGAGCACGAGCAAGGTCCAGATCGCACTCGTCCTGCCCGACCTTCTGGGCACGTACGGCGACTTCGGCAACGCGGTGGTGCTGGAGAAGCGGATGACGTGGCGGGGCATCCCGGCCGAGATCGTCAGCGTGAAGTTCGGCGAGCCGGTGCCGAACTCGTGCGACATCTACGTCGTCGGCGGCGGCGAGGACACCGCGCAGACGTTGGCCGTGCGGCACCTGCGGGAGCACCCGGGGATGCAGCACGCGGCGGCTCGCGGTGCGGTGATCCTCGGTGTGTGCGCCGGGATCCAGATCTTCGGCGAGTCGTTCACCCGGGCCGACCAGGTGACCCACCCCGGTCTCGGGCTGATCGACTCCACGTCGCACGCGGGCGGCAGCCGGGCCATCGGCGAGGTCATCGCGACCCCGGCCGACGGCCTGTTCGAGGGCCTGCTGACCGGGTTCGAGAACCACCAGGGCCGCACCGTCCTCGGCCCTTCGGCTCGTCCCCTGGCACACGTCAAGGTCGGCACCGGCAACGACGGCTCGGTCGAGGGCGCCGTCCAGGGCCGGATCCTGTGCACCTACCTGCACGGCCCCGTCCTGCCGCGCAACCCGCAGATCGCCGACCTGCTGATCGAATGGGCCACCGGCGCCAAGCCGGCCCCGCTCGACCTGCCCGACGTGACCCGCCTGCGCGCCGAACGTGCCAAGGCCGCCGGCGTCCCCGTCTAGCCCACCGTCCTGAGCGTTGAATTCACCGGTCCTGAGCGTTCGACTCGCGGTACCCGAGTGTTCGACTCGCGCGCGAGTCGAACGTTCAGCGCCCGCGTGTCGAACACTCAGGACCCCCGAATTCAACGCTCAGGTCAGGCTGGGACGCGGGTGCGACGGGCTCGGGTGAGCGTGTAGTCCTCGGCACGGACGGTCTTCGTGCGCATCCAGTAGCGCCACGTGAAGCCTGGCCACACCGTCCGGTTGATGCCCTGCGCGTCCAGGTACCAGCTCTTGCAGCCGCCCTCGGTCCACACACCCTTGGTCAGCTTGCGCTGCAACTCGCGGTTGAACCGGGCCTGGACCTCGGGCCGCACGTCCAGCTCGTCGGCCTCGTGCCGGTCCAGCAACTCCAGGCACTGGCGGACGTACCGGATCTGCGACTCGATCATGAACACCACCGAGTTGTGCCCCAGACCGGTGTTCGGGCCGAGCAGGAAGAAGAAGTTCGGGAAGCCCGAGACGGTGATCCCGTAATAGGTCTCGATGCCCTTCTCCCGCCACTGCTTGGCCAGGTCGACGCCACCCTTGCCGGTGACGTCCAGGTAGTCGTACGAGTCGACCACGTGGAAACCGGTGCCGTAGATGATCACGTCGACCTCGTGCTCGACGCCCGCACGGTCCACCACGCTGTTCGCCCGCACCTCGGCGATGCCGTCGGTCACCAGGTCCACGTTCGGCTTGGCCAACGCCGGGTAGTAGTCATTGCTGATCAGCACCCGCTTGCAGCCCATGGTGTAGTCCGGCGTCAGCTTGGCCCGCAACGCCTCGTCCGGCACCTGACGACG
Source organism: Saccharothrix ecbatanensis (assembly GCF_014205015.1). Taxonomy (NCBI): domain Bacteria; kingdom Bacillati; phylum Actinomycetota; class Actinomycetes; order Pseudonocardiales; family Pseudonocardiaceae; genus Saccharothrix; species Saccharothrix ecbatanensis. The sequence goes on along the minus strand of NZ_JACHMO010000001.1, from coordinate 8,736,918 downwards.
CATGTGCCGCCGCGCGATGTTCTGCGCGAACTCCATGATCTTCGGGTTCACCGCGAAGCCGAGCGCGCTCGACTCCCGCGTCCAGTAGACGAAGTTCCGGTACAGCCGTTGGGTGAACGGCAACGCGCGGAAGAGCCTCTGCTCCCACGTGTTGATGGCACGGTCGATCTTGGGCATGATCCACGGCGGCGTCCGCTGGAACAGCGTGAGGCTCTCGACGTCGTCGGCGATGCGCGGCACGAACTGGATCGCGGACGCCCCGGTGCCGACCACGGCGACCCGCTTGCCCTTGAGGTCGTAGTCGTGGTCCCACTGCGCGGAGTGGAACGTCTTGCCACGGAACGCGTCGATCCCCGGCAGCGCCGGAACGTTCGGGATGTGCAACGCGCCGATGCCCGCCACGACCGACTTCGCGGTGTACGTGTCGCCGTTCCCCGTGGTGACCTGCCAGACCTTGTCGTCCTCGTCCCAGCGCGCGCTGCTGACCTCGCTGTTGAACCGGATGTGCTCGCGCAGCCCGTACTTCTCCGCGACGCGCTTGAGGTAGTCCCAGATCTCCGGCTGCCGGGCGAACATCCGCGACCAGCGCGGGTTCAGCTCGAACGAGAACGAGTACATGTGCGACGGGACGTCACAGGCGCAGCCGGGGTACGAGTTGTCGCGCCACGTGCCACCGAGGTCGCCCGCCTTCTCCAGCAGGACGAAGTCCCGCCGGCCCGCGCGTTTCAGCTCGATCGCCATGCCCAGGCCGGAGAAGCCCGTGCCGACGATCAGGACTTCGACCTCTCGGTGCATGCCCGTCCTCCGTGTCCTGGCTAGGTACTCCCCAGTAGGTTACTTCAAGTAAGTTACCTCCGGTAGCCTGGACTTCGTGACCACCACCGAGCCGCGCCGCCGGCGGATGCCGAAGGCCGAGCGCATGGCGCAGATGCTCGACATCGCCGAGGGCGTTTTCGCCGAACGCGGGTACCTGACGGCGTCGATGGACGAGATCGCCGAACGGGTCGGGGTGTCCAAGCCGATGCTCTACGAGTACTTCGGCTCCAAGGAAGGCCTGCTCATCGGCTGCATCCGCCGGGCGCGCGCCGAACTGCTCGACCGCACGCAGCGCGCGATCACCGGCGCGGACGGCCCGGAGGAGGTGCTGCGCCGCGGCCTGCTGGCGTTCTTCGAGTTCATCGCCGAGCACAAGCAGTCGTGGTCGCTGCTGCGTCAGGAGGCGGCGATCACCGTTCCTTCCGCCGTGGAGGAGGTCGAGGGCATCCGACGGCAGCAGACGGACCTGATCGCGGCCGTGATCGGCAGCTTCGACTCCGACATGGACCCGGTGGAGGCCGAGGCGTTCGCGGAGATCGTGGTGGGGTCGACCGAACGGCTGGCGCTGTGGTGCGAGCGCAGGCCCGAGGTGGGGCCCGCGCTCGCGACCGGTTACGTCATGGACGTCGTGTGGCGGGGTGTGGCGAGCCGGCTCACCACCTGACCCCCGCGTTCACGCGCGGCGCCGGCGGCTGAACAGCACCAGTACCGCGCCGGCGAGCAGCACGACCAGGCCGCCGAGGCCCGTCCACAGCGGCGTGGCACCCGTGTCGGCGAGTGCGTTCGTCGCGGTCGAGCCGCCCTGCGGCGGTCCGGCGGGCACAGTGGTCTTCGGCGGCACGGTGTGCGACGTGGCTGTCGTGCCGCCCACATCCGTGGTCGTGGTGGCGGAAGTGGCGGACGTGGTCGACGTGGCCGTGCCGGTCGTCGTGGCGGACGTCGCCGACGTGCCGGAGACATCGGTCGTCGTCGTGGTCGCCCCGGTCGACGTCGTGTGCGTCGCGGTCGTCGTATGCGGTGGTGTTGTGGATGTCGTGGTCGGACAGGGCGTGGTTGTCGTCGTGACCGGCGGCGTGGTCGTCGTCGTGTGGCACGGCGGCTCACCGCGTTGCTTGCACACGTCACCCTTGCCATGACCGACCCACGGGACGTCCGACGGCACGTGCGGCACGTGCGGTGCCCACGGCGGATCGGCCAACGCCACGCCCGGCGCCACCAGCAATCCGAACGCCAGGCACACCGCGACGGTCATTCGACGGTTCACGCAGACCTCCCAAGCCAAGGTGTTGCTCCATCTGGCCTATCGGCGGGCGGTAGCATAGCGTTACCGATGATGCACAGCGTGTGCATCTCTTTCGGGGGTCAGCCGTTCGCGTGAAAGTCGACGGCACACCCGCCGAAAGCGGCGAGTCCGGGCGACCAGTCACTCGATAGAGGGACACAAGACGCGGTAATGCCCAAACGCAGGTCAGATAGGCCCACGACCGATCGGAAGGCAAGGCATGTCCAAGCTCACCATCACCGCGAACTACCGACGCGACGGCGACGACTGGGCGGTCGCCGTGCGTGCCAACGGCAAGGAGCTCGACGCGACCGCACCGGGTCTGATCGCGGCGAGGCTCGCGGCGGACCAGTTGGTGGACGAGATCGCGACCGGGCGGCCCGACCGGGCCGTCGTGCACATGCTCGAGGGCGACGCCTTCGCGTTCTCGGTGGCGTACCTGCACACCCGCGCGGGGCTGACCCCGCCCGAGCCCGCCGGTGCGCCCGAAGCGAGCACTGCTCATGAGCAGGTGATCGAGGCCTGACCGGGAGCGCTCCGGCCTAGGATGTCCGGCCAAAGGCGACGGGAGCACTGACATGGCCACACCGGTGTACAGCGGGGCGGCACGGACCCCGCAACGGGGCAGACCTAGAGACGCCAGCCGCGACGACGCGCTGCGACAGGCAGCACTGGAGGTGATGGCCGAAGTCGGTTACCGGGCGCTCACCATGGACGCCGTCGCGGCGCGTGCCCGTGCGGGCAAGGCGACGATCTACCGGCGTTGGGAGTCCAAGCTCGACCTCGTGATCGACACGTGCACGCAGCTCGCGCAGCGGAACCTGGCCGAGCCGGACACCGGCTCGCTGGCGGGCGACCTGCGCGAGTTCCTGAGCGCGTTCGCCGCGTTCCTGTCCGGCCCGATCGGCAAGGCGGCGCAGGCGTTGGTCGGCGAGCTGCCGCACGAGCCCGAGCTGGCGACGGCGTTCCGCGACACGTTCCTGATCGCCCAGCGGGACGTGCTGCGCCGCATCCTCGACCGTGCCGACGAACGCGGCGAGCTGCGTGCGAACGCGCCGCGCGGCATGGCGGTCGAGATCGCGGGCGCGGCCCTGATCTACCGGTTGATGCTCACCGGCGACCCGCTGGACCTGCCGTTCGTGGACCGCGTGGTGGATCAGGTGCTACTGCCCCTCGTCGCCGAGGGGCAGTAGGTCACCGGAACAGCTTGCGCAGCAAGGCGAACCCGACGAGCACGGCCACCGCGATCAGCGAGTACCGGATCTTGGGTTCGTCGAGCTTCGCGCGCACGCTCTCCTTGCCGGAATCGACGAAGCGCTGGGGATTCGCCCTCGTCCCCAGTTCGTCCAGGGTCACGGCCAGCGCGTCGCGAGCCTGCTCGATCTCGCGCTGGATGGTGTCGGGATCGCGGGCCACATCTCCTCCTAGCTGCGGTCTGGCCACAACCGTAGTTGAGGCGTCCGGACGCTGTTGACCGGACCGGCGGGACGATTGTTCCAGAACGGCGTTTCCGTTCGGGTGGAGGAGCGTCGCGTCCCTCCGGATCGGGCCGCTGAACGGTCCCGATAAGCTTGTGCCGTCGGGCTCGTAGCCCAATTGGCAGAGGCACACGGTTTAGGTCCGTGCCAGTGAGAGTTCGAGTCTCTCCGAGCCCACGCGTGGTCCGCGGCCCTCGGCGTCCCGTACGCCGGGGGCCGCTATTGCTCACGCCGTGTAGCGCAGGACCTCCAGCATCGACTGCGGGTCCACCGACGACGGGTCCGGCTCGACGCACGCGGCGAGGTCGGCGCGGATCGCGGTGACGTCCAGGCCCGTGCCGATGAGCACCAGTTCGGTGCGCCTGGGCTGCCCTGGCCACGCCGAACGTTCGAACCGCAGGAACGCGCCGACGGTGTGCAGGCCGAACCGCTGCCGGTACCCCGGCACGTCGAACCGGACGAAGCCCTTGATCCGGTACAGGCCTTTCGGTCGGGCGTCGAGGAACGCCATGAGCCGCACCGGGTTCATCGCTTCTTCGGTCACGAACTCGACGCTGTCGTAGTGGACGTGGTCGTGCTCTTCGTCCAGCAGGTCCTCGAACGACAACTGGCCGAACTGCTCGCGTGGCCGCGGGTCGAACAGCAGGGCCGGGTCGACCCGCCCGAACGACGACAGCAGCACGGGCACGCCGGGCTTGAGCCGGTCGATCTCCGCGGCCAACGCGGCCGGGTCGGCAACGCGGTCGACCTTGTTCAGCACCACCAGGTCCGCCACGCGCAGGTGCCGGGCCAGGTCGTCGGGGAACTCGGCCGCGTCGACCAGGAGCACGAGGCCGCCGTAGGTCAGGCGCGGGTTCTCGCTCGCGAGCACCATCCGTGCCATGGCCTGCGGTTCGGCCAGTCCGCTGGCCTCGATCACGATGACGTCCACCAGCGAGTCGAGCTTGGCCAGCATGTCGTCGAGTTCGCTGACGTCGACCGCGCAGCACAGGCAGCCGTTGCTCAGCGAGACCGTGGAGTCGACCTGCCCGGCCACGCTCATGGCGTCGATGCCGATCGCGCCGAAGTCGTTGACCACCACGCCGATCCGGGTTCCCCGACTGCCGCCGAGCAGGTGGTTGAGCAGCGTGGTCTTGCCGGAGCCGAGGAACCCCGCCACCACGATCACCGGGATCCGCTTCACGTCGACCGATCCTAGTGCCGCTCCTGGTGCCATCCCCACCGAGCGGAGGGCTCCGCGTGTTCTGAGCGTTGAATTCGGGGGTCCTGAACGTAGGACACGGTGGTTCCGAAGGTACGACTCGCGCGTTCTGAACGTAGGACTCACGGGGTGGGGGTGGGGTGCATGAGGGTGATGAAGTGGTCCATGGCGGCGGTCACGGCGGGTTCGTCGTTGGTGGCCACCAGGTCCAGGAGGAGGCCGCGGGCGACCGCCAGGCCAAGGCGGGCACGGGCGGCGGCGACCTCCGGGGAGTGGCCGTGGGCGCGTTCGACCGCGGCTACCGGTTCCAGCCCGTTCGTGACGATGCCGTCCAGGAGCGGGGTGGTGCCCGGTCGGCCTTGGGCGGCTTGGGCGTAGAGCTCGAAGAACAGGCGTTCGTGGGCCCGGAGGGACGGGTCGACCAGGACACGCCAGAACTTGCGCGCGGCCTCGGCCGGGCTGTCGGTCGAGAGGAGGGACGCGAGCACGGCGCGCTGCTTCGCCTCGACCGCCCGCACGACCTCCACCAGGAGGCCTTCCATCGAGCCGAAGTGGTAGATCAGCATCCGATGGCTGGAGCCCACTGCCTTGGCCAGTCGACGCAGGCTCACGTCGGTCAGGCCGTGTTCGGCCAGGTGGTCGACCACGGCGGCGAGGAGCCGTTCCCGCGGAGCCTCTTGTTCCGGCATGTACCAGATGGTACATGTACCGCATGGTACAGAGAGTGGACGTCCACGTGCGCAGCAGCGCGCCACCTGATCGGGTCTACCGCCTGGCCGCGGACAGCTCGACCTGGCCCGAGTGGTCGCCGGTGGTGCGCTACGAGCGGGAACGCGCGGGTGACGCGAATGGCGTCGGCGAGGTCCGGGTATTCCACAACAAAGGCCGCAAGGTGCTCACGAGGGAGGAGGTCGTCGAACTGACGCCGAACCGGCGGGTGGGCTACGTCCTGCTGTCGGGTCTCGCCATTCGGGACTACCGGGCGTTCATCGACCTCGCGCCGGACGGGGACGGCACGGCGATCCGCTGGCACTCCTCGTTCGAGCCGAAGACGCGCGGGACGGGCTGGCTCTACCGCCTGGTGCTCCAGGCCGTGATCACGCAGTACGCCAAGGGCTTGGCGGAACACGCCGGACGCTGACACTGGGGTTTTCCACACCTGGTTGTGCGGTCGGCATCATGGTGAGCACGTCGGCGCGTTCGTAACTTCAGGATCATGGATGTCGTCTCGTGGGTAATCGACCTGATGGAAACGCTCGGCGCGCCGGGCGCCGGTATCGCGATCGCGCTGGAGAACCTGTTCCCACCCCTGCCCAGTGAGCTGTTCCTGCCGCTGGCAGGCTTCACCGCCAGCCAGGGCAAGATGAGCCTCATCGCCGCGATCATCTGGACCACCGTCGGGTCGGTCGCCGGCGCGCTGGCGCTGTACTACCTCGGCGCGCTGCTCGGCCGTGACCGGATCAGGGCGATCGCCCAGCGGATGCCGCTGATGAAACTGTCCGATGTGGACAAGACCGAGGAGTGGTTCGCCCGGCACGGCAAGGCGACCGTGTTCTTCGGCCGGATGGTGCCGATCTTCCGCAGCCTCATCTCCATCCCGGCGGGCGTGGAACGCATGGCGCTTCCCGCCTTCGTGCTGCTCACGACGGCGGGAAGCCTCATCTGGAACACCGCGCTGATCCTCGCCGGGTACGTCCTGGGTGCGAACTACCACGTCGTCGAGCAGTACATGGGCATCGTCGGGAAGGTCGTCCTCGGCCTAGTGGTGCTGGCCGTCGGGTTCTTCATCGCGTCACGGCTCAACCAGAAGAAGGCTCAGGCGCGCAAGTAGCGCAGGATCGCCAGCACCCGCCGGCTGTAGCCGTCCACACCGGACAGGCCGAGCTTGTCGAAGATCGAGTTGATGTGCTTCTCCACCGCGCTGCGCGACACGTGCAGGCGTGCCGCGATCGCGTTGTTCGTGTGGCCCTCGGCCATGTGCGCCAGCACTTGGCGTTCCCGCTCGGTGAGCACGTCCAGCGGGTGGGTGGTGCGGGCCAGCAGCCGCCGCACCACCTCCGGGTCGAACGCGACGTCACCGGCGCCTACCCGGCGCAGCGCGTCCAGGAACTCCTCCACCTGGACCACCCGGTCCTTGAGCAGGTAGCCCACGCCGTCGGTGTGCTCGGTGAGCAGGTCGACGGCGTAGCGCTGCTCGACGTACTGCGACAGCACCAGCACGCCGACCCCCGGGAACCGCCGGCGGATCTCCAGCGCGGCCTTCATGCCCTCGTCGGAGTTCGTCGGCGGCATCCGCACGTCGGTCACCACCACGTCCGGCAGGTGCGCCGCCACCGCGCTGAGCAGGGCTTCCGCGTCACCCACGGCCGCCACCACGTCGTGGCCCTCCTCGACCAGCAGCCGCACCAGACCCTCGCGCAGCAACGTCGAGTCCTCGGCCAGGATCACCCGCACGGGACCTCCGCGGTGATCACCGTCGGGCCACCGACCGGGCTGCTCACGTCGAACGTGCCGTCCAGCGCGAGCACCCGCCGCGACAGGCCGGCCAGCCCGCCGCCGGCCGGGTCCGCTCCCCCGACGCCGTCATCGGCGATCCGCACGCGCACCGCCCCGTCGTGCCCGGTGATGTCCACGTCGATCATCGTCGCACCCGAGTGCTTGGCCGCGTTGGTCACCGCCTCGCAGATGACGAAGTACGCCGCCGTCTCCACCCGCGGCGGCATGTCGAGTGGCTCGCACCGGATGCGCACCGGGATCGCGGACCGGTCCGCCACCGCCTCCAGCGCGTCTACCAGGCCCAACGAGTCCAACGCCGTCGGGTACACCCGCCAGGCGACCTCACGCAGGTCCTCGAGCACGTGCCGGGACTCCTCGTGCGCCTGGGCCAGCAGCTCGTCGGCGTGGTCGGGGTTGCGGCGGGCACGGCCGAGCAGCATGCCCAACGCGACCAGCCGCTGCTGCACGCCGTCGTGCAAGTCGCGTTCGATCCGGCGCCGCTCGGCGTCGACCGCCGCCACGATGCCCGCCCGGCTCGCGGCCAGCTCGTCGATGCGCAGGCGGAGCACCTCGGCTTCGCTCGGGCCGAGCCACCGGCGGGCGACCTTCCCCTCCAACGCGACGACGCCGATGATGCCCTGGACCTCGATGTAGAACAGGACCAGGCCGATCAGGCCGGTCCACGCGAAGTCCGTCCAGTCGTCGGAGAAGTCGAGGCCGTTGCCGTCGCCCGCTTCGCCGGTGACCAGCCGGTACCCGACCACCAGGCCCATCGCCAACCCGTAGAACAGCCAGGCCAGCACGAACCCGCCCAACAGGCCGACCGGCGCGCGGACGGCCAGGTAGCGCACCGCCTGGGCTTTGGTCGGCTGGGCGCTGTCCACATCCAGGAACCACCGCAGCCGTCGCCGCTCCAGCCCCGCGACCGCCACGGCCGCGTTCCGGGCGAACACCACGACGAGCAGGTCCAGCAGCGCCGACAGGAAGCCGAGCACCAGCCCGGCGACGACGCGCAGCCCCCTCTTCACCTGATCGAGGTTAGGCGGTGTCTGTCGTTCAGGCGGCCTCGCGGCGGGACAGCGACTCCTTGATCTCCTTCGCCGCCGCACGTCCCGCCCGCGTCGCGCCGACCGTGCTGGCCGACGGGCCGTAGCCGACGAGGTGCACGCGCGGGTCGGCGACGACCCTGGTGCCGTCGAGCTGGATGCCGCCGCCGGGCGTGCGCAGGTGCAACGGCGCCAAGTGGTCGAGCGCGGCGCGGAACCCGGTCGCCCAGACGATCGCGTCGGCCCGCTGGTGCGTGCCGTCCGGCCAGACCACGCCGTCCTCGGTGATCCGCTCGAACATCGGCCGACGGTCGAGCACGCCGGTCCTGAGGGCTTCACGGACTGCCGGGGTGAGGCTCAGGCCCGTCACGCTGACCACGCTGCGGGGCGGCAGGCCCTGGCGGACGCGTTCCTCCACCTTGGCGACCACGGTCCGGCCGAGTTCCGGCGTGAACGGCTCGTCGGAGAACTCCGGCTCGCGGCGGGTCACCCACGTCGTGGTCGCGTGCCGGGCGATCTCCAGCAGCTGCTGGACCGCCGACGTGCCGCCGCCGACCACGATTACGTGCTGCCCGGAGAACTCCTCGGGCCCCCGGTACTGCGAGGAGTGCAGTTGGCGACCCTGGAAGCGCTCCTGGCCGGGGTAGCGGGGCAAGAACGGGCGCGTCCACGTGCCGGTCGCGTTGACCAGCGCTTTTGTCTCCCAGGCGCCGCGATCGGTCTCGACACGCAGCAGACCGCCGTGGTCGCGGACGGCGTGCACGCGCACCGGGCGTTCCACCGCGATGCCGTTGCGGCGTTCGAAATCGGCGAAGTAGGCGGGCAGCACCTCGTTGGCCGGCGCGGTCGGGTCCGGCTCGGCGAACGGCATTCCGGGCAGGTCGTGGATGCCGTGCACGGTGGCCATCCGCAACGTCGGCCAGCGGTGCCGCCACGCGCCGCCCGGCCCGACATATGCGTCCAGCACGACGTGGTCCAGGTTCGCGCGCTTCAGGAAGTAGGCGGCGGACAACCCCGCCTGACCTGCACCGATCACCACCACGTCCATGTCACGATCAACGCCCGGACGTACCGCGCCCTTCCCGGTGTGATCGTCGCGATGGTCACACCAGGAAGACACCGGAGACCTCGCGCGTTGATCCCGGGCATGAGCCTCCGTGACGTGCCGCTGTCCGCACTCGACCTGGCCACGGTCACCACCGCGACGGACGCGCGAACGGCCCTGCGGCACACGCGTGAGCTGGCCCAGCACGTGGAGCGGCTCGACTTCACCCGGTTCTGGCTGGCCGAGCACCACAACATGCCCGGCATCGCCAGCTCCTCCCCCGCGATCCTCATCGGCCACGTCGCCGACGCCACCACCACGCTGCGGGTCGGCTCCGGCGGCGTGATGCTGCCCAACCACCCGCCGCTGGTGGTCGCCGAGCAGTTCGGCACGCTGTCCGCCCTGCACCCCGGCCGCATCGACCTGGGCATCGGCCGCGCGCCCGGCACCGACCAGCGCACCGCGCAGGCGTTGCGCCGCACCACCGGCCCGCTGTCCGTGGACGACTTCCCGCAGCAGCTCAGCGAGCTGACCGGGTACTTCAACGGCACCGAAGCGCTGAACGCGATGCCCGCCGAGGGCAACAAACCGGACATCTTCCTGCTCGGGTCGAGCGGGTACAGCGCGCAGGTCGCCGGTCTGCTCGGCCTCCCGTTCGCGTTCGCCCACCACTTCAGCGCGGAGAACACGCTGCCCGCGCTGGCGCTGTACCGCGAGCGGTTCCAGCCTTCGGAACGTCTTCAGCAGCCGTATGCGCTGGTCTGCGCGTCGGTGATCGTGGCCGACACCGACGAGCACGCCGGCTTCATCGCCGGTCCCGGCGCACTCGCCTTCGTCAAGCTGCGCAGCGGGCGGCCCGGTCCCCTGGCCACGAACGAGGAGGCCGCCGAGTACCCGTTCACCGACGTCGAGCGGCTGATCTTCGAGGACCGGCTGGACTCCCAGGTCATCGGTTCACCGGAGACCGCCAAGGCGGGGCTGGAGCGGTTGCTCGAGGAGACGAAGGCCGACGAGCTGATGGTGACGACGATGGTCGCCGAGCAGTCGGACCGGCTCCGGTCGTTCGAACTCCTGGCCGAGATCGCCGGACGTTCACCCGCACGACGTTCGGCCGAACGGGTGAAGACCGAAGCCTAGGTGTAGCGGATGGCGCACGGACCGCGATGATCGGAGTGGAGCGCGCACGCCCCCCGACGCGCTCCCCAACTTCCGGGCGGTTCAGCCGCCCGATCCCCGCCGCCGCCCCCGCGTGGACGCCGCCGGGGTGTGGCGCCGCCCACGCGGGCGGTCGTGCGTCATCACGGGTTGGCCACAGGCAGGCACCAGGTGCGAATCAAGGCCCTGAATCGGTCACCCGGCACCCTCCGGCACCGTCATGGTGGTGGCTAGTCGCAGTCAAGCCCACCGCCGGGGCGGGAAGGGGAGTTCGTGAAGTTCGCCAGACTGGCCGTCGGCGTGTGCCTCGGCCTGGCAATGGCGGGATGTGCGGACCCCTCCGACATTTCCACGCCCACGCCTCCGTCCGCGGTGGTCGAGCAAGGTGGCGACGCGCCGTCCGCGTCGGGCTACACCGCGTTCGGCGCGCAGCGGGTGTGGGCCAACGGCATGGCCGTGACCGTGTCCCCGCCGTCCTCGCTCAAGCCGAGCGACACGTCGTTCCCCGAGTCACCGCGCACCGCGGTGTTCACGCTGACCCTCGTCAACGGCACGAAGACCTCTTACCGGACCAGCCAGCTCGCCGTGCGCGCGATGGTCGACGGCGCTCCGGTGGCCGAGGTGCGCGACTCCGTGCAGGGGCTGAACGGCATCGCCGCCGCCGTGACCGAGGTCGCGCCCGGCGCGGAGACCGTGCTGACGCTGGCCTTCGCCGTGCCCGCCGACCCCGTGCTGCTGCAACTCGTGGTCGAGCCGAACGGCGCGAACCAGGAGCCGAGCTCGACGTTCGAGGGCACCGCCTGACCCGGTGGCGTCCGGTTGTAGCGTCTGGGCCCATGACCGAGCAGAAGCGCCTGTCACCGGGCGACCAGGCACCGGCGTTCACGCTGCCCGACAGCGAGGGCAAGCCCGTCTCGCTTTCCGACTACGCCGGCCGCTCCGTGGTCGTCTACTTCTACCCGGCGGCGGGCACGCCGGGCTGCACCAAGCAGGCGTGCGACTTCCGCGACAGCATCGGCGACCTTGAGTCGTCCGGCTACGACGTCATCGGGATCTCGCCGGACAAGCCGGAGAAGCTGGCCAAGTTCGTCGCCGCCGAGGGCCTGAACTTCCCGCTGCTGTCGGACGTGGACCGCAAGGTGCTGACCGAGTGGGGCGCGTTCGGGGAGAAGCAGAACTACGGCAAGACCGTCATGGGCGTGATCCGCTCGACGTTCCTGGTCGACCCCGAGGGGAAGATCAAGAAGGCCATGTACAACGTCCGCGCGACCGGCCACGTGGCCAAGCTGCTGCGCGAACTGCCCGCCTGATCCGGTTGCCCGCCGCTGCTCGGCGGCGGGCTCTACCCGGCCAGTTCGCGCAGGTGCGGTAGCAGCAGGCGCAGCGCGCGGCCCCGGTGGGAGATCTCGTCCTTCTGGTCCGGGGTCAGCTCGGCCGACGTCACGTCGTGGCCCTCGGGGCGGAAGATCGGGTCGTAGCCGAAGCCGTTCTCGCCGCGCGGCTCGCGGGTGATCGTGCCGCGCCACTCGCCGCGCACCACGGTCTCCTTGTCGGGCCCCGCCACGAACGCCGCCGTGCAGATGAACGCGCCGCCACGGCGTTCGTCCGGCACGTCCCGCAGTTGGCCCAGCACCAGGTCCAGGTTGGCCTGGTCGTTGCCGTGCACGCCGGACCAGCGTGCCGAGAGGACGCCCGGCATGCCGTTCAGCGCGTCGATCTCTATACCCGAGTCGTCCGCGACGGACGGCAGCCCGGTGGCGTTGAACGCGTCCCGCGCCTTGGCCAGGGCGTTGCCCTCGAACGTCGGGTCGGTCTCCGGGGCCTCCGGGAACGGCGGCACGTCGTCCAGGCCCAGCACCTCGATCCCGGCCAGGCCCTCGGCCAGCAGGATCCGGCGCAGCTCGCCGAGCTTCTTCTTGTTGCGCGACGCGAGGAGGAGCTTCACTTCCGCTTCCCCCTCGGCTCGGGCAGCACGCCGGGGTACGGCAGGGCCAGCGCCTCGGCCTGCAACCGGTTGAGCTGCGCGCAGCCCTCCAGGGCCAGGTCGAGCATCTTGTCCAACGTCGAGCGGGCGAACGTGGCGCCCTCGCCGGTGCCCTGCACCTCGATCAACGTGCCGGCGTCCGTGGCGACCACGTTCATGTCGACCTCGGCGCGCGAGTCCTCCTCGTACGGGAGGTCGAGGCGCACGCGACCGTCCACCACGCCGACCGACACGGCCGACACGGCGCACGAGAGCGGCAGCGGGTCGGCCAGGCGGTTCGCCGCGCCGAGCCACGTGACGGCGTCGGCCAGGGCCACGTACGCGCCGGTGATCGCGGCGGTCCGGGTGCCGCCGTCGGCCTGGATCACGTCGCAGTCGATCACGATCGTGTTCTCGCCCAGCGCGGCCAGGTCGATGCACGCCCGCAAAGATCGCCCGATCAGGCGGCTGATCTCGTGCGTGCGTCCCCCGATCCGGCCTTTCACCGACTCGCGGTCGCTGCGGGTGTGCGTGGCCGACGGCAGCATCGCGTATTCGGCGGTCACCCAGCCGAGCCCGGAGCCCGCGCGCCACCGTGGCACGCCCTCGGTCACGCTGGCCGCGCACAACACGCGCGTGTTGCCGAACTCGACCAGCACCGACCCGGCCGGCCACTGCTGGAAGCCGCGGGTGATCCGGATGTCGCGCAGTACGTCGTCGTTCCTGCCATCGGTCCTCAGCACGGCACTACCCTATGTCGCTGAACCCGGGAGCTACCCACCGGCGTAGGGAGAGGCATGGCACTCGCAGACGACCTGGTGACGATCTTCGGTCTCCCCGCGCACCCGCTGCTGGTCCACGCGGTGGTGGTGCTGCTCCCGATGGCGGCTGCGGGGGCCGCCGCTTTGGCGGTCGTGCCGCGGTGGCGGCGGAAGTACGCGTGGCCCCTGCTGGGCGTGACGCTGCTCGGCGTGGGGTCCGTTCCGCTGGCCCAGTGGGCGGGCGATCAGCTGTACGCGCGGATGGCCGGGCTGGACAACCCGTTGATCGAGAAGCACGCGTCCTTGGGCAACGACCTGCTGCCGTTCGCGCTGGGGTTCGGCGTGGTCGTGGTGGCCATGCTCGTGGCCGGCCGCCTGGCCGACCGTGAAGGCGCCGCCGCGGCCGACGACCCGGCCGTCCCGAAGACCTGGCGCCGGATCGCGGTGGTGGTAGCCGTCCTGGTAGTCGCCGCCGGCGCCGCCGCCACCGTCCAGACGGTCCGCATCGGACACAGCGGCTCCACCGCCGTCTGGGACGGCGTAGCCACCCCCACCCCGTGAGTCCTACGTTCAGAACGCGCGAGTCGTACCTTCAGGACCACCGTGTCCTACGTTCAGGACCCCCGAGTTCAACGCTCAGAACAAACGATCTTGTTCTGAGCGTTGAACTCGGGGTACGCGAACGTAGGACTCACGGGTCCTGAACGTAGGACTCACCCGTTCTGAACGTAGGACTCACGGGGCCTGGAGGTTCGACACGCGGGGCCTGAGCGTTCGACTCGCGCGGTTAGGTGGGGAGGGTGACGGGGGTGGGCGGGGTGGACTTGAGGGTCCGGGTGACGGTGCAGAGCTGGTCGATCGCACGGCGGACGGCGGCGTCCAAGGCGGCGCGTTGGGCGGCGTCCAGCTGCGAGATGTCGTAGTCCAGCGCGATCGGGACGGCGTCCAACTGATGCGCATCGGCAGGCCGAACGTCGTCCGCACGGGCCACCAACCCGCCGTCCACGCGACGGGTGACGAGAGTTTCCGCCGTCACGGCCGCGCAGCCCGCCGCAGCCGCCAACAGCAGCTCAACCGGCGTAAAAGCCCCAGGCGCACCCTTGCGGCCGACACGCACCGAGGCGCCCCGATCGTTCGTGGCCACGAAATCGTGCTGACCGACCAGCCTCACCTCGACGTTCGACACCCGATCGACGCTAGTCGATCCGATCCTCCGTCGCCGCCGCGATCTTGCGCACATACGCGATGTCGCCGCAGTTGTCGTCCAACCGGTCCTGCCGGATCTCCGCGAACAACCGGCCCAGCTCGTCCCGCCGCGCGTCGGGCACCTGCTGCCGCGCGTCGTTGAGGATCGTCCGCTCCTCCTCGTCCACGTGGTGGTTGAGCGCCTGGACCAGCTCCTCCAGCCTGCTCTCCCACTCCTCGGACAACGTGTCGCCGACCTCCATCAACGCCAGCAGCGCCTGGTGCCCCTCCGCGTGCTCCTCGGCACCGTGGTCGACCTCGTGGTTGTCGACCTCCTTGTACCGCTTGAGCGCCGGGTACACCTCCGCCTCCTCGGCCTCGGCGTGCGCCACGAGCAGCGCCGCCAGCTCGGCCAGCACCGTCGACCGGTCGGACTCCCGGTCACGCAAGGAGCGGAACAGTTCCTCGAACCTGCGGTGGTCCGCCAGGATCAGCTCGACGACATCAGTTGCCATGGCCGCCGATTACCCGCACCACCGGCTCGTCAACCGCGTACCTGTCACCCTGCGCGACCACGTCCACCGGTCCGCTGAACTGACCGCGCGCCTCGGCCAGCACGGCGTCCCGATCGGTCCACGGCGCGATGTGGGTCAGCAGCAGCCGCCCGACACCGGCGTCCGCCGCCAACCGACCCGCCTGCACGCCCGACAGGTGCCTGCCGAGCGGCCGGTCGTCGGCGTGCGTCCACGTCGCCTCCGACAAGAGCACGTCGACCCCCTGCGCCAGGCCGAGCAACGCGTCACACGGCCCCGTGTCGCCCGTGTAGGCCAACGACGCGGTCTTCGTGGTGATGCGGAACCCGTACGCCTCGGTCGGGTGGTCGACCCGCACGGCGGTGATTTCGAACGGCCCGATCGTGGTCACCGCGTCCCCCGTGAGGGGGAGGAACTCGAACACGTCGGACAGGTCGGTGGTGAGGAGTTCGTCGGCCGTCTCCGCGTACGCGCGGGCGAACCGGTCGGCTGCCTCGGACGGCCCGTGCACGGGCAGCCGGTGTTTTCGCGTGTCGTACGGCGGATGGGTGTGGTAGCGGCGGGTGACGGTCAGGGTGGTGAAGTCGCTGCAATGGTCCGGGTGCAGATGGGAGAACAGCAAGCCGTCCAACGAGAACGGGTCGTGGTGCGCCTGTAACGCGGCCAGCACACCGCTGCCCAGTTCGATCGCGAGTCGGCAGCCATCCGCCTCGACGAGGTAGCCGGATGCGGGCCCGTGCGGTCCCGGCAGGCTGCCCGAGCAGCCGAGGATGGTCAACAGCACCCGTGGAGCGTGCCAGGTCAACCGTGGGCGTGGAAGGTCGCGTTTTCCAACCCGGGCAGGAATCGCCGGGCGAGCCGGCCGAACTGCTCCACCGATCCGGTGCAGCCGAACCGCTGATCAGGGTCGCCTTCGCGGAACAGGTCGTGCTCCGTCAGCACCCGCACCACGTCCTTGACGGTCTCCTCGGCACTGGAGACGAGCGTCACGCTGTCACCCATCACGATCTGGAGGACGCCGGTCAGCAGCGGGTAGTGCGTGCAGCCGAGGACGAGCGTGTCGACTCCTGCGCGCTGCAACGGTTCCAGGTAGGCCTGCGCCATGCCCAGCACCTGCCGGCCGGACGTGGTGCCGCGTTCCACGAAGTCCACGAACCTCGGGCACGCGACCGCGGTGACCTCGATGTGGCGTGCGGCGGCGAACGCGTCCTGGTACGCGCCGGACGTGACGGTGCCGAGCGTGCCGATGACGCCGACCTTGCCGGTGCGCGTGGTCGCCACCGCACGGCGCACGGCGGGCAGCACGACCTCGATCACCGGGATGTCGTAACGCTCCCGCGCGTCACGCAGGCACGCCGCGGACGCGGTGTTGCACGCGATGACCAGCAGCTTCGCGCCGTCGGCGACCAGCCGGTCGGTGACTTCGAGGGCGAACTTGCGCGCCTGCGCGATGGGCAGCGGGCCGTACGGGCAGTTGGCCGTGTCGCCGACGTACCGGATGCGTTCGCCGGGGAGCTGGTCCATGATCGCCCGTGCGACGGTCAGCCCGCCGACGCCGGAGTCGAAGATCCCGATGGGCGAATCGGCGGTGACGGTCACGCGTCGAGCGTAGTCGGGGCGCCCTTCCTGGCATCCCGGGCGACGCCCCACGCCGCGAGCACGCCGCCGAGCGCACCGAACAGGTGGCCTTCCCAGGAGATGCCGACCTGGCCGGGCAGCACGCCCCACAGCGCCGCGCCGTACATCGCGAAGACCACGACGGCCAGCACGATCTGGAGGACGCTGCGTGCGAACACACCGCGCACCAGCAGGAACATCAGGAAGCCGAAGATCAGGCCGGACGCGCCGATGTGGCTGCCGTACGAGCCGAAGAGCCACACGCCGAGGCCGCTGGTCAGCCAGATGACCGCGGTGATCTGGAAGAACTGCTTGATCCCGCCCGA
Source organism: Saccharothrix ecbatanensis (assembly GCF_014205015.1). Lineage (NCBI taxonomy): Bacteria > Bacillati > Actinomycetota > Actinomycetes > Pseudonocardiales > Pseudonocardiaceae > Saccharothrix > Saccharothrix ecbatanensis. The sequence continues at coordinate 8,720,014 of NZ_JACHMO010000001.1, read as the reverse complement.
CGTGGCCAGGTAGGCGAGGACGAGCAGCGGCACCGCGTTGCCGGTGAGGTGCGTCCAGTCGCCGTGCAGGACCGGGTACCAGAGGATGTTGTCCCACTGGTCGAAGTCGCGCGGGATCACGCCGTCGTCGTTCAGCGTGCCGCCGAGGACTGTGTCGATGGCCTCGACCACGTAGAGCAGGCCGACGAATCCCAGCACGACCACGGCCGACAGCACGGGCTTGGGCGGCACGATGCGCTTGGTCGGCGGTTTCACCCGTCTGGGTGCCGCGACCACCGGGTCGGGTGGTGTGAAAGGGCCGGTGGGGTCCACGTGATCCAGGCTACGCGTGGAGCGGGCGACGCCCCACTGGATGACTCACGGTGCCTGATCGGATGACTCGCGCTGCGAGGGTGAAGGACTCGCGGTATTGGGGTGGAGGGCCCACCCGTGACCGTAGGCTGGGCGGGTGTCGATCGAAGTCGCGGTGCGGGCCGAAGCGGCGCTGGGTGAGGGCCCCACGTGGGACCACGCCAGCGGAACACTCCTTTGGGTGGACGTCCTCAGCAGCGAGGTGCACCGCTACAGCCCGTGGCGCAACGACGACGCGGTCCTGGAAATGCCCCAGCACGTCGGTGCGGCGAAGCCCCGGACGGCCGGTGGTCTGGTGGTCAACCTGCGTGACGGCGTGGCCCTGATCGACCGTGACGGCGCGAAGACGTGGCTCGTGTACTGGGCGCGGGACGGCGTGCGGGGCAACGACGCCGCGGTCGACCCGGCGGGCCGGCTGTGGGCGGGCACGATGCGTTACGACGAGGGGCCGGGCGGCTGGCTGGCGCGGGTGAAGCCGACCGGTGAGGCGAAGGTCGTGCTGGACAAGGTGGGCGTCAGCAACGGCATCGGCTGGAGCCCCGACGCCAAGCGGATGTACTACATCGACTCGTCGGAGCGGCGCGTGGACGTGCTGGACTTCGACGAGGAGTCCGGTGAGGCGACGAACCGGCGTCCGCTGGCCGAGGTGCACCGCGGGCTGCCCGACGGCCTCACCGTGGACTCGTCCGGCGCGATCTGGGTCGCGTTGTGGGGTGGCGCGGCGGTGCACCGGTACACGCCGGACGGCGACCTGGACCTGGAGATCGAGCTACCGGTCGGCCAGCCGACGGCGTGCTGCTTCGGTGGCCCCGACTTCACCGACCTCTACGTGACGACCGCCCGGGTCGGGCTGAGCGAGGACGCGTTGAGCGAGTTGGCCGGGTCGGTCCTGGTGCTGCCGGGCGTGGGCGAGGGCCTGCCGTCCCCCGCGTTCGCGGGCTGAGCGTCGGTTCCGAGCGTCCGCTCTGAGCGCATGTGCTGGGCGTTGAACGTTCTGAGCGTTGAATTCGGGGGTCCTGAACGTAGGACACGGTGGTCCTGAAGGTACGACTCGCGCGTTCTGAACGTAGGACTCACGCGGGGAGGGTGTAGGTGGCGCCGGGGGTGGCCAGCGACACCGGGCCCGAGAACGTCTCCTTGGCGTCCGCCAGGACGCCCTCGCGGTCGGACCACGGGAGCACGTGGGTGAGGACGAGCCGTCGGACGCCGGCGGACGCGGCCACCTCGCCCGCTTCCCGGCCGCTCATGTGCAGGTAGTTGGCACGACCCGCCTGCGTCCGCCACGCCGAGTCGGCGAGTAGCAGGTCCGCGCCCCGTGCCAGCCGCACCAAGTCCGGGCAGGGCACCGTGTCGCCGGAGAACACCAGCGACACACCCCCGTACGAGATCCGGAACCCGTAGGCCTCGCAGATGTGCCGCATGGCGGCCACTTCGACCTCCACCGGCCCCACCGCGTACTTGCCGGGCGCGAGCGGCACGAAGTCGAACGTCTCCGACAGGTCCGTCCGCGCCAACGACGCGCGATCGGCGGCGTGCGCGGCGGCCAGCCGGGAAGGCGCGTGCGAGGGCGCGAACACCGGCAACCGGCGCTCGGTGACGTCATAAGGCGGCTCGGGGTGCTCACGCCGGTACACGGTCAGCGAACTGAAGTCGGCGCAGTGGTCGAGGTGCAGGTGTGACAACAGCACGGCGTCGAGGTCGAACGGATCGCAGTGCCGCATCAACGCGCCGAACACGCCACTGCCCAACTCCAACACGATCCGCACGCCACCCGCCTCGACCAGGTACCCGGAGGTGGGTAGATCAGGCCCCGGCGCACTGCCCGAACAACCGAGCACCGTCAATTGCATGGGCCGAACGATAGCAGCCCGGCAGTCGGCAAAAATGCGGAATACCGCACGCCACAAGGGCCGACTATCAATACCGGGGGAGTTCACTCGAATGTCTCAACCGCGCCCACTGAATGCATCGAATGCATATTCGGACAATTGCATCGACAGCCGAAGCGCAGCACAACTGGAGCCGGTCGAAAGTTTCACCGGCAGACCCCTGCGCCCGAACGGATGCATGGAACGTTCCCGCAGCTCAACACGCCATTTGAGACTCGCAATATTCACGAAACTTATTGTCCGCAGCCGAGGGGTGACAGATAGTGACGACAACTCTCGCGACAACACCGGACGGGTGGTGGCTCCATGAAGGCGCTCGGCGCGATCGTGACTTCCCTGGCCGCGGCGGCGGCTTTCGTGCTGGCGTTCGTCGCCGCACCGCAGGCTTCGGCGGCCACGCTGACCGAGGTCACCGGCTTCGGCACGAACCCCAGCAACCTGCGCATGCACCTGTACGTGCCGGACCGCACGCAGGCCAAGCCGCCGGTGCTGCTGGCGGTGCACTACTGCACGGGCACCGGCCCGGCGTTCCACTCGGGCACCGACTTCGCCCGGCTGGCCGACCAGCACGGGTTCATCGTGATCTACCCGTCGGCCACCCGCAGCGGCCAGTGCTTCGACGTGTCCAGCCCGCAGGCGCTGCGGCGTGACGGCGGCAGCGACCCGGTCGGCCTGATGTCGATGGTCCGGTACGTGCTCCAGCGCTACAACGGCGACACCGGCCGGGTGTTCGTCACCGGCGTCTCGTCCGGCGCGATGACCACGAACGTCATGCTGGCCAACTACCCGGACGTGTTCCAGGCCGGCGCGGCGTTCGCGGGTGTGCCCGCAGGCTGCTTCGCCACCACCGACGGCTCGGGCTGGAACAGCGCCTGCGCCAACGGCCAGGTGCTCAGGACGCCGCAGGAGTGGGGCAACATCGCCCGCGCCGCGTACCCCGGCTACACCGGCGCCCGGCCGCGGATGCAGACGTGGCACGGCACCGCGGACGACACCCTGCGGTACCCGAACTTCGGCGAGCAGATCGACCAGTGGACCAACGTCCACGGCCTGTCCACCACGCCGACGTCCACCGACAGCCCGCAGTCGGGCTGGACGCGCACCCGTTACAGCGACAAGGTCGAGGCCATCTCCATGCAGGGCACCGGCCATAACCTGATGGGCGCGGGCATGGCGTTGCGGGCCATCCAGTTCTTCGGCCTCGACAAGCCGGGCGACACCACCACGTCCACGTCGACTTCCACCACTACGTCGACCACAACCAGCACAACCACGACCACGACCACGACGACCACCACCCAGCCGCCTGGCGCGTGCAAGGTCACGTACACCGTCAACGCCTGGAACACGGGCCTGACGGCGAGCGTCACCATCGCCAACACCAGCAGCAGCGCGGTCAACGGCTGGCAGCTCGCGTTCACGCTGCCCAGCGGGCAGACCATCACCAGCGGGTGGAACGCCACCTTCTCCCCCACCAGCGGTGCGGTCACGGCGCGGAACGCGTCGTACAACAGCACCATCGGCGCCGGCGCGTCGATCGGCATCGGGTTCCAGGCGACCCATGGCGGCAACACGGGCAAGCCGACCTCGTTCACGCTCAACGGCGCCGCGTGCACGATCGGCTGACATAGGAGAAGGGCCTCGCAGCGTGGCGAGGCCCTTCTCCTACCTACAAAGAACTTCCAGGCCTACAGCGTCACGCCCAGAGGTGGCCGTCTAGCCGTTCCGAGGCTTCGTCCAACGTGCCCGCGTAGGCGCCGGTGGACAGGTACTTCCAGCCCGCGTCGGCCACCACGAAAGCCACGTCCGCGGACTCGCCGCGCGCCGCTGCCTTCTCCGCCACGGCCAGCGCCGCGTGCAGGATCGCGCCGGTGGAGATGCCCGCGAAGATGCCCTCCACCTCCAGCAGCTGACGGGTGCGGCGCAGCGCGTCGTACGAGCCGACCGAATAGCGGCCGGTCAGCACGGAGGCGTCGTACAGCTCGGGCACGAAACCCTCGTCGAGGTTGCGCAGCCCGTACACCAGCTCGCCGTACCGCGGCTCGGCCGCGATGATCTGCACGTCCGGCTTCTGCTCGCGCAGGAACCGGCCCACGCCGACCAGGGTGCCGGTGGTGCCGAGGCCAGCGACGAAGTGCGTGATCGTCGGCAGGTCGTTGAGGATCTCCGGCCCGGTGCCGTGGTAGTGCGCGCCGGCGTTGGCCGGGTTGCCGTACTGGTAGAGCATCACCCAGTCCGGGTTCTGCTTGGCCAGTTCCTTCGCCTGCGCCACGGCCTGGTTCGACCCGCCGGCCGCGGGCGAGAACACGATCCGCGCGCCGTACGCCTGGAGCAGCTGCTTGCGCTCGGTGGAGGTGTTCTCCGGCATCACGCAAACCAGGCCGTAGCCCTTGAGCTTGGCGGCCATGGCGAGGGCGATGCCGGTGTTGCCGGACGTCGGTTCGAGGATCGTGCAGCCCGGCGTGAGGACACCCGTCCGCTCGGCCTCCTCGATCATCATCAGGACCGGGCGGTCCTTGATCGAGCCGGTCGGGTTGCGGTCCTCCAGCTTCGCCCACAGCCGCACGTCCTTCGACGGCGACAGCCGGGGCAGGCCCACGAGGGGCGTGCCGCCGACCGCGTCGAGCAGTGACTCGTAGCGGGCCACGATGCGTCCTCCGGAGTGGGTCAGCCGCCCGCGACGGCCGGCAGGATCGTCACGGTGTCGCCGTCCTTGACGGCCGCTTCGAGGCCGCCCGCGAACCGCACGTCCTCGTCGTTGACGTAGACGTTGACGAACCGGTGGAGCGCGCCTTCCTTGACCAGGCGCTGCTTCAGGCCACCGTGGTTGGTCTCCAGGTCGTCGATGATCTGGGCGAGCGTCTCGCCCGCGGCCTCGACCGACTTCTGCCCGCCCGTGTGAGTGCGCAGGATCGTGGGGATGGAGACGATGACGGCCATGCTGGAACCTCCGAGGAACCGGGTGGGTGGGGGTGGAGCGAAGACGCGGCTCAGGGACAGTCGGGCGTGTCGTCCGCGCCGGTGTGGGCGAACATGTACGACTCCACGACCTCGACCGGTTCTTCGGTCACCACGCCGTCCACGATCCGGTAGGAGCGCAGCTCGTACTGCTCCGGGTCCCGGGTGGAGACGAGGACGTAGTGCGCGTCCGGCTCACCGGCGTAGGAGACGTCCGTGCGGGACGGGTACGCCTCGGTCGCGGTGTGCGAGTGGTAGATGACGACCGGCGCCTCGTCGTTGCGGTCCATCTCGCGCCACACCCGGAACTGCTCGGCCGAGTCGAAGCGGTAGAAGGTGGGCGAGCGCTCGGCGTTGTCCATCGCGATGAACCGCTCCGGGCGGTCGGAACCCTCCGGGCCCGCGATGACGCCGCATGCCTCGTCCGGGTGGTCGCGACGGGCATGCTCCACCATCGCGTCCACGAGGTCACGGCGAATCACCAGCACGCCTTCATCCTACGTGGTGGGGGAAGGTGTCCCGCCGTGTGAGAACTCGCACTACACCGGTTCGCGGACGCCCCCGGGACCCTCCTGGTGCTGGTGCGGGACCGTCCCCGGTTTGGCAGGTTTCGCCGGCTGGAGGCCGAGCAGTCCGCCGGCGGCGAGTGCCGCGAGTCCGAGCGCCGAGACGGCCCTGGCCACCACGCCGAAGCCGTGCCCGCGCAGCCGGAACGACGTGAGGTAGCACACATCCGCCGCCGCGTTCGCCGCCAGCTGCACGAACGCCGTGCGCCGCTGCCGTTCGTCCAACGTCCCGTACTCGGCCAGCTCGGTCGCCAGGGCCACAGGCGCCGCCGCCAGCCCGACCCCGATCACGGCGCGCGCCGCCTTGCTGCTCCCGGGCATCAGGTCCAGCGCCGCCGACGCCGCGTACAGCCCGATCGGCAGCACGACGACCGCCGGGTGCACCGGCTTCCCCCACGCCCGCACGTCCAGCAGCCCGGTCACCTCACGGCGCCGCAGCGCCGCCGGCACCACTTCGGCCAGCGCCCCGGCCGCCTTGTCCAGCACCGGACTGCTCCGCACCCACCGAACCGCCCTGTCCACACCAGCCATGGCTCCGGGGTACCCACCCCGACCCGCTCACACCCGCGCGTTCCGACCCGCGCGTTCCAGGGCGTCGGCGGCGGTGGTGCAGAGGTCGTTCAGCGGGGTGCCGGTCGGACGCCCTGTGGCCACCGCGAACACCGTCGCCGGCACGGTCACCCCGGCCCGCGCGAACCCGTCGTGCGCCGACATGGCGACCCTTCGGCATTCGGCCGGCCCGACTTCGGCATCGACCACGACCAGCCCCACCGCGGTCTCGCCGACCACGGCCAGCGCCGGAATGTCGGACGGAGCAGCCGCCTCGCACGCCGCGTAGCCGTCACCCGAAGGGAGTCCGAGAGCCGCCGCGGCGGGCACGATCGGCACCACCTCGAGCGGCCGCGCACCCACCGGGAACCCGTGCCCACGCTCCGCCAACCAGCGCACGACACCATCGGCACAAGTGAGGTCTCCACCGGCCAGCACCACGGCGTGCACCCGCTGGACCAACGTCGACGGGTCCAGCAAGTCCAGCTCACGCGTCCCGACCGGCGCGCCGCGCACGGCCACCCCGGCCACCGCGCCGGCGGGCGTCAACACCACCGCCACCCCGGGCCCGCGCCCGACCAGCATCAGCTCATGACCGCTTCGACCAGCGTCTCCTGCACCCACGTCAACCAGTGGTAAACGCCCAGGTGCGGCGAACGCGGGTCGTCCGGCGGCAGCTCGTCCGGCATTTCGTCCTGCACGTCCAACGCCGTGCCCAGCGCCAACCGCACGTCGTTCAACGCGGACAGCCAGGCCTCGGCCTGCTCCATCGCCAACCGCACCTCGCCACCGTCCGGCGGGCACGTCTCCAGCACCACCGCCGCGACGCCGGTCTTCTGGTCCAACAGCTCGGGCTCGTGCAACGACCGCAGCGCGTTGGCCGAATCGACCTCCGCGGGGTCGGGCGCGTCCGGGTCCAACCGGTGGAAGTCGGGCAGCAGCCTGCCCAGGATCGGGTCGTCCGGCGGCGTCGACGGGCCGGTGCGGATACCGGTCAGCTCGGCCAACTCGTCCTGCGGCGCTTCTTCCGCACGTGCCAGCAGCATGTCCTGGATCTGGCTCACCAGACCGCGCACCACGGCGGCTTCCTGCCGGTCGAACCGGCCCAGCACCTGATCGCCGGTGCGCGTCCACTTCTTCACGACGAACGCTGCATGGTCGCCCAGAGCCCGGCCGCGTGCAGCTTCGCCACGTCGGCCTCCACCTTGTCCTTGCTCCCCGACGACACGATCGCCCTGCCCTTGTGGTGCACGTCCAGCATCAGCTTGGTCGCGTGGTCGCGGCTGTAGCCGAACAGCTTCTGGAACACGTACGTCACGTAGGACATCAGGTTCACCGGGTCGTTCCAGACCAGGGTCTGCCACGGGCGGTCCTCGGTGCGGACCTCCTCGCCGGCCGGGTCAACCTGCGTCCGCTCATGTTCGACGGGCGTGGTCATACCGCCAATGGTGTCATGTTCCGCTCGGCGGTGGAGCCCTCAGGTCCACCTGTGCGCACCGCTTAGGCTCTGCTCCCATGTCGACGTCGCTGTTCACCGACCACTACGAGTTGACGATGCTGGCCGCGGCACTGCGCGACGGCACCGCCGAGCGACCGTGCGTGTTCGAGGTATTCGCCCGGCGGCTGCCGGAGGGCAGGCGGTACGGGGTGGTCGCGGGCACCGGCAGGTTGTTGGACGCGATCGCCGACTTCACGTTCACCGAGCGTGACCTGGAGCTGCTGGAACGCACGAACGTGGTGGACGAGGCCACGCTGTCGTGGCTCGCGGACTACACGTTCACCGGGGACGTGGACGGCTACCCGGAGGGTGAGCTGTACTTCCCGGGCTCGCCGATCCTGTCCGTGCGCGCGCCGTTCGGCGTGGGTGTGGTGCTGGAGACGCTGGCGTTGTCGATCCTCAACCACGACAGCGCGATCGCGTCGGCGGCGGCTCGGATGGTGGGCGCCGCCAACGGCCGGCGGATGATCGAGATGGGGTCGCGCCGGACGCACGAGGAGTCGGCGGTGGCGGCGGCCCGTGCCGCGTTCCTGGCGGGCTTCACGGCGACGTCGAACCTGGAGGCGGCACGGCGGCACGGCATCCCGACCGCCGGGACGTGCGCGCACGCGTTCACGCTGCTGCACGACACCGAGGAGTCGGCGTTCCGGTCGCAGATCGAGACGTTGGGCGTGGACACGACCCTCCTGGTCGACACCTACGACATCACGAACGGCATCAAGACGGCCGTGCAGGTCGCTGGGCCCTCGCTGGGCTCGGTGCGGATCGACTCCGGTGACCTGGGCGTGCTGGCCCGGCAGGCGCGGGACCAGCTGGACTCGTTGGGTGCGCGGAACACCCGGATCGTGGTGTCCGGCGACCTGGACGAGTACTCGATCGCGATGCTGCGGGCCGAGCCCGTCGACGCGTACGGCGTGGGCACGTCACTCGTCACGGGGTCCGGCGCGCCGACCGCGGGCATGGTCTACAAGCTGGTCGAGGTGGACGGGCGTCCGGTGGCCAAGCGCAGCTCGCACAAGGAGTCGCGGGGTGGGCGCAAGGCGTCGCTGCGGCGGCACAAGGAGACCGGGACGGCGTTGGAGGAGGTCGTGTTCCCGCACGCCTCCGAGCCCGAGATGGGCGCGCACGACCGGCTGCTCGCGGTGCCGCTGATCCGTGGCGGCCGACGCGTGGACGGCTTGGACACGCTGGCGGAGAGCCGGGAACGACTTCGTGCCGCCCTCGTGACCGTGCCGTGGGAAGGTCTGAAGTTGTCCCGCGGCGAGCCCGCGATTCCGACGACGTTCCTGTGAAGGGGGCTCCGATGAGCAAGGCGCTGATCGTGGTGGACGTGCAGAACGACTTCTGCGAGGGCGGTTCGCTGGCGGTCACGGGTGGTGCGGCCGTGGCGGCGGCGATCTCGGCGCACGTCGCTTCGTCGTCGTACGACCACGTCGTGGCCACCCGTGACTACCACGTGGACCCCGGGTCGCACTTCAGCGAGACGCCGGACTTCGTGGACTCGTGGCCGGTGCACTGCGTGGCGGGGACGGCCGGGGCGTCGTTCCACCCGGAGTTGGACGTCACGGCGGTGGAGGCGGTGTTCTCCAAGGGCGCCTACGCGGCGGCGTACTCGGGGTTCGAGGGTGCGTCGGGTGCGGGCGAGTCGCTGGAGGACTGGCTGCGGGAGCGCGGGGTGGAGCAGGTGGACGTGGTGGGCATCGCCACCGACCACTGCGTGCGGGCGACCGCGTTGGACGCCGCGTCGGCCGGGTTCACGACGACCGTGCTGCTGGACCTGACTGCGGGTGTGGGGCAGGGGTCCGTGGACGGCGCGTTGACGCGGCTGGGCGAGGCGGGCGTGACGCTGACCGGGACGCCGCACGTCGGCTGACCTACCGCGTTGGGGCACACCGGATCGGTTCGGTGTGCCCCGACGCGCGTTCTGAGCGTTGAATTCGGGGGTTCTGAACGTAGGACTCACGCGTTCTGAACGTAGGACTCTCGCGGGGTGTTAAGGGGTTGGGGAGCAGGCGGTGGTGCCGAGGGCCACCTCGCCGGTGATGGTGGACGCCTCGGTGAAGCGGATGCGCAGCATGGTGATGGCGATGCTGCCGTCGTTCGGCTCGGGCAGGATCGTCTCGCCGAAGGTGGCGTTGGCCAGCACCGTGCCGTCGGACTTGGTGATCGGGTGCACGTGGTTCGCCGGGATCTGCTCGGGCAGGCCGGCGAAGCCGCGCAGGCCGCCGATCGACCAGCCCGCGTTCGTGCCGGACTCGGTGCCCGTGCAGGTGACCTTCCAGTTCGCCACCCGCAGCCGGGGACCGCCGAGGGACACCAGCGCGGACAGCTCGAAGTCGGAGCCGTTCGCCTCGGACGTCGTGGTGGTCGTGCCGTTCGCCTGGTCCACGACCGCCGTGCTGCACGTGGACGTGCCGGCGCCGAACCGGACGCCCGTGCGCACCACCGCCTCGGACTGGTTGGACGTCGGCCCTTCCACCGCGCACGACGCCAGCGGCGGCACGCTGATCTGCGTGCCGGCCTTGGTGAACGCGGCCGAACCGACCGACGCGACGCCCGCCGGGTTCGCCGCCCACGCGGGCGGTGCGATGACCAGGCCGAGCACGAGCGCCGCTGTCAGCGCCCCGAACCGGCGCGCTCGGATCTGCTTCATGGTGTTGCCCTTCCGCTTTCCCCCAGGGACTTTCGAACTCGGCCTCCAGGAACTACCGAACTCCGTGCGCGCGCGCGACGATCTCGCCCGCACGTCACCCGCAAGAGGAAAGACCTATACCCGGTCGAGTGACGGATGACGGTGTGCGCTCAGCACGGAATCCTCAGCACGGAATCCTCAGCGGCAGCGACGCGGTGGAGAAATCGCTCGGCAGGCCGACCAGTCGTTCCAGCGCGCCGCGCACCCTGGACGCGGCGGACCCGTCACCGAACGGGTTGCGCCCCAGCGGCAGGCGCAACCGGGAGCCGAGCACCCAGCCGGCCTCCGCGATGATCCGGATCGGGTCGGTGCCGACCAGCCACGCGCAGCCCGCGTCCACCGCGGCCATCCGCTCGGTCGTGTCACGCAGCACCAGGACCGGCACGCCGAACGACGGCGCCTCCTCCTGGATGCCACCCGAATCGGTGAGCACCAGCGCGGCCCGGCGCAGCGCGCGCACCAGGTCCGAGTAGTCCAACGGCTCCGTCACCACGATCCGGTCGTGCCCGCCGAGCACGTCATGCGCCATCGCACGGACCGCCGGGTTCGGGTGCGCGGGCAGCAGCACGCGCACGTCCGGGTGCCGGTCGGCGATCGCCCGCACCGAACGCAGCACGCGTTCCAGCGGCTCGCCCCACGACTCGCGCCGGTGCGCGGTGACCAGCACCAGGCGTTCGGACCGCTCGTCGAGCACGCGTTCGAGCAGCGCCAGGTCCGGGTCGCGGGCGGGCCGGTCGGCGAGGGCGATCCGCTCCACGGCGTCGACCACGGTGTTGCCGGTGACCACGATCTCGCGGTCCGGCAGGTCCTCGCCGACGAGCGCGGCGGCGGCGTCGTCGGTCGGCGCGAGGTGCAGCGTGGCGATCCGGGCGATCATCTGCCGGGTGCCCTCCTCCGGGAACGGTCCCGCGAGGTCGCCGGTGCGCAGGCCGGCTTCGAGGTGCGCCACCGGGATGCCGCGCCAGAACGCGGCGAGCGCGCCGGCCAGCGCGGTGGTCGTGTCGCCCTGCACGAGGACGACGGCCGGGTCACGCTTGCGCAGCACCCGGTCGAACTCCGGCACGAGTCGGGCCATCAGCTCGGCCTGGCTGCCGGAGGCGCGCGGCACGTCCAACTCGACATCCGCGACCAAGCCGAACGCGCGCAACGCCTGCCCGACCACGGCCGAGTGCTGTCCACTGTGGACGATCACCGGTCTGAGCACCGGGTGGTCGGCCAGCGCCAGCGCCACCGGTGCGATCTTCACCGCCTCGGGTCGGGTGCCCGCAAGCAGCACGACTTCCTTCACCTTGCTCCCTTCGTGCGAAACGAACTCGGGTGACTTCAGGGGGGTGGCGGTGCCCCGGTACACGACTGGGGGTCGGCGCGCGCCGGGGCACACGCCCGCTACTCGTCGGCTATGGCTCGTCGCCTGCGGACCGAGTGGGTGAGGAACAGGCCGGACACGAGGAGCACCACGCCGGCCACCACCCACCAAGTGACGCCGGCGCCGGTGGCCGCCAACGAGCCGAGTCCGGTGCCGACCGCGACGCCGCTGCCGGGGACCTTGTACATGCCTCAGACCGCCCGGAGGTCGTGCCGGCGGCGGAGGGCCACTGCGGCGACGGGGATGCCGAACAGGGCGAGCAGGCCGAGTCCGATCCACAGCCCCTCGCCGGAGGCCATCGGGATCGGCAGACCGGCCGGGCCGCAGGTGGCGGAAGACACCACCAGGTCGCCCGTGCCGATGGAGCCGAGGACACCGCCGAGGAGGGTGATGTGGATGGCGTTGACCGTCAGGCTGCCGTCCGCGTTGCGGATCTGCTCGTTGAAGACGATCTTCGCGATGTCCACGCCGAGGAGGTCGACGTCCACGGTGGTGTTGGGCGCGGGCTCGGTGTCGACCGTGCCCAGTCGGCCGAGGTCCAGCCCGACCAGTTTCGACTTGCCGGTGACGCCGGTCTGGGTGGCGTCGCACTCGGCTTCGACCAGTTCGGCCGACACACCGCCGGTGATCGACTGGAGCAGGTCCAGCCGCACGTCGGCGGTGCTCGCTCTGGAGTGCACGCCGCCGGTGTCGTCGTTCCTGGACGCGGACGCGTTGATCACGCCGGTCCGGAGGATGTCCGGCAGGTCCACGCCGACGAACGTGTTGGACGTGGGTCCGTTGGCGTCGGCGGCGGCGAACGGCCCGGCCGACACGGCGTCACTGCCCAGCAGTGACAGGTCGAGCTTCACGCCGTAGGCCGAGGCGTCTCCGGGTGCCGCCGAGGCAGGCGCGGCGCCGACCACCAGCGCCGCGACGGCTACCAACCCGGCCACGGCGGCGCGACGCGTCATTCGCACACGCATGGAGCTCCTTTCTCGAAACGTTATTTGTTCAGCAATTGCTCCTATCGGCGTTCCACCCGTCGGGTTAAGGGTTACTGACCGTAAAGAGGGACGGCGTCCACTCGAATCGCCGAACTGCCACCACCGAACGTGGGTCAACCGCCCGAAAACACGGGCAGGCGTCACTCGATCCGGGGGTGAAGTTCGCTCTGTGATCCTCCGATGACCTCCAAGCAGCCCTATCGGGCGATCCCCGATCGATAGCGAGCTCGACCAACTCGAACGAAAGGACCCGTTCAGTGGCGTGTGCCGTGCCCCGCACCGAACCTCTCAATCGGGTGATCGTCATCGCACTGATCGCGGCCGCGGCCGGGCTCGTGCTGGCGCACCGGGCCTACCGGACGGCCGAGATCGTGCTGTCCGGGCTGCTGCTCGACGTGCTCGGCTCGGACGGCGTGGAGGTCGTCGCGTCGCGGCAGACCGTGTACTTCGGGCTCGGCACGGACAGCCCGCTCGGCCTGCGGATGACGCCGGAGTGCACGTCGGCGTTCCTCGTGCTGCCGCTGCTGCTGGTGGGCGCGGTGATGATCGCGTTGCGGCCCCGGATCACGCGGCGGGTGCTGGTCGCGCTGGCGGTGGGTGGGCTCGCGGTGGTCGTGGTCAACCAGTTCCGGGTGTTGACGCTGGTCGGGCTGGTCAAGTGGCTCGGCGTGGACACCGGCTACTACTGGGGGCACACGCTGCTCGGCTCGATGGTCAGCGTGTTCGGTGGCGCTGCCGCGCTCGTCGCGTTCGTGTGGTTGGCGACGCGCAGGTGAGGCGCGCCGACGTACTCCTCGCCGCGGAGGCGCCGTTGAACTTCGACGTCCTGCTGGGGTTCACCCAGGCGTTGGCGCTGACGATGAGCGTGGCGTTCGTGACGTACGTGTTCCTCATCGTCGTCCCGTACCTGCGGCACAAGCCGCGGCCTGTCGGTCGGCCCGAGGCGTTCGAGTGGCACTTCCTGGTGCCGTGCCGGGACGAGGAAGCGGTCATCGGTGACACGGTCGGGTACCTGCGGGCCTCGTTCCCCAGTGCGCACGTGTGGGTCATAGACGACGACTCCGACGACGGCACGGTGGCGGTGGTGCGCGGGTTCCATGGCGACCCGAACATCCACCTCGTGCGGCGGCACCGGCCGCATGCGCGCACCGGCAAGGGTGACGCGCTGAACGACGCTTACCGGACGTTGAAGCTGTGGATGGGTCGGCACGCCGATGCCGATCGCGCCGTGATCGTGGTGGTGGACGCCGACGGACGGCCCGCGCCCAACTGCCTGGAGGTGTGCGCGGCGGACCACCTGTTTGGTGACGCCACGATCGGCGCGGTGCAGGTGGACGTGCGGATGGTGAACGCGGGGGTGCGGCAGGAGGGCGTGTCGCGGTGGCGGCGGTTCTTCGGCGGACTGCTGGTGCGGATGCAGGACCTGGAGTTCCGGACCGCGATCGCGGCGATCCAGCTGTCACGAGGGGTGACCGGCACGATCTCGATGGGTGGCAACGGGCAGTTCACGCGGTTGTCGGCGCTCGACTCCATCGCGGGGCGGGTTGGGCAGCCGTGGCGTGGGTCGTTGTTGGAGGACTTCGAGCTTGGCGTGCACCTGTTGACTGCTGGGTGGCGGACCGGGTTCACGATGGACACGCACGTGCACCAGGAGGGGTTGTACAGCTTGCGCAGGTTCCTCGCGCAGCGCACCCGGTGGGGGCAGGGAACCATGCAGTGCATGCGTTATGTGCGGCGGATCTGGGCGTCGCCGCACCTGTCGACGTTGGGTGCGGCGGAGATGATGTACTACCTGGCCCAGCCGTGGATGCAACTGCTCGGGACGCTCATCTACCCCATCCCGCTGATCCTGCTAGCGCACCGGGCCACCACTTCGCCCACTGAGGTGTGGGCGTGGTTCATCGACGGCGCCTGGATCCTGTTCACTGTATACGGAATCTTCGGCCTCCTGCCGTTCGTGCTGTGGGGCCCGGTATACAGAATGCGGTGCCACCCCTCGTTGGGCCTGTGGCGGGCCTTCGGCTACGGCTTTGTGTATGCAATCTACATTTATACGTTCTACATCACGTCGTGGCGAGCAGTCATCCGCTTGGCGCGCGGGCGCAACGGCTGGACGAAGACCCGCCGGAACACCGAACGGATCACACCCAAAGTCGCCCTCGACCGCTGACTTCGCACCAACGTCGCCGAATCGCACGGACATCGCACGAACACGAACACCGCACGGCGAGGGCTTGCGCGGAACTCTGGCGCGGCGTCGGCCGGCTTCACGCGAGGTCGGCCCGGCTTCACGCGAGGTCGGCCCGGCTCCGGGGTTGGGGTCGGCCAGGCCCCAGCACGATGTTCGCGCGGCTCCGGGGTGGGGTCGGCCCGGCCCCAGCGCGATGTTCGAGCGGCTCCGGTGTGGGGTCGGCCCGGCCCCAGCGCGATGTTCGAGCGGCTCCGGTGTGACGTCGGTGCGGTTCCGGTGTAGGTCGGGGGGGGGTTCCGGCGGGGCTCTGGCGTGCGGCCGGCCCGGCTCTCGCGTGACGTGCCCAACTTTGTAGAGGTTCGACAAAGACCGGACCGGTGATCGGCGGTTAACCTCCGGGAGAAGTCGATCCTCTGGGAGGTCCCACAAGTGTCCGTCCTCGCCGTTCCCGGCCGCCGCGCGGTGCTCGCCGACCTGGTACCTGGCGCCCTCGCGCGTGACATCGCCCTGGTCGTCGCGGGCGCCGGGCTGACCGGGCTGGCCGCCCAGGTCGCGCTCCCCATCCCGGGCAGCCCCGTGCCGCTCACCGGCCAGACGTTCGCCGCCCTGCTGGTGGGCGCCGCCCTCGGGTGGCAGCGCGGCGGCGCCTCGATGGTGCTCTACCTGATCGCCGGAGTCGCCGGCGTCCCGTGGTTCCAGGGCGGTTCGTCGGGCATGCCCGCGTCGCTCGGGTACGTGGTCGGGTTCGTGTTCGCCGCCGCGATGGTCGGCCACCTGGCCGCGCGGGGCGGTGACCGGACGCCGTTCCGCACCGTCGGCACGATGGCGTTGGGCAACCTGGCGATCTACGCCTGCGGTGTGCCGTGGCTGATGGCCGCTGCCGGGGTCGGGTTCGGCAAGGCGCTGCAACTGGGCGTGACGCCGTTCCTGCTCGGTGACGCGCTGAAGATCGCCCTCGCCGCGGGGCTCCTCCCGGCCGCTTGGGCTCTGATCAACCGCAAGTAAGCACGAGAGTCCCGGCCCGGGTTGACGGTGTGGGCGGGTACGGTCTTCGCCGTGCCCGCCACCACCGCCATCCCCGACACCCGGACGTTGCTCGCCGTTGCCGTGGAGGCGGTGGGCGGAGCCGAACGTCAGGGTCAGGTGGACATGGCCGAGGCCGTCGAACGGTCGATCCGGACGGGCGAGCACCTGGCCGTCCAGGCGGGCACCGGAACCGGCAAGTCGCTGGCGTACCTGGTGCCGGCCCTGCGGCACGCGGTGGCCGAGGAGTCCACGGTCGTCATCTCCACCGCCACGATCGCCCTGCAACGCCAGCTGGTGGACCGCGATCTGCCGAGGCTGGCCAAGGCGTTGACCAAGGTGTTGGGCCGCGAACCGCGGTTCGCCATCCTCAAGGGCCGCCGCAACTACCTCTGCATGCACCGCCTGCACACCGGCGCTCCGGACGAGCCGGAGGACGCGGGCCTGTTCGACCCGTTCGCCGTGTCCAAGATGGGCCGCGAGATCAAGCGCCTGCACGAGTGGTCGTCCGACACCGAGACCGGTGACCGCGACGAACTCGTGCCCGGCGTCACGGACCAGGCGTGGCGGCAGGTCTCGGTGACGGCGCGCGAGTGCCTGGGCGTGAACAAGTGCCCGATCGGCGTCGACTGCTTCGCGGAGAAGGCACGGGCCGTCGCCGGCAAGGCGGACGTCGTGGTGACCAACCACGCGATGCTCGCCGTGGACGCGCTGGAGGGCTACCAGGTCCTGCCCGACCACGACGTGGTGGTGATCGACGAGGCGCACGACCTGGTCGACCGGGTGACGTCGGTGGCGACCGAGGAGCTGAGCGCGTCCCTCGTCTCCACGGCCGCGCGGCGGTGCGGACGGCTCATCGACCAGAGCGTGGCCGACCGGATGGCCGAGGCGAGCGACGGTCTGGCGATGATCCTGGAGGACATGCCGGTCGGTCGGCTCGACAGCCTGCCGCAGGCGTTGGCCGGTGCTTTGCGTGCGACGAAGGACGCGGCGCACGCGTGCATCAGCTCGTTGGGGCCGGAGCGCAAGGAGGACGTGGACGGCGCCACGTCCCGCAAGCTCGCGCTGTCGCTGCTGGACGAGGTGCACGACTGCGCGGCGCGGATCCTGGGCGCGTTCGACGAGGACCACGACGTGGTGTGGGTGTCGGGCGACTTCGCGGACCGGAACAAGGCGCCGTCGCTGCGGGTGGCGCCGTTGGGGGTCGGCGGGCTGCTGCGGGAGCGGCTGTTCGGGAAGCGGACCACGGTGCTGACGTCGGCGACGCTGACGTTGGGCGGCACGTTCGACACGTTGGCGCGGCAGTGGGGGCTGCCGGCGGCGTCCGGTGCGACGAAGGCGGAGGGGACGGCGACCGACAAGGAGCCGCCGTCGGACACGAGCGGGCCGCGGTGGAGCGGGCTGGACGTCGGGTCGCCGTTCGAGCACGGGAGCGCCGGGATCCTTTACGTGGCACGGCACTTGCCACCGCCGGGGCGTGACGGGCTACCACCGTCCTATGTGGACGAGATCGAGGGTCTGGTGAACGCGGCCGGTGGTCGCACGCTGGGGCTGTTCTCGTCGATGCGCGCGGCGAAGGCGGCGGCGGAGGCGTTGCGGGGCAAGGTGAGCTACCCCGTGCTGTGCCAGGGTGACGACGCCACGGGGCAGTTGGTGAAGCGGTTCGCCGAGGACGCGGAGACGTGCCTGTTCGGGACGTTGTCGCTGTGGCAGGGCGTGGACGTGCCGGGGCCGGCGCTGTCGCTGGTGGTGATGGACCGCATCCCGTTCCCGCGCCCGGACGACCCGCTGGCGTCGGCGCGGCAGAAGGCGGTGGAGTCGAGGGGCGGCAACGGTTTCCTCACCGTGGCGGCGACCCATGCGGCTCTGCTGCTGGCCCAGGGCGCCGGGCGGCTGTTGAGGTCGATGAACGACAAGGGCGTGGTGGCCGTCCTCGACCCCCGTCTGGCGACGGCGCGTTACGGCGGGTTCCTGCGGGCGTCGCTGCCGCCGTTCTGGACGACGTACGACCCGGAGATCGTGAAGGCGGCGCTGAAACGCCTCGACGCGGCCAACAACTAGCCGTCCACCAGGAGGCCGCGCAGGGGGCCTTGCAGACGGCCGGCTCGGCGGGAGACGCCGGGCAGGGCGGTGACGCGGTGTCGATCGGGTGACTTCACGGTGGGGCGCCAGAGGTTGTCGACCACGTCGTGCGCCGGCCCGGAAACGTCCGGGATCGGGCGCTGGAGGTGTTCGGACCACAGGCGCAGGCGGGTGTCGCGGATGATCCCGGGATCGTCGGTCACCACGTTGACCTCGGTGTCGTTGAACAGCGAGTGCTCGTTCAGGTTGGCCGAGCCGATGGTCAGCCAGCGGTCGTCCACGATCGCCAGTTTGGCGTGCACGTAGACCGACGAGGACGTTTCGCCGTCGTGCGAGGACAGGGTTGCGGCGATCAGGTGGTGGCGGCCGTCGTCGGCGTCCAGCAACCGGCCCAACTGGCCGCGCGTGGTGTCGGCGCCGTTGGTCGGCTTGCGCGGCAGGACCAGGACGACGCGGAACCTCGGGTCCGGCGGGGTGCGCAGCTTCTCGATCAGGACCTCGGTGACCTCAGGAGACCACAGGAACTGGTTCTCCACGTAGACCAGCCGTGCAGCCGAACGCAGCGCCCGCAGGTACGAGTCGAGCAGGCTGAACTCGCCACGCTCAGCGAACTTGTAGGTGCGCTCCGGGATCGTCCGCACGAGCTGCGCCGACGACGAGCCGACAGGCGCCGGAGGCGTCACCTCAGGCAGGGACTCCCCCGCGATCTCCTGCCACCGCTGCCGGAAGTGCTCGGCGACGTCCGCGACGATCGGACCTTCGAGCCGCGTGCCCAAGTCGTGCCAGCCCAACGGTTCCCGAGGCGGGTGGGACGCGGAGTCGTGCCGGTCCCCCTCCACCGCGGTCATGTCCATCCCGCCGACGAACGCCACCTCGTCGTCCACCACCACGATCTTCTCGTGATGGCAGTGGAACGTCCGCTCCCGCCCGTCCAGCACGCACTTCACCGCGCTGTCGCGCACGAAATCCGCCCGCGCCTCCGTCACCCGCCGGCGGGTCGGCTCGAACAATGGCAGCGGCGGGCCGGCCCACAGCAGCACCCGAACCGGCACGCGATCCGCCGCGGACGCCAACAACTCGCGCAACGTCGGCGAGCCGGCCGAACGGGTCAGGCGGAAGTCGGGGCTGGCGCACCACCCGGCGATGTACACGGACCTCCGCGCCGACGAAA
Organism: Saccharothrix ecbatanensis; assembly: GCF_014205015.1. Lineage (NCBI taxonomy): Bacteria > Bacillati > Actinomycetota > Actinomycetes > Pseudonocardiales > Pseudonocardiaceae > Saccharothrix > Saccharothrix ecbatanensis. The sequence continues at coordinate 8,700,692 of NZ_JACHMO010000001.1, read as the reverse complement.
TGGCCGACGCGATCGCGGGCAGCAGCTCGTGCCCATCGATCAACACCTCGATCCGGTTGCCGGCACGCACCGGCCGGCTGGGCGTCCACCAGCCCGTGGACGCGGAGAACACCGAGCCCCACCCCAGCTTGTGCAGCCTCCGGGCGTGGTGCGCGCACATCAGGCTCTCCAGCCCGTCGCCGAGCTTGGCGTCCAGCACGTCCAACAGGCCCACGCCGGGGATGGTTACCGCAAACCGGGCATCCGAAACGTCAGGGCCTGTTGACGGCCACCGTGGCGGTGCCAGGGGCGACCTCGGTGAACCCGGCGTCCCGCACCATCACGACGCCCGGCCGTGCCACGAGAGCGTCCCACGCGGTTTTGGCCGGTGTGCGGACCGCGCACCGGTAGTCCAGCGCCGCCCACGCCTTCAGCTCGGTCTCGGTCAGGTGCGGCGCGAGCAGCATCGACGCGTGGCCGACCTGGGCCGCCGTCTTGCCCGCCGTCATCTCGACGCGCGGGTTCAGCCACAGCTCGTACGCGCCGGCGGGCACCGGACCGGGCTCGTCCGGTGGCAGCTCGCTGCCCGAGATCTGCAACCGGCTCAGCTCCTTGGGCAGGTCCACGACCCGCCCCGGCACGAACGCCCGCACCGACGCGTCGCCCACGGTGATCGTCACGCCCGGCAACGCCTGCACGGCCTCCCAGTGCGCGCCCCGTGCCCGCCGCGTCACCTTCCGGATCCGCCCGTGCACCCACGCCACCAGCTCGTCGTGCCACTCCCCCTCGGGCTCGGCGCGCTCGTCCAGGCAGACCGCGATCGCCGCGGCGGCAGCGGCCTCCAGCAGGGCGGTCCGGGACGGCGGCGCGGACCGCTCGATCCGCAGCACCACCGGCATCGCCCGCACCGACTCCGGGTCTTCCGGGTCCCGGAACGTCCGGTCGACCAGCAGCCGCAGGATCGGGTTCACAGCCGGTTCAGCTCCAGCCCGTCCGCGGCGTCGGCGGCTTCCACCTCGGCCCTCGTCACGCCGAGCACGAACAGCACCGCGTCCAGGAACGGGTGTGACAACGCGGTGTCCGCGACCTCGCGCAACGCCGGCTTGGCGTTGAACGCGATGCCCAGACCGGCCGCGCCGAGCATGTCGATGTCGTTCGCGCCGTCGCCGACCGCCACGGTCTGCGCCAGCGTGATCCCCTGCTCGTCCGCGAACCGCCGCAACGCCACCGCCTTGGCCGCCCGGTCGACCACCTCGCCGACGACCCGGCCGGTCAGCTTCCCGTCCACGACCTCCAGCTCGTTGGCCGCGCAGAAGTCCAGCTCGAGGTCGTCCACCAGGCGCTGGATGACGCGGGTGAAGCCGCCGGACACGACACCGCAGCGGAACCCGAGCCGCTTCAACGTGCGGATGGTGGTCCGGGCGCCGGGCGTCAGCTCCAGCGACTCCGCGACCTCGTCCAGCACCGACTCGTCCAGGCCCTCCAGCAGCGCCACCCGCCGCCGCAGCGACTCGGTGAAGTCCAGCTCGCCCCGCATCGCCAGGTCGGTGATCTCCTTGACCTGCGGCTCCACCCCGACGTGCGCGGCCAGCATCTCGATCACCTCGCCCTGGATCAGCGTGGAGTCGACGTCGAACACCACCAGCCGCTTCGCCCGCCTGGTCAGCCCGGCCCGCTCCACCGCGATGTCCAGCCCGCCGCGCACCGACACCTCGGCCAACGCCGACCGCAGCTGCGCATCACTCTCCGGCGTGTCGTCCGCCACGGAAACCCGCAGCTCAAGGCCGGTGACGGGGTAGTCGGCCACGCCCCGGATCGCGTCGATGTTCACGCCGAGCGACGCCAGCCGCCGGGCCACCTCGGTGAACGCGCGGGCGGTCACCGGGCGGCCGAGCAGGATCAGCACGTGGCTGGACTCCAGCCGCGCGGTGCGCTTCGAATCGGCGCCGATCTCCACCTCGACGTGCATGGACACCGTCGCCATGGCCTGCTCGACGGACTCCTGCAACCCCTCCGGGTCGTGCTGGGCGGCGACGAGCACGCCGAGCACCAGCCGGCCGCGGATCACGACCTGCTCGACGTCGAGGATCTCCACGCCGTGCCGGGTGAGCACCGCGAACAGCACCGAGGACACCCCCGGCTTGTCCGGTCCGGTGACCGTGATCAGGACGGGTGTGGCGCTGATCTTGATCCCACTGGGCTTGGTCACTGATGGCTCCTATGCCAGACAGCGGCGAGCCCCGGCGACCTCGGCCGAGGGGATCGGACGCTGGTCGTCGGGGCTCGTCGTTGAACCTGTGCTCAGGTTACAAGCGTTACTTGTGGTCGCCCTCGGTGTGCTCCGAGGCTGTGCCGGACTGCACAGCGGCGGCGGCCAGCTCGGACGGCGCGGGCTTGGCGTCCTCGTGCGCGATCGCCTTGCCGGTGAACGTCACGTGCGCCTCGCTGTGCAGCCGCTCGATCATGTGCGGGTAGTGCAGCTCGAACGCCGGGCGGGCCGAGCGGATGCGCGGCAGCTCGGTGAAGTTGTGCCGCGGCGGCGGGCAGGACGTGGCCCACTCCAGCGAGTTGCCGAAGCCCCACGGGTCGTCGACCTTGACCGTCTCGCCGTAGCGGTAGCTCTTGAAGATGTTCCAGATGAACGGCAGCGTGGACGCGCCCAGGATGTACGCGCCGATCGTGGAGATCGTGTTCAGCGTGGTGAAGCCGTCGCTGGCCAGGTAGTCCGCGTACCGGCGCGGCATGCCCTCGTTGCCCAGCCAGTGCTGCACCAGGAACGTGGCGTGGAAGCCGAGGAACGTGGTCCAGAAGTGGAGCTTGCCCAAGGGCTCGTCCAGCATCCGGCCGGTGATCTTCGGGAACCAGAAGTAGATGCCCGCGAAGGTGGCGAACACGATCGTGCCGTACAGCACGTAGTGGAAGTGCGCGACCACGAAGTACGTGTCGGAGACGTGGAAGTCGATCGCCGGCGCGGCCAGCAGGATGCCGGACAGACCGCCGAAGAGGAACGTGACGATGAAGCCGATGCTGAACAGCATCGGGGTCTCGAACGTCAACTGCCCCTTCCACATCGTGCCGATCCAGTTGAAGAACTTGATACCGGTCGGCACCGCGATCAGGAACGTCATGAACGCGAAGAACGGCAGCAGCACCGCGCCGGTGGCGTACATGTGGTGCGCCCACACGGCCACGGACAGCGCCGCGATGCCCAGCGTCGCGTAGACCAGGCCGTTGTAGCCGAAGATCGGCTTGCGGCTGAACACCGGGAAGATCTCCGAGACGATGCCGAAGAACGGCAAGGCGACGATGTAGACCTCGGGGTGTCCGAAGAACCAGAAGAGGTGCTGCCACAGGATCACGCCGCCGTTGGCGGGGTCGAACACGTGGGCGCCGAGGTGGCGGTCCGCCAGCAGGCCGAACAGCGCGGCGGTCAAGATCGGGAACGCCAGCAGCACCAGCACGGACGTCACCAGGATGTTCCAGGTGAAGATCGGCATCCGGAACATGGTCATGCCGGGCGCCCGCAGGCAGACCACGGTGGTGATCATGTTGACCGCGCCGAGGATGGTGCCGAGACCACCGACGATCAGACCGGAGATCCACAGGTCGGCGCCGACGCCGGGCGAGTGGATGGCGTTCGACAGCGGGGTGTAGGCGAACCAGCCGAAGTCGGCCGCGCCACCCGGCGTGAGGAAGCCCGCCATCACGATCAGGCCGCCGAACAGGTACAGCCAGTACGAGAACGCGTTGAGCCGCGGGAACGCGACGTCCGGCGAGCCGATCTGGAGCGGCAGGACGAAGTTGGCGAAGCCGAACACGATGGGGGTCGCGTAGAGCAGCAGCATCACCGTGCCGTGCATGGTGAACAGCTGGTTGAACTGCTCCTGCGACAGGAACTGCATACCCGGGCGTGCCAGTTCGGTCCTCATCAGCATGGCCATCGCGCCGCCGACCATGAAGAAGGCGAACGACGTGATCAGGTACATGATGCCGATTTGCTTGTGGTCCGTGGTGCGGAACATCCGCAGCAGGAACGAACCCTTGACCGCGTCGCGAGTCCCGAAGGGCCGCGTTGCGATCGGCTGCGGGGCTACGGCCGTCACGGTGCCTCCTGCACTGTCTGGTTCTGGCATTGCCGGTGGGTGGCGCCGCCGGCTCATCGGATCGTAGACGGGGGTGTCGCGGGCCTCTGCGCTGGGCTGCTCCCTGGATCAAGCCAGGTAGCGCAGGTCACACACACCGAGGGCCGCCCCCGCTGGTTGCGGAGGCGGCCCTCGGTGTGGTGCCGGGTCCTACGTCGGGTCACCGGGCGGGATTCCCGGGTCGGTCGACGTCGGTCAGCGGCGCAGCAGGCCGCGCAGCTTCGGCGACGCCACGAACGCGGCGCCTGCGGCCACCAGGGCCAGGCCGACGATCAGCATCCAGCCGCCGTTGAAGCCGGTGCTGGCGAGCTCGTCGTCACCGGGACCGGCCACTGCGCCGGCTTCCGTGGTGGTGGTCGTCGCGGGGGCTTCCGTCGTGGTGACGGGAGCCGTGGTGGAGGGTGCGGTGGTGGTCGTAACGCCGGGCGCGTCCGTCGTCGTGGTGGTCACCGGGGTGGACGGCGTGGTGGTGGTCACCGGGGTGGACGGGGTCGTGGTGACCGAGTCGTCCTTCTCCACGCAGAAGAACCAGTGGCTGATGTCCGCCGGAGCGCCGCTGGAGTTGTTCGGCGCGACCAGCTTCTCCCAGTTCAGCTCGCCGAGCTTCTCAGCGGTGTAGACGTTGGAGTCGTTGCTGCCCTTGACGACGACACCGGTCACGGTGTAGCCCTCAAGGCCGCCCGTGATGGTGATCGACCGCAGGCCGTCCGCGGTGTGGGGCAGCGTCGTCTTCGTGGAGCCGTCCGGCAGGTCGCCGTCCATCGCGGTGCCGGTCAGACCGGCCGTCGCGCAGACGTTCGGGTGGTCCCATTCGAGGTTCCCCTCGACGATGACCGCGCGAGGGTCGGGCTCGACGGGGGTCGGCGTCGCCGAGGCTGTGCCGCCCAGGAGGAGACCACCGGTGGTGACGACAAGCAGCGTCGCTGCTCCGAACAGGCGGCGGGGGTTCATGCGCATGGGTGCTGCTCCGCAGGGGTCGAGGGCTGACCGATGGATCGAACCGCATCGGCCATCCCTCTATCGAGGTAGCCCATTCGTATGAAACGGGTTGCCGCCCGATCGTTACGCACCGGTGATGTGGAGCGTCTCTCCCCTTCGGACTCAGCGACGCAGTCGGTTGCGGAGCTTCGACGCCAGAAGTGCGCCCACACCGGCCAGGACCAGGGCCGACCCTCCAATGAGGAGCCACAGGTTGTTGACACCGGTGGCGGCGAGTTCGTCATCCGAGCCGACAACGGCGGGAGCGGGCTTCTTCGTCGTGGTCGTGGTGGCGGCCGGCCCGGTCGTCGTGGTCGTGCCCGGCACGGTCGTGGTCGTCACGCCGGGAGTCGTCGTGGTCGTGCCCGGCACCGTCGTGGTCGTCCCGGGCACGGTCGTGGTCGTCGTGGTCGTGGTGGTCGTCGTCGTGGGAACGTCCACACAGACGAACCAGTGGCTGATCTCCGCGGGCTTCTTGCCGCTCTCGTTCAGCGGCGAGTGCAGGTCGAGCCAGGGCAGCGCACCGAGATTGCCGGCCGGGTAGACGTTGTAGGCGGGGCCGCCCTTGACGATGACCCCGGTGACCACGCCGTCGGGATGGGCGCCGGTGATGTCGATGAAGGTGCCATCACTGGTGTACGTGCCCTCGGGCATCACCGACTCGTTGCCGGGAAGGCCCAGCTCATCGCATGCGTCACCGGGTTGACCGATGTCGATGTTGCCGGCGTGCGCGGTGGCGCGCGGGTCTCCGGACTCGGGCGGCGGCTGGGCCGACGCCCCGGAAGCCAGCACACCCACCGCGACCATGGCCAACAGGAGGGCTTTTCCGAACAGAGTGCGAGATGCCGTGCGCATGGACGCTCCCATCCGACTCGATGAACCATTCAGCCGATCAGCAGATCCGCCGAATGGACTATCGGCTTGTTCCTGTTTGGACAGTGCACTTCGATACCAATCCGTTATGACACGTCCGGGTGGAATGTCAGGATGTAGGCGTGGAAACGGCCGCTGTGCTGCGCGAAGTCCGGGTGTTGGCCAGCCGCTTGGGTTTGCCGGGCGACGACCCCGAGGTGCTGAAGGACGGCTACAACCTGCTCGTGCGACTTCGACCGGCCCCGGTGGTGGCACGGGTGGCCACGGTGACGGCGTTGGTGCGTGCCGACGTTCTCGGGAACTTCCGCCGGGCCGACGAACTGAGCCGGTTCCTCGCCGGGCGCGGGGTTCCCGTGGTGGAGCCGTACGGACCGGAGCCGGTGCGCCACGCGGGTCTGGTGGTCGCGTTCGCCCGGCACGTCGAGCACGATCCGGACCGGCGGCCGGACCGGGTGTCGTTCGCGGCGATGCTGGCCGAGTTGCACGCCGAACTGCGACACTTCCCGGGACAACTGCCCGAGATGGGACCTTTGTCCGATTTGGACGCGGCACTGTCGCTGTTGGGACGGCCGGCGGAGCTGATCGCGGCACGGGACGCGGTGGCCGCACGATGGCCGGACGAGCCGACGCAGCCCCTGCACGGTGACTCGCACGCCCGCAACGTCCTGATCACCCCGAACGGTCCGGTGTGGAACGACTTCGAGGACGCCTGGCACGGCCCGGTCGGGTGGGACGTGGCGTGCGCGAACAGCCTGTTCGACAAGCCGATCACCTACCCGGCGGGCGACCTGGCGTTCTGGCTGGAGCTGCGCGCGCTGTACGGAAAGTGCTGGACGCGGGTCCGCGACCTTTACCGAACCCGAACGTCCTCGCGGCCCTGATCGCGACTCCTCCCGTGCCACGATTCGCGGCGTGCGAGGACTCGTGCTGGTCGTGGAGGACGAACGGGCCATCGCCGACCTGGTCGGCCTCTACCTGCGGCGGGATGGGTTCGGGGTGCACGTGGAGGCGGACGGGCACGCGGCGTTGGCGGCGGTGCGGCGGCTGAAGCCGGTGGCGGTGCTGCTGGACGTCGGCCTGCCCGGACTGGACGGCGTCGAGGTGTGCCGGGCGATGCGCGCGGCGGGTGACTGGACGCCGGTCCTCTTTGTGACCGCACGCGATGACGAGGTGGACCGGGTGCTCGGGCTGGAGCTGGGCGCGGACGACTACGTGACCAAGCCGTTCAGCCCGCGTGAGCTGGTGGCCCGCGTCCGCACCGTGCTGCGGAGGTCGTCACCGCAGGTCAACCCGGTTCATGTGGTCGGGGACGTGCGGCTGGACGGCGACCGGCGGCGGGTGTGGGTCGGTGACGTCGAGGTGGGGCTGACGTCGACCGAGTTCGACCTGTTGGCGCACCTGATGCGGCAGCCGGGGCGGGTGTTCGCGCGAGAGCAGCTGTTGAGCGCGGTGTGGGGTTACGCGGCGGCGGCGGGCACGCGGACGGTGGACGTGCACGTCGCGCAGTTGCGGGCGAAGCTCGGTGACGGCAGTCCGATTCGGACCGTGCGCGGGGTCGGCTACTCAGCTGAGGCGACGTGAAGCGCACGAGTCTGGCGTTCCGGATCACCGCGCTGTGCCTGGCCGTTGCCGGGGTCGCGGTGGTGGTGGCCGGTCTGGTGTCGGCCCGGTTGGTGCTCACGTCGTCCCGCGAGGTGATGCGCGAGGCGTTGGCGGACCAGGCGGACGTGGTGGCCGAGCAGGTCGGCGAGACGGGCCGGGTCGGTCGGTTGCGGGTGGTCGAGGTGTTGCGGGGGCAGGGCATCGCGGTGGTGCTGATCGGCCCGGACGGTGGTCTGGCCGGTGATCCGCGGGCGGTGCGCGCGGTGCGGGCGGCCGGCACGACGTCCGGCACGGTCGGCACCCGGCTGGTGGAGGTCCGGTCCGGTGTCGCGCTCGTGCAGGAGACCGCGACCGGTGACGGGCCGGGGCGGAAGCTGTTGCGCAACATCACGTTCGCGTTGGGTGTCGGGCTGGTGGTGGCGGCGTTGGCCGGGTTGTTGCTCGGCAAGCTGGTCGCCCGCCCGCTGCGGCAGACGGCGGCCGTCGCACGGACGATGAGCGGTGGACGGCGGGATCTGCGGGCGCCCGAGCACGGTCCCGCGGAGGTAGCCGAGGTTGGTGGAGCGGTGAACGCGCTGACCGAGGCGTTGGCACGCAGTGAGGCCAGGCAGCGGGAGTTCCTGCTGTCCGTGTCGCACGAGCTGCGCACGCCGTTGACGGCGGTGACCGGGTTCGCCGAATCGCTGGCCGACGGGGTGGTGACCGGGCCGGACGTGCCGGCGGTGGGCCGGACCATCCAGCAGGAGGCGCACCGGCTCGACCGGCTGGTCACCGACCTGCTGGACCTGGCCCGGCTGGGCGCGGACGACTTCCGGGTCGACCTCGCGCCGGTCGACCTGACCGAACTCGTCTCCAGTGCCGCCGAGGTGTGGCGGGCCCGGTGCACTGCGAAGGGTGTCGAGTTCCGCCTCGAACTGCCGCCGCACCCGACCGTCCGCACCACCGACGCCCGCCGACTGCGGCAGGTGTTGGACGGGCTGCTGGAGAACGCGCTGCGCCTCACACCCGCCGGTCGGCCGGTGGTGCTGTCGCTCGGCGACGTGCTGCAAGTGCGGGACGGCGGCCCGGGGCTGTCCGAAGAGGACTACCGGGTGGCGTTCCGGAAGGGGGCGCTGCACGCGAAGTACGAGCGGTCGCGGCCGGTCGGCACGGGCGTCGGGTTGGCGTTGGTGCACGGTCTCGTGACCAGACTCGGTGGCACGATCGAGGCCGGTCCCGCGCCCGAGGGCGGCGCGGCTTTCACGGTGAGGTTGCCGCATGGGTGAACAGGCTGGGCGTGAGCTGGGGGCCAGGTGGCACGAGGCGGTCCGGGAGCTGGGCGGCGCGCACGACGCCGGCGACCTCGCGGACCGTTACGCCGAGTCGCACCGCGGCTACCACAACACCGACCACGTGCTGGCCGTAGTCCGAGACGTGAACGTCCTCGCGGAAGCCGACGACCGCACCGCGCGTGAACGAGCCGTTCTGACGCTCGCCGCGTTGGCCCACGACGTCGTCTACGACGGCAAGCCGGGTGACGACGAGCGCCGCAGCGCCGACTGGGTCCGCGAACGGCTCGCCGGTCTCCCCGAGGCGGACGAAGTGGCCCGGCTGGTGCTGGCCACGGTGAACCACGCGTCGGACGACCCGCTGACGTGCCTGCTCCTGGACGCCGACCTGGCCATCCTCGGCTCCGATCCGGCCACCTACGAGCGTTACCGGACCGCCGTGCGCACCGAGTACGCGCACGTCCCGGACGACGCGTGGCGGGTCGGCCGGGCGAAAGTCCTGCGCACCCTCGCCGAGCGCGACCCGCTGTACGTCACGCCGCACGCGCGTGAACGGTGGGAGGCAAGCGCCAAGGCCAACCTCGCCGCCGAGATCAGCTCGCTCGGTGACCCGCCGTGAGCACGTCGAACGTCGGGAACGACCGGGCGATCTCGCTGCCGGTGAAGTTGCCGACCCAGCCGTCGTCGTCGTGGAAGAACCGGATCGACACGTAGTCCGGCCGGGTGCCCATGTCGAACCAGTGCGTGGTGTTCGCGGGCACGCTCAGCAGGTCGCCCGCCTCGCACAGGATCGCGTAGACCCGTTCCCTGACGTGCAGGTAGAACACCCCGGAGCCGCGCGCGAAGTACCGGTCCTCGTCGTCGTCGTGGGTGTGCTCGGCGAGGAACTTCAGCCGCGCCTGTCCGGCCGACTCCAGCCACTCCGGGTCGTCCGACGGGGTCATCTCCATCGCGTCGACCAGGATGTAGCCCTCGGTCTCCGTGACGCGGGCAACCTGCTCGGCGTACACCTCCAGCGCGTTCTCGCTGGTCACACCGGGTACGACCGGCCACTGCTCGTACCGGACGCCCAGCTGCTTCAGCTCCACGGCGATCTCGGCGGGGTCGGCGGTGCGCACCACCACGGTCTCCGGGTCGGTGTCCGGCCACACGGTCAGCAACGTCATCGCGCCTACCTCCTGCGAGTTTCGGCTTTGAAGCGCAACAGCCACTCCAGGCACTCCAGCCGGTGCCGGGCCTGGTGCAGGTCGTCACCCCACACGTACACCCCGTGCCGGGCCACTATCAAGGCCGGGACGTCCGCGCGGAAGTCGGCTTCGAACGCGTCACCGAGCACCCGCATGTCCTGGCTGTTCGGCACGACCGGGATCAGGACGGTCTCGTGCGCCTGCCGCCCGAAGCCCTTCAGCATCTCCAGGTCGCTCAGTTCGACGCCGTCCGGCCAGTACTCGGCCGCGATCACCGGGGCGAGGGCGTGCACGTGAACCACAGCGCCCGCGCCCGCCACCGCCGCGATCCGCCCGTGCAGGCCCGCTTCGGCCGACGGCACGCGCACCGGGTCGTCCGTACGGCCGTCGGCGTCGATGATCACGACGTCGTCGGGCGTGAGTTCGCCCTTGTCCTTGCCGCTGACCGTAACCGCGAGCCGCAGCGGGTCGCGGTCCACGACCACGGACAGGTTGCCCGACGTGCCGCGCATCCAGCCCATCGCGGTGTACCGGGCGCACTCCGCGGCCAGCGCCTCACCCGGCGTCACAGGGCGTCGACCGTCCGGTGTGGACCGAAGTCCGCGTCGCCGTAGGGCTCGCCGGGGCGTGCGACGCCGACCGTCTGCCAGCCCGCCTCGACGGCGGCGTCCAGTTCCGCGGGGACGTCCGAGTAGAACGTGATGTCACCGGAGTCGAGCACGGACGCGATCTTCAGGTACGACCCGGCCTCGCGCTTCGGGCCCGCGTTGACGGTGTCGAAGTGGTACTCGAACAACGACGTCAGGTCGCCGTCCGTGGTGTGCGCGAAGAACGCCACCTGGCCGGCCACCGAGCCCGACGAGAACACCGCCAGGTTCTTGCCCTCGTCGTGCCACTTGCGCAGGGCGGGCACCACGTCCGGGAAGAACTCGGCGACCAGGTCACCCTGGGCGTAACCCTGCTGCCAGATCAAGCCCTGCAACGTCTTCAGCGGGGTGACCTTCTGGTCGGCGTCCATCCAGCCGTGCAGGACGCGCACCAGCTCGCCCGTGCCACCGTCCACACCGGACAGTTCACGGATCTGCGCGACGGCCTCGACCACGGCCGGGTCGTCCGGGTGCTCGTCGATCCACGGGCCGAGCCGCGGTCGCGCGTAGCCGTACAGCGTGACCAGGACCTGGTCGGTGGCGCTGAGCGTGCCCTCGATGTCCAGCACAACCCACTCACTCATGGACGTTCCTCAACGTAGTAATCAGCCAGGCCGTGCGGAGCGTACGCACCGCGGTCGGTCACCACTTTCGTCACGAACCGCGGCGGCGTGATGTCGAAAGCCGGGTACAGGCCGCGCGCCCGTTCGGTGGCCGTGCGGCGGCCCAGGGTGTGCAGCACGTCGTCGCCCGGCCGGTACTCGATCGGCACGTCGGCGGCGGTGGGCGCGAGCCGGTCCGGCGCCTGCACCATGGCCAGGAACGGCACGTCGAACGCGTGCGCGGCGATCGCCAGGCCGAGCGTGCCGACCTTGTTGACCACGTGCCCGTCCATGGTGACGCGGTCGGCGGCGGTGAGCAGCACGTCGACATCACCGGTCGACATGACGGCCGCGCCCATGCCGTCGGTGATGAGGGTCGTGTCGACGCCCATCTCCCCCAGCGTTTCCGCGGTCAGGCGAGCGCCCTGGAGGTACGGGCGGGTCTCCGTGCAGACGAATCGCAAACGCTTGCCCATGCCTTGAGCTGCGGTGACGGTCTCGGTCAGGTAGAGGTCGGCCCAGCAGTGCGTGAGCACCGCGCCCTCGTCCGGCAGCAGCTTGGCGGTGTGTTCGCCGAGCTTGCGGCTGCGCGTCCGGTACCGCTCGTCCCCCGCCTTCGCGCCCTTGAGCGCTCCGGCTTCGAGGTCGTCGTCCTCGTCCACTCCGGCAAGCACTGCGGCGACGGCCTTGCCCAGGTGGTTGTTGGTGCGGCGGGTGGCGATCAGCAGCTGTCCGGCCTGGTCAAGGTAGGCGCGGGCTTCGGCACGCGGCAGACCGCGGGCCTCCCGGGCGGCCAGCACCATGCCCCACAGCGCGGCGAAGTACGGGCCGGAGGACTGCGTGACCATGTCCTCGATGGCCTTGGCGACCTCGGCGACCGTGCCGCAGCGCACCCACGTCTTCTCGAACGGGAAGTTCCGCCGGTCCAGGATGTGCACGCCGTCGTCTTCGAGGCGCACGCTGCGTGCGAGCAACGGCTCCATCAGCTGTACCCGGTGTACGGGGCGTGCTCGCCGGTGAGGAAGTACGCGCCGACCTCGCGGGCCTTGTACGAGACCGGGTCGTGGAGGGTGAGCGTGCGGGCGTTGCGCCAGAACCGGTCGAACGCGTACCCACCCGCCGTGGCGCGGGCCCCGCACAGCTCGAACACCCGGCTGGTGGTCTGGTTGGCCACCTTCGTGGCGACGACCTTGGCGGACGAGATGGCGGCGGCGGTCTCGGCGCGTTCGTTCCTGGTCAGGTCGGCGCCGCGTTCGGAGGCTTGGCGCAGCTTGTCCGAGGCGTGGTCGGCGAGGAAGCCGGCGGCCTGCGTCTCGGACACCAGCTCGCCGTAGGTGCCCAGGATGTACGGGTCCGCGGTGGCCTTGTCGACGCCGCTGAGGAACCACGGGCGGGTGGTCGTGCGGGTGTACTGGGCGGCTTCGGCCAGCGCGCCCTCGGCCATCGCCACGTACAGCTGGGCGAGCACGAGCTGGAAACCGAGGCCGGCGAGGGAGAGGCGCGGGCTGGTGTCGTCGTGCGCGCCGAGCACCTGGTCAGCGGGCACGTGGACGTGGTCGAACACCACTCCGCCGCTGGCCGTGAGGCGTTGGCCGATGTTGTCCCAGTCGCCCGCGTAGGTGATGCCGTCGGCCTTCGCGTCGAGCGTGAACGTGATCTTGTCGGCGGTCTCGGTGTGGGTGGCGCTGACAACGAGCCGGTCGGCCACCGAGGCGCCGGTGGCGAACGTCTTGCGCCCGGTGACCTCGAACCCGCCGTCGACGGACCGCAGCTCAAGCGCCGCGTCGAGGGGGTTGCTGACCCCTGCCCAGAAGATGTCGTCGCCCACCGGCACGGACACGCTGTCGAACAGCCCGCTGCGCCAGACCTGGAGGTAGTGGTAGCCGAGCAGGTGCCCGACGTTGGCGTCGGCCGCGCCGACCACCCGGGTGACCGCCTGCTGCGTCGCCCAGTCACCGATCGCCAGCACACCGGACCGTCGCAGCGCGTCGACCTCGGCCACCGGCTCCGCACCGCGCCGATCCCGCTCCGCCGCGTCCACCCGCAACGCCGTGGCCAGTTCCTCGGCGACGGTCAGCCACTTCTGCCGACCATCGGTGCTCGTCATGCCACGCCTCCCACTCGTCCGCGCTCCAGCAGGCGAGCCTAATCGCCGGCGAGCGCGCAGAACTGAGCGTTCCGCCACATGGGAGCCGTGCGGCTCGACCAGGGCAGCACGCCGGCGTGGCCTCTTGGGCGTACTTGCCCCCGCCGGAGATCGATACGCTCGGGACATCCGGTGGGAGGCTCTGGATGTCGAACGAGCACGGGGCCGACGTGGCCAACACCATGTCCAGCACGACGGGCGCGGTCGTCCAGGCGGGCGCGATCACGGGAGGCGTGCACCTGCATTCCACCCGCTCCGACCCGGTCCCGCCTCCGCACGAGTTGCCGCCCGACGTGCACGCGTTCACCGACCGGTTGGAGGAGCTCGCCCAGCTGGACCTGCTCCTGGCGTCGACCGAGGGGCCTCCGTCGACAGCGGCGCTGGTGATCTCCGCGGTGTCGGGCACCGCCGGTGTCGGCAAGACGGCTTTCGCCACGCACTGGGCGCACCGGGTGAGCGACCGGTTTCCCGATGGCCAGCTCTACGTCAACCTGCACGGGTACAGCCCGGACAAGCCGGTGCCTCCCGCGGAAGCCCTCGCGGGCCTGTTGCGCTCGTTGGGCGTGCCGAACTCCGACATCCCCCACGACGCGGACGAACGCGCGGCGAGGTTCCGCAGCATCGCCGCCGGCCGCCGGATGCTGATCGTGCTGGACAACGCGCGTTCCGCCGACCAGGTCCGGCCACTGCTTCCCGGAACGTCCTCGTGCCTGGTGCTCGTCACCAGCCGTGACGCCTTACCCGGGCTCGTCTCCCGGGACGGCGCCCGCCGCGTCAACCTCGACCTCCTGCCGCACGATCAAGCTGTCGCCCTGTTGCGCATGCTGATCGGCCCCCGGGTCGACGCCGAGCCGGAGGCCGCCGACTCCCTCGTCCGCCACTGCGCCCGCCTGCCCCTGGCGCTCCGGATCGCCGCCGACCTCGTCACCGGCAGCTCGGAGGTGACGCTCGCCGAACTCGTCATGGACCTGGCGGACGAGCAGAGCAGGCTCGACCTGCTCGACGCCGGGGACGATCCGTACACGGCGGTGCGAGCGGTGCTGTCGTGGTCCTACCGGAACCTCGAACCCGAGCAGGCCCGCACGTTCCGCCTGCTCGGCCTGCATCCCGGCCGTGACTTCGACCCGGTCAGCGCCGCGGTCCTGATCGACACCACGCCGGCGAGGGTGCGTCGGCTCCTCGACTCCATGGTCCGCGCGCACCTGCTGGAACGCACTGCGGTCGGCCGCTACCAGATGCACGACCTGCTCCGCGTCTACGCGGCCGACCTCGCATCACAGGAGGAGTCCGAGGAGGCGCAGCAGGCGGCGCTGGAGCGGCTGTTCGACTTCTTCCTGCACACCGCGTCCCTGGCCATGGACATCCTCTTCCCCCAGGAACGGGACCGGCGGCCGACGCTCCCGGCGGACGGTGGATCACCCGCGCACCTCGTGGACGACGCCCAGGCGGTGCGCTGGCTGGAGGCCGAACGCGCCACGCTGTCGGCGGTGGCGGCCCAGACGGTGGACACCACCTGGGCGGTCTACGCGACCCTGCTGTCCACGACCCTCTACCGGTTCCTCGACATACACGGCCATTTCGACGACGCCGTCACGCTGCACTCCCTCGCGGTGACCGCCGGCCGACACCGGGGCGACGACGCGGCCGAGGGTCGGGCGTTGCACAACCTCGGCGTCGTCTACCAGCGCCTGGGTCGCTACGCGGAAGCCCGTGACCACTTGGAACAGGCGATCACCATGCTTCGGCGGGCGGGCAGTCCGCTCGTGGAGGCGTTGGCGCTGGCGGACCTCGGCCACGTGCAAATGCACCTCGGCCGGCACGACGACGCCCTGTCCTGCGGTTCGGCCGCTTTTCGGCTGTTCGAGAGCGGGGGCGACCGCACGGGTCAGGGCCAGGTGCTCAACAACATGGGGCTCGTGCTCCACCGGCTGGGGCGTCACGAAGAATCGGTCGAGCACGCGCAACGGGCGCTGGCGCTGTTCCGGGAGACCGACGACCGACCGCGGCAGGGCTACGCGCTCAACGACATCGGCGTCGCACTCCAGCACCTGGATCGTCACGGTGAAGCCAAGGCCTACCACGAGGAGGCGTTGGACCTCGCCCGCGCCACCCACGACCGCGGCTTGGAGGCGGAAGCGCTCAACGGGCTCGGCAACGCGATGCGGCGCGTGGAGGTGACGGACGAGGTGCTGGCGTGCCACGAACTGGCACTCGCCATCGCACGGGACATCGGCGACCGGCATGAGCAGGCGCAGGCGCACGAAGGGTTCGCCAACGCGTACGAGGCGCTGGGAAAGGTGGCCGAAGCCCGGGAACGGTGGAGTCTCGCGCTGGAGATCTACCTCGACCTCGGCGCTCCCGAGGCAGCGGAGGTCCGCCGCCGGCTGGCCCGGTTGACCGGCTGACCCGTCACGCTCCGGGGCGGTACCGGTGCAACATGCCGAGGTCTGCCAGGAGTTTCTGCACGGGTTGGCCGCCGTAGCCGCGACGGGTGGTTTCGACGTGGTCGCGCCACACCTGGCGGTCGGCACGCCACTCCGTGAGGTAGTCCACGCACAGCTGCGGATCGATGAGGCGGTTGCGGCCGCGGGCGGCTTTCAGGGCGTCGATCATCCGGAGCTTGGCGGGACCGTCGGGCTGGGTGTCGGTGACCCTCGTGATGACCTCGTCGATGAACCGCCTGCGCCGGGCCAGGAACCACCGCCAGTACCCGACGGTGGCCTCGGTCAGGTCGTGCCCGGTGTCGAACAGCCCGAACAGACCTTCGGCGAGGCAGTCGCCGAGCTCTTCGGTACGGGCCCGCATGGTGTCCCGGTACGGGTCGTACGGCTGCTGGATCGCCAGGCCCGTCACCGCCGACGGCGCCAACCCGGTGTCGTCGAGGAGGAAGAACCAGTCTTCGTTGTAGATGTTGGGGAAGAACGACGTGAACGACTCCCGGCCGACCGCGAGCGCACCCGTGCCGATGAACGTGTCCTGGTCGCCGCCGGCCTCGCGGTAGGCGTGGCACACCACGGAGTTGTCCGGGTAGCCGCCGACCGCGAGCCCGACACCGACGAACCGGTCGAGCAGGCCCACGGCGTCGCCCAGGTCCTCGGGCCGCGGGATCACGACGTCGTCGTCCACGTAGACGACCCGCTCCCACCCGGCGACCGCCGCCAGGAGCAGGCCCAGGTTGCGCTTCAGGCTGGTGTCGGTGCGGCGGTCGAACCTGCCGCCGCGCAGCATCGTCGTGGTCCGGAACTCCGGGATCAGGCTGGGAGGCGCTTCGGCGATGTCGACGGCGACGATCTCCACGCCGGCGTGTTCGGCGAGTGCCGTGGCGGCGTCCGCGGACGAACGGCGGCTGCACAGCGTGACGAGCATGCACCGGTGGTGCTTGGCGAGCGCGACCACGTTCTCCAGGTAGGCGACGGGCCGCGAGGTGGGCACGATGATCGCGTCCACCTTCGCCGGTGCGGCGACGGCGTCGCGGGTCAGCAGGTGCCGGTGGGAACCATGGTGGTTCGACGACCGGGGGCTGTGCGGCTGGGCTTGCCCGAGGGCTCCGGGGTGCATCAGGGTTCCGGTCGGCGCGTGGGCTGCGGCGTTCAACTCTGGCCCTCCGGCCATTCGAAGAGCCGGGATTCCGGCAGGTTCCAGTCCGGCGTGACCACTTGGCCGTTCACGACCATCACCCTGGTGAGGATGCTGTAAGAGTCCAGGTCCGGGAATCGCCGCTTCAGGTAGTCCGCGTTGCGGTCGCGGAACCTGCCGTCGGTCAGAGCCCGCACGACGCCGAGGGTTCCCCTGCCGTACTGGCCGTTGCAGATCGTCACCGTTCGCTTGTGGTTGAACGGGTTCGTGCCGCGGTAGAAGTGTCCGACGTCCTCCAGCAGGACCTCGTGCCCGCCGAAGGTGGCCAGCTTGGGCGCGAAGAGGCGTTCCCCGGCCTCGCCGCCGCGCACCACGAACCCACCCGCCTCCGACTCGTCGTGCCGGGCGACCTGGGTCACGGGCATCTCGACCCGCCGCAGCAGCTCGCGCGTGAGCACGTTCCAGTCCACGCCGCCGAGCAGCACGAGGTGGGTGGTGTAGTCGTCCGGTTCGAGGTCCGACGCGATGCGGAAGTTGACCTGGCTGCGCGGGTTGATCGCGCGGATGTGGCCGTGCAGTTCGATCAGGGCGTCCAGGTCGGCGTACGTGTACAGCTCGACGTAGTCCGGCTGGGTCGGGTCCGAGTAGGGCATCTTCGCCCGCATGTCGGCCGGCAGCTGGGCCACCACGATGGTGATCACGTGGCGGTCGTCGAAGTACCAGAAGCCGGAGTCGCGACGGTCCGCCACGGGCGGCGTGCCGACTTCGCGTTGTTCGGCGGCCCGAAGGTCCGTGAGCTCGCGCAGGAGCTCGTCGCGGCGGCGCTGTTCGTCGGCGGTCAGCTCGTCCACCGGGATCAGCCGGTACGGGCGCTGGGCGACGGAGCGCTTGGTGGCGAAGAACGTGGCGTAGGCGGCCAGGCGGTGCAGCGGGGGCGTCTTCGGCTTGGTGCGGCTCTCCCACGACGACAGGAGGGGCACGCTTGCCGGCTTGTCGGCACTGAACGCCTCGGCGAGATCACTTTGCGTGATCGCTACGTCCGGCCACTGTTCCTCGCGTAGCGCCCGGAGGCGGTACGCCAACAAGCGGGAATCCCCGGTTACGACCACGTCAGACACGTCCGAGCGCCCTTCAGTGAACTTCAGCGTATCAGCTGAAGAGGGAAACATACACTATTGCGGAGAAAAGTCACGCCCCAGTACCCCCGTTAGGGGCTTGTCACTCAAGTACACCTGTCTTACCCTCAAGTTACTGAGGTTCAGTCAACTTCAGTGACTCGAGGTGAAGTTCACCCAGGAAGCCATCCGGGGGTCGCTATGAACACGCTCACCGCGTTTGCCCAATCGTCCGGGACCACCGAGTGGTCGCCTGTCGTCGTCATGGTCATGATGGGCGCGTTGGCGCTGGTCTTGGGCCTGGCCAAACTTCTCCGCCGAGTTCTCGGCATGCTCACGCGGGTGCTCCTGTCGGCCGGCGCGGCCATGACCGGGATCGCCACGATGCTCGCCATGTGCACCGTTCTGACCACCGTGCTGCTGGTCTACGTGCGCTGAACCGCCGCGTGCGGCTCACCCCCTTCGACTACGGTGTGCGGGCCCGTATCGAAGGGGGAGTCGCACGATGGACCTGTCGCGCAGATCGTTCTTAGGGGGAACGGCGGTTGCCGTAGGGGTGACCGCGACCCTCGGGACGACCGCGTTGGCCGTGGGCCCTGTGCCGCGTCCACATCAGACGTCCACACCGCACCTGCTCGAAGCGGAGCAGCTCGTGGGCTATCTGTCGCTGCCGACGTGCCCGTTGGGCAACAACACGTACAAGGAACCGGACCAGCCGAACGTGGTCCGGTGGGGCTCGCCCGGTGACGCGTCCGGCTGGGTCAACCAGAGCCAGTGCGCGTCCTTCCTGACCGCGGTGCTGAAGCGGACGTACAAGTGGGCGACTCCGGGGTTCTTCAGCAGGCACTTCGGCCTCTCCAGCCCGTTCGCGCGCGACTACCGGGCGGCGTTCGCGGAGCGGGAGATCCCGCACTTCGAGCCCGTCACCGCGGTGGCGGACCTCCGTCCGGGCGACCTGATCGCCATCGACTACCGCAACGACCAGGACACCAACACCGGGCACGTGGTGATGGTGCGGTCGGTCAAGGGCGTGTACACGGCGCCCAGCGCGAGCCTGAACTTCACCGGTGAGACGCAGTACGCGGTGGAGGTGGTGGACTGCACGTCCGAGCCGCACGGCGTGTTCGGGGTGGGCAACTACTTCCGGTTCCCGGACAACCGGATCTTCAACGCGACCGCCGAGACGGACGGCGCGGGCTACGGGCACATGATGTTCTACGCCTCCGACGCCACCGGCGGGTTCGCCCGCTACCGGTGGAGCGTCAACACGTCGTCCGCCGGCACGTTCACGACCGGGGAACGCCCGGTGGCCGCCGCCCGCGTGATCAGCTGACGGTCAGCCGGCCCAGGCCGGCGCGGGAGGTCACGCCGAGCTTCGGGTACGCCTTGTAGAGGTGGTAGCCGACGGTTCGAGGGCTCAGGAAGAGCTGCGCGCCGATGTCGCGGTTGGTCAGGCCCTCGGCGGCCAGGCGGACGACCTGGAGTTCCTGCGGGGTGAGGGTGCCCAGTGGGTTGGGGCCGGGGACGGCTCGGCTTTCGCCGGTGGCGCGGAGTTCGGTGCGAGCACGGTTCGCCCAGGGGGTGGCGCCCAGGCGTTCGAAGAGGTCCGACGCGGAACGCAGGTGCGTGCGGGCGTCGGCCTTGCGTCTGGCCCGGCGCAGCCACTCCCCGTACAGCAGCTCGGTGCGGGCGCGTTCGAACGGACGGCCTTCGTCGGCGCGGTGCAGGTCGACGGCTCGGGTGAACCACTGCTCGTCATCGGTGAGCAGGGCACGGCACCGCGCCGCGACCGCTTGCGCCCACAGCCGGCCGGTGTTCAGCGCCCACTCGTCGTACCAGGTGGCGGCGTCTTCGGCGATGGCGTCCTTGCCGAGCCTGACGGCCGCTTCGACCAGGTCGGGCAGGCTGGAGAGGGCGTAGAGGCGGTGCGCGCCGGCGGCGACGTCGGCCAGCCGGTCCAGCACCGCGTCGTGCCGACCGGAACCCAAGTCCAGCAGGGCGAGCGCGCAGGCGGCGCGGACGGACTGGGTCGGGCCGTCGGTCATAGTCGCCACGAGTTCCTCGCACCGGGCGTCGTCACCCTCGATGGCGGCCAGTTCGGCGAGCACGCTGGCCAGGAAGCCGACGCTGAACGTCTGGCCGATGTCCGCCGCGATCCGCATGCCCTCCTCGGCCGCGGCACGGGCGTCACGGTGCTGCCCGAGGTGCAGGCGACCGCGTGCCAGGTAGGCGAGGGCTCGGGGCAGGACGCCGAGTGCGCCCTGGGCACGGGACTGGCGTTCGAGGAGGGAGGCCCAGTCGTAGGCGGCCTGGTCGTCGCCGAGCACGAGGTGCCACCACGCGGTGATCGCGTTCCCCGGTCCGCCGACGTACTGCGAGCCGAGCAGGGTCCGCAGCGCCGCCATGCCGCCGGGCACGTCGCCGCCGTCCAGGCCCGTGGCCGCCTGCGCGGTGAGTCGCGTGTCCTCGGCTCCGGGCAGGTCGGCCGCCAGTGACGCGATCTCGCGGACGGCGTCGAGGTCACGGCCGGCCCACGCGTGCTGGGCGGAGAAGAACAGCATCTCCCCCGCCAGCTCCGGCTCGGTCTGCCTGGCGCACATCGCGGCGCGGACGAGTTGCTGCGACGCCTGCGCCAGACGTCCCTGCTCACTGGCCAACTTGGCCTGGATGCGCGCCACCCGCGCTTTGTCGACGTGGTTCGGCACCAAGTCCCACGCCTGTTCGGCGAGCACGGCCGCGCGGTCGAACTGGCCCGCCGCACCGGCCGCGCCCGCCGCCGCCGCGAGCCGGTGCCCGCGCTGCGCCGGGTCCGGGCTCAAGTCGGCCGCGCGCTGGTAGGCCGACGCCACCGCGACATACCCACCACGACCGCGTGCGTCCTCGGCGGTGCGGGCCAGGGCGGCGGCCACGTCCTCGTCCGGTGCGGTGGTGGCGGCGGCGAGGTGCCAGGCGCTGCGGTGGTCGTCATCGAGGACGTCGGCCAGGGCGTGTGCGAGGGCTTTGTGCACGGCGAGGCGGCGGACCAGGGACGCGCTCTGGTAGGCGGCGGCGCGGATCAGGGGGTGGCGGAACGTCAGCCGGCCTTCGTCGGAGCGCAGGAGTTGGCGTTGTTCGGCGACTTCGAGGTCGTCCACGGACGCGCCGAGCAGGCCGGCGGCGGTGAAGACCACGCCTGGATCGCCGGTGTCGTCGGCGGCGGCAATCAGGAGGAGGGTGCGGGTGCGTTCGGGCAGGGCGCCGATGCGGTCGGCGAAGGTCTGCTGGATGCGGCTGTGGGTGGGGAGGGCGGCGACGCGGTAGCCGTGCGCGGTGGGCAGGTGGCCTTCGCGTTGGGCGGCGGGAAGTTCCAGCAGTGCCAACGGGTTGCCGCGGGCTTCCTGGGCGATCTGGTCGCGGACGTAGCGCGGCAGGTCGGCGGCGTGTTCTTCGAGGAGCGCGGTGGCGTGCTCGGGGGTGAGGCCGGTGAGGCGCAGTTCGGGGAGGCCGGGGGCGGGGAACGGCGGTGCGTGCAGGTCACGGGCGGCGAAGATCATGGCGATGCCTTCGGCCTGGAGGCGGCGTGCGGCGAAGACGAGGGCGTGCGCGGAGCCTTGGTCGAGCCAGTGCGCGTCGTCCACGAGGCAGAGGACGGGCCCTTGTTCGGCCAGGTCGGCGAGGAGGGTGAGGACGGCCAGGCCGACGAGGTAGTAGTCGCCGCCGTCGGAGGGTGCGAGGCCGAGCGCGCCGCGCAGGGCGGTGGATTGGTTGGGTGGCAGGGCGTCGACGCGGTCCATCACGCTGCCGAGGAGCAGGTTCAACCCGGCGAACGGAACCACCGACTCGGACTCGACCGCCGTGCCGCGCAAGATCCGGAACTCGCCGGCACCGCCGCCACCCTGGGCTGCGTGCGCGAGCAGGGCGGATTTGCCGATGCCCGCCTCACCGCGCACCACGAGCACACCGCTGCGACCGGCGCGTGCGTCGGACAGGAGTCCGTCGACCACCGCCAGTTCTTCGGACCTCCCGTGCAGCATGTCTCCGACCCTAGATGAGGTGTGGTTGTGGGTGTTCAGGCCGCGATGGGCATGGGTGGTCGGTGGAGCAGGTTCTGCCGGGGCCTTTGGCCGGGGTCGACGTCAATGCCGCTTAGTTAGTGATCTTGCCGAAGAGGTGGATGCCAGGTGGCCGGTCGTAGCGGGTGCCTGTGTGGTGCGCGCGTTTGATCAGCTTGCTGCCGACGTTGCTGCGTTTGACCACGCGTGGGTAGGAGCGGTGGCGGCGGCCCCGGGCGCGTCGGTGTCGGATCTCCTCAAGCGTCTCGATGATCGCGTTCTTCAGGCGGTGAGGGGGAAAAACCCGCCTGGTTGGTGACCTGGCGGCGCACAGCGTTGAGACTTCGGACGAAGGACAACCCGTCGACGTCGAGCCCGTCGTCCGGACCGAGGCCCTCGGCGGCCTCCAACATCAACGCCCGCACCGCGTAGTGGGTCAGCAGCAACGCCCAGATCTCCTGCCGGACCAACTCCGGGGACTTCGACCGCAGCACCCTGCCATGCGGCATCTGATGGGTCTCGATCTCGTCCAGGGTCAGCTCGAACTCCCACCGCTGCCGATACAGCACCGCCAACTCCACCGCCGGCGCCACCTCGCGATCCATGATCGACACCACCAGGCGGATCATCTCGGGCTGCCCGCCGCGGTCGGTCACCGAGTACTCCACCACCCGCACCGGCAACCGCGACCCCTCCGGCGCCCGCGACCGCTTGCCCCGCTTCAGGTCCGCCTTGACCTTCGAGGGCAGCAGCTCACTGCGGTAGGACCCGTCGGGAAGCCACCCCAACACCGGCAGGTCCACATCGTCACGGACCCGCCACACCAATTGCGCCCCGCTCCGGCGCGCCCGCTGCCACAAGTCGTAGGAGAACACACCGCGATCGGCCAGCACCAGCATGTCCGGCTCGAACGCCGCCACCAACCGCTCGCACAAGCCGCGTTCCTGCACCCGCCAGGAATCCAACTCCGCCGCCACGATCGCATGCGTGCCGCACTCGCCCAGCCCCATGATCCGCACCTGCGGAAACGGGCTCTGCCCGCCCTTGTGCGGCTTCTTGCCGAACTCGGCCACGTTGGCCGCCGTGTCGGGCAAGTCCAGCACGACACCGTCGACCGCCATCACCCGCCACCCGTGAAACCACGCCCCCCGCGTTCCGGCATGGGCCATCGGCACCGCCACCCGGTCGAACAGCACCCGCAGCGGCGCCTCGCCCAACCGCCCCCGCGCCTGGGAGATCGCCCCCGTCGTGGGCACCGTCCACCCCTGCCGCCACGTGCCCAGAAACCGCAGACCGTCGACCAGCTTGCGCATCACCTCTTCGTAACCGTCATCGAAGAACAGGCACAGCGCCAGCACGTAGTAGACGACCACCCGCGCGGGCAGCAGACGCGACCGCCTCTCCCGACGCCCCGTTTCCGCGAGCACCTCGTCCACCAGATCCCGGTCGAACACACGGGCCAGCACACCGATGCTGATCCCATCGGTGAAACGGCGAGCAGACGGCACTGATCAACAGTACTGCCAACCAATCCACTCGCCTCAACCCGCACACCAAGGCCACTAACTAAGCGGCATTGGGGTCGACGTGACGCGGCGGAATGAATACCGGAATACCACCGGTCATCGTGATCCGCCATTGTGAATGGTGCACCAGTGTGTGGTGCGCGCGGCACAGCAGAATCAGGTTGTCCAGATTCGTAGCGCCCCCGTCGGCCCAGAACTTGAGGTGGTGCGCGTCGCACCATTTCGGCGGCCGGGAGCATCCGGGAAAAGCACATCCCCGGTCACGGGCGTGCAGTGCTTTGCGCTGCGCCACACTCACCGTCCGCTTCGTCCGCCCCAGATCCAGGACTTCGGAATCACCGCCCATCACGACCGGGACGACCTTGGCGTCACACGCGATCCGCCGCGCCTGCGCCGCACTCAGGTAGCGGTCACCGTCCAACACCGCGTGCCCCACCCCGCGCCGCAACGTCTCGATGTCGACCGTGACGCTGATGTGCGGGCGTTCCCCGGCCTCCGACGGCAGATCCCCGGACCGGGACGCCAGCGACACCACGTCGGCGAACGCCTCACCCAACCGGTGCGCGAGATCCTTCGGGCCCTCCGGACGCGGCGTCGCCAACGGCTCCAGCATGGCGGTGAACCGGGCACCGGTCTCCGCCGACAGTTCGCCCCAGAACTCCAGCCGCCCACCCGGAAGATCCCGCGTGTACAGCACGTCCGCCGGCTCGGCCGCCGGTTCGGCCGCCGGTTCGTCCAGCTCGTCCACGGCGTCCTGCTCGACCCGGTCGCGGATGCGGTCGGCGAGCTGCCGGATCACCTTCGGCTCCACCGACCGGGCCGCCTCGACCAGGATCCCCTCCGACCAGTCCGGCAGCTTCAGCGTCGTGACCGCCCGCGTCAACTCCCGCAGATGACCCTCCGACAACTCACCTTCCACCAACGCGGCACCGGCAACCGGGTACAGCGGCGGCAACGGCTGACCAGTCGGCGTGACCGACGGCAGGAACAACTCCACCTGCGCGACCCACTGCTTCACCTCCACCGGATTCGCCCGCACCAATCGCCGGTACGAATCCAGGTCGTACCCGCAGCGCAATACCCTCGCCAACAACTCCAACCGCCGCCCGTGCAATGCCCGAACCGACGCTTCGACCTCCGCAATGGCGGCGAACACGTCGTCCTCGGTCAACAACACAGGCGAAACATCCATACCCGAATAATAGTCGAACAGACATTCGCACATCATCACCCGACCAGGTATGGAAAACGGCTGATAATTGCACAGACCGTCATCGGGCTGCACGGACGCGTGAATTCAACCGCACGGCGCGGCGTCCGGCACGAGGACGACTTTGCCCACTGTGTGCCGGCTCTCCATCGCCGCGTGCGCCCGCGCCGCCTCACCTAGCAGAAACGTGTGCACCACCGGGGTCAGCCGCCCACTCGCCGCCTCCCCCAGCGCCCGAGCCTCCAACGCCCGCAGCCCACCGGCACGCCTCGCCACGTGCGGCCCGACGGCGACGGTCGCGGTGAGGGAGCGTTCGAACAGGTCGGCCGTCGACACCCGCACCAACTCGCCCGACGACGCCCCGAACATCACCAGCCGACCACCCGGCGCGAGCAGGTCCAGCGCACCCCGCCCGACCTCGCCGCCGACACCGTCCAGCACCGCGCTCACCTCCCGCCCACCCAACTGCGCCACCACGTCCCCCTGCCACCCGTCCCGCCGGTAGTCGACCGCGACCGCCGCACCCGCCCGCAGCACCGCCCGCCGCTTCTCCGCACACCCGGACAGGCCCACGACGAACGCCCCGACCCGCGAAATCCCCTGCACCAGCAACGTCCCGACGCCACCGGCCGCACCGGTCACCAGCACCACGTCGTCGGGAGAGAACGCCGCCGCGTCCAGCACACCCAACGCCGTGCTGCCGGTGCAGATCATCGCCACCGCCGCCGCGAATCCGAGCACGGGGGGAACGACGTGCAGCGCACCAACCTCCCGTACCGCCAGCTCGGCATACCCCCCGCTGGCCAGACCGAGCTGCGTCACCACCCGGACGCCCAGCCACGAAGGATCAACGCCCGCCCCGACCGCGTCGACCACCCCCGCGACCTCACTGCCCGGCGTGGTGGGGAGATCCGGCAACGGCACCCACTGGCCACAACCACGCCGGATCACCGCGTCCACCAGGTGCACCCCCGCGGCACGCACCGCGATCCGCACCTGGCCCGGCCCTGCCGCCGGGTCCGGAACCTCGTCCCACCGCAGCAAGTCCGCCGAGCCGAACGCGTGCAGACGGATGGCACGCACGTCAGGCCCCGTAAGGCCGCTTCACGCGGGCCTCCTGCAACGCCGTCCCCCACCAGACCAGCTGGTCGAGCACGGTCGTCGCGGCCTTGTTCACCTCGTCCGCCTCCACCGGGTTCCCAGTGTCGTCGAACCGGTCCCAAGCCCCGTGGAAGCTGACCGTGTCCCGCACCGTCACCGCGTGCAGCTCGGCGAAGACCTGCCGCAACTGCTCGACCGCCCGCAACCCGCCGCCGACGCCCCCGTACGACACGAACCCGACCGGCTTGGCCTGCCACTCGGTGAAGTGCCAGTCGATGGCGCTCTTCAACGGCGCGGGGAAGCTGTGGTTGTACTCGGGCGTGATGACGACGAACGCGTCCGCGTCCGCCAGCCGCGGCGAGACCAGCGCGACCTCCGGCGCGGGCTCCTCACCGAACCCGTGCAGCCGGTCCGGCAGGTCGAGGTCGTCCAGGTCCAGCACGTCCACGCTCAGGTCGTCGCGCTGCTTGGCCCGGTCGGCGAACCAGTTCGCCACGACCGGCGCGAACCGGCCCTTCCGCGTGCTTCCCACGATGATCGCCAACTTGATCATTCCCGTGTTCCCTCCCTCGGTGTCCTGGCACCGACGTTATGGACCTGGGGAGGGGTAGGGCATCTGTCACATGACTGGTCGCCGGCTCACGCGAGAGGCTCACGCGAGCAGCTCAAGCACGTCGTCGGCGTCCTGAACGCGGCCCTGCGCGCGGAACAGGGTGAGGGCTCGTTGCCACGCCTCACGGGCGTCGTCGGCACGGCCCACGGCGGCCAGCACGTCACCGAAGTGCCGCAGCACGCTGGCCTCCTCGTACGAGTTGTCCAGCTGCCGGTAGAGCTTCAGCGCGTGCCGGTAGTGCTCGACCGCGTCGGCGTCACGCCCGTGGTGGTGGGCGATGTGGCCGAGACTGTCCGAAGTGGCCGCTTCGCCTTCGACGTGACCGAGTTCTTCGTTGAGCGCCAACGCTTCCCGGCAGTGCTCCTCGGCACGGGCGTAGTCACCGAGCCTCGCCATCCGGTAGCCGACGTCGTTCAGCGCTTCGGCGATGCGGATGGGGATCTCCAACGCGCGGAACCGTGCCAGTTGCGCTTCCGCGTGCTCCAGCGCGCCGGACAGGTCGCCACGGCGTTCCATCGCCCACGCCATCGCACGGTGCGCGCCCGCCTTGCCGTAGTCGTCCTCCACCAGCTCCAACGCCCGGCGCAGGTGGTGGTCGCCCTCGTCGAAACGGCCCACGTCGGTCAACGCCAGCCCGAGGAACCTGTGCGCCGCCACCTGCTTGGACCGGTCGCCGAGGGCTTCGGCGGCGTCCAACGCCGTCCGCCACACCACGATGTCCTCGGCCACGTGCCCGCGCCGCAGGTGGTAGTTGGTGAGCGCCCACGCGATGTGCCAGGCCGGCGCGTGCCAGGCGTTGGCGATGGCCAGGCGTTGGGCGGCGAGCAGCGACTCGTACTCGGCGTCGAACCAGTCCATCGCGGCGGTGACGTCCGCGAGCGGCGCCGGTGTGCCGTCCGGGGCGGGGACCGGTGGGCGGTGCGGCTCGATGAGCAGGTCGCCGTTGTGCGCGGTGGCGGCGTAGTAGCCGACGAAGCCGGTGAGATCGGCGTCGACGGGCGCGACCTCGGCGGCGTAGAGGCGGACGAGGTCGTGCATCCGGTAGCGGCCGACCTGGTGTTGCTGGACCAGGTGGGCGGCTTCCAGCTCCCTGACCAGCTTGCGCGTGTCCGGGCGGCCGGTGAGGGCGGTGATCGCACGCAGGCTCAGGTCCGGCGCCGACGTCAGGCCCAGCAGCCCGAACAGCTCGGCGGCGGCCGGGCTGAGCACCCGCAACGAGCAGGCGAACACCGTGCGCAGGTCGGCGCTGAGGTCGTCCAACGCGTCCAGGCGGTGGTCCTTCAGCTCATCGGTCAGGGCCGACAGCGGCAGGTCCGGCTGAGTGACGGCACGGGCCGCGACGATGCCGAGGGCGAGCGGGAGGCCGCCGCAGAGGCGCAGCAGCTCGCGGGTGACGTCGGCTTGCACGCGTTCGGCGCCCAGGCGTGCGGTGAGGAGCGCGAGCGATTCGTGCTCGTCGAGGACGTCCAACGTCACCGAGCGCGCGCCGTGGGACGTGAGCAGGCCCAAGAGCTGCTGGCGGCTGGTGATCAGTACGGTGCAGCGCGCCCCGCCCGGCAGCAACGGGGTGACCTGCGCGGTGTCGCGGGCGTTGTCCAGCACGACGAGGACGCGCTTGTCCGCGATCAGGCTGCGGTAGAGGGCGGCCTGGGCGTCGAGGTCGGTGGGTGGATCGTCGACGCCGAGCGCTTCGAGGAACCCGCGCAACGCGGTCTGGGGCGTGACGGGCTCACCGGCCGGGTCGAAACCGCGCAGGTTGACGTAGAGCTGGCCGTCCGGGAAGTCGTCCACGTGCCGGTGCGCCCAGTGCAGCGCCAACGCCGTCTTCCCGATGCCGCCCGCGCCGCCGATCGCGGTGATCACGACGGTGGACGACGGGTCGGTGAGGTCGGCGATCTCCTTCTCCCGGCCGGTGAACCACCGTTGCGGTGCGGGGAGTTGACGCGGGACGGCGGTGGTCTCCCGGCGTTCTTCCTGGCCGAGAACCCGCAGGTAGAGGTCTTGGAGCGGCTTGCCGGGGTCGGTGCCCAGCTCGTCCGCGAGCTGCCGGCGCAGCGCGTCGTAGTGCCGCAACGCCTCCGACGACCGGCCGCTCAGGTGCAGCGCGAGCACGAGCTGGCCGGCGAGGCGTTCGTCCAGCGGGTTCGACTGGGTTGCCTGGCGGAGGTCGGGGAGCAGGGCGGCGTGGTCGCCAAGCCTGATGGCCACGTCGTTGCGGTCCAGTTCGACGGCCGCGCGTTCGGCGTGCAGGGCCTCCCTGACCTGGGCGAACCACGGCGATTCGAGCCCGTCCAACGCCTCACCGCGCCACCGCCCGAGGGCCTGGTCGTACAGGGCGGCGGCACGCTCGTCCGATTCGTCACGGGCCTGCTTGACGAGGGCGCGGAACTCGGTCAGGTCGAGCCGTTCCGGCTCCAGCAGGTACCCGTCGGGGCTGCGCCGGATGTCGATCCCGGCGGCACGCAGCTTGGAGACGTACCCGTACAGCGTCTCCTTGGCACGCAGCGGCGGCCGAGCGCCCCACACGCGATCGACCAGCCGTTCCACCGACACCGGCCGCCCGGCCTCCAGCAGCAGTGCCGACAGCACGCTCCGCCGGCGGGTGTGGCCGATGTCGAGGTCCACGCCGCCCACCGACACCCGGATGCCGCCGAGCAGCCCGAACTCCACGCGCACAGCCCCCTTGAACAGCCGGTTCAAGGTTCATCCTAGGTTCGCTCCAGGGCGTCCGAGCAGGCTGTCCCTCGCGACCGCGGATCGATGGAGTACCGCGGCGGAGCCCCCACAGCTCCGCCGGTTACGAGGGGTCGACGTCCCGACCGGTAGCCCCCTGCCGGTTGGGGCGCCGCGTTCGCTCGAGCAGGTCGGCCCTCGGCCGGGTATCAGTGCCCCGCCCGTTCCGTCACCTGTTGTGCGCCAGGATCCGGGTGGACGACGTGCCGAGGCCGGTCGGGCCGTACGGCGTCTGCGGGACGATCTGCCGGTGGCCGAAGTGCTTGGCCAGGTCGGCGTCGTGGTACCGGACGACCTCGCGGTGCCAGTTGAGGATCCCGGCCATCCAGTCCTGTAGCTCGGCGACGTACGTGTTCAGGGCGTCACGGGTCTCCGGACCCAGGTCGAACTCCTCGAACAACGCCGGCAGCCCGACCGCGACCGCGTGCTGGAACTGCTTGAGCCGCGCGTTCGCCAGGTCGGTCGTGACCTTGTACGCCCGCTCCAGGTCCACGTCGAGGAAGTTGCGCACCACCAGGACCATGTTGTGCACCTCCCCCTCGAACTGGATCTCCTTCCGGTACGAGTAGAGGTCGTTGAGCATGGTCGCGTAGTCGATCGCCGAGTTCTCGATGTTCCGGATGGTCCTGGTGCGGTAGAGCTCGTCGGGCACCAGCCCGCCGTGGCCGAGCCGCGCCAGGCTCAGGGTCATGTCCGAGCCGAACGTGCTGCGGCGCATCTCGACGTAGTCCACCGGGTCCGGCACGCGGTTCTCGTGCTGGTTCTTCAGCTCCCACAGCCAGCTGTCCAGCATCAGGTCCACCGCGCGCCGGAACTGCCGCCGGTTGGCCGACGGCATCGAGGCGGTGGTGCGCTGCCAGACGTCGGCGAGGCCGCGTTCCATCGGGGTCACCGGCGTGGGCGGCTCGCCTTCGAGCGGCATCATCTGCTTCAGCCGATCGGTGGCGACCTTCGCGGCGGGCATGTCCAGCGTGCGGCCGAAGACGGCCGGGTAGTAGTCGTCGCCGTAGGTGCCCCAGGTCAGCCACAGCGCGGAGATCTCCAGCTCCTCCGGTGTGGCGTCCGGGTCGAGGCCCGCCGAGCACAGCGCGAGGTCGTAGTCGCGCAGCTTGTCCTCGGTCCACACGCGGGGCACGTCGTCGAAGAAGCCCATGTCACGCGTCCACGCGACGCTCTTCTCCTTCGCGTCCTGCCAGTGCGGGCTCAGCCTCAACTCGAACGGCATGTCGAGGGCCGGCTCCGGCAGCGACGGGACCTCTTCGAACGGCACGTGGCCGAAGCTGCGCAGGCGTTGCGGCGCGGTGGCGATGAGCGAGCGGACGGCGCTCGTGCCCAGGCCGGTCGGGCCGCCGAGCACCGGGTTCGCGGTGACCGCGCCCTCGTTCATGTAGCGGCTGGAACGGGCGTGCCACTCGTGGCCGCCGGACTGCCAGTCCTGGAGCCCCTTCACGTACGCCAGCACGGCCAGCCGCCCCGCCGGGTCGATCGCGTTCTCGTCCAGCAGCGCCGGCACCTCGGTGACGGCGGTGTGCTCGAACTGGTGCAGGCGGGACGTGAGCAGGTCGTTGACCGCCTCGGCGGCCTCCTGGGTGGGGATGTCGAGGAACTTCTCCAGCACCAGGACGCCGTTGCTCAGCTCGCCCTCGTCCAGCACCTCGCGCTCGTACGAGAACAGGTCGTTGCGCAGGTGCACGGCGTCCGCGAACGTGTCGCGCAGGACGCCCATCGGGCGGGTGAGGGCGATCCGGGCGGGCACCTCCATGCCCGTGACGTGCTCGACCAGGTTCGCCGACCACGGCGCGCCGCCCACCTTGCGGCGCATCTCGATGTACTCGATCGGGTTGGACAGCCGACCCTCGGTGATGTTCAGCAGCTCCCACATGGACTCGTCCAGCAGGTGCTTGGTGTTGTCCGCGAACCGGCGGCGCCAATCGGGCGAGTGCGAGTGGACGGTGCGCGTCCACAGGTCGGCCAGGCCCTTCTCGACCGGGTTCGTCGGCTCCTCGGTGATCTGGCCGTCCACCGGCATGAACAGCGGCAGCCGGTCGAGGTACGCCTTCGCGCCCGCCACGTCCGGGTTGCGCTTGTACAGCTCCACGAAGTGGTCGTCGAAGTAGAAGACCCACACGTACCAGTCGGTGACCAGGTCAAGGTCGGCCGCGGTCGCGTCCGGGTGGGTGTAGGAGCAGAGCAGGGCGTAGTCGTGCGAGTCGAGGTCCTCGTCGGTCCAGATGACCGTGCCGTGCTGCGGGACGTCGATCATGTCCATCTCGTGCGCCCACGCCTTCGTGTGCGCACGGGCGCGTTCGAGGTTCGGGTTCAGCCGTGCCGGGTAGGGCATGTAGAAATCCGGCAGCTGGAACGGCTGCATCTGCTGGCACCTCTCGATCGCGTGGCCTACCCGTGTACGCAACCAGTGCCGGGCGGCGCGGGCCAAGGCCGGCGGGGTTGATCCACACGTTCGAGCGTCGGATACCCCCGAGTGGCGCACCGGACTACCGCTGTCGGTGCCATCAGGTTGCGGCGTGCCCCCGTGCGGGTGTGCGGTGGAACCGCCACGAAAGCGGCACACTGGACACGTGCCCCGCCTGGAGCCGTTCGACCTGGACTTCTTCGATTCGGCACCGCAGCGCAGCAGCTACGTGCTGGACCTGCCGGTGTCACCCGAACGTGTCTGGCGGGGCCTGACCGCGTCCAACCCTCTGTGGTGGTGCCGCCTGCTGTCGTCAGCCGAGTACACCTCGCCTCGCCCGTTCGGGATCGGCACGACGCGGAAGACGACGGTGCTCGGCGTGCTGCGGCTGCACGAGGTGTTCTTCCGGTGGGAGAAGGGGCGGCGGCAGTCGTTCCGGGTGGAGCGGGCCAACCTGCCGCTGTTCCGCCGGTTCGGGGAGGACTACCTCGTGGAACGGGCGGGTGACGGGTGCCGGTTCACCTGGACGTTCGCGTACGAGCCGGCGGTGAAGTTCGGCGGCGGGCTCACCACGGCGTTGTTCGCGTCGCTGGTCGCCGACACGCGCCGGCACTTCGGCGGCTGACCACCGCGGTCAGCTGTCCGACCGCCACAGAGCGGAAACCGGAACGGCCCAGATCCGGTCGCCCAGCGGCAGCACCTGCGATCCGGCGTGGACCACCAGACCCGTCGTGAACCGGCTTCCCAACCTGTCCCGCAACATCACCAGGTGCTTGGCGTGCCGAGCGGTCGGCGTGCTGGTCAGCTTGATCTCCAAACCGGCCACCTCACCAGACCTGCGGTCCTCCACGACGAGGTCCACCTCAGCCCCATCGCGGTCGCGGAAGTGCGACAGGTCCACGCTCCGCTCGCTCCACGTCGCCTGCTTGAGGACCTCGGTGATGACGAACGTCTCGAACAGCGCACCTGCCGCAGTCCCATCGGCGGACAGTGAGAACGCCCGCTCGCCGAGACCGCAGAGATCCGCCGCGAGTCCTGTGTCCACGACAACGACCTTCGGGCGACGCTTCGCCCTGTTCGTGATGTTGGTCGACCACGCGGGCAGCAAGGTCACCAGGTGGAGGGACTCCAGCAGGGTCACGTAGTTCGACGCGGTCTCACGGCCGAGCTCGGCGTCCCCGGCAACTCCGGCGACGACCAACTCCTGACCGGTACGAGCGGCCAGGAGGCGCAGCAGCTTCCGCAGCTCGGCCTCCAACCGGACCTCGGCGATCGGGCGAAGTGCCTCCCTCGACACGACGTCGTGCACGTACGCCTCGAACCAGTTCCGGCGCGGGCGTCCGGCGAGTCCCTCGGTGACGATCTCGGGGAACCCGCCCTCCAACAACGTGCCGATCAACTCCGCACGCGGCAACGGCTCGAACCGACCTGGCCACCGAGTCGGCTCGAACAGCAGGTCGAGGAAGGTTTCCCGCACACCGAGCCGCTCCCCCATCGACAACGGCCAGAGCAGCAGCCTCCCGGCACGGCCCGCCAAGGTCTCCGAGAGACCCTTGTTCGCCAGGTAGTTGGTCGACCCGGTCAACAGCAGTTGACCTCGCGCGCGGTCGCGGTCTGCCGCTTGCTTCACCGCGAGCAGGAAACCGCGTCCGGCACGCTGGAACTCGTCGACCGCCGCCGGTCGCGGCAAGGCGTCCACGAAACCGACCGGATCGTCCGCCGCACGAGCGAGCACGGCCTCGTCATCGCGATCTCGTAACCGACAAAACGCGCCAATGCTGGACGGCACTCTGCCGAACCACTTCCCCAGCCGTACCGCTGACCAACCACAACGACCTGTTCGCAGGATGCCCGCTGTACGGCAATCGCCCGTGAAGTGCAGTAGATCACGCCCATATGGGTGAATTGGCGTCTTAGGTTAGGCTCCCCTCATGTCCAAGGGAGACGCGCTGCTCGCCGGCGACGAGCTGGTCCTGGCGCACCACGACCACGCTGTGGTGCACGGTGTCTCGCTCGAACTGCGCGCGGGCGCCGTGACGGCGCTCGTCGGCCCCAACGGGTCCGGCAAGTCGACCGTGCTCAGGTCGCTCGCGCGCCTGCACCGACCCCGCACGGGTCAGGTGAAGCTGGGCGAGCGCCCGGTGTGGGGGCACTCCGCGCTGTCCGGCAAGGAGTTCGCCCGCAACGTCACCCTGCTCACCCAGCAGCGGCCGACGCCGTCCGGCGTGTCGGTGCGCGACGTCGTCTCCTACGGCCGGTACCCGTACCGGACGGGGTGGCGTGGCGTGGACCTGGAGGGGAACGCCGCCATCACCCGCGCCATGGAGCTGACCGGTGTCACCGCGATGGCGGACCGCGGCGTGGACGAGCTGTCCGGCGGCGAGTTGCAGCGCGTCTGGCTGGCTTCGTGCCTGGCACAGGAGACTTCCGTGCTGCTGCTGGACGAGCCGACCAACCACCTCGACCTGCGCTACCAGGTCGAGGTGCTGGACGTGGTGCGTGACCTGGCGAACGACCACGACGTGGCGGTGGGCGTCGTGCTGCACGACCTCGACCACGCGGCGATCATCGCCGACGAGGTCGTGCTGCTGGCCGAGGGACGGGTCGTCGCGGCGGGCGGGGTCCGCGACGTCCTCACCGGCGAACACCTCACCCACGCGTACGGCGTCACGGTGCACGTCGCCGACGACCCGGTGACCGGCGCGATCCACTGCCGCCCCCTGGGCCGGCACACACCGCGCCCGGTCTGACACTCCCCCGAAGCTGAGAGGTTCGAGCGATGCGCTTGTTGCCCCCTGCCCTGATCGCGGCAGCCGTGCTGCTGTCCGCCTGTGGCACCACCGAGACACCGACCACCGCACCGAGCGAGTCCGCGGGCGGCCCGGTCACGGTGACCGACTCCCGCGGCAAGGCCGTCGAGCTGAAGGCGCCCGCCCAGCGGGTCGTCACGCTGGAGTGGTCCGAGACCGAGGTCGTCGCCTCCCTGGGTGTCATGCCCGTGGGTGTCGCGGACGCGGCCGGCTACAAGACGTGGGACGCGTCCGTGCCGCTCGCCGCCGACGTGAAGGACGTGGGCAAGCGCAACGAGCCCAGCGTGGACTCGATCGTCGCGCTGAACCCGGACGTGGTGATCATGGCCCAGGGTCGGGACGAGACCATGGTGGGGCAGCTGGAGAAGTACGTCCCGGTGGTCGTCACCAAGGCCAGTGACGCGGCCCGCAACCTCGACCGGCTGCGCGAGGACGTGAAGATGATCGCCCAGGCGGTCGGCAAGTCCGCCGAGGGCGACAAGCTGCTGGCCGAGATGGACACCGCGCTGGCGGACGGCAAGAAGGCGGTCGAGGCCAAGGGCGCGACCGGCACGCCGTTCCTGATGGCCGACGGCTGGCTGGAGGGCAGCACGGTCAACATCCGCCCGTTCGGCAAGGGCTCGCAGGTCTCCGAAACGGCCGAGGCGCTGGGTCTGAAGAACGCGTGGACCGGCGAGGTCGACGCGAAGTGGGGCCTCGGCGCGACCGACGTCGAGGGCCTGACCGCGATCACCGACCCGAAGACGGTCTTGTTCTACAGCGCGTCCGAGAACGACGTGTTCACCACCGGCCTGGCGCAGAACCCGGTGTGGCAGCGGCTGCCGTTCGTGGTGTCGCAGAAGGTGGTCAAGCTGGAGCCGGGCACGTGGACGTTCGGCGGCCCGAAGTCCGTCGTGCACGTCGCCGAGCAGTTCGTGAAGGCCGTCACCGCCTGATGCGCACCGCCGTCGTGACGGCGGGGATCCTGGCGGCCATCGCCTTGCTCTCCGCCGTCCACCTCACCCAGGGCACCGCGTCGACCGGTGTGCTCGACGTGCTCAACGCCCTGGTGGGCAACGGGGACGCGCAGACCCTCGCCGTGCTGGAGGGTTCGCGCGTGCCGCGCCTGCTGGCCGCGTTGCTGATCGGTGTCGCGCTGGGCGTCGCCGGCGCCGGGATGCAGTCGGTGGCGCGCAACCCGTTGGCGTCACCGGACACGCTCGCGGTGAACGCGGGCTCGCACCTGGCCGTGGTCTCGATCGCGGCGTTCGGGTTGAGCCTGCCGACGCTGCCCGCGGGTGCGGCGGCGTTCGTGGGTGGGTTGGCGGCGGCGGTCGTCGTGCTCGGGTTGTCCGGCGGCGGTTCGACCAGTCCGCGGTTGGTGCTGGTCGGGTCCGCGGTCGCGTTGACGTTGCAGTCGGCGACGATCCTGTTGCTGCTGATGTACGAGGAGGAGACGAGCGGGCTGTTCGGGTGGGGCAGCGGCTCGTTGACGGTGAGCGACCTGAACGCGACCGCGCAGATGACGCCGGTCGTGGTGGTCGCGGTGGCGGCGCTGGTGGTGATGGGGCGGTCGCTGGACGTCCTGGCCCTGGGTGACGACAGCGCGACCGTGCTGGGGTTGAAGGTGCGGCGGACGCGGGTCGGCGCGGTGCTGCTGACCGTGGCGTTGACGGCGGCGGCGGTGACGGTGGCCGGGCCGGTCGGGTTCGTCGGGCTGAGCGCGCCGGTGATCACGCGGCTGCTGACGCCGTTCGTGCCGGGGTTGGGCCGGCACCGGGTGTTGCTGCCGGTGTCCGGGCTCGTGGGTGTGCTGATCGTGCTGGGCGCGGACGTGCTGCTGCGTGCGGTGATGGGTTCCGCGGCGGCGATCCGGGTGCCGACCGGGGTCACCACGACGATCCTCGGTGCGGCCGTGCTGATCTGGCTGGCGCGGCGCGGTCGGTCGAGTGGGACGCCTCGGCAGGCCCCGGCCGGTCGGGTCGGGGTGGCCGGGTCGCCGCGTCGGTTCGTGGTGATCTCGGTGGTGCTGGCCCTGCTGGTGGTCGCGGCGCCGGTGTCGGGGCTGATGTTCGGGGACCGGCTGGTGCTGCTGGGTGACCTGGCGAACTGGCTGGCCGGGCGTTCGGGGACGGCGTTGACGTTCGTGGTCGACCAGCGGCTGCCGCGGGTGCTGGCGGCGTTGGCGGCCGGTGCGGCGCTGGCGGTGGCGGGGTGCGGCATCCAGTCGGTGAGCCGGAACCCGTTGGCGGAGCCGGGGTTGCTCGGCATCACGGCGGGCGCGGGGCTCGGTGCGATCACGTTGATCACGGTCGTGCCGATGGCCGGGGCGTGGCACATCGCCGGGGCTGCGGGTGTCGGCGCGATGGTGGCGTTCGCGCTGGTCTACGGGCTGGCGTGGCGGTCGGGGTTGGACTCGGACCGGCTGGTGGTCATCGGCATCGCGATGTGGTCCGGCGGGATGGCGCTGATCACGCTGCTGATCGTGACGTCGGACCCGTGGAACACGGCGAAGGCGTTGACCTGGCTGTCCGGGTCCACGTACGGGAGGACGCTGGAGCAGGTGCTGCCGACGGCGCTGGCGTTGGTGTTGTTGACGCCGTTGCTGTGGGCCCGGCACCGTGAGCTGGACCTGCACAGCCTGGACGAGGACACGCCGCGGGTGTTGGGGATGCGGGTGGAGCGGTCGCGGCTGGCGATCCTGGCTGCGGCGGGTGTGCTGGCGGCCACGGCCGTGTCGGCGATCGGGGTGGTGGCGTTCGTGGGCTTGGTCGCGCCGCACTTGGCGCGGTCGTTGGTCGGCGGGCGCAACGCGCGGGTGATCCCGGTGGCGGCGGCGTTGGGCGCGGTGTTGGTGTCCATCGCGGACACGGTGGGGCGGACCGTGATCGCGCCGGCGCAGGTGCCGGCCGGGTTGGTGATCTCGTTGATCGGCACGCCCTACTTCGTGCTGGTGCTGTGGCGGACGCGGGAGATGCGCACCTGAGCCGAAATCTCCAAGACCCACCGGCACGCGTTCGGGGACAGTCGTCGCCATGATCCTGATCACCGGGGCGACCGGCACCATCGGCAGTGAAGTCTTGAAGCTCCTGGTCGAACGGGGCGAGCGGGTGCGGGCCGTGACCCGTTCGCCCGACAAACTTCCACCGGACCTCGACGTCGTCCGGGCCGACTTCGACGACCCCGACACGCTGCGGCTCGCCATGACGGGCGTCGATGCGTTGTTCCTGCTCACGGCACCCGCGAAGCCCACGCCGGACCACGACTTGGCGGCGCTCGACGCGGCGACGCGAGCGGGCGTGGGCACGGTGGTGAAGCTGTCCGCGATCGGCACCGGGGAGACCATCGGCGACCGGACCGTCGGTGGGTGGCACCTCGCGGCGGAACGGGCAGTGCAGGACAGCGGGATGGCGTGGACCGTGCTGCGGCCGTCCAGCTTCGCGTCGAACTTCCTGCGGTTCGCGCAGCCGATCGCGGCCGGTGGCCCCGTGCCGAACCTGACAGGCAACGCACGGCAGGGCGTCGTGGACCCGCGTGACGTCGCGGCGGTGGCGGTCGAAGCGCTCACCACGTCCGACCACAAAGGACAGACCTACGCGCTGACCGGTCCCGAAGCGCTGAGCGTCCCCGAGCAGGCCGCGATCCTGGCCGCCGCGCTGGGCAGGGCCGTCGAGACCGTGGACGTGCCGGCGGACGCCGCACGGGCCGACATGCTCGGTCACGGCATGGACGCCTCGGCCGTGGACGCCGTGCTCACCGGGGTCGAGTGGGCGCGGGCCGGGCACAACGCCGTGGTGACCGAGGACGTCGCCGAGGTCCTCGGCCGCCCGGCGACGAGCTTCGCCACCTGGGTGCGCGACCACTTGGCTGCGTTCCGCTGAGTACGTCGGAGCGCGTACGCGCGGGAGCCGCTTCCGGGCGGACGACGGCGCGGAGCGGTCTGGGGACGATAAGCTGACATCCGACTCAGGGGGTCAGGTCATGGCAGAGGTCAGGCGCAGGGCCGTGTTGGGCGGGATGGCGGGCGCGGCGGCGTTGGCGGCGGTGCCGTTGCGGGCTCAGGCGGCCGAGGGGGTACGCGCTCGGCGGTTGACCGTCGAGCACGTGGCCGACCCGCTGGGCATCGACGTCGGCGCGCCGCGGTTCTCCTGGCAGTTGGCGGCATCCGGGACCGGGCGGGCCCAGAGCGCCTATCGCCTGGTCGTGGCCAGCCGACCGGAGAAGCTGGGCGCACCGGACGTGTGGGACTCCCGGAAGGTCCGGTCGGGCGAGCAGACCGCGCAGGTCTACGCCGGGCCGCCATTGCGGAGCAGGACCCGGTACCACTGGGCGGTCGAGGTCTGGGACGAGGCCGGACGCCCGGGGCAGGCCGGGGCCGCGTGGTTCGAGACGGCGATGCTCGCGGACGGCGACTGGTCCGCCGACTGGATCGGCACCGGCGCGGTGCTCACCCCGCCCGTGCGGGTGCTGCCGCCACGCCAGTTCACCGCCGTCCCGCTGGACGCCGGGCACACGCTCGGCCAGACGTTCCGAGCCGACGGCCCGCACACCGGCTTCACCGTGCTGCTCAAGGTCGACGGCACCGCGCGCTGCGTGATGTCCCTGCGCCAGGACGGTCCACAAGGGACGGTCGTCGCGGAGAAGGTTCTCGACGGGCTCACCGGCGACCGCTACGGCCAAGCACACGGCCGGCTCGACTTCCCGCAACCGCTCGAACCCGGCGCGTACTACCTCGAACTCTCCGCCGGACAGGGGAACTTGGGCTGGTACGGCCTGTCCTACGACGCCTACCCCGAGGGCACCGCCCACGTCGACGGCGTGCCGCAGACCGGCGACCGCTGGCTGTGCGGCATCCCGCCGGCCCCACCCGCCGACCCGCTGCTGCGCGACGAGTTCGACCTGCCCGCGCCGGTCGCGTCCGCCCGGCTCTACCTGGCCGGTCTCGGCCACGCCACCGCGTGGGTCAACGGCGGACGGGTCGGCGACGGCGAGCTGTCCCCGCCCGCCACGGACTTCGACGTCCGCTCCCTCTACACCACGCACGACGTCACCGCCCTGCTCCACCAAGGCCGCAACGCACTCGGCATCGCCCTCGGCCGCGGGTTCTTCAGCACGCGTGCGGCGGACACCGACGGCAGCGACCGGGCCCGCTGGATCGCCGAACCGAGGGTGAAGGCGCAACTCGAAGTCCGGCTGACCGACGGCCGCGCCGTCACCGTCACCACCAGCCCGGATTGGCTCCTCACCGAAGGCCCGACCACGTCCGACGGCGTGTACGCGGGCGAGTCGTACGACGCCCGCCGCGCGCGAGCCCTCGTGGGCTGGTCCTCTCCCGGCTTCGACACCACGGGCTGGCGGCCCGCGACCCGGGTGGACGGTCCGGGAGGCAGGCTGGAGGCGTACGCGGGCGAGCCCGTGCGCGCCGGGGGTGTCATCCGGCCGAAGAACGTGACGCGACACGGTGACACCTGGCTGTACGACTTCGGCGTGCTCCTGTCCGGCTGGACGACGTTCACCGCACAACTGCCGGAAGGCGCCACGATCCGCCTCCTGCACTCGGAGAAGCTCGGCGCGAGCGGGCGGATCGAGACGCAGACCCCGGGCGGTCTGGAGAACGCGATGGTCGACGGCCGGTTCCAGCTGGACGAGTACACCGCGACCGGCACCACGGAGACCTGGCGGCCTTCGTTCACGTACAAGGGTTTCCGCTACGTCGAGGTCACCGGCGCGCCGGGCCGGCTGGACCTGGCGGCGGTCCCGCTGCACAACGACGTGGCCGACACCATGGACATCAAGGTTGAGCACCCGGTGCTCCAGTGGATCGCCGACGCCTTCCACCAGACCGCCCTGAACGGGCTGCGGGGGCAGCTGGAGCCGTCGGCCATGTACAGCAAGCTCGGCTGGACCAGCAGCACCTACCGCGCCGCTCAGCCACTGCTCTACCAGTTCGGTGTGGCCGCCGTGATGGGCAAGTGGCTGGACGACGTCCGGCTCGGCCAGGCCCCTGACGGCGAGATCCCGCTCATCTCACCCATGGGCACGGTGGCGGGCGGCGGCCTGCTGACGCCCTCGTCCACCGGCGTCTACCCGTTCCTGGTCCGCCGCTACTGGCTTGCCTACGGCGACCGGACCGTACCGGAGAAGCACTACGAACCCGTGAAGCGGTACGTCGGGTGGCTGCTCGGCAAGCTCGACGACGACATCGCCGACGACGTGTTCGGCGACTGGTACCCGCCGAGGCCGGGCGACACGCCGGGTCCGCCCGAGGGCAACAAGCTGGTCGGCACGGCGTACGTGATCCGCACCCTCCGTGACGCGATCGCGTTGGCCGAACTGCTCGGCGACACCGCCCAGGTCGCCGCGTGGTCCGGCCGGGCCGACGGGATCACGCGCCGGTTCAACGAGGTGTTCCTCGATGGGGACACCTATCGCACCGAGATCCCCACCGCCTACCGCCAGACCAGCAACGCCGTGCCGCTGGCGTTCGGCCTGGTGCCCGCCGGACGCGTGCGAGCCGTCGCCGCGCGGCTGGCCGCCGAGGTGGAAGCGACGCGGCACCTGGACACGGGCGCGCTGGGCGTCGGCGCGCTCCCGTACGCCCTGTCCGACCACGGCCGCGCCGACCTCGCCCACCTCGTGCTCGGGCAGCGCGACTACCCGTCGTACGGCTACCTGCGCGACCTGGGCGCGACGACGTTCTGGGAGTCGTGGGAGGCGGACTCGCGCGGCCGCAACGACCCGACGATCAGCTCACCGGTGTCCTGGCTGGTCGAGCGGGTGGTGGGGGTCGAGCCGCTGGAGCCGGGCTGGGCTCGGTTCCGGGTCGCGCCGACGCCCGTGCTGCCGAGTGCGAGCGCGGCGCTGGACACCGTTCGCGGCCGGGTCGAGGTGTCCTGGCGGCGTGACGGCGGCACGCTGGCGCTGGACGTGCGCGTGCCGGTCAACGCGGTGGCCGAGGTGGTCCTGCCGAACGGCGCCCGCCGGCTCGGTTCCGGTCACCACCACCTGACTTCGCCGGTCGGTTGAGCCGCTGACGGCTAGCGGAACGCGGTCAGGAACTGGTCGCGGAAGGTGTCCATCGGGCGGACCGGCGCATTCGGGCCCGGCTTGAGGCCGTCGGTCCAGGCCCACTCGGCGGTCCGGTCCAGCACGGCCCGGTCGCGGGTCACGATGGTGATCGGCACGTCCCGGCTCGCGCCGATGCCGGTGACGAACGGCGCGGGCTGGTGGTCGCCGAGGAACACCAGCACGAGGTCGTCGTCGCCGTAGGTCTCGACGTACGACACGAGGGTGTTCAGCGAGTATTCGACGGACCGCGCGTAGTCGGCCCGCACCGACGCGGGTTCACGGCCGAACATGTCCTCCGCCGGAGCCTCACCGGACGGCATCGCGTTGTAGACGGAGCCGTCGCCGACGTCGTCCCAGCCGACCGTGGACGGGAAAGGCGACCACGGCGCGTGGCTGGACAGCAGCGGGATCGCGGCCATCACGGGCTCGTGCTCACCGGCCCGCTCGGCCTGCTGGAACCGCGACAGCGTGAACTGGTCGGGCATGGTCGCGTAGCCGAAGCGCGGCCCCCGGTAGCCGAGGTCGCCGGACGCGTAGATCCGGTCGTAGCCGAAGACCTCGCCCTCCGGCCAAGCCTCGGTGATGCCCGGCATGACACCGACCGAACGCCAGCCCGCACGCCGGAACGCGCCGCCCAACGTGAGCCGGTCGCCGGCCACGAGCGTCCGGTAGCGCTGCTGGTTGTCCACCCACAGCCCGGACAGCAGGGTGGCCTGGGCGAGCCAGCTGCCACCGCCCGCCGTCGGCGAGGTGAGGAACGCGCTGCGCGAGGCGTACCCGGCCTCGGCCAGCCGCCGCGTGCCCGCGTCCAGCACCGCGCCGACGTGCGGCGCCATCTCCGGGTCCTCCACCGCGTCCCGCCCGTAGCTCTCCACGAACGCCAGCACGACGTCCTTGCCGCGCAACGCCGTCAGCAGCTCCTCGCCCGCCGCGTCGCGGAACGCGTCCACCGCCACCGCCTCCGCGAACCGCTCCTGGTCACCCAGACCCGCGCGCACCTGACGTGCATGGTCGTAGACGAACTCGGCCGTGCTGTGCGACGCGATCGGCACACCGGGCGCGAGTTGCAGGCCCGGCGCGGCACACGTGATCCACACGACCGTGAGCACGGCGACCGCACGCGTGACGAACAGCCTGTGGCGATCCACCACGCTCGTCAGCCGCACCACGGACCTCGCCGTCAGGAACACCACCGCCGCCGCGAGCAGCACGGCCGCCGACACCACCGCGACCGCCGCGAACCACCCCACCGTCACGTCCACGTAGCCCACCGCCGGACCCAGCAACGGCCAGTCGAGCACCAGGTCGAACGGCCGGTACAGCACCGCCTCGAACCCGATGTCCATCGCCTTCACCACGAGCAGCACGCCGAGCGCGACCCCGCCGACCACCGCCGCCACCCGTCGCGCCCGCCCTCGCAGCACCAGGACCACCACCAGGCCGAGCAGCCCTTCCACCGGGATGCGGAGGAACGCCGCCACCGTGAACCGGTTGAAGTCGCCGGGCACCACCAGGGCGAACACCACGAACACGAACGCCAGGACGGTGAGCGCGACCCGACGGCCACGATGATCAACGACACGCTCCGTCATACCGTCCTCCGCGGTCGTCCACGTCCTGCTGGGTAGAACGCGTGATCGGTGGTCTGCGGTTCAGACGCGGGCGGTTCACGCGTCGGTACGGTGGGCGCGTGATTCGTCCGCACGTCCTGCTCAGCGTCGCCGTCAGCGTGGACGGCTACATCGACGACCGGGGTGCGGAGCGGTTCCCGCTGTCCAACGCCGAGGACTTCGACCACGTCGACCGCGTGCGCGCGGAGTCGGACGCGATCCTGGTGGGTGCCGCGACGATCCGCCGCGACAACCCCCGGCTGCTGGTCAACAGCGCGGAACGGCGTGCCGCCCGGGTCGCGGCGGGCCGTCCCGAGCACCCGGTGAAGGTCACCGTGACGGGTAGCGGCGACCTGGACCCGACGCTCAAGTTCTGGCACCACGGCGGCGACAAGGTCGTCTACACCACGGACGCCGGGCACGCACCGGCCCGTGCCGCAGTCGGCGAACTGGCCGACGTCGTCCCGATCGGCCCCGCCATCGACTTCGGCGCGCTGCTGGACGACCTCGGCGCGCGCGGCGTGGACCGCCTCATGGTGGAGGGAGGCGGCCTGATCCACACCGCGTTCCTGACCGCCGGGCTGGCCGACGAGATCCGGATGGCCGTCGCGCCGATGCTGATCGGCCAGGCCACCGCGCCGCGGTTCGTCAACCCGGCCGAGTTCCCGGGCGGACCGGCCCGCCGCTTCCACCTGGAGGAGG
This sequence comes from Saccharothrix ecbatanensis, assembly GCF_014205015.1. NCBI lineage: Bacteria > Bacillati > Actinomycetota > Actinomycetes > Pseudonocardiales > Pseudonocardiaceae > Saccharothrix > Saccharothrix ecbatanensis. The sequence continues at coordinate 8,656,781 of NZ_JACHMO010000001.1, read as the reverse complement.
TGGCCAAGCTCGGTGACGTCGCCGTGCTGCGTTACTTCCCGAAGGCCTGAAGCAGCGCCTTGACCGTGTCGCGGCGGAACCACGCCACCACGGCGGTCAGCACGACCACGGTCCCCGGCAGCACCGCGGCAGGCGGGTCGCCGAGGATGACCACCTCGGTGGCCACCGCGCCCACCATCACGCCCACCACACCCAGCGCCGCGAGGCCGCACAGGCGTGGCACGAGCAGCCCCAGCCCGCCCGCGATCTCCAGCACACCGGTCACGTACCGCAGCCACTGCCCGAACCCGATCTTGTCGAACTTGCCGACGAACTGGTCGCCGAACAGCGACCAACCGCTGTAGACCATGAACGCGGCCAGGAGCACCTGCAACGCCCAGAGCAGGACGTTCCCGACCTTCATCCCGTTGGACATCGCCGGACCGGACCTCGCCGACTCAGACATTGCGGACTCCCTCCACCGATACCGGGGCATCGCGCCACAACCAGGCGATGTCACGGCCGAACGACCAGATCAGCGCGGCCAGCGCGAGCGCGACCAGCACGCCGGAGTACGGCACCAGCCCTGACGCGGCCACGACCAGCACGATCCCCTGCACGGCGGCCACGACCTTGCGCGCGTAACTCGGTGGCAGCGCACCCCGCAGCCGGCCCAAACCCCAGGACGCCACGACGAACGCGTACCGCAGGGCGCCCATCACCAGCACCCACGGCCCGAACTCGAACGCCACGTGCACGCTCAACACCAGGATGAGGAACGCGTCGACCTCCATGTCGAACCGCGCGCCCATCGGTGACGCGGTGCCCGTGCGGCGGGCCACCTGACCGTCCACGAAGTCCAGCGAGAGCGCCACCGCGCCGAACACGACGAGGACCGCGGTGTGATCGGAGCCGTCGGCCACCATCGCCGTGACGCCGCCGACCAGCAGCCCTCTGGCCAGCGTGACGCGGTCGGCCGGGCCGAGCAGCCCGGTCGCGGACCGCTGCAACGCGCCGCTCAACAACGCCTGCGTCCCGACCGCGTACGCCACCCCCGCGAGCCAGCCCAGCGGACCGAGCCCGACCGTGCACTCCAGCACGCCGAGCAGGAGCACCTGGACCGCCGCCCAGGCGGTGGGCTCTGTGTTCGTCAGCGGCGCACTGTGCTGAAGTGTGGTCATCGTGCCCCTCTGTGGCGGTGGGCCTCGTTGTCCGGAGGTTGTACAGATGACACGCTTTGCGAGGGCCCTCTGGTTCACCTCAGCCGGGAAAACCGAGATCCGGCCGGTCGAGCTGCCTTCGCCGGGACCTGGTGAAGTCCTGGTCCGAACCCTCTACTCGGGCATCAGCCGCGGCACGGAGAGCCTGGTCCTGCGCGGTGGTGTGCCGGAGAACCAGCACGACGTGATGCGGGCGCCGTTCCAGGAGGGCGACTTCCCGTGGCCGGTCAAGTACGGCTACCTGAACGTCGGTGTGGTGGAACACGGTCCGCTCCTCGGTCGCACGGTGTTCTGCCTCTATCCACATCAGACACACTATGTCGTTCCGGCGGACGCGGTGACTCCCGTGCCGGACGCCGTGCCCGCGTCGCGCGCGGTGCTGGCCGGGACGGTGGAGACGGCGGTGAACGCGCTGTGGGACGCCAAACCGCTGATCGGCGACCGGATCGCGGTGGTCGGCGGCGGGATGGTCGGGTGCGCGGTGGCCGCCGTGCTGGCCCGCTTCCCCGGCGTTCGGCTGCAACTGGTCGACGCCGACCCGGCCCGCGCGTCGGTGGCCGCCGCGCTGGGCGTCGACTTCGCGTCACCCGATCAGGCGACTGACGGCTGTGACCTCGTGGTGCACGCGAGCGCGTCCGAGGCGGGGCTGGCGCGGTCGTTGTCGTTGCTCGCGCCGGAGGGTGAGGTGCTGGAGCTGAGCTGGTACGGCGACCGGCGGGTGAGCGTGCCGCTGGGCGAGTTCTTCCACTCCCGTCGGCTGCGGCTGCGGAGCAGTCAGGTGGGCGTGGTGGCGCGGCCGGACCGGACGTACGCCGAGCGGATGGCGCTCGCGTTGGACCTGCTCGCCGATCCGGTGTTCGACGCGCTGATCACCGGCGAGAGCGACTTCGACGACCTGCCGTCCGTGCTGCCGGAGTTGGCGAGCGGCGAACTCCCGGCCCTGTGCCGGCGCGTTCGTTACGGTTCCGGGCATGTACCTGCCTGACACCACCGGGGACGTGCGGGCGGCGACCGTGGCGGTGCTGCCGATCGGCAGCCACGAGCAGCACGGCCCGTACCTGCCGTTGGCGACGGACACGGTCGTCGCCTGCACGATCGCGCGGTCGATCGCGGACGCTCATGCCGTCCGGCTGCTGCCGCCGATCACGATCTCGTGCTCGCACGAGCACGCCGACTGGCCGGGCACGGTGAGCATTTCGGCACGGACGTTGTACGCGGTGGTGCGGGACATCGCCGACTCGTTGCGCCGGTCCGGTGTGCCGCACTTGGTGCTGGTCAACGCGCACGGCGGGAACTACGTGCTGTCGAACGTCGTGCAGGAGTCCGAGGGGATGGCGTTGTTCCCGAGCAGCGCCGACTGGGCCGCCGCACGGGCCGCCGCGGGGATGGAGACGTCTTCGCGCAGCGACATGCACGCGGGGGAACTGGAGACTTCCGTCCTCCTGCACGCCCATCCGGAGCTGGTCAAACCCGGTTACGAGACCAGTGACCACCTGGCCGACGACCGGCCGCACATGCTCACGCTGGGGCTCGCGCCGTACACGCCGTCCGGGGTGGTCGGGAGTCCTTCGCTGGCGTCAGCCGACAAGGGCCGGGACCTGCTCGCGGCGCTGGTCTCGGCGTTCGGGGCTTATGTCGCGCTGTTCTCGTGACCGGTCTCCTGACCGGCGGTCTCCTGACCGGCGGCCGAACATCGTCAGGACACCGGGCAGGCTGCTGATCAGCGCCAACACGCCGTAAACCACACCGGTCGTCAGGCCTTGGGCCGCACCGAGACCCGCCGCGCCGAACGCCACCGCCAGAAACGCCTCACGCGGTCCGAAGCCGCCGACGTTCACCGGCACGGCCATCACCAGCAGCGCCAGCACGATCAGCGGGATGAGCCGGCCGATCGGCGCGTCGGTGCCCGCCGCTCGGGCCGCTACGACGAACAGGACCACGTGACCGGCCACGGTCACCGCCGACAGCAGCGCGACCTTCGGCATGACTTCCGCGTTCACCAGGCCCGTGCGGGCGTCCGCCCACGTCTTCCTCAGGTGTTCGCGCACTCTCGCGGACCTTCCGGCTGCGGCGGCGGCTGCGACTACTGCCGCCATCGCCGTCACCAGGACACCCTGGCTCGGCAGCCCGACCGGCATTCCCTCGCTGACCAGCACCGCGACACCCAGCGTCACGAGCACCACCTGACCCGCGGCCCGTTCGAACACCACCGCCCGCACGCCGCGCCCGACGTCACCGGCCAGCCGTCCGTGGCTCACCGCGCGGTGCACGTCACCGAGCACTCCGGCGGGCAGCACGGCGTTGAACAACAGCCCTCGGTAGTAGTCGTTGACGGCCTTGCCGAGGGTGAGCGGGAGGCCGAGACGGCGGGCGATCACGCACCACCGCCACGCGCTGGACACCGTGGTCAGCAGCCCGATCCCCAGTGCCGCGGCGATGGACCAGCCGTTGACCGCGCGCAGTCCGGCCACGAACGCGTCGGTGCCCAGCCGCCACCCGAGCGCCACCATGATCCCGACCGCGCCGAGCAGCCTCAGCCACGCCCAGAGCCTGGTCATGCCGGTATCGCCAGCAGGTCGGTGTGGTGCACGACGACGCGCGGCCCGTTGTCCCGCTTGCGCCGCAGGTAGGCGGGGGCTTCGGCGGCGAGCGCCGGTTCCTGCTCCACTGCCGCGTCCACCCACCCGCGCAACCATTCGGCCGCCAACGCGTTCTGGTCCGAGCCCAACCGCCACGGGCTCGGGCTGGTGGTGACGTCCGCGCCTCGCCGTTCGAAGGCCTCCACGGCGGCGTCGGTGGCGTCCGGGCCGAGCAGCCGACGGCCGGCGACGACGCGGCGTTGGTGGGCGTTGAAGGCGGCTTCGAACTCGGCGTCCAGCGGTTCGGCGGGGTCGAACTCCACCCGTCCCGCGACGGACAGCGTGAGCAGGGCCGGGCAGCCCGCGCCGACGCACGCCTCGGCCAACCCGTCCACTTCGGCTCTGGTCAGCAGGTCGAGCAAGGCCGACGCGGTGACCAACGACGTGCCCGCCAGGTCGGCGGCGGTGAGGGCGGTGAGATCACCCTCGCGCGTCTCCACCGTGACGCCACTCAACGCAGCCGCCGCGATGCCGAGCAGCCGGGGGTCGCGGTCGTGCAGCACCCAGTGCTGCGGACCGTCCAGCCGCCCGGCGAGCCATCGTCCCAACGATCCCGTTCCACACCCCAGATCACGCACCACGAGGGGTGTCCGGTTCAGATGGATCTTGCGCAGCCGCTCCACCAAATCGTCTGCCCGAGCGTCCGCATCGGCTTTCTCGCGCAGCGCCAGCCATTCCGGTGCGAAGGTGCTCATGGCCGCAGACTAGCCGGCACCTCCGCAGTCTGCTCCTACAGCTGACGCCACTCTCGCCAGCGCCGCCGCCGTCTCGTCCCAAGTAGACAGTCGGGTGCGGCGGGTTCGGGCTTGGGTGCGGAGGGTGTGGCGCCAGTGGTTGTCGGTCAGCCAGCGGTGGAGGGCTTGGGCGAGTGCTGTGACGTCGCCTGGTGGGAGGAGGAGGCCGCCGGTGGCCAAGGCGTCCGGGACGGCGCTTGCGATCACCGGGATGCCTCTTGCCAGGGCCTCGGTCACGACCATGCCGTAGGTCTCGGCTCTGGACGGCAGGACGAAGAGGTCCGCCGTGGCGTATGCGCGGTCGAGTGCGGTGCCGGCGAGGGGGCCGGTCAGGTGGATTCGGGAGGTCAGGGCGTGGTGGGTGATCAGGTGTTGGATTTGGGTGGGACGGCCGGGGCCTACGAACGTGCAGGTCCACGGTAGGTCGGCGACCGTGGCCAGGGCTTCGATCAGCACGTCGTGGCCCTTGCGCGGGGTCAGGGAGGCTACGCAGAGGAGCTGGGACACGCCGTCCGTGCCGGTGGCGAGTGGGGCGGGGTCGGTGCCCGGGTTTACGGCGTGGACCTCGGTCAGGCCGTGGTGGTCGGTCAGGTGTCGGGCTGCCTGTGGGCTGGTGGCGATGACGGCACGCACAGCGCGTAGGCACTCGCGCTCGGCAGTGTCCAGACTTGCGGTCACGGCGGGAGGTAGGCCGGTTTCGGCGGCCAACGGCAGGTGCACCAGGACGATCAGTCGCAGCCGACCGGCGTGCGGCACGACGATCTCCGGCACACCGCACGCCACCAAGCCGTCCAGCAGCACTACGGCACCGTCGTCAAGAGCGACCAACGCCCTCGCCAGATCAGCACGGGCGTTCAAGTCTGGTTGGGGCCAGGTGCCGGGGACGGTGATCTCGTGCACCTCCGTGCCCAACGCCCGCAGTCCCTCGATCACCCGGCGGTCGTAGACGTTGCCGCCGCTGGGCGACGTGGGATCGTCCACGCCGCCGGGCAGCACGAAGTGGAGCGTCACAGCGGACGTTCGTAGCTCGCCCACGCCACGTGCGACTCGTGCAACGTCACCTCGATGGCAGTCAACCCACGGGCTCCCTCACCGAGCGCGCCCTCGTGCACCAGGTCCGCCAACTGGTCGGCGATGTGCTTGGCCAGGAACTCCGTCGACGTGTTGATCCCGGCGAACGCGGGCACGTCGTCCAGGTTCCGGTAGTTGAGTTCACCGAGGACGGCGTGCAGCCGCTCGGTCGCGAGTCCGATGTCGACCACGATGTTGTCCGCGTCGAGCTCGGCCCGCTTGAACCTAGCGTCCACCACGAACGTTGCTCCGTGCAGGCGTTGTGCCGGACCGAACACGTCGCCGCGGAAGCTGTGGGCGATCATCACGTGATCACGAACGGTGATGCTGAACAGGGTGACCTCCGCCGAGTGAGCGAGCTACGGTGCAAGTCCGGTCGAGCGTAGTGAACGCCCGGCCGGTGTCGGGGCGACGAGGGGAACCGGATGCGCGAGGACACCTTCGAGGACACCTTCGACGACGAGGACGTCGCCGAGTCCGACCTGGTCACCCGCCGCGGCACGTTCCGCGCGGTGGCGTTCCGGGCGGACGGGCACGAGCACATGGCCCTCGTCTACGGACGCACCACGATGCGCGAGAACGTGCTGGTGCGCGTGCACTCGGAGTGCATGACCGGCGACATCTTCGGCGCGATGCGCTGCGAGTGCGGCGACCAGCTGGAGGCCGCGCTGGACCGGATCGTCGCCGAGGGCGGCGGCATCCTGATCTACCTGCGCGGCCACGAAGGGCGCGGCATCGGCCTGGTGGCCAAGGTGCGCACGCACGTGCTCCAGGACGAGCAGGGCCTGGACACCCTCGACTCCGCCACCACCCTGGGCCTCCCGGTCGACATCCGCGACTACACCTCCGCCGCCCGGATCCTGAAGCACCTGCGCGTCCTGTCCGTGCGGCTGATGTCCAACAACCCGGACAAGATCAAGGCGCTGGAGGACAACGGCATCGAGGTCGCCGCCCGCGTGCCGCACCTGATGCGCCCCAACCAGCACAACATCGGCTACCTCACCGCGAAACGCGACCGGATGGGCCACGACCTGCCGCAAGTCGACGTGTTCGCGGCCGACTAGTCCACAACTAGCCCGGCCACGCTATTCCGCTCTTTTGCGGGTAGTCGACACACACTCATATCGACTTTCCGCGGGACCGGTCCCCGAACAATCGCAATGACGACTCCATTCGGCTGGACTTCGAATATTCCAGTCCGTCCTGATTGGTCACGCGCCGCAGTCGCGCCCAACACCCGAACGACGGTTGAATGGCGACCGAATCGTTACACCTGAATATTCTTCACACCAACTTCGCTGGTCAGACCCTCAAGCGGCGAACCAGGGCATCGCTCGACCGTTTCATTGCCAATCTATTTGATGACCCAGTGTCGACCGATCCTCCGCCGGACTGCTCCACTCGTGCCGGGGAACTCGACCCAACCGGCGGTAACGGACTTAAACGACCGCCCGATTGACCCCCCGAGACGCTCACTCCGCACAGTCGGACGGATGCGACGGCAATGGCCGGCACACCGCCAGCTATTGTCCCGTCCGCCTCCGTTCTGCCGACCAACGTCGAATGTCGTGACCCGCTGAAGAGGGGTACTCGTGGGGATTTCCTCGTCCGGCACCGCCATGTCCGTCGCACCCGACGAACTGGGCACTCCCGGCGACCAACTCGGCAAAGGCGGCGAGGCGACCGTCTTCGACCTGCCCGGCCTCACGTACCCGGACGTGACCGGCGCCCTCGTCTACAAGCGCTACCGGAACGGCCACGACGCACCGCAGAGCCTGCGCCGCGTCGTGGCCGCCCGCGCCAACCTCGACCCGACGAGACGCGCCCGGCTCGACGCCGTCACCGCCTGGCCCGTCCGGGTCGTGGAGGAGCACGGGCAGGCGGTCGGCATCGTCATGCCCCGCATCCCCGACCCGTACTTCGACCGGGTCGTCCGCAACGCCGGCGTGAAGAAGTCGCTGCGCGAGGTGCAGAACCTGTTCATCGACCCGGTCCGCGCCCTGAAGGTCGGCCGTCCCGCGCCCACCGACCAGGAGCGGCTGCGGATCTGCCTGGACTTCGCCGCCGCGCTGGCGTTCCTGCACGACGAGCTGAAGATCGTGTTCGGGGACATCAACCCCAAGAACGCGGTGTTCCGGCTCGACGCCCGGCCGATGGTGATGTTCCTCGACTGCGACGCGGTGCGGCCGACCGGTGTCGTCGCCCACGTCCGGCAGCTCGACGCGCCCGACTGGGTGCCACCGGAAGGCGGCAAGCTCACCCTCGCCACCGACCACTACAAGCTCGGCCTGTTCATCCTGCGCTGCCTCACGCCCGGCGCGGGTTCCTCGGTGAACACCGATCCGGCCGCGGCGGCGAGTGTGCTCGACGCGGCAGGGCTGGCACTGCTGCGGCGCGCGTTGGGCGGCCCGTCGAACCGCCCGTCCGCCCGTGACTGGGAGATCCACTTCCGCCGGCTGCTCGGTGAGGCCATCACGCCACCGCGGCTCGGCGAGGTGGCCGTCGACCGCGCGTTCGTCCTCGCCGGCCGGCCCGTCGCGGTCGAGTGGGAAGCGTTGGAGGCACGCGAGATCGAACTCGTCGCGGGCACGCGGACCGTGCGGGTGGACGGTCGACCGGGCAAGGGCAGCACGCCGATCACCCTGGACGAGTCCGGCTGGATCCGGGTCCGCGCCGTCAACGACCTCGGCGTGGACCTCCGGGAGGTCGGCCCCGTGACGGTGGCGCCGCTGCCCGAATTCCGCCAGCTGCCCGTGCCGATGCCCGACGTGCACCTGCCCCACACCCCCGCGCCACCGAACCTCCGACTGCTCCCGCTGCCCGCGGTCGACGTGCGGGTGGAGCTGCCGGACCCGTACCCCGACGGCGGACGGCCCGCACCGTGGCCGCCCATGCCCGCGCCACGCGCCGCCGGGTTCCCGCTCGACCTGCGGGCGATGTTGACCGACTCACCCGAGGTCGACCTCGGGTCACGCGACGGTGAAGGGACGGCCCGATGAGCCTCTCCACGCGGCTGGCCACGCTGGCCGGCGCCAGGGCCGAGATCCTGGCGAAGGCGCCGGGTGACGTGAACAAGCACGCCGCGCTCGGTGGCGTCCTGCTCACCACGTCCGGTGTGGCCGCGGTGTCGGCGTTCTTCGCCATGCACTCGGTGCTGGGGCTGGCCCCCGCCGTCGCCGCGGCGGTCGGCGCGGTCTGGGGTCTGATCATCTTCAACCTCGACCGGATGCTCGTCGTCACGATGACGCGCGGCAACGGCTGGCTGTTGAACAGCGTCGCCGCGATCCCCCGGATGGCGCTGGCAGCGGTGATCGGCGCGATCATCTCGACCCCGCTGGTGCTGGAGATCTTCGAGCCGGAGATCAACAGCGAGCTGATCGCGATGCAGGCGGAGACGACCGAGCGCAACCAGAACGAGTACGACCAGGCGTACGCCAAGATCAAGGAGTTGGAGACCGAGGAGGCCGGGCTCCTCGCCGTCATCGCGGGCCGGGCGGCGACGACCGTCTCCGACGACGCCGACGTGAAGGCGGCGAAGAGCGCCCTCGACGTCGCGGAGAAGGCGTACCAGGACGCGAGGCAGTCCGCGCAGTGCGAGTTCGACGGCGTCTGCGGGACCGGCGTGCCCGGTGACGGCGAGTCCTACCGGCAGAAGAAGAAGGTCGCTGACGACGCCGAGGCCGCCCGGGACCGGGCGAAGACCACGTTGGACGAGGTCACCGCGAAGGTGACCAAGCGCATCGAGGACGGCTCGGCCACCGACACCGAGAACGCGAAGAAGCGGCTGCCCGAGGTGCAGGCCGACCTCGACCGGCTGCGCGGTGACCGGGAAGACCTGGAACGGCGGGGCAGCGACGCGACCGCCGCCAACACCGGGCTGCTGGCCCGGCTCGAGGCGCTGGACCGGATCACCGACGCCCGGCCGAGCGGCGGGCGGGCGCACGAGGCCCTGTTCTGGCTCTTCCTGTCCATCGAAGTGCTGCCGGTGCTGCTCAAGCTGCTGTCCGGGTTCGCCCCCGAGACGCTGTACGACCGGCTGGCGAAGCGCGTCGACGACGGTCTCGACTCCGACGACGAGCTCTGGGCCAAGCGTGACCGCGACCTCGCGGTCGACCGCGCCGACCAGAACCTCGCCATGGAACGGCACAAGCTGGACGCGCAGACGAAGGCCCACGCCAAGACCACCCAGCTCGTCGCGGACAAGCAGCTCGGCATGGCCATGAAGGCGATCGACGTCTGGGCGGCGCTCGCGCAGCTGCGCACCGACGAAGAGCTCCACCACTGGTACCGCGCCCACGTCGGCGCGAACAACCAGCACACCATGCCCATCCCCAAGGTGGACAACCAGCACACGATGCCGTTGCCCAAGGTGGACAACCAGCGCACCATGCCGATCCCCCGGACGGCGCTGCCCACCAACGGCACCCACGTCCCCGGCGTGCCGTCGCCGTCGAACAACCCCTGAGCCGTCGAACAACCCTGATTGGAGACGCTCCGACATGGAGAGCGAAAAGGCCAAGCTGCTGCCCTTCTACCTGGTGATCGACGTCTCGGCGTCGATGACCGGCGACAAGCTCAAGCAGGCGAACGCGATCATGCCCGCGGTGGTCGACGCGCTGTCCGACGCGCCGATCCTGTCCGACAAGGTCCGGTTCGGCGTCATCGACTTCGGCACCGACGCGTTGGTCCGGCTGCCGCTGTGCGACCTGCTGGACGAGAACGTCACCCTGCCCGCGCTCAACGTCCGCGGCGCGACCTCGTACGCGGCGGCGTTCCGGCTGCTGCGCGACGAGATCGAGAGCAACGTCAAGCAGCTCAAGGCGGACGGCTTCCAGGTGCACCGGCCGGCGGTGTTCTTCATCAGCGACGGCGAGCCGACCGACCGCGACGGCGACTGGCGCGACGCGTTCCGGGACCTGACCGAGAACTTCCCGACGTACCCGAACGTCGTGCCGTGCGGTGTCGACGCGGCCAACCCGAAGACGCTGGCCTCGCTGATCTACCCGGCGTCCGGGCCGAAGGCCATGCAGATGTACCTGATGCAGGACGGGCAGAACCCGGCCGACGCGATCGCGATGATCGCCGAGATCCTGATCTCCAGCATGCTCGCGTCCGGGCAGAGCATGGCCCAGGGCAGCTCGGGGCTCATCCTGCCCGCCAAGCAGGACCTGCCGAACGGCATCTCCGCGCACTCGTCGGACGACTTCGTCTGATGGACACGTCGACCGAAGCAGTCCCCACGCCGGTGCCGGAACCGGAGTGGCGTGGCCGTTCCGAGCCGTTCCAGGTCGGCGATCCGGGCCGGGCGGCGTCCCTGGTGGTGCCGATCCCCGACCCGGACGGCTGGGACCGCCGGGACACCGTCCTGGACGGGGTCGCGCTGATGGACGGCGCGAAGAAGCCCATCGCCGAGGTGCGTGCGGCGAGCGTGCGCGGGCTGTCGCACCGCGCGTACGGGACGGTGCGGCAGGACGAGTACAGCTTCCGCCGCACCACGGACGGCCGGTACCTGGTGATCGGCGTCGCCGACGGCGTGTCCGCGGGCAAGCTGTCGCACAAGGCCGCGATCGTCGCCGCGCGCAAGGGCGCGGAACTGATCGCGAAGGCCCTGACGGCACCGAACGACTTGACGCCGGACAACTTCCCGTGGCCGGACCTCGTCCACGCGGTGGCGGGCCGGATCGAACGGCTGGGCCGCGAGCGGCTCGCCGCGATGGGGAACGCCGACGCGCAGACCATGTCCGTGCGCGACGTGGCCGCGCACATCGCGTCCACCGTGCTGTACGCGGTGGTCGACCTGACGCCGGTGGGCGGCGCGCACGTCGTGCACCTGCTCGCGGTCGGTGACACGTCCGCCTGGGTGCTGCGCGAAGGCGGCCGGTGGGAGCCGCAGAACGCGGTGAAGAACGACGGCGCGGAGCTGCACTCGTCCTCGGTCCACGCGCTGCCGCTGCCACCGGTGACAGACCCGAAACCGGTCCGGACGACCGTCGCCGCCGGTGAGGCGCTGGTGCTGATGACCGACGGCATCGGCGACCCGCTCGGCCACGGCACCGGCGCGGTCGGCCGGTTCCTCGCCGACGTCTGGGCCAAGCCGCCCGCGTCGGGGCTGGAGTTCGCGGCCCACATCGGGTTCGCGCGCAAGAGCTTCGACGACGACCGCACCGCCGTCGCGTTCTGGCCGGTCCCCAGGGCATGAGCGCCCACGTCGTCGGTCTCGACGCGCTCGGCCCGCTCGGCGCGCTGCTCGGCGAGGGCGGGCAGGCGAAGGTCTACGGAGCCCCGCACGTCACGCTCGCCGACGTGCCGGGACCGTTGGTCTACAAGCAGTACAAGGCCGGGCACGCGCCACCGCACGGACTGAACGCGGTGGTGGCGCGTCGCCTGCGGCTGGACGAGCGGACCCGGGAGCGGCTGGACCTGATGACCGCGTGGCCGGTCCGCGCCGTGGAGGAGGACGGCGAGGTGCGCGGCGTGCTGATGCGGCTCATCCCGGATGACTTCTTCGAGGACCGGGTGAAGCCCAGCGGCATCCCGGCACGGACGCTGCGCGAGGTGCAGCACCTGTTCATCGCACCGGAGCGGGCGGTGCGGCTCGGCATGCCCGCGCCGTCCACCGCCGAACGGCTGCTGGTGTGCCGCGACCTCGCCGTCGTGGTGCACCTGTTGCACCGCAACGGGATGGTGATCGGCGACCTCAACCCGAAGAACGCCGTCTTCCGGCTCACCGCGCGGCCGTGCGTGATGCTGGTCGACTGCGACTCGATCCGGATCAAGGGCGCGGCGGCGGTCGTCCGACAGCTCAACGCGCCCGACTGGGATCCGCCGGAGAGCGTGCTCAGCCAGTCGACCGACCTCTACAAGTTCGGCCTGTTCGTGCTCCGCTGCCTGAGCCCCGGTCCGTTCGCCTCGATCGCCCGCGATCCGAGCCGGGTGGACGACGTGCTGCCGGGTGGTGGCCCGAAGCTGTTGCGTGACGCGTTGAGCCGCGACCCGGGCGTCCGCACGACGGCGCAGACGTGGGGCCGGTACTTCGACGCGACCCTGACCGGCTCTCCCACACCGAGCACGCCGAACGTGGAGCGGACGGGAACCTCCGGGTGGCGGCGTGATCCGCGGACCAAGAGATGGGTGCCGGTGACCTGAGTTGGCCCACAGCTGCACCGTCTGCGGTCGTCCGCCGGTCGACCGGTACATCGTGTCGATGCACGGCGAGGTGACGTGCGCGCGGCACCACGCCCGGGAGGGCTGCGTGCTGTGCGGACGTCCGAGGGACGGCGGGGAGTCGGGGTGGTCGTCGTTCACCGCGACCACCGCGCGCTGTCCCACCTGCTCCCACCAGGCCGTGGACAGCCAGGAGGAGGCGAGGCGGCACATCCCCGCGGTCCGGCGGGAGATGGCCGCACTGGGCATCCAACTCGACCAGCGGGTGCGGGTGACCCTGGTGGAGCCGGACGTGATCAACCTCGGCAGTCCGGGCCTGTGCCTCGGCCGCACCCTCCAGCGCATCGAGGAATCGGTGACCGACGTGCTCGGCATCGAGATCGCGCGCGGCCTCACCGCGACCCACTTCGGCGCCACGGTCGCGCACGAGATCGGGCACGCGTGGCTCGCCCAGCGGGGAGCGCGGGGTCTGGCGAAGCCGCTGGAAGAGGGGTTGTGCGAGCTGTTCTCGGGCGCCTGGCTCAAGCGCCGGGGCACGGAGTTCGCCCGCACCATGCGGCGGGTGGCGCTGGAGAACCCGGACCCGGTGTACGGGGCCGGTTACCGCATGGTCCGCGACGCCGTCGTCTCGCACGGCATCGCGGTGGTGCTCGACTCGGTCTGCACCCGCAGCCGGCTGCCCTGATCACCTGATGAAGGAGGACGTCGTGACGCTCGAACCCGTGAGCCGCTCGATCCTGGTCGTGGACATCGAGAAGTCCAGCGAGCGGACGGACACCGAGAAGGCGGACCTGCGCGCGGTGCTCTACCGGGTGCTGCACGAAGCGCTGGACGCCGCCGGCCTGCCCGCCGAGCGCCGCCGGTCGGACGACCTGGGCGACGGCGTGCTGGTGGTGGCAGACTCGGAGGTGCTGCCGCTGCTCGACCCGTTGGCGGACGTGGTGGTCGACGGGCTCGCCCGCCACAACGCCGGTCTGCGACCGGAAGCCTGGCTGCGACTGCGCCTGGGCGTCCACTTCGGACTGGTGGCGCGGGACGAGCACGGCTGGGTCGGCGACGCGATGACCACCGCGTTCCGGATCGTCAACGGCGCGGGCGTCAAGGAGGTGCTCAGGGCCGCCGGCCGGGCGCAGTCCGTCGTGGTGGTCTCCGAGGCAGTCCACGACAGCGTGGTGCGCCACGGCTACCGCGGCATCCAGCCGGAGTCCTACGGGAAGCTGATCGACGACGGCCGCACGGTGTGGGTGCGGGTGCCCGGCTACGCAAAGCCTCCACTGTCCGGTGACGCCCCGAAACCGACGGACACCGTTCCCGGCAAGGTGTTCAACGCCTACAACAACGGCCACGTGTTCAACGCCGACACGATGAACGTCGACGCCCGCATAGGGTTCGGGGGCACGCCGTGAGCGACGAACAGCCGGAAGAACAGCCGGAGCCGGTAGCGGAAGAACCGACACCCGCCACCGAGGAAAAGCAGGCCGACCCACAACCGGACGAGGACCCCGACGAGCCGGACGCGAAGGCCAGTGCGTCCGACCCAACCCAGGCCCGGAAGCTGCACCAAGACGCCCGTGCGATGGAGAACGCCCTCGCGGCCCTCCTTGGCGAGCGCAACGGCAACGGCATCGGCAACGTCTTCGTGGCCAACACCATCGGCCTGGTCGACGCCGGTCTGCCGCGGGCGTCGGGCTCACGCCACGGCTCCCTGCCGACCGGACCGATCCCGTCGGAAGCCCTGAGCCGGGTCATCGGGACGTTCGTCAAGCCCGCCAACTACGACGAGTTGCGCCGCCGCCTTCGCGACCAGTGGCTGGTGCTGCTGCGCGCGCCCACCGGGTGGGGACGCACGGCCACCGCGCTGAACCTCCTGGGCGTGGAGTGCGCGCTCGGCGTGGACAAGCTCAGCCCGGACACCGACCTCCGCTCGCCGTCCACCCCGATCGACCTCTCCGGCGACCACGGGTACCTGCTGGAGGCGTTGGAGTACGACCAGGCGGCGGCGCTGAGCGAGTTCGCGCTCGACCTGTGGCGGCGCAGGCTCGAAGAGTCGAAGGCGCGGATGGTCGTCCTCGTCACCGCCGACACGCCGTTGCGGGACCGGGAAGTCGCCGCGTACCTCGTGGAAGGCGCGCAGCGGGCGGACGACCAGGCGTTGGTGTTGAGCCACTTCCGGAGCGGGCTGCGTGCCGCCGGACTGCCGCCACAAGACCTCTCGGACTTCCCTGAGTTCGCCGACCTGGTCGAGGAGGTGGTCAGCCGCACGTTGCGGGCCCACGACCTGGCGGACCTCGGCCGCGGCCTGTGCGCGGTCGTCTCAGGTGATCGCACCATCGAGGACGTCCGGCTCCAGTACGCGCACAGCGCGGAGTCGGCGTTCCGGGAGTGGTTCGAGGCCTTGCCCGACAACGAACACCGCGCGTTCGCCATCGCGCTCGGGGTGCTGGACGGCATGCCGCTGGCCACCGTCGCGGAGGCGGGCACGGCGCTCGCCAAGCTGATCCAGGCGGCCGAGATCCCGGACCCGCACGAACGGACCCGCGCGGTGTTCGCCATCCGCACCCGGGACCTGGTCGAGCGGATGGACGCCGAGATCACCTCCGCCGTCGAGGACAGCGAACTGGGCAGCCTGGCGGCCGAGGTGGTCCGCTACCGCGACCCGCACCGGCCGCGCAAGGTGCTCGAACACGTCTGGCGCGAGTACCCGGAGGCGCACGGGGTGGTCCGGCGCTGGCTGCGCGGCCTGGGCAGTTCACCGGACCGGCACGTGCGGATCCGCGCGGGCGTCGCGGTCGGGCTGCTGAGCCTGTCCGAGTTCGACCACGCGCGGCGGCACGTGATCGAGCCGTGGGCCGACGAGAACGACTACTGGGAACGCCAGGCCGTGATCGGCGCGCTGCGCCTGCCCGCCATGGAGCCGGACCTGCAACCGCTGATCACCCGCATGATCGACCGCTGGTTGCAGGGCCGGGAGGCGACCGGACGCCGGACCGCCGCCGTCGCCGCGCTGGGCACGTTGCCGATCATGACGACGGCGCAGGTGCTCAAGCGGCTGCGCAGGGCCGCCGACACCGAAGAGCCGCGGATGATCATCTCGGTGGCCGACGCCATCACCACGCTCACGCTGGAGGACGACCGGCTCGACCTGGTGCTCGGCGCGCTCCTGCTGTGGACTCGGGCGACCAGGACCACCGTGCGCAACACCGCTCTGATGTGCGTGCTCCAGCTGACCGTGTACCTCCAGGTGTCCGAGGACGGCAGCACCGATCCGTGGCCCGGCCTGCTGTGGATGGCCGACCAGGACCGGCGCGCGGACGACCCGGAACGCCCGGTCGCCGTCGGCACGCGCCGGCTCACCCGGCGGGAGGCGGTCGTCCTGCTGATCGCCCGTGCGCTGGAGGCCCAGTACTTCATGCCCGACGCGTTCAAGGTGGTCCAGCGCTGGGTCAAGACCGCCGAGCGCGACGACACGCAACTGGAGCCGTTGGGCGCGCTGCTCGCCGACGTCGTCGATGCCATCGGCACGTCCGAGACCATGCGGTCCCACCTGACCGACTGGGCCCAGGCCCGGCGCGGCCCCACCCAAGCCGTCACCCGGCTGCTCGCCGTTCTCGACCGTGAGGAGAACCGACCGTGACCGACAACCCGAACCCCGCCCCGGAGCCGCTGATCACCCACGTGCCGGTGACCCTCGGCGAGATGATGTCCCGGCGCCGCCCGGTGCCCAGGGCCGACCAGGCGACCATCTACCTCGACGCGAACGGCCGCTACCACCACGCCACCCAGCAGGTCCCGCTCGGCGGCGTGATGGGCTTCCGCGAGCTGTTCCTGGTCGACATGTCGGTGTTCTCCCGCCAGTTCGAGCTGCGGCTGCCGAGCCGGGAGCAGGCGTTCTACTTCACCGCCAAGGTGACTGTGCGCTGGCGGATCACCGACCCGGTCGAGGCGGTGAAGACGAACCTGGTGGACGCCGCCCCGATCCTCCTGCCGCACGTCGAGCGGGTGCTGCGCGACATCAGCGTCATGTTCCCGATCGACGACAGCACGGGCGCCGAGCGGGCCATCACCTACGCGTTCTCCGACGGCCGGCGCAAGGTGCAGCTCACCCAGGGCGTGAGCGTCCTCGGCTGCGTCGCCGCGCTCACCCTGGACGACGCCACCATCGCCCACGTCACCAAGCGCACGGAGGACGCGCGGGCGCACGTGGTGAAGACGGACGGGCTCCTGCGCGAGGGGATCGAGCAGACCGCCCAGCAGCGGATCGACCTCATGAACCGACAGCACGAGCTCGCGATGAAGCAGCTGGAGGAGGAGTACAAGCTCAAGCTGGAGCGCCAGCGGATGGAGTTCTTCAGCGGCGCGGTCGCGCAGGACCCGAACAACCTGATCGGCATCATGCTGTCCCAGTCCCCGGAGCGCGCGCCCGAGGTCATCGACATGTTGATGAAGCGGCACCGGATGGACCTCGACGACGCCAGGGAGCTGGTGGAGGTCATGCTCAAGCACGGGCTCGTCGCCCGGAGCGACGTCACCGGCATCGTGGACCGGGCCACCACGCTGCTGACCGGCCGGATGACGAACGCGCCGTTCGCCGTCGAGCCGACCACCGCGTCCGCGCCGGTGCTCCCCGCCGCGCCGGCCGCCTCGCTGGAGCCGACCCTCACCGCGGAGGTGGTCTCCGACTCGTCCAAGCCGTTGTTCGAGCCGTTGGACGACGACGAGGAAGACGACGACGAGGAGGACGATCTGTGAGGACTTCGAGCCCGCTCTGAACTGTGCACGGTTTGTGTTCATCGCGTGTGGTGGGCCGTGCGAGGCTATGCGTCGCCGCCGCCCGGCGCGTCATTTTCCGCCGTTATCCGGAAACGGCACGAATCGACGCGAATCCGCCCGGCACACACATTTCGCAATTCAGGAAGAGATGAACTCATGACCCAGCAGACCTCCTATCCGCCAGTGCCGCAGCACACCGCGCAGCCGCCCAGGAACGGCCTGGGCACGGCCGGGTTCGTCCTCGGCGTGGTGGGTCTGGTGTTCTCGCCCATCCCGCTCATCGGCGTGGTCGCCTGGCCGCTGGTCATCCTGGGTCTGATCTTCTCCGCGGTCGGCCTGGCGCGGGTCGGCAAGGGCGTGGCCACCAACAAGGGCCTGTCGATCGCCGGCATCGTGACGTCCGTGATCGGCCTCGCCGTCTGCATCATCTGGGTGGTCGCCTTCAACAAGGCGGTCAACGAGATCAAGGAGGAGGTCAACCGGGTCGCCAAGGTCGACTACGAGATCTCCGGTGACGCGGCGAACGTGGAGATCGTCTACGGCGAGGTGCTGGACCCGAAGACCGAGACGGTCCCGGCGCTGCCGTGGACCAAGCAGGTCGAGAACCAGGGCGTGTACAAGGGCGGCACTCTGACCGCCACGGCCGACGAGAACGGCGGCACGGTGACCTGCAAGATCACCGTGGACGGCGAGGTCGTGTCGACCGACACCGCCACCGGCCCGTACGCCACCGCGTCCTGCATCGGCACCTGATCCGAGCACTCTTGCAGGGCCCGGCGGGAACGTTCCGTCGGGCCCTGTGGCCTTTCTCAGCTGTGTGCGGCCTGGTGATGTGCGGCTTGGTGGTGTGCGGCGGAGACCGCGGCCCGGTCGTCCCGGTCCGCCCGCTCGACGCCGTACACGCGGAGGAGTTCGGGCAACCGGTAGAGCGGCCGGCCGCCCGCGTCGACACCCCGGGTGGCCACCAGGCTGGACTGCACCAACTCCTCGATCACGCCGTCCGCGTCCGGCACGTCGAGCACGGCCGCGACCACGTCTTCCGCGACGTCGACCGGACCGAGCAGCGCCAGTCGGCGAAGTCCGGCGCGGGCCAGCGGACCCAGGTTCTCGTAGCTCCGCGCGACGGCGGGCCGCACCTGGAGTCCGCCGACGGCGAGTTCGTCCAGCCGACCGTGCTCGTCGGCCAGCCGGTCGGCCAGCACCCGCACGCTCATGTGCCCGCGCGCGGCCAGCCTGGTGCCGGCGATCCGCACCGCCAACGGGACGCCTCCGCACAGCGAAACGACTTCGTCAGCGGCCTCGTGCTCCCGGTCGACGCGCTCGTGACCGGCGATCCGGCCCAGCAGCGCGCGGCCTTCGTCCGAGGTGAACGGCGGTATCCGCACCGACGTCGAGCCGGCCAGGCCGTTCAGCCGGTTCCGACCCGTGACGAGCACCGCGCAGCCGGCCGTCCCCGGCAGCAGGGCGCGCACCCTGGCGGCGGACGCGGCGTCGTCCAGCACCACCAGCACCCGCCGGTCGGCCAGGCACGCGCGGATGGCCGCCGTCCGCTCCTCCAGGTCTTCGGGGATCACGGCGCCGTTGGGGCAGAGCGCGCGCAGGAGGCCGCCCAGCACGTCCCGGGGCTGCTTCGGGTTCGGCGACGTGCCCGCGAGGTGCGCGAACAGCTGGCCGTCGGGGAACTCGGCGCGCAGCCGGTGCGCCACCCTGATCGCCAACGCGGTCTTGCCGACACCGGGCTCACCGGTCAGCACCACGACCGGCACCGACGCGGCGTCCGTTCGCAGCGCCGCGACGACCTGCTCCAGTTCGGCTCCCCGACCGGCGAAGTCGGCGGTGTCCGGTGGCAGCTGGCAGAGCGGGAACACCGGCTCGACCGCCACCGGTTCCGACGTGGGCTCGGGCATTGGCTCGGGCACGTCACCGCGCAGGATCTCCTGGTGCAGCCGCCTCAGCGCCGGGCTCGGTTCCAGCCCGAGCGCGCGCACGAACGTGTCGCGGGTCGTGCGGTAGACGGCCAGCGCGTCCGCCTGCCGGCCCGCACCGCACAACGCGATCATCAGCTGGCGGCACAACCGTTCCCGGGTCGGGTGCTCGGCGACCGCCGCCTCCAACTCGCCCACCACCTCGACGTGCCGACCGGCCCCGAGCTCCGATTCGAACCGGTCCTCCACGACGATCAGCCTGGTGGCCTCGCAGTGCGAGAACTCCGGTTCGAGCGCGGCGATGTCGAGGTCGGCCACCGGGCGGTCGTCGCGCCACAGCGCCAACGCGCTCCGGTAGAGGTCCGCCGCCACGGCGTGGTGACCGCGCCGGGCGGCGAGCCGTGCGGCGTCGACCTTGGTGCGGAAGACGTTCAGGTCCAGGTCGCCCGGTTCGACCCGCAGCAGGTACTGGCCGTCGACGTGGTCGATCCGCAGACCGGGCAGCCGTTCGCGCAGCCGTGAGACGTAGGTGTGCAGGTTGGACAGATAGGACTTGGGCGGCTCGCCGTCCCATATCGCGTCCACGAGATGGTGGACGGAAACCGGTTTTCCCGCGTGCATCAACAGGACCGCGAGCAGGGTGCGCAGACGTCGGCCGCGAATCTGTACGTGCGCACCATCCGATCCGTACACGGTAAGCGGGCCCAGCACTCCGAACTTCACCGGCACACTGTAGGAGAAACGGGCGGTACCGAGTAACCATCCCAACAATGTAGTTGGGATAATTTCACCTAATCGCCAGTTCACCTCACCGCGGGAAATCACCGCGCGCTTTCTTGGACCCCGCCCAAGCCGACGAAACACCTGGTCCGGAGGGGTGGCCCGGGACACCCCGGTGGCACGGCATTTGGGTGACGTGGCAAAGTCGTGAGACTCTGGGGTCATACCGCCCGCATCCGGGCAGTTTCGCCCACGGTTCACGAATCCGGCTCCCGAGCATCGACCGGGCACGCAGTGGACGCCGCCTCTCGACGGCACTTGATCGTTCTCCGGTCTCAACCCGCACCACGCGGACCCTGCGGCGCCCCTCCACACCACCGTGTGGCGGTCGCGGCCGTCCCGACCTACCCCACGGGAGCACGTCATCAGCATCTCCACTCCGCTGTCGCCGGCCGTCGGCGCGCCTCGCGCACTCGCAGACGTCTACGGCCCCGGCATCGCCGTGTGCGCGCGCCCGGCCGCCGGCGTCGCGGCGAACCGGCACCGCAACACCGTCGACGCGTTGTCCGCCCGACCGATCGCCGTCGCCGGTGACACCCCGGTGATCTGCAGCGCGGGTGGCACGGACCCGACGCTGCTGGCGTTGCTGCGCGAAGGCGGCCTGCCGGTCGGCGACGACCTGCGCGCGTTCCGCGACGAGGCCGGGTTCACGGCGCGCGTCACCGAGGCGATGGCGGACGGCCTGCTGCTCTCGGCTGAGTACCCGCTGCCGACGGCGCTGTGCCCGGACGAGCGCATGGTGAAGACCGGGCAGCTGGTCGGGTTCCTGAACAACAAGGCGAGCATCAGCACGTTCGTCGACCCCCGGTTCCACGCGCGGCGCAGTGTCGTCACGCGGGACGAGCTGGCCGAGGCGGCGCCGGCGGAGAAGTCGTGGGTGCTGAAGGCGGCGACGAACGACGCTCACGGCGGCAGCCTGGACGTGTACCTGCACCAGGCGGGCGAGCTGGTGGAGTTCCCGGCGTTCACCGACGTGCTCGGCGAGTTCGTGGTCGAGGAGTACCTGCACATCGCGCGCAACTGGGGCATCCAGCTGTACGTCGGTGCGGACGCGGTGGCCAGGCTGCTGGCCGTCACCGAACAGCGCGTGGACGCGACCGGCGTGTACGTCGGTGGTTTGTTCGGCCTGGTCAGCCCGCCGCCGGCGGACCTGCTGGCGGAGTGCCTGGCGATCACCCAGCGGGCGGCGGACGTCGGTTACCGGGGCCTGTGCAGCCTGGACTGCGCCGAGACCAGGGACGGGCAGCTGGTCATGCTGGACCTGAACTTCCGGATCACCAGCGGCTCCATCCCGCTCCTCGCGCTGGCCTCCGTACGCCCCGACGCCCTGGACGGGCACGCCGAGTCGGTGAAACTGACCGTCGCCGCGCCGCTGGCGGACCTGCTGACCCACCTGCGCCCCGCCCTGGCCGCCGGTGGAGTGCTCATCACCTCGGGCCACGACACCAGCCGCACGGACAACCCCGTCATGCTGAGCACACTGCAACTGCTGGTCTACGGCGACGACCCCCACGACGTCACCGCCCGTCGCGGCGCGCTGGAAGTCGAATTCGGCCACTGACCGTCCGTCTGCTGGGCTCTCTCCGGCCCAGCAGACGCCTGTGGCTCACCGAGCCACACCAGGTGCGCCCGCCGCGTCCCCGTCGACCGCGAACCGACCTCGAACAACGCCCGCGCGCTCTCCGCGCTCTGGGAACTCAGGCGGAAGCCGCCCTCGACGGAGTCGACCTCGGCACGGTCGTCGTACGCCAGGCCATAGCCTGCGACGCGAGCGTCTTCCGCCTCGCCGTACTCCTCCACGATGGCGAACAGTCGGGGAGCATCGTCTTCCGCCAGCTGGTGTACGACAGCGGCGAACTCGTCTTTGGTCACGACAGGTCGCTCCGTTCGGTATCGGGCACGACCTCGAACAGGTCGTGGAACTGCATCGGGGTGAGTGCGACCAGCGCGCCGCCGATGAACGCGGAACCGGGGCGCAGTCGACCGCTGAGCACCCGCGCGACAGTTGAGCGGTTCACGTCCATCGCCTTGGCGAGCGCGTAGTCAGAGTGGAAGCCCGCCAATTGTCCCGCTTTGGTGAAGGACTCGGTGCGCAGCTTGACCGTGTGTGGCATCGGTGCTCCTGCTCCAGATGAAACGACGTCGACTGCCGGTACGAGTGCGTCCGACAGCGTGAACAGCGGCATGGGAGGTGGTCGTGCGGTCCGGAGTCGCAACACTGACCGGTGGTCGCGGTTCCCGCGCCACCGGCGTTGTGGCGGGATTCGTGCTGAAGCTGAGTCGGCAGGCGGCAGGACTCACCCAGGAGAAGTTGGCGGAACTCCTCGGGGTCGACGCCACCACGGTGCAGGGTTGGGAGTCCGGCCGTCGACCGTTGGCCGCCGTCGGCGCTGGTGAGCTGGTCAAGCTCAGCGCGAGACTGTCCCGGGCAGGGGCACCCGCCTCCACCGGAAGGCACCTGAACGAGGCGATCGAGGCGGACCTGGTGCTCTCCACCGGCATCACGGCCGGCGGCTCGTGGGTCGATCCCGATCACCACCCGCTGGCTGCCGCCGTTCACCGCAAGACCATCACCAATTTGATCACCTGGCCTTTCACCGGCACTACGCCGCCGCAATTAGCTGACTTCACCTCCAAGGTTCCCGGCGGGGGCCGGTCGCCTCACATCCGTTGTTGAACCAGGACGAACGCACCCGCTTCTTCGACCACTTGACGCACACAGCGGAAAGGGCAGAACATGCCGGCGAGCCGCTCCTGCGGCGACAGTCCGTGTACCTGCTCGGATTCGACCGGCGCAGGCAGGTTGTCGATTGGCTACGCGGAGAGTGGCATCGGGTCGGCCGTCGGGCGATTCCCGAAAACGACATCACCGCGCTGCTCGAAGCGCGCTCAGCCTCGGTCGCCCTCGCTTCCACCGGAGAGGACGAGCACATCCACGACTTCGTGGGCAGGATGTCGGAGTCAAGCAACGAGGTGGCGAACCTGAACTACTGGGCCTACTGGATCGGCGAACTCGACGACGTCAGGATCGACGACTCCTTCATGCGGGACGAGGACACCCGAGCGTGGAGCGGAGGCGCGCTGCTGGCCCACCTCTCGGGTCGTCTCGACCCGACAACGCCCCACCTCCCGCTCAACCTGCACACGCTGCACACCCTCGTCGCCTCGCGCTCAGAACTGCTCGACGCCCGACCACACCTGCGCGCGTGTCTCGGCGAGTCTTCGGACAGGTTGGCGTCCAGTGACTCGCTGTCCCGGACCGACCGGGATCAAGTCGCCGGTCTCCGCTACGCCCTCCGCATTTCCAGCCGCTAGGAGAACACGTGTCGGACGACGCCGCGGCCCTCGCCGCATTCGGTTACGAGCTGGGCGTGCTCAAGCGCATGCGCCGCGCCGGGTGGTGGCACGCCGGGGTGCGGGATCCGGAGTCGGTGGCCGAGCACAGCATGCGGGTGGCGCAGCTCGCGGCCCTGATCGCCGCCGAAGAAGGCGCGGACCCGGCTCGCGCGTCATTCCTGGCCCTCTGGCACGACACCCAGGAAACCCGCACCGGCGACCTGCCGCACACCGTCAGCGGGTACATCACCAAGCCCGACCCGCGTGCGATCACCGCCGACCAGACCGCGAACCTCCCGGCGAAGTCACGTCAAGTCGTCCGCGACGCCGTGGACGAGTACGAGGCGAAGGAGTCCGCCGAGGCGCGGTGCGCGAGTGACGCCGACAAGCTGGAGATGCTGCTCCAAGCCGTCGAGTACCGCGACACCGGCGTGCGGCGCGTCGACGGCTGGATCGACTCGGCCCGCAAGAACCTCAAGACCGACACCGCTCGCCGCGTCGCCGACGCCGCCGTGACCCTCTCACCACTCGCCTGGCGCGACCGCTAGCTCAGGTCGAGGCGCGCACGACCAGTTCCGTCGGCAGTATCGACGCCGCCGGCGGTTCGCCTTGGATCTGTTCCATCAGCAGCCGGACCATCTCGCGGGTGATGCGCTGGAACGGCTGGCGCACCGTCGTCAACGTCGGCCTGGTCGACGTGGCGATGCTGGAGTCGTCGAAACCGCCCACCGCCACGTCCTCCGGCACCCGCCGCCCGGAGTCGTGCAGGACGTTGAGCGCCCCCGCCGCCATCAGGTCGGACGCGACGAACACCGCGTCGAGGTCGGGCGCGCGCTCCAGCAACGAAGCCATCGCCGTCTCGCCACCGACCCGGCTGTAGTCGCCGTGCGCGATCAGCTCCGGCGTCGCGTCGACGCCCAGCACGTCCCGGTACCCGGCCAGCCGTTCCACACCACCCGGCGTGTCCGGCGGCCCGGTGATGGTGGCGATCCGCCGCCTCCCCCGCGACCTCAGGTGCTCGACCATCAACCGCGCGCCCGAACGGTCGTCCGCCGCCGCGTACGCCACCCGGTTCTCGAACCCGATCGGCTTGCCGCACGCCACCACGGGAATCCCGGAGTCGTGCAGGTCGTCGATCAACGGGTTGCCGGTGTGCGACGACACCAGCAACACCCCGTCCACGTGACCTGCGGCGATGAACCGGCTGGTCCGCTTGCGCTCCACCTCCGTGCTCGCGGTCATCAGCAGCACCGGCACGTCGAGTTCCGCCAACTCCTGCGTGCACCCCTGCAACAGGATGCTGAAGTTCGGGTCCTCGAACAGCCGTTGCTGCGGCTCGGTCAGCACGAACGCCACCGAGTGCGCCCGCTGCGTGACGAGGCTGCGTGCCGCCGGGTTGGCCACGTACCCCGTGGCGCGTACCGCCTTCAGCACCGCCTCCAACGCGGCGGGGCTGACGTTGCGCCCGCCGTTCAGCGCGCGCGACACCGTGCCCCGTGACACGCCGGCGGCTGCCGCCACGTCGTGGATGGTCGGCCGGTGCCGCGCCGCCTTGCTGCGATCGACGCTCATAGCTCCCTCACGCTTTTACCGCTCCGGAGAGCAGGTCTACGCGCCAGTATCGCTGCAACGTGAGGAACAGGGCGATCAAGGGCAGCACCGACACGAGCGAACCGGTGACGACCAGGGTGTAGAGCGCGGGCGTGGTGTTGCCCTGGTTGAGCAGCGTGTACAGGCCCAGGGTCACCGGGAACTTCTCGTCGTCGCCCAGCATGATGAACGGCAGCATGAAGTTGTTCCAGATCGACACGAACTGGAACAGGAACACCGTGACCAGCCCCGGGACCATCATCGGCAACGCGATGGAGCCCAGGATCCGCACCTCGCTCGCCCCGTCCGTGCGGGCCGCCTCCACCACGTCCTCGGGCACCGCCGCGGCGGCGTAGATGCGGGCCAGGTAGATCCCGTACGGGCTGACCACGCTCGGCAGCAGCACCGACAGGTAGGTGTCGGTCAGCCCGATCTTCGCCATCAGCAGGTACTGCGGGATGGCCAGCACCACGGCCGGCACCAGCACACCCGCGATCAACGCGTTGAAGATCAGCGCCCGGCCCCGGAACGAGTACTTCGCCAGCGCGTACCCGGTGACGCCGGACAACGCGGCGGACAGCAGCGCGCCCACCCCCGCGTACAGCGCGGAGTTCGCCATCCACTTCCAGAACAACCCGTCCCGGTACCCGACCAGCTCGGAGAGGTTCGCGAAGAGCGACGAGCCGAGCGAGAACGTCGTGGTGGAGAACAACTCGCCGCTGCTCTTCGTCGCGGCGATCAGCACCCACGCCACCGGGAACAGGCAGTACACCGCGCCGACCAGCAGCACGAACGTCGGCAACGCGCCCAACGCGGACGCGATCGAACGCGCGCGCCGTGGCGGCGTCGGCGTCACGGCACGGTCCTCTACCAGCACGGCGCTCACCGCTCACCCCCGAACGCCCGCGAGCGGGTGATGCGCAGCAGGCCGAACGAGATCACGAACATCACCACGGCGATCAGCACGGACGTCGCGGCGGCGGAGTAGATGTCACCGCGGCCGAACGCGTCCTGGTAGACCTTCATCAACGGGGTCCAGGTGCGGGAGAGTGAGTTGGTCAACGGGGCCAGCGTCATCGGCTCGGCGAACACCTGGAGCGTCGCGATGATCGAGAACAACGACGTCAGCACGAGCGCCGGGGCCAGCAGCGGGATCTTGATCCGCAACGCGATCTGCATCGGCGAGCAGCCGTCGATCCGGGCCGCCTCGTAGAGGTCACGCGGGATCGACCGCAACGCGGTGTACAGAACCACCATGTTGTAGCCGACACCGCCCCACACCGCGATGTTGGCCAGCGCGAAGTAGATCCCGGTCGGCGACAGCAGGTTCACCCCGGGCAACGACAGCTCCGCCAGGAGCTGGTTGAGCGGGCTCGTCGCGGGCAGGTACAGGAACCCCCACAGCAGCGACGCGATCACGCCGGGGATCGCGTACGGCAGGAAGATCGCGATCCGGCTGAACCCCCGGGCGCGCACCCGGTCCTCGTCCAGCAGCAGCGCGAACACCAGCGCCAGGCCCAGCATCGTCGGCACCAGGATCGCGCCGTAGCCGAGCACCCGCAACGCGCCCGCGCCGAGTTCGGAGTCGGTGAGCGCGCGCACGTAGTTGTCCAGGCCCACGAACACCTCGGACCGGCTGCCCTTGCCCAGACCCAGCCCCTTGACCTCGGTCCGGAACAGGCTCAGGTAGACGGTGTAACCGATCGGCAGCGCGAACACCAGCAGGAACAACACCACCGCCGGGGCGACAAAGGCGTACGGCGCCACCTTCGGCGCCGCACCACCCCGCCCGGACACGCGAATCGATGTCACGGGTGTGCTCCTCAGCCGCCGACGGTGAAGCCGTTGGCCTTCATGTCGTCCACGGTCGCGGTCTGCATCTTGGTCAGCACGGACACCAGGTCCGTGCCGGCGGTGATCGCCTCGCCCATGGAGTTCTTGTACGCCGTGTAGGTGACGTTGACGTTCGGTCCCCAGGTGAACCCGGAGGACGTCGCGGCGATCTTCGCGGCCTGCGTGTAGAAGTCCGGCTGGTTCGGGAAGAACGCCGGGGGCTTGGACACCGCCTCCTGGCCCGACGTGGCCGCCGGGTAGACCGCGCTCTCGGTCACCAGCGCCTCGACGGCCGCGGGGTCGGTGTTGAGCCAGATCGCGAACTCGGTCGCCGCCTTCTGCTTCTTCGACCCCGCCGTCACGGCGGTGGTGGAGCCGCCCCAGTTGCCGGTGCGCGGCTTGGAGGCGTCCCACTGCGGCATCGGGGCCATCGCCCACTTGCCCAACGTGCTCTCCGCGTTGCCCTGGAGCACGCCCGGCGCCCACACCGCGCTGAGCCAGCCGATCTGGGTGCCGTCGTTGAGCGCCTTGTTCCACTCCGGCGTGTACATCGGGGCCTTGTCGACCGCGCCCTCGGCGATCAGGCCGCTCCAGTACTGGGCCACCTTCTTGGTGGCGGCGTCGTCCACGGAGACCTTCCACGCGTCTCCGTCGACCGACCACCACGAGCCGCCGGCCTGCTGGACGAGCCCGGCGAACCAGCCCGGGTCGTTGGACGAGAACGTGCCGAGGAACTTGTCCGGAGCCTTGGCCCGCAGGTCACGGGCGGTCTGCGCGTACTCGTCCCAGGTCGCCGGGGCCTTCAGGCCGTACTGCTCGAACAGGTCGGCGCGGTAGTAGAACATCATCGGGCCGGAGTCCTGGGGCACCCCGTAGACGCCGCTGCCACCCAGGGTCACCTGGTCCCAGATGCCCGGCGCGAACTTGTCCTTGGCGGACGCCGCGCCTTCGGAGATGTCGGCCAGCACGTCGTTGCTGACCAGGGTCGGCAACGACTGGTACTCCACCTGCGCCAGGTCCGGCGGGTTGCCGCCCTTGGCGCTGGTCAGGAGCTTGGTCACCAGGTCGTCGCCCTGGGCCTGCTTGCTCACCACGACCTTGGCGTCGGGGTGGGTCGCGTTCCACTTGTCGACCACTTTGTCGATGTTGGGCGCCCACGCCCAGAAGGACAGTTCGACCGGGCCGTCGGCGGCCTGCTCGCCGTCTCCGCCGCAACCGGCGAGGAGTGCGAGGCCGAGGCCGACTGCCACGGCCTTCTTCGCGATGTCGAGTCGCATGGGGTCTCCGGGGGGTTCCGCGTCGCTGACGCCACTGCCAGCGAGAACCGCGCTGTGAACGTGCACAGTAGTTGCACTCCTATCGCACCTGTCAACTACTTGACACAGGCTTTTATCTGCGACGTAATCTTCGATCAGACCGTGCACGTTCACAGCCGATGGAGTGTTCATGACGTTTGTGGTGCCTCGCCAGGCCGAGGGGCAGGCGGTGGAGGACCCCTTCTCACCGCGGATGCCGGTAGGCGTGGATGGACTCGTCTACGGCGGGGACTACAACCCCGAGCAGTGGCCGGAGGAGGTGTGGGTCGAGGACGTCGAGCTGATGCGGCAGGCCGGGGTGAACCTGGTCAGCGTCGCCATCCACGCCTGGGCGCGGCTGGAGCCGAGACCCGGCGAGTTCGACTTCGGCTGGCTGGACCGGCTGCTCGACCTGCTGCACGGCGCCGGGATCGCGGTCAACCTGGCCACCCCGACCGTCGTGCCGCCCGCGTGGCTCTACCGCGCGCACCCCGCCATCCGGCCGGTCACCCGTGACGGCACGGAGCTGGAACGCGGGTCACGGGCGACGTTCTGCCCGAGCGCGCCCGCCTACCGCCAGGCCGCCGCGAACATCACCCGGCAGCTCGGCGCGCGCTACGGCGACCACCCGGCGGTGGCGCTGTGGCACGTCCACAACGAGTACGGCGCACCGGTCGGCGCGTGCTACTGCCCCGAGTCGGCCACCGCGTTCCGGCGCTGGCTGCGGGCCCGGCACGGCTCGCTCGACGCGCTCAACGAGGCCTGGGGCACCAGCTTCTGGGGCCAGCACTACGGCGAGTGGGCCGAGATCGAGCCGCCCCGCGTCTCCGGCACCACCGGCAACCCGGCGCACGAGCTGGACTTCGCCCGGTTCTGCTCGGACGAGCTGCTGGCCTGCTACACCGCCGAGCGCGACATCCTGCGCGGCTGTTCCACCGTGCCCGTGACCACGAACTTCATGACCACCAACTGCAAGTCGATCGACTACTGGCGCTGGGGCCGCGAGGTCGACGTGGTCGCCAACGACCACTACCTGACCGCCGAGGCCGACCGGAACCACGTCGACCTGGCCATGTCGGCGGACCTGACCCGCGCGGTGGCCGGCGGGCAGCCGTGGATGCTCATGGAGCACTCCACCGGCGCGGTGAACTGGCAGCCGCGCAACATCGCCAAGCGGCCGGGCGAGATGGGCCGCAACAGCCTGACCCACGTGGCGCGCGGCGCGGACGCGGTGATGTTCTTCCAGTGGCGGGCCTCCCGCTTCGGCGCGGAGAAGTTCCACTCGGCGATGCTGCCGCACTCGGGCACGCGCAGCAGGTTGTGGCACGACGTCGTGCGGCTCGGCGCGGATCTGGTCGCGTTGGCGGAAGTGCGCGGCAGCCTCGTGCAGGCCGACGTCGCGGTGCTGTGGGACTGGGAGTCGTGGTGGGCGCTGGAGCTGGACTGGCGGCCGTCCGCCGACCTGTCCTACCGGGAGCGCGTCGGCGCGTTCTACGAGCAGTTGTGGGACGCCAAGCTGACGGTGGACTTCGTCGCGCCGCAAGCCGACCTGAGCGGCTACCCGCTCGTCGTGGTGCCCTCGCTGTACCTGACGACCCCCGCGGCGGCGAAGGTGCTGCACGACTACGTGGCCGGTGGCGGCACGCTCGTCGTCTCGTACTTCTCCGGCATCGTCGACGCCAACGACGCCGTGCACCCCGGCGGCCACCCCGGCGCGCTGCGTGACGTGCTCGGGCTGGAGGTCGAGGAGTTCCTGCCGTTGCGCGAGGGCCAGGAGGTCGGGCTCGACGGCGGGCTGCGCGGTGACGTGTGGGCGGAGCACATCCGCCTCGCGGGAGCGGAGAGCGTTCACTCCTATGTGGACGGTCCGGCGGCCGGCGGTCCCGCGGTCACCCGACACCGGTTCGGCTCGGGCAACGCCTGGTACGTCTCCACCCGGCTGCGCGGCGCGGCGCTCGACCACGTGCTGCGGGAGGTCTTCGCACAGGCTGGCGTGGAAGTCCGGGACGACCTGCCGCGTGACGTGGAAGTCGTCCGCCGGCGCGGGGTCGACGCCGACTACCTGTTCGTGCTCAACCACACCGACGCCGAGGTGCGGCTCGCCGCGTCCGGCACCGAGCTGCTCACCGGGCTGCGTTGCGAGTCCGAGCTGTGCGTCCCCCCTGGCGGCACGGCCGTGCTCAGGTCCTGAGCGGGTTTCCCCAACCCTCCAGCACGTTCTCAACGAGGAGGACGAATGACAGGTCCCAAGAAGCTCCTCGCAGCGGCGGTCGTGTTCGCCGCCGCTGCGGTAGGAGCACCGGCGGCTTCGGCCGCGTCCACCATCACGAACGGCGGCTTCGAATCCGGCACGTCCGGCTGGACGACGTCCTCGCCCAACGGCACGCAGGGCGCGTCGTTCACCGAATCCGGTGGCAGGTCCGGGAGTTACCGGCTGTCCCACTGGTCGTCGTCCGCGTACCAGGTCGAGAACCGGCAGACGCTCACCGGACTGGCGAACGGCCGGTTCACCGCACGGGTCTGGGTCCGTTCCGGCGGCGGGCAGATCCAGTCCTACGTGGCCCTGCGCGGCTGCGGCGGCGCCGAACAGCGCACGCACGTGCCGGTGAGCGCGGGCGCGTTGTGGATCCAGCTCGCGGTCACCACGAACGTGACCGGCGGCCAGTGCACGGTCGTCCTGTCCTCCAACGCGCGCGCGGGCAACTGGGCGAACTTCGACGACGTCCAGTTCGCCTCCGGGCAGACGTCACTGCCGATCCGCGGCGGCGACGTGTCCACGTTGAAGAAGGCCGAAGACCTGGGCGGCGTGTACCGCACGGCGTCCGGGCAGCAGCAGGAGGCCCTGCAGATCCTGAAGGCCAACGGGATGAACCTGGTCCGCCTGAAGGTCTGGGTGAACCCGGCGGACGGCTACAACGACAAGGCCAAGGTCCTGGCGATGGCCAAGAAGGTCAAGGCGCAGGGCTTGCAGCTGATGGTCGACTTCCACTACTCCGACACGTGGGCCGACCCCGGTCGCCAGAACAAGCCGGCGGCGTGGGCGTCCTACAACTTCCAACGCCTCACGCAGGCCGTCTACGACCACACGTACGACGTGCTCAACGCCCTCAAGGCGCAGGGCACCACGGCGGACATGGTGCAGGTCGGCAACGAGATCAACGGCGGGATGCTCTGGCCGGACGGTTCCACGGACAACTGGGACCGGCTCGCCACGCTGCTCAAGAGCGGGGTCAGCGCGGTGAAGGCCGTGTCGTCGTCCACCAAGGTCATCCTGCACGTGGCCAAGGGGACGGACACCGGCGCCGTCCGGTGGTGGTACGACTCGGCCGTCGCGCGCGGCGTGCCGTTCGACATCATCGGCCTGTCGTACTACGGCTACTGGCACGGGACGCTCGGCGAGCTGCAACGCACCATGTTCGAGGCGGCGCCCCGGTACAACAAGGACATCCTGGTCGTGGAGACCGCGTACCCGTTCACCATGGACAACGCGGACTACGAGGGGAACGCGTTCACCGACGCGTCCGCGCTCGTGCCGGGCTACCCGGCCACGTCCGAGGGCCAGCTGGCCAACTTCCGCGACGTGCTGAGCGTCGTGCAGTCCGTGCCCGGTGGGCGTGGGATGGGCGCCGTGTACTGGGAGCCGACCTGGTACGCGGTGCCCGGCAACAACTGGGACCCGTACGACCCGTCGACCGGCAGCGGCTGGGACAACCAGGCCCTGTTCGACTGGTCCGGCCGGGCCCTGCCCGCCATCACGGCGTTCAACCGCTGACGTCCCGGTGACCGGGTGCGGCGATCCCGCACCCGGTCATTTTCACACTACCCCCTCGTGCGCGGTACTCCGCATTACGTAGTAGCATCCATCGCACACCACCGGGGAGAACCGAATGGACACCAGTCAACTGCTCAAGGGGGTACTGGACCTCGCCGTCCTTGCGGTGCTGCGCAAGGAGGACGGGTACGGCTACGACGTGCTGCGCAGACTGCGGCAAGGCGGCCTCGACGGCGTCGGCGACGCGTCGGTCTACGGCACCCTGCGCCGGCTTTACAACGCCGGCCTGCTCACCTCGTACGTCGTGCCCAGCGAAGAGGGCCCGCACCGCAAGTACTACAGCCTCAACGAGCCGGGCCGTGCGCGGCTGCTCGAATCGGGCAAGACCTGGAAGTCGTTCGCGCAGGCGCTGGACGATCTGTTGGGGGAGGGTGCATGAACACGCAGACGAACACCGAGGTCCAGCACTACCTGGACGCGATGCGCGAGGCTCTGTCCGATCTGCCCGCCGCCGAGGTCGGCGAGATCATGGACGACGCCGGCGCGCACGTGGTCGAGGTCGCGGAGGAGATGGGCGACGAGTTCACCCTCGCCGCGCTGACCGACCGACTGGGCACACCGCAGGCGTACGCGCAGGAGCTGCGTGCCGCCGCCGACTACCCGGCCCCCGCCCCCGCCGCGCCGACTTCCATCCAGCCGATGCTCGTGGCCCGGTTCGCGCTGTGGAGCCTCGTCGCCGGCACCGTCATGGCGTTCGCCTTCGCCACCAGCCGGGGTGACGGCGAAGGACTGACCTTGCTCGTCGGTCTCGTCGCCGCCGTGGGCGCCCTGCTGGTGTTCAGGCAGAAGGGTCTCCTGGCGGACATCTCGAGGCTGCCGGAAACCGTGGCGCTGAACGAAGCGCTCCAACGCGCCGAGCGGTCCGAGCCGCTGCGGGTGTTCCTCACGTCCCTCCGGGCCTGGCAGCCGGCGTGGTGGGTCGGCCGGGCGCTGCTCATCGCCGGGGTGGGCATGCTGGCGTACCGGGTCAGGTCGCCCATCGTCCTGGTCCTCATCGTGCTCGCCGCCCTGTCGCTGCTCGCGGGCCCCAAGGCGAAGACCGACCGGCGCTGGCTGTGGATCAGCCTGCCCGCGACCGGCTTCGCCATCGGCGGACTGCTGCTCGTCCTCGCCTCGATGACGTCC
Organism: Saccharothrix ecbatanensis; assembly: GCF_014205015.1. Classification (NCBI taxonomy): domain Bacteria; kingdom Bacillati; phylum Actinomycetota; class Actinomycetes; order Pseudonocardiales; family Pseudonocardiaceae; genus Saccharothrix; species Saccharothrix ecbatanensis. The sequence continues at coordinate 8,623,488 of NZ_JACHMO010000001.1, read as the reverse complement.
TGGCTCGACTACCGCCCCTCCTCCTCCCCGGTCTCGTACACCACCTCGACCCGGGTGCCGGACAACATCTACGTGTTCGACAAAGACGGCAAGCCGCTGACCGACGTGCACCTGTACGACGAGGACGGCCAGCCGCTGAACACGCCGTGGCACGGCTGCAACGGCTCCCCGTTCCGCGACGACAACCGGTTCCCCCGTCCCCAGGTCGTCCACGACGAGAACGGTTGCCGGGAGATCCCGGGCGTGCCGCCGTTCACGATCGTCATCCCGGGCGCCGCACCGACGGTCACCACCACTCCCGTGACCGGACAACCGTCCGTGACGTCGACCGGGCAGCCGTCCGTGACGTCGACCGCTCCACCCCCCACTCAATCGGTTCCGCCCACCGCGGTCGTGCCGACGAGCTGACGATTTCCTCTTGCCCCACAGGCGGATTCTTCATCGCACGTAGATCATTTGGACCCGGAATGCGTCGGCCCGTGCACTGTGCGAACACGCCAGGGCACGGGCCGACTACTGCCAGTTGAAGCAGCTAAATACACCGAATACCCGAAAGTGTGGTAATTGGGCCGTTTCAGCAGGACAGCGGCTTGCAGCTACCCGATGTGGAAATTTCCTCCCCGAGGGTTACCCCGTTGTGCCACCATTGCTCTGTTCGTGCGGTACGGGGCCCGCCGAGCGTGACCCACAGCATCCGAGTGGGTCGAGTTGTAGGGGCTAAACGATCATCAGGGGAGGAGATCGCTATGTCTAACACCACCAAGAACGAATACCTGGGTGAAGAGGTCCCAACGGACGCCACCCTGTTGCCGGCCGTGCCGGAACCCGATCAGGACCAGCAGGAACAGCTGCCGGGCCAGGATCCGAAGCACGACCACACCCACGACGACGGCGACCTGGAGCCGATGTGCGCGGGCGGCGGCTGCGTGCAGAAAATGCCGGTCTGAGCTGTCAACCGTGATCGCGCCCGCCGATCGGGTCCCTCCCGGTCGGCGGGCTTTGGTCGGTTGCGTTCTGTGATGTCATAGGCGAGTGTCTGTGACCGCTTCACGCGACGAAGCCGTTGTCATCCGCGAAGCACGCGAGCTGCACCGCACCGGCGTGGACGCGTCGTGCTCCGGGCGGCATCACGATGCGTTGCGGTTGCTGCGGCGTGGGCGGAGCCTGGCCGACAGCATCGACCCCACCGATCCGGACACCCGGTCCGAGTGGCTGGTGACCCGCATCCGGCTGTCGTCGACGCTGTCTGCGTTGATGGCCGAGTCGGCAGGTCCCGCCGCGGCACTGGACGGGCTGGCCGAGGTGCGCCGGCTGATCGAGGACGTGACCGATCCGCTCGTGCAGGCGGAGCTGCTCGGGAGCGTCGAGCACAACCGCGGTCTGCTGCTGCTGACCATGGGCCTGATCGAGGAGGCCATCGCCGTCCTCGACACCGCGCTCGGACACGAGGAGCGCCGGCTCGCCGCCGGTGAACCGGCGCCAACGCTGGTCGAACCGGTGGTGAAGACCCTGTGGAGCCTGGGGACGGCCCACACCCGCCTGGGTTCGGTGAGCAAGGCGCGGCTGGATTTGACCAGGGCCGTTGCACTGGCCAACGAACACGGGTTGCTCGACCGGGCGGCCGACGCGAACCACAGCCTCGGAATCCTGGACCTGCGGGTCGGCGACGTCCCGTCCGCGCTGCGGCGCTATGAACAGAGCGAGCGCTCGTACCGCGATCAAGGCCTCGACGTGCCGGCCCTGCTCGGCATGGACCGGTCGCAGGCCCTGATGGCCGCCGGACTCGCGGATGAAGCGGGCACCCAGCTCGACAGCGTGCTCGCCGTGTTGCGCGCCGAGCACGGCATCACCCGAACGCTGGGCAACGTGGAGCTGTACCGGGCGGTGGCCGCCTACATGACCGACGACCTCGACCTGGCCCGCAGCATGGCGTCGTCCGCCCGGCAACGGATGCGGCGGTGGGGCTGCGACACCTGCGTCGCCAACGCGACGCTGATCGGTCTCCGCGTCGACACGGTGGTGGCCTTGCGGTCCGGTCGTGTCCCCCGCTCCCTGCCCGCGCGCGCCCTCACTTTCGCCGGCGACCTGCCCGTGCCCAGGCTGGCCGAGCAGGCGGCGTCGGCGAGGATGTTGGCGGTGCGCCTGCACATCCGGCGCGGTGACGTCGACGCCGCCGCCGAGATCCTCGACCTGGTACCCCGCCCCGGAAAGCTGACCCCGATCGACCACCGCCTGCTGCGCCGCCTCTGCCGCGCCGAACTCGCCGTCGCCCGCGGCGACCGGGTGACGGCGCTGGCCGAGATCAGGGCCGGCCTGACCGACCTCGACCACGTGCGTGACCGGATGGGCGGTCTGGAACTGCTGTCCGGGACCGCGCTGCACGGCCGTGAGCTGACCGAACTGGCCGTGCACCTGGTCCTGGCCGGCGGCAACGCCCGCAGGCTGTTCACCTGGTTGGAACGGACCCGGGCGCAGACGTACCGCTACGAGCCGTTGACCCGGGTGGACAACCCCGAGCTGGCCGAGCGCATCGCCGAGGTCCGAAGCCTCACCCAGTCGATCCACCAGGCCGAGCACGACGGCCACTCCACCGCCGGCCTGCGCGCCCGTCACGCCGAACGCCTGCGTGAGGCGAACCGGCTCGGCTGGCACAGCGGCCGGTGGGGCAAGCCGCGCCCGGTCGCCGGCCTGACCGACGTGATGGCGCAGCTGGGCGACCGCGCCCTGGTCAGCTTCGCGTCGTCCGAGGACGCCTTGGTCGCCGTGGTCGTGGTGGACTCCACCGTCCGGCTGGCCCGACTCGGCTCGGCCGAAGTCGCCGCGGAGAGCGCCCGGATGCTGAACGCGGACCTCAACGCCCTGGCGCCGGACCACCTGCCGGAGCCGTTGGTGCGGGTGATGTCGGTGTCCGCCCGCAAGCAGGCGGACCGGCTCGACGCGCAGCTGATCCAGCCGCTGGCGAAGCTGATCGGCGACCGGGACCTGGTGATCGTGCCGACCGGCGCGCTGTACGCGGTCCCGTGGGGCGTGTTGCCCACCCTGCGCGGACGGCCCACGGTGGTCGCGCCGTCGGCCACCGCCTGGCTGGCCGCGAACCGCGCCGAACGCCGGCCGACGGGTCCGACCGTGCTGGTCCGCGGTCCCGGGTTGCCCGCCGCCGTCGGTGAGATCGACAAGCTGGGCGCGCACTACAGCACCGCCGCGCTCATGTCGGGCGACGACGCGACGGTGGCGTCCGTGCTGGAGGCGCTGGACGGCGCGGAGATCGCCCACCTGGCCGCGCACGGCGTCCACGAGCCGGAGAACGCCTTGTTCTCCCGGCTGGACCTCAGCGATGGCCCGCTCTACGCGCACGAGATCACCGGTCTGGCCCACCCGCCCCGCCAGGTCGTGCTCGCCGCCTGCGAACTCGCCCTCAACCGGATCCGTCCCGGTGACGAGCCGCTCGGGTTCGCCAGCGCGTTGTTGGCCAGCGGCTCGCAAATGGTGGTGGCCCCGCTGAGCCGGGTGGGCGACCAGGCCTGCGCCGCCGCGATGGACGACTACCACCGCAGTCTGGCCGCCGGCGCGCGACCGGCCGTGGCACTCGCCGACGCCATCGCCGCGGACCCGTTGCGCCGCCCGTTCGTCTGCCTCGGCAGCGGCTGAGTGATCGTTCCCGAGAGGTAACGCCGGACCGATAGTTCCGGTCGACCCCCTCGACCGTGTACGTGTTCGGCGTCGCGTAGCACTGCACTGCCTCCGGGGTCCGGCGCTTGAGATCGCGCCGGACCCCGGAGATCAGGATGCCGGCACCTTCTCGCTCTCCTGCGCCTTCCCGCTCTCCCGCTCCTGGCGAGCGGCGACGACGTAGCGGCGCAGGATGAGGCAGTACATGAGGTCCAGCACGAAGCAGGCCACGTAGAGGAACACCAACAGCTGGCCCCGCGCGAAGTCGTCCCGCGAGAAGAGGAACAGGGTGACGGAGAACAGCCCGGTGCCGACCATCTTCGAGATCGCGATGCCCATCGACTGCCCGCGGGCGGACCGGCGCTGCTGCACCATCGCGATGAACACGGCCGACATGAGCAGGTTCTGCCCGTAGATGACGTAGGCGCCGCCGTAGTCGTGGAACTCCCGGATGAACGCGATCTCGCACCAGGTCGCCACCAGGATCCCGAACACGACCTGGATCCGGATCGCGGCGGGCCGGCGGTCGGGGAATTCGGCCGGCGCGAACTTCAGGATCTGGAAGAGGATGACCAGGTCCAGCGCGAACCAGGCGTAGTTGGACAGCCGGAGCAGTCCTTCGGCGGGGTAGAGGAACGAGAAAATCGCCTCGCAGGCGATGTTGCCGCACAACGCCGCGATCGGCATCGCGAAGCTGCGGTCCTGGAACCCCTTCCTGATGACGAGCACGTACGCGGCGACCCAGAACAGCGTGCCGACACCGGAAACAATGGTGAACATCGTCGGCGCCGGCACACCGAACAGTTCTAACGGCCCCAATTCAGCCCGGTTCACTGCCCCTCCGCATTCTCGCAAGACCCTGTCCGGACGAACGATAGCCGATGGCTCCCGTCACGGATTGCGATCGCGCGCATCCGGCCCGCACATACGACCCGCCAGTAGGTAGAGGCGCGGGATGCTACCACAGTCGATGTTGGTCGGCGAAATATTTTCACCCCGCCTGCGACATCACTTCGGATATCCGTTCGGCGTCAGGTAAAGAATGTTCGCGTTCGCACGCCGGTCACACAGGCGGGTACCTATGCTGCCACGTGAGACTCGATACCCCCCAAGGAGCTACACCGGTGGAGCAAGACGAAGACGCCAACGCGCACGACCACGATTTAGCTTCACTCGAACATCGTGAAGACAGCATTGAATTGCTGTTCCAGACGCATTTTTCCCGACGCTATGACACCGGTGTGCAGGTGACCGCCGACAAGGCCGCCTCGGCGCTCCGACTCCACGAGGTGTGGCGCAGCCACCGCATCGACGTCGATTTCGACCAGTTCGTCGAGGACGCGTTCCTCTCTTTGCAGTACGCGTACAACCAGAAGTACGGCCAATGGGACCAGGTCAACGACCTCCGCGCGCTCTACCAGGACACCTGGTACAAGAAGATCGCGCCGTTCGCGACCTCGCTCGCACCGGAGGCGACCGTGCTCGGCGTCGGCGTCAACGACGGGCGCGAGGTGCGCCAGCTCTTCGAGAACCGGAACCTGAACATCGACCTGCTGGACATCAGCTCCGAGGCGATCCGGCAGGTCGCCCAGCAGCTCAGCGGGTACCGGAACGTCCGCAGCTTCGTCGGCTCGTTCGAGGACTGGAAAGCCGAATCCGCCGAGTACGACCTCTTCTTCTCCTTGCGGACGCTCAACAGCACGTCGATCGACCTCCAGTCGTGCGTGCGGAAGTCGGTGGCCCTCGTCAAGGAGGGCGGAATTCTCATCTACTCCGTTTCCAACGGGTACATCCACATGGGCGAACGCGGCGAGCCCCGGGCCGTCCAGGGAATGTTCTCCTACGAAACGGGGACGATCGACGCCGAGCGCCCCAAGCAGATCGCCGACGAGATCACCCAGTTGCTCGGGGCCGAGGACGCGTCCGTCATCGAGGTGTCCGAAGAGCCGACCGAGATCTTCATCGTCGCGCAGAAGAACCAGTCCGGAAGGGTGTCGTTCGATGGCGGGCTTTAAGCATCCGATGGCGTACTTCAGGTTGGTCCGCCCGCACTGGACGATCGCCAGCACGCTCGCGGTGATGGTCGGCATTCTCCAGGCCTGGTCCGAGGGTTACTCCCACGTCGGCCTGGCGTCACTCGTCGTTGGCGCCGCGTTCATCCAACACGCCGTGATGGAGGTGTGGGATGAGTTGAAGGACTACTCCAATTACCGGCAGAACGTCTATTCGGAGGTCGCGCAGCCACCCACGCTGTTCTCCGGCGGCAGCGGTGTGCTGACCGGCCGGTTGCTGACCGTGCCGCAGGTGTGGCGCTTCTTCTACACGTTGCTGGCCGTCTACGTGGTCGTCCTGGGCGGGATCATCCACTTCGTCGGGTGGCGGTTCCTGTTGTGCGTGGCGGCCGGCATGTTCTTCATGTTCGGGTACAACTCGAAGCTGAAGCTGTCCTACATCGGACTCGGCGAGTTCTCGAACTTCATCTCGTTCGGCCCGATCCTGGTGTGCTCCGCGTACCTCGCGCTGAGGCTGGGCGCATCACCCGCGACCGCCGACGCGACCAACTGGAACCTGCTCGGCTTCGTCAGCGAGACCGTGCTGGTCGAATCGCTGATCCTCGGCACGATCTGGTTCGGCAGCCTGCACATCCAGGAGATGCTGGACTACGACGAGGACAAGGCCGGGAACAAGCGGACGCTCGTCGTCCGGTTCGGCAAGACCTACGCGTCCCGCGTCCCCTTCGTGACCTCGCTGATCATCGCGGCGCTCGCCGCCTGGCTGGTCGTCGACGACCTCGCGTTCGCCTTCGTGCTCCCCGGCGTGCTCCTGAACCTGGTCGAGACCGCGATGTTCATGTCCAGGTGGCGCGACGCCGAGTACTTCATGCGGAAGATGAAGAGCTTCTTCGTCTACCGGAACTTCGTGCTCACCGCCCTTGGTCTGGTGGTGTCGTACGGCTTCCGGGACATGCCGCAGGCGGCCGGCACCGCGGCGTTGCTCGCGCTGTTCGCCTTGACCGCCATCACCTCGCTCCCGGCGCTCTCCTTCCTGGCCAAGAACCGTGTCTTCACCTTCGCCCGCGCCGCGTGAGCTGAGCCAAGTCCACATTTCACGGTCGGCGAGCGCCCACCGCCTCGGCCGGCAAGGAAGGTACCGATGAAGAGCGACCTGGTCAGTGCGGCCCTGCCGGATGTCGGCGCGCCGATCCGACGCATCGGCCGAATACCGCTGGCCAACCGACTCGACCACCTGCCCGGTGAATCCGGGGCGTTCGCGGGATACCGCAACGTGGCCGGTTGGGTCCGTCGCGGCGACGACCACCTCCGGGAGCAGGTCGAGCGATTCGGGCCGGTATACCGGCACATGTTCGGCGTCGATCCGATCGTGTGCGTCGCGGACCCGGACCTGGTTTCCCGCGTCGGCCGGAACCGGGACAAGTGCTGGTCGTCCGGAGTTGCCTGGGGCTATTACCTCTCCGGCATGGACGACTCCATCGAGGGCTGGGACGGGATTCTCACCCTCGACGAAGTACCGCACCGCGACGTGCGGCGCCTGTTGTCCCCGGCGTTCGCCCCCGACGCGCTGGAATCGTATGCGCGGAGTTGCCAGAAGCTGGTGGAGGAAGAGGTCGCGGGCTGGGTCGGGCGTGGCCGGATCGAGGCCAAGGCCGCCATCCGAAAGCTCTTGGTGCGCATTTCCGCGCTCATCTTCATGGGTGTGGAGGATCCGCGTGAGGCCGAGCAGTTGGACCGCACGATCCGCGGCCTCTGGCTGGCCAGCTTCACGCCCGCCGTGGGTATTCCGCTCGGCGCGGTCCGATCCCGGATGCTCAAGTCGTACCGCGGCCTGTTGCGTTCGCTGACGAAGCGCATCGCCGAGAATCCGAACCCCGAGGGCACGGACCTCTTCAGCCGGTTCTGCCGGGCCAGGGGCGAGATCGAGTGGACCGACGACGAAACGCTCGCGCGGACGTTCATCTCGACCATGCTCGCCGCCTTCGACACGAACACGCTGTCGATGAGCAGCATGGCGCACGTCCTTTCGCACCACCCCGACTGGCAGGAGCAGTTGCGGGAGGAGGCGTTGGACGCTTCGTCGGGTGAGCCGAGCGTCCAGGTCCTGGCTCGCATGGAGAAGACCGAACGCGTCTGGAACGAGACCATGCGGCTCTTCCCGGTGAGTTCGCACGTGATGCGGCGCAACCTCGTGGACACGGAACTGGGCGGTCACGAGATTCCCGCCGGAACGTTGGTCTTCGCATTGCTCGGACCGCCGGCACGTCACCCGGAGGCGTGGACGCAACCGGCGGTGTTCGATCCGGACCGGTTCTCGCCGGATCGGTCCGAGCACCGTTCGAGGCCCGGAATCTTCTCGCCTTTCGGTGTGGGCGCACATGTCTGCGTGGGCGGACTACTGGCCGGACACCAGGTGAAGATGGTCTATCGGACCCTGCTCTCCCAAGCGCGCATCGCGCCGGTGGGAAAAATGCATTTTCGTCACAGCTACGCGCCTCTTGGCTCGGTCGCGGGCCGCGTGCACGTCGAACTACGGCCACTACGCGGCGTGGGGAATTAGAGATGACCGCGAGGTCACCGTTGAGATTTGGTCAAGGCCAGGAGGAGGCATGATGAAGACCATCGCCAACACAGCATACTTAGAGCTGGCTGCGAATGTAACCGATGCGCTGGACTCGTTCTTGCAGGCGCTTCCCTCGGAAGGGGGAGATCTGCTGGTCGAGACGATGCGCTACGCCTGCTTCCCGGCCGGGAAGCTCGTTCGCCCCACCCTTTTCGCGGCGTCCGTCGCCCTCTGCGGACGCGATCCCCGCGAAGTCCTGAACGTGGCCGTCGGCCTCGAAGTCGGCCACACCGCGAGCCTCATCCACGACGACATCATCGACCGCGACGAAATCCGCCGCGGCCGTGCGTCCGTCTGGCACCGCTACGGCACCGACACCGCGATCCTGGCCGGTGACGCGTTGTTCTTCGCGCTGTTCCGCGCCGTCACGGATTCCCACTCGGACCCGTACGCGACCGTGGAAGCCGTGAAGGCGATCGCCGAGGTCGGCCACGAGCTGTGCCTGGGCCAGGCCTGCGAATCGGAAGCCACCAGGACGGCGGACCTGACGTGGAAGACCTACCGCCGCGTCATCTACCTGAAGTCCGCGTCGTACATCAGGCTGTGCACCGAACTGGGCGCGGTGCTGGCCGGCGCCACTCCCGTGCAACGCGCGCAACTGCGCACGTTCGGCGAGAACCTGGGGATGGCGTTCCAGATGCAGGACGACGTCCTGGCCTACGTGGGAACCCTCGACACCGCCGGCAAGGACCCGCTCAGCGACGTCCGCTCCTGCCGCGCCTCCCTGCCGGTCGTGATCGCGAACGAGCAGGGCACGGACGGCGAACGTGAACTCCTCCAGCGCTACTTCTCGTCCGGCGCGGTCACGTCGACGGAGCAGGCGGACCTGGTGGCGCTCCTGGGCTCCGAGCCGGTCATCAAGCAGGGAAAGGCACTGGCAGCCGAACACCTGGACCGCGCGATCCAGTCCCTCTCCATCTTCGAGGACTCCGACTACCTGCACGTCCTACGGGACATCACCTCCGCCCTCGAAGACCGGCAGTGGTGATCGCGGGCTGATCCGGGGTTTCACGTTTCCCCACCGGTCGCCGCCGTCAGAGAAGGAGAACGACCATGGAGCCGCACCTGTTCGTCCACCTGTTGATGCTGCTGTCCGCCTGACCGCTGACGGTGAATGGCGCGGTCGCTCCGCCGCGGTCGCGCCATTCACCCCCGCACAGGGGTGGCAAGCGGTGTCAGGTTCCTGACCTGTCGTGGCACCTCGGTCCCCCGCCACAATGCGGTGTGGGACACCTGGGGGGTGTGTCCGCACCGGGCGGGTCGTCGAGTGGGCTGAAGGGGGCTTGCCGTGCCGGGTGAGGCCATCTTCGTGAACTACCGGCAGAACGGGTCGCAGGACGGCGGGTTCGACCGGCTGCCCCACGTCCAGGTGGTCGAGGCGATCACCGAGCGGCTCCGCCGCCACTTCGGCGCGAACCAGGTCTTCCTGGACACCGGCATCCGGGCGGGCGAGCACTACCCGGACGCGCTGCGCGTGAAGCTCCGCGATGCCGAGCTGCTCATCGTCGTGCTGCACCGGGGGTGGCTGCGCGACCTCGAAGACCGGATGGGCCGGTCCGGGGTCGACTGGGTGCGCGACGAGATCCGCACCGCGTTGGACGACGGCAAGCACGTCCTCCCGGTGCTGATCGACAAGGCGGGCCTGCCGAGCCTCGACGCGCTGCCCGAGGACATCAGGCCGTTCGCGCTCAAGCAGTTGCGCCGCATCGACTTCGGGCACTGGGAACGCGACGTGCGCCTGCTCATCCAGGAGGTCGAGGCCTACCTGTCCCCTGTATCGCTGCCCGAGAAGGCGACGCCCCCGCTGCCCCGGCCCCGCCACCCGGTCCTGCCGGCGATCACGTGGTTGGTGGGCGCGCTGATCCCGTTCGCGGCGTCCACGGTGTTCGCGTCGACTGTCGACCAGCCGGCTTGGCTCACCGCGGCGGCCGTGGCCGGAGTCCTGGTGCTGTTCGTGATCTCGTTGGTGGCTGCCGCGAACAGCTGGGGCTACCGGTACCTGGACCGACTCGACCGCGAGTACACCGCGTTGCCGCGCGACCTCAAGCTCGACGTCATCCTCGCGCTGATGGCCTGCTCGGTCGGGTTGTTCGTCCTGCTCACCATTCCGGAGCTCAGCGCCAACGGACGGATGCTCCTGGTGGCGGTCGTGGTCCTCCTGATCATCGGCGGCGGCGTGCCGGGGCTGCGCAAGCTCCGCTCCGGGCTCGACTGGCCCCAGCCCGGGGTGGAGGCCGACCCGACGACCGTGCGACGTGCGATCAACACGGCGGCCGAGCACATCTCCCACTTCACGCCCCCGCTCAACCGGACGCAGCGCGATCAGGGCAACTTCGCCCTCGACCGGGTCGAAGAGGCGGTGGCCGGGTTGCGGGAGCTGTCGGCCAGGCGTCGAATCACCTGGTTCCGCGCCACGGCGCCCTGGCTCACCTCCCTGCACACGCTGCTGGCCGGGGCCACCGTGGGCGCCTCCGTGTCGGCCTTGCCCGTCTACTGGTCGAGCGGCTTGTCGCACTGGTCGGCGCCGCTCTGGTGCGCGGCCGGCGTGGTGCTCGCCGTCGCGTTCCAACTCGGCGCGCTGGAGTCGGTCTACCGGCTCCACCGCCGGCGCGGGCGAGCGGTCATCGAGACGACGTCGGAGAAGACGGCCCGACTGCGCGCGCTGATATCCGAGTCGAGCGTCCCCGCACCACCGAAGAAATACGAGGGTCCTTCCGCGCACCGCAGAATTGCGGATTGACCAAAGCACTTATGCGACAAGGTGTTGAACAACCGACCCTGCGCTGTGGTAACCATTACCGATCACTCCTCGACTCGCTCCTCGACCACGCGATTGCCTGGCGCACCGCTCCGCACAGGAAGAGAACGTCCGTTGAAGTGGGGAACCAGAGTGTTCGGCCGCGTTTTCGCGGTGCTCGCCGCCGCGGCGTTCCTCACCCCTCCGACGGTGGCCGCGCAGGACGTCGTGAACCCGCCGTGGCCCGCGCGGTGCCCGATGGAACTCGGCCTGCTGGTCGACCAGTCGGACTCCATGGGCAGCCGCTTCGGCGAAGTGCGCGAGGCCACGAGGAATGTGATCGACGCCCTGCGCGACAAGCCGTCCAAGGTCACGGTGATCGGGTTCGGCACCACGGCGCGCATCGTCCAGTCCGATGTGGACGTTTCCGACGCCGACCTCAGGCGCGGGCTCAAGGACGACGTCGACCGACTCGACACCGGTGACAGCACCGGCGGCGCGACGAACTGGGACGCGGCGCTGGCGGCGGCCGGGTCGCACGGCGTCGACGTGGCCGTGCTGATCACCGACGGCATGCCGACCGCGTACGGCGACCCGCCCCAGGAAGGTCCCGAGGACCCGCTCGCGGTGGCGGCCGGGACGGCGGACCGGCTCAAGGCCGCGGGCACGCGGATCGTCGCGGTGGGCATCGACCTGCCGCCCGGCGGCGACGCCAACCTCGCGGCCGTCACCGGCCCCCGGGCGGAGCAGGACTACTTCACGGGCGAGCAGTCGAGCCTGTTGCGCAGGCTGTACGACATCGTGGCGAGTGCCTGCGGCGTCCCGATCACGGCGTTGCCGCAGCCCGAGGCCGGGGCGTTCCCGTGGACACCGGTGCTGGCCGCCGCTCTCGCCGCGGCGTTGGCGATCGCGCTGATCGCCTTCCTGCGGTACCGCGAACGCGGCCCGGTGGGCGTGAAGGGGCGGCCCGCGCGGCAACGGGTCGAGGCGCGACAGCCGATCGACCACCGGGACCTCACCCGGAAGCTCCGCGACAGCGCGACCGGTATCGGGGCCACCGGCCACGACACCACCGGCAAGGACATTTCCGGGCAAGGCACCGGCGGACCGGACACCGCGACCACCCACGGCGACGGCGACGGCGACAGCGACAGCGGGAGCCCGCCCGCGCACCGGTCGATGTCCCTCGACTTCCTCGACCGCACACCACCCACCAAGAAGGACAACAATCCATGACCCGTCGTCCTGTGCTCGGCATCGACCTGGGCACCACGTACTCCTGCGTCGCCTCGCTGGACGAGAACCAACGGGTGTCGGTGCTGCCCAACCAGGAGGGCGACCTCACCACGCCTTCCGTGGTGTTCTTCGAGCACAGCGGCAACGTCACGGTCGGCAAGTTCGCCAAGAACGAGTTGAAGAACGAGCAGAGCCGGGTCGTCTCGCTCATCAAGCGGCACATGGGCGAGGAGGGCTACACCACCGACGTCGACGGCAGGCAGCTCTACCCGCAGCAGGTCTCCGCGATCATCCTGCGCCAGGTGGTCGAGGACGCGCTCGCCGTGCTCGGCCTGGAGGTCCCGGCGGACGGCCCGCTGGCCGACGTCGTGATCACCGTGCCCGCGTACTTCGGCGCGGCCGAGCGCCAGGCCACCCGGGACGCGGGCGAGATGGCCGGCCTCGAAGTCGTCAACATCATCAACGAGCCGACCGCGGCGGCCATCGCGTACGGGCTCATCTCGTCCGGCGGCGAGCGCTCCGTGCTCGTCTACGACCTGGGCGGCGGCACGTTCGACGTCACGATCATCAAGGTGTCGGCGGACGAGATCCGGGTGGTGGCCACCGGCGGCGACCACCACCTCGGCGGCGCCGAGTGGGACGCGCGGATCGTGGAACTGGTGTGCGCCAAGTTCTCCGAGCAGCACCCCGGCTCCGACCCGCGCACGGACCTGGACGCGGCGGGCTCGATCGAGCTGCTGGCGGAGGAGGCCAAGAAGGCGCTCAGCCGGCGGGACGGCTACAGCAGCACGGTGATCGCCGACGGCCTGCGGGCCAAGATCGAGATCACCCGCGCGGAGTACGAGGAGGCGACCGCCGACCTCATCGGCAAGACCCTGGACTTCACCAAGGACGTGCTCCGGCACGCCCACGAGAAGGGCGTGGACCGGATCGACGAGTTCCTGCTCGTCGGCGGCATGTCGCACTCGCCCGCGGTGAAGGAAGGGCTGGCCCGCGAGTTCCCCGACCTGCCGACGCCGCAGCTCGCCGACCCCGACCAGATCGTGGCCAAGGGCGCGGCCCTGTTCGCGGTCAACAGCATCGCGGAGACCAGCGGCGACCCCGCGGCGGCGGCCCGGGGCCTGCCCGGCGGCACGGCTTTGCCCAAGATCGTCAACGTGACGTCCAAGGGCTACGGCATCGCGGTGGTCCGGGACGGCCGCAAGCGCGACAGCGACCTCGTCGTGGCGTGGTTGATCAAGCCGAACGACGAGATCCCGGCACGTCCGCACGACACCTTCCGCACCGTGGAGGACCGGCAGCAGGAGGTGGACATCTCGGTCTACGAGTCCACCACGGACGTGTTGAGCATCGAGCTGGAGGACAACCTGAAGCTGGTCGAGGGCACGCTGAAGAACCTGCCGCCGGGGCCTGCCGGGCAGCCGCTGGAGGTGTCGTGCAACCTCGGGGCGGACGGCATCCTGCACGTCACCGCGGTCGCGGGCAACGGCGAGGAGATCACGCTCGAAGCCAAGATCAGCGGCTTGGTGCCGGAAGAGGTCAAGCGGGCGCCGCTGCCCGCCCTCCAGCGGTGACCGGTTGGCGGTTCGACGCGAACCGGTTCGTGGCCGAGGTGCTCAAGCCGGTGCAGGACGGCTTGAGCCCGGACGAGGACCTGTTCCGCGTCTACCTGCTGCCCCACGAAGTGACCGACCGGGGCACGATCGAGACCGCGCTGGCGGAGGTCGGCCGGCAGTTCACCCAGCAGCAGTACCGCGGTTTCCGCCGGGCCGTCGACATCCTGCGCGGGCAGCACGAGGCGGCGTCCGAGACGCTGCTGGACCGCGACCGGCGCGAGGCGCACCGCGCGTGGGTCGAGGAGCGGCGGCGCAAGCTGGCCGCCACCATCGAGTCGCGGCTGCACGGCGCACCCGGTCTGCCGCTCGCCGAGGTGAACGCGCAGGCCCGCGCGTTGAAGGTGCCGCGCAGCGCGATCGTGGCCGCCCTGCGCGAGCACGGCGCCGACGAGCGGGAGCCGGTGGAGCTGCCGCGGCACCTCGAACCCGGCCAGTGGGCCGAAGCACGGGGCCACCTGGCGCAGCTCGGGCACGAGTCGCTGTGGAACTACCTGGCCGGGCTCGGCGGCCTGCGCACCACCGAACGGCACCTCGCGGCGCGGCGCGAGAAGCTGCGGGTGTCGCGGTCGTCCGACAGCAACGCGGAGACCACCCTCCTGCGGCTGGTGCACGGGTGGCTGGACGACCTGGTCGGGGTGCTGCGCCACGAGGTGGTGAGCCACCTGCTCGACCGGGCGGCCTACGGGTACGCCGAAGCGGTCGAGGCCGCGCGGGCGGTGGCGGACCGACTGCGCGCCGTGGGGATCGACGCGGACCCGGCCGCGGTGGCCTACGCGGTGTGGTGCGACCGCCGGTTCACCACCGTTCCGGCGGAGCCGAGCTGGCAGGAGCACTACCAGCAGGCGGTGCGCGACCTGCGGCTGCGGACCGCGCTGACCGTCCTCCAGCAGCAGCCCTCACTGCCGGACGAGTGGTCGCGGCGGCGGACCGCGCTGGAGCGGCAGTTGGCCGAGCTCGACGCGGAAGTCGCCCGCTGCCGCGAGCTGGAGCGGACCGACGTCGAGGCGGCCGTGGCGGGCTACCACCGGGTCCGCGCGGTGCTGGCCGACGACGGGATCGACACCGCGCTGGAGCGATGCCGCCCGGCCGCGCCGCCGACCGCGCGGGCCGAGGTGCGCGACGGCCGGGTCGTCGTCACGTGGGAACCGAGCAGCGCGACCGCCGGCCGCGTCACCTACCGGGTCAGCCGTGGCGACACCGTGCTGGGCGAGGACATCGCGGCCGGGGAGCTGGTCGACCCGGACCCGCCGAACGGGACGGCGCTGGTGTACGCCGTGCACGCGCTCCGGGACGGCAACCCCTCGGCGCGGGCGGCGCGCACCGGACCGGTCACCGTCCTCGGTGAAGTGCTCGACCTGGTGCTGCGCGGCGGTTCCGACGCGGTGTCGGGCCGGTGGCGGCTGCCGGAGGGCGCGGTCGGCGCGCTGGTCACCCGGTCCGGCGTGGCGGTCGGCGAGGCGCACTCGTCCTCGTTCGTCGACCACGACGTCCGCCCCGGCGAGACCTACGACTACCGGGTCCGAGCGCGCTACCGCCTGCCCGACGGGTCGGCCCCGCTCAGCCTCGGCGTGGTGGCGACCGCGAGCTGCCAGGAGGTGCCCGTCGGGGTCACCGACCTGGTCGCCGAGTTCGACCGGGACGACCTGGTCGCGCGGTGGACCCCGCCGGCTCGGGGCGACGTCGAGCTGCTGGAGCTCCGGCCCGGCGACGATCCGCCCGAGCCCGGCGTGGTGTCCGCGCACCAGGCACGCCGGCACGGCGCCCCGGTGCCCGCCGGGACGCTCACCGGGCGGGGAGTGCTGCGGGGGCGGCTGTCCACGCCCGGCAAGCGGCAGACCCTCGTCCCCGTCACGGTGCTCGGCGAACTCGCCGCGATCGGCACGCCGTTCGTGGTGGACGCGCGGCACGCCGCGGTGTCCACCCTGCGGCTGGACCGGCTGGGCACGACGGTGCGGGTCACCTGGGAGTGGCCGCGGGGTGCGACGGCGGCGCGCGTGGTCTGGCGCAAGTCGGCCGAACCCGCCGGCCCGACCGATCCCCTGGCTTCGTTCCTGGACGTCACCAAGGTCGGCTACGACAGCCGCGGCGTCGCCGTCCCGGTGTCCGAGGGCGACCACTGGTTCGGCGTGTGCACCGCGCAGACCGTCGACGGCGTGCCGAGCTTCGGCCCGCTCGTCCTGCGCCGGGAGTCGACCAGGCGCACCGCGCGCTACTCGGTGCACCGCGCCGGGGTCTTCCCCCGCCGCCGGTGGGTGCTCACCGTGGAGGGCGACGAGCAGCCGTCGAGCGTCGTCCTGGTGGGCAAGTCCGGCATCCGGCCGATGGACCGCGACGACGGCGAGGTGCTGCTCCGCGTGGACGGGGACGGCGCCGCGGCCGGCCGGGACTTCGCGGTCCCGCGCCACCTGCGCCGGCCCGTGCACCTGCGGGCGTTCTCCCTCGACGATCGCGTCGTGCTCGTCCCGGTGCGATCGGACCACCTCATCGTGCGAGGAGCCTGATGGCGACCACGAAGTGCCCGTACTGCTGGACCACGCACCGCCGCGCCGATCTCCAGATGAGCTGCGGCGAGCGCTGCGCGGGCCAGGCCACCCGGTTCCGCGAGCGCGACCTGAAGAAGGGCCGCTGCCCGCACGGCAACCAGCCGCAGGGACGCCGGGTCTGTCCCGACTGCGGGCGCGACCTGCTGCGCGAGTACGTCGACAGCGGCGGTCGCAACATCGCGGTGATCGGGTCGTCGGACTCCGGCAAGAGCACGTGGGTCGGCGTGCTCGTGCACGAGTTCCAGCGCGGCGAGGTCAGCGCGCGGTTCACCGGCATGTCGCTCGACCTGCTGGGCGAGGCGTCCCGGGTGCGCTACACGCGCGACTTCGCCAAGCCGCTCTTCGAGGACGGCCGTCCGGTGCAGCAGACGCCGTCGGCGCTGCGCTCCACCCCGGAGCCGCTGATGTTCAGCCTCCGCTTCCAACAGCAGCGGCGGATCGGCCCCACGCGGATCGCACCCGTGGTCACGGTCTTCTACGACACCGCGGGCGAGGACGTCGCCCGCGCGCAGGCGATGGACCAGCTCGTCAGCTACCTGGACGCCGCCGAGGGGATCATCCTGCTGCTCGACCCGCTCCAGATGCCCGAGGTCCGCAACCTGGTCGGCGCCACCTCGAAGACCGGCTTCACCGAACAGCTCCACGTGGTCAACCGGCTCGGCGAACTCCTGCGCGAGCGCAGCCGTGGCGCGGCGGGCACGCGGCTGCGCACGCCGCTCGCCATCGCGCTCACCAAGGTCGACCTGCTGCGCGACATGTTCGGCGCGGAATCGCCGCTGCGCCAACCGTCCCGGCACGACGGCGTCTACGACGAGCACGACGGCCGTGATGTCCACGAGGAGGTCCGCGGCTGGCTCGACCGCTACTACGACCCCGCCTTCGACCGCACGGTGGCCAACACGTTCCGGACCTACCGGTACTTCGGGATGTCCGCGCTCGGCGCGGCGCCGGTCAGCGGCACCCGCTTGTCGCCCACCGGCGTGCACCCCTACCGCTTGGAGGACCCGATGTTGTGGTTGCTGGCCCGATTCGGGGCGATCAAGACGAAGGGGAAGTGATGGCGGTCCGCCAACTGCACTACACCTCCTGCGAGGACGGCCTGGAGGGCATCCAGGGCTTCCAGGTCAGCGCGATGACCCCCGGCGCACCGCGCCCGCTCACCGAACTCGCGGTGCGCGCCAGCGCGTACGAGGTCGGCCCCGGCCTGGTGGGACGCCTGGACGACCGCGACCTCAGCGGTTTCCCCATCGCGTTCGGCTACGTGGCGTCCGGCGACGGGGCGGCGCTGTTCCAGAGCCGGTACGCGGGCGCCGACTTCACCGGCCGGATGGGCAACTACTTCGCCCACGCCCTGCTCTTCGACGACGTGCGGCGCGAACTCGGCGACGTGCTGCCGATCGACCTGTGGCGCAGCCCGGCTTGGACGCACACCAGGGTCGCCGGCACCGCGCTGCCCGAGCTGACCTCGCTCGCACCCGGCGACGAGACGGACCCGGACGGCACGCGCCGGTTCCTGGGCCGCCGTGGCGCGACAGCGGCGCTGGAACGAGTGCTCGGCGCGACGCAGCGGGCGCTGGTGTCCGGTCGGGGCCGGGTCGTGCTGGTGGTGCCGGACGACCGGTCCGCCGCGCTGTGGCTCGCCGCCACCTGCCGGTCGCTGCCGCGTCCGTTGGGGCTGCGCGTCTCGTTCACCACCTACACGGCTCGGCCCGAGGAGTCGACCGCGCTGGTGAGCTGCACGACACCGGACGTGCGGCTGCCCACCTACGGCGACTTCACCGCGATCGACCTGACCACCGACCAGCCGCGCGACGCCGACAGCACGCGGTACGCCTCGGCGCTCGCGCAGTTGTGGGACCGCGACGCGGTGGCGGACGCGCTGGCCCTCGCCGCGCGGGCGGACCCGGACCTCACCGCGGCGGAACTCGACGCGTTCGCGGTGCTGCTGGAGATGGCGTTCGACCTGCCGGTCCAGGCTCCGGCGGACCAGGCGCTGCTGCTCGCCGCCGTGCGACTGGCCGTGGACCGGATGCGGCGGTGCCTGCCGGCCCACGCATGGGAGCGGATAGCGGACGAGGTGCAGGACAGCGGCGGGCCGGTGGACGTGGCCGGGTGGTCGGAAGTCCTGCGCACGGCGCGGCACACGGGTGAGCCCGTGCCGTCGAAGCTGTTCGGCGCCTACTTCATCGCGGCGCTGCGCGACCGGGAACGGCTGTGGCTGCCGCAGTTGACGCCGGCGGACCTGGACGACGTCGCCGAGAACGTCGTGCTGCCCTCGCTCACCGAAACGGCGGACCCCGCGCTGGTGGAGCGGGTGGCCGAGCAGCGGGATCTGGTCGACGCCCTGGTCCGGGTGCTGGAGCGCAGGCTCGTCGACGCTCGGGAGACGGCCCGGCTGGCCGCGGCGCTGCCCCCGGACGCGGCCCGGCTGCTCGCGGGCCGGGGCGCCGACCGGATCAAGCTGCTCACCGACCTGGTGCTGGCCCGGCACGGCGCGCTCGACAAGGTGAAAGTCATGGTCGACGCGCGCCAGGCGGACTGGCGGCAACTCGGCCCCGTCCTGTGGCCGGCGGACCCGTCCACGGAGGACGCGATCCGGCTGCTGCGGCACGTCCCCGAGGAGGTCCTGGTCGACAGCGGGCTGGGCACGCGGATCGTGGCGCAGTCGCTCGACCACGCGGGCCGGGCGAAGTTGAGCCGCGACGAGAGCAGGCTCCTGGAGGCGCTGCTGCGGTCCCCGCTCTCGGCCCGCCTGCGGCCCAGCGACCGGGACGGGCTGAAAGCGGCCGAGAGCGCCGCGTACTTCCACGATGCCACGCCCAGGCCCGGCAGCGAGGCGGCCGTGCTGACGAGCATCGCGACGGCGGCGTCCCTGCGGAACGAGGTGGGCGGCAGGCTGCTGGCCTCCGTCGCGTCGTTCATGCTGCGCGCGGACCACAAGCTGCACCGCGACCTGCTCGACCTGGCGCTGGCGGAGCACGGGCCGGTGTTCCTGCCCGCCTACAAGGAGGCGGCGCGCGGGAGCCTCGCCGCCGCGAAGCCGCACAAGGTGGCCGGGGTGGTCGTCGCGTGGCGCGGGCTGGCGGACCCCAAGACCAGGGACGCGCTCGTCGACGACGTCCTCGCCGACGCCCTGCGCAAGCGCCGGGCCAAGCACCTGGACGGGATCGGCTCGTCGCTCCAGCCGATGGCGGATGTGCTCGGCGTGGCCGCGCCCAAGCCGAACTGGTCGAAGTGG
Organism: Saccharothrix ecbatanensis; assembly: GCF_014205015.1. Taxonomy (NCBI): domain Bacteria; kingdom Bacillati; phylum Actinomycetota; class Actinomycetes; order Pseudonocardiales; family Pseudonocardiaceae; genus Saccharothrix; species Saccharothrix ecbatanensis. The sequence continues at coordinate 8,603,814 of NZ_JACHMO010000001.1, read as the reverse complement.
TGGCAGGAGTGGCGGAAGCGGCACGAGCGTCGCGGGCTGCTGTCCCTGTTCCGGCGAGGGAAGGGGTGACATGCCCGGGATCGTCTTCCTGGTGCTGGCCTGCCTGGCCTTGGCGGCGGCGCCGTACGTGCTCGGCGCGGTCTTCCTCGCCGGCGTGGGCGTGGCGCTCTTCATCGGCCTGGTCGAGTACGTCACCGCCGCGTTCGCGGGCTTCGCGCCGCACGGCGGGATCGGGCACCTGAGGATCGGGCCGCCGGAGTCGTCCGAGGAGGGGCCCGACCCGGCGTACCGCAGCTACTACGCCGGTCCGGTGCTGCTGGACTACCGGAAGGTGCTCGTCAAGACCTTCGAGCAGATGTGGTCCAAGGTCGTCAAGGGCAAGTCGGACGACCCGGTGCTGATGGCGCAGGCGTCGTTGGTGGACCGGGTGTGGCGGTGGCGGGAGAACTCGACGGCGCACGTGGCGGTGGCGGTGCCGATCGCCGTCGCGGCGTCCGCGGGGCTCGTCGGCGGCGCGGTGGGCGCCTCGGCCTTCGTGGCGTTCACGTCGCTGGTCTTCCTGGCGCTGCTGGTGGTCCTTGTGGCCGTCGCCCTCCTCACGGCGGGAGGCGCGCGCCTGGCCGAGTTCGGGCTGCTGTTCCTGCGCGGCATCACGCTGGAGTGCCCCTCCTGCCACGAGCGGGTGACGCGGCCGATCTACCGGTGCCCCGCGCCGGAGTGCGGTGCGGCCCACCGGAAGCTGGTGCCGGGCACGGCGGGCGTGCTGCGCCGGACGTGCCGCTGCCACAACACGCTGCCGACCCTGCTGGCGCTGGGCAAGAACAAGCTGAGCGCGCAGTGCGGCTCCTGCCGGCACGAGTTGCCCGCGAAGGGGCTCTCTGCGCCGACCGTGCACATCACGGTGATCGCGGGCCCGAAAGCGGGCAAGTCGGTGTTCATGCACAGCGCGGTGTCACGGCTGATGCTGCGCGACGACGGCTTCGAGTTCGCCGACCCGCGGGCAAAGGAGTCCTTCGAGCGCAACATCGAGCTGGGCGTCCACCTCGACCCCAGCCGCGCGCTCAAGACCGCGACCGTCAAACCCCGCGCGTACAACGTGTTCGTCGGTCGCAGCGGCAGCCGGGCGCGTCGGCTGCTCTATCTCTACGACCCCGCGGGCGAGCACGTGGAGAGCGTCGACCACCTGGCCGACGCGCAGTTCCTGGCGTTCACCAAGGGCGTCGTGCTCATCGTGGACCCGTTCTCGTTGCGCCAGGTGCGCTCGGACACCGACCGCGCGGTGCTGGGCAGCGTGAGCGCGTCGAACACCGCGCCCAAGGAGGTGTTGGAGAGGTTCGTCGAGGCGTTGGCGGAGCGGGGCTTCTCCCGCCGGGGCAACCGGATCGACGTCCCGCTCGCGCTGGTGCTGACCAAGTGCGACGGGCTGCTCCACCCCTCAGGCACGACCCACCCGTACGCCGGGCTCGACCGGTCGACCCGCGACGAGCGTGACCAGGCGATCCGCGCGTGGCTGGCCGCCGTGGGACAGCGGGACCTGCTGTCCTCGCTGGACAACCGCTTCGGCTCGGTGTCCTGCTTCGCGGTCAGCTACCAGGACGCCGTCGAGGTGACCGAGCACGCCGCCGTCGTCAACGACGACCCGGCCGCGCCGCTGCTGTGGCTGCTCAACCGGAAGGAGCAGGTGTGAGCGAGGAGGTGCCGACCGCGGTCGCCAACGGCCGCAAGGTCTCGATGGCGCTGCTGGCGATCGCCGTGGCCGTCACCGTGCTGCTCGCGTTGTGGCTGGTGGCGAGCTGGGTCACGGCGCCGGCGGTGGTGTGACCTTGAAGACCACGACCTCGGCGAACCGGACGACCTTGGTGTCGACCCGGTACCCGGGACGGCGCACCTCGGCGATCCGGCCGTCGAGGTCGGGCTCCTCGACCGGTCGCGTCCCGACCGACCGCTGCTCGCGGCGGTCGAACTCGGCGCCGACCTCGGCCTGGAACTCGTCGACCCCTTGGCGCTCCAGCACGAGCGTGACGTCCTCGACGATCTCGTCGCACAGCCGGGCGGCGTCCTCCGCGCCGGTCAACGCGCCGCGGCGGCTGCGCCAGTCGTCGGCGAGCTTGACCAGTTCGCGCAGCGCCGGTTGCAGGGCGCGGTTCGACTCGGCGTTGCGCAACCGCTCGTTCTCCGCGTGCAGGCGGTCGATCACCTCGTTGAGGAACTTGCTCTGCGCGTGCAGCCCGGCGAGTTCGGTGTTGATTCCCGCCAGGGTCGCTTCGACGTTGTCCACAGCACGAAGATAAATGCAAGAGGAGTCGTCGGACAAGTAGTGGGAAGAAAAGGAACAAGAGGTGTGCGGCGATCGCGACACCTCCGGTCGCCATTCACGGAGTGATTTCTTTGAGCGGCATCTTCATCAACTACCGGCACGGTACCCACTCGTTTTCGGTGGCCGCGCTCGCGGACCGGCTGGCGGCGCACTTCGGCCCCGATCAAGTGTTCGTGGACCACCACATGCAGTCGGGCATCCGCTATCCGGACGAACTGCGGGCCAGGCTCAAGGCGGCCGACGTGCTGGTGGCCGTCATCCACCCGGGGTGGGTCGACACGTTCGACCGCGAGCCGCCCGACTGGGTCCGCTGGGAGATCGGGACCGCGCTGGCCGACGGCAAGGAGGTCGTTCCCCTGCTCCTGGCGGACACCCCGCCGCCGGGACGTGCCGAGATACCCGACGACATCGGCGAACTGGCCATGCGCCAGGCCGCCCGCCTCCGCACCGCGCACCTGTCCGAGGACGTGGACGCGCTGCTCGCGCGGCTGGAGAGTTGGTTGCCGCCCAGCCGCCCGGTGAGACCACGCCCGCCCGTGAAACGACGGCGGACGTGGCTCCGGGCCACTCCCCTGGCCGCCGTGCCGGTGCTACTGCCGCCGCTCTTGGCCGCGGTGCTCGGCGACTGGTCGTCCTACCTGGCGGCGGGGATCCTGTCCCTGTTCTTCATGATCGCGACGTCGGCGATCTTCCTCGTGCAATTGTGGTTGTTGCCCCCCACCGCGCGATTGGAGCGCCGGACCGGCACCATGCTGTACCGCGAGTACATGCGCAAGTATTGGGTGGTGCCGGCGCTCATGTGCACGGCGTTGGCGATCTTCACGATCCAGTACACCATCGATGCGGGCCCTTGGGCTCTCTACTTCACGCCGTTCGTCGCCGTTTTGGCGGCCTTTTACATCCACCGACTGGTGCACGAGGAGATCCAGCGCGACGAGGAATGGCCACCGGCGCCGTCCCCGGAACCGGGCCACATCCGCCGGGCCGCGGTGCGACTGCACGAAGTACTGACCAGGAACCAGGCCCCGTACCGTTCCCGCCTCCACCAACAACAGGTGACGCAGGTCTACCTGGACCTGGCCGAGACGAAGGTGGCCCTGGCCGCGAGACGGGACCTCCCCTGGCGCGCGTGGCTGACCTCCGGCCATTCCACGGTGCCGATCGTCTTCCCGGTGTGGACCGCCGGTATCGCGGCCCTGATCGCGACCGGGACGCTCCTGCACACCTCGCCCCCGTTCGCCCTGTACGCCTTCGACGCGGTCGCACTGGTGATCACGGCGGCGGTGGCCGCGGCCGTGATCGCCCTGGACCGGGCGATCAAGCGCCGCACCGACAGCCAGATGGTGGACGAACTGACCGAGTGGCAGCAGACCCTGGGCCCGCTGGTCTTCGTCCGTGCCGAACACCGGTAGCGAACCACTGATCAAGTCGCGTCCCGCCTCCGCGACCGCCTGGGTCTGGCGATTCCCCGGCGGTCCACGTCAGCCGCCCTTGACGGTGACCGGCATACCCCGATTATCGGGCCGCTCCGAGTGGCATGACAGGACAGGAACGGGTAGCCACAGGGCGCGAAGTTGTCACATCGCGCTCTGTCGGCTCACCACTACCGTTCGGTGGGGTGGTCTCGGCGCATGCCGTACGCCAGCAGCCCACCCACGCTGCCGGCGTGCCGGATCTCGCCCTCGGCGACCAGCGCCAGCACCTTGTCGACGGGGAGCCAGTGCACGACCAGATCCGCCTCCGCGCCCTCCTGCCGCGCCGCGCCGAGCACCAGGTCGGTCGCCAGGAAGACGTGGTCCACGTGGTTGGTGAAGCTGTCGGCCCCGTTGACGGAGACCAGCCGCTCCCACCGCGCCGCGCGGACGCCTGTCTCCTCGGCGAGTTCCCGCGCCGCCGCGGCGGCCGGGTCGGCATCGGTCTTGTCGACGGCGCCGGCGGGGAGCCGCCACTGCCGCTCTTGGTGGGTGTAGATCCATTGGCGGGTGACCGCGGCCTGACCGTGCTCGTCGATCGCGAGCACGGTCACCGACTCCGGTGCGACTACGTGGTGGTAGACGTCCGCCAGGCCGTCCGGTCGGACGACGTCGTCCTCCAGCACTTCGAACCACGGCGTCACGTGCGCCGTCCGCCGCTCGACCAACTGCCACCGGCGGTGCTCTTCCCGTTCCACCGGGCAATTCAAACACCCTTGTTCCGTTCGTGATCACCCTTTTTGGTGTTTCTCAGTCCCGTGGTGGGGTGGAAACAGGAAACTCGACGAGCAGTTCGCCCTGGGACAGCGACGTGGTGAGTTCGACGTGCAACCGGCGTGCCGGGCGGTGCCCCCTCCTGCGGAGCACCCGCCGGGCCAAGGTGCGCAGCTCGCCGCGGACGCTCGCCGAGTCGATCGTCACCGCGTCGGCCACCGCCTGCTCGGCGACCTCGCACATGCGGGTCAGTTCGCCCGCCGCCTCGTGGGCCAGGGCGAGCCTGGCCCCGTAGAGCGCACGGGCCCGCCGCGCCGAATCGGGTGTGCGGGCCAGCGCCGACTCCAGCGACTCCGCCGCGGCCCGGGGCCGGCCGAGGTCGTAGAGGCACCAGCCGGCGACCGCGCGCCCGAGGTCGGCCACGGTCGAGGACCCGAGCACGGGGTTCGCCGGGCCGGACGCGTGCGGGCGCGCCAACCACTCCTCGGCCTCGTCCAGCGCCGTGCGGCACCGGCCGTAGTCGCCGCTGATCGCGTAGCCCTGCGCCATCCGGTGCGACGCGAGGCCGCGGATGCGCGCGTCCGCGCCGGGGTGCCGCCGCGCCGCCCGAGACAGGGAGATCGTCCGACGGCCGTCCCCGTTGTACATGGCCAGTTCCGCCTCGCGCACCAACGCGTAGGCGGCCAGGCTGTCGTCGTCGGTGACGGACACGGACCACCGGGTCCACTGCGACGCGAGGTCGGGGTGGCCCGCCTCCTGCGCCATCCAGCCGAGGTATTCGCCGTACCGGGCGGCCAACACGTCGAGTCGCGCCCGGGCGGCCGGTTCGCGCGCCGCTGAGCGCAGGCTGTTCACCAGCTCCAGGACACCCGAGGCGCCGTGGATCACCAGGCCCGGCGGCGAGTGCCTGCCCATGCCGCGGAGGAGGTCGAACTGCTGTCGCAGCACCAGTTCCGTGTCCCCGTTCTCGGCGGCGGCCTCGGCGTCGGCGCGGCGCACCGCGATGCCGATCGACGCCTGCCCCGCGCTGTTCCGCACGGGCCGAGCCACCTCGCGCGCCGCGGCCAGCGCGATCAGCGCCCCGTCCGCCTCCAGCACGCGGTCGGCCAGCCGCACCAACTGCGAGCTCGGCCTGCTCAGGTTGTTCTCGACCTTGCTGAGCTGGCCCTTGCTGTAGTGCAGCGCGGTGGCCAGGTCCTGGAGTGACAGTCGTTTCGCCATGCGCCTTCTGCGCAACGCGCTGCCGAACGCCTCATGGGTCATGGCACACCTTCGCACCGCGCGCGGGGGTGGCGCCGGCGTTTCCTGTTGCCAATCGCGCCGTCAACACGAACGGACTTGCCGTCGTCCCCGGCGACGCACATGGCGCCTCAGGCAGAATCGACTATCCGAACCGGACGGACAGGAGGCAGCCGTGAAGTACCTGATGCTGATCTACGGCAACGAAGAGGTGTGGAACAGCGTCGACGCGGACGGGTTCGCGAAGCTGGTCGCCGAGGTGGACGGGTTCAACGCCGCCCTGCGGGAGTCCGGTGAGCTCGTCGACTCCCAAGGCCTGGTGGACCGGCCGCGGTCGGTGCGCGTGGTCGGGGAGGCGCCGGTGGTGACCGACGGCCCCTACCTGGAGGCGAAGGAACACGTCGGCTCCTACTTCGTGGTCGACGTCGACAGCGAACAGCGCGCGGTGGAGATCGCGGAGTCGTACCCGGCATTGCGCTACAGCCGGGGTCTGGGCGGCGGCCTGGAGGTGTGGCCGCTGATGGAACGTGGCGGCGGCGACCTTTGACATCAAGCGGTCCGGCGACCTTCGGCGGTCCGGTCGAACACCTCCTGCGCACGCTGACACCGCAGGTCCTCGGCATCCTCGTCCGCCGGTACCGCGACTTCTCACGGTGCGAGGACGCCGTGCAGGAGGCGCTGATCGACGCCGCCGCCACGTGGTCGCGCGACGGCGTGCCGGAACACCCCCTGGGCTGGCTGACCACGGTCGCCGCACGCCGCTACGTCGACCAAGTGCGTTCCGACGCCGCACGCGAGCGCCGCGAGCAGGCCCTGTTCGACGCCGTGCCGCGTGACCAGCTGCTGGCCCCACCGCCGGACGCGGAGCCGGTCCGGGACGACCTGCTGGAACTCCTGTTCCTCTGCTGCCACCCCGCCCTGACGCCGTCCGCGCAGATGGCGCTCACCCTGCGGGCCGTCGCCGGGCTGACCACGACCGAGATCGCCACGGCGTTCCTCGTGCCCGACAAGACGATGGGCCAGCGGATCTCCCGCGCCAAGCAGCGGCTGCGCGAGGTGGGCGCCCGGTTCGAACCGCCGCCCGATCACAAAGCGCTCGGAACCGTCCTGCACGTGCTGTACCTGCTGTTCAACGAGGGTTACAGCGCCAGCGCCGGGCCCACGCTGCGCCGTCCGGACCTCACCGAACAGGCGATGCGGTTGACGCAGGAGCTGCACCGCCGGCTGCCCGACGCCGGTGAAACCGCCGGCCTGCTCGCCCTGATGCTGCTGACCGAGGCACGCGCCGCGACCCGCACCGGACCCGACGGCATCCTGGTCCCGCTGGCCGAACAGGACCGGTCCAAGTGGGACCGGGCCGCGATCGCCGAGGGCGCCGACCTGGTGACCCGCAGCCTTGCGGACCACGCCGTCGGCCCGTACCAGGTGCAGGCGGCGATCGCGGCCGTGCACTGCGAGGCGATCACCGCCGAGGACACCGACTGGCCGCAGATCCTCGCGCTGTACGACGTGCTGGAACGCCTCGCGCCCAGCCCCGTCGCCGCGCTGAACCGGGCCGTGGCCGTAGGCGAGGTGCACGGCCCCCGAGCAGCCCTGGAGGCGGTCGCGGAACTGGAGCAGGGGGTGCTGGCGGGCAACCACCGACTGTTCGCGGTCCGCGCCCACCTGCTCGAACAGGCGGGTGACCTCAAGGAGGCGAGCGAGGCGTTCCGCCAGGCCGCACGGCTGGCCGGCAACGTCCCCGAGCAGCGGTTCCTGCTGCTACGCGCGGCGCGCTGCGCGTCCACCGGATGACGTCGACCAACCCGCCGAAAAGAAGTCGCCGGCGACGTAGAAATCGGGCCGGCGGCTCCGATCCCCTCCCGAGCGAGCCCGTCGGGGGCCGCCGGGAGGAAGGAACACGATGACCAAGGTGACCGCGCAGATGTCGGTGTCCCTCGACGGCTTCTACGCCGGACCGCGCCACGAGGGCGGCGACGGCTGGCTGGAGTCCGCGGAGGCCGCCGCGTTCTACCGCGTCACCCGCTGGGTGATCAACGCGATGGCGTGGCGGGAACGGCAGGGCTTCGCCGGCGGCGAGCGGGACGTCAACTCCGACATCATTCAGGAGACGTTCGAGGCCGCCGGCGCATACGTCATGGGACGTCGCATGGCCGACGGCGGCGAGGTGCCGTGGGGCGAGGAGCCACCGTTCCGCGCCCCCGTCTTCGTAGTGACCCACCGCCCGCGCCAGACCCTGGAGCGCAAGGGCGGGACCAGCTTCACCTACGTCACGGACGGCATCACGAGCGCGGTGGAGCAGGCCAAGGCGGCGGCCGGCGGCAAGAACGTCGCGGTCGCGGGTGGCGGCACGCTCGTGCGGCAGATCCTGGCGGCCGGCCTGCTGGACGAACTGGAGCTGCACGTCGTGCCGGTCGTGCTCGGCACCGGGATGCGACTGCTCGACGCCGACCTCGGTCTCGGCGTCAAGGAGGGCATCGAGCTGACCCCGACCAGGGTCGTGCACACCCCCGACGTCACGCACATCCGCTACAGCGTCAAGGGCCGCGCCCCTCTCGTCCTGGACGACCGGGGCCGCGGCAACTGAGGCACGACATCGCCCGTCGAACCCGTGTCAGCAGGTTCGACGGGCGACGGTGTCACCCGGCGGCTTCCGTCCAGGTCACCGGCAGCTCGTGGACGCCGTAGATGTTCATGTCGGTCCGGAGCTTCACCTCGTCGGCGGGAATGGCGAGCTTCAGGGTCGGGAAGCGGCGCAGCAGCCCTTCGAAACCGGCGCGCATCTCGATGCGGGCCAACTGCTGGCCGAGGCACTGGTGGATGCCGTGCCCGAACGCCAGGTGACCGCGAGCCGTGCGGTGGACGTCGAGGGTGTCGGGGTTCTCGAAGCGCTGGGGATCGCGGTTGGCGGCCAGCAGCGAGACGACGACGGTCGACCCCTCGGGGATCGTCTCACCGCCGAGTTCGATGTCCTCCGTGGCGTAGCGGAAGAAGATGTCGGCGACGGACAGGTAGCGCATGAGTTCCTCGACCGCGCCCGGCATCAGGTCCGGGTCGGCCCGCAGCTCGGCCGCCTGCGACGGGTTCTCCAGCAGCGCGAAGGTGCCGAGGGACAGCATGTTGGCGGTGGTCTCGTGGCCCGCGAGCAGCAGCAGGAAGGCGATCCCGGTCAACTCCTCGACGGTGAGGTCGTCGTTGCGGGCCAGGTCGGACAGCATGTCCTCGTCCGGTTCGGCGCGCTTGCGCGTGACCAGTTCGCCCAGGTACCCGACCATCGCGCCGAACGCGGCCATCTTGTCCTCCAGCTTCACGTCCTTCTCCATGAACTTGGAGGAGTTCGACTGGAAGGTCTCGCGGTCCGCATAAGGCACACCGAGCAGTTCGCAGATCACCAGCGAGGGCACCGGCAGCGCGAACTCCTTGACCAGGTCGATCGGCGGCGTCAGGCGGGCCATCTCGTCCAGTTGCCGCTGGACGATCTCGACGATGCCCTCTTCCAGCTGCTTCATCCGCTTGACGGTGAACGCGCCGGTGAGCATGCGCCGCAACCTGGTGTGGTCCGGCGGGTCCATGGAGATGAACAGGCCCGGCATCTGCGGGGACGGCTCGGTCTGCTCGGGCATGCCGGGCGTCGGGTACGGCACGTGGATGATGCCGATGTCCTGGCGTGAGCTGAACCGGGTGTCGGCCATGACCTTGCGGACCGCGTCGTACCCGGTGACGAGCCAGCCCTCGTGACCGTCGGGGAAGACCATGGGACTGACGGGGCGTGCCTCACGCAGCCGGGTGATGTCGCTGGGTGGGTCGAAGGGACCGGCATCGCGGTCCATGGGGAGGCCCTGCGGGACGGGAACCGTTTGAGTCATCGGATTTCCTTCGGTGGTGGTGGGCCAGAGCCTCAGTGCTGGTGATCCCAGGTGACCGGAAGTCGGTGGACGCCGTAGATGCTCGCGTCGTGGCGCAGCGGGACGTCCTCGTCCGGCACGGCCAGTCGCAGCGACGGGAAGCGGGCGAACAGCGCGGGGAACGCGACCCGCATCTCGACCCGGGCCAACTGCTGCCCGAGGCACTGGTGGACGCCGTGCCCGAAGCCGAGATGCCCGGTGGCCTGCCGGCGCAGGTCGAGCGTGTCCGGATCGGCGAACTTCGCCGGGTCGCGGTTGGCGGCCTGCGCCGAGATGGTGACCGTCTCGCCCGCCTTGATCAGGTGGCCGTCCAGCTCTACGTCCTCCAGCGCCGCCCGCGCGCCGGTGTGCGTGATGGTCAGGTAGCGCAGCAGTTCCTCCACCGCCTGGTCGATGCCGTCCGGGTCGGCGCGCAGGGCCGCGAGCTGGTCCGGGTGGCTCAACAGGGCGAAGGCGCCCAGCGCGATCATGTTGGCGGTGGTGTCGAGCCCGGCGCCGAGCAGGAACGAGCCGAGGCCCGCGATCTCCGTGTCGTCCAGGTCGGTGGCGGTCAGTTCGCTGAGCACGTCGTCGGTCGGGTTCGCGCGCTTGGCCGACACCAGCCCGCGCACGTACTCCTCCAGCGCGCCCCAAGCCGCGTACATCTCCTCCGGAGTGTTGTCCGGGTCGGTCAGCGCCCTCGCGTGGCGGGTGAACGTCTCGCGGTCCGCGTACGGGACGCCGAGCAGTTCACAGATCATCATCGCCGGGACCGGGTGGGCGTACGCCTGCACCAGGTCCACCGACGGGCCATGGCTTTCCATGGCGTCGAGGTGCTCGGCGGTGATCTGCTCAAGGCGTTCCGTGAGCACCCGCATCCGGCGGACGGTGAACCTGCCGGTCAACAGCTTCCGGTAGCGGGTGTGCTCGGGCGCGTCGATCCCGGTCAGGTCGCCGACCGGCGCCGGGGGCAGCTCGGTGACGCCCGGGAGCGGGTAGTGCATCAGCTCGTACCGGGAGGTGAACCGGCTGTCGGCCAGTACCGCGCGGGACACGGCGTGACCGGTGGCCAGCCAACCGACGTGCCCGTCCGGGTAGACCATCCTGGTGAGCGGGCTCTCCGCACGGATCCGGGCCAGCTCGCTGGGCGGGTCGAACGGACAGCCCGCGGGTCGGGTGGTGGGTAGCGAGTCGAGCGGCGGAACCTCGTGGTGCGGCATGGTTTCTTCCCCCAGAGCAGGTGACTAGCGGGTGGATTCGCGGTTGAACAGCTTCTTCGACCAGAGGTAGCCGCCGAGTCCGATGACGACGCACCAGCCGAGCGCGATGAAGGCGTTGTTCCCGATCGGCGTGCCCATCAGCAGGCCGCGCAGGGTCTCGATGAGCGGGGTGAACGGCTGGTACTCGGCGAACCAGCGCAGCGCGGTCGGCATCGAGTCGGTCGGGACGAAGCCGCTGCCGAGGAACGGGAGCAGGACCAGCGGCAGGCCGACGTTGCTCGAAGACTCGACGGTCTTGCTGGCCAAGCCGAGTGCGGCGGCCAGCCAGACGAAGGCGAACGTCATCAGCAGCAGGACACCGACGGTGGCGAACCAGCCGCCGACGTCCGCCGACGGCCGGAAGCCGACGAGCAGCGCGACGCCGATCACGGCCGTGATGCTCAGCATCGTCTGGATGAGGCTGCCGACGACGTGCCCGGTGAGGACGGAGACGCGGGCGATCGCCATGGTGCGGAACCGGTCCACGATTCCCTCGGTCATGTCCATGGCGACCGAGATGCTGGTGCCCTGGATAGCGGAGGTGATCGTCATCAGGATGATCGCGGGGGTGACGTAGTTGACGTACTCCGCGCGTCCGGCGGCGGCGCCACCGATCCCCGCGCCGAGCGTGCCGCCGAAGACGAAGACGAACAGCAGCAGGAAGACGACCGGCATCACCATGAGCATCACCGTCATCGACGGGTACCGCACCATGCGCTTGAGGTTGCGGCGGATCATCGTCGCCGAGTCGGTCAGTGCGTAGGACACGGTGCTCATGGCGTGGCCACCTTCTCGTTCTTGGGCTTGCCGGTGAGGGCGAGGAAGACGTCGTCCAGGTCAGGGGTGTCGACGCTCAGCGAGTCGACTTCGACCGCGCCCGCGTCGAGGCGGTCCAGCAGTGCCTTCAGCGACTTGAGGCTGCCGTCGTGCGGCACGGTCAGGGCGAGCGCGTCGCTGTCGCGGGACGCCTGGCCGACGACGCGAGCGGCGGATTCGAGTTCACGGGCGTCGGTGAACTTCAGCCGCACGTGACCGCCGGGGATGCGCCGCTTGAGCTCTTCCGGGGTGCCTTCGGCGACGATCTTCCCGTGGTCGAGCACCGCGATCCGGTCGGCGAGCTGGTCCGCCTCCTCCAGGTACTGCGTGGTGAGGAAGATCGTGACGCCACCGGCCACCAGCTCCCGGACGATCTGCCACATGCCGCGACGGCTGCGCGGGTCCAGCCCGGTGGTCGGCTCGTCCAGGAAGATCACCTGCGGTGAGCCGACCAGGGTCATCGCGAGGTCGAGCCGCCGCCGCATGCCGCCGGAGTAGGTGGACGCCGTCTTCTTGCCCGCTTCGACCAGGTCGAACTGTTCGAGCAGCTCGTCGGCCCGACGCCGGCCCGCCGCACGGCCGAGGTGGTGCAGGTCGGCCATCAGGGTCAGGTTCTCGTAGCCGGTCAGCAGGTTGTCGACCGCGGAGAACTGGCCGGTGACGCCGATCGCGGCGCGGACGGCGTCGGGGTCGGCGGCGATGTCGTGGCCCGCGACCTTCGCGCTGCCGCCGTCGGCCTTGATCAGGGTGGACAGGATCTTGACCATGGTGGTCTTGCCCGCGCCGTTCGCGCCGAGCAGGGAGAAGACAGTGCCGCTGGGCACGTTCAGATCGATGCCGTCGAGCACCACGTGGTCGCCGAACGACCTGCGCAGTCCGGTCACCGTGATCGCCGATCGGGATGGCGTGGTCATGGGAATTCCCCTCAGGAAGTCAGGTCAGGAACGGCGGATGGTGATTTCGCCGTAGGAGGTGTTCGCGCGGATTTCGACGGTCTCGTCGGACTTCGCCGGCGCCCCGCTGACGTCGTCCAGCGAGTTGCGCACCCGCCCGTGCCCGGTCTTCAGGTCGAGCCAGGCGGCGGTGCCTTCGGCAATGCCGATCTCGAGGTCGCCGGACGAGGTGTTCAGCGTGACCGAGGCGCGCACGACCTCGCCGATGCGAATGCTCCCGTTGGCGGTCTTGGCTTCCACCTTCGCGCCGGCCCGGTCGACGGAGATGTCGCCGTTGGCCGAACGCACCCGCAGCTCGCCGGCGACCGTGCCGATTTCGGTGTGGCCGTTGGAGTTCTTGACGACGACGGCGCCGCTGACGTGACCGAGCTGCACCCGTCCGGTGCCGGTGGCGACGTCGGCGTCGCCGTCGACCGCTTCCACCGTGACGTGGCCGAGGGTTTCCAGCCGCAGCGGGCCGGTCCGGTCGAGGCGGAAGTGCCCGACCGAGGCCTTGAACCGGCACTCCCCCAGCACCCCGGTGCTGCGGACGTCCGCGACCGACATGTCGCTGTGCACCTGGGAGCCGGCGGGAAGCTCGATCAGCACGTCGACCGAGCGGGTCTTCTTGGAGAAGTCGATGGCGCGGGCCTTCAGGCCGCGGACCAGCAGCACGCCGTCGGCGTACTCGACGCGGGTCTTCTGCGCGGCCTCCACGTCGGACTCGTCGGACTCGTCGCTCGGCCGCACCTCGACCAGGGTGTCGGTGCGGTCGGTCGCGATGATCTGCACGTCGCCGGCGCGGAGTTCGATGGTGACGGAGATCGGTTCCGGAGTGGCGAAAACAGGCATGGCTGTCCCCTAAGAGTGAGTCGGAAGAACGTTCCCGCAGGTGGGAGCGTTGAGGTGAAGCGGAGCGAGAGGTGGGCTAGCGCACCCAACCGGTGTAGTGCTGCGAAGTGCGCTTACTGCGCCGTTCAGGGCCCTGGTCGCGCGCGGGGGTCTGCAAAGCGGCCGTGGCCGCCCGGACCAGCCACGCGTTGAGCGACCGGCCTTCCTTCGCCGCCGCCTCCTCGATCGCGGCCTTGAGCTGCTCCGGGAGTCGGACGTTGAACCGCACCGCCGGACCGTCCTCGAAGCCGGCCGCGGCATCGTCGGCGGGCGCCGCGGCGAGGTCCGTCGTGCTGTCGAACGACTGCTCCGCCTGCGGCACCGTCACGACGAAGTTCGGGTCGCGGCCACGCAGGCGCACTTGGACCGAGCCGGGTGCCAGGTCGCGGGTGATCTCGTCGGCAGCGGCCGAGAGGGCTTCGAGCAGCGCGAGCCGGATCGCCGACTCCATCGACACGGTCAACCGCTCGATCAGCACGGTGGCGTCGTCACCACCGGTCTCGGCGACGGTCAGCAGTTCGCGACCGAGGGAATCAACGTACGGCGTCAGGTCCATGGCATCACTCTGACACACCGTGGCACCACATGCAAGCCACATTGGCTCACGATGGCACCACAGTGGCTCACCGTGGTGCCAAACGCCTGCCCATGCCCTCGGCCGTCATTTCCGCCACCACGACTCCACAGGGCCGGCAGACCGACCCGGTGAACCAGCGGCGCTACCTCGGTCCGGCGCCCTTGAGGTAGCGCAGGACCGCGGTGACGCGTCGGTCGGCCCGGTCGTCGGGTGCGAGGTCGAGCTTCGCGAAGATGCTGCGGATGTGCTTGTGCACTCCTCCCTCGGTGATCACGAGCCGCTCGGCGATGGCGGTGTTGCCGAGTCCTTCGGCCATGAGCGCGAGCACATCCCGTTCCCGGGGGCTCAACCGGCCCAGCGCGCTGGTGTGCGGGTTGCGTGCCAGCAGCTGGCCCACCACCTCGGGGTCGACGGCGGTGCCGCCACCGGCCACCCGGTGCAGCGCGGTCAGGAATTCGTCGACCCGCCCCACCCGTTCCTTCAGCAGGTAGCCGAGCCGGTCGGCGCCGGTGGTCAGCAACTCGGTGGCGAACGCCTGCTCCACGTACGCCGAGAGCACGAGCACCGCGAGGCCGGGCCGGCGGCGGCGTGCCTCGACGGCTGCCATGATTCCCTCGTCGGTGTGGGTGGGTGGCATCCGCACGTCGACGATGGCGACGTCCGGCTCGTGCTCGGCCACCGCGGCCAGGAACGATCCCGGCGTGTCGGTGGTGGCCACCACGTCGAGCGACTCGGCGCGCAGCAGCAGCGCCAACCCCTCGCGCAGCAGCGGGTCGTCCTCCGCGATCACGATCCGCACGGCAGCTCCACTCGCATCGTCGTCGGCCCGCCGGGCGGGCTGTCCAGGGTGAATCGCCCGTCGTGCGCCTCGACCCGCTGGCGAATGCCGGACAAGCCCGACCCGCCGCGTTCGTCCGCGCCACCCCGGCCGTCGTCGCCGATCCGCAGCAGCAGCCGATCACCATCCCGGCACACCGCCACCACGGCGCTCGCTGCGCCGCTGTGCTTCGCCACGTTGGACAGGGCCTCGGCCACCACGAAGTACGCGGTGGCCTCGACCGAGGCGGCGCATCGGCCCGGCACGTCCACCACCACCTCGCACGGCACGCCGCAGCTGCCCGCGAGGCCGGCCAGGGCACCGGAGAGCCCGCGGTCGGCCAGCACCGGGGGCAGGATGCTGCGCGCCACCGCGCGCAGTTCGGCCAGTGCCTGTTCGGCGGCGTCCTGTGCCCGGTCTAGCACGGCGCCGGCCGTGGCCGGGTCCCGGTCCAGGGCCCGCCGCGCGGCGCCGAGCAGCACGGTCACCGCGACCAGCCGGTTCTGCGTGCCGTCGTGCAGCGACCGCTCGATGCGGCGCAGCTCGGCGGCGTGCGCGTCGAGAGCGGCGGCGCGGGTGGCGGTCAGCTCGGCGACCCGCAGCGACAGGTCGGTGCCCGCAGGCGGTGCCAGCAAGTACCGGCCCGGCCACTCCTGCGCCCGGACGAGCGCCGGCCCGAGCCCGACGATGAAGGCGGCGCAGAACACGCCGGTCAGTCCCACCGCCAACGCGCCGGTGAAGTCGGTGACAGCCCAGAAGATGAGGCTGGGAGTGTTGTCCTCGGGCGGCAGCAGGTGGTACCAGAACGGGTACGTCGTGTTCTGCAACGCCGTGGCCGGCATCGCGAGCCCGAGGAACCCCGCTACCAGGCCGGCCGTGGCGTGCAGCAGCAGCCAAGCCAGCTCACGCCGCACGGTCACCTCGCGCAGCGCGGCGAGCACCTGCCGCGGCGCCGGGCCGGGGGCGAGGACATCGAGCCGGGCCCGTTCCCGGTTGGCGGCCGCCCGCAGCGCGCGCAAGGCGGCGGGCAGCAGGACAACGCCGACACCGACGCAGCTGAGCAGCGCGACCACGCCGAGCCAGACCAGGACGGCCAGCGCGAGCAGCGCCGTGCCGAGGCCGCCGACCAAGCGCGCGACAGCGTCGAACGACGCCCGCAGGCGCTTCCGCACCTGTGTCATGCCACCCCCCGGCCGAACCTTAACCGATCAACACAACCCCGTGGAGCACGCGAATCGAGCCGCCCGTCGTGGCTTGCCCGTCTGAACGACGGCCTCGGGGTGCCACCACCACCTCGGTTGTCCAGCGGGCTGGATTGTCCACTCGGGGTGGCGGTGAGCAGCCTGGATCCTGCCGGTCATCCCAAGACCGACGTCCGCCGAGCCCAGGAGTTGTCCGCTTTGTTCACGTCCTCTCACCAGCAAGATCGACCTTCCTCCTCGCGGTACCGCCGCGTAGTCGGCACAACGGCGGCGGTGGTGCTCGCGGCGGGTGCTCTCGCGTTCACCGACCCGATCCCGACCGCGCAGGCCGAGCCCCGACGCGATGCGGTCCAGCAGGGCATCGACAAGCTCGTCGGCGCCGACCGGCACCCCGGGGCGCTGGCCGCCGTTCGGGACCGGCGCGGTCGAACTCACCACTACACCGCCGGGGTAGGTGACCTGGCGACCGGTGGCGAGGTGCCGACGAACGGCAAGGTGCGGATCGGCAGCGCGAGCAAGATGTTCGCCTCCGTCGTCGTGCTGCAGCTCGTCGGTGAGGGCAGGGTCGAGCTTGACGCGTCGATCGAGACGTACCTGCCGGGCCTGGTGAAGGGCAAGGGCGTGGACGCCGACAGGATCACGGTCCGCCGGCTGCTCCAGCACGACAGCGGCCTACCCGACTACACCGACTCGATGTTCAAGTCCATGGGCGACTTCCTGTCCTACCAGCACGTCTACTTCGAACCCCGCGAACTGCTCGACCTGGCGAACGCCAGGGAGGACGGGCGTGCGGCCGGCGGCGGTTGGTCCTACAGCAACACGAACTACCTCCTGGCCGGCCTGATCGCCCAGCGGGTCACCGGCCGCCCGTTCGACGAGCTGGTGACCACCCGGATCATCCAGCGGATCGGTCTGCGCGACACGTACGCGCCTGCGGTCGGCGAGGAGGACATCCGCGGCCGGCGCCCCAGGGGTTACCAGCGCGATCCGGCGACCGGCGAACTGGTCGACTTCACGCGGATGGACCCGAGCTGGGGTTGGGCGGCCGGTCACCTGGTCTCCACGCCGGGCGACCTCAACACGTTCCTGCGCGCGCTGCTGGACGGGAAGTTGCTCGAACCGGCCCAGCTGGCCCAGATGCGCACCACCATCCCGACGGGCCCGGAGTCGGGCCGGGGATACGGGCTCGGCGTGTTCAGCCTGCCGTTGAGCTGCGGAGGGGTCGCGTGGGGGCACGGCGGTGACATCCCGGGCTACTCGACCGTCAACGCGGCCACCGATGACGGTCGTGCGGCGACCGTCGTGGTCACCTCGCTCACCGGGTCGGTGAAGGACGAGTCCGTCGCCGCGGACCGGGGCGCACTCGTCGACGCCGCGCTGTGCGCGAACTGACGCCCGAGCCCTCGCCGGTCGGAGGTAGTGCTGGCTGTACCGGAAGTGTCCAGCACGGGGGATCGTGGGTCGTTGGGGCGGTGACAACACTGAACGGGTCAGTGCGAAGTGTCCGATTAGGAGAGTGTCCTTTGTCGAATGATCTCCGTCGTCCGGCCCAAACCCGACCGGGCCCCGCGCGCCGGCGTCGTGGTGTGGCCGCTGCGGCAATGGCGGCAGTAGCGGTTGCCGGACTCACGCTGACGGATGTGGCGTCGGCCGGCGCCTCGGGTGACCGGTCGAGGTCGGGCCACGACAAGGCGCTGCAGGCGGGCATGGAGGCGCTGGTCGCCGACGGGTCGCTGCCCGGGATGCTGATGTCGGTGCGAGACCGGAATGGGCGGGTGACCGACTACACCGCCGGAGTGGGTGATATCAGGACGAAGTCGAAGGTGCCGACGGACGGTTACGTCCGGATCGCCAGCAACACGAAGATGTTCACCGCTGTGGCGATCCTGCAGTTGGCCGACGAGGGCAAGCTCGCGCTGGACGACACGGTGGAGAGGTTCCTGCCGGGCGTGGTGCGGGGCGCCGGCGACGGTGCGGCGGTCGACGGTCGGACGATCACGATCAGGCAACTGCTGAACCACACCAGTGGGATGACCCCCGTGATCCCCTTCATGTCCAAGGGGATCCTGCCGATCAAGGACCGGTACTTCGAGACCCGGGAGATCCTGGATGTGGCGCTGACGCACGCGCCGACGTTCGCTCCGGGACAGGACAGGGTGTGGACGTACAGCAACGCCGGGTACATGCTGCTCGGTCTGGTGGCGCAAAAAGCGGCGGGACGTCCCTTCGCCGAGGTGGTCACGGACAAGATCATCAACCGGATCGGGCTGAAGGAGACGTACTACCCGGGTCCGGGCGACCGTGACATCCGTGCCCCGCACCCCCGGGGTTACCTGCTGCCCAAGGACGACGAGGGCGAGCCGATCGCCGGTGATCTGATCGACATCACCCGGTGGGACCCGTCGATCGCCGCTGCCGCGGGGCAGATGATCGCCACCCCGAGTGACGTGAACAAGTTCCTGGTCGCCCTGCAGGACGGTCGGCTGCTCAAGCCGGGTCGGCTGGCGGAGATGCGTCAGACGGTGGACGCGCCCGGCTTCTTCAGTGGTTGGCGCTACGGTCTGGGCGTCGTCGAGATGAAGCTCAGCTGCGGGATCACCGCGTACGGCCACGGCGGCGACGCCGACGGCTTCCAGACCCGCGCCGCCATCACCTCTGACGGCCGGGCGGTCACCGTCGCCGGGACGAACGACGAAGTCCACCAGTACGAAGTCATCGCCCTCTTCGACAAGGCCCTGTGCGCCACGAAGTAGAACACTTGCCCCGCTCACAGGCCGGTGCGGTGGATTCGATTCACCACCGCACCGGCCAGATCATCGCCACCAGCTTCGCAACGAGTCCGAGTGGGGCGCCCTGTTTGGAGTGGCCGACAAGCACCGCTGGGAGCGGTTCTGCGCCACCGGGGTGCGCCCACGCCGGAATCAACCCAGGTGGATTCGGGCTGCCCGCAAGGAATTGAGCCGTAGACTCCGGCAGTCAACGCCGACGAGGTCCGGCCGTTGCGCGCGCCCGTGGAGGAGATCGCATGCAGGACCCGTCGGACACGACGAAGATCACCGAGACTGAGGAGAACGGCCGGAGCGATACCGCCGACTCACCTGTCGTGGACGAGTCGACGTCCGACTCGGACGCCGACTCGACGACGTCGACGGTCCTGGTGGAGGTGCTCCCAGGGGTGGCTGTCGTCGTCGGTGAGGTCCCGCCGGAGCTGAAGCCCGATCTGATCGACTTCGGGATCGTGCCGGCTGCCGACCGCAAGCAGATCTCGGCGATCCTCGCCTCGATCGGGAACGCGTCGACCGTGGTCGGCAATCTCGGTAACGCGTTCGCCAACGTGCAGGGGCTCTACAGGATCGGCGCCACAGCGCAGTCCCTGTTGAGCACCGGCGCGACGCTCGCCGTCAAGGATGGCGGGAATCTCGGCGCGGTGATGGTTTCCGGCCGCATCGCGCATCAGGCCCGCTTCTTCCCCGTGACCGTGGTGAGCAAGGCTCAGATCGCGGCCTCGGTCGGACCGGCGCTGGCCATGGTGGCCCTTCAGCTGATGCTCAGTGAGGTCTCGGGCCTCGTCCGGACCAACCTCGCGGTGACACGTCAGGTCCTCACCGCCATCCGCAAGGAACAGTGGGCCGAACTGACAGGGCTCGTCGCCGCCATTGACCGCGCGGTCGACCAGGCGCGAGAGATCGAGTCGGTCCCGACGTCCCTTTGGGAGGACGTCGCGGGCAGTGGAGCGCTGCTGCAGAAGCAACTTGAGCTCTACCGGCGGAACGTCCGGGACCACGTCGGGCAGATCGGTCAAGCCGACGCACGCACCCACCGCGAGTACCTGCAGACGAACGGCGAGGTGATCGCCTTCGACGTCCACGCCCTCCTGTCCTCTCTCCAGGCATGGACCGGGTATCACGCGCTTCGCGCCGCGAGGGCGAGAGCCGCTGGACGTGAGGACGCCGCCGAGGCGCAATACGCCGAGGTCATCGCGCGCCACACCAGCGATGAGTTCGACTCCGCTCTCGCCGAGACGACGAGCCTCGTCGACTCGCTGACGCGGGAGCTGCGGATCACCGTCGAGCTCCGCGGCCCCGACACGTGGCCACTGCTGGGGAAGCGGAAGGACGTGAAGGCAGTCCGCGAAATCTCCGCCCGGCTTCTGGAGGCGATCCAGCCTCTTGCCGACACTCTCCATCCGCCGACCCTTCCGCTCAAGGTCCCGGGCATCGTCTGCGCGCCCGAATCGCTGGATCCAGATCCGTACCTTCGCATCCTCCGCTGGCTCTTCGAGGACGGCGAGGCTCTCCGTGTCCTCGGCTTCCCCGACCAGCTCGACGCCCTCGATCCCATTTCCGCGATCGTCGGCGGAGCGAAGGACATGTTGACGGCAGCGTGGGATAAGGCTCCGGCAAAGACATTGGTCGCCGTCACGGATCGCCGCATCATCACGGCCAGGACAAACGCATTCCTCGAGCAAGCCGAGATCCGTCAAGACATCCCGCTCGACCAGGTGCGATACGTCCGAGCGACCACCACACCGGACCAAAGCTCACGCTTGGTGGTCGACCTCATCACGCGCGACGAGAACATCCGCTGGCTCTTCCACGCCGACATCGACACCACTCAGGTGAACGCGCTCGCCGCCGTGCTCGCCGAGTCGATGACGATCCCGGACGCTGAACGCGATGAGCTCCAACGGCGGCGCTACGCCTCCATTGAGGCCGGCGAGAAGAACGAGAGTCCCGGCACGACGTCTACCGAACCGACTGGACCCGAGGCCACGACCTGACCACCAAGGTGCGCGGTTCAGGACCCTCACTAGGGCCTGGCCCCGCCAGACGATGCGCGCGCCGCAGTCACACCCGAGACACACAACCGCGCCACATCAACGAACTGCGCCCAACACCCGCCAATCCATGCCAACTACGGCGAAGTGCAGCCAACAGCTGAGCCTCACTCTGCCAGCGCGGTCCGACCGTGGCCCTGACCAGCGCAAACAGAGAACCCGCACGTCAGCCGGTACCGTTCACCGCCGTTCGAAGCGGTCGCATGCCGTTCAACTCCACCGTCGGCCAGAGTGTCGACGATGCCGTGGGCGCGGGCCGCAGTCAGGTCGTACACCGAGCAGGGCAGCGCGGGCGAGGTCCACAGCAGTCGCCCCACTGGTCGGTGAGGATCTGGACGTTCATGCTGTGGCGCTTGTTTTTTCCGGAGCAGTACGGGCGGTCGGCGGCGATGCGGTCGATGTGACAGCACCTGGCGCAGGATGGCGTAGCTCATGCACGGTCTTCTCATCTACTACTTCAGCGGCGACAACCGCGCCGACGAGCCGGTCACCGTCGACTCCGAAGTCGCCCTCGACGACGTCCTGTCCGAAATCCTGGCCAATCCGCAGCCGCACCCGACCGTGGTGTACGCCGAGATTCGACCAACAATCGGCTTGCCAGGGTTGCCCGACCACCAACTCAAGTTCGATCTCGATACCCAGCACCACGTGGGCGCCGTCCACCTGTTCGGGCCGAAAGACTTCCTGGAGGCCGGGGTGACGAGTGGCGCGGACGACACCACGGCATGGATCGCCCTGCCCCGGCAGACAGACACCTGGGTTCCCAGTGACGTGACGCTCTACATCGACAGAGACACGGAGTTCCCCAAGGAAGCCACCCTTCAATTGAGCCTGCTCCGCGAACTCCTGCACGAATTTATGCGAACCGGCAAACGCCCTATATGTGTCGGCTGACAGCAGACCGACACCTTCTAGGGCAACGACCGGCGTGGTTCCTCGCCGAACTGGATCTTTCTCAGAGTTTTACTGATTGCCGAGACCAGCCACGGGTGCTGAAGGTGGCCGCGGCGCGGTAAGCGTGGATGCCTGCGGCTGGGTAGTCGATAAGCCGGTCGGGCAGGGCGTTGAGGGGGAACCAGCGGACCGCGGAGCACTTGTCGGGTTCGCGATTGGTCGGTGTCCTGGTCCAGCGGCGGGCTTCGAAGAAGAGACCTAGGCGGGGTTCGGGCCCCGAGCCGTTGACGTGGAGGGTGTGGACCAGGCGCAGGTCGGTGGGGTCGAGGTGGACGCCGACTTCTTCCTCGGCTTCGCGGACCGCGGCGTCGAGGACCGACTCCCCCGCGTCGAGCTTGCCGGAGGGCAGGTGCCACAGGCCGTCGAAGATCGGATTGGTGTCGCGGCGGCGGGTGAGCAGGACCTCGTCGTCGCGGACGAGGAGGACGTGGACATCGATCAGGTGACGGTCGGCCATGGGTCCTCATAAGCTGCTCACGCGGTTTGAGACCCGGCGCAGCTTACGCGGTGTGTGATTCGTCGGGTGGACTGGCCGTCAGTTGCGCAATTCGTTGGACGATCATGTCAACGACCTGCTCTGTTGCGCATTTCGTCGTATCGATCGCGAGTATCGGGTAGTTGCGTCGGGTCAAGCGGTGGGTGGTGTCCGCGTACAGCTCGGCTTCCATCCGGCTGGTGGTGATGCCGGCTTCGAAGCGGCTGTGCGCGCCGCGCTCGTGAATGCGTCGGGCGGTGACTTTCGGGTCGACGGTGAGGATGACGGCAACGTCAGGGATGTCGGCGGCGGCGTTGAGGGCTTCGATGAAGTCGATCGGGACGCCGTCCATGCGTTGCAGCACGTAGGACGAGGCGACGTAGCGGTCGCACAGCACGATCTTGCCCGCGGCGAGTTGTGGGCGGATCTCGGTGGCCAGGTGGTGGTAGCGGTCGGCTGCCACCAGGCAGGCGAGGGCGTGTCCGGAGTAGGTGTCGGTGCCGTGGCGGGCGATCTCGCCGAGTTGGTCGTGGGAGGGCTCGGTGGTGGTGTGGACGGCGTAGCCCTGGCTGGTGAGCCGGTGGTGCAGGAGCCTGGTGGTGCTGCTCTTGCCTGCGCCACCTGGGCCGTCGATGGTCACGAAAAGACCGCGGTGGGCGGTCATGCCGCTGCGGCCTTTCGGGCGTGCTGTTCGCGGGTCAGGGCGACGAGCTGGGCGCGGACATGGTCGATAGGCGCTTCGGAGAGTTGAACGTTGACCGAGAAGTTGAACTCGTCGCGTTCCCGCATGGACTCGTCGACTCCGGCGTCGGTGAGGTCGACAGGGCTGTAGTCGAGGAGTTGGTCGGCGGTGTAGCGGCCGGTGGCCATGAGGCGGTGCCAGTCGGGCGTGCCGGGGTAGGGGCGGTACTCGAAGACCGAGGCGCGGAACCGTCCCGGTAGCGGGTCGGTGAGGTCCCACAGTTCGCGCACGAGGCGGACGGTGGCGGCGATCTCTCTCGGGGTCTCGGTGGGAAAGCCGAGGATGAAGTAACCCTTGACGTTGATGCCGCGTTCGGTCAGGCGGCAGACGACGGTCTTGGTCATGGCGGGGTCGATGCGCTTGTCGATCAGGGTGAGCATGCGTTCGCTGCCGGATTCGATGCCCAGGGCGACTTCGCGCAGGCCGTTGCGCGCGAGGATGTCCAAGGTCTCGTCGCTCGCGCGGTGCAGGACGTTGATCCGGCCGGTGGCGTCCCAGACCGCCCAGTCCCCGACGCGCTCGGTGGTGAACGTGCTCATCATGTGGTCGATCACCCGTCTCGCACCGAGGAACAGGTCGTCGACGAAGCGGAACGCGGTCACGCCGGTGTCCCGGAGCTGGTGCATTTCGGCGATGATGTTGTGCGAGTCGCGGGTGCGGATGGTGATGTCGGGGTTGGCGGAGACCGCAGCACCGCAGAACGAGCAGTCGTAGGGGCAGCCGCGGGCGCCGACCATGTTGGCCTCCCACCGACCTGCCTTGTAGTGGGGGTCCTGGGTGAGGTAGCGGCGGTCGACGAAGGGCAGTGCGTCGACGTCGGGCGCGAGGTGGTGGGAGTTGCCGGGAACGCCGCCGGTGACCGGGGTCTTCAGGATCGGATCCAGCCACATGACGCCAGGCAGTTCGGTGCGCGATCGGTGGTCAGCCAGCAGGGCTGCCACCCGAGTCTCGCCTTCACCGAGCACGAGGGCCTCGCAGCGTGACATGCGCGGGTCGGTGAGGATGGCGACGGGCATCGCCTTGGCCTGATGGCCACCCAGCATGACGTTGATGGCCGGGTCGAGGGCGGCGGCGATGCGGGCGCTGACCTGGTAGGTCGGGGCGAGCAGGTTGAAGCCGACCCACCGCGGAGCGGCCTGGTTGACGATGTCGATGGTGTGGTCGACGCCCAAGCCGTGGGCCTCGGCGTCCAAGACGCCGACGTTGAAGCCCTGCGAGGCGGCGTAGGTGGCCAGGTAGCCCATGCCGAGCACAGGCAGGGTGAAGTCGTTGACGCGAGGGCGCTCGGCGTAGTCGCGCAGCGGTGCGTTGACGAAGAGCGCGTCCAGCGGGTGCCGGAGGTCTGCGCCGGTGATCGGTGCTGCGGGTAGGTCAGATGGCGACGGCTCCTGAGGTGTTGGCATGACGTACTCCCCATGCGAGTGTGAGCAGCGTCCAGGCGGACAGGTCCTTCCCCGCCAACCGTGCCCAGCGGCGGGCGAACTCCGGTTCGGTTTCGGGCCAGGTTCGCCCGGTCGACAGGCGGTTCGCCCAGGTGCGCACCGCAAGATCGGCGTACGGGTACAGCGAGTAGTCGTTGGTGAGGTCGGCGACGGTCGCACCCGCGGTCCACGGGCCGATTCGGGGCACGCTCTGCACCTCGTCCCGCAGCACGGCCGGATCGAGCTCGGCCCACTTCGAGCCGAACTCCAGCACTGCTTCGGCAGCGGCTTTCAGTGGACGGCGCTTGAACGCCATCCCCAGGGTGGTGAACTCGTCGTCCGGGAGTGCCAGGACGGCTTCCGGCGTCGGAAACAACCACGCCGGCCCGTGAGGCGTGACGACTTCCTCGCCGTGCGCCTCGCAGAAAGCCCGGTAGAGCTTGCGGGCCTGACCCGCTCGGATCACCTGCCGGACGATCGACGTCGCCAGGGCGTCCCACAAGTCCGGGTTGCGCCAACGTCCCACCGTGCCTGCGGCGCGCAGCACACCCACCACGTCATCGGTACCGGTCAGCCCGGCGGGGTCGACGACGTCGAGCACGGGGGCGTCCCCCTCGCCGGACACGAGATGAGCCTCTGCTCGGCAATCACCGGTTCTGGTGGACGTGCAGATCAACACCCAGGAGGAGCGTCCAGAACGGACGGCGCGGTAGGTGGCGTCACCAACCGACAGCCAAGAAGGATGGTCGGTCATCACCGAGGACACGATCACAATGAGGCTCCCTGAGGCGGGGTCGAGGGTCACCCATGATGCCGATGTCACCTCCCTGGCACATCCACCCCCTGGCGTGGCGACGTCGGCTCCGTCGCAAAGCGGCGGTTCGAACGCGTCGCCCTCCTCCGGCAGAAGTTTTGTTCAGACAGTTGGTTACCAGCCTCGGATCTTGCGCCCGTACTCGGTGTCGGGGTGCAAAAGGGCGTCTGCGACACGACCGCCGGAGTCCTTCGCGCCCCCACCGAAGTTGAGCACTCCACTGGCGTTGGCACTGGCGGCGACACCGTCCCAGTAGCGTGCTTCGCGCTCCCAGTGCACGGACTCCAGCAGTTCGGTGAGTTCGTCGGCTGTCAGCAGCCTTCCCGAAGAGGCCCATCCGGTGGCCTGGTGGGCGGCGATCCCCAGTCCTGCAAGTACAGCCGGCGCCGAGATGGCGCTCCTGGCGGCGAAGTGCGGGTACAGGGCACTGATGGCCCGAGACAGGAGTGGAACGAGCTGTTCTTCCGCTTGCCTGACCGTGACTCCTCCGGGCAGGTCGTCCTCGTGGACGGTCGACGAGGACAGCGCCAGTCCCCCGCGTCCGTGCAACGCGGTGATCACCAGCACGCGCAGGGCGGAAAGGGTGACGAGTTCTGGATCGAGCTTGGTCAGCTGCCGCTTGCGCGCCTGCACCAGCTTGCTGAACGGCACAATCTTGCCCTCGTGCTCGACCTTGACGGCCTCGGCGACGCGATGGGCGAGTTGCGTGCCGATGTCTCGCTGATCCATGGACATGGCCAGGTTCTTGGCCACCGGCACGCCCTCGACGTTGCGGTCGTAGAAGATCTGCCGTGCGTCCTCGACACTCAGCCCGAAGTACAACTCGAACGGCACGCGAACCGCGTCCAGCTTCTCGTAGGCGCAGCCGAAGCGCGCCGGGTCGTCGTACAGCTCGTGCCAGGCGGTCACCTGCGTTTCCCCATCGATGGCGACGACCGGTGAACCCGCGGCGACGGTGATGGTGCGGATCCCTGTCCCCGGCACGAGCTCATCGCCGATCGCGCCCGG
Source organism: Saccharothrix ecbatanensis (assembly GCF_014205015.1). Taxonomy (NCBI): domain Bacteria; kingdom Bacillati; phylum Actinomycetota; class Actinomycetes; order Pseudonocardiales; family Pseudonocardiaceae; genus Saccharothrix; species Saccharothrix ecbatanensis. The sequence continues at coordinate 8,577,443 of NZ_JACHMO010000001.1, read as the reverse complement.
TTGGCCGTCCAGCCACAGCGTGATCGGCGGGGTGGACCAGGCGGCGCCGTGATCGCCGTTCACACCGGAAGCGATGTAGGAGGCGTAGGAAGTAACGTTGCGCCCCTTCTGGGTGGCCTTCAACATCCGCTGCACCATGCCTCTCACCTCTGCGTGCCTGCGCAGGACGCCCGAGGCGTACTTGAGCGCGCGGGCATCCTCCTCCGTCTTCGGCGAGGGGACGAGTTGCAGGAGCGTGGGCAACCCCATCGTGCCGATCACCGCGTCCGGACGGAACGGGGTGACCGTCAGCCGGATTCCTTCGACAGCGCTGGTTGGCATGGTCATGTTCATGGGTGTTGCCCTTCAATTGCTAGCCAGACCGATGGTGAAATTCAGTCGCACTGACAGAGGAGGATGAACGGCGAGACGATCGAGCGAGTCGATTATTCGGTGTCGATCTGCGCGCCTTTACCCATGGCTTCGCCGATGACAGCGAGCAGAGCTCGCTGTCGAGCCCTCATCGCGGCATCGAAGTCGTCGTTGCGCAGGTCGATGGCCGAGATCAGATGCGACTGCACGTTCCGGTCGACCTGTTCAGGCGTGGCGTCCGCGGTCTTGCCCAGTCCGCGCAGGTACACGGAAGGTGCCCGCCCGCCGATGATTCGGTTGGTGCGGGCGGTCAGCGGCGTCTTGTTGACGATGGAGTTGTAGTCGGCGGGGCTGATCCCCTGCTTCTCGCACCACGCCTTGGGGAACACGTGGTGGATGTTGACGGCGTTGTCGAAGTAGTTCTCGTCGGACATGTCGGACCCGGTGCCCCAGTCGACCGGCCCTACTTTGAGCAGCAGTGCGTAGAGGCCCTTGTAGGCGGCGGAGCCGCGGGTCCGCAGCGACCAAAGGCGACTGGAGAAAAACTGGGCCTCATGGACGGTCCGGGGTTCGTCGCCTTGGCTGGTCACCCAGGCCACGACCTCGGGCACGTCGCGCGCGAAGCGTGTTTCGGTCGTGCCGCCGTAGAGCTCCCCGAACACACCGGACCAGTACCAGCGCGAGATCTTCTGCCGCGCGCCGACGGTCTCGGCCTTGGTGCCGAGCAGGCTGAAGATGGCGGACATGGGAATGAGCTGGCTGCCGTAGGGCAGGAACCGGGTGTCGAAGATGTGCTGCGAGTGCAGGAACTGGGCGGCGGACTTGAGGCCGTCCGTCACCGCGGGCGCCCACTTGCGGTACTCGGGGAGGGTGAGGTTGAGCATGTCCGCCCGCCGGCAGCCGATGCGCGGGACGGTGGCTTCGTCCCGACCGGTCTCGATGGCGGCCCGGTGGCGTTCGTACGTAGCCAGCAGGGTGACCGCTTGCAGGAAGTCGGTGTTGGCGACCTCAGAGAGGATGCCGTACTTGCTGCCGGCCCACTGCGCCCGGCAGTCGGTCCAGTCCTGGCGGAGGTCGAAGTCGTCGGCCGCGAAGGTGGCGGTCAGCAACTCGAAGACGGTCAGGGTGACGCCACCAGTGTTGACCTTCTCGAAGACCTGGCACACCGCCTGGCGAGGCGTGCTCTTGCCCAGCTCAATCACCGGCAGCTGATACTGCTCGAACCGCTTGACCACGGCCTCGTGGAACCTGCTCCACAGCGCCAGGTTCTCGGACTGGCGCTCGGGCGAGTGCTGGAAGAACCTCATCATCCACTGCATCGAGCTGAACACAGCGGTGCACGGGAACATGCGGTGCGTGAACTCCTGCTCCGGCGTGGACAGGTCCAACAGGGCCTGCCCGCGGAAGTCCACGCGGACCTTGGTCTCGGGGACGAAGACCACGGCCTCCTCACGGTCCCCGTCGCCGAGAAGGGTTTTCTCCATGTCGATGTAGAACCAGCCGCGTGTGGTGTTGCCGCGGACGTCGTGGGTTTCCACCGGGGCGTCGCGGAACAGCGACTGGTACAGCGAGGTCAACCGCTGCTGCCCGTCCAGGATCAGCCGGTCGAGCACGGCGCTGGCTCGCGGCGCTCCTTCGACGGACCTGGTCTTGAAGCGGACGTCGCCACCCTGCTTCAACATCATCACAGTGCCCGCCGGGTAGCCCAGAGAGATCGAGGCGATCAAGCTGGCGATGTTTCGGTCGGGCCAGACCCACCCTCGCTGGAACTCGGGGAGCTGCGCCTCCCCCTTGTCCACCTGGGTGAGCAGGTCCTTCAGGAACTCCTTCTCGATACCGAAGGCCTCGACGCCCATATGGACCACCCCGTTCGCTGTGCTGTCGAGGGCTGTATCGCGTAATTGGACGAAAAGGTTTCTCCAAACCCCACACCATTTATGTGAGTGTCAGTCATATCTTTGCAACTCCATCAAACCCGACGTGGAGAAGGCCTTCGAACGCACGTAGACCACCGAGATTTAGCTGATCACACTGCGCCCTCGGCTGTGGACGCGAAGAGCCACGCGGTCCCGGACGAACTCGCCCGGCGCCACGCAGCCCTCCGAGATACTCACACGAACAGGTCCAGCCGCGTCGCCAACCGCGGGTTCGGGCACCAGGCGCCCGCTGACGGCCGCACCGGACCACCCTGGGGTCATTGCGCCAGCGCCGAACATTGACGGCGGCTACGGAGACCGCAAAGTTCTTTGGCGGTTCCACCCAACCGGGCTAGTGAGACCTGGAGCACACGGCTGACAACATTTCGTGCGGAGCGACCGCCTGCTCCAGATTTGCTCCAGACAGGCCGCCGCAGTCCACAGTGGATCTAAAAGCAAGATCGCCCGCCACCTGCATTACCGCAGGTCAGCGGGCGAATCAGTCAAGCTATTAACTTGTGGACCTGACTACACAGCATGAGAACTCCGTTGTGGCTGTTCAAGGGCCTGAGCTGCTGATCAAGGCCGTCAACCCGCAAACCGGTCGACGAGAGAAGACCGTGAAGGAAGAATCGGCCCGTGACCGCTGAGATGAACCCGTCGGACCACGTCGACGACAATGCCGCTTAGTTAGTGGCCTTGGTGTGCGGGTTGAGGCGAGTGGATTGGTTGGCAGTACTGTTGATCAGTGCCGTCTGCTCGCCGTTTCACCGATGGGATCAGCATCGGTGTGCTGGCCCGTGTGTTCGACCGGGATCTGGTGGACGAGGTGCTCGCGGAAACGGGGCGTCGGGAGAGGCGGTCGCGTCTGCTGCCCGCGCGGGTGGTCGTCTACTACGTGCTGGCGCTGTGCCTGTTCTTCGATGACGGTTACGAAGAGGTGATGCGCAAGCTGGTCGACGGTCTGCGGTTTCTGGGCACGTGGCGGCAGGGGTGGACGGTGCCCACGACGGGGGCGATCTCCCAGGCGCGGGGGCGGTTGGGCGAGGCGCCGCTGCGGGTGCTGTTCGACCGGGTGGCGGTGCCGATGGCCCATGCCGGAACGCGGGGGGCGTGGTTTCACGGGTGGCGGGTGATGGCGGTCGACGGTGTCGTGCTGGACTTGCCCGACACGGCGGCCAACGTGGCCGAGTTCGGCAAGAAGCCGCACAAGGGCGGGCAGAGCCCGTTTCCGCAGGTGCGGATCATGGGGCTGGGCGAGTGCGGCACGCATGCGATCGTGGCGGCGGAGTTGGATTCCTGGCGGGTGCAGGAACGCGGCTTGTGCGAGCGGTTGGTGGCGGCGTTCGAGCCGGACATGCTGGTGCTGGCCGATCGCGGTGTGTTCTCCTACGACTTGTGGCAGCGGGCGCGCCGGAGCGGGGCGCAATTGGTGTGGCGGGTCCGTGACGATGTGGACCTGCCGGTGTTGGGGTGGCTTCCCGACGGGTCCTACCGCAGTGAGCTGCTGCCCTCGAAGGTCAAGGCGGACCTGAAGCGGGGCAAGCGGTCGCGGGCGCCGGAGGGGTCGCGGTTGCCGGTGCGGGTGGTGGAGTACTCGGTGACCGACCGCGGCGGGCAGCCCGAGATGATCCGCCTGGTGGTGTCGATCATGGATCGCGAGGTGGCGCCGGCGGTGGAGTTGGCGGTGCTGTATCGGCAGCGGTGGGAGTTCGAGCTGACCCTGGACGAGATCGAGACCCATCAGATGCCGCATGGCAGGGTGCTGCGGTCGAAGTCCCCGGAGTTGGTCCGGCAGGAGATCTGGGCGTTGCTGCTGACCCACTACGCGGTGCGGGCGTTGATGTTGGAGGCCGCCGAGGGCCTCGGTCCGGACGACGGGCTCGACGTCGACGGGTTGTCCTTCGTCCGAAGTCTCAACGCTGTGCGCCGCCAGGTCACCAACCAGGCGGGTTTTTCCCCCTCACCGCCTGAAGAACGCGATCATCGAGACGCTTGAGGAGATCCGACACCGACGCGCCCGGGGCCGCCGCCACCGCTCCTACCCACGCGTGGTCAAACGCAGCAACGTCGGCAGCAAGCTGATCAAACGCGCGCACCACACAGGCACCCGCTACGACCGGCCACCTGGCATCCACCTCTTCGGCAAGATCACTAACTAAGCGGCATTGACGTCGACGAGCGCTGGCGGGCCGAGATGCTCGCCGACATCAGGACGGGCGACCCGCAGGTGGCGAACCAGGCACTGCTCGAGTTGACTTACGACGACCCCGACGGCGACTGGGTGGAACCAATCCTGCTGGAGCACCTGGCTCCGAAGTACGACGTCCGATTGCGTCTGCTGGCGACGACCTGCCTCGGCCACCTGGCACGCATCCACGGCAAGATCACCAGAGGGACCGTGGTGCCCACCTTGCGCACCCTGCTGTCCGACCCCGTTGTGGGTGGGACAGCCCAGGACGCCCTGGACGACATCGACCAGTTCGCCCCGGCGGAACCGCGAGCGCGCCCGTAGCGAACCGCCCATCGGGGCTACCGACACCGAAGACATCAATGGTGACGCGCGGAAGCGCCCGTTCACCACAAGACGTGGAGGTTGTGGGTGAGGTTCGTCAGCGTGGGGTTCGAGCGGGACCCGTGGCCTGTGAACATGCTCGACCCGGAGCCCTATTTGCGTGCTCTGCCCGACTTGGCACCACAACTGCCGACCGGCGCCGCGGCCTTCGCAACCGATGCCGATCACTACGACTTCGGATCGGTGCGGTGCGTCAAGGACCTGGCCGTTGGCGCCGTGACGATCCGAGAGGCAGGCCACGACCAAGTGACGGCAGTGATCGAGTTCGAACCGAACCGGTTCAAGCACGACAGCGGTCTGGTGATCCGTTATGAGGGGGTCACGCGTTTCAACGTCGAGGTGGACGAGTCGAAGCCCGGGACGAAGGTCTGGCCGGAGAGCCGCCGTCTCGGCGACCTCCAGCTCGATGAGATCCTGCCGGCGGCGACAGGCTGCACCCACGAGGTGAAGCTGACCGGGGGCACGATCTTCGTCCAGTGCGCCGACTTGCGGGCGACCTGGGACTCACCTGGCACATGACGCGACGGCACAAGGGTGATACGGCATGTCCATCGAGTCACGGAACGAGTTCGCCCCGGCGGAACCAGGGGCGTACCCATAACGCACCGCGCGTTCAGGGGCCACCAACACCGAAGGGCGGGAACCGGTGACCCGGCCCCCGCCCTTCGCATGCTGTGTCAATTGTGGAGCTGAGGGGACTCGAACCCCTGACCCTCACACTGCCAGTGTGATGCGCTACCAGCTGCGCCACAGCCCCGTGCCTGTACGTTTCCCGGCGGTTGGGGCCGCCGTTCTCGTGTGGCAATACCGTACAACATCGCCCCCGCACGGACGAAATCGGGGGGTCCCGCCCGGCATCCGGGCAGCTAGACCGACGTCCGGCCCTACTTGACCAGGTTGGTCAGCCAGTCCTCGTCGTCCCAGTCCACGATCTTGCCGTCCTGCATCACGGTCGGCGTGCCGCCGAAGTTCCCGCCCGCCTTCACGGCGTCCAACTCGGCCTGCGCGTCCGCCTCGTGCGCCCCACTCTCCACGCACTGCTTGAACGTGTCACCGGTGATCCCGAGGTCCGTGCCGAGCTTCACCAACTCCTCCTTGGTGTGCCCCGGACCGCCTTCCTCGGGCTGCTTCGCGAACAACGTCTCGTGGTACTCCCAGAACTTGCCCTCGTCGGCCGCGCACAGCGCCGCGTTCGCCGAGTCCCGCGAGTACCCCTCCGGATCGGAGTACTTGTTCAGGAACGGCAGGGCGTGGTACTTCACCTTGAGGGTGCCGGCCTCGATCTCCCGCTTGATCTCGTCGCCGTAGGCCTTCTTGAACGTGCCGCACGCCGGGCAGAGGAAGTCCTCGTACAGGTCGATGGTGGCCTTGGCGCTGTCCTTGCCCACCACGACGGCGCCGCCCTCGCGCACGATCGGCGCGGACACGCCGGTGACGTCCTGCGGCACGGCCAGTGGTTCTTTCTCGCCGGACTTGGACCAGATCACACCACCGATCACGGCCACCGCGAGCACCGCGACGACCACGATCCCGATGACGACCTTGGAACGGTCGCCGGACGCCCCGCGCGCAGCGCTCACCGCCGTCGTCGCCCGCTGCTGCTGCTTCTTCTTCCGAGCGTTGCGCTCCGCGCCACCCACAGCCAAATCCTCCCGGTCACCCTCGCGCGAGGCTACCGAGCGATGCTGAGCGGAACCTGAGTGGTCACGCGTCCGGCTGACGGGGACGTCCCGCCACGCGCTCGCCGACCGGCACCTCGGGCCCCTCGTGCAGGCACCCGGACTCACCGGCCACCTCCGCCGCGACGTGCGTCTCTTCCTCTCGCGGCAGGGTTTCGGGCGCGAAGACCCAGAACACCAGCGCCACCGCCGCCATGGCACCCGTCAGGGTGAACGCGGCCTGGTACGAGAACTGGTCCACCAGCACACCGGCGAGCAGCGGGCCGATGATGGCGCCGCAGTCGGCGGCCATCTGGAACCCGGCGAGCACCGGACCACCCCTGGCCTTGGCGCCGATCACGTCGGCCACGACGGCGTTCTGCGGCGGGTTGAGCAGACCCGCGCCGATGCCCGCGACGAGCGACGCCACCATGAACATCCGCACGTCGCCGCTGAAGCCGAGCCACACCGTGCCGATCGCGGACACGGCGAGGCCGGCGATGGCGACCGGCTTGCGGCCGATGGAGTCGGACAGCTTCCCGGAGATCATCAGCACGGCGGCGTTGCCGGCCGCGAACACCGACAGCGAGATGCCCGCGATGGCGGGTGTGCTGCGCAGCGCCTCGACCACGAACAGCGGCACCAACGAGATCCGCACGCCGAACACGGCCCAGCCGTTGGCGAACCCGGAGGCCAACGCCGCCCGGTACGCCGACAGCCGCACGGCCGCGCGCATCGGCATGAACGCGTTCTCGTTCGAACTGTCCAACGCGGCGAGCGTGGACGTGCGCAGGTACCACCAGACGACCAGCGCGGCCACCACCAACGCGCCCGCGTACGTCACGAACGGCACCTGGATGGAGATCTCCACCAGCGCCGCGCCGACGATCGGGCCGCCGATGTTGCCGAGCAGGAACCCGGTGGCCCACAGCCCGGACGCCCGGCCGCGCAACGCCGCCGGGGTGATCCGGATCAGCAGGCCGACCGCGGCGACGGTGAACATGGTCGAGCCGATGCCCGCGAACGACCGGAACACGATGAGCTGCCAGTACGCGGTGGCGAAGCCGCACGCGCCGGTGCCGAGCGCCACGATGAGGATGCCGACGATGTAGACCCACGTCTCGCCGAACCGGTTCACCAGCCGGCCGCTCATCGGCGCGAACAGCAGCCTGACCAGCGCGAACGAGCTGACCACGGCGGACACGGCGAACGTGCCGACGTCGAAGCTCTTGGCGTACGCGGGCAGGACGGGTGCGACGATGCCGAAGCCGAGGGCGATGATGAAGCTCGCCACGACGAGGACCCACACCTCGCTGGGCAGCCGTGCCTTGACCTTCGCATCGGACCCCAGCACTGTGCGCCCCTTCCGATCTCCGTTAGCTGTGCTAAGGATATGCGGTACAGCAACTAAATTCTCAATCGAGTAGCTCGTCGACCCTGCGTGCATAGGCGGTTACCGGATAACCGACGTCGAAACCGCACGCCTCCACGAACCGCTCCCCCGCGCCGCCCTCGGCCACGTGCGAGGCCACCAACAGCGCCCCTGCCTCGCGCAACGCCGTCACCACGCCGCTCACCAACGCACCGCCGAGCCCACGTCGACGCCGTGCCGGCCGCACGACCGCGTGCTCCACCAGCCCGACCCGGCGCTCGCCGAACCCGGACGCGAACCCGCCGATCCGTTCGCCCGCCGGACCGTCGTCCACCACGAGGAACACGCATCGCGGGTCGTCCATCCGCTGCCCGAGGTGCCGCAACAGCCGCGGGCCGTCCACGCCCAGGTCGTCGGCCAGCAGTTCGGCGATGCCTTCGAGGTCCGTGTCCCGCGCCGCACGCACGAGAGGCGATCGCTGCACCTCACCGCGGTGCACCACGGCCAGCGCCTCCTCCACCGCGTGCCACCCGGTGTCGTCGGCGATGCCCTCGATCTCGGCCACCGTCGTCGGCGACGCGTACAGCACGGCCTCCGCCCGCCCCACGTCGGCGAACGTCTGCTCCAACTGCATCAACGTGCCCGCGACCTCGGCCGACGACCCGTACACCGCGCACGCGTGGTTGCCGCCGGGCAACGGGTTGTCCCGGTTCACCACGACCTGCGCCACGCCGACCCGGCCGACCTTGCCGTACCGGACGGCGCCGGACGCCAACCGGGCGGCCTCGACCAGTCCGGCCAGCTCACGGGCCCGGTACGGGTCGAGCAGGTCCGGATCGTCCGGGTCGCGCAGCGGGTCAACCACGCACGTCCCGGCCCTTCCACTTCGCGGTGCCGCGCAACGCCCGCCACGCCGCGTCCAACGACATGGCGCCGAACACCACGTACGACAACGGCGCGAGAACGGCGGCGGCCTGCGGTTGTCGGGAGCGCCGCAGGAAGATCCACCCGGCGGCCGACTGGCCGAGCAACGCCAGCATCCCGAGCTTGGACCCGCGCAGCGCCGTCACCAACGGCACCGCCCCGTACGCGATGTGCGCGAGACCTGTCGACCCGAGCGACAGGAACGCGGTGGCCGGTCCCTTCGCGTACATCGACGTGCCGGCGACCATGCTCTTGCGCATCGACGCCCACATGTCGCCGAACGTGTCCATCCCCGACGTGGTCAGCGAGTCCGCCCCGTCCACGTACCGCGTCCGGCCGCCGGTGTCGCGGACCAGCGTCGCGAAGCCGACGTCGTCCGCGCGGGACCCGGCGATCGCGGCCCAGCCGCCCGACCGTTCGTACGCCGCACGGCTGACCAGGATGCAGTGCCCGACGGCCAACGCCATCCCGCGCCGACCGTCCACGGTCGTCGTCTCGAACAGCAGCTGGTTCACCGGCGGCAGCAGCAGCCACCACCCGGCGCTCGGCCTGGTCCCGCGGCCGGACGTGGACACCAGGTCCACCTCGTCCCGCCGTGCGCCCGCGAGCAGCCGTCCGACCAGGTCGGGCGCGGCCTCGGTGTCGGCGTCCATGAACAGCAGCCAGTCGGTGTCCACGTCCGCGCAGCCCAGGTGCAGCGCGTGCACCTTGCCCGCCCAGCCCGACGGCGGTCCGGAACTGGCGACCAGCCGCACCCTCGGGTCTTCCTCCGCGTGCCGCCGCACGATCTCGGCCGTGCGGTCGGTCGACGCGTCGTCCACGACCAGGATCCGCAGGTCCGCGTAGTCCTGTTTGCGCAGGCCGGAGAGGCAGCGGTCGATCGTTTGCTCCTCGTTGCGCGCGGGCACGACGACCGTGACCGGCCCGGCGTCGACCGTCGAAGTAGGCAGTCGCTTGACCTCTTGCCACACCTTGATCGCCACGGCAGCACGAGCCAACACCACCGTCGCGCCGAGGACACCCCATTTCCCCATTGGTCCACAATGGCACACACCTATGGGACGACACTGGCTCACCTCGGACCTGCCGGAGCTTCCGGACCTCCCGATCCGACCGGTGCTCGGCGAGATCGCGGACACGCTGACGGCACACGGCTCGGCGGTGCTGGTCGCGCCACCGGGCACCGGCAAGACGACGTTGGTGCCGTTGGCACTGGACGGTCGCGTCGTGGTGGCCGAACCACGTCGCCTCGCCGCACGTGCCGCCGCCGCACGGATGGCGAGCCTGCTCGGCGAACCGGTCGGCCAGACCGTGGGCTATTCGGTGCGGGGAGACCGGAAGACGTCGAAGAACACCCGCATCGAGGTCGTCACGTCCGGTCTGCTGGTGCGGCGGTTGCAGCACGATCCGGAGCTGGCGGGCGTCGGCACGGTGCTGCTGGACGAGTGCCACGAACGGCACCTGGACGCGGACCTGCTGCTGGCGTTGCTGCTCGACGCACGGGCCGGGCTGCGGCCGGACCTGAAGCTGCTGGCCACCTCGGCGACGGTCGCGGCCGACCGGTTGGCGCAGCTCCTCGGTGACGCGCCGGTGATCCGGGTGGAGGCGCGGACGTTCCCGGTGGACATCGCGCACATCCCGGCGGTGCGCCGTGAACGGGTCGAGAACACCGTGGCCCGCGCGATCCGCCAGGCGTTGTCCGAAGTGGACGGTGACGTGCTGGCGTTCCTGCCGGGTGTGGCGGAGATCCGGCGGTGCGCGGCGCTGCTCGGCAACGACGTGGACGTGCTGCCGCTGCACGGTCGGCTCACCACCACCGCGCAGGACGACGCGCTGCGGCCCGGTGCACGACGACGGGTCGTGCTGTCCACCGCGATCGCCGAGTCGAGCCTGACCGTGCCGGGTGTGCGGGCGGTGGTGGACTCGGGGTTGTCGCGCGTCTCCCGCGTCGACCACCGGCGCGGGCTGTCCGGCCTGGCCACGGTCCGCGTCAGTGCCGCCGTCGCCGACCAGCGCGCGGGCCGGGCGGGACGTGAGGCGCCTGGCCGCGTCTACCGGTGCTGGCCCGCGCACGAGCACAGCACGCTCCCCCGCTACCCCGAGCCGGAGATCCGGACCGCCGACCTGACCCGGCTGGCGTTGGAACTGGCGTGCTGGGGCGTGCCGGACGGTTCCGGTCTTGGCTGGTGGGACGCCCCGCCGCCGGGTGCGCTCGACGCTGGCCGGACGGTGCTGCGGGCGCTGGGTGCGTTGGATGACAGCGGCAGCGCCACCGACCGTGGCCGCCGAATGGCGAACCTCGGCTTGCATCCCCGCCTGGCGCGGGCGTTGTTGGACGGCGCGGCGGCCGTAGGCGCACGCCAAGCCGCATCGGTGGTGGCCCTGCTGGACGACGACCGGTCGAACTCCGGCGTCGAGTTGGCGGTCCGCGACGCCGACCCGCCCGAGGTGCGCCGACTGGCCGCGATGGTCGACGACCCGCCGACCAGGAAAGCCTCCGACCCGGCACTCGTGGTCGCCCTCGCGTACCCGGAACGGTTGGCGCGCAGGCGTTCCCCCGGTTCACCGCTGTACCTGATGGCCGGTGGCACAGCCGTGGAACTGCCGCCGGGCAGTGGTCTGGCCGACGCCGAGTGGCTGGCAGTGGCGATCGCCGACCGGGAGCCGGGCCGCACGCACGGTCGGATCAGGTTGGCGGTGCGGGCCGACGAAGAACTCGCCATCAAGGCCGCCGCATCCCTCCTGACATGGGAGGACGACGTTCGGTGGGACGGTGACGTGGTGGCGAACCGGCTGCGCAAGCTGGGCGCGATCACGTTGTCCAGCAAGCCGTTGCACGACCGCGAGGCGATCCGCCAGGCGTTGACGGACGGCCTCCGCACGGAGGGCCTGGGCCTGCTCCGGTGGGATGCGGACGGTCTGCGCACGCGTGAGCGGATGGCCTTCCTGCACCGCGTGATCGGCGATCCGTGGCCGGCGGTGGACGACGAGTCGCTGCTCGCCGTCGTGGACGTGGGTGACGCGCGCCGGAAGGTGGACTTGGCGCGGATCAGCGGCGAGCAGGTCGTCCGCCGGTTGCTGCCATGGCCCGCCGCGGCCCGGTTCGACGAGCTCGCCCCGGACCGGCTGGAGGTGCCTTCGGGTTCACGCGTCCGAGTGGACTACTCGGGGTCCGAGCCCGCGCTGCCGGTGAAGGTCCAGGAGGTCTTCGGGTGGACCGAAACGCCCCGGTTGGCCGATGGACGGGTGCCGATCGTCCTGCACCTGCTGTCCCCCGCGGGCAGGCCGACCGCCGTGACGGGCGACTTGGCGTCGTTCTGGCGGACCGGCTACCCGCAGGTCAGGTCCGAATTGCGGGGCCGCTACCCCAAACACCGCTGGCCCGAGGACCCGATGACCGCGCGCCCCGCCCGCCGCTAGCTACTTGACGGCATGCGTCAAGTACTTGACGATAGCCGTCAAGGAGGTGGCGCGAGTGCTCGCAGAACAGATCGCCACGATCATCCGCACCCGACTGCTCGACCCGTTGGAGATCCTCTTCGACGACGTCGGCGACCTGCCGTCCCGCGCCGACGAGGTGGCCCACCAGTTGGCGGCGGCCATGCAGGGGGACGACGACGCGGCGGCCGTGCACGCCATCGCAAGACTCGTCGGCGCGCTCTACCCCGGTGACGCGCCGTTCGACCCGCCCGCCGAGTGGTGGCGCACGCCGTTGGGCCAGGTCGTGGCGCGGCGGATGGGGCACCCGGCGACGCGGGCGGTGTCGTACTCGGTGGCCGGCGCGATGCTCGGCGTCACCAAGCAGGGCGTCCACGACCTCGTGCGGCGCGGGAAGTTGGAGCGGAACGCGGACGGCGGCGGCGTGACCGTCGACTCGGTGAGGGCGAGGTTGACGACATGAAGGTGTTGGCACTGCACGGCGCGGGTGGTTCACCGGCCGACTGGGACCCGGTGATCAGCGCCCTCGACGGCGCCCACGAGATCGTCCCGCTGACGCTCGAAGCCCCGTGGGACTGGGACTCCGTCCTGGACCGGATCGAACCACACGCCACCGACAACCCGGCCGTGCTCGGCATGTCGCTGGGCGGCATGGTCGCGGCGTTGTGGGGCAGACGTCACCCGGAATGCCCGGCGGTGATCGACATCGACGGCCACGGCGTCCCCACCCAGCCCCAGCGCTACCTGGACCCGACCGCGGTGGCCGACGACATCATCGCCCTGCGCGAACTCTTCCAGGGCTTCGGCCAACCGGAACTCCAACAGGCGATCGAAGAACTCGACTGCTTCAAGGTCTTCCACGACGTCCGCTGCCCGATGCTGCTGGCCGTCGCCACGAAACCCATGCCAGGCCAAACCCTGTTCGAGCAGTACCACGAAGGCCTGCTCCGAGACCTGCCCACCCTGCCGCCCAACATCGAAGTGGTCCGCATGGACACCTCACACGCCGCAGCCTTCGAAAACCCGACCCTGGTAGCCACCCTGATCAAGGACTACCTCGACCGCCGCTGACCCGACCACCTACGAGTAGGGCAACCGCCGGAAACCGCTCAACGCAACCACGTACGGACGGGGGTCCGGGGGCGGAGCCCGCCGGGCGGGGCGTGGGGATCGCACCCCCCACAAACCACGACGGCCGACCCGGTTCGCGCGTTCCGCGAACATGGGTCGGCCGAGGCCGTGGAGGTGCCGGGAATCGAACCCGGGTCCTCTGCCGCATCATCAAGGCTTCTCCGTGCGCAGTCTGCTACACCTCTACTCGGCCCCGATGATCACGCAGACAAGTCATCGTGATGAGCCCAGCCACTGTGAGTGTCCCAACCGTTCCCCGTGGCCGGGGACGGCGGTGAGCCTCCTAGCTGATGCCGGCGACCGGAGCGGAGGCGCCTCCGGGCCGACAGCGTTGCTCCTAGCCTCAGGCGGCGAGGGCGAACGCGCGCTGGTCGTTAGACTCGGCGCTTATTGGTTTGCGATGACGCTTACGGTGGTCTCTCGCCTGCACCGGCACGCTTCCCTTGAATCAACGCACAAAGTCGAAACCGTTCACCCCCGTGTCGTGGGTCTTGCTGCGCACAGCATAACGCCCCGCGCACCCCGGTTCATTCCCATTAGGTTGGTAGGGCTGTCCCCACCCCCCGCTGACCGGCGTACCTGATGGTTTCCGGCCACCCGGACGGGCGATGCTGGGCCGGTACATCAGCCTGAAGGTGGGGAACATGACGACGCGGGTCAACCCGGACATCGCCCGGATCAGCGGGTACTTCCTGATCAACCTGGTCACCGGGATCTTCTGGTTCGTCCTGCTGGTGACCCTGGGCGCGGTCAGCCTCGGCACCGCGGTGATCTGGGTCGGCGTGCCATTGGGCGTGCTGACGATGGTCCTGGCACGAGCGGCGGCGAGCGCCGAACGGGCGTGGCTGGGCGTCACGCTGGGTGTCGACATCCCGTCGCCCTACCGGCCGCTGCCGGACGGGCTGGGCGGTCGAGCGAAAGCGCTGGTGAAAGACCCGGCGACGTGGCGCGACCTGTCCTACTGGCTCCTGATGCTGCCCTTGGGCGTGATCGAGTTCTCACTCACGGTGACGCTGTGGTCCACCGTCCTGGCCACCGTGTTCCTGCCGTTCTACGTGCACACGCTGCCCGCCACGTGGGAAGTCGACTTCGGCGAAGGCAACGTGTGGCTGATCGACTCGTTCGTCAAGGCCCTCCCGGTGAGCGTGCTGGGCCTGCTGCTCGGCGTCATCGCGTACCGACTGCTCAAGGTCATGGCCAGGGGCCACGCGGGGTTCGCACGGGCCATGCTCGGCCCGTCCCGCAACAGCGTGCTGTCCGCCGAGACGCAGCGGCTGAGCGCCAGCCGTGCGAGGGGCGTGGAAGCGGCCGAGGCGGAGCGCAGGCGTATCGAACGCGACCTGCACGACGGCGCGCAGCAACGCCTGGTGTCGGTGGCCATGGGCCTCGGCCGGGCACGCAGCAAGATGGAGTCCGACCCGGACGCCGCCCGCGACCTGATCGAAGAGGCGCACGCCGACGCCAAGCTGGCCATCTCCGAACTGCGCGACCTGGCCCGCGGCATCTACCCGTCGGTGCTGGGCGACCGCGGCCTCGACCCGGCCCTGTCCTCGCTGGCCGCGCGGTGCCCGATCCCGGTGACCGTGGACGTGGACGTGGAGCCGCGCCCGCCGACAGCCGTGGAGAGCGCCGCGTACTTCACCGTCGCCGAGACGCTGACCAACATCGCCAAGCACGCCGGCGCGACCGAGGCGCACGTCAAGGTGACCCGCACGGAGAACTCCGTGGTGGTCGAGGTCACGGACAACGGCCGCGGCGGCGCCGAGGTGCGTCCGGGAGGTGGCCTCGCGGGCCTCGCGGACCGTGCTGCGACGATTGACGGCGTGGTCGTGGTGGTGAGCCCGCTCGGCGGGCCGACAGTGATCCGGACGGAGCTGCCGTGCGCGTGGTGATCGCGGAGGACTCGGTCCTCTTGCGGGTGGGCGTGCAGCGCCTGCTGGCCGACGAGGGGATCGAGACGGTCGCGGCGGTGGAGGACGGCGACGCCCTCCTCGCCGCGATCGAGGAACACCGGCCCGACCTGGCCCTGGTGGACGTGCGCATGCCGCCCACGTTCACCGACGAGGGCCTGCGTGCCGCGATCGAGGCCCGCAAGCGCATCCCGAACCTGCCGGTGCTGGTGCTCTCCCAGTACGTGGAGGAGCGGTACGCGGTGGAGCTGCTGGCGGGCGGCGCGAACGGCGTCGGCTACCTGCTCAAGGAGCGGGTAGCCGACGTGGCGGACTTCGTCGCCGCGGTGCGCCGGGTCGCCGACGGCGGCACGAGCATCGACCACGAGGTCATCACGCAGCTCATGGCCCGGTCGCGGCGCAACCCGGTGGACTCGCTCACCCTGCGTGAACGCGAGGTGCTGGGTCTGATGGCGGAAGGTCTCTCGAACGGCGCGATCGCCGCGTCCCTGGTCGTGTCGGACGGCGCGGTGGAGAAGCACGTCGGCAACATCTTCGCCAAGCTCGGCCTCGAACCCAGCACGTCCGAGCACCGCCGCGTCCGGGCCGTGCTCGCGTACCTCAACCTGGGCTGATGCCCAGCAGCCTGGCGCCGTTGTCGTGCAGCACGGCGCGCAGGAACGGCTCACCCAGGCGGTCGTCGGCGGCGGCCCAGCCCTCGATCGCGTCCAGCTGCACGGAGTAGTCGTACGGGATGTTCGGGAAGTCCGAGCCCAACACCACCCGATCGCTCACGTCGACCAGCCGCGCCGCCCAGTCCCGCGGCAGGGCGGCCAGCGCCTCCGTGAACGGCACGCCGACCATCGTGGTGTCCAGGTGCACGCCGTCGTACCGGCCGACCAGGTCCAACGCGCCCACGTAGTCCGGCATCCCGGCGTGCGCCAGCACCGCCACCAACGACGGGTGCCGCCGGAGCACGTCCTCGAACACGTCCAGCCCCGTGTGCGCCCCCGGGATCGGCCCGTGCCCGCAGTGCACGACCACCGGCACCCGTGCCTCGGCCAACAGGCCCCACGCGCCGTCCAGCGAACGCGGGTCGTAACCGCCGACCTGCACGTGCGCCTTGAAGCACCGCGCACCGGCCTCCAGAGCCCGCGAGACGTACGCCTCGACGCCCGGCTCCGGGTACAGCGTGGCCGTCGGCACGGCGCCGTCCACCCGTGACCCGAAGTCCAGCGCCCAGTCCGTCAGCCACTCACCCATGCCCGGCTTGTGCGGGTACACGAGGGGCGCGAACCCGACCACCCCGAACGACCGCAGCGCCGCCAGCCGTTCCGCCTCGGGCAGCCGGTACCGGATCGCCCAGTCGACGCCGTAGTGCCGTGACGCCTCGTCGAAGTAGTCCCACACCTTGTCCAGCACGCGCTGCGGCATGAAGTGCACGTGCACGTCGACCAATCCGGGCACGCCGACAAGTCCTGGCACGCCGTTCAGTAGCGGCCCTTCAACGCCCGGCCGTGCGCCTTCTGGATCTCCCGATCCGCGTCGCGCTTGGCCAGGTCCTGCCGCTTGTCGTACGACTTCTTGCCGCGCGCCAACGCCAGCTCGACCTTGACGTAGCCGTCCTTGAAGTACATCGACAACGGGATCAGCGACAGACCGCTCTCCTTGGTCTTGCCGATCAGCCGCTCGATCTCGCCGCGGTGCAGCAGCAGCTTCCGCTTGCGCCGCACCTCGTGGTTGGTCCAGGTGCCCGCCACGTACTCGGGGATGTGCAGCGCGTGCAGCCAGATCTCGTTGTTGTCCACCTGGGCGAAGGCGTCCACAAGGGACGCCCGGCCCATGCGCAGGCTCTTCACCTCGGTGCCGACGAGCACGACACCCGCTTCGAAGGTGTCGAGGATGGTGTAGTCGTGCCGAGCCTTGCGGTTCGACGCGATCACCTTCTGACCGCGTTCCTTGACCATGACCGAAACCTTACGTGAGCAGGCCAGCGGTTATCGGACGCAGCTACAGGCGGACGTAGAGGCGCAGGGTGACGTAGCCCGTCAACGCGGAGATCAGGATCGAGACGCCCAGCAGTATCGGCGAGATGAACAGGATCTCGATCATGCTCACCTCCGGGATGATGTTGGACGCGAACAGGTCGCCCAGCACCCGGTTGAGCAGGAAGACCTTGGTCACCACGAGCAGCCCGATCGACAGCACCGCGCCGATGATGCCCGCGACCACCGCCTCGATGAGGAACGGCAGCTGCGTGTACCAGCGGGTCGCGCCCACCAGCCGCATGATGCCGACCTCGGTCCGCCTGGTGAACGCCGACACCTGGATGGTGTTCGAGATCAACATCAGCGCCGCGAACGCCTGGAGCAGCGCCAGCGCCAACGCCGCGTCACGCACGCCGTTGAGGAAGCCGAACAGCCGGTCGAGGTCCTCGCGCTGGTCGTCGATCTTCTTCACGCCGGCCTTGTCGCTGAACGCCTGCACGATCACGTCGGACCGCTCGGCGTCGACCAGCTTCACCCGGAACATGGCCGGGATGGCCTCCGGGCGGGCCAGCTTGGCCAGCTCGGGCTGCGACTCGAAGACCTTCTTGAACCGCTCGTAGCCCTTGTCGCGGTTGTCGTAGACGACCGACTCGACGCCGGACGTGCCCTCCAGCTGCGTGCGCAGGCCCGCGCACGGCTGCTGCGTGCAGTCCTTGTCGTTGGCGCTGATGTCGTTCGTGAGGTGGACCGCCACCTCGAGCTTGCCGAGGTAGTCGTCCTGCATCTTGCCCACCATGTTGACGACCAGGAGGCCGACACCGAGCAGGAAGAGGGAGATCGCGGTCGTGAGGATCATCGCGATGGTCATCGTGACGTTCCGGCGCAGGCCGGTGACGACCTCGCTGAACACGAAGCTGGTACGCATCGGGGGGAACGTTCCTCAGAGTCGGGGGATGAGGGGGTCCGTCGGCCTCGGGCTCAGCGGCCCACGCCGTAAACACCCCGCGCGTCGTCGCGGATGATCCGGCCGTTGTCCAGCTCGACCACCCGACGGCGCATGGAGTCGACGATGGAGTGGTCGTGGGTGGCCATCAACACCGTCGTGCCGGTGCGGTTGATCCGCTCCAGCAGCAACATGATGTCCTGGCTGGTGTCGGGATCCAGGTTTCCCGTCGGCTCGTCGGCGAGCAGCACCAGCGGCCGGTTGACGAACGCGCGGGCGATCGCCACCCGCTGCTGCTCACCACCGGACAGCTCGTGCGGCATCCGGTCCGCCTTGCCGTCGAGGCCGACCAGCTGGAGCACCTCGGGCACCACCTTGACGATGGTGTTGCGCGGCTTGCCGATGACCTCCAAGGCGAACGCGACGTTCTCCGCCACGGTCTTGTTGGCCAGCAGCCGGAAGTCCTGGAACACGCAGCCGATGGACTGGCGCAGGCGGGGGACCCTGCGCCGGGACATCTTGGCCACGTCGAAGTTCGACACGTACACGCGGCCCTTGCTGGGCACTTCCTCCCGCAGCAGGAGCCGCAGGAACGTGGACTTCCCGGAACCGGAAGGCCCGATGAGGAACACGAACTCACCCTTGCCCATCTCGACCGAGACGTTGTCGAGAGCGGGGCGCGCGGAGCTCTTGTAGACCTTGGACACGTGTTCGAGGCGAATCACGAGGGGCGAGTGTACTCGCGGCCCGGGTAAAGCCTCCGTCTCGCCCTTCTTCCCGGGGCCGGACGGCGGCTTGACCGATCAGGACTGGCTCTGCTTGCGCCAGCGGATGCCCGCTTCCAGGAAGTCGTCGATCTCGCCGTCGAGCACCGCGGACGGGTTCCCGACCTCGTGCTCCGTGCGCAGGTCCTTGACCATCTGGTACGGGTGCAGCACGTAGGACCGCATCTGGTTGCCCCAGCTGGACCCGGTGTCCTTGAGGGCGTCCATCCGGGCCTGCTCCTCCTGCCGCTGCCGCTCCAGCAGCTTCGCCTGGAGCACGGCCATCGCGGTGGCCTTGTTCTGGAGCTGCGAGCGCTCGTTCTGGCAGGAGACCACGATGCCGGTCGGGATGTGCGTCAGGCGCACCGCCGAGTCGGTCGTGTTGACGCCCTGGCCGCCGGGGCCGGACGAGCGGTAGACGTCGACCCGCAGTTCCTTCTCGTCGATGTCGACGTGGTCGGTCGTCTCGACCACGGGCACCACCTCGACGCCCGCGAACGACGTCTGCCGGCGGCCCTGGTTGTCGAACGGCGAGATGCGCACGAGGCGGTGGGTGCCCTGTTCGACGCTGAGCGTGCCGTAGGCGTACGGGGCGGTGATGCGGAAGGTCGCGGACTTGATGCCCGCCTCTTCGGCGTAGGACGTGTCGAACACGTCGACGCCGTAGCCGTGGCGCTCGGCCCAGCGCGAGTACATCCGCAGCAGCATCTCGGCGAAGTCGGCCGCGTCGATGCCGCCCGCCTCGGCCCGGATGGTGACCAGCGCGTTGCGCTCGTCGTACTCGCCGGACAGCAGCGTGCGGACCTCGAGGGAGGAGATCTCGTCACGCAGCTTGGCTCGCTCGGTGTCCGCCTCGGCGAGGCTGCCCGCGTCACCCTCGTCCTCGGCCAGCTCGTACATGATCGACAGGTCGTCGAGCCGTTCGCGCAGCGTCGTGATGCGCCGCAGCTCACCCTGCTTGTGCGAGAGCTGGCTGGTGACCTTCTGCGCCTGCTCCTGGTCGTCCCACAGGTCGGGTCGGGCAGCCGTCTCTTCCAGATCGGCGACCTGAGCGCGCAGCGAATCGAGGTCCATCACCGCCTCGATGCTCGAAAGCGTGGCGGAGAGGTCCTTGATGTCTGCTTCGACGTCGGGGTTCACGTCCAAAGATTACGCCGGCACCGGTCGCTGAGCGCGACCGGTGGGCGCGCTTCAGGCCGTGGGGATGGCGTCGAGCAGTTTCAGCACGGCCTTGGCATGGGCCAGGCCGAATTCGGCGACCGCTTTGGCATAGGCGTCCTCCGCGGTCTTGACGGCTGTCTTCGCCGCCTCTTGTTCCGCGCCGTAGCTCGCGCGGGCGGAGTCCACGAGTCCTTGCCGCTGTTTCGCGGTCAGGGAACCCGCGTGCACCAGCCGCAGGATCAGCGGGCTGCGCAGGTGGTCCGGTCCCGGCTCGGAGAGCAGCCAGTTCTTGAACGCCTTCTTGCCCGCCGCCGTGAGCACGTACTGCTGGCTGGAACGGGGGCCCTGCTTGCCGAGGCGCAGCAGGCCGGCGTCCGCCAACGCGGGCAGCTCGCGGTAGACCTGGCTGCGGGTGACGCTGAAGAACGCGCCGAAGCGCTCTCCGGCCTCAGCCACGAGCTGGCCACCGGTCTTGGGTCCGTCGTGCAGCAGCCCGAGCAGGGCCGCCGCCGTCGCATTCAGGTCCGACACACCACCAACCGTGCCACGCTCACCGGTCGCTGTCCACAATGGTCAGCCGTTCTGTCCACTGTGGCTGATCACGGGCTAGCGGAGTTGGGCCATGCGGAGCAACGAGAAGCATCGCTGCGTAACCGCCCGCTGATCAACACCACGCGTTCGGCCCCTTGACCGCGGCTGTCCACGCCGGGTGGAAATCCATTGACCCACAACGGAAACCGCACTTTTGCGTTCACTCGAACGGCAGCGCCGTGTCACGCGGAGCGTCCGGCACGCCCCAACGGGCCGTCGACGGATAGCACAACCCGGTGATGTCGCGCCCGCACCCTGGCGAACACGTCGGGTGGTGGGACCATTACGGCGGGTTGTCGTTCGACTGGCTTGTTCGACTGGGAGGTCGACTGTGGGCATCAAATGGACGACGGGGACGAAGGTAGTCCGCAACGCCCGCGCGTGGGCGTCCGGCACGATCCCCGAGCAGGCGGGCAAGGACGAGTGCATGGTGTGCGGCAAGCAGATCCGCCGGCACCGCACGGTCAGCGGCGAGGGCCGGGTGTGCTCACTCACCTGTGCCCAGTACTGGGCCGAGAACATGACCTGAGGAGCGGATACGCAAAAGGCCCCCGGATCGGAATCCGGGGGCCTTTCACGTCGTAGCGGGGACAGGATTTGAACCTGCGACCTCTGGGTTATGAGCCCAGCGAGCTACCGAGCTGCTCCACCCCGCGCTGTAAGGACAACTATACACGCCCTGAAAACCCCTTTTCACCGGGGTCCCCTAACCGCATATCCGCAGCTCACCCACGGGGTCCAGGGGCAAAGCCCCCGGTCGGGGCGCAGGGGGCGAAGCCCGCCTGCCCGGGGTTCGGGGGTCGGACCCCCGATGTAAATGCGAAAAAGCCCTGTTCGCGTAATCCGCGAACAGGGCTTTCCCATTTTGTAGCGGGGACAGGATTTGAACCTGCGACCTCTGGGTTATGAGCCCAGCGAGCTACCGAGCTGCTCCACCCCGCGCTGTAATTAGAACTGTACGCCGAGGGTTAACGGGAATGCAAATCGGGTGGCCCGGAACGTGTCCCAGGCCACCCGATCGCGATATCAACGCAGGTCAGCCGGTCGGTGTCGGCGACGGCTGGACCGACGACGGCGACTGCGTGGTCGCCGTGCTCGCCGTGTTGAACCGCTTGGTCGCCTCGTCGAGCGCCTTGTACGCGTTGCCGAGCTCCGCGAAGTCACCGCTCGCCTGCGCCGTCTTCACCCGCTCCAGGGCCGTCTGGATGTCCTTCACGGCCTGCTGGAGCTCCGTGCCCTGCTGCCCGTCGGCCGGCGTGGTCGACGGCGGTGTGGACGGTGTGGACGTCGGCGGCTGCCCGTTGGTGTCCTCACCGGGCACCTGGGCCGCGGCGCCGGTCAGCACTTCCTCCAGCGCCTGGCTCAGCGTGGGCGCGTAGCCCACCTTGTCGCCGAAGCTGACCAGCACCTTGAACAGCTGCGGGAACTGGGTGTTCTGACTGGCCCGTTCGATGTAGATCGGCTCCACGTAGAGCAGACCACCACCCACCGGCAACGTCAGCAGGTTGCCGTAGACGACCTTCGTCTGACGCTGGGCGAGCAGGTTCAGCTCACCGCTGACCTCGCCGTTGGTGAGGAACGTGGTCTGGATCTGCTGCGGACCCTTGACCTCGTTGTTCAACGTCAGCACGCTGATCTTGCCGTAGTTGTCGGGGTCCGATCTGACCGTCACGTACGACGCCATGAACTCCCGGTTCAACCGCACCAGCGCACTGGTCAACTGGAAGCTGACCTTGTTCGCGTCACCGGTCGGGTCACCCGCCAGCACGTAGAACGGCGGCTGCCGGTCGCGTTGCTGCTGGACGCTCTGCTGCTGCGCCTCGACGGTGGTCGCGTTGTCGATGGTCGGGTCGGACGGCACGTCCCAGAACGAGACGCCGGAGTAGAAGTCACGCGGGTTGTCCACGTGGTACTGGGACAACATCTCCCGCTGGACCTTGAACAGGTCCTCCGGGTAGCGCAGGTGCTCCCGCAGCGACTGCGACATCTCGCTGTTCGCCTTCACCGTGCCCGGGAAGACACCCATCCACGCCTTCAGCACGGGGTCCTGCTGGTCCATCTCGTACAGCGTCACCGAGCCGTCGTAGGCGTCCACAGTGGCCTTCACCGAGTTCCGGATGTAGCTGATCTCCCGGTCCGGCTGCTGCGCGACACCCGGCAGCGAGTCGTTCGTGGCCTCACCCAGCGCCGTGCGGCGTGCGTACGGGTAGTTGTCGAGCGTGGTGTAGCCGTCCACGATCCACGTGATGCGGCCGTCCACCACGGCCGGGTACGGGTCGGCGTCCACGGTCAGCCACGGCGCCACGGTCTCGACGCGGTCGCGCGGGTTGCGGTTGAAGATGATCCGCGAGTCCTCGTCGACGGCCGAGTTGAACAGGATGTTCCGCTCCCCGTAGGCGGCGGCGAAGACGAACTTGTTGAACAGCCCGCCGATGCGGACGCCGCCCTTGCCGTCGTAGGTGTACGACGAGCCGTCGGTGTCGTACTCGCCGGGCGCGCCCTCACCACGGCCGCCGACGATTGCGTAGTCGGCCCTGGTCCCCATCTCACCGAAGTAGGTGCGTGGCTGCTCCACGCCGAACGGTCCGGGCTGGACCTCGCCGTTCTGGCCGACCTGCGCCACCTCGAACACCGGGTAGCCGCCGTTGCCGCCGTCGTCCGCGGGCGAGTTCACCCTGCTGGCCTCGGCGAACACCATGCCGTTGCCGTGGGTGTAGATGAGGTGCTGGTTGATCCAGTCGCGCTGGCCGGACGGGATGCCCGCGGTGTTCAGCTCGCGGACCGCGACGATGTAGTCCTGGAGCTGGTCGTTCACCTTGTACCGGTCGACGTCCAGCTTGTCCGGGAACCCGTAGAACGGCCGCAGCTGCTGGAACTGGGTGAACGTCTTGGAGATGACGGCCGGGTCGAGCAGCCGGACGTTGCCCAGCGTCGCCTGGTCGTTCTTCAGCTCGTCCAGCGAGACGTTCTGCTTGCCCGCGTACGGCTTGCTCTCGACCTTGTCATCGGTCAGCCCGAACGCTTGTCGGGTGGCCTTGATGCTCCGGTCGATCGGTTCGGCTTCCTTCTCGATGGCGTTGGGCTTCACCGAGAACTGCTCCAGCACCGCGGGCCACGCCGCGCCGACCAGGATGCTCGACAGCACCAGCAGCACGGTCGCGATCGCGGGCAGCTGGAGGTTCCGCAACACCGCGCCCGCGAAGAACGCGATGGCGCAGAAGACCGCGATGAACAGCAGGATCAGCTTGGCGGGCAGCACCGCGTTGAGGTCGGTGTAGCTCGCGCCGTTGAACTTGTCGTTGCGGTCGGAGAACAGCAGCGTGTACCGGTCCAAGAAGTACGCGACCGCCTTGAGCAGGATGAACACGCCGGCCACGATCGCCAGGTGGGTGCGCGAGGGCCCGGAGAGCTGCCCGCCGCGGCCGGCCAGCCGGATGCCGCCGAACAGGTAGTGCGACACGACCGCGCCGACGAACGAGACCGCCGTGGCGATGAACAGCCACCCCATGATCCACGTGTAGAACGGCAGCTCGAAGGCGTAGAAGCCGATGTCGTGACCGAACTCGGGGTCGTTCACGCCGAACGGGGTGGCGTTGAGGAACAGCTGGAGCAACTGCCAGTCGGCCTGCGCCGAGGTGCCGGCGATCAGGCCGACGAGCACCGGCAGGCCGATCGAGAACAGCTTGATCCGCTTGCCGACGACCGCTCGGTAGCGGGCCACCGGGTCGTCCGGCCCGGACACCGGCACGAAGACCGGCCGGGTGCGGTAGGCGATGATCAGGTTGATCGCGAGGAGGCCGCCCACCAGCAGGCCGGCGGCGAAGAACAACCCGAAGCGGGTGCCCAACACCGTGGCGTAAACACTGCGGAAGCCGACCTCACCGAACCAGAGCCAGTTGACGTAGGTGCCGAGCAGCCTTGAGCCGGTGATCAGACCGACCAGGACCACCGCACCGACGATGAGCAGTATGCGGCTGCGACGGGACAGCCTGGGCAG
This sequence comes from Saccharothrix ecbatanensis, assembly GCF_014205015.1. Lineage (NCBI taxonomy): Bacteria > Bacillati > Actinomycetota > Actinomycetes > Pseudonocardiales > Pseudonocardiaceae > Saccharothrix > Saccharothrix ecbatanensis. The sequence continues at coordinate 8,552,745 of NZ_JACHMO010000001.1, read as the reverse complement.
TCCGACCGGGGGCCGTGTGGCCACGGGGCACGCTCCTGGATCGCGGTAGTGGCGTTCGTACGTTCTGTCCAACTCTACGGAGGCCGCTGAGGGTTCCCCGTCGGGCTTCCCTTCGCGGCCGATTGCCCGGATCTGATTGCCCGGTCCGAGGGCGGTGATGCGACGATGGCGCACGTGTCAGCCAGTGAAACGCCGCCCGTGGTGCTGCCCGCTGTCGCCCGCGAGGTCGAGGAGTTCGTGTCCACCGCCGGGTGGAACCAGCCGATGCAGTTGTTCGCGCTGGTCCCGACCGCGGAGCTGCTGGTGCGGCAGCCGGAGCTCGCGGGTCAGCTCGATCCCGACGCGTCACCGCTGACGCCGATCGCCCAGGACTCGCTGCCGGATTCCGAGCTGGACCGGGCGTTGGCCGGGATCGTGTGGCCCGACCTGGTGCACGGGTGCGCGTTGGCGCAGGAGATCGTCGTGCTGCCGCCGGACGCGGAGGCCCAGCTGACCGCGGAGGAGCTGGACGACGAGGAGGCCCGCCGGTTCGCCGCCGAGCACCCCCAGCGTCGGGAGGCCCGGCTGGTGGCGGCCGTGCTGCGGGACGGCTCGGCGGCGTGCGTCCTGCGGCTGCGGGGCAGCGTGGAGGTGCCCGAGGAAGTCGTGGAGCACCCCGAACTCGCCCCGAACCTCACCCACGCCCTGCTTGAGACCTTGCGCGCCTGACAGCCAAGGCTCGGCTAACAGCTGGGGGCTTCGCCACCCTTGCTGAGTGATTCCAGGGACGTCACGGCGTCGTCCAGCTTGTCGACCTTGACCAGGCGCAGGTCCTTGGGGGCGTGCTGCTTGGCCTCGTCGCAGTTGCCGGCCGGCACCAGGAACACGGTGGCGCCGTCCTCGCGGGCGGCGACCATCTTGAACCCGATGCCGCCGATGCGGCCGACCTCGCCCTTGTCGTTGATCTCGCCGGTGCCCGCGACGGACTGGCCGCCGTTCAGCTCGCCGGGGGTCAGCTTGTCGACGATCGACAACGCGAACAGCAGACCCGCGGACGGGCCGCCGACGTCCGTCAGGCTGATCTTGATCTCGAACGGCACGTCCGCGCGGTCCAGCGGCAGCACGCCGAGGAAGCCGGTCTCGCGGCCCTCGGTCCGGCCGAGCGTGACGGTCGCGGTCTTGCGCTCGGAATCGCGCTCGAAGGTCAACGCGATCTGGTCGCCCGGCTTGGTGCTCTCCAGCGACGAGCGCACGTCGTCGGCGCTGCCGATCTGCTTGCCGTTGACCTCCAGCAGCCGGTCGTTCGGCTTGAGCACGTCGTCCGCCGCGGTGTCGTTGGTGATCTCGGCGGCGACGACCTTCATCGGGTAGTCGAGGTAGCGCAGCGCGGCGACCTCGGCGCTGGTCTGCGAGTCCTGGAACGCCTTCACGTTCTGGTCGCGGACCTGCTGCTCGGACTCGCCGGGCCGGAAGAACTCCTCGCGCGGCGCCAGCGCGTACCGGCCGCTGACCCACAGGCCGAGCGCGCCGAACAGCGACACGTCGTCGGTGAGGGACACGGTCGTCATGGTGAGCCGACCACCGGTCGGGAACGTCTGCTGCCCGTCGACCGACACCACGTCACCGCCGTTGACCTGGCCCAACGTGTCGTAGGTCGGTCCGGGGCCGAGCGCCACGTAAGGCACCCGGGCGAACCCGCCGAGAAGGCCGAGCGCCAGCACGACCAGGAGGCTGACCACGAGGGTCCACGTCCGCCGGGTCAGGCCACGCCGGGGCGCGTGCGGTGGTGTTGGTGCCTGGTCCACGACGGTGTCGGTGCCTTCGGTCACGCACGACAGGGTACGACCCCGGCGTTCCGCTACCGGCGAACCGGTCCCGCACGCCTGTGTTCGGATTGTCGGCTCCTCCTCCGGGCGGCGTCCCGCGTACCGTGGAGGTATGAGTGACCAGCCCTTCGGGTTCGGCCCGCAGGACCCCGACGACCGCAACCGCAAACCAGGAGACCAAGGGGACAACCCCTTCGACTTCAACCAGCTCGGCGCGATGCTGAGCCAGCTCGGTGCGATGTTCAGCAATGCGGGCACGTCGTCCGGGCCGGTCAACTACGACCTCGCGAAGCAGATCGCGCTCCAGCAGCTCGCCGGCAAGGGCGGCCCGACCACCGGGTTCGGCCCGGACCAGAACAGCGCGGTGGTCGACGCCGTGCACCTGGCGGAGATGTGGCTCGACCCGGTGACGGCGCTGCCCGCGGGCGCGCGCACGGCCCAGGGCTGGAGCGCGCGCGACTGGGTGGAGCGCACGCTGCCGACGTGGCAGCGGCTGTGCGACCCGGTGGCGCAGCGCGTGTCCGGCGCGTGGGTCGAGGCGATGCCGGCCGAGGCCAAGGAAGCCGCCGGCCCGCTGCTGTCGATGCTCGGGCAGATGGGCGGCATGGCGTTCGGCTCCCAGCTGGGCGGCGCGCTGGCGCAGCTCGGCGCCGAGGTGCTGACGTCGACCGACGTGGGGTTGCCGCTGGGGCCCGAGGGCACGGCGGCGCTGCTGCCCGAGAACATCGAGAAGTTCACCGAGGGCCTGGAGCGGCCGGCCAGCGAGGTGCTGGTGTTCCTGGCCGCCCGTGAGGCGGCGCACCAGCGGCTGTTCAGCCACGTGCCGTGGCTGCGGCAGCGGCTGCTGGACACGGTCGAGGAGTTCGCCCGCGGCATCACGGTCGACACGTCCGCGCTGGAGGAGCTGGCCGGTCAGATCGACCCGGCGAACCCGGCGAGCATCGAAGAGGCGATGAAGTCGGGGATGCTCGAACCCCAGACCACGCCCGAGCAGAAGGCCGCGCTGACCAAGCTGGAGACGTTGCTGGCCCTGGTCGAGGGCTGGGTGGACGTGGTCGTGAACGAGGCGGTCGGCGAGCGGCTGCCCGGCGCCGAGGCGCTGCGCGAGACGTTGCGCAGGCGGCGGGCGTCCGGTGGTCCGGCCGAGCAGACGTTCGCCACGCTGGTCGGGTTGGAGCTGCGTCCGCGCCGGCACCGGTCGGCTGCGGCGCTGTGGAAGCTGCTCGGCGACCAGCACGGGATGGAGCAGCGCGACAGCGTCTGGGACCACCCCGACCTCGTGCCCACGGCCGAGGACCTGGACGACCCGATGGAGTTCGCCGAGCGGTTCGGCAAGACGCGCAAGGCGCTGGAGGACCCGATGGCGGAGCTGGAACGCACCCTCCGCGAGAAGTCCGACGACCAGCCCGACAAGCCCGCGGACTCCGACAAGCCCTCAGCCTCGGACTCTGACGAGGACAAGGGCAAGGACGCCTAAACCCGCGAGTCCTACGTTCAGAACACGCGAGTCCTACGTTCAGGACCCCTGAGTTCAACGCTCAGAACGCGCGGGCCGTCCGGTCCGGCACCGCGCGGTGCCCTCACCGCGCGGTGTGCTGGTCGTGCCCGCTAGTCCTCCTCGATGATGCCCAGGCCCGCCGCGGCCGAGATGCCCTCCAGGTACCCGATGGCCCGCTCGGCCTTCGGGTACCGCTGCACGAGCAGCCAGAAGTCCTTGCCGTGGCCGGGCACCTCGAGGTGCGCCAACTCGTGCACCAGCACGTAGTCGAGCACCCAGGCGGGCACGTCACGCAGGCGTTCGCTGATCCGGATGGTGCCCTCACTGGGCGTGCACGACGCCCACCTCGTGCGCATCGGCGGCACCCACCGCACGCTGCTCGGCTGCACGCCGTTCAGGTACCGGTCCGCAAGCTCCTCGCACCTGGCCAGCAACGCCGCGTCGGACGTGCGCGTGGGCGAACGCCTGCGGGTCTCGCTGCGCTGGAGGCGGCTCAGCATCTCCGCCACCCAGTGCTTCTCCTCGCTCTTGCTCATACGAGCCGGCAGCAGGACGACGACCGTGTCCCCCTCGCGGTACGCGCTCACCATGCGACGGCGCCGGGCGCTGCGCCGCACCTCCACCTGCGGTTCGGGCATGGCGTTCACGGTAAGGCCAGAGACCGACAATTCGCGGCGGCCAAGCGGCGGTGTGTGGAGGGACGGACGAGCAGGTTCCACCGAAAGGCGGCTGGACACGCTGGACGCGGCGTGCAGCGGACCGGGGTTTGCGGAGGTAGCGTGCAGCGCAACCCCCGAGTGTGGCGCAGATCGCGCCGCACTCTCGAAACAAGGGAGGAAGCCGTGGCCGAGACCTACAACGGCTACTGCGTCAAGTGCCGTGAGAAGCGGGACTTCACGGGCGAGGTGCACGAGAGCAACAACCGCAGGATGGCCAAGGGCAAGTGCCCGGTCTGCGGAACCACGGTGACCCGGATCCTCGGCAAGGCGAAGGTCTGACCCCGACGGGTGGCCGGGCGGCAGATGCCCGGCCTCCCGTCAAGGCCCTCCGCTTCTCCTGTGGACAACCCGTAAGCCTGTGGACAGGCGTTTTGCCAGATCGGCGGCTGTGGGCAGGCTGCCGGTGTGGATCTCCCCAACCGCCCCAGGGTTCTCCCCGGCCTGCCGCTGCTGCGCCGCCGGGACGATGTCGTGCAGATCGGCACCGACCCCCGGCACGCCATGCTGGTCGAGGACGTGCCCGAGCCCATGTCCTCCGTGCTGCTCGGCCTCACCGGCCAGCACACCCTTTCCGACCTGCGAAAACGCCTCGACCGTCACGGTGACCAGGCAGCCGAGTTCACCGGCGTCCTGCACGGTCTGGCGCGCGCCGGGCTGGTCGAGGAATCGGTGCCCGCGCCGCACGCCCGGCTGACCGCCGAGGTGACGGGCTGGGCGCTGCGCACCCGTCGTTCGGCGGTCCGGCTGCCCGCCGCCCGTGCCGCCAGATCCGTCGTCGTGCACGGCGAGGGGCGTCTCGCGGTGACCGTCGCGGCGCTCCTGGCGGCCTCCGGCGTGGCACACGTTCGGGTGATAGCGCGGGGACGCGTCGGGCCTGAGGACACTGGATCGGGTTACGTCGAGTCGGACGTCGGCCGGTTGCGCGCAGACGCCGCCCGGGACGCGGTCCAACGCGCGTGCGGCTCCGTGCGGCCGGTGGGTCGCGGCACGGATCTGGTGGTGTTGGCCGACGCGTTGGTGCCCGCCCCGGAGTTGCTGCACGAGCTCGCGTCGGACGGCACCACGCACTTGGCTGTTCGGGTCCGCGAAGGGTTGGGCGTGGTGGGGCCGCTGGTGGTGCCGGGCCGCAGCAGCTGCCTGAGGTGCGCGGACCGGCACCAGGCCGACCTCGACCCGGCGTGGCCGCTGATAGCCGCCCAACTAGTGGACCGCCCGCAGCACGCCGATCTGGCCACCGTCACGGCCACCGCGGGCGTCGCGGTCGGGCAGGCGTTGCTGGCACTGGACCGTTCGGAGGAGGCTCCGACCAGGCCTCCGACCTGGGACGCGACCCTGGAGGTCGACGCGTTCACCGGTTTGGTCGAGCACCGGTTGGCCCCTGTGCACCCGCGCTGCGAGTGCCGTTCCGCGCTGTGATCCACCCTCAGGGAGGCCTGTGTAGGTTTTGTGGGGGTGGCGCGCGTTACAGCCACCACGCGAACGGGCGGGGAGGAGAATCACCGGGTGAGCGAGATCCCACGGAGTGCAGCGCATCGCACCGCCAAGCTGGCCAGCCTTCCCCTCGGGGTGGCGGGCCGCGTGGTGGGCGGCTGGGGGAAGCGCCTTGCAGGACGCAGTTCCGAGGAGGTCAGCGCCGAGATGTCGGCGAAGACCGCGGAACAGGTGTTCGCGGTGCTGGGGCAGCTCAAGGGCGGCGCGATGAAGTTCGGCCAGGCCCTGAGCGTGTTCGAGGCCGCGGTGCCGGACGAGCTCGCCGGTCCGTACCGCGACGCGCTGACCAAGCTCCAGACGTCGGCGCCGCCGATGCCGGCCCGCACCGTGCACCGCGTGCTGACCGAGCAGTTGGGCACGGCGTGGGCGAAGCGGTTCTCGTCGTTCGACGACACGCCCGCCGCGTCCGCGAGCATCGGGCAGGTGCACCGGGCGGTGTGGCACGACGGCCGCGAAGTCGCGGTGAAGGTGCAGTACCCCGGTGCCGACCAGGCGTTGCAGGCCGACCTGAAGCAGCTGCTGCGGTTCAGCCGGGTCTTTCAGATGATGGCGCCGGGTGTCGAGGTCAAGCCGCTCCTGGAGGAGCTGCGCGACCGTTACCTGGAGGAGTTGGACTACCGGATCGAGGCGGACAACCAGCGGGTCTTCGCCAAGGCGTTCGATGGTGACGACCGCGTGCTGGTGCCGCGGGTGGTGGCCAGCTCGCCGAAGGTGATGGTCACCGAGTGGATCGACGGCACGCTGCTGTCGAAGATCATCCGTGATGGCGACCGGGACGAACGCGACCTGGCCGGGCAGTTGTTGGCGGAGTTCCACTTCTCCGCGCCGAGCAGGGCCGGTTTGCTGCACGCCGACCCGCACCCGGGCAACTTCATGCTCGGCTCGGACGGACGGCTGCGAGTGATCGACTTCGGCGCGGTCGCGCGGCTGCCCCAGGGGTTGCCCAAGACGCTCGGCGTGATCACCAAGGTGGCGCTGGAGGGTCGGCCGGAGGACTTGGTGGAGCTGTTCCGGGCAGAGCGGTTCATCCGTCCGGGGACGGAGATGCAGCCCGACGAACTGATCAACTACCTGGGGCCGTTCGTGGAGCCCTTGCGGACGGAGTCGTTCCACTTCACCCGCAAGTGGTTGCAGCGCGAGGCTGAGCGCGTCAGCGATTTCCAGAACCCGGAATCGCAGGCCGGAAGGTGGTTGAACCTGCCTCCCGAGTACCTACTTATCCACAGGGTCACGCTCGGCGCGACGGGCATCCTCTGCCAGCTCGACGCGAACGTGCAGGCCAAGGCCATCGTCGCCAAGTGGCAGCCCGGTTTCGCCGACTGAGTTGTCCACAGCTCGCCGACTTATCCACAGATCACCCACAGCCCATGGCCCGATCCCCGGAACCCCCGGAAGATCGATCCCATGGACCAAGTGATCAAGACCAAAGACCTGATGGCCACCGGCGTGCCGGGCTACGTCATCGACCTCAAGTGCCGCCCCGGCGGGCCGTGGCAGCGCATCCTACCGGGGGTGCTGCTGCTCGGCGCCGGCCCGCCGACCAGGGCGCAGCGCGTGCGCGCGGCCCTGGTCTACGCGGGTCCGGGCACCGTCGTCACCGGCGTCGACGCCCTACACGCCCACGGCCTCCGGCCTCTGCCGCCGCCGCGCAGGATCCACCTGCTGCAACCGGCCGCCAGCCGCCGCTCCTGCGCGGACCACGTGCTGCTGGAACGCACCACCAGACCACCCGCGGTAGTAGTCCGCGACGGCCTGCCGCTAGCCGAGCCGAACCGCGCCGTGGTCGACGCCGCCCGGCACGAGCCGGACGCGCTGCGCCAACACCACATGCTCGCCACAGCGGTCCGGTCGGGCCTGTGCACAGTCGCCGACCTCACCGCCGAGCTGAACGCAGGCAGCCGGCGAGGCTCAGCCACCCCAAGATCGGCCCTACGCCTGCTATCCGCCCTACTCCGCTGACCACCAGCCACCCACCCGACCACCCTCACCAGGCAGAAACCCCGGCCAAACAAACCCACCACCCAATTCCCCAGACCCAAGCCCCAGACCCAAGCCCCAGACCCAAGCCGCCACCGCACCCAGTCCGCCACCACACCGAGCCCAGGACCGTGCCGAGTCCGCCCCGCACCCAATCCGGCAGCGCAGCCAGCCCGCCACCACACCGGATCCGGAACACACCCGATCCGCACCGAGCGCAGTCCGCCACCACACCCGGCGGCCACCGCGCGCCCAGTCCGCCACTCCAGCCCGCACTGGTCACCCTGCCCGGCAGCCACAGCGCCGGCAGCCACAGTGCCGGTAGTCAGCGGGAGGGGGTTGTCAGAGGGGGGTCGTACGAGGTCTGTAGGTCGGTTGTCAGTGGGATCAGTGGGACCAGTAGTCGCTGGGCAGCTTGCCCTCGATGTCCCGGACGTGTGTCCGCGCGCACTGGGAGCACAACCACTGGTCTACTCCGCGTTCCCGCTCACGCACCCATGCCAACAGCTCCGCCGGATCAGTCACCGAAGACCGCATCCGACCACACCGGGCACAGGTGTCGGTCACTGCTTGCGGCCGAGGTACACGGTGTTGGCGAGCAGCATGAACACGTCGTCGCGCAGCCCGAGGAAGGCGGGGTCCTGCGGGTCGAGCAGTTGCCGAACCGTGCGGCGGTCGGCGGGGTGCATCAGGTCGCCGGCGGCCTCCCCGTACCACTTCAGGTGGTCAACGGCCCAGTCGCGCACGGCCTGCTTGGCCGGTGCGGGGTGGTCGATGAGGTAGCTGAACGCCGTCACGTCCACGAGACCGGCATCGGCGAGCGCGACGTTCCAGCCGCCGTGCATGCGAACGGCGTCGGTGATGTTCTCCCGCATCCGCACGAACCACTGGGCCCGGGCCGTCAGCAGCCGATCCTGCAAGCCAGGCTCACCGACCCCCAGGTCGAACGGGAGGAACTTGCCCGACAACCCGCCTTCGGCGAGCGCCAACCACCCACCTGGCGCGACCGCCTCGACCAACCCGGACACCGCGGCACGCTGATCAGGGAGGTGATGCACGACGTTCGACGCCCACACCAACTGCGCGGCCCCGGCGATCTCGGCCGGCCGTTCGGTGGCCAGGTCGGCGAGGACCGGCCGGATGCGAACCGTCGCCCTCGTCGTGTCGGTCTCGTAGCTGGCGGCCGACCGCGCCGAACCGGTCGCGGCGTCCAGCATCTCGGGCACCGCGTCGACCAGCACCACCGTGCCACCGCCACGAGCGGACAGGGCTTCGACCAGTGCGACGCTCATCCCGCCCGTGCCGCAACCGACGTCGAGCACGGTCGGGTTGTCGGGGAGGGTGCGGACGAGTCTGCGCGCGACCACGCGGTGGGCCTCGGCGTCCAGCTCGTCGGCCCGTCGCCGTGCGTTCAGCTGGGACGACCAGTCGATTCCGTCATGGGTGCGGGCATGGTTGTGAGAGTGAACGGCCACAAGTCGCACCGTACCCAGAACGGGCGAAACCCTCCCACCGAAAATCGCACCGCCCACCACGCGATGGCACGCCGGGTCGCACGGCAGCGGCCCGCCATCCCCGCATCGGGCGGGGAGGACGGGCCGCGGCGTGCATCAGATCGCGTGAGCCTTCAGAGCGGCCCTGCGCTGGGCCCATCCGGCCAGCCGACGCCACCTGCGGGCGACGACGAGCCGGTGGGCCAGTCGATGCTGTTGCGCGAATATCTCCGCGTCATGCATTCGGGATCTGGCAAGATTTTCTTCGAGCAGCATGGGGTTCCCCTTGGGGTTGACTTCGGTGAACATCGCTTCGTCTGTGGTGGATCGGTACGTGGTCACGCGGCGGCCTCCTGGTCGTTAGCCCCCCGGACAACGGTCGCGGCGGGCGCCGCGGGCACAACGGGTGCTGCATCCTTGCGGGGGCGTCCACGGGGACGCTTGCGCGCGATCACGGCTCCGCGCTCGAAGATCTCGCCGCCCCAGACCCCCCAGGGCTCGTGGCGGGCGATCGCGCCGGCCAGGCACTCGGCGATCACGGGGCAGTTGGCGCAGAACTTCTTCGCCTCCTCCAGCTCCGCCGGAGCGTCGGCGAACCACAGGTCAGGGTTGTTGGTACGGCAAGGAAGTTCCAAGCCGGCGTCGGGCGCGGTGTCGATCAAGGAAGCGACTCCGGCTCCGACGAACTCCGACTCGGTGGACAACGTCCCGTTTATGGGGACGGTCGCGGTCAACATCAGTGGACTCCTGTCAGGTCTTGCATGGGGTTTGGTAGTGCGATTGCGTGCGAAAAACGGGTTTGAACAGCACAAAGGCCGCGGATCCGGTTACGGGTCCGCGGCCTTTGTGAGCTTCGTGGCCTGACTACAAGGTGGTCAGGTACTTCGCTCTCGCGCGGACGGCGCAACGTTCTGAGTCGGGACATAGGTCGACGCGTGCGGCGTCGGCACCTGAATCAGTTCAACTCGCTCGACGCCCCAACCGAGGGCGTGGCGATCGCGGGCAGACTTCTCCCCCGCGACACGAGCAGCGCCGGACGCCAGAGCCACCCCGGACTTCAGGTAACCGGGCGTCTTGAAGCACATGAGGCTGCTGTTCACGTCCGGTCACCTCCTCGGGTGTCTCGTGGTCGACTGCAAGCTCTTGAATCCCCAGCGGGCGCATCGCACCCGGCCTGAGCAGGTTATGACTCGGCGCACGGCGGGTGCAACCGGTTTTTCCAAATACCTGTCGATTGAGTGAAAAATCTGCGTTTGCCCTGCACAGAGGGCTAGGACGCGAACACTCGTCCGGACCAGTCGGCCCGCCGGCGGGACAGGCCGGTCACCGCACGTCGCCAAGCCCGCCGATCAACGCCGCCCCGTCGACGCCCGCCGATCAACGCCACCCCTCAACGCTGGCCGATCAGCGCCCGCCCGTCAACGCCCGCCCGCAAACGCCGACCCACCAACCGCCCGTCAACGCCCGCCCGTCAACGCCCGCCCGCGAACGCCGACCCACCAACCGGCCGTCAACGCCCGCCGCGCACGAGGGCCAGGACGTCGTCACCGAAGCGGTCGAGTTTGGCGGCGCCGATGCCGGAGATCGACACCAGGCCGGCGACGTCCTCGGGCCGTTGCTCGGCGATCGCCACCAAGGTCGCGTCGGTGAACACGACGTACGCCGGCACCTTCAGCTCACGCGCCCGGTCCGCCCGCCACGACCGCAGCTTGGCCAACAGCTCCTCGTCCACGTCCGACGGGCACGAAGCGCACCGGCTGAGCTTGATCGCCCGCGCGTCCACCAACGCCGACCCGCACACCCGGCACTGCGGCTTGGGCCGCTTCTGCAACGGCTCACGCTTGGCCGTCCGCGACGCCGGGTGGTCCTCCGGCACCAACCCGTAGAGGAACCGGCTGCGCCGCCGATAACGACGTCCGCCCGCAGCGCGCGCCAACGCCCACGACATCCACAGGTGCACACGGGCGCGCGTCACGCCCACGTACAGCAACCGGCGCTCTTCCTCGATCGCCGCGTCGTCACCGTCCGCGTGCTGGATCGGCAACGTGCCGTCGACCAACCCGACCAGGAACACCGCGTCCCACTCCAGCCCCTTCGCCGCGTGCAGGGACGCGAGCGTCACGCCCTCCACCGTCGGCGGGTGCTGGGCCTCCGCACGCAGGTCGAGTTCGGCGACGAACTTCGGCAGGTCCGCCCCGTCCACCGTGGTGACCAGTTCCTCGGCCAGTTCGACCAGCGCGAGCAGGGACTCCCACTTCTCCCGCGCCGACCCGCCGGTGGGTGGCTCGTCGGTCAGGCCGATCCCCGCCAGCACCTCGCGCACCACCTTCGGCAGCTCGCCGGTCGGCTCGTGCGCCACCGCCGACCGCAGCGCGGCCATCGCCTGCCGCACCTCGGCCCGCTGGAAGAACCGCTCGCCGCCGCGCACCTGGTACGGCACGCCGACCTCGGCCAACGCCTGCTCGAAGACCTCCGACTGGGCGTTGACCCGGTAGAGCACGGCGATCTCGCTCGCCGACACGCCCTCGTCCAGCAACGCCTTCACCCGCTGCGCGACCGCCGCTGCCTCCAGCGGCTCGTCGTCGAACTCGGTGAACGTCGGCCGCGGACCGTCCGGGCGCTGCCCGATCAGCTTCAACCTCGACCCGGCCGGACGTCCGCGCGCCCACTTGATCACTTCGTTGGCCAGGCCAACGACCTGCGGCGTGGACCGGTAGTCCCGCTCCAGCCGCACCACGACGGCCTCGGGGAACCGGCGCGGGAAGTCGAGCAGCGGACGCGGTGAGGCGCCCGCGAACGAGTAGATGGTCTGGTTCGCGTCGCCGACCACGGTCAGGTCGTCGCGCGCGCCCAGCCACGCGTCCAGCACGCGCTGCTGCAACGGCGTGACGTCCTGGTACTCGTCCACCACGAAGCACCGGTACCGGTCGCGGAACTCCTCGGCGACCTCGCCGTGCTCCTCCAACGCCGCCGCCGTGTGCAGGAGCAGGTCGTCGAAGTCGAGCAGCTGCGCCTGGTTCTTCAGCTCTTCATACGTCCGGTAGACCTGCACGACCTGCTCGGCGGGCGCGGGCGTGTCACGGCTCGTGCGGCCCGCCTCGGCCGGGTAGTCCTCGGGAGAGACCAGCGAAGCCTTGGCCCACTCGATCTCGCCCGCCAGGTCGCGCAGCGAATCCGACTCGGTGGACAGGCCCGCCCGGTTGGCTGCCTGCGCGACCAGCCTCAACTTGTTCCGGTCGATCAGCTGCCACTGCTCGCCGCCGACCACGCGCGGCCAGAAGTAGCGGAGCTGGCGCAGCGCGGCGGCGTGGAACGTGCGGGCCTGCGCGCCGTGCACGCCGAGCGCCCGCAACCGGGTCCGCATCTCACCCGCGGCACGTGCGGTGAACGTGACGGCGAGGACTTGACCAGCGGAAACATGCCCACGTTGGACGAGGTAGGCGATCCGGTGGGTGATCGTCCGGGTCTTGCCGGTGCCGGCGCCCGCGAGCACGCACACCGGGCCGCGCGGGGCCTCCACGGCGGCACGCTGTTCCGGGTCCAGTCCCTCCAGCAGCCGGTCCATGCGCTGCATCCTCGCAGAGCACAGCGAGTCCTCCCGTGATGGGGCGACGCGCCGCGCCGTATCCTGGTGGGCATGGCTGGTAAGCAGGACAAGGCGGCTGCCAAGGCGGCCTCCAAGGAAGCGGCGAAGGCCCGGCGCGCGGCATCGAAGGCGAAGCGCGGCCAGATCTTCGAGGCGTTCAAGATGCAGCGCCGCGAGGACAAGGCGCTCGTGCCGTTGATGCTGGCGTGCCTGCTCGGCGCGACGGCCGCGGCGTTCCTGATCGGCCTCATCTGGGACATGCACTGGGTGCTGCTGCCGATGGGCATCGCGGTGGGCGCGCTGCTCGCGGTCATCGTGTTCGGCCGTCGGGTGCAGCGCACCGTGTACGCGAAGGCGGACGGGCAGCCGGGCGCGGCGGCGTGGGCGCTGGACAACCTGCGCGGCAAGTGGCGGGTCACCCAGGCCGTGGCGGGCACGACGAGCGGTGACATGGTGCACCGGGTGCTCGGCCGGCCGGGCGTGGTGCTGGTCGCCGAGGGCGCGCCGCACCGGGTCAAGGGCCTGCTCGCGCAGGAGAAGAAGCGGGTGGCGCGGGTGATCGGCGAGACGCCGATCTACGACCTCGTCGTCGGCACGGAGGAAGGCCAGGTCCCGCTGCGCAAGCTCCAGGGCCACCTGATGAAGCTGCCGCGCAACATCTCGACCGCCCAGGTCGACACGATCGACAACCGGCTCGCCGCGCTGGCCAGCCGTGGCGCGGCACTGCCCAAGGGCCCGATGCCCCAGGGCGCCAAGATGCGGAACGTGCAGCGGGCCATGCGCCGCCGCTGACCCCGCACGTCGTCCACTCCGGCACCGTGAACCGCGCACCGCGGCACGGTGCCGGAGTCGTTTCAGCGGTTCGCCCGCGTGGCGGAACGGTCAGCGAACGCGAACTCAGCGGACGCGGATGACGACCGTGCCCGCGGCCTTGTCGTGCAGACCCCGGCCGTCGGCGTCCCACACCACCGCCGGGACGATGGGGAAGATCAGCACCGTCCGCAGGATCGCGCGGGGCACGCCGACCATGCCCGCGCCGTCCAGCCGGGCGACCCGCAGCCCGAACAGCGCGTGACCAGGGGTGAAGCCGAAGAAGCCGACCGCGACCACGGTGATCGTGAACCAGGTCAGCAGGCTCCAGTTCTGCGGCAGCTCGGGCATCGTGAACAGGCCCGCGACACCCGCCGAGAGCAGGAAGTCGACCAGGATGGCGAACGCCCGCCGCCCGCTGGACGCGACCGAGCCGGGTCCCGACTGCGGCAGGCCGAGGCGTTCACCTCGCCACCGCTGCCCGGTACCGTCACCGGAGTCGGCGCCGGGCTCCAGCGCCGAGCGAGATCCAGACAGCCACGAACCGGTCCACTTGCTCACCCCACCAGAGTAAGGGCCGTGCTCAGCGGGTGAGGAGCGGCAGCCGGGTTGCCCGACCCGGGCACCCCGTTAACACTGGCGAAACACGTGGGTGATGGCTGGGCAACAACACGGTCTTAGTTTCGCCACGATGGCCGGCCGCACACCGCAGCGGCGTACAACCACGCCCCCACCGCAGCAGAGGAGTCGACGAGGGTGTTCAAGAATCCCGACGAGGTCCTGAAGTTCATTTCAGACGAGGGCGTAAAGTTCGTCGACGTCCGCTTCAGCGACCTGCCCGGCGTGATGCAGCACTTCACGCTCCCCGCCTCCGCGTTCGACGCCGACGCCATCGCCGAGGGCCTCGCGTTCGACGGCTCGTCGGTCCGCGGCTTCCAGTCGATCCACGAGTCGGACATGCTGCTGCTGCCCGACCTGTACACCGCGCGTCTCGACCCGTTCCGGATCGAGAAGACGCTGATCGTCAACTTCTTCGTGCACGACCCGTTCACGCGTGAGGCCTACAGCCGCGACCCGCGCAACATCGCGCGCAAGGCCGAGCAGTACATCACCGAGTCGGGCATCGCGGACACCGCGTACTTCGGCGCCGAGGCCGAGTTCTACATCTTCGACTCGATCCGCTTCGACACCACCGCGAACGCGTCCTTCCACGAGATCGACTCGATCTCCGGCGCCTGGAACACCGGCCGTGAGGAAGAGGGCGGCAACCGCGGCTACAAGGTCAAGTACAAGGGCGGCTACTTCCCCGTCTCGCCGACCGACCACTACGCGGACCTGCGCGACAAGATGGTCCTGAACATGCAGGCCCAGGGCTTCTCGGTCGAGCGCGCGCACCACGAGGTGGGCACCGCGGGCCAGTCCGAGATCAACTACAAGTTCAACACGCTGCTGCACGCCGCGGACGACTTGATGCTGTTCAAGTACATCATCAAGAACACCGCGTGGCAGGCCGGCAAGTCGGTGACGTTCATGCCGAAGCCGCTGTTCGGCGACAACGGCTCGGGCATGCACACGCACCAGTCGCTGTGGAAGGACGGCCAGCCGCTGTTCCACGACGAGTCCGGTTACGCGGGCCTGTCGGACATGGCGCGGCACTACATCGGCGGCATCCTGCACCACGCGCCGTCGCTGCTGGCGTTCACCAACCCGACGGTGAACTCGTACCACCGCCTGGTGCCGGGTTACGAGGCCCCGGTCTCGCTGGTCTACTCCCAGCGCAACCGGTCGGCTTGCGTGCGCATCCCGATCACCGGCAACAACCCGAAGGCCAAGCGGATCGAGTTCCGCTGCCCCGACTCGTCGGGCAACCCGTACCTCGCCTTCTCGGCGATGGTGATGGCGGGCCTCGACGGCGTGAAGAACAAGATCGAGCCGGCCGCTCCGATCGACAAGGACCTCTACGAGCTGCCGCCCGAGGAGGCCCGCGACGTCAAGCAGGTGCCGGCCAGCCTCGACGCGGTGCTGGACAACCTCGAAGCGGACCACGAGTTCCTGCTGGAGGGCGGCGTCTTCACGCCGGACGTCATCGACACCTGGATCTCGTACAAGCGCGAGCAGGAGATCGACCCCCTGCGCCTGCGCCCGAACCCGTACGAGTTCGCTCTGTACTACGACGTGTGATCCGTAGCGTCTGATCGACCACAGGCCGAGGGCCGGGTGACCACACAGTCGCCCGGCCCTCGGCCTGTGTCATCCCTCAACGGGAATCAGGTCCTGGTCAGCCTGCGCACCACGGCCAGGCCGTCCGGCGAGGTGGGGGGACTCGGGGTCTCGGGCCAGGCGGGCGACCAGGCGCAGGACGTCCGGCAGCAGGCGGATCGCCAACGCCGGCGCGTTGCCGCGCGGCCGGATCAGGAACAGGCCCGGGAGCAGTGCCGCCCAGAGGCCCAGCAGACCCAGGGCGACACCGACGAGGACGTCCACCTACTTCGGGATCGGGACACCGGACACGGTCACCGCGCCACCGGTGGGCGCCAGCTGACCGATGATCCCCGCGAACGTCAGCGAGAACGTCGTGCCGGACGCGCTCGCCTTCTGGTCGAACACCACGAAACCGTTGATCGCCGAGTTCTTCCCGATCGACGCCGGCCACCGGCTGGTCGACGGGGACGCCGCGTAGTTGCGCTCCGCGTCGTCCACCGCCGAGATCGACGCCACCGGCAGGTCCATCTTCGAGGTGCTGGCGTTGATCGCGGTGACGAAGACCTTCAGCCGGCCGCCCTCGTTCTCGACCTTGGTCACCTCGACGGTCAGCAGGCCGCGCGCCTGCTTCCACGACCCGCCGGCGACCTTGGTCTCCGCGCTGGGCGGCGCCCCCGCGTCCGAAGTGTCCGAAGCATCAGAAGACGACGGGGCCGACCCCACCGCGCCGTCCAAGCCGACGGAGTCGTCCGAGGACGAGGTCGGGGACGACAACGTCGTCGGGACCGTCGAAGAAGTTTCGCGCAGGGTGACGCTCAACGCGCCGACACCGATCGTGCCTGCGGTCACCGCCTGGATCACACCGAGCAGCACGAGCACGCCGAGCACGACCATGCCGATCTTCAGGAACGCGCTGCTCTTCTTGCGGTGGGTCTGGTTCTCGTCGTCCATGACGTCCTTCGTCCGGGCGCACGCGTGCGAACGGGAATCTCCCCCATTAGTGCGGACAGTCTCGACATAGGGAACACCAATAGTCAATGCGTAGAGGCCCTGGATCGACCCTCCGTAGCCCCCCGTGGACACCGCGTCAGCCCCCGCGAGCCCTCCGTGGACACCGCGTCGACGCCAGGGCTGCCCGTCCCCCGGTCGTGGACGCCGGTTAGGGTCACGCCGTGTCTGATGACGTCGTGAACTCCGCCCAGGTGCTGTCCACCAACATCTTCGACTCGGCCTCCGAGGCGATCGAGGCGATCGCCGCCGCCGACGTGCTCGGACTCGGCGTCCGGGTGTCGAACCGCCTCGTCCAGGACGAGGAATCCGACGACACCCTCGTCGAGGAGTGGATCGTCGAACTGCTCACCTCGGTCCCGACCGTCGACGAGGAGTAAGACCCCCGAGGGGCCCTCGTCCTCGACGGGGGCCCTTCACTACACCGTCAGCACGACTTTGCCGCGCACGTGCTTGCCTTCCAGCAGCCGGTGCGCCTCCGCGGCCAGCGCCAGCGGGAACGTCTGCTGCACCTCGACCTTCAACGCCCCCGAGCCCGCCTGCCCGGCCAGCCAGTCCAGGTCCGCGGCCACCGGCTTGGCATACGCGTAACGCCCGCCCAGCTCCAGCACGTTCGTGTCCACAATGGACACGATCCGGGCGGGATCGCGCACCAGCGCGGGCGAGTCGTTGAGCGCCGCACCGCCGATGCAGTCGAACGCCACGTCGACCAGCCCGTCGCCGCCGAGCAGCTCGGCCACGTTGTCCACCAACGCGTCCCCGTAGGCCACCGGATCCGCGCCGAGCGACCTGAGGAACGCGTGGTTGCGCGGTGACGCGGTGCCGATGACCCGCGAAGCGCCCAGGATCCGCGCCACCTGCACGGCGAGGTGCCCGACACCACCGGCGGCGGCGTGCACGAGGACCGTGTCGCCCTCGGACACCCCGACCTTCCGCAACGCCTGCAACGCCGTCAGCCCGGTCAACGCGAGCCCGCCCGCCTCCTCGAACGACAGCGACGCCGGTTTGTGCGCCAACCCGCGTTCGGTGGCCGCGACCAGCTCCGCGTACGTCCCGTGCTGCACGTGGTCCTTGCGCTGGTAGCCGAACACCTCGTCGCCGACCGCGAACCCGTCCACCGCGGGCCCGACGGCACGCACCACGCCGGCCATGTCCCAGCCCGGGATCAACGGGAAGTGGTGCGGCATCGAACCCGCCACGTACCCCATCCGCACCAGCCGGTCCACGGGGTTCACCCCGGCCGCCCGCACCTCGACCAACACCTGGTCAAGGGCGATCGGCGGGTCCGGCAGCTCCCGCAGCACGAGGACGTCGGCATCTCCGAATTGGTTCTGCGCGATCGCTTTCACGAACTCCAGTGTTCAGGAACCGTAGAAGATGCGCTCGATCACGGCCCGCGCGCGCCTGGCCGTGCGCCGGTAGGAGTCCACGAACTCGCCCGGATCGGTGTCGTGCCCCATCGCGGACGCCACCGCCGCCAGGTCACGCCCCGCCGTCGGCAGCTGGTCACCGGCCTTGCCCCGGACCAGCACCACCGCGTTCCGCGCCTTCGTCGCCATCACCCACGCCTCCATCAGCGCGGACGCGTCCTCCGGCGACATCAGCCCCGCGTCGGTCGCCGCACGCAGCCCGCGCACGGTCGACGGCGTCCGCAGGCCCGGCACCTCGAACGCGTGCTGCAACTGCAACAGCTGCACCGTCCACTCGACGTCCGCCAGTCCGCCGCGCCCCAGCTTGGTGTGCGTCGACGGATCGGCGCCCCGCGGCAGCCGCTCGGCCTCCACACGCGCCTTGATGCGCCGGATCTCCCGCACCGCCGCCGCGTCCAGCCCTTTCGAGGGATACCGCACGGGGTCGATCATCTCGATGAACCGCGCGCCCAGCTCCGCGTCACCCGCGATGAACCGCGCCCGCAGCAACGCCTGCGCCTCCCACAGCTCGGCCCACTGCGCGTAGTACGCCCGGTACGACTCCAGCGTGCGCACCAGCGGCCCCTGCCTGCCCTCCGGCCGCAGGTCGGTGTCCACCTGCAACGGCGGGTCCTGGCTGGGCGCGCTGAGCAGCCGCCGCACCTCCTCCACCACGGACGACGCGTACCGAGCGGCGTCCGAATCCGTCACGCCTTCAGCGGGCTCGCAGACGAACAGCACGTCGGCGTCCGAGCCGTACCCCAGCTCACGCCCGCCGAGCCGGCCCATGCCGATGACCGCGATCGACGCCGACCGCTCGCCGGACGACCGCACCACCGCGTCCAACGCCGCCTGCAACACCGCGATCCACACCTCGGACAGCGACACGCACACCGTCCGCAGCGGCACGAGCCCGAGCAGGTCCGCCGACGCCACCCGCAGCAGCTCCTGACGGCGCAACGACCGGGCGGCGGTGACCGCGCGGCCCAGGTCGGTGTACCGGGACACGGCGCTGCGCAGCGGGTTGCCGATGGCCATCGGGTCGCCGCCGATCAACGCCTCGGTGTCGGCCAGCAGCCGCAGCACCTCCGGCGCCCGCACCAGCAGGTCCGGCACGAGCTTCGACGTGCCCAGCAACGCGGCCAGCCGGTCGACCACCGTGCCCTCGTCCCGCAGCAGCCGCAGGTACCAGGGCGTCTCGGCCAGCGCCTCGGACACCTTCCGGTACGCCAGCAGCCCGCGGTCCGGGTCCGGTGTGGTGGCGAACAGGTCCAGCAGCACCGGCAGCAGCGCCGTCTGGATCCGCGCCCGCCGGGAAACACCCCTGGTCAACGCCTCGATGTGGGTCAACGCGCCGTCAGAGGCGGCGTAACCCAACGCGGCCAGGCGGGCCGCGGCCTGGGACGTGGTCAACCGCAGGGCCTCCGTCGGCACGTTCGCGACGGCCTGCAACAGCGGCCGGTAGAACAGCTTCTCGTGCAGCCGGCGCACCTGGTTCGCGCGCTTGCGGAACTCGGCGAGCAGCACCTGGCTCTCCGACAGCCCACCCTCGGCCTGCAAACCCGCGGCGCGCGCCAACCACCGCAGCGCGCCGGCGTCGTCGTCCGCCGGGAACAGGTGCGTGCGCAGCATCCGCTGCAACTGCAACCGGTGCTCCAACGTGCGGAGGAACCGGTAGGCGCGGCCGAAGTCGACGGCGTCCGTGCGGCCCACGTACCCGCCACGCCCCAACGCGGCCAACGCCTGCGTGGTCGTGGTGATCCGCAGCTCCTCGTCACCGCGACCGTGGACGAGCTGGAGCAACTGCACGGCGAACTCGACGTCCCGCAGCCCGCCGCGCCCGAGCTTCAGCTCCCGGTCGGCCAGGCCCACCGGCACGTGGTCCTCGACGACGCGGCGCATGGACTGCACGTCGGGCACGAAGTTCTCTCGTTCAGCGGCCGTCCACACGAGCGGACGCACCACGTCCATGTACCGCCGCCCCAGCTCCTCGTCACCGGCGACCGGCCGGGCCTTGAGCAGCGCCTGGAACTCCCACGTGCGCGCCCACCGCTGGTAGTAGGTGGCGTGGCCGTCCAGCGTGCGGACCAGCGCGCCCGCCTTGCCCTCCGGCCGCAGCGCCGCGTCCACCTCGAAGCACGCCTGGCCCGCGACCTGCATGACCGTGCTGGCCAGCCGGGTCCCCACCGCGATGTCGCCCTCGCCGACGAACACCACGTCCACGTCGCTGACGTAGTTCAGCTCCCGCGCGCCGCACTTGCCCATCGCGATCACCGCGAGCCGGCACTCGTCGGCCCGCGGCACCTGCCGTTCGGCGACGTCCAGCGCGGCCCGCAACGCCGCCACCGCGAGGTCCGACAGCAGACCGGCGACCTCGTCATAGCTCACGTACAACTGGTCCGGCTCGACCACGTGCGCCAGGTCCGCGGCGGCGATCCGGCACAGCAGCGCCCGGTACTCCAGCCGCAACGCGCGCACGGCGTCCGCGCCGGTCAGCCCTTCGACCGCGGCGACGAGCGCGGGCGCGAACGACTCCTCGTCCACCGGGTCGTCGATGGCCAGGTCGTGCCAGCGATCCGGGTTGGCGATCAGGAAGTCCGACAACGCGGTGGAAGCGCCGAGCACCGCCAACAGCCGCCCGCGCAACGCTTCGCCGTCCCGCAACGCCTGGTCCAGCTCGGGCCACCCGTCGCCGAGCGCCACGCGCAGCCGGTCCACCCCGAGCAACGCCAGGTCCGGGTCGGGGCTGCGGGACAACGCCACCAGGATCGGCTCGTTGCCCTCGCTCGGCCTTCGCCCTTCCCACCACCCGGCGGCACGCAGATGATCACCGCTGCGCGCCTCGGTCAGGCCGAACCGAGCGGGGGACGTCGGCAGTCGAGCTGGATCGGTCATCGACGAACACGGTAGTCCGCCGGAACCCGTGAGTAAGCCTCAGCCTGCCACGATCAAGTAGATGCCGAACAACACTACGGTCACGCACGCCAGCAGGCAGGCCGCCGCGGCCGCCGTCGGCAGCGCGGCCGACACCTGGCGTTCCTGCGCCGCCTCCCGCGCGGACAACGCGCGCAGGCCGCCGGAGAACAGCAGGACCAGCCCCAACACCACCGTGAGGCTGACCCCGAACACGGCGCCGAGCGCCAACCAGTCGATCTTCACAGCGCCACCTTGTGCGTCTCGGCCTGCGCCGCGATCTCGTCCACCACGTGCTCCGGCCGCACCGGCTCACGGCGTGACAACAACCAGATCCCCAGCGAGACACCCATCCCGACCACCGCCACGGCCACCACGCCCCACGTGCCGAGCGACGCGATCCAGCCCGCGAGCGCGCCGACCAGACCCGCCGCCGGGAGCGTGAGCCCCCAGGCCGCCGCCATCCGCCCGGCCACGCCCCACCGCACGCCGTCCCGCTGCCGACCGAGGCCGGAGCCCATGATCCCGCCGGACGCGACGTGCGTGGTCGACAGCGCGAACCCCAGGTGCGAGGACGCCATGATCACGGTCGCCGCACTCGTCTGCGCGGCGAAACCCTGCGGCGCCTCGATCGTGGTCAGGCCCGTGCCCAGGGTCTTCGTGATGCGCCAACCACCCAGGTAGGTGCCCAGCGCGATCGCGATCGCCGCGCTCAGGATCACCCAGAGAGGCGGTTCCGCGCCCGGCGCGAGGGTCCCGGCGGTGATCAGCGTGAGCGTGATGATGCCCATCGTCTTCTGCGCGTCGTTCGTGCCGTGCGCCAACGACATGAGCGCGGCGGACGCGATCTGGCCCACCTTGAAACCCTTGTCCGTCACCGACTTCCGCGCCCGCTTCGTCAGCCGGTAGGTCAGGTAGGTGGCCAGCATCGCCACGATGCCCGCGACCAGCGGCGCGGCGATCGCCGGTGCCACGATCTTGTCCACGACCTTGGCGAAGTGCACCGCGTCCGCGCCCGCCGAGATCCAGGCGGCGCCGATGAGCCCGCCGAACAGGGCGTGCGACGAGCTGGACGGCAGCCCGACGTACCAGGTCACCAGGTTCCACATGATCGCGCCGATCAGGCCGCCGAACACGATGGCCGGCGTGATCCTGGTGTCGTCCACCAACCCGCCGGAGATGGTCTTGGCGACTTCCACCGACAACAACGCGCCCACCAGGTTCAACACCGCGGAGAACGCGACGGCCGTGCGTGGCCGCAGGGCGCCCGTGGCGATGGACGTCGCCATCGAGTTCGCGGTGTCGTGGAAACCGTTGGTGAAGTCGAACACCAACGCGGTCACGACCACGATGATGACGAGGAGCGAGGCATCCACGCTGATTCCTCCGGCTGAACCGACACAGTCGAAGGTGAACGCTACCTCTCCAGGAGATGAACGATCGTCTCAACAGACGTTCGTCACACCAACGGCAAGCTCCGTTGGATCGTCAGCTCACCCGACGCCAGGCGCACGAATCTTTCGGCGAACGGCTCCCAGACCTCACGGATGTCCTCGTGACCCTGCGCGAGCCGGTCCGGGTCGAGCGCGCCCGGACGTGCCGCGGCCACCGCATCCGGGTTCCCGGCTCCCCAGCCCACGACCATGTCCGGCGTCGTCTCGATGTGGAACTGCAAGCCGTAGGCCCGGTCCCCCACGCGGAACGCCTCGTTCGCGCACTTCGGGGACGACGCGAGCAGCAACGCCGTCGGCGGCAGGAACGAGACCTCGTCCTCGTGGAACTGGAGCACGTCCGGCGTCCACGGCAGCTCGCCGAACAACGGGTCACCGCTCGCCGCGTCCCGCTTCGCCACCAGGTCCATGCCGATCAGCGTGCCGTGCGGACTGCGCCGCACCTGACCACCGGTCGCCGCGGCCAGGAGCTGCGCGCCCAGGCACAGGGCCAGCACCGGCACCCGCTTCGACACCGCGTGGGACAGGAGCTTGCGCACGTCGGCCAACCACGGGTGCTCGACGTCGTCCAACGCGCCCATCGCACCGCCCAGGCACACCACGCCCTGGTAGCCGTCGAGCGTCTCGGGCACCGGCTGTGCGTAGGGTTCGACCACGTCCAGCACCGCCCCGGCGGCGGTCAGCCACTCGCCGAGGCGGGCCGGCGGGTCGTCGCGGTCGGGTTGCAGCACGAGCAGACGGGTCACCCGACCGAGGGTAGATCAGCACTCGCAGCTAATCCCTTGCAGGGCCGTTCCGCCCACCTCGGCACCGCCCACCTCGGCACCGCCCATCTCGGCACCGCCCACCTCGGCGCCGTCGACCGGGTAGCCGGCCGCCTGCCAGGCGGTGATGCCGCCGGCCAGCCGCTTCACCTTGAACCCGAGCGTCGCCAGCTTCAGCGCGCCCTTGGTCGCGGCGTTGCACTGGAAGCTCTCGCAGTAGCAGACGTAGACGAGGTCGCGATCCCAGTCGGCGGTCGTCGTCTCGTCCATCTCCCAGTGCGGGAGGTTGATCGCGCCAGGGAGGTGGGCGCGCGCGAACGCCTCCGCGCTGCGCGTCTCGACGAGCTGGAAGCCCCGGGTGTCGCCTGCCTTCAGGTCGCGGACCACGTCGTCCGGGTCGGCCTCGAACGACAGTTCCGCGGCGAAGAACGCGGCGGCGGCAGCGGGGTCGGCGGCGGGGAAGCGGAGCGTGTTGGTCATGGGTAAATGGTGGCTGACCAGCGTGTTCTTCCCCATGTGGAAGTCCAGGCGTTCGGCCGGTCCGGCTTAGGATTCCACGGTGGAACTGGACGATCTGGATTGGAAGTTGTTGGACCTGCTCCAGCGGGACGGGCGGATGACGTTCACCGAGCTGGCCAAGCGCGTCTCCCTGTCCGCGCCCGCGACGACCGAACGGGTGCGGCGGCTGGAACAGGCCGGGATCGTCACCGGGTACGTCGCGGTGGTCGACACCCAGCGGCTCGGACTGCCGATCGAGGCCATCGTCCGGGTTCGGGTGCGCAGCCTCGACACGCCCCGGTTCCGGGAACGGGTGGTGACGCTGGCGCAGGTGCGCGACGCGGACCACGTGACCGGTGACGACTGCTGGCTGCTGCGCGTCGTGTGCCGGTCGATGGTGGAGCTGGAGGAGTTCGTGGAGCAGGCCCAGCGGTACGGCGACACGACCACGTCCCTGGTGTTCTCCTCCCACGCCCGCAACCGGCCGGTGACGCGGGAGATCTTCGGGGGTATCGTTTCTCGATAACATCGATAGTCGATATGCGGGGGGCGTGTCATGTCGAAGGAGAACCCATTACAGCCGTTCACCGGGGCGGTCCGGTTCTTGTGGTCGGTGACCACCGTGGGCTTCCTTCTCAGTGCGGTGCTCAAGGTCTACAACCTGATCAGCGAGACGCGCCTCTGCTTCACCTCGGCGGTGTTCGCCTCGCGGTTCCGCGCGGAGTACCTCGGTGAAGGTGGGTTCCGGGACGGCACGTACGGCCATCCGACCGAAATGCGCTTCTGCCTGATCAACCCGACCGCCGGTGACCGGGCGCTCGGCGTCCTCGACCGCATCCCCAGCTGTTTCGCCTACGCGGTGGGGTTCTTCCTGCTGCTGAGGCTGCTCGAACGGGCCGCCGCCGAGGGCGTCCACACCATCGGCACGGCGGATCGGGTGCGGCGGTTCGGCTGGTTCACGCTCGTGGCGCTGCCGACGGTGACGATGATCGAAGCCGTCGTCCGCACCCTCTTGCTGCAGCACGCGGTCACGTTCGAGGTGTCCGTGCTGGAGTTCACGCGCGACTGGTCCGTGCCGTGGTGGGCAGTGGTCACCGGATTGGGCATGCTGTCGTTGGCGAAGATCATGCGGAGCAGCGCGGACATGCGTTTGGACCTCGAAGGAACGGTGTGAGCATCCAGGTTCACCTCGACCGGCTGCTGGCCGAGCGCGGGATGACGTTGACCGAGCTGTCCGAGCGCGTCGGCGTGACGGTGGTCAACCTGTCGGTCCTCAAGAACGGCCGCGCCAGGGCGATCCGGTTCAGCACGCTCACCAAGTTGTGCGAGGTGCTGGGCTGTCAGCCAGGCGACCTGCTCAGCTACCGGCAGGGGTGAACGCGAAGTCGGCCGAGTCCACCACCGGCCGGAACCCGATCCGCTGGTAGATCGAGTTCGACGTCGGGTTGGCCAGGTCGGTGTAGAGCACGACGTGCTCGGCGCCGTTGTCCCGCGCCCACGCCGCACAGGCCGCGGTGACCGCCGCGCCGTACCCGTGCCTGCGGTGCTCCGGCGGGGTGTAGACGGGGCCGATGCGCGCCATGCCGGACGCCGGTGCGTTCGCCGCCGCCCACGCCACGGGCGTATCGCCGTGACACCAGATCAGGTTGCCGTACCCAGCCTCGATGGTGACGCGTAGGGACCGTTCCACATCGTCGTCGGCGTCTTCGTCGCGGTCCTGGCCGGAGGCTTCCACGCCGAACTCCGCGCGCCAGCGGACCAGCAGGGCGATGTCGTCCATCGTGGCGAGGCGGGCGTGACCGGGGATGTCCGGCAACTCCAGGTCTTTCAGTTCGTAGAGTCGCAACGCCATGTGCTCGTGGGCTCCGCACCCGGTGCGGGCGGTCCAGGCGACGACGAACGCTTCCACCGCGTCACGCGGACCGTTGACGCCCGGCAGCTCGACGTCACCCGCCAGGCCATCCGCCATGGCCTCCGCCCACCTCGGCGGGACACCGCTCAGCGTCAGCGGCCACGGCGGGGTGCGCACGGCCGCGGCCACCAGGACGTCGTCTTCGGTGACGGTGACCAGCAGCGGCGGTTCGTCGTCGGGGTCGGGATGGTTGAGCCAGCGGTCCACTGCCGCGATCGGGATCGTGTGGAACACCGGGTCGGCGTTGAAGAAGTCCTTGGTCCGCGCCCAGAACTCCGTCAGATCGTCGTGCTTGGTCACCTCGGCCACGAGTCGGACGGTAACGCAAAAAAGCCTTCAGGGGCACTCGCGTTAAACGAGTGCCCCTGAAGGCGAAGTATGTTCGGCGGCGTCCTACTCTCCCACACCCTCACGAGTGCAGTACCATCGGCGCTGGAAGGCTTAACTACCGGGTTCGGAATGGGACCGGGTGTTCCCCAACCGCTATGACCACCGAAACACTATGAAATTACCAACCCGTAGGCACCCGACCCAGACACAATGTCTGGACCAGATGGTCCGGTTCGGTTCTTTCAGAACCGCACAGTGGATGCGTAGCGTCTTCATGACAAGTCCTCGGCCTATTAGTACCGGTCAACTCCAGCCGTTACCGACCTTCCATCTCCGGCCTATCAACCCAATGGTCTGTTGGGGGCCTTAACCCACAAAGGGGTGGGATACCTCATCTAGGAACAGGCTTCCCGCTTAGATGCTTTCAGCGGTTATCCCTTCCGAACGTAGCCAACCAGCAATGCCCTTGGCAGGACAACTGGCACACCAGAGGTCCGTCCGTCCCGGTCCTCTCGTACTAGGGACAGCCTTCCGCAAGTATCCTACGCGCGCGGCGGATAGGGACCGAACTGTCTCACGACGTTCTAAACCCAGCTCGCGTACCGCTTTAATGGGCGAACAGCCCAACCCTTGGGACCTACTCCAGCCCCAGGATGCGACGAGCCGACATCGAGGTGCCAAACCATGCCGTCGATATGGACTCTTGGGCAAGATCAGCCTGTTATCCCCGGGGTACCTTTTATCCGTTGAGCGACCACGCTTCCACAAGCCATGGCCGGATCACTAGTTCCGACTTTCGTCCCTGCTCGACCTGTCGGTCTCACAGTCAAGCTCCCTTGTGCACTTGCACTCGACACCTGATTGCCAACCAGGCTGAGGGAACCTTTGAGCGCCTCCGTTACCCTTTGGGAGGCAACCGCCCCAGTTAAACTACCCACCAGGCACTGTCCCTGATCCGGATCACGGACCGAGGTTAGACATCCAGTACGACCAGAGTGGTATTTCAACGACGACTCCACACTGACTGGCGTCAGCGCTTCACAGTCTCCCACCTATCCTACACAAGCCGAACCGAACACCAATACCAAGCTATAGTAAAGGTCCCGGGGTCTTTCCGTCCTGCCGCGCGTAACGAGCATCTTTACTCGTAATGCAATTTCGCCGGGCCTGTGGTTGAGACAGTCGAGAAGTCGTTACGCCATTCGTGCAGGTCGGAACTTACCCGACAAGGAATTTCGCTACCTTAGGATGGTTATAGTTACCACCGCCGTTTACTGGCGCTTAAGTTCTCAGCTTCGCCCCGAAAGACTAACCGGTCCCCTTAACGTTCCAGCACCGGGCAGGCGTCAGTCCGTATACATCGTCTTGCGACTTCGCACGGACCTGTGTTTTTAGTAAACAGTCGCTTCTCGCTGGTCTCTGCGGCCGAAAAATCCTAGCCCGCAAGGGGCTTCAAATCCCTCGGCCCCCCTTCTCCCGAAGTTACGGGGGCATTTTGCCGAGTTCCTTAACCACAGTTCGCCCGATCGCCTCGGTATTCTCTACCTGACCACCTGTGTCGGTTTGGGGTACGGGCCGCATGAACACTCACTAGAGGCTTTTCTCGGCAGCATGGGATCACTCTACTTCGCCTCAATCGGCTATGCATCACGTCTCAGCCTTAATGCAGCACGGATTTGCCTATGCTACGGCCTACACGCTTACACCAGTACTACCACTCACTGGCGGAGCTACCCTCCTGCGTCACCCCATCGCTTGACTACTACAAGTTCAGGTCCCGCGCTCCACGTCACCCCACTCCCGAAGGAGTAGGATGGGCTTCGGGCGGTTAGTATCACAAGGTTCGCCATGGGCGCGTTCACACGGGTACGGGAATATCAACCCGTTGTCCATCGACTACGCCTGTCGGCCTCGCCTTAGGTCCCGACTTACCCTGGGCGGATTAGCCTGGCCCAGGAACCCTTGGTCATCCGGCGGACGAGTTTCTCACTCGTCTTTCGCTACTCATGCCTGCATTCTCACTCGTCCAGCCTCCACACCTGGATCACTCCGGCGCTTCAATGGCTGAACGACGCTCCCCTACCCATCCCAGCGTTACACTGAAATGACACGGCTTCGGCGGTGTGCTTGAGCCCCGCTACATTGTCGGCGCAGGACCACTTGACCAGTGAGCTATTACGCACTCTTTAAAGGGTGGCTGCTTCTAAGCCAACCTCCTGGTTGTCTGGGCGACCCCACATCCTTTCCCACTTAGCACACACTTAGGGGCCTTAGCCGGCGTTCTGGGCTGTTTCCCTCTCGACTACGAAGCTTATCCCCCGCAGTCTCACTGCCGCGCTCTCACGTACCGGCATTCGGAGTTTGGTTGATTTCGGTAAGCTTGTGGGCCCCCTAGACCATCCAGTGCTCTACCTCCGGCACGAAACACACGACGCTGCACCTAAATGCATTTCGGGGAGAACCAGCTATCACGGAGTTTGATTGGCCTTTCACCCCTAACCACAGCTCATCCCCCAGGTTTTCAACCCTGGTGGGTTCGGGCCTCCACGTAGTCTTACCCACGCTTCACCCTGGCCATGGCTAGATCACTCCGCTTCGGGTCTAGACCACGCGACTCAAACGCCCTATTCGGACTCGCTTTCGCTACGGCTACCCCACACGGGTTAACCTCGCCACGCAGCACTAACTCGCAGGCTCATTCTTCAAAAGGCACGCCGTCACCCCTAAAGGCTCCGACGGATTGTAGGCACACGGTTTCAGGTACTATTTCACTCCCCTCCCGGGGTACTTTTCACCTTTCCCTCACGGTACTAGTCCGCTATCGGTCACCAGGTAGTATTTAGGCTTAGCGGGTGGTCCCGCCAGATTCACAGCGAATTTCACGAGTACGCTGCTACTTGGGAACACTGTAAGAAGACGGTGAGTTTTCGCGTACGGGACTTTCACCCTCTACGGCCACGCTTTCCAGACGCATTCCGCTAACGACACCGTTTTATGACTCCTTGTCAGCTCGGCAGAACTGACGAACAGGTCCCACGACCCCGCACACGCAACCCCTGCCGGGTATCACACGAATACGGTTTAGCCTCTTCCGCTTTCGCTCGCCACTACTCACGGAATCACGGTTGTTTTCTCTTCCTGCGGGTACTGAGATGTTTCACTTCCCCGCGTTCCCTCCACACGCCCTATGTGTTCAGGCGTGGGTGACCCCACATGACTGGGGCCGGGTTTCCCCATTCGGATACCCTTGGATCTCAGCTCGGTTGACAGCTCCCCAAGGCTTTTCGCAGTCTCCTACGTCCTTCATCGGCTCCTGGTGCCAAGGCATCCACCGTGTGCCCTTAATAACTTGCCACAAAGATGCTCGCATCCACTGTGCAGTTCTCAAAGAACAACCAGACACCGCCCCACACTGCCCACGCCTACCGGCTACCCGGCGGTTCGCGGACGGAGACCGTCCTGTCGCTTCCTCGCTGAGCAAAACACTGTGCGTGTTCCCTCAGGACCCAACAGCGTGCCGAACAGAAGTCTCGAACCCTCTGGAGACCCTTCCATGTTCCCGAAGGAACCGTACTAACTCCCCAAACAACCCAGGATTCTGTATATAGCCAGCATCCACATCATTGAGCAACCATCCGACGATCATTCGCCGCCGGCATGGCTCTCCACAGGCCCTCTCGAAAGAAGACCGGTGAGGAATGCTCCTTAGAAAGGAGGTGATCCAGCCGCACCTTCCGGTACGGCTACCTTGTTACGACTTCGTCCCAATCGCCAGTCCCACCTTCGACCGCTCCCCCCCTTACGGGTTGGGCCACGGGCTTCGGGTGTTACCGACTTTCGTGACGTGACGGGCGGTGTGTACAAGGCCCGGGAACGTATTCACCGCAGCGTTGCTGATCTGCGATTACTAGCGACTCCGACTTCACGGGGTCGAGTTGCAGACCCCGATCCGAACTGAGACCGGCTTTGTGGGATTCGCTCCACCTCACGGCTTAGCAGCCCTCTGTACCGGCCATTGTAGCATGTGTGAAGCCCTGGACATAAGGGGCATGATGACTTGACGTCATCCCCACCTTCCTCCGAGTTGACCCCGGCAGTCTCCCATGAGTCCCCGCCATTACGCGCTGGCAACATGGAACGAGGGTTGCGCTCGTTGCGGGACTTAACCCAACATCTCACGACACGAGCTGACGACAGCCATGCACCACCTGTACACCGGCCACAAGGGGGGCCGTATCTCTACGGCTTTCCAGTGCATGTCAAGCCCAGGTAAGGTTCTTCGCGTTGCATCGAATTAATCCACATGCTCCGCCGCTTGTGCGGGCCCCCGTCAATTCCTTTGAGTTTTAGCCTTGCGGCCGTACTCCCCAGGCGGGGTGCTTAATGCGTTAGCTGCGGCACGGAGGACGTGGAAGTCCCCCACACCTAGCACCCACCGTTTACGGCGTGGACTACCAGGGTATCTAATCCTGTTCGCTCCCCACGCTTTCGCTCCTCAGCGTCAGTATCGGCCCAGAGACCCGCCTTCGCCACCGGTGTTCCTCCTGATATCTGCGCATTTCACCGCTACACCAGGAATTCCAGTCTCCCCTGCCGAACTCAAGTCTGCCCGTATCGACTGCAGGCTCCACGTTAAGCGTGAAGTTTTCACAGCCGACGCAACAAACCGCCTACGAGCTCTTTACGCCCAATAATTCCGGACAACGCTCGCACCCTACGTATTACCGCGGCTGCTGGCACGTAGTTAGCCGGTGCTTCTTCTGCGGGTACCGTCAGTTGCCCTTCGTCCCCGCTGAAAGAGGTTTACAACCCGAAGGCCGTCATCCCTCACGCGGCGTCGCTGCATCAGGCTTTCGCCCATTGTGCAATATTCCCCACTGCTGCCTCCCGTAGGAGTCTGGGCCGTGTCTCAGTCCCAGTGTGGCCGGTCACCCTCTCAGGCCGGCTACCCGTCGTCGCCTTGGTAGGCCATTACCCCACCAACAAGCTGATAGGCCGCGGGTCCATCCTGTACCGCCGGAACTTTCCACCCACCACCATGCGGAGGCAGGTCATATCCGGTATTAGACCTAGTTTCCCAGGCTTATCCCAGAGTACAGGGCAGGTTACCCACGTGTTACTCACCCGTTCGCCGCTCGTGTACCCCGAAGGGCCTTACCGCTCGACTTGCATGTGTTAAGCACGCCGCCAGCGTTCGTCCTGAGCCAGGATCAAACTCTCCAATAAGGAATGTTTGATCGCTCCGAACAACACTGACATTAATGTCAGTTGTCCAGTAACAATCTCAAAGGAAACCTCTTGACAGAGGTTCATAAATTTACTGGCTATTCGGCACGCTGTTGAGTTCTCAAAGAACACGCGCTCACCATCTTGTCCCGCGTCTTACCGCGGTTCATTCCGGGGCTTTGTGTTTCCGTTCTGTCGAAAGCTTAGCTGGTTCGTTTTCTCGGTGTCAAATCGGCCGGTTTCGGCTTCTCGGCTCCGCGACGAACTCGCTTTGCATTCAATTTGTTCTGGTTTCCAGAGCGGAGGCAGCACGCTGTGCTGCTTATTCGTTTCTGGGAGCTTGACGCCGCAGTAGTCTACTCGGCCCGATTCGCGGTGTCAACCGCTCGTTCCGAGGTTCTTGCTGGCGACTCGGTAAAAGTTACTCATGACCTTGCCCGGTGTCAAATCGCCTGGTCAGCGGGCTGCTGGAGCGACGCGGACCGGTGCGGCGACCTGCGGACCGGGTCCTTTGGGCGCCACGGGACGGGGTCGCAGCCACAGCGAGATGGTCCGCATGCCCTCCATCGCGGCCACGATCTGCTCCGGCGAGGCCGCTTCGCGGGTCGCCACCGGCACCAGGTCGTAGCCCCAGATGCGGAACTCCTTGAGGACCGTGACCGGATCGTCGCCAAAACCCTCCGTCGTCGTCGCGGAGAACTCCAGGAACACGTGCGGGCGGTCTCGGCGCAGGAGTCGGACCAGGCCGGCCAGCGCACGGTGACCACGACCGGGAGCATCCACCCGAACGACTGACAGCTTCCGACCGTGCAACGTCGGCACGGCCTCCAGCTCCTTGTCGAGCCTGGCGGCACGCACCCTCGGCACGTCTTCCCCGGCGTTCTCCGGCAACGGAGCCACCGACACACCACCGGTCAGCGCCGGTTGGGTGGCCAGTTCACCGGTGCTCTCCCACGCGGCGGCGTCGACCAGGACGAGCTGTTGGGCGAGCCGTTCGGGCAGGTTGACGTCGACGTTGTGCCGCAGCAGCGCCCGCGCGGACGGGCACGGCTCGACCGCGACCACGGAGCCGCCCGAGCCGAACCGGCTCAGCATGCGCACGGTCTGGTAGCCGACGTACGCGCCGACGTCGAGGAAGATGCCGTCCGGCTCGACCACCGAGTCGATCAGCTCCGACAGGTCCGACTCCCACACCCCGTTGCTGGACAGCATCGGCAGCATGAACGCGTCGTCCGAGGGCAGGCGGAGCAGGCCGACGTCGGTCAGCACCAGGGATGTGCCCGGGACGGCGTCGCCGTGCCGCTCGTGCTCCCGCACCACGACTCGGCGCAGGGCGTCGGCGGTCTGCTGCGACTGGGTGGCCGCCCGCAGACCGGAGTCGAGCTTGGTGTCGCGCTCCATCAGCGCGTCCACGACCTTGGACTCCAGCGAGTCGATCCGGTCGAGGGTGCGTTCGAGGGCGACGGCGAGCTTGTCGATCCGCTGGGCCAGGACGTCGCTCTGGTGAGCGCGCTTGCCGGCTTCGGCGACGACGGCGTCCTCGATCTCGCGCAGCCGCCGTCCTTGGCCGGACATGTCGGCACGGACCCGGACCACGCTGTCGTCGATGCCCACGAGCTGGTCGGCGAGGTGGCCCTGGTGGTCGGCGTGCTGTTCGAGTTCGGCGCGCAGCACTTCGAGTTCGCCGAGGCCGACGCCGGTGGAGATGTCGTCCTGGCGGCGGACCAGTTCGGAGACCGTGCGCTCGACCCCGTCGACCAGGGACGTGAGCACTTCTCGCATGTGGTTGTCGTAGTGGTCGAGCACGCGCAGGACGACCTTGCGCAGCTGCGGCGCCATGGGGATGCGGCTGGCGGTGCCGACGTCGGGCTGGCGCAGGAGGGCGTGCTTCGCCGAGTGCAGGGCCTTCATCGGGTCGACCGTCGGTGAGGGCTTGGCCCGGCGTGCGCGCCAGCCGCGGTAGGCGTGCTCGACCCGGTCGCGGAGGATCTCGCCGACCTTGGTGACGTCACGGGTGGCGCGGATGTGGTCGCGTCCCTTGATGCCGATCGCGACCGCCGCGGGCAGGTCGTCGGCGAGGGCGCGCATGAGCTTGACGGCGGCTTGGAGGTCGGGCTCGACGCCTTGGCGGCACGGCACGAAGATCACCGCGGCCTTGTCGAACAGCTCGGCGACCGCGCCGTGGTCGGAGGTGAGGATCGGCGTTGCTTCGGCCGCGTGCCGGGCCAGGGTGTGCGCGATCCGGTCGCAGGCGCCGCCCCGGTGCAGGTGGATCAGGCAGTCGACGGCGCCGAGGGTGTCGACCAGTTCGATGCGCGGGTCGGCGGAGGTGGCGAGGCGCAGGCGTTCGGCGGCCTCGGGGTGGGCGTGCGCGTTGGTGACCTCGATGCGCAGTGTCACGTCGGTGCGGTCGGGGAAGGCGGAGAAGAAGGCGGAGACGGCGCCGAGTGCGTTGCCCGCACGGTCGGCGGCGTGGTCGGCGAGGGCGCCGAAGACCACTCCATCGTGTGGTTCCGGGTTCTTCGCGTCGGCTTCCGGGACCGGGAGCGGGAGGACGCGGACGGTCGGGCCGCCTTGGCGTTCGAGGGCGGCTCGGGTCGCTTCGGAGGGGACCCAGATCTCGGCGGCGTCGGTGGGCTGCTCGTCGTCCAGGACGTAGTCGACCACGAAACGGCTGTCCGGGACGTTCTCGGTGGTGCCGACGCGGACCACGACCGGGTAGCCGGCGGTGGTGGAGGTGGGCAGGCCGGAGGCGCGGGCGGCGGCGTGGACGAGTTCGGCGATGGGGCCGGTGCCGAGAACGGAGACGCCGAGCTGGTCGTGCAGGACCGGGCCTTCGGGGCGCGAGTTCGGGACCGCGGTCACGGGCAGTCGGCCGGCGGCCACGCCGACGGAGGCGCACCAGTCGCGGAACGCTTTGGCGTCCGCGCCGAACGGGTCGGGGAACTGGGTGCGGAGGGCTTGGTCGGAGCGCCAGAGTGCGGCGGCCCAGCGGGTGCTGCCGGGGACGTGGGGTGCCGGTTCGCTCGCCCAGGCCACGAACCCCGCTCCGCCGTCGGGGCCGAAGGCTGGGGGTGGGGTGGTGCGTGCAGCCACGGTCCGGGAGGGAGTGGAAGTAGGAGTGGGCGCAGGGGTGGGCGCGGAAGCGGGAGTGGGAGTGAGGGCTGCGGTCGGCGCGACGGTCGAGGTCGGGGCGACTGCGGCCGTAGTCGCGGCCAGCTCGGCGGGCTCGGCGGGCTCGGCGGTCGGCGCGGCGACGACTGCGGCCGGGTCCTCGGGCGTGGCCGTGGGAGCCGGGGCGGAGGTCGGCGCGGCAGCAACTGCGGCTTCGGAGGGCTCGGTGGTTTGAGCGGGGGTGGAGGGCGGCGCGGAAGCAACGGTCGCGGTCGGCTTGGTGGGCACGGTTGGGGTGGCCGGCGGCTCTGGGGCGTCCGACACCTCTGGCGCGAGGGGGACGGCTGGGCCGATCAAGGCTTCCGGGGCGACCACGGTCAGCGGCGCTACTTGAGCGACCACGCCGTTCACGCCATTGGTGGCGGGCACGCCGTCCAGGACGGGTTTCGGGGTGTCGGCCGAGGTGGGGGCGGTGACCGGGTTGGCTGGGATGTCGGCTGGTGCTTCGGTCGCCGGGCTTGGGTCGACAGGTTCGGCGACGGGTTCGGCAGCTGGTTGCGCGGAGTCCGCCGGGATCGAGCCCGAAACCGAGGCCAGCGGGGAGTCTTGTTCTGGGTCCTGGAGAGTGGAGTCTTCGAGAGCCGAGTCCTGAACAGCCGAGTCCTGGACAGCGGAGGAAGGGCGGGTTGGGTTGAACGCGGAGGCGGGGTTCGTTCGGGCGGCGTCGCGGTAGTCCGTCCGCAGCTCGTCCGGGATCTGGGTGCCGTCCGCGAGCTGCCCGAAGCCGTACCGCACCTTCTGCGGTGTGTCGCCCTTGCGGACCAGTTCGCCTCGGTACGCGGTGCACAGCTCTGCCAGTTCCGGGTGCTCCGACAGCAGCACGCGCGGTCGGTCGGCGAAGTCTGCCGACAGCAGCCACGGCCGATGGGGGTCGAAGCCGGCGAAGTGGACACTGCGGACCGGTTCGCCGACGGTCGTCAACGTCCCGTCCGGTCGGCGGTGGAGGTCTCGTTGCGGCGCGTTCCACACCGACAAGCCGACCGTCGCGTCACGGAGGACGTGCAGGTTGACCAGGGCGGGCGCCATGTCGAGCACTGCCTTGGTGGCGTCCGGAGTCCGGCGCAGCTGCTCGCCCAACGACTGGAGGAACGACTCGGCCCCTGGCGCGACCAACAGGAAACCCGGGTCGAACACGCCCATTTCGAGGAGTTCGGTGGGCGTGGGGCGCAGCCCGTCGTCCGGCAACGGCCGCAGCGACCTGGGCAGCAGGACCAACGGCCCGCGCCGCACGGCCGACTCGACCAGGTCCGTCAGCGGATGGAGGACCTGCACCCACGGGTCCAGGTAGAGCACCGGCACGCCTTGGCCCAGCAGCTGTTCGAGGAGCTTGGGCCGCAGGACTCCGCACAGCTGCGCCGCCGTGCAGCCGGTCGCCAGCTCCGCCAGCTCCTCCGGGCTCACGCCCAGGTCAGCGGGCGTGACGAGGCCCGGACCGGATCTCTCCGGCAGGGCGTCGACCACCAAGGCCATGAACCTGGCCTGGGGATGGCTCGCCAGGAACGAGCTGGACAGCACTTTCACCGCGGGCAGTTCGGCGGCCGTGGCCACCGTGCAGGCGATGAACGTAGGACGGGACTCCGAACGTCCGGGCACCTCGGTCACGGTCTGCAAACCTAGCTTCTCGGAGTGCCCGGTGTGGACCACCCGCACGGGTGTCTTCTTCACAGGACCGGCAACAGCGTGCGCAGCTCGTACGGCGTCACGCTGCGCCGGTACGCGTCCCACTCCGTGCGCTTGTTGCGCAGGAAGAAGTCGTACACGTGTTCGCCCAGCGCTTCGGGGAGCAACTCGGAGTTCTCCATCTCGGTCAACGCCTCGCCCAGGTTCTGCGGCAGGTTGTCATACCCGGCGGCACGCCGTTCGCGGTCGGTCAACGACCACACGTCGTCCTCGGCGGGCGGTGGGAGCTCGTAGCCCTTCTCGATGCCCTTCAAGCCGGCCGCGAGGATCACCGCGTACGCCAGGTACGGGTTGCAGGCGGAGTCCAGCGACCGGATCTCCACCCGGCGGGACGACGACTTGCCCGGCGAGTACATCGGCACGCGCACCAGCGCGGACCGGTTCGCGTGGCCCCAGCACACCGCCGTCGGCGCTTCACCGCCCACGATCAGGCGTTTGTAGGAGTTCACCCATTGGTTGTTCACACCGGAGATCTCGCGGGCGTGCTTCAGCAGGCCGGCGACGAACATCTTGCCGGTGTCGGACAGCTGGTACGGGTCCTCGGCGTCGTAGAACGCATTCCGGTCGCCCTCGAACAGGCTGACGTGCGTGTGCATGCCGCTGCCGGGCTGGTCGGAGAACGGCTTCGGCATGAACGACGCCCGCACGCCCTGGGTGATCGCGACTTCCTTGATCACGTACCGGAACGTCATCACGTTGTCGGCCATGGTCAGCGCGTCGGCGTAGCGGAGGTCGATCTCCTGCTGGCCGGGCGCGCCCTCGTGGTGGCTGAACTCGACCGAGATGCCCATGGCCTCCAGCGCCTCGATGGCGTGCCGGCGGAAGTGGGTCGCGGTCTCGTGGCTGGTCTGGTCGAAGAAACCGCCGTTGTCCGCCGGGACGGGCTCGCTCCCGTCGGCCGGCAGGCCCTTGAGCAGGAAGAACTCCATCTCGGGGTGCACGTAGCAGGTGAAACCGGCCTCGCTGGCCTTGGCCAGGGTCCGGCGCAGCACGTGCCTCGGGTCCGCCCACGACGGCGAGCCGTCCGGCATCGCGATGTCGCAGAACATCCGCGCCGAGTAGTGGCTCTTGTCCGGGGTCTGCCAGGGCAGGACCTGGAACGTCGCCGGGTCGGGCTTGGCGACCATGTCCGACTCGTACACCCTCGCGAAGCCCTCGATCGCGGAGCCGTCGAACCCGATGCCCTCGCTGAAGGCGCCTTCGAGCTCGGCGGGCGCGATCGCCACCGACTTGAGGAAGCCCAGAACGTCCGTGAACCAGAGCCGGACGAACCGGATGTCGCGTTCCTCAAGGGTGCGGAGCACGAACTCCTGCTGGCGGTTCATGACCTGAAGCCTAGGTAAGGTCGGTTAACCGCGCGTTGCCGACTCGGCGGAACGCACTCGACCGTTTACCACTCCGAGGACAAACCGCAGGTCATGGCCTTGCTCGGGCGTTCAGACCTGACCGGGTCCGGTGGGATCTACGATTCACCCCATGCTCCCTCGTCGTGCCCTGATCGGGTCGCTCGTGCTCGCCGTCGTGGCGGGCTGCACGTCGTCCGGTGGCGGCGGTGGCCTGCCCGCCGGGCCGGAACTGCTCGACAAGGCCGCCGAGAGCATGAAAACGGTGACCAGCACCCACTTCTCGATCAAGGTCGACGGCGAGCTGCCCGGCGTGCCGGTGAAGTCGGCCGAGGGCGACCTGAACGCCCAGGGCGAGTCGAAGGGCCGGGCCAACGTCGAGCAGTTCGGCCAGCTGATCGAGGTCGAGTACGTGCTGGTCGGGCAGGACCTGCACTTCAAGGGGCCGACCGGCGGCTACACCAAGCTGCCCGCGGCGCTCGCGGGCCAGGTGTACGACCCGACCGCGATCCTCGACCCGGACAAGGGCGTGGCCCGGGTGCTGGCGGACGCGCGTGACGCGAAGACGGTCAGCTCGGCGGACGGCGTCTCGGTCGTCACGGGCACCGTGCCGCGTGACGTGGTGGCCGGGCTGGTGCCGGGGATCGACGCGGACGTGGCGTCCACGTTCTCGGTGCGGGACGACAAGCTGGAGCAGGCGGTGTTCGAGCTGCCTAGCGGGGCGAAGGTCACCATCGACCTGTCCGACTTCAACAAGCCCGTCACCGTCTCGCCGCCCGCGTGAGTTCGCCGGCGGAGGGGTCGGCTGGAAAGTCGCCTGTGGAGGGCTCGGCGGTGAAGGGCTCGGCTGGGAAGTCGGCTGGGGAAGGCCCGGCTCGGGAGGGCTCGGTGAAGGCGCGGCGGTTGGCGATCGGCGCCGGTGCGGTGGCCGTGCTGCTGGGCGCGCTGGACGCGTACGTGGTCGTCGGCGTGCTTGTGGACATGGTGCGCGATCTGGGCATCCCGGTGAACCACCTGGAACGCGCGACGCCCGTGGTGACGGGGTACCTACTCGGGTACGTCGCCGGGATGCCGTTGCTCGGGCAGCTGTCGGACCGGTTCGGGCGGCGGCTCGTCCTGCACGTGTGCCTGATCGGGTTCGCGGTCGGCTCGGCGGTGACGGCGCTGGCCGGCGACCTGCCGCTGCTGGTGGCCGGACGGGTGGTGCAAGGGCTGGCCGGCGGCGCGTTGCTGCCGGTGACGTTGGCGCTGGTGGCGGACCTGTGGTCGGCCGAACGGCGGGCTTCGGCGCTGGGTGTGGTCGGCGCCGCGCAGGAGTTGGGCAGTGTGCTGGGCACGCTGTACGGCGTGGGCGTGGCGTCGTTGTTCAACGCCTGGTCGTTCTTCGAGTCGGTGGAGCCGCAGAGCTGGCGGTGGGTGTTCTGGATCAACCTGCCGCTGGCCGTGATCGCGATGGTGGTCGTGCAGCTGACCGTGCCGCGGTCCGCCCGGTCGACTGTCCGGATCGACTTCGTCGGCGGCGGGCTGCTGGCGTTGGCGCTGTCGTTGCTGGTCGTGGGCCTCTACAACCCCGATCCCGCCCACGCGGTGCTGCCGTCGTGGGGGTTGCCGGTGCTCGGCGCGTCGGCGGTGGTGTTCGTCGGGTTCGTGTGGTGGGAGCGGCGGTCGCCGGTGCGGCTGCTGGACCCGGCGGGGGTGGCCATGCGGCCTTTCCTGGCGTCGCTGGGTGTGTCGTTGGCGGCCGGCGCGGCGCTGATGGTGACGTTGGTGGACGTGGAACTGTTCGCGCAGACCGTGCTGGGGCGTGACTCGGGCGCGGCGGCGGCGATGTTGGCCCGGTTCCTGATCGCGTTGCCGGTGGGCGCCGTGATCGGCGGGTGGTTGGCGGCGCGGGTCGGTGACCGGTGGGTGTCGTTCGCCGGGCTGACCGTGGCCGCGGGCGCGTACGTGCTGATCGCGCAGTGGCCGGCCACGGTGTCGTCGTTCGTGATCGGGCGTGACCTGGCGGTGGCCGGGTTCGGGCTGGGCCTGGTGATCGCGCCGGTGTCGGCGGCGGTGCTGCGGGTCGTGCCGGCTTCGCAGCACGGCGTCGCGTCGGCCGCCGTGGTGGTCGCGCGGATGACCGGGATGCTGGTCGGCGTGGCCGGGCTGTCGGCCTGGGGCCTGCACCGGTTCCAGGAGCTGACGGCGGACCTGGACACGCCGTTGCCGTTCGGGATGTCGCCGGAGGAGTTCGCCGAGAAGGCGGCGACCTACAAGGCGGCGCTGACGGACGCGCTGCTGACGGAGTACCACGAGATCTTCTGGATCACGGCGGTGATCTGCGCGG
The DNA here is from genome assembly GCF_014205015.1 of Saccharothrix ecbatanensis. Lineage (NCBI taxonomy): Bacteria > Bacillati > Actinomycetota > Actinomycetes > Pseudonocardiales > Pseudonocardiaceae > Saccharothrix > Saccharothrix ecbatanensis. Next base: position 8,513,127 of record NZ_JACHMO010000001.1, on the reverse strand, counting down.
TGGGCGCGTTGATGTCGCTGCTCCTGCCGCGTTCAGCCCGGTAGACCCGCTACCGGGCTGAACGGGAGTGTCAGCCTTCGCGCCAGCCGCTGGTGATCGGCAGCCGCCGGTCGCGGCCGAACGCCTTGAACGTGATCTTGGTGCCCGGCGGGTACTGGCGGCGCTTGTACTCGGCCTTGTCGACCATGCGCAGGACCTTGTCGACCAGCTCGTGCGTGAAGCCCATGGCGATCAGGTCGCGGTAGCCCTTGTCGCCCTCGACGTAGTCGTCCAGGACCGAGTCGAGCAGGTCGTAGTCGGGCAGCGAGTCGCTGTCCATCTGGCCGGGGCGCAGCTCGGCCGACGGCGGCTTGCTGATCGAGTTCTCCGGGATCGGCGGCAGCTCGCCCAGCTTCTCGGCCTGCGCGTTGCGCCACCGCGCCAGGTCCCAGACCAGCGTCTTCAGCACGTCCTTGATCGGCGCGAACCCGCCGACCGCGTCGCCGTAGATGGTCGAGTAGCCGACCGCCAGCTCCGTCTTGTTGCCGGTGGCGAGCACCAGGTGGCCGTGCTGGTTCGACAGGCCCATCAACGTGACGCCGCGGCACCTGGCCTGGACGTTCTCCTCCGCCAGCCCGGTCAGCCCGAGCTGGTCCACGAACACGCTGACCATGTCCGCGATGGGCTGCTCCGAGTAGTGGCAGCCGGTGCGCTGGGCCAGGTCGTACGCGTCCGACTTCGAGTGGTCCGACGAGTACACCGACGGCATCGACACGGCGTAGACGTGGTCCGCGCCGAGGGCGTCGACCGCCAGGGCCGCGACGACCGCCGAGTCGATGCCGCCGGACAGGCCGAACACCACCGAGCGGAAGCCGTTCTTGTGCACGTAGTCGCGCAGGCCGGTGACCAGCGCGTGCCACACCTCCGCCTCGTCCGACAGCGGCTCGGCGGGCTGCGGCACGGGCAGCGGCTCGTAGGCCCGGAGCGGGTCGTCGGACAGCGTGCGGCGATGGACCGTGAACCCGCCGTACGTGCCTTCGGTCCGCGGCGTGCCACCGGGCAGGTCGACGTCCAGGACCACCAGGTGCTCCACGAACTGCGGCGCGCGGGTGATCAGCGTGCCGTCGGCGGTGACCACCATCGTGTCGCCGTCGAACACCAGCTCGTCCTGCCCGCCGATCAGGTTCACGTAGGCGAGCGGCGCACCGGCCTCGGCCGCACGGCGTGCCACCAACGGCAGCCGGGCGTCGTCCTTCTTCCGCTCGTACGGCGAGGCGTTCGGCGAGACCACGAGGTCCACGCCCGCCTCACCGAGGGCGGCGATCGGGCCGCCGTCCTGCCACAGGTCCTCGCAGATCACCATGCCGACTTCGAGGCCGTGCACGCGGACGATGTCCAGCGTGTCGCCCGGCGTGAAGTAGCGGCGTTCGTCGAACACGCCGTAGTTCGGCAGGTGGTGCTTGTTCTGCCGGGCCACCACCTCGCCCCGGTGCAGCACGGCGGCGGCGTTGCGCATCCCGCGCTCGTCGCGGTCGAGGTAGCCGACGAACACCGCCAGCCCGCCGCACCCCGCCTCGTCCAGCCTGGTCGCGAGCTTGGTCAACGCCTCTTTGGACGCCTCGGCGAACGACACCCGCAGCGCGAGGTCCTCGACCGGGTACCCGGTCAGCGCCATCTCGGGGAAGACGGCCAGATGCGCGCCCGCCTCGACGGCCTTGCGCGACCACTCGACGACGAGTTCGGTGTTGCCCGCCAGGTCGCCGACACAGGCGTTCACCTGGGCGAGGGCGAGTCGGAGCTGTGGCATGGGGGCATTCTCGCTCACTCGGGCGAACCGTGGCGGGCGTTGTGGCCGACGAGTCACCATACGATCGAACCGTGCGCCGTCGGATGATGCTCTTCCTCGCCCTCCCGCTCCTCGCCTCGTGCACGAGCGTGGTCACCGGGTCACCCACCGCCGGGACGGCGCTGGAGCAGAGAGGCCCGGTCGGTGCCGTGCCCGCCGGGTTGGAACGGTTCTACGGGCAGCAGGTCGGCTGGGAGGGCTGCGAGCCCTACGCCACCACCGGGTCGACGACGACGCTGTACAAGACGAAGAAGTCGATCGAGTGCGCCCGGCTGGAGGTGCCGCTCGACTACGCCAAGCCCGAGGGGCGCACGATCACGATCGGGCTGCTGCGGCAACGCGCGCTCGGTGAGCGGATCGGGTCGTTGATCATCAACCCGGGTGGTCCCGGCGCGTCCGGCATGGCGGCGGCGGCGAGCCTGGGTTCGGAGGTCAAGGCGTCCGCGCTGGGCGACCGGTTCGACCTGATCGGGTTCGACCCGCGCGGTGTCGGGGCGAGCCAGCCGCAGGTCAAGTGCCTGACCGACGCGGAACGGGACGCCGACCGGCTGGACGACGACCTGGACACGTCGCCGGCGGGCGTGGCGCAGACCGAGGCGGAGAACAAGCAGTACGCGGAGAAGTGCGCCGCGACGACCGGGGTCGACGTGCTGGCCAACGTCGGAACCAGGGACGTCGTGCGGGACCTGGACGTGATGCGGTCCGCGCTCGGCGACGAGAAGCTGACGTACCTGGGGTACTCGTACGGCACGCACATCGGCGCCGCGTACGCGCAGGCGTTCCCGGGCAACGTGCGGGCGCTCGTGCTGGACGGCGCGGTGGACCCGACGCAGGGTCAGGTCGAGTCGCTGATCGCGCAGGCGGCCGGGTTCCAGAAGTCGTTCGACGCTTTCGCGTTGTGGTGCGCGACCCGTCAGGACTGCGCGCTGGGCAACGACCCGTCGAAGTCCAACCAGGTGTTCCGCGACCTGACGTTGCCGCTGGTGCAGCGGCCGGTGGCGGTGGGCGACCGGAAGCTGTCGTACAACGACGCGATCACCGGCGTGATCCAGGCGATGTACACCGAGGAGCTGTGGGCGCCGCTGAACACGGGGCTGACCGAACTGAAGAACAACCGCGGTGACGTGCTGATGCTGTTGGCGGACAACTACTTCGACCGGGACAAGGAAGGTCGGTACTCGACCATCACCGATGCGTTCAACGCGGTGAAGTGCGTGGACGAGCCGCGGGTGACGGACAAGAACGTGCTGGACGACCTCGCGCGCCGGTACAAGGCGGCGGCGCCGTTCCTGGACGACGGTCAGCCGGCCGCGGCGGCGCTGGACTCGTGCGCGTTCTGGCCCGTGCCGCCGAGCGTGCAGGAGCACAAGGCGGTGGCCGGGCTGCCGCCGGTGCTGGTGATCTCCACGACCGGTGACCCGGCGACGCCGTACGAGGCGGGCGTGAGCCTGGCGCAGACGTTGGGCGGCGGGCTGCTGACGTTCGAGGGAAACCAGCACACCGTGTACCTGCACGGCAACAAGTGCGTGGATGACGCCGGGCACGAGTACCTGCTCAACCTGACGTTGCCGGCCGAGGGAAAGCGGTGCTCGTAGGCATGCTGCCGGAACCGGCTGTCGGCTATCCGTCGAGGAGGCGCTGGTCCGCTTCGACGGCGTGGCCACGGGCCGGGCCGACCGGTCAGAGGTCCCATCGGGCGCGCAGGACCCCGTCGTCATCGGGCAGCACGGCGGCGAGCAGCGGGTTGCGCTCATCCGCGTACGCGGAGATCGCCGTCGCCGCGCGGGCCTCGGCCAGTCGCGCCGGCAACTCCGGGTAGTCCTCGTCGTCGGCGTCGAAGCTGGTGATACGCCCGTCCTGGTGCTCCCAGACGATCTCGAAGCTGCCTTCCTCCGGCAGTTCGCGGAGAACGGCGGCCACGTCGTCGTCGAGGTCCGGCCACACCCACAACCTCGATCGCGGGGTGAGCCGGGTTCGGATCGCGCCGACGTCGGAGCCGTGGAGGCGGTGCCAGCGGGAGGCGTTGAGGACGTAGCCCTCTTGCAGGATCACCGCGCCGCGACGGGTGGCCAGGTCGGCCAGTTCAGCCCAGAAGTCGTCGTCTGCGGGCGGTTGCGGAGGGGGTCGGTCGAGGCTCCGCTCGTAGCAGGCGGAGTCCATCGGTTCCGGGAACAGCCCCAGCGACCGGGTGCGGGCGATCGCGTTCTCGCAGGGCTCCGCACTGCCGATGTACATGTACTGGTCGAAGCCGACGTGGACGAAGAACCTCCCGTCCACCTCCAGGCCGCACGAGGCGCCGTTGTCGCGCAGCATGGCCCGCAGGAGTGCGAGCCCGGTGGCCAGGTCCACCTCCGCGCCGTCGTGGAAGCCCGTCAGATCCGGCGGGAACAGGCCGGCCAGCCCGTACCCCTCGATCGGCGCCTCCACGCCGAAGGTGACGATGCCCGGGAGCAGCGGCTCACGAATGGTCAGACGGGTGACCCCGGTGTCCTCGACGAAGGCGGCCATGGCGGCGAGGTAGGCCGCTTCGACCACGCCGTGATCGCTGGTGACGTCCTCAGGCCCGTGGTACCGGCCGTAGCCGTCGCGATCAGCCGGGTCGTACTTGGTGATCTGGAAGACATGCGGCAGGGACATGCGGCACATCATCCAGCCACATCAGCTCCGAGCCTCGGAAGAGGTGGAGGCAGCTCTCCGGGCCTTGCAGGTTCATCCGCACGGTGCCGTCCTCGGAGACGACTTGGGCGCTGTCCTCGAACGCCAGGCCCCACGCCGCCACCTGGAACTCGGGGTCACGCTCCACCACGGCGAACATGCGCGGAGCCTCCTCCGCCACCCACTCGCGCTCTTCATCGGTCATATCCGGAACGGTAAACCCGACCGGTCCAGTTGACTAGAACCTGATCAGGTGACCGGTGGTCCGGAAAGGGCTCGGGCAGACTGTCGGCGATCAACGCGGAGGAGACCCATGACCAGCAGCGACCGAAGCCCGGTCGACTACCGCGTCGGCCTCGCACACCTCCTTCGTGAACTGATGCGGCGCAAGGAAGTCACGAAGGCCGACATCCAGTCCACGCTGGGCTGCTCCGAGTCGAAGGTCGGCAAGATCCTGCGCGGTGACCACTCGATCGCGCCGCTGGAACTGGTGGCGCTGCTCGACCTCCTCGATGTGCGGGACGAGGAGCGCGCCGACCTCGTGCACCTCGGTGAGGAGGCTCGGAAGCGCCGGCCCAAGACGCCTTGGGGCGCGGCCATCCCGGACCGACTGCGGAAGTACTTCAACACCGAGGAGACCGCGCGGCGCATCGAGGCGTACCGGCCGGACCTGCTGCACGGTTTGGCGCAGACCGAGGCGTACGCGCGTGCGGTGATCGAGACGAATCCGGCACTGCGGCCCAACGAGGCCGAGAGCCTGGTGCAGGCGAGGATGGCCAGGCAGAAGAGGCTGACCGGGCCGAACCCGCCCGAGTACGTCCTGGTGGTCAGGCAATCGGTGCTGCGAGCGCCGGTCGGCACCGAGCAGACGCGGGCCGGGCAGCTGTCACACCTGAAGGAGTTGGCTCAACTGCCCCATGTGACGCTGCGGATCATCCCGGACAGCGCCGGCCTGACCAGCGCGCTGTACTTCCCGTTCGAGATCCTCACGCCGTCGGGTGGCCTGCGGAAGACCGTGTACGTGGAGACTTTGACCGACGGCCTGTTCGTGGACGAAGAGAGCCGGATCTCCCACTACGAGGCCGTTTTTCGGGAGCTGCTGGCGGTTTCGAGCGCGGATCTGCTTGATAGCGTTGAGCCATGACTTGGCGGAAGAGCAGCTACAGCGGCAACAGCGGTGGTAGCTGCGTCGAGGTCCGGGGCGGGCTCGACGCCGTGCGGGACTCGAAGAACGTCGACGGGCCGGTGCTGGAGTTCAGGCCTGCTGCTCTGAGGGCGTTCCTGAAGGCACTGCGGCCCAACTGGCCAGCAGCTTGAGCCGTTCCTCGGTCGGCGAGCCGACGGGAGCCGTGTACATGGCCAGGACGACGTCCGGGTCACCGGTGGGTTGCAGGGTCTCGTAGTCCAGGTCCAGGTCGCCCACCACGGCATGGTGGATCAGCTTGATGCCGTGGGTCTTCTCCAACACCCTGTGCTGCGCCCACAACTTCCGGAACGTCTCGTCCTTGACCGACAGCTCCCCCACCAGCGCGGCGAGCCTGGCGTCGTCGGGGTAACGACCGGCGTCCAGCCTGAGGAACGCCACCATGTCCTCGGCGACGGTGGGCCAGTCGCGGTAGAAGGTGCGGGCTTCCGGGCGCAGGAACGTGTGCCTGGCCGCGTTGCGGTCCTCCGGGGCCTGGCCGCCGAAGCCGTAGAGGGCGTCGGCCAGCGGGTTCCACGCCAGGATGTCCGCCCGACGGCCCATCACGAACGCCGGCACGTCGTCGGCCATGGCCAGCAACCGCCGCAGGCCCGCTCGGACGTGTTGGGGCGCGGGGCGTTTCGAGGCGGTCGGGCGGACGAGGTTGCGGAGGTGGGCTCGTTCGGTCTCGTCCAAGCGGAGCACGCGGGCGACGGCGTCCAGGACGGAGTCGGAGATCGCGGGAGCCCGACCCTGTTCCAGGCGCATGTAGTAGTCCACGCTCACGCCCGCCAGCAGCGCCAACTCCTCGCGGCGCAGGCCGGGGACGCGGCGGCGGCCACCACTGGGCAGGCCCACGTCGTCCGGGCGCACGCGAGCCCGACGGCTGCGGAGGAATTCGCCTAGGTCGTGGTTCACCTCTCCAGTATGGGCGCCCCCGACCCTCCTAGCCTGGGTACTGCCAGACCTAGGGAACGGCGCACCACAGGTCACGCAGGGCCTCTGGTACCTGCGGCAACCGGGTCCAGTGTTTGTTCCCATGACCTACGACCTGAACAACCGCACTGCCGTCGTCACCGGTGCCGCGAGTGGCATCGGCGCCGAGATCGCGCTCGTCCTCGCCCGGTCCGGGGCGAAGGTCGCGCTGCTGGCCCGCCGCGCGGACCGGCTCACCGAACTGGCCGAGAAGATCGCCGCCGAGGGTGGGCAGGCACTCGCGGTGGCCGCCGACGTGACGGGTGACCTCACCGAGGCCGTGGAGACGATCCACACCGCCTTCGGGCGGGTCGACCTGGTGGTCAACAACGCGGGCGTGATGCTCGCCAACCCGATCACCGAGGGCCGCGACGACGAGTGGCACCGGATGATCGACACCAACCTCAAGGGACTGCTCAACGTGACCAGGGCGTTCACGAAAGACCTGGTCGAAGCCGGTGCGGAGGGCACGGCGGACCTGGTGAACATCTCGTCCGTCGGCGCGCACCTCGCGTTCCCCAACTACGGCGTGTACACCGCGACCAAGGCCGCCGTCACGCACCTGTCGGCGAACCTGCGCACCGAGTTCGGCCCGCTGGGCGTGCGGGTGACCAACGTCGAGCCCGGCCTGGTGAGCAGCGAACTCGGCGACCACATGGACAACCCGGACGTGGACGCGCACCTGGCGGCGTGGCGGGAGCAGGTGCCGCCGCTCAACCCGGCCGACATCGGCGACGTGGTGGGGTTCGTCACCAGCCGGTCGAAGCAGGTCAACCTGCGGCAGATCGTGGTGCTGCCCACGGTGCAGGTCTGACGGCCGGGCAGGTCTGAGAACCGGGCAGGTCTGACGACCGGACAAGCGCCGCCCATCGCCCCTCCAGCAGGGTCGGTGGGCGGCTTCGGTCATTGCCCGGTGTCCGCGCCGGTGTCCGCGCCGGTGTCCGCGCCGTCGGCTGCCGTCAGATTTCGTGCCACACGATGTCCCTGGTGATCATCCGCCCCAGGTTGGGGTCCGCGTAGCACTCGATGGTTCCACTGGTGAGCCTCGGTTCCGCGATGGGCCGGTCGGAGAACGTGGCCTTCGCGCTGTCGCCTGGCTGGAGCTCGGCCATGGGCTTGCCGCCGCCCACGCCGTCCATGCCGCCCACGATGACACCGTCGGCATCCCGCACCACCGCTGTCACTTTCGGCTTCAGCGCGACGTCGTAGGTGTTGGTCACCTCGACCGCGACCGACTCGGCCCTGCCGCTCCTCTTGCCGGCAACCGGGTCGCCCGTCTTCAACTCGGCGTAGGGGGCAGGTGGTTTCCGGAACCGCTTGCCATCCGGGGTGTCCAGCGCCGTGATCATCGTGATCTTGACGTTCATGCCGGCGATGGTCGGTCGGACGCCGCCCGGGGCATGGCCGGCGTACTGCTCGGTCCGTCCCGCGCCCATCTGCCGACCGGGTAGCACGACGCTGAACTCGCTGCCTCCGGCGGTCAGGTCCGGGATGGGGTCGCCCGCGGCGTCGGTGAACTCCACCTTGACCCGGACGGTGAGGGCCACCTCGTCGGTGACGTTCTCGATGACGTACCCGTAGCTCACGTAGTCGCTCTCGATGCCGGGCTTGACGAAGCGGTAGGTGAGAAAGCCCTTGTCGACGACCTTGATCACCTCGTCGGCGCTGCTGATCGCCTTCGGCTTGTCGGCGTCGCCCGTGCCGCCCCCGGCTGACCCACCCCCGTCACCGCACGCGGTCGTCACGGCCAGTGCGGCGAGTGCGACCGCGACGATCTTCCTGGTTCGATGCCCCATGGAGCCGGAACCTAATGCCGAAAACGAGGCGAGCGTGTCAGGCGTTCGCTCTACACGGCCGTGGAGCTTGACCGCGGTCAGGTCGCCTTGCGTTTGCGGTAGGCGCGCTGCTGGCACCCGCGCGAGCAGTACGCGCGGGGTCGCCCGGACGTCGGTTGCTCGACCGGTTTGCCGCACATCTGACAAGTTTCATCACGCGTTACATCACGCTCGCGGATGAGGATCTCGATACCGTCGAGCAGCCGGTCCAGGCCGAACTCGAACGGCGACATGGACTGGTCGAAGCCACCGGCCTCCCACAGCCCGGTCAGCACCGGGTAACGGTCGAACCGGGCGTACAGCGTGTCGCGGGCGCCCCACCACTCGTCGTCGCTCACGCCGGTGCTCTGCTCCGCGCGTGCCGCCTCGACCAGCGCCAGCGCCTCGGCGTCCACGAACCGGGCGACCAGGCCGACCGCCGCGACCACCTCGGCCGGGGTGAGGCCGGTGTCCACGAGGATGCCGAGCGCGTGCTCGTAGTGGCCGAGCGCGTTGGGGCCGGGCACGTGCCGACCCCGTACCTCGGCCAGCCACTGGTGACGTTTCCGCTGTTCCAAGGCCTGTCGGGCGAAGTCCGCCAGCCTGGACCGCCAGTCGCCGCCGGACGCCTCGACCGGCTGCCCCAGCACGGCGTCGCGCATGAGGTCCACCAGGTGCCCGCGACCCGGCACGTGGCGGTAGAGCGCCATGGAGGTGAAGCCGAGCCGTTCGGCGACCTTGCGCATGGACAGGCCGGCCAACCCCTCGGCGTCGGCCACCTCGACCGCGGCGGCCACGATCCGGTCCAGGCTCAACGCCGGCCGGTCGTCCCACAGCAGCTCGACCCCGCGGTCGGGATCGTCCGCTTTCCCCATCACGCACCTCCGCGCCCATGGTATACATCCACACTGTTTACGCCATAAACAAGAGAAGGTGTGCTCATGGTCGAGTTCCACGTCTCCCCGACCGGGGACGATGCCACGCCGGGCACCGCCGGACAGCCGTTCGCCACCCTGGAACGCGCGCGGCGGGCGGCCCGCGAGGCGACCGGCGAGGTGGTCGTGCACCTCAGAGCGGGCACGCACGTGCTCACCGAGCCGTTCGAGCTGACCGAGGACGACTCCGGCGGCGACGGCCACCGGATCGTCTACCAAGCGTTCGGCTACGGCGCCGACGCGCGGGAAGAGGTCGTGATCAGCGGTGGGCGGGAGGTCACCGGCCACCGCACGTCGGAAGGGGTGTGGCTGGCCGAGGTCGGCGACCTGGTCACCCGCCACCTCACGGTGAACGGCCGGCGGGCCGAACGCGCCGGCGTCGACGGGCTGCCCGGCGACGTGCGCCGGACGCCGACCGGTTACGTCACGGACCACCCGTTGGACTGGCGGAACGCGGCGGGCGTCGAGTTCGTGCACCGGGGCGTCTACCCGTGGACGGAGGCACGCCTGGCCGTCGCCGAGGTCACCCGCGAAGGCGACGAGACCGTGATCACCATGGCGCGGCCGGCGTTCGACCGGGCCCTGGAGCTGTACAACGCCGAGTGGTACGGCGAGGTGACCGCCGGTCCGCCGGCGCCGACCCGCGTCGAGAACGACCCGGCGTTCCTCACCGAGCCCGGCACGTTCGCCCTGGACCGGTCGCGGCCGGGCGGGCACGTCCTGCACTACCTCCCGCGCCCGGACGAGGACCCGCACGTGGTCGCGCCCGCGCTGGAAGTGCTGGTGCACGCCACCGGCACGCGGAACGTGACGTTCCGGGGCCTGACGTTCGCCGACACCACGTGGCTGCGGCCGGGCAGCGACCAGGGCTTCCCGCACTACCACGCCAACGGCTACTACGACGGCGGCCCGATCGAGAAGATCGAGATGGGCGAGGGCGCGTGGCTGACCGCGCCGAGCGGGCAGGAGCAGATCCCGGCCTGCGTGCGGCTCGACGACACCACCGGGATGCGGTTCGAGGGCTGCCGCTTCACCCGCCTGGGCGCCACCGGCCTCGGCGCGACCGGCGGCGCGGACCTCGTGGTGCGCGGCTGCGACTTCGACACCCTGGCCGCCTCCGCCGTCGCGGTCACCGGCAGCCGGGCCGTGCTGATCGAGGACAACCTCATCGCGCACGTCGGCCTCGACCACTCGGGCTCACCCGGCGTCACCGTCCTGGGCACCGAGGACTGCACGATCACGCGCAACCACGTCCACAACGTGCCGCACAACGGCATCGTCGCCGGTCCGGGCCGGAGCACCCGGATCACGCACAACCTGGTGATCGACGCCATGTGCGTGCTGGCCGACGGCGGCGGGATCTACCTGTCCGGCCCGCAGGGCGACGCCGGCAACCGCTCGGTGATCAGCGGGAACGTCGTCGAGGACGTCCGCACGCCGTACAACTTCGGCCTTTACACCGACTACGGGGCGAGCTGGGTGACGGTCGAGCAGAACGTGGTCGCCCGCGCGGACAACACGTCCATCCTGCACGTCAGCCCGCCGTTGGAGCACGTCGTCTACCGGGGCAACTTCTGGGACGCCGACCCGGTCGGCAGCGACGCCGTGCCGGCGGGCGTCACGTACGAGGGGAACACCACGATCGCCGACGCCGACGCGCTCGACGCCGCCACGGCGGACATCCGGGCCCGCGCCGGCCTCCTCACGAAACGGGTCTGACGAACGGGAACAGCACGGTCTGCCGGATCGACGTGCCGGTGAGCATCATCAGCACCCGGTCCACGCCCATCCCCAGCCCGCCGGTGGGCGGCATGCCGTGCTCCAGGGCTTCGAGGAAGTCCTCGTCCAGCTCCATCGCCTCGACGTCACCGCTGGCCGCCTTCAGCGACTGCGCCTCCAGCCGGCGGCGCTGCTCCAGCGGGTCGGTCAGCTCCGAGTAGGCCGTGCCGATCTCCGCCCCGAACGCCACCAGGTCCCAGCGTTCGGCCAGGCGGGGATCGGCGCGGTGCGGCCTGGTGAGGGGTGACACCGAGGTCGGGAAATCGGTGTAGAAGGTGGGTCCGGCGGTGTTCGGCTCCACCAGCTCGTCGTACGCCTCCTGCACCAGCGTGCCGTGGTCGGCGTCGTCGCCGAGTTCGACGCCGTGGTCGGCCAGAAGGGCGCGCAGCTCGGGCAACGGCGTGTCGGACGTGATCGTCCGGCCGAGGGCGTGGGACACCGCGGTGTGGACCGGCACGATCGGCCACTCCCCCGAGATGTCGACTTCGAGCCCGTCGCGGACGGCGACCTGGCGGCCGTGCGCGGCGACGGCGGCGTGCTGCACCAGCTCACGCATGAGGTGCAGCATCGTCGTGTAGTCGGCGTAGGACTGGTAGGCCTCCAACATGGTGAACTCGGGGTTGTGGGTGGCGTCCGCGCCCTCGTTGCGGAAGTTCCGGTTCAGCTCGAACACCCGGTCCACGCCCGCCACGCACAGCCGCTTGAGGTACAGCTCGGGCGCGATGCGCAGGTACATGCGCATGTCGTAGGCGTTGATGTGGGTGACGAACGGGCGGGCGTTCGCGCCGCCGTGCACGGCTTGCAGCATCGGCGTCTCGACTTCGAGGTACCCGCGGTCGTGCAGGAAGTCGCGGATGCCGCGCACGACGTCGCTGCGCAGCCGCAGCATCCGCGCCGAGTCCTCGTTCACCACCAGGTCCAGGTAGCGGCGGCGGACGCGGGTCTCCGGGTCGGTCAGGCCCTTGCGCTTGTCCGGCAGCGGGTGCAGGCACTTCGCCGTCACGGTCCACGAGTCGGCCAGCACGGACAGCTCGCCGCGCCGCGAGTAGACCACCTCGCCGCGCACGCCGACGTGGTCGCCGAGGTCGACGCCCGCCTTCCACGCGTCCAGGTCGGCGAGGCGTGCGGCGTCGAGCATGAGCTGGAGCTCGCCGGTGAAGTCCCGGATCCGGGCGAAGCACAGACCACCCAGCTCGCGCAGCGCCACGACCCGGCCGGTCACCGAGACGACGTGGCCGAACTGCCACCGTGCCTCGGCCAGGGTCTGCTCGCGCGGGTAGTTCACCGGGTACGGGTCGATGCCGTCGGCACGCAGCCGGTCGAGCTTGGCGATGCGGATCCGGACCTGTTCCGGGCGGCGGGCCGGCCGGGTCTCGACCTTGGTCGCGTCGATCTCGGCGACCGCCGCGGCGAAGCCGGTGTCCGCGGTGCCACGCCGCAGGGCGCGTGCCGAACCGCGTTCGACCAGGGACCTCAGGCTCGGCACGAACCCCTCGGCGACGCCCGCCGCGATGCTCACCTGCGGCAGGTGCCGGGCGCGGGCGAAGCACAGGTAGCGGGGCAGCCAGTCGGGCCCGTACTTGGCGTTGGACCGGTAGAGCGATTCGAGCTGGAAGAACCTGGACGCCAGGCTCAGCACGCGTCGCCACGCCCGCAGCACCGGTCCCGCGCCGATCCGGCTGCCTTCCTCGAACACCGCGCGGAACATGGCGAAGTTCAACGAGACCCGCTGCACGCCCAGGCGCCCGGCGGCCCCGACGAGTTCGGTGACCAGGTACTCGTTGAGACCGTTCTCGGCGGCACGGTCGCGGCGCATCAGGTCCAGCGACAGCCCACGCCTGCCCCACGGCACGAACGACAGCAGTCCGCGCAGCTCACCGCGCGCGTCGTAGGCCTCGACCATCACGCACCGGCCGTCGGTCGGGTCGCCCAGCCTGCCCAGCGCCATGGAGAACCCGCGTTCGGTCTGCGCGCCGCGCCAGCGTTCGGCCAGGTCGAGGATCGTCGCCAGCTCGTCGGCCGGGATCTCGGCGTGCCGCCGCACGCGGGACGTGTAGCCGGCGCGCTCCACCCGGCTCACGGCCTGGCGCACCGCCCGCCGTTCGGGGCCCGTCAGGGTGAACTCGCGCACGTCGAGCACGGCCTCGTCGCCGATCTCCAACGCCTTGAAGCCCGCTGCCGCGTAGACGTGCGCGCCGCGTTCGCTCGCGCCGAGGACGCCGGGCAGCCAGCCGTACCGCCCGGCCTCGTCCAGCCACGCCTGGACCGCCTGCGGCCAGGCCTCCTCTTCCCCGATCGGATCGCCGCTGGCCAGCGTGGTGCCCGCGAGCACCCGGTAGGTGAGCGCGGCGCGGCCGTTCGGGGCGAACACCACGCTCTTGTCGCGGCGGGTGGCGAAGTAGCCCAGCGAGTCCGGTTCGCCGTGCGCGGCCAGCAGCCGCCGCACGGCCAGCTCCTCGGTGTCGTCGAGGCGGCGGCTGGACCGCACGCCGCGGAAGAACACGTAGAGCGCGGCAATCGCCACGAGCAGCCCGCCGAAGGCGAGCAGCGCGCCCAGCTCCGGCGGTCCCTCACCGCCGCGGCGTTGCGGCAGGACGTCGCCGATGACCTGGTTCGCCACCCAGACCAGCCGGTGCCAGGCGCCGTGCAGGTAGCCCCGGAACACCCCGGTCAGCGCCCAGCCGGCCAGGCACAACGCCACGAGCCCGCCGAGCAGGACGAGGAGCGCCTGCCGCCACGCGCCGGGAGCCAGTTTGGCCGGGAACGCGGGCTTGATCTTCAGCAGCAGGACGAGGAGCGCGACGCTGACGACGGTGAAACCACCGAGGTCGATGGTCGCCTGGAGCCGGTCCGACGGCTCGTCCGGGCCGAGGAAGCGCGACGGGTCGACCAGGTAGAGGGTCAGCAACAGCAGGTACGAGGCCGCGTTGACCGCTTGGAACAGCGCCAACACCCACAGCGCCGCCCTCTTGCGGCGGCGCAGGGCGGCGCCGAGCACGACCAGCACCACGACGATGAACGGATTGGCCCCGACCGGGAGGCCCAGCAGGTACGCGACGGTCAGAACGCCCTTGGCGAGACCGGACCTCTCATCCACCAGGAACAGCAGAATCGACGCCAGGGCCGCGAGCTGCACGACGGTGGCGACGACACCCGCCGTCCGCCCCATCCATCCGGTCACAGCCATCCGGCCACCGCCACGTTCCAGGAAACCCGGTTGTCCGCCATGATCGCCTCGCTCGCCGGTCGCGTCCACGTGAACGCGACCGGATCCCCCGACAGGCCGGTGGTCGTGCTCGGCTCGGTGAGTTTTTCCGGATCGGTGCAGTGGAATTCCGCGCCGAATGCGGGCCGTGTGAAGCACCTCGCACTCCGCGCAATTCCTCCCGTGTCGGTGTCACGCTGGTCGGGTAACCGTGCAACAAGGCCCGGGGACCCGCGACGACGCAGGCCCCGAGGGAGGACGGTCGACATGACCTCGAACGAGGTAACCGCGCCTTACGGGAACGGGGCCTCCGGCGCCCCGACCGGCAAGAAAGTGCGCATCCACCACCTGCGGGAGATGAAGGAACGCGGCGAGCCGTGGCCCATGCTCACCGCGTACGACATGTACACCGCTGAGCTGTTCGACGAGGCCGGCATCCCGGTGCTGCTGGTCGGCGACTCGGCGTCCAACAACGTCTACGGCTACGACACGTCGCTGCCGGTGACCGTGGACGAGCTGATCCCGCTGGTCCGGGGCGTGACCCGGTCGGTGAAGCGCTCACTGGTCGTGGCCGACCTGCCGTTCGGCTCCTACCAGGTGTCGGTGGAACAGGCCGTGACGACCGCCGTGCGGTTCATGAAGGAAGGCCGCGCGCACGCGGTGAAGCTCGAAGGCGGGAAGCACTTCGCACCGCACATCGAGGCCATCGTGCGCGCCGGCATCCCGGTCATGGCGCACATCGGGTTCACCCCGCAGAGCGAGCACCAGCTCGGCGGCTACCGGGTGCAGGGCCGCAGCGACGCGTTCGACTCCGTGGTGGAGGACGCGCACGCCGTCGAGGCCGCCGGGGCGTTCGCCGTGGTGCTGGAGATGGTGACCGGCGAGGTCGCCAAGCAGATCACGCACGACCTCCGCATCCCGACCGTCGGCATCGGCGCGGGACCGGACACGGACGCGCAGGTGCTCGTCTGGCAGGACATGATGGGCCTGCGCCGGGGCCGCGCGCCGCGGTTCGTCAAGCGGTACGCCGACGTGGCGGGCGTGATGAAGTCGGCGGCGGAGCAGTTCGCGGCCGAGGTGAAGGGCCATCAGTTCCCCGGCCCCGAGCACACGTTCCACTGATACTCGCCTGAGGTTGCCGCGCGGGCTTCCGGGTCCGCGCGGCGACGGTCGTCGGCGCGGTGCCAGTCGGCGCAGTACCAGTCGCGCGGTACCCGAGGCCCAGTACCAAAGTAGTGGGTGGCCCGTGCTTTGCGGGCTGTCGCGCCGGGCGCCGCCGCTGGTCTTATCCCGGCATGTCAGATCACCGAGAACGACCGACCAGGGTGTTGTCGGCCTGCGGTATCGCCGGACCGGCGCTGTTCCTGGTGGTGTTCCACCTCGACGCGTTCACCCGTGAGGGCTACGACGTGTGGCGGCACGGGCCGAGCCTGCTGATGACCGGTGACGGCGGCTGGGTGCAGGTCGCCAACTTCGTCCTGACCGGCATGGCGATGATCGCCTGCGCCATCGGGCTCCGACGGACCGTGACCGGATGGGGTCCACGGCTGGTGGCGGCCTACGGCGTCATGATGATCAGCACGGGCCTGTTCCGGACCGATCCGGAGGAGGGCTACCCGGCGGGCACTCCGGCGGACCGGATGCCCGGCTGGAACTACCCGTCCAGCTGGGAGCACGGCGTGCACACGCTTTCGGTCCTGGTGATGTACGCCCTGGCCACGGCCGCCTGCTTCGTGTTCGCCAGGCGGTTCGCGGCCGAGCCGGGTGGCCGTCCCTGGGCGGTCGGTCTCGCGGCCAACGGTGTCCTGTCGCCGCTCGTCCTCGCCACCGGCATGCTGATCTCCGGCGACCCGGACCTCGCGGCGGTCGACGGCGTGCTCGGCCGGGTGATCATCCCGCTCGGCTGGGTCTGGGCGGCGGTGGTGCCGTTGCGGCTGAGGACCGCGGGCGACCGGGTCGGTACCGTTTCGTCGTGAGGCGTGAGCGGGTTGTCGACACCGGCGTGGTGCTGCTCGCCGCCGTGCTGGCCCTGACCAACGCGCTCGTCCAGCTGCCCCTGCTCCGCGAACCGTTCGACGCCGTCGCCTTCGGCCTGCTGTTCGCCGGGGCGGCGGCGCTCTGGTTCCGCCGCACGGCACCGGTGGCGGTCGCCTGGTTCGTCGCGGCGTTGAGCGTCACGCTGGTGTCGGCGGCGTGGGTCTGGCCAGGCGCCGACCCGGACGGCGTCCTCCTGCCGTCGGCCGTGCCGTTCGCCGCGTACGCCGTGCCGCTGTACGCCCGCCGATGGCACGGCTGGATCCCGCTGGCCGTCATCGCCGCCGTCTCGGTCGTCGGAGCACCACCCCAGGCGCACCTGGTCGCCGTCGCCGGTCAGGTGGTCGCGCTGGTCGGCGGGCCGGCTCTGCTCGGCCTCTACGCGGCGGCCCGGGTCGAGCGGCTGGAACGCGAGCGGGACCTGCGGGCCGACGAGGCCAGGCGGGCCGAACGGCTGCGGTTGGCCGCCGAGATCCACGACGTGGTGAGCCACCGGGTGAGCGTGATGGTGTTGCAGGCCGGCGCGTTGCAGGTGACCGCGCCCGACGAGCCGGTCCGGCGGGCCGCCGAGGAGCTGCGGGCCACGGGGTGCCAGGCGCTGGACGAGCTGCGTGACCTGGTCGGGCTGCTCACCACGTCCGGCTCGGCCGCGTCCGGACCGCTGGTCCCGCTGCCTGACCTGTCCGGGCTCACGGCGGCGGTGGAGTCGGTGGGGATCGCGGTCGACCTGCACGAGGTGGGCGAGCCGCGTCCGCTGTCGGGTGCGGTCGGCCGGACCGCCTACCGGGTCGTGCAGGAGGCGTTGACCAACGTGGGCAAGCACGCGCCCGGCTCGCGGGTCCGGATCGACGTGGACCACCTGCCCGCCGGAGTCCGCGTGCGGGTGCGCAACACCGCGCCGGAACGGGTCGGCGACGCCGAGTTGGCCGCCGCGGGTGGTGGCACGGGCCTGCTCGGGCTGCGGCGACGGATCGAACTGCTGCACGGCACGCTGGTGGCCGAAGCGTGCGCCGACGGTGGTTTCCTGGTCGACGTGAGGCTGCCCACGCTCGCCGAGGAGCGCCCGTGATCCGCGTGCTGCTGGTGGACGACGACCCGTTGGTGTGCGGGCACCTGCGGACGATCCTCGGCACGGCCGACGACATCACCGTCGTGGACGAGGCCTACGACGGCGCGGCGGCACTGGACGCGGTCACCCGGCACCGGCCCGACGTGGTGCTGATGGACGTGCGGATGCCCGGTGTCGACGGCATCACCGCGACCGGCCGGATCATGGCGCTGGGCGAGCCGCCGGCCGTGGTCGTCCTGACCACCTTCGACACCGACGACCACGTCCTGCGGGCGCTGGCGGCGGGCGCCCGTGGCTTCCTGCTCAAGTCGACCCCGCCCGGCGACCTGATCGGGCTGGTCCGCGTCGCGGCCGACGGCCACAGCGTGCTGTCACCGTCGGCCACCCGCAGGCTGCTGGACACCGCCGTCGGCCGGGCCGCCGAGCAGGACGAACGGCTCGACCTGATCGCCACGCTGACCGAGCGGGAACGCGACGTGCTCGCCTGCCTCGGCCACGGCCTGTCCAACGCCGACATCGCCCTCCGGCTGCGCCTGTCGCCCACCACGGTCAAGGGCCACGTGTCGCGGATCATGGTGAAGCTGGACTGCCCCAACCGGACCCGGGCCGGGCTCCTCGCGCACCAGGCCGGCCTGTCGTCCTGATCCTGCGGCAGAGTGGTGGTCATGTACCCCGAGATCGAGCCCTACGACCAGGGCCTGCTCGACGTCGGCGACGGCAACCGCGTCTACTGGGAGGTGTGCGGGAACCCCTACGGCAAACCCGTGGTGTTCCTGCACGGCGGTCCCGGTGGCGGCTGCAAACCCGTGCACCGCAGGCTGTTCGACCCGGCCGTGTACCGGATCGTGCTGCTGGACCAACGTGGTTGCGGCCGGTCGATCCCGCACGCCGCCGAGCCCGACGCGGACCTGTCCGCGAACACCACCTGGCACCTCGTGGCGGACCTGGAGAAGGTGCGTGAACACCTGGGCGTGGACCGGTGGCAGGTGTCCGGCGGGTCTTGGGGGTCGACGCTGGCGTTGGCGTACGCCGAGATGTACCCCGAGCGGGTCACCGAGCTGGTGTTGCGCGGCGTGTTCACGTTGCGGCGCAAGGAACTCGACTGGTTCTACCGCGGCGGCGCGGGGATGCTGTTCCCGGAGATGTGGGAACGGCTGACGGCGCTGGTGCCGGAAGGCGAAGACGTGATCGAGGCCTACGGTCGGCTGCTGAACGATCCCGATCCCGTGGTGCGCGAGACGGCCGCGGTGACGTGGAGCGTGTGGGAGGCGTCGACGGTGGCGCTGGTGGAGCGGCCCGAGTTGGTGGCCGATTTCGGGCAGCCCCGGTTCGCGCTGGCGTTCGCGCGGATCGAGAACCACTACTTCCGGCACGCGGGGTGGCTGGAGGAAGGGCAGCTGCTGCGTGACGCGGGCAAGCTCGCCGGCATCCCGGGCGTGATCGTGCAGGGCCGGTACGACATGGCGACGCCGGCCACGTCCGCCTGGGAGCTGCACCGGGCGTGGCCGGGGTCGGAGCTGGTCATGGTGCCGGACGCCGGGCACGCGTTCGACGAGCCGGGCGTCCTGCGCGCGCTGCTGGCCGCGACCGACCGGTTCAGGGCCTGAGCGCGGCCTCCAGGGCGGTGCGCGCTTCGACCAGCGACGGGCCGTACCAGGTGAGGTAGCGGCCGGAGACGTGCACCGGGCGCAGGTCGGGGAAGTACTGGGGGCCGTCGTCCGGGGTGAACAGGTAGGGCTCGTCGGGCAGCACGACGATGTCGGCGTCCTGGAGTTCGTCGAGGTGGGGACGCGGGTAGCGCTCGGGGTGGTCGGCGAAGACGTTGACCACCCCCAGGCGCAGCAGGACGTCGCCGGCGAACGTGTCGCGGCCCAGCACCACCCACGGCTTGCGCCACACCGGGATCACGGCGCGCGTCCACGGCGGGGTCACGTCGCGCCACAGGTCTTCCGCCTCGACCAGCCAGTCCGGCTCCACGTCCCACGCCGTGCCGAGCAGGCGGCGCAGGGAGCCGAGGGCCGCGGGGACGGTGGCCGGCGCCGCCGTGACCCAGACCGGGATGCCGTCGGCACGGATGCGGTCGACGTCCTCGTGGCGGTTCTCCTCGCTGTTCGCCAGCACGAGGTCGGGCCGGAGTTCGAGCACCCGGTCGACGTTCGGGTACTTCGAGCCGCCGACCCTGGTCACGTCCAGGTCCGGCGGGTGGGTGCAGTAGTCCGTCGCGCCGACCAGCACGGCCGGGTCGACCGCGTCCGTGACCAGGGCTTCGGTGAGCGAGGGCACCAGGCTGACCACGCGACTCGGCGGGCCGGGCAGCACGACCGGCTCGCCGAGGTCGTCGACGGGGAGCATCAGATGTCGGTGATCTTCAGGCCGGCGTGTGCCTTGTACCGGCGGTTGATGGCGATGAGGTTCGCGGTGAACGCCTCCACCTGGTGGGCGTTGCGCAGCCGGCCGCCGTACACGCCGCGGAAGCCGGGGATCGTCTCGGCCAACGCGCGGACAAGGTCGGTGGCCTCGCGGTCGTCACCGAGGACCAGCACGTCGTTGTCGACCTGCTCGATCGTGAGGTCGGCGAGGTTGACCGCGGAGACGTGGTGGAAGGCGGCCGTGACGCGGGAGTCCGGCAGAAGCGCGGCGGCCTGCTGGGCGGCGCTGCCCTCCGGCACGGGCAGCGCGAACGGGCCCTGCTTGTCGAAGCCGAGCGGGTTCACGCAGTCGATGACGATCTTGCCTCGGAGCGGTTCGCGCAGTGCGGCCACGGTGTCCGCGTGCCCGTCCCACGGCACCGCGATCAGCACGACGTCCGCCTGCGCCGCGCAGCCCTCGTTGTCCGCGCCGCTGACGTGGCCGACGCCGGCCTGCTCGCGCACCTCTTCGGCGGCGGCTTCGGCGCGTTCGGCGTTGCGCGACCCGATGACGACCTTCAGTCCCGCCTTGGCCCACCGCAGCGCCAGGCCCTTGCCCTGCGCACCGGTACCACCCAGGACCCCGACGGTGAGCTCACGAATATCAGTCACCAGGCCATCACATCACACGCGTTCGAAGACGACCTTCCGGCGCTCGGGGTCGGCTTCGACCAGCCGCACCGCGATGCGTTCGCCTTCCGGCAGGTTCTCGCCCGTGCAGCGGCCCATCACCGGCGGGTGGGCGACGAACACGTCCGCGTCGTTGGCGTCCGCCCGCAGCACGACCGCCTCGAAGTGCTGGCCAACCCGATCCGCGAGGACCCACGCCTCGACCTGGTCCAGGCACGCCCGGTCCACCTTGCTCGCGAGGGTGTCCGAGCTGCCCATCAGGCCCGGCAGCAGGGGCAGCGCCTTGACCAGCCACTCGGCGACCTCCTCGCCGGCGGTGACGGCCAGGCACACCTCGGTGGCGAAGCGGTCGACCAGGCGGCGCAGCGGGGCGGTCACGTGCGCGTACGGCGCGGCCAGGCCCGCGTGGGTGGAGATGGTGGGCACCGCGCCGTTGAACGCCGTGTACCCGGCGCCGCGCAGCAGGCGGGTCGCGTCCACGAACAACGCCAGCGCCTCCGGGCGGCCCGGGTCGAGGCTCGCCAACAGCTTGGCCGGGGTCACGCCGTCCGGCCAGTCCACGCCCAGGGCGTGCGCGGAGCGGCGCAACGCGTCCACGGCGCCGTCGTCCGCGTCCGGCAGGGTGCGGAGCACGCCCACCTTCGCCGCCAGCATGATCTTCGCCGCCGCCATGCCGGTGAGCAGCGAGACCTCGGCGTTCCAGGAGTCGACGTCCGCGCGGGGGCGGACCGCGAGCTTCCAGTCGCCGTCGCCGTTCGGCACGATCTCCTGCTCCGGCAACTGCAACTCGACCGCGCCGCGCTCGGCCGCGCGTTCCCGCCGCAGCCGGCCGAAGTCCGGCAGGGCCTCGATCGACGGGTGCGGGTTCCCGGCCGCGAACGACGCCTGCACGCCCTCGTAGTCGAACTGCGCGGTCGACCGGACCATCGCGCGACGCACCCGCACGTCGACCGGCTCGCCGTCGGGGCCGCACTCGAACGTCCACAGCACCGACGGCCGCGTCTGTCCGGGCAGCAGGCTCGCCGCGCCCTCGGACAGCACCGGCGGGTGCAGCGGGACGTTGCCGTCCGGTAGGTAGAGGGTCTGGCCGCGCTTGCGCACCTCGGCGTCCAGCGCGCCGCCGGGCACCACGAACGCGCCCAGGTCGGCGATCGCGTAGTGCACCCGGAAACCGGCGCCGACGCGTTCCACCAGCAGCGCCTGGTCCAGGTCCTTCGCGCCGGGCGGGTCGATCGTCACGAACGGCAGCGCGGTGGCGTCCTCGCGGCCGGCCGTTCCGATGTCACGGGAGACGGCGGTCTGGGCCTCGGCGAGCGCCGCGGCCGGGAATTCCTCGGGAAGGCCGAACTCGGCCCGGACGCCGGCGAAGTCCAGGTCCGCTCGGCCGGTGCGGATCACCATGTGCTGCACCCTAGGCCGGCCTCAGCGCTCGTCCCAGTCCGTATCGGCTTCGTCCTCGGTTCTCGTCCGCTGCCGCGCCAGGTCCAGCGCGTGCTGGGCAGTGGCCTCGTCCGGGTAGGGGCCCATCCGGTCCCCGCCCCGGCAGCCCACACCGTGCTCGACCGTCTGGTGGGTCAGGCAGTAGTACCAAGCGTTCGGATCAGAAGCCATGCCCCCAGGTTTCCATGCGCCGGAGCGCATGTCATGTTCACCACCGGGGTGGCTGAGGCGCCTGACCGGGCGGTGCTTGCACCGGGAGGGGGCCCGACTGGGGGTACGACGGCTGCGGCACCACCGGCGGCTGCGGGAAACCGCGCGGCGGGGTGTTCTGGTTGGCGTTGGCGAGGTCGCCCGGGATCGGGTCGAGCACCGACACCAGCACGGTCTGGTGCTCCGGGTCGGTGATCAGCGCGCCGGAGCGGTCCCGGTACACCAGCTCGCCGTCCGCGTCGATCTCCGCGATCGCGCCGACCTCGGCCAGCTGCTCCTCGTCCAGGTCGACCAGGCGTTCCATCCGGGACGGCACCACCCGGTACACCGGCCAGTCGAGGTGCGCGTACGTGCGGTGGAAGTCGGCCAGTAAATGCGCCATCTGCTGCTGCCAGGGCAGCGGCATCGCCTCGACCAGCGACCGCGGCAGCACCGCGTACGCCTGGTTGGTGCCCGGCGGCCTGGTGTTCAGGTAGTCCCGCGTCGGCGTGCTCGACGCGGGCGGCCCTGACGGTCGCTGGATGGGTTCGTGGTTGAACACCGTCGTGCCTCCCTACACGCCCGGCCGGACGGCCAGCGGCATCAACTCGTGATACTCCCAGTTGATCTTGCTGATCTTCACCACATCACCCGTTTGCGGCGCGTGGATGTACTCGTCGTTGCCCAGGTACATGGCGACGTGGTGCACGGTGACCGGGTTCGCCGGGTTGGTCGCCCAGAAGATCAGGTCACCGGCCTTGGCATCGCGCACCGGCAGGAACGCCCCACCGGCCATGTACTGGTCGTTCGCCACGCGCGGGATCTTCACGCCGGCCTTGCCGAAGGCCTTGACCAGGATGCCGGAGCAGTCCCACTGGTCCGGGCCGTTGCCGCCCCACAGGTACGGCTCGCCCAGCTGCTCCTTCATGAACTCGATCGCGCTGCCCGCCGCGTTCGACGCCAGCAGGTAGCCGCCCGCGCCCTCGCCGCACCCGGCCGGGTCGCTGACGTCGCCTTCCTTGCCGATCAGGAAGGCGGCCATGGCCTCCCAGCGGTGGTACCGGTCCGGGAACGCGGACCGCTCCACGTCCTGCGCCGAGTCGCCGGGACGCTGGTCCTCCCAGTTCGGGAGCTTGAGCAGCACGTCGTAGAACTTGCGGATCGCGTAGTCGGGGTTCTTCACCTCTTCGGGTGTGCCCCAGCCCATCGACGGCCGCATCTGGAAGATGCCCAGCGAGTCGCGGTCGCCGTAGTCGAGGCTGCGCAGCCCTGATTCCGTCATGCCCGCCTGGATGGCGATCTGCCACGCGAGCGGCGGCAGCCCGCGCTGGCGGCCGATGGAGATGATGTTGGCGACGGTGGTCAGCTGCTCCTGGGTGAGTCGCTCCGCGTCGCCGCGGCCCTTCTCCTCGCCGCCGGCCGACCACGGGCCGATCGAGGCGTTGCAGCTCGCCATCCGGATGTTGGCGGATTCCTCGGACGGGGTGTTCTCGTTGATCACCGTGGAGACGCCGTTGGTCACGGCGACGACGATCACCGCCACCACCGCGACGACCACGAGTCCGATCTTCAGCATGTCAGCCCACCTTGTCGAACTCGTGCACGCGCCAACCCTCGGGGAGCTTCACCACGGTCACGACGAGCTTGCCGTCCTCGAGCTGCGCTTCGAACTCCGCCGAATCGGTGAACGACTTGACCGCCTTGACCGGCTGGTCGATCACCACGGGCACGTTCGCCGGCTCGATCGACGCCAATCGGGGGAACAGCTCGTCCGACGTGCGGGGTTTGAGGCCTTCCAGCCACTTCTCCTTGGTGGTCTTGCCCGGCTCGAAGGAGCCGAAGGCGTCCACCCACATGTCGGCGATCACCTGGGCTTCCGTGTTCACCGGAGCCGAGCGGGGCGCCGCGGTGGGGCTCGGCGCCTTGGTCGGCAGCGGCGTGGCCGTGGCGGAGGGCAGCACGCCGACCTGGTTGCCACCGCTGGTGATCGTCTGCGTGGTCGACGTGGTGGCGCCCTGGCTCCCGGTGGACCGCGGCTTGACCGCGTTCGGGATGACGACGCTGATCGTGGTGATCACCACGATCACGCCGACGATCGTCGCCACGAGGTGCTTGGGCGAGCGCAACGGCCAGCCCCACAGGCGTCGGTACACGGCCGCCCGGCCGCGATTGGTGCGGATCGGCATCAGCTGTCCCTGACCTCAAGCCCGCGTGACGGCCGGTAGATCACGTGGACCTGGCGGCCCGCCACGACCTCCGTCTCGGCCCGACGCGGCCCCGGCAGCACCTGGGCGTCCGCGACCCGGCCGAACCCGTTGGTCCGCGACGGCACCAGCACCGCGTCGTCCATCCGGTCGTAGCTCCGGTCGGAGACAGGCGAAACGTCGACCACCCGCGACCGCCCGGACGGCAACGCCGCCTGCGGACCACCGTGCGCACCGACGGGCAGCGCCGCGGCGCCGTTCCGACCGACCCCCATGCCCAGCTCCCCCATGCTGTTCCCCGCCCGGTCCAACCGCTGAGCCGTGGCGGCGACCGGATTGGCCGCCTCCGGCCGCACCCGCCGCCGATCCCGCTGCGGCACCGCCGGACCGTCCGGGTCCGTGTCGCGCACGGTGTCCCAGAACTGCTCCTGCGGCGACGCGCCTTCCTGCTTCTTGCGCAGCCTGGACAGGACCCCGCCGCGCATCGGCAGCGCGCTGCTCGCCGAGCCGATCGACATCTCGACCATCTGCCACATCCGGCGCAGCGGTTTGCCGACCATGAAGCAGACGACCGTCAGCATCAGCCCGAGCAGCGTCCTCGTCAGCAACGACAACCCGGTCGCGTTGAAGATCGCCTGGAGCAGCACCGCGTGCACGCCCGCCAACGCCGCGAGCAGCAGCACGTTGAACACCGTCACGGCCGCCGCGCGAGCGACCTTGCGCAGCAGGTCGTGGTGGATCAAAGCGACCAGGCCGATGAGCGGGCCGGCCAGCGTGAGCACCCGCAGCAGCAACTGCGCCAGCAGCACGGCGGCCTTGGCGAACAGCTGGAACAACGAGAACGCGACGGCTTGCAGCAGCGACAGGAACCCGGCGCCGGTCCGGCCGCCGTCCTCACCGCTGAAGTAGCCCTTCGTCGGGCCGAGCTGCGCGTAGATGTTCTTGTACTCGGCCTTCTTCGCGTCGAGCGCGGCCTGGTCGCCGTCCTTGTGCTCGCCCAGTTCCTGCACCGTCCACGCCTGCGCCGCCAGCAGCTTCGGGCCGAACTCGGTGGCCTGCGGCGCTTCGGGCGCGCCGAACTCGCCGCGCAGCCAGCTCTGGTAGACGACGGAGTCGTGCAGGCGGGACGGCAGCACGTCGATGTTGTCCTGGCCGTCGTCCAGGTCGATGAAACCGGCCTGGATCTCGGACGTCTTGGTGACCAGCGTGTTGTCGAGGAGGTCGTAGAACTGGGGCAGCGCCAGGGTGGACGTCGCCAGCCACATCGCGGCGAGCGCCCACAGCCCGCGTTTGCTGATCGACGCCAGGTCGCCCTGCCAGATCTGGCGGAACATCAACACCGCGAGGATCAACGCGACCAGGCCGAACCAGCGCAGGTAGACGTTGTCGTAGACCTTCTGGACGCCTTCCTTCACCGCCTCGTCGAGCGGCTGGAGCAGTCCCTGGCCGACGACCGTGTAGTGCAGGGCGTTCGTCGCGCCGACGATGTTCTTGCCGACGTTGAACAGCTCGTTGCCCATCCAGGTGTCGAGCACCGGAGTGGCGTTGGGGATCAGGCACTTCTCCTGGTAGGTGTGCCAGACCATGCCCGCGTAGCCATGGGTCAGGTACGGCGTGCCCGGCATGCCGTTGCCGATCGGCGGGTCGATCGCGCCGACCATGCCGGAGCCGGGCCGTTCGGGGTTCGGCGCCTCACCGCAAGGGGCGGCCTGCGCGGGCGTCGCGCCGATGACCGCCTGGAGGCCGACGATCGCGACCACCACGGCCATCGCGCGCCACCGGGCCCGCCCCGGTCTGCCGTGCGCCACCGCGCTTTCCTGAGCGCGTCTGAAACGCCGCCGCGCGTAGAGCGCGACGGCGACCAGCGCCACCAGAAAAAGCGTGCTCATGCGCGCACCTCGCCACGGCCCCGCGCGGCGAGCGCACGGTGCCCCGTGGTGAACGATTCACGCGCGAGCGTGTTCATGCCGCGCCTCCCCGGCCCGGTGCGCGGTTTCCTCCCTCGCCGGGTGCCGAGTCGACCAGTTCGTCGGCCAGGCCGACTTCCAGGTCGGCGGCCAGCTCGTCGTCGTACTCGTCGCTGTACTGCTCGGCGTACGCGAACGGGTCCTGGGGCGGGGAGGAGACCTCGACGTCGGTCGACTCCGCACTCTCGCGCAACGCGTCCGGGGTGGTGTCGAGGCCGTTGCGCAGGTGCTCCAGGTGCGGTCCGGAGAAGTCGATCCGGATCCGCTCCACGCCGCCCGCGCCGTCCGCGAAGATGAACTGGCGGGGCGCCCGGTCGCGTTCGGGGTTGGTGCGGACGCCGCCGGGACGACGGCCCAGTGACGCCACGACCTGCTCGTAGCCCGCGCCGATCGGCACCTTGAGCAGCCGCAACGCGTCCGCCTGCGCCGAGTCGTCGTCCAACCGCCCGACGAACACCGAGTCGAGCAGCGTGACGAAGCCCTGGATCTTCAGGAAGTCCGCCGGGATCTGCGACGACAGCAGCACGCGGACGTTCCACTTGCGCGAGTCACGGGCGAAGCGGTTCATCAGCACGCGTCCGGTCGGCACTTCGGACAGGAAGAACGCCTCGTCGATCCAGACGCCCTTGCGCAGGTCCTTCGGCCGCTCGTAGATCGACCGCTGGGTCAGCCACGCGGCGAGGTTCAGCATCTCCACGCCGAGCGCTTCCGCGTCCGTCCAGTGCTCGCGGCCGACGTTGTCCTTCGGCAGGTTCAGCCCGGCCATGGTCAACACCGTGAGGCGGTCGTCGCGCACCTCGTTGTACGGGTCCGCGTCCTGCTCGGGGATGAGCAGCGACATGCGTTCCCGCATCTCGTCCAGGAAGTCGGCCACCACGACGGCGTGCTCGTGGTGCTCCGAAGCGTCGCGCCGCAGCGCCTCGAACACCTGGCCGGGGTGCGCGTCGGGCCGGCCGCCGACCGTGCGGACCGCGCGCAGCAGCACGATCCGGGTCTGCGGCAGCCTGGCCACCTCGAACGGCAGCAGGCCGGACAGCACGTCCAGCACGAGGCGACGGCGGGTGGCCGCGGCGAGCGCGCGTTCACGCCGCCACGCCCGTTCCGGGTCCTCCTCGTCGATGAAGTGCTCGAGCTGCGGCTCGGCCACCACGCGATACGGGTTGAGGATGCCCGCCTGCGCGTTGAGCAGGTTGATCGGCCGCGCGTACGGCTTCAGCTCGGGCAGTTCGCACAGCGCCGCCAGCGGACCGGACGGGTCGAGCAGCGTCCAGTGCGCGCCGGCGCGGAGCGTC
This sequence comes from Saccharothrix ecbatanensis, assembly GCF_014205015.1. Taxonomy (NCBI): domain Bacteria; kingdom Bacillati; phylum Actinomycetota; class Actinomycetes; order Pseudonocardiales; family Pseudonocardiaceae; genus Saccharothrix; species Saccharothrix ecbatanensis. The sequence continues at coordinate 8,485,523 of NZ_JACHMO010000001.1, read as the reverse complement.
TTGTAGACGATGCCGCCACCGAGGAACGACTTGCCCGCGCCCAGCCCGGCGACCATCGCGGTCAGGCCGGACGAGTCGCGCAGCTCCTGCGCCATCCACGGGTCCCACGCCACCGGACGGCGGGTCGCGGTGACCGTCTCGCCCAGCAGGATGCCCCGCCGGTCGCCCACCTCGGCGGTCGCGGTCGGGACGGCGGACGCCGCCCACAGCACCGAGCCGCGCCGCAGGTAGGCCGACGACGACAGCGGCTCGCCGGGGATGAACTCGCGGGCGATGGCGTACTGCGCCTCGGGGTGCTCGATCGCCACCTTCGGCTTGTAGAGGTCGAGCAGGCCCTGGGCGAGGCGCAGCGCGTCCCGCTCGGTCGGCCCGGATACCGCGAGACGCCACCAGCTGCGCACCCGTGTGCCCAGCGCGGTGAAGCCCGACGTCATCTCGTCGTCGATCTCCAGCACCCGGGACGCCTGGCGGGCCAACGACTGCGGCGGGTCCAGCTCGTGCTCGTCGGTGTAGTGCCGCACCTGCGAGCGGACCTTGCTCATCTGCCGCTGGAGCTCGCCCGCGACCTCTTCGGGACGCCGCACGTAAATCCGCGCGGACCACTCCACGGAGGCAGGCAGCCGGTCCGAGCGCTGCATCCACGGGTCGTCGACCTCGGGGATCTGGAGACCGTGCATCAGGCCGACGGTGAGCACCGCGACGTGCCGCTTGATGCCCGCGTTCGAGCCGGTGCGGCCGCGGACCGTGACCGTCGGCGAGTACGGCTCCTGGTGGAAGTCCGCCGCGTCGGTGAAGCTGGCCAGGTCTTCGGGTTCCCACGGCGCACCGGGGACGGCCGGCAGGTTGCGCGGCGCGGGGAGTCCGAGCGAGCACGACCGGTGCATCAGCCAGGACATCTCCTCGGCCGTGGCCGGGCGGCCCTCCAGACCGGCGGAGCCGATCACCTGGTCGAGGTGGTCGATCTCCGACTCGATGGCGACGAGTTCGGCGTCCACGGCGTCCGGGAAGACCTTGCGCAGCACGGGGGCGGCGCGCTCGACCGCGCGGTCCATCATGTTGCGGGTCTGCACCTGGACGCCGAGGTAGACCTCTTTCTCCGCCATCGACCGGCCCATCAGCTGCTGCTGCTCGCCGACCATGTAGTCGTCGAAGCTCAGCGTGCCGGGTGTGTCGGGCAGCCGGCGCACGGCGTTGTGCACGTGCGCCTCGGCCCACATCCGGATCGGGTACGGGCGGGTCGTCACGCGCAGGTGCATCCAGCGGCCCTGCAACTCGGCGTACTGGCCCGCGATCGCCGCGATCAGGTCCTGCCGCTGCGAGTCCGACCGGAACGACCAGCGCTGCGGCGCGAGCCGGTACCAGGCGTAGACCTCCTGGCCGGTGCGCAGCAGGTGGCCGTCGATGCTGCGGGCGGAGATCGACGGTGTGTAGCTGGGCACGGCCTGCTCGCCCGGGAGGCGGCGACCACGCTTGCTGTACACCTTGCGGTCGTCGCGCGCGGCGGCGGCGTGCTGTGCCACGTGCGCAGCGGATCGTCGGTCACGGTCACGCCGGCGTCCGAACACCGCGCACCTCCTTCTGACGGCGGTCTTGCTGCCCGCGGTGCTGGGATCGGGTGGCGGCGCTCGCGCGTTTCGCCCCCTTGGGACGTTTACGGGGGCGGTGCGGGCTGATCCGGATCCGCGAGGCGCTGGACGCGCCACCACGACCCGACGTCGTCTCGCGTGGCGCGGTCAGCTCGCGCCCCCACATCGTCAGGACCGACGACAGCGGGCGCTCGTGGCTGATCCGGGAGCAGATGACCCTGGTCAGGGCGATCGTGATCACGAAGCCCCAGCCGGTGTTGATGATGTCGAAACCGAAGCCGACCTGCCGCTGGACAGCGGTGACCAGCAGGAACACCACGATGCCGACACCCCACGCGACGTAACGCGCACGCCACGGGAAGGTCGCTTTGGGCGGGCCGAGCCAGACGGCGTCGACCCGGTAGACCTCGTCGTCAGTGCGTACCCGCAAGGGTCACCCGCCGGTGAACAGGCCGGCGATCCACGAACCGATGGCGCCCGCGTTGCCGCCGACGGCCAGTCCGATGATCGCCAACGCGATGATGACGCCGCCCAGGCGGCGCATGACCCCGGCGTTGTCGCCCTTGCCGCCACCCAGCCAGAGCAGCAGGACGGCGACGGTCAGCAAGAGCAGGGGGACGAGGTTGTCGAGCATCCACTGGCGCAACCCGCCGGTGCCCAGGGTGGGCGGCTGCTGCTGGGCGAGTGTTACCAGGGTCATGGCGGTCATCTCGTACTCCTGAGTACGCAGGACTTCGCCGGGCGAGCCGAGGGGTGCCCGTCCGGTTGATGCGCTATCGAGTAGAACACGTCTTCGTCACGAGGTGTATCGGGTGACTAGCGGTGGGTAGATCAATAACCGTTCCCCTGGCAGTCGATTACGTCTAATCTGGCCACAGACATCATGGTTCGGGCGAAGCCGGTGGAGAACCGGCGTCCCCGGATTCTCCCGATTGCTGAGATAGTTCACCCGACTGCGAACCCCCTGGTCACGCACAGTGCGCCCGACCTCCAGCCCTCAGTCCGCCGGCGCTTCGAACTACGCCGTCCGGTCGAGCGGTAAAGCCCGAACGGACCGCAGCCCGGAGTGACGACGCCGAGGAGGCTCGCCGATGACCCAGCCGCCCGAGGCCGTGCCCGAACCAGCCACTGGAGTGAACGAAATCACCGTCACCGTGACCGTCTCGGGCAATGATCAGGTTACCGGTGCGGACCGGCAAACCGGGCGGCGGGTGCAGCGGACGGTCAACTTCGACCAGGACGTGCTGGAGCGGGCTCGGGCGGCGGCGACCTACCTGGCGGCGTACGAGGGGGAGGCCGGGGTGCGCAGCCTGGCGGACATCGTCAACCCGGCCGTCGAGGCCTACGTGACCGACCTGGAACGCCGTTACAACAACGGTGAGGCCTTCCGCCCGGTCTTCCGCATGCCCCCCGGCCGCCCCGCCCGCCGCACCTAGACCGCGTGAGTCCTACGTTCGCGACCCGTGAGTCCTACGTTCAGAACGCGCGAGTCCTACGTTCAGGACCCCTGAGTTCAACGCTCGGAACGCGCGAGTCGGCCGGCTGGGGCACCGGGAGCGGACCGGAGAACGCCGGAAGGGGCCCCTTCCCACCCCCAGGTGTGGAAGGGACCCCCTCGATGCGGTGGGTCAGCTGGAGCCGGAGATGCGCCAGAAGCCGCCCGTCGGCAGGGTGTCCGGTCCGACCGGGCCCTTGTTCCAGAAGTAGTCGTTGAAGTTGGCGAGCCCGCCGCTGCCGATCGGGCCCATGGTCGCCCACGTGACCTTCGCCGGCTGGGTGTCGATCGAGGCCTGCGCCCACGCGCTGCGGACCTTCATCGGCTTGTTCCACCACAGGAACGGCGTCCGCACGAGGTAGTTGGCGAACTTCCCGCCGTGCACCCCGCTGTGGTACGACACGGTGTCGAAGCTGTTGATCTGGTGTAGCCCCTTGAACGACTTGCCCCAGCGCTGCGCCCAGCTCAGCCCGCCCGAAGAGCCCTTCAGGATCGAGCACGTGAACAGGCTCATCCACTCGACGTCCCGGTTGCCCCAGCGCGCGTCGTTGTTGGACAGGAACGTGTCGGTGTTGTTGCTGCACCCGGCGAACGAGAACCCGGTCGGCGAGCCGTGACCCTGCCAGTAGGTCATGTCCACGTCGTCCGCGTACAGGTGGTCCTGGCCGCCGACGAACGCCGGGTCCTTGAAGTCCCGCTCCCACGCGTTGCCGTTGAGCCAGCTGAACTGCACCGGCACGCCGGCCGCGGTGAACCGGTTGTTGAACGCGGCGAGGTTGTTGCCCGTCAACGGCAGGCCGGAGCACGACCCTGTGCCCTCACTGCCGACGTCGATCCGGTTGGTCCACTGCGGGCTGATCGCGCTGTCCGAACGCGGCGGCTGCACCGGGTCCGGCCCCGGCAGCCGAGTGTCGAAGGTCGCGCCCACGATGACGGACTGGACGTCGGCGCCGTCCGCGTTGACGCCGTCGCAGCGGAAGCCGGGCTCCAGCTTGTCGACCTTCTCGGACAACGCCGGGGCCTCGTACACATAGGACACGCCGGTCGGCTTCACGCTTGAGCCGAGCGCCTTGGCACACCGGTCCCGACCCTCGTCCAGGCTGAGCACCGGCACGGTGCCCACCTCGACCACGTCACGCGTGCTGTAGGTGAGGCCGGCGACGGCGCCCTGGCCGTCGAACGCGATCCGGATCTTGGCGCCCGGCCCTTCCAGCGGCACGCCGCCGAGGGTGAAGGCGAACGACACGGCGGTGTCCAGCGGCGCGGTGAGCACCGGCTTGTCGTACGCGTCGACGATCTCGAACGTCGTCTGCTTGGCGGTCGGGGTGGCGTTGTCCGGCAGCAGGCCGATCTCGCGCAGGGTGCCGAGGGCCTTCTTGGTGGCGTCCTCGACGGGGATGGCGGTCAGGCGCCGCAGGGCTTCCACGTCGAGCAACGTCTGGGTGGTCTCGCTGCCGTCCTCGTCCGGCTTGCCCGCGCCCTTGTCCAGACCGGGGACGTTCAGGTAGGTCGACTCGTCGGCGAACGCGACCGAGCCGTCCTCCGCCAGGTGGACGTCCTTGAGGCCGAACGCGCGTTGCAGGGCGGCGGCTTGCTGCGGGTCGAGCCCGGCGGACCGGACCCCGTACACCGGCAGCTCTGCCGATGCGGCCGTGGCGGTGGCGGCGGACCCGGTGATCGCCGCGGCACCCATCAGGCCGGTCAGGGCGAGCCAGGTGGTGGCGCGCCTCGTCGTAGTGGACATGGGATTCCCTCCTCGTTGGCACCGCGGGGCAGGGCCCGTGGTCTGGGGGGAGGAGCCGCGCCGGACGGGGTTGATACCGGGAACCACTCGAACGGCGTCACTTGTGTAACGACGTTGGCGCACAAGGGATCTATAGGGCGGACAGGTAGATCGACAGGGCTTGGTCGTGGGCCGCGTCGGGTGGAATTGTCGGACCCTGCCGGCAGAATGAAGATCAGGGGTCCCCCTGGCGAGGACCCCTGCGAAGCGTTCGATCGGTCGAGGTCACGGCCCCTGTCAGGCCGGATGCCGGGGGTCGAGGGCTGATGCTGGGGAGCGCGGGAATCGATGCCTGAGGCCGGAGAGCGCGGGAGGTGAGGCCGGAAGCCGGGGTGCGCGGGACAGGCTCTCGGGATCGGTAGCCGGGCGCGAGAGAGCCGGAAACCCGCGAACCGAGATCCAGGAGCGCGCGAGCCTGCGGCAAGCCGGGCGAACCTGGAACCGGGAGTGACCGGCGGGATTGGGCGGATGAGTCGGCATGTAAGCCGGATTCTGTTCCCGGGTGCCTTGCGGCGGTCCCGTTCGGCGGCCATCCATCTCGGCCTGCCGTTGCCGACAGGCTCTTGCGGCCTACCCGCAGGCATCGGGCGGGCCGCCCTCGATCGCCTGCGCAGGTGCCCGGAGGCACCCTCTTGGCCTTGCTCCGGGTGGGGTTTACCTAGCCGCTCCCGTCACCGGGAACGCTGGTGGTCTCTTACACCACCGTTTCACCCTTACCCCGGCTCGCGCCGAGGCGGTCTGTTCTCTGTGGCACTGTCCCGAGGGTCGCCCCTGGTTGCCGTTGACAACCACCCTGCCCTGTGGAGTCCGGACTTTCCTCGGCGACGGATCGGAATCCGTCGACGCGGCCGCCCTGCCGACTCATCCGCACCACCAGGATACCGGCGGGTTCCCGGGCACTGGAACCAGGCCACTCAGCCGAGACCGGTCAGCCCAGGTGCGACGTGTCGTTGACCAGCCGCACGGAGGCGTGCCCGTCGGGGTAGAACTCGACCACCGACAACGACGCCAGGTCCAGGTGCAGCCGGAACAGCAGCGACGGGCCGACGTCCAGCGCCATCCGGAGCAGCGACTTGATCGGCGTGACGTGGCTGACCACGACGACGTTCGCGCCGCCGAACCGGGACACGATGGCGTTGCGCGCCCGCCGCACCCGGTGGTGCACCTGGTCGAAGCTCTCACCGCCCGGCGCGGGCACGGACGGGTCTCCCAGCCACCGCCGGTGCACGTCGGGGTCGCGTTCGGCGGCTTCGGCGAAGGTCAGGCCCTCCCAGGCGCCGAAGTCGGTCTCGATCAGGTCGTCGTCCCACGTGAGCTCGGCGCCGGTGGCCGCCGCGACGGCCCGCGCGGTCTCCTTCGCCCGCCCCAACGGGGACGCCACCACGGCGGTCAGCCCTTCGACCTTCGCCAGCCGACGTGCCGCGGCCTCCGCCTGCCCCCGCCCGATCTCGGTCAACGGCGGGTTGCCGCGCCCGGAGTACCGGCGGGCCACCGACAGCTCGGTCTGCCCGTGCCGGAGCAGGTACAACCGCGTCGGCTCGCCGACCGCGCCCGTCCACGACGTGGGTGACTGCGTGACCGCCGCGTCCGGCTGCTGCGGCTCCGGCCGTGCCGGCGTCTCCTTCTCGGGACGCTCCACGCCCGCCTGGTCGTCCATCGCCTGGTTCGCCAGCCGGTCCGCACGCTGGTTGCGCTCGCGCGGGATCCACTCGTAGCTCACCCGCTCGAACGCCCGCGCCAGCTCACGGGCCTGCGCGACCAGCGGCTGCATCGACGGGTGCTTGACCTTCCACCGGCCGGACATCTGCTCGACCACGAGCTTGGAGTCCATCCGCACGTCCACCTCGGACGCGCCGACCTCCGCCGCCACCCGCAGGCCCGCGAGGAGCCCCCGGTACTCGGCGACGTTGTTGGTCGCGATGCCGATGCCCTCGAACCGCTCGGCCACGACCGCGCCGGACTCGTCCAGCACCACGGCCCCGTACCCGGCGGGCCCGGGGTTGCCGCGCGAGCCGCCGTCCGCCTCGACGACGACCCTCACAGACCCGATTCCCCGGTCCGCACCATGATCGCGTCGCACTCCTCGCACTGGATGACCTCGTCCGCCGCCGATTCCTTGACCTTGGCGAACGCGTTGCGGTCGAGCTCGATGCGGCACGCGCCGCAGCGCCGTGACTGGAGCAGCGCCGCCCCGATGCCCTTGTGCGTGCGCACCCGGTCGTACAGCGAGAGCAGCGGCGCGGGGAACTGGCCGACCATCAGCTTGCGGTCGGACGTGCGCTTGGTCTCGGTCGACTCCAGGTCCGCCAACGCGCTGTCCCGGCGGCGGGCCGCGTCGGACATCGCCTCCTGGGCCTTGTCCAGCGCGACCCGGGCGTGCTGGATGTCCGCCTCGACGGCTTCGCGGCGTTCCATCAGCTCCAGCAGGTCGTCCTCCAGCGCGCCGCGACGACGGCCGAGGGTGGCCAGCTCGTGCTCCAGGTCGGTCAGCTGCTTCGCGCCGACCGTGCCCTCGCGGAGCAGCTTGCGGTCGCGCTCCTCACGGGCGCTGACCTGGTCGATCTCGGTCTCCTGTCGCTTGACCTCGCGGTTCAGATCGCCGAGCGTGGTCTCGATCGTGGTCAGCGCGTCCTGCTTGGCGCGGAACTGCTTCTCCGCCTCGGCGATCTCCGCGATCTCGGGCAGCGTGCGGCGTCGATGGAGGACGCGCGACAGTTCGGCGTCGACCTGCGCGAGGTCGAGCAGCCTGCGCTGCACGGCGGGATCGGCTTTCACTTGGATGATCCTCCTGTTCGGCTCGTCACGCCTACGGTCCATGGGTCGGTCCGGCGGGTCGAGACGAGAACTTCGACCGTACCGCCGAGCGCGGCGCGCACGACGTCTGCCGCCTGTCCGCACCACGGCCACTCACTGGCCCAGTGCGCCACGTCGACCAGCGCCGGACCTCCCGCGGCCAGGTGCTCGCCCGCCGGGTGGTGGCGCAGGTCCGCGGTGACGTAGGCGTCGACGCCCGCGCGGGACGCGTCGGACAGATAACTGTCGCCCGCGCCGCCGCACACCGCTACCCGCTGGACGGGCCGGTCCGGGTCGCCCGCCGAACGCACGCCCCACGCCGTAACGGGCAGGGCGTCGGCGACGCGGCGGGTGAACTCGTGCAGCGGTTCGGGCCGGTCCAGCTCGCCGATCCGGCCGATGCCGGTGGACGCGCCAGGGTCCAGGTGGGGAACGAGTGGGCCGGTGACGCGCAGTCCGATGGCCTGCGCCAGGGCGTCCGAGACGCCGGGGTCGGCCGTGTCGGCGTTCGTGTGCGCGGTGTAGAGGGCGACGCCCGATCGGATCAGCCGGTGGACCAGCCCGCCCTTCGGGTCGTCGGCGGGCACGCCCGTGACGCCGCGCAGCATCAGCGGGTGGTGCGCCACCAGGAGTTGCGCGCCCACTTCCAGCGCTTCGTCCACTGTGGACTCCAGTGGGTCGACGCAGAACAGCACCCTGGACACCGGTTCGGCGCGGTCGCCGCAGACCAGGCCGACGGCGTCCCAGGATTCGGCGGTCGCGGGCGGGTAGGCGGCCTCCAGGGCCGCCAGCACGTCGCCGAGCGTCGTCACCGGTCCTCCAGCACCACTCGCAGGGCGTCCACAAGGGACGCGAACTCCTCGGGCGCGCGGACCGCGACCCGCAGGTGGTCGGGGGTCAGGCCGGGGAACGTGTCACCCCGCCGCACCGCGATCCCCTTGTCCCGCAACGCTTGCCGCACCCGTTCACCCTCGGGCACGCGCAGCAGCACGAACGGCGCGTCCGGCGGCACGACCACGAGACCACCCAGCTGGGCGACGGCGTGGGCGGTGTGCTCCCGCGCCTCCCGCGCCAACGCCTCGGCCTCGGCCACGGCGTCCGGCTCGCAGCACGCCGTGACGGCCTCCAGCACCAGGCTGCCCACCGGCCACTGCGGACGCGGCAGCGCGAGCCGGGCCAGCAGCTCCGGGGCGCCGAGCAGGTAGCCCGCCCGCAGACCGGCCAGGCCCCACGTCTTGGTCAGGCTGCGCAGCACCAGCAGGCCCGGCACGTCGGCGCGGCCGGCCAGCGACTCCGGCTCACCGGGGATCGTGTCGGCGAACGCCTCGTCCACCACCAGCACGCGGCCGGGGCGGCTCAGCGACGCCACGACCTCCGCCGGGTGCAGCACGGACGTCGGGTTGGTCGGGTTGCCCAGCACCACCAGGTCGGCCTCGTCCGGCACCAGGTCGGGCCGCAGCGCGTAGCCGTCCTCCGGCCACAGCTGCACCCGGTGCACGGGCACGCCCGCGTCCCGCAACGCCACCTCGGGCTCGGTGAACGACGGGTGCACCACCGCGGCCAGGCACGGGTGCAGGTTCGGCAGCAGCGCGAAGCCCTCCGCGGCGCCGTTGAGCACCAGGACCTCGTCCGCGGCACGGCCGTGCCTCGCCGCGACGGCCTCACGGGCGCGTTCGTCGGCGGCGGCAGCGGGGTAGGAGCCGAGGTGGTCCAGGGCGGTGACCAGCCGGTCGCGCAGCCACGCGGGCGGCGCGGGCAGCCGCACGTTCACCGCGAAGTCCGCGAGCCCGGGCGCGGCGTCGACGTCCCCGTGGTGGCGCAGGAGCGCCCGGCCGGAATCCTGGCTGGTCATCGCCGCGAGTCTAGGCGATCTGGGACGCCGCCCAGTCCAGGTAGGCCCCGGGCAGCTCGCGCAGCACGTCGAGCGCCTCCGACTCGGGCAGGTCCGGCAGTGCGCGCACCGCCTGCGCGGCCAACGACGTGCAGTGGGCGAGCGTGTCGGCGACGAGGCTGGTCTCCCGCAGCTCCATCAGCAGGTGGTCCAGCTCCACGTCCGTCAGGTCACGGCCCCGCTTTTCGAGCAGCGCGCGCTGGTCCGAGGTGATCGCCCTGAGCAGCGGGAACGTGTAGACGCCCTGTCGGATGTCGTTGCCGACCGGCTTGCCCAGCCGTTCCGCGGTGGAGGCCAGGTCGAGCAGGTCGTCGAGGATCTGGAACATCAGGCCGAACAGGGCGCCGAACCGGGACAGCCCGGCGGCGGTGGCGTCGTCGGCGTCGGCGCAGTGCGCGGCGAGCACGCAGCCCACCTCGAACAGGGCGCCGGTCTTCAGCTCGATGGACCGCAGGGCGTTGTCCGGGGTGCGGTGCGCGTTGTAGAGGTCGAGGACCTCCAGCACCTGGCCCTCGACCAGGTTGGTGACCGACTGCGCCAGCACGCTCGCGGCGTACGGGGAGATCTGGTCGAGCGCGGCCTGGCTGGCGCGGGCCAGCATGAAGTCGCCGACGAGCACGGCGGGGCCGACGCCCCAGTCCGCGTTGACGGTGCGCACGCCGCGGCGTTCCTCGGCGTTGTCCATCAGGTCGTCGTGGACCAGCGAGCCGGCGTGCAGCAGCTCCACGCAGGCGGCGGACGTCATGCCCTTGTCGGTGATCATGCCAGACGCGGCCAGCTCACCGGCCAGGATCAGCACGGAGCGCAGTCGCTTGCCGCCCGCCGCGGTGATGCGGCCGGTGTAGGTGTTGACGATCGGTAATGACGACGACGTCGCCAGGGCCCGGATCTCGTCTTCGACCTTCGGCAGCGCCCGGGCGAGCGCCGGCATGGTCGGCATGGTCGACGGCTTCACGGTGGACACGAGGTGATCGTCGCGCGTCGTACCTGAGAGCGCACTGAGATTGACGAAACTCGAAGGCGCGCGCAGCGGACCGGCCAAGGGCCGCCTGAACGGCTTGCCACCCGTGGACCTGCGGTTTCTTCGCCGGAGGCTTTCAGACCATCGAGCTGGCCATGGCGAAGAACACCATGACGAAGCTCATGACGAGGTGTGTGAGCGAGGGCACCTCACACCTGTTCCACCGGCACAACGACGGTTCGATCACCGGTCCCCGACCTTCCTCGGTCGTCCGGACACCCCGGCCCGGCCCGGAGCCACCCGCTCCGAATAGGACGGACGAACCCGGCGCACGACACATGTGCGAGTCATTCACTTTCCTCCCGACGCATTCCCCACGGAACTGGCGTCGGAATTACGGGCTCGTTCGTTACCCGTTCTCGCGCTTTCGCAGAATCTCCTCGGCGGCGGACAGCAGCCGGGCCCGGTCCTGCCTGGCCAGGAGCCTTCTGTCCCGGTCACGGACCCAGGCCAGCACGTCGTCGGGACCCAGCCCGGCCGCCTCCCGATAGAACTCGTCCCGGTACCACCACCACGTGCGAATGCCGTGCCGGGCAATGCGCACAGGCTGTTCCCGACGCGACACGTCGAGTGACCGGAAATCGGCGACGAGGGCCGGCGGACAGCCCGTGCCGACGAAGAAATGCCTTTTCCGGAACAGGAAAGCGCGGTGGGTGAAGAATCCGGCGTTCGGGTCGTGCGCAGGTCCGCCGGGCGACGTCACGGGGCGTGGTCGGGCGAACGCGGGCGTCTCGGGCCACGACCGGCGGCGTAACACCGCCAGAGCCGCGGCAGTGATGGCCGCCACGAGCAGCACGACGACACCGACCAGCACCCCCGACATGCGGACCCCCCACGAGACGCCGGTCGATTCGAGTGGCGAGGACCCGGGCCCCGCGCACCTGGCAGACTCACCTGCCGTGACGCTGACCGTCTCGTTCATCTGCACCGGCAACATCTGCCGTTCCCCCGTAGCCGCGATCATATTCCGCGAGCACCTGCGCCGGGCCGGGCTGGGCGATCTTGTCAAGGTGACCAGCGCGGGCACCGGTGGCTGGCACGCGGGCGACCCCGCCGACCCGCGGGCGGAGCAGTCGCTGGCCGACAACGGCTACCCGACCGATCACGCGGCGGCGCAGGTCGACGAGGGTCACCTCGACGCGGACCTGCTGGTGGCGTTGGACTCGGGGCACGCGCGGGCGTTGCGGCGGATGATCGGCGATCCGGAGCGGGTGCGGCTGCTGCGTTCGTTCGACCCGGAGGCGGGCGGGGTGGACGTGCCGGACCCTTATTACGGGGACAAGGCCGGGTTCGACGCGGTGGTGGAGATGGTCGAGGGCGCGGTGCCGGGTCTGCTGGCGTGGGTGCGCGAACGGCTGTGACCCGAACGGCTGTGACGCCGTGGCGACGACGACCGGGCTCACTGCCGCTGTTCGGTCGCGGTTACGCGCAACGGGCGTTGTCTGCGGCGCGTTCGCTGACATGATGCCCCGTATGGGGATCAAGGCGTTCGACCGCGACGACTGGCGGTGGCTCAACGAGCCCCGCACCTGGAGCGACCAGGACGGGCTCACCATCACCAGCGACCCGGACACCGACTTCTGGCACACCACGCACTACGGCTACGTCCGCGACAGCGGCCACGTGCTCGGAGTGCCCCTGACCGGCGACTTCACCATCGTGGCCTCGTTCACCGCCGACTACGCCGCCCAGTACGACCAGGCCGGCATCGCGCTGTGGATCGACGGCAAGAACTGGATCAAGGCGGGCGTCGAGCTGGTGGACGACGAGTTCCAGGTCAGCACGGTCGTCACGCGCGACCTGTCGGACTGGTCCGTGGTGCCCGGCGGCCCGGTGCGGCGGGCGACGATCTCCGCCGTGCGCGAAGGCGACGCGGTGACCGTCCGCTACGGCATGGGTGACGCCGAGCCGACGACCATGCTGCGCCTCGCCTACTTCCCGCCCGACGTCGAGGCGCTGGTGGGCGTGATGGCGGCGGCTCCGACCGGTCCCGGTTTCACCGCGCGTTTCGACCGGGTGCAGATCACAACGGCCTAGGGCTTACCGTGGTCCTGTGCGGTTGAAGTTCCTTTTGCAACCCGGCTGGCTGGCCTTGACGCTGGTGGTCTGGGTGTTCGCGGGCGCGTGCTTCACGCTGCTCGCGCCCTGGCAGTTCAACCGCGACTCGGAGCGCGAGGCGCAGAACCACGCGGTCACCTCGTCCGTCGGCACCGATCCGGTGCCCGTCACCACGCTGCTCGACCGGCCGAACGCCGACGTCGAGTGGCAGCGCGTGACGCTGACCGGCCGTTACCTGCCCGAGGGCCAGGCCGTGGCACGGCTGCGGACCGTCCAGGGTGAGGCGGCGTTCGAGGTGCTGACCCCGTTCCAGCTGACCGGCGGGCCGATCGTGCTGGTCGACCGCGGTTACGTGCGGCCCGTCAACGGCATCAAGGTGCCCGAGCTGAAGGCCGTGCCGACCGACGAAGTCACCTTGGTCGCGTTGGCCAGGCGCGAAGAGTCGGACCAGCGCGACGCGTTCCAGGAGGACCAGCACCGCCAGGTCTACTCGGTGAACTCCGCCGTGGTCGGGCGTGCGGCGGGGCTGGAGATCCGGCCGGGCTACTTCCAGCTCACCGAGGGCCAGCCCGGCGTGGAGGAGTCGCTGCCGCTGCCGAAGCTCGACGCGGGACCGTTCTTCTCCTACGCGTTGCAGTGGATCGCGTTCGGCGCGATGGCGCTCGCCGGCTGGCTCTACTTCACCGTCCGCGAGGTCCGGCCCGGCGGCGCGCTGCGCGAACAGGACGAGGGCAAGACCAAGGTCAGGCGGAGGTCCGTCGCCGAGCAGCTCGCCGAAGACGAGGCCGCACCAGCGCGATGACCGCGCTCACGGCCGCCGCCGACGCGCCCACGACCCGGGACAGCTCCACCGCCCGCGTCACGTGACCGGCGTCGGGGTTGCGCCCGTGCCCGAGCACCGGCCGGTCCTCCGCACCGTGCGCGTACACGGTCCGACCACCCAGCCGGACCTCCAACGCCCCCGCGAACGCCGCCTCCACCTGACCCGCGTTGGGGCTGGGGTGCGCCGCCGCGTCACGGCGCCACGTGCTCCAAGCCTCACCGGCGGACCCGCCGACGACCGGCGCGCCCGCCACCGTGAGCAGTGCGGCCAGCCGCGACGGCAGCAGGTTCGCCACGTCGTCCAGCCGTGCCGCGGCCCAGCCGAACCGCAGGTAACGCTCGTTGCGGTGGCCGACCATGGCGTCCAAGGTGTTCGCCGCGCGGTAGCCGAGCAGGCCCGGCACGCCCGCGACCGCGCCCCAGAACAGCGGCGCCACCACGGCGTCGGACGTGTTCTCCGCGACGGATTCGACGGTCGCCTTCGCCAGGCCCAGCGTGTCCAGCTTCAGCGGCTCACGCCCGCACAGGTTGGGCAAACGCTTGCGCGCCGCGTCGAGGTCGCCGCCGTCCAGCTCGCGGCCCATCGCGGTGCCCTCGTCGGCCAGCGACGACCCGCCGAGCACGATCCACGTCGCCGCGGCCGTGGTCAGCGCCTGCGCCACCGGACTGCGCCGGCCGAGCCGCTCCACCGCGACACCGGCCAGCACCGTGCCGCCGACCAGCACCACCGCGTGCGCGACGCCGGCCGCCTTGTTGTCGCGGTGCAGCTTGCGCTCCAGCGCCGTCGCCGCCCGCCCGAATCCCGCTACCGGGTGATACTTGCGGGGGTCGCCGAACACCGCGTCGGCGGCCACGCCCAGCACCAACCCCACCGCCCGCCCCAGACTCACACCGGCACGGTAGCCCGCAGGTGTCGGACCGCCGCATTAGGGTGGCCCACCGTGGAACCAGCCGGCCGCCTGAAGCTCTACGCCTACCTGGACGCGCGCGATCACCAGCGCACGTACCTGGCGATCATGCGGCTGTTCACGTCCACGCTGCTGGCCGACCTGTCCGCGGGCGAGGTCGCGGGAGCGTTGGCCGGCGCCGAGCGGCAGGGCCGGGTCGAGCCGGGCGAGTCGCGCATCGAGAACGTGATCAACCGGCTCCGGCAGCTGGTCGAGTGGGGCAACCTGGTCCAGGGCCGGCGCGAGGTGGTGGCGTCGAGCATCGCCGAGTTCCAGCACGGCAGCGTGCGCTACCAGGTCAGCAAGCTCGCGGTCCGGGTGCAGCGCGACGTGGACGAGCTGCTGCGCGTGCCCGAGGGCGCGCGGGAGGTGTCCCGGGAGCTGCTGCCCGCCGTGGAACGCGGTCTCGGCCAGTTGGGGCAGTCGCTGTCGGAGGCCTTGATCAGCGGCGGTCGCCGGCCGCGCGAGGTGCTGGCCGAGCAGGTCACCACGCTGTTCCTGCAACACGCCGAGCTGGCCGCGACCGTGCGCGACTTCTACGCCTACCTGGGCCAGGTCGTGACGCGGCACCACCTCGCGCCGGAGGAGATCTCCGGGTTCCGGAACCTGCTGGTCGAGTACATCCAGATGGTCGTGGAGGACGTGCTGCGGCACACCCCGGCCATCGCGGACGCCCTGGCCCGGGTGAACTCCGCCCGGTCCGAGCTGCTGCGGCTCCTGGGCCGCGCCGACCTGGGCGAGCAGGTCGAACGGGCGCGCGGGCGTTCCGCCGAGGACTGGCAGGAGCTGACCGACTGGTTCGTGGACCGGCCCGGCCGGCCGAGCCAGGTGACGGCGTTGCGCGAGGCCACCGCACGGGCGATCGGGTCGCTGCTGGCCAGCGTGAAGCGGGCCACGTCCGGCGGCGGGCTGCTGCCGAGCCGTCGGGCCGAGCTGCTGAAGCTCGCCGCGTGGTTCGACTCCGGGTCACGTGAGCAGGCGAACGAGCTGTACGCGGCGGCGTTCGGGCTGTACTCGGCCCGGCACGTCTCCCCAGCGCCCGAGCACGACAGCGACAACGAGCGCACGCCGTGGCGGGACGGGCCGGTGGTCGACGTCACGGTGAGCGTGCGCAGCCGCGGTGACCGGGGCGCGCGCGGGCGGACATCGAGAATCCTGGACGACCCGATGACCGAGCAGTCGCTGCTGGCCGAGGCACGGGAGGCGGACGAACGGCGGGCCTCGTCGGTGGCCGAGCTGGCGGCGGCGGCGCCCCGGCTGGCCGAGACGACGTTGTCCGGTGAGGCGCTCGGGGTGTTGTGCGAGCTGCTGACGTTGGCGATGGCTCAGCGGGACACGGCGTCCGACCCGGGCTCGGCGACGGACCCGGTGCGCGGCCTGCGGGTCACCGTCGCGCACGCCCGAGGGCAGGCGACACAGATCCACTCGGCCGCGGGCACGTTGACGCTGCACGACTCGACGTTGGTGCTCGACTGATGTTCGACGACCTCTCCGAGATCGACGCCGCGAACGTGGTGCGGTGCGCCCGCACCCTGCTGCGGCGGCCGTTGCTGCGCGCGGACGGGCCGGACGGCGAGCTGTTGACGCTGGTCTACCGGCACCGGGCCGCGTTGCAGGACCTGTTCGCCCGCACGCTCGGGTACCGGCTGGTGGTGGAGCGGCGGTTCGCCCGGCTCTACAAGTCCGGGCCGGGCGCCGACGACTCGCGTGGCGTGCTCGGCATGTCCCCGCGCGGGTACGCGTACGTGGCGTTGACGATGGCGGTGCTGACCGGGATCGGGCGGCAGACGCTGCTGTCGCGGCTGGTGGCGGACATCCGTGCGGCGGCGGCCGAGGCCGGGATCACCGTCGTGGACGACGTGGCGGACCGGCGCGCGTTGACGGCGGCGTTGCGGCACCTGGTGTCGCTGGGCGTGCTGCACGAGACCGAGGGCACGGTGGACGCGCAGGCCGAGGCGTTGATCACCATCGACACCGACCTGCTCGGGCAGCTGCTCACCGGTCCGGTGGCCGAGGCGACGTCACCTGATCGGCTGGTCGAGTTGGCCGCCCGGCCCGGTCCGCGCGGGGTCGAGCACGCGGTGCGGCGCAAGCTGGTGGAGAACCCGGTGGTGCTGTACGCGGACCTGCCGGCCGAGCAGGCGGACTGGCTGCGGCGCAATCAGCGCAAGGAGTCCGCGCTGCTGGAGACGTGCTTCGGGCTGTACACCGAGTGCCGAGTGGAAGGCGTGCTGGCCGCCGACCCGGAGGACTACCTGACCGACCTGTACTTCCCCGGCACGTCCACGGTCGCGCGGATCGCGTTGCTGGCGTTGCCGGAGGTGCTGGGCTCGGACCCGCGCCCCGACGGCCGGCACGTGGTCGTGCGCGAGGAGTTGCGCGAGGTGTGCGGTCGGCTGGTGGAGGACTACCCGGCCGCGTGGTCGAAGCAGTTCACCGAAGACCTGGACCGGCTGACCGACGAGGTGCTGGAACTGTTGCGCCGCATGGGGTTGGCGGTACGGACCGACGACGGGTGGCTGCTCAACGCCGCCGCGCACCGCTGGATACCGGAGCCCGACGGCGATCCGGAACGTGAAGCGGAGCCCGTCGTCGTCCCGGAAGTGCCGAGCTGGTCGTTGTTCGATGAGGAGACCGCGTGAACAGGTGGCGGCTGCACAGGGGCGGCATCGTCAACATCTGGCAGTACACCGAGCAGACGTTCGACTTCTCCGGTGGGCGCGCGATCTTCCAGGGCACCAACGGGTCCGGCAAGTCGCGCACGCTGGAGCTGCTGCTGCCGCTGTGCCTCGACGGCGACCTCCGGCAGGTCGGCTCCAAGGGCTTCGACACGGTGTCTCTGCGGCGGCTCATGCTGGACGACTACGACGGCGGGCCGAACCGCATCGGGTACGCGTGGGTGGAGCTGGAGCGTGACGGCGAGTTCCTGACCTGCGGGTTGGGTGTGAAGGCGTCCAAGACGTCGCAGGCGATCACCGACTCGTGGCGGTTCATCACGCCCCTCCGGGTGGGGCACGACCTGGCGCTGGTGGGTGCGGAGCGGACGCCGTTGGGGCCGGTGCAGCTGCGTGACCTGGTCGGCGCGGACTGCGTGCTGGAGGAGGCGGCGTTCCGGGCTCGCGTGGCGGAGACCGTGTACGGCGTGCCCGCGGCCCGGTACGGCGACCTGCTGCACCTCCAGCGGACGCTGCGCAACCCGGACGTCGGGCTGAAGGTGCTGGAAGGGCAGCTGGAGCAGATCCTGTCCGACGCGCTGCCGCCGTTGGACCAGGTGATGGTCGAGCAGCTGGCGACGTCGTTCGACGACCTGGAGTCGATCAGGGAGAACATCACCCGGCTGTCGTCGGCGGACGCGGCGCTGGGGACGTTCCTGAAGACGTACTCGGACTACGCGTTCGGCGGGCTGCGTGCGGCGGCCGAGCGGTGGGGCGCGGCCGAGGACGGTGTGCGGAAGCTGGAACGGGCTTCGGCTCGGCTGTCGGCGTCCTTGACGGGGACGTTGGCGGCACGTGCGGCGGCGGAGCAGTCGTTGTCGGAGCTGGAGGCCGGTGAGCAGCGGGCCGAGGAGACCATCGGGGCGTTGAAGGAGCTGCCCGCGTTCCGCGACCTCCAGGACTTGCAGACGCGCGAGAAGCTGGTGGCGGAGAAGCGTTCGTCCGCCGTGGCGGCGTTGGACATGGCGAACAAGCAGCGGTTGCAGGAGGACGGCGCGGTCGACGGCGTGCTGCGGCTCCTGCGGCGGTTGGCCGAGGACCTGGGCACGGCGGAGGAGCTGGTGGAGCCGCTGCGCCACCACCTGCGTGCGGCCGGTCTCTCGCCCGCCGCGGTGCCGGACATCCCTCGGGTGTCCACTTTGGACGCAGTGGTGCGGACGGAGCAGGTGCGGGCCAAGCCTGACCCGGAAGCAGAGCCGTTGCCGATCGAACGCCGGGTGCCGCCCGGGTCGGACGAGCCCGGGTTGGACGAGCCGGCGTTGGACGACCTCGTGTCGCGCACGTCGTCGATCGCGTCTTCGGCTCGGCAACGGGGTGCGTTGGCGCTCGCGTTGGCGGCGCAGGCGGCCGAGTTGGATACCGCGCAACGCGAGGTGGACGCCCTCCGCCTGACCGCTCGGGACACCCAGCGCGCCGCGACGGAGGCGGCGGCGTTGCGGAACCAGGAGGCGCAGGAGCTGGCCGAGGTCGCGCAGGCGTGGCTGGCCGACGTGGAGGCGTGGCAGGACGCCGGGCCGACCCGGCCGTCGGGCACGCTGGCCCTGCCCACGTCGGTGGACCCGTCCACGGCGCGGGCGTTGGCCGGTGCGGCCCGTGAGTGGGTCGGGCCTTTGGTGACTTCCGCACGGGAGCGCGCGCACGCGATCGGGCAGCGGAACGCCGAGCTGAGCCGGACCATCGACGCGCGGGACGCCGAGCTGACCGGTCTCCGGTCGGGTACGGCGCAGGTGCCCGCACGTGGGCGTTTCGTGTCGGCCGACCGTGATCCGTCGACGGGTGCGCCGTTCTACCGGTTGGTGGACTTCCAGCCAGCGGTGGACGTCGAGCAGCGCGCGGGCCTGGAGGCGGCTCTTGAGGCGTCCGGGCTGTTGGACGCGTGGGTCGGGCCGTCGGGTGTGGTGGACGGTGACGTCGTTGCCTTGGCTGCGGATCCGGTGACCGGGCCGTCACTGGCGTCCGTTCTGGTTCCCACCGTCGACTCTCCAGTGCCTCCGGCGGTGGTCGCCAAGCTGCTCGCGTCGGTGTCGCTCGACCAAGGCGCGTTCGCGGTGTCGGTCGACGGTCGGTGGCAGGCGGGCGTGCTGGCGGGTGCTTGGCGCAAGGAGATGGCCGAGTTCATCGGCGCCGGGGCCCGGGAAGCGGCCCGGCAGCGGCGGATCGCCGAGCTGGAGGACGAGCTGTCGGCGTTGCGGGGCGAACTGGGCGCCGCGGCGGCGGACCTGCTGGCGGCACGCGGTCTGGTCGAGGAGTGGGAGAAGTACGTCGACCGGTTCCCGTCCGACCGGGACCTGCTCGCGCGGCACGGGCGGCTCCACACCGCGCGACAGACGGCCGACCGTGCCGCTGCGCACGCGGAGAAGCTGCGCACGGAGTTGGAAGCGGCTCAAGCACGTTACGAGGCTTCACGTGCCGCGGTGGTTCGGCAGGCGAGTGACGCGGAGCTGCCCGCAGACACCGAAGGGCTCCGGAGCGCGCAGAGTGACGCGGCCGAGGCCCAGCGGATCGCGGACCGGCTCGGTGACGTGCTGCGGCGCCAGTGCCAGGCCACCGTGCGGGACCTGACCGACGCGACGCACCGCTACCACGCGGCCGTGGACGACCGGGTGGCCGCCGAGTCCGAGGCCGAGGCGCGGTGCCGGGACTACGGGACGCAGGCGTCGACGCTGGCCGAGCTGACCGACGCGATCGGTGGCGAGGCACGGGAGATCGCCCAGCAGCTGTCCACTGTGGAGCGTTCACGGGTGGAGATCCGGGCCGACCTGAAGCGGGTGCGGGAGGACGTCACGTCGGCGCGGGAGGAGGCGGCGAAGCTCAAGGCGCAGATCGAGACGGCGGCGGAGCAGCTCGCGTCGGCGCAGGACGTGGCGGCACGTGCGGCGGAGCACTTCAAGGCGACCGTCGACGCGCCCGGTGTGCTGGCCGCCGCGTTGCCGGACGGGCCGGTGGACGTGCCGTCGGTGCGTGAGGCGCTGGTCGGGAGTGACCGGCGCGGCGCGGGTGAGGCGACCGTGATCGCCAAGTTGCAGACGTTGCAGACGTCGTTGGCCGGCAGTCACGACATCACCGCCGACCAGCACGCGGGTCTGCTGACGGTGATGGTCAGCGGCGAGGAAGGCGCCCGGCCGGTCGCGGCGGCGGCCCGGCAGGTGACGACCAAGCTCGGTGAGCAGCGGGGTCTGCTGGACAGCCAGTACCAGGTGATCTTCGCCGACTACCTGATCCGGGACCTGGCCGAGTGGTTGCGCGGGCAGATCGCGGTGGCCGAGGACCTGTGCAAGCGGATGAACGGCGTGCTGTCGCGGGCGCGGTCCAGCCAGGGCGTGCACGTCAAGCTGGCGTGGAAGCACTCGGCGGCGCTGGACGAGGCGACCCGTGACGCGTTGACGCTGGTCCGCCTGCCGTACGCGGAGCGGACGCCCGAGCAGGACGCGACGCTGCGACGGGTGTTCACGGAGCGGATCGAGGAAGAGCGGGACCGGCACAGCGGCAACTACGCGGACGTCCTGTCCCGTGCCCTGGACTACCGGACGTGGCACCAGTTCACCGTGACGGTGGCCGACACCGCGCCGGACGGCGGTCCGCGCGAACGCCGCCTCCGCCAGCTGTCGTCCGGTGAGACGCGGCTGATCTCGTACGTGACGCTGTTCGCCGCCGCGGCTTCGTTCTACGACGCGGTGAGCGGTGACTTCTCGCCGTTGAGGTTGGTGTTGCTGGACGAGGCGTTCGAACGGCTGGACGACCCGACGATCGCCCGCATGCTGGGCCTGCTGGTGGACCTCGACATGGACTGGGTGATCACCTGGCCCAGCGGTTGGGGCGTCTCCGACAAGATCCCGCGGATGCACATCTACGACGTCCTCAGGCCCCGAAACGGTCGCGGCGTCGCGTGCACCCAGACCACCTGGGACGGCGCCGCCCTGGACCGCGTCGATCCCTAGTGGCACACGCCCTACTGGCACACGCCCGTCATGCGGGGACCTTGCAGGAGACGCGGCGGGCGTCGCGGTGGGCTTGGGCCGTGGCCATCAGGGTGTCCAGCGCGTCACGGGTGCGCAGCAGCTCCTCGATGTGGGCGGAGAGCCGGTCGCGCTCCTTGGCCATGCGCTCCATCGCGGCGTCCGAGTTCTCGTCGCTGGGCGAGTCGATGCACGGCAGCAGTTCGATGATGGTGCGGCTGGACAGCCCGGCCGCGTACAGGCGCTGGACGAAGGCGACCCGCTCGACGTCGTACTCCGTGTAGTGCCGCTGCCCGCCGGCGCTGCGGGTGCTGGTGAGCAGACCCTGTTCCTCGTAGTACCGCAGCGAACGGACGCTGACCCCGGCCCGCGCCGCCAGCTCGCCGATCCGCATCCGCTCTCCCGACTGTGACCCCGACCGCATGGCTTGCCCCTCACATTGATGTCAGGTTTTAGCGTACTCGTAGGGCCCTTCGCGGGCCTCGACGAGTACGAGGGAGTCCCCACATGACCACGCTGTTCGACCGCTACCGCCTCGGCGAGCTGACCCTGCCCAACCGGGTCGTGATGGCTCCGATGAGCCGGGTCCGCGCCGCGGCCGGAGGCCTCGCGACCCCGTCGATGGCGGCCTACTACGCCCAGCGCGCCACCGCGGGGTTGATCGTCTCCGAGGGCGTGCAACCCAGCTTGATCGGGCAGTCCAACCCGGGCACCGCGGGTCTGCACACCGACGAGCAGGTGGCCGCCTGGCGACCCGTCACCGACGCCGTGCACACCAACGGCGGACGCATCTTCGCCCAGATCATGCACGGCGGCCGGGTCTCGCACCCCGACACCACCGGTCTCCAGCCGGTCGGGCCGTCCGCCGTCGCCGCCGTGGGCGACGTCTTCACCCCGAACGGACCACAGCCCGCGCCGGTCCCCCGCGCTCTGGACACCTCCGAGGTGCCCGAACACGCCCGCTCGTACGGTGAGGCCGCCCGCCGCGCCGTCGACGCCGGGTTCGACGGGGTCGAGCTGCACGGCGCGAACGGTTACCTGATCTCGCAGTTCCTGTCGTCCAACGCCAACCTGCGCACCGACTCCTACGGCGGATCGGTCGCCCACCGCATCCGCTTCGCCGTCGAGGCGGTGGCCGCCACCGTGGACGCCGTGGGCGCGGCCCGCACCGGGATCCGGCTCTCGCCCGGCGGCACGTTCTGGGGCGTCGAGGAGACCGGGATTCCGGAGCTGTACGCGGCATTGCTCGCCGAACTCGCCCGCTTCGACCTCGCCTACGTGCACCTGGAGGCGACGGCCGACGAGGAGGTGCTGATCGGGCTGCGCCGCGCGTGGCCCGGCGCCCTGATCATGAACCCGGTGGTTCCGATGGGTCCGAAGCAGACCGACCGGACGGCCGCCGACCACTGGCTCGGCCTGGGCGCGGACCTGATCAGCTTCGGCCGTGCCTTCATCTCCAACCCCGACCTGGTGGAACGGCTCCGCACCGGCGTCCCGATCGCGCCCGTCGACCCGGACACGTACTACCAAGGCGGCGACGCCGGCTACCTCACGTACCCGGCGTACCAGCACACCGCCTAGATCACTCCGATGGGGGCGCGGCGGCGGACACCGCCTGCGGCGAGGAATTCAGCCACCGGCAGGGTCGCCGCGCCCAAGGCGACCGACTCGGGACCGAGCTCGCACAACGTGATGGACGCCTGTTCGAACGGCCGGTGCAGGGCGTGGCGGGCGGCCTCGGCGCGCACGTCGTCCAGGATCCTCGGGCCCAGGAGCAGCCCGGCCCAGCCGCCGACGATCACCTGGGACGGGTTGAACAGGTTGATCAGGTTCCCGATCCCGACCCCGGTGTACCGGGCGGTCTCGGCGAGGACGTTCCGGGCTTCGCGTGAGCCATCGGCTACCAGCGCCGCCAACGCGGCCTCCTGCTCGGCGGGCACATCGGACTTCACCGCGCGATAACGGTCCACCACCGCCGACGCGCCGATGTACGCCTCAAGGCAGCCGTGCGCACCACACCGGCACGGACGGCCGTCCAGCGCGATGGTCGTGTGCCCCCACTCCCCCGCGCCACCCGACGAACCGCGGTACAGCGCGCCGCCCGCGATGACGCTCGCACCGACGCCCGACCCGATCAACGCCACCACGGCGTCACCCGTGCCGCGGCCCGCGCCGAACCAGACCTCCGCCTGCCCCAACGTGTTCGCGCCGTTGTCCAGGAACAGCGGCAGGTCCGTGCCGTCCTTGAGCATCCGTTCCAGCGCGACACCGTGCCAGCCCACGGTCTGCGCGTACACCAAGCCGTGTTCGACCTGACCGGGCACGCCGATGCCGACCCCGAGCACGTCACCCACGCCGCTGTCGGCGAGGCAGCGATCAAGCCCTTCCAACACCCGCCGCGCCACGTCGTCCACCGAGTGCACGTCCGGCTCCATCGGGAACGTCGCCTCGGCCAAGCGCTGCAACGTCAGGTCGAACACCTCGACCAGCACGTGCGTCTCGCCGACGTCGACACCCACCACCGCCGCGAACGCCGGGTTGACCCGCAGCAGCACCCGCGGCCGGCCGCCGTCCGAGTCGACCTGCCCGGCCTCGACCACCACACCGTCCGAGATGAGTTCGCCGACCACCGTGCTGACCGACGCCTGGCTCAACCCGGTGACGCCCGCGATCTCCTGCCGGCTGCGCGGCTGGTCGAAGTACAGCGCGCGCAACACCCGCGCGCGGTTGGCGGCACGCAGGTCGCGCACGGTCAGCTTGCGGTGCACGGCGACCCCCATCGGGCGAGTGGAACGTACGGCCGCCACACGGGCGTGTCGAAGTCCCGACGTTAGTCGGTTGCGCACGGCAAGGCGCAATGCTGGTGACTTAAACTGTTTTCCGGGCTCAGCCAGGTGCGCCGCGCCAAGAACTTCCGAAAGCGACCGCTAAGCCGCCAGATGCGCGGCGGTGATCGGTGATTCGACCGTCCACCCGAGCTTCTGGTACAACGCGAGCCCTGCTCCGGTGGCGACCAGCACGGCGCGCACCGCACCGCGGGCCGAGGCGGCGCGCGACAACTCGGACATGACGACGCTGCCGAGACCGCGCCTGCGGTGCGCGGGGTCGGTCTTCACCATGTCGATGACAGCGGCGCGACCGCGCACCGCGACCCGCCCCTTCGCCGCGCACCCGCCGCCGGCGGTTCGGACGACGGCGTCGTGCAGGTCGCCGATACTGCGCAGTTCCACGGTGTAGGGATCCGGCGGGGTGATGGGCGGGTGTGTCCTCAACTCGGTGCTCATCAGGTACTCCGGCGCACCGATCGTCCACCCGGAGCTCAGTCCGGGCCGCACCTGCTCGGGCGAACCGCAGACCTTCAGCCAGGTGCCGGGTTCGGTGAGATCGGCGGCACGCGGGCGGACCGAGCTCGGGTCCAGCAGCACGTAGCGCACCTGGTGTCCGGGCAACCCGACGTCGATGCGGTAGCCGTCGGGCTCCGTGACGGGATCCGGGGTGCTGCGGGACAACGCCCAGCCCCACACCCACTCTGCGACGACCTGGCCGGTTCGCGACTCGGCCGCCGGAGTCCAGAAATCGATCACGCCACGATCCTGCCACGGCTGCGTCCTCGACCTCGACGACCCCGCCTGACCGCCGAACCACCCCGAAGAACTTCCCATCGGCGCAAATCCGGTCAGCCCGCGGCCACCCACGACTGGATCATCCGGTAGGCGATGGACGCCCCCGGCGCGAGCAGCAGGTCCGGCACGCTGCCCGGCTCGGCGAGCGCCTGCCTCACGTCGGCCCGACTGACCCACCGTGCCTGCGCGATCTCGCCTTCCGCGAGCAGCAGCGGCTCGGTCGGGTCGGCCACCGCCTCGAACCCCACCATCAACGACCGGGGAAACGGCCACGGCTGGCTACCGAGGTAGCGGATGGCGCCGACCTGGACGCCGACCTCTTCCTCGATCTCCCGCGCCACGCACGCCTCCAGCGACTCGCCGGCCTCGACGAACCCGGCCAGCACCGAGTAGCGCGCCTCGGGCCACCCTTCGCCACGGGCGAGCAGCACCTGGTCCGCGCCGTCGTGCACCAGGCAGATCACCGCCGCGTCGGTGCGCGGGTACTCCTCGCGCCCGCACTCCTCGCAGGCCCGCGCCCACCCCGACTTGATGGAGTCCGTCTGCCCGCCGCACGCCGCGCAGAACTTCGCCGAACGGTGCCAGTGGAACAACGCCACCGCCGACGTGAACAGGCCCGCGCCGGTGTCGTCCAGCATCGCGCCGCACGCCCGCAGATCGAGCCATTGCGGCTCGTCCGTCAGCTCCGGCCCGCTCCACGCCCGACCGGTGGGCGCATTGACGTCCGTCTCGTCCTCGGTCAGCGGAACGGCCCAGTACGCCACGCCGTCCTGCTCGCCGAGGAGCACGGAGGTGTCCGGCGGACCGTCGCCGAACTCCGTGGCGGGGTGGTCGACCAGGCGCGACGCCTGGTCGGCCACCAGCGTGCGGCCCTGCGCGTCCACGGTGATGACGCGGGACTTCGGCCACAACTGCGCGATGCGCTGTGCGTCACCACGCAACGGTTCCCGCCGGTCCACGGTGAACCGCGAGAGGGCCGGCAGCTCCACCAGCTCGAAACTCACGGCAGGGTCACGCCGCCCAACGCCCGCAGCTGCGGAGCCAGCAGATCGGCGTCGCCCACCAGCACGCCGGTGAACGCGGTCGGCGCGAAGAACTCCAGCGCCACCGCGGCGACCTGCTCGACGGTGACGGCCGCCAAGCGGCGGGGATGCCCGGTGAACCACTCGATGTCCAGGCCCAGGCCGGCGAGGTTCATCAGGAACGACGCCAGCCCGCCCTGCGACGACGTCGCCGTCAGCAGCGAGCCGATCGCGTACCGGCGCGCGGTGTCCACTTCGGACTCCGACGGCGGCACCAGGCCCATCCGGCCCAGCTCGTACCTGGTCTCCAGCAGCGCCGCCGCCGTCACCTCGCTCGCCGTGTCGGCGTCCACCAGCAGCGTCGCCCCACCCGGCGTGAACTCCGAGTGCGAGCGCGCGCTGTACGTGTAGCCCTTGTCCTCGCGGATGTTCTCCACCAGCCGGGAGGAGAAGAAGCCGCCGTACACCAGGTTCGCCAGCTGCATCGCCGGGTACCGCTCGTCGGTGCGCACCAGGCCGCGCCCGGCCAGCCGGATCTGCGACTGCACGGCGCCGGGCCGGTGCACCAGCACCACGTCACCGCCTTGGACGACGGGCAACGGCGACAACGTCACCGCGGTGCCCTCACCGGTCCAGCCGCCCAACGCGCCCTCGACCGCGCGCACCGCCGCGTCCGGCTCCATGTCGCCCACGACCACGATCACCGAGCCGCGCGGCAGCACGGCCGTCGAGTGCAGCGCGCGAACGTCCTCTTGGGACACCGCCGCGACCTCGTCCGCCTCCGGCATCTCCTTGGCGAACGGGTGGTCGCCGTACAGGTGGCGCTGCAACGCCTCCCGCGCGATCACGTTCGGCTGCGACCGCGCCAACCGGATCCGCTCGACCAGCCGCGCCCGCTCCCGCTCGACCTCGCCGGCCGGGTAGGTCGCGCCGGTGAGCACGTCCCGCAGCACGTCCAGCACGGTGTCGAAACCGGACATCAGCGCGTTGCCGGAGAAGGCCAGCCGCTCCGGGTCGACCACCGCGTCCAGCTCGCCGCCGACGAGCGCCAGCTCGGTGTCCACGTCCACCCGGCTGCGGGTCGCGGTGCCGGTGAGGATCGTGTTCGCCAGCACCTCGGCGCGCGCCGAGTGGGTCGAGCCGACGCTGCTGGAGGCCGGGTCGCCGAACGGGATGCGCAGGCGCACCTCCACCATCGGCACCGACGACCGGCGCACCGCGATCACGCGCAGGCCGTTGGCCAGCGTGGTGTCGACGGTCTCCATGTCCGCGGCGGCCCGCTGCTCGCCCAGCTCCGGGAACGGGCGAGGCCCGAGCGCCGTACGGCCGATCTCCTCGGCGCTGCGGTGCTTGGTCGGGGCGCTCACTCGGTACCTCCGTCGGCAGTCTGTGCGGTCTCGTTCTCTTCAACGCTCTGGGCGGGCTTGAGGAGCAGCACAGCGCGCGCGTCCGGACGCAGCGCCTTCGCCGCCGCGGCCACCTCGTCGGTGGTGACGGCGGCCAGCTTCGCCGGCAGCTCGTACAGCAGCTCGGCCTGCCCGAACAGCAGTTCGGCCGACCCGAGCCCCAGCGTCCGGCTGGTCAGCCGGTCGTGCTCGCG
Source organism: Saccharothrix ecbatanensis (assembly GCF_014205015.1). Classification (NCBI taxonomy): domain Bacteria; kingdom Bacillati; phylum Actinomycetota; class Actinomycetes; order Pseudonocardiales; family Pseudonocardiaceae; genus Saccharothrix; species Saccharothrix ecbatanensis. The sequence continues at coordinate 8,458,212 of NZ_JACHMO010000001.1, read as the reverse complement.
GTGCATGGTCGACACCCAGCGCGCGGTGACCTTGGCCAGCTCCTGCTCGCTCGGCCCTTCCTCGGCCAGCCGCAGCAGCTCCTCGTCCACCGCCGCGATGACCTGCTCGGAAGTGATCTCCGGCGGGTGGATCGCGGTGATGCTGAACGTGTCGGGGTCGCGCGCCTCCAACGGCCCGAACAGACCGCACCCGGCGCCGACGTCCACCACGATCGCGTCCTGGTGCACCAGCCGCTGCTGGAGCCGCGACCCGTCGCCGTCGGTCAGCACACCAGCCAGCACCAGGTAGCTGAGGTAGGCGTCCACCTCGGTCACCGGGTCCGGGATGCGGTAGCCCAGGGCGATGGCGGGCATCGGCGCGTGCTTGTCGGTGTGCTCGGCGCGGATCTCGCCCTTCGGCGCTGCCTCGGCGAACGACGGCCGGACCGGCACCGGACGGGCGGGCACGTCGCCGAAGTGCTTCTCGACGAGTGCCTTCGCGCCCTCGGGGTCGAAGTCGCCGGCCACCGTCAGCACGGCGTTGCCCGGCGCGTAGTACGTGTCGAAGAACGCGGCGCAGTCGTCCACCGTGGCGTTCTCCAGGTCGGTGAAGTCGCCGTAGCCGTTGTGCGCGTTCGGGAAGGTCTGGAACAGGACCGGCGGGAGCAGGATCCAGGGGAACCCGCCGTACGGTCGGTTGAGGACGTTGAGCCGGATCTCCTCCTTCACCACGTCGATCTGGTTGCGGAGGTTCTCCTCGGTGATCTTCGGCGCCCGCATGCGGTCCGCTTCGAGGAACAGCGCGCGCTCCAGCGCCGCCGACGGCAGCACCTGGTAGTAGTCGGTGTAGTCGGGGTGGGTGGACCCGTTGAACGTGCCGCCCGACGACTGCACGTGCCGGAAGTGGGCCAGCTTCTCCAGGCTCTCGCTGCCCTGGAACATGAGGTGCTCGAAGAGGTGCGCGAACCCCGTCCGCCCCTCGGGCTCGGAGCGGAAGCCCACGTCGTAGTGCACGCTCACCCCCACGACCGGGGCGCTGCGATCGGGTGCGAGCACCACCCGCAGACCGTTGGGAAGCGTGAACCTGTGCAGTTCGGGTAGCGCCATGCACGCAGCCTACGGGTTGACCCCGACACCGGGCTCGATGGTCACCCGGCCCCCACGACCTCCCGCTACGCCCAACGCGAACGACCTGGTCCGGTTTTTATCCGAGCGATCTCAAATGTCCGGCTTGGGCCAGCACGCCGTCCAGCGCCCCGAGGAACGTCGGGAACCGCTGCGCGAACCGCCGCAGGTCACCGCCCTCCTCCGCCTCGCCGAACCAGTACAGCCCCGGCCGCGTGCCGGCGAACGTCGCCAACCACCGCTCCGTCTCCCCCAACACCACCGCGTACGGCAGCGAGCGCGAGAACACCATCTCCCGGTCGCCGTCCGGGATGTCCTGCGGAGTCGCCGTCTGCAAGTACCCGCGCAACCCGCGCACGTGCTCCAACAGCGCACTGCCCCGCTTGGTCCGCGCCGGCATCGAGCGCGCGCCCAAGGCCAACGCCACACCGGCGACCACGGCCACCAGCCCGAACAACGCCGCCGCCCCGATCAGCGCCAACACCACCGTCAGCGCCACGCCGGCCACGCCCAGCCCGACCCCGGCCCACCACCAGAGGTTCCGCTCGGCATCCGGCCGCCGGGCGAACCAGTTCTTCGCCACCACGTCGACGTACAGCGCGTCCCGCACCCGGGACAGGTCGATCCGCCTGCCCCGCAGCTCCGACAGCAGCACCACGTCCACCCCGTCGGGCAACAACGCCTCGTACACAGCGCGCTCGTACCCCGACAACGACGGGTCGGCCGGGTTGCGCCGCACGAACCGCCAGTCGTGCCCGTCGACCTCCTCGATCCACACGTAGTTGCGCACCGCGAGGTCCACGATCGTGGCGGTCACGTCCACCACGTCCACGTGCTCGTCCACCACGGTCCCCACCTGACCTGGCAGCACGCCGTCCGGAGAGGCGAACGCCATCCGCCCCGAACCGTCGGTGACCAGCACGTTCACCGGTCCGACGGCACCTCCCAACGCACGCGAGTCACGGCCGCGGAGGTACCAGAGCGCCGTCCCGCCGGCGAGCAGCAGCAGGACCAGCCCACCGAGCCCGGCGCCGGTCGCCGGTGTCAGCGCGAACGCCGCCAGCAGCCCGGACGTCTCCTCCACCCGCGCGTTGGCGGGCACGGCGCCCTCCTGCAAGCCGACCGTCACGTCGATCCGCTCACCGGCGCCCAGGCTGATCTCGGTCGCCCGCACGCCGCGGCCGTCGCCCAGGTCGGCACTGGTGCACGGCTTGGCCGTGCCGGGCTCACCGGCCAGGCAGCTCACCGACTTCGGCACGTCCGGCGTGATCACGGAGACCTTCACCGAGTCGAGCGCGGTGTCCCAGCCGCTCGCGGGCTGCCAGCGCAACTCCAGCGTGTCACCGATCTTGGCGACGGTTCCCACTACCGAGTACTTGACCGTCGATGTGCCGGCTTGTAGTGCGATCGTCAGCTCGTCGGCCGATGCTGTAGCCGTGCCCTTGCCCTCGCCCTCGACAGTCACGTCGCTGACCTCGAACACGCGATCCCGGTGGTCGGCGACCGGGACGCGGAGCGGGACGACCCGGTTGGCCGTCGCGCCCTCGGGGACGGTGACCACCTCGGTCACGCTCAGCCTGCCGTCGCGCTCCAGTTTGAGCCGCACGTCGGCGCCGACCGTCCCTGGCAGACCGGCCGCACTGCTCGGTTGCGCCGCCGCTGTGCCGCTGCCCGCGCACAGCGCGACCGCGCAGATGGCAGCCGCTCCCCAGTTTTTCAACACGGCCGCGGAGAATAGCGGAGTTCCCCTAAGCTCTTGTGCTGATTCGGGCATCCGCGATATGGGGGACCACCAGCGATGACGCAACCACCGCCGCCGGGTGGCTGGCCGCCACCACGACCGGTCGGGCCGCCGCCGATGCCAGCCCCTCTGCACCCCCGACAACCACACCAAACCCCACCGGCCCAGCAGCCCCAACCGACCCGCCAGTGGCCTGCGCAGCAGCCCCCGACGCAACCCTCGACGCAGCAGCCCTCGACGCCGTACCCGGCGACCGGTCCGCAGCCGACGCAGCAGTACCCCCCGACCGGGCCGCAGCCCCACCAGCAGCCGACGCAGTCCCCGCAGACCGGCCCCCAGACCCACCAGCAGTCCCCGGCGCAGTACCCGCAGACCGGCCCCCAACCGACGCAGCAGTACCCGAAGACCGGTGCCCAACCCCACCAGCAGCCGTCGTGGCCCGGCCAGGGCTCCTGGCCGCAGCAGGCCCCCTCGAATCCGCCGCCGATGGCCGCCCCTCAGCCACCGCCCGCGAACTGGGGCCCGCCGCCCGGACAGCCGCCCGGCTGGGGTCCACCCCCGATGCCGTACCCGCCGATGCCGCAGAAGAAGAGCGGCGGCCCGGTGGTGGCGTTGCTGATGATCGGCTTCCTCGTGGTCGCCATCGCCGCCATCGGCATCATCGCCGCGAACAGGGGCTCCGACCAGGCACGTGATTCCGGCACCGCCGGGTACGCGAGCTACACGTACACGCCCGAGCCGACGACGAAGACGACAACCGGCACCACCACCACGACGACCACGACGGCGAGCAGCAGGCGTTCCACGTCGACCAGCGAGCCGAAGGCCGGCCCCAAGGCCGTCATCGCGCTGGGTGACAACCCGATCCACGCGGCGGGCCTCGGCGCGTTCAACATCGAAGGCTGCCCGCTGCCCGGCATGGACTACTCGCCCGCCGGCCAGGACCGGTTCCTGCGGGCCGCGCTGCCGTGCATCGAGGCGATGTGGAAGCCGTCGTTCCAGCGCGCGAACCTGCCGTACCAGCCAGTGGAACTGGTCATGGTGACGTCCCAGATCACCAACACGTGCGGCTCCATGGGCCCGGACCGCACCGCCATGTACTGCGACGGCACGATCTACTGGACGCCGAACCACTACGCGAACGAGCAGGGCGCGGCGAACCCCAACCACCCAGGCAAGTACCTCGGGCAGCTCGCGCACGAGTACGGCCACCACGTCCAGTGGCTGTCCGGCATCCTGCGCGCGTCCGGCCAGGCCCAGTACGACAAGGGCGGCTGGGACACCACGGAAGGCCTCGACCTGAACCGGCGCAAGGAGCTCCAGGCGACGTGCTTCGGCGGCATGACGCTGGCGCCCCTGTCGCACGGCGCGATCCCCGCGGACGTCATCTCGGTGGCGCTGACGGACGCCGGTAACCGTGGTGACTACCCGATTTACCCCAATCGGGACCACGGCTCGCCCGAGCGAAACTCTGCGTGGGTGAACCACGGCTTTAAGAACAACGAGACGAGCGCGTGCAACACTTGGGTAGCGAGCGCGGCGGACGTCAGCTGACCCGACTGGAGGACCGTGCACACGCCCGAGGAGCCCAAGAACAACCCGATCGTCCTCATCGGTGTGTTCTCGTTGATCGTGTTGTGCGTCTTGGGCCTCGGCGGGATCACGCAGCTCGAAACGACCCGGCGGATCAACGGCCGGGCGGTGGCGGCACCGGACGCCGGATCGCCGGTCGCGCAATCCACGCCGGCCGAGCCGCCCAGGCCGCGCGCGGTGCACCGGCTGGCCGACCACCCGCTACTCGTCACGCCCACCCGGTTGCCTTCGGTGACGTGCGCGTTGCCGGTGTTCGGGCTGTCGGACCCGGAGCTGTCGGCGTACTACAAGGCCGGGGTCACGTGCCTGGACCAGGCGTGGCAGCCGGCGCTCGTGCAGGCGAACCTGCCGTTCGACCCGCCCGCGCTGGACACGGCGCCGGACCTGACCGACGGTCCGTGCGGCACGGCGCCCGCGGAGAGCGAGGCGGTCGCGTACTACTGCGGTCGCAACAGGACGATCTACATGCCCACGCAGCGGCTGCGTGACAACGGTGGCGGTGACCGTGCGGGGTCCCACCTGGCGACGTTGGCGCACGAGTACGGGCACCACGTGCAGGCGTTGACGGGGATGCTGCGCGCGGCGGACAGCAAGATCGTGGACGCGGGCGAGGAGACGCCGGCGGGCCTGGAGATGTCGCGGCGGATCGAGTTGCAGGCGAACTGCTTCGCCGGGATGTTCCTGGTGGCGGCGTCCGGGTCGATCGGGCCGGGGCTGGCCGAGGAGGCGGCGGAGGACTTCCACTACGCGATGGAGGAACCGCCGGAGAAGAACGCGCACGGCAGCCCGGACAACCAGGGTGTGTGGGCGTCGCACGGGTTCACCACGGGCGTCACGTCGTCGTGCAACACCTACGCGGCTTCGGCGGAAGCCGTCGGCTGACCGCGCGCGGTCCACAGGTAGGCGTAGAGGCCGCCGGCGAGACCGCTCAGGCACATCAGCATCACGGTCAGCCTGGTTTCGAGCGGCATGCCCTCGGGCGTGGTGGTGGCTGCCTGCACGGTGAACTCGCCGCTGGTGTCTGCGGGGACGACGACCTCCACCACCTCGTTCCGCTGGTGGCCGCAGCCGTCGAGCTTCGCGGTGTGGGTCTGGTCGTCGATCTTGAGTTCGACCCGGTCGTAGGCGTCCGGGTCGCCGCAGGATGCGGGGGTGACGACGGTAGCGGCGACCCGGTGGACCTCGGAGGACGTTCGCGGCCACCACAACGCGACCGCTGCCGCGACGCCCGCGAGGCCCACGACCAGCAGCACCAACGCCCATGCGACCGGGCTTCGCGGAACCGCCACAGCGTGGATGGTCGCAGACGGAGTGGCCGGTTGTCGTGCGGGCGACGACTGTTCTCCGCAGCCTGAAACATCACTCGATCGTGATCTTGCACACCTCGAACGCCTGTTCGACACTGGAGCCATGGACTTCAGCCGGAAAGCCACCCCGAAAGTCGGCGCCAAGCTCACCGCCAAGCTCACCGCCAAGGTCACCTCCAAGGTCACCTCCAAGGTCACCGAGCCCACCCGCCCGCCGACCCACCGCCGGATGCCTTACCGAGCGCGGTGCCGAGATGCCCGGCCCTGGGTCGGCTCGCCGTGGTGGAGCGGCACGGCACACGGGCGAAGCCACCGAATCCGGCCACCCCGAACCCGAACCCGAGTTCAAACCCGAGCCCGAGTCCGCAGACGAATCCGGCCAAGACGACCCGGCCCCGCCCCACCGCCAGGCGGGTAGCCCTTCAGTCCCCGCCGAACGCGCCCCCGGGGCCGACCGCCGCCACCGTCCACACCACCACCGTCCACAACGCAACACGGACTGGCCACAGCGCGACCCAGCCCGCCAAGCGCCGCCCGGTCGATCGCCACCCGCCTACACGCCCACAGCCACCCGAGCCACACGGCCGACCCACCGCCACACGCGCCACACGCCCGGCCCACCGCCACCCCACACTCCACGCCCGCCACCCACGCCCCACCCCCACACCCACGGCCCACACCCACGGCCCACACCCACGCCGCACACCCACACCCACGGCCCACACCCACGGCCCACACCCACGCCGCACACCCACGGCCCGCACCCCACGCCCACGGCCCAACACCCCGACCGAGAACGACGAGTCCGCCGTTCTCCTGTGGACACCGGCCTCCTCCCAGTTCGCGCCGACAGCGGTGGAGGCCGGCCCAGAACCCCGGCTCGCAATGACCTGCCACCGGGAATTGCCCCCGTGACACGCGCCGAGACGCAGAATGTGGAGGTGTCGACTGCTGCCAGAGTGCTGGTGATCGAGGACGCGGAGGCGATTGGCGCCGCGGTGAGCTCCGCCCTGCGGGGCGCGGGCTACCAGGTTCAGGTCCGTCCGGACGGACGTGAGCTGGAGGGCGAGTTGGCCCGGTTCCGCCCGGATCTGGTCGTGCTCGACGTGATGCTGCCCGGTCGGGACGGCTTCATGCTCCTGGAGGTCATCCGGCGCAGTAGCGGGGCCGGGGTGGTGATGTTGACCGCCCGGGACGGGGTGTCCGATCGGCTGCGCGGGCTCGATCGGGGTGCGGACGACTACGTGGTGAAGCCGTTCGTGCTGGCCGAACTGGTCGCGCGGGTCAGTGCGGTGCTGCGGCGGCTGGGACGGACGCCGTCCACCTTGCAGATCGGCGACCTGGTGGTGGACGCCGATTCGGCGGTGGTGCTGCGGGGCGACGTGGCGGTCGAGTTGACCGCCACCGAACTGCGGCTGCTGCGGTACCTGGCCGCGCAGCGCGGGCGGGTGGTGGGGAAGACCCAGATCCTCACCGCGGTGTGGGGTTACGAGGACTACGACCCGAACCTGGTGGAGGTGCACGTCAGCGCACTGCGCCGGAAGTTGGAGGAGCACGGTCCGCGGTTGCTGCACACCGTGCGCGGGCTCGGCTACGTGCTCAGGGCGGACGACGCGTGAGCCTGCGGACCGTCTCGCTGCGCCGGCGGGTCACGCTCTCCGCGATCGGCGTGCTGGGCGTGGTGCTGATCGGAGTCGTGTTGTCGGTGGACGCGCTGTTCGCGACCCAGTCCAAACGGGACGTCGACACCGCGTTGCTGGAGAAGTCGCGAGTGGCGCAGCAACTGGTGAAGCAGCGGGTGCGCGGGGCGGATCTGGTGCGCCGGCTGGAAGGCCGGGGCGTGGAGGTCCTGCTGGTCATGCCCGACGGCACGGTGTTCGGGCAGGCGCCGGACGGGAAGGTGGCGAACGAGTTCAGCCGGGAGTTGATCGACGGGTCGAAGATCACGATGTACGCCGCGGAATCCATGATCGCCGCCGCGCAGACGCGGTTGCGGCGGTTGTTGATGGTGGTCGGGTTCGGCGCCTTGGCGGTGACGGCCGCGGCGATGGTGTGGGTGGTGCAGCGGGCCTTGGCGCCGTTGGACACGATGACCACACTGGCCCGCTCGATCGCCCGCGGTGACCGGGGGCACCGGCTCAACCCGTCGCGGGCGGACAACGAACTCGGCCGGACGGCTGCCGCGTTCGACGACATGCTGGACTCGTTGGAGGGATCGGAGGAGCGGACGAAGCGGTTCGTCGCCGACGCGGCGCACGAGCTGCGGACGCCCATCGCGGGCGTGCAGGCGGTGGCCGAGGCACTGATGCAGACCGCGACCGCGGAGGAGCGGGAGCGGTTGAACCTGTTGCTCGTGCGGGAGTCGCGGCGGGCCGGGCGGCTGGTGGACGACCTGCTCGCGTTGGCCAGGATCGAGGCCGGTCTCGAACTTCACCGCGAGCAGGTGGACCTGCTGGCGTTGGCCGAGGCCGAGGTGGGGCGGACGCAGTTGCTCGCGCCCGACTTCGACATCGCCGCTGAAGGCGAGCCGACGTTCGTCTCCGGCGACCCGCAACGGTTGGCGCAGGTGTTGGCCAACCTGGCCGACAACGCCCGCCAAGCCACCGGGCCGACGGGTCGGGTGCGGTTGTCGGTGTCGACGGCGGGCAGCTTCGCGCTGCTGGTCGTGTCGGACGACGGGCCGGGCGTGCCGCCGGAGAACCGCGAACGAATCTTCGACCGTTTGGTCCGGCTGGACGAGGCCAGGGACCAGCGTTCCGGGGGTTCGGGGCTCGGGCTGCCCATCGCGCGCGGTGTGGTGCGGGCACACGGCGGCGAACTGTCATGCGTCGCACCGGCCGACGTCGGTGTCGGCGGCTGGTATCACAACGGCGCCCCGCACGGCACCGCCTCGTCGAACCCGAACCCGAACCCCGATACAGGTGCGGGCGAGGGCGCGGAAACCGCTACAGCCGGCGCGGACGAGAGAATCGTGCGCCGAGGAGCAGCTTTCCTGGTGCGCATCCCGCTCGCGGAGTGAGCCCGGCAGGCGCCGCCAGGCACGCAGCGTGTGCCCACCTCGAACCCGGCCGAGGCGTCATGGCCGACGAGCGTTCAGGCTTCCTTCGGCGGGGTGACCTTCTTGACGTAGAGGAGCCGGTCACCCGCTTCCACCGCGTCCGCCTCCGGAGCGTCCACCCGGTACAGCTTGCCGTCGCGCACCACGCCCAGCACGATGTCCGGCAAGTGCCGCGGCGACCCACCGATCTCGGCCGGCTCCACGTCACGTTCCGCGATGGCCAGCCCGGCATCCGGCGTGAGCAGGTCCTCCACCATGTCCACCACGGACGGCGTGGCCGTCGCCATGCCCAGCAACCTGCCCGCCGTCTCACTGGACACCACGACCGAGTCCGCACCGGACTGGCGCAGCAGGTGCTCGTTCTCCCGCTCCCGCACCGACGCCACGATCTGGGCCTTCGGCGCCAACTCACGAGCCGTGAGCGTCACCAGAACCGCCGTGTCGTCACGGTTCGCCGCCACGACCACGGCCCGCGCCCGCGGCACGCCGGCAACGCGCAGCACGTCGTTGCTGGTTCCCGACCCGTGCACGGTCACCAACCCGATCGCGGACGCGGCGTCCAAGGCCTCCTGCGTGGTGTCGACCACGACGATCGAACCCGGCTCCGCCCCATCGCCCATCAGGGCGCTGACCGCGGACCGGCCCTTCGTGCCGTACCCGACGACGACCACGTGGTCCCGCACCTTGGTCCTCCACTTCTGGATGCGCAGCGCCTGCCGCGAACGCTCGGTGAGCACTTCGAGGGTCGTACCGACCAGGACGATCAGGAAGAGCACCCGCAAGGGGGTGATCACCAGAACGTTGACGAGCCTGGCCGACGAACTGGCGGGCGCGATGTCACCGTATCCGGTGGTCGACAGCGACACCGTGGCGTAGTACACGGCGTCCAACAAGGACATTCCGTCGCCGTTGACGTCACGGTAGCCGTCACGGTCGAAGTAGACGATCAGGACGGCCGCGATCAACGCGGTGAGGGCCCCGATGACGCGTTTCAGGATCGCCCGGACAGGGCTCTGCACCACGTCCGGCATCCTGATCACACCGACCAGCGAGTGCCCCGGCCGGCTGGCCAACGCCTCGCCGGGATGCAATCGGCGGATCATGACAACCTCTCCGGGAGTAGCCGCCACAACCGGGCTGCCGCCTCGGCGCCGCGGAGCAGCAGTGGGACGACGACGCGCTCGTTGGGCGCGTGGATGCGATCATCCGGCAACGTCGCGCCGAGGTAAACGACCGGCACCCCGAGCCAGCCGTGCAGCAGAGCGGCCGGACCGGAGCCACCCGTCCGGCTGAACCTCACCGGCTCCTCGAACACGGCCTGCACCGCGTCACGCACCGCGCCCACCGCCGGGTGGGACACGTCCACCGCATACGGCGGCACACCGTCACCGCGCGAGATCACCTCGGCGTGCAGCCCGTCCGGCGTGTGCTGGAGGACGAACTCGCGCAACGCGTCCGCGATCCGCTCCGGTCGCTGATCGGGCACGAGCCGGAAGGACAGCTTCACCGACGCCTGCGCCGGCACGATCGTCTTCAGACCCGGCCCGGTGTACCCGCCGTGGATGCCGTTGACCTCGGCGGTGGGGCGCACCCAAACCCGTTCCAACGTGGACCAGCCGGGCTCGCCGGCCAGCCCCTGCGCGCCGCCCGCGTTCGCCAGCCACACCGCCTCGTCGAACGGCAACGCGGCGTAGTCGACGCGTTCGGCCTCCGTCGGCTCTGTCACATCGGCGTAGAAATCCCGCAGTTGCACCCGCCCCGAGGAGTCGTGCAGGGCCGCGACCAACCGCGCGATGGCGGTCGCCGGGTTGGGCACGCTGCCGCCGATCCGCCCGGAGTGCGCGTCCGACGTCCCACCGGTGAACACCACCTCCGCGCCGTAGACCCCGCGCTGGCCGGTGCAGATCGTCGGCGCGTCACGCCCGTACAGCGGCGTGTCGGTGAACACGACCAAGTCACACGCGAGGTCGTCGCGGTGCTGGTCGAGGAGCCGGGTCAGGTGCGGCGAACCGGACTCCTCCTCACCCTCGATCAACAGCTTCAACGTCACCGCGGGCTGTGCCGCGCCGGTCGCCGCGAGGTGCGCCTTCAGCCCGAGCAGGTGCATCGCGACCTGCCCCTTGTCATCGCTCGCACCCCGTCCGAACAGCTCTTCGCCGATCAGCGTCGGTTCGAACGGCGGGTGGTGCCACTGCTCGACCGGGTCGACCGGCTGCACGTCGTGGTGGCCGTAGACCAGCACGGTCGGCGCTTCCGGCGAAGCGGCGGGCCAGCACGCGTAGACAGCGGGGAGTGCGGGGCCCTCGTCCCAGACCCGGACATCGGGCCAACCGTCGCGCCGCAAAGCCTCGGCCAGCCACTGCGCGGAAGCTCTCACGTCACCGTGGTGCGCCGGGTCGGCGCCGATCGACGGGATGGTCAGCCATTCGCGCAGGCCGACCAGGAAGTCGTCGGCGAACGCGGCCACGGCGGCACGCTCGGCATGTTCCGAAGTTTCGGGATCACCGCTCACGATGCGGGAGGATAACCCTGAGAGCGCAGCGTGGTGGTCGACATGACAGGGTGGTCCCATGGAACCCACTCGTTCCCGCACCTGGTCGGCGCTCGCGCTGGCGGGGCTGCTGGGCGCCTCCGGGGTTGCGCACTTCGCGAAGCCGAAGCCGTTCGACGCGATCGTGCCGAACGTGCTGCCGGGCGAGCCTCGGACCTGGACGTACCTGTCCGGGATCACCGAGTTGGCGCTGGCCGCGGCGGTGGCCGTGCCGCGCACACGTGGTGTCGGCGGAAAGCTGGCGGCGGGATTCTTCGCGGCGGTGTTCCCGGCCAACGTCAAGATGGCCTACGACCACCGGATGAAGTCACCCAAGGTGAAGGCCGTCGCCTACGGTCGGTTGCCACTCCAACTGCCGCTCATCGTGTGGGCCCTGCGCGTAGGGCGCTCAACCAGCTGATCACTCTCGGCACTGGGTTCGACACCCAGCGCGCCCGAGGGACTGTCATTGAACCCGCAACAAGTCCTAGGATGCCCGAGTGCAACCGCTCCTCCTTGCCGCGTCGGCGCTGGGTTGGCGCGGCATCGTCGTTCCCGACGTCGCCGTGCTTGGTCACCAGGTGTCGGCTGTCGTGCGGGTCCGTGCCGACGTGCACGAGTGGCGCAGCGCGAACGGCTGGCCGCCCCAGGCGGACCCGTCCTGGTTCCGCTCGTGGTTCGAGCCGGCCGCGTACGACCAGCTGCCGGTGCCCGCGGTCGAGCTGGTGGGGGTCCTGGTCGGTGAGTCCACGGTGGACCGCGCCTTGCAGTCGTGCGGGACGTTGATGACGCTCGCGCCGTGCTCGGTGGTGCTGCCCGCGCCGCAGGGTCCGCAGTCGTGGCCGTTGATCGAGCTGGACTACTACGGCATCGGCGTGGTCGGGGTGGACGCGTCCGGTGTGGCCGAGTTGATGGTGCCGCCGGAGGACCGGTCGACCGAGTTCGGCCCGTCGCTGTTCGGGCGTTGGCTGCTGGAAGTGCTCTACGACCGGGTGTTGAAGGAAGTCCCGGCACACGCGCGGGTGAACAGCTAGCTAGTTCGGGATGGAACGGACCAGCTCGCGCAGGCCGTCGGCGTCCAGCAGGTCGGCCGGGCGCAGCGTGTGGTCCTGGCGGACGTAGTGGAACGCCGCCCGCACCTTCTCGACCGGTGTTCCGGTCAACGCCGCCCACGCCAGCCGGTACGCCGCGAGCTGCACCGACAACGCGGGCAGGCGGTCGTCGTCCGGCACGGCGCCGGTCTTCCAGTCGACCACGGTCCAGCCGCCGTCGTCGTCGGCGAACACGGCGTCCATCCGGCCGCGCACGGACAGCCCGTCGATCTTCGCTTCGAACGGCACCTCGACGTCGTGCGGGACGCGGTCGGCCCACCGGCTCGCCAGGAACGCCTCCTGGAGTCGGGTGAGGTCGGCGTCCGGTGCGGCGCCCTCGTCGGCCGCGCCGGGCAGTTCGTCCAGGTCGAAGAGGCGACTCGCGCCGAACCGCTGCTCCAGCCACGTGTGGAACGCCGTGCCGCGGCGGGCCAGCGGGTTGGGCGGGAACGGCAGGGGGCGGCGCAGGCGGCGGGCGAGGCTGTCCGGGTCGGCGGCCAGTTCGACCAGTTGGCTGACCGAGAGGTGGTCGGGGAGGAGGACGCGTTCCCGACGGTCGGCCGCGGCGGCGCGTTCGGCGAGAAGCACATCGACATCCCGTGCCCAGCCGTCGGGGTCGTCCTCAGGCTCCACCTCGAACCCTGAGAATTCGGACCCGACCTCTACCTCGAACCCGGGCTCGGACTCCGGTTCGGGCTCGGGCTCCACGTCCGACCTGGGCTCCACGTCCGACCCGGACTCCGCGTCCGACCCGGGCTCCACGTCCGATTCGGGGTCCTCGAATGTGGAATTCGGGGGGCCTGAGTGTTCGACTCGCGGGGCCTGGGTGTTCGACTCGCGCGGGTCGTGGTCCTGGGGGTCGGGTGGTGGCTCGAAGTCGGGCGGTTCGGGGGGCAGGTCGTCGGACGGGACGGGTGGAGCGAGCGGGGTGGGCGGAGCGGGAGGGGTGGTGAGGTGGCGGTCGAGGGCGGCCAGGACCAGTTCGGCTCCCTCGGCGACGGCCGCACGGCGTTTGCCTAGCGGGTCGGTGGGCCACTGCGCGGTTTTCGTCTGCGACGCCAACGGGTTCGGCTCGTCCTCCGCCGGACGTGCCGCCCAGTGCGCGATGTCGGCCGGCGGGTGATCGGCGGCCAGCACCGACTCCCGGATCTCTGTCAAGAACGCCGACGGCCCCTTGGGCTTGTCCCCCGTCTCGCCCCACCAGTGCCCCGACACCAACAAACTGTGCTCGGACCTGGTCAGCGCGACGTAGAGCAACCGCCGTTCCTCCACCAGCCGCCGGGCGTCGAAGTCGTCCTCGTGCCCGGTCAGCGCCTCCTCCACCTCCTTGCGGTTGGCGCCGGGGGCGATGCGGAGCTTCGGCAGGTCCTCGGCGTCACCACGCAGGTCGGCGGGCAGCTCGGCCACCGCACGCAGCCAACTGGACGACTTCTTCCGCCCCGGGAACACGTCCTTCACCACGTGCGGCACGGCGACGATGTGCCACTCCAGGCCCTTCGCCGAGTGCATGGTCAGCACCTGCACCCGGTTCTCGGCCACCTCCACCTCGCCCGGTTCGAGGCCGTCCTCGGCCTGTTCGGCGGTGTACAGGTAGTCGAGCAGCGCGGGCAGGGTGGCCGACGGGCTGGCCGCGGCGAAGTCGTTCACCACGTCGGCGAACGCGTCCAGGTGCGCCCGGCCGACGCCGCCCGGCCGGGCCATCGCCTCGATGTCCAGCAGCAGGGTGCGTTCCACGTCGGCGACCAGTTCGGGCAACGGCTGGTCCAGGCGTCGCCGCAACGCCGACAGTTCCGCGCCCAGCCGACGGATCCGGCGGTACCCCTCGGCGGAGTACGCGGTCGGGTCGCCCGGGTCGTCCAACGCGTCCGCGAGACCGGCCAGTTCGGCGTGTTCACCGGGCAGGGCGTCGGCCAGCACGGCCAGCGGGTCGTCCACCACGGACTGGCGGCTCGGCGCGCCGGCCAGGTCACGGGCGCGCGTCCACAGCGCCGCCAGGTCGAACGCGGCGATCCGCCAGCGTGAGCCGGTGAGGAGCCGGGCGGCGGCGGTGCCGGCCAACGGGTCGACCAGGACGCGCAGGGCGCTGGTCAGGTCACGTACTTCAGGTTCGTCCAGCAGACCGCCGAGGCCGACGACTTCGACCGGCAGCCCGCGTTCCCGCAACGCCGCCGCGATGTTCGCCATGTCCGAACGCCGGCGCACCAGCACCGCGGCGGTCGGCGGCTCGTCGCTGGTGTCGAGGTGCGCCTCCCACTGCGCGGCGACGGTGTCGGCCACCCAGTCCAGTTCTTCGCGCACGTCGTTGAACAGGCCCACCCGCACGTCACCCGGACCGGCGCCCTCACGGGCACGCAGTTCGTCCACGTCCAAACCCATGGCGCGCAACGGAGCGGAGACGGCGTTGGCCAGCGCCAGCACCTCGGGCGGGTTGCGGAAGCTGGTCAGCAGCCCGAACTTCCTCGCCGGCGGGAAGTCGTGCACGAACCGCGGCAGGTTCGCCGCCGACGCGCCACGCCAGCCGTAGATCGCCTGCGCCGGGTCACCCACCGACGTCACGGCCATCGGCTCCCCGCGCCCGAACAGGGCACGCAGCAGAACGCGTTGCGCGTGGCCGGTGTCCTGGTACTCGTCCAGCAGCACGGCGCCGTAGCGCTCACGTTCGCCGCGCACGACCTCCGGGTGCTCGGACGCCAGCCGTGCGGCGAGGGACATCTGGTCGGCGAAGTCCATCGCCGCTTCCCGCCGCTTGCGCGCCTGGTACGCCTCGAGCAGCGGCAGCAGGTTGACGCGCAGGCGTTGGGCGTTGATCACCGCTTGCAACGATTGCGGCATGCCGTCGCCCTGCCGCTTCGTCTTGGGCGCGGACTCGATCACGTTGCACAGCCACTCGGCGTGCTCGCGCAGCGCGCCCGGCTCGACCAGGTGCTCCCCCAGTTCACCGGCCAGCGCGAGCAGGTAGCCGGTGACGGTGGCGGGCACCTTGTCGGTGTCGATGTCCTCCGCCCACGTCGACACCACGCGGTGCGCGAGCTGCCACGCCGCCGTCTCGGTGAGCAGCCGCACGCCCGGTTCGACGGGCAGCCGCAGGCCGTGTTCGCCGACGAGCCTGCCCGCGTACGCGTGGTAGGTGAGGATCACCGGCTCGGTGGTCAGCACCGCGGCACGCCGTTCACCGCTCGGGTCGAGCCGGTCGAGCAGCGGTGAGCCGCCCAGCCGGCGCAGCCTCAGCCTGACCCGGTCGGACAGCTGCCGCGCGGCCTTGCGGGTGAACGTCAGGCCGAGGACCCGCTCGGGCGTGACGAAGCCGTTCGCCACCAGGTAGACCACGCGGGCGGCCATCGTCTCGGTCTTGCCCGCCCCGGCGCCGGCCACGACGAGCGCCGGCGCGGTGGGCGCGGACACGACCGCCGCCTGCTCAGGGGTGGGTTTGGGCAGGCCCAGCGCTTCGGCGACCTCGAACGGACCGGCGAGCGCCATCGGCTCACCCGCACGTTCGATCCCGCTCGGCACGACCACGTCCCGCATTCTCCGTTGTCGGGCCGCGCCTGCTTCGGCGACCCGCAGGCCGCCACAGTAATCCCTGGTCAGACCTCCCCTAGTGGCTCACCTGCCGGCCGGACGAGTGCACCGGGCAGGACGTGCGGGCCGGGCAGCGA
Source organism: Saccharothrix ecbatanensis (assembly GCF_014205015.1). Taxonomy (NCBI): domain Bacteria; kingdom Bacillati; phylum Actinomycetota; class Actinomycetes; order Pseudonocardiales; family Pseudonocardiaceae; genus Saccharothrix; species Saccharothrix ecbatanensis. The sequence continues at coordinate 8,442,132 of NZ_JACHMO010000001.1, read as the reverse complement.
TCACAGTCCGCGTTCTCCGCCGCCCGGTACTCGGGGCCGACGCTGGAACCGGCGGCCAGCTGCACGGCCTCCAGCCAGACCCGGACGCCCTGCTCGTCCAGCGGCGCCTGTTCCAGCTCGGTCGCGCCGGTCTTCTTGTTCTCCTTGGCCACGTACAGCAGCCGCGCGCCGCCCGGATCGGTGCCGAGCCCGAGGTGCGTGAAGCCACCCAGCGCCGACGCGAGCTGGTAGACGGCCAGCTGCGGGTGCTGTCTGGCCTCCTCCTTGGTCACCGGGTTCTTGCCGGTCTTCACGTCCACCACGACCGGCCGCCCCTCCCGGTCGGTCTCCAGCCGGTCGACCCGGCCGCGCACCCGCAGGAACGGCCCGCCCTCCTGCTTGGGCACCTCGACCGAGATCTCCTCCTCGACCGCGACCTGGGTCAGCTGGGCACGGCTGGACGCCAGCCACGCCAGGAACGTGTCGAGCATCCGTTCCACCCGGATCCGCTCGCGTCTGGAGAACCAGGGCGCGCCCGCGTCCACCGCGGCCCACGCCTCGTCCAGCTTGACCCGCAGTTCCTTCTCGTCCGCGCCCGTCGCGGCGGCCTGCGCCAACGCGTGCACGAGGGTGCCGGTGATCGACGCCAGCTCGGCCGGGTCTTGCCCGCCGTGCCGCTCCACAACCCACCTCAGCGGGCACTTCGCCAGGATCTCCACCGTGGACGGCGACACGCTGACCGTGTGCTCCTCGGTCCACAAAGGACTGTCCGTGGTGACGTCCGCCAAGCCGTACCAGGAATCCGGGTGCGCCCCCGGCACGCCCTCGGCCGCCAACCGTGCCAGCTGGACGGCCGCGCGTTCGCGCCGTTCCATCGGCTCGTCCTCCGAGCACACCACCCGCCGCAGCTCGCCGACCAGCTCGGCCAGCACCAGCCCGCGCTCGGGGGTGAACGTCGGCCGCTCCGGCTCGTCGGTGGACAGCTCCTCGATCTCGTCCAGGAACCGCGACGGCTGTTCGTCCTCCCCGCGCACCGCGCTGACCAGCAACGTCTGCCGGGCCCGGCTCGCCGCGACGAGCAGCAGCCGGCGTTCCTCGGCCAGGATCGGCGCCACCGCGGACACCGTTTCCGTCGACATGCCCGCCACCACGTCGACCATGCGCTCGACGCCGAGCAGCGACCCACGCAGCCGCAGGTCGGGCCAGCTGCCCTCCTGCACGCCCGGCACGGCCACGACCGTCCACTCCCGACCGGCGGCGGCGTGCGCGGTGAGGACTGAGACGGCCTCACCGGTCGGCGCGGACGCCGCCAGCGTGTCACCCACGATCTCCTGAGCGGCCAGGTAGTCCGCGAAACCCTCGGCGCTCGAGCCCGGCAGCCGGTCCACGTACTTCGCCGCCGCCTCGAACAACGCCACGATCGCGTCCAGGTCGCGGTCCGCCTGCATGCCGACCGTGCCGCGGCGGGCCGACTGCGCCACCCAGCGCAGTTCGAGGCCGGTGGTCTGCCACAGCTCCCACAGCACCTGTTCGACGGTCAGCCCGTCCGCGATCCCCTTGCGCGCCTTGCGCAACAGCCCGCCGATCCGCCGCGCGGGCAACGCCTCGGCGTCCTCCAGCGCGGCCAGCCGGTCGTCCGACTCGATCACCTCGACCAGCAGCTCACCGCTCGGCCGGTCACGCCCTGCGGCCAGCTCCAGCCGACGCAGACCGCGCCGCAAACGCCGCAGTGCCAACGGGTCCGCGCCGCCCAGGGGTGACGACAGCAGCATCGCCGCGGTGTCCTCGTCGAGGGTGCCGGGCACGGCCGCGCAGCGCAGCAACGCCAGGAACGGCATCACCGCGGGCTGTCTGGCCAACGGCAGTTCGTCCCGCGGCACGGCCACCGGCACGCCCGCCGCCAACAACGCGCGTTGCAGCACCGGCAACGACCTCGTCGCCGACCGCGCGACCACCGCCATGTGCGACCACGGCACCTCGTCGATCAGGTGCGCGCGGCGCAGCTGGTCCGCCACCCAGCCCGCTTCCTGAGCGGCGGACGCGAACAGCCTGACCTGCACGTTCCCCTCGCCGTCCACGGGTGACACCGCTCGGGTCGGGGACGCGCCGGGCAGTCGTGCCGCCAGCCGACCCACCGCGGCCCGGATCTCCGGCGCCATCCGGTAGCCGGTGGTGAGCACGACGGCCGGCCCGTCCGCCTCGGCCAGCAACGTCGGATCGGCGCCGCGGAACGAGAACACCGACTGATCAGGATCACCCGCCAGGATGAATTCCTGCGCGGCCTCGCCCAGCACCCGGATGAACTCGAACTGCAACGGGTCGAGGTGCTGCGCGTCGTCCACCAGCAGGTGCCGGACGCGCCGCCGTTCGCCGGCCAGGACGTCCGGCTCGGTCTGGAACGCCAGCAGCGCGCTGCCCACCAACTCCGCCGCGTCGAACGACGGCGCATGCCCCTGCCCGCTGCTGGCCAGCAGGTTCACCTGTTCGTACTGGGTGGCGAACATGCCGGCCGCGACCCATTCCTCGCGGGAGTGCTTGCGGCCCAGTTCGGTCAGGTCCTCCGGGGCGAGCCCGCGTTCGGTGGCACGCAGCATCAGGTCGCGCAGCTCGTGGGCGAAGCCGGGCAGCGTCAACGCGGGCCTGAGCCGCTCGGGCCACTTGGGCGCGCCCATGCTCGCGTCACCGGCGAGGAGTTCGCGGACCACCGCGTCCTGCTCCGGGCCGGAGAGCAGCCGGGGGGCGGGCTCGCCGTTGTGCACGGTCTGCGCCCGGAGCACGGCGAAGGCGTACGAGTGGACGGTTCTGACCAGCGGTTCTTGGGTCGTGGGCAACGCACCTTCGTCGGCCGCGCCGGTCAGCAGCCGGGTGATGTGCGCCCGCATCGACTCCGCTGCGCGCCGGTTCGGAGTGAGCACCAGCACGTTCTCGGGGTGCACACCGCCGTGCAGCACCCGGTGCGCCACCACCTCGGCCAGCAACGTCGACTTGCCAGTGCCAGGGCCGCCCAGCACCCGCAACGGCCCACCGACGTGGTCGAACACAGCGCGGCCGGGCGCGTCCCACTCACGCCGGGGCTCCTCCTGCCGCACCCGGCGCACCAACAACGGCGCCCTCTTCACTGCCACGGATGCATAGAACCACGCACCCCCGACAATGTTGGATTGCCGCTGCTCCGCAGACGGCGGGCTCGGTCGCCTGGAAGTCGATCGTTCGCGACCTCGCGGCGTGTGGCATCGCCGACTGACATGGAAAGCTGTCCCCGTGGACGAAGAGTTGCACGAGATGATCCGCGCGGTGGTGCGCAAGATCCCGCGCGGACGGGTGGCGACCTACGGTGACGTCGCCGACATCGCCCGCGCGCCGTCACCCCGGCTGGTCGGCGCCGTCCTCAACCAGGACGGGCACGACCTGCCGTGGCACCGGGTGCTGCGCGCCAACGGCACGTGCGCGCCCCACATCGCCGACCAGCAGCTCCAACTGCTGCGCGAAGAAGGCGTGGTGGCCGACGGGGGCAAGGTCGACCTGCGCACGTACCGCTGGGAAGACGCGGTCAAGGAGAAGGCTGAGGAGCCTCCCGCTCTCTGGTGACCCGAGCCTCCACCCGCGCCACCTCACGTTCGACCTCGGCGTCACGGGTCAGCGCGGCGGCCAGGCGCAGCTGGGGCAACGCCTCGTCGTTCCTGCTCTGCCGACTGAGCGTGCGGCCGAGCAGCAGTCGGGTGTAGCCGTCCGACGGGTCGAGTTCGACGAGGGTGTGAAGCACACCTTCCGCCTTCCCCAGCGCGGCGGACTGGAAGTGCGCCAACGCCAGTTCCGTCAGCACGGTCCGGTCGCGCGGCGCTTCCTCCGCCGCCTGGACCAGGTAACGGGCAGCGCTGCTCGGGTCGCCCGCCGCACGGAACTCACGTCCCTTGCGCAGCAGCTCCAAGACGTCGGTCATGACAGCTCCTCGTCTGTTGAGGTGACGTGCGGGACGTGTGTGCGGCCCAGTCGCCCGGCTTGGAAGTCCTCGATGGCTTGCAGGATCTCGGCGCGCGTGTTCATCACGAACGGCCCGTAGCGCGCGACGGGCTCGTCAAGCGGCAGGCCGCCCAGGATCAGGACGTCCCACGTCGTGTCGGCTTTCATGGTCAGCGCGGCGCCGTCGTGCTCGAACACGGCCAACTGGCCCTCTTCGAGCGGTCGGTGCTCCGCGCCGGTCGTGCCGCGGCCGGACAACACGTAGACCATCGCGTTGAAGTCCGTCGGCCACGGCAGGGTCAGGCGGGCGTGCGGGCTGAGCGTGGCGTGCAGGTAGGTGATCGGCGTGTGCGTCATGCCGGGCCCGCGGTAGCCCGCCACGTCACCGGCGATGACGCGGACCAGCGCGCCACCGTCGTCGCTGGACAGCAGCTTGGTGTCCTGAGCGCTGATGTCCTGGTAACGCGGCGGCGTCCACTTGGCGGCCTTCGGCAGGTTGACCCACAGCTGCACGCCGTGGAGCAGACCGCCCTTGGCCACCAGGTCCTGCGAGGGCAGCTCGGAATGAAGCAGCCCACTACCAGCAGTCATCCACTGCGTGTCGCCGTCGGTGATCAGCCCACCGCCGCCGGTCGAGTCCTCGTGCACGAACGCGCCGTCGATCATGTACGTGACGGTCTCGAAGCCGCGGTGCGGGTGCCACGGCGCGCCCTTCGCCTCACCGGGGCCGTACTCGACGGCGCCCATGTGGTCGAGGAGCAGGAACGGGTCCGCGAGCGCCAGGTCGACGCCCGGGAACGGACGGCGGACCTGGAAGCCCTCGCCTTCGAGGAACTTCTGCGCCCGCACGACCTTCCGCACCTTGCGCCACGCCGTGGCGGCTTCGGGCAGTTCGGGAAGACGGGGCAGGGTCAGGGTGTCGGCGGTGACGGCGGGCATGGCTGCCTCCTTGGGCCTGACCGCGTTGGTTCAGCGGTCTCACCCTCGTCAACCTAGTTGAAACCTCAACTATTCCGCGAGCGGCAGCGCGCTACCAGCCCTCGTCACGCATGACGGGCCCGTCGAAGTCCGCGTCGCGCGGCTGGGGTCGGGATGACGGCGGCGGAGGCGTCGGAGGTCGCGTCGGAGGTTCGGGCAGCAGCACGGGCGCCTCCCGCACCACACCCTCGTTCTGCAACGGCGTGTAGACGTCTCGAACCGCCGCACGCGCCCGGCCGGCGGCCTCCTGCGCGATCCCCACCACCAGCGCGGCGAGCCGTCGTGGGTCCTGGCCCAGCGCGGACGGCGCGAGTTCCAGCCCGGTCAGCATCCCGCCGGCGTCGACCGAGACGCGCACCGACCCGTCCGGGGACGACGCCTCACCGGTCGCCGCGATGGCGCGTTCCCGTGCGGCGCGGAGAGTTTCGTTGCGCCGGTGGACGCGGGAGTACAGGTGCGCCGCCTGTTCGGTCAACTGGGCCGCACGTCGGTTCAGCTCCTCCGAGGAGTTCACGCCGGCCCCTGTTCCTCGTACCGGTCACGGTCCGGGTCGAACACGCCTCCGGGCCTGTCGTACGGCCCGTCCGCACGGCGTCTCGGTTCGGGCACCAGGTCGGTCTTGTCCGTCGGCCTCGGGTGCGACCCCTGGTCCTCGTCGGACAGCCCGAACGAACCGGGGTCGAACGACGGCGCCGTGATGATCACCGGCCGCTCCGGCCGGACCTCGGCGAGCTTGGCCCCGGACACGAACGTGGCCAGCTCGCGGATGCCGACTTCGACCGCGTCGCGCTGGACGCCGACCTGGTCGATCATGCTCTCGCCGGCCTTGACCATGTCGTCCAGCACGCCGATCTCGCTGCTCGCGTCGATCACCGCGCCGGCGACGCCCGCGGAGCCGCTGACCGCGCTGCCCATCACGCTGATCACGGCGAGGAGCGCGGGTGTGCCGGTGCCCACGCTCGCGATCGTGCCGAGCACCCCGGCCACGGCGCCCACCACGGTCAGCGCGACCTTCCAGTCGTCCGCGCCCGCCTCCTCGATGCCCCGCAGCGCCAGGTCCACCAGGTCCAGGGCGTCGTTGCGCATGGCCAGCACCACGGCCGAGCACGAGCGCAGGATCACGATCAGCGCGTCGACGCAGTCGGCCAACAGGTTGATCGCGTCTTCGAGCTTGAGCAGGAAGTCGCGGAAGTCGTCGGCCGCGTCGCCCTCCCAGCCCTCCATGTCCTGCTGCGCGCCGCCCAGGTGCTCACGCAGGTCCTTGGCCAGCACGTACTTGGCCTCGGTCAGGTGTCCGACCATCTCCTCGACGCGATCGGGGTCACCGCACACGAAGGCGTCGAACAGCGAACTGATCTGCGGACTCAGGAACGGCATCATCCCGTACGAGTCGTTCTCGCGCCCGAGAGCGATCAGGTGGTCGCGCTGGCCGAACGCGTTGTCGACCCACTCGTCGTAGCCGCTCATCCCTGACCGTCCGCCTGCCGGTACCGCGACGCGATCTCACGGAGCGCCTTCGAGGCGAGTTCGAGGTTGCCCACGTTGTCCTGCAACACCTGCTGGAGGAAGTCCGTGGTGACCTGGAAGTCGTTCCGGGTGCCCTGGAACAGGTCGCGATCGCTTGACGGGTGGTTGGTGAACGCCCCCGGCGCCTGTTCCATCGCCCGGTTGAGGTTCGCCAGCACCTCCGCCAGCGTGTTCGCCATGCCGGGCAGCCGCTTGTTTGCCACGCTGTCGAGTTGTTCCAACTGAACCGAGAACTGATCGCCCATGGGTCCTCCTGTCGGATTCACGGCCACCGTAGCGACGGTCCGTGATCGTCCGCAGGAGATTTGGGTTCAGGCCGTCGGTCGAGTCCTCGGTCAGGCGACGTCTTGGAAGCAGCGGGCCTCGTAGTAGCGGAGGAGGACCGCTTCGACCACGCGCAGGTGGGCGCCGATGGGAGCGGCGACGACCGCCGCGCCGGAGGCGACCACGGCCTGGTGGAAGAGGCCGGGGGCGAGGAGCCAGGAGGCGACCGCCACGCGGCCGGACGCGGAGGCGACGACGTCCGAGATGTGCGGGGTGGCGGTGGCGGCGTAGCCGATGGTCACCGGGCCGCCGACGCGGTGGGACAACGCCGTGGCGACCGCGCGGACGTCGGCCAGCGCACGCGGGTCGGACGAACCGGCGGCGGCCAGGACGACCGAGTCGCCCGGAGTCCAGCCGGCTTCCGTCAGGCGGGCCAGGAGCGCGGGCAGCAGCGCCGGGCCGATCGGGTCGGTGATGACCGTGTCCGGGTGTCCGGACGCCTCGACCTGCGCCGGGATGTCCACCCGGACGTGGTACCCGGCGGCCAGGAACGCGGGCACGACGACGGCCGGCCCGGAGATCGACGACAGCACCGCGGTGACGTCCGGTTGGCGCACGTCGGCGTATGCGACGCGCACCGGCACACCACCGAGCCGGGCGCTCACCAGGGAAGCGATCTCTTCCACCACCACGGCCCCGGCGGGGTCACGGGTGCCGTGCGCGACGAGGACGAGCGTCATACAGCCACTCCGGCAGGGTCCATGGCCAGTCGGTAACCGCGCTTCACGACCGTCGCCACCATGCGAGGCTCACCGAGCGCGGTGCGGAGGCGGCCGATCGCGGTTTCCACGGCGTGCTCCTCGCCGCCGCTGGGCAGGGCCGCCAACAGCTCGCGCCGGGACACGACCCGACCACGCGCGGCGGCCAGGACCCGGAGCACAGCCATCGGCGCGGGCGGGACGGGGCGGAGCTCGCCGTCCACCACCACGGCCTGGCCGCGCAGTTCGATGTCACGGGCGGCGATCCGCAGCCGGGTCGCCCGCGCGGGCAGTTCGAGGGTCAGCTCACGCGCCAACGCGCCGATGCGCGCACGGGCGGGCTGCACCACCGGGATACCGGCGGCCACCAACGGCCCCGCGGTGATCGAGCCGACGCCGACGACCAGGACTTCCCGGCGCAGCAACGAAACCAGTTCCGACAGCTTCCCAGAAGCGTCCGCGACCCGCAGCACGGAAGCCGCGGCGGGGGCGCTGGTGAACGTCAGAGCGTCCACCTGACCCGCCAGCACCGCCTCCAGCAGGCGTTCCAACGGCGCCGGGTCGGACGGGCCCGTCCACCGGTACACCGGCACCTCGACGACCGTGGCGCCGGCCGCGCGCAGCGTCGACGTGAACTCCGGCAGCGGCTCGCCGTGCAGCTGCACGGCGATGCGCTTGCCCGACACACCGGCACGCATCAGGTAGTCCAGCAACTCGGCGTTGCTCTCGCTCTCCGGCGACCACGCGTCCACCAGACCGGCGGCACGCACGGCACCCCGAGCCTTCGGCCCACGCGCCAACACGTGCGCCCCCGACAGCCGGGTCAGCAGCCGTGCGCCCAGACCCCAGCCCTCGGCCGCCTCGACCCAGCCGCGGAAGCCGATGCCGGTGGTCGCCACGGCGACGTCCACCGGCTCCTCCACCACGGCCTTCGTCGCGGCCAGCAGCTCCGCGTCGTCGGGCAGCGGCACGATCCGGATGGCGGGACCCTGGAGCACGGTCGCGCCCTTGCGCTCCAGCAAAGCCGAGAGCTCGTCGGCCCGCCGGGCGGCGGTCACACCGACCGTGTACCCGGCCAGCGGGGCGGCGTTCACGGTGACCCGACCTGGATGATGCCGTCGGTCACGACCACCGGGTGCACCGGCACCCCGGTCGAGGGGTCGTCCAGGCACTTGCCGGTGGTCAGCTCGAACGCCTGCTTGTAGACCGGCGACACGACCACCGGCACGCCACCCCGGTCGCCGACGATCCCGCGCGACATCACCGCCGCGCCGCTGAACGGGTCGATGTTGCCCAACGCGTGCACGGTCCCGGCCGAGGTGAGGAACACCGCCACCTGGGAACCGTCGGGGAGCAGGGCCGCCACCCCTTGGTCGGGCCGAAGGGCGCTCAACTCGCACACAGGTGTCATCGGGAAACCTCCGGACTCTCCGCCTCACCGAAAGCGGGAACACCCAACAAGACCGGCACTTTCTGGCCGCGCTCTTCACGGAACGAGATCGTCGGGTCGGGCGTGTCGGGCGCGTTGACGAACGACGTGAAGCGGGACAGCTTCTCCGGGTCCTCCAGCACGCCACGCCATTCGTCGGCGTAGTTGTCCACGTGCTTCTCCATCGCGGCCTCCAGGTCGGCGCAGATGCCGAGGCTGTCGTCCACGATGACGTCGCGCAGGTGGTCCAGCCCGCCTTCCAGCGACTCGATCCAGGTCGAGGTGCGCTGCAACCGGTCCGCCGTGCGGATGTAGAACATCAGGAACCGGTCGATCAGCTTGATCAGGGTCCGGGTGTCCACATCGGACGCGATCAGGTCCGCGTGCCGGGGCGTGAAGCCGCCGTTGCCGCCGACGTACAGGTTCCAGCCGTTCTCGGTCGCGATGATGCCGAAGTCCTTGCCCCGCGCCTCGGCGCACTCGCGCGCGCAGCCGGACACGGCGGACTTGAGCTTGTGCGGCGACCGCAGGCCCCGGTAGCGCAGTTCCAGTTCGATGGCCAGCGACACCGAGTCCTGCACGCCGAACCGGCACCACGTGGTGCCGACGCACGACTTCACCGTGCGCAGCGCCTTGCCGTAGGCGTGCCCGGACTCGAAACCGGCGTCCACCAAGCGCTTCCAGATCGCCGGCAGCTGGTCGACGGTCGCGCCGAACAGGTCGATCCGCTGCCCGCCGGTGATCTTGGTGTACAGCCCGTAGTCGCGGGCGACCTCGCCGATGACGATCAGCTTCTCCGGGGTGATCTCGCCGCCGGGGATGCGCGGCACGACCGAGTAGGTGCCGTTGCGCTGCATGTTGGCCAGGAAGCGGTCGTTGGTGTCCTGGAGGGTGGCCTGCTCGCCCTCCAGCACGTGCCCGTTGTCCAGCGACGCGAGGATCGAGGCGACGGCGGGCTTGCAGATGTCGCAGCCGAGGCCGCGGCCGTGCCGGGTGATCAGGTCGGTGAACGTGGTGATGCCGGTGGAGCGGACGACCTCGAACAGCTCGGCGCGGGAGTGGTCGAAGTGCTCGCACAGCGCCTTGGACTGCTCGACACCGCACTCGGACAGCAGCTTCTTCAGCATCGGCACGCACGAGCCGCAGCCGGTGCCCGCCTTGGTGCACGCCTTGATGCCCGGCACGTCGACCGCGTCGCCGGAGTTCACCACGTCCACGATCTGCTGCTTGGTGACCGCGTGGCACGAGCACACCTGCGCGTCGTGCGGCAGCGTCAGCTCGACGCCGCCCTCCGGCCCGATCAGGGCCACCGGGTCACCGGGCAGGGCACGCCCGACGAGGGGCCGCAGCGACGTGTACTTGGACGCGTCGCCGACGAGGATGCCGCCGAGCAGGGTCTTCGCGTCGTCGGACACCACGAGCTTGGCGTAGGTGCCGGCGACGGCGTCGTTGACGACGACCTCCAGCGCGCCCTCTTCCTTCGCGTGGGCGTCGCCGAACGAGGCCACGTCCACGCCGAGCAGCTTCAGCTTGGTGGACATGTCGGCTCCGGGGAACTCCGCGCCGCCGCCGAGCAGGCGGTCGGCCACCACTTCGGCCATGGAGTACCCGGGAGCGACCAGTCCGTACACCATTCCGTCGAGGTTGGCGCACTCGCCGATGGCGTAGATGTCGTGGTCGGACGTGCGGCAGGCCTTGTCCACCACGATGCCGCCGCGCGGGCCGACCTCGAGGCCGAACGAGCGGGCGAGCTCGTCGCGCGGCCGGATGCCGGCGGAGAACACCACCACGTCCAGGTCCAGCTCGACGCCGTTGGACAGCTTGGCGATGAGCCGGCCGCGGTCCTCTTCGATGGACGACGCGGACGTGCCGGTGTGCACGGTCAGGTCCAGCTTCTCGACCAGCCGCTTGAGCAGCCCGGCGCCGCCCTCGTCCACCTGGAGCGGCATCAGGCGCGGGCCCAGCTCGACCACGTGCGGCGAGATGCCCATCCCGCGCAACGCGTTCGCGGCTTCCAGCCCGAGCAGGCCGCCGCCGAGCACCATGCCCGCGTGCCGGCCGCCGCCGCGCGCCGACTCGACCGTGGCGCGGATGCCGTCCAGGTCGTCGATGGTCCGGTAGACGTGACATCCGGGCAGGTCACGGCCCGGCACCGGGGGGACGAACGGCACCGAGCCGGTGGCCAGCACCAGCGCGTCGTACGGCTGCACCCGACCACTCGTCGTGCGCACCACCTTGGCGTCCCGGTCGATGTGCACGACCTGGTCGTTCAGGCGCAGTTCCACGGTGTCGTCGTGCGGAGGGAGGCTCAGCGAGCCCGCGTCCCAGCTGTCCACATAGGACGACAGCGCGACGCGGTCGTAAGCGGGACGGGACTCCTCGGCGAACACGACGATCCGCCACTGGCCGGTGACGTCCTTCTCGCGGAGGGCCTCCACGAGCCGGTGACCGACCATGCCGTGACCGGCGACTACCAGCGTTCGCGTCATGGGACCAACCCCTCCTTCTGCCCGGGTCAATGCTCACCGGGCACCGTGTCGTGCCAAGGTCGCGAATGTTGCGCAGGTGTTAAAGCAGCCTCACGCCGCACTTCAGAGCGTTGTGTGTGTCACACACCGGCATATGCGAGGCTCGGACGCCGCGCGAAGACCCTGCGACGCATGTAGAACCACCAGGTGGTGGCCATGCACAGGCCGTAGAACACGAGGAACGCGGTCAGCGCCGGGGCGAGCGTCTTGCTGCCCTCCAGCGAGAACTTGAAGACCAGGTTCACCAGCACGCCGCCGAACGCGCCGATCGCGCCCGCGATGCCGACCACCGCCGCGGCCTGCCGCTTCGCCGAACGCACGTCGTCGCTCTGGGCGGCGAAGATGGCCGGGATCATCCGGTAGGTGGAGCCGTTGCCGACGCCGGCCAGCACGAACAGCGCGATGAACGCGCTGAAGAACAGCGCGAAGCTGCGGGTCTCGATGCTGATCAGCAGGCCGACCGTGCCGACCGCCAGGCCGAGGAACACCGCCATGGTGATCCGGGCGCCGCCGAACCGGTCCGACAGCCAGCCGCCGAACGGCCTGCTCACCGAGCCGATGAGGGCGCCGAGGAACGCCAGCGCGACGAAGCTCTTGTACTCCACGAAGCTCAGCTTGATCAGCGACGGGAACGCGAACGAGAAGCCGATGAACGAGCCGAACGTGCCGATGTACAGGAACGACATCACCCACGTGTGCTTGTTCGACATCGCCTTCTTGTACGACGAGCCGTCCGGCTTGGCCTGCGTGAGGCTGTCCATCAGGAACCACGCGCACGCCGAGGCGATGACGACGAACGGCATCCAGAACAGCGCCGCGTAGGCCAGGTTGATGCCCGTGCCGAGGGAGATGATGATCGGCACGACCAGCTGCACCATCGCCACGCCGAGGTTGCCGCCCGCCGCGTTGAGGCCGAGCGCCAGGCCCTTCTTGCCCTCCGGGTAGAAGAACGAGATGTTCGCCATCGAGGACGAGAAGTTGCCGCCGCCGAAGCCCATCGCGGCCGATGTGAGCAGGAAGAACCAGTACGGCGTGCTCGGATCGGCCACCGCGATCGCCAGCATCGTGCAGGGGATCAGCAGCAGCGCGGCGCTGATCGTGGTCCACGCCCGGCCGCCGAACTTCGGCACCGCGAACGTGTAGGGGATGCGCAGCACCGCGCCGACCAGGTTCGGCACGATCAGCAGCCAGAACGTCTGGCCGACGCTGAAGCTGAAGCCGACGGAGCCGAGGCTCACGACGACGATGCTCATCAGGCTCCACACCGTGAAGCCCAGGTTCTCCGCCAGGATGGAGAAGATCAGGTTCTTGCGGGCCACCTTCTTGCCGGTCGTCTCCCAGAACGACGGGTCTTCCGGCTCCCAGTTGTCGATCCACCGACCACGCCGCTTCGCCTGCGGCGTCACGCTCTCGGTCTCCACCACTGTGCTCATTGGACCCTCCCGGACACCGATTTCCCGTTGCCGGAACCGTAAGAACGGTCCGTTACCCCGACGTTCAGGCAGGTGTCGCCGCCGGCAACACCACCGCACATCACGCCGACTGCGGCTGTGAGGCCGCCAGCCAGTCGACGATTCCGCAGACGGCGTCCTTGCAGCCGCCGCAGCCCGTGCTCGCCCGGGTGACCTCCGCGATCGCGGAAACCGTCTTCGCGCCGCCACGCCAGGCGCTGACCAACTGGCTCTTGCTGACCGTGTTGCACCTGCACACGACCGCGGACGCGGGCAGGTCGGCCGGGCTCGCCTCGTTCTCGGCGGGCAGCGCGCGACCCAGCAGCAGCGCGAGCCGGTCGGTCGGCGCGGGCAGGCCGCGGTCGAACAGCTGGGTGATGGCCGCCGCCGCGTCCGGCGCGCCGATGACGATCGCGCCGGTGACCTTGTCCCCGCGCAGCACGAGCTTCGCGTAACGGCCGCGCGCCGGGTCCTGGAAGCACAGCACCTCGTCGTCCGCCGAGTCGACGCCCACGTGCACGTCGCCCAACGCGGCCAGATCGACGTCACGGGCCTTGAGCCTGGTCACGACGGTGGTCCCGGAGTAGCGGGCGGCCGGCGCGGCGCCGGTGAGCCGGTCCGCGAGCACGGCCGCCTGCTCCCACGCGGGCTGGACCAGGCCGGACACCGTGCCGACGTGCTGGGCGCAGTCGCCGATGGCGTGCACCCTCGGGTCGCTGCTGCGCAGCGCGTCGTCCACCAGGACGCCCCGGTCGACGTCGATGCCCGCCTGCTCGGCGAGCCCGGTCTCCGCGCGCACGCCCGCCGAGACGACGACGAGGTCGGCGGGCACGTGCGTGCCGTCGTTCAGCTCCAGCCCTTCGCCGGGCGTGTACTTGGTGGCCAGCACGCCGAGCCGGAACTCGATGCCCAGGCCCCGCAACGTGGTGGCCAGCACCCGGCCCGCGCCCGGGTCGAGCTGCCGTTCCATCAGGTGCCCGACCGGGTGCACGACCGTGACCAGGCAGCCCCGACCGGCCAGACCACGCGCGGCCTCCAGCCCGAGCAGCCCGCCGCCGAGCACCGCGACCGGCGTGCCGGGTGAGGCCTTGTCCACGATCCGGGCGCAGTCGTCCAGCGAGCGGAACGCCACCACGCCGGACGCCAGGGTGCCGTTGCCGTCCAGCAGCCCGTCGGTCGGCGGCACCCACGACCGGGCGCCGGTGGCCAGCACCAGCGAGTCGTACGGCACCTCGTCGTCGTCCACGTGCACGACCCGCCGGGTCCGGTCGATCTTGCTGACGGAACCGCCCAGCCGCAGGTCGATGTGGTGCCTGGCGGCCCATTCCGGGTCGTGCAGCCGCACGGCCTCCGGCGTCAGCGACCCGGCCACCACGCTGGACAGCAGCACCCGGTTGTACGCGGGGTGCGACTCGTCGCCCAGCACGGTCACCGCGACCCGTTCCGCCTTCGGGTCGCGGCGGCGGATCTCGTCGGCCAGCCGGGCGCCGGCCATGCCGTAGCCCACGATGACAACGTTCCTCATACCGACTCCAATCGGACCGCGCACACCTTGAACTCGGGCATCCGGCTCGTCGGGTCCAGCACCGGGTTGGTCAGCAGGTTCGCCCGGCCGTCACCCGCGTAGTGGAAGGGCAGGAACACCACGTCGATCAGCATCGACGGCACGCAGCGCACCCGCGCCAGGGTCCGGCCGCGCCGCGACACCACCGCGGCGAGTTGGCCGTTGCCGAGACCGGCGCGGACCGCGGTGTCCGGGTGGACCTCCACGTACGCCTCGGGCTCGGCCTGGTTCAGCTCGCGCACCAGCCGGGTCTGCGCGCCGGACTGGTAGTGCTGGAGCACCCGGCCCGTGGTGGCCTGCAACGGGTAGTCGGCGTCCGGCAGCTCCGCCGGCCCGCGGTGCTCGACCGGGATGAACCGCGCCATGCCGTCGGCATGGGCGAAGCGGTCCAGGAAGTTGCGCGGGGTGCTCTCCTCGACCACCGGCCAGTGCAGCGCCTCGCCCTGGCGCAGCCGCTCGTACGTGACGCCGGAGTAGTCCGCCAGACCGCCCTCGGACGCCCGGCGCAGCTCCTCGAACACCACCTCGGGCTCGGTCGGGAACCGCTCGGCGGGCTGGCCGAGCCGGGTGGCGAGACCCTGCATCACGTCGAGGTCGCTGCGCACGCCCTCGGGCGGCGCGACGGCCACCTGGCGCAGCAGGACGCGGCCTTCGAGGTTGGTCATCGTGCCGCTCTCCTCGGCCCACTGCGTGATCGGCAGCACGACGTCGGCGACCGCGGCGGTGTCGGACAGGACCAGGTCGGCCACCACCAGGAGGTCCAGCGCCTTGAGCCGATCGGCGACGTGCTGGGAGCGCGGCGCGGAGACGATCACGTTGCTGCCGAACACCAGCAGCGCCTTCGGGCCGTCCGGCTGACCGAGGGCGTCGAGCAGTTCGTAGGCGGAACGGCCGGGTCCGGGCAGGTCGTCCACGCCCCAGATGCCCTGGATGTGCTCGCGGGCCGCCGGGTCGTCGATCTTGCGGTAGCCGGGGAGCTGGTCGGCCTTCTGGCCGTGCTCGCGCCCGCCCTGGCCGTTGCCCTGGCCGGTGAGGCAGCCGTAGCCGGAGCCCTTCGTGCCCGGCAGGCCGAGCGCCATCGCCAGGTTGATCCAAGCGGACACGGTGTCCGCACCGCTGGCGTGCTGCTCGGTGCCGCGGCCGGTGAGGATGTAGGCGTTGGCGGCCTCGGCCAGGATGCGCACCGCCGCCCGCTGGTCGGCGACCGGCACGCCGGTGACCCGTTCGACCCGTTCCGGCCACCACGTCGCGGCGATGCGCCAGGCGTCGTCGAAGCCGGTGGTGCGGTCCGACAGGTACTGCTTGTCCAGGTAGCCGTCCGCGACGGCGGTGTGCAGCAGGCCCAGGGCCAGGGCCAGGTCCGTGCCGGGAGCGGGCTGGAGGTGCAGGGTCGCGAGCTCCGCGGTGGCGGTGCGGCGGGGGTCGATGACGATCAGTTCGGCGTTGCGCAGGTGCTGGACGAACGGCGGCATGGTCTCCGCCGGGTTGCCGCCCACCAGCAGGATCGCGCCCGCGTTGTCCAAGTCGGTGACCGGGAACGGCATGCCCCGGTCAAGCCCGAAAGCCTTCATTCCCGCCGCCGCGGCGCTGGACATGCAGAACCGGCCGTTGTAGTCGATCTGCGAGGTGCCCAGCGCGACCCGGGCGAACTTGCCCAGCAGGTACGACTTCTCGTTGGTCAGCCCGCCGCCGCCGAACACGCCGACCGAGTCCGGACCGTGGACCTCCCGCAGCTCGCGGAGCTTGTCCGCGACGAGGTCCAGCGCCTCGTCCCACGACGCCGGGCGCAGCTCACCGTCCCGGCGGACCAGCGGTGTGGTCAGCCGCTTGGGCGACGTCAGCAGCTCTGCCGACGTCCAGCCCTTCTGGCACAGGCCGCCGCGGTTGGTCGGGAACTCCCGCGGCGACACCCTGCCGTTTTCGATCGTCATCGCGCACTGGAGCGCGCAGTACGGGCAGTGCGTGTCGATTCTGGGGGAGTCGGTCACGCGTCTGACGGTAAGAACACCCTGTTAACGGCAAAACGCGGGATGTTTCGTCCACGCGAACTTGACTGCTCAGCACGCCTGCGCTGAGGGTGAGGTCACAGTGATTCGACGACCCGGGCGGCCATCCGCTCCAGCCCGACGAGAGATTGTCGGCTCGAACGGGGGTGCAGGGCGTGGACCGCGAGGCGGAACAGGGTCGCCCGCAGGAGGATCTGCGGCCACTCCTCCAGGTGCGCCCAGCGCTGGAGGATGCCGTGATCCGCGCCACCCCAGGCCATCGCGTCGACCACGACGACCGCCGCGCCGTACGTTCCGGGACGCCAGTAGGCGGCGAAATCGATGATCGCGGGGGCCGCGTCACCGGCGAACAGGACGTTGCCGAACAGGTCGCCGTGGACGACTTGGGGCTTGGCCGTGACGGGCTTGCGGTAGGCCGCGCACAACTCGAACAGCCGGCCGCCCAGGTCCGGGTCGAGGTCGGCCTGCTCCTCGTCCCACGCGCAGCGGTCGGCGGTGGCGAACAGGTCGGCGCGCGCGTCCAGGAACCGCGGCTTGGGCAGCTCGACGGTCGCGCGGTGGAGCTTCACGGCGACGTCCACGACCTCGTCGTGCCGGGGCTCGGCGCGGCCGGACAGGTACTTGGTCGCCGCCCAGCCGCCGACGACGTACCGGCCGTCGGTGGACCTCAGGGGACGGGCGACGCGCAGGTTGTCGACGTCCAGGGTGTCGAGCGTCTTGGCGACCCAGGTGGCCTCGGCCGGCTTGCCCGCCGGGCGGATGGCCGCGTCCCCGCACCGCCACACCGGACCGCCGTCGATCAACTCCGGTTCGG
The DNA here is from genome assembly GCF_014205015.1 of Saccharothrix ecbatanensis. NCBI lineage: Bacteria > Bacillati > Actinomycetota > Actinomycetes > Pseudonocardiales > Pseudonocardiaceae > Saccharothrix > Saccharothrix ecbatanensis. Next base: position 8,424,874 of record NZ_JACHMO010000001.1, on the reverse strand, counting down.
CGTCCCGCGCGCCGAAAGCGGCGCGCACGTGCGACGGTGGCGGCTCCGGGGATGGGGTCACGCCGGCACGCTACCTGCACCCGGCCTTCCGTTGGTGGACCTCCCACGCCGAAACGCGTGGTGTCCACGCGTTCGGCCTAACCGCAGTTATGCGGTCTGGGTTGGATGGCCGCTGCTCCGCAGACGGCGGGCGCGGTCGCCCCGGAGTCGACCGCTCGCGCCCCATTTTCCGACGATCGAAAAGCGTGATCGCCGGAAAATGAGCCGCGAACGATCGACGCGACCTCACACAAGGAGTTATTTGTGACCGACGCCACGCACGCCGCGTTTGCGCTAGCCCTGCACCGCAAGCTGCCCGCCGGCAACCGGTGCTGGTCGCCGTTCTCGGTGGCCGCGGCGCTGTGCAGCGCCACCGACGTGGCGGGCGAGGACACGGGACCCGCCGTGGCCGAGGTGCTGGGCGCCGACGTCGGACAGGTCTCGAAGCTGCTTGCCATCGCGGCCGGCGACGACGCTGTGACGTCGACCGACACCATCTGGGTCGACCCGTCCGGACCGCTGGCCGACCACCCCGACGTCCGGCGGCTCGTGCTGGACGAGAACGCGCACGTCGAGATCAACAAGGTCGTGGCGGAGCTGACCCGGGGCTTGATCCCCGAGGCCGTCCCGCCTGGCGCTATCACGCCCAGCACCCTCGCCGTGCTGGTCAACGCCCTGCACGCCAAGGCCGCGTGGGTCGAGGAATTCCCCGCTGACGACACCCGTCCCCGCAAGTTCCGCACGCCCTCGGGCAAGCGGATGGTGCCGACGATGCACCGGGTCGGCACCTTCGGCTACGCCGCCCGTCAAGGCTGGCAGGCCGTGCTCATCCCGTGCGACGAGGCGATGGACGTGATCGCCCTGCGGTCCGACTCACCGCCGGCGACGTCGGAACTCGACGGCGAGGCGTTCGCCGACCTGCTCACGGGCGTGCGGTCCACCGAGGTCGACCTGTACCTGCCCAAGGTGGACCTGACCGCCGCCACCGAGCTCACCGGCCAACTGCGCGCACTCGGCGCCGGACCGCTGTTCGACTCGTGGCTGATGGTGGAGCAAGTCCTGCACCAGGCGACGCTCGCGGTCGACGAGCAAGGCGTCGAAGGTGCGGCGGCCACGATGATGTTCGCCACCATGGGCGGGCACGACCCGGCAGAGGCCCTGGTGGTGCGGTTCGACCGGCCGTTCCTGCTGGCCGTCCGCCACCGCGCCACCGGCCTGCTGCTGTTCCTGGCCGAGGTGACCGAGCCGTAAAACGAACGCCGGGGCGGCCCGTGAAGGGCCACCCCGGCGTCTCGTGCGTGAAAATCAGTACGTCGGCAGTGAGGGGTCGACCTCACGGGCCCAGGCGAGCACGCCGCCGCCCACGTGCACGGCGTCCTTGAACCCGGCCTTGTGCAACGCGGCCAGCGCCTCCGCCGAACGCGCGCCGGACTTGCAGTGCAGCACGACCTGCTTGTCCTGCGGCAGCTCCGCGAGCGCCTCACCCGACAGGATGCGGTCCTTCGGGATGAGCACCGAGCCCGGGATCTTCACGATCTCGTACTCGTGCGGCTCGCGGACGTCGACCAGGAGGAAGTCGTCCCCGGCGTCCTGCTTCTGCTTCAGCTCCAGCGGCGTGATCGTGTTGCCCGCCGCGGCCTGCTGGGCGTCGTCCGACACCACACCGCAGAACGCGTCGTAGTCGATCAGCTCGGTGATCTTGATGCTCTCCGGGTCCTTGCGGATCTTGATGGTCCGGTAGGACATCTCCAGGGCGTCGTACACCATGAGCCGGCCGAGCAGCGGGTCGCCGATGCCCGTCAGCAGCTTGATCGCCTCGGTCACCATGATCGAGCCGATCGACGCGCAGAGCACGCCCAGCACGCCGCCCTCGGCGCACGACGGGACCATGCCGGGCGGCGGCGGCTCGGGGTAGAGGTCGCGGTAGTTCAGGCCCTGGCCGTTCGGCGCGTCCTCCCAGAACACGCTGACCTGGCCCTCGAACCGGAAGATCGAGCCCCACACGTAGGGCTTGCCGAGCAGCACGGCGGCGTCGTTGACCAGGTACCTGGTGGCGAAGTTGTCCGTGCCGTCCAGGATCAGGTCGTAGTCCCGGAAGATGTCGAGCGCGTTCTCCGAGTTCAGGTGGGTCTGGTGCAGCACCACCTTCACGAACGGGTTGATCTCGGCCACCGAGTCCCGCGCCGACTCGGCCTTGGGCTTGCCGATGTCGGACTGGCCGTGGATGACCTGCCGCTGGAGGTTCGACTCGTCGACGATGTCGAAGTCGACCACGCCCAGCGTGCCGACACCCGCCGCGGCCAGGTACAGCAGGGCCGGGCTGCCCAGCCCACCCGCGCCGACGACCAGGACCTTCGCGTTCTTCAGCCGCTTCTGCCCGTCGACCCCGACATCCGGGATGATCAGGTGGCGGCTGTACCGCGCGACTTCCTCCTTGGTCAGCTCCGCTGCGGGCTCCACGAGCGGCGGAAGCGCCATCTGAGTCCTCCTCGACGAAACATGTCCTGTACAGACGGACAACGCCAGCCTGCCCGTCCGTCTTCCCCGATGGGAAGTCGTCCCAAGGCGCGGGACGGCCCTGTACTACTGCGGTGCTACGGGGAATGGATTGGGCTTGCAGACCTTGCCGTCCGCCGGCACGGCGCTGCGGTCGCCGCCGGGCACCGAGTTGAGCTGCGCCACGTAGTCGTTCGCCACGCCGAACGACTGCTGCATCATCACCGGGGCGAAGCCGTTGTCGGCCGCGCAGCCCACGTGGCCGTTGCCGAGGGCGTGCCCGACCTCGTGGTTGATGGCGTACGTCCGGTAGCCGCTGATGTCGTTGCCATAGGCCTTCGCGCCGCGCACCCAGCGGGCCGTGTTGATGATCACCCGACCGCTCGGCCGGTGCCAGCACGACGCCTCGAACTGGATCGAGAACCCGCACAGCGAGTGGGCGGTGTTCGTCGTGGTGAGCGCGACGGTGAAGTCGACGTCGTCACCCTCGGCCGGGACCCGTTGCAGTGCCGCCGTGCCGGTGCCGACCCAGCTGCGCGGATCGGCCAGGAAGCCGTCGACCGTCCGGGCGAACGCCTCGCGGTCGCCGCCGTAGTCGCCCGGCTCGACGCCGTCCTCGATCGCGACGGCGTACCGGTACAGCCTCCCGTTGCCCGCCTGCGGCGTGGTGCCCGGGATCACCGCGAACGTGCCCGCGCCCTGCTCGGAGAACTTCGGGCCGTCCGGCAGCTGCGCGGTCGGGAAGTTCTTCAGGTCGATCTCGGGCGGCGGCTTCTCGGTCGCCTCGGGCGGACCGGAGGTGGACGTCGGCCCGGGCGCGGCGGTGCCGGTGTCGGTCGGGGTGCCCGCCAGCTCGTTGCCGGTCGTCGGCGCGGCGGTGTCCAGCACGACCAGGGCGGTCAGCACGAGGAGCACGGGGACGGCGTAGATCCGCCAGCCGTAGCTCGCGACCATCCCACGCACGCCCGTGCGGCGTTTTCGGTGCCTGGGGCCGGCCGGTTCCCATGACGCGGCCAGCGGCTCGGCGCCGGTCCGGCGCGCGCCGCGGCGATAGCGGTCTTCGGATAGCGGCGGCCGGTCATCAGCGGACGGCGGCGCGTCACGCTCGCCCTGCGACGTCCGGTTCACGGCAACCAGGGTGCCACAACCGCACCCAGGTGGCGGATTCCAGGTGACCAGCGCGGCACCGACCCACCCGACCGGCCCGGGTCACTGATCGTCACCACGCCCGCCGCTCGACCGCCTCCCACATGCCCACCACGGCACGTGCCACCGACACCGGCCGCTCCATCTGAGCCACGTGCCCCGTGCGCGGCAGCACGAGCAGCCGTCCACGCGGGATCAGCCGGGCCACCCTGGGCGCCTTGCGCACGCTGACCAGCCGGTCCTCGGTCCCCCACACCACCAGCGTCGGGGCGGCGATCTTCGGCGGCAGCAGCCACATCGACTTGGACCGCGGCACCAGCCACGTGCGGATCAGGTCGATCGTGCTGCGGCTCAGCGCGTTGCCCGCCCACGCCTGCGCGGACCGCTCGGTGTACTCGTGGTCACTCTGCGCGATCCGGTGCGGCGGCACCGAGTGGGGCTCCGCGAAGCACAGCCGGAGCATCTGGTGAGTGCGCTCACGCGGCGTCACGGCGGCCAACTGCTCCCGCACCCGCGGGCCGACGACCGGCAGGAACGCCAGCGGCAGCCGCCGGTCCGACACCCGGCGCAGGCTCGGCCGCAGGTCCGGCACGGCGGGCGAGACCAGGGTCAGGGTGCGCACCAGGTCGGGACGGGTGGAGGCGGCCATCAACGTGATCGCGCCGCCCATGGAGTTCCCGAACAGGTGCACCGGGCCGCGGCCGAGCGACTCGATGTACTCGATCACGACCCGCGCGTGGGTGGCCATCCGGAAGTCGTAGCCGTCGATCGGCTCGGACCGGCCGAACCCCGGCAGGTCCAGCGCGTGGCCGTCGACGTGCTCGCGCAACTGGGCGGCCAGGTCGGTCCAGTTGGTCGACGAACCACCCAGTCCGTGCACGTAGACGGCGGTGGAGCCGGTTGGTCCGGGCGTGCGCCGCACGTGCACGCGGTGACCGGCGAGCTCGACGTAGTCACCAGGCCAGGGCTCGATCGTTGTGTCCAACGGCGGTAGCGGCGCGATGGACAGGGGCACGTGGGTGATGGCGGTTCTGCGCGCCTCCAGCGTCTCGGTCACCACCCAAGGATGCCTGTCCGGGCGTCCTACGAAACGGGAAGCTTTCCCAGAACGCTGCTACCAGCGAGTAAGGTTGCCGACGAGCCGTGAGGGCAACCCCTTTCCGGTTCCGCGATGAGTTGGTTGGCTGGAGGCACCATGACGGAGACGGCCCAGACTGCGGTCGGGCACCACGGCGGCGCGGCGGGGCGGGGTGTACGGCTCCCACGCACCGCTCGACGTGCCCAATTGCTGGCCGCGGCGCAGGACGTGTTCGTGACCAACGGCTACCACGCCGCGGCGATGGACGAGATCGCCGAACGCGCGGGAGTCAGCAAGCCTGTGCTCTACCAGCACTTCCCAGGCAAGCTCGAGCTCTACATGGCGCTGCTCGAGTCCCACGTGGACGAGCTGGTGAACCGCGTTCGCGGTGCGCTGGCGTCCACGACGGACAACAAGCAGCGGGTGAAGGCCGCGGTCGCCGCGTTCTACGACTTCGTGGACGGCGAGGGCCAGGCGTTCCGGATGGTGTTCGAGTCGGACCTGCGCAGCGAGCCCGCGGTGGCGCGTGCGGTCGAGCGCGCGACGACGGACAGCGTCGAGGCCATCACCGACACGATCACCGCCGACGCGGGCCTGGACGAGCACCGGGCGCGACTGCTGGCGGTCGGCCTGGTCGGCTTGTCCCAGGTCACGGCCCGTGCGTGGCTGGCAGACGACCGACAGCTGGCCAAAGAGGACGCGGTCGCCCTGATCTCGAACCTCGCCTGGCGCGGCATCGGCGGCGGCTTCCCGTTGCAGCACCCGGAGTCCCAGCACTGAACACACGAAATGGGGGCCGTCCCCGACGACGGCCCCCATTTCGTAGTCACAGCAATGCGCGAACGTGTGCTGTGACTTCCCCCGCCCTCTCGAAGGGCAGCATGTGGCCGGCGCCCAGGTAGATCACCAGCTCGGCGTGCGGCAGCTCCTCCGCGAGCACCCTGGCGTGCGACAACGGCGTGAGCCTGTCCTCCGCGCCCGCCAGCACCACCGCCGGGACGTGGGCGAACTCGGCCAGCGCCTTGCGCCGGTCGTGCAGGTCCAGCGAGTCGCGGAACCCGACCATGCTCACCGGGTGGCACCGGCCGACCATCCCGGCCGTCGCCGCGACGTGCCGCCACGACGGCCGCTTGCCGAACAGCAGCCACCTGACCCCCGGCCGCGCGATCTCCGTCCGGCGCAGCAGCTCCGCCCGCCGCAGCCGCGCGATCCGCCGGTTGACCGCCTTCTCCCCCGCCGTGACCGCCCGGCCCACCGCGATCGGCAGCCCCAGCGTCGACCCGGCAAGTTCACCCGAAGAGGTGGCGACCAGGACGACGCCTGCGACGCGGTCGAGCAGCGAGGGGTGCTGCTCGGCCAACGCCATGATCGTCATGCCGCCCATCGAGTGCCCGGCCAGCACGATCCGCCCGGTCGGCACCCGTGCCTCGATCAGCTCGGCCAGGTCGTCCGCGCACCGCGCGATGGTGGCCGACCCGGCCGGCGCGTGCCCCGACCCGCCGTGACCCCGGTGGTCGTACCGCAGCACCCGGCCCGGCAGCCCTTCGGCCACCAGGTCCCACGACGTGTGGTCCAACGTCCAGCCGTGCAGCAGCACGGTCGTCAGCTCCGCGTCCCGCGGCCCGGTGTCCACGACGTGCAGCGCCGTGCCGTCCGACGTCACGAACCGGTGGTCCACCGCCCATGGCGCGTCCGCCCGGCCGCTCACCCGAGCAGGAACGACCGACGCCATGCCCGCATCCCCGGCTTGCCCACCAGGTCCACCTCGTCCAGGAACTTCATGATCCGCTCACCCGACCAGCGGATCGTCTCCTGCCAGTTCGGGTTCGTCACCGCCGCCTTGTGCGCCTCGTCCTTGTCCAGCCCGACGGCCGCGTAGACCTCCGGGTTGACGATCGAGCGGGTGATGAACATCGCCGTCGTCGCGATGAGCCACCGCTGGTAGGCCATCTCCTTCTTGGTCAGCTTCTCCATGCCCCGGACGACCTCTTCGCGGGCGAACCGCACGTGCCGGGCCTCTTCGAGCACGTGGATCCGGTTGACCATGCGCACCAGCGGCTGCACGGTCTCGTCGACCATCGCCTCGCGCTGCAACCGGTCCAGGACCTCTTCGGCGACCAGGATCGACCCGTACAGCGCGGGCCCGTAGCCGATCACCGGCAGCAGTTTGCCCAGGTGGTAGACGCGCCGGCTGGGTCCGTAGGCCGGGCAGCCGATCCGTTCGACCATCCGCGCGAACATGGTGGAGTGCCGGCACTCGTCGGCGATCTCGGTCAGCGCGTACTGCGCGTGCTTGGTCGTCGGGTCGGAGCGGTAGACCTCCTTCAGCAGCATCTGCATCAGCAGGATCTCGAACCACAGGCCGACGCTGGCGATGCTGGCGACCTCGTGCCGCGAGAGATCGATCCGCTGCTCCGGGCTCATCCGGTCCCACAGCTCGGTGCCGTAGAGCGAGCACCGGTGCTCGGGGGTGTACCGCAGGCCGTCCACCAGAGGCGCGGACCAGTCGATGTCCACGTCCGGGTCGTAGAACTTGTCGGCCGAGGAGTTGAGCAGGCGTTCCGCGGTCTTCTCACGATCCGCGACCTTCAAGGTCCTGGTCATCGGGTCCCTCCCCGGTTCAGTATGTGTAACTTGAGGTAACGGTTACTTCTGGTAGCGTGCGTGACATGGCACGAACTGTCAAGGGCGGGACGGACGCACGCCGCGAGCGGTGGAAGGGACACCGCGAGGCGCGGCGCGCCGAGTTCGTGGAGGCCACCGTCCGCGCGGTCGCCAAGCACGGCGCGGACGTGGGCATGGACGAGATCGCCGCCGAGGCGGGCGTCAGCAAACCGGTGCTGTACCGGCACTTCGCCGACAAGTCCGACCTGTACCTCGCGGTCGGTCAGCGCGGCACCGAGATGCTGATGGACCGGCTCGGCCCGGCAATCGCGGAGGAAGGCCCGCTCCGCGTCCGGATCAAGCGCATCGTCGACGCGTACCTGTCGGTGATCGAGGAGCACCCCAACCTGTACCGGTTCGTGGTGCGCAAGTCGTTCACCGACCGGCCGGTCGAGCAGGACGTGGTCGACCAGGACAAGCAGCTCATCGCGGCGGCCCTGGCCCGGCTGCTCGGCGACTACCTGCGCGGGTTCGGGATGGACTCCGGCGGCGCCGAGCCGTGGGCGCACGCGCTGGTCGGCATGGTGCAGAACGCGGGCGACTGGTGGCTGGACCGGCAGTCGATGACGCGGGCCAGCCTGAGCGGCTACCTGACCACGATCATCTGGCACGCCATCGACGGACTGCTCCGCTCCGCGGGCGTGGAACTCGACCCGGACGCGCCGCTGACCATGGACTTCCCGGGAGCCGTTCCCCTGGACGAGCCCCGCCTGCGGCTCGTCGACCCCGATGCAGACGCCGAGGAGGCCTGATGTCCGAGGAACACCACGAGGACGGGTACACGGGCACCGCCGTGCTGGTGTTCGACGAGCGGGAGGTGCCGGTGGACGTCGAGCTGCGCGGCTACTTCCAGCCCATTGACGGCCGTTACCACTGGTACGGCCGGGTCGGCGCCAACGAGCAGGTCACCGAGCTGGTGGAGGGCGGTGCGCGGACCGCGCTGCTGCGCACCCCCGACGGCACGGCGACCGGATCGCTGACCGACCGCGATCCCTGGTCGCGCTACCGGGTGGCGGGGATCTCGACCCCGCCGTTCACGGTCGGCTGACCAAGGGCGAGAAATGCGGAAGGGGCACCCGATCGGGTGCCCCTTCCCGTGTTCCGGAGAGCCGCGCTCGCCCGGCCGCTCGGACGCTCAGTCGCCGGAGACGAAACCGACCCGACGGGCGTCGCTCGGACCGATCTCCACGTACGCGATGCGCGCCGCGGGCACCACGTAGCGGGCGCCCTTCTGGTCGACCAGCACGAGCTGCCCCGTGCCCGCCTTCAGCGCGTCCGCGACCTGCGACTCGACCTCTTCGGGGGTGAGCCCGCTGGACACCACGAGCTCCCGCGGGCTGTCCGCGATCCCGACCCTGACCTCCACGCTGACCTCCGTGCGGCGTTGAATGCTTTCGAAACCCAACCCTAGCCGAGCCCGAGCACCGTCATGCGCCTCGTGTGGCTCTGTTGCAGCCGGCGGAACAGCGCCGCGATGCCCGCCAGGTCGCCCGAGCCGCGCACGATCAGCTCGGCCAGCCCGTCCCGTTCCGCGACCACGTACTGGGCCTGCGTCAACGCCTCGCCGAGCAGCCGGCGACCCCACAACGTGAGCCGGTCGCGCAACGTCGGATCGGCGGCGCAGGCGGCCCGGACTTCGCGCTCGGCGAACGCGGAGTGCCCCGTGTCGGCCAGCACCGCGAGCACCAGCTCCTTGGTCGGCTCGTCCAGCCACTCGGCGACCTCGCGGTAGAAGTCCGCCGCCAGCGCGTCCCCGACGTACGCCTTGACCAGCGATTCCGACCACGACCGCGGCGCGGTGGAAGCGTGGAACGCGTCGAACCCGACGGCGAACGGCCGCATGGCCTCCTCGATCGAGTGGCCGCGGTCGCCCAGGTACCGCTCCAGCAGCGCGTAGTGCCCGATCTCGGCCGCGGCCATCTGCGCCAACGCGGCCCGTCCGGCCAGCGTGGGAGCACTGCGGGCGTCCTCGGCCATCCGGTCGAACGCCGACAGCTCGCCGTACGCGAGCGCGCCCAGCAGGTCCACGATGCCCTCGGCCAACGGGCCTTCCCCACCCACCGCAACCGCCTGAGCCGCCGCTCGATCCACTCCTGGGTCGCTCATGCCCACGAGCCTAGTCGCGTGTCCTGCGCTACACCCCAGGCACGCGAAACCGCAGTCGACCTCGCGTTCCAGCACGATCGGACCAAGCGGCGGGTAGACTCGATAGTTGACGCCCGGCGCGGCGCGGCCCAGTGGGGGCTCGCAGCGGTGCCGAAGGCTGAACTGCGGCGGCACCGTGCCGCCAGGAGAGGGTGCGCGCATACCTCGCTGGCCCTCCCGCGACACCCGCCCGGCCCCTTGCGACGGCCGAGTGGCGGTGGACGCGGTCGAGCGGCCCGTACAGGCCGTGCGCGCTGGTACGAGAGAGGCGATCACCCTGACCGCGACGAACGAAGAGACACATATCGACCCGGTGGCCTTGGAGCACAGCGAGGCGGGTGTGCCCGAAGAGGACACCTCGCACCCGCTCGTGGCCGACGCCCCGGTCAAGAACGAATCCCCAACGTTCGCCGAGCTGGGTGTGCGCGAGGAGATCGTGCGCTCCCTGGCCGAGGCGGGCATCCACCGCACGTTCGCCATCCAGGAGTTGACGCTCCCGCTGGCGCTGGCCGGCGACGACGTCATCGGCCAGGCCCGCACCGGCATGGGCAAGACCCTGGGCTTCGGCGTGCCGCTGCTCCAGCGGATCATCGTGCCCGGTGACGGCACGCCGCAGGCGCTCGTCGTCGTCCCGACGCGTGAGCTGTGCCTCCAGGTCACCCACGACCTGACGGACGCGGCGAAGCACCTCAACGTGCGCGTGCTGGCCATCTACGGCGGCCGGCCGTACGAGCCGCAGATCGCGGCGCTCCGCAAGGGCGTCGACGTGGTCGTCGGCACGCCGGGCCGGTTGCTGGACCTGGCCGAACAGCGCCACCTGGTGCTCGGCAAGGTGCGCAACCTGGTGCTGGACGAGGCCGACGAGATGTTGGACCTGGGCTTCCTGCCGGACATCGAGCGGATCCTGCGCATGGTGCCGGACGAGCGGCAGACCATGCTGTTCTCGGCGACCATGCCCGGCCCGATCATCACGCTGGCGCGGACGTTCCTCAACCAGCCCACGCACGTGCGGGCCGAGGAGAACGACGCGGGCGCGATCCACGAGCGCACCGAGCAGTTCGTCTACCGGGCGCACGCGCTCGACAAGCTGGAGCTGCTGGCCCGCGCGTTGCAGGCCCGTGAGCGCGGTCTGTCGATGGTCTTCACCCGCACCAAGCGCACCGCGCAGAAGGTGGCGGACGACCTGGTCGAGCGCGGTTTCGCGGCGGCGGCGGTGCACGGCGACCTCGGGCAGGGCGCGCGTGAGCAGGCGCTGCGGGCGTTCCGCTCGGGCAAGATCGACGTGCTGGTGGCCACCGACGTGGCGGCCCGCGGCATCGACGTCGAGGGCGTCACGCACGTAATCAACTACCAGTGCCCCGAGGACGAGAAGACCTACGTGCACCGCATCGGCCGCACGGGTCGCGCGGGGCGCACGGGTGTCGCGGTCACGCTGGTGGACTGGGACGAGATGCCGCGCTGGAAGCTGATCAGCGACACGCTCAACCTGGGCAAGCCGGAGCCGGTGGAGACGTACTCGACGTCGGACCACCTGTTCGCCGAGCTGGACATCCCGTCCGGTTCGTCCGGGCGGTTGCCGATGGGTCAGCGCACGCGCGCGGGCCTGGGCGCCGAGCCGGAGGAGAACCTCAAGGGCGACAAGAAGACCCGCAAGCGCAAGCGCACCGGTCGGGCAGGCGGCGACGCCGCGCCCGCGCCGGAGACGAGTTCCAGCGCCGGCAGCAGTAGCAGCACCACGGGCTCGGGTTCGGGCGAGGAAGGCGGCACCCGTCCGCGCAGGCGCAGGCGGAGCCGTGCGGGTGTGGCACCCGAGGGCGGTCAGCCGTCCGAGGCGTCGGCCGACGTGACCGCCGGTGCGCCGGCCTCTGCCGAGGCGTCGTCGTCCGAGCCGTCGACGGCCGAGGGCGACCGTCCGCGCAGGCGCAGGCGTAGGCGCACGACGGGCAACGGCGAGTCGGGCGAGCCCGCTTCCGCCGAGTAGGGAACATCGCGCAGGCCAGATCGCGTGGGAAAGATCGCCGAGTACGGGCGAGTACGGAACACTGGTCAGGTACGGAACACTGGTGCGGAACAGTCGTCGTGGTGGGCAGCGCGGATCCGAGCGCTGCCTGGCCCGGTGCCCACACTTTCGGGTGATCATGGCCCGAAAATGTACGGAAACACTGTTCTCGTACCTCGGTTAGAACGAGGCGCCCCGAACCACCCCGCCGCTACTCCTGAACCCGACCCACCCGCCGGGTCGGCACCAGGGACCCGGCCGGGACGGGGCGACCACGCGGGACGACCACCCCGGACAACCACGCGTGACGACCACGCACGACGACCACGCACGACGGCCACGCCGGCACCACCGCGCGGGGACCACCGCGCGGGACGACGACACGGACGACGACACGGGGGCGATGGCACCCGGCGGATGGCACGACGACACGGGCGATGACACGCGGCGACGGCGAGCCCGAAGCAGAACCCGCCGCCGCCTCACACCGACCTCTTCCCCGTGGTGGCAGCATGTCGCCAGACGAACGCGATAGATCACCGACCATCGGGAGCCGGGCAGTGGGCCAGCCGGAACAGGCGGAGTCGAACGGGCAGGTCATGCTGGACGAGGACGTCCTGGCAGAGCCCGTCGAGCCGCGGGACGACGACACCCCGGAACCGCTGCCGGCCCGGTCGTGGCGCACCAGGGGCGATTTCATCGGCCTCGCCCTGGTCCTGGTCGGGGTGCTGGTGGCGAGCCTGCTCCTGTGGCTCACCAGTGACGCCCGCAACACCGTCAGCCAGACCGGCCCGGCCGAGGTCACCCCGCTGATCCCGGTCACCACGATGCCGCCGTCGCTGTCCGAGAGTTGGCGCGCGCCCAGCGACGCGACGCCCGTCCCGGTGAACCTCGACTCGGTCGTCGTCACCGGCGACGGTGGCGAGGTCGTCGGCCGCGACGCGCTGAGCGGCGAAGTCCGCTGGCGCTACTCCCGCGACTGGCCCCTGTGCACCGTCACCGCGGCCTGGGGCCGGGTGTTCGCGGTGCACACCAAGGGGACCAACTGCTCCGAGGTCACCACCCTTGAAATCGGCTCCGGCAAGCGCGGCCCGCAGCGCAACGGCGACGCCGAACCCGGCACCCGCCTGCTGAACGAGGGCTCGCACGTGCTCACCACCGGCGAGGACTTCGTCGAGGTCTACCGCCGCGACGACCTGGTCCGCTCGCTGGAGTACGGCACGCTGCGCGCCATCGTGAACCCCAACAAGCAGCCCCGCACCGGCTGCACGTACGGCTCCTTCGCGGTCACCGGCGGCAAGATCGCGCTGATCGAGCGCTGCCCCGCGCTGGACCCGTCGGACCGCATCACGGTGCTCAAGCCGAACCCGGAGAAGTCCGACGAACCGCAGGTCATCAGCACCACGGTCACCGGCGAGAAGAACAGCCGGGTGATCGCGGTGACGGCGACCCGGGTCGCGGTGGCCGTGCCGGGCCGGATCGTGGTGTTCGACGCGGACACCGGCTCACTCGTGGCGACGTACCCGGTCGACGTCAGCGCCGACGAACTCGCGGGCGACCCGCCCGGCCGGGTGGCGTCGACCTTCACCAGCACCGCGAACATCTACTGGTTCACCGGGTCGAAGACGATCGCGCTGTCGCCGGTCGAGCTGAACCCGCTGTGGACCGCTGACGACACCCGCGGCCCGGGCACCACGCTCGCCGGCCACCTGCTGCTGCCGGTCGCGGACGGGCTGAAGGTGCTCGACCAGGTCACCGGCCAGGAAGTCGGCGCGATCCCGGTCAACCGCGACGGCTACACCGGGCCGATCGAGATGGCCACCGAAGGGCCGATCGTGCTGGAGCAGCGCGGCGACACGCTCGTCGCACTCCGGTAAGAGGCCAAGAGCGGCACACCGCGAAGCCCGGTGAACACCAAGCGAGCACTGCGGTAAGGCGCCAGCGCCCGCGCGGCCGGTGGGGCAGACTGCGAGACGTGCACTCGCAGTTCAGCCCGCACCGCGCGGAACGCGTGGACCTGCCCGGTCGGCACGGCCCGATCGCCGCCCTCCGCGCGCCCGCCGCCGGACTCGACCTCGGCGCCACCGCACTCCTCGTACCCGGCTACACCGGATCCAAAGAGGACTTCGCCCCGCTGATCGACCCGATCGCCGACGCCGGCATCGAGGTCGTCGCCGTCGACCTGCCCGGCCAGTACGAGTCGGTCGGCCCGATGGTGGAATCCGACTACCGGCCCGCCGTCCTCGGCACGGTGATCGCCGACCTGGTCGCGAAGCTGACCACCGAAGGCAGGCGCGTGCTGCTGCTGGGTCACTCGTTCGGTGGACTCGTCGCCCGCGGCGCGGTGCTGGCCGGCGCGCCCGTGGCGGGGCTGACCCTCCTCGCGTCCGGCCCGTCCGAACTGCCGCCCGGCGAAGGCCGCACCGCCCTCGACTACGGCGAGATCGTGCTCCGCGAACAGGGCGTCGAAGCGTCACAGCAGGTCCACGAGGCCCGCCATGCGCTGAACCCGCGCTGGCAGCTCATCCCGCAGGAACTCAAGGACTTCTACCACGAGCGGTTCGTCCGCTCGTCGCCCGTCGGCCTGCTCGGCATGGGCGAGGCGCTGCGCACGGAACCGGACCTGGTCGCCAAACTGGCCCGCGTCGCGCGCTCGTCCGGCATCCCGTGCCTGGTGGTGTGCGGTGAGTTCGACGACTCCTGGTCCGCGGCGAGCCAGCGGGACATGGCCGAACGCCTGGACGCCGACTTCGCCGTGCTGTCCGGCGTGATGCACTCACCGAACACCGAGGCCCCGGACGCCCTGCTGGCCACGCTCCTGCCGACCTGGCGCGCCTGGCTCAGCTGACCGGCGACGGGTTCACGGGTTCACCACCGCGACGTCCGGCCATCGGCGTCACTCGGACGATCATCGTGCGCGTCGTCGGGGGTCCTCGCCCACGCCATGTGACCGGCGCGACGTCAGCTCGCCTGACCGTGTCATTTGCCTCCATCGATGGGTGTTTTCGCTGCTCGCAGCCCAGTTGGGCGCTTCTACTTGAGGGTGCACCCGAACACCGACAGGGAAAGGGAAGGCAAATGACGTTCCGACGAGTGCTCACCGCCACCCTCGTGGCGGCCTCGGCACTGGTGATCGCGCCGACGGCCATCGCCGACCAGGCCGACGCCCGACAACACGTGGTCATGATCGAGAGCGTGACCCGGCCGGGCGATGTGTGGGACCAGTCCAATTGGGACGGCTATCCGGTCATCGCCTATCCGAACCACGGGGGGGCGAACCAGATGTGGGAGGTCTCCGGCGACGGCACCATGCTCAGGAGTGAACGGGACAAACTCTGCGCGACCGCGGAGAACGACCAGGTCGTGGGCAGGCGCTGCACCGGCTACGCCGACCAGCGGTGGCTCGGCCTGGACCAGCCCAATGCCACGATGATCGAACTCTACGAGACCGGGCTGTGCGTCACGCACGACGGTTCCAAGAGGCAGCTGCTCCTGAGGGACTGCGACCCCGACCGGAGCGACCAGCGCTGGTACATCCGCTACTGACGACGGCCGCTGGGCACGTCGGCAGGCGCGTTCTGCCGACGTGCCCGGTCAGCGCGAGGTCACGCCCACCAGAACACCCACAGCGTCACCACCACCAGCAGCACGACCGCCAGCCCGCACACGGCCACCAGCCAGCCCTTGCGACGGTCCGCGACCACCTGGGCCACCACCGCCGCGACAGCCGCCGCCACATGACCCGCCACCACGTCGAACCCCGGGCCCGGCAGGTCACGGGCGCCGGCGTAGATCTGCACGCCGATCATCACCAACGCCAACAGCACCAAGCCGACGGCCAGTGCGCCGCTGACGCCGCGCCACAGCCTCGCCAGGCGTGGTTCGGGTCCGCTGTCCACGATCGTCACCCGGCCAACTCTACGGCGCGAGCAACGCCCACGGGTCGATCGCGGGTGACGCCCGCTGACCCTCAGGGCAGGAACGCCGGAAGTCGCACCACGTGCACTGGTTCCCGGTGCGCGGCGGGAACAGGATCTCCGGGTCGCCGCCCGCGGCGAGGGTGTCGGTGGCCAGCGCCAACTCGTCCGCCGCCTCCTCGGCTCGCGTCACGTGCCGCGCCAGGCTCTCCTCGGTGTGCTCCCACACCGCCACGGAGCCCGACGGCAGGTGGTGCAGCTCCACCCGGTGGCACGGCTTGCGCAACGTCCGCCGCGCCGCCAGCGCGTACAGCGCCAACGCCTGCGAACCCCGCGCGTCGTCCACGGTCAGCGCGTGCCGCCCGGTCTTGTAGTCGACGATCACCAGCTCGCCGTCGCGCAGGTCGATCCGGTCGACCCGGCCCTCGGCGACGATCTTGGACGTCGGCGTGGACACCCACCGCTCGATGCCGACCGGCTCGATGGACGTGTCGATCTCGGTGACGTAGTCGCGCACCCACCCGACCGCCCGATCGCGGTAGACGCCCGCCTGCTCGGCGTCCTTGAAGCCCTCGTTCTTCCACTGCCGGTGCAGCAGCGCCACGGCCTGCTCCGGGGTGCGCCGCTGGACGGGCAGGTCGAACAGCGCCTTCAACGCGTTGTGCACGACCGCGCCGAGGGTGTTGTGCGCCCACGCCCCACCGCGCGGCGGCGACGGCCGGTCGAGGTAGGCCATGCGAAACCGACGCGGGCAGTCGGCCCACGTGGCGAGCTTCGCCGGCGTCACCCGCACCAGCTTCTTCGGCATCGCGCCGAAGTCGAACCCCAACTGTTCCTGCACGGGTTCAAGCTACCGATGCCCACCGACAGTGCTGGAGGCCGCTGCTCCGCAGACGGCGGGCTCGGTCGCCTGGAGGTCGATCGACGCGACCTCGCGTTCACCCGACGAGGATCTTGCACCCGGTTGCCCGATCCGCCAGGGCGTCCAAGACCTCCGGTGACGTGGTCTCCGCGCCGAGCCGCACCGTCTTGTTCGTGCCGTGGTAGTCGCTGGACCCGGTGGGCAGCAGCCCCAACTCCCCCGCCAGCCGGCGCAGCCGCACCCTGGTCGGGAGGTCGTGGTCCGGGTGGTCCACCTCGACGCCGGCCAACCCGAGGCCCGCCAGGTCCGCCACCACCTCGTCGGTGACGATCGGCCCTCGGGACACCGCGAAAGGGTGCGCGAGCACCGTCACCCCGCCCGCTTCGGTGATCATCTCGATGGCCCGCGCCACGGGCGTGTCGGTCCGCGGCACGTAGTACCGGCCGCCGGTCAGGTAGCGGGCGAACGCCTCGTTCACCGTGCTCACCACACCGGCCCGGATCAACGCCATGGCCAGGTGCGGACGTCCGGCGGGCGCGTCGGTCGGCATGGCCGCCATCAGCTCGTCCGGGTCGATCGGAAAGCCGTCCTCGACCATCCGCTCCGCCATCCGGCGCAGCCGGTGCCGTCGTTCGAGGCGCAGCCGCAACTGCTCCTCCACCAACGCCGGCGAGGTGGGGTCGTACAGGTAGGCGAGCAGGTGGACGGTGATGACCCGACCCCGGCCGTCGTCGGACGCGCAGGACAGCTCCGCGCCACGCACCAGCTTCAAGCCGGGTGGCAGCGCGTCGGCCGCCTCCGCCCAGCCGGCGGCGGTGTCGTGGTCGGTGAGCGCGACCGCGCTCAAGCCGGCAGCGGCGGCAGCCGCCACCAACTCCGCGGGCGTGTCGGTGCCGTCGGACTCGGTCGAGTGGGTGTGCAGGTCGATGCGCACCCCGCCAGTCTCTACTACGGCACTCCGCCCACTCGCCGCCCGCCCTACGGCACCATCTTCTTGCCGCGGGCCGCCCGCTGCGCCTTGATCATCGAGAACCGCTCCGCCTGGGCCTTCTTGTCACCGAAGGTCAACTCCGAGATGGCGTCGTAGACCTCCTCGGGGTTCGGCAGGTACTCGATCCGGTTCAACGCCTGGATCTGACCGGCCGACTCGACGACCAGGGTGCCGAAGCCGAACATGCGCCCGAGCACCGAGCGCTCGTAGGTCAGGTCGGTGACCTTGCTGATCGGCATCATCGCGACCTTGGTCTCGAACACCCCGGAGGAGATCATGAACCTCTTGTCGGTGACGACGATCCGCTCCACCCACCACTCCATGACGAAGTAGGCCAGCCTGAGCAGCACGAACAGCGAGGCGTACCAGAGGATGTTCTGGATGATCCCCGCGTTGTCCGGCAGCAGGTACGAGATCATCATCGCGCCGGCCAGCAGAGCGCCTGCTTCGAGGAGATCCCAGAGCAGACTGCTCCAGTGCCTGCGTACCCGGATGACCCGACGCTCCGTGGGGAGCAGGTACTCGTCGGGGTCACGTGGTGCGAACATGCCTGCGACCTCTCGCCGTGGGGGAGGAGTCGGGCGACTCAGAACAATTGTTTCACGAAGGTGATGAGCGCCTCAGCAGCCGTCCGGAGGGTGTCGAGGATGTTGTGCACCAGTCCGGCCGCTTGCTCAGGTTCCGCGATGAGGAAGAACAGGACCAAGCCGACCCCGGCGAAAGTGAGAATCTTCTTCAGATTCACGGTGATCAACTCCCGTTCGCTACCGCACCCGTTTGGCGCCAGTGAAAACCGTTGTACCGCACTCCGCGACACGTCGGGAGATTTGTACCGCACTTGGGTCAGCGTGCTGCACCGCCAACCCGGTGTGACTACGCTTCGTGATCGTGACGGCCGAACGGGAGCCCGCGATCCGCTGCGTCGGGGGCATCGCGCATGACTCGAACGGGCGACTGCTGCTCGTGCGTCGCGGCAATCCCCCAGGTGAGGGACTGTGGTCCTTGCCAGGTGGCCGAGTCGAGCACGGCGAGTCCGACGAGACCGCAATTGTGCGGGAACTCCTGGAGGAAACCGGACTCTCCGTGACAGTGGGGGCGCTGATCGGCACCGTCACCCGTCCGGCGCCACGGGGCCGGTACGAGATCCACGACTACGCCTGCCAGGTGCGATCCGGCGTGCTCCGAGCGGGGGACGACGCATCGGATGCCTGCTGGGCCGACGCTGCGATCTTGGCCACACTTCCACTGGTCGAGATGCTCCACGACACCCTCAAGGCGTGGGATCAACTACCCCGGAGCTGATCAACTTCGCCCGATCAGGCGACACGATCACGGCAACCAGGTCAACCGCTGACCGTGCGGCGCCGTCTTGCCCAACGCCCGCGCCGACCGCACCTCGCCGTCCTCGAACCGGACCAGCCCCACGACGCCGAACGCCTGCTCGTCCGGGCCGGGCCGCAGGTCGTCCCGGCCCGGCAGGACGTGGACCAGCCCCGCCGCGTACCCCTCGTGGCTCAACCACCACACCGGCCGGTCCAGCGCCCGCAGCGCCCGGACGAACTCCTCCCCCGGCACGTACGGCAGGACGTTGCTGGTCAGGACCACCAGCGGCAGGTCCGTCGGCACGCGTGCGGCGGCCTTGCCGAGGTCAGCCACCGCGTCACCGACGACGAACTCCGGCGGTGACTTCCGCTGCACGGTCGCGGCCACGCCGAACAGCCGCAGCCGCTCCGGCTGGTCCGCCCACACGCACGCTTCGAGCCACGCGTACGTGTCCTCGTCGGTCAGGTCGGCGGGCGCCCGGTCCAACCCCACCTTCGCCGCGACCTTCACCGTCTTGGGGATCTTCGGCAGCTCCGCGCCGGGCGCCGCCTCCAACGCGCAGTGCAGCCCGAGCGCCGCCTTCGCCGGTCCGGCGACCAGCTGCCCGGCCTCCTCGGTCTGGTAGCGGTAGCCGTACTGGTCCAGCCCCAGCAGCAGACCGGCCGAGCAGCCGACCTCCAGCAGCCCGACCGGCCCCTTGACCTGCGCCAGCGCCGGGTAGAGCAGTGCGGCGCGGCGCACCTCGTTGGTCTGGGTGCTGCGATTGGAGATCAGCGCCCGCATCTTGTCCGCCCGGTCCAGCACGAAGGCGCGGAACAGCGACCACGTGTTCTCGTCCGCGCCGTACGTGCCGCCGAGGGACGGGTAGTAGTTCGACAGCGCGTGGTACGGCTCGGCCTGCACCAGCCGGTGCGCCGCCGCCAGGAGCAGGGTCGCGTGCGCGAACCGCTCCGGGGCGGCGGTCAGCAGACCGGCGACCTCCGGATCGTCGGCGGCGTGCGAAGCCAGGTGCTCGTAGAGCGGGGAAACGCCGTGCGCCTCCCGCTGGGCGAACCCGGCCAGTCGTTGCCGCACCAGATCCAGCGAGGTCACTTCACTCCTTATGTCCGATTGCGGGATGTCCGATCGCCGGCTCAGCCAGCTCCTGGTCGATTGCCGGCTCAGCCGGTGGAAGGCTCGGGCCTGCCGGGCTGCTCTCCACCGCGTGCGTCGCCGTAGGAGCGCTTGGGCACCATGACCTTCCGGCGGAACACGCAGACGACCGTTCCATCCTGTTTGTACCCGCGGGTCTCGACGTAGACCACGCCGCGGTCGTCCTTGGACTTCGACGGCGTCTTGTCCAGCACTTCGGTCTCACCGTAGATGGTGTCACCGTGGAAGGTCGGCTTGATGTGCTTGAGCGACTCGACCTCCAGGTTCGCGATCGCCTTGCCCGAGACGTCCGGCACGGACATGCCCAGCAGCAGCGAGTAGATGTAGTTGCCCACGACCACGTTCTTGCCGAAGTCGGTCGTCTCCGCCGCGTAGTGCGCGTCCATGTGCAGCGGGTGGTGGTTCATGGTCAGCAGGCAGAACAGGTGGTCGTCGTACTCGGTGACCGTCTTCCCGGGCCAGTGCTTGTAGACCGCGCCGACCTCGAACTCCTCGTAGTAACGCCCGAACTGCACGCACGCCTCCGTTGGCTGGCTGTTCCCCGTGTGATCGAAGACCCCTTCGACCGGGACGACAGTGTGAGCACCGGGGTAGTACCCTCGGCAACTGGTCTGTGAGCGACTACACCGCCGCGGACAGCCGACCCGAGGAGGTGAGGACTACCGATGAGTAACGACCCCCATCCTGCGAGTACCTCGCGCGTCCTCATCGGGGAGCCGGCTTTCCACAGCTAGGCCCAGCGGTACCGGTCGGGGACGTGCCGTCGTCGTTTGTCGAGTCGACGCTCCCCACCTGGAGGACCCTGTGCCCAGCTTGCCCTCACTCGGCGGCCTGAGAGGCCGCGTCCCGGAACGCCCCGTGTCGGCGCCGGTCACGCTGTCGCCGTCGGCGTACGTGGTGGACTGCGGCGTTTACGTCGACGGCGCGCGTCTGCCGGGGCTTTGGACGCACACCGACGCGGTCGAGGAAGTGCGCAAGCGCGGCGACGGGTTCGTCTGGATCGGGCTGCACGAGCCCGACGAGGAGCAGATCCAGGGCGTCGCGGACACGTTCGGGCTGCACGAGCTGGCCGTCGAGGACGCCGTGCACGCCCACCAGCGGCCCAAGCTGGAGCGTTACGACAACACGCTCTTCATGGTGCTCAAGACCGTGCGGTACATCCAGAACGCGTCACCGGACACGGCCAACGAGATCGTCGAGAGCGGCGAGATCATGGTCTTCCTCGGCCGGGACTTCGTGGTGACGGTGCGGCACGGCAACCACTCAGGGCTCGCGGCGGTGCGGCGCGAGCTGGAGGAGGAGACCGAGCGGCTGCGCAGCGGTCCGGCCGCGGTGCTGTACTCGATCGCCGACCACGTGGTGGACAACTACCTCGACGTGACGGACAACATCGAGGACGACATCGACCAGATGGAGGCGCTGGTCTTCCAGCCGCGCAGCCGGGTCAGCGCCGACCAGATCTACCTGATGAAGCGCGAGGTGCTGGAGCTGCGCCGGGCGGTGATGCCGCTGGCCGTGCCGCTGCGCCGGCTCGCGGAGGGCTACACGCCGCTGATCCCGGAGCACGTGCGCTCGTACTTCCGCGACGTCGACGACCACCTCACCGAGGTGTCCGAGCGCGTGATCAACTTCGACGAGCTGCTGACCACGCTGGTCAACGCGGTGCTGGCGAAGATCACGCTCCAGCAGAACTCGGACATGCGCAAGCTCGCCGCGTGGGTGGCGATCATCTCCGTGCCAACCATGGTGGTCGGCGTCTACGGCATGAACTTCGACCACATGCCGGAGACGCACTGGCGCTACGGCTACCCCATGGTGATCTCGGTGATCATCACCGTCTGCCTCACCCTGTACCGAATATTCCGTCGCAACCGCTGGCTCTGAGTCCCCCTTCCCCTTCCCGCGACGGGATGTTCCGACATGACCAGAATGTTCTCCAACCCCCGCTTCTGGGTTCTCACCTTCCTGCTCGGCTGGCTCACCACAGTCACCGTGCTCATCGCCAACGGCCACTGAGAGCTAGCTCCAGGGCTGGGTGTCCCATGAGAACGGGATGCCGTGGCCCACACCCGTGCCCAGGCGCAGCGAGACACCCGCCGGCCACAGCTTGAGCAGGAGCTGGAACTCGTACTTGTCCGCCATGTGCGTGCGCCGCGGCTCGTAGACGAGCAGGGCGAGCGGCGCCATCCGGGTGGCACGGGCGGCGGCGTCGGCGAGGATGGCCCGGCCCATGGCCCGGTCGGCGGGTGACGCGTACTGCCAGACCACCGAGTGCCAGACGACGGTCAGCACGTCTCGCTCCGGCCGGGCCAGCTGGTCGGCCAGCCACTCCGGGCCGGTCGCCCGCTGGACCGGGACCGGGTCGAGTCGGGCCAGGTCCAGGGCGGTCTGGAGGCGTTCGAAGCGGGCCACCTGGTCGGCCCACACGAACGACGACAGGTGCAGCCGCCCGTCCTCTGTGGACACGTCCACCGGGTTCACGTCGCAGCCCGCCCGCCGGACCAGGCGCAGGTTGTGGGTGAAGTCGACCGGTAGCCGGCCGGTCCACCTCGGGTCGAGGACGAACGGGCTGTGCCGGTCGCCGTACGTGACGCCGTCCGCGCGGTAGGCGATGCGGTGCGGTCGGAGGTTCAGGCCGCCGGACGCGCCGACCTCCAGCAGCCGGATCGGGAACGTGGCGCGCCGGTCGGCCTCGATCGCGGCCAGGTGGGTGGCGGTCTGGAGGCCGCCGAACAGCGGCGCGCTGCGGCCCGGCTCGTTCGTCTGCACGACGGTGGACGTGACCAGGGCGTGCAGCTCGTCGGTGTGCTCGTGCAGCACCGGCAGGGCGTCGTCCCACAGCGTGTCGAGGTCGGGCCTGCCGCCGGCCGTCGGGTAGTGCTTGGCGAGGGTCGGCGCGCGCCCCTCCAGGACCAGCCGGTGCAGGGCGCCCGCGAACCGGAGTCCGGGCACGGTGCCTTGGCGGTCGCACTCGGCGCCCGCCATCACCCGCGCGGTGACGCCCCCGCGCGCCAGGTCGTCGGCGGCCGACACCAGCAGGGAGTGGGTGAGCGGGCTGTGGACGTGGCATGCGCGGGACGCGTCGAGGAACAACTCGGCGAGCACACCGTGACGCTAACCCGATTTCCCTTGTGCGGCAGTAGGAGAAGGGCGTTTTCACCCCTTTCCTCGGCGAGATGTCCCGCCCGGCGACAGCGCCTAGGCTCGGTGGATGCCGAAGGTGCTCGCGGTGTCGGACGAGGTCGTCGAGCAGCTGTGGAGCGACCGCGTGCACCGGCACGGCGTGGACCTGATCGTCGCGGCCGGCGACCTGCCGTTCGACTACCTGGAGTTCCTGGCGAGCGCGCTCGACCGGCCGTGCGTGTTCGTGCCGGGCAACCACGACGTCGACCTGACGGGATTTGCCAAGGTCCGGGGCCTGTGGACCAAGGCGGGCATCCCGGCGCGGTGGCCCGGTCCGGCGGGCGGTGTGAACGCGGACGAGCGGGTGGTGGACGTGGCCGGGTTGCGGGTGGCCGGGCTTGGTGGATCGATCCGGTACAGCGGCGGGCCGAACCAGTGGACCGAGCGCCAGCAGGCACGGCGGGCGCGGCGGGTGGTGCGGACCGCGCGGTGGCGGCGGTTGCGCGACGGGCGCGGGGTGGACGTGCTGCTCACCCACTCCCCTCCGCTGGACTGCGGTGACGAGCCCGATCCGCCGCATCGGGGCTTCGCGTGCCTGCACGACGCCGTGCGGCGCATGCGTCCGCCGTTGATGCTGCATGGGCACATCCACCCGCACGGCGCCGTGAAGGAAGACCGGATGCTCGACTCGACGCGTGTGGTCAACGTGGTGGGCTACAAGGTGCTGGACATCCCGCCTGGTGACCGCCCCGGTTAGCGCTCGGATCAGCTCGGATCAGCTCGGATCGGCTCGGATCGGAGGAGTGCGGTGCGCCGTGACACCGGTTTCCCCAAAGCGGACGCGGAGAACGACTTCCAGCGCGCCCGCCGCCGCCAGGTGATGTCGCGGCTGTCGACGTGGCTGCGCCGGGAGCCGGACGACGTGAACATCATGCTGCCGTTCCACGAGGTGGTGGAGTCGCTGGGGATGCTCAGCGAGCGGCGGCTGGGGTTGCGGACGATCCGACTGGACTCGATCGTCGGCAGCGTGGACCGGACCCGTGACTTCGACCGCCGGTTCCGGCCCACGTCGGCGCGGGTCCGGGAGCGGTGGCAGCGGTTGGCGCTGGCCCAGCGGCGGGGTGAGGCGGTGCCGCCGATCGAGGTGTACCGGGTCGGTGACCTGCACTTCGTCCACGACGGGCACCACCGGGTGTCGGTCGCGCACGCGTTGGGGCTGGACGTCATCGACGCGTACGTGACGGAGGTCGTCACGCGGATCCCGGCGCACGGCATCCGGTACCGGGGCGACCTGATCGTGAAGGACTACCGGCGGCTGTTCCTGGAACGGGTGCCGCTGGGCGGGGAGGCGCGGGCGGCGGTGGTGTTGTCGGACCCGTGGGAGTACGCGGAGCTGGGCGAGCACGTGGAGGCTTGGGGGTTCCGGCTGATGCAGGACGAGGGCGCGTTCCTGGACCGGGCGACGGTGGCCAAGCGCTGGTACGAGGAGGAGTACGTGCCGGTGGTGGAGATGCTGCGGCAGGCGGAGTTGGTCGGCGACCGGACGGAGACCGAGGCGTACATGTGGGTCGCGGCCGAGCGCTACCGCCTGATCCGCACGCACCGGTGGGACCAGGACGTCATCTCGACGCTCCGTTCGCGCCGCTAGCGCGGGCTCTCCAGCTTGGGCAGCGGGCGGGCCTGGTCCATGACCCGATCGGTGTAGGTGTCGAGCAGGCGTGTCGCGATCTGCTGGCCGTAGCCGAGGATGACGGCCCAGAGCAGCAGGGCGGCCTGGGAGGCCACGCCGATGAGGCCGGTCGTCACACCGGCGCCGAGGGCGAGGATGCCGACCACCGCGAGCGCCGCGCCGAGCAGCACCTTGATCAGCGCCTGGTAGCCGACCATCACGTACGGGGACAGGCTGGGGCGTCGCCGCAGGAGCAGCACGACGGCCGACAGCACCGCGCCGAACGCGCCGAGCACCTGGACCAGCCACACGTCCGTCCCGGCCGCGCCCTTGCCCGACGGGCACACCGTGGGCAGCTTCTCCGAGCCGACGCACATCGGGATCAGACCGGGTTTGACCAGGCCGATGACGCCCAGGACCGTGTTGACCACGAACAGCACCACCGAGGTCGCGATCAGCTTGTTCCGCAGTGCCCGCGAGCCGGCGTGGGCGAAGTCGGACGCGTCGAAGGCGGCCCGGAGCGCGTCGACCACGAGTTCGCGTTCGATGGCCAGCGGGTACTCGCCCGGCCGCATCTCCTCCAGCGCGACCCGTCGCGGATCGTCGTCGGGCAGGTTCTCCGCGACGCGGGCTTTCAGGCCGGGCAGCCGCCCCAGGAACCCGTTGCCCGCCGCCACCACGGCGATCTCGGCTTCGTGCAGCGACCGCCAAGCGCGCTCGATGTGCCACCCGGACCACCAGGACGCGACCGCGCTCCACCGCGACTCGGCGCGCGTGATCATGTCCTCGACGACAGCGGCCTCCTGCTCCGCCACCGCACGCCACTGTTGGCTCTCCTGGTCGAGCGGGTCCGGCGGTCCGAGGGCGGCCAGGTCGGCGCGGACGCGATCCAGCCGCGACTGCACGATCAGTCGCCAGTCCGTGACACGGGGTGTGCGTGCGCCCATGTCCAGCATCGTGGCAGGGGGGTCCGACGATCGGGCGATCACCCGAAGGAGTGATCAGCGGCGATTTCGCCGTTGAGGTGTCGGCAAACAGGTGAAATCCGCCCGACCAGGCGTTTTCGGCTACGCTCGGGACGCGTGGGTGATCACAAACAGCGCATGCTCGCGGGGCTCCCGTACCGGGACAACGATCCGGACCTGGTGGCCGAACGCCTCCACTGCCGTCGCCTGCTGGACCGCTTCAACGCGGCTCGTGCCGACGAGGACGACGTCCGCGCGGAGGTCCTGCGGGAGCTGCTGGGCGGGATCGGCGAGGGTTCCTGGATCATGCCGCGGTTCGTCTGCGACTACGGGAGCCTGATCACCCTCGGGTCGAACAGCTTCGTCAACTACGACGCGATCCTGATGGACTGCGCCCCCATCGCCATCGGCAACGACGTCTCCATCGGCCCACGAGCCCAACTCCTCACCGCACTTCACCCGATCGAGGACCACGAACAGCGCCGCCAACGCTGGGAGACCGCCGCCCCGATCACGATCGGCGACAACGTGTGGCTCGCCGGCGGCGTCATCGTCTGCCCCGGCGTGACCATCGGCGAGAACACCGTCGTGGGCGCCGGCAGCGTGGTGACCCGAAGCCTCCCCCCACACGCCCTAGCCGCCGGCAACCCCTGCCGCGTCATCCGTGAGCTGTGAGGGGGAAGGCGGGCCGTCGACCAGCGAGTCGGCGAACTCCACGACGACGGCGACCACTTCGGCGAACGTCTCGGGCAGCCCGTCACCATCACCGCCGAGCCGCCGCCTGAACGCCCGGTACGCCCCATCCCGCCGCTCCGCCAATTCCCCGATCACCTCGGAAAGCCGCCTGACCTCCACCCCTCGGTGCGCGGTCGTCGCGCCCAACGCCGTGCGCACGGCATCGCGGTCCGGGTCATTCCGAGCGACCAGCGTGTAGACGTCCACGTAGTCACGCACACGCGTGTTCGCCTCGCCCAATTCGATCGCGGTGCTCAGCTTCTCCGCGAGCACGGTGTCGATGGGATAGCCGAGCACAACGACGCCGGGCTGCCCTGGGCGTTCAGCTCGCCGTCGTCCCGCAGCCGGTAGAGGTCCCGGCGGTGCAGTCCGAGGCGCAACGCCGTCGCTGTGGTGAAGGTCGGCGGCAGGCCGTCCAGCCGGGGCACGGACAAGAGTGTCGCAAGGTCAGTCGTTCCCTGAGACACCCTTGTCCACGCGTACTCAGGCTGTCTGGCCGGGCTCCACCAGTTCACGCAGGCGCGGTGGGATGCGCTTTTCCAGGCCGAACGGTTCGAGGTGGGCCTGGAGGACGCCGTCGAAGGCGCGCTTCACCGAGGTGGAGTCCCACGTGTCGCTCTCCAGGATCGGCTGCTTGAAGTACGGATGGCCGACGAGGTGCAGCTGCCGCCCGTTGCACCGGATGATCTGCCCTGTGATGCCTTCCGCCGCGTCGCTGAGCAGGAACAGCACCAACGGCGCGACCTTGCCCGGTGTGCGGTCGGCGGGGATGGCCCGCAGCGAACGCTCCGACTTCCACACCATCCGGGTGTGCGCGACCGGGCAGACCGCGTTCACCCGGATGTTCTCCCCTTCCAGGTCAAGCGCCCACGACGAGCTGAGCGACGTCACCGCGCCCTTGGTCGCCGCGTACGTGGCGAGTTTGCGCTGGCCGAGAAACGCCCCGGACGAAATGTTCACGATCGAACCGGAACGCTGCTCGCGCATCACGCGCATCGCCGCCATTCCGGTGTATATGACACCCAGGAGGTTGACCTCGACGATCCGTCGGATCGATTCCGGATCGTCCTCCCAGGGCAGGGTCTCGTAGTTCAGCCCGGCGTTGTTGACCAGCCCGTCCACCCGGCCGTACTCCGCCAGGCACATTCCCACGATCTTCTCGGCCTCGCTCGGATCCGCCACCGTGTGCGTGCTCGCCACCGCGCGTCCGCCGTAGGTCCGGATGTGCTCGGCAACCTGTTCGGCCAGGTCAGCGTCGATGTCGTTCACCACGACCGCCGCTCCCGCCTGCGCGGCGTGCATCGCGTAGGCCTCACCGAGACCTCGCCCCGCCCCGGTGATCACGACTGCTTTGCCGTCAAGAATCCCCATCTCGCGCTCTTCTCTGTGCTCGGCGGATTCCCCTGCCCCGGCGCGTTACGGCCGGAGTCGTCCCCGCCTCCGCCCAGCGTGGGGATCGGCGACGGCATCGGCGGGACAATTGCGACGAGGTGTGCGTTTGCTGCGCTGAATGGCCTACGGAGTTCGTCCGAGCCGATGCGCCCGACTGGTCGGCACCGCCCGGTAACCCCCGTTGAAAGCACGAAGGGCCGTCCCCGACGAGTGTGAACGGCCCTTCGGCAACCTTTTCAGGCTCGATATGTGAGGTTTCGCCCGTTCCCCGGGTCGAACAACTGCACCTTGTCCGCGTCGAACCAGATCTCGGCCGGTTCGCCTTCGACCGCGGACGACGTCGCGGAAATCCGGGCGACCAGTGACACACCGCCGCCCGGCACGTCGGCCGAGCCCGCGTCGGCCGCCAACTCGGCCAACTCGGCCGAGGTCGCCTGTTCACCGGAAAGGTTGAAGTAGGCGAACTTGTCCGAGCCCATCGACTCCAGCACGTCCACCTGGTTGGTGAAGGTGACCCCGTTCGAGCGAACGGTGTCGTCCACCAATCGGGCGTCCTCGAAGTGCTCGGGCCGCAACCCCATGATCACTTCACGGGGTGCGTCGGCGCCTTCCAGCAGCCCGCGCACCCGGTCGGTGAGCGGAACGTCGCCGAGCGCCGAGCGCAGCATGCCGTTCTCCAACGACGCCGGCACGAAGTTCATCGCGGGCGAGCCGATGAACCCGGCGACGAACAGGTTGGCCGGGTTGTCGTAGAGGAACTGCGGCGCGCCGAGCTGCTGCACCGCGCCTCCCCGCATCACCACCACCCGGTCGCCGAGGGTCATCGCCTCGGTCTGGTCGTGCGTCACGTACACGGTGGTCGTCCCGAGCTGCTTCTGGAGCCGGGACACCGACGTGCGCATCTGCACCCGCAGCTTCGCGTCCAGGTTGGACAGCGGCTCGTCCATCAGGAACGCCTTGGGGCTGCGCACGATCGCCCGCCCCATCGCCACCCGCTGCCGCTGCCCACCGGACAGGTTGGACGGTTTGCGGTCCAGGTGCTGGGTCAGGTCCAGGATCTCGGCCGCGTCCCGGACCTTCTTCTCCACGGTCGTGTCGTCCACTTTGGCCAGCCGCAGCGGGAAGGCCATGTTCTCCTTCACGGTCATGTGCGGGTACAGCGCGTAGGACTGGAACACCATCGCGATGTCGCGGTCCTTGGGCGCGCGCTCGTTGACCCGCTCGCCGCCGATGCGCAGCTCGCCGGCCGTGATGTCCTCCAGGCCCGCGATCATGTTCAGGGTGGTGGACTTCCCGCAGCCGGACGGGCCGACCAGGATGATGAACTCGCCGTCCGCGATCTCGATGTCGACGTCCCGCACGGCCACCGCGCCGTCGGGGTACTGCTTGGTCACGTTGTCCAGAACGATCTCGGCCATTGCTTCACCCCTTGACGGCGCCGGAGGTCAACCCGGCGACGATCCGACGCTGGAAGAACAACACGAAGAGGATGATCGGGATGGTGATCACCACCGCGGCGGCGGCGATCGACCCGGTCGGGTCCTCGAACTGCGAGCTGCCGGTGAAGAACGACAGCGCGACCGGCACCGTGCGGGACGCCTCGGTGGAGGTCAGCGAGATCGCGAACAGGAAGTCGTTCCAGCAGAAGATGAACACCAGGATGGCCGTGGTGAACACGCCGGGCGCGGCCAGTGGCGCGATGACCCGGCGGAACGCCTGACCCGGCGTCGCGCCGTCCATCTTCGCCGCCTTCTCCAGCTCCCACGGGATCTCGCGGAAGAACGCCGACAGCGTGTAGATCGCCAACGGCAGCGCGAACGTGATGTAGGGCAGGATCAGGCCGGGCCAGGTGTCGAACAGGCCGAGCCCGCGCTCGATCTCGAACAGCGGTGAGACCAGCGAGATCTGCGGGAACATCGCGATCAGCAGCGACACCCCGATGAGCAGGCGCTTGCCGGGGAAGTCGAGCCGGGCGATCGCGTAGGCGGCCATCGTGCCGAACACGACCGCGACGGCGGTGGCGATGAGCGCGATGCCGATCGAGTTCACCAGCGCGCGGACGAACTCCGTGGTGGAGAAGATCGTCTTGTAGTTGTCGAACGTCCACTGGCGCGGGATGAAGTTGCCGTCGCCCAGGGTTTCCTTGGTCTTGAACGACAGCGACACGATCCACAGCACGGGGAACAGCGCGTACACCACGACCAGGACGTTGAGCACGGTCCAGCGCGCCTTGCGGCCCGTGGTCACGGCTCCGCCGATGCCGGCCATCAGCGCCTCCCCCCGCCGTCGCCGCCGGGGGCGGCGGTCCCGAACAGCTTCACGAACACGAACGCGATGATCGCCACCGCGATGAAGATCAGCACCGACATGGTCGAGCCGATGCCCAGGTTCAGGCCTTTGATCAGGTTGTTGTAGGTCAGCATCGACACCGACGACGTGCCCTGCGAGCCCGCTGTCAGCACGAACAGGTTGTCGAAGATGCGGAACGCGTCGAGCGTGCGGAACAGCAGCGCCACCAGGATCGCCGGCTTCATCACCGGCACCATGACCTTGGTGAACCGCTGCCACGCCGTGGCGCCGTCCATCGCGGCGGCCTTGAGCAGGTCGTCCGGCACCAGCGCCAGGCCCGCCATCAACAGCAGCGCCATGAACGGCGTGGTCTTCCAGATCTCGGCCAGCGTCACGACCATGATCGCCGGGATCTTCTCGGTGAGCACCGGGTCGCCGCCCGCGACCGTCTCGGCCAGGTAGCCGGTGCCGGGCGTCCAGGCGTAGCGCCACGAGAACGCGGCGACGACCGTGACGATGCCGTACGGGATCAGCGTGGACGTGCGCACGATGCCCCGGCCGACCAGCGTGCGGTGCATGATCAGGGCGAGCACCATGCCCAGCACCAGCTCGACCGCCACGGACACCACCGTGATCAGCACCGTCACCCACATGGCGTTCCACCAGTACGGGTTCGACAGCACGGTCACGTAGTTCTCCAGGCCGACGAACTCGGTGCGGTCCGGGAACTTGAGGTCGTAGCGCTGGAGCGACAGCCAGACGGAGTAGACGATCGGCCAGCCGGCGACCGCGGCCATGATGAGGATCGCGGGGGCGCACAGCAGCAGGCCGAGTCGCCGTTCGGCCTTCTTGCCCTCGCTCAGCGCGGCTTTCGCCTTGGGTGACAGCTTCGGCTCGCCGGCGACCTGGTCGGCGTCGGAGGGTTCGGCGGGTTCGGCGGGTTGCCTCAACGCGTGGCTCACGGCAGCACCCCCTTGGAGTCGAGCGCGTCCTGGAGCTCGGTGCGCAGCCGTTCCGCCGTGCGTTGCGGGTCGATGTCCGCGGGCGGCGACAGGATCGTCGAGATCACCGTGGAGACGTTCTGGTACGCGGGGGTGCTCGGACGCGCGCTCGCGTTCCGCAGCGTCTCCAGGATCGCTTCCTTCATCGGGTACGGCTCGGCCATCTCGGGGTCGTCGTAGACCGATTCGATGGTCGGCGGCACGCCGTCGTTGATGGCGGCGAACTTCTGGCTCTCCGCGCCGCGCAGGCACAGCACCGCGTCGAACGACTCGTCCGGGTGCTCGCTGAACGCGCTGACGGCGAAGTTGATGCCGCCGACGGTGACCTTGGACTCGCTGCCGTCGATCGACGGGTAGGGCGCCCACTTGAGGTTCGGGGCGAGGTCGGGGACCTTCTGCGCGGCGGCGTAGACGTACGGCCAGTTCAGCATGAACGCGGCCTTGCCGCCCTCCATCGCCAGCCGGGCGTCGTCCTCGACGGCGTTGGAGAACGACGGGTCGACCACGTCCGAGGTGGCGAACTTCTTCAGCACCTCCAGCGCTTTCACCGCGCCGTCGTCCACCACGGCCTTGGTGCCGTTCTCGTCCAGGATCCGGCCGCCCGCGGAGTTGACCAGCGTGTTGTAGAGCACGACCAGGCCCTCGTACTGCTTGCCGGTCGCCTCGACCAGGCCCGGTTTGCCCTGCGCCTTGAGCTGGGAGCCCATCTCGATCATCTCGTCCCACGTCTTCGGCGGGGTGGGTACGAGGTCGCCGCGGTACCAGAGGAGTTGGACGTTCGTGTTGTCCGGAGCGCCGTACAGCCTGCCCTCGTAACGGGCCGTCTCCAGCGGGGTTTCGAGCGTGCCGTCCTCGACGTGGGACTTGGCCTGGCCGGTGAACTCCTTGATCCAGCCGGCCTTGGCCAGCTCGGCGGTCCACGTGACGTCGAGCCCCAGCACGTCCATGCCGGTGTCCTCGGCGGCCAGCCGGCGGACCATCTGCTCGCGCTGGCCGTCCGCCTCGCGCGGGAGCTTGTGGTAGACGATCCGGTAGCCGTCGGCGGACGCGTTGCAGTTGTCGACGATGGTCTGGAAGTTCTCCTGCGGGTACTTGTAGACGTTGATGGTGATCCCGCCGTCACCCGAACCACAGCCCGCCAGCACGGACGTCGCGATCAGCGCGGCGCCCCCTGCGGCGGCCAACCGATGACCCTTGCCCCTCATCGGTCCTGCCTCCTTCCCGACAACGGAGGAGCCAGACCGCAGCGCCCGGCACCTCGTCGTGCCCACCGGACGGCTGTTAGGCCATCCGGTGGAACGAACGTAGGCCCGGTGATCAGGTGCCGCAACCACCGGAGCCCGGAACGGCCTTACCCGATGGTGTCGAACTTCAAACGTGAGTCTTCGTGGCGTTGAGTCTTTCCGGCGTTCAGTCTTTCTTGGCGTCCGAGGGGCGCAGGGCGAGCTGGGCGAGCAGGTCACGGCCGCGTTCGGCGGAACGGGGCTGGCACAGCACGTCGTACCGGCCGGCGACGAGCTGGCTGGCGCTCTGGAAGTCCCTCTTGCCGCGCGCCGAGCCGTAGCCGACGGCGGCGAAGATGAGACCGAAGGCGATACCGACGACGAGGCCCGCGACGATCGGCCCGAGGCTCGCGTCGGGGCTCGTGTTGAACAGGCTGAGCAGGACGCCGACGAACAGGCCGAACCACGCGCCGGACGCCGCGCCGGTGCCGAGCACGCGGCCCCAGGTGAGCTTGCCGGTGACGCGTTCGACGAGCATGAGGTCGACGCCGACGATCGTGACCTCCTGGACGGGGAAGTCGCCGTCGGCGAGGAAGTCGACCGCCCGCTGCGCTTCCTCGTAGGTGCTGTACGAGCCGATGGGCCAGCCGGTGGGCGGGGTGGGGAGACGGGGCGGCACCCCGGGTCGGTTCTGGCCGGAGAAGGAACTCGTCACGGTGACCACCTCTTCGCGGTGCTGATCTACCCCATCCTGCCAACACCGGGCGACCAGCGCGAAACGGGTTCGCGCGAAACTGACGCGAACGTGATGTGGGCGCTTGTCGCAGCACCACATCGGCAACGCTACGCCGCCGTGCCCCGCCGCACGCCAGGAGGCCGCGAGCTGCCGGTTGCTCGCGGCCTCCCGTCTTCAGCCGCGGGACTGGTAGTCGCGCAGGAGGCCCCGGCTGATGATGGTCTTCTGGATCTCGCTGGTGCCCTCGCCGATGAGCAGGAACGGGGCCTCGCGCATCAGGCGCTCGATCTCGTACTCCTTGGAGTACCCGTAGCCGCCGTGGATGCGGAACGCCTCCTGCGTCACCTCGGCGCAGTACTCGGACGCGATGAGCTTCGCCATGCCCGCCTCGACGTCGTTGCGCGCGCCGGAGTCCTTCAGCCGGGCCGCGTTGACCATCATCAGGTGCGCGGCCTCGACCTTGGTCGCCATCTCGGCCAGCTTGAACGCGATGGCCTGGTGCTCGACGATCGGCTTGCCGAACGTCTTGCGCTGCTGGGCGTACTCGATGGCCAACTCGAACGCCCGCAACGCGATGCCGCACGCCCGTGCCGCCACGTTCACCCGGCCGACCTCGACGCCGTCCATCATGTGCCGGAACCCGCGCCCGGTCGTGCCGCCCAGCACCTGCTCGGCGGGGATCTTGAAGCCGTCGAACACCATCTCGGTGGTGTCGACGCCCTTGTAGCCCATCTTGTCGAGCTTGCCGGGGATGGTGAGACCGGGCAGGACCTCGCCGTAGCCCTCGGGCTTCTCCACCAGGAACGTGGTCAGGTTCTGGTGCGCCTTCTCCGCGCCTTCGTCGGTCTTCACCAGGACGGCGGTGAGGTTGGACGTGCCGCCGTTGGTGAGCCACATCTTCTGGCCGTTGATGACGAAGTCGTCGCCGTCACGGGTCGCACGCGTCCGGATCGCGGCCACGTCGGAGCCCAACTCGGGCTCGGACATGGAGAACGAGCCGCGCACCTCGCCGGTCGCCATCCGCGGCAGGTACTTCTGCTGCTGCTCTGGCGTGCCGTGCTGCTTGAGCATGTGCGCCACGATGAAGTGGGTGTTGATCACACCGGACACCGACATCCAGCCGCGTGCGATCTGCTCGACGACCAGGGCGTAGGTGAGCAGGGACTCGCCGAGCCCGCCGAACTCCTCGGGGATGGTGAGCCCGAACAGGCCCATCTCCTTCATGCCCTCGACGATGTCGGTCGGGTAGGTGTCACCGTGTTCCAGCGCCTGGGCGTGCGGGATGATCTCCTTGTCCACGAAGGTGCGGACCGTCGACAGGATCTCCTCCTGGATGTCGGTCAGTCCTGCGGTCCGGGCCAGGCGCGCCATCGCGGTTTCCCTTCGTAGATCTCGGGTTACCGGCGAGTATGGACCGGTTAACGCGCGTTCGCGGCACGAAGGTGCTCATCGCCACCCGCTGAACCGAAACAGCGGGATAGCCTGTGCGCCCGCATCGACCGCCAGGGGGACCGAGATGTCGCACCCGCACTACCAGCAGCCCGGCTACTACCCGCCCAGACGCATGAACGGCATGGCCATCGCCGCACTGATCACCGCGGTCCTGTGCGCCCCGGTCGGCATCGTGCTCGGCGTCGTGGCGCGCAAGCAGATCCGGCAGACCGGTGAGGAGGGCTGGGGCATGGCGACCGCCGGCATGATCATCGGCGTGGTGCTGACCGTGCTCTGGGCGCTGGCGTTCGTGCTCTGGGTCGTGCTGGCCGTGTGGCTGTACCGGGAGATCGGCGACATGCCGCTCCCGCGCTGACCCCTGACCGTCCCAGGAGGCCGTCCCGTCTCGTCCCGTCCGGTCCGGTCAGGAGGCGCGCAACTCCAGCGTGCCGCCGCAGTGCCGGCAGAGGTCGGCGAACACGTGGACTTCCGTGGAGCAGGCCGGGCAGGACCGGAAGCTGCGCTCCAGCAGGTCGTCACGCCGACGCTGGAACAGTCGGCGGCGGGGGGTTCGATGTCTGGACACGGCGAACACCATGCACAGGACCCACCCCTTGATCGCCAATCCCGACCAGGACTTGTGTGCATGCTCACCGGTGAGGCCACCACCCGTGACCTCACCGGCACACGAAGTCACTCCGCCAGCGTCCGCAGCCACGCGTCGAGGTGCGGGCACTGCGCGCGCAACTTCCCGATCCCGAGCTCTGCGATGGCGAGGGGTCCGTCAGACGTCTTGAGGTAGGTCGGGCAGTACGCGAGCAGACGCTTCGACGGCGCGGTCTCGGGTCGGTCGTCGACCATTTCCGGACCGCCTGCGGTCAGTACGTCGCGCCGCAGCAGCGCAGCCAGTTCGTCCCCGAGCAGGACTCCGAGTTCGTCGGCAGCGGCGAAAACCCACGCCTCCAGCTCGTGGAGAACCAGGTTCGGACGAAGCCGACGATCCCCGAACGCCGCGGCGAGCGCCCGTTCGACGTGCTCAACCCGCTGGTAGACGTCGCCTGACGGCCGATCGGCCATGCCGGGCTCTCGACCGGAAACGCGTAGTAGTCGAACATCGTGGTCAGCACTTCGAGGCTGGAGTCGCCGAGCAGCAGCCGGATGTCGGTCTGGACCTGCCTCCAACTGGTGATGCCGCCCTTGTGGGAGGGCCCCGACGCGGGCCGCTTGGTCTTCACCAGGGAGTACGTGGTGTGCCATCCGAACGACCGCAGGTGCGGGCCGATCACCGTGTTGACCACTACTTCCTCGGTCTGTCCTTCGACCAGGACGTGCAGCCGCCGGAAAGCGCCCGTCACGTGCTACCGCCCGGCCTGCCCCCGATCAGGTTCTTCTCCCACAACTCGCCCAGCGAGTACTCGTTCAACCACTCGCCCAGCCGTTCGCGATCCGGTCGGATGAACTCGGAGGCGCCGTCGACCCGCTCGACCACGATGAGGTCGTCGATCTCGAACTGGTTCATCAGCGTGACGGACTGGGTCGCGATAAGCACCTGGCTGCGCACCGACGCCTGCCGCAGGAGCCCTGCCAACTGGACGACGGCGTACGGGTGCAACCCGAGTTCGGGTTCGTCCAGCACGACCAGCGACGGGAGCCTCGGGTGGAGCAGGAGGGTCGCCAGGCAGACGAACCGCAAGGTGCCGTCGGACATCTGGTTGGCGGAGAACACGGCATCCGAGTCGGCCTGCCGCCACCGCAGGCGAACGCTGTCGCTCTTCTCCGCGCTCAGCACGAAGTCCCGGAAGAACGGCGCGACCTGGCGGATCACGCCGACGATCCGCCGGTACGCCGCCTGGTCGGCGCTGTCCCCACTTTCGATCAGCGCCAGAAGGACCGCCGCGAGGTTGCCCGCGTCGTTGCGCAACGACAGGTTGTCGGCCGTCGGCACCAGTTGCTTGACCGGGGCGTTCCGGCTCGTGTCGTGGAAGTGGTAGACGCGGCAGCCGCGCAGGAAGTCGATCATTCCCGAGGCTGCCTGGTTGACCCCCGTCTCGGCGGTCTCGTGGAGACGCGTCTCCCGGTTCCCCCGGCCGACCTCGACCGGCACCGCCCAGCCAACGGATTCGTGGGCGAAGATGAATTCGTCGTCGCTGGCTGACACGAGCACTGCTTCGTACTGCTCTATCGAGCCGGTCAGCGCCAGCCGAAGCCGAGTGGCAGTCGAGTTGAGCAGCGCGGACGCGCCGCCGTTCAGGCCGACGAAGAAGCCGAGATCCGACTCGACCAGCCTGCCCAGCAACTCGAACACACGCACGAAGTTGCTCTTGCCCGCGCCGTTCGCGCCGACCAGCACGTTGAGCCGGCCGAGGGACACCGTTGCCGACCGGATCGAGGCGTAGCCCTCGATCTCGATGGACTTCAGCTCCCTGTCGGTCACGCGATCACTCTACGACCACGGACCGACGGGGAACGGCACGAAGTCACTCCTCCGGCGGCGACCACACGTTCGTGCGGGTCATGCCGGCGGCACGTCCCTTGGACGAGATGACCAGGGCCATCTTCCGGGACGCCTCGTCGATCATCTCGTCGCCGAGCATCACGGCGCCGCGCTTGCCGCCCGCCTCGGACGTGAAGTAGTCGTACGCGTCGAGGATGTTCTCGGCGTGGTCGTAGTCCTCCTGCTTCGGGCTGAACACCTCGTTCGCCGCATCGATCTGACCGGGGTGCAGCACCCACTTGCCGTCGAAGCCCAAAGCCGCCGACCGGCCGGCCACCCGCTTGAACCCGTCCACGTCGCGGATCTGCAAGTACGGCCCGTCGATCGCCAGCTTGTCGTGCGCACGGGCCGCCATCAGGATCTGCATCAGGATGTAGTGGTACGCGTCGCCCACGTCGTAGCCCGGTGGCTGCTCGCCCACGACCAGCGACTTCATGTTGATCGACGCCATGAAGTCGGCCGGCCCGAAGATGATCGTCTCGACCCGCGGCGAGGCGACCGCGATCGCGTTGACGTTGATCAGACCGAGGGCGTTCTCGATCTGCGCCTCGATGCCGATCCGGCCGACCTCGTACCCCATGGTCTTCTCGATCTGCGTCAGCAGCAGGTCCAGCGCGTGCACCTGCTCCGCGGTCTGCACCTTGGGCAGCATGACGCAGTCCAGGTTCGCCCCCGCGCCCTCCACCACCTCGGTGACGTCGCGGTACGTCCACTCGGTGGTCCAGTCGTTGACCCGGACCACCCTGGCGCGCGAGCCCCAGCCGCCCTCGTTCAACGACGCCACGATGGTCTTGCGCGCGTCCGGCTTGGCCAGCGGCGCGCACGCGTCCTCCAGGTCGAGGAACACCTGGTCCGCGGGCAGCGTGCGAGCCTTGTCGATCATCTTCTGGCTCGAGCCGGGCACGGCCAGACACGAGCGACGGGGACGCTGCTGGTCGACCACTGTGGGTACCTCCTCGTACCGGCCGGTAACTCCTGTTGTGCGAAGGGTGGCACGCACACGTTCCGCCCGCTATTTCGTGAGTCCCGATTCACAGGCCCGTGGCAGGCTGAACCGGTGGAGATCGAGCAGGTGCTGGACAACGCGCTGCGCAAAGCCGCCGCGATCTGGGTCGAGCCGTCCGGCCACGAGCCGAGGCTTGTGTGGGCCCTCTGGCGCGACGGCGCGGTGCTGGTGGCGGTCGGCGGCACGGAACAAGTGGTCCCGGGGCTGGCGGACGGCGTCGCCTGCACGGTGACCGTCCGCTCCCCCACCACGCACTCGCACCTGGTGGACGCCCCGGCGACCGCCCACCTGGCCGAACCTGACGACGACACCGCCAAAGCGCTCAAGGCCGCACGGCTCAACACCCGGCCGGAGTGGGAATCGGTCTACCGCTTGGAGTTCGCGTGATCACCGTCCCCGAAGACTTCGCGCTCACCCTCGGCGAGGGCGCGCCGGCGTGGCGCGCGAGGCTGCCCGCCCTGGCCACGAAGTTCTGCGCCCACTGGGCCCTCACCCCCGACGGCCCCCTGCTCAACGGCCACGTCGCCGTCGTCCTCCCGGTCCGCCGCGCCGACGGGCACCCGGCCGTCCTCAAGCTCACCTGGCTCGACACCGAGACCCGCCAGGAACCGCTGGCACTGGAGAAGTGGCGCGGCCGGGGTGTGGTGGAACTGCTGGACCACGACGACGAGCACGGCGCGCTCCTCCTCGAACGCCTCGACCACACCCACACGCTGAACCACGCGCCGATCGAGGAGGCCTTGGCCGTCACCGGCGGACTGCTCCGCCGGCTGAGCGTCCCGGCCGGCGCGGAGTTCCGCCGGCACATCCCGGACGACCTGGCCGAGGAGAACGCCGCGCTGGGCGGACCGGTGCCGGACGCGTTCGTTCACCTGGCCCAGGAGCTGGGCCGTTCGCTCGCCGAATCGGCCGGGAACACGCTCGTCAACGAGGACCTGCACTACGAGAACGTGCTGCGCGGCGACCGCGAGCCGTGGGTGATGATCGACCCGAAACCACTCGCCGGCGACCCCGAGTTCGGCGTGATCCCGTTGCTGTGGAACAGGTTCGGCGAGATGGACGGCGAACGCGGCCTGCGCGACCGGTTCGCCGCGCTGTGCGACATCGCCGGGCTGGACGTCGCCCGCGCCCGCGACTGGACGTTCTACCGCGCGGTCGACAACTGGCTGTGGGGCCTGGACGTGGGTTCGGCCGACTCGGCGGTGAGGTGCGAGGCCATCGCCCGCGCCCTCCACCCCTCGTCCCCGGCGCCCTCGTCCACTGTGGAACGCAGCGGTGGACCGGTCAGCGGACTAACCTGATCACGTGGTCGCCGTGAACCGGGTCTTCGCCGCCCAACTAGCCGGGCTGCCGGTGTTCGGACCCGACGGGGAATCCATCGGCAAGGTCCGTGACCTGGTCATCGGCCTGCGCGTGGACCGCCAGCCGCCGCGCGTCCTCGGCCTGGTGCTGGAGCTGGCGACCCGCCGCCGCATCTTCGTGCCGATGCTGCGGGTCACCTCCATCGAACCGAACGCGGTGACGCTCGCCACCGGTTCCGTCAACCTGCGCCAGTTCCACCAGCGCACCAACGAAGTGCTGGTCGTCGGCGAACTGCTGGACGCCCGCGTCACGCTCTCCGACGGCCGGGCCGCGGTGCTGGTGGACGCCGCCATGGAACCCACCCGCACCCGCGACTGGCGGATGACCAGGGTCGCCGTCCGCGAACGCACCGGGCGGCTGGCCAGGCGCGGACCGGTGCAGGTGCTGCACTGGGAGGACCTGACCGGCCTGTCGGTGACCGAGCTGGCGGGCCAGCCGCAGGGCGCGCAGCACCTGGTCGCGGTCTTCGAGACGATGCGCGCGGCCGACGTGGCGCTGGCCCTGCACAGCCTGCCGTTCAAACGCCGCTACGAGGTGGCCGAGGCGCTGGACGACGAACGGCTCGCCGACGTGATCGAGGAGTTGGGCGAGGAGGACCAGAAGGACCTCTTGGCCTACCTGGACGACGAGCGCGCGGCGGACATCCTGGAGGCGATGGACCCGGACGACGCCGCCGACCTGCTGTCCGAGCTGCCCGAGGGCGAGAAGGACCGGCTGCTGGAGCTGATGGAGCCGGAGGAGTCCGAACCGGTCCGGCGGCTGCTGGAGTACAGCTACGACACCGCGGGCGGGTTGATGACGCCCGAGCCCGTGGTCCTCGCGCCGGACGCGACCGTGGCCGAGGCCCTGGCGCACGTGCGCAACCCGGACCTCACGCCCGCGTTGGCCAGCATGGTGTTCGTGTGCCGCCCGCCGACGGCCACGCCGACCGGGCGCTACCTGGGCTGCGTGCACATCCAGCGGCTGCTCCGGGAACCGCCGTCCAGCCTGGTGGCGGGCGTCCTCGACCTCGACCTGGCCACGTTGTCGCCGAACGCGTCGCTGAGCGACGTGACCCGCTACTTCGCCGCGTACAACCTGGTGTGCGGGCCGGTCGTGGACGAGAGCGACCACCTGCTCGGCGCGGTCACCGTGGACGACGTGCTGGACCACCTGCTGCCGGCGAACTGGCGCGAGACGGGGCTGACCCATGCCTGAGCTGCTGCCGCGCCGACGGCTCGACCAGCCGCGCACGGAAGGCCGGTTCCGGCTGTCGCTGGACCCGGAGGCGTTCGGGCGGTTCTCCGAACGGCTGGCCAGGTTCCTCGGCACCGGGAAGTTCCTGTTCTGGCAGACGCTGATGGTGATCGTGTGGATCACGCTGAACCTGTTCGCGGTGACGCTGCGCTGGGACCCGTACCCGTTCATCCTGCTCAACCTGGCGTTCTCCACCCAGGCCGCGTACGCCGCGCCGCTGATCCTGCTCGCGCAGAACCGGCAGGACGACCGGGACCGGGTGTCGCTGGAGGAGGACCGGGCACGGGCCGCGCAGACCAAGGCGGACACCGAGTACCTGGCACGCGAGCTGGCCGCGCTGCGGATCGCCGTCGGCGAGGTGGCGACCCGCGACTACCTGCGCAGCGAGCTGGAGCGCGTGTTCCGCGACCGCGACCGCGATCGCAAGCGCTCGGGCAAAGAGGGCGGTAAAGAAGGCAAAAGCCCAGGCAAGAACCCGGGCAAGGACTCGGTGAAGGGCGACGTGTCCTCGTCCTGAGTCGGAGTCCTGAGTCGGAGTCCGAGTCCGAGTGGCGGTCGGGCTCGGGTCAGGGCTCAGCCGTGCCGAGCCGGTCGCACGTCCGGCCGAACGCCTCCAGCTCGCTGTGGTCGAAAACCTCGGCGAAGTGGCGCACCACACCCGTGAGGTGCGTGCCGGACGCGGTGCGCAGCCGGTCCAGCCCCTGCTGGGTGAGCACCGCCACCACGCCGCGCCCGTCGCCGTCGGCGCGTTCCCGCAGCACCAGGCCCGCGCGTTCGAGGCGGTCCACCAGTCTGGTCACGCCGGAGCGGGACAGGAGCACGGCGTCCGCCAGCTCGGTCATGCGCAGTCGGTACAGCGGCGCCTCGGCGAGCTGGACCAGGACGTCGTAGGCCGCGAGCGACAGGCGTTGCTCGGCGATCAGTTCGGCTTCCAGAATCCGAGTGAGCCTCGCGTGCGCCCGGAGAAAGGATCGCCACACCCCCAGCTCGGTACGGGTGGGCAACCGGGCAGATCCGGTTTCCGGCACGGATACCGATGTTACGGAAAGCACGCGACCGACTTCGCGCTGCCCCCGTATCCGAGGTGACCGACCGGTAGCTTGGAGGGGCACGGCCCGCCGTAGCATGGCGGTCCCCACCACATCTTCCA
Source organism: Saccharothrix ecbatanensis (assembly GCF_014205015.1). NCBI lineage: Bacteria > Bacillati > Actinomycetota > Actinomycetes > Pseudonocardiales > Pseudonocardiaceae > Saccharothrix > Saccharothrix ecbatanensis. The sequence goes on along the minus strand of NZ_JACHMO010000001.1, from coordinate 8,383,250 downwards.
AAGGCGTTCCAGTGACTCTTCCCTCCGTTGACGACGTGCAGAAGGCGTTGGCCGGTGTGCAGGACCCGGAGATCCGGCGCCCCATCACCGACCTCGGCATGGTCAAGGGCGTCGTGGTCGGTGACGACGGGGTAGTGGACGTGGCGGTGTTCCTGACCGTCTCCGGCTGCCCGCTGCGCGACAAGATCACCGCCGACGTGACCGCCGCCGTGACCGCGCTCGAAGGCGTGACCGGCGTCCGCGTCGAGCTCGACGTGATGAGCGACGCGCAGCGCACCGAGCTGCGCAAGTCGCTGCGCGGCGGCGTCGAAGAACCGGTGATCCCGTTCGCCCAGCCCGGGTCGTTGACGCGCGTGTACTGCGTGGCGTCGGGCAAGGGCGGTGTCGGCAAGTCGTCGGTGACGGTGAACCTGGCCGTCGCGATGGCCGCGCGCGGGCTGTCCGTCGGCGTGGTGGACGCCGACATCTACGGCCACTCGATCCCGCGGATGCTGGGCACGGACGCCAAGCCCACCCAGGTCGAGAAGATGATCATGCCGCCGCAGGCGCACGGCGTGAAGCTGATCTCGATCGGCATGTTCACGCCGGGCAACGCGCCGGTCGTGTGGCGCGGCCCGATGCTGCACCGGGCGTTGCAGCAGTTCCTGGCGGACGTGTTCTGGGGCGACCTGGACGTGCTGCTGCTCGACCTGCCGCCGGGCACCGGCGACATCGCCATCTCGGTGGCGCAGCTCGTGCCGAACGCGGAGATCCTGGTCGTGACGACGCCGCAGCAGGCCGCGGCCGAGGTGGCCGAGCGGGCCGGCGCGATCGCGTTGCAGACGCGGCAGCGGGTGGCCGGCGTCATCGAGAACATGTCGTGGCTGGAGCTGCCGGACGGGACGCGGATGGACGTGTTCGGCGCCGGTGGCGGGCAGGCCGTGGCCGACTCGCTCACCCAGGCCGTCGGCGCGGACGTGCCGCTGCTGGGCCAGGTGCCGCTCGACCCGCGGGTGCGGGAGCAGGGCGACTCGGGCACGCCGATCGTGCTGGCGCACCCCGACTCGCCCGCCGGCCAGGTGCTGACGGCCGTGGCGGGCAAGCTGTCGACCCGTTCACGCGGGCTCGCCGGGCGGCTGCTGAACGTCACCCCGGCCGGGCGCTGACAACGCGCCAATTCGCCCGGCGCATTTCCCGCGCCGGGCGAATTGGCGGAACAATCTCCTACCGGACCACGATCGTCGTCGAGGGTGCGGACAACGATCAGGTTCGGCGCACGCAGGCATCGCGCGACCGAATGCGTTCGGGCGCGATACGAGAATTACGGAATGCGGAACCGCGCGTGACGGCGCGGGAGTGAACGATCAGAACCGGCCGACCAGCGCGTTGCCGGCGGCTTCCGGGTCTTCGCTGGTGTAGGCCTTCTCCACCGGGTGCCCGCCCGCGATCTGGCCGGCCACGGCCCGTCTGGTTGATCGTGCTGTCCTGCCCACCACGATCAGATGACGCCGAACCGCCGCTTCGGCCGCAGGCACTCATCACCGGAGTCGGTCGGACAATGTGAACGCCGCCCGAATGCCACCCGGTCGATGTAGATCATTGCGAACAACCGCAGCCGGCCTGTCCGGTGTCGGCGGGCTTGGAGTCGGCCTGTGAGGTGTCGGCCGACCCGGTGTCGGCGGTATTGGTGTCGGCCGGCTTGGATGCGACCCGGCCACCGCTCCTGGCTCCCGGCAGCTCGACCTTGGCCAGCCACTCCGCGGGGACCTCGGCGTCGCCGTACTCGTCGTTCCAGTTCCACCACTGGTACGGCGGCTCCTGCGGGTAGCCCTCGGGCGAGTCCTCCCACTCCTCCTGCCGCCCGAGCGCGGTGATGTCGAGGTAGCTCCAGGTGCCACCCATCACCTCGTCGCCGCGGGCGTTGATGAAGTAGGTGCGGAACACGCGGTCGCCGTCGCGGATGAAGGCGTTCGTGCCGTGCCACTCGTCCACGCCGAAGTCGACGTCGAAGTCGCTGGTGATCGTGTACCAGGGCATCGTCCAGCCCATCCGCGCCTTCACCCGCTGGATGTCCGGCTGCGGCGCGCGTGAGGCGAAGGCGAGGCTGGTGTTCCGGGCGTGCAGGTGGGAGACGTGGGCGACCTGGTCGGCCACCATGGAACAGCCGCGGCACGCGTGTTCGGGCCAGCCGAACACGCCAGGCTCCAGGAACGCGCGGTAGACGATCAGCTGACGACGGCCCTCGAAGAGGTCGAGCAGGCTCACCTTGCCCTCTGGTCCGTCGAACTCGTACTGCTTCTCCACCTCCATCCACGGCATCCGCCGGCGCTGCGCGGCCATCGCGTCACGGGCGCGGGTGAGCTCCTTCTCCTTCACCAGCAACCGTTCGCGCGCCTCCTCCCACTCCTGCGGCGTGACGATCGGGGGCGTCTTCATCGTCGTGGGTGCTTGATCAGACATGAGGTCCTCGGTTCTATTCGGGTTGATCCGCCATGGGCACGGCGGAGTTCCGTTCGAGGTGGTCCTTCAGCGCATCGAGTGTGCTGTCCCAGTCGCGGGCCAGCAATGCGAGGAACTGCTGCGCGACGCGCATGGGCGCGGAGCGCACCCGGTAGCGCACCCGGCGCCGCTCGCCCTGTTCGGCCGTGACCAGGCCGGCGTCGGACAGCAGCGCCAGGTGTTTGGCGATCGCCTGCCGGCTGATCGGCAGGCGGGCGGCCAGGTCCGTGGCCGTGGCCGGGCCCGCGGCGGCGAGGGTGGACAGGATCGAGCGCCGGGTCGGGTCCGCCAGGGCGGTGAAGACCCGTTCGGCGACCGCCTCGGTGTCGTCAGGCGGCATCGACGTAGTCGACGAGTTCACCCAGCTCGTGCGTCCACCCGGCGCTGTGTGCCTCGAACGACTTGCCGTGGCGGTCCTCGGGCAGCTGGGCGAAACCGGACTCGACGACCTTCAGCCGGGTGCCCGTGCCGACCGGTTCGAGGGTGAACTCGACGTAGGTGCGGCGGAGGTCGTCCTCGGGCATGCCGTGGATGCTCCAGGTGAAGGCGAACGACGTCGGCTCCTCGACCCGTTCGACCCTGAGCGTGGCCGAGTTGCCGTCGGTCCACTCGACGTTGGCCAACCCGCCCGGACGGAGGTCGATCGTCGCCGTGCGGTTGCCCAACCAGGTGCCCAGGCCCTCGGCCGTGGTCAGCGCCGCCCAGACGTCGCGCGGGGGGCGGGTGATGTCCACGGTCCGTTCGATGCGGTCAGGAAAACCCATGTCAAGCCTCCACCAAGTAGCAACCGGTCAGTTGCCATATTATAGAAACCGGTGGGTTGCGTCAACAGGAGTGCTCGTCCCGCGCGGACCGCGTCAGGTGGCGTCCGGTCAGGTGGCGTCCGGGCCATGTGGCGTCGGGATCAGGTGGCGTCGGGGTCAGGTGGCGTCGGGGTCGAACGGCGGGCGCTCGCCCTGGGCCAGGGGACGTTCGCGGTCCACGGCCGGCTGGGGCGTGACCGGGTGGCCGTTCGGCTTGTCGGCCGGGTCGTCGTCCCACAGGTGCTTGGTGATGGCGCGCTTCGGGTCGAAGTTCCGCAGTTCCCGCAGGTCTTCCAGCGGCTTGCGCAGCTGCTCGAACTCCGGTCCCATCTCCTGCTTCAACTGCTCGCGCGCGCCGGTCGCGTAGTCGCGGACCTGGCGGATCGTCTTGCCGACCCAGCCGGCCGCCGCCGGCAGTCGTTCCGGGCCGAGGATGAACAGGCCCGCGACGATGATGAGCAGGATTTCAACCCAACCGATGCTGTCGAACACCCGCGTGCCCCACCTTCCGCGCCCTGGCCCTGGCTGCCAGCGTAGCCGTCAGTCGGACCGCAGTGTGACCTGCACGGTCAGCTCTCGGCCCTGCCTGGCCAGCACGACCGGCACCGTCTCGCCGATTTCATGGTTCCTTACCGCGACGGTCAACTCCGCGGCGTTGCGCACCATCCGGTCGCCGACGCGGGTGATCACGTCGCCCTCCTCGATGCCGGCCGCGTCGGCGGCGCCGCCTTCGGGGACGTTCTGCACCTGCGCGCCTTCCGCCGTCTCCGCCGACGCCGACCGCACGTTGATGTTCATGTCGGCGTGCTTGACCTCGCCGTCGCGGATGAGGGCCTGCGACACCTTGCGCGCGTAGTTGCCGGAGATGGCGAAGCCGAGGCCGACCGAGCCGCCGGTCTCGGTCCGGATCGACGAGTTGATGCCCACCAGCGCGCCGGACGAGTCGACCAGCGCGCCGCCCGAGTTGCCGGGGTTGATGGCCGCGTCGGTCTGGATCGCGTCGTAGGTGATCTGCGGGCCGCCGTTGTCACCGGCCGCCGTCACAGGGCGGTGCAGGGCGCTGACGATGCCCTCCGTCACGGTGTTCGACAGGGACAGCGGCGAGCCGATGGCCAGCACGGTGTCGCCGACGGCCAACGCGTCCGAGTCGCCGAACTGGAGCACGGTCGGGTTGTCCACCTCGACCTTGATCACCGCGAGGTCGGTCTTGGAGTCGCGGCCGACGACCTGCGCCACGGCCCTCTTGCCGTCCGTGAAGACGACGGTCAGCTTCGCGGACGTGTCCTGCACGGCCGGTGCGACCACGTGGTCGTTGGTCAGCACGTAGCCTTCGCCGTCGATCACCACGCCGGAGCCGACGCCGGCCACGTTGGCGCCCTTGAACTCGATCGACACGACGCTGGGCGTGACGCGTTGGGCGATGTCGGCGACCGAGCCGACCGGGCGTTCCTTGCCGGGCTTGACCTCGGCGAGCGTGACGCCGCCGTCGGTGAGCGGGTTGCCGACGCGGCCGAGCAGCCACCCGACCACACCGCCGCCCGTGCCGATCAGGAGTGCGGCCACCATCAGCAGGACCAGGGCCATCGGCTTCACGCGTCGACCGAACAGGAGTTCGGGGATGCTGAGCTGCGGACCGGCCGGCGACTCGGGCTTGGTCTCGGTGTCGGGCTGCTCGGTGACCGCGGGCGGGCCGATGACGGCCGACGCGGCCGGGTCGCGCCAGGCGTCACCCGCCGGCTTGCCCTCCCAGAAGACGGGCTCGACCTCGGGCTCGCCGTTCAGGTCGACGGGCGGGCGCTGCAAGCGGGTGTCCGGGTCGCCTTGGGGCCGGCCGAACGCCGTGGACAGCGCTTCCGGCGGCGGTGGCGCGAACTGGACGGCGCCGTTGCCGTTGAGGCTCGGCCGGTCGGCGGAGAACGCGCCCGGAACGCCCTGCGGCCTGCCGAACACGGCCGCCTGGCCGGAGTCGACCGGCGGGCGGTTGAGCGGGCGGGGTGCGAGCCTGCGGTTCGCCCCGTCGTCAATGCCCGACCGGGGGATCCCGTTGCCCTGCTCTGGCTCGCTCATCGCTCCCCGCACGTCGTCACACCATGGTCGTCCGGGGTCAATCGTGCCCGGTTACCGGTGAAGTTGCCGTCAGTGGGCCTCATCGGCCGGTTCGGCTCGGGTGGGTGGCAGGTTCGGGCGGGCCGGCTGGGGTCAACCTGCTGGGGCGGGCCGGCTGGGGTCAACCTGCTGGGGCGGGCCGGCTGGGGTCAACCTGCTCAGGGTCAGCCTGCTCGCGTGGGCCTGCTGGGGTCAGCCTGCTCGGTCAGGCTGCTGGGGGTCAGCGGCCGAGGCCGGGGTCCACCACGGGGCGCAGCACGCCCATCTGCTGGTGGCTGGTGCCCGCCAGCGACGGCGCGACGGCCGGCGTGGGCTCCGGGGTGTTGCCCTGAGCGGGCGGCGGCGAGGTGTCCTCGCTGCCGGGTGCGACGAGCACGAGGGCGCCGAGCATGAGGCCGGAGACGACGACACCCGCACCGTGGCGGGCCCGCCTACCTCCGAAGCGGCTTGCGCCGCCTGTCCCGAAAGGGCGGCTCTGGCCCAACACGGGACCGCCGCCGAACGCGACCCGGTCGGGCCGCTGCACGGTGACGAGCTGGCCGTCCTCCGTGACCGCGAGGCCGTCCGGCGCGCTGGGCAGCTCCACTTCCTGCGGGATCGCGCCCAGCCTGGCCAGGAGCCCGGCGGGGGCGCACGGCGCGTCGGCGGCGCGCACCGCGGAACGGGCCTGCTGCTGGGAGTACGCCTCGGCGGCGCAGAACGGGCAGCGCGCCAAGTGCGCGGACGCCCTGGAGTGCGCCGAGGCGGACAGCTCGCCGTCGACGAAGGCGACGACCGCGTCGGGCAGCAGGTGCTGCTCGGGCAGTTGCCAACCTCGCAGGTCGGTCATGCAGAGTCCTCCTGGACGAGACCCCGACGGCGTTCGAGTGCGACCCGCAGGGCCTGGCGGCCCCGGTGGATCCTGCTCCTCACGGTACCGAGTTTGACGCCGAGAGTGGCGCCGATCTCCTCATAGGAGAGACCTTCCACGTCACACAGCACCACGGCGGCGCGGAACTCGGGCGGCAGCTCGTCGAGCGCGGCCTGCAGTTCCGGGTCGAGGTGCGTGTCGGCGTAGATCTCCTCCGGGGTCGGGTCGTCGCCCGGGATGCGGTCGGTCTCGTCCGGCAGGGCCTCCATGCGCACGCGGGAGCGGCGGCGGGCCATGTCGAGGAAGAGGTTCGTGGTGATGCGGTGCAGCCAGCCCTCGAACGTGCCGGGCTTGTACGACGCGAGAGAGCGGAACACCCGGATGAACGTCTCCTGGGTGAGGTCTTCGGCGTCGTGCTGGTTGCCGGTGAGGCGGTAGGCCAGCCGGTACACCCGGTCTGCGTGTTCGCGCACCACTTCGTCCCACGAGGGCGGGATCCACTCCACGTCGTCGATGGGCGCGGTCAGTGCGGCGGTCGGCTGCTTTGGCATCGGGCGGTTAAGCACCTCCACTGGGCTGGCTGCCCTGCTGCACGGTTCAACGCGCGGCCGGGCCGGCGTGTTCCCCGTTGGTCCTGCTGGTCTTGCGATGTGCCCAGCCTGACGGGTCCTCTTATAACCATCGTGAGAGTCGGCTGAGAGCAGCCTGAGAATCCCGATCGGCCGCAAGATTCACCCGAATTGCCGCCGGCGGCGTTAGCCTTCGTGCTGTGGATGCGCCGACGCGCGAGTACGTGGAGCGCTACCTGCCCGAGGACGCCGTGGTCACGGCCGCCAGGGCTCGTGGCGTCGAGTTGGGGTGCGTGCCGATCGGGTCCGGCGGCGGGGCGGCGTTGCGGTTCCTCGCCGCGGCGTTGCAGGCCAAGGCCGTGGTCGAGATCGGCACCGGTGCCGGGGTCGGCGCGTTGTACCTGCTCAGCGGCATGCCGGCGGCCGGGGTGCTGACGTCGATCGACGTGGAGCCGGAGCACCAGCGGGCGGCGCGGCTGGCGTTCGCGGAGGCGGGGATCGCGGTGTCCCGCACCCGTCTGATCATGGGCCGGGCGCTGGAGGTGCTGCCCCGGTTGACCGACGGCGCGTACGACCTGGTGTTCGTGGACGCGGCCAAGTCCGAGTACCCGAGGTACCTGGAGGAGGGCGTGCGGCTGCTGCGTCCGGGTGGGGTGCTCGCGTTCGACAACGTGCTGTGGCACGGGCGGGTGGTCGATCCGGCGCACCGGGATCCGGACACGGTGGCGATGCGGGAGGTGGCGCGGGCGGTGCGGGACGACGACCGGCTGGTGCCCGTGATCCTGCCTTTGGGCGACGGCCTGCTCGTGGCGGCGAAGGTCGGCTGAAGGTCGGCTGAGGGCTCGCCTGCCGGCGTGACCGGTCTGGTTTGGCCGTAGTGGTCGGTCGACACGCCCGGACCCGGACACGGGTTCTGACGCGCTCGACGTGGACGGCTCGGCGACCCGACAACCGGCCAACCCGGCAACCCGGCAACCCGGCAACCCGGCAACCCGGCAACCCGGCAACCCGGCAACCCGGCAACCCGGCAACCCGGCAACAGCTTCGCAGGGGTCCTCGCGCCAAGGGGACCCCTGCTTTGATCTTGCCGGCTGTGGCCGGCGATTGCGCGCGATCAGAGCTCGGTTGTGGATGACCCAGCTGGTTGTGGACAACTCAACGGGCGAGGCCTCAGGCGCGTTATGCGGGTTGATGTTGGCATGGGCAGCGTGCGGACTGGCGTGCGGACTGGGATGTCGGTGTGGTGTTTTAGGGTGCGGGTCGTGCGTGGATTCTTCACAGCCGAAGGGCGGCGGTTGTCGTTTCTGGACTACGGAGGGCGGGGCGCTCCACTGTTGGCCTTGCATGGGCATTACAACGAGGCGTCCGTGTTCGCGCCGCTGGCCGAGGCGTTGGGCCCGCGGTGGCGGGTGCTCGCGTTGGACCAGCGTGGGCATGGTGAGTCCGACCGCGCCCCGGCTTACGGGCGCGACGGCTATGTCGCCGATGTCGCGGCGTTCCATCGCCATGTGGGCGTTGGCCCGGCGGCGGTGCTGGGCCATTCGCTGGGCGGGGTCAACGCCTACCAGTACGCCGCCCGGCATCCCGGCCAGGTCACGGCCTTGATCGTCGAGGACATCGGCGCGGTGGTGGACTGTGACTGGGGGTTCACCCTGCGGCTGCCACGCCGCGCCCCCACGCGCGAGGCCCTGGCGGCGGCCACCGGTCCGGCCGCCCCATACCTGGCGGGCTCGTTCCGCCGCCGGCGCGACGGCTGGGGGTTCTCCTTCGACATCGACCACACCGTGCGGTCCCAGAAAGCGCTCAATGGCGACCACTGGGATGACTGGGCGGCGGTGGCCTGCCCGACCCTGCTGGTCCGCGGGGCCCGCAGCGACGAACTGTCCGCCGGGCACGCCCAGCAGATGATCGCCCGCCGCGCAGGCTGTGCGCGCTTGGCCGAGTTGCCCACTGGCCATGTCGTGCACCACGACGCCCCCGACCAGTTCGCCGACCTCGTCCGGGGGTTCCTCTCGAGCGGCTGAAGCGCGCTATGCGCTGATCTTGACGTGGGGAGGCCTTCGTGGCAGATAGATCAAGTTGTCGACGCCTGATCATCGCCGCGAAAGCCGGGTGCCATGCCGCGGGTTGCCGAGTTGTTCGTCCATGTCTACGTCCTGGTCGGTCGGTCGTGGGCTCGGTCGGTCGTGGGCTCGGTCGGCCCTTGCCCAGTCGCCCCGGCCCAGTCGCCCACCTCAGTCCGCCGTGACGCCCTTCCCGAGCACGGTCACGCCACCGGACGACACGGTGTAGCGCTGCCGGTCCGTCGTCGGGTCCACCCCGATCAGCGCACCGTCGGGCACCACCACGTTCTTGTCCAGGATCGCCCGCCGCACCACCGCCCCGCGCCCGATCCGCACCCCCGGCAGCAGCACGCTCCCCTGCACCACCGACCCGGACTCCACCACCACGTCCGAACTGATCACCGACCCGTGGATCGTGCCGGAGATGATCGACCCCGGCCCCACCATCGAGTCCTCCGCGCTACCGCCCGCGATGAACTTCGCCGGCGGCAACGGCGGCGTCGCCGTCCGGATCGGCCACGCCTGGTTGTAGAGGTTGAACACCGGCCGCACCGACACGAGGTCCATGTGCGCCTCGTAGTACGCGTCGATCGTCCCCACGTCGCGCCAGTACCCGCGGTCCCGGTCGGTCTCGCCCGGCACGTCGTTGTCGGCGAAGTCGTAGACGTGCGCGCGCCCCTGGCCGACGAGCATCGGGATGATGTCGCCGCCCATGTCGTGGTCCGAGTCGGGATTGGCCGCGTCCGCCCGCAACGACTCCAGCAGCGCCTCCGTGGTGAACACGTAGTTGCCCATCGACGCGAACGTGACCTCCGGGTCGCCCGGCACGTGCGGCGGGTCCGACGGCTTCTCCAGGAACCGGGTGATCAGCCCGGACTCGTCGGAGTCGATGCACCCGAACGCCTTGGCCTCGGCGCGCGGCACCCGGATGCCCGCGACGGTGACGCCCGCGCCGGTCCGGACGTGCTGGTCCACCATCTGGCCCGGGTCCATCCGGTAGACGTGGTCCGCGCCGAAGACGATCACGTGCTCCGGCCGCTCGTCGTTGACGAGGTTCAGCGACTGGAAGATCGCGTCCGCGCTGCCGGTGTACCAGCGCGGCCCGAGCCGCTGCTGCGCCGGCACCGGCGTGACGTACTGGCCGAGCACGTTGGACAGCCGCCACGTGGTCGAGATGTGCCGGTCCAGGGAATGGGATTTGTACTGGGTGAGCACGCAGAGCTTCACGAAACCCGCGTTCACCAGGTTGGACAGCACGAAGTCCACCAACCGGTAGTTACCGCCGAAGGGCACCGCCGGCTTTGCCCGGTCGGCGGTCAACGGCCACAACCGTTTGCCTTCGCCACCGGCGAGGACAATTCCTAGAACATGCGGTTGCCCTTTCACAGCAGCGACACTAACCGGGTGAGCACCGGCCCACCAACGGCGAAGTAAGACGGACTCGCCCGGTTCACCCGGCTGCCCCCGCGCCGGGGTTACGGTGAGCGGCGTGCGAATTGGACTGCTGACACGGGAGTACCCGCCGGAGGTCTACGGCGGGGCGGGGGTGCACGTCGGTTTCCTGGTGCCGAGACTGCGCGAACTGGTCGACGTGGACGTGCACGCCTTCGGCGGGCCGCGCGCGGACGCCAAGGCGCACAACCCGGCGCACGGGCTGGAGCAGGCGAACGCCGCGTTGGCGACCCTCTCGGTGGACCTGGAGATGGCCGCCGCGCTGGGCGGGGCGCAGCTCGCGCACTCGCACACCTGGTACGCCAACATGGCCGGTCACCTGGCCAAACTGCTGCACGGCATCCCGCACGTGGTGACCGCGCACTCGTTGGAGCCGCGCCGTCCGTGGAAGGCCGAGCAGCTGGGTGGCGGCTACCGGATCTCGTCGTGGGTGGAGCGGACCGCGTACGAGGCGGCGGACGCGGTGATCGCGGTCAGCCAGGGCATGCGGACCGACGTGCTGGACTGCTACCCGGCGTTGGACCCGGCGCGGGTGCACGTGGTGCGCAACGGGATCGACACGACGGCTTACCACCCGGTTTCCGAGACCGACGCGCTGGTCCGGCACGGGATCGACCCGGACCGGCCGCTCGTGACGTTCGTGGGGCGGATCACCAGGCAGAAGGGCGTCGGGCACCTGGTCGCCGCCGCGCACCGGATCTCGTCGGACGCGCAGATCGTGCTGTGCGCGGGCGCGCCGGACACACCGGAGATCGCGGAGGAGACGCGGCTCGCGGTGGCGGAGCTGGCGGCGGCGCGGCCGGGGGTGTTCTGGATCCGGGAGATGCTCCAGCCGGCCGAGGTGCGGCAGATCCTGAGCCGTTCGACGGTGTTCGTGTGCCCGTCGGTGTACGAGCCGCTGGGGATCGTGAACCTGGAGGCGATGGCGTGCGGGACGGCCGTGGTGGCGTCCGACGTCGGCGGCATCCCGGAGGTCGTGGACCACGGGCGGACCGGGCTGCTCGTGCACTACGACGAGAAGGACATCGAGGCGTACCGGGTCGGGTTGGCCGACGCGGTGAACGAGGTGCTGGGCTCTCCGGAGCGGGCGGCGGCGTTCGGCGCGGCGGGGCGGGAGCGGGCGGTGGAGGAGTTCTCGTGGACGACGGTGGCCGAGCAGACCGTGGCCGTGTACCGGGCCGCCTTGGGAGCATGATCCCATCCATGTGACACCCGTCACATGAATATCTGGCAACCCCACAGTCCCGCCATCGCATGTAACCAGTAGAGGGGACTACTGGGGGGCAACATGCGGTGGCTCGTGCTCGTGCTCGCGTTGGTGGCCGGTGGGTGCGCGACACCCGCGTTCAGCGCCGAGCAGGTCGGGTTGACCATGGGCGGAAGCGCGGTGTTGGACGCGCCCGGCTTGCAGGCGCGGGCCGAGGCCGAGCTGAGCTACACGTTGTCGTTCGGGTACGTGGCCCGGACCGGCACCGACGCGGTGAGCTGCTGGTTCGCCCGGACGGGACCGGCGTTCGAGGTCGACACCCGGTTGTGGTGCGGTCCCGTGCAGGTGCCGGGCACGGCCGCCGCCACCGACTGGGTGCCGGTGCCGTTGAAGGAGGTCGAGCGGACCGGGGCCGGGATCCGGCTGGAGGTCCAACCGCCCCAGGTGCCCGCGCAGGGCTCGCGGAGCACGCCGGTGGGGAAGCTGGTGCGCACCGACGGGCGGGTGACGACGGCCGACCAGGGCGTCGGCAATGCCGGGCCCGACTTCCTGGCCGTGCTGCCGGACGAGGGCCAGGCGCTCGACCCGGCGTCCGCGACGGTGCGGGACGACCAGCTCGAACTCCAGGTGACGGGCTACTCGTCCCCGGCGGTGTGGCCGACGGCGGAGGGCGATCTGCGGGCCGAGCACGGGGTGGCGTTGCGGGTGCTGCGGCTGCGGGTGCTGCGGCACGGCGAGACGGACTTGGCGTTCCGGCAGACGCCGTGGCACCGCTGGCTGCCTCAGCCGCCGGAGCCGGCGCTCGACGTGCCGGGGCGGCGGCACCCGTTGCCGGCGGACCGGTTACCGGACGACGGGACGGTGCTGATCGTCTACACGGTGCCGGTCGCGGGTGGTCCGGGCGCGGGTGGTCCGGAGGCGCTGGTGCTCAACACCGTGGGGGCGAAGTCGCTGGAGCAGCGGGTCGCGGTGCCGTCCGGGCAGGTGGTCGGCGATGCTCCAGCGGTGCTGAGGCGTGCTCCCGGGCCGGAGACGATGTCGGTGTCGACGCCCGTGTCGGTGGGTGCGCCCGAGCAGGTCGGGTCGCTGGAGGTGGTCCGGGCGCGGTTGGGGCGGCAGCGGCCGGTGTGGTCCGAGGGGCAGTACGAGCTGGCCACGGCCGAGCCCGGGACGGCGCTGCTGGAGCTGCGGTTCAGGGGGCACGGGGTGCCGACCGTGGTCGGGTCGTGGCAGACGGCCGGTCTGCTGACCGTGGTGCTGCCCGACGGGAAGGTGGCGCGGCAGGTCGGCGCCCGCTACGGCGGTGAGACGTTCCCGGTGGCCGGCGTGTACGAGGTGCCGGAGGACGTGCGGTCGGTGACGTTCTCGGTGGCGCCTGGGACGGTGACGTTGCCGCAGCTCGGCACGGTCGCGGTCACCGGTGGCGCTGCGGTGGAGGTGCCACTCGACTTCTGACCGCTCTCCGACCTCTGGACCCTGTGCGCGGTGACAACCGCTGCCGCCGCCAACGCCAGCCACACCGTGATCAGGACGACCAGGCCGGTCCAGCCGTGCGCCTGGTACGCGGCGCTGCCCGCCGTGCCGCCGGTGCTGCTGCCGACGTAGAACGCGAACAGGTAGACGCCCGACGCCTGCCCCCGGACGTGCTCCGGAGCTCGCGCCCCCACCCAGCCGCTCGCCACGGCGTGGGCGGCGAAGAAGCCGCCGGTGAACAGGGTGAGTCCGACGGCGATGGTGATCAGGTTGTCCGGCAGGGTGATCGCGGCTCCCACGGCGGCGACGGCCAGCCCGGCGAGCGTGACGCGGGCGCGCCCGTGCCGGTCCGCGAGGCGGCCCGCAGTGGCCGACGTGCTGCCCGCCGCGTACGCGAGGTAGGCCAGCGCGGCGATGCCCGTGGACAGGCCCAGGTCGGTGGTGAGGCGGAAGCCGATGACGTTGAAGACGGAGATGAACGCCGCCACCGCGAGGACCGCGATCGCGTACTGGCAGAGCAGGACCCGGTCGGTGAGGGCGCCCTTGAGCGCGCTCGGCCGGCGTTCGGTGTCGCGGCCCTTCGGGAGAAGGAGGGCGGCGGTGATCGCGCAGGCCGCGCCGAACGCGCCGGCGATGGCCAGGGCGGTGCGCCACGACGTGCCGTCGGTGGTCAGTCCGGTGATGAGCCGCCCGAGCATCCCGCCCGCGCTGTTGCCCGCGACCAACGCGCCGATGGCCGCGCCGACCTGCGTCTTGTTCGCTTCCTGGGCCAGGAATGCCATGGCCGTCGCCGGGACGCCCGCCGTGGCGATGCCTTGCAGGGCCCGGGCGGCCAGGAGTGTTTCGTACGTCGGGGCCAGCGGCAGGAGCAGGCCCAGGACGGCGGCCGTGAGAACTGACCAGATGATCACCCGACGTCGGCCGACGCGGTCGGCGAGGGCGGCCATCGGGATGACCGCGAGAGCCAAGGCGCCCGTTGCGGCGCTGACGGTGAGCGAGGCTTCGGCCGGGGTGAGGCGGAATTCGGCCGCGATGTCGGGCAACACCGACTGCGGCGCGTAGAGCAGGGCGAACGTGGCCAGTCCGGTTGCGGCGACGGAGGTGGTGAGGCGGCTCGGAACACGGCGACTGGGCACGTCTACGACGCTAATCCATGCGTCCAATACGGTGGTTTGCCACAATCGATGCTGTGATGGATGAATTGGTGCCCAGACTGGCCGTGCTGCGGGCGTTGGCCGCGGACGAGCACGTCACGCACGCCGCCGAGTCCGTAGGCGTGCCGCAGCCCACGGTGAGCCGGTGGTTGGCCGCGCTGGGCACGTCGCTGGGTGCGCCGGTGGTAGTGAGATCCGGCCGGCGAGTACGCCTGACCAGGGCGGGCCGACTGCTGTGCGAGGCAGCGGACCGCGCGCTGGCGACCCTGGAAGCCGGCCACCGTGCCGCCGCCGAGGAGGTTTCACCCGAACGCGGCCAGGTAGCGCTGGGCTTCCTCCACCTGTTGGGCAGGTCGGTGGTCCCGGCCCTGGTCAGCGGCTTCCGCGAGTCCCACCCGTCAGTGCGATTCCGCCTGGTCCAGAACTCACGCCAGGACATCCTGAACCACCTGGTCAACGGCGTGGTGGACCTGGCCCTGGTCTCGCCGCCGCCCACCGACGCCACGTTCGCCCACGCCGTTCTCCGCGAGGAAGAGCTGATCCTGGTGGTCCCGCCGGGCCACCGACTGGCCGGTCGCCCGTCGGTGCGGGTGGCGGAGCTGGCGGGCGAGGACTTCGTCGGCCTGGAACCGGGTTACGGCCTGCGGCAGATCACCGACGACCTGTGCGCCGAAGCCGGGTTCACCCCCACCCTGGCCTTCGAAGGCCAGGAAACCGAAACCGTCCGGGGCCTCGTCGCGGCGGGCCTGGGCGTAGCGCTCCTCCCCCACGCCGACTCCCCGTCCGGCCTCCCGGAAATCCCGCTGAATCCCCGCGCGGCACGGGAAATCGCCCTGGTCTGGGTGGCCGACATCCCTCTCCCACCGGCTGTCCGCGCGTTCCGCGATCACGCGCTGGGCGTCTGAGCACCCGCTCCACCCGGTGCCCCGCCCTCGGGAATCCACCTGGCGAGGGCGTCGAGGATCACGCCGAGGCCGAACTCGAACTCGTCGGCGAAGTCGTTGCCGGGTTGGAGGACGTGGTCGGTCGCCATCTCCAGCAGGTACGGGTAGTCGTCGGCGGAGAGCTGCTGGGCGATGTTTTCGGTGACTTCGGCGGCGGTGTCGGGGCCGTGGAAGGGCAGCGCGGCCTCTTGGACGGCGAACCCGTACACGTAGCTGTCGAGCAGGGCGTAGGCGTGGGCGGTCATCGCCACCGTGAAGCCGCCTCGGCGCAGGGTGCCGATCGTCGCGTTGTGGTGTCGCAGCGTCGCGGGGCCGGGGGTGGCCCGCGACTCCAGCAGCCCGATCGCCCACGGGTGGCGTCCGAGCACCTCGCGCGCCGAGGTCGCCCGCCGGTGCATCTCCCGGCGCCAGTCGCCGCCGGGTGAGGGCAACTCGATCTGGCTGAAGACGAGGTCGACGATCCCGTCCAGGATCTCGTCCTTGTTGGCCACGTGGTGGTAGAGGGACATCGGCTTGACCCCCAACTCGCCCGCGAGCGAGCGCATCGTCAGCGACCCGAGGCCTCCCGCGTCGACGATCGCGACGGCGGCGCGCAGCACCCGTTCCCGACTGAGCGCCGCCCGGCCATCTCCTACCCGGCCGCCCCGTGCTCGGTCGCTGACGTGGTCGGACATCCGGACTCCTCACTGGGCAACACGACTGGCAACACGACTGGATCACACCATTGGGCCACACGATCGGGTGACATGTTCGTACTTAGTACGTTACCGTGCGCCTTACTAAGTACGGGAACGGGCCCGATCGCCCGCGATGGAGGGAAGATCCATGTCATCGAGAGCCATCGGACGAACCATGGGCGCCTTGTTCCTGCTGGCGTTCGTCGCATACGCCGGAGGCGGCGCCCTGATCGGCGCGGAGTCGGGAGGCGGCAGCGGCGACCTGCCCGACTACCTGCCCGACTACCTGGCCGACTACCTGGCCGACGTCGCCGACAACCCGACGCGGATCGCGGCGGGTGCGCTGTTGATGTTGATCAACTCGGCCGCCGTCGTCGGCATCGGCGTGCTGGCGTTCCCCGTCCTGAAGCCGCACAGCGAGATCTCCGCGCAGGCCTACCTGATCGGCCGCGCGGTGGAGGCGGCGCTGCTGGCGGTCGGGGTCGTCTTCCTGCTGCTCCTGGTGCCGCTCGCCCGGGAGCACGCGAGCGCGGGCGGCGCGGCTGGCGCGGCCGGGTCCGACGCGGGGTCAGACGCCGGATCGGCGCTGGCCGGGGTGGCGCGGGTCGTGGTGGCCGGCAACCACTACAGCTACCAGATCGCGATGATGTCCGTCGCGATCGTCGGCGTGGTGTTCTGCCGAGTCCTGTTCCGCGCGCGACTGGTGCCGCGCTTCATGGCGGTCTGGGGACTGGCCGGGTACGCCGTCTTCCTGGTCGGTGCCGTTCTCGAAGTGTTCGGGTACGGGGTGGGCGTGGTGCTGGCCGTTCCCGGTGGGCTCTTCGAGATCGCCTTGGGAGTCCTGCTCATCGTGCGGGGGTTCCCGGTGGCTCGGAGCGGTGGTGCGGCTGGTGGTGGTGAGGCTGGTGGTGGTGAGGCTGGTGGTGGTGGGGCTGGTGGTGGTGGGGCTGGCGATGTCCAGGATGGCGGTGGTCGGCGGGTTGGGTTCCTCGTTTCAACCGAGGGACCGTAACGGTGTTTCCGTACATTTTCGGGCCATGATCACCCGATCGTGTTCGCCGAGGCCTGCGTGCGGGCGTAGGTCTCGGCCAGTTCTATCAGGGTCCGCGCGGCGAAGCCCGTCGCGCCTGCCACCACCTCGTCGTACACCTTGTCCGCCCGCGCCGGACCGGCGATGTCCAGGTGCGCCCACGGAACATTGCCGGTGAACTCGCGCAGGAACAGCGCCGCCGTAATCCCACCCGGCCCCGGCGGGCACTGCCGCACATCGGCGATGTCGCTCCGGACGTCCTCCGCCAAGTCCTCCAACAACGGCATGCGCCACCAGCGCTCGCCGACCTCCACCCCGGCCTCCGCAACGCGGGCCGCCAGGTCGTCGTCCGTGGCGAACAGGCCACCGGTGCGCAGACCCAGCGACACCTTCATCGCACCGGTCAGGGTGGCGACATCCACCAGAACGTCCGGCTTCAGGTTGCGAACGGCATAGGCGAGGGCGTCTGCCAGGACGATCCTGCCTTCGGCGTCGGTGTTCGTCACCTCGGTGGTGATTCCACCGTATTGGGTGATCACGTCACCCGGTCGGTAGGCCGTGCCGGACACGTGGTTCTCGGCGGCGGGCACGAGGCCTGTCACTCGAACGGGCAGGCTCTGCTTGGCGATGCCCACCAGGGCCGCGATCACGGCCGCGCCGCCGGACATGTCCGTGCGCATCAGGTGCATGCCGTCGGCCGGCTTGATCGAGATCCCACCGGTGTCGAACGTGATGCCCTTGCCCACCAGCACCAGGTGCGGCTGGCCGGCGTCCGTCCCCGGCCACGTCAGCTCGATGAACCTGGGCGGACGCGCCGAACCGCCGCCCACGGCCAGCACACCGCCGAACCGCTGCTCGGCCAGCCACTTCTCGTCCCGGACCTCCACCTGGAGCCCCGGCACCGCACGCCCGGCCTTCACCGCCGCCGCGGCCAGCCAGGACGGATCCTTCACATTTGACGGCATGTTCGCCAGATCACGGCTGAACGACGTCGCCGCCGCCAGCGTGTTCGCCTTCCGCACGACCTCCGCGAACGCCGGATCCCCGGCCACCAGGCGCATCGACTTCACCCGCTTGGGCGGTTCCTCCCCGGTCACCTTGAACCGGTACCCGCCCACCGCCGCACCCAGCGTGAACGCCGCCACCGCACCCGCTGTCACGTCCTCCGGCAACCGCACGTCGAACGTCGTCCCACCGGACTTCTCCGCGTCGGCGTGCAGCGCCCGCACCAGCGACGCCCCCGCCTTGCGCCAGTCACCCGGCGCACCGTCACCAACCCCCACCACCCACGTCCGCCCCTGCCTGGACGTCGCCCCCGCCTTGCCACTCACCTCGGCCACGTCCACGTCCAGGTCCTCCGCGCCCGGCCCGAGCCGGACCGGGTCGCCGGGGAACGCGACGAGCACCGCGGGCACACCTCGCCGGAGGGTGTCGGCCACCTCGACGGTGACCAGCGGGGTGGGCAGGGGTGCTCGCACGGAAGACCTCCGAAGGGCCGAACAGGGGCGAAAAACGGGTCAAAAAGTCGAATAAAGGCCGATAAACGGGTGTCAAGGCCGGTCAAGAACAAGATCTGTCAAGCCCGGGTGACCGGGCGCGTCGTGACGTAGCGATGCCCCGGTTCCACAGTGGAAACCGGGGCCTCGACGCTTTCTCGGTCCGGCTGGTCAGCCGGCGGCTGCCTTGAGGGCATCGCCCAGGGCGTTGGCCTCATCCGCCGACATCTCGACGACGAGGCGCCCACCACCCTCGAGCGGAACGCGCATCACGATGCCACGCCCCTCCTTGGTCACCTCGAGGGGACCGTCGCCGGTCCGGGGCTTCATGGCCGCCATCGCGTGCTCCCTCCGTCAACATCTTCCCCGTCCGACCAGGGCCGGATACGGGACCCATTCTCCCCTATGCGGACTCGGCAGCGAAACCGAACCGATCTTTCCGGCCCGCCGGGTGCCAGTTGGCGATCTTCACGAAGCCGCCGACCACAGCCAGGATCACCGTGCCCCAACGACTTTCGTACCCACCGCCGATCGTCACCCGGTCGTGACCCTTTACGGCTCTGTGGCGTGTCGCGGGGTCGCCCTGACAGACTCGGCTCTCGTGCGAGCCCGTTCCGCGCTCTTCGACGTCTACGGTGGCCACCTCCGCGAGCGGGGTGGCGCCGCGACGATCGCCGCGCTCGTCCGGTTGCTGGAGCCGCTGGACTTCGCCGCGCCCGCCGTGCGCACCGCCGTGTCGCGCACGGTCCGGCAGGGCTGGCTCGAACCCGTCCGCCTGCCGGACGGCCCCGGCTACGCGATGACACCCCGCGCGGAACGGCGGCTGGACGAGGCGGCGGCCCGCATCTACCGCACCCGGCCGTCCACCTGGGACGGTCGGTGGCACGTGGTGGTGCTGGAGGAGCTGCCCGCCCGGGAGGCACGCGACCGGCTCGCCTCCTCGCTGCAACTGCTCGGCTACGGCGCGCTCGGCCCGGTGACGTGGATCGCACCGCGCCCCTCCCCGGAACTCGCGGACGTGCTGGCCGGCGAGGGTGTGCGGGCGAGCACGTTCCTCGGCGAGCACGAGGGCGACCCGGCGGAGCTGGCGGCACGCGCGTGGGACCTGGCGACGCTGGGGCGCGACTACGCCCGGTTCGTGGCCGAGTGGGAGCCCTTGGTGTCCGCTGTGGACGGTACGTCGCCGGCCGAGGCGTTCGCGGCGTCGCAGCGGTTCCTGCACGCCTGGCGCAAGTTCCTGTTCCGCGATCCCGGCCTGCCGCGCGAGCTGCTGCCCGCCGACTGGCCGGGCACCGACGCGGCCGAGTTCTTCGACCGGCACACCAACCGCCTCGCGCCCGCGGTGGCCGCGTTCGTCGACGACAGCCTTGCCCATCACTGACCGGAGGTCCCCCGTGTCCGAACTCCTCATCGACGACGCTGACGGCGTTCGCACCTTCACGCTCAACCGGCCCGAGTCGTTCAACTCGTTCACGCTGGCGCTGAAGGAGCGGTTCCTGGAGGCCGTGGTCGAGGCGGCCGAGGACGACGAGGTGCGCGCGGTGGTCGTCACGGGCGCCGGGAAGGCGTTCTGCGCGGGTCAGGACCTGAAGGAGCACATCGCGCTGCTGGAGGCGGGCGACCCGGCGCCGCTGAACACGGTGGAGAAGCACTACAACCCGTTGGTCAAGGCGATCGTGGGCATGCCGAAGCCGGTCATCGCGGCCGTGAACGGCATGGCGGCGGGTGCGGGCGCCTCGCTGGCCTTCGCGAGCGACCTGCGGGTGGCCGCCGCGGGCGCGAAGTTCCTGATGGCGTTCGCCAACGTGGGCCTGACCGCCGATTCGGGCGCGTCCTGGACGCTGCCGCGGCTGATCGGGCACGGCCGGGCGATGGAGATGATGCTGCTCGCGCAGCCGGTGGGCGCGGAGGAGGCGTTGCGGATCGGCCTGGTGGGCCAGGTCGTGCCGGACGCCGAGGTGCTGTCCACGGCGCAGGCGCTGGCCCGGAAGCTGGCCGCCGGGCCGACCACCGCCTACGCCAAGATCAAGGAGGCGATGGCGTTCACCGGCGCGCTTGAGGCGGCGCTGGAGGTGGAGGCCCGCACGCAGGCGGAGGCGGGCGCCACGGCGGACCACCGGGAGGCGGTCGCCGCGTTCGTGGCCAAGCGGAAGCCCGGCTTCACGGGGCGGTAGAGGCGGCGGTGGCGCGGAAGCAGGTCGCGATGTGGTCGTCGACCATGCCCGTGGCCTGCATCAACGCGTAGCAGGTGGTGGGGCCGAGGAACACGAAGCCGCGGCGCTTCAGCTCCTTGGCCATCGCCTTCGACTCGGGTGTGACGGCGGGCACGTCGGCGATCGTGGCGGGCCGTTCGTGGTGCTCGGGGGCGAACGACCACAGCAGGTCGTCCAGCGGCACGTCCAGCTTGGCGATCGCGCGGGCGTTGTTGATCGTCGCGTTGATCTTCGCCCGGTTGCGGACGATGCCCGCGTCGGCCATCAGCCGGTCGAAGTCGTCCGACCCGAACTCCGCCACCACCTCGGGCACGAAGCCCGCGAACGCGGTCCGGAAGTTCTCCCGCTTGCGCAGGATGGTGATCCAGGACAGGCCGGACTGGAACGACTCGAGCGACATGCGTTCGAACATGGCCGTCTCGCCGTGCAGCTCGACGCCCCACTCGGTGTCGTGGTACTCGACGTAGTCGGGCGTGCTCTCGCCCCACGGGCACCGCGCGAGGTCAGGCCGGGTCACGTTCGGGCTCCAGCACCCGCTCGGGTTCGGCTTCGGCTTCGGCTTCGAGCTGCGGGCTCGTCCCCAGCTCGGCCTCCAGCTCGTCGACCCGGCCGCGCAGCCGCTCGACCTCGCCGGCCAGGCGCTCGAGCACCCAGTCCACCTCGGTCATCTTGTAGCCGCGCAGGACCTGCTGGAACTTCAGGTCGCGCACGTCGTCGGGGGTCACGTCCTCGGCCGGGAGCCGGGTCGGCGACGCGCCGGGCGGCAGCGGGGCCAGTTCCTCGCCGCGCCCGAACACCAGCGCGGCCAGCAGGAACACCACGGCCGCCACGAGTGCCATGACGACTATGTAGATGAGCGCTGAGGTCACGACACGATCGTGACACATCCGCCGGTCACACCGACGAGAACACCACACACCGGCGGGCGAGTACGGCCAGCCGGAGCACCACGACGAACGACACGACGGTCGCGGCGGCCACCGGTGGCGACATGAGCAGCCTCGCCGCGTCGAGGTAGGCGGTGGCGGCCAGGATCGCCACGTTGCCGGACGCGGTGACTGCGACCGCGCCGACGGCGACCACGCCCGCGAGCCTGGCCAGGGTCACCGTGCTGACCGCCGTCCGGGCGAGCCGCCGACCGACGAGCAGCGCGAGCACGGCCACGCCGGCCACGACCCACGCCGAGGTGTCGTTGAGGCGGGCGACCAGCAGGTACCAGTCGGGCGGCGGGGCGTCGAAGTCGTTCCAGGCGCCGATCCAGAACCGGCGGTTCAGCTCCCACATGATGTGCACGAGCGGGATGACCAGCATCACCGCGCGGAGGGTGCGCGTGCCGTGCGCCAGGCCGAGCAGGCCCTGGTACTCGCGGGCGATCTCGGTGACGGGACCGAACTCGGCGACGGCGCGGCGTTGGGCGGCGTCCTCGGCGAGCCCGTCGTCCCGGTGCGCGGCGGCGGCGTCGTGGAGGCTGTCGCGCGCTTCGGCGAGCAGGTCGTCCTTCACGTGCTCCGGGCCGCGCAACCGCCGGTCCAGCGCGGTGACGTAGTCGTCGATCAGGCCTGTGCCGGCCACGGTCCACCTCCCAGCACGCCTTCGATCGCGGTGGTGAACTCGCGCCACGCGGTGCGTTCGGCGGCCAGGGCCCGCCGGCCGGCCTGGGTGAGCCGGTAGGTGCGGCGCTGCCTTCCGCCGACGGTGCTCCACTCGCTGGCGACCAGACCGGCCGTCTCCAGTCGGCGCAGGGCCGGGTAGACGGTGCCGGTGGGCAGGTCGAGCGCGCCGCCGCTGCGCCGCTGCAACGCCTCGATGATGGCGTAACCGTGCAGCCGGCCACCGTCGAGCGTGGCCAGCAGGAGCCCGTCGAGGTGGCCTCGCAGCGCGTCGGACTTCATGTTCGGTGACTTTACGGATTCCGGACCGGGGTCGGAATCGGGGACATCCCCGATGTTACGTTGCCTGCCTACATATAACTTCCCTACTCATGGATGCCTTGGGACTGGCCCGCCTCCAGTTCGCCACCACCACGTCGTTCCACTTCCTGTTCGTGCTGCTCACGCTCGGGCTGGTGACGGTGGTCGCGGTGACGCAGACGCGGGCCACGCTGTCCGCCGACCCGGTGCACGCGCGGATGACGCGCTTCTGGGGACGGCTCTACGTGGTCAACTACGCGCTCGGCATCGCGACCGGCATCGTCATGGAGTTCCAGTTCGGGCTGAACTGGTCGGGCCTGTCGACGTTCGCGGGTGACGTGTTCGGCGCGCCGCTGGCGATGGAGACGCTGGTGGCGTTCTTCCTGGAGTCGACGTTCCTCGGCCTGTGGATCTTCGGCTGGGACCGGTTGAACAAGTGGGCGCACCTGGCGTTGATCTGGCTGGTGGCGCTGACGGCGTTCGCGTCGGCGTTCTGGATCATGATGGCGAACGCGTTCCTCCAGAACCCCGTCGGGCACGAGCTGCGGGACGGCGTGCTGCGGATGGTCGACTTCTCCGCGCTGCTCGCCAACCCGACGTTCGTGACGGCGTTCCTGCACGTGTGCTTCGCCGCGCTGACCGTGGGCGGCGTGTTCGTGACCGGGGTCAGCGCCTACCACTTCATCCGGCGCACCACCGAGGTCGACTTCTTCCGCCGGTCGCTCCGCTTGGGCGTGGTGCTCACCGCGTTGGCCACGCCGATGCTGATCGGGTTCGGGTTCGGGCAGTTCCCGGTCGTGCAGGAGCACCAGCCGGAGAAGTTGGACACGGTCGGCGCGCTGGACGGGATCGGCCTCGGGTTCATGATCCAGATCGGGTTCGTGCTGCTGCTGGTGAGCTGGGCGACCGTGCCACTGCTGTTCCGCGACTGGGTGGTGCGGCTGCGGTTCCCGCTGTACCTGATGGTGCTCGGCATCCCGCTGCCGTTCGTGGCGGCGATCGGCGGGTGGCTGTTCCGCGAGATCGGGCGGCAGCCGTGGTTGGTGCAGGGGTTGCTGACGACGGCGGACGCGGTGTCGCACGTGAGCCGGGACCAGATGCTCGTGTCGTTCGTCGCGTTCACGGCCGTGTTCGCGGTGCTGGCGGTCGCCGACTGGGTGCTGATCGCCCGGCTGGTGCGGCGCGGGCCGGTGTTCTCCGACGAGGCGCCCGTGTCGCCGCTCGTTCCGGCTCTGTGAGTTCCGGCTCGGCGAGTTCCGGCTCTGTGAGGGGTGTGTCGTGGAAGGTGTGTGGGTTGTCCTGTTGGCGTTCCTGACCTGCGGGTACTTCGCGCTGGCCGGGTTCGACTACGGGGTCGGGCTGCTGCTGCGGCTGGTCGGTCGGGACGAGCCGTCGCGGCGTGAGGTGTTGCGGGCGATGACGCCGTTCTTCCTCGGCAACGAGGTGTGGCTGGTCGCCGCGGTGGGCGTGCTGTTCGGCGCGTTCCCCCGGTTGGAAGGCGAGTTGTTGTCGTCGCAGCACTCGGTGTTCGCGGTGTTGTTGGCCGGGTTGGTGTGCTTCACGGTCGCCGTGCAGCTGCGGTCGCCGGGGTGGGATTTCCTGTTGGTGGGCGGGGCTCTGGTGGTCGCGGTGGGCTGGGGCGTGCTGCTGGGACGGGTGCTCGGCGGGCCGTCGGTGTTGTGGGGTGCCGGGTTCGTGGCGCTGTTCTCTTTGCACGGCGCGGTTTTCCTGGCTTGGCGGTTGTCCGGCGAGTTGCGTCGGCGGGTGGTTTCGGTCGCGGTTTCCCTTGTGCTGCCTTGTGTTGCGTTCGTGGTTGCGGCGGTGTTGACGGCCGGGTCGGTGCCGGTCCCTGCTTTCGGGTTGGTGGCGGTGGTTGTCGTCGGGCTGCTGGGCGGGGTGTGGGTGGCGTTGCGGGGTGGGCGTTACCGGGTGGCTTTCGGTTGCAGCGCTTTGGTGTGCGCGTTGCCGGTGGTGGCGGTGTTCGGGGCGCGGTCGGTGGTGACGGTGTCGGTGATGGCGGACTTGTCGACGTTGCGGGTGTTGACGTGGGCGGCCGTTGTGGTGGTGCCGTTGGTGCTGGTGTTCCAGTGGGCGACTTGGCGGATGGCTCGTGCGGCACGTTGACCGGGGGTATGTCGTCGTCCTGTGCGTGCTCGCGGTCGTCACGGCGGCTGTGGTGTTGGCGCAGGCGGAGGTGTTGGCGTCGGTGCTCGCGGGTGGGTGGTCGGCGTGGTGGTTGGTGGCGGTGGTCTCGGTGCGCGGGTTGGTGGTGTGGGGTGGGCGGGTCGTGACGCAGCGGTTCGCCGCTCGGATGAAGGCTTCGCTGCGCAAGCGGGTGTTGCGGCGGTCTTGCGGCTCTGGCGGGTCTGGCGGGTCTGGCGGGTTTTCGGGTCAGCAGGCCGGGTCGGTGGCGACGCTCGTGGTGAAAGGACTGGACGCGGTGGAGCCGTACTTCGCCGGGTACCTGCCGCAGCTCGTGGTGGCGACGGTCGTGCCGGTCGCGGTGGTGGTGCGGTTGTCGTTCGCCGACCTCGCGTCGGCGGTGGTGGTGCTGGTGACGTTGCCGCTGGTGCCGGTGTTCGCGGCGCTGGTGGGTATGCACACGCGGGATCGGACGCGAGCGCAGTGGGCAGGGCTGGCGGTCGTGGGTGGGCACTTCCTGGACGTGGTGCGCGGATTGGGCACGTTGAAGGTGTTCGGGCGGGCGGCGGCGCAGGCGGAGACGGTGCGGGCGATGGCTGGGGCGCATGCGGCGGCGACGATGCGGACGTTGCGGGTGGCGTTCCTGTCGGCGTTGGTGCTGGAGTTGGTGGCGACGCTGTCCGTGGCTTTGGTGGCGGTGCCAGTGGGGTTGCGGCTGCTGCACGGCGGGGTGACGTTGCAGGTGGCACTGTTGGTGCTGCTGCTGGCTCCGGAGGCGTACTTGCCGTTGCGAGCAGCCGGCGCCCAGTTCCACGCGTCCGCGGAGGGGCTGGCCGTGCTGGAGGCCGCCGGGCCGCAAAGCTCAGCGCCTCAGGCTTCGGCTTCGGCTTCGGCTTCGGCTTCGGCTTCGGCTTCGGCTTCGGCTTCGGCTTCGGCTTCGGAGGACCTTGGCCCGCAAGGCTCGGCTTCGCACGGGTCCCCGCCAAGGGGATCCCTTGATTTGACACTGCCACAAGGGACCGACAATTCGGCGCCGTCGGGCGCGGCCTGTGGACAACTCACCGCCTGTGGACGACTCACTGGACAACTCGCTGGACAACTCACCGCGACGTCCGCCGTGACGGGCGTCCGAACGCCAGACCTGCGGACCGCCGACATCGTCGTGGACCGGGTCGTGGTGCGGTATCCGGGGCGGGCGGCGTTGGGTGGCATGTCGTTGCGGATCGCGCCCGGTGAACGGGTGGCGCTGGTGGGGCCGAGCGGTGTCGGGAAGAGCACGTTGCTGGCGGTGGTGATGGGTTTCGTGACGCCCGCGTCCGGGAGAGTGCTGGTCGGCGGGGTGGACCTGCGGGACGTGGACCGGGAGTCGTGGTGGCGGCAGCTCGCGTGGGTGCCGCAGCGGCCGACGTTGTTCCCCGGCACGGTCGGCGAGAACATCGCGCTGGGCTCCAGTGGTGACGTGCGGGCGGCGGCTGACGCGATGGGGTTGGCGCACCTCATCGACGCCGAGCACCCGCTGTCCTCCGGTGAACGGCAGCGGGTCGCGTTGGCGCGGGCGCTGGTCCGGGACGACGCGCGGATGCTGCTGCTGGACGAGCCGACATCGCGGCTGGACACCGGGACCGAGGACGCCGTGCTGCGGGCCACGCGTCGGCTCGCGTCCGGACGTACGGCGCTGATCGTCGCGCACCGGCAGGTGATGCTCGGCGAGGTCGACCGGGTGGTGGCGTTCGGATGAGGCGTCTCGTGCTCGCGGTGGCCGCCGGGGTCGCCGCCGAACTGGCCGGCATCGGGCTCATGACTACGGCCGTGTGGCTCATCATGCGTGCCGCCGAGCAGCCGCCGCTGTCCGCGTTGACGGTGGCGATCGTGGCGGTGCGGACGTTGGCCGTCGCGCGCGGCGGGATGCGGTACGTCGAGCGGTTGGCCGGGCATTCCGCCGTGCTGCGAAACCTCGCGGAGGTTCGGGGCCGGGTCTACGACGCCCTGCTGCGCCGCCCGTTGACCAGCGGCGACGCGCTCACGCGACTGGTGTCCGATGTGGACTGTATACAGGATGCTGTGTTGCGCTGCCTGCTGCCGGGCGCGGTGGCGTTGACGGTGGGCACGATCGCGTTGGCGGCGACCGGGTTCGCCTGGCCGTTGGCATGCGGTCTATTGGTGACTGTATGCGTTATTCCGTGGGTTGCATACAGTATTTCGGTGCGGCACTTGAAGGCGCTCGCGCCGTTGCGGTCGACACTCGCCGAACGGACCGTCGTGCTGCTGGACGGCGCCGCCGAGCTGACCGCGTTCGGCGCGCTGGACCGCGAGTTGGCCGCGACCGGCCGGGTGGTCGACGCGCTGGCCGAAGGGGAACGGCGGGGCGGGTTCGGTGCGGCGGTGCTGGCGGCCGTCGCGGTGATCGTGCAGTTCGGGGTCGCGCTGGCGTTCCTGCGATCCGGCGCCCCCGCGCACGTCGTGCTGGGGTCGGTCGCGGTGCTGGAAGTGACGATGCCGTTGGCGTCCGCCGCCCAACGCTGGGCCGAGGTGCGCGGATCCGTCCGCCGGGTACGCGAGGTGCTGGCTTCCCAGAACGCCACACCACCCGAAGTGGACCTGCCCGTCGGCCGAGTCGGGGTCGTGGGCGCGAGCGGCGCGGGGAAGAGCACGTATCTACGGACGTTGGCCGCCGCACACCCCGGCGTCGCCAAGGGCGTGCTGGACGACGCGCACGTCTTCCACGCCACCGTGGAGGCCAACGTCCGGTTCGCCCGCCCCGAAGCGTCACAACACGACCTGGACCGAGTGGCCGCCTTGGTGGACTTGGACGTGCCCTGGCACACCATCGTCGGCGAGGACGGCGACGCGCTGTCCGGCGGTCAACGCCAACGGCTGCTGCTGGCCCGCGCACTGCTCGCCGACCCCGAAGTGCTGCTCCTGGACGAACCGGCGGAGGGCCTGGCGATCGACCACGGTGACGCCGTGCTGCGCCGCGTCCTGGACGAAGCCGGTGGAACCGTCGTCCTGGTCACGCACCGGCTCGCGCCACTGGTCGACTTCGACCGGATCCTGGTGTTCGAAGACGGCCGGATCACCCAGCAGGGCACGCACGCCGAACTGGTCGAAGTCCCCGGCTACTACCGCGACCGCTGGAGCACCGAACGCATGGCGGGCCGGTCCTCCGCCGGCACGTCCACCGGCGACGGCAGCCACTCGCCGTCGAACGGCACGAACTGCGTCAACGTGGACGACGACACCGGCACGCCACACCGCCGCAGCGCGGTGCCCATGATCTGAGCCGCCATCGGACCGAGCTGGCGCAGGTCCCGGTTGCGGTGCTTGCGCACACCCAGGTTGACCTGCGCTATCCCGTCCAGCCCATACCGGGCGTGCGCGTCGAGCAGCAGCCCGATCTCCACGCCGTAACCGGGCGCGAACGGCACCGACTCCAGGAACTCGCGCGTGCCCGCGTACTCCCCGCCCAACGGCTGCACGACACCAGCCAACTCCGGCCGCAACGCGTTGAGCAGCGGACGGGCCGTCAGCTCGGTGACCCGTCCGCCGCCGGTGCTCTCCAGCCGCAACGGCCGTCGGTAGAAGCCCTTCACCAGGTGCACGTCCCGCGTCAGCAGCGGACCGAGCAGCGCGGGCACGAACTCCGGGTCCGGGTCCACCAGGTCGGAGTCCAGGAACACCACCAGGTCACCGGACGTGGCCGCGAGCGACCGCCACAGCACCTCGCCCTTGCCGGGCCGCGGTTCCAGCTCGGGCAGCACGTCCGTCCGGTGCACAACCCGCGCGCCGGCTTCGGCGGCCTTCCGCCCGGTGCCGTCCACCGAGCCGGAATCCATCACCACGAGCTCGTCCACCAGACCGCCCAGCAGCGGACGCACCACGCCGACGACGTCACCGACCGTCGCCTCTTCGTCCAACGCGGGCAGCACCACGCTGATCGTGCGACTTCCCTTGCACGCCACCAGCTCCGCCACCGTCCACTGCGGACTCTGCCACGTGTTGGACGCGAACCAGTCTGGCATCAGGCCAACGCCCGCAGCACCCGTGCCGGCGGACGCGTGCCGGCGATGCTGGCCACCATCTCCACCACCCGGCGGGTCTGCCGCACCTGGTGCGCGCGGAACACCTTCGCGCCGGTCCACGCGGCCACCGACGTCGCGGCCAGCGTGCCGTCCACCCGGTCCTCCACCTCCGCGCCCAGCGTCTCGCCGACGAAGTCCTTGTTGGACAACGCCATCAGCACCGGCCACCCGGTCGCCACCAGCTCGTCCAGCCGCCGCAGCAGCTCCAGCCCGTGCCAGGTGTTCTTGCCGAAGTCGTGGGTCGGGTCGATCAGCACGCCCGCCGCCGGCACGCCCAGCGCCACCATCCGCTCGGCCCGCTCGACCAGTTCCGCCGCCACGGACGCCACCACGTCGGTGTACCGGACGCGGTGCGGGTCGGTGCGCGGCTCCAGGCCGCCGGTGTGCGAGCAGACGATGCCCACGCCGAACTCGGCCGCCACCTCGGCCAGCGCCGGGTCCGCGCCGGCCCACGTGTCGTTGATCAGGTCGGCGCCCACCTCGCACACGGCCCGGCCCACCTCGTGCCGCCACGTGTCGACGCTGATCACCAGGTCGGGGTGCCGTTCACGGACTGCGGCGACGAACGGCACGACGCGTCGTGCCTCTTCGGTGGCGTCCACGACTTCGCCCTTGGAGCCCGCTTTCACCCCGCCGATGTCGACGATGTCCGCGCCGTCGGCGACCGCCCGGTCCACCGCTGCCATGGCGGCGTTGTCCTCGAACGTGGCGCCGCGGTCGTAGAAGGAGTCGCGCGTCCGGTTGACGATGGCCATCACCAGCGCGCGATCTCCGGCGACTTCTCGTGACCCGAACCGCATGACCGCATCGTGCCACGTCACCCATGGCGGTGAGCTGCGTCACAGGCATGTGATACTGGCGAGTACTCGGCCGGCGAGATCGACGTGGCCGGACACCGTGGCCGACGTGAGCCGGGTGATCGACTGGGGTCTGGCGCGGGCCGACGGCGATCCCGCCCGGATCGACGTCGGCGGCATCTCGTACGGCGCGGGCCAGTCCCTGCTCGCCGCGGCGGCCGACCCGCGGATCCGACAAATCGAGGGCGTGCGGGCCGGGCCTGTGGATAACCCCGACCTGTCCACATAGCTGACAGCAGGCGGCAGGATTTGCTGCGAGGATCGCCGACATGGAATCGAAGTCGACGTTCAAGATCACGCGGTGGGACCAGACGGTGTACGACGAGGCGGAGCCGCAGCTGGGCCGGGTGCTCGTGGACAAGGTGTACAGCGGCGTCATGGAGGGCACTAGCACCGCCGAGCTGACAACGTGCCAACCGTCGGACAGCTCTGCGGGCTACGTGGGCACCGAGCGGTTCATCGGCACGCTGGACGGCAAGTCCGGGACGTTCGTGCTCCAGCACGGCGCGGTCATGTCGGAGAACGGCGCCCAGTTCTGGGGCCACATCGTGCCGGGGTCGGGCACGGGCGAGCTGGCCGGGATCTCCGGCACCGCCCGCCTGGAGCACGAGCTGATCACCCTGGACCACGACCTTGGCTGACCGGGAACGGGTGATCGCCTACCGGGTCGCCGCGCACCAGTTCGACCGGACCACCGCCGACGCGTCCGACCTGCGCGTGTTCGACCTCGGCCTCCAGGACTCGGAACGGTCCGCGACGCCCGCGCTGGCCGCCCGGCTGGACCACGTCCCCGACCTGACCACCTTCACGCTCACGTGGAGCGTGCGGGGCGCGCCGCACTGGCACCGCCCCGACGACGTCCCCGACCTCGCCGCCCGGCTGTGGCCGTTGAGCGACGCCGACGCCGTGGCGCGGATGAACCGCCCACCCGTGGCGGACGGCCGGGCCGCGCTGCACGAGGTCGCGTCCGCACTGCGCGCAGTGGTCACCGAACCGATGACGAAAGGCGAGGCGTCGTCCCGGCTCACGTCGAAGGTGCGTCCCGAGGTCACCGGCTGGTGCCGGGGCTGCGACACCACGCACGTGCTGGACCCGATCTTCCGGCTCGCCGTGCTGCCCGCCGGCCTGCGGTTCGACCCGGCCGAGAAGACGGTGACGTTCGTGCCGCTGGAAAACCGGCAGGCCGTCCCCGACACCTCACGCGGCTTCGACGCGCTGATCGCCGACTACCTCCGGCTGCACGGCCCCGCCGGCCCGTCAGAGGTGGCGAACTACTTCGGCGCGCCCGTTCACGACGTCAAGGACGTGTGGCCGGACGACCTGGTCGCCATCTCCAAACGCGCGTGGCTGCCCGCCGACCGGATGGAGGCGTTCGAGAACCCGCCGCAACCCGAGGTGGTCCGCCTCCTGCCGCCGCTCGACCCGTACCTCAACGCCCGCGACCGCGACGTGCTGGTGCCGGACAAGGCGCACCAGAAGGAGGTGTGGCGCATCCTCGGCCGACGCGGCGCGCTGCTCGTGGACGGCGAGATCCTCGGCACCTGGCAGGCCAAGGCGGCCACCGACCGGCTGGACGTGAAGCTCTCGCCGTTCGTGCCGCTGGACGTCGACATGTTCGCCGAGGAAGCCAACCGACTCGCGACCGCCCGTGGGCTCGGTGAGGCCCGCGTCAGCTAACCGGCACAAGCGTCCAGCGCGGCCTCGACGTCGTCCGTGACCACCAACAAGTCGAGCGCGGCACGGGACACGAACCCGCGCCCGTGCAGTTCGGTCAGCCACTCCAGCAGCCCGCGGTAGTGGCCGTCCACGTCGAGCAGCACCACCGGCTTGGCGTGCATGGCCAGCACCCGCGCCGTCCACACCTCGAACAGCTCCTCGCAGGTGCCGATCCCGCCCGGCAGAGCCAGGAACGCGTCGCCGTGCGCCTCCATCAACGCCTTGCGGTCGCGCATCGTCTCGACCACGAGCAGTTCGTCGGCGTCGGAGTCGGCCACCTCGCGGTCGACCAGGCTGCGCGGGATGACGCCGGTGGTGCGGGCTCCACCCTCACGGGCGCCCCGCGCCACCTCGCCCATCATCGACGTCCGACCGCCGCCCCACGTCAAGCCCCAGCCACGGGCCGCGATGTGCGTGCCCACGTCCGCCGCCAACTTCAGGTAGCTGTCCGGGACCGTCCGCAACGACCCGCAGTACACCGTCACCGTGGTCAATGCGCGTCCGCCCAGGCCTTGTGCGCGTCGTTCACCACGCGCACCGCGTCGTCGATGTCGTCGGTCAGGTACAGCAGGTCCAGGTCCTTCTCGCCGACCTTGCCGCCGGCCAGCGCCGAGTCGCGCACCCAGTCGTACAGGCCCTGCCAGTACGCCTTGCCGAACAGCACCACCGGGAACTTGGTGACCTTCTTCGTCTGCACCAGGGTCAGCGCCTCGAACAGCTCGTCCAGCGTGCCGAACCCGCCCGGCAGGCAGATGAACGCCTGCGAGTACTTGATGAACATGGTCTTGCGCACGAAGAAGTAGCGGAAGTTCACGCCCAGGTCGACCCACGGGTTCAGGCCCTGCTCGAACGGCAGCTCGATGCCGAGGCCGACGGAGAACCCGCCCGCCTCCGAACAGCCCCGGTTGACCGCCTCCATCGCGCCCGGACCACCGCCGGTGATCACCGCGAACCCGGCCTCGGCCAGCGCCCCGCCCAGCTTGCGACCCGTCTCGTACTCGGGGTGGTCGCGGCCGGTGCGGGCGGAACCGAACACGGTCACCGCGCTCGGGACCTCGGCCAGCGCGCCGAAGCCCTCGACGAACTCCGCCTGTATGCGCAGCACGCGCCACGGGTCCGTGTGCACCCAGTCGCTCGGGCCGCGCGAGTCCAGCAGCCGCTGATCCGTGGTGGTCAGCTCATCGCGGCGTTCGCGCCGCAGGACGACCGGTCCGCGCTGCTTCTCCTTGGGGTGCTCGTCCACGTCGTTCTCAGTCATTGCCGGGAGTCTAGACGGGGCGCGTGGGTCAGCTCAGGAAGCGGCGCAGCACGTCGGCGCACTGCTGGATCTGGTGCACCGGGACGTTCTCCTGCTGCGTGTGCGCGAGCAGCGGGTCACCAGGCCCGTAGTTGACGGCGGGCATGCCGAGCGCGGCGAACCGGGCCACGTCCGTCCAGCCGAGCTTGGCGACCGGGGTCCCGCCGGCGGCCTCGATCAGCTCCCGGGTGGTCGGCGCGCCCAGGCCGGGCAGGGCGCCCGCGGACACGTCGGTGACCGTGACCTCGTAGCCCTCGAACAGCTCGCGCAGGTGCTGCTCGGCCTGCTCGGGGGTGCGGTCGGGGGCGAAGCGGTGGTTGACCTGGAGCACGGCCTCGTCCGGGACGACGTTGCCCGCGACGCCGCCGCTGATCTTCACCGCCAGCATGCCCTCGCGGTAGAGGCAGCCGTCGATCTCGACCTGGCGCGACTCGTAGGCCTCCAGCCGGCGCAGGGCTTCGCCCATGGCGTGGATCGCGTTCACGCCCATCCAGGACCGGGCCGGGTGGGCGCGGACGCCCTTCGTGCGGACGTCGACGCGCATCGTGCCCTGGCAGCCCGCCTCGATCACGCCGTTCGACGGCTCGCACACGATCGCCAGGTCGCCGTTCAGCCACGCCGGCATCTCGCGCTCGATGCGACCTAGGCCGTTGCGGACCGCGTCGACCTCTTCGCAGTCGTAGAAGATGAAGGTGAGGTCGTGGCGCGGGTCCTGGATGGTGGCGGCGAGGTGCAGCATCACCGCGTCACCGCCCTTCATGTCGACCGTGCCGCAGCCGTGCAGGATGCCGTTCTCCAGCCGGGACGGCATGTTGTCGTTGATCGGCACGGTGTCCAGGTGGCCGGCGAGCACCACGCGGGACGGGCGGCCGAGGTTCGTGCGGGCCAGCACGGTGTTGCCGGACCGCGTGACTTCGAGCGCGGTCTGCTCCTTGAGGGACCGCTCCACGAGGTCGGCGATGCGGGCTTCGTCGCCGGAGACGCTCGGCACGTCGACGAGTGCGGCGGTCAGCTCGACGGGATCGGAGGCGAGGTGCAAGGTGTCGGCCACCCGGCGCACGTTACCGTTGGCACCCGTGAGCACCACAAACCCCACCGGCGCGTACGGCGTCGGACTCGCCACCGTCACCCCCACCGGCGCCGTCCTGGACACGTGGTTCCCGTCGCCGTCGCTCGGGACCGCCGAGCCGGGCGTCACGCCGCTGTCGTCCGCCGAGGTCTCGGCCGAGCTCGGTGAGGCCGCCGCCAACCAGCTCGGTGCGGACGCCGAGCGTGACGTCGAGGTCGTGGGCGTCCGGGTCGGCATCGGTTCCCTGGCCGACGCGCCCGCGTCCACCTACGACGTGTGGCTGCGGCTGCACCTGCTGTCGTCGCGGCTGGTCCGGCCGCACGGCGCGAACCTGGACGGCCTGTTCGGGCTGCTCAACAACGTGGTGTGGACGAACTTCGGGCCGTGCGCGGTCGACGGGTTCGAGCAGACCAGGTTGCGCCTGCGCACCCGTGGCCAGGTCAGCGTGTACGGGGTGGACAAGTTCCCGCGGATGGTCGACTACGTCGTGCCGACCGGGGTCCGGATCGCGGACGCGGACCGCGTGCGGCTGGGCGCGCACCTGGCGTCCGGCACGACCGTGATGCACGAGGGTTTCGTGAACTTCAACGCCGGGACGCTCGGCACGTCCATGGTCGAGGGCCGCATCACGGCCGGTGTGGTCGTCGGCGACGGCTCCGACATCGGTGGCGGCGCGTCGATCATGGGCACGCTGTCGGGTGGCGGCAAGCAGGTCGTGTCCGTCGGCGAGCGCTGCCTGATCGGCGCGAACGGCGGCGTCGGGATCTCGCTGGGCGACGACTGCGTGGTGGAGGCCGGTCTCTACATCACGGCGGGCACGAAGGTCACCGGCGCGGACGGCGCTGTCGTGAAGGCGGGTCAGCTGTCCGGCATGTCGAACCTGCTGTTCATCCGCGACTCGACCACCGGCGTCGTCAAGGTGCTGCCCCGCAAGGGCACCGGCATCGAGCTGAACGCCGCCCTCCACGCCAACGACTAACCGCGAGTCGAACCTCCAGACCCCGCGTGTCGAACCCCCAAGCCCCGTGAGTCCTACGTTCAGGTCCCGTGAGTCCTACGTTCGCGTACCCCGAGTTCAACGTTCAGTACAAGATCGTTTGTTCTGAGCGTTGAACTCGGGGGTCCTGAACGTAGGACACGGTGGTCCTGAAGGTACGACTCACGCGTTCTGAACGTAGGACTCGCGCGGGGTTAAGGGGTTAGGCGGTCGGCGGCGGTGGCGATGCGGTCGTCCGTCGCGGTGAGGGCGATGCGGACGTGCCGGTCGCCCGTGGGGCCGTAGAACGTGCCCGGAGCGGCGAGGATGCCGCGTTCCGCCAGCCACGAGATGGTGTCCCAAGCGGGCTCGCCGTCCCGGGTCGACCACAGGTACAGGCCGGCCTCCGAGTGGTCCACCGTGAACCCGGCCTTGGTCAACGCGGGCAGCAGCAGGTCGCGCCGCGCCCGGTACCGCTCACGCTGCTCCGCCACGTGCGCGTCGTCGTTCAACGCCGCCGTCATCGCCGCCTGCACCGGCCGGGGCATGATCATGCCCGCGTGCTTGCGCACCTCCAGCAACGACGCCACCAGCGCCGGATCGCCCGTCACGAACCCCGCCCGGTACCCGGCCAGGCTGGACGACTTCGACAGCGAGTGCACCGCCAGCAGCCCGTCCAGCGAACCGCCGTTCACCGACGGCAGCAGCACGGACACCGGCTCCGCCGTCCACGACAACGCCAGGTAGCACTCGTCGGACGCGACGACCGCCCCCACCGCGCGCGCATCGGCCACGGCCTGCGTCAACCGCGCCGCGTCCAGCACCCGACCGGTCGGGTTGGACGGCGAGTTCAGCCACACCAAAGCGGTGCCGGCAGGCGGCGGCTCACCATCGGCCAGCCGCACGGGAGTGGCGCCGGCCAACCGCGCGCCCACCTCGTAAGTCGGGTACGCCAACGCCGGGATGGCCACCACGTCGCCCGGCCCCAGGCCCAGCAACGTCGGCAGCCACGCCACCAGCTCCTTCGACCCGATGGTCGGCAGCACCGCCACCGGATCCAACGGCGGCACGCCGTGCCGTCGCGTCAACGCGCCCACCACGGCCTCGCGCAACTCCGGCACACCGTGCGTGGTCGGGTAGCCGGGCTGGTCGGCGACCGTGCCGAGGGCGTGTTGGATCAACTCCGGGACAGGGTCCACCGGCGTGCCGATGGACAGGTCGACCAGGCCGCCGGGGTGCGTGCGCGCTTTGGCGGCGTGGTCGGCCAGTGAATCCCAGGGGAAATCCGGGAGCCTCCTAGCCGAGGCGCCCGGATTCGACAGGCCCGAGGTCACTCGTGGGACGCCTGCGGCGGGAGAGCCTTCACGAACGCGGGGTCCGCGCTGACCTTGCCGACCTTGGAGGCGCCACCGGGCGAGCCGAGCTCGTTGAAGAAGTCCACATTCGCCTTCGTGTACTCCTTCCACTCGTCCGGCACGTCGTCCTCGTAGTAGATGGCCTCGACGGGGCACACCGGCTCGCAAGCACCGCAGTCGACGCACTCGTCCGGATGGATGTAGAGCATCCGGTCGCCTTCGTAGATGCAGTCCACGGGGCACTCTTCGATGCACGCCTTGTCAAGCAAGTCCACGCACGGCTGGGCGATCACATAGGTCATTGCGCTCTCCTGCTCTTGTTCTGGTCCACACCGCGCAAGCCGGAGAATACGCGGCGGGGTCGCCGGCCCGACGCTCAGGCCGGCCTTTTGGGACCGTGCTCCACCTCACAGACCGTGCCCAGGCCCACGCGGTGCAAGATGCGCGGGTGGAGCACATCACCGAGCTGGAACAACGGTGCGCGGACGCCTGGCCGGCACTCGTCGACCGACCGCTCGGTCAGTGGCGGCTGCGCGCCGCGGGCGGCTTCACCGGACGCGCGAACAGCGCCCTGACCACCGGAAACCCCGGCCTGCCGCTAGCCGACGCACTGACCGAGGTGATCAGCTTCGCGGTCGCCAACGGCATCAAGCCGGCGGCACACGTGGTGATCGGCGCGCCCGCCGAGAACGGGGTCGCGGAGGCCGGGTGGCGGATCGACCTGGAGCACCCGGGCGGGGCCGAGTCGCTCGTGATGACCGGCCCGCTGAACGGGCACACCGCTGCGCCGAATGGGTACGCCACTCCGAAGTCCGCAGATGTCACCGTGTCGGACGCGCCGCCTCCCGGATGGTGGGAGCTCGCCGCGCAAGCGAACCCCACCCCGGCCCAGCGGCACGTGCTGGCGTCCGGGCCGTCGGTCGGGTTCGGCGCCGTCACCAGGGATGGGGAGGTGCTGGCCGTCGTGCGCGGCGCGGTCGTCGGCGACCTGCTCCACGTGGCACGTCTCGCGGTGCGGCCATCAGCACGCCGCCTCGGCCTGGCCCGCGTGCTGATGGCCGGGCTGGCGGCGTGGGGCCGGGACCGGGGCGCGACGACGTGCGCGTTGCAGGTGGCCGAGCACAACAAGCCCGCGATCACGCTCTACGAGTCGCTGGGCTGCGTCGAGCACCACCGCTACCGCTACTGGGTGCCGAACCACTCGTAGGCGGCCGTGCGGACCCGCTTCAACGCCGACCGCTCGCCGAAGTAGTCGCCGACCACGCCGACGACCGGCAGCATCCCGAGCGCCTGGTGGTAGAACCGGCCCTGGGGCCGCTTGTCCAGCTCGTCCTCCAGCTTCCAGAGGACCTTGGCGAGCTTCCACACCGTCGCACCGATGGCCCGGAACGTGGACCGTTTCCGCAGCTCCTCGGTCAGCTCGGCGGTCTGCTCGTCCTCGCGGGGGTCGACCGCGCGCCCGTCGACCGAACGCTGGAACAGCACGTGCGCGAGCAGCCGAACCCGGTCCTCGGTCGAGGTGAACCCGTGCTCGCCGGCCATCGCGGACAGCAGCAGCCCCTGCCCCGCCGCGCCCAACGCGGACTGGATCGGCAGGCGGTCGGCCAGCACGCCGCCGATACCGGGCAGCGCGGCCAGCAGCGACACCAGCCGTCCCACACGGTTGAGCCAGAACTCGTCCCGCTGCTCCACGTCCATGCGCGCCCAAGCAGTTGTGCCGGGCACCTTCACGGCGGCCAGCTGGTCCCACAGCTTGTCCACGAGCTTGCGGTCCGCGCCCCGTTCCGCCTCACGGTCGCGCAGACCGAGCAGGTTCACGTCCCGGAGCGTGTCGAGCAGCGGCCCGGTGGCCCGGACGAACGGCCGCAGCGCCCGCACCACGTCCCGGTCAGTGATCGTCTCGGGCACCGGCCTGTCTCCCCATGTGCGCGCCGACGGCGATGGCGCTGGGCAGCGTCCCGCCGGCGAACAGGACCAGGGTGCGCCAGTCGTTGAGCAGCACCACGTCGCCACCCGGGCCGAACAGCCCGAACAGCAGCAACGTACCGATCCACACCAGCAGCGGCGAGACGGCGGCGAGCATGTGGTGCGCGTGCCGTGACGCGGCGAGCACCAGCATCGGCGTGGTCACGATCGCGAGCACCACCGTGACCGGGAACGGCCAGTCACCGGCCCGAGGGAGGAGGGTGCCGTCCAGCCGGAGCGGCAGGAAGAACAGCTCCAGCACCGCGAGCACGAACGCCGCGACCGCGATCCCGACGAGCGCCAGGCGATCGGTCAATCCAGCCCCCCGAACAGGTCGGTCTCCGCACCTTCCGCGGGACCCTTGGCCAGCACGTAGTACTCGGCGTGCACGACGGGCTGCGCGATGCCGTTGGACAGCGCGTAGCTGGCGCCGCCCGAACCGTCCTGCCACACGCTGATCTGCGTGGAGTGCGCCCGCAACGCCCGGAGCTTGGCCACCAGGTGTTCCGAGATGTCGATCGTGGTGGTGATGGCGGCGTCGTCGGTGACCGGCAGCTCGCCCTCGGCGGGCAGCCGCCACGGCAGGTCGGCCATCTCCGCCAACGCGGCGGCGCCGGCTTCGGTCGCCGCACGCGACGTCACGGCGTGGAAGACGCGGTCCACGTCCACCGCCGCCGCCGTGGTGATCTCGTGCGCCCGGACGTGATCGGGGTGCCCGTAGCCGCCGAACGCGTCGTACGTGACGACGACCTGCGGTTTCACCGACGCGATGATCTCGGACAGCGCGGCGACCTGCTCGTCGAACGAGCCGTTCACGAACGCGCGCGGGTGGGTGTTCGCCTCGACGCCCACCATCCCGGAGTCGCGCCAGCGGCCGATGCCGCCGAGGAACCGGTGGTCGGTCACGCCCAGGGCCGCGCAGGCGGATCTCAGTTCCGCGACCCGGTACCCGCCGAGCTGGTCGGCGGCGTCCGCGGTCAGCTCCCGGAGTGCCGGCGGGATGATCTCCCCCTCCTCGCCGAGGGTGCAGGTGACCACTGTGACGTGCACGCCCATCGCCGAGTAGCGGGCGATGGTGCCACCCGTCCACAGGCTTTCGTCGTCAGGGTGTGCGTGTACCAGCAGCAACCGCGGTGGAGAGGTGAGCGTCACCGGAACAGCGTAGTTGGCCGCTGCTCCGCAGACGGCGGCGAGGTCACGACCTCGCGGGAGCCTGCGGAGCAGCGGCTATGTCACACCAGGTGTTAGCCGGCCAGTGCCGGCATGACCTCGGCGAAGTGGCACGCGGAGAGGGTGCCTTCGCCGTCGCCGCGCCGTTCGAGCTTGGGCTCCTCGGTGGCGCAGATGTCCTGCGCCTTCCAGCAGCGGGTGCGGAAGCGGCAGCCCGACGGCGGGTTCACCGGCGACGGGACGTCACCCGTGAGCACGATCCGCTGACGCCCGCGCTCGATCTTCGGGTTCGGCACCGGCACCGCGGACAGCAGGGCCTGCGTGTACGGGTGCATCGGCCGGGCGTAGATGTCCTCCCGGTCGCCGATCTCGATGATCTTGCCGAGGTACATCACCGCGACCCGGTCGGAGATGTGCCGGACGACCGACAGGTCGTGCGCCACGAACAGGTACGCCAGGCCGAGGCGGTCCTGCAACTCCTCCAGCAGGTTCACCACGCCCGCCTGCACCGACACGTCCAGCGCCGACACGGGCTCGTCCAGCACCACGAGCTTCGGGTTGAGCGCGAGCGCGCGGGCGATGCCGATGCGCTGGCGCTGGCCGCCGGAGAACTCGTGCGCGTACCGGCCGCGGTGCTCCGGGTTCAGGCCGACGAGCTCCATCAGCTCGTTGACCCGGTGCTGCACGTCGCCGCCGCCGTCCGCAGGCACGCCGTGGATCTTGAACGGCTCGGAGATCAGCTCGTTGATCTGCCAACGCGGGTTCAGCGACGCGTACGGGTCCTGGAACACGATCTGCATGTCCCGGCGCACCGACCGCAGGCCCTTGCCGCGCAGCGTGGTCAGCTCGCGGCCCTCGAACTTCACCGAGCCGGACGTCGGCTTGTGCAGCTGGAGGATGGCCCGGCCGGTGGTGGACTTGCCGCAGCCGGACTCGCCGACCAGGCCCAGGGTCTCGCCCGGGTACAGCTCGAAGCTGACGCCGGACACGGCCTGCACCTGCCCGACCGTGCGCGGGATGATGCCGCCGCCACGCACCGGGAAGGACTTGACCAGGTCCGTGACCTGCAGCAGCGGGGTCTCGCCCGGACGCCCGGAGGCGAGGCCACCGGCCTGTGGGTTCACTTCGGTGGACGTCATGAGGTCGGGTTCTCCCCTTCGTGCAGTCGCGCTTCCACCACGTCGACGTCCTCGGAGATGGGCATGTCCGGGTTCGCCGTGGTCAGCGAAGCCGGGTTCTCCACCACTCCGATCTCGTCGTGCGCGAACAACCGCTGCGGGTTCTCGATGGTGGCCAGGTGCGCGGAGCGGTGGCACCGCGCGAAGTGGCCGTGCCGGTCGGTCTCCAGCAGCTGCGGCTCGGTCTCGCGGCACTCGTCGATCGCCAGCGGGCACCGCGGTGAGAACGAGCAGCCCTTCGGCAGGTTCATCAGCGAGGGCGGCGCGCCCTTGATCGGGGTGAGCCGCTTGCCCAGCAGGTTCGGGTTCGGGATGGAGCCCAGCAGACCCACCGTGTACGGCATCCGCTGCGCCTCGAACACCTCGTCCACGGTGCCCTGCTCGACGACCGTGCCGCCGTACATGACCTGCACGCGGTCCACCATGCCCGCCACCACGCCGAGGTCGTGCGTGATGACGATGATGCCGGCGCTCGTCTCGTCCCGGATCCGCAGCAGCGTGTCCAGGATCTGCGCCTGCACCGTCACGTCCAGCGCCGTGGTCGGCTCGTCCGCGATGATCACGTCCGGGTCGTTGATGATCGCCATGGCGATCATCGCGCGCTGCCGCATGCCGCCGGAGAACTCGTGCGGGTACTGCGACGCACGGCGGTCCGGCTGCGGGATGCCGACGAGTTCCAGCACCTCGACGGCCTTGGCCCAAGCCGCCTTCTTCGACACGTCGTGGTGCGCCAGGTGCGCCTCGGCGAGCTGCCAGCCCACCGTGTACACCGGGTTCATCGACGTCATCGGGTCCTGGAAGATCATCGCGATGCCGTTGCCGCGTACCGGCTGCATCTGCTTGTAGCTCAGGCCGACGAGTTCGCGGTCCTTGAACTTGATCGACCCGCCGATGTTCGCGGTCTTGGGCAGCAGGCCCATGACCGCCATCGACGACACCGACTTGCCCGAGCCCGACTCGCCGACGACGCCCAGCACCTCACCGGGGCCGAGGGTGAACGACACGTCCCGCACGGCGTGCACGACGCCGTCGTCGGTCGGGAAGTCCACCGACAGGTTCTCGACCCGGAGCAGCTTGTCGCCGCCGGCCGCGTCACCCCACGCCGAGGACTCGGGTGCGTTCATCACGTCCACCTCACTCATGCCTTCACCCTCTTCTGCCGCGGGTCGAAGGCGTCCCGGAGACCGTCACCGATGAAGTTCACCGCGAGCGAGATCAGCACGATGAACACGAACGTGGTGAAGAACAGCCACGGGTGCAGCGTCAGCTCGTTCTTGTTCAAGCTGATCATCAGGCCGAGCGACGTGTCGGGGCTCTGCACGCCCAGGCCGAGGAACGACAGCGCGGCCTCCAGCAGCACGGCCTGCGCGATCGCGAGCGTGGCGTTGACGATGATCACGTCCACGGTGTTCGGCAGGATGTGCCGGAACACGATCCGGAACGTCGACGCGCCCAGCGCGCGGGCGGCCTCCACGAACTCCTTCTCGCGCAGCGACAGCACCATGCCGCGGATCACGCGGGCGATGGACAGCCAGCCGATCAGGCCCATGTACAGGGCCACGATCATCCAGTTGCTCCGGCCGCCGTTGCCGGCGACCGACACCACGAAGCTGTTGCGCACCAGCACGGCCGCGATGACCAGGCTGGGGATGACCAGCAGCAAGTCGATGAAGCGGCTGATGACCGTGTCGACCCAGCCCTTGAGGTAGCCGGCCAGCGCGCCGAGCACGACGCCGATGATCGTGGACAGGACCGCCACGACCACCGCGATCTGGAGCGAGAACTGGGTGCCGCGGATCAGCTGCGCCACCATGTCCGCGCCGAGCCGGTCGGTGCCGAACGGGTGGTCGAGGCTGGGCGGCAGGTACCGCTTGAAGCCCAGGTCGGTGTACGAGTACTTCCAGATCGCGCCGCCCAGGAAGGCGAACAGCACGAGCAGGACCAGCAGCACGACACCGAACACGGCGGCCTTGTGCCGCATGAACCGGCGCAGGATCACCTGCGACTGCTTCCGCGTGGCGGTCGTGTCGAACTGGCTCGCCTCGGCCGGGCTCGGCGACGGGGCCTGCGCCACGGGGGAACCGATCTCAGTCAAGGCGGATCCTCGGGTCCAGGAACGCGTACATGACGTCCGCGATCAGGTTGAACACGATGATGAAAACAGCGGTCACCATCATGAAGCCGAGCACCTGGTACGGCTCCAAGTCGGTGATCGCGTCGACCAGGAACTTGCCCATGCCCGACCAGCCGAACACCGTTTCGGTGATCACCGCGCCGCCGAACTGGGCGCCGATGTTGAGCGACGACACCGTGACGATCGGGATCAGCGCGTTGCGGAAAGCGTGCTTGAAGATGGCCCGGCTCTCCGAGATGCCCTTCGCCTGCGCGGTGCGCACGTAGTCGGCGTTGAGGGTGTCCAGCATCGAGGCGCGCTGGAAACGGCTGTACAGCGCGAATTGGATCACCACCAGGCAGATCGTCGGCAGGATGAACGCGCCGGAATACTGGTAGACCTGGTCGATGAAACCGCCGGAGAAGCCCTCACCCGGCGGACCGGCCATGGTGAGCCATCGCTCCGCGCCTATGGACTCCAGCCAGTTGTTGAACTGGATGCCGCCTGCCTTGAGCACCAGGGCGACGCAGAACAACGGCATGGAGAACATGGCGAACGATATTCCGGTCGCCGTGTA
Source organism: Saccharothrix ecbatanensis (assembly GCF_014205015.1). Lineage (NCBI taxonomy): Bacteria > Bacillati > Actinomycetota > Actinomycetes > Pseudonocardiales > Pseudonocardiaceae > Saccharothrix > Saccharothrix ecbatanensis. Next base: position 8,340,331 of record NZ_JACHMO010000001.1, on the reverse strand, counting down.
GTCGAATATCGAATACTGTCTGACCGCGCCGATGACACCGACGCCCACGCCGAGCAGCAGGGCGATGACCTCCGCGACCAGGATCAGCCGCAGCGTCACGCCGAAGGCCGTGATCAGCTCTTCCTTGACCGGCTTGCCCGCGTTGCCGGGGACGACGGACTCGCCCCAGTCACCGGTCACGAAGTCGCCGGCCCAGTCGACGTAGCGCTCCATGAACGGCTTGTTGTAGCCGGTCCGCTCATAAGCGGCCGCGATCTCCGCCGGTGACCGGGCCTTCTGGAGCTTCCACTCGCCCAGGGGGTCACCCATCGCGTTGACGAGACCGAAGCAGAGGAATGAAGCGACGACCAGCAGCGGAATCGAGATCAACAACCGCCGGATTATGTAACGGAACATGACGAGTCTCTAGTCTCCCTAGGCACCCCCGCGTGCAAGCGTGGGAGCCTACCGGACGCGGACACCGTCCGGGGGGCCGGTGCTTGTGGCACCGACCCCCCGGCGGTTGGGTCGTGCTTATCTGCCTGGATTCACAATCCGGACGTTACTTCTTCTGCCACTCGAAGAGGTTCCAGGTGACACCGCCGCCGACACCGATGTACGAGATCGGGCCGATGTCCGCGCTCGACGCGGCGAAGTCGGTCAACTGGAACAGCGGGATGCTGTGAAGGTCCTCACGCATGATCTTGTCGGCTTCGTTCATCATGGTGATGCGCTTCTGGTAGTCCAGCTCGCTGTTCGCGTCCTTCCACTTCTGCGTCAGCGCGGCCGAGTCGTAGTTGTTGTAGTTGCCAGTGCCGCCGTCAGCCTTGCGGGCGTAGTTGCCGTACGCGCCCGCCTTCACCGGCTGGCCGACCCACGCGAACAGAGCGGACTCGAACTCGCTCGCCGGGAGGCGCTTGTCGTTGAAGTCGGCAGCCTGGTCGTCGACGATCTCGATGCCGGCCTGCTTGCACTTGTCCTGGAGGATCCGGACCGTGTCGGCACGACGCTGGACGATCTTGTGGCCCAGCTTGAAGGACGCGCGGAACTCGCCCTTCGTGTAGATGCCGTCGGCGCCGAGCGTCCAGCCGCCTTCGTCCATCGTCTTCTTGGCCGCCGCGACGTCACCCTTGCCGACATCGCCGTAGTGGTCCTCGTAGCCGACCTCGTTGGGCTGGAACGTGAGGCTGCCGAGCGGCTTGGCGTTCGGGTCCACGTCAGCGACGAGCTTCTCGATCAGGGATTCGCGGTCGAAGCACTGGGCGATCGCCAGGCGCAGGTCCTTGTTCTCCTTGAACAGGGGCAGCGCCATGTTGAAGTCGACGTGCTCGTAGGTCTGGCCACCGGCCGCGAAGACCTTGAACGCGCTGTTGCCGCGCAGCTGCTGGGCGACGGCCGGGTCCGCCTGCGGGGCGATGACCTGGACTTCCTTGTTCTCCAGCTGCTGGGCCGACGACTGGGCGTCGGTGTTCGTCTTCAGGATGACCTTGGCCGGGCCACCGGGGTTGCCCCACCACTTCGGGTTGCGCTCCAGGACCGTCTGGTCCTTGAGGTCCGAGGACGTGATGATGTACGGGCCGCCGGAGAGGGCGACGGACGGGTCGAAGCCCAGCCAGCCGGTGGTGTAGAACTCGGCGACCTTCTTGACGGTGTCGTCGTTCTGCTCCGGCTTCACCGCGGTGATGTCCGAGACGCCGGTCTTCTGCTCCAGGATGTGCGCCGGGAGCAGGCCGTCGCTACCGATCTGCGAGAACAGGCTGCGGTAGTCGGCGAACGACTTCTTGAACTTCGTGGTGATGGTCTTGCCGTCGTCGGCGCACTCGAGCGACTCGACGTCCTCGTAGCCAGTCGGGGAGGCGTCGAAGATCGACGCTTCCTCACCGGACTCGCTCTTGGTCGTCGCCTTGCTCGTGCCCGCCAGCCAGCGCAGGTGGAAGTCGTCGCAGTCGATGGCTTCGCCGTCGGACCAGACGGCCGCCTTCTGCACCTTCCACTCGATCGTCTGCGGCGAGCTCGACGTGACCTTGATGGACTCCATCAGGTCGTTGTCGATCTTGATGACGATCTTGCCGTCCACCATCACAGGGATGTACGGCGAAGGCTGCACGTTCGACAGCGCGATGGTGCTGGAGAAGTTGTTCGTCGCGCCGATGTTGTTGTTGTAGTTGTGGAAGCCCTCTTCGACGGCGACCGCGATCTCGCCGATGTCCTCCACCTTCGGACGCTTGAACAGCTCGTCCTGACCGCCGATCGCGCCGGGGTCGAGGTCTTGTGGACCGCCCTGTTCGCCGCCGCTCGTGCCGCCGCCACCGCACGCGCTCAGCACAAGCGCGGCTCCGGTCAACAGCGCGAGCGCCGAGACAGTCTTTGATCTACTCATCGACACGTGCCCTCCTAGCACTGGGTTGGAGCGACCGTTTGGGCCGACTTCCACCCATAACCGTGATGTGCCAAACGCGCCCCGAACCGACACACCGTTGCAGCACGATAAGAACCAGTGCGCCGCACGGTCACTGCCCATCGGCCGATCGTGACCAAAGGGTGACACGTTGGTCGCAGCACGCGACTCCGTCGTTACCGGCCGGGAGCGTTCGTTAACCGGACGACGAGAATACTGTCAATACTGCTCCACGAACGCATCTTGAAGACCATGTTTCATAGGAGTCAACGGTCAACGATCTTCACGGCGCCAGGTGCGAGCGGTGCTGAGCGGACCGGCGAACGGGGCTCCCGAGGTGACGTTCCCGGCCGTCGGCAAGGTCACCAGCAGGTCCGCTACCTGGAACAACGGCAGTGCGACGGCCTGCTGCCAGAGCACCGGCTCGATCGTCCGCAGGGCGTCGGCGAGCAGCACTTCACCACTGAGGGCCTGTTCGATCACCGGCTGGACGGTCTGGTCGCAGAAACCGGAGAGATTCGCCGGAATGGGTGTACCGCCGTCCTCCGGCGACGGTCGGCAGCCGAATGCGGAAGCCAGAACGGCCGCCGAATCACCGGTGTCGACACGCGGCACGACGGCAATGTCGATGCTCTCTTTGGAAGCGGCGGTATCCGACAGATCTTGGCCGAACAACTGATTGGCGGGCGTTGTCAGGACGCGTGCGGCGATTCCGGACAATGACAGTTGACGCTGAACCTGGTTCGCGATGGCGACGTACGGCTCGACATCGGCGGGCGCGGCGATGGTCAACTCCAACGTCGTGTTGTCACGCCCCCACTGGCCGCCATCCGGTCGGGTGTAACCCGCTTCAGTGAGCAGTTGCGCGGGGTCACCGGCCTTGGCGGGCATGGTCGGGGTGTAGCCGGCCTTGCTCGGCGGGATCACCTGGGCGTCCGCGCGGAGGTTCGCGCTCGGGCCGCTGCGGGCGCCGATGGCGATCAACTCGTCGCGGTCCAGCGCGTTCATCACGGCGGTGCGGACGCGGACGTCCTGCATTCGCGGAGAGGCGGGGCGCAGGAGCAGTTGGACGACCTCCGGCCTCGGCACGACGGTCGAGGAGAGCGGAGTGGTCTTCGCCAGTTCCGCGATGTCCTTGGTGACGATCGAGTCGGCGCGGAGGAGGGCGACCTGGTCGTCACCGGTGTTCAACGCCTCGATCGTGTCGTGCTGGCCGGCGCGGCGCAGCACCAGCCGGTCGAGGGCCGGCGGCTGCTCCCAGAACCGGTCGCTGCGTTCGAGGACGATCTCGCCTCGCGGCTGGTCGAGCGTGCGGACGGCGAACGGGCCGGCGGTGGCCGGGAAGCTGTCCGCGAGGGCCGTGCTCCAGCCGCCGGGGGCGTCCTTGAGCAAGTGGGCGGGCAGGAGGTTGTGGAACAGGCTCCGCCAGCCGGGGTACGGTCTGGTGAACACGACCTCGACCACCTTGCCGCCCTCACGGCTGGCGATGTCGTCGATCAGCCGGTACCCGGCCGGGTCCACCACACCCGGCTCCTCCCGCATCCGCTGCCAGAGGTAGACGAAGTCCTCGGCCGCGATGGGCGCCGAGTCGGACCAGCTGGCGTCCCGGCGCAGCGTGTAGGTGACCGTGTACGGCTCCGCGTTGGTGACCTCGGCGCTGACCACCAGGTCCAGGTCGAGCCGCGGGCTGCCGTCCGCGTCGGTGCGGAAGGTCGACGGCAGCAGGAGCGACGACAGGGCGGTGGTGACGGTGCTCTGGTTGGCCAGGGTGTGCGGGTTGTAGCCGCCCTTGACGTCGTCCACCCCGACCACGATCTCGTTCTGCTTCTCCTTGGGGACCACCGTCATCCCCGGCGTCGACGGCACCAGGGGCGGTGGAGGCGTCGCCGTGCAGCCCACCAGGGCGAACGCAGCAACCACCGCAAGTACCTTTCGCGTCCCCATGGGTACGAGCGTGCCAGACGGCGCAAACCGAAGGGCACCCCGGGCCGAAGCCCGAGGTGCCCTTCAGCACACCCTGTATATAAGGAGTAGTCGATCAGCCGCGCAGCTTGTTGCGGTTGCGCTCCCGGCCGCGCTGGTTGGCGTCCAGGATGACCTTGCGCACCCGCACGACCTCGGGCGCGACCTCGACGCACTCGTCGGCGGCGCAGAACTCCAGCGCCTCCTCCAACGAGAGCTTCCGCGGCCGGGCCAGGGTCTCCATCACGTCGGCGGACGACATCCGCATGTTCGTCAGCTTCTTCTCACGGCACACGTTGACGTCGAGGTCCTCGGCCCGCGGGTTCTCACCCACGACCATGCCCTCGTACGCGTCCGCGCCCGGCTCGACGAAGAACGTGCCGCGGTCGGCCAGCTGGGTCATCGCGTACGCCGTGATGGACCCGGACCGGTCGGCGACCAGCGAACCGTTGTGCCTGGTCCGGATCTCGCCGGCCCACGGGCCGTAGCCGTCGGACACCGCGTTCGCGATGCCGGTGCCGCGCGTCTCGGTCAGGAACTCGGTGCGGAAGCCGATGAGGCCGCGCGACGGCACGACGTACTCCAGCTTGATCCGCCCGGACCCGTGGCCGGACATGTTCTCCATCCGGCCCTTGCGGCCGGCCAGCAGCTGGGTGACGGCGCCGAGGTACTCCTCCGGCGCGTCGATCGTCAGCCGCTCGAACGGCTCGTGCAGCTTGCCGTCGACCATCTTCGTGACCACCTGCGGCTTGCCGACGGTCAGCTCGAAGCCTTCGCGCTTCATCTGCTCGACCAGGATGGCCAGCGCCAGCTCACCGCGGCCCTGCACCTCCCAGGTGTCGGGGCGCTCGGTCGGCAGGACCCGCACCGACACGTTGCCGACCAGCTCCGAGTCCAACCGGGCCTTGAGCACGCGGGCGGTCAGCTTGGTGCCGCCGCCGCGACCGGCCAGCGGTGACGTGTTGACGCCGATCGTCATCGAGATCGCCGGCTCGTCCACCGTGATGCGCGGCAGCGCCTCGGGGTTGTCCACGTCGGCGAGCGTGTCGCCGATGGTGATCTCCGGGATGCCGGCGATGGCGACCAGGTCACCCGCGCGCGCCTCTTCGGCAGCCACGCGGTCCAGTGCCTCGGTGATCAGCAGCTCGGTGATCCGGACCTTGTGGATCGAGCCGTCCTCGCGGCACCAGGCCACCGTCTCGCCCTTGCGGATGGTGCCGGACTCGATCCGGCACAGCGCGATGCGGCCGAGGAACGACGACGCGTCGAGGTTCGTCACCAACGCGCGCAGCGGCGCGTCGGCGTCACCCAGCGGGGCCGGGATGTGGTTGAAGAGCACCTCGAACAGGACGTCGAGGTTCTCCTCGTCGGGGAGGCCGCCGTCGGCGGGCTGGGTCAGCGAGGCCCGGCCGGCGCGCGCGGAGGCGTAGACGACCGGCAGGTCCAGCACCGAGTCGTCGGCGCCGACCTCGGTCGCCAGGTCGAGCAGCAGGTCGTGGGCCTCTTCGACGACCTCGGAGATCCGGGCGTCGGGGCGGTCGACCTTGTTCACCACCAGGATCACCGGCAGACCGGCGGCCAGCGTCTTTCGCAGCACGAACCTGGTCTGCGGGAGCGGGCCTTCGGAGGCGTCCACCAGCAGCACCACGCCGTCGACCATGGAGAGGCCGCGTTCGACCTCACCACCGAAGTCGGCGTGACCGGGGGTGTCCACCACGTTGATGGTGACCGGCCCGTCTGGGGTGTGGCGGCGGACCGCCGTGTTCTTGGCGAGGATCGTGATCCCCTTCTCGCGCTCCAGCTCGCCCGAGTCCATGACCCGGTCGACGAGCTCGGCTCGTGCGGAGAAGGCGCCGGACTGGCGGAGCATGGCGTCGACGAGAGTGGTCTTGCCGTGGTCAACGTGCGCGACGATCGCGACGTTGCGCAGGTCGTTGCGGACCAGCGTTTCCTTGATCGACGCGGTGGCCGTGGGCACGCGGAACTCCTAGAGCTGTCTGTGCGAGGGAAGCCAGGCGCCGGACGTTGGATCGCGCGCAGCCTTACAACAGCTTACCGGTCCGGACGCCCTTACCACACACGTACCGCAGGTGAGGTCAGCCTCACCTACTCTGTGGACACCCGGATGAGTGGAGCACGCCCTGTGGGCAAGGTCAAGGTGAAGAAGAAGTGCTGCCGCTCGACGCCGCGGTGCAAGAGCTGTCCGGTGGTGGTGCTGCTCAAGGCCCGGAAGAAGGCGGCGAAGAAGGCCGCCAAGCAGGAGCGGAAGGAGCTGGGGCTCCGCAAGAAGGACCAGAAGAAGGGCCGGAAAGCCGAACGCAAGAAGGTCGCGTGAGGCCTAGCGCAAGCCCTGCTGCGGCCACCTGCGGGGCCGCTGGACCAACTGCCGGACCGCCTGCAGGCCGGTGGACCGAGTGCGGGCCGCTGGACCGACCGCGATCAGGCCGCGTGAGGCCTACCGCCCGGCCGACGCCGGGTGGGACGCGGGCCGTGCCTGCGGTCAGCCCATCACCGCTTCGTTGACCCTGGCCAGTTCGGGCGCCGTCCGGGTGGCCTGGAACTCCACCACCTGGTACTTCGCCAGCTTGCGGATCGCGAACGGGTCCGTGGCGAGCAGCGCGTCCAGCTTCCCGCGCACCATCGGCCGGGCGATGATCACGCCGCCGACGCGGGGCACCTGACGGCCCGAGGCCAGGAAGTACCCGGCCTCGTACTGCTTCTTCAGCCACTCCGTGTGGTCCGGGAGCGCGTAGTCGACCTCATCCAGCGGTGCGGTGTACTCCAGCAGCACGACGTACATGGATGAAATGTAGACCCGTGACATGCCCGTCGACACGCTAAGATCGCGGCGTGCGCACTCTTCACACGTTCTGGTGGTCCGCCTTCCGGCGGCCCTGAGAACTGCGCGCAGACGAACGCAGGCCGCCCGCTGGGGCGGCCTTCGTGCTTTCGGGGGTCCGTCGGGCGGGCACACCCGAAGGGATCACCATGATCAGGCTGTCCGCGATCACCCCGTCCGGCCCCGTCCAGCTGGGCAACTACCTCGGCGCGATCAGGCGGTGGGCCGCCGAGGGCACCGACGAGGACGTCTACTTCATCAGCGACTTGCACGCGATGACGGCGTCGCACAACCCGTCCCGGCTGCGGTCGTTGACGAGGGAGCAGTTGGCGGTGCTCATCGCCGCCGGCGTGGATCCGACGTCGGTGGCGGTGCAGTCCGACCTGGTGCGGGAGCTGGGCGCGCTGACGTGGGTGCTGGAGTGCACCTGCACGTACGGCGAGGCCGCCCGGATGATCCAGTTCAAGGAGAAGTCGGCGGGTCGGTCGTCGGTCCGGTTGAGCCTGCTCACCTACCCGGTGCTGATGGCGGCGGACATCCTGTTGCAGGGGGCGCACGAGGTGCCGGTCGGTGACGACCAGCGGCAGCACGTGGAGCTGGCGCGGGTGTTGGCGCGGCGGTTCAACGGCACGTACGGCGAGGTGTTCGTGACGCCTCGCGCCGTCGTGCCGCCGACCGCCGCACGCGTTCGCGACCTGGCGGATCCGTCGCGGAAGATGGCCAAGACGGCGAAGGACGCGGCGGGCACGGTGTTCGTGCTCGACCCGCCTGACCTGGTGCTCCGCAAGATCCGGCGGGCGGTGACGGACGACCGGGGCGAGGTGCGTTACGCGCCGGAGGAGCAGCCGGGCGTGGCGAACCTGCTGGAGATCCTGGCGGCGTGCACGCGGAAGGACCCGGAGGAGTTGGCGGGCACCGTGAAGGACTACGCGGAGTTGAAGGAGACCACCGCCGAGGCCGTGGTGGAGGAGCTGCGTCCCGTCCGCGAGGGCACGCAGCGGCTCTTGGACGACCCGGCCGAACTGGACCGGGCCCGAGCCCACGGCGCCGACCGTTCCCGCGAACGCTGCCGCCACCGCCTCGACGCCGCCCTGCGCATGTCCGGCCTGACCTGACCCCCTCCGCGCGAGTCGAACCCCCAGGCCCCGCGTGTCGAACCTCCAGCCCCCGTGAGTCCTACGTTCAGGACCCGTGAGTCCTACGTTCCCGTACCCCGAATTCAACGCTCAGGACGGCTCGGGTCGGCCGACCCGTGTTCCGAGCGTTGAATTCAGGGGTCCTGAACGTAGGACACGGTTGTTCTGAACGTAGGACTCGCGGGACGCGAACGTAGGACTCACGGGGCCTGGGGGTTCGACACGCGGGCGCTGGGGGTTCGACACGCGCGGGGAGGGTTAGGTGGGAGGGGTCAGGTCAGGAGGGGGTGTAGGGCGGGGAGCAGGACGCGGTCGGCGGGGAGCCAGTCGACGGTGTCCAGGTCGGCGGCGGTGAGCCAGCGGACGGCGCGGTGCTCGACGGCCTCGGGTTCGCCCTCGGTGAGGTGGGCGGCGAACACGCGGAGCACGAGGTCGGCACGCAGCGGGATGTCGGGTCCGATCTGGTCGTCCGGCTCCACGGTGACGCCCAACTCCTCCGAGCATTCACGGATCACCGCGGCGTGGTCGGTCTCGCCAGGCTCCACCCGACCACCGGGCAGCTCCCACTTCCCCGCGGCCTCAGGCGGGTACGAGCGTTGCTGCGCCAAGAGCAGCCCGTCACGGATGATCGCCGCACCTACTACTACGCGCGCGCTCAGCAGCTCGACACTCCGCGCGGACACGGCGGCAGCACGCGCCTCAAGCACCTTCAACGCCAACCCGCGCCCGACGAGCACGTCAGCCAGCCGCCCGAACGGACCGCCGGGGCTGGACCACTCCACCGAGTCGACCACCATCGTGCCGCCGCCGGTGTGCAGCAGGTCCGTGACCAGCGTGAACCGGGGCAACGGCCCACCGACCAGCTCCGCCGACACACCGGTGGTGTCGGCCCGCGTCACGAACAACGTCCCGTCGACCGGCCCGACCGACCCGTCCAGCGTCGCCCCCGCGAACAGCACCGGCCCACCGGAGATCCGCACGCCCAGCCCACGCACCGCACGGGCCAGCAGTCGGGCGTCCAGCAACGCGGCGGCGACCGTCCGCAGCGGGGCGTCGATGAGCGTGGTGATCCTGAGCTCGGGCACGAACGTCGATCCTGCCACTCCCGGAGCCCCATTCATGACCTATGAAGCGGTCGAAAAGAACCGGTCACCGGTAGAGCGGTCACCGGTAGAGCGGCCACCGCACTTCCAGCCGTGCGCCGCCCTCGGGTGACTCGCCCGCCCTGATGGTGCCGCGCCGCCGCCGCACGAGGTGCGCGACCAGCGCCAGCCCCAGCCCGAACCCGCCGGTGGCCCGACCCCGGTCGGATTCGACCCGGTAGAAGCGGTCGAACACCTTCTCCCGGTGCTCCTCGGGGATGCCGTGACCGTCGTCGTCCACCAGCAGCCGCACTTCCCGCGCCGCCGGCAGCACCGAGATCCGGATGAACGTGCGGGCGTACCGGGCCGCGTTGCGCAGCAGGTTGTCCAGCACCAGCTCCACCTCGGTCCGCGCGGCCGAGATGAGGCACGCGCTGATCGGCGCGGCGAGCTGCACCAGCAGCTCCGTCTCACCCAGCCGGTCCACCGCGGCCTGCGCCTGCAACACCAGGTCGACCGGCTCGGCCCTGGGCAGCTCGCCCGTGTCCGCCCGTGCCAAGATCAACAAGGCGTCCACCAGCGCGGACAGCCGTTCGGACTCCTCCACCACCGATTCCAGCACCTCTATGGAGAAGTCCGGATCGGGGTGCGCCACCGCCACCTCGGCCTGCGCCCGCACCGACGTCACCGGCGAACGCAGCTCGTGCGCGGCGTCACCGGTGAACCGGCGCAGCCGCTCGGTGGCCTCGTCACGCCGGGCGAGCAGGGCGTTCAACGCGACCGCAAGCGCTTGCAGCTCGTCCCTCGCGGCCGGCACGGGCAGGCGTTGACCGCGCGGCAACTCCGCCGCGGCCACCCGCATCCGCTCCACCGGCCGCAACGACGACCGCACCGCCAGCCACGTCGCTATCCCCACCATCCCCGCCACCAGCACCGCGGCCAACGCGAGCCACTGCGTGCCGAGGACGTTGGCCCCCCGGTAGCCGAGCAGCGTGTCACCGGCGACGTGCAGCCGCGGCGTGCCGTCCGGCGCGAACACGACCCGCCCGACCCACCGCTGAGCGCTCGGCCCGTCCATCCGCAGCACGGATTCGCCCGACTTGAGCTGCCGGACCTCCGCCGCGGTCAGGTCGGGCCGCGGCCCGCCGTCCAACGGGTTGCCCGCGGTGTCCAGCACCCGCACGTTCTCCTGCTTGGCCAGCTCCCGGTCCACCGCGGTGACCTGCACCGACCCGATCAGGAACGGCGCGAGCAGGGTGAACGCCAGCAGGCACAGCAGGGCCGCGCCGGTCGCCACGACGGTGATCCGGAACCGCAGCGTCCGCCGCAGCCACCAGCGCGGGTTCACCTGCGCCTGGTCCCCGCCGAACCCAGCGCCGCGTCGAGGTCGGGCGTCGACGCCAGGTAGCCGTGACCGCGCACGGTCCGCACGACCTCGCCCGCGCCCATCGCGTCGAGCTTGCGCCGCAGGTAGCCGACGTACACCTCGACCGCGTTGCGGGTCGCCGCCTGCTCGTCACCCCACACCGTGCGCAGCAGCTCGTCCTTCGTCACCACGGACCCGGCCCGGCTGGCCAGCACGTCGAGCACGGCGTACTCGCGCGGCGACAGCGCCACGTGCTCACCGGCCCAGCTCACCTCACGCGTCGCCCGGTCCACCACCAGCTCGCCGAGCTTGAGCCGACGCCGCGCCAGGTCCGACGAATTCCGCCGCAGCAACGCCCTGACCTGCGCGACCAGCACCACGAACGAGAACGGTTTCACCAGGTAGCCGTCCGCGCCGAGGTCGAGGCCGTCGGCCTGGTCCACCTCGCCGTCCTTCGCCGACACCATCAGCACGGGCGTGCGCACACCGTCCGCCCGCATTCGCTGCAACACCCGGTAACCGGACAGGCCCGGCAGCATGATGTCCAGCAGCACGACGTCGAACGCGCCGGTCAACGCCACCCGCAGCGCGTTGGGACCGTCGGCGGCGGTGACCACCTCCATGCCCTCCGCGGACAAGCCGCGTTCCAGCGCGCGTCGGACACCGATCTCGTCGTCCACAACCAACACCCGTGGTCTCACGCCCCACAGCATGCCTGTTGAGGAGGACAATCGGCGCGGAAGTCTCAGTGCCCTCTCAGCGTCTCAGCGGTGTCTCAGGGCCGTCGGAGCAGTGTCTGGGGTGTCGGGACGCAAGGGGCTGCCCGGTAGGAGGAGGGAACAATGGACCGGAGAAGGGTGACCGTCGTGGCGGCGGCGGCCGGAGTGATCGCCGGAGCCACCGGGCTCGGGGTGCTCGCGATGCCGGCCGGCGCGGGACCCGCACCGGTGCTGCCGGATGTCAGCGCCGAGGCGCTGGTCGAGTCGGTGCTCAACGCCAAGCCGACCGCGTTCGGCGGTTCGGTCGCGGTGAACAACGACCTCGGCATCCCGGCGCTCGCCGGTGTGCCGCAGCTGTCGGACGGCGCGAGCACGGTGCGGATGTGGAGCGACGGCACGGGCAAGATCCGGGTGCAGCTGCCGGGCGGCGACGCGGAGCGCACGTTCGTGGACGACGGCCAGACCGCGTGGCTGTGGAACTCGGCCGAGCAGACCGTGTTCAAGACGCCGCACGGGTCGTTCGAGGGTCAGAAGCTGGAGCTGGGTCAGGAGCACTCCGCGCCGACCGACCCGGTGACGGTGTCACGGCAGGTGGTGGCGGCGATCCAGCAGTACAGCGACGTCACCGTCGACGGCACCGCGCGGGTCGCCAACCGGCCCGCGTACGAGCTGGTGCTGACGCCGAAGCCGACCGAGAAGACGGTGCTGCGCGAGGTGCGCATCGCGGTCGACTCGGAGCTGCGGCTGCCGCTGCGGATGGCCGTGCTGACCAACGGCACGGACGCGCCCGCCGTGCAGGTCGGGTTCTCCGAGCTGAACGTCGGCCCGCAGGACGCGTCGCTGTTCGCGTTCACCCCGCCCGCCGGGGCGAAGGTGACCGAGCCTGAGCTCGAGGAGCCGACGGCGGAGGACAAGGCCGCCGCCGAGCAGGCGTTGACCGAGGCGAAGCCGCAGCTCATCGGTGAGGGCTGGGACGTCGTCGTGGCCGTACGCACCCCGCAGGACGCCCTGGCCGGCTTCGCCGAGCAGCAGGAGCAGCGGGGCCAGGGTCGCCCGCAGTTCTCCGAAGGCGGGGACGTCGACGTCGAGGGCCTGCTGAAGCAGTTGGGCAAGCAGGTCAGCGGCGCCTGGGGTTCGGGCACGCTCATCACCACGCGGGTCGGCGCCGTGCTCGTCGCCGACGACGGCCGAGTGGTCGCGGGCGCGGTGCCGGAGCAGGTGCTGGTGGACGCGATCGGTCAGGTCAAGTGACCACCTCGACCAGCGCACGGGTGGGGTCGACCGCTTCGGCGGCCGGCTCCACCCCGGTCTTCGCGGCCCGGACGCGAGGACTGCGCAAGGTGTACGGGCGCACGGTCGCGGTGGACCGGGTCGATCTCGACGTGCCGGAGGGGGCGGTGCTCGGGATGCTCGGCCCGAACGGGTCGGGCAAGACCACCACTATCCGCATGCTGCTCGGGCTCGTGCGGCCGACCCAGGGGGAGGTCGAGCTGCTGGGGAAGGCGTTGCCCGACGGCGTCGCGCAGGCGTTGCCGCACGTGGGTGCGCTGGTCGAGGGTCCGGGGTTCCACCCCTTCCTGTCCGGTCGGGAGAACCTGCGGCGGGCGGCGGCGTTCGAGCCGCTGCTGGCGAGCGGTGACATCCGGCAGGCCGTGGAGGACGCGTTGGAGCGGGTCGGTCTCGCCGCCGCGGCGCACCGGCGTTACCGCGGGTACTCGCTGGGGATGAAGCAGCGGCTGGGGCTGGCCTCGGCGCTGCTCGTGCCGCGCAGGCTGATCGTGCTGGACGAGCCGACGAACGGCTTGGACCCGGCGGGCACGCGCGAGGTGCGCAAGGTGATCGCGGACCTGCACGAGGCGGGCAGCACGGTCGTCGTGTCGTCGCACCTGCTGAGCGAGATCGAGGCGACGTGCACGCACGTTGCCGTGCTGCACCGGGGAACCGTTGTGGCGCAAGGGGAACTGGCCGAGTTGCTGCACGCGGACAGCAGTTCGCTGCTGATCGTCACGCCGGACGTGGAGGACGCGCTGAGCGCGTTGCGCGCGGGCCGGATCTCGGCGCGGCCCTTCGAGGACGGCGTGCGGGTCGAGCTGATCGGCACGACCGCGCCCGTGGTGCTGGAGACGTTGGTGCACGCGGGGGTCGCGGTGCACGAGGCGCGTCGGCACCGGACCGGCCTGGAGGACCTCTTCGCCCGGCTCACCGAGGCCGAGGAGTCCGACCACAACCTGTCCGCGGTGGACACGATCGAGGAGGGACCCCGATGAGCGCGCTGGTGGCGGTGCGCGCTCCGCTGGGCAGGCAACTGCGCTCGGAGCTGCGCTGGATCCTGCGCCGGCCGCGGACCGTGATCGGGCTGGCTTCGCTGTGCCTGGTGCCGATCCTGGCCGGTGTCGGGCTGTGGTTCGCGACCGACGGCGACGGCCCCGCGGGGCCTGGTCTGGCCGCGATCATCGCGGGCAACGGCCTGGTGCTGCCGGTGTTCACGCTGTTCCTGGCCCTGCCCCTGCTGTTGCCGCTGGTGGGTGCGATCTGGGCGGCGGACGGGCTGGCCGGTGAGGCGCAGCACGGCACGTTGCGGGGGTTGCTGCTCTCGCCGGTCGGGCGGATCCGGCTGCTGGCGATCAAGTCGTTCGGCGTGGCGTTCATGTCGTTGGTGGCGGTCACGTTGATCGCCGTGGTGGGCATGATCACCGGTGTGGTGCTGTTCGGCGGTGACGGGATGCTCACGCTGTCGGGTTCGACGCTGTCGTTCGGCGCAGGGCTCGGGCGGATCGCGTTGACGATCTTGCTGGTCACGGTGCAGGTGTGGGGTGTGGCGGCGATCGCGATGGCGATCTCGGCGTGCACCGAGCACCCGCTGGTGGTGATGGCCGCGACGATGGCCGGTGTGATCGTGTTCGCGGTGTTGGGGCTGTTCAGCGCGCTGGACTGGCTGCACCCGTACCTCATCACGTCGGCGTGGGAGGGCATGATCGACGTCATGCGCGACCCGTTGCCGACGGAGCAGTTGTGGCGCGGCACGGTGGTGGCCGGGTGCTACATCGTGATCGGCCTGTCGCTGGCGGCGATGAGGTTGGCCACCAAGGACAATTAGGTCTGTGGTCGTCGAGGTCGTGGAGACTGAGCGGTTGGTGTTGCGCAAGTTCACCTCGTCCTCGTCCGATGTGGACTTGGTGGCGTGGCTCCTCGGCGAGCCGCGGGTGATGCGGCACATCGAGGACGGCAAGCCGGTGTCACGGGCCGAGGTGGAGCGGGTCGTGCTGCCGAAGGTGCTGGGCGGGCCGGGCTGGTGGGCGGCGCACGAGAAGGCTTCGGGCGCGTTCATCGGCTGGTTCGAGCTGAGCCCGGTCGGCGAGGGGGTGGCCGAACTCGGGTTCCGGCTGCACCCGGACTTCTGGGGGCACGGCTACGCCACGGAGGGCGCGTCCGCGCTGGTCGCTTTCGGTTCGGAGGAAGGGCTGGCGCGGATCGTGGCGTACGCGATGGTGGTGAACACCGGGTCGCGGCGGGTGTTGGAGAAGGCCGGGTTGCGGTACGTGCGGACGTTCCACGAGGAGTGGCCGGACTACATCGAGGGTGCGGAGCACGGGGACGTCGAGTACGCCCTGGATTTCAGCGCCAGGTGATGGCGGCACTCGTCGGCCGTGCTCGGCGAAGTCGCCGGTCGTGTTCGGCGAAGTCGCCGGCCGTGCTCGGCGAAGTCGCCGGTCGTGTTCGGCGAAGTCGCCGGCCGTGCTCGGCGAAGTCGCCGGCCATGCTTCGCAGGGGTCCTCGCCAAGGGGACCCCTGCTTTGATCTTACCGGCGGGGTCTGACAATTCCGGGGTCGGAGACGGGGCCGGCGGGCGTTCAAGCAGATGAATGGTCCATTCAGCCGATGACCGCGACCCCGTCGTGGTCCACCGACAGCCTGACCACATCCCCCGGCGACGGCGGCTCGGCGACCGGCGCCACCGCCTCGAACTCGTCACCGTCAGAGGACCAGTCCGACAGCCGCACCAACAACCGGACGTGGTCACGGCGGTGGACGCGTTCCAGCACCTCCGCCTCGATCACGCCCTCCGGATCGACGCGCAACGCCGTCGCCCGCAGCCCCACCCGACCGTCCACCCCCACCAACGCCCGCGCCGCCGAAGCCGGCAACACCTTGCCGCAGCCCAAGAACCGCGCCGTCTCGACGTCCGCCGGCCGCTGCCACACCTCCGTCGGCACGCCGACCTGCACGATCCGCCCCGCCCGCATCACCGCCACCCGGTCGGCCAGCGTGAACGCCTCGTCGTGATCATGCGTCACCACCAACGCCGTCGCACCCGTCTCCCGCAGCAGCCGCGCCAGGTCCACCGCCAACTGCTCCCGCAACGCCCGGTCCAGTGCGGACAGCGGCTCGTCCAGCAACAACAGCTTCGGCCGTGGCGCCAGCGCACGCGCCAGAGCGACCCGCTGCTGCTCACCACCGGACAACGACGTCACCCGCCGCTTCCGGTAACCCGCGAGACCGACCAGTTCCAGCAGCGAAGACACCCGCTTCTCGCGCGCCTCCCGCTCCACCCGGTGCATCCGCAGCCCGAACGCCACGTTGCCCGCCACGTCCCGGTGCGGGAACAGCTGACCGTCCTGGAACACCAGCCCGAACCCACGCCGGTGCACGGGCGTCCCGGCCAGGTCCACCCCGTCCCACGACACCACGCCCGCGTCGACCGGCTCCAACCCGGCCACCGCCCGCAGCAACGTCGACTTGCCGCACCCGGACGGCCCGAGCAGCGCCACCACCTCACCGTCCGCGATAGCCAAGTCCACATCGGACACAGCGGCGACGGGACCGTACCGGACGCTCAACCCGTTGACCCGCAACGACATCAGAACTCCCCGCCGCTCGGCGCCCGCAGCCGCTCGATCACCAACACCGCCGCGGTCGTCACCACCATCAGCAACGCGCACGCCGCATAAGCCATCTGGCTGTTCAACTCCCCCGGACGCGACATCAGCCGGGCGATCACCACCGGCAACGTCGGCGCGTCCGGCCGGGCCAGGAAGCTCGTCGCGCCGAACTCACCCAACGCCACCACGAACCCGAACCCCGCCGCCGCGAGCAACGACCGCGCCGCCAACGGGAAGTCCACCTCCCACCACACCCGCCACGGACTGGCGCCCAACGTCGCCGCCGCCTGCCGCAGCCGTTCGTCCACCGCACGCAGCACCGGCAGCACGATCCGCACGATCAACGGCGTCACCACCAACGCCTGGGCCAGCGGCACGAGCAGCGGTGACGTGCGGAAATCGCCGGGCAGGGCGTCCATCGTGATCAGGTAGCCGAAGCCGAGGGTCACCGCCGACACGCCCAGCGGCAGCATCAACGCGGTGTCCAACGTCTCCGCGAACCACGAACGGTGCCGCCGCAGCCCCACCAGCACCACCGCCGACACCACGCCCACCAGCAGCGCCACCACCGTCGCGTCAGTGGCCGTGCGCACCGAGTTCAGCGCCGCGTCGAGGCCGGACACCGCCAGCGTGCCGCGCTCCCCCGTGCCGGCCAGCGCCGCGTACCCGGCGAAACTCCAGCCGTCGTCGGTCGCCAGAGACCGCACGATCAGCCCCACGACGGGCGTGAGCAGCGCCAACACCACCAGCCAGGCCGCCACGACCACGCCCCACTCGCCGCCGGTCGGCCGACGCGGCGGCTCGATCCGCAGCGGCAACGCCTTCTCCCGCTTCCGCCGCGCCGCACCGCCGATCACCAGCACCGCGATCACGGCGGCGAACTGCACCAGCGACAACGCGGCGGCGCCCGACAGGTCGAACAGCTGCACCGTGCGCAGGTAGATCTCGGTCTCCAACGTGCGGTGGCGCGCGCCGCCGAGCACCAGCACCACCCCGAAACTGGTGGCGCAGAACAGGAACACCACCGACGCCGCCGACCCGATCGCCGGAGCCAACGACGGCAGCACCACCGACGTGAACGCGCGGAAGCGTGACGCACCGAGCGCACGGGCCGCGTCCTCCGCCCGCCGATCCACCCGCGCCCACAGGCCACCGACCGTGCGGGCGACCACGGCGACGTTGAAGAACGCGTTGGCCAGCACGATCGGCAGCACACCGCCGTCCGGCCACAACGCCCGGAACGCCAGCCCGACCACCACGGTCGGCAGCACGAACGGCACCATCACCGCCGCCCGCACCACCCCCGTGCCGCGCACCCGGCAACGGGCCAGCAGGAACGCCACCGGCATGCCCGTGACCAGCGCCAACACCGTCGCCGCAGCGGCTTGGCCGAGGGTGAACGCGACCAGGTCCCACGTGTCGGCGCGGGCCAGGGCGGGCAGCACGCCACCCTCGCCCAGGCCGAGCGCGACGATCGCCAGCACCGGCCAGGCGAAGAACACCCCCAGGAACGCCAGCGGCAGCAGCGCCGCGAGCGACCAACCCAGCCGTGGGCCCAGCCGTGGACTCAGCTTTGGACCAGCATGCGCCACTGCTGCACCCACTGCTCGCGCTTCGCGTCGACGTCGGCGGCGGGCAGCGATCGGGCGGTGGCGGGCAGCGGCGCGGCCTTCGTCCACGCCTCGGGCAGCGCGACACCCTCACGTGACGGGTAGACGTACATCTGGCCCGGCACGTCAGCCTGGACCTGCTCGCCGAGCAGGAAGTCCACGACCTTCTTCGCGTCCTCGGGGTTCCTCGCGCCGTTCAGCACGCCCGCGTACTCGACCTGGCGGTAGCACGTGTCCAGCAGCGCCTTGGTGCGCGCCGCGCCGTCGTCACCGATCTCCGCGGACGGCGAAGACGCGTAGGACACCACGATCGGCCGCGGGCCCTTGCCGGCGGAACCGGAGAAGTCCTGGGTGTAGGCCTCCTCCCAGCCGCTGACGACCTTCACGCCGTTCGCCTTCAACCGGGTCCAGTAGTCCGTCCAGCCGTCCGCGCCGAACTCGTCGACCGTGCCGAGCAGGAACGCCAGGCCGGGCGAGGACGTCGCCGGGTCCTCGACCACCAGCATGTCCTTGTACTTCGGGTCGGCCAGGTCCGCGTAACCCTTCGGCTCGCCGATGTCCTTGAACGCGGCCACGTCGATGTTCACGCACACGTCGCCGACGTCCACCGCGTGCAGCCGGTTCGGCGGGTCGAGCTGGTAGCGCTGCGCGCCCTTCTGCGCCTCCGGGCTCGCGTACTCGGCGAACACGCCCTCCTTGAGGGCACGGGAGGCGAACGTGGAGTCGACGCCGAACGCGACGTCACCGATCGGGGCGTCCTTGGTGAGCACCAGCTTGTTCGTCACCTCGCCCGCGTCACCACTGGCCAGCGGCTTGATCGTGATGCCGGTGGCGCCCTTGAACTTGTCCAGCAGCTCTGGGGTGAGCGCGAACGAGTCGTGCGTCACCAGCGTGACCACCCGCGCCCCCGGCGGCTGTGTCTCCGTCGCGGTCACCGAACAGCCGGTGAGCAGCGCGAACGCGGTCACCGTGGTCAGCACTCGTCGAAACATCATCTCTCCCTACACCGGCATGACCCGGATCAGGTGTGGACGGTCGAAGGCTCGCGCGCCTTCCTCTCAGCCCGGCGCAGCACCGGACTCCCGTGGCGAACGCGCAGCTTACCCCGCGCGGTGGGACGATCGAGCCCATGGCCGAACTGCTGACCGACGACCAGGTGACCGCCGCACTGACGAAGCTGCCCTCGTGGCAGGCCCAGGACGCCGTGCTGGTGCGCACGGTGGAGCTGGAGAGCTTCTCGCAGGCGCTCCAGGTGGTGAACCGGGTGGCGGAGATCGCGGAGAACGACAACCACCACCCGGACATCGACATCCGCTGGCGCACGCTGACGTTCCGGTGCAGCACGCATTCCAGCGGCGGGATCACCGCGCTGGACGTGTCACTCGCGGAGGAGATCGACGGGGTGCTCGACGTCTTCCTGTGACCGCTCGGCCTGGTTCGCCTGCCTCAGCACCACGGCGACGGTCACGAGCGTGAGCACGCCCACAGCCGGGTACGCCCAGCCGAGCACGGCGTAGTACCAGGGGCGCGGGATGATCCAGATCGACGGCTGGACCTTGAGCAGGAACGAGATCAGGTAGCTGCCGATCGCCAGGATCCACGCGGTCGCGGTGATCGTCGCCAGCCGGTGCTCCGCCCGGTAGACCAGCCACATCAGCGCGGGCACCGCCCACACCCAGTGGTGGCTCCACGAGATCGGCGAGACGAGCAGGCCGAGGAACTGCACGGTGACGATCATCGCCAGCGTGTCCCGCGCCTTGACCGCCGCGTGCAGGGCGAACCCGGTGAGCACGACGGCCACCGCCACCCCGGCCAGGAACACCGGCCCGGTCTCCACGTCGTAGCCGAACGTGCGGGACAGCGCGCCGCGCAGCGACTGGTTGATCGCCGACCCGACCGGGCCGACGCGGGTCGCGTCACCGAGCAGGTGGAACCAGTACTGGTTCGACAGGCTCGGCGAGATCAGGTAGCCGAGCCCCACCGTGCCGAAGAACGCCGCGATCGACCACACCGCCGCCTTGTACCGGCGGGTGACCAGGAAGTAGAGGCCGGAGATGGCGGGCGTGAGCTTCAACCCGGCCGCGATGCCGACACCCGCGCCCTGTGCCCAGCTCCGGGCGCTGACCATCGTGCCGAGCAGGAGGGCCGCGAGCACGAGGTTGATCTGCCCGTAGTTCAGCGTGGTGCGGACCGGCTCGATCCAGATGAACAGGCCGGTCCAGAGCAGCGCGCGGCGGGGGTCGGCGCTGCCCGCCAGCTGCAACGACTTGCGGGTGATGAACCACAGGCAGGCGAGGCTGACCAGCTGCCAGAACCACCGTGCCGCGCCCCACGGCACCCACGAGAGCGGGACGAAGACGAGCGCGGAGAACGGCGGGTAGGTGAACGGGAGGGCGAACTGGTCGGAGAACTCCTTCAGCCGCCACTCGTAGAGCAGACCGGTGAACAGCTCGGGTGAGGCGTTCCGGTAGACCATCAGGTCCACCATGGTCATCTTCGTCTGGAAGGCGACCATCGCCAGGTGTCCGAGCATGGAGAGGCCGAACAGCCACGGCGCGAGCGCGAGTGCCCGTCCCTCCAGTGCACGCAGTCCCACCCTCATACCTCCACGATTGTGTGAATTGCACGACTGTCAGGCCACGAAACCGGGTACCCGGGCGTCAAGACGAGTGGGAGATCAACGCAAGGGGATAACCGCATGACCGCCGACATCGTCGTGTTCACCGTCGCCGCACTGGGCATGCTCGCCACCGCGGGGGGTGTCTTCGCCCTGGCCCGCTACAGCCGCAACCAGGTGCGCTGACGTCACAGCACACTACCTCGGGGCGGTGCGTTCAACGCACCGCCCCGAGGCCTTTCCTGGTACCAGTGGTCAACAGCGTGATCCGGCCACGCCATCGTGCGACTACCCCCGAACCCGACGCCGCCCTAGCGTTCACGAGCGCCACCACGCCTAGGAGCCGATCACCCATGATTGCCGCTCGACTCATCGAATCGCACGATGAATCGCACGATGTCGAGACCACCGACTTGCCGGACTGGATGCGCCCACCGCGCGCGGAAGGCTGGTTCGCGGAGGATCTGGACCGACTCACCGAGGCGCCCCGACACACCGAACTCATCGACGGAGCGCTCGTTTTCATGCTGGCCCCGCAACGGGCGTGGCACAGTCGCATCATCGACAGGCTCACCACAGCCCTTGGAGATGACGCGCCCGACGGTGTCGAGGTCGAACGGGAGATCACGGTCCGACTCGACGCCCGCAACCGCCTTGAACCCGACATCGTCGCCTCGACCACCCCGTTCGAACCGGACCGGACGTGGTTCGAACCGGAGGATGTGATGCTCGTGGTCGAGGTCGTCTCACCCGAATCCGCCTTCCGGGACCGCACGGTCAAGCTGCGGAAGTACGCCGCGGCGGGCATCCGGCACTACTGGCTGGTCGAGGACGAGGCCGACGGCCCGGTCGTGCACGTCTACGAGCTGGACGAGCCGACCAGGTCCTACGCGCCGACCGGCCTCTTCCGCGACTCGCTGCACGTCACAGTGCCGTTCGAGATCGACATCGACCTGGCGAAGCTCATGCCGGCAGCGTGACCCCGCCCGTCAGACGTTGAAGCGGAACTCGACCACGTCGCCGTCGACCATCACGTAGTCCTTGCCCTCGATGCGGACCTTGCCCGCGGACTTGGCGGCGGACATGGAGCCGGCTTCCACGAGGTCCGCGAAGGAGACGACCTCGGCCTTGATGAAGCCTCGCTCGAAGTCCGTGTGGATCACTCCGGCGGCCTGCGGGGCGGTCGCGCCCTTGGGGATGGTCCACGCGCGGGCTTCCTTGGGACCGGCCGTGAGGTAGGTCTGGAGACCGAGGGTGTGGAAGCCGGCGCGGGCCAGGGCGGACAGGCCCGGTTCGTGCTGGCCGATCGACTCCAGCAGCTCGCGGGCGGACTCCTCGTCCAGCTCCAGCAGCTCCGCCTCGACCTTGGCGTCCAGGAACACCGCGTCCGCGGGCGCCACCAGCTCGCGCAGCTCCTTGAGCTTCGCCTCGTCGGTGAGCACGGCCTCGTCGGCGTTGAACACGTACAGGAACGGCTTGGACGTGAGCAGGCTCAGCTCGCGCAGCAGCGAACCGTCCACTTCGGACTGCGCGGAGAACAGCGTGCGCCCGCCGTCGAGGATGTCGCGCGCCTTCTGCGCCGCCTCCAGCGCCGGACGGCGGTCCTTCTGCGTCCGCGCTTCCTTCTCCAGCCGCGGCACGGCCTTCTCCAGGGTCTGGAGGTCCGCGAGGATCAGCTCGGTGTTGATCGTCTCGATGTCGGACACCGGGTCGACCCGACCGTCGACGTGCACCACGTCGGAGTCGTCGAACACCCGGATTACCTGGCAGATCGCGTTGGCCTCACGGATGTTGGCGAGGAACTTGTTCCCCAACCCGGCGCCTTCGGACGCGCCCTTCACGATGCCCGCGATGTCGACGAACGACACCACCGCCGGCACCTCGCGCTCGGAGGCGAAGATCTCCGCCAACCTACCGAGCCTGTCATCGGGCAGCGACACCACGCCGACGTTCGGCTCGATGGTCGCGAACGGGTAGTTCGCCGCCAGCACGTCATTGCGCGTGAGGGCGTTGAACAGGGTGGACTTGCCGACGTTGGGCAGGCCGACGATGCCGAGGGTCAAACTCACGGTGGGTGAGTCTACGCGTCCCCGACGCCGTGTCCGATTCCCGCGAGACCAGACCTCCCGCCCCTGGCAGAGTGGTCGACATGCTCCTCGACGACGAACGCGCGTACCGGGCCGTCGCGGCCCGCGACGCCCGCTTCGACGGGTGCTTCATCCTCGCGGTGCGCACCACCCGCATCTACTGCCGCCCGTCGTGCCCAGCCATGACGCCGAAGCGCCGCAACGCCGAGTTCTACCCCACCGCGGCGGCCGCCCAGTCCGCCGGCTACCGGGCGTGCCGGCGGTGCCTGCCGGACGCCGTGCCCGGCTCCCCGGAGTGGAACCTCCGGGCCGACCTGGCCGCGCGCGCCATGCGTCTCATCTCGGACGGCGTGGTGGAGCGCGAGGGCGTCCCGGGGCTCGCGTCGCGCCTCGGCTACTCGGAACGCCACCTGACCCGCGTCCTGACCGCCGAACTGGGCGCCGGCCCGTTGGCCTTGGCACGGGCCCACCGCGCGCATTCTGCGAGGTTGCTGATCGAAACGACGGACCTGTCGTTCGCCGACATCGCGTTCGCCGCCGGTTTCGCCAGCGTGCGGCAGTTCAACGACACGATCCGCACGGTGTTCGCGGCCACCCCGTCGACCATGCGCTCGGCCCGCACCGCGTCCACCACGGCGGGCCGCATCACGCTCCGCCTCCCGTACCGGCCGCCGTTCGACGCGGCTGGCCTGCTCGCCTACTTCCGCGCCAACGCCATCCCGGGCGTGGAGCACGTCACGGACCACAGCTACGCGCGCTCACTGCGCCTGCCGCACGGCCAGGCGACCGTCTGGCTGGAACCGGCGGCGGGTCACGTGTCGTGCTCGCTGCGGTTGACCGACCTGCGTGACCTGGGCAGCGCCGTGAGCCGGGTGCGCCGCCTGCTGGACCTGGACGCCGACCCGGTGGCCGTGGACGACTTCCTGTCCGCCGATCCGACGTTGCGCCCCTCGGTCCTGGCACGGCCGGGCGTGCGGCTGCCGGGCAGCGTCGACGGCGCGGAAACCCTGCTCCGCGCGCTCGGCCACAACACGCCGGGTGAGCGGCTGGAACGCCCGGACGGCCCGGTCACGCACCTGTACCCGGCACCGTCGGCGATCGACTCGCCGGTGGCGCGGGCGTTGGCGGACGGCGCGTTGAAGGTCGACGTGGGCCGTGACGCCGACGAACTGCACGCCGAGCTGTCGGCGTTCCCCGGCATCGGCCCGTCCGTCGCCTCGTACGTCGTGATGCGCGTACTCGGCGCCCCCGACATCCCTCTGACCAGCCCGACCAGCGCAACCAACTCGACCATCTCCACCAGCGACAACACCGCGTGGCGCCCTTGGCGCTCCTACGCCGCGATGCACCTCAGGAGGACCGCGTGAGCACCGGCCACGTGTCGACCATCGACACCCCGATCAGCCCTTTCACCGCCATCGTCGCCATGGACGGCGCCGTCCTGGCCAGCGGCTGGACCGCGAGCACCGACGACCTGCTGCCCCAGATCTCGCCGTCCCTGCGCCCGACCACCCTCACCACCCGCCGTGACCTGGGCGCGGTGACGAAGGCGGTCCGCGCCTACCACGGGGGTGACCTGGACGCGATCGCCGAGATCCCGGTCCGGCAGCGCTCGGGCGAGTTCATGCAGCAGGCGTGGGACGCCCTCCGCACCGTCCCGGCGGGCAAGCCGGTCAGCTACGCCGACTACGCCCTGCTGGCTGGACGCCCGGCAGCCGTCCGAGCCGCCGCCACGGCGTGCGCCCGGAACGCCGCCACGCTGTTCGTCCCCTGCCACCGGGTGATCCGGACGGGCGGCGCGATCGGCAACTTCCGCTGGGGCTCGGACGTCAAGCGCTGGCTCCTGAACCACGAGTCCTGACGGACCGGTCAGGCCTCGTCGCGCGGGGGGCGGGGCCGACGCGCCGGACGGCCGCCCTCACGGGGCGGTGCGGGACGGCGAGGACGGTCGGCGGAGCCCGCAGCCGGTGGACGCGGACGCTTGGGACGGTCCTCGTCCACAGGCGCGGGACGACGGCGATCGGACTCACCGCCGCGAGGGCGCCTGGGACGGTCCTCCGACGACGGATTCTCGACGCGCTCCGGACGACCGGCCCGGTCGGCACGGTCGGCACGGTCGGCCCGATCCGGACGGTCGGCACGGCGCGGCTTGTCGGGCCTGCGCTTGGCCTCGCGGATCTCGTCCTTCGTCGGCCGGTTCGGGTCCTTCTGGGTCATCACCCGCACGATCCCGAGGATCACCGTGAACGCCGTGGTCAGCGCCATCGCCGGGAACCCGTCGATCAACGGCTTGCCCAGCTTGAGCCCGATCGACGCCAGCCCACCGGCAGGCATGCCCTGGGTGATCATCACGAGCAGCGGCACCACGATCGCCAGGATCAGCGGCGGCTGCACGATCGGGCCGAACATCGAGCGCCGCTCGACGAACACCACCGCGCCGACGCACCCCACGAAGAACGTGATGGCGAACACCAGGCCCACGGTCGGCTCGGCCGAGTTGACGTCGACGAACGTGCCGACGATCGCCACCACGAACGCGATGGCCACCGCCGCCCACCAGGGCAGACCCCGGAAACTGCCGAACATGGCGCGGTCGTTCCAGCGGACGGCGAACGGCTCGTCCTCCGGCTCGCTGCGCGAGTCGTCACGCGTTGCAGCGGTCAACGCACACTCCTAGTTCGGCTCAGTCCCGACACACTCTATTACGCCTCCCGGGCGTCCAAGGGTGCACCAAGGCCCGCTTCGTCCGCCCGCCGCACCAGCGGTAGGGGTGTGACGTCGGTCGACGCGTGGCTCAACGGCTCGACCGCCGCCCGGAATCCCTCCAACGCCTCCAGCTCGCGCCGCCGCGCCGACAGGAACCGCTGGAGGTGCGTGCTGGACAGGTTCACCGCCTCGACGGCGCCGTCCGCGGCCCGGTGCGCGCGGGACGCCGCCGCCCTGACCTCCTCCACGTCGGCCGCCAGCGCCCGGTCGGTCACCGCGAACATCGCCGCGGACGCGATCACCGCGAACCCGGTCGGCCCGCACAGGAACACCCGCCGGTCGAGCAGCCACCGCAGCAACTCCGGGTCGGTGTCGAGGGCCGCCACCACCGCGCCGTCGTTGGGCACGAACATGATCGTCCCGTAGATCGCGTCGGCCCACCGCTGGTAGCCCTTGCCCGCCAACTCCGCGGCGCGCGACCGGATGTTCCGGACGTGCACGCGCAACGCGTCGACCCGCTCGGCCGGGTTGTCGGTCTCCACCGCCTCCGCCCACGTGGCCATGCTCATCTTCGCGTCCACCGGCACCTGCCGGCCGCCGCCGACGTTCAGCACCAGGTCGGGCCGGACCGAACCGCCGCCGGCGACGTCGACCTGGAGGCTGAAGTGGATCCCCTCGCGCAGGCCCAACGCCCGCGCGGTCTCCACCAGCACCTTCTCGCCCAGCTCACCGCGACCGCTGACCGACGAGAACGCCACCTCGTACCGCTGCAACGCCACCCACTGCGCGTCGCCGCGTTCCCGTTCCGCCCTCACCGCGGCCAGCGCGGCGTCCGTGCGCCGAACGCCGTCCTGGTAGAGCCGCCACAGGAACACCAGCGCACCCGCGAGCAGGAGCGCCACGACCACCGCCGCCGTGCTGAGGACCGCTGTCATCCCCCGATCATCGCGCACAGGTGTCCGACCACACGTTCGAGCGACACGCCGAGCGGGGTTCCGGGGTTCACCCCCGCGCGGCCCTAGCGTGGCCGGCGTGAAGATCCTGCACACGTCCGATTGGCACGTGGGGCGCACCTTCCACGGCCGTGACCTGCTGCCGGAGCAGGAGTCGGTGTTGGGCGGGCTGGCGGACACGGTGTCGGACGAGCGGATCGACGTGGTCGTGGTCGCCGGTGACCTGTTCGACCGGGCGGTGCCGAACGCCGAGGCGGTCGCGGTGTGCTCCCGGGTGCTCAGGCGCGTCCGCGAGGCGGGCGCGCAGATCGTGATCACGCCGGGGAACCACGACTCGGCGGCCCGGCTGGGCTTCCTGGGCGCGTTCACCGAGGCGGGCGGGCTGCACCTGCGCACGCGGATCGCCGAGCTGCACGAGCCGGTGCTGTTCGCCGACGACCACGGGCCGGTCGCCGTGTACGGGATCCCTTTTCTGGAGCCGGAAACGGCGCGGCAGGCGCTGGGCGTGGACGCCAAGGGCCACGGCGGCGTGCTGACCGAGGCGATGCGGCGGATCAAGGAAGACCTGACGGCCAGGCCGGGGACGCGGTCGGTCGTGTTGGCGCACGCGTTCGTGACGGGCGGCGAGCCGTGCGAGTCGGAGCGCACGATCGCGGTGGGCGGCGTGCAGGACGTGTCGGGCGCGGTGTTCGCCGGGGTCGACTACGTGGCGCTGGGTCACCTGCACGGGCAGCAGACGTTGGCCGATCACCTGCGGTACTCCGGCAGCCCGGTGGCGTACTCGTTCTCCGAGGCGCGGCACCACAAATCGGTGTGGCTGGTCGACTTGGACGCGAGCGGCCTCGCCGGGGTGGAGCAGCGTTCGCTGCCGGTGCCCCGGGCGTTGTCGACCTTGAACGGCGCGCTCGACGACCTGCTGCTCGACCCGGACCACGAGCCGGTCGAGGACCACTTCCTGTCGGTCACGCTGACCGACCGGGTACGGCCGCTGGATGCGTTGCGGCGCCTGCAAAAGCGGTTCCCGCACGCGGTGCACGTGGAGTGGCGGCCGGAGGGCGGGCGGACGGGCGAACTGCGGTTCGCCGAACGGGTCCGCGGTCGCACCGACGAGCAGATCGCGTGCTGCTTCATCGAGGACGTGCGCGGTGACGTGCCGGGCCCGCGTGAGCTGGACCTGCTGCGCGAGGCGTTCGCGGCGGCTGCCCGGGAGGGTGAGTCGTGAAGCTGCACCGGTTGGCGGTCAGCGGGTTCGGCCCGTACGCGGAGCGCGAGGAGGTCGACTTCGACGTCCTCGGCGCGGACGGCCTGTTCCTCCTGCACGGCGACACGGGCGCGGGCAAGACGACGCTGCTGGACGCGGTGGCGTTCGCGCTGTTCGGCAAGGTGCCCGGCGCGCGCGGCGACGTGAAGCGGCTGCGCTGCGACTACGCCCACCGCGACACGCAGACGTACGTCGACCTCGAGCTGACCGTGCGCGGTCGGCGGTTCCGGATCAAGCGCAGCCCCGAGTACGAGCGGCCGAAGAAGCGCGGCGACGGCGCGACCCGGCAGCAGGCCCAGGTGTCGCTGACGTGGATCAGCGGCTGGACCGGTGAGGGCCACAGCCGCATCGACGACGTGGCCCGCGAGGTCGAGGGTCTGCTCGGGATGACGGCCGAGCAGTTCTTCCAGGTGGTGCTGCTGCCGCAGGGCGAGTTCGCCCGGTTCCTGCGCGCGGAGACGGCCGAGCGGGAGAAGCTGCTGGAGAAGCTGTTCGGCACGGAACGCTTCCTGGACGTGGAGAAGTGGTTCCGCGAGCGGCGCAAGGAGTGCAAGCGCGAGGTGGACCAGCTCGGGCTGGTGCACCGCGACCTGGTGCAGCGGGTCGCCGAGGCCGCGCACGAGGAGCCGCCGGAGGCCGGTGGCGACCAGGAGTGGCTCAGCTCCCTGCTCAAGCGGCTGGACGAGGCCGAACGTGACGCCGACCAGGTGGCGGCGGAAGCGGGCGCCGTGCGGGCGGACGCGGAGAAGGACTGGCAGGAGGCACGGGCGCGGCACGAGCGCGTGCTGCGGGTGCGGCAGGCGCGGCGGAACCTCGACCGGTACGCCGAGGTGGAGCCGAGCCTGCGGGAGTGGATCGCCGAACGTGACGCGGCCCGTCAAGCCGCCGTCGTGGTGCCCGCCCAGGAACGCTCGGTGAAGCTGGACCGCGAACTCGCCGCCGCCGTCGCGCACGAGGTGGCCGCGGCCGACGCCGTGCAGGCCCTCGGCTACCAGGGCGCCGACCTGCGCGGCGACGGTGAACGCCTGCGCGAGGAGGCCGGAAGTCTGACGAGCCTGGCGGCCGAGGCCGAGCGGCAGCGCGTCGACCAGCGGCGGATCGTCCAGCTCGACAAGGACGTCGCCGCCACGTCGCGGCAGCTGGCCGCGCTCGTCACGCAGCTGGACGAGGTGCCGCCGAAGTTGGCCGCCGCGAAGACCGCCGTCGAGGAGTCGGCCGAGGCCGCCGCACGGCTGGCGCAGGTGTCCGGTCTGGCCGCTGCCGCCGTCGAGTTGCCCCGCGTCGATCGGGCGTTCCGGGAGGCGGACGACGCGCGGCGGGTCGCGGTGGACGCGCAGCAGAAGGCCCGCGAGACGCTGCTCCGGATCCGTCGGGAACGGCTGGACGGCATGGCCGTCGAGCTGGCGGGCCAACTGCGTGCCGGCCACGAGTGCCCGGTGTGCGGTTCGGCGGAGCACCCGTCGCCCGCGCAGCCGATGCTGAACGCGGTGACGGCGGTCGACGAGGAACGTGCCGCCGAGGAAGATCAGCGCGCGCTCGACGTGCGTCAGCGGGCCGAGCAGGAGTCGCAGAAGCTCGAAGCACGGCTGGGGTTGCTGCGCGAGCAGCTGGGCGACCGGCCGCCGGCCGAGCTGGAACGCGAGTACCGGTCCGTGGCCGCGTCGGCCGAGCAGCTGGAGAGCAGGCAGGCCGCGCTGGCGGAACTGGAGGACAAGGTGCAGCGCGCGCTCGACCAGCGCGGCACGTTGGAACGCCAGCTGACCGAGGCTCGCACGCAGCACGCTCAGCTCGTGGAGGCCGTCGAGGAGCGTGGCGCGCGGCTGGAGGAGGCGCGCGGCGACTTCCCGGACGTGGTGACGCGCCGGGCCCACCTCAGCGACCTGGCCGACGCGCTGACCGCGTTGGCGACGCGCCGTGCCGCCGTGGCCGAGCACGAGGAACGCCTGGCCGACCAGCGCCTCGAGGTGGCGCGGCTGGCGTCGGACGCCGGGTTCGCCGACGTGGCGGACGCCCTGGCCGCCGCACGCCCGGCCGCCGCCGTCGCCGAGCTGGAGACCCGGATCCGGGACGTCGAGAAGACCAGGACGGCCGCTGAGAGCACGCTGGCCGAGCTGCCCGACGTCGACCCGGACGCCGAGGTCGACGTGACGGGCACGGAGGAGCGGTTCCGCCGGGCGACCGATCGCGCGACCGAGGCCACCACCGCGCGGACCAACGCCCGCACCAGGGCCACCCGCGCCGCCGCGCTGGCCGAGCAGCTCAGGGCCGCGTGGCTGCGGCTGGAGCCGGTGGAGGCCGAGTACGCCGAGCTGGACGCGTTGACCGACGTGATCAACGGCCTGGGCCAGAACTCCAAGAGCATGACCCTGCGCACCTACGTGCTGGCCGCCCGGCTGGAGGAGGTCGCGGTGGCCGCGAGCGCGCGCCTGGAACGCATGAGCCAGGGCCGCTACCGGTTCGTGCACTCGATCGAGGCCGGTCCGCGCGGCACCAGGGGCGGGCTGGGGCTGGACGTCATGGACGACTACTCGGGGCAGCAGCGGCCGGCGAAGACGTTGTCCGGCGGCGAGTCGTTCCTGGCGTCGCTGGCGCTGGCGCTGGGCCTGGCGGACGTGGTCGCGGCGGGAGCCGTGCTGGACACGCTGTTCATCGACGAGGGGTTCGGCACGCTCGACGCCGAGACCCTGGAACTGGTGATGACCACGCTGGACGAGCTGCGCGCCGGCGGCCGGGTCGTCGGCCTCGTCTCGCACGTGGAAGAGCTGCGGCAGCGCATCCCGACCAGGCTCCGGGTCCGCAAAGCCCGCGAGGGTTCGTCGCTCGAACTGACGGCCTAACGGCCCGCTCCGCCCGCCCGACCCCAATGGGGTTCACCTTCTCGAATTAACTTCCGGGTCTAATCACAGCGCGTCACCGGCGAGGGCGGAAAAGTGCCCTTTCTGCGGAGAACGCCCACCAGGGCGGATGAAACATTTTTCCACCATTCGGTTTCCGCCAACCGTGCTACGTTCCAACTTGCTTCACTCTGCACGCATCCGGATAACGGAGGGAAAACCGGTGCATTCCAGATTCGCACGATTGTTGATCGCCGTGCTGCTCACGTTGTTCTCCACCGGCGCAAGCGTGGCCGCGGCCGCACCCGCAGACAGATCGGCGGCCCAGAACGAGGCGGCCCGGAATGAGCCCGCCCAAAACCAGGCGGCGCCGAATCAGGTGGCCGGGAATGAGGTCCCGCAGAATCAGGACGCCGAAGGCCAGAGCCGGACGTGGTCGGGCTGGGGCGATCTCGGTGGCGTGATCACCGCGGGTCCGGCCGTGGCGTCGTGGTCGGCGGGCCGGCTCGACGTCGTGGCCCGGGGCACGGACTCCGCCGTGTGGCACAAGGCCTGGAACGGGTCGTCCTGGACCAACTGGACCAGCCTCGGCGGCGTGATCATCGACAACCCGGCCGTCGTCTCGTGGGGGCCCAACCGGCTCGACGTGTTCGCCCGGGGCACGGACAACGCGTTGTGGCACAAGTGGTGGAACGGCTCGTCCTGGTCCGGCTGGGAAAGCCTCGGCGGCGTGCTCACCGCCGGTCCGGCGGTCGCGTCGTGGTCGTCCGGCCGTCTCGACGTCGTCGTCCGGGGCACCGACTCGGCGGTGTGGCACAAGTACTGGAACGGCTCGTGGTCCGGCTGGAGCAACCTCGGCGGCGTGATCATCGACAACCCGGCGATCGCGGCCTGGGGCCCGAACCGGCTCGACATCTTCGTCGAAGGCACGGACAACGCGCTGTGGCACAAGTGGTGGAACGGCTCGTCGTGGTCCGGCTGGGAGAGCCTCGGCGGCGTGATCACCGCCGGTCCGGGCGTCTCGTCGTGGGCTTCCGGCCGCCTCGACGTCTTCGTCAAGGGCACCGACAACGCGCTCTGGCACAAGTACTGGAACGGCTCGTGGTCCGGCTGGGAAAGCCTCGGCGGCACGTTCCTGCACAACCCGGCCGCCGTCTCGTGGGGGCCGAACCGGATCGACGTCTTCGTCGAGGGAACAAATAACCACCTGTGGCACAAGGCTTGGTACTGAGCTCATCACGGCGTTGAGTTCTGCACTTTCGCGGTAAACGTCCTCATTCTTCAGTATTGCTGCCGGGTACCCGCGCGCGTTCCTCAGGGTAATGCGTGCGGGTACCCGGCTGCACTAGAATTCGCGCCATGGTCTACCGGTCCGCGTTCCCGATGTTGATCTGCGACGACCTGGCGCGGTCGATCGCCTTCTACTGCGACGCCCTCGGCTTCACCGTGACGTACCGCTTCCCCGCGGACGGCGACCCGGCGTACGTCGCGGTCGACCTGCCCGACGGCTCGAAGCTAGGCCTCGGCCAGGTGGCGCCGGACGGCAAGGGCGTGCACGGGCTGCCGCAGCGCCCGACCACCGGTCACGCGTTCGAGCTGTGCGTCTACCACGACGACGTCGACACGGCCGTCGCCGATCTCGAACGCCGGGGCCACCCCGTCCTCCAGGCCCCGAACGACACGCCGTGGGGTGAGCGGATCGCGTTCGTGGCCGACCCGGACGGCAACCCGGTCATGATCACCGCACCGGCCTAGGACGCGAGCAGCCCGCCCCGGTACGCGGAGGCCTGGAGTTCGAACAGCTCGAAGTAGTGGCCGCGCAACGCCATCAGCTGCTCGTGCGTGCCCTGCTCCACGATCCGGCCCCGGTCGAGCACCACGATCCGGTCGGCGTTGCGGATGTTCGCCAGCCGGTGCGTCACCAGGATCGTGGTGCGCCGCGCGGTCGCTTGTCTGAGGCCCTCGAACACACGCGCTTCGGCCTTGGCGTCCAGCGCGGCCGTCGGCTCGTCCGCCACGAGCACCGCCGCGTCCCGGTACATGCCGCGGGCGATGCCCATCCGCTGCCACTGCCCGCCGGACAGGTCCTGCCCGTCGTTGAACTGCCGTGACAGCACCGTGTCCGGCCCGGCG
This sequence comes from Saccharothrix ecbatanensis, assembly GCF_014205015.1. Taxonomy (NCBI): domain Bacteria; kingdom Bacillati; phylum Actinomycetota; class Actinomycetes; order Pseudonocardiales; family Pseudonocardiaceae; genus Saccharothrix; species Saccharothrix ecbatanensis. The sequence continues at coordinate 8,307,769 of NZ_JACHMO010000001.1, read as the reverse complement.
GGCAGTGACGCCAGCACCTCGTCCGCGCCGGACTTCGCCACCGCCTCCCGCCACGCGTCCTCGTCGTCGCGTTCCAGCCGGCCGACCGTCACGTTGTGCCGCGCGGTCATCGGCCACTGCGCCGGGTTCTGCGCGATCACCGCGATGGACGAGTGCACCGAGTGCGGGTCGGCCGTCGCCAGGTCCACGTCGTCCCACGCGACGGTGCCGGACGAGGCCGGGAACAGGCCGGTGAGGACCTTGCCGAGGGTCGTCTTGCCCGAGCCGTTCTCGCCGACCAGCGCGACGACCTCGCCCTTGGCCACGGTCAGGTTCACGTCGCGCAGCGCGGGCTCGGGAGCGCCCGGGTAGGTGAAGGAGACGTCGGTCAGCGTGATCCGGGACGGGTCGGCCGGTGCGGTGACCGGTGAGCTGCCCTGCGCCCGTTCCGCGCCTTCCACCAGCAGTTTCCGGTAGAAGTCGATGTAGAACGAGTCCTCGTAGAGCGAGTTCACGGCGCGCGTCGTGGAGGCCAGCGACGAGAAGCCGGTGCGCATGGCCAGCACCGCCGTGCCCGCGAGCGCCAACTCCATGCCGCCGGTGTGCAGCAGGACGCCGAGGACGACATAGGCGATCGCCGTGCCGACGCCGGCCAACGCGCGTCCGGTGAGCCGCACGACGTTCGTCCGGTGCGCCATCCGGATCTCGTCCGCCATCAGGCTGTCCGCGATGCGGCGGTGTTCGCCGAGCAGGCGTTCCTGCAAGGTGAGCGCGTGCCGTTCGAGGGCGAAGTCGCGGTCGGTGGCGACCTCCTCCACCACGCCCTTGCGGGTGTTGCGGGTGACGGAGTCGAGGAAGTGCTCGTACCGCAGCTTGGACGCGCGCGCCGACGCCCAGGCGTTCGCGAACGCGGCCAGCATCAGGGCGGGGGCGAGCCACGGGTTGAGCAGCCCGACCGTGACGATGGCCGCGATCAGCGAGATACCGCCGGACACCAGGTCCGCCAGGTAGCGCAGGCTGCTTTCCAGCGACCGGACGCCGCGCCGACCGCCCTGCCGTGCCAGCTCGCGGAAGTCCGCGTCCTCGAACGCGAGCAGCGACGCCCGCACGAGGACGGACTTCACCTCGTCGTTGGCCTCACGGGCGACCCTGGGCCGCAACGAACTCTCGACCGCCGCGACCGCCGTGTCGAGCAGTGCGCGGACGACGAACGACCCGACCACCACGGCCAGCGCGGGCAAGGCTTCGGTGATCCGCTGCGGCGTAGGGCCTTCGCGCAGCAGGGCTGAGAACACGTCGGCCGTGGCGAGGAGCCCGAACGCGGTCACGCAGCCGGACAGGACGTGCACGACGCCTGCCAGCACAGTCAGCCGGGGCGAGGTGCGCCAGGCGAGCCGCACCACCATCGACACGGCCGACGGCAGGCTCCGCAACGCCTTGCCGAGGCTGACGGACGTCCCACCCCGGCGCCGGGCCCACTTGGGGGTGGCCACGTTCTCCACCCCGATCAGCACCGTGCTCGTCGACCCAACGCTCATCCACCCAGCAAACGCGAACTCCCCCACCCCGCCAACCGCTTTCACCGTCAGCGCAGCTCAACCCGCCCGGAGGCCGAAATTGTCGTACCCCGCCGGCAGAATGAAAGCAGGGGTCCCCTGGGTGAACTGGTCCCCGGATGTCGGACCGGGCTCAGGCCCTTGAGCGTGGTGGAGATGTGGGTGGTGTTGTACCAGTCGAGGTAGTCGTCCAGGGCGGTGGTGGACTCCTCGACGGTGTCGAACCGGTCGTGGTGGAACAGTTCTTCTTCACGTGGCCGAAGAAGTTCTCGGCGCTGGAGTTGGTCGCGGTGATCGACGAAGCCGCGTTCGTCACCGCCGCCAAGAACGGCGGGTTCGACGGCGCGGCGTGACGACGGCAGAACCACGAAGCGCCCCCGCCGCAGAACACCGGCGTGGGCGCTTCCCGTAAGTCGAACGTCCTAGCGGACCATGTCCTTGCGCAGTTCGCGCGGCAGGGCGAAGGCGATCTTCTCGTTCGCCGTGGTGATCTCCTCGACGTTCCCGTAGCCGTGCCCGGCCAGGAACTCCAGCAGCTCCATCACCAGGATGTCCGGCACCGACGCGCCCGACGTCACACCGACCGTCGTCACGCCCTCCAGCCACGCCAGGTCGACCTCGTTCGCGTAGTCGATCAGGTACGACGCCCGGGCGCCCGCCTGCAACGCCACCTCGACCAGCCGCACCGAGTTGGACGAGTTCTTCGACCCGACCACCAGCACCAGGTCGCACTCCGGCGCCATGGTCTTCACCGCGGTCTGCCGGTTCGACGTCGCGTAGCAGATGTCGTCCGACGGCGGCGCCTGGAGATCCGGGAACCGGTCCTGGAGCTGGCGCACCCGCACCATCGTCTCGTCCACCGACAACGTCGTCTGGGACAGCCAGATCACCTTGGACGGGTCGCGCACGACGACCTTGTCGACGTCCTCAGCGGTGTCCACGAGCTGGATGTGCTCCGGCGCCTCGCCGTAGGTGCCCTCGACCTCTTCGTGTCCTTCGTGGCCGATGAGCAGGATGTCGTAGTCCTCACGGGCGAACCGCTTGGCCTCGTAGTGCACCTTCGTCACCAACGGGCACGTGGCGTCGATGGTGCGGAGCTGCCGGGCCTCGGCCTCCTCGTGCACCGCGGGCGACACGCCGTGCGCCGAGAACACCACGAGCGCGCCCTCGGGCACCTCGTCGGTCTCGTCCACGAAGATCGCGCCACGACGGGACAGCGTCTCCACGACGTGCTTGTTGTGGACGATCTCCTTGCGCACGTAGACCGGAGCGCCGTACTGCTCCAGCGCCTTCTCCACGGTCACGACCGCACGATCCACACCGGCGCAGTAGCCGCGCGGCTTCGCCAGGAGCACTCGCTTGTCCATGGGTCCCAGGGTACGGCGTGACCGCTCTCAGCGTATGGCGCGCCGAATGTAGGCATCGGACCTCCGACTGCGGCAGGCTGTAGGCATGAAGCAACTGCCGCTGACCGTCCGCCTCGCCGCGGGACTGGCGGTCACCGCCGTCGAGCAGGTCCGGAAGCTTCCGATGCAACTCGCGGGCCTGCCGGTCACCGTCATCAGCGAGGCCATGCGGCTGACCATGCGGGTCCAGCAGGAGGTGACGGAACTCGCAATCAAGGGCGACGAAGTGCTGGCCATGCTCAAGCAGCCGGAGCCGGAACCCGAGTGGGCGACCTTCGACGAGGACGAGCCCGAGACGCCGCCCGTGCGTGCCGACGACCCGTGGGCCGAGGAAGAGCAGGCGCTGGCCGCCGAGCCGCCGGCCGTGCTGCCGAACTACGACGAGTTGTCGTTGGCGCAGCTCAGGGCCCGTCTGCGAACGTTGACCGCGGAGGACCTCGATCAGCTGCTGGCGCACGAGCGCACGCACGCCGCCCGCCCCGAGTTCACCGGCATGCTCACCCGTCGCATCGCGAACCTCAAGAACCGGTGAACCCGGAGAAGCCGCCCGTCACCGAGAAGTCCAGCCCCGAGCACCCGTGGCCGGTGCGGACGGTCGCGCGCAAGATCTTCGACTGGATCAACCGACTCGGCGACGTGTGGGTCGAGGGCCAGGTCACGCAGCTCAGCGCACGACCTGGCACGGCGACCGCGTTCCTCACCCTGCGTGACCCGTCGGTCGACATGTCGATGCAGCTGACCGCGCCCGTCGGCATGGTGCGCGAGCTCCAGCTGACCGAGGGCAGCCGGGTTGTCGTGCACGGCAAGCCGAACTTCTTCCCCAACCGCGGCACGCTGAGCCTGCGCGTGGACGAGATCCGGCAGGTCGGCATCGGCGAGCTGCTGGCCCGGATCGAACGCCTCCGCAAGCTGCTCGACGCCGAAGGCCTGTTCGACCCGCGCCGCAAGCGCAAACCGCCGTTCCTGCCGAACAAGATCGGCCTCGTCACGGGCCGCGCGTCGGCCGCCGAACGGGACGTGCTGACCAACGCGCACGCCCGCTGGCCCGGAGCGCGGTTCCGCGTGATCACCGTTGCGGTGCAAGGGGCTTTGGCCGTACCGCAGATCCTCACCGCACTGTCGACTCTGGACCGCGACGCCGAAGTGGACGTCATCGTGCTGGCCCGCGGCGGCGGCAGCGTGGAAGACCTGCTGCCGTTCTCCGACGAGGCGCTGTGCCGGGCCGTGTCGCAGTGCCGCACGCCCGTGCTGTCCGCGATCGGGCACGAGCCGGACACCCCGTTGGTGGACTACGTGGCGGACGTGCGCTGCTCCACGCCGACCGACGCGGGCAAGCGGGTCGTCCCGGACGTCGCGGAGGAGAACGAGCGGATCCGCCAACTGCGCGACCGCAGCCGTCGCGCGCTGCACGGCTGGGTGGACCGGGAACGCAAGCTGCTCGCGTCGCTGCGGACCCGACCCGCGCTTTCCGACCCGCACGGCCCGCTGGACCGGCGCGCGGAGGACATCGACCGACTGCGTGAACGCGCCCGCCGCGCGGTGCGGAACCGTCTCGATTCAGAAACGTCCGGGCTGATCGCCACCACGGCGCGCTTGACGACCCTCGGGCCTGCCGCCACGCTGGCGCGCGGGTACGCGGTGGTCCAGCTCGTGACCCCCGACGGGGTCGACGGCGTGCTCCGGTCGACGTCCCAGGCTCCCGCCGGCGCCCGGTTGCGGGTGCGCGTGGCCGACGGCGCCGTGCACGCGCTCGTGACCGGCGAGAACAGCGATCAGGCAGCGGTCGGTCAGGCAGTCGGTCAGGCAGCGGTCGGCGATCAGGCAGCGGAAGGAGGCGGTGGTGCCGAACCCGGCACGTGAGCCCACGTTCCTGCCGTTGACGATGGCCGCCGCGGCAAGAGCCGACGACGAGGGCGCCCAGGCGGTGCGCACCCGCGCCCAGTCCGCCGACCAGGCCGCCGCCGACTGCTGGCTGTCACTGGTCGCCGGCTGCCAGGCGGGCGGGCAGACGCTGGTCAGCCGGTTACACGACCTGTCCGAGGCCACCTCCCGCTACGCCGGCATGACGTGGTGGCTGGGCCACGGCTCGGTCCACCGCAGGCGTGTCGCCGCCGCCGAGCACCGGATCGACGACGCGGTGCGCGAGGGTGACGGAGCGGAGTTCGCCGAGGCTTTCATCGGCTACGACCAGGCGGTCGCGACCGTCGTGGTGCACGTCCAGAACCGATTGGGGAAGTTGTCCACGTGAGCGAGCCGGGCTACGAGCAGGCCAGGGACGAGTTGGTGGAGGTGGTCCGCAGGCTGGAGGCGGGCGGCCTGTCGCTGGAGGAGTCGCTGGCGCTGTGGGAACGCGGCGAGGCCCTGGCGAAGACCTGCGAACGGCAGCTCGCGGGCGCCCGGGAACGGATCGATCAAGCACTCAGTGTGACCGAGGAGGACGTGGCCGAAGGCTGATGACGTGCGAGGATTGGTCTACCCGCCGGTAATCGCAGTCGCAGGAGGAACGTCATGGTCACAGGCAGCAGCCCGTCCGAGCGCCGCCGCGAGGCACCTGATCGGAACCTCGCGCTGGAACTCGTCCGGGTGACCGAGGCCGCCGCGATGGCGGCCGGGCGCTGGGTGGGCCGCGGCGACAAGAACGGCGGCGACGGCGCGGCGGTGGACGCCATGCGCAAGCTGATCGGCACCGTCACCATGCGCGGTGTCGTGGTGATCGGCGAGGGCGAGAAGGACGAGGCGCCCATGCTGTTCAACGGCGAGGAAGTCGGCAACGGCGAGGGCGCCGACTGCGATGTCGCGGTCGACCCGATCGACGGCACCACGCTGATGGCCAAGGGCATGCCGAACGCGCTGGCGGTGCTCGCGGTGGCCGAGCGCGGCGCGATGTTCGACCCGTCGGCCGTGTTCTACATGGAGAAGCTGGCGACCGGCCCGGAAGCGGCGGACGTCATCGACATCACCGCCCCGATCGGGGAGAACATCCGCCGGGTGGCGAAGGCCAAGCACAGCGACGTGTCCGACGTGACGGTGTGCATCCTGGACCGGCCGCGGCACGAGACGCTGGTGCGGGACGTGCGCGCGGCGGGCGCCCGGATCCACTTCATCTCCGACGGCGACGTGGCGGGCGCGATCTCGGCGGCCCGCCCGAACACCGGCATCGACCTGCTGGTCGGCATCGGCGGCACGCCGGAGGGCATCATCGCGGCGGCGGCGCTGAAGTGCATGGGCGGCGCGATCCAGGCCAAGCTGTGGCCGAAGGACGACGCCGAGCGGCAGAAGGCGCTGGACGCCGGCCACGACCTGGACCGAGTGCTGCTGACCGACGACCTGGTGCGCGGCGACAACGTGTTCTTCTGCGCGACCGGCGTCACGGACGGCGACCTGGTGCGCGGCGTGCACTACCGGGCGGGCGGCTGCACGACCCAGTCGATCGTAATGCGGTCGAAGTCCGGCACGGTCCGGATGATCGACGGTTTCCACCGGCTCACCAAGCTGCGCGAGTACGCGTCGGTGGACTTCGACATCCCGCCCACCGGCGAGGACGCCCTCCCGCCGCTCCCGTAGTGCTCCATTCGCCACAGCGTGCTGTCAACGGTCAACCAAGCGTTACCGGCCGATCGGCTGTGGTGATCAACGAGCGATCCTCCCTAGTTTCCGATCCGTCCCCGAGCATCCCTGCGCCGGGGACGGAGAGGAAGCGATGAAGGTTCGTACCCTGTTCACCGCCTTCGCGGTGGCGGTAGGAGCTGCTTTCGCCACGGCGGCCGGGGCGGCGGCGGCCCCGGCGTCCGACGGCGACATCACCCCGTTCATCGTGGGTGGCGGCAACGCGACGCAGACCTACTCGTTCATGGTGTCCCTGCAAAGCACCACGGGCAGCCACTTCTGCGGCGGCTCGCTGATCAAGGCCAACTGGGTCGTCACGGCCAAGCACTGCGTGCAGGGCCGGTCGGCGTCCTCCATCCGGGCCCGCATCGGCACGACCAACCGCACCAGCGGCGGCACGGTCGCGTCCGGCGCGCAGATCATCACCCACGGGTCGTACGACATCGCGCTCGTGCGCCTGGCCACCTCGGTGGGCCAGACGCCGATCTCGGTGGCGTCGACTTCGGGCGCGGCCGGCACCGCCACCCGCATCATCGGGTGGGGCCAGACCTGCGCTCCGCGTGGCGGCTGTGGCGCGCCGATCACGTTGCAGGAGCTGAACACGTCCATCGTGTCGGACAGCCGGTGCCTGGGCATCTACGGCTCGGTGGAGATCTGCACCAACAACCCGAACGGCAACTCGGGCGCCTGCTACGGCGACTCGGGCGGCCCGCAGGTCAAGTCCGTGAACGGCGTGTGGCAGCTGATCGGCGCCACCAGCCGCGCGGGCAACAGCAGCTCCACCTGCGCCACCGGCCCGTCGATCTACATGGACGTGCCGGCGTTCCGCTCGTGGATCAGCCAGTACGCGGGCGCGGTCTAGCCCACCGGCTCGTCCGTTCGTCCGTTCGTCCGTTCGAAGGGCCGTCCCACTTCCGAGTGGGGCGGCCCTGATCGATTCGTTATCCGGCGGATGGCAACCGGACGCTTCGCGGCGGCGTCTCCAGGGTCAGAAACAGCATGATCCTGGGGGGTGCGCGATGCGCGTGGCAGCACTGGTTGCAATCGCTTTCCTGGCAACGGCCTGCGGGACGTCGGAGCAGGCGTCCGGACCGGCTCCGTCGCCGACGACATCATCTTCGGTCTCGCCTTCGGCTGCGCCGTCAGCCACCGAGGCGCCGACCTCGGAGACGCCCGTGCCGACGCAGGAACCGGCCCCCGCGCCCGTTCCTGCGCCCGCACCCGAGCCGGCACCCGAGCCCACCTCGAAGAGCCCGGAGCCGCAGCCCGCGCCGCCGCCCCCGCCGGTCACCGTGCCCGGCACGCCGTGCGACATCACCGAGGGCGCGTGCGTCCAGCTGTCGACCAACCAGTCGTGGCTGATCAGCGGGGGCAAGATCAGCTACGGACCGGTGCCGACCACGTCCGGCCAGCCCGGCTACGAGACGCCCGTGGGCTACTTCCCGGTGCTGTGGAAGGTCCGCGACGACTGGAGCATCCCCTACAACGGGCCGATGCCGTTCTCGACGTACTTCACCAGCAGCGGCATCGCGTTCCACGAGGGCAGCCTCACGCAGGAGTCGCACGGCTGCATCCACCTGTCCCGCGAGGCGGCGTCGACCTACTTCGACACGCTCCAGGTCGGCGACCAGGTCCAGGTCGCCCCGTAGCCGGTCGCGAGCCGGTCGCGCCCCAGCTGTGTCGGACGCGACGTCACCCGGCGTTGCTGGAGTGCCCCGGGAACAGGTGGGCCGCCGGGTTGAGCAGCACGGCGATGTTGTTGACCGCGGTGGCGGCCTCGCCGAAGCCGGTGGCGATGAGCTTGACCTTGCCGGGGTACTGGGCCACGTCGCCCGCCGCGTAGACGCGGTCCCGGGCGGTGCGCATGGTGGTGTCCACCAGCACCGCCCGGTGGTCGAGCTCCAGGCCCCACGACTCGATCGGCCCCAGGTCGGCGGTGAAGCCGAGGGCCGCGACGACCGCCTGCGCGGGCAGCACCTTGCGGTCGCCGCCCTTGACGGCCACCTCCACCTCGGCCAGGTCCGGGTCGCCGCGCAGTTCCAGCACCTCGGCGTCGGTGATGATCTCCACGCCGAGGTCGCGCACCTGCCGCACGGTCGGCGGGTGGGCGCGGAACGTCGCACGGCGGTGCACCAGCGTGACGCTGGCCGCGATCGGGTGCAGCGCGAGCGCCCAGTCGAACGCCGAGTCGCCGCCGCCGACGACCACCACGTCCTGGCCGGTGTGCACGTTCAGCTTGGGCACGAAGTGCACCATGCCGCGGTCCAGCCACCCGTCGCCCGCCGGCAGCGGACGCGGCCGGAACTCGCCGATCCCGGCCGTGATCAGCACCGCGCCGGCGCGCACCACGCCACCGTCGGCGAGACCGACCTCCAGCCGACCGTCCACATCGGACATCGTCCGGGCCTGGCGGCCGAGCAGGTACGTCGGCTTCCACTGGTCGGCCTGCTGCACGAGCGCCGTCACCAGCTCCCGGCCGCGGATCGCCGGGAACCCGGCCACGTCGTAGATCATCTTCTCCGGGTACATCGCGGTGATCTGGCCGCCCGCCTCGGGCAGCGCGTCGACGATCGCCACCGACAGGTCCCGGAATCCCGCGTAGTACGCCCCGAACAACCCCGTCGGGCCCGCACCGACGATGAGCAGGTCGACCTCAAGCTCCATCCTTCGACCTTAGGTGTTCGAGCCCACTCTTCCCACCCTGTGTTGGGCCGAACGGGGCGAGCCGGTCCAAACTCGGTGACATGGCAGAACAGGAGTACCGCGTCGAGCACGACACCATGGGCGAGGTCAGGGTGCCGGTCGACGCGCTGTGGCGTGCGCAGACGCAGCGAGCGGTGGAGAACTTCCCCATCTCGGGACGGGGCCTGGAGCGCGCCCAGATCCGCGCGCTCGGCCTGCTGAAGGCCGCCGCGGCACGGGTGAACGAGCGGCTGGGGGTACTGGAACCCGAAGTCGCTTCGGCCATCGCGTCGGCCGCCGACGCCGTCGCGGCGGGCGGGCACGACGCCCACTTCCCGGTGGACGTGTTCCAGACCGGGTCCGGCACGTCGTCGAACATGAACGCGAACGAGGTCATCGCCACCCTGGCCACCCGCGCGCTGGGCCGTGAGGTGCACCCGAACGACCACGTCAACGCGTCGCAGTCGTCCAACGACACGTTCCCGACGACGTTGCGGGTCGCGGCGACGGAGGCGGTGGCGCGGGACGTGATCCCGGCGCTGGAGCACCTGGTCACGGTGTTGGACGCCCGTGCCGCGGACTGGACGTCCCTGGTGAAGTCCGGTCGCACGCACCTGATGGACGCCGTGCCCATCACGCTGGGCCAGGAGGCGGGCGCGTGGGCGACCCAGGTGCGTTACGGCGTCGAACGGCTGACGTCGTCGCTTCCCCGCCTGGCCGAGTTGCCCATCGGCGGCACGGCCGTGGGCAGCGGCCTGAACGCGCCGGCGGGCTTCGGCGCCGCCGTCTCCGCCGAGCTGGCGTCGGTGACCGGGCTGCCCCTGACCGAGGCGCGCGACCACTTCGAGGCGCAGGCCACGCAGGACGGCGTGGTGGAGATCTCGGGGCAGCTGCGGGCCACCGCCGTGGGCCTGTACAAGATCGCGAACGACCTGCGCTGGCTCGGCTCCGGGCCGCGCACCGGCCTGGGCGAGCTGGCGCTGCCGGACCTCCAGCCGGGCTCGTCGATCATGCCGGGCAAGGTGAACCCGGTGATCTCCGAAGCCACGATGATGGTGGTGGCGCAGGTGATCGGCAACGACGCGGCGGTGGCGTTCGCGGGGTCCCAGGGCAACTTCCAGCTGAACGTGATGCTGCCCGTGATCGCCCGCAACGTCCTGGAGTCGTCCCGCCTCCTCGCCGCCGTCGCCCGCCTCCTGGCCGACAAGGTCCTCGTCGGCGCCGCGCCGCAGGTGGAGCAGATGCGGGAGTACGCCGAGTCGTCCCCGTCCATCGTCACCCCCCTGAACCGCTACCTCGGCTACGAAGAGGCCGCATCGATCGCCAAGCAGTCCCTCAAGGAGCGCAAGACCATCCGCGAGGTGGTCCTGGAACGCGGCCACGTGCCCGCCAAGCTCACCGAAGCCCAACTGGACGAGGCCCTCGACGTCCTCCGCATGGCCCGCGGCAACCAATAACCCCCGCGAGTCCTACGTTCAGGACCCGCGAGTCCTACGTTCAGAACCCCTGAATTCAACGCTCAGAACGCGCGAGCTGGGCTTTCGGCGCCGTCTGGGGCAGCCGGCGCTGCCTGCGTGGTCGGCGCTGCCTGCGCAGTCGGCGTTGCCTGGGCGTTCGGTGCTGTCTGGGGCGGTCGGTCGGCGGCCGTCTGCCCCCGCAGCCCGATCACACAGCCGCACGCCACCGCCACCGCGCCCACCAACGCCATCGCCGTCAGCTCCTGCGCCCCCAACGCGACCGACGCCCCCAGCCCCGCCACCGGCATCAACCCGATCAGCACCCCGGCCCGGTCCGCACCCAACCGCGCCACCGCGAAGTACCAGAGCCCGAACGCCAAGGCCGTCAGCACGACCCCGAGCACGGCCAGCGCCAAGCCCTCCCGCACCGTCGGCACCTGCCACCCGCCGAACACCGTCCCCAACACCCCACCCGCCACCGCCGCGATCAGGCACGTCCACGTCGCCACCGCCACCCCGCCCAGCCGCCGCACCACACCCACCGCGAACAGCGTGAACGACACCTCGCCCGCCATCGTCAACAGCGCGAGCACCAACCCGGGCCCGTGCCACGACCCGCCGCCGGACAGCACCACCACCCCGCCGACCACGACCACAGCGCCCACCACCGCGGGCACGGCCGGTTTCCGCCCCGCCACCAGCGGCACGGCCAGCGCCAACACCAACGGGCTCGCGCCGAGCATGGCCGCGACGAACCCCGGCTCGGCGTACCGCTGCGCGTACAGCACGCACGCCGTGAAGCCGAGCATCCCGGTCGTCACCAGCCCGATCAGCGCCGGCCAGTCCCGCCGGCTCGGCACCGGCAGCCGCCCACCCCTCAGTCGGATCCACCCGAGCAGCACCACCGCGCCCAACGCGTACCGCATCGCCTGCCCCGTGAGCAGCGGATACGCCTGGAGCATGCCGGTCACCGGCACGGACGCGCCCACGATCACCGATGTCAGGGCACCGGATGCGATCGCGCTCTTCGTGGTCCTCATGAACGACGACTCTGCGCGTTGAGTGGTCCAGGCTTAAGCTCCACTTCAATGCCTACCAACTGGACCACTTACCGGGAACTCCTCCTCCCCACCGCGAACGGCAGGCGCGCGGTGGAGTCCGAGCTGCGCCGCGCGGTGCGGGACGGGCGGCTCGCACCGGGCACCCGCCTGCCGTCCAGCCGTGACCTGGCGGCCCAGCTCGGCGTCGCCCGCGGCACCGTCACGTCCGCGTACGAGCAGCTCATCGGCGAGGGCTACCTGACCGCGCGGCGCGGCTCGGGCACCACCGTCACGGCCACCTGCACGTGGCCCGGCGCGGTCGCCGACGAGCCCGAACCCGCGCCCAAGTTCCGGTACGACCTCAGGCCGGGTGTGCCCGCGTTGAGCGCGTTCCCGCGCGAGGAGTGGTTGCAGGCGCAGAAGTCGGCGTTGGCGGACCTGTCCACCGACGACCTCGGCTACCCGGATCCGGCCGGTTTCGGGCCGTTGCGGCGGGAGCTGGCCGACTACCTGGGCCGGGTGCGGGCGGTGGCGGCGCGACCGTCCGAGGTGGTTGTCACGAACGGCGCGGCCGAGGGGATTTCGTTGCTGGGTCGGGTGTTGCAGGTGGCCGGGCACCGCAGTGTGGCGGTCGAGGAACCGAGCCACCCCGGCGCGGCGGAGATGTTGGCGTCACACGGCTTGACCATCCACCCTGTCCCCGTTGACGACAAAGGGCTTCGCGTCGACTTGCTGTCCGGAGTGGACTGTCGGGCGGTTTTCGTCACGGCCGCGCACCAGTTCCCGCTGGGAGTCGTGCTGCACCCGACGCGTCGCCGCGCACTGTTGGACTGGGCGCGTGCGTGCGACGGAGTGGTGGTGGAGGACGACTACGACGCCGAGCACCGTTACGATCGGCCGGCGCTGGGTGCGATGCAGGCGCTCGACCCGACGCGGGTGGTGTACCAGGGCAGTGCGAGCAAGGTCTTGGCGCCCGCGTTGCGGCTGGGGTGGTTGGTGCTGCCGCCCGCCCTGCGCGATGTCGTGGTGGACCGCAAGCGTTTGGACGACCTCGGCACCGGCACGTTGCACCAAGCGGCGTTCGCCCGGCTGCTCGGGACCGGAGGGTACGACCGGCACCTGCGGCGGACGCGTCAGCTGTACCGGGCGCGGCGCGATGCGTTGCTGGACGAGTTGCGGAGCGTGCTGCCGGACTGGGAGCCGATCGGTGTGGCGGCCGGTCTGCACGTGGTCGTGCGGCTGCCGGAGGGGACCGACGACTCGGCGTTGCAGGCCCGGCTGGCCCGGCGTGGCGTCAACGCCCTGGCCTTGGCGAACTACGCCCGCACGCCGACGTTCCCCGGCTTGGTCCTCGGGTATGCGGCGCTGACGCCGGACCGGTTGCGGGAGGCCGTCCGGGAGCTCGCGCGGCCGTCTGACGGGTCTCGGCCGGTTTTTGTCGGGGGTCGGGTGCACCATGGTCGGCGTGTTGTTCAGCGAAGTCGTCGAGACGTCCGCCGTGGTGGCGGCGACGCGTTCCCGCCTGGCCAAGGTCGCCGCCCTGGCCGAGCTGGTGCGCCGGATGACGACGTCCGCGGTGGTGTCGTTCCTGGTCGGGGCGCCCAGCCAGGGGCGCATCGGCGCGGGCTGGCGGACCGTGTTCGACCTGGCCGTTCCGCCGGCGGCGTCGCCTTCGCTGACGGTGTCCGATGTGGACGCGGCGTTGGGCGCGATCGCGTCGACGAGCGGCAAGGGGTCGACGGCCAGACGCACGGCTCTGCTGACCGATCTGTTCAGCAGAGCCACCGAGGCCGAACAGGACTTCCTGCGTCGGCTGCTGACCGGGGAACTGCGTCAAGGTGCACTCGAAGGGGTGATGCTGGACGCGATCGCCCGGGCTGCCGACGTGCCCGGCGAGGTGGTGCGGCGGGCGTTCATGCTGTCCGGCTCACTGCCCGAGACGGCCGTGGCCGCGATGACCGGCGAGGAGGCGTTGGCGGCGTTCCGGTTGGAGGTCGGGCGACCGGTGCGGCCGATGCTGGCGTCGCCGGCGGAGTCGCTGCCGGACGCGTTGGCCGAGTTGGGGGCGTGCGTGGTGGAGCACAAGCTCGACGGCGCGCGGATCCAGGTGCACCGGTCGGGGGACGAGGTCCGCATCTTCACCCGGACGTTGCGGGAGATCACCGGGACGGTGCCGGAGCTGGTGGCGTTGGTGCGCGGGCTGCCTTGCCGGTCGGTGGTGTTGGACGGTGAGACGCTGGCGTTGAACGACGACGGCAAGCCGCGGCCGTTCCAGGAGACGATGAGCAGATTCGGGGCGCAGGACGTTCGGGAGCTGCTGCTGAGTCCGTTCTTCTTCGACTGCCTGCATGTGGACGGGGTCGATCTGCTGGACGAACCGCTGCGGGTGCGCTTGGACGCGTTGCGCGCGGTGGCGGGCTCGCACGTCATTCCCGGTGTGGTGGCGCCGACGGATGACCTGGCGGCGGAGGTTCTGACGGAGTCACTGGACGCCGGGCACGAGGGCGTGATGGTGAAGGCGCTGGAGTCGGTGTACGCGGCGGGGCGGCGTGGGCGGGCGTGGCAGAAGGTGAAGCCGGTGCACACACTGGACCTGGTGGTGCTGGGAGTCGAGTGGGGCAGTGGGCGGCGGAAGGGGTTGCTGTCGAACCTCCACTTGGGGGCGCGGGATCCGGATGGCGGGCCGCCGATCATGGTGGGGAAGACGTTCAAGGGGATGACGGACGAGTTGCTGGCGTGGCAGACGCGCGAGCTGATGGCGATCGCGACGGAGAAGTCGGACTGGGCCGTGATGGTCAGACCCGAACTGGTGATAGAGATCGAATTGGACGGGGCGCAGGTCAGCACTCGATATCCTGGCGGGGTGGCACTGAGGTTCGCCCGGGTCCTGCGGTACCGACCGGACAAGGACGCGGGCGAGGCGGACACCATCGACACGGTCCGCGCCCTCTTGCCGCGACGTGCAGCGGTCCCGGACGACACAATCGGGTGATCATCGCTCGAAAATGTACGGAAACACTGTTACCGCCACTCGGTTGAACGAGACGGAGACCAACCAACCCCGCCACACCCCTCGAACACCCACCCGCCAACCCGCCAACCCGCCATCGAGCTTGCACTGACAGCGCGCCGCACCTGGTGGCTCCGGCGTCTCCGCCCGACCGCACTCACCCACCGCGACCCCACCGCGACCCCACCGCACGCCCACCACCCGAGCTGGCCACCACCGCGCTCGCACCAGGCTGCCTACCACCAGGCTGGTCACAAGCCGAGCCCCGAACGGAGCCGCCGTAGTGCGGCTTTGGACGAACCCACAACCGCAGACCCCGTAGCGATCGCGCTTTGGTGCCCACAACCGGGGCGAATTCGGGCTGACGCGGGTATCAAGGTCTCGTGCGGTTCATTGAAGGGCATCGGCCCAGCTACGACCTGACCTACGACGACGTCTTCCTCGTGCCCGGCCGGTCGGCCGTCGAGTCGAGGTTCGGCGTCGACCTGTCGACCTCGGACGGCACGGGGGCGACGATCCCGATCGTGGTCGCGAACATGACCGCGGTGGCGGGACGGCGGATGGCGGAGACCGTGGCCCGGCGCGGTGGGCTGGTGGTGCTGCCCCAGGACGTGGCGCCGCAAGCGGTCGCCGAGATCGTCCAGTGGGTGAAGGCCCGCCACCCCGTCTGGGACACGCCGCTGACCCTCCACCCCGACGACTCGGTCGCCGACGCCGTCAACCTCCTCCACAAGCGCGCCCACGGCGCGGTAGTGGTGGTCGACGACGACGGCCGGCCCAAGGGCATCGTGGACGAGGCGGCGTGCGCGGGCGTTGATCGGTTCACGCGGTTGCACGATGTGGCCGACGACCGGATCGTCACCCTTCCGTTGGACACCCCACCGCGTGAAGTCTTCGAACGGCTCCACGGCGGCACCCAGCAGGTCGCACTGGGCGTCGACGCCGACGGCCGCCTCAAGGGCGTGATGACCAGCCTGGGCGCCCTCCGCTCCGACGTCTACCAACCCGCCCTCGACCACGCCAACAGGCTCCGCGTCGCCGCCGCCATCGGCGTCAACGGCGACATCACCGCCAAAGCCGAGCAACTCCTCGCCGCCGGCGTCGACACCCTCGTCGTGGACACCGCCCACGGCCACCAGGAAAAGATGATCGCGGCCCTCAAGGCCGTCCGCGAGGCCCGCCCCACCGTCCCGGTCGTCGCCGGCAACGTCGTCACCGCCGAAGGCGTCCGCGACCTGGTCGAAGCGGGCGCGGACATCGTCAAGGTCGGCGTCGGCCCCGGCGCCATGTGCACCACCCGCATGATGACCGGCGTCGGCCGCCCGCAGTTCTCCGCCGTCGCGGAGTGCGCCGCGGAAGCCCGAAGGCTCGGCAAGCACGTCTGGGCCGACGGCGGCGTCCGCCACCCGCGCGACGTGGCACTCGCCCTCGCCGCCGGCGCCGCGAGCGCCATGGTCGGCTCCTGGTTCGCCGGCACCTACGAATCCCCCGGCGACCTCCAGCGCGACGAACAGGGCCGCCTCTACAAGGAGTCCTTCGGCATGGCGTCCAAGCGGGCCGTGTCCGCGCGCACCCGCACGGACAACGTCTTCGACCGGGCCAAGAAGGGCCTGTTCGAGGAGGGCATCTCCACCTCCCGCATGCGCCTGGACCCGATCCGCCCCGGCGTCGAGGACCTGCTCGACTCCATCACGGCCGGCGTCCGCAGCGCCTGCACCTACGCCGGCGCCCAGACCTTGGAGGAGTTCCACGCCAAGGCGACGCTCGGCATCCAGAGCGCCGCCGGGTTCGCCGAAGGCCGTCCACTCCCGTCGGGCTGGTGAACGGCGACCCGAGTGAACGGCGACCCGAGTGAACGTCGAACCCGAGTGCACGGCGACCCAGGGTGAAACGTCGACCCCGGGTGAACGGACCACCCGATTAGGCTGGCCAGGTGGACGAAGCCGTAGTGGTGACGGACCTGGTGAAGGTCTACAAAAAGGGCCAGAAACCGGCGGTGGACGGGCTGAGCTTCGCGGTCCGCAGGGGTGAGGTGTTCGGGCTGCTCGGCCCGAACGGCGCGGGCAAGACGACCACCGTGGGCGTCCTGACCACCAGGGTCCGGCCGACGTCCGGCCAGGCCCTGGTGGAGGGCGTCGACGTGGTCGCGGACTCCCAGCGGGCACGTCAACTGCTCGCCGTGGTCCCTCAGCGCAACAACCTGGACCGGGCGCTGAACGTCCGGCAGAACCTGCTGTTCCACGCCGCCTACCACGGCATCGGCCGCGCGGAACGGACCAGGCTGGCCGACGAGGTCCTGGCCCGGATGGGCCTCACGGACCACGCGAACAGCCTGGTGGACAAGCTCTCCGGCGGCCAGGCGCAGCGGCTGATGATCGCCCGCTCGCTGATGCACCGGCCGAAGGTGCTGTTCCTGGACGAGCCGTCGACGGGCCTGGACCCGCAGGCGAGGCTGTTCGTGCACGACCGGGTGACCACCCTGCGCGCGGACGGCGTCACGGTCGTGCTCACCACGCACGACATGGACGAGGCGCAGAAGCTGTGCGACCGGGTCGGCATCGTCGACCACGGCAAGCTGCTCGCGCTGGACTCCCCCGGCGAGTTGACCAAGACCCTGCCCGGCAGCACGACACTCAGCGTCACCGTCGCCCTGAACGGCGCCGGACCCGATCCGGTGACGGAAGGGCTGGCCAAGGTCGAGGGCGTGCAACGCGTGGAGCACGTGCAGGAGATGTTCCGCCTCTACACCGACGTCGCGCCCGCCGTGGCGCTGCCCGAGGTCCTGCGGACCCTCGAACGGCTCGGCACGCCGGTCACGGACCTGTCCATCGGCACGCCGAGCCTGGAAGACGTCTTCATCCACCTGACCGGCCGGGAGCTGCGATGACGTCGCTGCGCACGTTCAACGCCATCCTGTGGCGGGACATCTTCGTCACCGGCCGGGAGCTGCCGAGCTTCCTCGCGCAGGTGATCATCCAGCCGTTCTTCATCCTGTTCATCTTCGCCAAGGTGCTCGGCGACATCGGGTACGTGCAGGCCGATTTCGCCGCCGTCCTGCTGCCCGGCATCGTGGCGATGAACGGGTTCCTGGGCGCGTTGCAGAACACGACGCTGCCGCTGGTGCTGGACTTCTCGTGGACGCGCGAGATCGAGGACCGGCTGCTGGCGCCCATCCCGATCCCGCTGGTGGCGGTGGAGAAGATGGTGTTCGGCGCGTTGCGCGGGCTGCTCGCGGCGGTGCTGATGATCCCGATCGGGTTCGTCATGCTGGACGTCAGCTGGCCGGTGTCCGGGCTGCCCGTGGCCCTGCTGGTGATCATCCTGGGCTCGCTGGCGGGCGCGGCGGTGGGCATGGTCATCGGCACGTCGGTGTCGCCGCGGCACATCACCGTGATGTTCGCGGTGATCCTGACGCCGCTGCTGTTCACCGGCTCGGCCCAGTTCCCGTGGCCGGCGTTGGGCAACCTGCGCTGGTTCCAGGTGCTGTGTGCGCTCAACCCGCTCACCTACGTCAGCGAGGGCATGCGTGCCGTGCTGGTGCCGAACGTCGAGCACATGCCGCTGTGGGTGTGCTTCGTGGTGCTGATCGCGGCGATCCTGGGCTTCGGCGCGCTGGGCATGCGCGGCTTCATGCGTCGGGCGCTCGACTAGCAGGACCGCGGGCCCGACCGCATGATCGGGCGATGAGCACAGAGGCCGCGCACGCGAACACCGACGCACCACGGCCGTCCACGGCCTGGAGCACCGGCTCACGTGTGTGGCACGCGTTGTTGGCGGCCATGATCGCCGCGGCGCTGATCACGCAACTGGTGCTGCTGATCACCGGCGGGGCGGACGTCAACTCCGGTCACGCCGAAACGCAGGCGCCGCTCGGTGTGCGCCTGCTGCGCCTGTTCAGCTACTTCACCGTCCAGAGCAACGTGTTCGTGCTCGCCGTGGCCCTCACGCTGGCGCTGAACCCCCGCCGGGACGGTCGTGGCTGGCGGGTGGCGCGGCTGGACGCCCTGCTGGGCATCACGATCACCGGCGTCGTGTTCGACCTCCTGCTCGCGCGGCTGGTGCACCCGGTCGGCGCGGCCTGGTGGGTGAACCTCGGCTTCCACCGCCTCGCGCCGCTGATGGCCGTGCTCGGCTGGCTGCTGTTCGGCCCCCGGCCGCGGGTCGACTGGGCTTCCGTCGCCAAGGCGCTGTCCATCTGGCCGGTCCTGTGGATCGCCTACACGTTCGTCCACGGCGCGATCACCGACTGGTACCCGTACCCGTTCCTCGACGTGACCGAGCTGGGGTTCGGCGCCGCGTTCCGCAACGCGCTGCTGGTGCTGGTGGTCGCCGCCGTCCTCGCGGTGATCGCGAAGGCGCTGGACGCCAAGCTCAAGCCCACACCAGCCTGACCACGGACAGATGCCGCCCCGGTCGCTGTGACCGGGGCGGCATCGCCGTCAGACCGTCAGACCGTCGAGCCGTCAGACCGTCGAGCCGTCAGACCATCGAGCCGTCAGACCATCGAGCCGTCAGACCATCGAGCCGTCAGACCGTCAGGACGCGTAGTCCTCCAGCATCTCGGTGACCAGCGCGGCGATCGGCGAACGCTCCGACCGCGTCAACGTGACGTGCGCGAACAGCGGATGTCCCTTCAGCTTCTCGATGACCGCCGCGACGCCGTCGTGCCGCCCCACGCGCAGGTTGTCGCGCTGCGCCACGTCGTGCGTCAGCACCACCCGCGAGTTGGTCCCCAGCCGCGACAGCACGGTGAGCAGCACGTTCCGCTCCAGCGACTGCGCCTCGTCCACGATCACGAACGAGTCGTGCAGCGACCGGCCGCGGATGTGGGTCAGCGGCATGACCTCCAGCATGCCGCGGTCCATGACCTCCTCGACCACGTCCTGGCTGACCAGCGCGCCGAGCGTGTCGAACACCGCCTGCGCCCACGGCTGCATCTTCTCGCTCTCGGACCCGGGCAGGTACCCCAGCTCCTGCCCGCCCACCGCGTACAGCGGGCGGAACACGACGACCTTGCGGTGCTGGCGGCGTTCCATGACCGCCTCCAGGCCCGCGCACAGCGCGAGCGCCGACTTGCCGGTGCCGGCCCGTCCGCCCAGCGAGACGATGCCGACCTCGGTGTCGAGCAGCAGGTCCAGCGCCACGCGCTGCTCGGCCGACCGACCGTGCACCCCGAACGCCTCGCGGTCGCCGCGGACCAGCCTGATCTGCTTGTCCGGCGTGACCCGGCCGAGCGCGCTCGACGTGCCCGCCAACATGCGCAACCCGCTGTGGCAGGGCAGTTCCGCCACGTGGCCGAGGTCGAACAGCGACGGGTCGATCACGTTCTCGCGGTACAGCGCGTCCACCACGGACTGGTCCACGTCCACGTCGGACATTCCGGAGTAACCGGACAAAGTGACGTCGTGGGCGCGGTACTCCTCCGCGGCGAGGCCGACGGCGCCGGCCTTGACGCGCAGGGGCATGTCCTTGGTGACCAGCGTGACGATGTCGCCCTCGGCCGCGAGGTTGAGCGCGCAGGCCAGTATGCGGGCGTCGTTGGAGTCCGTGCGGAAGCCCGCGGGCAGCACCTCCGGGTCGGAGTGGTTGAGCTCGACGCGCAAGGTGCCGCCTTGGTCGCCGATCGGCACGGGGTGGTCCAGCCTGCCGTGCCGGAGCCTCAGGTCGTCGAGCAGTCGCAACGCCTCCCGGGCGAACCAGCCGAGCTCGGGGTGGTGCCGCTTGCCCTCCAGCTCGCTGATCACCACGAGCGGCAGCACGACCTCGTGCTCGGCGAACCGCGTGGTGGCCAGGGGGTCGGAGAGCAGCACGGACGTGTCCACCACGTACGTGTGGTTCGTCGGCGCGCCACGGCGCCGGGAAGTGCTGCGCGATGAGCCTGAGGAACGGCTCGCGGGTCGTCGTGCGTTCACGGCAACTCCCTCACGAACGCGGCACCCGCGTCCGCTCCTCGCTGGGCCAGGCACCACCCCGATCGACCGGCACGCCCCGCTAGCTCAGGCGTGCCGACCACGAGGGCCGGGTGCCGGCCCCCTCGCGCTCATCACCGCCGGCGGAACCGGCAACTCGACGACAGCCACGATCAGGGCCTCCCTGCGCGGCCCGCAGTGGACGCGGCCCGCCAACCGGAAGTTACCTCCGCTGGTCCCTCTTATGCAGGCAGCCACACAGGTGATTCGTCAATTCGTCACTTCGTCGCAAAACAGCCGAAAGACGGCCACTTGGGGTGCCCGCGGGCGACAAGCAACCGTCACATCGGCGCAACACCGGGTCGTCCACGCAGCTCAGAGCCCATACGGCCGAAGGTGGCGAGTGTCGTCACCCTGGGTCGCGGGACAGCCAGGACACCCCCGCCCGGACTTCCTCCGTCAACGTGGCCGGTGTCAAGGGTTCATCGAGAAGTCTCAAATACCTGTCACCCAGAGTGTCCGTCGGTGCACGCAAGTCCAACCAGGCGCGGACAAGTCGAACGCCTTCCACGTACGTCGTCGTGTACGCCCGCCACAGAGGGTCACCGAGGAAGCGCAGCATGTGGCGGGCACGGCGTTCCGGAACGAGCAGCCAGCGGCACAGGAACGCCACCACGTCGTCCGGATGGGCGCGCTGGTCGTGCAACATCAGGGCCGCGTCCTGCCGCACGGTGAGCAGCCCGGACAGCGCGCCCTCGACGCGTTCGGCCAGGTCGCCGTCCATCCTCAGGCCCAGGTCGGCCATGACGTCCTCGGTCCACCGCCCCCAGCCGGCTCCGACGACGGCGTGCAGGCCCAGCTCGGCCATGCCCTCGGCGGTCAGGCACTGCGGCGAGTTGATCAGGAACAGGGACTGCTCGGCGTGGCCGCGCTTGCCGACCAGGCCGACCTCCTTGCGGCAGTGCTCGGTGTGGTGGCCGGGGTAGGACTCGTGCGCGACGAGGTGCGGCAGGTTCGACATCCGGTGGCCCAGGTCGGCGTTGATCGCCACCCGTGAGCGGAAGTCGCCCAGGTAGTAGTTGAAGCCGCTCCACGGCTTGTCGGTGACGACCTCGTACTCCACGACCTCGTTCGCGGGCAGCTCGAACCGCTGTCTTACACGGTCGCGCAGCGCGCTGGACAGGGCGTGCACGGCGGCCTTGAGCCGGTGCGGCGGCACCGCGTCCAGGGCGCGGTGGTCGGCGAGCCGTTCGGCCACCGAGCCGTGGCCGGGCAGCACCTCGTCCAGCTGGAGGTGCGCGCGGCGGTAGGTGTCGGGGTGGCCGGGGCGGATGTCGACCTGGAAGTACGCCCGCACCTCGTCCACGAAGCCGATCCGCACGCCGGCGAGCTTGCGCGCGGTGGTCTCGGCCGCCACCAGGTGGGCGTCGAGGAACCGCCGGCGGTCCGGTTCGAGGTCGACGTCACGCAGTTCGCGGCGCAGCAGCGTGGCGCGGCCGGCCAGCGCGACCGGGTGCGGCCTCGGCTCGGTGTCGACGGCGCGGCGCAGCGCCCGGTCTCCGGTGAACGAGTCGACCAGGCCGGGCGACAGGCGGTCCAGCCGCAAACAGAGCAGCAGGTACTCGCGCACGATCGTGTCGCCATCCACGGACTGAAGACCATACGAGATGACCTGGCGGACTACCACACGGGAACGCCCACGACGAATCATGACGGGGAAAGACACCGTAACGAGGGATACCAACCATCAGTGGATCACACAATGGTGTTATTGAGATCCAGTCGGGACCAGCGGTTCGGTAGTTTGCCCGTCAGACAACCCACATCCGGGCTTCCCGGCACCACAGGACCGACGGGGAATCCCACAAAGAGGAGTGTTGAAGTGCTGAAGAAGGCGAGCAGGGTCGCCGCGATCGTGACCGGTCTGATGATGGTCGGCGCTCCGGCATTCGCCGTGACGGGTGAGCCCGACGACCACGGTGACGGATACGCACCCGGTCACGGTCACTCGGGGGACGGCCATTGGCAGCCGTGGATCCCGGAAGACGATGACGACGGCGCCCACGTCCACCAGACCGGCCTGATCAACTTCGCCGAGGACTCCGACGTGCTGAGCAACATCAACATCTGCAACGTCGAGGTCAACGTCCTCGCCGTGCCGATCCTGTCGAACAACGACGAGGTCGTCTGCATCAACACCGACAACGACGACAACGGCTGACTCCACCGACGTTCCGCCCGCCAGATCGACACGCCCGATCCACCGCGCGACAGCCGGTGGGACCGATCAGGACGTGCGCACCACCGTTGAAATACCCCGTCCGGCAATAGCTTCAATGGGCGTCACGTGACGCGGTGGTGTTGCCCTGAACAGGTCCGATAACCAAATCGAAAATGTGACGTTCACACGATGGTGTCGACCTGGTGCAATCCGCAAGGCAAGTCGGTAAATTACCGAGGCGAGGGCAAACCGCCTGAGCCGCCAGACTCCCCGAATGCTCCGGAATGTACGGACGAGGTTCTGGGCGTCACATCAATTCCCCACTAGAGGAGTGTGTTCTACATGTTGAAGAAGGCAGGCGCCGTCGCCATCGCCGCGGCTGGCCTCATGATGCTTGGCTCTCCCGCGTTCGCCACCCCGCACTGGGACGGTCAGGGCGACGTCAACACCGCCATCGGTGAACTGGAGAACAACTACCAGGAGGACGCGGAGGACGGCGACTACGCCGACCAGTTCGGCCTGATCAACTTCGCGCAGGACTCCGACCTGCTGAGCAACATCAACGTCTGCGAGGTCGAGGTCAACGTGATCGCGATCCCGATCCTCTCGAACAACGACGAGAGCTACTGCATCAACACGGACAACGACGACAACGACACGCACGGCCAGGGCGCAGGCAACTGAGTCCACGCTGATGTCCGCCAAGGGCGGCGCTCCCCTGCACGGGGTGCGCCGCCCTTGGGCGTAGTCGGGGTCTTCCGTGAACCGGGACGCGGGCGGGCTACGAGCCGAAGCGGCGGTGCCGGACCGCGTAGTCGCGCAGGGCTCGCAGGAAGTCGGTGCGGCGGAACTCCGGCCAGTAGGCCTCGCAGAACCAGAACTCGGAGTGCGCGGACTGCCACAGCATGAACCCGGACAGCCGCTGCTCGCCCGAGGTGCGGATGAGCAGGTCCGGGTCGGGCTGGCCGGACGTGTAGAGGTGTTCGGCGATGTGGTCGACGTCCAGGACCTCGGCCAGCTCCTCGATCGTGCCGCCGGACTCGGCGTGCTTCTGGAGGAGCTTGCGGACCGCGTCCGCGATCTCCTGCCGGCCGCCGTAGCCGACCGCGACGTTGACCTCCAGGCCGGTGCGGCCCTTGGTGCGCAGCGCCGCGGCGGACAGGCGGGCGGCGGTCTCGGTGGGCAGCATGTCCAGCGCGCCGACGTGCCGGACGCGCCACGGGTTACCGGGCTCGGCCAGCTCGTCCACGATGTCGGCGATGATGTCGAGCAGCGGTTCCAGCTCTTCGGCCGGTCGGTCGAGGTTGTCCGTGGACAGCATCCACAGCGTCACCACCTCGACCTCGGCCTCGCGGCACCAGGTCAGCAGTTCGAGGATCTTGCGCGCGCCCGCGCGGTGGCCGTGCGCGACATCGGTGAAACCCGCTTCCTTCGCCCAGCGGCGGTTGCCGTCGAGCACCACGCCGACGTGGCGTGGTCGTTGCTTGCCGTCGAGCCAGCGGTTGAGCCGGAACTCGTAACCTTTGAGCAGGACGCTCTTGACCCGTTCGCGAAGACCCACGCTGGAAGAGCGTACGCCGGGTGGGCGCGGTCACGCCTTCGTGTGCTGACCTCGTCGGCGACGCTCCCGTAACCTCGGGCAGGTGACCACGTCGACGCATCCCCAGCCGCCCGAGCCCGCGCTGCGGCCACGGCTGCGTGGCTGGCTGCACCTCTGGTCGTTCGTCGTGTCCGTGGCGACGGGCGCGACGCTGATCGCCCTGGCGGCGGCGACCGTGTCCGGGAAGGCCGCGCTGGCCACGTCCGTGTACGGGGCGACGGTGCTGGGCCTGTTCGGGGTGAGCGCGCTGTACCACCGGGTGAACTGGGTCAGCGTGCGGGCGCGGACGTGGATGAAACGGCTCGACCACTCGATGATCTTCGTGTTCATCGCGGGCACCTACACGCCGTTCGCGCTGCTCGCGATGGACCCCGGCACCGGCAACGTGGTGCTGCTGGTCGTGTGGGCCGGCGCCCTGGGCGGCGTGACGCTGAAACTCGCGTGGCCGCACGCACCGAGGTGGCTCGGCGTGCCGATCTACATCGCCCTGGGCTGGGTGGCGGTCTTCGTCCTCCCCGACCTCCTCCACCACGTGGGTGTGGCGGCCCTGGTCCTGTTGCTGGTGGGCGGCCTGCTGTACACGGTCGGCGCGGTGTTCTACGCGACCCGTTGGCCCAACCCTTGGCCGGCCGTCTTCGGCTACCACGAGTTCTTCCACGCGGCGACGGTGTTGGCGGCGCTGTGCCACTACGTCGCCATCTGGTTCGCGATCTACTCCTGACCAGCGGTTATGCGGTTGGTTGGTGGTCGTTTCCCATGATCAGGCCGTCAACCTTGCACTCAGCCGGCAGCGCCGGCTGAACCGCCCGCATCCGAGCTTCAGGCCACGGCTTGACCTTGCCGCTCCTTGGCGATCGACCCAGGGATGTACGACGTGGCCACCTCCACCGACCGGCCATCAGCCAGGTACCGCCGAGGCCGCACGATCACCCGCTCCCGCAGCTTTCGACGTGTCCATGTCGCCCACAAGTCCACTCAGCGACGAAAGCGGGAGAATGGCCGACACGCCTCGTCATTCGGTCAGCGTCGCCGGAATCGTGGTCAACGATTCGGGAGAAGTGCTGGTCATCCGCCGCAGGGACAACGACCACTGGGAGCCACCCGGCGGAGTTCTGGAGATGGACGAA
This sequence comes from Saccharothrix ecbatanensis, assembly GCF_014205015.1. Taxonomy (NCBI): domain Bacteria; kingdom Bacillati; phylum Actinomycetota; class Actinomycetes; order Pseudonocardiales; family Pseudonocardiaceae; genus Saccharothrix; species Saccharothrix ecbatanensis. The sequence goes on along the minus strand of NZ_JACHMO010000001.1, from coordinate 8,282,176 downwards.
ACGTTCGAGGAGGGCGTCAGGCGAGAGGTCCTGGAGGAGACTGGAATTTCAGTCCAGGTCGAACGTCTTACCGGCGTCTACAAGAACATGCAGCGAGGCATCGTCGCTCTGGTCTACCGCTGCACGCCGCTCGACGCTCCGAGCCGCGCAACGGACGAAGCGGCGGAGATCCGTTGGATGGCGCTGGACGAGGTACGTGAGGAAATGGCGCCTGCCTACGCGATCCGAATCACCGACGCGTTCGAGCCCACATTGCACACTCGCGCTCATGATGGCGTGAACCTGCTGTGACTCAGCCACGCCCTCCCGACCACGAAGCTGCGGCACCGCCGAGCAAGCGCCGGATGTTCAAGGTTGCCTTTGACCTGCGGGACGGGACCGAATCGGGGTTCGCCGCAGCGTCCGCGGAGAGGCTGTGGACGGAGAAGACAACTACGCGGATGGTCGTACAGGTGCGCAACATCCCGTTCTTCGTCCAAGGTGTGGCCTTCGGCGATACCGTGCGGGTTCGAGCCGATCACGACCGACGAGAGTTGGTCTTCGAGGAACTTCTCGCGAGATCTGGACACTCCACTGTTCAGATCAACATTCCCGGTCAAGACGCAGTAGCCCCGATAGAAGCCGTCCTGCAACAACTCGGTTGCTCATGGGAAACCGCCTCGGCAGGCAAATTGTGGGCCGTCGACGTCCCACCCGAGGCGGACTACGCATCAGCAAGAGCCGCGCTTCTCCTGGTGGTTGCGAAGGTAGGAGCAGTGCTCGAAGAAGCCTCGATAGCAGCACACCACAGCAACAACGATCGGTAAAGCGATCCCACAAGCAGCACCACCTGCCATAAGGCGAGCGTTGGCGCTGCTGAATTCTGCTGTATGGGATCAATTCAAGCCGCCTGCGACGGCGTGAAGCAGCTCGGCGGCGGCACCAGTCGGGACGATCGCGCGGTCACGCGGCTTGGTCGGGCAGGGCACGGCCGTCCCCGGCAGGGTCGGGGACGGCGGTTTCGCCTGAACGGGTCGGCTCAGGCCCGGTCGGGGCCTTGGGCGCGGAGGTCGTCCACCCTGGTCATCGCTTCGCGGAGGTCGGTGAGCCAGGTGTCGGCGTGCTCGCCCACCAGCCTGACCGCCCACGCCAGGGCCTCTGAACGGGACCTTGCGACGCCGGCTGCCACGAGGGTGTCGAGCACCTTGCGCTCGGGCTGCCGCAAGCGCGTCATCACCGGCACGGACAGCGTCGTGAACAGTTCCTCCGTGCCGCCGATCCGCGCACCCCAGGCGACCTTGCGCTGGTAACGGTGCTCGGCTTGGCGCGCTATCTCGATCCGTTCATCCCTGGTCTGCTCACGGAACCGGCTGATCCGGCCCGATTCGGCTGCCGAACGTTCCGCGTCGTCGGCGAACTCACCGGCGAGCGGCGGCAGGGTGCCGACTACCAGGATCTCCTCACGGTCCACCGTGACCACCGGCGCCTCGGTGAACCAGTCGTCGGGCAGCCTCCCGCCGAACCAGCCCGCCGCGTCGTCCGCCGGCGGCTGGTCGGCCTGCTGCCACCCGCCCCGGCCTCCCCATCCACGTCGCATCGGAACCACCCACCTTGATTACATGATTACGTCCATGCCGACGTTACGCCGCTTACACGGCGGTACAAGGTGGGTTCGCTAGCGGTGGACGGCGAGGGCGGCGGTCAGGTCTTCCACGGACGTCACCGGTCGGTCGCAGACGTAGCCGCGGCACACGTAGGCCGCCGGTGCGCCGTCCACCAGAGGCCGGTCGGCGAGCAACGGCGCGGAGTCCGGGGCGCCCGCCACCACGACGCCTCCACCATGCACGCCGGTCCACGCGGCCGTGACCAGGTCGGATGCGTCCCCGACCACCGCGACCTGCACCGGCCCCAGCGCCATCGCCTCCGCCACGGCCAGCCAGTTCCCGGCGAACCGGGGCTCACGGGCGGCCAGCAGTCCGGCTCGGGCCACGGCTGCCTCGGCCGCGTCACGGTAGGTCGAAGGACCGCCCAGCACCGACGCCGTCACCAGCGCCGAAGCCAACGAAGACGCACCGGACGGGCTCGCGTTGTCCGACGGGTCTGACGGCCGCTGCACCAACGCCTCCGCGTCGTCCGCCGTGTCGTAGTAGACGCCGGGCTCGTCCCCCGCGAACCTGGCCAGCGCGGTGTCCAGCAGCTCACCGGCCACGGTGAACCACCGCACCTCCCCCGTAGCCTGGTGCAGCGCCAACAGGCCGTCGGCGAAGCAGCCGTAGTCCTCCAGCACCCCCGCCGCCGTGCCCACGACACCGTTGCGCGACGTGCGCAGCAGCCGCCCGTCGACCAGGTGCACGTCCAGCACCAACGACGCCGCCCGCGCCGCGGCCTCCACCCACCTCGGCTCGCCGAACACCGCACCCGCCTCGGCCAGCGCCGCGATCGCCAACCCGTTCCACGCCGTCACGACCTTGTCGTCACGCCCTGGCTGCGGCCGTCGGTCCCGTGCCTCCAACAGCTTGGCGGCGATCTCCGGGTCCGGTGTGCCGAACATCCGCAACGTCGACGAACCGTGCTCGAACGTGCCCTCGTCCGTCACGCCGTAAAGCTCCGCAGCGCGCGCTCCGGCCGCCATCCCCAGCACCTCGACCAACTGCGCGGGCGTCCACACGTACGTCGACCCCTCGACGCCCTCGGTGTCCGCGTCCAGCGACGCCGCGAACCCGCCCTCCGGCGTGCCCAGGTCCCGGAGCAGGAACTCGGCCGTCTCACGCACCACCGCCCGGTACCGCGGGTTGTCGGCACGGCGGCTCAGGTGCGTGTAGACGCGCAGCAGCAGCGCGTTGTCGTACAACATCTTCTCGAAGTGCGGCACCACCCACGCCGCGTCCACGCTGTACCGCGCGAACCCGCCCGCGAGCTGGTCGTACAGCCCGCCGTTCGCCATCGCGTCGCACGTCGCCCGCGCCATCGACAGCGCCTCCACCGACCCGGTCCGCTCGTGGTGCCGCAGCAGGAACTCCAGCACCATCGACGGCGGGAACTTCGGCGCGCCGCCGAACCCGCCGTTGGACCGGTCGAAGTGGCCCAGCAACGACACCACCGCGCCCGCCAGCACGTCGTCGTCCACAGTGGACTGCGGCAGCGGCTTGAACGCCAGCTGCGACACGATCCCCGCCGCCGACTCGCGCACCTCGTCGCCCTGCTCACGCCACGCGTGGTCGATGGCCTCCAGCACCTGGCGGAACGACGGCATGCCGTGGCGCGGCGACGGCGGGAAGTACGTGCCCGCGTAGAACGGCTCGCCGTCGGACGTGAGGAAGCACGTCATCGGCCACCCACCATGCCCGCTGAGCGCCTGCGTGACCGCCATGTACACCGCGTCCACGTCCGGCCGCTCCTCGCGGTCCACCTTCACGTTGACGAAGTGCTCGTTCATGTACGCCGCGGTCGCCTCGTCCTCGAACGACTCGTGCGCCATCACGTGGCACCAGTGGCACGCCGCGTACCCGACCGAGAGCAGCACCGGCACACCCCGTTCGCGGGCCTCCTCGAAGGCCTCCGGCGACCACGGCCACCAGTCCACCGGGTTGTCCGCGTGCTGGAGCAGATACGGGCTGGTCGAGGACGCGAGCCGGTTCGTCATGGCTCCACGGTAGTTCCCGCTCGCTCGGGCCCTCAGCCCGCTCCGTTGCCGACGAACTCCGCCACCCGCTGAACCACGCCGTTCGAGATGACCGTGATCTTCTGCCTGCCTCGCAGCTTCGTGTACGGGCAGCCACCCGGGCCCTCCCGAAGCGTCGCCGACGCGTCACCCGGCGCGATCCACAACAACGCGCCGGAACGCAGCCACTCGGTCAACTCGAAGTCGTACTGCGACACTCCCGGGATGTCCCAGTCCCAGCCTTCGCCGACGCCGTCCCGCCCCACCCTGTAGGTGTTGGTCCCCCACAGATTGACCAGGCGCACTCCCACGGGCGGCGGCCCGAAGTAACTGATCACCCAGCCGGTGTGCACCCCGACCGACACCTCGCTGAGCACCGCCCGGACGCCCGGACCACGCAGGATTCGCGGCACCACGAACGGCACGTCCGGGCCGGGCACCACAGCGTACGGCGGATGTTCCACCGGTTTTCGGAGCCGCATCGCCCCGCTCATCGCAAGCCAGGTCGGCGGCAGATCAGCCGGCGGCCGGCGGGTGGCCGCCAGGTATTCCCAGAACCAACCATCCAAACCGGCCGTCTCGATCGGCCAGCGCACCAGCGCTCCGCTGTGCGGACACCGGGCCACGGTCACCTCGGGCAGCAGCTCCCGGTAGCGCTGGGCGATCTCGTCGATCCGGTCATAGTCCGCGAACGCCTCGTCGACGCGGTCGGCGCGAAAGCTCTCCCTGGCCCGCACCCGCAGCAGGTCGCCCTCGGCCATCAGCGTGGCCCTCTCGACCATGAAGTCGTCGGTATCGGTCATCAGGGTGCCGATCAGCCCTTCCCGCCCGTGTGCGCGGGCCTTCAGCCAGTGTGCAACGGCGTGTCGCGCATGTCGCGCTCAAAGGCGTTCTGGCCGTACAGGTCGTGGTCGCCCGCGACCGGTCACAGTTCCTTCTTTTCACTGTAGCCACGGATCACCGGGTCGACCATCACGAACCGGCCGGTCCCTTCGGCTTTGAGCAAGCGACCGCATCTTCGCCCCGTGCTCCCACCGCGCGTCCACCGCATCGGCCCCCTCCAACCCGAGCGCCGTCCCCGCAAGGGGTTCGTGTCGCGACAGGCCTCAGGGGTTCTCCAGATGGCTCCACAACGGCCGGACCGGTCGACCAGACTGTCCGGATGTAGCACCCGGACGAGCACCCGAAGGGCCGCAAGGTGACGTTCCTGGGCGATCTCGTGGACCGCGGCCCGGACACGCCGGGCGTGCTGCGGCTCGCGATGGCCATGGTGGCTGCCGGCAACGCGGTCTCGTGCGCGCGAGCTACCGGGAGCGCGTGAGCTGGTTAACGCGGGTGGGTGACGCCGGCGCGGGCGTGCTCGTCGCCCCCGACCTCGTCCTCACCTGCTCGCACGTCGTGCCGCACGACCCGGTGGATGTCACGCAGCAACGACACCACCGCGCCCGCCGGCACGTCGTCGTCCACAGTGGACTGCGGCAGCGGCTTGAACGCCGGCTGCGACACGATCCCCGCCGCCGACTCGCGCACCTCGTCGCCCTGCTCGCGCCACGCGTGGTCGATGGCCTCCAGCACCTGGCGGAACGACGGCATGCCGTGGCGCGGCGACGGCGGGAAGTACGTGCCCGCGTAGAACGGCTCGCCGTCGGACGTGAGGAAGCACGTCATCGGCCACCCACCATGCCCGCTGAGCGCCTGCGTGACCGCCATGTACACCGCGTCCACGTCCGGCCGCTCCTCGCGGTCCACCTTCACGTTGACGAAGTGCTCGTTCATGTACGCCGCGGTCGCCTCCGGCGACCACGGCCACCAGTCCACCGGGTTGTCCGCGTGCTGGAGCAGATACGGGCTGGTCGAGGACGCGAGCCGGTTCGTCATGGCTCCACGGCAATTCCGGGCCGCAATTCGTTCATGATCGCGCGACCGGTCGATCAGACTGTGCGCATGGTGTCCTCCGACGAACCCTTACCGCACGACCTGCGGCACGAGACCGGCCCGTTCGACGTGATCGGTGACGTGCACGGCTGCCACGTCGAGCTGGTCCACCTGCTGCGTGAACTGGGCTATTCCACCGACGGCGTCCACCCGGACGGGCGCAAGGTGGTGTTCGTCGGCGATCTCGTGGACCGCGGCCCGGACACCCCCGGCGTGCTGCGGCTGGCCATGGCCATGGTCGCGGCGGGCAACGCGGTCTCCGTGCGCGGGAACCACGAGGAGAAGCTGGTGCGCGCGCTGAAGGGCCACGCCGTCCAGCTCAACCACGGACTGGAGCAGTCGATGGAGCAACTGGCCCGGGAGACGCCGGAGTTCCGCGCCGAGGCGCTGGCGTTCTGCGACTCGCTGGTGCCGCACTTCGTGCTGGACGGCGGCAGGCTCGTCATCGCGCACGCCGGCCTGCCCGAGAGCTACCACGGCCGCGAGTCGGCGCGGACGCGGTCGTTGGCGTTGTGGGGCGTGAGCACCGGCCGGCACGACTCCCGGGGGTTCCCCGTCCGCTACCCGTGGGCGCGGGACTACCGGGGCGCCGCGATGGTCCTCTACGGACACACTCCGGTCGAGGAGCCGGAATGGGTGAACGGGACGTTGTGCCTGGACACGGGCTGCGTGTTCGGCGGCAGGCTCACCGCCCTGCGCTACCCCGAACGCGAGATCGTGTCCGTGCCCGCCCGCCGCGCCTGGTACCGGCAGTAGGCCCCGGACCTACTCCTTCTTGCCGTTGTCGTCGGTCTTCGCCTCGGTCTTGTCGAACGACGCGGGCAGCTTCCGCAGGTGCTTGTTCATCGACTTGACCAGGAAGACCACCGCGATGAAGAACAGCACCAGGATGAGCAGGCCCAGCGGGGAGGACTTGCCGAAGTCCTCCTGCTGGCCGCCCGGGTCCTTTTCCGTGGACGGCTGCGAAGCCAGCACGACCGCGGTGGTCTGCTCCCACGGAATCGGGTCGAACGAGGTCACGCGCTCACCCTCTCCCGGACGCCCGCGAACAGGTCGTCCTCGGGCACGGTGCTGTCGACCAGCGACCGCGCCAGCTCGTACTCCTCCGTCGGCCACACCGAGCGCTGCATCTCCAGCGGCACGGCGAACCAGCGGCTCTCGGGGTCGATCTGGGTGGCGTGGGCCTTCAGCGCCTCGTCGCGCACCGGGAAGTAGTCGGCGCACTCGACCCGGGTGGTGACCCGCTCGATGACGTCCGGCTTGTCCTTGTCCCAGCCCGCCAGCCACTCGGCGTACGGGGACTCCTCGCCCTCCGCGATGAGCGCCTCGTGGAACGCCGTCAGCTTCGCGCGCGAGAACCCGTGCGAGTAGTACAGCTTCAGCGGCTGCCACGGCTCACCCCGGTCGGGGTAGCGCTCCGGGTCGCCGGCCGCGTCGAACGCGGCGATCGACACCTCGTGGCAGCGGATGTGGTCGGGGTGCGGGTAGCCGCCGTTCTCGTCGTACGTGACGATGACGTGCGGGCGGAACTCGCGGATCACCTCGACCAGCGGCGGCGTGGACTCCTCCAGCGGCACGAGGGCGAAGCAGCCCTCGGGCAGCGGCGGCAGCGGGTCGCCCTCGGGCAGGCCCGAGTCCACGAAACCCAGCCAGCGGTGCTGGACGCCCAGGATCTCGGCCGCACGAGCCATCTCGGCACGCCGGACCCCGCTCATGTCCGCGAGCACCTCGGGACGGTCCATGGCGGGGTTCAGAATGCTGCCCGCCTCGCCTCCGGTGCAGGTCACGACCATCACCTCGTGGCCCTCGGCGACGTAGCGGGCCATCGTCGCGGCACCCTTGCTGGACTCGTCGTCGGGGTGCGCGTGCACCGCCATCAGGCGCAGCTTCTCAACCATGACGGTGGTGTTCCTCCTTGCCCCTGCCGGACCGGACCGGTCCAGCCCCTGCGACACTCAACGCGACAGTCGAGCGACATTGTTCCCCACGGGCAGGAAGGCGTCGGCAAGTGGCACTGCCCGAGGGCCGGTACGGCACACCCCGGCGTCCGTTGCCCCGCTGGGCCCGTTGGTCACTCCCCGTGATCGCGGTGCTGGTGGGAGGCCTGGTCGCGTGGGTCGGCTACCGCAACCTCGGCACCATGCCCGTCGAAGCCAAGCAGACCGCGTTCGAAGTGCTGGACGACAGCGCGGTGGAGATCACTTTCGAGGTGGTCCGGCAGACGCCGGAGCAGGCCGTCGTGTGCATCGTGCGCGCGCGTTCCCAGGACGGCGACGAGGCGGGCCGGCGGGAAGTCCTGGTGCGGCCCGGCGCCGACACCGTGCGCGCGACGACGGTGCTCAGAACGTCCAAACCCCCGGTCACCGGTGAGGTGTTCGGCTGCTCCTACCAGGTTCCGGCGTACCTGTCCACGAGGTAGCGGCCAAGCGGGTGATCTGGGGGTTTAGTGGCGGATCCGGGAACAAAACGCCGTCGCTGAACGTTGTCTGCGTGTTACTCTGGCCTATCAGCACGGCCCCGACGCGGGCCGTGTTTTTCCGTTCCGGGCTGGCGCGCCCGGGAACTGCCAGCCCACGCCGTGGGCCGGAGCAAGACAAGGAGTTGGTGACCGTGAGCGACACTGAGGTGACCTGGCTGACCCAGGAGGCCTACGACCGGCTCAAGGGAGAGCTGGACGAGATGATCGAGAATCGCCCGGTCATTGCTGCGGAGATCAACGCGCGTCGCGAAGAGGGTGACCTCCGCGAGAACGGCGGGTACCACGCGGCCCGTGAGGAGCAGGGCAAGCAGGAGGCCCGCATCCGGCAGTTGCAGGAGCTGTTGAGGGTCGCCAAGGTCGGCGAGGCGCCCACGGTCTCGGGTGTCGCGGCACCCGGCATGGTGCTCACTGTGCGTTACGACGGTGATGACGAGACCGAGGAGTTCCTACTCGCCACCCGTGAGGAGGGCGCGCACGGAGCCCTGGAGGTCTACTCCCCCTCGTCCCCGCTGGGCAAGGCGTTGCTCGGCGCCAAGGAGGGCGAGAAGCGCCAGTACGAACTGCCCAACGGCAGCACGATGAAGGTCACACTGATCAAGGCCGTGCCGTACTCCGGCTGACCCCAAGACATCGGGAGGGCGGCCACCACGCGGGGTGGCCGCCCTTCTGCTGTCAGACCACGTGCTGTCAGACCACGTGCTGTCAGACGACGTGCTCCAGCAGCGGGCGGACCCGCGGCGGGACAGGTGTGGAGAGGGCGATCGACGTGGACAGGCGCTGCACGCCCGGCACGTCCACGATCGAGTCGATCACCCGCTGGAGGTCGGCGTTCGACCTCGCCACCACCCGCACGAACAGGTCGCCCGGCCCGGTGGTGGCGTGCACCTCGCACACCTCGTTGATCGCGGCCAGGCCTTCCGACACCTCGTGCCGGCGTCCCTGGGCGATCTCCAGCACGGCGAACGCGGTCAGCCCGTAGCCCATCGCGGCCAGGTCCAGCGCGGGCGGGAACCCGGTCAGCACACCGCGCGCCACCAGCCGGTCCAGCCGGGCCTGCACGGTGCCGCGCGCCACGCCCAGCCGTCGTGAGCACTCCAGCACGCCCAGCCTCGGCTCGTCGGTGAGCAGCAGCAACAGCCGTGCGTCCAGAGCGTCGACGGCCTGGTCAGAGTGTTCAGTTTGCGGGTCCGAGGGCATGGTTCACTGTACAAAACGTCCAGTGGAACTGATGACTGTTGCTCACCCTGACCAGCGTGCACATCCTGTGGAGTATGACGCAGCAGCTTGACGACGTGAGCTACGACCAGCTCCGCCAACTCGTGGGCCTGGTCGACTACGACGGGACGCGCGACCCGTTCCCCGTCCGCTCGTTGGACGCCGTGGTCTTCGTGGTCGGCAACGCGACCCAGACCGCTTGGTTCTACCAGGTGGCGTTCGGGATGGAGCTCGTCGCGTACTCGGGGCCGGAGACCGGGCAGCGGGACCACAAGTCCTTCGTGCTGAAGTCCGGCTCGGCGCGGTTCGTGATCAACGGGGGCGTGCGGCCGGACAGCCCGTTCCTCGACCACCACCGCAAGCACGGTGACGGCGTGGTGGACCTCGCGCTGGAGGTCGCCGACGTCGACCGTTGCATCGCGCACGCGCGGACGCAGGGCGCGACCGTCCTCGAAGAGCCGCACGACCTCACCGACGAGCACGGCACCGTCCGCGTCGCCGCCATCGCGACGTACGGCGAGACCCGCCACACGCTCGTCGACCGGTCCCGCTACACCGGCCCTTACCTGCCCGGATACGAGGCGCGGAAGAGCACGGTCGTGCGGCCGGAAGGTGCGCCGAAGCGGTTGTTCCAGGCGGTCGACCACTGCGTGGGCAACGTCGAGCTCGGCCGGATGGACCACTGGGTCGAGTTCTACAACCGGGTGATGGGCTTCGTGAACATGGCGGAGTTCGTCGGCGACGACATCGCCACCGACTACTCGGCGTTGATGAGCAAGGTCGTCTCCAACGGCAACCACCGGGTGAAGTTCCCGCTCAACGAGCCGGCCGTGGCGAAGAAGAAGTCGCAGATCGACGAGTACCTGGAGTTCTACTCGGGCGCCGGGGTGCAGCACATCGCGCTGGCGACGAACGACATCGTGGCGACGTTGACCGCGATGCGTGCGGCGGGGGTGGAGTTCCTGGAGACGCCCGACTCGTACTACGACGACCCGGAGCTGCGGGCGCGCATCGGTGAGGTGCGCGTGCCGATCGAGGTGCTGAAGGAGCACCGGATCCTGGTCGACCGGGACGAGGACGGCTACCTGCTCCAGATCTTCACCAAGCCGACGGGCGACCGGCCGACGGTGTTCTACGAGCTGATCGAGCGGCACGGGTCGCTCGGGTTCGGCAAGGGCAACTTCAAGGCGTTGTTCGAGGCGATCGAGCGTGAGCAGGACCGTCGGGGCAACCTCTAGCGGTTGACGGGCGGTTCGGCGGTTCGACGGTTCGGCGGTTCCAGGAACTGTCGGGGCCGCCTCCGACGTTGTGCCGACAACGGGCCGGTCCGGGCGCCCCCTGGCCGGCCCGTTCCGGTCGGAACGCTGATGATGCCCTACCAGGTGCGCCGGGACCGGTACTCTCGGAGCGGGGGCATCTCACAGAGCATTCACCTGGAGGGTGGCATGGCGCTCGCGGCACGGGTCACCGCGGTGATCCCGCTCGTCGGAGCGATGGCCACGGCCGTGGCGTTGACCGGCGCGGCCTTCTTCACCGTGGCCCACGCGGGGTGTGCGGAGAGCGGTCGGTTCGTGGAGCGCGACGGTGTGGTGGAGTTCGTCGGCGGGTGCGTGAACGGCCACGACCTGCCCGTCGTGCCGCGGGTGGAGAACGCGCGGTACGACGTCAAGCCTTGACGACTTGGGCGATAGTAGAGCCATGTGTCGCAACATCAGGGTGCTCCACAACTTCGAGCCGCCGGCGTCCGAGGACGAGATCCGTGCGGCTGCCGTGCAGTACGTGCGCAAGGTGAGCGGGTCGACCCATCCGGCGGCGGCGAACCAGGAGGCGTTCGACATCGCCGTCGAGGCGGTCGCCGAGGCCACCCGCGTGCTGCTGGACTCGCTGGTCACGAAGGCCCCGCCGCGTGACCGTGAGGTCGAGGCCGCCAAGGCGAAGGAACGTGCCGCCGTCCGCTACGGCCCCCGCTAACCCGCGAACCCCCGCGCGAGTCGAACCCCCAGGTCCCGCGTGTCGAACCCCCAGACCCCGCGTGTCGAACCCCCAGACCCCGCGTGTCGAACACTCAGGCCCCGTGAGTCCTACGTTCGCGACCCCCGAATTCAACGCTCGGAACACTCGAGCCGTCCGGTCGAACACCACGAACCCCGCGCTCGGGTCGGCTGAGCGCGGGGTTCGCGGTGTTCTGAGCGTTGAATTCAGGGGTCCTGAACGTAGGACTCACGGGGTCTGGAGGTTCGACACGCGGGACCTGGGGGTTCGACTCGCGGGTTAGTCGAGGGCGGCGGTGAGGTCGGCTACCAGGTCGTCGGCCGATTCGATGCCCACCGAGATGCGGACCAGGTCGGCGGGGACCTGCAGGAGCGAGCCGGCGGTGCTGGCGTGGGTCATCCGGCCCGGGTGCTCGATCAGCGACTCGACGCCGCCGAGCGACTCGGCCAACGTGAACAGCTTGGTGCGCGAGCAGACCCGAAGGGCCTCCTCCTCACCACCCTTGACCAGGAACGACACCATGCCGCCGAACCGGCGCATCTGCTTCGCCGCGACCTCGTGACCCGGGTGGTCGGGCAGGCCCGGGTAGTACACGCGGCCCACCTTGGGGTGCCGGAGCAGCGCCTCGGTGATCTTCTCGGCGTTGTCCGAGTGCTTCTCCATGCGCACTTCGAGCGTCTTGATCCCGCGCAACGTCAGCCACGCGTCGAACGGCCCCGGCACCGCGCCCGCGCCGTTCTGGAGGAAGCCGAACTGGGCGTCGAGGTCGTCGTCCGACGTGATCAGCGCACCGCCGACGACGTCCGAGTGCCCGCCCACGTACTTGGTGGTCGAGTGCAGCACCACGTCCGCGCCCAGCTCCAACGGGCTCTGGAGGTACGGCGAGGCGAACGTGTTGTCGACCACGAGCCGCGCGCCGGCCGAGTGCGCCACCTGCGCGAGCACGGCGATGTCGGCGATGTTCAGCAGCGGGTTGGTCGGCGTCTCGATCCAGATGACCTTGGTGTTCGGCCGCACGGCCGCGCGCACGGCGTCCACGTCGGACAGCGCCACCGGCGTGTGCTCGACGCCCCACTGCGAGAACACCTTGTCGATCAACCGGAACGTGCCGCCGTACGCGTCGTCCGGGATGATGACGTGGTCGCCGGGGCGGCACATCGCCCGCAACGCCGTGTCCGTAGCGCCCATGCCCGAGGCGAACGCGCGGCCGTGTCGGCCGCCTTCGAGAGCCGCCAGGCACTCCTCCAACGCAGCCCTCGTGGGGTTGCCGGTGCGGGAGTACTCGAAGCCGCCGCGCAGTCCGCCGACGCCGTCCTGGGCGTACGTGGACGTGGCGTGGATCGGCACGATGACCGAGCCCGTCGTCGGGTCGGGGTCCTGCCCGGCGTGGATAGCCCTGGTCGCGAAACCGTAGTGGCCGGTGTCCGTCATGTGTCCAGGGTACGGCGGCGGAAACGACGACCGCCCGCCGGCTGGAGGGCCGACGGGCGGTCGCGGAAAAGCCGTGGAACACGGCGTGGAACAGGTCGAAAAGGTGAATCGATACCGCTCAGCCGGTCACCACTGCTGGGGCGGCTGCTGGCCGTACGGGTTCTGCTGCTGCGGCTGCCCGTACGGGTTGGACGCGGGCGGCTGCCCGTAGGGGTTCGGCTGCTGCTGCCCGTAACCGCCACCGCCGGGGTAGCCGCCGGGGGCCGCGGCCTCCGGGGCGTTCACCACGACGGTGCCCATGATCTTGTCGGCCCACGTCTGCTTCTTGAGCTCCCACAGCGGCGCGAACCAACCCACGTAGCACGCGATCGAGTCGACGGTGTGGCACAGGTGGCGGACGAAGGCGTTGCCGAAGCCGATCGGCTGCCCCGTCTCCTCCTTGATCAGCTTGACCTTCGCGATCTTCTTCCCCATGGACTGGCCGGTGGTGCCGGCCAGGTACCAGGAGTTGTAGATCATGAAGCCGATGAGGCCGACCCAGGCGACGAGACCCAGGATGATCGAGATCGTCGGGTCTCCGGCCATGATGCCCACGAAGACCAGGACGCCGACGATGAGGCCGGGCGCGGCGTAGTCGATCAACGCGCCGACCGCGCGGGTGCCCCACTCCGCGTACCCGCCGGCCGGCGGTGGGAAGGCGGCGGGCTGGCCGTAGCCGGGCTGCGCGCCCCACGCCTGCTGCTGCTGGGCGGGCTGGCCGTACGGGTTCGCCGGCGGCTGCTGGCCGTATGGGTTCGGCTGCTGCTGCTGTTGGGCGTACGGGTTCGCCGGCGGCTGACCGTACGGGTTGGACGGTGGCTGCTGGCCGTACGGCTGCTGCTGTTGGGCGGGCTGGCCGGGCTGGCCGGGCTGCCCGTAAGGCTGCTGGCCGAACTGCTGTTGCTGCCCGTACTGCGCGGGCGGCTGCTGGCCGTAGCCGGGCGGCTGCTGGGCCGGGAACGCGCCCGAGCCCGGCTGCTGCTGCGGCTGGCCGTAGGGGTTGGACTGCGGCTGCTGGGTCGCGCCCGGCGACACGACCTGCGTGGCGTCCGGGTTCGACGCGGGCTGCTGGCCGGCGGACACGACCTGGGTCGCCTCCGGCGGAGGGAAAGCAGGGGGCTGGCTACCGCTCGGCACGACCTGGGTCGCGTCGGCGTTCGGGGGCTGGGCACCCTGCCCCTGCTCCTGCTGGTTTTGACCGCCGAACTGCTGGTTCTCTGGCGGCTGCGGAGCGTTCATCGGAGTTTCCAACCCCCTTGGCACGGGCCGTAGGCGTATGAGTCGGTGGCCCACGCTAGCGGATGGCGCAGTCCTGTCGACCGGCAACCGGACAACGCGCGTCCCGTTCAGCGACCAGCGAGGAAACCCAGGATGTCCTGCCGGGTGACGACGCCGGCGGGCTTGCCGTCCTCCAGCACCAGCGCACCGTCCGCTGAGGACAGTGCCTGCATCGCGGAGGTGATCGACTCGCCCGCGCCGATCGTCGGGAGTTTCAACGACATGTGCCGGTCGAGCCGGTCGGTCAGCTGCGCCTTGCCGGTGAACAACGCGTCGAGCAGGTCCCGCTCGTTGACCGCGCCGGCGACCTCGGCGGCCATCACCGGCGGCTCGGCGTTGACGACGGGCATCTGCGACACGCCGTACTCGCGCATGATCGCGACCGCCTCGGCGACCGTCTCATTGGGATGGCCGTGCACGAGGTCCGGCATGGTGCCGTCCTTGCGCCGCAACACATCCCCGACCGTCGCGCCGGACGTGTCGGGCGACAGGAAGCCGTACTGCGCCATCCACTTGTCGTTGAACACGCTCGACAGGTAGCCGCGTCCGCCGTCGGGCAGCAGCACCACGATCACGTCGTCCGGACCGGCCTTCTCGGCCACCCGCAACGCCGCCGCGACGGCCATGCCGCACGAGCCGCCGACGAGGAGGCCTTCCTCGCGGGCCAGCCGCCGGGTGAGCTCGAACGAGTCGCCGTCGGACACGGCCACGATCTCGTCGCACACCGTGCGGTCGTAGGCGTCCGGCCAGAAGTCCTCGCCGACGCCCTCCACCAGGTACGGCCGGCCGCTGCCGCCGGAGTACACCGAGCCCTCCGGGTCCGCGCCGATGATCTTCACGCGGCCCTCGGAGACCTCCTTGAGGTACCTGCCGGTGCCGGAGATGGTGCCGCCGGTGCCGACGCCCGCGACGAAGTGCGTGATCCGGCCCTCGGTCTGCCGCCACAGCTCGGGTCCGGTGCCGTGGTAGTGGCTGGCCGGGTTCTCCGGGTTGGCGTACTGGTTGGGCTTCCACGCGCCGGGGATCTCGGCGACCAGGCGGTCGGACACGTTGTAGTACGAGTCGGGGTGCTCCGGCGCGACCGCGGTCGGGCACACCACGACCTCGGCGCCGTACGCCTTGAGCACGTTGCGCTTGTCCACGCTGACCTTGTCCGGGCAGACGAAGACGCACTTGTAGCCCTTGCGCTGGGCCACGAGCGCCAGGCCGACGCCGGTGTTGCCGGACGTGGGCTCGACGATCGTGCCGCCGGGCTTGAGCTCGCCGCTGCGTTCGGCCGCTTCCACCATGCGCAGCGCGATGCGGTCCTTCACGCTGCCACCGGGGTTGAGGTACTCGACCTTGGCCAGGATGAGCGGCTGGAGCCCTTCGGCCACCGCGTTCAGCTTCACCAGCGGCGTGTTACCGACCAGGTCTACGACGCTCTCGACGTACTCCACGACGGACCTTCCACTTCTTGAGATGACTCGCTGAGCGTATATGGGCGCCGCGGCGGTCGGCCCGGTGGACGATGGGGACTTCGGGAAGGGGTCTCGATGCGGGGGTTCCGGCTTCTGGCGGTGGTGGCGGGGGCGCTGGGCGGGCTGACCGGCGTGGCGTACGGGCTGTTCACCGAGCAGTCACGGCGGGCGCGGGTGGTGATCGGGGTGCTGGACGCGCCGCCGCCGCGTGCCGACGGGGTGTACGGGGCGGGTGACGGCACGCCGCTGCGGTTCGCCGTGCTCGGCGATTCGATGGCCGCGGGCCTGGGCGTGGACGATCCGGCCGAGCTGCCGGGCGTGGTGCTGGCGACCGGGCTGGCCGAGGAGGTCGGGGCGCCGGTGCGGCTGGAGACGTACGCGATCTCGGGTTCGACGACGCGTGACCTGTCCGCGCAGGTGGACCGGGTGGTGGCGGACCCGCCGGACGTGGCGTTGGTGATCATCGGGGCGAACGACGTGACCACGCGGCTGTCGGTGCCGGTGTCGGCGGCGTTGCTGGGCGTGGAGGTGCGGCGGCTGCGTGCGGCGGGGGTCGGGGTGGTCGTCGGCACGTGCCCGGACCTGGGCACGGTGCGGCCGATCGGCGAGCCGCTGCGGTCGGTGGCGCGAACGTGGTCGCGGGGGCTGGCGCGGGCCCAGCGGGTCGAGGTGGAGCGGGCCGGCGGGGTGGCGGTGGCGATGGGCGACCTGCTGGCGGCGGAGTTCCACGCGCGGCGGGTGGACTACTTCAGCCGTGACCAGTTCCACCCCAGCGCGGCCGGGTACGAGGCGACGACGTCGATCCTGCTGGCTCCGCTGTGCGGCGTCGTTCGTCACGAGTGCCGGCCGCGCTGAACGGGCGTTAACTAGGCTGCACGTCACCCACTGCGGCGAAACGAAGGAGTTCCGTAATGCCTGAGGCCGTGATCGTCTCCACCGCCAGGTCGCCCATCGGGCGCGCTGGCAAGGGTTCGCTAAAGGACATGCGCGCCGACGACCTGACCGTCCAGGTCCTCCACGCCGCGCTGGCGAAGGTGCCGCAGCTCGACCCGGCCGACATCGACGACCTCATGCTCGGCTGCGGCCTGCCCGGCGGCGAGCAGGGCTTCAACCTGGGCCGCGTGGTGTCCGTGCTGGCCGGGTTCGACCGGTTGCCGGCGACGACCGTCACGCGGTACTGCGCGTCCAGCGTGCAGACGACCCGCATGGCGCTGCACGCGATCAAGGCCGGCGAGGGCGACGTGTTCATCAGCGCCGGCGCGGAGACGGTGTCGCGGTTCGCGCGCGGGTCGTCCGACTCGTGGCCGGAGACGCACAACCCGTTGTTCGCCGACGCCGAGGCGCGGACGGCCGCGGTGGCCCAGTCCGGCGCGTCCGGGTGGGTGGACCCGCGGGAGAACGGGCAGCTGCCGGACATCTACGTCTCGATGGGGCAGACGGCGGAGAACCTGGCGCTGACGAAGGGCGTGTCGCGCGAGGAGATGGACCAGTTCGGCGTGCGGTCGCAGAACCTCGCCGAGAAGGCCATCGCCAACGGGTTCTGGGCGCGTGAGATCACGCCGGTCACGCTGCCGGACGGCACGGTGGTGTCGGCCGACGACGGCCCGCGGCCGGGCGTGACGATCGAGGGCGTGTCGGGGCTGAAGCCGGTGTTCCGGCCGGACGGGCGGGTGACTGCGGCCAACTGCTGCCCGTTGAACGACGGCGCGGCGGCGTTGGTGATCATGAGCGACGTGAAGGCGCGGGAGCTGGGCATCACGCCGTTGGCGCGGATCGTGTCGACGGGGGTGTCCGGGTTGTCGCCGGAGATCATGGGACTCGGGCCGGTCGAGGCGTCGCGGCGGGCGTTGGCGCTGGCCGGGCTGTCGGTGTCGGACATCGACCTGGTGGAGATCAACGAGGCGTTCGCGGCGCAGGTCATCCCGTCGTACCGGGACCTGGGGATCGACCTGGACCGGCTGAACGTCAACGGCGGCGCGATCGCCGTGGGTCACCCGTTCGGGATGACCGGCGCGCGGATCACCACGACGCTGGTCAACGCGCTCCAGTTCCACGACAAGCAGTTCGGGCTGGAGACGATGTGCGTCGGCGGCGGCCAGGGCATGGCGATGGTGGTCGAACGACTGAGCTGAATCGCGTCACGGTTACTGTTACCGCGCGTCCTACCTAAAAGTAGGGAGGTCGGGGTGACGATGCCGTACGTGTGGTGGCACAGCGGGTACGACCGGCTGTGCCACGCGTTCTCCGTGGACCAGGCCTCGGAGGTGTACTTCCAGGCGGCGTGCGCCCACTCGGTGCCGCCGGAGTTCGTGGTCCGGACGCCGGGTGGGGCGTTGTGCGTGCCGTGCCTGGTCGAAGTCGGCTCGGCGATGGAGGACGACGGCGGCTGGCGCGACTGACCCCCGACCCGCGACCCCGACCTCGCCCGGTGTTCTGAGCGTTGAATTCGGGGGTCCTGAACGTAGGACACGGTGGTCCTGAACGTAGGACTCGCGGGGTCTGAACGTAGGACTCACGGGGGAAGGCGAAGGGCGCCCTGGCGGAGTGCCGGGGCGCCCTTCGTGTGGTGCTGGGTGTTGCTAGTCGTTCTGGAAGTACGACAGCAGGCGGAGGATCTCCAGGTACAGCCAGACGAGCGTGGTCATCAGGCCGAACGCGGCCAGCCAGGCGTACTTGGCCGGCAGCCCGCCGCGGATCATCTCGTTGGCCGCCTCGAAGTCCAGCAGGAAGCTGAACGCCGCGATGCCGATGACCACCAGGCTGAAGATGATCGCCAGGGTGCCGCCGTCACGCAGGCCCATGTTCACGCCGAACATGCCCATGACCAGGTTGCCGAGCATGAGCACGACCGCGCCGACGGTGGCGCCGATGATCCACTTGGTCAGGCGCGGCGTGACGCGGATCGCGCCCGTCTTGTAGACCACGAGCATCGCGCCGAACACACCGAACGTGCCGAGGATCGCCTGCCACGCGATGCCGGGGAACATGCTCTCGAAGACGCCGGTGATGGCGCCCAGGAACACACCCTCGGCGGCCGAGTAGGCGAGCACCATCGGCCCGCTGGCGAGGTTCTTGAAGATGATGATCAAGGCCAGGACCAGGCCGATGATCATGCCCGGGAGCATGAGCGCGAACGGCGAGATCTGGCCGGAGAGCACCAGCCACGCCGAGACGAAGCCGGTGAGCAGTGCCACACCGAGCGTCGTGGCGGTCTTGGTGACCACGTCGTCGATCGTGATGGGGCGCTCGCCAGTGGTCGGCGGAGCACCCTGGTAGCCGCCGTACTGCTGCGCCTCGTTGGGTTGGCCGAAGCCTGCGTAGTTACCGCTACCGCCGCTGGTCGGCAGGTTGCGGAACGCGGGGTTGCTGGTGGTACGCACCTCGTCCTCCTGTGGCGTGCTGACGCCGTCACGGGTTCAACGACCACACGAGTCGATCGGTTCCCGTCGGGTAAAAGCGACTTTACTCGGGCTGTCGATCTCGAATCCACCACCCGCGCTGCGGAGCGTAGTCGGGGCTCCACCCCGCTGGGGGCTTGTCGGCATGATCCCGTAGCCGTAAGGCTCAGCCCGGCAGCTCTCCACAGACGCGCCGAGGGGTAGTGGAAGATCATGGGTTGGAAACGACTCGCCGCCGCGGCGCTCGCGGCGGGCGTGGCCATGTTGACCGTCCCCGGCGCGGCCGGCGCGGAGGTCAAGGAAGGCCTCGGGCACGAGGTCCCGGCACAGGGCTACCACGGCAAGCCGCCCGGCGGTGACTGGCTCGGGTCCTACGAGTGGCGCGGTCAACGCGTGTGGTGCGTGCAGTACTCGCTGCTCGCGCCGGACAGCAGCCAGGAGTACAAGGACGGCGACGAACTGCTGTCCAAGGGCGGTGTGCCGCTGTCCCACGAGGTCGCGGCGAACATCTCCTACCTGCTGCTGCGCTACTCGGGCACCCAGTCGGCGGACGAGGCCGCCGCGCTGGCGCACCTGCTGCACTCGTGGACGGCCTACCCGGATCCCGAGCACGGCGTCCACCTCGACCCGACCAAGGGCTTCCAGGAGATCGCGTACGACGAGGCGTTCCACTACGCCCAGCTGGCGAACTTCGGGCAGTCCCAGCAGGCCGTGAACCGGCTGCGTGACGACGCGAAGGCCAACCGCGGGCCGTGGGCGGCGAAGGTGAGCGCGCCGACCAAGGAGCAGATCATCGGCACGCCCGACACGTGGGTGGTGGACATCACCAAACCCGACGGCGCACAGGTCGCCGGCGTGCCGGTCACGGTGGAGCTGACCGACGCCGAGCTGGAGGGCGGCACGCCGACCGGCGACCTGGTCACACCGACCGACGGCGGGGCGCTCTCGGTGAAGGTGGTGCCGACCGGGCCGAACCCGTCGTTCTCGGTGAAGCTGGACAGCCCGGCGGACCGGCCGAAGGTCCAGGTCCCGCAGAACAACACGGCGATGCAGCGGATCGTCACCACGGGCGGCGAGAAGAAGCTGGCCGCGAACGCGGCGACGACGGCGAAGACGGCCCCCGGCGCGGTCAAGGTCGCCAAGACGGACGAGGAGACCGGCAAGGCGATCGCGGGCGTGGCGCTGCGGGTGACGGCGGCCGACGGCTCGTCGCCCGCGAAGCGGCAGGACGACACCGCGTTGACCGGCCCCGAGGGTCAGCCGATCGTGCTCCAGACCGCCGCCGACGGCACCGCGGTCGTGCCCGACCTCCGCACGCCTCAGGAGATCTGCGTGATCGAGGTGGCGCCGGTCAAGGGGTATGAGGAGTTCTTCGATCCCAACGCGCCGCCCAAGGTGTGCGGGAAGGTCGAGCCGGGGCAGACGCTGGCGCTGGCGTTGACCAACAAGCCGGACAAACCGATCGTGCCCATCACGATCCCGGCGGGCTCGGAAGGCGCCGGGGTGGTGGCGAAGGCGTCGTTCACCACCGAGGCGTCCACCGGGGGCCTGGTCGGGTTCGGCGGCGTGGTGCTGGTCGGCGCGGCCCTGGTCGGCCTGCTGGCCCGGCGACGGGCGACCGCACGCCGGTGAAGGCTCTGCTGACGGGCGTGGCGGTGGCGGCTCTGCTCGCCTCCGCCGCGCTCGTCGTGACCCATTCGCCCGACGTCGTGCTGGCGGGCTCGGCCATCCCCGGTGACGCCGTGGTGCCGCACCCGTTGGGCGACAGCGCGCTCTCAGGGCGTGGCGTGGACCTGGCCGGGATGCCGGTGGGTGCGAACCCACCCCAGGCACCCGCGACCACCACTACGGCAACGCCCGCTCCCCCGCCGCCGCCTCCTGTCGCGCCGCCGCAGCAGCAGCCGGGAACGGTGCGGCTGCCGGCGGGCGGGTTGGCCACGCTGGTGCGCGAGGAGGTGACCGCCGACGGCGTGCTGCCGGTGCCCGAGGGTGTCGGCGAGGCGACGTGGTGGGGCGTGGACCTCGGCGCCGCCGAGGGCGCGACGGTGCTGGCCGGACACGTGAACTGGAAGGGCATGACCGGGCCGTTCGACGAGTTGTGGCGGGCGGCGGTCGGGCAGCACGTGACCGTGGTCGACACGGCGGGCAAGTCGTTCCGGTTCCAGGTCAGCCGGGTCGAGGCGGTCCGCAAGGAGGCCCTGCCGGCGCGCGCGGTGGAGTTGTTCGGGCCGCGCGGCGGGCACCGGCTGGTGCTGGTGACGTGCGGCGGCCGGTGGGTCGGCGGCGACACCGGGTACGAGGAGAACCAGGTCGTGATCGCCACCCCGATCGCCTGATCCACCTCGGCAAGGTTGTAACGAACAGGCAACCTCCGGCTACCCCGCGTCGTCATTGTTGGTGTGAAGCGATGGGGTCGGCTCAGCACGGGTGTGGCGCTGGCACTCACCCTGGTGGTGTTGGCCGTGCTGGGCGCACGGGAACCCGAACCGGGCAACGACGTGGGCGAACTGGCCGCGCCGCTGCCGATGGCACCGCGCACGACCACTGGTAGCGCGGGCACGGCCACCCCGTCGGCCGCCCCGCTGACCGTGCCGCCGTCCGCGACGCCGCCGTCGTGGATGCGGCGGATGCTGCCGGGTGAGAAGCCGCCGCAGTTCGTGCTGTTCTCGTTCGACGGCGCGGCGTCCAAGCCGCACTGGGACCGGATCATGCCGTTGGCCCAGCAAGCGAACGCGCACGTCACCGGGCTCTTATCCGGCGTGTACATGGTCGCGGACGAGGACGCCGCGATGTACACCGGGCCCGGCCACGACCAGGGCGATTCGTCCATCGGGTTCGGCGGCAGCCGCGCGGACGTCGACCTGCGGATCGGGTACCTGAACGCGGCCATCGACGCCGGGCACGAGATCGGCACGCACTACAACGGGCACTTCTGCGTCGGCGACGAGCCGAACGTCGGCACTTGGAACACCGACCAGTGGAACTCCGAGATCGACCAGTTCTTCATGATCGTGGAGAAGGCCCGGCAGCGGGGGTTCAAGCTGGACCCGGCGGCCGTGCGCGGCGGGCGGACGCCGTGCCTGGAGGGTGACTGGGGGCAGGCGTTCCCGGCAATGCGCGCACACGGCCTGGCGTACGACACCAGTCACGTGAGCCTCGGTGTGGTGTGGCCGTTCGTGCGGGACGGGATGTGGGAGTTCCCCATGCCGGAGGTGCGCGTGCCCGCGCTGGGCAAGCAGGTCGTGATGATGGACTTCAACCTCTGGTACGCGCTCAACGGCGCGAAGGACGAGCCGGAGAAGGCCGCCGACTACACCCGGATCGTGCTGGACACGTACCGGTCGGTGTACCAGGCGGCGTTCAACGGCAACCGGGCGCCGATCGTGATCGGCAACCACTTCAACGAGTGGGCCGGCGGCGCGTTCAGCAATGCGGTGGAGGGGTTCCTGAGCGAGGTGTGCGTGCGGCCGGAGACGGCGTGCGCCACGTACACCGAGGTCATCCAGTGGATGCAGTTGCAGGACCCGGTGGTGCTGGAGCAGTTGAGGCGGATGCCCGCCGCCCGGAACTGACGGTCCGGCGGTCGGTAAGCCGGGGTCCGCCGGGATTGGGGGGTTAGACCCACCGATTTGGCTGTGGCAGGCCGGAAGAATCGGGGCCATGACGGACCACGACCTCGTACGCGAGGCCCGCACCCGGCTGACGCAGGCCGCGCTGGGGCTGGCACGGACACCGCTGTGCGTGGCGGGCCTGCTGCTGGTCCCGCTCCAGCTGAACGCCTACCCGCTGATCCTGGTGACCATCGGCGTGCCGTTCCTGCTGCTGTTCACCGCGCTGGCCCGCCGTTACACCGGTTTCTTCCGCTGGTGGGCGTCCCGGGTGCTGGGGGTGGAGATCCCGGCGCCCTACCGGCTGCCGGAGAACCGGGGCCCGATGACCAGGGTCCGCACCATCGCCACCGACCCGGCGACGTGGCGCGACATGGCGTTCCTTCCGGTCAACGCGTTCGTGGGGATTTTCTGCGGCATGATGCCGGTCGCGTTCTGGGTCAACGGCGTGCTCGGGTTCGTGATGCCGCTGATCTGGCTCGACAACGGCAGGTCGGTCGAGTACGTCATGGTCAGGTACGACACCCCGGGCAACTTCGTGCTGGCGCCCCTGTTGGGCATCGCCTTCCTGGTGCTGGCCTGGTGGGCCACGCCCCGCGCCGCCCGGCTGCACGCCACGGTCGTGAAGTGGCTGCTCGCGCCGAGCACCAAGGCCACGTTGACCAACCGGGTGCGGGTGCTGGCCGACTCACGGGCCGACACGGTGGACGCGCAGGCCGCCGAGCTGCGCCGGATCGAACGGGACCTGCACGACGGCGCGCAGGCGAGGCTGGTCGCGTTGGGCATGAACCTGGGCATGGCCGAGGAACTGATGGCCCGTGACCCGCGGGCGGCACAAGAGCTGCTGGCCGAGGCACGCCAGTCGTCCACCCAGGCGTTGGCGGAGCTGCGGGACCTGGTCCGCGGCATCCACCCGCCGGTGCTGGCGGACCGGGGGCTGGACGGCGCGCTGCGCGCGTTGGCGCTGGCGCACCCGCTGCCGGTGGAAGTGGACATCGAGCTGACCGGACGGCCGGAGGCGCCGGTCGAGTCGGCGGCCTACTTCGCGGTGGCGGAGACGTTGACGAACGTGGCCAAGCACAGCGGCGCGACCGGTGCGTGGGTGCGCGTGCGGCACGAGGACGGCAGGCTCTCGCTGATGATCGGCGACGACGGGCACGGTGGCGCGGTGGCGACGGAGAACGGCGGATTGCGCGGAATCGAGCGCCGGCTGGCCGCGTTCGACGGCACACTCGGCATCGCGAGCCCGGTCGGCGGGCCGACCATCGTGACCATGGAGCTGCCGTGCGCGTTGTCCTCGGTGAAGACCTCGTCCTCCTCCGGGACGGCCTGATCCGGCTCCTCCAGGCGTACGACTTCGACGTGGTGGAAGCGGTCGACTCCGGTCCCGCCCTGCTCAAGGCCCTGGTCGACCACCGCCCGGACGTGGCGGTGGTCGACGTCCGGCTGCCGCCGACGTTCACCGACGAGGGTCTGCGGGCCGCCATCGAGGCCCGCAAAAGGGTGCCGGGCCTGCCGATCCTGGTCCTTTCCCAGTACGTCGAGCAGCTGTACGCGCGGGAACTGCTGTCCGACCGCGGCGGCGCGGTCGGTTACCTGCTCAAAGACCGGGTGTCGGACGTCCGGCAGTTCGTGGACGCCATTCGGCGGGTCGCCGCGGGCGGCACCGCGATGGACCCCGAGGTCATCACCCAGCTGCTCGCCCGGGGCGCGCGGGACCAGCCGCTGGCCACGTTGACGCCCCGTGAACGGGAAGTGCTCTCGCTGATGGCCGAGGGCCGTTCCAACGGCGCGATCGCCGGCCGGCTGTTCGTCACGGAGAAAGCGGTCGGCAAACACATCGCGAACATCTTCGGCAAGTTGGACCTCCCGTTGTCCGGGGACGACAACCGGCGGGTGCTCGCCGTGCTGGCCTATTTGGACGGGGTGTAAATCGTTTCTTAGGCTAAGTACCATCCTGGTTTTGACGACGACCCGGGGGTGCGCATGGGTACGACGGCGGAGTTGGCCGACGAACTGCTCGACCTGATGTTCACGCAGATGCCGTTGGCAGCCACGGTGTACGGCGTGCCCGGATACGACCACCTGCTCACCGACTACCGGGTCGAGACGGACGAAGCGACCCGGGCACGAGCCCTGGACATCGTGGAACGGGCGCACGCCCTGCCCGCGGACGACGACCCGGTGACGCGCGCGGTGATCGTCCAGCAGGCGCGGGCGGCGGTGGACCTGATCGACGCGCGCGGCGTGGAGTACACGATCACCGACTCGTTCTTCGCGCCGGCGGGCGAGCTGCTGACCGTCATGCCGATGACCTCGGTGTCGGGACCGGAGTCCGAGCGCGCGTACCTGGACCGGCTGGCCGCCGTGCCCGAGTTCCTGCGCCGGGTCGCCGAACGACAGCTCGCCGGCGCCACTGCGGGCCGCACGCCCGTGCAGCACCTGGTGGACGCCGCCGTGGCCCACATCGACCGCTACCTCGTCGCCGACGAGGACCCGTTGGCCCGACCCGCGGGCGGCGAGGAGTTCACCGCCGAACGCGAACGGGTGCTGGCCGACGTGGTGCGGCCCGCGTTCGCCGCCTACCGGGACGTGATCGCGGGGATCAAGGGCCGGTCCACCGACGAGGTCGGCCTGAACCTGCTGCCCGGCGGCGAGGCGATGTACGCGGCGCTGGCGCGGGTCCAGACGACGACCGACCGCACGCCCGCCGAGCTGCACCAGACCGGTCTCGACGTGATGGCGGGCGTGGCGCGGGAGCTCGCCGAGCTGGGTGAACGGGTCTTCGGCACGTCCGACGTGGCGGCGGTGCTGGAACGGATGCGCACCGACCCGGCGTTGCGCTGGAACAGCGAGGACGAGCTGATCGACGCCGCTCGTGAGGCGGTGACCAGGGCCGAAGAGGCCGCGCCGCGCTGGTTCGGCCGGGTGCCGGAGCAGCGCTGCCAGGTGGAGCCGGTGCCGGCCGCCGACGCGCCGGGCGCCCCGACCGCGTACTACGCCCCGCCGTCGCCGGACGGGCTGCGGCCGGGCACGTACTACGCGAACACCCACCGGGTGGAGGAGCGGTTCCGGTACCAGGCCGAGGTGATCGCGTTCCACGAGGCCGTGCCGGGGCACCACTTCCAGATCACGCTGGCCCAGCAGCTGACCGACCTGCCGATGCTGCGCCGGATCGCGGGCGTGACGGCGTACCTGGAGGGCTGGGGCCTCTACACCGAGCGACTGGCCGACGAGATGGGTCTGTACTCGGACGACGTGGCGCGGCTCGGGATGCTGGCGATGGACTCGCTGCGCGCCGGGCGGCTGGTCGTGGACACCGGACTGCACGCGTACGGCTGGAGCCGGGCGCAGGGCGTGGAGTACCTGAGCGAGCACACGCCGATGGCGCTGGTCGAGATCGAGAACGAGGTCGACCGGTACATCGCCGCGCCGGGCCAGGCGCTGGCGTACATGGTGGGCCGGCTGGAGATCCTGCGGATCCGGGCGGCGGCCGAGGCGGCGCTGGGCGACCGCTTCGACATCCGGGCGTTCCACGACGTGGTGCTGGGCGGCGGCCCGCTGCCGCTCGCCGTGCTGGACGAGGTCGTCTCGGACTGGGTGCGCACCCACAACCCCTGACCCGCGCGAGTCAGCCGGTCGGACACCGCGAGTGGTCCGTTCGGGTATGCCGGTTCACGGGACGGCTTCCCGGACCACTTCGCGGGTCCGATCGGGTGACTCAGGTGACTGACGATCCGCGCATGCGGGTTCGTGTTCACCCGGCAGATGGGTGAAGCCAATGCGGCACCGAACGTGCCCCCGACGGGATTCGAACCCGTACTGTGACTCTTTTAAGGAGCCTGCCTCTACCGGTTGGGCTACGGGGGCAGCGGGGAGCCTAAGCCGTTACCGAGCGTTCGTGGGGCAGGTTTGGAAGAAGTCCCCCGCACGGCTCAATGCGATCCGCTATTGCGCTCATTCGGGTAATGGACCCAAGGCGCTCAGGCCGAGTACAACCTCGTGATAAGCATCACAGTCGAGTGCTTGTTCGACCAGCTCATCCCGCAATGCTGCGGTGAAGCCGATACCCAGGCCCATTGCCGTAGCAACCAGATAAGCCGTTTGGGATAGATGTCCTACGTCCATTTGCACAACACGGTATGCACGTGAGGTGTCGTAACGCCATCTAGTCCGTTCGAGCACGCCGGTGTACGCGAGGACCAACGGGGCCTGCCCGACCCAGTCCTGGTCCCCCGCCGCCGCGGCCATCTCGTCCGGCCCCCAGCACACTCCGATGGGCTCAAGCGCGTGCGCGAGCCCGTCGTAGTGGTGCCAGCCGGGTTCCAGCCCCGGCACGTCCCGCACGTGCGCGTACAGCTCGACCGGGTGCCGCCCGCCGCCGGACGGGCTGGTCTTGAACACCGTGCCGGACCGCCCGATCCGGGACCGAGCGGGCGACGGCCCGGCCAACACCGCCAGCAGCTCGCCGACCCGGTCGAGCGGCACACCGGACGTGCCGAACTCACGGGTGGTGCGCCGCTCCAGCAGCACGTCGAACAGCCCCGACCCGGCCCACTCGGGTTCGTCCGGCAACGGCGGCAGCGGCACGACGGCGCCACCCAGACTGCGGAACGGCGGGGGCGGCGGCGACGTCACGAGCTTGGCGTCCAGCACCGCGTCGTGCTCGTCGGAACCCTGGTACGGCGCGTCGGCGAGGGTGCGGCTGGCGAAGTGGAAGTGCCGGGCGGAGACGCCCCAGGTGCTCCAGCCGGCCAGCAGCCGGCGTTCCTCCTCGTGCCGGGGCGAGCCCTCCACGATCAGCACACCGGCGTCGACCAGCTCGTCCAGCACCTTGCGCAGCGCGGCCCGGTCCTCCTCGCCGAGCGGCGCGAGCAGCGCGTCGACGTCGGTGAACTCGGTGAACTTGCGGCACAGCAGTTCCGCGGTCTCGCTGATGGCGAACTGACGGTGGTGGAGGTAGTCGTCCCACACGACGGCGCCGTCCTGGTAGAACAGCGTCGCGTGCTCAGCGACCTTTGCCCGCACCCAGGAGCTCCTTGAAGCGCGCCGCCACCCAGTCGTGCACCGCCGCCGACACCCGCGCGTCCCCCGCCCGGTGCTCGAACCACCGCCAGTCGCAGTTGACGTTGACCTCCAGGAACACGTGGTCGCCGCCCGAGACCAGCAGGTCGAACGCGGCCACCTGGAGCCGCCAGTGCCTGGCCAGCGCGAGCAGCCGGTCGGTCAGCCCGGACGGCACGTCGACCGGCGTGACGCGGACCGCCTCCGGGTCCACCCACAGCTGCGCCGGGTCCAGCTTGTCCACCTGGAACGCGAGGCACCGCTCGCCCACGACGAACACGCGCAGCTCGGTGTCCGACGGCACGTACTCCTGGACGATCACCGGCGCGGACTCGGGCACGTCGCCGGACCGGCTGGTCTCCAGCGGGCGCGGGAACAGGCCGTGCTGCATGCCGGGGCGTGGTTCCAGCAGGTGCCGGCCGGAAGTCTTGACGATGCACTGCGCGCCGCCCGGCCTGGTGCGGCCGGGTCGGGTGGTGACCGTGGTGCGCGGCACGCGCAGGCCGAACGCGGAGGCGTCGGCGAGCTGCGTCAGCCGGTTCAGGTGGGAGGTGTTGCGGCTCGGGTTGACGTGCGCCCAGTCGCCCCGGCTGGACAGCCAGTCGGCGACCGCGCCCCACTGGTCCACGGCGTAGGCGGCGGCCAGCGTGCCCGGTTCGAGCGGGACCGCGGTGAGTTCGAAGTGCCTGCGCCACACCAGCAACGGGCGCAGCAGCCAGCGGTCGAGTTCCAGCAGCGGCTGGTCGGTGTAGACGGTGAGCGGCAGGTCGACGGAGCGGTCGGCGTCGATGCGGGCCATCCGGATGCCGCGTTCGGCGAGCGCGATGGAGAGTTCGTTCATCTCCATGTCGGCGGCGCGGGCGAGCACCAGCACGCAGGGCACCGGGCTGCCGTCACCCTCGTCGACCATCCCCAGGCGGTGCACCTGTTCCTGGAAGTCCAGGCACTTCGGCTGCGACCGGAACAGGTAGTCCTGACCTTGGAGCAGCAGCGGGGTGGGTTTCGCGGGTCTGGCTGCCTCGGTTGGGGGGACGAGCTCGTTCCCCCAACCGGAGACGGGCATGACTCAGTCGTCTTTCTTGCTGCAAAAACGCTTTTCGGCGGTGGCGTACTCCGCGGAGTACTCCGCCAGGGTACGATCCTCGATCTCACCGCGGCGAAGCTGTGCGGCCAGCTCCTCGAGAGACATCGCGGTCACCTCTCTCCCCACTGATGCATCACACATTCAGGCGATACACCAGCTGTATTCTCGGGTTCACGTTACGCAATGTCAAGGTTACCGGCGTGTCGCTAGGCCGTCCGGGGGCTCTACTGAGATGGCTGGTCCGGACGGCCGCCCGCCCACCGTGCCGAACGGCGCAGCAGACAGGCGGCCGTTCGCGTCAACTCTTGGTGGCGCGGTCGAACTCGGCCTTCGGCTCGTGGATCTGGCCCAGCGCGACGACCTCGCGGCCGGAGAACAGCGCCTGCGTCCAGTCCACGAACACCCGGAACTTGCGGTTGAACGTGGGCATGAACATCACGTGGTAGGCGCGGTGCAGGAGCCAGGCGAGGACGCCCTTGATCCGCACGCCGTACACGTCCGCCACGCCCTTGTAGAGGCCGAGGCCGGCGACCGAGCCCACGTACTTGTGGTGGTAGTCCTTGGTCGGCTTGCCGCGCAGCGTGGCGATGATGTTCTTGGTCATCAGCTTCGACTGGCGGATGGCGTGCTGCGCGTTGGGCGCGCACACGGCCGTCGGGTCCTCTTCGGTCTGCGACAGGTCCGGGATGGCCGAGCAGTCGCCCGCCGCCCACACGCCCGGCAGGCCGACGACCTGCGTGGCCGCCGTGCACCGCACCCGGCCGCGCTCGTCCAGCGGCAGGTCGGTGTTGCGCAGCATGGGGTTGGCCTTCATGCCCGCGGTCCAGATGATGGTGTCCGAGTCGAACTCGGTGCCGTCGTCGAGGACGACGTGGCCGCCCTCCATGCTCTTGACGCGCGTGTCGAGGTAGCACTTGATGCCGCGCTTCTCGAGCTGCTCGACGGTCCACGCGCCGAGCCGGGCGCTCACCTCGGGCATGATCCGGCCGGTGGCCTCGACCAGCACCCAGTGCATGTCCTCTTGCTTGAGGTTCTCGTAGTAGCGAAGCGCGTAGCGGGCCATGTCCTCCAGCTCCGCCAGCGTCTCGATGCCCGCGAAACCGCCGCCGATGACCACGAAGCTCAGCAACCGCTTGCGCAGTTCCGGGTCCTTCGTGCTGGACGCCTGGTCGAGCCGCGACAGCACGTGGTTGCGGAGGTAGATGGCCTCGCCGATGGTCTTCATGCCGATGCCGACCTCGGCCAGCCCCGGGATGGGGAGGGTGCGCGAGATGTTGCCCAGCGCCGAGACGAGCACGTCGTACTCGAACTCCTCGACGTGGCCGTCGGCGAGCTCGACCGTGACGGCCTTGCGCTCGTGCTCGATGCGGGTGGCACGACCGGTGACCACGTGGCAGCGCTTGAGGACCTTGCGCAGCGGCACCACGACGTGGCGGGGCTCGATGGAGCCGGCCGCCGCCTCGGGGAGGAACGGCTGGTAGGTCATGTGGGGCTGGGGGTCGATCACCGTGACGGATGCCTCGCCGGAACGCAGCTTCTTCTGCAATCCCAGCGCGGTGTACATGCCGACGTACCCACCGCCGACAATCACGATC
Organism: Saccharothrix ecbatanensis; assembly: GCF_014205015.1. Taxonomy (NCBI): domain Bacteria; kingdom Bacillati; phylum Actinomycetota; class Actinomycetes; order Pseudonocardiales; family Pseudonocardiaceae; genus Saccharothrix; species Saccharothrix ecbatanensis. The sequence continues at coordinate 8,251,958 of NZ_JACHMO010000001.1, read as the reverse complement.
CGTGTGGGTTGCGACTTCACAGCAGCCATACACATATGGTCGCACCGGAGGGGGCTTTCCCGCGCATCGATCGGCCCTGTTGTGACCACAGTCGCCGGGTGATGACGGACACGCCGGCGCTGACCAGCAGATCATGGTGAACGTGCTGAGAGGAACGATACAGACGTTCAGCTCGGACTGAGGTCGGACGGCGCGTTTCTCAGCCTTTTCGGCGCATCAGGAGGACCACCCCGAGGACCAGTCCGATCGCGCACGCGAGGCCCGCGATCTCGACCGCCGCGTCCGTTCGGCCGCCCGGCAACAGGATGACGACCGCGCCGAGCGCCAGCACGCAGAGTTGAACGGTGGCGAACCTCTTCGCGGGCGCCTTTAGTGCTTCCGGGTGAACGCGTGATCCGATCGGGACTATTGCCGCATAGGCGGCCAGGACGTGGACCAGGTGCAGGAGCACGACCAGCGCGAACACGCCCGCCCAGGACCGGTCGTCGCTCACGAACGCCATCGCCGCCGCCGGGTAGCCGATGATCAGCGCGACCGCGGCGGACGCCGGGATCGCCACCGCGGCGGCCACCAGGAGCCCGTACAGCGCCAGGGCCGGCCACTCGACCCCGTGGACCGCCAGCACTCCGCCCACCGCGCCTGCGGCGACCGCGATGGCCGCCCGCAGCACCCATCCGGGCACCCCGCCCCTCACCAGTGAGTCCTACGTTCAGAACGCGTGAGTCCTACGTTCGGAACCCCCGAGTTCAACGCTCGGAACGCGCGAGTCGAACGTTCAGGCCCCGCGAGTCGAACGCTCAGGTACCCCGAGTTCGACGCTCGCGTCGGGGGCGCGGTCGGGGGCGCGGGCTGGGTCATCTGGACAGCCGCCGTTCGGTGCGGGCCTGACGCAGCACGCCCGCGATCGGCGCGCCCCACGGCACCACGGCCACGCCGTGCTGCCGCATCGCCTCCAGCCGCACGTCGTGCTCCAGCCGGATCACCTTCAACGCGCTCACACCCCACCGCGCCTCCGGATCGGGCCGCAACGGCTGCGGCAGCACGTCCACCGCCAGCACGAGGTTCCCGCGCCGCGCGGCGTGCACCGCCAACTCCACCACCTCGGCGTCCAGGAACGGCGACAGCACCACCACCAGCGCCCCGTGCGGCACCTGCTCGGGCCGCAGCACGGGCCGCTGAGCCCACCCCGCCGACCGCGCGCACACCACGAGCTGGTTGCGCAGCCGCAGCAACTGCCGCCGCCCGACGCCCGGACGCGCGCCCAGCTGCGGCCGGCCCAGGTCGACCAGGCCCACCCGGTCGCCCTGCCGCAGGTACCCGGCCCCCAACGACGCCGCCGCCCGCACCGCCAGGTCGAGACTGCCGCCCGGCCGAACGGTCGTCCCGCGCGACGCCAGCGACCACTCCCCGAGCGACCGGCCCAGCGGGTGAACCGTCGTCGCACGCGCCGGCGTCGCCCATTCCCCCAGCTCCGCGCCGACGTCCTGCCGAGTGTCCAACGCCAGCACCACGTCCGCGTCCGCCTCCGCGTGGTGCTCGCGGACGTGCAGGTACGTGCCCTCGGCGGTGCCCGCCATCGCGCTGGTCCGCAACGACACCCGCCAGTCGATCCGCCGCAGCCGGTCGCCCGGCTGGAACGCCCGGATGTCGCGCAGCTCCACCGAGTCGCCCGGCCGCCGTGCCCGGTGCGCGCCGACCAGTCCCACGGCCCGCGCGGGCAGCAGACCGGCGGGCAACGCCTCCACCGGCGGCAGGATCACCCGACCGCGTTCGACGGCGGTGATCGGACCGTGCACGAACAACGCGTCCGGCCCCGCCACCAGGTGGTCCGGCCGCAGGTCGACACCCTCGCCCCACGCGTCACGCCGCAGCACGACGTCGATCTCCCGCGCCGTCGCGGGCATCAGGTGCACCACGCCGATACCGCCGGCCACGGGGTCCGGCAGCCGGATCGCCAGCACCTCGGCGCCCGTGCCCGGGTCGACCTCGACGATGGACTTGGCCGCCCCGATCTCACCCGTGCGCGGCAGCCCGTGGACCTTGACCGTCGGGGTGCCCGTGACGGGCGTGATCAGGGCGAGCAGCGTGGAGATCAGCAGCGGCGCGCCGAACAGGACCAGCTCCACCTCGTGCAGCAGCCCGCCGAGCACCACCATCCCGACGCCGAGCGCCAGACCGCGCACCAGCGCGTCGGTCGGGTGCCAGTGCGCCCCTCGCCCGCTGGTGAACGCTTCGCGTAGCCGCTGCGCCCTCGTCATGACGAACGGGTGCTCGCCGGCCCGGCCACGCGGCCGAGCAGCTCGGTCACGACCTCCACGCCGGTGACGCCGGACGTCCACGTCTCCGGACGCAGCGTGATGCGGTGCGCGAGGGCGGCGACGGCGCACTCCTTGACGTCCTCCGGCAGCACGAAGTCCCGCCCGTCGAGCACCGCCAGAGCTCGTGCCACCAGCACCAACGCCTGCGCGCCGCGCGGTGACGCCCCGACCTCGACGGCGTTGTGCTTCCGGCTCGCGGACGCGAGGTCCACGCAGTACCGGAGCACGTCGTCGTCCACCGACACCTGTTCCACGCCGTGCTGGAGCCGCCGCAGCCGTTCCGCGTCCAGCACCGCCTCCACCTCGGTCTCCTCGCGCTGCCGGGTGAGCCTGCGGCGCAGCACCTCGACCTCTTCGGCGGGCGGCGGGTAGCCGATGTCGAGCCGGAGCAGGAACCGGTCCAGCTGCGCCTCGGGCAGCGGGTAGGTGCCCTCGTACTCCACCGGGTTCGCGGTCGCCAGCACGTGGAACGGGCGGGGCAGCGGGAACGTGCGGCCCTCGACCGTGACCTGCCGTTCCTGCATGGCTTCCAGCAGCGCGGACTGGGTCTTCGGGGGCGTCCGGTTGATCTCGTCGGCCAGCAGGAGGCCGGTGAACAGCGGTCCTTCGCGGAACGTGAACTCGCGGTCGCCCGGGTTGTAGAGGAACGAGCCGGTGACGTCGGCGGGCAGCAGGTCGGGGGTGCACTGGAGGCGCTTGAAGTCGAGCTTCAACGCCTGCGCCAGCGACCGGGCCATCAGCGTCTTGCCCAGGCCGGGCACGTCCTCCAGCAGCACGTGGCCGCCCGCGAGAACGGCCGCCAGCGCCAGCCGCAACGACCGTTCCCGACCCACGACGACGGTGCCGACGGCGGCGAGCACCGCTTTCGCCTCGGCCGCGATCGTCTCGACCTTCTCGCTTCCGGGTCCGTTGCCGGTTTCGGCGCCGGGGGTCGCTTCGTTGCCCGGGGTCACAGGTTCTCCAAGAGGTCGGCGAGCTTCGACGGCTCGGGCAGCGGTGCGGTCGGGTCGGTGAGCAGGCGGTGCAGGTCGGCGCCGAGCAGGTCGCGCGCCCTCGGGTCCTGGAGGCTGTGCACGCCGTGCTGCTGCCGCAACCGCGCCTCCGCGAGCCGTCGCAGCCGGGGCTGGACGCGGGTGACGAACCGGTCCTGGTCCACGGCGGCCTCGGCGAGCCGACTCGCGAGCGTGCTGGCCTGGACGAACGTGGCGGTGGAGATGGTCGCGGGCAGGGGCGCCCAGACGACGTCCGTCGCGCGCGGCAGGCGTGCGGCGAACAGGGCCAACGCGCCGACGGGCAACGCGATCAGCACCGCCCAGTGCCACGGCGCGCCGACGCGGACCAGGACGAACGCGGTGACGGCGGCGACGGCGACTCCCAGCGTTGTCGCGCGGGCCATGCCGGCCAGCGGGCTCACCGGAGGTCCCGGACGATCTGCTCCAACGCCTCGGTGGCCGTGCGGGCGTCCGCCGCGGTCACCTCCGCCGTCCCGAACCGCGCCCGTTGGTAGACGTGCTTGAGCGTGCCCGCGGCGCCTTCGTCCACTTCGTAGCGGCGCAGCAGGTCGCCGGTGAACTCGGTGGGCGTCTGGTGGCCTTGGCGTGGCACGCCACTGTCCTCGGCGGCCCGTTCGAGGCTGAGCCAGGCGGCGATGACCGCGTCACCGGGTGGACCGCCCTGGTCGCGCAACTCGTCGAGCGCTTCCGTCGCACGGCGGACGAAGATCGCCGGCGGCTCCGCGCTGCCGTCCCCCACTTCCGGCGCGTCGACCGCGATCCCCACCCCACGCCGCCGCTTCCACCGGAACATGCCGAACGAGATCAGCAGCGCGACGACCGCGACCACCGCCACCACGATCAGCACGATGGTGAGGGCGAGGAACGACCCGGCCACCGTCGATCCGCCCAGGTCGGTGTCGAGGGAGGTGTCCGACTCGGTGGGCGGCGGGGGCTTCTCGTCGGCGGCGAAAGGCCGTTCCTGGTACCGGACCGGCGACGTCCCGCGCGCGGCGAGAGCGACCAGCGCGAGCGCCGACCCCACCGCGAGGACGAGCGCGAGCCGGGGCTTCATGAGCCAAGGATGCCTGCCGGCCGGGGCCGCCGCGTGCGGTTTCCGGGGAAGGCCGCCGACTGGCCTATCGGACGTGGCTAGGGTGCACCGGTGGCCTTGACGATGGATCCCGACGAACGGCAGACGAGGCAGTACGAGTGCGGGTGCTGCAACGCGCCGATCGAGCGGGCGTGGAACTTCATCCACCGCGACGGAGACGCGCACGCCGTGTACTTCGCCAACTCCTACCACCACCGTGACCAGCCGCACGAGACGTGGATCGACGTCATCCTGGGCACTTGGGGCACCGGTTCCACCGACGACCACGTGACGTTCGGGTGCCGCGTCGGCCCGGTCGAGGGCAACCCGCAACCGGCGGCGACCCTGGTCCAGGCGTGCATGGACGGGTCAGGCGGCGACGTCCACGGCGTGCGGCTGTCCCGGGAGGACGGCCTGACCCACCCGCGTCTGCCGGAGTTCTGGCAGGTGGTCGACTTCGTGCTCGCCAACGACCCCGCCGTCCACCGTCACCTGTACGGCTGACCAGCCGCCTGAAACTACCCGGATTCACCGAACGCAGCGGCCGGTGCCAGGGCTTCGACGAACGACTGGAAGGAGGGGGCGAGGGTCAGGTCTTCGTCCATCTCGGCGTCGAGCCAGACGACCGACGGTTCACCGGCCGGACCGCACACCCGGTAATCCAGTGCGATCCACCAGTGCCCGTCACCGGTGAGCAGGACGACGCGTTCGGGCAAGCCCCACTCCCGCACCAGGTACGGCGTGTGCAGGATCGTCAGCGCGTCCCCGGTGGAGCCGATGCCCATCAGGCCCTCGAACGGCACGTGGTCCGGCGCCCATGACGCGGGCGTGTTCGTCGGGTACGCGGATCGACCGGACACCACGCCGCCGCCGTTCTGGACGCGGAGCAGTTCGATCAACACGGCGGGCAGCACCACACCGAGAACCCGCTCGGCCTCCCGCACCGCTTCGTCAGTCAGCGGAGCCTGCACGCCGTGGGTGTCGGCGCTCCAGAACTCACCCTCGATCGCCCCCATGAGCCGGACAATAGGCGATCACCCGGCTCGGCCGGCCCGGTGAGGATGTTGTGCCGCGGAGGTGATTCACCGGGGTGGCGCTCCGATTCCCGCCGCCTGTCGGGCCTTGAGCAGCACCGATTCGAGCATCTCGGGCGTCAGCCGACCGGTGAACGTGTTCTGCTGGCTCACGTGGTAGCAGCCGAACAGGTGCAGGGGCGGGCCGTCGTCCTGGGCCTCCAGCGTGATCCTGACCCCGTGTCCGAACACCGGACGTGGGCGGGGGATCTGCCAGCACGCGGCCAGCACGGGGAGCGCTGCCTGCCAGCCGAACGCGCCCAGCACGAGCACCGCGCGCAGGGTCGGGCGGAGCAGTTCGAGCTCCCGGATCAGCCACGGACGGCAGTTGTCGCGTTCCTCCGGGGTCGGCTTGTTCTCCGGCGGCGCGCACTTCACCGGGGCCGTGATGCGGGTGCCGATCAGCTCCAGGCCGTCGCCGATGTGGGTCGCCGTCGGCTGCGTCGCCAGCCCGACCGCGTGCATCGCCGCGTACAGGAAGTCCCCCGAACGATCACCGGTGAACATGCGGCCGGTGCGGTTCGCGCCGTGCGCGGCCGGCGCCAGGCCGATGATCGCCAGTGACGCGTCGGCCGGGCCGAAGCCGGGCACCGGGCGTCCCCAGTAGTCCTGATCCCGGAACGCCGCCCGCTTGACCCGCGCCACCTCCTCGCGCCACGCCACCAACCGCGGGCACGTGCGGCAATTGGTAACCCGTTCGTCAAGAGCGGACAGCGGGAGCAAGGAACGCGACTCCGATCGTAGAGTTCGACCATGACCGACAAGGACAACGGCGACGAGCAGGCCGCCAAGGACAAACCCGGCGACGAGCGGGACCTCCCGGTCGACGACCTCGTCACCACCCAGCACAGCATCACCGTCAAGCGCCGCAAGCTGAACTACACCACGACCACCGGTCGGGTGGTGCTGCGGCAGGAGGTGCTGACGGAGGGCAAGTTCGACGGCCACCAGCCGAAGGCCGAGGTCTTCCTCACCGCGTACACGCTGGACGGGGCGGACCCGGCGAAGCGGCCGGTGACGTTCGCGTTCAACGGCGGGCCGGGGTCGTCCAGCGTGTGGCTGCACCTCGGGCTGCTCGGGCCGCGCCGGGTGGTGTCCGGTGACGTGGGCGCCATGGCGCCGCCGCCGTACGACCTGGTCGACAACGCCGAGACGCTGCTCGCGCACAGCGACCTCGTGTTCATCGACCCGGTGTCCACCGGGTACTCGCGGGCGGTCAAGGGCGAGAAGCCCGGCGAGTACCACGGGTTCCAGGGCGACCTGGAGTCGGTCGGCGAGGTGATCCGGCTGTGGACGTCGCGCAACGGGCGGTGGATGTCGCCGAAGTTCCTGGCCGGCGAGTCGTACGGGACGACGCGGGCGGCCGGGTTGGCCGAGTACCTCCAGTCCCGGTACGGCATGTACCTCAACGGGTTGATGCTGATCTCGTCGGTGCTGGACTTCGCCACGCTGGACTTCAGCGAGGGCAACGACCTGCCGCACACGTTGTTCCTGCCGACGTACGCGGCGATCGCGCACTACCACGGGCTGCACGGGTCGCGTCCGCTTGAGGACGTGCTGGCGGAGGCCGAGGAGTTCGCGTCACGGGATTATCCGTGGGCGCTGGCGCGCGGGAACCGACTGTCCACTGAGGAACGTGCGGACATCGTCGCGCGGCTGGCCCGGCTCACCGGTCTGAGCGAGGACTACGTGGACCGGGTGAACCTGCGGGTCGAGCACGTGCGGTTCTTCACCGAGTTGCTGCGGTCGGAGCGGAAGGTCGTCGGGCGGCTGGACTCGCGGTTCACCGGGCCGGACGCGGATTACGGCCGGGAGACCTTCAGCGAGGACCCGTCGTACTCGGCGATCCTCGGGCCTTACACGGCGGCGTTGAACCATTACGTGCGGGCGGAGTTGGAGTACGAGAACGACTTGCCGTACGAAATCTTGACGATGAACGTGCGGCCTTGGTCGTTCAAGGAGTTCGAGGGGGTGCACGTGACGGTGGCGAACAAGCTGGCGTCGGCGATGCGCGCCAACCCGCACCTTCGAGTGCACATCGCATACGGGCACTTCGACGGTGCGACGCCGTACTACGCGGCCGAGCACGTGGTGGCGCACCTTCAGATTCCGGACGAGCTGCACGCCAACATCGAAGCCGCGTACTACCCCGCCGGGCACATGATGTACGTCCATGAGCCAAGCAGGGTCCAGCAGTCGAAGGACCTGGCCGAATTCGTCCAGTCCGCCGCTGACCGCTAGTAGCGGTTCCGGGCGAATGCCTGGGAGACCCGGCTCAGCCAGAGGACGTTGGCCGCCAGGTCCGCCGCATCGGTCCCGAGGGGAACGCGGGACTTGTCGCCGACGACCGGGTCTCCCCGCCGGTGGCGGCGCAACGCCGCCGCCAACATGGCCGCCTCCGCACGGGCGACGACCGCGTCGCCCGTGCGGTCCCGCTCGGCGCCCCGTCGCAGCTCCTGCTCGTAGACGGCCGGATCGCAGTAGCCCTGCAACGCCCGGCGGGCGTCCCAGATCTGCACGACCCGCAGGTGCAACCTCAGGTCCATGTCGCGCGCGTGGGGCGCCCACCGGTCGTCCCACGCGGCTCCCAGCCACCTGCCGAGCCTGGACGTGCCCAACGGCATCCGCACGTGGGGCAGGTCCTCGGTCAGGGCCGCCCACAGCGGGTGCAGCTGGTGGTGTGCCCGGTACCAGACCGCCCACCGGTTCACCGCGGTCAGCCACGGACCCCACCCGGGAACCGTCAGCCCGACGAGCCCGAGGGGGACGCTGACCAGGATCAGCGGGTGCGTCACCACCTGCTCGGGCACGGGCGGGGCGACGTCCAGCCGAGCCAGCGCGATGTAGGCGGCCTTGACCCCGCAGTACCCGACCCCCGCGGAACTCCCCACCGCGCCGACGAGCAGCCCACGGCGGATCCACGGACCGTCCGCCAGGCGGGACCACCGCCAGGAGAGCCAGGCGATGGTCGCGATCATCGCCATCGAGTAGAGGGCGAAGACGAGCAGGTACAGCGACGAGATCGGCGCGGTCGCGTACTCGGCGACGAACCCCGCCGTGTAGTCGGGAGGCGGTGCGAGGGAGGCGAAGACGACCGCGATCGCGATCGCCGCGAGCAGCACCGCGCCGTGACGCCTGACCAGGGCGGTGGCCACCGCCGGCAGGTGGATCGAGTGCAGGAGGACGGCCATGGCCAGGCACAGGCCCGCCATGATCAGCACGTGCTGGCCGACGGAGACCGCCCAGACCACCGCGGGAATGGGATCCGCCGCTTCGGCGCCGGCCGTGATCAGCACCGTGTACATGGCGAGCAGGAACGCCAACGTCGACAGGCACGCGGCCCGCAGCGCGCCGTTGGCGGGGTTGCGCGTCAGCGATCGGACCATGAAGGCCAGGCACAACGCGGCGGTGATCGCGACGGTCACGACCGTGGGCATCAGGTGGTCCGCCGTCTCCTCGTCAGAGCCGCGGCGAAACGCGCGTTCGCGGCGGCGACCTCCGGCAGGTCGAACCGCGGTGGCGTCATGCACCGCGCCGCGCCGACGCGCAGCCACATCAGTCCCGCGGCGACCTCCGCTTCGGCTTCCTCCGCGTTCGAGTAGCCGTCCCGCTGCGCGAACCGCTGGGCCTGCTCGACCACGTCGGGGTCGAGCTCGGTCAAGCCCTCCCCGCCGAGGTCGTCGAGCGACGTGCCGCGGTGGCCGAACAGCACGTGCGCGGCCTCGTGCAGGATGATGTGCTCCTGCTGCAAGGGCGGCAGGCGGTCGTCGAACACGATGACCAGGTCGTCCGCCCGCTCGATGACCAGCCCGCCCGGTCCGTCCGCGGGCAGTTCCGCGGCGAACAGGCCGATCGGCTTGCCCCGCTTGGCGCCGATCTGGTCGAGGAGCCCGTCGAAGTCGAACGGGGTCGGCCAGTCGAGCGAGTCCAGCTCCCGTTCAATCCGCCGGCGCAGAGCGGTCAGGTCGGTCCGTTCCGGACGGGGTCGCTTCTCCATGCGGGAACGGCCGCTGCCCTTCGGATTCGCCAAGTTGCTCGATCAGCCGCGCGACCGCGGCGAGACTGTCCGGGGACAGGCTACCGAGGCGGGCGTTGATGCCGCGCACGCCGTGCTTCTCCGCCGTCTCCTGGAGGCGGCGCGCCGCGACGAGGGAGTCCAGCTGGTCGTCGGCGATCGCGGCGCTGTCCTCGTCGAGGAAGTAGCCCACCCGGACACCGAAGTAGCGGGCCAGCGCCTCCAACGTCTCGATCTTGGGGTTGACCTCCTGCCCGGTTCGCAGCTTCCACACCGTGGTCCGGGACTTGCCGATGGCCTCGCCGATCACCTGGTCGGCGACCGAGGCTTCGCCGTCGCGCTCGGCCTTCTTCCCGATCAACGTGGTCAGCGCCTGCGCCAGGGTGCGCCGCCCGCTCGGTGGTGTCACCCGACCTCCTCATGCCCGCAGGCGACGTGACCAGGGTCACGTCGCGTTCATTAAACTTTAGTTGACGAGCTGACCTGCATGTTCGCTATGTTGGTCACGCTCCGACAACATGAGGGGGATGTCATGTCAAAGCGTCTGACAAGCTTAGTTCTCGCACTCGTCGGCATGGTCGCGGTGTTGCTCACGAGTCCGTCCGCCACGGCCGCCACCGCTCGGTCCGCCGACGGCGCGGCGGCGGTGACCGCTTCGGCGGTGAGCACGCCGCCGACCGCGCAGTCCCTGTACCTGGTGCAGAACGCCAACAGCAAGAAGTGCCTGCTGGTCCAGGGCACCGCCGAGCGCGCGCCCGTCATCCAGACCAACTGCGCCTACTTCAACGACCAGTACTGGTCGTTCATCGACAAGGGCAACGCGCGCTACCAGCTGCGCAACGCCAACAGCTACAAGTGCCTGCTGGTGCAGGGCACGAGCGACTCGTCCCCCGCCATGCAGACCGCCTGCGCCGACTTGGTCGACCAGTACTGGCGGCTGATCGACAAGGGAAGCGCCCGCTACCAGCTGCAGAACGTCAACAGCAACAAGTGCCTGCTGGTGCAGGGCACCGCGGAGCGGGCACAGGTCGTCCAGTACAGCTGCGGCAACTTCGCCGACCAGTACTGGAGCTTCTTCTGACCTGATCGGAGTCTCCGAACGGCCCCCGGCGCGCTCACCGCGCCGGGGGCCGTCGTCGTCCGGCACGAGGTGGCCGGCTCGTGCCCGCGTGCGGCCGGCCACCCGGGGTACTGCGAATCAGGGCACGACCGAGCGTTCCTCCGCGAAGTGGCAGGCGCTCGGGTGCCCGCCGACGCGTTCCACCAACGCCGGTTCCTCGGTCGCGCACACGTCCTGCGCCTTCCAGCACCGCGTGCGGAAGCGGCAGCCGGAGGGCGGGTCCACCGGGGACGGCACGTCGCCGGTCAGCCGGATCACGTCACGCCTGCCCCGCAGCGTGGGGTCGGCCACCGGCACCGCCGACAGCAGCGCCTGCGTGTACGGGTGCGTGGGATGCCGGTAGATCTGCTCCTCGGTGCCGATCTCCACGATCTTCCCCAGGTACATCACCGCCACCCGGTCCGACAGGTGCCGCACCACCGACAGGTCGTGCGCGATGAACACGTACGACAGCCCGAACTCGCCCTGGAGCTCCGCGAGCAGGTTCATCACCTGGGCCTGGATCGACACGTCCAGCGCCGACACCGGCTCGTCGCACACGATCACCTTCGGCTTCAACGCCAACGCCCGCGCGATCCCGATCCGCTGCCGCTGCCCGCCCGAGAACTGGTGCGGGTACCGGTTGAGGTGTTCGGGGTTCAGGCCCACGACGTCCAGCAGTTCCCGCACCCGCCCGGCCCGGGACGACTTGGGGGCGACCTCCGGGTGGATCTCGAACGGCTCGCCCACGATGTCGCCCACGGTCATCCGCGGGTTCAGGGAGGTGTACGGGTCCTGCAACACGATCTGCATCTCGCGCCGCCACCGACGCAGCGCGCCGCCCCGGAGCGAGAACATCGGCTCGCCCTCGAAGTGCGCCGACCCGGACGTGGGCGGTTCCAGCCGCATCAGGACCTGGGCCAGGGTCGACTTGCCGCACCCCGACTCGCCGACCACGCCCAGCGTCTCCCCCGCGCCCAACGTGAACGACACGCCGTCCACCGCCCGCACGTGCCCGACCGTCCGCCGGAACGCCACCCCCCGCGTCACCGGGAAGTGCTTCACCAGGTCCACCACTTCGAGCAGTTCAGGCACGGGTACCACCGACGATCTCCTCCGCGAAGTGGCACGCGCTGGTCCGCCCGAACCCGAGCCGCACCGCCGACGGCACGTGCGAAGCGCAGATGTCCTCCGCGCGCGGGCACCGGGGGTGGAACGGGCATCCCGACGGGATCCGCAGCAGGCTCGGCGGCAGCCCGCGGATCGTCTCCAGGGCCGTGCCCTTCGAGTCCAACCGGGGCAGCGAACGCATCAACGCCGCCGTGTACGGGTGCCCCGGCGAGCGGAACAGCGACACCGCGTCGGCGTGCTCCACGATCCGCCCCGCGTACATCACCACGATCCGGTCCGCCACCTCCGCGACCACCCCGAGGTCGTGCGTGATCAGGATCAACCCCATCTGCCGCTCGCGCTGGATCTCCGCCAGCAGGTCCATGATCTGCGCCTGCACGGTCACGTCCAGCGCGGTCGTCGGCTCGTCCGCGATCAGCACCTCGGGGTCCAGCGCCAACGACATCGCGATCATCGCCCGCTGCCGCATCCCGCCCGAGAACTGGTGCGGGTAGTCCCGGACGCGTTGCCGCGCAAGGGGAATCCGCACCAGGTCCAGCAGCTCGATCGCCCGCGCCCGCGCGTCGGCACGGCTCATCCCGCGCCGGATCCGCAGCTGCTCCTCGATCTGGAACCCCACCGTGAACACCGGGTTCAGCGCGGACAACGCGTCCTGGAAGATCATCGCCACACCCGAGGCGCGCACGGCACGACGACGTTCCGCGGACGCCGACAGCAGCTCCTCACCGTGGAACCGCACCGATCCGCGCGTCACGAAAGCGGGTGGCGTGTCGAGGATGCCCATGATCGCCTGCGCGGTCACGCTCTTCCCCGACCCGGACTCGCCCAGCACGGCCAACGTCTCGCCGGCCGACACGTGGTAGCTCACGCCGTTCAGCACGCGCGCCACCCCGTCCCGCGTCCGGAACTCCACGTGCAGGTCCTCGACCTCCAGCAGCACAAAAGCCTCCCAGCAATCAACGCAGCTTCGGGTCGAGGGCTTCACGCACCGCGTCACCCAGCATGACGAACGCCAGCACGGTCGCGGTCAGGAAACCGGCCGGGAACAGCAACGCGTGCGGCGCGACCCGCAGGTAGTCCTTGGCACTGTTGATCATCACGCCCCACGACACGACCGGCTGCCGCAGCCCGATCCCGAGGTACGACAAGGTCGCCTCGGCGCCGATGAACGCCCCCAGGGCGATCGTGGAGTACACCAGCACGGGCGCGACGCAGTTGGGCAGCATGTGCTTGCCGATGATCCGCGCCGACGACGCGCCCAACGCCCGAGCGGCCTTCACGTAGTCCTGCTGCTTGGCCGCGATCGCCGTGGACCGCATGATCCGCATCGCCACCGGCCACGACAGCACCGAGATCGACAGCACCACCTGCGCCACGATCCGCACCGGCCCCGCGTTGCCGCCGGCGTTCAACGTGGTGAGGATGACGATCGCGCCAAGCACGAACGGCACACCCACGAACACGTCCGCGATCCGCGACACCACGGCGTCCAACCACCCGCCGTAGAACCCGGCCAGCATCCCCACGGACGCCCCGACCAGCACCACGCCCAGCGTCGCCAGCACCCCGACGACGATCGACGCCCGTGCCCCGTAGACGACGCGCGTGTAGATGTCGTAGCCCTGGTTGTCGTACCCGAACCAGGCCTGCGCCGACGGCGCGCCACGCGACCGTGACAGCTCCGCCAGGTTCGGGTCCCCGGACGAGAACAGCCCCGGGAACAGCGCCATCGACAGCATCAGCATGATCAACGACACGGACACCCAGAACAACGGCCGCCGCCGCAACGTGTGCCAGGCGTCCCCGAACAGCCCGCGCGGCTGTTCCGCCACCAGTGAAGCGATCTGACTAGTCATAGCGGATCCTCGGGTCCAAGACCGCGTACAGCAGGTCCACCAGCAACGTCATGAGCAGGTACACCAACACCAGCACGGTGACCACGCCGGTCACCATCGCGCCGTCCTTTGTCAAGATCGACCGGAACACCAGCCCTCCGACACCAGGGACGTTGAAGATCCCCTCGGTCACGATCGCGCCGCCCAGGAACGCGCCGAGGTCCGTGCCGAGGAACGTGACCACCGGGATCAGCGAGTTCCGCAGCAGGTGCACGCCCACCACCCGGTGCGTCGGCTGGCCCTTCGCCAACGCCGTGCGCACGTAGTCGGCCCGCCGGTTCTCCGAGATGCTGGCGCGCGAAAGCCTTGCCACGTAAGCCATCGAGAGGCTCGCCAGCACGAACCCGGGCACGATGAGGTTGCCGAACGTCGGCGAGTTGACCGTCGGCGAGATCCACCCGAGTTGCAGCCCGAACACCAGCTGCACCACGTACCCGGTGACGAACACCGGGATGGAGATCAGGAACAGCGTGGACACCAGCACCAGGCTGTCCAGGAACCCGCGGTTGCGCAGGCCCGAGACGACACCCGCGGTGATGCCGATGACGGCTTCGATCAGCAGTGCCACCACGGCGAGCTTCACCGTCACCGGGAACGCCGCCGCGATCCGGCCCGAGACCTCCAGCCCCGACGACGTGACGCCGAAGTCGCCCTGGAAGAGCCCGAGCAGGTACTTCCCGTACTGCACGAGCAGCGGGTCGTCCAGGTTGAACTTGTCCCGCATCGCCGCCACGTACGACGCCGGGCAGTCCCGTTCGCCGCACTTGCCCTCGAACGGGTCGCCCGGCACCGCCCACACCAGGGCGTAGATCAGGAACGTGGTGCCGAGGAACACCGGCACCATCTGCAAAAGCCTGCGCAGGACGTAACGCCCCAACGCGCACTCCCCTCGGCCGGGGCCGGTCCGGGTCTGGAACCCGGACCGGCCCGTGCGGAACCCCTGGTGCTACGCGACTTCCACCGTGTAGAGGTCCAGCCTGCGGAACGGGTCGAGGTTCGCCACCTTGAGCCGGTCGGAGCGGCCGGCGATGGTGTTCTGCGTCCACAGCGGGATCATCGGCAGGTCCTCCGCGAGGATCCGCTCGGCTTCGAGGTACAGCTCGATCGCCTTCTCCTCGCTGGCCGCCTTGTCGGCCTCGGCGAGCTTCGCGTCGAACGCCGGGTTCGAGTAGCCGCCGTCGTTCGAGGACGAGCCGGTCCGGTACAGCGGCGTGAGCCAGTTCTCGATCGACGGGTAGTCGGCGATCCAGCCCGCCCGGTACATGCCCGTCATCTCGTGCGCGTTCACCTTCTGCCGGAACTCGCCGAAGCTGGTCGACGGCGCGAACCTGGCCTCGACACCGAGGGTGTTCTTGATGCTGTTGGCCACCGCCTCGGCCCATTCCGTGTGCCCGCCGTCGGTGTTGGACAGCAGCACGATCTCACCGGTGTAGCCGGACTTCGCCAGCGCCGCCTTGGCCTTCTCCGGGTTGTACTCGCAGTACTCGCCGCACTGACCTGGCTTGTAGCCCTTCATCAGCGGGTGCACCCAGCCGTCGGCCGGCTTGCGGGTGCCCTCGAAGATGACCTTGCTGATCTCGTCGCGGTTGATCGACATGGAGATCGCGCGGCGGAGTTCGACGTTGTCGTAGGGCTTGAGGTAGAACGGGAACGCGATGGTCTGCATGTTCAGCGTCTCGCGCTGCACCGCGCGTTCGCCCAGGTCGGTCTCGTACTGCTTGCCGGCCAACGCGTTGGGCGGCAGCTCCTCCAGGAAGTCCAGGTTGTTCGCCACGAGGTCGGCGTAGGCCGATTCACGGCTCTGGTAGACCTTGAGCGTCAGGTCCTTGAACTTCGGTTTGTCGGTGCCCTTGTAGTCGTCGTTGCGGGTCAGCTTGATGTCGCTGCCGACCGTGCGCGAGACGTACTTGAAAGGCCCGTTGCCGATCGGGTGCTTCTCGAAGGCCAGGCGGTCCTTGAAGAACGCCTCCGGCAGCGGCGCGAACACCTCGTAGCCGATGGTCACCGGGAACACGGCGAACGGCTCGGACAGGGTGATCTTGAACGTGTGGTCGTCCACGACTTCCAGGCCGGACAGGGTTTCCGCCGTCGGGGCGGGCGCTTCCTGCGGGCCGTCGCGGCCGTCCGGGTCCTTGGGGTGGACGGCCGCGAAGCCGTCGATCTGGGAGAAGAAGCTGGCGCCCTGGGTGGCGTTGGGCCCGTAGGCGGTCCAGTTCCAGGAGTCCACGAAGCTCTTCGCGGTGACCGGGCTGCCGTCGTGGAACAGCCAGCCCTGCTTGATCTTGACGGTGAAGACCTTGGAGTCGGTGGTCTCGATCGACTCGGCCATCGCGTTCACCGGCTGCGCGTCCTCCGCGCGGTACTCGACCAGGCCGGTGAACATCGGGTCGAGGACGCGGCTGCCGCCGGCCTCGGTGGTGTTGCCGGGGACGAGCGGGTTCTCCGGCTCGGTGTTGAAGATGGTGATTGCGGCATCGGTGTTCGAGGCCGCCGGGGTGTCCGCGGCGCCGCAGGCGGTCGCGACCAAAGCGACCGCGACGGCCGCTGGGACTAATCGTGCACGTGACATTGGGTCCTCCCACCTGATCGGGGTTAACCGAACAGAGTCGACCGCTTTCAAAGCGTGGGAGGAACGCTATTGCGACAGTGAGCTGGGCCATACCGGTGACGGCGTCACGGCTTGATCACGATCAATCCCAGTTGACAGCTTCAGGCGAGGGAGAAGGCGATGCCGTCGAGGATGTCGTGCTCGCTGGAGACGAGTTCCGTCACTCCGCGCGACTCCAGGTGGTCGGCCAGCGTGCGGACGATCAACGCGCCGCCGCAGATCACGTCCACGCGGCCGGGGTGCATCGGGCCCAACGCGGCGCGCTCGTCGTGACTCATCGTGAGCAGCTTGGCGGTGGTCTCGCGGATCCGGTCGAGGCCGATCCGGGCCAGGTGGATCTCCGCCGGGTCGTACTGGGGCAGGTCCTTGGTGAGCGCGACGAGGGTGGTGACGGTGCCGGCGACGCCGATCCAGGTGTTGGTCTTCGCCGTGGGCACCGCTTCGAACGCCTCGGCGAGGATGTCCCTCGTGACCCGGACGGCCTCCTCGACGTCGGCTTCGGTCGGCGGGTCGCCGCGCAGGCAGCGTTCGGTGAGCCGCACGCAGCCGATGTCGACGGACCGGGCGGCCTCGACGTCGCCGAGCACGCCGTTCCAGGCGCCGAGGACGAGTTCGGTCGACCCGCCGCCGATGTCGGAGACGAGGAAGGGGCCTTCGCCCGGGTCCAGATCGGACACGGCGCCGGTGAAGGAGAGGCGGGCTTCCTCGTCGCCGGTGATGACTTCGGCTTCGACGCCCAGGACTTCGCGGGTCATGTCGAAGAACCGGTCTTTGTTGGCGGCGTCGCGGGTGGCGGAGGTGGCGACCATGCGGACGCGCTCGGTTCCCTTGCGGCGCAGGATGTTCGTGTAGTCGACGAGCGCGGCGCGGGTGCGGGCGATGGCGTCGGGGTGCAGCTCGCCGGTGGCGTCGACCCCTTGGCCCAGCCGGACGACCCGCATCTCGCGGTGCACGTCGCGCAGCGACCGCTCGCCACTGTCCGAAGTGGTCACGTCGGCGACCAGCAGGCGGATCGAGTTGGTCCCGCAATCGATCGCGGCCACGCGTGCCATGCCCGGGTTCCTTCCCTGCCGGTGGGTGCTGCCCCGAACACTAGTCGCCGCACCACCCGCCTGACCCGTGACGTGCGCGGGCCTGGCGTCGGCAGGGCTGGGTGAACGGACCGGGAGGGCTCAGTTCGGCTGCATGGACGACGTGGTCGGCGACGGCTCGGCGGACGAGGCCTGGTCGCCGGAGGTCGTGCCGCTGTCCGCCGTGGTCCCCGCCGGAGTGGTGCCCTCCGGCGTCGTGCCCTCCGGCGTCGTGCCCTCCGGCGTCGTGCCCTCCGGCGTCGTGCGCTCAGAGGTGGTGGCCTGCGGCGTCGTCGGTTCCGGGGTGGCGGCGGCGGACGATGTGGTCGCCTGCGGCTCGGAAGTCGTCGCCGGGGGCTCGGTGGTCGTCGCCGGGGCCTCGGTGGTCGTCGGCACCGGCGTGGTCGTCGTCGTGGGCGGCGTGGTGGTGGTCGGCGTCGGGCAGCCCGGCGGCACGGAGGGTGTCGTCGTGGGCGTCGTCGTCGGCGTGGTGGTCGTGGTCTCCGTCGGCGTCGTCGTCGGGGTCGGGCACGGCGTCGGAGTCAGCGGAACCGTCGTCCCCGGACGCGTCGTGCTCGTCGGCGGGTTCGTCGTGCCCTGCGACGGCGGCGTCGTGGTGCCGGGCAGCGTCGTGCCCGGAGGGGTCGTGCCGGGCGGCGTGGTGCCGGGCTGCTCCGGGTTGCCGGGGGTCACGCCGGGCCCGTAGTCGTCGTCCGAGCCGACCACGTCCGGCAGCGGGGTGACGCCCTTCGAGTAGGCATCCGCCCAGAACAACACCGTCCGGACGTACTCCTCGGAGTGGTTGTACCGGAACACCGACCGCGCGCGCTGCACCGGATCGCTCAGGTCCGCGCCGTACGCGCACAGGTAATTGCCCGCGCCGATGGTGGCGTCGTAAATGTTGTTCGGGTTCTTCTGCCCGTCGCCGTTGCCGTCGGCCTCGTAACCGGCCCAGGTGGACGGGATGAACTGCATCGGGCCCACGGCCCGGTCCCAGGTCCGGTCGCCGTCGAACCGGCCGCCGTCCGTGTCCCGGATCGCCGCCACACCGGGCCCGCCGTCCAGCACCGGCCCCACGATGGGCTTGACCGTGGTGCCGTCCTCGGCGACCCTGCCGCCGTGCGCGTGCCCGGACTCAATCCGGCCGATGCTCGCCAGCAACGGCCAGTCCAGCTTGCAGCCGGGCGTGGTGCGGGCCAGCCGGTCCGCCGCGCGCATGTAGGCCTCGAGCATGACGCCGGGGATGCCGTGCTGCCCTTCGCGCAGGTAGCCGCCGTCCAGCGGGGGCAGTTCGTCCTCGAACTCGGACGGGTCGTCGGCGTCGTCGAGCAGCGCCGCGCTCAGCTCGTCCGTCTCGGGCAGTCGGCCGGTGGCGCCCAGGGCGCCCCGGTCCTTCAGCGACAGCGTGCCCAGCACGTCACCGGGACCGGGGGGAATGGCCTCGACCCCGGACCTGCTCGACAGGTTGACCCAGTCGACCGGTGTGGCGCCGTGCAGCAGGGCGGGGATGAGCATCGCGGCGGTCGCCGTCGCGGCGAAACCCCATTGCCGTGGCGTCATCGTGCCCGGATGGACCTTGGTCCTCTTCCGCACACGACGTTTGCTCTTCGGCACAGCCACGAACTCCCCAATAGTCGTTACCCGGCCTCGACCCAGAGTGCCTGATCCGAACGGCGGTGTCACTCTTACGTGCCTGTGGATGTCCGAAGAACTGCCCGTTAGGTCACTTTTTCACTGTTGACGCGCAGTCACCGCTCGGCCACCATTCCGTGAGCCTGTCCAGGGCCTCGTCGCCGAACGGGTTCACCCCCCGGCCCGCTGCCAGCGAGTGCGCCACGTGGACGTGCAGGCACTTGACCCGGTCCGGCATGCCGCCCGCGGTGACGGTCGTCCCGAGCGGTTCGATCGCGTCGCGCTCAGCCAAGTACATCTCGTGCGCCCGGCGGTAGTGCTCGGCCAACTGTTCATCCGTGGCCAACCGGTCGGTCATCTCCTTCATCAGCCCGGCGCCCTCCAGCCGGCTGACGTACGAGTTCAACCGCGAGCAGGTCAGGTAGTACAGGGTCGGGAACGGGGTGCCGTCCTCCAAGCGCGGGTTGGTCTGCACGACCGCCGGGTGCCCGCTGGGGCACCGCGCGGCGACCTCCCGCATGCCCCGCGGCGCGCGCCCCAGCTGCGCCGCCACCGCCGCCCTGTCCTCGTCACTGACCGTCATCGCGCCGCCGCCGAATCCCACAGTTGCTCGTACCACGCCTTGTCCTGGGCCGGTTTCGCGGCCGGTCGTTGTTCGTCGATCTCACGCTCCGCGTCACCGGGGAGCTGCACGATGTAGGGCGTCTCGCCGGGCCGCACGTAATGCAGCCGGCGACGTGCCTCGGCCTCCACGTGCGCCGGGTCCGCCAGTTCGCGCTTGCGCTGCTCCAGCTGGGCCACCTCGACTCGCAGGGTCTCGTGCGACGCCGTTACCTCGCGCAGCTCCTCGCGTTGCGCCAGGTACGTCCTCAGGGGCACGGCGATGCTCAGCGCGAGCGCGCACACCACCATCGCCAGCAGCGCGGCACGCCGGGTGCCGGTCATGCCGAACGCGCCACCGGTGCCCGCGCCCGCCCTGGTCCGGGCCTTCGACTGCGGCTTGCGCGCCGTCGGCCTCGCCTGGGGCCTCGCGCGGCCCTTGTCGGTCTTGCGGTCGGCCGCGCTGGAGGCCGTACGACCAGCGGTTTTACCGTCCGCCCTGCGACCCGCCGCGGTGCGATCCCCTGCTCGGCGGTCGCCGGACCCGCGGTCCCGACCGGCGGCAGGGCTGACTCTCGACGTGGCGTCCCGGCCACGTCGAGGGGCCCGTTCCCGCGGCGCCATCAGCTCTCCGGCGTGTACCGCGGGAAGGCCAGGTCGCCGGCGTACCGCGCGGCGTCGCCCAGGGCCTCCTCGATGCGCAGGAGCTGGTTGTACTTGGCCGTGCGCTCACCGCGGGCGGGCGCGCCGGTCTTGATCTGGCCGACGCCGGTGGCCACCGCGAGGTCGGCGATCGTGGTGTCCTCGGTTTCGCCGGAGCGGTGCGACATCATCGACTTGTAGCCGTACGAGGTGGCCAGGGCGACCGCGTCCAGCGTCTCGGACAGCGTGCCGATCTGGTTGACCTTCACCAGCAGCGCGTTCGCCGCACGCCGGGAGATGCCCTCCTCCAGCCGCTCCGGGTTGGTCACGAACAGGTCGTCGCCGACGATCTGCACGCGTTCGCCCAGCTCGGCGGTGAGCTGCACCCAGCCGTCCCAGTCGTCCTCGGACAGCGGGTCCTCGATCGACACCAGCGGGTAGGCGTCGACCAGCTCCGTGTAGTAGCCGGTCATCTGCTCGGCGCTGCGCTTGGACTTCTCGAACGTGTAGGCGCCGTCGGAGTGGAACTCGGTGGCGGCCACGTCCAGGGCGAGCGCGATGTCGCGGCCGGGGGTGTAACCGGCCTTCTCGATCGCGACCAGGATCAGGTCGAGCGCGGCGCGGTTGTTGGCCAGCGCGGGCGCGAAGCCGCCCTCGTCGCCCAGGCCGGTGGACAGGCCCTTCGACTTCAGGACCGCCTTCAGCGCGTGGTACACCTCGGCGCCCCAGCGCAGGGCCTCGCGGAAGCTCTCCGCGCCGATGGGCGCGATCATGAACTCCTGGATGTCCACTTCGGTGTCGGCGTGCGCGCCGCCG
Organism: Saccharothrix ecbatanensis; assembly: GCF_014205015.1. NCBI lineage: Bacteria > Bacillati > Actinomycetota > Actinomycetes > Pseudonocardiales > Pseudonocardiaceae > Saccharothrix > Saccharothrix ecbatanensis. The sequence continues at coordinate 8,230,974 of NZ_JACHMO010000001.1, read as the reverse complement.
TTGAGGATGTTGAGCATCGGCACGGGCAGGACGTGCGCGTTCGGGCCGCCGATGTACCGGAACAGCTCCAGGCCGCTGGACGTCGCCGCCGCCTTCGCCACCGCGAGCGACACGCCGAGGATGGCGTTCGCGCCCAGGCGGGACTTGTCCGGGGTGCCGTCCAGGTCGACCAGCTTCTGGTCCACCACGCGCTGTTCGACGGCCTCGATGCCGACCAGTTCCGGACCGATTTCGTCGAGCACGGCCGTGACGGCGCGTTCCACTCCCCGGCCGAGGTAGCGGCGGGGGTCGCGGTCGCGCAGCTCGACCGCCTCGTGCTCACCGGTCGACGCGCCGGACGGCACCGCGGCGCGTTCCAGCGTGCCATCGTCCAGCGCGACCTCAACCTCGACGGTCGGGTTGCCGCGCGAGTCCAGGATCTCGCGGGCGCCGACCTGCTCGATGACCGCCACGTGCGCTCCCTCGTCAGACTGCGTACCTGTGACGAGCCTAGTTGGTGCAAGGTGTGGGACGGCCCCGGCTCGCTCGGCGGGGCGTCACCGGGAAGGGGTTTCACGCGTGGTTCACGTGACGCGGGGTGGGGACGGGCCGTTGCTGGTGCTGCTGCACGGGCTTGGTGCGACCGGGTCGGTGTGGCGTGGGGTCGCGGAGTCGTGGCCCGGGTCGTGGATGGCGGTGGACTTGCCGGGGCACGGTCGGTCGGCTGCTTTGGACCGGTATTCGTTCGGCGCGTTGGCGGCGGCGGTGGCGGCGGTGGTCCCTGGTGGGCCGGTGGCGGTGCTGGGGCACTCGTTGGGTGGTGTGGTGGCGTTGACGCTGGCGAGCGGGTGGTTCGGGGTCGACGTGCGGGCCGTGGGCGGGGTGGGGATCAAGCTGCGGTGGACGGCGGAGGAGTTGGAGCGGGCGGCTTCTATGGCGGTGCGGCCGGCGCGGGTGTTCGGGACTCGGGCGGAAGCTTCGGTGTGGGCCGGGAAGCTGGCGGGGGTGCCGTTGGAGGACGGTGTGGTTGAGGTAGGCGCCGTGGCTGGTGCGGGCGGCTCGGCGGGGGTAGTCGGGTCTGGTGAGCCGGTCGGCTCGGGAAGGTCCGGCAGCTCGGGCGGGGTCGGCGAGGTGGACGGGTGGAGGGCGGCGCTGGATCCGGCGGCGTTCGGGGTGGGCGCGCCGGACGTGGCGGGGTTGCTGGCGGTGGCGAAGGCGCCGGTCGTGCTGGCGGCGGGCGAGACGGACCACATGTGCCCGCCGGAGCACCTGCCGGCGGCGCAGGCGGGTGGAATAGTCCTGCCTGGCGTGGGGCACAACGCCCATGTGGAGCAACCCTCGTCGATCAAGCCGGTGCTCGACCGGCTGCACGCCGCACTGGTGGGGTGACTCGTGGGCAGCCCATGTGGTGACACGCCGATTCCGTCATCCGGTCGGCTGTCGAACCGGGGCGGGGTGCGCGGGTAGCGTTGATCGAACTATGACGGACAGCACCTTCGAGGCGTTCCGCCGAGCCGAGGCGCTGCTCGCGGACCGCCGACCACTGGAGGCGCTGCGCGAGCTGCGAGTCGTGCTCGAAGCGGCGCCGGAGCGGGCGAGCGTGCAGCTGCTCGCGGGTCGGGCCTACCTGGGTTCGGCCCAGTTCAAGCGTGCCGAGGCGGCGTTCCTGAAGGTGCTGGAGTTCGATCCCAGCGACCACTACGCGCGGTTCGCGTTGGGGCGGACGTTGCAGCGGCAGAACCGGTTGACCGAGGCGTTGACGCAGCTGCGGATGGCGGCGGCGATGAACCCGTCACCGGAGTACCAGGAGGCGTTGGGCGAGGTCAGCGCGCGTCTGGCGGTAGAGCGCGACCGATGACGGCTTACCGGCTCGGTGAGGTCGTGGCCGAACGGCGCCTGGAGTGCGTAGCCGGGGACGGCGCCCGGACTCCTGTCGTGATCCGCTTCGGCAGACCCCACCCCGATCCGCTGAGCACCAACGGCGACTGGTGCTGCCCGCACCAGATCGTGGGGTTGGGTGACGAGACCGTCGGCGCGTCGTTCGGCGTCGACTCACTGCAAGCCCTACTGCTCAGCGTGTACCGCGTGCGACTGAAGCTGGCGGACCGTGCCACGGCGGCCTCGGTGGACCTCGACTGGCTGGGCCTCCCGGACCTGGGCCTCACGGTCACTCCGACCACGACCCGACCCACGAACCCGCCCACGCAGGCCCCCGGTGCCAACGACCACGCCGGTCCCGACCAGCACCACCCGGCCTGATCGACCGCACCAAGTTGCCCGGCCGCGCGACCACACATGCTTCGCGCGCCCACCTGCTTCGCGCGACCACACATGCTTCGCGGGCGTCCCGTCCAGGGGACCCCTGTCTTTATCTTGGCGGTGGGCACTCAGGTGTTGAGGCTGGCGCGCGCATACGCGTCGGCGCCGCTGTACACGTTCTGCCCGTACTCGGTCGAGTTGTTGTAGTCCAGCACCGCATTCCACCAGCCCTCGCCGGTGCCCAGATCACGTCCACCCGAACACAGGTACCGCGCCGCGGCCAGCGCTGCGTCGTCGATGTTCTGCGGATCAGGGCTCTGGCCGTCCCCGTTCGCACGCACCGCGTAACGCGCCCAAGTCGTCGGGATGAACTGCATCGGACCCACCGCCCGGTCCCACGTCGTGTCACCGTCCAGCACGCCACCGTCGCTGTCGGCGATCGCCTTCACGCCCGGTGAGCCGTCCAGCGGGATACCGACGATCGGGCTCGACGGCCGACCGGCCTCGTCCAGACGCCGACCGCCGATGGTGCCGTGGTGCGACTCGATCCGACCGATACCGGCCAGCGTCGCCCACGAGATCCGGCACGACGGGTCCTGGGTCCGCATCATCAGGTCCGCCACGGCATACGCCCGCAGCGCACGCGCCGGGACGTCGATCTTCTTGGACAACGACGCCGCCCACGCGTCCAGCGGTTCGACCGTCGCGGCCTCCGGGTCGCCGGAGCCTGGCGTCGGCACCTGACCGGCCGCACCCGGCGCGGCGGCACCGGGCTGCACTTCCTGGAACGGCACGGGGAACGGCGGATCGGCGGCGGGCCTCGGCGAGGACCTGTTCAACGCGCCCAGCGCCCACGCCCCGCCCGCCACGAAAGCGAGCAGGAGGAGCACCAGCGCCAGGCGTCCGACGAGGTTGCCGGCATCGCCGCGCCCCGGAGGGCGAGGCTCGGTCTTCGACGGCGGCGGGACGACCACCGCCCCAGGCTACGTGCTCGCCATGAGTGCCCGAGGCCACTTCGCGCGGCGATACGTCCCGAGTGCCTGTTATGCGGGGTTAAGTGCTGTTTGTCCCACTAGACGTGACAGCGCAGAGCAGCCTTAGTTGACTCCGCGTGAGGACGGCCGCCGTGCTTCTCGGCAACGGGCTCATCGGGCTGCGCGAAGGACTGGAAGCAGCCCGGGTCGTCGGCATCCTGGTCGCGTTGCTGGTCAAGACCGACCGCCGGTCCCGATTGCCGCACGTCTGGCTGGGCGTCGGCGCGGCCGTCGCGCTGTCGATCGTGTCGGCGCGATCGTCACGTTCACCACCGCCACGATGACGTTCGAGCAGCAGGAGGCGTTCGGCGGCGGCATGTCGCTGCTCGCGGTGGCGTTCGTCACCGGCATGATCTTCTGGATGCGCGCCACGGCCCGCACGATCGCCGCCGAGCTTCGCGGCAAGCTGGACCGGGCGTTGGAGATCGGCCCGGCGGCCGTCGTCACGCTCGCCTTCCTCGCCGTCGGGCGCGAGGGCGGCCACCGGGGCGACACCCTCCTCCGCGTGAGTCCTACGTTCAGAACGCGCGAGTCGTACCTTCAGGACCACCGTGTCCTACGTTCAGGACCCCCGAATTCAACGCTCAGAACAAACGATCTTGTACTGAGCGTTGAACTCGGGGGTCGCGAACGTAGGACTCACGCGTTCCGAACGTAGGACTCACGGGTCGCGAACGTAGGACTCACGGGGTTAGGGGTGGGAGTTGGGGTGGGGTGGCGGCCGGGTGGGTGGAGAGGGCCGCGAGGGCCAGGCGGACGGCGGTGTCCAGCTGGGGGTCGCGGCCGGCCACGCGGTCCTGCGGGGTGATCACGACCTCCACGTCCGGGTCCACGCCGTGGTTCTCCACGTCCCACCCCGGCCCGGCGAACCACGTCGCGTAACGCGGCTGCGTCACCAAGGTCCCGTCCACCAGGCTGTACTGCATGTCGATCCCGATCACCCCGCCCCACGTCCGGGTGCCGACGACCGGACCGATGCCCATCTCCTTGATCGCCACGTTCACGATGTCCCCGTCGGACCCGGCGAACTCGTCCGCGATCGCCACCACCGGCCCGCGCGGCGCGTCACCGGGGTAGCTCACGGCCGTCGTGTACCCACGCGCCACCGACCAACCGATGATCTTGCGCCCCAGCTTCTCCACCACCAGCTCGGACGTGTGCCCGCCGCCGTTCTCCCGCACGTCCAGCACCACCGCCTCACGCGCCAGCTCCACCCGCAGGTCCCGGTGCAGCTGCGCCCAGCCGGCGCCCATCATGTCCGGCACGTGCAGGTACCCGACCCGCCCATCGGTCAGCTCGTGCACGCGCGCCCGCCGGTCGGCCACCCAAGCGTGGTAACGCAGCGGCTCGTCGTCCCGCAACGGCACCACCACGACCCGACGCGGCTCACCGCCACCACCCGGCCGCACGGTCAGCTCCACCGGCTTCCCCGCCGCACCGACCAGCAGCGGCGCGGGGCCGGTCAACGGGTCGACCTGCCGCCCGTCGACCGCCACGATCGCGTCACCCGCCCGCACCGCGACCCCGGGAGCCGCCAACGGCGACCGCGCCGCCGGGTCCGACGTCTCCCCAGGAATCACCCGCACGACCCGCCACGCGCCCGCCTCGTCCCGTTCCAGGTCCGCGCCGAGCAGCCCCACCGCACGTCCACGCGCCCCACCGTGAGCAGGCATGACGTAAGCGTGCGACGTCCCCAACTCGCCCTGGACCTCCCACAGCAGGTCCACCAGGTCGCTGTAGCTGCCGAGCCGGTCCACCAGCGGCCGGTAGCGCTCCAGCACGCCCGCCCAGTCCACGCCGCCCATGTCGGTGCGCCAGAAGTGGTCCCGCATCAGCCGCCCGGCCTCCGCGTACGACTGCCGCCACTCGGCCGCCCGGTCCACCACCACCCGGATCCGGGACAGGTCGACGTCCACCGAGTCGCTGTCGTCCGAGTCGACCTTCCGGTCCGTCGGCACCACCCGCAGGTCGCCGCGGTCCTGCACGACCATCCGCTGCCCGTCACCGGCCACGTCGAACGCGTCCACGCCGTCCTCCAGCGTCTCGGTGCGCGACTTGGCCAGGTCGAACCGCTCCAGCGACGCCCGCGGCGGACGTGCGGTCGGGCCGGCCAGGTTGTCCCCCAGCACCCCGCGCAACGGCGACCGCAGCCACAGCAGCCCGCCCTTCGCCGCGGTCAGCGCCGAGTAGCTGGCCGCGGCGACCGGCACCGTCACCACCCGGTCGGCCAACCCCTCCAGGTCGACCACCGTGATCGGGTTCTCGTCGTCCTTGTCCTTGTCCTTGTCGTGCGAGTCGTCCCCGACGGACCGGCCCAGGCGCAGCGGGTCGAACGGCGACGGCGTGGTCGCGGCCAACGGCAGCAGGTAGGGCCGGCAGCCGGTCGGGAACGACAGGTCGAACACGTGCGCGTCGTACACCGGGTCGAAGCTGCGGACCGACAGGAACGCCAGGTAGCGGCCGTCCTCGGTGAACGTGGGCGAGAAGTCGGAGAACCGCAGCGGCGTCACGTCCACCACGGACAGGTCGGTGGTGTTGGTCATCCGGATGTGCTGGAGCGGGCGCGGACCGGGGTGCGACCAGGCAAGCCAGTTCGAGTCCGGGGAGAACGCCAGGTCGCTGACGTGCGGGTTCGCCCCCTTCAGGACTTCACGCACCTCGCCGGACTCGACGTCCACCAGCAGCAGCCGCCCGTCGTGCGTGGCGACGGCGAGGCGGCGGGCGTCCGGCGCGACGGCCATCTCCAGCACGCGTCCGAGCTTGCCGACGGCCACGCGGCGCGGCTCGTTGCCCGGCTCCACGCCGCCGACCGGCGAGAACTCCAGGCCCTCCTCGCCGTCCGCGTCCGTCACCCACACGACGTTGTCGCCGACGACGCGCGGCAGCCGTGCCCGCACGCCGGGCTGTTCGGCCAACGCGCGCACCGGACCGTCCCTGTGCGTCACCCAGTGCACGGTGCCGCGCACCTCGACCACGCTCGCGCGGCCGGTCTTGTCCGGGTGGAAGTCCTCCGGGCGGGACGACACCGGACGCGGCCGGCGGGCCGTGCGGGGGCCTCCCAGCACGATCTCCAGCCGACGCGGTGACGCGCCGTCGAGGTCGTCGAGCAGCCACAGCTCGCCCGCCTGCTGCCAGACGATCCGCTCGCCGTCGCTCGACGCCACCCGCGCGTAGAAGTCCTGCTGCCCGGTGTGCCGACGCACGTCCGTCCCGTCCGGGAGGACCGAGTACACGCTGCCGACGCCGTCGTGGTCGGACAGGAACGCGATCCGGTCCCCGATCCACATCGGCGACGTCAGCGAGGACGTCAGCTCGGGCAGGATGCGGACGAACTCGCCGTCACCGTCGTCGTCCACCCACAACTTGCCCGCCGCGCCACCCCGGTAGCGCTTCCACCACGCGGGGTCGTGGCCATAGACGGAGGTGGTGACGACCTGGCCGGACGGGCCGAACGACACGTCGTCCACCCAGCCGAACGGCAGCCGGCGTGACGGGCCGCCGTCGGTGGGCACGGCGTGCGCCCACTGCCGGTTGGACGACGCCTGGCCGGTGGCCGTCACCGCGACGACCTCGCCGGCGGACGTCCAGCCGCGCACGGAGGTCGAGTAGTCGCCCCAGTAGGTGAGCCGGGTGGCCTCGCCGCCCTCCACCGGCGCCAGGTGGACCTCGGGCGCGCCGTCACGGCGGCTGGTCCAGGCGAGTCGCGTGCCGGTCGGGTCGAAGCGGGGGAAGGACACCGGCACCTGGTCGGCGGTCACCCGCCAGGCCCGGCCGCCGTCCAGCGGGGCGAGCCACACGTCGTCCTCGGCCACGAACGTCACTAGATCGCCGTGCAGGTGCGGGAAGCGGAGGTAGGCCTCGGTCACCCTCTCGACGTTAGCGCGCCGTTCACTCCCGGTTGAGGCGGGCCGGAAGCTTCACTGCGGCATCGCGCCCGGACGTCACCGGACCGGGGAACGCTCAGGCAGGCCAGTGGGCGCGCCAGTCGGCCGCCGTCAACGCCGTCACACCGGCCGCGCGGGCGGATCGCTCGGCGGCGCGCACGTTCGCCTCGAACCGACGCGCCACCGCCCGCAGCTCGGTCTCCGGGTCCTCGCCGGCCAGCTTCGCCAGCGCCGCCACCGCGAACAGCGTCATGCCGGTGTCGTCGCCCTCGGGCAGCAGGTCCACCGGGAACCCGGCCCGCGCCACCCGCTGCGCGAGCTTGGCGGCCAACGCCACCGCGGGCTGCCCGGCGGCCACCCCGTCCACGCTGGATTCCCGCTGCTTCTCGACCTGCTTCAGCTCTTCCCACCGGTGCTGCTGGGACGTCGCGTCGTGCACCGCCGGGTCGTGGCCGGAGAACACGTGCGGGTGCCGGCCGACCAGCTTGGCGACCAGGTCACCGGCGACCTCGTCGATGCCGAACGGCTCCTGGGCGTCCTCCGCCGCGATCCGGGCGTGGAACAGGACCTGCAACAGCACGTCGCCCAGCTCTTCCCGCAACGCCGCCCGGTCGCCGTCCTCGATGGCCTCCAGCAGCTCGTAGGTCTCCTCGACCAGGTACTGCCGCAGCGACTTGTGGTCCTGCTCGGCGTCCCACGGGCACCCGCCGGGCGACCGCAGCCGGTCCATCACGGCCGCCGCGTCCAGCAGCGGCACGGCCGGGGTGCGGATCACCGGGGCGCCGGCCGAGATCAGCTCGCGCGCCGCCGGTTCGTCGGGGTTCGTGGTCAGCAGGACGACCGACGGGCCGGCCGAGAACCCGGCGACCGGTTCGGCCGACCACAGCGCGGCCTCCACGCCCTCCCCCGCGTACACCACCGCCGCGCTCCGCAGTGCGGGCAGCGCGGCGGCGGGAAGTACCGGGGTGGAGCCTACGACGACAACGGTCACGGGGACGTCTGCGGAACGGTCGCCTGGTAGCCGCTCATCTCGCCCTCGCTGGGCGCGAGCGCGATCGCGGTGCCGTCCCACTTCCCGTACCGCGGGTTGATCTGGATCTCCGGGTCGCCCGCGAGCGACTGCACGAGCCGCAGCCCGATCTGCTCCAGCAGCTGCGGCGTGAGCTGCCCGGTGGACGACTCGCCGGACGTCCGCACGTCCGTCTTGCGGTCCGTCACGTAGGCGACGATCCACTGCGCGCTGCTCGGGTCCGGCGCGAACGCCACCACGCTGCCCGCCGGCACGCCGAACAGCGGCGACTGGGCGGCCTGCGGCGAGTCGGCCGACCGCACCCGCTGGCCCTTCCGGGACAGCGCCTGGCCGTCGGCGCTCTGCGGCGCGTCGGCGACGAACTCGGCCATCTTCGCCGGGTCCTTCGCCACCTGCTTGGCCTTCTCGACCGCCTCGGCGTTGTCCTTGGCGAAGAAGTAGTCGAACGTGACTTCCATCCGGTCCGCGTACTTGCGCGCCAGCTCGACCAGCAGCAGCTGGTCCTTGGCCCGCTCGCGGAAGGTCACCGCGTCGTAGACGGTGTTCTGCGAGGCCACGTCCGCGCCGCCGGCCTGCGCGACCGACTCGGCCACGGCCTCCTCGGACACCGTGACGCCCTCGCGCTGCGCGGCCAGGCCGATCAGCTCGTGCTGCACGCCGAGCGTGACCAGCTGACGGGCGACCTGGTCGAGTTTGCGCTGGTCGTGCAGCTTCTGGGCCTCGGGCTCCTTCTTGAGCACGATCTCCAGCCGCTGCTGCACCTGCTCCAGCGGCAGCACGGTGTCGCCGACGATCGCGGCCGAGCCGACGTGGGCCGGGCCGTTGCCACAGCCCGCCACCAGCAGTGCCACCGCGGTGACAGCCGCGCCGATCAGGGTGAAGCGCCTCTGCACAGTCCTCACGACCAGTACCTTCTCATGTCCGCGTGACGCCGCTCACGGGAGTCCCCGCCAACGACTCCAGGAATCCGGCGCACCAGTCCAGCAGCTCCTGGTCGCGCAACTCGGGTGCGCCCATCCGGCCGCCGGCCGCGCCCTCGGTCGGCCGAGGCAGGCTGACCGTGTTGGTGGTCGGCTTGTGGACCGCCTTGGGGAACAGCCGGCGCATCCGCACCATCTGGCTGTCCTTCAGCTCCAGCGGCGCGAAGCGGATGGTCGTGCCCTGGGTGGCGACCTCCGTGACGCCGTGCGCGCGGCACGTCTGCCGGAACCGGGCCACCGCGAGCAGCCGTTCGACGGGCAGCGGCGGGGTGCCGTAACGGTCCTTCAGCTCGTCCCAGACGCTCTGGAGCGACTCGGCGTCGCCCGCGGCGGCGATCTTGCGGTACGCCTCCAGCCGGAGGCGTTCGCCGGGCACGTAGTCGTGCGGGATGTGCGCGTCCACCGGCAGGTCGACGCGGACGTCGGCCAGCTCCTCCTCCAGCTCGCCCTCCGCGCCGGCGTGCTTGCGGAACGCCTCCACGGCCTCGCCGACGAGCCGCACGTACAGGTCGAAGCCGACGCCCGCGATGTGGCCGGACTGCTCGGCGCCGAGGATGTTGCCCGCGCCGCGGATCTCCAGGTCCTTCATGGCCACCGCCATGCCCGCGCCCAGCTCGGTGTTCTGCGCGATCGTGGCCAGCCGGTCGTGCGCGTGCTCGGTCAGCGGCGACTCGGGCGGGTACAGGAAGTAGGCGTAGCCGCGTTCCCGGCCACGGCCGACGCGTCCGCGCAGCTGGTGCAGCTGGGCCAGGCCGAGCATGTCGCCGCGTTCCACGATGAGCGTGTTGGCGTTGGAGATGTCCAGGCCGGTCTCGACGATCGTGGTGCACACGAGCACGTCGTACTCGTTCTCCCAGAAGCCCTGGATGATCTTCTCCAGCTTGTCCTCGTTCATCTGGCCGTGCGCGGTGATCACGCGGGCCTCGGGGACAAGCTCGCGGATGTGCCGGGCGGCGCGTTCGATCGAGGACACCCGGTTGTGCACGTAGAAGACCTGGCCGTCGCGCAGCAGCTCGCGCCGGATGGCCGCGCCGACCTGCTTGTCGTCGTAGCCGCCGACGTAGGTCAGGATCGGGTGCCGCTCCTCGGGCGGGGTGAGGATCGTGGACATCTCGCGGATGCCCGCCAGCGACATCTCCAGCGTTCGCGGGATCGGCGTGGCGGACATCGTGAGCACGTCCACGTGCGTGCGGAGCGCCTTGATGTGCTCCTTGTGCTCGACGCCGAACCGCTGCTCCTCGTCCACGATGACCAGGCCGAGGTCCTTGTAGCGCAGGCCCTTCTGGAGCAGGCGGTGCGTGCCGATGACGATGTCCACGTCGCCCTCGGCCAGGCCCGTGATGGTCTGCTCGGCCTCCAGCGCGTCGGTGAACCGGGACAGGCCCTTGACGTTCACCGGGAACGCGCGCATCCGGTCGGCGAACGTGTTCAGGTGCTGCTGGGCGAGCAGGGTCGTCGGCACGAGCACCACGACCTGCTTGCCGTCCTGCACCGCCTTGAACGCGGCCCGCACGGCGATCTCGGTCTTGCCGTAGCCGACGTCGCCGCAGATCACCCGGTCCATCGGGACCGTGCGCTCCATGTCGGCCTTGACCTCGTCGATCGCCGCCATCTGGTCGAGCGTCTCGGTGAACGGGAACGCGTCCTCCAGCTCGCGCTGCCACGGCGTGTCCTGCGCGAACGCGTGACCGGGCGCGGCCTGGCGGGCGGCGTAGAGCTGCACCAGCTCGGCGGCGATCTGCTTGACCGCCTTCTTCGCCTTGGCCTTGGTGTTCTTCCAGTCGCTGCCGCCCAGCTTGTTCAGCGTGGGCAGCTCGCCGCCGACGTAGCGGGAGACCTCGTCCAGCTGGTCGGTCGGCACGAACAGGCGGTCGCCGGGCTGGCCGCGCTTGCTGGAGCCGTACTCCAGGACCAGGTACTCGCGGGTCGCGCCGGCCACCGTGCGCTGCACCATCTCGACGTACTTGCCGATGCCGTGCTGCTCGTGCACGACGTAGTCGCCGGCGCGCAGGGCCAGCGGGTCCACCGCGTTGCGGCGGCGGCTGGGCATGCGGCGCATGTCCTTGGTGGACGTGCCGTGCCGCCCGCCGGTGAGGTCGGTCTCGGTGAGCACGACCAGCGCCAGCTCGGGCAGCGAGAAGCCGTCCTCCAGCGCGCCGCGGACGACCGTGACGGCGCCCTGCTTGGGCACGGTGTCGAGGACGTCCCGCAGGACGACGTTGACGTCCGCTTCGCGCAGCTGCTCGGTGGCCCGCTGGGCGGTGCCCGAGCCGGGGACGACGAGGACCGCCGTGCCGCCGGAGACGGTGTGCGCGCGCAGGTCGGCGAACGCCCGTTCGATGTCGCCCTGGTAGGCCTCGACGTGCTTCAGCTCCAGCCGGACGACGTCCTCGCCCTCGGTGGTGAGCTGGCTGAGCGTCCACCACGGCCGGTTGCCGGCCCGCGCGGACTGCGCCACGTCGGCGAGGCTGTGGTAGGCGCTGGCGTCCAGGTCGATGGGGCTCTGGCCGCCGCCGGCCGCCGCCATCCAGGAGGCCTCCAGGAACTCCTGGCCGGTGCGCACCAGGTCACGGGCGCGCGCCCGGATCTTCTCCGGGTCGTTGAGGACGACGTGCGTGCCCTCGGGGACGACGTCGGTCAGGAGCTGGAGCTCGCCCTCGCAGAGCGCCGGGATGAGGGCTTCCATGCCTTCGGCCGGGATGCCGTTGGCGACCTTCTCCAGCAGTTCGTGCAGGTGGGCGTCGGCGGCGTGCTGTTCGGCCAGCACGGCGGCCTTGCCCTTGACCTGCTCGGTCAGCAGCAGCTCGCGGCACGGGGCCGCGGTGAACGCGTCGACCTCCTGCGGCAGGGACCGCTGGTCGGCGACCGAGAAGGGGCGGATCTCGCTGACCTCGTCGCCCCAGAACTCGACCCGCAGCGGGTGTTCGGCGGTCGGCGGGAACACGTCCAGGATGCCGCCGCGGACCGCGAACTCGCCGCGCTTCTCGACCATGTCGACGCGGGTGTAGGCGACCTCGACCAGGTTCTCGAGCAGCGCCTCGAAGTCGTGCTCGGAGCCCACGGTCAGGTGCACGGGCGTGAGGTCGCCGAGGCCGGGCGCCATCGGCTGGATCAGGCTGCGGACCGTCGTGACGACGACCTTCAGCGGGTTGCCCTCGGGGTGGGCCAGCCGGCGCAGCACCTGGAGCCGAGCCCCGACCGTGTCCGCGCGGGGGGACAGGCGCTCGTGCGGCAGCGTCTCCCACGACGGGAACAGGGCGACCTGGTCCGGGCCGATGAGGTCGCATAGGACGGCCTTCAGGTCGTCCGCCTCGCGGCCGGTGGCGGTGACCGCCAGCACGGGCGCGCTGTTCGAGAGGGCCGCCGCGACCAGCGGACGTGCCGCCGGGGGGCCTTCCAGTTCGAGGTCGGGCACGCCGACCGAATCGGCGAGGGCGCGCAGGGCCTTGTCGGGCAGGACAGCGGTCAGCAGGCCGGACAACGGGCCGGGCTGGGGCATTGCGGTGGCTCCCCTGGGGGTGAACGCGGACAGACCGTTCCTAGTCAGCAAGCAGGAGTGGGTCTTGGACCCGCTGCTGGTCACTGCGCACATCCCGAACGGTGGTGGATGTGCTGGGTCGCCGCGTTCTCGTCCCGTTCGGCGGCACGCTTCGGTGGGCGTGGTCCGTGGTGGGCGGGCGGTTTCCGTCACGCCTGCGGTCACCTGGTGCGGTCTGGGCGGTCCGATGCCCGCGACGATCACTCCGGTCGTCGTGGGGCGGTGCCGTCCGTCGCCGGATCGGGTGACCGAGGGCGCGTCGTCCGATCGCGACCGCAGCCGCGTCGTGACGGGTCATGGTGCGCTTGCCGGTGGTCAGCGGCTTGCGCCAGTGCTGGTCGCCCCACCTGCTGGTGTACGCGGGGTCGACCGCGACGATCGCAATGCCGGTTACGGCGGCCATCGACACCAGTCGGGCCTTGAGCTTGCCGGTGGGCATGCCGGAGATCAGTTGCCGGAACCGCTTTCGGCGGCCGTGTTTCTCCCGGGTCTTCTCGGTGGAGAAGTCCAGGTCCTCGACCGCGATCGCGGTGACGCCGGTCTGCTCGGCCCAGTGCAGAAGGCGGGTGAGGGCGTGGCGGATCTGGGCGTCACGGTGGGCAGCGGTGCCGGACAGGTCGAAGAAGAACCGGTGCGGCCCGCCGACCGGGTTGCCGTGCCGATCGAGCCGGTGGCAGGCGAGGTGGTCCGCGTTGAAGTCCACGCCGACCACCCCGGCCGCGCGGGCTGTGTCCCACGGGATGGCGGGCGTGGGCGGGCGCTGCCAGGAGGCCGTGATGTACCAGCGGCCACGGTCCGCGTCGTGGTGCACGCGGTAAGCCACCGCCAGGTCGTTCCCGACCTGGTCGGCCCACTCCCCGCCGCGGTGCCGGAACTCCACGGACGACGCCAGGACGTACCGGCCGTGCCGCGCGTTCGCCAAGTGCGCCAGCGGCGCGGGCAGCCTGATCGACACCTCGCCGTCGAGCGTGACGCGGATCGTCTCGTTGCCCCCGCGTTTACCCGACTCGCCGTCCGCCGACAGGAACCAGCGTGCCGCCTCCCACCGCGCCCGCCACTGCTGCCCGGACAACCCGGCCTCGCCCAGGTGATGGCGGGTGTTGAGCAGACGTCGCCCACCTCGCACAACCCGGACCCGCCCCGCTCCTAGATCTCCCTGGACCGCAGTGAGTCGATCCGCCAACGCCGCCAGGCGTCGTGATTTGACGAACCACTCGTGCTTCGACCGGTAGCCGCCGGGCGCGCCTTTCCCGCCGGGTGCCCCCACCGGCAACGACAGACGGTGTCGGATCATCGCCACCCCGGTCTCCAGAGCCCGCACATGCGCAGCCCGGCACCGTCGCGCCAACGCCCACTGATCGTGCGTGGACTTGGTGATGCTCCCCGCCCACCGCGACGACGACCCTGACGTCAGCTCCCGCTTGCGCGCCGCCCACCGCCCGGCGGAATGCCCCGAACCGTCCGCGCACCGGACCTTGAGGTCGCCGGAAGCCAACGACCCCAGATGCCGCCCCAACAGACGCAACACCCGCTCGTCCTCGACCGTCAGGCCCCTGAGACGATCCCGGACCGACACACCCGACGGCCCCGGCACGACATACGACGCCGCGATCGACCGACTCGGCCTGACAACCCCCATACAGCCCACGCTATCGAACGTATGAACGAACATGGGGAAGATCACCCGTTCGTGCCGCAACGCCTTGCCAACCGCGTTCGCACTCACCACATCGACCTCGATGACCTAGACGAGACAGACCCCTGCCCGGGACTGAACGTCCACCGGAGGGGTTCTCGTTCGCCAGCCTACGGGCCTCCCGGTCCGGGTGCCCCGTGATTTCGGTTGACGGGGGCGTGACGCTGGGTACGTGGAGATCAGGGAGATCAGAGCCGACTACGACGATCGGCACCTCACCGTGTACCAGGCGTACTCGCCTGTCGTGGCCGGTCCGGCGCTGGCCGCGGGCCGGTTCGTGCCGCCGTTCAAGGTCGGCCGGATGACGTGGATCAAGCCGTCGTTCCTCTGGATGATGTACCGGTCCGGATGGGGGACGAAGCCGGACCAGGAGTGCGTGCTGGCGGTGCGGATCACCCGATCGGGGTTCGACCAGGCGGTGCGGGAGGCCGTGCCCAGCGACGAGGGCGTCGGGCGGAAGCCGGACGTGCGGGTGCAGTGGGACCCGGAGCGCGACCTGCACCTGAACCAGCTGCCCTACCGGTCGTTGCAGTTGGGGCTGGCGGGTGACGCATCACGCCGGTACGTGGACGAGTGGATCGTAGGGCTGACCGACGTGACGGCACTGGCCCACGAGGTCCGCGACCTGGCACGGGCCGGTGACCTGGACGGCGCGCGGGCGCTGCTGCCGGTCGAACGGCCCTACCCAAGAACGTGAACGGCGAGCACACACGTTGGTGGGCATGCTGATCCGCATGCGTCGCGTTGTCGGGTTCGCTGCCGTGGCGGTGTTGGCCGGGTCTCCGGCGTTGGCCGGGTGTTCGTCGGACGGCTCCGGGGGAAGTGCGCCGGGGACTCCGGCGCCCGAGGGGTTGCGGGTCGAGGTGGTGGTGGCCGGGTTGAGCCACCCGTGGGACGTGGGGTTCCTGCCCGACGGGCGGATGCTCGTGCCGCAGCGGCCGGGGCGGATCTCGTTGGTCTCGGACGGCCGGGCCACCGACGTCGAGGCCGATCTCGGTGACGTCGCGGCACGGGGCGAGGGCGGGCTGATGAGCCTGGTCGTGCACCCGGACTTCGCCACCAGCAGGCGGTTCACCACGTGCTTCAACACCGCGTCGGACGTGCGGCTGGTGACGTGGGAGCTGGCCGGCACGAAGGCGACCCGGGTGAAAGATCCGCTGGTCGCGGGGCTGCCGACCAACCCGAGCGGTCGGCATTCGGGGTGTCGGATGGCGCTGGACCGCGAGGGCCACCTGCTCGTCGGCACCGGGGACACGGCGCGGGGGAACGTCGCGCAGGACAAGTCCAGCCTCGGCGGCAAGGTGCTGCGGGTCGACCTGAACACCGGTGAGGGCGTGGCCGGGAACCCGTTCGGCGACCGGATCTACACCTACGGGCACCGCAACATCCAGGGTGTCGCGATCCGGCCGGACGGCGTGGTGTTCACCGCCGAGCACGGGCCGGACGTCGACGACGAGGTCAACGTGCTCGAGCCGGGGGCCAACTACGGCTGGGACCCGTCGCAGGGCGGCGCGGTGGGCGGCTACGACGAGGACGTGCCGATGACGGACCTCGAACGGTTCCCGGACGCCGTGCCCGCCGTGTGGTCGTCCGGTGATTCGACGGAGGCGATCTGCGACGCCGCGTTCCTCGTCGGCGAGCAGTGGGGCGCGTTGAACGGCGTGCTGGCCGTGACGGCGCTGAAGGGCTCGAAGGTGCTGCTGTTCACGGTCGGCCAGGACGGCAAGGTGGGTTCCGTGGCGATCCCGCCGGAACTGGACGACGCCCACGGCCGCCTGCGGGGCGCCGAACTGGGCCCCGACGGCGCCCTCTACGTGACCACGTCGAACGGCACCGACGACAAGATCCTCAAAGTGACCGCCCCCACCGCGTGAGTCCTACGTTCAGAACGCGTGAGTCCTACGTTCGCGTACCCCGAATTCAACGCTCACGACAGGCGTCCGCGTTCTGAGCGTTGAACTCGGGTGTTCCGAATGTAGGACTCACGGGACCGGAATGTAGGACTCACGCGACGCGTGGGGTCAGCGGGTGCGGAGGCGGGGTTTGTGGTCCATGTGGGACAGGCCCTTCCAGGCCAGGTTGACCAGGTGGGCGGCCACCTCGTCCTTCTTCGGCTTGCGGACTTCCAGCCACCACTGCCCGGTCAGGGCGACCATGCCCACCAACGCCTGCGAGTACAGGGCGGCCAGCTTGCGGTCATAGCCCTGGCGGGAGAAGTGCGCGCCCAGGATCGACTCCACCTGGGACGCGATGTCGTTCAGCAACGACGAGAACGTGCCGGTGGACGACGCCACGGGCGAGTCGCGCACGAGGATCCGGAAGCCGTCCGACGATCCCTCGATGTAGTCCAGCAGCGCGCACGCCGCCTGTTCCAGCAGCTCACGCGGGTGCCCGCCGGACAGCGCGTTGACGATGTGGTCCATCAGGTACTGCATCTCGCGGTCCACCACGACCGCGTAGATGCCTTCCTTGCCGCCGAAGTGCTCGTACACCACGGGCTTGGACACACCCGCCCGGTGCGCGATCTCCTCGACGGAGGTGACCTCGAAACCCTTCTCGGCGAACAACGCCCGAGCGACGTCGAGCAGCTGCTCGCGCCGCTCCTTGCCGGTCATCCGCACGCGTGGCACCGGTGTCTCGTCGCCGCGCCGTCTCCCCGCCATCCACGCCACCCTAAACACCTGCCCCTCGCCGGCGAGGCGAGGGGCAGGTGAAGGCAGGGCGGATGGTCACTTCTTGGCGGTGATGCGGGCCAGTCGCTCCGGGTTCGGCCACCGCACGTTCGTCGCCCAGCCGAACTTCTCGAACAGCCAGATGAGCCGCGCGGACGTGTCGATCTGACCGCGCTTCACGCCGTGCCGGGCGCTCGTCGGGTCGGCGTGGTGCAGGTTGTGCCACGACTCGCCGAAGCTCAGGATCGCCAGCGCCCAGACGTTGGCGGACCGGTCGCGCGCCGCGAACGGGCGGTCGCCGACCATGTGGCAGATCGAGTTGACCGACCACGTCACGTGGTGCAGGAACGCCACCCGGACCAGGCCGGCCCAGAAGAACGCCGACAGCGCGCCGGACCACGACATGGTGACCAGGCCGCCGATGAGGGCGGGCGCGAGCAGGCTGATGGTGGTCCACAGCGGGAACAGCTTGTCGACGCGGACCAGGTCCTTGTCGGCCAGCAGGTCGGGTGCGAAGCGCTGGGCGTTGGTCTGGTCGCGGTCGAACAGCCAGCCCATGTGGGCGTGCCAGAAGCCCTTGGCCAGCGCGACCGGGCCGCTGCCGAACAGCCACGGCGAGTGCGGGTCGCCCTCGCGGTCGGAGAAGGCGTGGTGACGGCGGTGGTCGGCGACCCACACGATCACGGGGCCCTGCAGCGCCATCATGCCCGCGATGGCGAGGCCGATCTTGAGCGCGCGGTTTGCCTTGAAAGAGCCGTGCGTGAAGTACCGGTGGAAACCGATCGTCACGCCGAGGCCGGCCACGTAGTAGAACGCCACGAAAAGCGCGACGTCCACCCAGCCCAGCCCCCAGCCCCAAGCGAGCGGAACGGCCGCGAGCAAAGCCAGGAACGGCACGATGACGAACACGTACACGCTGAACTGCTCGACGTGCCCACGCCGTCCGTCGATGATCGGCTTGGGTCCGCGATCCTCGGGCCCTTGCGGCGTGGACCTGCTCTCCAGGGTGCTGGTCATACATGTACCTCGTTGTGTGTTCGGGGCTACCTACGGGACCGTAACTTACGGCAGCGTAAGTTAGGCGGATGTGGTCCCGCCATAGCCGGGGCGAAAGTCATGGCGTGTTCTCAGCAAGCCGGGCGTGTCGATCACCGGCGGGGCATCATTCGGCAATGGGGTCACCGAACGTTCGCCGCAGACGTCGGCTGCGCGTCGCGCTCGTCTCACTGGCAGTGGTGTTGTTGCTGATCAGCGGCGGTTTGCTGGGGTTCGGCTGGTACTACAGCGGCGAGCTGCTCGAACCGGAGAACGCCCGTCCGGGCTACCGCGACACCGTCACGTCTTCGGCGTCCGGGTCCGTCGCGCTGGTGGAGTCCAGGGTCACTGTGCTGCCGGGCACATGGGGGCTCGTGTGGCCGGGAGGCGGCGCGAAGGTCGGTCAGGTGACGGGTCGGTCCGCCGGCACGGTGGTGCGCGAACTGGAGGGCGCTGCGCCCCCGGACGGCACGCTGGTGCGGATGGAGACGGCGGTGTGGACCACCGACCCCGCCGAGGCGCACGACCTGGAGTACACGGAAGTGCGAATTCCGACCGAATTGGGTGACGCACCGGCATGGCTGGTGCCCGCGACATCGTCCACGTGGGTCGTCGCGGTGCACGGTAGGGGCGGCTCGAGGGCCGAGGCCTTGCGCGTCATGCCGGCACTGCACGAACTCGGGTTACCCGTTCTCGCCATCACGTACCGGAACGACGAGGGCGCTCCGGCGTCACCGGACGGTCTGTACCACCTGGGCGACACCGAATGGCGCGATGTCGAGGCGGCCGTGAAGTACGCCGAGAGGCGCGGCGCGCGGAACGTCGTGCTGTACGGGTGGTCCATGGGCGGCGCGATCGTCGGCCAGTTCCTGGCGCGGTCGGCGGAGGCGGTCGACGTGGCCGCGGTCGTGCTGGACGCACCCGTCGTGAGCTGGACGAAGACGCTGGAGATGCAGTCGGGCAACCGGGGCGTCCCGGAGCAGCTCGTCCCGATCGCCGAGCTCGTCTCGGACTGGCGGGTCGACCTGGAGTTCAGCCGGTTCGACCTGGCCGCGCACCCGCCCGCGCACCGGCCCCCGACCCTGCTGTTCCACGGCGGTGCGGACGGCACCGTGCCGGTCCAGCCGTCCCGCGACCTGGCCGCGGCGGCGGGCCGGCTCGACTGGCCCCTCCGCTACGTCGAGGTGCCCGCGGCGGAGCACACGGCGGCGTGGAACGTCGACCCAGAGGCGTACGAGCGCACGGTGTCCGACTTTCTCGATTCGGTCGCCGGCGTCCGATAGCGGCGTCGGAGTTCCGAGTCCGACAACCCGATAGTGCGCGGCCGACTACGGGTGGTAGTTGAATCGATGATTGTTTCGGACGACATCATGCCCGCGCACCGCCCCGGAACCCGCTTCCAGCGCCGCTCAGTGTCGACATGCGGGCATGCCACGTTCATCCGACTGTGACCTAAGCCCTGCGATACACTTTCCTGACCAGCGATAACACGGACTGTCATGATCGAGTTACCCACCGGTTGCCGCCACTTGAGTGGTGCTGCTGACCTTCTTGGGAGAGTCGTGACAACATGTGTTCGCGCGGTCGGGGCGAGCCCCGACCGTTCCGCCATGGTGTAAAGGCAGCACCTCGGATTTTGGTTCCGATGGTCCAGGTTCGAATCCTGGTGGCGGAGCGAGAGGGCCGGGCCACGAAGGTCCCGGCCGCCCTGCGTCTGCATGGACGCCCTGCGTCTGCATGGGGGTGTGAGTCGCTGCACGAGCAAGCGGTCGACGAGCAGGACAACGTGGCGCCGGCGCTCCACGAGATGTCCGACGCGTGGCTGGTCGGCCGCGCGAGCGAACTCGTGGCCGTGGCCCAGAGCAGCCACCTGTCCGACCAGCTCGACGCGGCGCACGAGGTCGACGAGATCCTGGCCGAGGCACAGGGCCGGGGCGAGCCGCGGATCGTCGGCCAGCTCCTGCGCGCGGCGGCGGTGGTCCGGATCGTCACCCCCGGCCTGGTCGACCTGTCCGACAGCGTCCTGGACGAGATGCTGGCGCACACCCGGCGGCACGGCCTGCTGGTGCTGGAGGCCGAGGCGCACGCGCTGCGCGGTCGCCGTTACCTGATGGGCGGGTTCGAGGACAAGGCGTTGAGCGAGGTCGCGGGCGGCCTGGCGATGCTGGAGGAAGACCTCGCCCCCGACCCGATGATGGACAAGCGCACCTGGGACCGGCTGCTCGCGTCCGCGCTGGGGTCGACCGGGCTCGTGCTCACCCAGCTGGGCGTCTACGAGATGGCGGACGACGTGCTGGCGCGGGCGCACAACGCGATCCGGGACAGCGCCAACCCGCACCAGATCTACGTGCACCTGCTCAACCGGACCCGGCTGCTGATCGGCTGGGGCCTGCGGCTGGAGCGGGTGGACAACTTCGGCGAGGCCACCGAGCGGTTCGCCACCGCGTCCGCCATCGCCACCGCCGTCGAGGGACCGTTCCGGGAGTCGCTGCACCCCGGCCGGCGGGACCGGACGGCCGCCGAGCAGGTGCCGGTGATAGGCGCGGCGCACGCGCTGGCCAAGCCCGGCGCGGAGCACATCGCGCGGCTGTGGTCGCTGCGCGAGCTGGCCATGTACGCCCGCGAGCTGATCATCGTGTCCATCGCGCTGGCCCGCTGCCTGGACATGGAGGACCTGCCCCAGCAGGCGTTGCAGGTCCTGCACGACGCCCGCGAGCGGCTGGAGAAAGACACCTCCGAGCCCACCCTCATGCTGTGCCTGACCCGCGAGTACGCCAACATGTCCGGCCCGCACGGCGAGCGCACCATCTCCGCGTTGCAGACCTACGCCAACGCGCTGGAGGTGGAGCTGTGGCTGATGCAGGAGGCCCGCACCGCCACCCTGCTCACCCGGCGCGACCACGAGCGGCTGACCCGGGCGCACGGCGCGATCGCGCAGCAGGCGTTGCAGGACCCGCTGACCGGGCTGCCGAACCGGCGCGCGCTGGACGACCGGCTGGCCGGGCTGATCGGCGCGCAGACCCACCCGATGGCCATCGCCCTGGTCGACCTCGACGGGTTCAAGGTGGTCAACGACAAGCACTCGCACGCCGAGGGCGACGACGTCCTGCGCGTGATTGCGAGCACACTCCGGCAGGCGTTGCGGGGTGACGACCTGGTGGCCCGGTACGGCGGCGACGAGTTCGTCGTGCTGCTGCCCGGCGCTCCGCTGCACGCCGCCGAGGCGGCCCTCGGCCGGGCCGTGGATGCCGTCGCCGGCTTGCCATCCGACCTGTCCAGAGGGGTGACGCTGTCCGTGGGCGTGATCTCCGTGCGCCCGCGCGAGACGGCGCACGCGGCGCTGGCACGGGCCGACTCGGCGATGTACGTGGCGAAACGCCGGGGTGGCTGCCAGGTTGCCGCGGTGGAAGTCGAGCCTTCCTCAGACGCTTAGTATCAGCACCTGGCGGGAAGCCAGGCCCCTCCCGCTGAAAGCACGCACTCAGCTAGGGAGAGCGCTGATGCTCGAGGGTGTCCCCACCCCAGTCAGCACGATCGTCCTCGCAGCGGGCGAAGGCACCCGCATGCGCTCAGCCACTCCGAAGGTGTTGCACCGCATCGCCGGCCGATCCCTGGTGGAGCACGCCGTGCGTGCCGCCGCCGGGACCGGCCCTGACCACCTCGCGGTCGTCGTCGGCCACGGCCGCGCGGCGGTCGCCGAACACCTCGACCACGTGTCCACCGCGCTGGACCGCAAGGTCACCGTGGCGGTGCAGGAGGAGCAGAAGGGCACCGGGCACGCGGTCGGCTGCGGCCTGGCCGAACTTCCGGCCGACCTGTCCGGCACGGTCGTGGTGACGTACGGCGACGTGCCGCTGCTCGACTCCGACACATTGCTCGGGCTGCTGGCCGAGCACGGCGGGCGGGGCAACGCGGTGACCGTGCTGACCGCCGTGGTGGCCGACCCCACCGGGTACGGGCGGATCGTGCGCTCGGCCGACGGCTCGGTCGAGGCGATCGTGGAGCAGAAGGACGCCACACCCGCGCAGCGGGAGATCAGCGAGATCAACTCGGGGGTGTACGCGTTCGACGCGGCCGTGCTGCGCGACGGGCTCTCCCGGCTGTCCACCGACAACGCCCAGGGCGAGCTGTACCTGACCGACGTGCTGACCATCGCGCGCGGCGACGGTCGGCGCGTGGGCGCCCTGGTGACGTCCGACGAGTGGCTGGTCGAAGGCGTGAACGACCGCGTGCAGCTGGCCCGGCTGGGCGCGGAGCTGAACCGCCGGCTGGTGGAGCGGGCGATGCGGGCCGGCGTCACGGTGGTCGACCCGGCCAGCACGTGGCTGGACGCGGACGTGCGGCTCGACCGCGACGTGCTGATCGAGCCGGGCGTGCAGCTGCGCGCGGGCACGACGGTCGGCGAGGGCGCGGTCGTCGGACCGGACACCACGCTGTCCGCGTGCGTGATCGGGCCGGGCGCTTCCGTGGTCCGCACGCACGGCTCCGGCGCGGAGATCGGCGCGGGCGCGTCCGTCGGCCCGTTCTCGTACCTGCGGCCGGGCACGCGGCTCGGCGCGGACGGCAAGATCGGCGGGTTCGTCGAGGTCAAGAACTCGGACATCGGCGTCGGCAGCAAGGTGCCGCACCTGAGCTACATCGGCGACACCACGATCGGCGAGCACTCCAACATCGGCGCGGCCAGCGTCACGGTGAACTACGACGGTGTGAAGAAGCACCGGACCGTGATCGGGTCGCACTGCCGCACGGGCTCGGACAACATGTTCGTCGCGCCGGTCACCGTGGGGGACGGCGCGTACACCGGTGCGGGGACCGTGGTGCGGCGTGACGTGCCGCCCGGGGCGCTGGCGGTGTCCGGCGGCCCGCAGCGGAACCTCGAAGGCTGGGTGGTCTCCCGGAGGCCGGGCACGGCCGCCGCCGAAGCGGCGGAACGTGCCCAGACGCCCGAGAATGCAGGCACAACCGAAGAAGGGCGCTGACCGTGAACCCCACGATGTCCGGGACACCCAAGAAGAATTTGATGCTCTTCGGCGGGCGCGCGTATCCCGAGCTGACCGAGCAGGTGGCCAAGCACCTCAACGTCTCGGTCACCCCGCAGTCGGCGTACGACTTCGCCAACGGCGAGATCTTCGTGCGATTCGAGGAAAGCGTGCGCGGTTGCGACGCCTTCGTCATCCAGTCCCACTGCGCGCCGATCAACCAGTGGCTCATGGAGCAGCTGATCATGGTGGACGCGCTGAAGCGGGCGTCCGCGAAGCGGATCACCGTGATCATGCCGTTCTACCCGTACGCGCGGCAGGACAAGAAGCACCGCGGGCGCGAGCCGATCTCGGCACGCCTGGTCGCGGACATGTTCAAGACCGCGGGCGCGGACCGGCTGGTGTCGGTCGACCTGCACACGTCGCAGATCCAGGGCTTCTTCGACGGCCCGGTGGACCACCTCTGGGCCATGCCGCTGCTGGCCGAGCACATCCGGGGCAAGTACGCCGGGCGTGACCTGACGGTCGTCTCGCCGGACGCCGGCCGCACCAAGCTGGCCGAGAAGTGGGCGGACACGCTGGGCGGCACGCCGATCGCGTTCATCCACAAGACCCGCGACCCGATGCGACCGAACGAGGTCGTGGCGAACCGGGTGGTCGGCCAGGTCGAGGGCCGGCTGTGCGTGGTCATCGACGACATGATCGACACCGGCGGCACCATCACCAAGGCGGTGGACCAGCTGCTCGCCGAGGGCGCGTCGGACGTGGTCATCGCGGCCACCCACCCGGTGCTGTCCGGCCCGGCCGTGGAGCGCCTCCAGAACTGCGGCGCGCGTGAGGTCGTGTTCACCGACACCCTGCCGATCCCGGCGGAGAAGCGGTTCGACGCGATGACCGTGCTGCCGATCGCACCCCTCCTGGCCCGCGTGATCCAGGAGGTCTTCGAGGACGGCTCCGTCACCTCGCTCTTCGACGGCAACGCCTGACGCTCCACGCCCCGCGGAACGACCGGCCGGCCTTCCGCCGCCCGGTCGTTCCGCGTGAGTCCTACGTTCAGAACCCGTGAGTCCTACGTTCAGAACCCGTGAGTCGTACCTTCAGGACCACCGTGTCCTACGTTCAGGACCCCCGAATTCAACGCTCAGGACGGCGCGAGCGGGGGCGTTCAGGCCCGCTAGCGAACCCCGATTAGGCCTAGTCGAGCGGGTCGTCCTACACTGTTCAGGTTGCCTCGGCGAGGGCGAGCATCACGCTCGGCGTGATCGACGCGGCGGTTGTGATGCCGCGCGTGTTCACCCTCCGCGCCGCCCGCCGCCGCAGGCCAACCCCCGCTTCGCCCCGCCCGACGTACCCGCCGACGTATACCTGGCCAGACCGTTAGGAGAGCCCCACCGTGTCCGAGGTCCGTCTCGCCGCAGAGCAGCGCACCGAGTTCGGCAAGGGCGCCGCCCGCCGCACCCGCCGCGCCGGCAAGATCCCCGCGGTGCTCTACGGCCACGGTTCCGACCCGAAGCACCTGGCCCTGCCGGCGCTCGAGTTCGCCCGTGTTGTCCGCGAGCACGGTCAGAACGCAGTTCTCACGCTGGACATCGAGTCCTCCACCGAGCTGGCACTGACCAAGACTGTCACCACGCACCCCATCAAGAACTACATCGAGCACGTCGACCTGCTGCTCGTGCAGCGGGGTGAGAAGGTCACCGTCGAGGTGCCGATCGTCCTCACCGGCGACGCCGCCGCGGCGACCCTCCTCACCCAGGACCTCACCTCGGTGCAGGTCGAGGCCGACGCGCTGAACATCCCCGAGCAGGTGGAGTACTCCATCGCCGGTCTCGGCGCGGGCACCCAGGTGCACGCGTCCGACCTGATCCTGCCCGCCGGCACCACGCTGGTGACCGACGGCGACGCGATGGTCCTCGCGATCAACGCCGCGCCGACGGCCGCCGACATGGACGGCGGCGAGGCCGAGGCCGCCGACACCGAGGCCACCGAAGAAGGCTGAGCCCATCACGTCGGGCAACTCGAACGGCACGCCTCCCCCGCCACACGGCTGGGGTGGCGTGCCGTTCCCGTTCCTCACCCCGGCGCAGGTGCGCTCCACCACGTTCCCCCGCAAGCGCGGCAAGGGCTACGACCCGGCGCAGGTGGACGCGTTCCTCCTGCGCATCGCCGACGCCCTCGCCGGACGCTCCCGGCTGCACCCCGACCAGGTGCGGACGATCGTGTTCACCGAGATCGCGGGCGGGTACGACCAGCGGGCCGTGGACGACTTCCTGGCCGCTGCAGAGCACCAGCTCCGGTCCGGGCACGTGCCGCCGACGACCCTCCAGACCGGGGACGCCCTCATGGCGGTGAAACTCCCCAAGTCCGCCAACGGCTACGATCGCGGCGAAGTCGACGCGTTCCTCGGTCGGGCCGCCGCGACGCTGGACGGCCGGGGGCGGATGACCTCCAGCGAGGTGCGCCACACCAGGTTCACCACCACGTCCGGACTGCGGCGCGGGTACCAGGTGCGCGCGGTGGACGCCCTGTTGGACGAGCTTGAGCAGGAGTTGCGGTTCCGTGGTCGATGACGTGGCCCTGGTCGTCGGGCTGGGCAACTCCGGCCCCAAGTACGAGGGCAACCGGCACAACGTCGGGTTCCTGGTGCTGGACGAGCTGGCTTCGCGGGTGGGCGGGAAGTTCAAGGCGCACAAAGGCGGCGCGGAGGTGCTGGAAGGCCGGTTGGCCGG
This sequence comes from Saccharothrix ecbatanensis, assembly GCF_014205015.1. Classification (NCBI taxonomy): domain Bacteria; kingdom Bacillati; phylum Actinomycetota; class Actinomycetes; order Pseudonocardiales; family Pseudonocardiaceae; genus Saccharothrix; species Saccharothrix ecbatanensis. Next base: position 8,205,159 of record NZ_JACHMO010000001.1, on the reverse strand, counting down.
GCGCCGGGTCGTGCTGGCCAAGCCGCGCGGCTACATGAACACCTCCGGCGGGCCGGTCGCGGGGACGGCGAACTTCTACAAGGCGACGCCCGCGTCGATCATCGTCGTGCACGACGAGCTGGACCTGCCGTTCGGCACGGTGCGGCTGAAGCTCGGCGGCGGGGAGAACGGGCACAACGGGCTCCGGTCGATCACCAAGTCGCTGGGCACCAAGGACTACCACCGGGTGCGGTTCGGGGTGGACCGGCCGCCGGGCCGGATGGACCCGGCCGACTACGTGCTGCGTGACTTCTCGCTCGTGGAGCGCAAGGAACTGGCCTTCGAGCTCGACCGTGCGGCGGACGCCGTGGAGGCGTTGCTCGAACTCGGGCTGGAAGCCGCCCAGAACAAGTTCCACTGAGAACAAGTTCCACTGGGCACAATTTCCGCTGATCGGGCTTCACCGAACGGCTTCACCGACCGAAGCGGGCCAGCAGGTGCCAGACCTTCTTCAGGTCCTGCGGGTCGTGGCGGTCACGGACGTCGCCGAGGACCTTCGGGGTGAGCACGCCGTCCACCGCGATCTCCAGCCCCAGGTCGACGTACCGCTGTCCCCGGTAGTCGCCGTGCCCCCGCAGCTGGTCCACGTGCAGCCGGAACCCCGGATGCCACTCGACCGCGCACGGCAGGCGTGACGCGGCTTCCTCCACCGCCGTGCCGCGGTAGCCCGGGTCGAGCACCAGCGCCTCCACGTCCGCCTCCACCGACACCGGGCCGTGGACGTGCGCCTCGACGTAGTCGTCCAGCGGGTCGCGGTCGTCCGCCCGCGCGATCCCGATCAACGCCATGCGGTCCGCCGTGCCGAAGTGCTCGGGCTCCAGGAAGCTGTCCGGGTAGCAGAACGTGGTGCGCGCCAGAGCGCCTTCGGTGAGCCGCAGGTGCGCCGAACCGAACCGCGGCGCCGCGCCGTACGGGCTGAGGCGGAAGTTCAGCCCGCCGTACACCGGCCGGTCCTCCGGTGACGCCTCGTCGTACGCGCCGCCGAAGATCCGGCTCTCCCACCGCCACCGGTCACCCCCGGCGAACGCGGTCAGCCCGCCGTTGCCCGTCCCGGTGACGAACTGCGACACGTAACGCCCCGTGCCGGCGAGGGCGGCGACCACTCGTTCGGGGTGGAAGTGGAGGGTGACGCGCAAGGCGCGGTCGAGCGGTGTTCCGGTCGACCGCGCCTCCACGTGCCGAAGCGCGCGTTCAGCCGGTGGCATGCCAGCCGGTGGCATGCGAGCCCGTGACGAGTCAGCGCGCGACATCTCGGCCCGTCACCTCTCAGCCGGCGGGCACCAGAGCGGCCGCGGCGGAGCGGCGGAGCTTGCCGGACGGGGTCTTGGGCAGGCTGCCGGGCTTCAGCACGACCACCGAGTACGGGCGCACGCTGACCGCGTCCATGACCCGCGCGCTGATCTCCTTGCTCAACGCCCGCACCGCGTCGTCCTCGCCCGCCAGCTTCGACTCGACCACCACGGCGAACCGCTCACGCCGCGTGCCCGCGTCCAACCGCACGGCCATCGCGTTGCCCGCACGCACACCCTCGACAGCCGCCGCCGCGCGCTCGATGTCCGTCGGGTAGATGTTGCGACCGCCCATGATGATCACGTCCTTGCGCCGCCCGCACACGACGACCTGGCCGTCCGCGACATAACCCTCGTCACCGGTGTCCAGCCAGCCGTCGGCGTCCTGGGTGTCCAGCGGGCCGTCCACGGTGAGGTAGCCGGGCGTCACGGCCTCACCGCGCACCCGCAGCTGCCCGACCTCGCGTTCGCCCAGCACCGCGCCCTCGGAGTCGACCACCTGCACCTCCAGCCCCGGCAGCGGCGGCCCGAGCAGCGGGAACGCCCGCGCGTTGGGGCTGTCCGCCGGCACCGGCACGGCACGGTGACCCGCCTCCAGCTCCTCCGGGTCCACCACGTCGACCGCGATGCCGGTGAACACCGGCGCGAACGCCACGCCCAGCGTCGTCTCCGCCATGCCGTACGCGCAAAGCACGCACTCCGGCCGCAGCCCGAACCGCTCGCCCGCGTCGGTGAACGCCTTCACCGCGACCGGGTCGATCGGCTCGGCGCCGTTGAGCGCGATCCGCAGCTTCGACAGGTCGAACGCACCGTCGTCCACGCCCTTCATCCGCCGGGCGGCGAAGGCGTAGGCGAAGTTCGGCGCGGCGGTGATGGTGCCCTGGTAACGGCTGATCAGGTCCGGCCACAGGGTGGGCCGGGTGAGGAAGTCGACCGGCGTGACCTTGACCAGGTCGATGCCGAACAGCATGGGCACGGTCAGGAAGCCGACCATCCCCATGTCGTGGAACAGCGGCAGCCAGGAGACCATCCGGTCGGTCTCCGGGTCGAGTTCGGCGGCCGTCTCCATGGCTTTGGCGTTGGACCACAGGTTGCCGTGCGTGATGCGGACGGCCTTCGGGTCCGCAGTGGATCCGCTGGTGAGCTGGAGCAGCGCGGGCATGTCCTCGTCGACGTCGACGGGCGCTTCCAGCGGCTCACCGCTCAGCTCGTCCAGCTTGCGGTAGGCGACGCCGTGCTCGTCCAGGACGCCCGACAGCGCGTCGAACGGCGCGCCGAGCAGCACCAGCTTCGCGTTGATCATGCGCAGCACGCGCAGCGTGTCCGCGGCCCACTCGGCCAGGTCGGTGCGGGCCGTCGGCTGGTGCAGCATGGTCATGCTGCCGCCGACCAGCCACGTGGCCTGCACGGCGGGCGCGATCACGGCCGGGTCGCCGGCGAGGACCGCGACCGACTCACCCCGCGCGACCCCGTCGGCCACGAGGGCGCCGGCCATGCGGGTGGCCTGCTCGTGCACCTCCGCCCACGACCGGCGGACGGGAGCGTTCGGCTCCCCCGTGGTCATGCCCCGCTTCTGTCCTCCGGCACCCGAAGCGGTTGCCACCATCGTGTCCACGAACCGGCTCATGTCGACAAGGGTAGAGCGATCTTCCAAGCATTGAGCCAATAGGGCGAAACGACCGGGCCACCATCCGGCGATACTCCCCGGTACGCACACGAAGGAGGTAATGGGTGACCGGGTTCGACGCGCGCACGCACCTGCCGGCACATCCGGCGCCGCTGTTGGGCGCGCAGGATCTGCGGCAGGTCGCCTTCCACCGCCCGCCGCCGGGCCGGCCCGGGTACGACGAGGGGCAGGTGGACTCCTTCCTCGACCGCATCGAGGAAACCTTGCTGGGCCGGGACAACGTGTCCGAGCACGACGTGCGAACGGTGCGGTTCAGACCCGGCCGGCCCGGTTACCACGCGATCGAGGTCGACGCGTTCATGGACCTCGTCGCCGACACCCTCGGGTCGACGCCGCAGCGGCAGCAGGCCTCCGCACCTGCTCAGGGCGCTCACGCCACGTCGACCGGGATGCGTCCCGCGGCGGCCGGGCTGACACCGCAGGACGTGCGGGCGGTGCGGTTCCACAAGCCGAGACCGGGGAACCGCGGGTACCACGAGGGCGAGATCGACGCGTTCCTCGACCGGATCGAGAACACGCTGGCGGGCCGGGACCACCTGACCGCGCAGCAGGTGCAGGACCACGAGTTCAGCTACGCCCCGCCCGGGCAGATCGGGTACGACGAGGACGACGTGGACACGTTCCTCGACCTGGTCGTGGTGACGTTGGAGCGCTCGCCCCTGGTGGCGTTGGAGCGCCCGGTCGCGGTGTTGCCGCCCGTGCGCCCGCGTCCGGGGCCTGGCACCCGCCCGTTGACCGCCCGGGACGTCCGCACCGCTGCCTTCGGGAAACCGCCACGCGGTCGACGCGGGTACCACGAGACCCAGGTCGACAAGTTCCTGGACCGGATCGAGAACACGTTGCTGGGGCAGGACGACCTGTCCGCGCGCGAGGTGCGTGAGGCCCGGTTCAGCCGGCCGATGTTCGGTCGGCGCGGGTACGACGAGACCGAGGTCGACGCGTTCCTGGCGCGGGTGGAGAAGCAGCTGGTCGACGACCCGCCGAGGCCCGGTTCGCTGCGGCCCGTCTCGCTGCCGCCGGTCACGTCGTGGAAGCAGCTGCGCCTGATCAAGATCCCGGTGGCGGGGCCGGCGCAGTGCGGGTACCGGACGTCGCAGGTGGACCGGATGTTGGAGGAGGTCGGCATCGCGTTGGACGGCATGGTCGGCGCGTCTTCGGCGGAGGTGGCCGAGATGAAGTTCGCCACGTCCTTGATCGCCGGCCAGGGCTACGACTGCGCGTTCGTCGACGAGCTCATGCCCCTGCTCGTCACCGAACTCCGCCGCCGAGGCCGCTAACCCCCGCGTGAGTCCTACGTTCAGAACGCGCGAGTCGTACCTTCAGAACCACCGTGTCCTACGTTCAGGACCCCCGAGTTCAACGCTCAGAACAAACGATCTTGTACTGAGCGTTGAATTCGGGGGTTCCGAACGTAGGACTCACGGGTCCTGAACGTAGGACTCACGGGGCCTGAGTGTTCGACACGCGGGGCCTGGGGGTTCGACTCGCGGGTGGGTGGGTGGGTGGGTCAGCCTTCGGCGTTCTCGGCTGCGGCCAGCCACTGGGTCTCGACGCTCTCCACCTCGACCATGACGGCCTTCAGCTCGGCGTCCAACGCCATCAGGCGCTCCGGATCGGTGGACGCCTCCGCCAACGCCGCGTGGAGCTGCGCTTCCTTCTTCTGCAACGCCTCGAACCGCCGTTCCAGCCGCGACAGCTCCTTGCGCGCCGCACGCTGGTCGGCGGCCGACGACGGCGCCGCCGACGCCGACAAAGTCGCCTTGGGCGCCCCCGCCTCGGCCTCCTTCTGCCGGTCCCGCCGCCGCAGGTACTCGTCGATCCCGCCGGGCAGGTCGGTCAGCCCGCCCTCGCCGAACAACGCCACCACCTGGTCGCACACCCGCTCCACCAGGTACCGGTCGTGCGAGATCACCACCAACGTCCCCGGCCACGAGTCCAGCAGGTCTTCGAGCTGCTGCAACGTGTCGATGTCCAGGTCGTTCGTCGGCTCGTCCAGCAGCAGCACGTTCGGCTCGGCCATCAGCAGCCGGCACAGCTGCAACCGCCGCCGCTCACCACCGGACAGGTCGCCGACCGGCGTCCACTGCTTCTGCGACGAGAACCCGAACCGCTCGGCCAGCTGCGACGCGGACATCTCCTGCTTGCCCAGCACCACCCGCCGCGCGATCTCCTCCACGGCCTCCAGCACGCGCATCGACCCGTCCAGGTCGTGCAGCTCCTGGCTCAGGTGCGCGAGCTTCACCGTCTGGCCCTGGATCCGCCGACCGGTCTCCAGCTCGCGCTCACCGGCCAACGCCTTCAGCAGCGACGTCTTGCCCGAGCCGTTCACGCCGACGATCCCGACCCGGTCGCCCGGCCCGATCCGCCACGTCAGGTCGCGCACCAGCGTCCGGCCGGGCACGGTCAGCGTCGCGTCCTCCAGCTCCAGCACCGTGCGCCCGAGCCGGCGCTTGGCGAACGCCATCAGCTCGACCGAGTCACGCGGTGGCGGCACGTCGGAGATCAGCTCTTCCGCGGCCTCGATCCGGTAGCGGGGCTTGGACGTGCGGGCGGGCGCGCCGCGGCGCAGCCACGCCAGCTCCTTGCGGGCCAGGTTGCGGCGCTTCTCCTCGACCGTGTCGGCCAGCCGGGCGCGCTCGGCGCGGGCGAAGATCCAGTCCGCGTAGCCGCCCTCGTACTGCTCGACCTTGCCGTTGACGACTTCCCACGTGCGGCTGCATACAGTATCCAAAAACCACCGGTCGTGTGTCACCACGACGAGCGCCGTGCGCCGGGCCAGCAGGTGCTCGGCCAGCCACCGCACACCCTCGACGTCCAGGTGGTTGGTCGGCTCGTCCAGCACGACCAGGTCCAGGTCCTGCACCAACGCCGCCGCCAGCGCCACCCGCCGCCGCTCGCCACCGGACATCGTGCCCACCGGCGAGTCCAGCCCGAACCCGGTGATGCCGAGACCGTCGAGGATGGACCGCACCCGCGCGTCGGCCGCCCACTCGTGCTCGGCGTCGAACCCGAGCGGGTCGATCACGGCGTTTCGCACGGTCGAGCCCTCGGCCAGTTCGGTGCGCTGCGTGACGACCGCCATCCGCAGCCCACGGTTCTGGCTGACCCGCCCCTCGTCCGGTTCGGCGAGCCCGGCCAGGACCTCCAGCAGCGTCGTCTTGCCGCCGCCGTTGAGGCCCACGACGCCGATGCGGTCGCCTTCGCCGACGCCCAAGGACACGCCGTCGAGTAGGGGACGCACGCCGAACGACTTGGAGACAGCCTCCAAGTTGACCAAGTTGGCCATGTACCAGCACCTTCATCGAGAGACAGGGGTATGCGCAGTACGCCAGCCTAGCTACCGCGCCGGTAACGACGGTCCGCCCCGACTCGACGTACCGCCTGTAACCGAGCCAGGGAGTCCGATGTCACAGCTGAAGTGGGTCGCCGGCGCGTTGACGGCCCTGGTGGTCGCGGGGTGTGGCACCACACCGCCGGCCACCACGACGGTCACCGTGCCCGCCGCCACAACACCGGCAGCCACTGAACCGGCGGCCACTGAACCGGCGGCCACAGCACCGGCAGCTACCGAACCGGCAGCCACGACGCCCGCGCCGGCCGGGAAGACCTGCACCGTCCCGAACGTCGTCGGCATGATCCACCAGACCGCGCAGGACACCATGCAGGCCGCGGGCCTCTACAAGCTCCGTGAACAGGATGCCACCGGTCAGGGGCGAGTGCTGGCCCTGGACCGGAACTGGACCACGACCGCGCAGACCCCGGCCGCCGGGCAGGTCGTCCCCTGCGACACCGAGGTGCTGCTGTCGGCCAAGAAGAACGACGAGTAGGTCACGCGTGCACCTCGGGCGGGATCGGCCGGGGTGCCTCTTCGGTGCCGATGACGCGCGCGCCGTGGACCGGGCCCTGCGCCACGCGCACCGTCCGGCACACACCCGCGCCCGCCAGTTCGGCCGCCACCCGCACCGCCGCGTCGCCGTCGGTGCACAGGAACGCGCAGGTCGGCCCCGATCCGGACACCATGCCGGCCAACGCGCCCGCGTTCACGCCCGCGCGCAACGTGCGGCGCAGGTTGGGCCGCAGCGACACGGCGGCGGCCTGAAGGTCGTTGCCCAGCAGCAGCGCGAGCTGACGCGGGTCGCCGGACGCCAGGCCTTCCAGCACGGCCTCCGCCTCACCGACCCGAGGCGGATCGCCGTCCGCGCGCAGCCGGTCCAGCTCGTCGAACACCTCGGGCGTGGGCAGGCCGCGCCGGTCGAACGCGAGCACCCAGTGGAACGTGTGACGGGACAGCACGGGGACGATCCTGTCGCCCCGGTCGGTGCCCAACGCGGTGCCGCCGTAGATGCCGAACGGGACGTCCGCGCCGATCTTGCCCGCCAGCGTGGCCAGGTCGTCCCGGCTGATCTCCAGCCGCCAGAGGGAGGCCAGCCCGACGAGCGTCGCCGCCGCGTCCGCGCTGCCGCCCGCCATGCCGCCGGCGACCGGGATGGCCTTGCGGATCACGACCCGGACCTTCGGGTCGTCGGGGTCGCGGCCGACGTGCTCGGCCAGCACCCGCACCGCCCGCCAGGCGAGGTTGGACGCGCCGGTGGGCACGGCGTCGGCGCCTTCGCCGTGCACCTCGACCCCGGGGTCGTCGGCGATGGCGACGGTGACCTCGTCGGTCAGCGACAAGGCCTGGAAGATCGTCACGAGGTCGTGGTAGCCGTCCGAGCGAAGATCGCCTACAGCCAGGTGCAGGTTGACCTTGGCCGGGACGCGGACGGTGACCGGGGGTGGGACGACAGCGAGCACGCCATGAAGCGTACGGGCGTTTCCGGGTAGCCCGCTCCTACCGACCCCTGACCTGGTGCTGAACACTATTCTTACCGCTGCCGCCGACCGACCGCCCACAGTTGTCCACAGGTCCACGAGTTGTCCACAGCCCAGTGCCGACCCCGCGCCTCCGCCGACCAAAGCCGGCAAGATCAAAGCAGGGGTCCCCTTGGCGAGGACCCCTGCGAAAGCGATTCCGGCCGATGGCGGCCGAACCGCCGGACCACCAGAGCGCCGGACCGGCGGACCGGACCGGCGGACGTCCGGCCGAACATCGAGCCGGCCGAAGCGTCAGACGGCGAGCACGGAGCCCGAGAACGTCTCCTTGATGTAGTCCTTGACCTCCTGCGACTGGAGCAGTGCGAGCAGGTCCTTCACCCGCTGGTCGTCCTTCAGCTCGACCCGCGTCACCAGCCCGTTCGCGTTCGGGTTGCCCTCGGCACGCTCCAGCGCCAACGCGTCCGACGCGGGCTTGAGGCCGGCGTCGATGGCGTAGTTGCCATTGACCACAGCCGCATCGGTGTCGTCCAGCGACCGGGGCAGCTGCGCCGCCTCCAGCTCCACGAACTCCAGACCACGCGGGTTCTCCGCGATGTCCCGGATCGTCGCCGTCTTCTCCGTGCCCGGCTTCACCTTGATCAGGCCGTTGTCCTGGAGCAGCTTCAGCCCGCGCGCCTCGTTCGTCGCGTCGTTCGCCACGGCCACCCGCGCACCGGACGGCAGGTCGGCCAACGCCTTGTGCTTCTTCGAGTACACGCCGAGCGGCTCGATGTGCACGGGGCCGATCCACTCCAGCGCCGCGCCGCTCTCGGCCTTGAACGTGTCCAGGTACGGCACGGTCTGGAAGTAGTTCCCGTCCAGCGAACCGTCCACCAGCGCGGTGTTCGGCTGCACGTAGTCGGTGAACTCCACGACCTCGACCTTCAAGCCCTTCGACGCGGCCAGGTTGTCCGCCACGTACCGCAGCACCTGCGCGTGCGGAACAGGGCTGACGCCGATCCTCAGGGCCGCGTTCGGGTCCGAGGCGGCGCCGGTGTCGCCACTTCCGCAGCCCACTGCGGTCAGCAGCACGGCGACGAGGGCAGCACGAATACGCATGTCGTTCCTTTTGGGAGAGTCCTACTACGAAAATTCAGACAGAAAGAAATCAGACAGAAGTGGTGCGACGGCGGTCGACGCCGCGCGCGACACGGTTGGTGACGAGCTGGATCGCGGTGGCGATGACGGCCAGCACGACGACCGTGCTCCACAGATAACGGTCGTTGAACCGCTGGTAGCCCATCCGCACGGCGAGGTCGCCGAGACCGCCGCCACCGACCACACCGGCCATCGCCGAGTAGCCGAGCAACGCGATCGCGGTCACGCCGACGGCGTTGACCAGGGCGGGAGCCGACTCGCGGAGCAGCACGCTGCGCACGATCCGCAGCGTGGACGACCCGGTCGTGACGGCGGCCTCCACCACCGACACGTGCACCTCGGACAGCACGTTCTGCACCAGCCTGCCGACGAACGGGATCGCGCCGACCGACAGCGGCACGATCGCCGCCGTGGGCCCGATCGTGCTGCTGAGCAACAGCCTCGTCAACGACGTGAGCACGACCAGCAGCACCAGGAACGGCATGGAACGGCCGAGGTCCACCACGAACCCGAGGACCTTGTGGAGCACCGGCCGCGGCCTCAGCCCACCGGGAGCGGTGAGCTGGAGCCAGATGCCGACGGGTGTGCCGAGCAGAACCGCGATGACGGTCGAGACCACCACCATGTACAACGTCTCGCCGGTAGCCACGAGCAGTTGGTCGAAGACCTCCGACCAGGGTGTCGCAGACCTCACGCAGCTACTCCCTGGGGACCCGACAGGGTCCGCCGCACCGAGCCGCCCGCCTCCGAGATCCACTCCAGCGCCGAGTCCGCGCGCTCGCCCTTCAGCCCGACCCGGAACCGCGCGACCGGGGTCTCCCCCAGCCTGGTCAGGCCGCCGCCCAACAGGTTCAGGTCGACGCCGAACCGGCTGGTCGCCTCGGGCAGCAGCGCGCCGACGGCCGCGAAGCCGACCAGCACGATGTCCGCCACCCGGTCGAACGAACCCTCAAGCGCCGGGTTCTGGTCCACGGCGGGCAGCAGCGACGAGGCCGTGCGGCTCGCGGCGTCCGACACCAGGTCGAGCACCTTGCCGTGCTCCACGACCCGGCCGTTCTCCAGCACCGCGACGTCGTCGCAAATCCGCCGGACCACGCCCATGTCGTGCGTGACCACGAGCACCGTGACGCCCAGCTCGGCCCGCGCGCGGTCCAGCACGGCGAGCACCGAGCCGGTGGTGTCGGGGTCGAGCGCGGACGTCGGCTCGTCGGCCAACAGCACGGATGGCGACGCGGCGAGCGCGCGGGCGACCGCGATCCGCTGGCGCTGGCCACCGGACAGCTGGTCGGGGTACGAGCCCGCCTTGTCGGTCAGGCCGACCAGGTCGAGGAGTTCGGCGACGCGGTTGCGGCGCTGCGGCCCGGCGACGCCCGCGGCCTCAAGCGGCAGCGCGACGTTGCCCGCGGCGGTGCGCTGGCGGAGCAGGGAATCCCCTTGCGGCACAACGCCGATCTGCCGGCGGGCGGCACGCAGCGCGATGCCGTCGAGCGAGACGAGGTCGGTGCCGTCGACGCGGATCGAGCCGCTGTCCGGGCGCTCCAGCAGCCCGACGCACCGGGCGAGCGTGGACTTGCCCGAACCGCTGGGGCCGACGACGCCGAGGACGGTGCCCGCGGCGACGTCCAGGTTCACGCCGTCCAGCGCGCGAACCTGCCCGGTACTCCCGGGGAAGGTCTTGGTGAGGTTCTCGACAGTGATCACGTTTCGCTCCACGACTGCATGCGGCCGGGCACGCTCAGGGCGTGCCGGACCGGCGGCTCAGCTCAGAAGGGTGTCCCGCGGAAGGACGCAGGGAGATTCGAAAGCGCCTAGGGCTAGGAGGAGCTGCGACAGGCCGAAGACGTGCGGCGGCCGTGGTCGACTACCCGCCGGCGGGTGAGCATTCGCATCCTGGGCACGTGATCCTCCATCGATCCTGGCGGAAGCACCTGCCCCCGTGGAGGGGTGGTTGCTGCGGCGTCGTAGAGCCAGGTCTCTCAGCCGCTCGGGATGGCAACACGAGTAGACCTGACGAGACCCGATCGACGCAAGCCTGAAACGGGATCGTCCGGCAAATCACACTTTCGGCCGAAAGATCATCGTCTATCGAGCGGCAGCGGCCTCGGCTATCCGGATGAAGTCCCTGACGTCCAGTTGTTCGCCGCGCACCGCCGGATCGACGCCCGCCTCGACGAGCAAGCGCTGCGCCTCGGCCGCCGAACCGGCCCAACCGGACAACGCGCCCCGGAGCATCTTGCGCCGCTGCGCGAAAGCCGCGTCCACCAACGAGAACAGCTGTTTCTGATCCACAGTGGACAGCGGTGGGTGACGTTCGAACGCGACCAGCGCGGAGTCCACGTTGGGAACCGGCCAGAACACCGAGCGCGGCACCGGACCGGCCCGCCGCGCGTCCGCGTACCAGGCGAGTTTGACGCTGGGCACGCCGTAGACCTTGCTGCCCGGTCCGGCGGCCATCCGGTCGGCGACCTCGGACTGCACCATCACCAGCCCGGTGCGCAACGACGGCAGCTCGGCCAGCAGGTGCAGCACCACGGGCACCGCGATGTTGTAGGGCAGGTTCGCGACGAGGGCGGTCGGCTCCACGGGCATGTCGGACGGTGTGACGCGCATCGCATCGGCGTGCACCACGCTCAACCGGTCGGCGAGCCCAGGCGCGCGCTCCGCCACCGTCACCGGCAGGCGGTCCGCCAGCACCCCGTCGATCTCCACGGCCACCAGCGCGCGGCACGACGGCAGCAACGCCAACGTCAGCGAACCCAGGCCGGGGCCGACCTCCAGCACCACGTCGTCGGCGCGCAGCCCGGCCGCGGACACGATGCGCCGCACCGTGTTGGGGTCGTGCACGAAGTTCTGGCCGAGCTTCTTGGTGGGGCGGATGTCCAGCTCGGCCGCCAGCCGACGGACATCGGCCGGGCCGAGGAGCGAACTCCCCGACCCGGCCGACATCGAATCCTCAGTCACAAACGCATTCTTACGGCAAGCCGAGCTTTTGCTGGCAGTGGGGCCAGGCGGAGTAGCCGCCGCGGGCGTCGCGGAGCTTGGTCGCGATCGCGATCTGCTGCTCACGCGAGGCCTGGTGCGGGTACGCGGCGTACTGGCTGCCGCCGTAGGCGTCCCACGTGCCCTTGTTGAACTGGAGGCCGCCGTAGTAGCCGTTGCCGGTGTTGATGGCCCAGTTGCCGGTGGCCTCGCAGTTGGCCAGCCGGTCCCACACCTCGCCGTCGGGCGGCAGCTTGGTGCCGACCTTGACCTTCTTGGCGACCGGCTCCTTGGTGACCTTCGCGCCCAGCTTCTCGCGGCCGATCTCGGCGCCGTTCTTCACCGTGACGCGGTAGGTGACGATCTGCTCACCGGGCACACCCGGCTCCAGGACCTCTTTCTGGCCCTTCATCATCGTGTCGTCTTTGATCTCCTCGACGGGCGGCTGGATGGCCTCCGTCGCGTTGATCACCGACACGCCGGTGCGGGTGATGTGCACCTCGGCGCCGTTCGTGACCTTGAGGTCCAGCGCCGTTTCGAGCTTGTCGTCCGGCCCGAGCGACAGGTTCTCGGCCTTCATCAGCTCGTCCACGGTCACCGCCGTGGTCTGCAGCTGCCGGGGCGCGTTGCCGCCGTCGTAGACCGTGACGGTCTTGAGGCTCTTGACCTCCAGCGCGATGCCCTGGAGCGGCACGTCCATGCCGCGGTCGTGGGAGACCCACGCGCCTTCGTCGGGCACCTGGAGCTGGTCCAGCGCCTCGTCCACGGTGACCGAGCGGACCCAGCCCTCGCGCTGCTCGCCGTCGACCGTCATCTTCACCAGCCGGCCGCGGTCCAGCGAGATCTTCCCGCCGTCGCTGACCTTCGTCTGGGGTGACGGGCTGAGCACGTCGTGATCGCCGATCGTGATGCCCTCGTCGGCGAGGATCTCACCCACGGTGGACTCGTAGGTCCGGACGGTCTTGGCTTCGCCGTCGACGTCGACCGTGACGGACTTGTCCATCGCGATCGCGGTGGCGCCACCGCCGGAGACGGTCACCAGCACGGTGAGGACCGCGGCCTTCAGGAAGCGGCGCTTCCACTTCCCCGCGGCCTCGACCAGCGCGGCGGGCGGGGCGCTCGGCAGCTCTGCCGCCAAGCCGCTCGCGACCCGGTCCTGGGAGACCTCGTCGGGGATGATGATCGGGGGGAGGAGCGTGGTCTCGGCGTTGATCAGCCGGATCAGCTCGTCGACGTCGACGTTCGCGCCGGCCAGCAGTTCGTCCGCGTCCGGGCCGAGCACGTCGAGCACGTCGTCCGGCGTGATGGCGAACACCGCGGTGTCCCACTCGGACGGCGGTCCGGGTCTGTCCAGGACGTCGACGCCTGTCGGCGCCACCTGCACGGGCGTAAACCAGTCGGTGTCCTCGTTGAACGAGTTCACGGGGTGCCATACCTCCTGAAGGCGCGAAGTCCGGCTACGCGCACGTTCGATGTCGGTGGTCAGCTGGTGATCTCCGGCAACTCCTGTGCGTCCGCTCGTCTTCTCGCTTCTGGTGTCTATGTGACCCGCCCCGACTGCGGGTGCGCCCCGAATTGGAACTCGGGGCACGGTCACGGGACCGTAACGGGTGTCCGGGGGTTGTGCAAACACCCTCGGAAACGTTGTGACCTCAGCCACTCCGTTAGCGGAGCAAGTGTGTCCGCCATTCGTCGTAAGGAGGATTACGACTCCGCCACGTCACGAAGACCGAAGGTCCGTTCGGCGGTTCGGGTGATCTTTGACGCAAGATCGGCCGGATCTACGTCACGCAGTGTCGCCAAGTCCCGGAGCGTGTAGTTCGCGCAATACGGTTCGTTCGGGCGACCCCGGTACGGGTGAGGGGTCAGGAACGGCGCGTCCGTCTCGACCAGGATGTGGTCTTCCGGCACCCAGCGGGCGGCTTCCCTGAGGGCTTGGGCGTTGCGGAACGTCACCGCGCCCGCGAACGACAGCACGAAACCGCGCTCCACGCACGCGCGCGCGAAGGAGAGGTCGCCGGAGAAGCAGTGGAAGACCACTGTGGACGGCGCGCCTTCGGTGTCCAGCACATCGAGGATGTCGTCGTGCGCGTCCCGGTCGTGGATCATCAACGCCTTGCCGACCCGCTTGGCGAGGTCGATGTGCCACCGGAACGCCTCGTGCTGGGCGCTTTTCGGGGCGTAGTCCCAGTAGTAGTCCAGACCGGTCTCGCCGATCGCGACGACCCTCGGCCGCTCCGCGAGCTTCGCCAGCTCGGTCTGCTCCGCCTCGCCGAACGTGGACGTGCGGGTCGGGTGCAGGGCGACTGCGGCGAACACCCGGTCGTCCCAGGTGGCGGCTTCGGCGGCCCAGTGCGCGGACTTCAGGTCGTCCGCGACGGTGATCACGCGGTCGACGCCGGCCTGCGCGGCCCGGTCCAGGATCTCGCGGACCTGTTCGGGCGTCTCCGCGCCGCACGCGTCCAGGTGGGTGTGGGCGTCGACCACCGGCGCCGGAAGGGTCTCCGGGACCGGTGGCCGTTCGCCACGGCGTTTCGTCATCCGGCTGGGACTACTTGACGATCGGGGCCCACTCGGGGCCGGTCTCGCCCAGCTCCGGGTCGAGCTTGGCGAACAGCGGCGCGGGCTTGGCCAGCGGCCGGCCCACCTCGATGGGCGTGGACGCCCACGTCGCCTGCTCGCCCGCGTAGTCGCCGGTCAGCACCGGGTACCCGCGGTCCGGCACGTCCAGGTCCTCGACCTCGGTGATCTCCGGCTGCGCCGCCCACACGCCCGTGCCGCCCAACGCCTCGTGCACCTTCTGCGCCGAGTGCGGCAGGAACGGGGTGAGGAGGGCGTTCGCGTCCTGAACGACCTGCAACGCGGTGTGCAGCACGGTGTCGCGGCGCTCCGGGTCGTCCTTGAGCTTCCACGGCTCCTGGTCGGACAGGTAGCGGTTGGCCGCGCCGACGACCTTCATCGCCTCGCCGGACGCCTGCTTGAACCGCGAGCGGCGCAGGTTCGCGCCCACCACGTCGAACGCCTTGCGGCTCAGTTCGAGCAGCTCGTGGTCGGCCTGGGTGGGGTTGGTCGGCTTCGGGATCGCGCCCACGTTCTTGTGCGCCATCGAGATCGACCGGTTGACCAGGTTGCCCCACTCGTTGGCCAGCTCGAAGTTGGTCCGGCGGACGAACTCGTCCCAGGTGAAGTCGGTGTCCTGGTTCTCCGGGCCGGCGACCGAGATGAAGTAGCGCAGCGCGTCCGGGCCGAACTCCTTCAGGAAGTCCGTCACGTAGATGACCGTGCCGCGCGAGGTGGAGAACTTCGAGCCGCTCATGGTGAGGAACTCGCTCGACACCACTTCGGTGGGCAGGTTCAGCGCGCCGAACGCGCCCGGCTGCCCGCCCTTCGCGCCCTGGCCGTTCTGCCCGAGGAGCAGGGAGGGCCAGATCAGCGAGTGGAAGACGATGTTGTCCTTGCCCATGAAGTAGTAGCCCTGGGCGTCGCCGGTCCAGAACTCCTTCCAGGCGTCCGGGTTCCCCGACCGGCGGGCCCACTCGACCGACGCGCTGAGGTAGCCGATGACCGCGTCGAACCACACGTAGAAGCGCTTCATCGGCTGCTCGCTCCAGCCGTCGAGCGGGATGGGGATGCCCCAGTCCAGGTCGCGGGTGATGGCGCGCGGACGCAGGTCGGCGATGAGGTTCTGGCTGAACTTGAGCACGTTCGGGCGCCACTCGGTGCGGGTCTGGAACCAGCCGCCGAGCGCGTCGATGAACTGCGGGAGGTCGAGGAACAGGTGCTCGGTCTCGACGAACTTCGGCACCTCGCCGTTGATGCGGGAGCGCGGGTTCTTCAGGTCGATGGGGTCGAGCTGGTTGCCGCAGTTGTCGCACTGGTCGCCGCGGGCGCCGTCGTAGCCGCAGATCGGGCAGGTGCCCTCGATGTAGCGGTCGGGCAGGGTGCGGCCGGTGGACGGGCTGATCGCGCCCATCTCGGTCTTGGGGATGACGTAGCCGTTGCGCCAGAGGGCGAGGAACAGCTCCTGGACCACTTTGTAGTGGTTGCCGGTGGTGGTCCGGGTGAACAGGTCGTAGGACAGGCCGAGGCCGTGCAGGTCGTTCGCGATGACCCGGTGGTACTTGTCCACGAGCTCTCGGGTGGACATGCCCTCCTTCTCGGCCTGGACCGAGATGGGCGTGCCGTGCTCGTCCGAGCCGGAGACCATCAGCACCCGGTTGCCCGACATGCGCATGTAGCGGGAGAACACGTCGGAGGGGACACCGAAACCGGAGACGTGACCGATGTGGCGGGGGCCGTTGGCGTAGGGCCACGCCACCGCGGTCAGCACGGAGGCACTCATGGGCCAAGCCTACGGAGGTGGTTCCAGCGGGTTTTCGCGGGTCGGGCAGGTCAGCGCCGGCCGGAGACGTCACCCACCCGGACGGGTGCACGTCCCCTCGAACGTCCGTCGCACGACCGATCCCGGACACCGGCGTGCTGGTTCGGAGCACGCAGTCGCGGCGAGCGGGACTTCGTCCACCGTACGAACCGCCCAGCTCAGCCCTTGCTGATCACCGCGTCGTAGAGGGCCTTCTTGCTCACGCCCGCCGCCTCCGCGACCTCCGCCGCCGCCGTCTTGGTCCGTTCCCCGGCGGCCACCCGCTGCTTCACCTCGGCGACCAGCGTCTCCATCGGCGGCGTGTCGCGGGTCTCGGCGGGCGCCAGCACCACCGTGATCTCACCCCGCACCCCCTCGGCCGCCCACTCGGCCAGCTCGCCGAGCCCGCCCCGCTTGACCTCCTCATACGTCTTGGTCAACTCCCGGCACACCGCCGCCCGCCGGTCGTTGCCCAACACCGAAGCGGCGTCGGCGAGGGTGTCCGCCAGCCGATGGGGTGATTCGAAGAAGACGCACGTCCGGGGCTCGGTCGCCAACGCCGCGAACCACCGGAGCCGCTCACCCTGCTTGCGCGGCGGGAAGCCGTCGAAGCAGAAGCGGTCCGACGGCAGCCCCGACAACGCCAGCGCGGTCGTCACGGCGGACGGCCCGGGCAGGCACGTGACGCGGATGTCCTCCGCCACGCACGCCGCCACGAGCCGGTAGCCGGGGTCGGACACGCTGGGCATGCCGGCGTCGGTCACCAGCACCACCGTCTGCCCCTCGTGCAGGGCCTCCAGCAGCTTCGGCAGCCGGGCCGTCTCGACCTGGTCGTAGAAGCTGACGACCCGCCCCGACAGGGTCACCCCCAGCGCCGACGCCAACGACCGAAGTCTCCGGGTGTCCTCCGCCGCGATCACTTCGGCCGTCCCCAAGGCGTCCACCAGGCGCGCCGAAGCGTCCCGGACGTCACCGAGCGGAGTAGCGGCCAGCACCAAACGGCCTGATCCAGATACAGGTCTCACACCTCTCACCCTACGATCGGCGACGTGAGCCTGATCGCACCGCAGTCCGCAGACGACGTGGTCGAGGCCGGCGAGGTTCCGCCGGCGAGCCCTCCTCCGGGCAACGACCGCGAAGAGCGGGCACGCCAGCTCGAACCCGGCCCCCTGAGCAACGCCCTGCGGGGCTGGCTCATCACGCTGACCGTGGCCCTGATCGGCGGCGTGGTCCGGTTCTGGAACCTCGGGTTCCCGACCGACAAGGGCACCCCGATCTTCGACGAGAAGCACTACGTGCCGCAGGGCGCGGGGGTGTTGCGCAACGGCGGGTACGAGGACAACCCCGGCTACGAGCTGATCGTCCACCCGCCGCTGGGCAAGCAGTTGATCGCGGTCGGCGAGTGGCTGTTCGGCTACGACGGCGTGGGCTGGCGGTTCGCGTCGGCGGTCGTGGGCACGTTGACGATCCTGCTGGTGGTGCGAATCGCCCGGCGGCTGACGCGGTCCGACCTGATCGGCGCGATCGCCGGTGTGCTGCTGATCGCGGACGGCGTGAGCCACGTGCAGTCGCGGATGGGGATGCTGGACATCTTCCTGGCGTTCTTCGTGGTGGTGGCGTTCGCGTGCCTGGTGGTGGACCGGGACCAGGTGCGGTCACGGCTGGCCGTCGCGGTGCGCGAGGGCTGGGCGACGACCTCGCCGCTGGGCCCGTGGCTGGGCTTCCGCTGGTGGCGGTTCGCCGGTGGCGTCGCGCTGGGTCTGGCGTGCGGCGTGAAGTGGTCCGGCCTCTGGTACATCGCGTTCTTCGGCGTGCTGTCGGTGCTCTGGAGCGCCACCGCCCGCCGTGCCGCCGGGGTGGAGCGGCCGTGGCTGGGGTCGTTCGCGAAGGACCTGCTGCCGTCGCTGTTCGCGCTGCTGGTGATCCCGGTCCTGGCGTACCTGGCGACGTGGTGGGCGTGGTTCGCGTCGGAGACGGCGATCGACCGGCACGTGGTCGGCGGGAAGCTGCCGGACGACTCGTGGGTCCCCGACCCGTTGCGGGCGCTCTGGTACTACAGCACCAACGTCTACAACTTCCACACCGAACTCGTGACGTCGGAGACGAACAAGCACCCGTGGGAGTCGAAGCCGTGGACGTGGCCGATGGGCCTGCGGCCGATGCTCTACTACTTCGAGGGCGCGGTGCAGGGCTGCGGCGGGGCGACGTGCGTGGGCGCGATCATGCTGATCGGGACGCCCGCGATGTGGTGGCTGGCGTTCCCGATGCTGGCGTGGGCGCTGTGGCAGGCGATCACCCGGCTGGACTGGCGTTACGCGGCGGTGCTGGTCGGGTACGGCGCGGGCTTCCTGCCGTGGTTCCTGAACATCGACCGGCAGATGTACTTCTTCTACGTGACGCCGATGGCGCCGTTCCTGGTGCTGGGCATCGCGTTGGCGTTGGGCGAGATGCTGGGGAAGCGGACGGACGGCAAGGAACGCCGCGGCACCGGCCTGCTCGCCGTGGCGCTCTACGTGGGCCTGGTCGTGGCCAACTTCGTGTGGCTGTGGCCGATCCTCAACGGCATACCGATCACCCCGGAAACGTGGGACGCTCAGAAATGGC
The DNA here is from genome assembly GCF_014205015.1 of Saccharothrix ecbatanensis. Classification (NCBI taxonomy): domain Bacteria; kingdom Bacillati; phylum Actinomycetota; class Actinomycetes; order Pseudonocardiales; family Pseudonocardiaceae; genus Saccharothrix; species Saccharothrix ecbatanensis. The sequence continues at coordinate 8,186,249 of NZ_JACHMO010000001.1, read as the reverse complement.
TTCCGTCCTGGAATTGACCTCGGGCCCGTCCTGCGAGGACGGCGCGGTGGAGACGAGGGCCGGAGGAACCTCTACCGGCGGCGCGAACGCTTCCTCCGGCCGGATCCGCGGCGGCGCCGCTGCCCACGGCTTGAGGTTCTGCACGACCTCTTCGTAGAAACCCGTCACGGCGGCGAGCACGGAATCGATGAACGAATTCCTCCCGGTTCCGCGCTTGCTGCCCAGAACGGCCGAGTTGGCGACCCGGAATCCGCGGATCTCCTTCGCGGGGTCCACCACCAGAACCATCGGGTTCTCCTTGACGGTGCGCATCAGTTCCGATGCGCCCGCGCCTCGGCCGTGCAATGCGAAAGCCTCCAGGCGAACGGTGTCCGGCGCGTCCTTCAACTGCCGCACCAGCCAGTTGACGCGGGTCGTGGGCCTGCCTTCCCGTGGCCCGTCCAGGTCGACGTGGCACGCGACCTGTCCGGCGCGCAGGTCCGCCGTCACCTGGAGCACACCGACCGTGCCGGGAATGTGGATGCCCGCGGTCAACCGCCCCTCGGCGACGAGCTGGCCGACCTGCTTGGCGACCCGCGTCTGCGGCTCGGCGAGCTCCTTCCGGGTCAGCGCCGGCATCACCTCCGCGCCCAGCCTGCGACCGAGCTGGAGGCACGCGAACCGCACCAGCGCGTCGAAGCGCAACGCGACTTCAGGGGCGGTCTTGTCGGTCGCGCGCAGCGTCCCGGCCTGGATGGACTCCCGCAGCGGAACCCACGCCGCACCCATGTCCTCGAACGCCATCGCGCCTGATCGCGGGTGTTCCAGGTACCGGATCAGCTCGCCGAGGATCCAGGCCTGGTCGGCGTCCGCCACGCCCCGGTGCTCCTTCTGCATCACGGCTTCGCACAGCACCTCGGTCCACGACCAGTGGTGCAGGGCGACCTTCTTCAGCTTCCGCCGGTCGACCGCCGTCGGGTGCTGGCCCGGGAGCGCCGGGATCTCGTTCGAGATGGTGATCACCGCGTCGAAACCGCGGTCCCGGGCGACGTCCAGGTAGTTGTCGAGCTGTTCGGCCTGCAATTCGTTCGCACCGGTCTTCACTTCGACCAACGCGGTCCACGAACGCTGCCCGCGCACCACCCGGATCAATCCGTCGGGGATGAGCTTGCGGCCGTCAAGTTCGAACGGCACCTCGATGAACGTCTGCACCGATGCGGCGGGCGCGCCCAGCGGCTGCGTCAGAGCTCGGCCGAATTCGCGCACGGCGGACATCACCGCCAGCAATGCGGAGGTCGCCCGACGTTCTTGTTCATCCGCGCCGTTGATGCCCGACGTGGGAATCAACCGCGCCGCGTGCCAGCTTTCCTCGGACGACACCAAGCCACCTCGCTGACGGTTCTGTTAAAACGAATCAAGCCGTAGTTCGGCAACGAGGGAGGACTTGTTACCTGCGCAGCCCTCATCCACCCGTTCGGCGCAGCCGGGTGTAGTTCCACGAGTTCAGCCCGGCAGCTCGGTGAGCACGGGATTTCGGATGCTCTCGTAGATCACCGAGCTGCGGAAGCTGATGACCTCACGGCGTTCGCTCAGGCGGTCGATGAGGAAGGCGTGCAGGTGTTCCAGGTCCTGCACGGCCAAGTGGATGAGGAAGTCGTCGTCGCCCGCCACCACGTACATCGCGGTCACTTCGGGGAGGGCGCCGATGGCCGCCTTGAAGTTGTCGATCACCACGCGGCTCATCGGGCGCAGGCGGGCGGCTACGAAGGCCTGGACCGGGCGGTTCAGGGCGGCCAGGTCCACGTTCGCGTGGTAGCCCTTGATCACGCCTCGCTCGCGTAGGGCGCGCACGCGTTCCAGGCACGTCGACGGCGCCACGCCCAGACGCCTGGCCAGCTCGCGGTTGGTCAGCCGCGCATCCAGTTGCAGATTCCCGACGATCGCCGAATCAAGTTCGTCCACCTCTCGATCATGGCAGACCACGCCGAACGAAGTTCGGAGATGCTGGACCACATCGTTCAGATGGATAAGTGTGGACCTATTCCACCGAACGAAATGGATCCGATCGTGCTGCCCACCAAACTGGCCCTGATCCTGCGCGACGACCTGCCGCCCAACCTCGCCGCCAACGCCGCCGTCGTCCTCGGCCTCACCCTCGGCGCCCGCCTGCCCGACCTGCTCGGCGATGACGCCAAGGACGCCGACGGCGCCGTCCACCTCGGCCTGAACACCCACCCGGTGCCGGTGCTGACCGCGTCCGCCGACACGCTCAAAGCCCTGCACCGCGCGGACGGCGTGCTGAAGATCGGGTTCACCGAGGTCGCCCGCCGGTCCCGCACCTACCCCGAATACCTCGAAGCCCTGTCGCGGACCGAGGACCCGGAGTTCGTCGCCGTCGCCCTCTACGGCCCGCGTGCCGAGGTGAGCAGGCTGACCCGCAAGCTGCCCCTGATGGGGTGACGAACGGCGGCGGACCGGCCCGCCGCCGCAAAACCCGCCGCCTTCGGACCCGTCGCCGCAGAACTCAGCGCCGCAGAACTCAGCGCCGCAGAACTCAGCGCACGGGGCGCGTCGGCGGTTCCGGTCGGTCGATCATCCTCGTGACCGGGCCTTCCTTGCTCAACCCGGCCTGCGACAGCCAACCGCTCAGCTCGTTCCGGATCGCGGCCAACGTCGGCCGCTTGGCCGGGTCGGGGTCCAACGCGGTGGTGAGCAGCCGGGAGTGGGCGCTGTGCTGGGGCAGCTTCACGCACGGCTCGCCCTGCGCGGCGGCCATCAGCGACGAGATCGGGTTCTCCCGCGACCCGCGCGGCGGGTGGCCGGTGAGGGCGTAGCTGACCGTGGCGGCCAACTGCCAGGCGTCCGACGCCGGGCTCGCCGCCTCGCCGCGCGCGGTTTCCGGGGCGAGGAAGTCCGGCGTGCCGACCATCATCCCGGTGGCCGTGAGCGTGCTGTCGCCCTTCGACCGGGCGATGCCGAAGTCGATCAGGTGCGCGGTGCCCTGGGTGTCGACGATGACGTTGGACGGCTTCACGTCCCGGTGCAGGACGCCCTGCTCGTGCGCGGCGGCCAGCGCGTCGGCCATGTTCACCCAGAGCCTGGCGGCGAGCGTGTCGGCGAGCATGCCGTTCTTGAGCACCACGTCGGACAGCGGCTGGCCGTCGATGTACTCCATGATGATCGCCAGGCCGTCCGGGTCTTGGACGATGTCGAACACCCGCACGCAGTTCGGGTGCCGCACGGCGGCCAGAGCGCGCGCTTCACGCACCATGCGCTGCTCGGTCTCGTTGTCCGGGGCGTGCGCGAGCTTCACCGCGACCGTGCGGGCCAGCTGCTCGTCCACCGCCAGCCACACCGTGCCGAACCCACCGCGTCCGAGCTGACGGATCCGCCGGAACCGTCCACCGGCCGGGTTCCACACCGTGCCGGAGTCCGACGCGGCCTTCTGCGCGCTCGTCGCCCCGCCGGTGCCGCTGCCCCCTGTGCCGCCCGGCCCGAACGGCAGCGGGCCGGGGGTGTCGGCGAGCGGCGCGGGCTGTTCCACGCGGGTCGGCTTGGGCGCTTCCACCGGCACGTCGGCGACCCGCGTCGGCGGGTAGTGCCGCTGCGGCGGGGTCGGCCGGTAGGGCGGGATCGGCTGGTACGGGGGGATGTGCGCGGGCTGGTAGGGCGGCGGCTTCTCCACCTTGTACGGGGGTGGCTGCCCCTGCGAAGGCTGGTGCGGCTGCTGCTGATGGGGCTGGGACTGGTGCTGGTGGGACTGCGGCTGGTGGGACTGCGGCTTCGACTGGGGGGACGGCTGCTGCGGCGGCGGCGTTCTCGACACCGCGGGTTGCGGGCTCTGGTTCCCGCGATCGCGACCGGGGCGGTTCAGCATGGCGGTAGTCAACCCGAAAACCCGCACCACGAGGGAGCCCAGCAACGAGATCGGAAAGAACCCGAGCAGCAGGTGGCCCACCAGCGTGACCGGCAGTGCCGACGTGGACACCAGCAGCACCACGAACGGCGGCCAGAACACCCGGCGCGGCCAGCTCGGGCCCAGCCGGAACGCCGAACCCGCCTGGAGCATCACGAACAGCAGGCACAGCAGCGCCAGGGCCGCCGTCGCACCGGCCGCGATCACGTACTCCAGGTCCCGACCGGTAATCGCCTCCACGAACGGCGGCGCCTTGACCAGGTAGTCGAACTGGGTGAACGCCAGGCACGGCGCGGAGTCCAGCGAGCCCGTGCCCGGCAGGCCGCGGCCTCGGAGCAGCTTGAACGTGGCCGAGAACGCCATCCACGGCACCACCAGCGTGCTCACCACGCCGAGCACGGCGAAGATCGCGCCGGTGACCGGGCCGTAGGAGTTGCCGACCACCCGCCGGACGGTGATCGCCAGCAGCGCGGCGACCGTCGGCAGCACGCCGATCAGGGCGCCGAACGCGGTCGCCGTCCAGGCCCAGTCGCCGGGGCAGAGGGGCACACCGAACAAGTCGTGCAGCCACGCCAGCAGCGACTCGGCCAGCTCCACGACCCGCACCACCCCTTCTCGTCGACTCTCAGGGTACGGGTGCGGGCCACGCCGACAGCGCCGTCCGGGCAACGTCGCGCAGTTCTTCCCGCGTGGCGCCGTCCCGGGCCAGCGACGACATCCCCCGGACGGTGGCCGCGACGAACAGGGCGAGGCGGTGCGCGTCGGCGCCGGCGGGCAGCGCGCCGGTGGCGACGTCGTGCCGGATCTTGGCCTCGAACGCCTGCCTGGCCTGGTCACGCAGGTCGTGCAGCTCGGGGGAGCTGAGGATCAGGCAGCCCTTGGGCCGCTCCGGCGTCGTGTACTCGATCGCGGCCTCGTTCAGGATCCGCTCCACGGCATGGCGTGCGGTGGGCTCCTCTTCGAGGGCGCGCTTGGTGAACGCGCCGTAGGTCGCCTGGTAGCGGGACACGGCCTCGGCGAAGAGGGTGCGTTTGTCGCCGAACGCCGCGTAGAGGCTCGGTGGGTTCACGCCGGTGGTCCCGGTGAGGTCGGCGACCGAGGTCGCCTGGAAGCCGTTCCGCCAGAAGGCTCGCGTGACCTGGTCCAGCACGTCGTCCCGGTCGAACCCACGCTTGCGCCCCACCATGCGGCTCATTTTATAGCGTCCGCTACAGTTCGCCTTCTGTAGTGGTTGTTACAGATTGGAGTGCTGGTGAAGACGGCATTGGTGACCGGAGCGAGCCGCGGGATCGGCCGGGCGATCGCCCTGAGGTTGGCGGCGGACGGGATGCGGGTTGTCGTCCACTACGCGAGGGACGACGCGGCGGCGGCCTCGGTGGTGGAGGAGGCCGGAGGCAGGGCGTTCGCGGTGCGGGCGTCGTTGCCCGATGAACTCGACGCGCTGGTAGCGGCGCTGCCGCCGTTGGACGTGCTGGTGAACAACGCCGCGATCGGCCTTCCGGCGCCCATCGAGGACGTGACGCCCGAGGCGTTCGACGAGGTGTTCGCGGTGAACGTGCGGGCCCCGTTCTTCCTGGTGCAGCGCGCGCTGCCGTTGCTCCGGGACGGTGGGCGGATCGTGAACATCTCGTCCGGCGCGACGCGGATCGCGATGCCGACGGGGATCGCGTACTCGATGACGAAGGGGGCGCTGGACACGTTCACGCGCACGCTGGCGCTACACCTCGGGCCGCGCGGGATCACGGTGAACACCGTCGCGCCGGGAGTGGTGGACACCGACCAGAACGCGTCGTGGCTGCGAGGGAACCCGGACGCGGAGGCGGCGATGGCGGCGCGCTCGGCGTTGGGGCGGATCGGCTTCGCCGACGACATCGCCGACGTGGTCTCGTTCGTGGCGTCCGACAACGCGCGCTGGATGACGGGCGCGTGGCTCGACGCGACCGGCGGCGCCCACTTGTGACGCGACGAGGTCCGGCTCGCCGTTGCCCGAGCCGGACCTCCGCGCGTGTGCGCCCGCCGCTAGCCACTCACACGCGCTGCCACAGGGCCGGCACCGTCGGCGGATCCCAGCCTGGTTGGGACGTGTGCCCCTGCAAGCACCTGTACCCGACGCCGCCGTACGTCACGAGGGAGCCGGTCGCGTACGCGACGCCTGGCTGCCAGGTCGTCTGGCCGGGGTCCGTCGTGGTCGTGGTCGGCGACGTGGTGCTGGTCGGGGGCGTGCCGCCGCTGACGACCAACTGGAGGCCGTAGACCTGGAGGATCTCGTTGACCGGCTGGAAGTAGATCGTCCCGCCGGACGTGCAGTTCCCGGAGCCGCCGGAGGTGACGCCCTGCGCCTGGTCACCGGTCAGCCACGAGCCGCCGGAGTCGCCGGGTTCGGCGCAGGCGTTCGTGCGGGTCAGGCCGGTGATCGTGCCCTCGGGGTAGGTCACCGAGGCGTTCTTCTGCTGGATGGTGCCGCAGCGCCAGCCCGTCGTGGAGCCGGAGCGGCAGACCGAGGCGCCCACCGGGGCCTCGGTGGAGCCCGCCACCGGCACCGTGCCGGGGTAGCGGTTGACCAGCGGACGGCCCGTGTTGCCGGCGGCCGTGCGGACCCAGGCGTAGTCGTTGCCGGGGAAGCTGGACCCGGCGAACGTGCCGCTGGGCTGGGTGGTGGACGCGCCCGTCCGGCCGCAGTGCCCGGCGGTCACGAACCCGCCGTTGACCGCGAACCCGACCGAGCACCGGGAGCCGCTGCCGATGTAGTAGGCGTTGCCGCCGATCACGTCGATCAGCGGGCGGGGGCGCTCGGCGGACCGCTCGATCCGCACGTCCGCCTCGTGGAGGCCGCTGGCCAGCACAAACGCCTTCGCGTCGACGACGTCCCTGGCCAGGACGACGACGGTGTTGGTGGGCGTGTCGACGTACCAGCCGGGCACCGACCCGGGCGCGTTGCGGGCGTTCCGGTCGAGCTCGACCTTGAGCGCGTCCAGGTCGGCAAGGGAACGCCCGACCACCGCCGGCCGCGCGCCCGCCGCCTCGACGGCCTGGATCTGCGACGCGGTGGTGACGCCGACGACCAGTTCGGTGGCGTCGGCGTTCAGCCAGGCGCCCGCGAAGTCCGGGCCGAGGCGTGCCTTGAGGGTGTTCTCGGTGCGGGCCGCGGTGGCCTCCCGGTCGATGCGGGCACGGGCCTGCTCAGGGGTCAGGCGCAGGTCGCGCGCCATGGCGGCGACCATGCCGCTGTCGGCGGTCGTGGTCGGTGGTGGGTCAGCGGTCGCGGTGGTGGTGAGGGCTGCTGCCAGACCGGCAGCGCCCAGCAGCGCCACGGCGACAGCGGCGACGGTGCGTCGAGTCATCCGCTGGTCTCCTTGCAGGGTGGTGACACGGGATGCGGGGCCGTGACACCGACGCTATGCGGCGGGAGAGCCGGGCGGATATGCCAGTCGAGTCATAACGTCACGTTATGGTCCAGTCCACTCGTGATCTTGTGATCGCGTTCGCGGGCGCCTTCAGCAGACGCAGAACTCGTTGCCTTCCGGGTCGGCCATGACGACGTGGTGCTCCGGGTGCTCCCCCACCACGCGACCGCCTGCCTCCACCAGCTGGGCGACCTTGCCCTGGATCGTCGGCCAGCGGTCCGCTTTGGACGCTTCCAGACTCACCCGGACGTCCAGGTGGAGCCGGATCTTCTCGGTCTTCGGCTCCTTCACCTGTTGCAGGAACATCTTCGGACCGACGCCTGCCGGGTCGTGGAGCCAGGCCCCGTCGTCCTGGTCGTCGTCGGGGTCGTCGAACTGCGCCGCCCACTCCTGCCTCGTCTTGAACGGCAGGGGCGGCGGTTCGTCCTCGTAGCCGAGGGCGAGCTTCCAGAACTCGGCGAGCCGGGTCGGGTGGTGGCAGTCGAGGGACAAGCCGATGGTGTGTGCCATGGGGTCGACCGTAGCCAAGGGGTCCGACAGTTCCGGGTCTCAGACTGCTACAGCAGGCTCAGCTGGGTGCCCTTGCGCTTGCGGCGCGGCTGCGCGTCACCGATCTGGTCGTAGGCCTTGAGCGCGTTGAGGAACGGGGATCGGGGTCGCCCGGTGGTGTGACTGAGGTACAGGTGTCGTTGCGCCCTTGTCATGCCCACGAAGAGAAGGCGGCGTTCCTCGTCCACGGCCTCCTCGTCGTCGGTGCCCGGCCAGCGCATCGGCAGCAGACCGTCCGCACACCCGACGATGAACACGACCGGGAACTCCAAGCCCTTCGACGCGTGGAGGGTGAGCAGGGAGATCCGGTCCGCCCGCGGGTCCCAGGTGTCGACCTCGACGCCCAGCGCGAGCGCGGTGTGGAAGCGTTCGAAGTCGGTGTCGCAGGTGGCGGCCAAGGGTTTCAGCAGTTCGTAGGCGGTGTGGTCGTCGCCGGCGACGGCACGCACGCGTTCCAGGACCGTGTCGCCGGAGGCGTACTTGAGGTCGTTCGCGATCCGCGCCACGCCGGGACGGTCGGCCAGGCGGTCGTGCGAGCGCTTCTGGAACGGGAGGCCGGACTGGGTCAGCGCGTCGACCAGCGCCCGTGACTGCCGGTCCGTCCGGCACAGCACCGCGAAGTCGGAGAACCCCAGGCCCTGCGTGCCGTCGGACGCCACCCGCCCGCTGTCGAACGCGTGGAACGACGCGCCGCCCAGCACCTGCTCGATGGTCCGCGCCACGAACGCCGCCTCGGCCGCCTCCGACGACGCGTGGTGCACGCCGATCGGCGCGGAACCGTGGTCCACCATGGGACGCAGCTCCCGACCCGGGACGAGGGACGACGGCGCGATCACCTCCAGCGCACCCGTGACGACGGCCGCCGACGACCGGTAGTTCCTGGTCAGGTGCACGGTCCGGGCCGCGGGGAAGTCCTCCCGGAACCGCAGGAAGAAGCCGACGTCGGCGCCCCGGAACCGGTAGATCGCCTGGTCGGGGTCACCGATCGCGGTCAGGTTGCCGTCCGGCGGGGTGAGCAGCCTGAGCAGTCGGTACTGCTGCTCGTCGACGTCCTGGTACTCGTCCACGGACACCCAGCGCCACCGCGAACGGTAGGCGGCGACCAGGTCGGGCGAGTCCTCCAGCAACGCCAGCGGCAAGGAGATCAGGTCTTCGAAGTCCACCAGATCGAGTGCCCGCAGCGCCTTCTTGTACCGCTCGTCACCGGAGACGACCAGCGCCCGTGCCTCCTTGGCGTCCGCGACGACGGACAGCGCCACCTCCACCTGCCGGTCGGGATCCGCGACGCCGAACGATGCCGACAATCCCACGGACGAGTGGTGTTCACGCAGGATCAGCACACCGAGCGAGTGAAACGTGGCGATCGTCAGGTCGCGGACCCCCGGCGTGAGCACGGCGAGGCGTTCGGCCATCTCCTCCGCCGCACGGCGGGTGAACGTGATCGCCAGGCATTCGCTCGCCGGCACGCCCCGCGACGTGACGAGGTCCGCGATCCGGTGCGTCAACGTGCGCGTCTTGCCCGTGCCCGGCCCGGCGATGATCAGCAACGGCCCGCCGTCCACCTCGGCCGCCGCCCGCTGCTCCGGGTCCAGCCCGTCCAACAGCGATCCCGTGACCACGACCGGGGCCACGGGTGCCGGCGTCACGGGCTCGACGGCCACCGGCCGCGGACGCTCCACAGTGGACTTGACCGGCGCGGCGTAGTCGAACAGCGAGAACGCGGACCGCCGCCGTTCCAGCTCCCCCGGCTCGAACACCCGGATCACGCCGTACTCGCCGTCGTACCCCGAGTCGCGCACCACCTCACCGCGCCGGAGCCGGGCCACCGCCTCGCCCAGCAACGTCGAGTGCGCCGCGATGTCGTCCACCGGAACGTCCTGGAGGATCACGAGTTCCGGCCCCAGCGCCGACGTCAGCCGGTCGATCTCGGTCTGCACCTTCTTGCTCTTCGGCCCGGTGCCGACGATCTCGCCCACGATCTCCGGCAGCGGTACCAGGCTGGTGAACCCGGCGGCGGCGGCCGGTGGCGACCCGGACTCCCGGTCGGCCAGCTCCTCCACCCGGCTGAGCACCCCGACCGTCAACGGCTTGCGGCACTCGGGGCAGATCCCGTTGTGCGCCAGCGTTTCCCGCGGTTCCATCCGAACGCCGCACTTGCGGTGCCCGTCGACGTGGTACTTGCCCTCCTCGGGGAAGAACTCGAGGGACCCGGCGAACCCGTCGCCCGTCTCCAGCGCGCGCCGCACGGAGTAGTAGTCCAGGTCCGTGTCGAACACCGTCGCCTCACGGCCCAGAGCGGGCGGCGAGTGCGCGTCGGAGTTGCTGACCAGGCGGTACTTGTCCAGGCCGGACACCCGCCAGTTCATCGCGGGGTCGGACGACAGGCCGGTCTCCACGGCGAAGATGTGGGACGCGAGGTCGACGTAGCAGTCGTCGATGGCGTCGAACCCGGACTTCGACCCGAGCACCGCGAACCACGGCGTCCAGACGTGCGCGGGCACGAGGTAGCCGCCGCACTCCAGCGTGATCTCCAGCAGGTCGCGCGAGTCCAGCCCGAGGATCGGCCGCCCGTCCGACCCGATGTTGCCGATCTTGGCCAGCCGGGCGTTGAAGCGCGCCGCCGACTGGAGGTCCGGCATGTAGACGAGGTGGTGCACCTTGCGGGTCCGGTCACCCCGCTTGTAGATGGTGGAGATCTCCACCGACAGCATGAAGCGGACCGGTGTCGTCGCCAGTGACGGCGGGAGCCTGCGGTCGATGTCGCGGTCCAGGTCGGCGCGCAGCCGGAACAGGCCCGGGGAGGCTTCGACCAGGTTCTCGGTCAGGTGGTCGTACCAGGCGGGGTGGGTGAAGTCGCCGGTGCCGACCAGCGAGATCCCCTTGCGCCGGGCCCACCAGGTCAGGTGTTCGAGATCGCAGTCGCGGCTACAGGCCCGGGAGTACTTGGAGTGGATGTGGAGATCCGCCACGAAGCGCACCGGCCGGATCGTAGTGATTGATCGACACCGCACCCGCACTGGCCCGTCGCGGACGGAACACCCCACAAAACACCACGGGGAGCTTCACCGAGCTCGGGTGGTGGTCACCCTCGGCCGGTTAAGATCGGAAGCTTGCCAAGGGGGTACCCATGACGACGCAGATTCCGGCCGCCGCGTTACCGTCGGCCGGTGGTGCGACCGGGACTCAGCGGTCCCGTCTTTCGCAGTGGACCGGGCCGCGCACGCCCGCGCAGCTACGCCGCATCGGCGTGGTGTTGACGCTCGCGAGCCTGATCACCGCCGTGATCAGCCTGGTCGGCGGCACCTCGCGGGTCGGCGCGATCGACGAAGCGGGCAACCGCGACGCGTCGTTGGCGCAAGCCGCGGGCGAGATCTACCAGGCGCTCGCGGACGCCGACGCGATGGCCACCAGCGGCTACGTCTCGTCCGGCCAGGAGCCGCCCGCGATCCGCACCCGCTACGACGCCGACATCGCCCGCGCCGGCCGGGGACTCGCGGAGGCGTCCCGGCTGATCACGCCGGACGATCCGGCCGCGAAGCCGCTGGACACCATGATCACCGGGCTGCCCAACTACACCGGGCTGATCGAGACGGCGCGCACGTACAACCGGCAGGGGCTGCCACTCGGCCAGTCGTACCTGGCGCAGGCGTCCGCGCAAATGCGCACCGAGCTGCTGCCCGCGGCCGAGTCCTTGCGCCACAGCGAGGTGAGCGCGCTGAACGCCGATTACCAGCGGGCCAGTGCGCTGCCGATCGCGGTCGTCGTGTTCGGGCTGGCACTGCTGTTCATCGCACTCGACTTCTCCCGGAAGGAGTTCCGGCGGACCCGCCGCAGGCTGAACCTCGGCGTCGCCGCCGCGATCCTCGCGGTCGTGGCCGGGCTGATGTGGTGGGTGGCGGCCACGGTGTCCACCAACACCGCCCTGGCCGACGCCAACGAGGCCAGCGACGCCGCGACCGCGCTGGACGAGGCCGGCACGCTCGTCCTCCAGGCCCGCAGCAACGAGAGCCTCGTGCTGGTCGCCCGCAGCGGCGGCAGCGCGTCCGACGCCGGTTTCACCGACCGGATCGACCGGTTGCTGGTCGATGGCGGACCGCTGGCCGTCGCCGGGGACAACGGGGTGGACGTCGCCGCCATCCGAACGGCGACCGACAACTGGGTCAAAGCGCACAAGGACCTGCGGGCGGCCGACGACGAGGGCCGTTACGCCGACGCCGTCCAGGCCGCCGTCGGCACGGACCCGTCCGGCTCGGGTTCCGCTTTCACCGCGCTGGACAAGGCCGTCGGCGACGCGGGTGACACCGCGCGTGCCCGGCTGTCCGCCGCGACCGGTGACGCGAGCGACGCGACGACGTTGCTCGGGTTCGGCCCCGCGGTGTTGTTCGCGCTGGCGGCTGTCGGATTCGGGATCGGGATCGCACGCCGAGTGGAGGAGTACCGATGACCGGTCCGGCGAAAGTCAAGATCGACATCCGGCGGCCGGTGGTCGTTCTCGCCGTCGCGGCGGTGTTGTCGGTGGGCAGTATTGCCCTGCCTTCGTTGCACGGCACCGATTCCGTGGCCGTGACCACCGACGGCGCGGACACCAAGGCGCCGGCGGCGAAGCAAGGGGAGTGCGGCACCATCAAGGACAGCCTGCGCCCGTTGGAGGCGTTGCCGTCGCCCGGCGCCATGCCGTCCGGCTCGACCATGGAGAAGATCCAGCAACGCGGCCGGCTGATCGCGGGCGTCGACCAGGGCAAGTACCTGCTCGGCTACCGCAACCCGCAGACCGGGCAGCTCGAAGGCGCCGACATCGACATCGTCCGCATGATCGCCGCGGCGATCCTCGGCGATCCGGACAAGGTCCAGTACGTCGTGCGCGACGTCGCCGACCGGACGCTCCTGATCGAGCAGGGCCAGGTCGACGTCGTGGTCAACACGTTCAGCGCGACCTGCGACCGGCAACGCGCGGTGGAGTTCTCCACCGGCTACTACGAGGCGACGCAGCGACTGCTGGTCCCGGCGAAGTCGGGTGTGGACGGGATCGAGCAGCTGGCGGGCAAGAAGGTCTGCACGTCGATCGGCTCCACCACCGAGGTCGTGCTGCGCAAGCCCGAGTTCGGACTGGACGTGGTGACGCTGGCAGGCATCCCCCACTGCATGGTCGCGTTGCAGCAGGGCAAGGTCGACGCGGTGTCCAGCGACGACGGCATCCTCGCCGGCATGGCCGCGCAGGACCCGCAGACCAGGGTCGTCGGCCGGCCACTGGCCAACGCCTACTACGGCGTCGGGATGCACCCCCAGCAGCCGGACCTGGTGCGCTTCGTCAACAGGCTGCTCGAACGCGACCGCGCCAACGGCAGTCTCGCCGCGAGCGCCCGGAAGTGGCTGGGCGCCCAGCTGAACCCGGTGCCGCCGATCCCGTCGGCCCGCTACCGCGACTGAGGGTCGTGCGTGGCGATTCGGGTGCTCACCCGAATCGCCACGCACGAGCTAGTGCCGTTCCAGGGTGATCACGGTCCACGCGCCGAGCCGGATCGGCACCCCGGCCGGCACCTCGACCGGGGTGTTGGGCTCGATCACGTCCGTCGTGTCACCGACCGAGGTGCCGTTGGTCGAACCGAGGTCGACGACGTCCCAGCCGCCGTCGGATCGGGCCACCAGCACGGCGTGCTGCGAGGACACCCCCGGATCCAGCGGCGGGCTGCCGAGGTCGATCTCCGGGTTGGTGCCGCGCGAGCGGCTTCGCCTGCCGATCGCGACCTGCTCGCGGTCCAGCTCGAACCGGCGTTCCGGGCAGTAGAGCGGGAAGTCCATGTCCGCCGCCTCCGAACCCTCACGGCGGCGGACCTCGTCGAACCACGCGCGGTCCGCCCGCACCACGGCCGTCCAGAGCGACGACTGCGCCGGCTCGGCCGCGACGGACCGTGGCGGAGGCGCGGGCAGGTCGTTGTCGAACCCGCACTCCTCGCAGAACCTGCCCTCCCTCGGCACCCCGCAGCCGGCGCAGGTCATCCCGGCCACCGGCGCCGAAGCCACCGGAACCACCGATGCCGACGCCGCAGGTCCGGACGCCGTAGGTCCCGACGATTCCGGAAGCGGTGGCGGGGCGGCCCCGAGCACGAGGCCGCAGACGTCGCAGTAGTCGGTGGCCGTCGAATCGTGCCCGGCCGCGCATACCGGCACGGCTCAGCCCTCGCCGCGGACCCGGCTGGTCCGCCGCGATCGGATGTCCAGCTCCATCTCGGCTTCGTCGGAGACCTTGCTCTTCAACCGCACGGTCCCGGTCGCGGCGTCGTCCACGTCGACCACCTTCGCCAACATCTCGAGCTTCTCCCGGTCGCCCGCCGCGGTGGCCAGCGCGACCGCGCGACCGAGACGCATCGTGGCCGTGCGCTCGTCACCGTCGCGACGGGCGGCGAGCCCGTGCTCGACCGCGTCCGCGTACTCCGACTGCCCGGTGTAGTGCGCGACCTTCCTGCTGACCTTGGCCGACAACGCGTCGTCGTCGGTCCACACGGCCCGGACCAGGCCCTGCGCAAGGGTTTCCGTGGAACCGCCGCGGACCACCATCGCCCGGCAGGCGAGCATCTCCGCGCCGATCGCCTGCGTGGGCACCTCGACGCACACGTGGTACTCGCGGCTCTCCGCGCCCCACGCGCCCAACGGGTAGTCGCCGTGCAGCGGCCCGGTCTGCACCCGCTTCGCGGTCAGGTCCTCGACCTCCGGCGCGACCTGCTTGACGAACTTGACCTGCGCGCCCTTCGGCGTCCACAGCCGCAACGACACGTCCGCGACCCGTTTGCCCATCGCGGAGTTCATGATCGCGTGGAAGTCGGCGGCCAGGTTCTCCGGCTTCGCCACGATGTCCACCGTGCCCAGCAACGCGGATGCGATCTTGCGCACCTCCGCGACGTTCCAGTCGGTGCCGACGCCGCGGCAGTCACAGCTGAACACGCCGATGCACTCTTCGATGGTCTGCTCCAGCACACCGCGACCGTCGCCGTTCTGGCCGTCGGTGAGCAGCAGCGCGTGCCGGATCGCCCCCGGGTGCTGCTCGGCGATCTGCCGCGCGAGAGTCAGCCAGTTGGAGAACGCGGTGCCCCCGCCCGCGGAGAGCTTGCGCACCGCCGTGACGGCCTCGGCCCTGGTCTGGGGGTCGGCCCGCGCCGCGCCCCGCTTCGGGTAGACCTGCCGCGCGCTGGTCGCGCCGGAGATCACGGCGAACAGCACACCGTCGCGCAACTGCTCGATCGCGACCGCGGTGGCCGCGCGCGCCGAGGCGATCCGGTCGCCCTGCATCGACCCGGAGGTGTCGATGATCAGCAGCTCCAGCGCCGCGGTGGGCACCGCGGGGGTCGCGTCCCCGGTGGCGGTCACCGCCACGACCGCGTCCACCCTGGTCGCCCCCACCGAAAGGTAGGCGTTCTGGTCGACGGTGACGACGAACTCTGCTTCTGCACTCATACCTGTACTCCTTCCAAAGGGATGACGACGACGCTGATGTTGTCCCGGCCGCCGGCGGCCAGCGCGACCTCGGTGAGCCGGTTGGCGACGGCCAGTGGTGTCGCCCCATCCCCCGCACCCGCCGCGAACTCGCCGATCCGTCCGGCCTCCGGCACCTCGTTCCACAGACCGTCCGAGCAGACGAGCAGGGTGCCCGCGCCGTCGTGGGGCACGGAGACGACGTCGGGATCAGGCCGCGTGTCCGGGCCCAGCCAGCGGGTGATCGTGTGCGCGCGGCGGTCGGCGAACGCGGCCGCCTCGTCCATGAGCCCTTCCGCGACGACCTCGGCGGCCCACGAGTGGTCGCGGGTGAGCAAGCGGCCGTCCGGGCCGGCGAGCCAGTACGCCCGACTGTCACCGACCCAGCCGACGGTCACCTCGCCGCCGGCGACGTAGGCGGCGACGAGCGTGCAGGACGGTCCGTCCGGCGAGGGATTCGAACCGTCCAAAGTGGCCACAGCGGTACCTGCCGCCTCCACCGCCGCGCGGACGCGGGCGACCGGTTCCACCGGCGCGTCCACACCGAGCAGCACCGCCAGCGCCGCCTCGGACGCCGCTCGCGCGGCTCGTTCGGGTTGGCGCGTGGTGGACACACCGTCACACACCACAGCGGCGGTGGTGCCGTCGAGCAGACGGCCGAGCGCGATCGCGTCCTCGTTGCGGTGGTGCACCAGGCCCCGGTCGCTGACCCCGGCCAAGGCGCCGAGGTCGATGGTCGTCCGATCGGCCGGGTCCGGCAGGCGCAACCCGCACTCGTCGCAGTACTCGGTCGCGGTCCCGCTCACCGCGCCGCACGCCGGGCACTTACGCACGACGTCCTTCGTGGCGGCCTCGGCGGAGGTGCTGCCCTTGCGCAGCAACGGAGTGCCGCACGCCTCGCAGAACCGATCCCCCAGCCCGACCGGTTCGGCGCACGCCGGGCAACTGCCGGCCAGTGCGTTCACACCCATGACACCGGCCGGATGGCGTTGGCCAGGTCGACCAGGTCGACCCTGGTGGCCTCGTCGGTGGCCAGCCGGGCACCCGCCCGTAGCTCGGTCTCCAACGCGGCCCGTACGCCGTGCTCGGTCCAAGAACTGCCGAGCAGCGGCGGGCGAGCCCCGTTGGTCGCCGTGACCAGCGGTAACGCGGCCCTGAACACCGATGCGCGCACCTCGTGCCCCGTGGCCTGGTCCAGGGTGAGCCTGCCGACCCGGTCGGCGGCCGCACGCAGCACGCCCTCGTCGACCGAACCGCCGATCATCACCCGCACCGCGACGGTCTGCGCGGTCACGTACTGGCTCGACGTCGGCGCGATCGTGTCCAGCGCGGCCAGCGCCACCTCGGGCCGACCGGCGCGCAACGCCACCCGCGCCTGGCCGAACGCCGCGTCGGCGATGTCCGGATTCGGCCGGTTGACCTGGAGGTAGTAGCGGCCGGCCACAGCGTCGTCGCCGGCGCACTCCGCCGCCGCGGCCAGTGCCAGCTTCGGCGCGGACTCGCCGGGCAGCGTCGCGAGCACGGTGTCGAACGCGGTGGTCGCGGCCCGCGCGTCACCGGCGGTCAAGGCCGCTACCCCGGTGAACCAATCACAGCGCCAGTCACCGGGTAAGTCGGTTCGCAGACGCTGCAACGCTTTCTGCGCCGAACCGACGTCGCCGACTTCCAGGTGCGCGCGAACCACCCGCAGCCGCAGTTCGACGCTGGGCGTCGGGGTGACGGCCGCGAGACGCAGGATCTCCTCAGGCGCCGCCGACGACGCCGTGGCGAGCAGCCCGGCCGCCGAGTCGGTCGTGTCCACGAGCGGAACCGGCAGCGTCGGGGCGACCGCCACCGGGTCGGGGCGGCCGGGGCTGCCCACGTCGCCCAGCAGGCCGATGCCGAACACCGATGGCGACGGACCGAACACCGTGGACACGCCGGGGCGCGCTTTGCCGTCCTCGGCGGCGAGCACCTCCCGCAGCACGCCGGTCAGCTGATCGGCCATCTCCTCGGCGGAGGCGAAGCGCCGCTTCGGATCGGGGTCGGTTGCGCGCAGCAACACCCGGTGGAACGACTCGTGCTCGGCGAGCAGCCGCTCGGCCGCCGGGTCGGGCAACGGCACCGGCTTGCCGCCGCGCAACGGCGACGTGCCCAGCGCCATCACCATGAGCGTGCGCCCGACGGTGTGGATGTCGGCGGCCGGCGACGGTCCCTCGGACTCGAAGTCCGGCGCCTGGTAGCCGGGCGTGCCGTACCAGTCGAAGCCGTCGGCGTTCCCGAACGGCACGACCGCGCCCATGTCGATCAGCTTGAGCCGGCGTTCGTACTGGATCACGTTGTCCGGTTTGAGGTCGCAGTAGGCCAAACCCTGGCCGTGCAGGTAGCCGAGCGCGGGCAGGATCTCCAAGCCGTAGGAGATGACTTGGGGCAGCGGCAGCGGCGCGAGGCGCTGGCCGACCGCCTTGCCGCGGTCCTCCACGAGCTTGCGCAGCGACGAGCCGCCGACGTACTCCATCACGATGTAGCCGATGGGTTTGCCGTCGTCGTCGGGGTGCTCCACGAAATTGTGGATCATGACGATGTTCGGGTGGTTCACCTCGGCGAGGAACCGCCGCTCGGCCTCGGCGGCCGCCCGCGCGGCCGGGTCGTCGACGTCGAGCAGTCCCTTGAGCACGACCCACCGGTCGTTGACGTTGCGGTCGGTGGCGAGGTAGATCCAGCCGAGCCCGCCGTGCGCGAGGCAGCCCTGGACGAGGTACTGACCGCCGACGAGCGTTCCCTCGGCGAGCGACGGCACGAAGTTGAACGGGGTGCCGTCGGTGGGGCAGAAACCACGCAGCCGTCCGGGTTTCCCGTCCTTGCCGCGGCCGACGGGCTGGTCGCACTTGCCGCAGTACCGCTTGCTCTCGGCGACCTGCGGGTCTTTGAGGATGGCCGCGACGGGGTCGACCATGGGCACCGAGGGGACGTCGACGAGCCCCGCGCCGAGACCGCCACCACGCCGGGACGAGGCATGCGCGGTGGAGGTGGCGCCGGTCCGGCGCGACGCGCGGCCGCTGAGCCCGCTGGGGATGGTGACCGAGGACGAGACGGCGGTCTCCGATTCGGCGGCGGTCTCCGATCCGGTGGAGGCCACACCGGCCATCCCGCACGTGTCGCAGTAGCCGCCGTCGATCGCACCGCCACAACCCGGCTGCGAACACACACTCGACACCGGTTGTGACACCGGCGCAGGCACGCTTACCGGCACCGGCGTGGGCGCGCTCACCGGCGCCGCACCCGCCATCCCACACGTATCGCAGTAACCGCCATCGATCGCACCGCCACAACCCGGCTGCGCGCAACGATCCTTCTGGCTCATGCCGACCTGCCTCCGGTGTCCGTGCCGGGCTCGACGAGCAGCCGGCGAAAGTCCGCCAAGTCCCTGGTGGCAGCGGCCAGATCGGACGGCCGCCGCCACAACGTCGCCTTGATCCGCTCGGCGACGGCCATCACCGCGCCCTCTTCGGCCAACCCCAGCCGAACAGCTCGGGCCTGGTAAGCGCCGAATCGTCCGCGCAGTTCCTCGCGCCGCTCCAACAACCCCGTGGCCAGCTGACGTGCCGCGCGCAGTTCCGCGTCGGCGGCCGCGAGATCACGCCGCACGTCGATGGCCCCGGCGTCGCGCTTGGCCCAGCTCAGGTCGTCCAGCCGCGCTACCGCGGCCTGTAGTCGCGGTGCCCGGTCGACCGGCAGGGCGGGCAAGTCGCCGACGACCCGCTCGGCGGCGGCCGCGTAGTCGTCTGCGGTGGCCACCCTCAGGTCGGCGAGTGCTGCCGTGGCATCGACGAGTTCGGCCCGCACCTGCTCCCAGCGTTCCCGCAGCACGAGCATCCGGTCGACCCGCGCGCGTTCCTCGGCGAGCTCGGCCCTGAGCCGGGCCAGGGTGTCGTCGAGCGATCGGTCGGCCAACGCGAGCGGGTCGTTGCCCGCGAGCTGTTCGATCTCGCGGACTCGCAGCACCACCGGGGCCGGCTCCAGTTCCAGCGCGGCGTCGTCTTCGGCGAGTCGTCGTGCCTGCTCCAGCAGCGGCGCGAGAGTCTTGAGGGTGGTGGAGTTCAGCTCGTCGCACCGCACGGCCAGCTCGCTGACCTGCCGGTACGCGTCGTTCATCCGGGCCGCCAACGCCGCGAGGGTGATCGACTCGATCTGCTCGGCGGCCCCGGTCAACCCGCGCTCAGGCAGCGGCACGGCCCGCCGGGACACCTCGACGGACGGTTCGACGAGCAGTTGTCGCAGTTCGGCGACCTCCGCCGGCCCGAGCTTGGAGCGCCGCCCCCGAACCCGTTCGGCGGCGTCGAGCACCGCGCGGTAGGTGTCGAAGTCCCGCCACAAGCCAGCGAAGATCACCTCGGCCACGGCCCACCTCTCGGCGGTGATCCCCGAGGACAAGGTGGAGCTGAAGAGCCGGTGCCCCGGGTGCCCGTCGAGTTCGACGAGCGCGTTGGCCATGGCGGTCGCGTCGACCTGGTGCCGGTCGAGGGCCCTGGCTAACGCGCCGGCTTCGTTGTCCGTCAACGCACGTCCATTCGAACGATCCTGTACAACCATCCGCGTCAACGACTCCGTGAGCGTCTTCGCAGACTATCCGAACCCCTGCCCGCCAAGGACCTTTTCGCTCCTAGAGGCGGTCGAAGCATCGGCTTCGAGGAGTTCGGTGAATACCTCGACGGGTTTGAGCCGTAGTCATCCCCACACTTGTGCACAACCCCGTTAATAAGCCTGCACGGCTGATTACTTCTTCAAGGACGGGCCTGCGACCAATGGCCAGGCGACCATGCGGCCGCCTCAACGCAGGATCGCCCGCTACCTACCGCAGGTAGCGGGCGATCCTCGTACTACGTTCAGTTGTGGAGCTGAGGGGAATCGAACCCCTGACCTACTCGATGCGAACGAGTCGCGCTACCAACTGCGCTACAGCCCCGTGTTCTGTTGTCTTGCCGTCGTGCGGGAGGAAGCATATCAGGAGCCGGGGGGTGGTTTTGCCACCCCCCGCTACTCGCCGGACGCCCGCCGGTACGGGAGCGCTTCGGGGCCGTCGAGCTCCACGAACACCGGGTCCTCGTCGTCCACGTCAACCACGACGGTGCCGGGGCGGACCTGGTGCTGGAACCGGGGCTGCGGGGCCAGGCGGGGCTGGTCACGGGACGTTTCGCCCTCGGCCGAGGGCGCGGACTGCTCGGTGACGAGGTGCGGCTGCGCCCCGCCGGACTGGCGCGCGGAACGGCGGCGGGCCTGTGCCGTCCGGGACTGGCGGCGCGCGCGGATGTCCTCCTCGATCCGCACCTGGCGGCGCAGGTAGCCGAGGTAGGCGACGAGCGTCGCGTCCACCGCCGCGTGGGCCCACCACGCCAGCGGGTAGAGCACGCCCGCGATCACGCCGGTGACCAACGCGGTCAGCAGCAGCGTGCCGACGACGCGGCGGCGGAAGGCGTACTTCGCCTGCGCCACGATCGCCGCGGTCTCCGGGTCGTAGCCGCCACGACCCGGGCGGAACACCCTGGGCGGGACGTACTCGTCCGGCTCGTCGTCGTACTCGTCGTAGTCCTCGAACTCGGCTTCGAACTCCGTGTCGACCTCGGGCATGGCGTCGTACTCCTCCTCCATGCTGCCGCGCGTCGCGTCGGCGCGCTTGCGCGCGACCATCGGCACGAGGACGACCAACCAGGCCACGACCAGTCCCACGACGATCAGCGAGCTGGGCATCCCCGTCACCTCCCCCTACCCCGCGACGCGCTCGGTGCACGTGCCACGCTAGTCACAACAGTCACACCTGTCTCGGAGGCACGCCGACCGGCGTACGTACCAAAGTGTGGTGTATCACCCACTTTTGGGTGATACGAATAAGCCGCATGGCCCCCTGATCAGGCAGTTCGGGCGTATCCCCGTGCGACCAACCGGCGTACCAGTCCCTCTGGCGCGGCCTCTTCGGCGGTCATCGCGAAGCACAGGTGGTCCCGCCAGGCGCCGGCCACGTCCAGGTACCTCAGGAACAGGCCCTCCTCGCGGAAACCGGCCTTGGCGAGCACCCGCAGGCTGGCCTGGTTCTCCGGCCGGACGGTCGCCTCCAGCCGGTGCAGGCCGGCGTCACCGAAGCAGTGGTCCACGACCAGCGCCAGCGCCGCCGTGGCCACGCCGCCGCGCGCCCGGTCGGCCGCCACCCAGTAGCCGACCCACGCGGAGCGCAGCGAGCCGCGCACGACGTTGCCCACGGTGATCTGCCCGGCCAGCACGCCGTCCACGGTGATCACGAACGGCAGCGCCTGGCCTCGCCGGGCCATGGACTTGAGCGACGACCACTGCGCGGGCCACGCCAGCGGCGCGTTGCGCTCCTGCCAGCCCTCGACCGCGGTCGGTTCCCAAGCCTCCAGGTGCGCCTGGTCGCGGAGCCTGGTGCGGGACCACGCCGTGGCGTCGAACAGCTTCGGCGGGCGCAGCGCCACCAGACCGGCGGCCACCCGGAGCGGTCCGAGCCGCGCGGGCCAGCCGGGATGGCGACCGCCTTCCCACGCGTGACTCATCTATCCCCAACCCTGCTTCATCCTCTTTGGGCCAGGAAGCACACCGTGACCTCTTCGCCGACCGACACGTCCGTGACGTCCTCGTCGACCATGATCAGGCAGTTCGCCTCGGCCAACGACGCCAGCAGGTGCGACCCGGAGGTACCCAGCGGCTGCACCAGGTACTCGCCGTTGTCCGCGTCGCGCAGCAGCTGGCCGCGCAGGTAGCCGCGCCGGCCCTTGGTCGACGTCAACGGCGACAGCAGCCGCGCGCTGACCGCCCGCCGGTACGGGTTGCGCTTGCCCAGCGCGGCCCGGATCAGCGGACGCACCAGCACTTCGAAAACGACCAAGGCGCTCATCGGGTTCGCGGGCAGCAGGAACGTCGGCACCGCGTCCGGCCCGAGGCGGCCGAAGCCCTGCACCGAGCCGGGGTGCATGGCCACCCGGGTCACGTCGACGTCGCCGAGATCGGCCAGCGCCGCCCGCACCTCGTCGCCGATGACGCCCCCGACGCCACCCGCGACGACCACGATCTCGGACAGCAGCAGCCGACCTTCGACGACCTCGCGCATCCGGCGCGGGTCAGTGGACTGGATGCCGACCCGGCTCACCTCGGCGCCCGCGTCCCGTGCGGCGGCGGCCAGCGCGTAGGAGTTGACGTCGTACACCTGCCCCTGGCCCGGGGTGCGGTCGACGTCGACCAGCTCCTCGCCGAGCGAGATCACCGACACCCGCGGCCTCGGGTGGACCAGCACCTTGTTCCGGCCGACCGCCGCGAGCAGGCCGACCTGGGCGGCGCCGATGGCCGAGCCGCGGCGGACCGCGACGTCACCGGTCTGCACGTCCTCGCCGGTGCGCCGGACGAACGCCGCGGACGGCACCGAACGCTGCACGGTGACCTTCACCGCGTGCCCGTCGGTGTAGCCGAGCGGCACCACGGCGTCGGCCAACGTGGGCAGCGGCGCTCCGGTGGCGACCCGAACCGCCTGGCCCGGCTGCAACCTCCTCGGCTGGCGCGATCCGGCCGGGATCTCACCCACGACGGGGAGCTGCACCGGTTCTTCATTGGCCGCCTGCACGTCGACGCTGCGCACCGCGTAGCCGTCCACCGCCGCCTGGTCGAACCCCGGCAACGCGCGCTCGGCGACGACCTCCTCGGCGCAGAGCAGACCCTGCGACTCGGAGATCGCCACGCGCACGGGGGCGGGCCGCACCGCGGCGGCTACCACCCTGGCGAGCTGCTCATCCACTGACCTCATGTGTCGACCCTCGTTCAGGAGTTGCCGAGGCGTTCCCGCAACCACACCCCCAGCTCGGGCCCGTAGTCCGGGTGTTCAAGTGCGAAGTCAACCGCAGCTTTCAGGAATCCACCCGGATTGCCCAGGTCGTGTCGCCCACCGCGATGCACGACGACGTGCACGGGGTGGCCCTCGTTGATCAGCAGCGCGATGGCGTCGGTGAGCTGGAGCTCGCCGCCCGCGCCCGGCGTGATGCGCTTGAGCGCGTCGAAGATCACCCGGTCCAGCAGGTAGCGGCCGGCTGCGGCGAACGTGGACGGCGCGTCCTCGGGCTTCGGCTTCTCGACCATGCCGACGACCTTCTTGACGTCGTCGTCAGCGGTGTCCCGGACGTCGAAGACGCCGTACGCGGAGATCTGGTCCTTGGGGATGTCGAACGCGCACAGCACGCTGCCGCCGAGCTTCTCGCGGACGGCGGCCATCTTCTTGAGCACGCCCGTGGGCAGCACGAGGTCGTCCGGCAGGAGGACGGCGACTGCCTCGTCCTCGCCGGTCAGGTTGCCCTCGGCGCAGCCGACCGCGTGACCGAGGCCGAGGGCCTGGTCCTGGACGGCGGTCTCCACGGTGAGCAGGTTCTGCGCGCGGCGGACCTTCGCGACCAGGTCCGTCTTGCCGCGTTCTTCGAGCGTCGCCTCCAGCTCGGGCTGCGGGCGGAAGTACTCCGCGACCGCGTCCTTGCCGGGTGAGGTCACGATCACGAGCCTCGTCGCGCCCGCTTCGGCGGCTTCGGCGGCGACGAGTTCGATGCCCGGGGTGTCGACGACCGGCAGCAGCTCCTTGGGCACCGCTTTGGTGGTCGGGAGGAAGCGCGTGCCCAGGCCTGCCGCGGGCACGATTGCTGTCTGGAAGGCGCTCATGACCTGCGAGCGTAACGGCGCGCTTAGGGTGACCTGCCATGACGTCCGATGTAAGTGATCGGAAGAACACGCTGCGCACACGGCTGCGGGCCGCGCGGCGTAGGGGTGTCGTGCCTTCGATGGCGGCCGAAGTGCTGACGGCCGTTGATGCTTTTGCCGTTTCACCCGGTCAGACCGTTTGTGCTTATGTCGCTTCGGCTTACGAGCCGGGGTCTTTGGAGATGGTGGAGGCGCTGCGGTCGCACGGGTTGCGGGTGCTGCTGCCGGTGGTTGTCGAGTCGTCGTTGGACTGGGCCCTGCACACCGGGGAGTTGCGTCCGGGGGCGTACGGGTTGCGGGAGCCGGTGGGGCCGTTGCTGGGTGCGGCGGCGGTCGGGTCGGCGGCGTTGGTGCTGGTTCCGGCGTTGGCCGTGGACCACTCCGGGGTGCGGCTGGGCAAGGGCGGCGGCTACTACGACCGTGCTTTGACGTTGTCCACAGGTCCGCTGGTGGCGCTTGTGCGGGACGAGGAGTTCGTGCCGTCCCTGCCCGCCGAACCGCACGACGTCCGGATGGATGCGGTGTTGACGCCCGGATCGGGGCTGGTTCGACTGCCGTTGTGACGTTGACCTGTGATATTTGCGCCACGTATGCCAGGTGGCGCATCATCGTGGTTGGCACTCGTGACGGAGGAGTGCCAACCAGGACTCGTGGAGGGCCCACCGTGCCGACCTACCAGTACGCCTGCACCGAGTGCGACCACCGGTTCGACGCGGTGCAGTCCTTCTCGGACTCCGCGTTGACCGAGTGCCCGGAGTGCTCCGGCAGGCTGCGCAAGCTGTACGGCGCGGTCGGTGTCGTGTTCAAGGGCAGCGGGTTCTACCGGACTGACAGCCGTTCGTCGTCCTCGGGCGCTCCGGCTGCCGCGAAGACCGAGTCGGCTCCCGCGAAGACCGAGTCGACTTCTACTTCTACTTCTACTTCTTCTTCCACTTCGACCTCTACTTCGACTTCCACGCCGGCCGCCGCCGCGTCCTGAGTCGCTTAGTTGGTCGCTGATAGTTGGTCGCTGAGTTAGTCGCTTAGTTGTCCACAGGCCCCCGAGTTGTCCACAGCTCGGGGGTTCGTGCTGTCTCCAACCTTGATCCGTCCCTAACGTCGACCCCATGCTCCTCCACCTCAGAAGGATCTTGGCGGGCCTGCTGGCCCTGGTAGCCGTGGGTCTGGCCTTGTTGCCGGGCAGCCCGACGGTCGACGTTCTCGTAGCCGCCCACGACTTGGCGCCGGGTGTGCCGCTGGGCGCGGACGACGTCCGGTTGGTCGCCATGCCACCGTCCCTGTCACCCGCCGGAACGGTCTCCGAGACGGACGCCTTAGGCCGCGGACTGGTAGGCGCGGCAAGAGCCGGCGAACCCCTCACCGACGCCCGTCTGACTGCGGTCGATCCGGAGATGTCGTCGGTGGCCGTGCGGTTGGCCGACGCCTGGGTGATCGGGATGCTGCGGCCGGGGAGCCGGGTGGACGTCGTCGGCGCGGAGTCGCATGTCCTGGCAGCGGACGCCTCGGTGGTCGCGGTGCGGGAGGGCGAGGTGGTGGTGATCTCAGCGAACCGTGAGGCAGCCCACCGAATCGCCGCCGAGTCCTTGGCCAACCCAGTGGCGGTGACCTTGCGCTGACAGCAACCACCACCCAACACCACCACCCACCACCCACCACCCACCGCCCGCGCCCACCGCCCGCGCCCAACACCACCACCCACCGCCCGCGCCCACCGCCCGCGCCCACCGCCGGCACCCCCTGCCCGCGCCCAGGGTCTGGAGTGAGCCGGGAGCCGGGTCAAGCGGGCCAGGTCGGGGTCCAAGCGGGGCCAAGCAGGGCCAGGCGAGAGCCGCCCTTCGCGCTCGATCGCCCACCCTCGCCCACGCCTGGCTCCTCCAGTCCCGCCCGCTCAGGCCGGCCCACGCCCGCCCCTCGGCCAGCCCCGGTTACGTGACCCCGGCCATCTGCCGCCTCCACCCTCGCCGTCCGACCTCTCCCCGCCCGCCGACCCCCGAGCCACCGACCGCCCGACCCGGCGTGCACCCGGCCCAGCCCGCACCCCGTCCCCGCCCTCACCCGCTGCCCGGCTCTCGCACCCGCACCCGCCCAGCACCTGTAAGGCGGCCGGTGCGGGCGAGTCGCCGGGCGGTGCGAGCGAACGGTGGCCGGTGGGGCGGGGGGTGGGCGCGGGGTGGGGGGTGGGCGGGGCGAGGGGGGTTTGAGGGTGGGTTGATGCGGTGTGAGCTGGGCGGGCGGGTTTGTCATCGGTTCACCGATGAGTTTTCGGCGCGCCTGTCGTTCCACCGGGTACAAGGCACTACAGGGTGGGCGCGAGGCCCGCCCCTGACCCCGACCTAGGAGAGCACCGTGGACTGGAAGCTGGAAGTCGTCATCGTCCCCGTGTCCGACGTTGACCGCGCCAAGGCCTTCTACGCCGACACGCTCGGCTTCACCGTCGACACCGACCACAGCGCGGGCGACTCGTTCCGCGTCGTCCAGGTCACCCCACCCGGCTCGGCCTGCTCCATCGTCTTCGGCCACGGCATGGGCCTCAGCCACACCCCCGGCTCGCTCAAGGGCTGCCAGCTCGTCGTCTCCGACATCCAGGCCGCCCACGCCCACCTCGAAGCGAACGGCGTCGCCAACTCCGGTCCGCAGCACTTCGAGAACGGCACGATGACTCCCGGCCCGGACCCTCAGGACCAGGACTACGGCTCGTTCATCTTCTTCGACGACCCGGACGGCAACACCTGGGCCATCCAGCAGGTCAAGCGGTCCGCTCGCTGATGTTCGAGCAGGCCACCCGGCAGCACCGACGCGAGCTGCACGTCCACTGCTACCGGATGCTCGCCTCCTACGAAGAGGCCGAGGACGCGGTGCAGGAGGTGTTTCTTCGGGCTTGGCGCTCGTGGGACAAGTTCGACGGCACGAACGTCCGCGCCTGGCTCTACAAGATCGCCACCAACACCTGCGTGGACCTGATCAGGGCCAAGGCCCGCGCGCCCAAGACCCAGACCGAGATCAGCTGGCTCACCCCGTACCCGGACCGCCTGCTCGACCAGGTCGCACCGACCGACGACGAACCGGACGTGATCGCGGTCGCGCGGGAGACCGTGGAACTCGCCTTCCTGGCGGCCCTCCAAGTTCTCCCGGCGCGGCAGCGGGGGGCGTTGTTGGCACGTGAGGTGCTGGGCATGACCGCGCAGGAGACGGCCGACCTGCTGGACATCAGCGTGCCCGCGGCCAACAGCGCGCTCCAGCGCGCCCGCGCCACGATGCGACAGCACCTGCCGTCCCACCGCAACGACTGGACCGCCCGCGAACCCAGCCCGCGCGAACGCGAACTGCTGAGCCGGTTCATCGACGCCCACCAGCGCTGTGACGCGGCGGCTGCCGTCGCGGTGGCCGCCGAGGACCTGCGGATCACCATGCCGCCGGCTCCGCTGTGCTTCGAGGGCGTCGACCAGGTCGCCCAACTGCTCGCCCGCAGCTTCGGACCGGACCGGGAAGGTGACTGGCTGCTCGTGCCGACCAGCGCCAATCGGATGCCCTCCGCCGCCAGCTACCTGCGCAGACACGGCGACACGGTGTTCCGCGCGTTCAAGCTGGACGTGCTCCGCGTCGAAGGCGACCGGATCGCGGAGATCACCACGTTCGGCCCGGCGATGTTCGACCTCTTCGGGCTTCCCGCGACACAAATACCCGGAGAGTGACCAGCGTGCCCTTACCCGTTACCCTCCGCTGGCCCCCATACCCCCAAACGGAGGAGCAACAGTGATCAAGGGCTTCAAGGACTTCCTGATGCGCGGCAACGTGGTGGACCTCGCGGTGGCGGTGGTCATCGGCGCGGCGTTCACCAGCATCGTCACCGCACTCACGTCGCACCTGATCAACCCGATCATCGCGATGTTCGGCGGCAGCAACGTCAACGGCCTGGCCGTGAAGCTCGGCAAGAGCGACAAGACGATCATCGACTTCGGCGCGATCATCACCGCGGCGATCAACTTCCTGATCGTCGCGGCGGTCGTCTACTTCATCTTCGTGCTGCCGATGAACAAGCTCAAGGCTCGCCGGAAGCGCGGCGAGGAGGCCGGTCCCTCCGAGCCGACCGACGTCGAACTGCTCAAGGAGATCCGCGACCTGCTCGCCTCCCAGCGGCAGCTCTGACCACACCGGCTCGGGCCGGGGCGATCGCCTCGCTAACCGCCGTGGTGCGGCGGGCGGTTCTCCTCGTACCAGCGGTCGTCGCGCCCGGTCGGGGTCGGCTCGTCCGACGAACCCTCGGGCAGCACGTCGCCGAACACCTCGGCCAGCCGGCGACGCCGCGCCGCCTCCTCCGACGCGGCAGCAGCCGTGTCGGATGCCGCCGCGGCAGCTGAGGAGGCGGTGTCGGCGTCGTCGGGATCGGTCACGCTTCGTCGAGTCCCGACAGTTGGTCGATCACGTAGGGCACCAGCGCCGACAACGTCGCCATGCCGTCACGCACGGCCGAACGCGAGCCGGCCAGGTTCACCACGAGGGTGCTGCCGGACACGCCGACCAGCCCCCGCGAGATGCCCGCGTCGACGGCGCCCGCCGCCAACCCGGAGGCCCGGAGCGCCTCGGCGATCCCGGCGATCGGCCGGTCGAGCACGCCCTGTGTGGCGTCCGGCGTGACGTCGCGTGGCGACACGCCCGTGCCGCCGACGGTGACGACGAGGTCGACACCACCGATGACCGCGGTGTTCAGCGCGGCGCGGATGCCCACGACCTCGCCCTCCACCGCGACGGTCCCGTCGACGATGAACCCTGCTTCCTCCAGCAACTCGGTGACCAGCGGTCCTGTGCTGTCGTCGTGCTCACCGTGCGCCACCCGGTCGTCCACGATCACGACAAGGGCGCGTCCCAGTCGCTGCGCGCTGCGTTCCATGAGCGTCACCGTAGCCAATCGGCGGATCTGACGGTTCCGTGACGTCACGCTGCCGCGCCGGGCAATCCCGCCGAACCACCCCTAACTTCGGTGACGTGCGCGTTCTCCTCACCGGCGGGGCCGGGTTCATCGGGTCACACATCGCCGACCACCTGACCGCCCAGGACCACGACGTCGTCGTGCTCGACGCCTACCTCCCCCAGGCCCACCGGACCCGACCGGACGAGGCCCGCGACGTCACCGACCTCGACACGGTGAAAAACCTCCTCGACGGAGTGGACGTGGTCTGCCACCAGGCGGCCGTCGTCGGCCACGGGCTCGACCCGTCCGACGCGCCGCTGTACGCGCTGAACAACGACCTGGGCACCGCCGTGCTGCTCGCCGCGATGCACGAGAAAGGCGTGAAACACCTGGTCATGGCGTCGTCGATGGTCGTGTACGGCGAGGGCCGCTACGAGTGCGCCGAGCACGGCGTCGTCCGGGCCGCGCCACGCCGCCAGGCCGACCTCGACCAGGGCCGCTACGAACCGCCCTGCCCGCACTGCGGCAACCCCCTGGAACCGCGCCTGGTCCCCGAAGACGCCCCACTGGACCCCCGGAGCACCTACGCGGCCAGCAAACTCGCCCAGGAGCACTACGCGGCGGCGTGGGCACGCCAGACGGGCGGCGACGTGTGGGCGCTGAGGTACCACAACGTGTACGGCCCGAGGATGCCCAAGAACACCCCGTACGCGGGCGTGGCGAGCCTGTTCCGCAGCGCGCTCGAACGCGGTGAGGCGCCCACCGTCCTCGAAGACGGCCGGCAGCGACGTGATTTCGTGCACGTCACCGACGTGGCGCGGGCCAACGTCCTGGCCGTCCACCAGCCCGGCACACCCGGCACGCTCACCGCACTGAACGTCTGCTCCGGCGAGCCGCACACCGTCGGCGACCTCGCCACCCACCTCGCGGACGCGTACGGCGGCCCCAAGCCACGGATCGTCGGTGGCGCACGACCGGCCGACGTCCGGCACGTCGTCGCGGACCCGGCCAGGGCACGTGAACGACTCGGCTTCCACGCCGCCACGTCCTTCGCGGCGGGCGTCAAGCAGTTCGCAGCGGACCCCCTGCGCTGAGCGGCAGCCGCACCTCGAACCGGCAGCCGCGCCCGTGGTTGCGGGCGTCGATCGTGCCCTGGTGCGCCTCCACCAGGCCCCGCGCGATCGCCAACCCCAGCCCGCCGCCGACCGGCTGCCGGTGCGGCGTGCCGCGGAACGCCACGTCGAACACCCGGGGCAGGTCGGCCTCCGGGATGCCGCCGCACCCGTCGTCCACCCGCAGCAGCGCCGACGACCCGTCCACGTCCACCCGCACGGCCACCGTCCCGTCCGGCGGCGTGTGCCGGATCGCGTTGGACAGCAGGTTGCGCACCACCCGCGCCAGTTCCGGATCGCTGCCCAGCACCACCGGCCACGTCGCCGCGTCGGCCCGCAGCCGCACGCCCTTGCGCGACGCCACCGGGCTCTCCGCCGCCACGACCTCGCTCACCACGTCCGCCAACGGCACCTCGGACAACGTCAGCCGCAACGCGCCCGCGGTGATCCGGGACAGCTCGAACAGGTCGTCCACCATCCCGGACAACGCCTCGGCCTCGGTGGAGATCCGCCCCGCGTACTCGGCCACCTCGTCCCGCCGCGCCACCACGCCGTCCGCCAGCGCCTCGGCCATCGCCCGGATACCGGCCAACGGCGTGCGCAGGTCGTGGCTGATCCACGCGACCAGCTCACGCCGGGACGCCTCCGCCGCACGTTCCCGCTCCCGCGCCTCGCTCTCCCACACGCTCCGCCGCGCCAACGCCCGACCGAGCAGCACCGCCGTAGGCACCGTCACCAACGCGACCAGCAGGCACACCAGCACGGTCGTGGTGAGGATCGGGGTGAACATGAACCCGCTCACCGCGAGCACCCCGCCGATGGTCGCCACCACCGGCACGATCGCCAGCACGGTCAGCGCGGTGGCCAGCGACCCGCTCGACAACCGCCGCAGCACCACCGCCCCGAGCAGCGCCAACGGCAGCGAGAACAGCACCGCGAACGGCAGGATGTGGTAGATCTCGACCAGCATCACGCACCGCCGTCGTACCGGTAGCCCACGCCCCACACGGTCGAGATCCGCACCGGCCGGGCCGAGTCGACCTCCACCTTCTCCCGCAACCGTCGCACGTGGACGGTCACGGTGGACTGGTCGCCGAACTCCCAGCCCCACACCCGCGACAGCAGCTCGCTCCGGCTGAACGCCGTGCCGCGGTGGGTCAGGAAGAACACCAGCAGGTCGAACTCGCGGGTGGTCAGCGACAGCTCGCGCCCGTCCAGCCAGGCCGAGCGCGCGCCGACGTCCACCCGCAGCCCGGCGTCCTCCAGCACCGACGCCGACCGCGACGCCGCCACCCGCGACCGGCGCAGCACCGACGTGACGCGCAACGCCAGCTCACGCGGGCTGAACGGCTTGGTCACGTAGTCGTCCGCGCCGAGCTGGAGCCCGGCGATCCGGTCCTCCTCCTCGCCCAGCGCGGTCAGCATCACGACCGGCACCGCGCTGCGCACCCGCAGCCGGCGGCACACCTCCAGCCCGTCCACGCCGGGCAGCATCAGATCCAGCACCACCACGTCCGGCTCGCGCTCGGCGAACCGGCGCAGCGCGCTCTCGCCGTCACCGACCAGCTCCACCTCATGCCCGGCCAGCTCCAGGTACCGGCGCACCACATCGCGCACGGTCACGTCGTCGTCCACGACGAGGACCCGCCCGGTCGTCACATCCATGTCGCGCCTCACCAGTTGGTCAACAGGAGGTGGTTGACCGCCAACGCGGTCACCGCTTGCGCCGCCAGCCACGGCCGTCGCCGGTCCGGCACGAGCACCACCAGCCACACGGTGAACGGCAGCCAGATCCGCTCCACCTCGGCCTTGCTCAAACCGGACACGTCGGCCACCAGGATGGCCACCGCCGCGGCAGCAGCCAGTGTGAGGGCCGGCCCACGCCACCGGGCGGCAAATGGCGCGAAACCGCACGCGAACACGGCGGCGGCCAGGTTCGCCCAGACCCAGTACCCGTAGGAACGGGACGACGCGATGCCCTGGTAGTACCGCTCGACCACGAGGTGGTAGCCGTCCAGCCACCAGAACCCGAGCGCCGCGAACACCGCCACCACCCCCACGGCGCCCAGCACGGCCACGCCGATCCGCCGCCAGTCGGGCCACAACACGACCAACGCGAGCACGCCGATCAGCACCAGCCCGTACGACAGGAACACGGAGAAGCCGAGCACCACACCACCCGCCAGCGCACGCCGTGTCGCCAACAACGCGATCCCGCACGCCGTCACCCCGGCGAACAGCCCGTCCGCCGACACCCCGATCCACACCGCGCCGGGGAACAGCGCCACGAACGGCAGCACGGCCCGCGCGTGCTCCTCGGACACCAGCGCACGCACCGTCACCGGCACCGCGACCGCCGTCAACGCGCCCACCAGCACCACCAAAGCCGCAGCCCACGCGCCACCGGACAACCCGACCCGGTCCAGCCCCACGAACACCAGCAGCGCGCCCGGCGGGTGCCCCGACACGTGCACGGTCCAAGAGTCGGGCTGGAAGTCGAGGATCCGCGACGAGAACTCGCGCAGCATGACGCCCACGTCCGTCACGCCCGGCACCTCGTGCAGGTACTCGTCGGACGTGGTCAGCCGCCCGCTGAACCCGCGGTCCCACCCGTCCACCAGGGCCAGCGAGAAGATCCACGCCACCGCCGTCGCGTACCCCGCGCCCAACGCCGCCCGCCACGGCAGCCGTCCCGCCAGACCCGGACCCCACACCACCACCAGCAGCGCGACCAGCACGGCCAACGGCGTGCCGATGCCGACGTGCGGGAACCAGCCGGCGAACAGCGGCGGCGCGCCCGCGAACGTGCGCTCACCGCCCAGGAGCACACCGACCACAGCGGCCGAGGCGACCAGGGCCACGGCGGCCAGGACACGGAGCACACACCCACCGTAGGGCCCGCGGCACCGGGTCGGCGCGTTCACGGCGTCATCCGTCAGCGGTCCGTAAGAACTCGTTCACACGTCAGGATTCGGTAAGCGGCACAACGGTTTCCTTCCGTCCAAGACGGACCACCCTGGTACTCGTGGACGAAATCGACGTGGTGCTCCCCTGCCTGGACGAGGCGGCGGCCCTGCCGGGCGTGCTGCGGGCCATGCCCGCCGGCTACCGGCCGCTGGTGGTGGACAACGGATCGCGGGACGGCTCGCCGGACGTCGCCCGGTCGCTCGGCGCGGAGGTGGTGCACGAGCCCCGGCCGGGGTACGGCGCGGCCGTGCACACCGGGATCGAGCACGCGCGCTCCGAGGTGGTGTGCGTGCTCGACGCCGACGGCTCGCTGGACCCGCGTGAACTCCCCGGCCTGGTGGCGTTGCTCGCGGGGGCCGACCTGGTCGTAGGGCGTCGGGTGCCGGACGCGGGCAGCTGGCCGTGGCACGCGCGGGCCGGGAACGCGGTGCTGGCCGCGTTGTTGCGGCGCAAAGGGCTGCCGGTGCGGGACATCGCGCCGATGCGCGCGTTCCGCCGGCAGGACCTGCTTGACCTGGCCGTCGAGGACCGCGCGTTCGGCTACCCGCTGGAACTGCTGCTGCGTGCGGCGGCGGCCGGGTGGCGCGTGGTCGAGCGGGACGTGCACTACGGGCCGCGTGCGGCGGGCACGAAGTCCAAGGTGTCCGGCTCCGTTCGCGGCACCGTGCGTGCCGTGCGGGACATGGCGGCGGTGCTCCGGTGAGCGGGCTTTCGACGATCCGGGCGAGCCTGCTGGTGGTCGCCAAGGCCCCCGTGCCCGGCCTGGCCAAGACCCGGCTCTGCCCGCCCGCGACGCCCGGTGAGGCGGCCGACATCGCCGCCGCCGCGCTGCTGGACACCCTCGACGCAGTCCTCCGCACACCTCGGGTGCGGCCGGTCGTGGCCCTGACCGGCTCGCTGCACGAGGCGTGCCGTTCGGCGGAGATCGCCGCCGTGCTGCGGGACTGCACCGTCATCGCGCAGCGCGGCGCGACGTTCGCCGACCGCCTGGCCAACGCGCACGCCGACACCCACGCCGCGCACGGCCTGCCGGTGTTCCAGATCGGCATGGACACCCCTCAGGTCACCCCGCCGCTGCTCGCCGAGTCGATCGACCGGCTGGCCGGGCACGACGCGGTGCTGGGTCCGGCGGCCGACGGCGGCTGGTGGGCGCTCGGCCTCAACGACCCGTCGCTCGCCCGGCGCCTGCGCGACGTGCCGATGTCCCGGCCCGACACCGGCGCGCGCACCCTGCTGGCGCTGGACGGCCACGACACCGGCGTGCTGCCGGTTTTGTCCGATGTGGACGACATGGCCACCGCCCGCCAGGTCGCCGCCGCCGTGCCGCGCACCCGCTTCGCCGCCGCCCTGGCCCACCTCGGTGTGCTGCGGTGACGGCGTTCGACGTCGGTCTGAGCGGCGCGGAGTGCCGGCTCGAACTGGACGGAGGCGATGACGTGCCGCTCCCCGTCGACCGGTGGCACGAGGACGCGAACGCCGCCGACCACGTGCTGCTCGACGCCTGCCACGGCCCGACCATCGACCTCGGCTGCGGCCCCGGCCGGATGGTCGCGGCACTGGCGCGGCGCGGGATCGTCGCCCTGGGTGTGGACAACTCGCCGGTGGCCGTCGCGCTCACCCGCACCCGAGGCGGCGCGGCGCTGCACCGTGACGTGTTCGGCCGGTTACCCGGTGCGGGTCGGTGGGCGCACGTGCTGCTCGCGGACGGCAACATCGGCATCGGCGGTGACCCGGTCGTGCTTTTGCGCCGGGCCCGCGGGCTGCTGCACGGGCGTGGGAGCGTGCTGGTCGAGGTCGAGCCGCCGGGTTGTGGGCTGCGCCGGGAGCGGGCGCGGGTTGACGGCGGTGCCTGGTTCGACTGGGCCAGGGTCGACGCCACGGCCGTCACGCCCACCGCCGCGCGTGCCGGTCTCAAGCCGCGGTGGCTGACCGCGCGTGACGGCCGCTGGTTCACGGAGTTGGTGCGGTCGTGAAGATCCCGACGCCCACGCGCGAGTCGAGCCCGCACACGGCCACCCGGATCGGCATCTGGCTGGGCGTCGCCTTCGGCCTGTGCTTCGTCACGGGGCTGCTCAGCCACTACATCCAGCACCCACCGGGGTGGTTCGCCTGGCCGACCCGCCCGGTCGGCCTGTACCGGATCACGCAGGGCGTGCACGTCGCCTCCGGGGTGGCCGCGATCCCGTTGCTGCTGGCCAAGCTGTGGACGGTGTACCCGAAGCTGTTCGAGCGACCGCTGGTGAAGTCCGTGCCGCACGCGCTGGAACGCGGGTCGATCCTGGTGCTGCTCGGCGCGTCGTTCTTCGAGCTGGTCACCGGGCTGTTCAACGCCACGCAGAACTACCCGTGGCAGTTCTTCTTCCCGCCCGCGCACTACGCGGTGGCGTGGATCGCGGTCGGCGCGCTGCTCGTGCACATCGCGGTCAAGCTGCCGCTCATGCGCACGCCCGCCGAGGAGGTGCGAAGGGGCACGCTCAGCAGGCGTGGGTTCCTGCTCACCACGGGCGGTGCGGCGGCGGTCGCGGTGCTCGCCACGGTGGGTGGCACGGTGCCGTGGCTGCGGTCTGTGTCGGTGTTGAGCAGCCGTTCAGCGGCGCTTCCCGTCAACCGCACCGCTGCCGCCGCTGGTGTGTCCATTGTGGACTCGTCTTGGCGGCTTGCCGTCGGCGACCGGCGGTTCTCCCTGGCCGAACTGGAAGCGTTGCCGCAGACCACGGCGGAGCTGCCGATCGCGTGCGTCGAGGGGTGGAGCGCGGCGGCGACGTGGACCGGGGTGCCGGTGCGCGACCTGCTGGCGTTGGCCGGGGTCGAGCCGGGTGACGTCCGGGTCGAGTCACTGGAGCGTGACGGGATCTACCGGTCCAGCACGCTGCCGGCGCTCCACGCCCGCGACCCGTTGACCTTGCTGGCGTTGAAGGTCGACGGCGAGACCCTGCCGCTGGACCACGGCTACCCGTGCCGGTTGATCGCGCCGAGCCGACCGGGCGTGACGCAGACGAAGTGGGTCACCCGACTGGAGGTCGTCCGATGAGGTGGTTGATCGGTGCGCTCGGCGTCGCCATGGGCGCGTGGGGCGCGTTCCTGCTCCTGCCGCTGCTCGACCTGGACCTGGCGTTGTGGTTCATCGGCGGCCCGGTCGTGCACGACCTGCTGCTCGCGCCCCTCTTCGGCGGGCTCGGACTTCTCATCGCCCGCCGGGTGCCGAAACGGTGGCGCGCGCCCGTCCAGGTCGGCGGACTGCTCACCGGCGTGCTGCTCGCACTGGCCGTCCCCCTGCTGTGGCGGCCGTTCGCGGGCCCGTCCAACCCCGGGCTGAACGACCGGGACTACCTGGTCGGGCTGCTGGTGGCGGTGGCCGTGACCTGGCTGGGCGTCCTGGTCGTGACGCTGATGAGGCCGCACGCCGACAGGTGAAGGGCGGCCTGTCATTGCGGTGTGCGTTCGGCGTTCCCGCCGGAGGGCTCCCGGCCCGCCGCCTCGGCCGCCGACGCCGCGACCCTGGCTGCTTCGGCGGCCTCGTCGGCCAGGCCCATCGCCTCGGCCGCCGCGTCGACGGCGACCTGGGCTCGCTCCGCAGCTTCGGCGGCACGTGCGGCGGCCTGTTCCGCCAACTCGGCCTGTTCGTCGGCGCCGGCCGTCCTGGCGGATTCGGCCTTCTTCCGCGCCAGGGCGGCGGCGGTGAGCGCCTGAGCCCCGGCGTGGCAGGCGTCGCCCACGATGTCCTCGGCCGCCTCGATCCTCGCCATGTCCCCCAGCGCCGCCGCGGCCTGGTCACGCAGGATTCGCACGTGGGACTCGCCCAGCACGATCTCCACGCTGTCCCCGATCGTGAGGAAAGCCTGGGTGTCCAGGCTGCCGCGAAGGTCGATCGACGTCCCCTCGTGCAGCCGCATCCCCACGCTCGTGACGATCTGCGTGCCCGACCAACTCACGACGTTCCCACCTGTCCCTCACTGTGCGCCTTCGTCGGCATCCTTCGATTCCTCTCCTGTCGGCTGCTTTCCGTTCAGGTGCGGGCGGCTCACGCCGTGGCTGCCGCGCTGGAGGCGTGTTTCACGTCCGCGGTCAACACCGTGACGTCGCGGACCGCGAGCATCAGCGTCTGACCTGTCCAGTCGACGAGGACCGGGAAGGTCACGGACTTCCAGCAGCCCTCGTACGGCTGGACCGTGCCTCGTCGGCTGTCACGCAGCAGCACGCGAACTCCCGGCCTGGGCCGCCCACCCGTGCCGGTGTCGTGGTCGTCCCACCACTGCGACGAGCTCATGACCACCCCGCTTCACGATGGATTAGGCCATACGGCAGACTTGACACGACTGACGGGGTTTGACCCGACTGGGTTGAAGCTTAGGAAGTAAGGTCTTACTGCGCTAGTCCATCGTCCGGGTGAACGTTGCCGCCAGGGAGGGTCACGTGGCTCTGTCGACCACACCGACAGTCGTCCGCCGCTACGTCGCGTTCGAGCTGAAGCGGCTGCGAGAGGCAGCCAAGAAGAACCAGTCCGATGCGGCGAAGCGGCTCGACTGCGTGGCTACGCGGATCACGCACTTGGAGAACGGGCGCAACCTGCCCAGGCTGATCGACGTCGAGATCCTGCTGCCGTTCTACGGCGTGCCCGAACTCGTCCCGCACCTGCAAGACCTGGTCGCCAGCATCCGGACCGGCGGCCCGATCGTGGAGCTGGACGTGGCCGCGATGAAGCTTCCGCGCGGCTTCGACATGTACGTCGGCCTGGAACAGGGCGCGAGCCGCGTCTTCACCTACGACCCGGTTGTCGTACGCGGAATCCTCCAGTGCCGCCGGTACGCCACGGCGGCGGTCCGAGGGCACTACGGCAGCGAACTGTCGGACGACCGGGTAGGCGAGATCGTCGATCTTCGGATGCGGCGACAAGAAGCCCTGGACCGTGTCGACCCTCGTCTGGACGTCGTCACCGTTGTTGACGAAGGTGTCCTGCGCAAGGAGGTCGGCGGCCCGGACGTGGCGGCCGAACAGCTCGCCTACCTGCTCACGCTCGCCGAACGGGACAACGTGACGATCCGAGTGCTACCGCCTGGCGTGGGCGCGCATCCCGGGTTCCACGGCGGATTCGTTCAACTCGGGTTCCCGATCGATCGTGATCCTGGCGTCGTCTACCTGGAAGACCTGTCCGGCGGCAGGTACCACGACGATACTGACGTCATCGACAGTTACACGGCGGTCGGTGAACGGCTATTGGAGCTGGCACTGCCCGAACAGGAGTCGCTGTCGCTGATCGACACCATCCGGAGGGAGCTAGCAACATGAGCGACACTTGGGCCTGGCGAAAGTCCAGCCGGTCCGCCGGAAGCGGGGAGTGCGTCGAAATCGCCCGGCCCGGCGCGCCGATCGTCGGACTGCGGGACTCGAAGAACCCACAGGCGGGTCACCTGCGGGTATCAGGCCCGGCATTCGCCGCGTTCCTCAACGTGATCAAGGCGGACCGGCTCGACGCCTGACAGCCACCGACAGAACGGCCCCGGCCAGCCACGTGCAGCCGGGGCCGTTCGTCATCTCGGGTTCACGCACCGTGCCCGCGACAGGGTGGAATTGCCGAGACTTGCAACGCGGGGGGGCAGGGTGGCGTCGCTGGGCGAGGTGGCGGCCGGCGTGGCCGCCGCGTGTGACAAGGCATCGGAGTGCAAGGACGCCTTGGGTGCCGCCGGCGATCTGGCCGAGGACGCCCACGCGATCCTCGGCTACGCCTTGATGGGCGACACCACGGGCGACAAGGACGCCGTCCTAGCCCACCTCCAAAAGGTGGTCGACGGAGTCCGAGACCTCTGGAAAACCTTGACCAAAGGCATGGACCACGCCCAAGCCGTCCTCGACGCGGTCGTGGGGACTGCTGCCCCGGCTCCGGCCGCGCCGCCGGCCTCACCACGCATTGCGCAGCCGCCGACAGGCCCCGACAACGCCGCCTGTCGCCGAACCGCCGCCACCACTCCCGCCCGGACGTGTCGAGGAATTGCGTCGAGACCTGCCATCGACTGTGGTGGCAAGCACCGGGCAGAAAACTCACGGCCGGTGGGTCGCACCCGACGGCGCGGTCCAGCCGATTCAGAGCGGAGCGGGACCGGACGCGACGGCCGTAGGGCAGTTCCTCCAGACGATTCCGCTGCCACAACCGGGCATACCGATGGCGGCGTCGCACGTCGAGACCAAGCTGGCGATGCACATGCGCAACACCGGAATCCGGCACGCCTCGGTCGCGATCAACAACCGGCCCTGCGCCGGCCGGTTCG
Source organism: Saccharothrix ecbatanensis (assembly GCF_014205015.1). Taxonomy (NCBI): domain Bacteria; kingdom Bacillati; phylum Actinomycetota; class Actinomycetes; order Pseudonocardiales; family Pseudonocardiaceae; genus Saccharothrix; species Saccharothrix ecbatanensis. The sequence goes on along the minus strand of NZ_JACHMO010000001.1, from coordinate 8,146,965 downwards.
GCTGCGAGATCCTGGTGGGCATAATCCTGCCCGAGGGATCGACGCTGACGATCTACGGTTCGGATGGGTACGAGCGGACGATCCAGGGAGGGCTGCGACCACCGTGGCAACGTTGAGCGCGATCTTCGACCACGAGACGGGCAGCGCGCCGTTGACGGTCGCCACGCACGACGAGCTGGCCGATCTGGTCGACCGGCTTACGCAGCTGACCGACGGACCGGTCCCGTCGATCGCCGAGATCAGCATCACCGAGGACCCGTACGGCCTGCCGATGCTGTACGTCGGCCTCGGTCCGGACACCGGTTTCGTCCAGGAGATGGCCGACCCGCCACGAGCGACCGTCGGAGACCCGGACGCCACCGGAGATGTCCTCTTCGACTACATCGCCCACACCCAGGAGATCCCGGCCTGGCAGGTCGTGCCGCGCGAGACCGTGATCGCCTTGCTTGTCGCCTACCTCGACCACGGTGGCCGCATCCCGGGCGACGACCCGCGCCTGCGTCCCGTCGACGGCGGCAAGTAGGAGGCCGCACGCCGACAGGTGAAGGGCTGCCTGTCGGTATGCGGCCTCGTCGACCGGCTCGGGGCACGTGAGCCGGGGTCTGGGGGTCTAGCGGGGCTCGACGGTCTGGCTGCCGAGCGTCACCTCGACCGTGCGGTCCTTGCCGATGGTGACCTGCACCTTCTCGCCCGGCGCGCGGGAGCGGACGGCGGCTACGAGGGTGTCCGAGGTCTCCACCTGCCGGTCGCCGAACTTGGTGATCACGTCGCCGTTCTTGATGCCCGCCGCCTCGGCCGCGCCGCCCGCGCTCACGTCGCGGACCACCGCGCCGCCTTCCGGGGCGTCGCCGACCTGCACACCGAGCACGGTCTGGGTGGCCTTGCCGGTCTCGGACAGCTCCTTGGCGGTGCGGCGGGCCTGGTCGACCGGGATGGCGAAGCCGATGCCGACCGAGCCGCCCTGCGTGGCCTCACCGGAGTTCGGGCTGTAGATGGCCGAGTTGATGCCGACGACCTGGCCCTGCATGTTCACCAGCGGGCCGCCCGAGTTGCCGGGGTTGATCGCGGCGTCGGTCTGGATGGCGTTGAGCACGGTGTCCGGGGTGCCCTTCTGGCCGCCGGCGCGGACCGGGCGGTTCAGCGAGCTCACGATCCCGGACGTGACCGTGCCGTTGAGGTCGAACGGGGAGCCGACGGCGACCACCTGCTGGCCGATCTTCAGGTCACCGGAGTTGCCGAGTTCGGCGGTGGGCAGGCCGGAGACGTCCTCCATCTTCAGCACGGCCAGGTCGGACGACGGGTCCCGGCCGACGATCTTCGCGTCGAACGAGCGGCCGTCCTGGAGCTGCACCTTGATGGGACCGCCGTCCGCGGCGGACTCGACCACGTGGTTGTTGGTCAGCACCAGGCCGTCGGAACTGAGCGTGAAGCCCGACCCCGCACCGCCCGTGACCTGCACCTGGACCACCGTCGGCAGCACCTTCAGGGCCACCTGCTCGATGGAGCCCTCAGGCGCGTCGGACGTGTGCCGGGCGGGCGGGGCCTGGTTGAGCGCGTTGGTCACCGGCCCGGCCGACTCGGCCGCCTGGTACCCGACGTAGCCGCCGACCCCGCCCGCGACACCGCCGACGGCGAGCACGAGCGCGGCGACACCGGCGACGACCTTGCTGCGCCCCCGTTGCCGCGGCTGTTCCGGGACCTGTCCTGGCTGCGCGTAGTACGGGCCGGACGCGCCGGGGTAGCCCTGCTGCCCCTGTCCCTGTCCCTGCTGGCCCTGCTGTCCGTGTTCTGGGCGCTGGTAGGCGGCGTGCCACGCCTCCGACCCGGAACCCGGCAGGCCGGCGCCGCCCTGCACAGCGCCGAACCCGCCGGTCCCGGCCTGGCCGGCGGCGCCCTGCACGCCGCCCGCCACACCTGCTCCGGTCGAGCCGACGCCGCCCTGCACGGCACCCTGCTGACCGGTTCCCGGCTGACCCGCGCTCGACTGAGGAGCGCCCGGTGAGCCGAAGTTCTCCGAGTGGCCGGCGCCTGAGGCAGCCGACGACCCGGGTCCAGGCACGCCGGCGCCCATTGCAGGAGCAGCCGGCGAGCCGAAGTTCGAGGAGTGACCGGCCGAGGCCGGTGTCGCGGTGACGCTGTCCGGGTAGAGGGTCCGGTCCGGGGGTGCGCCGACCACACCCGAAGCGGCCTGGTCGGCGACGCTCCCGGTCTGGGACCCAAGACCCGCCTGGGACTCACCTGCCTGGGACTCGACACCCGCTTGAAGATCGGCCGGGCGGCCGGTGCTCCCCTGCGGAGCACCCGCCGACCCGGCTGCCGACCGATCGACCCCTGCCGCCGATCCGTCGGCCACGTCCTCCGACCGCGCCGGGCCTCCCTGCCAGGCACCCCGCGCTCCGGTGGACTCCGGCACGTCGGGGCCGCCCTGCACGGCGCCGACGCCACCGGTGTCCGGCTGACCAGCACCCTGCTGCTGGAAGCCGGCGTCCTCATGACCGGAACCGGCGCCCCCACGTGCCCACGGGCTCTGCTGCTCGGCCGGCGGAGACTGGTGTGGCTGCTTCGGCTGCTCGTTCTCGGTCATGTCCACAACTGTGCGGTGCCCGCCTGAGAGCAGCCTTAAACGAAACTGGGCATCAGTTGTGAGTCGGAGCGAATTTCGGAGCCGTCACCCGGACACCGTCACCCGGATACCGCCGCGCGCAGCCGTTCGGCGATCTGTTCGGGCGTAGCGTCGTTGATCCAGACGCCCATGCCGGACTCCGAGCCCGCCAGGTACTTGAGCTTGTCGGGCGCCCGGAGCACCGAGAACACCTGCAGGTGCAGCCACGACAGGTCACGGCCGACCCGCACGGGAGCCTGGTGCCACGCCGCGATGTACGGCAATGGGCGCTGGTAGAGGGCGTCCAGCCGGTGCAGCACGGTCAGGTAGAACGCGGCGAAGTCGTCCCGTTCGGCGTCCGTCAACGCGGGCAGGTCGGGCACCTGGCGGTGTGGCACGACGTGCACCTCGACCGGCCAGCGTGCGGCGGCGGGCACGAACGCCGTCCAGTGCTCGCTCTCCGCGACGACCCGTGTCCCGGCGGCCCGCTCGGCCGCCAGAATGTCACCCATCAGTGGACGGCCGTGTGACGCCTGGTAGTCCGCCGCGGCGGCCAGCATCCGCTCGGTCTTCGGCGTCACGAAGGGGTAGCCGTAGATCTGCCCGTGCGGGTGGTGCAGCGTCACGCCGATCTCTTCACCGCGGTTCTCGAACGGGAAGACCTGCTCGACCCCCGGCGTCGCGTTCAACGCCTCCGTGCGGTCCGCCCACGCGTCCACCACCGTCCGCACCCGCGAAGCCGGCAACGAGCCGAACGACATGTTGTGGTCCGACGTGAAGCACACGACCTCGCACCGACCGCGACCGGCAGCCCGCGCCACCATCGGCATACCGTCCACAGTGGACGGCAACTCGGGCGTGTTGGGCGCGAACGACGGGAACCGGTTCTCGAACACCGCCACGTCGTACGACGACTCGGGGATCTCGGTCGGCTTGCCCGGCGTCGACGGGCACAGCGGGCACAGGTCGGCCGGCGGCTTGTACGTGCGCGTCTGCCGGTGCGCGGCCATCGCCACCCACTCGCCGGTCAACGGGTCCCGCCGCACCTCCGACAGCGCCTGCGTGCGCGGCAGGTCACGGGTGTCCACCGCGTCACGCGGCGGCGGGTCCGGGGTGTCGTCGAAGTAGATGATCTCCCGACCATCCGCAAGTTTCCCCGCGGTGCGCCTCACGCCAGTTCCTCTCCGCGTCCCGGCACGTGCGCCAGGACCAATTCGACGACTTGCTCACCGAGGACCGTCCGCGCGGCCTCGGGCAATCCCTCGTCGGTCACCAGCACGTCCGCCTCGTCCAGCGCGGCGATGGTGGAGATGCCGACGGTGCCCCACTTGGTGTGGTCCGCGACCACGACGACCCGGCCGGCGGCGTCCACCAGCGCACGGTCCGTCTCGCTCTCGTTCAGGTTGGGCGTGGTGAAGCCGGAGCGCTCGGCCATGCCGTGCACGCCCAGGAACACCACGTCCAGGTGCAGCGACCGCAGCGCCTGCACGGCGACCGGCCCGACTAAAGCGTCCGACGGCGTCCGCACCCCGCCGGTGAGCACCACCGTGCGGTCCGTGCGCCCGCTCTGCTGGAGCACGTCGGCGACCCGGATCGAGTTGGTCACCACGGTCAGGTCCGGTATGTCGTCCAGGAACCTGGCCAGCGTCCACGTCGTGGTGCCCGCGGACAGCCCGATGGCCGTGCCGGGGCGCACCAGACCGGCGGCGAACGCGGCGATGGCCTCCTTCTCCGGCAGTTGCCGGACCGACTTGGCCTCGAACCCCGGCTCGTCGGTGCTGCGGCCGACCACGGAGGTGGCGCCGCCGTAGACCTTCTCCACCAGACCGCGTGCGGCCAGCACGTCGAGGTCGCGGCGCACGGTCATGTCCGAGACGCCCAGCCGGACGACCAGGTCGCTCACCCGCACCGCGCCGGTGCGCCGGACCTCTTCCAGGATCACCGCTTGCCGCTGACGTGCCAGCACGTCACACCTCTTCCCTGACCACGACCACGCCACCGGCGGGCACGACCACGCGGCCCGACGCACGCGCGCCGGACAGCAGCTCCACGCCCACCGCGGACAGCTCGGCGTCGCTGTCCCCGTGGTTCACCGCGACCAGCCACGATACGGCGGCTCCGGCCACCTCACCGGTGCGGCGCACCACCTCGACGTCTTGCGCCCCGGTAGCGACACCCGCGTGGTCCAACGCGCCGCGGACCAGCCGGTCCAGCCCGTCACCGGTCAGGCCGCACGCCAGGTACCAGGCCACGCCGTCGCCGTGGTCGTTCCGCGTCACGGCGGGCACACCGGGGAGTTGGCCGTCGACGTAGGAGGCGACGACCTTCGCGCCGTTCGCGTGCACGTGCTCGGTCCAGACCGTGGCCGACGAGCCGTCGTCCAGCGCCACCACTTCGCCCGCGCGCAACGGGAAGAACTCCTCCGTCCGCACGCCGAGCAGGTCGCGGAACGCGCCGGGGTAGCCGCCGAGGTGCACGTGGCCGCGCGTGTCCGTGACGCCGGACAGGTAGGTGACGAACAGGTGCCCGCCGCCCGCGACGTACTCCTCGTACGGCGTCGCGTCGTCGACCGCGTACAGCGCCGGGAGCAGCACCAGCCGGTACTTCGACAGGTCCGCGCCCGGCGGCACGAAGTCCACCGTCACCCCGGCCCGCCACAACGCCCGGTACAGCGCGAAAACCGTTGCCTGGTACGAGACGTCGACCGTCGGGTGCGCGGGCTGGTTGAGCGCCCACCACGACTCCCAGTCGAAGACCACCGCCACCGAAGCGTCCACAGTGGACCCGACGATCTCGGCGATCCGCTGGTACTCCGCCCCGACCTGCTCGACCTCGCGGAACACCTTCGTGTCCGGACCGGCGTGCGGCACCATCGCCGAGTGGTAGCGCTCGGCGCCCGCCCGCGACTGCCGCCACTGGAAGAACAGCGTGCCGTCCGCGCCGCGCGCCATGTGCGTGAACGAGTTGCGCCGCAGCTCACCGGGCTGCTTGGCGATGTTGCGCGGCTGCCAGTTCACCGCCGACGTGGAGTGCTCCATCAGCAGCCACGGCTTGCCGCCCGCGAGGCCGCGCACCAGGTCCGCGGAGTAGGCGAGGTCGATGTGCCGGTCCGGGTTCTCGCCGAACGTGTAGTGGTCGTTGGACACGAAGTCGACCTCGGCGGCCCACTTCCAGTAGTCCAGCTGGGAGAACGAGGCGGCCATGAAGTTCGTGGTGACCGGAACGCCCGGCGTGACCTCGTTCAGCACGTCCCGCTCGGCCTTGTACAGCTCCAGCAGGGCGTCGGACGAGAACCGGTCGAAGTCCAGCAGCTGGCCCGGGTTGTTGGACGACGGCGTCGCGCGCGGCGGCAGGATCTGGTCCCACGCGGTGTAGCGCTGGCTCCAGAACGCCGTGCCCCACGCCTCGTTCAGCACGTCCAGGGTCCCGTGGCGGGCCTGCAACCAGGCGCGGAACGCCACGGCGCACCGGTCGCAGTAGCAGCGCGAGACGTGGCAGCCGTACTCGTTGCCGACGTGCCACGCGGACAGCGCCGGGTGGTCGCGGTACCGCTCGGCCAGCGCGCGGGCCAGCGCGACGGCCTTCGTCCGGTAGACCGGCGAACTCGGGCAGTAGGACTGGCGCGAGCCGTGCGCGAGGCGGACGCCGTCGGCGGTCTCCGGCAGCATCTCGGGGTACGCCGTGGTCAGCCAGGGCGGCGGCGCGGCGGTCGCGGTGGCCAGGTCGACCCGCACACCGCCCGCGTGCAGCTGATCCAGGATCCGGTCGAGCCAGTCGAACTCGTACCGGCCCTCCTCGACCTCCAGCAGGGCCCACGAGAAGATGCCGACGCTGACGAGGTTCACCCCCGCCCGGCGCATCAGCTCGATGTCCTCCGCCCAGACCTCCTCCGGCCACTGCTCGGGGTTGTAGTCGGCGCCCCAGGCCAGGCCGCGCACGCCATCAGGCCACGTCGTCATGCGCGCAAGCGTGACTGACCGTCATGGCAAACGTCAACACAGTCCAACAAAATCGCTCGTTTACCTCTGTTCGGCGGTACAAGATCGAAACGTCTTGGTGCTACACCAGTCCGGCTCGATTCAGCAAGGTCCAGCGGCATTAACGGCTAGGTAACAGGGCTTGACAGGGGATGTGCCGCACACCACATTGTGGGCAATCTTGTTGGACTTGGTGTTCGGTGTTCGGTCAGTTCGGTCGAGTGTCACCCGTAGGAGCGACGATGACGAGGTTCTCCGCCAGTCCCCATCCGCTCATGGGCCGCCGCGCCCTGCTGAAGGCAGTCCTGGCGGGCGCCGGCGTCGCCGCGGTCCCCGGACTGGCCGCCTGCGGCTCCGGTGACGGCGGCGGCGGCGCCACCGACACGGTGTCGTTCGGCAACAACCAGTCCGACCAGGTGCCGAAGGACGCGATCACGGCGGTGCTGAAGTCCTTCGAGGGCGAGTCGGGCCTGAAGGTCTCGATCAACACCAAGCAGCACGAGCAGTACCAGGAGCAGATCAACAACTACCTCCAGGGCAAGCCGGACGACGTGCTGTCCTGGTTCGCCGGCTACCGGATGCGGTTCTTCGCCGAGAAGGGCCTGACCGGCGACCTGAGCGACGTGTGGTCGAAGGTCTCGTCGGGCTACGAGCCCGGGCTGAAGGAGGCGTCCACCGCCTCGGACGGCAAGCAGTACCTGATCCCGTTCGTGCAGTACCCGTGGGGCATGTTCTACCTGAAGAGCGTGTGGCAGCAGCGCGGGTACACGGTGCCGAAGACGCTGGACGAGATGGTCGCGCTGTCCACGAAGATGAAGGCCGACGGCCTGGCGCCGATCGCGTTCGCGCAGAAGCAGGGCTGGCCCGGCATGGGCACGTTCGACCAGCTGAACTTCCGCATCAACGGCTACCAGTTCCACGTCGACCTGATGGCCGGCAAGGAGGACTGGCAGGGCGCCAAGGTGCGCGAGGTGTTCGACACCTGGAAGCGGCTGCTGCCGTTCCACCAGGAGAACGCGCTCGGCCGGGAGTGGCAGGAGGCCGCGCAGTCGCTCCAGCAGGGCAAGTCGGGCATGTTCCTGCTCGGCACGTTCGTCGCGCAGCAGTTCAAGGGCAAGGAGGAAGACCTCGACTTCTTCCCGTACCCGGAGATCAACCCGGAGCACGGGCAGGACACCGTGGAAGCCCCGATCGACGGCTACATGATGTCCAAGAAGCCCGGCAACCCCGAGGGCGCGGCCAAGCTGCTGGAGTTCATGTCCACGCCCGCCGCGCAGCTGGCGTACCTCAAGGCCGACCCGACGCAGATCGCCGCGTCGAACAAGGCCGACACGTCCGGCTACAACTCGTTGCAGAAGAAGGCCGCGCAGGTCATCAAGGAAGCCGCGCACATCACGCAGTTCCTGGACCGCGACACCGACCCGCGGTTCGCCAGCGACGCGGCGACCAACGGGATCAACGCGTTCATCCAGAACCCGGACGACATCGACACGATCCTCAAGGGCATGGCCGACCAGGCGAAGACGATCTTCACGGAGTGACCGCGTGACCGCCTTGCAGTCTCCCCCGGAGCCCGCCGGGACGACGGACCCCTCCCCGTCGCCCCGGCGCGGCAGGCGTCGCGCCACCGCGCTCGCGCCCCGTGACAAGCTCGTGCTCGGCCTGATGCTCGGCATCCCGTCGCTGCTGCACCTCGCGCTCGTGTGGGTGCCCGCGATGGGCTCGATCGCGCTGTCGTTCAGCTCGTGGGACGGCATCGGCGGGTTCGAGGACATCGACTGGGTCGGCTTCCAGAACTACGTCGACATCTTCACCCGGTACCCGCGGTTCTGGCCCGCGGTCCGGAACAACCTCATCTGGCTGCTGTTCCTGATCGTGGTGCCGACGGTGGCCGGGCTGCTGCTGGCCGTGCTGCTGGACCGGCAACTGCGGTTCGGGCGGCTGTACCAGAGCGCGCTGTACCTGCCGATGGTGCTGTCGCTGGCTCTGGTCGGGTTCATCTGGCAGCTGATCTACCAGCCCGAGCAAGGGCTGCTGAACAACGTGCTCGGCACCGCGACGTCCGATCCGGTGAACTGGCTGGGCGATCCGGACATCAACCTGTACGCGGTGCTGGTGGCGGCCGGGTGGCGGCACACCGGGTACATCATGCTGCTGTACCTGGCCGGGCTGAAGGCGGTGGACCCGGCGTTGAAGGAGGCCGCCGCGCTGGACGGCGCGAACGCGCGGCAGACGTTCTTCCAGGTGACGTTCCCGGTGCTCAAGCCGGTGAACGTGGTGGTGCTCGTGGTCACCGTGATCGAGGGCCTGCGGGCGTTCGACATCGTGTACGTGATCAACAAGGGGCGCAACGGGCTGGAACTGCTGTCCGTGCTGGTGACCGACAACATCATCGGTGAGTCGAGCCGGATCGGGTGGGGTTCCGCGCTGGCGGTGGTCCTGCTGCTGATCTCGCTCGGGTTCATCATCACCTACCTGTTCCAGGTGTTCCGCGAGGAGGAACGGGCGTGAAGTCCCGCGTTTCTGTGCCCCGCGCTTCTTCGGCGCGCGCTTCTTCGCGCCGTGTTTCCTTGCCTCGCATCGCCTTGCACGCGTTCCTGATCGTCACGTGCCTGGTGACTCTCACCCCGTTGATCTGGGCTCTGTACGCGTCGCTGCGCACGTACGACGACACCGCCCGCAACGGGTACTTCTCGGTCGCCGAGGGCCTGACGCTGGACAACTTCAGCAACGCGTGGACGCAGGCGGACCTGCCGCACTACTACCTGAACACGCTGATCGTGACGCTGCCCGCGTTGGTGGTGGTGCTGTTGTTCAGCTCGATGGTGGCGTTCGGGGTGTCGCGGTTCAGCTTCAAGTTCAACCTGGTGCTGCTGATGCTGTTCACGGCGGGCAACCTGTTGCCGCAGCAGGTGATCGTGACGCCGTTGTGGCGGCTGTACCTGCTCACGCCGTTGCCGGAGTGGTTGAGCGACAGCGGTGCGCTGCTGGACTCGCAGGTGGGTCTGGTGCTGATCCACGTGGCGTTCCAGTCCGGGTTCTGCGTGTTCGTGCTGAGCAACTACATGAAGACGATCCCGCACGAGCTCACCGAGGCGGCCCGGGTGGACGGCGCGGGGGTGTTCCGGCAGTACTGGCAGGTGATCCTGCCGCTGTGCCGTCCCGCGCTGGCGGCGTTGGCGACGTTGGAGTTCACCTGGATCTACAACGACTTCCTGTGGGCGTTGGTGCTGATCCAGACCGGCGAGAAGATGCCGATCACGTCCGCGTTGCAGAACCTCAAGGGCACGTTCTTCGTGGACAACAACCTGGTCGCGGCGGGCTCCCTACTAGTCGCCCTACCCACCCTCGTCGTCTTCTTCGTCCTGCAACGCCAGTTCATCGGCGGCCTGACCCTCGGCTCCACCAAAGGCTGACCCCGCGCGAGTCCTACGTTCAGAACGCGTGAGTCGTACCTTCAGGACCACCGTGTCCTACGTTCAGGACCCCCGAGTTCAACGCTCAGAACAAACGATCTTGTACTGAGCGTTGAACTCGGGGGTTCCGAACGTAGGACTCACGGGTCCTGAACGTAGGACTCACGGGGTCTGGGGGTTCGACACGCGGGACCTGAGGGTTCGACTCGCGCGGTTAGTGGGAGGTGGGGACGGGGCTGGGGCGGCCGGGGAGGCGGAGGGTGAACATGGCGCCGCCCTCGGGGGCTCGGCCGACGTAGGCCATGCCGCCGTGGCGTTCGGCTACTTGCTTGACGATCGCGAGGCCCAGGCCGGAGCCGGGGAGGGTGCGGGCCTCGGAGGAGCGGTAGAAGCGTTCGAAGACGTGCGGCAGGTCGGCGTCGGCGATGCCGGGGCCGGAGTCCGCGACCTCGACCACCGCGCTTCCGTCGCCGAGCTGCTTCAGGCTCAAGCGGACCACGCCGCTTGAAGGGCTGAACTTCACGGCGTTGTCGAGGAGGTTCAGCACGGCACGTTCCAGCGCGCTCGAATCACCCAGCAGCGACCACGGCTGCAACTCCACCACGAACCGCACGTCCGTCGCACGCCGCTTAGCCCGGTCCAGCGCGCGCTCCACCACCTCGACCAGGTCCACCGGCTCGTGCACGACCTGAGGCGCGTCCTCCCGCGCCAACTCCACCAGGTCCCCGATCAACGTGGTCAGCTCGTCCAGCTGCGCCCGCACGTCGGCGTTGATCTCCGCCTTGTCCTCGTCGGACAACGTCGGCGAGCCAGGCTTCTCCGACGCCAGCAGCAGCTCCAGGTTCGTCCGCATCGACGTCAACGGCGTGCGCAGCTCATGACCCGCGTCCGCGACCAGCCGCCGTTGTCGCTCCTGAGACTCCGCCACCGCGCCGAGCATCGCGTTGAACCGCTGCGACAACAGCGCCAGCTCGTCGTCACCCGACACCGGGATCGGCCGCAGGTCACCCGTCATCGCGACCCGCTCGGTGGCCTCCGTCAGCCGCTGCACGGGCCGCAGCCCGGTCCGCGCGACCGCCGTTCCAGCCGCCGCCGCGACCAGCACCCCCAACCCGCTGATCACGAACAACACCACGGACAGCTTGCCCAGCGACACGTTCAACGGCTTGGTGGACTGGGCGATCAGCATCGCCTGACCGTCCCCGTACGGCACCGCGATCACCCGGAAGTCGGTGCGCTCGTCGGTCCAGAAGTTCTCCGACCGCTGCCCGCGCGCCACGTCCAGGTCGGCCGGGTGGGTCGGCGGCGCGATCGTGCCCTTCGGGTAGAGGATCCGCCCGCTCACGTCCAGCACGCCGATCCGCACGTCCCCGGCGGCCAGGAACGCGCCGGGGATCTCGGTGACGTCGTTGTTGACCTTCGGCGCGTTGACCGCCGCCTCGGCCCGCTGCCGCAGGTTCTCGTCCATCTGGTCGTGCAGGTTCCGGCTCACCGTCATGTACGCGCCGAGCGACACGACCGCGACCGCCCCGGCGACGCAGAACGCGGCGAGCAGGGTCACCCGTGCCCGCAGCGACACCCGTTGGAGTCGCCCGTTGGCGGCACCGATCACGGAGGCGTCTCCCGCAGCACGTACCCCACGCCACGCACGGTGTGCAGCAGCCGGGGCTCGCCCTCGGCCTCGGTCTTCCGCCGCAGGTACCCGACGTAGACCTCCAACGCGTTGCCCGACGTCGGGAAGTCGTAGCCCCAGACGTCCTCCAGGATCCGCCCCCTGGTCAGCACCTGCTTCGGATGCCCAAGGAACAGCTCCAGCAACGCGAACTCGGTCCGGGTGAGGCTGATCGGACGTTCACCGCGCCGCACGTCCCGGGTGCTCGGGTCGAGCTCCAGGTCGGCGAACCGCAACGTGATGCCCGCCGGCTCCTCCGCGTCCGAGGCGGCCCGCCGCAGCAGCGCGCGTAGCCGGGCCAGCAACTCCTCCAAAGCGAACGGCTTCGGCAGGTAGTCGTCCGCGCCGGCGTCCAGCCCGGACACCCGGTCGGACACCGCGTCACGGGCCGTCAGCACGAGGATCGGCAGGTCGTCGCCGGTGCTGCGCAGCCGGCGGCACACCTCCAACCCGTCGAGCCGGGGCATCATCACGTCCAGCACCATCGCGTCGGGACGTTGGGAGACGACGGACTCGAGAGCCTGCTGGCCGTCGCCGGCCAGGTCCACCTGGTAGCCGTTGAATTGCAGTGAGCGACGAAGCGACTCACGCACGGCCCTGTCGTCGTCGACAACGAGGATGCGCATGGGGCCAGTCTTGCTCGTGGTCCTGAGAGCCGCCTGAGAAGGGAGTGTGAGCTACCCGTCAAGTTTTTCGCCGTTGACATCGCCGTTGACATCGCCGTTGACATCACGGGCCACCGGGGCGTTCCAACGCCGCCACATCGCCACCAGCCGCAGCCCGACGATCAACGCCGACCCGACCAGCGCGACGGGCACCGGGGGCAGGCGGAGGTAGTCGCCCAGAGCCACCACGACCGCCCCGCACAACGCCGCCACCGCGTAGATCTCCCGGCGCAGGACCAGCGGGATCTCGCGCAGCAGCACGTCCCGCAGCGCCCCGCCGCCGATGCCCGTCGTCATCCCGATCAGGCACGCCGCGTACGGCGGAACGCCCAGCTTGAGAGCCGTGGTCGTGCCCGCCGTGACGAACAGGCCGAGCCCGATCGCGTCCAGCAGCAGCACCGCCCGCCACAACTTCGCCACGGTCGGGTGAAACCAGAAGACCACCAGTCCGGTGACCCCGGCGACGGCGAGGTAGGGCCAGCTCACCAGCGCCGCCGGCGGGTGCACGCCGAGCAGCACGTCCCGCACGATCCCGCCGCCCAACGCGGTGGTCAGGCCCAGCACGATGACCCCGAACACGTCCAGCCGCGCCCGCACCGCCGCCACCGCCCCGGAGGCGGCGAACGCGGCGATCCCGACCAGTTCCAGCACGGCGAGCAGCACGGCTGGTCAGGTTAGAAGTAGTCCGCCAGCCGCGGCACGCCAGGTGCGCCGACCAGCCGGTCCAGCAACGCCGCGTCACCGTCCAGCAACCCGGCGCGGCGCAGCGCGTGGCTGTCCTGCATGCCGCTGAACCACGGCCCGAGCGCACGCGCGTGCAGCCGCACGGCGCCGCTGCCACCGGGCTCCACCCACACCCGACCGTCCTCGACGACCAGCCGCTGCCGACCCGCGTGCCACGGCGCGCGCTCGTCGACCACGTCGAGATCCACCGCCGCGGGCTTCACCCACTCCGCCGCCGGCCAGCCCCGGGCCGCGACCGCCGCCGGCAGGTCCACCACCCGCAGCAGCCACGCGGACGTGGTGACGGTGAACGAGATCGCCTGGTTGGTCAGCAGGCCCGTGACGGCGGGATCGGTGACCCGGACCGAGGCCCGGTCCAGCACCCCGGCCCAGCTGCCCAGCTCGCGCAGCAGCCCGAGTTGCGTGACGACATCCCGTCCGACCAGGTCGAACACCTTCAACCCGTCCGGGCCGCGTTCGGCCGCGAGGTACCCGCGCACCTCGCCGTCGTGACCGGGCACCACCGACACGACGTCCAGCTTGAGCACGTCGGCCAGGTCGAAAGTGGGCGCGCTGCGGTCGATGAGCCCGTTCACCGTGGACGCGACGTCGTTGTAGCAGGCGTGCATGCCCTGGAGATCACCTTCGACCAGAGGCCGGGAGGGAATCCGGTCGGCCGCCGGCATCCGGTCGAGGGGGAAGTCCAGCCACTCCAGCACCCCCGCCCGTTCCCACCCGCGCGATCGGTAGACGGCCGGCACGGTCGCGTAGAGCGCGGACAGCGGCTGGCCGTGCTCCCGCATGTCCCGCAACGCCGCGTCGAGCAGCGCACCGCCCACCCCACGGCCTCGTGCGTACGGGTCGACGGCCACCCCGCCGACACCACCCATGGGCACGGTGGAGCCGCCGTAGAACTGGTGGAACTCCTTGATCGTGAGGACGCCCGCGGTCCGCCCGTCCAGCTCGGCGGCCAGCCCGCGCCGTCCGGGCCGCAACGACGGCCCGCTGACGGCGCCGAACGCCACCCGGCGCAACCGGTCGGCGTCCTCGACGTCGGCTTCGGTGAGTTCGCGGATCAGCACGTCGTCCTGCCTACCAGGTCCTACCAGGTGAAGAAGCCCTGACCGGTCTTCCGCCCCAGGTGACCGGCGGCGACCTTGTCCCGCAGCAGCGCGGGCGGCTCGAAGCGGGGGCCGAGTTCGGCGGCCAGGTGTTCGGCGATGGCCAGCCGGACGTCCAGCCCGACGAGGTCCGTCAGCCGCAGCGGTCCCATCGGCCAGCCGTAGCCGAGCCGCATGCCGGTGTCGATGTCCTCGGCGCTCGCCACGCCCTCTTCGAGCATCCGGATCGCCTCCATGCCGACCGCGACCCCGAGCCGTGAAGTGGCGAAGCCCGGCGCGTCCCGCACCTCGATGACGGTCTTGCCGAGCTCTTCCGCCCAGCCGCGCACGCGGGCCACGACCTCGGCGGACACCCCGTCGTGGCGCACCAGCTCGACCAACTGCTGCACCGGCACGGGGTTGAAGAAGTGCATGCCCAGCACGCGTTCGCCGGGCAGCCCTTCGGCCAGCGCCGAGATCGACAGCGACGACGTGTTGGACGCCAGCACCGCGTCGGGGCAAGCGTTTGCGGCGGCCTTGAGCACCTGGCGCTTCAGCTCGATGTCCTCGGGCACGGCCTCGACCACGAGCGACGCCCCCGCGCCCACGTCGTCCAGCCGTTCCACGACGGTCAGGTGCTTCAGCAGCTCGTGCGGGACGGCGTCGAGCTTGCCCCGGTCCGCCGCCTTGGCCAAGGACGCCTCGACAGCCCGCCGTGCGGCCAACGCCCGATCCGCACCGGCCTCGACCAGCACCACCTCGTGCCCGCCCGCGAGGAACAGGTGGGCCACACCGGCGCCCATCGTGCCGCCGCCGATCACCACCGAGATCATCGGTCCACGACCTCCGCCGCGAACATGGCCACCAGCTCCATGCCACCGATCTCGGAGAGGTTCGCCCCGGCGGCCTGCCACTCGGGCGACCCGAACGCGTCCTTCATCGCCTGGGTGGACTCGAAGTACATCTCCGCCGTCATGTGCAGCTCGTGCTCACCGAAGAAGCCGGGGACGAAGACCCGCGTGACCTTCGCGACCTCGGCCCGCAGCAGTCCGGGCGTCTGCTCCACCAACGGCAGGTGGGACGTGAAGTAGGCCTCGTCGAACGCCTCGACGTCGGCCGGTTTCCGGTACAGGGCGACATACTTGACCATGTGACACCTTCCGTCCGGTTTCGCGTGCGACTGTAACACCGGCACCATGGGCCGGTGCGGATCATCCTGCTGCGGCACGGCCAGAGCCTGGGCAACGTCGACGAGTTGGCGTACTGCCGCGTCCCCGACCACGCCCTCCCCTTGACGGAGCTGGGCGAACAGGAGGCCAAGGCCGCCGGCCCGCGGATCAAGGACCTGCTGAACGGCGACCCGGCGGCCGTCTACGTGAGCCCGTACGTGCGGACCAGGGCCACCCTCCGCGGCCTCGACCTCGGTGATCAGGCCGAACGCACGGTGGCCGAGCCGAGGCTGCGCGAGCAGGACTGGGGCAACCTCCAGGACCCGGTGCAGCAGGAGGTGCTCAAGCACCAGCGGCACGCGTTCGGGCACTTCTTCTTCCGGCTGCCGAACGGCGAGTCGGGCGCGGACGTGGACGACCGGCTCGCCGCGTTCCTGACCGACCTGGAAACCCGGATGCGCGACCCGGCCCACCCGTCGACGGCCCTGGTGGTCTCGCACGGCCTGACCATCCGCCTGCTGTGCCGTCGCCTGTTCGGGTGGAGCATCGAGCTGTTCGAGTCCCTGTCGAACCTGGAGACCTGCGAAGACCGGGTCCTCACCAACGACGGCAAGACCTGGCACCTGGACCGGCCGTTCGACCAGTGGCGACCTTCGCCGGACGGCGAGACGCAGGGCCCGATCGCGACCTTTTAAGCGACGACTGCTTATGCGGCGGCCACGTCGGGCACCACGTCGGCGACCACGCAGACCACGTTGTCCGGACCGCCGTTCGCGTTGGCCAGGTCGACCAGCCGCCACGTCGCCTCCTCCGGTTCGGCGGCGGACACCAGCACCTCCAGCACGTCCGCCTGCGGCACCACGGTGTGCAGGCCGTCCGAGCACAGCAGGTACCGGTCACCCGGCAGGGCGTCGTGCAGCGCGAGGTCCGGCTGCACCGCCTTGCCGTGCAGCGCGCGCACCAGCATCGACCGCTGCGGGTGGCTCATCGCCTCCTCCTCGGTCAGCCGGCCCTCGGCGATCAGCGACTGCACCGCCGTGTGGTCGTGCGTGATGCGGAACAGCTCGCCGCCGCGCAGGAGGTACACCCGCGCGTCGCCGACGTGCACCAGCCCGAGCCGCGACCCGGACAGCACCAGCGCGGTCACCGTGGTCCCGCTGCACTCCTCGCCGGGGTGGGCGGACAGGTAGTCGCCGACCGCCGTCCCGGCCCGGTGCACGGCGTCCGCCAACGTGTTCAGCAGCTCCCCCGCCGGGATCGCGGTGTCCAGCGGGGCGAGCGCGTCGATGGCCATCGAGCTGAGCGGTTCGCCTCGGGAGCCGAACCCGTCGGCCACGGCGAGCAGCCGCTCACCCGCGTAGCCGACATCCTGGTTCGAGTCCC
This sequence comes from Saccharothrix ecbatanensis, assembly GCF_014205015.1. Taxonomy (NCBI): domain Bacteria; kingdom Bacillati; phylum Actinomycetota; class Actinomycetes; order Pseudonocardiales; family Pseudonocardiaceae; genus Saccharothrix; species Saccharothrix ecbatanensis. The sequence goes on along the minus strand of NZ_JACHMO010000001.1, from coordinate 8,130,258 downwards.
GGACGAGTCCGCGGTCGGTGCGCAGGGCGTACCTGAGTGCGAGGGTCATGGTCGTGTCCTTCCCGGACAGTCGCTCCACGAGGGAGGTGGCGAGGCTGCGCCGGGCCGCGGTGTCCGCCTCGACCTGTGCCCAGTAGGCGCGCACCTCGTCGGCGGCGTCCGCCGGGTCGAGCGAGCACACCTGCCGGATGCGGGCCAGCGGCATGCCGAGCCGGCGCAGCCACGCCACCAGCCGAGCCCGGTCGAGCTGGTCCGGCGCGTACCGCCGGTAGCCCGTCAACGGGTCGACGTGGGCGGGTGTCAGCAGGCCCAGCTCGTCGTAGAGCCGCAACGCCTTGGGCGACAGGCGGCAGGCCCGCGCGAACGCCCCGATGGTCATCAGCTCCACGTCCCACCCCTCCCTCGGCCGGGTCCGTGGCCCGGCCGACCCCACCGTGACGCTTCACCCAGGGTGAAGGTCAACAGCCGAACCGCCAAGGAGCGCCGGGGGTCCGAAGAGGACGGTCAGGAACGGGCGGGTGAGGGCGCCGGGTCCCGGGCCAGGCCGCTGAGCGACACCGTGCTCGCGACGACCAGCACCGCCAACGCGGACCAGTCCGGCGTCAGGTTCCCCTCGTGGCCGACGACGAAGCTCGCGTACAGGCCCCAGCACTGCACGGCGGTCAGCACCGCGCCGAGCACGGTCGTCCACCACGAGACGACCGTCACCACCACCACGAGCAGGACCAGCGCGAACACCGGCCAGTTCGCGGCCAGCACGGTCACGCCGACACCGCCCGCGAAGCCGAGCGCGGACCCTTGCAGAGTTCCGACCATGACCGGCCATTGAAGCCCAGTTGAGACACACGCCACGTCCTCGGCGGTGAGGTTCACCGGATCGCGTGAGGCACGATCCTCCGAATGAGCTTCTACGACGTCCTGCACCGCCGGAGGGACACCAGGGGCGAGTTCACCGGCGCCCCGATCCCGCCCGAGGTGCTGCGCCGGGTGCTCACCGCCGCGCACGCCGCGCCCAGCGTGGGCCTGTCCCAGCCGTGGGACTTCGTCGTCGTGCGCGACGAGCACACCCGCCGCGCGTTCCGCGACCACGTCCAGGCCGAGCGCAGCGTCTTCGCGGCCGAGCTGGACCCGCGCCAGGCCGAGCTGTTCGCCAAGATCAAGGTGGAGGGCATCCTGGAGTCGACGGTCGGCGTGGTCGTCACGTACGACCCGGACCGCGGCTCCCCCGCCGTGCTCGGCCGGCACGCGATCGCCGACGCCGGCCTGTACTCGGTGTGCCTGGCCATCCAGAACCTGTGGCTCGCCGCGACCGCCGAGGGCCTGGGCGTCGGCTGGGTGAGCTTCTACCGCGAGGACATGCTGCGCCGGCTGCTGGACATCCCGTCGCGGCTGCGGCCGGTGGCGTGGCTGTGCCTTGGACCCGTCGCCTCCCTCCCGGAGACGCCCGACCTGGAACGCCACGGTTGGCGGAACCGTCTGCCCCTTGAGGACGTACTGCACGAGGAGCGGTACACCCGGCGTTCGGGCCGGTAGCCTGTGGTAGCCGTGCCGGCGGCGAGCGGGCCCGCGTACCGCCTCGCCGAGTCGGAATGGAGTGTCAGCACGAGTGGAGCAGCGAGATCCGCTGGTAGCGGGGCAGGTGCCGCAACTCGACCTTGAGGTCAAGGCGTTGCTGAACGCTGGCCGCCTACCGGAGGCCAACACCCTCTTCGACCAGGTGGTCAGCCGGGTGCCGCCCGGCGCGGACCGGTGGCAGCGCTCGGCCGTCCTGGTGAACCGGGCCAAGCTGGCGTGGCGGCTCGGCCGCATCCCGCTGGCCCTGGAGCTGGCCGCGGAGGGCTGGACGGACCTCGACGGCGAGCACGCGGACAACCCGGCCGCCGCGCAGGCGATGCACGCGCTGGCCTACCTGCTGGAGGGCATCGGCAACCGGCGTGCCGCGGTCGACATGCTCCGGCTCTCGGTGCAGGTCGCGCGCAAGGCGGCGGAACGGTCGGAGGCCGGGGTCGAGGTGCTGGGCCACTGCCTCCAAGGCCTCGGCGGCACGTTGAACTTCCGCGCCATCTCGTCACCTCCCGACCGCGCGCCGGCGATCTTCGCGGAGGCGCGCGAGTACCTCAAAGAGGGCCTGGAACTGGCCAAGGACGAGCAGATGCGGCGGGCGCTGCTCGCCGCGTACAGCCGTTCGCTGGCGGGTGTCGGCGAGTTGGAGCAGGCCGAGGAGAACGCTGCCGAGACGTTGCGGCAGGGTCGGGACGCCGGGGACAAGTGGGCGACGGCGGTGGCCGGCTGGGTGCTGGCGGTGGTCCGGCGCGAGCAGGGCGAGCTGATCGAGGCCCGCACGCTGGCCAGCCGGGCGGTCGCCGCGGCCGAGTCCATCAACGACCCTTCGCTGCTGCTGCGGTTCTCGCTCGACCTTGCGGACATCTGCGCGGAGATGGGCGACCACGTCGGCGAGGCGACGGCGCTGCGGTGCTCGGTCGCGGCCGGCAAGACGGCGACCGAAACCCTCCAGGAAGGTCTGGCGCAGGCGTTGGAGCAGCGCCGGGTGGCGGTGCAGGCGCAGCGGATGGCGGTCGCGGCGCAGGAGGCGGCGGCGCGCGACCCGTTGACGGGCCTGGCGAACCGGCTCGGGCTGGAGCGCGCGGCGGCCGGCCTGCTGGAGAGCACGGCCGCGCGGGGCCGGGTGCCGTGGCTGGTGCTGGTGGACGTGGACCGGTTCAAGGGCGTGAACGACGACGCCGGACACGCGGCGGGTGACGCGACGTTGCGCGAGATCGCCCAGTTGCTGCGGCGCGAGTGCCGGTCCGCCGACCTGGTGGCGCGGTGGGCCGGTGACGAGTTCGTGGTGCTGCTCGGCGATCCCGGCGGCAACTCGGCGGAGGTCGGCCCGACGGTCGCCGAACGCATCCGGGCGGCAGTGGACGGTCACGACTGGACCGTCGTCCTCGGCACGACCCGACGGCCGACGGTGAGCATCGGCGTGGCCGCCGGCCCGGCCAAGCTGGACCAGCTGTTCGCGGCCGCGGACATGGCGCTTTACCGCGCGAAACGCCATGGCCGCAACCGCGTCGAAGTCGAGCCCTACGTCGACGTGCCCGCCGAAACCGTGTCGGGCGCTTAGAGGGGCTTAAGGGCTTAGGCGATCAGGCAGGGCTTAGGCGATCAGGCCGCCGCGGAAGGCGACCAGGGCGGCCTGCACCCGGTTCACCGCGCCGATCTTGCCGAGCACCGACGAGACGTAACCCTTCACGGTGGCCTCGGACAGGTGCAGCGTGTTGCCGATCTCGGCGTTCGACATGCCCTGTCCGATCAGGACGAGCACCTCGCGCTCACGTTCGGACAACGACGCCAGCAGCCGGCGCGCGGGCTCCGCGGCACGCTCACCGTCCGCGACCGCCGCCAGCACCCGAGCCGCCACACCCGGGTCGAGCACCGCGCCGCCCAGGGCGAGATCGCGCACCGCACGCACCAGCTGCTCCGGCTCGGTGTCCTTGAGCAGGAACCCCGACGCGCCCAGCCGCAGCGCCTCGGACACGTACTCGTCGACGTCGAACGTGGTCAGCATGGCGATCTTCGGCGGGTCGGGAAGGGTGCGCAGCCTGCGCAACGCCATCAACCCGTCGTTCGACCGCATCCGGATGTCCAGCAGCACGACGTGCGGGCGGTGCCGGCGGGCCAGGTCGGCCACCAGATGCCCGTCGTCGCACTCGGCCACGACTTCGATGTCGCCGGCGCTGTTGAGGATCATGCGAAGGCCCGACCGGACGAGGTCTTCGTCATCGGCCAGCATCACCTTGATCACGACGCCTCCCGCATTGGCGTTTCGTGTTCGTACTTGCCCAGCATCGCGCACGAACACGCAAGCTGATGTTAATTCACCGTTATCTCACCACGGAAAGACGCGGGCGCCGCCCGTTCACAGTTGCCAGGAAATAACCGAGGTCAGCCCAGCACCCGCGCAACTTCCTGGCGCAGGCGCGGCAACAGGGCGTAGAGCTTGTCGCCCGGACAGAGGGTGTCCCGGTAGTCCCTATGGCCCTGGATCGCCGACGGCGAGATCCCGTACTGCTCACACGTGTACACGCAGAACGAGACCAGCGTGTCCCACTGCAACGTCGGCGGCTCCACGTCCATGTAGAGGCCTTCGTTCTCGATCCCGATGGCGGCGGTGTTCTGGCCGGGGCAGTGCGCGCCGACGACGACCCGGTCGCCACGGCGCAGAGCGTTCAGGCTGCCGTGCCTGCCCTCCATCAGGAACCCGCCCCGGCTGTTGGTGAAGTGCTGGCCGGAGTCGATCCAGCCATTGGTGTCCATGTGCAGGTTCTGGATCCACCGCGCGTTGGCGTACGCCCCGGCCTGCGAGTAGTCCTCGACGTTCGCGGACGCGGTGTGGTGGATGAGGATCCGGACCGGCCGTTCGTTCACAACGGTCGGAGACGAGGACGGCGGCCGTGCGCCCCAGTCGGCGCAACTCCGGATGGGCAGGACGGGCGAGGCCGCGAAGGCGGGGGACGCGCCAAGACCCGCGAGCACACCCGCGCCGGCCAGGCCGGTGAGCAGCGATCGACGTCGCATCATGTTGACCTTTTTCCCAATGTCTGGTCGATAGGTCAAGAGTTCACACCCGAACGGCGTCCAGGAATTTCAAACGCGAAGGACTTTCGCAAATCCGTACTTGACAGTAACGTGCGTCACACGATCCCTGCCTGGAAGGAGCTTCGCGCGATGCGGAGAGCCGCCCGATCGCTAGCCGTGGTCACCCTCCTCACCGCGGCCGTCCTCACCGTCCCCGCCGCCGCTCAGGCGCAGGTCAAGACCACCGCGTTCACGCCGGACGACCACTGCCTCGGCCAGTGCCACGACGTGCTGCCGCCCGGTCAGAACGGGAACGCGACGCTCGCCGAGATCCTGGCCCACCAGGCGTTCGGCACCCGTCCGGCGCACTCCGCCGACCAGCTCGGCCGCTACGACTCGCTCGCCTCCGGGTACGGCGGCCTGACCAACGAGCAGCTGGGCACCTTCTTCAACGACGCCTCGTTCGGCGTGCCCGCGGACCAGGTCGAGAGCACGATCAAACCCCGCTCGGACGTCACGATCGTGCGTGACAAGGCCATCGGCATGCCGCACATCTACGGAACCACCCGATCGGGGACCGAGTTCGGCGCGGGGTACGCCGCCGCGCAGGACCGGCTGTGGCTGATGGACCTGTTCCGCCACCTCGGCCGCGGCCAGCTGTCCGGGTTCGCGGGCGGCGCCGAGGGCAACCGCGCGTTGGAGCAGAGCTTCTACAACCAGATCCCGTACACCGAGGCCGACCTCCAGGCGCAGATCGACCAGGTCGCGTCCCAGGGTCCGCGCGGCGCGCAGGCGTTGCAGGACGTCAAGGACTACATCGCGGGCATCAACGCGTACATCACCGCGTCGGTGAGCAGCCGGACGTTCCCGGGCGAGTACGTGCTCACCGGGCACGCCGACGCGATCACCAACTGGAACGACATCAAGCCGTTCCAGCCGACCGACCTGGTCGCGATCGCCGCCGTGGTGGGCGGGCTGTTCGGCGCGGGCGGTGGCGGCGAGGTGCAGAACGCGCTGGTGAAGCTGGCCGCGCAGAACCGGTACGGCGCGGCGGCGGGCGAGCAGGTGTGGCGGTCGTTCCGCGAGCAGAACGACCCCGAGGCGGTCCTCACCCTGCACAACGGCCAGCGCTTCCCGTACGGGACGACGCCCGCGTCACCCCAGGGCGTGGCGCTGCCGGACGGTGGCGTGGTGACGCCCGAGCCGATGGTCCACAACCAGACGTCAGCTCTTCAGTCCACTGTGGATGTTCCGGCGGATCTCAAGGCGGTGGAAGGACTTTTCGCCGACGGCGTGCTGCCGCGTGACCTGCTGAGCAAGAAGCAGGGCATGTCCAACGCGCTGGTGGTGTCCGGCGCGCACACCGACACCGGCAACCCGATCGCCGTGTGGGGCCCGCAGACCGGGTACTTCGCGCCGCAGCTGCTGATGTTGCAGGAGCTGCACGGTCCGGGCCTGCGTGCGCGGGGCGTGTCGTTCGCGGGCGTTTCGATGTACGTGCAGCTCGGGCGCGGTATGGACTACTCGTGGAGCGCGACGTCCGCCGGTCAGGACATCACCGACACGTACGCCGTGGAGCTGTGCGAGCCGTCGGGTGCGCCTACCGCGTCGTCCCTGCACTACCGGTACCACGGGCAGTGCCTGCCGATGGAACGGTTGGAGCGCAAGAACTCCTGGAAGCCCACGGTGGCCGATCCGACGCCCGCCGGCTCGTACACGCTCGTCATGTACCGCACGAAGTACGGTCTGGTGCAGAGCCGCGCGAAGGTGGACGGGAAGTTCGTCGCGTACACGTCCCTGCGGTCGACCTACCTGCACGAGGTGGACTCGATCGTCGGGTTCCAGGAGTTCAACGACCCCGACGCGATCAGGTCTGCGGCCGACTTCCAGCGTGCCGCCGAGCACATCGGGTACGCGTTCAACTGGTTCTACGTGGACTCCCGCGACACCGCGTACTTCAACTCCGGCGCGAACCCCGTGCGCAAGGCGTCCGTGGACCCGCACCTGCCGGTGAAGGCCGAGCCCGCGTACGAGTGGGAGGGCTGGAACGCCGACCGCAACACGGCGACCTACACGCCGTTCGCGCAGCACCCGAACTCGATCAACCAGGACTACTACATCAGCTGGAACAACAAGCAGGCGGCGGACTTCTCGGCGGCGGGCTACGGCAACGGCTCCGTGCACCGCGGCGACCTGCTGGACGACCGGGTGCGTGCGCTGATCGCACGCGGTCCCGTCACGCGGGCGTCGTTGACGCGCGCGATGGCCGAGGCGGGCGTGGCCGACCTGCGGGCCGAACAGGTGCTGCCGGACCTCCTGCGGGTGATCGACACGGCCGCGGTGACCGATCCGGCGTTGGCGTCGGCGGTGACGAAGCTGCGTGACTGGCAACGGTCCGGCTCGCTGCGCAAGGAGACGTCACGCGGCAGCAAGGCGTACGGGCACGCCGAGGCGATCCGGGTGCTGGACGCGTGGTGGCCGATGCTGGTGGAGGCGCAGTTCAAGCCCGGACTGGGTGACGGCCTCCACGGTCAGCTGACACGTGCCATCCAGGTGGACGAGCCGCCGTCGGACGCGCACGGCGCCGCGCCGCACAAGGGCTCCTCGTTCCAGTACGGCTGGTGGAGCTATGTCGACAAGGACCTGCGGGCGGTGCTCGGCGATCGTGTGGACGGTCCGCTCGGCGCCAAGTACTGCGGCGGCGGCTCGCTCACCGCGTGCCGTCAGGTGCTGCTGGACAGCCTGCGTGCGGCGGCAGCCAAGCCCGCGACCTCGGTGTACCCCGGTGACGCGTCCTGCGCGGCGGGCGACCAGTGGTGCGCGGACACCATCATCCACCGGTCCATGGGCGGCATCACGCACGACAAGGTGAACTGGCAGAACCGGCCCACGTACCAGCAGGTCGTCCAGTTCCCGTCCCGCCGCGGTACGAACCTGGCCAACCTCGCGGCCGGCGCCACCGCGACCGCCAGCAGCCACGAGCGGGGCTGGTACCCGTCGCCGCCGTCCAACGCGGTCGACGGCAAGCCGGACACGCGGTGGGCCAGCGACTGGTCCGATCAGCAGTGGTTGCAGGTGGACCTGGGCGCGACGCGCACCGTCGGCCGGGTCGCGCTGTCCTGGGAAGCCGCGTATGCCAGGGCATATCGCATAGAGCTGTCGACCGACGGCAGCACGTGGCGCACGGTTCATACGACATCCGTGGGTGATGGCGGCCGGGATCTTGCGTCGTTCGCCCCTGGTGCGGCACGATTCGTACGAATGACGGGTATCCAACGGGCGACGGGTTACGGATACTCAGTTTACGAACTTGAGGTCTACGTGACGTAGACCGGCCCACAGGAAGACCCCGGTCCACCCCCAGGGACCGGGGTCTTCCGCTTTCACCGTGTTCTGCCTTCCTCGGCTTCGATCACCGTGGCTGGAACAGGTAGTTGCGCACGCGGTCGTCGATCCGGTCGGTGCGGCGCCAGGTGTTCCGGCGCCAGACGTGCATCCGGTAGCCGTAGTCGGCGAGCCAGTCCTGGACGTCCTTGGCGCGGTAGCCGAAGCGCCGCACGTGCCGTTCCTCGATCTCCAGGAGAAGTTTCGGTCGAAACCTCTCGATGGTCGCGGAACCGCCTTGCAGCACGCGGAGTTCCGCGCCTTCCACGTCGGCCTTGACGAAGTCCAGCCGGTCGATCGCGTTGGCCGCGCAGAACCGGTCCAGGGTGTCCGTGCGGACGAGGACTTCGAGGTGGTCGGCGAACTCGGCGTTGGAGCCGAGCCCGTCCGCGCCGGTGGTGAGGAACGAGCGTCCGGTGATCGGCGAGCCGTGGCGGACCGGGACGCTCATCACGTCCTGGCCCTCGCTGGCGCCGAGCGCGACTGAGTGCCGCACCACGTTGCGGGCCTCGCGCGGGCGGAGCAGGTACGACAGCGTCGGGTGCGCGAACACCAGCGGCTCGACGCTGTGAACAGTCCCGTGTGGACCGACCAGGCGCGACAGCGACACGGTGTAGAGGCCGAGCGCGGCGCCGATGTCGACGCACACGTCACCGGGTCGCACCACGTCGCGCAGGCCGATCAGCTCGGGTTCGACGAACGGCGTCAGCCGGGCGAGGACGCGCAACGCGCCCGCCACGGCCGCGCCGCGCACCTCGGTCAGGTTGTGGGTCACGGGGACCAGGTTAGGGACTGGGTGGTATTTCCGGCTGAGTCAGGGGCTTCGCGCCGTTCTGGAGGCCGACCTGGGCCGCGAACTCGGCGGCCACGGTCGAGCCGCCGTAGATGCCGAGTGCTTTGGCCAGGTGCAGGCGGACGTCGGCGCGGTGGCCGTCGTCCAAGCGGGGCAGAGCGCTTTCGAAGGACGTGACCAGCGTGTCGGCCCAGTGGTGGTCGCGGCGCTGGGAGGCGATGCCGACGAGTTCGGCGAGGTGCCGGCTCAGGGCGACGGCCTGCTCCACCTCGTAGCCGTTGCGGACCAGCCACCAGATCGTGGCGGTGGAGAGGTCGGTCAGGACCTCGTCGCGGAGGTACTTGATCTCGGCGCGCTCGGCGTCCCGCTCGGCTTGGCGCATGGTGGTGCTCTGGAGGAGTTCGATGTGCTTGCGGGCCATCTCCATGTCGGCTTCGTCGACCGTCAGCTCGATCCCGTCCGCGCGGGCCCAGACGTGCGTCCCGTCGACCTGCCGTTCAGCGGCCAGCTCCGCGCCGAGTTGGTGCTGGAGCGGTGCGTGGTGGACGAGCATCGACCGTTCGGTGAGGGTCTTGGCGCGGTGGATGATGTCGTTGACGGCGGCGCTGCGCGGTGCCGCGTGCCGTGAGCCGGTGGTGAGGTCGACCCGCCAGTGGATCGTCATCCGGGCGCGGAAGTCGAGGCCGTAGACCGCGCTGGGGAGCGGCGTCTCGAACGGGTGCTGGTGAGCGGTCGGCGTGGGGACGAACGTGTACTGCTCGTCCTGGTCGCGGGTGCGGCGCCGACGCCACCAGGCGGCGAGGGAGCCCAGCGGGCCGGGACGGAAGTCAGGCCAGGGTCTACTGCTCATGGGATGGCTTTCGTCGGAGGGGATGCCCGGATGTCCCCTTCTGTACCTCACTGGACCGATGCGGAACAGATGAGGTCGCCCACTTCCCCCGGACAGCCGATGTGCTGACGTCGTCAGCTAACCCAAGGTGCGCACTCCTACGCCCACCGAGTGACAACCCCACCACCCGAACCCGCTCCGGCGACCCGGTAGGCTGCCCACGCGCCCTCGTAGCTCAGGGGATAGAGCATCGGTTTCCTAAACCGTGTGTCGCAGGTTCGAATCCTGCCGGGGGCACTCACCTTTCGCCGGGTGAATCAGGCCCTGAGCAGCGGAAACGCGCTCGGGGCCTGATCTTTTACGGCAGTCGCCGTCAGCCGGGACCCGCCCTGCCCGAGCTCCATGTGAGCCACCCGCCAGGCCACCCTCCCGGCTACGGTCCGTTACCGGCGATCACGCTGTCCGGACAACTTCGAAGTCCCGCATTGTTCGATTTCACGACTCGCTTGCGGTGCACCAATGCGTGCGGTAAACGTTTGGTTACACACAGATGGCCACGGGGGGAGAAGCCATTGGTGGAGGATGCTGCTGTTGTCACGGCACGCTCGTTAGAACGCGATCTGCGTGCACTTGGCGTGGTGGAGGGGAGCACCCTCCTCGTGCACTCGTCGCTGAGCGCTCTCGGTTGGGTCTGCGGTGGCGCGCACGCCGTGGTCACCGCGCTCGAAACGGCTGTCGGAACCGCTGGGACGCTGGTGATGCCGACGTTCTCGGGGCAACTGTCCGATCCGGCGACCTGGCGCAACCCGCCCGCGCCGCGGGAATGGTGGGACACGATCCGGGAAGAGTTGCCCGCCTACGACGAAGCGCGCACGGCCACCCGTGGCATGGGGGCCGTTGCCGAGTGCTTCCGCACCGGACGGGACGTGCTGCGCAGTCCGCATCCGCAGAACTCGTTCGCGGCTAGCGGACCGAAGGCCGCGCACATCGTCGGCGAGCACACGCCGGCCTACCGCTTCGGCGAGGGATCGCCGTTGGCGCGGATCTACGACGTGGACGGATGGGTGTTGTTGCTGGGCATCGGTTTCGCGAAGAACACGTCGTTCCACCTCGCCGAGAACCGGGCCGACTACGCGGGCCGCAGAACGCTCACCAGGTCGGTGCCCGTGCGGCGCGAAGGCCGCGTCCAGTGGACGACCTGCGACGACATCGAGCTGTACGAAGAGGACTTCGAACCGATGGGCCGGTGGTGTCTCGACCGCCTGCCCGAAGCCCGCACGGGCAAGGTCGGTGACGGCGAGGCCGTCCTGTTCCCGCAACGACCGTTCGTCGACCTCGCGGTGAGCTGGCTGCTCGCCAACCGCGTGCTGGAGACCGTCGCGTGATCCACGATCTGATCGTCTGCGGTGGCGGTCCGGCGGGCACCGGCCTTTTCGTGCACGCCATGCGGCACAACGCACTTGACGCGTTCCTGGCGCCCGGCGTCCTGCTGGTCGAGCGGTCCGCGCAGCTCGGCGCGGGATCGCTGGCGCACTACCGGATCGAAGCCAACTCGCTCGGCGGGGCGTTCCTGGAGGCGCTGGACGACGATGGCGTCGACCCCCGGCTCGCCGCTCTGCGGGACCACTCGTCAGTGGCCGCCGTGCGGGCGTTGGCAGGCACGACGCCGCCGCTGCCGGTGGTGGGCGAGTACCTGCGCGAGCTCGGAACCGTTGTGGGGGAAGCGATTGCCTCGCACCCCGGCGGTGACGTCCGCCTGGGCACCCGGGTCGACGCCATCCGGCTGCTGCCGGCGGGCGGGGCCGAGGTGCGGATGGTCGACGAGGCCACCGGGGCGGCGGACACCGCGACGGCGCGCACCGTGGTCGTCGCCACCGGCGGGCAGCCCCGTCCGCTGGACCGGATCAAGCTGCGCGATGACCTGAACCTGTGGCACTACCTCGACAAGTCGGTGCACTCCTCGGCCCTGATCGACCGCCGCGCCGAACTCGCCGCGCTGGGTCCGAACCCGCGCGTGGTCGTCGTCGGCGGCGCGCACAGCGCCTGGTCGGTCGCACATCTGTTGCTGGAGGAGGAACTACTCGGCGAGCGTCCGCACGTCACGGTGCTCCACCGCAGCCCGCTGCGGTTGTTCTACACCAGCACCGCCATGGCGGCCGCCGAGGGCTACCCGTTCGACACCGAGGACGTGTGCCCGTTGAGCGGCAGGGTCAACCGGTACAGCGGCCTGCGCGGCAGGGCGAAGGACCTCGCGGCCCGCACGATGGGCTTGGCCGGTACGCGGCCCTCGACGCTCGACGTGCTGCCGATCACCCCGGACGCCCCACGTCGGACGTACACCGACGTGCTGGCGGCCGCGGACCTCGTGGTCGCGGCGACCGGGTTCGACGGCGCCGTCCCGCCCGTCACCGGACGGGACGGCGAGTCGCTGCGCCTGCTGACCACGGCGGACGGCCACGCGGTCGACGCCGACGGGCACCTCGTCGACGAGTCCGGGCGGTCCGTGCCGGAACTCGTCGCGTTCGGGCTCGGTTGCGGGCTGCGGGTGTCCTCCGCGGTCGGTGGCGAGCCGCGCTTCCGCGGCCGGGCGGACGGTGTCTGGCTCTACCAGCACGACGTCGCGTCCGTCATCACCTCGACACTGCGCCGCCCCGCCATCGTCTGACGAAATCGTTGTCGCCGCCGGCAGGTGCGCCTGCGGCCCGTCCGCGCGCTCACGGAGAAGACTCTTGACTACAGCCACGACACCCACCCGAGCCATCATCCTGGCCGCAGGCAGGGGAAACCGCCTCGGTCTGTCCACCCGTGCCAGCCCGAAGCCGCTCATCGAGATCGCCGACAAGGCGATCCTGCACCGGACGTTGGAGAACCTCGCGGCCGTCGGCGTCGAAACCGCCGTGATCGTGGTCGGCCACATGCACGAACAGATCCGGGAGGCGGTCGGCGCCCGCTTCGCCGGCATCGACGTCACGTACGTCATGTCGGAGGACTTCCGCACGACCAACAACATCTACTCGCTCTGGCTGGCCCGCGAGCACCTCACCGAGGACGTGCTGCTGCTCGAAGCCGACATCGTCTACCGCGGCCACCTGCTGCGGTCGTTGCTGACCAGGCCGGCCGGCAACGTGATCGCCACCTCGCCGTGGTCGTCCACGATGGACGGCACGGTCGTCACCGCGGACCCGACCGGGCGCGTCGCCCGCCTGTTCGACAAGCCGAACCAGGGCGACGACTTCGACTTCGACGGCACGTTCAAGACCGTCAACATCTCCTTGCTCCGCCGGGAGTACCTCGTCGAAGAGCTGGTCCCGGACCTGGACGCGGCCATCGCCGCCGGAAACACCGGCGACTACTACGAGTCGGTGTTCCGACGCTCCATCGAGCGGGGCCGGTTCGAGTTCCACCAGGTCGTGTGGCCGGCCGAGCAGTGGTTCGAGATCGACGACCACACCGACCGCGACCGGGCCGAGTTCCAGCTCACCGACCGCAAGGCACAACTGCGCAGGCTCAACGAGATCTACGGCAGTTACTGGCGGTACCCCGTGATCGACCACGCGTTGCTGTACAACCTGCACTTCCCGCCGCGCGGTCTGAAACGGGCGCTGGCACGGGACATGGACCACCTCATCGCGCACTACCCGAGCGGGCAACGGGAGCTGGCCCGGCTCGCGTCCCTCGCCCTCGGTCTCGACGAGGACCGGCTCGCGGTCGCCAACGGCGGTTCGGAGCTGATCCGCGCGCTGGTCCGCGTCACGTCCGGCCCGGTGATCATCCCGGTGCCGGGGTTCAACGAGTACGAGAACAGCGTCGGGCCCGGTCGCCTGGTCCGGCACGAGCTGCCGAGGCCGTCGTTCGAGCTGGACGTCGACGCGTTGGCCGCCGAGGCGCGGCGGTGCGGCGCCAAACTGGCGATCGTGGTCAGCCCGAACAACCCGACTTCGCTGGCGGTGCCCGCCGCCGACCTGCGCAGGCTGTGCCGCGAGCTGGCGTCGGCGGGCTGCACCCTGCTGCTGGACGAGTCCTTCGTGGACTTCTGCGCGGACCCGGCTCGGCAGACGCTCGCCGGTGAGCTGGACCAGCACCCGAACCTCGTGATCCTCAAGAGCATGAGCAAGGTGTACGGGATCGGCGGGTTGCGGCTCGGCTACCTCGCGTCGGCCGACACCGACTTCGTGGACGCCGTCCGGGCCGACCTGCCGATCTGGAACGTCAACGGGTTCGCCGAGTCGTTCCTGCGGCTGCTGCCGAGGTTCCTGGACGACTTCACCCTCAGCTGCCGCCAGGTGCGCGTCGAGCGCGACCAGCTCTACCACGGCCTGGTCGACATCGACGGCATCACCGCGTGGCGACCGGACGCGAACTTCGTGATGGTCGAGCTGACCGGGGCGATGGACGGGCGCGCACTCGCCGAGGACCTGTTCACCTTCTACGGCACCATGGTGAAGCACTGCGCCGGGAAGTCGATGGCGGACGGTCACCGGTTCCTGCGCATCGCGTCCCGGACCGCCGAGGAGAACTACCGGCTGCTCGACGGGATGGCGCGGCTCACGGCGGACGACAGTCACCGGCTGGTCGTGCCGGCGTGAGCGGCGACCTCCGCCGGCCGGGCATCGGCGCCGTTGTCGCCGATCCCGCCAACCTGCTGACGCTCGGCGGGTTGGTGCTCGCGATCTGCGGCACCGCGTTCGCCGCGATCGGCCGGGTCGAGCTCGCGGTCGCGATGACGCTGCTCGCGGTGCTGTGCGACTGGTGGGACGGCCGCGTAGCGCGTGCCACGGCGGGCCGCGCGCAGCTGACCCGTGAGTTCGGTGGTCAGCTCGACTCGCTCGCCGACCTGGTGAGCGGCGGGATCAACCCGGCCATGGTGCTGCTGGCCGCGGGCGGGTTCGCGCCGCAGTACTGGCCGGGCGCGCTGGCGGTGGCGGTGGCCGGCGCGGTCCGGCTCGCCTACTTCAACGTGGTGGGACTCGACGTGTCCGGCCGCTACCGCGGTCTGCCGATCGTGCACAACACCCCGGCGATAGCGCTGGTGGTGCTGGCCACGCCGTTGCTCGGTTCCGCGTTGCCAGTCGTCCTCTACGCCGTGGTCGTGTGCTGTGCGGTGCTGCACGTCTCCTCGCTGTCGGTGCCGAAGATCACCGGCTGGGGTGTGTACGTTTTCACCGCTTTCTGCGTCGTAGCGGCGCCAATGCTGATCGTCCTTGACGGAGGTGGACCATGGTGACGGTCGTGCTGGACATCGACGGCACCCTGCTGCTCAGCGTGCGCCAGCACCAGGCCGCGCTGGTGCGCGCGTACGCGCACTTCCCGGTGCCCGTGGTGACCGGCGGCTGGGACCGGTTCCGGCACCACACGGACTCGGGCATCCTCGACGAGCTGTTCGAGGCCGGTGTCGGTCGCGGTGTCTCGCCGGAGGAACTGGCGCGGTTGGACTCGTTGCTCACCGAGTACTTCGGCGAGGAACTCGCGCGAGATCCGCTGGAGGAGGTGCCCGGTGCGGCGCGGCTGATCGCCGAACTGTCCGAATCGGACTCTTGCACGGCCGTGGTGGCGACGGGTGGGATGGCCGGCGTCACCGCGATGAAGCTCGCGCACCTCGGGCCCGCCGCCGAGAAGTTCCCGGTCGTGACCGCGAGCGACCACCTCAGCCGCGTGGAGATCGTGGCCGCGGCGGTCGGCCGGGCGGCGCACGAGCGGGCGGTGTCGGTCGGCGACGGCGCGTGGGACGCCGAGGCCGCCGCCGCGCTCGGCCTCCCCTTCGTCGGCATCGGTCCCGACCCCGGCCGTTTTCAGGGCACCGCCGTGCGGGTCGACCCAGACCTGGCGGTGCTCGGGTGCGCCGACCTCGTGGCGCTCGCCGGAGGCGCGTCGTGAAGCCGGACGCGTGTGTGATCGTCGAGACCCCGCGCACCGGCGCGGGTGAGTCGGCGGCCGTGCGGATGCGGGAGTGCGGCGTCCAACCGGTGCTGCTGAGCCAGATGGCGGCAGACCTCCCCGCGGGGCTGCTGGACCGCTACGCCGAACTCGGGGTGCCGGTCGTGAAGTGCGCGACGTTCGACCTCGACGAGGTCTTGCGTGCGTGCGGTGAGCTGGCGGAAGAGTACGAACTGCGGGGGATCGCGTCCTTCTACGAGTACACGATGGAGATCGCCGCCCGCGCCGCGCTGGTCTTCGGTGTGCCGGGGCCGGATCCGGACGCCGTCGCGCGGTGCCGCGACAAGCCGGAGATGCGCGACGTGCTGCGGGACCGCGCGCCGGAACTGACGGTCGGGCACGTCGTCGGCGACGACCCGGTGCTCGTCGCCAAGCGGGCGGCCGAGCTGGGTTTCCCCGTGGTCGTGAAGCCGGTGCACCTGACCGGCAGCGCGTTCGTGAAGCTCTGCGCCACCGAGGAGGAGGTGCGGGACCAGGCACGGCTGATCCTGGCCGTCGGCGAGTACGTCGGGCTCGCGGTGCGACCGCTGGTGCAGGTCGAGGAGTACATCCACGGCGCCGAGTTCTCGGTCGAGGTCGTGAGTGGCCGCGCCGTCGCCGTCACCAGGAAGGTGATCGGACCGGAGCCGTACTTCGTCGAGCTCGGGCACCTGGTGCCCGCGCCGGAACCGGAGTCCGTGCACCGACAGGCGGCGGTCGCGGCGTTGACGGCCTTGCGCGTGCTCGGCCTCGAGTGGGGCGCCGCGCACGTCGAACTCCGGCTCTCCGGCGATCAGACGAAGATCATCGAGGTCAACCCGCGGCTCGCGGGCGACCGCATCCCGGAACTGGTGCGGCTGGCGATCGGCGTGGACCTGACCACGGAGCTCGTGCGCGCCCATCTCGGGCTGCCGCCGGGAGAGCCGGGCACGGGAACGGGTGGCGCGGCCATCGCGTTCGCCGTGGCGCCGCCGAGTGGTCGGTTGCGTTCGATCCAGGGCGTGGACGACGTGCTGGCACGGCCGGACGTGGCGGAAGTGCGACTGTACAAGGGAGTCGGCGTGACGTACGAGAGCAACGGGTCCAACCGCGACCGGGTGGCCTCGGTCATCGCCACGGGCGAGAACTCGGCGGTAGCGGCTGAGCGTGCGAACGACGCCGTGCGGGCGTTGTCCTTCGACTGGCAGGAATTCCCGACATGAAGATCCTCATCCTCAACCGCTACGTGCTCGACCGGGTGCCCTACCGCGAGTGGATCGACGACGAGCACGAACTGGTGCTACTGACCCGCGCGGGCGCGCTGCCCCCCGTCGAGCCGGAGGGGTACGCGGAGATCGTGGCGCTGGACGACTACACCAGCACGGCGATGGTCGAGTTCCACGCCTACCGCCTGCACGACACCTACCGCTTCGACGCGGTGCTCGCCATGTCCGAGTTCGACATCCTGCGGGCCGCCACGCTGCGGGCGGCGTGGGGACTGCCGGGGCAAGGTGTGCACAGCGCCACCGCCTACCGCGACAAACTGGTGATGAAGCAGGTGCTCAGCGCGGCGGGCGTGCCGGTGACCGCGTACGGCGCGGTCGACAGCGCGACGGACCTCATCGAGTTCACCCGTCGCCACGACTACCCCGTGGTGGTGAAGCCCCGCACCGGCGCGTCGTCCATCGACGTGCACGTGCTGCGGGACCAGCTTGAGCTGGAGCGGTTCCTCGGCCCCGGGTGTCCGATCAAGACCGACCAGCCCGCGCACCTGATCGCGGAACGCTTTGTGCCCAACGAGATGTACACGGTCGACGGCTGCGTGCGTGACGGCGAGGTGCGGTTGTGCTGGCCGTCGCAGATCACCAACGGGCTCGCGTTCGAGTCGGGTGACCCGCTGGTGTCGTCGGCGCTCGAACCCGACGACCCGTACCGAGCCGCCCTCGTCGAGCTGACCACGAGCGCCATCAGGGCGTTGCCGACGCCGAACGTGAGCCTGTTCCACGCCGAGGTGTTCCGCACTCCCGAGGGTGAGCTGGTCTTCAACGAGATCGGCTGCCGCGTGGGCGGCGGCAAGATCAGGGACATGCTCATCCAGGCGTTCGGGGTCGACATGCTGGAGTGGTACGTCCGGCACACGTTCGGCACCGGTGACCGCATGCCGACGCCGGCCGCGGCGCCGCACACGCAGGCCGGGTGGCTGCTGGCGCCGCCCCGTCCCGGTGTCGTCACGTCCGTGCCGAGCGTGTGCCCGTTGCCCGCCGTGAAGGACTACGACCTGCGTGTCGTGGTCGGCACCGAGCTGACCGACTCGTCGTCCAGCGTGGACTGCGTGGCCGCGATGGTCGTCGTCGGGGACAGCCGCCGCGTCGTGCTGGACGAAATCGAGCACGCCATGGCCTGGCTCAACGACTCGTTAGTGCTGGCGTGAACCCCACGGCCGTGCGGGAGACTCCGGGCACGACCGCGCGCGCCGTGCAACGACTGATCGCCGCGCGGTTCCTCGGCCTGCTCGCCGATCAGATGTCGACGTACCTGATCCCCGTGGTCATCTACGCGACCACGGGCAGCGTCCAGTTGTCCGGGCTGGCGTTCGCCGTGCAGTGGCTGCCCCGGGTCATGGCGCTGCCCGTCCTCGGCGTGCTGGTGGACCGGTTTCCGATCAGGAGGCAGTTCCTGGTCAACGACCTCGCCAGGGCGGGTGTCCTCCTGGTGGTGGCGGTGGTCGCGGAGCCGGTGGCGCTGATGGCCGCGTCCGCCGTGATGACCCTGCTCAACGGGCACGCGGTGATCGCGACGGAGACCGTGCTCGCGAGATGCGTGCCGAGCCCGCTCATGCCGGACGCCCAGTCGAGGGTGCAGGTGGCGCAACAACTGTCGTTCACGGCGGGTCCCGCGCTGGGTGGCGCACTGCTGCTGTGGCCGGGTCTGTCCGGTGGCGTCGTGCTGATCGCGGGTGTGCTCGTGGTCGCGGCGGTGGCGACGTTCGCCGCGCTCAGGTCCCTGGAAGTGCGCCGTAGCCCTGTGGCCGGGTCGCCGCTGCGCAACCTCGTCGACGGCGCACGGGTCGTGCTGGGCAGCAAGCCGTTGATGTCGCTGGTGTCGCTGACCGTCATCGTGAACCTCGTGGCCGGTCTCGCCCTGGGTGCGCTCCCGGTGATCGTCGTCGGCGATTTCGACGCCGCGCCGTCCATGACCGGCGTGGTGGCGGGCGCGGCGAGCGTGATGAGCCTCGTGGCCGCACTGCTCACGAAACGGCTGCTCCGCAGGACGTCCATCGGCACCGTGGTCGCGGGCGCCGGTGTCGCGCTGGTCGCGAGCGGTCCGGCGATGGCACTCGCGCCGACCTTGGTCGTCTTCACCGTCGCCTACGTCCTGTGGACGGCCGGAGTCACCGTGTTCACGATCTGGTTGCGCACGAGGCGACTGGACTACCTGCCGGCGGACGCCGTCGGCGGCGCGCTCGGGTTCTTCGTCGCCGCCGTGCTCGCCGCCACGCCGGTCGCGGGTGTCCTGTTGTCGCTGTTCGGCACGGCGTTGGGCGCGCAGCACCTGATGCTGATCATGTGCGGGGTGTCCGCCGTGCTCGCCGTGCCCGCCGTGTTCTCCTGGATCAGATCCGCGCGGACCCGGCGGAACGATTTCGCGTCGGCAAGCCCGTGAGCTGTGTTGTGCGCACCCACCACTGGTCGGGTGCGCACAACGCATGATCGCGGTCGGCTACTGCGGGCCTCGACGGAGCGGACCTTCGTGAAGTCCATGTCGGGACGTACCCGTGGGGCGCGTCCGTTTCCGGAGGCGGCGCTTCAGGGTGTGCGCTTCAGGCGGCGGCCCAGTTCGGCCAGCAGTTGCTGGTCCGTGAGCGCCGCCGGGTCGGGGGCCGAGGTGCTGAGGCGGGCTTCCTGGGCGCTGATCAGGTGCGCCTTCACCATGACCTCCAGCGGGCTCATGCCGAACGCCTTGGCCACCAGGCGCGCGGTGTCCATGGTGGGGCGTTCGCCCTTGCGCCACCTGGTGAAGCAGCTGCGGTCAAGGCCGGTCCGCTCGCTGAGGTCGGCCGTGGTCATGGCGCGGTCTTCGAGTTGGCGCTCGACCCACTCCCACCAAGTCGAGTCCGCGCTCTCGTCTGTGGTCACCCGCGTCATCGTACGCGCGTCGGCGCAACGCGTGTTGTGCACTCCCCCCAGGTAGGCCTGACCTGCGTGTTGTGCGCGAACAACATTAGTTGCGAATGCACCACACACCGCTAGTGTTGTGCGCACACACCACTGGTTGGGTGCGCACAACACAAGGCGGATCATGCCGAAAAAGATCAAGCTCCGCACCGACGCCTTCAGCAAGTCCGCGCGACTCGCGGGGTTCACGTCGGACTACGCCCTGGCCAAGGCGATGGACGTCAACCGGTCCACGGTCGCACGCGTCCTCGCCGGTGAACTCCAGCCCGGCCCGGCGTTCATCGGCGGCGCGTTGACGGCCCTCGCGCCGATGCAGTTCGACGACCTCTTCGAGGTGGTGCCCACCCGCGACGACGTCGCCGACCCGTCACACTGAGCCACTAGCGGTTACGATCGGCGACGTGCGTCAGTTGGCTCCCGGCGTCCACCTGCTCCTCGGCCGTCCTCCGCACCTGGTGAACGCCTACCTGGTGGAGGACGTGCTGGTGGACGCCGGAACGCGCTCCGCCCGCCGCCGGATCACCCGCCAACTCGACGGCCGCACGCTCGCCGCCCACGTCGTCACGCACGCCCACCCGGACCACTTCGGCGCCAGCCACGCGGTCTGCGAGCGGTACGACGTGCCGCTGTGGATCGGGCGGAAGGACGCCGCGGCGGTGGCCACCGCGACACCCGTCACCGGCTCGGGCTTCGCGGCGGCGGTGGTGTCGCGGATGCGGATGCCGGCGCCACACCCCGTCGCCCGCGGCCTCACCGAAGGCGACGAGGTCGCCGGGTTCACCGTGCTCGACGTCCCCGGCCACTCCCCCGGCCACATCGCCCTCTGGCGCGACCACGACGGCGTGCTGCTCTGCGGTGACGTGTTCGTCAACGTCCTGCGCCTCGGCGCGCCCCCGAAGTTCCTCAGCTACGACGACCTCCGCAACCGGGCGTCCATGCGCCGGCTCGCCGAGCTGCGGCCGAAGCTGGTCCTGTTCGGCCACGGCCGCCCGCTGCGCGATCCCGACCTCCTGCGACTGGTCCGCTAGGCCGATCGAACGGGTGTTCGATCCGTCCACAGCTGGGGACAACCCTGTGGACAAGTCAGTTCTTGCTGGTCAGAGCCTGCGCATGGGTGAGCAGTTCGTCCACCGACCACTGGTCGTACGCGTGCTGCCCCAGCTTCTCGGCGACGACCAGACCGTCCGGCGCGATGAGGAAGTCGGCCGGCAGCCCCAGTCGCCCGCCGGTCGGCTTGGGCAGCGGACGCCGGCCGCGCAGCACCGGACCGAGGTCGCGGACGATGCCGAACACCATCGCGCCCCACGCCCGCGGGTCGAGCACTGAGCGTCGCGCGGATTCCACGCCGAACTCCACGTAGAGCCGCTTGTCCGGATCACCGATCACGGCGAACGGGAAGTCGGCGACGTACGGGCGCAACTCGTCCGCCGTCGAGTGGAACACCACGACCTCGGTGATCCCGTGCGCGTCGATCTCGTCGTGCCGCTGGACGACCGACCTCAGGTGCAGGTTGCACACCGGGCACCCGGCGAAGCGGCGGAACTGGAGGTGCACCAGTCGGTCCGGGTCGGGCACCCGCACCGTGCCGCCCAGGACGGCCTCCCATTCACGTGCGCTGACCTTCACGTTCGTTCCCCCTCCGACGTCAACGGCAGCGTAGGCGTGCGCTGTACGCTTACCGTAGCGTACGCGTACCTTGTACGCTGTCAAGCGCCATGCCAAGACCGAAGTCACTCACGCACCAAGCGCTCGCCGCCGCCACGCTCGCCGTGCTCGACCGTGACGGCCTGGCCGCGCTGTCGATGCGCGCCGTCGCCGCCGAACTCGGCGTGGGCACCATGTCGCTGTACCGGTATGTGGCCGACCGGGGCGAGCTGGAAGCCGTTGCGGTCGATCACATCCTTTCCCTGGTGGATGTCGAGCCGCCGAAGAAGGCGTTGTGGGACAAGCAGATCGCCGTGCTGGTCGAACGGGTCCGCGCGGCGATCGTCCAACACCCCAACGCGGTGCCGCTCACCATGACGCACCGGCACCGGTGCCCGCTCCTGCTGCGGTGGAGCGAGGCCGTGCTCGGGGTGCTCACCAGGGCCGGGTTCACCGGCGAGGACCGGGTGATCGCGATGCGCGCGGTGATCGCCTACCTGATCGGCGCGACCGAGCTGGAGTACCGGAGCCCGCTGGTCGGCCAGGCCACCGAGGCCATGGCCGGACTGGGCGAGGAGTACCCGCTGCTGGCCGAAACCGCCGACGTGGCCAGGGGAATCCCGTCCGACGTGGAGTTCCGCCGAGGCCTGGAAGTCGTGCTCGCCGGCCTGCGCCGCCCTTAGTGGCCGGCGCGGAGGTCGAAGCCGACCTCGACCTCCGCGCCGTACAACGCGACGAACACGGAGTTGCGCTCCGAGCGTGGTGTCGACAACCGGCGCGGAGCCGACTCCCGCTGCGTCTCCAGGTCAGGTTCGCCGTTGAGGGGGACCGAAACCCCTCGACCCGTCCACCACCGCGGAAGTGGACGGGAAGACTTGAAGTGTGCCTGACAAAGCCATTGCCCGGTAAGGGGAATCCGACCGTCAGACGGTGCGATCTTCGTCGGGCAGTTCGAGCAGTTCTTCGAGCACGTGCGTGGCCGGCCCGTGGCGACGCCACGAGAAGCGGCTGGGGGACAACACGTTCACCTCGTCGGCGGGCATCCGCATCGCGAGCGCGTCGTCCTCGGTGTGCAGTCGCACCACGTCGATGACGGCGTCGTGCGCGCGCACGCCGACCACCGCCGCCAGCTCCCCCCTCGCGTCGCGCGGGTGGAGGAACTGGAAACCCCGCGCTATCAGCTCACGCAGCTGGAACGTGGTGCGGGTGGAGTAATCAGTTGAGGAGGTCATCGAACTCACCGTCCCTGGCACCGGCCACGAAGGCCGCGATCTCCGCCCTGGTGTAGACGAGCGCGGGACCGTCGGGGAAGCGGGAGTTGCGCATGGCGATGGCGTCACCTTGGAGCACGGCGAGTTCGACGCAGTTGCCGAGCGCGCCACTGCGGACGCTCTTGCGCCATGTCACGCCGGACAAGTCTGCAGCGGACATGCCGTTGTGAACCTTGCTGGCCATCGACATCAGCCCTCCAACCGCGAGTGGTGCAGCTGCACGTGCATCTGACTGTGCACGGACCGTAGCACTGAGTGGCCGCACGGGTAAATGCACGTGCAGATGCAAGCCGCGAATCTCATTCGAAAGGAGGAAGATTAGAGGTCGGCTCGCATCTTCGTGAGCAGCTGACGGCTGCGATCGGGCGTCTCCGCGTCGACCGTCAGCCGGTCGAAAGCCCGGCTGTAGATTTCGAGTTCTTCGAGTTTGTCCAGGTAGAGCGCGCCGGCGAGGTGTTCGAGGTAGACGATGTCCGGCAGGTCGGACTCACTGAACCGAAGCATCGTGAACGGCCCTTCCGCTGCGTAACCGCTCAACGCGAAGGGAATGATTTGAAGAGTGACAGGCCCGTCCTTGGTCACGCTGAGCAAATAGTCGATCTGATCGCGCAGCACCCGACGGCCGCCCATCGGCCGGTGCAGCACCGATTCGTCGATCACCGCCCACACCCGCGGAGCACCCGGGCGGGCGAGGACCTTCTGCCGCTGCATCCGCAACGACACCCGCCGCCGCACCGCGGGCGTGGCCAACTCCGGGCGACCATGGCTGGAGATCGCCATCGCGTACTCCTCGGTCTGGAGCAGACCGGGCACGAAGTGCGTCTCGTAGGTCAGGATCCGGGACGCCGCCTCCTCCAGGCCGACGTAGTCCTGGAACCAGTCCGGCATCAGGTCGGTGTAGCGGTGCCACCACCCCGGTGAGTTCGACCGGCGGACCATCTCCAGGAACTTCGCCTTGGCGTCCTCGTCGTTCATCCCGTACATGGTCAGCAGGTCGCTCACGTCGCGTTCCTTCAGACCGACGCGCCCCAGCTCCATCCGGCTGATCTTGGACTCGGAGCCGCGGATCGCGTAGCCCGCGTCCGCCCGGCTGATCTCCGCGGCCTCGCGCAGCCGGCGCAGCTGGGCCCCGAGCACGATGCGCAACGCGGTGGGGCCGCTCTCCCGCTCCGGCGCGGGTTCGCCAGTCGCCATCTGCCGATCCTCCCGACCGTCATGCCTGTCCACCCGAACAGCGGTTGCGCCTGGGGCGGGCGAACTCGCATCGTCACTGAACGTACACCCATGATCTTGCCCGGTCAGCCGCACGCGGTCCGCTCATGCGCCCAGCCCATACCCTTACGCTAAGCGGACTGTGACGCGGTGCACAGCCACCAGTCCTACTTCCCCCGTAATGCGAGGTCACCACAATGCCGGGTACGTCCTCGGACGCCGCCGCCCCCGTCTACATCGACACCACAAAAGCCAGTATCGCCAGGGTTTACGACGCGTTCCTCAACGGCAAGGACAACTACGAGATCGACCGCGAGGTGCTGCGGCGCGTGCAGGAGGTCGCGCCCGAAGCGGCGACCCTCGCGGTGGACAACCGGAGCTTCCTGATCCGGGCCACCCGGTTCGTCGCGAGCCAGACGGGCATCAACCAGTTCCTGGACTGCGGGTCCGGTCTGCCCACCGCGGAGAACACACACCAGGTGGCGCAACGGATTAACCCGGACGCACGAGTCGTGTACGTCGACAACGACCCAGTGGTACTGGCACACGGCCGGGCGCTGCTGGAGGAGAACGACCAGACGCACTTCTCGGCGGCGGACATCTTCAAGCCGCAGGACATCCTGGAAGACGAGATCGTGCGCAGGCACATCGACTTCGACGAGCCGATGGCGCTGTTCCAGCTTGGCACGCTGCACCACTACAACGGTGATTCGCCGACGTCGGCGGAGATCATGGCCGAGTACATCGAGGCGCTGCCGTCCGGTTCGTACGTGGCGATCTCGCACTTCCTCGACCCGGAGACCGAGGAGCACTCGGCGATCGCGCGGCGGATGGAGGAGACGTTCCTGCACTCGGCGATGGGTAGCGGGCGGTTCGCCACGATGGCCGAGCTGCACCGGCTGTTCGACGGCCTGGAGCTGGTCGAGCCGGGCCTGGTGATCTGCGCGGACTGGTGGCCGGACGGGCCGCGGCTCAAGGAGCTGGACGCGGTCAGCTACTGCATCGCCGGCGGCGTGGCCCGCAAGCCGTGACGGGTTCCGGCTCGTGCCCCGCGGGGGCGGCGCGAGCCGGAGTCCGATGTGGACACTCCGGTGGTGGACGGCGTCCTCGCCCACCACCGGGTTTCGCCCTGCCCGGAACCGCTCTCAGCGCTGGAAGAACTCGACCAGCACCGGGACCGTCGCCTTCGGCTTGACCATGTGGGTCTGCCCGGGCAGGACGGTCAGCTCGCCCTGCGGCAGGGCCGCGGCCAGGTGCTGCTGCGCGTTGCGCAGGTAGTCCGGGCTCTTGCCGCCGGCGATCACCAGCGCGGGCACCTCGGCGCCGGCCCACCGGTCGGCGGCCGGCGGCGTGCCGTGCTGGAACTCGCCGACGACCGCGAAGTCGTTCGGCAGCGTGGGCGCGACGCCCTTCAGCTTCTTCCACATCGGGGTGAGCTGGAGCGCCACCACGAAGAAGCCCGGCGTGCCGACGTAACGCATGAACATCTTCACCGCGTCGCCCGGACGTCCTTCCGCCACCGCGCGTTCCACCCGGGCCGGGAGGTCGGCGTCCATCGGGGCGCGCGTGCCGTCGAGGATCATCGGGGACTCGTAGATCGCGATCCGCCCGGCAGCCACGCCCCGGTGCGCCGCCTCGGCGACCAGCGTGCCGCCGGAGGACATGCCGAACAGGTGCGCCGACCCGCCGGCCACCTCGATCAGCGCGGCGATGTCCTCGACCTCGCGCCGGACGTCGTACTCGGCGCCCGTGCCGCTCTCACCCCGGCCGCGCCGGTCGTACGTGTAGACGGTGAAGTGCTCGGACAACGCCTCCGCCAGGGCCTTGGACGGCCCGAACTCGCGGTAGCACATCGCGCCGTCCACGACGACCAGCGCCGGTCCGGACCCGACGCGCGTGTAGGCGATCTTGGTGCCGTCCTCGGAGACGGCGTGTCCCTTGACATCGGTGGCGATCATGACAGGTCTCCCATCCAGGTCGACCAGGTCCGCTCGTCGCGGTGGTCGTCGGTGAACACGTGGTGCATGGCGATCAAGGCGCCGTTGAGTCCTTGGAAGAAGCGGTACATCGCGTTCTCCGTGCGGATGCCGACGGTCTGCGAGTTGGCGTAGTAGACGACCCCGTCGTCCAGGTCGACGCGGTCGCCGGCGCCGGGGGCGGCGTCGAGGCCGAGCTTGCGGCCGAGCCTCGTCCACATCGCGGGCCAGTCCTCGATGGACGGTCCGACGACCGTGACGGGACGGGCGGTGCGGCCGGCGAAGTGGCGGAGGTAGGTGACCAAGGTGTTCCAGAACATCGCGCCACCGGCCGTCATGGCCTCGAACTCGTCCGCCCAGTCGTCACCTGGCAGGAAGCCGCTGGCGACCATGCGGACGACGGTGCTGCCCTGGTCCCGGCCCTCGATCAGGAACTCGTAGGCGATGAACCGGCCGTCGGGCCCCTTCTCGCCGCCGTAGGCCAGGCGCTTGCCGGGTTCCCAGGCGGTGACCGGGTGCGCGGCCTGGTACTGGACGAAGGCCTGCTTCACCACCGCGCCGGGCTCGACCTCGTTGGCGCCCATGAACCACGAGTCGATGCCGGGGCCGGTGGCGATGGCCTCCCAGACCTGATCCGGCGTGACGCCGGCCAGCTCGACCTCGTCGACGCCCTCGAACGCGTGACCCATCGTCACTCCTTGGGGATGCTGGGGTGGACGGCGACGACGACGCGGTGCGCCCGCCCGCCGGCTGCCGATTCGTCGTGGTACTTGGCGACCAGCGTGGTGACGGCGGTGGCCAGCTCCTCGGCGAAGGCCGCTCGGTCGGCAGCGGTCGCGAAGCGGATCTCACCGTCGAGCGCGAAGGTGGCCACCTTCTTGTCCGCCTTGGCGGCGCCGGTGATGAGGTTGCCGACGTCGCGGACCAGCCGTGCGGCGACGGCCAGCAGCCACCGGGCGGACAGCCGGTCGGGGGCGCGCTCGGGATCCGGCTGGACGGCGGCGAGCGCGGTGGGCGAGATGACGTAGGACGCGGCGGTGGCGCGCATGACGCGTTCGGTCATGTTGCCCTTCCGACGCTCCTCGGCCAGCTCGACCAGGCCGTGCTGCTCCAGGGTGCGCAGGTGGTAGTTGACCTTCTGCCGGGGCAGGCCCACCTTCGCCGCCAGCATGGTCGCCGAGTTCGGCTCGGCCAGCTCGGCCAGCAGCCGGGCCCGCACCGGGTCCAGCGAGACCTCGGCTGTCGCCGGGTCCTCGATCACTTCCACGTCAAGCATGGGAGAACCTTCTCACCGACGATTTTATTTGTCAAGACAGTTTGACTTGTCGGTGACGCGCGGACGGCGGCGGTGCGCGGAGGCGGCGGGCGGCGGGCTGGGGCGGTGCGCGGGGCCGGGGGCGCGGTGGCGGTGCGCGGTTGGTGCGCGGCTCGTCAGCGGGCGCGCGGAGAGTGCGGTCCATGGCGAAGACGAAGTGGTACCGGCGTCCTTGGGTGGCGCCGTTCGCGTTCGTGGTGGTGGCGTTCGTGGCCTTCTCGCTGCCGCCGTACCTGACCCTCGACCCGGCCGACTCGCGGGTTCAGCAGCCCGGCGACTACGCGTGGTACTTCCCGGCGCTGGTGGCGCACGTGATCTTCGGCTCGGTCGCCATCCTGACCTGCGTCCTCCAGGTCTGGCCCTGGTTCCGGCAGCGGCACCCGGTGGCGCACCGGCGGCTCGGGCGGGTCTACGTGTTCGGCGGTGTGCTGCCGGGCGGTGTGCTGGCGGTGGCCATCGGGACGGTCTCGCCGTTCGGGCCGCTCAACCAGACCGGCACCGTGCTGATGGGCTCGCTGTGGCTCACGTTCACCGTGGTGGGCTACCGGATGGCCCGGCAGAAGCGGTTCGCCGACCACCGGCGGTGGATGATCCGGAGCTTCGCGCTCACCGCGTCGATCATGAGCAACCGGATCTGGGGCACCGTCGCGTCGATCACGCTCATTCCGCGGCTCGACACCACGTTCGGCGGCAGCACGATCGCCATGACGCAGGCGATCGCCGGTTTCGCCGCGTGGTTCGGGTGGGTCGTCCCGGCGCTGATCGCCGAGTGGTGGCTGGTGGAACGGGGCGGCGCCCGCAAGCGCCGCGCCCCCGTGTCCTCAGCCGAGCGGGAGCCGGTCGGCGTGTGACCCCTGCTCGAAGTCGAGCAGGTGCCGCTTGCGCTCCAGCCCGCCGCCGTACCCGGTGAGGTCGCCGCTCGACCCCACCACCCGGTGGCACGGCACGATGATCCCGATCGGGTTGCGGCCGTTGGCCAGCCCGACCGCGCGTGCCGCCGAGGGCCGGCCGAGCCGCTGGGCCAGCTCCCCGTACGACACGGTCTCGCCGTAGGGGATCTCGAGCAGCGCCTCCCACACGGTCCGCTGGAACGGCGTCCCGATCAGGTCCAGCGGCAGGTCGAACGACGTCCGCGTGCCGTCGAAGTACTCGGCGACCTGCGTGATCACGTCCCCGAAGAACGAGGGGTCCTCGGGGCCGAACGCGTCGTCGGCGGGCCGGTACCGCTGCCCGGTCATGTACAGCCCGGACAGCACGCCGTCGTGCGCGACCAGCGTCAGCTGTCCGACGGGGCTGTCGACCGTGGTGTGGCTCATCTGCGGTGTCCGAACATGGGGTGATTGTCCCTTCAGGCGGGCAGCCGGTTGACCGCGTGGTCACCGGTGGCCCAGAGGTATTGGACGGCGTACGCCCGCCAGGGGCGCCACCGCTGGGCACGCCGCACGAGGGCGGCGGGGGTGTCGGGCAGGCCGAGCGCGCGGGAGGCGATCCGGATGCCGAGGTCGGTGGGGAGGAACGCGTCGGGATCGCCCAGCGCCCGCATCGCGATCACCTCCACCGTCCACGGCCCGAATCCGGGCAGCGCCGACAGATCCGACCGCGCCTTCGCCCAGTCCGCGCCGACGCCCAGGTCGAGCGAACCGTCGGCCAGCGCCTCCACCAACGCGCGGAACGCGATCTTGCGGGACCGCGGCATGGCGAGCACGGCCGGATCGAGGTCGGCCAGGGCGGACGGCGTCGGGAACAGGTGGGTGAGGCCGACGTCCTCGATCTTGTCGCCCACCGCCTCCACCAGTCGACGGGCGTGGGTGCGGGCGGCGGCCGTGGACACCTGTTGCCCGAGGACCGCGCGGACCGCGAACTCGGCGGCGTCCACCGTGCCGGGCACCCGCCGTCCAGGCGCCTCGTCCACCACGGACGCGAGCAGCGGGTCGGACCGCAGTTCGTCGTCCACCGCGACCGGGTCGGCGTCGAGGTCGAGCAGCCGGCGGCACCGGGCGATGGCGATCGACAGGTCCCGCAGGTCGCTCAACGCCAGCTTGCACGCCACGTGGTCGGTCTGAGGGCTCAACGACACCACCGCGTGCCCGTGCGGCAGCCGCAGGGTCCGCCGGTACGCGCCGTCACGCCACTCCTCCACCCCCGGCACGCCGGTCGCCGCGAGGTGGCCGAACAGGTTGTCCGGCCGCAGCGGCGCGCGGAACGGCAGCCGCAGCGACAGCACGCCGGGCGTGTCCGGCGCGGGACGTCGACGGGTGCGCAGCTCGGTCGGCGACAGCCCGAACACCTCGCGCACGGTCTCGTTGAACGCCCGCACGCTGGCGAACCCGGCGGCCGAAGCGACCTCGGCCATCGGCAGCGAGGTCGTCTCGATCAGCAGCCGCGCCGTCTGCGCGCGTTGCGCCCTGGCCAACGCCAGCGGCCCGGCGCCCAGTTCGGAGAGCAGCAGCCGTTCGACCTGCCGCACGCTGTACCCGAGTCGGACGGCCAGGCCCGGCACGCCGTCGCGGTCCACCACACCGTCCGCGATCAGCCGCATGGCCTTCGCCACCGAGTCCGCGCGGTGGTTCCACAACGGAGATCCGGGTGACGCGTCCGGGCGGCACCGTTTGCACGCCCGGAATCCGGCTTGTTGGGCCGCCGCCGCACTCGGGTAGAACCGCATGTTCTCCACCTTGGGCGGCACCACCGGACAACTCGGCCGGCAATAGATCCGGGTGGTCAGGACGGCGGTGAAGAACCACCCGTCGAACCGGGCGTCTTTGGACCGGACGGCTCGGACACAGCGTTCCGCGTCTTCGTGCACCGGACCAGCATCGGTCACCGGACGGGCCGATGGCCGGCGGAAATACGACAGGGAGGAAAACAGCACCGCGGCGCCCGACCCGGTAGCGCCACACAACGGAGTGCGGCACTACCCGAGGGGTCGCGCGCCGGGTCTAGTCGAAGCACCGGGAAGCAGACACCGGGACGACCGGCGGGCCGGCGAGCCGGGCCAGCAGGTCCAGCCTCACCTCGGACCGGTCGCGCCGCTGCGCGTCCAGCACCGTCCGCAGGATCCGGCAGACCCGTGCTTCACCGGGAAAGCCCCGGTCCTCACGGGCCGTGACCGGCGCGCGGCCGGCCCACTCACCGTCAACCCCGGTCGGCATGGCAGGTCGCCGCACCGTTCCACCGACCGGGCCGGTTCGGCGAACACTGCTGAGAAGACCCCCAGGACTCCTCAGCGGAGAACGCGCTGCCACTCGCGGTAGTTGCCTGCGAAACCACTTTGACCGGTCCCTTCGCACAACTTGACGACGTCACCGGAACGTCCTGGTCAGCTTGGCAGCGCAAGTCGTTAGGGTGGACTGCCCAGAGCACCACCGGTCGGCAAACGACCTGTTCACGCGCTCACATCCGGTTTTCCGGTCCGGAACACCGGACCTGAGGAGGCACGCCGCGGATGGCTGGTTCCGGTCAGGGGTCGGGTCCCCGCGTCGTGTTCGCGGAGCGGTTCGCGCTGCTCTACGCGGAAGCGGGCGACCCACCGCTGAAGAAGGTGACCGAGTCGGTCGGCCGTGCCCGGCGCACGGACGAGCGGGGTCGGCCCGTCCGGGCGACCGCCCAGCGGGTCAGCGACTGGCGCCGCGGGCGGAACGTGCCGGCCCGGTTCTCGGCACTCTCCGTAGTGCTCGAAGTCTTGATCGGCGAGGCCCGCAAGACCCGTCCGCAGCCGCCCGCGGCCGGTCTGTACGACCTGGACGCGTGGCGCGCGCTGTGGGAGGAGGCGCTGGCCAGCCCGGCGTCGGCGGGCGAGGACGAGGACCCGCC
The DNA here is from genome assembly GCF_014205015.1 of Saccharothrix ecbatanensis. Taxonomy (NCBI): domain Bacteria; kingdom Bacillati; phylum Actinomycetota; class Actinomycetes; order Pseudonocardiales; family Pseudonocardiaceae; genus Saccharothrix; species Saccharothrix ecbatanensis. The sequence goes on along the minus strand of NZ_JACHMO010000001.1, from coordinate 8,099,376 downwards.
GAGTTCCGACGGCATCGGCGTGTGCCCGTACCGGGGATTGGCCGCGTTCCAGCCGGAGGATTCCAGCTGGTTCTTCGGCCGGGAACGCAGCACCGCCGCGTTGGTGTCCCGGTTGGGCAGTGCCGCGGAAACCGGCGGAATCGTGATGCTGGTAGGGGCTTCGGGCGCCGGCAAATCGTCATTGGTGCGCGCGGGCGTGATCCCGTCCATTCAGGACGGCGCCTTGGCGATTCACGGTTCCACGAAATGGCCTTCGGTCGTCATCACGCCGGGCGCGGACCCGGTGCGCGAATTGGTCCGGGAAGTGCCGGAATTGGCCGACATCCTGGACATGGCACTCACCCTGGACGGGATGGACCAGGACCTGGTGGCGTCCGGGCACGGTCCCGACACGTTCCTCGGGCAGACGCTGATGGGCGTGCTGCGGTTCGCCGCGCAGATCCGGGCGGCGTTCGCGGCTTACGCCGAGCGGCACGGCGGCGACCGGGTGGTGATCGTGATCGACCAGTTCGAGGAGGCGTTCACGCTCTCCTCGGACGAGAACCGGGTGCAGGTGTTCGTGCAGGCGCTGCACGTGGCCTGCACGCCGGCCGTCCCCGGCGGCATGCCGCCCGCGGTGGTGCTGGTGGGCGTGCGTGCCGACTTCTACGGCCGCTGCCTGGCGTTCCCGGAGCTCGCGGACGCGTTGCAGGACCGGCAGATGGTGCTCGGGCCGATGACGTCGGCCGAGTTGCGCGAGGCGGTGTCGCGGCCGGCGAAGGCTGCCGGCCTGCAACTGGAGCCGGGCCTGATCGAGCTGATGCTGCGCGACCTCGGCGTGCGCAGCGGCCGGGCGCAGGCCAGGGCCGGGCAGGGCGCGTACGACGCGGGCGCGTTGCCGCTGCTGTCGCACGCCCTGCTGGCCACGTGGCAGCGCCGGCAGGCGGGCAAGCTGACCATCGCGGGCTACCGCTCGGCGGGCGGCATCCAGGGCGCGGTCGCGGCGACCGCCGAACGGGCGTGGGCGGAGCTCGCGCCGGACGCCCAGCAGGCCGCGCGGCCGTTGCTGCTGCGCCTGGTGCGCGTCGGCGAGGACACCCAGGACACCCGCCGCCGGTCGACCCGGCACGAGCTGGTCGAGCAGGCCGCGAACCGGGCCGCGGGCGAGGAGGCGCTGGAGGTGCTGGCCCGCGCCCGGCTGGTCACGCTCGACGCCGGTTCGGTGGAGATCACCCACGAGGCGCTGCTCCAGGCGTGGCCGCGGCTGCGCAGCTGGATCGACCAGGACCGGGAGGGGCAGCTGCTGCGGCAACGGCTGGAGGAGGACGCGGCGACGTGGTCGGGCCAGGACCGCGACTCGTCGCTGCTCTACCGGGGCGCCCGGCTGGAGACGGCGCGGCACTGGGCGGACGCGGCCGGTCCCCAGGGCCTGACCGGCACCGCCCAGGACTTCCTGGCCGTGTCGATGCAGTCCCGCCGGCGTGCCGCGTGGGGCAGACGCGCGGCGGTGGCGTGCGTGGTCGTGCTCGCGCTGATCGCCGCCACCGCCGCGGTGCTGGCGGTCCGGCAGCGCGATGACGCGGTGTTCCGGCAGGTGGTGGCCGAGGCGGACCGACTGAAGGAGACCGACCCGTCGCTGTCCGCGCAGCTCGCCCTGGTGGCGCACCGGATGCGGCCCGACGACCGCGACGTGCGCACCCGGCTGCTGTCCACCCAGACCTCGCCGCTGGCGATGCCGCTGACCGGGCACACCGGGCCGGTGTACCTGACGTCGTTCTCGCCCGACGGCAAAACCCTCGCCACCGCCAGCTTCGACCAGACCGTCCGGCTGTGGGACCTGCGCGACCCGGACGACCCGAAGGCGTTCGGCTCGCCGCTCGCCGGCCACACCAGCTGGGTGACGTCGGCGGTGTTCAGCCCGGACGGCCGCACGCTGGCCACCGCGGGCGACGACAAGACGGTCCGGCTGTGGGACGTCGGCGACCCGGAACGCCCGCGTTCGCTCGGTGAGCCCTTGAACGGCGACAACGGCACCATCTACCTGCTCGCGTTCACCCCGGACTCGCGGACGCTGGTCACCGCCAACGGCGACAACACGGCCCGCCTGTGGGACGTGTCCGACCCGGCCGCGCCGAAGCGGCTGGGCGAACCGCTCGGCCGGCACACCGGGCAGGTCCGGTCGGTGGCGTTCAACCACGACGGCACGCTGCTCGCGACCGGCGGCGACGACCGGACCGTGGTGGTGTTCGACATGCGGGACCGGTACAACCCCAGGCCGTTGGGCGAGCCGGTCACCGGGTTCGACAACACGGTCCGCTCGCTGGCGTTCAGCCCGGACGGCCGAGTGCTGGCGAGCGGCAGCGAGGACCACCACGTCCGGCTGTTCGACATGGCGGACCCGGCGCTGCCCAAGCCGCTCGGCCGGCCGCTGACCGACCACACCGAGGGGGTGTGGTCGGTGGCGTTCAGCCCTGGCGGCCGGGTCCTCGCGGCAGCCGGCGCGGACGGCACCACCCGGATGTGGAACATCACCGACCCGGCGCGCGCCGTGCCGCTCGGCGAGCCCCTGGCCGGGCGCAACGGCATCGCGTACGCGGTGTCGTTCAGCCCGGACGGCGCCTCCCTGGCCACCGGCAGCCACGACGCCGTCGTCCGGCTGTGGTCGTTGCCGCGCGGGGTGCTCGTCGGCCACTCGGGTCGCACGGTCGGCCCCCGCTTCACGCCCGACGGCCACCGGCTGGTGTCGGCGAGCGAGGACCACTCGATCCGGACGTGGGACACGACCGACCCGCGCACCCCCGAGTCGTCCGCCGTGTTCACGCACGGCGCGGGCGTGTGGTCGCTCGCGTTGAGCGACGACGGGCGGACGCTGGCCACGGTGAGCGACAAGACGGTGCGGCTGTGGGACTTCGCCGACCCGGACCGCCCACGGCCGCTGGGCGAGCCGATCGCCGTGGGCACCCGGTACAGCTCGCCGGTGGCGTTCCGGCCGGACGGCAAGGTGCTGGTCACCGGGCACGACGACGAGTCCGTGCAGCTGTGGGACATCGAGGACCGGGAGCGCCCGAAGCCGCTCGGGCGACCGCTCGTCGGCCACGGCGAGTACGTGCACTACGCCGGGTTCACACCGGACGGCAACACGCTGGTCACGGCGGGCGCGGACCAGACCGTGCGGCTGTGGGACGTCGACGACCCGGCCACCGCGCAGCCGCTCGGGCAACCGCTGACCGGGCACACCGCGGCCGTCCGGGCGGGCGACATCAGCCCCGACGGCCGCACCCTGGCCACCGCGGGCGACGACCGGACGATCCGGCTGTGGGACCTGACCGCGCCGAGCCGGGTGAAGCCGATCGGCGCGCCGCTCTCCGGCCACGTCGAGGGCGCGGTGGCGGTGGCCTTCAGCCCGGACGGGCAGACCCTGGCCAGCGGCGGCGAGGACCGCTCGATCCGGCTGTGGGACGTGCACGACCTGCGCCGCGCCGCGCCGCTCGGGCAGGTGCTGACCGGGCACGACGGCGGGCTGCGCGACCTCGCGTTCGGCCCGGACGGCCGGACCCTGGCGTCCACCAGCTCCGACAGCACGGTGCGGGTGTGGGACCTCGACCTCGAACACTCGATCGGGCGAATCTGCGCCAAGACGAAGGGCGTGCTGCCGGAGGAGCGGTGGAGCGAGCACCTGCCCCAGCTCGACTACGAACCCCCGTGCCCCTGAATCGCCCCTGAATCGATGGACAACCACCCGATCGTGACTAGGTTCTACAGATCATGCGTTTACTTGCCAGGGTGGGGAGCCCGCAGGCGGCGATCACGGCGCTGACCGGCATCACCGCGCTGTACATGAGTTTCGTGGCGTTCGGGAACATCACCGACTACGACACCAACCACGCGTTCGTCCAACACGTGTTCGCGATGGACACCACGTTCGGCTCGCCCAACACGGCGTGGCGCGCGATCACCAACCCGACGCTCGTGACCATCGCGTACTTGATGATCATCGCGTGGGAGACGGTCACGGCGCTGGTCCTGCTGGCCGGGCTGGGCGCCTGGCTGCGCGGCCGGGAGGAGACCGCGCGGCGGCTGTCGTCCACCGGCTGGGTGATGCAGGTGCTGCTGTTCGGGGGCGGGTTCATCGCGATCGGCGGCGAGTGGTTCGTCATGTGGCAGTCGAAGGACTGGAACGGGCTGTCGGCCGCGTTCCAGAACTTCGTGATCGCCGCTCTGTGCCTCGTCCTGCTGCACGGCACGAAATCGCGCGCCGTTCACCCGTCGGAGAGTGCCGCGCCCGAGCGATGATGGGGGTGTGAGCTCACCGCAGGCTCGTCCGGATCCGGCGTTCGCGCTGCTGGACCTCTACGACACCGCGCTACCGCAGGTGTACGGGTACCTGCTGGCCAGGTGCGGCGACCGGACGCAGGCGGAGGAGCTGACGTCGGAGACGTTCCTGGCGGCCGTGCAGTCGGCGCGCAAGCCCGGGACGGGTCCGATCGGCGTCGGCTGGTTGATCGGGATCGCGCGGCACAAGCTGGTCGACCACTGGCGGCGGCGGGAGCGGGAGGAACGCGGCTTCCGGCTGGTCCGCGACGAGCCCGGGGTGGAGGACCCGTGGGACGTCGAGCTCGACGCCATCCAGGCCCGGCAGGTGCTGGAGTCGCTGGGCGCCCACCACCGGTGCGCGCTGACGCTGCGCTACCTGGACGGCCTGCCGGTGCCCGAGGTGGCCGGGGTGATGGGCCGCACCGTGCACGCGACCGAGGCCCTGCTGGTCCGGGCCAGGGTCGCGTTCCGCCGCGCGTGGACCGGGGGTTGCGATGACTGACCCGTTCGAAGGGCTTCGGCTGCCCGACCGGGCCGTCGATCCGGATCCCGGTTTCGCCGCCCGGTTGCGCGAGCGGTTGGAGCGGGAAGTGCTGATCGGAGGAGGAGACGTGCGAGCTGTCATGGAGACGTACGGGACCGTGGTCCCCTATCTGGCCGTCCGGGACACCAGGGCCGCCGTCGAGTACTACGTGGAGGTCTTCGGGGCCGTCCGGCGTGGCGAGGAGGTGGTGATGCCCGACGGGTCGGTCGGCCACGCGGAGATCGCCATCGGGGACTCGGTGCTGATGCTGGCGGACGAGTCGCCCGAGTACGGGCACATCGCGCCGGGCCGGAACGGCGTCCAGCCCATGCACCGGATCGAGGTGCCGGACGTGGACGGGGCGGTGCGGAAGGCGGTGGAGGAGGGCGGCTCCCTTCTGCGGCCCGCCGCGGACACCGGGCACGGGTACAGCGGGACCGTGCTGGACCCGTTCGGGTACCGGTGGATGGTGGCCGCCCAGACCGGGGCTGCTCAGTCCGGGGCTCCTGCGGGCGGGACAACTGGCGGGGAAGCGCAGCCGAAGCACGGCGAAGTCGGCTACTACACGCTCACCGTGCCGGACGACGAGGCCGCGAAGCGGTTCTACGGCGCCGTGCTGGGCTGGCGGTTCCCGCCCGGGAACGCCGAGCGCGGCTGGGGCGTCGAGGGCGCAGGGCTGCCCATGTCCGGGCTGTGGGGCGGGCAGCGGTGGGCCGGCTGGAAGCTGATGTACTCGGTCGACGACCTGGCGTCCGCCATGGCCAGGGTGCGTGAGCAGGGCGGCACGGCCAAGGAGCCCGAACGGCAGCCGTACGGGCTCTCCAGCGAATGCGTGGACAACCAGGGCGTCGAGTTCTGGCTGTGGCAGCAATGAGGGGCCGGCACTAGGCAGTAGGCGCTAGCCGACGATCTGGCGGAGCTGGTCCAGCAGCTCCGCCCGGCTGCCGCAGCCCAGCCGCTGCCGGATCCGGGCCATGTGGTGCTCGACCGTCTTCGCCGAGATGAACAGCCGGTCGCCGACCTGCTTGTACGTCAGGCCGCCGACGACCAGTTCGGCCACCTCGCGCTCGCGGTCGCTGAGCTTCCCGGCGTCCGCCTCCACCACCGGCTCGGGCTGCTTGCGCGCCGCGCCCGTCGGCCGGCCCTGGAGCAGCCGCGCGCAGTCGAGCAGCCGCACCATCGCCTGGCGATCCGACGTCCTTATCGCGGCCTGACCGGCCAGGCGGGAGGCGTCCCACCACTGGCCGACGGCGTGCAGCCCGCGCGCGGACTCCTCCACCTGGTCGGCGTCCACCTTGCCCGCCAGCACGTCCAGCCAGCTCTCCGCCGCGACCGACACGATACCGGCGTACCTGCTCCGGTCCCGGCACGCCGCCAGCGAGGCCGCGTGCTCCTCGGCGACCGACGTCTCCTCGGCGATGATCGCCGCGTGCAGCGCGCTCCAGTGCAGCGGCACGGCCCACAGGCTCGGATCACCCAAGTCCCGCAACAGGTTCCGCGCCGCGAGCAGGTGCGGCGCCAGCCGGTGCTGGTCGCGCAGCCGGGCGGCGGCGGTGGCGAACTCGCCCAGCGGCAGGAACGTGAACAGGTCGACGGGATGCCGCAGCACCGCCTCGCACGCCTGCTCCCACGTGCGCTTCAACGTGGCCAGGTCGCTGTTGCGCCGGGCGATGCCGATCTCCAGCGCCACCGCGAACAGCCAGTCGCGCGGCTCCAACGGCCGCCCGACCTTCCGCAGCGCCACCAACGTCTCCCGCGCCTGCGCGAGGTTGCCGCGCTGCATCGCGATCCAGCCCCGCAGCAGCCGGTGCCGCACGGCCATCAGCGCGCCGCCCGACGACGTCGCCGCCGCCCGGTCCAGCACGGATTCGGCGACCCCCGGCTCACCGCTGTGCAACGCCACCAGCGCGGCCAACGCGGCGGGCGTGTCCGGCAGCAGCACGGCCTTCCCGGCCGGCTCCAGCAACCCCGCCGCACGGACCAAAGTGGACAGTGAGGTGGTCGCGGACGACGTGACCGACTCGACAACCCCTTGTGCCATAAGGGAAGCGCCGCCTTCGAGCATGGTCGGCGGCGCGACGGGCAACGCCTCCGCGGGCAGCCGCCCGGTCCCGACCTGACCGATCACCGCGAACGCCGCCGAGGTGGAACTCGGCGACCAGCGGTGCAACTCGGTGCTGCGCGCCAACTGCCCCCGGTGCGCCAACGCGATCGCCGCGACCTCCGCCGCCGTGCCCCGGTGTTCCGTGTCGCCACTGGAGATCACGTGGTCCGCCAGCCGCATCGCCGCGTCGAGGTCCCCCGCCATCGCCGCCGCGGTCGCCCGCCGCACGGCCACCTCGGCGCTCGGCGTGCCGATGGCCGCCAACAGCCGTTCGGCCAACGCCGGGTCGGTGGCCAGGGCCTCGTCGGCCGCCGCCCGGAACGCCGCCGCCAGTTCCGGCCCGGCGACGCCCGCCTGACCGCCCGTGCCGACGCCGGTCTCGCCGAGGTCGATCAACGGCCGGACCAGCTCCAGCACCGGACCGCCGGACCGCAGTTGCAGTTCGGCCAGCCGCTGCCGCACCGCGATCCGCCGGTCCGTCCGGCTCAACGCGGCCACCGCCGTCCGCGCGATCGGCGGCAACGTCCCGTCGGCCGCGACCAGCCCGGTGGCCCGGCCCGCCTCGATCACGTCGCCGACCGCGTCCGCGTCACCGCCGAGCAGCCCGCCGAGCAGATCCAGCCGCAGCGCCGCGCCGGCCTCGGCCGCCAGCAGGTACTTCTGCACGTCGGGGTCCAGCCAGTCCAGGTCGGCCCGGAACGACGCCACCACGTCCGGCGGCACCTCGGCCGCGGTCAGCCCGGCCAGCCGCCGCACGAACCGCGGCACGCCGCCGGTCTGCTGGTGCACGAAGTCCACGAGCCCCCGCGCGGACGCGGGCAGCACCGCCCGCACCTGCTCGCGGGTGAACGGCTCCAGCATCAACGACGGGCGCGCCCGCCCGAGCGACTCGGCCAACGCCGCCAGCGCCCGCGACCGAGGCCAGGGCCGGTAGGCGACCACGACGCTCTCGTCACCGCGTTCGACCCGGGCGCGGAGGGCCAGCAGGTCGGCGTCCGGCAGCAGGTGCGCGTCGTCCACGACGGCGGCGGACGTGCCGGCGTCCTCGAACGCCCGCTCGACCTCCCGCAGCACGGTGGTCTTGCCGTAGCCGCCCGGCGCGACGATCCCGAGTCGCACGACGGCCCCGGAGCCGGTGGCTGCCGCCGTGACGACCTCCAGGACCTGCGAGACGTGCCGGGACAACACGGGGCGCGCGGTCATGCTCGGGCTCAACGGCCATCCTCTGAGTCACGGGCACGACGCTGCCCACCGGTCAACGCGAGGCCGCGCACGACGCGCTTCACCGAGCGTCGTTCCGGCAGGTCCAGCGGTGTGATGTCGACGGGCGGCCGGGGCGGCGGGGCGGTGAACTCCGCGTCCGCCGCGTCCAGGCCGCCCACGGGGAACCTCAGCGACGGGTCGTCGTCCCGCAGCATGATCGAAGTCTCGATGGGCTCGGGTTCCCGGTCCGGCCCCAGCACCAGCCGGCGGGCCGCGAGCGCCGCGCCCCTCACCACCGACGTCTCCGGCGCGGCCTCCAGCACCACCCGGCCCGGCGCCGACGCCGCGATCAGCGGGATCCGGGCGCTGCCGCCGACCAGCACAGTCATCTCCACGCCCGTGGCGACCCGGGCGAACGCGGCCACGGCCTGGTCCACCGACGGCCGGATCAGCTCCTCGAACTTCGCCCTGGTGATCGGCACGTCCACCGGCCCGGACGGCAGGTGCACGGAGATCGACGTCTCCACCGTGCCGGACAGCGCCCGCTTGGCCGCCTCGCAGTCCCGCCGCAGCCGCCCGAACAGGCCGCGGGTGCGCGGGTCGTCGGCGTCCAACTCGGCCAGCGCCCGCCCGAGTGACGCCCGGACGTGGGAGAACACGGCGTCGTCGAAATCGACGCCGGCCGCCTGGTCGACCCCTTCGACGGAGTTGACCAGCTCGAACCCCCGCCCGACGACGGACGCGCTGAACGCGTGGCTGCCCAGGCTGAACACGCCGAGCGACCCGGCGAACGACCGGCTGAACGCGTGGTTCTCGGCCGCCGCGACCGGCTCCGGCACCAACGACGCCTCCACCCCGACCGACCGCAGCGCCCGGTGCATGAGCCCCTTGGCGTGCGACCCCCAACCGGGGGAATGCGCCAGCACGATGTGCGCGGGCCGTTCGCCTTCACGGGCGGCCACCTGGTCGGCCACCCACATGACCATGAGCGCGGTCAGCTCTTCGGCCGCGCACCGCTGCGCGCCCGCGGTCTCCGGGCCGAGCACGATCGGGACGGTGTCGCCGACGCGGCGGCTGAAGCCGGTGGCGGTCCACCGGGGGTCGCCCGGCTCGCCGACCGCGAACACGCCGTCCGAGGTCAGGTGCAGCGCCGACGCCACGCCGCCGCCGGGACCGCCGAGGCCGACCGGCTCGGGTTCGGCCCGTCCGGCGCCGCCCAGCCTGCACACCGCCGCCGCGGTGCGCGTGGTGCCGACGTCGACCCCGAGGACATACGGCAACTCGTACGCCTCCTCATTCGCCTGATCGAAGTACGCGCTTGATCCGAAGTACGGGCAGTACCTACACGGGTTACGGAAAGGTCACAAGGCCATCCCCTAACCCCCTAGGGAGTGAACGAGAACCACCCCATTGGGGTTGCGGCATCTACTGGGAGTAATCCCCGATGGCGGGTGATCCCCCCGCCCATACCTTGATCACCAGGGCCGGACCCACCCCTGCCGGTCCCGCTCCCCGCGTCCGATTCGACCAGGAGAACTCCATCATGGGCTCCAGCCCCACCACGCTGCACGACTTCGTCCTCGACCTGCTCAGCGACCCGACCGCCCTGGCCGACTTCCGGTCCGACGCGGCGGGCACCCTGGCGAAGGCGGGCCTGAGCGACATCAGCGCTCTGGACGTGCAGGAAGTCATCCCGCTGGTCCTCGACTACGTGCCGACCGGGAGCCTGCCCGCTCTCGACGGCTCGGTCCTCGAAGACCTGCCGATCGACGTGCTCGACGCCGGCCCGGCCAGTGCGATCTTCCAGCTCAGGACCGTGGCCGACCAGCTCGCGACGTCGGGTGCGGTCAGCGCGGGCGACGTGAAGGCCGCCGTAGCGGGCCGACTGACCGCGGACGCCGACAACCTGGCCGTGTTCAGCGGCGTGTCGAGCCACGGGGGTCTGCTCGACTTCGCGGCCCACTCGAAGCTCTCGATCGAGGGCGACTTCTCCGCGGTGGGTGACGTGACCGACACCCTGGACGGCACGTTGTCCACCGTTTCCGGCCCGGTGGACGGCCTGGCCGGCACGGCGACCGGCACGCTGGACGGTGCCCTCGCCACGGCCGGTGGGGTCGCCGGCTCGCTGCCGGACGCGGATGGCCTGACCAGCACCGCGTTCGGCACCGTCGACACGCTGACCGGCGTGGTCGGCAACGTGACCGGTGGCCTCACCGGTGACCTGCCCGTCGTCGGGGACCTGCCCGGCGTCGGCGACCTCGGCGGTGTGGGCGACCTCGGCAACCTGCCGGTCGTCGGCGACGTCAGCGACTCCCTGGGCGTCTCCGGCTCCGCGCAGGGTTCGGCGCAGTTCGAGACCCACGGCGCCGCGCCGCTGTCCGGTGTCACGGACACCGTCGCGGGCGTCGCGGACACCGCTGGTGTCGGCGGCGTGGTGAGCAACGTCACCGGCACCGTGGACGGTCTCGACCTGCCGGTCGTGGACGGCCTCGGCGTGGACGACCTGCTCTTCTGAGACTGATCCACCACCGGAGGGCCGGTGCTGTCCACTGGACGGCGCCGGCCCTCGCCGGTGCCCGGGGCTTTCACCCGAACGGGTTTTACCGGCACACTCTGCCGAGTGATGTCCGCGCCCTGGCTCGACGTGCTAGACGACACGATCCGGGCTTGCGCTGCGCACAACCGGCCCGACCTGGCCGAACGGTTGCGCGAGAAGCGCGCCCGGCAGCTGGACCCCAAGCTCCGCGTGCTCGTGATCGGCGAGCCGGGACAGGGCAAGAGCCAGCTCGTGAACGCGATGGTGAACGCGCCGGTGTGCCCGGTCGGCGACGACGCCACCACCACCGTTCCCACGTTCGTGCAGCACGCGGAGACGCCGTCCGCCGCCCTCGTGCGCGGCGCGTCCATCGCGAACACCCCCACCGAACGCATCCCCGTGCCGATCGACCAGCTGGCCAGCCGGGTGAGCGAGGACCACGGCGGCGGTGACCTGGTGCGCGCCGAGATCGGCATCCCGCGGGCCCTGCTCGACTCCGGCCTGGTGCTGATCGACACGCCGGGCGTCGGCGACCTGCGGCCCGCGCACACCGCGAGCACGTTCGCCGCGCTCCTCCAGGCCGACGCGGTGCTGATGGTGTCCGACGCGACGGCCGAGCTGACCGGCTCCGAGCTGGAGCTGCTGAAGCAGGTCATGACGTCCTGCCCCAACGTGATCGTGGTGCTGACGAAGATCGACATCGCGGCGCAGTGGCGGCGCGTGGTCGAGCGCAACCGGGCGCACCTGGCCCGCGCGGGCGTGGCCGCGAAGCTGATCCCGGTGTCCGCCGCGCTGCGGCTGCGCGCGGCCAAGACCGGCGACAAGGCGCTCAACGCCGAGTCCGGGTTCCCCGAGCTGCTGGCGTGCGTGCGGCAGGACATCGTGGCCGCCGCCGACCTGCTGGCCCGCCGCACGGTCGCCGTCACCGCCGCGTCGGCGATCAAGCAGCTGGTGGCGCCGGTGCGCGAGGAGCTGACCGCCCGCGGCTCGAAGAAGGGGCCGGAGAACACCATCGCCGCGCTCAACGAGGCCCAGCGCCGCATCGACGAGCTGCGCCGCCGGTCCGCGCGCTGGCAGACGGTGCTGGCCGACGAGATGGCCGACCTCGTGTCCGACATCGAGTACGACCTGCGCGACCGGACCCGCAAGATCATGCGCGAGGTGGACAAGACGTTCGAGACGGCCGATCCGGCGCTGGGCTGGGAGCAGTTCGAGTCCTGGCTGGAGGACAACCTCACGGAGGCCGCCACGACGAACTTCGCCTGGCTGCTGGACCGGTCGGGGTGGGTGGCGGAGAAGGTCGCGAAGAGCTTCCCGGTGGTCCGGGACGACCTGCTGCCCGAGTCGATCTTCCCGGACGACGTGCTGGACCGCGTGTCGCCGATGGAGAAGCCGGTGATCGAGAAGTTCAACGTGATGCAGAAGGCGTTCACGGGCCTGAAGGGCTCCTACGGCGGCGTGCTGATGTTCGGCCTCGCCACCAGCCTCGCCGGCATGCCGCTGATCAACGCCATCTCGCTCGGCGCGGGCGCGCTCTTCGGCGGCAAGTCGATCATCGACGAGAGCGACCAGCGGTTGCGCCGCAGGCAGGCCGCCGCGAAGGCCGCCGCCGCCCGGCACGTGGACGACTTCTTCATCAAGTTCAGCAAGGACTGCCGTGACGCGGGCCGGCACATCCAGCGCAGCCTGCGCAACCACTTCTCCACGCTGGCCGAGGAGTTGCAGGAGACCCTGCTGGAATCGGCCCGCAGCGCGCGCCGCGCCGTCCAGGACGACAACTCCGAACGCGAGCGCCGCAGCCTGGAGGCCAAGCGCGAACTCGACCACCTCGTCGCGCTCTACCAGCGGGTCCAGGCACTCGCGGGAGGTCAGGCGCCGCCACTGGGGATCAGCGCCTGATGCTCGACGGCACCACGCTGGAGGACGAGGTCTGGGCGCTGCTCGAAGACGCCCTGGCGATCTACCGGGACAGCCCGCGGGCGGTCGCGTGGCTGCGCGGGCACCAGGCCCGGTTCACCGAACCGGTGCGCGTCGCCGTCGCGGGCGCGCCGCGGTCGGGCAAGTCGACGGTGGTCAGCGCGTTGATCGGCGAGGAGTTCGTGCCGACCGGCGCGACCACCTGGTACCAGGACGGACCGCGGGCGAAGGCACACGTCGGCCCGTACGAGGTGCCGGTGACCCGCCGTGACGGCAAGGCGTTCGTGGACGCGCCGGACGCCGAACGCGTGCTGGTCGAGTGGCCGTCCCGCTCGCTGCGCGACCTGATCCTGATCGACACGCCGGCGGAGGCGCCGGTCGAGCAGGTCTACGGCGAGGCCGACGCGGTGCTCTACCTGACCAGGCACATGCACAGCACGGACGTGCGGTACCTCCAGACCGCGCACGACCACCCGGTGGCACGGGCCGCGCCGGTGAACACCGTGCTGGTGCTGGCGCGGGCGGACGAGATCGGCGGCGGCCGGATCGACGCGCTGTCGTCGGCCAAGCAGATCGCCCGCCGCTACCGGCGCGAGGCGACCGTGACCCCGTTGTGCCAGAACGTGGTCGCGGTGGCGGGGCTGCTCGCGGTGGCCGCGCGAACGGTGCGGCCGGACGAGTTCACCGCGCTCGCGTCGCTGGCTTCGTTGGCGCGCACCGAGTTGGAGGACCACCTGCTGTCCGCGGACCGGTTCGTGGCCGAGGACTTCCCGGTCCGGCTGGACCCGGCGGCGCGGCACGGCCTGGTGGACCGGTTCGGCCTCTTCGGCGTGCGGCTGACGACCACGCTGATCCGGCAGGGCTTCGACACGCAGGTGAAGCTGACCGGGCAGCTGGTGCAGCGCAGCGGTCTGGGCGAGCTGCGCGACTCGGTCGGCATCTACTTCACCGAACGCCGCGAGGTGCTGAAGGCGCGGTCCGCGTTGCTGGGCCTGGACGTGGTGCTGCGCGCCGAGCCGCGGCCCGGTTCGATCGGCCTGGCCACCGCGGTCGAGCGGATTCTGGCCACCACCCACGACTTCCGGGAGCTGCGGCTGCTGGCGTCGTTGCAGGGCGGGCGGATCCGGCTGCCGGGCGAGCTGGACGCCGAGGCGTCCCGGCTGGTCGGCGGCCTGGGCACGAACCCGGTGGTGCGGCTGGGCATGGACTACGAGCCGACCGGGAGCGAGCTGCGGCACGCCGTGCTGGACACGCTGGGCCGGTGGCGCGACCACTCCGTTGACCCGGCGCTGGACCACGGGCAACGGCGGGCCGCGTCCGTGGTCGTGCGCAGCTGCGAGGGCATGCTCGCCCAGCTCGGTTGAGCGGCTGTCGGGTTCTGGGCTGTCGGTTGAGGGCTGTCAGTTCAGGGCGGCGGCCACCGCTTGGACCGCCGCCGACGGCGTCCGACGCGGGTCCGTGACCAGGAACAGCGTGCTGTCGGGCAGTTCGCGCACGCGCTGGAGCGTGCCGGCGTCCAACTGCTCGGCGACCGCCACGCGCGGCAGCACGGTCCAGCCCAGCCCCGCCACCACGCACGACCGGACGGCCTCGATGCTGCCGAACCGGGTGATGCTCGGCGTCGCGGACAGCTCCCGCACGAACCGGTCGCTGTACGAGCAGCCCTCCTCCAGCAGGAAGTACCGCTCGTCCAGCAGCACGCCCGGCGCGGACACCAGCTCGATCGGCTCGGCCCCGATCGCGGTCACCTTCAGACCCGGCGCGACCACCGCGTCCTCCAGCACCAGCGCCAGGTCCAGCGTGCCGTTGCGGACACCGGTGATCGCCTGCCGGGTGCCCGACGGCGAGAGGTGCACGGAGATGCCCGGCCAGCGCAGGGCGACGTCCGCGATCCGCTGCGGCAGCCGGTAGGCGCAGACCGACTCGGGTGCGGCTATCCGCACGTCGCCCTCCACGGCGGTGCTGCCGCGCACCGCGTCGCGCAGGCGTTGTTCGGCCGACAGCACCTCCCTGGCGTGCTCGACGGCCTGCCGGCCGGCCTCGGTCAGCCGGGCGCCGCTGGGCAGCCGGTCGAACAGGCGTGCGCCGAGGTGCCGTTCCAGGGCTTTGACCTGGCTCGTCACCGTGGATTGCACGAGGTGCAGCTCCGCCGCGGTGGCGGTGAAGCTGCCCGTGCGCGCGAGCACCAGGAGTGTGCGCAGGAGGCGGGTGTCCACTGGATCGACAATACCGATCGAACGCATCACAGGGAATCGTTGGACTCGATGCCGGGTGGTGGCGGACGCTGTGCCCATGAACGACGCACTTCACCCGGCAGTACTGCGCTACAGCGCCTTCACCACCGACCCGGCGGGCGGCAACCCGGCCGGTGTCGTGCTGGACGCTACCGGGCTCGACGACGCCCGGATGCTGGAGATCGCCGCCGACCTCGGCTACTCGGAGACCGCCTTCGCGTTCCCCCGGACCGGCGGGCACGACTTCGACCTGCGGTACTTCAGCCCGTTGGCGGAGGTCCCGTTCTGCGGTCACGCCACCGTGGCCACCGCCGTCGCCCTGGAACGGCCCGGCACTCTGCGGTTCCACACCAAGGCCGGGCTGGTGGAGATCGCCGCGACGCCGGGCACGGCGACCCTGACCAGCGTGCCGACGTCCTCCACGCCCGCGCCGGAGTCGGACGTCGCCGAGGCGTTGCGGGCACTGCGGTGGTCCGCCGACGACCTCGACCCGCGCTACCCCGTGCACTGGGCGTCCGGCGGCGCGCGGCACCTGGTGCTGGCGGTGCGGACGCGGGAGCGGTTGGCCTCGCTGGACTACGAGTTCGACGCGCTGGGCGACCTGCTGCGGGCCAACGACGCGCTGACCGCGCAACTGGTGCACCAGCGCTCCGACGACGTCTTCGACGCGCGCGACCCGTTCCCGGTCGGCGGGGTCGTGGAGGACCCGGCGACCGGGGCCGCCGCGGCGGCGTTCGGCGGCTACCTGCGGACGATCGGCGAGGTCACCGGGCCGAGGACGATCACCATCCACCAGGGCGACGACATGGGCCGACCCAGCGTGCTGACGATCGGGGTGTCACCGGACGACCCGCGGGTCACGGTGACGGGCGCGGCCGTGCCCATCCCCGACTGAACCCGATCAGAGCTGAACCCGGTCGGCACCGAACCCGGTCAGAGCTGAACCCGGTCAGGACTGAGCCCGGTCAGGACTGGGCGCGCTCCAGCACCACCACTGGGATCTCGCGGTCGGTCTTCTTCACGTAGCCGTCGTAGTCCGGCCACACCTCGGTCATCAGCTTCCACAGCTTCGCCCGCTCCTCACCGGTGGCGGTGCGCGCCGTGGTGGGGAAGACGTCCGGGCCGACCTGCACCTCGGCCCGGTTCTCCGCGAGCAGGTTCCGGTACCAGGAGGGGTGTTCCGGAGCGCCGCCGTGCGACGCCACGACCACGTACGCGTCACCGTAGGGCTGGTAGATCAACGCGGTGCGGCGTGGTTCACCGGACTTCCGGCCGGTCGTGGTCAGCAGGAGCGTGAAGACGCCCGGCCGCCACTCGTGGCCTTCCGCGCCGCCCGACTCGACGTACTTCTGGATGTGCTTCTTCACCCAGCCGACGGGGCTGTCCACTACTGCCATACCCCGACGCTACCCACACCACGCGCACCCGGCACGCCGCGCGAGGTCACCTGTTCCCGACGGCGTCCTCGATCGTGGTGGGCGCGCGGCCGATCAGCTTCTCCAGGTCGGGCCGCACGTCCGCGAGCACGCCGCGGCCGATGTTGACCTCGATGTCGGCGAGCAGCTCGGCGACGAAGTCGGGCAGGCCGAAGCCCTTCAGACCGGCGACGCGCTCCTCCTGGCTCACCTTCACGTGCGTGGTGCCCGCGAGTCCGGCCAGCTCGTCGAAGCTCCACGCCCGCGAGCCGGTCAGCTCGTAGACCGCGTTCTCGTGGCCGGGGGTGCTCAGCACGACGGCCGCGGCCACCGCGTAGTCGTCGCGGGCCGCGCTCGCGACCCGCCCGTCGCCGGCGGCCCTGACGATCGGGCCGGGGGCCTGCGGGAGGTAGTTCTCGTGGTACATGCCGTTGCGCAGGAACGTGAACGGGATGCCGGTGGCCCGGATCTCCTCTTCGGTCGCCTTGTGCACCCCGGCCAGGCTGAGCGGCGAGGTGTCCGCGTCGGTCACCGACGTGTAGACGATGTGCCGCACGCCCGCCTCCGCCGCCGCGCGCACGGCGTTCCGGTGCAGTCCGATGCGGACTTCGTCCGGCCCGTCGACGGACACCAGCAGCAGCGTGTCCACCCCGGCGAACGTGTCGGTGAGCGGGCCGGCGAAGTCGCCGTGCCGGACCTCGACGCCGAGGCCTTCCGCCTTCTCCGGTTCGCGGACGGACACCGCGAGCCGGTCGGCCGGGATGCGGGTGAGGGCGTGCTTGAGGATCAGGGAGCCGAGCTGGCCGGTAGCACCGGTGATCAAGGTCTTCATGGGGCCAAGCTAGATCTCTCGCTAACTATTCGACAGTACCTACCTGAATGTCAGGTACTAACTGCTCGGAAAGCATCCAGGTAGAGTCGGTGCCATGGAGAACCGAGGTGACGTGTACGACCACAACTGCCCGTCCCGGGTGATCGCCAACCACGCGACCGGGCAGTGGGGCAGCCTGGTGCTCGCCAAGCTCCTGGGCGGCACGCTGAGGTTCGGCGAGCTGCGCCGGGAAGTCGCCGGGGTGAGCGAGAAGATGCTGGCCCAGACGTTGCAGGCGCTGGAGCGGGACGGGCTGGTGCACCGCGAGGTGCACCCGGTGATCCCGCCGCGGGTGGACTACTCCCTCACCCCGCTGGGCACCCAGGCGGCGAAGCGGATCAGCGACCTGTTCGGGTGGATCGAGGAGAACGTGCCGAACTTCCGCGCCGCGCAGGACGACTACGACGCGCGGCGCCAGAACGTGTGACACGTCACCTCCCGAACCCAACACCGGGTGAATTCGAGGTGTGGTTTGCCAGGATGGGATTCATGACTCAGCCCTTCACGGACGATAGTCACCCGGCCGAGCCCTATCCGGGAGCTCGGCCGGGACACTGCTTCGTGCACCTCAACGGCGAAGGCTGGCCGGTCACGCCCGACCCCGGCGCCGATTCCGGGTGGCGCGTCGCCCCGGACGGGCAGGACCTGGACGACTGGCTCGCGGCGCACGGCGAACCGCCCCTCACGGGCCGGATGCCGGTGCTGGCCTACGGCTCCAACGCCAACCCGGCCAAGGTCACGTGGCTGCGGGACGAACTCGGACTGACCGGCCCGGCGGTCGTGCTGAGGGCCCGGTGCACCGGCCTCGCCGCCGTCTGGGCCGCGGGACTGCGCAAGACCGACGGCCAGCGGCCGGCCACCCTCGCGGCGGCGCCCGGCGTCGAAGAAGAGCACGCGGTGTGGTTCGCCACCGCCGAACAGCTGCGGGTGCTCGACCGCTGCGAGGGCCGCGGCCTGCGGTACCGGCTCGTCCGGGTGCACACCGGCCGGGTGACGTTGTTCGACGGCGGCGTGGTCGACTCCGTGCTCGCGTACACCGGAGCGGGCACCAGGCGGATGCCGCTCCTGATCAACGACAAGCCCGTGCGCTGCGCCGACGTGGACCAGCGCGGCGCGCGACGGCTGGGCGGACGGCCCGCCGCCAACGACGGCCTTGACGTGACCCCGGTGCACGGCGAGCCGACGCCCGACGACTGGCCGGACCGCCTCTTCACCTACGGCACCCTCCAGCCGGGGATGGGCGCGTGGCACCTGGTGGCGCCGTTCGTGACCGGCGACCCGGAGCCCGCCGCGCTGCCCGGCACGGTGCACGACACCGGCCGCGGCTACCCGGCGCTGCGCCCCGGCGACGGACCGGGCGTGCCGGGGCACGTGCTGCGGCTGGAGAACCCCGAGGACGCCCTGCCCGTGCTGGACGAGTACGAGGGCGACGAGTACCGCCGGGTGCGCGTCACGCTGCCCGACGGGCAGGTCTGCTGGACCTACGTGTGGACGGCCGAGGTGGGCCGGATGCCGGTGCTCCCGGACGGTTGGGTCGAGAACCGCCCATGATGCGCCCGATCCGGTGAATTCTTCGCCGACCCACCCAACCGATCCCGGGTTGGGTACGTCCTCCTGATAAGGACCACGAATCCGAGCCAGGAGGTGGACATGAGGCGACTCGTGGCGTACGGCGCCCTGACGGTCGCGCTCACCGCGTGCGGGAGCCCCCAACCGACGGCCGACCAGGTCATGGCGCCCTCCTCGGAGACGGAGACGGCCTCCACGACGACCGCCGGGACGGCCCCGCCGGCGTCGGAGCAGCCGGTGCCGCCGACGCAGGCCACGACGGCCGCGGGGTCGACCAGGTGCACGGCCGCGGTGCTGGCCGGATCGGTCCAGACGACCGACGCCGGCGCGGGCAACCGGTACGGCAAGCTCGTGGTGACCAACAACGGGTCGGCGCCGTGCACGCTCAACGGCTACAGCGGCCTGCAACTGCTCGACGCGGCGGGCAACCCGGTGCCGACGAACCTCCAGCGCAAGCCGGACCCCGGTCCGTCGCCGGTGACCGTCGCGCCCGGCACGGCGGCGGCGGCGAACCTGCACTGGACCGTGGTGCCGACCGGTGACGAGCCGGTGGAGGGCCCGTGCCAGCCCGAGGCGACGAGCGCCGCCGCGATCCCGCCGGACGAGACGCAGCCGGTGAGCCTCGCGTGGAACCTGGGTCCGGTGTGCGGCGGCGGGAAGATCGAGATCAGCGCGTTCTACGCTGGCTAGGTGATCGAGTCGAACGTCCCCGGCCACGCCGGTGAACTCGCGGTCCGCACCTGGCCCAACCTGGACGCCGGCTGGCTGGCCGTGCTCGTGCACGGGTACGGCGAGCACAGCGGCAGATACGCGCACGTCGCCGAGGCGCTGGTGGGGGCGGGCGCGCTGGTCGTGGCGGCCGACCACGTCGGGCACGGCCGGTCCGAGGGCGAACGGGCGCTGATCACCGACTTCGACGGCGTGGTCGCGGACGTCGGCGCGACGATCAGCTCGGCGTCGTCCGACCTGCCGACGGTGCTGATCGGGCACGCGGAGGGCGGCCTGGTCGCGGCCCGGTACGCCCAGCGGAACCCGTTGTCCGCGCTGGTGCTGTCGGCGCCGGTGCTGGGCACCTGGCAGGGGCTGGACCTGTTGGGCCGCAAGGAGATTCCGGACGTGCCGCTGGACCCGGACGTGCTGTCGCGCGACGCGGAAGTGGGCAAGCGGTACGCGGCCGACCCGTTGGTGTGGCACGGCCCGTACCGGCGGGAGACGTTGGAGGCGTTGGAACGCGCGATCGACGACGTCAACTACGGGCCGGCGCTGGAACACCTGCCGACGTTGTGGCTGCACGGCGACGCCGACGACCTGGTGCCCCTGGCCGACACCCGAACCGGCACCGACCGCCTGCGCGGCCTGCTGTTCGAGGAGCGCGTCTACCCCGGCGCCCGGCACGAGGTGTTCAACGAGATCAACTCCGACGAAGTCCTGGCCGACGTGGTCGAGTTCGTCCACCGGGTGCTCGACCTGCCCTGAACTCGACCTGCCCGGAAAGGGCGGTCAGGTGGGACGGTCCACGCGGCACCGTCCCACCCGACCTGTCAAGGATCAGTCGTCGTCACGGATCACTCTTCGTAGTAGTCCGGGCTGTCGGCGTAGGCCTCGGTCCCGCCTGTCCAGGCACCGTGGCCATCCGCCCAGGAGTACCCGTCGACGTGGCCCGCGCTGCCGTCGAACACCCACGACACCGTGAACGCCGAGCCCGCACCGTCCGGGCCGGCGACCTGCCACGCCTCGTAGAAGTACGCGTTGCCGTAGTCGTCGGCGCCCGAAGCCTGGTCGTAGACCGCGGCGCCATAATGGGTGGCGGCCACGTGGTCCTGGCCGTATTCGACGTCGGCCGAGGCGATGCCCGCGGCGCCGATGATGATCGGGAGCGAGAGAGCCCCCGCGGCGATGGCTCGGATAATGCTGCGCATTGTGGAACCTCCTTGAATGGGTTGGCCCTGCGCCCACATCGTTACCTTGGTCGGCGGGCTGTCGGACGGTGCAGACCGCATCGTGTGACGGCTGGTTTGAACCGGCGGAAACGTCCTGATCAGCGGACATCACAAGGGGTGTGCGGAAGCCCCTGCTTGTGGGTGACACCGGTGGCACCCACACGCGCCACAGCGCCGTCGTGGAGAATCCGTCGCGATGGTTGAAGAAGACCTGGAATTGCTGATCACCGCGGTGGTGGCGGCGGACGACGAGCAGCAGGCGCGCGCCGCCTGCGCCGGACTGCTGCGCCAGGTCCGCGGGCGGGTCGTGCGCGCCGTCGACTGCTCCGACGAGGAACCCGGCTGCTGGTCGGTGACGATCAGCGGGGTCAGCGGCGAACGCGTGACGCAGAACGTGGCGGGCGCGCTCGCCCGGGCGGTCCGCACGTTCGTCCGCCGACTGGGCGACGAGTTCCCCACGCCGCGGGTCGCCTGCGAGCCGCCGACCGCGTGGACGGTGCTGGAGGACCCGGCCCTGCTGGACGGACCGGTGCCGGGCGGCGAGCGGTTGTTGGTGGAGGCGTGGGCCGGCGGCGACCCCCAACAGAAAGCCTCACCGCACAAGGCCTCCCAGCCCAACGACTCGCGACCCACCGACCCGCGCCAAACCGACCCGCGCCACACCGACCCACGCCACACCGACCCACGCCACGCAGACCCGCGCCACACCGACCCGGGCCACGCAGACC
Source organism: Saccharothrix ecbatanensis (assembly GCF_014205015.1). Taxonomy (NCBI): domain Bacteria; kingdom Bacillati; phylum Actinomycetota; class Actinomycetes; order Pseudonocardiales; family Pseudonocardiaceae; genus Saccharothrix; species Saccharothrix ecbatanensis. The sequence goes on along the minus strand of NZ_JACHMO010000001.1, from coordinate 8,078,043 downwards.
CGCGCCACACCGACCCTGGCCACGCGGGCCACGCGGGCCACGCGGGCCACGCCGAGTACAGATCCGAGCCGGGCGAACCGCGGCCCACCGCGGCCCACCGCACCACGGACCCCGCCGGCAACCCCACTGCGAACCCCACGGCGGACCCCGCCGGCAACCCCACTGCGAGCCCCACGGCGGACCCCGACGGCAACCCCGCTGCGAACCCGGCCGCAGACCCTGCCGTCAACCCCGCCGCGAACCCGGCTGCGAACCCGGCTGCGGACGCCACCGGCAACCCCACTGCGAATCCCGCCGCGGACCCTGCCGTCAATCCCGCCGCGAATCCCGCCGCAGACCCCACTGTCAACCCCGCCGCGAATCCCGGTGCGGACGCCGCCGCGGACCCTGCCGACGTGCCCGAACCCGGCACGCGGCTGTCCTTGCGCGTCGACGTGGCCGCGGACCGGTCCGCGGGCGCCGAATGGCAGGCACGGGCGGTAGCGAGCCGGGTCACGCGCAATGGCAAGATCACCCGAGTGGCTCCTCATGGGCACCTACTGAGCGTGCACATCGACCTTGGATCGAGCGTTAATTCGCCCACGGTCGCGCTACACGACGCGGTGGCGTCACTGGGCCGTTCGGGATGGTCCGCGGTCGAGTGGTCGGACGGTTCCGGCTCGATCCGCTGGTCGGCGACACCCGTGCCACCTGCCGGGATCGCCGCGCTGGAACTGACAGCGACACCGGCCTCGGCATTCGTGTGGACGGCGCCGGACTGAGATCGACAACGCTGACCCGATCGAGTGGATTTCGACGCCACCCGGTCAGCCGATCTTGCTTGTGAATCGTGATTCTTTAGGTACTACTTTCAACTATAGGAACGCAAACGCTTTGCGGGAGGGGTCGGGATCCGACATGGCCAGCATCGAAGAGGTCCGCGCCGCGATCGCCCAGGCCGTCGACAAGGCGGGCCAGAGCGTCAACGCCCTGCAACAGGCCGCCGACCTGGCCGAAGACGCGCAAGCCCTGCTGAGCACAGCCACCCAGGGCAGCGTCCAGGCCGACGTGGAGCAGGCGAACGCCCGGTTCGCCGAGGTGGTCAGCGGCGTCTCCGACTTGCAACAGCACCTCGGCGCCGGGATTTCCCAGGCCGAGAGCATCAATTCCAGGTTGTGACGTGACCTCGGTAGGCGAGATCAGGCTCGCGCTCGACCAGAGCTGCGAGTTACTCCGGGACGCCTATCGCAGCGTCCGGGAGGCCCAGCACGCGTTGGACGAGGCGGTCGACATCCTGGTCTCGGCGAGCGCCGACCACCACGAGTCCCTGGTGCCCGCCGGGTTCGTGAAGGCGGGTGAGCTGTTCGCCGACGAGCTCGAGCTGATCGTCGGCAGCCTGGAACTGGTCCAACGCCTAGCCGTGGAGCTGTGACGTGAGCAGGCGTGACGAGCGCCGGAAGAGGATCGAGAGCTCCTTCGAGGAGTTCCGCAGGGCCGTCGCCGCCGCGTTGGGCAACGCCTCGCGCGAGCAGCGCCAACTCGCCGCCGAACGCGCCCGCGACATGGTCGAGGTGATGGTGCGCGGGCAGGGGATCGACCGCGCGAAGGAAGATCCGCTGCTGGCGGAGGCGTTGGCGAACCCGCTGTTCCGGCAGCAGGTGGCGCAGGCGCTGATCGACCGGGTGGCCGCGTTCCGCGACTGGTCGGAGCACGGGCCGGACGCGTTGACCGGCCTGGTCGACGCGGTGGCGGACGGCCCGGCGTCGTGGCCGCACGAGAGGTGGCTCGGCACACCGGGCACGGCCGACGCGACCGAAGGCGTGCCCGAGCTGTGGCGCATCGGCACCGGCACGGTCCGCAGCGCGCCCGAGCCGCAGCGGTTCCCGGTGGCGGTGCCGCTGCTCGACCACGCGCACCTGCACGTGTCCTCCACGTACGAGAGCAGGCCCGCGGCCGAAGGCCTGGTGGAGAACCTGCTGCTGCGCCTGTTGAGCCACTTCCAGCCCGGTCTGGTGCACGTCCACGTGTGGGACGTCGGCCAGCTCACCGGCGCGCTGCCCGGCCTCTACCCGCTGACCCGCGCGGGCCTGCTGACCGTGCACGACCCGGCCCGGCTGCACGAGCTGCTGGACGAGCTGTCCGACCACATCCGCCGGGTGCACACCGGCGTGCTGGTCGAGGGCCACCAGTCGGTGACGGCGGCGGGCGGGCGGCGGACCGAGCCGTGGCGGGTGGCGGTGCTGTTCGGCAACCGGCAGGCGTTGCGGGAAGAGCACCAGCAGCAGCTGCAACGGGTGGCGCGCAACGGTTTGGCGGCCGGCATCCAGCTCGTCGTCGTCGACATCCCGGTCACCGTCAACTCGCCGATCGAGACCGTCACGATCGCCGCCGACCAGACCGCGACCTGCACGATGACCGGCAAGCACGTGACGGTCGCGCTCGACCCGCCGTTCCCCCGCGCGCTGGTGCCCCGCGCGTGCGCGGCGATCGCCGACAAGCGGGACGAGCGCCGGAACCGGCTGAGCACGTTCGCCGACCTGCTGCCGGAGCAGCTGTGGCGGGAGGACTCGTCGGCGGGCGTCGTCGCGCCGGTGGGCTTCCTGGAGGGCGAGCCGGTGCACGTGGCGCTGGGCGACACGTCGCCGCACGCGTTGATCGGCGGGCCGAGCGGTTCGGGCAAGACGAACTTCCTCTACGCCATGCTCGGCAGCCTGGCCGCCCGGTACGAGCCGGACGAGCTTGAGCTGTACCTGCTGGACTTCAAGGAGGGCGTGTCGTTCGCCCAGTTCGCGCCGGGCCGCAAGGACCCGACGTGGCTGCCGCACGCGCGGCTGGTCGGCGTGAACGTCAACACCGACCGCGAGTTCGGCGTGGCGCTGCTGGCGTTCCTGGCCGACGAGATGCGCCGGCGCGCGGACGCGGCGAAGCGGCACGAGGTCACCAAGCTGGAGCAGCTGCGCGAGGAGGACCCGCTCGGCCACTGGCCGCGGGTCGTCGCGGTGATCGACGAGTTCCAGTACCTGTTCGGCGAACGCGACCAGGTCACCGCGCAGGCCACCCAACTGCTGGAGGACGTGGCCCGGCGCGGCCGGTCGCAGGGCATCCACCTGGTGCTGTCCAGCCAGGACGTGTCCGGCATCGAGGGCTTCTGGGGCAAGTCGGCGATCTTCGAGCAGTTCACCGTGCGCATCGCGCTGCCGAAGGCACGGCGGGTGCTGGCCGAGCCGCAGAACGACGCCGCGGTGGAGCTGCCCCGCTGGCACGCGGTGGTCAACCACGAGTCGGGCGTCCGGCCGGGCAACGAGGTCGCGCGCATCCCGGACGCCACCGCCAAGGGCACGTTCGACAAGCTGCAAGCGGAGCTGCACCGGCGTCGGCCGCCGGACCTGGCCGAGCCGATCCTGTTCGACGGCAGCAAGGTGCCCGCGCTCCAGGCGCTGCCGGACTTCCGGGCGCTGGCGCCGGGCGCGGGCAACCCGACCGTGCTGCTCGGCCAGGTGATCGACGTGGCGGGCAGCGCGGCCAAGGTGCGCTTCGCCCGCACGCCGGGCCGGAACATCGCCGTGCTCGGGTCGCTGGCCGAGGACGCGGCGGACGTGCTGGCCGGCGCGGCGCTGTCGCTGGCCCGGCAGCACGAGCCGAACGACGCGCAGTTCACCCTGGCGTGCCTGGCCGAGGACGCCTGGCCGCACGCGGAGAAGCTGGCCAAGCAGCTGCGCGACGCGGGCCACGCGGTGGACCTGCTGGGCCTCGACGGCATCAGGACGCTGGTCGAGGGCGTGGCCGGTCGGATCACCGCGAGCATCACCGGTGAGACGGGCGCGCCATTGCAACCGCACTACGTGGTGGTTTACGCGGTGGACGCGGCGCACACCCTGTTGGAGGCGAAGAACCCGACGACGCGTGTCTCCGGGGTGGACAACCTGCGAACAGTGCTCAAACACGGCCCGGAGAACCGCACCCACGTGCTGGGCTGGTGGCGTGGCGCGCAGCGGCTGAAGAACACCCTTTCGCCCGGTGTCTACGACGACATCGGCGCGTGGGTCGCGTTCGACATCCAGGGCAAGGAGCTGCTGTCGTTCGGACCGGAGCAGGTCATGGCGTGGTCACCGCGACCGCGCCGGGGCCTGTTCTTCGACCGGTTCGAGCACTCACGGCCGCAGGTCGTCATCCCGTTCGACACCGGGGAGGAATCATGACCAGCCAGATCTCCGTAGTGCCCGCGCAGCGCACCAGTGGGGAAGGCGTGCCGGAGATCGGGACGGTTTCCGCGGTCGAGCGGTACAAGGAGATCGTCGCGCTGGCCGCCGAGTCGGTCGAGCGGATGCGTGCGACGGATCGCGCCCGGGTGCGTGACCTGCTGGCCCGGCTGGCCGCGTCGCAGGACCGGATGGCCGAGGTGATCGAGCAGGAACAGGTGGTCAAGCTGATCGTCGCGGTGCACTGGGAGGCCGCGGTCGAGCTGCTGTGGGACGAGCGGTGGATGAAGATGACCACGGTGCCCGACCCGGACGAGTCGGTCCCGCCGCGCGACCAGCGCGAGTACAACACCGCGATGGACCTGGCCTACCAGGCGTTGGAGGAGTCGTTGCAGAAACGCACCCTCTTGCGCCGCAAGGGTTCCTGACGCTCTTAAAAGCCCCAGGACACGGCGACGGTGTCGAAGTCGAGTTCGGCGCCGGTCCGGCGGTAGGTGGCCAGGGCGGCGGCGTTGTCCTTCTCCGTGCCGGTCCACGCGCCGGTGCAGCCGCGTTCCCTGGCCAGCCCGATCAGCCGCTCGATCAGCGCGGTGGCGATGCCCCGGCGCTGGTAGGCGTCGTCCACGCCCAGCTCGTAGAGGAACATCTCCACGCCCTTGTCGGGGTGGATGGTCTCGACGCCGGACACGAACCCGGCGGGCTCGCCGTCGACGTACGCGATCAGCAGGTGGTGCCGGTCGTCGGCGAGGAACGCTCGCGTCGCGTCCTCCCGCGGCAGGTCGTCGAACAGGTGACCGGCGGCCATGACCGCTTCGAGTGACGTGATCAGGCGGATGTCCACGACGTGACGGTACGCCCGGGAATAGCGGCGAGCCCTCGGAACGTCGTGATCCATATGACGCTTCCGAGCACCGCGCGCGAGGTCCACCTCGCCTCCCGTCCCGAAGGCTTCCCGACCGGCGACAACTTCGACCTGGTCGAAGTGCCCGTGCCGACCATCGGCGACGGCCAGCTGCTGGTCCGCAACATCGTGATGAGCGTGGACCCGTACATGCGCGGCCGGATGAACGAGGGCAAGTCGTACATCCCGCCGTTCGAGGTCGGCCAGGCCCTCTCCGGTGAGGCCGTGGGCGAGGTCGTGGCCTCGAACGCGCCCGGATTCGCGGTCGGCGACAAGGTGCGGCACTTCCTGGGCTGGCGCGAGTACAGCGCGGTGGACGCGGCCGGCGCGGCGAAGGTCGACCCGGACGCCGCCCCGCTCGGCGCGTACCTGGGCGTGCTCGGCATGCCCGGCCTGACCGCCTACGCGGGCCTGCTGGAGATCGCCTCGTTCAAGGAGGGCGACACGGTGTTCGTGTCCGGCGCGGCGGGCGCGGTCGGGCAGGTCGTCGGTCAGGTGGCCCGGCTGCGGGGCGCGAAGCGCGTCATCGGCAGCGCGGGCAGCGACGCGAAGGTGAAGTACCTGGTCGAGGAGCTGGGCTTCGACGCGGCGTTCAACTACAAGGACGGCCCGGTCGGGGAACAGCTCGCGAAGGCCGCCCCGGACGGCATCGACGTGTACTTCGACAACGTCGGCGGCGAGCACCTGGAAGCGGCGATCGACGCGCTGACCCTGTTCGGTCGCGTCACTCTCTGCGGCTCGATCTCGAACTACAACACCACGACCCCGGCTGGTGTGCGCAACCTCGGCCTGGCCGTCGGCAAGCGGCTGACGTTGCGCGGGATGCTGGTGTTCGACCTGGAGCACCTGCGCGACCAGTTCGTGCGCGAGGTCGCCGGCTGGATCGCCGAGGGCAAGCTGCGCTACCGGGAGACCGTGACCGAGGGCGGCCTGGACCGGGCGCCGGAGGCGTTCATCGGCATGCTGAACGGCGAGAACACCGGCAAGGCCCTCGTCACCCTCTAACGCTCGGACACTCCCACCTCTCGCCGCGACGCCGCGTGCCGGTCGATGACCTCCTGCGCCTCGACCAGCGCGGCGTCGCGCTCGGAGGCCTCCTCGTACCGGCCGTCGAAGTCCCTGAGCGCGATCACCGTCTCGGCGGTGAACTCCCGGCCGAACGCGTAGTCCCCGAGGCAGTAGCCGAACCCCGATTCGATCAGCGGAGCCAGCCCTTCCCGCTCGCAGTGGTCCAGGAAGCCCTCGGCGGCCCGCCACCGCTCGCCGTCGAACCAGAAGACGCCGCCGGCGTAGTGGATCGCCCGCCCGGTTTCCGAGTCGACGAGGTTCAGGGACTCGTAGTTCTCGGGACGGTCGCGCACCAGCCGCACCAGTGACTCGGGCACCCCTCGGTACAGCGACTCCTGGAGGGCGTAGTCGCCTTCGGCGTACAGGTTCAGCTCCGACTCGTGGTCGAAGACCAGCAGCAGCGCGAGGCCGTCCGGCGTGAAGTACCAGACGGCCGACTGCCCGCCGCTGTCGTTCCACGCGAACCGCTCCGCGTCGTCCACCACCATCGGCCGGACTTCGGTCAGCTCGCCGACGATCGCCGCGCGCCGCCGCACCTCGGCGAGAGGGGTCGCTTTGAGGGCGTCCCAGGTGTCCTGACTCATGCGCGCAGGCTAGCGGCCACCACCGACAAAACTCAGACGATCTCGCCTTCGGCGCCGTGACACCACGCGACGTGGATCAGGAGGTCCTGTCGCCCACGCCCCCTGCCCGCAACTCGCGCACGGCGTCACGGGCCTTGTCGCCCAACAGCTCGACCGTGGCCGGGTCGAAACTGATCTCGGCGACCGAATCGCCGATCACCAGCGTGATCGAGTTCGGGCAGTCCGTGTCCACCAGGAAGCGGACTTTCACATCACGGCCCACCAGCAGGCCGAACGAGGGCACGACGTCACGCTCCGTGAAGATCATCGGCGTGCCCCCACGCTGACGCCCGAGGGCGGAAACACCTTCCTGGTGGGCCTCATCGCCGTACCTCTCTTCCCGTGTGAAACCATTACGCACAGTGCTCGGACAGCAACTCGCCATGACGGGAGCGCGCTCCGTGCAGAGACGATAGCGTGCGGATTGCGCTCCATCCGGAACGAACACTGCTACTTTCGTGTACTGATGCGACTCGGCGGCGGCCACCGGTTCCGAGCGGGAAGGGATGACGACGTGCAGGTGACCTTCGGCCCCCAGGTGGCCCGGCGAGTGCTGCGCTACGAGCTCGACCGCCTGTGCGAGCAGGCCGGGAAGACCCAGGCGCAGGCCGGTGAGCGGTTGGGCATGTCGCGGGTCGGGTTCGGCCACTTGATCACCGGCAAGAACCTCCCGTCGAAGCCCGCGCTGGAGGTCCTGATGGACTTCTTCGGTCGGCCGGATCGCCTGCCGATGATGTTGGAACTGCTGGCCGTGGCGAAGCTCAAGCCCGACCAGCACGGCACCGTGCGACAGGACATCGACTCGTCGTCAACGGTGAAGGACTTCGAACTCGCCATCGGGTTGGAAGCGGTCGCCACCGGTATCGAGGTCTTCGACCCCATGTTGGTCAGCGGGCTGTTGCAGACCGAGGCCTATGCGCGCGAGCTGATCGCTTACCACGCCTCGATCACCCTTGGCGTCAACGTCGAGGACAGCATCGCGCTGCGACTGCGACGGCAGTCCGTGATCACGCGTGAGGCCGGCCCGGCTGAGTTGTGGTGCGTCGTCGAGGAGCAGACGCTGCGGCGACCGGTGGGCGGTCCCGCCGTGATGGCCGGCCAACTCGATCACCTGCTGGAGACGACCTCACGCCCGAACGTCAATTTCCAGGTCATCCCGCATGAGGTGGGCGTGCATCCGTCACTCACGGGCGCGTTCTACCTGCTCAGGTTCGATGACGACTGGCGGGTAGCGTATGAGGAAGCACGGCGATCGGCACACTACTACGACAGCCCCGAGGCCGTAGAAGACTACGGGAAGGTGATGAACCACCTTCGTCACCTGGCCCTCAACCCGAAGCGGTCGCGGGCGCTCGTCGCCAAGTTGAGGAAGGAGATCCAGTGATCGAGAACTGGCGGACTTCCACGTACACCGCCAACAACGGGACGTGCGTGGAGACGGGGTGGACCGGCGATGTGGTCGGCTACCGCGACACCAAGCAGGCCGCGCTTCCCGGCGACGAACGGCCGACGCTGACGTTCGGCAAGGGCGCGGCCCACGCGTTCCTGACCATGATCAAGTCATCGACCCGCTGATCCGACGGGTTCACCCGGTTCAGACGATCTCGCCTTCGGCGGCCACGACGCGTCCCGCGTGCACGACCAGTGTGCGCGGGGCCCGGTCCATGACGGCGGCGGTCACCGTGTCGCCCGGCACCACGACCAGGTCGGCCGGCGAACCCTCGGTGAGGCCCAGCGTGCGCCCCATGACGGCCGCGCCGCCCCTAGTGGCGATGTCCACGCACATCTCCACCAGGTCATCGCGGCGGAACCCGTTGCGGTAGGCCAGTTGCCAGGCCCGGTCCAGCATGTCGCCGTTGCCGTACGGGGACCAGTAGTCGCGGATGCCGTCCTGCCCGAGGCCGACCCGAACGCCCGCGCGCCGCAGCTCCCGCAGCGGCAACGGTTCCCGCACGCCCGGCGCGACCGTCGTCACCGCGATGTCGTGCTCCGCCAGCAGCTCCACCAGTTCCCGCTGCCGCTCACCATCCACAGTGGACAGCGCGAACGCGTGGCTGACGGTCGCCTGCCCCTGCATCCCGAGCGCCCGCACGCGCTCGCAGATCAACTCCACCTGGAACGCGCCGAGCGTCCCGCCGTCGTGCAGGTGCACGTCCACCCCGCGCTGGTGCTTCTCGGCCAACCCGAACACCACGTCCAGGTGCCCCACCGGGTCACGGTCGTAGCCCGCCGGGTCTAGCCCGCCGACCAGGTCCGCGCCCGCGCGCAGCGCCGCCTCCAGCAGCTCCGCCGTGCCCTTCTCCCGCAGGATGCCGCACTGCGGGAACGCCACCACCTCGACGTGCGCCCGGCCGCGGTGCTCCTCGCGCGCGGCGAGCACGCCTTCCAGCTTCTCCAGCCCCGAGTCGACGTCCACCTGCGCGTGGCTGCGGACATGCGTAGCGCCGCCGGCGATCGTGCGGGCGAGCGTGTACGTGGCCCGTTGCGCGACCGAAGCCTCGGCGGACCGCCAGTTGCGCCGGTCGTTCTCGATCAGGTCGGCCAGCCCGGCGCCCGCGCTGTGCGGCCGGAACGGCAGGCCGAGCCGGGTGGAGTCCAGGTGCGCGTGGGCGTCGGTGAACGCGGGCAGCAGCACGCCGCCCCGGCCGTCGACCACCGGCACGGCGGGCGGCGGGTCGAGGTCCGGGGCGAACGCCGCGACGTGCCCGCCCTCGCAGAGCACGTCGACCAGGGGTGCGCCGGGGAGGTTTGGCCACGGCCGCACGGAACGGATCAGGAGGTCACCGGTCACCAGGCGACGCTAGCCCCGCCGGATTGAAGTCGCCAGCGATGAGCTTGCCCGGATTGAGCACCCCGGTCGGGTCGAGCGTCCGCTTGACCGACGCCAGCACGTCCAGCCCCAGCCCGCCGATCTCGGCTTCCAGGTACGGCGCGTGGTCCGCGCCCACCGCGTGGTGGTGGCTGATCGTGCCGAGGCCAGTGATGGCCTCGCTCGCGGCGGCCTTGGCGACCTGCCACTGTCCGATCGGATCGGCCGCGTCCCGTGCCGCCAAGGCGGTGAAGTACAGCGACGCGCCGGTCTCGTAGGCGTGCGAGATGTGGCACATGACCACGCACTCGCCGAGCGCGTCGACCAACGCCTCGCGCACCGCGGTGCGCAGCTCGGAGACCTTCGACCAGTGCGTGGCCGTCTCCAGCGTCTCCACGCACACGCCGATCCCCATCAGCGCGTCCCGCTGCCGAGGCCCGTTGAACCGGCCGTGCCGCCACGCCTCGCCGAGCGCCGTGCCGAGCGACACCGCCTTGACCCCGCGCAACGTCTCCGCCCGCTTGCGCTTGACCTCGCCCTTGCTGCCGCCGTGCCAGCCGAGGATCAGCAGGCACGGCTGCCGGACGCCACGAGCCCTCAGGTACGCCTTCAACGCGTCGATCTTCCAGCCGCCGGCCAGCGCCAGCGACACCTCGGTCTCGTCCACATCGGACAGGCGCGTCACGTCGGCCAACACCCGCCGCTGCGCCAGCTCGCGCACCACCGCCGAGCCGCGCGCCCAGCCGTCGACCACGAAACCCTCGTACCGCTCGACCTCCGGCAGCGGCCGGACCCGGAGCGTCACCTCGGTGATGACGCCGAACGCGCCCTCACTGCCCACCACCAGCTGCTTCAGGTCCGGTCCGGCGGCCGACGCGGGCGCGCGGCCCAACCGCCACTCACCCACCGGCGTGGCCAGCCGCAGGCCTTCCACCATGTCCTCGAACCGGCCGTAGCCGGAGGACGCCTGACCGGCCGACCTGGTCGCGGCGAACCCGCCGATGGTGGCGCGCTCGTAGGACTGCGGGACGTGCCCGATCGTCAGCCCGTGCGGGGCGAGCAGCTGGTCGGCCTGAGGCGCGGGCAGACCGGCTTGGAGCACGGCCGTGCGGGACACCGGGTCGACCGAGACCAGCTTGTCCAGCCGGTGCAGGTCCAGCGCGATCACGGCCGCCTTGTCGCCGCGCAACGCGTTCACCCCGCCGACCACGGACGTGCCGCCGCCGAACGGCACCACCGCCACGTCGTGCTCGACGCACACCTTCAGCACCTCGGTGACCTGATCGGGTGACGCGGGCAGCACCACCGCGTCCGGCACTGCCAGGTCACCGGCGCCGCGCTGCCTCAGCAGGTCCACATAGGACAAACCGCCCGCGCGCCCGAGCCGCGAATCACGGTCCACCCGGACGTACCCCGGCCCGACGACGGCGTCCAGCGCCGCGTGCGCGGCCTCCGACAAGGCCGACTCCGGGCTCCCGGGCGCACGCACCTCCGCCACCCGGTCGTCTCGGCTGTCCGCTCGGCTGTCCGCGAGCCCGGTACGCGCACGCAGCCACTTCAGCGCGTGCGGCGGGATCGAGCCCGTGGTCGTGGTCCAACTGCCCCGGAGGGTGTGGTCGATGCGCTCGGTCACCGCTACAGTGTGACACATGACGTCTCAACGTCACAGTGATGACGCCCTCCTCGACGCCGCCCGCGACTGCGTGGTCGAAGTCGGGGTCCGCCGCACCACGCTGACGGACATCGCCAAACGCGCCGGCGTGAGCCGGATGACCCTCTACCGCCGGTTCCCGGACGTCGGCACGCTGGTCAGGGCCCTGATGACCAGGGAGTTCACCAAGCTCCTCGGGCGCATCCCGCCGAGTGGCGACAACGCCAGGCAGCGGCTCGTGACGCAGGCCATCGCGGGCATCCGGCTGCTCGCCGCCGACCCGTTGATGCGGCGCGTGCTCGACCTGGACGCCGAGCTGATGCTGCCGTACCTGGTGCAGCGGCTGGGCAGCACGCAACGGCTGGTCGAGACGTTCCTGGTGGCGCAGATCGAGGCCGGTCACGCGGACGGCTCCATCCGCCCCGGCTCCACCGCCGCCCAGGCCCGCCTGATCCTGCTCACCACCCAGTCGCTGGTGCTGTCGATCCGACCGGCCACCACCGACCTCGACTTCGACGAGCTCCTGACCGAACTCGCCGCCTACCTGAACGCGGCCCTCACATGACGACAGCCCCGAACACTTCACTCAACGCATCCCGCCGCCGCGCCGACCTCGACCACCTGGCCTCGTCCGAAGTGGACCTGCTGGTCATCGGCGGTGGCGTGACCGGTGTCGGCGTGGCCTTGGACGCCGCGTCGCGCGGCCTGTCCGTCTGCCTGGTGGAAGCCCACGACCTGGCGTTCGGCACGTCACGCTGGTCCAGCAAGCTCATCCACGGCGGCCTGCGCTACCTCGCCCAAGGCGAGATCGGCCTGGCGTACGAGAGCGCGGTGGAGCGCGGCATCCTGATGACCCGCACCGCGCCGCACCTGGTCCGCGCGCTGCCACAACTGGTGCCCCTGCACGGCAAGTCGCGCGACCTGATCGTCATGACGGGCCTGCGCGCCGGTGACGCGCTGCGCCGCATGGCCCGCACCCCGTCCCGCGTCCTCCCCGGCCCCCGGCACGTGTCCGCCGTCGAGTCCCTGGCCCTGGCGCCCGGCCTGCGACGCGACGACCTGCGCGGCGGGCTGCTGAGCTTCGACGGTCAGGTGATCGACGACGTCCGGCTGGTGGTCGCGCTGGCCCGCACCGCCGCCGGCCTGGGCGCACGCGTCATCACCCGTGCCCGCGTCACGTCGTTGACCGGCGACGGCGCACACGTCGTGGACGGCCTGACCGGCGCTTCGCTGCGCATCAAGGCGCGGGCGGTGGTGAACGCGACCGGCGTCTGGGCGGGCGACCTGGTGGACGTGAAGCTCCGCCCGTCCCGCGGCTCGCACCTGGTCGTGGCGGCGTCCACCGTGGGCCTGGCCAACACCGCCCTGACCGTCCCCGTGCCCGGCTCCTTCAACCGCTTCGCCCTCGTGCTGCCGCAACAGGACGGCCGCGTCTACATAGGACTGACGGACGAACCGGTGGACGGCCCGATCCCGGACGTCCCAACGGTTCCCCAGTCCGATGTGGACTTCTTGCTCGGAGTCGCCTCGACCGTCCTGGAACGCCCGCTCACCCAAGCCGACGTCCTGGGCTCGTTCGCCGGCCTGCGGCCCCTGCTCGACACCGGCGACGGCCCCAGCGCCGACCTCTCCCGCCGCCACGCCGTGCTCACCCGGGACCGCGTCACCACCATCGTCGGCGGCAAGCTCACCACTTACCGCCGCATGGCCGCCGACGCCGTGGACGCCACCGCCCTCACCACCGTCCGCTCCCGCACCGCCCACCTCCCGCTGATAGGCGCGGGCCTGGCCACCGGTCCCGAACACCTCGTCGCCCGCTACGGCACCGAAGCCCTCCAGGTGGCCGAGATCGGCGAAGTCGCCTGGGCCGTCCGCCACGAAGGCGCCCTGGACGCCGACGACGTCCTGGACCGCCGCACCCGCATCGGCCTGGTCCCCACCGACCGCGCCGACGCGGAACCCGCCGTCACCCGTCAGGTCACCGAAGAACTGTCCGCCCTCACCTGACCGCCCTCACCTGACCGTCCTGACAGCACCGGCACATGCGAAAGGGGACCTCCGACGTGGAGGTCCCCCTTGGCGTTCAGGTCATTCGCCGATGGTCGGCTTCGCCGCCCTCGGCGGCTCCTCGATCAAAGGCTCGCCTTCGAGCCGCACCTTGCGCTGGTGGTCCTTGCCTTCGCCACCCTGGCCCGGTGCGCCCATCATCGGCGCGCCGCCCATCATGCCCATGCCGCCGGCAGCACCACCGGGACGGCCACCGGCGCCACCGGGCGCGCCGGCGCCCGCGCCACCGGCCGGGTTGCCCGCCGCACCGAGCACGCCGGACGAGCCGCCGGCCTGGAGCGTCGACCCGCCACCGGCGCCGCCGCCACCGGCGGCGGCGGCACCGCCACCCGCGAAGCCACCACCACCGCCACCACCGGCGAAGCCGCCACCGCCGCCGCCGCCACCACCGGGCATGGGAGGCATGTCGCCCATCGGACGCACCGGCGGAACGGTCGGCATCGTCGGCACACCCGGCACGGGCCGCGCCTCACCACCCGTCGCGTAGGTCGTCCCGTCCAGCGCGGGCAGCGGGGAGACGCGGCCACCGGTCGAACCACCGTCCGCCACCCAACGACCCGGCTCCCAGTGGCCACCGCCACCGGACCCGCCGGAACCGCCGGACCCACCGCCGACCGTCGGCGGCCGGCTGACCACCGGCCCGCTCGGACCACCGGCGTAGAAGCCGGAGTCGTTCGTGTCGCCCCCGTAACCCCCGCCGCCCAACGTCGGCGGACGGCTCACCACGGGTCCACCCGTGCCGCCGCCACCGCCCGAGCCGGACGGGTTCGTCGTGCCGCCCGGAGGCGCCGTGTAACGCCGGTCCGCGTCACGGCGCATGTCGGCCAACTGCTGCTCCGTCAGCCCCACACCGCCCTGCGTCAACCGCGGCCCCGAACCGCCGCCGCCGGACCCGCCCTTGTTGGACGACGTCATCGCGGTGATCGCCTGGAGGATCTGCTTGGCGGTCTGGGCGATCTGCGCGACCGACTTGATCAGGTCGATCAGCTTCTTGAGCGAGTTGCCGAGCTTCTGGAGGAAGTCCGCGAGCTTCTTGGCGTAGTTGCACGCCATCTGCACGATGTCCGCGATCGCCGCCCCGATGGCCGCGCCGAACGTCAGGAACGACGCGGCGAGCCACTGGATGATCTTCATGACCATGTCCGACACGGCCTGGCTGATCAGGTCCATGATGGTCTTGCGCACGGTCGCCACCAGCTCGCCCGCGCCCTTGGCCGCGCGCGAGATCCCCTGTGACGCCTTGGCCAGCGTCTCCAGCCCGGAGGCGTGCTTCTTGCTCGCCGCGCGGTAGCCGTCGGCCGAACGGCCCTGCCAGGTCCGGGTCTCCTCCACCGACGTGCGCCGGTAGTCGGCGACGATGCCCTGGATCTGCTTGGCCGACGACGACCAGCTGTCGGACATCTTCTGGATCGCCTGCGGGTTGCCGAGCAGCGCGTCGAACGGCTCGCGCAGGAAGTCGACGTGCTGCATGGCCCAGCTGAACCCGGCGGACAGGAAGCCCGACAACGGGTTGCTCGCCATGCCCACGATGCCCATGGCGGTGTTCGCCATGCCCAGCCCGGCCTGCACCCAGTCGCCGCGCTCGACCGCGGCGACGGTGCCCTGCACGTCCCCGATCAGGTGCGCCGGGTCACGGCCTTGTCCGGCGGAGTTCCCGGTGGTGGCTTGAGCGTTCATCCGCGTGCCTTTCCGGTGAATCCGAACGCGTTGTCGAGGTCGACGTTCTCGTAGAGGTCGGCGACCTCCCGGAGGCCCTGGCACATGTCGGCGACGGTCTCAGTGGCCTGGCCGAGGATGTCCTGGGACGAACCGGCGGCCTTGAGCAGGAACTCGGCCAGGAACGAGCCGAACACGCCGAACGCGTCGGTCGACAGCGACGGGTCGGCGGTGTTCGTGGCCGCGAGCATCCGCTGCGTCAACTGGTCGACCGTGCCTGCGTGCGCCCGGACCTCCGCCGGGTTCACGTTGAACGATTCGAACATGGTCATCTACCCCTTGCTCAGGCCATGACATCTGGTGGGTTGGTGAAGTAGTCGTCGTCGGGCCTGGTGTCTCGACGCTGGATCTCAGGCTCCGGTTCCACCACGTCCGTGTCATCACCCGAATAGCCGTTCGGCATCTTGGACTTCACGAACTCCAGCGCCGGGCTGTCGCCGACGAACTCCGTCATGATCTCGACGACCTTGCCCGCGGCGGCCCGTTGCGCCTGCGCCACCGCGGTCATGATCGCGCCGGAGATCCGCTCCGGGTCCTCACCGCGCAGCTGTGGCCGCAGGATCAGGTCGGTCAACGCGCCCGCGGCGTTGACGCTGACCGTGATCAGGCCGTCCGGCGACGTGGCGCTGCCGCCGACACCGCCCAGCTGCGACTCGGCCTGGGCGGCGTTCCGCTTGGCCTGCTCGATCTTCTCTCCGTACTGCGCGAGCCACTGGTCCGGCTCCATGTTCACCCCTCACGGCAACGGGGCTTGCGGCCCTACTGCGCATCCGACCCGTCGACAGTCGATTCGGTTCCCGGCGACGTATCGTTTCACCGAAACGCGATTTCCGTGACCGCGACCTGCGGATACCACCATCCGGCCTATTCCGTGAATTGTTTACTTGCCGTTCTGTTGGGTTTTCGCAACACTTCGTAGCATGAGTCCGGTACGCCGGGGTCCCGGTCAGCCCATCCACAACAGGATCGGGGTGCTCCGGGTCGAGCGGGGAATGACGAGGGCGGCACTGGCCGAGGCGGTGGAGGTCAACCCGCAGACGATCGGCGCGTTGGAGCGGGGCGACCACTACCCCAGCCTCGACCTGGCGATGCGGATCTGCGACGTGTTCGACCTGCCCGTCGAGGCGGTGTTCAGCCGCGCGCCGTTCGAGCCGCTGTCCACCCAGGTCTACCGCTAGGCCGGGGTGCACGCCGGGAACCGCAGGTCGCGACAGGAGGAGAGCACCGTGGCACAGGGCCGCACCTTTTCGGGCGTGCTGGAGATCGACCGGGTCTCCAAGCGCTACGGGGAGGTCGTCGCGCTGGACGGGATGACCTTCGACGTGCGGGCGGGCGAGCTGTTCGGGTTCGTCGGCAGCAACGGCGCGGGCAAGACGACCACGATGCGCATCGCGCTGGGCGTGCTCGCCGCCGACTCGGGCGAGGTCCGCTGGAACGGCGCGCCGATCACGTTCGAGACCCGCCGCCGGATCGGCTACATGCCCGAGGAGCGCGGCCTGTACCCGAAGATGAAGGTGCACGACCAGTTGGTCTACCTGGCGGAGCTGCACGGCCTGTCCACCAACGCCGCGCACCGCTCGGCGGACAACTGGATCGCCCGCCTCGGCCTGCGCGACCGCAGGCACGACGAGGTGCAGAAGCTCAGCCTGGGCAACCAGCAGCGCGTGCAGCTGGCCGCGGCCCTGGTGCACGAGCCGGACGTGCTGGTGCTGGACGAGCCGTTCTCCGGCCTGGACCCGGTGGCGGTGGACGTGATGAGCCAGGTGCTGCGCGAGAAGGCCGCGAGCGGCGTCCCGGTGGTGTTCTCCAGCCACCAGCTCGACCTGGTGGAACGGTTGTGCGACCGGGTCGGCATCGTCCGCAGCGGCACGCTCGTCGCCTGCGGTTCG
This sequence comes from Saccharothrix ecbatanensis, assembly GCF_014205015.1. NCBI lineage: Bacteria > Bacillati > Actinomycetota > Actinomycetes > Pseudonocardiales > Pseudonocardiaceae > Saccharothrix > Saccharothrix ecbatanensis. The sequence goes on along the minus strand of NZ_JACHMO010000001.1, from coordinate 8,061,141 downwards.
GTGGACGAGCTGCGTGCCGGCGGCCGGACGCGGCTGGTGGTGGACGCACCCAGAGCGCCCCTCGGCTGGGCCGACCACCTGCCCGGCGTGCGGTCCGCGCACACGTCCTCCGGCCGCACGGTCGTGGACCTGGACGCGGAGGCCGACGACCAGGTGGTGTTGCGCGCCGCCCTGGAAACGGGGCCGGTGCACGAGTTCTCCCGGCAGCGGCCGTCGCTGACCGAGTTGTTCCGCAGCGTGGTGACCGAGGAGTCCGCGGCATGAGCAGCCTCACCCCCGGCCGGGCGGTGTTCCTGGTGGCGCGCCGGGAGTTCCTGGGCAAGGTGCGCACGAAGTCGTTCCTGTTGGGCACCCTGGTGATCGTCGCCGTGATGGCGGGGTACGTGCTGTTGCAGGCCGTGCTGTTCGACGACGCGGGCCGCGACCGGATCGCGTTGAGCGGTCAGGCGACCGTGCTGGCGGAGCCGTTGAAGCAGACCGCCCGGTCGTTCGGCCGCGAGGTGGAGACGGTCGACGTCCCCGACGCGGCGGCGGCCGAGGAGCGGGTGCGGTCCGGTGACCTGGACGCCTTGATCACCGGCGCGCCGGACGCGTTGCGCGTGGTGGTGAAGGAGTCCCTGGGCGACGACCTGCGCAACTCCATCGACCTGATCGTCAAGCAGCAGGTGCTGAACGCGCAGTTGGCCGAGGCCGGTCTGGATCCCGCTGTGGTGGCGCGGAACGTCGAGCGCGCGGGCGTGGACGTGGTGGCGCTGGAGCCGGAGGACGACCGCAAGGGCCAACGGCTGGTGATCGGCCTGGTGATCGCGGCGCTGCTGTACTACTCGCTGCTGGTCTACGGGACGATGGTCGCGCAGGGCGTGGTGGAGGAGAAGTCCAGCCGGGTGGTGGAGATCCTGCTGGCCACGCTGCGGCCGTGGCAGCTGCTGCTGGGCAAGGTCATCGGGCTGGGCGCGGTGGGGTTGCTGCAACTCGTGCTGATCGGCGGCATCGGCCTGGCGCTGTCGTCGGTGTCCGGGGTGATCGACGTCGCGGGCGTCGCCGGAGGGGCGCTGGCCACCGGTCTGCTGTGGTACCTGCTCGGGTTCTTCCTGTACGCCACCATCTTCGCGGCGGCGGCGTCGCTGGTGTCGCGGCAGGAGGAGCTCCAGTCGGTTCTGACGCCGATCAGCATGTCGATCGTGGTGGCGTTCGTGGTCGGCATCAACCTGATGATCACCGACCCGACGGGGACCACGGTGACGGTGCTGTCGCTGCTGCCGCCGTTCGCGCCGATCCTGATGCCGGGCCGGATGGCGATGGGCGCCGCGCCGACGTGGCAGGTGCTGCTGGCCATCGTGCTGGCCCTCGCCGCCGTCGCCGCGATCACCTGGCTGGCGGGCAAGGTCTACTCGAACGCGGTCCTCCGCACCGGCGCCCGCGTCCGCCTGCGGGACGTGCTCCGCTGACGCGCGCTAGTCCTTGATGGTCTCGTAGCGCGCGAGTGCTTCTTGGCGCTCGTGCGCGTGGTCCACGATCGGATCGCGTGGCCGGTGCACGGCCTTGCCGGGGATGCCGCGCAGTTCGGGGACGTACTCGCGCACGTAGTCGCCGTTCGGGTCGAACTTCTCGCCCTGCGCGACGGGGTTGAAGACGCGGAAGTACGGCGCGGCGTCCGTGCCGGTGCCGGCGGCCCACTGCCAGCCGTGCTGGTTGGAGGCGAGGTCGCCGTCCACCAGGTGGCGCATGAAGTGCCGCGCGCCCCACCACCACGGCAGGTGCAGGTCCTTCACCAGGAAGCTCGCCACGACCATGCGGACGCGGTTGTGCATCCAGCCCTCGCGCAGGAGCTGGCGCATCCCCGCGTCCACCAGCGGGTAGCCGGTCCGGCCCTCGCACCAAGCCTCGAACCGCTCGCGGTCGTCGTCCAGCCTCATCCGGTCGAACTTGCGGTTGTAGTTGCGGCGGGCGGACTCCGGCTGGTGCCACAGGACGTCCGCGTAGAAGTCGCGCCACGCGAGTTCGGTGCGGAACGCCTTCGCGCCCTCGCCGCGGCCCAGGTCGGCGAGCAGCGTCCGGGGGTGCACCACGCCCCACTTCAGGAACGCGGAGAACCTGCTGGTGCCGTCCAGGTCGGGCCGGTCCCGGCGGGCGGCGTAGTCGGGCAGCTTCTCGTCCCGGAACGCCTGCCACAACGCGCGGACGTCCGGCAACCCTTCCCCTGCGGGCAACCCTTCGCCGGCAGGCAGCCCTTCCCCGATGTCCGGCCGCACCCAGTCCACGGTGGACGCGTCGGTGTCGGCGGGCGGGCGCCACCCGTGGTCCAGCCAAGCCTTGGCGAACGGCGTGAACACCCGGTACGGAGTCCCGTCGGACTTGGTGACCCGGCCCGGCGTCACCGCGTACGGCGACCCGGCCCGCACCAGCTCGACCCGCTCCGCCACCGCCGCGTCACGCACCCGCCCGTACGGACCCGTGTCGGCGGAGACGTGCACCGAGGACGCCCCGACCGCTGCGGCGACCCGGGGCACGACGTCCACAGGGTCGCCCTCGACGACGACGAGCCGCCCGCCGAGCTCCCGGTCCAGCGACCGCAGGCACCGGTGCAGGAACTCGACCCGCAGCCGGCCCGAGGCGGTCAGCAGCACCGGGTCGAGCACGAACAGCGCCAGCGCCCGCGACGCCCTTCCGGACGCGGCCCGGATCGCCGGGTGGTCGTGGGTCCGCAGGTCGCGCCGGAACCACACCACGGTCGAGGAGTCCACGGATCGACCCTAGGAGCGCCACCGGAGCCCCGCACGACGGACGGGGCCCCGCACGACGGAAAGCCCGCACCGTGACGGGTGCGGGCTTTCTCGAAGGTGCGTGGAGCGGGTGGGTCAGCGCTGGTCGAGCGGCACGAAGTTGCGCTCGGGGGCGCCGGTGTAGACCTGCCGCGGGCGGCCGATCTTGGTGGCCGGGTCCTCGATCATCTCGCGCCAGTGCGCGATCCAGCCGGGCAGCCGGCCGAGCGCGAACAGCACGGTGAAGAACTTCGTCGGGAAGCCCATCGCCCGGTAGATCAGACCGGTGTAGAAGTCGACGTTCGGGTACAGCTTCCGCTCGACGAAGTAGTCGTCGGCGAGCGCCGTCTCCTCCAGCTTCTTCGCGATGTCCAGCAGCTCGTCCGAGGCGCCGAGCTTGCCCAGGATCTCGTCCGCCGTGGTCTTGATGATCGCGGCACGCGGGTCGTAGTTCTTGTAGACCCGGTGGCCGAAGCCCATCAGGCGGACGCCGTCCTCCTTGTTCTTGACCTTGTTCACGAACGCGGCGACGTCACCGCCCTCGCGCCGGATCTTCTCCAGCATCTCCAGCACCGCGGAGTTCGCGCCGCCGTGCAGCGGGCCGAACAGCGCGTTGATACCGGCCGAGATGGACGCGAACAGGTTCGCCTCGGACGACCCGACCAGCCGCACGGTCGACGTGGAGCAGTTCTGCTCGTGGTCGGCGTGCAGCACGAACAGCAGGTCGAGCGCCTTCACCAGGTCCGGGTCGACGTCGTACGGCTCGGCCGGGAAGCCGAACGTCATGCGCAGGAAGTTGTCCACCAGACCCAGGGAGTTGTCCGGGTACAGGAACGGCTGGCCCACGGACTTCTTGTAGGCGTACGCCGCGATGGTGGGCACCTTGGCCAGCAGGCGGATCGTGGAGATCTCCACCTGGTTGGCGTCGAACGGACTCAGGCTGTCCTGGTAGAACGTCGACAGCGCGGAGACCGCCGAGGACAGCACGGGCATGGGGTGGGCGTCACGCGGGAAGCCGTCGAAGAACCGTTTCAGGTCCTCGTGCAGCAGCGTGTGCCGGTTGATCTTGGAGGAGAACTCCTCCAGCTGGGCCTGGGTCGGCAGCTCACCGTAGATCAGCAGGTAGCTGACCTCGGTGAAGTTCGACTTCTGGGCGAGCTGCTCGATCGGGTAGCCGCGGTAGCGCAGGATGCCCGCGTCACCGTCGATGTAGGTGATCTCGGAGGAGCAGGACGCGGTGTTGACGAACCCGCTGTCCAGGGTGACCAAGCCGGTGGTGGCCAGCAGCTTGCCGAGATCGACACCGGACGCACCCTCGGTGGCCGGTACTACCTTCATCTCGTGCTCTCCGCCCGGATGGCGCAGCGCGACGGTGGTGTCGTTCGGCGCAGTCGTCGCGTCGGGCATGCAGAGTCCCTCTCACGCTAGAACGGGGCGGCCAGTGCGGGTCTCGCACGCCTGCGCGCGCGGGCGTAGGACCGCCTCGCGCCGCAGCACCACCCCGTTGGGGTCCTGTCAGTTCTCCCACGCTAGTCAGCGGACGACCCGCCCCACAGTCGCGGTGTGAACCGATTCTGCGAGTGGGACCGGCATCACATCCGGATGCATGGGTGGCTAGCGTGCGTCCGACCACCGTAGCCCTTTAGGGCTGTTCCTCCACCTCACGCGGGGTGAGAGCTAGGTCATCTCCAGCTCGCGTTTGAACGGCGGCTCCGCACCCGCCCTGGAGCACGTGACGGCCGCCGCGGCGCCCGCGTAGGCAAGCGCTTCACGCCACTTCCCGGCGTCCAGACCTCGGACGGCCTCGACGGAGAGCGCGTCGTGGTCGTGCAGCCAGGCCAGCAGTGCGCCCTGCACGGTGTCGCCCGCGCCGATGGTGTCGACCACGTCCACGGGCGTCGGTGGGACGCGAATCACGTCGCCTGTGGCCGTCAGCACGCCCAGCCCGTCGCCGCCGCGGGTGAGCACGACGGCGGCCGGCCCGGCGCCCTGCCAGTCCCGCACGACGTCCAGCACCTCGTCCTCGGGGGCGTCGTCGGGCAGCTCGGCCAGCCACCGGGCGTCGTCCACGGACACCTTCAGCAGGCCCACGTGCGGCAGCCACGAGTCGTACCGGTCGCGGTAGGCCATCGGGTCGTGGATGAGGCTCGCACGGATGTTCGGGTCCAGCACGGTCAGCGCGCCGCGCTCGGCCTCACGCCACAGCACCCGCTCGTACGTGCTCGCGCCCGGCTCCAGCACCATCGACAGCGTGCCGAACGAGACGGCCTTGGTGCCGGCGGGCAGCGGTCCCGGATCGGTGACCTGGCGGTCCGCCGTGCCCTCGACGTAGAACGAGTACCGCGCCGACCCGTCGTCCGTCAGGCCGACCACGGCCAACGTGGTGGGTTGGTCGCCGCGTTGCACCAGGTCGGTGCGCACGCCGGACGCGTGCAGCCGTTCGATCAGCCGGTCGCCGAACAGGTCGGACGACACCCGGGACAGGAAGCCAACGGGCGCTTCGAGCCGTCCGGCGGCCACGGCCACGTTGTACGGCCCGCCACCGAGCCTGGGCGCCAAGGTCCCCTCGGGCGTGGGCACCAGGTCGACCAGCGCCTCACCAGCAACGACGATCACGACCGGCTCCGTTCTCTCCGCAACCCGTCCAGCAGCAGTTCACCCAGCGCGGTGAACGCCTCGGCGTCCGACACGCCCGCGCGCCGGGGCAGCACACCGGTCTGGATGCTCTCGATGAGCAGACCGGCCATCTCGGCGATCAGCGTCGCATGCACGTCCCGGAAGACGCCGTCGCGGACGCCCTCCTGGATGAATTCGCGGATCCGTTCGGCCGCCGCGCGCGCATTGCGCTCGTAAGTGCGGCGCGTGGGCCCGAACGCGGCCACATCGGTGATGAACTGCGCCGACGCCCGCCGCAGCTCCTCCGCCGCGCCCGCGAGGTACGTGCCGACGCGGACGCGCACGTCCTCGACGCCGGCGATCCGCTGTTCGATCCGCTCCGACGCGCCCTTGAAGTACCGGCCGACGACCCGCACGGCGAGCTGTTCCTTGCTCGACGCGAGCACGTACAGCGTGGACTTCGAGCAGTGCAGACGGGAGGCCAGGTCGTCAAGGGTGAAGTGCGCGAAACCTTCGGCGAGCACCAATGCCTCAAGCCGGCCGAGCAGCTCCACCTGACGTGGTGTCAGCGGCCGGCGCACGATCGAGGTCATAGTCCTCAACTCTGTCACAGCGCCTGGCGGCAGTACTGGAGTACGTCCTACAGTACTGGTACCAGTACTTCGCAACGCGGCCACAAGCCGTCCCGTACCGGAGGTCGAAGATGCCCGCCGAGCGCCTGCTACCTACCACCGAGGCCGAGGACCTGCTCGCCCTCGTCCGCGAGATCGCCCGTGACGACCTCGCGCCGCACGCCGCCGAGGCCGAGGAGCACGAGGTCTTCCCGCGCGACAAGTTCCGGCTGCTGGGCAAGGTGGGCCTGCTCGGGCTGCCGTACCCGGAGCGGTTCGGGGGCGCCGAGCAGCCGTACGAGGTGTACCTCCAGGCGTTGGAGGAGGTGGCGTCGGCGTGGATGTCGGTCGCCGTCGGGCTGTCGGTGCACGTGATGTCCAGCTACGGGCTGGCGACGTTCGGGAGCGAGGAGCAGAAGGCGCGCCGGCTGCCGGAGGTCGTCGCGGGTGACCAGCTCGGCGGGTACGCGCTGTCGGAGTCGCACGCCGGTTCGGACGCCGCCGCGCTGTCCACCCGGGCGGTCCGCGAGGGCGACCACTACACCGTCAACGGCACCAAGGCGTGGATCACGCACGCGGGTGTGGCGGACTTCTACACGTTGATGGCCCGCACGTCCGACGACGGCGGCAAGGGCATCAGCTGCTTCCTCACGCCGGGCCACGTGGACGGCCTGACGGCGGCGAAGCCGGAGCGCAAGATGGGCCTCACCGGCTCGATCACCGCGCAACTCCAGTTCGACGGCGTGCGGGTGGACGCCGACCGCCTGATCGGGGCGGAAGGCGACGGCCTGAAGATCGCACTGTCCGCTTTGGACTCCGGCCGCCTGGGCATCGCCGCTTGCGGTGTGGGTCTCGCCCAAGCGGCCCTGGACGAGGCCGTCGCGTACGCCAAGCAGCGCAAGCAGTTCGGCCGCCCGATCATCGACTTCCAGGGCCTCGAGTTCCTGCTGGCCGACATGGCCGCCGCGGTCGAATCCGCCCGCGCCACCTACCTCGAAGCCGCCCGCCGCCGCGACCGCGGCCTCCCGTTCCGCCGCCAGGCCGCGATCGCCAAACTGATCTGCACCGACACCGCGATGAAGGTGACCACCGACGCCGTCCAGGTGCTCGGCGGCGCCGGCTACACGCGCGACTTCCCGGTGGAGCGCTACATGCGTGAGGCCAAGGTGCTCCAGATCTTCGAGGGCACCAACCAGATCCAACGAGTAGTGATCGCCCGAGACCTCCGCCGCTAGCATCGACGCGACCACCCGGCGTGGTGGCGTCGAACGGAGACGGCGATGGCGAGCGTGGTCAACTCGTGGATTAACGGGCCGAACATCCAGATCGGCTCGGCGGGTGGCGACGTCACCATCGCGCTGGAACGCGCCGACTACCGCTTGGACTGGCTCTCACCCATGCCGCGAGGGACGTGGGTGCCACGGCACCAGCGGACCCCCGGCTACCTGCTCGACGCACGCCGCGAGACGGTGCCGTACCGGCCCCGACCGGACGTCCAACAGCGACTGGAGGAGTGGCTGGACGATCCCGACGCGCCGATGTCTGTGCTGCTGGTGCACGGTCCGGGCGGCCTGGGCAAGACCCGGTTGGCCAACGCCTTCGCCGGGTTCGCCCACCAACGGGGCTGGGGTGTCGCACGGGCGCTCGACCAGCGCGCCTCCACACCGGCGGGTATGGCCGGTTCCGCACCCGGCCACGTCCTGGTGGTGGTGGACTACGCCGAGCGCTGGCACCCCGACGCGCTGGTGGCGATGATCTCCGCCCTGCCCACCGACTTCGCGGGCAGCACGCTCAGGGTGTTGGTGCTCGCCCGGTCGCCCTCGGCTTGGCCGCAGCTCACCACCCAGCTCGACCGCGTCCCGACCGATCTGCCGGAGCCGATGGAACTGGGTCATCTGACGTCTGATCCACGTGAACGGGAACAGGCGTTCCGCGATGCCGCGGACGCGTTCCGGCGGGCGTTGGCCCTGCCGCCGGGCCCGACCGCGCCGATCGACCTCGCGGACGACGCGTACGGCTCGGCGCTCACCCTGCACATGGCCGCGCTGGCCGCCGTGTGCGCGGACCGCGACGAGCAGCCGCGCCCCGGCCTGGCTGAGCTCTCCGGCTACCTGCTCAGCCACGAACGCCGGTTCTGGCCTGTCGACGACTACAACCGGATCAACGCCGCCGTGTTCGTGGCGACCCTGTTCGGCCCGGTGTCCGACCTCGAAACCGCGCGTGAGTTGCTAGAGCGCGCACACATCGCGACGGGCGCCGAGGCGAACGAAGCCGTCGTGCGGCACGACCGCCTCTACCCGAGCGGGAACGGCCCGACCACCTTGGAACCGCTGCGCCCCGACCTGCTCGGTGAGGACTTCGTGGCGGCCCACCTCGCGGCGGACCGCCACGCGGCGGAACTGCTCTCGAACCTGCTCGCCCAAGAGCAACCGGCCTTGGCACGGCAGGCACTGGTCGTGCTCGCCGCGACCGCCGACCGGCACGAGCACGTCCGGCCGGTTCTCTGGGGATTGCTCGACGAGCACCGCTCGCTGGTCGTCGAAGCGGCCCTGCCGGTCTTCGAGGTGCTGATCGCCCACGCGCCGTTCGAGACGTGCTGGGCCGTCTTCGGCGGGCTGCCGGAGTTCCACATCGCGCACCTGTACTCGGGTTTGGCCCTGGCCGAGCACCTGGTCGACGCACTGCCCGCCACCCCTCCGGACTGGCGGCGCGCGTACATGCTCAACCACCTCAGCAAGCGCCGGGCCGACCTCCTGCTGGTGGAGCCCGCCCTGGCCGCCGCACGCGAGAGCACCGAGGTGTACGAGGTCCTGGTCGAGCACGATCCCCGACACCTGCCTGACTACGCCGGCAGTCTGAGCAATCTCGGCGGGTACCTCGCCCAGACCGGCGACGACGCGGGTGCTGTGGAGCCCTCCCGCCGAGCCGTGGAGATCTTCCGCGAACTGGCGGACATCGAGCCCGCGCATGCCATCAACCTGGCCGAAAGTCTGACCAACCTGAGCAACCGGCTCTGCAGCGACAACAACTGGACCGACGCCCACGAACCCGCCCGCGAAGCTGTCGAACTGCTCCGAGGGCTCGTCGAGCACGACCGGCGCCTGCTCCCCCGGCTTGCCGGTGCCTGCACGAATCTGGGCATCCAACTCGCTCAGGCGGGGGACAAGCCCGGCGCGTTGGAGGCCGCCCGGGAAGCGATCGCGATCCGCTCCGAGCTGGTCAGCGCCGAGCCAGCCGTCCACATGGCGGATTACGCCAAGGACTGCATCGTGCTCGCGTGGGGGCAGGCGCTGGACAACGGCGCGGCTTCCGCCTCGCTGCCCGAGGCGTGGCGAGCCGCGCACACGGCGCTGCACGCGTATCGGGTGCTGGCGGAGGTTTCGGAGCATGCGTTCGCGGGTCAGTTGCTCTCCGCGCTGAGCACAGCCGCCGACGTGCTCCGAGCGGCCGCGATGAGCAGTGACCGGGGGACGGTCCTGGCGACGCTGGATGAACTGCTCCCGGACCACCATCGCTGAGGACGGGGCCATACTGGTGCTATGAGGTGGCTCTGGCTGATCGGCGGGCTCGTCCTGGTCGCCGCTGCCGTCGTCGTGCTGTGGATCGGCCTGGAGAAGGCGGACCAACTCTTCAGCGTGATCGGCGGGTCAGCCGGCGTGGTAGGTCTGGCGGCGTCCATCCACGGCCTCCGCGCGGTCCTCTCGTCGTCCCCGCCCGCAGGGGGAAGGAATGACAACACGGTCAGCGGATCGGTCATCCTGGGCCCGAACACCCAGATCGGCAGCGTGGGCGGCAATGTCCAACTACCGCCCGCGTACCGACCCGACGGCGGTCAGGACTCCGCGTAGAACGGGTTCACGACGACTTCCTCGCCGTCCTCGAACCGGTACACCTCGCGGCCTTCCACGAACACCTTGAGCGCCCGGCTCATCACGTCCAGCGGGTCACCCGACCAGATCACCACGTCACCGTCCAGACCCGGCCGCAGCGACCCGACCCGGTCGTCCAGCCCCATGATCGCGGCCGGGTTCACCGTGATCGACTCCAGGCCGACGCGCGGGTCCAGGCCTTCCTTCACCGCCAGCGTCACCTGGTGCACCAGGAAGTGGATCGGCACCACCGGGTGGTCCGTGGTGATCGCGATCCGCACCCCCGCCCGCGCCAGGATGCCGGGGTTGCGCAGCGAACGGTTGCGCACCTCGACCTTGGACCGCGACGTGAACAGCGGCCCGATGATCACCGGGATGTCACGCTCCGCCAACAGGTCCGCGATCAGGTGACCCTCGGTGCCGTGGTTGACGATGAGCCGGTAGCCGAACTCCTCCGCCAGCCGCAACGCCGTCGCGATGTCGTCCGCACGGTGGCAGTGCTGGCACCACGGCAGCTCACCGGACAGCACCCGGGCCAGCACCTCGGACGTGGTGTTCCGCTCGAACGGCCCGTCCGCCGCGTCACGCTTCGCCACGTAGTCCTGAGCCTTGACGAACGCGTCCCGGATCACCGCGGCCACGCCCTGGCGGGTGGACGGCAGCTTCTTCTGCTCCCCGTACACCCGCTTCGGGTTCTCACCCAGCGCGCTCTTCACGCTCACCGGGTTGCGCACCAGCATCTCGTCCGCCGTGCGCCCCCAGCACTTCACGGCCACGGTCTGGCCGCCGATCACGTTGCCCGACCCCGGCTTGACCACCGCGGTCGTGACGCCGCCGGCCAGGGCGTCGGCGAAACCCTGGTCGGCGGCGTTGAGCCCGTCCAACGCCCGCAGCCGGGCGCCGTTCGGGTCGGTCATCTCGTTGGTGTCCTGCCCGGCCCAGCCCTCGCCCTCCTCGAACACGCCGAGGTGGCCGTGGGCCTCCACGAACCCGGGCAGCACCCAGCCGCCCGCCGCGTCCACGACCGGGACGCCGTCCGGCACCTCGACGTCGACGCCGACCGCGACGATCTTCCCGTCCTGGATCAGGACCGTGCCGCCCTCGATCGGCTCACCGGCCACCGGGACGACGTACCCACCCGTGATTGCGACGTTCATAGTTAGCGACGCTAACGGTCTACGACAACGGGCGCAAACCCCAGCGACCGGCCCACGACTCGCCCGGTGCCAGCCACAGCAGGTCGACACCGCTGTTCAACGCGTCCGGCGGGCACGTCATCGGCTCGATCGCCACCGCACGCCCCCGACCGGGGAAGTTGCCCGGCGTGTACACCTGCACCCACTTGAAGTCCGGGTCCGCCCACATCTCGACGCCGCCGCCCGGCCCCTTCAGCACGTGCCGCACCAGCCCGTCCACCGGCTCGCACCCGCCGAACGCGGTGTCCAGCTTCACGCCCTCCAGCAGCCGGGCGACGCGGAAGTCGTAGTCGCCGGACACCGGCTCGGCCGGGCCGTTCGGGATCATCGTGTCGGCGTCGACCGGCAGCACCGTGGTCGCGGCCAGGGACATGGACGTCTCGTCGGTCGCCGAAGCGCCCGCCCGCGGGTACGGGTGGGTGCCGACACCGAACGGCGTGCGCGCGTCACCGACGTTCGTGACGCCGTGCGAGACGCTCAGCCCGTTCTCGTCCAGCGCGTAGGTGATGGTCGTGCGCAGCGCCACGGGCCAGCCGAAACCGGCGACCGGGGCCTCCAGCGACAGCAGGCCGCCGGTGTGCTCCACCACGTCCCACACCACGCGGCGCACCAGGCCGTGGATGGCGTTGCCGCGGGCCGGTTCGTTCACTTCGAGCTGCTGCTCGACACCGTCGAGCGTCCACCTGCCGCCCGCCGTGCGGTTGGGCCACGGCACGAGCACCGCGCCGCTGCCCATGGGCGGTTCGTCCTCGTACGTCTCCACGTACGGCACGCCGCCGACCTCGTAGGACTTCAGTCCCGCACCCTCGGGTGCGATGACGGCGCGTGCCGCGCCGTGGGAGATCTCCAGCATGGGACAAGAGCGTATCGGCTTGACTTTCCCAGTAGACCGGTCTCTATAGTAAAACCATGCCGAAACGCACCGACACGCGGCAGCGCATGATCCGCACCGCCGCCGAGCTCTTCCGGTCGCAGGGCTACCACGCCACCGGCCTGAACCAGGTCCTCGCCGAGGGCGCCGCCCCGAAGGGGTCGCTCTACTTCCACTTCCCGGGCGGGAAGGAGCAGCTGGCGGTCGAGGCGGTCGCGTTGGCGGGCAACGACCTCCGCGACGCGCTGGCCGCCGCCCTCGACGCCGAGCCCGACCCCGCGAAAGCCCTTTCCCACGCCTTGGAACTACTGGGGAAGGACCTCCTGGCTTCGGAGTTCCGCAGGGGGTGCCCCATCGCCACGGTCGCGCTCGACGCCGCGGCGGACAGCGAGCCGATCCGCTTGGCGTGCGAGGAGGCCTACGCGTCCTGGCACTCGGTCATCACCGCCCGCATCGGCGACGACGACCTCGCCACGGTCGTGCTGGCAGCCATCGAGGGCGCGCTCCTGCTCGCCCGCACCCGCCGTTCGCTCGAACCCCTGCACACCGTCGGCGCCCGCATGGGCGTCCTCCTCGGAAGGCCCAGCTCATGAAGGTGCACCACCTCAACTGCGGCACCATGCGCCCGTTCGGCGGGAAGCTGGTCACCGGCAAGGGTTCCTACTTCGGTGCCGCCGAACTCGTCTGCCACGTCCTGCTGCTGGAGACCGACGACGGCCTGGTGCTGGTCGACACCGGTCTCGGCGTGGACGACGTCCGCACGCCCGGCGAGACGCTGGCCAAGCACTGGCGGCTCATGTGCCGGCCGGCGCTGGAGGAGCCGGAAACCGCGCTGCGCCAGGTGGAAGCGCTCGGGTTCACCGCGTCGGACGTGCGGGACGTCGTGCTGACGCACCTGGACCTGGACCACGGCGGCGGCCTGCGCGACTTCCCGCAGGCGCGGGTGCACCTGTCGGCGGAGGAGCTGGCGGCGGCGACGCGGCCCGGCAAGTCCGGCAACGACCGCGTCCGGTACCCCGACAACCAGTGGCGACACGGGCCGAAGTGGGTGGCGCACGAGACGACCGGCGAGACGTGGTTCGGCTTCTCCGGAGTGCGCGAGGTGCGGCAGGACGTGCTGCTCGTGCCGCTGTTCGGCCACACCCACGGGCACACGGGGGTGGCGGTGCGGGACGGCGACCGGTGGCTGCTGCACGCCGGCGACTCGTACTTCTTCCACGGGGAGATGGAGGCAACCAGGCACTGCCCGCCGGCGTTGACGTTCATGCAGAACCGGATGGAGGTGGCGCGCGACTTGCGCCTGGCCAACCAGGACCGGCTGCGCGAACTGGTGCGCGACCACGGTGACACGGTGGATGTCTTCAGCGCACACGACGCCACGGAACTGCGCCGGCACAGCTTGATTTGAGTAGCGGTACTCATGACATCGGGCCACGGTGGCGTGGACTCTTCGTCCATGACCACCACCGCGAAGCCGCACTCGCCGACCACGACCGCCTTCTACGCCCAGGCGGTGGCGTCGTTCGTCATCTCGCTGATCGCCGTCGGCCTGGGCGTCGCCTACCTGCCGGTGAACGGCTGGGTGCGCGCGTTCCTCGCCCTGGGCCTGCTGTTCACCGTCACGTCCGCCTTCACCCTGGCCAAGTGCGTCCGCGACCGGCAGGAGGAGACGTACGTGGTGAGCCGGGTCGACCAGGCCAGACTGGAGAAGTTGCTCGCCGAGCACGACCCGTACCGGGTGGAGGCGGTCTGACTCCTAGGCTTGCGGCCCATGACGACCGTCGCTCTCGAAGACATCGACGACATCGACTGGGCCTCGCTCAATCACGCGTACGGCTCGGCGGAGGACGTGCCGCAGACGTTGCGCGAGGCGGTGGGCGCGGACGAGGAAGTGGCCGGCGAGGCGATCGGGCACCTGTACGGCAGCATCTACCACCAGGGCACGCTGTACACGGCGACGCCGTGGGCGGTCCCGTTCGTCGCCGAACTCGCCGCCGATCCCCGCACTCCGCGCCGCGCCCACTTGGTGAACCTGCTCGGCGCGATCGCCGCGTCCGACGACGCAAAGCCCGAGGTGCTGGCGGACGTGCGGACGGCGTTGGCCCGCGAGACCACGCGCCTGGTGCCGCTGCTGGACGATCCGGACGTCGACGTCCGGCACCTCGCCACCCGCCTGCTCGGCAACCTCCCGCAGTCGGAGGCGGCCGAAGTGGTGCCCGCGCTCAGGGCTCGACGCGAGCGCGAGAGGTCGCCGCGCGTCCTGGCGGGGCTGCTCGCGGCGGCCGGTCGTCTCGCCCCGTCCGACAGCGCCGAGTGGCTGACCGGTGAACTGGCGCAGGGGCGACCAGCCGCCGCCCGGGCCGGCGCGTTGTGGGCTATCGCCGACGCCGGGCTCCCGTGGTCGGACGCCGCCTCCGAAGCCGTGGTCGACCTCTGGCTGAACGGCGACCCGTTGACGAGCTGGATCTGGGCGGACGATCCGTTCGCCGACATCGTCGCCCGGATCGACAGCGCGCCTTTCGCCGACCTCTGCCGGACGTTGTTCGAGCGCGGCACGGCCGACACCGCCCGCAACGCGATCGACGCGGTGTACCAGCGGTGCGTGCGATCGCGCTCCGCCCGCGACGACTTCGCGCCGCTGCTGGCCGCCGGGATCGACCACCCCGACATCCGGGTCCGCTTCGCCGCCGCCACCGCCGTCCGGGACGTGCCCGCTGCCGCTCCCCTGGCCGCCGATTCGCTCGCTGCCTTCGTCGCCGACCCGTGCGCGGAGGACGCGAACTCCCTTGAGGCTCGACTGTTCGGCATGGCGCTGGAAATCCTGATCGCACTGGGCGATCCACGCTGGCGCACACCGTTCAACACCGCTCTCGTCGCGGGCCGGCTGACCTCCGACGTGCCGGCGATGCTGATCGACACCGACGTGCCGTGCGATCCCGTTCTGCTGACCGCCGTGCGAGAACGGCTCGCGGCGCTGCCTCCCGAGTGGTCGACGGAACGCGGTGGGTACGGCGCGATGCAGGGCCGGATGCTGTGGCACAACGAGATCAGCACCCTGACCAGGATGCTGCACCACTGGGGCCCGGCCGCCGCCGAAGCCATCCCGGAACTGGTCCGCTTCGTCCCGCACGACCAGTGGTGGGCGGTCCGCGCACTCGCCGCGATCGGCTCGGCAGCGTCGGCGGCGGTGCCCGTGCTGACCCAAGTCCGTGACGACGCGACGGCAGCCTGGCCCCATCGCCTGGACTGCGCACAGGCCTTGACCGCGCTCACCGGGGACATCGGTCAGTTGAGCGCCTGCATCGCGGAGGCCACGGCGGCAGGTGAACCCGTACCGGCGGCAAAGATGGCGCTGCACCACGGACTTCCCCTGAACGGCGCCGTTCCCGCGCTACGCGACATCGCCACGACCGCCACCGCCGACGAACCGGCCGCCATCCGCGTCCGGCTTGAGGCCGCCCGACTACTGCTGCAAACAGGAGACACCACGCCGCCCCTCAGCGCCGCCGCCGACGCGTTGGACAGTCGCAGGTACACGGCGGACGCGGCCGAGCTCGCGGGCCTGATGGGACCGGCCGCCACCGAACTGGTACCCCGACTGCGGACCCTGCTGGACGACCGGCACCAGTTCCACGCCGCCGCGCTGGCAATCCGCCGCGTGACCGGCGACCCCGAACCGCTCGTCAACGCCGTGCGGAGGCGGCTCCCGACTTTCGGAGCCGGGCCGTGGCTCATGGAGTCGCTACGGGAACTGGCCGCCGACACCGCCCCGCTGCTGCCCACGTTGCGTGAACTGGTCGATGGCGACGCCGCCATCCCCGGCATCGGCATCGACGGCCGGCAAGTCCAGCGGGACGAGGAACAGCGCCGCCAACTCGTTGCCGTGCTCGACGAACTCCAGAACTGACGCGAACGGTGGTGGGGCTGCCGCGACGACAGCCCCACCACCGTTCAGCGGGGTTACTTGACTCAGCGGGTTACTTGACCAGCTTCTCCGGGTCGAAGACGACCTTGCCGTGCACGATCCGGTTGATGCCCCACAGCACCACGCCGGCCGCGAGCAGGTAGAGCGCGATCTCGTAGTCGGCGCCCGGACGGCCCGAGAGCGGGCTGGCCAGGTACGCGCAGGTGATCGCGCCCAGCACCGGCACCCACGTCGGCGCCCGGAAGTGCTTGTGGTCCGCTTTCTCCTTGCGCAGCACCAGAACGGCGACGTTGACGATGGTGAAGACGATCAGCAGCAGGAGCGCCGTGGTGCCGCCCAGCTTCGCGATGTCCGTGGTCGAGACCAGGATGATCGCGACGCCCGACGTGAAGACGATCGAGATCCACGGCGTGCGGCGGAACGGGTGCACGGTGCCGAAGACCTTCGGGATGATCCGCTCGTTCGACATGCCGTAGATCAGCCGGCTGGCCATCAGCATGTTGATCAGCGCCGAGTTGATGACCGCGAACAGGCCGATCAGCGAGAAGATCCACAGCGGGAAGCCGGGCGCGCCCACCGTGACGACCCTCAGCAACGCCGACGACCCCGCCTTGGACAGCTCGTCGGCCGGGATGAGCAGCGACGACGTGATGGCGACGAGCACGTAGATGATCGCCGCGATCACCATGCCCCACAGCATCGCCCGGGGGAAGATGCGGACCGGGTCGCGGGTCTCCTCCGCCATGTTCACCGAGTCCTCGAAGCCGACCATCGCGAAGAACGCCAACGCGGTGGCGGACGTGATGGCCACCAGCGCGTGCTGGTTGGGCGCCGGGTCGATCTGCGTCAGCCGGCTCGGGTCGCCGTCGCCGGCCAGCACCGCGTAGACGCCGATGGCGATGATGATGACCAGGCCGGACAGCTCGATGCAGGTCAGGACGACGTTCGCCTTGACCGACTCCGAGACGCCCCGGAAGTTGATCAGGGCGAGGCCGATGATGAACAGGATCGCCACCAAGGTCGCGGACACCGTGAACGTGTCCGAGAAGAACTCCTTGATGACGGACTGGAGGTAGGTGCGCCCGAACGCGAGCGCGGCGGAGGACGCCGAGGTGATACCGGAGCTCATCACCGCGAACGCCACCATGAAGGTGAGGAACTGGATCTTGAACGCGCGGTTGGTGTAGAGGGCGGCGCCGGCTGCCCTGGGGTACTTGCCGACGAGTTCGAGGTAGCTGAACGCGGTCAGGAAGGCCACCACGAACGCGACCAGGAACGGCAGCCACAACGCGCCGCCGATCTTGCCCGCGACGTTGCCCGTGAGGGCGTAGATGCCGGTGCCGAGGATGTCACCGACCACGAAGAACAGCAGCAACTTGGGGCCGATGGCCCGTTTGAGTTCCGGTTGCGCCGGTGCGCTCGTCGCTTCCGCCATGCCGCCTGAGTGTGCCGGATCACACCGGGTCCGGATAGTCGAACTGCCGCACCGTCGGCAAGTCTTGATGTTCGGGTGACGTTCAGGCCCGCGCGCCCGCCCGAAGATCGGCTTCGGCCTGCGCGACGGCCTCCTCCAACGCCTCCCGGAACGCCGCGATCTGCGCCGCCTCCAGTCGGATGCCGTCGGACCCCGCGGGCAGGAACAGATCGATCCCGCCGTCCTGCACTTCGACCGTGAACACGTCTTCACGGTCGGAATAGCACCGCAACAACCACTCACGCTTCGGCGAAGTCACCTTGATCAACGGTTCAGCCATGCCCGAGATCATGCAAGCTTGCGCTTCTCCACTCAATTACACAATCGAGTGAGCAACCTTCCCGCGACTGCCACACGCCCCTACCGTTGATCACATGCCACGCCGTTCCGAAGCATCTGTCCGCTCTCGCCGCCTGGCGATCACCCTGCGCAAACTGCGCCGCACCACCGGCATGACCGGCGCTGATGTCGCCAAGGCGGTCGGGATGTCGGCGAGCAAGATCAGCCGGGTGGAGAGCGCCGACAGCGGCATCTACCCGGATGACATCGAGAAGCTGCTCGACTTCTACGGCGTCGCCAAAACGCAACGAGTGCACCTGCTGGATCTGGCCCGCCACTCCGAGCAGCGTGGCCTGTTGCGTGTGAACAACGCCCATTTCCCGGAGGACTGGCAGACCTGGGCGGATTTCGAGGAAGAGGCCAATGCCCTTCTCTTCTACGAGCCGTTGATGATCCCGGGCCTGCTCCAGACCGCCGAGTACGCGCGGAAGATCATCTGGGCGACCGGCCACGGCCTTGACGACGACCAGATCGAAACCCTCGTCTCAAGCCGGATGGCCCGCCAAGGGCTCCTCACCCGTCGCAACCCACTCCGACTGCACGTGGTCATCGAGCAGAGCGCTCTTGAACGCCCGCTCGGTGACCCGCATGTCTACGGCCGGCAGATCCGCCACATCATCGACATGGCGGAAATGCCGAACATCACGGTCCAGGTGATGCCTGCCGAGGCCGGATTGCACCCCGGGCTGAACGGCGCGTTCGTGATCCTCAAGTACGACGACGACCCCAGTCTCGTGCTGCTGGAGAACAAGATCGCCAGCCACTTCCTGGACGAGCCCGACCAGATCGCGCTGTTCGAGGACACCTGGGGCGTCCTCCGCGACGTGGCCTTCAGCGTCGACGAAACGGCGGCTTACTTGAAGGGCCTCGCGTGAAACCATGGGCGCATGACCCTGTGGCGTAAGAGTTCTCGCAGTGCCAGCAGTGCCAACTGTGTCGAGGTGGCACTGGTCGGCAAGCGGGTGGCGGCGCGGGATTCCAAGAACCCCGCGCCGATCATCGCGTTCCCCGTCGCCTCCTGGGCGCGGTTCCTGCGGGCTCAGTAGTCCTCCCACAGGTCGTAGCCCGACGAGTTCGGCGCGGCGGTGTCGTCCACGCCGATGGCGGCCAGGTCGGCCGACGTCACGGTCGTCCCGGCGCGGTCGCCCAGGAACGCCGCGATCAGCGTCTCCAGGACGTCGAGGTGGGCCTCGCGCGAACGGTCGTTGCACGCGCGGATCTCTCCCAGCGCGCCGTCGACCCGCTGCTCCACCCCGGCCTCGGCCAACTGCCGGTAGATCAGCCCCGCCTCCCCGAACCCGTCACCCGGCGCGGTGATCTTGAGGTAGGAGTTGGCGGTGCTGCGGAACAGCATGAACAGGGGCTTGTGGTCGGGCACGCCGTCGAAGTCGAGCGTGACGCCGAACAGGTTCTGCAAGCCGTCCAACACCCGTTGCCGGTGCTCCCGCAGCGCAGTGTTGTACGGCTGGCTGTAGTAGTAGCCGTCCTTGGCGTCCGGATGCGCGTCGAGGAACGCCTTGGCGAACGCCCGGCGGTCGTAGGTGATCACCCCGCCAGTTCAGCACCTTCCGGCTTGAAGCGGTAACGCCGGATCGCCGGGATCATCGCGACGGCCAGACCCGTGGCCACGACCACCAGGACACCGCCGAGCACGGTGGCGGTGCCGGGGCCGATCAGCGCGCCCGTGGTGCCGTGGAGGAGGTCCGCCAACCGCGGCCCGCCCGCCACCACCACGATGAACACGCCCTGCATCCGGCCGCGCATGTCGTCCGGCGCGGCAGTCTGGAGGATCGCGCTGCGGAACACCATGCTGGTCATGTCCGCCGCGCCGCCGATGGCCATGAACACCACGGCCAGCCACAGGGCGTTCGACAGGCCGAACCCGATCACCGCCAGGCCCCACGCCACGATCGCGTAGACCACGCCCATGCCGTGCCGTCGCACGCGGGACGTCCAGCCCGAGGTCAGGCCGAACAGCATCGCGCCCAGCGGCATGGCGGCGAACAGGAGTCCCAGTGCCAGGCCGCCGCCCGCCGGGTCGCCGAACGTGGTCTCCGCCATCTCCGGGAACAGCGCCCGCGGCATGCCGAACACCATCGCGATGATGTCCAGCAGGAAGCTCGCCATCACGATCTTCTGCAACGCCAGGTACTTGAACCCGTCGACGACGTCCCGCACGCCCGCACGCCGAATCGTGCCGCTCAACGGCGGCAGCGGCGGGAGTTTCCAGACCGCCCAGATCGTCAACGTCAGGGCGATCGCATCAGCCAGGTACAGCGTCGACAGGCCGACCACCGGCATCAGCATGCCGGCGAGCATGGGGCCGAAGACGCCGCCGAACATCATCACCGTCGCACCCAGCGCCACGGCGGCCGGGATCTGGTCCGCGGGCACGAGGCGGGCGATGGACGCGGTGCGGGCGGGGGCGTTCACGGCGAAGAAGACCTGTTGCAGACCGAGCAGGGCGATCACCAGCCACACCGAGTCCACGTGCAGCGCCGCCTGCACCCACAGCAGCACCGACGTCACCGCGATACCGGTGTTGGTGACGACCAGCAGCTTGCGCCGGTCCACGACGTCCGCGATCGCGCCGCCGTACAGGCCGAAGATCAGCAACGGCACCAGCGCCACACCCGCCGACACACCGACCCACGCCGACGACCCGGTCAGGTCGTACACCTGCTTCGGCACGGCCACCGCGGTCAGCTGGCTGCCGATGGCGGTGACCACGGTCGACAGCCACAGCCGCCGGAACGCCACGACCTTCAGCGGACGGGTGTCCATGGCGATCTTCCCCAGCACTCTCCGCACGGTCGTTAGCGTACGGCAACTAACAACCTGCTTTCCCGAGACGTGGAACAGGGCACGCCCGTAAGGTGCACGGTGTGCGACTGCTCGTGGTCGAGGACGAGGTTCGGTTGGCCGAGTCCCTGAAAGCCGGGCTGGAGGCCGAGGGGTACGCGGTCGACCTCGCGTTCAGCGGGACGGACGGGCTGTGGA
This sequence comes from Saccharothrix ecbatanensis, assembly GCF_014205015.1. Lineage (NCBI taxonomy): Bacteria > Bacillati > Actinomycetota > Actinomycetes > Pseudonocardiales > Pseudonocardiaceae > Saccharothrix > Saccharothrix ecbatanensis. The sequence goes on along the minus strand of NZ_JACHMO010000001.1, from coordinate 8,040,478 downwards.
TGGCCTCCGAGCACGCCTACGCGGCGATCGTGCTGGACATCCTGCTGCCCGGCCTGAACGGCTACCGCGTGTGCCGCCGATTACGGACGGCCGGCGACTCGACGCCGATCCTCATGCTCACCGCCAAGGACGGCGAGCTGGACGAGGCCGAGGCGTTGGACACCGGCGCCGACGACTTCCTCTCCAAGCCGTTCTCCTACGTCGTCTTCCTGGCCCGGCTGCGGGCGCTGATCCGGCGTGGCGGGTCGTCCCGGCCGAGCGTGCTGCGGGCCGGGGACGTCGAGCTGGACCTGGGCCGGCGCGAGTGCCGGTCGGGCGGCGTGCCGGTGCCGTTGTCGGTCAAGGAGTTCAGCGTCCTGTCGTTCCTGCTGTCCCGGCCGGGCGAGGTGGTGAGCAAGGCCGCGCTGCTGGAAGGGCTGTGGGACTTCGCGTCCACGCCGGACCCCAACCTGGTCGAGGTCTACGTCAGCTCGATCAGGCGCAAGCTGGGCCGCGACGTCATCCGCACGGTCCGCGGCGCGGGGTACGTGGTGGCCCGTGGATAGGGTCCGGATCGCGGTCGCCGCCGCCGTGGTCGCCGGCGCGTTGCTGGCGGCCGGCGCGGCGTGGCTGGTCCAGCAGATGGAGCTCCAGGTCGAACGGCAGATCATCGCCGACGCCGACGCACGCGCGAAGGAGGGCGCCGACCGGCTGGCCGGGGTGGTCGTGGCCACCGGCGACCTCGCGGCGGTGCGGTCGACGGGCGCCGCCATCGGGCCGTTCGAGGTGGCGGACCGGCAGTACAACGTGGTCGCGAGCTGTCCTCCGACCCAGTCCCCCGTCCACCTAGGCAGCCTGTCGGGTCCATCGCGGGTGCTGAAGCAGAACACGACCCTGGTCTACCTGCCCGACACCCCGCACGACTGCGTGCCGCCGTCCCTCCGGCGTGACGGCAACGTGCTGGAGGTCCGGGTCGCCACCGTCGTCACCGAGCACTACGACGTCCGCGTGGCCGCGCCGATCGGCGACGTCGACCGGACCGCTGTGGACGGCGTCCGGGAGCTGTTCCAGACCTTGGTCCCGGCCGCCGCGCTGCTGATCGGCGCGCTGGCCTGGCTCACGACCACCACGAGCGACACGTTCGTCCGGCTCAACGCCGCGCTCGACCGGCAGCGGCGGTTCACCTCGGACGCCTCGCACGAGTTGCGCACACCGCTCGCCTCGGCACGCACCCAACTCGAAGTGCTGCTCGCCCACCCCGACCGGATCGACTGGCGGCGCACCGCCGAGAACACCGTGCTCGACCTCGACCGGATGCAGTCCGTCGTCACCGACCTGCTGTTCCTCGCCCGCCTCGAACACCGTGCCGCCGAACACCGCGCCGTCGAACACCGCGCCGTCGAACGCGTCGACCTGGCGGGACTGGCCGGCGTGCCGGGACCGATCGAGGTGACCGGCGACCGGACGCACCTGGAACGGGTGCTGCGCAACCTGCTCTCCAACGCCGAACGGCACGCGTCGTCGCAGGTGGACGTGTCCGTGACGGTCGAAGGCGAAACGGCCGTGCTGCGCGTCGCGGACGACGGGCCGGGCATCCCCGAAGCCGACCGCGAACGGGTCTTCGAGCCGTTCGTGCGGCTCGACGAGGGCCGTGCGCGGGACGAGGGCGGCGCCGGGCTCGGGTTGGCGATCGTGCGCGACGGCGCACGTGCCCACGGCGGCACGGTCGTGATCGAGGGCAGCGACCGGGGCACGGTGGTTGCCGTCCGGCTGCCCCTCGCCTGAAGGGTTCTTCAGGTGGCTTCAGGTCTGGTTCAGCGTGACCGGCCGACGCTGCGGCCGTGCTCGACACCCGAACGCTGAACACGCGAACGCTCGACACCCGAACCAGGACCACCGTCCGACCGGCGTACGCGGTCGCGCTCGGCTTGGCCGTCCTCTACACCTCGTACGCGCTCGTGCGGCACCACTCGTTCCAGACCACCGGGTTCGACCTGGGCATCTTCGAGCAGGCGGTGCGCTCCTACAACGCCGGGCGGTGGCCGACGGCCGACCTGAAAGGCCCCGACTTCCCCCTCCTCGGCGACCACTTCCACCCCGTCCTCGCCTTGCTCGCCTTGCCTTACGCCATCGCACCGCGCGCGGAGACGTTGCTGGTCGCACAGGCGCTGCTGCTGGCCGCGTCGGCGATCCCGGTGACGCGGTTCGCGGTGGACCGGCTCGGTCGCCGTGGCGTCGTCGTCGGCGTGGCGTACGGGCTGTCGTGGGGCCTGCACAACACCGTGGCGTTCGACTTCCACGAGGTGGCGTTCGCCGTGCCGCTGCTGGCGTTCTCGCTGGAGGCCCTGGCCCGTGAGCAATGGCGCCGGTCGATCGCCTGGGCGCTGCCCCTCGTGCTGGTCAAGGAAGACCTCGGCCTGACGGTCGCCGCGATCGGCCTCTACCTGGTGTGGCGCGGTGTCCGGCACGGCTGGGCGGTCGCGGCATTCGGGGTCTCGGCGTTCGCCGTGGTCGTGTTCGCGGTGCTGCCGGCGGTCAACCCGGCGGGCGACTACCCGTACTGGGGACAGTTGGCGGAGACGAGCGGCCTGGGCTGGCTGCGCCTGCTCACGGTGTTCGCGCTGCTCGCGCCGACCGGCTTCCTGGCCGCGCGGTCGCCGCTGCTCGTCGTGGCGCTGCCCACGCTGGCCTGGCGGTTCGCGTCCGGCAACCCGGCGCACTGGGGCATCGAGCACCACTACAGCGCCGTGCTCATGCCCGTGGTCTTCATCGCGTTCGTGACCGCGAACCCGCGCCGAGTCCGGGTTTCCGCCGTGGTGACGGCGGCCTTCACGCTCGTCCTGCTCCTGCGGCCCGCGCACCAGCCCACCTGGAACGAGGCCCAGCGCGCGAGGACGACGGAGATCCTGGCGATGATCCCCGACAACGCCCACGTCGCCGCGTCGAACCGCCTCGCTCCGCACCTCACCGGCCGGTGCCGGGTGTCCCTGTTCCCTCGCGTGCTCGACGCCGAGTGGCTGGTCGTGTCCCAACCCACCGGCTGGCCGGTCCGGGCCGACGAGGAAGCCCGGCTCGTGAAAACGGCCTCCGCCACGCATCGAGTGGTGGCGGAGGCCGATCACGTCATCCTGTTGCGCCGCGGCTAGCCGGCATTCCTCTAGGGGGCGATCCGCTGGATCTCCCAGCCGTCCCGGCCGAGGCGGAAGCGGAGGCGGTCGTGCATCCGGTCGCGCCGGCCCTGCCAGAACTCGACCTCCTCGGGCCGGATCCGCCAGCCACCCCAGTGGGGCGGCACGGGTACCCGCTCCGAGTCGGCGAACTGCCGCTCGATCTTGTGCAGCGCACTGTCCAAAGTAGACCGTCCGCCGACCACCCTGGACTGCGGTGACGCCCAGGCGCCGATCTGCGAGCCACGCGGCCGGCTCTCCCAGTACCGCGCGGTCTCGGCGGGACCGACCTTCTCGACCGTGCCGCGCACGTGCGCCTGCCGCTGCATCGCGAACCACGGGAACGTGGCCGACGCGTACCGGGTGGCCATCAGGTCGTGGCTCTTCGCCGACGTGTAGTTGGTGAAGAACACCACGCCCCGCTCGTCCAGCGCCTTCGCGAGCACGGTGCGGGACGACGGGCGACCCTCGGGGTCGGCGGTCGCGAGGACCATCGCGTTCGGCTCGGGCAGACCCGCGCCCGCCGCCTGGTCCAACCACAGCTGTAGCTGTTCGTGCCAATTGGCCGCCAGGTCGCTCTCTGTGAGCGAGCCATGTTCGTAGGACACGCGCATCGACGGCAACGCGATGTTCGTCGTCTCCGACATCCCGACCTCCCGGAGCGTACTTCGGCCTGGCCAAGGCACTTGTGGCACCTAGCGATCCAGCGACCGTACGGGTTTCCCGCCCGGTGCGAAACCGCCCGCACGGTGATGACCGCCACCCGATCCGTGACTATCCGTGTGACCCGTCGCTCGGAATCGAATACGAGATCGAGTCAGATGGGTCACCCGATCCGGGATGGCGGGCGAACGCCGCGTCGAGCGCGTGTTCGACGGTCACCGCGTCGTCGGCCACGGCGGTCGTCAGGCTGCCGCCGTTCGCCAGCGGGACCAGCGACCACCAGTCGCCTGAGACCGCTCCCGGCAGGTCGTCGCCCCAGCACAGGAGCTCGGTGCCGAGCACCCGCCGTCCCGCAAGACCGGCCGGGCTTTCGTCCACTTCGGGCGTTCCAAGGCGAGTTGTCTGCTTTATCACCGGGGTCTTCACCGCACCTCCGCGGCGGACGTCCACCGTGGTGTCGAGCGAACCGGACCGCTCGTTCACCCTGCCCAGGACGAGGATCTCGCGCATGCGCAGTCGTGCGTCTTCAGCCATCCGTGCGCGGAACACCGCTTCATGGCACGCACGCGCGGTGACGACGGTCGGCTCCGGCAGGTAGGCCAGCGACGCGCCCTCGGCGAGTTCGACGTGGACGAGCGCACGGCTGCGGCCGGGGTGTTGGCCGGGCAGCGCGAGCGTCGCGGCGACCCCGCGCAGCTCCAGCGCCGCGCCCGGTCCGACGCGGACGTGCAGTTCCAGGTCGTCACCGCCCAGCGGAGCGGTGACCGCGCTGACCAGGTGGACGAGGGCCGGCCCCTGACGGCTCGACCGGGTCGGCACCAGGCGCAGCGGCGCCATCGACCGCATCTCCCGCACGACGGTTCGCCCTCGCGGATCGCGTTCCACCGTGAGGTGGGCCCGTGCTCTCACCGGAGCTGCGCGCGGACCCAGTCGGCCACCTCGGGCGCGTCCGGTGTGTCCACAAGGGACTGACTGATCACCGGCAGGTCGCCGCGCATCCGGTGGGCGTCGGCCGTCATGACGCCGAGGTCGGCTCCGACGAACGGCGCGAGGTCGGTCTTGTTGATCACCAGCAGGTCGGCCGTGGTGACGCCGGGGCCGCCCTTGCGAGGCACCTTGTCGCCGCCGGCCACGTCCACCACGAACACCTGCCGGTCCACCAGGCCGCGGCTGAACACCGCGGTCAGGTTGTCGCCGCCACTCTCGATGATCACCAGTTCCAGGCCGGGGAACCGGTGTTCCAGCAGCTCCACCGCGTCCAGGTTGGCGGTGATGTCGTCACGGATCGCGGTGTGCGGGCACGCGCCGGTCTGCACGGCCTCGATCCGGTCGGCGTCGAGCACACCCGCGGCACGCAGGAAGTCGGCGTCCTCGGTGGTGTAGATGTCGTTGGTGACGACGGCGAGGTTGACGCTGTCGCCCCGGGACGGATCGGTCAGCGCGCGGCACAGCGCGGCGGTCAACGCGGTCTTGCCACTGCCGACCGGGCCGCCGATGCCCAACCGGATCGCGCGGTGCTCGTGGTCGTGCGCGTGGTGCGGGTCGTGGCCGGCGTCGGCGGGGTCGAAGTTCACCGGGTGCACGTGGTCAGCTGACAAAGAGACGCACCTCTTCCGAGTGGTGGCGGTCGTGCGCCTCGGCCAGCAGGTCGAGGCCGGGAGCGCTCGGCGCGGGCAGGTCTTCGGGCGGGGTGTCGGCGTGGTCGGCCGCCATGCCCGCCACCGCGTCGATGTCGGGCGCGAGGTGGGCCAGGACCGCGTTCACCCCGAACGGGTCCAGGCCGAGCAGCCGGACCGCGCCCGTCGCCGGCCCGGTCACCGCGTGGTACGCAACGACCTGCGCGGCCTGGAACGGGTCGCCCACGAGCACGCCGACGATCACCGGGTGGTGCGGCCGTGGCGTGCCGGCGAGCAGTTCGGCCAACGCGGGTGACGGCCACGCTTTCCGCGCCGCACGGGCGATCCCGCGCCCCTGCACGCGGGACGCGTTCCGCTGGGCGGGCGACGGCGTGCGGGCGTCCAACTCGGCATCCAGCTCCGCGTACCGGCCGCGGGTGGCGGCGGACGCGAACACCGCGCTCAACGCCCCCGCCGTGCGCAGCCTGCCGATCAGGAACGACCGCAACGACTTCTCGTCGGTGACCGCCCGCCGTGCGACGGCCTCCTCCAGCCCGCCCGAGTGGACGTGCCCGCCGCCGGGGTAGCGGGAGTCCGCGAGCATCAGCGCCACGAGGTTCATCAGAACAGGAAGTAGCGTTGGGCCATCGGCAGTTCCGCCACCGGCCGCGGCTCGACCAGGTCGCCGTCGATGCGCACGGCGAAGCTGTCCGGGTCCACTTTGACGTGGGGCATCGCGTCGTTGAGCACCATGTCCGCTTTGGTCACGCCGCGCGTGTTGCCCACCGGCGCAAGCGGCCGGGCCAACCGCAGCATGTCCGCCAGATCCGCGTCGATCGCTTGCTGCGAAACGAAGTGCACGCTGCTGCGCGCCGCCGAGTACGCGCCGAACATCGGTCGGGCGAAGACGGGCTGCGGGGTGGGGATGGACGCGTTCGCGTCACCCATCGCGGCGTGCGCGATGAACCCGCCCTTGAGCACGAGCGCCGGCCGGACGCCGAAGAACTTGGGCTCCCACAGCACCAGGTCGGCCAGCTTGCCGACCTCCACCGAGCCGACCTCGTGGTCGATGCCGTGCGCGATGGCGGGGTTGATCGTGTACTTGGCCACGTAACGGCGGGCGCGCAGGTTGTCCGCCATTTCGCCGCGCTGCCGCTGCATCACGTGCGCGGTCTGCCAGGTGCGGATGATGACCTCGCCGACCCGGCCCATCGCCTGCGCGTCCGAGCTGATCATGGAGATCGCGCCCATGTCATGCAGGATGTCCTCGGCCGCGATCGTGGTCGGCCGGATGCGGCTCTCCGCGAACGCCAGGTCCTCGGGCACGGACGGGTTGAGGTGGTGGCAGACCATCAGCATGTCGAGGTGTTCTTCGAGCGTGTTGACGGTGTGCGGGCGGGTCGGGTTGGTCGAGGACGGCAGCACGTTCGGCTCGGACACCACCTGGATGATGTCCGGCGCGTGCCCGCCGCCCGCGCCCTCGGAGTGGTAGGCGTTGATCGACCGGCCGGCGATGGCGTCCAGGGTGGACTCGACGAAACCGGCCTCGTTCAGCGTGTCGGTGTGGATGGCGACCTGCACGCCGGACTCGTCGGCGACGCGCAGGCAGGCGTCGATCGCGGCGGGCGTGGTGCCCCAGTCCTCGTGCAGCTTGAAACCGCCCGCCCCGCCCCGGAGCTGTTCGCGCAGCGCGTCCTCGCGGGTCGTGTTGCCCTTGCCCAGCAGCAGGACGTTCACCGGCATGTGGTCCATCGACGCGAGCATCCGGCCCAGGTTCCACGAGCCGGGCGTGACCGTGGTGGCCTTCGTGCCCTCCGCCGGGCCGGTGCCGCCGCCGATCAGCGTGGTCAGGCCGGACGCGATCGCGGTGTCCACGATCTGCGGGCAGATGAAGTGCACGTGGCAGTCGATGCCGCCGGCGGTGAGGATCTTCCCGTTGCCGGAGACGATCTCCGTGCCGGGGCCGATGACCAGCTCCGGGTCGACGCCGTCCATGGTGTCCGGGTTGCCGGCCTTGCCGATGCCGACGATCCGGCCGTCGCGCACGCCGATGTCCGCCTTCACCACGCCCCAGTGGTCGAGCACGACCGCGCCCGTGATGACGAGGTCCGGCGCGCCCTCCGCCCTGGTGGCGACGCCCTGGCCCATCGACTCGCGGACCACCTTGCCGCCGCCGAAGATCACCTCGTCGCCGGCGCCCGCGCCGCGGCTGCGGTCCTCGGTGACCTCGATCAGGATGTCGGTGTCGGCGAGCCGGATCTTGTCGCCGGTGGTCGGGCCGAGCAGTTCGGCGTAGCGGCTGCGGCTGATGTGGGTCATCTGTCCAGCTCTCCCGCCCACTCGGGGCGCAGACCGGGCACCCGGCGCGCGCCGGCCAGCGGGACCAGGGTGACCTCGCGTTCGACGCCCGGCTCGAACCGGACCGCCGTGCCCGCCGGGATGTCCAGCCGCTTGCCCCACGCGGCCTCGCGGTCGAACTCCAGCCCGGGGTTGGCCGCGGCGAAGTGGTAGTGCGAGCCGACCTGCACCGGGCGGTCCGCGGCGTTGACCACGACCAGCGTGGTGCGCGGGCGGCCCGGGTTCAGCTCGACCGGCTCGTCACCGGTGACGATCTCGCCCGGCACGATCGTGCTCATCCGACCTCCTCCGCTCCGCCGACCGGGTTCACACGATCGGGTGGTGCACGGTCACCAGTTTCGTTCCGTCCGGGAAGGTCGCCTCGACCTGCACGGACTCGATCATCTCGGGCACGCCGTCGAGCACCTGGGCGCGCGTGAGGACGTGCCGCCCGCTGTCCATCAGCTCGCTCACCGTGCGTCCGTCCCGGGCGCCTTCGAGCACGTGGTCGGTGATGAGGGCCACCGCTTCCGGGTAGTTCAGCGTGACGCCGCGCTCCAGCCGCCTGCGGGCGACGTCGGCCGCGACGTGGACCAGCAACTTGTCCCGCTCGTGCGGCGTCAGGTGCATGGCGGTGGTCTACCACGGGAAACCCCCGGGATCGCCGAGCCGAAACAAGGCCTTAACGATCACTTTCGCTCTGAATCGGTTCCTTGATCGTGACCGACGACACGCGCACCCGCGATTGCCAGGGAGTCTCTTGGGGAGCAAGGTTTCTCCAACTCTTCACTTTCGCGGAGAAGGAGCGCACAGCGTGGTGCAGACCGAGGACGACGGCTTCCGACCAGGTCTAGAGGGCGTGGTCGCCTTCCGCACCGAGATCGCCGAACCGGACCGCGACGGTGGCGCCCTGCGCTACCGGGGCGTGGACATCGAGGACCTGGCCGGTCAGGTCACTTTCGGCAACGTGTGGGCGCTGCTGGTCGACGGGCGGTTCGGCCCCGGCCTGCCGCCGGCCGAGCCGTTCCCCATCCCGGTGCACACCGGTGACGTGCGGGTGGACGTGCAGGCCGCGCTGGCGATGGTGGCGCCGATCTGGGGCTACCAGCCGCTGCTGGACATCACCGACGAGCAGGCGCGCGAAGAGCTGGCGCGGGCGTCCGTGATGGCCCTGTCGTACGCGGCGCAGTCCGCGCGGGGCATCGGCCGGCCCGCCGTGCCGCAGCGCCGGATCGACGAGTGCGCCACCGTCACCGAGCGGTTCCTGACCCGGTGGCGCGGCGAGCCGGACCCGGCGCACGTCAAGGCACTGGACTCCTACTGGGTGTCGGCCGCCGAGCACGGGCTGAACGCCTCCACGTTCACCGCCCGGGTGATCGCCTCCACCGGGGCGGACGTCGCGGCGGCCATGTCGGGCGCGATCGGCGCCATGTCCGGCCCGCTGCACGGCGGCGCCCCGGCGCGGGTGCTGCCGATGATCGAGGAGGTCGAGCGGACCGGCGACGCGCGCGGGTTCGTGAAGGGCATCCTCGACCGGGGCGAGCGGCTGATGGGCTTCGGCCACCGGGTGTACCGGGCGGAGGACCCGCGGGCGCGGGTGCTGCGGCGGACGTGCCTGGAGCTGGGCGCGACCCGCTACGAGGCGGCCGACGCGCTGGAGCAGGCCGCGCTGGCCGAGCTGCGGGAACGCCGGCCGGACCGGGCGATCGAGACGAACGTCGAGTTCTGGGCCGCGGTGATCCTGGACTTCGCCGAGGTGCCGCCGCACATGATGCCCGCGATGTTCACCTGCGCCCGGACCGCCGGGTGGTCGGCGCACATCCTGGAGCAGAAGCGCACCGGCCGGCTGGTCCGACCGGCCGCGAAGTACATCGGACCGGGCCCGCGCAAGCCGTCCGAGGTGGAGGGTTGGGACGAGATCGCCTGACAAGCAGGTTGTTTCCACCCCGCGTGGCGTGACCAGCGACACCCGGCTGTCACCGCCCGGCCACTCGGCTGCAACACTGAAGGCCCGGCAACGGCGCCGGTCGTGCCGTCCCCCTCCCCGGTAACCGGAGGCTTCGCGATGACCCAGACCGCCGACCCGACCACGTTGGTCCTGCCCTCCGACCTGCTGCCGTCCGACGGCAGGTTCGGCTGCGGGCCCTCCAAGGTCCGTCCCGAGGCCCTGGCGGCCCTCGCGGCCGACGGCGCCGCGCTGATGGGCACGTCCCACCGGCAGAAGCCGGTGAAGTCCCTGGTCGGCTCGGTGCGCGCCGGGCTGCGGGAGCTGTTCTCGCTGCCCGAGGGCTACGAGGTGGTCCTGGGCAACGGCGGCACGACCGCGTTCTGGGACGCCGCCGCGTTCGGTCTCGTGCGTGAGCGCGCCCAGCACTTCACGTACGGCGAGTTCTCGTCGAAGTTCGCGAAGGTCACCTCGGACGCGCCGTTCCTGGGTGACTCGATCGTGGTCAAGGCCGACCCGGGCAGCGCGCCCGAGATCGCCTACGCCGAGGGCGCCGACCTGGTCGGCTGGGCGCACAACGAGACGTCGACCGGTGTCGCGGTGCCCGTGGCCCGGCCCGCCGGGTCCGACGGCGCGCTCGTCGCCATCGACGCCACCTCCGGCGCGGGCGGCCTGCCGGTCGACGCGTCGGACTTCGACGTCTACTACTTCGCGCCGCAGAAGTGCTTCGCCTCCGACGGCGGGCTGTGGATCGCGCTCATGTCGCCGGCCGCGCTGGAGCGCGTCGCGGAGATCGGCGCGTCGGGCCGCTGGGTGCCGGAGTTCCTGTCGCTGACCACGGCGCTGGACAACTCCACGAAGGACCAGACGTACAACACGCCGTCGCTGGCCACGCTGTTCCTGATGAACAACCAGATCGAGTGGATGCTCGGCAACGGCGGCCTGTCGTGGGCCGTGGAGCGCACCGCCGACTCGTCGTCGCGGCTGTACTCGTGGGCCGAGTCCACTTCGTACACGTCGCCGTACGTGGCGGACCCGGCGCACCGCTCGCAGGTCGTCGGCACCATCGACTTCGACGACTCGGTGGACGCCGCCGCGGTGGCGAAGGTGTTGCGCGCCAACGGGATCGTGGACGTCGAGCCGTACCGCAAGCTGGGCCGCAACCAGCTGCGGGTGGCGATGTTCCCGGCGGTCGAGCCGACCGACGTGAGCACGCTGACCAAGGCCGTCGACTGGGTCGTGTCGAAGCTCTGAGCTCTGTCTCGTACTGCTGTGTTTCCCACTGCGGGGCCTGCCGGTTGGCGGGCCCCGCAGTGTTTTTCAGGCCCGCAGTGTTTTTCAGGCGGGTGCTACGCGAGCGCTTCGGTGAGTGACAGGCGGGCCGCCCGCATGGCGGGGTAGGCGCCGGCATGGCGGGGTAGGCGCCGGCGACGGCCCCGACCACCATCGCCACCCCACCCCACCCCGCCGAGCAGGGCGGGCAGTGGCACCACGGCGGGCCAGGACTGGCTCGCCGGGGTCGTCGGCCGGCTGATGGCCGGCCGGGTGCTGGAGCCGCTGCACGAGATCACCGCGACCGCGCACCTGCTCGCCACCAACGCCCGCTCCGAACGGCTGATCGACGGCCTGCTGCTGCTCGCCCGCAGCGACCGCTGCCTGTCCCGGCGCGACCCGGTGCGGTTCGACCCTGCTGGTCGACCAGGCACTTCGGGAAGCCGCACTCGGCGAGGGCCTGTACTTCGGCAGCGACCTGGAGCCGCTGGAGGTCCCCGGCGACCACGTGCTGCTCATGCACATGGTGGTCAACCTCGTGCGCGACGCGGTCCTGCACGACTACCCGGGAGGCAACGTGTCGGTCCAGGTTCGCGCGCACGGCCGGCCCGCGCTCATCGTGGCCGACACCGGCCCCGTCCTGCCCGATGACGTGGTGCCGGGCCTGTTCGAGCCGTTCCGGCGGCTGCGCGGCGCCGGCACGCCCGGCGCGGGCCTCGGCCTGTCCGTCGTCCGGTCCATCGCGCACGCCCACCAGGGCGCCGTCACCGCGCAGGCCATCCGGACGGCGGGCCGGCGGTCGAGGTGAACCTTCCGGTAACGGACGTGCGGACACCGCCGACATACGGCAAGATCACATGAAGATATCGGTGAACACGGCGAGTCTCCCGCGTCAAGGCGGCGCGCCGCATTAACGTCAGTACCTGGCGAGGTGAGTCATCCGGGAGGCCATGATGCGAGCGTTGCGAGTCATCGGGCTCGAAGACGACGGCAAGACCGTCATCCTAGAGGACCCGGATCGCGGCGAGCGCTTCGCGCTCCCGGCTGATGAACGGCTGCGCGCGGCGGCGCGCGGCGACCTCACCCGACTCGGCCAGATCGAGATCGAGGTGGAGAGCCAGATGCGGCCACGGGAGATCCAGGCGCGGATCCGCGCCGGCGAATCCGTCGCGCAAGTCGCGGCGGCGGCGGGCATTCCGGCCCACCGGGTGGAGCGGTACGCGTACCCGGTGCTGCTGGAGCGGTCGCGCACGGCGGAGCTGGCGCAGCGCGCGCACCCCGTCCGCGAGGACGGGCCTGACGTGCAGACGCTCGGCGAGGTCGTCGCGCACTCCTTCGGCCTGCGCGGCCAGGAGTACGCCGACGTGAGCTGGGACTCGTGGCGCGGTGAGGACGGCCGGTGGGTCGTCCAGCTGCACTGGACCGCGGGCAGGTCGGACAACCTGGCGCACTGGGCGTTCCACCCCGGCGCGCAGGGCGGCACGGTGACCGCGTTGGACGACGGCGCCATGGAACTCATGGACCCGAACCCCAACCGGACGCTGCGCACGGTCCGGCCGGTGACCCAGCTGGCCCGCCAGGCGCTGGAGCTGGAGAGGTTGGAGAAGCTGGACGAGCCGGAGATCCTCGCGCAGGAGCCGGCGCCGCAGCCTCCCCCCGCTCCGGAGCCGCTGCCCGTGGTGGAGCCGGAACCCGCACCGGTGGCCGAGGAGCCGACGGCGCCGCCCCAGCAGCAGCAGCCCGCTGCCGGGACCGGGGCCGGAGCCGGGGCCAAGCAGCCGGCCCGCAAGGAAGCGCCGCCCAAGCGCGGCAAGAAGAACCACCCGATCGTGCCGTCGTGGGAAGACGTCCTGCTGGGCGTCCGCTCCAACCGCGGCTGAGCCGGGAGAGATCGCGGCAGCACGGATCGCAGCACGGATCGCAGGGCAGGGCCTCCGCCGAAGCGGGGGCCCTGTTTGCGTAGGAGTACTCAAGACACCGCCCCGGGCCGTGCTCGAACATCACTCGCATGGGGGAACTGACGCGGCGGGTCGTCTGGGTCACCGGCCTGGGCGCGGTCCTCGGCCTCGGCTGGTGGCTCCTCTACCTCGCCCTGACGCCCAGCTGCGACCCCAGCTTCCTCGGCTGCGAGATCGCCGTAGTGCTGCTCGCGCCGGTGTGGGCGATGGTGAGCTGGCTCGCGGCCTGGTTCGTGCTGGACCAGCGGCAGATCGACCGGCCGGGCGTCACGGCGGCTGCGGGCGTCGTGGTGGCGTTGGTGCTCGGCGTGATCACGGCACTGCGGGACATCCCGTTCTCACCCTGGGCGGTGCTGCTGGGCGCGGTGTCGTTCCTGCTGGCCGCACTGCTCGCGGCGTGAGCGGTTTACCGGGAGTGATCAAGGGGGTAACCGGGCGTCATGCTGGGACGGGTGATCGTCGGGGCGGTGCTGGGCGCCGGGTTGGGCGCGGCCTGGTGGGGGCTGCGGGAGCTGATCGCGTCCGGGGCGATCTGCTCGAAGGACGACTGGGACTGCCTGGCGATGGGCCTGTTCGCGATGCCGATCAGCCTGGTGGTGGGCGTGCTGATCGGCTGGATCGTGCTGAAGGCCGCCCGTCAGGACCGGCCGCTCGGGTTCGCGGCGGTCGGCGTGACGTTCACCGCCGTGCTCACCTTGCTGACCGTGTGGGTGTCGGTGCCCGCCGGGGCGGTCGCGGCCGGTGTCATCGGGTTCGTGCTGGCAGCCCCGGTGACAGCACGGCACCCGGTCGGCCACACTTCTGCCCGTGACTGACACCCCGGGGACCACCGCAGGCGGCTTCGCGTTCAAGGTGCTCGTGCGCGTCCTGGTGTCGGCCGCCGTCGGGTCCGGGCTGCTCATCGCCTGGATCTGGGCCTACCGCGCCGGGCTGCTGGACCGGGTCGTCAACGAGACCAGCCTGGGCGCGTTCATCCTGCTGATCGTGATCGGGCTGCCGGTCGCGCTGCTGCTCAGCGCGCTGCTGGCCGGGCCGGTGCTGTGGCTGCTGAAGGTCCGCCCGGTGTGGCCGATCATCCTGACCGGGCCGATCCTGCTGGGCCTCGCGCACTACTTCAAGCTGCCCGAGCAGTTCGCCGACCTCGGCGACCAGTGGACCGTGCTTACCCTGTTCGCGGGCGTCAGCTACGGCGCGGCCGGGCTGATCACCGCGCCGACCATGCTGCGCAAGAAGTAGCTATTCGGGTGACGGGACGGCGTCCAGCACCGCTTCGTCGAACCCCTCGAACCGGCACCACTCGGCCGCGTCGTCCCGGCTGACCGGCCGCGCGCCTTCGGGCCGGACGCCGCCCAGCACGTCCCAGCCGTCCGGCGCGAGCACGTGCAACCGCCCTCCGCGCACCGCCAGGAGCCTGCCGCGCGGGAACGCCATGGTCGGCTCGGCGCGCAGGAACCGCACCTCCATCTTGACCTCCACCTATGTCGAGCTTGCAGGGTCGGACGAGGGAAAACCGGATGCCGATTGTCGGTCCACCTTCGTACCGTCATGGTGGACCGGAGGGGGACTCGTGTCGGAAGAACGTACTTCCACAGCCGCGACACTGCGCAGGCTGTGGCCGTACCTCAAACCCGTGCGCACACCGGTGGTGCTCGGGATGGTCGCCACCATGCTCGCGATGATGTGCGGGCTGGGGATCCCGCTGATCACCCAACAGATCGTGGACGGCCCGATCGCCGGCCGCGACCTGGACGCGTTGCCGCTGCTCATCGGCGTCATCGTGCTGCTCGGCTGCGCCGAGGCGGCGCTGTTCTACGCCCGCCGCAAGCTGATCGCCGGACCGGCGTCGGACGTCGAGGCGCGGATGCGGGCCGAGCTGTACCACCACTTGCAAGATCTGCAAGTGGCCTTCCACGACCGATACCAATCGGGGCAGCTGCTGTCCCGCGGCACCACCGACCTGACCCAGGTGCGGCGGTTCGTCGGCTTCGCCGTCATCTTCCTTGTCGTCAACAGCCTGGTCGTGGTGGTCGGGCTCGGCGTGCTGTTCTGGCTCTCGCCGGTGCTCGGCCTGATCGTGCTGGCCAGCACGCTGCCGCTGGTCGCGCTGTCGTACCTGTTCGAGTCGAAGTTCAAGGTCGTCGCCCGCCGGGCGCAGGACCAGTCCGGCGACCTGACCACCGTGGTCGAGGAGTCGGTGCTGGGCATCCGGGTGCTGAAGGCGTTCGGCCGCGGACCGCACCTGACCAAGCGGTTCCTCCGGCAGGCCCGCGAGCTGCGGGACACGGAGCTGGCCAAGGTGCGGATCTTCGCCGGGCTGTGGGCGGTGCTGATCGTGCTGCCCGAGCTGGGCATCGCGGGTCAGCTGGCGTTCGGCTCGGTCGGCATCGCGAACGGCACGGTCACCGTCGGCACGCTTGTCGCGGCCGTCACGGTAAGCGCCTACCTGCGCTGGCCGATCGACTCGATCGGGTGGTTGTTGGCGGAGACGAACTCGACCGCCTCGGCGTTGGAGCGGTACTTCGAGGTGATCGACGCCGAGGTGACCGTGACCAGCCCGGCGAACCCCAGGCCCGCCACCACCCCGGTGCGCGGGCACGTGCGGTTCGAGGGCGTCCGCTACCGGCACCCCGGCTCGGAGCACGAGGTGCTGCGCGGCGTCGACCTGGACATCCGGCCGGGCGAGACGGTGGCGCTGGTCGGCGCGACCGGCTCGGGCAAGACGACGGTCACCGCGCTGGTGCCGCGCCTGGCGGACGTCACGGGCGGGCGCGTCACGCTCGACGGCGTGGACGTGCGCGAGCTGGACCTCGAAGAGCTGCGCCGGGTCGTCGGCACGGCGTTCGAGGAGCCGATCCTGTTCTCCGCGAGCGTCACCGAGAACGTGGCGCTGGGCGCGAAGGACGTCAGCGAGGAACGGGTCCGCGAGGCGTTGAAGGTGGCGCGGGCCGAGGAGTTCGTGGACGCCCTGCCGTGGGGCCTGGACACCCGGATCGGCGAGCAGGGCCTGTCCCTGTCCGGCGGTCAGCGGCAGCGGCTGGCGTTGGCGCGGGCGGTCGTCGGACACCCGGCGGTGCTGGTGCTGGACGACCCGCTGTCCGCTTTGGACGTGCACACCGAGGCCGAGGTGGAGGCCGCGCTGCGCCGCGTGCTCAAGGGCGTAACGGCGCTGGTCGTCGCGCACCGGCCGAGCACGGTGCAGCTGGCCGACCGGGTGGCGATGCTGGTCGACGGCAAGATCGCGGCCACCGGCACGCACACGCAACTGTTGGCGGACAACGAGGACTACCGGAATCTGCTGTCCACTATGGAGGATGAGGAGGTGGCGGCGTGACGACCACCGAACCGACGGCGCAAGGCGAAGAGCGCGGCGAGGAAGCGTGGCGGGGCGTCGCCGCCGAAGACGTCGACGTGGACTACGCGACCGGGGTGAAGTTGCAGGCCCGGTCGCGGCGGCTGCTCGGCGAGCTGGTCCGCCCGCACACCAGGGCGGCGATCCTCGCGCTGGTGATCGTGGTGGCGGAGAACCTGGTCAACCTGGCCGGTCCGCTGCTGATCGCGGTGGCCATCGACGCCGGGGTGCCGGCCGCGCTGGACGGCCGGCCGGACATCCTGGCGTGGTGCGTGGGCGGGTACGTGGCGGTGGCGATCTCCGCGACGCTGCTGCGCTGGTCGTTCGTCCGGCTCACCGGCCGGATCGGCCAGGACATGCTGCTGGTGCTGCGGGAACGCGTGTTCCGGCACGTGCAGCGGCTGTCCGTGTCGTTCCACGAGAAGTACACGTCCGGCAAGGTGATCTCCCGGCTGACCAGCGACGTCGACTCGTTGCAGGACCTCGTGGAGGAGGGCCTGGACGGGTTCTTCACCTCGATCCTGTCGCTGCTGGGCATCTCGGTGGTGCTGCTGTACCTGGACGTGCCGCTGGCGCTGGTGGTGCTGTCCGGGTTCCTGCCGCTGATCCTGCTCACCCGCTGGTTCAACCGCCGCTCCGGCCGCGCCTACCGGGGCACCCGCGGCGCGATCGCGAAGATCATCGTGCAGTTCGTGGAGACCATGAACGGCATCCGCGCGGTGCAGGCGTTCCGCCGGGAGCGCCGCAACGAGAAGATCATGGGCGAGCTGAACGGGAAGTTCCGCGACGCCAACACCGACGCGATGGGCGTGATGGCCGCGTTCACGTCGCTGGTGCGGGTGATCGGCAACCTGTCGCTGGCGGTGATCCTCGCCTGGGGCGCGCTGCGGGTCGCGGACGGGCAGCTGGAGCTGGGCGTGCTGGCCGCGTTCACGCTGTACGTGCGGCGGTTCTACGACCCGTTCGACCAGCTCGCGATGTTCGCCAACGCCTACGCGTCGGCGACGGCGGCGCTGGAGAAGATCTCCGGCCTGCTGGAGGAACGGCCCGAGGTGGCCGAACCGGACGAGCCGACGCCGCTCGGCGACGTGCGCGGGTCGGTGCGGTTCGACCGGGTCGGGTTCCGGTACTCGGACACGACGCCGGTGGTGCTGCCGGCGTTCGACCTGACGGTGCCCGCCGGGCAGACCGTGGCGCTGGTCGGCGCGACCGGCGCGGGCAAGACCACGCTGGCCAAGCTGGTGGCCCGGTTCTACGACCCGACGTCCGGCGCGGTGCTGCTGGACGGCGTCGACCTGCGGTCCGTGGCCGACGTGGACCTGCGGCGCGCGGTCGTCATGGTGACGCAGGAGAACTTCCTGTTCGACGGGTCGGTGCTGGACAACATCGCGCTGGGCCGGCCGTCGGCGACGCGGGAGGAGATCGAGGCGGCGGCGCTGGCGGTCGGCGCGGACCGGTTCGTCCGGGCGCTGCCCGAGGGCTACGACACCGACGTGCGCAAGCGCGGCGGGCGGCTCTCGGCCGGGCAGCGGCAGATGGTGGCGTTCGCGCGGGCGTTCCTGGCCGACCCGGCGGTGCTGGTGCTGGACGAGGCCACGTCCAGCCTGGACGTGCCGACCGAGCGGGCGGTGCAGCGCGCCCTGGAGACCGTGCTGGCCGACCGGACGGCGTTCATCATCGCCCACCGGCTGTCGACGGTGATGATCGCCGACCGGGTGCTGGTGCTCGCCGACGGCCGGGTGGTGGAGGACGGCACGCCGGAGGAGCTGATCGACGGGCGTGGTCGGTTCGCCGCCCTGCACACCGCCTGGCGGGAGTCCCTGGCGTAACGGGCTAGAGAAGGGTGGTCAGCAGGAGGGAGAGCCAGGCGGCGAGGACACCCGCGACGACGCCGTAGGCGACCCACCGCCACACCGGCGTCTTGCGGGCCAGCCACACGGACGGGGCGATGCCGCCGACCACCAGGGCGTTCGCCAGCAGCGCGAGCCACTGGCTGGTCTCACCCAGGCCGACGGACAGGGTGTACACGGTGAACGTCACCACGGCGGCGACGATCAGCGTGACGGTCAGGCCGGTGCCCCAGGGGGTCTCCTCCTGGGGTGCCGGCGCTTCCGCCTCCGGTTCCTCGACCGACTCGGGTTCGGCGTCGGTCTCGGCGGGCGCGTCGACGACGACCAGTTCACCGGTCACCGGGTCGGTGTACTCGACCGCTGTGCGCATGTCCGCGGCCAACCGGCCGGCCAACTGGCGTCCGCGCCTGGTCACGAGGGCGCTCGCGGCGCCGTCGGACGGCGCGTCGGTGCGCGCCACCGCGTCGGCCACCTTCGCCCACTCGTGCAACGCGTCGGCGAGGCCCGCGCCGAGCGGGAGGGCGTGGGGGTCGACTTCCCGCTCGCCCGCGTCGTCGCGGCCCGCGACCACGGCCTTGCCGTCCTGGACCCGCAGTTCCACCAACGTCCTCCTCTGGTCGGTCAGAACCTAGCGGTTCACGCGATCGCGTAGAAGGCGATCGCGGCCGCCGTCGCCACGTTCAGCGAGTCGACACCGCCCGCCATGGGGATGCGGACGGCCACGTCGGCCGCCGCGATGGTCTCTTCGGTGAGGCCGGGACCCTCCGAACCGAGCAGCACGGCCACCTTGCGCCCGCGCAGCCCGGCGTCGGCCAGGCCGGTCGCGTCGGCACGCGGGGTCAGGGCGGCGACCGTGAAACCGTTGTGGCGCAGCAGGTCGAAGCCTTCGGCGAGGTCTGGCAACGACGCGAACGGCACGCGCAGCACGTGCCCCATCGAGACGCGCACGCTGCGCCGGTACAACGGGTCGCTGCACCCCGGGCCGAGCAGCACGCCGTCGATGCCGAGCGCGGCGGCGTTGCGGAACAGCGAGCCGAGGTTCTCGTGGTCGCCGACGCCTTCCAGCACGGCCAGCCGGCGGGACGACGCGACGAGCCCGGCGAGGTCCGACTGGGGCGCGCGGTCGGCGACGGCCAGCACGCCCCGGTTGAGGTGGAACCCGACCACCTCGGCCATGACCTCGGCGGACGTGACGTACGCGGGGGCCGGGAGTGCGCCCAGCGCTTCCACGCGGCGGCGCACGCCGAGCAGCGCGCGGACCGGGTAGGGCGAGTCGAGGAGGCGTTCGACGACCACCACGCCCTCGGCGATCACCAGTCCCCGGCCGCCGGGGCGGTCCGGCCGGCGGTCGGCCGTCGACAGGTCCCGGAAGTCGTCCAGCCGGGGGTCGGCCGGATCGTCGATCTCGATCACGGTGGAAGTGTCCCACACCCGCGATAACCAGCACGTTCTCGCTGATTGTTACCAGCATGTGACAGAGAGCACCGATTTGGACGCTGGCGGGCAGGTAATTGCTGTGTCACGGTTGGCCTCCGCTAAGCCCGCCGGAGCAGCCCTTACCGATTGGGAGGCGGCATGGGTACGGATGTGTCCAGTCGGACGTTCACCAGGGAGGACCGCCAGCGCTACCGCGAGCGCATGCAGCGGTGCATGGACGCTCTGGGAACCATGCTGGTGGAGGAGAGCTTTTCCTTCCCCCGACAGCAGATGGGGCTGGAGATCGAGCTGAACCTCGTCGACGCCGCCTGCCGGCCCGCGATGGCCAACTCCGAGGTGCTGGAGAAGATCGACGACCCGTCGTTCACGCTGGAACTGGGTCAGCACAACCTCGAAGTCAACGTCCCGCCGCGCGAGCTGGCCGGGAACGAGACGCTGGACCTGGAGCGGGAACTCGTCTCCACGCTGGCGTCGGCCGACGACAAGGCGCACGACGCCGGGACGTCGATCGTGATGATCGGGGTGCTGCCGACGTTGCGGCAGGAGCACTTCGAACGGCGGTGGCTGTCGCAGCAGGCGCGGTACACCACGTTGAACGACCAGATCCTCGCGGCGCGCGGGGAAGAGGTCGTGCTGTCCATGGAAGGCTCGCCGCTGCCGGGCCGGGCGGGCGAGAAGCTGTCCAGCTACGCGGAATCCATCATGCCGGAGGCCGCCTGCACGTCCGTGCAGCTGCACTTGCAGGTCGCGCCGGACGATTTCGCGGCGCACTGGAACGTGGCGCAGGCGTTGGCCGGGGTGCAGGTGGCGATCGCGGCGAACTCGCCGTTCCTGCTCGGGCGGGCGCTGTGGCACGAAACCCGGATACCGCTGTTCCTCCAGGCCACGGACACGCGCACGCAGGAGCTGAAGAACCAGGGCGTGCGGCCGCGGGTGTGGTTCGGGGAGCGGTGGATCACGTCGATCTTCGACTTGTTCGAGGAGAACGTGCGCTACTTCCCGGCGTTGCTGCCGGAGACCGGCGACGAGGACCCGTTGGACGTGCTCGGGTCGGGCGGCACGCCGTCGTTGACGGAGCTGCGGCTGCACAACGGGACCGTGTGGCGGTGGAACCGGCCGGTGTACGACGTGGTCGACGGCGTGCCGCACCTGCGGGTGGAGAACCGGGTGCTGCCGGCCGGGCCGACCGTGCTCGACACGATGGCCAACGCCGCGTTCTTCTACGGCGCCCAGCGCGCCCTCACCACCCTGGAACGTCCTTTGTGGACGCAGATGTCGTTCCACGCGGCGGAGGAGAACCTGTACGCCGGGTCACGGCACGGCATGGGCGCGCAGCTCTACTGGCCGGGCATCGGCTGGGTGCCGCCGGACGAACTCGTCCTGCGCCGGCTGCTGCCCCTCGCGCACGAAGGGCTGCGGGCGTGCGGCGTGTCCGACGCGGCACGCGAACGCTACCTCGGGGTGATCGAGGCGCGGTGCCTGGCGCGGCGCACGGGGTCGCAGTGGCAGCGCGACACCGTGGCGCTGCTGGAGGAGCGCGGGGCCGACCGGGACGCCGCGCTGAGCGCGATGCTCGGGCGTTACGTCGAGCTGTCGCACGCGGGCGAGCCCGTGCACACCTGGCCCGTCGGCTTGTAGTCAGCTCACCAGCCCGCCGCGTGTCGAGCGCGGCGGGCTACTGCCTGGGTTCGGGCTTGGGCCACCACCCACGCTTGGCCGCCTGTCGCGGTCGACGCTCAGGCTCAGGTCGTCCTACCGCCTGTGGGTCGTGTCGCCCAACCACACCACATGAGTACGCCGTACCCCAGCCGATCGGGAGCTGATCTCGAACAGCGTCCGCGCGTGCTCCGCGCTGGCTGAGTCCAGCCGGAAGTCACCCTCCACAGAGTTGACTTCGGCACGGTCGTCGTAGGCCAAGCCGTAGCCGGCCACCCGGGTCCGTTCCCGTTCGCCGTACTCCTCCACGATGGCGAATGGCCGTGGCGCATCCTCATGTGCCGCTTCGCACAGCAGCGCGGCGAAGACTGCGTCCGTGCCCGTGTTCTGCACGACGTCTGCCGGCTCGTTCACGCGCTCTGCCTCTCGTAGCTCTGGATGAGGTCGGCCAACGCGTCACCGGGAATCAGCACGTTGCCCGCTTGCTGCGGGATGACCAGCCAGATCACCGGTGTGGTGTCGATGTGACTGGGCGGCAGCGGCACCGGCATCCCCGCATCCACCACCCATGCGTTGTTGCTCACCAGCACCGCAGGCATCGGTGGCCGAACGAGGAAGTAGGCGATGGGCATGTTCGGGAAGGCCAACACCGGCGTCGGCAGGGCCGTGAACCAGGGATCGTCGGCCAAGGCCATGACAAGCGGCTCTGCCACCGCGAACGCACCCAGGGTCGAACAGGTCACGGTGAGGACGTTGACCTCGCGCCATCCTGGAGTCGCCCACCACTCCCGCACCAGCGCGACGTCGGTGGTCGCCTCCTCACTGGGCCTGAGGCAGGGGTTGGTGACGGGCAGTCCGCTCACAGGGTCGGCGAAGTGTCCGTCGTGCCAGACGGCTCCCGGTAGGACGGGCCAGCCCAGTTCGGCGTAGCTCAGGGCGGCCTGCGAAGTCGTGGGTGCGGGGGTACCCGGTGTGATGCTCGGCATTGCCTTGCCCTTCTTGGGAGACCTCTGCGGAGTGAAGGCGAGTGGCTCGCAGCACCAGGCGGTGGGAGCGGACAGAAGCTTCCGCTGTAGCGGCGCGCGTGATCTGACGCGAAACCACATGATCGATATGCGTTGCAGGGCATGGCGCCAGTCCATCGACACACGTAGCGTCGTCCGACCGATGCTAAGCGTCACCACACAACAAAGCGGGATCGAGGCGAATGGGAACGCACGAACGGGTACGGCTGTGCCGTTGCGGTACGCGGCTGGCGCGTGACAACCGCGGCGCGCTGTGCCACACCTGCACAAGAGCCGCCCGCGATCACCTGGCCGAACCGCCTCGCGTCGCACCTTCGTTCTGGCGAACCCCGCAGATGCTGGAGGCCCTGGCCACCTACGACATGGGAACTGTGATGCGGGCCTTCCGGACCCATCCGTTCCACGGCCGGGACATCTCCCAAGAGGTCGCGGCCGGGTGGGTCGGCATCACCCAGACGAGATTGAGCCGGATCGAGAACGGTGAACGGATCGCCAACCTGAACAAGCTCATGCGCTGGGCCCGTGCGCTCGGCATCCCGTCCGACCTGCTGTGGTTCCGGATGCCGGCCAGGTCGCCAACGTCCGATGTGCAGCGGGAAGGGTCGCGGCAATACTTCGAAAGCGAGGTCGGACCGCCGAACACCGCCCTATCGACGTCTGGCGCATTGCTGCCCGTGATCGTCGACGGTCGCCAGATCTTGGTACCGGTCGACGCGGAGAGGATGAGGGCCTGTGGCCTCGGCCCGCTCTTGGACGAGTCCGGCATGATGGCTCCGACAGCCGGTAATGCCACGCCCGCTGCCGAATGGGAGACCATGAGCCCACTGACTCGACGCTCACTCCTCGGCGGTGGCATCGCCGCAGCCGCCATGCCGATGCTTGATCCCGCCTGCCGCACCACAACTTTGTTGGCCCAACTCCGGCAGAAACCGACGATCGAGAACGCCAACACCCTCGTGAGGCAGGCACACCACTCATATCAGGCGGCCCGTTACCAAGAGGTCACGCTGGCTCTGCCGCCGCTGATGGCGGCCATTCACGCCTTGGCCGACGAAGGTCCGGCAACTCACCGGCGTCAGGCACTCCACCTGGAGTGCAGCGCGTCGATAGCCGCCGCCAAGCTGGAGACCAAGGCCGGGAACGGCGCTGCCGCCTTGGGCTCCGCGCATCGAGCCGGAAAGGCAGCCCTCAAGGCCGGTGATTCATTCGGACAAGCCGCGGCCGGCTACCAGTTGGCTTGCGCGCTGCTGAAACTCGGTCAGCACGACGAAGCCGAATCGACGGCCGTGGACTGCGCCGAATCGATCACGGGGACAGATCCCGAGAGCCTTACCTGGCGGGGAGCATTGACGCTCATCAGCTCGATCATCGCCGCCCGGCGGAACGACCGCGCCGAGGCCACCAGACGGCTCGATCATGCCGAGAGCCTCGCGGAACGGCTTGGCGGCGACCGCAACATAGGTTGGACGGCTTTCGGCCCGACGAACGTCCGCATCCACCGCATGTCGGCCGCTGTGGCGTTGACCGACCCGCGCGCCACGCTGTCGATCGCCGAGCAGATCGACGTCGGGTCAATGGCGAGTGGTCTCCGTGGACGCCAAGCGCAATACCACCTCGACAGCGCCTGGGCGCACCACCAGCTCAACGAGGACATGCCTGCCCTGATCCATCTCCTCGACACCGAACGGATCGCGCCCGAGTTGGTGCTTGGCGGTACAGCAGCTCGGTCGCTGATCTCCGAGCTGATGAACCGTGAGCGCCGGGTTCAGATGCCTGGGCTGAGGAGCCTCGCTCAACGCGCGGGGGTCCTGCCGTGATCGAGGCCGGCCGCTGTGTCTACGTCGTCGTTTCGGCTGCGCCACCAGTGCTGAACATCGCCGAGTTCGTCGGTCTCCTCCACGACCTCCGCCGGCAGGTGTGCCTGATCGCCACGCCGACCGCCGCATCGTGGATAGATCTCGATCAGCTCGGAGCGAGTACCGGATGCCTGGTGCGGACACGTCCCCGGCTGCCACGTGAGGCCGACTCACTACCGGAAGCCGACGCGGTGGTGGTCGCTCCGGCGACGTTCAACACGATCAACAAGTGGGCGGCGGGAATCAACGACACGACAGCGCTCGGGGTGCTGAACGAGCTGTTGGGTGTCGGCGTGCCGATCACCGTCGTTCCGTGTGTGAAGGCGTCGCTGCGAAAGCACCCGGCTTACGCCGGGAGCGTCGAGCGGCTCTCCGGCGCCGGGGCCGTGTTCCTGGACCCTCACTCCGTGGCGTCTCGCGGGGATGACGGGCTTGCCGCGTTCGATTGGCCCGAGGTGCTGCGACTGTCGATGCCAAGCCCTCCTTGATCCAGGCTTCCGGGTACCAAGCTTCGGTACCAAGCTTCCGGGTACCAGGCCGTCGGGTGCCAGGCAGAGGCCGAGCTGAGTGCCGCACCTCATTTCTCTCGCAACGCTTCCGGCATTACCATTCATCCCCGGCAACCGTCACGCCTTTGGGTGATCTTGGCGCGACAGGCCCGGCCGTCAGCAGCGGGTCAGCGGCGGCGGCCGGCTTTCAGCGGCGCGACGTCGGCGCCGTCGTGCGAACTGCGGCACTCGTCGGGCGTCACCGCCTCCACCGCGAGGGTCAACATGCCCTTCACGCCGGTGTAGATGCTCTCGCCCGCCGACGCGATGGAGGCGTGCACCCGGTTCGAGTCGGAGAAGTCCCGCTCGTCCTTGGCCCGCTTCTTCCCGGCCTCCTCGGGCTTCGTCGCGCTCCGCAGGTTGACCTCCAGCCACGCCGCGACCTCGGTCGGCGTGGTCAGGACCTCTTCCGGCGTCCGCTCCAAGCGCTCCTGGCGCGGGGAGGCGTGGTCGAGAGAGGTGTGCTCCACATAGGCGTGCCAATGTGTGTTGCGCAGTGACCACGTCTGCTCGATCGGCCAGTCCTCCTCGGTGCCCATGCGCCTATCTTGCCAGGCTCCGCACGTCCAAGGTGTGGTCAACCCCCACGGCCGCAGCCAGCCGCCGGTCGTGGGTCACCAGCAGCAGCGTGCCCTCGTAGTCCTCCAGCGCCTGTTCGAGTTGTTCGATCGCGGCCAGGTCGAGGTGGTTGGTCGGCTCGTCCAGCACCAGGCACGTCGTGCCCCTGGCCTGGAGCACGGCCAGCCCCGCCCTGGTCCGCTCACCCGGCGACAGCGAACGCGCGGGCCGCAGCACGGCGTCCGCACCGACCCGGAACTTCGCCAGCAACGTCCGCGCCTCCACCTTCGCCAGCCCGGTCTGGGCGGTGACGACGTCCAGCACGGACTCGGACACGGCGAAGTCGGCACGCACCTGGTCCACCTCGCCCACCACCACCGCAGGCCCCTGGCTGCGATCGCCCGCGTCGAGCGGCAGACGTCCCAGCAGGGCTCCGAGCAGCGTGGACTTGCCGGAACCGTTGGGACCGGTGATCCGCCACCGCTCCCCCGCGCCGATGGTGAGGTCGATCGGCCCGAGCGTCACGTCACCACGACTCACCACCGCGCCGCGCAACGTGAACGCGACCTGGCTGCCACGCCCCGCCGTCGGCAGCGTCAACCGCAGCTCCCACGGCTCGCGCGGCTCCTCGACCTCCTCCAGCCGCGCCAGCTGACGGTCCACAATGGACGCCTTCGCGCTCAGGTTCTCCGCGCCCTGCTTGCGGAAGAACTTGATGAACTTGTCGCTCTCGTCCGACTTCGCGTTGCGCCGCACGCCCTGCCGCGACCACTCCCGCGTCTGCCGCGATCGCTGCGTCAGCGTGTCGCGCTTGGCCGCGTACGCCTCGTACTCCTCCTGCGCCCGCCGCCGCGCGTTGGCCTGTTCCTGGAGGTATGCGTCCCACCCGCCGCCGAACACCGTCACCCCGTGGCTGAACTCGTCCAGCTCGGCGATCGCGGTCGCGGTGCGGGCCAGGAACTCGCGGTCGTGGCTGACCAGGACCATGCCGGCCCGGCTGCGCAGGACGTGCGATTCGAGCAGGTCCAGCCCGGCCAGGTCGAGGTCGTTCGTCGGCTCGTCCAGCAGCAGCACGTCGGCCGTGGTCAGCAGGACGGCGGCCAGCCGCAGCCGGGCCGACTGCCCGCCGGACAGCTCACCCGAGCCGCGTTCGTCCAGCAGGGTCGCGGGCAGGCCGAGCCGGTCGCACACCTCGTCGGCGCGTTCGGCGAAGTCGGCCGCGCCGGACGCGGTCCACCGGTCGAACGCCCGCGCGTAGGCGTCGTCGGCTCCCGGCGTGCCGTCGGTCAGGGCCTGTGTGGCGACCTCGAACTCGTGGACGGCGGAGGCGACGCCGGTCCGACGGGCCAGGTGGTCCCGCAGCGACTCGCCGGGCCGGATGTCGGTCTCCTGGGTCAGGTAGGCGACCGCCCCGCGCGCGGTGACGGTGCCCGTGTCCGGGGTCAGCTCACCCGCCAGGACTCGCAGCAGGGTCGATTTGCCGACGCCGTTCGGCGCGACGAGGCCTACACGTTCACCTGCGGGAACATCGAGATCCACCTCCGAGAGCACGATCCGGGGACCGAACGACAGCGTCACGTTCCTGGCTGTCAACACGGTCCGATCGTGACAGGAACGCCCGCCGTCGGCACCCGAGTTTCGGGTACGACAGTTTCGCGTACGACAAGGCCCCGTCTCCCGGTGGTACGGCCGGGAGGCGGGGCCTCGTCTGTTCCCGAACTGACTGCCGCTCCCACCACGAAGCGACGAGACTTAGGTTAGCCTAACTTCGGTCGGTGCACCAGTCCTGCGCACGAAACCGCGCGCGACCAGCTCCACCACCACCGCGATCGCCACCGCTTCGACCGCCAACAGGCCCAGCAGCACGACGAGCTGCAACGCGCCCGCCTGCCACACCGGCGCACCGCCGAGCAACATCCCGACGAACGCGCCCGGCAACGTCACCAGGCCGACCGTCCGGGTCTGGTCCAGCGCCGGGATCAGGGCTTCGGCGGCCGGCCGGCGGATCAGCTCCCGCACCGCGACCGGTTCGGTGAAGCCGAGCGCCAACGCGGCCTCGTACTCGCCGTGCCGGTCCCGCAGCGTGTCGAGCACACGGCGGACGGACAGCGTGGTCGCGGTCATCGCGCCACCGATGAGGATGCCGCCCACCGGCACCAGCGCGATCCCCCGCACCGGCACCAGGCCGCTCGCCACCAGCACCGCGATCGCGGGCAGCGTCCCGGCGAGGATCGCGGCGGCCACCCACACGCCACGACGGCCGGTCTTCGTGCGCGCGGCCGACGTGCCCGTGGCGCCGGCGGCCATCAGCACCAGGAAACCGGCCGTGAGCGGCAGCGACGCCAACACCACGGTGATCACCGCCGACACCGCCGCGAGCTGCGTCGTCGCCCGCACCGCGGCCCGGACGACCGGCCGGGGTGACGCCAACCCGGCCCACCACACCACCGCGCCGGCGACCGCGGTGAAGATCAGACAGACGACGAGCAGCCGGACCCAGTCCGTCGCGATGACCACCCGGACATTGTCAGACCCGTGAGCGGCGGCGCAGACCCAGGCGGCGCGTCGGCAGGGTGAAGCCACCCCGTCGGGCCAGCACGATCCCGCCCACCACGGCCGCCACGATCGACACCGCACCGCCGAAGACGATCGGCGCACGGGCGGTGAAGTGCTCCGCGAGCCAGCCCATGACCGGGCCGCCCAAGGGCGTGCCACCCAGGAAGACCAGCATGTAGAGGCCCATGACCCGGCCTCGCATCTCGGGTGAGACGGCCAGCTGCACGGTCGCGTTCGCGGTGGTCGTGAACGTCATCATGCCGATGCCGACCGGGATCAGCATCGCGCCCGTCAGCCACATCGTGGGCATCAGGCCCGCCGCGACCTCCAGCACGCCGAACGCCAGCGCGCCGATGATCAGCAACCGCAGCCGCGGCTTGCCCCGCGTGCTGCGCCGGGCGGCGAGCGTCGCACCGGCGAACGTGCCGATGGCCAGCATCGTGGACAGCAGCCCGTACGCGGCGGCGTCACCGCCGAACGTGTTGCGGGCCAGGACGGCGAGCGTGACGAAGAAGTTGAGCCCGAACGTGCTGATGAAGAACACCAGGACCAGCAGGATCACCAGGTCCGGCCGCTGCCGCACGTACCGCAGGCCCTCCCGCAGCTGGCCCTTCTCGCGCGGCACCGGACCGGCCCGGTAGAGCTTGGACGGGTTCATCAGCAGCAGGCCGAGGATCACGCCGGCGAACGTGACGGCGTTGATGATGGACACCCAGCCGGTGCCGATCACGATGATCAGCACACCGGCGACCGCCGGGCCGACCATCCGGGCCAGGTTGAAC
Source organism: Saccharothrix ecbatanensis (assembly GCF_014205015.1). Lineage (NCBI taxonomy): Bacteria > Bacillati > Actinomycetota > Actinomycetes > Pseudonocardiales > Pseudonocardiaceae > Saccharothrix > Saccharothrix ecbatanensis. The sequence goes on along the minus strand of NZ_JACHMO010000001.1, from coordinate 8,011,924 downwards.
GTCATCGAGTTCAGCGCGACCGCGTTGGTGAGCTGGTCGCGGCCGACCATCTCGACCACGAAGCTCTGCCGGATCGGCGTCTCGATCGCGCTGACCGTGCCCATCAGCAGGCACAGCGCGTAGACGTGCCACAGCTCCGCGACCCCGGTGACGTCGATCAGGCCGAGGGCGAGGGCGCACAGCGCGAACGCGCTCTCCAGGAACAGCAGCAGCTTGCGCTTGTCCATCCGGTCGGCCAGCACGCCGGCCCACAGGGAGAGGAACAGCGTGGGCGCGAACTGGAGCGCGGCGGCGACACCGAGCGCGACGGCCGAACCGTCGGACAGCTCCAGCACCAGCCAGTCCTGCGCGACGCGCTGCATCCACAGGCCGATGAGCGAGACGACCTGGCCGGACGCGTACAGGCGGTAGTTGCGGACGCGCAGCGAGCCGAACATCTTCGGGCGCTTGGGCGGGGGTGCGGCTGTGTTGCGATCGAGCTGATCGGTCTCTGCCCCACCCGCGTACGCCGGCACGTCGTTACTGCCCCGCCATCCTGTCGATTATCTCGGCGGCGCGCGAGAGCACGCCCCGTTCCTCCGGTGTCAGCTCGGCCAGCCGCTTGTCCAGCCAGGCTTCCCGGGCGGACACCTCTTCGTTGATGTAGTCGAGCCCCGACGGGCTCAGCTCCACGATGGCCTGGCGGCCGTCGGTGGGGTGCGGGCGGCGCGTGGCGAACCCGTACTCCTCCAGGGCGGCTATCACCCTGGTCATCGACGGCGGCTGGACGCCTTCCTTCGCGGCCAGCTCGCCCGGCGTCAGCGGTCCGCACTTGTGCAGCGTGGACAGCGCGGACACCTGGGTGAGCGAGATCGCGGAGTTCACCCGCTGCGCGCGGAGCCGACGGGTCAGCCGGACCACGGCCAGCCGCAGCCGGCTCGCCAGTCCCACTTCCGCCTCGGTCTCCACCACGTAGTTAGCATACCTCACGATCTCGCCGCCCAGGATGTGAAATCTCGCATTCAGCCGGCGAGAAGGGCCTGGATGGGCCCGATCCCGAAGTAGACGACGAACGCCGCCGCGACGATCCACATCAGCGGGTGCACGCTGCGCGCCCGTCCGGTGAGCGCGCGCAGGACCACGTAGCTGACGAACCCCGCGCCGATGCCGTTCGCGATGGAGTAGGTGAACGGCATGACCACGATGGTCAAGAACGCGGGCAGGCCGACGGAGAAGTCGCTGAAGTCGATCTCCTTGATCTGGATGATCATCAACGCGCCGACGATGACCAGAGCCGGCGCCGCCGCCTCGATCGGCACGACCGCGTACAGCGGGGTGAGGAACATGGCGGCGAGGAAGAGCACGCCGGTGACGACGTTCGCCAGCCCGGTCCGCGCGCCCTCCGCGATACCGGACGCCGACTCGATGTAGACGGTGTTGGACGACGAAGACGCCGCCCCACCCGCGACCGCGCCCAGGCCGTCGACGAACAGGGCCTTCGAGACGCCCGGCAGCTGGCCGTCCTTGCCGATGAGCCCGGCTTCCTTGCCGAGGCCGGTCATAGTGCCGACGGTGTCGAAGAAGTCGGTGAGCACGAGCGTGAAGACGAGCAGTGCGGCGGCGAGCGCGGGGATCCGGGTCCAGGCGCCGAACGAGACGTCACCGAGGAGGGAGAGGTCGGGGAGGCCGAACACCTGGTCGGGGAGGGCGGGGTAGCCGAGGTTCCAGCCGGACGGGTTGACGCCCTTCGACGGCCCGACTTGGACGATGGCTTCGATCACGATGGACAGCACGGCCGCCGCGAGCACGCCGATGAGGATCGCGCCCTTGACCTTGCGGGCGACGAGGATGCCGGTGAGGACGAGGCCGACCACGAAGACGAGCGTCGGCCAGGAGGCGATCGAGCCGTTGATGCCGAGCCCGACCGGCACCGTGGTGCCCGCCGCGTCCGGCAGTCGGCGCACGAAACCGGCGTCGACCAGGCCGATGAAGCAGATGAACAACCCGATACCGACCGCGATGGCGGCCTTGAGTTCGGCAGGGACGGCGTTGAACACGGCGGTGCGGACGCCGGTGACGACCAGGAGGAGCACCACGAGCCCGTTGACCATGACCAGGCCCATGGCTTCGGGCCAGGACACCTGCGGGACGATCGTGACGGCGACGAACGAGTTGATGCCGAGGCCGGTGGCCAGCGCGAACGGGTAGTTGGCGACGAGGCCGAAGAGGATCGTCATGACCCCGGCGACCAGCGCGGTGACCGCCGCGACCTGCGGGATGGTGAGGATGTTGCCGAGCACGTCGACCTTGGCGGCGGGGTCGTCGGCGGCGAAACTGCCCAGGATCAGCGGGTTCAGCACGACGATGTAGGCCATGGTCACGAACGTGACGAGCCCGCCTCGCACCTCGCGGCCGACCGACGAGCCGCGTTCGGAGATCTTGAAGAACCCGTCCAGTTTGGAGCGGGCCGGGCCACCGGCGGGCGTGTCGGCGGCGGGTGTTTCGGCGGTGGCCATCGCGTCTCCTGGATCTGTGTGGCTGAACCCTGTGGCTTGAGCAGGACTCTGGAGCTTGAGCAGCTCAGTGGCTTGAGCAGCCCTGTTGCTTGAGCAGCTCGGTCTGTGGCGCTTGAGCAGCTCGGTCTGTGGCTTGGGCAGCTCGGTCTGTGGCTTGGGCAGCTCAACCTGTGTCGGCAGCTCGACCTGTGTTTGCTGGTCGTTCTGGGTTGCTGGTCGTTCTGGGTTGCTGGTCGATCGGTGTTGGCTGACAGAGCGTGCCTCACCCGTGTTTCGGCGAGGTAGCCTGCCGGACGTGGCCGAACAGGACGCAACACCCCTCCCACCCCCGCCGCCGCTACCGCCCAAACTGGCGGACCCGGTACCCGCGATCGTCGCGGGCACGGCGCTGTGGCTGCTGGCGTTGGTCGGCGTGCTGCTGTTCGGCGGGGGCGACACGGTCCTGGTGTGGACGTGCCTGACCGGCGGACTGCTGGGGATCATCGGCTACGGCGTGTTCACCTGGCAACGGTCCGCCGCCCGCCGAGGCAGCCGCACCGCCCAGCACGGCCAAGGGCTGGACTAACCCACCGCCCCACCGCTGTGCTGCCCCGCCGCGCTTGGTCGGCGCCCGAGTGCTCACGGTCCCGAGTGCTCACGGTCCCGAGTGCTCACGGTCCCGAGTGCTCACGGTCCCGAGTGCTCACGGTCCCGAGTGCTCACGGGTCCCGAGTGCTCATGGTGGGGGCCGAGGCGCCGCGACTTCATTTTTTCGGCAACAAATCCTGGCTTACCATTCATGCCCTGATCTGGCCGGTTCGCACGTTCGGGTGATCTTCACAGATCAGCCGACGTGAGAGTCAGGCCAGGTCAGGGCCATGTTAGCCCAGAAGTACGGACGGCGTCGGGTCGGCGATCAAGGCGGCGAACGTGTGCCGGTCGTCCCAGCGGCCGGTCGTCCACGCCAGAGCTCGCGCCAGCCCCTCGGGAGTGTCAGCGGCGTGCACCACCGTGTCGTCCACCCACCACGACACCGAGTGCTCCGCGTCCTCCGCCGCCACGACCAAGTCGTCGTGCACGATCAGCGAACCGCCCGGCAGCTCGACCCCGAGCAAGTCGCACGCCAGCCGCACCGCACCCAGCTCCGCCCAGATCACCTCGTCACCCTCACCGACCACCGCCCCGGACACCTCCTCCGACGCGAGCGGCAGGGCTAGGAGTTCGGCCAGGTCCGCTGCGGCGCCCGCCGACGCCAGCACCTGCGACGGCGGCAGCACGCCCAGCAGCCAGGGCAGGTCCGGGACCAGCACGTCGTCGGCCGGCTCAGCAGCACCCGTCAGCACCCGCACCCGGTCCGGCGGCTCGACGCTCACCGAGTCCGCCACCTCCGCCAACAACGCGTGCACCCGCAGCACCAAAGCGTCGGACAGCTTGCGCGCCGGGTCACCCAACCGCGCCAACAAATCAGTGACGTCGTCCTCGTCCACCACGCTCAACGACGTCCGCACACCGGCCGCCGCCAGCACGTGCGGAGGCAGGTCGACCGACGGGACCACGTCGTACAGGCCTGCCAAGCCGTCGGCATCAGCCAACCGCCACGACCCGAGCGGCACGCCTTCGAGGGTGGCGTACCGCGCCAGCCACCAGCCCGTGTAGCCGTCCGGTTCCGCCACGGCACGCCAAGCGACCGGGTCGGCGGCCATCATCGCCAACGCCTCGGGCCACTTGTCCCGCGCCACCAGGTCCAGGTCACGGATGCCGAGCACCCGCGTCGGCGGCACGTCGAACGTGTCCCACCAGTAGCCCTCGTCGGCCAGGTCGTGGTCCGGCTCGGTGGGCGAGTCGTCCTCGACCACGCCGAATCCGTCGATCACGCCGACATCGGTCAGCACCGAACGCGGCCACTCCTCCGCCACCGACGCGTCCAGCACCCCGAACGGCGCGTCGGACTCCAGCACCGACAGCAGCGCCGAGTCCGGCAGCACGAGCTCGTCCGCACGCCGCCACTCACCGTCCGCCGACGGCAGCGCCAGCTCCGCCAGCCACGGCCGACCACCGGCCCGCGACACCAGCCGCAGCACCGTCCGCACCAGCTCCGGCCCGTCCAGCTCCGGGTCGTCCATGCTCCGGTGCACGGCCTCGCGCACGGCGTCGGAATCCAGCAGCTCGTCCGCGCCGGCCTCGGTCGCACCGAGCCGCATCAGCAACGGGTGCGCGGCGTCGGGGTGCGCGATCCGCAGACCGGGCACCGAGAACAGCTCCGAGTCGGTGCCCACGAGCACACCGCGCGGGCTGCTCACCAGCCGACCGTCCACCAGCGGCACGGGCAGGGAGCCCATCGCCTCGCGCGCGGTCGAGTCGACGTCGGCTACGGGCGACAGGGCGTCGTACACCTCGTGCCACCACGCCGGGTCGCCGCCGATGCCGGCCAGCGCCGAGACCACTTCGGCCACACCGAGACGCGGCACTTCGAGAGCCGCCAACGCCTTCGCGTGCGGCGGCAGGGTCAGCTCGTAGTCGAGCAGGCCGGGGATCACGTCCTCCAGCAGCTCGACCAGCTCGAACGACGCCAGGTCCAGCACCTTCGCGGTCGACGGGGTGGTCCACTCGCCGTCCGCCAGCGGCAGCCAGGCCGCCGTCCGCAGCGCCTTGAGGATCCCGGTCCGCAGCTGATCGTCCACTTCGGACAGCGGGAACCCGGGCAGCGGCACCAACGACGTCCGCTCGATCGCGGGCAGCGAGGCGACCAGCGCCGGGTACGCCGACGCGGCCTGGTCCAGCACGAACGACGCCGCCGAGCCCGCCAGGACCCGTCGCCGGGACGGCTCCACCGGCAGGGTCGCGATCAGCCGCGCGGGCAGCGACAGCTTCTCGTCCGTCGGCGTCGGCGCGTGCAGGACGTCGCCGGCCAGCGGCTCGTCCATCGGCCACGCCCAGCACACCGACCAGTGCGGACGTGACTCCACGCCCGCGACCAGCGAGGACGGCAGTTCGCCGCCGACGCGGTGCACCAGCCACCGCTGCGCCCCGGACGGCCCGGTCAGCACCACGACACCGTCGGACTCGGACCGCTCCCACGCCTCGGCGCCGACCTCGATCCGGCGCAACCCGGGCAACGCCAGCAGCAGGTCCGGCGCCTGCGCGGCGAACTCGGCCAGCAGCCCGTCCGCGTGCGCCTTCAGCGGCAGCCGCACCTCGGTGTCGAACCCGTCCGGCACGTCCGTCTCGTCGGACGGCCACACCAGCCGCAGCACCGGCACGTCACCGCCGCGGGCCGATGCCAGCGTCGGCACGGCCTCACGCGTGCGGGCGGCCGAGAACGCCACCGCACCGGTCCGCGACACCACCCGCGGCTCTTCCGTCACGGCCAGCACGGCGGCGAAACCCACACCGAACTGGCCGACCGTGTCCGAGACCTTCGACGACGCGCGCAGCGAGGCCAGCGCCGCCACACCGGCCGCGTCCAGCGGCGCGCCGGTGTTCGCCGCACGCAGTTCGTTGTCCACAAGGGACAGTCGCAGCACGCCCGGTGCGTCGCCGGCCGCGTCGGAGGCGTTCTGCGCCAGCTCCACCAGCAGCCGGTCGCGGTAGCCGCCGAGCCGCAGGTCCTCCTCGGCGTTGGCGTCCTCCCGGAACCGCGTCGGCGACCCGCGCCACGCGGCCAGGACCGACTCGCGCAGCGCCTCGGTGCCGAACGGGTCCGCGCTCACTTCCCGCTCTCGTCGGCCTGGGACACCCGAGACGAGTTGGGCTCCACGTCCAGCAGCGCGTCGTCGTAGACGACCTCGGCGACCGGCACCAGCGGGCCGCCCTCGACCTCGACCTCGGAGTGCGCGCCGCACCCGAACTCCACGTGCACGACGTGGCCGTCGGCCGGCGTCATCTCGTTCGCGCACACCCCGAAGGCGGCGCCGAGGGAACCGGCGATCCGGCTGTAGAAGCCGCACGTGCCGCAGGTGGCGGGCGCGCTGCGGGCCATCTCGCTGCGCGGACCGAAGTCGCCGCCGTGCCAGCGCTGGGCGGCGTCGAGCACGCCCTCGCGGGACAGCACCCGGACGCGGCCGAGGCCGATCTCCAGGGCGGTCTCTTCGATCGCCGGGTCGTCCGAGCCCACGTACGCGGGCGCCAGTCGCGGGTCGTCCTCGGGCGTGGGCAGCAGGTCGCCGACACCGAGGTCGCCGGCGCGGACCCGCTCGTGCCACGGCACCCATTCGGGGGCGACCAGCGCGTCGTCACCGGGCAGGAGCACGACCTCGCTCACCGACGGCTGCGTGCCGGGGCCCGCGAAGGCGACCGTGACGGCCCAGTTCCAGCCGCGGTAGCCGGCGTGGTAGGCCTCGAAGAGGTGGGTGGCCGACACCTGGTCCTCGGCGACCGTGCCCACGTGGTCGCCGACGCGGTCCGCGCCCGCCTCCTCTTGTGCGGCGGCCCGGGCGAGCCGGACTGCCTCGGGATCGGCGAGCGCTGGGTTGGGCTGCTGGGTCGGCGTGGCGGTCACAGGTGAATTGTGCCGCACGTCTTCGCAGCCCTGTGCACACGTGCCACCCTTTCGGACGTGCGGTGGCTCCTGATGGCGGTCGTGTTGGTCCTGTCGGCGGCGTGCTCGACTGCGCCGAGCGGCCCGACAGGGCTCGAAGTGCTCGGCACGGTGCCGCACGACCCGGGCGCGTTCACACAGGGCCTCGAGCTGGTGGACGGGGTCCTGTACGAGGGAACGGGCCTGGAGGGGCAGTCGTCACTACGCCGGGTGGACCCCCGAACGGGTGAAGTGGAGCAGCGGGTCGACCTGCCGGAGACGATGTTCGGCGAGGGCATCACGGTGGTCGACGACCGGATCTGGCAGCTCACGTGGCGTAACGGTGTGGCCATCGAGCGGGACCGGACCACCCTCGAAGAAGTGAGGCGCGTCACCTATGAGGGTGAGGGCTGGGGGCTGTGCCGTGACGGCGGCCGGCTGGTGATGAGCGACGGGACGGCCGAGCTGACGTTCCGCGATCCCGAGTCGTTCGCCGAGACGGGCACGGTGGGCGTGCGGCGCGATGGGCAGCCGCTCGACCGGCTCAACGAGCTGGAGTGCGTCGACGGGCAGGTGTGGGCGAACGTGTGGCACACCGACGAGGTGGTGCGGATCGACCCGGCGACCGGTCTGGTGACGACCACCGTCGACCTGAGCTCGCTGCGGCCGGACGACGTGCCGAAGAGCGATGTGCTGAACGGCATCGCGGCCGTGCCGGGCACCGACGAGTTCCTGGTGACCGGCAAGAACTGGCCGACGATCTTCCGGGTGCGGTTCCCCGCCGGCTGAACCCGGTCGGACCCTGCTGGACCCGGTTGAACCCGGTTGACGGGGAACGACGTGCCGGACCCACCGCGCGCCGCCGGGCCAATCCGTGAGACAGCCCGCACCCGGTGAGGCAGGATTGGGGCGTGACACCCCCTCGGCCGGAAGACCCGTCGCGGCGGTACCCGTGGGAGGACGACGAGTACAAGCCGCGCACCCGGCCGTACCCGGTACCGGGACAGCCGCCCGGCCAAGCCGGTGAGCCGCCGCCCGGTCATCAACCACCGCCGGGCCATCAACCGCCACCGGGTCGCCAACCACCGCCGCGTCATCAACCGCCACCGGGTCGACAGCCACCGCCGGGTCAGCAACCTCCGCCGCATGACCGGCCCACGGACCAGCACCGCAACCAGCAGCCGCGCGGTGAACGGGAGTCCGCCCGTTTCGCGCCGCCGCCGGACGGTGACAAGCCGACCGTGCCGACGCTGCCGAAGAAGCTCACCGTCACCCGCGTCGTGTGGTTCCGCTCGAAGCAGCTCAGCAGCCAGGCGCTGGCCGCGTTCCGCAAGGCCGCGCACGCCGACGGCGCGAAGCAGTCCGGGCTGTCGTCACTGACCTACGCGGTGATGCTGAACTACGCGGCCGACGCGGCGATGGCGGTCGCGCTGGCCAACACCCTGTTCTTCTCCGCCGCCACCGGCGAGAGCCGCGGCAAGGTCGCCCTCTACCTGCTGATCACGGTGGCGCCGTTCGCGCTGGTCGCCCCGGTCATCGGCCCGGCGCTGGACCGGATCCAGCACGGCAGGCGGGTGGCGCTGGCGGCCTCGTGCATCCTGCGCGTGTTCCTGGCGATCGCGATGGCGCTGAACTTCGACAACTGGGGCCTGTACCCGGCGGCGCTGGGCAGCATGGTGCTGTCCAAGTCGTTCACCGTGCTCAAGGCCGCGATCACGCCGCGCGTGCTGCCACGGGACATCACGCTGTCCAAGACGAACGCCCGGATGACGGTGTTCGGCCTGGCCGCGGGTGGTGTGTTCGGCGCGGTCGCGGCGGGGTTCGCGAACCTGTTCGGGTCACCGGGCGCGCTGTGGTGCACCGCCGTGCTGTGCCTGGCGAACGCCTACTACTGCCTGCGCATCCCGTCGTGGGTGGAGGTGACCGAGGGCGAGGTGCCGGCGTCGCTGCGGGCGAGTCCGAAGCCGAAGCGGCAGCCGTTGGGCCGCACGGTCGTGGTGGCGCTGTGGGGCAACGGCGCGATCCGGATGCTGACCGGGTTCCTGATGCTGTTCGCCGCGTTCGTGGTGCGCGCCCAGACCGAGGGCGACGCGTTCATGCAGGTGCTGCTGCTGGGTGTGATCGCGGCGGCGGCCGGTGTCGGCAGTTTCCTGGGCAACGCGGTGGGCGCGCGGCTGCACTTCGGCGTGCCGGACCAGGTGGTGATCGGGTGCCTGATCGCGGCGCTGGCGTCGGCGATCCTGGCGGCCGTGCTGCCGGGCCTGGTGACGGCGGCGGCGGTCGGGCTGATCGGCGCGACGGCGAGTTCGCTGGCCAAGGTGTCGCTGGACGCGGTGATCCAGGACGACGTGCCGGACGAGTCGCGGGCGTCGGCGTTCGGCCGGTCGGAGACGATCCTCCAGCTCGGCTGGGTGTTCGGCGGGGCGCTGGGCGTGCTGCTGCCGACCGAGTACTGGATCGGGTTCACCGTGCTGTCGGTGCTGCTCGCGGTGGGGTTGGCGCAGACGATCCAGACGCGGCGCGGCACCACGCTGATCCCGGGCCTGCGCGGCGACCGCCCGCTGCGGGCCGCGCCCGTCGTGCCACGGGCGGGCACGTAGGCTCGACTGCCGTGCGCCGAGTTCTGCTTCCCCTGTCGCTGCTGGTCCTGGCCGGTTGCGCGGCCCCCGTCGACCCCGAGGTGACGTTCTACGCGGATGGCGAGGCGATCAACGTCAGGCCGTCGCAGTACTGCGACCTCCAGTCGGAGAACTGCGAGGCGGACGCGGACGCCGCCGGTGTGCTGCGGGTGCGGCCGGGCAAGCCGGTGCAGATCTCCGTGCCGGGTGACCTGGCGGAGAGCGCCTGGTCGGTGAAGTTCACCTACCGCAACGGGCGCGGCGAGCCGCAGGAACCGTTGCGCAGCAAGCTGTTCACCGAGCGTGACCCGAGGTACGCGTACACGCTCGTGCTGCCGAACCCCGACGACCAGTTGGAGAGCGTCGAGGTCCAGCAGTACGGCGCGCGCATCCAGTCGAGCACCACGGGCGCGTTCGACTTCGTCGCCCGTGGCACCTGGGTGTTGTCCGTGGACGACCGTGTTTGATGGCCGCTGCTCCGCAGACGGCGGCTCGGTCGCCTGGAAGTCGACCGCTCGCGCCCGATTTTCCGACGATCGGAAAGCGTGATCGCCGGAAAATCAGCCGCGAAAGATCGACGCGACCTCGCGTGGGTGTGTCGACCCCGGCCTGAACCGCGTGTTCAGGGGTCCAGCTCCCGGGCGACGGCGCGGACCACGTCGGCGATCAACTTGGTGTTCTTCCGCTCCGGGTAACGGCCGCGGCGCAGGTCGGGCTGCACCTTGACCTCCAGCAGCTTGATCATGTCGTCGATCAGGCCGTGCAGCTCCTCGGCGGGACGGCGGCGGGCCTCCGCCACCGAGGGCGCCGGGTCGATCAGCCGCACGGACAGCGCCTGGGGACCTCGCCTGCCCTCGGCCATGCCGAACTCGATCCGCTGACCGGCTTTCAAGCCCTCGACACCCGGGGGCAGCGCGGACTTCCGCACGTAGACGTCCTCGCCACCGTCCTGTGTGACGAAGCCGAAGCCCTTCTCCGAGTCGTACCACTTGACCTTGCCGGTCGGCACCGTTCTCACCAATCCTTAAGCGATCACACGACGAACGCGCCCGGGGCGTGCCCAGGGCGCGTCCCACCAGACTATCCAGAACACCACCGCCTGGGCACCTCCGAAAGCGCGACTACGATCCCACGCATGTCGACGACACCGAAGCTGATGCCGCTCGCCGTGGCGTTGTTCGCGCTCGGCGTGGTGGCCATCGTCGCGATGTTCGTCGCGGGCGAACGCGGCCTGCCCGTCTGGGTGTTCGCCGCCGGCTGGCTGCTCGCGCCCGCCGGTCTCGCGCTGGGCGTGTTCAGCGCGGTGCGGGAGTCCCGGACCCGGCGGTGAGCCGGGAAGCGTTCGCGCGCAGCCAGTCCGGGAACGCGGTCAGGTCCGGCAGCACCACGTCCGCGCCCTCGGCGGCCAGCTCCTCGCCGCTGCACGGCCCGCTCACCACGCCGACGGCCACCGCCCCGGCCGCCTTCGCACCCCGCACGTCGCCCACGTGGTCACCGACGTAGACGGCCGCGCCGTGCATCTTCAACGCCTCGGCCTTGCCGGTCGACCACAGCTCGCCGAACAGGTGGTCCACCTCCCAGTCGAACGCGGCCAGGTGCAGGGCGGCGTTGGCCCGGTACTTGCCGGTCACCACGATCGTCGTCCCGCCCAGCTCACGCACCACGGCAAGCGATTGCGCCGCGCCGGGCAGGGGAACCGTGGCCGGGATGACGACCTCCGGGTACAGCGCGCGGAACCGGGCGATCAGCTCCGGGATGTCGGCCTCGGGCACGCCGGACTCGCGGTAGATCATGTCCAGGGGCGGGCCGAGGTTCGCCGCGAAGTGCGCGCCGTCGAGCGGGTAGCCGCTCTCCGCCGCGACCGCGTCCATCACCGCCGCCATGCCGGGCCTGGGGTCGATCAGGGTCATGTCGAGGTCGAATCCGACGGTCAGCGGCACGCCCGCACTTTAGGCGCTGTGGAAGGCTTTACGGCGTGACGGAACTCACCCGGGCACTGCTCGGCGCGGCGGCCGAGTTGGTCGCCGCGCATGGTTCACGCGGCCTGCGCATGGCCGAGGTCGCGGCGAAGGCGGGTGTCAGCCGGCAGAGCGTCTACAACGAGTTCCGCAACAAGGAACGGCTGGTGCAGGCCGTGGCGCTGCACAAGACCTCCGAGTTCCTGGAGGGCGTGCGCGAACGGCTGGACAGCACACCGGACCCGCTGGAAGGGCTGCGGGAGGGCATCCGGTTCGCCTTCGACCTGGCGGAGCAGGACATCCTGGCGAAGTCCGTCCTGTCCGGGGCGAACGCCGAGGACATGCTGCCGTTCCTGACCACCAGGGGCCGGCCGGTGCTCAAGCTCGCCACCTCGGTGTTCGCCCGGCACATCCGGCGGCACTGGCCCGACCTGCCCGACCCGCGGGTGCACCTGATCGCCGAGACGATCGTGCGGATGGCGTTGAGCCACCTGCTCACGCCGGGCAGCCGCCCGATCGAGGCGGTCGTGCACGTGACGGAAGCGCTGCTGGCCGCGGGCCGGGACGGGTGAGTGGCTAGTCGTAGCCGAGGCCGACCTGGTCGGCGACCTTGGTCATGGTGCGCAGGATCGCCAGCGACTCGGCGTGCGAGATCGACGGGCTCTCCACCTCACCGGCCTTCACCCGCGCGACGACCTCGCGCAGCTGCGGCACGTACCCGGCGCCCTCGATCTCCGCCCGGTGCTCCACCCCGTTCACGAGGATGGCGGTCGGGGCGTGGTGCATGCCCGGCAGCTCCACCAGGCCACGCGTCCCGTACACGGCCGCCCTCGACAGCAGCGGGCTGACCAGCGACGACGCCAGCAGAGCGGTCTCGCCGCCGGGGTAGCCGAGGAGCATCCCGACCTCGGCGTCGACGCCGTCGACCAGGGAACCGTGCGCGGCGACGGTCTCCGGTTCGCCGAGCAGCATGTGGGCGAACGACACCGGGTAGATGCCCAGGTCGAACAGCGAGCCGCCGCCGAGGGCCCGGTTCCACAGCCGGTGGGCCGGGTCGTGCTCGAGGGTGAACCCGAAGTCGGCCCGAACCGATCGGATCTCGCCGATCGCGCCTTCCGCGACCACTTCGCGGAGCTTCACGGTGAGCGGGTTGAAGCGGCTCCAGATGGCCTCCATGAAGAACAGGCCGCGCTCGCGCGCGAGGTCCACCACGTCCTGGAGGTGCGGCAGCGTGAGCGTGGCGGGCTTCTCGCACAGCACGTGCTTGCCCGCCTCCAACGCCGCACGCGTCACCTCGTGGTGCTGGACGTGCGGCGTCGCCACGTAGACGACGTCCACGTCCGGGTCGGCGAGGAGGTCCTTGTAGTCGCCGTAGGCACGCGGGATCTCGTGCTTGGCCGCGAACGCTTCGGCCTTGGGCAGCGCGCGGGACGACACCGCGAGCACTTCGACATCGGGCAGCAGGCGGAGGTCGCCGGTGACGACGTCGGCGATGCCGCCCGTCGCGACAACGCCCCAGCGGAGTTTGTTCGGCACGGGACCGGAGCTTAATCGGGCAAGATGGACACGTGAGGATCATCTTGAACCTGATCTGGCTGGTCTTGAGCGGCTTCTGGCTGGCCGTCGGGTACGCGGTCGCCGGCATCATCTGCTGCGTGCTGATCGTCACCATCCCGTGGGGGCTGGCGTCGTTCCGGATCGCGAACTACGCGCTGTGGCCGTTCGGTCGCACGGTGGTGGACCGGCCCGGCGCGGGCGGCGCGTCGCTGATCGGCAACGTGGTGTGGATCGTGGTCGCGGGCATCTGGCTCGCCATCGGCCACGTCGTCACCGGCCTGGCGCTGTGCGTGACGATCATCGGCATCCCGCTGGGCATCGCGAACTTCAAGATGGTGCCGGTGTCCCTGATGCCGCTGGGCAAGGAGATCGTCCCCGCGCCCTAGAGCGCCCCTAGTAGTCGTGGTCCAGCTCCACGACCAGGCACGGACCGCCGCTGTAGAGGCCCGCGTCGACGGCCAGCACCCGGCCGTCGGCGTACCGCAGCGGGCCGTCGATCTGCTCCGGCGCCACGCCGAGCTGGTCGGCGATGACGCTGTGGCCGTGCACGACCTCCCGGCCGCCGAGGACTTCGAGCAGCTCGTCCGCCACCGCCGCGCCGTCCGGGCCGCGGAACGCGTAGCGGGTGGTCATCTTCCGCCAGCACTCCCACCAGTGGTCCAGGTCGTCGCCCTTGAGGACGTCCCACACGGCCTCGTTGACCTCGTCGATCGTGTCGCCCCACTCCAGGTAGGCGAGCGTGTCGGAGTGCATCAGCAGGTGGCCGTCCACCTCGGTGAGCACCTGACGGCTGGTCAGCCAGTCGATGTGGGCGTCGGTGAGGCGGTCCTGGTCGCTGCGCATGCCGCCGTTGAGCAGCCAGCTGCGGGCGAAGCTGCGCGGGGTCGGCGCACCCGGAACGTTCCGGTCGCCGAACCGGTGCATGCCCAGCAGCAGAACCTCGTGGTTGCCGATGAGGGCGTCCACCCGGCCCTCGCTCTGCTCGGCCAGCCGCATCACGAACTCGATCACGCCGATGCCGTCCGGGCCCCGGTCGACGAAGTCGCCGAGGAACCACAGCTCCGCGTCCCCGCCGCACCAGTCGCCGTCGGCGTCGACCAGATCCGAGGCGTGCAGGGCGCGGGTCAGCTCGGCGAGGTGCCCGTGCACGTCGCCGACCACGAAGAGCGGTCTATCCACACCCGCGACGATAAGCGACGCGGCGGTGTGGTGCGGAAAAGTCGATCAGCCGTGCGCCGGGCGGCTTCGGCCACGCACCCGCGCGCCTCCCCCGTGTGGGGGAGATTGGGCCCCATGCCGTGATGACGGGCGCGCGGCGGCATCTCCTCGCCATGAGAGAGCAACTCGAACAGGTCGCGGGCGAACTGGACGAGGCGATGGTGGCCATCGCCGCCGAAGCGGGGCACGCCTGGCACCCGTGGCAGCACGTGGACTGGCTGCGGCTCCAGGCGGACCTGCTCGACCGCCTGGGCGCGGCCTGTGGCGGCCCGGTCACAGGCCGTGCGGAGCTGCTGCGCGACCGGGCCGAACGCCTGGCCGACCGGATCAACCGCATGCCCGCCGCGGACCGTCCACCGTCACGCCGGGTCGGGCCGCCGGAGCAGCGCGGCAGCCACCTGCGCGCCGTCGTCCAGCACAACCACGCGCTCCAGCCCGAGGCGCCGCAGCAATAACCGCGAGCCGTCAGACCCCGTCAGGTGTCAGATCCCGTCGGTGTCAGATCCCATCCGTGTCAGATCCCATCCGGGAACGGGTCGGCGGAGTGACCGACCAGGTCCGCGATGGACTTGAGCACCCGCGTCGGCCGGTACGGGTACAGCTCGGCGGTCGACTCGGCCGAGATGCCGGTGAGCACCAGGATCGTGCGCAGGCCCGCCTCCAGGCCGGCGCGCACGTCGGTGTCCATCCGGTCGCCGATCATCAGCGTCGTCTCGGAGTGGGCGCCGAGCGCGCGCAGCGCCGACCTCATCATCAACGGGTTCGGCTTGCCCACGTAGTAGGGCGCGCGGCCGGTGGCGCGTTCGATCAGCGCGGCGATCGAGCCCGTGGCGGGCAGCGAGCCCTCGCGGGACGGGCCGGTGGCGTCCGGGTTCGTCGCGATGAACTTCGCGCCCTGCTCCACCAGCCGGATCGCCTTCGTGATCGCGGTGAAGCTGTAGGTGCGGGTCTCGCCGAGGACCACGTAGTCCGGGTCGCGGTCGGTGAGCACGTACCCGATCTCGTGCAGCGCCGTGGTCAGGCCCGCCTCGCCGATCACGTACGCCGAACCGCCGGGCCGCTGCGAGTCGAGGAACTTCGCGGTGGCCAGCGCGGAGGTCCAGATCGCGGCCTCGGGCACGTCCAGGCCCGTGCGGACGAGCCGGGCGCGCAGGTCGCGCTGGGTGTAGATGGAGTTGTTCGTGAGCACCATGAACGGGATGTCGTTCGCGGTCAGCTCGGCGACGAACTCGCCGGAGCCCGGGATCGGGTGCTCCTCGTGCACGAGCACGCCGTCCATGTCCATCAGGTAGTTCCACTGAGCGGCCATGCGCGCAATGCTGCCGGCTCAGCGGTCGATCACGTGCCGGCGGAACGTCTCGATGAGGATCTGGTTGTACCGCTCCAGCACGTCCCGCTCCTCGGGGGTGAAGCGGGACAGCACCTCGCGCAGGGTCTCCTGGGCGCCCGCGAAGAGGTGCTCGAACTTCCCCTCGTCCCCCACCGTGACCTCTACCAGCACTTTCCGCCGGTCGTGCGGGTCACGCACGCGCCGCACGTACCCCGCGCGTTCCAGCCGGTCGATCACGCCGGTCACCGCGCCGGTGGACAGGCCGGACAGCTCGGCGATCCGGCCGGCCGTGATCGGGCCGTCCGCGCGCATCGCCAGGTCCAGGCACTTCTCGTCGGTCGGGGACAGGCCCATCTGCTCGGCCACCCGGCTGTGGAACAGGACGGTGAGCGCGCTGCTCTCGCGCGCGTAGGCGCTGAACCGCTCCAGCACGTCGGCGGGCACGTCGTGCTCACTGGTCATGGCAGGCAATTTAGCGTTCGCGGCGCGCGGATCGGCATCCTCGTCCACCTCGCCGCGCCCGGCCATCCCCCATTTCTCCCAGCACCCACAAGTGTGAGCCGATTACCCTGGTAGGGGTGACAGCTGTCGAGTTGGGGCTACCCGTCGTGCGCGGCAACCCGGACACGTCCGGACGGCCGGACTCACCACTGCTGGTGGACCGGTTCGGCCGGATCGCCACCGACCTGCGCGTGTCGTTGACCGACCGGTGCAACCTGCGTTGCACATACTGCATGCCCGCCGAGGGCCTCGACTGGCTGCCGAAGCCCGAGCTCCTCACCGGAGCCGAGCTGACCAGGCTCATCGGCATCGCGGTGACCCGCCTCGGCGTGACCGACATCCGGTTCACCGGCGGCGAGCCGCTGCTCAGACCCGACCTCGACGACGTGATCGCGGCGACCGCGGCGCTGACGCCCCGACCGCGCATCTCGATGACCACGAACGGGTTGACGTTGGCGCGGCGGGCCGCCGGGCTGGTGGCCGCGGGCCTCGACCGGGTGAACGTCTCGCTGGACACCCTCGACCCGGCCCGGTTCCACGAGCTGACCAGGCGCAACCGGCTGTCGGACGTGTTCGCGGGGCTGGCCGCGGCCCGGGAGGCCGGGTTGACGCCGGTCAAGGTGAACACTGTGCTGATGCGCGGCGTGAACGAGGACGAGGCCGTGCCGCTGCTCCGGTACTGCCTGGACAACGGCTACCAGCTGCGGTTCATCGAGCAGATGCCGCTGGACCCGCAGCACGGCTGGAACCGGGACGACATGGTGACCGCCGAGGAGATCCTGGCCGCCCTGCGCACCGGTTTCACGCTGACGCCCGAGCCGGGCGACCGGGGCGGCGCGCCCGCCGAGCGGTGGCTGGTGGACGGCGGTCCGGCCGTGGTCGGCGTGATCGCGTCGGTGACCCGCCCGTTCTGCGCGGCCTGCGACCGGACCCGGCTCACCGCCGACGGCCAGGTGCGGAACTGCCTGTTCAGCCAGTCGGAGACCGATCTGCGGTCCCTGCTGCGCGGTGGCGCGTCGGACGAGGAGATCGCCGGGAAGTGGCGCGGGAACTCGTGGGCCAAGGCGGCCGGGCACGGCATCAACACGGCCGGGTTCAGCCAGCCGGACCGTCCCATGAGCGCGATCGGAGGCTGAGTTGCGGCTGTCGGTGCGGTACTTCGCGGGTGCGCGGGCGGCGGCGGGCGTCGCCGACGAGAGCGTCGAGCTGTCCGGTGACGGCGCCACCGTGGCGTCCGCGATCGAGGCTCTTCGGGTGCGACACGGTGACCGGTTGGGGCGCGTTCTGCCCGCGTGCAGCTTCCTTCTCGATGGGGTGGCCGTCCGCGATCACGACACGCCCGTGTCGACCGGGGCGCAACTGGACGTGTTGCCTCCCTTCGCCGGGGGATGAGTGCGACCTCCACTTACGGGTTAACGGGTGAGCTATACCTCACCGAACGTGATTGATCTCGGTGGATCTCGGTACGGAAACAGACCGATAACGGTGCCCTGACCTCGATAAACGTCGCGTTCGTGGCGTCACCCGCACGCGTTACAGTGACGTGCATCACATGCGAGAAGGTTTGGCATGGCGCTTGCGGTTACGTACCGTCGCTATCTGGTCGGCCCCGACCGACTAGAGCAAGACCGGGACGTCACGCACCGAACCTGTCCAAGGGTGTCCCGGAACAACCCCCGAGCGAGAGACAACCGCCGGACAGGACAAGCCAGACGACGTACCGGGCCCGAACCCGAGTCGCCTGGGCAGGTGCGGGTGGCAGAGAGGGAAATGGCTTCTTACCGAGGCAAGCACCGTCCGACCACCAGCGTCACCAGCCGTCGCATCGCGAAGGTCGCCGTCGCCGGCATCATCGTGGGCGCACCCCTGGCCATGGCCGCCGGCACCGCCAACGCGCAGTCCGGCGTCAACTGGGACGCGGTCGCCGCGTGCGAGAGTGGCGGCAACTGGAGCATCAACACCGGTAACGGCTACTACGGCGGATTGCAGTTCCTGCCGTCCACGTGGACGTCGCACGGCGGCTCCGGCATGCCCCACCAGGCTTCCCGCGAGGAGCAGATCCGCATCGCGGAGAACGTGATGAAGACCCAGGGCATCGGCGCCTGGCCCGTCTGCGGGCCCAAGGGCCTCGGCGGCGCTCCGGCGCCCGCGCGGCAGGCCCCGGCCCCCGCGCCCCGGCAGGCGGCCCCCGCGCCGCAGCAGCAGGCTCCGGCCCCGAAGCAGACCGCGCCCGTTCAGCAGGCGCCCGCTCCGGTGACCGTGGCGCTGCCGTCCTCCAACCCGAACGGCGACTACGAGATCAAGTCGGGCGACAGCCTGTCGAAGATCGCGGACGAGCTGAAGATCGAGGGCGGCTGGGCCAAGCTGCACGAGCTGAACAAGCAGTTCATCCCGAACGCCGACCTGATCATGACGGGTCACAAGATCGCCACCAAGTGATCTCCGGTCGGCGAGAGCCGGCGCACCACGGAACAGGGACCTCGGACCGCCCCCCTCGGCGGTCCGGGGTCCCCAACCCGTTCCAGGCCTGATTCGGTTCCCTGAACCCGGCCGCCCTTTGATTCAGTGCATGCCGATTCAGGGCATGTTGACCCACTCGTCGGTGCCGTCGGCGAAGACCTGCCGCTTCCACACGGGCAGCCGCCGCTTCACCTCGTCGACGAGTTCCGAGCACACCGCGAAGGCCTCGGCCCGGTGCTCCGCGGACACCGCGCACGCCAGCGCCACGTCCCCGATCGCCAGCGGTCCGACCCGGTGCGACACGGCGACCGCGCGGACGCCCTCGAACCGGGCCACGACGTCCGCCACCACCTCGGCGACCACGGCGCCGGCCGTCGGGTGCCCGACGTACTCCAGTTCGCGAACCGAACGCCCGTGGTCGTGGTCGCGCACCACCCCGGCGAACGTCACCACCGCCCCCGCCGCCGCGTGCTCCACGAGCTTGGCGTGCTCCTCCACCGACAGCGGCTGATCGCTGACGGTCGCGCGCAGGATCTCGGTCATGAGTGGTCACCTCCGGCAACCTGGTCGACGGCGTGCTCCAGCAGGGTCGCCAGCACGTCCAGCCCGTCCCGGACCCCGCCGGTCGAGCCGGGCAGGTTCACCACGAACGTGCGGCCGGCGACACCCGCCACCCCGCGCGACAGCACGGCGGTGGGCACCCGTGGCCAGCCTGACATGCGGATGGCGTCCGCCACACCCGGCACCTCGAAGTCCAGCACGGACCGGGTCGCCTCCGGTGTGCGGTCGGTGGGGCTGATGCCCGTGCCACCGGTCGTGACGACCACCGCGACACCGTCCGCGACGGCCGCCCGCAACGCCTCCGCGACCGGCTCGCCGTCCGGCACGACCACCGGGTCCGGCACGTCGTAGCCGCGTTCACGCAGCCAGTCGGCGATGATCGGCCCGCCGCGGTCCGCGTACACGCCCGCCGACGCCCGGTTCGACGCCGTGATCACACGGCCGGTCCTCGACGCGGCCTCGGGACGCACGTCGGAGGTCACTTCCGCTCCCAGAGGCCGGTCTTGCCGCCCTCCTTGCGCTCCACCCGCACCGCGTCCAGGGACGCCGCCGGATCGACCGCCTTCACCATGTCGTGCAGCGTCAGCCCGGCCACGGAGACCGCCGTCAGGGCTTCCATCTCCACGCCCGTGCGGTCCGTGGTGCGGACGGTCGCCGTGATGCGCACCTCGGCGTCGCCCAACACCAGGTCCACCTTCACGCTGGACAACGCGATCGGGTGACACAGCGGCACCAACTCCCAGGTCCGCTTGGCCGCCATGATCCCGGCGATCCGGGCCGTGGCCAGCGCGTCACCCTTCGGCAGGGTGTCGCTCCCCAACAACCCCACCACCTCGGCCGTCGTGCGCAGCACACCGGAAGCGACCGCCGTCCGCGCGGTGGGCTCCTTCTCCGACACATCGACCATCCGCGCCGCACCGGAAGCGTCCAAGTGGGTGAACTGAGTCATGTTGTGATGCTAGGCGGTGCTCAATGGCCGCTGCTCCGCAGACGGCGGCTCGGTCGCCTGGGAAGTCGACCGCTCGCGACCTCGCGTGGTGGTGAGGTCTGGGCTAAGCCGACTCCGTGGCTGCTTTCCTGACCGCCTCGGCAACTGCCGGGGCCACCGTCGAGTCGAAGACGCTGGGCACGATGAACGACGCGTTGAGGCGTTCGCCGTCCACCACGTCGGCGATCGCCATGGCGGCGGCGATGAGCATCGAGTCCGTGATGGTGCGGGCGTGGGCGTCGAGCAGGCCGCGGAACACGCCGGGGAACGCCAGCACGTTGTTGATCTGGTTCGGGAAGTCGCTGCGACCGGTGGCCACGACGGCGGCGTGCTTCTGCGCCTCCATCGGGTCGATCTCCGGGTCCGGGTTGGCCAGCGCGAACACGATCGCGTCGCTGTTCATCGTGGCGACCTGCTCGGCGCCGAACAGGTTCGGGGCGGACACTCCGATGAAGACGTCCGCGCCGACCAGCGCGTCGTGCAGCCCGCCGCTGACGTTCTCCTTGTTGGTCGACGCGGCGACCGACTTCAGGTTGTCGTCCAGGCCGGGCCGGTCGCGGTGGACGATGCCGTCGACGTCGACCGCGACGACGTCACCGGGCGCCTGCTTGAGCAGCAGCCGGATGATCGCCGAGCCCGCCGCGCCCACCCCGCACACCACGACCTTGCAGTCGGAGATCTTCTTGCCGACCACCCGCAACGCGTTGCGCAGCGCGCCGACCACCACGATCGCGGTGCCGTGCTGGTCGTCGTGGAACACCGGGATGTCCAGCTTCTCCCGCAGCCGTGCCTCGATCTCGAAGCAGCGCGGCGCGGCGATGTCCTCCAGGTTGATGCCGCCGTAGACCGGGGCGATCAACTCCACCGCGCGGATGATCTCCTCGGTGTCCTGGGTGTCCAGGCAGACCGGCCAGGCGTCGACGCCGGCGAACTTCTTGAACAGCGCGGCCTTGCCCTCCATCACGGGCAGCGCGGCGGCCGGGCCGATGTTGCCCAGGCCGAGCACGGCCGAGCCGTCGGTGACCACGGCGACCGTGTTGCGCTTGATGGTGAGCCGGCGGGCGTCGTCCGGGTTCTCCGCGATGGCCATGCAGACGCGGGCGACGCCGGGCGTGTAGGCGCGGGAGAGGTCGTCGCGGTTGCGCAGCGGAACCTTGGACGAGACCTCGATCTTGCCGCCGAGGTGGACCAGGAACGTCCGGTCGGACACCTTGCGGACGACGATCCCGGGCAGCAGCTCCAGGGTGTCGGTGATGTCCTTGGCGTGGTTCGCCGACAGCGCGTTGCAGGTGAGGTCGATGATCACCTGGTCGGTGTGCGACTCCACCACGTCGAACGCGGTGATCACGCCGCCGGCCCGGCCCACCGCCGAGGTGAGGTCACCGGCGGCCGACGCCGACGGCGGGGCCTCCAGCCGGACGGTGATCGAGTAACCAGGGCCGGGGACCGGCATCGAACCTCCCAGAACAGCACAGCTCAAGAGGGTTCGAGAGTAGTCCGCGCCGGAATACGGAACGCGCGCGGCTCGACGGCCGCGCGCGTCCGGGTGCTAGCGGTTGATCTCGGTCACAGGGTGGTGGTAGCCCAGCTCTTCGACCGGCAGCGGGAAGGTGGTCGTGCCGAACGGGGACAGCGCGCCCTGGAGGTGACTGGTGAGCTCGGTGACCGGGTGCTCTTCGCCGACCGGCGGCTCCGGCCAGTGCGGGTCGATGCGCTCGGGGCGGGCCTTGGCCACGGTTCCTCCTCGGTGATGCCTGCGGTCGGGACAAGTGTGCCTCATCCCTACCCTCGTCCGGGTGAGCACTCCGGCGGCACTGGTCAACGTGGTCAACGTGGTCGACATCGAGGCGACGTGCTGGGACGGCGAGCCGCCTCCCGGTGAGGTGAGCGAGATCATCGAGATCGGGTTGACGACGGTCGACCTGGCCGCGGGCGAGCGGGTCGGGCGGCACCGGATCCTGGTGCGCCCGCAGCGGTCCGCTGTCGGGTCGTTCTGCACGGAGTTGACGGGGCTGACGCAGGCGGAGGTCGACACCGGCGTGACGTTCGCCGAGGCGTGCCGACTGCTGGAGGTGGAGCACCAGGCGGGCGTGCGGGCGTGGGCGAGCTGGGGCGACTACGACCGGAACCAGTTCACCCGTCAGTGTCGGGCGACGGGCGTGCGGTACCCGTTCGGGCGGCGGCACTGGAACGCGAAGCTCGTGTTCACGCAGGCGCACGGGCTGCGGAAACGGCCGGGGATGGCGCAGGCCCTGACCATCGCCGGCCTCCCGTTGGAGGGCAGGCACCACCGGGGCGAGGACGACGCCTGGAACATCGCCGCCCTTGTACTTCACTTGGCCGCCCGCAACGCCTGGCCGTCCACCCCCACCACGCCGGCCGACGCGTACCTCTAGGGCACACGGCCCCGCGCTGCCGCTGACGAACGGCTGGCTCACGCAGAGGTCCCCGGCCAGGGGAACCCTGATCTTCAGCCTACCTGCGGGGTACGACAATTCCGGCGGTTAGCGCGGTCGGGGCCGGTCAAGCGCGGGCGGGCGGTCGGTCGCGGACGGGCGAGGGCGGGCGCGGGCGGGCGGGCGCGGGCGGGCGGGCGCGGTCGGGCGGGCGCGGTCGGGCGGTCGGTCGGGCGGGCGCGGTCGGGCGGTCGGTCGGTCGGGCGGGCGAGGGGTCGGGGGTCGGGTCGGGTCGGGTCGGGTCGGGGGTCGGGTCGAGCGCAGTCGAGGGGGTTCCCGGGCTGGGTCGGGGGCCTGCGGGACGCAGGTTTCAGGGGCTGGTCAGCGCGGACCGGGTGGTCGACATATACCGTGGTGGGGATGTCCGGCACCACCCTCGCCGAGTGGCTGCGGGCGCAGGACGACACGGCGCTCGTGGCTCTGCTGCGCGCCCGTCCGGATCTGGCGACGCCCCCACCGGCCGACACGACCGTGCTCGCCACCCGCATAGGGTCGCGGGCTTCCGTGGCACGCGCTTGCGAAGACCTCGACACGCTGACGTTGACCGTCCTGGAAGCGCTGCTCGTGCTGGACGCCGACCTCGCCCCCGTGCCCAGGTCCGCGGTGCAGGAGCTGTTCGGTTCAACGGACATCCGACCCGCCGTCGAGCACCTCCGCGCCCGCGCCCTGCTGTGGGGCGACGACGACACGATCTCCACCCCGCCCGCCACCAGGGACGCGGTCAACCCGTTCCCCTGCGGTCTGGGCCGGTCGGTGCCGCGTCTCGCCGACGTCGACCTGACGGCGTTGGAACCGGACGAGCTCCGCGTGCTCGGAACGCTGGCCGCCGGCCCGCCCGTCGGCCAGACCAAGGACGCCGCACAAGTCGTCTCCCTCGCCAACGCGCGCACGCCGATCCAGAAGCTCCTCGCCCGCGGCCTGCTGGTCCGCCGCGACTCGCTGACCGTCGAACTCCCCCGCGAGGTCGGTCTGAAGGTCCGGGGCGACCGGCCGCTGGGCGTCATCCAGACCACCGAACCGCCGCTCACCACCGCCCGCCGCGACCCGTCCGGCATCGACCACACCGGTGGCGGTGAGGCGTTGGAGCTGTCGCGGCACGTCGAGACGTTGCTCAAGAGCTGGTCGGAGGACCCGCCGGCGGTGCTGCGGTCGGGCGGTCTCGGTGTGCGGGACCTGCGCAAGCTCGCCAAGGACCTGGACGTGGACGACCGCCAGGCCGCGCTGCTGGTCGAACTGGTGGTGAACGCGGGCCTGGTCGCCGACACCGAGGGCGTCGAACCCGAGTGGGTGCCGACCACGCAGGCCGACCCGTGGCTGATCGCCGCGCCCGAGCACCGGTGGGCGACGCTGGCCCAGTCGTGGCTCGACCTGCCCCGCCTGCCCGGCCTGATCGGGCAGCGCGACGACCGCGACCGCCTGCTCAACCCGCTGGCCCCCGAGCTGAACCGGCCGGGCGCGCCGAGGGACCGCAGGCGGATCCTCGAAGCGATGGCGGCGTTGGAGCCGGGCACCGTCGTGACCGACCCAGACGAGTTGGCGGCCGTGCTGGCGTGGCGGGCGCCGAGGCGTGGCGGGCGGCTGCGTGACGAGTTGGTGCGCTGGACCGTGGAAGAGGGCACCAAGATGGGTGTCCTGGCGCACAACGCGATCACCGCGCAGGGTCGGACGCTGCTCACCGAAGGCCCTGGCCCGGCGGCGAAACGGCTGGGTGACGCGTTGCCTGCCCCGGTCGACCACGTGCTGGTCCAGGCGGACCTGACGGTCGTCGCGCCCGGTCGGCTGGACCCGGAACTGGCCGACGAGATCGCGTTGGTGGCGGACGTCGAGTCGTCGGGCAGCGCC
Source organism: Saccharothrix ecbatanensis (assembly GCF_014205015.1). Taxonomy (NCBI): domain Bacteria; kingdom Bacillati; phylum Actinomycetota; class Actinomycetes; order Pseudonocardiales; family Pseudonocardiaceae; genus Saccharothrix; species Saccharothrix ecbatanensis. The sequence continues at coordinate 7,987,445 of NZ_JACHMO010000001.1, read as the reverse complement.
ACCGTGTACCGGGTGCGCGAGGGTTCGGTGCGGCGCGCGTTCGACGCCGGTAGGAGTGCCGCCGACCTGCACGAGCTGTTCAAGACCCGGTCACGCACCCCGGTTCCGCAGTCGCTGACGTACCTGATCGACGACGCGGCCCGTCGGCACGGCCGGTTGCGGGGCGGGACGGCCGGGTCGTTCCTGCGCTGTGACGACCCGGTGCTGATCACGGAGGTGCTGTCGCACGCGGCGGCGGAGCGGTTGGCGTTGCGCAAGATCGCGCCGACCGTGGTGGTGAGCCCGTTGCCGCTGGCCGAGGTGCTGGACGGGTTGCGCGCGGCCGGGTTCGCGCCGGCCGCCGAGGGTCCGGACGGTCACGTGCTGGACCTGCGGGTCAGTGGTCGCCGGATCGCCGGGAAGGGCCGCCGCCAGCGGGTGCAGCCGACCATGCCGTCCGACGAGCAGCTGGGCGAGCTGGTCCGGCTGGTCCAGGCGGGCGACCGTGCGGCGACGACCACCGGCGGCGCACGGGTCTCCGTTCCAGGGCACCTGGGCGCCGGGCCGTCGGCGACTCTGGCGTTGCTGCAACAGGCGGCGCGTGACGGCCGCAGCGTCCTGGTCGACTTCGTGGACAGCCACGGCACCGCCGCCCGCCGCGTGATCACGCCGCAGTACGTGGGCGGTGGCGTCCTGGAGGGCGTGGACGTCAGCTACGGCGAAGTCCGCCGCTTCCCCCTGCACCGCATCACGTCCGCCGCCCTGGTCGAAGACGACCGCGCGTAGCACTGGCGGCCGGCACCTCGATCGCGAAGTCGTAGCCGGACCGAGTGAGCAGGAGTGACTGACCAATGGCTCGTTCGTGGAACGACGTCAAGGCGGACAAGGCGGACCGCGACAGTTCAGCCGGCCGTGACATGCCACAGGCCCGTGAGGACGCGCGTCACCGGACTCATGCCTACATCCTCGACCACCGCCGGGGCCTGACCCCGGGCACGCCGAAGGGCGGCCTCCGGCGAGGAGACCGCCCTTCGGCGCGGTGAAGTCGTCAGATCAGCGAGAGCGTCGACCCCGAGGGGACGATCAGCCCGCGCGGACCGACATCCATTGGCGCATGGCGTGCTCGACCAGCGTGATGAGCGTCTGCTTGGTCGACTGCCGGTTGCGCGCGTCGCAAGTCACTATCGGCACGGACTGGTCGATGGTGAGCGCGTCGCGGACGTCCTCGATGCGGTGGTGCAGCAGGCCGTCGAAGCAGTTGACGCCGACGACGTACGGCAGCTGCCGGTCGTCGAAGAAGTCGATCGACGCGAACGCGTCGGCCAACCGGCGGGTGTCGACCAGCACGATCGCGCCGATGGCGCCCCGCACCAAGTCGTCCCACATGAACCAGAACCGGTGCTGGCCCGGTGTGCCGAACAGGTACAGGATCAGATCCTGGTCCAGCGACACCCGGCCGAAGTCCATGGCCACCGTGGTCGTGACCTTGTTCGGCGTGGCCGAGAGGTCGTCGACCCCGGCGCTGGCCTCGGTCATCACCGCTTCGGTGGTCAGCGGAACGATCTCCGACACGGAACCGACGAACGTAGTCTTGCCCACGCCGAAGCCACCGGCCACCACGATCTTCGCGGAGGTCGTCGGCTTCCGTTCGCCTTCGGCCGCGTTGGGGCTAGAGCCTGCGAAGCCCACTGAGCACCCTCTCAAGGAAATCAATGGACGGCTTGTCCCCCGCGATCAAGCCGCCCTGATGAATCAAAACCAAACCCATGCTCGCCATATCGCCGATCAGCACCCGTGCCACACCGAGCGGGAGCCTGAGGTGTGCGGCCACCTCGGCCACCGACCTGGTGTCGGTGCACAGCCCGCAGATCGACCGGTGCTCGGGGAGCACCGCCGCGTCGCGTTCGAGACCCTTTTCGCTGGTGGAGATCAGCGCCTCGATCGCGAGGTCGTAATCGGGCCGGGTGCGGCCACCGGTCCGGGTGTACGGGCGGACCAGGGACCCGGACTCGGCCGCCGGGTTCTCCTCGCGCCGCACGACCGGCTGCGGGCCGGTCGCGTAGGGCACCTGTTCCGGCACGCTGTCGGGCAGCCCGTGGGCACCGAAGAGATCGGCTCCCGGACCGCCGAACAGGCCGCTGCCGTACCCGTCGATGTCGAACCGGTTGGGAACGTCGTCGTAGTCGTACGACGAGTCGTCAACCTCACGCTGAGACATATCGTCTTGCCCCTGCCCTGTGCCTTCGACCCGTGGTCGCCGCGCCCGCTCCGCCCGGCGGCCCGACCACGAGTTGGGTGCGTCCTCGGCTTCCTCGTCCTGTGCGGGGTCGGCATCGGGCTCAGCGAATTGGAAGCCGCCGACCGCCCACTCCTGGTAGTTGAAGTTCCTACCGAAGCGTCGGCCGCCGGCACCAGATCGATCAGCCATCTGCCTTCACCCCCACGATCTCATGAGGAGCTACCGCCGAACCACACCCTGGAGCTGCGCGCGCAGCTCCGGGGTGAGCTGCTGGCCCACGCGCTCGACCAGAAGCGTCATCTCGTACGCGACGAGGCCGATGTCGCAGTTCGGGGCCGCGAGCACCGCGAGGCACGACCCGTCGCTGATCGACATCAGGAACAGGTAACCCCGCTCCATCTCGACCACGGTCTGGTTCACCGTGCCCGCCTCGAAGCACCGCGCCGCGCCCGCCGTGAGGCTGACGAGCCCGGATGCCACGGCGGACAGCTGTTCGGCGCGGTCGCGGGGCAGACCCTGCGAGCCGGCGAGCAGTAGCCCGTCCGCCGACACGACCACGGAATGTGCCACACCGGGAACCCGGCGCACGAAGTCGGTGATAAGCCAACCAAAGCTGCCTGGCTGAGCTGCGGTCGTCACTCCTGCTCCTCGTCTTGCCGGCTCGACATGTCACCAGCGTAAGCGTCGATCAAAGCGTGTCGCCCTCGACGGACGCCCTGCTGAAGACTCGACATGCGTCCACGGATCGCGTCAGCCGATCGTGGTGGCAGCGGGGGCCGCTGCGGTTGCCGCTCCGAGGCCTGCGGCTTCGGTGCGGCGGATCCCGGCACAAGCTGAGCCTTGGGTACCCGCTTGGGCAACCCCGCCTGTGTCGTGGTCTCTGGTTCCTTGCTGAGCAAGGCCTGCGCTGCGTGCCAGCCTTCGTCGGCGGGGGACTCCCACACCGACTCGGCGGGCAGCGCGGCCGGCTCGGGTTCGGCGACCGGTTCGGGCTCGGTCACGCGGTGCACCTCCGCGGCGCGCTTGGGCAGGTTGTCGGATGAGCCAGGCTGCCGCTTGGGCAGCCCGCCCTCGGTCAGACTAGTGCCCTCCGCGCGGGCGGCGGCGACCTCGCCCCGTTGTGGGAGGCCGCTTTCGGTCTCCCGCGGGGAAAGGCGGTTCGCCAACGGGTCCAGCGAGCCGCGCTGAGGGAGCGCGTCCTCGGACGTCGTGGGCGCGACCGGCGGCACGGCACGGCGCGTGCGGGTCGGCAGCACCGACTCCTCACGGGCTACCGGCTCCGGGTCGGCCGCCGGTGGCACCGCCTGCGCGGTGGCCGCCGACGTCTCGCTGCCCACGGACTGGAACCACTGCGACAGGACGGCCTCGTAGATCGGCAACCGCTCGGTCGGCGCGTCGTCGTGCTCGATCCGGCGCAGTGGCGCGGGCTCGGCGACGGGCTCGGCGGACGAGCCGTTGAGGTGCGCCGGCTCGGGCTCCGGGTCGACCAGGAAGCCCTGGTCCAGCGCCGGCGTGAACTGCGTCGTCTCGAACCCGTGTTCGTACGCGGTGTCGTGCTCTTCGCGGTCCTCGTAGGCGGTGAACAGGGTCGGTTCGCCGAACGAGCCCTCGGGCTCGCGTTCGACGTCGCGTTCCTCGCCCATCGGCAGCCACTGGGACAGCTCGCCCGATGTCTCCGAAGGCGCCTGGCCGAACGTCGGCGTGTCGCCGAACGCCGGCATCCGCACCGGGTCGTGGTCGCCCTCGCCCTGCACGAAGCTCACCGGGAACGCCGGCTCGTCCTCGACCCGCGGGATGCTCGGGAAGCTCACGTCGTCGTCCAGGCGGGACAGGGTGCCGGTGCCGAACGCCCCGGCGATGCCGGACGCGCGCTGCGCCGTGTTGCCCGAACCGGACTCGCCGAACGCCTGCTCGCCGCCGAAGCCGCCGAAACCGGAGTCCCCGAACGCGGGGCTGGGCTCGGCGCCCATCGGGGAGCCCATCGCGCCGGGCGACTGGACCAGGTTCTCGGGCACGACGACGAGCGCGGTGGTGCCGCCCTCGATGTCCTCGTTGGCGCGCAGCCGCACCTTGATGTCGTGCCGCTTGGCCAGCCGCGCGACCACGTACAGGCCCATCCGGCGGGACACCGCGACGTCCACGTCGGGCGGGTCGGCCAGCCGGACGTTGGCGTCGGTGATCTCCTGCTCGCCCATGCCGACGCCGCGGTCCTGGATCTCGATCGCCAGCTCGCCCTTGCGGGTGCGCGCGGTCCGCACAGTGACCTTCGTCACCGGGTCGGAGAACGCGGTGGCGTTGTCCAGCAGCTCCGCGATCAGGTGCACGAGGTCGTTGACCGCGCGGCCCTGGACGGTGAGCTCCGGGGTCTGGCCGACCTGCACCCGGGCGTACTGCTCGACCTCGGACACGGCGGCGCCGAGCACCTCGGCGGCCGGGACCGGGCGGGTCAGCCGGCGGGACAGGTCCGTGCCGGACAGGACCAGCAGGTTCTCGCTGTTGCGCCGCATGCGGGTGGCGAGGTGGTCCAGCTCGAACAGGCTGGCCAGCTGGTCCGGGTCCTGCTCGTCCTGCTCCAGCCGGTCGATCAGGTTCAGCTGGCGCTCGACCAGGGCCTGCGAACGGCGGGACAGGTTGACGAACATCGAGTTGACGTTGTCGCGCAGCAGCGCCTGCTCGGCCGCCAGCCGCACCGCCTCGCCGTGCACCGCGTCGAACGCCCGCGCCACCTGGCCGACCTCTTCGCGGGTGGTGATCGGCACCGGCGCGATGGCCGTCTTGGCCGCCTCGTGCGGGTTCGGGTCCGCCAGGATCCGGCCGACCGCCTCGGGCAGGCCGCGGTCGGCCACCTCCAGCGCGGTGCGGCGCAGGACGCGCAGCGGGTTGAGGATCGAGCGGGCCACGAACAGCGCCATGACCAACGCCAGCAGCAACGCGCCCAGCACGATGCCGGAGTCGCGGAACGCGGCGGCACGGGCCGTGCCGGTCAGCTCGTCCGTCCGGGTCTGCAACCGCTCCAGCAGCAGGTTCTCCACGTCACGGGTGAGGTTCACCGTCAGCGTGGACGCGATGTCCCACTTCTCCGGCCGCAGGGACGTCATCGGCTTCCCGGCCGCGGCCAGGTTCAGCGCCGTCTCCTGCATGTCGTTCGCGGTGTCGACGATCAGACCGGTGACCGTGTCGTCGTAGATCTTGGCCTGGTCCGCGGTCGCGGACTTGCGGAAGTCGTTGCGGGCCGCGTCCAGCTCGGCGTTCGCCGCCAGCAGGGCGCGCTCCTGGCCCGGTCCGAACACGCCGCCCTGGAAGACGTCGAGCATGATGCCGCGCTTGCGCGACTCCTGCTCCTTGATCCGGGCGATCGCGTTGGTGGCCAGGTGCAGTCGCACCAGTTCGGGCTCGTTGATGCCCGCGATGGCCTGTTCACCGAGGTCCAGGAGGCTTTCCACGGACTCGGAGTAGGTGCGCATCACGGCTTCGGACGGGTACTGCGTGTCGCGGACCGCGTTGCGCAGGCTGTTGAGCCGGTCGAGCTGGCTGGACGCCCGGCGGAACCGGGTCACCACCTCGTCGTCCAGGTCCGCGCTGAGCTCGGCGATCTTGCCGTTGAGCGCCTGCACGGTGTCCTGCACGCGGCGCAGCTGGCGGTCCAGCACGACGCGGTCGAGTTTCTTGCCGGACGCCACGTGGCTCGCGCTCAGGTCGCGCTCACGCTGGAGCTGCTGCACCAGGTCGGCGACCGCCGACTCCAGCTGGACCTGGTTCGCCAGCTGGTTCAGGTCGGTCGCGTCGGCGAGGTCCGAGTTCACCCGCAGGCCGCCGAGGGCGACCGCGGCGATGGTGGGGATCAGCAGGACGGCGGTCAGCTTGGTGGGCAGCCGCCAGTTGCGCAGCCGCCAGCCCGCACCGCCGCGGGCCTTCGCCTCGCGGTCGGCCGCGGCCCTGTTCACCGGACTCGGCCGGGCACCCGTTGACTCGGTCACCATTCCATCACTCTGCGCAGCCAGTCCGTCACCCGTTCCGGGCCTTTCGGAGCGCGGTGTAATCCCCACGCCTGTCTGGCTGGGACCTCTCTCTCGACGGGCCACCCTGGGCTTCCTCTTCCGGCAGCAGTGTTCCCCGGCCTCTCCCCCGCGGACCGAAGCATGGACTCGAAATCGGGCCGAATTGCAGCACAGGAGCGGTGGTGCCGGCTAGGCACCCCACCCCGCACAGGGACACCACGGTCAGCGACGACCAGTGCCACCAGGCGGGGAGCGTAGTGCTCGACCCCGGCGTCGGGGAAGACTCCGGAAGCACTCACCGTATCGGAGCAGGGCTGTCGTTTCATACCTCTGGGTGGTTACGATCCCCCGCATCGACAACTGCGTCGAGAATTCGTTGATCAAATAGACCCCGCTCTCTAGGTCATCCCGGCGAGAGGTGCCATGCCTACCCCAGCACGTGTTCTGCGACGTGCGGCAGCGTTGTTCGCTTGTGCCGCCACCTTGACGGCATGCGGACTCCTTCCCGGAACCGACGGGAACGACCGCCCCGATGTGGAGCGCGACACTCTGCGCATCGGTGTGCTGCCAGTGGTGGACGTCGCACCGCTCCGCCTCGCCTACAACAACAAGTTGTTCGAGAAGGCCGGCCTCCAGGTGCAGCTGGTGCCGCTGAACAGCGAGGTCGAGGGCATCAAGCAGCTCGACACCACGCTCGACCTGACGTGGTCCACGCACGTCACGCTGTTCCGCAGCTTCGCCGAGGGCACCGCGCTGCAGCTCCAGGGCGAGGCGTACCAGGCGGGCACGAACACGATGGCGCTGGTCACGCTGGACGAGGCGTACGACAGCCCCGGCAAGCTGCCCAGCCCGCGCATCGCCGTGCCGTCCAGCAGCGACGTCGGCGCGCTGACCACGAAGGCCGTGCTCAAGACGGCGGGCGTGGAGAAGCAGCGGATCAAGCCCGAGGAGATGCCGTTCGCGCAGATGGTGGACGCGCTGCGGGCCGGGCAGGTCGACGCGGCGTGGATGACCGAGCCGTACATCACGCAGGCCCAGCGCGACGCCGGCGCCCGCATCCTCACCGACACGGCGGTCGGCCCGACCAAGGATTTCCCCATGTCGGGTTACTCCTCGAGCAAGAAGTTCGCCGACACCAACCCGCGCACGCTGGCCCTGTTCCGGCAGGTCCTGCGGGACGCGCAGGAAGCGGCGTCGAACGACAAGCTGTCCGTGCAGAACGCGCTGACCGGCTACATGGACGTCGACCAGCAGACCGCGGCGCTGGTGTCGGTGGGCACGTTCCCGCTGTCGCTCAACCCGGTCCGGTTGCAGCGCGTCGCGGACATGATGGACACCGAAGAGGTGCTTCCGGAGCGGTTGGACGTCGGCGGATTGTTGCCGCCCGGAACCACCAACTGACTCACCGTCAGCGTCCAAAGCATTGCGAGAGGGGGCCTTCCCATTGCGGGAAGGCCCCTGATTTTTCCCCTTTTATGGATCGATTAGGACCGGATCACTCCTCGGTCAAGCAGATCGTGGTCGCTGGCTGTGAGTAGACGAACACGATTTCGCCACTTGCGCACTCGTTCTCGTCCGACCGGCCTTCGGAGACCTTCACCACCTTGTGAGTGGCACTCGAATCGCAGGTGACCTTGACGGCGTCGGCCGAGCGCGTGCCTTCCTGCTTGAAGCACTCGCCCTCGGCGGCGTTCAGCATCAGGCAGAGGGCGAAGCCGTCACTGCGCCGGCCGCCGCGGTCGCTGTACTTGGCGTAGTCGCCGGACGGGCACGAGGCGGTGCTGCGGTCCAGGTTGGCGCCGACCTTGAAGGTGGCTTCCATCGAGGAGCACTCGATCTTGTCCACCTTGGTCGAGGTGGCGGTGGAGGAGACGACCTTGATGCAGTCGCCGACCTCGGCGCCCGCCGGGGCGGAGGTGCTCGCGATGATCCCGGCGACGACTACGCCGACGATGCCCAGACCGACCGCGGCGATCAACGTCTTCGCGCCGCGTGACGTGCCCTTGGTGGGGGCGGGCTCCTGGGGGTAGGCGGGCTGACCGGGCGGGTAGTGGCCCTGGTAGCCGGGCTGACCCGGTTGGCCTGGCTGGTACTGCGGCTGGCCTTGGAGACCGGGGTCTTGCGCGAAGCCGGGCTGACCTGGCTGCTGGTACTGCGGCTGCTGGTACTGCGGCTGCCCCTGGTAGCCGGGGTCCTGCGGGAAACCGGGCTGACCTGGCTGTTGACCCGACTGTTGACCCGGCTGCTGGTACTGCGGCGGGACGGGCGGCTGGGCCGGGAAGCCCTGCGCCGGCGAGCCCTGCGGCGACGACCCCCAGCCCGGCTGCTGAGGTGGCGGGAAACCCTGCGGCGGGCCGTAGGGCGGCTGGTTGGGGGGCGTGGTCACCTGGTGTTCCTCTCGCGTCAGACGAGCGGAACGTACCTGCGCGCGGGGCGGCGGCGCAGCGGTTCAGCGCATCTCCGCCACCCGGACCAGGCAGAACGTGACGGCCGGCTCCGGGTACGTGACCTTGTGCCCGTTCGCGCACTCCGTGGGTCCCTTGGCGGCGCTCATCACGCGGACCGCCTCGGCCTTCGTGCAGTCGACCTTCCGCATGCCCGCGGTCTTGTCGCCCTCGTAGCAGGCGCCCTCGACGAAGTTGGGGATCAGGCACAACGTCGCCGAGCGGGTGAAGATCGTGTACGGCGAACCGCCGGTGGGGCACTGGGAGGCGTCGTCCACGACCTTGGCGACCCGCACGTTGGCGCTCTCGGCCGCGCAGTCGATGGCCCGGTACTTGGCGCCGTCGGCGTCGTTCACCCGTTCGATATGCCCGCAGACGCCCGGCTCGGGACTCCTGGGGCCGCCGTCGAGCAGCGTGAACGCGAACGCCCCCGCCACCAGCACCCCGACCGCCGCGACGCCCCATCCGATCTTCCGCATGGAACAGGGCATCGGCACGCCCGCCCGCCCGGTTGAGCAGGTTCACCCACGCGTGTTCAGGACCGGCGGGGCAGGACCGGAGTTCAGCTGTCGGCGGCGGCCAGGCAGTACGTGACCGCCGGTTCCGGGTAGGCCATGCCGGAGCCGCTCGGACAGGCCGTCGTGTCGGTGGACCCCTGGATCACCTTGGTGACCTTGAACGTCTCGGGCCCGGTGCACTCGATCTTGTCGAACCCGCTGGCCTCGGCCGGCCCGTAGCAGGAGCCCTCGGCCATGTTCGGGATCAGGCACAGCTTGTAGCCGTCGCCGACCGCGCCGTTCGGCACGATCTCGGTGTAGATGCCCTCTTCGGGGCAGGAGTCGTCGGTCGCTTCGAGGACCTTGCCGACCTTGAACGACGCCTTGTCCGCGTCGCAGTCCAGGGTGGTGACGTCCGCACGGCCATCCGCCTCGGCCGCGACGCCCACGCAGTCCCCGGCCTCGGCGGTCGCGGCGTCATTGGTGAGATAGCGCACCCCGTACGCGACGGCGGCGATCACCACGACGGCAAGCACGCCGACCAGGATCTTCTTCACGCTGCCACCGGACCGGGAGTGGGCCTGGGGCGCGTCGCCGGAGGGCCGGCTCGACTCGTCGCTCATGGTGATCCTCGCTTGACGGGTGCGCGTGACCGCCCCGAAAGGTACGGCACTTCGGCCGCGGCACGCGCACCCGCGAGGCGGGTCAGGCGCTGTCGGGCAGCCCGAAGCAGAACGTCGTCTTCGGCTCCGGGAACGTCATCGGAGTCGCCTCGCCGCACGCGGCCTCGTCCACGGCGCCCTTGACCAGCTTGACCAGCTTGACCGCGCCGGACTTGGCGCAGTCGACGGCCGGGTAGCCCATCCCCGTGCCCTCCTCGTAGCACTTGCCCTCGACCAGGTTCGGCACGAGGCAGAGCTTCGAGTCCGGGCCGCGACGCGCGGACTCGGTGTACTCGTCGTAGTCGCCGTTGCACGACTCGGTGGTGGAGCCCAGCACCTTGCCGATGGTGTAGTTCGCCTCGGCCGCGCCGCAGTCCACGACCTTGAACTCCGGCTTCGACGTCGTGCCGGTCACGCTGGCGCACTCGCCGGCCTTGGACTGGGCCGCGTCGCTGGTGAAGTAGTTGATGCCGTAGACCACCGCGCCGGCCACGATGAGGCCGAGGACGGCCCGCAGGATGCGGGACATGACGCTCGGCTTCTTCGGAGCCTGGGGAATCGCCTCGCCCTGCGGGGCGTTCTGGTACTGCGGGGCGGACGCGGGCGTGTCCGTGCTCATGAAGACCTTCGTTTCATCCGGGAAGCCCCGGAGGTCCGCGCGTATGGTCGCGTGGCGGGGCGCAGGGAAGTTATCGGGCCGGCCGGAAGCCGATCATCCGTTCGGGTAGGGCTTTACCGAACCGAGTCCGTACGCGGTGGGTAGCCGGGCGAGCACCGTCCGCTACCGACTTGCACCCCGTATGCACACTGGAGGAACGCCAAGCGACAGGAGTGCGCACCAGTGACCGACGGCCCATTGATCGTCCAGTCGGACAAGACCCTGCTGCTGGAGGTCGAGCACCCGCTGTCGGACGACGCGCGCACCGCGATCGCGCCGTTCGCCGAGCTCGAACGTGCCCCCGAGCACATCCACACCTACCGGGTCACGCCGCTGGCGCTCTGGAACGCGCGCGCCGCCGGCCACGACGCCGAGCAGGTGGTCGACGCGCTGGTCCGGTTCTCCCGCTACCCCGTCCCGCAGCCGCTGCTGGTGGACGTGGTCGACACGATGGGCCGGTTCGGCCGGCTCCAGCTGGCCAACCACCCCACCCACGGCCTGGTCCTGAACTCACTGGACCGCGCGGTGCTGGAGGAGGTGCTCCGGCACAAGAAGGTCAAGCCGATGCTCGGCGACCGGCTCGACGCCGACACCGTGGTCGTGCACCCGAGCGAACGCGGCCGGCTCAAGCAGCTGCTGCTCAAGATCGGGTGGCCGGCGGAGGACCTGGCCGGGTACGTCGACGGCGAGGCCCACCCCATCGGGCTGGTCGAGGACGGCTGGCAGCTGCGCGACTACCAGCGGCTGGCCGCGCGGGCGTTCTGGGCGGGCGGTTCGGGCGTGGTCGTGCTGCCGTGCGGCGCGGGCAAGACGCTGGTCGGCGCGGCGGCGATGGCCGAGGCGGGCGCGACCACGTTGATCCTGGTGACGAACACCGTCGCCGGACGCCAGTGGAAGCGCGAGCTGGTCGCGCGGACGACGTTGACCGAGGACGAGATCGGCGAGTACTCGGGCGAGCGCAAGGAGATCCGCCCGGTCACCATCGCGACGTACCAGGTGATCACCCGCAAGTCGAAGGGCGAGTACCGGCACCTGGAGCTGTTCGACTCGCGGGACTGGGGCCTGATCGTCTACGACGAGGTGCACCTGCTGCCCGCGCCGGTCTTCCGGATGACCGCGGACCTCCAGTCACGGCGTCGGCTCGGGCTCACGGCGACGTTGGTGCGCGAGGACGGCCAGGAAGGCGACGTGTTCTCGCTGATCGGGCCGAAGCGGTACGACGTCCCGTGGCGGGACATCGAGGCGCAGGGCTGGATCGCGCCGGCCGAGTGCACCGAGGTCCGGGTGACGCTGACCGACAACGAACGCCTGGAGTACGCGACCTCCGAGCCGGAGGAGCGGTACAAGCTGTGCTCCACGGCGCGGACGAAGCTGCCCGTGGTGCAGGCGATCCTGGACCGGCACCCCGGCGAGCCGACGTTGGTGATCGGGGCGTACCTGGACCAGTTGGAGTCGCTGGGCGAGGCCCTGAACGCGCCGATCATCCAGGGATCGACCAAGAACAAGGAGCGCGAGGCGCTGTTCGACCAGTTCCGGCGCGGTGAGCTGCGGACGTTGGTGGTGTCGAAGGTGGCGAACTTCTCCATCGACCTGCCCGAGGCGTCGGTGGCCGTGCAGGTGTCGGGGACGTTCGGGTCTCGGCAGGAGGAGGCGCAGCGGCTCGGTCGGCTGTTGCGGCCCAAGGGTGACGGGCGGCAGGCGCACTTCTACTCGGTGGTGTCGAGGGACACGCTGGACACGGACTACGCGGCGCACCGACAGCGGTTCCTCGCCGAGCAGGGGTACGCGTACAAGATCGTGGACGCGGACGACCTGCTAGGCCCGAAGCTGCCCGAGATCAGCTGACGCTGCCGTTGGTCGACGGCGGCGTCGACGCCGCCGTTGGCGCCGGGTTGGCCCGGAACTGGTCGAGCGCTCGCTGGAAGTGCTCGACCACCTGCTCCAAGCCGTCCTCGGTGACGATCATGTTCAGCTCACCGCCCCGCCGGCCGCCGAAGGTGAACTGGGCTTCGTCACCCACCACGTCGCACTCGATCGCGCAGCCCTTCTCGATTCGAACCCACGAGTCGACCGCGATTCCACCATTCGTGAACACGTGGACACCTCTCCCTCAGCCGTAGAGCCGGTAATCTGATCACCATCGGTTCGCTCAACCTATCGTCGATGACGATAGTTCTGAGCATCCTACGTCTGAAATAGCTCATTCGAGTGAGGAGACGTCCGTGGTGACCTCGTCCAGCAGCCCGACCGTGCTCAAGCGCTGGATCGCCTTCGAGCTGCGCAAACTGCGCGAGGACCGGAGCATCAGCCGGGAGGAGGCGGCAGCGGCGATCAAGGGCTCGGTGCCCGCGATCGGCCATGTGGAGACCGGCCGCTCCCTGCCGAAACCGCTGGAGTTGGAGCGGTTGCTGGAGCTGTACGGCGTGCCGGAACGGGCGGAATTCTTCCTCGACTTGCGGCTGCGCGCGAAGAAGGGCCGTGACTGGTGGATCGGCTTCGATGACTCGGCGGTGCCGGAGTACTTCAAGCTCTTCCTGGGGCTGGAGTCGTCGGCGGTGAAGATCGAGAGCTGGGACGCCATCGTGGTTCCCGGCCTGTTCCAGACACCTGACTACGCCCGCGCGATCATCCGGGGTGGCCGCCCCGAGTTCCCCGCCACCGAAGTGGAGAAGCGGGTAGAGCTGCGGATGGCGCGCCAGGACGAGGTGCTCGACCAGGAAGACGCTCCCCAGGTCTGGGCGGTGATCTCGGAGGCCGCGCTACGCCTGCGGGTCGGCAGTCCGGCGATCCTCAACGCTCAGTTGGAACACCTGGTGGAACTGCGCGAGCACCCGAACATCGAGATGCAGGTTCTGCCCGCGACCGCCGGTGCGCACACCGGCGCCGAAGGCGCCTTCACAGTGCTGACGTTCCCAAACGAGCTTGAGCATGACCCCGGTTGCGTGTACACCGAAACCAGGGCGAAGGGCGTCTACTACGAGGAGCCCGCGCAGGTAATGCTGTACCGGGACGCGTTGACCCGCCTGCGGGTCCAAGCGGACAAGCCGGAAGACTTCGCCCGCTGGGTCAAGCAGACTGCGAAGGACTTGTGATCTCGATGAAGTACCGGTGGCGTAAGTCGTCCTACAGCGAAGCTCAGAACGGCTGTGTCGAGATCGGGTCCTCCCCCACCGTCGTCGGTGTGCGGGACTCCAAGTTGGGTGACGCGAGCCCTGTGCTTTCCTTCTCCCCCAAAGCGTTCAGGGCGTTCCTCGCGACCCGCTGATTGGTGGACATGAACCAGGTGGTGCCGTTACCCCGCTGGTGGATGTGGCGTCCGGAAGCCGAGGTGGGGCCGGCTCGACGTGCCGCCACCCGCCGTGCCAGACGGGACCGGATCCGGCCTGTCGCCGTTCTCGCGGTCGTGTCGGCCGGCGTGCTGGCCGGGGTGTTGGGGGTGACGGCGCCGAAGTGGTGGTGGGTCGGGCTGGCCTGCGTGCCGTTGCTCGTCTTGGCGTTGGTCGCCGTCCTACCGGTCCGATTAGCCGACTGGGACGTGGTGCTGGCGGGCAGCGCGCGGGATGTCGTGCACTGCGGGCAGTTCACCGATCCGGTCCAACGCCGTCGGGCCGGCCGGCTGTGCGTGCACTTCGACGCGTTGCGCGGCCTGGAAGCACGGCGGGTCGCCCAGGTGGAGCTGCTGCTGTGGCGGGCGCTGGTGGCGTTGCGGGACAGCCTGGTCGTGCGGGACGCGTTGCGGCGGGCCGAGAACCGGCCCGGTCTGGCCGCCGCGATCGCCGAGACGACCCGTGAGCTCGCCGAACTGGACCGGCGGCTGGACCAGTTCGAGGACGCGTTGCGGATCGTCGCGGAGGAGATCGTGGAGGAGTCCGACCCGGACCTGACCGACAGCGCGCTGCGCCGCGTCGCCTCCCTCGACCCGTTGCACTAGGGATCCGCCTGTCACCTCCAGGGGTCCACTTGACTGGGCTGTCGTGAATTCCGGCGGCGACGCCACCGCATTCCGGACACCCAGCGCGATCCCGTTTCCACCACCGGGTGGTAGGCCGTGATTTGCGGGGGACGGCACTTTCGCGGCAGTTCTTCCCGGATACCTTCCACAAAGGGAGCACCCCGATGTGAAAGGGATCCGTTGTGACGCAACTCGAAGAACCGGTGTCCGTCCAGGAGCCCGCGGCACCCGACGGGGCGGTGCCCGTGCAGGCCGTCCGGGATGTCGGCTCGGGACTGACGCTGGGTCGGGATGTGATATTCCGGTATTTGCGGAATGCGAATGTCGATCGCATCTTCGGTGTGCCGGGCACGAACGAGATCCCGCTGATCGACGGCACCGACGTGCCCGAGAACAACATCGAGTACGTGCCCTGCCTGCACGAGAACATCGCGCTCGGCGCGGCCATGGGATACGCCCGCGCGAAGGACGTCCCGGGCGTCGTGGAGCTGCACGTCACGCCGGGCATCGGCCACGCGCTCGGGAACCTGTTCAACGCGGCGAAGTCGCACGTTCCGCTCGTGGTGCTCTGCGGCCAGCAGCACAGCAACCTGCTGCTGCAGGAGCCGCTGCTGGCATCCGACCTGGTCAAGGTGGCCGAGCAGTACACCAAGTGGTCGTACGAGGTGCGTGGGCCGAACGAGTTGGCGATGGCGATGCAGCGGGCGTTGAAGGTCGCCATGGCGCCGCCGATGGGCCCTGTGTTCCTGTCGATCCCGTGGGAGTTCCTGATCCGGCCCGTGCAGCCGACCGACGGCGGCGACGGCCGGTTCACCAGGATCGGGCGGAAATTCCTGGGCGACCTGGACGAAGTGGCGAAACTGGCGAAAATCCTCGCGGACGCCAACGCCCCGGTGATCGTCGCGGGTGACGGTGTCGGCGCCGCGAACGCGTGGGACGAAGTGGAAGCCCTGGCGAAGAAGCTCGGCGCGCCCGTCTACACCGAACAGTTGAGCAGTTACATGAACTACCCCAACGACCGGCCGGAATGGCAGGGGGAATTGCCCGGCACGCAGGAGGGGATGCGGGCCAAGCTGGGCGTGCACGACGTCGCTTTCTTCTGCGGGTTCAACGCCCAAGCACAACTCGTGGTGTTCGACTGGGCGACCGGGCCGCTCATTCCCAAGGGCGTCCGACAGGTGTACCTGCACAACGACCCGTGGCAGATCGGGAAGAACCACTTCGGCGAAGCGGCCGTGCTCGGCGACATCAAGGTGACGTTGCCGAAGATCCTGGAGAAGATCCCCGGCGACCGGACGTTCGACGAGGATCGTGCCCGGAAGCGGCGGGAAGAGCTCGGGCAGTTGTCGCACGCCCGGACGCAGCGTTTCGAGGACTACGCGGGCCGGTCGGACCGGGCCGACGAGGTGATCCACGGTTCGGACATCGCCCGCGCGCTGCGTGACCTGCAACGTGGCCACAGCGGGGCGAACGGCGAGGTGATCGGCCGGTTGGTGCTGGTCAACGAGGCGGTCTCGGACTCGGCCGCGTTGCAGCAGTACGTCGACTTCCGCGCGCCGACCGACTACTTCGAGGCGCAGGGCGGGTCGCTCGGGTTCTCCATGCCGGCCGCCCTCGGCACCCACCTCGCGCTCGGCGACGGCGCGACCGTGGTCAACATCGTGGGTGACGGGTCGGCGCTGTTCTACCCGCACGCGTGGTGGACGGCGGCGAAGTTCTCGATGCCGATCCTCTACATCATCACCAACAACCACCGGTACCAGACGTTGATCAAGGGGATGGAGGTGGTGGAGGCGACGTACGGCTGGAAGCCCTCGGGTCCCGCCGACTACCTGAGGATCGATCCGCCGCCGAAGCTCGACTTCGTGCGGATCGCCGCGTCGTTCGGGGTGGAGCGGGGTGCGCAGGTGTCCGCGCGGTCGGCGCTCGCGGGTGAGCTGGTGAAGGCGCTGCGGGTGGTGCGGGACGAACGCCTGCCCTACGTGCTGGAAGTGATGACCGAGCCGGAACCGGCGGAGATGCCGCGCATCGACGTCCTCTACGCGGCGCGAGGCGGCGACGAGGACCCGTTCGGCTGGATCGGCCCGGCCTGACCCGACCGGTTCTCCCCCTCCCCACCGCCGCGTCCGTTTCGGCACCCCGGTCCGGCATCCCACGTCCGGCACCCAGGTTCGGCACCGCAGCGAGGAGATCCGATCGTGCCCACCACTGACAAACCCTCCGACGACCCGACGCCAGGCGGCACCGCCGTCACCCCGTCGCCGGACGACGTGCCGGAGGTGCAGGCCGGCACCTCACGTCGCCGCTTCCTCGGCGCGCTGGGCGCGGTGACGGCGTCGTCCGCGCTGCTCCAGTCCATGACGGGCGCCGCGCCGGTCGAGGCGGCGCCGCTTCGGCGGCGGGACACACCGCGGAAGGCCCGCAACGGCGAGACCGTGCTCGTCCTCGGCGCGGGGATCGGCGGCCTGAGTGCCGCTCGGCAGCTGCTGGACGAGGGGTACGACGTCAAGGTCCTGGAGGCGCTGGACCGGCCGGGTGGGCGGAACTTCACCGCCAGGAAGGGCACCAAGGTCGTCGAGGTGCTGAAGGGCGGCGGATCGACCGTGCAGGAGTGCACGTTCGACGAGGGCCTGTACCTCAACCTCGGGCCCGGCCGGATCCCGTACCACCACCGGCGGGTGATCGAGTTCTGCACGCGCACGGGTGTGGAGCTGGAGCCGTACGTCATGGAGAACTGCGCCAACCTGTGGGCCGGCGGCTTCGAAGACGCCGCGCAGACCAATCGGACCGTGGCCAACGACATCCGCGGCCACCTCGCCGCGCTGCTCCACCACGCGATCAAGAAGGGCAAGCTGGTCAACGAACTCGCCCTGCTCGACGCCGACCAGCAGCGACGCCTGCTGGAACTGCTGGTCAAGTTCGGCGACCTGGACCGCGGCCACGACTACGCGTACACCGGCTCCACCCGCGCCGGCTACCGCAAGCCGTTGGACATGGACATCTTCCCGGAGCCGCCACCGCCCGTGCCGCTCACCGAACTGGTCGACGCGAAGTTCTGGGACCACCAGTTCTACAACCCGATCGACTACCTGTGGCAGGGCACGATGTTCCAGCCGGTCGGCGGCATGGACAAGATCGTCGACGCGCTGGTCGCCGAGCTGCCGGACGGCGTGATCACCTACAACGCGCCGGTCACCGCCATCGACATCCTGGACGACGGGGTGCGCGTGACGTGGCGGCAGCAGGGCCAGACCACGTCCGCGGAGGTGCAACACGTCGTCAGCAACATCCCGGTGCCGGTGCTCAGCGGCATGGAGAAGAGCGGGTTCTCGACGGCCTACCTGAAGGCGATCGACTACGTGCAGTTCGATCCGTCGTGCAAGGTGGGGTGGCAGGCGGACAAGCGGTTCTGGGAGAACGACGAGTACCAGATCTACGGCGGCATCAGCTGGACGAATGACATCATCAACCAGGTCTGGTACCCGTCGAACGACTACTTCGGCGACAAGGGCACGATGACCGGCGCGTACAACTTCGACGCGGACGCGATCAAGCTCGGCGACATGGCGCCGGCGGACCGGTTGAAGGTGGCCCGCGAGTCGGCGGCCCGGCTGCACCCCGAGTTCGCGGACAAGGACATCGTCCGGCCCAACGGGTTGTCCATCGCGTGGCACCACATCCCCTACCAGGCGGGGGTCTCGGCGCACTGGAACCCGGCCGACCCGAGCGCGGCCATCGTCTACAGCACGCTGCTCGCGCCGGACAAGGGCCGGTTCTACGTGGTCGGGGACCAGGTGTCGCCGTTGCCGGGGTGGCAGGAGGGCGCGCTGATGTCGGCGGAGTACGTGGTGGGGCTGGTGACCGACCCGGAACGCCGGCAGCCGCCCGTCGTGCACCGGGTGCCGGATTCGCGTGCGATGCGTCCCTGATCGGCTATCCGGGTCGCCTCTACGATCACCGGGTGCTGGTCTACTCGATCCCGATGCGCAACCGGTTCCGCGGCATCACCGTTCGTCAGGGGGTGTTGTTGGAGGGGTCGGCGGGGTGGGGCGAGTTCTGCGCGTTCGAGGACTACTCGGACGCCGAGTCCGCGCCCTGGCTGGCTTGCGCCCTGGAGTCGGCTCAGGACGGGTGGCCGGCGCCGGTCCGGTCGCGGATTCCGGTCAACTGCACGGTTCCGGTGGTGTCGGCGGAGCGGGCGCACGCGATCGTGGCGGCGTCGGGGTGTTCGACGGCGAAGGTGAAGGTGGCCGATCCGGGGTCGGTGCTGGCCTCGGACCTGGAGCGGGTCGCGGCGGTGCGGGACGCTCTCGGGCCGTCGGGGGCGATCCGGGTGGACGCGAACATGGCGTGGGACGTGGACGAGGCCGTGGTGGCGATCCGCGCGTTGGAGCGGGCGGCGCGGGGGTTGGAGTACGTGGAGCAGCCGTGCCGGACGATCGAGGAGTTGGCGGCGGTGCGGCGTCGGGTGGACGTGCGGATCGCGGCGGACGAGTCGATCCGGCGGGCGGAGGACCCGTTGCGGGTGGCGGTGGCGGGGGCGGCGGACGTGGCCGTGATCAAGGTGGCGCCGTTGGGCGGGGTGCGTCGGGCGTTGGCCGTGGCCGAGGCGTGCGGGCTGCCGTGCGTGGTGTCGTCGGCGGTGGAGACGTCGGTGGGGATGGCGGCCGGTCTGGCGTTGGCGGGGGCGTTGCCGGAGCTGGACTTCGCCTGCGGGTTGGGGACTTTGGCGCTGCTGGACGGTGACGTGGCGGTCGACTCGCTGCGTCCGGTCGACGGCTGGCTCCCCGTGCCCGCGCAGGCCCCGGCACCGGACCGTTTCGCCGACTTCGCCGCGGACCCCGAGACAACCGACCGTTGGCTCACCCGTCTGGACCGGGTCCGCGGTGTGCTCGAACACGCAGGTCGCACGTTCTGAGCGTTGAACTCGGGGGTCCTGAACGTAGGACTCGCGCGTTCTGAACGTAGGACTCGCGGGGGTCAGGGGTGGGCGATGGTGGAGCCGAGGCTGTGGACGATGGTGTCCGTGCGGGTCAGGGCTTCGGTTCGGCGGGGGTTGGCGGGGACCCGGGTCAGGTCGACCACGCGGATCGGGGGGCCGAATTCGACCAACGTCGGGATGTAGGTGGCCTCTTGGACGGCCCAGCCGGACGGGCCCTTGACGAACTTGAAGCGGGTGATGATGCCTTCCTCCGTGATGCCGCGGGGCTCGGAGTGGCGGGCCACCTCGTTGCCCATGCCGTAGACGACCCACTTGCCGTTGATCTGCTCGATCGGCTGCACGGCGTGCACGTGCGTGCCGATGATCAAATCCACGGCGGGGTCGGCGAGCACGGCCCGCGCCATCTCACGCTGCTGCGGCGTCGCCTCGTGCTGGTACTCGTTGCCCCAGTGCAGGCTCGCCACGACGACCTCCGCCCCGGCCTCCCGAGCCGCACGCGCCGCCGCCAGCACACCCTCCGTCGACAGCTGGTTCGCCATCCACGGCTTCGGCAGCGGAATGCCGTTGAAGCCGTACGTGAACGCGATGTGCCCGACCTTCACCCCGCCCACGTCCAGCAGCAACGGTGTCGCGGACTCCTCCGGCGAACGGAACGAGCCGGTGTGCTTCAACCCCGCCTCGTCCATCACGTCCAGCGTCGTCTTGATCGCCGGCGCGCCCCGGTCCAACGTGTGGTTGGACGCGGTGGAACAGCTGTCGTAGCCGATCGCCTTCAACGCGGACGCCACCTCGTGCGGCGCGCTGAACGCCGGGTACCCGTACGTCGGCTCACCGGGCGCGGACAGCGGCGTCTCCAGGTGGCAGATCGACACGTCGGCGGCGATCGCCTCGCGCAGGCCTTCCAGCAGCGGCACGAAGTCGCGGGCGCCGTCGCGGTCCGCCTGCTCGGTCAACGCCGGGTGGATCAGAATGTCCCCGCCCGCGGCCAGCGTGAACGACGGCAGCTCGGGGACCGCCGAAGACGTGGTCGTCGGCGCGGGCGCACGCGGCGCGGTGATCACCACCGGCGACCCCGTGCAGGCCGCCAGCACGACCAGGCAGGCGACCAGCCCGAGGACCGGTCGCCCGCCACGCCCGTTCAGCGGTGCCGTCCGCGGAGTCTGCGGACCAGCAGCACCAGCACCAGCAGCCCGGCCACGACCGGCAGCACCCGCTTGAGCACGGGCACACCGGCGGTGTCGAGCAGGTCGATCGGCTCGTCCGGCACGGCGTGCAGCCTGGGCCGGGCGGGCGGGGCGGTCTCCGCGGTAGTCACCTGTTCAGCTTCCGCCGGCGCGAGCCGTGTCGCCAGGCATTCCGCGAACTCTCCGATGATCCGGCCGCTGACGTCGTTGATCAGGCCCCGGCCGAGCTGGGCCGGACGCCCGGTGATGTTCATGTCCGTGACGACGTACACCTCGGTGCCGGGAGCGCCTTCGGTGGAGGTCAGCGCCACGGACACGGTGGCGGAAGCGGTGCCGTTGCCCCTGGCGTCCTTCCCGGACGCCTTCAGCACGGCCGCGTGCACCCGCTCGTCGACGGACGTGAACTCGCCGGTCCCCTTGTACAGCAGCGTCACCGGCCCGAGCTTGACCTTGACCGTGCCGGTGAACTTCTGCCCGTCCACCCCGGTGAGGGTGGCGCCCGGCATGCAGGGCGCCACCTTCTCCGGGTCGAGCAGCGCCGCCCACACGTCCGGCACGGGCGCGGGAACGGTGAACCTGTGTTCCAGCTTCATGCGCTCACCGCGGCCGTCACCGCGCGTTCGGTGAGCACCCGGGCCAGGTGCGACCGGTAGTCGGCGTCGGCGTTGTTGTCGCTGGGCGGGTCGACGCCCTCGGCCGCGTGGGTGGCGGCGGCGGTGATCGCCTCGGCCGTCGCTTCCTGCCCGACCAGCGCCTCCTCCACCCCACGTGCCCGAACCGGCGTGGACGCCATGTTGGTCAGGCCGACCCGCGCCGCGGTGATCCGACCGCCGGACACCTGCACCGCCGCCGCGACCGCGACGATCGACCACGCCTGGGCGACCCGGTTGAACTTCTCGTAGTGCGCGCCCCAACCGGTCAGCTTGGGCACCTTCACGTGGGTCAGCAGCTCGTCGGGCGCGAGCGCGGTGGTGAAGTAGTCGAGGAAGAACTGCGCCGCCGGCACCTCCCGCGTCCCGGACGGCCCCGCGCACACCATCACCGCGTCCAGCGCCAACGCGGGCGCGAGCAGGTCACCGGCCGGGTCGGCGTGGGCGAGCGAGCCGCCGAACGTGCCGCGGTGCCGGACCTGCGGGTCGGCGACGGTGTCCGTGGCCAGGCACAGCAACCGGGCGTGCTCGCGCACCAACGGGTCGCGCTGCACCTCGTAGTGCGTGGTCATGGCGCCGATCCGGAGCGAGTCGCCGTCGTCGTGCACGCCGGTCAGCTCGGTCAGCCCGGACAGGTCGACCACCAGGGTCGGCGCGGCCAGCCGCATCCGCAGCACCGGGATGAGGCTCTGCCCGCCGGCCATCACCTTGGCGTCCTCACCGCCGGCGGCGAGGGCGCGCACCGCCTCGTCCACGGTGGTGGGCGCGATGTAGTCGAAAGCGGCCGGGATCATTCCGCACCTCCCCGCGCGTCAAGAGAACCGAGCCCGCCGCCCGCGCCGGGTGTTGTCGGCACCCCGTCACCACGGCGGTGGATCGCTTTCCACACCCGCATCGGGGTGCACGGCATCTCCACGTCGTCGACGCCCATGTGCCGCACGGCGTCCACGATCGAGTTGACCACGGCGGGAGTGGACGCGATGGTCCCCGCCTCGCCGACGCCCTTCACGCCGAGCGGGTTGCTCAACGCGGGCGTCTCGGTGCGGTCGGTGGTGAAGTGCGGCAGGTCCACCGCGGACGGCAGCAGGTAGTCGGCGAGGGTGGCGGTGGTGAGGGTGCCGAACTCGTCGTGCACCGCTTCCTCGTACAGGGCCTGGGCGATGCCCTGCGCCAGGCCGCCGTGCACCTGGCCTTCCACGATCATCGGGTTGACCACCTTGCCGACGTCGTCCACGCACACGTAGGAACGGATCTTCACCGCGCCGGTCCGCGTGTCGACCTCGGTGGCGCACAGGTGGGTGCCGTGCGGGTAGGAGAAGTTGTCCGGGTCGAACGTGGCCTCGGCGTCCAGGCCGGGTTCCATCCCGTCGGGCAGGTTGTGCGCGACGTGCGCGGCGACCACGACGTCACCGAGGGACATGGCGGTGGACGTGCCGCGGACGGTGAACTTGCCCGAGGTGAACTCGATGTCGCCCTCGCCGGCCTCCATCAGGTGCGCGGCGACCGTGCGGGCCTTGGCCAGCACCTTCTCGGCGGCGAGCACGACGGCCACGCCGCCGACCGCGAGCGACCGGGAGCCGTAGCTGTCCATGCCCTTGTGCGAGACGCGGGTGTCGCCGTGCAGCACTTCGACGTCCTCGAACGGCACGCCGAGCCGGTCGGCGACGATCTGGCTCCACGCCGTCACGTGGCCTTGGCCGTGCGGCGACGTGCCGGTGATCAGCTCGACCTTGCCGGTGGGCAGCATCCGGAGGGCCGCGTGCTCCCAGCCGCCCGCCGCGTAGCGCAGGGCGCCGAGCACGCGTGACGGGGCGAGCCCGCACATCTCGGTGTAGGTGGAGATGCCGATGCCGAGCTGCACCGGGTCGCCGTTGGCGCGGCGTTCGGACTGCTCGCGGCGCAACGCCGGGTAGCCGAACAGCTCCTTCGCCTTGTCGGTGGCGGCCTCGTAGTTGCCGGAGTCGTAGGTGAGCCCGGCGACCGTGGTGAACGGGAACTCCTCGTGCTTGATCCAGTTCCGTTCGCGCAGGTACATCGGGTCGACGCCGAGTTCGGCGGCCAGCTCGTCCATGATCCGCTCGATCGCGAACGTCGCCTCCGGCCGCCCCGCGCCCCGGTACGCGTCGGTCGGCGTCTTGTTCGTGAACACGTTCGTGCAGGTGAACCGGTAGGCCGGGAACTTGTAGATCGCGTTGTACATGAACGCGCCGAGGATCGGCACGCCCGGCGTGACGAGCCGCAGGTAGGCGCCCATGTCGGCGAGCAGGTCCACCTTCAGGCCGGTGACCGTGCCGTCGCGGCGGGCGCCGACGGTGATGCGCTGGAGCTGGTCGCGGCCGTGGTGCGCGGACAGCATCGACTCGGTGCGGGTCTCGGTCCACTTGACGGGTTTGCCGAGCCGGCGCGCGACGAGCAGCGTCAGCACTTCCTCGGGGGTGACCTGGAGCTTGCCGCCGAAGCCGCCGCCGACGTCGGGCGCGATGACCCGGATCTGCTGCTCGGGGATGCCGAGCACGGCGGACAGCATCCAGCGCAGGATGTGCGGCACCTGGGTGGCGGACCACATGGTCACCGAGTCGGGTGACGGGTCGACCACGACCGAGCGCGGTTCCATGAACGCCGGGATCAGCCGCTGCTGGCGGAACGTCCGCTCGACCACCACGTCGGAGCCCGCGAGGGCCTGGTCGACCTCGGACCCGGTGCCCGCTTCGGCGGAGTCGAACACCCAGGTGGCGCTCTTGTTCGTGCCCAGGTCGGGGTGCACGAGGTCGGCGCCGTCGGCGATGGCCCGTTCCAGGTCGAGCACGACCGGCAGGTCCTCGTAGTCGACGTCGATCGCGGACAGCGCGTCGGCTGCCTCGGCCGCGCTCCGGGCGACGACCAGCGCGACCGCCTCACCGGCGAAGTTCACCTGGTCCACGGCCAACGACGGCGCGGGCGGGGCGAGCATGTCCTCGGTGATCGGCCACGCGCACGGCAGGCTGCCCTGTTCGGCGGCGACGTCCTGGCCGGTGAGGACCATGAGCACGCCGGGCATCCGCACGGCCTCGGTGACGTCGATCGCGGCGATCCGGGCGTGCGCGACGGGACTGCGCAGCACCGCCATGTGCAGCATCCCGGTGAGCTGCATGTTGTCGGTCCAGCGGGTGGCGCCGGTGATCAGCCGGGCGTCTTCCTTGCGCAGCCTGGCTTTGCCTACTTCACGACCGGCCTCGGGGTCGGCGGTGGCGGTCATTCCCCACCACCGCCCGCGTGCGTCGGGGTGCGGCCGACCAGCTTCGTCTCGTCCACCCGCTCGGCTTCGGGACCGGCGCCGGGGCGCATCTGCTGCGCCGCGTCACGGACCGCGCGGACGATGTTCTGGTAGCCGGTGCAGCGGCAGAGGTTGCCCTCCAGGCCGTGCCGCACCTCGTCCTCGTCGGGATCGGGGTTGTCCGCGAGCAGGTCGATCGCCTGCATGATCATGCCGGGGGTGCAGAACCCGCACTGGAGCGCGTGGTTCTGGTGGAACGCCTGCTGGACCGGGTGCAGCTTCCCCTCGCGGGCCAGCCCTTCGATGGTGGTGACCTCGCGGCCGTCGGCCTGCACCGCGAGCACGGCGCACGACTTCACGCTGTGGCCGTCGAGGTGGACCGTGCACGCGCCGCAGTTGCTGGTGTCGCAGCCGACGACGGTGCCGGTCTTGCCGAGTCGTTCGCGTAGGTGGTGTACCAGCAGCGTGCGGGGTTCGACCTCGTCGCTGTAGTCGACTCCGTCGACGGTGACGGTGATCCTCATGAACCGACCCTCCATGTGTGGTGGTGATGGGAGTCACAACCGAGCCTGCTCTTAGTTGTCGCGTCAAACAACCCTTCTGGTGGCAACCCCTTCTGGTGGCAACCCCCCTCACTTGTGGATGGACCCGTCCGTCCGGGCCAGCCGCTCACCTCCCCCGCCCCACCGCAGCGCGATGATCTCCGCCGCGATCGACACCGCCGTCTCCTCGGGCGTGCGCGCGCCCAGGTCGAGGCCGATCGGGGACGACAGCCGAGCCAGTTCGCCCTCGGTCAGGCCCGCCTCGCGGAGCCGCCGCAGCCGGTCGTCGTGCGTGCGGCGGGAGCCCATCGCGCCGACGTAGCCGAGCTTGAGCCGCAACGCGACCTCCAGCAGCGGCACGTCGAACTTCGGGTCGTGGGTCAGCACGGCGACGACCGTGCGCTCGTCCACCTGACCCTCGTCGGCCTGCGCGGCGAGGTAGCGGTGCGGCCAGTCCACGACCACCTCGTCCGCTTCCGGGAACCGGGTCTTCGTGGCGAACACCGGGCGCGCGTCGCACACCGTGACGCGGTAGCCGAGGAACGTGCCCAGCCTCGCCAGAGCGGCGGCGAAGTCGATCGCGCCGAACACCAGCAGCCGGGGCGGCGGCTCGAACGAGTTCACGAACACCGTCATGCCCTCACCGCGCCGCTGGCCGTCCGGCCCGTAGTGCAGGGTGCCGCTGCGGCCGGTCGCGAGCAGGCCGCGCGCGTCGTCGGCGATCGCGTCCCTCGCCCGGTCCGAGGGGATGTCCCCGGTGGCCCGGTCGGGTCGGACGACCAGCCGCCGGCCGACCCACTCGGGGTGTTCCACGACCGTGGCGACCGCGACCGGCTCGCGCGCCTCGACCGCCTCCAGCACCTCGGGCAGCTCGGGGAACGAGTCCCGGTCGATCGACTCCACGTAGACGTCGATGATCCCGCCGCAGGTGAGGCCTACCGCGAACGCGTCGTCGTCGCTGACCCCGTACCGCTGGAGCACCGGCTCGCCGCTGTCGACGACCTCCTTGGCCAGCTCGTAGACGGCGCCTTCGACGCAGCCGCCGGAGACGCTGCCGACCACCTCGTCGTCCGCGCCGACGAGCATCGACGCGCCGGGCGGTCGGGGGGCGGAGCTGAACGTGGCGACGACCGTGCCGACGCCGACGGTCTCGCCACGGTCGACGCGACGGGCCAGTTCGGCCAGGACGTCACGCAAGTCGTACCTCCTCAAGCAGGGCGTGCAGGGTGTCGAGGCTGTGGCCGGCGAGCAGCCGGTCCAGGTGCGGGAGGGCGGCGGCGATGCCGGACTGGACGGGCAGGTAGCCGTCGTGCCCGGCGTGCGGGTTGACCCAGACCACCTTGTGCGCCAAGCGTTTGAGCCGTTGCGCCTGTTCGGCGAGCAGCGCCGGGTCACCGCGTTCCCAGCCGTCCGAGCAGATGACCACCACGGCCCGCCGAGCCGCGCCGCGCTGACCCCAGCGGTCCAGGAACACCTTGATCGTCTCGCCGAGCCGGGTGCCGCCCTCGAAGTCGGGGACCGCGCGGGCGGCGGCGGCCATGGCCTGTTCGGGGTCGCGGTGGCGGAGTTGGCGGGTGACCCTGGTCAGCCGGGTGCCGAGCGTGCAGACCTCGACGGGCATGCGGCGGGCGACGACGTGCGCGAAGCGGAGGAGGGCGTCGGCGTAGGGCTTCATCGAGCCGGACACGTCGATCAGCAGGACCACTTTGCGAGGTCGGGTCTTCCGGTCGCGGTGCCGTGGCCTGGTCAACTCGCCGGTGGCCAGCATGTCCTTCAGCGTCCGGCGTGGATCGATCCCACCTCGCCGTGCGGGCGTGCGGCGCAGTGCACGGCGGGTCGGCGGCACCGGTTCGAGGGCCGCCAGCAACTCCTGGAGGTGCCGCTTCTCCGCCGGGCTCAGCTTGGCGATGTCCTTGCGCCGCAACACTTCCACGTCACTGGCGGCGGCCTTGACCGTCGGCGCCCGCCCGTTCCGCTTCGCCGTGCCGTCACCCAGCGCGGCCAGGTGGCTGGTCTGCCGTGCCCGTTTAGCCGGAGCCCGCGGGGGCATCCCCCCGAACCAGGCGGTGAACGCCGCGTCGTACCGGGGCAGGTCGTCCGGCTCGGAGCAGAGGGTGAGCCGCCCGGCCCAGTAGACCTGGTCCCGTTCGGCGAGGTCCAGGTGGCCGACGGCGGCGACGAACGCCTGCGCCCGATCCGGCCCGCACGCCACGCCACCGTGCCGGAGCGCGCGGGCGAACCCCACGAGCCCGGTCGACGCTCCGGCTCCGGTCATCCCACGATTGTGCTCTGGACACCACACTTACGCATGATCGTGTCGATGTCAGCGCACATGTCCGCCAAATGCCCATAAGATCGAACAAGAGTGCGACCTGCCGACAAGGGCTCGCCGCGGAGAGAGTAGGTTTCGTACAGTGCGCGCCGTGTCGAAGCTAGCCCAGGCCAGCGAGCCGACGTTGCCGTTCGAACCCACGGAGCCTGTCGCAGCGGAGTTCTTCGCCGGCATCGGCCTCGCCCGGCTTGGCCTTCAGCAGGCCGGCTTCCGGGTCTCGTGGTCGAATGACATCGAACCGGCGAAGCGCAACATGTACGTGCAGCACTTCACCGAGGACACCGAGGACACGCACAAGTTCGTCCTCGAAGACATCGCCGAGGTCCACGCCGACAGCCTTCCAACCGGTCGACTGGCGCTCGCTTGGGCGTCGTCCCCGTGCGTCGACGTCTCGCTGGCCGGCGCGCGACTCGGATTGAGCGGCACCCGGTCCGCCGCGTTCTACCAGTTCACCCGCATCCTCCGTGAACTGCCGCTCGACCAGCGCCCTCCGGTGGTCACCCTGGAGAACGTGGTCGGGCTGGCCACCAGCCACAACGGCGCAGATCTCAAAGCTGCGATCAAAGAGCTCAACAAGCTCGGATACTCCGTCGACGTCCTCACCTTGGACGCGCGGTGGTTCGTGCCGCAATCGCGTCCGCGCCTGTTCGTCGTCGGAGCGCTCAATCCTCCGAAGGACACACCCGACGCGAACCCGCTCCTGCGCCCGGAGTGGCTGCAAGGCCCCTTCCGCGACAAATCGCTCGACACTCATCGCTACCTGCTCCCTGACATCGAGCCCTCGCCCGATATTTCGCTGTCACAGGTCGTCGAACGCTTGGACGGGTCCGATTCCCGCTGGTGGGACCCGATTCGTGTCGCCTCCTTCGAGAACCAGCTGTCGCCGATCCAATCGGAGCGGCTCGAAAAGCTGCGCAAGGCGCGTAAGACGACACATCGCACGGCCTACCGCAGGACCAGGCAGGGCAAGCCCCAGTGGGAGATCCGCTCGGACGACATCGCCGGTTGCCTGCGCACGGCGCGTGGCGGCTCGTCTAAGCAAGCGGTCGTCGAGGTGGGCAAGGGCGAGCTGAAGGTTCGCTGGATGACGGGGATCGAGTACGCGCGACTCATGGGCGCGGGCGACTACATGATCGACGGGCATCGGGACGGTCACCTGATCTTCGGGTTCGGCGACGCCGTGTGCGTGCCGGCCGTGGCCTGGCTGGGCAAGCACTACCTGATGCCGCTGACTCAACTGGCGTCCGAAAACGCGGACACGCGATTGGCTGCTGTGGGAGCCTGATCGGGTGTCTCCGAGACCCACGAAGAAAAGCCTTCCCGCGAAGTCCGTGCAGGACTTCCGCGCTCTTCTCGAACTCGCCTTGGACACCAAGGACGACCAAGGCCGCAAATGGGCGGACGCCCAATGGGGTTGTTACGCTTTCTACGACTACGAAGGCGAGCCGATCTACGTCGGTCAGACCAACGAGCGACTCCGCGCCCGCGTTCGCCGACACCTGAGCAATCAGCGGACCGATGCTGTGGCGATGCGCATCCTGGACGTCTTCGAGGTCGCCGAGATGCAGCTCTGGCCTCTTTGGGAGTACGAGGGCATCCCCGCCGCGAACAAGCAGGCCAGACGACACCTCGACAGCGTCGAGTACAACGCCTACACCCTCGCCATCGAGGAGAGCCGATTCAAGGCAATCCTCAACGAGAAGATCCCTCCGGTCTCCGATCTCGGCGACCTGCCGCCGTCCAAGCGGTTCGCCCTGATCAGCGACCAGACCCGGGAGGAACGCGGCCACCCCGACGTCCGGATCGCACGCCGGGCCGAAACGGTCTCCCGCCTGGCCGCGGTCGCGCACGAGCGGGGTGAGGTGTCTACAGGTCTGCGGCGGGTGCTGGTCATCCAGGCGGTCCGACTCGCCTACCTCGCCGCCACCCGGCTCGCCGAGGCGGAAGGGCGTTCCGCCCCCGATGCCGATGTGATCCACATGGAAGGCCTCGTCGGCAGCGTCCGACGGCCGCTCACGCCCTCGGACACCGACACCCCGGATGGCGGCGAGCTCGAACTCGACTTCGAGTGACCCGGCTAGGGTGTTCAGCATGCCGGAAGCGTCCTGGGCGACCAGTGGAGCGACTCGCAAGTCCATGCAGGCGAACCGGAGCCGCGACACCAAACCCGAGTTGCGCCTCCGCAAGGCCCTGTACGCGATGGGTCTGCGCTACCGGGTGTGCACCCGACCGCTGCCCGACGTCCGCCGAACGGTCGACATCGTCTTCCGCAGGGCCAAAGTCGCCGTCGAGATCCGCGGGTGCTTCTGGCACGGATGCCCGCAGCACTACCGGGCGCCGTCCTCCAATAGCGGCTACTGGTCGGAGAAAGTGCAGCGCAACATGCGTCGGGACGCGGACACCGCGGCGCGCCTGGCCGAGGCCGGCTGGACGCTGACCGTGGTGTGGGAACACGACGATCTCGACGTCGCGGCGGAAGCGATCGCGGAGCAGGTCAAGCGGCGACCCGACCGCAGCGGCTAACAAAAGAGCATCGGCTCCCGATCAACTGATAATCGTCGCCTTGTCGACGTCACGGTCTCGACGTCTGGAGTATGTTGCCGTTGTGAAGGCATTACGCATGGGATCCGTAAGAGTCGAGCTGATTGCACGCAGGGGCGATGGCGCATGAGCCCGGAGGAAGCGACGCCCTGTCGTCATGCGGGCGCACCTCCGCCGGAGATCGTCGACAAGGTGTCCAGACTTATCAACGAACTCGCCGGAGAGGCTGACTACCTCAGCCGCCGCGGCCTTACCGAAGCCGAATTCCGTAGCGCTTTGCCGATGGCTATTGAGGCGATTCGGGGGCGTGTCAGTGCGAATAACGTGGAGCGGCGCGAGTTCCTGAAAGGCCTGTTCGAAGCCATGCTGAACAAAGGCCTGATCGGAGCCTTCACCACCCCCGTGGCCGGCGAGGAGACGGTGTACCGGCTGAGCATCGAGGGCCGGGGCGAGATCGCGGTGATCCAGAAGGGCTGTCCGGACGGCCACCACAGCAGCGTGGCGTGGGAAGTGCCGAAGTGGGCCGACGAAACCTACCTGTGGTGGCTGTGCTCCAGCATGCGCTACCACCCCGGCGAACATGTGACCAAAGGCGTCACCCGGTTGCGCAAGCGGTTTTTCTCCGAGCGCCCTGGTCGACTCGACGGCGTCATCTTCCACAACGAGCTGTGCGGCACGCCGCACCGCATCTGTCCCAAGATGTCCAACTCGATTGACATCGGGGGGCAGTCCGTACCTCCTCCGTGCGTCTACGTCATGCCCGACGATGACGAGACGGAGGACGGCTGGAACTGGAAGGGCCATCAGGTCCGGGTGTTCCCCGAGCTGCTGTTGAGCCTCTTCGGCATCACCGCAGAGAAGGCGGCGACCTTCACCGGCCACATCGGCTTCCAGCAGAGAGCAGGCGCCGTGAAGACCATCGTCACCGGACGGTTCGGCCCGTTCCGATCCACCACCTACAGGAGTTGACACGGTGCCGAATCCAGCACTTGACCAGGATCGGGCGGCCTTTCTCGAAGCACGCGACAAGAGGGGATACGTTGCCGTGCCGGCCTGGCCCCGGTCGGACAAGGAGCTCCCGCGCGTCGAAGTAGAGGTGAGTTGGGTCCGGTTCTCCACCAGGAACCACCGGACCACCGCCGAACAACGGCGCGAGATCCACGCCAAGGGTCGCCCTGACCTCTTCACGGCCGATCCGCTCGGCGAGGAGGCGCAGGAGGCGCAGTACCGGATTCTGGCCGGCCAGGAGGGTTTCGACTCCCTCAAGGACGATCTGAAGGAACGCGGCCAACAAGAGCCGGCGATCATCACCGCCGACGGCATCCTGATCAACGGGAACCGGCGGACCGCAGCCCTACGCGCGTTGTACGAGGACCGACACCTCAAGGCCCAGTACGTGCAATGTCTCGTGCTGCCGCAGGACGCAACCGAGAACGAGCTGGTGGACCTTGAGGCCGAGCTCCAAGTGGCTCGCGACTTCAAGCAGGAGTACTCGTGGATCAACGAGGCTCTGCTCATCGAGGAGCTGTTCGACCGGGAGGGCAAGGACTACCTGAAGGTGGCCCAGCGGATGCACCGGGACGCGAGCGGCGTCCGTTCGCTGCACGAGAAGCTCCAACAGGTCCACCAGCTCGTGTCCTTGTCCAACGGCGCGCGTCTGCACATCGACTTCAACGACAACGAGTCGGCGTTCGACGAATTGGCCAAGCACATCAAGAACAAGCCCCAGGCCGAGGCTGCCAGCGTTCGGTCGGCCTACTTCCTCGGCACTCTGGCCAACGTGCAGTACCGCAAGCTGCGCAACCTGCGTCGGGATGACGCGGCTGAGCTCGTCAGGCGTGAGGTCGAGGGGGATGCCTCGTTGCGGCTCGTGCTGGAGACGGTCGAGCAGCAGACGGAAGATCCTGTGGACGACGACCTTATCGGCGATCTCGTCGGCCCGCCGAGCACCGCCTCACCTCTGGACGGCGTGCTGGGGCTTCTGGCTCAGAAGAGGCCCGAGGAGACCATCGAGCTTGCCGGCGGCGAGCGGGTGCTGACACGTGATGTGCTCGAAAGCCTCAACAACGCCATCACCAACGCGGCGGAAGAAGCCGAGGAACAGGAACGCGACCAGACCGCGGTCAAGGCTCCGATAACGCGCGTCGACAAGGCTATCGCGGAGCTGAAGCGCGTGCTCATCGCCTTGCCGAAAGCTCGCGACTACCCGAGCTGGGACGAGAGCGCCCTGACGGCGAAGCTCGACGAGCTGGAGGCGTTGACGCGTGAGATCAAGGAGCTTCCTTGATCAAGTTTGAGCTGTACCAGCGGGGCCGGCCGGTAGTCGTCGCGAACGCCGGGCCCGATGCCAATCCGGGCGCGTGGGCAAGGTTGCAGGAGGCTTTCTCGCGGGGCATCGTCGGCGGCTCGTTGAACCGGATCGACGTGCGCGTCGACGTCTTCTTCGCCGAGCTGGCCGCCATCCAGGAGATACGACGTCTGTTCGGAGAGAGCGTCGAACTCGGTCCGACGCTGCGGGATCAACTGCAGCTGCTCAAAACAGATCGCTTGGAACGCGAGCGAGCGATCCCGCCGATGGAGACCTACGACATCTCATCCCTGCCGGAGCAGCTGCGGGCCGCAGGCTTCACGCGGCGCGAGCTGATGCCGTTCCAGTTGGAGAATCTGGCGACCATCGTCCGGTTGCCGCACGGAGCCGACTTCTCAGTGCCTGGCGCGGGCAAGACCAGCGTGGCCCTGGCCAACTTCGCCCTCGGGCGGGCGCGGGGGCGGGTCGCGCAACTGCTCGTCATCGCCCCGATTGCCGCCTTCCACACCTGGAAGGAGGATGCGGCGGCCTGTCTGGAGCCTGCTCCGACCATCGCCGTGCACTCAGGGCCGAACTCGTTCATCCCGGACGACGTGGATATCGTCCTCACCAACTACAACCGCGTCGCGTCCGACTACGACCGCATCCGGGAGTTCGTCGCCCGACGGCCGACTCAAGTCGTCCTCGACGAGGCGCACCGCATCAAGCGCGGCGAACTCGGGGTCCATGGCCGAGCGGTGCTGGACTTGGCGTATGCGGCTCGACGCCGCGACGTGCTCACCGGCACTCCCGCACCACAGGGAGCCTTCGACCTCGTAGCGCTGATGCGGTTCCTCTATCCCGGCCAGGACCGGCAAATCCTTCCACCCAGCGTCTACGTCGAGCGTGATGGCCGCGAAGACCACGTGCTGCAAGCGACGGGTAACGCCATCGCCCGCTATTTCGTCCGCACCCCGAAGGCGAAACTCGACCTTCCACCCACGACCTTCTCGGTGGAACTCGCCACCATGCGCCCCCTCCAGAAGGCGATCTACGACGCCCTGGCCGGCCGCTACCGAGGCCACCTTGCCCTGGACACGTCGTCCCGCCGGAAATTCGACCGGCTCGGCCGGATCGTGATGTACCTGATGGAGGCGGCGACCAACCCGATGCTCCTGGTCGCCGGATCCGAAGCGAATGACGACCAGGGCTTCGCGCACCCTCCGCTGGACATCCGAAAGGGCGAGCCGCTCGCCGAACTGTTGCAGCGGTACCGCGAGTACGAGGTGCCTTGGAAATACGACCGGGTGCGGGAGATCGTGGCCGAGGCTGCTTCGAGGAAGCAGAAGGTGATCGTCTGGTCGACGTTCGTGCGCAACCTCCGCTCGCTCGCCCTCCTTCTCGAGGAGCACAACCCGGCGGTGGTGCACGGTGGTGTTCCTCCGGAAGACGGCGCACCGGCGAACGCGATCACGCGCGAACAGGAACTCGACCGATTCCGGCATGAGGACGACTGCCACGTGTTGCTTGCCAACCCGGCCGCGTGCGGGGAAGGCGTCAGCCTGCATCACTGGTGCCACCACGCCGTGTACCTCGACCGGAGCTTCAACGCCGGTCACTTCCTCCAGAGCCAGGACCGCATCCACCGCTTGGGGCTGCGTGATGACGTGATGACGCGTTTCACCCTGCTGCTGAGCGAAGGCACCATCGATCAGACGGTCGACAGCAGGTTGCGGGAGAAAGTCCAGGCTCTCGGGCGGTTGATGGATGATTCGGGACTCGTCCGGGTTTCGTTGCCCGAACCCGACGCCGGACAGTTGAACCAGCCTGCTTTCGCCGACGACGAGCGGGCCGTCATCGCCCACCTCCGTGAAGCGGTGGCGCATGCTCCCTAGGCACGGCTTCGCGTTCGGCGTTTTCCTGCTGGCTCGTGCGGCACGCGTCAAGCGGCGACGCGAGGTCGACGAGTGGATTGATGCGGCCAGGGCTCCCCGGTCGTTCCTGTCCGCCGAGGTCGATCTCGCAAAGCCGGTCGACGTCCTGTTCAAACTCAGGTTGGCTTGGTCGGCGGGCGGTGGGATAGTCGTCGAGTCGCGATTGCTCAGCTTGTCCGAATCAGCTGACCGGGCAACACTGCACGGCATTGCCCGGCTCCTGCTGGCCGCCGACCCTCCGTTGTGGCTGCGAGTCGCGGTCACCTCCGCCGGTGTGGCACGTGAGTACATCCCCGAAGAAGACCTGGTCGCGCTCAGTTGGCTCGAACCTGATCTGGACGCTGTTCTCCTCGGTGCCCGTGCAGATCTGACATCCCCGTTCCAGGAGCCGCTGAGGAAGGCGATCGGCGATGCGGCCGAACTGTTCGTGCTCGCCGCACTGGTGAGGGCCGGTGCGCGACCCGTGCACGTGGCCCGCATATCCGACAAGTATGGATACGACATCGAGGCCCAGGTGCCTGTGATCAGACGGATCGAAGTGAAGGCGGCTGGCACAACGACTCGCGGCGCGTTTCATCTGACTCGCAATGAATTCGACAGGAGTCGTTACCACGGCAAAGAGTGGGAACTGATTCAGGTCGTTTTCGCGAGTTCCGCAATGCTCGCCGACCAACTGGATGCATCCCACATCGAGGACGTTCTCAAATTGACCCACGACACACTCTCCGCACTGATCCCCCCTGACTCGGCGAACTTCACCTGGAACGAGTCCGCCCTGATCAAACCCCCTCCTGCGGCTTGGCAGCCGGCAAATCTCCAGATGGACGTCACGTTTACCACGCCAGGTTTTCGGAACACGCCGTCATATCAGGAGGCGCGATAATCAAAGCGATTCAGCAGGACATAGGATGCCGGAAGAAAGGGCACGTTGTGCGTCCTCGCGGTACTTCAGGACGGCACCGAGCGTGGTGGCCGCGGTTTCCGCGTCCAGTTCGGCGCGGCCCAGGGTGAGCAGGGCTTCCGCCCAATCGAGGGACTCGGCGACGCCCGGCGGCTTGAGCAGGTCGAGTTCGCGCAACCGCCGCACGGCTGACGCGACCTGGTGCGCGAGGCGTTCCGTGACGCCGGGCAGCCGCCGCCGCAGGATCGCCACCTCGCGGGCCAGGTCGGGGTGCTCCAGCCAGTGGTAGAGGCAGCGGCGCTTGAGGGCGTCGTGCACCTCGCGGGTGCGGTTCGAGGTCAGCACGACCAGCGGCGGGGTCTTCGCGGTGACGCGGCCGAGTTCGGGGATCGTCACCGAGTTCTCGCCCAGCACCTCCAGCAGGAACGCCTCGAACTCGTCGTCCGCCCGGTCCACCTCGTCGACCAGCAGCACGCACGGCGCGTCTTCGAGGGCTTGGAGCAGCGGGCGGGCGAGGAGGAAGCGGCGGGCGTAGAGGGACGCCTCGGCTGCCTCCGCGTCCACCGGGCCGGCCGCTTCGAGGGCGCGGAGGTGCAGGAGCTGACGGGGGAAGTCCCAGTCGTAGAGGGCTTGGGTCGCGTCGATGCCCTCGTGACACTGGAGGCGGATCAACGGCAGGGCGAGCGCCTCCGCGAGCGCCACCGCGAGGGACGTCTTGCCGGTGCCCGGCTCGCCTTCGCAGAACAACGGGCGGTGCATGCGCAGGGCCAGGTAGGCCGCCGTCGCGATACCCGCGTCCGGCAGGTAGCCGACCCGGTCCAGCGCGGCGGCGAGCTCCTCAGGTGCGTCAGGCGTCACGTGGTCGAGGGTAGGCGGCGGTAGCGGCCCGGCGCTGTGCCGCGCGCCCGCTTGAACGCGGCGGCGAACGCGAACTCCGAGCTGTAGCCGACCTGGGCCGCGATGGTCGACAGGGGCGCGTCGGTGTCCTTCAGGAGACGGGCGGCGGTCGTCATCCGCCACCAGGTCAGGTAGGTCAGCGGTGGTTGGCCGACGAGGGCGGTGAACCGCTTGGCGAACGGCGCCCGGGACAGGCCGGCGGTGGCGGCGAGCCGCGCGACCGTCCACGGGTGCGCGGGGTCGCGGTGGATGTGGTGCAGCGCGGTGGCGGTGACCGGGTCGTTCAGGGCGGCGGCCCAGCCGGTGGTGTGGGTCGTCCCCGTGGACCAGGCGCGCAACAGGTAGAGCAGGAGCGTGTCGAGGAGGGCGGGCACCAGGGCGTCCGAGCCGAGGCGCGGGTGTTCGAGCTCGCCGGCGAGGAGGGCCGCGGCGGCGAGCAGTTCGGGGTCGGACACGAGGACCGTCCCGGGCAGGTCGCGCAGCAGCGGGTGGACGTGGTCCAGCTCGTACGCGCCGCACAACGTGACGGTGGTCGGGTGCGCGGGCACGGGGTGGTCCACGACGGAGTCCGGGTCGCACGCCTCTGTGGCCAACGGGGTGGTGGGGCTGTCCGCGAGCGCGTGGCCCCGGCCGTCGGGCAGGAACACGACGTCGCCCTCGCGCAACTCGACGGGGTCGGCGTGATCGCGCAGCAGCCAGCACGCGCCCTTGAGCACCACCTGGAACCCGGACGCGCCCGGCACCGGCGCGAACCGCTGCCCCCACGGCTTCTCCCACGCCACCCGGGCCACGACCGGCCGACCCGTCCGCATCACGGCGATCACGTCACTCAACACGTCCACGAGACGATTGAACATGAAGTCGGGATGCGTGAGCATGGATCGTCTTGTGTCCGGTTCGTAGGTTCATCTTGTGAAGAGCGCGAGGATTCATGCGTACGGTGGCCCGTCCGTGATCCGGGTCGACGACATCCCCATTCCCGCACCGGGGCCGGGCGAGGTGCTGGTCGAGGTGGCGGCGACGTCGTTCAACCCGACCGAGGTGGCGGTGCGGGCGGGGCTGTTCGGCCTCACCCTGCCGCTCACGCTCGGCTGGGACGTGGCGGGCACGGTCGACGGCGAGCCGGTGGTCGGCTGGATCGACGGTGCGGCGGCCGAGTACGCGGTGGCCGCGCCGGACCGGCTGGCGCCCGCGCCGACGACCGTCCCGCTGACCGACGCCGCCGCCCTCCCGCTGGCCGGGCTCAGCGCGTGGCAGATGGTGTTCGACCACGGCCAAGTGCAAGCGGGACAACGGGTTCTGGTCAACGGCGCGGGCGGCGGCATCGGCGGGTTCGCGGTGCAGCTGGCCAAGCACGCGGGCGCGCACGTCACCGCCACCGCGTCCCCTCGCAGCGCCGACGTCGTGCGGAAGCTGGGTGCGGACGAAGTCGTCGGCTACGGGCCGACCGGCACGTTCGACGTGGTGCTCAACCTGGTCCCCGACGCCGAAGTGGCACGGCTCGGCGGCGTCGTGGTGTCGGCGACCCTGAGCGACGCGCCCGACGCCCACTTCGTCACCCGCTTCGACGCCGCGCAGCTCGCGGAGTTGATCGGTCTGGTCGATCGAGGAGTGGTCGTGATAGACGTGTCCGAGCGGCACGGCCTGGCCGACCTTCCGGAGATCCACCGCCGGGCCGAAGCGGGCGACCTCAGGGGCAAAGTCCTGGTGGAGCCGACCCGCACGGAACCCTGAGAGCGGGGGTCCGGGGGAAGTCAGGGTGCGTCCCCGATGTCCCGAAACGCCTGGCAGAGCACTCTTGAGCCATGACGAACGACGTGCTCAACGAAGCCACCGCCAAGGTCAAGAAGCTCCGTCGCAGCCGGAACGACAAGATGGTCGCCGGTGTGTGCGGCGGCGTCGCCAAGCTCATCGGCGTGGACGCGGCGCTGCTGCGCATCCTGCTGGTCGCCGCCACGCTCTTCGGTTTCGGCGCCGGCGCCATCTTCTACATCGCGGCGTGGATCATCATGCCGGAAGAGGACTGAGCCCTACCGGGGGAAGCCGGGCACGCCCGGGAGCTCCTGCCACGGCCGGGGACCGTCGAGGGGGCGGTACTCGACGCCCAGCGCGTCGAGCCGCGGCAGGTGGTGCTCGGCCAGCCGGGTCCGGAACTCCGCCACGTCACGTCCGGCGGGGCTCCACACGACCTCGGCGAACGCGCTCAGCCGGGGGAAGGCGGCGTAGTCGAGCCGCCTCGGTGAGTCGAGGTGTTCGGTCCACAGGTTCACCTGTGCGCCGAGCACCCGGTCCGGCGGCTCGTACCCGTAGACGTCCTCCAGCGTGGTGACCGTGCCGACCGGGATGGGTTCACGGGGGTCGTCGGACTGGCGGTAGTCCAGGTACAGGTACCGCTCAGGGCACATCACCACGTCGTGCCCGCGTTCCAACGCCGTCAGCCCAGGCTCCTCGCCACGCCACGACGCCACGATCATCCGGGTGGGCAGCGGACCGGCGGTGCTGTCCGATGCGCGGTCGAGCACCTCGTCCCACCCGAACGCCCGCCGTCCGCGCTGGTGGAGGTGCTCCGCGATCCGCCGCACGACCCGGCCGTCGCCGCCCTCCGTCTCGTCACCGCCCAACCCGACGACCTCGGCGGGAAAAACGTCCAGCACCTCGTCGAACACCTGCCGATAGAAGTCCACAGTGGACTCCTCCGGCACGATGACGTTCGGGTTGATCCCCCAATCCGTCCACACCCCGCCGCCTGCCACGCCGAGGGACGGGTACGCCGCGATCGCCGCCTGGCTGTGCCCCGGCACGTCGATCTCCGGCACCACCGTGACGTGCCGCTGCGTCGCATACGCGACCACTTCCCGCAGGTCGTCCTGGGTGTAGTACCCGCCGTGCGGACGTCCGGCCATGCCGCCGGACCGCCGGTCGCCGAACCGAGAGTCGGCCCGCCACCCGCCGACCTCGTGCAAGCGCGGGAACCTCACCGACTCGAACCGCCAGCCCTGGTCGTCGGTCAGGTGCAGGTGCAGCACGTTCAGCTTGTGCGCGGCCAGCAGGTCGACGTACCGCAGCAGGTCGTGCTTGGGCAGGAAGTGCCGCGCCACGTCCAGCATCACCCCGCGCCACCCGAACCGGGGTTGGTCCACCACCTCGCACACCGGCAGCGTCACCCGATCCGGTGGAACCGCCCGGAACGCCCCCGGCCCGCTCAACTGCCGCACCGTCTGCCGCGCGTAGAACTCCCCGGCGTCGTCGGACGCCCACACCCGCACACCATCCGCGGCCACGGACAGCCGATAGCCCTCAGCCGGCACGTCCACCCGCGATACGTGGACCGTGCCGTCGAAGACGACTTCCCCATCACCCCGGACGAACGACACCGGACGCGGCAGGATCACGACTTCACCGCCCCCGCCAGCCCCGCGACCAGCCGCCGCTGCACCAGGATGAAGAACACCAGCACCGGGATCGTCATCAACGTCGAACCTGCCATGATCGCGCCCCAGTCGTTCTGGTCGGGTTTCACGAACACCTGCAACGCCAACGGCAGCGTCTGGTTCTCCGCCGCCGAGATGATGAACGTCTTGGCGAACAGGAAGTCGTTCCACGCGTGGATGAACGACAGCACGCTCGTCGCCACCAACCCCGGCGCGACCAGCGGGAACAGCACCTGCCACAGGAACCGGAACCGGGACGCGCCGTCCAGCGTGGCCGCCTCCTCCAACTCCGCCGGCACCGCCGCGACGAACCCGCGCAGCATCCAGATCGCGAACGGCAGGCTGAACGCGAGGTGCACCAGCACCAGCGAACCCAGGTGGTTCAGCCCGAACACCGGCGCCACGTCCCGCACGGACCGCATGAGGAAGAACAGCGGGATGGTCAACGCCTCCACCGGCACCATCTGCACCACCAGCAGCATGATCAGCAACGTGGTCCGGCCGCGGAACCGGAACCGGGTCAGCGCGGTGGCCGCCAGGAACGAGATCAGCAGGCTCAGCAGCACCACCACGACCGCCACCACGATGCTGTTGAGCAGGTAGCGGCCGAAGCTCTGCACGGTCAGCGCGCGCACGAAGCTGTCCAACGTCGGCGCGAGCGTCCACGGCCGGGGGTCGGCCGAGATCACCTCCGCCTCCGGTTTCAGCGCCGTCAGCACCATCCAGTACAGCGGGAACGCCACCACCGCCGCGATCACGACCGTGACGGCCTCCGCGACGCCCCGCGGCGTGATCCACCGCGACGTGCCCCCTCGCGACGTGACGCCCCACGACTGGACGCCCCGCGACGCCTGCCGGTTCACAGCACCTCCCCGCTCCGCCGCAACGCCCGCAGGTACCCGACCGTGACGGCCAGCAGCAACACCGTCATCACCACGCCGATGGCCGCGCCCAGCCCGTACTCGGACGCGGCGAACGCCTGCTGGTAGGCGTAGACGTTGAGCACCAGGTTCCGCCCGGCGATCCCGCCGCCGCCGGTCATGACGTAGATCTGGGTGAACACCTTGAAGTCCCAGATGACCGACTGGATGGTCACCACGATCAGCAGCGGTCGCAGCAGCGGCAGGATCACGCTCGTCGCCGTCTTCACGGTCGACGCCCCGTCCAGCGCCGCCGCCTCCAGCACCTCGCCGGGGATCGACTTGATGCCCGCGTAGAGCGTGACCATGACGAACGGGAACGAGCACCACACCACCTGCGCCGCGACCAGACCGAACGCCACCCACTTGTCGTAGGTCCAGGAGAACCCGGTGGTGCCCAGGACCTCGTTGACGAACCCGAAGTTGGCGTCGAACAGGAACAGCCAGATGGTCGACCCGGCCACCGCCGGCGTCGCCCACGCGCCCAGCGCGGCGAGGAACAACGTCATCCGCGCCCACGTCCGGACCCTCGTGGCCAGCACCGCCAGCACTGCCCCGACCAGCAGCGTCCCGGCCACGCACACCGCCGCGAACCCGACCGTCTGCCCCAGCACGGCCCAGAACCGGTCCTGCGACAGCAGCTTCGTGTAGTTCCCCAGGCCCAGGAACGCCAGCGGCGCCCCACCGCTGACCTGTTCCTGGCCGTAGTCGAACAGGGAGATCAGCACGAGCTGGTAGACCGGGTAGCCCATCAGCCCGGCCAGCACCAGCAGCGCGGGGGCGAGGTAGGCGAACGCGATCCGCCCGTCGCCCCTCCTCGTCGGCATCATCCGCCGAAGGCGGCGTTCATCTGCTCGGCGGCCTGCGCGGCGGCCCGGTCCAGGTCCTCACCACCGGCGGCGACCTGCTGCAACAACGTCGGCAGCACGGCCTGCGCGTCGATCTTGGCCCAGTCGGGCGTGACCGGCACGAACCGCGTGCCCGACTCCAAGGTCTTGATGAACGGCTCCAGCACCGGGTTCGCCTTCGCCACCTCGGCCTGCACGTCGCCGAACGTCGGCAGGTTGCCCATCGCGTCGAACATCTTGCGCTGGTACGCCTTGCCGCCCAGCAGCCGGACGAACTCGTTCGCCAACGTCTTGCGCGGGCTGCCCTTCATCACGCCGAGCAGGTTGCCGCCCGCGAACGCCGGCGCGATCTCACCCGCGTTCTTGCCCGGCAGCGGCACGACCGCGTACTTCCCGGCGGCGCTGGACGCGTCGACCGACTTGCGGTTGAAGTCGCCGCCGATCACCATCGCCGCCTTGCCCGCGCGGAACGCCTCGACGCTCGCGTCACCGCCGTTGCCCGCGCACTGGGCCGGCGGGCAGATGTCGTCCGCGATGAGCTCGGTGTACTGGCGGAGACCGGCTTTGGCCTCGGGGCTGTCGATGGTGGAGACGTACTTGTCGCCGTCCTTGCGGGCGATGTCACCGCCGTTGGCCCACACGAACGGCATCGCGCCGTACGTGTACTTGCCGCCGGCGGAGATGCCGAGCAGGTCCGGTTTCGCGGCACGGACCTGCCGCGCGAGCGGGGCGATCTCGTCCAGCTTCGTCGGTGGCTTGAGGTTCAGCTCCTGGAAGATGTCGGTGCGGTAGTAGAGCGCGCGCACGCCGACGTACCAGGGGACGCCGTAGACCTTGCCGTCCACCTTGCCGGTGTCGAGGACGGCGGGCAGCAGGTCCTTCGCGTCGGGCCACTGGCCGAGGTCGAGCTCGGCGAAACCGCCGCCCGCGACGTAGCCGGCCAAGTCGGTGTTGCCGAACTCGGCGACGTCGGGCGCGCTGGCGGGGTCGCTGAACGCGGCCTTGAACCGCTCGGCGCGGGTCTGCACCTGGATGTACTGGACCTCGACGGTGACGCCTTCGTGCGCGTTCTGGAACTCGGTGATCGCTTCCTGGACCACCGCCTCCTTCGGGCCGTGGTTCACCTCGTCGAACAGCCAGACCCGGAAGTGGCCCGTCTTCTCGTCCGTGCCGGTGCCCGTGACGGGGCCGGACTGGACCGGGGTGCACCCGGCCAGCACGGCGACGCCGACGACGGCTGCTGTCAGTGCGAACCGCATCACTTGCCACCTCTTTCGCAACGTTGCGCAATATGCAACAGCTATTTCAAGGGAAGCAACGGCGATGCTAATGTCCGCATCGGCAAGCGGTCTAGACCAAATTCGCCCAGGTCCGCACCGCGTCGGCGGAGACGGGGTCGCCCCAGCCGC
This sequence comes from Saccharothrix ecbatanensis, assembly GCF_014205015.1. NCBI lineage: Bacteria > Bacillati > Actinomycetota > Actinomycetes > Pseudonocardiales > Pseudonocardiaceae > Saccharothrix > Saccharothrix ecbatanensis. The sequence continues at coordinate 7,944,945 of NZ_JACHMO010000001.1, read as the reverse complement.
CCGGCCGCACCGCGCCGCCGACGTGGAACCCCGTGACGCCAACGGCTTTCAGCGCCGGGACGTGCTCGGCCTTCAGCCCACCGCCGACCAGGAGTCGCACCGTTTCCTGCCGTGCGGCCAACCGTTCCAGGACCCCGAAGCCGTCGGCAACCCCCTGCGCGCTCCCGGCGGCGAGAACCGTGTCGCAGCCCAGTCCGGCGACGACCGTCCACGCCGCTTCCGGGTCGGCGGAGTTGTCCAGCGCGCGGTGGAACGTCCACGCGCAGCCGTCCAACTCGCCGATCAGCGCCGCGCACGCGGCTTCGTCCACCCAGGCGTTCGCGTCGAGGAAGCCGAACACGAACTCGGACGCACCGGCCTCGCGCAGCGCCGCCGCGTCCTTCCTGAGCCGGTCCAGGTCGCCGGGCGCGAAACCGGGCGCGTCGCGCAGCATGACCCGCACGGGCAGGTCGGTCGCGGCCAGCACGTCGCGCAGCACGGTGACCGGGGGCGTCAGCCCGTCCGCGGCCATGTCGACGGTGAGTTCCAAGCGGTGCGCCCCGCCGGCCTGCGCGGCCTCGGCGTCGGCGGCGTCCAGGGCAATGACCTCAAGCATGGTCTAGACCATACCGAGCGGTTGACGACGGCGTTAGCTCGTCCGGGTGGTCTTGAAGGGGTTCACGCCTGCGTCCAGTCAGCCCGCCACCACAAACAGTGAACTGTTAACGGGAGGCGACGTATCCAGCGTAGAACTACTCACTCCTTATCTGATGACCGGTCCTCGACCCGACAGAGGAGAAACGCATGAGCGCCACTCCGCCTGACGTGCGGCTCGAGGCCCGGCCCGCCGGCATCGGGGAGCCGGACTGAGACCGCTGGGGGAAGGGTGGCCTCGGTCGGCTTCGAGGGGTGCCGATCGGGAGTCGCCCGCAGTGAGGGGGGAGGCGGTCCGCGGTGCGAGGGGGGCATCGCGGACCGCCACCGCACCACCGGCAGCGGTGGTGTGTGACGATCAGCTTCGGCTGGGGGACGCCGAGAAGGAGGTGACGACGTGGGAGAACTGCGCACGGCCGGTGAGCGCCCACCGTGGGAAGGTCTGGACGGCACGGACCGGCACGCCGCTTGCGTCGTCGCCGCGCGCGACGGCGACCGCCGGGCACTCGACGTGCTGGTAGCCGACCTGACGCCGCTCGTGTGGCACGTCGCGCGCGGACACGGGCTGGACCGCAACACCGCGGAGGACGTGGTGCAGACGGTCTGGCTCGCGCTGCTGCGCCACCTCGACCGGCTGGTCGAGCCGCGGGCGCTGGCCGGGTGGCTCGTCGTGGCGACGCGCCGTGAGGCACAACGGACCTGGACACCGGCTCGCCGTGAAGCGGCGCTGAGCGACGAGCTGGCGGAACAACTGGAAAGTCAGTACGGCCTGCCCGAGGACGCCGCCCTGGTCACCGACCGGGACCACCGGCTGTGGCGGGCATTCGGGCGTCTGTCGCAGAAGTGCCAGGAGCTGCTGCGGCTCACCGTCCTGGCCGGCCGAGCGGAGTACCGCGCGGTAGCAGAAGCACTGTCCATGCCACGCGGCAGCATCGGCCCCACCAGGGGTCGGTGTCTGACGATGTTGCGCACACATCTCGACGCGGAAGGAGGATCGCGGTGAACGACATCGACCCGCGCGATGACCGCAGAGGCCAAGAGGACACCGCTGTCCTCACTGAACTGAACCGCTTGGTGTACGAGTTGGACGCGCCCCCGCCGGGGCTCGTCGAACGGATCCAGTTCGCGGTGGCGCTGGAGAACTTGGACGTCGAGGTGGCCCGCTGGGAGCGGGCGGGTTCGTTCGCGGGGGTGCGTGGTGGCAGCCCCGGGACCATCACGTTCACGGTGGACAACCTGACGTTGATGGTCAACTTCACGTCGACCGGGGCCAGACATCGGATCGACGGCTGGTTGGTGCCGGCCGGTGAGCACACCGTCGAGGTGCGGGTGGCGGAGCACGCTTCGAGCACCACGACGGCTGATGACGGTGGCCGTTTCGTCCTGTCCGACGTACCCGCCGGGACTACGCAGATCGTGGTGCACCTGGTGAACGCCCGGGGTGAGCGTGGGCGGACGGTCGTGACACCGACGATCATGTTGTAGCGGGCGGTGGCGCGGTTGCGGTTGCGGTTGCGGTAGCGGTTGCGGTTGCGGTTGCGGTAGCGGTTGGCGTCTGGGGTTGCCGTCTCGGTCTCGGTCACGCTTGCCGGTTGCCGTCTCGATCACGGTCGCGGTCACCCAGACCGACCGGACCAACCGGACCGCCTGGACCGCCTGGACCGACCACTCACCCACGCCGTCAGCGGCCCGTTCGCCGGCGCACATTCGTCGACTGGCGCCGCCTCGCACCCTGGAGCCCGGCCTCCCCCTTGCGATCACCGCCCTAGGCGACCTCGCGCGGCCACGACCGCACCGACTTAGCGGTCAATCGCCGGCGGCCCGGTCGATCGCCGCGGCCGCACCCTCACCGGCCCCGATCTTCAGCCGCCCCGCCTTCCTCCAGCCGGCCCCGCATGCGTACCGACCCGCATTCGTACCTGCGCCGCATTCGTACCTGCGCCGCATTCGTACCTGCGCCGCATTCGTACCTGCGCCGCCTTCGTACCTGCGCCGCCGTCGTACCTGCGCCGCCGTCGTACCTGCGCCGCCGTCGTACCTGCGCCGCCGTCGTACCTGCGCCGCCGTCGTACCTGGGCCGCCGTCGTACCTGCGCCGATCTCACCGGCCGTCAGAACCCGCCGATCAACGCACCGGCGTGGCTCACCGGCACGGTGTGCGTGGCAAACCCGGACTCCGTGGACACGTGCAGCAGGAACCCGGTCGGCTCGGCCAGGTACCCGATCTCCCGGTCCGCGCGCAGCGTCAGCGACGTCTGGCGATAGGTGCTCGGCGCGACGGTCACCAAGGTGCCCGCGAACGGCACGCTGATCGCCCGATGCACATGACCGGCCAGAACCCGCGCCACGTTGCCATGACGAGCAAGCACAGCGCCAAGAGCCGGACCGTTCTCCAGCCGCATCCCATCAAGGAACGGAACACCCACCGCGACCGGCGGGTGGTGAAGGCACACGAACGCGGGCACGTCGGGGCGCTGGCCGAGGACGTCGTCCAGCCACGACAGCTGATCGTCCCCGAGTTGCCCGGCAGGCCCGTCCGGCCGCCACGAGTCCAGGGCGACGACCGTGAAGCCGGGGTGGGCGACGGCGTAGTGCGCCGACGTCCCGCCGCCGAGGAACGACGTGCCGCCGAACACGTCCAGCATCGCGGCCGGGTTGTCGTGGTTGCCGGTGGTCAGGTGGAGCGGCAGCGGGAAGGCGCCGATCACCTCGCGGAGCTGGGCGTAGGAGTCGACGTCGCCGTACTCCGTCAGGTCGCCGGTGATCACCACGCAGTCGGGCCGTGGGTCCAGTGCCAGCACCCGGCCGAGCGCGAGGCGCAGGGAGGCGGCGGGTTCGGCGGCCAGGGCGTCGGTGCGCAGGTGCGGGTCGCTCAGGTGCGCGATGAGCACGTGGTCGGCTCCAGTCCTCGTAGGCGAGCGGGGCGGGGCGGTGACGGCGAGTCGGGCGGGGCCGGCGCACGGCGGTGAGCGGGCGGGGCGAACAGGCCGGGCGTGCGGACGGGCGGACGCGTGGGCAGCGAGCGGGTCGGCGGGCAGGCGGGTCAGCGAGCAGGTCGGCGCGGCGAGCAGGGTGACCGGGAGGGGGTGGGTGTCCGGGGGTTGCCGGGCGTTCGGGTCGCAGGTGGTTCGGCGGCGCGGATGGTTTCGGAGTTGGAGGGGTTGCCGGGCGTTCGGGGTCGTGGGTGGTTCGGGGGTGGCGGGGTGCCGGGGTGGTTCGGGGTTCGGTCTGGTTTAACCGAGGGGCGGTAACGGTGTTTCCGTACACTTTGCGGCTGATCTCACCCAATCGTGTATCCGGTCGGCTGCCGGCTCCTGCTCCGCCCCATTCCACCCCCATTCCACTTCCACCCCATTCCACCGCATGCCGGGCACGGCGAAGGGCCCGGTTCACCAGAGGCGAACCGGGCCCTTCGTGACTTCGGCCGATCGACGGGTCAGCGACCCTGGTCGATCAGAAGTCCATGCCACCGCCCTCGGGCATGGCCGGAGCCGAGCCCGCCTTCTCCGGCTTGTCCGCCACCACTGCCTCGGTGGTCAGGAACAGCGCGGCGATCGACGCGGCGTTCTGAAGCGCCGAACGGGTGACCTTCGTCGGGTCCGGCACGCCGGCCGCGAGCAGGTCCTCGTACACGCCGGTCGCGGCGTTGAGGCCGTGACCCACGGGGAGGCCCTTGACCTTCTCCACCACGACGCCACCCTCGAGGCCGGCGTTGATGGCGATCTGCTTCAACGGCGCCTCGACGGCAACGCGCACGATGTTCGCACCGGTCGCCTCGTCGCCCTCGAGCTTCAGGCCCGCGAACGCGATCTCGGCAGCCTGGAGCAGCGCCACGCCACCACCGGCGACGATGCCCTCCTCGACGGCGGCCTTGGCGTTGCGCACCGCGTCCTCGATGCGGTGCTTGCGCTCCTTCAGCTCCACCTCGGTGGCGGCGCCGGCCTTGATGACCGCGACACCGCCGGCGAGCTTCGCCAGGCGCTCCTGGAGCTTCTCGCGGTCGTAGTCGGAGTCCGACTTCTCGATCTCCGCGCGGATCTGGTTGACGCGGCCCTGGATCTGCTCGGCGTCACCCGCACCCTCGACGACCGTGGTCTCGTCCTTGGTCACGACGACCTTGCGCGCCTTGCCCAGCAGCGACAGGTCGGCGTTCTCCAGCTTGAGGCCGACGTCCTCGGTGATGACCTGGCCACCGGTGAGGATGGCGATGTCCTGGAGGATCGCCTTGCGGCGGTCGCCGAAGCCCGGGGCCTTGACGGCGACGGACTTGAACGTGCCGCGGATCTTGTTGACGACCAGCGTGGCCAGGGCCTCGCCCTCGACGTCCTCGGAGATGATCAGCAGCGGCTTGCCGCTCTGCATGACCTTCTCCAGCAACGGGAGCAGGTCCTTCACGGTGGCGATCTTCGAGCCGTAGAGCAGGACGTACGGGTCCTCGAGGACCGCTTCCTGCCGCTCCGGGTCGGTCACGAAGTAACCGGAGATGTAACCCTTGTCGAAGCGCATGCCCTCGGTGAGCTCCAGCTCAAGCCCGAGCGCGTTGCTCTCCTCGACAGTGATGACACCTTCCTTGCCGACCTTGTCCATCGCCTCGGCGATGAGCTCGCCGATGGTGGTGTCGCCCGCGGAGATGGACGCCGTGGCGGCGATCTGCTCCTTGGTCTCGACCTCCTTGGCGGACTTGTGCAGCTGCTCGATGATGGCTTCGACAGCCTGCTCGATGCCGCGCTTGAGGCCGAGCGGGTTCGCACCCGCGGCCACGTTGCGCAAGCCCTCGCGGACCAGAGCCTGGGCGAGCACGGTGGCGGTCGTCGTGCCGTCACCGGCGACGTCGTCGGTCTTCTTCGCCACTTCCTTGACGAGCTCGGCCCCGATCTTCTCCCACGGGTCTTCGAGCTCGATCTCCTTGGCGATGGAGACGCCGTCGTTGGTGATCGTCGGCGCGCCCCACTTCTTCTCGAGCACGACGTTGCGGCCCTTGGGGCCGAGCGTCACCTTGACGGCGTCGGCGAGAATGTTCATGCCACGCTCGAGACCGCGGCGGGCATCCTCGTCGAACGCGATCATCTTGGCCATTGCGGTGTGTTCCTCCGCCTGATTACGAATGGGGCCACTGCGGACGCTCGTCCACAGCGGAACACGGTGCTTCGGCCAGGCTCGGTGCCCGCGACGGACGACCTGCCCCCTGGGAGGGGACCGGCCTCACCAGTCCCAGCCTGCGTGTTGGCACTCGGGTGGTCCGAGTGCCAACACCGTGTTTAGCACTCGACGGAGGAGAGTGCAAGAAAAGCAGGTCAGCGGGACGTCCGAACGGGGACGCTCGTGGGCAGGCGTTTGCTGCTCGTCGTGCCCCCGACCTCGATGGACTGGCTGGTGCCCGGTCCGCCACCCGGTCGAGGCGGTTCGTCCTTCGGGGCGAAGATCACCACCAGGACGACGATCAGCACGATCGCCGCCGCGCCGGCGAGGACGGGCGCGAACCACGCGGGCCGGGACTTGGCGGTGCTGGTGAACGCGCTCGCGCCGACCTGGGCCGGCGGGCGCAGCCGCACCGGGTCCTGGAGGAAACCGGGCTGAGGCTGCTGCGGGTAGGCCGGCCGGTAAGGCTGCTGCTGGGGCACGCCACCGGTCTGCGGGCCCATCGGCGGCGCGCCGGCGTCACGGCGGGGCGGCGGGGTGCCCTGGGGCGCGGCGGCCAGCGCGACACGGGCCGCGGCGACGAGTTCCGCGCACGACCCGTACCGCTGTGACGGGTCCTTGGACGTGCCCTTGCGCAGCACGTCGTCGATGGCCGGCGGCAGCGACACGATCGCGGTCAACGGCGGGATCTCCGCGCCGAGGTGCCCCTGGATGACGTCCTGCACGGTCCCCTGGAACGGCGGCCGTCCGGACAGGCAGGCGTACACCATGCACGCGAGCGCGTACTGGTCCGTGCGGCCGTCGAGCGGTTCGCCGCGCAGGTGCTCGGGCGCGGCGTAGGTGGGTGAGCCGAGGAAGTCGCCGGTGCGGGTGCGGTGCCCGGTGGCGCCGCGCCTGGTCAGCCCGAAGTCCGCGAGGTAGACGTGCTCGCCCGCCGCTTCCTTGGTCGTGACCAGCACGTTCGCCGGTTTCACGTCGAGGTGGACGAGGCCCTTGCCGTGCAGCATGTCGAGCGCTTCGGCGACCTGGCCGAGCAGCGTCAGGGTGCGCGCGGGCGAGAGGGCGCCGTCCTTGATGTGCGACGCGAGGTCCTGGCCGTCGACCAGCCGCATCGCGATGTAGAGCAGCCCGTCGACCTCGTCGAAGTCGTAGAGCGGCACGATGTTCGCGTGGTCGATGGCCGAGGTGTTGCGGGCCTCGTCGACGAACCGCTCCCGGAACTCGGCGTCCGCGGTGAGGTGTTCGCCGATGACCTTCAGGGCGACCTTGCGACCGAGCCGGACGTCCGTGGCTTTGTAGGTCACGCTCATGCCACCCCGGCCGAGCACCCCGTCGATCCGGTAATGGCCCAACCGTCGCCCGCTCAGGTCCTCCGACACGCGGGGCAGCCTAACCTCCCGGTACAGGGGCCGGCGCCGGGTTCCCGGCAATCGTTGCCGGCCGGCAACCGTCGTCGCTCCGGTGGTGCCCGCCTCAGGGGAAGCGCCCGACCCGCCGCGTGGCGGGCCGGGCGTAGATCACAGTGCCTTCCGGACGTCCGATGCCTGGCTGCGGCCGTCGCGGCCCGCCTGGATCTCGAACTCCACCCGGTCGCCCTCGGCCAGCGTTCGGAAGCCTTCCATCTGGATCGCCGAGTAGTGCACGAAGACATCGGGCCCGCCGTCGGCCGCGATGAAGCCGTACCCCTTCTCCGAGTTGAACCACTTGACCGTGCCGACAGCCAAGACGTCCTCCTTTGAGAAATACCCTGAGCAAACCGCCACGCTAGAGGCACGAGGGGGTTCGCCGATACCTCCTTATGGAGTCATGACGACGCTACGGGCGGGCGCTGAATCCGTTGTCCCGCAACCAACTGGCCAATGCTCGCGGGCTGCGGGTCCGGGTGAGCACCAGACCGGGGCCGGCGAAGTCGAGAACGAGTCCTTCGCCGTTCCGCACCGATTGGGGCCCGCCGGGGGAAACGGCGCGCAGCCGGCACTGGACGGTGTCGGCGAATGCGACGACGTGGCCGCTGTCGAGGGTGACGAGTTCGCCGGGTTCCAAAGTGACGACGTCGAGCGTGCCATAGCAGCTGAGGACCACGGGGCCGGTGCCGAACGCGTAAGCGAGAAAGCCGTTGTCGCCGCCGTGCAGTGCCCGCACGGGCGGGGCGGACGGGTCGATGCGGACCGTCGCGGCCGAGGCCAGCCAGGCGTTGCGGCTGACGCACCAGCCGGTGGTGCCGTCGAGTTCGAGGACGTGCAGGTCGCCGGGCAGGGCCGGTGCGACGTCCACCCAGCCGCCTTCGGCGCTCGCGGTGCACAGCGCGGCGGTGAGGCCGGGCGCCTTGGCCTTGGTCTCGACACCCACGCCGTAGCTGGTCGCGAGCACGGAAGAGCGCTCCACGAGCACCGGTTCGGTGGGTGCGAGCACGAGTCGGGCGACCCCGAACGTAGGGGTGTGACGGGTCCTGACCTGCAACGTTCCCCCTGTCGTGATCAGCCGGTTGCAGCAGTCTGCCATGAGGCGGGCAGGATGGTGCACGTGTCCAACACGCTGACCCGAGTCGCTGATCACAAGGCCCGCGTCGCCGGGCTGCTGGGGACGATGCCGGTGGTGGAGTCCCCCGTCGGCGACTGCCTCGGCCTGGTGCTGGCCGCCGACGTGGTCGCGTCCGTGCCGCTGCCGCCGTTCGACAACTCGGCGATGGACGGTTACGCGGTGCGCGCGGCGGACGTGGCGTCGGCGCCGGTGGAGTTGCCGGTGACGGACGACATCCCCGCCGGGCGCACGTCGTCGGCGCCGTTGGAGCCGGGGACGGCGCACCGGATCATGACGGGCGCGCCGATGCCGGTGGGCGCGGACGCCGTGGTGCAGGTGGAGTGGACGGACGGCGGCACGTCGGTGGTGCGGGTCGACCGCGGGGTGGCCGTCGGGGCGAACGTGCGGCGGATGGCGGACGACGTGGCGGCGGGCACGACGGTGCTGCGTGCGGGCACGGTGCTCGGTCCGGCGCAGTTGGGGTTGGCGGCGGCGTTGGGGTTCGGCGCGCTGCCGGTCCGCCGCCGACCGCGCGTGCTGGTGCTGTCGACCGGGTCCGAGCTGGTGGGGCCGGGTGTGGAGTTGGCGCCGGGGCAGATCTACGAGTCGAACGGCGTGATGCTGGCGGCGGCGGTGCGCGAGTCGGGCGGCGAGGCGGAGCTGCTGCGGTTCGTGCCGGACGACGTGGAGGAGTTCCACGCGGCGATCGGGCCGCGGTTGGCGTCGGTGGACCTGCTGCTCACGTCCGGTGGGGTGAGCGCCGGGGCGTACGAGGTGGTGAAGGACGCGTTCACCGGGCGGGGCGTGGAGTTCACGAAGGTCGCGATGCAGCCGGGCGGGCCGCAGGGCGCGGGGCGGTACCAGGGTGTGGCGGTGGCGACGCTGCCCGGGAACCCGGTGAGCGCGCAGGTGTCGTTCGAGGTGTTCATCAGGCCGGCGTTGCGGGCCGCGATGGGGTTCTCCCGGGTGGAACGGCCGACCGCCGTGGCTCGGCTGAGCGCGGCGATCACGTCACCGGCGGGGCGCACGCAGTTCCGGCGCGGCGCGTACGACCCGGATTCGGGACAGGTGGTGACGCCGGTGGGCGGGCCCGGGTCGCACCTGCTGTCGGCGTTGGCGATCAGCAATTGCCTGATCGTGGTGCCGGAGGACGTCACGGAGCTGGCGGCGGGCACCGAGGTCGCGGTCCACCTCCTGCACGGGGAGTAGCCACGGGTCGACCGCCCGGCGTTGATCTTCGGTGTGACCCGGATTACACTTGTGGTGATCTCCGGCTCGATCGACCGGTGCGTTCGTCGGGGGACGCACGGGCGGCCGGGCCGGGGGCCGGCGGAGCCGCGTAGCGTGTGGCGGGCCGGAAGCACTGCCCTGACACGGAAGAGCCATGACCGCCGATCGCGACAAGAACAGTGGTGCCGTCTCCCACTTCGTAGAGCTCGCCCGGGGCATCGTTCCCCCGATGCACCCCGCGGGCCGTCCCTTCGTGGCGGGCGCAGCCGTCGCGACACTGCTGCTGCGCCGGTACTCCCGCCGCTTCGGCGTCGCGGGCGCGCTCCTGACCGCGTGGGTCGCGTGGTTCTTCCGCGAACCCAAGCGCACCACACCGACCAGGCCCGACGTCGCCGTGGCGCCCGCCGACGGCACCGTGTCGCACGTGGTCGAGGCCGCGCCGCCCGCCGAACTCGGCCTGGGCTCCGCGCCGATGACCAGGATCAGCGTGTTCCTGTCGGTGTTCGACGTGCACGTCCAGCGCGTGCCCGTGCCCGGCCTGGTGCGGCAGGTGTCGTACCGGCCCGGCAAGTTCCTGTCCGCGGACCTGGACAAGGCGAGCGAGGACAACGAGCGCAACACCGTGTGGCTGAGCACGCCGTCCGGGCAGGACGTGGTGGTCGTGCAGATCGCCGGCCTGGTGGCGCGGCGGATCGTGTGCGAGGTGGCCGAGGGCGACAAGGTGGCGGTCGGGCAGACGTACGGCCTGATCCGGTTCGGCTCGCGGGTCGACCTGTACGTGCCGGCCGGCAGCCGGGTGCTGGTGGAGGCCGGGCAGCGCACCATCGGTGGCGAGACCGTGCTCGCCGAGCTTCCTTCGGAGGGCTGAGCGGATGGCTCCGAGCGGGCCGGGGATCAGGCTGCTGCCGAACGCCATCACGGTGCTGGCGATGTGCGCGGGGCTGTCCGCCGTGCACTTCGCGATCAAGGGCATGTGGGGCGCGGCGATCGGTTCGATCGCCGCGGCGGCGGTGTTCGACGCGTTGGACGGGCGGATCGCCCGGCTGCTCGACGCGACCAGCAAGATGGGCGCGGAGCTGGACTCGCTGGCGGACGCGATCTCGTTCGGGGTCGCGCCCGCGCTGGTGATCTACGTGTGGAAGTTCGACCCCAGTCGTGAGGGCTGGGTCGTGGCGTTGATCTTCGCGGTGTGCATGGTGCTGCGGTTGGCGCGGTTCAACACGCTGCTGGAGGTGGAGCAGCCGCCGTTCGCGAAGGAGTTCTTCGTGGGCGTGCCGGCGCCGGCGGGCGGGTTGCTGCTGTTGCTGCCGTTGATCCTGGACGAGCAGCTGGGCCGGGCCGGGTGGTGGTCGGAGCCGGTGGTGGTGGCGGTGTGGACCGTCGCGATCGCGATGCTGCTGGTGAGCCGGATCCCGACGCTGTCGGTGAAGACCATCAAGGTGCCGCCGAGGTACGTGGCGCCGTTGTTGGTGCTCGTCGGGTTGCTGGCGGCGGCGGTGATCACGTTCCCGTTGGTGGCGTTGATCGCGGCGATGCTGGTGTACCTGGGTCACCTGCCGTATTCGGTGCGGCGGTACCGGTGGTTGGCGAAGCACCCGGAGGCTTGGTCGGTGGCGGCGGCGGATCGGCGGGCGATCAAGCGGGCGCACGGGGTGGCGGCGCGGCGGTTGGGGTTGCGGCAGCCGTTGCGGGGTCGGGTGGCCGGTGCGGCGATCCGTGCCGTGCGGCGGCCTAGGCGGGTCGCCGATCCCACGCAGGTGGCGGCGGAGGCGAACGGTCAGGCGAGGCCCGGGAAACGTCGCGGATGGCGCCAGATCGGCCTCCGCCGGCACGATCGCCCGTGATCGCTTAAACTGTCTCTGACCAGCAGTTTTGTTGCTTTCTGCCGAACACTGTCGGGTGAACCTGGCGGCGACTTCAAAGGAAACGCCGTTATCTTGATCCTGAAACGTCGGTTGAAACAACGAGGCCCGCGACCAACCGCAGACCCAACTACGCTCGACCCGTGATCACCCTGACGGCCCGCCTCTCCCCCTCGGCCCTCGACACCCGCCGAGGCGTGGTCCGCCTCCACCCGGAGGTCCTGGACGCCCTCGGGCTGCGCGCGTGGGACGCGGTGCGCCTGACGGGCGCCCGCGTAAGCGCCGCCCTCGCCGCCGCGACCACCGACAACGGCCCGCCCGGGGTGGTCTTCGTGGACGACGTGACGCTGTCGAACCTCGGCGTGGTCGAAGGCGCGGAGATCGTGGTCGCCCCGGTGGACGTCGCCGCCGCCCGGACCGTGACGGTGGCCGGGTCGCGGCTGGCGAGCACGTCGCTGACACCCGAGACGCTGCGCATGGCGTTGACCGGCAAGGTGCTGACCGTCGGCGACGCCGTCTCCCTGCTGCCCCAGGACCTCGCCCCGCCGCCTGGCGCGGACGTGAGCGCGACGCGGCGGAAGCTGTCGAACGCCATCGGCATGACGTGGACCAACGAGCTGCTGACCATCACGTCCGCCGACCCCGCTGGTGGGCCGGTGGCCGTGCAGCCGTCGACGGTGGTCGGGTGGCGGGATGGTGCTCGCACCGGTGACGCGCCTGCTGTCGTGCCTGGAGCGGGGTCGGGCACGGGTGTGGGTGTGGGCGCGGGTACGGGTGTCGGTGTGGCGGGGTCTGGGTCGGGTTCTGGTCTGGCGGGCGCGGGGTCGGCGGCGGGTTGGGGGTCGGCGGCTGCGGGGGCGGTGGGCGTTGATTCGGCGGGGTCGGCGGTGGGCTTGGGGTCGGTGGGTGGACCTGGCGGGGCAGCGGTGGTCGAGGTTGTGGTGCCGGCCGTGCCGGTTGCGGATCTCATTGGGCAGCAGGACGCGGCCAAGCGGCTTGCGGAGTGGCTTGATCTGACGTTCAGCCATCCCGAACTGCTGGCTCGACTTGGTGCGACACCCCGGTTGGCGGCGCTGGTCAGCGGGCCTGAAGGGGTTGGCAAGGCGACGTTCGTGCGTGCCGTCGCACAGGGGGCCGGGGCGGCGGTCGTGGAGGTGGCCGCGCCCAGTGTCGCGGTGCTGGAGGCGAATGCGGCGGCTCAGCGGGTGGCGGATGCGCTCGCTTCGGCGCAGGCGCCGGCGGTGTTGGTGCTGACCGACGTGGAGGCGTTGCTGCCCGCGTCCACGCCCCCGCCGGTGGCGACGGTGGTGTTGGACGCCTTGCGCCGCCGCCCCGACGGGGTCGCGTTGGTCGTCACCAGCGCCCATCCGGAGGCCATCGACCCCCGGCTCCGCGTGCCCGAACTGGTGGACCGCGAACTGGTCCTGTCGTTGCCCGACGGGTCCGTGCGGACGGAGTTGCTGCGGGTCCTGTTGCGCGACGTGCCCGTCGAGTCCGATGTGGACCTGGGCGCGGTGGCTGACCGGACGCCCGGGTTCGTCGCGGCGGACCTGGTGGCGTTGCGGCGGGAGGCGGCGGTTCGGGCAGCTATGCGGCAGCGGGACGTGGACGAGCCTCGGGTCGCGCAGGCGGACCTGTTGGGGGCTTTGGAGACGGTCCGACCTATCTCCATGTCGACTTCGGACACGTTGCGGACCGGCGGGTTGACGCTGGACGACGTCGGCGACATGGCCGAGGTCAAGCAGGCGTTGACGGAGGCCGCGCTGTGGCCGTTGCAGTACCCCGATTCCTTTGCCCGCCTGGGTGTCGCGCCGCCCCGTGGGCTGCTGCTGTACGGGCCGCCCGGGTGCGGGAAGACGTTCCTGGTGCGGGCGTTGGCCGGGACCGGACGTCTGAACGTGCTGTCGGTGAAGGGCGCCGAGCTGATGGACAAGTTCGTCGGCGAGTCCGAGCGTGCGGTTCGCGAGTTGTTCCGGCGCGCTGCCGAGGCGGCGCCCGCGTTGGTGTTCCTGGACGAGGTCGACGCGTTGGCGCCCCGCCGGGGTCAGTCGTCCGATTCCGGCGTGTCGGATCGGGTGGTGGCGGCGCTGCTGACCGAGCTGGACGGGGTCGAGCCGCTGCGGGACGTCATCGTGTTGGGTGCCACGAACCGGCCCGAACTGGTGGACCCGGCGCTCCTGCGGCCCGGCCGGTTGGAGCGGCTGGTGTACGTGCCGCCGCCGGACGCCGAAGCCCGGGGCGAGATCCTGCGTGCTTCCGCCCGGAACACGCCGTTGGCGTCGGACGTGGACCTCGACGCGGTGGCGGAGGAGTTGGACGGCTACTCGGCGGCGGACTGCGCGGCGTTGATCAGGGAGGCCGCGTTGACCGCGATGCGGGAGTCGTTGGCGGCGGCGGAGGTGACGGGCGCTCACCTCGCGTCGGCGCGTACGGCCGTTCGGCCCTCGTTGGACCCGGCGCAGCTCGCCACCCTTGCCGCCTACGCCAAGTCACGTGAACGCTGAATTCGGGGGTCCTGAGCGTTCGACTCGCGAGACCTGAAGGTTCGACTCGCCGGGCCTGAGTGTTCGACTCGCGAGACCTGAAGGTTCGACTCGCCGGGCCTGAGTGTTCGACTCGCGAGACCTGAAGGTTCGACTCGCGGGAGTGGAGTGGAGTGAGCGGAGCGAGGGTGGGGGAAGGGTTAGGAGACCTTGGCGCCTGGGCCCTTGTAGTCGTTGGTCACTATCACGATGATGCCCGGCTGGGCGGACTCGATGCCGTCGAAGCGCGCTTCCACGCGGGCCTTGAGGAGGGTGGCCAGTTCGCGGGCCGAGGTTTCCTCGTCGGTGCCGGGGCGGTAGTAGACCGTGGTCGTGGGGATGTTCCCGGACGAGTAGTTGCCCTTTTCGGCGACCTGCCAGCCGGCTCGTGCCACGTCGTCGGACGCGCGGGAGGCCAGGCCCTGGGTGGTGCTGTTGTTGTACACGCGCACCGGGGGCTTGGGGGTCGTGGCGACGGGTGGCGGCGGGGTGTCCGTCGCCCCGGTGGTGGGGGCGGTGGTCGCTGCGGGCGGGGACGTCTCGGAAGGTGACGTCTCCGAAGGTGAGGGGGACGTCGGCTCGCCGGAAGCGGTGCCGGAAGTGCCGGGAGTGTCCGACGAACCCGGTGTGCCCGGAGTCCCGGAAGTGGCGGACGGCGGGGTGGGCTGGGCGGTGGAGGTGTCGTCGTCCGGGCCGCCGACGAACAGGCTGACCAGGCCGATCACCAGGGCGATGGCGGCCACGCCGAGCAGCGCGTAGCCCGCGGCGCGCGCCGGGTGGGCGGGGCCGGTCGACTGTTCCGGATTGGTCATCGGCGCTCGACGCCCAGCCGCTTGGCCGCGCGGGCGCGTTGCCTGCCGGAACGGGACCTGCGCAGTCTCTTGATCAACATCGGATCGGCGGCCAACGCCTCTTCCTTCTCGATCAACGCGTTCAGCAGCTGGTAGTACCGCGTCGGGGACATGTCGAACAGCTCTTTGACGGCTTGTTCCTTCGCACCCGCGTACTTCCACCACTGGCGTTCGAAGGCCAGGATCCCGCGCTCCCGGTCGCTCAAACCGTCGGCCGGCCCCTCCGCCGGCGCCAGTGCCTCTGCGGCGTCCATCTGGCTCCTCAGCCGTGTCCCGTGCGTGGGTGCCATTACATCACGTGATCTTCGTGAGGGTGGGCTCATCGGTCGGCGCGTCCCATCGGCCCCGCCGATAGGCTTGCCGTCATGGCAGTTCACCCGATCCGGATCGCCGGAGATCCCGTGCTCCACCACCCGACCCGCCCGGTCGGCGCGTTCGACGAGGCGTTGCGCGCCTTGATCGACGACATGTTCGAGACGATGGCGGCGGCGCACGGCGTGGGGCTGGCGGCGAACCAGATCGGGGTCGACCTGCGGCTGTTCGTCTACGACTGCCCGGACGACGAGGGTGTGCGGCACCGGGGTGTGGTGGTGAACCCGACGTTGGAGACGTCGGAGGTGCCGTTGGGGATGCCGGATCCGGACGACGATTTCGAGGGTTGCCTGTCGGCGCCGGGCGAGACGTATCCGACGGGTCGCGCGGAGTGGGCGAAGGTGACCGGGTTCGACGGTGACGGCAAGCCCGTCGAGGTCGAGGGGTCGGGGTTCCTCGCGCGGTGCCTCCAGCACGAGACGGATCACCTGGACGGGTTCATCTACCTGGACCGGCTGGTGGGGCGGCACAAGCGGGCGGCGCGAAAGATGATCAAGGCGAACGGTTGGGGTGTGCCGGGCCTGTCCTGGGACCCGGCCACCTCCCCCGACCCCTTCGCGGACGACGAGGATGACGAGCACGAGCACGAGTAGCGCCCGCTAGACCGGGTCCGCGGCCGTCTCGTCGTGGGCGGTGTGCCGGAAGGCGTCCGGGTGGGGTTTCGGCTGGTGGTCGGTCCGCGCGGAGCCTTCGGGCCGCCGCCACGGCAGTTCGGGGAACGACGCCAGGTCGACGTGCGTGGTGCAGCCCGCGAGGTCGGCGTACGCGCCGGCGAGGACGGCGGCCCGGATGCGCTGCACCTGGCCGACCGTCGGCAGGTCCCCGACCAGCAGGAACGGCAGCAGCAGCCGCCACGAGCCGACGGCCGCGGCACGGGCACGGTGTGGTGCGCGCAGGATCGCGCGGGCGACGCGCAGCGCGTGTTCGCCGGCGGTGATGGACTTCGGGTACCCGGCGTGGTCCCAGGACCAGCGCAGGCCGTCTGCCATGGCGCACCGGACGCAGTCGACGGGTCCGGTGCCGAGTTCGTCGCCGCACTGGGAGCACACGATGAGGGTCATGGCCCAGTCGGTGCACGTCCACGGGTGCCGTCCGACCTCGTCGGCGAGCACGAGTTCGGCCAGTTCGCGTTCCCCCGAGCCGCCTTCGGCGAGCTGTTCGGCGGCCAGCAGCTCCTGCCAGTCGAGCAGCCAGTACTGGTCCACGAGTTCGGCGCAGTACCGGCATCCGGGGTAGCCGCGGCCGGCGAGGTCGCCGCACGACGGGCATGGCGAGACGGCGGCGGGGCGGGCCACGCGCCGGGCGCCGGGTGGGAACGGCTGGTGATCAGCCACGCGGTGAAAGGTACGCGTATTCGGGCGGCGTTGGCATCCGCGGCTTGGCATCGGGACCCAGCCGTGGCATGGTCAGGCCGGTAGTTTCCACACAGCACTGACAACTCAACACACGCGGGAGCTCGCGCCACAGCGGGCTGAGAGGGTGGCTGGAGCCAGGGGCTCCGGTGCCGCCGACCGCCTGAACCTGACCGGGTAATGCCGGCGTAGGGAGGAATGTCGTGACGGCACTTGACGACCGTTCGGTCAAGCCCAGTGTCACCACCGGGCCGATCTCCGGCTCGCACAAGGTCCACCGCGTGGTGGACGAGGACGTGCGGGTGCCCTTTCGGAGGGTGGAGCTGACCAATGGCGAGCATGTCGATCTGTACGACACTTCCGGTCCGTATACCGACGACGACGTGGCCATCGACGTCCACAGTGGACTTCCCGCGTTGCGCGCGGGGTGGGTCGCGAAGCGGGAGCCGGTCAACGGGGCGGTGACCCAGCTGGCGTACGCGAAGGCCGGGATCATCACGCCGGAGATGCGGTTCATCGCGGCGCGGGAGGGCATGAGTCCCGAGGTCGTGCGCGAGGAGGTGGCGATCGGTCGGGCGGTCATCCCGCTCAACGTGAACCACCCCGAGGCCGAGCCGATGATCATCGGCAAGAAGTTCCTGGTGAAGATCAACGCCAACATCGGCAACTCGGCCGTGTCCTCGTCGATCGAGGACGAGGTGGAGAAGATGGTGTGGGCGTCGCGCTGGGGCGCCGACACGATCATGGACCTGTCCACCGGGAAGCGGATCCACGAGACCCGTGAGTGGATCATGCGGAATTCGCCGGTGCCGATCGGGACGGTGCCGATCTACCAGGCGTTGGAGAAGGTGGACGGCGATCCGGCGAAGCTGTCGTGGGAGGTGTACCGCGACACGGTGATCGAGCAGGCCGAGCAGGGCGTCGACTACATGACGGTGCACGCGGGCGTGTTGCTGCGGTACGTGCCGCTGACGGCGAAGCGCGTGACGGGCATCGTGTCGCGCGGCGGGTCGATCATGGCGGCGTGGTGCCTGGCGCACCACAAGGAGAGCTTCCTCTACACGCACTTCGAGGAGCTGTGCGGGATCCTGCGCAAGTACGACGTGACGTTCTCGCTGGGTGACGGCTTGCGGCCGGGTTCGATCGCGGACGCCAACGACGAGGCGCAGTTCGCCGAGTTGCGGACGTTGGGCGAGTTGACGCACATCGCGCGGGCGCACGACGTGCAGGTGATGATCGAGGGTCCGGGTCACGTGCCGATGCACAAGATCGCGGAGAACGTGCGGTTGGAGGAGGAGTGGTGCGGTGAGGCGCCGTTCTACACCCTCGGGCCGCTGGCGACGGACATCGCGCCGGGGTACGACCACATCACGTCGGCGATCGGTGCGGCGCAGATCGGCTGGCTGGGCACGGCGATGCTGTGTTACGTGACGCCGAAGGAGCACCTGGGCCTGCCGAACCGGGACGACGTGAAGACCGGCGTGATCACGTACAAGATCGCGGCGCACAGCGCTGACCTGGCCAAGGGTCATCCGGGGGTGCAGGAGTGGGACGACGCGCTGTCGAAGGCGCGGTTCGAGTTCCGGTGGGAGGACCAGTTCAACCTGTCGCTGGACCCGGACACGGCGCGGTCGTTCCACGACGAGACGCTGCCCGCGTCGCCCGCGAAGACGGCGCACTTCTGCTCGATGTGCGGGCCGAAGTTCTGCTCGATGAAGATCACCCAGGACGTGCGGCGGTACGCGGAGGAGCACGGTCTGTCCACTGTGGAGGCGATCGAGGCGGGCATGACGGAGAAGTCGCACGAGTTCAGCGACCTCGGCAACAAGGTCTACCTGCCGATCGTGGATTGAGCGGGGTCGGGTTGGTCGGGAGTGGGATTGAGCGGGGTGGCGTGATGGCTGTCGCTCCACCGAAGGTCCTCACCATCGCCGGGTCGGATTCCGGCGGTGGTGCGGGCCTCCAGGCCGATTTGCGGACGTTGTTCGCGTGCGGTGTGCACGGGATGACGGCGGTCACCGCGGTGACCGTGCAGAACTCGCTGGGTGTCACCGGGTACACCGAGATCCCGCCGGAGGTGGTGGCGGCGCAGATCGAGGCGGTGGCCACGGACATCGGCGTGGACGCGGCGAAGACGGGGATGCTGGCGTCGGCGGCGATCATCGAGGCGGTCGCGGGCGCGCTGGACCGGGTCGACGTCGGTCCGTTCGTGGTGGACCCGGTGGCGGCGTCGATGCACGGGAACCAGCTGTTGGCGGACGACGCGCTGGACGCGTTGCGGACGCTGCTGTTCCCGCGGGCGACGTTGGTGACGCCGAACCTGGACGAGGTGCGGCTGCTCACCGGTCTGGAGGTGCGCAGCCGGGCCGATCAGCGGAAGGCCGCGGAGGCGTTGCACGCGATGGGGCCGCGGTGGGTGCTGGTGAAGGGCGGCCACTTGTGGGACGACCCGGAGTGCTTGGACGTGCTGTACGACGGGTCGGAGTTCATCGAGCTGCTGGGGCCCCGGTACGACGTGAAGCACACGCACGGCAGCGGTGACACGTTGGCTTCGGCGATCGCGTCGCAGCTGGCGCGGGGTGCGGACGTGCCGACGGCGGTGCGGTTCGGCAAGGACTTCATCGTCCGTTCGGTGGCCGCCGCGTACCCGTTGGGTGGCGGTGTGGGTCCTGTGTCGCCGTTGTGGAGGTTGGAAGGAGATCACCGGGGTTAGGCCCACCGGGGTGGGGTCGGCGCGTCTTGCGGTTCATGAGCGCACGACAGGACGTGGACGTCGCCGAGTGGGTGCTGAGCCAACCGGAGACCGTCGCGACGCTGGTCGGGGGTTCGCTGGTGCTGGGTGCGGCCGGATTCGCGGTCGCGCGGTGGCGCCGGTGGCCCGCGACCCCGGCCGTGCTGGCGGGGTGCGGGCTGGCGTTGGCGTTGGCGGTCACGCTGGCGCGGGCGGGTGGGTCGTTCACGCTCATCACCACCGACCCGGTCGGGCGGTGCGTCGGGAACGGGTTCTCGCTGGCGGGGTCGCGGGAGCGGCTGAACCTGCTGATGCTGGCGCCGTTCGCGTTCTTCGCCACGGTGGCTTGCCGGCGGCCGTTCGCGGTGTTCGTGGTGTCGGGGCTGTTCAGCGGCGGGGTGGAGCTGGTGCAGGCGGCCACCGGGATCGGGGTGTGCGAGGAGCAGGACCTCTACAACAACACGATCGGCGCGATGGCGGCTGTGGTGCTGGCGGTGGTGTCGGGGGTGCTGGTGGCGGCTTTGAAAAGATCAAAAGCGGAGAGATCACAAGCGGAAAGATCACAAGCGTCCTCGCCGGACGGGCAGATCAGCAGGATGACCGGGTTTGGCGGTTGTGCGCCGGTCTCGTCGTTGGTCCGGGCTTCGTGTCATCCCACCGACCTCCCTCCGGGCTACCACACGCATCAAGGGGGCAGCCCGAAGTGAACGATGAGGCAACGCCGCACAGCCCCCTTGACACGCGCGGTAGGGCAAAGCCAGGTCGGCGGGATGACACGAACCCCTGGTTTGAGAGAACACCGGTAGGTGACCACATCGCCGCCCCGGGACGCCCGATCCGTTCAGCGCGCGGCCCTTTTCCAAAGGAGGGGTTCGTGTCATCCCGCCGACCTGGCGCAGCCCTACCGCGCGTGTCAAGGGGGGCGTCGTCCACCAATGCCTCATCGTTCACTGCGGGCGCCCCCCTTGACACGTGTGGTTGCCCTTGTGGAGGTCGGCGGGATGGCACGAAGCCCGGACCGACGACGAGACCGGCGCACAACCGCCCGACCCGGTCATCCTGCTGATCTGCCCGTCCGGCGAGGACGCTCTTAATCTTTCGCCCTTAAAGCAGTTCAAAGCAGTTCAAAGCACCTAAGAGTTCAAAGCACCTAAGAGTCGGTCAGCTGACCTCGCCGACCAGTTCCTCCAATGCCGGCAGCGCGTTGACCAGCGCCTCCCTGTGCTCCGGCGTCATCTGCTCGATCCGCCGCTGCAACTCGCGCACCCGCGCCGACCGCACCCCCGACACCATCGTCACACCCTCCGGCGTCGGCGTCGCCAGCCAAGCCCGCCCGTCCTGCGGATCAGGTTCGCGCCGCACATACCCGGACTCGACCAAAGCGGCCACGATTCGGGAGAGGGTGGGCGGGGCGACGCCTTCCTTGGCGGCGAGGTCGCCCAACCGCATGGGACCGCACCGCGCCAACGTGGCCAGCGCGGACACCGCGCCGGGACCGAGGCCGGGTGACCCGGTCCGCCGCAGCAGCCGGGATAGCCTGCCGATCGCGAGGTACAGCCGGGCGGTGGCGTCCTCGACCTGGTCGGCCGTCACGGCACTCCTCCTCGAGCAGACGGACACAGTTGACGAAGCGTCCATCATGCCGTGCGTGGCAATCACTCCACTGCCGGACTGGACGCGTGCGCCCAGAACCGCTTGGGGATGCGCCCCGCCAACTTGGCCAGCCGGCCGGCTTCGACGCCCGCGCGCATCGCCGCCGCCATCCGCTCCGGGTCCTGCGCCCTCGTCACCGCGGTCGCCAGCAGCACGGCCGAGCAGCCCAGTTCCATCGCCAGCGCCGCGTCCGAAGCGGTGCCGACGCCCGCGTCGAGGATCACCGGCACCGACGCGCGGGACACGATGAGTTCGATGTTGTGCGGGTTGCGGATGCCGAGGCCGGTGCCGATGGGCGAGCCGAGCGGCATCACGGCGGCGCAGCCGATCTGTTCCAGTCGCAACGCGAGCACCGGGTCGTCGGACGTGTAGGGCAGCACCACGAACCCGTCGTCGACCAGCTTCTCCGCCGCGTCCAACAACTCCACCGGGTCGGGCAGCAGCGTCTGGTCGTCGGCGATCACCTCCAGCTTCACCCAGTTCGTGTCCAGGGCTTCGCGCGCGAGCCGGGCGGTGAGCACGGCTTCGGCGGCGGTGCGGCAGCCGGCGGTGTTGGGGAGCGCGGCGATGCCGAGCCGGGCCAGGAGGTCGAGCACGCCACCTCCGGACGCGTCGAGCCTGCGCATCGCGACGGTGGTCAGCTCGGTGCCGGACGCGACGAGCGCGCGTTCCAGCACGGAGAGGTTGGCGGCGCCGCCGGTGCCCATCACCAGGCGTGAGCCGAACTCCCGTCCGGCGATCACCAAGGGGTCGTCCACGTCAGCCTCCCTGCACGGCGGTCAGCACTTCGACGGCGGCGCCGTCGGGCACCACGGTCGTCTTCCACGCCGTGCGGGGCACGACTTCGCCGTCGAGCGCGACGGCGACCCCGCTGGGTGGCGCGTCGAGCAGCGCGAGGACGGCGGCGACGGTCGACCCGTCGGGCAGTTCCCGCTCCAGTCCGTTGACCTTGGCCTTCACCGGCTGTTTCCTCCTTCGCGGAGCAGGGTGAGCACCCGTCGTGCGGTGACGGGTGCGAGCAGCAGACCGTTGCGGTGGTGGCCGGTGGCGGCCAGCACCCCCGGTTCCAGCCAGTCGATCACCGGCGCGTTGTCGGGGCTGCCGGCGCGGAACCCGGCGGCGGTCTCGACCAGCGCGTACTCGGCGATCCCCGGCCACACGACTTCGGCGTCGCGGAGCAGGTCGCGGACGCCGCCGACGGTGACGTCGCCGTCGAACCCGGCTTCGTACTGGGTGGCGCCGAGCACGAACCCGCCTTCGCGCGGCACCATGTAGACGGGTCGGCCGGACACGTGGGCGCGGATCGTGTGCCGTGGCGGCGGAAGCGCTCCGGGGCGCGCGCCCAGGCGCAGGATCTCGCCTTTCACCGGCCGGATCACGTCACGCAGCGACGGGTGCAGGTCACGGCTCCACGCCCCGGCCGCGATGATCGTCACGTCGGGGTCCACGGCGGACTCCGCAACGAACACCACGCCACTGCCGGCACACGCCTCACGCAAGGCGCGCAGCAGAACCCTGTTGTCCACGGCCAGGTCCCCCGGCACGGACAGTCCACTTCGGACCGTCCCCAGGCCGGGTTCCAACGCGCGCAGCTCACGTCCGGTCAGCCGGGTCGCGGAACGACCCATCCGGGCCAGGTAGGCGCACAACTGGTCCAGCACCTCGACATCGGCCCGGTCGACGGCCACCGCCAACGTCCCCACCGGACTCAGCTCCACCCCCAGCTCGCGGGCGAACTCGGGCCACAGCTCCAAAGACTCGACGCCGAGCGCCAGCACGTTCTCGTCGCCGGGCCAGGCTTCGGTGACGGGGGCGAGCATCCCGCCCGCGACCCACGAGCCGCCGTGTGGTGAATCACGGTCCACGACCTCGACGTGGAACCCGGCGCGTGCCGCGTACCAGGCCGCGGACAGGCCGATGACACCACCGCCGAGGACGGTCACTCGCATTGCCAAGGCACTCACGCTCCCTGCGCCGGCATGACCCGGATCAGGTTCGACGGTCGGAGCGAACCACGCTCCCTCTCAGCCCGGTGTGTTCCAGGCTCCCGTGCGGACCGTCTCCACCGTAGCGCACGAAACGGCGGGACGGTTACCGTGCGGCCCGTGCCAGGACTCGACGGAACGCAGATCAGGCGGCGGCTCGCCGACGCGCGGCTCTACCTCTGCACGCCCACGCGCCCGGACCTCGCGGAGTTCGCGGACGCGGCGCTCGCGGGCGGTGTGGACATCGTGCAGTTGCGCGACAAAGGACTCGAAGCGAAGCAGGAGATCGCCGCGCTGGAAGTCCTCGCCGAGGCGTGCGCGCGGCATGGCGCGCTGCTCGCGGTGAACGACCGGGCGGATGTGGCGCTGGCCGTGGACGCGGACGTGCTGCACCTGGGGCAGGACGACCTGCCGGTGTCCGTCGCGCGCCGGATCCTCGGTGACGACGTGGTGATCGGCCGGTCGACGCACGACGTGGAGCAGGCACGGGCGGCGGCCGTGGAACCGGGCGTGGACTACTTCTGCACCGGGCCGTGCTGGCCGACGCCGACCAAGCCGGGACGTCCCGCGCCGGGCCTGGACCTGGTGCGCGCGACCAGTGGCACGACGGACCGGCCGTGGTTCGCGATCGGCGGCGTCGACCGGGAGCGGCTGTCGGAGGTGCTGGCGGCGGGCGCGGACCGGGTGGTCGTCGTGCGCGCCATCACGGAGGCGGCGGACCCGCGTGCGGCGGCAGCCTGGTTGAAAGTTCAACTAGAAAGCGTACAGTCGTCCATGTGATGCCTGACCGTGCGATGCCTGTGCTGTACCTGGGCCACGGGGCGCCCCCGCTGGCCGACGACGAGCGGTGGACCGGCGAGCTGAAGTCGTGGTCCGCGACGCTGCCGCGTCCGGAGTCGGTCCTCATCGTCTCCGCGCACTGGGAGAACGACCCGCTCACCCTCGGCGCGACCACCACCGTGCCGCTGACGTAC
Source organism: Saccharothrix ecbatanensis (assembly GCF_014205015.1). Lineage (NCBI taxonomy): Bacteria > Bacillati > Actinomycetota > Actinomycetes > Pseudonocardiales > Pseudonocardiaceae > Saccharothrix > Saccharothrix ecbatanensis. Next base: position 7,921,122 of record NZ_JACHMO010000001.1, on the reverse strand, counting down.
GACTTCTGGGGCTTTCCCCAGCGCTACTACGACGTCACGTACGAGGCGCCGGGCGCGCCGGAGCTCGCGGCGGACGTCACCAGGCTGCTCGACCAGCCGGTGGCGCACGACGAGCGGCGCGGCCTGGACCACGGCGCCTACGTGCCGCTGAAGGAGATGTTCCCCGAGGCGGACGTCCCGGTGCTCCAGATGTCCATGCCCAGCCTCGACCCGCGCGACCTGTTCGACGTGGGCCGGAAGCTGGCCCCGCTGCGCGACCAGGGCGTGCTGATCGTCGGCAGCGGGTTCATGACGCACAACCTGAGCTGCGTGGACATGTCCGCCGGCCCGGACTACCAGCCGCCGTCGTGGTCGGCCGAGTTCGACGACTGGGCGGGCCGGGCGCTGACCGACGGCGACGTGGACGCGCTGCTCGACTTCCAGCGCAAGGCTCCGGCCGCCGGCATCGCGCACCCGCGCACCGAGCACTTCGCGCCGCTGTTCGTGTCGCTGGGCGCGAGCGCCGCGCAGGAGGCCACGACCACCGTCGACGGCTTCTGGTACGGGCTGTCCAAACGTTCCGTGCAGTTCGCCTGACCCCCGCGAACAAAGGGAACACCCCCTGGACTGTTCGCCCAGGGGGTGTTCTTGATGCGATGCGCGGCCCGCAGGGACGACCGCGCGCCTGACTCCGTCGGTCAGCCGATCACGAGGCGCAGGCCGTAGGCGCCCAGGATCTCGTTGACCGGCTGGAAGAAGGTCGTGCCGCCGGACGAGCAGTTGCCCGACCCGCCGGAGGTCACGCCCTGGGCCTGGCCGAAGCCGGTGCCCGCCACCCACGAGCCGCCGGAGTCACCGGGCTCGGCGCACGCGGTGGTCCGCGTCAGGCCGTACACGATGCCGGACGAGCCGTAGTTGACCGTCTGGTTCTTGGCCTGCACCGTGCCGCAGCGCCAGCCCGTGGTGGAGCCGGAGCGGCAGATCGTGGCGCCGTTCGCGGCCACCGAGGAGCCCTTCACCACGACGTTGGTGCCGTTGTAGCGGTTGACCCACGGACGCGAGGTCCAGCTGGAGTTCGTGCGCACCCAGGCGTAGTCGTTGCCCGGGAACGACGAGCCCGCGAACGAGCCCGAGGTGACCCGGTTGTAGCCCTGGGTGACGGTGCCGACACGGCCGCAGTGGCCCGCCGTCACGTAACCGCCCGCGGTGACCGAGAAGCCGACCGAGCAGCGCCCGCCCATGTAGAACGCGTCACCGCCGCGCGTGTCGTAGAGGGTCGTCGGGGACTCCGCGACCTCCACCACGCGGACCGCCGGGCTCAACGACGAGGCGGTGGCCAGGAAGCTGTCGGCCGCCGCGTCGCGGGTGATGCGGTTGACCTCGACGACGACCGTGTTGGACGCGTCGTCGACCCGCCAGCCGGTGATGGACGCCGGCGCGGACAGGGTGTCCAGCGCGGCCTTGGCGTCGGTGAGCTTGCGGTGCGAGTGGGGGAAGACCTTGACGTCGGCGCCGGCGGCGCGCGCCGCGTCGGCCTTGGCCGCGTCGGTGACACCGACGGTCATCCTCCCGGTCGCCGAGTCGATCCACGCGCCGGCGAACGCGTCGCCGAGGACGCCGCGGGCCTGGTTCTCGACGTCACCCGACCTGGCGTCGTTGGCCAGACGGACGCGGGCCTGATCGGCGGACAGGCCCAGGTCGCGTTCCACCGCCTGGAGCAACTCGGCCGGGTAGCTCTCCGTGTCGGCCGCGCTTCCCGCATGGGGCGCGGCGGGTGCCGCGTGGGCCGGTACGCTGAGAGCTGTAGCCGTGCCGGCGGCCAGCAGGACGGCCGTGGCAAGGCGGGCCGCACTCGTGCGGTTCATTAGGCGTCTCCCTCATCTTCGGGTGCAGGGAACCCGAGAGCCTGGTTGCAGGGACCGCTCTCGGGGGCTCTAGGGGGACGGGTGGTGGGGCGGCGGCAGGGGTCGCCCCACCCCATTACTTCTCGCCCGAATCGTCGCCCGGGTCTCCGGTGGCACGGTCACGCACGGCAAGGACAGGGCTCGCGACTTCCGCATGGGCCCTCCTCCCGTCATCTACCGACCAGTACTCACCCGTTCGAGCGACGTTATGGCTCTGTTACCTATTACGGTTCAGGCCATCTGAGGGCGAAGTGTGTCACAGCACACGCCGGGTTGACTGCGCTGTGTAGCGTTTGACTGTTAACTCTCACTCAAGGTAGTGAGTCGATCACCGATTCGGGCGGTTTCACAGAAGTGACGGATTGGGGTTTGCAACGCCCCGTACGTGTGAATGTTCTTGCCCCGTGCGGGTGACGCAGGAGGAGTTCCGGTAGCCCCCGTGTAGATGTCACACCGCCGCGGGGGTGAGGATCGTCGGCATGGAACTCGTCACGATCGCCGACATCCAGGCCGCCGCGGACATCGTGAAGGACGCCGCGGTGCGCACGCCGCTGCTGAGGTTCGACGACGGGCTGTGGCTCAAGCCGGAGAGCCTCCAGCCGGTCGGCGCGTTCAAGATCCGGGGCGCTTACCACGCGTTGGCGCGGCTGCCCGAGGACGTGCGGGCCCGCGGCGTCGTCGCCTACTCCAGCGGCAACCACGCGCAGGCCGTCGCGTACGCGGCGAAGCTGTTCGGCGTGCCCGCCGTGATCGTCGTGCCCGACACGACGCCGCGGGTGAAGGTCGACGCGACCCGGTCGCACGGCGCCGAGGTGATCGAGGTGCCGATGGCGCTGCGCGAGTCGCGGGCGGCGGAGCTGGTGGTGGAGCGCGGCGCGACGCTGATCCCGCCGTTCGACCACCCCGACGTCATCGCCGGTCAGGGCACCGTGGGGCTGGAGGTGGTGGCCGACCTGCCGGACGTGACCACGGTGCTCGTGCCGGTGAGCGGCGGTGGGTTGATCTCCGGGGTGGCGACGGCGGTGAAGGCGCTGAGCCCGTCCACGCGGGTGGTCGGGGTGGAGCCGGAGCTGGCGGGTGACGCGGCCGAGTCGCTGCGGGCCGGGACGCTCGTCCGGTGGTCCGCCGACGACCGGGTCCGGACCGTGGCGGACGGGCTGCGGGCCGAGCCGTCCGAGCTGACGTTCGCGCACATGCGGGCGTACGTGGACGACATCGTGACCGTGTCGGAGGAGCAGATCGGCGACGCCGTCGGCCGGTTGGCGCGGCAGGCGCGGCTGGTGGTGGAGCCCAGCGGCGCGGTGACGCTCGCCGCGTACCTCGGCGCGACGTTCCCGGGCAGGACCGTCGCGGTGCTGTCCGGCGGGAACGTCGACCCGGAGGTGTTCGCCCGGTACCTCTAGGTGCTTGCCGGTCAGGTGCTTGCCGGTCAGGTGCGTGCCGGTCAGGTGCGTGCGGGCGGGCCGTCGACCGGGCAGCTGTGCGGGTCGTGGTGCTCCGTGGCGGTTTCGAGGACCCGGTTGTCGACACCGAGCGCCATCAGACCGCCGATCACCGACGCCACCGCGCACACCAGCAGCGCCGTCTGCCAGCCGCGGGTCATCGCGGTCGGGTCGGCGTACTGGGCGCCGGTCAGCCCCGCGACCGCGGGCAGGACGGCCACCGCGACCAGGCTTCCGGTGCGGGCGACCGCGTTGTTCACGCCCGACGCGATGCCCGCGTGCCGGTCCGGGGCGGCGGCCAGCACGGTCGCCGTCACCGGCGCGACCACCGCGGCGAGGCCGAGGCCGAACACCAGCAGGCCGGGGAGGACGCCGGTCCAGTAGCCGGCGCCCGGCACGACCGACCGCAGCATCAGCATGCCGACGCCGATCAGGATCGGACCTCCGACGAGTTGGGCGCGCGGCCCGAACTTCTGGGCCAGGCTCCCGGATTTCGCGGACAGCGCCAGCAGAAGGAGCGTGATCGGGACGCTGGCGAGCCCGGCGATGGTCGGCGGGTAGTGCAGCGACACCTGGAGTTGCAGGACCATGAGCACCATGACGCCGCCGAGCGCCGCGTAGACGAGGAACGTCAGGGCGTTGGACAGGACGAACGTGCGGTCGGCGAACAGGCTCGGCGGCACCAGCGGTTCCCGGCCGCGGAGTTGGAGCAGGACGAACGCGGTCAGCCCTGACACGCCGACGACGGCCGCCGTGATGACCAGCGGGTCGGCGCCTCGGACGGGAGCTTCGACCAGTGCGCCGGTGACGCCGGCGAGGCCGAGTGCCCCGACGACGGAGCCGAGGACGTCGGGGTGGCCGGTGAGGGACTCGTCGCGGGATTCGGGGACGTGGCGGCGGGCGAGCCACACGCAGACGACCGCGAACGGCAGGTTGATCAGGAACGCGAGCCGCCACGACCAGGCCTGGACGAGGACGCCGCCGAGCAGCGGGCCGATCGCGGTGGCGACGCCGGCGAGCCCGGACCAGGCCCCGATGGCCCGGCCGCGGTCGGCTTTGGCGAAGGCGGAGTGGAGGATGGCGAGCGAGCCGGGGGTGAGCAGCGCGCCGCCGATGCCTTGCAGGACGCGGGCGGCGACCAGGAGTTCGGTGGTCGGGGCGAGGCCGCAGAGCAGGGAGGCGGCGCCGAACCAGACGACGCCGAAGACGAAGACCCGGCGGCGGCCGTAGCGGTCGCCGAGCGAGCCGGCGATCAGGATCAGGGAGGCGAGGGCCAGCAGGTAGCCGTCGAGGATCCACTGGAGGCCCGCGACGGACGCTTCGAGTTCGGCGCCGATGCGGGGCAGGGCGACGTTGACGATGGTGCTGTCGAGCATCGCCATGCCGGAGCCGAGGATCGTCGTGGCCAGGACGGCTTTCGCGCGCCCCGTCCCCCACACCAGAGTTTCCGCCACCGGGCCATTCTGCTCCGGGAGCTGTCCACAGGCCTTCCGGTTACCCACAGGGCGTGACGCGGGGCCGCCGGTTGTCGGTGCCCGGTGGCAAGATCAAAGCAGGGGTCCCTCTGGCGGGGACCCCTGCGAAGCACGGCCTTGGTGGTGATGGCCGGGGGTGGTGCGGACCGGCGTGATGGTGACCGGGGTGATGGTGACCGGGGTGATGGCGACCGGCGTGGTGCGGACCGGCGTGCTGATGGCCCGCGTGGTCACGCGCGGCGTGGTTGGTGGCCGGCAGTCCGGTGGTGTGGCAGTCCGGTGGTGTGGCAGTCCGGTGGTGTGGCAGTCCGGTGGTGTGGTGGTCCGGCGGTGTGGGTCAGTCGCTGGGGCGGTTGAGGGTGGCCACGAATTTGTAGCGGTCGCCCCGGTACACCGAACGCACCCACTCGACCGGGTTGCCTTCCGTGTCGAACGAGTGACGCGACAGCAGCAGCATCGGCAGCCCGATGTCGGCGCCGAGCAGCTCGGCTTCCTCGGGCGAAGCCAGCGCCGTCTCAATAGTTTCCTCGGCGTGCCCCATCTCGACCCCGAACCGCTCCCGCAGCACCTGGTACAGCGACGCCCCCGGCGCGAGGTACCGGCGCAGGCCTCGGAACCGTCCCAAGGCCAAGTGCGTGGTCTCGATCGCCATCGGCTCGCCGTCGGCCAACCGCAGCCGGTGCAGCCTCAGCACCTTCGCGCCCGCCCGCACACCCAGCAGCCTGGCCAGCTCGGCCTCCGCCGCCATCTCCGACGCCTCGATCAACCGCGACGACGGCTGCCGCCCCTGCGCCTTCATGTCCTCTGTGTACGAGGACAGCTGAAGCCGTTGCGCCACCTTCGGTTCCGCGGCGAACGTGCCCTTCCCCTGCACCCGCAGCAGCCGACCCTCGACGGTCAGCTCGGCAAGCGCTTGCCTCACCGTGGTCCGCGAGACGTCGAACTCCGCCGCCAGCGAACGCTCCGTCGGGATCGGCGATCCGGGCGGCAACGCGCGCAGGAGGTCGAGCAGATGCCGCTTGAGTCCCCAGTACTTCGGCTCGCGCTGCGCGCGAGCCCTGGCGTCCACGCCAGTCGCAGGGCTCGTTTCGAGCATGCCTTCCTCCTCGCCCCTTGCCGCCAACCTGCCACCGCTCCCGGACACAGGATGCCCTGTCCACGTCGGATCGTGCTCCTGAACCCCCTACAAGCGCCGTGAAATTGATCCGATGACTTTGCAACGGTCCAGCAACGGCCTTGACATGCCTTGTGGCGAGGCACACTCTAGGCCGCATTGGTCTACACCACTTAGGCGTTCCGGTCGTGGGATCGGAGCACGGGGAAAGGGCGCACACGTGAAGGGCTGGAGAGGACTGGCCGTAAGTGCCGCCGCACTCGCGGTGGCCGTGGCCGGATGTGGCACGAGCACCGATGGCGGCAGCAGCAACTCCGGTGAACCGAGGACGCTGACGGTGTGGTTGATGGACGGCTCCGCACCGGCCACCCTGACCGACGCGCTGAACAAGGAGTTCCAGGACTCGCACGCCGGCGTCACCGTCAAGTACGAGGTCCAGAAGTGGAACGGCATCCAGGAGAAGCTGACCACCGCTCTGACCAGCAACAACCCGCCGGACGTGATCGAGCTGGGCAACACCCAGACGGCTAAGTTCGCGGCCGAGGAGACCCTGCTCGACCTGAGCGCGGACGTCTCGGACCTCAACGGCGACCAGTGGCTGAGCGGCCTGAAGGACTCGCTGACCTGGGACGGCAAGCAGTACGGCCTGCCCTTCTACGCGGCCAACCGCACGGTCATCTACCGGACCGACCTGTTCGAGGCCGCCGGCATCACCGCCCCGCCCACCTCGCGTGACGAGTGGATCGCCGCGATCGAGAAGCTGAAGGCGGCCAACGCGGCCGACCCCGAGTTCCAGCCGCTCTACCTGCCGGGCCAGTCCTGGTACGTGCTGCTGTCGTTCATCTGGGACGAGGGCGGCGACGTGGCCAAGCCGCAGGGCTCGGCCTGGGCGGGCGCGCTCGACACCCCGCAGGCCAAGTCCGGCCTGGAGTTCTACAAGAAGCTGGTCGACGCCTCGGGCACCAAGGCCCCGAAGGACGCGGACGAGGCCACTCCGCAGCAGATGGAGGTGTTCGGCACCGGCAAGGTCGGCATGATGATCGGTCTGCCGTGGGAGCTGGGCGGCGCCATCAAGGCCAACCCGGACCTGAAGGAGAAGACCGCGGCGTTCCCGATCCCGTCGAAGACCGCGGGCAAGGCCGCCCCGGTGTTCCTCGGCGGCTCCAACCTGGCCGTCCCGGCCGGCAGCAAGAACGCCGACCTGGCCAAGGAGTACCTGAAGCTCCTCAGCTCCAAGAAGTACCAGGACATGCTGGCCGAGGGCGGTTCGGTGCCGGGCACGTCGACCGACACGTCGAAGCTGTCGACCAACCCGCTGGGCAAGGCCCTGGCCGCGTCCGCCCCCAACGGCAAGGTCACCCCGACCACGCCGGCGTGGGCCGCGGTCGAGGCGGGCCAGAACCCGCTGAAGGACATGCTGACCGCGTACCTGACCGGCGCGAAGACGCTGGACGCGGCGACCGCGGACGCCAACGCCGCACTGTCGAAGACACTGGGCGGATGACGACCGGATGACGGCCGTGCACACGACCGACGCCGCGGTGCCGACGAATTCGTCGGCACCGCGGCGTGCCGCACCGGACGGCGCGCCGCGTCGTCGGGGCGGCGCCTTCGACCAGGCGCTGCCCTACTTGCTGCTGGCCCCCGCCGTGGTGGCCATCCTCTGGCTCATCGGTTGGCCCGTCCTCTCCGTCGTGATCACCAGCTTCCGCAAGCTGAACCTGCGTGAGCTGACCCGCGGCGAGGTCGTGTGGACGGGTCTCGACAACTACACGAAGATCCTGGGCGACCCGGAGTTCTGGGCGATCGCGATCCGCACGGTGGTGTTCACCGCGATCGTGGTGGCCGCTTCCGTGGTCGCGGGCCTGCTGATCGCGCTGCTGATGCGGCAGATCAGCCCGTTCGTCCGGATCCTGCTGCAAGTGGCGATGCTGCTGGCGTGGGCGATGCCGCTCCTCGCGGCCACCACGGTCTACCAGTGGATCTTCGACCAGCAGTACGGAATCCTGAACAAGACGTTGGTGAAGCTCGGGTTCGACTCGTTCGCCGGGTTCTCGTGGTTCTCCACCGGCACGTCCACGCTGGCCGTGATCGGGCTGCTGATCGTGTGGCAGGCGATCCCGTTCCTGGCGTTCTCCCTGTACGCGGGCGCGATCGGCATCCCGAAGGACCAGTACGAGGCGGCGGGAATCGACGGCGCGTCGGCGTGGCAGACGTTCCGCTCGGTGACGTGGCCGGAGTTGCGGCCGCTGCTGCTGATGGTGACGTTCCTGTCGATGCTGTGGGACTTCAAGGTGTTCGCGCAGATCTGGGCGATGAAGAAGGGCGGCCCGGACGGCGGCAGCACCACGCTGCCCGTCTACCAGTACCTGGAGGGCATCTCGAAGAGCCACTTCGGGGTGGCCGCCGCGGTGTCCGTGGTGATGGTGGCGCTGTTGGCGCTGCTCACGTTCCAGTACCTGCGCAGGCTGGTCCGATCGCAGGAGGGTGCGCTGTGACCGCGAAGAAAATCACCACGAACGTGGTCGCGGTGGTCGTGGCGCTGCTCTTCGCGTTCCCGACCTACTGGATGGTCGCGACCGCGTTGAAGCCGCGCAAGGACCTGCTGACCGGCGACTACGACCTGGTGCCGTTCTCGGTGACGGGCTCGAACTTCGCCACCGCGTGGTCCAAGCCGGGGTTCCTGAACTCGCTGGGCAACAGCCTGATGGTGTCGCTGGGCGCGGTGCTGGCGGCGGTCGTGGTGGGTCTGCTGGCGGCGTTGGCGATGTCCCGGATGCGGTTCCGGGGTCGCAAGGGCTTCGTGATGCTGATGCTGGTCGCGCAGATGGCGCCGTTCGAGGCGCTGCTGATCCCGATGTTCCTGATGATGCGGGACCTGGACCTGCTGGACCGGCTGCCGGCGTTGGCGCTGATCTACTTCGCGGTGACGCTGCCGTTCTGCGCGTGGACGCTGCGCGGGTTCGTCAACGGCATCCCGCTGGAACTGGAAGAGGCGGCGATGGTGGACGGCTGCGGCCGGTGGGGCGCGTTCCGGCGGGTGACGTTGCCGCTGCTCGGGCCCGGTCTGGTGGCCACGTCGGTGTTCGCGTTCGTGACCGCGTGGAACGAGTTCCTGTTCGCGCTGTCGCTGATCAACGACCAGAAAAAGGAGACCCTGCCGGTGTGGCTGTCGGGGTTCCAGACCAACTTCGGCACCGACTGGGGTGGCGCGATGGCCGCGTCGGCGTTGTTCACCCTGCCGGTGCTGGTGTTCTTCCTGATCGTGCAGCGCAAGATGGTCACCGGTGTCACCGCCGGTGCGGTGAAGGGGTAGGACCGCATGTCGTTGCACCGGCTCGCGTCGGGTGTCCTGCTGCCGGGGTTCCACGGGACCGCGGCGCCGGACTGGCTGTTGAAGCGGGTGGCGGACGGGCTCGCCGGCGTGGTGCTGTTCGGGCGCAACGTCGTCGACGACGTCCAGGTCACGGCGTTGAACGCGCAGTTGCGCGGCGCGCGGGCGGACGTCGTGATCGGGGTCGACGAGGAGGGTGGCGACGTCACCCGGCTCGACGCCGGGCACGGGTCGGAGGTGCCGGGGAACCACGCGCTCGGCGCGGCCGGTGACCTGGGGCTGACCCGGTCGGTGGCGGCGTCGATCGGGTCGCGGCTGGCGGCGTGCGGGGTGAGCCTGAACCTGGCGCCGTCGGCGGACCTGGTGTTGACGTTGGACGACCCGGTGATCGGGGTGCGGTCGTTCGGGTCGGATCCGGTGGCTGCGGGCGCGCACGTGGCGGCGTTCGTGGAGGGGATGCAGGCCGTCGGGGTTGCCGCTTGCGCCAAGCACTTCCCGGGACACGGCGCGTCCACTGTGGACTCTCATGCGGCGTTGCCGGTGTTGCCGCGGTCGGTCGCGGAGTTGACGGCGGTGGAGTTCGTGCCGTTCCGGGAGGCGGTGCGGGCGGGGGTGCGGTCGATCATGACCGGGCACCTCGTGGTGCCGGAGTGGGGTTCGGAGCCCGCGACGTTGAACCCGCTGGCCGTTCGCGTGCTGCGCGAGGAGTTGGGGTTCACCGGCGCGGTGATCACGGACGGGTTGGACATGAAGGCCGTCGGCGGCGACCTCGCGGAGGGTTCCGTGCGGGCGTTGGCGGCCGGGGTGGACGCGTTGTGCCTGGGTGGCGAGCCGTTGGACGACGACGGGATGCAGTGGCTGGTCGACAGCATCGTGGCGGCGGTGGAGTCCGGCGCGCTGCCGTTGGCGCGGCTGGAGGAGGCGGCGCGGCGGACGGCGGCCTTGGGTGCGCCTCCGATGGCGGTGGACGGGCACGATCCGGCGTTGGGGCTGCTCGCGGCCCGTCGGGCGGTGGAGGTGCGGGGGTCGCTTCGGCTGTCCGGGCCGCCGGTGGTGGTGGATCTGGCGGTGGAGCCGTCCATCGCGGTCGGCGACGTGCCGTGGGGGCTCGGGCCGTACCTGGTGGAGCTGATGCCGGGCACTTCGGTGGTGTCGTCGACGTCGGCTTCGGAGATGTCGGCCGCGGAGATCGCCTCGTTGGCCGCCGGCCGGCCCGTCGTGGTGGTGACACGTGAGGCACACCGCCATGCTTGGGCTACCTCGTTGGTGACCTCGCTGGTTACTATTGGTCTAGACCTAGTGCACGTCGAGACGGGCGTGCCGGGACCGGACCTGGGCGCTGTCGCCCGCGTCGACACCCACGGCGGTTCGCGGGTGAGCCTGCGCGCCGCGGCCGAGCGCATCGCCGCCAGCACCTGATCAGGAGATTCCGATGACCGACCACCAGCCCGGCAGGCACATGGCGGCCGAGATCGACCAGCAGCCCGGGATCTTCGACGGTCTGCTCGCGCGGCGGGACGGGATCGCGTCGGTCGCTTCGGCGATCGCGGCGCGCAAGCCGCGGTTCGTGCTGCTGGCGGCCCGTGGGTCCAGCGACCACGCGGCGCTGTACGCGAAATACCTGACCGAGGTGTTGCTGGAGTTGCCGGCCGGGCTGGTGTCGCCGTCCACGACCACGCTGTACGGGGCCCAGCCGGACCTGCGGGACGTGCTCGTGGTGTCGGTGTCGCAGTCGGGCGGGTCGCCGGATCTGCTGGAGGTCACCGAGTCGGCGCGGGCTCGTGGGGCGTTGACGGTGGCGGTGACGAACACGGCTTCGTCGCCGTTGAACGCGGCGGCGGAGTTGTCGGTGGACGTCGGCGCCGGGGTGGAGCAGGCGGTGGCGGCGACCAAGACGTACTCGGCGACGTTGCTGGCGTTGTACCTGCTGGTGGACGCGATCCGGGGCGGGAACGGGTCGGCGGCGGCGTCGCTGGGTGATCTGGCGCGGTCGACGTTGGACTCGTCGGCGGACGCGGTGGCGGAGGCGGTGCAGCGGTACCGGTTCGTGGACCGGGTGCTGACGACGGGGCGCGGGTATTCGCTGCCCACGGCGTTGGAGGCGGCGTTGAAGCTGGCGGAGACGTCGTACCTGGCGGCGCGGGCTTACAGCGGGGCGGATCTGCTGCACGGGCCGGTGGCGGCGGTGGACGCGGAGACGGCGGTGCTGGCCGTGACCAGTTCGGGCAAGGGCGGGGACGCTCTGCACGATGTGCTGGACGCGGTGCACGGTCGGGGGGCTGACGTGCTGGCGGTGGGGTCGGCTTCGGACAAGGTGTCGGCGGCGCTGCGCATCCCGGTGGCGGAGACCGCCGAGGAGGTGGCGCCGATCCTGGAGATCCTCCCGATCCAACGCCTCGCCCACGGCCTCGCCCTGGCCCGCGGCGGCGACCCCGACAACCCCCGTGGCCTGAACAAGATCACCCGCACCCGCTAACCCCGCTGACCGCGCGTCACCCCTCACGTCCCGCGAGTCCTACGTTCGCGTCCCGTGAGTCCTACGTTCAGAACGCCTGAATTCAACGCTCAGAACCGGCCATCCGCGACGGGAACCGGGCGGACCCGGCGGCCGTCGCGGATTGCGGGTGCCGGACGGGTGCCGGATCTGCCTCCGCCGGCGCGATCACCCGTAACCGCTTAGACTGGCTCTGACCTGCCGCTTTCTGCCCTACCGGCCGCCACTATCGGGTGATCATTGCGAGATCTTGAATAGAAACGCCGTTTTTGTAGGACTGAAACGTCGGTTAAAACAACGAGGCCGGCGACCAACCGCAGATCTCAACGTGAGAGGCCCGAGGCTGATCCCTCGGGCCTCTCACGTGTCCTGGCTAGGACGGGTGGCTCGCGCGTACGGCTACTGCCGTGTCCGGGCTACTGACCGGCAGCCGCCATACGGACGGACGGGTTGTCGTACAGCGCGGTGCTGCCCAGTGCCGGGCTGCCGAGCGCCGAGCTGTCCAGCCCCGTGCTGTCGAACACGACCTCGCCGTCGACCCACACCTTGCGGGGCCGGAGGTCGTCGTCCCACCAGACCAGGTCCGCCACCGCGCCCGGTTCCAGGCGGCCCAGCGTCGGCTCGCCGATCACATCGGCCGGCACGATCGTCGCCGACGCCAGCGCGTCCGCCACGTCCACGCCCACCGACACGATGTTGCGCACGGCCCGGTCGAGCGTCAGCGCGCTGCCCGCGATCGTGCCCTCCGGTGAACGTGGCACGCCGTCCTCGGTCAGCAGGACGTCCGCGCCGCCGAGCTGGTAGCGGCCGGGCGGCATGCCGGCGGCGGCGACGGCGTCCGTGACCAGCGCGACCCGGTGGCCGGCGGCGTTGAACACGAGCCGGCAGACGTCCGGGCCGACGTGTGCCAGGTCCGCGATCAGGCCCAACGTGAACCGGTCGTCCACCAGCGCGACGCCCGGCACGCCGGGTTCGCGGTGGCCGAGTGGGCGTTGGGCGTTGAACAGGTGCGTCACCATGCGCGCGCCCGCCTCGGCAGCGGCACGGGTCTGCTCGCCTGTCGCGTCGCTGTGCCCGACCGCCACCAGCACACCGGCCGCCGCCAGCCTGCGGACCGCGTCCAGACCGCCCGGCTGCTCGGGCGCCAACGTCACCATGCGCAACGCGCGGCGGAGCACCTCGTCGTTGAGGAGCAGGTCTATCTCGGCCGGTCCGGGCGCCACCATCAGCGCCGGGTCGTGCACGCCCGCCCGTTTCGGCGACAGGAACGGCCCTTCCAGGTGCACGCCGAGCGGTTTGGCGCCGGGGTGGCGGGGCAGGGTGGCCGACGCGGCCAGCACGGCGTGCGCCTGGCGCACCGCGACCGGCACCGGCGCGGTGATCAGGGTCGGCAGGAAACGGGTCACCCCCGTCCGCGGGAGCGCCCTCGCCACCGCCGCCATGCCTTCCGCGTCCACCTCGGCGAAGTCGACCCCGACCGCCCCGTTCACCTGCACGTCCACCAGGCCCGGGGTGAGCAGGCCGCCGGTCAGCACCTCGGCGCCGTCGGGCGGTGAGCCCGCGACGACGTCCACGATCCGGCCTGCCCTGAACCTCAGGCTGACGGGACCGGTGATGGTCCGACCGAGCAGTGCTCGCGGAGCTGCGACAACCGTGTCCAAGGTCCCTCCTCAAATGGTCCAGACCATTATGACCGGAAGTGGCGGAAGCCGTCACGTGTGGTTATAAGATAACCGAATAGAGTAGAGCATGGTGAACTTCTCGCCGCGCGGCGATCCGGCCGCGCGGCGATCCGGCGTGGCCCATACTGGGCGGCAGACATCCGAGGTCTAGCTGACGAGTCGAGGACCGCCGTGGCAGTTACCGACGACGCCATCCTGCGCGTCAAGGAGATGATCGTCTCGGGTGAGCTGAAGCCGGGCGACCGGCTGCCGCGCGAGGCGGATCTCGCCGAGCGGCTCGGCCTGTCACGGAACTCGCTGCGCGAGGCGGTCAAGGCGTTGTCGCTGGTCAGGGTGTTGGACGTGCGGCAGGGTGACGGCACGTACGTGTCGAGCCTGCGGGCCGACGACCTGCTCGGCGCGTTGTCGTTCGTGCTCGACCTGCACCGCGGCGAGGACTCGGTGCTGGAGGTCCTCCAAGTCCGGCGCATCCTCGAACCGGCCGCCGCGGCGCTGGCGGCGCAGCGCGTGAACCCCGAGGAGATCGCCGCGTTGCGCGCCCTGTGCGACGCCGCCGAGTCCGCCGAGTCGGTGGAGGAACTGGTCGACCACGACCTGGAGTTCCACCGCGCCATCGCGCAGGGCTCGGGCAACGCCTACCTGGCCCAGCTGCTGGACACCCTGGCCGGCCCGACCGTGCGGGTGCGCATCTGGCGGGGCATCACGCAGGGCGGCGCGGTGGACCGGACCGTCGCCGAGCACCGCGCCATCGTCGACGCACTGGCCGCGCACCAACCCGAACTGGCCCGCTCGTGGTCCACGGTGCACGTGGCCGGCGTCGAGCAGTGGCTGTCCGACCTGGCCTAAGCCCAATGCCAGTGACTTAAGCTGTTTTCGCAGCTCAGGCCGATTCCGATCTCGGCCGGGCGATGCCCATTGGCGTCGTAATCGCGACACTCCGGCGTTGCTGTCGCCAGACGTCTTGGGGCGCTTACGGACCGCACGGCAACGGGTGCGCCGAAAGGGGCTAGTGGGATTGGGCGTGATCAGGACGGGGGTTGGTCCGCGTTGCGGGATCGCGAGGGCGGCAGTCGGAAGAGGCCCTTCAGCCTGCGCAGTGCCGCGCTGTCGCCGGACGCCGACGCGGCGCCGGTCTCGATCGCGTCGGCGAAGGTCAGACCGTGGCTGGTCACGTCGAGGAAGGCTGCCTCGCTGATGGTGATGGTCGCGTCCGGGTGTTGGGCGGGTCCGTGCAGTGCCTCGATCGTGCCGTCGGCGATGCGGGCGTGGAAGACCTCGTCGTCGATGCGGAACTCGTAGACCGCGCGGAGTCCGGCGGCGGCCTCGGCGTCGAAGCAGGCCCGTAGGCCGAGCACGGCCCAGCCGGGATGGAACGTCTCGGTCTCGCGTCGTTCGCCCATCGCCCACTTCAGGCCCCATCGAGCCAGTTCCAGGATCGGCGGTCCGAGTTCCTCGCCGGCCTCGGTGAGGGCGTAGGCGGGGGTGCGGGCGGGCGGCGGGAGCGTGATCTTGTGTGCGAGTCCCTCGCGTTCCAGGTGCTTCAGGCGGGCGGCCAGCAGTCCGGTGCCGAGGCCGCGCAGGCTGGCCTGGAGGTCACCGAACCGCTTGGGCCCGGTCAGCAGTTCGCGGATCAGCAGCAGCGTCCAGCGCTCGCCGACGAGGTCGAGGGTGCGTGCGGTCGCGCAGTACTGGTTGTACGTTCGCTGTTCCACTTCATCACTCTAGACTTCGCGCTTCCCGTTCCTGAACTCCAGGAGCAGCCTGGCGAGTGGCTCGGGATCGGTGAGCATCACGTCGTGCGGGCCGTTCAGCGCGAGTGTGGCGTACCCGACGGCCTTGCCGAACCGGTCGAACGGGTAGGTCAGCGGCGCGCAGTAGATGGCCGTGCCGGGAATCCGGTCGACAGCCCCGCTCAAGCGAGTGGCTTCGGTGAAGGTGCGCAGCGGCTGCGGGAGCAGACGCGGGGCCAGCCAGGCCGTGTCGTCGGGGTCGACGATGCCGAACGCCGCCGGGGGTGGGGCCGGGATCTGCCGGCCGTCCCCGTGCGTGTCGGCCGCCGCACGCATGGTCTGTTCGAAGGTGTCGGGGGCCAGGCTGAACATGCCGGCACCGTCGGCCCCCGCCCAGCCGTCCACGAGGACGATGTGGCCGACGGCATCGGGCCGCGCGTCGGCCGCCTCCCGGACGACCAGGCCCGCGTAACTGTGTCCGACCAGCACGAGCTGGTCGTCGTCCTGAGCCTTGTCGATGGCGGCGACGACCTCCTCGGCGTGGTCATGGAGCCCGCGGTCTTCTGGGGTGCTGAGGTCCGGGGTGAGCGTGCGTGCCCCGGCGGCGTGCAGCAGCGGGACGATCCGGTCCCAGGCCCATGGGCCGTGCCAGGCGCCGTGGACGAGTACGAACGTGGTGGTCATCGGTGATCCTCCTCGTGCAGCAGGGGCAGAACTTGGTCTGCGAACTCCTCCAGGCCCTTGTCGTGGTCGTCGGTGGCCAGGCGGATCACCAGGTGGCGAGCGCCGGCCGCGGTGTAGCCGGTCAACCAGTCGGCGGCCTGGCGGGCGGTACCGGCGAACACGGTCTGGATCGACGCGATGAACTCGAGCGGCATGCCGTAGTAGCGCTCGATGCTCGTCCGCAGCCGGCGGTGCGCCTGCTCCGGGTCCTCGTCCAGACAGAGCGTCGCGTACAGCGCGGGGGTGACCGAACGGGTCGAGGCCTGTTCGATGGCCTCCCGTTCCACCGCGTACGTCGTCGCCTCGGGTGGATAGGGGAGCCAGCCGTCGGCGAGGCGGGCCACACGCCGTAGCGCCGGACCACCGCTGCCCGCCAGCCAGATCGGCGGCCCTCCCGGCCGGGCCGGCGGGGGCGCGAGCCGCACGTCCGTGAACGCGAAGTGCTCGCCCTGGTAGGAGACCGCCTCCCCCGACCAGAGCCGCCGCATGACGTCGATCGACTCCTCCATGCGGCTGACGCGGCGGCCGTATCCGATGCCGACCGCGGCGAACTGGGCCCGGGTGTTCGGGTTCGGGAACCCGCCGCCCATGCCCGCGATCACCCGTCCCCCCGACAGCCGGTCGAGGGTGGCCAGTTGGTGCGCCAACAGGATCGGATGGCGCAGTGCCGGCAGCAGCACCGCCGTGCCGAGCATGACGCGTTCGGTGGCCTGGGCGACGGCGGCCAACAGCAGCAGTGGATCCGCGCGCGGCCTGGTCACGGGGCTGTCGCCGGCCCAGACCGAGTCCAGGCCCAGCTCCTCCGCCCGCCGTGCCTGGGCCACGAGCCGTCCTGGTTCGTGCTCTCCCAGCACGGTCTGGTCACGCGTCGGCAGCAGGTAGCCGACCGCCAGCTTCGCCATCTTTCCTCCGGGGTCTCGTCAGGTTCCTGATCTTAACCCGTTGACTTTCTGTTTTTGAAGTGCCAAGTTCTTGTCCTGGTAGCTAACGAAGGGAGTTCAGGATGACCGAGGCGCTGTACACGGCGGAGGCGCACGTCACCGGGGGAAGGAACGGCCGAGGGCGCACGTCCGACGGACGGCTGGACCTGGACCTGCGGATGCCCAAAGAGCTGGGCGGGGACGGTGAGGGAGCCGACCCCGAGCAGCTCTTCGCGATCGGGTACGCCGCCTGTTTCGGTGCGACGCTCGCCCTGCTCGGGCAGCGCGCGAACCTCAAGGCGGACGACGCGGAGATCGACTCGTCGGTCTCACTGATCCCGATCGACGGCGGCCGCTTCAAGCTCGGCGTCGAGCTGCGGATCTCGCTGCCGTCGATCACCGGCGAGCAGGCGGTCGAACTGGTCGAGTCCGCCCACCAGGTCTGCCCGTACTCCAACGCCACACGCGACAACATCGACGTGGCACTGGCGGTCAACGGCACCCGGCTGTGACACGGCCCGCTCCTCTCCCGACGAGGGGAGCGGGGCATCACACTGGTGGGCGGTCGTTATCCGGCCGCTCCTCCACGCGGGATGCGCCAGGCCTGCCGGCAGGTGTTGCTTGCTCGTGAGTCTGGCCGGGGAGCCCTCCAGCAGAGCGACGCGGAGCTCGTGCCCCGTTGGGAGGCGCTGAGCCGGTGGCCCTGCAACGTCTCAGCAGCCGCCCGACAGACGACACGAACACGACCAGATCGATGAACTCCATGGAGTGCCCGAGGACACGAGCAAACGGACGATCACAGCCCAGCAGGCACCGGCTGGCCACCCTGACCTCCAGAGAACGCCAAGTCGCCTGCCTCGGCGCCGCTAGCCCCGGGCCTGAGCCCGGTCAGGGCGTCAGTACGTGCTGTGGGCGCGTGTGGCGGGGCCGACCCGTGACATCCCCGATCACAGCAGTCCTGCCGAGGCCAAGTCGTCCCACAACGCGTCAGGCACCGGTGCGGACGCGGCCGACGCGTTCGCCCGCATCTCGTCCGCCGTCCGCACGCCCAGCAGCACGGACACCACCGCCGGGTGCCGGAACGGGAACGCGATTGCCGCCTGCGGCAGCGTCACGCCGTGCCGCGAGCACACCTCGGCGATCCGCCGCGCCTTCTCCACCAGCGACACGGGTGCGGCCCGGTAGTCGTAGGTGTCCCCCACTTCGGGCCGCGCGAGCAGCCCGGAGTTGAACACTCCCGCCGCCACCACGGACACCCCGCGCGACGCGCACAACGTCAGCAGCTCGGCCCCCGTCTGCTCCAGCACGGTGTACCGGCCGGCGAGCAGCACCACGTCCACGTCGGTCTCGCGGACGAATCGGGCGGGCAGCTCCCACTGGTTCATTCCGACGCCGATCGCCCGGACGGCGCCCTCGGACCGCAGCGCCGCCAATGCGGGCACGGCTTCCGCGATGGCCTGGTCACCGTGCTCGTCCGGGTCGTGCAGGTACACCACGTCGACCCGGTCCAGGCCCAGCCGGTCCAAAGAGGACTCCAGCGACCGCCGCACGCCGTCGGCGCTGAAATCCCACCGCCTGCGGTGCGTCGCGGGCACGGCGAACCCGTTCGCACGGTCCTCACCGCCGCCGGTGCACGGCTCCAACACCCGGCCGACCTTCGTCGACACCACGAACGACGAGCGCGGCTTGTCCGCCAGGAACTCGCCGATCCGCCGTTCGGACAGGCCGAGCCCGTAGTGAGGTGCGGTGTCGAAGTACCGGACCCCGTTGCCCCACGCGGTTTCCAGCGCGCCGAAAGCGTCCGAATCGGACACTTCCGTGTACAGGTTGCCGATCGGTCCGCCACCGAACCCCAGTCGCGGCAAAGGAATCATGACCGTCACGTCCTACTTGTTTCCAGGTGCACGCAGCCGCAGCCCGTGCATGCCGCCGTCCACGGCCAGGACGGTGCCGGCGGTGGAACCGGAGAGCGGACCGGCGAGGTAGGCGATGGCGCCCGCGACCTCGTCCGCCGAGACCAGCCGTCCGTGCGGCTGCCTGGCCTCCAGCGCGGCCCGTTCGGCGGCCGGGTCCGGTGCGGAGTCGAGCAGCCGGCCCACCCACGGGGTGTCGGCGGTGCCGGGCGCCACGGCATTCACGCGGATGCCCTCGCGCACGTAGTCGGCGGCCATGGCGAGCGTCAACGCGTGCACCGCGCCCTTGCTCGCCGAGTACAACGCGCGCTGCGGCAGACCGGCCCAGGCGGCGATGGAGCCGGTGTTCACGATCGCCGCCGACGGCGACTTCTTCAGGTGCGGCAGCGCGGCACGGGCGACGCGCGCCATGCCGACCACGTTCACGTCCAGCACGCGGTGCCACTCGTCGTCCGGGTTCGCGGTCACGTCACCCTGCGCGCCGACGCCCGCGTTGTTGACCACCACGTCGAGCCGGCCGAACCGCTCGACCACCTCGGCGATCGCGGCACGCACCGACGCGTCGTCCGTGACGTCCGCCCTGATGCCGTGCACCGGCGGGTCGACGTCGGGGTCGAGGTCCAGCGCCACCGCGGTCGCGCCCCGTTCGGCCAACAGCCGGGCGGTGGCCAGGCCGATGCCCGACGCGCCGCCGGTCACCACCGCGACCAGTCCTGCGAACTCGCTCACCGCTCCTCCACATCTGTCCACACCGGACGTCCGGTACCGGTGGTCGGTCAGGGTCTCGTCGCGCCGGCCGTCATCAGGCCTGCCCGAACGTCTGCCGCTGCCGGCCCAGCCCGTCGATCTCCAACTCCACCACGTCGCCCGCGCGCAGGTACGGCTTCGGCTCGGGTTGGCCGAGGGCGACGCCGGCGGGTGTGCCGGTGTTGATGACGTCGCCCGGTCGGAGGACGAGGAACCAGCTCAGGTAGCGGACCAGCTCGGCCACCGGAAAGATCATGTTCTTGGTGGACGAGTCCTGGCGCGGCACGCCGTTGACCCACAGCCGCATGCCGAGCGCCTGGGGGTCGGCCACTTCGTCGGCGGGCAGGAGGAAGGGGCCGAGCGGGTTGAACGTCTCGCAGTTCTTGCCCTTGTCCCACTGTCCGCCGCGCTCCAGCTGGAACTCGCGTTCGCTGACGTCGTGGGACAGCGTGTACCCGGCGACGCAGGTCAGGGCCTCGTCGGTGGACTCCAGGTACCGGGCGGTGCGGCCGATCACGACGGCGAGCTCGACCTCCCAGTCGGTCTTCACCGAGTGGCGCGGCACCAGCACCTCGTCGTCCGGGCCGATGATCGTGTCCGGGGTCTTGAGGAACATCACCGGTTCGGACGGGGCCGTCGCGCCGGTCTCCTCGGCGTGGTCGCGGTAGTTGAGGCCGATGCAGACGATCTTGCCGACGCCCGTCACCGGGGGTCCGATCCGCAATCCGTCGACCACGATCGGGTGGAGTTCTTTCGCGGCGAGCGCGGCCTGGGTGCGGGCGATGCCGTCGTCGGCGAGGAACGCGCCGGTCAGGTCGTCGGTCAGGGGCGTCAGGTCGTACGTGAGGCCGTCGTCGGCACGGACGGCGGGACGCTCGGCTCCCGACGGTCCCAGACGCATCAACTGCACGGCAGGCCCTCCTTTACAAACCGGTCGACAGATCGGATGTATAGCCGTCTTGGGTAGGTCCGTCTAGAGGTTGTCCGGATAGTGGTCCGATGAATCCCGGCTACGAAAGGTCGCGATGAAACTCCACCGTGCGGCGTGGACGTCCGCCGCCACGATCGCCGCGCTGCTCGTCACGGTAGCGGTCGGGACACCGCCGGCGGCTGTCCAGGCAGCCGCCGACCCGGCCCACCCTTTCGCCGAGCCCTTGCCACCGAACCGCTCCGGGCACGCGGGCTTCGGGCGGATCGACGGCGCGGAGTTGTCCACAGGTCGGGGCGGAGGACGCGAAAACGTCGGTGCCGGCCGGCAGGATCAAGAACAGGGGACCCCCCGGCGGGGACCCCTGCAAAGCATGACCGGCGCGCCCTCCCAAACCGGTGTGCCCGCTCAAGCCGACGCGTCCACCCAAACCGGGGTGCGGGCTCAAGCCGACGCGTCCGCCCAAACCAGTGTGCCCGCCCAAGCTGACAAGCCTGCTCAAGCCGGTGTGCCCGCCCAAGCTGAGGCGCCCGCCGAAGCCGGTGTGCTCGCCCAAGCCGGTGTGCTGGGTCAAGCCGGCGTGTTCGGTCGACCCGGTGTGTTCGGCCGGCCAGTGCTCGCCCAGCCCGGTGCATCCGCGCAGACCGGTGAGCTTGCCGGCGCCAGCGGGCCGGTCACCGTGTTCGTCGAGTTGACCGGAACCCCGGCCGCCAAGGCGTACGGCGACGAGAAAGCGCGTGGCGCGGGGGATCCGGTGGCTGCCGCCAGGGCCGCCCGGCAGCATACCGAGGATCAAGCCGGCCGGGTCCTGAAAGCGTTGCGAGACAAGGATTCCAGGGCTCGTCAGGTAGCCGGGACGCGTAACGCGGTACCCGGAATGGTGGTTACCTCGGACGCCGCGAAGCTGCGTGAACTGACCGCGTTGCCCGAGGTCAAGACCCTGCGGCGGACCGTGCCGAAGCACGTCCTGAACTCGGGTTCGGTGGAGTTGACCCGCGCGGCTCAGGTGTGGCGGGACACCGGCCGGTACGGCGACGGGGTGCGCATCGGCGTCATCGACACCGGCATCGACTACACGCACGCCGACTTCGGCGGCCCCGGCACCACCGCCGCCTACGACGCCGTCGACCGCACCGCGCCGTGGACCCCGACCGCGAAGGTCGTCGGCGGCCACGACTTCGCGGGCGACGCCTACGACGGCGACGTGCCCGAACGAGCCGTCCCCGCACCCGACACGAACCCCCTCGACTGCCAAGGCCACGGCACGCACGTCGCGGGCTCGGCCGCCGGATACGGCGTGAACGCGGACGGCACGGCGTTCACCGGTGACCACAAGTCGTTGACGCCCGAGGCGGTGGCGGGCATGAGGATCGGCCCCGGCACCGCGCCGAAAGCGTCGCTGTACGCGTTGAAGGTGTTCGGCTGCACCGGGTCCACCAACCTCGTCGGCCCGGCCCTCGACTGGTCCCTCGACCCGAACGGCGACGGCGACTTCGCCGACCGCCTCGACGTGGTGAACCTGTCCCTGGGCAGCGACTTCGGCGGCCAGGACGACCCGGACAGCCTGTTCGTGCGCAAGGTCGTGGAGCACGGCGTGCTGGTCGTCGCGGCGGCGGGCAACGGCGGCGACTTCTACGACGTCGGCGGCTCCCCCGCGAACACACCCGAGGCGCTTGCCGTGGCGAACACGCGGGACGCGTTCGCGATGCTGGACGGCGTCGAGGTGGCCGGCGCGCGGCACTCCGGGCAGTACAGCAAGTACTACACCGGCTACGCCTCCCTGGACCGGACGCTGCCCGTGGTCCCGGTGTCCGAACCGGCGAACGTCGACGGCTGCGCGCCCATCACCGAAGACCTGAACGGCAAGTTCGTGTGGCTGGAGTGGGACGAAGACGACGCGACCCGCGAGTGCGGCTCGGGCGCGCGGACCGACAACGCCGAGGCGGCGGGCGCGGAAGGCGTGCTGCTGACCGCGACGAGCAACAACTTCAAGGCGGGTATCGCGGGTAACGCGGGCATCCCGGCGTTCCAGTTCACCGCCGCCGCGACCGCGGCCGTGCGCCCGGCGTTGGCGGACGGCACGCTCCAGTTGAGGATGCTCGGCTCGCTGCGCAACGCCGCGCCGACGACCACGCCGAACCTGGCGGACACGATGACGCCGTCGTCCTCACGTGGTGCGCGTGGTGTTGCCGCCGCGAAGCCGGACGTCGCCGCGCCCGGTGACACGATCCTGTCCGCCAAGGTCGGAGGGGGTGCCGAGGCGGTCAGCATGGGTGGCACGTCGATGGCCGCGCCGCACGTGGCGGGCATCGCGGCGCTGGTCCGCGAGGTGCGTCCGGAGTGGACGGTGGAGGAGGTCAAGGCGGCGATCATGAACACGGCGGACGGCCAGGTGACCGACGGAGACGACCACACCGCCGGCAAGCCCGAGGCTCCGATGCGGGTCGGCGCCGGGCGGGTGGACGCGTTCGACGCCGTGAACGTCGACCTGCTGGCCATGGTGCAGGACGATCCGGGGACGGTCGGCGTGAGTTTCGGGCCGGTAGAGGCCGCCACGCCGATGTCGGTTGAGAAGACGGTCGAGTTGGTGAACAAGTCGTCCCGGGTGCGTTCGGTGACGCTGGCGCACCAGGACGCGACGACCGTGCCCGGCGCGACGTTCGAGGTGTGGCCGCCGACGGTGGTGCTGCCGCCGGGCGGGTCGAGGACGGCGCGGGTGACGCTCCGGGTCGTGCCCGACGAGCTGCGCAAGGTGGCCGACCCGACGGTGGTGAAGCAGCAGGCGGACGCGGCGAGGCAGTTCCTGGCGGAGGCGTCCGGGCGGCTGCTCGTGCAGTCGGACGACCTCACGTTGCGGGTGCCGGTGTACGCGGCGCCCAAGCCGGTCGGGGACGTGGAGGCGGTGGACCGCGGTGACGGCGCGGTGGTGGTGCGCGGTCGGGTGGTGGCCCAGGGTGAGGGCGATCAGGCGTACCGGTCGCTGGTGAGCGCGTTCGAGTTGCAGGGCATCAGCCCGGAGTTGCCGGCCTGCGCGCAGGGGGTTCAGGTCGACTGCGCGGTGAACGGGTCGGCGAAGGGCGGCGACCTGCGGTACGTGGGCGCGGCGGCGTCCGACGGGATGGTCGCGTTCGGTGTCGCGACCTGGCACGACTGGGTGACGTTGGGTGATACCAACAGTCCGGAGATCGGCATCGACACCGGCGGGGACGGGGTGAACGACTACGTCGTGCGCGCGGTGAAGCCGACCGACGCGCTGGGCCATGTGACGGCGGACGTGTGGCTGGCGCGGACCGTGCGGGTGGCGGACGGCGAGGTGGTGGACGAGCAGCCGTTGAACGGGCAGTACGGCGACGTGGACACGAACGTGATGGACAGCGACGTGGTGGTGCTGCCGGTGACGTTGACGGCGTTGGGCATCGATCCGGCGGCGGCGAGCGCGCGCTTCACGTACACGGCGGGGATGAGGGGTCAGTACTCGGCGCCGGGGAACACGGACGGGTTCGTGGACCGGATCGGGGCGCCGATGTCGTTCGACCCGCTTCGGCCGGGTCTCGGTCTGGCCGGTGGGGTGACGTTCGTGGCCGAGTCGGAGGCGGCGTTGGAGGTGGTGCGTGACGCGGAGTCGTTGGCGGCGGACAAGGCCGACAGCCTGCTTTTGCTGCACCACCACAACGCGTCCGGTGACCGTGCGCAGGTTCTCGCGCCGCGCTGATCCCTTTGATCACGGGCGCTCGCCGTCGATCACGGAGAGCCAGGTCCGGCACTACCCGGTTGGGTGTGCCGGACCTGGTCGGCGCTGGGCATACTCTGGCGAATGGGCTTGGTGGTCGGTCTGGACGCGGGCGGCACGAGCACCCGGGCGTTGGTGCTCGACTTCGACGGCACCCGTTTGGGCGCCGGTGTCGCCGGTGGCGCGAACCCCAACTCCCACCCGCCGGAGCAGGCCGCCTCGCACATCCGTCAGGCGTTGACGGCGGCGTTGGACGGGCTGGACCCGGCGAAGGTCGAGGCGGGCGTGCTGGGCATGGCCGGTTCGAGCAAGCTGACCGATCCGGCGGTGGCGGCGCTGTTCGAGGCGGCGTGGGCCGGTGCCGGGTTGCGGTGCCCGATGCGGGTGATCACGGACTGCGAGGCGGCGTTCGCGACCGGCACGGCGTCACCGGACGGCACGGTGCTGGTCGCGGGGACGGGGTCGATCGCGGCGCGGATCGAGCACCACGAGCTGGTGTCCACCGTCGGGGGTTACGGGTGGCTGCTGGGTGACGAGGGGTCGGCGTTCTGGCTGGGACGTGAGGCCGTCCGGGCGACTCTGGTCGCGTTGGAGCAGGACGAGTCGGACGCCTTGTCCACCGCGGTGCTGGGCCAGGCGGCCATTCCCGACATGCCCCGGCGTGACCAGTGGCGTCGGCTGATCACCGCGGTCAACAACACCCCGCCGATCCGCCTGGCGACGTACGCGCCCCTGGTCACGGCCCACTCCACGGCGCCGTCCGCGGACCGGATCATCACCGCGGCCGTGACCGCTTTGGCCGACTTGGCCGAGGCCGCACGGCCCGAACACGACCGGACGCCGATCGTGCTGGTCGGCAGCCTGATCCACGCGCACCCGTTGGGCGCACGTCTCAAGCGTGAACTGGCGGCTCGCACCCCGGCTCCGGTGCACGTGGCCACCGAAGGCGCCGCGGGGGCCGCTTGGCTCGCCGCCGTCAAGGTCCTGGGCGAAACCGCCCCCCGCCCTGCCTGACCCCTCGCGCGAGTCGAACGTCCAGGCCCCGCGTGTCGAACCTCCAGGCCCCGTGAGTCCTACGTTCGCGTCGCGTGAGTCCTACGTTCAGGACAGGCGTGTCCTACGTTCAGGACCCCCGAATTCAACGCTCAGAACAAAGTGGGCGCGAACGAACGCTGGCCCGGCCCGTCCTGAGCGTTGAATTCGGGGTACGCGAACGTAGGACTCACGCGTTCTGAACGTACGACTCACGGGGTCTGAACGTAGGACTCACGGGGTCTGGAGGTTCGACACGTGGGGTCTGGGGGTTCGACTCGCGCGGAGGTCAGGGGGTGCGGGGGTGGCGTAGGCCGGGGTGGTCGGCGGGGAGGGTTCGGCGGAGGACCCACCAGCTGACGGCGATGCACGCGACCTGGAGTGGCCACGTCAGGGCGGCGCGCATGATGCCGAGAAGGACCACCTCGCCCGCCAGCCACAGGGCGCCGAAGACGAGGACGCGCAGGACGTACTGGGCCACCCACGGCCACGAGGCGAACCGGTAGGCGCGCAGCAGGTCGGGGTCACGGCGCCAGCGGAAGCGTTGGCCGGTGATGAGGCCGACCACCACACCCAACAGCGGCCAGCGGACGACGATGGACGCCGACCAGACCAGGGCCGACGCGGCGTTCAGGAAGATCTGGACCAGGAAGAAGTCCTCGGCGCGGCCCGTCTGGACAGCGACGTACGCGGCCACGACGACCAGCGCGACGGACAGGAGCAGGGCACGGGGACGACCGCCTCGCGCGACACGGACCCCACCTACGACGACACCGCACGCGACGGCGGCAAGAGCACCGACCTCGATCGAACGCCCACCGAGCAGCCACCCCAGCACGAAGGCCAACGGCGGGAGCGAAGCGTCCAACGCACCACCCCGCCCGCCCAGCAGTGCGGCCAGCGACTCCTGACGCGTGTCGGTCATACCTCAAGGGTGCCTTAGGCGTGCCTAACCCAGATAACGGACCCGTCTCGGGCCATTGACGCCCGGTGAGCCCCGTCACTACGGTCTCACCGAGAAATAGTCTGGAAAGTTAACAGACAAGTTGACCGACAGGAGAGACGATGCGAGCCGGGAGCCCGAGGCTGCTGCGCGAGATCAACGACCGCGCCGCCATCGAGGCGCTGCTCCGCAACGGTCCCCTGACCAGGGCGGAACTGGAAGGGATCATCGGCCTCTCGAAGCCGGCGACCGCCCAACTCCTCACCCGCCTGGAAGAGGACGGCACCGTCCTGCGCACTGGTCTGCGCGGCGGAGGCAGGGGCCCGAGGGCGCAGCTCTGGACCGTCAACGGCGCGTTGGCGCACGTCGCCGCGGTCGACCTCACGCCCGACAGCATCGACATCGCCATCGCCGACATCTCCGGCGCGACGCTCACCGAACACCGCGCCCCCATGCCGAAGACCGGCGTGCTGGAGGCGTTCCACAGCGCCGTCACGAAGGCCACCACCCAGGCCGGTCTCACCACCGACGTCCTGAACCACGTGGTCGTGGGCAGTCCGGGTGCGGTGGATCCGGCGACCGGCCTGCTGAACTACGCGCCCCACATGCCGGGTTGGGAGAACAAGAACATCCCCGAGGAGCTGGAAGCCCTCCTCACCACCTCCGTCACGGTCGAGAACGACGTCAACCTGGTCGCCCTCGAAGAAATGATCGCGGGCCGGGCCCAAGGGGTGAAGGACTTCGTCCTGCTCTGGCCCGCCGACGCGGTCGGTGCGGCCGTCGTCGTCAACGGCGTCCTGATCAGGGGCGCGACAGGCGGCGCGGGCGAGATCGACGCCATGCAGGTCCCCGACCACGCGCACGCCGACACGGGCACGCAGCGCACCGGCAGCCGTTACGGCGACCTGATGGCCAGTCCCGCCATCGCCCGCCTGGCCCGCATGCACGGCGTGTCCGCGCGCACGGGTCAGGACGCCGTGGCGAAGGCGTTGAGCGAAGGACCGGCGGGCCGCGAGTTCCTGGTGGACCTCGCCCGCCGCGTCGCCACGTGCGCCGCGAACGTGATCAGCGTGCTCGACCCCGGGCTGGTGCTGCTCTCCGGCGACATCGCGCAGGCGGGCGGCACGACGCTCGCCGACCTCGTCGCCGCCGAACTGCGCCACCTGGTGGTGCCGCGCACCCCCGTCCGACTTGCCCTGGTGACCGGGAAACCGGTGCGTTCCGGCGCACTGCACTCCGCGCTGTCCGTCGTCAGGGAAGAGGTGTTCGGTCTGCCCGCCGCCACGACCGAACCCTTCCGCGGTCCCCAGCAGGGGGCCGCGTCTTCGTCCGCACCTTGAGATGAAGGAGAGCACATGCGCAAGCTCCACCGCGCAGCGTTGCTGAGCATGGCGGCGGCGATGTCCCTCACCGCCTGCGCGGCAGGCTCGGGGAACACCGGGCAGTCAGGGCCGGCGGCGGCTCCCGGTCAGGACGACAAGATCACCCTGACCGTCTGGAGCAACTACTCGGGCCGCGAGCAGGCCGAGGTGACCAAAGCCCTGGAGAGCTTCAAGAAGAAGTTCCCCAACGCCGAGATCCGGCACGAGGGCAGCCAGGACGACGACAAGATCACCGCGGGCATCCGCAGCGGCAACCCGCCGGACGTGGCCATGTCGTTCACCACCGACAACATCGGCCAGTTCTGCTCCAGCGGCTCGTTCCAGCAGCTCAAGCCCTACATCGACCGTGACGGCGTGGACCTCGGCCAGATCCCGGACGCGGTGCGCTCCTACACCGAGTACAAGGGCAACCGGTGCGCGATGCCGCTGCTCAGCGACGTGTACGGGCTGTACTACAACAAGGACATGCTCGCCGAGGCGGGCATCACGGCGCCGCCGAAGACGACGGCCGAACTGCTCGACTTCGCCAAGCGCACCACGAAGAAGGCCGCGGACGGCACGATCGAGGTCGCCGGTTTCCTGCCGACCATGCTGTTCTACGCGAACCGCCCGCCGATCTGGGCGCCGAACTTCGGCGCGAAGTGGGAGACGCCGGACGGCAAGTCGGGGCTCGCGTCACCGGAGTGGGCGGCGATGCTGGAGTTCCAGAAGGAACTCGTCGACTTCTACGGCTACGAGAACCTGGAGCGGTTCCGCGCCGGGCTCGGCCAGGAGTACTCGACCGACCACGCGTTCCACCAGAAGAAGATCGCCATGATGATGGACGGCGAGTACCGCACGGCGTTCCTGGAGGACCAAGCGCCGGACGTCCGGTTCGGCACCGCGCCGTTCCCGACGATCAAGCCGGACCTGTACGGCATCGGCTTCACCACCGGCACGATCATGGGCATCCCGAAGGGCGCGAAGAACCCCGGCGCGGCGTGGGAGCTGATCAAGCACCTGTCGTTCGACACCGGGACGATCGTGGACCTGGCCAACGGGATCAAGAACATCCCGAGCACGAAGGCGGCGCTGGCCGATCCGCGGCTCGAGGTGGACGAGAACTTCAAGACGTTCATCGACCTGGCCCTGTCGGGCAAGCTCCAGGGCAACCCGGTGACGCCGATCGGCGACGCGCACATCAAGGCCATCGGCGACTTCGCCACGTCATGGCAGGCGGGCAAGGTGCCCGATCTGGTGGCGGGGCTGAAGGAAGTCGACCAGCAGATCGACGACCAGATCGCGAAGAGCGGCAAGTAGGGATGACGGCCACGCTGGAGCGCGTGGACGTGGTGCGGCCCGCCCCCGCCAAGGGGCGGTCCCGCTCGCGCGCCCGTCACCGCCTGACCGTGCTGGCGTTCCTGACCCCGGCGATCCTCGGGTTCGCGTTGTTCTTCGGGTACCCGCTGGTGGCGACGATCGGGTTCTCGTTCACCAAGTACGACCTGATCAACCCGCCGGAGTGGATCGGGTGGGAGAACTACGCGTACATGTTCTCCGACAAGCTGTTCCGCGTCGCCGTCTACAACACGCTGTGGTTCGTGGTGGTGCTGACCGTCGCACGCGTGGTGTTCGCGTTGGGTGTCGCGTCGGTGATCGCCCGGTTGAAGTCGGGCGTGGGTCTGGTCCGGACTTTGTGCTACCTGCCGTCGTTGGCTCCGCCGGTGGCCGCGACTTTGGTGTTCTTTTTGGTGATGCGACCGAATGACGGGCCGCTGGATTCCCTGCTCGGGTGGTTCGGGATCGAAGGGCCGCTGTGGTTCGCCGATCCGGTGTGGGCCAAGCCGGGTATCGCGGCGGTGATGCTGTGGGTGTCCGGCGATTTGATGATTATTCTGCTGGCGGCGATCCTGGACGTGCCGCAGGAGCAGTACGAGGCGGCCGAATTGGACGGCGCGGGGCCGGTGCGGCGGTGGTGGCACGTCACGCTGCCGACCATCTCGCCGGTGCTGACGTTCGGGGTGGTGAACTCGATCATCCTGGCGTTGCAGCTGTTCACGCAGGCTGTGGTGGCGGGGTCGGCGGCCAGTGGGTCGGCTGACGTGACCGGGTCGACCAAGGTGCTCGGGTTTCCGGAGAACTCCACGTTGACGTTTCCCGTGTGGCTTTATACGCAGGGGTTCCGGTATTTCGACATGGGGTATGCGGCGGCTATGGCCACCGTGTTGTTCGTCGTTTCGTTCGCTGCGACTGTTGTGCTGGTGCAACGGATCCGTCGGGCCTCGCATCAGGAGGATGGCGCGTGATCGGGGTTGCGCGGGCGCGTGGTTGGCGGGCGCGGGGATGGAAGGGGACGCTCGACTGGGTTGCGGTGCACAGTCTTGGGCTGGCGTTGGGGTTGATGTTCGCGTTGCCGATCGTGTTCGTCTTCCTGACGGCGGTGATGTCGGACTCGCAGGCGTTCACCAAGGATCTGTGGCCCCGGGAGTGGCACTGGGGGAACTTCCTGGAGGTGTTCGAGCAGGCGCCATTGGTGCGGTACCTGGGTAACAGCCTGTTGTATTCGGGGTTGGCCACGGTGGGGATGTTGCTGTCGTCGATTCCGGCGGCGTACGCCTTGGCGAAGCTGCGGTGGCGTGGGCGGAACGTGGTGTTCCTGCTGGTGGTCGGCGCGATGATGCTGCCGCCGCAGGTGGTCGCGGTGCCGCTGTACGACACGTGGTCGAGCATGGGGCTCACCGGGACGCTGTGGCCGTTGATCGTGCCGTACTTCCTGTTCGACGCGTTCAGCATCTTCCTTTTGCGCCAGTTCATCCTGACCATCCCGCAGTCCTATGTGGACGCGGCGCGGGTGGACGGGTGCACGGAGTTCCAGGCGTTGACGCGGATCGTGGTGCCGATGGCGCGGCCGGGTATCGCGGCGACCGCGTTGTTCTGCTTCCTCTACACGTGGAACGACTACTTCGGCCCGCTGCTGTACACGAGCGAGAAGCCGGACCAGTGGACGTTGTCGCTGGCGCTGGCGTCGTTCAAGGGCATGCACCACGTGCAGTGGAACCTGGCGATGGCGGTCACGTTGCTGATCATGGTCCCGGCGGTGGTGCTGTTCGTGTTCGCGCAGCGCTCGTTCGTCCGGGGCATCACATTCACGGGGGTCAAAGGGTGAAGGCATTCACGGGGGTCCAAGGGTGAAGCTGACCGTTGTCGGTGGCGGGTCCACCTATACGCCGGAGTTGATCGACGGGATCGCCGGGATGGCCGGGGTCGACGGGCGGCGGGCGGGGCTCGTGGTGGACGAGATCGCGCTGGTCGACCCGGACGCGTCCCGGTTGGAGGTGGTGGGGGCGTTCTCGCGGCGGCTGCTCGCGCACGCCGGGCATCCTGCGCGGGTCACCACCACCGCGGATCTGGAGCGGGGGGCCGAAGGGGCTTCAGCCGTGTTGTTGCAGCTCAGGGTGGGTGGGCAGACCGCTCGGGCGTCGGACGAGACGTTTCCGCTGGTGTGCGGGTGCGTCGGGCAGGAGACGACCGGGGCGGGCGGGTTGGCCAAGGCGCTGCGGACGGTGCCGGTGGTGCTGGACATCGCCGAACGGGTGCGCGCGGTGGCCGGCGACGCGTGGATCGTGAACTTCACCAACCCGGTCGGGATCGTGACGCGGGCGTTGTCGCAGGCCGGGCACCGGGTGGTCGGGCTGTGCAACGTGGCGATCGCGTTTCGGCGCTGGACGTCGTCGTTGTTGGGGGTCGCGCCGGAGAGCGTGCGGTTGGAGCACGTCGGGCTGAATCACTTGACGTGGGAGACCGCGGTGTTCGTGGACGGGGTCGACCGGCTGCCCGAGCTGCTGGAACGGCACGGTGACGCGGTGGGCGAGCACATCGGGCTGCCCGCGTCGTTGATGCGGCGGCTGGGCATGGTGCCGTCGTACTACCTCAAGTACTTCTACGAGCACGACGAGGTGGTGCGGGAGCAGCGGACGTCGCCGCCGCGTGCCGAGGTGGTGGCGGGGGTGGAGAAGGAGCTGCTCGATCTGTACGGGGATGTGTCGGTTGTCGCCAAGCCTGAGTTGTTGGGGCAGCGGGGTGGGGCTTACTACTCGGAGGCGGCGGTGCAGTTGGTGCACTCGTTGACCGGTGGGGTGGGGGTTGGGGGTGCGGCTGCCGCTGCGGGTGCGGGTGCGGGTGCGGGTGCGGCTGAGCAGCACGTGGTGAACGTGCGGAATGACGGGGCGTTGCCGTTCCTGCCGGATGACGCGGTGGTCGAGGTGCCTGCTGTGGTGAGCGAGCGGGGGGCGGTGCCGGTGGAGGTGCCGCCGGTGCCGGCTTCGGTGTCGGGGCTGATCTCGCACGTGGCGAGCTATGAGCACCTGGCGTTGGACGCGGCGTTGCGCGGGGGGCGTGATCGGGTGGCGGACGCGTTGCTCGCGCATCCGTTGATCGGGCAGTTCTCGGTGGCCGAGAGGTTGGCGGACGAACTCGTGGCGCGTAACGCGGACTTCCTGCCGTGGGTTCAGGGGACGGCGTGATGGAGCGGGTGCTCGCCATCGATGGCGGGAACAGCAAGACGGACATGGCCCTGGTCGACGTGGAAGGACAGGTGCTCGCGAGGGTGCTCGGGCCTGGCGCGTCGCCGCAGGGGGTGGGGCTCCAGCGGAGTGTGGAGGTGTTCGAGGGGATGGCGCGGGAGGCTGCGCGCCTGGCCGGGCTTCCGGACGACGAGCCGATCGCGGTGCACACGGCCGCGTACCTGGCGGGCGCGGACTTTCCTCGGGAGGAGGAAGCGCTGCGGGACGCCATCTCGGCACGGGGGTGGTCCGGGACGACCGTGGTCGGGAACGACACGTTCGCGTTGCTGCGCGCGGGGACGGCGGACGGCGTCGGAGTGGCGGTGGTGTGCGGGGCGGGCATCAACTGCGTCGGGGTGGCGCCGGACGGGCGGACGCACCGGTTCCCGGCGGTGGGGCGGATCTCGGGTGACTGGGGTGGGGGCGAGCACCTCGGGTCGGAGGCGTTGTGGCTGGCGGTGCGGGCGGAGGACGGGCGGGGTGAGCCGACTGCGCTTATGGACGCCGTGATCGCGCACTACGCGCACTACGGGCCGGTGCTTGGGGTGGGGACGTTGGCGGAGGTGGTGGAGCGGCTGCACTTCGGGGAGGCCGTCTTCGATCCGCACGCGTTGTGCCGGGTGCTGTTCGAGGTGGCGGCCGGGGGTGACGCGGTGGCGCGGGCGGTGGTGGACCGGCTCGTGGAGGAGATCGTGGTGCTCGCCCGGGTGTCGTTGACGCGGTTGGGGCTGCTTGGGGAGGCGGTGGACGTGGTGCTCGGGGGTGGGGTCGTCACCGGGACCGGTGGGGTGGTTTCGGAGGCGGTGGGGGTGGGGTTGCGGGTGTTCGCTCCTCGGGTTCGGGTGCGGGTGGTGGACGTGCCGCCGGTGGTGGGGGCGGCGTTGTTGGGGTTGGACGCGGTGGGGGCGGTGGGGGCGGTGGGGGCGTCGGATGCGGTGGGGGCGTCGGGCGGGGCGTCGGGCGGGGGCTCGGGGCGGGCTGAGGCTCGGTTGCGGGCGGCTTATGGGATGGCTGTGGAGGCTGCCGCCGGTTGAACTTGATCGGTCGTTCGAGGGCGGCCGGTCTTTGAGACACCGGTGCGCGGGAGGTGAACCATGGCGGCGGCCCCTCCTGCGCACCGGCCCATTTCCGGGTTGATCTGCGGGCGGTTGATCTGCGCCTAGTTGATCTGCGCCTGGCGTGATTCCTGCCGCACTGGGTTTCGGCGAGCTGGAAATTCCGATGCGTGCTCACACCCGGAGTGACACCTTGGTAACGGCCTTGCCAACCGACGGTGGCGTAGGGCCGGCATCGCGTTGCATGCTGTCGTGCGCGGTCATGGGGGTGCCGTGCGCGGAGGGAGGGTCTGTGGACGGATTGGACAGCTTCGTAGCGTTGGGGGACAGCTTCACCGAGGGTATGGACGACCCTGCGCCGAACGGCACCTACCTGGGGTGGGCCGACCGACTGGCCGGGATGATCTCGACCCGGCAGCAGGGTTTCCGGTACGCGAACCTGGCGGTCCGGGGCAAGATGCTCCAGGAGATCGTGGACGAGCAGATCCCGCTGGCGGTGTCGCTGAAGCCACGCCTGGTCACGCTGTGTGGCGGCGGCAACGACATCCTGGTGCCGGGCAGCGACGCGGACGCGGTGGCCGAGGTGTACGAGATCGCGGTGGCCGACCTGCGCGCGGCGGGCGCGGAAGTGCTGATCTTCACCGGTTTCGACCCGAAGCACACGCCGTTCCTGCGGTCGCTGCGCGGGAAGATCGCGATCTACAACAGCCACCTGTGGTCGGTGGCCGAGCGTTACCACTGCAAGGTGGTCGACCTGTGGTCGATGACCGTGCTGCACGACCGGCGCGCGTGGAGCGCGGACAGGCTGCACCTGTCGCCCGAGGGGCACCGGCGGGTGGCGTTGCGGGTGGCCGAGGTGTTGGGGTTCCAGTCGGACGAGGAGTGGAACACGCCCTGGCCCCCGTTGATGGACGAGGACTGGATGACTCAACGGCGGCATGACCTGAAGTGGGCGCGGGAGCACGTGATGCCGTGGATCGCCCGGCAGTTGCGTGGGGAGTCGATGGGTGACGGGGTCGTGCCCAAGCGGCCGGAGTTGCTGCCTGTTTGTGCTGAGTGAGTTTGGTGGGTTAGTGGCGGGGTGAGTGGGTGGGTGATTCGCCCGGAGCGGGTCCGGCTCGATTTGACACGGGGCCCTTACGGGCACCCCAGACAGGCCAAAGCCGGGCAGGCATGGCGGGAAGAGCGTCCGCCAAGCCTGCCCGGCTTCGACCAGCCTATGGCACCCGAACCCGTGTCAAATCGAGCCTCGTGCGGTAGTTGCGGATCCGCTGTGGTGCGGTCGGCGGAGGTGGAACGGCGTAGAGGCGGGGTGGGGCCGTGGCGGGGTGAGGCCGTGGCGGCGGTAATGGGGTGTTATCCCGAACTGGGCCGGCGCTCTCCCCCGAACGCCGGCCCAGCTGGGTTGGGTGGCTTCCCCCCTGGCTCCCCCTGCCAAGCGCCACCCAGCACTGACCGCTACTGCTGATCAGCGCAAGTCCAAAATCCCATGACTTCACGCCGTGGTGCTAAACAGCGGCTAAACCTCGGAGGTCAAGGCTTCAAGCGCCGTTCGGACCAACATCGACCTGGTGGAGCCGAGGCGTTCGAACAGCCGAAGCGATTCCGCGAGCTCCGCTTGCGCCGCAACGCGTTCTCCCCGTTTGGCCAGCACAGTGCCGAGCACCTTCCGACCGAACGCCTCCTCGAACTGCATGGACCCGCCGCGCGCCAACTCGACCCCCTGCCGGGCGTGCTCCTCCGCCTCCGGTAACAGGCCCAGCTCGGCGTACAGCTCCGCCAGGTTGTTCACCGCCACCACGTACGCGCGCTCGTCGCCGTTGCGGTGGTAGATCTCCATTGCGAGGAACTGGTGGCGGGCTGCCGCTTCGCGCTGCCCGAGACGTTGCTCCACTTGGGCCAGGTTGTTGAGCACTGTGGCCTCGTGGAGCGCGTCACCGTCCCGACGGGCCAGGTCGACGGCTTCCCGGTGGCGCACCAGGGCTTCCTCCGCACGGCCGTCGGCCATCAGGGCCAGCGCCAGCTGGTCCAACGTCATGACCAGGTAGCGCGGGTCGCCCAGTTCTACGGCTATTCGGTGTGCCGCTTCGGCGTGTTCGAGGGTGCCGTGTAAAGCGCCGGCGCGGTTGTTGATGTCGTGCATTGCGTGAAGCACGAGGAGTTCGCCGCGTCGGTTGCGGGTTATCCGTGCTGAAGCTAGACCGAATTCGGCTATGCCGTGCCACTCGCGGAAGACGAGTCTGGTCACGCAGTACGTGTGCACGAGTCGCACCAGTTGCCAGACCTGGTCGTGCAGACCGGCTTCGGCACCCGCGTGCACGAGGGCGATGAGGTTCGGCCATTCCTTGTCGAACCAGGACAGGGCCTGCGCCGAGGTCGCCGGTCTGGGGACGGTGGTGGAGTCGGTGAAGTCCAGGCCGTCGGAGACCGGTCGGATGAGGCGTCGCGCGTGGTCGCAGGCGGCGAGGTAGTGGGTCATCAGGCGACGTAGCGCGCCGTGCTCGCGGTCTTCGACCAGTTCCCTGGCGTACAGGCGGACGAGGTCGTGGAGGACGAAGCCGCCGCGCCACTGCTCGACCACGAGGTGGGCGTCGGCCAGGTCTGCGAGTCGGGCCGCCGCCGTGCCGAGGTCGATGACGCACACGGCGGCTATCGCGTGTGGGCTCACCCACCTGCCGGGGACCAGCCCGGCGGCGCGAAAGGTCTCGGCCAGTTCCGGTGGCAGGTTGCGGTACGAGACGGCCAAGGCGCGGCCCACCCCTACGCCGCTATCGGCCAGGTCCAGGGTGCGGAGTCGGGCGTCGTCGTCGGACAGCTGCGCCACCAGGTCTTCAACTGTCCATTCCGGACTGAAGACGAGCTTGGCGGCGGCTATGCGCAGCGCCAGGGGCAGGTTGCCGCAGAGTTCCACCAGCATCCGGATCGCCACGGGCTCCTGATCGGACAGCGGCTTGCCGACGACCTCGTCCACCAGTCGGACGGACTCCTCTTCGGAGAGGGTGTCGAGGGTGAGCATGCGCGCGCCGTTGCGGACGACCAGGGACTCGAGGCGACGGCGGCTGGTCACGAGGACCACCGAGCCCGCTCCCGGGGGTAGCAGCAGTCGGATGTGCTCGGGGTCCCAGGCGTCGTCCAGGATGACCAGCACCCGGCGCTTGGCCAGGACGGACCGGTAGAGGCCGACGCGGTCGTCCAGGCCGTGCGGCAGGCCGTCCGCGGGCACGCCCAGTGCCAGCAGGAACCGGGCCAGCACCTCGGCGGGTTCCACCTGCTCGCGGTCCGGGGCGAAGCCGTTCAGGGAGGCGAACAGGAGACCGTCGGGGAACTGCTCGGCCCGTCGGTGTCCCCAGGTGACGGCCAGCTCGCTCTTGCCGATCCCCGGCGGGCCGTTGACGACCGCGATGGTGGTGGCGGTCAGGTCGCGCACGTCGCACAGCCGGTCCAGCCAGGCCAGTTCCTCGTCACGGCCGATGAACCCGCTCGCGGCGGCGGGCAGTTGGGCGGGCACGACGATGCCGGGGCGCGGGGGCACCGGGGCGGACTCCGTCACCGGTGAGCTCAGCGCCGGGTCGTCGCGCAGCACCTGTTCGTGCAGCAGGCGCAGGCCGGGACCGGGGTCGATGCCGAGTTCGTCCACGACGCGGCGGTGGAAGCGCTGGTAGGCCTCGAGGGCGTCGGCGCGCTGGCCCGAGTGGTAGAGGGCGCGCATCATGTGGCCGACGAGGCGTTCGCGGAACGGGTACTCGGTCACCAGTTGGCGCAGCTCGCCGACCAGTTCCAGGTGCCGGCCTAGTTCCAGCTCGGCCTCGATGCGCTCCTCGACCGCCGCGAGCCGGAGTTCTTCCAGGTCCTTGGTGACGGGGTCGCCGGGCACGTCCGTGAGCACCTGGCCGCGCCACAGGCCGAGCGATTCGCGCAGCAGCTGCGCCCGGATCGGCGCCGGCTTGCCGCGCGCGCTCGACACGAGCTGCCGGGCCCGGTGGAAGTCGAGCCGCCACGGGTCCACCGACAGCTGGTACCCGGGCGGGGTGGTGAGGATCCGCGCCGAGGCGGCGGGGTCGGCCGCCTCCAGCATCCGGCGCAGGCGGGACACGTAGCCGTGCACGATCGTCCTCGCCGTGGCCGGTGGCTCGTCGGCCCACAGGCTGTCCACGATCTCGTCGATCGGGACCACCCGGTTGGCCTCCAGCACCAGCATCGCGAGCAGTCCGCGCATCCCCTTGCGGCCGATCACGAGCTGCCGGCCGTCGGCGAGCACCTGCAACGGTCCGAGCACGCCGAACTCCAGCCCGCTCCTGCTCCGGTCAGCCATGCCCCTCCCCCGGCTCGTGCGCGGCTCGGTCACAGGATCAGGTGCGCCGGGAACGCCCTTGGATACCTGTGAGTAGATATTGCTTGGTCAACTAGTCGTGCCTCCCGGACCGGACGGGCCCGCGACGGCTAGGGTTTTGGCCCCGGGACAGTCCCTGGGCGAGTGCAGGAGGACCAGTGCCGCGCGAGCCGATGAACGTGGTCGACCGTGGCGCGGCCTGCCTGTTGGGCGGCGCCCTCGGTGACGCCCTCGGCGCGCCCATCCAGTACCTGGGGTGGGCCGACATCCAGCGCGACCACGGGCCGGAAGGCGTGCTGGAGCCGCCGCGTCCCGCCCTGGTCACCGACGACACGCAGCTCACGCTGTTCACGGCGGACGGCTACCTGCGGGCGTGGGTGCGCGGGCGGACGACCGGCGAGTGGGATCCGGTCGACGTCGTCTGGCGGAGCTACCGGCGGTGGCTGGTCACCCAGCAGGTGGCCGCGCCCGAGGCCGGTGCGGTGGGCTTGGTGGGTGACGAGCGGCTGTACTCGAGTCGGTCTCCCGGGTTGACGTGCCTGCGGGCTCTCGCAGCGGAGACGCCGCCTACGCCGGAGGAGCCGCACAACGAGTCGTCCGGCTGCAACGGCGTGACGCGGACGGCGCCGGCCGGGTTCGCGCCGAGTCCCGAGATCGCCTACGACCTGGGGTGCCGGTTCGCCGCGCTCACCCACGGCGGCACGGGCGGCTGGGTGTCCGGTGGGGCGTTCGCGCTGCTCATCCACCTGCTGGCGGTGCGCGGGCGGTCGATGCGGGAGGCCGTGGACCAGGTCATCGGGCGGGTGCTGCGGGACGACCCGTACACGGCGAACACGCTGAACCGGGCCGTGGTGTTCGCCGACGAGCACAAGGCGCAGGGTTTCGAGTCGGTGCGGGTGGACCGGCTGGGCAGCGGGTGGACCGGGCCGGAGGCGCTGGCGATCGCCGTGCACACGGTGTTGGTGTACCCGAAGCGGGCGCAGTTCGTGGACGCGTTGCGTGCGGCGGCCAACCACTCGGGCGGCAGTGACGCGACGGCGGCGTTGACCGGGAACGTGCTGGGCGCGCTGCACGGCACGGCGGCGTTGCCGCGGGACTGGCTGGCGGGGCTGGAACTGGTGGACCTGCTCACCCAGCTGGGCGCGGACCTGGGGCGTTCGGTGATGGGGCAGGAGTTCGACTTCGCCCGGTACTCGTGACCGGTGTGGGAACGGGGGAAGCCGGCCTCGGCACGCACGTTCCCGAATGCGTGCGACCGAGGCCGGCTCTCCACGTGGTCTGCGGTGGGACACGCCCCGAGCGCGGAACCAGGCTGACCTGC
The DNA here is from genome assembly GCF_014205015.1 of Saccharothrix ecbatanensis. Taxonomy (NCBI): domain Bacteria; kingdom Bacillati; phylum Actinomycetota; class Actinomycetes; order Pseudonocardiales; family Pseudonocardiaceae; genus Saccharothrix; species Saccharothrix ecbatanensis. The sequence goes on along the minus strand of NZ_JACHMO010000001.1, from coordinate 7,882,403 downwards.
CGTGGAGCGGGAAACCCGTGGGCGGAACGGTAGCAGAGCGCGTGTGAGTGGTCACAGGTGGCCCACCTGTTCGGCCCAGTGAGGTGCGGGAACGGCGGGGTTTGGGGGTGGCTGGTGCCGGCGGGCGTCCGTGCGGTGACGCGGCTGTTGATCGACCTTGACGGCGAGCCTGGTGCGCGTGACGTCGGCGATCTGGCCGTGCTGGCTGTTCGCCATGCGCCGGTGGGTGCGGTTGACGCACTGGCGGAGCTCCTGGAGGTGGCGGGCTGGATCTTGTTCGAGGAGGAGCGGCAGGTCGAGGCGCACCGGCACAACGTCGCCGCCTTGGCGTTGGCGCGGGCGGCGGGCAACCGTGATCTTGAGACGCTGACCCTGTTGACCATGTCGATGCAACGCGCCCATGTCGGCCGGTTCGGCGAAGCGCTCGACCTGGCCGACGTCGGTGCGGCCACCACCGGTTCGCCGCGGGTGCGGGCGATGTTCGCGCTGCGTCGGGCCCGTGCGTACTCGCGGATGCGCTTGGCGACGCCGGCGTTGCGTGCGTTGGACCAGTCCCGCGCCGCCCTCGAAGAGGACCCCTCCGCCCCTTCGTGGGCTTGGTGGATCGACGAGGACGAGCTGCTCGCCCACCGCGGCGCGGTCCTGGCCAACCTGGGCCGGCTGTCCGAAGCCGTCCCGCTGCTCCCCGACGTGCCCGGTCCGAGGTTCCGGGAAGTGGTGCGTGCCATGCGTTACCGGACTTTGGTGGCACTCGGCGAGTGGACCGGCCCGCCGCCTGTCTTCACCAGCCCACGGGCTCGGCGGACCGCCCGGTCACCTGTCGCGGACCTGTCGACTGGCTGTTGATCGGGCCGTCGGGGACGGATGGCCTCGCTCGGCGGGTGGCGGTGCCGCACCATGGGCGGGTGGACAAGGGCACCTCCGTTCGACTGCTCGTGGTGGACGACGAGCCGCACATCGCGGACCTGGTCGCGACGGTCGCACGTTACGAGGGGTGGCAGGCGGTGACGGCGGGCAGTGGCGAGGCTGCGCTGAAGGCCGCGGCCGACTTCCTCCCGGACATCGTGGTGCTCGACCTGATGCTGCCGGACGTGGACGGCTTCACCGTGCTGGACCGGCTGCGGTCGGCGGGCGCGATGGTGCCGGTGGTGTTCCTGACCGCCCGTGACGGCACCGCCGACCGGGTCGCGGGCCTCACCCGCGGCGGTGACGACTACCTGGTCAAGCCGTTCTCGGTGGAGGAGCTGATGGCGCGGCTGCGGGCCGTGCTGCGGCGGTCCACCGGGCCGGCGTGGAAGCGTTCGGTGCTGAGGGTGTCCGACCTGGTGCTGGACGAGGACACCCGCGAGGTCCGCCGCGGCGGCCGGATCGTCACCCTCACGCCCACCGAGTACGAGCTGTTGCGCTACCTGATGCGCCGGTCCCCCGCCGTGCTGACGAAGGCCCAGATCCTCGACCACGTGTGGGAGTACGACTTCGGCGGCCGGTCCAACGTGGTGGAACTGGTCGTGTCGCACCTGCGGCGCAAGCTGGACGACGGCGGCGAGCCGCTCATCCACACCATCCGCGGCGTGGGGTACGTGCTGCGGCGAGTGGCGGAGTGAGGCGGCTGCGCCTCGGCACGCGCCTGGCGCTGGGACTGGGCGCGCTCGCGTTGGCGGTGTTCGCAGTCGTCGGCACGGTGATGGCGGAGCGGATGCAGGAGTTCCTGGAACGCCGGCTCGACGCGCAGATGGAGACCACCCAGGTCTCGGTGAAGAAGAACCTGGCCGCCACCGGCACGATCAAAGGCGCCGCGTACGGCTGGTACTCGGTGGTCTACGACGTGCGTGACGGCCGTGCCGTGCCCAGGAACCCGGACGACCAGCCGGCCGACCGCGAGGACATGACCGACGTGGCGTTGAAGGTCGACGGGCCGGAGCCGGTGTACTGGACGGACCACCTGAAGGGCGACGGCACGTACCGGCTTCGCGGGTCACCGGTGTCGGACGGCGTCGTGCTGGTCACGGCAGCGCCCATGAACGACATCGCCACCACCGTGCGGCAGCTGGTGATCGTCGAGGTGATCACGTTCCTGCTCGCGTTGACCGCGTTCGTGGTGATCGGGCGGGCGGTGCTGCGGCGCGGGCTCCAGCCATTGAGCGACATGGCGCGCACGGCGCACGACATCACGTCCCACGACCTGACCGACTCGGCCCGGCTGCCGGTGCGCGCGGAAGGTGGCAGCGGCGGCGTCGAGGTCGAGGAGCTGCGCAGCGCGTTCAACACGATGCTGGACCACATCGACACGTCGCTGGCCGCCCGCACCGCCGCCGAGCAGCGGTTGCGGCGGTTCATCGCGGACGCGTCGCACGAGCTGCGCACGCCGTTGACGTCCATCCGGGGCTACGCGGACCTGTTCCGGTACGCGGCGGCGAACGCGCCGGAGGAACGCGAGGCGCACCTGGAGAGGCTGCGGTCGGAGGCGGCGCGGATGAGCGTGCTGCTGGACGACCTGCTGCTGCTCGCCCGGCTGGACTCGGCGGAGGCGGAGACGCCGCTGCGGATGGCCGACGGCGACCTGGCGGCGTTGGCGCGGGAAGCGGCGGACGCGTTCCGCGCGGCCCACCCGTCGCACCCGTTGACGCTGACCGTGCCGGACAGGCCGGTGCGGCTGGCGTTCGACCCGTTGCGGCTGCGGCAGGTGGTGGACAACCTGCTCACCAACGCCGCCGTGCACACGCCGGCCGGCACGTCGGTGTCCCTGTCGGTGTCGGTGGAATCCGGGTCGGCGGTGCTGCGGGTCGCCGACACCGGTCCGGGCGTCCCGGCCGCCGACCAGACCCGCGTCTTCGACCGGTTCTACCGGGTGGACGACTCGCGCACCCGTGACCGGGGCGGCAGCGGGCTGGGGCTCGCGGTGGCGCACTCGCTGGTCGTCGCGCACGGCGGCACGGTCGAGCTGACCAGCCGTCCCGGCTCGACCACCGTGACGGTGACCCTGCCGCGCTAGCCGGCGTTCGAGGACTCCGCCCACAGGTCGATGCCCGACTCGACCGCGTGCTCGTCGATCCGCTCCAGTTCGTCGTCGGTGAGCGGCGGGCCGTCCAGCGCCGCCACGTTGGCGTCCAACTGCTCGACGCTGCTCGCGCCGATGAGCACCGACGTGACGCGCTCGTCCCGCAGCGCCCAGGTCAAGGCGAGCTGCGCCAACGACTGCCCGCGTGACGACGCGATGCCGTCCAACGCCCGCACGTGCGCCAGGTTGGCGTCGCTCAGCAGGTCCTCGGACAGCGACTTGCCCTGCGTGGCGCGGGAGCCTTCCGGCACGCCGTTCAGGTACTTGTCGGTCAGCATGCCCTGGGCCAGCGGCGAGAACGCGATGCAGCCGACGCCCAGCTCACCCAGCGCGTCCAGCAGGTCGTTCTCGATCCACCGGTTGAGCATCGAGTAGGACGGCTGGTGGATCAGCAGCGGCACGCCCGCCGTGCGCAGCAATTCGGCCGCCTCACGGGTCTTGGTCGCCGAGTAGGACGAGATGCCGACGTACAGCGCCTTGCCCTGCTGGACGGCGCTGACGAGGGCGCCGACCGTCTCCTCCATCGGCGTGTCCGGGTCGAACCGGTGGGAGTAGAAGATGTCGACGTGGTCCAGGCCGAGCCGGGACAGCGACTGGTCCAGCGACGACAGCAGGTACTTGCGGGAGCCCCACTCGCCGTACGGGCCGGGCCACATGTCGTAGCCCGCTTTGGTGGAGATCACCAGCTCGTCCCGGTGCGGGCGCAGGTCGTCGGCCACCATCCGGCCGAAGTTGACCTCCGCCGAGCCGTAGGGCGGGCCGTAGTTGTTCGCCAGGTCGAAGTGCGTGACGCCGAGGTCGAACGCCCGGCGCACGATCGCCCGGCCCGACTCGTACGGCCGGTCGTCACCGAAGTTGTGCCACAGGCCGAGCGACACGGCGGGCAGCTTGAGCCCGCTGCGCCCGGTGCGGCGGTAGGTCATCCGGTCGTAGCGCGACGCGTCCGGTTGGTAGGCCACATCCCCAGCGTCGCACGGGCTACTGCCGTTTGCCGGACAAGGACGGCCCGCAGATTGCTCTTGTCGGACCGTACTCGGGACGTCGTTGCGCCATCCGTCTGACATGCGCGAACAACGCTGTTCGGGCATCCGGGCCCCGATGCCCGGCAGCACGAGCGAGAAGAGATCAACGGAATGCGAACCTCGCACAGACGCGGCGCGGTCCTGGCCGTCGCCGCTTTGGCTCTCTCCACCGTCCAGTTCACCCCCGCCTCGATCGCGGCGCCCGCCCCGGCGGCTTCCCGCTGCGGTCCGCTCGACGTCACGTTCGTCCTCGACGACACCGGCAGCATGGGCGGCGCGATCGCCAACCTGAAGGCCGGCATCAACTCGATCGTCAACGACGTGGTCGTCGCGTCCGGCGGCGACTACCAGTTCGGCCTGGTCACGTTCAAGGACAACATCACCGTCCACACCAACCTCGCGCCGGGCAACGCGGCGCCGGTGACCAACTACATCACCAACACGCTCGCCGCGAGTGCCGGCGGCGCCGAGCCGGAAGCCTCCGACGAGGCGTTGAACACGGTGGTGAACAACCTGTCCGCCGTCGGACGGCCGCAGAACACCGCCTTCAACGGGGTGTGGCGGTCGAACGCGATGAAGTTCGTCGTGCTGGTGACCGACGCGCGGCCCGGCGGCTTCGACGACGTGCACGCCGCGGTGGACGTGGCGAACGCGTCGACCAGGGCGAACCAGGCGCTGGCCAACGGGATCAAGATCTCGGCGGTGTACGTGCCGACGTCACCCGGCAACAGCGCGGTGATCACCCCGATCATGCAGAACTACGCCACCACGACCGGTGGGGCGTTCGTGCAGGCGTCGGCCAACGGCGCGGGCACGGCGACGGCGATCCAGCAGTTCCTCGCGGACTGCCGGCAGACCGACGTGTTCATGCACGACCAGCCGACGGACACCGGCGTCGAGCCGAACCCGAACGGCTCGGTGTGGCAGAGCCCCGACATCAAGGTCTGCCCGACCCTGGCCGACTGCGCCGGCATCCAGCCGGTCGTGGGCGCGACGAACTACGTCCACGTGCGGCTGCACAACCCCGGCCCGTACGGCAGCGGCACCGGCCTGGGCACGCTCAAGCTCTACCGCACGCCCGCCGGCGGTTCGACGACGTGGAACAACGCCACCAACGGCGACTGGGTCTACATCGGCCAGCAGTCGGTGTCGGTGCCCGCGGGCGTGACCGTGGTCAAGATCCCGTGGAGCAACATCCCCGGGCCGGGTCACTTCTGCCTGCTGGCGCGCTGGGTGTCGGCGACCGACCCGATGACGTTCGCCGAGGGCCCGAACACGGCGCTCAACGCGAAGAACAACAACAACATCGCGTGGCGCAACGTCCAGACCGTGCGCGGCAAGGTGCTGGCGCCGATCAAGTCCTGGTTCACCCTGGGCAACGCGACCGGCGGGCAGGTCAAGTCCGACCTGCTGATCACCGGCGTGAAGCCGTTGCCGGGCACCGTGGTGATCGACCTCGGTCCGCGCCTGTTCGAGCGCTGGCGTGCCGGCGGCGGTCAGGGCGAGGGCGTGAAGCAGGTCGGCGAGACGCAGGTCCAGGTCGACACGCGACGCGCGGCGCTGCGCGGACTGCTGATCTACCCCGGTGAGCGCTTCCAGACGGAGCTCACCTTCACGTCCGAGGCGGCGGGCGAGTTCCTGACGCACGTCGTGCAGTCGTTCGAGGAGGAAGACCAGGGCGGCGTCGCCTACGAGGTCCAGGTCGACCGCGAGTAGCCCCGCGCCATCAGTCCCACACCGTGATCGCGGCCCACGGCCGACGTGGGCCGCGATCACGTGGCGCAGAGCGCTGTGCAAGGATACGTCTTGATCAACTTCAACCCTCCGACCTGCCGTAGCGGCTGGTCAGGGGGTCCTTTGGAGCCGGTGAGGGGACTTGAACCCCTAACCTTTCGCTTACAAGGCGAGTGCTCTGCCAATTGAGCTACACCGGCATGGCCCGGAGGCCTGGAACATCGTAAGCGCCCGCAGGGGGTGCCACCTGCGGCGAACGGCCTGCTCGTGGTGTGCTCCCGTTGGGCCGTCCGGAGGTCGCGGGTACCGTCCGGGTGGTCCTTGGGACCATTAAAGCCGCTGGCCAGCGATATCAACAGAGCTGAACGCACAGTGATCAAATCACCCGTCCCGGGTACCCCTCCCGGGGGTGGCGCATGACACAGCCCCGAATGTGACACGGTCGGCGTGGCGTCCGTGCGTGGAGAGGGAGGTGACGCCGGGTGAGGCTGTGGCGCAATCGGCACGAGGACACGGTGCCGGCACGACCCATGGAAGGACCGTCCCTTCCGGACGACTCGACCGTCCACCTCGTGCTCGACCTCGCGCTGCGCGTGGGCGACGCGCAGATGGCTGGCGGGGCCGGCGCGGCCGACGTCACCACCACCATCCTGGCGGTGACGAACGCGTACGGGCTGCCGCACACCGAGGTCGACGTGATCTACACGTCGATCACCGTCGCCTGCCACCGCGGCACGGACGCCGCGCCCGTCACGTCCATGCGCGTCGTCCGCAGCCGCAGCGTCGACTACACGCGCCTCGCCGCCGTCGAGAGGCTGGTCCGGCGGATCACCTCCGACGGCATCACCGCCCTCGACGCGTACGCCGAGATCGACCGCATCAGCCTCGCCGACCACCCGTACCCGCGCTGGGTGGCGACGCTGGGGTGGGCGGGCATGGCGGGCGCGGTGGCGTTCCTGGTCGGCGGCGGCGCGGTGCTCGCCGTGACGGCGGCCATCGTCACGGCGCTGATCGACCGGGTCGGGCGGCTGCTCAACCGGCGCGCGCTGCCGTTCTTCTTCCAGCAGCTCGTCGGCGGCGCGCTGGCCACCTCGGTGGCGTTGGCGATGTACGCGACGGACCTGCTGCCGAACGTGCGGCCGTCCCTGCTGATCGCCACCGGCATCGTGGTGCTGCTGTCCGGCCTGTCGCTGGTCGGCACCGTGCAGGACGCCATCACCGGCTACAACGTCACCGCCGCCGGCCGGACGATGGAAGTCGCGCTGCTCACCGCCGGTCTCATCGCGGGCATCACGCTCACCCTGCGGGCGGGCTTGCAGTTCGGCGTGGAGACCACCATGGCCGACCCGCTGCCACCGCTGATCTCCGAGGTCCCGATGCAGTTCGCGGCGGGCGCGGCGACGTCCGCCTTCTTCGCCCTGGCCGGCTACGCCCCGCTGCGCGCGCTCCCGACGGCCGCCGCCGCGGGCGCGGTCGGCACGACCACCTACGGCCTTCTGGCGCTGATCGGCGTCAACACGGTCACGTCAGCCGCCGCAGCGGCCACCGTGGTGGGGTTCGGCAGCACGATCGTGGGCCGCCGGCTGAGGACGCCCCCGCTGCTGCTCGCGGTGGCCGGCATGGTGCCGCTGCTCCCCGGCTGGACCACCTACCGCGGCCTCTACCAACTCACCGCGGACGGCGACACGTCCGGCCTGTCCACGCTCGTGCTGGCCGCCGCCACGGCGCTCGCGCTGGCGGCCGGCGTCGTACTGGGTGAACATCTGGGGCATCCGGTCCGCTCCGGCCTGGGTCGGCTGGCGGCCCGCTCCCGACGGTGAACACTTGAACACGTGCTTTCCACGTGAGATGGCCCACCTGACGAACTTTCGTCAAGTCAACACTGTGTGACGGGTCTGACGACAGGGCATCCAGCCTGCGCGTTCCCACTAACCTCGACGGTGGGCGAGACGAATCCTTAGGAGGCGCTACCCGGTGAGCAGCATTGGCGAGAACGGCGCGGAGTTCCTGGTCGTGGCCAACCGCCTACCGGTTGACCTGGAGCGCCTGCCAGACGGGACGCAGCGCTGGAAGCACAGCCCCGGTGGACTGGTCACCGCCCTCGAACCGTTCCTCCGCACGCACAAAGGCGCCTGGGTCGGCTGGCCCGGCATCGCGGACGCCGACGTGGACGCGTTCGAGGAGGACGGCCTCCAACTACACCCGGTGATGCTGAGCGCCACCGAGGTCGCCGACTACTACGAGGGCTTCTCCAACGGCACCCTGTGGCCGCTCTACCACGACGTCGTCGCCCCGCCGGCCTTCCACCGGACGTGGTGGAACGCCTACGTGCGGGTGAACCAGCGGTTCGCCGACGTCACCGCGAAGGTGGCCGCGCAGGGCGCCACGGTGTGGGTGCAGGACTACCAGCTCCAGCTCGTCCCGGCGATGCTCCGCGAGCTGCGCCCCGACCTGCGGATCGGCTTCTTCCTGCACATCCCGTTCCCGCCGGTGGAGCTGTTCATGCAGCTGCCGTGGCGCACCGAGATCATCCGCGGCCTGCTGGGCGCGGACCTGGTCGGCTTCCACCGGCCCGGCGGCGCGCAGAACTTCCTCTGGCTGGCCCGCCGCCTGGTCGGCCTGGAACCGAGCCGCGGCGCGGTCGGCGTGCGCACCCGTCCCGGCGTGGTCCAGGTCGGCGACCGCACCGTTCGGGTCGGGGCATTCCCGATCTCTATCGACTCCGCCGGACTCGACGCGCTGGCGCGGGACAAAGAAGTGCAGAAGCACGCGAAGCAAATTCGTGAAGACCTCGGGAATCCGAAGAAGATTTTGCTGGGGGTGGACCGGCTCGACTACACCAAGGGCATCGACGTGCGCCTCCGCGCGCTGCACGAACTCCTCGCCGACGGCCGGATCGACCCGAGCGAGGTCACCATGGTCCAGCTCGCCACGCCCAGCCGCGAGCGCGTCGAGCACTACAAGAAGATGCGGGGGGAGATCGAGCAGGCGGTCGGCCGGATCAACGGCGAGTTCTCCACCGTGGGTCACCCGGTCGTGCACTACCTGCACCAATCGGTGAACCGGCGCGAACTGACCGCGTTCATGAGCGCCGCCGACGTCATGGTGGTGACTCCCGTGCGCGACGGGATGAACCTGGTCTGCAAGGAGTACGTCGCCACGCGCTACGACCTCGGCGGCGCGCTGGTGCTCTCCGAGTTCGCCGGCGCGGCGGCCGAACTCACGAGCGCGTTCCTGGTCAATCCACACGATCTCGACGGCGTCAAGAACGCGCTCGACGCGGCCCTCACGCTGGATCCCGCCGAAGGCCGCCGTAGGATGCGCGCGCTGCGCCGCCAAGTCCTCACGCACGACGTCGACCGTTGGGCTCGATCGTTTCTTGATGCCTTGGGCACGCAGTCCACGATCTGAATCAGTTCAGAGAAGTTATTCCCGACCTGTCCCACCGAGCATTGAGGAGGGGCGTTGACCGCCGAGGCCCTCCCCGCCGAACTTCGCCGTGCGATCGTGCAGCTGGCACGCACACCGCGCCTGCTGGTCGCCTGCGACTACGACGGGACATTGGCTCCGATCGTGGCCAACCCAGAGGACGCCCGTCCGCTGCCCGAGTCGGTGGGCGCGTTGCGCTCGCTGGCCGGTCTGCACGAGACGACGGCCGCGGTGATCTCCGGGCGCGCGTTGCGCGACCTGGCGACACTGTCGCGGCTGCCGTCCGAGGTGCACCTGGTGGGTTCGCACGGATCCGAGTTCGACGTCGGTTTCGTGCACGCGCTGGACGCGGACGCGAGATCACTGCACCGCCGCCTGGAAACCGAACTGGAAGACATCGTCGACGGCCACGAAGGCGTCGGACTGGAGGTCAAACCCGCGAGCATCGCGGTGCACGTGCGACGTGCGGAATCCGCCGTGGGGGAGCGGGTTCTGGAGGCCGTGCGCACCGGCCCATCGACATGGGACGGCGTGCAGGTCACCGAGGGCAAGGCCGTGATCGAGCTGGCCGTGGTGCAGACGGACAAGGGCAACGCCCTGGACGTCCTGCGGCACCGCGCGTCGGCGACAGCGGCCGTATTCGTCGGTGACGACGTGACCGACGAGAAAGCGTTTGCCCGACTCAGCGGGCCGGACGTCGGCATCAAGGTCGGCGACGGCGAGACCCTGGCCGAGTACCACGTCGAGGACAGCGTCGACGTGGCCACCGTGCTGGCGTTCCTGCTGGAGGAACGGCGGGCGTGGCTGCACGGCGACCAGGCCGTGCCGATCGAGCGGCTCACCATGCTGGCCAACGAGCGTTCGGTGGCGCTGCTCACCCCCGACGCCCGGCTGAACTGGCTGTGCCACCCGGAGCCGGACTCGGCGGCGGTGTTCGCCGACCTGCTCGGCGGACCGGCCGCGGGCCACTTCTCGATCAAGCCGGAGCACGGCTCGCTGCCCCTGGGCCAGCGGTACGTGCCGGGCACGATGATCGTGGAGACCCGCTGGTCGCGGCTGCTCGTCACGGACTACCTGGACCACGAGCTGGCCTCGCACCGCACCGACCTGGTGCGGCGCATCTCCGGCTCGACCAACGCGGTGATCACGTTCGCGCCGCGGCCGGAGTTCGGCCAGGTGCCGGTGCGGCTGCTGCGCGAGCGCGACGGCCTGCGGGTCGTCGGCACCTCGGACCCGATGGTGCTGCGCTCGCCGGGCGTCGACTGGCAGATCACGTCCGACGGCATCCAGGAGACGGCGACCGCCGTGGTGCGTCCCCGCGAGGGCGCGCCGATCCTGCTGGAGCTGCGCTGCGGCACGGACGACCTGTCCGAGGCCACCCTGGGCGAGCCGGAGCGGCGCGCGCGGGCCGGCGCCTTCTGGTCCGACTGGGCGGCGACGCTGAAGCTGCCGAGGGTCGAGTCGGACCTGGTGCTGCGGTCGGCGCTGACGTTGAAGGGCCTGGTGCACCACGACACCGGCGCGATCATGGCCGCCGCCACCACCTCGCTGCCCGAGGAGCTGGGCGGCATCCGGAACTGGGACTACCGGTACTGCTGGCTGCGCGACGCGGCGCTGACCGCGCAGGCCCTGGTGTCGGTCGGGTCGCTCGGCGAGGCGGAGTCGTTCCTGGGGTGGGTGCACGGGGTCCTGGCGACCCTGCCCGGCCCGGAGCGGCTGCACCCGCTGTACACGTTGCAGGGCACCATGCTGGGCGCCGAGGCCGTCATCGACACGCTCCCCGGGTACGCCGGGTCGCGGCCGGTGCGCGTCGGCAACCTGGCGAACCAGCAGGTGCAGCTGGACGTGTTCGGTCCGGTGGTCGACCTGGTCGTGCAGCTGGCCGCCGCGCGCGGTTCGCTGACCGACCCGGACTGGCGGATGGTGCAGGCGATGGCCGAGGCGGTCGCCCGCCGGTGGCACGAGCCGGACCACGGCATCTGGGAGGAGCGCCACGCTCCGCGTCACCACGTGTACTCGAAGGTGATGTGCTGGGTGACGCTCGACCGGGCGGTGCGGCTGGCCGAGACGTACGGGCGGGACGTCGACCCGTCGTGGCCGGTGCTGCGCGACACGATCTCCAACGACGTGCTGAAGCACGGGTGGAGCGACGAAGCGCAGTCCTTCACCACGGCGTACGACGGTGACGACCTGGACGCGGCGTCGCTGCACGTCGGGCTGTCGGGTCTGATCGACCCGACGGACGACCGGTTCCAGGCCACGGTGACCGCGATCGAGGCCGAGCTGCGGTCGGGGTCGACGGTGTACCGGTACCGGCGTGACGACGGCCTGCCGGGCGACGAGGGCGGCTTCCACCTGTGCGCGGCGTGGATGATCGAGGCCTACCTGCTCACCGGGCGGCGCACCGAGGCCGAGGAGCTGTTCGCGCAGATGGTGGACGCGGCCGGGCCCACCGGTCTGCTGCCCGAGGAGTACGACCCGATCGCGGAGCGTTCCCTGGGCAACCACCCGCAGGCGTACAGCCACCTGGGCCTGATCCGTTGCGCCCAGCTGCTGGCGTCGACGTCGGTCGCGGCGGTAGCCACCGTGTAGGTGTTGTTTTGTGTTGCTGCGCCCGGTTTCCTGGCTTTCAGGGACCGGGCGCAGTGCTCATCTGGGTTCCTGTCGGTAAATACCCCGGCGTTCACGCCGGGGAGGGAACCGGTGCTTTCGCCGCATCGGCGAGGCTCACTTGCCGGGCGTTAATGTGTGAGGCATGTCGTCGGTGTCGGTGGTGAAGCGGGCGTTCCGGTACCGCTTCTCGCCGTCCGCGGCGCAGGAAGTGGAGTTGCTGCGTACGTTCGGGCGTGTGCGGGTGGTGTACAACCGGGCGTTGGAGGCCCGCACGCGGGCGTGGTACGGCGAGCACCGTCGGGTGAATTACGTGCAGACGTCGGCGCTGCTGACGGAGTGGAAGAAGACCGAAGGGCTGACGTTTCTCAACGAGGTGTCGTCGGTGCCGTTGCAGCAGTCGTTGCGGCACTTGCAGTCGGCGTTCGCGGCGTTCTGGGAGAAGCGGTCCCGCTATCCGCGGTTCAAGTCCCGCAAGCGGGGCAGGGCGTCGGCGGAGTACACCCGGTCGGCGTTCCGCTGGCGCGACGGGCGGCTGACGTTGGCGAAGATGGACGGGCCGTTGGACATCGTGTGGTCGCGGCCGTTGCCCGAGGGTGCAGGGTTCTGCGAACCGGGCGAAGGCCCGGCTGCGGGTGGCTCGTGTCCATGCCCGTATCGCCGACCGCCGCCGGGATTTGTTGCACAAGCTGACCACTCGACTCGTCCGGGAGAACCAACTGGTCGTGATCGAGGATCTGGCGGTCCGCAACATGCTGCGCAACCGGTCGTTGGCCCATGCGATCTCCGACGCGTCGTGGTCGGATCTGCGGTCGATGCTGGAGTACAAGTGCGACTGGTACGGCCGTGACCTGGTCGTGGTCGACCGGTGGCTGCCCAGCTCAAAGACCTGCTCGGACTGCGGGCACCTGATGGACACGCTGCCGCTGGGGGTGCGGGAGTGGACCTGCCCCGGTTGTGGGGTTTCGCACGATCGCGACGTGAACGCCGCGCGCAACATCCTGGCCGCCGGGCGGGCGGTCACAGCCTGTGGAGCCGGGGTAAGACCGACCCGACGCTAGTCGGCGAGGCATCCGACGAAACCTCCCTTCCCGGGGAGAAGAAGCAGGAACTGCCGGGCGCGAGCCCGACGGGAAATCCCCGCCCCGTTCAGGGAGGGGAGGTTGTCAATTGATCAGCTTGAGCAGTTGCAGCGCCTCCAGCAGGTCCTGCGCGACGAGCGCCCGCGTCTCCGGGGGCAGCGGGCCGGCGTCGGGCGGGACCAGTGCCTTGGTGTAGCCGAGCCGGGCGGCCTCGGTGAGGCGTCGGCCGACGCCGCTGACCCGGCGGAGTTCACCGGACAGGCCGACCTCGCCGACGACGACGAGGTCGTGCGGCAACGGCAGGTCCGTGGCGGCCGAGGCGACCGCCAACGCCACCGCCAGGTCCACCGCGGGCTCGGTGAGCCGCATCCCGCCGACGGTGGCGGTGAAGATGTCCTTGTTGCCCAACGGGACCTTGCCGCGCTTCTCCAGCACCGCGAGCACCATCGCCAGCCGGGCCGAGTCGAGCCCGCTCACCGCGCGGCGTGGGGCGGGCAGGGCGGTGGGCGTGACCAACGCCTGCACCTCGCCCAACATCGGCCGCTTGCCCTCCACGACGACGGTGACGGCCGTGCCGGACACCGCCTGGTCGCGGCGGTGCAGGAACAGGCCGGACGGGTCGGGGACGCCCGCGATGCCGTCGTCGCGCAACTCGAAGCAGCCGACCTCGTCGGCCGGCCCGAACCGGTTCTTCACGCCGCGCAGGAGGCGGAGGCTGGAGTGCCGGTCGCCCTCGAACTGGAGGACGACGTCCACCAGGTGCTCCAGGACGCGCGGGCCGGCGACCGAGCCGTCCTTGGTCACGTGGCCGACCAGGACGACCGGCAGCCCGCGTTCCTTGGCGACCGCGATCAGGCCGGACGTGACGGCGCGGACCTGGCTGACGCCGCCCGGGACGCCGTCGACGACCGGTGAGGACATGGTCTGGATGGAATCCACGATCAGCATGCTGGGCTTGACCGCGTCGACCTGGCCGAGGACGGCGGAGATGTCGCTCTCGGCGGCCAGGAAGATCTCGTCGTGCAGGTTGCCGGTCCGGTCCGCGCGGAGCCGGACCTGCCCCGCCGACTCCTCACCGGTGACGTAGAGGCAGCGGCCGACCGAGGACGCCCACTGGTGCGCGACCTCCAGCAGCAAGGTCGACTTGCCCACGCCGGGCTCGCCCGCCAGCAGGACGACGGCGCCGGGCACGAGGCCGCCACCGAGCACCCGGTCCAACTCCCCCACGCCGGTGGAAACGGCCCGCGCGGACTCCACGTCGACCTGGGCGATCGGCCGGGCCTCACTGCTCGGCGTGCCCGCGAGGAAGCGGGGCGCGGCCGACACCCCCCGCTCCTCCACGGTGCCCCAGGCCTGGCACTCCGGGCACCGCCCGACCCACTTGCCCACCTCGTGCCCGCACTCGGCGCAGCGGTACGTCGGCCTGGCCACCCGTGCTGTCTTCGCCACGCCCCGCAGGCTATCCGCCACCCCCGACAACCCGGCGCGAAGATCGCCCGGTCCCGACCAGCCCGGTCCCGACCAGCCCGGCCCCGACCACCCCGGCCCGTCCGTCCGCGCGGTCCCGCGAGGTTGTCCACAGACCACCGCCGCTGCGGCCGAATTGTCGGTCCCACCTGGCAAAATCAAAGCAGGGGTCCCCTTGGCGGGGACCCCTGCGAAGCGTTCGTGTCGGGCTTGGCCGACGGTGTTCCGCGCGGTGCGGCCCGTCGGTGCCCGGTGTGGATCAGTGCTCGGCGGGCGCGTCCTGGCGCGGTTCCGAGGTGGCGCCGATCGGCAAGTCCAGCGTGACCTCGCCGGCGTTCTGGAACAGGAACGTCACCCGGATCGTCTCGCCCGGCCGCAGCTTCTTCTTCAGGCCCTTCAGCACGATCTTCACCACGCCCGGCTCGGACGGGTCCACCGACGACGGCAGCTTCGTCGACGACGTCGGCGGCTGCGAGATGGAAGTGCCGTGGTGCTCCGAGGACGGCGACGCCGAGCTCGTGCCGGACGCGGCCGAGCCCGTGGTCGTCGTCGGGGTAGCTGAGCCCGAGACGGAACCGGAGACCGAACCGGGCACGGACGGCGTGGTGGTCGCGGACGGCGAACCGGACGCCGACGGCTTGCCCGTCGTCGTGGTCGCGTGGTTGCCCGCGTCGTGCTCGTCCGCCTCACCGAGGATCGCCGACGAGGCCTCCAGCACCGAGTCGCCGGTGATCTCGCCCTGGGACGCGGCGTCGCTGGTCACGGCCAGCAGCTTGTCCGGGGTGGTGCCGTTGTTGGCGATGACGACCATCACCGGCGCGTCGTCGCCCTCCTCGTAGGAGCCGTGCGCCGCCGGGAACAGCAGCTGCGCGTCACGGACGGTGACGTTTCCCGCTCGGCCCTCGGCACCGTTGACGACGGCCACCTGGGTGTCCGTCTGGGTGACCTGACCTGCGCTGCAACCCGCTGCGGCCAAGCCGAGGCCCGTTGCCAGAGCGGCCACGACCGCCAGGCGGCGCGACGCTGGGGACTTCTGGAGTGCGCGACCCACGGCTGTTCGGATCCTTCCCGGTGTGCTGACGAGGCGGGTCGTCCCCGGTAGTAGCGGGTCCGACCACCAGTGGTGGAGCCTAACGGGGTGCCCTCGGACCTGCGGCATGCGGTGCCCCACACCACTCCCCCACCGCGCCCACAGCCATGCCCACGCCCCGCCCCACCACGGTCCCCACACCGGTCCGGCAGCGGGCTCGCACCCCGCCCGGACCGGCCCGCGGACACCACGCGCGCGTCGCGCGAAGGTCCCACGCACGTCCACAGTGGAGCAAGATCGACGACGGCCGTTGCATGCGACCGGGTGATTTGTCAACCCCCCACGCGGCGCTGACCAGGGCGAACTGATCTCAACAGGCCGGAGAGGGGATTGCTCGGCGTGTTAGGATGGGGTTAGCGAAAGGGGCAGAGGACACATGGTTTTCAAGGTCGGAGAGACCGTCGTCTACCCGCACCACGGTGCCGCTCTCATCGAAGCAATCGAGACCCGTGTGATCAAGGGCGAGGAAAAGAAGTACCTCGTTCTCAAGGTTGCCCAGGGCGACCTCACGGTTCGCGTCCCCGCCGACAACGCCGAGATCGTGGGCGTTCGTGACGTCGTCGGCCAGGAGGGTCTCGACAAGGTCTTCGAGGTCTTGCGTGCTCCCCACACGGAGGAGCCGACCAACTGGTCCCGGCGGTACAAGGCCAACCTCGAAAAGCTCGCGTCCGGTGACGTGAACAAGGTGGCCGAAGTGGTGCGCGACCTCTGGCGGCGCGAGAAGGATCGCGGACTGTCCGCTGGTGAGAAGCGGATGCTGGCGAAGGCTCGACAGATACTGGTTAGCGAACTGGCGCTTGCCGAGGGCACCGACGAGGACAAGGCTGAAGTCCTCCTCGACGAGGTCCTGGCTACCGCGTCCTGATCGTCCACCCGACACACGGAAACCGCGAACATGAGTGTGGTCGCGCTCGTGCCCGCGGCGGGCCGGGGTGAGCGGTTGGGCTATGGCATGCCCAAAGCGCTCGTGCCGGTCGACGGCGTTCCGCTGCTCGTGCGTGCGGTGCGCGGCCTGCTTGACTCCGGCTGCGTGCAGCACGTCGTGATCGCCGCACCCCCGTCCGATGTGGATGTTGTGCGAGACATTGTGAAGACAGTCACCGCCCCGTCGGCCCCAGCCGGCGGGGCGGTGCACGTCGTGGCCGGCGGCGCCGAGCGGTCGGATTCGGTGCGCCTGGCGTTGACGCACGCGCTGCGTGAGATGCCCGACGCGACGATCGTGCTGGTGCACGACGCGGCCCGCGCGTTCACCCCGCCGGCCGTGGTCAAGGCCGTGGTGGACGCCGTCGCCGCGGGTCACCCGGCCGTCATCCCGGTGCTGCCGCTCGCGGACACGGTGAAGCAGGTCGACGACGGCGGCGTGGTGGTCGCCACACCCGACCGGGCGTCGCTGCGCATCGTGCAGACCCCCCAGGGCTTCGACGCGGCCGTCCTGCTGCGCGCCCACCGGTCCGGCCTGCACGCCACGGACGACGCGGGCCTGGTGGAACGGCTCGGTGTGCCGGTCGTCACGGTTCCCGGCCACCAGGACGCCATGAAGATCACCACGAAGTTCGACCTGGCGGTCGCCGAGGCGATCCTGACCGGAACCGGAGGAGCACCGTGATCCCCAGGGTGGGCATCGGCACCGACGTGCACCAGGTGGAACGGGGCCGCGAGTGCTGGCTGGCCGGCCTCCGCTGGGACGACGTGGACGGTTGCGCCGGTCACTCCGACGGCGACGTGGCCGCGCACGCCCTGTGCGACGCGCTGCTGTCCGCCGCCGGCCTGGGCGACCTGGGCGCGGTGTTCGGCACGAGCGACCCGCGGTGGTCCGGCCGGCACGGCGTCGAGTTCCTGGCCGAGGCACGTCGGCTGGTCGAGGAGGCCGGCTACCAGGTCGGCAACGCGGCCGTCCAGGTCATCGGGAACTCCCCCAAGATCGGCACGCGCCGTGACGAGGCGCAGAAGGTGCTGTCCGAGGCGGTAGGCGGTCCGGTGTCGATCAGCGGCACGACGTCCGACGGGCTCGGTCTGACCGGTCGCGGTGAGGGCATCGCAGCGGTGGCCACCGCACTTCTGGTGCCGCTTTCCTGATCGACCAGCTGATCGACATCGCGGTCGTTCGGCCATCCCGGTGAGCCTGGTCTCGGTTCTCCGGCATCACGCGATTTCCCCTTCGCCGACCCACTAGCGTGCGTTTCGTGACGATCCGCGCCGTGCTCTTCGACTTCTCCGGCACCCTGTTCCGCTTGGAGCACGACACGCTGGCCGCCCACGCCGGGCTGATGCGCGCGCTCACCGCGCCCGTCGGCCTGGACCCGGAGTTGGACATCGACCCGGAGCAGTGGGAACGCCGGGACCTCGACCCCGACGCGCACCGTGAGATGCACCTCGCGGTCCTCGCGAAGGCGGGCGCCAAGGATCCGGCGCGGTTCTACGCCGACCTGTGCAGCCCGCCGTTCTGGCAGCCCTACCAGGACACCGCGCAGGCGTTGGGCACCGAGCTCCCGACCGCGGTCGTCAGCAACATCGCCTGGGACATCCGGGCTGTTTTCGCACGTCACGGCGTTGACAACCGGGTGGACGAGTACGTGCTCTCCTACCAGGAGGGCTTCGTCAAGCCGGACCCGAAGCTCTTCCGCATCGCTTGCGACCGGCTGGGCGTGCACCCGACCGAGGCGCTGATGATCGGCGACAGTCCCGAGGCCGACGGCGGCGCGGCAGCGGTCGGCTGCGCGGTGGAGATCGTCGAACCGCTCCCGACGGGCAGCCGGCCGGAGGCTCTGCTCCAGGTGCTCCGCAAGCACATCTGACCGGGCGACTCAACCCCCGCTGGTCACCGCCCGTACCATCTTCACGTGAGCCTCCACCTCTTCGACACCGCGACCCGGTCCATGCGGGAGTTCGTCCCGCAGGTCAGCGGAACGGCGTCGATCTACGTCTGTGGGGCCACGGTGCAGGGCGTTCCGCACATCGGGCACGTGCGCAGCGGCCTCAACTTCGACGTGCTGCGCCGCTGGCTGGCGCGGGACGGCTCGACCGTGCACCTGGTGCGCAACGTCACGGACATCGACGACAAGATCGTCGCCAAGGCGGCCGAGAACGACGTCGAGTGGTGGGAGTGGGCGTACCAGCACGAGCGGGCGTTCGATTACGCCTACGACTCGTTGGGCTGCCTGCCCGCCTCGTACTCGCCGCGCGCCACCGGGCACATCACGCAGATGGTCGAGCTGATGGACCGGCTGATCGGGAAGGGCCACGCGTACGCGTCCGAGGGTGACGTGTACTTCTCGGTCAAGTCGTTCCCCGAGTACGGGGCGCTGTCCGGGCAGAAGCTGGACGAGGTGCACCAGGGCGAGTCCGCCGCGACCGGCAAGCGCGACCCGCGCGACTTCACGCTGTGGAAGGCGGCGAAGCCGGGCGAGCCGTCGTGGCCGACGCCGTGGGGTCCGGGCCGGCCGGGCTGGCACCTGGAGTGCTCGGCGATGGCGACCACCTACCTCGGTGGGACGTTCGACATCCACGGCGGGGGCATCGACCTGATCTTCCCGCACCACGAGAACGAGCAGGCGCAGTCGCGGGCCGCCGGCGACGGGTTCGCCCGGTACTGGATGCACAACGCGTGGGTCACGCTCAGCGGCGAGAAGATGTCGAAGTCGCTGGGCAACACGGTGGCGATCCCGACGATGCTGGAGCGGGTGCGCGCGCCCGAGCTGCGGTACTACCTGGTGGGGCCGCACTACCGGTCGCACATCGAGTACTCGCCCGAGGCGTTGGACGAGTCGGTGTCCGCGTACCGGCGGATCGAGTCGTTCCTGCGGCGCGTGGTCGAGCGCACCGGGGTCGTCGGCGCGGAAGGCGACATGTCGCCCGCGTTCGTGGCGGCGATGGACGACGACATCAGCACGCCGGGCGCGTTGGCCGCCATCCACAAGCGGCTGCGTGAGGGCAACACCGCGCTGGAGTCCGGTGACGACATGGACGCGCGTGCCGCGGCCGAGTCGGTGCGGGCGATGACCGCCGTGCTCGGGTTGGACCCGTTGTCGCCGCAGTGGCATGACGCCGCGGCCGGCGGCGCGGGCAGACACGCGTTGGGCGTGCTGGTGGAGCGGCTGCTGGAAGAGCGGTCGCAGGCCCGAAAGGACAGGGACTTCGCGCGCGCGGACGTGCTGCGCGATCACCTGCTCCTGGCCGGTATCGCCGTCGAGGACACCCCCGACGGTCCGTTGTGGACTTTGAAGGACGACTGAGCTCGTGGCTGGTAACTCCAAGCGCCGGGGCGCCATGCGCAACCCCGGCTCCAAGAAAGGCGCGGTCGTCGGGTCCGGCGGGCAGAAGCCGAAGGGCCTGCACGGCAAGGGCCCGACGCCCAAGGCGGTCGAACGACCCAACCACCCCGCGTACAAGCGGGCCAGTGCGGCCGCCAAGGCCGACCAGGCCCGGACGCAGCGGCGCAGGGCCGCGGAGAACGGGCCGGAGACGGTCGCCGGGCGCAACCCTGTGGTCGAGTGCCTGCGTGCCGGTATCCCGGCGACGGCGCTGTACGTGGCGCTGGGCATCGACGCGGACGACCGGGTCGCCGAGGCGGTGCAGCTGGCCGCTACGCGTGGCATCTCCGTGCTGGAGGTGCAGCGCGGTGAGCTGGACCGGATCACCGGTGGCGCGATGCACCAGGGGCTCGGGCTCCAGGTGCCGCCGTACGAGTACGCCGAGCCGCGTGAGCTGCTGAAGATCGCGAACGAGTCCGGCATCCCGCCGTTGCTGGTGGCGTTGGACGGCGTGACGGACCCGCGGAACCTGGGTGCGGTCGTGCGGTCGGCGGCGGCGTTCGGGGCGCACGGGGTCGTGCTGCCGCAGCGGCGGTCCGCGAGCATCACGGCGGTGGCGTGGCGGACGAGTGCCGGCACGGCGGCCCGGATTCCGATCGCGGTGGCGACGAACCTGACGCGTCAGCTGAAGGAGTGGGCCGACGCCGGGCTGATGATCGTCGGCCTGGACGCGGACGGCGACGTGGACGTGGACGGCCTGGAGCTGGCGACCGGTCCGCTGGTGGTCGTCGTCGGCTCCGAGGGCCGGGGCCTCTCACGTCTGGTGAAGGAGACGTGCGACCAGACGGTGTCCATCCCGATGTCCGCCGGCGTGGAGTCGTTGAACGCCTCCGTCGCCGCCGGTGTCGTGCTGGCCGAAATCGCCCGCCGCCGCCGCCTCGAGGTCCGCCCCTGACCCAGGCGCCGGAACACGCGAGCGCTTGCTCCGCAGCAGTCCCGGCCCGTTCGGGTTGGTGGGGTCGGGACGCCTGAGCGGCCACGGCAGGCTTGGTCTGGTCTGGTCTTGGTCTTGTGGCGCGCGGTGTCGGAACGGCCGAGGCGTGCCGGGTCGTCGGTGTGAGCCGGAGGACCGGTCATCGGTGGCGGAACGCGCCGCCGAGCCGGGCAGGTGCACACCGCACCACCCGCCTGTGCCCCACCCGTGCCGCCGCCCGGCCCGTCGTCACAGCGGTTCGCCATCGGCCGAGGAACGGATCGCGATCGCCGCGAACACCCGATCGCTTGCTTGCTCCGCAGGGGTCCCCGCCAAGGGGACCCCTGCTTTGATCTTGCCAGAGGGGACCGACAATCCGGGCCGCGCGAAGCGCGCCTGTGGACAACTCCAGACGCCCGCGCGTGAACGTTGAACTCGGGTGTTCCGAACGTAGGACTCACGCGACGCGAACGTAGGACTCGCGGGTGGGGTGTGAGGTGGGGCGGTTTGTGGTGAAGTCGGCCTCAGGGCGCATCGGCGGCGGATAGGGTCTGCGGCGATGTCCTTCGCCAGCCCGTTGTTCCTGTGGTTCTTCCTTCCGGTCGTGCTCGCGGCCGTCCTCGTCATGCCCAGGACCTGGCGCAACGGCGTGGTCGCGGTGGCGAGCCTGTTGTTCTACGTGTCCGGCGCGGGCGGGACGACGGTGCTGCTGCTCGTCTGCATGACGGTCAACTACCTGGCCGGATGGCGGCTGGAGCCGGACGCGCCCGGCGACCGGCGGCTGGTCCTGGTCGGCTCGATCGCGGTCAACCTGGGCGTCCTGCTGGTCTGGAAGTACGCCGGGTTCGCCACCTCGCAGCTGCACGACATCGCGGCCGTCGTAGGGGCCGACCTGCCGGTGCTCGAACTCGCCCTGCCGATCGGCATCTCCTTCTACACGTTCCACCACATCTCCTACGTGGTCGACGTGTACCGGGGCGAACGGCCGGCCCTGCGCGACCCGGTCGCGTTCGTCACCTACATCGCGATGTTCCCGCAGCTCGTCGCCGGCCCGATCGTGCGCTTCCGGGAGATCGCCGACCAGCTGCCGCAGCCGCGCATGCACCGCTGGGACGACGTCGCGGCCGGCTTCCCCCGGTTCGCCCTCGGCCTGTGCAAGAAGGTGATCATCGCCGACTCGATCGCGCCGATGGTCGACGCCTGCTTCGCCACCCCCGCGGACGAGATGACCACGGCCGTCGCCTGGCTCGGCGCGATCGGCTACACGCTCCAGCTCTACTTCGACTTCTCCGGCTACTCCGACATGGCGATCGGACTGGGCCGGATGCTCGGCTTCCGGCTGCCGGAGAACTTCGCCCGCCCGTACTCCTCGGTGACCGTCACCGAGTTCTGGCGCCGCTGGCACATGTCGCTGTCGCGCTGGTTCCGCGACTACGTGTACATCCCGCTCGGCGGCAACCGCGGCGGCGTGCGCCAGACGTACCGGAACCTCACGATCGTTTTCGTGCTCACCGGTTTCTGGCACGGCGCCAACTGGACGTTCCTGGTGTGGGGTTTGTTCCACGGCGGGCTGCTCGTGCTGGAGCGCCGTTTCGGCTGGGATTCCGCGCCGATCACCACGCGTACCCGAATTGCCCGGCGGATCTTGACCATGTTGCTGGTGGTAATCGGCTGGGTGTTCTTCCGGTCCGCCGATCTCGGCACGGCGTTCACAATCCTCGGTCACATGCTGGTGCCGGATTTCAGCGGGTTGACCGAAGCCGTCGCCGCCGCGGCGACCAATCAGCGCATTGTGCTGCTGCTGGTCGCGCTCGCGATCGTGGTATTGCCCCATCACCCGGTCACCGGGCCCTACCTGGAGTCTTCCCGGGACCGGATCGCCACCGCGGCCAGGGTCTCGCTGATGACCGCGGGTGTCGGCTACGCGGCCGTGCTGGTGGCGAGCGGCACGTTCAGCCCGTTCCTCTACTACCAGTTCTGAAGATCGACAAGCCGGTGTTGTTCCACAATTGACGCACTGGCCGACCCGCGCCGCTCGGCGACATGAGGTAACGCGCTCGCCCGGTCGGACGAGCCACCCCGGACCCCAATGGTGACCCGTTCGACGTAGGGTAGGCGAGGATTGCTCACGCCGTGTCACCTACCGTCAACTGTCAAGAATAAGTGGTCGATTTTTCGCAGTTGTAACTACTTTATGTAACCGACCTGCTCCGTTCGGGTACACAGTGTGGTAGGACAGAGATTGCACATCCGGCAGCTTCTACCGTGCTAACCGAGGGAATTGTTACTTCGGGTGGGGGTAACGTGACTCACTCATCGGGGCCGAGCAACCTGGGGGAGTTGTGACTTCCGGGGGGACCATCCGCGCCCTCGTGGGCAACCGCGAGTTCCGCGGCATGTGGATCGGCTCGACCGTGTCGACGTTCGGCGACCAGCTCGCCGCCGTGGCGCTGTCACTCCTGGTGTTCGAACGCACCGGGTCACCGGCGTGGACGGCCCTCACGTGGTCGTTGACGCTGTTCCCGCCGCTGATCTCCGGCCCGCTCCTCGGCTGGCTCGCGGACCGGTTCCCGCGCCGCACGGTGATGGTCGTCTGCGCCTGGTTGCAGGCCGCCCTGGTCGCTCTCATGGCCGTGCCCGGCACGCCGTTGTGGATCATGATCGTGCTGCTGGTCGTGGTCCTGATGATCTCGTCGCCGTTCCTGGCCGCCCAGGAGGCGAGCCTCCCCCACGTGCTGCCGGAGAAGCGCTACGACGACGGCGTGGCGTTGTTCGGCACGTCCGTGGACGTCGCCCAGATGGTTGGTCTCGCAGCAGCCGGGTTCCTCGTCATCGGCGCCGGCCCCAACCTGGCGCTCGCGATCGACGCGGCCACGTTCATATGGGTGGCAATCCTGGTGCAGACCTCCGTCAAGCACCGGCCCGCGGCCGACCCGCTCGGCGCGCATCGGGACCCCGAAGGCCCCAAGGGCGCGTTCACGCTCCTGGTCACCGAGCCGCGGCTGCGCAGCCTGATGGGCATGCGCCTGCTGGCCGGCTTCGCCATGGTTCCCGAGGGACTCGCCGTGCCCCTGGCGGCGAGTCTGGACGCGATCTGGGCTGTCGGCCTGATCCTGGCCATCGAGCCCGCCGCCAACGTCCTCGGCGTGGCCGTGCTCTTCAGGTTGGTGCGTGATCCGGCCAAACGCGAGCGGCTGATCGGGCCGCTCGCCATACTGTCCTTGGCCCCTCTGGTCATGTTCGTCTTGCACCCGAACCTGACCTGGACCATCGCTCTGCTGGTCATCGCCGGTATGGCCGGTGCGTACCACACGCCCGCACGCTCGGCGTGGATGCGCATCCTGCCCGACGCCTACAGAGGTCGGGCGTACGGCATCGGCCGTGCCGCTCTGCGTTCGTCGCAGGGCGGCGGTATGGCGGTGGCCGGTGTCGTGGCGCATTCGATCGGTTCGGTGACCGCGACGATCGCGGGTGCGGGCGGCATCGGGCTACTGCTCGCCACCCAGGCGGCCGTAGCCTGGCGACGGGCCCGCGCCCGAAACGACACGAAGGCGGTGGTGATCTGAAACGGAGTCATCACATATCGCGATTGTCAAACATGAAGGTCCCCTCGGCTGCGGCCCGCTAGCCAGCGGGCACGTACGGTGAACATTCGGTCCGGGGATGGAGGGAGTGGTGTCACATGTCGCGGTTGCGCATGACGAACACCTCCTTGCACTTCTCGGGCACGGACGTGCCGCTGCGAACGGCGTACGCCATGCGACGCCGTGCAGAGGGTAGGGGGTCGTGGTGAAGAACAGTTTGACTGACCAGAAGGCTTCTGCGGCAGTCGGCCGGCCCTCGATTCGCAACTGGGATCTCTGGACGTTGCGACCGGCCGCCCTCGGCTACTTCTTCCTGATCGAATCGGCGGTAGCGGCGGCGGCCATTTGGCTGCTCACCACCCTCGGCTCGGTGTCGAACGCCGACTGGTTGCGGTTCGGCGCGGTCATGTTCGCCATCACCGTGCACCTGATGATCGTCCGCCGGGCCGAGGAGTCGCGGCGCAACGAGTCGGCCGGGCCGCACATCGACCTGACGTCCGTGTGGACGTTCGCCGCCGCCATCGCACTGCCCGGCGCGCTGGCCGTGCTCGCCACGATCTGGATGCGGATCCTGATCCAGCCGATCGCGCGGCGGCAGCCGTACCGGTTCGTGTTCAGCTCCGCGAGCATCCTCGGCGGCACCATGCTGGCGTGGGCCGTGGTGCACGTGTCCGGCCTGTCGCTGCTGGCCACCGGCCGCATCCCGGCCGACCTGGGCCTGGTGCTGGTGCTCCTGGTGGCCGCGGTGGTCAACTGGGGCGCGCAGGGCATGAACATCGCCATCGCGTTGAAGATCGTCACCCCGCACACCCGGATCAAGGAGTTCCTGGGCTCCCGGGCGGACAACATGCTGGAGCTGACCACGCTCGGCGGTGGCGCCGTGCTCGGCATGCTGATGACCACGCACTGGGTGGGTCCGCTGCTGCTGGTGTTCCCGGTGATCCTGGTCAACTCGCTGCTCTACCACGCCGCGCAACGGCGGGCGCACCTCGAACGGCTGCTGCGGGAGCAGGAGCAGGCGCAGGCGCGGCTGGCCGAGGACGCGCACACCGACTACCGCACCGGGCTGCTCAACACCAACGGCCTGGCCGAGTACGGGGGCAGGCTCACCGACCGGTGCCGCCACGACAACCAGCCGGTGACCGTGCTGGCCATCGACCTGGACCACTTCAAGCGGATCAACGACACGTGGGGCCACCCGGCGGGCAACGCGGTGCTGGCCGAGGTGGGCCGGATCCTGCGGGAGAAGCTGCGGCCGGGCGACGTGGCCGGGCGGGACGGCGGCGAGGAGTTCGTCGTGGTGCTGGCCGACACGGGCCTGGCACAGGGCACCGCCATCGCGGAACGGGTCCGCGAGGCGATCGGCGAGATGTCCGTGATGACCACCGACAAGCACCGGAACACGGTAACCCTGCGCGGCCGGAACCTGCCGTTGACGCCGGAGGGGCCGGAGGTGCGCGCCATCTCGGCGTCCATCGGCGTGGCCGTGCTGCCGGACAACGGCGACAACCTGATGGACGCGCAGCACTGCGCGGACGCCGCGCTCTACGCGGCCAAGGAGAACGGCCGGAACCAGGTCCGGGTGGCCGGTGGCGAGATCCGGCTGCTGCCCGCGCCGCGGGTCGACGCCCCGGTGGACGACTCCGTCGGCCAGGAAGCCTCCGTGGGACGGGAAGCCGGGGCGTCCCGCTCGGCCTGAGCCGGGGTGACCCGCTCGGCATAAGTGCCCGGCGCCGGCCGCACGACGCCCACGGTCACGGCCGGAAGCACCACCGCGACGGCGGTGGTCCACGGGCGTGATCATGCGTCGCATGGCACCAGTCTCCGCACAGCCCGCATCAGGCAGCGGGCCAGGGTGCCCCCTGGTGGCCGTGTACCCGCTCACGGCCGGTGCCAAACGTGTTATCGCACTCTTTCCCGTTTGCCGCTCGTCAGCCGGCAGACGAGGTAGATCAGGAACGACACGGCGGTCACGAAGGCGCTCACCGGCAGGCCGGGCGCGAGCGACAGCACCATCCCGCCGAGCACGGACACCTCGGCGAACACGACGGCCAACAGGGTCGCCTTGAGCGGGCTGGCGGTGACGCGGGTCGCCGCCGCCGCGGGCGTGATCATCAGGGACAGCACGAGCAGTGCGCCGACCAGCTGCACGCTCAACGCCACCGCGATGCCCACCAGGACCGCGAACACCACCGACAACGTCCGCACCGGCACACCGCGCGCCGTCGCCACGGCCGCGTCCACGCTGGCGAAGTGCAGCGGCCGGTAGATGAGCGCCAGCACCACCAGCACGGCCACCGACGAGACGACGAGCAGCCACAGGTCCGCCGACCCGACGCTCACCACCTGCCCGAACAGCAGGCCGAACTTGTTCGCCGCGCGTCCCTCGTACAGCGCCAGGAACAGCACGCCGAGGCCGAGGCCGAACGCCAGGATCGCGCCGATCACCGAGTCGCGGTCCGAGTCACGCGTGCTCAACAGCCCCAGCAGCAGGGCGGCGATGACCGACCCGGCCAGCGCGCCGTACCCGACGCCGATCCCGATCAGCAGGGCCGCCGCGGCGCCGGTGAACGCCAACTCGCTCGTGCCGTGCACGGCGAACGCCATCTTGCGGGTGACGATGAGCGGGCCGAGCAGCCCGCCCAGCAGCCCGAGCAGGGCGCCCGCGATGAGCATCGGCTGGACGTAGCGCAACACGTCCAGGGTGATGTCCAGGTCCAGGAAGTTCTCCATCAGCCCTCATCCGCCACGTGGTGCGGCTCGTCTTCGCACACGTGCTGCGCGCCGACCACGTGGATCTGGTCGCGCACGCGGACCACCTCGACGTTCGTCCGGTAGAGCTCGGTCAACGTCCGCGAGGTCATCACCTCGGCGGGCGAGCCGATCCGGAACCGGCCCTCGACCAGGTACAGCACCCGGTCGACCAGCGGGAGGATCGGGTTGATCTCGTGCGTGACGAACAGGACGGCCGTGCCCGCGGCGCGGCGCCGGGCGTCGATCAGGTCGCTGACCACGCGTTGGTGGGCGAGGTCGAGCGAGAGCAGCGGCTCGTCGCAGAGCAGCACCTCGGGGTCGCCGACCAGGGCCTGCGCCACCCTCAACCGCTGCTGCTCGCCGCCGGAGAGCAGGCCGATCGGCTCGTCGGCGTACCGCATCGCGCCGACGGACTCCAGCGCGGCGTCCACCCTGGCCCGGCGTTCCTTCCGGTTCCGCCAGCCGATGCCCCAGCCGTGCCCGTCCAGGCCGAAGCCGACGAGGTCACGGCCGCGCAGGGTGAGGCTGACGTCGATCGCCCGCTGCTGCGGGATGTAGCCGATGCGCCGGTTGCCGCCCGCGACGCGCACGGTGCCGGAGGACAGCGGCTGGAGGCCGAGCAGCACCCGGATGAGGCTGGTCTTGCCCGAGCCGTTCGGTCCGAGCACGGCCACGAACTCACCCGGGGCGACGTCCAGGTCCAGCCCGTCCCACAGCACCCGATCGCCGTAGGACAGGCGCGCGCCGCGCAACGCGACCGCGGCGCGCGTGGACCGGTCCGCCACCTGGGGGGCTGTCGTGCCGGGAACTCTCATGCGCCGAGCGCCCCCACCAGCGAGTCGACCTGCTTCGTCATCCAGTCAAGGTAACCCGTGGCGCCCTCGGGCAGCGTCTCGGTCACCTCGGTGACCGGCACGCCCGCGGCCTTGGCCTTGTCCACGACCTGCCGGGTGCCCGCGTTCTCCGTCTGCGCGTTGTTGACCAGCGCGACGATCTGCTTCTGCTCGATCAGGCGGGTGACGTCGGCGAGCGCCGCGGCGGGGATGTCGGTCTCGTTCTCCACGGCCTCGGCGAACGACTCGGGCGTGACGTCCTCGACGCCGGCGGTGTCGAGCAGGTAGTGGGCGACGGCCTCGGTCGCGATGACCTTCTTGCCTGCGCCCTTGCCCTCGACGCGCTGCTCAAGGGCGGTCAGCTTGGCGCCGAAGTCCTTGGCGTTGGCCTCGAACGCGGCCTTCTTGCCCGGCTCGATCGCGCCGAGGTCGGCGGCGGCCTGGTCGGCGACCTTGCGGACGGACGAGAAGTCGTACCAGACGTGCTCGTTGACGGCGTGGTCGTGGCCCTCTTCGTGGCCTTCTTCATGGCCCGCTTCGCCGGTCTCGGGCTCGGCGGACGTCTCGGGCTCGGAGTGCCCGTCGGCCTTGCCGGACAGCGGGAACGCCTCGATCTTCTTGGCGGACTCGGTGTCGGAGCCGAGGAGCTTGGCGAAGAAGTCGTCGTAGCCGCCGCCGTTGAAGATGACGAGCTTGGCGTCGCGCACCGCGGCCAGGTCGGCGGGCTTGCTCTCGTAGGAGTGCGGGTCGCCGGACGGGTCGTCGATGATGGCCGTGACCTCGACGTCGTCACCGCCGACCGCCTTGACCACGCTGCCCCACACGTTGGTGGAGGCGACGACCTTGATCTTGCCGTTGTCCTGGGCGGGGGTGTCCTGGACGCCACAGGCGGTCAGGGCGACGGCGGTCGCGGCGGCCACCGCGCCGAGCAACGCGTTGCGGACAGTCATCAGAGCACTCCTCGACAGGCGGACGCACAGGCAATGGAAACCGTTGTCGAGTTCAGTTTAGAACGCTCCGCGACCGACATGTCCACCGACCGGGTGTTCCTCGCACCACAGGCCACACCACAGGGGCCACCTCCGTGTGGACGGAGATGGCCCCTGTGGTGTGCGAATCGGACGTCAGTCGGTGAGGCGGTGACCCGACTCCGGGTGGAACAGGTGGACCTCGCTGGCGTCACGGACGGCGACCTTGACGGTCTGGCCCAGGGTGGGCGGCGTGCGGCCGTCCACGCGGACCACGAACCGCTCGGGCACGTTGCCGATGCGGACCGAGCCGTGCATGAGCGCGTCCGCGCCCAGCTCCTCGACCAGCTCGACGGTCATCTCCATGCCCTGCTCCGAGGAGCTGACGATGTCCAGCGACTCGGGCCGGATGCCGAACGTGACCTCGGACAGGCCCTCACCGGCGGCCTTGTCCATCATGCGGCGCTCCAGCGGCACCACGATGCCGTCGAGCTTCGCGCCCTCCGACGTCAGCGGCACGGTCTTCAGGTTCATCGCGGGCGAGCCCATGAACCCGGCGACGAACGCGTTGGCCGGCTTGTCGTACAGCGCGCGCGGGGTGTCGCACTGCTGGAGCAGGCCGTCCTTGAGCACGGCGACCCGGTGGCCCATGGTCATGGCCTCGACCTGGTCGTGCGTGACGTAGATCGTGGTGGTGCCGAGCCGGGCCTGGAGGGCGGCGATGTTCGCGCGGGTCTCCACGCGGAGCTTCGCGTCCAGGTTGGACAGCGGCTCGTCCATGAGGAACACGGAGGGCTCGCGGACGATCGCGCGGCCCATCGCGACACGCTGCCGCTGACCGCCGGACAGCGCCTTCGGCTTGCGGTCCAGGTACTTCTCGAGGTCGAGCATCTTGGCCGCCTCGGCGACCTTCTCCTTGACCTCGAGCTTGTTGACGCCGCGGAGCTTGAGCGCGAAGCCCATGTTCTCCGCGACCGTCATGTGCGGGTACAGCGCGTAGGACTGGAACACCATCGCGATGTCACGGCCCTTGGGCGGGACGTTGGTGACGTCCTTGCCACCGATGTGGATGGCGCCCTCGTCCACGTCCTCCAGACCCGCGAGCATGCGCAGCGCGGTCGACTTGCCGGAGCCGGACGGACCGACCAGAACCAGGAACTCGCCGTCGGTGACGTCCAACGACAACTCGTCGACCGCGCGGACCGGCGGGTTGCCGGAGAAGATCCGCGAAGCCTTGAGATAAGCGACCTCTGCCATGCCACGCACCTTTCACTACCAAGCTTTGCGGCAACGTTAGGGATTGCAAGCGCTTACGGGAACAGGTGGATTGGTCTAATTCCGGATCGGTTCAGCCGAGGACGGCACCGGCGCGCGGCGGGGTGCCGTCACCTGATCGAGGCTGGTCAGCAGGCGTTTGACCAGCGGTATCGCTCCTGGACGGCGGCGCAGGCGGTCCCTAACCTTGCCGGTGTGAAGGTCATCAGCCAACGGGAGTTCATCGACAACCCCGCCGAGGTCATCGAAGCCGTCGAGACGGGCGAGACTTACCACGTCGTGCGCGACGGGGACGTGGTCATGGAACTCCACCCGCCGACGCCCAGGCGGCGGTTGGCCACGGACGAGGTCATCGAACGGCTCATGCCGTTGCCGAGGGTCGACTACGCGCAGATGCGCGCGGAAGCGGACGAGTTCTTCGGCAACGAAGATCGCATCGGGGATGACGACCCGTGGGAGCGCCGCCGTGGCTGATCACCACGCGTCCGGCGGCCTGGAATCGATCGTCGAGGTCATCGAGGTCTGAGTGGGGGCCTCCGCGCCAGGAGGCCCCACACCGCTCAGCCCTTCACCGCACCTGACGCCAGGCCGGTCACCAGGAACCGCTGCACCAGGTAGAACACGATGATCGCCGGGATCGCCACCAGGATCGACGCCGCCGCCAGGTGACCCCACTCGGTCCGGTTCTGCTGCACGAACACCTGCAAGCCGACCGCCAGCGTCTTCGACTCGTCCGCCGCCGACAAGAACGCCGACGCGAACGCCACCTCGCCCCACGCCGTCAGGAACGCGTAGAACGCGGTCACGGCGAGTCCCGGGCGGGCCAGTGGCAGCACGAGCCGCCAGAACACACCGAACGGCGACAAGCCGTCCACCCGCCCGGCCTCGTCGATGTCGTTCGGGATGGTGTCGAAGTAGCCCTTCAGCATGTACGTGCAGAACGGCACGGCGGTCGTGCAGTAGACCAGCACCAGGCCCATCGACGTGCCTTGCAACCCCAGCACGAGCAGAATGTTGTACAGCGGCACGATCAACACCGCGAACGGGAACATCTGCACGACCAGGAACGACAGCATCAGCGACCGCTTGCCCGGGAACCGGAACCGCGACGCCGCGTACCCCGTCGTCGCCGACAGGAACACCGCCAGCACCGTCGTCATCAACGCGATCAGCACCGAGTTCCCGAACCACGCCAGGAAGTCGCCCTTGTCGCCGGCGAGGATCCGCACGTAGTTGTCCAGGCTGGAGTCGTTCACCAGCTTCGGCGTGGTCTCCACGGCCTTCGCGTCCGGCTTGAACGACGTCACCAGCACCCAGAACACCGGGAACACCGCGATCAGCGACGCCACCACCAACGCGCCGTGCAGCCCGACGCTCGCCAACCGCGACCGGTCCGTGCGCTTCCGCAGCCGCTCCGGGCGCCGCCGCGCGACCTGCTCCGGCTGGACCACCTTCACCGACGCCGCTTCGACCGTCATCACCACACCTCGCCTTGCTTGCGCAGCGCGCGCCGGTACACGCCCGCGAACACGAGCAGCACGGACAGGATCAGCACGCCGTAGGTCGACGCCACCGCGAAGTCCCGGGACGCCCCGGAGAAGAACCGCTCGAACGCGTACGTCACCAGGATCCGGGTGTTCGGGTTCGGCCCGGTGATCAGGTAGATGATCGCGAACATGTTGAACGTCCAGATGATGCCGAGCAGCACCACCGTGCTGGACACGGACCTCAAGCCCGGCAGCGTCACGTTCCGGAACCGCTGCCACGGCGTCGCGCCGTCCACCTCGGCCGCCTCGTAGAGGTCGCCGGGGATCGACTGGAGCCCGCCCAGCAGCGCCACCATCATGAACGGCACGCCTAGCCACACGTTCACGATGATCACCGCGACCAGCGCCCAGTCGGACTGGCCCAGCCACACCGGCGGGTCGTCCAGCCCGAGGAAGCGCAGGAACTGGTTGATGATCCCGTACTGCGCGTTGAACATGTACTTCCACGCGAACGCGCTGATGAACGCGGGCACCGCCCACGGCAGGATCAGCAGCACCCGGTAGACCGACCGTCCGCGCACCTGGCGGTTGAGCAGCAGCGCCAGGCCGAGGCCGATCGTGTAGTGGAAGAACACGCAGCCGAACGTCCAGACCAGCGTGCGCACGAGCGTCGACCAGAACGCGCCGTAGCTCGCGTCGCCGGACAGGATCTTCAGGTAGTTGTCGAGGCCAACGGAGACGTAGGACGCCGGCCGGTCGAGGATCGGGTTGGCGATGTTGCCTTCGTTGATGTTGGTGAAGGTGAAGAACACGCCCTGGGCGAGCGGGAACAGCACCAGCACCGCGATGACCACCACGACCGGCAGCACCATCGCGTACGCGTACCAGTGCCGGTCCAGGAACCTGCGCACCGAAGTCTCCCTTCGCTGCCCCGCGGCGCCCGGCCCACGTGCGAGCCGGGCGCCGCGAGGGTCGGTCAGCCGACGGTGTACTCGGGGACGACGGTGTCCTTGTAGGCCTTGGCGACCTCGTCCAGCGCCGTCTTGGCGTCCTTCTTGCCCGCCAGCACGTCCGCGTAGGCGATCTTCAGCGGGTCGAACAGCTGCCCGCCCTCGGGGATCCACGCGCGCGGGTGGGCGGCGGTGACGACCGGCTCGAACGCCGACACGACCGCGTTCGACTTCACGTCCGCGTTCTCGTAGGCGGACTTGCGGGTGGGCAGCAGGCCCAGTTCCTTGGCGACCTGGACCTGCGACTCGACGCTGCTCATGCAGGCGATGAACTTGATCGACGAGTCCTTGGCCTTGGTGCCCTGCCGGATCACGTAGTCGTGGCCGCCGACGGGCGCGGAGCCCTTGCCCGCGGTGTCGCCGGGGACGGGAGCGATGCCCAGGTTGGCGGCGTCGGTGAACGCGGCGCCCTTGAGGTAGTCGGCCACCGACCACGGGCCGTTGATCACCATGGCGACCTCGCCGGACGTGAACGCGGCCTGCATGTTGTTGTAGGAGTTCGCCGGGTCGAGCGCGGTGGACGCGGCCTTGGCGTCCAGCAGGCCCTTGGCGGTCTCCAGCGCCTTCACGTTCTCCGCCGAGTTGACCACGATCTTCTTCGTGTCCGCGTCGACCAGGTCGCCGCCGGCGCCGTACATGAACGGCAGCGCGTAGTAGGCGTCGTTGTTGATGAAGATCGTCTTCTCGCCGCCGAGCTTGGCCGCGGCGGCCTTCACCTCGTCCCACGTCTTCGGCGGCGTGACACCGGCGTCGGCCAGCAGCTTCTTGTTGTAGAACAGCGCCAGCGAGTCGGTGACCTGGGGGACGCCGTACGACTTGCCGTCGTACTTGGTCGAGCCCAGCGGGGTCTCCAGGAAGTCGGCCGTGTCGGTGGCCAGCTCGGTGCCGGTCAGGTCGACCACGTAGCCGAGCTTGGCCAGCTGCGGCACCCAGGCGACCTCGGCGCGGAACACGTCCGGGCCCTGACCGCCCTGGGCGGCGGTGCGGTAGTTGTTCAGGGCCTGGTCGAAGGCGACCGTCTCGGTCTTGACCTTGTAGCCGCCCTTGGTCGCGCATTCCTGCGCGATCTTGGTGAACACCGGGCTCTCGTTCGGGCCGCTGGTGTCCCAGAAAGTGATCTCACCGGAGTCGCCGGACGCGGATCCGCCGTCGCCACCACCGCACGCGGTGAGGATGAGGGCGCCGGCTGCCGCCACTGCGGTCACGAGGGTGGTACGTCGCATCGTTGCTGTCGTCCCTCCTGCTGGCCTCCACCGTGATGAAGGCGCTTGCAAGAACTTGCGAAATTGTTGACGCGGATTTCATCCCGCCGACCAGGGCCGGGTCAAGGGTTCGCACGTAACCAAGCCGTAACGGACCTGCCTCGCCCACGGAAACGCAGGCAGGCGTTGCAAAAATTTGCCGCTGACGGCAGGCTGCACGTCACCCGGCGTCCGATGATCGGCACGCCGACGTAACACGCGAGGAGGCACGGTGTCCGGTCTGTCCGAGATCGCCAGGGCAGCCGGGGTGAGCATCTCCACGGTCAGCCGGGTGCTCAACCGCCGGGCGGGCGTCAACGACGAGACGCGCCAGCGCGTGCTCGCGGTGCTTGCGGAAATGCCTTACACGCCGCGCGGGCTCGGCGCGCTCCAGCGGACCGGCGTGATCGGCCTGCTGGTGCCCGAACTGTCCAACCCGGTGTTCCCGGCGTTCGCCGAGGCGCTGGAGGTGCGGGCCGCCCGGCTGGGGTACTCGTCGCTGCTGTGCAACACGCGTGCGACCGGCGCCGGGGCGATGGGCGAGGAGGAGTACGTGCGGATGCTCCTGGCGCGCGGCGTCGAGGGCATGGTGTTCGTGTCGCCGGAGATCACCAACGTCGAGGTGCCGCTCGGCCAGGCGCCGCGGCCGTCGTACTACGCGAAGCTGCTGGCGGACGGCGTGCACATGGTGTTCGTCAACGGGGCGACGCCGTCGCTGGACGTGCCGGACGTGACCGTGGACGAGCAGCACGCCGGATATGCGGCGACCAGGCACCTGGTGGAGTTGGGGCACCGGCGGATCGGGTTCGTGTCGGGGCCGGGGCGTGCGTTGCCGTCGCGGCTCAAGCGGGCCGGGTGGTCGGCGGCGTTGGAGGAGGACGGGCTGCCGGCGTCGTCGGATTACGTGGCGCACGGGCCGTTCGGGCCCGAGGGCGGCGCCGAGGCGGTGTCGACGTTGTTGGACACCGTGCGGCCGACGGCGGTGATCTGCTCGTCCGACCACATGGCGATCGGCGTGCTGCGGGAGGCGCACCGGCGCGGGTTGTCCGTGCCCGGCGACCTGTCGGTGGTGGGGTTCGACGACATCCCGTTGGCGTCCTACTGCTCGCCTTCGTTGACGACGCTGGCGCAGCCGATCGAGGAAATGGCGGCGGCGGCCGTGGACGAGTTGGTGCACCGGCTCGACCCGGATCGGCGGAGGCGTCCGGCGGGGAATTACACGCGTGTTTTCCGGCCTCGGCTGGTGGTCCGCGAGTCGTCCGCGGCACCCTCATTGGTTTAGACCACTGTACCGTGAGGTAACGCTGTCCTAGCTGGGCTGATGGCAAATTCGAGGGACGCCCGTCACCCCCACTTCTGTAAGTGGTTCTGAACCGTTACGGTCACTTCATGGCGCGGTCGATGCATGTGCGACGCCCCGCGACGCTCGCCTCACTGGCGGCGGAGCTGGGTGTTTCCCGGACAACGGTGTCCAACGCGTACAACCGTCCCGACCAGCTCTCGCCAGAGCTGCGACGCCGGGTGTTGGAGACAGCAAGACGACTCGGGTACCCGGGGCCCGACCCGGTTGCCCGTTCCCTGCGGACCCGGAAGGCCGGTGCGGTGGGCCTGTTGCTCACCGAGAACCTGTCCTACGCGTTCCGCGACCCGGCGGCGATCGGGTTCCTGGAGGGATTGGCGCTCGCGTGCGAGGACGCCGGGACCGGGCTGCTGCTCGTGCCGGCGAACCCCGAGCGCGAGGACGTGGCAGCCGTGCACCGGGCGGGGGTGGACGGGTTCGTGGTGTATTCGGTGCCCGACGACGACCCGCACCTGGCGGCTGTGCTGGAACGGCCGGTGCCGACCGTCGTGTGCGATCAGCCCGACCTCGGCAACGTCGACCGTGTCGGCATCGACGACCAGGCGGCCATGCACGCGTTGGCCCAGCACCTGATCTCGTTGGGGCACCGGCGGGTCGGCGTGGTGTGCATGCGGCTGGCGCGGGACCGGAACGACGACTTCGTGACGCCGGAGCGGCAGCAGGCCGCGCACTTCCACGTGCAGCGGGCCCGGTTGGCCGGTCTGGCGCAGGCGTTCGCGTCGGTCGGCGTGGACTGGGCGACGGTGCCGGTGGCGGAGCGGTTCGACCACACCATGGCGTCCGGTGCGGCGGCCGCGGCGCAGGTGCTGGAGCGTGACCCGCAGATCACCGCGTTGATCTGCACGTCGGACATACTGGCTTTGGGCGCTTTGGGCGAAGTGCGGCGGCGTGGCATGCGCGTGCCGGCGGATATCACCGTCACCGGTTTCGACGGTATCCGTGAGGCGGAGCAGGCCGGGCTGACGACGGTGCGGCAACCGGTGATGGAAAAGGGACGTGCGGCGGGCAAACTGCTGCTCGACTCGGCCGAACGCACCCGTCCCAGGGCCGTGACCTTGTCCACCGAACTGGTCCTGGGCTCCACCGCCGCCTCGCCGCGCGGCACTGCGGAGGAACGCTGGTTCGGCCCGTGACACGTCCGCCGGCCTGACCGGCACGACATTCGGACACCCGGCAGGGATCCCCACTCCAGGGGATCCCTGCTTTCATTTCCCGGCGCAGGCGTATTCACACGGAATGCCCGACGGTGCGAAGGCTCGCAACCATCGCCGGATCGGACGGCCGTGACGGCTCAGGTGAGGCGGAAGACGATCGGGGGGCTTGGCTTTCCGGCCACGTGGGCGGTGAGGAGGTAGTCGCCGGGGCCCAGGCGGGTGTGTTTGCGGCAGCCTGGTTCCGAGGTGCTGCCGACCCAGCGCAGGCCGTAGGTGAACAGTTCGCCGGGGCGCATCACGCGGACCTCTGAGCCCGCGGTGGAGAAGCAGTCGTTGCTGGACCACAAGCGCGTCGCGCCGTCCGCCGTCGTGACCACCAGTTCGCGCACGTGCCGGCCGATCTCCTTGGTGCAGGGCAACGGCCCGGTGTTCGACACGACGATCTTCATGCCGACCTGCTCCCCCACGGCGTACGCGGGCTTCTCGATCTCCGCCACGACGGCCACGTGCGCGTCCTCGCACGGCGGCGGCGGGCCGGGTGGCAACGTCGGAGAAGGCACGGCGGCAGGTGGCGGTGGAGGCGAAGGGGAAGTGGTCGACGACGACACCGCCGGCGTCTCGCGCGGCGGGGGCGGGCTGGACGACGTCGCGCCGCGCGGTGCGATCGTGGTCGGGTCGTCGGGACCGATCACGACGCCTACCAGCCAGACCACCAGGACCAGCGCGACCACCGAGCCGCCGATGGCCAGGGCGCGGCGCCGCCAGTACACCGACGGCGACTTCGGGCCTGTGCGCTCGATCACACCGCGAAGGTATCGGGATCACGTGGAATCATCGGGGAGGCATCGGTCCCCCGATGCGGTGAACGTGATCCTCACCCGAATCTCTTGCCCGGCATGCGGGACACGGGTTCCAATCCCAGGGAACACGGGAGGTGCGCGATGACCGCGATCGACGAACTGCTCCGCCGCAACGCCGAACTGGGCAACATCGTCCCCGGCGACCGTTCCTCGCCCCGTCCCTCCATGCACGTCTCCATCCTGACCTGCATGGACTCCCGCATCCGGGTGTTCGAGATCTTCGGCCTCAAGCAGGGTGAGGCGCACGTGCTGCGCAACGCGGGCGGCGTCGTCACCGACGACATGATCCGGTCCCTCGCGCTCAGCCAGCGCAAGCTCGGCACCCGCGAAGTGCTGCTCGTGCACCACACGAACTGCGGCCTCGAACTGGTCACCGAAGACGCCTTCAAGGACGAGCTGGAGCAGGACTCCGGGATGCGCCCGACGTGGTCGGTCGAGGCGTTCCGCGAGGTCAAGGACAGCGTCCGCGGCTCGGTGAACCGGGTTCGCCACAGCCCCTTCCTCCCGCACCGGGACAACGTGCGCGGTTTCGTCTACGACGTGCGGACGGGCGAGCTGACCGAGGTCGTCTGACGCGCGACCCGTCGTGGAAGACTGTGCGGCGCTATGAGCCTGGATGCCGAGCTCCTCCTCGACTGGTTCGCCGACACCGCCCGTGACCTGCCCTGGCGACGGCCGGAGTGCACGGCCTGGGGCGTGCTGGTCAGCGAGATCATGCTGCAACAGACACCCGTCGCCCGCGTCGAGCCGATCTGGCACGAGTGGCTGGCCAGGTGGCCGACCCCGTCCGCGATGGCGAAGGCGAGCCAGGGCGACGTCGTCCGCGCCTGGGGCAAGCTCGGTTACCCGCGCCGCGCCCTCCGGCTGCACGCCGCCGCACAGGCCATCGCCGAGCAGCACGACGACGTCGTACCCCAGGACGTCAACACGTTGCTCGCCCTCCCCGGCATCGGCGCCTACACCGCACGGGCTGTCGCGGCGTTCGCGTACGGGCAGAAGTGCCCGGTGGTCGACACGAACGTCCGGCGCGTAGTGGCACGGGCCGTGCACGGCGCGGGTGACGCGGGCCCGCCGTCGACCACCAAGGACCTGA
This sequence comes from Saccharothrix ecbatanensis, assembly GCF_014205015.1. Lineage (NCBI taxonomy): Bacteria > Bacillati > Actinomycetota > Actinomycetes > Pseudonocardiales > Pseudonocardiaceae > Saccharothrix > Saccharothrix ecbatanensis. The sequence goes on along the minus strand of NZ_JACHMO010000001.1, from coordinate 7,844,069 downwards.
AGGACGTCGAAGCCCTCCTGCCCGAGAACGACAAGGCCGCCGCCGTCTACTCCGCCGCGCTGATGGAGCTGGGCGCGCTCGTCTGCACGGCCCGCGCGCCGAAGTGCGCCGACTGCCCGGTGTTCGACGCGTGTGCGTGGCAGCTCAACGGCCGTCCCGCGTACGACGGCCCGGCGAAGGCCGTGCAGAAGTTCGCGGGCACCGACCGGCAGGTGCGCGGCCTGCTCCTGGACGTGCTGCGCGGCACCGTCGAACCGGTGGCGAAGGCCCGGCTGGACGTCGTCTGGTCGGACGCGGGCCAGCGTGACCGGTGCCTGCACTCGCTGCTCACCGACGGGCTGGTCGAGCAGACGCGTGAAGGCCTGTTCGCGCTGCCCGGCGAGCACTGACGTGCACGCGCTCGTGGTGTTCTTCGACGCCGAGGCGGACAACGCGGTCCGTACGCTGTGGCGGCGGATCGGCGCGAAGTCCGAGCTGCCACCGCACCTGACGTACGCGGCGGCGGGCACGATCGGGCCCAGGGTGCGCAACGAGCTGCGCGAGGACCTGTCCCGCCTGTGGCTGCCCGACGTCTGGCTGCACACGCTCAGCGCCACCGAGAACACGCTCCAGCTGGGCGCGGTCGTGGACAGCGAACTGCTGGCCGTGCACTCGGCCGTGCACGACATCCTCGCGGGCCGGGTGAAGCACCCCAACAGCCGGCACCTGCCGGGCAACTGGGTGCCGCACTGCACGCTCCTCGACGGCGAGGACACCGACGTGAAGGCGGCCTTCGCCGAGCTGCACCCGATCAGCCCGATCCGCGCCAAGGCCCGCGAGATGGCGATCGTGGACACTCAGACCGGCGGGATCGACCCGCTCAAGAACGCCTCCACCGCACCTCGGTAGACGTCAGGCGCCTCGTCGTGCACGACGTGCCCGGACTCCGGCACGAGCAGGTAGGACGCCCCGGTCCGCCGCGCCACCTCGGCCATCTGCCCGGCCCGCATCCCGCCTTTCCCCGCCTCGATCACCAGCATCGGGCACCGGACCGCGTCCACGTGGTCCCAGTACGCCCGCTCGCCCCACTCGGCCGCGATCTCGTACAGGTCGGGCAGGTGGGCGATCAGGTGCCAGCCGTCCTCCCGTTCCTCGAACAGCTCCTCCACCCGCGGCACGTCCACCACCGACCGCACGTGCGCCAACGACTGGAACGGCACGGGCCACGCGTCGAAGTACCACTTCCAGTCGTCGATCGAGCCGCCGCGGTTGTCCGGCACCACGTCCTCGACCACGACCGCGCGCACCAGGTCCGGTCGGGTCGCGGCGAGCGCCCACGCGTGCAGCCCGCCCATCGAGTGCCCGATCACCACGGCCGGCGCGAGGTCGTGCCGCTCGATCACGGCCACCGCGTCGGCGACGAAGTCCTCGGTCCGGAACGGCCCGCGCACCGGGTTGCGGCCGTGCCCGCGCGCGTCCGGCGCCACCACCCGGCCGTACGGCGTCAGCCACCGCGCCACCGTCCACCACGTGCTCGCCCGGCTCATCAGGCCGTGGAGCAGCAGAATGCCCTGCCCCGATCCCCCGAACTCCGCAACGCTCATACGTGCATCATGTCGGCATGGCCATCAGTCCCAAGGCGCGCCCGTACCTGCTCGTCCTCGTCCTGGTGCTGGTGGCGACCGGGATCGTGGTGGCCACCCTGCCGGGTGAGAAGCAGCAGGCCCGGCCCACGACCGCCGAGTCGACGGCCCCGCCGGTGGTGGACGCCGAGGGCGGTGACGGCGCGGGCGACGAGTACTACCCACAGGACGGCAACACCGGCTACGACGTCAGCGGCTACGACGTGTCGATCACCTACGACCCGGCGACCAGGCAGTTGGAAGGCGTCACGAAGATCACCGCGAAGGCGACCGCCGACCTGAGCCGGTTCAACCTCGACCTGTACGCGCTCAAGGTGACCGCCGTGGACGTGCGCGAGAAGCCGGCGGCGACGTACCTCCAGGAGGGCGACCACGAGCTGGTCGTCACGCCCGCGGCGCCCCTGGTGAACGGCGAGGAGTTCACCACCACCGTCCGGTACGGCGGCGAGCCGACCGTGTTCCAGGACCGGGCGCTGGGCCGCAGCGGTTGGCAGATCTCCTCGTCCGGAGGCGCGTTCGCGGCCGGTGAGCCGCATTCGGCGACCACCTGGTTCCCGGCCAACGACACCCCGCGCGACAAGGCGTCGTTCAGCCTGACCGCGCGCGTGCCGGAAGGCTGGTCGGTGATCTCCAACGGCGTCGAGGAGGGCGCGACCACCGCGGACGGCTGGACGTCGTTCCGCTGGGTCGCCGAGCAGCCGATGGCCACCTACCTGACCACGATCGCGATCGACAAGTGGACGGTCGAGCGGTCCACCCTGCCCGACGGCACGCCCGTGGTGGACGCCTACGCGCCCGGCGCGCAGGACGGCCGCCGGCACCAGGAACGGCTGCCCGAGGTGCTCGCGTTCCTGTCGGAGAAGTTCGGGCCCTACCCGTTCCGGTCGGCGGGCGGGATCTTCCTGGCCGACAACATCGGGTTCTCGCTGGAGACCCAGACCCGGCCCATCTACGCCGGGTGGGCCGACCTCGACACCGTCGTGCACGAGAACGCGCACCAGTGGTTCGGCAACTCGGTGTCGCTGGAGAACTGGGCCGACATCTGCCTGAACGAGTGCTTCGCCAGCTACGCCCAGTGGCTGTGGGACGAGGCGAAGGAGGGCGTCGACCTGGACGACCGGTACCGCGCCGAGGTCGAGGGCGCGCGTGACTCGTTCTGGCGCCGCAAGCTCTACGACATGGGCCGCGGCAACGAGTTCAAGGGCGTCTACGACAAGGGCCAGCTCGCGCTGCACGCGTTGCGCCACCGCGTCGGCGACGACGTGTTCAACCGGGCGATCAAGGACTGGACGACCGCGAACCGGGACGGCAACGCGTCGTGGCCGGAGTTCGAGGCGCACGTGGAGCAGGCGTCGGGGCAGGACCTGGACGCGTTCTTCGCCGCCTGGTTCCGGGGTGACGAGATCCCCGAAGACGAACACCTGTACCCCGGTTCGCTCCGCCGATGATCACGCGCGGGCTGCGGTAACGTCGTGGTCATGGCGGTTGTGAAGATCAATGCGATCCACGTGCCCGACGGCTCGGGCCCGGAGCTGGAGAAGCGGTTCGCCGCACGGCTCGGCGCGGTCGACTCCGAACCCGGTTTCCTCGGCTTCCAGCTCCTGCGGCCGGTCAAGGGCGACGACCGGTACTTCGTGGTGACGCAGTGGGAGACCGAAGAGGCCTTCCAGAACTGGATGGGCGGCCGGGCCAAGGACGCGCACTCGGGCGAGCGGGCCAAGCCCGTGGGCACCGGTTCGGACTTGCTGGAGTTCGAGGTAGTGCTCAGCTCCGTACCCAAGTCCACGACGGGTGACTGAGGCGCTCGACCGCGCGGCGGAGCTGATCGAGGGCGCCGACGCGCTGCTGGTGTGCGCGGGCGCCGGGATGGGCGTCGACTCCGGCCTGCCCGACTTCCGCGGCGCGACCGGCTTCTGGCAGGCGTACCCGGCGTACGTCCGGCTGGGGCTGCGGTTCGAGGAGCTGGCCGACCCGGTGCACTTCGTGGACGACCCGACGCTCGCGTGGGGCTTCTACGGGCACCGGCTCGACCTGTACCGGCGCACCGTGCCGCACGACGGGTTCCGCGTGCTCCACGAGTGGGGCGCGCGGGTGTTCACGTCGAACGTGGACGGCCAGTTCCAGCGGGCCGGGTTCACCGACGTGGCCGAGGTGCACGGCTCGATCCACCACCTCCAGTGCGTGGAACCGTGCACGGACGACGTGTGGCCGGCCGACGACGTGGTGGTGGACGTCGATCCGGAGTCCATGCGGGCGACCGGGCCGCTGCCGGCGTGCCGCAACTGCGGTGGCCTGGCGCGGCCGAACATCCTCATGTTCGGCGACTGGTCGTGGATCGGCGGTCCGTCGCAGAAGGCGTTGGACGCGCTGGTGGAGTTCCGGCGCGCGCACCGGAACCTCGCCGTGATCGAGGTCGGCGCGGGGCTCGCGGTGCCGACCGTGCGGCGTCAGGCCGAGCTGGCGAGCGCCGTCTCGGGTGCGCTGATCAGGATCAACCCGCGTGAGCCGGAGGTGCGGCACGGGCGCGGGGTGTCGGTGCCGATGGGCGCGCTGGAAGCGATCACGGAGCTGGCACGACGAATCGGGTGACGACGGCCCGGTGGTCCGAGCCGGGGATGTCCACCACGGCGAACGTGTCCACCGGGCACCGGCCGTCCACCAGCACGTGGTCGATCGCCACCGGCGGCGGCCACAGCGCGCCGGACGGCCACGTCGGGGTCAGCCCGGCGCCGACCTCGTCCGCGGCGTCCACGTAGCCGCTGTTGAGCAGCCGGCGCAGGCCCGCGTGGTCCAGGGTGGCGTTGAAATCGCCCGCCAGCACCCGCACCGGCCCGGCGAACTCACGCTCGGGCAGGCCCGCCATGTCCCGCTGCCAGCGCTCCGGCCCGGCGTCGACCACCGGCGGCAGCGGGTGCACGGACAGCACCTCGAAGTCCTGACCGGGCAGGTCGACCAGCGCGCCGGCCTGGCGCAACGTGCTGGGCGGCGTGAGCGTGCGGGGTGACAGCGGGTAGCGGGACGCGATGCCGGAACCGGAGCCGCCCGGCTCGTCCAGGAAGTGGCGGAACGGGAGCACTCGGTCGAGGCCGGCGCGTTCGAAGTCGAGCACCATGGCCGGCGTCAGCTCCTGGAGGGCCAGCACGTCGACGTCGTGCTCCTTGACGGCCGCCACCACCGCCTCGGCCTCCGCGCGGCCGACCAGCAGGTTCGCCGACATCACCGTGACCTCCTGGCCGACGCCGACCGGCCGTGAGTCGGGGAACGCCCTCGGCGCGACCGCGGCCACCAGCACCACCGCGATCAGCAACGTGGTGGTGCCGACCGCCCACCGTCTTAAAAGCAGCGCGAGCACGCCCAACACCACCCCGGCGGCCGTGAAGTAGGGCGTGAGGGCGGTCGTGGCGAGCGTGTACCGGGTGCCGTCGATCCCGAGCAGCCGGGTGAACGCGGCGAGCGCGAAGGCGATGGCGGCCACGACCAGCAGGAACGTCGTCCCCCCGCGCCTGGTCCGGCGTTCCTCGATGTCGACCACGACATCTAGTCTGCCCGAGTGGACGTTTTGCTGACGGGCTTCGACCCGTTCGACGGTGAGGACACCAACCCGTCATGGGACGCGGCCGTCGCCGTGAAGCCCACCGGCTACCGACTGACGACCCTGCGCCTGCCCTGCGCTTTCGGTGATTCGATCGCCGAACTGCGCGAAGCGCTCGCCACCCGCTACTACGACCTGGTCGTGAGCGTGGGGCAGGCGGGTGGGCGGACCGACTTCACACTGGAGCGCGTCGCGGTGAACCTGGACGACGCGCGGATCCCGGACAACACGGGCGCGCAGCCCATCGACGAACCGGTGGTGCCGGGCGGACCGGCGGCCTACTTCACCGGCCTGCCGGTGAAGGCGTGCGTGGCGGCGCTCCAGGCCGAGGACATCCCGGCGTCGGTGTCGCAAACAGCGGGCACGTTCGTCTGCAACCACGTCTTCTACGGCCTGATGCACCTGGTCACGACCGAACACCCCGGCTTGCGGGCGGGGTTCGTGCACGTGCCGCTCTCGCCCGCGCAGGCCGAGGGCCGTGACCTCCCGAGCCTCCCCGTCGAAACCACCGCCAAGGCGCTGGACCTGATCATCCGGACGTCACTGAGCACGTCCGTCGACCTGCGCATCACCGCCGGCACCCTGCACTGAGCACACCACACTGAACGCCCGGCACTGAACGCCCGGCACGACCTTCAGGCAGACAACGCGAAGCGCCCCCCGGGATTCCCAGGGGGCGCTTCGACACCGTGACGTCCGGCGTCAGCCGGCTTCGACGTCCGACTCACCGCCGGAATCGCCACCGGACGACGCGAGGTCGACCGGCGGGGCGTCCGGAACGCGCATCGGCTTCGCCTCACCGCGGAACACGAAGTGCGCCTTGTCGTCGGCCTCGGACTCGCCGTCCCAGCCTTCGACGTCGGTGATGATGATCTGGCCGGCGGTGATCTCGCCGAACAGGATCTTCTCCGACAGCTGGTCCTCGATCTCGCGCTGGATCGTGCGACGCAGCGGCCGCGCGCCGAGCACCGGGTCGAACCCGCGCTTGGCCAGCAGCATCTTCGCCCGATCGGTGAGCTCGATCGCCATGTCCTTGTTCTTCAACTGCGTCTCGACGCGGGCGATCATCAAGTCCACCATCTTGATGATCTCGTCCTGGGTGAGCTGGTGGAACACGATGATGTCGTCGATCCGGTTGAGGAACTCCGGCCGGAAGTGCTTCTTCAGCTCGTCGTTGACCTTGTTCTTCATCCGCTCGTAGTTGGACGCGACGTCCTGACCCGAGGTGAAGCCCAACCCGACGGCCTTGCTGATGTCCGAGGTGCCCAGGTTCGACGTGAAGATGATCACGGTGTTCTTGAAGTCCACCGTGCGGCCCTGGCCATCGGTCAGGCGGCCGTCCTCCAACACCTGCAACAGCGTGTTGTAGACCTCCTGGTGCGCCTTCTCGATCTCGTCGAACAGCACCACCGAGAACGGCTTGCGCCGCACCTTCTCCGTGAGCTGCCCGCCCTCCTCGTAGCCGACATAACCGGGAGGGGCACCGAACAGACGCGAGGCGGTGTAGCGGTCGTGGAACTCGCCCATGTCGATCTGGATCAGGGCGTCGTCCTCGCCGAACAGGAAGTTCGCCAGCGCCTTCGACAGCTCCGTCTTACCCACACCCGACGGACCCGCGAAGATGAACGAACCCGACGGGCGCTTCGGGTCCTTCAACCCGGCCCGGGTGCGGCGGATCGCCTGGCTGACCGCCTTCACCGCGTCGACCTGGCCGATGATCCGCTTGTGCAGCTCGTCCTCCATGCGGAGCAGACGCGTGGTCTCCTCCTCGGTGAGCTTGAACACCGGGATACCGGTCCAGTTCGCCAACACCTCGGCGATCTGCTCGTCGTCCACCTCGGCGACGACGTCGAGGTCGCCGTCCTTCCACTGCTTCTCCCGCTCGGCCTTCTGGCCCAGCAGCGTCTTCTCCGCGTCCCGCAGCTTCGCCGCCCGCTCGAAGTCCTGCGCGTCGATCGCGGACTCCTTGTCCCGGCGCACGTCGGCGATCTTCTCGTCGAACTCGCGCAGGTCCGGCGGCGCGGTCATCCGGCGGATCCGCATCCGGGCCCCGGCCTCGTCGATCAGGTCGATCGCCTTGTCCGGCAGGAACCGGTCGTTGATGTACCGGTCCGCCAGCGTCGCGGCGGCCACGAGGGCGGAGTCGGTGATGGAGACGCGGTGGTGCGCCTCGTACCGGTCCCGCAGACCCTTCAGGATCTCGATCGTGTGCTCCAACGACGGCTCGCCGACCTGGATCGGCTGGAACCGGCGCTCCAACGCGGGGTCCTTCTCCACGTACTTGCGGTACTCGTCCAGCGTCGTCGCGCCGATCGTCTGCAACTCGCCCCGCGCCAGCATCGGCTTCAGGATCGAGGCCGCGTCGATCGCGCCCTCCGCCGCCCCGGCGCCGACCAGGGTGTGGATCTCGTCGATGAACAGGATGATGTCGCCGCGGGTGCGGATCTCCTTGAGCACCTTCTTCAGGCGCTCCTCGAAATCACCCCGATACCGCGAGCCGGCCACCAGCGAGCCGAGGTCGAGGGTGTAGAGCTGCTTGTCCTTCAGCGTCTCCGGCACCTCGCCCTTGACCACCATCTGGGCCAGGCCCTCGACCACCGCGGTCTTGCCCACGCCGGGCTCGCCGATCAGCACCGGGTTGTTCTTGGTGCGCCGCGACAGCACCTGCATGACCCGCTCGATCTCCTTGGTGCGCCCGATCACCGGGTCGAGCTTGCCCTCCCGCGCACTCGCGGTCAGGTTGCGCCCGAACTGGTCCAGCACCAGGGACGAGGACGGGGTGCCCTCACCGCGGCCACCGGACTCCGCCGGCTCCTTGCCACCCGAGTAGCCCGACAACAGCTGCAACACCTGCTGGCGCACCCGGTTCAGGTCCGCGCCCAGCTTCACCAGCACCTGCGCCGCGACACCCTCGCCCTCACGGATCAGGCCCAGCAGGATGTGCTCCGTGCCGATGTAGTTGTGGCCCAGCTGCAGCGCCTCGCGCAGTGACAGCTCGAGCACCTTCTTGGCGCGCGGGGTGAAGGGGATGTGGCCGGACGGGGCCTGCTGACCCTGGCCGATGATCTCCTCGACCTGCTGGCGGACGCCCTCCAGCGCGATCCCCAACGACTCCAGCGCCTTCGCGGCGACACCCTCACCCTCGTGGATCAACCCCAGGAGGATGTGTTCGGTGCCGATGTAGTTGTGGTTGAGCATCCTGGCCTCTTCCTGGGCCAGGACAACCACCCGCCTCGCGCGGTCGGTGAACCTTTCGAACATTCGCACTCCCTGACTGCTGCGCCGGCGGTCCTCGGGCTCACCCCTGGCCGACCGTCTGGCTGACCGTGGAGAGCGCGGCACCGTGGGACCACTGTAGTCGTCAGCCCCGACACTCTCAGTTCCCGATCGCAGGCAGTCGTCTTCGGGGATCTCTGACATCGGTATCAACGCGTGATCTAGCTGGCAGATTCCACGGATCGGGTGTTGTCCGCTCAACGCGAACATTCAGCCGTTCGGCGTCATCCGTGGTGACCGGGGTCACCACAGCGGTGCAAGTTAGGCCTACCTTGCTAAGGTTAGGCATACCTCAACCGAGCGACCCGACGAGGACCTTCTGGTTATGACCGTACCTGTGCGGGAGACGGAGTGCGACGCGGCGACGCCGGTCGCCGAGTCCCTTGCGGGGGTGTCGCTCTACGAGGGTTTCGAGGCGCGGTTCGGGCTGCCGGCCGATCGTGGCGACTGGGTCGTGTGCTCGGAGTACGTCGGTGAGCCCGAGCGGTTCGACGTGTGGCGCAAGCAGTTGGCCGAGTGGCTGCGCGAGCAGTACGGCGAGGCGCCGGAGCGGACCACCGCCGGGTACGTCATGACCTGGTACCTCAACGCGGTGGGCGTGCTGGGCGGGCTGCTGTTCCACAGCGCGCGGCGGGTGCCCTCGCTGCGGCCTTCCGACGTGGCGATCCGGCTGGCGCCCGAGGGGCGTCCGCACGTGGTGGGCCTGGCGCTGCTGTCGGACGAGTTCGCGTGCCTGCCGGACGATCCGGCGGCCTATCACCCGGGCGCGACCGTGGTGGCCGACGAGGCCGCGTTGGCGGCGTTGCTGAGGGCCCGTTTCGCGGCGCACAGCGCGCAGTTCGTGGGCTCGTTCGGGTCGACCGTGCGGCTGGGTCGGCGGATGCTGTGGGCGGCGGCCACGGACGCGTTGGACAGCGCGGCGTGGACGGCGGGGCAGCTGTGCGGTGACGAGACGGCGGGCGTGCTGGACGCGGCGCTGCTGCTGCCGGCGAAGCTGGACCCGTTCACTTCGGCGTCCACCCTGAAGGCCACCGAGACCGGCTGGTCCAGGCGCCGCGAGAGCTGCTGCTTCCACTACGTCCTGCCGGACGCCGCCGCCTGCTCCACCTGCCCCCGCGTCTGCTGACCCACCCGCGAGTCGAACGCTCAGGACCCGCGAGTCGAACGCTCAGGTCCCCCGAGTTCAACGCTCAGGACGCACGCGATCCGGCCTGAGCGTTGAACTCGGGGGTCCTGGAGGTTCGACACGCGGGTCCTGAAGGTTCGACACGCGGGTCCTGAAGGTTCGACACGCGGGTCCTGGAGGTTCGACTCGCGGGTTAGCGGTGGCGATGGCCGATGGGGATCACCAAGGGAGTGTCGGTGACGGGGTCCGCGACGACGCGGGCGTCCAGGCCGAAGACGTCCAGGAGGTTCGCCTCGGTCAGCACGTCCGCCGGCGAGCCCTCCACCACGATCCGGCCGTCCTTCATCGCCACCAGCCGATCCGCGTAACGGGCCGCCAGGTTGAGGTCGTGCAGGACCATCACCACGGTCCGGTCGAACTCCCGGTGCAGCCTCTGCACCAGGTCCAGCACGTCGATCTGGTGGGCCAGGTCCAGGAACGTCGTCGGCTCGTCCAGCAGCAGCAGGTCGGTCCCCTGCGCCAACGCCATCGAGATCCACGCCCGCTGCCGCTGCCCGCCGGACAGCTCGTCCACGGTCCGGTCGGCCAACGCCTCCATGCCGGTCATCTCCAGCGCCGACGCCACCGCCGCCTCGTCCTCCGGCGACCACTGCCGGTACCAGGCCTGGTGCGGGTGCCGGCCGCGCGCGACCAGCTCCGCCACGGTCAGCCCCTCGGGCGCCTGCGGCGACTGCGGCAGCATCGCCAGCACCTTCGCCACCTCACGGGTCGGCGTCCGGTCGATGCGCTTGCCGTCCAGCACCACCGCCCCGGACCGGGCCGGCAGCAGACGTCCGAGCGCCCGCAGCAACGTCGACTTGCCGCACCCGTTGGGCCCGATCACCGCCGTCACCGAACCGGACAGCACGTCCAGGTCCAGCCCGGACACCACCAGCCGCTCCCCGTACCCGACGGACAGCGACTGGGCCTGGAGCCGAACAGCGGTCATACCCGTGCCTCCCGGCGACTGCGGACGAGCAGGTACATCAGATAAGGCGCGCCGAGCACGGCCGTCACCACGCCGACTGGCAGCTCGAACCCGCCGAACGCCAGCCGCGCGACCAGGTCCGACACCACCACCAGAAGCCCGCCGACCACCGCCGACCCGAGCAACGGCGGCGTGGCGGTGCCGGCCAGCCGCAGCGCGATCTGCGGTGACGCCAGCGCCACGAACGCGACCGGACCGGCGGCGGCCGTCGCCACGGCGGCCAGCACGACCGCGAGCAGCAACATCACGCTTCGCGCGCCGTTCAGCCGCACCCCGAGCCCGCGCGCGGTGTCGTCGTCGAACTGGAGCGCGCCCAGCAGCCGTGCCCCGACGAGCACCGCCGGGATCAGCAACGCCAACGCCAACCCGACCGGCACGACGTGCTCCCACCCGCGCCCGTTCAGGCTCCCGGTGATCCACACCATCACCCGCGACGCGTCCGTGACGTCGCCCACGGTCAGCAGGTAGTGGGTGAAGTTGCTCGCCACCGCCGAGACGCCGATGCCCACCAGCACCAGCCGGAACCCCTCGATCCCCCGCCGCCACGCCAGCCCGTAGACCAACAGCCCGGCGAGCAGCCCTCCGGCCAGGCTGGCCAACGGCACCCCGACCTCCGCCATCGTCCCGCCGACCACGCCCAGCGACCCGCCGAACGTGATCACGCAGACCGCCCCGGCCCCCGCGCCCCACGTCACGCCGAGGATGTCCGGACTCGCCAGCGGATTGCGCGCGATCGACTGGAACACCGCCCCCGCGATGCCGAGCGCCGCGCCGACGAACACGCCCGTCAACGCCCTGGGCAGCCGCAGGTCGAGCACGATGAACCGCTGCCCGCGCGGCCCGCCGCCCATCAGCACGTCGAACACCTGCCCCAGCGGGATCGGGAAGTCGCCGCGCGCCACGCTCACCGCCGCCGCGAGCGCCAACAGCCCCAGCCCGACGACCACCACGGCGAACGGCCGCCACCGCAGCGCTCCCGACACCGGCCCCAGCCGGAACCCCCTCACAGCTTCACCAGCTTCCGCCGCCGCACCAGGGCGACGAAGAACGGCGCGCCGACCAGGGCCATCACGACGCCGACCTCCAGTTCGCCGGGCCGCGCCACCACCCGTCCGACGACGTCCGCGACCAGCAGCACGATCGCGCCGATCACCGCCGAGAACGGCAGCAGCCACCGGTAGTCCGGGCCGGTCAACGCGCGTGCCGCGTGCGGCACGACCAGCCCGAGGAACCCGATCGGCCCGCACACCGCCACCGCGCCACCCACCAGCAAGGTGATCGCCACGACCCCGACGACCCTGGTCAACGCCACCCGCTGCCCGAGCGACCGGGCCACGTCGTCACCGAGCGCCAGCGCGTTCAGCCCGACCGCGTTGACCGCCGCCAGCACCAGCCCCAGCAGCAGGAACGGCAGCACCTGCCACAGCACCGCGACGTCACGCCCCGCGATCCCGCCGACCTGCCAGAACCGGAACGCGTCCAGGCTCTGCCGGTCCAGCAGCACCAGCGCGGACACCAGCCCGTGCATGAGCGCGCTCACCGCCGCACCCGCCAGCGCCAACGTCACCGGCGTCGGCCCGGACCGCCCCGACCCCAGCAGGAACACCACGACGCTCGCCACCAGCGCGCCGGCGAACGCGAACCACACGTACCCGTAGAGGCTGGTAACACCCAACGTGAAGATCGACAGGACGACGGCGAAAGCAGCGCCCTGGGTGACGCCGAGTATGCCCGGATCGGCCAGCGGATTGCGGGTGTGGCCCTGCATCAACGCGCCGCCGACGCCCAGCGCGATGCCCACGGCGACGCCGAGCAGCGTGCGCGGCACCCGCAACTCGCGGACGACGATGTCGTTCTCCAGCCCGGTCGGTGCGGTCAGCGCGTACCAGACGTCACCGAGCGGGATGGGCTTCGCGCCGATGGCGACACTGGCGAGGGCGACCAGCACGAGGAGCCCGACGAGCAGCAGCAGGCGGGTGGTGCGGAGGGCCAAAGTGCTGCTCCTCCCACGGCGACCCGAATCGGTGAGGTAAGCCTAACCGAACACTGTCAGGTCACCGCCCGGCACGCTCCGTGCCGGCGATCGGTCCGAGCGAAACTCACGAACACCCGCACACTCTGTGAAAAGGATCTTCATTTCAGGGGTTGCCCCGCGCGGACCCCGGCCGAAAAACAACCAAGGGGCGCCGGAGAATCCCGGCGCCCCTTCGTCGATTGACGTAATTGCCCGTGACCTGGGCCACGGGCAATGACTCCCGTCAGCCCTGCTGGTGGTAAGCCTCCAGCACCTCGGCCGGGATGCGACCGCGATCGGACACCTTCATGCCCTGCTTGCGCGCCCACTCCCGAATGGCCTGGTTCTGCTCACGATCCGCCGAAGCGGGACGAGCTGCCTTCACACCGGCCGGACGACCCGGGCCGCGCTTGCGGCCACCCGCCTTGCGGGCACTGGCGACGAAGTCGGCGAGAGCGTCGCGGAGCCTGCCCGCATTGCCCGCGGAAAGGTCGATCTCGTAGGACACACCGTCCAATCCGAAGCCGACCGTCTCCTCAGCCTTCCCACCGTCCAGGTCATCGACCAGGGTCACGGTGACCTTCTGCGCCATGCGTATCCTCCTGGACTCGAATGCGCGGTGTTCCCCGACCGCGACCTAAAGCATTGGCGAGTGCAGGTTAGCGCACAACTCCCGGAATGCGCCGCCTGGAGTCCTAGAAGTTACTCATTCAGGGCGAACGGGGGTGAACGGGGGTGAACGGGATCCGCTACCCGATACCGACACGCGCGAGCGCCATCAGCGCCGCGCCGATGCCCATTCACGCCACCGCGGTGGCATTCCGTACCGTGGCGATCGCAGAAAGTCTTCATCGACCGACCACCGCGCCGAGGGTGAACTGCGAGGTCGACACCGTGGTTTCGCACGTGACTTGTTCACCGACCAGGTCGGACAACGAGTCGTGTTGCCCGATGGGGCATGCCCGGCCTACGCAACTTCTTCGCCGCCATCGTCCGCTGTCCGCCTCCGGTCCCGATCCGCCTCACCCGCTCGCGGGGACCGTCCCCGGTCGCGGATCCGGAGACGGGAACCGGACCCGGGCTGTGCGCGCACAAGAGGAAGAGTACGGAAAGACCACTCGGGAAAACGAACCGGATCTCACTAGGCTCTGGGTGGTGACCGGAGATGACTTGCGGGCCCGGCGGGCGAACTCCTTCGGAGCGCACGCCTCGGCTTACGCGGAACACCGACCGGACTACCCGATCCCGGCCGTCCGCTGGGCGCTGGAGCCACTGGGCGAGGGGCCGCACGACGTGCTGGACCTCGGCGCGGGCACCGGAAAGCTGACCGGCGGTCTGGTCGCCGAGGGCCACCACGTGACGGCCGTCGAACCGGACGAGTCGATGCTCTCGGAGCTGGTGCGGCACCACGGTTCGGTGCGCGCCCTGCCCGGCAGCGCGGAGCGGATCCCGGTGCCGGACGGCACGGTGGACGCGGTGGTGGTCGGGCAGGCGTTCCACTGGTTCGACCCCGTACGGGCGCTGCCGGAGATCGGGCGCGTGCTGCGGCCGGGCGGTGTGCTGGCCGCGTTGTGGAACGACTACGACAACTCGGTGCCGTGGGTGGCGGATTTCGTCCAGGCCGCCCACTCCACGGTCAGCACGCAGGACGAGCTGGCTTACGACCCGCTGACCGAGCACGAGCTGTTCACGGACCCGGCGCACGCCACGTTCAAGCACGTGCACCGGCGCACCTCGGAGTCCCTGGTGGCAATGGTCAACACCCACTCGCACGCGCTGGTGATCCCGGACGGCGAACGGGCCGAGCTGAACGCGCGGATGCGCGCGTTCCTCAAGTCCCGCCCCGAAACCGCCGACGGCGAGTTCGACCTCCCCCTGACGACGTACGTGAAACGGCTCAGGCGCGCCACCTGACCGCGAGGTCGCGTCGATCGTTCGCGCCCGATTTTCGGGCGATCACGCATTCCGATCGTCGGAAAATCGGGCGCGAACGATCGACTTCCAGGCGACCGAGCCGCCGTCTGCGGAGCAGCGGCCATCAAGCACGGTTGCGTTCGAACACCAAGCGCAGGCCCAACAGGGTCAGGTCCGGCACGTGCGAATGGATGGTGGCCGACTCGGTCACCACCAGTGGCGCGAGACCGCCGGTCGCGATCACCGTGACCGGGCCTGGCTCGCTGAGCTGGAGTTCGTCCACGATCCGGCGCACCAGGCCGTCCACCTGGCCGACGAACCCGTAGACGATGCCGGACTGGAGGCATTCCACGGTGTTCTTGCCGATCACCGAGCGGGGCCGGACGAGTTCGACCTTCCGAAGCTGCGCGGCGCGCGCGGCCAGCGCGTCCACCGAGATCTCGATGCCGGGCGCCAGCGCGCCGCCCAGGAACTCGCCCTTGGCCGAGATCACGTCGAGGTTCGTGGACGTGCCGAAGTCGACCACGACGCACGCCGTGCTGTGCAGGTGGTGCGCGGCCAACGTGTTGATCACGCGGTCCGAGCCCACCTCCTTGGGGTTGTCCACGAGCAGCGGCACGCCGGTCCGCACGCCCGGTTCGACCAGCACCTTCGGCACGTTGGAGTAGTAGCGGCCCAGCATCACGCGCAGCTCGCGCAGCACCGCGGGCACGGTGGACAGCGCCGAGATGCCGGTGATCTTGTCGGCGTACTCGCCGAGCAGACCGCGCATGGTCAGCGCCAGCTCGTCGGCCGTCATCCGGGCGTCGGTCCGCATCCGCCAGTCGCGGACCAGCGCCGCGGCGGCTCCCGTGCCGTCGTAGAGGCCCAGGACGATGTTGGTGTTGCCGACGTCGATGGCGAGCAGCACTGCGGGTCTCCCCTTGTTCTCGGCCTGGTTTCTCGGCCTACTGGTCCTCGGCCTGGATCAACGCGTCCAGCGCCGCCGCGTCCTCGGTCTCCGCCGCCACCGCCTCCGGCTGCGCGGTCGTGGACCCGTTCACCAGCCCCGAACCCTCGGGCGCGTGCGCCGGGTCCGCGCCGAGCTCGACCACCTTGTTGTCGGCGTCGACGAAGACCACCTTCGGTTCGTACTCTCGCGCCTCGGCGTCGTCCATCTGCCCGTACGCGATGAGGATCACCAGGTCACCGGGCTTGACGAGGTGCGCCGCCGCGCCGTTGATGCCGATCACGCCGGTGCCGCGGTCGCCGGGGATGACGTAGGTCTCCAGCCGTGCGCCGTTCGTCACGTCCACGATCGCGACCTGCTCGCCGGCCAGCAGGTCGGCGGCCTCCATCAGGTCCTCGTCCACCGTGACCGAGCCGACGTAGTGCAGGTCGGCCTGGGTGACGGTGGCCCGGTGGATCTTCGACTTGAGCATGGTGCGGAACATCGCGGTCCCCTTACTCGTCACCGGTGCCGAGCAGCACGGCGGTGTTGTCGATCAGTCGGGTGGAGCCGACGCGGGCGGCCACCAGCAGGCGGGCGTCGCCGTTCTCCGGCGCCGGACCGAGGTCGGGCGCGCGCAGCTCCAGGTAGTCGAGGTCGACGCCGGGCACCGCGGCGAGGGTGTCGCGCGCGGCCTTCAGCACGGCGTCCGCGCCCTGGCCGCTGACGTACGCGCCCGCCACCAGCGCGGCGGACAACGCGGTCGCGGCGGAACGCTCCGCTTCGGACAGGTAGCGGTTGCGGGAGGACAGCGCCAGGCCGTCCGGCTCGCGCACGGTCGGCACGCCGACCACGTCCAGCGGGAAGTTCAGGTCGCGGGCCATCCGGTGGATCAGCGTGAGCTGCTGGTAGTCCTTCTCCCCGAACACCGCGTACGTCGGCTGCACGATGTTGAACAGCTTGGCCACCACGGACAGCACGCCGGTGAAGTGGCCGGGCCTGGTCGTGCCCTCCAGCTCGTCGCCGAGCGGGCCGGGGTCGACGGTGACGGTGCCGCCGGGCGGGTACATGTCGTCCACCGACGGCGCGAACACGATGCCGGCGCGTTCCGCCCGGCAGATGTCCACATCGGACTCCAGGCTGCGCGGGTAGCGCTCGAAGTCCTCGTTCGGGCCGAACTGGCGCGGGTTCACGAAGACGGACACGACGACCACGGTGTTCTGCATGACGTGGGCTTCGCGGATCAACTGGCGGTGGCCCTCGTGCAGCGCGCCCATCGTCGGCACCAGGGCGATGTTGCGACCCGCCGCCTTCAACGCCCTCGTGACGCGGCGCAGCCGGTCCGGGTCGCGGTGCACCGTCACGTCGTTCGGCGCGTAGTCGTCCTTGGTGAGCGGCTTGGTCATGCCTGTTCCTCGTCGAGAGTGGTGCGGACGTCGGACGCCAGTTCGGGCTTGAGCAGTCCGGCGGCCTGTGCGCGCGCCGCGGTGCGGAGCGCGAGAACCCGGTACGCGGGCAGGGTGTCCTGGTCGGCGAGCACCGCCAGGTGCTTGGCCACGGTGCCCACGTCGCCGCGTGCCACGGGGCCGGTGAGCGCCCGGTCGCCGTGCCGCAGGGCGTTGTCCAGCGCGGCGGAGAGCAGCGGGCCGAGCATCCGTTCGGCGTCCGCGATGCCCGCGCCGCGCAGCAGGTCCGCGCAGTCGGCGACCAGGGTGATCAGGTGGTTCGCGCCGTGCGCCAGGGCGGCGTGGTAGAGCGGGCGTGCGGCTTCGGGGATGCGCACCGGTTCGGCGGACATCTCCACCACCAGCGCCTCGCCCACGTTCCAGGCGATCTCGTCGCCGTCGGCCGCGGTGACGCCGACCGAGCAGGCGTTCATCCGCTGCACGTCCTCGGCGCGGCCGGTGAACGTCATGACGGGGTGCAGCGCCACGCACAGCGCGCCCAGCTCGGCGGCGGGCCGCAGCACGGCGACACCCTGCGCTCCGCTCGTGTGCACGACGATCTGGCCGGCACGCAGCGAACCGGTGGCGACGAGGCCGCGGACCAGGCCCGGCAGCTCGTCGTCTGGCACGGCCAGCAGCACGAGGTCGGCGGCGGCGGCGACCTCCGGCGGCGGCAGCACGGGGACGTCCGGCAGCAGGTCTTCGGCGCGGCGCAGCGAGTCGCGGGAGACGGCCGAGACGGCGCGCACGGCGTGTCCCGCCCTGGCCAGCGCGGCGCCCAGCACCGAACCGACCCGACCGGCCGAGATCACTCCCACGGCCAGCCGCGCGGGGCGGGGGGTCGCGTCCATGCGACGTACTCCTTCGGGCGGCGTTCCAGTCCCTTGGGGTGGGTACCGGACGACGGCCGCGAGCGTAATCCGGTGGGTTGGGGTGGGCCCTCAACTGCGACGAACGCCACCCGCGGCCTTCAGCGCACCGGGCGCGTCGACGGCCGCCTGACGTGCGGCGACGAGTGCTTCGAGCAGCTTCGAGTGACGTTCGTCGGCGTCGTGGCCGGCGGTCCCGTTGGCGATGCGGTGCCGCAGGAACGCCAGTTCGGTGGCCGCGATCTGGTAGCCCGCGACCGCCTTGGCCGCCTCCTCGCCGACCCTGCGCCGCACCGTGCGCCGCCAGCGGCTGCGGCCCTGGAGGCTGGCCAGGAGGGTGACCTCGCTGGACGCGATCCACTTCTGCGCGGCCATGTGCGGCAGTTGGCCCGCGACGATCCGCTGCTCGCGGCGGCGCTGCCAGACCACCATCAGGACCATGCCGGCGAAGATCGGCACCATGATCAGGAAGTACAGGTTGATGAAGGTCGAGCCGGTGCCGACGGTGGTGGAGAAGTTCCACAGCGAGTGCAGGCCGGCCGCGGCGAGGTAGCCGAGGATCGGCGCGGCGATCCGCAGCTTCCGGTTCGTGGTGATGGTGGCGATGCCGATCCCGACACCGGTCATCGACGTGAACAGCGGGTGCGCGAACGGCGAGAGCACTCCACGCAGGATGAACAGCGCGATCACGCCGCTGCTCAGGTCGCCGAACCCGCTGTCGGAGAAGACGCGGGCGAAGTACCAGATGTTCTCGGTGAACGCGAAGCCGGCGGCCGTCACGCCCGCGTAGACCACGCCGTCCACCACGCCGTCGAACTCCTGCCGTCGACGCAGGAACAGCACCACGATGAACGCCGCCTTCGCGGCCTCCTCGGTGATCGGGGCGCCGACCACGGCGGCGAACATGCTGCCGTCACCGCCGTCGATCAGCTGGCCGAGCACGTGCGCGGTCTGGTTGAACACCAGGGACGTGATCGTCGCGCCGCACGCGCCCCATAAGAAGGCCAGCAGCAGGATCTTCGCCGGCTCCGGCTCCCAGCGGTCGACCCACAGGTAGGCGCCGATCACGCCGACGACGGGCACCAGCGCGGCGAGCGCGCCGACCAGGATGGGCAGCAGGCCGACGCTGCTCGTGCCGAGGCCCAGGAGCACCAGCCCGCACACACCCAGCGCGATCAGGCCCACCACCGGGAGCAGCACGGTCCAGCGCTGCTGGTCGGCGCGCTTGCGGGCGGGAGTGGTCACGGGGAGCAACCTTAAAGGGACACTTGACTGATGGTGGACTCGGAAGCCCTGTGGCGGAAGGCGTTGTACGGGCCGTCGGGGTTCTTCACCCGAGGCGCGGTGCCCGCCGACCACTTCCGCACCGCGCCCCTGGTGGGCCCTGAGCTGGCGGAAGCGCTGCTCGTGCTGCTCGATCGGGTGGACTTCGGCCTGGGACGTCCCGCACGGCTGGACTTCGTGGACGTGGGCGCGGGCGGCGGGGAGCTGTCGGCGACGGTGCGGTCGATGGCTTCGGGGTCGTTGGCGGCGCGGTTGGCGGTGACGGCGGTGGACGTGGGGCCTTCGCGGTCGGTGCCGGGCGTGCGGTGGACGTCGTCGCTGCCGTCGTCGGTGTGCGGGTTGTTGGTGGGGCACGAATGGCTGGACGCGGTGCCCTGCCCGTTGGTCACGGGGCCCTTGTCCGATCCCTGGCTGGACCGGTGGTGGCCGGTGGGTGCGGGCGAGCAGGCGGAGGTGGGTGCGCCGAGGGACGCGGTTTGGGCGGACGCGGTGTCGCGGGTGCGCGGGGCGGCGTTGGCGATCGACTACGGGCACGTGCTGGCCGACCGGGAGGCGGGGCGGTACGCGTCCGGGACGTTCGCGGCGTACCGGGACGGTCGGCGGGTGGAGCCGGTGTTCGACGGGAGCTGCGACCTGACCGCCCACGTCGCGCTGGACGCGTGCGCGGCGGCGGCCGGGGGTGACTGGGTGCTGGTGTCGCAACGGGATGCGTTGGCGGCTCTGGGGATGGTCGGCACGGTGGACGCCGGTGTCGGGTTGGAGTGGTTGACGGCGGCCGAAAGGGCGTCACGGATCGCGGAACTGCGGGCGGAAGGCGGGCTGGGCTCGTTCGGCTGGCTCCTGCACGGGATGGACGTTCCGGTGTCGTCCTTGCTCCCGCCTTTGCCCCCGTGGCGGCCCTGACCGCCATTAAGAGGGCCGAAGACCGCCGGCGGAGCGGGACGGTTCCGGACAAGGGTCGTGGGCATGAGAATCCATGCCCTTCCGGCCGATGTCCTGGACCGTGCGCGCAAGCAGGCAGGGACCGATGAGCACCACGAGTCGCACGCGGAATCTGGTGGTGCGCCACTGCGTTGCTGCTTGCGCAAAGCCGAAGCCGGCGAACCGTTGATCCTTTTCCGCTACACCCCCACAGCCGGCGTCGGACCGTACGAGGAAGTGGGGCCGGTGTTCGCGCACGCCGAACCGTGCGATGGCCTGGAGAGCACCGCGGAGTTCCCGGAAGCGTTCCGCCACGCGGCGCGAACCCTCCGCGCCTACACCGCCGAAGGCCGCATCCACGACGGCGAAATCGCCCAGCCGGAAACCCTGGACGACCGCCTCACCGCATTGCTCGACAATCCGGAGGTGGCCGAAATCCAGGTCCGCAGCGTTTCCCACGGCTGCTTTCTGTTCGCCGTCACACGCGATTAACCCTCACGTCCGGTGACGGCGCCACCGTGCGAGCATGAACAGGTGGAGATCACCGTTGGCGTTGGCGCCGGTGCGCGGCACCTCGGGGTGGACCGGGTGGTCGACCTCGGCCCCCTGCACCCGTCGGCGCACGGCGCGTACCGGTTGCGGTTGACGGTCCGGGACGAGGTCATCACCGCCGCCGAACCGCTGGTCGGGCACCTGCACCGGGGCGCGGAGAAGCTGTTCGAGGTGCGCGACTACCGGCAGGTCCTCACGCTCGCCAACCGGCACGACTGGCTGGCCGCGTTCTGCAACGAACTGGCCGTCGCCCTGGCCGTCGAGCGGATGACCGGCATGGACGTCCCGCCCCGCGCCCAGGCCCTGCGCGTCCTGCTGTGCGAGCTCAACCGGATCATGGCGCACCTGGTGTTCCTCGCGCCGCTCACCGGCGCGCGCGACCGTGACGCGGTGCAGGCCGTGCTGGAGGAAGCGTCCGGCGGCCGGATCCACTTCATGTTCAACCGGATCGGCGGCCTGCGCGAGGACGTCCCGGCCGGCTGGACCGACCGGGTGCGCGAGGTTCTGTCCACTGTGGACCCCGGTGAGGCGCCGGCGGGCCTGGCCGGTCTCGGGGTGCTGACGCGGGACGCCGCGCTCGCGTTCGGTGTCACCGGTCCGATCGGCCGGGCGTCCGGGGTCGACTTCGACCTGCGCCGCGACGACCCGCTGCCCGGCTACCGGGACCTCGACGTGCGTCCGGTCGTTCGGACCGAGGGTGACGCGCTTGCCCGCGTGCGCGGCATGGCGGACGAGGTCCACCAGTCCATCGCGCTCGCCCGCCAGTGCCTGGACCGGCTGCCGACCGGGCCGGTGAACGTGCGCCTGCCCAAGGCCGTCAAGGCGCCGGAGGGTTCGGTCTACACGTGGGTCGAGGCGCCGTTGGGCACGTCCGGCGTCCACCTGGCGTCACGGGGCGAGAAGACGCCGTGGCGGCTGAAGCTGCGGACGCCGTCGTTCAACAACGTCCAGGCGCTGTCCGCGCTGCTGCCGGGCACGAAGGTGGCGGACCTGCCCGCGGTGCTCGGGTCGTTCGCCGTGGTCGTCGGGGACATCGACAAGTAGCCGACATCGACAAGTAGCCGCTTCGAGTCGAGCAGACGTCTCGGGTCGTCAGTCCTCGCGACGGCGACGGCGGCGCGGTGCATCGGGCCCGCCGAGGGAGGCGAGCAGCTCGCTGACCGACTTGCCGTCCGCGTGGGCTCCGGCGGGCTCGACCGGTTCGGGCGCGCTGCGCCGACCGGACGGCTTCGGGCTGTCCTCCCACGAGTCCCAGGTGTCGTCGGCCCGACGCCGACCGCCCTCGCCAGTGGACTCGGGAGCGCGACGGCGACCCTCGGACGAGGTCGCGGCAGCCGAGTCCGTCGGCGCCGGTCGACCTGTCACCGGGACGTGCTCGCCGGTCGACTCGGCCCGCACGGCAGGCCGCCGCACCGGCTCACTGGCCGGCACCGGACGGTGCTCACCGGTCAACTCAGCATGCACAGCAGGCCGCCGCACCGGCTCACTGGCCGGCACCGGGCGATGCTCACCGGTCAACTCAGCGTGCACAGCAGGCCGCCGCACCGGCTCACTGGCCGGCACCGGGCGATGCTCACCGGTCAACTCAGCGTGCACAGCAGGCCGCCGCACCGGCTCACTGGCCGGCACCGGGCGATGCTCACCGGTCAACTCAGCGTGCACAGCAGGCCGCCGCACCGGCTCACTAGCCGCCACTGGACGGTGCTCACCGGTCAGCTCAGCCCGGACAGCGGGCCGACGCACCTGCTCGCTGATCGGATCCGGGCGGCCCACCGGCCGGTGCTCACCCGTCAGGTCCGCCGGTCGACGAGCGGGCTCGTTGACGTGGTCCGGACGGCCCACCGGCCGGTGCTCACCGGTCATGCCCGCCTGGGGCACCGGTCGACGCGCGGGCTCGGCGATCGGGTCCGGACGTCCGACGGGCCGGTGCTCGCCGGTCAACTCAGCCCGCGCGGTCGACGGCCGGCGAACGTCGCCCGACGTGGAGCGCTGGTCGCCATTCGACTCGGCCCGAGCCACGACACGCTGCTCACCGGTCGACTGCGGACGAGGCACAGCACGCTGTTCACCGGTCGACTGGGCGCCGGTCCCCTCCGGCCGTCCGGGCGCCGTCCGCCGTGCCGGAGCCTCGGTCAACGACACCGGGCTGATCATCTCGGTCCGCTCGGCCACCCGGCTGCGCCGCTGCACCGTGTGCTCGGTCTTCGACGGCTCAGCCGCCCGCGACCGCTCGGCAGGCTCCGCCGGACGACCGGGAGGCGCCACCGGCGCGCCCAACCGCGCCGCCACGTCCCGGTTCACCCGTTCCGTCGGATCAGGCTTCGGCGCCTCCCGCCGCACCACCACGGGCGGCGTCGGGCGGGGCTGGGCGTTGGCACGGGCCGGCTCACGGCGGGCCGGCTGGGCCTGCTCACGCCGGGCGGGCTCGGGGCGGGTCGGTTCGGGACGCCGAACCTGGTCCTTGCGCGACGTGTCGGCGTTGAGGCGGTCGGCGTTGAGGCGGTCGGCAGGACGGTCGGCATTGGGACGGTCGACGGTGACCCGCTCGATCAGCTCGGTGCGGTCGTTCTGCGGCTTCTCCGCGGCCTTCGGCGCGACCGGCACGGCGGGACCGGCGGTGATCACCCGCTTGTCACCCACCGCCATCAACCGGGAGTGGTCGGACAGGGCGCGCATCCGGGTCGACTCGGCGCGCAGCGCCACCCGTTCGACCAGCACCTCACCGCCGAGCAGGGCTTCCAGGTTCTCCCGGAGGGTGCGCAGCTCGCCGCGCAACGCGTCCAGGTCGTCCCTGGCCTCCTCCTGCATCCGCTTGCGGGTCTCGGCCTCGACTTCCAGCTCGTACTCGCGACGGGCGGCGACTTCGCGTTCCAGCTCCAGCTCGTACACCGACTGGAGGTCCGCCACCTCGTGCGCGCCTTCGACGACCTGCTTGCGGTAGCGGGCCGCGAGGAACGCGCCGACCAGCGCGGCCCACAACGCGGCGACCACGGCCAACCGCAGCCAGCGGGCGTTGTCGCTCAGCACCAGCACCGCCGCGGCACCCATCGCGAGCGCCAACGCGGCTACCAGGAGTAGTCGCGCGGTGCCACGACCGCGATCCTGCTGCTCGTCATCTTCCGACGCGCCTCGCCCGGTCATGGCGACTACCGTACCGGTCAGTTATCCGATTGAGACCTCGGCGTCGGTATTCACCGATCGAGATGCGGGTCGTCGGGCGTCTTGCAGCACCGTTCCAGCCACAACGCCGCGGCGATCAGCAGCGCGGCACAGCCACCGCCGACGATCCCGGTGACGATGTCGTTGTCGGCCGCCTGGAACTGGCCGCGCGCGGGCAGCACGTAGATCAGCACACCGGCCCAGCCGCCCAGCATGATCGCGCCGAGTAGCGACGACGCCTTGGCGAACGCCACGGCCCGTGCGGCGGTCAACGGCTCGACCGGCCGCGCGCCGCGCTTGCGCAGGATCCTCGCGCGCAACGAGAAAGCGAGCCACAGGTTGACGATGGCGATCACGAGCAGGGTGAACCCGGCGAACGTCGGCAGCGGGGGAAGGGTGTCGTAGGCGAGCCGGATCAGCAGGTGCGCGAGCAGGCCCGCGACGAGTCCGACGGCGAGCAGGTCACGGGGTTTGGTGAACCTCACCCCGCCATCGTCCCCGAACTACTCGGCCAACGCGGTATCGCGCCTGCCGAGCACCGGCAGCACGCCCAGCCACGGCCCGGGATCGGTGTCCCAGTCCATCTTCCGCACCTGGTCTTCGTTGCGCCGTCCACCCAGGACCCGCAGCAACTCGAACGACGACGTCCGCAGCGCACCCGCCGGCTCGCCCTCGCCCAGCACGCGGTCGCCGTGCTCCAACGTGATCCGCAACGCGGGCAGGTGCTTGGCCCGCATCCGCTTGTCGACTTCCTGCAACGGCCGCGTCAACGCCGCGCGCACCGCGACGTTGTCCCGTTCCCCGGGTTGCCCCAGGGCCGTCCGGATGTCGTGCTCGTGCGAGATGATCTCCGCGATCAGCACCGCGCCCATCGGCGAGTCGAACAGCCCTTCGGCGACCTGGAAGTTCCGCTCCCACTCGACCAGCAGGTCGCCCATGCTCCGGTTGCGCCGCTCGCCGACCTGCCGCTCACCCCACGAGCCGTCCTCGACCCCTTCGAACCGGCCCTCGGTGAAATCGCCGAGGCCTCCGGCGAGGTGCGCGACCACGTCCTTGACCGTCCAACCAGGACAGGCCTCGACCGGCGCGTCGGGATCGCCACCGGTGACCAGGCTGATGATCCGCCGCCGCGCGGCGTCGTAAGTGATCGCGTTGCTCATCGCGCCACCTCCGCGCCCACGCTAACCCCGCCGCGCACGCGCCGCAGCGCCAGTGCGCGCCGCAACGACCCGGCGCTACTCCGTCGCCTTGGGATGCCCGGTACCCGCCCAGACGAGCCACACAGTCCGGCGCTCAGCGTCGACGAAGTACCAGACCCGACCGCCACCGGTCACCTCGATCTGCCACTTGGGCAGCAGCCGACCACCGCGGACCTCGTGGGACAACTTGCCTTTAAGAGGATGGTGCCGCGGCACAGGCAGCCGCGGCACAGGATCGGTCCGCATGGAATGCCACGCCTCGAAGGTGTTGCCCGGCGCTTGTCCGCACAACTCCTCCCAGCCCTTGGCCGAGTCGTTGTCGGCGAAGAGGACATCCCACTCGTCGCGTCGCGGCGGTGGCGCGACCCGATCACCGCGCTTCGGACTCACTCGTCCCGCTCCGGGACCACCGGCCTGGGAACCGGACCGAAGTCGCCCTCATGGGGCCGGGTGAGTGCGGCCAGCAGCTCGGGATCGGCGTGGATCTCGGCGGTGTTCCTCCAACCGATGATCACCATCTCGACCGGGGCCTCGGTGTTCAACTCGGCTGTGGAACGCATGGTCTCGACCAGTTCGACCACGAACCCCTCGCGGTCCTCCCGCGGCAGGTGGCGCATCCACGGGAAGATCTGCTGCGCCACCTCGGCCAGCATCCCGCGCGTCTCGGCGTGGCGCAGGAGCAGCACTTCCAATATCTGTGTCGCGACGAACTCCTTTTTGGCGTTGTCCTCCTCCCGTGCCACCGTGGTGAGGATCAGGTCTTCGTCGTCACGCCTGCGCAGGCGCAGCCGGCCGTCCGGGGCGGCCTTCAGCTTTGCCACCGCGTCCTTGGGCTTGTTGATCAACTCCGAGAAGGGGATTTCCGCTGGTGCAGCCATACTTTGAAAGTACTTCGAAAGTCCGCCGGCGGTCGATCACACCAGCGACAGATCAACCCTCCGGGTGACCCCGGCCAGGTCGAGACCGGCGACCAGATCACGCGCCAGGCCGTGCCCCGGCACGGCGGCATCCGGCTCCACGTCCAGCCAAGGCACCAGCACCGACGCGCGCTCGTGCGCCCCCGGATGCGGCAGCAGCAGTTCGGGATCGGTGGACCGCACACCGTCCACCGTGACCACGTCCACGTCCAACGTGCGCGGTCCCCAGCGGCGGTCGCGCACGCGCCCCGCGGCCTGCTCCAAAGCCTGGCCACGCCGCAGCCAGCCCCACTCGTCCACGTCGCCGGAGACGATCAGCACGGCGTTGAGGAAGTCGTCCTGGTCGGTCACGCCCCACGGCGCCGTCTCGTACACCGGCGACACGGCCACCAGCACGTCGGCGAACCCGTCCACCGCCATCCGCAGGTACCCCAGCCGGTCGCCCAGGTTCGAGCCGAGCGACAGCACCGCCCTAGTCACGGGCACGCCGGATCGTCACGGACACGTCGGTGAACGCCAACGCGATCGGCGCGGACGGCTTGTGCACCGTCACCTCGGTCGCCCGCACCCGCGGGTCGGTCATCACGTCGTCGGCGACCTTGCCCGCCACCGTCTCGATCAGGTCGTACGGCCCGCCCGCCACGATCGCCGCCGCGCGCTCGGCCAACTCGCCGTAGTGCAGCGTCTCGCGCAGGTCGTCCGTCGCCGCCGCCCGGGACAGGTCCAGCCACGCGGTGATGTCCACCAGGAAGTCCTGGCCGTCCCGCTTCTCGTGCTCGAACACGCCGTGGAACCCGCGAACCCGCAGGCCCGTCAGCGAAATCCGGTCAGTCATGCCCCTGCCTCCACGCCCGCGCCACGGCCACCGCGTCGAGTGACCGGTCGACGTCGTGCACCCGCACCCCCCACGCGCCGGTGAACGCAGCCAACGCGGACACCGCCGCGGTCGCGTTCTCGCGGCCGTCCGGAGCGCGATCACCGAGCAGGGTGCCGAGAAAACGTTTGCGGGACGCGCCGACCAGCACCGGGAAACCCAGCTCCAGCAACACGTCCAGCCCGTTCAGCAGCTGCCAGTTGTGCGTGGCGTTCTTCGCGAACCCCAGCCCGGGATCGAGGATGATGTCGTCCGAAGCCACACCGGCGGCCAACGCCGCGTCCACCTGGCGGCTCAGCTCGTCCCGCACATCACGCACCACGTCGTCGTACACGGCAAGCTGGTCCATCTGCGTGCTGTGCCCGCGCCAGTGCATCAGCACGTACGGCACGCCCGCCGACGCCACGACCGACGCCATCCCGGGATCGGCCAAGCCGCCGGACACGTCGTTCACGATCGACGCGCCGGCCTCCAAAGCGGCCGACGCCACCTCGGCCCGCGTGGTGTCCACGCTGACCGGCACACCCTCCGCGACCAGCGCCCGGATCACCGGCACCACCCGCGCGGCCTCGACCGGACCCGACACGCGGGACGCTCCGGGCCGGGTGGACTCGCCGCCGACGTCGACCAGATCGGCCCCGCGCCGGAACATGGCCACGCCGTGCGCCACCGCGTCGGCCACGTCGAGGTACCGGCCGCCGTCCGAGAACGAGTCCGGGGTGACGTTCAGGACGCCCATCACCACGCAGTGCCCCGGCCTGGGCACGCTCACCGCAGACGTCCCCTGATCAGCTCGATGGCCTCCGCCCGCGACGACGCCGAGCTGCGCAGCAACCCGCGCACCGCCGACGTCGTGGTCCGCGAGCCCGGCTTGCGCACGCCGCGCATCCCCATGCACAGGTGCTCGGCCTCGACCACGACGATCACGCCGCGCGGTTCGAGCCGCCGCACCAGCGCGTCCGCCACCTGCGACGTCAGCCGCTCCTGCACCTGGGGTCGCTTGGCGTACAGGTCGACCAGCCGGGCGAGCTTGGACAGGCCCGTCACCCGGCCGTGCTCGTTCGGGATGTACCCGACGTGCGCGACACCGTGGAACGGCAGCAGGTGGTGCTCGCAGAACGAGAACATCGGGATGTCGGTGACCAGCACCAACTCCTCGTGGCTCTCGTCGAACGTCTTCGCCAGCACGCTGTCCGGGTCGGTGTAGAGCCCGGCGAACAGCTCCCGGTACGCCCGCGCCACCCGGGCCGGCGTGTCCCGCAGGCCTTCCCGGTCCGGATCCTCACCGCACGCGAGCAGCAGCTCACGCACCGCGTCCTCGGCGCGCTTCTGGTCGAAAGGTCGGCGCGCGAGACCGGCCCCCCCGTTTCCGGAGAGGCCGGCCTGGTCGATCGAGGTGCGGTCGATCTCGGTCACGTGCGGTTGTCCGGGTCCGTGTCGAAGGACCGCTTGCCCGCTTCCGCGTCCGTCGGCTCCGGCTGCCACTGGGGTGGCTGCGGGGCGCCGCCGGGAACCGTGGCCGGGGTCCAGCCGGGCGGCGCGCCGTAGTTCGGCGGACCGGACGACGGGTGCTGCGGCTGGTACGGCTGCGGTTGTTGCTGCTGCTGGGGCTGCGGCTGCTGGTACGGCTGCGGCTGGTAGGGCTGCGGCTGGTACTGCCCCGGCTGCGGCTGGTGCGGCTGCGGCTGGGAGCCGTTGCCGTTCGGCGGCGTCGGCACCGCGTCCTGGACCAGCGTGTCGTCCAGGGTGTCCTCGATCGCGGGCGGCCACGGCTCGCCGCGCTCCTTGGCCAGTTCCGCCGGGGTCTTGACCGGCGGCTTGTCCGACGGGGTGCGGTTGCCGAACTCGTTGAACTTGGTGATCCGCGGGCGCTTCTCGACCGCGGCGAAGATCCGCTCCAGTTCCTTCTGGTGCAGGGTCTCCTTCTCGATCAGCTCCAACGTCAGCGCGTCGAGCACGTCGCGGTACGTGTTCAGCACCTCGTACGCCTCGGTGTGCGCGGCCTCGATCAGCTTGCGCACTTCCTCGTCGATCTCGTGCGCGACTTCCAGCGAGTAGTCGGCCTGCCGGCCGGCGGTGCGGCCGAGGAACGGCTCGCCCTGCTCCTGGCCGTACTTGACCGCGCCGAGCTTGGCGGACATGCCGTACTCGGTGACCATCGCGCGGGCGATCTTGGTCGCCTGCTCGATGTCGTTGGACGCGCCCGTGGTCGGCTCGTGGAAGACCAGCTCCTCGGCGGAACGGCCGCCCAGCGCGAACACCAGCCGGGCGATCATCTCCGACCTGGTCATCAGGTCCTTGTCCTCCTCGGGCACGGAGAGGGTGTGACCACCCGTCCGGCCGCGGGCCAGGATCGTGACCTTGTAGACCGGGTCGATGTCCGGCATCGCCCACGCGGCCAGGGCGTGCCCGGCCTCGTGGTAGGCGGTGATCTTCTTCTCCTTCTCGGAGATGATCCGGCTCTTGCGGGCCGGACCGCCGATCACCCGGTCGACGGACTCCTCCAGCTCGACGCTGGTGATGATCGTGCCGTTCTTGCGCGCGGTCAGCAGCGCGGCCTCGTTGACCACGTTGGCCAGGTCGGCGCCGGAGAAGCCCACGGTGCGCTTGGCCAGGCCGTCGAGGTCCGCTTCGTCGCTCAGCGGCTTGCCCTTGGAGTGCACGCGCAGGATCTGCTTGCGACCCTTCAGGTCCGGCGCGGACACCGGGATCTGCCGGTCGAACCGGCCGGGGCGCAGCAGGGCCGGGTCGAGGATGTCGGGCCGGTTCGTCGCCGCGATCAGGATGATCCCGCCGCGCGAGTCGAAGCCGTCCATCTCGACCAGCAGCTGGTTGAGGGTCTGCTCGCGCTCGTCGTGGCCGCCGCCCATGCCGGCGCCGCGGTGGCGGCCGACCGCGTCGATCTCGTCGACGAAGATGATGCACGGCGCGTTCTGCTTGGCCTGCTCGAACAGGTCGCGGACGCGCGAGGCGCCGACACCGACGAACATCTCCACGAAGTCCGAGCCGGAGATCGAGTAGAACGGCACGCCGGCCTCACCGGCCACGGCGCGCGCCAGCAGCGTCTTGCCGGTGCCGGGCGGGCCGTACAGCAGCACGCCCTTCGGGATCTTCGCGCCGAGCGCCTGGTAGCGGCCGGGGTTCTGGAGGAAGTCCTTGATCTCGTAGAGCTCTTCGACGGCCTCTTCGGCGCCCGCGACGTCCGAGAACGTCGTCTTGGGCATGTCCTTGGACAGCTGCTTCGCCTTGGACTTGCCGAAGTTGAGTACCCGGTTGCCGCCGCCCTGAGAGTTGTTCATCATCCACATGAGCAGGATGAGGAGCAGGCCCAGCGGGACCAGGTACAGCAGCATCTGCATCAGGAACGAGTCCTGCGTGACCTTGGTCTCGAGGACCGGCTTGTTGCCGGCCTCGTCGAGGAACTTGAAGATCTCGTCCGTGGAGCTCGCCGGGAACTGGGCGCGCACGCGGTTGCCGCCCTCGACGGTCACCCCGTCCTTGAGGGTGAGCTTGAGGAGCTGCTCTTTGTCCTCGATCGTGGCTTCCTTGACGTTGCCGTCCCGGATCTGTTGCAGTGCCTGGGACGTCTTGATCGGGGTGTAGCCCCGGTTCTCGTCGAAGAGCACGCTGAAGGCGTAAAAGAGCACCAACACCGCCACGATCCACAGCAGCGGGTTGCGAAGCAGGCGCTTGCGGTCCATGCACTTACGGCCGGCGGGCGGCCTCGACCCTCCCTGACTTGTCGACGGGCGCAGACGGGCACACCCGTCCGACCAGCCTACCGCCCATGGTGTGGGCGGAGCGCTCCGCGTGCGGGCCCTGTCGCATCTTGCCGGACCAACGGGCGGGGGCCGTCCGGTGTTCCCCGCCGTGACACCGGACACGGCTCCCAGGTCAAGCGGGTTCGACCGGATCGCCGGAATGACCATGAACCGAACCGGGATCAAACCCGTAACACTTACCAGGCGTAGCTCGCCAACCGCAGGTAGCGACGATGTGAGGGCCACACGGGTGACTTAGAACACGAGAGTTTGTCATGAGAGTGGTCCGTGTCATCCTCGGCAACCACCCGTGTGTTCTTTACCCACCCGGAAGGGTGAACACCCGACCAAAGGTACGAAGCATGTCAGCTGGCAACCCGAACCGGCCCGGTCGCTTCCGCCGCGTCATCCTGCCCATCGGCGCGCTGCTCGGCGTCGTCGCCGCCGCCGGTGTGACCGTGGTCGCGCTGCGGGCCACCAGCGGCCCGGAGTGCAAGGGCACCCTACCGCTCAAGATCGCGGTCACCCCCGCGGTCGAGGAAGTGGTGCGCGGCGCCGCGGACGACTACCAGGCCACCCAGCCGATGGTGGACGGCAAGTGCGTGCAGGTGCTGGTCGAGGCGCGCGGCGCGGCCGACGTCTCCCACGACCTGCCCACCGCGCAGATCAACCCGCCCGCGCTGTGGATCCCGGACTCGTCGATGTGGGCCGCGGAGAGCCAGCGACAGGCCGGTGACCAGGGCGAGGACGCGCCGAGGCTGGACATCCTCGACTCGCTGGCCGCGTCACCCGTGGTGATCGCGGGCTCGGAGCCGGCTCTGGCCGCGCTCGGCTGGCCGATCTCACCGGTGAGCTGGGCGAAGCTGCTCGACCCGAAGGTGACGGTGGCGCTGAGCGACCCGACCACGTCCACCGAGGGCCTGGCCACGCTGGCGGTCATCCGCGCGCAGCTCGGCAACCCGGACGGCTCGCCGAAGCCGGAGCTGATCGGCGCGCTGCTGCGGGTCGGCCGGGACGCGCTGCCGTCCGTGCGGGACGCGTTCGGCAAGGTCGTGCAGGGTGCGGAGAACGCGCCGGTGTTCACCGCTTCGGAGCAGTCCGTGCTGGCCGCGAACCGGGCCGCCGGATCACGCCGGGTCGTCGCGTCCTACCCCAAGGAGGGCACGGTCGCGTTCGACTACCCGATCGTGCGCGTCACCCGCACGGGTGAGCAGGCGGGTATCGGCGAGGCCGCGGTGGGCTTCGAGAAGGCGTTGCGGACCGAGCGGACGGCCCAGCGGTTCGCCGAGGCGGGCTTCCGCACGCCGGACGGCAACGCGCCCGACGGGTGGACGAACGAGAAGGACGGCCTGCGCGGCGACGACGTGGCCGTGCTGAAGACGCCGGACCCGGACCAGGTCTCCGAGCTGCTCCGCACGTGGGGCGCGGTCAGCCTGGACACCCGGATGCTGGCCGTGCTGGACGTGTCCGGCTCGATGGCCGAGAAGATGAGCAACGGCCAGACCAGGGTCGACGCGGCCAAGGAGGCGGCGCTGACCGCGTTGGCCATGCTGCCCGACACGTCGGAGATCGGCCTGTGGGCGTTCTCCACGGACAAGAAGCCGCCGAACGACTGGATCGAGCTGGTGCCGGTCGGGCCGCTGGGCGAGCCGATCGCCGGCGCGACCCGCCGTGCGCAGTTGCAGAAGGGCGCGGGGAGCCTGCCCGCGCTGGTCGGCGGCGGCACGGCGTTGAACGACACCGCGCTGGCGGC
Source organism: Saccharothrix ecbatanensis (assembly GCF_014205015.1). Taxonomy (NCBI): domain Bacteria; kingdom Bacillati; phylum Actinomycetota; class Actinomycetes; order Pseudonocardiales; family Pseudonocardiaceae; genus Saccharothrix; species Saccharothrix ecbatanensis. Next base: position 7,811,836 of record NZ_JACHMO010000001.1, on the reverse strand, counting down.
GTTCCGGCACATGCAGAAGACCTACGAGCCGTCGATGATCAACTCGGTCACGCTGTTCACCGACGGCAGCAACGACGACATCTCCAGCATCGACCTGCCCAGCCTGCTGGCCACGTTGAAGAAGGAGGCGGACCCGGCCCGCCCGGTGCCGCTGATCATGGTCGGGCTGGGTCGTGACGCCGACATGGACGCGCTTCGCCAGCTCGCCGACGCGACCGGCGGCAAGGCGTACCAGGCGTTGGAGCCGGAAGACATCCGCGGCGTGCTGCTCGACGCCATCTCACAACGGCGCTGCCGGCCCAGTTGCTGATGACCGGGGGCGGCCTCACCAGGCCGCCCCCAGTTCGTCAGCTGGAGTAGACCTTCGGGTCCAGCGTGCCGATGTACGGCAGGTCGCGGTAGCGCTCGGCGTAGTCGAGGCCGTAGCCGACCACGAACTCGTTCGGGATCTCGAACCCGACGTACCGCACCGGCACCTCGACCTTGACCGCGTCCGGCTTGCGCAGCAGCGTGCAGACCTCCAGCGACCGCGGCTTGCGCGACGCCAGGTTCTTGAGCAGCCACGACAGCGTCAGGCCCGAGTCGATGATGTCCTCGACGATGATCACGTCGCGGTCCGCGATGTCGCGGTCGAGGTCCTTCAGGATGCGCACCACGCCGGAGGACGAGGTCGACGAGCCGTAGGAGCTCACCGCCATGAACTCCAACTGGACCGGCACCGGCAACGCCCTGGCCAGGTCGGTCATGAACATCACCGCACCCTTGAGCACGGTGATCAGCACCAGGTCGTTCGTTCCGTCGGCCGGGTAGTCAGCCGCGACCTTGTTCGCCAGTTCGGTGACCTTGTCGCTGATCTCCTGCTCGGTGATGAGCACGGAACTGATGTCGCCGTCGTACACGGACGGTTCCCCTTTTGTCATGACTGCACTGGTTCCACTCGCAGCCTGCCATGCGCGCGCCGTGCCACAAAGCCGCCGGGCAACCACACACCGCCTTGACCACGCCACTCGTTCACCAGGGCGTCCACCCTGCGCAGGTGCGAGTCGGACAACTCGGGCACGTTCTCGCGCAGCAGCCAACGGCGCAGCACTCGGCGGCGGAGCGCGGTGGGCAGGCGGCCGATGTCGTCCACCGAGCGGCAGTCGCCGTCGAACGCCTCGGCCAGCTCGTCCAGCGCGTCGTTGTCCTCACGCAGGTGGGCGGCGGTGCGGGCGAGGGCGTCGGCGACTCCGCCCTGGAGCACCTCTTCGAGCAGCGGGAGGACTTCCCGGCGCAGGCGGACCCTGGTGTAGCGGGGGTCTTCGTTGTGCGGGTCGCTCCACGGCGTCAGGCCTAGCTCGTCGCAGGCGGCTGCGGTCGTGGCTCTCGCGACGCGCAGGAGCGGGCGGCCCCACGGCGGGTCGTGCGGGCGCATGCCGGCGATGCTGCGCGGACCGGAGCCCCGGCCCAGGCCGAGCAGGACCGTCTCGGCCTGGTCGTCCCTGGTGTGGCCGAGCAGGACCAGACCGCGTTCCGGCCTCAGGGCGGCGTACCTGGCCTTCCTGGCGGCGGCTTCGGGTCCACCCGGTCCGGTGACGTGGACGCGGCGCACCTCGGCGGGCAGGCCCAGGTCACGGCACGTCTGCGCGGCCCGTTCGGCGACGTCGGCGGAGTCGGGTTGCAGGCCGTGGTCCACCACGACGGCGGACGCGTCGGTCAGGCCGGCGGTGACAGCGGCCAGGGCGAGCGAGTCCGCGCCGCCGCTGACGGCCACGGTGACCCGTTCCGGCCGGTGCTCGGCCAGGAAGCGCTTGACCGCCGTGCGGACCTCGGCGAGCGGGCCGTTCACGGGTCTGTGCTCACGGTTCGGCGCTCACGGTTCCGGGGCTCACGGCGTTCACGGTTCCCACGCTCACGGCTGGACGCGGCGCAGCCACCCGGCCGGGTCGGCGATCTCGGCCCGCGTGGGGAGGGTGTCGGGGCTGGTCCAGATGGTGTTGAAGCGGTCCATGCCGACCGCGTCGACCACGTGCCCGGTGAACGCCGCGCCCTCCGCGTACTGGCGGACCTTGGCCTCGACGCCGAGCAGGGTGCGCAGCATCCGGTCCAGGATGCCGCCGCCCTGGCGACGTGCGGTGAAGCGTTCGCGGATGACGCGGACGGACGGCACCACCTCCGGGCCGACGGCGTCCATCACGTGGTCGGCGTGGCCCTCCAGCAGGGTCGACAGCGCGATGAGCCGATCGAGCACCTCGCGTTGGGCCGGGCTCTGGAGGAGTTCGATCAGGCCGCCCGCCTCGCGGAGCCGTTTCGGCAGGTCGCGCAGGCGGGGCGTGGAGCTCTCGTCCATGCTGCCGAGCAGGGTGGCGACCAGGCCGGCGAAGTGCTCAGCCAGCCACGGCACGGCGGTGAACTGGAGGCGGTGGGTGCCTTCGTGCAGGCAGACCCACATGCTGAAGTCCTCGCCCGACACGTCGAGGGAGCGTTGGGCGCCGACGATGTTCGGTGCGACGAGGAGCAGCCGGCCGCCGTCCGAGAACGGGTCGTACTGGCCGAGCACCCGGCCGCTGAGGAAGGCGATGACGACGCCGGCCTGGACGCCCGCCGTGCCCGCCATGACGCCGCTGAACGCGCCGGACTGCTTCGGCATGGCGTCGTTCGTCAGCGCGGACAGCCCTTGCACGGCGGCGCGCACCCACGCGGGCCGGTCGACCACCTCGCCGCGCTTGAGCGGCAGGCCGTGACCGAGCCCGGTGTGCTCTCGGACGTGCACCTCGGCGTCCACGGCCTGTTCACGGAGCCGGTGCACGGCGATGTCCGCCTCGGCTCTGGGCACGATCGGGCCGGGGCGGACGAGCCTGGTCGCCGTGGTGACGGCCAGGGCCCAATCGACCGGGGCACTGCGGTCCTGCGTCGCCGGGTTCACCCTTCTGACGCTACCTGCGAGGACCGTGCGGACAACACTCCCGCAGTCCCGTCCCGAACGTTCAACTCACCCGTTCTGAGCGTTGAACTCGGGGGTTCCGAACGTAGGACTCACGGGTTCTGAACGTAGGACTCACGGGGGTTGGGGTTAGCAGCCGCAGGTGCGGAGGGCGGCGGCCATCTCGTCCAGGGCGCCGCGGACGGCGGGCGTGGAGTCGGGGCTCAGCGACATGAACGCGAACACCAGCAGCCGGCCGTCGGCGTCCAGGACCACGCCGGCCAGGGAGTTCACGGCGGTCAGCGTGCCGGTCTTGGCCCGCACCCAACCGCGGCCGACCGCACCCTGCTCCGCGTAACGACCCGCCAGCGTGCCGCTGCCGCCCGCCACCGGCAGCGCCGTCAGCAGCGGGCGCAGCTTCGCGGTCCTCGGGTCGGAGGCGTCCGGCTTGGCCGCCGCCACCAGCACGTCCGCCAGCAGCTTCGCGGGCACCTTGTCGTTCGGCGACAACCCGCTGCCATCCACGATCGTGGCCGTCGACAGGTCGAACTTGTGCTCGGTCAGCACGTCCCGCACCGCCTTCGCCGCGCCCGCGAACGACGGCTCCAGGCCCCGCGCCTTCGCCACCTCACGCGCGATCGTCTCGGCCAGCACGTTGTCCGAGATCTGCATCAGGTTCTCGACCAGCCGGCTGATCGGCGCGGACTCCACCTTGCCGAGCACCTTCGCGCCCGACGGCGCCGTGCCGGCCGCCACCGAAGTCACGCCGAGCCGCTGGGCCAACGCCTGGGCAGCCGACGCGGCCGGGGTGGGCGTGCGCGGCGTGTCGTACTTCGTCGGGTCGCCACGGCCGCCGTCCAGCATCACGGGCTCGATCGGCGACACGTACCCGTTCGGCACGTCGGAGGGGTCCCAACCGGGCGCCATCCCCTGACCCGCGTACCGCGACACGTCGTACAGCACCTGCGTCACCGGTCCGGCGGCACTCACCTGCGCCGCCAGCTCGTCGATCGTCGCCGCGCCGGGGTACACCGTGGGCTGACCGGCGGGCAGGGACGACAGCGTCGGATCACCGCCGCCGACCAGCACCACCGTCCCCGGCTGCGGCCCCTGCACGACGGTGGTCGACAGCGTGTCCGTGTGGTCTAGCGCGAGCAGCGCCGCCGCCGCGGTCAGCACCTTGATCGTGGACGCGGGCGTCTGCGGCGCCGTCTCGCCCTGGTTCCACAGCGCCGTGCCGGTCACCGGGTCCACCACGATGCCGGCCACCGGGTCCAGCAGGCCGTTCGCCGCCGGACCGGCCAGCACCGCCTTCACGCCCGCGGCCGTCGGAGCCTTGCCGTCGGCGCCCACGCCCTTCATCGACAACGCCACCGGCGCGGGCGGCAGCGGGGCGGCCGTCGTCGGCACGGGCGCAGCCTCGAACCACCCCATCCGGGTACCCGCGACCGCAGTGCCCGCGAGGGCGACGACCAAGACCGCCGCCGCGCCGAGCACGAACGGCTTCCTGCTCCGACGGGCCGGCGGATCTTCACTTTCCGTGATCGGTTCAGGGACCGGTTCAGGTTCCGACTTGATCTCGGTCGCCGGCTCCGGACGGGGCGCCGGCGGCGGCGTGAAGGGCCTCGGCGGTATCCGCACGGGCTTCGGCATCGGGATCCGCATGGTGGCCGGGTCAGGTTGCCTGACCTGCACCGTCGGCGGCTCGCGGTCGACGTCGTCGTCGTCGACGGTCGGCCACGATGGCTCGTCGGGCACGCAGTCCTCCGCGGTCGAGTACGGGCAACGTCACACCCTCGGCAAGGGGTTGACGAGACGTCGTAGTCCACACTAGTGGCGTAACGAACGGCGAAGACGAGCGAGGACCGCGCAGTGGAGTTCGACGTCACCATCGAGATCCCCAAGGGGGTCCGCAACAAGTACGAGATGGACCACAAGACGGGGCGCATCCGGCTCGACCGGACCCTGTTCACGGCCACTCAGTACCCGGCGGACTACGGCTTCGTCGACGACACGCTCGGCGAGGACGGTGACCCGCTCGACGCGCTCGTGATCGTCCAGGAGCCGACGTTCCCGGGCTGCCTGATCAAGTCACGCGCCATCGGCATGTTCCGGATGACGGACGAGAAGGGCGGCGACGACAAGCTGCTCTGCGTACCGGCCGAGGACCCGCGGTCCGAGCACCTGCGCGACATCCACCACCTGAACGAGTTCTACCGCCTGGAGATCCAGCACTTCTTCGAGGTCTACAAGGACCTGGAGCCCGGCAAGAGCGTCGAGGGCGCGACCTGGGTCGGCCGCACCGAGGCCGAGGCCGAGATCGTCCGTTCGTACCAGCGCCTGAAGGACGCCGTGGCGCGCGGCGAAGAGCACTGACCAGAACTGTCGAAGAGGCCCGCTCCCTGATCGGGGAGCGGGCCTCTTTCGTGTGAATCGGGTGTGCGAACCGGGCCTACGTCAGTGCATCGAGATCGGCGCGGACTCGTCCTGACCGTCCTTGGCCGCCTTGGCGTCCTGTACCCGCTCCAGGCCCGAGCGGTTCGACAGCGGGGCCTCCCGCAGGAACCAGATCGCCACGAAGCCGACCAGCGTCACCAGCCCGCCGACCAGGAACACGAGGTCGATCGAACCGGAGAAGCCGTCCAGGAACGGTCGGGCCAGCACCGGGTCGAGCGTGGTCAGGAACTCGGTGTTGTCCAGGTCGAAGTCGGTGCCGCTCTGCATGCCCGCGGCGAACTCGCGGTTCTCCGGCCGGGCCAGCGCGGCCTGGAAGTCCGGGTCGCCGGCCGCCGTGCTCAGCCCGTCGCGGATCTTGTCGCCGACCGTGCTGAACAGGATCGACAGGAACACCGCCGTGCCGATCGTGCCGCCGATCTGGCGGAAGAACGTGACCGACGAGGTCGCCACGCCCATGTCCCGCGGCTCGGAATCGTTCTGGATGGCCACCAGCAACGTCTGCATGCACAGGCCCAGACCCATGCCCATGAACAACATCAGCGCCAACGGCTGGTAGATCGGCGTGTCGGTGCCGACCGTGCTGAAGAGCAGCAGCACCACCGTGATCAACCCGAACCCGACGACCGGGAACACCTTGTAGCGGCCGGTCTTCGCGGTCAGGATGCCGCTCGTCGCCGCCGCCGACATGATCCCCAGCGTCAGCGGCAGCATCATCAGGCCGGACTCGGTCGCCGAGTACCCCTTGACGATCTGGAGGTACAGCGGCAGCGAGACCATGCCGCCGAACATCCCGGCGCCGAGCACGAAGTTGACCACGTTGCCGAGCGAGAACGTGTGCGACTTGAACAGCCGCAGCGGCAGCAGCGCCTCATCGCCCATGCGCTGCTGGACGAACACGAACCCGATCAGGCCGAGCACGCCGACGACGTACAGCGCGATCGAGGTGCCCGACGTCCAGCCCCACTCGCGGCCCTGTTCGGCCACCACGAGCAGCGGCACCAGGCCGAGGGTGAGCAGGGCGGCGCCGGCGAAGTCGATCCGGTGGTTCACCCGCTGGTGCGGGATGTTCAGCACCTTGGCCACGACGACCAGCGCGATCAGCGCGATCGGCACGTTGATCAGGAACACCCAGCGCCAGCCGGCCGTGCCGAGGAACGACTCCATGCCGGCGAACAGGCCGCCGACGACCGGGCCGGCGACGCTGGAGATGCCGAACACGGCCATGAAGTAGCCGGCGTAACGGCTGCGCTCACGCGGCGACGTGATGTCCGCCATGATCGCCATGGCCAGCGACATCAGGCCACCGGCGCCGAGGCCCTGCACCGCGCGGAACGCGGCGAGTTCGTACATCGAGTCCGCGATGCCGCAGAGCAGCGAGCCGACCAGGAACAGCGAGATCGCGGTCAGGTACAGCGGCTTGCGGCCGAAGATGTCGGACAGCTTGCCGTACAGCGGCGTGGAGACCGTCGCGGTGATCAGGTAGGCGGTGGTCGCCCACGCTTGCAGGGTCTGGCCGTGCAGCTCGTCCGCGATGGTCTTCATGGCCGTGGCCACGATCATCTGGTCGAGCGCGGCCAGGAACAGCCCCAGCAGCAGACCCGAAAGGATGGTCAGGATCTGCCGGTGGGTGAGCAGGGCGGCGCCGGGTGGCGGCGCGTCCGCTCGGGTTGTCGTCTCCGACATCACGTCTCCCCTTCGGAGCGCGGCCCAAGCCCGCTCTGGGTGATGAATTCGGGCAGCGCTTTCTCGTAGTCCCCCACGAAGCGCTCGAAGTAGTCGATGAACCGGGCCCGGTCCTCGTCGGGCCAGTCCGTGAACAGGCGTGCCAGCGTCACGTTGCGCTGCGCACGGCGTTCGTGCAGCAGTCGGGCGCCCTCCTCGGTGACCGCCAGCACGCTCGCGCGGCCGTCCTCCGGGTCGGCCCGGCGCTCCACCAGGCCGTCCTTGACCAGGGTCGCCACCTGGCGGCTGATCGTGGACGGATCGGAGAAGACGGCCTCGGCCAACGCGCCGGCCCGCGAGGGGCCCATCTGGTTGAGGCTGGCCAGCAGCACGAAAGAGGCTTTGTCCAGGCCCGTCTTGCTCATGCTCGCGGCGACGCAGGCGTGCATCTTGTGCATGCGGACCAGCGCCATGCCCAGCCGATCGGCCAAGGCGATGTCTTCGGCCGTCGGCCGGTCACTCGGCGGGGTCACCATCGCACACTCCGTTGCTTGCATCAACCAACTAGTTGCTGAGTACAAGCATGCACCGGCGGGAAGGTGGAGGCAAACCAAATGGCGGTGACTCGCGTCTCGTGGTTACCGGTGAGTAGCATCGGTGCCATGAGCGCTGACTACTCGTTCGTCGCGGACGCGATGAAGCAGACCGTGCCCTGGGTGAAGACCGTGGGCGTGGAGTTCCTCGAAGTCACGGCGGACCGGGTGGTCGCCGAACTGCCGGACCGCGAGGACCTGCGCAACCACGTGGGCGGGCCGCACGCGGCGATGATGTTCGGCGTCGCGGAGACCGCGTCCGGCGCCGTGGTGCTCGCCGCGTTCAGCTCGCACATGGACAAGGCGACGCCGTTGGTCGTGCGGTCGGAGATCGCCTACAAGAAGCTGGCGCGAGGGCCGCTGCGCGCCGAGGCCGTGCTGGGCCGGCCCGCGGCGGACGTGGTGGCCGAGCTGGCGGCGGGCACCCGGCCCGAGTTCCCGGTGGGCGTGACCATCACCAACGCGGAGGGCGTGACGACCGGGGAGATGACCGTCGTGTGGACCCTCCGGCCGAATCGCTGACCGGGATTCCCCAGCACCGTTCAGTCCCACCACCGTTCGGATTTCCGCGGTTCAGATTTCCACCGCCACCCCCATCGAACGGGCGGTGCCGGCCACGATCCGCATCGCCGTCGGGATGTCGGCGGTGTTCAGGTCCGGGAGTTTGCGCTCGGCGATGGCGCGCAACTGCGCCGCGCCGAGCGTGCCCGCCGGTTTGTGCCCCGGCGTGCCGGAACCCTTGCCGGGCAGGCCTTTGGCCGCCAATGCCTTTCGGATGAGGAAAGCCGTGGGCGGGGTCTTCAGGCGCAACCCGAACGACTTGTCGTCCCGGACCGTCACCACCACGGGGATGACGTCACCGCGTTGACCTGCGGTGGCCTCGTCGTAGGCGCGTTTGACGCCGACCAGGTTCACGCCGGTCTGGCCGAGCACCTTGCCCAGGTCCATCATCGACGCGGCGCCGGCCTCCAGGTTGATCGTGATCTCGTGGGTCTTCTTCGCGGGTGCCATGCCGATGAACGTAGGAATTGACGTAACGGCAGACTCAAGCCGGTTTTCGCGGTGACGTGGGTAACACCCGGCCGGTGCGCGAGCGATGAGGCGCGCATGGCTGATTCCCCCGCAGGGCCGTTGGATTCCTGGCGCCGGCTCGCCGCCGAACGTCGGCCCGGCCTCGACCGGGATGGCGACGGGACCGCCTGCGAGAAGTAGCGGCCGACAGGTAGTAGAACCGTCCCCATGAAGGTGGACCGGCTGGAGATCGCGTACGACCCGACGACCGTGCTCGACGCCGCCCGCGCGGCGGAGGCGGAGGGGTGCGACGGCTTCTGGCTGGCGGAGACCCGGCACGACCCGTTCCTGGCGCTCGGCCTGGTGGCCACGCAGGTGGAACGGGTCGAGCTCGGCACGGCGATCGCCGTGGCGTTCGCGCGCAACCCGATGAGCACCGCCGTGCAGGCGAACGACCTCCACCTGCTGTCCGGCGGCCGGTTCAACCTGGGCCTCGGCTCGCAGGTCGAAGCGCACATCACCAAGCGCTTCGGCATGCCGTGGTCACACCCCGCCGCCCGGATGCGCGAGTTCGTGCTGGCGTTGCGGGCCATCTGGCACAGCTGGGCCACCGGCGAACGCCTGAGGTTCCGCGGCGAGTTCTACACGCACACGGTGATGACGCCGTTCTTCTCCCCCGGTCCCAACCCGCACGGCACGCCCAAGGTGTGGCTGGCGGGCGTCGGGGAGTTGATGACGGAGGTCGCGGGCGAGGTCGCGGACGGGTTCCTGTGCCACAACTTCACCACCGAGCGCTACCTGCGCGAGGTGACGCTGCCGGCGTTGGCGCGGGGTCGGGCGAAGGCCGGGAAACCGTTGGCGGGCTTGGAGATCAGCGGTCCGTCGCTGGTGGCGTGCGACGAGGCGGCCGTGGTCGAGGTCCGGCGCCAGATCGCGTTCTACGGCTCGACGCCCGCCTACCGCAAGGTGCTCGAGCTGCACGGCTGGGGCGAGCTGCACGAGGAACTGCACCGGATGTCCCGGCGGCAGCTGTGGGACGACATGGCCGCCGCCGTCACCGACGAGGTCCTGGACGCCTTCGCCGTCGTGGGCACGCCCGCGGCGGCGAAGGCCGAGCTGATCCGCCGGTACGGCGACGTGATCACCAGGATCGCGGCCCCGGTCGTCAGGACCGGATGAGGTGCCGCCCGCTCGGCTCTTCCCGGACCCAGTGCCGGAACAGCTCCGCCCGCACCCGTGCCACGGTCCGCCGTCGAACCCACCGCCGACGTCCCACCCGCGCCGCGAGCACGGCCAACGGCAGCGCCAGCACCGTCGACACGATCATCGTGACCATCGCCCTCACCTCCACGGTGGCAACGACACGGTCGCTCAAGGCTGACGCCAACGGTGAAAAGGTCACTCCGATGGAGCAGCTGTTCGACGCCGTTCGACTACTCACGGCGCAACATTGCGGTGAGCGCGCGTCCCGGTAGGCGCCGACAAAGCCGGCAAGCCGACAGGCCGGCAAAGAAGAAAGGGACCAGGCCGGAAACACCGACCTGGTCCCGTCCCGCGGAGCCGCCTATCGGAATCGAACCGATGACCTGCTCATTACGAGTGAGCTGCTCTGGCCGACTGAGCTAAGGCGGCGAGACGCGACAACTATAGCCCAAGCTTTAGCCGTCACCGACCGGGGGCCGGGTCGTTAGACGAGGAGTGACGGGGCTCACGCGGCCGCCGCACGGATGCCGCCGCTGTCATGGAGGTCCGACCACATGCGCCTGATGGCCCTGCCCGCCGCCGCCGTGCTGGTCGCGCTCTGCGCCGCTCCCGCGTCCGCCCAGCCGACGACGACGCCGGTGCCCGGGCCGCGTGACCCGAACCAGCCGCCGGTGTCCGCGGGACCGGCCATCCAGGCCCACGCGATCGGGGACGCCGGCACCGGGTTGGCCGTGGTCAGGATCGCGCCGGACTCGACGCCGACCAACACGATCCTGCCCGGTTTCGGCGAGCGACTGCCCAAGCAGTCGGCGGCGGAGATCGGGGTCGGGCTGGCGTCGGCCCAGGCGAACACCGAGGCGTTCCTGACGTACGAGCGGGCAGTGGCTCAGGCGTCGCCGATGGGCTTCGCAGTGCAGGGCAGGGCTCCGCAGACCCCTGGCACGCTGGTGCAGACCGCGTCACCGGACAACGCGGCCCCGATCACGGGTGGCCTCACGCCGCCCGCCACGCCACTCGACACGCTGCTCAAGGTCGGTCTGCTCAACGGCAGCGTGCACGCCCGCTGGAACGACGAGCTGGGCCCGTGCGTGCAGCCGCTCGCGGACGCCAAGACCTCCGTCGCGACCCTCAGCGTGCTCAACGCCATCCCGACCCTGCCCAGCTCCCCCGACCTCACCGGCCTGCTCACCGGTGACACGCCGAAGCTCGACGCCGCGGCCAAGCAGTCCCTGATCGACAACGTGAAGCAGCTGAGCGCCCCGCTGAGCCAATTGGGCGGCCTGCTCTCCGGCACCCCAGACAGTGGCGCGAACGGCTCGCTGCTCAGCCTCCCGGAGACGCTCAGCGCGCACTCGACCGTCGAACTGGTCGACCTCCCCGGCAGCGCGAACAAGGCCGTCCGGTCCACGTCCACGCTCCAGGCCGCGAGCGTCCGCCTCCTCGCGGGCACGGCCGCGGAGATCCGCGTCGACGTGGTCAGCCAGCCGACGCTCGTCGCGCTCTCCACGGGCGACAAGGCCACCTCCGGGATCACGTACACCGCGCCGGTCCTCCGCGTCACCCAGGGCGGCAAGGAGTTGGGCACGCTCGACGCGGCCAACCCGAAGCTGGACGTCCCGATCGGCGTCGCCCCCGGCCAGAAGCTGCCGCTAGTCGGCGACCTGGCCCAAGGCCTGCCCTTGCTCGACATCGGCGTGCTGCGGCTCCAGATCGCGCAGCTCAACCAGAAGGACATGGTGATCGACGGCCCGCTCCAGCAGGGCGGTGCCACCATCAAGGGGTACATGCTCGGGGCGACCGCGCGCCTGCTCGACCTCCAGCTGCTGCCGACCGACGCCCTAGGGCTGCCGAACCTGCCGTCGGCGTTGGCGCAGGTGTCCCTGGGCGAGCAGATCGTGCGTGCGGCCGCCCCGAACGGCGGTGTGGTCTGCGCTCCGGTCCAGGCCCCGCCGGGGGGTGGCGGCCAGCCGGCGCCGCCGCGGAAGGACCAGCCGCTGGCGTACACGAACGCCGCGTACAAGACGATCCCGATCTTCTGGACGGGGACGGCCCTGCTGCTGATCGGCGTCGTCGTGGTGGCCGCACTGCCCACCCGCCGGCGTCCGGTGAAGACTGTCCGACCGACCGAGCCGCCTGCCGAGTAGAACTCGCCGAGTAGGAGTCAGCCGCGCTGGAGCGTGGTGAGCATGGCCTCGACGGCGATCCGCGGCTTCACGTTCAGCTCCAGCGCGGTCCGGCAGTTCAGCACGGCCTCCAGCCGGCGCAACGTCGACTCCGGCGTCCACGACGACGCGGCCGAACGGGCGTCCTCGGCCCGGTCCGGGTGGTTCAGCACGGCCGGCGCGCCCGACGCCGTCACCAGCACGTCCCGGTAGAACGCGGCCAGGTCGACCAACGCCTGGTCCAGCGAGTCGCGCTGGGTCCGCGTCGCCCGCGACTTCTGCCGCTTCTCCAGGTCCTTCAACGCGCCCTTGGCCCCGCGGGTCGCCGCGGCCGTGCCCTTGCCCGTGCCGCCGGCGCCCATGGCCATCTCCATCGCCTCACGTTCGGCCAGGTCACGGCCCTCGTTGGCGGTCAACGCGTCACCCTCGGCCGCCGACACGAGCTGGTCGGCACACGTGAAGATGTCCGCCGGACGCCGCAAGGCCAGCGGAATCCTCAACACCGCCTCACGCCGCGTCCTGGCCTGCTCGTCGGTGGCCAACCGCCGCGCGCGCCCCACGTGCCCGCCGCACACCGAAGCGGCCCACGACGCCACCTCCGGCGCGACGCCCTCGTACTCCAACGCCGACGCGATCGCCGCGACCCGAGGCGTGGCCAACGAGACGATCCGGCACCGGGACCGGATGGTCACCGACACGTCCTCCGGGTGGTCCGACGGCGCGCACAGCAGGAACACGGTCCGCTCCGGCGGCTCCTCCACCGCCTTGAGCAGCGCGTTCGCCGCGCCCTCGGTGAGCCGGTCGGCGTCGGTGATGATCACGACCTGCCACCGCCCGGACGTCGGCCGGCGCGCGGACACCTGCACCAGCGCGCGCATCTCGCCGACGGAGATCGACAAGCCCTCGGGGGAGACCACCCGCACGTCGGCGTGCGTGCCCGCAAGCGCCGTGTGGCACCCGGGGCACTCGCCGCAGCCGGGCCGGTCGTCGTCGGCGATGCACTGCAACGCGGCGGCGAACGCCCGTGCCGCCACCGAACGCCCCGAGCCGGGCGGCCCGGTGAACAGCCACGCGTGCGTCATCGCGCCCGGCGCGGGCGTGCCACCCGCCACGATCGACGCGGCTGCCTCAGCCGCCGCCGAGAACACCGCGACCGCCTCGGGCTGACCGACGACGTCGCCCCACACACCACGGTTCACCAGGCGACCGTACCGATCCGTCAGGACGTCTCGGCGACCGGCTTCGGCGGCATCCCGGCCCGCCGCGCGAGCAGCGGCACCACCGCCGCACGCACCCGTTCGGCCACCACGTCCTCGGGCCCGTCCGCGTCGACCACGACGTACCGCTCCGGGTCGGCCGACGCCATGTCGGTCAGCAGCTTCTGCACCCGCCAGTGGTGCTCGACCGTGTCCAGCGTGCCACCGGCCGCCCGCACCTCGGACGGCATCCGGTCCAGCAGCACGGTCACGTCCGGTCGCAACCGCCCGGTGGCCCAGTCGACCAGGCCTTCCATCTCGCGCGGCTCCACCGTGCCGGCGGCGCTGAAGTGCGCCAACGGGCTGTCGACGTACCGCTCCATGACGACCAGCAAGCCTTCGGCCAACGCGGGCCGCACCTCGCGTTCCACCACGTCCGCCCGCACCGCCGCGGCGACCAGCGCGTGCGCCCGCACCCCGGCCAGGTCGGCGGTGGACAGCAGGTTGCGCAGCCGCTGCTCGTCCAGGTCCGGGTCGGACGCCAGCACCACCTGCCGGCCGTTCTCGCGCAACGCCTGGGCCAGCCTCATGGCGTGCACGGACGTGTCCTGCCGGGTGTCGCCCTCGACCGCGATCAGCACGCCGGTGGTCCGCTTCGCCCGTCCGCGCAGCACCGAGAGCAGGTCGGAGAACAGCGGCTCGGTGCGCCGGTTGTCCATCTGCCGGTAGGCGATCATCCCGAGCAGCACGGCGATCAAGGCCGCGCCGAACAGCACCGGCCGGGTGCCGTCCACCTGCATCGGGTGGTTGAAGACGGTGATCGTGCGCTTCTGGACCAGCGACACCAGCAGCGGAGCGGCGGCGGCGGCGGCGCCCAGGACGATCTTGAGCAGCGACTGGAGCAGGGCCACCGTCCGGCCGCGCATCGCGTCCTCGACCTGCGCGCCCACGATGGTCAGGCCGGTCAGGAACGCCGTGCCCGCGGACGCGCCCACGAACGCCACCGCGATCAGCGCCACCCAGAGGTGCGGCGCCAACGCCACGAACACCAGGCTCAAGCCGGCGACCACGATCGTGACGCCGAACAGCCGGTCGTGGGGCAGCCGCCGGGCCATTCGCGGCGCGGTCGCCATGCCGATCGCCAGACCGGTGAACACGGCGACGAACAGCAGGCCGAACGCGGACTCGCCGCCGAGCAGCGAGTCCGAGTAGAGCGGTGCCGTGCCGATGACCGCGCCGGCCGCGGCGAACGCGCCGATCATGCCGATGACCAGGCCGCGGACCAGCGGCGTGCGGGCCGCGTACCGCATTCCGTCGCGCAGCATGGCGAAGAAGCCGGGCGCTTCGCCGTCCGCGCGCATCCGCCTGACGGCGGTGATCCGGCCGGACAGCTCCGGGATGCGGGTGGCGACCAGGAGCGCGGCGGTGAGGTACAGCGCGCCGTTGACCATGACCGCGATGGTGGCGATCCGGAACTCCAGGTCCGAGCTCTGCACGTGCAGGTAGCCGGGGATGCCGGAGATGATCGCGTAGAGGCCCGCGCCCGAGATGACCGCGATGCCGTAGGTCATCACCAGGCCGAGCTGGTTGGCCGTCTCCACCTGGTCCGGCCGGCGCAGCAGGTTCGGCACCGCCGAGTCCTTGGCCGGGATCCAGAGCATGGCGCAGCAGCCGACCAGGAAGTTCGCCACGAACAGCCACCACGCGGTGCCGACCAGGGCGATCGAGATGAACAGGCCGCCGCGCAGCACGTCGCAGACGACCATGATCTTGCGGCGGTCGAACCGGTCCGCCAGCACGCCGCCCAGCGGGGCGAACAGGATGCCGGGGAGCAGCTGCGTGAGCACGACGAGGCTGAGCGAGAAGCTCTGCCACTGGTAGCTCTCGTTCAGCATCTGCCGGACCAGTCCGGTCAACGCAAGGAGTGACAGCCAGTCACCGACGCTGCACAGGTAGGTGACACCCCAAAGCCTGCGGAACGGCCGGATCGCCAACACACTGCGAATCCGGTGGCTGGTCGAGGCCGCTGTGCCGCCGTCTTGGATGGTGCTCACCCCCGCCGATGGTGCAGGACGTAAGGGTAGCCGGGCCTATTCACCGTGATGACGCAGCCGCCATCCGGGTGACCAAAGCGAGATCATCTCAGTAGGTCGGCCACTGCTTGGATGATCTCACGCACCACGTTGACCAGCAGTCCGCTCAGGGCGGCCAGCAGCACCAGGCACCCGATCAGGCCGCCTTTGCCCTTCTTCCGCTCCTGCTGGGCGGGCGCCTGCGCGGGTTCACGGCGAGCCAGGCCGGGGTGGGGCAAATGGGCCGTCGGCTGACCGGGCACGACGTGCCGACCGGACACGTGCGGGCCGGTGACGTGCGGGCCGGACACGTGCGGGCCGGACACGTGCGGGCCGGCCGGCTGCCGGTGCGACTGTGCGGGCATCTGTGCGGGCCGCTGCGCAGCACGGGCCGGACGACGGGCGGCCGGCACCGACGGGACGTACGGCGCGCTCGGCGGCTGAGGCGGCGCCAACGGCGGCACCACGATCGGCGCCACCGCCTCACGCCGGTAGGGCTGCTCGCCCGTCACCAGGCCCGCGAGCGGGTCAGGGAAGGCGCGCGGGGGCGGTGGAGCCTGTGTTCCGTCCAGAGCCGCAGGGCCCGAGCCGAAATCGTCCACCGCCCACCTCCGCTAGCTCTTGGACTTCGCCGGAGCCTTCTTCCGCGCCGCCGGTTTCTTGGCCGCCGGAGCCCTCTTCTTCGTCGTCGGACCCTTGGCCCGCTTCTCGGCCAGCAGCTCGGCCGCCCGTTCGTCGGACAGGCCCTCGACGCTGTCCGACTTGCGCAGCGACGCGTTCGTCTCGCCGTCGGTCACGTACGGGCCGAAGCGGCCCTCCTTGACCACCATCGCCTTGCCGGACACCGGGTCCTCGCCCAGCTCCTTCAACGGCGGCGCGGCGGCGGCCCGACCACGCTTCTTCGGCTCGGCGTAGATCTTCAGCGCCTCGTCGAGGGTGACCGTGAACAGCTGGTCCTCGCTGGTCAGCGACCGCGAGTCGGTGCCCTTCTTCAGGTAGGGCCCGTAGCGGCCGTTCTGCGCGGTGATCTCCGCGCCGGTCTCCGGGTCCTTGCCGACCACGCGCGGCAGCGAGAGCAGCTTCAGCGCGTCGTCCAGCGTGACCGAGTCCAGCGACATCGACTTGAACAGCGAGCCGGTGCGCGGCTTCGGCGGCTTCTTCGTGCCCTCCGGCGCCTCCGGCAGCACCTCGGTCACGTACGGCCCGAACCGGCCTTCCTTGGCCACGATCTCGTGCCCGGTGACCGGGTCGTTGCCGAGCGAACGGCCTTCCTGCGGCGTGGCGAACAGCTTCTCCGCGATCTCGCGGTTCAGCTCGTCCGGCGGCATGTCGTCGGGCAGGTTCGCCCGCTGCGCGGTGACCTCGCCGTCCGGCCCCTGCGCCTCGCGCTCCAGGTAGGGCCCGTACCGGCCGACCCGCACGAAGACCGTGCGGCCCTCCTCGTCGGGGAACAGCGGGATGGAGTTGACCTCGCGGGCGTCGATCGCCTCGACGCTGGAGCCGACCAGCTTCTTCAGCCCGCCGGACCGGCCGACCGACGACTCCGGGCCGACGTTGCCGCCGAAGTAGAACCCGGACAGCCACGTGGTCCGCTCCTGGCGACCGGCGGCGATGCCGTCGAGCTCGTCCTCCAGGGCGGCGGTGAAGTCGTAGTCCACCAGCCGGCCGAAGTGCTGCTCCAGCAGCCCGACCACGGCGAACGCCACCCAGGACGGGACCAGCGCGGAACCCTTCTTCCACACGTAGCCGCGGTCCTGGACGGTGCTGATGATCGAGGCGTAGGTGGAGGGCCGGCCGATGCCCAGCTCTTCCATCGTCTTGATCAGGCTGGCCTCGGTGAACCGCGGGGGCGGCGACGTCGAGTGGCCGTCCGCGGCCAGCTCCGCGGCCAGCAGCGCCTGGTCCTTGACCAGCTGCGGGAGGCGGGACTCGGCGTCGTCGGACTCGCCGCCGGCCTCCGAGTCGACCGTCTCCACGTACGCCTTGAGGAAGCCGGCGAACGTGATCGTGCGGCCGGAAGCGGCGAAGGTGACGTCCTCGCCGCCAGCCCCGGCGGAGCCGGAAGTTCCACTCGGGCGGGTGGGTTGGGTGGTGCCGGAGATGCGGACGGACGTCGTGTTGCCGCGGGCGTCGGCCATCTGGCAGGCGATCGTGCGCTGCCAGATCAGCTCGTACAGCTTGAACTCGTCCGACTCCAGCTCACGGGCCACCTCGCCGGGGGTGCGGAACACCTCGCCGGCCGGGCGGATCGCCTCGTGTGCCTCCTGCGCGTTCTTGACCTTGCGGGTGTACTGGCGGGGCTCCTTGGGCACGAACTGCGAGCCGTACAGCTCGGTGGCCTGTGCGCGTGCCGCCGTGATCGCCGTCTCCGACAGCGTCGTGCTGTCGGTGCGCATGTAGGTGATGTAGCCGTTCTCGTACAGCTTCTGCGCGGTGCGCATGGTCCGGTCCGCGGAGAAGCGCAGCTTGCGGCCCGCCTCCTGCTGGAGCGTGGACGTCATGAACGGCGGGTACGGCTTGCGGGTGTACGGCTTCTCCTCGACCGAGGAGACCTTCATCGTGGCGTTGACCAGGCCGTCGGCGATGGCCCTGGCCTGCGCTTCGTCCAGCACCCGGACGTCCGAAGCGGCCTTCAGCCTGCCGTCGGAGCCGAAGTCGCGGCCCGTGGCGAGACGGGTGCCGTCGACCGCGATCAGGCGGGCGCCGAACGTGCCCGGGGAGGCGTCCTTGCCCGCGTCCATGGTCGCGGAGACGTCCCAGTACGAGGCGGTGACGAACTTCATCCGCTCGCGTTCGCGCTCGACCACGATCCTGGTCGCCACGGACTGCACCCGGCCCGCCGAGAGCTTCGGCATGACCTTCTTCCACAGCACCGGGCTGACCTCGTAGCCGTAGAGGCGGTCGAGGATGCGGCGGGTCTCCTGGGCGTCGACCAGGTCCTGGTCCAGGTCGCGCGGGTTCGCGGCGGCGGCGAGGATCGCGGGCTCGGTGATCTCGTGGAACACCATCCGCCGGACCGGGACCTTCGGCTTCAGCGTGTCCAGCAGGTGCCAGGCGATGGCCTCGCCCTCACGGTCGCCGTCTGTCGCGAGGTAGAGCTCGTCGACGTCCTTGAGCAGCTCTTTCAGCTCCGCGACGGTCGCCTTCTTGTCCGGCGTGACGACGTACAGGGGCTCGAAGTCGTGGTCCACGTCGACACCGAGGCGCGCCCACGGCATGCCCTTGTACTTCGCGGGCACGTCGGCGGCGCCCCGGGGGAGGTCCCGGATGTGCCCCTTGGATGACTCCACGACGAAGTCGCTGCCGAGGTACGACGCGATTTTCCGCGCCTTCGCGGGCGACTCGACGATCACCAACCGTCGATTTCCGCTCGCGGATCCCCCGTTTGTCTTCCTCGCCCGTGTCGATCCAGCCACGCCGTCCCGCTCTCTTCGAACACTGTGTCCCGACCCGCCAGTGTGCACTGTCCTTTGTCGCCGCTGGGCAGCCCTGGTCGGGACAGGGTGACACAACTGTGCCTGATCTTCCGTCAAGAGGACGCGCTACGCAGCCGGCCAGGTGCGCTCGGCGACGCCCCGCGGCGCACGTCCGACCAGCTCGGCGAGCCGTTCGAGCCGCCGTCTGCCGACGACACGCAGCGCCGGTCCCCCCTCTTTCCCGGTCCAGAGTGTCGAGGGGAGGCCCGACGTGGCCAACGCTTTTCGCAACGCTTCGTGGGTGTCCGGTGATTCCGGGTCGAGCCCGAGGAAGTACCCGGTCTCCACCCAACGCCCGGATGCCAGCGCCCAGAGCCGCAGCGCGCCGCCGTCGAGCGTGAAATCGGCGGGGACGACCTTGCGGGAACCGTCAAGCCACTGCCCGGCCAGGCCGGTCAGGTCGATCCGGAAAGCGGTCGTGACCTGCACGGACCCGTCCTCGTCCAGGTCGGTCCTGGCCTGCACGCCACGCTCGGCCAACGCCGCCGCGACAGCCGCGGCACGGCAGTGGGTGTCGACCGTCACCGACACCCTGGCCGCCCGGCCGCGGGCGAAGCCCAGCGCCTGGCCGGGCCCGCACAGCAGGCCCGCCAGGTCAC
This sequence comes from Saccharothrix ecbatanensis, assembly GCF_014205015.1. Taxonomy (NCBI): domain Bacteria; kingdom Bacillati; phylum Actinomycetota; class Actinomycetes; order Pseudonocardiales; family Pseudonocardiaceae; genus Saccharothrix; species Saccharothrix ecbatanensis. Next base: position 7,792,503 of record NZ_JACHMO010000001.1, on the reverse strand, counting down.
CGACGCAAGGCTGTCGCGCCTCGGCCGAGAAGAAGGACAGTTGCCCCACGGACAGGCAGCGTAGAACACACGTTCGACCACGGCCAGTCTCCGAAGGGCTGAACCACGCGCCCCAACGGCCTCATGCGTCTCAACGGCACCCGAACCGCAGGTCAGCCGCCGAGGCCCTTGAGCGTCTCGGACAACGCCACGCACTCCGGCGCCTGCTTGAACGCCGCGGCGAGCTCCGGGTCCTCCTGGAGCTTCTTGATCTGCTCCTGGAGCTTGGACGGGTCGGCCTGGTCGCCACCCAGCTTCTCCAGCTTGGCGGAGAACTCCGGGTCGGCCGGGTCGAGCTTCGTCAACTCGGCGTTGACCTCGTTCGCCGTCTTGCCCGAGTCGGTGAAGAACTTGACCAGCTCGTCGTGCAGCTCCTGCGCGTCGGCCGACGGCGCGCCGAGCGCCGCCAGCTTCTCGCCCGCCTCGGACATCGACTGGCCGGCCTTGCCGCTGTAGTCGAGCAGCGCGGCCTTCTGCACGGCAGGGTCCTCCGCGCCACCCTCGAACATGGCCTTGAGCAGGGTCATCACGCCCTCGATGGTCGGGCCCATGCCCTCGCAGAACGTGCCGGTCCACTTGACCGGGTCGGCGTTGGCCGCCGCCGTCGCGGTCGTGGTGGCGGCCGTCTTCGACGAGCCCGAGGACGACGACCCGTCGCCACCGCACGCGGCGGTGACGAGGACCGCGGCGAACACGCCCGCCAGCCCGGCTCGGCACTTGAAGCTGCGCTTCACAAATCCCCCCGGAGGAGTCGAAAACCGAAGGGGCAACCTACTACGACGTAGGCGCCGCGGGCTCCGAGGGAGCGACCGTCTTCAGGTCCTGGCAGCTCGCCGCCTTCTCGGACGCCTCCATCAGCTCCGGGAGTGCCTCCAGCTGCTTCAAGGGCGTGACGAAGTCCTCCAGCCGCTTGATGGCCTCACCGGCCGCCTGCAACCCGCCCACGGAGTCGTTCGCGTCCGCCGCCTCGGTGGCGACCTTCGCGTCGCTGAAGTTCTTCGAGATGTCGGCGAACGTCGCCGCCATCTTCTCCACCTGCTGGTCACCCCCGGCCACCGGCGACGGCCCGACCGCGCGCAGCTGGGTCGCGGACTGGGCGTACGCGTCGGCCATCTGGCCCAGGTACGTGCCCATCTCGGCCTTGAGCTTCGCCGGGTCGGTCCCTTCCAGCGTCGGCGGCGTCTTCTGCACCTTGCTGAACGCCGCGGCGGCAGTGCAGACCTTGTCGGCGTACTCGACGGCCGCGGCGTCCGACGGCGAGGTGGACGCTGTCGTGGGGGTGGTGGTGGTGTCACCCCCGGATCCGCACCCGGTCACCGTCACGACCAGTGCGGTCGCGGCGATCAGCGGCAGAAGTCTCATGAGGGTGCTCCCGTTAGTCCTGGTCATCACGTCCAGTGTGCACCCACTTGGCCTAGGCCGACCAAGCGAAGGCGGGACGCCCCCCGACCGGGACGTCCCGCCTTCACCTCAGCCTCACGCGGAGGTGGTCGCCTCCGCCGGGGCGTCCGCGATGGCCGTGCCGCGCCGCTTGGACACGATCACGGCCGCCACGATGACCGCCACGGCCACGAACGCGATCGCGTACCGGACACCGGCCGACGCGTCGGCGCCGACCGAGAAGCCCACGATGGCGGGCGCGATCAGCACCGAGACCAGGTTCATCACCTTGAGCAGCGGGTTGATGGCCGGACCGGCGGTGTCCTTGAACGGGTCGCCGACCGTGTCGCCGATGACGGTGGCGGCGTGGGCGTCGGAGCCCTTGCCGCCGTGGTTGCCGTCCTCGACCAGTTTCTTCGCGTTGTCCCAGGCGCCACCGGAGTTGGCCAGGAACACCGCCATCAGCGTGCCGGTGGCGATCGCGCCGGCCAGGTAGCCGGCCAGCGGGCCGACACCGAGGCCGAAGCCCACCGCGATGGGCGCCATCACCGCGAGGAGGCCGGGGGTGGCCAGCTCGCGCAGCGAGTCCCTCGTGCAGATGTCGACCACGCGGCCGTACTCGGGCTTGACCGTGCCGTCCATGATGCCGGGGTTCTCGCGGAACTGGCGGCGCACCTCGAACACGATCGCGCCCGCCGCACGGGTCACCGCGTTGACCGCGAGGCCGGAGAACATGAACACCACGGCCGCGCCGATGATCAGGCCGACCAGCACGTTCGGCGCGAACGTGACGAAATCGAGGTCGTTGAACTCGCTGCCCACGCTCTTCAGCGCCTTCTCGATGGCGTCCTTGTAGGAGCCGAAGAGCGCGGTCGCCGCGAGCACCGCCGTGGCGATCGCGATGCCCTTGGTGATGGCCTTGGTGGTGTTGCCCACCGCGTCGAGCTCGGTGAGGATCCGCGCGCCATCGCCGTCCACGTCGCCGGACATCTCGGCGATGCCCTGCGCGTTGTCGGAGACCGGGCCGAACGTGTCCATGGCCACGATCACGCCGACCGTGGTCAGCAGACCGCAACCGGCCAGCGCGACCGCGAACAGCGAGACGATCACCGAGCCGGACAGCAGGAACGCGCCGTAGACCGCGCCGCCGATGACCAGCGCGGTGTAGACCGCCGACTCGAAGCCGACCGAGATACCGGACAGGATGACGGTCGCCGCGCCGGTGAGCGACGTGCGGCCGACCTCCTTGACCGGCTTGTGCTCGGTGCCGGTGTAGTAGCCGGTCAGCCACAGGATGACGCCCGCCAGCACGATGCCGATGATCACCGCGATGGCCGCGATGAGGGCCGGGTTGCCGGGAGTCGCCGCGACGGCGCCGTCCACGCCCTGAAGGCTCGCGAACGAACTCGGCAGGTAGACGAACGCGGCGATCGTGCACAGCACCGCCGAGATCACCGCCGAGATGTAGAACGATCGGTTGATCGCGGTCAGGCCGTTCTCGCCGGTCCGCGCCTTGGTGATGTAGACGCCGATGACCGCGGTGAGCACGCCGATCGCCGGAACGATCAGCGGGAACAGCAGGCCCTTCGCGCCGAACGCGGCGGTGCCGAGGATCAGCGACGCCACCAGCGTGACGGCGTAGGACTCGAACAGGTCCGCGGCCATGCCGGCGCAGTCGCCGACGTTGTCGCCCACGTTGTCCGCGATGGTCGCGGCGTTGCGCGGGTCGTCTTCCGGGATGCCCTGCTCCACCTTGCCGACCAGGTCCGCGCCGACGTCGGCGGCCTTGGTGAAGATGCCGCCGCCGACCCGCATGAACATGGCGAGCAGGGCGGCGCCGAAGCCGAAGCCCTCCAGCACCCGCGGCGCCTGGCCGACGTAGACGAACACGACCAGCGCCGCGCCGAACAGGCCGAGCCCGACGGTGAACATGCCGACCACGCCACCGGTGCGGAACGCGATCCGCATGGCCTTCTCCCGGCCGCCGGTCTCCCTGGCGGCGGCGGCGACGCGCACGTTCGCGCGGGTCGACAGCCACATGCCGAGGTAGCCGATGATCGCCGAGAACACCGCGCCGACGATGAAGAACAACGACCTGCCGATGCGCTCCCCCGTGTCTTCGGCGGGGAGCGCGAACAGCAGCACGAACACGACGACGACGAAGATGCCGAGCGTTCGGAACTGCCGGTTGAGGTAGGCCGCTGCGCCCTCCTGGACCGCTTTGGCGATGTCCTGCATCTTGGAGGTGCCCTGGCCCGCGGCCAGTACCTCCCGGAGCAGCACATAGCCCACGGCCAGGGCAGCCAGGGCGACCGCGGCGACCACGGCCACGAGGCCGCGATCACCTCCGGAGAGCTCTAGGCCCTCCGCGAGGAAATGCCGGGACATCCGTCCTCCTGGTGAGTTTTCCAAGCCCAATGGCAGGGCCACCCCGCGGTGTGGGGCGGGTCACTCACGCGACTGTCTACCCCGACACAACGTGATGCACCCCTCATTGGATGCGATAGCGGCGGAGTCTATTCATAGACCGCAAGTAGGCAACAACGCGTCCCGATCCGTGCACACACCGTTATCCACACAGGCAGTTTTAACTGACCATGGTCCGGTGTCCCGCCATGAGACGGGTGCTGTCGGTGGGGTGTGCGAAGCTGCGCCTCGTGGCGAACCAGGGACGTCGTTTGCTGGACCGGGTCCTCGCCGGAGTTCCGGCGGGCGAATCGCCGTTGACGCACATCGAAGACCAACCGGCGCGTCCGGCGCAGCCCGTTCCGTGGCCGTCGTGGGCGGCCCCTCCGGTGGTGTCCGCGCTGGTCGAGCGGGGTGTGGCGGAGCCGTGGCGGCACCAGGCGGAGGCCGCTTCACTGGCGTGGTCCGGATCACATGTCGTGGTGGCGACGGGCACCGCGTCGGGGAAATCGCTGGCGTACCAATTGCCGGTGCTGAGCGCGTTGACAGTTGATCCGAAGGCAACGGCTCTGTACCTCTCGCCGACGAAGGCGTTGGGCGCGGACCAGTTGAGATCGGTGGACTCGTTGGGCGTGCCGGGCGTTCGGGCCGCGTCGTTCGACGGTGACACCCCGATGGCGGAACGCGATTGGGTGCGGGCGCACGCCAACTGGGTCTTCAGCAACCCCGACATGCTGCACCGCGGCGTGCTGCCGAACCACGCCCGGTGGATCAGGTTCCTGCGCCGGCTGTCGTACGTGGTGGTCGACGAATGTCATACGTACCGCGGTGTTTTCGGTTCGCACGTGGCGTTGTTGTTGCGGCGGTTGCGGCGGGTCGCCCAGCGGTACGGCGCGGACCCGGTGTTCGTGCTGGCGTCGGCGACGGTGTCCGATCCGGCGGCGTCGGCTTCGGCGCTGCTGGGGTTGCCGTGCGCGGCGGTGACGGAGGACGGGTCGCCTCGGGCCGGGCGGACGGTGGCGCTGTGGGAGCCGCCGCTGTTGGCGGAGTTGGAAGGCGAGAACGGCGCTCCGGTGCGCCGGTCGGCCGGTGCGGAGACGGCGCGGATCCTGGCCGAGCTGGTGGTGGAGGGCGCGCGGTCGCTGGCGTTCGTGCGGTCGCGGGTGGGTGCGGAGCTGACCGCGTTGGGCGCTCGGCGGCTGCTGTCGGAGGTCGATCCTTCGCTGGCTGCACGGGTCGCGGCTTATCGCGGCGGGTACCTGCCGGAGGAGCGGCGGGCGTTGGAGCGCGCGCTGTCGTCGGGCGAGTTGTTGGGTGTCGCCACGACGAACGCGTTGGAGCTGGGCGTCGACATCGTCGGGTTGGACGCGGTGGTGGTGGCCGGGTTCCCGGGCACGCTGGCGTCGTTCTGGCAGCAGGCCGGGCGGGCGGGGCGGACGGAGGACGCGGACGCGCTGGTGGTGTTCGTGGCGCGGGACGACCCGTTGGACACGTACCTGGTGCACAACCCGTCGGCGGTGCTGGACAAGCCGGTCGAGGCGACGGTGCTGGACCCGACGAACCCGTACGTGCTGGAGCCGCACCTGGCGTGCGCGGCGGCCGAGCTGCCGTTGACACCCGAGTCGCTGACCGCGTTCGGCGGTGACGCGGCGCTCGCCGTGGTGGAGGACATGGTCGCGCGGCGGGTGCTGCGCCGCCGACCAAACGGCTGGTACTGGACCGCGCACGACCGGCCGCACGGTGAGGTGGACATCCGCGGGTCCGGTGGCGAGCAGGTCGTGGTGGTGGAGGCCGATTCGGGGCGGATGCTCGGCACGGTCGACCACGGCTCGGCGTGCTGGCAGGTGCACTCCGGCGCGGTCTACCTGCACCAGGGCGAGTCGTACGTGGTGGACGATCTGGACCTGGACAGCGGTATCGCGCTGGTGCACGCGGAGAAGCCGGATTGGACGACGACGGCCCGTGACACCAAGGACATCACGGTCGTGCGGGTGCTGGAGCAGCGGTCGTTCGACGGGGTGACGGTGTGCTTGGGCGAGGTGGAGGTGACCTCGCAGGTCGTCGGGTACCTGCGGAAGCTGCCATCCGGCCAGGTGATCGACTCCGTGCCGCTGGCACTGCCCGCGCAGACGTTGGTGACGCGGGCGGTCTGGTACACGGTGTCGGCCGAATTGCTCGACACGGCGCTGTCCGGCGCGGAGCCGGCGGGCGCTGGGCCGTCGGACACGGGAGCGTCGAGCACGGGAGCGTCGGACACGAGAGCGTCGGACACGCGGGCGCCGAGCACGGGAGCGTCGGACACGAGAGCGCCGAGCACGGGAGCGTCGGACACGGGAGCGCCGAGCACGGGAGCGTCGGACACGGGAGCGCCGAGCACGGGAGCGTCGGACACGAGAGCGTCGGACACGAGAGCGTCGGACACGCGGGCGCCGAGCACCGGGGCGTCCAGCACAGGGCTGTCGGACGTGGGGCTGTCGGCCACGGGGGCATCGGACACCGGGCCGTCGAGCACCGGGCCGTCGCCGGGCGCGAGGTCGGGTTCGCGTGGCAGTGCGCCGGGGGGCGCCGGTCTGGCTCCGGCGCGCATCCCCGGCGCACTGCATGCCGCCGAACACGCGGCGATCGGCCTGCTACCGCTCTTCGCGACCTGTGACCGTTGGGACATCGGCGGAGTCTCGACCGCGCTGCACCAGGACACCGGGGAGGCGACGGTGTTCGTGCACGACGGTCATCCCGGGGGAGCCGGGTTCGCCGACCGCGGATTCGACGCGGTAGTCCCGTGGTTGGTCGCTACTAGGGAGGCCATCGCTGCTTGCGCGTGTCCGGCCGGGTGCCCGTCCTGCGTGCAGTCGCCGAAGTGCGGGAACGGCAACGATCCGCTGGACAAGGCGGGCGGGGTGGCCGTGCTGGACGTCGTGCTCGGGGTGGTCGGGGAGCAATTCCACGACGTCCGGCACGGCCGAGTCGATCAGGACCGGTCGGCGGCGACCAGGCCGTAGTCGGGGGTGGGGTTCGCGGCCTGGACGAGGGCGTCCCGGACCACGCGCGCGTGCGGCAGGTGCCACGCGCAGATCTGCGGCTTGACCCGCCAGTGCACGACGCCGACGTCGCACGGGCTCGGCGGCAGCGGGACGTACTCGCCCTTGCCGTAGTGCCTGACGTCCGCGTCGGTGTCCGTGCCCGCGGCGCTCGCGCCGGAGGCGACCAGGAACATCCAGCGGCCCGCCGGGGTCGCCACGATCGGCACCGGGATGCCGGTGGCGCGCAGCTCGACCGCGGCCCGTCGGCCGAGGTCCGCGCTCACCTCGATGGCGTCCACGCCGTGGCCGGTGGCCAGCAGGATGCTGTAGGAGTGGCCCGTCCACCAGGTGGCGACCTGCTCCGCCTTGGTGCCGATGCGCTCCTGCCAGTCGCGGTGCACCGGCGTCGGGCCGTCGTCCTCGACCCCGTCGCGCCCGGCCCACTGCTCGCCCGCCGGATAGGTGCCCGGCAGCACAGGCCACCCGTGCCACGCGAGGTTGACCGCCTCTGCGCGCAGCTCGATGCGGAAGGCCCCGCGCCAGCTATCCGACCACTCCATCTTTCGTCGCCTCCTGCTTGCGATCAACGACACCGTGTCGCGTGTTGTTCGACACCGTGTCGGTGCCGCCACTTGAATTAACGACACGGCCGGGGGGTTTGGTAACCGCCTGTCGATAACTGGTCGATGTGGCCCGTTGAGCGCAGCAGGGCGGGGTGGGGCGGGGTGGGCAGCAGAACGCTGCGGTGGCCGTTCACCCGCCGTCAAGCCGCGAAACTGCGGCCGTGTGAGTCCGCTCACCGTCGGCGGACAACCGTTCGTCGCGGCACGAAGGGGTCATTCTTCAGTCGGACCTGCCCGTGCGCGTGCACTTGGCGCGCCGAACACCGAGGGCTCACCGGACACGATCACGGTCACCTCCCACCCGCTGACCTGGCACTCAGCCAGCCGGCCACCCATCCGCCCGACCACCCAAGCGGCCCTCCCGCAGGCGTAATCGGCCCCGGACACCAACTGCCCAGCCGCCGCCAACGCACCAAGATCAGCCGCCGCGGTCACCTGGTGTCTGCTCACAACCGCCTGACCCAACTGCACACCGACCACCACCAACGCGAACCACACACCAGCGATAGCCACCGCCACCACAGACGCCGAACCCCGGTCATCCACAGCCACTCCCGACTCCCCACCCGGCCCCGCCGACACCACCCCGGTCCCTCACCAGCACTCCCGCCCTCCTTCCCGAACGCCCACCCGGTCACCCAGCAGCCACCCCCGATCCCTCACCCGGCTCCGTCGACACCGCCCCCGTCCCTCGCCAGCTCTCCCTGCCCTTCCCGCGCGCCCACCCGGTCCACCCGGTCACCGGGTCACCCATCGGCCACTCCTGGCTCCAACACCGCGTAGGCACGAGCACCCAGCTCGACCCCGAGGCGCGTGATGGTGACCTCGACCCAAGCCGTGTCCCCCTCTCTTCGAATCACCCACCGCGCCCCTCGTGGCCCGATCTCCCCGACCACCCGCTCCGCTCGCGAGTCGTCGCCACGAGCCACCAACCGCGCAGCTTCACGTGCCGCGTCGGTGCACTGCACCTGCCCCACCACCGCCATGACGGCCGCGAGCCCGAGGGCCAGGACGAAGACCAACCCGCACACCGCCACCGCCGCCTCGACGGTCACCCCACCCCGGTCGCCCGCGAGCACACCGTTCACAAGCTCACCGTGAACGCCCGTTGCACCAGCCCTTGGAGGAGGCCGAGCGTCAAGTTCCCGGTGAGCACCGCGTAAAGGATCATGGCGAACGCGGCCGCCGCGAGCATGCCGATCGCGTACTCCACAGTCGACATCCCACTGTCATCCCGAAACACCTTGCGTACCAGCATCTTTCACTCCTCTGTCCACTATGGACTGTCACCAGTTCTTGCTGACGTTGCCGATCAGGCCGATCACCACGGGCAGCACGCCCAGGCACAGGAACGCCGGCAGGAAGCACAGCGCCAGCGGCCCCGCCACGAGCACCGCGGCACGTTGCGCACGAGCCTCGGCCTGGTCGGACACCTTCGCCCGCGCCTCCGTGGCCAGGTCCGCCGCCGCACCGGCCAGGGCCGCTCCCGAACGCGCGGTGCGGCGGGCCGCTCTGGCCAGCGGCGCGGTGTCCGGGTGGCGGAGGGCTTTGGCCCACGCGTCCACCGGGTCGGCGCCCAACGTCAGCAGGTCGACCACCTCCCGGAGGCGTTCGGCCGGCCCGGGTGGAACGCCGGCCAGCACGGCGTGCAGCGCACGCGCCACCGGCAGACCCGCTCGGAGGGCGGCGGCCAGCAGGTCCCAGGTCGCCGCCTGCGCGAACGGGTCCGCCGGTCCGGGTTTCACCTTGGGCTGACGCTCGCGCTTCGGCTTCAACCTCAACGCGGCCTTCGGCGGCGGCGGGAACACCAGCAGCGCCAAGGCGAACACCAGCAGGCTCACGCGATCACCTGCCTCGTCAGCCGACCGCTCCACCGCAACCCGGCACAGATCAGCACCGCTCCCGCCACCAACAGCACCTGCCCCGGCGCGGTGCCGGTCAGCACGGCCAGCGGACGCGCACCGCCCAACTCGCCGAGCATCACGCCGAAGAGCGGCAGACCGGCCAAGACAGCGGCGCCGGCCCGTGGTCCGGCCATGCGGGCGTGAACCTGCCTGGCGAACGCGCTTCGCCGGTCCAGATCCCGACGGACGGCCTCCAGCACCTCGGCCAACGGCACGCCGTGCACCGCCGACAGCCGCCACGCCCGCGCCAGGTGGCGGGCGTCCGGGAAGTCGGCGAGTGCCGCCTCCACGTCCCCACCGCGAGCCGACGTCGCCGCGATCGCCCGCAGGACCTCCGTCGCCGGTGGCTCCGCGTCCTCGGCCGCACCGACGGCGGCCTTGGCCGGGTGGGCGCCCGAACGCAGCTCGGCGGCGAACGCGCTCAGCCCGTCGGCCAAGGCCGTGGACGCCTTGAGGTGGTCACGCTGCTCGACGATTTCCCGGTAGGCGCGCCAGACGGTCGCGGCCAGCAACGCACCCGCGATCGCCCCGCCCACTCCCGCCAGGGCGCCCAGCGCCGTACCGGCCAGGACGGCGAGCGGCTGGTTGGGCTTCGGCCGCTTCCACCTCGGCTTCGGCCCCCGTTCGAGCCCGACCAAACGTCGTCGAGCCGCCGACGAGGGCAAGAGCAAGAGCGCGACTGCCAGCAGCAGGAAGCTCATGACAGCCCCACCAACGCCTTCAGCGCGCCGGCCCTCTCCTGCCAGCCACCGTCACGCCGCCACGCCGGCCGCACCAACAACTCACCGGAACGCCGTTCCAGCACACCGATCTCGGCCAGATGACGCGTGCCGTCAGCCGCACGGCGCACGTGCAGCACGATCTTCACCGCCGCCGCGAGTTGGCTGTGCAACGCGTGCCGGTCGAGCCCGCCCAGAGCGGCCAACGCCTCCAGCCGTGCCGGGACCTCGGCCGGCGAGTTCGCGTGCAACGTGCCCGCGCCCCCGTCGTGCCCGGTGTTGAGGGACGACAGCAGCTCGCACACCTCCGCGCCCCGGACCTCGCCGACCACGATCCGGTCCGGGCGCATCCGCAACGCCTGCCGGACCAGGTCGCGCATCGTCACCTCGCCCGCGCCCTCGACGTTCGGGCCGCGCGCCACCAGCCGGACGACCTGCGGGTGGTCGGGCTGGAGCTCCCCTGCGTCCTCCACGCAAACCACCCGCTCGTGGTGCGGCACGCAGCCGAGCAGGGCGGCCAACAGCGTCGTCTTGCCCGAGCCCGTGCCGCCGACCACCAGGAACGCCTGACGGGACACCACGATCGCGCGGAGCAGACCAGCAGTCGGCTGGTCGAACGTGCCACAGGCGGCCAACGTCGCCAGGTCGTGCACGGCGGGGCGCAGGACCCGCAGCGACAGGCACGTGAGCGGTGCGATCGGTGGCAGCACGGCGTGCAGCCGGACCGAACCGGGCAACCACCCGTCCACGTACGGCGCGGCATCGTCCAACCGCCGGCCGGCGGCCACCGCGAGCCGTTGGGCGAGCCTCCGCACGGCCGCTTCATCGGGGAACGTGACGTCCGTGCGACGCAGCCCGGTGAGGCCGTCGACCCACACCTGATCCGGCCCGGTGACCAGGACGTCGGTCGTGTCCGGGTCACGCAGGAGCGGTTCGAGCGGGCCCGCGCCGACGAACTCCTGGCGCAGCACGGTGAGCGCGCGCTGGACGTCCTCATCACCCAGCACCCCGCCGGCCTCGCCACGCACCGCCGCCGCGACGGCTGCCGAGGTCAGATCGGCACGCCCGTTGGCCAGACGCTGCCGGACCCGTTCCACCAGGTCGTTCACGGCCCGCCTCCTTCGACAACGCCTTGCAGCGCACGGGAAGCGCGCACTGCCAAGACCTCGTGCGCCGCTTCGACCAACGCAGCCGCCGACCCGCGCGAAGCGAGCACAGGCCGATCGGACAGGGACAGTTCGGCGAGCAGGAGCGTCGACAGCAGCACCGGACGACAGGTCCGGAACGCCGGCACCGGCCGGAACGCGGGATGGCGCTTCAAGGTCGGCCTGCGGTCACACGCCATGGAGCACCGCCAGGACTTCCCGCGCCGCCTTCGCCAACGGGCCGCGATCGGGAAAGCGGCCTTGATCGAGCGCCGTCGCCAGCCTCGGCTCCGGACGCATGGCCGTCAGCAGCGGAACACCCACCGCCTCCACCACCTGCGCGGTGGACAAGCCGCCCGGCGCCGGCCCTCGCACGACCGCGACGAGCGGCACGCCGCGCTCACCGGCCTGCTCGACCACCGTCTTCGCCGCCATGCAGGCCTTCACGTCCGCCGGCACCACCAGCACCGTCAGGTCGGCCCGGTCGAGCGCCGCGCACGCCGCACCGGTCAGTTGGCGCGGCACGTCGCACACGACCGTGCCACCGCCACGCCGGCCCGCCTCGATCACCGCCACGACCGCGTCCGGCTCGGGGCCCGGACCCGTCCGGCCGCAGGACAGCACCGTCAGGCTGCCGCGCCCACCCGTGCGACCGGGCAACGCCGAACGCAGAGCCGCCGCCGGAACACGCCCACCGGTCAGCTGCAACGTCGGCCACCGCAGCCCTTCCTGCCGTTCCGCGCCCAACGTCAGGTCCAGCCCACCGCCCAACGGATCGCAGTCGACCAACAACGCGTGCCCGCCGGCGGACAACACGGCCTGACCCACGGCCACCACCAGCACCGACGCACCCGCGCCACCACGCGCGCCCAGGACGGCCAGCACCTTGCCGTCACCGACCGGATCACCCTCGGCCGCGTCGGCCAACACCGCCCGCAGCCGATCGTGGTCCCCGGGCAGCTCCAGCACCTGCTCCGCGCCCAATGCCAGCGCACGCCGCCAAGTCGCGGGATCAGGAGGGCCGGCGCCGACGACGTGGACACCTGGTCTGCGCGGGAACCCCGCCGCCGCGCACGCGATCACGGCCTCTTCGTCCAGCACCACCGCCGGCGCGCCGTGCCACCGACCGCGCAACGCCGTCACGTCGACCACGCGCTCCACCTCGCAGCCGACGATCGCCGCCGCGTGCAGCACCTCGTCCACCAGAACCGCTTCGGCCACCAAGGCCACCGGTCGCTTCATCGCGTCCTCCCCGTCGTGGATCTACGGGTTCCACCGTGGTCAGCGGTGAGGAAGGACACAACGGTTCATGATCAAGATGTGGACAACCGGAGGGGTTGTGGACAACCGGAGGCCCCGAAAGCGGGCGCGAACGAGCCGTCACGGGCCGGACGCGGGCGCGACGCAAGAACATCGACGACTGATGCAAGAAGGGGTGCAAGTGCGCGGAGGTCCAGCGCGATGGCCCGGCAGAACCGACTCCGGACATGGGACGACCCCCGCCAGGGGGGAGGGACGGGGGTCGTCATTGGTTCAGTCCCGGGGGGTCGGACTGAACCTGTCCGGTCGAGCCGGACCCGTCTACTGTATCCCCACGGGACACGGTCATGCGTGTCTTCACGTTAGAGGGACACGGAAATTTCGGCGACCGCACACTCAGTTCGTAAACTGACGAACTAGTACCGGCGGCCGGTACGTGCTGCCCAGCCTTAAGCTGGACCGGTGACCGAGCACGCCACCGAAGGCAGTCGAGTCGCCGCGTTCTTCGACCTGGACAAGACCGTCATCGCCAAGTCGAGCACGCTGGCGTTCAGCCGGCCCTTCTTCCAAGAGGGCCTGATCAACCGGCGTGCGGTGCTCAAGAGCGCCTACGCGCAGTTCGTCTTCATGCTGGCGGGCGCCGACGCCGACCAGATGGACCGGATGCGCTCGCACATCACCGCGCTCTGCCAGGGCTGGGACGTCGAGCAGGTGCGCTCGATCGTCGAGGAGACGCTGCACGACATCGTCGACCCCCTCGTCTACAAGGAGGCGACCCAGCTCATCACCGACCACCAGACCGAAGGCCATGACGTGGTGGTGGTGTCCGCTTCGGGTGAGGAGCTGGTCGCGCCCATCTCGACCATGGTCGGCGCGACGCACAGCGTCGGCACGCGGATGGTGGTCGCCGACGGCCGCTACTCCGGCGAGGTGGACTTCTACTGCGCCGGCGAGAACAAGGCGATCGCCGTCAAGCAGCTCGCCGAACAGCACGACTACGACCTGAGCCGCTGCTACGCGTACTCGGACTCGATCAGCGACCTGCCGCTGCTGGAGGCCGTCGGCCACCCGACCGTGGTCAACCCGGACCGCGCGCTGCGCAAGGTCGCGGTCCAGCGCGGGTGGCCGTCGCTGACGTTCTCCGACCCGGTGTCCCTGCGCGCCCGCATCCCCCGCCCGTCCGGCACCGCGGTGGCCGTCACCGCGATCGGGTTGGGTGCCGCGACGGCCGCAGGCGTGGCCTGGTACGGCCTGCGCAGGCGGCGCCGGAGCTGATTCACCCGGCCTTGCCCCGGACAGCGGTACCGGCGGCCCGCGCCGACGCGAAACCACTGTCACAAAAGCCTTTCCACTACTTAACGTCGCTTGACCGGTGCACCCCATCGAGCCCTTGCTGTGACGCCGCACACCTACTACAAAGGAAGTGCGGACCTCGGGTCGGCCAGGGACGAAGCGGAAGAGAAGCAGCGTCCACCCCGGCAGAGCTCCGTGCGCGGACTTCGAGACACCCACGCGCAGCACGCCGCGGGAGGCTTGTCGTCTAGGGCCTGCGTACCGGGACGCCGGACGCCGAGGCCAGGTTGGTACGACACGAGTTGCACGCCTGGTAACTCGCAAGCCCGCGCTGACGACGGTGGGGCCCCTCACGAGGGGCCCCACCGTCTTTGTGCTGCGCAACCACCGGACCGCCGCACTTGCCGAACCGCCGAACCTCCGTGAACAGTGCCCGATTGGGTGACGCCCGAAGCCCCGGAATTGTCGGACCCCCTCCGCACACTGGCCACCGAACGCAACCCGTTGACCCGCCCCTGTGACGTGGGTAACTTGCGAACCGCACCACTTAGTGGTGGAAGATTCCCAGTGGGAGGCCGCTGTGCTCCGTCCGCTCGTCGCCGTCGCCTTGGCCGCGGCTTCCGCAGTGACAGCAGTGACAACATCGGCGCAGGCCGCGCCTGACCAGGCCCAGAACGTCACCGCCCTGCTCCGGGGCATGTCGCTGGAGCAGAAGGTCGGCCAGCTGTTCGTCACCTATCTGCACGGCCAGTCGCCAGACGAGGCGCACCCCGGCAACGTGCGGGACTTCGGCGTGGCGACCCCGGCCGAGGTGGTGGCGAAGTTCCAGCCGGGCGGGGTCATCTACTTCAACAACTCCAGCTACGACAACATCGACACACCGCGCCAGATCGCCGCCCTCTCCAATGGCGTCCAGCGGGCGAGCGACATCCCGCTGGCGATCTCGGTCGACCAGGAGATGGGCATCGTCACCCGGATCGGGCCGCCCGCGACCCAGTTCCCCGGCAACATGGCCCTGGGCGCCGGCCGCAGCGCCGACGACGCCCAGGAGGCCGCCGCGATCACCGCCCGCGAGCTGCGCGCCATGGGCATCAACCAGAACTTCGCGCCGGACGCGGACGTCAACTCGAACCCGCAGAACCCGGTCATCGGCGTGCGGTCGTACTCCGGCGACCCGGCGCTGGCGGCCGAGCTGACCGCCGCCCAGGTCCGCGGCTACCAGGGCCGCTTCCTCTCGCCGCACGCGGTCAGCGCCACCGCCAAGCACTTCCCCGGCCACGGCGACACGGCCGAGGACAGCCACACGACCCTGCCGAAGGTCGACCGCACCGCCGAGGAGTGGCGCCGACTGGACGCCCCGCCGTTCCAGGCCGCCATCGCCGCGGGCATCGACTCGATCATGACGGCGCACATCCGGATGCCGAAGATCGACCCGTCGGGTGAGCCGGCGACGCTGTCCAAGCCGGTCCTCGACCTGCTGCGCGAAGACCTGGGCTACGACGGCGTGGTCATCACCGACTCGCTCGCCATGGCGGGCGTGCGGCAGCTCCACCCGGACGCGGAGATCCCCGTGCTGGCGCTGAAAGCGGGCGTCGACCAGCTCCTGATGCCGGTGAAGCTGGAGGAGGCGTTCAACAGCGTCCTCGCGGCCGTGCGCAGCGGTGAGCTGACCGAGCAGCGGATCGACCAGAGCGTGCTGCGGGTGCTGCGGATGAAGTTCATGCGCGGCATGCTGAACGGCCGGCAGGTGGACCTCGACCAGGTCGACGCCGCCCTCGGCACGCCGGAGCACCTGGCCGCCGCACGTCGGATCACCGACCGCACCATCACCGCCGTGCGCAACGACGCCGGCGTGCTGCCGCTGCGGGCCAAGCCGACCGCCGCGCTGGTCACCGGCTGGGGCGAGACGACGACCCGCACGCTGGCCACCGTCCTGGGCGGCACGGCGATGCCCACCGGCACCGCGCCGACCCAAGCCCAGATCACCGCCGTCGTCCAGGCTTCGGCCAACGCGGACGTGGTCGTGGTGCTCACCAACGCGCTGTCCGGCCAGCCCGCGCAGCAGGCTCTGCTGACCAGGCTCCTGGCCACCGGCAAACCGGTCGTCGCGGTGGCCGTGCGGAACCCGTACGACGTGGCGCACACCGCCGCGCCGACATGGCTCGCCACCTACTCCTACGGCGCGGGCTCGATGGAGTCGCTGGCCAGGGTGATCACCGGTGAGGTGGCGCCGGCGGGCAAGCTCCCGGTCGCGGTGCCCGGACCGACCCCGTACCCCTTCGGCCACGGCATGGAGTGGTGATCCCGATGGACCGCAGGCACTTCCTCACCGCAGGGGCCCTCGCCGTGCCGGCGCTCGGCGCCCTCGCCACCGAAAGCGGCGCGAGCACGGACAACCCCTATCACCCGGACCGCCCGCGCACCGTCCACACCGGCGCCGAGCAGCTCGCCGAAGACGGCTGGCGGCGGTTCGCGGGCCACAACGTCGGCGTGGTCACCAACCCGACCGGCGTGCTGCGCGACCACACGCACATCGTGGACTCGATGGTGGCCGCCGGACTGGCTCCGAAGGCCGCGTTCGGACCGGAGCACGGCTTCCGCGGCACGGCACAGGCCGGCGGCTCGGAGGGCAACTACCTCGATCCGCGCACCGGCATCCCGGTCTACGACACCTACGGCGCGAACGTCGCCAAGATCGCCGACATGGTCGCCAAGTCGGGCGTCGACACGCTCGTGTTCGACATCGCGGACATCGGCGCGCGCTTCTACACCTACATCTGGACCATGTACGCGGTCATGCAGGCCGCCGCCAAGACCGGCACGCGGTTCGTCGTGCTCGACCGCCCCAACCCGGTCGGCGGCACGGCCCGCGGCCCGCAGCTCGACCCGGCCCACGCGACCTTCGTCGGCCGCAAGCCGATCGTCCAGCAGCACGGCATGACGATCGGCGAGCTGGCCCGCCTGTTCGACGGCGAGTTCCTGCCCACCGACGGCGGCCGGGTGAGCAGCCTCGAAGTGGTCGACGTGAAGGGCTGGAAGCGCAGCGACCTGCACTCCGGCCTGCCGTGGGTGCCGCCGAGCCCGAACGTGCCCACGCACGACACCGCGCTGGTCTACCCCGGCACGTGCCTGTTCGAAGGGCTCGTGTTCTCCGAGGGCCGCGGCACCACCCGACCGTTCGAGACGATCGGCGCGCCGGGCCTGGACTGGCGCTGGGCCGAGGACCTCAACGCGCTGGGCCTGCCCGGCGTCCGGTTCCGCGAGACGTACTTCACGCCGACGTTCAACAAGTTCGCGAACAAGCTGTGCGCCGGTGTCACCCTGCACCTCACCGACCCGCACAGCTTCGACGCGCCCCGCACCGCGGTCGCCATGATCGTCGCGGCGAAGGCCCGCTACCCGCAGGTCTTCGCGTGGCGCCCGGACCACTACATCGACAAGCTCAGCGGCTCCGACCGGCTGCGCCGCATGGTCGACGCGGGCGCGGGCGCCGACGAGGTGGTCGGGGCCTGGGCCGACGAACTGGCCACGTTCGAACGCACCCGCACGCCTTACCTGAGCTACCGGTAGAGGGAGACAGCGATGCGCGTCCCTGCCCTGCTGATCGCGACCGCCATGGCCGTGACCGTCACCCTGCCGGCGCACGCCGAGGGCCGCGAGGCCCGCTTCGACCAGCCGCACCAGGGCTGGGCGAGCAGCGTGCTGCGTCCGGGTACCCCTGAACACGTGGGACTCGACCCGGCCCCGCTGGACGCCGCCCTGGCTCAGGTCCAGCGCTACACCGTCGCGGACGCCACCGGCCACCCGCTCTTCGCGGGCGCCGTCACGCTGTTCGCGCACGACGGCGTCGTGGTCACCCACGAGCCGACGGGCTGGGCGGTCCGCTACTCCGACGGGGCGGGCACCGAGCTGCCCGAGGCCCAGCGCGTGCCGATGGCCCAGGACACGATCTTCGACCTGGCGTCGATCTCCAAGCTGTTCACCTCGATCGTGGTGATGCGGCAGCACGAGCAGGGCAGGTTCGGGCTGGACGACCCGGTGGCCCGCCACCTGCCGGAGTTCGGCGTGAACGGCAAGGAGTCGATCACCGTCCGGCAGCTGCTCACGCACACGTCCGGCCTGGTGGCCTGGCTGCCGCTGTGGTCGCAGTACCCGGACGTGCCGTCGCGGATCAAGGCCGTGATGGACACGAAGCCGCGCAGCACCCCCGGCAGCACGTACCTGTACTCGGACCTGAACCTGATCACCCTCGGCCTGCTGGCCGAGAAGTGGTCCGGCAAGAAGCTGGACGAGCTGGTGCGCGACGACATCACCGCGCCGCTCGGCCTCGTGGACACCGGCTACAACCCGCCGGCGGCGAAGCTCGACCGGGTCGCGGCCACCGAGTACCAGGCGGGCCGGGGCATCATCCGCGGCTCGGTGCACGACGAGAACGCCTGGTCGCTGGGCGGGGTAGCGGGTCACGCTGGTGTCTTCGCCACCGCGCGCGACCTGGCCGTGCTGGGCCAGGCGATCCTCAACGGCGGCGTGCACGCGGGCGGCCGGATCCTGGAGGAGGGCACCGTCGAGCTGATGCTCACGGACTTCAACCAGGCCTTCCCCGGCAACGCGCACGGTCTCGGCTTCGAGCTGGACCAGCGTTGGTACATGGGCGCGCTGACGTCGCCGAGGGCCGCCGGGCACACCGGCTACACGGGCACCACGCTGGTGCTGGACCCGTTGTCGCGGTCGATCGCGATCCTGCTGACCAACCGGGTGCACCCGAGCCGCAACTGGGGCTCGATCAACCCGGCCCGGCGGGTGGCGGCCGACGGCCTGGCGCAAGCGATGGCGGTCCGGCCGCGGCACGGCACGGCGTGGACGCCCGACACGAACGGCGGCACGTTGACCACGCGTGACCTCCCGCAGCGGTCGGAGACGCAGCGGTTGTCGTTCTGGGCGTTCGTGGACCTGGACCCGGGCGACAAGGTCGTGGTCGAGGCGACCGGCGACGGCGCCACCTGGCGCGAAGTCCAGGTGTTGGCCGGGTACGGGCAGCGGCGGTGGCACAAGGTCGAGGTCGAGACGGCGTCGGCGACGCAGTACCGCTGGCGGTACGTCCGCGGCACGGGTTACGGCGGGCGCGGTGTGTACGTGGACGCCGTGCGCATCACCGACGAGCACGGCGTGGCACTTGACGCGGAGCGCGAGCCCGCGGGTCTTCGTGCCGAAGGGTGGTGGGCCGCGGACCGTTAGTGACGTGGCGACCGACCGCGTGATCGACCAAATGGTGAAATCGTGTCACGTTTGGGGTGAGTTAAGCCCACCCTCCGTTGACCGTAGGTTGAGCGGTTAGTAAGTTTCCCACGTGTCCACCGAAAGTCACGCCGACTCCAGTCCCTTGGTCAAGATCCGTTCACTCCTGCCGGGCCTGGCCCGCGCGGAACAGCGGGTCGCCAAGGTCGTGCTGGACAACCCGGCGACCGTCGCACACCGGAGCATCACCGAGGTCGCCGAGGCCGCGGGCACCAGCGAGACAACGGTGACCCGGTTCTGCAAGGCGATCGGTGTCGGCGGCTACCCCGAACTGCGCATAGCTCTGGCGGCCGATACGGCACGCACGTCGATGCGCACCGACCGCGACCTGGGCGGAGACATCGGCCCGGGCGACGACATGCGTCAGGTGGTGGGCAAAGTGGCGTTCGCGGACGCTCGGGCGGTCGAGGAGACCGCCGAGCAGCTGAACGTGGAAACGCTGGAAGCGGTGGTCGAGGCGGTCGCCGGCGCGGGCCGGGTGGACGTCTACGGCTTCGGCGCGAGCGCGTTCGTCGCGTTCGACCTCCAGCAGAAGCTGCACCGGATAGGGCGTATCTGCTTCGCGTGGAACGACACGCACATCGCGCTCACGTCCGCCGCCGTGCTGACCAAGGCGGACGTGGCGGTCGGCATCTCGCACACCGGCTCCACGTCGGAGACGGTCGAGGCGCTGCGGGTGGCCAAGGATCGCGGCGCGACCACGGTGGCGCTGACCAACTTCCCGCGTTCGCCGATCAGCGAGGTCTCCGACCACGTGCTGACCACGGCGGCACGCGAGACCACGTTCCGCTCGGGTGCGATGGCCAGCCGGATCGCCCAGCTGACCGTGATCGACTGCCTGTTCATCGGCGTCGCGCAGCGGCACGTGGACAGCGCCAAGATGGCCCTCGAAGCGACGTACGACGCGGTGTCGGGGCATCGCCTGGGCGCCCGACCGGACGGCAGGCGACGCCGGGAGTCCGGTAAATGACGCCGCCCCGGCACGATGTCGCGGTCCGCGTGGAATCCCCCACCGAGGCCAGGAACCCGCGGACCCAGGACATCGACCGGCTCTCCACGCTGGAGGTGCTCCGGCTCATCAACGCCGAGGACCAGCTGGTCCCGGACGCGGTCGCGGCCGTGCTGCCGGAGCTGGCCCGTGCCGCCGACCTCGCCGTCGGCGCGCTGCGTGCGGGCGGCCGGGTGCACTACGTCGGCGCGGGCACGTCCGGCCGGCTGGCCACGCTCGACGCCGCCGAGCTGGTGCCGACGTTCAACGCGCCGCCGGACTGGTTCGTCGCCCACCACGCGGGCGGCCGGGACGCGCTGGTGAACGCCGTGGAGGACGTGGAGGACCAGGGGACCGACGGCGCCGCCGAGATCCGCCGGCACGCCGCCGCCGGTGACCTGGTGCTGGGCGTCACGGCGTCCGGCCGCACGCCGTTCGTGGTGGCCGCGCTGGAACAGGCCCGCACGATGGGCGCGCACACCGTTCTGGTGTCCAACAACCCGACCGCGCCGGCGCCCGTCGAGGTGGACGTGCTGATCGCGGTCGACACCGGGCCGGAGGCGATCGCGGGCTCCACCCGGATGAAGGCGGGCACCTCGCAGAAGCTGGTGCTGACGTCGTTCTCCACCGCCGTGATGGTCCGTCTCGGCCGCACGTACTCGAACCTGATGGTGTCGATGCGTGCCACCAACGCGAAGCTGCGCGGCCGGACCGTGCGCATCCTGCGTGAGGCGACGGGTCTGGGCGAGTTGGAGTGCACGACCGCATTGGCCGACGCGGGCGGTGACCTGAAGGTGGCTCTGGTGCACTTGTTGACCAATGTGCCCGCAGCGCGCGCTGCGGAGGCGTTGGAACGCACGCAAGGGCACGTCCGACACGCGCTCGGCCAGCTGCTGCCAGGCCCGGCCAGCTGAACCCCAGCCGACTGAACCCGGGCCTGCCGAACCCAGGCCTGCCGAACCTGGCCGACCGAACCTGGCCTGCCGAATCCAAGCCGGCCAACTCCGGCTGACGGTCAGCCGGGTAGCACCGGGCGCCACGGGATGGGCGTCGACAGCACCATGGCACTGGACGTCTCGCCGTAGCCGCCCAGCCGCACGAGCAGCCGTTCCAGCTCGCTGATCGACGTGGTCACCACCTTCACCACCGAGCAGATGTCGCCGGTCAGCCGCACCACCTCGACCACCTCCGGGCAGTCGTCCAGCAGTTCCGGGTGCACCGTGATGCACCTCGGCCCGTAGCACTTCATCCGCACCAAGGCGACCACCGACCGCCCCACCGCCGTCGGGTCCACGGTCGCGCGGTAGCCGGTGATGACGCCCGCGTTCTCCAGCCGCCGCACGCGCTGCGCGACCGTCGGCGGTGAGACGTGCACCCGCCGTGCCAGCTCGTTGTACGACAGCCGCGCGTCCTCCTGGAGGGCCTCCAACAGGGCCCAATCCACGTGATCCAGTTCGGTGTTCACGACCACAAAGCTACTCCCGATATCGCCTTTCAGTCGTAAGAAGTTCTGGCTCAAACACCGGTTGTCGGCCATTCAAATCACGCGAACGCAGGGCCATGATGGAAGACATGACTTGCCCGGTCGCACCCAAACTCGACTTCGGCGGCACGACGCCCTATGAGGACTACGTGCACGCCTCCGTGCTGCACTCGCTGCAACAGCAGTGGTCCGAAGACCCGCGTGAGATGTCGTTCCTGGTGATCACGCAGGTCATGGAGCTGTACTTCGGGCTGCTGTGCTTCGAGTGGCGGCAGGCCAAGAAGGAGCTGCGCGCCGACGACGTGCGTGCGGCCGTTCGCACCCTGCGCCGCAGCGACCTGCACATGCAGGCCCTCAACGCGGCGTGGCGACCGATCGCCCGGATGACGCCGGCCGAGTTCAACTCGTTCCGCGACGCGCTCGGTGAGGGCTCCGGCTTCCAGTCCGGCCGGTACCGCGAGGTGGAGTTCCTGCTCGGCGAGAAGTCCCGGTCGATGCTCGTGCCGCACCGTGCCGTGCCGCAGCAGCACGACGCGCTCGAAAAGCTGCTCAGCGAGCCGAGCCTGTACGACGACGTGCTCGGCTTCCTGGAGCGCCAAGGTCTGCCGATCCCCTCTCACGTCCTGGAACGTGACGTCAGCCAGCCGTACGAGCCGAGTGCCGAGGTAGAGGCCGTGTGGGCGGACATCTACCGCAGCGGGTCCCGTGACCTGCTCGAACTCGGCGAGGCGCTGACCGACATCGCCGAGGAGTTCGCCCGCTGGCGCTACGACCACCTGCTCGCGACGCGCCGTTCGATGGGCGCGAAAACCGGAACCGGCGGGTCCGCGGGGGTTGCGTGGCTGGAGAAGCGGACGCAACGCTCGGTTTTCCCAGAGCTGTGGACGGCTAGGAGTCACGTATGACGAGCCCGACCGACCCGACCGACCCGTTGGCGCACATCCGCGACCTGTTCGACCTCGACGACGACGTCGTGTACCTGGACGGCAACTCGCTGGGAGCGCCACCGAAGGCCGTCGCCGAACGGGTGCAGCACGTGGTGCGCGAGCAGTGGGGCCGGCGGCTCATCCGGAGCTGGTCGGAGGGCTGGTGGGAGGCGCCGGAACGGGTCGGCGACCGGGTCGGGCGGCTGATCGGCGCCGCGCCGGGGCAGGTCGTGGTGGCGGACTCGACCAGCGTGAACCTGTTCAAGGCGTTGATGGGGGCGGTGCGCAACACCGACCGCATGGAGATCGTCGTGGACGAGGGCACGTTCCCGACGGACGGGTACATCGCGCGGTCGGTGTCGGAGCTGACGGGGCTCGCGTTGCGGGCGGCTCCGCCGGAGGAGCTGGACCTGCGGGACACCACGGCGGTCGTGCTGCTGAACCACGTCGACTACCGGACGGGTCGGCTGCTGGACATGGCGCGGCTGACCGAGCAGGTGCACGCGGTGGGCGCGAAGGTCGTCTGGGACCTGTGCCACAGCGCGGGCGTGCTGCCGATCGAGTTGGACGCGCTCGGCGTCGACCTGGCCGTGGGCTGCACGTACAAGTTCCTCAACGGCGGCCCCGGCTCGCCCGCGTTCATCTACGTGCCGAAGGCCGGCCAGCCCGTGTTCGACCAGCCGCTGACCGGGTGGACGGGCCACGAGGCGCCGTTCGCGATGTCGCCGGAGTACACGCCGGATCCTGGCGTTTCCCGTGCCCGCGTCGGCACGCCGGACATCATCTCGATGCTCGCGCTGGACGCCGCCCTGGACGTCTGGGACCACGTCGAGATGGCCGACGTGCGGGCCAAGGGCCTGCGTCTGACCTCGCACTTCATGTCCCTGGTGGACGACCTGCCGGACATCGAGGTGATCACCCCGCGCGACGAGTGGCGCGGGCACCAGGTGTCGCTCCGCCACCCTGAAGCGAAGCGGATCATGGCCCAGCTGATCGAACGTCAGGTGATCGGCGACCTCCGCCCGCCCGACGTCCTCCGCTTCGGCTTCGCCCCGCTCTACAACACCTTCGCGGACGCCGAACGCGCCGCCGCCACCCTGAAAACCCTCCTCTAGCCGCGTGAGTCCTACGTTCAGAACGCGCGAGTCGTACCTTCAGGACCACCGTGTCCTACGTTCAGGACCCCCGAATTCAACGCTCAGAACAGTCGATCTTGTACTGAGCGTTGAACTCGGGGGTCGCGAACGTAGGACTCACGCGTTCTGAACGTAGGACTCACGGGGCCTGAGCGTTCGACACGCGGGGCCTGGAGGTTCGACTCGCGCGCGGGGGTGGGGTTAGGGGGTGGCGGCGTCGGCGATGCTGCGGGCTTCACGGGCGCCGGCTTCGAGGGCCTCGCACCAGAACAAGAGCCAGCGGGTGACGCCCTCGGGGTCGCCGGTGGAGAAGCCGTGCAACGCGGCGGCGTAGTCGTTCTGACGGCGCAGGCACGTCACCTCGGGAACGCCCAAAGACTTCGGGTCCAGGCCACTGGCGATCGACGCCAAGCGGGACGCGGCACGCGCGACCACCCCGTTGGCCGTCTCGAACGGCGCCAACGACATCAGCTCCCCGTGCACCACCGCCACCAGCACGGGAGCGGGAACGGACGTGCCGCCGGTGACCAGGGTCCCCAGCATGTCCAGCCGCTCCGACATGCCCGGCTCGGCACGCGGGCGCCCCAACTCCCCACCCAGGTCCGCCGCCGCCAGCACGTGCAACCGGGCCAACGCCTGCATCGGCGCCCGCTGCCACGTCGGCAGCACCACGCCCAGCGCCTCCGCCACCCGCAGCGCACCGGCCAGCACCGGCTCGGTCACCGACCCGTCGGACGGGATGGCGGTCGGCCCGCCGTCCAACGCCGCGGACGCACGAGCGGCACGCACGGACGCCTCGGCCGCGGTGGTCGCCCAACCGCGCAGGTTCACCCGGTGCCGGTGCACCTGGAACACGGCGTCACGCGCGGCGGCGACGGCGTCGGCCACACCGGGCAGGTCCAGCAGCGGGGTAAGCGGATCGGTCACACCGCAGAACACTACTCGCCGGTAAGTGGCTATCTAAAACAACCCTGAAATGGCTATGACAAATAGCCACTACCGAGAACTACCGTCCGGGGCATGAACTGGTACGACCGCCCCGTGCTCACCGGCGACCACGTCCGCCTCGAACCCCTCTCCCCCGACCACGCCGAGGGTCTGCACGAGGCCGGCAAGGACCCGGACGTCTGGACCTGGCTGAGCAACCGCCAACCGACCACCCTCGACGAGACCCGCGCGTACGTCGAGCGCAGCCTGGCAGACCCGACCCGCCTGGCGTGGGCCCAGGTAGACCCGCGCACGAACGAGGTCGTCGGCACCACGTCGTACTACGAGATCGACCCGAAGCACCGCGGCCTCTACATCGGCCACACCTGGATCGGCACGCGCTGGCAGCGCACCGCCCTCAACACCGACGCCAAGCTCCTACTCCTCAGCAGGGCATTCGAGGACCTGAAGGCGCTGCGCGTCGGCTGGCACACGGACCTCGGCAACGAACGCTCGCAACGCGCCATCGAACGCCTCGGCGCGACCCGCGAAGGGGTCCTGCGGGTGCACCGCATCCGGCCGAACGGGACCCTGCGCGACACCGTCGTGTACTCGATGACGGCAGCCGAATGGCCGGCCGCGAAGGCTACGCTCACGACGTGACGCGGGTCACGGAGGATGCCGCTGGTCGCAACCTAGGTGTCGTTCGGCGGAATCGCGGTGGTCAGCGGGCGTGCCACGGGTTACACAGTGACCCACGCGTTTCCGATTCGACCGAAATTGGTCTGAACCTTTTGGGTGCGCAGTGACGTCGACCGCACTACGGTCAGTGCCGCACCCCCACGGATTCAGGAGGTCCGCCCACCATGACAGAGCCGCAAGCCGCCCTGGACAACCTGTCGACCGAGCACAGGACGTTCCCGCCCAGCGAGGAGTTCGCCGCGCAGGCCAACGCGACCGCCGCGCTGTACGAGGAGGCGAGCGCCGACCGCGAGGCGTTCTGGGCGAAGCAGGCCGAGCGGCTGTCCTGGGACACCAAGTGGGACCAGGTCCTCGACTGGTCGAAGGCCCCGTTCGCCAAGTGGTTCGTCGGCGGCAAGCTCAACGTCGCCTACAACTGCGTCGACCGGCACGTCGAGTCCGGCCACGGCGACCAGGTCGCCATCCACTGGGAGGGTGAGCCCGGCGACAGCCGCGTCATCACCTACGCCGAACTCCAGCGCGAGGTCTCCAAGGCGGCGAACGCCCTGGTCGAACTGGGTGTCGGCGCGGAGGACCGGGTCGCCATCTACATGCCGATGGTGCCCGAGGCCATCTTCTCCATGCTGGCGTGCGCGCGCGTCGGCGCGATGCACAGCGTGGTGTTCGGCGGCTTCTCCGCCGAGGCGCTGCGCACCCGCATCGAGGACTCCCAGGCCAAGCTGGTGATCACCACCGACGGCCAGTACCGGCGCGGCAACCCGGCGGCGCTCAAGCCGGCCGTGGACGAGGCCGTGTCGAAGGCGAAGAGCGTCGAGCACGTGCTCGTCGTCAAGCGCACGAGCAGCGACGTGGACTGGACCGAGGGCCGCGACGTCTGGTGGCACGACCTCGTCGAGCGCCAGTCCGACCAGCACACGCCGGAGGCGTTCGACTCCGAGCACCCGCTGTTCATCCTCTACACGTCGGGCACCACGGGTAACCCCAAGGGCATCCTGCACACCTCGGGCGGCTACCTGACCCAGGCGTCGTACACGCACCACAACGTGTTCGACCTCAAGCCGGACACCGACGTCTACTGGTGCACCGCCGACATCGGCTGGGTCACCGGGCACAGCTACATCGTGTACGGCCCGCTGTCCAACCGCGTCACGCAGGTCGTCTACGAGGGCACGCCCAACACCCCGCACGAGGGCCGGCACTGGGAGATCGTGCAGAAGTACGGCGTGTCGATCTACTACACGGCGCCGACGCTGATCCGCACGTTCATGAAGTGGGGCGCGGACATCCCGGCGAAGTACGACCTGTCGTCGCTGCGCGTGCTCGGCAGCGTCGGCGAGCCGATCAACCCCGAGGCGTGGATCTGGTACCGGGAGACCATCGGCGCGAGCAAGACGCCCGTCGTGGACACCTGGTGGCAGACCGAGACCGGCTCGATCATGATCTCCCCGCTGCCCGGCGCGACGACCGCCAAGCCCGGTTCGGCGCAGCGCACGCTGCCCGGCATCAGCGCCAAGGTCGTGGACGACCAGGGCAACGAGGTCGCCAAGGGCGGCGGCGGTTACCTGGTGCTCGACCAGCCGTGGCCGGGGATGCTGCGCGGCATCTGGGGCGACGAGGCGCGTTACCGCGACACGTACTGGTCGCGGTTCGCCGACCAGGGCTACTACTTCGCCGGTGACGGCGCGAAGTACGACGCGGACGGCGACATCTGGCTGCTGGGCCGGGTGGACGACGTGATGAACGTGTCCGGGCACCGGATCTCCACCACCGAGGTCGAGTCCGCGCTGGTCTCGCACCCGACGGTGGCCGAGGCGGCGGTGGTCGGCGCGACCGACCCCACCACCGGCCAGGGCATCGTGGCGTTCGTGATCCTGCGCGGCGGCGCGGCCGAGGGTTCGGACGGCGCGACAGCGATCAAGGCGCTGCGCGACCACGTGGCCAAGGAGATCGGCCCGATCGCGAAGCCGCGGCAGATCATGGTCGTGCCGGAGCTGCCGAAGACGCGCTCGGGCAAGATCATGCGCCGGCTGCTGCGGGACGTGGCGGAGAACCGGCAGGTCGGCGACGTGACCACGCTCGCGGACTCGTCGGTGATGGACCTCATCTCCAAGGGCCTGAACTCGGGCGCCTCTGAGGACTGAGCACGAGCGCGCGGGGTGTCCACGAGTGGTGGACACCCCTTTCGCGTTGCTAGGGTCGCCGAGGTGAGCCGGGAAGTCTGGTCGGCACGAGGATGAGCCGTACCCGACGCACCGGAGACGATCTTGAGCAGCAGCAAGCGGAACGCCGCCACCGAGTTCGCGCGCTACCTGCGCACCGAGACGGTCGGCGGCATGATCCTGCTGGCCGCCACCGCCGTGGCGCTGATCTGGGCGAATTCGCCCCTGTCCGGCACGTACACGGCGCTGCGTGACTTCCACATCGGCCCGGAGTCGCTGCACCTCAGCCTGAGCGTGGGCGACTGGGCCAAGGACGGCCTGCTCGCGATCTTCTTCTTCGTCGCCGGGCTCGAACTCAAGCGCGAGCTCGTGATCGGCGAGCTGAACAACTTCAAGGCCGCGATCCTGCCGGTGGTGGCCGCGGTCGGCGGCATGGTCGTGCCCGCGGCGGTCGCGCTCGGCGTCGGCTGGGGCGAGCCGGGGTTCGAACGGGCGTGGGCGATCCCGGTGGCCACGGACATCGCGTTCGCGCTGGGCGTGCTGGCGATCACCGCGTCCGGTCTGCCGAACAGCCTGCGCCTGTTCCTGCTCAGCCTCGCCGTGGTGGACGACCTGGGCGCGATCGTGCTGATCGCGGTGCTGTTCACCGCGACGTTCAACCTGGTGGCGGCTGCCGCGGCGGTGGCGTTGATGGCGCTCTACGCGTTCCTCCAGCACAAGCGGGTGACGACACCCTGGCTGTACGTGCCGATCGCGGTCGGGACGTGGGCCGCCGTGCACGCGGCGGGTGTGCACGCCACCATCGCCGGCGTGGCGCTCGCCCTGCTGACGCGCGTGCGCAAGGACCACTACGAGCACGAAGCGCCCGCGCTGCGGCTGGAGCACCGGTTGCAGCCGTGGTCGGCGGCCGTCGCGGTGCCGGTGTTCGCGCTGTTCGCGGCCGGCGTGCCGGTGAACGGCGAGGCGTTGGGCGCGTTGTTCTCGGACCGGCTGGCGCTGGGCGTGATGCTCGGTCTGGTGGTGGGCAAGCTGGTCGGCATCGTCGGCGCGTCCGCGTTGGCGGTGCTGTTCAAAGCCGCGGTGTGGCCGAGCGGGGCCGGACCGCGGGACATCGTCGCGGTCGCCATGCTCGGCGGCGTCGGGTTCACCGTGAGCCTGCTGATCTCCGACCTCGCCCTGGAGGGCGCCGCCGCCGAACAGGCCAAGGCGGCCGTGCTGCTGGCGTCGTTGGTGGCCTCGTTGCTGGCCGCGGTGCTGCTGGTGCGTCGCAGCCGGGTGCACCAGCGCGCCGACGAGGACGACTGAGCCCGCCGGGACCGAAGGCGAACGGCGGAGATCAGCCAGTCGTGGAGCCCCGGTGAACGGTGCATGGCACGATGAACCGGTGACCACCGCTCGGGAGAACACCAACGGCAGCGGACTGCCACCTGTTCCGTCGATCCCGTTGACCGCGGAGACCCCGGTCAAGATCGCGGAGGAGACGTCCATCGGCGGCTTGATCCGCGATGCGACGGCCCACCTGTCGACGTTGGTCCGGGCCGAGGTCGAGCTGGCCAGGTCCGAGGTCGCGGGCGAGATCAAGAAGGGCGTGAAGGGCAGCGTCTACTTCATCCTCGCGGTGGCGGTGTTGCCGTTCGCCCTCATCATGCTTTTCATGACCCTGGCCTACGCGCTCTACGACATCTTCGACTTCCCGCTGTCGCTGTCGTTCCTGATCGTGTTCTTCGTGGTGATCATCGTCGTGGGGCTGTTCGTCTTCCTGGGCGTGCGGAAGATGAAGAAGCTGCGCGCGCCACAGCGGACCATCGCGTCGGCCAAGGACACCGTCGCGGCCCTGCGCCACCGCGGCGAAGGCCACTGAACCGCGCCGTGCGGCTACCCGACCCGTCGACCGCTCGGGTGCCCGGCCCCTGGGCGCACCGCGACGTGTCCGCGAACGGCATCCGCCTGCACGTCGCCGAGCTGGGCGAAGGCCCGCTCGTGCTGCTGCTGCACGGTTTCCCGGAGTTCTGGTGGTCGTGGCGGCACCAGCTGGTCGCGATCGCCGAGGCGGGCTACCGGGCGGTGGCCGTGGACCTGCGCGGCTACGGCGACTCGGACAAACCACCGCGCGGGTACGACGGGTTCACGCTGGCCGGTGACGTCGCGGGCCTGGTGAAGGCACTCGGCGAACCGCGCGCGCACCTCGTCGGCCACGCCTGGGGCGGCATGCTGGCGTGGACGGTCGGCGCCATGCACCCCCGCCTGGTCTACTCGGTGACGGCCGTGTCCGCCCCGCACCCGCTCGCGCTGCGCCGGGCGATCCGCCGCCACCCGCGCCGTCAGGGCCGGGCCAGCGCACACCTGTTCCGCTTCCAGCTGCCGCTGTACCCGGAGCGGTGGCTGACCCGGGACGGCGGCGCGGCGGTGGCGGACCTGCTCGGCAAGTGGGGCGGTCCGAAGTGGACGGTGTCGCCCGAGTTCGACGAGGTGGTGGAGCGCAACCGGGAGGCGGTCCTGGTGCAGGGCGTCGCGCACAGCTCGATGGAGTACTTCCGCTGGGCGGTGCGCTCCCAGCTCCGCAGCGACGGCCGTCGGTTCGCCGAGGCGGTGGACCGCCGGCTGGAAGTGCCGGTGCTCCAGATCCAGGGCGCCCGCGACCCGGTGATGCTGGACACGACGGCGTCCGATTCGGCCATCTGGACGGGCGCGCGCTCGTCGTACCGGGTGGTGCCGGAGGTCGGCCACTTCCCGCACCAGGAAGCGCCCCAGACCACGAGCCGGCTCGTCACCGACTTCCTCGCCAAGGTCTGATCAGGACAGCGGTCCGATCAGGACTCGCCGACGATCAGGACTCCGCGACGATCAGGACGCGCACGTCTGGGTGGACGCGCGCCGCACCATCGTCGGCGCCTGCGCCACTTCCTCCGCGACTTCTTGCGCGGTCAGCACGAAACCGGTCTCCTGGTCGTCCACGGCCGCGCCGAACACCACGCCGATCACCCGGCCCTGCGGGTCGACCAGCGGGCCGCCGGAGTTGCCGCTTCGCACCTTCGCCCGCACCGTGTACACGTCCCGCGTCACGGTCTGCGCGTCGTAGATGTCCGGTCCGCGCAGCACCGGGATCCGTTCCCGGACCCGCGCCTCGGACGCCGTGTACGGGCCGTCCAGCGGGTAGCCGAGCACGATCCCGTCCTCGCCCTGCGCGATCTCGTCGGTGCGGAACTCCAGCGGCACGGCCTTCAGGTCCGGCACGGCGAGGATCGCGATATCCGTCTGCGGGTCGTAGTGCACGACCGTGGCGTCGAACTGGCCGAGCCCCACTTCCACGGTGACCTCGGTGGTGCCGGCGACGACGTGCGCGTTCGTCATGACGCGCTCGGGCGAGATGACGAAACCCGTGCCCTCCAACGCGCGCGAGCACGACGGCGCCCGCCCGCGCACCTTCAGCACGCTGGGCCGCAACTGCTGCACGATCGGGTTCGAGCTCAGCCCCGGGTCCGGCGGGCCGACCTCCTTCAACGGCATCTGGTTGAACGGGTCCACCGCGGCCGGGAAGCCGGAGACGTCGAACAGGTTCTGGAGGTCGTCGGCCAACGTCCGCGCCGCCTGCGGCATGGTGTCGTCCACCGTGGACAGGATCACCGACTGGTTCAGCGCCTTGGCCAGCGACGGCAGGCCCGCCACCATGGTCAGCGGCAGCGCGATCATCCACGCCACCACGAACACCACCGCGCCCTGCACGATCGCGCCCAGCGCGTTGTCCGCGCCGCGCAACGGGCTGGAGTTGACCCGCGGCTTGATGCTCCGGCCGACGTACACGCCCAGCGTCTCGCCCAACGCCACCAGCAGCACCACGATGCCGACCGCGAACACGACCTTGGTCACCACGTTGTCGAACTGGGCCACCACCAGCGGCGCGAGCTGCGTGCCGAGGACCAGGCCGATCAGCACGCCGACGAACGCGGGCAGCGCGACGACCATGCCCTGGCGCGCGCCCGACATCGCGGCCAAGGCGGCGAGCGCCAGCACGAGGAGGTCAACCCAGTTCACGGAACCTCCGTCGCACGCAAGGCCAGGTCGAGGTCGCGCACGTCCGAGGTGTCCCACGGCCGTTCCCAGCCGCCCAGGGCGAGCAGCCCGTTGAGCAGACCGGCGGTGAACCCCCACACCAGCATCCCCGGTGCGGCGAACGCCGGCCCGATGTAACCGGACGGGTGGCTCACCCGGAACCGGTTCGCCGGGTCGGCCAGGTGCGCGATCGGCACCCGTGCCACCGCGGCGGTCTCTCCCGGGTCGACCGGCGCGACCGGCGACGGCTCGTCCCAGTGCGCCAGCACCGGCGTGACGACGAACCCGGACACCGGCACGTACAGCTGCGGCAGCGTGGCGACCGGCCGGACGCCTTCGCGCAGCACACCGGTCTCCTCGTACGCCTCGCGCAGCGCCGTGTCCACCGGTCCGTCGTCGGTCGGGTCGGCGGCGCCGCCCGGGAAGGCGACCTGGCCGGGGTGCGAGCCGAGGGTTTCGGCGCGGCGCAGCAGCAACACGTCCGGGCCCGCTTCGCCGTCACCGAACAGCATCAGCACGGCGGCGGGACGTCCGGTGCCCTCCGGCGGCGGCAAGATCCGGGTGAACGTGCGGGCGTCGATGTCGACGGTGGCCTTGACCAGGCCGCCCATCCACTCCGGCACACCGTCCGGGTCGACCAGGGCCGTCATCCGACCACCTCGCGCACCTGGTCGACCGAGGTGAGCACGATCGGGTCGGTCACCTCGGTCAGTGATCCGTCCGCCCCGGTGACATAGCTCACCGGCAACCTCGGTGGCACGCGCATGGCCTTCCGCACACCGTCGCCCTCGTGGAAGACCGCGGGCAGGTGCACGCCGAGTTTCGCCAACAGCTCCAGACCGTCAGCCTCCTTGCTCGCCACCAGGACCGTCACCACCGGCACCGCCCCCGGCTGCCGGGCGTACGCGTCCAGGACCTTCAGCTCCTCATGACAGGGAACGCACCACGTCGCCCAGAAGTTCACCAGGACCCGGCCGGACACGGCGGACGCCACGTCCACCTGCTGTCCGTCACCGAGGCACGTGGCCATGACGCCGCGCAATGCCTGCGGCCCTTGGCCCTCTGCGCGTGGGCACGGCCACAGTGCCGCCTGGTCGCGCGCGGCGGCCAAGTCCACCGTCGGCGACGTCCGGGTCGGCAGGCCCTGGTCGGCCTCCGGTGAGCGTGGCCACAGCGCGACGGCGCCCGCCACCGCCAACACCAGGACGACGACGGCCCACCGCGCTCCGGCGCTCACGCCAGCTTCTCCCCCGCCCGCACGCGTTCGGCGAGGTCGATCAAGTGCGGCGCTTCCTCGCCCTTGACCAGCTTCTGCGCCTTGACCGGGTCGACTTGGCCGATGCCGTAGGACGGGCACTGGGGCGCCAGCAGGCACGCGCCGCAGGCCGGGGTGCGGGCGTGGCAGACGCGGCGTCCGTGGAAGATCGTGCGGTGCGAGAGCAAGGTCCACTCCTTGCGCTCGACCAGCGCGCCGACGATGTGCTCGACCTTGACCGGGTCCTCCTCGTCGGTCCAGCCCCAGCGGCGGACCAGGCGGCCGAAGTGGGTGTCGACCGTGATCCCCGGCACGCCGAACGCGTCGCCCAGCACCACGTTCGCGGTCTTGCGGCCGACGCCGGGCAGCGTCACCAGGTCCTTCAGGGTGCCCGGCACCTCGCCGTCGAACCGTTCCACCAGCGCGGTTCCCAGGCCGATCAGCGAGGTCGCCTTGTTCCGGTAGAAGCCGGTCGGCTTGATCAGCTCCTCCAGCTCCGCGCGGTCGGCCGCGGCGTAGTCGGCGGCCGTGCGGTAGCGGCGGAACAGCGCGGGCGTGACGAGGTTCACCCGGACGTCGGTGGTCTGCGCGGAGAGCACGACCGCGACCAGGAGCTGCAACGGGTCGACGAAGTCCAGTTCGCAGTGCGCGTCGGGGTAACCCTCGCCGAGGACCCGCACCATGCGTCGCGCCCGGCGGACCAGCCCCAGCCTCGTCTCCGGCTGCTTCACCGCGCTCTTCGCCATGTGCCCAGGTTAATGGCCGCCGCGAGGTGGTCGACGGCTCGGTCGTCCGGCCGCCCGATTGTCGGGAAGTCGCCTCCCCGCCGGGCGCGCCCCCCCGTCCGGGGGAGCCGGCGCCGATCCACCCGGCGTCGGGCCGTTTGAGGCGGCACGATCACGGGCAAGCAACCATGGGCGCACCGCATACGTCCTAGTGACAACCCACCGGACGATCACGAACCGACACGCCGGAATGACCCCCCTTGACCGCGCGCCGAACCGGATGCGCAAAGATCGGAGCCATCATGACTGCCTGGTTCGTCATCGCCGTTCCGATCGTGATCATGTTCTTCGCGCTCTTCATGGAGCGCGTTGAAGCTCGTCTGCGGCACGTCGCTGTGCAGGAGGACGAGGTCGAGGAGTTCCTGGAGTCGGCGCGCCCCGACGAGGTCAGGGCGCTCTACGGGCACGGCATCGGCCGCGCGCTGGAGTTGTTCCGGCTGCGCAGGCTGGGTGGTCGTGCCAGGAACCTGCGTCAGCGGCGCACCCGCCGCTAACCGGGGTAGGACCGGCGAGGCCCACGGGGTCAACCCCCGACGGGCCTTATCGGGCTGTCCGGGCTGCGGTAGCGGCGCGCCGAAAGGCGATCCACACCACAGCCCTTAGACTGCACTCAGTGATCGGCGGCAGGCGCTGATCCGCCAGAAGGCGGAACGCGCTCAACCATGCCGCCGCGTCTCGACAGGAGGGACGAGGTGGACGAGACCCTGGCCCGCGCGGGCATTTTCCAGGGGGTCGAACAGGCCGCAGCGGAGGCACTGGCGCAGACGCTGGAGTCCGTTGAATTCCCGCGCGGCCACGTGATCTTCGCGGAAGGCGAGCCGGGCGACCGGCTCTACATCATCCAATCCGGCAAGGTGAAGATCGGCCGGAAGTCGCCGGACGGGCGGGAGAACCTCTTGGGGATCTTCGGGCCGTCGGACATGTTCGGCGAGTTGTCGATCTTCGACCCCGGTCCGCGCACGTCCACCGCGACCACGGTGACCGAAGTGCGCGCGGTCAGCATGGACCGCCCCGCGCTGCGGCAGTGGATCACCAACCGGCCGGAGATCGCCGAGCAGCTGCTGAGGGCGTTGGCCCGCAGGCTGCGCCGGACGAACTCCATGCTGGCCGACCTGATCTTCACGGACGTGCCGGGCCGGGTGGCCAAGGCGTTGTTGCAGCTCGCGCAGCGCTTCGGCAGCCAGGAAGCCGGGCTGCTGCGGGTCACCCACGACCTCACGCAGGAGGAGATCGCCCAGTTCGTCGGCGCCTCGCGTGAGACGGTGAACAAGGCTCTGGCCGACTTCGCCCACCGCGGTTGGCTCCGGCTGGAGGGCAAGAGCGTGCTGATCCTCGACCCGGAGCGGCTGGCCCGCAGGGCCCGCTAGCTTCCCGAGGAGCACAGCAAGACCGGGCGCCGCCCCCGACGCGGCGCACCGGTCTTGCTGTCGCACGGCCCATCCCCCGACAGACCGCGCATTCCACACATCCGGCGCCCGTAGGCCCCGACCCTTGAAGCGCCGGAAGGAGGTTTGGGTTCCCACTGCGACGGCGGTCGAAACGGGTTTCCCCGTCGGGCCGCACCGACAGCGGTTGCTCTCTCAACGATCGCACGCCACCTCGTGGTCAACTCAAGCCCGTTCACCCTCACGGGGCCTCTGTTCAGCGGTTTTGCCGTGGGGTTTCACCCAGTCATCCCAGTGTTGTAATCGAACCGCAACCCACTCCCAGGCCTTGGACGCGGCCGGGGCCTGGTGACGGACTCCACTGGCGCTTCGACCGCAAATGATTGGTACGGGCGTACCAGTGCATGCATACTGGTACGCATGTCCCACTCTGCCCGCCTTTCCGACTACCGAGCTGCCCTGACCACCCCTGGCATGCGCGGCCCCGTGGTCGCGTCACTGCTCGCCCGGCTGCCGATCGCGATGGTCGGCCTGTCGCTGCTGCTGTACGTGCAGCGGGAGACCGGGTCGTTCGCCGCGGCGGGTCTGGTGTCGGCGTCGTCGCTGGTGGGTGTCGCTTTCGGGTCGATCGTGCAGGGCAGGTTGATGGACCGGCACGGGCCGACGCGCCCGTTGCTCACCGCGGTGGCGTTGTTCGGGGTGTTCGTGGCGTTGGCGATCAGCGCGATCGAGGCCGGGGCGACGTTGCCCGTGCTGGTGCCGGTCGCGTTCGCAGTCGGGCTCACCGAGCCGATGGTCGGCTCCGCGTCCCGTGCGCTGTGGTCCCACGTGCTGCCCGCCGGGCCTACGCGGCTGGCCGGGTTCGCGTACGAGGCGATCAGCATGGAGGTGTTCTTCATCCTCGGTCCGGGTCTCGCCGGGCTGTTGGTGACGGCGCCGTGGGCGGGGACCGGTGTGGTGATCGGCGCGGTGTCGATGGCCGTCGGCGCGGTGTGGTTCGCCTTGAACCCGACGGTGCGCGGCGTTCGTCCGTCGCCGATGAGCCGGAGCGTGTTGGGCGCGCTGGCGTCTCCCGGCATGCGCACGGTGGCGTTGGCGGCGTTGGGCTTCGGTATGACGATCGGGTTCATCGAGGTGGCCGTGCCGGCTGCCGCGGCGAAGGCGGGTCACGTCGGCGTCGGCGGGCTGCTGCTGAGCCTGTGGTCGGTGAGCTCGGTGATGTTCGGCGTCCTGTACTCGATGAAGCCGTTCCCGCGGGCGATGCACCTGCGGTTGCCGGTGCTGCTCGGCGGGTTCGCGCTGCTGTCGCTGCTGCTCGCGGTGCCGACCGGGTTGATCGGCCTGGGTGCGGCGCTGCTCGTGGTGGGCACGTTGATCACGCCCCAGGCCACCACCCACTCGGCCGCGATCGAGCAGGTGGCGCCCGCCGGGACGGCCACCGAGGCGTTCGGCTGGGTGGTGACGGCGGTGACCATCGGGTTGGCGATCGGGCAGTCGGCGAGTGGTCAGCTGGTCGAGTCGTACGGGACGGGTGCGGCGTTCGTCGCGGCGGCGGTGTCCGGCTTGGCGATCGCGGCGCTGGTGTGGGCGTTCCGCGGGACGGTGGCGGCCGGCGTGCCGCTGCCCAAGCAGGACGAACTGGCCCTGGTCGCGCCCTGACCTGCGCCAGCGCCGGAATTGTCGGTGGTCGGGTCTAACGTCCCGGACATGGACCTGACCGCCACCACCGCCGACCTGGCCTCCGCCGCCGCGGACGTCGCCCGCCTGCTGCCATCGCGCGTGTACGACCCGGTGCTGGCCGGTCTGGTGCTGCGTGCGGATGCCGATGGCGTCACGTTGGCGGGCAGTGATCGAGAACACGCCGTCCGCCTGACCCGCCCGGCCACGGTGCACACGGACGGTGCGGTGGTCGTGCCCGCGAGACCTCTCGCCGACACCCTTCGGGGCTTGGACGATCCGCAGGTCAGACTCGTGGTGGAGGGTTCACGCCTGGCCGTGCGGACGTCAACGGCCCGCTTCGCCCTGCCGTTGCTGAACCTCGCGTCCCACCCCGGCATCCCACCGTTGCCACCCGCCGTCGGCTCCCTCCCGGCCCGCGCCCTCACCGCGGCGCTGATCCCGGTGTCCAGCGCGGCTTCGAAGGACGACGCCCTCCCGGTCTTCACCGGCGTCCGCATCCACGGCGCGGACGGTCGGCTGGAGCTGATCGCCACCGATCGTTACCGGATGGCATTCGCTTCGCTACCGTGGGTGCCGACAGGCGACCTGGACGTCCTCGCGCCGGCCGTGGCGTTGGCCGAGGCGTCCAGACAGCCGGCGCGCGATGCCGAGGTGACGGTGCATGCCGATGCCGACCGCATCGCCCTGTCATGGGCGGGCGGGAGCGTGAGCACGGCGCTGCTGGCGGCCCCGTTTCCCGACGATCGAGTGAGAAAGCTGTTGGAGGCGGTCATCGACAGCACGGTGTTGGTGGAAGCGGATGTGCTCGCGGGCGCGGTGCGCCGAGCAGTCCCCTACGCCGGTCCGCACGGGTCGGTGACGATCCAGGTGGACGACGGGGAGCTGCGGGTGCGGGGCAGTGATCCGCAGAACGGCGAGTCGGAGGAGTCGGTCAAGGCGACGATCGACGGGAACCGGGTGACGAAGACGTTCCAGGCGAGGTACTTGGCCGATGCGCTGCGGGCGTTCAGCGGGCGGCGGGTGGAGCTGCGGATCCAGGATGGGCTGCGGTCCACGGTGCTGACGTCGCAGGCCGGAGATGATGGTGTGGAGCTGACTTACCTGGTAGTGCCCTTGAGAACGGTCTCCTGACCGGCGCGGCCGGGGTTCAGCCGGGTGCGGCCGGCAAACACAATCGGGTGATCATGGCCCGAAAATGTACGGAAACACTGTTACCGCGCCTCGGTTAAAACGAGGACCGAACCCCCGGCAACCACCCCCGACAACCACCCCCGACAACCACCCCCGCACACCCACCACCGCCACCCGCAACCCCGGGCCACCGCCGCCCGACTCCACCCCGCCCACCGCCGCCCGGCCTGGGGCCGCTAGTCGGTGTCGGCGCCCCAGGTCCACATGGCCTCCAGGACGGCGCGTAGCGCGTACCCGCGAGGCGTCAGGGCGTACGTCACCCGGCTCGGCCAGCCGGGCTCCCGGGAGCGCACCACCACGCCACACGCGGTGAGGTGTGTCAGGCGGTCGGTGAGGACCTTGTCGGACAACGTCGGCAGCGTGGCCGCCAGGTCGCTGAAGGTTCGTTCGCCGGCGAGCAACTCGCGCACGACCAGCGTCGTCCACCGGCCGCGCAGCGCGTGCAACGTGACCTCCACTGGGCAGTCGGCCACCGGGTGGTCGACCTCGCCGTGCGGATCACCGGCCCACACGCTCCGCCTGGCCTGGGCACTTACCGTTTGGTTGGTCACGCGCCATCCTCCTAGCGTCGTCGGCATGATCGCGAACACCCCCGAAGACCTGCCCCGACTGTTCGCCGAGGCGTTCAACGCCGGCGACCCGACCGCCCTCTACGAGTCCGGTGCCCAGCCGGCCGAGCTCGCGGGGCACCTGGCGCTGGGTCTGGCGATGACCGTCAACACCCGCAAGGTGATCACCAGGGGCGATCTGGCCCTGCTGATCGTCGACTGGCGCATCGGCGGCGAGACCGGCACGGCCGACGTGACCGAAACTGCCGACGTGACTGGAACGGCTGGCGTGACCGGCACGGCTACCGACGTCGCGCGTCGCGGCCCTGACGGCGGTTGGCGGTACGTGATCGACAATCCGACAGGAATCGCGTAGCGGTCACGGGGTGCGAAGCAGGTACTCCAGCTGCGCCCGAACAGACCACTCGGCGGCCGGCCACAGCGAACGGTCCACGTCGGCGTACACCAACTCGACCACCTGGCGCGGGGTCGGGGGTTTGCCGTTTGCGGACAGGTGTTCGACCGCCGCCTTGACCTGCGCCAGGCGTTGCTGCCGGTGGGCCAGGTAGCCGGTGGCGACGGCCACGAGGTCCGGTAGTTCGGGGCCGTGGCCGGGTAGCCCGATCGTGTTCACCGGCAAGGACGCGAGTACACGCAACGACTCCAAGTAATCGCCCAGCTTCCCGTCCGGATGGGCCACGACAGTCGTTCCCCGTCCCAGCACCGTGTCCCCGGTCAACACCGCGTCGTCCAACTGGAAGCACACCGAGTCGGCCGTGTGGCCAGGCGTCGCCAATACCCGGATCGACAGGCCCGCCGCCTCGATCACCTCACCGTCCGACAACCCCTGCCCACCCAGCCGGAAAGCCGGGTCGACCGATCGCACGGGCGCGTCCACCTGTCGCCCGAACGCCTGTGCCCCGTCCGAGTGATCCGAGTGACCATGCGTGAGGAGCACGACCTCCACCGGCGCCTCGGCCGCGAGCAATCCCAGATGCGCGGCATCCAGCGGACCGGGGTCGACCACGACGCACGACGACGAACCGGGCGCACGCAGCACCCAGGTGTTCGTCCCGTCCAACGTCATCACACCGGGGTTCTCCGCCAGCAACACCGCCGCCGTGGGCGTGACCTGCCGCAACACCCCATAAGCCAACCCGCTCACGACACGACCACCCGCAGCACCTCGCCGTCCCGGACCAACTTCGGCATCACCTTCGTCACGGACTCGGACCGCTGTTCGTCCAGCACCGCCGCCACCGACCCCAGGTCGTCCAACTCCGCCAACGTCACCCAAGTAGGCGGCATCAACGCCCGCCGCCCGGCCTTCCAGTCCGCCAACGCGTCCACCGGCCGCTGCCACACCGCGTCCGAAGCCTCCGTCGTCGCCCCGTCCGCCCGCTGCCCCTCCGGCAGCACGGCGACGAAGAACCGCGTGTCGTACCGCCGCGGCTCCTCCTCCGGCGTCACCCAGTTCGCCCACGGACGCAGCAGGTCCGCCCGCAGCACCAACCCCTCCGCCGACAAGAACTGCGCCAGCGACAACTCCCGCGCCACCAACGCCGCCCGTGCCGCGGAGAACCCGGTGGTATCGGCCACCACCGACGACGCCGACGGCCCGGCCAGCAACACCCCGGACTCCTCGAACGTCTCCCGCACCGCCGCGCACACCAGCGCCGTCGCCAACTCCACCGAGCACGCGAACCGCGAAGCCCACCACGAGGGCGAAGGCCCGCTCCAAGCCACCGACGTGTCCGCGTCCCGCTGGTCGACCCCGCCGCCGGGGAACACCGTCATCCCACCCGCGAACGCCATCCCGGCCACCCGCCGCAGCAGGAACGCCTCCACACCAGCCGCACCATCCCGCACCAACGCCACCGTCGCGGCGTCGCGCGGCTCGACGGGCGGCCCGGTGAACGTCTCCGGCACCATGTCCGCCGGCAACACCAATTCCTTCGGAAGCTCGCGCACGATCCCGAGCCTACGGCGAGGATCTCCCACCGTGGACACCAAGAAAAAGGGCTGCCTGGTCAACGTCCTGCTCTTCGTCGTGGGCGCGATCGTCGGCACCGTCCTGACCGCGACGGCCGCCCTGGCGCTGTTCTGGCCCACCAGCACGACGACCAGGACGAACGAGGGCACGCCGAACGTCTACGTCAAGAAGCGCTCCAGCCTGCTCGGCAGCGTCGAGCACGAGGTCTGGCTGGGTTCGACGCCGGACTACGGGCACCGCGTCCCCATCCCGAACGGCTGGGGCACCACGCCCGAGGTCGATCGCCAATCGGACGGCGTTGAACTGCGGTTCGAGAACGGCGGCCGGATCTTCGTGCCGGAATCGACTTACGTCGGCGGCCGATGAAAGGCAGGATAGGCCGAGTGGACGAACAGCTGCGCGTAGGACTCATCGGTGCCGGCCCGTGGGCGACCATGGTGCACGCACCGGGCATCGCCGATCACCCGGGCACCCGACTGACCACCATCTGGGCTCGTCGGGAGGAGGCGGCCACCGAGCTGGCCAAGATCCACGGTGCCACGGTCGCGGGCACGCCCGAGGAACTGCTGGACCAGGTGGACGCGGTCGCGTTCGCGGTGCCGCCGGAGGTGCAGGCGGAGATCGCCATCAAGGCCGCTGAGCAGGGCAAACACGTGATCCTGGAGAAGCCGATCGCGGGCACGCTCAAGGACGCGGAACGCCTCGCCGACGCCGTGGAGCGCAACAACGTGGCGTCCCTCGTCGTGCTCACGAAGAGGTTCGCCCCGGAGACCCGGGAGCAGTTGGGCCAGCTCGCCGAAGCCGGTGGCTGGGTGGGCGGCAGCGCGCGCTGGCTGACCGGCGCTCTCCTCGGCGGCCCGTTCTCGCACTCGCCGTGGCGGCACGAACGCGGCCCGCTGGACGACATCGGCCCGCACGCGTTCGACTTGCTCGACGCGACCCTGGGCACGATCACCGACGTCATCTCGGCCAACCGGTCCGAGCACGGCCTGTGGCAGATCGTCTTCCAGCACGAGGGCGGCGCGACGAGCGTGGCCACGATGACCATGACGTTGCCGCTGAACCCGGGCATCGCCGAGGTGATCGTGTACGGCGAGCACGGCCACCGCGTGCTGGCCGACCGCGGCACGACCGCGCAGCAGTGCTTCACGAACCTGCTGGACGACTTCGTGGCGATGGTCGACAGCGGCACCACCGAGCACCCGCTGGACGTCCGCCGCGGCCTGCACCTCCAGCGGATCATCGACCTGGCCAGGCGCAAGTCGGAGGCGTGAGGTGACGTCGGTTCACTCGTCGGGCCAAGAGGTCCCGCGCGAGATCGACATCGGGCGATCACCTGCCTGGCTCGCCGGGCAGCGGCGCTACGACGAGGGCGACTGGCGGGCCGCCGAGCACCACTTCAGGACCGCGCTGGAAGACGACCCGGGCTCACGGGCGTCGGGCGAACTCGCGCTGGACGCCGCGAACGCTTGCGCCACCGCCGCCGAGGTCGCCGTGGAGCTGCACCGGCTGGTCCCGCCCGTGCACCGGTTGAGCGCGCGCTATCTCCACGGCGAACGCCCGCCGCACGTGCCGGTTCTTGGCGACCTGGCGAGTGTCCTCGCGCACGGCCCGATGCCACTGCAAGCCGTCAAGGATCTGCACCGCTACAACCCGCACTTGGACGCCGCGCTCGCCGACCCGGACTGGCTGGTGATCGAGGATGACCTGGTCACCGCCACCGCAAGGTGCCGTGTATTTCTGGAAATGGTCAACGACGCGCACACGAGAGCCGCCGCCGACATCTGGCCGAGCCCACCGGAGATCACCCTCCCGCCGGTGGACCACCCGATGAGCGTCGCCAAGACCGGCGACGTACCGCAGGCGCGGCTGTTCGACCAGCTCAGGGCCCTTCGGCACCACCGGGCCGACGCGCACGCCGCCGCGTGGGCGGCAGAAGGGCCGGCGGTGCGCGAGATGTCCGCCGACGACCCGGTCCGCCGCCGGATCGAAGCGGCGACGGATCGGGAAGCAGCTCGGCCCTGGCGTCCACTCTCCGTGGACGCCAGGGCCGAGCTGGTGACAGGACTCCGGGGTCTCTAGCCCTGGTACTTGCCGTTGGTCGGCTTGGGCACGCCGTTCACGAACTCGGGCCCGGCCGGCCACGCCTGCTGCTCGCGCTGCGCCAACTCCTCGTGCAGCTGCTGCAACAACGCCCGTTCACGGTCGCTGAGCTTGGCGTCCACGGTCGGCGGCAGCTGCACGGCGGCCGGGGCCTGCCCGTCGGCCAGCGCGGCCTGCAGCATCGCCAGGTCTTCCGGGTTGAGCTCGGTGGTGACCTCGGCGCGCGCCAACGGGTGGTCGTCCGGGAAGGCGAACGCGAACGCCGGCGAGGCGACGGGTGCGGGCTCCTCCACGGCCGACTGCGGCTCGACGGGGGCTTCCGAGAAGTCTTCGGCGGGCACCTCGTCGACCTGCACGTCGTCCATGCGGATGTCGTCGGCGCGAGCACTGTCCACCCGGATGTCGTGCGCGCGAACGTTGTCGGAGCGAACGCTGTCGGAGCGAACGTCCTGCGCGCGAACGCTGTCGGGACGAACGCTGTCGGGACGAACGCTATCCGGGCGATCATCGCCGCGGACGTCGTCTACCTCATCCACGCGGACGACCTCGGCCGGTTCGCGCGCGGGCAGCCGCCTCACCGGTTTGGGTGGAAACGGCTGCGCCCCCTCGTACGACTCGACTCGGGCACGACGTGACTTGGAGCCGGTCTGCGGTTCTACAGGCACCGGTTCCGGCTCGACCACCGGTGCCTGGTCCCGCACTTCACCGTCGAACCACGCGGCGGGGTCCGGTGGTGGTTGTGGGCTGGTCGACCCTGACGAGAAGAACACCTCGCGGGCCGTGGTGACGGCCGCCGCGTGGTACTCGCCGAGCGGCGTGCCGACGGTCAGCACCTCGACCGCCGCCCGGATGCCGGCCTTGCGCAGCACCGTGTCCACCCGGTACGCGGTGGCGGGCGCGAAACCCGCCGGGCCGATGTCCACCAGGACGACGCGCTGAGGCAGCGGTCCGGGTGTCGCGCCGGCCGGGGTCGACCGCCACGTGGCACGCACGCCGCGCACGTCCGGCAGCACCGACACGGTCTTGCCCAGCACCTCGCCGAGGCGGTCGGCCGGGTCGGACTCGATGGTGAACCGGTGCTTGACCACCGGCACCCGCTCGACCGCGAACAGCCGGTCCGCCAGGGCGCGGTCCGAGCGGACCTCGCCGAGCAGCCAGCCGAACTCGTGGCGTTCCTCCGGCGAGACCGGGATGCGCCCGGCCAGCAGGCAGCCGACGACGAGCTCCACGGCTCTGTCCAGCTCG
The DNA here is from genome assembly GCF_014205015.1 of Saccharothrix ecbatanensis. NCBI lineage: Bacteria > Bacillati > Actinomycetota > Actinomycetes > Pseudonocardiales > Pseudonocardiaceae > Saccharothrix > Saccharothrix ecbatanensis. Next base: position 7,748,863 of record NZ_JACHMO010000001.1, on the reverse strand, counting down.
GCCACCGCCAGCAGCTCCCGAGCCTGGGTCAACGCGTCGTCGTCGACGCGTCCGGCCAGCGCCAACAGGAGGTCGTGTAAACGGACGGGGAGTCCCACTCCGTCGTTCGTCACGCCTGTTCTCCTTCCGGCCCGCGCGGGAGCGCCGAGCTCTATACGGGCACCAGGTGCCCGTCGGCGTCAGCGCCGGCGCACACCAGCTCCGATGCCGCCAACGCCGCCCTGTGGTAGGGCGGCAGGTCCAATCCGGCGGGCAGTACCTCGACACACGGGTCGTGCTCGCCGAGCGCCCGCAGCACCCGCTGGAGCTCACCGGTCAGCCGGGATTCCCCGGTCGACGCGGTGACCAGGACGAGCCTCCTGGGTCCGTCCCCGCCCAGTCGCCACGAGGACCGGACTTCGCCGACCCCGAGGCGTCCCCGCAGGGTCGCTCCGAGCACCACGGTCGCGGAATCACCCATCAGCACCCGATCGGGTGATTCCGGGGAGAAGGTGTAGCCGGATTCGGGCAGTTCGTCCAGCCCTTTGACCGAACTGATCGTGGACCGGTCGGCCCCGTGCGGCACGAGGGCGTCCGCCAGCAGCCGCTGCTCGTAGTCGGTCAGACCGACCCGGTCGTGCAGCAGCGTGCGCGGCAGAGCTCGTGCGAGCACGGTGATCGCGTCCGTCGCGGCCCAGTCGCGGAACCGCCAGAGGACGTCGTCCGGTAGCCGCCCGGCCAGCCTCAGCAGCAGCTCGTGGCACGTGTCGGACATCTCACTCCCCGATCTCGACGATCAGCTCCACCTCGACCGGCGCGCCCAGCGGCAGCTCGGACACGCCGACCGCGGACCTGGCGTGCTTGCCGGCTTCGCCGAACACCTCGCCCAGCAGCTCCGACGCGCCGTTGAGCACGGCGGGCTGGCCGGTGAAGCCCTCGGCGGAGGCGACGAAGCCGGTCACCTTGACGACCCGGACCACGGAGTCGATGCCGACCAGCGCGTGCACGGCGGCCAACGCGTTCAGGCCGCAGGTGCGGGCGTGCGCCTTGGCTTCCTCGGGGCTGATGTCGCCGCCGACCTTGCCGGTGGCCGCGAGCGCGCCCTTGACGAAGGGCAGCTGCCCGGACGTGTAGACGTGCTGTCCGGAGCGGTTGGCGGGCACGTACGCCGCGAGCGGAGCCGCGACCTCGGGCAGTTCGATGCCCAGTTCCGCGAGGCGGGCCGTCCAGCTCATGCCTTGGGCCGCTTCAGGTAGGCGACGTGCTGCTCACCGCTCGGGTTCGGCAGAACGGTGACCAACTCCCAACCGTCGTCGCCCCACTGATCCAGGATCGCCTTCGTGGCGTGGATCAACAGCGGGACGGTCGCGTACTCCCACTTCTGCATGGGGCGCAGCCTAGCGGGAGGCCGGATCGGGGCACCCGGTCGAGTACCCCCGATCGTGTGACGCGACGCCTGGCGACCACGGCGTCGAGCGTGACTGGGCGATCACGCGGCGCTAGCTTGATCAGGTGGAAACGTGGCGGATCGTCGCCACCAGCGCGTTCCTGCTGGGCGGGCTGGTGATGATCCTGGTCGGGATGGCGCAGGCGCGGGATCGCAAGGGTGCGCGGCGGTCGGACGTGATGCGGGCGCTCCTGATCGGCGCGGTGATCGTCGCGCTGGTGGCGGTGCTCATCGCGTACGTGCTGCCGTCGGTGGTGGCGTGGGGCATCGTCGCGGCGACGGCCATCGCGGTGGTGTTCGTCACGATGATGGATTGACCTTGCCTGGCAGTGTGGCCAGCGGGTCTCAGGACCGCGCGCATACGCTGCTCTGGTGAACGGCTGGACCGACGAACTCACCCGCGCGCGCCTGCACGTGGTGACGGGCAAAGGCGGGACCGGCAAGACGACGGTCGCCGCGGCGCTGGCGGTGGCACTGGCCACCGGAGGGCGGCGGGTGCTGCTCGTGGAGGTGGAGAACCGGCAGGGCATCGCCCAGCTGTTCGACCGCCCCCCGCTGCCGTACTCCGAGGAGCGGATCGCGTCCGCGCCCGGTGGCGGCGAGGTGCGCGCGCTGGCCGTGGACCCGGAAGCGGCGCTGCTCGAGTACCTCGACATGTTCTACAACCTGGGGTTCGCGGGCCGGACGCTGCGGAAGATGGGCGCGATCGAGTTCGCCACCACCATCGCGCCGGGCCTGCGGGACGTGCTGCTCACCGGCAAGCTCAAGGAGTGCGTGCGCCGCGTGGGCAAGAACGGGCGGCACGAGTACGACGCGGTCGTGCTCGACGCGCCGCCGACCGGTCGGGTGGTGCGGTTCCTGGACGTCACCCGGGGCATGGCCGACCTGGCGAAGGTCGGGCCGATCAAGGGCCAGAGCGAGGGCGTGGTGAACCTGCTGCACTCCGGTGACACGACCGTGCACCTCGTGGCGCTGCTGGAGGAGATGCCGGTGCGCGAGACGTTGGACGCGGTGGCCGAGCTGGACGCGGCGGACCTGCGGCCGGGTGCGGTGTTCGTGAACCGGGTGAGCCCGCCGCGGCTGCCCGCGCGGTCGATGGCGGCGGCGGCGGAGGGCCGGATCGACGCCGACCGGGTCCGCGCCGGGCTGGAGGCCTCGGGTCTCGACTTCGACGAGGACGCGCTGGACGGGTTGATCGAGCAGACCGTGGAGCACGCCTTGCGGGTGCGGATGGAGGAGCGGGCGAAGGAGAAGCTGACCGAGGCCGACCTGCCGACGCTGGAGCTGCCGGACCTGCCCGACGGGGTGGACGTGGCCGCGGTCTACGACCTGGCCGAGGTGCTGGTCGAGCGGGGTGTGCGGTGAACCGGCTGGACGTGGACGAGCTGCTGGACAACCCGGAGACGCGGGTGCTGGTGTGCTGCGGCTCGGGTGGCGTGGGCAAGACGACGACGGCGGCGGCGCTGGGCGTCCGGGCGGCGGAACGCGGCCGGCGGGTCGTCGTGCTGACCATCGACCCGGCGCGCCGGCTCGCCCAGTCGCTCGGTCTGCGCGAGCTCGACAACCAGCCGCGGCGCGTCGACGTGGAGGGCTTCAAGGGCGAGCTGCACGCGATGATGCTGGACATGCGCCGCACGTTCGACGACATGGTGTGGCAGCACGCCGGCCGTGAGCGGGCCGAGCAGATCCTGGCGAACCCGTTCTACCAGACCATTTCCACGTCGTTCTCCGGCACGCAGGAGTACATGGCGATGGAGAAGCTGGGCCAGCTGGTGGAGCGCGACGAGTGGGACCTGGTGGTCGTGGACACGCCGCCGAGCCGCTCGGCGCTGGACTTCCTGGACGCGCCGCAGCGCCTGTCGACGGTGCTGGACGGCAAGCTCATCAAGGTGCTGACGGCGCCCGCGCGGGCGGGCGGGCGCGGCATCCGCAAGGTCGTCGGCGCGGGCTTCGGCGTGTTCACCCGGGTCGTGTCGACGGTCGTGGGCGGCCAGCTCCTGCACGACGCCTCGATGTTCGTGCAGGCGTTCGACGGCATGTTCGGCGGCTTCCGGCAACGCGCCCAGGCCACCTACGAGCTGCTGCGATCACCCGGCACGGGCTTCCTGGTGGTCGCGGCGGCCGAACCGGACGCGTTGCGCGAGGCCAGCTACTTCGTGGAGCGGTTGAGCGAGGAGAAGATGCCGTTGACCGGTCTGGTGGCGAACCGGACGCACCCGGTGCTGGCCCCCTTGCCCGCACCCGGCGCGTTGGCGGCGGCGGACCGGCTGGAGCGCAGTGGAGACGCCCCGCTGGCCGCCGCGGTGTTGCGGGTGCACGCGGATCGCGTGGCGGTCGCCGATCGGGAGAAGCGACTGCTCGCGCGATTCACCCGTGCGCACCCCGGTGTTCCGCTGATCGGTGTGCCCGCGCTGCCGACCGACGTGCACGACCTTGACGGCCTGCACGAGATCGGTCGGCGGCTGGCGGGCGAGTAGCGGGCAGGTCATGCGGCAGCGTGCCGCCTGCCCGGGTCTGGTCCGGCCTTGACTCAGGCCTGACCTGGCCTAACCGACCTTGGAGTCCTCGTGGTGGTGCTCCTGGCGTGCCGTGTCCAGGAGCTCGATCCAGGAGGTGACGTCCGGGCGACGCCGCAGCAGCGCCCGCCTCTCACGCTCCGTCATGCCGCCCCAGACACCGAATTCGATCCGGTTGTCGAGAGCTTCGGCAAGGCACTCGGTGCGCACCGGGCATCCCAGGCACACGACCTTCGCCTTGCGTTGCTCCGCACCTCGAACGAAGAGCTGATCCGGCTCCTCGTCACGGCACGAAGCCTTGATACGCCAATCCCCCTGCTGCATAGCCCCCACCTCAGTTCACACAGTGCCCAGACTTCCCAAATCCGCCACACCCCTGCCGCGGATGCCGTAGGCTCACCATCGAGTGGTCGCGCCGTCGGCTGCTGTCTTGGACAGTGACGGACTGTAGAGCCTTCTGGTTCCACCTCCAAGCCTGGGTTGCCCACCTGTTACCTGTCTTGAGTACGAGTACTCATCCTGTGTAATCAACTGTGCGCGATCCGGATCACCTCTTTGGGTGCCGCGTACGCTGACCTGCATGCGAGCCCGGAACGGCGTGCTGAAACTGCTCGGACTGTGTCTGCTGGCGGGAGTCCTGCTGGCAGGCATGATGTTCCCTGTCGTGGGTGCGCTCGGGGTGGTGTCGAACAGAGCCAGCGACACGGTCGACAGCATCTCGGCCGACCTGGTCAGCACCGACCCGCCGTTGATCTCCACGATCACGGACAAGGACGGCGCGCCGATCGCCTACCTGTACGACCAGTACCGCGTGCTCGTGCCGCCGGAGAAGATCTCCCCCACCATGAAGGCCGCGCTGGTGTCGGTGGAGGACCGCCGGTTCTACGAGCACCAGGGCGTCGACTGGAAGGGCACGATCCGCGCCGGCCTGACGAACCAGTTCAGCGGTTCCGTCACGCAGGGTGCGTCCACGCTCACGCAGCAATACGTGAAGAACTACCTCGTGCACGTGGTCGCGCGGAACAACCAAGTCGAACAGCAAAAGGCGCAGGAGCAGACAGTTGCGCGAAAAGCGCGTGAAGCGCGCATCTCTTTGCAACTGGAGCGCAAACTGGGCAAGGAGGAAATCCTCGCCCGCTACCTGAACGTGGTGCCGTTCGGCTCGACCGTCTACGGCATCGCGGCGGCGTCCCAGGCGTACTTCGAGACCACTCCGGACAAGCTGACCGTGGCGCAGTCGGCGATGCTCGCGGGCATGGTCAACAGCCCGTCCGCGCTGAACCCGGAGGTGTTCCCGGAGAAGGCGCTGGTGCGGCGCAACCAGGTGATCGACAAGATGGTCGAGAACGACAAGCTGTCCCGTGACGCCGCCGAGACCGCGAAGCTGGAGCCGCTGGGCCTGGTGTCGCCGGTGCGCACGCCGCCGAGCGGGTGCGTCGGGGCGGGGCCTGAGCACGGGTTCTTCTGCTCGTACGCGCTGAACTACTTGGAGCGCAACGGTTTCAGCCTGGAGCAGCTGAAGACCGGCGGGTACACGATCCAGACCACTTTGGACCGCACGATCACGCAGCACGCCAAGAGCGCGGCGGAGGCCCAGGTCGCGAAGTCCACCGAGGGGCTCGCCAACGCGATGGCGATCGTGCGGCCGGGCAAGGAGCGGCACGAGGTCGTGGCGCTGGTGGCGAACCGGGACTACGGGTTGAAGGGGGACCAGTTCCAGACCCAGTTCGACCTGCCGTCCGGGGTGGAGAACAAGTTCGGCGCCGGGTCGGTCTACAAGGTGTTCACGGCGGCGGCGGCGCTGGAGAAGGGCATGGGCATCGAGAGCACGATGGCCACGCCGAACTCGTACGTGTCGCGGGTGTTCAAGGGCGGCGGGGACAAGTGCCCGCCCACGGGCGAGCCGAGCACGCGCTGGTACTGCCTGGGCAACGAGAACTCGCGGTACCCGCCGCAGATGTCGTTGCAGACGGCGTTGCAGACGTCGCCGAACACGGGTTTCGTGATCCTGGAAGAGCAGTTGGGCATGGACCCGGTGGTGGACATGGCGTCCCGGCTGGGGATGCGCGAGACGATGGCGACGAACATCGCGGGCGTGCGGCCGGACCCGAAGGCGAAGAACAAGGAGCTGCGGATCTCGCAGACCGAGTTCTACAAGTCCAACGGCGGCAACGCTTCCTTCACGTTGAGCCCGGCGCCGGTGAGCACTCTGGAGCTGGCGAACGTGGCGGCGACGATCATGAGCGGTGGGGTGTGGTGCCCGCCGTCGCCGATCGGCAAGGTGCTGGACCGCACCGGCAAGCCGGTGGTGGTCAACGAGGCGCCGTGCGAGCAGGTGGTGGCCGAGCCGTTGGCGAACGGGTTGGCGGTCGGGATGTCCAAGGACGACACGGGCGGTGGCACCGCGGCGCGTGCGGCGCAGCAGTTCAAGTGGGCGCGGCCGATGATCGGTAAGACGGGGACGACGGAGGAGTTCAAGTCGGCCGCGTTCATGGGCGCGACGCCGGACTTCGCCGGTGCGGTGCAGGCGTTCAACGACGGTGTGGAACCGCGCGGCATCTGCGTCAACGGCGGGCCGCCCAGGTTGTGCGCCAAGGGCGACATCTACGGCGGCACCGTGCCCGCGCGGACGTGGTTCGACACGATGACGAAGATCCACGAAGGGCTGCCGGTGCGCGGGTTGCCGCCGGTGGAGGAGCGTTACCTCAAGGGTGGCGCGGAGATCCGCATCCCGGACGTGGTGGGGCGCAACGTGAACGACGCGACGCGGACGTTGGAGCAGGCCGGGTACAAGGTGTCCGTGCAGACCCGGAACTCGCCGCAGCCGAAGGGCCAGGTCGTCAGCCAGACGCCGCGCGGCAGTGCGTTGCGCGGCACCGTGGTCACGCTGCTGGTGTCGTCGGGCTACGTCCCGCCGCCGCAGCCGGTCGAGCCGACCACCACCACCGACCCGAAGCCCCCGGGCCAGACCGACCCCGGCCAACCGACCCAGCCAGGCGAACCAGGCCGCCCCGGCGGCCCACCGCGCGTCACCCTGCCCACTGAGCCGACCAGATAGGCGACAGGGGCCTGCTTGGCGTATGTGGCGGTTTGCCGGGTGCGACGGGCCGTTCCGATGCTCTGAGGGCCTGTCAGGTCCGGCAGGCAGCGCGCCCGCCGCCGGGTGTGTCCACTGGGTGCGGCGGGCAGGTTCCGCCCGCCGAAATGCCTGCCAGGTCCGGCAGGGCAGGCGTGCCTCTCTGGGCCACGCCTGCCCTGAGGTCGGGCTAAGCCAGGCGGGCCTTGACCGCCGCGGCGACCCGGCCACCCTCGGCGCGCCCGGCGACCTGCGCGTTGACCGCCTTCATGACCTGACCCATCTGGCGCTGACCCGGCTGCTCGCCGAGCTGCTCCGCCACCTGGGCGATCGCGGCGTCGACCAGGGTGGCCAGCTCGTCGTCACCGAGCTGCGCGGGGAGGTAGGCCTCCAGCACCTTGGACTCGGCCTGCTCCAGCTCGGCCTGCTCGGTGCGCCCGGCGCCGGCGAACGCCTCGGCCGCCTCCTTGCGCTTCTTCACCTCGCGGGTGATGACCTTCAGCACCTCGTCGTCGGTCAGCTCGCGAGCGGACTTGCCGGACACCTCTTCGGTGGTCAGCGCGGCCAGCGTCATCCGCAGCGCGCCGGCCCGGACCGTCTCCCGGCCCTTGATCGCCACCGTCAGATCAGCCTGCAACCGCGCCTTCAGCTCCGCCATGGGCCGAACGGTACCGGGCGGCCCGTCGCACCCCGAATCGGTTAACGCCCTACCCTCGACCACGTGAACAAGCTCGGCCGCGCATTGCTCGCCACCACCGCCCTGGGCACCGCCACGCTCGCCTACGCGGCGGGCATCGAGCGCAGGCACTGGACGTTGCGCGAGGCGACGGTGCCGGTGCTCGCGCCCGGTTCGTCGCCGCTGCGGGTGCTCCACCTCTCGGACCTGCACATGATGCCGGACCAGAAGTCGAAGCAGCGCTGGGTCGCCGCGCTCGACGAGCTGGAGCCGGACCTGGTGGTGAACACCGGGGACAACCTCGCGCACAAGCAGGCCGTGCCCGCCGTCGTCCGCGCCCTGGGTCCGCTGCTCGCGCGTCCCGGCGTGTTCGTGTTCGGCAGCAACGACTACTACGCGCCGCGCCCCAAGAACCCGGCCCGCTACCTGCTGCCGTCGGCGAAGACCAAGCGCGTGCACGGCATCCCGCTGCCGTGGCGGGACCTCCGCGCGGCGATGATCGAGCGCGGCTGGCTCGACCTGACGCACGTGCGCCGCCGGTTCGAGGTGAACGGCGTGGAGATCTTCGCCGCCGGGCTGGACGACCCGCACCTCAAGCGTGACCGGTTCGAGGAGATCAGCGGCCCGATCCCGGACGTGCCGCTGCGCCTGGGCGTGACCCACTCCCCCGAACCGCGCGTCCTGGACCCGTTCGCCGCCGAGGGCTACGACCTGGTGCTGGCGGGCCACACGCACGGCGGCCAGCTGCGCATCCCGGGCTACGGCGCGATCGTCACGAACTGCGAACTGGACCGCTCGCGCGCCCGTGGCGTGTCGCGGTGGGGTTCGCACATGTGGATGAACGTGTCGGCCGGTCTGGGCACGTCGCCGTACGCGCCGGTGCGCTTCGCGTGCCCGCCGGAGGCCAGCCTCCTGACCTTGGTTCCACGCCCCGTCGACGCAGGTCGGAGCCCGTCCGACGCGGAAACGGATACCCGGTTCGGAGTGGGTGGGAACGTCAGGTAGAGTTCTCCTCGTTCGATCGCAAGCCGGGGTGTGGCGCAGTTTGGTAGCGCGCTTCGTTCGGGACGAAGAGGTCGCAGGTTCAAATCCTGTCACCCCGACCGGCTCAGGCCTGGTCCGCCGCAAGGTGGACCGGGCCTGTTTTGCGTTTCGAGGGCCGTCTCGGGGTCGGGCGTTTCGGGCACGATGGACGGCATGACTACCGATGACGGCCGTCCGTCGTCCCGTGATTCGGCGATCGACCACTGGCTCGGTGACGTGTCAGGCGGGCCGGAGGTGCTGCTCTCCGTGGATCAGCTGACCGGGCTGATGCTCGCCGTCGGACGCGACCGGCCCGCCGAGGTGCCGGAGGAGATCATGTTGCGCTGGCACCGGCTGTTGGCGGTGCAGCGGCGGGTTGCCGATCAGTCCGAGCCGACCTTCATCGACCAGGCCCGGCGGCAGGGGTGGTCGTGGCAGCGGATCGCCGAGGTGCTCGGGCTGCCCGACGCCGAGGCTGCCGAGCGGCGACAGGCCGATCTCGCCGCGGAACTGGCCCGCACCCTCCCGACCGCGCTGCCGGGGCCGTGGCGGGGCGCAGCCGGAGGGTTCGACGGTGAGGACAGCCGCGGTTGAGGCGTGCCATGACCTGTCCGAGGGAGTCTCGGACAGGTCTTCGCGTTCCGGTCACACGCCCCGCAGTGGCGGGTACGGCTGATCGTCCGCCGCGGGCGGTCGGTTGTGGTTGTTGAGGTCCTTGGCTTCCTGGAGTTGGTCCTCCAGGGTGACGATGCGGCACGCGGCGTCGAGGCCGGTGCCCTGGTCGACCAGTTCCCTGACCCGGGCGGCCAACCGGAGTTGGGACCGGGAGTAGCGGCGGTGGCCGCCTGACGAGCGCTGCGGCTCGATCAGCTTCGCCTCGTCCAGGCTGCGCAGGAATCCCGGCGTGGCGCCGAGCATCTCCGCGGCTCTGCCCATCGTGTAGGCGGGGTAGTGGTCGTCTTCGAACTTGTCAGCCGCAGGCCGCGGCTCGTTTGTCTCTGGGGTCATCGCACCTCCGCGCCACGAGGGGCCCCGGTGCCGTTACTGGCACCGGGGCCCCGGGGTTATGGGTTCCCACCACCCGGCCGTGAGGCCGGTCTACTGTGTCCGCGTCATCCGCATGAGCAGCGGAGACCGCGTGGATCGCATTTGCGTAACCGGAGACCACCTTCCCATCGTGCTGGACTGCGGTACCCGCCCGGCCCGACTTCAGCTCGAGGCAGGCGATCCGATGGTGTAAAACCCGTCCCTTCTCCTCTGGTTTCCGACTTCCTCACCCTGCTCGGCCACCGCGCCGGAACCCCTTCCACTGATCGGCTCCCGCGTGCCTGACCGTCCTGCCACTGCACGCTCGGCTGTCGGCTCCGGGACCGCGTACTGCCGTCTCGCACAAACCTGTTGCGCTCCCGGTACTTCACGTGCCTACACACCCAGCGTCACGGGTAGTTCGTCATCTCCCGTGTCGATCGACGTTCTCTCTCGTACAGGGAGAACACTACACACGACCGCGTGCGAATGTCTACTCCAGCGATCATAGATTTACTCGTTCAGGTGACGGCGGCTTCCTCACCTGCGCAGACGTGGAAAACCTCGGACACGACAAAGCGGCCCCGGTGGGCGTGGTCGCCCTCCGAGGCCGCTCAGGTCAGCTCAGGTCAGCTCAGGTCACGAAGTCACTTCACGTGCGGCCGGAGCTCCGCGAGGCGCCGGAGGAGTTCGCCGACTTCCTGCCAGTCGAGCTTGGCGGACTCGCCGGGGGGCGTGTGGATGCAGATGTTGCCCTCTTCCGTGAGGGTCACCTCCAGCGTCCGCCGACGACCCAGGGCGTCAGTGCACCCGACGCGACCGCCCTGCCGAACCGTGTTCTCGATCATCGGTCAGACCTCCCTGTGCCACCCGCGTGTAACCCGTGATTCGTTCGGACGAACGAGGACGTTACGAACTACTCCTCGCTGTTGCTTAATTCCGCATCTGCGCCGACGACGCGTACGTCCGACCGGTTCCACTCAGCCAACCAGGTGAAGGTTGACGATTCAAGTCACGTTGAGTAACCGTTCATGATCGAACCATGAGAGACGAGTCGGAGCGCGCGGAACTGAGGCGGCGGATCTACGGCACGGGTGACCTCGCCGCCAAGCCCCTCTTCGCGGGCGGCTTCATCAACTTCGGCTACTGGGAGGGCATCCCGCTGGACGGCGAGCTGACCGTCGAGCACCGGATCGCGTCCCAGGAGGCCCTCTACGACGTCGTCCTGGACGCGCTGGAGATCGGACCGGGCGACCGCGTGCTCGAAGTCGGCTCCGGACGGGGCCTGGGCGCCCAGCGCGTCCTCCGCCGCGACCCGGCCCACGTCCGCGGCGTCGACCTGATGCCGGAGCAGGTCGCGCGGGCGACCGAGGCCAACGACGACCCGCGCGTGGCGTTCGTCCAGGGCTCGTCCGACGACCTCCCGCTCCCCGACGCCTCGTTCGACGCCCTGCTGTCCGTCGAGGCCGCCCAGCACTTCGAGGACATCGGCGGGTTCGCGCACGAGAGCGCACGCGTGCTCGCCCCCGGCGGCCGGTTCGCCGTCACCACGTTCTTCACCAGGACGGATGACGCCGGCACCCGGTTGGCCGAGCTGCTGAAGACGTTCGCCTCCGGCCTCGACCTGGCCCACCGGATCGACGACGTCCTGCGCGACCTGCGTGCGGCCGGGTTCGCCGACGTCACCGCGCGCTCCGTCGGCGAGCACGTGTGGCCCGGCTTCGACCGGTGGGTCGCGCTGACCGAGCACCCGGACGGGTGGGGTCGCAACTGGATCCGGGCCGTCGAACGCGGCCTCGCCGACTACTTCCTGGTCACCGCCCGAAAGCCGGCAGGATCGGAGGCGTGACGACGCACCCGACCGCCGAAGTGCCCGACCCCCTGTTCGCCGACGCCGCGGCCGAGGCCCGCTGGAAGGCCCGTTTCACCGCGCCCCGGGTGAGCCTGCCCGGCTGGGCGGACGACGCGCCGGACCGCAGCCTGTACCTGTCGAACTCCAGCGGCGTGTGGGAGATCTACGCCTGGGACCGCGCCACCGACACCCACCGCAAGGTCACCGACCGGCCGAACGGCACGTCGCACGGCACGCTGAGCCCCGACGGCCGGGCCATCTGGTGGTTCGCCGACACCGACGGCGACGAGTTCGGCACGTGGGTCAGCGAGCCGTTCAAGCCCGGCGGCGACACGAAGCCCGCCGTGGACGGCGTGCCGGCCGGGTACCCGGCGGGGCTGGAGATCGGGCACGAGGTCGTCGCGGTCGGCACGTCCACCGACGACGGCACCACGGTGTACGTCTCGCGCGCGAGCGGTCCGGCCGAGGTGATCTACGCGCACGAGAACGACGGCGGCGTGTCCGCGCTGTCCAAGGACGAGACGCTGGTCGTGCTGTCGCACTCGGAGCACGGCGACAACCGGCACGCCGCGCTGCGCGTGGTGACGCCGTCCGGCGAGAAGGTCGCCGAGAAGTGGGACGGCCCCGGCAAGGGTCTGGACGCGATCGCGTTCAGCCCGGTGCGCGGCGACAACCGGCTGCTCGTCGGGCACGAGCGGCGGGGCAAGGACGAGTTGCTGATCTGGGACGTCGCGGCGGACACCGAGACCGAGGTCGTGGTCGACCTGCCCGGCGAGATCAGCGCCGACTGGTACCCGGACGCGCGGTCGCTGCTGGTCGTGCACACGTTCCAGGCGCGGAACACGTTGCACCGCTACGACCTCGCCACCGGCGAGCTGTCCGCTTTGGACACTCCACACGGGACTGTGGGGAGCGCGGACGTGCGGCCGGACGGCGCGGTGGAGTACTCGTGGTCGTCGGCCGCGCGGCCCGGTGTGGTGCGCGTGCTCGACGTGGCCGGCGACGACCGCGTGCTGCTGGAGCCGCCCGGCCACAAGGCGCCCCCGTCGGTCGACCTGGGCGACGTGTTCGTCGGTGACGTGCACGCGCTGGTGGCCCGTCCGGAAGGCGCCCCCGACGGCCCGCTGCCGACCGTGTTCCACCTGCACGGCGGCCCGCACGCGGCGGACGAGGACCGGTTCTCCGCCTACCGCGCGGTGTGGCTGGACGCCGGGTTCGCCGTGGTGCACGTGAACTACCGCGGGTCCACCGGGTACGGCTCGAAGTGGCGTGACGCGATCGAGGGCCGGCCGGGGCTGACCGAGCTGGAGGACGTGGCGGCGGTGCACGAGTGGGCCGTCCGGACCGGTTTCGCCGACCCGGCGAAGTGCGTGGTCAACGGCGCGTCGTGGGGCGGGTACCTGTCGCTGCTGGCGCTGGGCACGCAGCCGGAGCTGTGGGCGGCCGGGGTCGCGGGCGTGCCGGTCGCGGACTACCTGGCGGCGTACGAGGACGAGATGGAGCCGCTGAGGGCGTTCGACCGGGCGCTGTTCGGCGGGTCGCCGGAGGAGCTGCCCGACCGGTACCGCGAGTGCTCGCCGCTGACGTACGTGGACGCGGTGCGCGCGCCGGTGCTGGTGCTGGCGGGCGAGAACGACCCGCGCTGCCCTATCCGGCAGATCGACAACTACCTGGACCGGCTGGCGGCGCGTGGCGCGGCGTACGAGGTGTACCGGTACGACGCCGGGCACGGCTCGCTGGTGGTCGCGGAGACGATCCGGCAGACGGCCGCCGAGGTCGCGTTCGTGCAGCGGGTGCTCAAGCCGGCGCTGTAGCCGGTTGCCGAGTGCTCTAGCGCAGCGGGTGCCGTCATCAGGGGCCACCGGGATCTCCCGGTGGCCCCTCGGCGTCGTGGAAGGCCCGGTCAGGCCTGCTGCGCCTGCCACATCCAGTGCGCCTGCTCGAACGCCTTGGTGACCTCGATCAGCAGGTCCTGGGTGACCAGGTCGGACTTGTCCGTCTCGTCGATCCGGCCGCGCAGCCGCTGGATCAGCTCGCCGAGCGCGGTGACCACGGCCGCGATCACCTGCTCCTCCTTCAGCCAGCCGCCGGGGAAGTCCGGCACGCCGGAGCCGTCGGCCACCGTCCGCGCCTTGCCGTCGGGCGAGACGCCCAGCGCGGCGGCGCGTTCGGCCACTTCGTCGGTGTACGTGCGCGCGGTCGTCACCAGCTCGTCCAGCTGGAGGTGGACGCTGCGGAAGTTCTTGCCGACGACGTTCCAGTGCGCCTGCTTGGCCACCAACGACAGGTCGATCAGGTCGACCAGGGTGGCCTGGAGGACCGTGCCCACCGAGGCCTTGTCGGACTCGCTCAACGGGCTGGTGATCGGAGACTTGCTCATGGTCTGACGCCTCCTTCAGACGGTGGTCGTGAGAGCCACCTCGATGTTGCCGCGGGTGGCGTTGGAGTACGGGCAGATCTGGTGGGCGGCGGCCACGAGCTGCTCGGCCACGGCCTGCTCGACGCCGGGGATGTGCGTCGCCAGCTCCACGGCCAGCTGGAAGCCGCCGCTGCCGTTGGCGCCGAGGCCGACCTTCGCGGTGACCGTCGTCTCGCCGATGCTCGTCTTGGCCTGCCGTGCGGCGACCTTCAGCGCGCTGTGGAAGCACGCCGCATACCCGGCCGCGAACAGCTGCTCCGGGTTGGTCTTGTCGCCGCCCGGTCCACCCAGCTCCTTGGGCGTGGACAGCTGCTCGTCGATCACTCCGTCGGAGGAGCGGACCTCGCCGTTGCGACCGTCCCCGACTGCGATGGCTTCCGCGGTGTAGAGCACCTGCATGGTGAACGCTCTCCTTTGAGCTGGTGGAAGGGGCCTGACGACCAGCCCAACACCCGGCCGGGGCCGAACCACACCCGTTCGTGCGGCAGCTCACGCCCACCGGACACGTACCCGCTCAGCGCCCCCTCGACACGGCGAACTCGGTCACCTGTCGCCCGATCGTGCGTAGTTGGTCGGCCACCGACGGCACCGAGCACCCGCCGGCCGGGTCGAACTCGACCTCGCGCGAGTTCACCGCCGCGCCGAGCGGGGTGGGCCAGCCGCGCAGGGCGTGCACGATCGAGCGCAACGCGGTCAGCGTGGTCACGGACGCCTGCCAGCCCTGTGCCGCCGCGACGCAGCCGACCGCCCGTCCGTCCAGGTAGGGGCGCTCGTCCAGGCGCATGTCCTCGACGTAGTCCAGGGCGTTCTTGACCAGGCCGGACACCGTGCCGTGGTAGCCGGGTGACACGAGCACCACGCCGTCCGCGTGGCGCAGGGCGTCGACGAGGCGGCGGGCGTTGTCCGGCCGTTCGGGGACCGAAGGGTCGTAGAAGGGCAGCACCAGGTCGGGTCCGGCGACCTCGATCACCTTGGCGCCGGCGTCCACGGCGCCCTCCAACACGATCCTCATCGCGCGTTCGGACTGCGAGTTGGGGCGCAGCGACCCGCCGATGCCCACCACGGTGACCGTCATGGTTTCCGATCCTGCCACCTCCAGCTATCTGGAGGTCCAGTTCCTCGCCCATGCGCCTACCGGCTAGTAACGTACGACGCATGTCGAAGCTCGCCGACTCGATCCCTCCCGGTGTCCTCGCCGGCGCCCTGCGCTTCGTTTTCGGTCTGCCCGCGCCGCTGCGCAAGCTGATCATCGGCCGCCCGATCACGCTGGACGGCCAGCGGCTGCATCCGGAAGCACAGTTGCTGCTGAGGTTGCAGCAGATCAGCGGTGAGGACTGGCGGACGACCACGCCCGCCGCGAACCGCCTCGCGCTGACCCGCAGCAACGCGCTGGTGTGCGGTCCGGTGATCGATGGCGTGGCGGTGCGGTCGTTGACGCTGGACGGCGTGGGCGCCCATGCGATCGGGGCCCGGTTCTACGAGCCGACGGGCCTGGCCGCGGGGTCGCCGCTGCTGGTCTTCTACCACGGTGGCGGGTGGGTCAGCGGTGACCTGGACAGCCACGACAACCTGTGCCGGTTCCTCGCCGTGGAGGGTGGGGTGCGGGTGCTGGCGGCGGACTACCGGCTCGCGCCCGAGCACCCGTTCCCGGCGGCGGCGGACGACGCGCGGGCCGCGTTCGAGTACGCCGTGTCGCACGCGTCCGAGCTGGGGATCGACCCGCGTCGGATCGCGCTGGGCGGTGACAGCGCGGGCGGCAACCTCGCGGCCGTGACGGCGTTGCACGCGGGCGCGGTGAAGCCGGTGTTCCTGCTGATGTTCTACCCGGCGGTGGACGCGTCGGTGCGGCGGCGGTCGCGGGACCTGTTCGGGAACGGGTTCTTCCTCACCGACGAGAAGATGGACTGGTTCCTCGACCACTACGCGCCGTCGCGCGAGGCGCACACCGATCCCCGGTTGTCGGTGTTGCTGGCGGAGGACCTGAGCGGGCTGCCGCCGACGTACCTGGCGACCGCCGGGTTCGACCCGCTGCGGGACGAGGGTGAGGCGTTCGCGGAGAAGCTGGCCGAGCAGGGGGTGCCGGTGGTGCTGCGGCGGTACCCCGGGCTGTTCCACGGGTACGCGAACATCCTGGGCGTCGGCGGCGTGTTCCGGGAGGCGGTGGCGGAGGCGGTCGGGTCGCTGCGCACCGGGTTGGCGTTGGCGAACACCCGACAGGACATCCCCGAGACGGCGTGAACCGCGGGGCCGGTCGCCCCGACCGGGCGCGAGCCGCGGGTAGGCCGCACCAGAGGCGGCGTGAACCGCGTGCCGGCCGCCCCGTGTGGCGGCCGGCCCGATCCCCGGTCGAACCGGCCGGGGGCGACGCCTTCCTAGGCGCCCCCTCCGCTCTGCGGCTCGTCCCGTGACCCGTTGTCCGGGGCGTCCTCCGCCTCGCTCGGGCCGGCAGTGTTAGGACCACCGGCTTCCGCCCCACCACCACCGGCTTCCGCCTCACCGCCGCCGGGTCCGCCGACGCCACCGCTCGCCGCCCCGCCCTCGCTCTCGGACGCGGCCATCTTGTCGAGGTCCGCCCGGAGCTTGGTGACCTCGTCCTGGCTCTTCGCGCACACCTTGATGATGTCGGCCACGGCCGTGTGCACGACCTCCTCGGCGGCGTCGCCGGGGAGCCACCCGGCCTCCAGCACGATGGCGACGGCGGGGGTGGCCCTCGAGCAGATGTCCAGGATCTCGCCGACCGCGGCGCGCACCACCTCGTCCATCCGCTTGCCGATCCGCTCGATCTCGTCGATCAGGGTTTCCAACCCCTTCTGCTCGACGCGCAGCTCGTCCAGTTCCTTGTGCATCTCCGCGCTCGCCGAATCCGACGCGGTGCCGCCGGTGCCGGACTCGTGGTCGGCGATCGCCTTCGCCTGCTCCTCGATCGCCTGGGCGAGATCCTTGACGGCGGCGCGGAGTTGCCCGACGTAGGCTTCGATCGCGGCCGGGTCGTAGTCGATCTGCCGGATCGCGTCGATCGGGTTGGGTGAGCCGACCATGCTCGCCGCCTCGGCCAGCGGAGCGCAGCCCTTGATCGCGTCGTGCACTGCCGGGTGCGTCATCGCAGGCCCCCACCGGCTCGGTCGATCTCCGCCGTGCCGTCCGAGTCGGCCCGGTCGTACTCGTCGGCGTCCCGGCGGACCAGGTCGGCGATCTCGGTCAGCCGGTCGCGGCGCTGCGCGACCCGGCTGCGCCGGCGTTCGACGATCGCGTCCAGATCCGCCGCCAGCCCCTGTGCCGGACCGGAGACGCCGAACGCCCCGGCCGGGACGGTGATCCCGCCCAGTGAACTCGCCACGCTGCCCGCGTGGTCGCCGGCGCGCTGGAATCCGTTGGCGGACTCGCGCATCCGGCCGGTGTCGGCCTTGAAACCTGCCATGCCTCCCCCTTGCTCGCTACTTCGTGCCCAGGTAGTACGACCGCCGTTCCGCCACCAGCTCGCGCGCTTTGCGCTGCGCCTCGCCCGAGGCCTGGAGGATCGCGTTGGCCAGGACCTTCGGGTCGACCCGGCCCACCAGCGTCGCGTTCACCGCGACCTCGACGACCTTGGTCGTGTGGTCGACGCCGATCTCGACCAGACCGCTGTCGTCGCGGCCGTGCACGACCCGTTGCGCGAGGTCCCGCTTGAGCGCGAGGCGGGCCTGGTCGACTCGTTCGGCGTGGGCCGCCAAGTCGTCCAGTGATGGAGAATCCGTCATACGCGCGTCCCCCGATCGGCGTTTGCGGTGCACGGATCGGACGATGGAGATCCGGGCCCGGTTCCGCTCGCTGCGGTAATCTCAAGATTGTGGACTACTGGGTGCGGGTCGGGATCGGTGATCCGCCGCCGCCCTCCGGACCACTCCCCGACGGCGAGCCCCGCTGGGTGCGGGCGAGCGCACGTGCGGTGGCCGTGACCGCTCCGCCGAGTGCCGTCCGTTCGGAGTCGGACACGTCCGACCTGGAGACGCGGAAGACCTGGCTGGTCGACTCGTTCGAGATCGTCGCGCCGCGCTACCCGTGGCAGAAGGCCGACGGTTCCTGAAGCGGCTCAGGGGCGCGGTGGGGTGGCGGGGCCGGGTTCCTCGTCGGCGAGCAGGTCGTCCATGGTGGCGCGCAGCCGGTGGAGGAAGTTCTCGAACCGGTCCAGTTGTCCGGGCTCGTACTGGGCGACCAACGCCTGGAGCTGCACGTTGAGCGGGCCGAAGAACTCGCGCGCGGGCTTCTCGATCTCACGGCTGCTGCGCAGGGTCACGACGCGCCGGTCGGTGTGCTCGCGGGTGCGGACGACGTAGCCGAGCTTCTCCAGGCGGTTCAGCAGGTTGGTGGTGGCGCCGGTGGTCAGGCCCAGGCGTTCACTGAGGCGGGTCGGGGACAGGGGTGCGCCCTTGTCCTCCGCGTAAAGGATCTCCACGAGGGCGGTGGCGTCGGTGGAGTGCAGGCCGAGCCATGCCGCGAAGCGACCGGTGAAGTCGGTGTAGAGCGCGCCGAAAGCGCGTAGGCCGTCCAACAGGCGCGCGCTCCGGTCGGCGAGGTCGCCGTCGACCACGCGGTCCGTCGAGCCATCCGCGACGCGGTCCACGTGCTCGCCCTCCACTGCCGTCCCTTCATCTTCGCCCGGTGGTCGTCCGGTGCGTTGACAACCTACCCGCGACCCAATTAACTTCATTGTGAAGGAACTTTTCGGTGAAGCAAACTGGGGGAAGCCCGCGTGACCCAAGCACCGCACCTTGACGTCGACCCGTTCGCCGCGACCGAACGCGGCATCGACGAACCCTCGCCCGAACGCGCCGCGATGCGGGCGGCCGGGCCGATCGTGCAGGTCGACGCCCCGGCGGGCGGACCGGCGTGGATCATCACGGACGACGCCCTCGCGCGTCAGGTCCTCGCCGATCCACGCCTCGCCAAGGACCCGGCGCTGGCTCCGTCGACGTGGGATCGGCGCACCGCCGGCCTCGAACGGACGGCCGCCGAGCAACCGTCGCTGACCACGCTCGACGGACCGGAGCACGCCCGGCTGCGTCGCGCCCACACCCCGCTGCTCACCGGCAAGCGCATCCGTGAGCAGTCCGAACGGATCCACGCGATCGCCCGTGACCTGCTCACCCGGGCCGACGCGACGGCGGAGGTCGACCTGATGGCCGACTTCACCACCCGCTACCCGATCACCGTGCTGCTCGACCTCCTCGGCGTCCCGCTCGACCAAGTCGACCGCGCGACCGACGCCTGCCGCTTGATGCTCAGCGGCGATCCCGCCGAGCAGGGCGCCGCGATCTCCGCGCTCATGGGCTTGGCCGCGGCCGGTCTGGGTGACGGCAATCAAGGACTAGCGGTCGAGTTGGGCGAACGCGTTCCCCCGGAGACCACACCCGACCAGCTGAACTACCACCTGTTCGCGTTGATCTTCGCCGGGCAGCTCACCACTGACGCGTCCCTCGGCTTCCTGCTCGCCCGCGCGCTTGTGGACCGGACGACCCCGGCCGAAGAGTTGGTCCGCGACACGTTGCGCCGCCACCCGGCCGCGCCGTTCACGCTGTGGCGCTACACCACCACCGAGGTCGAACTGGGCGGTGTGCGGCTGCCGGCTCATTCGCCTGTGCTCGTGGACATCCAGGGCATCAACACCACCGAACGGGGTGCGCACGATCTGAGCTTCGGCGCCGGGCCGCACTTCTGCATCGGCGCCCAACTCGCCCAACTCGAACTGCGGGCGGCGGTCGCGGTGCTGCGGGCCGACTTCCCGGACGCCCGCCTGACCATCCCGTTCGAGGAGCTGCGGCAAAGCGGGATCGGTGGCATCCAAGGACATCGGTTGACGGCGCTGCCGGTCGCGTTGCGGGGCTGAGCGACGAAAACAGGGCCGCCCGCGTAAACGGGCGGCCCTGTCAGGGTGAATCTCGATCAGGGGTGTAGCGAGATCACTTGCCGAAGGCGGCGGCGATCTTGTCGCCGGTCTCCTTGTCGATGTTGCGCCAGTACTCGAACACGCGCTCCAGCACGGGCTCGGACACGCCGTTGGACGCGTGACCGATCACGGTCTGCACCAGGCGCTCGCGCTGCGCGTCGTCCATCACCTCGCGGATCAGGGTGCCGGCCTGGGCGAAGTCGTCGTCCTCCGCGTGCAGCTTGTAGGCCGAGCGGGTGACCGCGTCCTCGACGCCGTACGCCGAAGCGACCTCGCCCGCCGCCGCACCGGCCGCGTGCGGGCCGCCGTACGAGTTGGGCGCGTACACCGGGTCGACCGCGTTGCCGTGGCGCATCGCGCCGTCCTTGGAGTACGAGTTCACCGGCGACTTCGGCCGGTTCACCGGGAGCTCGTTGTAGTTCGTGCCGATCCGGTACCGGTGCGCGTCCGGGTACGAGAAGATCCGGCCGATCAGCATCTTGTCCGGCGACGTGCCGATGCCGGGCACCAGGTTCGTCGGCTCGAACGCGGCCTGCTCGATCTCGGCGAAGTAGTCCGCCGGGTTCCGGTCCAGCACCAGCTTGCCGACCTTGATCAGCGGGTAGTCGCCCTGCGGCCACACCTTGGTCAGGTCGAACGGGTTGAACCGGTAGTCCGCCGCGTCCTCGTACGGCATGACCTGCACGTGCAGCGTCCACGACGGGAACTCGCCGCGCTCGATCGAGTGCCACAGGTCGGCGCGGTGCGCGTCGGCGTCCTCACCGGCGATGCGGGCGGCTTCTTCCGACGTCAGGTTCTCGATGCCCTGGTCGGTCTTGAAGTGGTACTTCACCCAGAAGCGCTCGCCGGCCGCGTTCTCCCACAGGTAGGTGTGCGAGCCGTAGCCGTTCTGGTGGCGCCAGGTCTTCGGGATGCCCCGGTCGCCCATCAGCCACGTGACCTGGTGCGCGGTCTGCGGCTGGAGGGTCCAGAAGTCCCACTGCATGTTGTGGTCGCGGCGGCCGGTGTCGGCGCGGCGCTTCTGGGACCGGATGAAGTCGGGGAACTTGATCGGGTCGCGCAGGAAGAACACCGGCGTGTTGTTGCCGACGATGTCGTAGTTGCCCTGCGTCGTGTAGAACTTCAGCGCGAAGCCGCGCGGGTCGCGCCACGTGTCGGGCGAACCCATCTCGCCGGCGACGGTGGAGAAGCGCAGCAGCGTCTCGGTCTTCACGCCCGGCTGGAACAGCGCCGCCTTGGTGAACCGGCTGATGTCCTCGGTCGTCTCGAAGTGACCGAACGCCCCGCCACCCTTGGCGTGCACGACCCGCTCGGGGACCCGCTCCCGGTTGAACTGGGCGTTCTTCTCGATCAGGTAGTGGTCCTGGAGCAGGATCGGGCCGTTGGCGCCGAGCGTCAGCGAGTGGTCGTCGCTCGCGACCGGGATGCCTGCGTTGTTGGTGGTGTGACGCGCTTCGGTCACGCTAGCTCCTTCTGTGTACTTCGGCAGTCAGGGCAAAGCCCCCAGAACAGGACCTCGGCCTCGTCCACGGCGAACCCGACCGTGTCCGACGGTTCCAGGCAGGGCGCGGCGCCGTGGACGCAGTCGACGTCCTCGGTCCGCCCGCAGGCCCGGCACACGAGGTGGTGGTGGTTGTCGCCGGTCCGCGTCTCGTACCTCGCCGGGTGACCGGCGGGTTCGATCCGGCGCAACAACCCGGTCCGCGCGCACGCGTGCAGCACGTCGTAGACGGCCTGCGTCGAGACGGACCCCAACCTGGCCCGCACGCCCTCGGCGACCGAGTCGGCCGTGGCGTGGGGGTGTTCGGCGAGCCATTCGAGCACCGCGATCCGGGGTGCGGTGATGCGCAGCCCGGCGTCCTTGAGCAGCTCGCGTGGTCCTGGGGTCATGGCTCCACCACTCCATCATGCTTTCTGGAACGAGTCAAGAAAACGAACGGTTAAACCTGTTGCCCGGTCGAGTGAAGATGGTCAGGTGAACGTCGCTCCGTACCTCGCTGTCTTCCGCACCCCTCGCGTGCCCGGCTTCATGCTGCTGATGCTGTTGGCACGGGTGCCGGCGACGGCCGCGGGCATGACGGTCACCATGCACGTCCTCCTCGCCCTGGAACGAGGTTACGGCGCATCGGCCCTGGTCGGGGCGGTCAGCACGGTCGGGATCGCGGTCGGTTCGCCGTTGATGGGCCATCTGGTCGACCGGCGCGGCCTGCGGGCGATGCTGATCGTGTCGATGGCCGGCGAGGGCGTCTTCTGGTTCGTCGCGCCGCTGCTGTCGTACGAGGTCTTGCTGGTCACGGCGTTCTTCTCGGGCATCGTGGTGATGCCGGTCATGTCGCTGGGCAGGCAGATCCTCACCGCGCTCGTGCCGGACGACCGCAGGCGCACCGCGTTGGCGATGGACTCGATGGCCGTGGAAGTCGCGTTCATGGCCGGCCCGGCGCTCGGTGTCGCGCTCACCACGCAGGCGTCGAGTCGGACCGCGATGTGGACGATCGGCGTGTCGATGGTGGTGATCGGCGCGGTCCTGTGGGTGGTGGACCCGCCGGTCCGCAGCGAGGGCGAGAGCCGGGTGCCGGTGCCGCGCCGGGAATGGCTGGACGGTCGGATGCTCGGCGTGCTGATCAGCGCGGGCGGCGCCACGTTCGTGCTGTCGGGGGTCGAGGTGGCGGTGGTGGCGGTGATGCGCGAGCTGGACCTCACGTCGTGGACCGGCGCGGTGGTCGTGGTGATGTGCGTGGCGTCGCTGGTCGGCGGGTTCCTCTACGGCGGCCTGAACCGCGTGCCGCCGCTGTGGGCGTTGATGGGCGTGATGGGGTTGCTGGCCATCCCCATCGGCCTGCTCGCCTGGTCGCCGTGGCTGCTGTCCCTGGCGTTGATCCCGACGAACTTCCTGTGCGCGCCGACGATCACGGCGACCGGTGAGGCGATCACGAAGTACGCCCCGGCGTCCGCGCGCGGTGTGGCGATGGGCCTTCAGGGGTCGGCGTTCACGCTGGGCGTCGCGTTGGGCGCGCCGGTGACCGGGTTCGTGATCGACCTCTCGTCACCGGCGTGGGGATTCGTGGTGGCGGGCGTCGGCGCGGTGCTGATCGCGGCCGGCACGGTGGTGCTCAGCCGCCGTGCCGCCACGTCAGTCGAGGTCGCGTAGGGCCTGGTAGAGGCGGTCGATGGCGGGGCGGGCGCGGGCGTAGTGGCGGACCGCGTCCGGGTCCGGGGCGACGGTCTTCACCGGTTTGATCAAGTCGGCGGCGACGGTCAGGGACGGGATCTCGCCGAGTGAGCGCCAGCCGACCAGGGCCGCGCCGACGCCCGAGCCCTCGCTGTCGTCGGCCAGTTCCAGGTCGAGGCCCAGCGCGGACGCCAACACGGTCGCCCACAGGTCGCTCCGGAACGCGCCACCGGTCACGCGCACCGCGTGCACGTCCGCCACCGAACGCACCGCGTCCAGCACCAGCGCCAACTGCTGCGACACACCCTCGACCAGCGCCCGGGTGATCTCGGCCCGCCCGTGCTCGCGCCGCAGCCCGATCAACGCCGACGTCGCGTCCGCGTCCCACCACGGCGCGCGCTCGCCCAGCAGGTACGGCAACGCGGTCACACCGGCCGCGCCGACCGGCACCGTGGCGGCCTCGTCCAGCAACTCGCCGATGTCGACGCCGAACGTCTCGGCCGCCCACTTCGCCACCACACCGCCGTTGCTGACGGCCCCGCCGATCACCCACAGCCCTTCGGCGATGGCGTAGCAGAACACCCGCCCGTGCTCGTCCACGGCGGGCTCCGAACGCACCACCCGCAGCGCGCCGCTCGTCCCCAACGACACCGCCGCCACACCCGGCACGACCGCGCCGACGCCGAGGTTCGCCATCGGCCCGTCACCGCCGCCCAGCACGACCGGCAGGCCGGCGGGCAGGCCGGGGACGTCCAAGGTCAACGGCAGGGCGTCCACCGGCGCGTGCAGGGACGGCAGCTGCTCGGCGCGCACGCCCGCGAACGCCAACGCGTCCGGGTGCCAGTCCAGCGACACGAGGTCCATCAGCCCGGTCGCCGACGCGGACGAGTGCTCGGTCGCCAGGACTCCAGTGAGCTTCCAGGCCACGAAGTCCTTCAGGCCGCACCACCGTGAAGCGGAAAACCCCTGGTCGCGGAACCACGCCAGCTTCACCAACGGCGACATGGTGTGGATCGGGGTGCCGGTGGCGCGGTGCAGCGCGATGCCGTCGGCGGTGCCGCGCAGCCGGGCTGTCTGCTCCAGCGCACGGTTGTCCGCCCACGACAGCGAGGGAGTGACGGGCGTGCCCGACGAGTCCAGCCCCACCAACGTGTGCATCGCGCCGGTCAGCGACAACGCCCGCACGTCGAGCCCTTGAGCGGCGACCTCGCGCAACGCCTGAAGGGCCGCACCCCACACCTCTGCCGGGTCGTGGGTCGCCTCACCGGAGGGCGTGGTGCGCATCGGGTAGCCGTGCTCCGCCGATGCCACCACGCCCGCGTTCCGGTCCACCGCGATGACCTTGGTCGACGTCGTCCCCAGGTCGATCGCGAGCACTACCTCCGCCATAGGCCGAAAACCTACAGGCACCGCCACTTACAGGCGGGTGACGAGCTCCTCGGCGATCTCGTAGGTGTTCAGCGCCGCGCCCTTGCGCAGGTTGTCGCCGCACACGAAGAAGTCGAGCGTGTTCGGGAAGTCCAGCGCCTGCCGCACCCGGCCGACGTAGGTCGGGTCGCCGCCGACGACGTCCGCCGGCGTCGGGAACTTCAGCGCCGCCGGGTCGTCCACCAGCACCAGCGACGGCTGCTCCTCGAACAGCTTGTGCGCCTGCTCGACCGTCACCTCACGGGCGAACGTCGCGTGCACCGCCAGCGAGTGCGTCGTCACCACGGGCACGCGCACGCACGTCGCGGACACCTTCAGCTCCGGGATGCCCAGGATCTTGCGGGACTCGTTGCGGACCTTCAGCTCTTCGCTGGTCCACCCGTCGTCCTTGAGGGAACCGGCCCACGGCACCACGTTCAGCGCCAACGGCGCGGGGAACGGCGAGTCGGACACCGGCAGACCGGCGGCCTCCAACGTCTCCCGCACGTCGCCCGCGCGCACGCCGACGTCCTTGCCCGCCAACGCCGAGATCTCCGCGTACAGCCGGTCGATCGCCGCCTGCCCGCCGCCGGACGCCGCCTGGTAGGACGCCACGACCAGCTCGCGCAGCTCGAACTCCCGGTGCAGCGCGCCGAGAGCGGCCATCATCGACAGCGTCGTGCAGTTCGGGTTGGCGATGATCCCCTTGGGCCGCACGGAGATCTGGTCCGCGTTCACCTCGGGCACCACCAGCGGCACGTCGGGGTCCATCCGGAACGCGCCCGAGTTGTCCACGGCGACCGCACCGCGCGCGGCGGCGATGGGCGCCCACTCGGCCGACACCTCGTCCGGCACGTCGAACATCGCCACGTCCACGCCGTCGAACGCCTCGGGCGACAGGGCGATCACGGTCAGCTCTTCGCCGCGCACGGTGATCTTCTTGCCCGCCGAGCGCGGTGACGCGATCAGCCGGATCTCGCCCCACGGCACGGACTCGCGGCCGTTCATGATGTCGATCATGACGGTGCCCACGGCACCCGTAGCTCCCACAAGAGCCAGGACCGGTCCGCTCATCGTCCACTCCCCGCGTACACAACAGCCGCTTCGTCGCCGCCCAGCTCGAACGCGTCGTGCAGTGCCCGCACGGCGTCGTCCAGCTGCGTGTCGCGGCAGACGACCGAGATCCGGATCTCCGACGTGGAGATGATCTCGATGTTGACGCCCGCCGACGCGAGCGCCTCGCAGAACTGCGCGATCACACCGGGGTGCGAACGCATGCCCGCGCCGACCAACGACACCTTGCCCACGTGGTCGTCGTAGAGCACCTGGTCGAAACCGATCTCCCCGCGCGCCTTCTCCAACGCCGCCACGGCGCGCGGCCCGTCGTCCTTCGGCAGGGTGAACGTCACGTCGGTGCGGCCGGACACGGCCTGCGAGACGTTCTGCACGACCATGTCGATGTCGAGTTCCGCCTCGGCCACCACGCGGAAGATGCGCGCCGCCATGCCGGGCAGGTCGGGCACCGCGGTCACGGTCACCTTGGCCTCGGACCGGTCGTGCGCGACGCCGGTGATCATCGCCTGTTCCACGGTAAGGTCCTCCACTGACCCGGACACGATGGTCCCGGGCTTGTTGCTGAACGAAGATCGGACGTGCACCGGAACGCCGTACCGGCGGGCGTACTCGACGCAGCGCAGCATGAGCACCTTGGCCCCGCACGCCGCCATTTCGAGCATCTCCTCGTAGGTGATGGTCGCCAGCCGCTTGGCGTTCGGCACGATGCGCGGATCGGCGCTGAACACGCCGTCCACATCGGTGTAGATCTCGCAGACGTCGGCCTTCAGCGCGGCCGCCAACGCCACCGCGGTGGTGTCGGTGCCGCCGCGGCCGA
The DNA here is from genome assembly GCF_014205015.1 of Saccharothrix ecbatanensis. Taxonomy (NCBI): domain Bacteria; kingdom Bacillati; phylum Actinomycetota; class Actinomycetes; order Pseudonocardiales; family Pseudonocardiaceae; genus Saccharothrix; species Saccharothrix ecbatanensis. The sequence continues at coordinate 7,722,459 of NZ_JACHMO010000001.1, read as the reverse complement.
GCGTGGTGATCTCCTTGCTGTCCTGGCTGACGCCCTGGAACCCCGCGACGATCGCGATGGCGCCCTCGGACAGCGCGTCCTGGATGCGGCTGGGCGTCACGTCGATGATGCGCGCCTTGCCGTGCACGGACGTGGTGATCACGCCGGCCTGCGAGCCGGTGTACGAGCGCGCCTCGGCGCCCAGCGAGCTGATCGCCATCGCCAGCAGCGACATGGAGATGCGCTCGCCGGACGTGAGCAGCATGTCCATCTCACGGGCGGGCGGCACCGGGGACACCTGACGAGCGAGATCGAGCAGCTCGTCGGTCGTGTCGCCCATCGCGGAGACGGCGACGACGACGTCGTTGCCCGCTTTGCGGGTCGCGACGATGCGCTCGGCCACCCGTTTGATCCGCTCGGCGCTCCCGACCGAGGAACCGCCGTACTTCTGGACGACGAGCGCCACAGACCCACTCCTCCCAGGTGCTTCGACCCCAGCTCAACGGCAGGGTACCTGGCCCAAGGAGTGGACAGCGGTCGCCGTGACCCCCACTACTCTCATCCTTGTGTCCACCCTTGAGGCCGTTCACGCGCACACCGAGGACGCGCCGGGCGCGCGTGGCCGGCTGGCGCGCTTCGCCAGGCACCGGGTCACGATCGCGCTCGCGCCCGCCGTCCTCTACCTCGTGGTGCGCGAACTGGGGCTGCTCGTGCTCCAGCTGATGGCGGCCCGGTGGGACAAGGACGTCACCGCCGCGCTCACGTCGTGGGACGGGCACTGGTTCCTGGGCATCGCCGAGGGCGGTTACGCGGACGTGCCGGACGGCCTGGTCGACGCGTTCGGCCGGCGGTCGCCCGAGACGCCGCTGGCGTTCTTCCCCGGCTACCCGACGCTGGTGCGGTGGGTGGACGGGCTGCCGGGCGTGCCGACGATCGGCGCGGCGTTCGCGGTGAGCCTGGTCAGCGGCGTGTTCTGCGCCTACGGGCTGGCCCGGCTCGGCTCACGGGTGCTGGGCGGGTCGCGGCGGGCCGGGTTGGTCCTGGTGGTGCTGTTCGCGGCGTCGCCGATGGCGGTGGTGCTGTCGATGACGTACTCCGAGGCGACGTTCTGCGCTCTCGCCGTGTGGTCGCTCGTGGGTGTGGTCGAGCGGCGGTGGGTGTTGGCCGGCGTGTGCTGCGCGGCGGCGGGGTTGGTGCGGCCGACGGCGGCGGCGTTGATCGTGGCGGTGTGCGCGGCGGCGGCGTTGGCGGCGTGGCAGAGGCGGGACGGGTGGCGCCCGTGGGCGGGCGCGCTCATCGCGCCGCTCGGGCTGGCCGGGTACCTGGCGTACGTCGCGGTGCGGACCGGGCGGTGGGACGGCTGGTTCGCCGTGCAGCAGGGCGGGTGGGACTCCCGGTTCGACGGCGGCGCGGCGACGTGGAAGTTCGCGCTGCTCATCCTGGGTGAGCCGCGGTCGGTGCTGGAGCTGACGACGGTGTGGCTGCTGGTGGTGGCGCTGGCGTTGGTGGTGCTGAGCGTCCGGCGCGAGCTGGAGTGGCCGCTGATCGTCTACGGCACGGGCGTGCTGGCGATGGACCTCGGGTCGAACGGGCTGATGAACTCGAAGGCACGGCTGCTGCTGCCGGCGTTCACGCTGCTCGTGCCGGTGGCGCTGGCGCTGGCGCGGCGGCGGACGAGCACGGTGGCGGCGGTGCTGGTGGGGTTGTCGGTGTTCAGCGCGTGGTTCGGCGCCTACGCCATCACGGCCTGGCAGTTCGCGATCTGATGGACGTCAACCCGTTGATCTCGCAGCGCTGGAGCCCGCGTGCGTTCGACGGCGCCGCGGAGGTGCCGACTTCGACCATGCGCGTGCTGCTGGAGGCGGCCCGGTGGGCGGCGTCGCACGGCAACACGCAGCCCGCCCGGTTCCTGGTCGGGTACCGCGGCGATGACACGTTCGAGCGAATCTTCGCGGCGCTGCGGCCCGGTAACCAGTCGTGGGCCGGGCGGGCGTCGGTGCTGCTGGTGGGCGCGGTGGCCGAGTCGGACGAGCGCGGGCCGATGCCGAACACCGAGTTCGGGCTGGGCCTGGCGGTGCAGAACCTGGTGTTGCAGGCCGTGGAACTGGGCCTGGTCACGCACCAGATTGGCGGGTTCACGCCGGACGCGGTGCGCGAGGCGTTCGGGCTGCCGGACCACGTGCGGCCGGTGGTCGTGATCGCGGTCGGGGTGCTCGGTGACGCGGAAGAGCTGCCCGAGGACCTGCGTGACCGCGAACGACGCCCCCGCGTCCGCAAACCCCTGACCGAGACGGTCTTCGCAGGTCACTGGGGCAACCCGGCCTTCCCCAACCCGTGAGTCCTACGTTCACGTCCCGTGAGTCCTGAACGTAGGACTCACGGGCTAGCGGGCTACGACGCGTGCCAGGAGACTGGCCACGACGACCCAGAAGACGGCCGCCAGGCCGTAGTTGACGATCAGGTCGAGGTTCGCGTTGCCCAACTGGAACAGGCCCGGGAAGAACAACGCCAGCGGCACGGCGAGCTGCTGGATGAACAGGAAGAACGCGTTGGCCGGATTCGCCCCGAAGAGGATCATGAGGATGTAGAGCACCTCGATGAGCGCGAACACCGCGCCGACGCCGCGGATCACTCGGGCAGCGGTGTAGCTCCCGCTGGCCGTAGAAGTTCGCCATCTGGACATGTCAAGAAGGTGCCCACCCCACGAACGAGTGAAACTCGATCGGGTGAAGTTCCACCATCTGGGCGCGCTGTTCCACCCCGTCCCGAAAACCGGTTAACCTGTGCGGCATGGCACGTGCGCTCCTGCTTCGCCGCCGTGACGGGGTCTGATCAGACCGGCCCCCCGTCGCGGGATCGAGCGTTGCCGCCGGTCGTCTTCCCCCGGCAGCAGGAGCATCCCCGATCATGAGCACGAGCCCCGACGCGTACGCCTCCGGCACCAGCCGCATCCGGCCCCCGGCCCGGCCCGTCCCCGACCAGCCCGAGTGGAACCCGCAACGCGGCACGTCCATGCCGGTCCACCGCTACCGGCCGTTCCACGAGCAGGTGGAGGCGGTCGACCTGCCGGACCGCACGTGGCCCGCCCAGCGGATCACCAAGGCGCCGTTGTGGTGCGCCGTCGACCTGCGTGACGGCAACCAGGCGCTGATCGACCCGATGTCGCCGGCGCGCAAGCGCAAGATGTTCGACCTGCTCGTGCGGATGGGCTACAAGGAGATCGAGGTCGGGTTCCCGGCCGCGTCGCAGACCGACTTCGACTTCGTCCGCGAGATCATCGAGGACGGCGCGATCCCGCCGGACGTGACGATCCAGGTGCTGACCCAGTGCCGTCCCGAGCTGATCAGCCGGACGTTCGAGTCGCTGCGCGGCGCGGGCAAGGCGATCGTGCACTTCTACAACTCCACGTCGGTCCTCCAGCGCCGGGTCGTGTTCAAGTCCGACCGCGAGGGCATCAAGAAGATCGCCACCGACGCCGCCGCGTTCGCGCTGGCGCAGGAGAAGGACTACCCGGAGACCGAGTTCCGGTACGAGTACTCGCCCGAGTCGTACACGGGCACCGAGCTGTCGTACGCGCTGGAGGTCTGCGACGCCGTGTCGGAGATCATCCGGCCGACGCCCGCGAAGCCGCTGATCATCAACCTGCCGGCGACGGTGGAGATGGCCACGCCGAACGTCTACGCGGACTCGATCGAGTGGATGTCGCGCAACCTGGCGCGGCGGGACTCGATCATCCTGTCGCTGCACCCGCACAACGACCGCGGCACCGGTGTGGCGGCAGCCGAGCTGGGCTACCTGGCCGGCGCGGACCGGATCGAGGGTTGTCTGTTCGGCAACGGCGAGCGCACCGGCAACGTGTGCCTGGTGACGCTGGGCATGAACATGTTCAGCCAGGGCGTCGACCCGCAGATCGACTTCTCGGACATCGACGAGATCCGGCGGACGGTCGAGTACTGCAACCAGCTGCCGGTGGCCGAGCGGCACCCGTACGGCGGCGACCTGGTGTTCACCGCGTTCTCGGGGTCGCACCAGGACGCGATCAAGAAGGGCTTCGAAGCCCTGGAGGACGCCGCCAAGGCCGCCGGGCAGCACGTGGACGAGTTCCCGTGGGAGGTCCCGTACCTGCCGATCGACCCGAAGGACGTCGGCCGCAACTACGAGGCCGTGATCCGGGTCAACTCGCAGTCCGGCAAGGGCGGCGTGGCGTACCTGATGAAGTCCGAGCACCACCTGGACCTGCCGCGCCGGCTGCAGGTCGAGTTCTCCCGGGTCATCCAGGAGGTCACGGACACGCAGGGCGGGGAGATCAGCCCCAAGGACATGTGGGACTCGTTCTCGCAGGAGTACCTGGACGGCACCGTGCCGCTGAAGCTGCTGCGCCACAAGGTCTCCGGTGACGGCAGCGGCCACGAGAAGATCAAGGCCGTGATCGTGGTGGACGACGAGACGCAGGAGATCGCCGGCGGCGGCAACGGGCCGATCGCGGCGTTCGTGGACGCCCTGGCAACCGTCGGGTACGACGTGCGCGTGCTGGACTACTTCGAGCACGCCATGTCGTCCGGTGACGACGCCCGTGCGGCGGCCTACCTGGAGTGCGCCGTGTCCGACCGGGTCCTGTGGGGCGTCGGCATCGACAGCTCCACCGTGGCCGCGTCACTGCGCGCCCTGGTCTCCGCGATCAACCGCGCCAACCGCTAGGGCTTGCCGGGTCGCCTCGCCGTTCGCGTGGTCGGACGGCGAGGCGGCCCGCCAGCGCACCTGATCAGTCGCGTGGGGACTCTCAGGCGTCCACGGCGACGCGCAAGACTTTCGCGCTCCTACCTGCCTGTTTGTGAACAGCACGCGATGTGTTGCTGAAGACACCGACAGGTTGGAGACGATCCGCCGCCCCGTATCGTTTCCCCGATCATGACCGCGCTCGCCGTGCTGTTCCTCGTCGCCGTGGTGCCGTTGGCGCCCACGGAGGCCGTGCTGATCGGTTGTGGCGTGCTCGCCGCGTCCGGCGACCTGCCGCTGCCCGCCGTGATCCTGGTGGCGACGCTCGGCTGCGCGCTGTCCGACCTGGTCAACTTCGGGGTCGGGCGCACGGCCGGGATGCGGGCGTTGACGAGGTTCGGCCAGCGTCCGGGGCCGCGCGCCGTGGTGCAGTGGACGGCGTCACGGCTCGCCACCCGCGGTGAGTCGATCCTGGTGGCGGTGCGGTTCGTGCCGGGTGGCGGGCTGGTGGGGGCGGTGCTGGCCGGGGCGTTGCGGTGGCCGTTCCGGCGGTTCGTGCCCATCGCGTTGGTCGGGTCCGGGCTGTGGAGCGCCTACACGGCCACGCTGGGGTTCTTCGGCGGCCGGATCTTCAGCGACCCGTTGGTGGCCACGCTGGTCTCGGTCGGGGTCGCCATGCTGATCAGCGTGCCGATCGGGATGGCCGTGAAAGCGGCTCAGCGCCGGGTCGTGGACGCCGCCGTGCCCGCCTGAGCCAACCCCTTCCGCACGGCTGCCCGTGCGCGTGAGTAGGCGTTCGGGTCGTCGTGCAGCACGGACTGGGCGTTGGCCATCTCCAGGAACGCGATCAGCTCGAACGCCAGTTGGTCCGGGTCGGCCACCTCGGGGATCGCCGCGATCGTCTCGCGCACGTACTCGGTCCACTGCCGCCCGTACTTGGCGATCGCGTCACGCACCCGCCCGTGCCGCGCGTCGAACTCGGCCTGCACGGCGTAGAAGAAGCACCCGCCCGGGAACGTCCGGTTCTCCGAGTACGCCAACCAGCCGTCCAGCAGCGACTCCAGCCGCGCCAGACCCGGCGGCAGCGTGAGCGCGGGCTCCACGACCTGTGCCACGAAGATCGCCGCCGCCGCGCGCACGGTCGCGAGTTGCAGCTCCTCCTTCGACCCGAAGTGCGCGAACACGCCGCTCTTGCTGACCTCCAGCTCGGTCGCCAGCCGCCCGATCGACAGGCCCTCCAGACCCTCGACCGACGCGATCTCCGCGGCCCGCCGCAAGATCAGCCGGCGCGTCTGCTCACCGCGCTCCACCCGTCCGTCGACCTTCACACCGCCCACGTTATCCCCCTTGACCACCGGCAAACTAATTGTACGATCGTTCGTACAGCTTGAGGGTGGGAGAACACGCATGGACGTCCTGGACCTGAACCGCTCGGCGCTCGACCTGAACCTGAAGCTGATGGCCGACTTGGAGGAGTCGCACCTGGACCTGCCGACGCCGTGCGCCGGCTGGACCGTCTACGAACTGCTGCGCCACCAGGTCGAGGGGACGCTGGCGTTCGCCGCGGCCGTCCGCGGCACGGCCCCCGAACCGGCGGCCGGCGAGGACATGGTCGACGCCTACCGGGTGGCGGCCGACACGGCCACCGAGGCCTTCGGGGCCGACGGCGTGCTGGAGCGGGAAGCCGAATTCCCCGGCTACGGCATCCGCTCCGGCAAGACCCTGGTGGCCGGGCACTTCGTGGACACCCTGGTGCACGTCTGGGACCTCTGCCGGGCGATCGGCGTCGACAGCACGCTCGACACCGAACTCGCCACCGCCGCCTTCCGGATGGCGCGGCACTATCCGATGACGCCGGACGTTCGAGGACCGGGAGCGGCGTTCGCGCTGCCGGTCGACGTGCCGGAGGACGCGCCGATCACGGACCGGTTGGTGGGCCTGCTCGGCCGCTCGCCGACCTGGTCCGCGTAACCCGATGACCGCGTCGGGGGCGTCTCGAAAAGGGGGAGGCGCCCCCGACGCGCACAAGCGCGCAGTGCGTGCACGCCGAAAGGCAGCGCCGCTTGATCACCGGCCGGCTAGGTTGGGCACACCAACTCATCCGGGGGAAACACGGACATGAAGATCGCAAACTCGGTCGCCCTGGTCACCGGGGCCAACCGCGGCATCGGCCGGCACTTCGCGCGGCAGCTGCTGGAACGGGGTGCGGCCAAGGTCTACGCGACAGCGCGCAACCCCGAACTGGTCGACCTGCCGGGCGTCGAGGTGCTGCGGCTGGACATCACCGACCCGGCCACCGTCTCGGCCGCGGCCACCGCCGCCGCGGACGTCACCCTGCTGGTCAACAACGCGGGCATCATCACCGGCCAGAACCTCGTCACCGGCGACCCGGCCGCCATCAGGCTGGAGATGGACACCAGCTTCTACGGCACGCTCGACGTGATCCGCGCGTTCGCGCCGGTGCTGGCCGCCAACGGCGGAGGCGCGATCCTCAACGTGCTGTCGTCGCTGTCGTGGATGTCCTACGACGGCGCCACCGCGTACTGCGCGGCCAAGGCGGCGCAGTGGAGCCTCACCAACGGCGTCCGGGTGGAACTCGCGGCCCAGGGCACGCTGGTCACCGGCCTGCTCATGGGGCCGACGGACACCGACATGACGGCGGGCGTCGACCTGCCGAAGAACGATCCCGCCGACGTCGTCCGCGCCGCCCTGGACGGTGTCGAGGCGGACCGGATCGAGGTGCTGGCGGACGAGCTGGTCGTCGCCATCAAGGCCGCGCTCGCCGCCGACCCGAGCGCGCTCTACCCGCAGGTCGTCGGAGTCTGACCACCCTGCAGGGTCTGGCCACCCCGCAGGGTCCGACCACCCGGTCCGGGGGCGCCACGACGAGCGCCCCCGGACCCGGGAGTCACGGGTTCATCGCCTCCGTCACGGAAGCCGGACCGACCAGCGGGATGTCCGGCGAGATGCCGTCCTCCTCCTCCACCAGCACGGCCTCGACCTCGTGCGGCCGGATCATGCCCGCGCGGATGTCCTCCGCCCAGTGGCACGCGACCTTGTGACCGGGCAGCACCTCGCGCATCTCCGGCCGTTCGGTGTCGCACCGGGTCTCCTGCTTCCACGGGCAACGGGTGTGGAAGCGGCAGCCCTTGGGCGGGTTCGCCGGTGACGGCAGGTCGCCGGTGAGCAGGATCCGCTCCCGCCGGTCCTCGACCACCGGGTCCGGCACGGGGATCGCGGACAGCAGCGCCTTGGTGTACGGGTGCAGCGGCTCGGCGTAGAGGTCGTCCGAAGTCGCCTCCTCCACCAGCCCGCCCAGGTACATCACGCCGACCCGGTCGGAGATGTGCCGCACCACGGCGAGGTCGTGCGCGATCACCAGGTAGGTGAGGCCGAACTCCTCCTGCAACTCCTCCAGCAGGTTGACGACCTGCGCCTGCACCGACACGTCCAGCGCGGACACCGGCTCGTCGGCGATGATCAGGTCCGGCTCGACCGCCAGCGCCCGCGCGATGCCGATGCGCTGCCGCTGACCGCCCGAGAACTCGTGCGGGTACTTGCGCAGCGACGTGGTCGCCAGGCCGACCGCCGACAGCAGCGAGCGCAGCCGCTTGCCGGTCTGCTCGCGGCCCTTGTCCAGGTCGTGCGCCCGCAGGCCCTCGACCAGGATCGACTCCACCGACTGCCGGGGGTCCAGGGACGACATGGGGTCCTGGAACACCATCTGCATCCGGCGGCGCATCCGCCGCAGCTCCTCGCCCTTGAGCGTGGAGAGGTCCGTGCCGTCGAACACGGTCCGGCCCGCCGTCGGCTCGGTCAGCCGCAGCACCGCCCGCCCGAGGGTGGACTTGCCGCAGCCGGACTCGCCGACCAGGCCGTACGTCTCGCCGCGCCGGACCGTCAGGTCGACGCCGTCCACCGCGTACACGTGCCCGACCGTGCGGTCGAGGATCACGCCGCGCTTGATCGGGAAGTGGACCTTGATGCCCTCGACGGACACCAGCGTGTCCACCGCAGTCTCGGGCTGGGGGGTGACAGCCGTGCTCACACCGACACCTCCTCGGCCACCGGCGGCTTCACCGGGTTGTGGCAGCGCAGCAACCGGCCGCCGCCGATGTCCTCCTGCTCGGGCGTCACCTGCACGCACACGTCCAGCTTGTTCGGGCACCGGGGCGCGAACGCGCACCCCTCGGTCCACGGGATGTTGTCCGACACCGAACCCCGGATCGGGTTCAGCTTCTCCCCGCGCGGCGCGTCCAGCCGCGGGATCGACGCCAGCAGGCCGTGCGTGTACGGGTGGCGCGGCGCGGCGAACAGGTCGTGCCGGTGCGCCTTCTCCACCACGCGCCCGGCGTAGAGCACGTTGACCTCGTCGCACAGGCCCGCGACCACGCCGAGGTCGTGCGTGATCATGACCAGCGCGGTGCCCATGTCGCGCACCAGTTCCTTCAGCAACGCCAGGATCTGGGCCTGGATCGTCACGTCCAGCGCCGTCGTCGGCTCGTCCGCGATCAGCAGCCGCGGCCGGCACGCCAACGCGATCGCGATCAGCGCGCGCTGCCGCATGCCGCCGGACAGCTGGTGCGGGTACTCGGTGAGCCGCCGGGTCGGGTCGGGGATGCCGACCTTGGCCAGCAGCTCGGCCGCCTCCAGCATCGCCTTCTTGCGCGGCATGCCCTGGTGCCGTTCCAGCACCTCGGTGACCTGCACGCCGATCGGGATGACCGGGTTCAGCGAGGACAGCGGGTCCTGGAACACCATGCCCAGGTCACGGCCGCGCCGGTCGCGCATCTCGCGGTCCGACAGCGTCAGCAGGTCCACGCCTTCGTACTGCACCGAGCCGGACACGCGCACACCGCGCCGGGGCAGCAACCCCATGACCGCCAACGACGTCACGGACTTGCCGCACCCCGACTCGCCGACCAGGCCGACGGTCTGGCCCGGCTCCACGTCGAAGCTCACGTGGTCGACGGCGGTGAAGGGCTCTTCCCCCTTGCGCTCGAAAACCACGGTGAGGTCACGTACTTCAAGAAGTGGCACGACTCACCGCCTGCTCTTGGGGTCGAGGGCTTCGCGCAGGGTCTCGCCCATCAGCGTGAAGCCGAGGGCGACGACGATGATGCAGCCCGCGGGCCAGAACGCCAGTTGTGGGTGCGTGTCGAAGACGTTCTGCACGTCGCCGAGCATCTGCCCCCACTCCGGGATCCGGTCGTCGGGGTTGCCCAGGCCGAGGAACGACAGCGCCGCCGCGTCGATGATGGCCGTGGCCAGCACCAGCGTGGACTGCACGATCACCGGGCCGAGCGAGTTGGGCAGCATGTGCCGGAACACGATCGCGCCCGGCTTCACGCCCAACGCCGTCGCGGCCAGCACGTGGTCGCTGTGCCGCTGGGCGAGCATGGACCCGCGCAGCAGCCGGGCGAACACCGGGATCTGCACCACCGCCACCGCGACGATCACGGTGTACTGGTTGGGCCGGGCGAACATCGCGCTGATGCTGAACGCCAGCAGCAGGCTGGGCAGCGACAGCATGACGTCGACCAGGCGCATGACGATCGAGTCGACCCAGCCGCCGAACGCGCCCGCCAGCGTGCCGAGCGTCAACCCGCCGGTCAGCCCGATCAGGGTCGCCAGCACGCCGACGATCAGCGTCTGCTGCGAGCCGATGAGCAGCCGGGAGAAGAAGTCGCGGCCCTGGAGGTCGCCACCGAGCGGGTGACCGTCCTGCACCGGCGGGATCTCGTTGCGCGCCTTGGTGACCTGGTCGATCAGCATCGGCTCGGACGGGTCGTGCGGCGCCAGCCACGGCGACAGCAGCGACACCAGCACGAACAGGCCGATGATGACGGCGCCGGTGAGGAACACCGGGCTGCGGCGCAACGTCCGCCACGCGCTCGCGGCGAGGCTCACGCCCGCGTCGGAACTGGTCTCGGCCAGCTTGTCGATGCGGTCTTTCTTGCGAGTCGGAGTGACCATCGCGGCCTACCTCGTCCTGATCCGCGGGTCGATGAGCGCGTACGAGAGGTCCACCAGCAGGTTGACCACCACGTACACGACCGTGGCCATGATGATCAGCAGCAGCAGCACCGGGTAGTCGCGTCTCTCGAACCCGATGGCCAGCGCCTGGCCGACCCCCGCGAACGAGAACACCTTCTCGGTGAGCACCGCGCCCGCCAGCAGTGCGCCGGTCTGGAGGCCGATGGTCGTGACGACCGGCAGCATCGCGTTGCGCAGCACGTGCCTGCGCCGGATGACCGGCGCGGTCAGGCCCTTGGACTCGGCGGTGCGGACGAAGTCCTCGTCCAGCACGTCGAGCACGGCCGCCCGGGTGATCCGGAAGACCACCGCGAACGGGATGGTGGCCAGCGCGATCGCGGGCAGGATCAGGTGCTCCAACGCGTTGAGCGCCGCGTCCCACTCCTGGGTGATCACCCCGTCGAGGACGAAGAACCCGGTGACCCGGGTCGCGTCGATCGCGTCCTGGCGGCCTTCCGTCGGCAGGCCGAGAGCGGACGACAGCACGTCCTTGAGGACGTAGGCCAGGAAGAACACCGGCACGGCCACGCCGAGCAGCGAGCCGCCGACGCTGATGTTGTCGAACCAGCCGCCGCGGCGCTTCGCGGCCATGTACCCCAGCGGGATGCCGACCGCGATAGCGATGACGATGGCCAGGAAGCTCAGTTCGAGGGTCGCCGGGAAGCGCTGGATGAAGATGTCGAGGGCCGAGTCGCCGGGCTGCACGCCCGTCGACACGCCGAAGTCGCCCGACAGCGCACGCCCGAGGAACTTGAAGTACTGGACGAAGATCGGCTGGTCCAAGCCGAGCTGTTTGGTGAGGGCTTCCCGCGACTCGGGCGTGGAACGCTCTCCCAGGAGGGCCGAAACCGGTCCTCCCGGGAGAGCGCGGAGCCACGCGAAGAGCAGCAGGGACAGCACCAGCACCACGCCGACCAGCTGGATGAGCCGTCGGATCGTGTAGCGGAGCATTGAGCTACCCCGTGATCTCTATCGGAGTTGTTGGTGCAGCTCAGCCCTTGCTGGCCGCACCGAACCTCTCGTCGGTCAGCGGGCTGGGCACGACGCCCTTGACGTCCGACTTGAGCACCAACGCCGGCGGCGAGTGCGACACCGGGATGGCGGGCAGGTACTCCTCCATGATCTTCTTGTTCAGCTCTTCGTACATCCCGCGGCGCTTGTCCTCGTCGGGCTCGGCGCTCGCCTTGCCCAGCTCGGTGGCCAGTTCCGCGCCCCACGGCGACGCGCCGGTGTTGAACCGGTTGTCGGTGCGGCCGAAGAACGTGCCGATCCAGTTGTGCGCGGTGCCGTTGTCACCGGTCCAGCCCAGCATGAACAGGTCCGGGATGCCCAGGTCGACGTCGTCCAGGTAGCCGCCGTTCCACGGCTTGCTGGAGACCTCCAGCTTGATGCCGGCCTTCTGGAGGTCACCGGCGATGGCCGCCTGGATGTCCTTCGGGCTCGGCATGTACGGCCGGGTGACCTCGGTCGGCCAGAAGAACTTCAGCGTCAGGTCGGACGCGCCCGCCTCGGCGAGCAGCGACTTGGCCTTCTCGGGGTCGTACCCGACCGGCTTGAGGTCCTTGTTGTAGCCGTCGACCGTGCTCGGCATGAACTGGGCGGCGACCGACGCGCCCTCGGGCAGCTGCGACTTGATCAGCTGCTCGCGGTTCAGCGCGTACATCAGCGCCTGCCGGACCCGCAGGTCCTGGAGCTTCGGGTTGTTCTTCTGGTTGATGCCCAGGTAGAGGACGTTGAACGCCGGGCGGACCGCGACGTTGAAGCCCTTCTCCTTCAGACCGGGCCAGTCGGCCGCGTTCGGCAGGTCGTAGCCGTCGATGTCGCCGGCTTCCAGCGCCTGCTTGCGCGCCGTCTCGTCCGGGATGATCCGGAAGACGATCTTGTCGAGCTTCGCCTTGGCGCCGTGGTAGTTGTCGTTGCGGACGAGTTCGACGACGTTGTTCGCCTTGTCGAACTTGCCGAACTTGAACGGTCCGGTGCCGGTCGGGTGCTCGTTGGCGTAGGCCGGGAAGGTGAAGCTGTCACCTGCGGCGACCACGTTGTCCGCGTCGTACTTCTTCAGCGCGTCCGGGCTCGACATCGAGAACGACGTGAAGCCGAGGACGGACGGGAACTGCGACGTCGCCTCGTTCAGCTCGACGACCGCGGTCTTGGTGTCCTTGGCCGTGCACGACTTGAAGAGCGACGGCTTGTCGGGGGTGCCCGCGAAGCCGCCGAAGTTGTCCAGCCAGTACTGCGAAACGGCGTCGGACTGCGCGACGCCCTTCTGGTTGTACCAGCGGTTGAAGTTGAAGCACACCGCTTCGGCGTTGAAGTCCGTGTCGTCGTGGAATTTCACATTTTCTTTCAGTGTGAACGTCCACGTCTTGCCGTCTTCGGAGGAGTCCCACTTCGTCGCCAAGGCGGGCTCCACCTCGGCGGTTCCGGGTTTGAAGCCGACAAGGCCCTCGTACATCTGCCGGGACACGCGGAACGTCTCGCCGTCCGTGGCGTAGAACGGGTCGAACAGCCTGGGAGCACCGGCCGCGCCGAAGGTGAGCGTGCCACCGACCTTGCCGGCCCCCGGGTCGTCCGTCCGCGCGGATTCAGCGCAAGCGGACAGTGCGAGCGCAGCGACGCCGGTCAGGCCGATCACGGCCGTCCAACGGCGTCGGGCCGTTCGGGAATGAACCATCAAACACCCCTAGGGAAATCCGGGATCTCACGGTGTGGTCACGGACCCTAACCGGTCCCCACGACCCTTCCGACGTAAGAGAGGTCACGATCCGGCCACGTGAATCAGCATTCTCATACGGCCGGCTCACCTTCGCTGACCCAACGTGACCACCGCCGATCGGGCAAACGCGCTCCTACGCTGTACAACGGACAACAGAAACTGCACGTGTGCGGAGGGGAGGTCGCCGGTGAGCCCTGTGGTCGAGTTCCGCGTCCTCGGCCCGCTGCAAGTCCTTGTCAACGGTGAACAGATCATGGTGCGCGCAGGTCGGCAGAGGGCCCTGTTGGTGTCCTTGCTCATGCGCGCCGGCGCCGGCGTGTCGGTCGACGAGCTGGCGGAGCACATCTGGGGCGCCGAACCGCCCGCACGGGCGCGCGGCACGTTGCAGACCTACGTGATGAGACTTCGGCAGGTGCTCGGGCCGGGCGTGCCGATCCGCACCGTGCCCGACGGCTACATGATCGACGTGGACGAGCGCACGATCGACGTGATGCGGTTCGAGCAGCTCGTCGAGGAGGGCGAGCGGGAACGGGCCGCGGGCCGGCTGGAGTCCGCGTCGGCGATCTTCACCGCGGCGCTGGCGCTGTGGCGCGGGCAGGCGATGGTGGACGTGCCGTCGGACGTGCTGCACCGGGACGAGGTGCCGCGGCTCGGCGAACGGCGGCTGCACGTGGAGGAACGCCGCGTCGAGGTCGACCTGGAGCTGGGCCGGCACGCCGAGCTGATCCCCGAGCTGTCCCGGCTGACCAGCGAGCACCCGCTGCGGGAACGGCTGTGGTCGCAGCTGATGATCGCGCTGTACCGGTCCGGGCGGCAGGCCGACGCGCTGGCCGCGTACCGGCGGGTCGGCGGGCTGCTGGCCGAGCAGCTGGGCATCGACCCGGGTGACGAGCTGCGGCGCGTCCACCAGCAGGTGCTCGGCGGCGCGCAGTCGCTCGACGTGGGGCAGGGTGCGGCTACGGCCCGGCGCGACCGGGTGGTGCCGTCGCAGCTGCCCGCCGACATCGGCGACTTCGTGGGCCGCGAGCAGGCCGTCCAGCTGATCGAGGCGTTGCTGCGGACGGCCCAGGGTGTGCCGGTGGTGACGTTGGCCGGGCCGCCGGGCGTGGGCAAGACGGCGTTGGCGGTGCACGCGGCGCACAAGTTGCGGCACTACTTCCCGGACGGGCAGCTGTACGTGAACCTGCGCGGGTACGCCCAAGGGCCGCCGTTGAGCGCGGTGGACGTGCTGCCGCGGTTCCTGCGGGCGCAGGGCGTGCCGCCGGAGTCCGTGCCGCTGGACCAGGACGAGCAGGAGGCGATGTTCCGGTCGCGGCTGACCGACCAGCAGGTGCTGCTGGTGCTGGACAACGCGGCCAACGCGGAGCAGATCCGGCCGCTGCTGCCCGGTTCGCCGGGGTGCGCGGTGCTGGTGACCAGCCGCGACACGCTGCGCGGGCTGGCCGTGAGCCACGCGGCGTCGAACGTGCGGCTGGACGTGCTGGACCGGTCCGAGACGCGGGCGCTGCTGGCCGGGATGCTCGGGGACGACGTGGTGGCGGCGCAGTCGGAGGCGGCCGACGAGCTGGCCGAGCTGTGCGCGCACCTGCCGCTGGCGTTGCGGATCGCGGCGGCGAACCTGCTGTCCCGGCCGGAGATCACGATCGCGTTGTACGTGGACGAGCTGCGGGCGGGCAACCGGCTGGCGGCGTTGGCCGTGGAGGGTGACGAGCGTGCGGCGGTGCACGCGGCGTTCGACCTGTCGTACACGGCGTTGAAGCCGGAGCTGGCGTCGTTGTTCCGGTTGCTGTCGTTGGCGCCGGGCGACATCACGCCGGACGTGGCGGCGGCGTTGGGCGGGCTGACCACGCAGGACGCGCGGCGTCGGCTCGACCGGCTGGCCACGGCGAACCTGGTGGACAACCACGCGCCCGGCCGTTACCAGTTCCACGACCTGCTGCGGGACTACGCGGCCGAACGGCGGCAGTTCGAGGACGACGCGGCGGAGAGCGCCCAGGCCGCACGGCGGCTGCTGGACTGGTCCATCCGGTCGGTGGACAACGCCACGGACGCGTTCAAGAGCACCCTGCTGAGGTTGCCGCGCACTGACGTCGTGCCGGGCGTGACGCCGCGCCTGTTCTCCACGTCGGCGGAGGCGTTGGCCTGGCTGGACACCGAGCGGGCCAACCTGGTGGGGCTCGTCGTGCACGCGGCCGACCGCCGGCCCGACCGGGACGTGTGGCAGCTGGCCGACGCGTTGCGGCGGTACTTCTACACGATCGGGTTGCCCGTGGAGTGGCTGGCGACGGCGAAGGCCGGGCTGGCGGTGGCGCAGGCCGCCCAGGACGCCGTCGGCGAGGTGGCGATGCTGTCCTCGCTGGGCACGCTGTACTGGGCGATCGGGCAGCACCGGGTGGCCGTCGACTACTTCCGCCGGGCCATCCCGATCCAGCAGCGCACCGGCGCCGCGCCGGCGGTCGAGGCGGCCGTGCTGGCGAACCTCGGCGCGGTGTACATCGACGTGGGCGAGTTGGAGCAGGCGGCGGACCACCTGGAACGCGCCCTGGTGATCACCCGGTCGATCGGGGCGTTGCAGCAGGAGGGCATCGCCCAGCTCAACCTCGGCGGCGTGTACATGCAGCTGGGGCAACTGGACCGGGCCGTGTCGTCGTTCGAGGGCGCGCTGGACGTCGGCAACCGGCTCGGCGCGTGGATGACGCAGGCCGACAGCCACCGGGCGTTGGCGGAGGTGCACCTGTTCCTGGGACAGCCGGAGCGGGCCGCGCAGCTTTACGAGCGGTGCGGCGAGTTGTACGAACGGGCCGGCGCACGGCGGTTCGCCCACTTCTCGCACGAGGGTCTGGCGCTGGCGTACGTGATGCGCGGCAAGTGGGCCGACGCGGCGCGGGAAGCCGGGCGGGCGGTGGCGATCGCGGAGGAACTGGGCAACCTGAAGGGGTTGTGCGACGCGAAGAACGCCCTGGGTGAGGCGTTGTGCGGGTTGGGACGGCTGGACGAGGCGGTGGAGCGGACCACCGAGGCGTTGCGGATCGCGGAGGAGACCGGCTACCCGTTGGGGATCTGCGCGGCGCGGCGGAGCCTGGCGTTGACGCACCGGGCGGCCGGGCGGCTGGACGAGGCTCGTTACTCGGCGACCCAGGCGTTGGACAGCGCCGTGCGGTACCGGCTGCGGATCGCCGAGGTGGACGTGATGACCGTGCTCGGGCGGATCCGGCTGGACCAGGGTGACGTGCCCCAGGCGCTCGACCTGGCGCTGCGGTGCGTGGAGTCGAGCCGGGCCACGGGGCAGCGGTTCGTGCAGGCGCGGGCGGCCCACCTGGCGGGTGACGCCCTGGCTGTGACGGGGGATCGCGCCGGGGCGAGCGGGCACTGGCGGACCGCGTTGGAGTGGTACGCCGCCATCGGGGCACCGGAGGCGGAGGTCGTGCGGGCGGCGCTCGGCTGACTGGTTCGGGCGGCCGGTTCAGGTGATCGTGACGATCCGGTCGGCGCGGGCTTTCGTGCCGTCCACCGCGAACCAGCCGCGTTCGAACGCCTGCCAGCGTTCGAGGTGCTTGCGGCTCGCCTCGCCGTCTCGCGCGACGGCGCGGCGCAGGCGTTCCTCCGGGTCCGGCAGCTCGACCCAGATCGCCTCGTCCAGGCGCGGGGCGATCGACCGGCGGGCCGCCGAGACGCCCTCGATGATCAGCACGTTTGACGCCGGAACGGTCACCCACGGGCCGGGCTTCGGCAGGCCGCCGGTCCAGTCCACCCGCCGGTAGCGGGCCGCACGGCCGTGCCACAGCGGTTCGAGGACGTCCGCGAGCAGGCGCGGCCACCACGACACCGGGTCGGTCCAGGTGGCGAAGTGGTCCGTCGGCACCACAGCCGCGCCCGACTCTTGTGCGAGGCTCGCCGCGTAGGTCGACTTGCCCGAGCCCGACGGCCCGTCGACCGCGACCAGCCTCACATGCTGCGTCGGCCGGACAGCGCCCGGCCGAGGGTCAACTCGTCGGCGAACTCCAGGTCGCCGCCCATCGGCAGGCCCGACGCGAGCCTGGTGACGGAGAGGCCCGGGAAGTCCCGCAGCATCCGCACCAGGTACGTCGCGGTCGCCTCGCCCTCGGTGTTCGGGTCCGTGGCGATGATGATCTCGTTCACGTCCGTGCCGATCCGGGTCAGCAGCTGCCTGATCCGGAGCTGGTCCGGCCCGACCCCGGACAACGGGTCCAGCGCGCCGCCCAGGACGTGGTAGCGGCCCTTGAACTCCCGGGTCCGCTCCACGGCGAGCACGTCCTTCGGCTCCTCCACCACGCAGATCAGGGTCAGGTCACGGCGCGGGTCGCGGCAGATGCGGCAGGTCGTCTCGGCCGAGACGTTGCCGCACACGTCGCAGAACACCACGCCGTCCTTGACCTTCTGCAAGGCGTCCTGGAGCCGGCCGATGTCGGCCGGGTCCGCGGCGAGCAGGTGGAAGGCGATGCGTTGCGCGCTCTTGGGACCGACGCCCGGCAACCGGCCGAGTTCGTCGATCAAGTCCTGGACGGGCCCTTCGTACATCAGCCGAACAGCTTCCCGAGACCACCGAGGTCGTCCATCCCGCCCATGCCGCCGGCGAGCGGGCCCATCTTCTCCGCGGCCAGCTCCTGGGCGGCGCGGTTCGCGTCGCGCACGGCCGCCACGATGAGGTCGGACAGCGTCTCGACGTCGTCCGGGTCGACCGCCGTGGGGTCGATGTTCAGGCTCTTGAGCTCGCCGCCGCCGGTCACCACGGCGGTGACCAGCCCGCCACCGGCGGTGCCGGTGACCTCGGCCTCGGCCAGCTCCTGCTGCGCAGTGGCCAGCTGCTGCTGCATCTTCTGCGCCTGCTGGAGGATTTGCTGCATGTTGGGCCCACCGGGTTGCACCGCGGGTTCCTCTCTTCTGCGTATACCTCTTCTGGGTAATGCCGCCGTTCACCAGCGTAGTCGCGTCCGCGGTCGTGCCGATCAGCCCTTCAACGGTCGGGCGCCCAGCTCGTCGGCCAGCAGCTTGAGCACCACGGCCTCCGGGTCGAGCCGCTGGTCACCCTCCTCGCTGGGGAGAGCGGCCTCGGCCAACATCTCCTCCTCGTCCACCGGCTCCGGCGGGAGGGGGTCGTCGGGCTCGGGCGGCTCGGGCGGCGGCGGCACGTCGTCCGCGGAGGTCGACCGGCCGGGCGGCGCCTGACGGGTCGGCTCCGACGGTCGCTGGGCCTGACCCGGCGCCTGCGTGTTCTGGCTCGGCCTGGTCGGGGCCGGTCGCTGCGGCTTCTGCGCCGCCTGGCGGGCGGGCGCGGCGGTCGCGTCGCCGTGAACACAGCGCACCTGCCACGTGCCGCCGAGGACCTGCGCGAACGCGGCGGCGATGGCGTCGGCGTTGCGCGGCTCGGCGAGGCGGCGGGCCAGCGGGGCGGAGGTGTGGGTGAGGGTGATCGTGTTGCCGTCGACGTCGGCGACGGTGGCGTTGGTGAGCATCGCCTCGGTGCTCCGGCTGCTGCCGCGGACCACGCCCAGCAGCTCCGACCAGCGCCGCCGCACCTCGGCCGCGTCGATACCGCCCGCGGACGGCACAGCCGGCGCAGACGCCACCGGCACTTCAGCGGCGGGCACTTCAGCAACGGGCACGTCGGCGGGCAGGTCGGGCTCCACCGGGGGCTCGACCGGCGGGGGCGCCAACCGTTCCACGGCGGCCGGTTGAGGCACCGATCGCAGGACCGGCGGCGCGGGCGGCGGACCGACCGGTGCCACTGGCCGTTCTGCCACAGGCCGTTCCACAGACGCCGCGGGTCGTTCGACAACCGGCGCCGCGGGCCGTTCGACCGGCGCCGCGGGCCGTTCGACGGGTGCCGCGGGCGCCGGACCGCTGCTCGCGGCGGGTGGGGCGTCGGCGGGACGCTGCGAAGGCCGCTGGAACTTGGGCTCGACCGGGCCGCCCGAGCTGTCGCCCGCTGCCGCTCCGCCGGCCGGTGGACCGTGGCGTTCCAGCTGCTCGACGCGTTGCAAGAGCCCCGACTCGACATCACCCACCGACGGCAGGAGCATCCGCGAGGACACCAGTTCGAGGAGGAGCCGCGGCGCGGTCGAGCCACGCATCTCGGTCAACCCCTGGTGCAGGTTTTCCGCCCATCGGGTGACGGTCCCCGGCCTGGTCGCTTCACGCTGGGCCGCCATCTTGGCCAGCTCGTCGTCCGGCGCGGACACCAGACCGCGCTCCGCCGCGTCCGGCACGGCGTGCAGCAGCACCAGGTCGCGCAGCCGGTCGAGCAGGTCGGAGGCGAACCGGCGCGGGTCGTGCCCGGCCTCGACCAGCCGGTCGATGGTGCCGAACACGGCCGAGCCGTCGCCCGCCGCCAGCCCGTCCACCACGTCGTTGATCAGCGCCACGTCCGTCACGCCGAGCAGCGCGATCGCCCGGTCGTACCGGACGCCTTCGGGCCCCGCGCCGGACAGCAGCTGGTCCATCACCGACTGCGTGTCCCGCGCGGACCCGCCGCCCGCGCGGATGACCAGCGGGAACACCGACGGGTCGACCGTCACGCCCTCGGCCGCGCAGTTGCGCTCCAGCAACGCCCGCATCGCGCTCGGCGGGATCAGCCGGAACGGGTAGTGGTGCGTGCGCGACCGGATGGTCGGCAGCACCTTGTCCGGCTCGGTGGTGGCGAAGATGAAGATCAGGTGCTCGGGCGGCTCTTCCACGATCTTCAGCAGGGCGTTGAAGCCCTGCGTGGTGACCATGTGCGCCTCGTCGATGATGAACACCCGGTAGCGCGCCTCGGCGGGCGAGTAGAACGCCTTGTCCCGCAGCTCACGGGCGTCGTCCACGCCGCCGTGGCTGGCCGCGTCCAGCTCCACCACGTCCACGCTGCCGGGCCCGTTGGGCGCCAGCCCGACGCACGAGTTGCACTCGCCGCACGGGTCGGGCGTGGGGCCCTTCACGCAGTTCAGCGAGCGCGCGAGGATGCGGGCGCTGGACGTCTTGCCGCAGCCGCGCGGCCCGGAGAACAGGTAGGCGTGGTTGATCCGACCGGCGCCCAAGGCGGTGCGCAGCGGATCGGTGACGTGCTCTTGGCCGACCACCTCGCCAAAGGTGGCCGGACGGTACTTGCGATAGAGGGCGAGCGCCACGTCGGCGACCTTACCGGGAGGGTCCGACAAAGAAAGGGGACCCCGTGCACCCACCAGAGCCCGCTTATCCTTGCTGCCTTCCGGCCCTGGGGAGGTTCGCGAGATATGTGCCGCACGAGGTCCGCCTCAAGTGTAGCCGGTCGCCCTTCCGGCCCTGTCCGCCCCCACTCCACGCACGGGAAACTTTCACCGGTTAGTGGCACTACCCGGTGAAGGAGGAACCAAATGAGGGCTCTCGTCCTCGCGTGCACCGCCCTGATGCTCGGAGCCACCACCGCGGCGGCCGAACCGGTCCCGCCCCGACACGCCATCGTCGTCTGCCAGACGGCGAGCTTCTACGGCAACTACAACCACGCGGTCGGCCCGGTCGAGTTCAAGCGGACCCTGACGTACGGCAACAAGATCGGCCACACGCCCGGCGCCCACCCCGTCTACAACGGCTGGGCGGCGAGCATGGACTACGGCCCCAACGACTGGGGCTACATCAGGATCGAGTGCATCGGGGGCTACGACTCGTGGTGAGGGCACTCGTGGTGAGGGCACTCGTGGTGAAAGCAGCGGCGGCGCTGATCGCCGTGGTCGCCCTCGTCACCACCGCGACCCCCGCGCAGGCCGCCAACGGCGCCATCGGCCAACGGGAAACCGTGTGCGCCAACGACCTCTACGTCCGCACCGCCCCCCACGACGGCCCGTGGATGGGCACCCTCTACCGCGGCCAGACGTTCCTGGTGAAGGGCCCGAAGTCCGGCAACTACATCTACGGCTTCGCCTACGGGCACATCAACGCGAACGGCTGGGTGGCCGACGGCTGGTTCTGCTGAGTTCCTACCGGCCCATCGCGGCGGTGAACAGCGGCACGGCGTGGTCGAGCGCGTAGGCCATGCCGAGTGACGAGCCGCTGGAGAAGGCGTTGACCAGGTTCTTGTCCTCCAGGATCAACGCCTTCTCGTTCACCAGCGGGTTCGCCCTGAGCGCCGACGCGTCACCGCCGATGGGGAACAGCACGGTCAGGTCGGCGTCGAGCAGGTCCAGCCGCTCGGCCGAGATGTCCACGTAGAACGTGCCGGACGCCAGGGCCTCGACGTCCTCGCGCGGGGTGAAGCCGATGGCCTTCATGAAGTCCGTGCGGGCGTCACCGGAGACGTACGCGCCGAACTTGCCGTCGAAGTGCGCGCCGACGACGGTCGTCCGGCCGTCGAAATTCTTGTTGGCGGCGAACTTCGCGTCCAGGTCGGCGATGATCTTGCCGCCCTCGGCGACCTTGCCCAACGCCTTCGCCACCGACTCGACCTGCTGCCGCCACGTCGTGCCGTACGGGATGACGTCCTTCGGCGCGGCGATGGTGGGCGCGATCCGGGACAGCGTCTCGTGCTTCTTCTCGTCGTTGTCCGAGCGGGTGTTGAGGATGAGGTCAGGCTGGAGCGCGGCGACGGCCTCGTAGTCGATCTCGGTGGTGCCGAGCAGCTTCGGGGCCTCCTGGTACAGCCCTTCCGCCCACGGGCCGACGCCCTTGCCGCCGAACGCGAGCCAGTCGCTCGCGCCCACCGGCCGCACGCCGAGCGCCAGCGCCGTTTCCGCGTCCGACCAGCCCAGCGCCACGACCCGCGTCGGCGGCTTGTCGATCGTCACGGGACCGAACCGCGTGTCGACCGTGACCCCGGTCGTCGTCGACTCGGTATTCCCACCGCCACTACCGCAGGCGGCCAAGAGCAGAGCGGACAGGGCGACCACCAGAGCTTGCTTCATTAGGCAAGCCTAACCGAACCTATCGACACCCGATGCACCGTCCGACGACCACCCGTTTTGGGTCGCGCCACCGCCCTCCGGTAGTCTCTGCGGCGGAGGATTCGCATAGTGGCCTAGTGCGCACGACTGGAAATCGTGTTGGGTTAACCCCCTCACGGGTTCAAATCCCGTATCCTCCGCAGATCAGGGCCCCGCCACCGTCAGGTGACCGGGGCCCTGCTGCTTTTCCCGGTTCCGATGCAACGCGGAACATCACCGAACGCGTGTACCGAGTGATCGACTGTGACCACTGGGAGGACATGCGCATGAGGATCGTCAAGACGGCCGTCGCCGCGTCACTGGCCGTTTCGGGCCTGCTCGCCGGCGTCGCCGTGGCACTGGCCCAGCCCGCAACCGAGGTCGCCGCGAGTGGCGCGCCGTCGTACCGGGCCACCACGTGGCACGCCGTCAACGTCCGGATCTGCCCCTCGACCGCGTGCCTGCCCGCCGCGGGAGGCCAGATCCCCGCAGGCACGACCACGGGGGTCTACTGCTGGGTGCACGGCGAGTCGGTCACGGACTTCGGCTACACCAACGACGTCTGGCTGAACGTCGGCAGGCAGGACGGCGGCAGCCAGTGGTCCAGCGCCATCTACTTCGTCGGCGACGACTACGCCAACCTGCCGGCTGAGGCGCGGTGCACCGACTCGCCCGCGCCTCCGACCACGACCAAGCCGGTACCGAGCACCACGGTCAAGCCCGAGCCGACCGTCACCACCAAGCCCGTGCCGAGCACCACTGCCATGCCCGAACCCACCGCCAGCACCCGGCCTGAGCCGACCGTCACCCCCGGGCCCACTGTGACCACCAGGCCCGTCCCCAGCACCACCGCCGCCCCCAGCACCACCGCCGCCCCCAGCACGACGGCCAGGCCCGAGCCCGTTCCGACCAGCGCGCCCGCGGCGCCCGTTCGGAACTGACGCCCGGCCGACACAACGGAAAAGGCCCCCTCGGACGCGATGTCCGAGGGGGCCTTCCCGCTGCTCAGGTCTACGACCGAGGCAGGTGCTCGACGAAGTCCTCCAGCTGGAACAGCAGCCGGTCGACGTTCGCGTTGCCGGTGCTCGGGCGCACCTTCACGACCTGCGGGTCGTGGTCGCTCGCCTGGTCGGCGAACTCGGCGTTGATGTGCACCACGTCGTAGCGGTACCGGGTGATGTTCGCGCTGATCAGGATGTGGTCCAGGGTCTGCGAGTTGCCCTCGAACACGTAGCTGTACCGCTCGGCCGCGGGCAGGGTGTCGATCAGGGCCACCACGTCGCCCTTGCCGGTCAGTGTCTTGACGACCGGCGAGAACTGGTAGTCGTTGATGTCACCCGCGAGGACCACGTTGGCGCCCGGGTCGACCGCCTTCACCTGGTCCACGAAGCCGCGCAGCAGTGCGGCCTGCTCGGCCCGCTGCACCTCGGAACCGCGCACGGGCTCCTGGTAACGGCCGTGCATGGCCTGGTCGCCACCCTTGGAGGCGAAGTGGTTCCCGACCACGAACACCGTGCGACCGCGGAACTTGAACTCGCCGGCCAGCGGCTTGCGGCTGGACTCCCACGCCGGGTCGGCGGGCGCGATGCGGCCCGGCGACACGGACAGCGCGGCCCGGCCGTGCTGGCGCACCACCGACACCGCCGTGGTGGCGTCGCCGCCCGGACGGTCCACGAAGGACACCCGCGCCGGGTTGAACAGGAACGCCACCCGGATGTTGCCGCCCGGCTGGCCGCCGTCCTGCTTGTTCTGCGGGTCGATCTGGCGCCACTGGTAGCGCGGACCGCCGGCGGCCGCGATGGTCTCTGTGAACTTGGCGAACGTCGCGTCCGCCGCCACCGTGCCGTCGTCGGTCGGGCCGTTGTCGTCCTGGATCTCCTCCAGCACCACCACGTCCGGGCTCTTGAGGTTGTTCACGACGGCGGCGCCGAGGCGGTCGAACTTCGCCTGGTCGTTGGTGGCGGCCAGGTTCTCCACGTTGTACGTGGCCACCGACAGCTCGTGCATGCGCTGCGCGTCCGTGACCTCCGGCGTGATGCCGCCGGAGACGTGCTCGCCGACCGTCTTCGTGGCCAGGGTGTAGCCGCCGAAGTTGGTGTACTCGACGTTGCCGACCGTCGTGCCGCGCCACACGTCGCCGACGTTGCTGGTCTGCGGCGTGGCGGCGGCGGGCTTGACCTTGATCCGGCCGCTGTTGGGCTGGTCGTAGCCGAGGTAGATCGTGCCGCCGCGGGGGGTCGGGTTCTGGGTCGCGTTGGCGGTGATCCAGCTCTCGCCGAAGCTGTTCGTCGGTCCGACCACGCGGGCGTCGTTCACCTGGACGTACATGCCCTCGCGGGACTCGTAGTAGTCCTGGCCGTAGGTCGCCGGGTCGAGCGGGAGGGCCTCGATGCTGCCGCCGCCCGCCGTGGGCAGGTAGCCGGCCGGGGGGTTCAGGGTCTCCGGCGCCGGCAGGGCGTTGCCCTTGGACTTCACGGTGACGGTGGCGCCGGTGATCTCGGTGAGCGTCTGGTTGGAGTTGCTCGCCGCGTCACCGCCGGGCCGGTACTCGGCGATGGCGCCGGAGACCAGCACCTCGTCACCGGGCTCCACGGTCGGGGCGAGGGCGGCGGTGTAGACGAACACGCCCTCGCTGGTGCGCGGGTCGGTGTCCGGGGCGGTGTCCTGGATCCAGAAGCCGCGGTCGCCGAACGAGCGGGTCGCGGTGACGACGCCGGGGACGCCGGCGACCTTCTGGCCGACCAGCGGCGAGATGCGGGTGGTGCCCTGGATGTCGCGGATCCGCTTGTCGCCGGGCTCCGGTTCCGGGTCGGGATCGGGGTTGCCCGGGCCCTGGCCGGCGGCGTTGACGGGGGTCGGCGCGCCGACGGTGAAGTCGACCGAGTTGTTGTCGGTGTCGGTCAGCGCGGCCCGGGCGGCGGAGGTCGTGTTGCTCGGGTTCGCGGTCGGCGCGGTCTCCCGGACGACGGTGGACGAGCCGTAGCCGACCAGGTCGCGGACGCGCGTGTCGGCGGCGCAGTCCGCGGCCGTCTTGCAGGTCAACGCGGTGGTCTCGGTGACGAGGGCGATCGTGCCGCCGGAGCCGCCCATGGCGATGGTGCCGGTGACGTCCGGCGCGGGCAGTTCGACGGTGCCGCCGGCGCCCTTGGACTGGGCGATCAGGAAGCGGCCGGCGGGGGCGATCGCGCCGGTCAGCGGGGTGACCTGCCACTGGCTGGTCGCGCTCGCACTGGCCGGCAGGTACTGCACGCTCCAGCCGTCGACGTTCACCGGCGCGGTGCCGGCGTTGGCCAGTTCGACGAAGTCCTGGGTCAGCGTCGCGCCGGAGTTGCCGCCACCGCCGTAGACCTCGGCGATGAGCGCGTCCGGACTGGGTGCCGCGTGGATCGGCGTCGCCAGGGCGAGCGTGACGGCCGAGGCGGCGGTGACGGCCAGTCCGACGCGGAGCGGGGTAGATCTCAACGGGTCCTCCGTATTTGGCGGGTGCGCGCATCCTCCCCGGATCGAGTGAACGGCGGAAGACACCGTCACTAACTGTTGACCCTTGCCCTTCACTCGAACGTGTGTTCGAGAATAGGGTAGGGTCATGGCCGTGCCCTCCCGGTGGCCCTCCCAGCGCCGGCTCGGCACGGAACGCACGACAGGGGCGCCGACCCGGCCTGACGAGGCTCGGATCGGCGCCCATGTGCGTTCGCGGCTCAGAGCAGGACGTTGAGCAGCACCGTGAGGAGGACGGAGATCACGATGGACACCAGCAGCATCGTGAGGCACCCGGCGCCGCCGCCCATGAAACGCACTTCCGTGTTCCCGAAACGCATCACCCACCACCGGGCTCGAAGGTCGGCTTAACGGCCGTTTCAGCGATCGGTGACCGGACGATCGGTGACCGTGCCGGGCTGTGCGTGCTGCTTGCGGCCGCCGAGACCGGCCAAGCCCAAGAGCCCGAGGAGGCCGAGCAGGCCCCAGTAGTTGCCGCCGCCGCCGTCGTCGTGCCGCTCCTCCTGTGCCGCGACCACACCGACGGACGCACCCGTCCCGCTCGTGTCCGCCAACGCCGGAGCGCCTGCCAACGTCGTGCCGAGCACCGCCGCCACCACGAGAGCCTTCGCCGTCTTCATGTGCTGTGCCTCTTCCTTCACAGGTCGGTTCTCTGCCAGGGCACGCGGATACCTTCGCGCCGAGCGTCGAACCTCCCGCTCCACCGGCTCACCCTTCTGGACGAAGGAAATCCGCCGACCGTGCGATCTCCGCCGGATCACCGGCGTCGCCGACTCGGCGAAGGCCAACTGCTCCGACCAGCCCTCACCACCACCCCGACCCCCGTTAGGCCCGGCCGCGGCGGTCTTGTATTGTTCTCGGCGGTGGCGTGTCCGAGCGGCCGAAGGAGCACGCCTCGAAAGCGTGTGAGGTGAAAGCCTCCGTGGGTTCAAATCCCACCGCCACCGCTGCTCAGAGCCCCGGTTGCCGATCATGGCAACCGGGGCTCTGACGTTCGGTGGCATTCCTGGTGGCAATTGCCCTGCTACGCGGCCGGTGCGGGCTCCCCGGTGGCGTCTCCCCCGTCACCGTCGTCGGTGGTCTCCGACGACTCCTCGGCGGGCTTCCAGAGCAGCCCTCCGACCCGCTCCGCCACGTCCCGGCGGATCGCGGCGGTGATGTGCTGGTACCGAGCTGCCATCGCGGTGTTCGACCAACCCATGATGCCCATCACGGTCCGCTCGGCGACCCGGAGCAGCAGCAGCACCGTTGCTGCGGTGTGTCGGGCGTCGTGCAGACGGCCGTCCGGCACGTTCGCGGCTTCGACCAGCCGTTTCCACTCGTCGTAATCCGAACGCGGGTTGAGCGGTGCGCCGGTCGGCGTGGTGAACACATAGCCGGTGTCAGTCCACAGGTCGGCAGCCTTCTCCCGTTCCCGGTCCTGCTCGGCCTGGTGAAGCTTGAGCAGCCTCACCAACTCATCCGGCAGACCTATCCCGCGCTTACCTGCGGCCGACTTCGTCCCTGCCGTCTCGGGACGGACCGGAACCCTGTTCGGGCAGTACCCGCCGTACTTCTTGCCGCACGGCCTGGCGCACCCGTGCTGCCACTTTGGGCGCAGCCTGTTCCGACGGACCGTGAGCGTCCCGACCTCCAAATTCACGTCCGACCAGCGCAAGCCGAGTGCTTCACCCTGCCGAAGTCCGAGCGCCAACGCGATAGCCCACCGCACACTGTTGCGTCGCTTCTGGGCTGTCTCCAACAGCGCCTTGACTTGCTCCACGGTGTACGGCTCGACCTCGATTTCCTCGACCTTCGGTGCCTTGGCTTCCAACGCCGGATTCCCGGTCAAGTGCTTCCGCCGCACGGCGACGTTTAGCGCAGCCCGGACGGTCCGGTGGACCTGGTGCACAGTTGCCGCGCTCGTGGTCGGACCGAACTTCGTCTTCTGCTTCATGATCTTGCGGTAAAGCTTTTCGAGGTGTTCCGGCTGCAACTTGTCCAGCCTGTGAGCGCCGATTCCGGGCACCAGGTGAACGCGCACCGCCACTTCGTACGCGCTGTAGGCGTTCTCCGTGACGACCGGCGGGGCAACAATGTTGTCCAGCCAGTGCTTGAGCCACGTTTCAACGGTCCAGTTCTGCCCCGCCTTCCGGACGCGTCCCTCGTCCCGCTCCTTCTCCAGCTTGCGGACCTTGTCAGTGACCTCGGACTGGCTCTGACCACGGACGTGCCTACGGTCCGGCCTGCCGTTGTCCTTGACTCCGACCGTGACGTAGCCGTGCCAGCACTTGTCTTTCTCGCTGTAGTAGATGCTCGATCGACCGTTGGAGTTTCGAGTCTTCTTCTCGCGCGGCACCTGGTCTCCTACGCAGCCGGTTGGGTAGAGGTCTGCTCGGCGACCAGCCGAGCGGCGTAACGGTCGATCGAGTCCACGTGGACTCGGCGCAGACGGCCGATCAATACCGATTCGAGGTCCCCCGACTTCACCAGCTCATACGCCTTCGTCTTGCCGATACCCAGTCGCTCAGCGGCTTCCTCAACGGTGAGCAGAACGCGTGTCGGCATCGACCGCTGTGTGGGCACCTCGACCGCCGGTTGAGCCGTCATCAGGACCGTCAATCGTGCGATCAGATCGGCGATTTCGGCGTTGCGACCATCCCTGTTCATTCGGCACCTCCGGGAATCTCAGCGGGCAGGTAACGCGACCAGGCGTCCGCCAAACCGACCTGTTCCACCTGGGTGAAGGTGGGATAGGCGACGTAGCCCTTGGCGTTCATGCCGTTGTGCTTGAACGTCAACGGAGCTACCTGGTAGAGGCTCAATTCCTTGGCGAGTCGCTGTGCGTCGAGCGGTTTTCCGTTCACGTCGGACCACGGGCCGTCATCGATTGCGCGGAGGCGCGCCACGATTTCGGCGCTGTGCATCCTGTCCGTGCCGTCCGCTGTGAACAGCGTCCGGAGGTCGGCCAGCAAGCGGACACCGAGTGAGGGCGTGGTCTTCTGGTCGAACACGAAGTGGCTGCACGCGGCCCGCGCGGTCGTCGGCCAGTGCCCGCCCGCTTCCTCGGCGATCGCCAGCAGTGGTTCCCAGATTTCGGCCGGTCGGTCGTCCACACCGGGCGGCATCTGCGGTTCCGCATCGACCAGCCGTTCACCGATGCCGGTCGCCCAGGTGCTCAGCGCGTCCCGGATCGGTTCGGCCTGCCGGATGACCTTTGCTTCCCGGTAGGACTCGACCTTTTCGTCGTGGCGACGGCGGCGCAGGTGGATGGTGATGGCGCGGGTGGTGATGGTGTCGGGCATCCGTCCGGCGAGTCCTGCCAGCGCGGTTGGCGCGAAAATCGGGAGGCGTTCCACTGTGAACCCGGTTGCCGGGTCGCCCTTGGTCTTCGGCACGGTGGCGGTGCGCTTGTAGCCGAGGTTGAGCATCTGGCGGACGTCTTCGTTGCCCCCACCACCTGCGCCGAAGATGGTGTCCACCTCGTCCATGAGGACGGTGATCGGTCCGGCCGCGACCATGCGGACGAGCGCGGCGGCTGATCCTCCGGCGGTCATCTCGGGTTCCCTGGTGAGGTGCTGTGCGATCTCCAGCACGCGGGTCTTGCCCGATCCTGGTTCCGGTGAGGACAGGATCAGCCGGGGCGTGATGTAGAAGGCGTCGGCGACCCAGGTGTGCGCGTACCAGAGCGCGAGCATCGGGGCGCAGTGCTCGTGCGGGAACGCGGAGAAGCGCGCCACGAAGTCGCGGACCTGGTCGAGGATGACGTGACCGGGCAGAGGGGGTGCGGTCGGGACTGCACGTAGCGCGGCGGTCATGCGACGTTCTCCTTTGTGCGTGCGCGGTAGGCGGCTTGTCGGCAGGCTTGGGAGCAGTGGCGTGGCCACCGGCCGGTGGCGGGGCGGGTGAGTGGCTTGCCGCAGTGGCAGTTGCGGGTGGTGACGGAACCCCTGAGCTCACGGGATTGGTCACCTGCGTCTGCGGGGGATGCGTCACGTGCTGACGCTTCCCACCGGTGCGTTTCGCCACGGGGTGACGTTTGCGCCCTGGGCGACGACGTAAGCGCCCTGGGCGACGACGTAAGCGCCCTGGGCGCTTCCGTCACGGGCTTGGTGTGGCGTCGTGCGTGGCCGATGAGCTGAGTGCCGAGCCAGAACGTGTAGGCGGGTGGGATGGCCTGGGTGAGGTTGGGCCAGGGCATCCAGTCGATTCCCATCGCGATCCGGCCTGTCTCGGTCGGGGTGCCGGGTGACGTATCCCCGGCGCCGGGGTTTCGTGACGGTTCCCTGTCGACGGGGTTTCGTCCTCTGCGTTGGCCGTAGGAGCCGTAGACCGGCACGGCCGGTGCGCTGCGGTCGTGGTGGCACGGGGTGCCGTGCAGGTCGAGGTTGGACTCGAACAGCCGGTGTCGGCGGACGCCCAGGCGCAGCGTGTCGCCGCAGATGGTGATGGGCTCGATGAGGGGTGATCCGGGGACGTTCTCGATGACGTAGCCCCACACGTCACCACGGGCCACCGCCTCACGCAGACGCTGCCGGATCGGCTCGACAAGGTCGGGGTGGTCGTGGCGTCGGCTGGTCGGCGTGGCCTGAGACCAACGCTGACACGGCGGTGACGCCGCGATCACGTCGTAGCCGGACAGGTCCACGGTGAGGGCGTCGGCCTGGATGAACGGGAACGGGTAGTGCGGCTGCGGTTCGATGTCGACGCCGGTCACGTCGAACCCTGCGGCGTGGTACCCGGCGGACGCGCCCCCGGCGCAGCAGAACAGGTCCAGCAGACGCGGGCGGCTCATGCGGCACCCCATTCGTGGTCGAACTGGGCTTTGGCGTTGGTTGCGATCTCTTCGGGGGTGAAGTACTCGCGCTGCCAGTTCCACCACCGCGTCAGCTCGACGTAGATCCACACCCGTGCGAGACCGTGTCGGTCGGTGATGGCGGGGTCGGGGTTGGTGGCGTAGCGATCGGTGGGGAGGTAGCGGCGTTCGGCGGCGCAGGGGTGGCCGATCCAGTACCGGCCGCGCCTGGTGGCGGCGCGGGCGGCCAACCAGTCCGCGTAGAAGAACCACTGGCGGTGCTTGGGTCCGCCTTCCAACGCGACCAGCAGCGTGCGCGGGTCGGTGAAGTGCGCGGGACGGCCGGTCATGCCGCACCCCGTGTCGTGGCCGGTGCGTGGCGGGGCTTGGTCGCGCCTTCGCGCAGTCCGTTGTGGATGGTGCGCAGCGCTTCGCGGTCGGTGCAGCCGCAGCCGCCGTTGACGATGTGCTGTGCGGCGGTGAGCAGTTCCGACTCTGCTGTAGCCGAGGGGAGCAGGCCTCCGCCGACGAGTTGCCCGAGTGCGAACGCGGCCACGAACAGGGTGCTCATGTGCGTGCCTGAGGTGGCCTGTGCGACGCGGTGACGCTCACCCCTGACAGCCGCGTCCACGTAGGCGGGCAGTCGCTCAGTGCGGCTCACAACGGGCGCTGTGCGGGCTGCTACGGGCCTGGGAGTGAGGCGGTGGAGTAACCAGGTGGGCAGGTCGGCCGGGGGAAGGTCGCAGTCGACCCAGTAGGAGCCGTGTTCGGTGATCGACCAAGGGCCGACGACGTAGCCGCCCCACGCGCGGGTGTCGACCTTCCACCCCAACCCGTTGCCCAGCTCCCCGACCGTGTTGCCGAGTCGCACGCCGTGCGGGGCGCGGAAGTACAGGTGTGTTCCGCCGCGCGCGGTCCGGACGGTGAACGTCTCGGTCGGCACCGGCTGTCCGGCGTCGGCGCACACCAACCGGAACGCGTCGTGCCCGTCCCGCGCCCCCCTCCGGCTCCAGCCGTCCGGGGGCACGTCGTCGGGTGACTTCGGCGTGTCCATGTCGACCACCAGCAGCCCGGACGGGCCACAGGCGATACCGAGGTTCCACGGGGCGACCGACCAGCACGCGCGGATCCGGTCGGGGTCGGTGGTGGCGCGCTGTTCGGGCTTGAGGTGTCCGTCACGGCAGATCCCGGTGCGCGGGCACCGCTTCTCGCTGTGCAGCGCGGGGCGCTTGGTGCCGACACGGAGCGGGAAGACGTGGAAGCCCTGTTCAGCGGCGATCAGGGCGTTGCGTAGGACCGTGTCCCGGTCCTGGATAGGGAGATCCATGCTGTGTCTCCTGTGGACGGAGAGCGGGTTGGCTGGTGACTCACGCGAGGGACGGGGGTGGTCACGTCCCCCGCGTGAGCTGCTTCGTGTGGTCAGTCCGTGCGTCAGTCGTCGGACGTGTCGTTGCCGGTGGCGCGCTTGCGGGCGCGCGTCCTGCGCATACGGGCACGTAGATCGGCCTGCGCCGCTTCGTGCAGGCCCTCACCCCGAGAAGGGCTTGCGGCCTTGGCCGGGGTGGGTCGGACGTCCCTGTCGACGTTGCCGGTCACGTCCCCTGTGCTGCCTGCGGCGGGGTGGGTGTCGGCCGGTCGGTGGGTGACGTCGGCTTGGCTGTCGACGGTGGCGTTGCCGGTGGCGCTGTCCACGTCGGGGACGGTGAAGCTCTGCGAGCGGCCGACGTGGTAGGTGCTGCGCCGTTGGTCGAGGTCGCCGTGGTGTACAGAGTCCGGGTCACGGTCGGCACGGCGGGTCGACCGCTCCGACCGGCGCTTGGCCCGGTCGGTGTCCTTGCCGGTGGGCGTGGTGGCGCGGCCGGTGCCGGTGCGGATGTTGATCCTGGTGGTGTCGCCGATGTTGACGACGTCGCCGTAGGTGTAGACGTTGCCGTGGACTGTGCCGACCTGGTTGAAGGCGTCGCCCTGGTCCTGGGTGCCGGTGTCTTGTGTGGACGACTGTCCCGTGGTGGCGTCCGGGGTCACGTCCCCCGGCTGGTCTGGGATGTCGTTGTGGCCCATGGTGTTCTTGGCCTTCTCGTGTGCGTCGCGTGCCTCGGCGAGTCGTTGCCGGGCGGTGTCGATGGCGGCTTGGTCTCCGGTGGCGGTGGCGTTCCGCAGGTGCTTGCGGGCGCGGGAGACGGCTTTACGGGTCCTCTGGGTGGCGCGGCTGCTGGTCTTGCCGCCCTTGCAGCGGCGTCCGCCTGCACGGCACATGTCACGTCCCCTGGTTGCGCTGTGAGTTGGGGTTGCGTCGGTGGTCGCGGCGGTTGCGCCGGGTGCGGGTGAAGGCGTTCCACGCCTTGCGGCCGATGCGCAGCCGCATCCCGCTGCCGCCGCAGCGGCGGCAGGGCCGGTAGGCGCGGATGACGCGCGACTTGTGGTGACCTGCGCCGGAGCAGGCGCGGCAGCGCTTGAATGGCCAGACCGCGCACGACACGGCGTAACCGAGCGTGACGACTAGTGTCAGCAGGATCGGGCTTGTGATGATCGTCGTGAGGGGGTCCACGGGAGGCCTCCGGGTCGGTTTTCGGGTGCGCGAGACCAACGCCGCTAGGTACTAGGGCGCTGATCAGGTGTGTTGTGTGGTGCTAGCGGGGGCGCTAGGTCTAGCGGGGTGTGGTGCTAGACCTAGCGCCGTTCCGCAGGGAGCGGCGGTGGCTACTTGCCGTCGCGCTCCGTGATGGCTGCTGTGATGTGGGCGCGTTCGACGCCGCGCCGGTTGGCTCCCTTGCCGGTGGCGGGGTCGGTGCCCCACACCTGGCCGGTGCCGACGCCGTAGGGCTTGAGCGCGGCCGAGAGCTGCATGGCCTTGCCCTTGCCGTCCTGTTCGGCCCACGGCCCGTAGATGGCGGGTCGGAGGTCGGCGAGACCGTCCACGATGGACTCCGACCACATCTTGTCCGCCGCGCCCATCGCGGTGAGCACGTCGGCCAGCAGCGTGGACGCGGTGTCGTTGTCGTCCACTGTGGTGTCCAGCCCTGCGGCGTAGCCGGTGAGCAGCCCTGCGGCTGTGCGCAGTGCCCGTGCTCTGCCCGCGATGGTCTCCGCCGCCGGGCCGTCGATGTAGACGCCCTTGACCGTGGTGGTCTCGTCGGTGACGCCCTTGAGCAGACCGATTCCCTTGTCGGAGAACGAGAACTGCGTGGCGCGCTCTCCGTTCTTGTAGGACGACGTGCCCAACACCATGTCGTTGGCGGTCTGTCCTGTCACCTTGAGGCAGAACCGGAACACGGCGTTGTCGCTGATCTGGGTGGGGATGGACTTCGAGTCCGGCCGCTGCGTGGCCAGGAGCAGCACGATGCCGGTGGCCGGGCCGCGCTTGACCAGGTCGGTGCAGATTTCCTCGAACTCCGCGCCGTGGTCGGGGTGTTCGAACCACACCTGGCACTCGTCCGCGCCGATCACGATGGGGTGCAGCCGCAGGGACTGCTTCGACGCCAGCGCCGACGTGACCTTGTTCTCCGGGCACAGGTCCTTGGGCAGTTCCCGGATCACCTTGGTGCGGCGGCGCATCTCCTCCCGCAGTGCCCGCAGGTCGGCCAGGGCGTACGCGATGTCCTCCGGGTCGTCACCGGCCCGGTAGCGGTGCGACACCAGGGCGAGTGGGGACAGGTCGCCGGTGCCCTTGAGGTCGTAGGTGTGCAGCTCGCTGCGCGGGTCCAACCCGGCGATGATCAGCAGTTCCCGCAGTGTGAAGGTCTTGCCCATGCGGGGGATCGCGCCGATGACGCCGGACACGAACATGAGCACGATCTCGACCCACCGGCCGCGTACGTCGGTGCCGAACGGCTGCGGCTTGAACAGGTCGATCGCGGCACCCTTGGCCAGCGGCCACGTGGGCTGCTTGGCCTTGGACATGTCACGGTCCCCCACCCACAGCACGAGCTGACCGGGGTGGCCGTTGGCGTTGTGCTCCGGCCACACGCACCCGAGCGGACGCCCCAGGCCGGACGCGAGCTTCTCCCGGCGCTCGACAACCTCGGTCGCGGTGACACCACCGGGTAGTTCCACGTCCGCGCGCCAACCGGGTCCGTCGCGGGTGATGGGCGCGGTGAACCCGATGGCCTGCTGGCCGTGCTTGGCGACAGGCCCGTTGATCCCGGCGATACCCAGCGAGGTCAACGCCCGGACCACCACGTCCGAGGTGAGCTTGGCGGCCTGCGCGCCGATCACCGCACGGCCCGCGACGGGCTTGTCCGCCGGGGTGCCGAGCTTGCCGAGAATGCCCAGCGCAACCATGCCGCAGACCCAGGTGACCCACCCCGGCGTCACCTCGGGGAGCACCATGAACAGCAGCACCCCGAGGGTGGACCCGACCAGCAGCAGGATCGTGCGCAGTCGGACCCGCGCGTCACGCTCGTGCACGAGCTTGAGGTACTTCTCGGCCTCACCCCGGACCGCCATCTCCCGACGCAGTGGACGGCCCTCCGCGTCCGAGACCCACCGGCCGGTCGCGGCCAGCAGCAGCACCGCGCCCTGCGGGGACCGGGCAGCGAGCTTGAGCAGGTACAGCGGCGCACGGACCGCGTGGTAGCCGGTGGCGTGCGCGTAGTGCCGCGCCACCCACCCTGCGGTCTGCTTCGCCTCCGACACCGTGCGCAGGTAGCCGGGAACGATCGGCAACCGCTCGGTCTCCCGCAGCCGCGCCACCCAGTCGCCATCGCTCGCGCTACCGGGCTGGTCGACCAGCGTCACGGGCCGCTCACCAGCGGGGGCGTCGTCCTCGACCAACTCCGCGTCCAGGACTTCCGGTGCCCGTTCCACGTCGGCACCCGGCGACTCTTCCGTGGTGTGCGCGGTGGTGGAGTCGGTGGGGCGCAGCGGGTAGACGTTGCCGGTCGCGGCCGACATCTCGGGCCGTTCGTCGGGGTCGGGCGTGCCGACCATCGTCGTCGTGACGCTCATCGGGTCACCTCCGCGTCGTCGTCCTGGTCGTGGAGCAGGTGGGTCAAGGCAGCGCCGCAGCCGAGAACGACCACGGGCAGGCACGACACGAAGGTGGTGATCCACCACGGCGCGACGGTGATCCCTGCCGCGACCATCAGGTGATAGGCCACCTGACCGGCCGCGCCCAACACCAGCGAGCCGATCGCGGACGCACGGGCGAACCTGCGCGCCTTCACCGACCTGGTGCCACCGGACAGCCACACCCGCAACGCGTACGCCGCGTAGGCCTCCACACCGATCGGCAACGTGATCGCAGAGTTGATGACGAACCCGTCCGCGATGCCGGGCAGCAGCCGGATCGGGCCGAAACCGGTCAGCTCACCCAGACCCACCCAGCCACCCCAGATGGCCACGAACGCGCCCACCGCCAGCAACAGCAGCGGCCACGACCGCACCGGCTTCACCCTGGCGTCAGGGGTGGTCGACTGGTGACGTTTCCCCGCCGGCGGAGTTTCGTCCCGCGCGCCGGCCGTGTCCGCGGCGGGGCTTTCGTCCCCCGTATCGGCCGACACGGCGTCCGGCTGGACCGGGGTCGCGACCTCGGTCACCTCGGAGTCGACCGCCACCGGCTGGGTGTCGAGTGGGAGTGACGCTTGCGCCCTGGGCTCTTCCGTCACCGGCGTGGCGGGCGTGGTCTCGGACGGGACAGCGTGCAACCGGCGGGCCGGAACCTCAACGTCGGCGACCTCCGGGCGGGTCGGGTCGAACCCGGCGTCGGTGAGCGCGGCCAGCACCGCAGTGGCCTTGGGCGCACCCACCTTGAACTCGGTCTTGATCCTGTTGCGGGACGGCATCTCGCCCAGCTCGATCGCGCGGGCCTTGACCTTCTCCGTGAGCGTGTCGACCGGGGTCGGGTACGCACTGGTCATCGGGTCACCTCCTGACGACGCAGCCGCATCACACGGCGCGGGGAACGGGCGGGCTGGAACACCACGAACGCGGCGGTGATCAGCGCGCACAGCGCCATCACCACGACCACGTCGCTACCGCCGTGCGCGGCCAGCGCCCACAGCGCGCACGCGGTCAGCGCGGCCGACACCACAACGCGCCACAACAGCACCGCCACCACGACCGTGAGAGCGGCCAGCAGCACGAACGGCAACGGGTAGGTGGTGATCAGGTCGCTCATCGCTCCACCACCACAGGTCCCGTGGGCTTCAAGCCCTCCGGCCAGTCGGCGGACTCGACCGCGTCGTGGATCCGGCGGCAGGCGCGCTGTGCGGCCTCACGCGCCTCCGGGGTGTTGGGCTCGATGTCGAAGGCGAAACCGGTGTCGTCGCACGACGTGCTGAACTCCACGTCCCTGGTGACGTCTACCGGGGTGTCGACGGTGGCGGGGTCGGTGCCCTGCCCCGTGACCGGGTGACAGGCCGCGACCAGCCAGACGGCGGTCACGGCAAGCGCGACGGTGGCGATCCGGCGCACACCACGCCGGGGACTGGTCTGGTCACGCGATGTCCTGTGGGACATGCTGGTCATCTCCTGACTCACGTGATGGGTGCTGGAGACCCGGACCGGCGGTGTCTTCTTGGCCGGAGTCGGCCGCCGGTCTGGGGCGTTCAGGAACACGAGTCGGAGGCTCATCACGCGGCCTCCGCCCAGTCGTCGGCCGTACCGCAGTCGACGGTGTCGCTCACGGCGGTCTCGGCCGCGAAGCACGGCCAGCACAAGCCGGTGCTGGTCGGCAGCACGTACAGCGGGTCCTTGCCGCAGATGCGGCAGATGCGGCGGGCGAGGTTGGCCTTGGCCAACGCGGTCCACTTGGCCGGTGTCATCGGCCGGACCGGAGCGGCCTTCTCGATCAGGTACAGCGACGCGAACGACGTCTTCCCGGACGCGTTGTGCCGCACGTAGAGCACCGCCACCGGGTCCTGCCCGTTGGGCCGTAAGCCCATGGCGCGCAACTGCCGGTAAGTGGCCAGCTTGGCGCGAGGGGCGCAGCCGTAGGACAGCAGTGGCAACCCGTCGTGCGTGCCCCGCGTGTACTGCGGACCATCGGCCCACGGCACCGACGCGGTCAGCACCCACGGGAACGTCTTGCCCGCCATCACGCACGCTCCGTCCGGTTGCGCACGCGGCCGGACACCGTGCGGGTGTTGCTGGCGACCAGCACACCGGGGCCACTGCTGACGGTGATGTCACCGGACACCGACCGGGCGTCCACACCGGACGGCTCCACCGCGTGGACCGTCACGTCCCCGGACACCGCGCGCACCTGCGCGGTCCCTGCCAACTCCGCGATGTCGACGTCACCCGACGTCGTGGTCAACGTGACGTCGCGGGCCGCGCCGACCTCGACATCACCGGAGACGCTGCGCACCTGGGCGAACCCCACACGGGCGACGCTCACGTCACCGGAGGTGGTCTCGACGTCGAGGTTGTCCACGCGGTTCGCGGTCAGGTCACCGGCCAGCGACCGGAACCGCAGGCTGCGCACCTGCCCCGTGACCACGACCGGCGCGGTCCGGGTGTCCAGGGCCAGCGTCGAACCGAGCGGCAAGCGGGCGACCACACGGACACCGCCCCCGGTCTGGACGACGGTCGCACCGGTCCCGCTGATCACGCGGCCGTTGACGATCGTGACGCCAACGACGTTGACGACGTCGCCGAACATCTGGATCACAGCACCACGGGACTGAATGACGGTCGTGCCGCCGTTCACGCCGTGAGGACGCGGCACCCGCACGGCGAGCCGGTCAGCGGTCTCGGCAACCTCGGTGTCGGCGATCAACCGCGCGGCGGTCGAGTCGCCGAACTCCATCGGCGAGAGCGTCACCTCGGCGACGTCGCGGCCTTCCTCCAAGTGCACCTCGACGTGGCCGAGCGCGACGTCCAACGCGAGCTGAACGGGACCAGTGGAGTGGGTGATGGTGCGCATCACGCGGCCTCCGTCCCGGCAGCGGCGGACACCATGTCTGACACGGCCAGGACTCGGACCGTGCTGGACAAGGTGCGCTCCACGTAGCGGCGGCCCCACCTGTTCCACGCCGGGCCGTCCACCAGCCGCGACGTCGGCGACGGCATCTCCGCCAACTCGTCATCGACGGCGCTGATCAGGGCGTCGATCACCTCTTCGGTCAACCCGTCCGGGCTGAACCGGGCTTCGTCTTCCTCGAACTGCATCGGGTCTTCCTCTCCGTGTGGTCGCCGTTACATCCAGCGACGAGAGGAAGCTAACAGTTGATATGACATCAGGTCAACTGTTAGGTCGAACCTGGCCACAAGAAGGGCATCTACCTGCACAAACGCCCGCAGGGACGCTGTTAGGTGACTGGTATGCTGCTGGCTCGGGGACTGAGCACCGGAGGTGGCATGTCAGGCCAGAGCCCTCGCGTAGCGCGAGCGGAGTCGCTGCACCAGCAGGTAGCCCGGAACATCCGGAACCAGATTGCGGCGGGAGTACTCCGTGATGGCCAATCGTTGCCTTCGACGCGTGACCTTGCCCGCGAGTGGGGAGTTAGCGTCTTCACGATTAGCGAAGCAATGAAGCTTCTGGCGAGTGAGAACGTAATCGTTAGCAAGCCTCGGGCTGGGCGTGTCGTTAATGCGCCAGAACAGGCCGAACGGCACGAGGTTCGGACGGATTCGCCGCGTGTACTGCTTGTCGGCGGTTACGCCGGGAGTGGCAAAACGGAACTTGGTCGGGTATTGGCGCGCGAAACCGGTTGGTCCATGTTGGACAAGGACACGCTGACTCGACCGGTCGTAGAGGCCGCATTGGAACTACTGGGGCAGTCGCCGCACGACCGAGAGTCCGAGGAGTACGTATCACGAATTCGTCCGCGCGAATACGAAGCACTGATCAACGCAATGACAGAGAACGTACAATGCGGAAACAGTGCGATCGTTACAGCGCCGTTCATCAAAGAGTTTAACGACGTCGCGTGGCTGAACAGGATAGAGGCGTCGTGTATCGACATGGGTGCAACGCTATCAATCGTATGGGTGCATTGTGACGCGGAAACCATGCACACCTATATCCGCCATCGTGGTGCGGCGCGCGATTCGTTCAAGCTGGACAACTGGTCAAGCTACGTATCGTCGATAGACATCGGCTTCCGTCCGCCGGTGCCGCACTCGACTATTGACAACAGTGCGTCGGGCGCTCCCCTGCAACGCCAGGCCCGCGAACTGGTCGGCATGGTTATGACTCAACGGTGATCGGCGTCCTGCTGCTGTGTCCGCACTGATCAAAGGAAGGTTGGTCGTGAGCGCTGTAACGGTCCTAGTCAGTAATGAGCAGGATGACGAGGTTGGCAGGGAGCTACTGTCCGCCATTCCGACTCTGAATGTGGTCGCCTACGACCCGACCGCTTCGAAGCTAACGGATGTGCAAAGTGCAGCAGACGTCCTGATCCCACCGTACCGGAGCAGCCACCGGCCTATTCGCCTACTGGGGCAACTGTCGAACCTGCGAATGGTTCAGCTACTTTCGGCGGGAGTGGATGAATGGTCGGACCACGTAGCTAGCGGTGTGACGCTGGCTAGTGCCCGTGGAGCGCACGCCGGTCCGGTGTCCGAGTGGGTCCTGTCGGCCATCCTTGCGCAATTTCGCCAGTGGCCAGCGCTGGTGAGATTCCAGGACAACGGCATTTGGGCTCACCGACGCTTCGAGGCGGACACCCTTTCAGGCAAGCGCGTTCTGATCGTCGGTGCAGGTAGCATCGGCATGGCTGTGGCGAAGCGGCTTTCAGCGTTCGATGCTGTGTCGACTCTGGTAGCACGTACTGCGCGGGATGGTGTTCACGCCACCGATGATCTGCCTGAGCTGATTGGCGGTCATAACGTCGTAGTGATAACCGCACCGTTGACTGAGGAGACGCACCACTTGGTCGATGTGAAGTTCCTCAGTGCGATGGACGATGGCGCATTGTTGGTCAACGTTGGGCGTGGCCAGATTGTGGATACGGCTGCGTTGGTAACCGAGCTTCAGGCCGGACGGCTACGAGCGGCACTAGATGTAACCGACCCTGAACCACTGCCTGCCGATCACCCTCTCTGGTCTTGCACTGGAGCAATTATCAGCCCGCACTCAGCCCGAACGGTCCCTGGGACTAACCAGCTCTGCTACGCAGTGGCAGCAGAGCAGATCGTGTCCTTTGTCGCAGGCAGTGTGCCGTCGAACGCTGCGCGCAGGTGAGGCGGCTTGCCGATCGGATCGGGTAGCCGCCAGGTGGGTGCCTTGTTGCCGACACGCGGCGAGAGGTCCGCTTGGCGTGGCTTAGCGAGGAAGACGGCTGTAGCCGAAGGGGCGACTGCCTGTCTCCCATAGCCCGTAACACCCGTAACCGCCGTAACCGCGCTGGTCAGGCGGTTACGGGTGCCTTGTGGTGGCCATAACCGGGTCGGTCAAGCCGTAACCGGTGACGGGTGGCGCGACCGGGCCGTAACCGTCTGACCTGCATGGTTACGGCGGTTACGGGTGTTACGCCTTCTGAGGAACACACACTGGCCGCAACAGCGGCCACCCCCTGACGCGTGTGGCTGGGGCGAGCCAGGTCGGCGGGATGGACACGAAGCACTCTTGTCAATCACGGCTGACTTCGTCGCGCCTGGACCGCCGGGTGTCCGTTGCGCTCTGTCGAAGGTCGTCGACTTGCGAGACCGAAGTGAACCGAATGTAAACGGCCATCTGCGGGGTAAAGTCGCAGCGTATGAAGTGTCTTCCCCGCGCAAGCGGGGGTGTTCCGCTGCGGTGGCGGGACCTTCAGGCGTGGTGGCGGGTCTTCCCCGCGCAAGCGGGGGTGTTCCCGCCGTGGCGATCCTGGCCGAGCAGCGGATCGGGTCTTCCCCGCGCAAGCGGGGGTGTTCCGGACCCCACGGTGGAAGCCAAAGGGCTGGGCGGGTCTTCCCCGCGCAGGCGGGGTGTTCCGGAAGTCCTCATGCCGTTGGCGGACCTCAACCGGTTTTCCCCGCTCAAGTGGGGGCGGCTGCCTGTCTCCCATAGCCCGTAACACCCGTAACCGCCGTAACCGCGCTGATCAGACGGTTACGGGTGCCTTGTGGTGGCCACACCCGGGTCGGTCAAGCCGTAACCGGTGACCGGCGGCGCGACCGGGCCGTAACCGTCTGACCTGCATGGTTACGGCGGTTACGGGTGTTACGCCTTCTGAGGAACACACACTGGCCGCAACAGCGGCCACCCCCCGGCTACAGCCGCCCTTGCGCCCGGAGGCTGTCCACAGTGGATGGTTGTGTCGGGCAGAGCGGTTCACCGTGGTTGCATTCGTGGTGGCGTTCGCTGACGATCGCGCGTGTTCGTGGACAACCGCCGCACCTCGCTGGCCTGCACAAACAGTTGTCACGTGCGGTGCCGGTCGGTGGTTCGCAGACCTCGAAAGCGTGTGAGGTGAAAGCCTCCGTGGGTTCAAATCCCACCGCCACCGCAGATGAGAGCCCCGCTCACCACCAGGTGAGCGGGGCTCTTTCGCGTCGGTGCGGGGTGACGGCGGTGCGGGGTGACGGCGGTGCGGCGTGACGGCGGTGCGGCGTGACGGCGATCGGCGTCGAATCAGAGTCGGATGCCGGGTCACATGTCGGCGAAGAAGGACTCCATCAGCGCCGCGCACCGGTCCTCCAGGACACCGCCGACCACTTCGGGCCGGTGGTTGAGGCGGCGGTCGCGGACTACGTCCCAGAGGGAGCCGACGGCTCCGGTGCGGGGTTCCCAGGCGCCGAAGACGACGCGCGACACTCGGGCCAGTACCAGGGCGCCGGCGCACATGGTGCACGGTTCGACCGTCACGGCGAGAGTGCAGCCGGTGAGCCGCCAGCCGTCGCCGTAGGCCGCCGCGGCGGCACGGAGGGCCAGGACCTCGGCGTGCGCGGTCGGGTCGCCCAGGGCTTCGCGGGCGTTGCAGGCCCTGGCCAGTTCGGCGCCGTCCGGTGCGTAGACGACCGCGCCGATCGGGATGTCGCCGGTCCTCGGCGCCAGGGCGGCGACTTCGAGGGCGGCTTCGACCAGGGTCTCGTCCGGCACGTGAGCCGTCACGCCTGCATGCTGTCCAGCAGCTTGGTGAACTCGTCGCCGAAGCCGCACCGCTGCGCGATCATCTGCAACTGCTCGTCCGGGTACAGGTCGACCTCGTCCACGACCACCTGCATCTCGTGCTGCGGCATGCCCAGGTCGGCGAGCACCGCGAGGTCGCCCTCCGGCCACAGCTCGTCGTCCTCCTCGTCGGGCGGATCCACCCGGAGCAGGTCGAGCACGTCCGCGGCGATGTCGTAGTCGAGCGCGGCCGCCGCGTCGGACAGGAGCAGCGACACCCCGCCGGGCACCGGGCGCAGGACGATGAAGAACTCGTCGTCCACCGCCAGCAACCCGAAGACGGCGCCGGTCGACCTCAGTTGGCGCAGTTCCGTGATGGCCGCGTCGAGCTCGGACAGGGCTGAGCTGTCCATCTTGCTGCACCGCCAGCGTCCGTCTTCACGAACCACTGCGACAGCGAAGCCGTTGACCGGCTCCTCGTGTGCCATGTGCACACCGTAGGGCCACGCCCGGGTACCCGGTAGCACGGGGGCCTCGGCCACGGGCATGGGGGGCCGAGCGATGCCACTATCGTGGGATGAGCACAACTCTGCCGAACGCACGGATGACCACCCTGGAGCCCCGGTTCACCGGGCTGGTGGAGGCCGCCCGAGCCCTCCAGCCCAGGACAGTGGCGTTGCGACGGCAAGTGCACCGGCACCCGGAGCAGGGCTTGGACCTGCCCGCGACCCAGGCCGCCATCCAGCACGCGCTGTCCGGCCTGCCCCTCGATGTGACCACCGGCACGTCCAGCAGCTCGGTCACCGCGGTGCTGCGCGGCGGCAAGCCCGGACCGACCGTCCTGCTGCGCGGCGACATGGACGCCCTGCCGCTCCAGGAGGAGACCGGCCTGGCCTACGCCTCCGAGATCGACGGCTCCATGCACGCCTGTGGTCACGACACGCACGTCGCGATGCTCGCCTCCTCCGCTCGCCTCCTGTCCTCCCGCCGGGACGCGCTGGCCGGCCAGGTCGTGTTCATGTTCCAACCCGGTGAAGAGGGTCAGCACGGCGCGCGGCACATGCTCGACGAGGGCGTGCTGGACGCGGCGGGCACGCCGGTGGAGAAGGCGTTCGCCCTGCACATCACCTCGACGCTCCAGTCCGGCGTCGTCGTCTCCCGGTCCGGCCCGACGATGGCCTCGGCGGACACGTTCCACATCACCGTCAAGGGCCGCGGCGGCCACGGCGGCATGCCGCACGACGCGATCGACCCCGTGCCGCCCGCCGCCGCCATGGTCGGCGCGCTCCAGACGATGGTCGCCCGGCGGGTCAGCGTGCACCACCCCGCCGTGGTCACCATCGCCCGGATCGTCGCGGGCACGACCACCAACATCATCCCGGAGACCGCCCTGGTCGAGGGCACCATCCGGACGCTGTCCGAGGACACCCGGACGCTGGTGCACCGCGAACTCCAGCAGGTCGCCAAGCACGTCGCCGCCGCGCACGGCTGCACGGCGCAGGTGGAGATCGTGCCCGGCTACCCCGTCACGGTGAACGACGACGTCGTCGGCCCGCACGTCGTCGACGTCACGACGGCGGCCCTCGGCGCGCGGTGGGCAGCCCACATGGACGACCCGCTGATGGGCGCGGAGGACTTCTCCTACGTGCTGCAACGGGTGCCGGGCGCGATCGCCTTCCTGGGCGCCTGCCCGCGCGGGGTCGAACTGGCCCAGGCGGAGCCGAACCACTCGAGCCGGGTGCTCTTCGACGAAGCCGCGATGGAGCACGGAGTCGTCGTCTACACCGCGTTCGCGCTGGACGCCCTGAGGTAGGAGGGCCGGTCCGGGAGTCGCGGAGGGGTCGGGTCGGGGCTGTGGTGGTGTTCATGGCTTCGACCTTGCCCAGGTCGGGGTGGGAGCGCGATGGGCGTTCGCCGATCTGTGGACAACTGCCGGGCCTGTGGACAGGTGGAGGGAATCCGCGGTCCGCGCCGGCAGGAT
The DNA here is from genome assembly GCF_014205015.1 of Saccharothrix ecbatanensis. Taxonomy (NCBI): domain Bacteria; kingdom Bacillati; phylum Actinomycetota; class Actinomycetes; order Pseudonocardiales; family Pseudonocardiaceae; genus Saccharothrix; species Saccharothrix ecbatanensis. Next base: position 7,677,894 of record NZ_JACHMO010000001.1, on the reverse strand, counting down.
GGGCGACGTGCGAAGCGTCTGCGTGGTCGGGCTCGGGTTGATCGGTGGTTCGGTGTTGCGCGCGGCAGCCGCCGCTGGGCGCGTGGCCTGGGGCGCGACAGCGTCCGACAAGGACGCCGAGGCCGCCCGGCAGGACGGCTACGACGTGGTCGGCCTCGCCGAAGCCCTCGAACGCGCGCACGAGCAGGACGCGCTGGTCGTCGTCGCCGTGCCGATGCCGGCGGTGGAAGAAGTGCTGCGCGCGCTGCCCGAAGGCGTCCGCCTCACCGACGTGGTCAGCGTCAAGGGCCCGGTCGCCGACCTGGTCGAACGGGTCGCGCCGCACGCCCGGTACGTCGGCGGCCACCCCATGGCCGGCACCGCCGCCTCCGGCTGGACCGCGGGCAGCGGAACCCTCTTCGAGGACGCCGCCTGGGTCGTCACCGCGGAGGACGAGGCCGACCTCGACGTCCTCACCGACGTCGTCGAACTCGCCCTGGCCGCGAAAGCGCACGTCGTACCCACCACCGCCGCCGAGCACGACGCCGCCGTCGCCCGCATCTCCCACCTGCCGCACCTGCTCGCCGCCGTGCTGGCCAGCGTCGGCGCGGACGGCGGACCGCTGGCCCTGTCGCTGGCCGCGGGCTCGTTCGGCGACGGAACGCGCGTCGCCGGCAGCCGCCCGGAACTCGTCCGCGCGATGTGCGAGGGCAACCGGAGCGCCCTGCTGGACGCCGTGGACGACGCGCTCGGCAGGCTCGGCGCGGCCCGCGGCTCCCTCGCCTCCACCGGCGGCCTGGCCAAGACCATCGAAGCCGGTCACACCGCCCGCCTGGCCCTCCAGAACCAGCCGCCGCTCACCGACCTGACCATCGACCTGACCGCGCCCGACGCCCACGCGGCCTTGCGGCGACTGGGCTCACGAGGAGGCCGAATCGTTGGGCTGAACGGCACAACCGCCCGCGCTCGCACGCCGTAGGGTGCTCCGGTGGAGCGGAGGAAACTCATCGCGCTGGTCGGCGGCTTAGCCCTCCTCGGCGGCGCGGTCGTGGTGCTGCGCAACGAATCCGCTCCCCCGGCGCCCAAGGCGTTCGAGCGGTTCCTGGCCGAAGGCATCGAGTACGTCCCGGACACGCAGCGGGTCGCCCGCCCCTCCGACCTGACCCTCACCGCGCTGGACCGGACCAGCCTGCGGGTGCGCTGGACCGCCACCGAAGGCCTCGGCTACGGCGGCTTCGAGGTGCGCTGGGGCGGCAAGACCCGCCTGGTCCAGGGCACCGAGACCGAGCTGACCGACCTCGACGCGAACGCCGACGTCAAGGTCGAGGTCCGCGCGCTGGACGGGCTGGGCAACCGGTCCGAACCGGCCACCGCGAACGCCGTGCCCCGCCTCGCCTACGACGACACGTGGATGGACGGGCTGGTGATGCCGGTCGACGTGTTCGACGGCCCGGAGGCGTTGAACCCGCGCCGGTGGCGTGTCCTGGACGGCGGCAACACCGACTGCCTCGGGCTGCGCCCGCTCAACGGCAAGCGGCTGGAGATCAGCTGCGACCGCGTCGACCTCCAGTCGAACGTGCCGCTGCGGTTCGGCATGCCCCAGCCGGACGGCGCGATTGGCCGGGTCGTGCTCGGCACCGATGGCCCGGCGGCCGTCCGGCCCGGTGAGAGCGAGCTGATGATCGCCCTGCTGCCCGAGCCGTTCGACGACCTCGGCCCCCTGGCCGAACCGTTCCCGCCGGGCGCGGTCGTCCTGCGCGTCTCGCCGTTCGGCGCGCGCTTCGACCTCGTCAGCGACGTCCCGTCCACCGACAACCCGCCATCGTTGTCCGGCACGTTCCCGCCGCCGACGCCTGGCGTCCGGCACCGCTGGGAACTGCGCGTCCTGCCCGACGCGGTGGCGGCGTTCCGCGACGGCTTCGAGGTGGCGCGGGCGCCGGTGGTGGTGCCGTGGACGGAGGCGTGGCCGCGTCTGGCGTTCCGGCTGGCGCAGAACACCCGGCTGGACATGTTCGGGGTCGGCGGCGCGCCGAGCGGCCCGGTCCCGTCCTCCGTGGTGCCGCTCGGTCCCGGCATCCAGGAGGACGGCGCGGCGTCCCTCGGCAACGTGCCGAACTCGCGGCTGGAGGGCGCGTCGTCGGTGCGCGTGGTCGCGTCCGTGGTCGCCGAACGGGCCGCGCCGATCACCGTCGAGCTGGGCACGCGGTCCGCGCCGGCCGTGTTCATGCCGCCGGACCGGGGGCTTCACCCGACCCGCGCCTCCGTCGTCTACGCCGATTTCCCGCTGCCGTCACCGGACCCGAACCCCAAGGTGCGGCTGCGGTCCGACGGCACCGTCACGGTGTACGAATCGCACCTCGTCGTCGCCGACGGGCAGGACGCCCGCCGCCCGCTGCCCCGCCTCACCGACCGCGCACGTCCCGACCCGAGGGTCCCCTCGCCGACCGTGTCCGTCCTGCACGAGTCCGCGGGCGGCGTCACGTTCCCACGCGGGGGCAAGGTCCGCGTGACGGTCGAGCTGCCCGACCCGGAGGCGCAGGAGATCGCCGCGATCAAGGGCCTGGAGATGGACCTCGACGGCGAGAAGGTCGTCATGTTGCCCACGAACGGGTCGGCCGGCGGTCGGCACGAGTTCCTGCTGGACCTGACCGACGTGTCCACCGGCCGCCACGAGCTGGTGGTGCGAGTGCTCCCGGTGGAGCAGCGGTGGGGCGTGCGGTCGCAGGAACAGAGCTTCGAGATCCGGCCTTTGTAGTGCTTGTTGGTCTCGGGTCCGCAACGAGATGGTGACGCCGATCACCACGCCACCTAGCTTGACGCCATGGACCGTCGCCGGATCGCCCTCATCGCCGCGGGGTTGGTGCTGTTCGCCGGGGTGATCGCGGTGTTGCGGACCACCGGTGTCGGTGAGCCGGTCGCCGCGACGAGCCTGTCCGCGCCGCCGCCGACGTCCCTGGAGCCGTACGCGGCCGAAGGCGTGCTGGTGCCCACGGCCGGCCCGCCGCCCGAGCAGCCGAGCGGGCTGACCGTGGCGTCCGGACCTCGGCGGTTGCAGCTGCGGTGGACCGGTGACGCGCCCGGTTACGAGGTCAAGTGGGGCACCGACCAGCTCGACCGGAGCAAGCTGATCACGGGCCCGGTGGTCCAGATCGACGGCTTGGAGGAAGAGCGGGGGTACAAGGTCGAGGTGTCCGCCGTGGACGCGTTCGGGCAGCGGTCCGCACCCGCGACGGGCTCCGGCACGACGCAAGCGGTGCGTTCCGGCGAGTACGCGCTGGAGGACCTCTTCGACCAGCCCGACGCGCCCGATCCGACCCGGTGGCGGTTGGCGTCGCGGGGGAACTGCGCGCGGGCGACTCCCGGGCAGGAGGACGACGGGCGGCGGTTGGTGCTGAGCAGCAACTGCGCGGCGGCTCCGGCGACGTTGCGGTCGCGGACGCCGTTCGTGCTGCGTGACGCGGACGACCTGGGCCGGTTCGTGGTGGAGACCGACGCGCCGGGCGGCGACGGCGAGCTGATATTGGACCTCGTGCCCGGACCGGTGTCGCTGGTCAGCGGTGACGCGCTGCCGCCGGACGCGGTGCGGCTGCGGGTGGCGACGAGTGCCGGGACGACGTCCGCGCAGGTGGTCGTGCCCGCCGGGACGCCGACCTCGGTGCTGCGCGCGCTGCCCGCGATGGAGCCGGGGATCAGCCACCGGTGGGAACTGGTGTTCCGGCGTGACGGCACCCAAGTCGTGTTCGACGGTGACGTGGTGGCGACCAGCACGGCCGTGCCGGCGTGGCGTGAGGCGACGGCGCTGGTGTCCGTCGCCGGGCCGACCGGGCAGCGTGCGGCGATCAGCCTGATCGCGTTCGACGCGGCTCCGGCTTCCGCTCCGGCGTGGGTGCCCGCGCCGGAGGTCGAGGTCGGGGTGGCGGTCGAACCCCCGGCGACCGAGCCGCTGAAGGCGTTGCCGGGGGTGACGGGCGGGCAGTTGCGGATGGCGCTGCTGCACACCGACGCGTCACCGGAGGCGCCGTCGTTCGCCGTGTCGGTGGCCGGGGTGACGGTGCCGCTGCGGACCGCGCTGCCTGGTGCGCCGTGGCGGCCGGTGGCGGCGTACCCGATGGTGGCGGACCTGCCCGTGGAGGCGTTGCGGGTCACGTCGTCGGGGAAGCTGCCCGTGACGCTGGTGACCGGGCTGCGGGTGCAGGCGACGCACGTGGACCTGGAGTTGACCGGCTCGTTCTCCGGTGAACGGCCGAAGGTGGAGAAGGAACCGCTGAACGGGCGGGAACGTGAGCTGGCGCGGGCGAGCGGCACGGTGCTCGACGCGAGCGGGCGGACGGTGCCGGAGGGTGCGGCGGTGCAGCGCGGGCGGATGGTGTTCGACCTCGTGCTGGAGGGGCGTCCGGGTGAGGCGTTGGCGGGGCTGGCCGGGTTCAGCGTGCGGGTGGACGACGAGCGGCTGGCCATGGTGCCGACCGCGTCCGGTGGGCCGGGGATCGCGGGGCGGTACCGGTTCGCGCTGACCACTTCGGACCTGTCGCTCGGGCCGCACATGATCGAGGTGCGGATGTTCGGCACGTCCGGTGAGACCCGTTCCACCTCGGCTTACATCCCGTTCTTCGTCGGCCGGTGACAAGATGGGACGCATGTCGCGCCCCCTCATCCTCGACGCCGCCCGCACCCCGTTCGGCCGTTACCGCGGCGGGTTGTCCGGCGTGCGGGTGGACGACCTGGCCGCGTTGCCGATCGTGGAGCTGCTGCGGCGGCACCCGTCGATCGACCCGGCGCTGATCGACGACGTGCTGCTGGGGAACACGAACGGGGCCGGCGAGGAGAACCGGAACATCGGGCGGATGGCGGCGCTGCTGGCCGGGCTGCCGACGTCGGTGCCGGGGGTGGCGATCAACCGGCTGTGCGCTTCGGGTGGCGAGGCGATCGTGCAGGCCGCGCGGGCGTTGGCGTTGGGGGACGCTTCGCTGCTGGTCGCCGGTGGTGTCGAGGGGATGACCCGCGCGCCCTTCGTCGTGCCGCGGCCGGACAAGCCGTTCGCCGACCGGTTGGAGTCGGTGTCGACGGCGCTGGGCTGGCGGTTGGTGAACCCGCGGATGAAGGCCGAGTGGACGGTGCCGCTGGGGCGTGCGGCGGAGGACGTCGCGGTGGCGTTGGGGATCACGCGGGAGCAGATGGACGTGTTCGCACTGCGGTCGCACCGGCGGGCGTCGGCGGCGTGGGACGCGGGGGTGCACGACGGGTTCGCGTTCCCGGTGCAGCTGTCGAACGACTCGCCGGTGCGGCGGGACGAGTCCGTGCGGCCGGAGACGTCGGTGGAGCGGTTGGGGAAGCTGAAGTCGGCGTTCTCGGAGAGCGGGCCGGTGACGGCGGGCAACTCGTCGCCGTTGAACGACGGCGCGGCGGCGGTGCTGATGGGGACGGAGGAGATGGCGTCCTCGTTGGGCATCACACCGTTGGGTGAATTCCTCGGATCGGCCGTGACGGCCGAGGAGCCGCAGCGGTTCACGCTGGCCCCGGTGTCCGCGATCCGGAAGCTGCTGGCGAGGTTGAAGATCGACGCGGCGGACGTGTCGCTGTGGGAGATCAACGAGGCGTTCGCCGCGATGGCGCTGTCCGTGCTGCACCACCTGCCCGAGGTGGACCGGGAGAAGGTCAACGTGCACGGTGGGGCGATCGCGTACGGCCACCCGCTGGGCGCTTCCCTGCCCCGGGTGGTGATCGACCTGTGCCGGCACTTGCGGGCCCGTGGGGGCGGTCTCGGCGTGGCGGCGGCGTGCGTGGGGGTCGGTCAGGGGATGGCGATCGCCGTTCGGGTCTGAGGTCGCCGGGATCGCCGGGATCGCCTGATCGAGCGACAGCGCGGCCGGGCATGACTTGCTAGGCTCGCACTCAGCCGAGGCCGCTAGGTCGAGGAAGTGAACCCGGGCAGGATCCCGCCGGACGACGGGCGCCCGGGTTTCGCGCTGTCCGGGTGCTTGTGCGGTGGAGATCACCGCAGTCGATCACCTTCTCGACCAGCGGTTCGACCCGACGACGCCAGTCTCCTCCCGCACCGAAGCACCACGCCACGGCGTCGGGAATCCACAGCGCCGGGTCCTCGTGGGGTTGGAAGTGCTCGTATGCGAGTGCATCGATGGGCGCGCGAAGTCGCTGGAGCGTTCCGACGATCTCGCGGCGGTCGTCGCGATCGCGGGCGAGGCCGCGTGACTCGATCACAAGCCTCTGGGCGCCCGCGTCCAGCACTTCCGCGACGAGTTCACGGAGCAACACGGCGCGCGTCGCATCCTTCGGGCCGCGTCCGGTGTAGACACGAACTCGAAGCGGGTGTTCCACCAGCCGAGCCACTATCTTCCGCCGTCGATTGTCGCTCTCGGCCTGGAAATGCACCCGCCGCTCGCCTGACAGGCACAAGCCGCGCATGACCGCACGGATCGGCACAAGCTGCCGGATCGGGATGTACGCAGCCACCACCAAGTAGCTGGATCGATGTGACTCATCGACGAAGACGTGTGCGCTCACCCAACGATCGTTGCGCGCTCTCGCGACGCGCAAGCGATTGCTCGCCCGATGTGATGATCAGATGTCCCAGGCGCCGGGGATCAGATGCGGTAGGCGATGCGGGGGTAGTCGACGACCAGGCCCGTGCGGTCGACGGTGATGTCCTGTTCGAACTCGCCGTGGGTGAAGGAGACCACCGCGCGGTCCTCGCCGAGGGACACCGTGCGGTAGCGCTGGCGGACCAGTTGCACCGACAGGTCGGGCAGGGTCACGTAGACGACCGGGATCTCGTGGTCGCCTTCCTCCTGCTGGAGGTTGAGCCGGCGGATCGGGATGGCGTTGAACAGGACGGCGAACTGCACGTCCACGTCCACCGCGCCGTCGAAGTCCGCGCGCTCGGCGCCCTGACCGGCGTCGACCAGCCAGATGCCCTCCGACGAACGGCTGACCGAGATCTGCCGCTCCTCCGACACCGTGGACGTCCGCAGCAGCAGGCGGGTGACCGCACCGGTCTCACCCACCGACACCTCGAACGACCCGCTGAACTGCTCGGCCGGACCGGCGGTCACCAAACGGCCCGAGGCGCGGAGCTTGCGCTCCGAGAGCAGGAAGCGCACCTGCTCCAGCCTGGGGACGTCGTAACCCTGCCAGGTCACCATCTGCGCGGCGGGCGAACGGGTCTCCCCGGAGGGGTTGACCCGCTCAGCCGTGTTGAACGAGTTCACTCTCCACCCGGAAGGATGTCCTTGGCCTTCTCGGCCACCGATTTGACCTGGTCCTCGTGGCCGAACTTGCCCGCGATGAACTCGGCGGCCTGGTCGACGCCCGCGTCGACCTTCTCGTGGTTCTGCTCGAGCAACTCGGACGCCTTGTTCTTGATCTCGTCGAAGTTCACTGGTGCTCCTTCGCACTCCTGACGCAGGCTACCCGAATCGACCTCGCGTCCCCAGCGGCAAACCGTACCTGCGGCGTTCGCGATCGGACCACAACGACACCCCCCACAAGGGTGAACGGCCCCCCGGGAGTCCCGAGAGGCCGTTCACCGTCCAGCAGTTCTATCAGGCAGCGCGCTTGCGACGCAGGATCAGCAGCGCCCCGGCGCCCGCGCCCAGCAGGCCGAGACCGATCAGCAGCGGCACGAAGATCGACGCACCGGTGTTGGCCAGGTCGTCGTCACCGCCACCGGCGGCCGGAGCCTCAGTGGTGGTGGTCGTCGTCGGCGCCTCGGTCGTGGTCGTCGTGGTCTCGGTCGTGGTGGTCGTCGGCACCGTGGTCGTGGTGGTCGTGACGACACCCTCGACCCACTTGACCTTCGCCTTGTCCTTGACGTCGACGTCGGCCGGCTTCGCGATCACCAGCGACTGCGTCACCTTGTTCTTGTCCTGCGCCACGAACAACCGGCCGTGGTGCAGCTTGGCGGTGGCCGAGACGGTGAACTCGACCTCGCCCGGCTCGGTGCCCGCGTCGACCTTGACGAACACCTCGCTGACGTGGGTCGCGGCCTGCGCGCTCAGCTGACCGGCCTCGGCGACCTGGAGCGGGTTGCCGTCCTTGTCGGTGAAGGCGACGCCCTCGGGCACCTCGGCGGTGAGGATCAGACCCTTGTCGGAGGTCGTGACGACCTCGAACGGGCCGATCAGCGCGCCGCCGGCCGTGCCTTCCAGCAGCTCCTGCTTGATGTCCAGGGTCGGCGCGGGCTCCTGCTCGAGGCCGACGTTCTTCTCACCGGTCAGGTGCTTGTAGACGGCGAGCACGTCGGCGTCCACGTCGTCACCCTCGACGGTGGGGTTGTCCTTGTTGAGGTTCGCGCCGTCGCTGTAGTGCCAGATCGCGGCCTGGGTGCCGGCGATCAGCGAGCTCTCCTTGATGGTCGGCAGCTCGAAGGCGTCCTGAGCGGCCTCGACATCGAGGGTGGGGTAGCTGTGGTGCAGGATCCAGTTGACGAACTTGGCGTTCGCCTTGAAGTCGGTGTCCGCGTTCGGGTGCTCGTCCCACGGCACCTCTTCGAGCGGCGTGTTGTCCTCGAGCGCCGTCGGCAGTTCGACGCAGTACGCCGTGGCGGTCTGGTCCTTGCCGTTCTCGATGATCTTCAGACCGATCAACTCGGTGTGAATCTCTTTGTCTTTGCCTTCGAGGAAGATCCCCATGCCCTTGACGTCCGCACCGGGGTGCGGCTTCACCACGACGGCGTCGGCGGCGGCGGGCAGCGCCGAAGTCAGCAGGATGATCGAGGCGCCGAGAATCGCAGCCCCGATGCGCTTCGGAGTCAACCGGGTTGCCATGTGTCTCCTTGAGGCTCGCGAGGTAGCCCGTTTGGTGTAGTTCAAGGCGGCGGACTGCCGGACGATGGAACGCCTCCGCGTGGGGTTCCGACATCGATTCGACAGAATCGGCGGAACACTATCCGATCGGGCGACCCCGGATCGTGAGTGGGTCGTACTTTCCGTATCACCACCTGCGAGCAGCGGCGATTACCCTCGACCGTCCACTGTGGACGTCGAAAAGCGGACCATTCCGACCGCGAAGCGCCGCCCGCACCCGTTTCGACTTAGGACGAAACGGAACTTCACATACCTGTGGACAACTCGATTTCCGCACTTCAGCGGCTACGTCCACAAAAGACACGTAATAAGCTCAAGTCCCTTTTCGACGCCACACCGTTGCCAAACGGTGATCTAGGCGACCAGCGCGGACGGCGTGACCGGCCTGATGTCGCCCACCCGCAACGACGTCCCCGGCAGGCACAGGTCACGCGCGGTCGGCGGCTGACCGGTCAGCATCCACTTCACCAGCGAGGCGAGTTGGTACGAGATCAACGGCGGCACCGCATCGCCCAGGTGCCGGTAGGCGTTGCCGATCACCGACACGTCGAACCGGAACCGGCGCGGGAACCCCTGGAGCAACGCCATCTCCCGCACCGTGCACAACCGGTGCTGCTCGGGGTGCGCGTAACGCCCGTTGCCGACGTGCCCGCACTCCCGCTTGATCGTGCGCGCCGGCTCGTCCCACCACATCCGGCCGTAGACGTCCGGGTGGGACCCCCACTTGCCCTCTTCGATGATCTTGCGCTGGGCCGGGTTCAGCAGCAGCTCCGACGCCGACCCCACCAGGTCGCCCCACGACCCGCCGTCGGCCGGGATGGCCCGCATCCGGTCCAGCGAACGATCACGCCGGAACGACGGCGACACGTGCATCTCGTCGTCCGCGTGCGCCTCGCCCGCGGCCACCCGCGGCAGCTTGCCGATCGCCCGCCGCACCGTCACCGCGCCCGGCCGGACCTCCCAGCCCTGCCACAGGTCCTCCAACGTGCGCAGCGGCACGCCGTCGTCGACCGCCACCACCATCGCCCGCTCACGCAACTGGGGCAGGCCGAAGCGCGACAGCATGTGCGTGCTCGCGTCCACTTCGTACCCGATCTCCAGCAGCTGCTCGGCCAACCCCTCGAGGTGGTGCCGCTGCTTGCCCTTGACCAGCTCGCGCGCGTTCTCCAGCACCAGCACCCGCGGCCGGAACTCGGCCACGTACGCCGCCACCCGCCCCACCAAGGAGTTGCGCGGGTCGTCACGGAGGTGGTTGGCGGGGGCGATCCGGGTGAAGCCCGAGCACGGCGGGCACGCCACGAGCACGTCCAGCTCGCCCCGCTGGAGACCCCACACCTGCCGCAGCACGGCCGGGTCCAGCCGGCCCAGGTCCACCTGCAACGGGTCGACGCCGATGTTGTCCCGGTAGATCCCGTTGCAGCGCAACGACCCCAGCCGGGACGACGGCTTGCCGATCTGCGCGTCGGCCGCGCCCACGATGGTGAAGTCCCGGTGCGCCTGGAAGCCCATGCTCATGCCACCGGCGCCGGAGAACAGGTCGACGACTGTGAAGGGGGGTCCGGGCACCGCGTGATCGTACGGCGGTCACGCGACCCACCGGCGAGTGATCCCACCGGTACCGACGGCCGGAATCGCGTACGTTGCCCGCCATGGATCTCCCACCTGCGTGGCAACGGCCGGACCCGTTGCGTGGACTGGAGGACATGCCCTGGTCGGTGCTGGCCCACGGGGCCGGCGTGGACGACCTGATGCGCAGGGTCGTGCACGGCGAGCGCGTGACCCGTGAGGTCGCCTGTCAGGCGCTGGCCGACCGGTTGCTGGTGGACGACACCGTGTCCGAGGCGAGCGTGTGGGCGGTGCCGTTCCTGATCGAGATGGGCGCGAGCTACCGGGTGCCCGCGGACAGCCGCGATCGGGTGATTTTCATGTTGGCCGCGATGGCGCTGGCCGGCGCGGGTTTCACCGACGGCGGCAAGCGCACCCGGCGCCGGTGGAACGCGCTCGGGCGCGAACTGCCGCGCCGTCCACCGGACTGGATCACGCAGACCAGGTACGAGGTCGCCAAGGGCGCGCACAAGGTCTTCGAGGCGTTGGCGGGCGCGAAGGTGGCGTGCTCGATGGCGTTGGCCATCGCGGTGCCCGAGGTCGTGCCGCGGCACGTGGTGGACGTCGCGGACGCCCTCGCGTCCGCGGACCGCTCGCCTCGGCTGCTGGCGTTGGCCGCACGGGTGCTGCTGCACCTCGTGGACGACGACGAGGTCACGCCCGCGCTGCTGCGCGCCACCGCTCAGTGCCACCCGGAACTGCTGCGCGCCTACCGGGACAAGGCGTACCCGCCCAACCAGCCGCCCGAGGTGACGTTGCAGATCATGGGCTACCGGTACGCCTTCCTGGCCGCGTACGGCGACGACCAGGAAGGCGTGACGATCACGCGGTGACGGCGGTGGGCTCCGCGGCCGCGGCGGCGGCCTGCTCGTCGGCGACGGGCACGGCCGGCTCCAGCGGACCCAGCGCGGTGCCCCACTCCTGGTCGGCGAGGGCGAACGCGGCCACGGTCAGCGCCACCACCGGGCGGCCGAACGGCAGCTGGTCGGCGTAGAAGTCCAGCTCGAGCCGCGCGCCGAGCGGTGACGGGCGCAGCCGCAGCGACCCGTGCGGCGTCTCCTCGGGGTGCGCGAACCGGCACGACCATTCGGTGAACACGATCGGACGTTCCACGATCTCGTTCGGCTGAACCGCGCGCACGTTCGCGCCGACCGAGCCGTGCCGGTAGTCGTCGGCCGCCGAGACCAGCAGCTCCTCGAACTCGATGGACGACACGCCGAGGTCGTGCCCGGCGACCAGGGCGACCTGGACCAGAGCCAAGGGCAGCTGCGGGAGGGCGTCCTCGAAGCACACCATCGCGCCGCCGTACCGGGTGTTGATCTCGGTGGGTAGGAAGCCGTCGGCGGTGGCGATCCCGTCGAGGGTGAACGTGCCGCGGTAGTCGACCGTCTCGCGCAGCCGTTCGCCGACCCGGCGGGCCAGGTTCCGCATCTCCTCGCGGATCCACGTGGGCGGGTCGTAGTACGACGCGCAGCCCGCGTACAGGAACCGGGCCTGACCGGCGCGGCGCGGCACGACCATCTCGATCGGCCGCAGCACCGCCGTGCCGTCCGGGAACACGATCCCGTGCACGCTCACCGGGATGCCCTCCAGGAACGGCATCACCCGGACGAAATCGCACTTGGGCGCGAGCACCTCGAACGCGTCCAGCGCCTCTTGCCGGTCGCGCACCCGGCGGACGAAGTTCGCGCCGCCGTTGATCGCCGGGCCGTCACCGGACCAGACGACGCCCGCGCCGCGGTCGAGCCGCGTGGTCGCCGCCCACAGGCCCTCGAAGTCGAGGTCGAGCACGATGGCCGGCGCGCGCGGGGCGGACAGCTCGTCCCACAGCCCGTCGATGGTGGTCTTGTTCTCCAGCTCGACCCACTCCGGGCGGCGGGCGTTGAGCACCGGCCGGCCCGCGAACTCCGGGGTGTGCACGTACGGGGTGCTGATCACCACGGCCTCGCCGCGCGGGTCGAAGTCCTCCAGGACCTCGCGCACCTTGCGGTTGGGCGATGTCAGCAGCCGGGTGAGCCGGTTCTGCTCGACCGCGACGAACCCGCCGGCGATGCCGAGCGGCACCCAGCGGGCCACTTCCGAATCGTGCAACGGCGCGTGGTCGTCCGTCGACAGCACGAGTGTGTGGCGGGCGCCGAGCTGGTGCAGCTCACCGGCGCGATTACTCAGCCGGGTGCCGCCCGCGAGCACGACCAGCCGGTCGCCGAACAGGGTGCCAAGGCGCGCTTGAAGCGCGGAGAGGACATGATCCATCGCCGAGAACTCGCTTTATGAGAAGCAGACGAGACAGCCGGCGAGCGCCGGGTGTCACGCACTGTAGAGGCAGGCGATGGGATCGGCCTAGCACGGTCGGGCAACTTCCGGATGAAGTTTGCCGATGGGTTCAGGGACGGCCGCGCGAGATCATCGAGCGGCGTCTCGAAGTACCTGGTCAACCCGGCTCAGGAAAGCACGCGGCCCCTTGGCCTTGGGGAACGGCAGCGTGAGGCCGAAGAGCGTGTCGTCGACCGACGGCGGCGCGGCGGCCACGATGGCCGCCGCGGTCTCCAGGAACCGCTGCCTCTTGGCCTCGCGCACGGCGTACTCAGCGAGAACGCCCTCGATGCTCGTGTGCATGGCTGGATGGGGGTAACTCACTTGGGTTGTATCGGCCCCAGCGGTCCACACCTTTAGGGGCAATTTGCACCCAGTTGATGACCGTCGATCGGGTGGCCCCGTGTTGGGATGTCGCCATGCGCGTGCTGGTCACCGGAGCCACCGGTTACATCGGACGAGTGGTCATGGCCGAGCTGAAGGCCGCCGGTCACACCTCCATCCCCTTTACGGGTGATGTCCGGTCGCGTGACGGGGTCGGGGACTTCGGCGATGTCGACGCGGTCGTGCACCTGGCGGCCGTCGCCCGCGTGCGTGAGTCGTTCGAGGACCCGGTGCGGTACTACGACGTGAACGTGGGCGGCACGGTGAACCTGCTCCGGTCGCTGAACCTGCTCCGGTCGCCGAACTTGCTCCGGCCGCCGAACTTGCTCCGGTCGCCGCCGCCGCGGTTCGTGCTGGCGTCCACTGCCGGCGTGTACGGGACGGCCGGGGTGCCGGTGATCGGCGAGGACTGCCCACGTGCGCCGGCCAACCCTTATGCGGCCTCGAAAGCCGCCGCCGAGGACGTGCTGGCGTGGGCCGCCGCGACGGGGCGGGTGGGCGCGGTGGCGCTGCGGTTGTTCAACGTCGCCGGTGGTGGGGACCGCGACGACACGCGCGTGATCACCAAGGCGTGCGGGGTGGCGGCCGGGCGGGCGGCGTCGATGGAGGTGTTCGGCGACGGGTCGGCGGTGCGGGACTTCGTGCACGTGCGGGACGTGGCGCGGGCGTTCGTGACGGCGGTGGAGCGGTGTGGGGAGGGGTATGCGGCGCTCAACGTCGGTGCGACGCCGGCGAGCGTGGCCGAGGTGCTGGCGGCGGTGGAGCGGGTGACCGGCCGACCGGTGCCGGTCGTGCGGCGGCCGGCGCACCCCGGTGAGGTGCGCGAACAGCGTGCGGACACGACGCGGTTGCGGGCGTTGGGCTGGCGACCGGAGTCGTCGGACCTCGACTCCCTGGTCCGCGACCAGTGGGCCGCCGAGACCCGGAACCTCTCGACCGGATCCGAACAGCTCCGCTAGCACCGTTAGCTCCGCGCAGGTCCCCTTCAAGGGGAACCCTTGCATTAACTCTACCGATGGGGTCCGACAATTCCGGTGGTTCACGAACGCCGGCGGGGTAGTGGCACGCGGTCCAGGTCGGCGGCCACCACGATCTCGCCGTCGAACACCGCGGCGGCCTCGTCGTGGAACAGGCGCGGATCGGTGTAGCGCTGCGAGAAGTGGGTGAGGACGAGCTTGCGCACACCGCACTCGGCCGCGACCGTCGCCGCCTGACGCGCGGTGAGGTGGCCGTACTCCACCGCGAGCGGTTCGTCGACGTGCAGATATGTCGACTCGATGACCAGCATGTCGGCGCCGTCGGCCAGCTCGAACACCCCGTCACACAGCCGGGTGTCCATCACGAACGCGAACCGCTGGCCCCGCCGCGGCACGCTCACCTCGTCCAACAGCGGCGGTCGCAGCTCACGGATCGCCGGGCCGTGGATGCCGCGCGCCGCCAGCAGTTCGGGGACCATCGTGCGGCCGTCGGGTTCGACCAGGCGGTAGCCGTACGCGGGCAGCGTGTGGTCAAGTCGCCGGGCTTCGAGCCGGCCGAACACGCCCTCCGCGATCACGCCGGGCTCGGTGACGGGGTGCTCGCGGATGTCGGCCACGTCGTGGAACGAGGTGGCGTGCCGAAGCCGCCCGAAGTACTCCGCCCCCTCGGCCGGGAAGTGCGCGTGCACGGTGTGCGGGACGCGGTCGAGGGACATGCGCTGCACGACGCCGGGGACGCCGAGGCAGTGGTCGCCGTGGAAGTGCGTGACGAACAGCCTGGTGACGTCGTGCGCCGCGACGCCCGCACGCACCATCTGCCGCTGGGTGCCGTCGCCGGGGTCGAACAGGAAACCTTCGGCGTCCCAGCGCAGCAGGTAGCCGTTGTGGTTCCGGGTGCGGGTGGGCACCTGGCTAGAGGTGCCCAGCACGACCAGCTCACGTGGTGACACATGGCAGAGTCTGCGGCATGGAGAGCTTGCAGGCGGTGTCATCGTGGCCGGTCGAGACCGTGGCGACGGCCGTGGTCGACGCGCGGGGCGAGGTGTTGGGCACGCACGGGCCGGTCGAACGCCGGTTCCCGCTGGCATCGGTGACGAAGCTGCTGACCTCTTACGCCGTGCTGGTGGCGGTGGAGGAGGGCGCGGTCGAGTGGGACCAGCCGGCCGGGCCCGAGGGGTCGACGGTGCGGCACCTGATCGCGCACACGTCCGGGTTGGCGTTCGACTCGGCCGATGTGATGGCCGCACCGGGCACCAGGCGGCTCTACTCCAACACCGGGTTCCAGGTGCTGGCGGACTTCGTGGAGACGGCGACCGAGATCCCGTTCGCGGAGTACCTGGCGGAGGCGGTGTTCGGGCCGCTGGGCATGAGTTCGTCCAAGTTGGACGGCCACGCCGGGGCGGGCGCGTGGTCGACCGTGTCGGACCTGGTCCGGTTCGCGGCCGAGGTGCAGGCGCCGAAGCTGGTGTCGGCCGAGCTGGTGGCGGAGGCGACGTCGGTGGCGTACCCGGGGCTGCGCGGGGTGCTGCCGGGGTACGGGTTGCAGAACAACAATGACTGGGGGCTGGGGTTCGAGGTCCGGGCGGCCAAGTCGCCGCACTGGACGGGGGCGACCAGTTCACCGCGGACGTTCGGGCATTTCGGGCAGAGCGGCACGTTCTTGTGGGTCGATCCGGACGCGGGCGCTGCGTGCGTCGTGTTGACCGATCGGCCGTTCGCCAGGTGGGCCGTGACGGCGTGGCCGCCCTTCACCGACGGGGTGTTGGCGGAGTTGGGCTCGTCTTTGCGGTAAGCCTGCGCAAGTCCCTACCTTGATTACGCAACTCGTTGACAGATTCACGTAATTCACCGCCAAACTCTTGTGATGCGGCGCACAGCCCACCTAGGGTCACGACGCCTTGCCAGCGCGAGAGAAACGAGTCGGCGATGTCGTGGAGCTCCAGCGGGGTCGGACGGTGGGTCGGACGGTGGATCGCGGTCTGCGCGGCGGTCACGGTCGGCATGGGCGTTGTCACCGGCTACGGCCACGCCACGCCGGCACCGGTCGTGACGCGGGCCGCGCTGGACCCGGGGCTGGTCGCGGGCCGGGGCGCGGACGTCGCGTTCCTCGAGCAGGAAGCGGAGAACGTGCCCACCACCGGCACGGTCATCGGCCCCGACCGCACCGCCTACACGCTGCCGTCCGAGGCGTCCGGGCGGAAGGCGGTCCGGCTCGCGCCCGGCGAGCACGTCGAGTTCACCCTGCCGAAGGCCGCCAACGCGATCACCGTCCGCTACAGCATCCCGGACGCCCCGACCGGCGGCGGGATCACCGCGCCGCTCGACGTGACGGTGAACGGCAAGCACCGCAAGACCATGACGCTCACCTCGCAGTACGCGTGGCTGTACAACCAGTACCCGTTCACCAACGACCCGAACGCCGACCTGCTGCACCCGGACTGGTGGATCACCGAGTGCGCGTGCGTGCCGTCCCAGACCACGCCCGTGCCGGTCATCCAGAAGCCGTTCCGCCCCAGCCACTTCTACGACGAGCAGCGCCTCATGCTCGGTCGCACGCACCGAGCGGGCGACCGTGTCCGGCTCACCGCTCCCGCCGGCACGAACGCCGAGTGGACCGTGATCGACCTGCTCGACTCCGAACTGGTCGGAGCGCCGCACGTCAACCCGGTCGCGGCCAACGTGCTGCGGTTCGGCGCGGACCCGACGGGCCGACGTGACTCGGCCGCCGCGTTCGACCGCGCCATCGCGTTCGCCAAGCGGCACCGGCTCCCGGTGTACGTGCCGCCGGGGACGTTCCAGGTCAACCGGCACATCGTGGTGGACGACGTGACCATCGAAGGCGCGGGCAGCTGGCACACCGTGATCAAGGGCCGCTCGGTCGCGCTCCCGACGCCCGCGCCGGACGGTTCCACGCACACCGGGGTCGGCTTCTACGGTCGGCCGGCGACGGAGGGCGGCAGTCGCAACGTCCACCTTCGCGGGTTCGCGCTGGAAGGGGACGTGCGGGAGCGCATCGACACCGATCAGGTCAACGGGATCGGCGGCGCCATGAGCGATTCCAGCATCGACGGGCTCTACGTCCACCACACCAAGGTCGGGCTGTGGTTCGACGGGCCGATGTCGAACGTGCGGGTGACCGACAACATCGTGGTCGACCAGATCGCCGACGCGCTGAACTTCCACACGGGCGTCACGGGCTCTTTGGTGCGCAACAACTTCATCCGCAACACGGGTGACGACGGGCTGGCCATGTGGTCCGAGCACCAGCAGAACGCGGGCAACCGGTTCGAGCGGAACACCGTGCAGTCGCCCGTGCTGGCCAACGGGATCGCGCTGTACGGCGGCGCGGACAACGCGGTCGTGGGCAACCTCGTGGCGGACCCGGTGCGGGAGGGCAGCGGTATCCAGCTCGGGTCGCGGTTCGGGGCGCAGCCGTTCGTCGGGCGGGTTCTGGTCACGGACAACACGACTGTGCGGGCCGGGACGTTCGAGTTGAACTGGCGGATCGGGCTCGGCGCGATCTGGTTCTACGCGTTGGAGCGGGACATCGACGCGGACGTGCAGGTGGTGGGGAACCACTTCCTGGACAACACGTACAACGCGATCATGTTCGTCAGCGAGTGGTCGGTGAAGGATCTCCACTCGATCAGCGGCGTGCGCTTCAAGGACGTTCGGGTGGACGGGACCGGGACGTCGGTGGTGAGCGCGCGGTCGGCCGGGTCGGCGACGTTCGAGAACGTGGACGCGCGCAACGTCGGCGCGGTGCCGGTGAACAACTGCGGTTCGTTCCACTTCACCCCGGCGGGGTCGGAGTTCGCGGTGGGCGATCTCGGCGGCAACGACGGCTGGCTCGCGCCGTGGCTGCTGCCGAACACGATCACGTGCGACGACCGCCCGCCGGTCGTGCCTCCGCCGGCGCCCTCGGCGTGGACTACGGGGTGACGACGGCCTGACCGCGCACGCGGCCGTGGCGGATGTCCTCGATCGCGGCGGCGGCCTCGGCCAGCGGGTAGGTCCGGTCCAGCACGGGGGTGACCTTGCCGGCTTCGATGAGCTCGCGGAGCAGCACCAGGTCGTCAAGGCGGTCCTTGTGGACGAGTGGCCGCGCCTTGATGCCGAGGAACGGGGCGACGACCATCGCGCGGATCCACCGGTCGGTGCCCATGAACCACGGGCCGCCCGTGCCACCGACGAACACGACCGTGCCGCCGGGCTTGAGGAGGCGCTTGAGGGTGCGCAGCGGGGAGTTGCCGTAGATGTCGAGGACGACGTCGAAGCCTGTCGCGGTCAGCGGACCGGCGGCGTAGTCGAGCACGTGGTCCGCGCCGAGGTCCCGGACCATCGCCGCCTTCGCCGCGCTGCACACCGCCGTCACCTCGGCGCCGTAGTGCTTCGCCAGCTGGACCGCGTACGTGCCGACGCACCCCGAAGCGCCGGTGATCAGCACTTTGTCGTGGGCGCCGATCCGTCCCTTGTCCCGGACCGCCTGGAGTGCCGTGAACCCGGCGATCGGCACCGCTGCCGCCTGTTCGGGCGTGAGGTTGGCGGGCTTGGCCGTCACCTGGCCCTCTGGCACGGAGACGTACTCGCAGAACGCCCCGGCACACCACCCGAACACCTCGTCACCGACCTCGACTGTCGTCACCGCCTTGCCGACGGCCTGGACCGTGCCGGCCACCTCCAACCCCGGCACCCGGTTCGTCGGCCGCCGCACCCCGACGGCCACCCGTGCCGCGTAGGGCAGGCCGCGCACCAGGTGCCAGTCGGTCCCGGTGACGGCGGCGGCCCGGACGTGCACGAGGACCTCGCCGTCCCCGACCGTCGGCTTCCCTATCTCGCCGAGCCGCAGCACTTCGTCGGGGACGCCGTACGCGTCCTGGGTGATCGCTCTCATGAGTCGTCCTCCGGGTACTGGAACACGTCGCCGAGCGGGACCTTGAAGACCCGGGCGATCTGGAACGCCATTTCCAGTGAGGGCGAGTAGCGACCCTGTTCGATGGCGATGATGGTCTGGCGCGTGACGTCGATGCGCTTGGCCAGTTCGGCCTGCGTCATCTCGCCGTGCGCGAAGCGGAGGGCGCGGATCGAGTTGGTGATCCTGGTCGGCTTGCCCATCTAGAAACCCCGCCGGTAGGCGACCAACTTGACCGCGGCGCCGAACACGGCCCACGACGCGAAGACGGCGTAGATCGCGTTGGCGATCCAGAAGTGCGGGGCCTCGGCCAGTGCGAGCCCGAACGGCAGCACCATGCCGACGCCGAGCACGCCGCCCGCCACGTGCTCCCCGAACCGGTTGATGTCCCGGTCGCGCACGTCGGCCTTGTGGCTCTCGCTGGGCCGTGCCATTTCAAACGCGATCCGACCGACGATGGCCAGACCGACGGAGATCCCGATGGACCACAACAGAGGTGCCACGTACGACACCTCGGCGATCCGGACTTCACCACCGGCCCGACTCAGGACGACCCCGACGTACCCGAGGAAGGTCAGCGCGCTGACCACCAGGTACACCCAAGTCCCCTTCTCCTCGTACGACACTGAGCCACCCCCATGTAAAGAGAACCTGACATCGCTAGTGTCACCTCAACTTGACCTGATGTCAAGCATCTTTGACATCGAGCCTGGGGCTGCATCGTGTGTCGGTCGTGCGTTCTAGCCGGCTTCCGGTACGTCGTCGGAGAAGTCGTAGCCGGCGAAGTCGGTGACCGGGACGTACCCGATGCGCTGGTAGAGGGCATTGCTGGTCACGTTGGCCGGATCCGCGAACAGCACCACATCCGTCGCCCCCGCGGCCAGCGCGGCTCGGCTCACCTCGACCGTCACCGCGCCCGCATAACCACGTCCCCGGAGGTGGGCAGGGGTGTAGACGGGGTCGAGCCGGACCATGCCGGCAACCATCGTCGTCCAGCCCGCCATGGAGACGGGCGTGCCGTCAGTGGTCTCCCAGAACGTGAATTGCTTGTCAGCGAAGCGTGAGTCGGCCCAGGAGTCGGCGGGTGGCTCCCCGACGTCGGCGATGAACTCACCGCACCAGCGGATGACCTGTTCGCGATCCTGCGGCCCCGCGACGCGACCCTGACCGTCCGGGACCGGCTCCGGTGAAGTGAGCGTGCCGAGGCGATAAAGACGGACCCGCAAGCTGTGTACCGACGCCGTGCCCGTGTGCCGCTGCCACGCCTCCGCGAAAGCTGTCGCGGTGTCGTGGTCCGCGGTGACGCCGGAGAGGGGTTGGCCGAGGTCGGCCAAGTGGGCGGCTAGGGGTACGGCCTCGCCTGGGGAGAGGAGGGCAAGGCTCAGTCGATGGTTCGGACGACGGTAGAAGATCCCGCCGACCGCGTCCCCTTGCTCCAGCCAGCCGAATACGGTGGGTTCGTATTCGCCCACACCGCCGGTTCGCAGTTTGTCGGTCACGGTCAACGGCATGGTGTGCAGGGTTGGACGTGAGCGCAGGAAGTCTCCGGCTCGGCCGAGAAAGTGGTCGACGTCTTCGGTCATGTGCCAGTCATCCGAGCGCATGCCCTGATGATCCCTGACGTGACGACAGAGGCCCTGTGGAAAGTTCTCCACAGGGCCTCTGAGCTGGTGCGCTCGGCAGGATTCGAACCTGCAACCTTCTGCGTCGGGGCACACTTCGAACACACCTGATAATGCCTAAAAGCGCAGTTCAGGGATCGTGTTCAGGTCGATGCCGTAGAGGGCGTAGACCTTGATGGTGTTCTCCCCTGTCAGCTCCTCCTCGGCGTAGCCGAGCAGCGCGGCCACCCGGACGACCTCCTCTTTCGTCCCGGCCTCGATCTCGACGTAGGGCGGGATGCGCGGCCACGTGTCGATCTCGACCTGTGCGCCGTCGAGGACGAAGCTCGTGCGCTTGGTCTCCTGGTACGACTTCGCGGTGAACCCGAGCACGCCGAGCAGGGCGTTGGTCGCGTCGAAGTCGCTCACGGTCACTTCGGTCTCGTGGGTGCCGTCGATGGCGTCGCTGGTGATCTGCTTGACGGTCAGCGTCACCTCGTCCCCGGTGTCGCGCAGCCTGATCCACTTCGACTGGTCGCCGGGCGTGATGTCATAGACGTAGCGGCGCATGAACCGCTCGCCGACCTTCTGCCCGCCCTTGTCGAGGATGAGCTGTTCCATCTCGGCGGGATCGACGTCGAGGATCTTCGCTTCGTGCTCGATCGGCACTCGCGGCCGTCCTTCCTGGTTGATCGGTGCTGGTCCGACGCTATGCCGCGTGGCGGCGGGTGAGTCGGTCGTACTCGACCTCACGCAGGGCCAGCACTTCTGGCAGCACTGGCCCGGTGAGGAAGTCGTCAAGGGTCATGGACAGGTCCATTCGTTGAATGCAGACACCGACTTGGTATCGGCCGTTGCGGTCGTAGTAGAGCCGCACGCCGTAGAAGCCCTCTTGACAGTCGGTGTCGTTGTTGAACCGGCATCCGGCGCATGTCTCGGGCAGCCGGACGCGCCGAATCTGCTTGAAGTACACCCGACGCCCGTCTGGGAGTCGGTAGGCGGTACGCGCCCCGGAGACGCCTGCGGTGATGTAGTGCGCCTCGGCGACCGCTCCGCGTTCCGCCAGGATGCGCTCGATGGCCTCGACGGAGGCCGGGCCGTGGTCCAGCGAGTTGAGCAGTCGGACCGACAGGTGCGGGGAGTACTCATCGAGCAGGCGGTGCACGCGTGGCGCGTGGCTGTAGTCGAGCACCACGATGTTCGCGCTGGCCTTGACCCCGTGCGCCTCACAGACGGCGATCGAGCGTTTCAGGGCGTCGATCTTGCGCTGCGCACGTTCGGGGTTGCGGTAGCGGGCGTGCTGAGTCTCAGCGAGTTCGTCGGCCGTCGTGCCGAAGATCGAGAAGTTCACCCGGTCGAGTCCAGCGGCGGCGCAGTCGGGAAGCACCTCCGCGCCGTGCTCTCCGTTGGACGTCATCCCGACCCGCAAGCCCGCCCCGGTGGCGATCTTCGTCAGCCGCGCGATGGTGGGGTGCAAGGTGGGTTCACCGCCGGTCAGGTGGACCTCGGTCAGGCGCAGCGCGTCGCATAACGCGACCAGCGCGTGCCCGAACTGCTCGTTCGCAGGCATCGGGGCAGGGAGGAACTTCGCGCCGTTGGTGGCGGCGTAGATCGATATGCGCCCGCTGGGACCGGCGATCGTGAAGTCGCCGACAGAACGACGGCGGTTGTCCACCGCAACGGGTGTGCCCTCGTTGTGGCAGAACGTGCACGTCAGACCGCAGGCGTCGAGCACCTTCGCGCGAGCGGTCTTGTCTTGCTCGACGTGAACGGGCAGGTCCGTGGGGATCATCGGGAGTTGCTAGCCCTTCTGGTGGGTGGTGTCCGAGGACGCGGCGGGAGGGCTGTCCGGGTCGGGACGGACGGCCCTCCCACCGCGTCGGGTGCCTCGGCAGCCGGACGGCCGGGCGTGGGAGAGATTCCGCCCGGTGCTGCCGAAGCGGTCAGGTGGTCTTGTCGCGGAACGGGCGTCATTGGCGCGGGCTCGGCGGCGGCCCTCGATCTCGCCATAGCCGATGACCAGCACGACCAACGCCAACGTCACGGCGATCAGTTGCCAGCCGCAGACGCACATCTGGTCACGCCGGGTGCGCTGCGGGGCGGTCGCCGAGGTCCGGTCGAGTCATGGCACCCACAGCACGGGAGCCGACGCGACCACCAGGCGGGGCGCGTGCCGCTGGGTCGGCGCAGGCAGGCTCAACAGGCCCTCGACCACGTCGGACAACGAACCGGCGCGCTCCCACACGATGCCGGGCGGTTCGTCGCCATCCGCACGCAGCGCCATCGCGTCGGTACTGCTGCATACCCGGATGGCGTCGTGCCAGCCGTCCGGGTACAGCCGGAACCCATCCACCTGGGCGGGAACGCCGTCAACAACGCTTTGGTGCACGAACTGCCATCCCGTGTCACGGATGGCGACCAAGCCCGCCAAGGCGGGGAACGCGCGCACCGCCGCCTCGTCGCTCATACGGCACTGCTCCGCGCGCTGGTGGGGATGCCGGTCCGGATGCCGAGGTGAGGCAGCGGGTTGGCGTTGACGCGGTGCACCACGCGGTGCCCGGTGAACGCTCGCCGACCGTGCAGCCATCGGTGGTTGTCGAGGACGTAGCCCTGTCCGGCGCTCAGGTCCAGCTCGGTCACGTGCTGGTCGATCACCGCTCGCAGCGTCGGCAACCACCGGCTCACCTCGGGCGAGAACTGCACGAGGTCGTCCTGGCGCAGCCTGATGGTGACGCGTCCGCCGTCGTACTCGGTGAAGACCGCGCCGAGGTGGCCGGACGCACCGCCGAACAGCACGGATCGGCGTGCGCACAGCGCCGTCAGCGCGTCAGGTGCGGTCTCGGCGAGCGTGTCGTACACGGCTTGCCCGTCGATCAGCACGCACTGACCGCCGCTCGTCGCGGGCTGCGAACAACCCAGGACCAGCAAGGCGGGCGGGTTGGCGACACCGGAGCGATCCGTGTGCGGCGCGAGCGCGCACGAGCTGAACCCGGCGAACGCGCCGTTCTGGTCGGAACCGAGGTCCACCAGCGTCGTGACGCCGTCCGACGCGCTGTCCCGATGCGGGACGACCGTGGCGACGGAGCGAGCGAGACGCAGCAGGTCCGCCGAGTCGGCGAGCCCTTCCACCAACACCAGGCCGCGACAACTCAGCGCGCCCACCACTGCCGACTCGTCGTCGGCAGTGATCCAACCGCCATCAACGCGGTTGTCCATCGTCCCTACCTCCCGAAACGCTTGTTCCGCGAGATCATGGGAGCGCGATCCGACCCGGCACGTCCAGTGACAAGCTGTCAACACAGCGTCGCCTGGTGTCCGATGACCGGGTGCTACGTTGCCGATGAGCAGATCGCGCACGCCTTCCGGAGGTCAACGCCGATGAGCCAGCCCGTCTACCCCGTCTCGATCAAAGGCGTGGTGGTGCGTGACGACAGGGTGTTGCTGCTGAAGAACGAACGCGACGAGTGGGAGCTACCCGGCGGCCGGATCGAACCCGGCGAGACGCCCGAGGAATGCGTGGCCCGCGAGATCGCCGAGGAAACGCAGTGGCAGGTGACCACCGGGCCGATCCTCGACACGTGGATGTACTACATCAACGTGGCGGAGAAGAACGTGTTCATCGTGACCTACGGCTGCTACCCGGACGGCGACGCCGAACCCGTTCTCTCCCACGAGCACAAGGAGATCGGGCTGTTCACCGAGTCCGAGGTGCGCGGGCTGAACATGCCGGACGGGTACAAGCGTTCGATCGCGAGTTGGTTCGCGCGTCTGCGCGAGACCGACCGGGAACTGATCCGGTAGCCGCTCATGACGGGCGGACGCTGTGAGTCGTGCGGAGCCGAGTTGAGCAGGCTCGCGGTCGAGCCTGTCTGTCCGACGTGCCACGCGAGCGCACGTCACGCGCCGCCGATCATGACGGTTCGCCCGCTGACACCGGCAGTGTGGCTGTGGTCGGCTCCCGAAGCGGCAGCGGCGCTGAGGACTCGCGACCTGGCGACGATCCTTCGCGTCTACCGACGGGTGAACGGCCTCAAGCAGGAACGGCTCGCCGCGCTGCTCGGCTACGACAAGACCTACGTGTCGATGATCGAGACCGGTCGGCGCACCATCAGCGACGTCACCACCCGACGCCACATCGCCCGCGTGCTCGGCTTGCCGATGCACGTGCTCGGCGTGACGGACAACGACGATGCCGACTTCGCCGCGATGATCCAGTTCGGTGACTCGACCATCCGACTCGCCGAGATCGCCCGCCAGTCCGGGCGCGCGGTCGACGCGGTCAACGAGCTGTGGCCGCTCGTCGCCAGGTTGGAGGCACGCGCCGCCGAGGGCCGCGCCGAGCGCGACACGATGATCCTGCTCGGGCAAGGCCGGGCGGCGCTGGGCGTCTCGCTGGGCACCGTCCTGCCCGAGGAGCGGTTGGCCGCTGCGGCGCGCTGGACCGGCAAGGCGCTCGTCGTCGCCGAGCGGCTGGGCGATCCCGTGTTCCTCGCGCACGCGCTCCGGATGCACGGCAACGAACTGCGCAAGGCCGACCACGTCGGCGCGGCGATCGCGCGTCTGAGCCGAGCCGTAGCCGTATCCGGTG
This sequence comes from Saccharothrix ecbatanensis, assembly GCF_014205015.1. Classification (NCBI taxonomy): domain Bacteria; kingdom Bacillati; phylum Actinomycetota; class Actinomycetes; order Pseudonocardiales; family Pseudonocardiaceae; genus Saccharothrix; species Saccharothrix ecbatanensis. The sequence continues at coordinate 7,652,713 of NZ_JACHMO010000001.1, read as the reverse complement.
ATCGGGAAGGCCAGGGCGCGGCGTTCGCCCTGCTCGCGCGTGCGGCGGGCGAACAGGGCAACGCGGACCTCTTCGACCAGGCGATCACCGGTTACCGCGACCTGCTCGACACAGAAGCGGGGCGCGGGATGCTGTTCAACCGGTTCACGTTCCGGGAGATCGAGCTACGCGGCCGGATCTCGACCGGCCGCGCCGCCGAGGCCGTGCGCGCCTTGCAGACCGACGTCAGCGGGCCACCTGTCGCGCCGCAGTGGCACATCATCGAGAGGGTGACCGCCGGGCAAGTGCTGCTGGCTGCCCGGCATCTCGACGGCGCGACGGAGGCGTTCCGAACGGCACTGGTCGCCGCTGAGGCGCACAGGCTGCCCCACCAGGTGCAACGGACGATCCGAGCAGCCGATGACGCCGATCTCACCGAGATCAGCGCCGAGGGCCGCGCCGCCCTCCAACGGCTGGCCAATCAACTCGCACCACAGCCGTAGCAACCGTCCGTCAACCGGATCGGAAACGCGCTGACAGGATTCAGCCACCGCCTGACCACGCTGCCACTAGACAGAATCGCCGGAGCGAGCACCACCTTCCCAAGCGCAGTAGCCTAAGCTAACGCCCGTACCCAACAAGAAGCGCAAAAGCCGTCGTCCACGGTATAGCCAAAAAGCAATCTTGATCTACCACGACATGCGCGTCGAGGAAACCTCAAGAGGGCCGCACAAAGAATATTCTCCTTGATACAAGAGGCTGCACGAAGTGAGCCAAGCAAGCCGAGAATCCTAGTTCTCGACATCCAAGGGCATCGAAACCCCAACGGGGCATTCGATCACGACGCCTTTGAGTTGTACTTCATCGACCCAAACTCCGAACACGAGTACGATCATCAGGCTTTGGACGTGCGCGCTCGCGACCACGTTCCAGATGCTCGCTCCAGCAGACCATCAGTGCAAGCCATTGCTGACCACCTTGGCATGAGCCCGATATGCATCATCTGCTGGAAATCGCCCGTAGAGCGGGCTCGTGTTGTACCGAAGTCGCTAGGCGGATCTAATGACGTGCGCAATTTCGCTCTACTGTGCGCCAAACACCACAAGGAAGCTCCGGACGTTGCCGACGCCGAGGCTTTCTGGTCATGGGTAGATTACGCTGGCCGGCGTGACGGACACGAGAAATGGTCCGACGTTGATCCGGAACTTCTAGCAAAATAGGCTTGAAGCACAGAATCCCCTCTGCGGCACAAAATAGCGCAAGTCACTGGTCAGTAGTACGAACTGAACCGACTGACCACTACGGTTGGAAGCCAGAAGATTTCTCGGCAGCATCACTGGACGAACTGATGGAAGAGTTCCATACCGTAATGGAAAGTGCCACCACTACACATTTCGGCCTCCGCAAGAAGGCGTCAACCGAGGCGTGGGTATTCGAAATCGCCCGCCGTCGAGTCGCCAACCGTTCAAAAGAATAGTTATGAAGTGGCCGCTGCCTCGCAAGCAAGCGAGGGTAGACCCGAGCACAGTGCACGGACCCACTCCCCCGTTGACCCAGAACACCCGAGTTTCGTACACAGCGCGAGCTGCTATGACGTACCGGTCGGGCGGACGGCAGTCCGGGGGGCATCCCCCACCCCTGGTCAGGACTGCTCGCGTGCGCGCGGGGAGGCTGCCGACCGGTCGAGACCGTGCTCGTTCGGATCACCATTCGGCTCATTCGGATCAGCACCCGTGACGTGATCTGAACGGGCCGAATGGTGATCCGGATGACGGGTCACAAGTCGAGCGACCAGACCGACCCCTGTCCGAAGCCCTGCCGGGTGGTGGCGATTCCGGCGCGCTTGCGGGCACGTTTCAAGGTGGCCTCGGCGATGCCGTCCGCGCGTGCGGCCTTGATGATCTCGGCTGCCTTGCCGCTGCCGCCGTGCTGGATCAGGTAGTCGCGCAGCCACCCGGCGGCCTCGTCGCGCTCCGAGCGTGCCTCGGGATCAGCGCCGGTCTCGGCGAGGATGTCCCGCACGTTCCGCTCGGTCTCGCCCATCATCACCAGCCGCCCGACCTCGGCCGGTCCATCGTCCGTCTCGATCGCGGCGGACTCGATGCGGTAGCCCAGCGACGGCAGGTTCAACCGGCCAAGGTTGTTCTTGGCCTGACTGATCACACACGCGCCGTCGTCGCTCTCCTTGTCCCGCGCGACCGCCAACACGGCGCGTGCCACAGCGGAGAACGCCCGGCTTCCGGTGATCAGGTGCAGCGGATCCGGGCTCGCCGACTTGTTGAAGTGGGCCAGCCCGACCACCGCGCACCCGGTGCGGTCGGCCATGCGCGCCAGTGGTTCGAGGGCCTGGCGCAGCTCCCGGTCCCGATGGGTGTCGATCCCCGCACCGATGGCGGACAGCAGCGGGTCGAGGATCAGGAGGCCGACGCCGCGCGCCTCGATCTCCTCGCCCAGCGCCTCGCAGTCCCGAGGCAGCGTCAGCCCCGTGACGATGCCGTCCACGTCCACCTCGGCGCGGTAGACCGTGTCGAGGTCGGCACCGGCAGCGGCGAGCCTGGGCGCCACAGTGTGCGCCCAGGAGTCCTCGGTTGCGGCGTAGATGACCGGTCGCGGCTCGCCGTGCAGAGCACCCGGCAGCGTGCCGTTGGTGACCTGTGCTGCCAGCCAGCAGGCGAGCTGGCTCTTGCCGATGCCCTCGCGACCGGGCACCAACGACAGGGAGCCCGCGGGAACCCTGTCCTGCCAGATCCAGCGCACCGCGCGCATCCGGATACCGGAGGCCGGGGTGAGCCTGATGTGCCTACCCGGCGGCGTCTCGGTGCCCGGCGGATCGGTGCCGTAGGCCAGCGTCACGCGGCACCACCATGGCCCCACTGCTCCATGAGACGCACGTGCTCGACCTCGGCGAGGGCAAAGCGCTCATGCGTGCTGTCCACGTACCGCACGACCTCGGCTATTGCGCCACCTACTCCACCGACCACCTGCACACGTGCCGCCCCCCAGGTCAGTCGGGAGAGGTGTTCCAACGTCGCCAGGTCGATCCACCGGGCGTTCGCCAGGTTGACCCGCACGCGCACGCCCACCGCTTCGCCGAACTCGCCCAGTCACCCGAGACCCGCAAGGCACGCGAGATCGAAGCCGACGCCGAAGACCTCTACCGCGCCCAGGTCATCGAACGCGACCTGATCAACGTCCGCCGCGCGATGCGCAGGGCCGGTCTCACCCCACCGACCAACTTCGAACTTGACCAACTCGACAGGAAGGACACCAACCGGTGAAAGCGGGAAGCATCACCCGACGCTGTGCCTGCCGAAATCCCGAGACCGGCAAGCAATACGACAAGGCGTGCCCGAACGCCCGGAAGAAGGGCCACGGCACCCTCGCCGCCCGCCAGGACTCCCCCCAACCGCAGACGACGAACGCCGTGTCTTCCGCCGCATGGGCTACGCCACGGTCGAAGCGGCACAGGCCGACCTCGACAAGGTGCGCGCACTCCTGGCGATCCCGGACAAAGACGACGAGGAGGGTCGCGAAGCCATCGCCGCACTGCTGGTGCATGTCGCGGCCAACAAGGAGCCGATCCCGGACTACGACGAGACCAAGCGTCGGCTGCGTACCGGGCAGAACCTGGTCAACCGGATCACGATCGGCGAATGGCTCGATCAGTGGATGGCGTCGGAGCAGCACCGCCGCGCCACGACCGTCAGCTACGAAAGCCACGTCCGCCTCTACATCAAGCCCAACATCGGCGACGTCCGGATCGACCGCCTGCAAGTCGCCCACGTCGCCAGGATGTTCCAGGCGATCGAGGACCAGAACGAAGTCATCCGGGCGAACAACCTCGACCGCAAGGAACTGGAGGTGCAGATCAAGCGGACGAGCATCCGCAGCGAGAAGCGCAAGCTGCGCGAGCAGTTGGCGAGCCTGCCGCCATACCGGCGGATGGTCGGGCCGTCGAGCCGTCAGCGGATCAGGGCGACCCTGCGCGCGGCGCTGAACGACGCCACCGCGCAGCAGTTGATCACCTTCAACGCCGCCGCGCACTTCAAGATCCCTTCCAAGCGGCCCAAGCCGCTGGTGTGGACCGCCGAGCGCGTCGAGCAGTGGCAGGCAACGGGAGTGCGACCGTCGCCCGTGATGGTCTGGACTCCGGAGCAGACGAACCAGTTCCTCGACCACGCCAAGTACCACCGGCTCTACGCGATGTGGCACGTGCTCACCTTCCGAGGGCTGCGCCGAGGGGAGGTGTGTGGGCTGCGGACCGAAGACGAGGACTTGGACGCGGGCACCCTCCAGGTGGCGAAGCAGCTCACCGAGGTGGATTACGAGGTCGAGGAGAGCGACCCGAAGACGGAGGCTGGAAAGCGGACCGTTGTCCTCGACGCTGCCACGGTGAAGGTGATGAGAGCGCACCGCGCGCAACGCGCCTCGGAACGCCTCACCGCAGGTCCGGCGTGGGTGGAGTCCGGGCGGGTGTTCACGCAGCGGAACGGCGAGCAGCTTCGTCCGTCGTGGGTCACCGACCGGTTCGCCGGGTTGACCGCCCAGGCTGGTCTCCCGCCGATCCGGCTGCACGACCTCCGCCACGGAGCGGCGACGCTCGCCCTGGCGGCTGGCGTCGAGATGAAGACGGTTCAGGAGATGCTGGGCCACAGCTCGATCACCGTGACGAGTGACACCTATTCGACGGTGCTTCCCGAAGTCGCTCGGAATGCCGCAGAGGCGATCGCCGGTCTAGTGGCTCGTCGGACCGGAACCGATGGGCACACATCGGGCACACAACGGCCGTCTCACCGCGAAACGGTCAAGAACTAAGCAGCGGAAAAAGAACAAACCCGCTGGTGAGAGCGGGTTTGAGGTGGTGCGCTCGGCAGGATTCGAACCTGCAACCTTCTGATCCGTAGTCAGATGCTCTATCCGTTGAGCTACGAGCGCATCGTATTCAGTTGTCACCCGGCCGAAGACGGGTGTTGCGGAGGCTCCGGGATTTGAACCCGGGATGGGCGATAAACCCAAACCGCATTAGCAGTGCGGCGCCATAGACCAGACTAGGCGAAGCCTCCCGGAGCCCTCGGCTACGACGCATAGATTACACATGACCCCGCCGCACTGGCAAAACGCCCCCCTCCTTGCCGCATCCGCCCTGGTCAGGACGCATGCGGCAAGGCTGGGAGGGGTGGTCAGGGGGTGGTGGGGTGAGGTAGGTCTCGCGCCAGATCGAGGAATGGGCGCAGGGCGGCCGGGTTCCGGAGGGCGTCGAGGCTGACCGCGCGCTCCGGCGGGGTGCCGGCGAGGATCTTCTTCACGGGCACCTCGCACTTCTTGCCGTTGAGGGTCCTCGGGATCTCCTCCACGGCCACGAACCTGTCCGGCACGTGCCGCGGGGACAGGTTGGTTCGTAGTTCCGCTCGCAACCTCGGCTCCAGGGTGTCCAGCGTCACGTCCGGCTCCAACACCAGGAAGCACAGGAGTTCGCCGTCGGTCTGGCCCGCGCCGGACGTGTCGATCACCAGTGAGTCGGCCACGCCGGGCAATCCTTCGACCACTCGGTAGAACTCGCTCGTGCCCATCCGGACCCCACCCCGGTTCAGGGTGGAATCGCTGCGGCCGTAGATGATCGCCGAACCCCTTCGGGTGATGCGGATCCAGTCTCCGTGCCGCCAGACGCCCTCGAACGTGGCGAAGTACGCGTCGTGGAGTTTCGAGCCGTCCTCGTCACCCCAGAAGAACACCGGCATCGACGGCATGGGCTTGGTGATCACCAGCTCGCCCACCTCCTCGATCGCGGGCTTGCCGGACTCGTCGTAGGACTCGACCGCCGCCCCCAGCGCCCGGCAGGAGAGTTCGCCCAGCCAGACCGGCAGATCGGGAGCCGCCGCCACGAAAGCGGTGCAGAGGTCTGTTCCGCCGGACACCGAGGCGATCTGGACGTCAGACCCGACGGCCGACGCGATCCAGCGGAAGCCTTCGGGGGTCAGGGGCGCACCTGTGGAGCCGACGACGCGCAGCGCGGTGAGGTCGTAGCGGGACGCCGGGTGGAGGTCTTCCTTCAGGCACGACTGGATGTACGGCGCGGACGTGCCGAAGTACGTCACGCGGTGCTGTTCCGCGAGGTGCCAGAGGACGTTCAGGTCGGGGTGGGCCGGACTGCCGTCGTACAGCACGATCGTCGACCCGACCAGCAGCCCGGAGACGAGGAAGTTCCACATCATCCAGCCGGTGGTGGTGAACCAGAAGAACCTGTCCCCCGGACCGAGATCACTGTGCAGCGCCAGCATCTTCAGGTGTTCCACGACGATGCCGCCGTGCCCCTGAACGATCCCCTTGGGCAGCCCCGTGGTCCCGGACGAGTACAGGACCCACAACGGGTGGTCGAACGGCACGGGCTCGAACGCCAACTCGGCGCCGTCGTGCGCCGCCAGCAGGGAGTCCCACGTGACCACGCCGGGAAGCGGGGTGCCGCCGACGTAGTCGATCATCACGGTGGCGCGCAGGGACGGGATCTCCGACCGCAGCTTCTCCACCGTCGGCCGCACGTCGAACGCCCGCCCGTTGTACCGGTACCCGTCCACCGTCACCAGCACCGTCGGCGAGATCTGGGTGAACCGGTCCGCGATCGCCCGCGCGCCGAAGTCCGGCGAGCACGACGACCAGGTCGCGCCGAGCGACGCCGCCGCCAGGAACGCGATCAGCGCCTCCGGCGAGTTCGGCACCAGCGCCACCACCCGGTCGCCCGGGCGCACGCCGATCTCCACGAACCCGGCGCGCACCGCGGCCACACGGCTACGCAACGAGCCGTACGTCAACTGCGACGACAAGCCGTCCTCACGGTGGAAGACCACCGCCAAGTCACCGTCCGCGCCCCTCAGAGCGTGCTCGGCGTAGTTCAGCGTGGCACCCGGGAACCAGGACGCCCCCGGCATCACCGGAGCCTCCAGCACGCGCGTGGGCGGGCTGTGGAACACCACCTCGAAGAACTCCGCGATCGCCCCCCAGAACGCCTCCAGGTCGGACGTGGACCAGTCCCACAGCGACTCGTAGTCGGGGAAGTCCAGCCCCTTGGCGGTGGCCAGCCAGGAGCGGAACGCGGTCATCCGGCTGTCCTGGACCCGATCGGGGTCCGGACGCCACAGGACTTCCGCCTCGCCGGCGGCGGCGCCGGCACGCATCTCGGTCATACCTGAGTTCCTAGCCGATCGGACGGCCCGGAACCACAGCAGTCATCCACACACCGGATCAGTTCCGACCGGCGGCTGCCACCAGTCCCTCGACCGCAGAGATCAACCGCTGCGCGTCCGCGGGCGCCATCACGAGCCACCCGTCGTCCCGCCGGACCAGGTAGCGGCCCTCGGCGGTGTCCAGCCACGACACCACGGTGCCAGTCGGGTGCAGGTACCCCGCCCGGTTGCGGGCGATCACGCCGACCTGGCCGCCGCCGCTGCGGGTCGTCACGGCACGCATCAGGGTGTTGGCCTCCGGCTCGCGCAGGCCGACGCCGCGCAGCACGTCGAGGAAGCCCTCGCTGCCCTCGTTCTCCCCCGCCTTCCCCGCCGCCAGGTAGTCGTCCCAGCGCACGTTCACCGAACGGCCGCCGCCGGGTCGCGCGGGCGGCAGGGTGTTGACCGTGGTGGCGGCCAGCGCGGTCGGCCGGAAGCCGGTGACCTGCACCTGGCCGCCGAGCCGGCCCGCGAACGCGCCGTGCCAGGCGGCGGTGGCCAGGCCGCGTGCCTGTTCACCGCGCAGCGTGAAGAACACCTCCAGGCCGATCTCGAACTCGGCCAGGCCGCGCAGCAGCCCGTACAGCTCCTCGTCCGGCCGCTCGACCGTGCCGAGACCGCGTGCCGCCAGGTCGCGGGACGCGGTCTCGACCAGCCTGGCCCGTTCCTGCTGGGTGTGACCGAAGTGCCTGGTGCCGAGCGGCACCGGGTGGGCGTCGCGGTGGACGGCCTGCCACAGCAGGAAGAACTCCACTTCGGAGAGCCGGAAGACGCGCTCGGTCACAGGCCGATCACCGGGGGTGCGGCCTTGCGGTCGACGCCGAAGACGTTGTCGTCGTCCTCCAGGTAGTTGGGACGGCTGCGGTCCCGGTCTTCGCTGCCGCTGCCGGCGACGGGAGGCGGGGCGGCCATCGGCGCGGCGCCGATCATGCCCGCCTGCGGCGTCACCGACTTCGGCGCCTGGAACGAGCTGGTCACGCTGCCCGGGTTGGCCGAGCCGCCGCGGTCGCCGAGGGCACCCGTGGCCGAGCCTGGACCAGCCAGCGGACCGGAAGCACCACCACCACCGGCCGAGCCGACGGGCGTGGGCATGGACACGGCTCCGCGACCGCCGCCGCCGAAACCGGTGAAGCCGCTGCGACCGCCGCCGGAGCCGGGGCGACCCGACTGCGGGGACGTGCCGCCGGGACGCTGGCCGGGGTTCTGGCCGCCGGGGTTCGCCACGACCGGGTTGCCGGCGCCGCCACCGCTGCCGTCGGGCACGGTCGGGGTCGTCGGCAGCACGGGCGGCTGCGGCGGAGGGGTCGGCGCGACCGGGTTGGTCGGCGGGCTGAACGACGGCACGGTCCGGTCGACCTCGTACGAGTTCAGCTGGAACATCGCCATGACCTCGGCGGCCTGGCGGTGCGTCGCGTCGGCGGCCAGCACCGAGTCGACCGCGGGCGCGGCGACGGTGTCGATGCCGGTGAACGCGCCGGGCGTCGTCCGCGGCAGCCGCGTGCTCGCGATCAGGCTCTCCTCGGCGATCGGGGACAGCGTCCGGTAGCCGAAGTCCTCCGTCCGGCGCGCGATCAGCGGCGACCTGGGCGTGGCGATCGGGGTCGGCGTCGACGGCACGTCGGCGACGGGCGTGACGACCGGCGGCGCGGGTGCGGGCGGCGGCATCATCTCGCGTGCGGTCTGGACGTGGTCGATCTCGGTGGCGATGCACTTGGCCACGTTGTCGGCGTGCTCGCTGGTGTGCAGCGCCCACTTCTCGACCGACTCCAGCGCCTCGCGGGCGCGTTGGGCCGACTCGCCCTCCCACGCCTGGGTGGACCGGCTGATCGCCTTGGCCAGCAGCTCCTGCACCTCGCCGAGCGCCTTGCCGACGGTCGCCCAGTCGGTCTGGGCGCTGCCCGCGGCCTTGAGGTCGACGCCGGTGTTGACCATCTCCCACAGCTGCTGGTGGCTGTAGGTCATCCAGTCGACCTTCTGGCCGAGGTCGGTGTGCTTCTCGTGGCCCTGACCGCCGCCCTGACCACCACCGTGGCCGTGACCTTGACCGCCGCCTTGGTGGCCGTGACCCTGGCCACCGTTGCCCTGGCCGCCGTTGCCGCCGTGACCCTGGCCACCTTGGCTGCCTTGACCGCCCTGGTTGCCGTGCTTGTTGTCGCCCATCAGCCCTTGGCCTCCCCAGCCGCCCCGAACGCGTCCGCCGCTTCGTCGTCGGCGAGCTCCAGGTTCCGCGCCGCTTCGCGGATGGTCTCCTCGACCTCGAAGAGCACCTTCATGAAGTCGCCGATCACCTTGACCGCGGATTCCTCGTTGCCCACCGCGACCTCGCGCAGCCGGCGGCTGATCGCGTCGCTCACCCAGTTGTTGCCGAACTTCAGCTCGACGTCGAGGTTGTTGACCGCCCGGCCGTGCACGTTGTCGACCAGGCTCCGGGCCTGGGAGACCAGCTTGAGCAGGTCCGCGACGCCCTGCTTGTCCAGGTCGAGCCGGACGGACTGCTTGTCCACCGCGTCCAGCGCCGTGGTCGCCTTGGCCAGGTCGGTCTTCGCGGCCGTCGCGAAGCTGTCCCGGATGGGTGACGCCACGTCCGGCTCGGCAGCCGCCGGTGCGGCAACGACCGGCACGGCGGCGACCGGCTCCGCGGCAGCCGGTGCGGCGGCAGGCGGTGCGGCGGCAGGCGGCGCAGCGGCAGGCGGTGCGGCAGCCACTGGTGCCACAACCACTGGTTCGGCTGCCACCGGCTGGCCGGCCATCGGCTGGCTGGTCATCGGCTGGGCGGTGAACCCGGCCGGGATGGTGACCGTGGGGCTCGGATCGGCCATCGGCGTGGCGCCAACCGGCACACCGGCGAACGGCAGGTCACCTGCCGGCACGTTGGCGACCGGCACCCCGGCGAACGGCGCGTCACCTACCGGCACCCCGGCATAAGGCGCGTCGGCCACCGGCACTCCGGCGAAAGGCGCGCCGCCTGCTGACACATCACCTACCGGCACGTCGACTACCGGCGCGTCGGCCACCGGCACGTCGACTACCGGCACGTCGGCCACCGGCGGATCGGCCACCGGCGCCTGGGCCGAGAAAGCCGGCTGCCCCACCGCGGACGGCGTGAAGCCCGGCGGTATCTGCACCGTGGGTGCACCCGCCGTGAATGAGACCGTGTTCCCGTCGCTCATCACTACCCCCTGCACTGCGCTTCGCCGCAGGCCCACCGCGCGTTAGCCGACGTCGACCGAATCACGCTTCCGGACGCCTTCCTTAGATGTACCGGTAACCACGTTCGGTTCCAAGCCGCCGACCAGTTGCTTGACTGGTCGCTTGACTGGTCGCTTGGCGGGTTGCCCGGCGAACGAGTCGCCTAGCGAAGGTGGGAGTCGAACCAGTTCAACGCGCGCTGCCACGCCTCGGCGCTGGCGCCCGGCGTCGTGTCGAACCGGTGGCTGGTGTCGGCGAACCGGACCACGTCGGTCGCCACCGGGGCAGCCGCCGCCGCTTCACGCAGCTTCTCCACGTCGCTGAACGGGATCTCGGCGTCGTCGTCCCCGTACAGCCCGAGCCACGGGCACGTCAGCTCCTCCGCCACCTCCACCAGCGACGGCAGCCCTTCGGCCAGCGGCTCCAGGATGCCGCCGCCACCGACCGTGACCGCGGCGCCGATGGTTCGGCTTCCCGCGACCACCATCGCGACCGATCCGCCGAGGTCGAAGCCCATGACGCCCATCCGGTCCTGGCTGACGCCCTGTTGCCCGAGCCACACGAACGCGACGTCGGTGTCCTCCAGCACGGCCTCACCGGACAGCGCGCTCACCATGGCCGGCGCCTCGGCTCCGGACACCTCGTCGTAGAGGTGCGGCGCCACCGCCAGCCACCCCTCGGCGGCGAGCGAGCTGACCAGGCCGCGAACGGTGTCGGTCACGCCGCGTGCCTCGTGGAGCACGACCAGGCCGCCGCGGACGGCGTTCTCCGGCTCGGCGACCGTCAGCCGCAGCTCACGGCCGTCGGTGAGGGAGAGCGTCTCGGTGCGGGTAGCAGTCATGGGGCAACCCTTCCACGTAGGGGTAAACGGCAGTCAACGTGAGCATCGGTACGGCAGGTATGCCCCATCCGGGTCTTTCACGGGCTAACGTCCAGCTCAGAACCCCGAAGGGAGTCCTTGGATGACCGTGCGAACCCGCGCCGATCTGGTAGCTCTGCCCGCTTACGTGCCCGGCAAAACCATCCCCGGCGCGATCAAGCTGGCCAGCAACGAGGTGTCGGCCGGACCGCTGCCCAGCGTGGTGCGCGCGATCGCGGAAGCGGCGACCGCGGTGAACCGCTACCCGGACACCGCCGCCACCGAGCTCGTGGCGCGGCTGGGCGACAAGCTGGGCGTGCCCGTCGAGCAGCTGGCCGTCGGCTGCGGCTCGGTGACGCTGTGCCAGCAGCTGGTCCAGTCGACCTGCACCGCCGAGGACGAGGTGCTGTTCGCGTGGCGCTCGTTCGAGGCGTACCCGATCGTCACCGCCGTGGTCGGCGCGCGGCAGACCAGGGTGCCGCTGACCGCGGGTCACGAGCACGACCTGGACGCGATGGCCGCCGCGATCACGCCGCGGACCCGGCTGGTGTTCGTGTGCAACCCGAACAACCCGACCGGGACGGCGTTGCGGACGGCGGAGATCGAGCGGTTCATCGACCGGGTGCCGTCGGACGTGCTCGTGGTGATCGACGAGGCGTACAAGGAGTTCGTGGCCGACCCGGAGGTGCCGGACGGCGTCGAGCTGGCGAAGGCGCAGTGGGCGGCGGGCCGGGACAACGTGGCCGTGCTGCGCACGTTCTCCAAGGCGTACGGGCTGGCCGGGCTGCGCGTCGGGTACGCGGTGGCGTCGCCCGCCGTGGCCGAGACGCTGCGCAAGGTCTACGTGCCGTTCGGCGTGAACGCGCTGGCCCAGGTGGCCGCGCTGGCGTCCTTGGACGCCGAGGACGAGCTGATGGCGCGGTGCCGGGCGATCGTGGCCGAGCGGACGCGGGTGCGCGACGCGCTGCTGGCCGCCGGTTTCGAGGTGCCGGAGTCGCAGGCGAACTTCGTGTGGCTGCCGCTGGGCGAGCGGACTGCGGCGTTCAACGAGCACTGCCTGGAGCACAAGGTGATCGTGCGGGCGTTCGTCGGTGACGGCGCGCGCGTGACGATCGGCGATCCGGAGGAGAACGACGCGTTCCTCGCCGCCGCGACCTCGTTCACCGGCTGAGCCGGCTGAGCCTGCCGAGCCACACCGGCCAGGCGTTCACCGGGTCAGCATCTGCGTGATGGCCACGACTCCCACCAGCACGATCACCGCGCGCAACACGGCGGGTGGGAGTCGGCGGCCGACCTTCGCGCCCAGCTGACCGCCGACGACCGAGCCGACCGCCAGCAGCAGCACTGCGAGCCACGCCACGTCCGCGATGAAGATGAACAGCACGCCCGCGACCAGGTTCACGAACGCCGTCAGCACGTTCTTCAGGGCGTTCATCCGCTGGATGTGCTCGCTCATCAGCACGCCCATGAGCCCCATCACCAGCACGCCCTGCGCCGCGCCGAAGTAGCCGCCGTAGATGCCCGCGAGGAACACCCCGACCCACAGCGCGAGCCCGCCGTGCTCCTGCCGTTCCCGTTCGGCGAGCTTGCGGTTGAGCCACGGCTGGGCGATCACCAGCACCAGCGCGATGGCGATCAGCACGGGGACGATCGCCGAGAACGCGTCCTCCGGCAGCACCACGAGCAGGATCGCCCCGACCACCGCGCCGAGCACCGACGCGGGCAGCAGCCGCTTCACCCGGCTCGCCTGGCCGGTCAGCTCACGCCGGTAGCCCCACGCGCCGCTGAGCGAGCCCGGCACCAGGCCGAGGCTGTTGGACACGTTCGCCACCACCGGCGGGTAGCCGACGGCCAGCAGCACCGGGAACGTCACCAGCGTGCCGGAGCCGACCACCGTGTTGATCCCACCGGCGAACACACCGGCCAGGACGACGACGATCGCCTCCAGCGTCGTCACGGCCACTCTCCCCGGTTCTCGCAGTTGGTTAGCGACGCTAACACTGCGTCAGGCGGAGCGCGGTGTGGTTCCCACGACACCGCGCCCCGTCGCACGCGGGATCCGCAGCTCAGTGCGCAGAGGTCTCGGAGAACCGTCGCACTGTGTACACATCGGACATGCCCGCGCCGGTGACCAGCGGGCCGAGGTTGCCGTCCACGACGTAGCTGCCGTGCGGTGAGCGGGCGATGGTGGTCGGTTCGTCGTCGGCCCACGGCGCGGCGCGGTGGGTGGTGCGGGCGGTGCGCCAGTCGTCGTTCGAGCGCAGCACGCTGACGGCCGCTTCCCCTGGTGCGCCAAGGGAATTGGTGACGACGGCGAGCGAGCCGTCCGGGCGCAGGTCCATGCCGTCGCCGCCGACCAGCGGGCGGTCGAGGGTGATCTCGGAGACCCGTCCGCCACGGGTGACCTTGAACAGCGCGCCCGTGTCGTAGCGGACCGCGAGCACGAAACCGTTGGGGTGCCAGACGATCCCGTTCAGACCGATGGTGGTGCTGCCGAGCCGGGGGTCACGGGCGAGCACGGTGGCGTGGCCGCGGCGGTCGACCCGGTAGAGCGCGTCGGTGGCCGGGTCGGTGACGTACGCGTTGCCGGCGTGGTCGACCGCGACGTCGTTCGCGGAGTGCCGGCCGGGGCCGATCGCGAGGTCGACCACGTGCAGCGGACGTCCGGTGGCGAGGTCGAAGACGCCGAGCCCGGAGGCCTTGTAGGTGGTGTCCGCGGTGGACCGGCTGCCCACGCCCATGTCGCCGTACGCGACGTAGACGCGGTCGCGGATCACGTGGACGCCGAACGTGGACACCATCCGGGGATCGCTGATCAGGGTCTTGGTGGCGCCGCCCGGTCGGACGACCTCCACGGTGCCGTGGCGGATCGAGGTGAGCAGGAAGGTGCGCCGCAGCGGGTCCCAGGTGATGCCCTCGGGGTGCAGCGCGGTGGATCTGCCGGTGATCGTCTCCGGTGGGGTGTGGGCCGACGCCGGGGCGGCGGTGAGGATCAGCAACACGAAAATCATCAGGACACGCATGGTGCTCCGTTCACGTCGTTCAGTACGTGCACGAAGCTATATCAGAGTTCTGATAGTCGTCAACGAGTTTACGATCTGACCATGGGCATGCCGGTCGAGGAGCGCCTTGGTGGCGACATCAAGCGCGTCGAGCACGAGTTGATGCTGGTGAAGCAGCAGGCCGTGCGGCCGGCGGGGCTGACGGTGCCGCAGTACGCGGCGCTGCTGGTGCTGGACGAGCACCCCGGTGTGTCGGCCGCCGAACTCGCGCGCCGCTGCCGGGTGACGCCGCAGACGATGACCACGATCCTGCGCAACCTGGAAGCGGCCGACCTGATCGCCCGAGTGCCGCACGAGGTGCACCGGAACGTGCTGGAGACGCGGCTGACCGAGGCGGGGCGCGCGGCGTTCGAGGTGGCCGACGCGCGGGCGTCCGCGGTGGAACGACGGCTGGCGGACGAGTTCAGCGCGGCGGAGCGGGAGACCCTCCGGGCCTTGCTGGCGAGGTGTTCGAAGGTGCTGACCGAACAGCACTGACGCCCCTCACCGGCCTCGATGTGCCGGTGAGGGGCGTCAGTGGCGTCTAGCGGTGTTCAGCCCAGGTCGTTGGTGTCGAACGTGTTGCAGCGCGCCGGGTCGCCGGTCTCGAGGCCGGTCGTATACCACTTCTGCCGCTGCGCCGAGCTGCCGTGGGTGAACTGGGTCGTGTCGATCCGACCGCCGCCGAGTTCGCCCTGGATGAAGTCGTCGCCGATCCGGGCCGCCGCGTCCAGCGCCGCGTTCACGTCGTCCTGCGTCACGCCGGTGATCAAGGGCTGCCCGGACGCCGTCGGCACGGTCTGCGCGTGGTTGGCCCAGGCGCCCGCGTAGCAGTCCGCCTGCAACTCCAGCCGCACCGAGTCGGACTTGGGCCCGGACCGCGAGCTCACCCGGTCGGACGTGCCCAGCTGGTTCTGGATGTGGTGCCCGTACTCGTGCGCCAGGATGTACGCCTCCACGAACGGCCCGCCGGTGGCGCCGAACTTCTGCTGCATCTCCCGGAAGAACCCGAGGTCGATGTACACCTGCGCGTCCGCCGGGCAGTAGAACGGCCCCACCGCGGACGACGCGTTGCCGCACCTGGTCTGCACGCCGCCGGAGAAGAAGTTCGTCTGCGCGGGCTGGTAGGTGCGGCCCGATCGGGCGAACTGGTCGGTCCAGTAGGCCTGGATCGAGTTGATGAACGCCACCGCGCGGCAGTCGGCCTCGCGGTTCGCGTCCGCGCCGGTCCGGCACTTCGCCTCGATGGACTCGGAGCCCACCTGCCGGTCCTGGCCGACGTCGCCGAACCCTGAGCCGGACGGCAGCTGCGCACCGCCGCCGATCTGCGACAACACGAAGTAGAGGATGAGGCCGACGATGCCGAGCCCACCACCACCCATGGCGACCCGACCGCCGACACCCCGTTGGTCGGTGACCTGTGACGTGTCGAGTTCGGCGTTCTCGTTGAACTGCACCGCGCGTCCTCCAACCTCAGGGCCCACACAGAAACCGGACAAAGATAAGCCCCGGATGCGGGACCCGACGTCGGGGCACCGCACCCGGGGGTTATTTCCATGTGGAGATGACGAAACCATTCGTGGCGAGGTCGGCGTGGACCGCGGTCGGCGCCGACGGTGGAGACGGCGCCCTCAGACTTCCGGGGTCAACATCGTCAAGCGCGGCGATGGCGCCGGTGGCGCCGTGCGCTCGAAAACCTCGTCCAACCGCTCACGTTCGCGACCGGGCCGGTCTCATGACCGCTCCGCCCGCGGGGTCGCGGTCCGAACGCGAATCGTCATCGCGAGGACTTACCTGCACCGCACCACCTACCCCTTCCGGGCGTGCCGCCGGCGGGTTCAGCTCGGGTTCCGCCGGTGGCAGGTCCTACGTCGAGCATGCGCTTGATCGGCCCGATGCACAACCGGAGGACACGTCCCCTGAACTGGTGAAACGCAATTAACCAGGTCGATTCGGACGGTCACCGCGCGCAGTGGGCGGACGCCTCGACGCCCGCCCACCGCGCGGTGCTCACGGCGTCGTGGTGATGCGGTCGAGCGCCGGCGGGGCGGTGTTCGGGTTCGCCGTCAGGTAGGCGCTGAACCCGTCCAGGTCGATGCCGCCACCGGTGATGTCGGTGCCGCCGGTGAACGTGCTGAACCCGTCACCGCCGCCCTGGAGGAAGCTGTTGATCGTGACCCGGTAGTTCGCGGCCGGGTCCAACGGCACCCCGTTCAGCGCGATCGCCGACACCTTCGAGCCGATGGGCGCGGACGCCGACCACGTGTAGGTCAGGCCCTTCGACGGCTGGAGGATGATCTGCCGCTGCGCGCCGTTGACGATCTGCCACTGCTGCTCCAGCGCCGCCTTGATCTGCGTGCCGGTCAGCGTCACCGTCTGGAGGATGTTGCCGAACGGCTGCACGGTGAACGCCTCGCCGTACGTCACCACACCGTCGCCCTCACCCGCGGGCGAGGAGGCGTAGGTGAGGTCGGAGCGCACACCGCCGGGGTTCATCAGCGCGAGGACCGCGCCGTTGTCGGTGGTGGTGGCGAGCTGCGAGTCGGCGATCAGGTTGCCGAGCGGGGACTCGCCGGCCGCGTTCTGCGCCCGCAGGATGTCCTGCGCGATGGTGCCGACCGGGCGGTTCGCGATCGGGCCGGACTTCGACTTGGCCAGGTCGATGATCGCCTGGATCTGCGGGTCCGGGGTGACGTTCCGGGTCACCACGTGGTTGCGGGCGACCGTCGCGGTCCGGATGACCTCGCGGGTGCGCTTGTCGATCTTGAGGTCGACCACGGACAGCTCACGGCCGAACGCCAGGCCCTCGATGAACGGGCGCGGGTTGCCCGCCGGGTCGGTGACCGTGCAGTTGTAGTGCTGGTGGCTGTGGCCGGAGAACACCGCGTCGATCTTCGGGCTGACCTGCTCGGCGATCTTGCGGCCGGGACCGCCGGCGACCGTGCGGCACTCGTCCGGCCCGCCGCCCGCGGTGTTGTCGCCCTGGTGGATCAGCAGCACGATCGACTTCACGCCGAGCCGGTTCAGCAGGTCCGCGTACCGGTTCGCGGCGGTGATCTCGTCGCCGAACTCGAGCTCCTTGATGCCGTTCGGGTCGACCAGGATCGGCACGTCCTTCAGCGGCATGCCGATGAAGCCGATCGGGACGCCGTCGCGGAACTCCACCCAGAACGGCGGCAGCGCGGGGCGGTCGTTCTTCGCCAGGGTGACGTTGGCGCCGAGGATCGGGAACTCCGCGCCCTCGTAGGTGTCGCGGAACTGGCAGCCGTCGACCGGGTGGCAGCCGCCGTACTGCATGCGGAGCAGCTCTTGGTAGCCCTCGTCGAACTCGTGGTTGCCGGCCGCCGTGGTGTCCATGCCGACCTGGTTCAGCACCTCGATCGTCGGCTCGTCGTGGAACAGGGCGGAGACGATCGGCGAGGCGCCGATGAGGTCGCCCTGGCCGACGATCACGGAGTTGCGCACCTGGGACTGGAGGTCCTTGATGTGGGTGGCGTTGTAGACGGCGCCACCCGCTTCGACCTGGGTGCCGTCGGCCAGCGTGACGCGGCCCGAGGAGCCGCTCGGGGGCTCGATGTTGCCGTGGAGGTCGTTGATGCCGATCAGTCGGACGTCGACCGTGCGGGCCGGCTTGTCGTTGTCGGCTTGCGCGGGGTTCTGCACGAGCGTGACCGCCAGCGCCGCCGCCGCGGTGACCGCGAGCGCGGCGGAGCGCTGCGCGGTGCGTCTGAACGAGGTCATGGGGTGGTTCCTCCCTGCGGCGCCCCGGTAGGAGGGCGCTGTACGGCGCAGGAGTTTGCCTTCCGGAGCTGACCGGCACCAGACATGCTCGTGGATCGTCAGTTAACGGAGATGTGCGGCATAGCCTTGGGGGGTGACTGAGCAGGAGCCGCGGTGGCTGGACGATGAGGAGATGCGCGCCTGGCGCAACTACGTGGTCGGGGCGTCGATGCTCGCCGACCGGCTGCACCGGGAACTACAGGACGGGCACGGGGTGTCGTTGCCTGATTACGAGGTGCTCGTGCGGCTGTCCGAGCGCCGGGGGCGGCGGATGCGGATGTCGCAGTTGGCGGACGAGGTGGCGTCGTCCAAGAGCCGGGTGTCGCACCAGGTGGCGCGGATGGAGCGGGAAGGGCTGCTGCGGCGGCTGGAGTGCCCGGAGGACGGGCGCGGGGTGTTCGCGGAGTTGACGGACAAGGGGATGGCGCTGCTGGAGGCGTCGGCGCCGACTCACGTCGAGGGGGTGCGCGAGCACATGATCGACTTGTTGTCGCGGGAGGAGCAGGAGGTGCTGGCCACGGTGTTCACCCGGGTCATCACACACCTGCGCCAACTGGACCGGTAACCTGCTCCGGCACACCGGGAAGCGTGGCAGAGCGGCCGAATGCACCCGCCTTGAAAGCGGGAGACGGGCAACCGTCCGGGGGTTCAAATCCCTCCGCTTCCGCAGTTCAGAGGGGGAGTGACCGGCCGTTGAGGCTGGTCACACCCCCTCTGGTGTAGCAACGATCTCAGCCCAGCTCGTCCGTGAGCCGCTTCAAAGCCTCCCCGCTTGTCCTCAAGGGAGACGGGCGCGTAGATCATCATCGTCACCTGCCGCAGCCGTCGAAACCTACCTCTACCAACACCGTTTGATGGATCACGTCACGGCGGTCGTGGGCCGCTCGTCGAGTGACCCCGCCTTGCTCAAGCCTGACGCTCATCTAGTGATGACGACCCTTGATCTGGTCGCGACTCCCGCCGACAGGTGCACTTTCGTCGGTGACTCTGAGTCAGACATGGTTGCAGTACGTGCAGCTGGCATGGTTGCCGTCGGGTACGCCAACAAGGCCGGCGAGTCCAGACAACTGGCAATCGCTGGAGCTGATCTTGTGCCCACTAAGGCTTATCCAGCGGAAATACGCTGATTTGACCAGATTGGCCAAGTAGTGGACAGACTACATATGGTACAGACCATTTTTCGTTAGCTATGCGCATTAGTTCGCAGGCACGCGTCGTACCTACCTGAAGGTTCTTCACTAGCTAGACTCGGCGTGCTCGCTGACGACATCCTGACCAAAGCATGTAACACGGACAGTCACCTCCAGCGATCACATGGAATAACTCGACGCTACGGGAGACCATCCATGAAGCACACGAGCTACTTCGACAACTTTCTGAAGAATGTCGTGAACCTCAGTCAGTTTAGACTTGATGTGCTTGAGAGTAGGGTTGAGTCGATCTATAACGCCCTGAAGGCAGATCCTGTACTTGGACCGCGGATCATCAAGAAGATCCCGCAAGGGTCATGGCCCCAGAGGACTATCATCAGTCCCCAGAACGGTAAGGCCTTCGATGGAGACTTCATGCTCCAAATGAAGGAGGAACCCGAGTGGCAGAGTGATCTTCGACGATACGGCGATGCGGTGTACAACGTCCTTCATAACCACTCGGACTACAAGAACATGAAGCACGGCCGAAAGTGCCGTTGCATCTACGTCCAGTACGCAAACAACGCCATGCACGTTGACATTGTCCCGTACGTGATCAAGTCAGACGGAACTCAACATATCATCGACCGGGACAACAAACGCTGGGAGCCCACGAACCCAAGCGGATTCACCACCTGGATGCAGGAGAAGGACAAGATCACAGGCGGAAATCTCCGCAAGGTCATTCGGCTTCTGAAATTCCTAAGGGACCACAAGAACTCATTCACCGGCACGAAATCGATCCTAATCACCACACTGCTGGGCGAACGCGTCGAAGAATGGCGAAAAATAGTCACCCCTGGCTACTATTCAGATCTTCCCACGGCGCTCCTGCAGATCGTCTCAGATCTCGATGAGTGGCTGCAAAATCAACCGTATAAGCCTTCCATTCAAGACCCTTCAAGGTCCGGCGCTACATTCGATCATCGATGGAGCCCGGAGACCTACGGGTATTTTCGTGACCGTATCCATGTCCACGCTGCCGAAATCAAGGACGCGTACAACGAAACGGACGCCGAAACGAGCGTGGCGAAGTGGCAAAGCCTGTTCGGCGACAAGTTCCAAGCGCCAGCCACTTCATCGAGTAGCAGCAAATATGGTGCTGCTGGTGCGGTCGGCGCCGACTCCGATGACGGAACCTGGTCATCGAGTCGTTCAGGTCGTGCAGGTTGAGCAGAAACAAACGGACGACTTGGCAGCGCGCTGCCGAGGAAGAACTTCTTAGAATCGCCTTCTCCTTTCATGGCGAGTTCACCCTCCGACAGCGTCCGAACTTGCACGAGTCCGGATATCTGCGCGTTCCAGTGCGACTCAAAACAGGACATCTTCCGCACGAGGCCGGCGGGCTGCTCTTAAACGCGGAAGAGGACTTCATACTATGGATCGGAAGATTCCCTTCGCCTCCGTTTGTCGAAGTGGAACACAATCGCTTTGTCGGATTCCCGCATGTGATGAATGGCCGCATACTTTGCATCTATCTGGACGTCGCTCGGGAATGGAATCCAAACCTCGGGATCGGCCAAGCCGTAGATCGGCTTCACGACTGGCTGAGAGACGCTTCAGCGAACAAATTCAACCCTGAATCGTCCCTGTATCACGCAGTCGGAGGAAGCCTGAATTACGGTTCCAGCAGCCTGCCGATGATCGTCGTGCGAGACGCCTATCCGCCGCGAAATTTCGTCCAATCCGGCTTCTGCACGTTCCGATCCGGTCGTCGCTGGGATCTTCAGTTCAAACGCACAGAATACGAGCAAATACAGGTGCCCGTACTGGCGCTTTCAACACCACTCCCTCTGGGCATTGGCGACACCTTTATAGAAGTTCTTGCTCGCCTGAATGATCCCCTTGAGCAATCATGGCTCGGAAAATCAGTTAGGACTAACCCGCAGACACCTGCTTTTCTCACTGCGCTAGCCGCGGTGGCGAGCAAGATGCAGGACGGGAGCCCGCAACTATTTGTTCTTACGGTCCCTCATCCAGCAGGCGGCCCACCACACCTTCTAGCTGGAATACTTGGTGCAGACATAGCAGATATGTTGCGGAAACAAGTTCGAGAACGTGACACCAACCTAATCGGCGTCACGGTAGAAACTTTCGAACCTAGCACGCCCGTGGAGTGGTGCCTTGTGTCCGACGAAAGAGCCAGTGTTACAATACGTCGCGATTCAACAAGACCAATTAACGCGTTTTACGGAAAGAATGTTCATGTCTGGGGCTGCGGTGGACTTGGGTCCTGGATTGCAGAGTTTGTCGCGCGGGCCGGAGTAAGACGAATGGTTCTGTGCGATCCTGGCGTAATCACAGGCGGACTTCTTGTTCGCCAGAACTTCGAGGAGTTGGACGTTGGACGTGGAAAAACGCAGGCGCTTCAAGAGCGGATCAAATCAATTCGTGACGACATTGACGTTGAGGCCCACAGCGGCAACGTTCCACTAGGTATAAACGATTTCAGCGAGGTTGACGTGGTGATCGATGCAACGATCTCTCAGATGATTGGACAAATACTAGACCGGCTGGCATCAGTCGAAGGTAGACCTCTAGTGGCGCAAGTCGCCACAGATGTCAAGACCGGAACTCTTGGTATCATCAGCATCAGTGCACCAGGAGTACCGGCCGGCGCGAACGAGGTCGACCGACAAACGGGAAGAGTCGTGTTGAAAGAAGGTCGACTTGAACCTTTTCACACTTTCTGGTCGGATGTGCAGGAGCAGGACGAACTCATCCCCACACGCGGCTGCTCTCTACCGACCTTTCACGGTTCTGCGGCCGATATGGCCGCGCTAGCAGCATCACTCACGAGTCTGCTCGGTAGCCACATCGAAGCAGATAAACCCATCTCGGGAACGCATCTAATTTCTCTTCCGCATTCGCCGACTGGACCTATACATAACTTCATACCATTCAGCTAATCTTATTTGCGCGCTCCCCGGCGATTGACTTCAAGAGCAAGTTCATAGCCTGTGTCCATACGCTCATAGACTGCAACCGGCGGCTGAGAATTTCGCATGAAAGAACGGCCAATCTCGACGGCAGCAGAGAGCGGCGCAGAAGATATAAGGTGCCACCGCTCAGCCAAGGGATGCTTCTTCTCCGTCTCCGCCAAGAGGGTTCTCCACCGTATGGCGAAGTTGTTGAAAGTTTGCTCGCTCGCCATAAGTACTGGCGACGGCGTTTCACCTACCGGCCGCAATACGTGACGAGGGAGTCGCGAAATTTCAGAGGGGATATTGCCCGGCTCAACCGGGCTACTCAACTCACATACAAGAACGACCTCCTTGGCCTCCCTGTCCTCGAAAAGAACCTCGCTCTGGAAATCCACCGGGGAGCTAGTGGCGTTCCACGACCAGCCAGCGTCCGGCCCACGATGTTTTTGAAAGATCTTCGTCGTGGTCTTATCGTCCAGCTCGGAGCCGAGATAGACAAGCAACGGGATCGGGGCAAACGGAAACACGGAGATGTGCTCGACATCGCCTTGTTCTACGGCTTGTCTAACCCGTCCTAGGGTGTCGTCGATTCGCTGTTCGGCAGAGTCCCAATATCCCTTACCGCCGACATGACCCTGGATCTGGCACGTGAAGTCACCGCTCCACTGGCTTTCCACTAGGCCTAGATAGTTGAGCGCAAAGAGCGTCTCTGCAACTTCTTTCCGGGAAGCTATCGAGTAGTTTCCGCGAATATTTGCACCTACTCGGACAACTGCGGTTCGCGTCAACCCTCCGCTAGCGGTTGCCATTTCAATTCGTCGCTCGTGCGTTTTTTTCAAGTCACGCAACTTTTCCTCAGGAAAAAACTTGATGTGGTCTTTGTCGTCGATGACACGATGGCAATCGTGGCAAACCAACAACAAGTTCTCCTCGCTTTCCCTGTCAAGTTCAGGGGTAGCAGATTCGCTACGTGGAGACGTTTCCCCATCGGTAGCACCAACATTGTGAGCCAGCTCAGCAGACATTACGGAGTGAAAGTACGTCTTTCCGTCACCAAGCAATCTGATATTACAGATTGTGCAACGTCCAGCGGTGCGCGCCCACAACGCAAGCCTCACCTTCTCAGCAACTGAATTCCTGGTTACATGCGTCTTCCTAGCTTCTTCTGCCATCAAACATCTCCCGTCAAGTTGCACAGGCACATTAGTGTTCAAACTCGCCTACGTCGGGACCGATTTCGCCACAGCAGGAGAATTCGCGGCACTTGCCACATCGACAGATGACCGCGAACATCTCGCAGGAACTCTTCTGCAGCTGAATCGATGTCTGGATGCGTCTCCGCTTCCAGGCTTTTCCATTGAACAGAACTTGGCGGATCAGACTCCCAGGCAGCTTTGAGCGACGCCCTTGTCTCCTCCTTTATCTTCTGCACAAACCTTACATATGATTTTTGTAGGATTTTCGATTCACTACCGATCCAGCCTGTGTAGTAGTAGATCTCCTCTTGAAGATCGTGGGACCTTTCCATCAAATCCGATGTTTTGTCTGCTTGACGTCGCCTAACTCGGTAGAGCATCTCTTTCCAGGCCAACGCGGCTTTATAGGCCTCACCGTATAGTTGGCGTCTGCGATCCCGTTTCGACGCGAAGAAGGCAGCGCTGGCCGTGACCAGTGCCACCACCACCGCACCGGCAGCTGCAATCACAGCTGGCAACTGAGCGGCAGACTGCGCTTGACTCAACACGCTGATCAGTATCGCTAGGTTCGGACGTCACCTGAACACACTTTGCTGCCGAACTTGGCTCTACGGGATCAAGGCGCGCCGCCGTCGGCGGCGCACGGGGCCTGTCGCGTTGGCACCGGCTCCCCGTCCATCCCGGCACGCCGGGCTCCCGCTCCGCTCCGCGCCGACGGCCACCGGACATGCCAAAGCCGCCCCACCTAGGACCAGCGGGACGGGACAGCCATAAGGCCAGCCACTAGGACGAGGTGTAGCTACGGGTGTAGCAACGGTCCGGGACGGGTTGGGACGGGACAGCACTCCTGACCAGGCAACACCGACAACTGGGGACTAGCCCGAACAAGCCTGGACAGCCGGATGCAGCCTTGAAAGCGGGAGACGGGCAACCGTCCGGGGGGTTCAGATCCCTCCGCTTTCGTCCTTCGCCGGATGGTTACACCCCCTCTGTGTAGCAACGGGTGTCAGCGAGATTCGTCGTTGAGAATGCGTAGGAGCGACTGACCTACCGCACCGGTCGCGACACCAACCGCACGTCGCTCCCCGACCGAGCCACGTCGACCAACTCCAAGCGCAGGATGCCGGACATGCTGCGGATGCCCGCATCCTCCAAGCCGCTCTTGCCTGACCCCAGCAGCGCAGGTGCCACGTAGTTCACCACTCGGTCCACCAAGCCCTGAGCGATGAAGCTGCCGGCCAAGGTTGGCCCACCCTCAAGGAAGACGGCTCGCACACCACGCTCTAGGAGGCCGGCCAAGACAGCGTGAAGGTCGAGCCCGCGGCCAGCTCGCTTGACTCGTAGCACTTCGACCACGCCGTCGAGGTGTGAAGCGTCGACGTCTTCGGCCACCACGATGAGCGTTGGTGCGGCATCGTTGCAGACGTTGGCGTCGCGCGGTGTCTTGGCGTTGCTGTCGATCACCACTCGCAGCGGCTGCCGCTCCGGGTTGTTCACGATCGACAGGTCGAGCCGCGGATCGTCGTTGCCGCGCACGGCGAGGTTGGGGTTGTCTGCCTGCTGGGTGCCGGAACCGACGACCGTGGCATCACAGCCCGCGCGCAGCAAGTGGACTTCGGCCCGGCTCTCGGCGCTGGTGATCCACTGGCTGGTGCCGTCCTCGGCGGCGATCCGGCCGTCGAGGGTGGCGGCGAACTTGTAGACCAGAAAGGGGCGCCGCTGCGTCTCGATGACTTGGTCCCACTCGTCCCGGCCTACCAGCTCGTCAACGCTGAGCGCTGCCACCCGAGTCCCCTTCGCTTGTCACCGCACGGATGAACTCAACGACGCCTGGGAGCGCCTGCCATCGGAGCATAAGCCTGGTGCTGGTCGTCAACTCTCGAACCGTCCGGTGTGACTGGGTCTCGCGGGCGATCTTCAGGGCCTCGGTGCCGCTCTCCAGCGCAGCTTCCGGAAGACCAGCTCGTGCCGCGGCCATGGTGCGGCGCGCTAGGTGCAAGCCGCGCTCGCGGTGGAACGACCGAGGCCACTGCTGCATGACGTGGTCGTACTCGTCCAACGCTCGCCGGTCGTTGCCCAGCGTGCTGAACATCGCCGCTCGCTGCACAGCCACGTAGCTCGATGTGCAGTAGCTACCCAGCATGTAAGGGTCGTCAGTCGGTTGGGCTGCATCCGCCAAAGCTTGGGCCCGGTCCATGTAGTCGAGAGCCGCGCGCTCTTGACCGTCGAGCGCACTGGCGTGGGCGGCCTGTTGGTGGATGGCTGCCCGAACATGTGAGCTGACTACCTGCCCGTCGTAGCGCACCGAAGCCTGCGCCAGCGTGACGGCCGGTGCGCGCTCGCCAAGGAACTGGGCTTGCTGGCTCATGCGCATCAGGATGAAGGCTGCGATGTCCGGGTTACCTGACGAGTGCGACCACTCCAGCGCCTTGCTCGACCATGCCCTGCCAGCCTCGAAGTTCCCGAGGTCATCAGCAAGCCAACCGCTGAACTCCGCGAACAGAGCGCCGACCTCGAACAGTCGTCCCCGCGAGCTGGATTCAATCCGCTCGTATAGCTTGGCAATATTGCCGACCTGCTCGCGCGCTGACCGCACCAGATTTCCCGGCCCGAGCAAGCTGTCGGCGGACACCAGTGCATCCCGCAACCTGATGAAGTGATCGATGACCTGCGGGTCTACAGCGCCACGACCAGGACCGTCCAGAGAGGGCAGATCGAGGCCGATACCAGGTAGAGAGACGGCCAGCCCTGCTATTGCGCCAATAAACTCACGTCGCTCCACACTTCCCCCTTCTGGCGATGCGACCTGCCGCTCAAGCCGACGCTTGGCCTTGGCAGTTGCAACCGCTCGCTTCACAATGGCCACGGGAATACCGAAGCTGTCGGCATGATGCTGCTGCCAGTACGGCGTCAGCATCCGCTTTTCAGTCTCCCAGCGCGACACTTCATTGCGAGTGACCGCACGACCGGCACGTTCGGACAGCGCATCGGCTTGCTCGCTCTGCGAGCGCCCAGCGTCAGCGCGGAGCCGGCGCAGCAGCTCCCCGATGCTCATCGGCTCGTGCATAGGATCATCCTGACGGGCGAGTAGGCGGGAAGCCACCATTGTGGCCCCTGTTTCTGGCCACTCCTCGCCATATGGCCCCCTTTCCGGGCGACTCCGCCCAAACGGTCTAACGCCCACCCTTGTCTCAGGCACCAACGCCGGAGATCACCAAGCGAAGATCGCTGACCAGCGTTGTCTTCCTTCCAGGGCAGCAACCGCGCCCGACTTCTGGCGCTGGTTGCCTCCACGCAACGGTCATACAGCGAGGAGTCAACGACCATGCGCACATTCCAGCCGCAGCGCTCTGGGTGCTGAACAAATTATGCCGCCGATGCCATACACCGTGAAGCTGCGCGCCACCATCTTGGGGCGAGCGCTGGCGCGCTGATCGCCCTCGCACCGATGCAATTTGAAGATTTATTCGAGGTTGGGACCGGTCAGCGTCTCCCTGCCCCGACCTGCTGTTCCAGCGCAACGAGAAGGGCACCCCATGTCGACCACGACAACACCGACCGAACAACTGACCACAGCACTGGGCTACGCAGCGCTGGGGTGGCCGGTCGTACCTGGCGCCGTCTGGTGTGACGGTCACTTCGCCGATCCGGTGGACGAACAGTTGGTCACCAGTCCGTGCCTGCGGCCGATCGGGGAAGCGACGACCGACGCCGCGTTGGTGCAGGAGTGGTGGTCGACGCCAGGCCTGCACGCACCGAACATCTTCACTGTGACCGGCACTGAGGTCGGTGCCTTCGCGGTGGCCGAGTCGTTGACGATGACGCTGGCCGACAACCCCTGGTTCGCTGCCTTCCCGACGCCGGTATTGGCCTTCCCCGACATGCCGATCGCCTACTTCCTGGTCCGGCCGCCCATGCCGTCGGTGCTGCTGAGCCGTGAGGCACACGTCATGGAGGCCGGGATGCCCCTGCCCCTGCCACCAAGCGCTCTGGACACCATGCCGGTGATCTGGCTGGTCACTCCCGAACAGGCGGGCAACCGCCTGATGCCCGGTGACGCACTGGCCGACCTGATCTACAGCGTCGAGAGGAAGTGCGCGTGAACGAGCTGGACGAGCGCAGCCCTGACACGGTGACACGCCCGCTGTGGACCAAAGAGGAGTTCACCAACCTCCTGCACCTGATTGCCAAGGAGCAGGCTCCGCGACTGTTCGCCATCGTGGAGGAGTACGGCGAGCAGGAAGACGGCCGAGTCGCGGCCTACGGGTTGGCCTATCCCGACCATGCCGATGTCAACTCGGTCGAAGGTGACTTCCACCTGGTCTCGCAGAGCCCGGAGCGTGCACGGCAACTCTTCGAAATCTCCGCCGGCTCGCGTGGCGTGCGGACGCACCTGGTGTGGCTGACCAGCGCACCGAAGGACACCGAAGAAGAGGGCTGAACGAGCCGCAGGCGGCGACCGAGCATCCGGTCGCCGCCTGCGGCGGTCTTACTGGGTCGTGGCTCTAGGGTCTGGCGCGCTTCCGCTTGTCTCCCTTGTGCTCAGCCCGCCGCTTCCACTACTGGTGTGGCAACGGGGTCGTACCGGAGCCAAAGGGAAGCAACGGTGCGGCAAGGCGTTCATGAGAAGGTGCGGGTCATGCCAGACGACCGCCTCATGCGCATCCAGAGCGCCGAGTTCAAGGCCATGTCCGAGAGGGTTCTGCGGGCCACCGAGCTCACGTCCCGCCTCAACGTCCTCCCCTTCGAGAACGAAGCGGGCAAGGCGGAGTTGTTCGAGCTGATCCTCGGCCGGCCACTGCCGAAGAGGGTCACGATCTACCCGCCCTTCTACACGGACCACGGCCTCAACCTGGACATCGCGGAACGGGTTTTCATCAACCAGAACTGCACGTTCCTGGACTACGCCGGTATCCGGCTCGGCGAGCGCGTGATGATCGCGCCGAAGGTCACGTTCATCACCATGGGCCACCCGGTCGATCCGGTGGAGCGGCGGGGGTGGCTGAGCGGCGGGCCCATCGACGTGGCGGAGAACGTGTGGATCGGCGCCGGCGCCACGATCCTGCCCGGCGTCACCATCGGACGTGACGCCGTGATCGCCGCAGGAGCGATCGTGGCCAACGACGTGCCGCCGGCGAGCCTCGTGACCGGCACCAAGGCCGCCGTCCGCCGCCAGTGGTGACGACCGCCCCCGCAACCGGCAGCTCACACGACTCCGTGACAGGTGGCCGGGCAAGCCGATCCTGGCCGCCACAGCAGGCCGGGGCCGGTCTCCTTGTTGGGAGACCGGCCCCGGTTGCGAACAAAACAGGTGCTTACGCCACGTCGGCGTGCGAGTGGTCGTGTTGCTCGACGTGCAGGGAACGCTTCGAAGCGGCACGCGCCTCGGCACGCTGGGTACGCGACGGGACGCCGTTCACGCTCTCCGTGCTGATCGCGTACGACGCCGTCACCCACGCCAGAGCGTCGGAGTTCCGGTCGAGGGCGGTGCGGTCGATGTTGCCGAGGTTGTCACCCGGGCCGTGGTAGTTCGGGTCGTAGGCGGTGCCGGCGGTGCCGCCCCACTTGGTGGCCTGGGCTTCGGTCTTGACGCCCTCGGCGCCGGTGAACAGGCCGCCGGCGGGGATTCCGTTGAGGATGAACTCGCCGTAGTCCGAACGGCCGGAGAAGTCGGTGCCCTCGGTCTGCACGCCCTTCTGCGTCGTCAGGTAGTCGACGAACGCCTGCTCGATCTGCGCCGAGCCGTACGGACCCGCACCCGCGCCGTCACCGTCGGAGTTGTCGCCGTCGTAGACGAAGTACGCCGCGTTCGGCGAGCCGATCATGTCGAAGTTCAGGTACAGCGCGATGTCGAGCTGCTGCTCGAACGTCAGCCCCTGCACGTACTTCTCCGAACCGACGAGCCCCAGCTCCTCGGCGCCCCACCAGGCGAACCGCACCGCGTTGTTCACCTTCGGCGCCGCACCGAGCTGCAACGCGCTCTCCAGCAGACCGGCCGAGCCGGTGCCGTTGTCGTTGATGCCCGCGCCGTTCTCGACGCTGTCGAGGTGGGCGCCCGCCATCACGACGTTGTCCGTGCGACCGGTCCTGGTCTGCGCGATCACGTTGCGCGACGGCCGCTCTTCCGTGTGGTACCGCAGGTCCACGGTCGCCGGCTGGCCGCCGAGCTGGGCCAGCGCGGTGCCGTCGGCCCGGGTGACGCCACCGGTCGGGACGACGCCGGGCGCACCCAGCGTGACGCCCGACAGCGGACCCTCGGTGTTGTTCGCGATGATCACCGCGATGGCGCCGGCGGCAGCCGCGTTGCGGTGCTTGATGTCGAACGTGCACGCCCCGCGGCGGATCAGGGCGACCGAGCCGGTGAAGTCCTGCCCGGCGAAGTCCTCCGCCTCGCAGCCCGGCGTCCCGTCCTCGGGGACGACGCGCAGCGGACCGGTGACGCCGCCGACCGGCGTCTGCGGCGAGAACTCCAGCGGGATGTTCTCGTACGTCGTGGCGCCGACCTTCGCGGTCGCGGCGTCGGTGATCTGCACCGGGTACATGAACGTCGGCGTCGACACGTCGAACCCGGCGGCCCGCAGCTTGCCGGCGACGTACTCGACGCTGGCGTCGTAGCCGGACGTGCCGGCGGCACGGTTCCCGTCGTTGCGGTCGGCGATGCGCTGGAACGCGATCAGGTGGCGGTTGACACCTTCCAGCGTGACCTTCTTGGTGAGGTTCTGGGCCAGCTTCGGCCCGTCCAGCGGCGCCGCGGAGGCGACGTTGGCGGCCGGAACGACGGCCAGCGCGAGGGATGCGGACGCCGCGAGGATCGTCGCGCGTCGGACCCCTGTTCTACCTGACATGATCGAGTTTCCCCTTCACTCGGATTCCGCACCTTCACAAGTCGCGGCGGTAAACGCAATCCTTCAGTCGGAGGGTCTTTCGCCGGCGAGCAGCGCCAGGCACGGTGTGATTCCACTCACAGCCAGCGCCCAGTCGGGCCGGACGAACGTCGCCGGGGTCAGCAGCAGCCGCGTCTGCCGCGCCGGTTCACCCCGGCGGACCTGCGTGAACGTGCCGTCCGGCCGGTAGCCGAGTTTGCGGCTCACCGCGTGCGACGCGTGGTTGTCGTCGAACGCGCTGGACCGCGCCGACACCGCGCCGAGGTGGTCGAACGCGAACAGCAGCACCGCCGCCCGCATCTCGGTGCCGATCCCCCGCCCCTGGTGCCGCAGCCCGAGCCACGATCCGCTGGTCACCTCGCGGAGGATCGGGAACTCCTCGGCGCCGAGCCCTTGCGTGCCGATCACCCGACCGTCCAGCCGCACCAGGAAGTTCAACGTCCACCGATCCGGCGTCAGGGACGCACGAACGCCCCAGTAGTGCTGGACCGTGTTGATGCCGAGCCTGTCGCGCGGCGCGTCGGTCCAGTCCACGCCGAACGGCATCCGGTCGGGCGGGTGGATGCCGTCCAGCGCCACGTCCACCAGTTCGGCCAGGCCCTCGTCGTCGTCGGGTCGCAGTTCGAGGCGCGGGGTTCGGAGCACCAAGTGTCGGAACGGCCAGGGGTCCATGCCCGTCGATGGTGGCGGGCACGCGTTCGCGGGGCGACCGGATTACCGTCGACCCATGCGCGCGATCACCATTCGTGAACCCGGCGGGCCCGACGTGTTGGCGTGGACGGAGGTTCGGGATCCCGAACCGGGCCCCGGCGAGGTGCTGCTCGACGTGGCCGCGACCGCGGTGAACCGGGCCGACCTGCTGCAACGCCAAGGCCACTACCCGCCGCCGAAGGGCACGTCGGACGTGCTGGGCCTGGAGTGCTCGGGCACGGTCGCGGTGCTCGGTGACGGCGTCACGGACTGGCGGGTCGGGGACGAGGTGTGCGCGCTGCTCGCCGGCGGCGGGTACGCGGAACGGGTCGTCGTCCCGGCCGCCCAACTCCTGCCGCTGCCCGAGGGCGTGGACCTGGTGACGGCCGCGTCGCTGCCCGAGGTCGCGTGCACGGTCTGGTCGAACGTGGTGATGCTGGCGGGGCTGACGAGCGGTGAGACGTTCCTCGTCCACGGTGGCGCGGGCGGGATCGGCACGCACGCCATCCAGGTCGCCAAGGCGCTGGGCGCGCGGGTCGCCGTCACGGCGGGTTCGGCGGAACGGCTCGCGCGGTGCGCCGAACTGGGCGCGGACGTGCTGGTGAACTACCGCGAGCAGGACTTCGTGGCCGAGGTCGGCCGGGCGGACGTGGTGCTGGACAACATGGGCGCCGCGTACCTGGACCGCAACGTGGACGTGCTCGCGCCGGACGGCCGGCTGGTGATCATCGGCATGCAGGGCGGGGTGAAGGCCGAGCTGAACATCGGCAAGCTGCTGGCGAAGCGGGCGAGCGTGAGCGCGACCGGCCTGCGGTTCCGGCCCGTGGACGGGCCCAGCGGCAAGGGGCGCGTGGTGGCCGAGGTGCGCGAGCACGTGTGGCCGATGATCGCGTCCGGCCGGGTCAAGCCCGTCGTGCACGACGTGATGCCGATCGAACGGGCCGCCGACGCCCACCGCGCGCTGGAGGGCAGCGGCGTGTTCGGCAAGCTCGTGCTCACGGTCTGAGGTGCGTGAGCAGTTCCTGCGCGTCGGCGTCGGGACTGATCAACACCACCCACCCCGGCAACGCCCGCAGCCGGTTGCGGTGCGGTGGCGAGGACGCGAGCGCCGCGCGCAGCGACCCGATCGCGGCCGTCCGCTGCCCGTAGCCGGCCAGCTTGCGGGCGGCGGCCAAGGCCTGATCCTCCTCGGTCCGCACGAGCACGCACCGCCTGGCGGACGTAGACGTGGACCAGCTTGGGCTTGCGCACGCCGAGCAAGTCGTAGGGCAGGTCCTCGGTGGCCTCGCGCTGGGCGTCCAGCAGGGCGGCAGCACGCGTCAGTCCAACGCGTTCGCGGTGGCCAGGGAGGTTCGGGGAGTGGTGCGGAAACGCAGCGCGAACTCTTCGGCCCACCGCACCAGCACGGTCTGCTCATCGGGCCGTTCGGCGTCGTCCACCAGCACCGCCGCGCCGGGCGCGAGCACGCCGCGCAGGACGGGCAGCGCCGGGTAGCGGGCGTCGCCCAGCAGGGGTCCGTCGACCAGCAGCGCGTCGACCAGCCCGTACCGCTCGACGAACGCCGACACCTCGTCGTGCACGAGCTGCGGGTGGTACCAGTGGGCGTTGCCGAGGGCGGCGGGGTGCGGCGCCAGGGGTGCGTGGACGACGCGCGCCACGTGGCCAAGGCCCTCCCGGCGCAGCTGGCTGGCCACGAACGCCGCCGTCCGCTCGTCGTGCTCGACGGACAGCAGGTGGCCGAACCCGCGCCGCGCCAGCAGCCGCGCCAATACGACCGACGACGCGCCGCACCCGCACTCCACCAGCACCGTGCGCGACCCGAGCAGCACCTCGTCCACCACGGCCGCGAGCGCGGCGGGCCGCAGTTCGTGCGCGGTGTTGGGCAGGTACTCCGACATCAGGGGAGCCAGGCGGTGCAGTGCGGCGAGGTCGGCCAGCTCCCGGGATAACAGGTCGTCCACCCAACCCCCAGTCTCAGCGCCCTCAGCCGAGCTCGGCGACCGCCCGCACGAGCTCGTCCACTTCCACCGCGTTCGTGTAGTGCGCCAGGCCGACGCGGATGGCGCCGCCGACCTCGCCCACTCCCAGCACCGAGAAGACGCCGTGCTGCCCCGAGTCGGCGAACGCGCAGACGCCGCGTTCGGACAGGTGCTCGACGCCGTCGGTCGCCTTCACGCCGGCCACCGTGAACGCCAGGGCCGGCACGCGGCGCATGGCGTCCCCGATCACCATGACGTGACGGAGCGATCGCAGTTCGTTGATGAGATTAGCCAGAAGTCCGGCCTGATAGGCCTTCACCGAACCCAACGAAGTGAGCACGCGCTCGCGCCGCGGGCCCACCGCGGCGTCGTCCATCCCGGCCAGGTACTCCACCGAAGCGACCAGACCGGCCAGCAGCGGGTAGGCGTGCGGGCCGAGTTCCAGCCGCTCCGGGCCGCGCGCGCCGGGCTCGACCGCCACCGACGGCAGCATGTCGAGCAGGGACGGGTCGCGGAACACGAGCGCGCCGACCGGCGGGCCACCCCAGTTGTTCGCCGAGACGGCCACCACGTCGGCGCCCATCGACGTGATGTCGAGCGGCACGAACGGCGCGGCGGAGGAGGCGTCGACGACCACCAGCGCGTCCGTGCGGCGGGCGGCGTCGGCGATCTTGCGCAGATCGGGGCGGGTGCCCACGGAGCCGGACGCGGCCGTCACGGCGACCAGCTTGCACTTGGACGTGACCAGGTCGTCGTACTGCCAGGCGGGCAGCTCGCAGGTCTCGATGTCCACCTCGGCCCACCGGACCACGCTGCCGGTGCGCTGCGCCGCCCGTTGCCACGGCGCGATGTTGGCCGGGTGGTCGAGCCGGGACACCACGACCTCGTCACCGAGGAACCAGCCTTCGGACAACGCGTCGGCCAGCCGTTGCAGCAGCACCGCCGAACTCGGGCCGAGCACCACACCGGCGGGATCGGCGCCGACCAGGTCCGCCACCGCCCGACGGGCCGCGTCGACGATCGCCTCGGCGCGTTGTGAAGCGGGGAATATGCCACCCGGCCCGGAGACGGGTGCGCGCAGCGCGGTGGAGACGGCCGTGGCCACCTGTTCGGGTACTTGCATTCCCGCAGGAGCGTCCAGATGAACCCAGCCGTCGCCGAGCGCGGGGAAGAGCCCACGGACCCGGGCGACGTCGAACGCCATGCCGCACACCGTACGGAGGAGTCCCGCGCGAGCGACAGCAGGGGCGGGCGGTTCGCGGTCCGATCCCTGCCCCGGTTCGGCGTGCGCCACCCGATCGGGCCAGGATGGGAGGTATGAGTGAGGCAGCCCGAGGTGATCAGGTGGAGAACGAGCGGCACGTGGTGGTGGTAGGCCCGGACGGGACGCCGGTGGGCGCCGCGCGGGTGCCGTCGGGTGACGACGTGGGCGGTCAGGACGTGACGGACCTGGTCGAGCAGCCGGCGAAGGTCATGCGCATCGGCACGATGATCAAGCAGTTGCTGGAGGAGGTGCGCGCGGCTCCTCTCGACGAGGCCAGCCGCAACCGGCTCAAGGAGATCCACAAGCGGTCGATCGACGAGCTGGAGGACGGGCTGGCGCCGGAGCTGCGCGACGAGCTGGAGCGGCTGTCGCTGCCGTTCACCGAGGAGAGCACGCCCTCGGACGCCGAGCTGCGGATCGCGCAGGCCCAGCTGGTCGGCTGGCTGGAGGGCCTGTTCCACGGCATCCAGACCGCGTTGTTCGCGCAGCAGATGGCGGCGCGGGTGCAGCTGGAGCAGATGCGCGGGCGGGCGCTGCCGGCCGGCACGGGTGGCGGGGACCACGGTTCGGAGACGCCGCACGTTCGGGGCACCGGCCAGTACCTCTGAGTCCGCTCCTCCGGGTCCACCGGCGCGATCGACAGCCGGTCCCATCGGCGGCCGATGCACTGGATAACCGGCCTGGCGGGTGTGCAACACGCAGCCGACCAGCGACGACTACTGAACGTGCGCGCGCAGTCACCGCCAGGTGACCGAACGGACGGCCAGGACCGGCGGCGGGCGCGCGGGGGTGACCTCACCGTGACAGCCCGGCGACAGCCGCACCACCCCGTCGCCGGTAGTCTCAATCCTCGTGCAACCCACGAGTACGGTCGACCGACCAGAGGCTCCCCTCGCGCCGAACTCGCGAACCTTCGCGCGCGCGTTCGCCGATGTGCGGGACGCCTGGCACCATCGCGAGCTCTGGGCCCACCTGGGCTGGCAGGACATCAAGCAGCGCTACCGCCGCTCGGTGATCGGCCCGCTGTGGATCACCATCTCGATGGGCACCACGGCGCTCGCGCTCGGTCTGCTGTACTCGCAGCTGTTCGGGCAGCAGCTGAACACGTTCCTGCCGTACGTCACGGCCGGCTTCATCATCTGGAACTTCATCCTCGGCGTGGTCTCCGAGGGCACCGACGTGTTCATCGCGAACGAAGGGCTGATCAAGCACCTTCCCGCGCCGGTGACGGTGCACGTGCTGCGCATGGTGTGGCGCCAGGTGCTGTTCTTCGGGCACAACCTGGTCGTCTACTTCATCGTGCTCGCGGTGTACTACCCGGCGCTCTCGAAGCCGTACTCCATGGGCGGCGACGAGCTGAACAGCCACCCCGGCCTCTCGTGGACGATGGTCCTGGCCATCCCGGCGTTCGCGCTGATCGTGGTCAACGCGGTGTGGGTGGCGCTGCTGTTCGGCATCATCAGCACCCGCTTCCGGGACATCCCGCCGGTGATCCACAGCTTCATCAACCTGATCTTCTTCATGACGCCGATCGTCTGGCACGTCGGTGTGCTCAACAAGGTCACCGGCGACGGTGGCGAGGCCAGCTGGAAAGTGCTGATCGCCGAACTGAACCCCCTCTACCACTTCGTGGAGATCGTCCGCGCGCCCTTGCTCGGGCACACGCAGGAATGGCACCACTGGGTCGTCGTCGGCGGGTTCACCATCGTGGGCTGGGCACTGGCGTTGATCGCCATGCGCAACTACCGTGCCCGCGTCTCCTACTGGGTCTGAGTGAGGCCGCAACACATGGTTGGCATCGACGTTTGGAACGCCTCGGTCGACTTCCCGATCTTCGACGCCAAGTCGAGATCGCTGAAGAAGCTCGCACTGGGCAAGGTTGGCGGCAAGATCGGCTCCGAGGGCCGGGTGCCGATCATCGAAGCGCTGCACGACATCAACATCTCGTTGCGGCACGGTGACCGGGTCGGCCTCGTCGGGCACAACGGCGCGGGCAAGTCCACGCTGCTGCGGCTGCTCGCGGGCATCTACGAGCCCACGCGGGGCAGTTCGCGCATCGTCGGCAAGGTCGCGCCGGTGTTCGACCTCGGCGTCGGCATGGACCCGGAGATCTCCGGGTTCGAGAACATCATGATCCGCGGCCTCTTCCTCGGCATGAGCCGCAAGGAGATGGAGAAGCGGGTCGACGACATCGCCGAGTTCACCGAACTGGGCGACTACCTCTCGATGCCGCTGCGCACCTACTCCACGGGCATGCGGGTGCGGCTGGCGCTGGGCGTGGTCACGTCGATCGACCCGGAGATCCTGCTCCTGGACGAGGGCATCGGCGCGGTCGACGCGGCGTTCCTGGAGAAGGCGCGCGACCGGCTGAACGACCTGGTGAGGCGGTCCGGCATCCTGGTGTTCGCCTCGCACTCGGACGACTTCCTGGTCGAGCTGTGCAGCACGGCCATCTGGATGGACGAGGGCCAGGTCAAGATGCACGGGTCGCTGCGCGACGTGGTCACCTCCTACAAGGGGCGTGACCCGTACGAGCACCTGAGCGAGGCGACGTTGGAGCGGATCGGTCAACCGCGGGTGCTGAGCGGAAACGGTGGCGAATAGGTGAGCGTGGTGAGCGCACTGCCGAAGGGCTCCGTCGTCGGGGTGGTGGTGACCCGACATCGGCGGGAGCTGCTGACCGACTCCTTGAAGGTCCTCGCGTCGCAGACCAGAGCGCTCGACCACCTGGTCGTCGTGGACAACGGGCCCGACCAGCCGGTGGACGACCTGGTCGCGCAGTGCCCGATCCCGACCACCTACCTCGCCTCGCACCGCAACCTCGGCGGCGCGGGCGGGTTCGCGCTGGGGATGCTGCACGCCCTGTCGATGGGCGCGGACTGGCTGTGGCTGGCCGACGACGACGGGCGTCCGGCGGACGAGACCGTGCTGGCCGTGCTGCTGGACGAGGCGAACCGGCGTGGGCTGGCCGCCATCTCGCCGGTGGTGGCGAACATCGACCGGCCGGAGAAGCTGGCGTTCCCGCTGCGGCGCGGACTGACCTGGAAGCGGAACACGTCCGAGCTGGGCACCGACTTCCTGCCGGGCATCGCGTCGCTGTTCAACGGCGCGCTGTTCAAGGCGTCCACGGTCGACGTCGTCGGCGTGCCGGACTACCGGCTGTTCTTCCGCGGCGACGAGGTGGAGATCCACCGTCGGCTGGTGCGGACCGGGTTGCCGTTCGGCACGTCGTTGAAGGTCGCCTACCTGCACCCCGACGGGTCGGACGAGTTCAAGCCGATGCTCGGCGGGCGGTTCCACGCGCAGGACCCGGAGAACGCCGTCAAGCGGTATTACACGTACCGCAACCGGGGTTACCTGCTGTCGCAGCCGGGAATGCGGAAGCTCGGCCTGCTGGAGGCGTTCCGGTTCGGGCTGTACTTCATCGGGGTGCGGCGCGACCCGAAGGCGTTCCTGGAGTGGTTGAGGCTGGTCCGGCTCGGCCGGCGGGAGCGCTTCTTCCGCAAGTGACCGGCTCGTCCGGGTGATGTTCAGCTTGACGCGGAATCGCTGACGGCGAACCTCTCTTGCCTGGTCACGCCCGTGCTGGTGGCATGGCGGTATGACTTCTGAAGCGCGTAAGACGGCCCTCGTGCTGCACCTGGCCGCGAACCCCAACCCCATTTCGATCAAGGTGTCCGCGGAGACCGTCGCCGATCTCGGCCCGCGGTTGATCCAGGTGGTGCGCAACGGCCACACCCAGTCCATCGAGACCGCCGACGGCAAGGAATTCGTGGTGAACTTCAGCCACGTGGTGGCCGCGCACTTCGAGTGAGCCGGAATTACGGCTTGATCCCCGGATTCGTCGGGTAGTGGTGCGCACGGGTGTCGTGCGCGGAGGCCAGCGCGAGGTTGTACCCACAACCCGTGCACACCGTCTCGTCGTGCTTGACCGCACGGCCACAGGACGGGCACTCACGGGTCCGGCGCCTGGCGACCAGCCAGAGGACGCCGAGCACGACGTCCGCGGCGACCCAGAGGAAGCCGGCCAGGGGCGCGCCACCGGCGATGACCCAGATCAGGAACAGCGCGTTGACCGCGAGGACGACCCACACCAGGGCCGGGAACCGCGAGGATCGCATGCCGGCTCCTTCCGGAGCAGGAGC
The DNA here is from genome assembly GCF_014205015.1 of Saccharothrix ecbatanensis. Classification (NCBI taxonomy): domain Bacteria; kingdom Bacillati; phylum Actinomycetota; class Actinomycetes; order Pseudonocardiales; family Pseudonocardiaceae; genus Saccharothrix; species Saccharothrix ecbatanensis. The sequence continues at coordinate 7,614,376 of NZ_JACHMO010000001.1, read as the reverse complement.
AGTCGCGCCCGCGACACCACGAGCGCGTGGTGGTCCGACTGGAGTATGAGCCTCCGGCGTTCACCGGGTAAAGGGGTGGCGCGGGACGCCACCCCTTCGGCGGTCAGCGGTTCTGGTTCTCGAAGACCTTGCGCCACTGCTCGGCCGACGTGAGTTCGGGCAGGGCGTCCCGGTAGAGCCGGCGCAGCCGCGGCCACTCCCGGCCGAGCCTGCGGTAGTTGCGGACCGCGCGGGCCATCAGCGTGCGGAACTGCTCCGGGTCGCGCTTGTAGAACGCGACGCCGGTGCCGTCGGCGGTGGAGACGGTCGCGCTGTCCAGGTTGCCCAGCAGGAACCACCGGGCGTTCAGCGCCGGCACGTTGAGCTGGGGCCGGACGCCGGCGGACGGCTGCGGGGGGCGGAGGTTGTGCAGCACGGACTTCGCCGCCCGCACCGCGATGGTCGCCTTGCTCTTCGACGGCTGGAGCAGCGACTCGGCGCGCACCATGTCGAACGTCGGCGGCGGGAACTCGCGGGCCGATTCCAGCCGCTGGGCATCGCTGTACTCGGACCGCAGGGCGCGCACCATCGGCAACGCCGTCCGCAGCGAGTCGAACAGCCCCGCCGGCCCGTCCAGGAAGTCCTCGATGGCCTTCTGCTGCAACGCCACCGTCGAGTACTCCATCGACAGCAGGTGCCGCAGCGACAGCTTCAACCCGTGCTTGACGATCCCCGACCGCACGTCGTACGGGCTGTGCAGCGCCGCCAGGACGAGCCGGTTGCGGGTGTGGAAGTACGCCTGCCAGTCGGTCGAGTCGTTCTTGTCCGTCCACGGCATGTGCCACACCGCCGAACCCGGCAGCGACACCGTCGGGTAGCCGTGCTCCAGCGCACGCAGCGAGTACTCGGCGTCGTCCCACTTGATGAACAGCGGCAGCGGGTAGCCGATCCGCTGCACGACCTCGCGCGGGACCAGGCACATCCACCAGCCGTTGTACGTGGCGTCGACGCGCGGGTGCAGGGCGGGCGTCTCGCGCAGCGGCGACACGCTGAAATCGTGGTCGTTGACCGCGCCGGGCGCGGCCCGCCAGAAGCACGTGCCCAGGTCCACGATCTCCGCGGAGCTGTGCAGCCTGGTCCTGGCCTGGAGGTTCAGCATGTGGCTGCCGACGATGACCGGTGACGCGGCGGCGCGCGCGAACGCGTTGGACCGCAGCACCGCCTCCGGCTCCAACCGGATGTCGTCGTCCATCAGCATGATCTGGTCGGCGTCGGTGTTCTCGACCGCCTCGAACATGCCCCGGGTGAACCCGCCGGAGCCGCCCAGGTTGTCCTGCTCGATGACCTCCAGCCGGTCACCGAGACCGGCCGCCGCCTCCGCGAAACCCGGCACGGAACGGATCTTCGCGGTGCTCTGGTCGGCGATGAACACCTTGCTCAGCACGTCCAGCACGGCCGGGTCGCTGCCCAGCGCGCGCAACGCCTCGACCGCGTCGTGCGGGCGCATGCTGGCCATGCTCACCGCGACGGTCTTCGCGGGCAGCGGCTCGCGCACCACCCACTCGGCGTCGTCGATCTCCAGCACGGCCTCGTGCGTGAACGCGTCGAACCAGATCAGCCCGCCGTCCTCGAACGGCTTCAGCGAGACCGGGAACTCCAGCGCCGTCCAGTCCACCGCGTCCCGGACGAACGAGCCCTCCAGGTGCACGATGTCGCCGCTCGGCTTGGAGCGGTACACGTCGACCCGGCCGGAGCCGCGGACCCGCATCCGGAGCACGACCTCGTCGACGACCGTCCAGCGCTTCCAGTAGCTGGCCGGGAACGCGTTGAAGTACGTCCCGAACGACACCTTGGCGTGCTCGGGCACGGTCAGCCACCGGCGGGAACCGACCTGGCAGTGCACGTTCTCCGGCTCTTCCAGGTACATCGGCCGGACGTCGAGCGGGTCGTCGTCTCTCGGCAGGATGATCCGGTGCACTGCGTCCACGAGGGGTCCCTCCGGTGAGAAGCGGGGCGGACCGGGGTTCGGCCACGCCCCGCTGCGGGATCACAGGTCGTACAACCGCTTCCAGTTGTCCCGGCTGGTCAGGTCGTCCATCGCCTCGCGGTAGGTGTGCCGCATCTCGGGAGCACGCTGGTACAGCTCCCTGATCAGCTTGGCGCCCTGCTTGCCGAGCCGGATCGCCAGCTCGCGGTCGCGGCGGCGCACCCGCACGCCCTCCTGGGACGCGTCGGTCACCACGGCGGTGTTGAACGTCGACACGTGCCACCAGGCCGCGTCACCCGCGGGGATCGCGCCCACGTCGTGCGTGGACTTGCCGAGGTACTGGCCGACGAGCCGCTTGGCCAGCACCGCGATGTGCTTGCGGGGCACGCCCGGCGACGGGATCATCGGCAGGTCGCCGGACGAGATGCCGGGCACCTCGGACGCCGGGTGCTTGATCGTCTCGGGGAACTCGGCGCGCAGCTTGCGGATCTCCGACGCCGCCTCGACACCGCCGTCACGCAGCACCGAGGGACCCTTGAGGAAGTCCTCGATGGCCTTCAGCTGGGTCGCCGCCAGGCCGTACTGCATGCCGACCAGGTAGGTGGCGAGCTGCGCGGCCATGGCCCGGCAGATGCGCCTGGGGTCGAACCGGCTGTGCAGCGCCGACGTGATGAGGGCGTTGCGCAGGTTGAAGTACCGGTGCCAGTCGTCCCAGTCCTTCCAGTGGAAGTCGGCGTGCCAGACGCCGGCGCCGGGCAGGGTCACCGTGGCGAAGCCGTTGGCCCGCGCGCGGTAGCCGTACTCGATGTCGTCCCACTGGAAGAACATCGGCAGCGGGTAGCCGACGGCCTTCACGATCTCCGACGGGATGAGGCAGGACCACCAGCCGTTGTAGCCCGCGTCGACCCGGCGTTCCTGCATGTTCTTCTTGCCGGTCTCCTCGTCGTACGCGGTGAGGTCGACGTCGTGCAGGGCGCCGCGGACGATCTGGCCGGGCGCGAGCGTGTCGAGGTTCGCGTACTCCGCGCCCACGTGCAGGTGGTTGGGGTGCAACAGGTACAGCATCTGGCCGCCGACGATGACCGGCTGCGCGGTGCGGTTCGCGAACGCGGTCATCCGGATCACGATCTCCGGCTCGCACAGCACGTCGTCGTCCATGAACAGGACGTTGGCGTGCTCGGCCGCGCCGAGTTCGGTCACCTCGTACAGGCCGCGGGTGAAGCCGCCCGCGCCGCCGAGGTTGGGCTGCCGGATGTAGCGCAGCTTCGCGCCGAGCCGATCCGAGATCTCGGCGAACCGGGGCCGCGACTCGACCGGGTCGCTGCCCTGGTCCACCACGTAGATCGTGTCGACCAGGCTCAGCGGCTCCGCGTCGGAGGCAAGGCCGTCCAGCGTGTTGAGGCAGTCCTCGACCCGGTTGAACGTGCAGATGACCACGGCGGTGGGCCGGACGCGCTTCGGCGGCGCCACGGTCCAGCGGACGCGTTCGACGACCAGCCGCTCTTCACCGGTGACCACGTCGAACCACAGGCCGCCGCCGTCGGCGAACTTGTCGATCTTCGCGGACAGGCGCACGACCCGCGACTTCGCGCCGTCGACGGATTCCGCCGCGATCATGCGGGTCTCGCCGTCGGAGTCCGACGCGACGATCGACACCTGGCCCGAGCCGGTCAGCTCCAGGCTCAGCTCCACCTCCGGGCTCACGCACCACCGCTGCCAATAGGTGGCGGGGAAGCGCCCGAAGTAGGTGTTCATCGTGACGGTCGTGTGCGGGTGCACGACGACGCGATCGCGTTCGCGGTCCGCGATGCCGTGGGAGACCTCCGCGTAGAGGTCCGCCGACACGATCGGCGACGGCCCGGCGAACAGGCCGCGCTGGGTCAGCAGTTCCTGCGGCGCCTCGTGCTCGACGAGCTGGGAGTTGCCCGACATTCCGACTCAGTCCTCCAGCGAACCGTCCAGCGCCTGACCTGCGGTCAGGTGCGGGGCGATCTTGTTGTCGAAGACGCTCAGCGCGGAACCGATCGCCATGTGCATGTCCAGGTACTTGTAGGTGCCGAGGCGCCCGCCGAAGAGGACGTTGTGCTCGGCCGCTTCCCGCCGTGCCAGCTCGCGGTACCGCTCCAGCTTGGCCCGGTCGTCGGCGGTGTTGATCGGGTAGTACGGCTCGTCGTCCTTCTCGGCCGCGCGGGAGTACTCGCGCACGATGACCGTCTTGTCCGACGGGTACTCGCGCTCCGGGTGGAAGTGCCGGAACTCGTGGATGCGGGTGTAGGGCACGTCCGCGTCGTTGTAGTTCATCACCGGGGTGCCCTGGAAGTCGCCCACGGGCAGGACTTCCCGCTCGAAGTCCAGCGTGCGCCAGCCGAGCCAGCCCTCGCTGTAGTCGAAGTAGCGGTCCACCGGTCCGGTGTAGACGATCGGGGTGCCCGCCGGGATCTCGTCGCGGACGTCGAAGAAGTCGGTGTCGAGGCGGATCTCGATGTTCGGGTGGTCGGCCATCTTCTCCAGCCACGCGGTGTACCCGTCGACGGGCAGGCCCTCGTAGGTGTCGTTGAAGTACCGGTTGTCGAAGGTGTAGCGCACCGGCAGGCGGCTGATGACCGCCGCGGGCAGCTCCTTCGGGTCGGTCTGCCACTGCTTGGCGGTGTAGTCGCGGACGAACGCCTCGTACAGCGGGCGGCCGATCAGCGAGATCGCCTTCTCCTCCAGGTTCTGCGCGTCCTTGGAGTCGATCTCGGCGGCCTGCTCGGCGACCCACGCCCTGGCTTCCTCGGGGCTGAGGTACCGGCCGACGAACTGCGAGATCAGGCCGAGGCCCATGGGGAACTGGTAGGCCTGGCCGGCGTGCATCGCGTACACGCGGTGCTGGTAGCCGGTGAAGTCGGTGAACTGGTTGACGTAGTCCCACACCCGCTTGTTGGACGTGTGGAACAGGTGCGCGCCGTAGCGGTGGACCTCGATCCCCGTCTCGGGTTCCGGCTCGGAGTAGGCGTTGCCGCCGATGTGCTCGCGCCGTTCCAGGACCAGCACGCGCTTGCCGAGCTGGGAGGCGGTGCGTTCGGCGACCGTCAGACCGAAGAACCCGGAACCGACGACGATCAGGTCAAATCCAGCGAAGCTCACAGCACTTGAGGGTACGGTAGTGACGACCTGTGACCGTCCACACCCTGTGGGTGCATACAAGACCCGACCGGGTGGATAGGCTCACCGATTCCCGGCCGCTCCGGCACTCTCCGCGACGTGTTCCTGGCCTTCGATCTCATAGATCGTGGCCCCTTCGTTCTTGAACACCTGGCGGAAACCGCGGATCGCGTCGAGGTTCGCCAGACCCGGCGTGAGCGACTTCTCCAGCCGCACGTACCCCTTGCCGATGATCACGTAGCGGACCTTCAGCTCGTTCAGGTCCGCGCGCACCTCGGGGTCGGTGTTGATCTTGTTGAGGTTCCGCACGAGGTAGTTGTTCGGCGTGCCCTCGGGGGTGCCGTAGAACGTCCACTCGACCGGCTCGACCTCAGCCACCGCGTACAGCCAGGCGCTGCCGTCGAACACGTCGTTCAGCACCCGCTCGCCGGGCTTCACGCGTTCGCCGAGCCACCGGTACGCGGCCTGCTCGGCCTCGCTGACCACCGGCCCGTCGTTGTAGGCCTGCGCGAGGCGCGCGCTGTTGCGGTCCACGTACGCGCCGCTGAGCAGCGTGACCAGGAGGAAGAACGCCACGCTGACGGCCACCGACGCCCACGGCTTGCCGGCCAGGGCGGGCAGGCGGTCGCGGTACCGGTTGACCAGCCACGTGCCGACGGCGACCACGGCCACGCCGAACCCGATCGCGCCGGGCAGCGGCAGCAGCACGGCCAGCCGCCAGTGGTCGTTGTAGAAGACGCCGGTCAGCTTCTGGACCACCCGGCCCTCCAGCGACACCGTCGCCGCGTACAGGCCGCCGAACGCCAGCCAGACGCCGACCATCCACAGCATCTGCCCGCGCTTGACCATCACGACCATGCCGAGCAGGGCGGGCAGGCCGATCCACCACTGCGGGAAGGCGGCCACGCCGGAGAACGTCAGCATCTGCCCGAACGCGCCGGCGGGCGTCGCCTCAGACGGCCACACCATGGCGGCCACGCCGGTCGCCGCGCCCATCGACGGCAGCATGAGCGGCACGGCGGCCAGCCCGCCCAGCACGACCGTCCCGACCAACGTCGGCCACGCCCGCTTCCAGTCGATCGGCTCCAGGCGGAACACGCACGCCAGGAACACGATGCCGACCAGGCCGGCGACGATGAACGCGAGGCTCGGTTGCAGCCCGACGACCGCCGCGACGGCCAGCGCGAACGCCAGCGGACCGGTGACGCCGCGCGGCCGGACCAGGTAGGCGACCAGCGCGAGGATGGCGGGCAGCAGGGCGATGCCCGCGACGTACGGCCACAGCGGACCGCGCCACAGCGAGTCGTACGGGAACGGCGAGAACCAGGTGGACACGGCGGCGGCGAACGCCACCACCCGGGCGGGCAGCTTCCACGCCAGGCCCATCGCGGCGATGCCGACCGGCCAGATCAGCACCGTGCTCAGCGCGCCGGCGTTGAGGACTTCCGGCAGCGTGATGCCCACCTTGTCCAGCAGCAGCGAGAGCAACTGGTGGTACGTGGCCGGGTAGAAGTAAGAGGTGTTCTCGGGCTGGTTGGAGATGACGCCGGCGGACGACACGAGGGACGCCTGGTGCTCGGCGAACCAGCGGACCAGGTTGCCGTGGTGCGGCGCGTCCCAGTCCTGGGCCAGCCGGTTCATCGTGCCGATGCCGCGCATGAACGTGACCGCGCCGACCGCGAGGCCGATGGCCAGGCCGGCCCCGACGACCAGGTGGCCGTTGCGGGAGACCTTGTGGTCGTCCTCGACGTGCGCGGGCCACCGGCGCTGGACCAGGGTCGTGACCAGCAGCAACAGTGCCGAGGCGAGCAGCGTCCAGGCGCCGAACGTGACGAGCGTCCACGAGAAGCCGAGCTTGCCGAGCAGCAGCCCGCCGATCGAGACCAGGCCGTAGGTGAGCGCGGGCGCGGCGGCGGCGAGGGTCCAGCCGCGCAGCCGGATCGCCGCGCCGGCGAGCAGGCCCGGGACCCAGAGCAGCACCAGCACCAGCAGAGCAGCAGTCATCGCGATAGCAACCCGTCACTTGGCTTCGAGAGAGCGGTTCTCCTGCCGCAGCGACGGCGAGACTACTCGTGGCCCGCGCCTCCGGCGCCCGACCCCTTGGGTGTCATGGGCGTGGGTGTCACCAGCGCCGGTGTCACCAGCACGGCGTCACGAGCGTCGGTGTCACCAGCGCCGGTTCACGACCTGCACGCCCAGCCACGCCGCGTGCCGGGCCGCCACGCCCAGCCCGCTGACGCCGATGCGCTTGGCCAGCGCCTGCTTGCTGCGGCGCAGCAACTTCGTCTGCGGCCCCATCAACGCGCCCCGGCTGTACTGGTCGGGGTGCACCCGGTAGCCGACCAGGTCCTCGGGCACCACGTCGCCGTCGGCGCGGGCCATGATCCGCAGCCACAGGTCGTAGTCCTCCAGCCGCACGCAGCGCGGGTCGAACCCGCCCACCTCGGCCGCCAACTCCTTGCGCACCACCACGGTCGACGTGATCAGGCAGTTGAACAGCAACATCGTGCGCGCGACCTCGGGGCCGATCGCGGAGTGCATCTCGCCGACGAGCTGCCCGGACGGGTCGATCTTGTTCGCCCACGAGCCGACCAGGCCGAGACCGGGCCGCTGTTCCAGCACGGCGACCTGGCGCTCCAGGCGGTTCGGCATGCAGAGGTCGTCCGCGTCGAGGAACGCGACCAGGTCGTGCTTCGCCGCGTCCAGCCCGATGTTGCGGCCAACGGCGGGTCCGCTGCGCGGCTCGGGCGTCAGGTGCACCTGCACGCGGTCGTCGGGGAGGGTGCGGGCGGCGGCCCGGTTCTGCTCGCACTCGCCGTCGAGGACCAGCACGACCTCCCAGTCCTGGTGGGTCTGCTCGGCGACCGAGCGCAGGGTCTCGGCGAGGAAGTCCGCCTTGGGCGCGCACGGGATCACCACGGACACCGGCGATGGCATGGGGTTCTCCTGCTGCGGGAGGGATCGGCCGACGCCGTACAGTAAGGCCCGCTCACGCTCCCCTTAGCAGAGGACACCCGTGTCGGCGGCGAACGGATCACGGCTCGACGGTCTGCGCGCATTGGCCGGCACGGCCGTGCGGCAGTCCGCGGTCACCATCGACCAGCTGGTTTTCAGCGCCATCACCTTCGCCGTGCAGCTGGTCGCGGCGCCGGTGTCGACGGACGCCGAGTTCGGGGTGTTCTCACTGGTCGCGATCGTGCAGATCGGCCAGTGGTACCTGGGCCGGGCGATCGCTGCGGAGCCCTTGCTGGTGTCGAAGGCGGTGGCGAACGGCGACGCGCGCGGTGTGCGCGGCGCGGCGGCGACGTCGTTGCTGCTGGGCGTGGCGATCGGCCTGGTGTGCCTGGTGGTCGGGCTGATGCTGGACGGGCCTGCGCGCACGTTGCTGCTGATCCAGGCGTTGGCCTCGCCGTTCACCGCGGTGCTGGACCACGGCCGGTACGTGTCGTACGCGCGGCAGCGGCCGTTGCGGGCGCTGGCGTTGGACGGGGCCTGGCTGGTGCTGTTCCTCGGCGCGGTCGGGGTGACCCTGCTGGTGGGTGAGCTGGACGCGTCGTCCGTCTACTTGGTGTGGGCGTTGAGCGCGGTGCCGGTGGCGGCGGCCTGCGCGTGGCTGACCGGCGGGCCGTTCGGGTTCGGCGCGGTGCGCGGCTGGCTGCGTGACCGGCGGTCGCTGCTGCCCGGGTTCCTGATCGACGCCGTCTACCTGACCGCGGGCACGTGGGCCACGTTCGGCGTGACGGCGTGGGTCGTCGGCCTCGACGGGCTCGGCCTGCTGCGCAAGGCGCTGGTTCCGGTGACCGCGCTGACCGTGCTGTTCATCGGCATCAGCAACGCGCTGCTGGCGCACCTGGCCGGTCGGTCGGCGCGCGAGGTGGTGCGGGCGCCCATGCTGGTGTCCGGGTTGGCGGCGGTGGTCAGCCTGGTGTTCGCGGGCCTGACCCTGATCGCGCCGGACGACCTGATCACGGCCGCACTGGGCACGCCGTGGGACGGCCTGCGGCCGATCGTGCTCGTGCTGCTGGCCTACGCGTTCCTCCTGGCCACCGCTCAGACCGCGTTGGTCGCGGGCAAGGCGAGCGGCCGGGCGTGGCTCGGACCGCGGGTGCGCACCGTGCAATTCGTCACAGAAGTCGCTCTCGTGGCGCTGCTCGGTGTTTGGCTCGGAGTGATCGGGGTAGCCCTGGGGATGGCCGTGGCCTGGCTCACCGCCGCCGCGCTCGCCTGGGGTGGCCTGCTGGGACAGCGGGCCAGGGCCTAGATTCGTGGCCGTGCACCTGGTCGACATGCCCGTCTACTACCCGCCGCACAAGGGCGGGGTCGAGGCGTACGCGCACGAACTGCACCGGCGTTTGCTGGAAGCCGATCCGAACCTGCGGATCACCGTGTTCACGTCGGCGGTCGGCGCGCCGGCGGGTGTGCAACGACTGGGCGAGCGGTGGACCGTGGTGCGGTGGCCCGGCCGCGAGGTGGTCTCGCACTACCCCGTGCCGTACCCCGGTTTCACCCGGAAGCTGCGCGCGCTGTGCGGCCCGGACACGGTGCTGATGACGCACACCCGGTTCTACTGGCCGCACCTGTGGGCGTCGCTGTTCGCCAAGCGGGCGCGGCTGCGCCGGGTGCACGTGGAGCACGGGTCGAGCCCGGTGCAGAGCGGCAACCGGTTCATCCGGTTCGTCGCCGACGTCGTGGACCGCATCACCAGCCAGCCGGTGCTGCGCTGGGCGGACGACGTGGTGGCGGTGTCCCGGTCGGCCGCGCGGTTCGTCCGCGACCTGGCCGGACGTGAGGCGCGGGTGCTTTACCGGGGGATCGAACTGCCGTCCGACGTGGTGGCGTCGACGCCCGTGGGCGAGCCGGTGGCCTGCTACGTCGGCCGGCTGATCAACGGCAAGGGCGTGGGCGACCTGCTCACCGCCACGGCGGACCTGCGCCGGCGCGGTGTGCCGCTGCGGCTGCGTTTGTGCGGCGACGGGCCGGCGGCCTCCGACCTGCGGGCGCAGGCGACCAAGCTGGGGCTGGCCGACCACGTCGAGTTCCTGGGCGCGGTGGACCACGACACGGCGTTGCGCGAGATCGCCGCGTGCACGGTGTTCGTGAACCCCAGTTGGACGGAAGGCCTGCCCACGACGGTGCTGGAGGCGGCGGCCATCGGCCGTGCGATCGTGGCGACCGACGTCGGCGGCACCGCGGAGATCATCGACGACGGCGTCACCGGCAGCCTCGTGCCCGCCCGTGACCCGGACGCGCTCGCCGCTGCCCTCGAAGCGGCGGTCACCGATCCCGAACGCGAGGCGCGGGCGGACAAGCTCGGCGAGGTGACCCGGGAACGCTTCTCGTGGGACCGCAGCATCGCCGCGTTCGCCGCGATGCTGGTCGGCCACGACCCGGACCGGCAGGCACGCTAGCCTTGTCCGGCAGACACCCCCATTTTCTTCGGCAAGTTCGGCGAGGAGGCCGCTGTGGCGGACCAGTCTGACGTGTGGCTGGTCGTGCCCGTCTACAACGAGGCACAGGTGATCGCCGACGTCGTGCGCAACGCGCTGGAGACGTTCCCGAACATCGTGTGCGTCGACGACGGTAGCCGGGACGGCTCGGCCGACGCGATCCGCGGGTCCGGGGCGCACCTGGTGCAGCACCCGGTCAACCTGGGTCAGGGCGCGGCCATCCAGACCGGCGTCGAGTACGCCCGGTCGCAGCCCGGCGCGGAGTATTTCGTCACGTTCGACGCCGACGGCCAGCACCAGGTCGCGGACGTGCTGCGGATGTTGGAGCGGCTGCGCGCCGAGCCGGTCGACATCATCGTCGGCACCCGGTTCAAGGGCGACGACTCGCACATCCCGCTGATCAAGCGCGTGGTGCTGAAGACCGTGGTCGCCATCAGCCCTCGGCTGCGGAAGTTGAAGCTGTCGGACGCGCACAACGGGCTCCGGGTGTTCAACAAGAAGGTGGCCGAGGAGCTCCACATCACGCTGAACGGCATGGGCCACGCGTCGCAGATCGTCGACATGATCTCGCACCGGGGTTGGCGGGTCACCGAGGAACAGGTCGAGATCCTGTACACGGAGTACTCGATGGCCAAGGGCCAGTCGCTCATCAACGGCGTGAACATCCTGTTCGACACGGCTCTCAAGACGGGGTCCAAGCGCTGACATGCTGATCCAGTTCCTGCTCATCGGCGGGGTCATCGTCCTGCTGGTGTTCTTCCTGCGCCACCACGGCACCACCAAGACGGCGGCCGGGGTGAAGATCGGTTTCGCCCTCTTCATGGTGCTGGCGGCGGTGGCCGTGCTGCGGCCGGCGGACGTGTCGATGCTGGCCGAGTTCGTCGGCGTCGGGCGTGGTACCGACCTGGTGGTGTACGCGCTCGTGGTGGCGTTCGGGTTCGCCACGATCAACACGTACCTGCGGTTCAAGGAGTTGGAGCTGCGGTACGCGCGGCTCGCGCGGGCGATCGCGCTGCGCAACGCCGAGCCGCCGAAGCACGACGACGCTGTCGCGGCCGTGGACGGCAATGTGGATGGCAACGTGGCGGCCAACGCGGAGGCCACCGTGGACGCCACTGCGGACGCCGACGCGAAGGACCAGGCCCGCAGCGCCTGACCTTCCCGGCCACTGCCGGTATTGGGTCACTGCGGGTTCGGCCACTGCGGGTCGGCCACCGCGGGGAGGGTCGATCGGCCGCCCTTGAGTGTCCGACCGGCCAACCGCAGACTTCGGCGGCTACCGGTCAACCGCAGGCCACAGCGGCTGCCGCCCGACCGCAGTGCTCGACGGCTACCACTCGACCACCCACGCCAGTGATCACCCGCTCCGGCGACCGCCTGCGTCCGTGACCGCCGACTTCGGTGACCAACCGCCCCGCTCGACCGCCCGCTCCAGTGGCCCGTCGGTGACCGACGACCCGGTTGTCCACAGCCGCCGCAGTTGTCCACAGGCGGCCCTCCGACCGCAGCGGACTGTCGGTCCCTTCTGGAAGTATCAAAATCAGGGGTCCCCTGGGCGGGGGACCCCTGATTCAAGGAGCGGTTCGGCAGGGCTGCGGGTGGCTCGAGGCCTGGCCGGCAGCGCCGAGACGACGTGGGGTCAGGCCTGGAGCGACCGGAAGTAGTCGACGGTCAGGCGGACGCCGGTGGCGATGTCCACCTCCGGCTTCCAGCCCAGCTCGGCCTGCGCCAGGGACGGGTCGATCGCCGACGCACGCAGGTCACCCAGCCGGGCCGGGGCGAATTCCGGCTCGTCCGGCACGCCGGCGGCCTGGGCGACGAGGGTGTGCAGTTCGCGGTCCGAGACCTGGTGCGCGGTGCCGATGTTGTACCGGCGGCCACCGCCCGCCTCACCGGACGCGGCCACGAACGCTGCCACGACGTCCTCCACGAACACGTAGTCACGCGTGTTGCCACCGTCGCCGAACACCTTCGTCGGACGCCCCGCCAGCAGCGCCGACGCGAAAATGGCCACCACGCCCGCCTCGCCGTGCGGGTCCTGCCGCGGCCCGTACACGTTCGCCAGCGCCAAGTGCGTGCACTCCAGCCCGTACAGCTGCCGGTACGTGTTCAGGTACACCTCGCCGGACACCTTCGACGCGGCGTACGGCGACTTGGGGTTGATCGGCACCGTCTCCGTCACCGGCAGCACCTCGGGCGTCCCGTAGATCGACCCGCCGGACGACGCGAACAGGATCTTCCGCACCCCGGCCTTGCGGGCGGCCTCGGCGAGGTTCACCGTGCCCAGCACGTTCTTGGTGGCGTCGAGCAGCGGCTCGGCCACGGACACCCGCACGTCGATCTGCGCGGCCAGGTGGAACACCACCTCGGGCCCGAAACCGGCGACCACGTCGGCCAGCTCCGGCGACGTGATGTCCACCTGCGAGAACGTGTGCCGGTCCGCGGTGGCCGGGTCGACCGGCGCGTTGCGCTTGCCGCGGCTCAGGTCGTCCACGACGTGCACCTCGTGCCCGTCCCTCAGCAGCCGGTCGACCAGGGTGGAGCCGATGAAACCGGCGCCGCCGGTCACTAGTGCGCGCACGAGAGCGTTCCTCTCAACAAGGCAAGCGGGTCACGGGCAGCCTAGAACCAGCGCTCCAGGACCAACGCCACCCCGTCCTCCGAGTTGGCCGCGGTCACCTCGTCGGCCGCCTCGAGCGCGTCCGCGTGCGCGTTCCCCATGGCCACCCCGTGACCGGCCCACCGCAGCATCGGCACGTCGTTGGGCATGTCCCCGAACGCGAGCACACCGCTCGCGGGCACGCCGAGGCGTTCCGCGACGGTGGCCAGGCCGGTCGCCTTGGTCACACCGGGCGCGGCGAACTCCAGCAGGCCCGCGTTGGTCGAGTACGTCATCGCCACCTGGCCGTCGATCAGCGGCCCGACCGCCGCCGCCATGTCGGCCGACGCCATGTGCGCGTGCCTGACCAGCAGTTTCACTGCCGGCCGCCCGAGCACGTGTGCCCGCTTGTGGCCCGGCAGCGGCTGGGCGCCCTCGTCCCACGGGTGGTTGTAGAGCTCGTCGGCGACGAAGTCGGAGTTCATCGGACCGCCGTCACGGGCCGTCTCCGCCACGCTCTCGGAGGCCATCGAGCAGCCCGGCAGCACCTCGTCGAGCACCGAGGCCAGGTCGTTGAGCTGCACGGGGGTCAGCAGCTCGGCCGACAGCACGCGGTCCGCGCCGATGTCGTAGACCACCGCCCCGTTGGAGCACACCGCGTACCCGGTGAGGCCGGCCGCGTCGGCGACTTCCGGCACCCAGCGGGGCGGACGGCCGGTGGCCAGCACGAACGGCACGTCCGCCGCCAACACCCGGCGAACCGTGTCCGCCGTGCGCGGGCTGACCCGACCCAGGGTGGTGAGCAGGGTGCCGTCGACGTCGGATGCCACAAGGGAAGGTCTCTGCACTCCCCCATGGTGCCCCGTCGGATAACGTCGCCGGGTGCGCACTGGCATTGTGATCCTGCCCGAACACCGCTGGTGGATGGCCGAACACAAGTGGAAGGCCGCCGAGGAGTACGGCTTCCACTACGCGTGGACCTACGACCACATGGGGTGGCGTTCGCTGGTCGACGGACCGTGGTTCGGAGCCGTTCCGACGCTGGCAGCAGCGGCGTCGGTGACCAGGAAGATCCGGCTCGGCACGCTCGTCGCCTCCCCGAACTTCCGCCACCCGGTGCCGTTCGCGCGAGACCTGCTGGCCCTGGACGACCTCACCGACGGCCGGTTCACGCTCGGCGTCGGCGCCGGAGGTGTGGGGTACGACACGGAGGTGATGGGCGACACGGCGCTGGACATCAGGCAGGGCCCGCGCAGCCGGCAACGGCGGTTCGAGGAGTTCGTCGGCTCGCTGGACATGCTGTTGGCCCAGGAGCGCACCACGTTCAGCGGCGAGTACTACGAGATCCGGAACGCCCGGAGCGCCCCGGGCTGCGTGCAGCGGCCACGGCTGCCGTTCGTGGTGGCGGCGAACGGGCCGAAGTCGATGGCGGTCGCCGCGCGGTACGGCACGGGCTGGGTCACCACCGGGCCGGAGACCGACGACGAGGCCGAGTGGTGGCGGGGCGTGGCCCGGATGACGGAGACGTTCCGGGAGGTGCTGGCCGGGATCGGCCGGGCCAAGGAGTCGATCGACTTCCACCTGAACGCCGACTCGTGCCCGGTGTACTCGCTGACCAGCGTGGAGCACTTCCGGGACGTGGCGGGCAAGGCGCGGTCGCTCGGCTTCACGGATCTGATCACGCACTGGCCGCGCGCGGACGGCGTGTACGCGGGCAGTGAGGCGGTGCTGGAGCAGGTGGTGACCGACGTGCTGCCCGAGTTGGTCGCCGGCGACACCCGATAACGCCCGTGGGAGACGCGTCCGGCCGCCGGCCTACGATGAACGCCGTGCCTCTTCGCATCGCGGTCGACCTGGTCTTTTACACGGGGCGCAAGGGCGGCACCGAGAGTTACGCACGCGGGCTGTTCCCCGTCCTCGCCGCCGCGCACGACGACTTCAGGTTCGTCGGCATCGGCAACCGCGAGCTGGCCGAGCAGCCGCCGGAGTGGTTCCCCGGCGAGATCGTGCCGCTGCCGGTGTCCGGGGAGAACCGCGCGGCGTGGGCGGCGGCGGTGGCGCTCGCCGTCGGGCCGCGGGCCCGTTCCCTCGGCGCGGACCTCCTGCACTGCCCGTCGAACTTCGGGCCTGCCGTCCGACTGCTGCCGACCGTGGTGACGGTGCACGACATCCTGGGCACCCGGCACCCCGAGTGGGTGCAGGGCCGGCTGGCGCGCGGCGTGCAGGCGTTGACCAAGGCGACCGTGCGCGCGGCCGACCGGATCATCACCGACAGCCAGGCCTCCGCGGACGACGTGCACGAGCTGCTCGGCCGTCCGATGGCCGACATCGACGTCATCCACCTCGGGGTCAAGCCGGTCGACGTGCTGGCGCGCTCCGGTGAACGGGCCGGGCGGCCGTACGTGCTGGCGGGTGGCAACCGCATGCGGCACAAGAACTTCGACGGGCTGCTCGAGGCGTGGGCGCTCATCCCGGCCGCTGAACGCCCGAAGCTCGTCATCACCGGCAGCCACGGCGACGACCCGCTGCGCCCGGTGGTGGAACGCCTCGGGCTGGGCGGCGACGTCGAGCTGCGCGAGTGGGTGAGCGCCGACGAGCTGGCCGCCCTCTACGACGGTGCGAGCGCGTACGCGTTCCCGACCCTGTTCGAGGGTTTCGGGCTGCCGGTGCTCGAAGCGATGGCGCGCGGCTGCCCGGTGATCGGCTCGGACATCCCGGTGCTGCACGAGGTCGGCGGCGACGACATGGCCTACTTCGACCCGCGCGACCCGGCCGCGATCGCGACCGCCGTCCGCAAGGTCGTGGGTGATCCCGACGCGCAGGCCGCGATGGCCGCCGCCGGGCGCAAGCGCGCCGAGACGTTCACCTGGCAGCGCACCGCGGACGCGACCGCCGAGGTCTACCGGTCGATGGCCCGAACGACGGCCCGGACGAGATGACGCGCCAGGTCGAGGTGGCAGCCCACGCCTGACCGCAGGCCTTGGCAGGCCCGCACTAGACTCCCGCGAACGCGATGTTCGGACAACATTTGTGCGTCGCCTGATGCATTCGAGAGCAAGGAGCCAACCACCGTCATGCGGACCGCACTCGTCACCGGCATTTCCGGTCAGGACGGCGCCTATCTCGCCCAGCTGCTGCTGGAGAAGGACTACCAGGTCTACGGCGCGTACCGGCGCACGAGCTCCATCAACTTCTGGCGGATCGCCGAGCTCGGCATCGAACAGCACCCGAACCTGCACCTGGTCGAGTACGACCTCACCGACCTGGGCAACAGCATCCGGCTGCTGGACACCACCGGCGCCGACGAGATCTACAACCTGGCCGCGCAGAGCTTCGTCAGCGTCTCCTTCGACCAGCCGACGACGACCGCGCAGATCACCGGCATCGGCGCGCTGAACCTGCTGGAGGCGATGCGCACGGTCCGCCCGGACGCGCGGTTCTACCAGGCGTCGACGTCCGAGATGTTCGGCAAGGTGCAGGCGGTGCCGCAGACCGAGTCGACGTCCTTCTACCCGCGCAGCCCGTACGGCGTGGCGAAGCTGTTCGCGCACTGGACGACGGTGAACTACCGCGAGTCGTACAACCTGTTCGGCTCCAGCGGCATCCTGTTCAACCACGAGTCGCCGTTGCGCGGCCAGGAGTTCGTGACCCGCAAGGTCACCGACTCGGTGGCGAAGATCAAGCTCGGCAAGCTGGACGTGCTGGAGCTCGGCAACCTCGACGCCAAGCGCGACTGGGGTTACGCCAAGGAGTACGTGGACGGCATGTGGCGGATGCTCCAGGCCGACGAGCCGGACACGTTCGTGCTGTCCACCAACCGCACCGTGACGGTCCGCGACTTCGTCTCGCTGTCGTTCGCCGCCGCCGGCATCGAGCTGCGCTGGGAGGGCTCCGGCGAGTCCGAGCGCGGCCTGGACGCGGAGACCGGCCGCGAGCTGGTCCGGGTCAACCCCAAGTTCTACCGCCCGGCCGAGGTCGACCTGCTGATCGGTGACGCGTCGAAGGCCAAGGACGTGCTCGGCTGGGAAGCGAAGACCACCATCGAGGAACTGTCCAGGATGATGGTGGAGGCCGACATCGAGAGGAACGAGCGTGGGTTCTCCTTCTGAGCCGACGCGGGTCCTGGTCACCGGCGTCTCCGGCTTCACCGGGCGGCACGTCGCCGCCGAGTTGATCGCCGCCGGCCACGAGGTCGTCGGCCTGGCGCACGTCGCCGGCTCGGGCGCCCCGGTGCCCGGTGTCGTCGTCCACCGGGCCGACCTGCTCGACCGCGACGGCCTGCGGTCGGTGGTCACGCAGGTCCAGCCGGACGCCGTGGTGCACCTCGCGGCCGTCGCGTTCGTCGCGCACGGCGACGCGGACGACCTGTACCGGTCGAACGTGGTCGGCACCCGCAACCTGCTCGAAGCGGTGAGCGAGGCGGAACGGCAGCCGCGCATCGTGGCGCTGGCGAGCAGCGCGAACATCTACGGCAACACGACCGTCGAACCCATCCACGAGGACGTCCCGCCCGCTCCGGTGAACGACTACGCGGTGAGCAAGCTGGCCATGGAGCACATGGCGAAGCTGTGGGCGGACAAGCTGCCGATCGCGATCACCCGGCCGTTCAACTACACGGGCGCGGGGCAGGACCCGAAGTTCCTGATCCCGAAGATCGTCGACCACTTCCGCCGGGGCGAGCGGAAGATCGAGCTGGGCAACACGAAGGTCTGGCGCGACTTCGGCGACGTCCGGAACGTGGCCCGCTACTACCGCAGGCTGGTCGAGGCCGCCCCGGCGGGCAGCACGCTCAACCTGTGCTCGGGCGTCGCGCACTCGCTGGCCGAGGTGCTGGACATGATGGCGTCGATCGCCGGGTACGAGATCGAGGTCGAGGTGAACCCGGCGTTCGTCCGGGCGAACGAGGTGGTCCGGCTGGTCGGCAGCCGGCAGCGGCTCGTCGACACCCTCGGTGACGATCCGGTGATCCCGTTCGCGGAGACCCTGGAGTGGATGTACTCGGCGTGACGCCGCACTAGTGTCTGCGGCTGTGCGACGAGTCGTGGTTATCGGTGGCGGGATCGTCGGGCTGGCGACCGCGCGGGAGTTGGCGCGGCGCGGGCACGACGTGGTGGTGCTGGAGAAGGAGCCGCAGTGGGCGGCGCACCAGAGCGGCCACAACAGCAACGTGGTGCACGCCGGTCTGTACTACAAGCCGGGGTCGCTGAAGGCGCGGATGTCGGTGGCGGGCAACGCCTCGATCATCGCCTACGCGCGTGAGCACGGCGTGCCGGTGGACGTGTGCGGCAAGCTCGTCGTGGCGACTTCCCCGGACGAGCTGCCCAGGCTGGACGCGTTGGCGGAGCGGGCCGCGGCGAACGGCGTGAAGGCGCGGCGGATCGGCGTGGACGAGGCGCGGGAGTACGAGCCCGAGGTGGCGGCGGTGGCCGCGTTGCGGGTGGAGAGCACCGGGATCATCGACTTCCCGGCCGTTTGCGCGGCCATGGTGCGTGAGCTGAACGGCCATGACCTGCGGTTGCACACGCCCGCGTTGGCGATCCGGCGTGCGCTCAGCGGTGGTGGCGTGGAGGTGGCGACGCCGAGCGGTGTGGTGCGGGCGGACGCGCTGGTGAACTGCGCGGGCCTGCACAGCGACCGGATCGCGCGGCTGGCTGGCGTGACGCCGTCGGCGGCGATCCTGCCGTTCCGGGGCGAGTACTTCGAGCTGCGGCGGGAGCGGCGGCACCTCGTTCGAGGGCTGATCTACCCGGTGCCGGACCCGGAGCTGCCGTTCCTGGGCGTGCACCTGACCCGGATGCTGGACGGGAGCGTGCACGCGGGGCCGAACGCGGTGCTCGCGCTGCGCCGCGAGGGCTACCGGTGGCGTGACATCTCGGCGACGGACGTGTTCGACGTGGCGCGGTTCCCCGGCACGTGGCGGCTGGCCCGGCGGTTCGCGCGGACCGGTGCGGAGGAGGTGCTGCGGTCGCTGTCCCGCCGGCGGTTCGCGGCGAGCCTGGCCCGGCTGGTGCCGGCGGTGCGGGAGGACGACCTGGTGCGTGCGTCGGCGGGCGTGCGGGCCCAGGCGATGCGTGCCGACGGGTCGCTCGTGGACGACTTCCTGATCGACACCGCGCCGCGGCAGGTGCACGTGCTCAACGCGCCTTCACCCGCCGCGACGTCGGCGTTGGAGATCGGCCGGCACGTGGCCGGCGAGGTCGAGCTCAGCTGGGCCTGATTCAGCCGGGTCTGGTGGGCCTGATCAGCCGGGTCTGATTCAGCTGCGGCTTGATCAGCCGGCCTTGAGCACGTCCATGCCGAGGAACGGCCGCAGCGCCTGCGGGACGACGACCGAGCCGTCAGCCTGCTGGTGGTTCTCCAGGATGGCCACGATCCAGCGGGTGGTGGCCAGGGTGCCGTTGAGCGTGGCGGCGATCTGCGGCTTGCCGTTCTCGTCGCGGTAGCGCACGTTCAGCCGGCGGGCCTGGAACGTGGTGCAGTTCGAGGTGGACGTCAGCTCCCGGTACGCCTGCTGGCTCGGGATCCACGCCTCGCAGTCGAACTTGCGGGCGGCGGACGTGCCGAGGTCGCCCGCGGCCGTGTCGATGACCCGGTACGGGACCTCGATCTTGGCCAGCATCTCCTCTTCCCAGGCGAGCAGGCGGGCGTGCTCGGCCTCGGCATCCGCCGGCTTCACGTAGGAGAACATCTCGACCTTGTTGAACTGGTGCACCCGGATGATGCCGCGGGTGTCCTTGCCGTACGAGCCGGCTTCACGGCGGTAGCACGACGACCAGCCCGCGTAGCGCTTCGGCCCGTCCAGGATCTCGTCCGCGTGGTAGCCCGCGAGCGGCACCTCCGACGTGCCGACCAGGTACAGGTCGTCGGCTTCGAGGCGGTAGATCTCGCTCGCGTGCGCGCCGAGGAAGCCGGTGCCCGCCATGATCTCCGGCCGGACCAGGGTCGGCGTGATCATCAGCTTGAAACCGGCCGCGGTGGCCTGGGCGACGGCCATGTTCAGCAGGGCCAGCTCCAGCTGGGCGCCCACGCCGGTGAGGAAGTAGAAGCGCGAGCCGGACACCTTCGCGCCGCGTTCCATGTCGATCGCGCCGAGCTTCGTGCCCAGGTCGAGGTGGTCTACCGGCTCGAAGTCGAACTCGCGCTTCTCGCCAACGTGCTTGAGCACGACGTAGTCGTCCTCGCCTCCCGCGGGGGCGTCGCTGTGGACGACGTTCGGGACGGCGCGGTGCAGCTCGGTCATCTCGGCCTCGGCGGCGGACTGCTCGGCCTCGGCGGCCTTGACCTCGGCGGCCAGCTCCTTGCCCTTGGCCAGCAGCGCGTCGCGCTCCTCGCCCTTGGCCCGGCCGACCTGCTTGCCGAACGTCTTCTGCTCGCCGCGGAGCGTGTCGGCGCGGGCGATGGCGGCCCGGCGGCGCTCGTCGGCGGACAGCAGCGCGTCGACCACGGTCTCGTCCTCGCCACGGGCGCGTTGTGACGCACGGACGGCTTCCGGGTTTTCACGCAGTGCCTTGAGGTCAATCACAAGGTCAGAGGGTAGTACCCCGCACCCAGCGGTTTTCGTGGTGGTACGCGCCCACGCCGACCGCCCGCCACACCCCTCGACCGACGCCTTCGCACGTGGGGCGCCGATGCCCTCCGCAACCCCGCGCTCCCCCAGAGGCTCAGCAGAGGCTCCCTCAGAGGCTCCCGCACAAGCTCCCGGACAGGTCGCGCTCAAGCACCCGGACAAGCTGCCGCGCAGGTCACGCTGAAGCTCCCGCACAAGCTCCCGAAGAGGCCGCCCACCAGCTCGCGGACAACCTGCCGCAGAGGTCGCGCACAAGCTTTCCCGGACTGCCTGCCGCGCAGGTCGCACACAGGCGCACGCATAAGCTGTCGCAGAGGTCGCGCGCCGATCCCGCTCAGGCCACACCCCGGACACGCTGCCGCAGAGGTCCCCGCCAAGGGGATCCCTTGATTTGATTCTGCCGGCCGGGACCGACAGTCTCTGGCAGCCGGGATCCGCCTGTGGATAACTGCCCGACCCAGCCGCGTAACAGTGCCTCACCGGCGTTACAGCGGCTGTGTAGGGTGCCGCAACCGGGTGATTGCCCGGCCTGACCGTCGAACGGCTGGCCGATACGATTACCACCACTCCGAGTGTCAGACAGAGGAGCGCTAGTGCGCATCGCCATTGCCTTCGACTGCCTGTTCCCGTGGACCAAAGGCGGTGGTGAGCGGCTGTACCGACAGTTCGCCGAGGAATTCGTCGCCGCCGGGCACGAGGTCACGTACCTGACCCGGCTCCAGTGGGACGAGGAGCCGGTGATCGAGGGCATCAAGATCGTCGCGGTGAGCCAGGACCGCAACCTGTACGACGCGAACGGCGTGCGCACCATCGGCCCCGCCCTGCGGTACGCCTACGGCTTGGCGAAGCACCTGCGCGCGAACCGCCGCAACTACGACGCCGTGCTGGTCTCCGCCGTGCCGAGCACGAACGTGCTGGCCGTGCGCGCCGCGCTGATCGGCTCGAAGGTCGCCGTCGACGTCGACTGGCTGGAGGTGTGGCGCCCCGACCAGTGGCGCGCCTACTCGGGCCCGGTCATCGGCCGGGTCGCCGGCCTGCTCCAGTGGGTCGCCGCGAAGCTCAGCCCGATCGCCTCCTGCCACTCGCAGCTGCACGCCCGTCGGCTGGAGGCCGGTGGCCTGCGCGGCAGGGCGATCGTCAGCCACGGTCTGATCGACCCGCGGGAGGACGTGGAGCCGAACCCGACCGTCACGTCGCCGCCGCGGGTCGTCTACGTCGGCAGGCACATCGCGGACAAGCGGGTCGAGACGCTGCCGGCGGCCATCGCGGAGGCCCGCAAGTCCATCCCCGACCTCGAAGCGACGATCTTCGGCGAGGGCACCAGCCGCGCCGCCGTGCTCGCCGAGATCGACCGCCTCGGCCTGCGCGACGTCGTCCGCACCCCCGGTTTCGTCAGCCAGCAGGAGCTGGACGAGGGCATCCGCACGGCCGCGGTGCTGGTCAACCCGTCACAGCGGGAGGGCTACGGCCTGGTCGTGGTCGAGTCGTGCGCGGTGGGCACGCCGGTCGTCCTGGTCGAGGGCGACGACAACGCGGCCGTCGAACTGGTCGAGCCGGGCGTCAACGGGCAGGTGGCCAAGTCGACCGCGGGCATCGGCGCGGCGATCGTGGACGTCGTCAAGCAGGGCGAGGCGCTGCGCAAGTCGACCCACGACTGGTACGCCCGGGTGAGCAAGACCAACACGGTGCGCGCCTCGGCCAGGCAGATCCTCGAAAGGCTGGTCCAGGCCTCCGCCCTACGATGAGCGGCGTGCCCACCCGCGATGCTCTCGACCTGCTGTCCCTGACGCGCCGACGAGCCTGGCCGTCGCCGGACCCGGACGCCGGCACGGACGTGCGCTCGCGTGCGGGTGCGTGTCCGCGATGAGTGACAGCGGTAAACGCGCCGGGCTGTTGGTGCTGATCGCGAGCTTCGCCGGGCACGGCGGCAACTACCTGTTCTACGTGCTCGCCGCCCGCCTGGTGTCGACGCCGGCGGATTTCGCCGCGATCACGGCGCTGATCGCGGTCGGCACGATCACCTGGATGCCGGTGAACGGCGTGCAGATGTCCGTGACGCGGAACGTGGCGGTCCTGCGCACCTCAGGCACCCCCGGCGAGCTGTCCGCCTACCTGCGTCAGCAGGGCCGCCGGATGGGCATCGCGTGCCTGGTCATCGCCGCGGTGATCGCGGGCTTGAGCCCGGTGCTGGCCGATCGGCTGCACCTCGGCTCGCCGCAGCCGGTGGTCCTGGCGGCGCTGTGGATCGGCATGACGTGCATGCTGCTCGTCCTCACCGGCGCCACCCAGGGCCTGGAGCGGTTCGGTTACGTGGCGTTCGCGCTGGCGGGGCCGCTGGGCGCGCTGCGGCCCATCCTGCTGCCGCTGTGCATGCTGGTCGCGGGCATGTCGGGCAGCATGTGGGCGATGATGTTCGCGACCGTCATCGGTCTCGCGGTGATGTTCCCGCCGGTGGTCAAGGCCGCGAAGCCGACGCCGACGACGCCACCAGCCTCGACGAACACCCTGGCCACGATGATCGGGCTGCTCGCGTTCTCGTCGCTGACGAACGTGGACCTGCTGGTCGGGCAGGCGATGCTGGCGGAAGCCGACCGGGCCGTGTACGCGAGCGCCGTGCTGCTCGGCAAGGTGGCGCTGTTCGCGCCCGCCGCCTTGGCCATGGTGCTCCTGCCGAGGGCCGCCGCCGCGTTGGAACGGGGTGAGTCGGCCGAGCAGGCGGTGCTCAAGACGCTGGCCCTCACCGGTGCCGCCGGGCTCGCCGTGGCGCTGGTCCTGTGGCTCATGCCGACGTGGGTGCTGACGGTGACGTTCGGCCCGGAGTACGCCCCGTCCAAGCCGTTGCTGCCGGCGCTCGCCCTGGTCATGACGGCCGCGGCGGTGCTGTGGGTGCACCTGACGTTCGCCATCGCCCGCAAGAGCATGCGGATGATCGTCGGCCTGGTCGGCGTGGCGGTCGGGCACTGGGTGCTGCTGGCCCTGTTCCACGACTCGCCGTGGGAGATCATCGCGGCCTCGGGCATCGCGGTCGGCGTGGCCCTGGTGGTCGTGGAGTCCGGCTCGCGGTCCGGGTCGGTCCGGATGCTCCTGCGCGTCGCCAAGTCCCGGAAGGCCGTGGTCGGCTGATCCGCTGCCCCCGCCGTTCAGCGTGTGGCGGGGGCACCGGTCAGCGGACCATGCCGTTCTCGCCGGCGTGCGATCGGGTCAGTCCTTCGGCCGCAGCGCCAGCGCGTACACGTTGCGTCGCCAGCCGGGCAGCCACGCGGCTGCCTGGAGCAGCGCGGGACGGCGCTTGCCGGGCAGCATGCCGGACACGATGCCGGTGCCGGGCATGACGGACTCGTAGGACACCGTCCGGACGTCGAAGCCCTGGTCCTCGAACAGCCGGCGCATCGACGCGCGGGTCCACGGGCGGCGGTGCGTGTAGTCGTTCCACACCCATCGCTGCGCGTCCGGCGAGGAGGCGAACACCCGGCCGCCGGGCTTGAGCACGCGGCGCACCTCCCGCACCAGGGTGACCGGGTCGAGCAGGTGCTCCAGGACGTCCTTCAGCACCACCCCGTCGAACTCGGCGTCACCGAGCGGTAGTTCCTGCTCGAGGTCGGCCAGGCGGACGTCGATGCCCTGCTCCTTGGCCTTGCTCACGGTGGACTCGAAGTTGTCCAGCCCGACGTAGTCGGGGAAGAACTCGGAGACCCAGGCCGTGCCGCAGCCGACGTCGAGGATGCGGGAGCCCGGCTTGAAGTGCCGGACGACATCGTTGTAGGTGCCGGGCTTGGCGTGCCACTCGTGGTAACCCATCGAAACGTTCAACCGACTTTCGGCCGTAGGGTCGGGACAGGGCGTTCACAGGGGGAACGGGGGCTCAGTCCTGCGCTCCGTCGAGGTCGAGACCGGACTGGCGCAAGAGGGTCCACCACAGTCGCATAAGATACGCGGCCGTGACGAACCGACGTTCGGGTGCACGGCTTTGGCTGGTCGCCTTCATCGGCTTTTGCCTGTTGCACGCGGCCTGGGCGTTCGCCGCGCCCTTCGACGGCCCCCCGGACGAGGAGCAGCACTCGCTGCGTGCCGCGGGAGTCATGTACGGCGAGATCGTGGCCGAGAACCGGGGCCACACCGTGCCCCGGAGCCTGGACAAGAACAACGACGCGGCCGGTGCGAACCGCAGCTGCTTCCCGATGCAGGTCACGGTGCCCGCGAGCTGCGCGGAGGAGCCGGGCGGCGACTCCTCGACGATGCGGCGGTACGTCACCGCGGCCCTGTACAACCCGGTCTACTACGCGACGGTCGGCTGGCCGATCGGCATCTGGCCGGAGTGGAAGGGCATCATGCTCGCGCGCCTGATCAACGGCGCGCTGATGGCCGCGATGCTGGCGTTCGCGGTGGTGGGGGCGGTCCGCTGGACGAGGCACCGTGCGGTCCTGGCGGGCCTGGTCGCGGCCGTGACGCCGATGACCGCGCACCTGGGTGGCGCGATCAACCCGAACGGCATCGAGATCACGTCCGGCGTCGCGTTGGCGGTCGCGTTGATCGCCCTGCTGCACGAGAAGCGCGAGGACGTGAACCGGGCCGCCGTGGCGTTGGCGGGCGTGTCGGCGAGCGTGCTGGTGACGCCCAGGTTCAGCGGCGTCATGTGGCTGTTCGTGATCCTCGGCGTGATGCTGGTGCCGGTGTCGTGGCAGCGGCTGAAGTACCTGGCCAAGCAGCGGGTGGTGCGCGTCTGGACCGGGGTGGTGGTGCTGGCCACGATCGCCTCGGCGGCCTGGACGCTGTACACCAACGCGGCGGAGGTGGCGAAGCTCGACTACGGGTACCAGATGAAGGACGTGCTCAAGGCGGCCTTCCTGGACGTGTGGCCGAACGTCGCCAACCAGATGGTCGGCGTGATGGGCTGGGCCGAGACGCTCATGCCGCGGCTGGTCTACGTCGTCTGGTTCTCCGCGCTCGGGCTGCTGGTGCTCGGGGCGCTGGTGGTCGGCAAGCGGTCGCAGCGGTGGCGGATGACGGCGTTGTTCATCGGCACGTTCGTCCCGTACATCAGCATGGAGATCCTGCTGATCAACCAGACGAGCTGGTTCAACCAGGGCCGGTACTTCCTGCCCGGCGCCGTGGGCATCCCGCTGCTGGCCGCGCACATCCTGGCGCACCGGGCGTTGACGGCCGAGCACTTCCGGTCGATGACGCGGCTGCTGGCGTTCCTGCTGGTGCCGATCCACCTGCTGTGCCTGGCGTACACGATGACCCGGTGGCAGTCGGGTCTGACCATCCTCAACCCGTTGAAGGGCAGCTGGGAGCCGCCGTACGGGTCGGTGCTGCCGCTCGTGCTCGGCGGGGTGGCCGTGGTGGTGCTGATGGCCATGTACTGGACGGCGTCGCGGCTGCCGAAGGCGCCTGAGGACGAGCCGGAGGCTGAGGCCGGGTTTCCGGCACAGGTGACGGATGAGCCGGTTCCGGCGGGTGTCGGCCGGTCCTGAGCGTTGAATTCGGGGGTCCTGAACGTAGGACACGCGTGTTCTGAACGTAGGACTCACGGGTCCTGAAGGTTCGACACGCGGGGTCTGAGTGTTCGACTCGCGGGTGGTGGGAGGCCCGGGTGGTGGGCCGGGCCTCCTGGCCGAGGGCTAGCGGCGGGCCTTGCGGATTCGGGCGGCGGCGGCTCGGCCGAGGTGGTTCACGGCGGAGCCCAGGTCCGGCGGGGCCACCGAGAGCGGGTCGCGCAGCTGCTGCTCCAGCAGCTGGTTGGACCGTCTCAGCTCGCCGACCTCGGTCACCCGGCGGTCCAGGTCGGCCCGCAGGCGCTCGATCTCGTGCCGCTGCGCGGTGATCTGCTCGGCCAGCCGGTCCGCGTCGTCGGCGTGCGCGACGGCCTCGAACTGCATCTGGAGCACCCGCGTGTACAGCGCGATCCGGTTGCCCTCCAGCGTCGCGATCAGCTTCGACGACGTGAACGGACGCAGCTGGTCCATGATCTTCTTCGCGCCCGGCGACGTCTTGCGCAGCAAGAACCCGATGCCGAACACGGCCGGCACGATTTCGAGCAGCCACCCGGCGGAGCTGTGCTCGGTCACCGCGTCCTCGACCGCCGTCAGCACGCCGTTGCGCTCGCCACCGGCCTTGACGGCCCAGGTGAACGCCCCGAGCCCGACCAGTCCGGCCGGGGTCAGCTCGTCGTGCCACACGGTGGGCCCGTCGGCCGACGACTCGTGCTTGTCGTCACCGGTCAACGGCGAGGGCTCGTAGTACAGGTCCCGCCGCGCGCACGGCCACAGCACGTCGTTGAACACGACGACGGCGTCCGGCGCGTTCTCCATGATCCACGTGACCTCGGCGTGCACCACCGCGTAGTTGTGGTCGCCGTCGAGCACGTACAGGTCCGCGATCGGCAGCTCGGCCAGCACGGCCGGAGAGTGCCCCTCGACCAGGTGCAGCGCCGGGTTCTTCGCCAACGTGGCGCGCAGCTCGTCCGAGGGGAACGGGTCGACGCAGTGCACGGCCGACGCGCCCAGCTCGGTGTAGATGGAGCTGACCTGGCCGGATTCGACGCCGACCTCCACCACCGTGTCGATCTTCCGGTTGGCGAAGACGATCGCGAACTGCTCGCGCAGCGCCGACAGGGAGTGCAACATCGTCGGCAGTGTGCGGGCCGCCCTGATCTGGGCGTGCGGGTCGTCCCGGCTGCCGACGACGTCTACACCTTGGTTCACGAAGTTCCTCCCAGCCTGCGGATCGCCACCCGTGCGGCGCCCGCTGCCACACCCGTGGCCCCGCGGGCCCGGTACTCCTCGCGCAGTCTGCCGCTGATCCGGGCCACCCGGGAAGCCGCCGAAGGCGGTCGGGCCGACAGGTTCGACAGCGACTGCGGCAACAACGCGAACGCGACCGTGACCTGCCCGGACGACATGGGCGCGCCGGCGCGTCCGGCGACCCGCAGCACCATCACCGAGTCCGGCCCGCCGAACTCGACCATGTTCCCGCCGAGCCAGCGGCAGCCCGAGTAGGTGAGGCCGGCGAAGTCCTCCGGCGTCTCCCAGCGCAGCGGCTCGGCCAGCGGGCGGCGACCTGCGTTGCCCTTGACCTCGATCCAGTCGACCCGCACGATCGCGGGCCGGCCGGGGATCGACAGGGACAGGTCGATGATGTCGTGGTGCTCGAAGTCGAGCCGGGCGAACGACAGGCCGTTGCGGTTGATCCGGACGCGCCGGCTGCCACCGCTCTCCCACTCGTCGGCGCCGGTGCGGTAGTGCAGGGCCGTCTCGAACGGCTCACCGGACGGCTCGAACACGCTCCGGTCGAGCTGCCCGGCGGTCAGCGCCTTGCTCGCGGCGGCCAGGCCGGTGTCGGAGGAGGCGAGCAGCGCGGGCCAGAACGAGTCGCGCATGCCCAGGTCGTCCAGGTCGAGCGGGGACAGGTACGGCAGAGCCGCCACCAGGTCGTCCGGGACCACCTTGGTGACCATGGTGGAGCCGAAGTTGTCCTCGTGCGCCCAGTTGCCGAACACGGCGGCTTCACCGGGCGTGGGCGCCTTCAGCGCGGACACCACGATGTTCGCCAGCCGGTCCTTCGCCGCCTGCGGGCGGGCCAGGTCGGCCCACGTGCCGCCGGACGCCCGGACGTAGCTGTTCCACATGCTCTGGAACGCCAACATGCCCTCTTGGGCCGCCAGCCGCTCGGCGTTCTGCGTGATCGACTCGGTGACGCGGCCCAGCACCGGCGAACCGTCCTCGGCGAAGCCGACCAGCGAGCCGCACAGCGCGTTGACGCACTGCTCCAGCACCTCGGGGCTGCGCACGATGGTGGCGGCGATGTCGATCGGGTGGCCCGCCTGGGCCAGGTAGCCCTCGGCGCGCAGACCGGCCAGGTAGGCGCGCGAGGACCGGTCGTCGGTGGCCAGGTAGAGGCCGGCCGGCTTGATGTCGATGTCGGCGACCTTCAGCACCTGGGCGAGCTGGCGCTGGATGGTGCCGCCCCAGCCGAGGTCGACCAGGGTCAGGTCGGCGCTGTCCAGCGCGCCCACGTCGCGCAGGTGCCGGATCAGCCGCTCGCGGGCCGCCGTGACGGTGGCCTTGAGCCGGTTCTGGAGGTGCGGGGACTCGGTCAGCGCGATGCCGACTCGCTCGGCGATGTCGCCGTTGTCCACCACCGTGTCCAGCTCGTTGGCCAGGCTCGGCACCTCGCCCGCGCGCAGGTGCAGCACGGACAGCAGCTCGCGGATGGACAGCTTGTAGCTGCGGCGGATGAACTCGTGCACCGAGTCGGCGTCGAAGCGGTCCAGAGCGGCGACGGAGGTGACGTGGCGGGACAGCCAGACCGGCTTCGCCTCGACGTTCCACCCGCGTTCCCGGGCGGCGTTGTTGACGAGCGTGGACAGCAGCTCGCCCTCGCGCATCGGGCACCACAGCACGCGCGTGCCGGACTCGTGCGCCCGCCACGCGACCCACTCGGCGAAGCCGGTCATCACCGGGCCGAGGACGGCCGCGCCGAACCGCCAGGCGGTGTCGCGGCCGGACTCGGTGTCCGCGCCGTGCGCCTGGAGCACCTTGGCGCGCAGGCTGGTGATGCCGAAGTCGCCGTTCTGCTCGTCCAGGTGCGGCGCGTACGGGCCGAACGGGTCGGCCGGCTCGCCTTCGCGCTCCAGCACCACGGCCAGCGGCTGGTCGACGCGGCGGTAGTGCACCACCCGCACGCCCAGCTCGGCCGGCACCTCGATGTCGGCCACCTCGTTGTCCCCGATGTGGACGATCTGCTCGGGGGCGAGGTTCAGCTCGTTGAACACGATCTCGAAGAGACCGTTCGTCTTGTCCGTGCCGTGCTGGTGCGAGCGGAACACGGTCGCCTTGCGCAGCCCGTCCAGCTCCGGCCGGTCGAGCAGGTACGCCAGCTGCTCCTCGGTGAAGTACGTGTCCGAGACCAGCACGATCCGCACGTCGTTGCGGTCCGCCTCGCGGATCACCTCGGCCATGTCCAGGTCGACCACGGTGAACTCGCGCTCCACCTCGACCTCGGCCTCGACCAGCTTGTCCAGCAGGCCGCGGTCGAACGTGGCGGACGGCATGGCACGCCAGATGTCGAACAGCGACACCTCGGGACCGAGGTCGCCGCGGTCCTTGCGGGCCGTCACCTCGGCCTCGATCCGCATCCGCCGGAACGTGGCGTCGGTCATCCAGGACGGCGCCAGCCCGGCAGCCCTGAGTCTGGAGCCGAGGATGCCGAACACGTCCGCCGGACGGGGAACCCTGCGCCACAGGATGGTGTCGAAGACGTCGAACGACAGCACCGCGCACGACCGGTCCGCCACTATCCGGTGGACGTCCTCCAGCAGCGCGTGAGTGCGCTTGCCCTCGGCCTCGGTCATCGCGGCGACCCCCATCTGTAGTCCAGTTCCGTTGTGCACGCCAAAAACCGGGGGCGGCGCCGCGTCGCGAACGCCCACGGAAGCTCCAGCCGACCTGGCGGCCAACCATACCCGTGGCCCGGGTGGCGCCGGCGGGACGGAGTGATCCGGCCCGCCGGCTGCCCGGTGCGGAGCCGCGGTCAGGAGATGGCGACGGCGACCACGAGGCCGAGCGCGACGTGCGCGGCGGCGACGACGGCGCTGGCCGGGGCGAAGCGGTCGGACTCGATCAGCGAGCCGATGTCGAGCCTGGTCACCCACTCCAGCAGCCGGACCGCGAGGACCTGGACGATGATGCCGACGAAGCCGAAGATCAGGGCCGACAGCAGACCCTCGTCCAGCTTGCCCGCGGAGCTCCAGATCGCCACGACGATGATCAGCGCCATGCTGACCAGGCCCGCCGAGGTCACGATGACCGCGTTCGGGGCGCCGCTGCGGACGAGCGCGCTCAGCTTGCCGGGGGTGGTCCAGTCGATGGCGTAGAAGCCGACGACCATCAGCACGAGGCCGACGATGGCGTAGAGCGCGATCGCGCCGACGCCGCTGCCGATCGCGGAGCCGAAGCCGGGGTCCAACGCGAGTTGGGAGATCACTGACCCTCCATGGTGTGCAATGTGATCGGTTGTGCCGCCGGTGAAGGAGCCGGTGACGACGGGTGCGGTGCGTTCTCGGGGGTTGGGGAGCTCATTCGACGATCCTGTGCGGCACGAACGCCGCGCCGTCGTCGGTGACCAGGCCTACGGTCTCGCGGATGCCGAGACCCGCCGCGGCGTCGCCGACGACCCACGCGCCGAGCGCCGGCCGGTAGCCGTCGAACTCGGGCAGCGGGTCGAACAGCTGGTAGACGAAGCCTTCCTTGCCGTAGACCCCGCCGGTCTGGGTCTCGTAGCCGGGGGCCACGATCTGGATGTTCGCGCCTTCACGGCCGAGCCTCGGCTTGCGCACGTACTCGGTGAGCAGGCCGGGTTCGTCCAGGAACGCGGGCAGCAGGTTGGGGTGGCCGGGGTACATCTCCCACAGCACGGCCAGCAGCGCCTTGTTGGACAGCAGCATCTTCCACAGCGGCTCGACCCAGAGGGTGCCGGGCAGGCTCTCCACCGCGAACCGGCCGAACTGCTCGTCCACCACCCATTCCCACGGGTAGAGCTTCACCACGGTGGCAATCGGGGCTTCTTCGAGGTCGACGAACCGCTTCAGCAGCGGGTCCCAGCCGATCTCCTCGATGGCCAGTCCGACGGTGTTCATGCCCGCCTCGGCCGCGGTCTCCTGGAGGTAGGCCACGGTGACGTGGTCCTCACCGGAGGGGTCCGCGCCGGACCAGGTGAAGTGCAGCTCGTTGGACGGCAGCCGCTCGCCGATCTCGGCCCAGCGCTCGACCAGCTTCTCGTGGATCGAGTTCCACTGGTCGTCGTCGGGGTACACGTCGGTCTTCCAGTTCCACTGGACGACCGAGGCCTCCAGCAGCGACGTGGGCGTGTCGGCGTTGTACTCCAGCAGCTTGGCCGGTCCGCGGGCGTCGTAGCGCAGGTCGAACCGCCCGTAGACGTGCGGGTCGCGGCGCTTCCACGACTCGGCGATGGCGGGCCACAGCCACTCGTTGATGCCGAAGTCCCGGTAGCGCTCGGTCAGCACGACGTTGTCGACGGCCTCCAGGCACATGTTGTGCAGCAGCTCGACGTCCGCCTCCAGCGACAGCACGTCGCTCATGTCGAAGACGTAGTGCGCCGACTCGTCCCAGTACGGGCGAGGGCTGCCGTCCGCGGCCTTGGCCGGCGCGCCGAACACGAGCCCCTGCTCGGAGACCGTGCGCTGCCAGTCCGGCCGGGGCGTGGAGGACTCCCGACGCACTCAGCTGCCCCCGCTCTTGCTTCCGCCGGACACGCCGAACCCGCCGCGCTGGACGACGGTGCCGGACTTCGTGCTGATGTTCGCGCCCTTCGGCATGGTGTAGCTGCCGCCGCTGACCTTCTGGCCGACCGGCGTGCTGGCGCCGCCGTAGTGGTAGCGGTACGAGCTGCCGCCGATGTAGATGAAGCCGCCGCCGACGGTCCCGCCGTGCGAGCGCGCGTAGGACTCGTCGCAGTACTGGTCCTCGACCACGACGTCGTCACGCGTGCACTGCGCCTCGACGTCGTCCGGGCTGGACGCGGCGTACCAGATGGCCACCACGCCTGCCACGCCGACGGCCACGCCACCGCCGATGAGCAGGCGTTTGCGCAGCTTCTTCTTGCGCGCCTCCTCGGCTTCGAGCGCCAGCTGCTGTTCGCGCTGCTGCTCGATCGCCGTGGCGCGCGCCCGCTGCTCGGCCAGTGTCGGCGGCCGGGGCTTGGTCGCGCCCGGCTCCTGCCGACGGATCTGGCCGCGGCCCTGCGGTGGGCCTTGCGGTTGACCGTGCGGTGGGCCCTGCGGCGACTGCGGCACGTAGGGCGGCGGCGACGCGCCACCACCCTGCTGTCCCGGTCCACCCGGTCCGTTCGGTCCGCTCGGCCCACCCTGCCCGGGCGTCGCGGAGTTCCCGGTGTTGTCGTTCTCAGTCATCAGCCACTCCCGGCGGGGACGGTACAGAGATCGGCCGCCGAATGGGTGACGAGTGTCCCAAAAGCAACACACGCCACCCGCACGAACGATCCGGCGGTCGACACAGGCATCATGGTGTAGATGTCCACGAGCGCGCGTTGGTTTCGTCGTAGTGACCACATGGTCATGCTCGGCGCGTCGGCTGGTGCGTTCCTGCTGCTCCTGCTCAGCACCTTCACATCGTGGCCGATGGGCGCGACCGGCGCGGGCAGCACGAGCGAGACGCCGGTGAACCCGGTCCTCGCCTCGCAGGCGGGTGACTGCCTGAACTGGGCGAAGACGGACCTGACGGACGTCGTGAAGGTCGACTGCGAGCA
Source organism: Saccharothrix ecbatanensis (assembly GCF_014205015.1). NCBI lineage: Bacteria > Bacillati > Actinomycetota > Actinomycetes > Pseudonocardiales > Pseudonocardiaceae > Saccharothrix > Saccharothrix ecbatanensis. Next base: position 7,581,368 of record NZ_JACHMO010000001.1, on the reverse strand, counting down.
GCAGCACCTGTTCGAGGTGACCGGCGTGGCGGACATCTCGGCCGCGCACGGCCCGGACGCGCCGTTCCCGGACGACGCGCAGTGGCAGCAGATCAGCTTGGAGCAGTGCGCGAAGCTGACGCTGGACTACCTGGGCGGCAAGTTCGACCCGTTCGGCAAGTACACCGTCGGCCCGCTGAACCCGGGTGAGCGGCTGTGGGGCGCGGGCGAGCGCACGCTGCGCTGCGGCCTCCAGGTGGCCGGCCCGGCGGGTGGCCTGCTCCCCGCCTACGGCACCGCGCGGACCAAGGACCAGTCGGACGTGTACGACCCGGGCGTGTGCCTGGGCATCACCGAGACCGGGTCGGTGGCGGACCCGGTGGACTGCGCGAAGCCGCACACGTTCGAGATCACCGGTGTGGTGACGATGCCGCCGGGCGACTTCCCGCCGCAGGACCAGCAGGACAAGTTCATGGCCGAAGAGTGCGGCCGGATCACCGTCGAGTACACCGGCGCCGCCGACCTCAAGGCGCGCGGCCTCATCGTCAGCTGGGACACCAGGGCGCCGGAGAGCTGGGCCGCCGGCTCGCGGCTGGCGAACTGCAAGATCGGCGCGAAGCCCGCGGACAACGTCCTGACCGCGTGGGAGGGCAGCGTGCGCAACCCCAACGCGCCGCCGCTGACCACGTCGAACCCGCCGCAGACGACGGCCGTCCAGCAGGCGGACGCGACCGGCGCGCCGCTGCACTCGGAGTCCAACACCAGCTCCTCCGCCCCGCCGTCGTCCGAGTCGAAGCCGCCGAAGTCGGGCGACGACGAGCCGTCGACCACGACGACCGCTACGACGACGTCGAGGTGACGGCATGCCGGTGGAGATGACCCGACAGCGGTTCGAGGAACTGGTCGGCGAGGCCCTGGACCTCATCCCGCCGGAGTTCGCGGCGGCGATGAACAACGTGGTCGTCCTGGTCGAGGACCGCAACCCGGAGGAGCCGAGCCTGCTCGGGCTCTACCAGGGCATCGCGCTGACCAGCCGGACCACCGACTACGGCGGCGTCCTGCCGGACCGGATCGACATCTACCGCGAGGCGATCCTGGACATCTGCCACGACGAGGACGAAGTGGTGGAGGAGATCGTGGTGACCGTGGTCCACGAGATCGCCCACCACTTCGGCATCGACGACGCCAAGCTGCACGAGCTGGGCTGGGGCTAGGCGGACCAGGGCCGGGCGGGCCGCGCGGGCTTCGACGCCGACGAGCTCGCGGTGGTCGAGCGCTACCTGCGGCGCACCGCCGGGGCCGGCGGCGAGCAGGCCCGGCGGTTGTCGGAGCGGTAGTCCACGACTTCTGCGGCCAGTTCCCGTCGGGCCCTGACCGGGTCGGCCGGCTCGCGCCGACCAGCGCGGCCCGACCTTCCCGTCGGGCCGCTCACCGGGTCGGCTAGCCCGCGTCGACGTCCACGCCGGTCCACGACGTGCAGCGCCAGCCGTCCGCCTCACGTTCGAGCACCACGCGGCCGGTGTTGGGGAGCAGGCCGGCTTCGGCCAGCGCGGGCCGCACGTTGACGGCGAGTGCCAGCGCGGCCATCCGCAGCGACGCGCCGTGGCTGACCAGCACCACCGTGTCGCCGTCCGCGTGCTTCGCGGAGATCTTGTCCACCGCGGCCAGGTAGCGGTCCAGCGTCTGGCGCCCGCTCTCACCACCGGGCAGCGGCACGTCCAGGTCGCCCTCGGCCCACTTCTTGATGGTGGCGATGAAGATCTCGAACGCCTCGCGGTCGTGCCGTCCTTCGAGGTCGCCGCAGAAGATCTCCTGCACGCCCTCCACGACCTCGACCTCCAGGCCGTGCGCCGCCGCCACCGGCGCCGCGGTCTGCTGCGCGCGCACCGCCGTGCTGGCGTAGACGGCCGCCAAGGGCTCGCCCGCCAACGCCTCGGCCAACGCGGCGGCCTGCGCGACCCCGGCCTCGGTCAGCGGTGGGCCCGGTGGCAGCGAGTCCAGCGCCATCTTCAGGTTCGCCGCCGTCTCGCCGTGTCTGATCAGGATCAACCTCACGCGCCCTGCCCCCTCCGGACCTTGTCCACCCATTCGACCGCCGCCACGAACTCCTCGTTGCCCGCCACCGGGCCGCCCGGCTCCGCCTTCGGGTACGAGCCGAGGAACCGGGTCTGCGGGCAGTGCCGGTGCAGCGCGGCCAGCGCGTCGCCCACCCGCGGCTCGGCCACGTGCCCGTCCATGTCGATGTAGAACCGGTACTCGCCGAGCCGGCCCTTGGTGGGCCGCGACTCGATCCGGGTCAGGTTGATGCGGCGCAGCGCCAGCTCGCTCAGCAGGTCCGACAGCACGCCGACCCGGTCGGGCACCGTGCAGACCACGGACGTCCGGTCGTGGCCGGTCGGCTCGGGCAGCGTGCCCGGTCGGCGGACCAGCAGGAACCGGGTCTTGGCGTCCCGCACGTCGGCCACGTCTGCGGCCAGCACCTCGAGCGGGTAGTGCCGCACGGCCACCGGCGCGCTCACGGCCGCGTCGAACTCGCCGTTCAGCACAGCGCGCGCTGCGGCGGACGTGGACGTCGTGGCGACCACGGTGGCGCCCGGCAGGTGCTCGGCAAGCCAGTGCCGGACCTGCGCCAACGCGTGGGGGTGGCTGGCCACCGTGCGCACCGGACCGCCGCCGTGCCGCACCAACACGCTGAACCGCACCGGCAGCACCGCCTCGGCCACCGCGACCAGGGGCTCGCCCTCGGTCAGCGCGTCCATCGTGGCGGGCACCGCGCCCTCGACCGAGCTCTCCACCGGCACGCACGCCGACTGCGTCTCACCGCGGCGGGTGGCCGTGAGGGCGGCGGGCACCGTGTCGAACGGCACCAGCTCCTGCTGCGGAGTGGCGAAGCCGCGTGCGGCCTGCTCGGTGAAGGTTCCCGGCGGTCCGAAGTAGGCGAGCACGGCCGCAACGATACGAGGAACACGTCCGGTGATCGTCGTTGAGGCGAGGATCACCCGCCTGGCGGGTGGCTTCCCCCGTTCCGCAGCAACCGGTTCTCCTGGAATGCTGGTGTCCGTGTCCGCCGATACGGAGGGTGAGATCAACGCTCCGGCAGCAGTTCCCCGTCTGGTGTTGTGTGCCGTCGACGAACCGCTCGCCCGAGCCTGGCTCGCGGTGGCCGGGGGTCGGACCGGCGTCGAGGTGCACCGGGGCTCGGTGCTCGACATCGTCGCCGAGGCCGTGGTGAGCCCGGCGAACTCCTCCGGCTGGATGCGCGGAGGCATCGACGCGGTCTACGCGCGGGCGTTCCCCCAGGTCGAGGGGAACGTGCGTAGTGCCGTGCTCGGGCTGCACGGCGGTGAGGTGCCGGTGGGCGAGGCGCTGGTCGTGCCGACCGGCGAGCCGGAGCCGGAGTGGCTGATCAGCGCGCCGACCATGCGCCTGCCCGGCGAGCACCTGCCCGAGGACACCGTGCACCCGTACCTGGCCGCACGGGCCGTGCTGCGGCTGTGGCTGGGCGGGCGGCTGGACGACGGCCGCCCGCTGCGTGACGTGATCCGCACGATCGCCATGCCGGGGCTCGGCACGGGGGTCGGCGGGGTCGCGCCGGCCACGTGCGCGCGCCAGGTCGCGGCGGCGTGGGACGAGGTGTTCAGCCCGCTGCCCAGCCGCTAGCGGTAGTTGTGCACAACTTGTGGACAGCCTGGCTGGCGCCTGTGGACAACTAGCGCGGACCGACCCAACGTTCCAGGTCCAGCTCGTCGGTCATGGGGATGCCGTAGTCGCCGACGCTGGGGATTTCCGGCTTGAGGCGACGTGCCTCCCGCACCGCGTCCGGACGCAGTGCGATGAGCCGGAAGCCGCGCCGTTGGTAGAAGCGCAGGGCGTCGAGGTTGTCGTTGGTGGTGGTCAGCCGGACCCGCGAGCAGCCGATCTGCCGAGCGCGGTGCACGGCGGCTTCGACCAGCGAGGTGCCGACGCCCCGGCCTCTTCGCAGGGCGTCGATGGTGACGATCTCCAGGCGTCCGTCGGCGGCGGCGTAGGTCAGCAGCCCGACGACCTGCTCCTGCTGCTCGACCAGGAACCCGGGCAGGCTCGCAGGGAAGAACACCTCGCCGTGGGCGACCGCGGTGTGCGCGCCCCACAGTTCGAGCACCAGCCTGCCGACGACGATCCGGTCGGCTTCCTCGATCGCGCGTATCAGCATTCCTGCACTGTCTTGTCGACCGCGCGCGGTGGGTACCGGCATTCGACCTATGGTTGGTTCGTGCCGGTGCGAGTGTTGCTCGTCGACGACCATGAGGTGGTGCGCAGGGGACTGCGCGAACTGCTGGAGGACGAGGACGACATCTCGGTGGTCGCCGAGGCGGGCGGTGTGGACGAGGCGCTGGTCCGGGCGGCGGCGACGCGTCCCGACGTGGCCGTGGTGGACGTGCGGCTGCCGGATGGCGGCGGGGTCGAGCTGTGCCGCGGGCTGCGCGCCCTGCCGGACGGCCCGAAGTGCCTGGTGCTGACCGCGTTCGACGACGAGGAGGCTCTCGTCGGCGCGATCATGGCCGGCGCGTCGGGGTACCTGCTCAAGCAGGTGCGGGGCCAGGACCTGGTGACCGCGGTCCGCGAGGTGGCGGCCGGCCGGTCGCTGCTGGACCCGCAGACCACGGCCAGGGTGCTCGACCGCATGCGGCGGCCGGTCGAGGTGGACGTGCTGGACGCGTTGACGGAGCAGGAACGGCGGGTGCTGGACCTGATCGGGGACGGCCTGACCAACCGCCAGATCGCCGAACGCCTGTTCCTGGCCGAGAAGACGGTGAAGAACTACGTCACGGCGGTGCTCGCGAAACTGGGCATGGAACGCCGAACCCAAGCCGCCGCGTGGCTGGCCCGCCGCTCGCGCTGACGTCGGCCGTCATGCTCCCGCCGGCCGCGCACCCCGCTGAGCGGTCATGCTCCCGCTAGCCGCGCACGCTCCGCTGAGCGGTCATGCTTGGGCAAAGGTCCCCCCGCCAAGGGGAGCCCTTGTTTTGATCCTGCCGGCTCGGTCCGACAGATCACGGCGGTGTGGGGCGCGCCTGTGGACAAGCCGGTCACCTGTGGACAAGCCGGTCGCCTGTGGACAAGCCGGTCGCCTGTGGACGGTCGCACAGCTCTAAGGGCCCGGTCGCAGAGGTCGTCGCCCTGACCGATCAACGGCTCAGCGGCACGTGCCAGGTGATCGTCGTGCCGGTGCGCGGTGACGAGGTGATCTCGCAGCCGCCGCCCGCCGCGAACGCCCGCTCCTCCAGGTGCCGCAGCCCTCGCTTGGCGACCCCGCGCGGGATGCCGCAGCCGTCGTCGGTGACTTCCAGGTCCAGCCGATCGGGTGTCCGCCGCAACGCGATGCCCACGTGCCGCGCCCCCGAGTGCCGCACCACGTTCGACAACGCCTCCCGCAACGCCGCACGGGCGTGGTCGGCAAGGTCGGTCGGCACGTCCGCCACGTCGCCCTCGGTCCGCACCTCCGGCTCGAAACCCAGCAGCTCACCGGCCGTCCGCGCCTCCGCCAGCACGGAACCCTTGAGGTCGACGTCACCGGGCTTGCCGGGGTCCGCACTGCGCAACGCCCGCACCGTCGCCCGGACCTCCGCCATGGTCTGGTCGAGCTGGTCCACGGCGTCCGCCAGCCGCTTCGCCTCCCGCCCCTCCAGCTTGAGCCGCCGGTCGAGCAGGTGCAGCTGCACACCCGTCGCGTAGAGCCGCTGGATGATCACGTCGTGCAGGTCGCGCGCGATCCGCTCCCGCTCCTGGTACACCGCCACCCGCTGACGCGCCGTCGACCCCTCGGCCAGCACCACCGCCAGCCCGGCCTGCGCGGCGAACGCGGCGAGGACTTCGACGGTGTCCGCGCTGAACGGCCGCGCGCCCTTGCGCCGGTACACGGCCAGCGCGCCGATCTTGCGTTCCGCGGTCCCGAACGGCGCGACGGCGAACGGCCCGTAGCCCCGCAACGCCTTGGGCACGAACGGAGCCGTGCGGGGGTCGGTGGTGAAGTCGTCCGCGACCACCGGCACACCGGTCCGCGCCGCCCGTGCGGCCGACGAACGGCTGGACAGCACGACGCCCACCGGATCGTCGTCCCCCGAGGACGCCTCGACGGTCAACGTGCCGTCGTCCGCCGTGACCATGGCCAACCCGAGGTCCGCGCCGGCGAGTTCGACGGCGCTGCGCACCACCATCGGCAGCACGGCGTCCGGGTCGTCACCGGCCAGGGCCGCCGAGGTGATCTCGGTCGACGCGGCGAGCACGCGGGCGGGGTCCACGGTGGTCAACGGTAGGCCCTGGCCCGCATCCGCCCCTCGCCGACGTCCAGCACCAGGTCCGCGCGGTCGGCCTCAGCCGGCCGGTGGGTGATGTGGATGACCGTCTTGTCCCGCAGCACGTCGTCCAACCGGGTCAGCAACGCGCGGGCGGCCGGCTCGTCCAGGTGCGCGGTCGGCTCGTCCAGCAACACCAGATCCGCGTCGAACAACAGCGCCCGCGCCAACGCGACCCGCTGAGCCTCCCCACCGGACAGCAGCGTGGGACCGATCACCGTGTCGAGGCCGATCCGCAAACCCGCGACCTCCAACGCCCACAGCAACCGCGCGTCGTCCGCCCGAGGATCACCCAGTCGGAGGTTCTCCCGGACCGTTGTGGTCACCAGCATCGGCTCCTGCGGGCACCACGCCACCCGGTCCGGCCGCCACACCATCCCGCGCTCGGGTTCCAGCAAACCCAGCAGCAGCGCGAACAAGCTCGACTTGCCGACGCCGGACGGCCCCACCACGGCCACCTTGGCGCCGGCCGGCAGGTCGACGCACACCCGTTCCAGCACCGGTTCCGCGCTCTCCGGCCACCGCACCGTCACCCCTTCGAGCCCGACCGCGCCGCCGACCGCCACCCGCTCGACCCGACCCCCGGACGACACCCCCGGCGACTGGTCGACGATCCGCCCGTACGACTCGCGCAACGCGGCCCGGTGCTGGGCGGCCGTGGGCAGGGCGCTCAGCACCTCGGCCAACGCGAGCGGCACCAAACCCAGTACCGGCACCAACAACGGGTCGACGCCACCGGCCAGGCCGATGCACACCGCCGACGCCAACCCGGTCGTCAGGTGCACGATGCACACCGCCGCACCCGCACCGAGCGCCTGCCGCCGGGCCGACCGCGCGAGCGAGGCGTCCTGCCGGGCCAACTCGGCGCGCACCTTGCCGTCCGCCCCGAACGCGATCAGGTCCGGCGCGGCCGTGAGCAGCGTCAACACCTGCTCCGACACCTGTCGCCGCCCCCTGGCGAGCACCGCCGTGGCACGCCGTTCGGTCAGCACCGCGACCACCGGCGCCAACGTCCCGCCGACGACCAGCGCCACCGCCAGCGCCAACCCGGCCACCGGTTCGATGATCGTGAACAACAGCACCGCGGCGGCCGACACCCCCAACGCCACCAACGGCGGCTGGAGGACGCGCGGGACCAGGTCGCGGACGGTGTCGACGTCGTCCACCAGCTTGGTCAGCTCCGCCCGCCCCGGCCGCAGGCTTCGCCAAAGCCGCACCCGCAACGACTCGGCGTACCGGAAGGCGGCGTCGTGCGACACCAGCCGCTCCAGGTACCGCAGCACCCCCTTGGCCAGCGCGAACGTCCGCACGCCCACCACCAGCACGGACAACGTCAGGATCGGCGGCTGGGTCGCGGCCTTGGCGATCAGGTACGCCGCGAACGCGGTCAACGCCACCCCGCTCAACGACGCCGCCGTGCCCAGCAACGCCCCCGCCAACACCCGACGAGTGGGTCGAGGCGACCGAGGCGACCGGGGCCGGTCGACGACCCGCGAGACCGCACGCCCTTCCGCCACCTCCGCCGGCGACTCACCGACCAGCCGATGAGTCGCCAGCACCACCGCCGCACCGTCGTCCGCCGCCTGTTGGACAGCGGCCATGACCTTGGCGGCCGTGGCCGGGTCGAGGTGCGCCGTGGGCTCGTCCAGCAGCAGCACCGAAGCGCCGTCACGGACCCGCGTCAGCGCACGCGCCACCGCGACCCGCTGCCGTTCACCGGTCGACAGTTCGGCGATCGGCCGTGCCACCAGGTGATCGGCGGCGACCGACGCCAGCACGTCGTGATCGACCCGGCCGGTGGTCAACTCCAGTTCGTCGGCCACCGTCCGCCCGGCGAACGCGGGCCGCTGCGGCGCCCACGCGATCGCCGACCGGTCCACCACGACCGACCCGCCGTCCGCCGGCACGAACCCCAGCAGCACCCCGAACAGCGTCGACTTGCCCGCACCGCTCGGCCCGTCCAGCCGGTGCACCTCACCGGGCCGCACCCGGAAGCTCACCCCGTCCGGCGCGAACCGCCCCCGCCGCCGCACCCGCAGATCCCGGACCTCCACCCCCTCCGAAGCCTCACAACGGGAGGGAGCGGCAGGGGTCGGGATCTCCGCGACCCGCCGCACCGCCTCCACACCGTCCTCCGACGCGTGGTGAGCCGCCCCCGCGGCACGCAGCGGCAAGTAGCACTCCGGCGCCAGGATCAGCACGATCAGGCCCGTGACCAGCGTCATCTCCCCCGACACCAGCCGCAGCCCGATCCCCACCGCGATCAACGCCACCGACAGCGACGCCACGATCTCCAGCACCAACGCGGACAGGAACGCCACCCGCAACGTCCCCATCGTCGCCCGCCGGTACCGCTCGCCGACCTCGCGCACCGCCGACGCCTGAGCCGCCGCCCGCCCGAACGCCGTCAGCACCGGCAGCGCCCGCACCAACTCCGCCAGCCGCTCCGACAACCGCTCCAACGCCGACGCCGCCGCGGCCACCCGAGTCGACGTGAACCGGCCGATCAGGATCGCGAACACCGGGATCAACGGCAGCGTCACCGCGATCAGCACCGCCGACGTCGGATCGGTGGCGAAGATCCACCCACCCACCGCCACCGGCACCACGGCCGTCGTCACGAGAGCGGGCAGGTAGCGGGTGAAGTACGCGTCCAGGGCGTCCAGCCCTCTGGTGGCGACGACCGCCAACGACGCCGGCCCGCGCGCCTCGATCCACGCCGGTCCCAGGCCCAACGCCCGGTCCAGCACCGCCGCCCGCAACTCCTCCTTCGCGCCTGCCGCCGCCCGTGCCGCCACCGACTCGGTCACCCAGGCCAACCCGGCCCGCACCACGACCGCGCCCGCCAGCACCCACAACGACCCGCCGGTCACCAGCGCCGACGCCAACGCGACGGCCTGCCACACCAACGCGACCGCCGTCAGCGCCGCCAACACCGCACACAGGGCCAACGCCCGGCGCGCCGAGCGCGAAAGCGCGGGCAGCGCGCCGAGCGGGCCATTCCCCGGCTTCTTGGCGGAAGGGGCTCCGGGGAAGTTCACGGCACGTGCACCCGAGGAATGTGCCGGGTGCCGACGCGCTTGCGGAACACCCAGTACGTCCATCCCTGGTACACGAGCACCGCGGGCGTGCCGAACGCGGCCACCCACGTCATCACGGTCAACGTGTAAGGGCTCGACGCCGCGCCCGCCACCGTCAACGACCACGCCGGGTCCAAAGTGGACGGCAGCACGTCCGGGTACAGCGCGCCGAACAACGCGGCCACCGCCGCCGCCACCGTGACGCCCATCAACGCGAACGCCTGCCCCTCGCGCCGCAGCACCAGCCGTCCGTAAGCGCCGAAAGCGGCCAGCGCCACCACGATCGACGCGCCCCACGTCCACGTCGACCCGAACCGCAGCTGCACGGTCAGCAGCAGCACCAGCAACGGCAGCAGCGCGAACGGCGCGACCCTCAACGCCAGCGCCCGCGCCCGTTCCCGCACCTCGCCCTCCGTCTTCAGCGACAGGAACACCGCGCCGTGCACGAACGCGTACCCGGCCACCGCCACCGCGCCGAGCAGCGTCTCCCACCGGATCGACGCGAACGGCGAGCCGACCCGGTCACCGGCGGCGTCGAGCGGCATCCCGAACACCGTCGCCGACAGCAGCAGCCCCACCCCGAGCGCGGCCGTCCACGACCCGGCGACGATCACCGCGTCCCACACCCGCCGCCACCGCGCCGAGTCGACCTTCCCCCGGTACTCGAACGCCACCCCGCGCCCGATCAGCGCCAGCAGGAACAGCACCAGCGGCAGGTACACCGAGCTGAGCAGCGCGGCGTACCAGGCGGGGAACGCGGCGAACGTGGCGCCGACCGCGACCAGCAGCCACACCTCGTTGCCGTCCCACACCGGCCCGATGGTGTTGATCAGCACCCGCCGTTCGTCGTCCGACCGCCCGAGCACGGGCAGCAGCATGCCGACGCCGAAGTCGAAGCCCTCCAGGAACAGGTAGCCCAGCCACAGCAGGGCGATCACGCAGAACCAGAACGTCTCCACGGCTCCCCCTCTCAGTAAGCGAACGACAGGACGTCGTCGGCCTCGGACCGGGCGTCCTCATCGGAACCGGACTTGTCATCCGGCAGTACGCCCGCGATCCCCGCACGGACGTACCGCCGGATCAGGAACACCTCGACGCAGGCCAACACCCCGTAGACCAGCGTCAAGGCGACCAGCGACGTCAACACCTCCCCCGGTGTCGACGACGACACAGCGCGTGCGGTGAACATCCACACGCCGTCCACCCCACCCGGGTTCGGCACGACCACGAACGGCTGCCGACCCATCTCGGTGAAGATCCAGCCGAAGCTGTTGCCCAAGAACGGCGTGGCGACGCTCCCCAGCGTCAACCACTTGAACCACCGCCCTCGCGGCACCCGGCCGCCCCGGACCAGCCACTGGATCACCAGCCCGGCGCCGACCGCGATCGCCCCGAACCCGATCATCAGCCGGAAGCCCCAGTACGTCACCGGCAGGTTCGGCACGTAGTCGATCGGCATCCCCGACAGCTCCCCCAGCCGCGGGTCCACCGGGTAGTTCGCGCCGTACTTCTCCTGGTACTGCGGGATCAGCTCCTCGATGCCCTTGACCTCGGTGGTGAAGTCGTTGTGCGCCAGGAACGACAGCAGCGCCGGCACCGTGATGCTCTTGACGTTCTCGCAGTCGGGCCGCGTCACGTCGCCGATGGCGAACACCGAGAACGCCGCCGGCGACTCCGTGTGGCACAACGCCTCGGCCGCCGCCATCTTCATCGGCTGCTGCTCGAACATCAGCTTCGCCTGCTGGTCACCGCTGATCGCGAGCCCGGTGAACGCCACCACGCCCACCCACGTGCCCACCTTCACCGAAGCGCGCCACACCGGCCCCTCGTCGGTGTGCCGCCACAAGTGCCACGCCGCGATGCCCACCAGGAACGACGCGGCGACCGCGAACGCGCCGAAGATCGTGTGCGGGAACGCGGCCAGCACGGTGTTGTTGCCCAGCACCTCCCAGATCGACGTGAGCCGCGCCCGCCCGTCCACCAGTTCGACGCCGACGGGGTGCTGCATCCACGAGTTCGCGGCCAGGATGAAGTACGCCGACGCCATCGTGGCCAGCGAGAACGCCCACACGCAGGCCAGGTGGGCCTTCTTCGGCAGCCGGTCCCAGCCGAAGATCCACAGGCCGAGGAAGGTCGACTCGACGAAGAACGCGACCAGGCCCTCCATGGCCAGGGGCGCGCCGAACACGTCGCCGACGAAGCGCGAGTAGGCGCTCCACGTCATGCCGAACTGGAACTCCTGGACGATGCCGGTGACCACGCCCATGGCGAAGTTGATCAGCAGCAGCTTGCCCCAGAACTTCGTCATCGCCAGGTACTTGCGGTCGCCCGTGCGCACCCACGCCGTCTGCATCCCGGCCACGAGCAGGGAGAGCCCGATGGTCAGCGGCACCATCAGGAAGTGGTAGACGGTGGTGATGCCGAACTGCCACCGCGCCAGGTCTAGGACGTCCACGGATCGAACGTAGGTCCGCCGCGGGGTCCTGCCTCAGGTACGAGGGTCCCCCTTGGACCAGGACCAAGGTCCCGGATCGCCCACCGTGCCGCCCCGCCCGTGCGCACCGTCACGTCCAGCGCAAACGGGTGCACGGGGTAGGATGAAGGCGCCAGAGGGGAGTAGTTCCCCCGGGTCACCACGACCGGGGCGAGAGGATCGACATACTGATCCGCTTCACCGCGGATCCGGTCCCTCACCCGCTTTCACGAGCGGGCGAACGAGACCTCCGGCCGGGCAGCGCACCACGCCCGGTCGGGGTCGTGCTGCCTCCGTCCGGGTTCCATTTCGGACGTCGGAGGTTCCCGTGGCACCTGAACTCATCGCATTGGCGACGGCCTTCGCCATCGTCTTCCTTGCCGAGCTGCCGGACAAGACCATGGTGGCCACCCTCGTGTTGACCACCCGGTACCGGGCCTGGCCGGTGTTCGCGGGCGTCACGGCGGCGTTCGCGATCCAGTGCGTGGTGGCCGCCACGTTCGGCGGCGTGCTCACCCTGCTGCCCGATCGCGTGGTCGCGGGCATCGTGGCGGTCCTGTTCGGCGTCGGCGCGTTCCTGCTGTTGAAGGAAGGCTTCGCCAAGGACTCCGACGAGGTCGACGGCGCGTCCACCGGACCCGGTCAGGTCACGTTCTGGCGGGCCGCGCTGACGTCGTTCGGCGTCCTTTTCGCCGCCGAGTGGGGCGACGCGTCCCAGCTGGCCACGGCCGCCCTGTCGGCCCGGTACGCGAGCCCGGTGTTCGTGGGTCTGGGCGCGTTCCTGGCCCTGACCACCGTCGCCGCCATCGCGGTCCTGGTGGGCCGCAAGCTCGCCACCCGCATCCCCACGCACCTGATCCAGCGGGTCAGCGGCTGCGTCTTCGCCGCGTTCGCCGTGTTCGCGCTGTGGCAGGCGGTCGTGGCCTAGTCCCGGCTGCGGGCGAGCTAGTCCCGGCTGCGGGTGAGCATGTGCCCTTCGCGCATCCGTCCGTCCGGGGTGAACCGGCCGAAGAACTGCACGTCGATGGCGAGGGTCTTGCCCCCGCTGATCACGTGCAGGGTGTACCGGGCGGCGATCCGGTCACCGTCGGCCAGCGCGTCGTGCACCTCCACGCGTGTGGCGGGCTTCTTCTTGCGCACCGGGCGGACGTGCGCGACGAGCTTGTCCCGGTCGATCGGGTTGCCGTCGGCGAACTGGATCACGTCGCGGGTGTGGTAGCGGTCCACCACGAGTTCGGCGTCCTCTTCGCTGTTCACGATGTCGTCCGTGAAGGAGCTGAAGAAGTCGGCGATGAACTGCTTCGGGTCGGTGGTGACGGTCTGGTTCACGGCTCCCCCTCGCATCTCTTACACGATGTAAGATGACACCAAATCTCAACTTTGACAAGGTGTAAGGGATGCCTCCCTCTCCGGCACGCAACCGCCGAGCCGACGCCCAACGCAGCCGGGCCGCGATCCTGGACGCGGCGGTCCGGCTGCTCAACGCCAACCCCGACGCGGGCGTCGAGGCCATCGCCACGGCGGCGGGCGTGACGCGGCAGACGGTGTACGCGCACTTCCCGTCACGGGAGCGGCTGCTGGCGGCCGTGGTCGACCACGTCACCGAGGAGGCCATCGAGGCGATGGACGCCGCCGACCTCGACACCGGTCCCGCCGCGGACGCGTTGCTGCGGCTGGTCGAAGCCGGGCTGCGGACCGTCTGGCGCTACCCGGTGCTGCTGCGCGCGATCGCTTCGTTGCCGGTGAGCCCGGAAACCGACCACGAGCGCCACGCCCCCGTCGCCGACCGGGTGGGTCGGGTGATCCGGCGGGGGCAGGGGACGGGCGAGTTCGACGCGGGCCTGTCGGCCGGCTGGCTGGTCGCCGTCACGGTGAAGCTCGGCCACGCGGCGAGCGAAGAGGTCGAGGCCGGCGGCATGTCCTACGAGGACGCCACGAAAGCCCTCCGCACCAGCCTGCTCCGGGTGCTCGGCACCCCTTGACCACCGGTCCGGCGCAGGCCCGTGCATTCGCCGCGCTTGATCACCCGAGCGAGGCGTTTCGAGCCATCCAACGGCCCGTGCGTCAACGCAACGCGTCAGCGACCTCCTGAGCCGCCCGCACCACGTGCGGCCCGACGACGTCACCCTCCAGCTTCTCCAGGGCCACCACGCCCACGCTGGCCCGCAACCCGGGCACCCCGCGCACCGGCGCCGCGACCCCGTACGCCCCCGGCTGCAACTCGCCCGTCGACTGCACCCACTGCCGCCCCTCCGGCGGCAGCCCGATGGCCTTGCCCGCCGCACCCCGGTGCACGGGATGGCGCGACCCGACCCGGTACGCCACGTGGTACGCCGTCCACGACGGCTCGACCACCGCCACCGCCTGCGCCTCGGTCCCGTCGGCCACGGTCAGGTGCGAGGTCGCGCCCACCGTCTCCGCCAACGTCCGCAACGCGGGCTGCGCGCCCATCCGCAGCTGCGGCAGCACGTTCGCCGCCAGCCGCAGCACCCCGAGCCCGAGCCGCACCTTCGACCCCTCGCGCCGCACCAGCCCACGCGACTGCAACGGCACCAGCAGCCGGTACACGGCGGCCCGCGAAGCGCCGATGGCCGCCGCCAACTCGCTGATCGACGGCGCCTCCGACTCGGCGTCCGCCACCGCCTGGAGCAGCGCCAAGCCCCGCTCCAGGGTCAGCGAGCTCTCCTTGGAAGCCGGCGCCGGCAGCCGGCCGCGGGGATCAGGTCTGACCACGCGCTCTACCTCTCCCGAGCGGGCGCGATCGTGCCGACCACCTCGGCCAGCCCGACGACCGAACCGCCCTCACCCGGAGCCGTCGCGGTGATCCGCACCGTGTCGCCGTCCTCCAGGAACGTCCGCTCGCCGTCGCCGAGCGCCACCCGCTCCTGCCCGCCCCAGCTCAGCTCCAGGAAGGAGCCGCGCTGGTCGCGGGCGGGACCGGACACGGTGCCCGACGCGATCAGGTCGCCCGGCCGAACCGTAGCCCCGTTCACCGACAGGTGCGCGAGTTGTTGCGCGAACGTCCACGACATCTCGCGGAACGGCGGCCGGGACACGACCGTGCCGTTCCACTCGACCTCCAGGTCGATGTCCAGACCCCAGGACCGTTCCTCGACCAGGTACGGCAGCAGGTCGTGGCCCATCGGGGGCGGCGACACGCGGGCCACCGCGAACGCCTCCAACGGCGTGATCCAGGCCGAGACCGACGTGGCGAACGACTTCGCCAGGAACGGCCCGAGCGGCTGGTACTCCCACGCCTGGATGTCCCGCGCGGACCAGTCGTTGACCAGCGCCACGCCGAACACGTGGTCGGCGGCCTGCGACGGGGTCAGCCGGGACGCGACCGGCCCGCCGCACACGAACCCGACCTCGGCCTCGATGTCCAACCGGCCCGTGGGACCGAACACGGGGCCCGACGACGACCGCCGCTGCCCGTGCGGCCGGACGACCGGCGTGCCGGACACGACGACCGTCCCGGCCCGCCCGTGGTAGCCGATGGGCAGGTGCGTCCAGTTCGGCAGCAGCGCCTCGCCGTCGGGTCGGAAGATCCGGCCGACGTTCTCCGCGTGGTGCCGCGACGAGTAGAAGTCCACGTAGTCGGCCACGGTGAACGGCAGCACGGCGCCGTCCAACGCCACCAGCTCCGCCCCGCGCGGCGCGGACGTGGCCGAGACGATCTCGACCAGCCGCGCCCGCAGTTCGCTCCACGCGGGCCGTCCGGCCGCCAGCAGGGCGTCCAGCGTCCCCGTGGCCGCCAAGGGCTCCAGGCGCTCACCCAGGGCCAGTCCGCGCAGCAACAGGGCTTGGTCGCCCACCCGCACCGCGACACCGCCGGGCAGCACGCCGTACGGCAGCGTTTGCGGCCCGAACGGCGCGTCGGCGGTGAACTCAGGGTCGTCGATCCAGCTCACAGCAGACCCAGCTCCTCCAGGTCGGCGATCGGCTCGTCCAGCGAGCACGACCCGTAGGAGGCGAACACACCGCGGACGGCGTGCGCGGCCTGGTCGGACAACGCGTTGGCCTCTTCGCCCAACGCGACCGCGTCCGTGCTGGACAACGCCTCACGCACGTCACCGCCGGACAGCGAGCGCGCGGTGGCGACCAACAGGTTGAGGAACCCGTGGTGGGTGAAACCGGTCTGGCCGTCCGTGCGCCGGACGGCGTGGTGCAGCCCGGCCGTCGCCTTGAAGGCCACGCCGCCGCCGCTCACCACCGCCAGGAAGTCGGCGACCTCGTCCACGCTGGGGAAGTTCTCCTTGCTGACTCCTCCGCACCTCAGTTTGGGCCAGCTGCCGTGCTCGATGACGCGACGGACGCCGTCCAGCCACTCGGCGCCGCCCCGCCTCGGCTCGACCACCCTGATGACGTCCTCGGGCACGAACTCGGAGACGCGTTCCAGCCACACCTCGTCCACGTCGGACGGGGCGGGCATCTCGACCATCCGCAGCGCCAGCAACTCGCTGCGGGATTCGACGATCGACACGGCCTTGGGCACACCGCCCAGGCCCGTGTCGATGACCAGTGACAGGGCGATCGGCTTCACCGGTTTGACCTTGATCAACTCGGTGATGAGCTCGGCAAGTCGGGACGCGGGGCACAGGAACAACCCCACCGCACCGGCCCATTCCCCGGCGCGTGCGTCGAGGTGGCCGCGGATCGCGTCGGGCATTGCCGCGCTGCCCGGCGGGAACAGTGCGGCGTCGTCGACAAGCCGCGCGAGCAGGGGCGGAGTCCCGCGTGGACCGGGCGCACGGAGTTCGAAGGCGCTTGACACGGCTGACACGCTAGTGGCGTACCGGTCAATGAACAAAGATGTCCGACTATCGAACGCCCGGAGTGAGCCATGGCGTACTACCGCCAGGTGGGTGAGATCCCCCGTAAGCGCCACACGCAGTTCCGCACACCGGAGGGCGGGCTGTACGCGGAAGAGCTGATGGGCGTGGAGGGCTTTTCCGCCGATTCCGCCCTGCTCTACCACCGCCACCTGCCGACCGCGATCGTCGACGCGGTCACCGTCGAGGAGGCGCGCGGCGCGTTGGCGCCGAACCTCCCGCTGAAGCCGCGGCACTTCCGCACACCCGCGCTGACCTGGGACTCTTCCGACGTCGACGCGGTCACCGGGCGGCGCGTCCTGTTCGGCAACGCGGACGTGGTGATCGCCTTCGTGACCGCCACCGCGCCCAGTCCGCTGTACCGCAACGCGGCCGGCGACGAGCTGCTGTACGTGCAGTCCGGTGAGGGTGTGGTGGAGACGATCTACGGCGCGCTGCCGGTCGCCGAGGGCGATTACGTGGTGCTGCCGACGTCGTGCACCTATCGGGTGGTGCCGGGCCGGCCGATGAACCTGCTCGTGCTGGAAGCCGGCGGACACATCGGACCACCGAAGCGGTACCTGTCCGGCAAGGGGCAGTTCCTGGAGCACTCGCCGTACTGCGAGCGCGACGTCCGCGGGCCGCTGGAGCCGCTGATCGTGGACGGCGAGGACGTGGACGTGCTCGTGCGGCACCGCGCCGGCCTCACCCGGTTCACGTACGCCAACCACCCGTTCGACGTAGTGGGCTGGGACGGCTGCCTGTACCCATGGGCGTTCAACATCCGCGACTTCGAGCCGATCACGGGCCGCGTGCACCAGCCGCCGCCGGTGCACCAGACGTTCGAGGGGCCGAACTTCGTGGTGTGCTCGTTCGTGCCGCGCAAGGTGGACTACCACCCGTTGTCGATCCCGGTGCCGTACAACCACGCGAACGTGGACTCCGATGAGCTGATGTTCTACGTCGGCGGTGACTACGAGGCGCGCAAGGGGTCGGGCATCGGCATCGGCTCGCTGTCCCTTCACCCGTCCGGTTGCACCCACGGGCCGCAGCCGGGGGCGGTCGAGGCGTCGCTCGGGGTGGACTACTTCGACGAGACCGCGGTCATGGTGGACACGTTCCGGCCGTTGGAGCTCGGTGAGGCGGCGGTGGCGTCCGAGGACCCGAAGTACGCCTGGTCCTGGGCTCGCCGCGGTCCTGACCTGGATTGACGACCGCGCTCGGACCAGGTGATCGACTAATTGTCGGTGGGTGCCTCTAACGTCTGCCGGCATGGACGCACAAGCGCTTCTGGAGCAGGCCCCGGACGGTCAGGTGGCGAGCAGCGCCACCCGGCTGGCGGGGTCCTCCGGGTGGCAGGGGACGGGTCGCAGCGACACGGCCCTGTGGGGCCTGTGCAAGGGCAGTGGCAAGAACCCGTACCAGGTGTGCGTCGACCTGGGTGACCGGGCGACGAAGTGCTCGTGCCCGTCGCGCAAGTTCCCGTGCAAGCACGCGTTGGCGCTGCAACTGCGTGACGCGCGTGAGCCGCTGCCCGCGTCCGAAACGCCCGACTGGGTGAACGAGTGGCTGGGCCGACGCAACCGCGCCGCCGTTCCGGCCGTTGCCGACGAGTCGCCGGAAGCGGTGGAGCGGCGGGCCAAGGCCAAGGAGAAGACGGCCCTGGCCAGGGAGAACGCGGTGCGGGCCGGGGTGGCCGGGCTGACCGACTGGCTGGCCGACGTGGCGGGCGCCGGGCTTGCCGGGTTGCCCGCAAGGGACGCGGCGTGGTGGCACTCGATCGGGGCACGGATGGTCGACGCGCAGGCCAAAGGGCTGGCGTCGGCGGTGGACGAGGTGCACGGCATCGTCGCGGCGGGCGGGGCGCGGTGGGCGCACGACGCGGCCGACCGGTTGGGCGGCTTGCACCTGTTGGCGCGGTCGGCCGAGTCGCCTTCGCCCGTGGTGCGTCGGCGGCTGGGTTTTTCGGTGGCCGAGGAGGACGTCCGGGCCGGGCCGGGTTGGTCGGATCACTGGGTGCCGTTGTTGAGGCTGGAGTCCGATGACGGCTTGGTGCGGACCGTGCGGCAGTGGATCTGGGGGCGTTCGCACGGCTGGGTCGTGGGGGTGCGGCATGCCGGTGGCGGGGCGCGGCCGGTGCTGCCGTTGACGCACGGCGTGCAGGTGCAGGGCGTGTTGCACCCGTATCCCGACGTGCCGCCGCACCGGGTGGCCGTGGGCGAGTTGCTGGTCGAGCGGCAGCCTGAGCCGGTGCCCGCGCCGGAGTCGTGGCGTGCGGCGTTGGCGGGGTTGGAGGAGTTCTTGAAGGCCGATCCGTGGGCGCGCCTGCACCCGCTGGGGTGTGCGTCGGTGCGGGTCACCGAGGACACGAGGCATCTGGTGGACGCGACGGGCCGCGGGGTTCCGGTCCGGTCGGACTTGGCGCTGGACCAGGCGCTGGCGTTGACCGGCGGCGCTCCGTTCGACGCGTGGGGTCTGTGGAACGGCCGTGAACTGCGCTTGGGCGCCGTCGCTTCGCCGGGCAGCGCACCGGAGGTCCTCGGATGACCCTCCACAACGAATGGGACGAGGTCGTGCAAGCGGCGCTGGTGGGCGCACACCGGGCGGGCACCACCCCGACCGACCTGCTGGACCGCGTCGCGGCGCTCGGCGTAGCCGCCCACGGCGCCCAGCTGCCGCCGGTCGTCGACGCCCCACTGCTGCCCGCCGCCCCCGGGTCCGACGACGCGCGGGCCAACCCGACAGCCAGGTCCGTCCTGGTCCAGATCGTCGCCTTGGACGACCAGATCCTGCTCACGGAGTGGTGCGGCATGGCCAGGGCCGCGCGCGTGGTCGCCGACCACCGCGAACTGCCCGCCCTGCTGGGCCTGGGCACCGCGCACCCCGGCCTGCGCCCGGCCGTCGCCGCCGTCCTAGGAGACCGCGGCCGCTGGCTGGCGACGATCCGGCTTGCCTGGTCATGGGCCGCTACCGGCGCCGTCACCGAAGAGGTCGATCTCGAGCAGGCCCTCGACCTGCCCGGCAGGTCCCGCCTCGACGCCCTGCGCCGCGCCCGCAACCGCGACCGCGTGAAGACCCGCGAGTTCCTGGCCGCCCAGTTCGAGGTCCAGCGCCGTGCCACCGACCGCCAAGTGTTGGTCAGCGCACTGGAAGCGAACCTCGGCCCGGACGACGAACCGCTCCTCGAACGCGCCTTGGCCGACCGGGCGATCGGCGTCCACGACGAGGCGTTGCGCCTCCTCCGCACCCTGCCTGCCTCGGCCCTCGCCGACCGTGCCGCCGAACGCCTGCACCGCGGCCTGTGGCTCACCGCGGACGGGTTCGACGTGCAGAGCGACGAGCTGTGGGCCGATTCCTCGCCTGAGCCGGACGAGGCCCGTGACCTGCTGAAAGACGGTTCCGAGGCCGGTGTCGCGGGTCGGATCAGGGGCGCGGCGGCGAGCGTTCCGCCGCAGCACTGGACCAGCCGCCTCGACACCGACGACGAGGGCGCCGCCGCCGAGCTGGCCCGCGGTCCGTGGGCGAGTGCGTTGCTGCGCGGGGTGGCGCAGAACCTGAAGCTGGCCGACGACGCCCGGCCGTGGGCGGTCGCGGCGACGCGGTCGCTGACCGGCATGGAGCAGTTGGAGATGCTGAGCGGCCTGCCCGCCGAACTGGCCGCGCGCACCGTGGTCGAGGTGTCGCGGCAGTGGAACTACGACCTGCTCGACCACGCCTGCTCGCAGCTGCCCGGACCGTGGAGCGCGGACGCCACCGCCGCCCTGCTCGACTGCTACGCCGGCATGCGCGACCCGAGGTGGCTCGCCGGTCGGCCGCCCGCCGTGCTGCTGGCCAGGGGTGACGCCGAGGTGCTCGGCGCGAACTGGGCCCGCATCACCGAGCGCTGGCCCGTGCACACCGCCGAACTCGACGTCCTGCGCCTGCGCATGCAGTTGCGCGAGGCGTTCAACCACCAGGAGGAGAGCCAGTGACCACCGAATCCGTGCTGCGGCCCGCCGCGGAACAGCAGTACGCCGCGGAACTCGCGGCCTTGGCGGCGGCGGACGACCGACCGCGTCCGCCGCGCTGGCGGATGTCGCCGCAGGCGGTGGTCACGTACGTGCTCGGCGGCACGCTGCCGGACGGCACGGTGATCACGCCGAAGTACGTCGGCGACCGGCGGCTGGTCGAGGTGGCCGTCGGCACGCTGGTAACCGACCGGGCGTTGTTGCTGGTCGGCGTGCCGGGAACGGCGAAGTCGTGGCTGTCGGAGCACATCGCGGCGGCGGTCAGCGGCAACTCGATGCTGACCGTCCAGGGCACCGCGGGCACCGGCGAGGACCAGGTCCGCTACGGCTGGAACTACGCCCGGCTGATCGCCGAGGGCCCGTCCGAGGCGGCGTTGGTGGCGAGCCCGATCATGACGGCGATGCGCACCGGCGCGGTGGCCCGCGTCGAGGAGCTGACCCGGATGCCCGCCGAGGTGCAGGACTCGTTCATCACGATCCTGTCCGAGAAGACGCTGCCGGTGCCGGAGCTGGGCATCCAGGTGCAGGCGGTGGCGGGGTTCACCGTGATCGCCACCGCGAACGACCGCGACCGGGGCGTGAACCAGATGTCGTCGGCGCTGGCCCGGCGTTTCAACACGGTCGTCCTGCCGCCGCCCGCGACGGAGGACGCCGAGGTGGAGATCGTGCTGGCCCGCTCCGCGCAGCTCGGCCGCGCGTTGCAGCTGCCCGCCGAGCCGCCCGCGTTGGAGGAGGTGCGCCGGGTGGTGCGGATCTTCCGCGAGCTGCGCAACGGGTCCACTGTGGATGGTCGGACGCAGTTGAAGAAGCCGAGCGGCAGCCTGTCCACGGCCGAGGCGATCTCGGTGGTGACCAGCGGCATGGCGTTGGCGGCGCACTTCGGCGACGGCACGATCACCGCCGACGAGGTGGCGTCCGGCCTGCTCGGCGCGGTGGTCAAGGACCGGGTGTCGGACACGGCGGCGTGGCGGGAGTACCTGGAAGCGGTGGTCAAGGAGCGGGCCGAGTGGCGCGACCTGTACCGGGCGTGCCAGGACGCGGTGGGCTGATGGCGCGCGAACAGCCCTTGCCCGAGCGGGTGACGCTGCTCGGCATCCGGCACCACGGTCCCGGTTCGGCGCGGATGGTCGCGGCGGCGCTGGAGGCCGTGCGGCCGGAGGTGGTGCTGATCGAGGGGCCGCCGGAGGGTGACGCCCTGCTGTCCCACGTGCCGAACCTGACGCCGCCGGTGGCGTTGTTGCTGCACGACGAGGCAGAACCGTCACAGGCCGCTTTCTGGCCGTTCGCGGAGTTCTCGCCGGAGTGGCGGGCGATGAAGTGGGCTCACGCCCACGGTGTGCCGGTGCGCTTCTTCGACTTACCGGCCGCCGCGTCGCTCGGCGAGCCCCCGGACCCCGATGCCCCTGATGCCCCCGACGCCCCCGACGCTGGACCAAAGGCAGCCCTCGACCCTTTGGGCACGCTGGCGGAGGCAGCCGGCTTCGACGACCCGGAGCGCTGGTGGGAGGACGTGGTCGAGCACCACACCGATCCCGAGGACCTGGCCGAGGCGGTCGCCGAGGCGATGGGGGCGTTGCGCGAGGAGTTCGCCGATCAGGTGGACGCGCGGACGTTGCGCCGTGAGGCGGCGATGCGGCAGAACGTGCGGCAGGCGTTGAAGGACGTGGAGGGGCCGATCGCGGTGGTCGCCGGTGCGTGGCACGTGCCCGCGCTGCGCACCCTGCCGCCCGCCTCGGTCGACGCCGCAGCCCTGAAAGGCTTGCCGCGCAAGAAGGTTTCGGGCACGTGGGTGCCGTGGAGCCACGGTCGGCTGGCGTCGGCGTCCGGTTATGGCGCGGGTATCGACTCGCCGGGCTGGTACGCGCACTTGTGGGAGTGCGCCGAACGAGGCGACGCCGTGCCGCGGTGGTTCGCCAAGGCGTGCGCGGTGTTGCGGGCGGAGGATTTGCCGGCGTCCACGGCGAGTGCGGTGGAGGCCGTGCGGCTGGCGGACGCGTTGGCGGCGATGCGGGGAAGACCGTCGCCGGGGTTGTCGGAGGTGATGGAGGCGTCGCTGGCGGTGTTGTGCGGGGGTGACGCGACGCCGTTGCGGCTGGTGCACGAGCAGTTGGTGGTCGGTGAGCGGCTGGGTGAGGTCGGGGATGACGTGCCGACGTCGCCGCTGGCCGCGGACTTGGCGCGGTTGCGGAAGCGGCTGCGGCTGCCCGCGAGTGCGTTGGCCAAGCCGATCCGTCTGGACCTGCGGAAGGACACGGATCGGGAGCGGTCGAAGTTGTTGCGGCGGCTGGAGGTGTTGGACGTGCCGTGGGGGACGCCGGACACGACCCGCACGCTGGGCACGTTCGCCGAGGCGTGGCAGCTGCACTGGAAGCCGGAGTTCGAGGTAGCGCTAGCGGTGGCCGCTCGGCATGGGACGACGGTCGAGGCCGCCGCGCGGACTGTGCTCGTGACGGGGGCGGGGGACGCGACGCGGGTGGTCGACGCGGCGGAGTCGCTGAGCCGGTCGGTCGGGTGCGAGATCCCGGAGGCGGTCGCGGCGTCACGTCAGGCGCTGGACCGGTGTGCGGCGGCGGCGACGGATGCGTTGGAGCTGCTGGCCGCGCTGCCGGACCTGGCGACGACGGTGCGTTATGGCTCGGTGCGCGGGACGGACCCGGAGTTGCTGCGGGTGGCGTTGCACGGGTTGTTGGCGCGGGGGGCGGTCGGGTTGCCGTTGGCGTGTCGGGGGGTGGATGAGGACACGGCGGAACGTGCGGTCAAGGCGGTGGAGGGTGCGGACGACGCGGTGCGGTTGGCGGCCGATGAGGAGCACCGGGACACGTGGCAGCGGGCACTGAAATCGCTGGTCAGGATGCCGGACGCACACGGTCTGCCGACGGGTCGGGCGACGCGGCTGCTGTGGGAGACGGGTGCGCTCGATTCGGACGAGGTAGCCGCACGCCTGCACCGGGCGGTGTCGCTGGCGTCCGGCGCGACGGCGTTCGTGGCCGGGTTCCTGCGTGGGTCGGCGTCGTTGCTGACGGCGGATTCGCGGCTGTTCGGTGTGGTGGACGAGTGGCTGACGGGGTTGTCGGGGGCCGATTTCGCGGCGGCGCTGCCGTTGTTGCGGCGGGCGGTGGGCGAGTTCAGCCCGCCGGAGCGGCGGATGCTCGGCGACCGGGTCAGGGGAACGGCGGCGGGTGGTGCGGCGGCTTCGAGCGAGTGGGACGAGGAGTTGGCGGCACGGCTCGTGGGGCACGTGCGCGACCTGTTGGCGGCCAGCACGTGACGTGCGGCGGCCTGTTCACGGCGGCCTGTTCACGACGGCCTGTTCACGACGGCCCGGCACATGCGCGAGCGCGGACATGCCGGTGTGGCGGTGCCGGTGGCGGTGCCGGTGGCGGTGTGCCGGTGGCGGTGTGGCGGTGGCGGTGTGGCGGTGGCGGTGTGGCGGTGGCGGTGTGGCGGTGGCGGTGTGGCGGTGGCGGTGGCGGTGGCGGTGTGCCAGTGGCTGGGACGTTCGAAGCGGAGTAGCCGGCGGGCGTTGGCGGTGGGTTGGGCAGCGGGTGGTGTGAGGGGGTGACCTGAGAGGGGTGGTTGGGCGGGGTTCCTCATGGTTCTTAACCGAGGGGCGGTAACGGTGTTTCCGTACATATTTTGGCGATGATCACCCGATGGTGTGAGTACGGGCCTTCGGCGACCGGGGATGGGTGGGGTGGGGCATGACGCAAGATATCGCGGCCGAGAGGCAGCGGCGGTGGAGGTTGTTGTTGGGTGGGGCGGCTGGTGATCTTGGGTCGCTGAGCTCTGACGATCAGCGGCGGGATTCCGCGTTGACCGGGTTGTACGGCGGCGGCGGTGACGATGCGCCCTCCAGCGGTGGCAAACGCAGCGCAGGGCTTGGCGGGTCGTCGCCCGTGCTCCACCGCTGGCTCGGTGACGTGCGCACCTACTTCCCCAGCTCCGTCGTCCAAGTCATGCAGCGCGACGCGGTGGAGCGGTTGGGGCTTCGCCAACTCCTCCTCGAACCGGAACTGCTGTCCAGCGTGGAACCGGACGTCAGTCTGGTGGGCACGCTCGTCTCACTGTCCCGCGCCATCCCCGAACGCACCCGCGAGACCGCCCGCGCGGTAGTCCGCAAAGTGGTGGAGGACATCGAGCGCAAGCTCGCCGACCGCCTCCTCGCCGCCGTCCACGGCGCGATCGACCGGTCCCGGCGCACGAGCCGCCCGCGTCTGTCCGATGTGGACTGGAATCGCACGATCCGGAAGAACCTCCGCCACTACCAGCCCGACCAGCGCACGGTCGTCGTGCAAGACCTGGTCGGCAACAGCCGGCGCAGCCGACAGGCCTCCCTGCGCGACGTGATCCTGCTGGTCGACCAGTCCGGTTCGATGGCCGAATCCGTCGTCTACTCCGCCGTCCTCGGCGCGTCGCTCGCCTCGCTGAAGGCCGTCGACACGAAGCTGGTCGTGTTCGACACCGAGGTCGTCGACCTCACCGAGCAGCTGAAGGACCCCGTCGACCTCCTCTTCTCCACCCAACTCGGCGGCGGCACGGACATCAACCGCGCGGTGGCGTACGGGCAGTCGCTGGTGCGCCGCCCGACCGACACCGTCATGGTCCTGATCAGCGACCTGTACGAGGGCGGTGTCGCGCGGGAGCTGCAACGGCGGGTCCGCGAGTTGGTGCAGAGCGGTGTGACGGTCGTCGTCCTGCTGGCGTTGTCGGACAGCGGCACGCCCGCCTACGACCACGAGCTGGCCGCCCGGCTGTCGGACTTGGGCGCGCCCGCGTTCGCCTGCACGCCGGACCGCTTCCCCGACCTGCTGGCGACCGCGTTGCGACGCGAGGACGTCGCCGCCTGGGCCGAGCAGAGCGGCATCCCGGTCGGCCGCTGACCCCCTACCTGATCACCACGCGGCCCAAGGTCAGGAACGGCGCGCCCCGGGTCAGCACTGCCGCGCGCCCACGCGGGTCGGGTCCGGCCATCCACACCTGGCCGCCGCGCCGGATGTTCTCGCGCACCCGTTCCGGCACCTCCCACAGCCGCAGGAACGTGCGGTCGGATCCGGCCGTCTCCAAGTACGTCTGCCGTCCGACCCGAGCCCGACCCGGCACGAAAGCCACCGACACGGCGTGCCGCGGGTAGCTGTCGAGCAACCGCACCAAGCTGCGCCGCGAGAAGAAGTGCCGCAGCCCGGGAACCGCGAACTCGACGCACAACGGCGTGAGCACGAACACCCACGGCGACCCGATCCGCTCCGACACCACCCACAGCACCAGGGCCGCGACCAGTCCAAGCCCAATGAACCCGACCGCACGACGATCCGCGCCGGTCAGGCACTTGTCCACCCAAGCCTCACCCACCACCGCTCCCAGCAAACCAGAAGTCCGCCCCTGGGGTAGCCGAATAAACGATCATCCAAACTCACCCGCGGACGATCTTCGCCGGGAACAGCTTGGGCACGCCCCGGAACGTCACCACCGTGTTCCCGGCACGGTCGGGCGACACGACCCAAGCCCGCCGATGCCGGCGGATCCGTCCACGCGCCAGCGGTCCGGCGCTCACGTCAAGGACAACGGGCCGCACGCCGTGCACGACAAGCAGTCCCTCACGCCAGTGCACCCGCACGTACACCCAAGCGTGGTCGTCCAACACTTTCGGGTAGGGCTGCCGCCGGGCGAGCCCGAACCCCAGCACCAACACGGAGAACAGCAGCAGCACAAGCGGCAGCGGGGACGTGACCTCGAAGACGAAGATCAACGCGAGCTGGAGCGCGAACGCGAGCACCCCCAGGACGACCCAGCCGAACGCGCGCCGACCGGCCATCTCCAGGCAGTACCGGGTCCACCGGTCATCGAGAGCCGCACCTCGGGTGGACGGCTTGTTCGGCACGACCACGAGCCACCTCCGCCAGGCGAACCAAGATTACGACGAACGCCCGCCCTGCCGAATCGGCCAACCGGCCCGAACCCGACGCCCACCCGGGCGACCCCGCTCGGCGCGTCGGTTGCGCACGCCCTAGCCTGCGTGAACCATTCGGACCTGCGGGATCGTGACCGGTTGGGCCGGTCGAGGGACTACCGCCACCGGGCTCCGGCAAGTTAGGCTGCCCTAAGTTGGGAGGTGAGCGGTGAACGAGACACGTCGACCGCCGGCACCGCATCCGGCGGAGCGGGCTCGCACCATCGCCGCCCGGGGTGGGCGCGCGGCCCTGTTGCCGTCGGACGGCACGGAGAACCGGATCACGCCGGTGCTGCACCACGTCCACCCGCATGGTGACGCGACGATCGTGCTGCCGGACGAGCACCCGCTGGTCGAGTCCGCCCGCGCGGCCGAGGTGACCGCCATGCTGGAGCTCGCCGACCAGGCGCCCGTGCAGCTGCGTGAACCGGTTCGCGGCCTGCTCTGGATCACCGGTTGGCTGCGCACGCTCGCCCTGGACGAGGCCCGCGAGGCCGGTCTCCAGGTCGCCGACGTGCGCCCGGACCCGCGGCTGCTCGACATCGGGCACGGCGCGTCCGTGCTCAGGTTGACGCCCGCGTCGCTGGTGGTGGCCGACGCCGAGGGCACCACGTCGCTGCGGCCCGAGCTGTTCGCGCAGGCCGAGCCGGACCCGTTCGCCGCGTTCGAGGACCACTGGCTGCGTCACCTGGAGCTGTCGCACCGCGATGTGGTGGGCCAGCTGGCGCAGCACCTGCCGGACAGGCTGAAGGGCGGTCACGTGCGTCCGCTCGGGCTGGACCGCTTCGGCCTGCGGCTGCGGGTGGAGATGGCGGACGAGGACCACGACGTGCGCATCGCGTTCTCCCAGTCGGTGAGCACGGCGCAGGAGTTGGCGGGCGAACTGCGCCGGCTGATGGGCTGCCCGTTCCTGGCACAACGCCGCTGAGCCCAACGCCGCTGAGCCCGACGCTGAGCCGACGACGCCGAGCCCGACGCCGCTGACCACCGCGCGGTTACCGTGTGCGGGTGATCGAAGACCTCGACGCCCGGGCCCGCCACGGCTACCGGCTGGAACTGCTGCTCGTCTTCGCCGTGACGCTCGGCCTGTCCGGGGTGCGGAGCCTGGTGCGGCTGCTGGACAGTCTGCTCGACCCGGTGCCGCTGAACGAGCAGAAGGTCGCGATCAACGTCCCGCAGGCGCGGTTCGACCTGCTCGACCTGATCGCGCAGCTGCTGAGCGTCGTGCAGCTCGCGGCGTGGGGCGGGCTCGGGCTGTACCTGCTGTGGCGCGGCGGGATCAAGCTGAAGGCGCTGGGCCTGGACCGCACGCGGATCGGCCCGGACGCGCTGGGCAGCCTCGGTCTGGCCGCGTTGATCGGCATCCCGGGGCTGATCTTCTACCTGATCGCGTGGAACCTGGGCCTGAACCTGGCCGTGCAGCCGTCCACTTTGGACGAGTCGTGGTGGCGCAGCGTCGTGCTCATCCTGGCCGCCGTGGGCAACGCGTGGGCCGAGGAAGTGCTGGTCGTCGGGTACTTCATCACCCGGCTCAAGCAACTGGGCTGGCGGGACAACACGGCGTTGCTGGCCAGCGCGGTGCTGCGCGGCTCGTACCACCTGTACCAGGGGTTCGGCGGGTTCGTCGGGAACCTGGTGATGGGGTTGGTGTTCGGCAAGGTGTGGCAGCGCACGAACCGGCTTTGGGTGCTGGTCGTCGCGCACGCGCTGCTCGACGTAGTCGCGTTCGTCGGCTACACGGCGTTGCGCGGTCACGTGTCGTGGCTGCCGTAAATCAACCGCGCGAGGTATATGCCGCTCCACCGTGAGACGGACGCGTGCGCACGTGCGACACGGAAGCATCAGGGCCGCAGCCCACTGAAAGGGACAACCCTGATGCGCACCACAGCGCTGGCCGTCGCGGTCATCGCAACCCTTGTCGTAGCAACACCTCCGGCCGCCGCCTCCACCGGCACGAAGATCATCATGCCGGCGCTGAGCGGACGACATCCCGTCGGCACCGCGGAACTGCACCTGGTCGACCAGCGGCCGGACCCGTGGCAGCCCACGACCGACCGCGAGCTGATGGTCACCGTCTCCTACCCGACCCGCGCCGCGGACGGAGAGCGCGCGCCGTGGATGACGTCGGGCGTGGCGACGGTGATCGACACGCAGGCGACGCCGTCCCTGTTCGGCCTGCCTCCCGGTTCGGTGGACTGGGCTTCGACCCGGCGTCAGGCATTGGTGAACGTGCCGGCGGCCCGAGGTGACTGGCCGGTGGTGCTGTTCTCACCGGGATTCGGTTCGTTGCGGGAGCTCAACGCGGGCCTCACCGACGACCTGGCGAGTCGCGGGTACGTCGTGGTCTCGATGTCGCACACGCACGAGTCGGCCGTGGTCGAGTTCCCGGGCGGACGGGTCGAGCCGCCGATGGTCGACGACGACCTGGTCGACCAGCGCAAGACCGCCATCGACACCAGGGTCGCCGACACCCGGTTCGTGCTCGACCAGCTCGGGCGGATCGCGCGCGGGGAGAACCCGGACGCCGAGCACGACCCGTTGCCGAGCGGTCTCGGCGCCGTGATGGACCTGTCGCGGGTCGGCATGTTCGGCCATTCGTACGGCGGTTACACGGCGGGCGAGACGATGGTGCACGACCGGCGGATCGACGCCGGGATCAACGTGGACGGTTCCATGGGCTACGGCTCCGCTGACGACTACCGGCCCGGTGAGGTCGTGACGCGCGGGCTGGACCGGCCGTTCATGCTGGTGGGTGGTGATTTCGTGGACCCGGTGACGGGCGGGCGGATCGTGCACTCGCACCAGGACCCCGGCTTCGACCCGACGTGGGCGGACTTCTGGCCGAACCAGCGGGGGTGGAAGCGGGACCTGCATTTCGACGCGAGCACGCACTACAGCTTCACCGACCTCCAGATCGCGGTCCCCCAGTTGGGTGGTCTGCTGACCCCGGTGAAGCAGCGGGAACTCGTCGGCGCGATCGACGCGACCCGGTCGTTGGCCGCCCAGCACGACTACTTCGCCGCGTACTTCGACGTACACCTGAAAGAGCGGCACAGCCCGCTTTTCCGGGGTGACTCGCCGCGTTATCCGGACGTCCGGTTCATCGGTTGAACCTAGGGTGGGGTCATGGACGACCTCACCTTGGCCGACGAACTGGTGCTGCTCGCCTACGACGACAACGGCTCGCGCAAGCTGGGCCAGCCGGCGCTCGGCTACGGGCTGGCCGGGGCGCTGTTGGTCGAGTTGGCGTTGGCGGAACGGGTCGACGTGGTGGACAAGAAGGTCACCGTGCTGGACCCCACGCCGGTCGGACGGCCGCTGCTCGATCAGGCGTTGGCCAGGATCGCGGACGACAAGCCGCGCAAGCCGGGGCACTGGATCTCGAAGCTGAGCAAGAAGCTGACCGACGAGGTGCTGGACGGGCTCGTGGCCGGTGGCGTGCTGCGCCGTGAGGAGGACCGGGTGCTGCTGGTGTTCCCGCGCACCCGGTTCCCCGCGCCGGACGGCGTGCAGCCGGCGG
Source organism: Saccharothrix ecbatanensis (assembly GCF_014205015.1). NCBI lineage: Bacteria > Bacillati > Actinomycetota > Actinomycetes > Pseudonocardiales > Pseudonocardiaceae > Saccharothrix > Saccharothrix ecbatanensis. Next base: position 7,551,216 of record NZ_JACHMO010000001.1, on the reverse strand, counting down.
CGGAGACCGACGCTCGGGCGCGGATGACGTCGGCGATCACGAGTGACGGGCCGGTGGACCCGCGGACGGCGGCGTTGTGCGCGTTGGTGAAAGCCGTCGACTACGACCGCAAGGTCTTCGCCGACCTGCCGCGCGCGGTGGTGCGGAAGCGGTTGAAGGTGATTTCCGAGGGCGACTGGGCGGCGACCGCGGTGCGCAAGGCGATCGAGGAGGTCCAGTCCGCGATCACGGTCGCCGTCATCGTGCCTGCGGCATCGAGCTGACCTGCACAAATGCACGAATGCTGTTTCGGCTCAGGCGTAGCCGCCTCGCACACGTGGAAGAATCAAGAACAGGGGTCCCCCTGGTCGGGGGACCCCTGATTCGCGTTCTGAGCGTTCGACTTGCGGGTCCTGAAGGTTCGACTCGCGGGTCCTGAGCGTTCGACTCGCGGGACCTGAAGGTTCGACTCGCGGGGGGTTAGCCGATTAGGAGGAAGCGGGCGGCGGTGTGGGCGGCGGCGGTGGCGATGGTTCGGGCTGCGCCGGCCGAGTCGAGCAGGGACGGGTCCAGGTCGGGGACGGTCAGGGCGGCGTTCTCGGCGATGTGGCGGGACGGTTCGGATAACGCGGCGGCGAAGGCTTGCCAGCCGGCGGTTTCCTCCGGGGTTCCGGTGGCCTCCGCGGCCAGGCGGGCGCCGATGTCGGCCAGGCCGACGCCGCCACCGCGTAGGACGCCTTCCTGCGCAGCGCTGTGAACGGCACGAACGGCGCGCTCCACCTTGGCCACGTCCGCGGCTTCGGCTCGGACAAGAGCGGCGTGGTCACCCGCGCCCGAGCTGTAAGCGGGGGCGAGCACCACCGTGTCCCGCTCGGTGGCCACGACCTTGGCCGCACGGCCCAACGACGACTTGAACCGGGGCTCGTCCACCAGCAGCGTGTACTGGATCGCGCCGCCGACAAGACTCTGCAACCGCTCCAGCACGTCCTCAGTGGCACCCGCCACCACGACGACTTGGCCACGCATACCCACCAACTCCGCGAGTTCCGCGTGCGGCAGGTTCGAGCAGACCAGCAACAGGCTTTGCGTGCCGATCTCCATGTCGTCCAGCAGCTTCCGAACGTCGCCAAGTCGACCGCCGACCAGCAGCACCACCGCGTCCTCCAACACGGCCGCTCCGCGGGTGGTGTCCGTGACGAACCGGCTCGACGCGTACCCGAGGTCGAGGCGCGTGCCGCGGTGGATCTCGAACTCCAGCCCGAAACCGTTGCCCTCCTCCACGAGCACAGACCCACGCATCCCGGTTGTCGCCACCACGGACGCGACGAAGTCACCGATCTTGGCGGAACCCGCGGCGGCGGTAGCCAACGCCGACACGTCCGACACCTCCAACGGCACCGCCGCCTCGGCGATCAGCGAGCTCGCCTGAGCAGCAGCCGCCAGCACGCCGCGCCTCAACCAGACCGGGTCGTGGCCGTCCCGCATCGCCTCGACCAGACCGCCGATCACGCCACGAGCCACCGCCACCGCCGACGCCGCGCCGTCACCCGCGTCCCGCCGCACCTCCTCCACCAACTCCCGCACGTACCCCGCCCCCAGCGAGTCGCGCGGGTCGTCCGGCTGGAACGCGGCGACGATGGCGGACGCGTCGGACAGCTCCACCGGCCGCCGGTCCACGAACACCACGGCCCGCCGCCCCATCGGCCCCAACGTCCGGCACACCGGCTCGGCGGCAGCCCGGAAGCCACGCGCCACCAGCCACTGCCCGGACGTGTAGGTCGCCGTGCGCCGCACCCTCCGCCCCGGCGCGCCACCGGTCCGCGCGATCCGCAACGGCTGTGACGAGCCGTGCGCGAAGAACTGCGGCGTCTGATCGGGCCGCCGCACCCGCACCTCGCCCTGCGCGTACGTGAACAGCTCGTTGACGTCGATCCACCCGTCGCCGTCGAGGTCCGCCGCACCGCTCGTCAGACCCTCGATCAGCACGTCCGTGAACAGCGACGCCAGCGGCGCGTCCAGCGACAGCGAGTCCTGCTCGAACGCGTACTCGTAGGCGTTGGACGCGGTCATCACGACGTACCCGGTGCCCACGTCGTCGATCACGGCAGCATCGGCCGATGCCTTGAACCCCTCCACGAACGCGCCGCTGAAGCAGCAGTCCAGCACCAGGATCCGCCCCGACGCGCGGCAGTCCTCCAGCTGTTCGTTGAGGAACGAGCGCGGGATCGCGGTGCCGGCGGGCCGGTCCTGCACCGTGTTCGACGCGGCGAAGTACAGCCGCCGCGCGGGCGTGGTGAGGCCGTGGCACGAGAAGTACAGCAGCACCAGGTCGTCGGGACCTCGCGCGGCGAGCACTTCCTCCACCGCACGGCGGATCTCGTGGTCGGCACGGTCGCGCAGCACCTCGACCGACGTGAAGCCGCCGACGTCCGGGTCCTCCAGCACGGCGGCGAGCCGTTCCACGTCCTGCTCGGGCGCGCGCAGCCGGCTCAGCCGGACGTCCTCGTACTCGCCGGTCGCGACCAGGAGCGCGTACCGGCCCACGTCACCCCTCGCTCTCGTGCTCGCGCAGCCACGCCTCCAGAACCGCCTTCTGGGACCGCGCGTCGACACCTTCGACGGTGATCTCGTCCTCACCGTCCTTGATCGTCACCTTGCGCGCGCTGCCTCGCTGCACGAACGACGTCACCACGGACGCGACGGCGGCGGCCACGGCGGCGGGCAGGGCGCCGTTGAGCACGAGTTCGGCGACGGTCGCCCCCGCGCCGCTCTTCGAACCTGACGGCGCCTCGGCCGGTGCGGGCCGTGCGTCCACCCTGGCGGCCCTGACCAGCTCCTGGAGCAGCTGGTTCGTCGCCGAGTCGGCCTGGCCGGGTGCGTCGATGAACAAGCGGAAGTCCGCCACTGATCCTCCCCTGTAGAACACGATCATCCCGCAACCACGTCACCGGACCGGCGGTCCACCGGACGACGCAACATTCGATAAGCCCATCGGCCAAATTACGCAACGAATCGTCATTCCAAGGCAGCCATACGATCGAGTTTCGCCGGAACAGACCACACAGAGCTGCTGATCGGACCGACCACGGGCTACTCTCGATCCCGTGACTGCGCACATCGCCCAGACCGCGTCCACCGACGGCGTGCCGGCACCGGCGCCCCGGGTCGACAGCGAAGTCGGCCCCCTCCGCACGGTGCTGCTGCACCGGCCCGGCGCCGAGCTCAAGCGGCTCACCCCGCGCAACAACGACCAGCTGCTGTTCGACGGCGTGCCGTGGGTCGACCGCGCCCAGGAGGAGCACGACGCGTTCGCCGAGCTGTTGCGCGGGCGCGGCGTGGAGGTGCTGCTGCTGTCGGACCTGCTGGTCGACGCGCTGCACGACGACCGGGCCCGGATCGCGGGCATCCACAGCGCGGTCAACGAACGGCGGCTGGGCATCGACCTGGCCGACGCGTTGCGCTCGCACCTCGCGTCGATCAGCCCGGACCAGCTGGCCACCGCCCTGATGACCGGCATGACGTTCGAGGAGCTGCCGGCCGCCGAGGGCGCGTCGCTGGTGCGCAAGATGCACCACCCGATCGACTTCGCCGTGGACCCGCTGCCGAACCTGCTGTTCACCCGTGACTCGTCGGTGTGGGTGGGCGACCGGGTCGCGATCACGTCGCTGGCGCTGCCCGCCCGCGACCGGGAGACCGCGCTGACCGACCTGATCTACGCCTACCACCCGCGGTTCCGCGAGACGGGCCGCGCGTACGGGGCGCACTCCGCGCCGGTCGAGGGCGGTGACGTGCTGCTGCTCGCGCCGGGCGTGCTGGCGATCGGCGTCGGCGAGCGCACCACGCCGGCGGGCGCCGAGTCGTTCGCCCGGTCCGCGCTGGCCGACGGTCTGGCGCACACCGTGCTGGCGGTGCCGATCACGCAGGAGCGCGCGACCATGCACCTGGACACGGTGTGCACGATGGTCGACCAGGACGCCGTGGTGATGTACCCGGCCGTGCGGGAGCACCTGTTCGCCTACCCGGTCCGGTCGGACGGCGCCGGCGGCGTCGTGGTGGAGGACCGGCGGCCGTTCCTGGAGGCGGCGGCCGACGCGATGGGCATCGAGAAGCTGCGCGTGATCGACACCGGGCTGGACCCGGTGACCGCGGAACGCGAGCAGTGGGACGACGGCAACAACACGCTGGCCGTCGGGCCGGGCCTGGTCGTGGCCTACGAGCGGAACGTGGAGACGAACGCGCGGCTTGAGGACGCGGGCGTCGAGGTGATGCGGATCAGCGGTTCGGAGCTGGGCTCGGGCCGGGGCGGACCGCGCTGCATGTCGTGCCCGATCGATCGCGCCGCACTCGCCTGAATCAGTGCGGGAAAGGGTTGCCTAAGCTTTCTTCGGTGACCCTTTCCTTACTCTCCATAGCCTTACCTCAAATGCATTAAAGCGCACTTTCGGTTATTCTCACAGCATGGCGGTCAACCTGAAGAAGATTTCCCCCGCACGTGCGACGAAGTTCCACGACCTGCTCCAACAGCAGGTGCGCAACGAGTTCACGGCATCGCACCAGTACGTGGCCGTCGCGGTCTGGTACGACGCCAACGACCTGCCCCGGCTGGCCTCGCACTTTTACCAGCAGGCGTTGGAAGAGCGTAACCACGCGCTGATGATCGTGCGGTACCTGATGGACAACGGGCTGCCGGTGACCATTCCCGGTGTGGCCGACGTGCGCAACGACTTCGCCGGCCCGCGTGACCCGATCGCGCTCGCGCTGGAGCAGGAGAAGACGGTCACCGAGCAGATCGTGACGCTCGCCAAGACCGCCCGCGACGAGGGCGACTACCTCGGCGAGCAGTTCCTCCAGTGGTTCCTCAAGGAACAGGTGGAGGAGGTCGCGTCGATGACCACGCTGCTGACCGTGATGGACCGCGCCGAGGGCAACCTGTTCCACGTCGAGAACTTCCTCGTCCGCGAGAGCGTCGGCGAGGAGGGCGCAGACCCGACCGCGCCCAGGGTCGCCGGCGGGGCCCTCTAAATCCCGAACTCGGAAACGCCCGTCACCGCACTGGTGACGGGCGTTTTCCGCTGGGCTCAGCTCAGGCATCTCCGGTCGGGCCGGCTCAACTCGATACCGGTGACCGTGTCGCCCGCGTTGATGAAGTAGAACCGGTACCGCGCGCTGGCGTCCAACAGCTGGTTGAAGCCGTGCTGGTCCTGCTCCGCCTTTGGGTAGAGCTGGTGCATGCGCGCCCGCGAATCACCGATGCGCAGACCGTCCGTGGTGCGGACGCCCGCCTCGATCCGCACCTCCACCGCGACACCGTCCATGATGCCCACCCAGCCCCGCACGGCCTTCAACGTGTAGGCGACGCACGAGAACTCCGGCTCGTTCGCCTCACCGCCGATCTCGCCGGTGGCCTGGAGTTCGGCGGGTGTCATGCCCAGCCGCACCTTCCCGATCCCGCCGGCGTCGAGCACCGGGGTGTCGTCCACCTCGACCGTCTCGCTGACGGTGATCGTGACCGGCGGCAGGGCCGGAGGCGTGACCATGTCGCACGACGTCAGCAGGACCAGGAGCAACGCCCCGACGACGGATCTCACTTGTCCCCCAGATCGCAGTCGTGGTCGATCGACTCCATCCGCACGGACGTCACCTTGCCTGCGGCGTCCAACGGGAGCACGTACTGCCAGGCGGGCGTGCCGGGCATCGGGACGGTCAGCAGGTCGTGCTGCCGCCACACCGCCGTCGGGTAGCGGGTCAGCACCTCGTCCGTGGACGACCCCACACCGACCCCGGACGGCGTCACGCTCAACGCCGGCAGCGTGACCCGCACGACGCCGTGCCGAGGGGACACCACGACGGCCTCACCCTGGACGGCCCCCGTCGAGTAGTAGTCGCACGTGTCCATCCGCACGGGGTAGAGCACGGTGTTCACGCCCCCCAGGTCCTGGCGGGTCATGCCGAGCGCCATGCCGCCGTAACTCCCGGGTTCCGTCGGCCTCGACGGCGCCACCGACACGGTCACCGTCTCCACCACCGTGGACCGCGAGGGAGACGCCGGTTCGCTGACCAGCCGCCCGATCCCGCTCACCGCGACACCCCCCGCGACCAGCACCGTCAACGAGAACGACGCCGCCACCGCGGTCCGCGTCCGCCGTCGCCGACGTGCCCCCGCCATGATCTCGTCGGCCGCGTCCGGAGGGGCGCGCACGTCGAGGCGCTCGTCGGCGAACAGTTCGCGCAGCCGGTCGTCGAGTTCCACGGTCACCCCTCCTCCAGCCTCTTGCGCAACGTGGCCATCGCCCGGCTGTTCTGGCTCTTGACGGTGCCCGGCGAGATGCCGAGCGTGGCCGCGATCTCCAGCTCCGACAGGCCCTCGTAGAACCGCAGCACCACCACCGCCCGCTGCCGGGGCGGGAGGTCGCGGAGGGCCTGCCACAGCGGCTCGTGCTCCAGCCGGTCGACCCCCGACACGCCGACCACGTCCGGGAAGTCGGCGACCAGCCGCTCCCGACGATGCCGCCGCCACCGGCTGACGTGCGCGTTCGCCATCGAACGGCGTGCGTACGCGAGCGGCTCGACGCCTTTGCGACGCACCAGCGAGGCCCACCGCGCGCCCAGCTTCTCCAGCACGGTCTGCACCAGGTCGGCGGCATCGTGCGGATTGCCGGTCAACGCGTGGCCGTACCGCAGCAGGGTCGGCAGCGACGTCCGGACGAATTCCCCGAAATCCGCCCGGACGTCCACTTCCACCCACTCGACCGGCAGGACCGCCGTCACCCCGTTTCCCCCCTCCGGCGGCATCCCGACCGCCGTCAGGACGTTCACGCGCGAAGCGGGCTCCGGGTTGTCGCCCGGAAGGTCACAAATCAGGTCACAGAACGGGCAACGGGCGGAACGCGCCGTCAGTGTCGGGCGTGAACTCGTGCACGGCCACCACCGCGTCGGCCGGGATCGGCCCGTAGACGTGCGGGAACCACGGGCCGTCCTCGGTCTCCCCCGGCTCCCACAGCACCGGGAGTCCGCCGGGGTCGACCACCAGCAGCACGAGGTCGTGCCGGTTCGGGTACAGGCGGTTCGCGGGCAGGTGCACGGTGCCGGGGTCCGAGCAGTGCACGAACCCGTCCGGGTCGAGCGGGATCGCGCCGTCCTCGCGGTCACGCGTCCAGTCGGCCTTCGGGCTGATCCGCAGGATCACGCCGCCTCCTAGTTGTCCACAGGAACCTGTGGACAAAGCTGGGGATACCTGTGGACAGGTTCCGCGCGGTGGTCAGCGCAGGGTGATCTGCCGCCCGCGCAGGCCGTCCCGCGAACGCCGTTCCGGCTCGGTGAGCGGTTCGGTGTCGAGGCTGGTCAGGGCGTCCTGCAAACGCTTGCCCAACGCCTCCGCGCCCGGTGCCCACTCGCTGGAGTGCAGCTCCCGGTCGAGGTCCCACACCGGCACGAGCAGGCCGTGCGCGCGGAACGATCCCGCGTACCGGGAGCCCTCGCCGAGGTCCAGTTCACCGCGCACGGACAGCCGCGCGAGGGCCGCGAGCAACGTCTCCTCGGACTCGGGACGGACCCAGCGCAGGTGCGCCTTGTCGCCCGCGTCGACCCAGTAGGCCGCGTGGACGCCGGGCGCGTCGAGGCGCTCGGTGGGCAGGATGGCGGCGTTGGCGCGTTCCAGGGACAGGGCGACGTCGCCGGTGGGCTCGTTGTCCGGCGGCAGCCACCACGCGAAGTCGGGGTGCAGCTCGGGGCTCAACGTGGCCTCGGGGTCGAGCAGGTCCTGGAGCCGGCCGGGGTTCGTGCCGTCGTCCGGGCCGACGACCGCGAGCGCGTCACCGGTCTCGGCGGTCAGCGCCCACTGCACGGCGCGGGCCAGGTCGCGGCTCAGGTCGCCGGAGCGGGTCTGCACCTGGAGGCCGACGAACGCGGTGCCGTCCGCGCGGACCAGACCGGCCGCCGCCATCGGCAGCACGGTGGCCAGCACGATCTCGCGTGCGCCTTCCTTGAGCGGCAGCTTGACCGTGGCCGAGGGCACGAACTCGCGCAGCGCGATCAGCTCGGCCTCGGCGGCCAGGCCCTCGAACGGGCGGGAGACGATCACGTCCGCGCCACCGCCGGCACCGCCGTGGCACGCCTTGTATCGCTTGCCGGAGCCGCACGGGCACGGCTGCCGCGGGTTGACGCCGTCCGCCGGCTTGTTCTTCACGGCTGTCCGCTTCGCCACCGCGCGCCTCCTCGGTCCTCAGGGCTGGTCGGGCGTCAAGTTAGCCGCAAGGTGCGCGCGCGTTTCGTCCGGGTTGTTGGTGGCGAGGAACCGGACGCCGCGCTCGCGGCACAACGCGATGTCGGCCGGATCGTCCGCGGTCCACGTGTAGACGCCCTCACCCCGGTCCGGGTGACGCCTGAGCAGGTCAACGCCCGGTCCGGCGTAGTCCGCGAACCGGGGCCGTGCCCGGGGCCACAGCCGGTCGTAGAGCAGCACGGTCGGCAGGTCGGGGCGCAGCTGCTTGAACCGGTTCACGGCGAACACGGAGAACGACATCATCACCGCGTCGACCCGATGCCGGTCCAGCTCCTCGGCGAGCGAGCGCTCCACGTCTCCGCGATACCGGACGGGGTGCTTGGTCTCGATGAACAGGCGGGTGCCGTGGTCGGCCGCCAGCCCGAGCAGCGCGTCCAACGTCAGCACGTCGGCGGGCTCGCCGCCGTGCCAGCTGCCGAAGTCGTGCCGGCGCAGCTCCGCCAACGTCAGCTCGCTGACCACGCCGGACCCGTCGCTGGTCCGGTCGATGGTGCGGTCGTGCACGCACACGAGGTGCCCGTCCTTGGTGAGCCGCACGTCGCACTCCAGCCCGTCCGCGCCCTGCCGCAGGGCCAGTTCGTACGCGGCGAGGGTGTGTTCGGGGCGGCGGGTGGACGCACCGCGATGGGCGACGACTTCAGGTGACACGACTCCGGATGCTCCTGGTGCAGTACCGATCAGGTCAACTTCGACTACCGCACGTCACAGCTCCCTGAATATTTGAAGGAACAACCACATCCCGATGGACGAATCCCGCGCGCACGACCTACCGTCCGTCAACGTGGCCTCTTTCGACCAGCACGACCTGGCTTTCATCGCGGACCCCTACCCCGCGTTCGCCGCGATGCGCGCCCAAGGCGAGGTGCACTGGCACGAGCGGATGCGCGTCCCGATGGCGGTCTCGCACGCGGCGGCGTCGGCCGTGCTCAGGCACCGGTCGCTGGGCCGGATCTGGAACGACGCGAAGCCGGTCGAGCAGTTCACCGCGTTCAACCTGCTGCACCGCAACTCGCTGCTGGAGAACGAGCCGCCCACCCACGGTCGGCTGCGCAGGCTCGTCGCCGCCGCGTTCGGGCGTGGTCACGTGGAGCGGCTGCGGCCGTGGATCGCGGACCTGGCGGACCGGCTGGTGGACGGGCTGGTGGCGGAGATCAGGTCGGAGGGGCGGGCGGACCTGCTGACCCACGTGGCGTCACCGCTGCCGGTCGAGGTGATCGCCGAACTGCTCGGGGTGCCCACGCCGGACCGACCGCTGCTCCAGCCGTGGTCCAACGCGATCGTGAAGATGTACGAGTACGGGCTGCCCGAGGACAAGCGTGCGGCGGCCGAGAAGGCGTCGACGGAGTTCGTCGCCTACCTGCGGGAACTGGTCGCGTTGCGGCGCAGGTCGCCCGGTGACGACATGGTGTCCGACCTGGTGGCGGTGACGGACACGGACGGCGCGAAGCTGACCGAGGACGAGCTGGTGGCGACGGCCGTGCTGCTGCTGATGGCCGGTCACGAGGCCACCGTGAACGTCATCGGCAACGGCGTCCGGGCGTTGATGAAACACCCGTCCGAGTGGCGTCGCCTGGTGGACGATCACAGCCTGCTGCCCACGGCGGTGGAAGAGCTGATCCGGTACGACTCGCCGTTGCAGCTGTTCGAGCGGACCGCCACCGAGCCCGTCACCATCGCCGGGTACGAGTTGGTCCCGGGCCAGAAGATCGCCGCGCTGCTCGGCTCGGCGGCCCGTGACCCGCTCGTCTTCGCGTCGCCGGACACGTTCGACGTCAGCCGCAAGACCAACCCGCACCTGGGCTTCGGCATGGGCATCCACTACTGCCTGGGCGCCCCGCTGGCCCGGATCGAGGTCCAGGCGGCCCTGGCCTCCCTGACCCGCAAGCTGCCCGGCGCCGAGTTGGCCGCCGAGCCGCGTCGCAAGGCCGAGTTCGTCATCCGCGGCCTGCACGACCTGCCGCTCACCAGCTCTGACCAGCCCTGACTAGCCCTTGAACGGGTACTTCTTCGGGAGCTTGAAACCGCGCTCGGCCATCACCGTGCGGAGGCGGTCCGGGTAGTCGGTGATGATGCCGTCCACGCCGTCGTCGATCAGCTTGTGCATGGTTGGCATGTCGTTGATGGTCCACGGAACGACCTTCAGGCCGTGCGCGTGCGCCTCGTCCACCAGGGCTTTCGTGGTGAACGGGACGTAGTCCGGGTCGCCGACCGCGCCGCCTTGCGGGTTGCCGTGGACCGGCGAGAGGGCGGACGCGCCGAAGCTCTTCACGGCCTTGACCACGCTGCCGCCGAAGTCCTCCAGCTTGAGGCCACCCGTCCACGGGGAGCCGGGGCGGAGGAACTCGGGCTGGGTGAGGGCGACCAGCGGGATGCGCGGTTCGGCCTCGGCCCACAGCATCAGGGTGCCCCAGTCGAAGGACTGGATGGTGACGTTGCGGAAGAAGCCGGACTTGCGGATCTCGCGGGCGGTGACCGCCACGAACTGCTCGCGCGGGGCGGTCTCGTGCGGCGCGGCGGCTTCGACCTTGGTCTCGATGTTGAACTTGACGTTGAACGCGCGGTGGTCGCGGGCCAGCGCGAAGACCTCGGCAAGGGTCGGCATCTTCGCGCCGGGGGACAGCTCCTGGTCCGGGTGGCGGTCCCAGCGGCGCGAGCCGCAGTCCAGGGTGCGGACCTGGTCGAACGTCAGATCCTTCACGTACTTGCCCGCGTACGGGAACGCCGGGTCGCCGGGGAAGGCGGGGGCGGTGTCGATGCACTTGGTGGGGTTCGTCTTGCGGTCGTGGGTGACGACTTCGCGGCCGTCCTTGGTGATCTGGACGTCCAGTTCGAGGGTTGTGACGCCGAGTTCGAGCGCCTTGCCGAACGCCGCCAACGTGCTCTCGACCGTCAACCCGATGCCGCCACGGTGGGCCTGGAGATCGAACTTCTTGTCGCTCTCGGCGCCGGCCACGCCTGGGACCAGCACGATCAGGGTCAAAGCCACCACAAGTGCCCGCATGGGGGTCACGGTGGCACGCGGGCTGTTAGGAGCCCAACCTCCGGAGGAAGAACGACCACTGAACAGCGGGAAACGCGAGCGTTGCGGCATCCGGGTTCTTCGAGTCCCGGACGGCTACGGCAGGGCCGGCAAAGGCGACCTCGACACAGTTGGTGTTACTGGCCCCGCCACTACGGGTGCTCTTCCGCCACGCCGCGTCCACGAACGCCACCTCGACGCAGTTCGCGTTGCTGGCGCCGCTGCTCCGACTGCTCTTCCGCCACACGGCGCCCGAGAGGTCCACAGTGGACACAGCCATCGCCTCTTTCACTCCGCCAGGATCCGCTCGATCAGGGCAATCGACTCCTCGGGGCCCAACGCCTGGGAAGCCAAGTGCGCGAAGGCAAGTTCAGCCTCCCTGAGCTGTGGCATGTCCTCGATGTGGAGCGCTCCGAACAAGTACTCGATGTAGAGCACTTCCGGTTCGTCGGGCTCTGGAAAGCCCAGCAGCGTGAAGCCACCGATCATGCTCAGGTGCGCCCCGCGCCCGTTCGCCAGCACGCGGATCGCCACGTTCGGCAGCTCGGCCATTCGACGCAGGTGTTCCAGTTGTTCGCGCATCACCTCGGGGCCGCCCACGATCTTCCGCAGCGCGGACTCTTTGGCGCGCATCCGGGCGAGCTTCTTCCCCAACCGACGGCGACGGAACGGTGGCGGAGTGGGCACAGGGCAGCATGATCCGCCGGAACGCGGCGAAGCGGGATTCCCGCCGCGCTTCACCACATCCGGTGGATCTCCCGGCGGGACATTCGGCCCATGGAAGCGAACCTGTTCAGCCTCGTGGACCCGACCGACTCGACCCGGATCTTCGCCTGGGGCATGGAGATCGTCGAGGACGACTCGACCAACACCGTCGTCTACCGCCGTGATCCCGACTCCGGACGGACGTTCATCGGGCAGCACTCGTCCGCCGAGTCGGCTCTCACCCGGTATGGCAGGCGCGTCCCACTAGCTCTCGTCTGGGAGTACGAGGAGCTTGTGGAGGCGTTCGGAATCGGCCAGCACGTCGATCGCGACGATCTTGCCGTCCGTGACGGTGAAGCCCATGACCGACAGGGGACGTCCGTTGGCCGTGACGACGACTCCGGCGGTGCCGTTGACCAGCGCCGGACGGGCGAACTCGTACAGCTTGCCGAAGGTGACCGCCTGGCCGGCCACGGTGTCGGCGCCGGAGAGGACCACGGTGTTGCGGGAGCCGACGCCGGCGTCGGAGCGGAGCACGACAGCGGGGTCGAGCACGGCGACTAGTGCGCCGAAGTCACCGTCTCGTGCGGCGGCGAAGAAGGCGTTGACGACTTCGCGCTGGAGGGTGAGGTCGGCGTCGGGAACGGGGGCGCGGTCCTGCACCCGTCGACGTGCCCGGCTGGCCAGTTGCCTGGTCGCGGCCGGGGAGCGTTCGAGCATCGTGGCGATGTCCTCGAACGGGACGGCGAACATGTCGTGGAGCACGAACGCGAGCCGTTCGGCGGGCGCGAGGGTGTCGAGGACGACCAGCAGCGCCAGCCCGACCTCGTCGGCCAGCACCGCTTGGTACTCGGGGTCGCCGCCGTCGTCGTAGCTGATGACCGGGTCGGGCATGTGCAGTTCGAACGAGTCTTCGCGGCGCTGCTCGCGGGAGCGGAGGACGTTCAGGCAGAGGCGTGCGGCCACGGTGGTCAGCCAGGCGCCGAGGTTCTCCACTTGGTGGACGTCGGTGCGGGCGAGTCGGAGCCAGGCGTCCTGGACGGCGTCGTCGGCCTCGGCCACCGACCCGAGCATCCGGTAGGCCATCGCGCGCAGCCGTGCCCGGTGCTCTTCGAAACGTTCGGCCAGCCGATCGCCTTCGTCCACCGTGTCACATTCCTTCCTCGCGGCGGGTCATGGCAGTAGATCCACGAAATCTGACCACTACCCGTTCGGAGGAACAATGACATCCATCCTGGTCACCGGTGGCACGGGCACTCTCGGGCGGCTCGTCACGCCGCTGTTGGCGGAGGCCGGCGGGAAGGTGCGGCTGCTCAGCCGTCAGCCGCACGAGCCGGTGGACGGCGTCGAGTACGTGACCGGTGATCTGGTCAAGGACGAGGGCCTGGATGCTGCCGTCTACGGCGCCGAGGTGATCGTCCACCTCGCCGGTGGGCCGAAGGGTGACGCCGAGGCGACCGCGAACCTGGTGCGTGCGGCGTCGAAGGCCGGTGGGGTGCGGCACCTGGTGTACATCTCGGTCATCGGAGCCGACCGCGTGCCGCTGGGGTGGTTCGGCGGCAAGTTGGGGGCGGAGCGGGCGGTGGTGGAGTCGGGGCTGCCGTGGACGACGCTGCGTGCCGCCCAGTTCCACGACCTGGTGCTGACGGTGGTGGAGAAGATGGCGAAGCTGCCGGTGGTGCCGGTTCCTGGTGGGTTGAGGTTCCAGCCGGTCGACGCGCGGGACGTGGCGGACCGGTTGGTGGGGTTGGCGCTCGGTGAGCCGGCCGGGCTGGTGCCGGATCTGGCCGGGCCGACGGTGTACGGGATGGGTGACTTGGTGCGCGGCTACCTGGAGCTGCGGGGCAAGCGTCGGCCGATGTTGCCGGTTCGGATGCCGGGGAAGGCCGGTCGCGCTTATCGGGCCGGCGAGAACCTGTCGCTGGAGGGTGCGGAGGTCGGTGGGCGGACCTGGGAGGACTTCCTGGCCGACCGGGTGTTCGCGGGTCGGTGACGGACTGGGCTTGAGATCAATCCGGCACCCTGGCGGGGCCTGAGCGTTGAATTCGGGGGTCCTGAACGTAGGACTCACAGGTCCTGAACGTAGGACTCACGGGACCTGAACGTAGGACTCACGAGACTTGAGCGTTCGACACGCGGGACCTGAGCGTTCGACTCGCGCGGTCTGAGCGGGCGGGGTATGGGGGTGGGGCGGGGGGGGGTTAGCGGGGGGAGCCTGAGGGGCGGGTTGCTCGGAGGGTGGGTGCTGGGGCGTCCTTGACGTCCACCACGCGCATGCGGCGGATGGCGCCGGCGTCTACCGGCAGCAGCAGCGTGGTGATGCGGCGGACCACTACGGCCGTCACGACCGCCACGGCGGCGGCCAGGAGGTCGGCGACGGCGTGGAAGAGCACCCCGTCGGCCAACGCCTGCACGCTGGACCGGAACGACCAGATCACCGTGAACGCGAAGAACAGGCCCATCGCCGCCCACAGGCCCCACCACCACCGGACGACCTTGGACGGTCTCGGGCGGGTTGTCCCAGGTAGGCGCAGTGCCGCGTGCTCCAGCTCGGCCAGCACGGCACCGGGCACGATCAGGTTCACACCGGGCACGACGAGGCTGATCAGCACCTCGCGGTCCGACCTCGACGGCCGGTAGCCCGCGTCCGTCGCCGCGGCGTTCCGCGCCCGGCGCAGCCACAGCAGGGTGAACACCAGCCCCATCCCGCAGGCCACGAACGTCACCACCGACGACGACACGACCATCGCATCGGACACCCCGACCGTGGTCGAGGACAGCGCCCCGTAGCGGCTGAGCAGCAACAACACGTAACGCCAGATCTCGCTGCCCGCCGCCCACAGCGCCGTCACCGCGGCCAGCCCCAGGGCGTGGGTCGCGGTGCGGGCCACACGCTGGGCCTGCGCGATCGTGTCCACGGGCCGGTCGTCGTCCGTCGCCACGGACGTGGGCCAGCGCCACGCCAGCAGCGGGAAACCCCAGCGCGGTGGCACCGGGTACGACGGCGGCCCGGTGTAGCCGCGGCGTGGCACGCCGGGGCGACGCTGCGTGTAGGCGCCGGGTGGCGGGCTCGCCACCCAGTCCACGCGCATCGGTCGCAGCGCCATGTCAGATGACCTCGGGCTCCGCGCCGTCGACTTCACCGACCAGCGGACGACCTGACACGGCCCACACCTGCATACCGCCGTCGACGTTCGTCGCGTCCCAGCCGTTGGCGTTCAGGTACTGCGTGACCCGCGCGGAACGGCCGCCGGCGCGGCACAACACGTAGAACTCGGCGTCACCCGGGAGCTCGCTCAACCGGCCGGCCAACTCGCTCATCGGGATGTGCAGCGCGCCCGGGGCGTGGCCGGCCACCCACTCGTCGGCTTCACGCACGTCGAGCAGCACCTTGCCCGCCGGCAGCTCGGCCGGCACCTCGGACACTTCAACGCTGGGAACGGTCACGGGTCCATGCTGCCATGGGGGTGATAAACCGGGGATAAGGAAGCACACCGGCCGCCTTCCCTCGAAGGGATGACGGCCGGCGTGGTCTCCAGGCGGAGGAAGCGACGGACTAGTGGGCGGTCGCCTTCTCGGCGCCGACGCCCGTGAGCGCCCGCACCTCCATCTCCGCGTACTTCTCCTTGTCGTCTTCCTTCGACAGCACGGTGCCGAGGTAGCCGAGCAGGAATGCCACCGGGATCGACACGATGCCCGGGTTGGACAACGGGAACAACGCGAAGTCGGCGTCCTTGAACATCGACTTCGGGGTGCCGGACACCGCGGGCGACAGGACGATCAACGTGATCGTCACCGCGAGACCGCCGTAGATGCTCCACAGCGCGCCGGAGGTGTTGAACTTCTTCCAGAACAGCGAGTAGAGGATGGTCGGCAGGTTCGCCGACGCCGCCACCGCGAACGCGAGGGCCACCAGGAACGCGATGTTCTGGCCGTTGGCCGCGATACCGCCGAGGATCGACACGATGCCGATCACGATGGCGGTCCGCCGCGCGACCTTGACCTCGGCGTCCTTGTCCTCCGCCTCACCCTTCTTGATGATGTTGGCGTAGATGTCGTGCGCGAACGACGCCGAAGCGGTGATCGTCAGACCGGCCACCACCGCGAGGATCGTGGCGAACGCGACCGCCGCGATCAGGCCCAGCAGCAGCGGGCCGCCGAGCGCCTCGGCCAGCAGCGGGGCCGCCGAGTTCGGGCCACCAGGAGCCGCACTGATCTTGTCCGCACCCACCAACGCCGCCGCGCCGTAGCCCAGGACCAGCGTGAACAGGTAGAACAGGCCGATCAGCCAGATCGCCCAGACCACCGAGCGGCGGGCTTCCTTGGCGGTCGGCACGGTGTAGAAGCGCATCAGGATGTGCGGCAGACCGGCGGTGCCGAGCACCAGGGCGAGGGCCAGCGACAGGAAGTCCAGCTTGGACGTGCCGTCCTTGCCGTACGCCAGGCCGGGGCCGAGCAGCTTCTCGCCGGCCTTGGGCGCGTTGTCCACGGCCGCGCCGAGCAGGCTGGACAGGTTCATGCCGTACTTGCCGAGCACCCAGAGCGTCATCACGCCGGCGCCGACGATCAGCAGCACCGCCTTGATGATCTGGACCCAGGTGGTGCCCTTCATGCCGCCGATGAGCACGTACGCGATCATCAGGGCGCCGACGACCGCGATGACGATCGCCTGGCCGAACTTGCCGGTGATGCCGAGCAGCAGCGCGACCAGGCCGCCCGCGCCCGCCATCTGCGCCAGCAGGTAGAAGAACGACACGGCCATGGTCGACGTCGCCGCCGCCGCGCGCACCGGGCGCTGGCGCATGCGGAAGGCCAGCACGTCGCCCATCGTGTACTTGCCGGTGTTGCGCAGCAGTTCGGCGACCAGCAGCAGGGCGATGAGCCATGCGACCAGGAAGCCGATCGAGTACAGGAAGCCGTCGTAGCCGTTCAGCGCGATCGCACCCGCGATGCCGAGGAACGACGCCGCGGACAGGTAGTCACCCGCGATGGCGATGCCGTTCTGGGGACCCGTGAACGCACGGCCCGCGGCGAGGTAGTCGGCGGCCGTCTTGGTGTTGCGGCTGGCCCGGATCACGACGACCAGGGTTGCCGCGACGAAGACGCCGAAGATGCCGATGTTGAGCAGGGCGCTGCCGTTCACGCTTGACCCCCTTCAAGCTCGTTGCGGAGCTTCTCCGCCAAAGGGTCGAGGTTCTTGTTCGCGTGCCGCACGTACAGCGTCGTGATGACGAACGTCGACACGAACTGGAGCAGGCCGAGGATCAGGCCCACGTTGATATTGCCGACGACCTTGGTCGACATGAAGCCGTGCGCGTAGTCGGCGAGGAGCACGTACGCCACGTACCAGGCCAAGAACAGGCCTGCCATGGGGAAGACGAAGCTCCGAAGCCGCCGGCGCAGCTCGACGAAGTCGGGGCTGTTCTGGACATCTACCCAGACGTGATCGCCCTGGGCATCGGGGGTGTGCTGCTCAGAGGTGCTCACGGTCCCCTCCTCGCGTACTTGACGACGGTGTGAACGACACGTAAGTCCTCCTGGTGCGTTCCTGATACGCGGTGCACCGTAGGGAGACCTGGCTCACGCGAGAAAGACCTTTCGTGGCTGCTTGCGCTCAACTGTCGAGTGATGCGATGAGCGGTAGGAATGCTGAGACGAACAACCACTCCGGTGATCAGAATCACCGGTAACCAGATCGGTGGGCATATCTTCACCCGATTGAGACCTATAGGAACTCTGCGCAAGCCCGACGGAGGCCCGGCCGGTATCGCGCTGGTCATCCAGGGTGAACGGTCGGCGGGCTGCCGGACGGGCGGTCCAGACCTCTGCCGGCGGCACGAAACCCGGCGTGAGCGAACTCACGACCGCACGCCCGCTCGGGCCGACCGGCGCTCAATGCAGCGGCGGTGACGGGGAGTCGTCGCGGCGCACGCCGTCCTCTTGGCGGGACTTCTCGTCCTCCGTGTCGAACCGCTGCACGTCCCGGTCCCGCATGAACCCCAGCGGATCGGGCGCGTGCAGCCGGAGCAGGATCCGGCTGACGTCCTCGGGCCGCCGGCGCGCGGTCAGCTTGCTGATCATGATCATGGTCAGGAACGCCACGGGCACCGTCACCAGCGCCGGCTGCGAGAACACCGGCGACGCCCAGTGCCCGGTGTACGAGCTGGCCACGGTCACCACCTGCGACCCGATCACCAGCCCGCCGCCGACCACCAGCCCGGACATCGCGCCGACCCACGTCAGCCCGCGCCACCAGATGCCCAGCAGCAGCAACGGGCAGAACGTCGACGCCGCCAGCGCGAACGACATCGCCACCGTCAACGACGCGTCCGCCCCGGGCAGCACCAGCGCGAGCAGGACCCCGACCACGCCCGTGACCACCGTCGCCCACCGGAAGTCGCGCACCTTGCCCGGCAGGATGTCGGTGGACACCACGCCCGCCACCGACACCACGAGCCCCGACGACGTGGACAGGAACGCCGCGAACGCGCCCGCCGCCACGATCGCGCCCAGCACCTGGCCCAGCAGGTTCGGCTGCATCGTGCTCGGCAGCAGCAGCACCGCCGCGTCCGTCTTGCCGGTCACCAGGAGCTGCGGCAGGTACTGGCGGGAGATCACGCCCAGCACGGTCGGGAAGAGGTAGAAGAGGCCCAGCAGGTACAGCACGTGCAGCGCCGTGCGCCGCGCCGCCCGCCCGTCCGGGTTCGTGTAGAAGCGCACCAGGATGTGCGGCAGCCCCATCGTGCCCAGGAACGTGGCGAAGATCAGCGAGTACGTCTCGAACAGCCCGGACAGGCCCTCGGTCTGGGGCCGCAGCCAGTCGTGGTTCGACGTCGGCGAGCCCTCCACCACCGGCACCGGCGAGCCCTCGGTGAACCGCAACTCGGTCTGCTCGCCCACCTCGTACAGGCCGGGCGTCCAGTACACCGGGCCGTCCGTGTACGACCCGTTCAGCATCCCGGTCGCGGACAGCTCCATCGCCACCTCGACCCGGACCCGCACGTCGTCGACGGTGGTCACCTTCGCGTTCTCGGGGAACCGCAGCACACCCGACGAGTCCACCGGCTGCGCCCCGTTGCCCGGCCCGCCGAGGAACAGCACGAACAGCACGAACGTCGGCGCGGCGATCGCGAAGAGCTTGCCCCAGTACTGGAACGCCTGCACCAGGGTGATCGCCCGCATCCCGCCGCCGAGGACGTTCACCACCACGATCGCGATCACCACCACGACGCCCAGCCACGCGGGCAGGCCGGTGATCGTGTTCAGCGTCAACCCGGCCGACTGCAACTGCGGCACCAGGTACAGCACGCCGATGCAGATCACGAAGAACGTGCAGAACTTCCGCAGCCGCGTCGACCCCAGCCGCGCCTCGGCGAAGTCCGGCAACGTGTACGCGCCCGACCGCCGCAGCGGCGCGGCCACGAACAGCATCATCGCCAGATATCCCGCGGTGAAGCCGATCGGGTACCAGAGGGCGTCGATGCCGTCCTTCAGCACGAGCCCCGCCACGCCCAGGAACGACGCCGCGGACAGGTATTCGCCGGAGATCGCGGCGGCGTTGCGGGTGGCCGGCACGGCGCGGCGGGCCACCAGGAAGTCCGGTGTCGTGTTCGCGCGGCGGGAACCCACGTAGCCCAACAGGAACGTCAGCACCGCCATGACGCCGACGAGCACCAGGCTCCACGGTGTCTGGATCACCGGTCCACCGAATTCACGAAGTCCTGCTCATGCCTCTCCGCCATCCCCCGGTACACGTAGCCGACGCCGTAGCAGAGCGGGAACGGCAGCAGGCCGAGCAGTAACCACGGCAGCCGCACGCCCACCAGCTGCACGTCCGACAGCCCCGGCAGGAGGTAGAACGCCACCGGCATCGACGCCAGGAACAGCAGCGTGCCGCCGCCCAGCAGCAGACCCGTGCGCAGCTGCTGCCGGATCAGGTCGCGGATCAGCTTCTCGCCGACGCTGGTCTGCTCCTCCAGCTCGATGATCGTGCGCAGCACGCGCCCACGTCCGCGCGGGTCCGCCAGCACCACCCGCCGGCGGCGGTTCTTGCGCGCCGACACCGACAGCCAGGCATCGCGTTCGCCCGGCTGCGGCTGATCCGGTTGGCCGGGAGGGCCGGAGTGCCTGGTCATCCCCAACTGCTCTTGGGGGGACGCACGATCCTCTCCTTCAGCTCACGCGTGTGCCGCCGGCTGACCGGCAGCTCCTTCGCGCCGTCGCCGGAGCCGATCACCACCGCGTACCCGTTCGACGTCATCCGCAGCTCGGTCACCAGCGGCAGCGCCACCAGGAACGAGCGGTGGATCCGGACGAACCCGGCGTTCTCCCAGCGCTCTTCCAGCTGCGCCAACGGGATGCGCACCAGGTGGCTCGACCCGTCGCTGGTGTGCAGGCGCGCGTAGTCGCCCTGCGCTTCGACGTAGCGGACGGTGGCCCGGGGCACGAGCTTGATGGTGCCACCCAGCTCGACCGGGATCACCTCGTCGTCCTGCGGTTCCGCCGCGGTGGGCTCTGGGGTGACCGCCGGTGTCGCCGCGACCCGCTCGACGACCCGCGAGATCGCCTTGTTGATCCGGTCCTCGTTGATCGGCTTGGTCACGAAGTCCAAGGCGCCCACCTCGAACGCCACCACGGCCTCCGAGTGCTCGACCCCCGTGACGAACACCAACGCCGGTGGCGCGCGGAACGCGCCGAGCACGCGCGCGAGATCCGTGCCGCTCAGGCCGGGCATGTTGATGTCGGCGAACACGGCGTCGACCGGCGGTAGCCCCGCCCTGGTGCGGTCCATCACCTCGACGTCGTAGTCACCCCGGAGGATGCGCAGTGCCTCGGCCGCGTCGAAGGCCGTGAGCACACGCCGAATGTGCGGGCTGCTCTCAAGCAGGTACTTGATCTCGCTCAGACCGGGTGCCTCGTCGTCCACCGCCAGAACGAGGAGGCCGGTGTTGTCCGCGCGATTGCTCACTGGGGTACTCACTGTGCCGCGCATCTTGCCGACCCGGTGGGGTCGCTGTCTACGCCGGTTGCCGGACGGGCGCGAGGCCGTGACCTCACAAGCCGAATCGCGACCAGCGCGCCCGCTCTTCCAGCGCCGCCAACCCCTCCACCAGGAAGTCGCCCGATCGGGTGGTCGCGCCGGCGAGTCCGAGGCGGGCGAGCAGGGGTCGGCGCGGCTCGGCGATCGCGATCTCCGCGCCCGGGTAGCGCTTGGCGACGATGCCGCGCATGGTGCCGACGCCGTCCACCAGGCCGAGTTCGAGCGCCTTCGCCCCGGTCCACACCTCGCCGTTGAACAGCTCGTCGTCAGTGCCCTTGAGCTTCGCGCCGCGGCGTTCCCTGACCCAGGCGGCGAACTGCTCGTGCATCTGCGCCTGGAGGCCCTTCAGCCACTCGACGTCCTCCGCCTTCTCCGGGCTGAACGGGTCGAGGCGGACCTTGTTCTCGCCCGCCGTGTGCACGCGCCGTTCGACGCCGTAGCGCTCGATCAGGCCGTTGAGGCCGAAACCCGCGCTCACCACGCCGATCGAGCCCACCAGGGACGTGCCGTGCGCGTAGATCTCGTCGCCCGCGCAGGCCAGCCAGTAGCCGCCGGACGCCGCCAGGTCCTCGCAGAACGCCAGGACGGGCACCTTCTTCTTCGCGGCCAGCTCGCGGATCCGTTCGGCGACCAGGGCCGACTGGGTCGGCGCGCCGCCCGGCGAGTTGATCAGCAGCGCGACGGCGACCAGCCGGTCGTGCTCGAACGCGCGGGTCAGCGCGCTCTCCACGTTCTGCATGTTGATGGTGTTGCGGGCCATCGGCGTCGGCGTCGGCGTGATGACGCCGTGCAGGCGGACGGCGGCCACGACGGGTCCGCGCTCGGTCCGCTCGCTCACGATCCTGGGCAGCCGGGCCGCGATCTTGTCCGTGACGCTCATGGCTTCGACCTTACGTGGGCTCCCACGTCCGGTGCACCCTGGAAGCACCGGCGGACACGGCTAACATCGAGCGGTGACGTTCAACCCGATCCGCTGGCTCGAGCGCTACGTCGAGTGGTGGGACGTCCGGGGCAGGCAGAACGCGGACGGCCCGACCGCGATGCACGTCTACTGGATGTGGGTCGCGTGGAGCGTCTGCGCGGTCATGATGGTCACCGTGCTGGCGATCGCCGCCGCCTGATCGTCAGGCGCGCACGACGGGCTGTTCGGTGGTGTCCTCCAGCCGTGGCGGCACGATGGGCAGGTTCGTCCGCACGCCCGGCCGGTACTTGGGGATCTTCAGGATGATCTTCATGCCGGCGTCCGGCGCGGTCTCCACGACCAGCGCGTAGTCGTCGCCGAACACCGCGCGCATCCGGTGGTTGATGTTGCCGATGCCGACGTGCGCCCCGGTCTGGTGGGCGTCCTTCAGGTCCTCGAAGAGCCGGTCCGGGTCCATGCCGACACCGTCGTCCTCGACCGAGATCAGCGCCTCGGCGCCGTTGTCCTCGGCGATGATCGTCAGCTCACCGCCGCCGGGCTTCTTCGCCAGCCCGTGCCGGACCGCGTTCTCCACCAACGGCTGCAACACCAGGAACGGCAGGACGACCTGGAGCACCTCGGGCGCGACCTTCAGCCGCACGTTCAGCCTCGGCCCGTACCGCGCCTGCTCGATGGTCAGGTAGCGGTGGATGTTCTTCAGCTCGTCGGACAACGTGGTGAAGAAGCCGTCGGTGCGGAACGAGTAGCGGGTGAACTCGGCGAACTCCTGCAACAGCTCGCGCGCGTGCGCCGGGTCGGTGCGGATCAGCGACGAGATCGTGTTCAGCGCGTTGTAGACGAAGTGCGGCGAGATCTGCGCCCGCAGCGCCCGGACCTCGGCCTGCGCCAACGCCTGCCGCGACTTCTGGAGCACTTCCAGCTCCAGCTGCGTGGAGACGAACCGCGCGGTCTCCTCCGCCATCCGGATCTGCCGCTTGTTCGCCACGCCGCTGACCACGATCAGCGTGCCGGCGACCTCGTTCTCCACCACCAGGGGCACGATCACGGCGGTGTGCAGCGAGCACGGGCCGGGCAGTTCGCAGTCCAGCTTGCGGTGCTCGACGTGCTCCTTGTGTCCCTCCCCGATGGCTCGCTCGATGTAGGTACGAAGAAACTCGTAGTGGTCGTTCGCGCCGCCGTCCCACGACAGCAACGTGCCCTCGTGGTCGGTGATGCCGACCGCGACGCACCGCAGCATCTCGCGCAGGTGCGGAGTGGCTTTGTTGGCCGCGTCCTCGGTCAGGCCTTCGCGCAGGTCGGCCGACGCCTTGGACATGCGGTGCAGCATGTCCATCACGGCGTCCTCGACGGACGTGCTCACACGGCGGGCACGGCACAGCATCACGAAGAGGCCGAGGACGGCCAGGCTCGCGATGAGGCCGAGCACAGCGCGCTCGGTCAGGAGGTCCCGCACGGCGTCCATGCTGTTCCGTGGTGGCCCCATAGGCAAGGGGATGGGACCGGTGAGACAGGCCCATCCGATGAATTGGCGGCAACCGTGGCGGTCTGTTTACCCGATCGGGTGATCCGCGGGTGTAACGATCACGGAGAGTGCGTGCGCTCCGATCACTCACGCCGCAGCCGTCGACCGCGTCAGGTCGTCGTGGTGGTCGTGGTGGTGGTCGAGGTCGGGCCGCCCGACTTCTTGCACCCCAGCTGTTTCACCAGGTGTTCGAGCGCCGGGTGGTCGAAGAGGTCCAGGTCCTTCAACACGCGGCAGATCACCTTCGAGACCTCGTCCTGGTTCAGCACCGCCGGTTCCTTCGCCTCCGGCGCGGCGGCCGAGACGGCGATGGTCGATCCGGCGAACGTGGCCAGCCCCATGGTGACCCCGATCAACGCGGCGGCGAGACGCTGGTTCATGACTCCTCCAAGTGGTCGGTCTGACACCTGGAGGAACTACCCGCGATCGGCGGGCTCAGCCGACGAACGGCCTAAGCCACACGACCGTGTGCACTCTTACTTGAGCAACCGCGACAGCCGCCGGTCGGCGAGCGGCTTGCCGCCTGTCTGGCACTTCGGGCAGTACTGGAACGCCTTGTCCGCGAACGACACCTCGCGGACCGTGTCACCGCACACCGGGCACGGCAGACCGGTCCGCGCGTGCACCCGCAGCCCGGACCGCTTCTCGCCCTTCAACGTCGCCGCCGACTGGCCGACCGACCGCGCCACCGCGTCGTTCAGCACGCCCACCAGCGCCTCGTGCAGCCGGTCCAACGCCTCCGCGGGCAGCTTCCCCGCCGTCGCGTACGGCGACAGCCTGGCCGTGTGCATGATCTCGTCGGAGTAGGCGTTGCCGACGCCCGCCATCAGCGTCTGGTCCGTCAACGCGGTCTTCAGCCGCTCGGTGCGGCCGGCGAACAGGTCTTCGAGCTGGGTGCGCGTGACCGACAGCGCGTCCGGCCCCAGCCGGGCGATGCCCGGGACGTCCGCCGGGTCGTTCACCACCCACGCGGCCAGGCCCTTCTTCGTGCCGGCCTCGGTCAGGTCGAACCCCGGCCCCTCCCCCGGCGGACCGAGGTGCAGGCGCAGCGCCAGCGGACCGCGGCCCGGCTTGGGCGGCGCCGCCGACAGGTGCTCGGACCAGCGCAGCCACCCGGCCCGCGCCAGGTGCACCACCAGGTGCAGGCCGTCGCAGTCCAGGTCGAGGTGCTTGCCGAACCGGCCCGCGCCCGTGACCTCGCGGCCCTGGAGCTCGGTCCAGGGCGGCGTGAACGTCTTCAGCACCTGCAACGACGCGACGTCCACCCGGTGCACACGTCGTCCGACGGCGTGCTCGCGCAGGTGGTGGGCGAGCGCCTCGACCTCGGGGAGTTCCGGCACGCGAACAGTGTCACCCGGCGAGGGCGATCAGTCGACCGGTTGCAGCGGACCGTCCAGGTCGGGCAGCGAGTACATCTCGATCTTGCGGGCCACGTTGGCGACCTCGTTGCGCACGGTCAGGAAACCGCGCACCGAGCCGACCCAGCGCTCCGGCGGCAGCTCCTCGGTCTTCTTCGACTCGGCGGCCACCCGCCACGGCCGGCGCACCGCCCAGCGGACCGGGAAGAACAGGAACACCAGGATCAGCGCCAGGATCAGCCACCCCGGCACGACCACGTCCGTCGGTGTCCAGGACACCAGCACGACGCCCATCACGACGACGATCGCGAGCATCAGCACGCCCGGCCCGTAACCGCCGCTCACATCGTGTTCGAAGTCGGCGTCGGCAGACGGGTTGCGCCACTCGATCTGACTGCGCACCGTCCACATCCGGCCGTCCGCGCCGCGCACCAGCCGCGTCATCACCGTCTCCTCAAGACGTCGAGCGATCACTCAGCGTTTCCCACGCTACCGGCAAAGTCTTGCACCTCGTGGGTGAACCCCGCAGTCACGCGGGGTCGAGGCGGCTCGGCGTCGGCTTGAGGACCACGGTCGTCGTGGTGGCGGTCGGCTGCGGCGGTTCGTCCGTCTTGGCCGTGTCGGTGGTGGTGACCGTGCTGGTCGCCGTGGTGGTCCCGGTGGTGCTGATCAGGATCTCCGGGCCGGGCTGGGACGTGGTGATCGCGGACGACGCCGTGCCGACCGGCAGGGTGCGGGGTTCGGCCGGGACGGTCGACGTCGACGTGCCCGTCGGGGGTGCGGCCAGGGCGGCACCGGACGTGGTCGTCGGCGCCGAGCGCTTCGGCTGGACGGTCTTCGTGTGCACGACGTGCTGGGCTTCGGGGGACGTCGCGCTGGTCGCCGTGCCGGTCACGGTCGTGGTCGGGCCGGTCGAGCACAGCGCCAGCACGTTCTCGCCGGGCGCGCCGTCGGGACCGGACTGGACCAGGCCCGGACCGGGCG
The DNA here is from genome assembly GCF_014205015.1 of Saccharothrix ecbatanensis. NCBI lineage: Bacteria > Bacillati > Actinomycetota > Actinomycetes > Pseudonocardiales > Pseudonocardiaceae > Saccharothrix > Saccharothrix ecbatanensis. Next base: position 7,525,406 of record NZ_JACHMO010000001.1, on the reverse strand, counting down.
CGCCGGTGAACGTGCCGGCCACCATCCCGAACAGGCCGACGGCGGCGACCGAGGCGGCGGCGGCGAACACCAGCTTCACCCGGCCGGTGAGGAGCGCGGCCTTGCTCATCACCGCGGAACCCAGCGCCGTCGGGCCGAGAACGGCCGGTGCGAGCAACGCGGTCGCGGCGACCGGCACGGCGATGCTCGCCGCGTGCGCCCGGAGCGTCGAGCAGACCTCGGCCAGCTCGGCGTGCAGCGCGTTGCACGAGGCGCACGTCTGGAGGTGCTTGCGGATGCGCTTCTGCTCGCCGCCCTGCGACCCGCCGGCCGTGTACACGCCGAGCTTGGCGACCACCGAGCTGCACGCGCGCGGCCCGGCGTCCTCGGCCAGGTGCGCCTGCAAGTACGCCGCGCGCAGCCCTTCACGGGCACGGCGGGCCAGCGCGGCCATCGCGTTCGGGCTCAGGCCGAAGTTGGGCGCGACCGCGGCGGGCCGCTCGCCCTCCACCTCGACCTGCCACAGCACCGTGCGCCACCGCTCGGGCAGGCTGGTGAACGCGCGGGAGATCAGCGCGTGCTCCGGCCGGTTCGCCGTGACGTCCGGGAACGGCTCGACGCGGCGGCTCAGCTCGTCGTCCTCCACCGGCACGTCCCGCCGCCGCGCGCTCCACTCCCACGCCACCCGGCGTGCGACGGTCAGCAGGTAGGTGCGGACGTGGTCGGTCGGGCCGTTGCCCCGGCGGATCGCCTGGAGGACCCGGAAGAACGCCTCGGCGGTCAGGTCGTCGGCCTCGGCGTGCTCGCGCACGTGCCGGAGGGCGAACCTGCGGACGGCGTCCGCGTGCCGGGTGAACAGCTCGCCGAACGCGCCGTCGTCACCCGCCCTGAGCCTGGCGAGCAGTTCCCGGTCGAAATCGGCATCGTCCGCCATCCCGCCCGGCACCTCCCACCCGCCTGTGGTCCAGTGGTCAAGATGCCACAGTCGGCTGATTCCGGGCCGAAGTGATAGCGAGCCGATACCGAAGACCCTACGGACGGCGTGGGCCGTTCGGGCTAGCCAGGGCACCTGACTACCGCAATCGGGCGCTAGCGGTCGGTGACGGGGCGGTCACGGGTGGGCGTCAGGTGATGGGCGACCGGGCGGCAACGGCGGCCGCGGCGGGTAACCTCCTGCCGCGTGGTCGATTGGCGCACAAGGGCTTCCGCCCTCCTCCCCGAGCTGAGCGCCGTTGTCGAGCGCGAGTCGTGGTCCTGCCACGTGTTCCTGTCCGAGTTGTGGCAACTCGCGCTGGAGGCGCACCGGGAGGGCGACCGCGAGGTGCTCGGCCGGGTGTACGGGTTCGCGCACTGGTGCTTCCGGCAGCCGGAGCGGTTCCTGTCCGACGCGTCCGTGGTGAGCTTCTACGAGCACGTGTTCGACGAGTGGGAGCTGTGCGACGAGGTGGCGCCGTGGCTGCCCGCCGAGGTGGTCGACCGGGTCCGGCCGCTGTGGGAGTGGCGGTGGTCCAAGGAGCGGTTGTCCGAGGTCGACCGGCTGTTGGCCGAGTCGGGGCCCCTGGCGGGCAACCCCCCTGTCGAAACCACCTTTGAACGTCCGGTATAGTTCTCCGCAACAGGCGGATGTAGCGCAGTTGGTAGCGCATCACCTTGCCAAGGTGAGGGTCGCGAGTTCGAGTCTCGTCATCCGCTCTTACAAGACCCCCGGTGCACGCACCGGGGGTCTTTTCGTGCGTTCCCGGTCACAGCGCACGTCGATCACGTCCTGCGGCGCCCGCCGATGATGCCCATTAGGTTGATCCCGAAGGGTTTTCCTCATCGAAGACGGAGTTGCAGACATGGCCACCACCCGCAAGGCGACCACGCACTGGGAAGGCAACCTGCTGGAGGGCAAGGGCAGCGTCGCCCTGGAGTCGTCGGGCATCGGCACGTTCGACGTGAGCTGGCCGTCCCGCGCCGAGGCCGCGAACGGCAAGACCAGCCCGGAAGAGCTGATCGCCGCCGCCCACTCGTCCTGCTACTCGATGGCGCTGTCGCACGGCCTCGCGCAGGCGGGCACCCCGCCGCAGCAGGTCGACACCTCGGCCGAGGTGACGTTCCAGCCGGGCACCGGCATCACCGGCATCCACCTGACCGTCACCGCGGTCGTGCCCGGCCTCGACGCCGAGGGTTTCGCGGCGGCTGCCGAGAACGCCAAGAAGAACTGCCCGGTCAGCCAGGCGCTGACGGGCACCGAGATCACGTTGACCGCCACCCTGGCGTGACCCGATGACTCTGGTACCGGCCTGATACCCGAAGTGTCGGGCCGGTACCAGATGTCCCGAAGGATTTGACCCGACCGGGTGAGGCCGGTAGTCGTTGTGGATGCTCACCGCGCTGGGTGGTTCCGGACGGCTGGCCTTCGGCGCGTTGGTAGGCGCGGCGTTGGCGGCGCTCCTCGTGTCCCAGGCGGCCGTGGCGAAGTCCCCGCAGGGCCTGCCGCCGCCGAACGGCGGTGAGATCGTGGTCGTCAAGCGCAGCGGCCAACCGAGCCGGACGGTGACCGTGACCGGCGTCAGTTCGTCCTCGTCGTCGTCGTCGTCGCAGTCCAGCTCCTCGACCACGACCACCACCGCGTCGAGCACGACGACCACGACGACGGACACCGCGGCGACCACCACGGGCGTCACCACCACGACGACCACCACCGCGGTGCGGCCGACCACGACCACCACGCGGCGGCCCACCACGACGACGACCACGACCACGACGACCCGCAAGCAGTGCGGGCTGATCTTCTGCTGATTCCCCCGCACCCGAACTTCCCCGGGACTGGATCACACAGCGTGTTTTGGCAAGATCGAGGCGTGACGTCCAGCCAGGTGCCCACTCAGACCCAGCGAAGCAACGACACCCCAACGGTCCGCATCCAGCCCGTCGCCGCCACCCACGATCCCGTTTGGCCCACGACCGAACCGATGACCGCGACGAACATCCCGCCGGTTCCGGCGTCTGCGAGCGCGTTCGAGCCCGGGAGGCCGCCGACCAACGGCCACGTCGTGCCCGGCCCGCCGAGTGCCACGACCAACGGCGCTGTCAACGGCGCTGTCAACAGGGCAAGCAACGGCTCGGTCAACGGGGCGAGCAACGGGGCGAGCAACGGCTCGGTCAACGGCGTTCCCGCCGCTCCTGTCCCGCTCCCCGCCCCTGTCCCGCCCGCAGCCGCCGCGCCCGTCGCGGAACCGACTCCCGACCCCACCCCGGCCCCCGCTGCCGCACCAGGCGCACCGGCCGCACCGGCCGCGGCCAAGCCGACCGAACCGGCGAAGCCACGCAGCCGACTGCGCCGGATCGCGCGGCGGATCGTCGGCCCGACCCTGCTCACCAAGAGGAACTGAAACCGGCGTGGGTTAGGCGAACCGGGCCAGGCGGACTGGGCTACGCGGACTGGGCGCGGGCGTAGAGCCCGTCCGTCCGGAGCAGTTCGTCGTGCGAGCCGATCTCCGCGATCCGGCCGTCCTCCATCACCACGATGCGGTCGGCGTTGCGGATCGTGGTGAGCCGGTGCGCCACCACGAACACGGTCCGGCCGTGCACGAGTCGGGCGAGCGCCTGCTGCACCAGCGCCTCGGACTTGTTGTCCAGCGCGGAGGTCGCCTCGTCCAGCACGAGCACCCTCGGGTCGCGGATCAGGGCGCGGGCGATGGCGAGCCGCTGCTTCTGGCCGCCGGACAGCCGTGCGCCGCGGTCGCCGACCACGGTGTCCAGGCCGGTCGGCAGGCGGTCGATGAACTCCAGGGCGTTGGCGTCGGCGAGGGCCTGGCGGACGACGTCCTCGGGCACGTCGTCCAGGCCGTAGGTGACGTTGTCCCGGATGGTGCCCTCGAACAGGATGGACTCCTGCGGCACGACCGAGACGAACTGCCGGTAGCTGCGCAGGTCCAGTGTCTCCATGTCGACACCGTCCAGCAGAATCCGACCCTCGGTCGGCCGGAGGAAGCCGATGACCAGGTTCAACGCCGTGGACTTGCCCGCGCCGGACGCGCCGATCAGCGCGATCGTCTCGCCCGGCCGCACGTCCAGGGTGAAGTCGCTGATCGAACTCCGCGTGGCCTCCGGGTAGGTGTACGCGACGTCCTCGAACCGCACGCCGCCGTGGACGACATCGACGTGCGCCTTGCCGGCGTTGTGCTCCAGGTCGGGCGCCTCCAGCACCTCGCCGAGCGACCGCACCGACTCCAGGCCCTTGCTGATCACCGGGGTGAGGCTCATCAGCATCGTGACCGCGCCGGTCAGCGAGGCGAAGTAGGCGCTGAGCATGACCACGTCACCGGGGGTGACGGCGAGCCAGCCGTGGTAGGCGGCGAGGGCGGAGCCGGCCAGGCAGCCGACGCCCAGGGCGTTGAGCAGGATCCAGGCGAGGGCGCCGAAGCGGACGTTGAGGCCGTCCAGCTTGAGGCTCGCGGCGAGGACTTGTCGGAGCGTGCCGTCCATGCGGTTGAGGGCGGTGCTTTCCAGGCCGTGGGCGCGGGTGATCGGGATGAGGGTGGTCATCTCGCCGACCCGGGACGACAGCTGCTCGACCTCGTGGCGGAACGACTCGTTGTACTCGCGCAGCCGGCCGCGCAGCCACATGACGAGGACTGCGGCGGCGGGGACGACGAGCAGGAAGACCGGCAGGAACGCGGGCACGGTCAGTCCGATGACCACCAGCGCGCCGGTCAACATGGCGACCGCCGAGAGGCCTTGGTCGCCGACCTGTTGGGTGGAGGTCTCGATGGCCTCGACGTCCCGGATGACCTTGGTCTGCAACACGCCGGCGCTGACGCGGGCGTGGTAGCCGATGGACAGCTGTTGCATGCGCCGGCTGAGCGCCGACCTCATCCGCATGCCCATGCGCCGGGCGCTGCCGTACCACCAGCGCGTGTAGAGGACGGCGAACGGGTAGTTGAGCACCAGCATGACCAGCAGGAGTCCCGCGCCGAGCCACATGCCGATGAGCGGTTTGCGCTCGACGACGACGTCGATGACGTGGGCCGTGATGACCGGGGTCAGCCAGGTGGGGCTGTGCTTGACGAAGAAGGCGCCCGCGCCGAGGAGGAGGTGGGTGCGGTCTTCGCGGAAGAGGTAGAGGAGGGTGCGGACGGGGTGCTCGCCGCGGTAGCGGTGGTCGAGCGGACCATCGGGCATGGTGCGGAAGCTCCTGAAACCGGGGGCCACGAAAAACCCACACCACGCCGTGCGGGGGAGCGCTCCCACATCCTAAGTGGCCGGTCCACCGGATTTCGCCTGGTCGAAGCGGACATGACCAGGCAGGCGCGTGTGGGCCGCGCAGGCGTGGGACGCCTACCTGTGGTGGCAGACCGAGGATCGGAAGGTCCTCAAGCGCGTCAACGACTTGATCAAGGACATCCGTCGTCACGGCAACGAGGGCATCGGCAAGCCAATACCCCTGAAACACGGGTTCCAGGGGTATTGGTCACGCCGGATCACCGACGAGCACCGTCTGGTGTACAAGGTCGAGGGCGACGAGATCAGGATCGCCGCCTGTCGCTACCACTACGGGAAGTGACGGCGGATCACGCTCGCGGCCATCGTGACGGCGGCTACAGGTTCAGGCCGATCGGGCACGAGACGCCGGTGCCGGCGACGCCGCAGTAGCCGTTCGGGTTCTTGGCGTCCGACAGGTACTGCTGGTGGTACTCCTCGGCGTAGTAGAACTCCCCCAGGGGCGCGATCTCCGTGCTGATCTCGCCGTGGCGGGCGCCGTTCAGCGCCTCCTGGTAGACCTTCCGGCTCGCCTCCGCCACCTGCCGCTGCGCGTCGGACGTCCAGTACACCGCCGACCGGTACTGCGTGCCCATGTCGTTGCCCTGGCGCATCCCCTGCGTCGGGTCGTGGCCCTGCCAGAACACCCGCATCAGGTCCTCGAACGACACCACCGCGGGATCGAACACGACGAGCACGACCTCGGTGTGCCCGGTCAGACCGGAGCAGACCTCCTCGTACGTCGGGTTCGGCGTGTGACCGCCCGCGTAACCGGCCGCCGTCGTGTGCACGCCCTCGGTCTGCCAGAAGATCCGCTCCACGCCCCAGAAGCACCCCATGCCGAAGACCGCGGTCTCCAACCCCTCGGGGAACGGGGGCTTGATCCCACGGTCCGGGAAGACCGCGTGCCGGTCCGGGACGGCCATGGGCTCGTTCCTGCCCGGGAGCGCGTCGACCTGTGCGACCATCTGACTCTTGTCACGCCCGAACCACGCCATGGCATCGATCGTACGCGGCTCAGGGCACGTGGTTGATCAGCGATAATGACCCGGCACACCACCGTTGGGGGAGTACTTGTGAAGCCGGCGTCCGTCATCATCGTGCTCGTGCTGCTGAGCGCGGTCACGGTCGGAGCCTGGGTCGCCAGGCCGGACGGGCCGCGTGCCGCGCCGGTGGCCGTGGCGGCCGATCCGACCCCTCGCCTGCCCTACGTCGAGCCGCTGCCGGACCTGCTGGTCACCCCGCCGAACCCGCTGGTGTTCGAGCTGGAGGCCACGCCGGCGAAGTTCCTGGGCTCCGGTGTGCTGACCGATCCCGAGGTGAAGCTCCTCGCGGACCACGGCGTGGTGCGGATGACCGGCCGGATCACCCGCGACGCCAAGGGCACCACCCTGGGTGTGTGGCGGTTCACCGCCCGCGCGGACCCGCGACCGGCCCTGGCCGCGATCGACCGGCTGTACGAGCAGGGCGGTCACGAACTGCGGCCGACGAACCACCCGGGGCTGCTCATGCGCCACCAGGACAACGTCTTCCACGGCCACTACATCCGCGGCAACGACGTGTTCCGCGTAGAGGGCTACGGCCCCGACAGCACGTCCTCGATCTCCGAACTGACCGACCGGCAGCTCGCCCTGAGCCCGGCGGAGGGCCGATGACCACCGTGGCCACGTCCCCGGAAGCACCGACCGAGGAGCCGACGACGACCACGCCGGCCGTCGTCCTGCTGCGCGCGGCCGGCGCGGTGTTGCTGGTCTACGGCTACCTAGTGGGGATGAACAGCGACCTGGCGGCCGTCCGGGAGCTGGTGAACCGGCCGCTCGGCCTCGGCGAGGACTTCGGCCCGCTCGGCGCGATGCTGCTGCTGGCCGCCGCCGGCTACGAGAGCGTCACCCGCAAACCCTCCGTGCGACGCGTCGTGCTGACGTACCTCCCGCTCGCGGTCACGGTGCTGCTCGCGGCCGGGATGGTCACGCTCGGCGCGACGATCTGGACCGTCCCGTCCGCCGACCACACGTCACCCCTCACGCTGGTGGGCAATCTCACCCTGGTCAGCCAGCTCATCGCGGTGAAGCCGCTGCTGGTGCCGCTGGGCTGGATCGTGCTGCTGGAACTGCTCGCGTGGGCGACGGGCGCGCTGATCCGCCGCTTCACCGGCAACGCCCGAGTGGTCGTCCCCGCCCTGCACATCGCGGTCGCCGCGACCGCGATCCTGCTGGTGGACCACGACCACCGCGCGGCCACCGTCGCGGCGTTCTCCGGTGTCGTCGTGATCGGTCAGGTGGTGGCGCTGCGCGGCCGGTTCCAGTTCCTCCTCGCACCCGCCGCGTGGTCGCTGTTCGTGCTGGCGGAGCACCAGTACCCCGTCGAACTCGCCAGGTGGTGGTACCCGGTGGCCGCCGTGTACGCGGGCCTCCTGTTCACCTCGGCGGTCGTGTTCGCCGGTCCGACGGCCGCGAAGATCGCGGAGAACCGGATCGTGGGGTGGCTCGCCGACAACGCGATCTGGCTCGCGCTCCTCCAGGGCGTGTTCGGGTTCGCGGTCATGCACGCGTCGACCGCGGTCGCCGGCGTGCTGACCACGCTCGGCGCGACCGCCGCACTGGGTTGGATGGGCCGCCGCCGATGACGATCACCACGCCGGACGTTCGAACCCCGACGTCCAACACCAAGTACATGCACGGCCTGGACCTGATCCGGATCCTCGCCGCGCTCGCCGTCATCTTCACCCACTACGCGAACTGGCTGCGCCTCAACGGCCACGACTTCCCGGTGGGCCGGGCCGTGGACGGCCTGGTCAGCGGCCCGCTGCACCTCTACCGGCCGATCACCCTGTTCGGGGTCGGGGTCGGCACGTTCCTGCTGATCAGCGGCATGGTCGTGACGCACGTGGCGTTCAAGGAGACCCCCGGCCAGTTCATGGTCCGCCGTGCGGTGCGGCTCCTGCCCGCCATGTGGGTCGCCGTGGCGCTGGCGTGGGTCCTGGTCTCGAACGGCCTGCTCACGGCCAACCGCCCGCCCGACCTCGACGACCTGCCGCTCAACATGGCGCTGCTGAACCTCTTCGTCCCCGCCACGTCGTCCGTCCTGGCGATCACCTGGACGCTGGTCGTGCAGATGTTCTTCTACCTGTACGTCGCGGGCACGATGCCGCTGCTCAAGCGGTGGCCGTGGCTGCCGCCCGCGATGTCGGTGGCGCTTGTGTCGGTGCTGCTGGCGGTGATCCCGGCGAACGGCGGGCCGCCCGCGATCGGGTTCCGCATGGTGGTGACGTTCCTCCCCTTGTTCTTCATCGGCCAGCTCATCACCCTGGTGCGGGCGGGTCGTATCCCGGCCGCCGCCGGCGTCCTGTGCGGGGTCGTGCAGTTCCTGCTGTTCATCCGGGCCGACCTGGGCAGCGAGGTGTGGCCTCCCGAGGACGAGTTCCCGCGCCAGTTGCTGATCCTGGTGCTCGTGGTGCTGCTCGCCACCCGGCTGGACACCCCGCTGGTGCGCAAGCCGTGGATCGGCGCGGCGGCGAAGCGGACCTACGCGACCTACCTGCTGCACATCCCGCTCGGCTTCCCGGTGCTCGAACTGCTCACCCCGACGACCGGCTTCTGGGTGGCGCTGGTCGTGGCGCTGGCCGCCGTCGCCGTCGGGTCCGAACTGCTGTACCGCTTCGTGGAGAACCCGATCGCCCAGTGGTTCCGCAAGCGCGAGCGACAGAAGGTGACAACGAACCCATGAACGCCCCGATCGCCTTCACCGTGACGCCCGAGAGCGGGCTGGCCGCGGCGACCGTGCTGGCCCGCTCCTACGTGGAGCACCACCCGGGCCACCGGTTCGCGATCGCCGTGATCGACGGCGCGGACGGCGTCCAGACCGAGGACGGGATCACGTTCCTGGGCCCCGACCGGTTCGGGCTCACCAAGGACGAGTTCCTGGCGCTGGCCACCGCGCACACGCCGCCGCAGTTGGCCGCCGCGGTGAAGCCGTGGCTGCTGCGCACCCTGCTGGCCGACGCGCCGTCCGTCACGTACCTGAGCCCGACGAGCCTCGTGCTCGCACCGCTGCCGGAGGCGACCGGGCTGACCGTCGCACCGCACTTCCTGCACCCGGTGACGGGCCGCGACGCCGAGACGGACGAGGCGAACCTGATCGGCGCCGGCGTGCACAACCCCGGTTTCCTGACGGTCACCGAGCCGGAGCTCGCGGAGCTGTGGATCGAGGCGGTGCTGGGCTACCGCGCGATCCGGTTCGACCGCGAGGCGTTCTCCGACCAGGAGTGGTTCGACCGGGTGGTCAGCCACTTCCCGCGCACCACCGTGACCGACCCGGCCATCGGTTTCACCACCTGGAACGCGTTCGAACGGGTGGGCGTGCGGCCGAAGGTCGTGGACCTGTTCGGCTTCGACCCGGACACGCCCTGGGTGCTCAGCGAGCTGTGCGCGAACCGCCCGGCCACCCTGCTGTCCGACCGCCCGGAACTGCGCGACCTGACGGCCGACTACGCCGAGCGGCTGAACGAAGCGGGCCGCCTGGCGAAGGGGGACCTCCTGCCGTCGTGGCTGGAGGAGCTGCCGGACGGCTCGCCCATCACCACGCTGATGCGCGAGCTCTACCGGGCGGGTGTCCGAGCGTCGCGCGCACCGCGCAAGCCCGCGCCCGTGCCGCCGCACGCGTTCTCCGGCAAGGCGTTCCGCGACTGGCTCACCGAGCCCACCCCCCAGCACGGCCTGAGCCGGCTGACCGCCGCGATCTGGTACCACCGGGTCGACCTGCAAGGCGCGTTCGGGCAGCCGAGGTCGCCGGGGTTCGCGCACTGGTGCCGCACGTCCGCGATCACCGAAGGCCTGCTGCCCGAGTGGGCCGCGCCGGGGCCGGACGTGGCGCCGCAGCCGCCGAACGACCGGTTCGGGGTGAACCTGGTCGGCCACCTGACCGCGGTGCTGGGCGTCGGCGAGCTGGCCCGCGTGATCCACCAGGCGCTCAGCCGGGCGGACGTGCCGGTGGCGTCGGTGGTCGAGGACTGGTTCGTGGCCAACCGCACCGACATCGACCAGCCGGACGACGTCGGCCGCCCCGAGTTCCCGGTCAGCGTGCTGTGCGTGAACGCAGACCTGGTCCGCAGCGTGCTGGAGCAGCACCCCGAGGTGGGCCACGACCGGTACCGGATCGGCGTGTGGGCGTGGGAGCTGGACGACTTCCCGTCGGTGATGCACGAGTTCGACTGCGTGGACGAGGTCTGGACGATCAGCGAGTTCTGCCGGGCCGCGATCGCCGCGCACACCGACAAACCGGTGCGGGTCATCCCGATGCCGGTGCGGCCGACCGCCGCCGTGGACCGGTCACGCCGCGAGCCCGGGGCGCCGGTGCGGTTCCTGTTCGCCATGGACTTCAACAGCGTCGCGGCGCGGAAGAACCCGTTCGGCCTGGTCGAGGCGTTCCAGCGGGCGTTCCCGGGCCGCGACGACGTCGAACTCGTGGTGAAGGCGATCAACGGCGGGCAGCACCCGGTCGAGCTGGCCAGGCTGCGGGCCGCCGTGGCGGGCGACCGCCGGATCGCGCTGCTGGAGCGGTACCTGACCACCGAGGAACTGCACGACCTGTACGCGGGCACCGACTGCTACGTGTCGCTGCACCGGTCCGAGGGCTACGGGTTCACCGTGGCCGAGGCGATCGCGCTGGGCCTGCCGGTGATCAGCACCGACTACTCCGGCACGGCCGAGTTCGTCCCGGCGGAGCACGCCTGGCCGGTGCCGTACCGGTTGACGGCGGTCGGTCCGGGCGCGCCGCCGTACCCGCCGGACGCCCACTGGGCCGACCCCGACCTGGACGCGGCGGCGGCGGCGATGCGCGAGGTGGCCGACGACCCGGTGCGGGCCGCCGAGCAGGGGCTGAAGGCCCGGGAGCAGCTGCTCAGGCAGTGGAACTTCCAGGTGACCGCCGACTGGGTGCGGGAACGCGTCGTCGAGGCGCACGCGACCTGGCGCTCCCGCCGTGCGGCGCCCGAGCCGGTCGCGCCACCCCGGCCCTCGCCGTCACAGCGGGTGGTGCCAGTGTTGCGCAAGGCCGCCGTGCACGCGCTGACCCGCTACGACCGGGTCCGCGGCCGGGAACGCTGAGCCGACCAGAGCAATGCCCGGCAACGTCGGTGGTGCGGCGCATCACGACTTGGTGGTGCCCGACCCGGCCATGTCACGACCCGTGCACAATGGCCACGATCGCATGAACCGCAGAAAGGGGCTGCCGGCGTGAACTGGCAGGATGAGCTGCGCAAGCTGGATGAGGAGCTTGCGTCCGGCCGAGTCTCGGCCGACGAGTACCGGACGCGCCGCGACCAGGTGCTGGCATCGGCTCATGCCGTTCCGCCGATTCAGCAGCAGTGGCAGGCGAACCCGCCCACGGCGCCGGCCCAGCAGCAGGGGCAGCAGCCGCCGGACAGCGCGACCCAGTACCTGCGGCCGGTCGCACCGGACGCCGGCCAGGGCCAGCCGCCGAACCCGGACGCCACCCAGGTCGTGTCCGGTGGCAGACCGGCGGCGCGACCGCCCCAGGACGTCGACCGCACGCAGGTCGTCCCCGGCGGTGGCATGCAGCCGCAGCCGCAGTACGGCCAGCCGTCGCCGCCCCACGGGTTCTCCGCGCAGCAGCCCCCCGCCTCGCCGTGGGGCAGTGGCGACACGTCCGCGCCGTGGGCGACGACGTCCGGCGACAGCTGGCTGCGCCAGGGCCCCGAGGTGTTCGACGAAACGTCCGGCGGCGGCGGCAAGAAGGTCCTCGCCATCGTCGGCGTCGTGCTCGTGATCGCCCTCATCGGCGGCGCGATCTGGTTCTTCGGCATCCGCGAATCCTCGACGTCCGCCGGCGGCGGGACGACCACCTCCGCAGGTACCGATTCCAGCGCGGCGCCCACCACGACCACCACCGAACCGCCCATCGACCTGATCCCCGCACCGCCCGGCACGCCGAACCCGGCCAACGGCGTCGTGCCGGTGGCCGAGGCGGTCGAGGCGAAGATCCTCACCGCCGAGGAAGCCACCGCCGTGGAAGCCGCGGGCATCACCGAGGTGAGCTTCAAGGGCGGCACCGCGGCCGCGTTCACCCACGACACGACGGTGTTCGAGGCCGAGGACGCGGACAAGGCGGAAGCCTTGGCCGAGGCGCTGGTCCAGCTCCAGACGAAGGCCGGCATGGTGCCCGGGGCCAAGGGCGTCATGCCGCAGAGCTCGACGGTCCACCAGCTGGTCCGCAAGGGCCAGCCGGGCTTCTACCGCTGCGTCTACGTCACCGGCACGAAGGTCGTGCGCATCGGCACCGTTCAGACGCCGATCGGCGTCGACGACAAGGAACTGATCAAGAAGTTCCAGGAGTTCGGCGGCACGGTCGTCAAGGAGTTCCCGATCAGCTGATGGACGGCGGACCCGAGTACGCGGACGGCGCCGAGGACGAGGTCCTCACCCGACTCCGCGCAGCCCAGGACGTGAGCGCCGGCTCGGCCGAACTGGCTGCCGGCCTCACCGACTGGGAGCTGACCTACCACTTCTCGCCGCAGCGAACCGCGCTGCTCGCGCCGCTGAACGTGCACGACGGCCTGCGCGTGCTGGACATCGGCTGCGGCAGCGGCGTGCTCACCCGCGCCCTCGGCGAGACCGGGGCGCGGGTCGTCGGTGTGGAGGGCACGCCGTCGCGCGCCGCCGCGGCGGCCGAACGCTGCCGCGACCTGCCGGACGTGCGGATCGTCGCGGGCGACGCGTCCGGTCTGAGCCGCCACGGCACGTTCGACCTGGCGCTGCTGTGCGGGGTGCTGGAGTACTCGCCGGTCTACGGCGACGGCCCCGCCGCGATGCTCGCCGACGTGACCGACGCGCTCGCCGACGACGGTGTCGTGGTCATCGCGATCGAGAACCAGCTCGGCATCGGCTACCTGCTCGGCCAGCCGGAGGACCACCACGCCGCCGCGTGGATGGGGCTGGCCGACTACCCGGCGCCGGGCGCGAAGACGTGGAGCAAGGCGCGGTTGCACGCGATGCTCGCGGACGCCGGCCTGACCGCGCAGCGCTGGCTGCTGCCGTACCCGGACTACAAGCTGCCGAGGGTGATCCTCGACGAGCGGGTGCACGACCTCGCCGACGCGTCGGACGTGGTGGACAAGCTGGTCCGCGACCCGCTGCTGGGCGTGTTCCGCGGCTCGTCGGCGGCGGTCGCGGTGCGGTCGCCGCACCGGCAGGCGGTGGCCAACGGCTTCGGCGCGTCGGTCGCGCCGTCGTTCCTGGTGATCGCGGGCCGCACGCCCGAGGCGGTGGCCAAGGCCGCGCGCCCCGATCTGGGGTGGCTGGTCAACGCGCAGAGGCTGCCGGAGTGGCGGCGTTCGCGTCGGCTGACCGAAGACCTCCGGCTGGCCGAGTCGCACCGGACGGGAAGCGCGGCCGGGTGGCTGCGCCAGGAGCCGACGGCGGACGAGCCGCTGCTGTCGGGTGCGCCGCTGGACCGGTTGCTGCTCGACGCGCTGGCCGAGCACGACCTCGACACGACGCGTGACCTGCTCGATCAGTGGCGTGCCTGCTGCACTGTCGACGCGCGGCCATTCGCCGACGACGAGACCCACCCGTTCCTCCCCGGCCGCCCGGACGTGCCGGTGCTGCCGCCGGACTGCCTGGACGTGCACCCCGGCAACGTGATCGTGCTGCCGGACGGCACCCCCCGGCGGATCGACCTGGAGTGGCGGGCGGGCGTCGGCGTGGACGCCGAGCTGGTGCTCGTGCGCGCTCTGGTCGAGTTCACCCGTGAGGTGTTGCGCTGCGGCGCGGCCCACCCGTGGCCCGCCGAGACGTCCATCCGGCAGTTGGTGGTCCACCTGGCCACCCTGATCGGGCTGGACGACGCGGCCCGTTCGCGCTGGTCGGAACTGATCGACGCCGAGGCAGCCCTCCAGGAACTGGTCAGCGGCACCCGCGCGACCGACGTGCGGGCCGCGTTGGACACCGACGTCGAAGCGCCGGGCCGGATGCGGCTGTGGGAGCGCGGCGGCCTGGACGAGGTCCGCGCGCTCGTCGCCGACCGCGAGCGGCTGGCGGTTGAACTCGCCGAGGCACAGCAGGTGGCGGCCCAGGCCCACCGCGAGGTCGCCGAGACGCGTCACGTCCTGGCCGACGCGCACCGCGAGGTCGACGAGGCCCGCGAAGAGGTCGGCGCGCCGACCGAATCGCTGATGGACGCGGTCCGCGCGCTGCGCGAGGAGCACGCCGAGGCGGAACGGCGGCTGCGTGCCGAGGTCGCCCGGGTGGACGAAGAGTTCGGCCGGGCGCTCATGGAGCTGGCGTCCGCCGAAACCGAGCGGGCAGAGGTGGACCGGGAGCTGGCCGCGCAGCGCACGGCCGCCGAGGAGCTTGCCGCGGAGAACGCACGGCTGCGCGCGCAGCTGGACCGGCTGACGTCGTCGGCGCTGGTGCGCGCGGGCGAGGACTTCCTGTGGCCCGCGGCACGGCTCGCCCGCGGCACGCGTGACCTGTTGCTCGGCCGTGGCGGGCAGGAGCCGGACGGTGTGCTGCGCCGCGTCGGCAAGCGCGTGCCGGCGGTGACGCCGTTGCTGGCGAGCCGGGTGCGGCCGGTCAGCCGACGGGACGACCGGCTGATGTACGCGGTGGACGTGCCCGCGACGGTGAACGTCGGCCGCGGCCAGGTGATCGACCTCGAGGGCTGGGCCGCGCACGCCGATGTGCCGGTGCGCCAGGTCGCCGTGGTCGCGGACGGGCGCAGGTGCCCGGCGACCACCGGCCATCCCCGGCCGGACGTCGCCGCGGCGATCGGTGGTGAGCCGAACAGCGGTTTCCGGGTTCGGGTGCCGGTGCGCGAAGGCCTGGTGCCGCTGGAACTCGTCGTCACGCTGGTCGACGGCACCACGCTCCGGCGTGAGCTGCCCGCCGTGCGCGGGCGCAGTTCGGACACGGACACGGCCCCGGTCGAGGTGAGCTGGCCGGCCGACGGTCCGCGGGTCGCGATCTGCCTGGCGTCCTACCGCGCGCCCCGGCTCCACTTCGCCGAGCAGGTCGAGTCGATCCGCGCGCAGACGCATCCGAACTGGGTGTGCGTGATCAGCGACGACGGCTCCGGCGACGAGGGCGTGGCGGTGCTGCGCGACGTGGTCGGCGACGACCCGAGGTTCGTCATCGTCGAGCACGACGAGAACGTCGGCTTCTACCGGAACTTCGAGCGCGCGCTGTCACTCGTGCCCGCGGACGCGGACCTGGTCGCGTTGTCGGACCAGGACGACCTGTGGGACGCGGACAAGCTCGCCGTGCTGGTTTCCCGCTTCACCGACCCGGCCGTCCAGCTCGCCTACTGCGACATGCGGTTGGTGGACGGCATCGGCGAGGTCGTCGCGGAGAGCGTGTGGGCGAACCGCGTGAACCAGTTCACCGATCTCGAACAGCTGCTGCTGCTCAACACGGTGACCGGCGCGGCCAGCATGGTGCGCGCCGACCTGGTCCGGGAGCGGGTGCTGCCGCTGCCACCGGGGACGCTGAGCGCGTACCACGACCAGTGGATCGCCGCGACCGCGCTGTCCGTCGGCACGATCTCGTTCGTCGACCGGCCGTTGCACTCCTACCGGCAGCACGGCGCGAACGTCACCGGCTGGCAGGTGCCGCGCCTGGCCGACGGCCTGCCCGGACTACGCGGCCTGGCCGCCGCGGGCGTCGGGGTCGGGGTCGGGCGGATCGCCGCGCGGCAGGCGGAGCTGGACCACATCACCGAGCACGAGTTGCGGCGGATCGCGCAGTTCGCGGCCGTGCTGCTGATGCGGAACGACGACCGGCTCGCGGTCGAGGACCAGGCGCGGTTGTCCCGCCTGGCCGAGGCCGAGCACCGGTTGTGGCCGCTGGTCCGGCTCGCGCTGGAGGGTGAGGAACGGCCGCAGACCGCCGGCGCGGAACGCCGACTGCTCGCCGCCGCCCTGCTGCGTCGCGCTCAGCGCTGACCGATCGGCGCTTCGATCAGTGGGCTCGGTCGGCGGGTTCGGTCGGCGGGCTCGGTCGGCGCTTCGATCAGTGGGCTCGGTCGGCGCTTCGGTCGGCGGGTTCGGTCGGCGCTGACCAACCGCGCCGACCCACCGGCACTGACCAACCGGCACTGACCAACCGGCACTGAGCCACCATGCCGAGCCGCTCGCAGCGGGAACAGCCGCGATCAGCCGGTCGGCACCACCGTGCACTCGATGAGCACCTTCGCCATCGCCGCCCGGAACTCCGCCGCCACATCAGGGTCCGGCACGACGTGCGCCGGCCGTCCGCTGACCCGCCGCGCCCACAACGAGTCCTCATCGTCCCTGCACGACACGACCTCGGCCCACTCCAACAACGTCGAAGCCGCCGCCCGCGCCTCCCCCGCCCACACCGCGTCCTCGCGCGCGCGAGTCGCGGCGAACCGCTTCTCCCACTCCTTGTGCGCCAACGATCCGAGGTCCAACGCCCGCACCGCGGTGGGCTGCCACTCGGTCACCTCGGTCGCGGACACGTCCGTGCCGAGCGCCACGACCACGTCGTAGTGCCCCACCCGGTCCCGGCTCCACGCCTCGAAGTCGTCGGCCGACTCGACCTCGACCCCGGTGGCCCGCCACCGGGCAGCAGCCGCGTGCTCACCGTCGGACACCAGCAAGGTGATCGCGGCGGCCGGATCGGCCCGGCGCCACTCGGCCACCATCGCGGCGGCCCGCCCGTCCTCGGGATCGGGCACCCGCGACGCCATCAGCAGCACGCGGACCGACGCGGGCTGATCACGTAGCCACCACAACCGGTGCGGGTGCTCGTGGACACCGACCGACGGCGGCCGGAGCGCGAGGTCGTCCGCCCAACGCCGGCGGAACACCTCGCGGTTGATGTCGGACAGCTCCTCGGCCCGCTTGGTCGACGACGTGCCGTGCCGCACGTGCAGGACGTGCGACGACGGCTGCACCCACACCTGCCACCCGCGCGCCCGCAGCAGGAACTGGAGGTCGACGTCCTCGTAGTAGGCGATGTGGTACTCCGGCGAGAACCCGCCGACCTGATGGAACGCGTGCCGCCGCAGCACCAGGCAAGCGGCCGACGCGTAGTCGACAACCCTGGGGTACAAGGAAGTCACGTCGGTCCAGCCGTCACCCCAGCCCCGGCTGTACGCGTCACCGCCGAGCAGGCTGCCCGCTTCCTGGACCCTCCCGTCCGGGAACACCATCAGCGGCGCGACGGCCGCCGCGGCGGGGGTGTCGTCCAGGAAGTCCAGCAGCGGTTCGAGCCACCCCGGCGTCACCTCGACATCGGCGTTGAGGAAGCACACGAACTCGGTGCGCGAGTGCTGCACCCCGAGGTTGCAGCCCGCGCCGAACCCCAGGTTCTCCGCCATCCGCACCACGGTCACGCCGGCGAGGTTGTCCTCGAGCCACTGCCCCGTGCCGTCCGGGGACGCGCTGTCCACCACGACCACCTCGTACGGCACGTCGGTGTGCCGGGCCAGCACTTCGAGGCAGTGCTTCGCCAGCTCGCCGCCGCCGTACGTGACCATGACGAACGTGACGCGGGGGGTCATCGCAGCCGCCCGTACGCGCCACGCACCAGCCGCGTCCAGCGGAACAGCTTGGTCGCGCGCATCGCGGCCAGCTCCCGCCGTTCGGCTTCCAACTGGGCCAGGACTTCGCGGTGCCGCTCGGCGAGTTCGCCGTGCAATCGGCGTTCCTCCGCCAGTTCCGGACCTCCGGGACCGGCCTCGAGCAGCCGTTCGGCCAGGATGTGCCGGTCCGCGACGATCCGATCCCGCATCCGCTGCTGGGCCAGGCGAAGCGCCCGGTTCTCCTCGACCAGCGCCGCCACGCGAGACGTGACGCAACCCCCGCGTGCGGCGAAAGCCCGCTCGGCCGCGACGGCCACCGCGTCGAGGTGTTCGTCCAGCCGCCGCACCGCCTTGGGCGAACGGTCGTCGTCGTCTCGCAGCGTGCGCCGGAACGCCGCGGCCAGCCCGCTGGGACGTGCCACCACGCGGTCGGCGGACGCGAACTGCTCCACCGCGGCCCGGTCCGCGCCCTTCGGGTCGAACAACACCCAGCGACGCCCGTACGCGTGGGAAGCGGCGGCCACGTGCTCGTCGGCGGCGATCACAGCTGCCGCGCCGGACAGCACCGCGAGCCGGTCCTCCAGCACCGTGTCCGAGGGCACCGAGAACCAACCCGTGTCGGGTGGCACGGGAGCACCGGTGGACAGCAGCACGACGTCGCCGATCGCCAGCAGCTCGGCGGTCTTGGCCACCGCCGGCCGCAGCGCGGTGAACGACGTGTGCGGCACGTGGACCACCAGGTAGCTGCGCCCGTCCGGCGGCAACTGCCCGAGCTGGCGCAGCTGCTCCGCCCTGATCCGCATGTCGCTCGTCGGCAGCAGCCGGTCCACCAGCAGAGCCGGGCTCGGCACCACGGTCACGTCCCGCGACAGGCCGGCCGCGCGGAGTCGGTCCCGCGACACCTCGTCACGCACGGAGGCGGCCAACGGCTGCCGCGCCATCCACTCGACCAGACCCGCGGGCACCTCCTCGGCGACCCGGACGGCGACGCACAGCGCCTCGGGTTCCACGCCGAGCCCGCCGGTGAAGAACTCTTGCGCGGGAACGGGCTCGCCGTACCGCCCGGACAGGTCCGCGCCGAGCGGGAACGACGGCGCGGCCACGTTCAGGTGGTGAGACTCGACCAGCTCCCGCACCCGGCCGGGGGTGCGCTCGCCCAACGGCTCGGCCACCAGGCCGCCGTCGGCGCGCGTCGGCCTGGTCCAGCCGAACGGCGCCAGCGTGCGCACCTGCCAGTCGCCGAGCCGGTGCCGCAGCTCCCGGACGAGGACGCGGGCGGCGATCTGGTCACCGAGGCCGGGCAGGTCACTGCCGCACCACAGCCCGATGGTTCCGCCTGACGGCTTGGGGGGAAGTTCGCGCACGTGAGGACTCTACTCAGCGAGGCTGCCTGGCGAGTTCGGCTTTGAACGTTTCGAGGTGCCGGCTCGACATCACCGCGCTGTTGCCGGACAGCATGTTGCGCTCCACGACCTCGATGACCACCACATCCGCCCCGGCCATCAGCTGACCGGTCGGCTTCGGGTCGCTCGCGGCGGTGTTGAGGTGGACGAACGTGAAGTCGGTGAAGGCGGCCGACATGTAGGAGGCCAGGGGGGTGGCGAACGAGTCGCCGATCATGGCGACCTTGGGCCGCACCATGCCCGTGCCCGCGGTCTGGGTGGAGCGCTGCGGCGTGGGGAACGGCTCGTTCAGCTTCTTCTCCCGCACGGTCTTGCCGTCCGGGGCCAGCTCGTAGTGGTTGATCATCATCTTCCCGGTCCGGCCGAGCAGCGGCGGCAGGCCCGCGTTGGTCTCCGACGACCCGGCCGGACGGAAGTCCCAGGTCTTGGTGACGCCCGGCTGGACCTGCTCGGCGACGGCGCGGACCAGGACCAGGCCGCCCTCGGTCGTCCAGTGCGAGTCGAGCTGCTGGTAGACCGGCTGCTTGCGGTTCTCGGCCTCGGCCTTCAAACCGTCCCGCAGGTCCAGCGCGCCGGTCTTGGCGGAGACCGACTGCCAGAACGCCTCCCGCGCCTTGGTCGAGCACTGCGCGCCGAAGTACTTGGAAGGCAGGTTCTCCGGCACGGTCGTCACCTTGTCCGGCGCGACGACGAGCACCAGCTTCCGGCCGGACGACTCGATCAGGGTCCGCAGCGCCTTGAGCCGGTCGAAGACCTCCGGGACCGGCAGCAGCGGCTCGCAGGCGCGCTCGATGTCCTCACCCAGGTAGAGCCAGTCGCCCTTGCCCTCGATCGCGCGGACGTAGGCGGTGGGGTCGGGCCGGTCCAGCGACGGGTCCTTGGGCGGCAGCGGGATCGGGCCGTTCGGCTCCTGGTGCGGCGGCTTGGCGACGGGCGGCGCCTCGCCGAACACGCCGCGACTGATTCCGTCGGAAGCGGCGACGGCGTGATCCCGAAGCGGGATGTGGTCGTTGGCCCAGGCGTTGAGCCCGGTGAAGAAGCCCCAGCCGTCGGTGACCGACGGGAAGTCGGCGAGCTTGCGGTTCTCGAACTCGGCCGGGCGGACGCCGACGATCAGCATCAGGGCCGGCGCGCAGAAGAAGAGGATCGCCATCGTCAACGCGGGGCGCTGACGGCTGCTGTGCCGGGGTCGGTAGAGCGCGTGCTCACGGGGAAGCAACGACTCGGGCACCGCCGGGAGGCTCTTGGGCGGGTCGATGCTCACGCTGGACAGCGTAGCCGGCGTCGACGTCACTCGTTGGTGGTTCACACGAAGGTTGGGATTGGCGGGCTGATGATCGTGCAACCCCGCACGCATGGCAGACGTCTCTTCGGGTAGCAAGACACCCGATGCAGTGGAGGAACAGGATGTGGCCCACTGTGAGCCTGGTCACTTTGGGCGCACTCGCCTTTATAGTGCGAACCGTTCGGGCGCTGCGATCCGTATCGAAACGAGATGACGGCGGATCCCATATCGAGACCGCCCCACCGGCCTAGTCCCTATGGCGGATTGTCCGCTTGCCGTACGATCATTTCGGGTCGTACGACCGGTACCTGCTAGGGGACCTCAGAACAGAGGTAGGTGCGTCATGGATCTCGCACTGAGCAAGGTCATCGAGCTGCGCGAAAGCGGGTTCCAGTTCCTCCACCTCCGGGACGAGGACGGACAGCTCGACCGAATCATGGCGTTCAAGCAGCGCAGAGGGTTCATCGACTCGATCCTGTTCTGGTCCGAGACGGAGGCCCGCGCGGGCCGACTGCCCGCCGTGCGGGACAGCCAGCGGGCCGCTCAGGCCGTGTGGATTTACGAGGGGCCGCTGGTCGAGGCGGTGGACCGGTTGCTCGACCTGCCGGAGCCGGGCGCGCGCAACGCGCCGACGTTGATGCGGCAGACCGCGTCCGACCTCGCGCTCGTGACGACGCTGCCGTTCAAGCTGAAGCTGCCGCCCGGCGCTATCGCCTAGGCACCCCTATAGGGGGCGGACATCTTCCGTTAACCTCACCCGCCGCACACACAATGCGGCGGGTAGCGGCGTTATGGTTACCGTCTGTGATATTTTCGGCCATTCCGCAAGATTTTCGCGGGCACTTCGCACCCACTTCGCAGCCGCTTCGAAGTCTCTCCGATGTCGCGTCGAAGCAACGGCCGAGCGGCATTGCGGGGTACCGCGCAGGGTGCCGAACAATGAATATTCACCCTCGCCGCGGTGAGACCAATCCTGATTCGTAGGCAAGCACGACGAGTTGCGCGCGGTCCCGCGCGCCCAGTTTCGTCATCACCCGACTGACGTGCGTGCGCGAGGTGGCGGGACTGATCACCAGGTGCTCGGCGATCTCGTCGTTGGACATGCCGGCGGCCACGAGCGCCAGGATCTCGCGCTCGCGCGCGGTCAGCTCGCGGAGGGCCTTGGGGTCCGGACGGCGGTGCTCCGGTCGGTTCGCGAACTCCTCGATCAACTTTCGGGTGACACTCGGTGCGAGGAGGGCGTCACCTTCAGCGACCACCGTCAGGGCGTGCAGCAGCTCGACCGGGTCGGTGTCCTTGAGCAGGAAGCCCGACGCGCCCGCGCGCAACGCCTCGAACACGTACTCGTCCACGTTGAACGTGGTCAGCACGAGGACCTTCACGTCCGGCAGCTCGGCGCAGACCTGCCGGGTGGCGGCGAGGCCGTCGGTGCCGGGCATCCGGATGTCCATCACCACGACGTCCGGGTGGTGCAGGTGTGCCTGCCGGACGGCTTCAGCGCCGTCACCGGCCTCGCCGACGACCTCGAACCCGTCCTCGGTGTCGAGCAGCAGGCGGAAACCCGCGCGCACCAACGCCTGGTCGTCGGCCAGCACCACTCTGATCACCACGAACCTCCCACGGTAGGACTGCCCTGACGGCGAAGCCCTGGGCCGATGGTCCCGCATCCAGCGTGCCACCGAGCGCTTCCACCCGTTCCCGCATACCTCTGATACCGCTGCCCGCGCCCTGCGGCGCCTGGTCCCTGCCGGTGCCGCCGTCGTCGCCGCCATCGTCGGTGATGGTGAGGACCAGGGCGTCCTCGGTGTGCTCGAACGAGATGACGATCTCGGACGCGTCCGACGCGTACCGCATCGCGTTGGTCAACGCTTCCTGCACGACGCGGTAGGCGGCGGCGTCGACGGGAGCCGGCAGCGTGCCCGGCGTGCCGACGACCCTGGCCTTCGGCACGGGCTTCACCAGCTCGTCCAACCGGTCCAGGCTGGGCACCGGCGTGGTGCCCTCGCCGGTCCGGAGCACGCCGAGCGTCGCCCGGAGATCGTCCAACGCGTGACCGCTGGCGGTTTTGATGGCCTTGAGCGCTTTGACGGCCTCTTCCGGTCGCCGGTCCGCGACGTGCGCCGCGACCCCGGCCTGGACGTTGATCATGGCGAGGCTGTGCGCGACGACGTCGTGGACTTCACGCGCGATCCGCAGCCGTTCTTCTTCCACCTGGCGGCTCCGCTGTTCGAGGACTCGGGTGCGGCGCAGGGAGAGGACGGCGATGGCGGGTGCGGCGATCAGCGGACCCCAGTGGCCGGTGACGTAGTAGAGCCAGGTGGACACGCCGGTGATCGCGATGACGGCCACGGGGAAGCGCTTGCGCCAGATCAGCGGCACGAACGTCGCCGCGAACCAGACCCACGCCAACCACGCCATGGAGATGAAGGTACGGGTCGGCGGACGGGTCGGCGTCAGCTGAAAGGCGGTTCACGCACGTACGTCAGCCGACGTACATCAGGCGTCGTACGAGCCGTTCTTGACCGCGGTCAGGAAGCCGGACCAGTTCGGGAGCGCCACGGTCGGACCGGACGGGTTCTTCGAGTCACGCACCCGCGCCGACCGGCCCGCCAACGCGACCTCGACACAGTTGCCGTTACCACCGTTGTTGCTACGGCTGCTCTTGCGCCACACGGTGACACCTCGATCTCTATCGCTCAGCGGCCAGCCTCCCGATCCACTCGGCGGACTCTTCAGGGGTCAACGCCGACTTCGAGAGGTGGGTGAAAGTCAGCCTAGCAACCTTGACCTTCGACGGATCCTCGATGTGTTGCGAGCCCGCGGCGTGCTCGACGTACAGCACCGACCGGTCGGCTTTCACCGGGAAGTCCAACACGGTGAACGCGCCACGCTGGCCGTCGTTGAAGCCAGTCCGGTGAGGCAGGACTTGAACTGTCACGTTGGCCAGATACCTCCGCTCGGTCAGATGCAGCAACTGCGCCTGCGACGCGTACATGAGGGCGCTCTCCATGATGATCGCGTGCAGTGTCAGCGGTTCAGCGGCGAGCAGTCGCTCCTGCCGGAGCAGCCGGACCTCGATCTGGTTCGCGATCCACCGCTTCGACCGCTGCACCCGCGCGGTCGCGAAGATGGATCGGATGTAGTCGGCGGTCTGCAGGAGCCCTGGCAGGTAGGCGACCTGGAAGTCGCACACCTTCGAGGCGTCGTGTTCAAGGCTGATGTAGCCCTGATCCTCCAAGTCGTACTTGGTCCACCAGCCCTTCTCCAGCGCCCGCGCGTACATCTCCATGTACGGCTCCCACTGGGAGACGGGCACCCCGTAGATGTCGAGCATGGCGCGCATGCCGTGGTAGTCCGGCTTCTGGCCCTTCTCGATCCGGCTTATCTTGCGGTGGTCGTAGTTCAGCCGGTCGGCCGCCTCCAGCTGTGACAGGCCCGCGCGTTGGCGCAGTTCCCGGAGCACCTCCCCCAGCCTGCGCATGCGATGGGTCGGCTCGTTCCTGCTCACCCCGGCACCACCTCCCGTGATCACTTGACCGCGCAACGCTACGGCGGCGGAAGCAGCGGGTGGGAATCTCAACCGGGGCTTCCACCGCGGACCGTTGCTCCATGACGGACACGGCCTACCTGCACCGGATCGAGTACTTCCGGCGTCAGCGCAACGGCTCGCTCCTGTGCGAGCACGTGGAGACCGTTGACGACCACGGCTGGTACATCGCGCGTGGCGAGGAGTGGCGGGCTCACTACACGCGGGGGTGTGCCGAGGAGTTCCTGGCACGGCAGGACGCGCAGCCGGGCGTCTACTCGGTGGCGGTGTGGCGAGGGCCGACGCGCGTCTGCACAGTCGGGCTCCACTGGACCGGGTGAAGTAGTCCACTCGCACGGATTACCGAGCTTGAATCAGGCCTCCTGATTACGACACTTTCCCGCCCATGAACCTCAGGAAGACCATCACGGGGGCCGCGGTCGCCCTCGGCGGCGCCGCAGTCATGCTCGGCCTGGGTGGCACCGCTCAAGCTGCCGAGATCGGCGCCGAAGCCCGGCCGCAGCTGGACACGGAGCCCGGCAAGATCGCCACCATCGGCGACATCACCCGCATCGACACCGAGAACCTGGCCGACGGGATCCGCACCGTGGACCTCGACGTCACCGACCCCGAGAGCGCGGTCGAGAGCCTGGCGGGTTCCGCCCGGGACACCCTCCAGGACAAGTCCGGAGAGCTGCCGACCGTGGAGACCGGCGTCAGCCTGGGTTCCTGACGGAGCCACCCGAGCCGGAACGGTCCCGGCCCCCTCCCCCTCGGGCCGGGGCCGTTCCAACCACACGAAGAACCGACATCACCGGCCGACGGCGTACCCCTGCGCACCACGCGGATTCGCCGCCGCACGGAGCAGCCCGTCACGGGAATCCCGCGCCACCGCCGACATCCGGCCCAGCGCCCACGGCCCCGCGTCCACCACGGTGTGCCCGCGCTCACGCAGCTCGTCCATCCCACCGAACCGGGACTCGACCACGACCTCACCCGGCGTCCACGACCGCGGGTAGAACGAACTCGGGAACGCGTTCGTGTGCCACATCGGCGAGTCGATCGCCTCCTGCAAGTTCATCCCGCCGACCGTGTGCGCGAGCCAGAACCCCAGCTGCCACTGGTCCTGCTGATCACCACCGGGCGTGCCGAACGCCATCGCCGGCAGACCGTCCCGCAGCGCGAGCGTCGGCGACAGCGTGATCCGGGGCCGCTTCCACGGCGCCAGCGAGTTCGGCAGACCCTCGTCCAGCCAGAACATCTGCGCCCGACTGCCCAGGCAGAACCCCAGCGACGGGATCGTCGGCGACGACTGCAACCACCCGCCGGACGGGGTGGCGGACACGATGTTGCCCCACCGGTCGACCACGTCCACGTGGACCGTGTCGCCCTTGACCGAACCGGTGCTGGACACGGTCGGTTCGCCGATCGCCCCGCCGCCATCGCGACCGTCATCGCACGGACCGCGCAGCACGTGCGCGGGAAGCCTCGGGTCCACCCCCGACACCGAACCCGGCCGCAGGTCCAGCGAAGCGTGATCGGTGATCAGCTTCCGCCGCACGTCCGCGTACTCCCGCGACAGCAGCACGTCCAACGGCACCTCGCCGCTGTCCCCGTACCAGGCCTCCCGGTCGGCGAACGCCAGCTTCGCGGCCTCCACCGCCAGGTGCACCGTCTGCGCCGAAGGCACGCCGTCGGCATACGACAGGTCCAAGCCCTCCAACAGCAGCAACTGCTGCAACAGCACGGGCCCCTGGGTCCACGCACCCGGCTTGACCACGCTCCACGACCCGAAGTCCACCGACACGGCGTCCTCGTACGACGCCTCCCACGACGCCATGTCCTCACCGGTCAGCACGCCGGCGTGGTCGTTGCCGGAGTCGTCCCGGTGCGCGATCCGGAAGAACTCGTCCACCTGCGCCGCCACGAACCCCTGCGACCACGCCCGCCGCGCGGCCTCGATCTGCTGCTCACGGGACGTGCCGGCGGCCTCGGCGGCGGCCAGCAGCCACTCCCACGTGTCCGCCAGCTTGGGGTTGCGGAACCGCGCACCGGCCTCCGGCGGCTGCCCACCCGGCAACCACAGCGCGGCCGACGACGTCCAGTGGTCCCGGAACAGGTCGGCCACCGTCGAGATGGTGTTCGCCACCCGCTCCAACAGCGGGAACCCGTCCCGCGCGTACCCGATCGCGTACGTCAGCACGTCCCGCAGCGTCTTGGTGCCGTAGTCGCGCAACAGCGTCAACCAGCCGTCCCACGCGCCCGGCACGGTGGCGGCCAGCATCCCGCTGCCCGGCACGAGGTCGAGGCCCAGCGAGCGGTAGTGCGCGATCGTCGCGCCGGCCGGGGCCACGCCCTGCCCGCACAGCACCCTGGGCACGGTCTCGCCGGCCGCGGCGAACACCACGGGCACCTCGCCGCCGGGACCGTTGAGGTGGGGCTCCACCACTTGCAGCACGAAACCGACCGCGACCGCGGCGTCGAACGCGTTGCCGCCGTCTTCCAGGACGGCCATGCCCGCGCTGGACGCGAGCCAGTGCGTGGACGCGACCATTCCGTGCGTGCCGACTAGTTCAGGACGGGTGGTGAACATTTCAACAACCTACGTCGGCTCAACCGGTTTTGTTACCCCGGCTAACTAGATCGAATCCTGAAGATCGGCTGAACACGACTCTTCGTCACACCGCTTCGTCACGCACCCGCAGCTCGCGCCCAAGACCGTGCAAGACCAGGCCGGCGCGGGTCAACGCGTCCGGATCGAGGTGGTTGCGGGTGTCCAGAACGGTCGATCCGGACATCAAAGACGCCATCAACGCCCAGTCCAACGTCCGGAACTCCGGCCATTCCGTGAGAAGTACCACGGCGTCCGCACCGCGCACCGCCGTATAAGGCGAGTCGACCACCGTCATGCCCACCAACGGCCGGGTGATCTCCGGGTCGTAGGCCACCAATTCCGCGCCCTCGAACGCGAGCAGCTCGGCCACCGCCAACGCGGGCGAGTCGCGCAGGTCGTTCGTGCCCGCCTTGAACGCCAGCCCGAGCACGCCGATCCGCGCGCCGGCCAGCGACCCGACCGCCCGCCGGACCTTCTCCACCACCCGCTGCTGCTGCCGCGCGTTCGTCTCGATGGTGGCCTTGACCAGGGAGAAGTCGACACCGACGGCGTCCGCGATCCGGACCATGGCGTGGGTGTCCTTGGGCAGGCACGACCCGCCCCAGCCCGGTCCGGGCTTGAGGAACGACTGGCCGATGCGCTTGTCGTAGCCCATGCCCTCGGTCACCGACGTGACGTCCGCGCCGACGAGTTCGCACAGCTCGGCGACCGCGTTGACGTAGGAGAGCTTCATCGCCAGGTAGCAGTTGGCCGCGTACTTGACCATCTCGGCGCTGGCCGCGTCCATCAGCACGGTGGGCGCGCCGAGCCTGGTGAACAGCGCTCCGACGCGTTCGGCGGCCTGCGGCGAGTCGGAGCCGACCACGATGCGGTCCGGGTTCAGGAAGTCGCGGACGGCGCTGCCCTCGCGCAGGAACTCGGGGTTCGAGACGACGGCGACGTCCTCCCGTCCGAGGAGTTCGGCCACCTTGACGGACGTCCCCACCGGAACGGTCGACTTGCACACCACGATCGCGCCGTAAGGGAGGACGCCGCGAATCTCCTCGGCCACCGCCTCGACCGCGCTGAGGTCCGCCGCACCGCCCGCGCCCATGGGCGTCGGCAGGCACAGGAACACCACCTCGGCCTCGGCGACGGCGTGCCGGGCGCCCTCCACGAACGCAAGCCGGCCCGCGGACTGGCCCGCCACGACCAGGTCGGCCAGGTCGGGTTCGAGGATGTCGACCTGCCCGGCGCGCAGCCGGGCGACCTTCAGCGCGTCCACGTCCGCGCACACGACCCGATGACCGAGGGAAGCGAGGCACGCCCCCGTCGTCAGGCCCACGTAACCCGTTCCCACGACCGCGATCCGCCGGACGAACATGCAGGTGACGGTGTCAGCCGAAGTTGGCCGTGGGTCAAACTCCAGCTGTATGCGGAGAGTGAGGTAAGTAGTCCCCTGGGTGTACGCCGAAACACCCCTCGCGGCGGACGCGGTTTCGGCTGGACAGGAGCAGTGTCGGGGGTATGGAACTGGTCGTGATCGCGATGCTGTTCGTGGGTCTGGCGCTGCTCGCGGCCGTGCCCTTGGTCGCATTGCTCCACTTCTCCGCGCGCCGGGAGCTGAACGACCGTTAACCTCCTGGGCCAGGACAGGAGGATGTATGGAGATCTCGGGTACCTCGGCGATCGTCACCGGCGGCGCGTCCGGTCTGGGCAACGCGACCGCGCGGGCACTGGCGGCACGTGGTGCGGCGGTGTTCGCGCTGGACCTCTCGATCGAGAACGCGCCGGAAGTCGAGGGTGTCACCTACCTCGCGGCGGACGTGACATCGGAGGACGACGTCCAGGCCGCCGTCGACACGGCCGCCGGTTCCGGTCCGCCGCTGCGGATCGTGGTGAACTGCGCGGGTATCGGTCCGTCGACGCGCACGGTCGGCAAGTCCGGACCGCACCCGCTCGACCTGTACCGGAAGGTCATCGACGTCAACCTGGTCGGCACGTTCAACGTGCTGCGGCTGGGTGCGGCGGCGATGGGTAAGACCGAGGCGCTGGAGCACGGGCAGCGCGGCGTGGTGATCAACACGGCGTCGATCGCGGCGTTCGACGGGCAGATCGGGCAGGTCGCGTACGCGGCGTCGAAGGCGGCGGTGGTCGGGATGACGCTGCCGGCGGCGCGTGACCTGGCGTCGGTCGGGGTGCGGGTGATGACGATCGCGCCGGGCATCGTGGACACGCCGATGCTGGCGACCGTGTCCGACGACATCCGGACCGGTCTGGCGGCGGGAGTGCCGTTCCCGAAGCGCTTGGCGCAGCCGGCGGAGTACGCGCAACTGGCCGTGTCGATCGTGGAGCACGACTACCTGAACGGCGAGGTCATCCGCATGGACGGCGCACTCCGAATGGCGCCGCGCTAGAGATCTCCCGCGAAGGGCAGGTCGTCCATGGCGTCCGACGTCATCCACAGCCGCAAGGTGTGGGTGGCGCGGACGTCGTCCTCGTTGTACTCCAGCAGTCGGCGGCGCTGGGCGGGGTCCGGTGGCTGCCCGTCCATGCCGACGGCGTCGCGGTACCAGCGCATCGAGTTCTCGCCGCCCGCCTCCGGATCGCGCCAGCGGAAGCCGGCGACGGGGGCGATGGTCTTCAGGCCCTTGCCGTGGGCGCACAGGAACTGCTCCTGCACGATGCCGAACAGGTCGACCCACGAGTCGGACGAGATGAACTCCCGCACCTGCGCCACGGTCGGGATGCCGGGCTGCCCCTTGAACCGCTCGGCCGACCCCAGCAGCCAGCGGTTCTCCGCCAGCTCGTTGTAGCAGTACGCCTTGAACGACAGCCCGCGCGCACGGGCGCGCAACCGCACCCCGGTCAGCCACGACCAGAACTCGGCGAACGACCGGGCCTCGTCCCCGCACGGCAGCGGGTCCCAGGTGGCGAACGCGCGGTAGCCGTGCTCCTCGCCGACGTCCTGGCCGGACAGCCAGCAGCCCCACATGTACGCGCCCAGATCGCCGAAGCTCTCCATGTCCACGTCGACCTCGACGTCGGCGCGCGGCACGTTCATGCGGGACACGCGGCGGACCACCGTCAGGTCGCGCAGCCAGGCACGGGCCAGGATGACGGCGTCCGCGTGCAGCATCCCGACCAGCGGGACGGTCTGCTCGTTCGGGTCGAGCGCGGCCAGGTCGTCCACGGTGGCGACGCCGACCTTGCGCAGCGCCACCGCGTCCTCCCCGCGGACCACGAGGCTGACGTCACGGGCGGTCTTCAGGTCTTCCTCGCACACCGACCACCACGGGCAGCTGCGGCACTCCACGATCCGGGACGGACGGGCCAGCGGGTCCGCGCCGGTGGCGGCGGCCGACGCCACGGAGAGCCGGTCGGAGAACCTGGTGTCGTACTCGGACAGCGCGCTCTTGCCGCCGGGCCAGTTCGGCGCTTCCAGGTCGTGCCACACGACCACGTCGGCGTCCATGCCGATGACGCCGCCGGTCGCCCGACCGTGGGCCGCGAACCCGGACGCCTGGAGCTGCCGTTGCGCGTGCGCCAGCCGGAGCTGGTCGCGCGGCTGGGGCCGGACCTTCCGCAACGGGTCGACCCGCGCGCCGCCCGGCAGCGGGTAGGACAGCGGTGACGTGCGGGCGCCCTGGCCGGGGTCGCTGACCTTGTGCCGGACCACGAGCACCGGCACGTACCCGGTGGTCTCCTTCACCAGCAGGTCGATGCCGCCACGCCGGCCGCCGAGCGGGTCGCGGGGCAGGGCGGCGCCCCAGATGAACGGCACCCCGGCCTGCATCGCGGCGGCCGTCACGCGTTCGCGGTCGGCCGACGGGACGTCCTGCGGGATCTCCATCAGGTCGGATCCGACGACCCGGCCGAGCGCCGTGGCGACGCCGCGCCGGTGTTCGATCGCGTCGGCCTTGCGCTGCTGACCCGTGGGGTCAGGCGGCAGCCTGGGCACGTCGCGCATGGTCGGATCGTGTTCGAGGTGCACCCGCCGCCGGCAACGAGTGACCACACCGGCGTCGAGCTGCACCTGGGAAGTCACCAGTGCAGCGTATGACGCCGGGTCGGTGCTTGTACCGGCAACCTCGCGGAGTCGAGTCGATCTTTTCCCGGAACGGCTCTAGGGTCTGCTGTCAGCACCTCGGCGAACAGGGGCACGGCCATGGCGCGTGAGAAGAGCAAGGGTTTCACCCCGGGCAGGGCGAAGAACCTCGTCGGCGTGGCCAAGGTGCTGGCGCCGGCGTTGATCCCGGTGATGGCGCCGATGGCGGCCCGCGCCGCGGCCCTGCTGAGCGACCGCTACGACCACTACCGGGCGGCACGGCTCGGCATCCCGGTCGACCAGCTGACCCGGTACTCGGGCAGGGGCGCGGGCCTGCACGCCCGGATCGCCGGCTTCGGTGAAGCCCTCGACCAGCTGCGGGACACCGAGCGGACGTACGTCGAGAGCACCGAGCGGCGGCTGGCGCAGCTGCTGGCCGCGGTGCGGGCGGCGGAACGCATGCCCACACCGCGGCGCAAAGCCGCGCACCGCGCCGTCTCGGCCGATCTCGACGCGATGGAAGCGGACCTGCTCAAACGCCTCGGCGTGTGACCTGCTCCACCGCCCGGTAGGCGCGGGCGGCCGTGACGACGTCGCGGATGTCGTGGTGGTCGTCGACGAGCAGGGCGCGGGCCAGGTGCAGTGCCCGGCGTTCGCGGGCGGCTCGGTAGCCGGGGTCGGGGATGGTGGTGAAGTCGGCCGGCCGGGCGAACCCGATGACGCGGCGGACGATCTCGGCGCCGCAGAAGCCGATGGTGTCGTGCAGGACCCTGCCGAGGTAGGCACGACGTTCGTGGTCCAGCAGATCGGAACCCGGCGGGAAGAGAGCGGACGGGTACGAGTCGCCGGTGGGTGAGGACCGCCAGAGGGCGGTGAAGCGGGCGTCGAACTCCGTCCACACCGTCTCGACGGTGGCCAGCAACCGGGCCTGCTCGGTGGTTTCCGGTCCCGGCGTGTCCTTGGCGAAGTAGCTGATGAGCAGGTGGGCGAGCAGGTTGCCGATGTCGAAGCCCATGGGGCCGTAGCAGGCGAACTCCTGGTCGATGACGTGGGTCCGGTGCGCCGAAACCATGATCGACCCGGTGTGCAGGTCGCCGTGCAGCAACGCCTGCCTGCTGGTGAGGTAGTGGTCCTTGAGCCGCGCGACGGCGACGAGCAGGGCGGTGTCTGCACGGAGGCGGTCGACGTCGGCGTCGAGGTGGGGCCCGGTCCACTGGTTGCGGTGGAACGGGCGGTAGACCTCGGTGAAGACCATCTCCTCCATGATCGCGCACATCTCCGTGTTGCCCTCGAACTCGGCTACCAGCGGGCGTTTGCGGGCTGCGGGCAGTGCGAGGTCGCTGGTGTGGAACAGGGTCCGGGCGAGGTAGTCGCCGAGGTGGCGGCCGAGGTCGGCGGGTGCCCGGCCGTCGATCAGCTCGTCGCGCAGGACGGTGTGCCCGTCGAGGTGCTCGATGACCTGGAGGTGCAGCGCGGGGTCGTAGTGCAGTGGGGTGGGGACGTAGTCGGGCGCGTGCCGTCGGTGTTCCAGCATCGCGCGGTGCTCGTAGCGGGCACGTTCGGGTGTCAGCGGCCAGGAGGCGCCTGCGACGCGCACGAACGCGGGCGCCTGCTTCACGCAGAGGGCTCCGGCGGGGCCGTGCACCGAGAAGACGTAGTTGACGTTCCCCTCGCTGATCTCGCGCACGTCCCAGTCCGCCGGGGCGCCGCCGAGACGGGCGGCCAAGGCCGGGGCGGCGGCGAGGTAGCCGGCGATGTCCGTGGGGTTCGGGGCGGTGGGGTCCATGGTGTCCTCCGCGGTGGGTTAGCGGGGCGGGCCGGTGTGCCATTGCGGGTCGGGCAGTTCGAAGGACACGCGCAGGAGGTCGTCGGCCGACGCGAGCGTGCCCTCGATCGAGCCGGGGTCGGGGGTCCAGCAGTCGCCGACGACGTGGATCGCCTCGCCGGGGATGGGTTGCCGGGTGCGCGGGCCGATGACGCGGGGGTCGTGTCCGGGGCGCCACACGTGCCAGGCGGCGGTCCAGTCCTGCCGGCACGCGCTCAGGGGGCGTTCGAGGTCCGGCAGGTCGTGCATCCGGGCGAGGAGGGTGTGTGCGTGCTCGACCATCGCCGCTGTGGCCGCGTGTCCGGCCTCTGCGGCGGGATGCGGTGGGCCGCCGCGCCAGGGCGCCCAGGCGTGGACGGAGTGGCCGCTGGGGTAGGCGGCCAGGAGCAGCGCGGGCCCGGTCGACTCGGTCGCGGGGCAGGTCCCGCCGTACCAGAGCTGCCTGAGCGCGGTGTCCGTGGTGCTGCGCCCCCGGGTGATGCCGAGTTCGCGCCACCAGGGCCGCGGGTAGACGAGGAAGAGCTTGAACGCGGGGACGGGTTCGACGGCGTCCAGCGCGGGTCGCAGGTGTCGGGCGAGAGGCAGCCCGTCGAGGCGGCGGAGCGCTTCCGGCGGTAGGGCGAGGACGACGGCGCGGGCCAGGGTGTGCCGGTCTCCTCCGGGTGTCGTGAAGGTCAGTCGGTAGTGGTCCGCTTCCTTGTCCAGGCGCACGAGCCGGTGACCGGTGCGCGTGGTTCCGCCCGCGGCGGTGAACCGGGCGTGCAGGGCGTCGGGCAGGCCCTGCATGCCGTGCCGCAGCGTCACGTACTCGGCGTCGGGCGGGGTGCGGAAGACCAGGTCGAGCTGGGTGGCCGCGTTCTCCCCGCTGCGGCGGAGGTCGTAGCCGCCGGTGTCGTGCAGGAACGCGACGGCGGCGGGGCCGAGCGCGAAGTCCAGGGCGTGCGGCCAGGTCAGCTCGTCCAGCGGACGTCCGCTGACGCGGGTCTGGTCCCGTTGATCGCGGAAGACGTCCAGCAGCGACTCGGAGCGGCGCCGGTCGCCGCGTTCCTCGGCCTCGTGGTGGCGGCGGCGGAGTTCGGCGAACCCGGGCACGAGGCGTTCGGCCGCCTCGACGATCCGGTCGCCGGGCAGTTCGCGGCAGCGCATGGCGACGCCGCGCCGGTGCACGAGGTTCTCCGGTCGGCCGAACTCGAACGGTGCGAGATCGAGGCCGAGGTGGCGGACCAGGGCCAGCGCCGAGCGCAGCCCGCGGTGCAGCCGCATCGCGCCGAGCTCGGCGATCAGGTGCGGCGCGTCGCGCACGGGTTCGGACCACAGCCGGCCGCCGATGCGGTCGGTCTGTTCGAACAGCGCGATCCCGTCGCCGGGTCCGGTGTCCGTGACGAGCCGGTAGGCGCAGTAGCACCCGCCCACCCCGGCTCCCACCACGGCCAGGTCGAGCACATCGCCTCCGTAAGCCCTATGTACCCAAATGGTTACTGTCTGTTGGCCAACTTGGCAACCTGCGGTAACGTCGCCGTCGCGGACAGTGCCGAACGGGTTGCCGAGTGCGGCCGGAGCGGAGACCCGATGATCTTTCGCGAAGACGTGCTCGCCGAGACCGCGACCGCGTACCACCAGCTCACCGAGTACTACCGGGACATCCGCGCGTTCTTCGAAGTCCTAGCGGTCCGGTTCGCCCTGCCGGAGTACGGGGTGCGGCTGCGCCCGCTGGCGGGCAACGAGTTGTTCTCCAACGCCAACAGCTACCGGCTGTCCGACGACAGCGCGTACCCGTACTACCTGTGGACCCCGACCTGGCTCGGACGCTTCTACGTCGACGCCGACCACGTGCGCGCCGGGCAGGACGCCGACTCCCTGCTCACGTCCCGGGTCCGGCTGATCGCCTACGTGTGGCCGTGGCTGGGGTTCAACGACGCCTACGTCGGCGACGCCGACCACCCGGAGTGCTGGATCGGGGTGGCCGAGCCGAAGCCGGAGGACGAGGACGAGACCGTCCGGACCACCGCGCAGAGCCTGTTCAACTACTTCCGGCTGGAGAACACCGTCGAGGACGAGGACGACGGCTGGTTGGTCGGCGGGTTCCGCAGCCACCTCGCGATCGGGTGCAACCTCACCGGCCGCTGGTACCTGCGCCGCGTGCCGTTGGCCACGCTGACCAGCTACTACCAGGTCGAGAAGAACGTGATCAGGCCGTTGGGCGAGAAGTTCGCCGAACTCCGGGCCGCCCTCACACCCGCGCGGGACAACGGCCATGCTCCCGTCCTCGAGAGGGTGACCGCACCACCGCGGTGACGGGTGACGTCTGTGGACCGCCCGCCGCCACGGCGCCACAGCCGACTCCCTCCGCGTCGACGTGCCGCGCTACCTGCGTGCGTTGCGCCGTGAGCACGACAGGGGACGCCAACGGGCACGCTGCCGACTTTGTCGGCGCACCGTCGAACGCGGAGGGCGGGGACCGGACTTGACCTCCTCAAACGCCTCGGCGTGTGACCTGCTCCACCGCCCGGTAGGCGGCGTCCTCGGGCCCTTCGGCGCCGTCCGGCCGGTTGTACTGCAAGGTGACCTCGTCCATCACCTCGGCCACCCGTTCCGAGTGCCGGATCATCGGGTCGCTGCGCAGGTCACGGGCCAGCGACACGCACAGCCCGACCATGACCAGCATGAACGGCAGCGCGGCGATGATCGTGAGGTTTTGCAGACCGGTCAGCGCGCTGGACCCGCCGACAAGCAGCATCACCGCCGCGACCACACCGGTGAGCACGCCCCAGAACACGACCACCGGCTTCGACGGCTTGATCGAGCCGCGCTGCGACAGGGTGCCCATCACCACGGACGCCGCGTCCGCGCCGGACACGAAGAAGATCGCCACGAGCAGCATCACCAGCGCACCGGCGATGGCGGCGAACGGGAACTGGTCGAGCAGGCCGAACAGCTGTCCTTCCGGTGAGGCCGTGCCCGCGAGATCCGTGCCGGACCGCTGCGTGAAGATCGCCGTGCCGCCGAAGATGCAGAACCACGCGAGGCTGACCAGGCTGGGCACGCCGATCACGCCGGCCACGAACTGCCGGATCGTGCGGCCACGGCTGATCCGGGCGATGAACATGCCGACGAACGGCGTCCACGAGATCCACCACGCCCAGTAGAAGATCGTCCAGCCGGACAGCCACGTCTGGGTGGCGTCGCCACCGGACGCGGCGGTGCGGCCCGCCATGTCGGTCAGTTCGCGGAAGTAGTCGCCGATCGCGGTGGGCACCAGGTTCAGCACGAAGACCGTCGGCCCGACCACGAACACGAACACGGCCAGCACCAGGGCCAACACCATGTTGATGTTCGACAGCCACTGGATGCCCTTGGCCACGCCGGACACCGCCGAGGCGACGAACGCCAGGGTCAGCACGGCGATGACGCCGACGACGATCCCGTTGCCGACCTCGCCGAGCCACCCGGCCACTTGGAGGCCGCTGCCGATCTGCAACGCGCCCAGGCCGAGCGACGTGGCCGACCCGAACAGCGTGGCGAAGATCGCCAGCACGTCGATCGCCTTGCCCGCGCCGCCCTCGACGCGGCGCCGGCCCAGCAGCGGCGCGAACGCCGCGCTGATCAGCTGGCTGCGGCCGCGGCGGAAGCTGCCGTAGGCGATGGCCAGGCCAACCACGGCGTAGATCGCCCACGGGTGCAGCGTCCAGTGGAACAGGGTGGTGGCCATCGCGGTCTGCACGGCCTCGTCGGAGCCGCCCGCCACGGTGCCGGGCGGCGGTTTCACGAAGTGCGACAACGGCTCGTTCACGCCGTAGAACATCAGGCCGATGCCCATGCCGGCGCTGAACATCATCGCCACCCACGAGACCGTGCGGAACTCCGGCTTCTCTTCGTCGCGGCCGAGCGGGATGCGGCCGTAGCGGCTCACCGCCAGCCACAGCGCGAACAGGACGAACCCGGACGCGGTGAGCACGAAGGCCCACCCCAGGTTGCTGATGACCCAGTTCAGCGCGGCTTTGGACGCGGTCGCCAGGGACTCCGTGCCGAGGATGCCCCAACCGACGAACGCGAGCGCGACCACGGCCGCCACACCGAAGACGACGCGGTCCGTGCGGGCCGGCCGGTCGGCTCGGGGTTCACCGGGCAATGGTTCTTTGACAGGTTTGCTCTCGATCGTCACGGGTACCCCATACCCTCGAACGGAGTAGCGCAAACCGTCCTGAACCAAGGGGACTCCCTTGAGCGACGTGCGACCTCCTACTCTCTGTGGTGTGACCACACGGCCTGCTCCGACCCGCTTCGCGCGGGCGGTCATGCTGGCTGTGACGTCCGCCGCACTCAGCGTCGCCGCGCACGGCGCCGCGGGCGGTTCGGTCACCGAGTTCGCCCCCGCGCTGCCGCTGACGGTGCTCGTCGCGTTCGCCGGTGGCTCGATCGCCGAACGGGGTCGTCGTCCGTGGACGATCCTGGCCACGCTCGGCGTCGCCCAACTCGGGCAGCACACGCTGCTCGACCTCGGCCACCACGCCGCCGACGGCCCCGGTCTCGGGTTCAGCCCGACCGCCATGACCGCCGCGCACGTGGTCGCCGCGCTCCTCACCGGCCTGCTGCTGGCCAGGGCCGACGCCACGCTGCACGCGTTGGTCGGCGCCGTCTCCCGGCTGGTCCCGCCGCCGCACACACCGCTCATGCCGGCCGTGGCGCTGTGGGCTCCCACCCCTGCGGAGTCGGCGAACACGCTGGTCGGCGTGCTGTTGCGGCGGGTGCACGGCCGCCGCGGTCCTCCTGGCTCCTGATCACCCGAGTCCCCAGCACAACTTCCCAGGTCTCAGGAGCCAGAACTTCATGTCGACAAATCGATTTGGCGTGCGCACGCTCGCCAAGGGCGGCGCGGTGCTCGCGACCGCCGCGATCCTCGCTCTCACCACGGCCGGTCCGGCATCCGCGCACGTCAGCGCGTCCACGCCGAAGGACGCGGTCAAGGGCGGGTACACCAAGGTCACGCTGCGCGTCCCCAACGAACGCGCCGACGCGGGCACGGTGAAGCTCGAACTGACCCTGCCCGCCGAGTTCCCGCTGGCGTCGGTCAGCACCAAGCCGACGCCCGGCTGGAAGGTCGAGGCGGTCAAGGAGAAGCTGGCCACACCGGTCAAGAGCCACGGCCGGGACGTCACCGAGGCGGTCCGCACCGTCACGTGGACCGCCGACGCGGGCAACCGGATCGAGCCGGGCCAGTTCAACGAGTTCGACCTGTCCGTCGGCCCCTTGCCGGACAACACCGACCAGCTGGTCCTGCCGACCAAGCAGACCTACGACAGCGGTGAAGTCGTGGACTGGAACGCCCCGCCGCCCGCCGAGGGCGCCGAGGAGCCGGAACGCCCCGCGCCGGTGCTGAAGCTGGTCGCCGCGAAGGCGGACGACCACGCCACCGCCACACCGGCCGCCGACGACAGCCACGGCACGACGACGGCGGCGGCGACGTCGACCGACGACACCGCCCGCTGGCTCGGCGGCGCGGGTCTCGCGGTCGGCGCGCTGGGCCTCGGGTTGGGTGCGGGCGCCGTGCTGCGGTCCCGTCGCGCGGGCAAGCCGACGGCATGAACCGCGTCGTCTCGCTGCTGCTGACCGGCCTCGTCGCGGGTGCGGTCGTGCTGGGCACGGCCACCCCCGCGTTCGCGCACAACGTGCTGGTCAGCAGCGACCCGAAGGACGGGTCGCAGCTGGAGTCCGGACCGGCGGCGATCACGCTGGTCTTCGACCAGGCGGTGAACGCCGGGGAGAAGTTCAACACGGTCACCGTCACCGGCCCGGAGGGCACGCGCTGGGAGGCGGAGGGCGAGCCGACGGTCAAGAACAACACCGTCGTCTTCCCGATCCGCCCGCTGGGACCGGCCGCCGAGTACACGATCGGCTACCGCGTCCTGTCGGCGGACGGGCACCCGGTGACGGGTTCGCTCAAGTTCACCCTGACCAAGGCGGGTGACGGCACGCCCGCGCCGACGCCGGCCGCGGAGCCGACCGCTCCGACCGACAGCGACGCCGTGCCCATCTGGGTGTGGATCGCCGCCGCGGTCGTGCTGCTGGGCGGCGGGGTGTTCCTCGCGCTGCGCGGCGGCGCCAAGGAGGGCGACAGGCGATGACGGTGAACCGGACCACCACCCCCACGAGCAGGTACTGGATCGTCGGCGGCCTGCTGGCAGGCGGAGCCCTCGGCGTGTTCCTGGGCCTCGGCCTGTCCACGACACCGGAAACGGTGGGCGTGACCGAGCCGGGGGTGGTGGTCCGGTTCGCCCACCCGCTGGTGCGGACGTTGCTGGACCTGGCCGCGACGATCGTGGTGGGGTTGTCGCTGCTGCCCAAGCTGCTCGGGTTCAGCCGCCCCGCGATGACCGAACCGGTGCTGCGCATCGCCCGGCCGGCCGCCGTGGTCGCCGCCGCGGTGTGGGCGTTCACCGCGCTGCTGTCGATCGTGATCCGGG
Organism: Saccharothrix ecbatanensis; assembly: GCF_014205015.1. Lineage (NCBI taxonomy): Bacteria > Bacillati > Actinomycetota > Actinomycetes > Pseudonocardiales > Pseudonocardiaceae > Saccharothrix > Saccharothrix ecbatanensis. Next base: position 7,486,478 of record NZ_JACHMO010000001.1, on the reverse strand, counting down.
CGTACGAGACGCGGCCGGACGCCGAGCTGACCATGCCGATGGTCGTGGACTACGTGCAACGCGTCGGCGCCGGTCAGGGGCTCCTGTTCAGCGCCGTGTGCGCGCTGGTGTACCTGTGGATCGGCGTGATGGCGGTGCGCCGGGGCGAGTCGGTGCCCGCGGAGCTGCGCATCCTGATCTCGATGTTCGGGCTGCTGCCGCTACCGGTGACCGGTCACGCGTCGAACTGGAAGTACCACGACTACTCGATGATCTCGATGGAGCTGCACGTGCTGGGCGCGGCGGCGTGGACCGGCGGCCTGGCGGCGGTGGTCGTGCTGGTGGCCCACCGGCGAGGGCTGCTGGCCGAGGCGTTGCCGAAGTTCTCGAAGCTCGCCACGGTGGCCTTGGTCCTGGTGGTGGTGACGGGCCTGTTCAACGGCGTGCTGGAACTGGCGCTGAACCCCGCGGTGTCCCTGCCCGGATCGCTGTTCACCACTTCGTACGGTCTGGTCCTGGTGGGCAAGGTCGTGTGCGCCGGGCTCCTGGCGGTCCTGGCCGCGAACATCCGCTGGCGCCTGCTGCCGCAGATCGCCCAGCACAAGGCGACGGCGATCGTCGCCTGGGCGTCGGTCGAGCTGGCCGTCATGGGCATCGCCTTCGGCCTGGCCGTCGTGCTCTCCCGCGCCCAAGTCGCCTGATCCGTGGACTTACCCGCAAAAGCGCGGAAAGCTCGGTTTCGGCGCGAACGGCCATCGGTGAGTGGTCCGTTCGATGCGACGAGCTGCGCCGAACGTCCTATTCGGTGATCGCCCGCGCAGAAGAATCCTCACCGCGGAGCCGGGTCAGTTCCGCCATCGCGCTCTTGCCCCGCCGTTCGAGCTCCTTGGCGTCGATCCAGCCGTTCGCGTAGTACCGGTAGTCCTGCGCGAGCTTGACCAGTTCGGCCAGGTAGTCGGCGGACCGGCTGCGGCGCCGCTCGTCGAACGACGCGAGCAGCGGCAGCTGGTTGTCCACGACCTTGTCCAACATCCGGGCGGCCTTCATCGCACGTCGCGCGCTCAGCCGCCGCACACCCAACAGGTTCCCGACCACGTACACCTCGCCCGACCGCGTCCCGCGTCCCGCATCCCGTCGATGCGTCATTCGTCAAACGTGCGCCGAGCGTTACCGGTTCGTGCCCGACATCCTCCGGTTCAGCGATAAGGGGTCCACCGGGTCGTGGTGTCACCGGCACGCAGAGCCTTGAGCCGGCCGTGCAGCTCGTCCCGGACGTCGGGGTGGCTGCGCATGATCGGCAGCACGCTCGTGGTCAGCTTCAACTCCCTGACCTCGCGCAACACCGGGAACCCCGACCACCTGGTGACGTCGAACCCGTACTCGTCGGCGAGCTGCCGGTACCACTCGGCGGGGTGGCCGAAGCGGGCGACGCCGACCGGCAGGGTGCTCAGGTCCCACTCCCGCGGCCCGACGCTGGTGGAGTCGAAATCACAGATCACCGGGCCGTCCGGGCTGGCGATCAGGTTGCCGAGGTGCGCGTCGCCGTGCAGCACGCCCGGCGGCAGCACGGTCCGCAGGCCGGTCAGGCGGTGCTCCATCTCGGCACACCGGTCCTCCAGGAACCGGCGGTCCGGCGCGGACAGCTCCTCGGCGTCGGCGATCCGGCGGTGCACGTCGTCCAACGGCGCCCACCGCGGCAACGTGAACTCCGGCGTCGGCAACGCGTGCACCTGGCGCAACACCCGGCCCAGGTCACGGCCGTCGACGGGGGCGCCGCCCGACGGCACGGTGTGCCACAACGTGGCCAGGTGGTCGCCCACTTCCAACGGCTGCGGCACGTCCTCGACCAACCGGACGGCCGGCACGTCGTGCGACGCGAGCCACCGCGCGACCTGGACCACCTTCCGCGCCCGGTGGCGCAGGTTCATCGACCCGACGATCCGGACCACGACCCGGTCCACGGGCAGGTCGAACACGGCGTTGCTGGTGAACTTCACGAGCCTCGCACCGCGGTGCGCCAACCCCAGCTGCGCGCACAGCCGTTCGAGGACGGCGGTCAACGCGGCGGGGGTGAACCTGCCGTCCAGGAGCCCGACTCCCCCTGGCTCAGGCCGCGCTGTCGCTGCCGGTGAACTTGGCCAGGCGTTCGGCCAGCTCACGGGCGTCGGGGTTGTTGCGGCGCTTCTCCGCTTCCTGCTGAAGCGGCTTCATCCGGTCCTTCGTGCGGACCGACTTCAGGCCCTCGGACAGCTCGATCGCCTGGCGGCCGAGCCGGGCGCCGTGGTCGATGTCGCCGTCCAGCAGGTGGTTGATCGACAACGACGTGAGGTTGAACGACCGGCTGCGGGTCATGTCCTCGCCGTAGCCGCCGATGGCCTTGGTCAGCGCGGGCACCGCGGTGCGGGTGTACTTCGGGTCCACCGTCTGCGCCAGCTCGGTGTGCACCGTGCCGATCATCGCGGACAGGTCGTTGGCGTCGAAGAACTTCGCCCAGGCAGGCGCCTCGCCGATGTTCGCGCGGGCGAACTCGTCCCGCGCCCGGCCGAGCAGCTTCATCGCCTGGTCGTCGGAGCCCATCTTCGCGTAGGCCCAGGCCTCGTTCGCGCACAGGATGCCCACGGCGAGCTCGGAGCCGGAGTTCTGCGCGGCCAGCTGGCCGAGCTGGAACACCTTCAACGCGTCGTCCGGCGCGTTCTGGTGCAGGTAGACGCGGCCCATCCGGTACAGGATGTTCGCCACGAGCTCTTCCTTGCGGCCCTGCTTCGCCAGCCCCAGCGCCTGGCCGAAGTGGTTGCGGGCCGAGTCGTACAGGCCTGTGTCGAACGACGTCCAGCCGGCCAGGTTGTGCAGGTCGGCGAGCGCGACGTACAGCCGCTCCCGGACCAGGTCGGTGGCGTTCGCGCCGAGCATCTGCTGCCCCCACGACAGCTGCGCCACGACCGCGTCGCGGCAGGAGCCGCCGCCGTACTGGTAGTCCAACGTGCGCAAAGCCCTGGTAGCCGCTTCGACCTGGCGGACGTCGGTCATGCCGATGCGGCCTGGGGCCGGAGTCTGCGCGGGCGATGAAGCCCAAGACCCGGAGTCCGTACCGAACACGGCCGCGCCGACGGTGATGGCGGCGGCGTGCGCGAGGAACTTCCTTCGCTTCACCGACTCGTCCTCCTCAGAATGGGGTGACTCCGCCGTGGCGGCCACCCTCACTGCCGTGGCCTCGTCGTAGGCGAGACCCATGTACCCCCTTGGGACACCCAAGCCGGCGGCGATCCGGGCGAGGACGTCGTAGGCCATGACCTGGCGTCCCTTGAGGATCTCCGAGACTTCGGACTGCGATTGGCCCGTCAGCGCCGCGATCTGGCGTTGCGAGACGCCGTGCCTGCGGAGCAGCCGGTAGACCGCGCTGATCTCCCGTCTGGCCAGCGCGTCCCGCATCTCCTGCTGGTCCCAGACGTCTGGTGTAACAGGAGAGCTTGGCGAACCGATGGTGTTCAATTGCGCCCCCTCACAGTCCATTGGGCGTCAACGGCAGAGTAGGGGCACTCCCCCGACCGCGAGAAGTACCGATCGGCGAGGCTGATCGGCCCTGCCGAACTCCGTTGACCGCTTACCGTGGAACGCCCACCGGCTACCGCTATGACGTCCCGATCCGGGTTGAATCATCGCAATCTAGGTTCCGGTAAGCGAGTGAGTACGGAGAGGAACATGGCCGTGGACCTGATCGAGCGGGCGGTGACCACCACTGGTGGACCGACGTCGTCCGCCGTCGCCACGGTCGCGTCCGCTTCCGCTTCCCTGTCCGTCCAGGAGTCGACCGACCTCGACTCCGGATGGCGCGGCACGACCGGGCAGCGTCGCTGGTGGCGTATTCGCTGCAGCGACGTGGTCGACCGGGAACGCTGCCTCACCGTGCTGGTCGACCGGGGCCGTGTGGTCCTGGTCGGTCCGCCGGGTGAGACGGCGGTCCTTTCGGCCGACCAACTCGTACAACTCAGGGCCGCGCTACGTGAGGCCGCCGAGCAGGCGGAAAGGTGACGGTGACGTTTCGGTGGACGAGATCCTCGGACAAGTTCTTCGCAACGCGGTGTGGGAGCGGTTGGACCTGCTCACAGAGCTGGCCAACGAGGCCGACGCCCCGTCCCTCCTGTCGGTGGCTCGTTCCGAGCTCCCTCGGCTGACCGAGGGTTGGCGGGCGCTGCTCGCCGCGCACGAACCGGACGAGAAGGGCAACTGCCCCGAGTGCTCCGGTCGTTGGCGGCAGCAGAAGAGCCCGTGCTCGGTGTGGCGCGCCGCGTACGAACACCTGGTCGCGGGCGGTTTGGCCCCGCGCCCGGCTCGGCACCTCCGTTCGGCGCCGGTGACCCCTCCGGTCACCAGGACACGCCGGGGAGTGGTGGCCCGAGCCCATTAACGGGCGGTCCCGACCTGTCGTTCCCCCGACGCGACCAGGTCGAGCACCCGCCTACTGGCCGGCGGTCCGGGACGTGCGAACCCCCGACCGCGACGAACGGACCGCCGGCCAGCTAAAAGCTCCACCGCTAAAGCTCCACCGCTCGACAGTGCCCCGCCGCCACGGCAGTGGGAACAACTACACAGACAGCCGCGGGCCGGTGTTGTGCACACCTTCCCTCCCCGACCGACACTGGTCCGCGGGCACCACTTCGGCCCCGATGTCCGCACCTCCCGCGCGGACATCGGGGCCGATTAGCGTGGTCAGCGGTGTCCCGTCAGCGGTGTGTCCCGTCAGCGGTGTGTCCCGTCAGCGGTGTGTCCCGTCAGCGGTGTGTCCCGGTCCGCCAGGTCAGGTAGCCGGTGAGCCCGGGGAAGAGCCGCCCGGCCAGGTCGAACGCCTTCAGCTGCCACGGGAACACCACTTCGTCCCGTTCCCGCTCCACCGCCGACACGATCCGCGCCGCGACGTCTTCCGGCGTCACGGTCGGGATGAGCCTGGCCACGGCCGGGATCCGGTCCTCCGCGCCGGGGTTGTTCACGAAGTACCGGCTGCTCACCTTGCCCGGCACGACCTCACTCACCCCGATCCCGGTGCCGCGCAGGTCGAGCCGCAGCGCCGCCGTCATCCCTCGCAACGCGTAGCGGGCCGCCGCGTACCCCGTCGCGCCGGGGATCGGCAGCCGGGACACCGGCGAGTTGACGTTGACCACCCGGCCCGAGCCGCGCGCCCGCATCCCGGGCAGGAACTCCCTGGTCAGGTGGAGTGCGGCGGTGAACGGCAGGGCGATCATCCCGGCCAGTTCGGGGGTCGGGGTGTCGTCCAGGAACAGCCAGCGGCCGACGCCGGCGTTGTTCACCAGCACGTCCGGGACGCCGACCTCGTCGCGCACCCGTTCGGCGAGCGTGCGGATCTGGTCGATCTCCGCGAGATCCGCCGGCATCGCCACCGCACGCCCACCGGTCGCCGTGATCCGTTCGACCTGTTCATCCAGCGCTTCACCGCTGCGTGCCACGAGCACGACAACGGATCCACGCCCCGCGAGCGTCAGGGCCGTCGCCGCTCCGATGCCCTGCGACGCCCCGGTCACCACGACCGTCTTACCCGCCAACCGCAACGAACTCCCCCTAAGCCACCGATCGGACCCTGCTCACCAGCAGTGCCGCGCACAGCGTGGCGACCGCGGACACCGCGAACAACCCCCGGTACCCGCCGAGCGAAGCCAGCACGAACGTCGCCAGCAGGGGCGCGACCACCTGGGGCAGCGAGTTGGCGATGTTCAGCACGCCGAGGTCCTTCGCGCGGTCCGACGCGGCGGGCAGGACCTGCGTCAACAGGGCCAGCGCCACCGCCCAGTACCCGCCGAACCCGACCCCGAGCAGCGGCGCGGCGACCAGTGCCGCCGTCCACGTTGGCCAGGCGGCGAGGATCAGCGCCGCCACCGCCATCACGCCGGCCGCCATCAGCACGAACGGCTTGCGCCGGCCGGTCCGGTCCGAGTGGGCGCCGACGACGAACGCGCCGATCGCCAGCGCCACGCCGTAGAGCAGCATCAACACCAGCAGACCGTCCTCGGGTGACGGGTGCCGGACCGCGTCGCCGAGGAAGTAGAGCAGGTACAGCGTGCCGAACGCGTTGCCCAGGTTGATCATGAAGTGGGCGCACCAGGCCCAGGCGAAGTCCGGGTGCCGCCTCGGCGACACCCACAGCTCACGCCACCGCAGCGCCGGTCGTGCGTCGAGCGGCAGCCGCACGTCCGGCGTGATCAGCACGAACGCCAAGGCGCCTGCCACGACGACGGCCGCGCACGCCAGGTAACCCGACGTGAGGCCGGTGACGAGCACCGTCACCACGACCGCGCCGAGCACCGTGCCGAGCATCTGCGCGACGCCGACCAGCCCGCCGACCTTCGCCCGCTGCCGCACCGGCACCCGATCGGGGACGGCGGAGGTGAGGCTGGCGAGCATCCCGTTCACCCCGGCCTGCACCAGGCACCACCCGAGCACCATCGCCCCGACGGTGGCCGCCGACGACAGCACCGCCAGCCCGGCCGCGCCGACCAGCGCACCGGCCAGCGTCCACGGGTGCCGCCGCCCGAACCGGGACGTGGTCCGGTCCGACGACAGCCCGATCAGCGGGTTCGCGATCAGCGCCACCACCGCGCCCACGCCCGTGACCAGGCCGAACACCGCTTCCTTGCCGGCCGCGTCTACCAGTTCGGCCTGTTGCGGCAGCAGCACCTGGATGGGCGCGTAGATGGCCAGCCACAGCCCGAGGTTGGCCAGGAACAGCCACGTCATCCACGACCGGCGGACCGGGACGACCGGTTCCGCCAGCGCTTCGGTGGTCACCGCCTGATCCGATCGCGGTACCACTCGAACGAGGCACGCGGGGTGCGTCGCTGCGTCGCGTAGTCGACGTGGACCAGGCCGAACCGCTGCGAGTACCCCGAGTCCCACTCGAAGTTGTCCATCAGCGACCACACGAAGTACCCGCGGACGTCGGCCTTCAGGGCTTCCTCGATGTGCCGGTCCAGGTACTCGATCCGCTCGGTGTCGTCCTGCGAGTGCGGGTAGCTGCACCCGCTCTCCGTCACGTAGACCGGCGGCAAGTCGACATAGCGATCTCGCAGCGAAGTGATCATCTCCGACAGCCCGGACGGCACGACCGGCCAGCCGAACCCCGTTTTCGGGTACTCGTCGATGTCCACCAGCTCGAACGGCAGCGGGTTGCCCTCGGACGGCGACCGCAGCCGGGTCGGGTTGTAGTAGTTCACGCCGTAGAAGTCGAGGCGCTCGGAGGCGATCGCCAGGTCGCCGTCCACGATCGGCAAGCGGTCGGCCAGCGAGTCCGGGTAGCGCCCGGCCAGCTGCGCGTCGGCGTAGAGCCAGTTGTGCAGATCGGAGTAGGCCGCCGCCGCCTCGACGTCGGACGGGCTCGCCGGCCACGCGGGCGTGTGGTTGTTGGCCGTGCCCACAGCGCGCGCTCCGGCGGCACGCAACGCCTGCACCGCCAGCCCGTGCGCCAGGTTGAGGTGATGTGCCGTCGGCAGCGCGTCGTACAGCAGGGTCTTGCCCGGCGCGTGCTGCCCGATGGCGTACCCGAGCAGCGTCACCATCGCGGGCTCGTTGATCGGGATCCACATCGCGACCCGGTCGGCCAGGCGTTCGGCGACCGTGGCGGCGTAGTCGGCGAACCGGTGGGCGGTGTCGCGGGCGAGCCAGCCACCCGCTTCTTCCAACGCCAGCGGCGTGTCCCAGTGGTACAGCGTGACGACCGGCGCGATGTCGGACGCCAGCAACTCGTCCACCAGCCGGTCGTAGAACGCCAGGTCGCCGGCGAGGACGCGGGGCCACGACACGGAGAACCGGTAGGCGCCGACGCCGAGGGACCGCATGAGGGCGACGTCCTCGCGGTAGCGGTGGTAGTGGTCGCACGCGACGGAGGCGTCCTGCCCCTCGAACGCCGGGAACGCGTCCCAGGCGGACGGCTGCCTGCCGGCGGCGGTGAGTGCGCCCTCGATCTGGAAGGCGGACGTGGACACGCCCCAGAGGAAGTCGTCGGGGCTCGGGAAGTGGTCGGGCAAGGTCACGCGCGCCTCCCAGAACATGAAAGTGATTCGGATCGTAGGCGTGTTGTGGCGCGAAGTGAAGTGGAAAGGTCCACAACCGGGCACTATGGAGACCCGTCGCCCATTCCGCAGGAGTCGCCGTGACCAGTACGACCCCACTGCGCCGTCAACCGGTGCAGCAGCGCAGCGCCAAGCGCGTCGAGCGGATGCTCGAAGCCTGCGCACAGCTCATCGAGGAGGTCGGCTACGACGGAGTCACCACGACATTGATCGCCGAACGCGCGGGTGTCGCGGTCGGCTCGCTGTACCAGTTCTTCCCGGACAAGCGGGCGGTCGTGCAGGCGCTGACCTTGCGCAACCTGGAGAAGTTCATCCAGACGGTGGACGGCCGGTTCACCTCGACCACGCTCGACCACTGGTGGGACGCCGTCGACTCGATCTTCGACGTGTACGTGTCGATGCACCGCGAGGTTCCCGCGTTCTCGAAGCTGCACTTCGGCGACGTGGTCGACATGCGACTGCTGGACGACCGACGCGACAACAACACGGTCATCTCCGACCGGATCGCGGAGATGATCTCGACCAAGTTCGACATCCCGCTCCCCGAGCTCCAGCTGCCGATCTCGATCGCGGTGGAGGCGGCGGACGGCGTGCTGAACCTGGCGTTCCGCCGGGACGCGGCCGGCGACCAGCGGATCCTGGACGAGGCGAAGGCCCTGGTCCGCGGGTACCTGTCGACCAGACTGCCCAGCTAGATCACCAAATTCACCCGAACGAGCGGTCTTCCCCCCGGTAGGTGGGGATCGTCCGCTCCACCACGTCGCCCCGGACGACGAGGTAGTGGGTGAACCGCTCGGCCAACTCGCCCGCCTTGGCGTGCCGCAGCCACACGCGGTCGCCGAGGCGCAGCGAGTCGGCCGCGCGGCCCACCACCGGGGTCTGCACCTCGCCCGCGCCCTCGACCGACAGCAGGCTCAGCCCGACCGGCAGGTACGGCGACGGCAGGCGGTCGGCGGTCGCGGTGCCGGAGGCGATGTAGCCGCCGGAGAACAGCGTGGCCACGTGCCGTTTCGGCCGGCGCACCACCGGGAGCGCGAACAGCACCGCGGGCTTGGGCCGGAAGCCGCGGTAGCCGTCGAACAGGGTCGGCCCGATCAGGCCGGAGCCAGCCGCGAGTTCCGTCACGGACGGGTCGGCGGCGGTGATCTCCAGGCTGCCGGTGCCGCCGCCGTTGACGAACTCCAGGTCGGCGACGTCGCGGACGGCGGAGACGGCGGCCGTTCGGCGTTCGACCAGCTCGGTGGCGGAGTGGCGTTGCATCCAGCGCAGTGCCGCTCCGCGCAACGGCTTGCCCGGCGGCCGATCGCCCAGACCCGCGATCTGCCCTTCGTACGCCATCACGCCGACCAGCCGGAACCCCGGCCGACGCGTGATCGCCTCGGCCAGAGCGCGCGCTTCGAGTGCCGTGTGGACGGGAGAACGTCGTGGGCCGATGTGCAGGCCAGGCGCCGGTCTCCACGACACGTCCAACTCCAGGCACACCCGGATCTCCGGGTGGCCGGCACCGAGCGTGGTCTGGACGAAGTCGAGGTGCGCGGTCGAGTCGACCACGATCGTGATCCGGCCGCGTGCCTTGTCGTCCTTGGCCAGTCGCCGCAACGCCGTGTGGTCCACGATCGGGTACGCGACCAGGAGGTCTTCGGCGAGGTCCACTTCGGACAACCACAGCGCCTCGGCCAGTGAGTAGCACATGACCCCTGCGAAACCGGGCTTGGCGAGCACCCGTTCGAGGAGCGCGCGGACCCGGACGGACTTGCTCGCCACCCGGATCGGCAGCCCGCCCGCGCGCCGCACGAGGTCGGCGGCGTTGCTGTCGAAGGCGTCCAGGTCGACGATCGCGAACGGAGGGTCGTGCTCCTTCGTCGCGGCGTCCAGGCGCGTGCGGGGTTGCATGGGGCTCACCGTACTTGAAAGGTGAATAGCTTTCACCTACGGTTCGTGGATCGCGTCACACCGGAGGTGGGCATGGGTACCCCGTGGACGAACTGGGCGCGCACCGCGTCCGCGAATCCACACCGGGTGGAGCACCCGGCGAGCGTCGACCAGCTCGCCTCCGTCGTGGCGGGCGCGTCACAGGTGCGGCCTCGTGGCAGCGGCCACTCGTTCACCGACATCGCGGTGGCGCCCGGTGTGGCGATCGACCTGGACGCGTGGACCGGGATCGTGGACGTCTCCGGCACGCTGGTGACGGTCCGGTCTGGCACGACGTTGCACCAGCTCAACGCGCTGTTGGACGTGCTGGGGCTGGCCATGGCGAACCTCGGTGACATCGACGCGCAGACCGTGGCCGGCGCCATTTCCACCGGCACGCACGGCACCGGCGCGAAGCTCGGCGGGCTGGCCACGCAGGTCGTCGCGCTGGAGCTGGTGCTCGCCGACGGGTCGGTGGCGCGGTGCTCGACTTCGGAACGCCCCGATCTCTTCGCCGCGGCCAGGATCGGGCTGGGCGCGCTGGGCGTGATCAGCACGGTGACCCTGAGGTGCGTGCCCGCGTTCGTGCTGCACGCCCGTGAGTTCCCCGGCCGGCTGGACGCGGTGCTGGACGAGTTCGACCACCTGACCGCGGTCGAGGACCACGTGGAGTTCCACTGGTTCCCGCATTCCGACCGGGTGATCGTGAAGCGGAACAACCGGGTGGACGAGCCGGCCGCGCCGCTGTCCGCGTTGCGCCGGTTCTACGAGTACGAGGTGATGGAGAACGGGGCGTTCGGGCTGGTCTGCAAGCTGGCGCGAGCCGTGCCGTCCACCACCAGGACGCTCAACCGGGTCTGCGGATCGCTGGTGTCCGAACGCGTCTACCGGGACGTCTCGCACCGCGTTTTCGTCACGCCGCGCCGGGTGCGGTTCGTGGAGAGCGAGTACGCGGTGCCCCGTACGGCGCTGCACGACGTGCTGCGGGAACTGCGCGCGGCCGTGGCCCGACTCGACCACGGCGTGATCGTGCCGATCGAGGTCCGGGTGGCGCAGGGCGACGACATCTGGCTGTCGACGGCGAACGGCCGCGACACGGCGTACATCGCGGTCCACCAGTACCTCGGCATGCCGTACCGGCAGTACTTCGACGCGTTCGAGAAGATCGCGGGCGCGGTCGGCGGACGTCCGCACTGGGGCAAGCTGCACGGCCTCACCGCCGAAACGCTCCGCGACCGCTACCCCCACTTCGAGGACTTCCGCCTGGTACGGGCCGAAACCGACCCGACCGCCAAGTTCACCAACCCCTACCTGGACCGCGTCCTCGGCGGGCAGCCCGCGGGTTAGAAGGCGTCGGGGATCGGGGTGGAGCCGGCGATCAGCTCGTAGGTGCGGCGGACGGTGGCGGGGCGGTCGAGGAGGGCCACCACGACGGCGGCGACGTCGCCGCGGGCTACGGAACCCCGCAGGGGCGTTTCGGCCAACTCGACCAGGCCGGTCGGCTCGTCGTCGGTCAGCCGACCGGGCCGCAGGATCGTCCAGTCCAAGTCGCGTCCGCGAAGATCGTCCTCGGCGGCGCCCTTGGCCGCCAGGTAGGCGTCGAACCCCTCGTCACCGGTCTTCCGGCCGACGCCGACGGTGCTGATCTGCACGAACCTGCGAACACCCGCCCGTTCGGCGGCCTCCGCGAACAACGCCGCCGCGGCCCGGTCCACCGTGTCCTTGCGCGCCACCCCGCTGCCGGGCCCGGCGCCCGCGGCGAAGAGCGCCGCGTCCGCACCGTTCAGGAATTCCGCGACCGAAGCGACGTCCGCCGCCTCCAGGTCGCAGTGGACGGGGACCGCGCCCGCGTCCAGGACATCCGCGAAGTGGTCGGGGTTGCGCACCAACGCCGTGGCGCTGTCACCCCGTGCGGCCAACAGCCGCTCCACCCGCAACGCGATCTTGCCGTGCCCGCCCGCAATCACTACTCGCATGGTCCGACCGTAGGTCAGGACGCGGTCGCCAGCACCCGCTCGTAGACCAGCTCGTTCACCCAACGCGTGGTCGGGGTGTCCTCCACCGGCACGGTCTCGTTGCGACCGGCCACATCCGTGCTCAGCTGCTGGTCCTCGTCGGCCAGCAGCACCGACACGCCGTAGCGGCGCACCCGCGGCAGGCAGTTCGCCAGGTAGTCGTGCGTGAACGCGACCGACGACGGCAGCACGGCGGCGGCGTTGCCGAAGCGGGCGAACGGCACCGCCGAGGCCAGCGCGGTCCGCCAGTGCCTGGCCACCGCCAGCACGCCGATGATCCGCACCGCGGCGGGCGGCACGCGACCGTCCATCTCGGGCCACACCCAGGTGGAGACGGTGGTGCGGTCGGGCTCGGGGGCCGCGCCCAGGCACAGCCGCTCGGCGTGCGCGTCGGCCAGCAGCTCCGCCACCACGATCACCTTGCGCCCCATGAGGACCATCTCGGGCAGCACCACGCCGTGCCAGCCGAGACGCACGGCCGCGGCGGTGGCCAGGTCCTCGACGGACCCGGGTAGTTCGGGAACCGGAACAGCGGTCGCCGACAGCGCCCTGGTGTCATCGGTGTCCGCGATCCGTGCTGGTGTGCTGCTCACGCCAGGGCCTCCTCGGCAACCACGGCGGGATGTCCGCCGCGTTCGACTCGTGCTCTGGATAAGGCGTACCAGGTGCGAACCGCGGCACCCCCAGGTCAACGGGCCTCCTGCGATCGACGGCGTCGAGCGGTCGGTAACCGGTCGCCGACCGGAAATGGGACTTCGGCCCGGCGGTGCTGCCGTCTGGGTGACGCGAATACCCCGAAGACCGGGCTTTGAATGCTCAGCGTGTGCGTGGCTCGCCTGGATCGACCTCGGTTCGGCCCCCGGCTCGAGGCCCCGAGCCGCATCCCCGACCGCCCACCGACCGCTCGCCGTGCGAAACCGACCGACCGCCCACCGCCACCACGTTCGGCCGCAGCCGGCCGGGTGACACACATCACGCGATCACCGTGGGCTCGAACACCCGGAAAACCAGAAGTCCCACCCACGACCGTGGATGGGACTTCATGATTTTGGTGGGCGAGGGGGGAGTTGAACCCCCACGTCCTTTCGGACACACGGACCTGAACCGTGCGCGTCTGCCATTCCGCCACTCGCCCGGAGCGACGTGGGGAACACTAGCATGGTGCCCGCACGGGTTACCAATTGGCCCGTGTACCGGCACGTCAGCCCGGATACGATCGGTAGTAGAAGTCGACCGGGTCGGAGGGTTGCCGTGGGCCTCGTACAGCGCTTCGAGCGCCGTCTCGAAGGCATCGTTGGCAATACCTTCGCGCGTGTGTTCGGTGGCAACGTCGTCCCGCAGGAAGTGGCCCAGGCACTGCAGCGGGAGGCGGAGGGCAACGTCCGCGAGTTGGCGGGCGGCAGGTTGCTCGCTCCGAACCACTTCAAGGTCCTGCTGGGTCCGCAGGACCACGATCGGCTTGCCGGGGACGGCCAGGATGAACTACGCATCACCCAGCTTCTGGGGGACTCCGTCCGGGAGCACCTCGAAGAGAGCGGATGGGATACCTATGGTGACGTCGTAGTCTCCCTGGAGCGCTCCGACGCGCTGCACACGGGACAGTTCCGAACCAGCTCGTCCGTCGACCCCGACGTGAAAGTTGCCAGCCGACGGTCAGCACCACCTCGCACTTCTGGAGACGGATCCATGAGCCAGCCTCCCGGCTACGGACAAGGACAGGGCCAGCCCGCCTACGACCCCTATGCACAGGGCGGCTACGGCCAGCAGCAACCGGGCTACGACCAGCCGGGTTACGGCCAGCAGCCGGCCCAGCCCGGTTATGAGCAGGGCTACGGGCAGCAGCCCGCGCAGCCCGGCTACGAGCAGGGCTACGGCCAGCAGCCCGGCTACGACCAGGGCTATGGCCAGCAGCCCGCGCAGCCCGGCTACGAGCAGGGCTACGGCCAGCAGCAGGGCTACGACCAGGGCTATGGCCAGCAACCGGCGCAGCCCGGTTACGACCAGGGCTACGGCCAGCAGCCCGCGCAGCCCGGCTACGACCAGGGTTACGGCCAGCAGGGCTACGACCAGGGCTACGGGCAGCAGCAGGCGGCCGGTTACGGTCAGCAGGCGGCCGGCTACGACCAGGGTTACGGCCAGCAGGGGTACGGCGACCCGGCGGCGGGCTACGCGCCCCCGGCGGTCCAGTCCGGGCCCCGCCAGCTGAACGCGACGCTGCACCTGGACGACGGTTCGAACCGCACTTACAACCTCAAGCAGGGTGGCAATGTGGTCGGCCGCGGACAGGAAGCGGACTTCCGCCTGCCCGACACCGGGGTCTCCAGGAGGCACCTGGAGATCACGTGGGACGGGCACAGTGCCATGCTCGCTGATCTCGGTTCGACAAACGGCACCACGGTGAACGGCACTCCAGTGCAGACTTGGCAGCTCGCGGAAGGCGACGTCGTCCGCATCGGCCACTCATCGCTGGTCTACCGCACCCAGGGCTGACCAGGTTGGTCCGGTCGGGTCGGATCGAGCGTTGGCGTGACGGCACTCAAGTCAGGAGCGGTTACAACCGGTGCCAGAGCTGGTGATGCAGCTGACCAGAGCGGGTTTCCTCGTCCTGCTCTGGTTGTTCGTGTTGGCTGCGCTTCGAGTCGTCCGCTCCGATCTCTACGCGGCGTCGGGCCTTCGCGTGCCGACGCCGAAGTTCGGCAGAGGCGCTAACAAGGCCGCCCGGGGCAACAAGGCGGCCCGGCAGCTCGTCGTGACACACGGCGCGCTGGCGGGCACGCGCATCTCCCTGGACGGCCGGCCGATCATGATCGGCCGGGCCGACGACTCCACGCTCGTGCTGGACGACGACTTCGCGTCGACCAGGCACGCGCGGTTGTCGATGCGCGGAACCGACTGGTACGTGGAGGACTTGGGCTCCACGAACGGCACCTATCTCGACCGGGCGAAGGTCACGGCCCCACTCCGGGTCCCGCTCGGCTCCCCGATCCGAATTGGCAAAACGGTGATCGAGCTGCGCTCATGACCCTCGTCCTCCGATACGCGGCCCGCAGCGACAGGGGCCTGGTCCGCTCGAACAACCAGGACTCCGTGTACGCGGGCCCCCGCCTGCTCGCACTCGCCGACGGCATGGGTGGCCACGCCGCGGGCGAGGTCGCCAGCAAGGTGGTGATCGCCGCCCTGGCCCCGCTCGACGACGACGAGCCGGGCGACGACCTGCTCGGCCAGTTGCGCGACGCGGTGATCGCGGGCAACGGCGCCATCTCCGAACTGGTCCAGAGCGACCCCGACCTGGACGGCATGGGCACCACGCTCACCGCCGTCCTGTTCGCGGGCACGCGGCTGGGCATGGTGCACATCGGCGACTCGCGCGCCTACATGCTCCGCAACGGCACGTTCACGCAGATCACGCACGACGACACGTTCGTCCAGTCGTTGATCGACGAGGGCCGGATCACCGAAGAGGAGGCCGCCACGCACCCGCAGCGCTCGTTGCTGCTGCGTGCGCTGACCGGCCACGAGGTGGAACCGAGGCTGATGGTGCGGGAGACCCGACCGGGCGACCGCTACCTGCTGTGCTCGGACGGCCTGTCCGGCGTGGTCAGCATGGAGACGCTGGACGAGGCGATCCGCATCCCGGATCCGCAGACGTGCGCGGACCGGATGATCGAGCTGGCGCTCAAGGGCGGCGGCCCCGACAACGTGACGGTCGTCGTCGCCGACGTGGTCGACGTCGACTTCGGGGAGGACGCCCCGATAGTGGGCGGCGCGGCCGGAGACGGCAGCGAAGACCCACCACCACCCGACTCGCCCGCCTCGCGGGCGAGTTCCATCACCGGCCCCCGCCCGATCCCGCAGCGGGTCGAGCCGATGCAGCCGCCACCGGACCCCCGGCGGGCGCGCAACAACCGGCTGAAGGCGCTCGCGCTGGTGGTGTTCCTGCTCCTGATGCTGGTCGCGGCCGGTCTGGGCACCCGCTGGTACGTGCTGCGCCAGTACTACGTCGGCACGAACGCGGACAACGGCGAGGTGTCGGTGTTCCGCGGCGTGACCGGCAGCGTGTTCGGCTTCGACCTGCACAGCCGGGTGGAGGGCTCGTGCCCGCCGGGGGCGCAGGCCTGCGAGCCGATCACGGTGGACGACCTGAAGGTGGCCACCCGGGACGTGGTGCGCAACGGCATCACCGACGTGGACGGCCTGGAGGGCGCCCGTGAGGCGATCCGCAGGCTGCGCACGGAGCAGACGTTGCCGCTGTGCTCGAAGGAGACCACGGAGAACACCGCGGGGACCTCCACGACCGAGGCGCCGCCGGCAACCTCGACCGAGGCCCCCGCGTCCACCACGGTGGAGGGGACCCCCCTCACCACGCCCGTGCAGAAGCCGGGCACGGATTGTCGAAAGGGCCAGTAGTCGCATGGGTTCGCCGGTCCCCGGCGCGGAGGGCACACCGCTCGCGGCGGCGAGCAGCACGTCGCCCGGCTTGAGGCCGCCCACGCGACGCAGCACGGAACTGTTCATGCTCGCGTTCGCCGCGATGCTGGTCACAGGCGCCCTGATCCTGGTGGAAGCCAACCAGGAGCAGGAGCTGAGCCTGCGCATCCTGTGGCTGGGTCTGGCGTACCTGGGGCTGCTGACCGTGGCGCACCTCGCGGTGCGCAAGTGGGCGCCCTACGCCGATCCGGTGATCATGCCGTGCGTCGCGCTGCTGAACGGCCTGGGCCTGGTCATGATCCACCGGATCGACCTGGCCATGGCGGACGTGAAGCTGCCGGGCGACCGGGTGTGGTCGGCCGCCGCGCCCAAGCAGGTGTTGTGGACGGCGATCGCGCTCGTGCTGTTCTGCACGGTGCTGAAGGTGCTGTCCGACCACCGCACGCTCGCCCGTTACGGCTACACGTTCGGCCTGCTCGGCCTGGTCGCCCTGGTGCTGCCGGGTGTGCTGCCGGGCTTCATCGCGCCGGAGATCAACGGCGCGAAGATCTGGCTGAGCTTCGGCGCGTTCTCCATCCAGCCCGGTGAGTTCGCGAAGATCCTGCTGATGGTGTTCTTCGCGGCGTTCCTGGTGTCGAAGCGGGACCTGTTCACCATCGCCGGCCGCCGGGTGCTCGGCCTGGACCTGCCGCGCGCACGTGACCTCGGTCCGCTGATCGCCGCGTGGGCGGTCGGCGTGAGCATCATGGTGTTGCAGAAGGACCTGGGCAGCTCGCTGCTGTTCTTCGGCATCGTGCTGGTGCTGCTGTACGTGGCGACGGAACGCGCGGTGTGGGTCGTGCTGGGCGTGATGATGTTCTGCGTCGGCGCGTTCGTGGCGTGGAAGCTGTTCACGCACGTCCAGGTGCGGGTGCAGAACTGGCTGGACCCGTTCGCGGACCCGTCCGGCGCGGGCTACCAGATCGTGCAGTCGCTGTTCGGGCTCGGCACCGGCTCGATGTTCGGCGCGGGCCTGGGCGGTGGCCGGCCGGACCAGATCCCCGAGGCCAACACCGACTTCATCACCGCCGTGATCGGCGAGGAGCTGGGCTTCGTCGGCCTCGCCGCGGTGCTGATGATCTACATGGTGTTCGCCATGCGCGGCCTGCGCGGCGCGCTCGCCGTGCGTGACACGTTCGGCAAGCTGCTCGGCGGCGGTCTGGCGTTCGCGGTGGCGTTCCAGATCTTCATCGTCGTCGGCGGCGTGACGAAGCTGATCCCGATGACGGGCATCACCGCGCCGTTCCTGTCCTACGGCGGTTCGTCGCTGTTGGCGAACTACATCCTGGTCGCGCTGCTGCTGCGGATCTCGGACGCCGCGCGCGCCCCCAAGAGCACACCGAAGCCCAGGCCTCAGCAGCCGGCCATCGCCGACCAGTTCACAGTCATGGTGGAGCGTCCGAAATGAACACACCGCTCCGCCGGGTCGGCCTCGCCATGATGGCGATGATGCTGCTGCTGTTGGGCAACGCCACGTACGTGCAGGTCATCAAGGCCGACGACTACCGCAAGGACCCGCTGAACCGGCGCGTGATCCTGGACCAGTACTCGCGCGAGCGCGGCCAGATCATCTCCGCGGACAGCGTGCCGCTGGCCGGGGTGGAGAAGACCAACGACCGGCTGCGGTACCTGCGGACCTACCCGAACGGGCCCGCGTTCGCGCCCGTCACCGGCTACTTCTCCACGATCTACGGCACGGGCGGGATGGAACGCGCCGAGGACGACCTGCTCAACGGTTCGGACGACCGGCTGTTCGCGCGCCGGGTGTCCGACCTGATCACCGGCCGCGACCCCAAGGGCGGCAGCCTCCAGCTGACGATCGACGCGAAGCTCCAGCAGGTGGCGTACGAGCGGCTCAACGGCGTGACCGGCACGGTGGTGGCGATCCGGCCGCAGACCGGGGAGATCCTGGCCATGGTCAGCACCCCGTCGTACGACCCGAACGCGCTCGCCAGCCACGACGTGGACGCGCAGGAAGAGGCGTGGACGTCGTTCGACGCGGACAAGTCGAAGCCGATGCTGAACCGCTCGGTGCACGAGAGCTACCCGCCCGGCTCGACGTTCAAGCTGGTCGTGACCGCGGCGGCGCTGGCCGAGGGCAAGACGAAGGAGAGCGAGGTCGACGGCCGGCCGGTGATCACGCTGCCCGGCACGAACACCCCGCTGCCGAACTTCAACGACACCACCTGCGGCAACGGCGTCACGGCCTCCCTCGAAGAGGCGCTGTCCAAGTCGTGCAACACGGCGTTCGCGGTGCTGGCGAACGAGCTGGGCGTGGAGAAGCTGCGCGACCAGGCGGCCAAGTTCGGCTACGGCGAGCCGGACCTGTCGATCCCGCTGTCGGTGGTGCCGTCGACGCTCGGCCCGATCGCGGACAAGCCGTCGATCTACCAGACCGGCATCGGCCAGAAGGACGTCCGGGTGACGCCGATGGTCAACGCCATGATGGCGGCGACCATCGCGAACGGCGGCGTGCGGATGCAGCCGCACCTGATCGGCAAGGTCCTGGCGCCCGACCTCCAGGTGATCAGCGAGACCGACCCGGACGAGGTCGACGAGGCGATGGACCCCGACGACGCCATCGCGCTGCGCGACATGATGATCAAGTCGGAGAACAACACCGGCGGCGGCGGCAAGCTCAGCGGCGTGACCATCGCGTCCAAGACGGGCACCGCCGAGCACGGCGAGGACGTGAAGTCGACCAACCCGCACGCCTGGTACGTGGCGTTCGCCCCGGCCGAGAAGCCGGAGATCGCGATCGCGGTCATCGTGGAGAACGGCGGCCAGCAGGGCCTCTCGGCGACCGGTGGCCGGGTCGCCGCGCCGATCGGCCGCTCGGTCATCGGCGCCTACCTCGGGGGCCGCTGATGCTGACCTCCGGCCAGTTGCTCGCCGAGCGGTACCGCCTGAGCAGGCGGATCGCGGTCGGCGGCATGGGCGAGGTCTGGGAGGCCGACGACAGCAGGCTGGACCGCAAGGTCGCGGTGAAGGTGCTGAAGGCGGAGCTGAGCGGTGACGCCGAGTTCCTGAACAGGTTCCGGATCGAGGCGCGCACCACCGCGTCGCTCAACCACCCCGGCATCGCCTCCGTGCACGACTACGGCGAGACCGCGTCGATCCCGGACGGGCCGGAGGACACCGCGTACCTGGTGATGGAGCTGGTCGAGGGCGAACCGCTGGCCGCGATCATCGCCCGCGGCAGGCTCGGCGCGGACCGTACGCTCGACCTGCTGGAGCAGGCGGGCAACGCGCTCCAGGCGGCGCACGAGCGCGGGCTGGTGCACCGGGACGTGAAGCCGGGCAACATCATGGTGACGCCGACCGGCAAGGTGAAGATCACCGACTTCGGCATCGCGAAGGCCGCCGACGCGGCGCCGGTCACACACAGCGGCATGGTGATGGGCACCGCCCACTACATCGCGCCGGAGCAGGCCCTCGGCCACGCCGCAGAACCGGCTTCGGACGTGTACGCGTTGGCCGTCTGCGGCTATGAGTGCCTGACCGGTCACCGACCGTTCCTGTCCGAGAACGCGGTGACGGTCGCGATGATGCACATCCGCGACATGGCGCCACCGATGCCGCCCGACGTGCCGCCGGGCCCGCGGGCGCTGATCGAGGCGACGCTGGTCAAGGACCCCCGCCAGCGCTACCGCAACGGCGGCGAGTTCGCGTCCGCGGTGGGCGCGGTGCGGGCCGGCCAGCCGCTGCCCGCGCCGTCCGGTCTGGCGATGGCCGTCGGCGCGCCGCCGCTGGCCCCGGCGATCCCCCAGGCGCCCGCGCAGCCGACCCATCCCGGTATCCCGGTCACGCACCCCGGGTCACGTCCGGGGATGCAGCCGGTGCCGCCGGCGATGAACACTCCGCACACGGGCGCTTTCCGTCCGTTGCCGTCCGGCCCTCGGCCACCGGGGCGCTACCGTGCCGTCGTGTGGGTTATGGTCGCTGTGCTGGTGGTCGCGCTCCTGGTGCTGGGCGTGGTCGTCCTCCGAGGGGCGCTGAAGGACGAGGTGCCTGGTGGAGCGAGCTTGCAGGGCACCACGAGCGCCCGCCCGTTGGACGACTCCACCGATCGGCTCCCCGGCAAACCCAAGGTGACGATCACGAAGTCGGACTACGTCGACCTGCCGGTGGACGAGGTCGCCACGAAGCTCTCCGGGTACGGCTTGACGCCCGAGGTGCACTCCGACGACGGAGGCGTGCCGCGGGACCCAGAGCGGTGCCTGGTGTCGGACATGACGCCGACCGGAGAGGTTGCGATCGGCTCACGGGTCACGGTGACGTGTGTACCGACTTGACGATGAAACGGTACGAAAGCGAACGCAAGGCTTGATGGTGAGACCGTTGACGAGGAGCGGGACGAAGCACTGATGAGCACTCCGCGACTGCTCTCCAACCGCTACGAACTGGGTGAAACCCTCGGCTACGGCGGCATGTCGGAGGTGCACAAGGGCCGGGACGTCCGACTCGGCCGGGACGTCGCCATCAAAGTCCTGCGCGCCGACCTCGCCCGCGACACCCAGTTCCAGGAGCGGTTCCGGCGGGAGGCCCAGAACTCGGCGGCGCTGAACCACCCCGCCATCGTCGCGGTCTACGACACCGGTGAGACCCAGACCGAGTACGGCCCGCTGCCCTACATCGTGATGGAGTTCGTCGACGGCCGCACGCTGCGCGACATCGTGAAGACGCAGGGGCCACTGTCGGGCAAGCGGGCGATGGAGGTCATGGCCGACGTGTCGGCCGCGTTGGACTTCAGCCACCGGCACGGCATCGTGCACCGGGACGTGAAGCCCGCGAACGTCATGATCACCCGGGCCGGCGCGGTAAAGGTGATGGACTTCGGCATCGCCCGCGCGGTGCACGACGGCCAGGCCGCGGTGACCCAGACGGCAGCGGTGATAGGGACCGCTCAGTACCTCTCACCGGAGCAGGCGCGCGGCGAGGCCGTTGACGGCCGTTCCGACGTGTACGCGTCCGGCTGCGTGCTGTTCGAGCTGCTGACCGGCGAGCCGCCGTTCACCGGCGACTCGCCCGTGGCGGTGGCCTACCAGCACGTGCGGGAAGAGCCGAAGTCCCCGTCGTCGCTGAACCCGAAGGTGACGCCCGCGCTGGACTCGATCGTGCTGAAGGCGATGGCCAAGGGACCGGCCAACCGCTACCAGTCGGCCGCCGAGATGCGCGCGGACCTGGTGCGCGTGCTGTCCGGCCAGCGCCCGTCCGCGCCCGCCGTGATGACGGCCGAGGACCGCACCGCGGTGCTCAACCAGACTTCGTCGCCGCGCACCGAGGTCGCGTCGGGCGGCGGTCGGCACCGGCCGGCGCAGCAGCGCGACGAGCCGGACGACTACGACCCGTTGGCCGAGGAAGACGCGGAGCGGAAGGCGCGGCGCAAGAAGGCGATCATGGTCACCGTGGTCGTCCTGCTGTGCATCGCCGTGCTCGCGCTCGCGACGTGGATCACCACGACGCTGATGAACAGCGACGACGGCAAGACCGCGGCCCCGGAGACGGTCCCGATGCCCGCGTTGGTGGGCAAGACCCAGACGGTGGCGCAGGCCGAGTTGGAGGGGCTGGGACTGCGCTCGATCGTCGAGACAGTGCCGTGCCAGCCGGGCCCCGAGCCGACCTGCACCAGGGACCAGATCGGCAACGTGATCTCGACCGACCCGCCGGCGAACCGCGAGGTGGAGAAGCGCACCGAGATCAAGCTGGTGATCGGCACCAACCCGCAGCCCGCGCCGGTGCCGGACGTGATGAAGCTGGCGCCGCAGGACGCGCAGAAGAAGCTGGAGGCCGAGGGCTGGGTCTACCAGCAGGCCACCGAGACCGTGGAGACCGAGGACCCGAACCTGGTCGGCAAGGTGATCGAGCAGAACCCGGCAGCGGGCACCACCGCGCCCAAGGGCAGCACGATCACCGTGACGCTGGGCAAGGCGCCGGAGACCATCCAGCTGCCCGACGTGACCGGGCAGACGCTCGACAACGCCAGGGCCACGCTGGAGGGCAGCGGGTTCAAGGTGCAGACCAAGGAAGTCGACAGCCTCGAAGACCTCAACGAGGTGGTCGCCCAGAACCCCGGGCCGGGACGGGCCGAGAAGAACACGCTGGTCACGTTGAGCGTGTCCAAGAACAACCAGTTCAAGATGCCGGACCTGCGCGGGCTCACCGAGAACCAGGCCCGGAGCAAGCTCGCCCAGGCCGGGTGGACCGGCAACGA
This sequence comes from Saccharothrix ecbatanensis, assembly GCF_014205015.1. Taxonomy (NCBI): domain Bacteria; kingdom Bacillati; phylum Actinomycetota; class Actinomycetes; order Pseudonocardiales; family Pseudonocardiaceae; genus Saccharothrix; species Saccharothrix ecbatanensis. Next base: position 7,463,817 of record NZ_JACHMO010000001.1, on the reverse strand, counting down.
CCTGGTGATCAGCGAGAAGGTGCCGGTCTCCGACCTGACCCAGGACAAGAAGATCCAGAGGCAGGAGATCGCGACCGACACGCCGGTGGGCAAGACCGCCCGGATCAACGTGTCGATGGGCGACTTCAAGATCGGCACGACGACCACGAGCAGATAGCTCCGCTCACGACGATGGCCCCCTCCGCGTGGAGGGGGCCATCGTCGTGTCGGGCTTCGCTTCCGGTCTTCTGGTGGGGGTCTACTTCTGGCCCGCCGCCGCAGCCAGTTGGCGCATGCCGTTCTCCAGGGTCGCCACGGTCGTCTCCGGCACCTGGAACCCGCAGACCGCGAGCCAGTTCGCCAGCATCCGGTGACCGCCGTCGGTCAGCACGGACTCGGGGTGGAACTGGACGCCCTCCACCGGCAGCTCACGGTGGCGCATGGCCATCACCACGCCGGACTCGGTCCGGCCGGTGACCTCGAACTCGGCCGGGATGGTGTCCGGCAGCACGGTCAGCGAGTGGTAGCGGGTCGCGGTGAACGGCTCCGGCACGCCGGCCAGGACGCCGCCGCCGTTGTGGTGCACCACGCTGGTCTTGCCGTGCAGGAGCTCCGGCGCGAGGTCGACCGTGCCGCCCCAGACCGCGCCGATCGCCTGGTGGCCGAGGCACACCCCGAACACCGGCACGCCCTGGTCCGCGCAGTGGCGGATGACGTCCATGCTCTTGCCCGCCTTGTCCGGCGTGCTGGGGCCTGGGCTGACGAGGACGCCGCCGACGTCGCCGATCTCGTCCAGCTCGACGGCGTCGTTGCGCCGCACCACGCACTCGACCCCGAGCTGGGCCAGGTACTGGACGAGGTTGTAGACGAAGCTGTCGTAGTTGTCGACCACGAGCACGCGCATGTCGCCAGCGTAGCCGTGACCGACCGCCGCCCGAAGTGATATCGGCTGCGGGCTACTGGGGCGTCGTCACGTTGTTGAACGGCAGTTTCGGCTCCGCCCACGGGAACACCACGAACATCAGCAGCGCCACCACACCGGCCACGAGCACCACCGCTTCGAGGATGCGCACGGGCAGCGGGCCGGGGAGGTGCCGCCAGATCCACCCGTACATCACTGCTCCTTCATCTCTGGGGGGAGGAACCCCGGTGCCTTCTCGTAGGTCATCGCGAGCACCGCGTGCACGATCAACCGCTGCTTGTCGGAGAACCTCGGGTGACAGGTGGTCAACGTCATCAACGACACCCGCTGAGCCTCGGCGGGCGGCTCACCGGCGAAGTGCGGCACCACGTCGATCACCTCGCCCTGGGTGGGCAGCACGATCTGCTGGCCGACCGTCTTGTCGTACGGCGCGGCCAGCGGTGACACCTTCGCGCACTTGTCGGGGTTCGCCGCCTGCTTCTCCGCCCAGCCGGCCACGTCACCGGCCTTCGGCAGCATCCGGTAGACGATCCACTGGGTCTGCGTCTCGACCACGATCGCGTCGCACGGGTTCAGCAGGTCCAGGTCGTTGAACGGGGCGCCCTTGCCGACCCGGTGGCCGGCGACCGCGAAGTTGCCCGGGTGGCCGGGCAGCGCGGTGCCCTTGTAGTGGCCGGGGCCGATCTCCAGGTCCTTGTCGGTGGTGCCCTCGACGATGGAGAACTTGTAGTCCGGGCCGAACACCGGGATGTACATCTTGGCGAACGCCTGGCCGTCCAGCAGCTCGTACTGGGCCTGCCGCTGCGGGTCCGCCTCGACCGTGTTCGAACTCCACTGGTCGTCCAGCGCCTGGGTCGCGTCGCCCTGCTTGCCCGCCGAGATGAGGTCGGTGACGTACACCTCGTAGACGACGAACAGCAGGATGACCAGGCCCGCCGTGATCAGCAGCTCGCCGACGGTGCGGACGGCCTTGCGGGCGGTGCTGTCCGGCGGCGGCGGGGGCGTCTCGTCCTCGTCGTAGTAGTCGTCGTCCTCGTAGTACTCGTCGTCGTAGTCCTCGTACTCGTCGGCGTAGTCGTCGGCGTACTGGCCTTCGACGGGCGCGATGTACTCGGTGGGCGGTTCCACGGGGCGAGGGCGGCGCTGCGGCGCCGGCGGGCGTGCGCCGGGCGGCGGCGGGAGGCTGCCGGAGAACGCGTTGGTGTACCGGGTGGCGTCGGCCTCCGGCGGTGGGGTGGGTCGGGTGCGCGGGCCGGGGGCCGGGGCGGCTCCGCCGAGCCTCGCGGCCAGGTGCGGTGTTGACGGCGGTGTTGACGGCGGTGTCGGAGGCCGGTTCGGCGGGTCGTCGGGCGCGTGACGACGACCGACGGCGGGCGGGACCGGCTCGGCGGCATCGGACCAGGCCAGCCGACCGGCAAGCGGCTCCACCCGCGCGGGGTTCACGGCGGGATTCACGTAGGACGTCCCGTCCACACCCGGTCCCGAACCCGGTCCCATTTCGTCACGGCGGGCACGGCGACCTGACGGCGGCGGCTCGACCGGCGGCCCCACGTCGGCCCGACGCGCACGACGACCTGACGGCGGCTCGGCAGGCAACGACTCGGCGCGCAGCGGCTCGGCACCCGAACCGGCGTCGTCACGCAGTGCACGACGCCCGGACGGCGGCGCCTCAGCGCGCGGCTGCTCTGCGTAGGGCTGTTCTGACCTGGCCTCTCGGGGCGGGACATCGTCGCGACGTGCACGGCGGCCCGTCGGCGGCGGCTCGACGTGGGGTAGCTCGCCGTACGCAGACTCGCCGTACGCAGACTCGGAGTACGGCGGTTCGGGACGAGCCGGCTCGGCGTAGGGCTGCTCTGGCCTGGGCTCCCGAGGCGGCGCATCGTCACGGCGCGCACGGCGACCCGTCGGCGGCGGCTCAGCGCGCGGCGGCTCCGGACGAACCGGCTCGGCGTAGGGCTGCTCTGACCTCGGCTCCCGAGGCGGGACATCGTCACGGCGCGCACGACGGCCCGTCGGCGGCGGCTCGACCCGGGGCAGCTCGCCGTACGCGGGCTCGACGTACCCAGACTCGCCGTACGAAGGCTCGCCGTACGGCGGTTCCGGGCGCGGTGGCTCGGTGCGGGGCGGGCGGTAGTCACCTGGACGGCTGAAACCACCGGGTGGTGTTGCCGGCCGGTCCAGGTCTCCGGACCGGGCAACCGGGTGATCGAACCCGTCCGGCGGAGGGGGCGGTCGGTCGAACCCTCCGGGCGGCGTGAGCGGTCGCTCGGGGCGGGAAACGGGCCGGTCGAACCCGCCCGCCGGGGTCGACGGACGGTCGAAACCCGCAGGTGGAGTGGGTGGCCGGTAGCCGGCTGGGGGCGGTTCGCCTGGCGCCTGAGGTGGCTGTGGCCTGGGTCGCGGCGGTCGGCCCGGCGGGCCGCCTTGCGGCGGGGGCGGGTCGTAGCTCACCGGAAAACCTCCCAAGCCGAACGTTCCAGAACTACACGGTGCTTCAGGGACCTGCCCGGTTACGTTAACGTGTTCATCCAGCAGTGGACGTGAACTCGCGGCCACTGGAGGCCTATCCACCCGTCAGGCGAGGACAGCATGCCCAAGTCCAAGGTCCGCAAGAAGGCCGCTTACACGGCGCCTGCCGATCGCCGCACCCCGGTGAAGGTCAAGGCAGCGGGGCCGTCGCACCCCGTCTACGTCGCGGTGATGCTCGGCATGATGCTGTTGGGACTGGCGTGGCTGGTGGTCAACTACATCGCGGGCGAGAAGGTCCCGGTGATGATGGACCTAGGGTCCTGGAACTTCGGCATCGGATTCGCCCTGATGATCGTCGGCTTGCTGATGACCATGAAATGGCGTTGACCACGCGCTACGCCAAGTGGCGGACGGCCCGGACGAGCACCACGTCCGGGCCGTTTCGCGTTACCCCGTAGTTCACCTGGTTCACCGGACGGTCACCGAAGCACACGGGTGTAAGTCATCCCCAATGGGGACAACTCCTGTGGACAACTTTGCGCCAGTTTGCACAAGCGCCGGTCGAAGGCTCTAGTTGTCCACAAGTGCGGCAGACTCGAACGCGTGAACCCAACGCGTTCCTGGTCACCGCAACCGGGCATGGTCGGCCTCGCCTGGGGCCTTGCCGCCGTGTCACTGCTGGTCACGATCCTCAGTCCGGACGCGACCAGCCGCGTCTTCATCGGCCTCGCCGCGCTGCTCCTGCTCGCCTTGGGCGCTTACGGCACATTCGTGCGCCCCAGGCTGGTGGTGGACGACTCAGGCCTCACCGTCCGCACCCTCAGCGGGGCGAGGCAGCTGCCGTGGCACGAGGTGAAGGTCCGCCTGGCCCGCACCCGCCGACTGGGCCGGGAGACGGCGACGCTGGAGCTCGACTGGAAGCACGGGGAGGACGAGCAGCTGTTCGTGCTGACCCCGATCGACCTCGGCACCGACCCCCGTGACGTGGCGGACGTCCTGCACGCCCTGCGCCCGTGACCGCTACAGGTCGATGACCAACCCCGGCGCGGCGACGTCCACGTCACCCGGGTAGTCGGCGGCCTCCAGGTACTCCGCCGGGTCGGAACCCGGCCAAAGGTGCGCCAGCACGAGCCGACCCGCCCCGGCACGGTCGGCGTTCGCCCCCGCTTGGACCGCGGTCGACAGGTACGGCGCGTTGTCGGCCGGCGCCACCTGCCGCGCGAACGTCGCCTCCGCCACGAACACGTCGGCGTCCCGCGCCAGGTCGAGCAGCACCGGGCTCGGCCCCGTGTCACCCGTGTACGCGAGCACCCGTCCCCCGGCGGTCAGTCGCAGCCCGGCGTTGGGCACGAAGTGCGGCAGGTCGTAGGTGTCCACCCTGAACGGCCCGACCTCGAACGCCCGCTCGACCGGGTGCACCGAGTACGCCGAGTCGAGCCGCACCTGGTCCAGCGCCAGCACTCGGTCGAGCGCACCCTCCGGCGCGTAGAGCGGCAGGACGGGCGCCGAGCCTCCGAGCGCTCGGGCCCGCAGCAACGGGTTGAGATCCGCGCAGTGGTCCGGGTGCCCATGGCTGACCAGGACCGCGTCCACGGCCGAAGCGGGCATCAACGCCTGCAACGCCGGGAAGGTCGAGTACCCCGGATCCACCAGCAGGGTGAACCCGTCGTGTTCCACCAGGTAACCGCTGCACGCCTGGCTTGCCGTCGGCCACGCGCCGACTCCGCCGAGGACCGTCAGTCGCACGGTCAGAGCAGCTGCCCGGTCCGCACGACCGTCATCACCACGAGCAGCACGAACGCGCCCACCACGGCCGCCGCCTGCCAGTTCGCCCGCTTCTCCTGCGGCGCGTACACCATCCCGGCCGTCACGGCCGCGCCGATCACCAGCCCGCCGAGGTGCGCCAGCAGCGAGATACCCGGCAGGGTGACGCTGAGCACCAGGTTCAACCCGATCACGACCAGCGCCGAGGTCGCGTTGAGCTTGAACTTCAGCACGGCCACCAGCAGCGCGCCCATCAGGCCGTACACCGCGCCGGACGCACCGGCGGGAAAGCTGTCGACCTCGCCGAACAGGTACACCGCGACACTGCCGCCGAGCAGCGACACCAGGTAGATCGCGGAGAACCGCAGCTTGCCGAACTGCGGCTCCAGGAGCCGGCCCAGGACGTACAGCGCGATCATGTTCAACGCCAGGTGGAAGGGCCCGTAGTGCAGGAAACCGGACGTCACCATCCGCCACCACTGGTCGCCGACGGCGACGGCTCTGGTCCACATCACGAAGTCGCCGAACAGCGGCGACAGCGCGTTGTCCGCCAGGCTGCGCGCCTGCACCGCGGTGATCAAGAACATCAGCACGTTCATCGCGATCAGCACCGGCGTGACGACCACGGTCTGCGAGACCTCGGCGCCGACGGCGGTGCGCGCCCGGCGCACCGTGGACTGGCCCTCGTTCACGCAGTCGACGCACTGGTGGCCGACCGACGCCTCGCGCAGGCACGCGGGGCACGCCGGCCGGTCGCAGCGGACACACCGCAACCCGGTGGCCCGATCGGGGTGGCGCACGCAGACCGGTTGGCCTTGACGCGCCCCGATCGGCTCACCGGGCGGCGGGGATGTCGGCGAGTCGGCCACTCAGGACCGCTCCACCGTGACCTTCTCGATCACCACGTCGGTGACCGGGCGGTCACCGGAGCCGGTCGGGGTGGCGCCGATCGCGTCCACCACGTTGCGCGACTCCTGGTCCGCGACCTCACCGAAGATCGTGTGCTTGAAGTTCAGCCACGTGGTCGGCCCGACCGTGATGAAGAACTGCGAGCCGTTGCTGTTGGGCCCGGAGTTCGCCATCGCCAGCAGGTACGGCTTGTTGAACTGGAGTTCGGGGTGGAACTCGTCGGCGAACTTGTACCCGGGGCCGCCGCGGCCGGTGCCGGTCGGGTCACCGCCCTGGAGCATGAAACCGGCGATCACCCGGTGGAAGATCGAGCCGTCGTAGAACGGGCCGGACGCCTCGCCCTTCGCGTTGGGGTCGGAGTAGCTCTTCGTGCCTTCGGCGAGACCGACGAAGTTGGCCACCGTCTTGGGAGCGTGGTCGGGGAACAGGTTGATGCGGATAGCGCCCTGCGTCGTGTGCAGGGTTGCCGTCACCTTGGTCCCGACGAACGATTCGTTGCTGTCAGCCACGCACACCATCGTGCCATCACCGGGCGAGGTGGTTGGGGAAGGGGCACGATGGGTATTGCCTGGAACGTGACTGACCGACAGCTGCTGGAGCGAGATATGGATGAGGTAGACGCCATGACCCGGGCCGGGGAGTCGGTCGGCAAGGCGGTGCGCGCTGCCCGCCTCGGTGCCGTCCGCGCTGGTCACGCCGGTGCGGACGCAGCCGTTCAGCTCGCTGGACGCGCCGAGGGCAAGCTCGCCGAGCGCGGCATGACCAGGGACTACGTCCGGGGCATCGTCGCCGACAAGGCGGGCACGCTGGTGGAGAAGGCCGAGGAGTACGAGAAGTCCACCCGGCGCGGTCGCAAGCAGCTCGCGAAGCGGGCCAAGTCCGTCCGCAAGGACGTGATCAAGGCCGCCGAGCGGGCACGCAAGGAGGCCAAGGTGCGCGCGAAGGACGCGCGCAAGGCCGCGAAGCATGTCCGCAAGGGCTCGGCGCAGCACAAGAGCCGCCGTTGGCCGTGGGTGCTGGGCGTGTTCGCGGCTGCCGCCGTGGCGGGGTACATCGCGCTGACCAAGCGGCCCCAGGAGGTGCGCTTGGACGAGGACGTCGAGCCGACGCTGGAAACCGTCGACACGACCGACCCCACCGCCGAGTCCGTGCACCCGCACGCGGCGCGCAACGGCCAGGTCTCCGACCAGCACAGCCGCAGCTGACCGCAGGAACCACTTCGCGCCCGACCCGCTCCGGGACGGGCGCGAAGTCGTGTGCCCCTATCGGCCCGATTCGTACCGACCCGATTCCTACCGGCGGGGTTGCTACAGGCCTAGGTTGCCGACGACCGTCTCGGCCACTCGGCGGGCCTTGATCGTCTGCTTCTGGTTGCTCGTCACGACCACCGCGCTGCCGTCCTTGGCGATCGCGTAGACCGCGCCCTTGTCGGTGGTCAATGACCCGCCGCTCCACCCCGCGGGCTCCGACGCCGGGTTCGAGTCGGCGACCGGCGCGGCCCGGTCCACCACCGCTTTGGCGATCTTCGCGTCACCCTGGAACACCCAGATCGACAGCTGGACGTCACTTGCGTCGGCGTAGAAGAAACACGCCGGGTTTGGCTGGTCGGCGGAAAGCCGAACCTTTCGCACGAGCTGCCCGTTCGCCTCCTGCACGACCGAAGAAGCCAGGTAGGGACACTGGCCGTCGGTCGCGGGCTCCGGCGCGGGCGGTGGTTCGGCGGGGCCCGCGGTCGTCGTGGTCACGACAGTGCTGGTCTGGGTGGCCGGTGCCGGGTGAGGATCTGCGGTGCCACAGGCGACCAACGCACCGAGGACCAACAGGGACGGCAGGGCGGTGTGCAGCGCTCGGTTCATAGGGTCGCCAGTCAATCAGATGGCGAACCTGTAATCGACAGGGTCACCATCTAGGCACATGACGTGATGCCCGTTAGGTTGTCCTTACCCTGCCGGCCGCCCCTGCAATGTAAGGACAGAGTCAAGATGAACATCTTTGACCGCGGTCGAGAGCCTGTTATCGCTGTGTTCCGAATGGTCGTCGGTTTCCTGTTCCTGTGCCACGGCGCGAAGACCCTCTTCGGCGTGCTCGGGTCCACCAAGGGCGCCGTGTCGATCACCAGCTGGCCTGGCGGCCCGGCTGGTCTGATCGAGCTGGTCTGTGGTGCGTTGATCATCATCGGACTCGGCACCAGGTGGGCCGCGTTGCTCTCTTCCGGTGCGATGGCATACGCGTACTTCGTGGTTCACCAGCCTGAAGCGCTGATGCCCATCCAGAACCACGGCGAGCTGGCCGCCGTGTACTGCTGGGTGTTCCTGCTGCTGGCGTTCACCGGTCCCGGCTCTTGGGCCGTCGACACGATGCTCGCCGCACGCAAGCAGAAGCAGGACAAGCCGCTCGTCTCGGCATAGCAGTGGGCACAACGAGGGCCCGCACCCAGCGGCATTGGGTGCGGGCCCTCACCTTGCTGCCATACCGCGAACGCGACCGCACGCCCAACCGGACATGCGGATCGCAACACCCAGTTAACACGAGAACCGAAAGTTGCGCTGCCCCCAAGTGAACGGCAGCGTCCCGGAAAGTGTCCGACGCGCCCCCGGAACGCCTCCACCCGGAAACACGAAGAGGCGAGCCGGTTCGCGTACTCCGCGAACACAGCTCGCCTCTTGGATCGTGGAGACGAGGGGAATCGAACCCCTAACCCCCGCCTTGCAAAGGCGGTGCTCTGCCAATTGAGCTACGTCCCCTCACGGGGCGGCAGATGTACCGCCCTCGCGGGTCAGTCGGTGGGTGCGGTGGCCTCGCGCCACAGGTCCGCGTCAGCCTTCGTCGAGCGGCTGCGCTTGACGAAGAACAGGACCGCACCCGCGACGGCGACCAGTGCGATGATCTTCTTCACGGCGATTCCCCTCTGCAACACCTGTGAACTTCCGGTGGGCCTAGGAGGACTCGAACCTCCGACCTCTTCGTTATCAGCGAAGCGCTCTAACCGTCTGAGCTATAGGCCCTCGGGGCAACGACGGCAAGACTACAGCACCCTCCGTCGCGGCCCCAAATCGGGTGGTCCTTGATCACTCCCGCTCGGACAAGGTCACTTCGAGACCCCCCGCAAGATCAGCGGAAACGTTGTAGACGAACGCTCCGACCGTCGACAGGGCGGTGAACAACACGATGTTCACCGCGCCGATGATCGCCGCCACGCCGAACACCCGTCCCGCGCTGATCAGCGGGTCACCGCCCGCGTCGTTGCCCTGGAGCAGGTCGTTCGCGGTGTTGTTGATCTTGTCCCACACGCCCATGCCGTTCAGCACGCCGTACAGCACGCCGACCGCCACGAGCCACACGAAGAACAGCGCCACGCTCAGCACCAGCGCGAGCTTCAACACCGACCACGGGTCGATCCGCTTGACCTGGAGGCTCGCCCGACGCGGTCCACGCCCCGGACGGCGGGCCGACGGCGCGGCGGCCGGACGACCGTTCGCCGCACCCAGGTTCACCTGCGTCCGGGCGCCGCCCGGCAGACCGTGGCCACCCGGCGCGGCCGTCCCCGTCACCACAGGTCGGGCCACCGCCACCGTGTCCGGGTCGCTCGACGGGTACGGGGGCTGGTGCGCCTCGGCCGTCGGCTGGTCGGGGGCCGCCATCAGGTCGGCCGGACCGACCTGCTGCGCTTGCGCGTACTGCGCGTCGCTCGTGACGCGCTGCCACGGCGGCGGCGCGGCCACTTGGTGCCCTTCGTTCTCCGGCGCCGCTCTTTCGGCCTTCTCCGGCTTGAACTCGGGTTCCGTCTTGGCTTCGGCCGTCTTGCCGGCCGCACCGACCGGCGCCGCACCAGCCGACGCCGCGCCGGCCGCGTTCGCACTGACCGCGTTGGCACCGGCCGCAGACGTCTCGGGCTGCTCGGACGCCCCCGAGGCGTCGACCGCCGGCTTCTCGGCGCCGGGCGGGGTGGCGCCGGCCGCCGGTGTCGGCTCGGCACCGGGCCGGGTGATCACCGCGGTCTTGTCCTCTGGCTTCTCGGGTGGAGTCACGAGCAGTCCTCAACCTCTCGTTCGCGCTAGTTGGCAGGCCCAGCCTGGTCACCGTCGGCGGAGTCGGCAATCCGATCACCGTCGACGGAGTCGGCGATCCGACCACCGTCGGCCTGGTCGCCGGCGGGGTCGACGGCCGGATCGCCGTCAGCAGCGCCGACGATCAAGCTCTCGTCACCATTGGTGACGTCCGTGGGCTCATCCGCGTTGCGCGCCACGGCGATCAGGGTGGTCCCTTCACCGAGGTTCATCAACCGGACGCCCTTCGTCTGCCGTCCTGCCTTGCGAACCTCCTTGGCGCTGGTCCTGATGACCCCGCCCGAAGAGGTGATCGCGTACAGCTCGTCGTCGACGTCGACGATGAGCGCGCCGACCAGCCTGCCACGCCTGCGGTCGTGCTGGATGGTGAGCACACCCTTGCCACCACGACCTTGAACGGGGTAGTCCTCGATCGGCGTGCGCTTGGCGTACCCACCGTCGGTGGCGACCAAAACAAACAGACCCTCTTGGACGACGCCCATCGACAACAGCTCGTCACCGCTGTTGAACCGCATGCCCAGCACACCGGACGTGGCCCGGCCCATCGGCCGCAACGCCTCGTCGCTCGCGTGGAACCTGATCGACTGGCCGTCGGCCGAGATCAGCTGGAGGTCGTCGGTCGCCGAGCACATCACCGCGCCGACCAGCTCGTCGTCGTCACGCAGGTTGATGCCGATCAGGCCGCCGGACCGGTTCGAGTCGAAGTCGGACAGCTTCGACTTCTTGACCAGGCCCTTCTTCGTGGCGAGCACCAGGTACGGGGCGACCTGGTAGTTCTTGATCTGGATGACCTGGGCGATCTCCTCCTCCGGCTGGAACGCCAGGAGGTTCGCCACGTGCTGGCCGCGCGCGTTGCGGTTGGCCTCGGGCAGCTCGTACGCCTTCGCCCGGTACACCCGGCCCTTGTTCGTGAAGAACAGGATCCAGTCGTGCGTGGAGCACACGAAGAAGTGCTGCACGATGTCGTCCTGCTTGAGCTGGGCGCCCTGCACGCCCTTGCCGCCGCGCTTCTGCGAGCGGTACAGGTCCGTCTTCGTCCGCTTCGCGTAACCCGTCCGGGTGATCGTGACGACGACGTCCTCGACCGCGATCAGGTCTTCCATCGACACGTCGCCGTCGAACGGCACGATCTTGGTCCGCCGGTCGTCACCGTGCTTGTCCACGATCGCCATCAGCTCTTCGCGCACGATCGCGCGCTGCCGCTCGGGCTTGGCGAGGATGTCCTGGAGGTCGGCGATCTCGCGCTCGATCTCGGCCAACTGGTCGATGATCTTCTGCCGCTCCAGGGCCGCCAGGCGGCGGAGCTGCATCTCCAGGACCGCGTTGGCCTGGATCTCGTCGACGTCCAGCAGCTCCATCAGGCCGGTGCGCGCCGCGTCGGGCGTGTCCGACCCGCGGATCAGCGCGATCACCGCGTCCAGCTGGTCGAGCGCCTTGACCAGACCGCGCAGCACGTGGGCGCGTTCCTCGGCCTTGCGCAGCCGGAACCTGGTGCGCCGGACGATGACCTCGATCTGGTGCTTCACGTAGTGCCGGATCATCTGGTCCAGGCGCAACGTGCGCGGCACGCCGTCGACCAGCGACAGCATGTTCACGCCGAACGAGTACTGCAACTGGGTGTGCTTGTAGAGGTTGTTCAGCACGACCTTGGCGACGGCGTCACGCTTCAGCGTGACGACGATCCGCATGCCGGAGCGGCGGTTCGACTCGTCGGCGATGTTCGCGATGCCGGTCAGCTTCTGGTCGCGCACCAGGGTGGCGATGTTCTCGACCAGGTTGTCCGGGTTCACCTGGTAGGGCAGCTCGGTGACGACCAGGATGGTCCGGCCCTTGGCGTCCTCGTCGATCTCCACCACCGCGCGCATCTTCACCGAGCCGCGGCCGGTGCGGTACGCGTCCTCGATGCCCGCGGTGCCCAGGATCTGTCCGTGCGTCGGGAAGTCCGGACCCTTGATCCGGGCGATCATCGCCTCGAGCGTCTCTTCATCGGACGTCTCGGGGTTGTCCAGCGCCCACACGACCCCCGCGGCGACCTCGCGCAGGTTGTGCGGCGGGATGTTCGTCGCCATCCCGACCGCGATGCCCGAGCTGCCGTTGATCAGCAGGTTGGGCACGCGGGACGGCAGGACCGTCGGCTCCTGGATGCGGCCGTCGTAGTTGTCCCGGAAGTCGACCGTGTCTTCCTCGATGTCGGCCAACATCTGCATGGCCAACGGCGTCAGCCGGCACTCGGTGTTGTGGCTGACGAAGCCGTCGGAGACGAACGCGTGGTCGTCGCTGTCGACCCGCAGGCTGAACACCGGCCGCACACCGGCGTCGGTCACCGATTCCACCGGCGCGTAGTAGAACCGGCCGTCCACCAGCGGCTCGACCACGTCGAGCACCTCGCGGTCGGTGATGCGCGCGGCGATCTCGTCGTAGTCACGCTCCCACCGCTCGACTCGGTCCACGTTGTGGCGGCGCAGCCAGTCGCGCTCGGTCCAGCGGGTCGCGCCGTGCGCGCGGATGTAGTCGCCGACGAACGGCACGTGGTCGCTGCTCATCGCCCGGCTCGCCAGCGGGACAGCGTCCAGGATCGCGTTGAGCTTGTCCTGCTTCGCGCCGAGGAAACCGACGTTGCGGGCGAACAGCCGGGCGTCACGCCGGTTGCTGATGACGACCTTGATCTCGCCGTTCTCGTAGTTCACCAGCGAGCTGACCACGCCGAACTCCAGCAGCAGCTGCTGGACCTCGCGTGCGAGCTGTGAGCTGCGAGTCGAGTAGCTGACCTGCACGGTGTTGCGCGGCAGCGCCGAAGCCGAGCCGTCACCGGTGAACAGCGAGGCGAGGAACTCCCGCTTGATGGTGGGATCGCTTCGCCATACGAACTCGGGCACCCGCTTGGCCGCGCTGAGCAGGCCGAGTGACTTCCCGAGGCCCGTGCGGCGCAATCCAGACGACAAGGCACTGAACTTGTGGAGGGTCTTGCCGGTACCGGTGATCTCGGTATACCGACTGACCTTCGGGCCAACCAGCACCTTGTACGCGGTCAGAACCGATTCAAAATACTCGGCGTCGGTGTTCGCGAACTGGACATAGGTCTCTGAGAGGTAGCCCTCGGAGATGAGTCCACCCGCAAGCGTCGCAGCGGCATAGCTCTCCGGATGCAAGGGCTCCTCTTGCTCCTGAGACATGCGCTGCATGACCACGCGGTCGCCTGGCTGGATCTCCTCCAGCAGCTTCCACAGCAGGGTCGGCACGCCGAGCACGCTCACCAGGCACAGCACCGGGTGGTTGTGGGTGCCGGTCAGCTCGTAGCCGTTCTTGGTGCGCAGCTTCAACGTCGGGTGCTCACCGGAGTGGAACAGCATGTCGGCACGCACCGGGTTGCCGTTGCGGTCCAGCACCTTGAGGTCGATCGGGTTGTCGCTGTTCGGCTTGGCGTCCGGCACGATGTCGCCGATGCGCGGCGTCGAGCCATCTGCCAACCGAATGCGACTGTCAGATGACAGACAGTAACGCATCGCGGCTGCCGGGTCGTTGCCCGGGGAGCCGAAGTTGCCCTGGCCGTCGATCAGCGGGTAGCGCTGCGACCACGGCTGGGCGAGGCGGACCAGTGCGTCGTAGATGGCCGAGTCGCCGTGCGGGTGGTAGTTGCCCATCACGTCGCCGACCACGCGGGCGCACTTGTTGTAGCTGCGGTCGGGGCGGAAGCCCGAGTCGAACATCGAGTACAGCACGCGGACGTGCACGGGCTTGAGGCCGTCACGCACGTCGGGCAGCGCTCGTCCCACGATCACGCTCATGGCGTAGTCGATGTACGAGTTCTGCATCTCCTGCTCGATGTCCCGCATCTCGGTGCGGTCTCCACCGGTCGCCGGGGGCAGCGTCGTCTCGCTCACAGTTCTACTTCCTTAACAGGCAGCCAGCGCGGATCAGGCCCGGGGATGGATCAGACGTCGAGGAACCGCACGCCCTTGGCGTTGCGCGTGATGAACGACCGGCGGGCTTCCACGTCCTCGCCCATCAGCACGCTGAACAGCTCGTCGGCCGTCGCCGCGTCGTCCATCGTCACCTGGAGCAGCACCCGGTGGGCCGGGTCCATCGTGGTCTCCCACAGCTCCGAGGCGTTCATCTCGCCGAGGCCCTTGTAGCGCTGGATGTTGTCGTCCTTGCCGAGCTTCTTGCCGGCGGCCAGGCCCTCGCGGAGGAGGCCGTCGCGCTCGCGGTCGTTGTAGGCGAACTCCGGCTCCTGCCGCTGCCACTTGATCTTGTACAGCGGCGGCTGCGCGAGGTACACGTGGCCGTGCTCGATCAGCGGGCGCATGAAGCGGAACAGCAGGGTCAGCAGCAGGGTCCGGATGTGCTGGCCGTCCACGTCGGCGTCGGCCATCAGCACGATCTTGTGGTAGCGCAGCTTGGCGAGGTCGAAGTCCTCGTGGATGCCCGTGCCGAACGCGGTGATGAGCGACTGGACCTCGGTGTTCTTCAGCACGCGGTCGATGCGCGCCTTCTCCACGTTGATGATCTTGCCGCGGATCGGCAGGATCGCCTGGAACATGGAGTCCCGACCCTCCTTGGCCGAACCGCCCGCGGAGTCGCCCTCCACGACGTAGATCTCGCACTCCTCCGGGTTGGTGGAGCGGCAGTCCTTGAGCTTGCCGGGCAGGCCGCCGATGTCGAGCGCGCCCTTGCGGCGCACCAGCTCGCGGGCCTTGCGGGCGGCGATGCGGGCCTGCGCCGACGACACCGCCTTGGTCACGATCGTGCGCGCCTCGTTCGGGTGACGCTCGAACCAGTCGGCCAGGTGCTCGTTGGTGGACTTCTGCACGAACGACTTGGCCTCGCTGTTGCCCAGCTTGGTCTTCGTCTGCCCCTCGAACTGGGGCTCCTTGAGCTTGACCGAGATGATCGCGGCCAGGCCCTCGCGGATGTCGTCGCCGGTGAGGTTGGCGTCCTTCTCCTTGAGCACCTTCTTCTCGCGCGCGTACTCGTTGACCACGCGGGTCAGCGCGGCGCGGAAGCCTTCCTCGTGCGTGCCGCCCTCGTGCGTGTTGATCGTGTTGGCGAACGTGTACACCGACGGCGTGTAGCCGGTGTTCCACTGCATCGCCACCTCGACTTCGAGGTCCTCGCCCTTGGCCTCGAAGGAGACGATCTTCTGGTGCACGGCCTCGCGGGTGTGGTTGATGTGGCGGACGAAGTCCTCCAGGCCGCCGGGGTAGTGGAACGTGCGCTCGCGCACGACCGCCACGTGACCCTCGGCGTCGGCCTCCGTGTCACCGTCCTGGGCGCGCTCGTCGCGCAGGATGATGGTGAGGCCCTTGTTGAGGAACGCCATCTCCTGGAGCCGCCGGGAGATCGTCTCGATGTTGTACTCGGTGGTCTCGAAGATCGTCGAGTCGGCCCAGAACGTGATGGCCGTGCCGGTGTCCTCGGTCGCCTCGCCCTTGATCAGCTCGTACGCGGGCTTGGTGTTCTCGAACCGCTGGTTCCACGTGAAACCGTCGGTCTTGACCTCGACGTCCACCGCGCTCGACAGCGCGTTCACCACGGAGATGCCGACGCCGTGCAGGCCGCCGGACACCGCGTAGGAGTCGCTGTCGAACTTGCCGCCCGCGTGCAGCTTGGTCAGCACCACTTCCAGCGTCGGCTTCTTCTCGACCGGGTGCATGCCGACCGGGATGCCACGCCCGTCGTCGATGACCCGGACACCGCCGTTGGCCAGCAGCGTCACGTCGACGACCGTGGCGTAGCCCGCCATCGCCTCGTCGACCGAGTTGTCCACGACCTCCCAGATCAGGTGGTGCAGACCGCGCTCGCCGGTGGACCCGATGTACATGCCGGGCCGCTTGCGGACCGCCTCCAAGCCCTCGAGGACGGTGATCGAAGACGCGCTGTACTCATTCTTCTTGGCTGCCACGGGCTCGGTGTCTCCTCAGACTTCTAGCGACTGCGTTCGTCGCCTGGCGACGCTGGGGTCACGCTACCCCTCGATCCTACCGGGGCAGTCCGACAGAAACCCACCGAGGACACCCCTGGTTTGCTCACAGGCGGCCCGAAGTGAACGCAGATGGGTGCCCACCGCCGTTCAAGGGGTCAAAATCGACTCGTGAGCGCTCACCGCGCCACAGAATCGCCGCTGCGGCCCTGGCGCTTGTCACCCGTAGGTGTCACGTGGTCCGCGCCCCGGAGCGTGCCTGGGGCCGTAGCGCCAGCTGGGCGCCGCCGGGCCCTGCACCTTCAGCTTCTTCACCACGCCCTCGCCGACACCCGCCGCGATGCGCTTCAGCAGGTCCCGCTGCAACAGCCGGAGCTGCGTGGCCCACGCCGTCGAGTCGGCCTGGACGGTCAGCTCGTTGTCACTCAGCGCAACCGGCTTCGCGTGCTCGGCCACGTCCTCACCGACCAGTTTCGCCCATCGCGCGAACACCTGGCCACCCGCCAGCCGTTCCGCCCAGCCGCGGTCGGCGGCCATCCGGGACGCGAGCCGGCCGAGCGGCTGCGGGTCGCGGTCGTCCGGGCCGGGACCCGACCAACGGCGCCGCCGACGACGGCCCGTGGCGGGCGCCGAACCCTTCCGCGCACCCCGCGCACCGCGTGCCTTGGCCGAGGCGCGAGCGGCTTCGAGTGCCGCCCGTGCCAGGTCCGGACCCCTCAATCCACTCGATGGAGTGGCGCCAGGTGTGGATATGTCCGGTTCCAACCCCGAGTTATCCACACCATCCACAGGGTTGTCCCCAGATGTGCGAGGGGTCACACCCGTTTGGGGCAACTCGTCAGACACGACGCACCTCCCCGTCGCGGACATCGAACCGCAGCCCGTCCAACTCCTCGGGCACGTCTTCCGCGACCGCCGCCGTGATCAACACCTGCTCCGCGCCGGCGGCCACCTTCGCCAACTGGCGTCGCCTGCCGCGGTCCAGTTCGGCGAACACATCGTCCAGCACGAGCACCGGTTCCGAGCCCTCGACACGCAGCAACTCGTACCCTCCGAGTCGCAGAGCCAACGCGAAGGACCATGACTCTCCGTGACTGGCGTAGCCCTTCGCGGGCAGGTCGCCCAACGCCAGGTCGACGTCGTCGCGGTGCGGCCCGACCAGGCACACGCCCCGGTCGATCTCCTGCCCGCGCACCCGGTGGAGCTCGGCGAGCAACGCGTCCTCCAGCACCTCGCGGTCGTGCGACCCCGGGAACGCCTCGCCGAGGCTCGACCGGTACGCGATCCGGGCGGGCCGCGACTCCGGCGCCACCTCCGCGTACGCCGCGGCCACGTGCGGCGCGATGTCCGCGACGAGGTCCAGCCGGGCGGCCAGCAGCTCGGCGCCGTGCCGGGCCAGGTGCCCGTCCCACACGTCGAGCGTGCTGATGTCCGCGTTCCGCGACGCGCGCACGCTCTTCAGCAACGCGCCCCGCTGCTTGAGCACCCGCTCGTAGTCGCTGCGGACTCCCGCGTAACGCGGCGCGCGCGTCGTCAGCAGCTCATCCAGGAACCGCCGCCGCTCGCCCGGGTCGCCGCGCACCAGCGCCAGGTCCTCCGGCGCGAACAGCACCGTGCGGAGGATGCCCAGCACGTCACGCGGGCGCGGCACCGGGCCGCGGTTGATCCGCGCCCGGTTCGCCTTGCCCGGCGTGATCTCCAGTTCGACCAGCAGCTCGCGCCCCTCGTTGACCACCGCCGTGCGGACCACCGCGCGCTGTGCGCCGTGCCTGACCAACGGCGCGTCCGTGGCCACCCGGTGCGAACCCAGGGTGGCCACGTACCCGAGCGCCTCGACCAGGTTCGTCTTGCCCTGGCCGTTGCGCCCGATGAGCACGCTCACCCCCGGCTCGAACGCCAGGTCGGCGTGCTCCCACGATCTGAAGTCGGCGACTTGCAGGTGCCGGACGTACAACGGGTCAGCTCTGGGTGGAGCCGGAACCGGACGAAGGGCCCGCGGCCTGCACGGCGTGACCGCCGAACTGGTTGCGCAGCGCCGCGACCGCCCGCATGGCCGGCGAGTCGTCCTGGCGGGACGCGAACCGGGCGAACAGCGCGGCGGAGATCACCGGTGCGGGCACCGCGTGCTTGATCGCCTCCTCGACCGTCCACCGGCCCTCGCCGGAGTCCTCCACGTGACCGCGCAGGTCGTCCAGCTCCGGGTCGGACTCCAGCGCGCGGACGAGGAGGTCGAGCAGCCACGAGCGGACCACCGTGCCGCGCTGCCACGCCTTGATCGTGGCCGGCACGTTGTCCACCAGCTTGGAGGCCTCCAGCAGCTCGAAGCCCTCGGCGTACGCCTGCATCAGGCCGTACTCGATGCCGTTGTGGACCATCTTCGCGAAGTGGCCGGCGCCGATCCGGCCCGCGTGCGCGAAGCCCTCTTCACGCGGACCCTCCGGGCGCAGCGCGTCGAAGATCGGCATGGCGCGCTCGACGTGCTCGGCGTCGCCGCCGACCATCAGGCCGTAGCCGTTCTCCAGGCCCCAGACGCCACCGGACACGCCGGCGTCCATGTAGCCGATGCCCTTGTCGGCCAACGCGTTCGCGTTGATCTCGTCATCGGTGTAGCGCGAGTTGCCGCCGTCGATCACCAGGTCGCCGGCTTCCAGCACGTTGCCGAGGTCGGTGATCGTCTGCCGGGTGATGTCGCCGGCGGGCACCATCACCCACACCAGGCGCGGCGCGCTGAGCTTGCCGACCATGTCGGCGAGCGAGGCGGCGTCGGAGACTTCGGGGTTGCGGTCGTAGCCGACCACCTCGTGCCCCGCGCGGCGGATCCGCTCGCGCATGTTGAAGCCCATCTTGCCGAGGCCGACGAGTCCGAGCTGCACGGTCGTTCCTCTTCCCTACGTCTGTGGATGGCGTTGTGGATCAGCCGGGCAGGCGCACGGGCATCAGCAGGTAGAGGTAGCCCGGCGCCACGTTCCCATCCTCGTCCACCGGCTTGAGCAGCGCGGGCCGACTGGGTGTGGTGAAGGACAAGTGCGCCCTCGGCGTGCGGACGGCCTGGAGGCCCTCCAGCAGGTACGTCGGGTTGAACGCGATGGTGACCGCGTCGCCGGTGTAGTCGACGGGGAGCTCTTCCTCGGCGCTGCCCTCGTCGTCGCCGCCGGCGGACAGGCGGAGGCTGTTGTCCACGAACTCGAGCCGCACCTGGGTGCCGCGCTCGGCGACCAGCGACACGCGCTTGATCGCCTGCACCAGCGCGTCGACCTCGATGATCGCGGCGGCCGAGTGCTCGGTGGGCAGCAGCTGGCGGTACTTCGGGAAGTCGGCGTCGAGCAGGCGGGTGGTCGTGCGGCGGTTCGTGCCGGAGAGGCCGAGGAGGCCGTCGTTCGCGGCGAGGGAGAGGGTGATCTTCGCGCCGGACGCGCCGAGCGTCTTCGCGGCGTCGTTGAGGGTCTTGGCCGGGACGAGCACGGCGACCTCGCCGAGCGACTCGTTCGGCTCCCAGGGGAACTCGCGCATGGCGAGGCGGAAGCGGTCGGTGGCGACGAGGGTCAGGTTGCCCTCGCCGATCTCCAGCCGGACGCCGGTCAGCATCGGGAGCGTGTCGTCCTTGCCGGCCGCGACGGCGACCTGGGCGACGGCCTCGCCGAAGATCTCGCCCGGCAGCTCGCCGGCGTGCTGCGGCATGGACGGCAGCTGCGGGTAGTCCTCGACCGGCATGGTCGGCAGGCTGAACCGGGCGCTGCCGCAGGAGATCGTCATCCGGGAGCCGTCGACCGCGATCTCGACCGGGTGGTTCGGGAGGGCTTTGGTGATGTCGGCGAGCAGGCGGCCGGAGACGAGCGCCTTGCCGCCGTCGGCGATGGTCGCCGGGACGCCGCACTGGGCGGACACCTCGTAGTCGAAGCCGGAGACCGTCAGCGCTTCGCCGGAGCCGTCCTCCGCCCCGGCGTCGAGCAGGACGCCACCGAGCACCGGGACAGGCGGCCTGGACGGCAGGCTGCGGGCGACCCAGGCGACGGCGTCGGCCAAGCCGTCGCGCTCGACGCGGATCTTCATGAGGCGTCCTTCCTCAAGTCGGCATGACCGACAACAGCATGCGTTGCGGTGGGGGTTGGGGAGCCGCGTCCCTCGCCGGATCTTTCGACCCACGGAGCGGAGGGTCCCCACCGTAGAGCGTCGGGACGCGGTTCGTCACCTCGGGGCCACACCCGGGGCGAGGCGCTGCCGAGCGTTCGTCCCCGGGCTCGACCGCCGGCTGTTTTTCTTTTGTTCTTCATCTTCAAGGGAAGACAACAGCAACAGCAGTAGGGCCTGTGGATTGTGTGGACAACCCTTGTTCCTGCAGCGTGTCGCCCACTTGGGCGTGTGGACAAGTACCCCCCGTCACCCGGGGACAACTCGGCGTCCCCGGGGAGAACTATGGGGATGGTCCGATCAGTCCACAGGTAGGCCGAGTTGTCCCCGGGTTAATCCCCGGGTGTGGGCCGAGTTGTACCCGGGTGCTGCACAGGGTGACGGTGGGCCGGATCTCCCCCGGCGGGGGACTTTTCTGTGCCTGTGGACAACTCGTAGCCAGCCGTTCACCTGCGTCTTCGGGTGCCGGCGGACGACGAGAACCTCAAGCCCCGCCCGGGAACCACGCCCCATCGGGATTTCCCACCACGTCAGGGTGATCCGCGGGTATTGGCGCCAAACCAGCCGAAACCGGCCCTGGTTCGGGGGTCGAAGCCGCCTCCACACCCGGGCTCGGCACGGCTCTGGCGGCCGTTGTGGGCGTCGCACCCGGGTGCCGGCGACAGTCCGCCGACAGATCCCGACCGCACCCGGGTGCGGTTCGCGTCGTCCCCGGGTGCGACGGCGACACCCGGGGACGACACCCGGGGAGGAGGAAGACCGAATCCCGCCCCGGCCCCGCGACGGCTACCTCTCTCCACGACAGCCCACCGCCCCACCGCGACCCGTGCACGCCGACCCGTGCCGGCCGACCCCACCGAATTCCCACCCGACCGCTTGCGCGACTACCGCCCCGACCCATCACGTGTCCGGTCGGCTCACGACCCGACCGCCACCGACCCGCCGCGCGACCGGCTGCCCGATGGACCGCCGCGGGGACCGCGAGCGAGCCGGTGACCAACCGACCGGCGGCGGCACGGCAGCTGTGTGCCGCGCCGCAGCGGTGTGGGACGCAGCGGTCGAGGGCTGGCCATGGCCCAGGGTCGGGCGGGCAGCGGGCAGAGCGGGCAGGCGGCGCGGTCGGTGGGGCTGGCGGGCAGGCAACGTGGGTGAACATGCGGGGTGGGTGGCCCGGCCAGATTCGGGCGCGTTCGTTCGCGCACTCGGAGGTGGCGGATTCGTTCGCAGCGACGAGCGGCTCGGCTCGGCGGGTGGGCTGCCCTTGCGGGTGGCTGCTGGGCTACGTCACAGCCGGCTGGCAAGTGGGCCGGCTTGCGGGCTTGCGCCTCGGTCGGGTCTGTCGGCGGCTCGGCCGGGGACTGGCGCGGCAGGCGGAGCAGCATGCGGCGGGCTACAGGTCGCTGGTGGGTGGCACGCCGGGGTCCAACGAGCCGCGGCGGGCTGCGGGCGGGCGCCTGACACGGCCGGGGGCTGGCGCGGCCAGCAGGCGCGGCTGCCGGGCGACGGGTAGTACGGCGGGCGCGGGCGGGCGGCGGGCACAGGAGGGCGGCGCAGTGGGCAGTCCTGGCGCGGCACGCCGGGCGGCGCGTGCTGGCGGCGCCGGGCAGGCGCGGTGGGCACGGGACATCGGGCTCGGCGCGGTGGGCAGGCGCGGTGGGCAGGCGCGGTGGGGGTAGGCAGCGCGGGGCGGAGTGTGGGGTGGGGCGGAGTGTGGGTGTGGCTGGGGGTGTGGAGGCGGGAGGGGTGGTTGCGGGGGCGGTCTGATCAACCGAGGTACGGGAACGGTGTTTCCGTACATATTTGGGCGATGATCACCCAAACGTGTTGAGCAGGCCGCCCTCGCCGGCGAGGTGGCGCAAGCGTTTGCGTCGTGTCAGGGGGTGTGGCGGGCGCGCTGCTTGATGCGCGACGTCAGTTCCTGCACCTGCTCGTAGACGCGCCGGCGCTCGGCCATCTCCTTGCGGATCTTCTTGTCCGCGTGCATGACCGTCGTGTGGTCCCGGCCACCGAAGGTCTGCCCGATCTTCGGCAGTGACAGGTCCGTCAGCTCCCGGCACAGGTACATCGAGATCTGTCTCGCCTGCGCCAGCACCTTCGTCTTACCGGGCCCACAAAGATCGTCTATGGACACGCTGAAGAACTCCGCCGTCACGGCCATGATGGTCGGCGCGGTGATCTCGGGCGCGTGCGAGTCCGGGATGAGGTCGCGGAGCACTATCTCCGCCAGCTGCACGTCGACCGGCTGCCGGTTCAGCGACGCGAACGCCGTCACCCGGATCAGGGCGCCTTCCAGCTCACGGATGTTCCGCTCGATCCGCGCCGCGATGAACTCCAGCACCTCGGCGGGCGCGGCCAGGCGGTCCTGCGCTGCCTTCTTCCGCAGGATCGCGATCCGGGTCTCCAGCTCGGGCGGCTGGATGTCCGTGATCAGGCCCCACTCGAACCGCGTCCGCAACCTGTCTTCCAACGTCTCCAGCCGCTTGGGCGGACGGTCGGACGACACGACGATCTGCTTGTTCGCGTTGTGCAGCGTGTTGAACGTGTGGAAGAACTCCTCCTGCGTGCCTTCCTTGCCCTCCAGGAACTGGATGTCATCGACCAGCAGCACGTCGATGTCCCGGTACCGGCGCTGGAACGCGACCTTCCGGTCGTCACGCAGGGAGTTGATGAAGTCGTTGGTGAACTCCTCGGTCGACACGTACCGCACGCGCATCCCCGGGAACAGGCGCTGGGCGTAGTGCCCGACCGCGTGCAGCAGGTGCGTCTTGCCGAGACCGGACTCACCCCAGATGAACAAGGGGTTGTACGCGCGGGCCGGTGCTTCGGCCACGGCCACGGCGGCGGCGTGCGCGAAGCGGTTGGACGCGCCGATCACGAACGTGTCGAAGTTGTACTTCTCGTTCAACCTCGTCTGCGAGGCCACAGGGTTCGCCGGCCGGGTGTACGGGGTGCCGCTCGGGGCGGCGTTGCCACCGCCGTACGTGGGCCAGATCTCGGTGACGGCGGCGAGCGCTTCGCCTTCTTCGTCGACCTCTTCACCCTCGCCCTCGGCGTCACCCTCGGTCTCCGTCTCGACGGCGAAACCGCCGATGCCCCCGATGCCGCCGTTACCGTTCGGCACCGATGTCGACATGGCGACAGGCATGGCGCCGGGCACCGGGATGGGCTTGGTCACGGGAGGGTCGGGCGAGTCGACCTTGACGGCCAACGACACCGCACGGCCGAGGCGACGTGACAGCGCCGCGGTGATGGGTTCGCGGAGCGCGCGCTCGATCGCTTCCTTCGCGAAGTCGCTCGGCGCGGCGAGCAGGGCGGTCCCGTCGAGCAGCCCGATGGGTCTGGTCACGCGCATCCATGCGCGTTGCTGGGGAGACAGCGTGCTGGCGGCTAGCTCCTGCACGACCTGCTCCCACACGAGACCCAAATCGGCCTGGTGGTCGGACACCTCCGCGCTCCCCTCCCCTCGGTGACGGCTCCGCGGTCAGTCCCCGGGAACATCCACGACGTGGACACGGAGAATAGAGGCATCCACAGAGTTATCCACAACTGTGCACGAACGCGGCTCGGCGCGCAGCGGTCCCCCCGTTGCTCCCGAGCACCTGCGGTCCGCGTGGCGGCGGCTCTGCCCCGCCTGGTCGGCACGGCCCGCGTCTACCCGCGAAGGCAGCACGCTAACAAGGTGCGGGCCATGCCACAAGGCGTACCGGCTCGCAAGCTTTTAACGCACGTGCGCGGCCACTCCCCGTGCCCGGGTGCGACCCCGATTTGAACCGCGCCCCCGGGGCTGCGTACCCTCGTACCGTCTCCCGCTTGCGTGGGGTGCTTTTCGCGCGCCTAAGGCTTGTTCGGCTGGGGACACCACAGACCTGCTTGGCAGTTAAGCACCGGGAGTCCGACCGTGAGCAAGGGTAAGCGCACCTTCCAGCCCAACAACCGTCGCCGTGCGAAGACGCACGGGTTCCGGCTGCGCATGCGCACCCGTGCCGGCCGCGCCATCCTGGCCGCGCGTCGCGGCAAGGGCCGCAAAGAGCTGTCCGCCTAGATCGCCGTAGCGCCGTGCTACCGGCGGCCAATCGGCTGACCCGCAGCCAGGACTTCGGCCTGGTGGTCCGCCGAGGCCGCCGGGCCGGTCGGTCACGGCTGGTGGTGCACGTCCTGCTGCCGTCGGCGACCGCCGAAACAGCGGGCGCCGTCGCACCAGCGGCGGAGGCCGAAGGCACAGCGACGACGGTCGGCACCGAGGCGGCATCGAACAGCGCCTCGGCGGGACCACGTACCTCGGCGCAGCCCACCTTGGACCAGTCCAAGGTGGGCTTCGTCGTGAGCAAAGCCGTGGGCAACTCCGTGGTCCGGCACCAGGTGAGCCGCCGGCTCCGGCACGTCGTCCGGGATCGGCTCGATCTGCTGCCGCCCGGAACTTCGCTGGTCGTGCGCGCGTTGGCACCATCAGCCGAGGCGAGCAGCGCCGAACTCGGCCGTGACCTCGACGCGGCGCTGCACAAGGTGCTGCGATGACGACCGTCCAGGTGAGTCCCGTCGTTCGGGCTCTGCTGCTGCCGGTGCGCTTCTACCGGAAGTTCATCTCGCCCGCGTTGCCCCCGACCTGCCGTTTCCACCCGAGTTGCAGTGCGTACGCGGTGGAAGCGTTGACCGTCCACGGTGCGCTGCGCGGTTCCTGGCTGACCCTCCGCCGGCTGGGCCGCTGCGGACCCTGGCACCCTGGTGGCCTGGACCCGGTTCCGCCGAGGCGAAACGCGGTCCCCGACCTTCCTGCCGAGGAGTAGCTAGTGCTCAACTTCATCTACTACCCGGTGTCCTTCATCCTGTGGTGTTGGCACTGGGTGTTCGGCCACGTCTTCGGCGAGTCGAGCGGGTTCGCGTGGGCCTTCGCCGTGGTGTTCCTCGTCTTCACGCTGCGCGCGATCCTGTACAAGCCGTTCGTCGGCCAGGTCCGCTCGATGCGCAAGATGCAGGAGTTCGCGCCGGAGCTCCAGAAGATCAAGAAGAAGTATGCGAACGACAAGCAGCGCCAGGCGCAGGAGATGCAGAAGCTCCAGTCGGAGCACGGCGTCAACCCGCTGGGCGGCTGCCTGCCGATGCTGGTGCAGATCCCGGTGTTCATCGGCCTGTTCCACGTGCTGCGCTCGTTCAAGCCCGGCTGGGGCGAGGTGTACTTCTTCGACGCCCAGGGCGTGGAGTCGTTCGTCAACGCCAAGCTGTTCGGCGCGAACCTGTCGACCTTCATCACGATGCCCGAGAACGAGCTGGCGGCGTTCGCCACCGAGCGCAGCAGCGTGCTGCTGGTCTCGATCCCGCTGATGATCGTGGCGTCGATCGGCACGCACTTCACCGCCCGCCACTCGGTGGCCCGCCAGACGCAGGCTGCGATGGACAACCCGCAGACCGCGATCATGAACAAGCTGACGCTCTACTTGTTCCCGATCGGCGTCCTCGTCGGTGGCCTCTTCTTCCCCATCGCGATCCTGCTGTACTGGCTGAGCAACAACTCGTGGACGCTGGGCCAGCAGTACGTCGTGTACCACCGCATCGACCGCGAGGAAGAGCAGAAGAAGGTCGAGGCGACCACGCAGCGCCAGGGGCTCGCGCCCAAGCCGGGCGCCAAGCCGACGGTCAAGCCGAGGCCCGGTCAGAAGCCGCAGCCGCGCAAGCCCGCGAGCACGCAGCCCCGAGGGGCGCAGCCCGCTGCCGAGCAGCCGGCGTCGACCGAGGCACAAGCGGACGGAAGCGAGTCCAACGGGACCGTGAAGCCGTCCACCGAGATTCCCGGTCTGAGCCCAGACCGATCCCCGAGCAAGAAGCAGGGCAACAAGAAGCGTCGTTGACCCTGGAGAGGAGACATCGTGTCGGAGACGTTGCAGGCGGCCGACGTGGACACGCCCGAGGTCGAAAAGGCCCCGTCGGCGCGGTCGGGGAGTTCGGAGGACCTGCTCGTCCAGGAGGGCGACATCGCCGGGGATTACCTGGAGCGGTTGTTGGACCTCCTCGACTACGACGGCGACATCGACCTCGACGTCGAGGCGGGTCGGGCGATCGTGAGCATCGACGGTGGTGACGACCTGGAGAAGCTGGTCGGCACCCGCGGCACGGTCCTGGAGTCGTTGCAGGAGCTGACCCGGCTCGCGGTGCAGCAGGAGACCGGCGTGCGCAGCCGGCTCATGCTGGACATCGCCGGGTGGCGCGCGGGGCGTCGGGCCGAGCTGGCCGACCTCGGTCGGACGACGGCGGAGAAGGTGGTGGCCACCGGCGAGAAGGTGCGGCTGCACGCGATGACGCCGTTCGAGCGGAAGGTCGTGCACGACGCCGTTGCCACGGTGGTCGGCGTGCACAGCGAGAGCGAGGGCGAGGAGCCGCAGCGTCGCGTAGTGGTGCTGCCGAAGCCCTGAGTGGTTTCACGTGAAACGGCCCCGGCCCCCTTGTGGGAGCCGGGGCCGTTCTCGTTCAGCGGGTACTTCAACGGGCCTGTGCTTCAGCGGGCCAGGACGAGGTACCGCTCGTCGGTGATCTCCCGGCCCCAGAGCGCCGGGTCGGTCAGCGGCCGGACGTCCCCCTCCCCCAGCAGCGCGACGCAGTCGGCGGCGGTGAGCCCGGAGCCGGTGTGCCACCGTCCCTCGATCAGCACCAGGCACCCGCCCGGCTTGAGGAGGGCGCGCCACCGCTCGATCGCGGCGGCAGGGTCGGGCAGCGCCCACAGCACGTGCCGCACGAGCACCACGTCGAACGACTCCGGCGGGTACGGCGGGCGGCCGGCGTCACCCTGGCGGAACTCGACCCCGGCCACCTTCGCCCGTGCCGCGTCGACCATCCGCTCGGACAGGTCGAGCCCGCACACGTCGTGCCCGGCTTCAGCGAGCAACGCGGTGAGGCTGCCGGTGCCGCACCCGAGGTCCACCACGGACGCCGGCGCGGAGGGCAGCAACGGCAGGAGCAGGTCCGCCCACGCCTGCCGCACGTCCGGGTCGCCGAGCCCGTGGTCGGCTTCCTGGTCGAACGTCGCCGCCTGCCCGTCCCAGAACCGCGCCGCCGCGAACGTGCTCAGCCACGCCCGCTGCTCGTCGGTCTCCGGCACGTCCCGCTCCCGCGCCTCCGAGATCGCCTGCCACGCCGCCGAGGCTGACGCGCCGTCCATCACCAAGAGCGCACCGGCCACCAACGACGACCGCCCGATCCCACCCCAGCAGTGGACCAGGACGTGCCGGCCCGCACGCATCTCCTCCAACACGGCGTCCAACTCCAGCGCGGCAGCCGGCACACCGAAGTCCGGGATCGGCACCCAGTGGAACGCCATCCCCGCGTCCCGTGCCGCCTCCCCCTCCCCTGTCAGGGCGAGCTCACCCAGCTCCGTCTCCGTCAACGCGCAGACGATGACGTCCACCCCCGCCGCCGCCAGATCGGCGATATGCCGGAGGTCGTGCGGGTGCCCCATGGTGCTCAGCACTCCCGGTCGAACCGAGTACATCGAAAACCTTCCCCTCGCCGCGTTTCACGTGAAACGGTCGCCGCATGACTGAGATCATCCGAAAACTTCGTGTCGCTGCCTACGCCGTGATCATCGAGGACGGTCGGCTGCTCCTGTCCAGGTGGTTGGGCCCGGACCGGCCGATGTGGATCCTGCCGGGCGGCGGAGTCGACCACGGCGAGGACCCGTACCGCGCGGTCATCCGTGAGGTGTTCGAGGAGACCGGCTACCACGCGGAGGTCGACCGGCTGCTCGGCATCCAGAACGTCCACGGCCCGCTGGAGCGCAACGGCGTCCAGGTCGACTACCACCGCCTCCGGATCATGTACGAGGCACACGTCATCGGTGGCGAACTCACCTTCGAGGTGGACGGCAGCACGGACCAGGCGGCGTGGTTCCCGCTCGACGAAGTCCCGGACCTCGACCACGTCGAGTCGGTCGACTACGCGCTCGAACTCCTCCGCACGTCGCCCAGGGACGGTCGGATCGACAGTTTCACGTGAAACGCGGTGAACTCGTCACGTCGATTTGGCGTGTCGCCGGGGTGATCCGTCATAGTGGGGACCGGCACATCTCCCGGGGCTCACCGCCTCCTGGCGAGACGCCCGACCCCATCGCCCACACCGGCCGCCGGCGGCGTCGTGTGTGGTTCCACGTGAAACGTCCCGGATGGAGACATGGCCGCAGAGGTGGAAGACCGCGCGAAGAAGGTCTTCGGTGACCATTACGACAAGGCGGCCGCCTTCACGGCACTGCTCACCGAGCACGGCGTGGAGCGCGGCCTCATCGGACCCCGGGAGGTCGACCGGCTCTGGGACCGCCACATCCTGAATTCGGCGGTCGTCGCGGAGTTGCTTCCCGAAGGTTCGCGGGTCGTGGACGTAGGCTCGGGCGCGGGCTTGCCGGGCATCCCCCTGGCGATCGCACGACCGGATCTCGCCCTGACGCTCCTGGAGCCGATGGCGCGACGGGTGGCGTGGTTGACCGAGTGCGTCGAAGCACTCGACCTCGATGTCACCGTGATCCGCGGACGAGCCGAGGAAGGGCCGGTGCTCGACCAACTGTCCGGCAGTGACGTCGTGACAGCTCGTGCGGTGGCCCCGCTGGAACGGCTGACGCGGTGGTGCATTCCACTGCTGCGGCCCGGTGGACGTCTGGTCGCTCTCAAGGGCGAGAGCGCGGCGGAAGAACTCGAACGTGACGCCGAGGCGGTGCGCAGAGCCGGAGGTGTCCGGCCGCGCGTCATCACCTGCGGTGGCGAAGTCCTCGAACAGCCGACGACGGTCGTGCTCGTGGAGCGCGACGAGCAGGCGAGCCGCCGTCAAGGCGAGCGTCGCGGAAGGAAGGTTCGGTGAACGTGTACCCCGACCCCCTGCAACCCGTGTTCCAAGCGGCCGGTGTTTCACGTGAAACCGAGCCCGAAGGTGCGGTGGGCGCAGGCGAAGTGCTCCGCCCGGCAGGCAACGCAGACTCGACTGACAACGTGGAACCGGCAGGAGACAACACCGTGTGGACCCCCATCGCGGAAGAAGCGGCACGCGCCACCCGCGTCCTGCACCCCGACTCCCTCCAACTCGCCCGCCCGGACTGGCGCCGCGTCATGGTGGTCGCCAACCAGAAGGGTGGCGTCGGCAAGACCACGAGCACGGTGAACCTGGCCGCCGCGCTCGCCATCCACGGGTTGAAGGTCCTCGTCATCGACCTCGACCCGCAGGGCAACGCGAGCACCGCGCTGGCCGTCGACCACCGCTCCGGCACGCCGTCCGTGTACGAGGTGCTGATCGGTGAGATGTCGGTCGCCGAGGCCGCCCAGGTGAGCACCGCGTCCCCGAACCTCTATTGCGTGCCCGCCACGATCGACCTCGCCGGCGCGGAGATCGAACTCGTGTCGATGGTGGCCCGCGAGTCACGGCTGAAGGAGGCGCTGAGCCCCGAGGCGCTGGACCCGATCCAGCCGGACTACGTGTTCATCGACTGCCCGCCGTCGCTCGGCCTGCTGACCGTCAACGCGATGGTCGCCGCGCAGGAGGTGCTGATCCCGATCCAGTGCGAGTACTACGCGCTGGAAGGACTGGGGCAGCTGCTGCGCAACATCGAGCTCGTCCAGGCGCACCTGAACCCGGCGCTGAACGTGTCCACCATCCTGCTCACCATGTACGACGGCCGGACGAAGCTGGCCGACCAGGTGACCAGCGAGGTGCGCGGCCACTTCGGCGACACGGTCCTCAAAACGGTGATCCCGCGCAGCGTGAAGGTCTCCGAGGCACCAGGATTCGGTCAGACGGTGCTCGCCTACGATCCCGGCTCACGGGGTGCGATGAGCTACCTCGACGCGGCACGGGAGATCGCCGAGTTCGGCGCGAAGATGGGAACGGCATGACGGAACAGCGCAAGGGTGGCCTAGGCCGCGGGCTCGCGGCCCTGATCCCCAGTGGACCGCCTCCGGGGACACCGGCGGCGACACCCCTGCGGGCGGTGCCCAACGGCTCGTCATCCCCTGCGCAGTCCGACTCCCCACCCTCCGGGGAGGTGGCCGGCGCGGTGTACCAGGAGCTGCCGGTCACGTCGATCCGCACCAACCCGAAGCAGCCGCGGCAGGTCTTCGACGAAGAGGCGCTGCGCGAGCTGGAGCACTCGATCCGCGAGTTCGGGCTCATGCAGCCGATCGTGGTGCGGGCGACCGGGGCGGACACCTACGAGCTCGTCATGGGCGAGCGGCGGTGGCGGGCGACCCAGCTGGCCGGGCTGAAGACGATCCCGGCGATCGTCCGGCAGACCGCCGACGACGTGATGCTGCGCGACGCGCTGCTGGAGAACATCCACCGCGTCCAGCTGAACCCGTTGGAAGAGGCGTCCGCCTACCAGCAGCTGCTGGAGGAGTTCGGCGTGACGCACGAGGAGCTGGCCGACCGCATCGGCCGCAGCCGCCCGGTCGTCACCAACACCATCCGGCTGCTGAAGCTCCCCCTCCCCGTGCAGCGGCGGGTCGCGGCGGGCGTGCTGTCCGCCGGTCACGCCCGGGCGCTGCTCGGCATCGAGGATCCCGGCACGCAGGAGGAGCTGGCCACCCGGATCGTCGCCGAGGGCATGTCGGTCCGCGCGACCGAGGAAGCGGTGACTCTCGCCAAGAGCGCCGAGCCCGCCAAGGCGAAGCCGGTCCGGCGCAAGCAGATCCAGGCGCCCGGTCTCCAGGACTTGGCGGAGCGGCTGTCGGACAACTTCGACACCCGGGTGAAGGTCGAGTTGGGTCAGCGGAAGGGCCGGATCGTGGTCGAGTTCGGGTCCGTGGACGACCTCGAACGCATTATTCAGCTCATGTCACCCGACGCTGTGCAGCGAAATAGGTCCCCGGAATAGGTTGCCGGGAGCAACGAAAAAATCGGACAAATCGGATACGTTTGGCCCGCAAGGGATCACCCCAGGGCCTTACGTCACGGTGACGATGACGGCCCGCGTCCAAATGGACACGGGCCGTCACCAGTAAGTAAGAGGGTTTAACGCTCGACAGCGCGCTCCACGAGCCCCGCGTAGATCTCGCCGAGCGACTCCCCCGCCGCCTCGACCGCCATCGGCAGCAACGAGGTCTCGGTCAAACCGGGCGACACGTTCACTTCGAGGAAGTACACCGTGCCGTCCGCCGCCACGATCGCGTCGGTCCGCGACACGTCGCGCAGACCCAGCAGCCGGTGCGCCGACACCGCGAGTTCGCCGACGGCCTGCGCCGCCTTCTCGTCCAACCGCGCCGGCGCGTGGAAGTCGGTGAGGCCGGCGGTGTACCGGGCGGTGTAGTCGTAGACGCCGTTCTCCGGCACGATCTCCACCGGCGGCAGGGCGTACGGCCCGTCCGGACCGTCGACCACCGCGATGGCCACTTCGACGCCTTCCACGTACCGCTCGGCGAGCACGGTGTTCCCGTACGCCAGGCAGCCGACCATCGCGGCCGGCAGGTCGGCCGCGTCACGCACCACCTGGGCGCCCAGCGCCGAGCCGCCCTGGTCCGGCTTGAGCATCAACGGCAGCCCGAGCCGTTCCACCATCGCGTCCAGCACCGGCTGCGCGCCCAGCTCCCGGAACGTCGCGTGCGGCAGCACGGCCCACTCCGGCGTCGCCAGCCCTGCCCGCGCCAGCTCGGCCTTGGCGGTCGGCTTGTCCCACGCCCGTCGGCACGCCCGCGAGTCCGTGCCGACGAACGGCACGCCGGTCAGCTCCAGGATCGTCTGCACCGACCCGTTCTCGCCCTCACCGCCGTGCAGCGCGACCACCACGGCGTCCGGCCGGTGTTCCTTGAGCCGCGTGAGCAGGTTGCGGTCGGCGTCCCACTCCTCCACGACCAGACCGGCCGAGCGGAGGGCGGCGGACAGCCGGCGACCGGATCGCAACGACACCTCCCGCTCGTGCGAAAGGCCCCCGGACAGGACTGCGACCCAGCGGTTGGACAACTCTCTACTCCTGATCACGCGGTGTCGGGCGATGGGCTGTGCGGACCGGAGACCGCGCGGCCGACCGTGGGACCGAACGTCTCGTGCAGCTCGATCTCGTCCTTGATGACGTTCGCCAGCCGCCGCACACCCTCGCGGATGCGTTCGGGCGTCGGGTAGCAGTACGAGATCCGGAGCTGGCGGCTGCCGAGACCGTCGGCGTAGAAGCCGGTGCCGGACGCGTACGCGACGCGCTGGGTAATCGCCCGCGGCAGCATCGCCTTGGTGTCGATGCCCTCCGGGACGGTGACCCACACGTAGAACCCGCCAGTCGGCTTGTTCCACGTGGAACCAAGCGGCATGTGCTGCTCCAGCGACGAGATCGCCGCGTCACGCCGTTCCCGGTAGGCCTCGCGGTAGGTCTTGATCTGGCCCTTCCAGTCGTGCGTCGACAGGTAGCGCGACACGATCAGCTGGTTGAGCGTGGGCGGGCACAGCGTGGCGGACTCGGCGGCCAGCACCAGCTTCTCCCGCACGGCGTGCGGCGCCAGCACCCAGCCGACCCGCAGACCCGCCGCGAACGTCTTGGAGAACGACCCGAGGTAGACCACGTTGTCCGGGTCGCTCGCCCGCAGCGCGGGGTACGTGGTGCCGTCGAAGCCGAGCAGCCCGTACGGGTTGTCCTCGACCACGAGGATGCCGTGCGTGCGGCAGATGTCCAGCACCTCGGCCCGGCGCTGGACGGCGAGCGTCACGCCGGCGGGGTTGTGGAAGTTCGGGATCGTGTAGAGGAACTTGATCCGCCGGCCGGCCCGTTCGACGGACGCGATGGCCTCACGCAACGCCTCTGGCATCAGGCCGTCCGCGTCCATGCCGACGTGCACGACCTGCGCCTGGTAGGCGGCGAACGACCCGAGCGCGCCCACGTACGAGGGGCCCTCGGCCAGCACCACGTCACCGGGGTCGCAGAAGATGCGGGTGACCATGTCGAGCCCCATCTGGGAACCGACCGTCACCACGACGTCGTCCGGGTGGGCGTTGATGCCCTCCAGCGCCATCACTTCGCAGATCTGCTCGCGCAACTCGGGGACGCCGTGCGCGCTGCCGTACTGGAGGGCGACCAGGCCCTCGGTGGCGATCACGTCCGCCACTTCCGCGCTGAGGGAGTCCAGCGGCAGTGCTGCCAGGTGGGGCATCCCGCCCGCCAGGGATACCACCTCCGGCCTGCTCGCCACCGCGAAGAGTGCCCGGATCTCCGATGCCGTCATGCCCGCCGTCCGCGCCGCGTACCGGCGCAGGTGGGGATCAAGGCTTCTGGCTCCCTGCTTGGGAGGCTGTCCGGGTAGGTTCACGGGAAACTCCGTAGGTGGCTGTTACCGGCGGGTTTGTTCCCGCCCGAGTGTAACGGCCGTCCCGTTCGGGGCATCTGCCTTCCGGGCGGGGGTCACATCCGCCTATCCTCGTGAGGGGATGTATCCGGGGGCTTGGAGGTCGGGGTGTCGCGTCGTGTTGTGGGCGTCACCTTGGACAACCTGGAGCACCTGTCCAAACATGCGCGGACGTGTGTGTTCTGGGAGCTCGCGCCGCACCTGAAGGAGCAGGCCGAGGAGTTCGGGGACACCGAGTTCGAGAAGGAAGCCTGGGTCTCCAGCGTGCTGCTGGAGTGGGGCTCCTGCGGCCGGATCATCTACGTCGACGGGATACCCGCCGGTTCCGCCTTCTACGCGCCGCCGGCGGCCGTGCCCCGTTCGTTGGCGTTCCCCACGTCACCGGCCAGCGCCGACGCGGTGCTGATGACGGGCGTGGAGGTGCTGCCGGAGTTCCGCGGCGGCGGCCTCGGCCGGGTGCTGGTGCAGACGGTGGCGAAGGACCTCACCAGGCGTGGCGTGAAGGCGATCGAGGCGTTCGGCGACAACCGGCCGGACGAAGGCCCTCAGTGTTGCGTCACGCCGGCCGACTTCCTGTTGCAGGTGGGCTTCAAGACGGTCCGTCCCCACCCCCGCTGGCCGCGGTTGCGGCTCGAGCTGCGCAGCGCGTCCTCCTGGAAGGAAGACGTGGAGGCGGCGCTGGAGCAGCTGCTCAACTCGGTGACTGTTTCCACCGCGGAGCCGAGCTTCCGACCCGTGTGATTTCCGCTCTGACCTGCGGGTTTATCGGCGTGCGTTGACGTGCAGGTAAATACCTGCATAAGGTGGGGCGTGGACAAGGTCTTCAAAGCCCTGGCCGACGACACCCGCCGCTACCTGCTGGACCGGCTCCACGAGGAGAACGGGCAAACGCTTGGCGAGCTGTGCGCGCGCGTCGGCATGACCAGGCAGTCGCTCACCCAGCACCTGGGCGTGCTGGAGGCGGCGAACCTGGTCACCACGGTCCGCCGTGGCCGGGAGAAGTTGCACTACCTCAACCCCGTGCCGCTGCACGAGGTGCAGGAGCGGTGGATCGACAAGTTCGAGCGGCCCCGGTTGAGGCTGCTCAGTGACGTGAAACGACGAGCGGAGGAACCGGTGAAGCCGGATTTCGTGTACGTGACGTACATCGAGAGCACGCCCGAGCGGGTGTGGGAGGCGTTGACCGACGCCGATGTGACGGCCGAGTACTGGGGGCGGCGCAACATCTCCGACTGGCAGGTCGGCTCGACGTGGTCGCACCGGCGCGTCGACGGGTCGGAGGTGGACGACGTGGTGGGCGAGGTCGTCGAGGCCGACCCGCCGCGCCGCCTGGTGGTCACGTGGGCCGACCCGGCCGAGCCGTCGGCGACGTCCACCGTGACGTTCCGCGTCGAGCCGCACGGGGCGATCGTGCGGCTGACCGTGACGCACGCCGGGCTGGCCGAGGCGGAGAGCGCGCAGGCGGCGTCCGGCTGGGCGGCGGTGCTGTCGAACCTGAAGTCGCTGCTGGAGACCGGGCACGTGCTGCCGGGAATCCCGTGGAAGGCGCCCGTGGGCTGAGCGCCTCGGCGGGTCTTACGGCGTTTAGAAGCGGTCGACTTCGCAGTTCTCCAACGTGCCGGCCTGGATGAGTTCGAGCGCCTGCTCGCTCACGATGAGCTGACCCTGGTCGGTGACGCCGAGGTCGTCCACGCCGGCCTGACCGGTCACTTCGAGCCAGTGGAAGGTCGGCAGCTCCTTGCCGTCCAGCAGCTCCTGTGCCTCTTCGGAGAGCGTCACCGTGGCCCGGCGGATCCGGAACGCGTCGAGACCGCTGTCGACCAGCACGTCGGCCAGGTCGTCGGTGACGAGGTACACCGGGAACGCTTCGATGAGGTCGTCGCCGGACCAGTCACTGATCTCGTAGTGCACCGCTTCGATGCGCGGCGGGTGTGCCGCGGCGTCGATGACGGTCCCTTCGTCCAACGCGCCGGCGACCTCGGGATCGAGGCGGTAGAACTCCATCGTGCTCCTCACCGGCGGGCGCCGGCCAATAAGATCGACTTGTGGACATGGGGGTGGAGATCCAGCGCAAGGTACTCGCGATCATCGAGGGATCGCGGGACTTCGAGAAGATTCGCACACTGCTCGACGGGTGGCAGGCCGAGGGCGTCCCGGCGGAACGCCTGGTCGACGAGCTGACCGATCTCATGCTCGACCTGCGCGCACAGAACCGTTCGGACGACGAGGACGCGGTCGCCGACGTGCTCGACGTGCTGGCGGACTGGTAGCCGACCTATTCGGTCGCCTTCGGGTGCCCGGTACCCGCCGCCATGACCCAGACGATGCGGTTCTCCTGGTCAGGGCAGTACCAGATTCGCCCTCCAGCGGTGACTTCGTACTGCCACTGGACGAGCATCCGTCCACGGACCTCTCGGGTGGCGTACCCGCCTTTGAGTCGGTGTTGTCGAGCCGGGTTCTCCGGCGTGATCGGGCGCTCGGTCAGCACGACCCACGCCTCCCAGGTGTTCGACCGCGCGGACTGGCAGAGCTCTTCCCAGCCCTTGGCCGCCTCCGACGTGGCGAACCGCGTTTCCCAGTGTCCGGGGCGTCCAGGCGGCGCAACACGATCGCCACGTTTCGCGGGCATGCCTCAGCTTTCCGTTGGGGCGGGGACGGGCCCGAAGTCGTCGTCCACCGGGCCGGTGAGCTGCGCGGCCAAGACCGGATCCGCGTGGATGGCCGCAGTGCTCCGCCATTCCCGGACGGTCTGCGCCAACACCGACCACTCGCCGAGTTCGGCGGACGCCTGGAACGCGCGCGCGAAATCCGCAACGAACTCGGCCTTCTCATTGTCAGGAAGGACGTCGACCCAGGGGAACTCGTCCAGCAACGCCTTCGCGGCGACGTCGTGCGGCAGGTGCGCCAGTACGTTCCTCAGCGCCCGTGCCGCGGATACCGAGCCCTCCGAAGCGGACTGCACACGATCCTCACGTGTCAACAGCAGGTCGGCGCCATCGCGGCGGCGGACCCGGACATCCCCTTCATCCGCGAGGGCGGCGACGCTTTTGGGATCGCGCTGGAGCTGGCTCCACTGCACCTCGGTCGTCATGGCTCAATTCTGAACTTTTTCAGAAGTTCTGGCAAGTGAGGAACGCGTGCCAGGTGCTCTCAGGGAACGTCAGGGTCGGGCCGGTGTTCTTCGAGTCCCGGACGGCCACGCCCGGCTCGGTGTGGGCGACCTCGACGCAGTCCTGCTGGCCGCCGGTGCTGTAGCTGCTCTTACGCCACGTCGGAGCCTTCGACATCGCGGTCCTCTCGAAGGTCGTAGAAGTCCGCCCAATGGGCGAACACGAACCGCGATTCTTCCGCATCAAGAGCGAGGCTTGCGAGCACCTTCCGCTTGCGTTCGTAGTGCTTGATCGACTCCGGAGCCTCGGTGAAGACGGTGGCGACGTCTGTTTCGGCGTAGGCGACCGGCTTCACCGGTCGCGCGAAGGTCATCAGGTTGAACCCGGCGGCGAGCACGGGGTGGCCGGGCGCCGACATCGGGATCACTCGCAGGACCAGCCGAGGCCAGTCGCACATGAACCTCAACCGCATCGCCTGGTCGTGCATGACCTTGTTGCCGCCGACGCCGCGAAGCAGGCTGACCTCATGGATGTAGAACACCGCCCCCGGCGGGTTCTGGGAGGTCAGCACAGTCTGGCGCCTCATCCGCGCCTCGACCAGCGGTTGCACCTCGTCCGGGGTTTCGACACCGTTGAGTTCGATCATCGTTCGCGCGTAGTCGACGGTTTGCAGCAAGCCGGGGATCACCATGGGCTCGTACTTGTGCATGGTCAGGGCGGCGCGCTCGTGGATGATCAAGCTCAGCAGGTTGTCGGAGAGCGTTCCGTCGTGGGACCTCAGGAAGCTGCCGAGGTCCCGTTCGCCGGCCAGGAACCGGATGCGCTCTCGGGTCGCTATGTCGACATTCAGCTGGCCGAGGAGAGAACCGAGGTCCAGGTCGTCGACGCCGCGCTCGCCGTGCTCGATCCGGCTGAGCTTGCTCGCCGACCAGCCCAGCGACCGGGACACCTTCTCGGCTCGTGCCCTGGTCCGGACCCTCGCCTGCCGAAGCTCCTCGCCCAACTCCCTGGTGCGCACGGTGGTCAGCCGCAACGGCGTCGATCGCAGTCCCATAGCGGCCGAAGCTAGCGTTTCCTGAGCGCATAAGTGCTGCTCAGGCCGAGAATCCACCTCAAGGGACCACGTCGGCCGCGACCTTGACCGGTGGTCAAGTCAGCGGATCTTGCCGGTGGCCACTTCGTGCCGCAGCAGGTCGTCCAGCGTGAACGTGCCGGTCGGCTGGTCGTCCTTGCCCAACAGGTACAGCCGCTTCACCGCGACCAGGATGCCCTCGGCCACCACGTCCCGGAACGACGGGTTCGCCAGCCGCTGCCGGTCGCCGTCGTTGGTCAGGTAGCCGACCTCGACGCGCACCGCCGTGCAGCGGGTCATCCGGAGCATGTCCCACGTCTTCGGGTGCGTCCGGCAGTCCAGCATCCCGGTCCGCGCCACGATCTCCCGCTGGATGAACCCGGCCAGCGCCTCACCGACCGTGGACGACGTGCCGTTGCCCGTCCCGAAGTGGAACGTCGCCACCCCGGACGCCAACGGCGACGCGTTGCGGTCGGCGTGCAGCGACAGGATCAGGTCGGCGCCCGCCTCGTTCGCGAACCGCGCCCGCTCGCCCTCGTCCGGGTTGTTGTTCGGCCCGCGCGTGAGCAGGGCCTCCATCCCGGTGGCGGCCATCTTGCCTTCGAGCAGCCGACCCAGGTCGAGCATGACGTCGGCCTCGGACACGCCGTCGACCTCGACACCGCGGTCGTCGCCGCCGTGACCCGGGTCGATGATGATGCGCTTCCCGGACAGCCTCGGCCCGGCCCGCCGCACCCGCTCCTGCTCGCGCAGGAACACCGGCCGGCCGCCGCGCACCTTGGGCTGCAACTGGCGCAGCGCACGCACCGTGTCGGGACCGCACATGCCGTCCACGATCAGCCCGTAGTCACGCTGGAAGCTCCGCAGGGCCAGCTCGGTCTGGTGACCGAACTCGCCGTTGGCCCGCCCGGCGTCGTAACCCAGCTCCAGCAGGCGCTCCTGGAGGGCCGACACGTCGTCACCGGTCACCGGCTGCGCCATCAGGAACGCCAACGGCCGGTCGCCGAGGCGGTAAGTCGCGTCGCGCAGCGCGCGGTAGGTGGCCGGGCCGACGACACCGTCGGTGATCAGACCCCGCCGCTGCTGGAACGCGCGCACAGCATGCTCGACCGGCAGGTCGAACACCTGGGACGGCTGCGGATCGGACAGCAGACCGAGCTTCGTCAGCGTTGCCCTGACCTCGGCGACGTCCGGACCGAAATCCCCGCGGCGGAGTAGCGGCATGCACCCCTCGCTCACTAAGGCGCCGACATCCGTCGACGCGAACTTGACGCCCTATTGTGCCTTGCTCGCGCCGATGCCAGGGACGGGGCTACTGCGAGTGGTCAACTGTCCACAAACGAGTGACCCGTCCGCCTTCCGGGAAGACGGACGGGTCACTCGGGCTTGCGCGTTCACAGGACGTCGGAGAGGTCCTTCAGCAACGCGGCCTTCGGCTTGGCGCCCACGATCTGCTTCACCGGGACACCACCCTGGAACAGGATCAGGGTCGGCACCGACATGATCTGGTAGTCCCGCGCGATCGACGGGTTCGCGTCGATGTCGAGCTTGGCGACGGTGATCTTCTCGGCGTGCTCGGCGGCGATCTCCTCCAGCACCGGGGCGACCATCTTGCACGGGCCGCACCAGGTCGCCCAGAAGTCGACCAGAACCGGCTTCTCGCTGGTCAGCACGTCTTCGGCGAACGTCTTGGCGGACGTGACCACGGTGGACCCTGCCATGTTGTTTCTCCCTCGGGAAAGAAGTGGTTCAGCTGGTGGAGACGGGGTCGCCGTAGCCGCCGCCGACGTGCTCGGACGCGATCGAGGCCTCTTCGGACCCGTGTTCGGCGAGCCAGCGCTCCGCGTCGATCGCGGCGGCGCAGCCCGACCCGGCGGCGGTGATCGCCTGGCGGTAGGTGTGGTCGACGAGGTCGCCCGCGGCGAACACGCCGTCCACGTTCGTGTGCGTCGTCCGGCCGACGACCTGGACGTAACCCTCGCCGTCCACCTCGACCTGGCCCTTGACCAGCTCACTGCGCGGGTCGTGGCCGATGGCGACGAAGAATCCGGTGAACGCGTGCTCGGTCACGTCGCCGGTCCGCGTGTCGCGGGTCGTCACGCCGGACACCGAACCGCTGCCCAGCACCTCGACCACCTCGGCGTTCAGCAGCCACTTGATCTTCTCGTTGCTCCGCGCGCGCTCCAGCATGATCTTGGAGGCGCGGAACTCCTCGCGGCGGTGGATGATCGTGACGGTCCGGGCGAACTTGGTCAGGAACGTCGCCTCCTCCATCGCCGAGTCGCCGCCGCCGATCACGGCGATGTCCTGGTCGCGGAAGAAGAAGCCGTCGCACGTCGCGCACGCCGACACGCCGCGGCCGAGCAGCTCCTGCTCACCGGGGACGTGCAGGTAGCGCGCCGCCGCGCCCATGGCCAGCACGACCGCGCGGGCGGCGTACCGCTGACCGTTGGCGGTGACGTACTTGACCGGGCCGTCGAGCTCCACCGACTCCACGTCCTCGGAGCGCAGCTCGCCGCCGAAGCGCTTGGCCTGCTCCCTCATCTGCTCCATGAGGTCGGGGCCCATGATGCCGTCGCGGAAACCGGGGTAGTTCTCGACTTCGGTCGTGGTCATCAGCGCGCCGCCGTACTGCGAGCCCTCGAACACCAGCGGTTCGAGCTGGGCCCGCGCGGCGTAGACCGCCGCGGTGTACCCGGCGGGCCCCGATCCCACGACGATCAGGTTCCGAACGTCCGACACCCTCGACCTCCGTTAGTCGCTTGCGGGCCGGGATCAACCCGGCCCGGCACTTCGCACAACGGATCGTAGGGCGCGGTAATTCCGCGTCCCGGGGTGAGCTGGACTACGGGTCCCGGGGCGAGCCGGACTACGGGTTGATGACGCTGTTCGCCAGCACGCCGTCGGGGTTGTCCGGGCCGCACGTGGCCGGGTCGACCACCACGATCCGGTACGCGCCGGGCGAGCCACCGGGCAGGATCGCCATCACGGCCGGCTTCTCGTCCAGCGTGATCGGGCTGACCCCGAGCGGCTTGCCCGCCGTGACGTTCGCGCCGCGCAGGCAGCCGGCCAGCTGGTCCTGGTTCTCCAGTGGGCCGTAGTTCTGCGCCTTGAGCACGTCGCCGATCACCGGGCCGAAGTTCTGGCCGCGCACCGCCGGCATCCGATCGCCGGGCGGCGCCGCGCTGCCCGTGACCGGGGTCGACGTCGCGTCTTTCTGGGCCATGCCGCCGTCACCCGCGGTCGTGTCCTTCGGGATCGCCACCACGGCGACACCGATGGCGACCGCGGCCGTGGCGAGGAAGCCCGCACCCCAGCCGAGCCGCTTGTTGCGGCGAGCCTTGGCCTGCGCGAAGTCGATCACCGGGGCGGTCGGGCGTGCCTCTTCGGCGAGCGCCGCGTCGATCCGTTCGGCCACGTGGCGCGGCATGGGGATCGGCGGCATGTCGTGCAGGTCTTCCAGCGTGGCGTCGAGTGCCGCCAGGATCTCCCGCGCCTCGGGGTCGTTCTCGACCAGTGGCCGAAGCTCGGCCTCGGCCCGCGGGTCCAGAGCCCCCGCGTGCAGATCAGCCAGCAGGTCGACGGACCACGGCGGCCCTGAACGCCGCTCATTGCCGGTCATCGTTCCTCCAACTGACGTCCCTGTTGCACCTGCACATCGTTCATTGGGACGTTCGCATCTGCACTCCGGTTCCGGAGGTGACCCAGAACTTTGGCCAGCTTGGCCCTCCCGCGGGCGCAGCGCGACTTCACGGTGCCCTCCGCGATACCCAGGAGCTGGGCCGTTTCGGCGACGGAGTACCCCTCCACGTCGACCAGCACGATGGGGGCGCGCTGCTCCTCCGGAAGTTCGAGGAGAGCGGCCTGGACGACCAGCCGGGTCTCCCGTTCGGCCATCGCGTCCCTCGGTGCGACGGGCTCACCAGGGCCTGCCTCGGGCAGCGGGACCGTCGGCCTGGTCTGGCGCCTGCGCATCCGGTCGAGGCAGGCGTTCACGACTATTCGGTGCAGCCAGGTGGTGACCTGGGACTCGGCGCGGAAGCTCCCCGCCGCCCGGAAGGCCGAGATGAACGCCTCTTGCAGGGCGTCCGCGGCCTCTTCGGGATCGCGCAGGGTGCGCAGCGCGACCGCCCACATGCGATCCCGATGCCTGCGCACGAGCTCGGAGAAGGCGTGTGGGTCACCCGCGGCGTGTGCCGCGATGAGGTCTGCGTCCGAGCTGGCTGCGGCGGTCACGCCGGGGAGCCTATCGGCTGTGGTGGAAGGGTCCGCTTCCGGCGTCGCGGGCGGGGTCGCCTCACCGAGGTCGAATTCGCCGCTCCGCGGTGGGCGGGCGACCCCGCCGGAGCCGCCCGCCACGACCCCGCGTCACAAGTTCGCCCACTCGACGAGCTGGACGATGACGCCGTTCGGGTCCGTCACCTGGAACAGGCGCTCACCCCACGACTCCTCGCGCAGCGGCATGGTGATCTCGACGCCCGCCGCGCGGAGCCGGTCGTGCTCCGCCGCGAGGTCGTCGACGGTGAAGGCGACGATCAGACCGGCCGCGTGCTGGTCGCGGAAGCCCTCGGGCAGCACTTCGACGCCCCGGCGCAGCAGGACGATGTCGACCGCGCCCTCGTGGCTCAGCGAGGCGAAGCCGTCGGCCGCCATCTGTTGCGTGTAGCCGAAATGGGTGGTGAAGAAGTCGCTCGACGCGGTGACGTCGTCGACGTTGAGGGACAGCGTGGACCTGGTGATCAAGTGGTTTCTCCTGGGGTGGGGTCGGTCAGTACGAGCGACGGCGCGGCACGCCGGTGGCCCGGGTGGGCCTGGTCGGCTGCTGCTTGCCGGGGAACGGCTGGTGGGTGACGCGGGTCGGGCGACGGCCTGGGTGCTCTCGGCGCAAGGTGTTCTCCTCCGTGGTGGCTTGCTACGAGTGTAATTATAGCCTCGTACTACGAAACGTCAAGGAGAAGTTTGCCTCCGACGTAAAAATCTGCCAGGGTAGGTCCATGACCAGCACAAACCCCGGCCTTCGGGAGCTGAAGAAGCAGGAGACGCGCCAGCTGATCTCCGACCACGCCACCCGGCTGTTCATCGAGCGGGGGTTCGAGGAGACGACCATCGCCGACATCGCGGAGGCCGCGCGGGTGGCGAAGAAGACCGTGACCAACTACTTCGCGCGCAAAGAGGACCTGGCCCTCGACCAGCACGAGGAGTTCACCGCCGGCCTGGCCCGCACGGTGGCCGCGCGGGGTGTCGGCGAGTCGGCGTTGGCGGCGCTGCGTGCGGCGTTCATGCGCGCGGCGGCCGGGCACGACCCGGTGATCGGCTTCTCGGGTCAGCCGTTCGCCCGGATGATCGTGGACAGCCCCACCCTCACCGCGCGCCTGCGTGAACTGCACGAGACGCGCGAGGAAGCCCTGGCCGCGACCTTGACCGCGGAAACCGCCGCCGAGCCCGACGACATCACGCCGAGGGCGGTCGCCACCCAGCTGGGCGCGGCGCACCGGCTGCTGTTCGGGGAGGCGCTGCGGCTGACCGTGGAGGGACACGACAACCCGCACATCGCCGCCACCGTCACCCGTGCCGCGGAGCGCGTCTTCGACCTGCTCGAACCGACCCTGGGCAGCTACGCGATCCGCACCTGACCCACGGCGCTTATTGGGCGCGGGTGTAGACGAGTTCCGCTATCTCGGACTTGTTGTTCTTGCCGCTGCCCGAGAGCTTCGTGATCCACACCAGCACGTGCTGGGTCGGGTCGTGGTCGTTCAGCTGGATCTGGGTCTGGCCGGCGGACAGGGTCGCGGTGGCGATGACCTTGGTCTCGGTCAGTGGCGCGCCCGGTGCGCCGGCGACCCGGATCTCCACCATCGTGTCCGCGCTGGGCGACGTGATCGTCACCGACGCGAGCTTCACCGGCTCGGCGAACCCCGCCATCAGCCCGATCCCCGGCTTCAACGCCGGGAACGGCTGGAAGTAGTTCTCCGTCTGCCACACCGTGGTCGGGTTGTTGTCGACCGCGCGGTTCGCCCGGTTGGCGTTGTCCGGCTGGTTGGTCACGTCGTACACGCCGACCGACGCGGGCTGCACGGGACCGGCCGGCTGGGGCGCGGGCGGTGCGGGTTGGCCGCTCTCGCCCGGCGGGTTGGACTGGCCGATCACCACCGTCGGCCCGCCGTTGCCGGCCGGCTCGTCGCTGAAGAAGCTCACGATCTGCATGCCCAGCCAGACGATCACGGCCAGCGTCGCCACCGCGAGCACCGCCACGCTGATCAGCAGCTTCCGCTTGCGGCCCTTGTCGTGCGCCGGCCGCTGCGTGGTCCACACCGCGCCGTCGTCCTGGACCGGCTCGATCAGCGCGGTCTGCGCCTCGGACTGGGCGATCTGGTCCAGCACCTGGAGGATCGCGGCGCTCGTCCGGATGCCGCCGACGCTGGTGTCCTCCAGGCTCCGCACGGCAACCGACGACAGCTCGTGCGGCACGTACGGGTGCAGCGCGCTCGGCGCGAGCACCGAACCGTCCGGCCCCGTCGGCGCGGCCGGCACGCCGTCCGGACCGTCCGGCAACGCCCACTTCCCGGTCAGCAACAGGTACAGGATCGCGCCCAGGCCCTTGACGTCGTCCCGCGCGATCGCATCCGGCCTTGGACCGGGGAACGCCAACCGCAGCCGTCCGTCGGACGTCACGCGGATCCGGTGCGGGTGGTCGGCGCCGAGCACCAGACCGGCGTGGTGCGCGCCCTCGATCGCCGCGCCCAACGGACCGAGCAGCCGCGTCGCCGCACCCGCCGGCAACGGCCCCTCGGCGATCAGGTCCATCAGATCGGTGCCCTGGGTCCACTCGGCCACGATCACGGCGAGGATGCCCTCTTCGGGCTTGATCCCGGCACCGGGAGTCAGCACGTCGATCACCCGGGACACACCGGGATGGGTGAAGCTGGCCGCGTGCATCGCGCGTTCCGCGGTCCGCTTGGCCCGCGCCGCCGCGGCGTGGTCGGCCGCGCTGCCCACCAGGATGGTCAACGCCACGTCCCGGTTGAGCTGGCCGTCCCGCGCCCGCCACAGGTGCGCGTCGCACCTGCGGTCCACACCGGACTGCGCCAGCAGCCGGTACCGGCCGTCGCCGATCACCCCGCCGGGCACCAGCGAGGTGTTCTGGATCGGACCGCTGCTCACGGGGCCGAGGGTACGTGAAAGAGGCTTGCCACAGGGGTCATCGCCGCCCCACCAAACGACTGATCTTGGCGAC
Organism: Saccharothrix ecbatanensis; assembly: GCF_014205015.1. Classification (NCBI taxonomy): domain Bacteria; kingdom Bacillati; phylum Actinomycetota; class Actinomycetes; order Pseudonocardiales; family Pseudonocardiaceae; genus Saccharothrix; species Saccharothrix ecbatanensis. The sequence continues at coordinate 7,418,960 of NZ_JACHMO010000001.1, read as the reverse complement.
CGCCGGCTTTACTTCGGGTACTCGGAACAGGGCCAGCAACAGGAAAGTCAGCGGCAGTCCGACGATCGCCTGGATCGCGACTTCCACCCACGCACCCACGAAGCGGGACTCGATTCCCAGTACGCGGACGGCGAGCCACGCCAGTCCGGTGGCTGCTCCGAACGCGATCGCGGACGCCACGACCGTGAGGCAGATCGTCCACGCTGTGTAACCGGTGCGCAGTCGGCCGAGCCGGATGCGCAGCCACAGCTGACCCACCAACGCGCCGACCACGAAGCTGAGCGACATCGCGATCGACACGCCGACCGCGAGCTTCCCGGGCGGCGAGAACGCCAGGAACCCGTACAGCAGAGCGATCCGCACCGCCACGATGATCGCCTGGATGAGCGTGGGCGTCCGGGCGTCCTTCATCGCGTAGAACACCCGCAGCTGGAGCAGGGTGATCGCGTAGGGCACCAGCCCGAACGCGGACAGCGCCAGCGCCGTGCCGATCGACTCGCCACCCTCGTGGCCCGACTCGCCGAACGAGAACAAGGCCAGACCGATCGAGACGCCGGCGACCGTCATCAGCGCGCTGAACGGCATCAGCAGGATCGCCGACATCCGGTTGCCGAACGACAGGTCGCCGACCAGCGAGTCGTTGTCGTTCGCCGCCGCGGCACGGCTCATCTTCGGCATCAACGCGGTCAGCAGCGACACGCCGAGCACGCCGTACGGCACCTGGGCGATCAGCCACTGCATGTTGTACGCCGTGATCGCGCCGTCGTCGTTCGTCGCGACCCTGGTCAACACCATCATGCTGACGAAACCGAGCGCCACGTACAGCAGCACCCAGAACGCCAGGCCGCCGAACTCCGACAGCCGCCGGTCCCAGCCCCACCGCCAGCGGAACCGGAATCCGGTCCGCCGCAGCGCGGGCAGCAGCACGGCAGCCTGCACGCCGACGCCGAGCATCGTGCCGAGGCCGAGGACCAGCAGCTTCGGCTCGCCCATCCGCACCGGGTCGAGCGAGATCTCCCCCGGCATCAGCCAGTACACGCCGAGCGTCAGGATCACCACGACGTTGTTCAGCACCGGCGCCCACGTGGGCAGGCCGAACACGTGCCGGGTGTTCAGGATCGCGCTGAGCATCGCCGACAGCCCGTAGAACACGATCCCCGGCAGCACCAGGTACGCGAACGCGGTGACCAGCGCCGGGTTGGCCTTCGACGAGCCGATGAACATCGCGGTCAGCAGCGGCGCGCACGCGACCGCGATGACCGTGCCGATGCCCAGCACCACCGCCGACATGGTGATCAGCCACTGGGCGTACGACTCGCCGCCGTCGCCGTCCTCCTTCTCGGCGCGCACCAGCAGCGGGATGGCCACGCTGGTCAGCACGCCGCCGAGGAGCAGCTCGTTGATCATCGTCGGCAGCGTGGAGGCGACGTTGTAGGAGTCGCTCAGCACGTTGATGCCGAGGATCGTGATCAGCAGCAGCTTGGACAGCAGGCCGGAGGCCCGGCTGACGATGGTGGCGATGGCCATGGAGCCGCTGGCACGTGCCAGCGACGGGCCTTGCTGCTCTTGCTCCTGGGCCACCGTGCTCGTTCCGCTCAACTCGTGCTCGACCTCTCCGGCGGCGTGACCCCGCTGGCGTCGTCCGGCACCTGCGCGGCGGCGGCCTTCGCCGCCCGGACCCGACGGTAGATGCGCCGGGCGGACAGCAGCACCAACGCGGCGCCGGCCAGGCAGGTGATGACGACGGTGATCGTCCCGTACGCGGAGGACGACACCTCCAGCCGGGCCCGCCCGCCCAGCTCCACACCGCTCGGCGTGACCAGCCTGACGTGCACCGGGAACCGCCCGGACCGCTGCACCTCGACCGGGATCCGCACCAGGCGGTCGCCGCGCGCGGGCAGCTCGATGTTGGTCGACTCCTTGGCCACGATGCCCGGCGTGTCCTCGATCACGATCCGCACGGTGACCCGCACGTCCAGCCGGTTCTTGATCGACAGCGGGATCGGGCTGTCGCCGGAGCCGAGCAGGATCGGGCTGTTCGGCTCGGTCACCGAGACCTGGCTCTGCAACGCGTCGATCCGCTCACGGCCGATCGCCAACGACGCGCGCGCCCCCTCCTCGTCACCGCGCCACGCCCCGGACGCCGCGCGCAGCAGGTCCAGCCGCAGCGGGTCGACCAGGTCGGCCGGGGCGGCGGACTCGGCGTCCTCCTGCCGCATCGCCTCGGACAGCTGCTGCACCCGACGCCACGACTCGCCGATCGCCGCGGTCACCGTGGGCGGCACCTCGCGCGCGCCCGACTCGACCGGGTAGCTCAACGTCGCCGGCTGCTGCGGCGCGGGCTCCAGCAGCGATCCGAGCGCCGTCGGGGTGGCGAACCCGCCTTCGATCAGCGAGTTCGTCGTCTGGAGCAGCGTGCGGACCTCACCGGTCGGCGCGTTCCACCGACGCGGCGGCGCGATGACCACGTTCTGGCCGGTGTCCTGGAAGCCGGCCCGGAAGGTCAGCGCGGCCAGCGCGTTCTGCACCGACACCGGCCTGGTCTCGCTCGGCGTGGTCACGCCCGCGACCGGCCTGGTCGCCGCCGCGCCGCGCAACGCGTCGGACACCATGCCGTCTACGCGCACCGCCGTGACCGGTCGATCGGCCGCGGCGTCGAGCCGGACGGGACCGGTGCCGGGCGTGCCGGCGACGGCCGCCTGGTCGATCACCAGCGACGTGACGCCCTGCGCGGTGAGGGAGGCGAGCGACTGCTGGTCGAGCACGCCGTCCTCGGGCCAGGTCAGGCCCTGGGTCGGCTGCACGCCGAGGATCTGGCGGACCACCTCGGCGCCGTCCAGCGCGAGGTCGGTCAGCTCGGTGAGCTGGGCCCGGGACAGGGCGACCAGGTCGGCGTCCGCGTCGGGCAACGCGATCACGCAGCGTCCGGCGACCAGCAGGCGCAGCTGGGCGAGCCACAGCCCTGCCTCACCGGCGCCCTTGCCCGCGCCCTGCCCGCGCACCTCGTAGCCCTCGCCCATGGCGGCGACCGTGCGCAGCAGGTCCGGGTCGACGGTCAGGCAGACACCCGCGCCCAGCGGGCTGGCCAGCGCCGACTCGTACGCCTTGAGCAGGCCGTACAGTCGACCGCCCATGGCGATCGAGCCCGCCAGCTCGTCGTCGGTGAGCACGGTCGGGCCGGTGGAGACGAGCCGCGGCCGGTCGGCCAGCGGCCACAACAGGGTGATCTTGGCGGGGTTCGCGGGCACGCTCGGCCCCGTGCCGCCCGGCATCGCGAGCACCGGGAGCAGGGTGCTCAACGCGGCCAGCCGGGCCCGACCGCCGTAGTCGGGCACGCCGTTGATGTTGGCCAGGATCGGGTAGATGCCCGGCTCGCTGATCCGCAGCGCGGTCGGGTCGGCGCCGGCGCGCAGCGGGACGGTGAGCGTGAACGGCTTCGACTCGTTGCGCTCCAGGCGGTCCGCGATCCGGGTGAAGTACGGCTGCACGACCTCCGCGTCGGTCGGCTCGCGCAACGCCTTGCGGACGTCGTCCTCGATGGTCAGCGGATCACCGCGCTCCAGGCGCAGCTCGATGTCCTTGATCGCCCGGTCGCTGACGTTGACAACCTGGCCCGAGATGGTGATCGTCTCCGGACCGGCCGCGGTGACCACCCGGGGGGTCATCTCCTCGACGTCCAAGCGCAGGAAGACCTGCGACTGCTGGCCCGGTTGGCCGGTCAGCGCCCTGGTCGACCACACCTGGGTCGCGGGCGCCGGTCTGACGGGCAGTCGCTCGCCGTCGTAGGGCGCGGCCGGCGCCGGGGCGCCCGTCGTCACGACGAGGACCCCCGCCGCCGCGAGTGCGGCCAGCAGCCGTTTCACGCCGACTCCGCCCCGTCCGTCTGGTACTCGGAGAGCAGTTCGGCGGCTCGGCGCACCAGTCGACGCTCGTCCGCGTAGGCGAGCCGGTCGTCCAGTTCGCCAAGGGGCACCCACGCCACCTCGGTGACCTCCACGTCTTCGTCGGAAAGCTCGCCGCCCAGCGCTTCCAGGAGGAAGTGGTGGACGGTCTTGTGCACCCGCCGGTCCTCGGCCACGAACCAGTAGTCGATCGAGCCGAGCGGTCGCAGCACCCTGCTATGAATACCGGTCTCCTCGGCGACTTCGCGCACCGCGGTCTGCTCCGCGGTCTCACCAGCTTCTATGTGCCCCTTGGGCAGCGACCACAACAACCGGCCGCGTCGGTCCAGCCGCCCGATCACCGCGGCGACGTGCTGCTCGAAGTCCAGCACCAATCCGCCCGCGGACGTCTCGTCGACCGTCTTCAGCCGCCGGCCACGACGCCTGTTCCGGCGCCTCGGCTTGGGACCGCCGGAGCGACCGGACGACTGGGGCATGCCCTGATGGTAGTGGCGACCTGCCATTACGGGACGTGACAGCCCCGTAGCGACAAGTGATCACCGGGACCCGGCGCGTGCGGCCCTGTCGGACAACTCGTTCGGGTGGCCCGGACCAGACCAGTAGGCTGGCTCTTCGTGTCCGGACCCGTCACCTCCACCGCCGCTGGGCAGGACAATGCCGTGGTGGAACTGTTGAGCGCCCTCCCCGTCGCCGAAGACCTGGCCGCCCGCTTCACCGCGGCGGGTCATCGCCTCTACCTGGTGGGCGGCAGCGTGCGGGACGCCATGCTCGGCAGGCTCTCCGGCGACCTGGACTTCACCACCGACGCCCGCCCGCCGCAGATCATGGCGCTGGTCAAGGGCTGGGCGGACGCGATCTGGGACACCGGCATCGCGTTCGGCACGGTCGGCGCGACCAAGCACGGGCAGACCGTCGAGATCACCACGTTCCGCGCCGACGCCTACGACGGCGTGACCCGCAACCCCGAGGTGACGTTCGGCGACACCATCGAGGGCGACCTGGTCCGGCGTGACTTCACCGTCAACGCGATGGCCTACGACGTGGTCAACCGACAGCTCATCGACCCGACCGACGGGCGCGCGGCGCTGAAGGCCAAGGTGCTCGACACGCCCGCGACGCCGCAGGAGTCGTTCTCCGACGACCCGCTGCGGATGCTGCGCGCGGCCCGGTTCGTGTCCCAGCTCGGCTTCACCGTGGCGCCGCGCGTCCTCGACGCCATGGCGGCCATGTCCGGCGAGCTGTCCCGCATCACCGCCGAACGCGTGCAGGTCGAGCTGTCCAAGCTGCTCACCGGCGCGTACCCGCGTGCGGGGGTCGAGCTGATGGTGGAGGCCAAGCTCGCCGACGTCGTGCTGCCCGAACTGCCCGCGATGAAGCTGGAGATCGACGAGCACCACCAGCACAAGGACGTGTTCCACCACTCGCTGGTCGTGCTCGACCAGGCCATCGACTTGGAGGACGGACCCGAGCCGGACCTGGTCCTGCGGCTGGCCGCGCTGCTGCACGACATCGGCAAGCCGGACACCCGGCGGTTCGAGGAGGGCGGCGGTGTGTCGTTCCACCACCACGAGGTGGTCGGCGCGAAGATGGTCCGCAAGCGTTTGCGCGCCCTCAAGTACTCGAAGGAGATCGTCGAGGACGTCGCCAACCTCGTGTACCTCCACCTGCGGTTCCACGGTTACGGCAGCGGCGAGTGGACCGACTCGGCGGTGCGCCGGTACGTCACCGACGCCGATCACCTGCTGACCCGGCTGCACAAGCTGGTCCGGGCCGACTGCACCACCCGGAACAAGCGGAAGGCCAACGCGCTCCAGCGGACGTACGACGACCTGGAGCGCCGGATCGAGCGGATCGCCGCCGAGGAGGACCTGAACCGGGTCCGGCCGGACCTCGACGGCAACGAGATCATGCGCCTGCTCGGCCTGCCGCCGGGTCCGATGGTCGGCAAGGCGTGGAAGTTCCTCAAGGAGCTGCGCCTGGACCGCGGTCCGCTGGACCACGACGAGGCGGTCGCCGAGCTGCTGGCGTGGGCGCGCGAGGAAGGCGTCGAGCCGCCTCGTGACTGACACCAACCGACCAATCTCGGACTTACGGCTTGGCCAGTGACAGCCTGTTGCGGGACCATGACTGTGTGCGTCACACGCGCACTGGGGGTGGTGTCGTATGAATGCTTGGGGACTGTCCGAGGGGGGCACCCGGGCACACGGGTTGGACGCGTTGACCGACCGGCAACGCGCGGTGTTGCGCTGCCTGGCACGGGGGCTCGCCGATCACGAGATAGCGAGGGTGCTGGCGCTGAGCCAGCACCAGGTGGGGGCGGTGGTGTCGGAGATCCTGCGGGCGCTGAACCTGCGCGACCGGATGGCCGCGGTGGTCTACGCCCACGAAACCGGGATCATCCGACTACCGCTACCGCGGTGACCTCTTGGTCAGCATGAGGTAGCCGAACAGGCCGAGCAGGTACGACACCGTCGCGGCGATCACCAAGCCGGGTGACCGGCCGTCCAGCGGGACGACGGCCGCCGCGGCGGTGACGGCGGCTACCTGCGTGACGTTGAACAGCGTGTCGTACAGGGCGAACACCCGGCCGCGGACCTCGTCGCCGATGTCGCCCTGCACGGCCGCGTCCACGCACAGCTTCACCACTTGACCCGCGAACGTGAGGAAGAACGACGCGGCCAGGATGGTGGGCAGCAGCATGGGCAGACCCAGGCCGAGCTGGGTCGCCGAGGCCAGCAGCAGCGCGCCGCAGACCGTGCCGCGCCGGCCGAGCACGTCCACCACCCGGTCGGTCACCAGTCCCGCCAGCAGGATGCCCGCGCCGCCCGCGATCGCCACCTCGCCGAGCCCGGCCATGCCCGCCTTGAGCGGCCCGTAGTCGGTGAACGAGTTGCGCATCAGCAGCAGCGTGAGCAGCAGCGACATGCCGAACCCGGCCCGGTGCGCGAGCAGTGCCAGCAGGCCGGCGGCCACGCTCGGCGCACGCCACGCGGCCCGTGCGCCGTCCAGCAGACCCATGGCGACGGCGGTGACGGTCCGGCTGGGCTCGTCCACCTCGTCCGGCCCGAGGACGCCACGCGCGAAGCGGGACGCCAGGAAAGCGGCCCCGAGCGAGCCCGCGATGGCGAACGTCGTGGTCCAGGCCGAGCCGCCGTCACCCGAACCCAGGATCGCCCGCAGCCCCACCGCGCAGCCCGCGCCGAGCACGGCGGTCAACGCGCCGAGCGTGGTGACGAACGCGTTCGCCTCGACCAGGTGGTCGCTGTCGACGACGTGCGGCAGGGACGCGGACAGGCCGGAGCCGACGAACCGGCTCACCCCCGTGACGAACAGGGCGGAGGCGTACAGCGGCACGCCCTCCAGCCCGGCGCCGACGGCCGCGGCGGTGAGCAGGATGAAGAGCGCGCGCGTGAGGTTCGCCACGACCAGCACCCGGCGGCGGTCCCACCGGTCCAGCAGGGCGCCCGCGAACGGCCCGACCACGGAGTACGGGAGCAGCAGCACGGCGAACCCGGCCGCGACGGCGAGCGGGTCGGCGTGGCGCTCCGGGTTGAACAGGACCGCGCCCGCGAGACCGGCCTGGAACAGGCCGTCACCCCACTGGGCTGCCAGCCGCGAGGCCAGCAACCTGCGGAAGTCGGGTACCGCGAGGAGCTTCCGGACACCGAGGTGGTGCTTCGCCGCGGTGCTGCCGGCAGTGGTCACGCCGATGAGCCTATGCCTCGACGTGCGACAAGGACGTTCGGGGAAGGGTCCGGGGCCTCAACGGCGCGGAAACGGTGGGAAACGGTGGGAAACCACGAAGGCCGGACCCGATGGGTCCGGCCTCCCTGGTGCCAGGCGCCCGGTCGCCTCTCGGCGGGTGGCACTACGCGGCTCCAGCCGAACGGTATTCCGCGCAGGCTGTTCAGTGGGCCCGGGGGACTCGATGGCGCCTGACGTTCACTACAACGAACACGGTAACCCGGATGTTCCACGCCCGGCGCTTCGCGGGGCAGACCCTCCCAGGGCATGGACGTGCTGCCTGGCCGGGACGGCGCGCGTCGTCTGGGATCATGCACAGCGTGCGCCCTGATGCCGACGTCGAACCGGGTTCCCTGCTGGTCGCGGCACCGAGCCTGACCGACGCCAATTTTCGCCGGACCGTGGTCTACGTCATCGACCACCGGGGCGAAGGCACCCTCGGGGTGGTGCTGAACCGGCCGAGCGAGGTCGCCGTGCACGACGTCCTGCCCGCGTGGGGACCGCACGTGACCCGGCCGCAGGCGGTGTACATCGGCGGGCCGGTGGAGCAGAAGACGGCGCTGTGCCTGGCCGCGTTGCGCACCGGTGAGAACGTGGCGGCACTCGACGGAGTGGTCGGCGTACACGGTCCGGTGGCGTTGGTGGACCTGGACGCGGATCCGGACGCCCTGGTGGCGAAGGTGCGCGGGATGCGGGTGTTCGCGGGCTACTCGGGTTGGGGCGAGGGCCAGCTGGGCAACGAGATCTCGCGCGGTGACTGGATCGTGGTGAAGGGCCTGCCGGACGACGTCCTCACCCCGCCGAACGTCGACCTCTGGGGCCGCGTCCTGCGCCGTCAGGGCATGCCGACCGCTCTACTGGCGACCTACCCCACCGACATCCGCAGGAATTGAGGGACGGCCGCCGCCTGTGGAGCAGCGGCAATCAAACGCCGGCGCGCGTGAGTACGCCGCAGCCGCCGCCGGTGGAGCAAGCGCAGCCGCCGCAACCCGCGGGAGCCTGTTTGGGCATGGCCTCGGCCGCACGGTGGCCCAGCACGCCGCCCGCACCCGCGAGCACGAGGCTGCCGATCAAGCCGACCAGGCCGATGACCAGCGCCAACGCCGGGGTCACCGCCGCCGCGACGGCCGCCACCAGGGCGATCGCGCCCGCGGTCACGTTCGGCACGCCGGCGACCTTGTTGGCCAGCGCGAACGTCTCGTCGTCGCGCAGCGCGGCCTTGGTGCGCACGCCGAAGAAGCGGTTCCGGTGCAGCAGGCCACGCACGCCCAGGAAACCGACCGTCCCGAAGGCGACGCCGATCAGACCCAGCACCACAGGCAGCACGATGTTCACCCTGACGAGGGTAGGCCGGTCTTTCGATCTTGGTCGAACCAGCCCCGGCTTCACCTGAAGGTGTCCTTACGTCCGACCCGGCCGCTCGGCAAGCTCAGCACAATGAGACTTCGATCTTGCTTGGCCGTGGTGGGCGTCGCCGCCACGCTCATCTCGACCGCGCCCGTCGCCACCGCCACTCCCGCCGCCATCGCCACCGCCGCGCCGCAAGTCCGCTTCCTCGGCCAGACGACCCTGCCGCACGGCCTCCAGTTCGAGGGCACCACGGTCGGCGGCCTGTCCGGCGTCGACCGCGACCCGCGCACCGGCGAGTACGTCCTGATCAGCGACGACCGCTCGTACACGAACCCGGCCCGGTTCTACACCGCCGCGCTCACGGTCGACGAGTCCGGCGTGCACGACGTCCGCATCACCGGCACGCGGGCACTCCTCCACGAGGACGGCGGCACGTACTCGTCCCCGCCGCAGAACGACGGCCGCACCGTGGACCCGGAGGAGATCCGGGTCGACCCGGTCACCGGCGACTACTGGTGGAGCCAGGAGGGCGAGCGACCCAAGACCACCGGCCCGGTCGTGGTCCAGCCGTCCATCCAGCAGGCCCGCCGGGACGGCTCGTACGCGGGCAGCCTCCCGTTGCCCGCCAACTACGCCATCACCCCCGACCGCGGCCCGCGCCGCAACCTCGCCCTGGAAGCGATCACGTTCTCGGCCCGCGGCGCGCTCATCACCAGCGTGGTCGAGGGCCCGCTCCTCCAGGACGGCGACCTGCCCACCGAGGACCGGGGCGCGCTCACCCGCCTCACCGTGCAGGGCCGTGACGGCACCGTCGTGACCCAGCACGCCTACCCGCTGGAACCGCTGTTCGCCGCACCCGAGCCCGGCCCGTGGGGCCCGGACACCGGCGTGCCCGCGATCCTCGCCGACCAGACCGTGCCCGGTCGCTACTACGCCCTCGAACGCAGCTGGGTGCCCGGCGCCGACTACAAGGTCCGCCTCTTCCAGGTCGACATCGCCGGCACGTCGGACGTTCAAGACCAGGACGTCCTCGACGACTCCGTGCGCCCGGTCCGCAAGAAGCTCCTCGCCGACCTGCACGACTTCCCGCTGCCCGTGATCGACAACGTCGAAGGCCTCACCTGGGGCCCGCGACTGCCCTCCGGCGAACGCACCTTGCTGCTGGTCAGCGACGACAACTTCGCGGCCGAGGAGTTCACCCGGTTCATCGCGCTTGCGGTGCGCTGATACCGTTGACGGCATGAGCAAGGCCCGCCTGCTCCTTAGCTAGCCGCGCAGACCTCGTCAGCCAGGTCCGCGCGGCAACCCCTCATGCCCTTCCGGGCTGGGGGGTTTCGTCATGTCAAGGGCAGGTACCGATGGAGAGGGACACCCGATGAGCACCGTCGCGGCGGACGAGACGCCCGCCTTCCGCTACACCGCCGAGCTGGCGGGCGAGATCGAGCAGCGGTGGCAGCAGCACTGGGAGGAGCGCGGCACCTTCCACGCGCCGAACCCGGTCGGGCCGCTCAAGGGTGACGTCCCGGACGACAAGCTGTTCGTCCAGGACATGTTCCCGTACCCGTCGGGCGCCGGCCTGCACGTCGGCCACCCGCTGGGCTTCATCGGCACCGACGTGTTCGCCCGGTACCACCGGATGACCGGCCGCAACGTGCTGCACACGATGGGCTTCGACGCGTTCGGCCTGCCCGCCGAGCAGTACGCGGTGCGGACCGGCCAGCACCCGCGCAAGACCACCGAGGAGAACATCCAGACCTACCTGCGGCAGATCCGCTCCCTGGGCCTGGGCCACGACGAGCGCCGCCGGATCTCCACCATCGACCCGGGTTACTACAAGTGGACCCAGTGGATCTTCCTGCAGATCTTCAACTCCTGGTACGACACCGCGGCGGGCAAGGCCCGGCCGATCGCCGAGCTGGAGGCGGAGTTCGCCTCGGGTGAGCGGCCGACGCCGGACAAGCCGTGGGCCGAGCTGACCGGCGCGGAGCGGCAGAAGCTGCTGGGGCAGTACCGCCTGGCGTACCTGTCCGAGGCCCCGGTGAACTGGTGCCCCGGTCTGGGCACCGTGCTGGCGAACGAGGAGGTCACCGCGGACGGCCGCAGCGAGCGCGGCAACTTCCCGGTGTTCCGGCGTTCCCTGCGCCAGTGGATGATGCGGATCACCTCGTACTCGGACCGGCTGATCGACGACCTGGACCGGCTGGACTGGCCGGAGAAGGTCAAGGCCATGCAGCGCAACTGGATCGGGCGCTCGCACGGCGCGCGGGTCAAGTTCGCGGTCGAAGGCTCGTCCGCGGACATCGAGGTGTTCACGACGCGGCCCGACACGCTGTTCGGCGCGACGTACATGGTGCTGGCGCCCGAGCACCCGCTGCTGGACGTGATCACGTCCGCCGATCGGGTCGAGGAGATCGCGGCGTACCGGCGCGAGGTGGCCCGCAAGTCCGAACTGGACCGGCAGGAGAACAAGGAGAAGACCGGCGTCTTCACCGGCGCGCACGCGACGAACCCGGTCAACGGCGCGCAGATCCCGGTGTACGTCGCGGACTACGTGCTGATGGGGTACGGCACCGGCGCGATCATGGCGGTGCCGGGCCAGGACCAGCGCGACTGGGACTTCGCCAAGGCGTTCGACCTGCCGATCATCCGGACCGTGCGGCCGCCGGCGGACTTCGACGGCGAGGCGTACACCGGTGTCGGGCCGGCCATCAACTCCAGCCACGAGAGCGGCGTCAGCCTGGACGGGCTGGACGTCCCCGAGGCGAAGAAGAAGATCATCGCCTGGCTGGAGGAGCAGGGCCGGGGCGAGGGCACCGTGCAGTACAAGCTGCGCGACTGGCTGTTCTCGCGTCAGCGGTACTGGGGTGAGCCGTTCCCGATCGTGTACGACGAGGACGGCGCGCCGATCGCCGTGCCGGAGTCGATGCTGCCGATCGAACTGCCCGACGTGGACGACTACTCGCCGCGGACGTTCGACCCGGAGGACGCGAACTCCGAGCCGTCACCCCCGCTGTCCCGGGCGCAGGACTGGGTCACCGTCGAGCTGGACCTGGGCGACGGGCCGCGGAAGTACCGGCGCGAGACCAACACCATGCCCAACTGGGCGGGTTCGTGCTGGTACCAGCTGCGGTACGTGGACCCGACGGAGACGGAGCGGTTCGTCAACCCGGAGAACGAGCGGTACTGGCTGGGCCCGCGCACCGGCGAGCACGGCGAGTCCGATCCGGGTGGTGTGGACCTGTACATCGGCGGTGTGGAGCACGCGGTGCTGCACCTGATGTACGCGCGGTTCTGGCAGAAGGTGCTGTTCGACCTGGGTCACGTGTCCGGTGACGAGCCGTACCGGCGGCTGTTCAACCAGGGTTACATCGAGGCGTACGCGTACACCGACGCGCGCGGGACGTACGTGCCCGCCGAGCAGGTGGATGAGCGCGATGGCAAGTTCTTCTTCGAGGGCGAAGAGGTGCGCCGCGAGTACGGCAAGATGGGCAAGAGCCTGCGGAACGTCGTGACGCCGGACGAGATGTGCGCGAAGTACGGCGCGGACACGTTCCGGCTGTACGAGATGTCGATGGGCCCGATGGACGTGTCGCGGCCGTGGGCGACGAAGGACGTCGTCGGCGCGCAGCGGTTCCTGCAACGGCTGTGGCGGAACCTGGTCGACGAGACCACGGGCGCGCTGCGGGTCACCGACGTGGACCCGGGCGAGGAAGCGTTGCGGCTGCTGAACAAGACGATCGCCGGTGTGCACGAGGACTTCGTGCACCTGCGGTACAACACGGCGGGCGCGAAGCTGATCGAGCTGAACAACTACGTCACCAAGCACTTCTCCGGTGGCGCGCCGCGCGTCCTGGCCGAGCCGCTGGTGCTGATGCTGGCGCCGTTGAGCCCGCACATCGCCGAGGAGCTGTGGTCGAGGCTGGGTCACGACGAGTCGCTGGCGCACGGGCCGTTCCCGAAGGCGGACGAGAAGTACCTGGTCGAGGACACGGTGGAGTACCCGATCCAGGTCAACGGCAAGGTGAAGGCGCGGATCGTGGTGTCCGCCTCGGCGTCGGCGGACGAGGTCCAGGCGGCGGCGTTGGCGGACGAGAAGGTGGCCGAGCTGCTGAACGGCGGCACACCGCGCAAGGTGATCGTGGTGCCGGGCCGACTGGTGAACGTGGTGCTGTAAGGGAGGTCGTTCGGAAGAGGGGTTACGGACGCGGCAACTGGGCGGCGACTTCGGTCATCGCGTCGAGCAGATCGGGCGCGACGTGCCCGGTTGCCGGTTCGGACTCGGCGATGGTGATCGTCGTGTCCCTGGTCTCCGACGCGTAGTGCCGGGCGGTGAACTGGACGTCCGGCAGGCCGACGACCGCGCCGCCCAACGGCTTCACGTCACCCGAACCGGCCGTGTCGATGACCCGGTCGAACTGCCGCGCCTGGTTGCGCCCGGGGAACGTCACCCACGCCACCGACACGATCGCCGCGTTGCCCGCCCGGTCCCCGACCGCCAGCAGCAGGCGGTCCAGTGAGGTGCACGGGGTGCGGAGGAAGAAGTCGTGCACCTGGCCGAACGAGTTCTCCGCGCAGTCGAGCTCCTGCTTGAGCGCCTGCTTGCTGATCGCGACACCCAAGTGGCTCATGGCACGCTCGGCGTCACCACCGCGGGCCGCACGCTTGGCGTCCCACTTCCGGACGCTGATGCTCTCCGCCGCTGCCGGCGCCGCCCCACCGCCACCGCTCGCGGCGCCCGAGTTCAACGCCGCGCCACCCGCGCCACCCGCTCCCGCGAGCACGACCAGCACCGCGGCGGCGAACGCCACACCGCCCGATCCCTTCTCGGACCCGCCTGCCTTCCGCGCCACCATTCCCCCGGTCCCAGACGTCCTCGCTTTCGCGGACGCCCCATGGAACCGCCATCCCGGGCCGAAGTTGCCCCGGAAGTGTGAAAAGCCCTCGAACGGCCCATAAGGTCTGCCCGGAAGTCGCAGCTCATGGTTGCGGAGGGAAACCCAACTCGCCCAGGATCTGCGCCAGCATGTTGTCGAACATGGGCTCGGGGTTCGACACGGCGAACGGGAAGCGGCCGAACACCTCCAGGGCCACGTGCCCGTAGATCCGCACCCACGACTGCGTCATGTGGTAGACCGCGCCGAGCGGCAGCCCCTTCTCGTCCACCGCGACCCCGCGGTCGTTGACGGTGGCGAGCAGGATCTGCTGGAACTCCGCCAAGTCGGCGTGCAGCTCCTCCGGCACGTCCGCGCCGATGCCCTCGGGTAACGGGTGGCTGGCGATCAGCCGACCCGCGACCTCCAGGAACACCCGGCCGAACTGGTCGCCGACGTGACCGCGGTCACCGTCCGGGCCGCAGTTGCCGAGAGTGTCCTCTGTGGACGCGAACACCAGCGCGAACTCCTGCGGGTGCGCGAGGGCCCAACGCCGGAAGCCGCGGCACACCGAGTAGACCTGCGCGCTGATGTCGTCCTCGCCGATCTGCCGGAGATCGGCGTTCAGCTCGGCGGCGAGGTCGGTGCAGATGTCGTCGGCGAGCCTGCGGAGCAGGTCTTCGCGCGAGTCGTAGTACCGGTACAGCGCTGGAGCGGTGATGCCGAGCTCGCGTGCGATGGCACGGAGGGTCACCGCGTCACGGCCGCGCCCGACGAGCAGGGCACGGGCCTGTCGCCGGATGTCGCGCTCGGTCTCAGCGCGTAGCCGCTCTCGGCGAGTGGCCTCGGTCATATGTCACCCAATCGCGTTGTAAACGGTGTTCACCGGGTATAACTTCGGGACTGTCGGTGAACGCCGTTTACGAAGTTGACGCCATTCACCCAAACGGTAACGCATAGTCCTGGGAGGACGCGTGTTCGCGAAGTGGGGATCGCTGGCGTACCGCCGCAGATGGGTGGTGCTGGTCGCGACGGTGGCCCTGGCCGTGGTCGGCGGCATCTGGGGACTCGGCGTGTTCGACCGCCTCAGCCAGGGCGGCTACGAGGCTCCGGGCAGCGAGGCGGCGCGGGCCAACGAGGTCGCCCAGGACGCGTTCGGCCGCCAGGGCGGTGACGTCCTGGTGGTCTACAACACCGCCGAACCCGCGCAGCTCCAGAAGATCACCGACCAGCTGTCCGGTCTGCCGAGCGACGCCGTGCTGAAGGTGCAGCCGCTGTTCCCGTCACCCGATAGCGACAAGTCGCTCGCGGTGATCACATTGCGGTCGAGCACTCCGAACGAGCAGATCGAGCAGTACGACCGGATCGTCGACCAATTGCCGGTCGACGGGTTGGAAACGCAGATCGGTGGTTTGATCCCGACCCAGAAGGCGATCAACGACCTCTCCGCGTCCGACCTCACCAAGGCCGAGACGGTCTCGCTGCCGATCGTGCTGATCTTGCTGATCATCATCTTCGGCGGCCTGGTCGCGGCGTCACTGCCGGTGCTCGTCGGCGGCTTGGCGATCATGGGCTCGCTCGGCGTGCTGCACGCCATCTCGTACGCCTCCGACGTGAACACGTTCGCGGTCAACGTGGCCAGCCTGCTCGGCCTCGGCATGGCGATCGACTACGGGCTGTTCATGGTCGGCCGGTTCCGCGAGGAGTTGGCCGCGGGCCGCAGCACGCCGGACGCGGTGCGCCGGACCGTCATGTCCGCGGGACGCACGGTGATGTTCTCGGCCACGCTGCTGGTGATCGCGCTCGCCGGGCTGCTGCTGTTCCCGCAGGGCTTCCTCAAGTCCCTCAGCTACGGCGGCATGTCCGCGGTGGCGATCGCGGCGATCGTGTCGCTCACCCTGCTCCCCGCGCTGCTGGGCATCCTCGGCCACCGCGTGGACAAGCTGGCCATGCCGTGGCGCAAGAAGAAGCCGCCGTCGGAGGCGGGCTGGCGTCGGCTGGCGGGCCGGGTGATGAAGCGCCCGGTGCTGTTCGCGCTGCCGATCATCCTGGTGCTGCTCGCGCTGGGCACGCCGTTCCTCGGCGTGAAGTTCGGCGAGGTCACCGAGAAGGTCCTGCCCGAGGGCCACGCCGCGCGCGTCGCCGTCGAGACGGTGAACTCCGACTTCTCCGCGCTGTCCAACTCCGGCTTCAAGATCCTGGTGACCGGCGACCCGTCGCCCGCCGACGTGCAGAGGTTCGTCGGTGACGTGAGCGCGGTGTCCGGTGTGGGCGAAGCGCAGATCAGCGCCGAGCCGGCCAACGGCGTGTGGATGATCAACGCCGGGCTGGACCAGGACGCGTTCGGCGACAAGTCGAAGCAGGCGCTGCGGGACGTTCGCGCGCTGCCCGCACCGGGTGGCGAAGTGCTCGTCGGCGGCAGCACGGCGCTGGTGACCGACAGCCTCGACGCGATCGGCGAGAAGCTGCCGTGGATGGCCCTGCTGCTGGTCGGCGCGACGTTCATCCTGATGTTCCTGGCGTTCGGCTCGGTGCTGCTGCCGATCAAGGCCGTGCTGATGAGCACCTTGAGCCTGGCCGCGACGTTCGGTGTGCTGGTGTGGGTGTTCCAGGAGGGCCACGGCGCGTCGCTGCTCGGCATCACGCCCGCGCCGCTGGAGTCCGGGATCGTGGTGCTGATGGCGGCCATGGTGTTCGGGTTGTCCACGGACTACGAGGTGTTCCTGCTGTCCCGGATGGTCGAGGCACGCGGGCGCGGCGCGTCGACCGAGGAGGCCGTGACCATCGGCCTGGCCAAGACCGGACGGGTGATCACGGCGGCGGCGCTGCTGCTGATCGTGGTGACCGGCGCGTTCGCGTTCTCGCAGATCACGATCATGAGGTTCGTCGGCGTCGGCATGATCCTGGCGCTGGCGCTGGACGCCACCGTGGTCCGGATGTTGCTGGTGCCGGCCGTGCTGAAGGTGCTCGGCGACTCGGTGTGGTGGGCCCCGGGACCGCTGCGGCGGATCCAGGAGCGGATGGCGATCCACGAGGAAGCGCCAGTGGAGGACGAGAACGCCGGTGGCGACGGCGGTCACTCCAAGGTGCCGCAACGGGTCTAGGACACGTCCTCGGGCGGTTCGAACGCGATGGCCGCGGCTGCGAAGCCGCGGCCATCGTCGTCCAGGCCGCTCAACTGGAACGTCGTCAGCACTTCGTCGTCGGCGCTGTCCAGCACGGTGATGCTGTTGCCGGTGGCCAGGAACACCCGACTGTCGGCGGGCGCGATGGCCAACGTCCTGGCGGTGAACGGCAACGTCCTGGTGGCGCGCGTCGCCGTGTCGAGGACGGCGACCTGGCGGTCGAGCGCGACGTAGACGTGCCGCCCGTCGGGGGTGACGGCGATGCTGCCCGCGCCCTTGCCCACGGGCGTCGACCAGCGCAGTTCGTCGGCGTGCGGGTCGATCATGGAGACGCTGCCGGCGCCCTCGGTGAGGTCGAGCGAGCTGACGTAGACCGCGTCGCCGTCCGGGCTGATCGCGACGTGCTGCGGCAGGCCGCCGATGTCGATGGTGGTCCTGGGACTGGCGTTCGTGGTGTCGAGCACGCTCACCGTGCCGTCCTGGGCGTTGGCCACGTACAGCCGCCGCCCGTCCGGGGTGACCGCGATGCCGTGCGGCTGGCCGCCCACCCGGATCGCCGCGACCAGGCGGAACGTCGCCGGATCGACCACGGCGACCGAGCCGCTCCCGGTCACGTAGAGGCGTTCGCCGTCCGGTCGCAGCACCGCTTGCGCGAGTCGCGCGCCGGCGTCGATGCGGCCGACGACCTTGCCCGACTCCGGGTCGACCGCGGTGATCACGCCCGCCCAGCCGTTGACCACGTACGCCCGGCGGGGGTCCGATCCGACTGCGGCGCCGGTGGTCCAGGCGCCGGTGTTCGCGTCGGCGAGGACCTTTCCGTCGGCCGTGTCGAGCACCTGCATCCGACCGTTGTGCGCGATCACGTACGCCTTGGGCGCGGGGCCGCTGGTGGCGATGATCGGGTGTGACCGGGACTGGCCCGCCGCGACCGCGGCGGTGAGCAGGAGGGCGGCGGTGCCGAGGGCTGCGGTGCGTCGTCGTCCCCACATGGCTGGATGGGAACACCGCCGCTTGGTCGGCTTCCACCTTCGTCCTACGGACGAGTGACCTTTGTGCCGGACCGGGTGATCCGCGCCGGGTGATCCGCGCCGGGTGATCCGCACCGGGTCCGGCTGCCGCCCGCGACGGCGGGACGGGCGGCAGCGGGGTTGTCTGCCCGGCGCCGGTCGCTCGGGGGGCGAAACGACCGACGCCGGACACCTGCCGGTGCGATGCACCGGTGGTCGTACCCCGACGACTTAGAACTACCACCAGGTTGACGTAATCCGGGCCGTTTTGGATCCTGAGAGCTACGAATCAGCCGAAATTCGCCGAGTTGCCACCAGCTTGGCGTAACGGGTGCCCGCTGTCAGGAGGACGAGACCGGCGCCGATGAACGCGAGGACGCGGGCGATACCGTCCAACGCGGCCATGTCGAACAGCAGCAGCTTCGCCACCGCGGCTCCGACCAGCACCAATCCGGCCACCCGCAGGGATTTCCGGTCGATTCCGCGTACCAGCAGCACCAGTGCGGCGACCGTCCACGACACCGTCACGATCGAGTGACCGAAGAGGAATCCGGTTACGTCCTGCGACACCAGCAGCGCCGCGCACAACACGACCCCGGCCGCCGCGTACAGCAGGATGACACCACCCGCGATCCACGGGAACGGGTGCCTGCCAAGGACGTTCAGGCTGGTCGCCACCCACGGCAGCACGACCATCAGGACGCCGAGGACCAGCGAGGTCAGCATGCCGGACACCAGGAAACCGGCACTGTCCACGCGCCACGGTTCGTCCAGGATCAGCCGTGGCGGCACGGCGTTCGACACGGTGAGCAAGAACCCGATGGCGCCGAACACGGCGGAACCGAGCAGCGGACCGCGTGACGCGAGGACCTTCGCCAGGAACGCCAACAACAAGGCTTCGGCCAACACCACCGCGGCGCGCGTGCTGCCGTCCAGTGCGAGCGAAGTCGCCTGGAACAAGGCGAACACCCCGACAGCGCCGACGGCCGCGCCGAACTTCGCCGGCAACGCCTGTCGTCCGGCCGCCCACAACGCCAGCATCATCACCGCGACCGTGCCGGCGACCGCCGCGCCGAGGTAGCGGTCGAGGACGGCGGTGGTGAGCAGGGCGGGCATCGGTGAGCCGACGGCGAGTGCGAGCGCGGTGATGTCGTCCGGCCGGCTCTTGATCGTGAGGACCGCGGCGGCCACGCCGATCACGGCGGCCAGCAGGGCCAGTGCGGCGAGCGTGTACTGGTCGGTGCGGCCGATGACGAGGATCGAGGCGAGCAGCGGGGGAACGCCCGCGGTGACGGCGAGCCACGGCCAGTCGCGCTTGAGGTGGACCGGGCTGGCCGCGATCTTCAGGACCAGCAGGAACGCGACGAGCAGCGGTGTGAAGCCTTCGGTGAGGACGGGCGCGCACACGGCGCAGGCGGCGACGACGCCGATGGCCAGGATGTCCGAATCCCAACGCAACGCGAGCAGCAACCCACCACCCGCGATGAGCAGACCGGCGGTCAGGCCGGCGGCCGCGGGCAGGTAGTCGTAGATCGAGGTGGCGGCGATGACGTCCAGGTAGAGGACGGCGATGCCGGTGGCGGCGAGGGCGAACGCGCCGGTGCGGCCGGCGGGGGTGCGGTGCAGCCAGAGGCCGAGGCCGACCAGCACACCGCCGAGCGCCGCGCCGCCGAGGACGCGGGGCAGCGGGCCGAGGTAGCCGCGTTGGACGGCGAGGACGAGGAGGAGGACGACACCGAGCAGGGTGACCGCGCCGCCGACCCAGGCGAGGAGCTTGCTGCCCGCGCCGTCCTTGCTGAGGCGGTCGAAGAGGGAGGGGCCGGGCGGCTGCGGCGGGGCCGGGGTCCAGGGTGCGCCCCAGGCCTGGTTCGGCGGCGGCGGGTAGCCGGGCCGGCCGGGGTGGCCGGGGTGGCCTTGGGGGTACGCGGTCGGGCCGGACTGGGCTGCGGCGTAGCCGGACTGGCCGGGTTGACCTGCGGGGTAGCCGGGTTGACCTGCGGGGTAGCCGGGCTGACCTGCGGGGTAGCCGGTCGAGCCGGGGTGGCCAGCGGCCGAGCCGGACTGAGTCTGGGCGTACGCGGTGGAGCTGGGCTGGCCTGCGGTGTGAGCGGTGGAGGCGGGCTGATCTGTGGCGCCTGCGGTCGGGCCGGACTGGCTCTGGGCGTACGCGGCTTGGCCGGGCTGGCCTGCGGTGTGCGCCGTCGACGTGAGGGGTCGGGTCGCCGCAGTGTCGGTGGGCTGACCTTGGGTCGGCGCGGTGGTGTCAGTGGACTGGGTTGCCGCGTGGGCGTACGCGGCGACGGCGGGCTGGGCCGGGGTGGCTTGCCGTTCGGCGTCGGAACGGGCCTGCTCACCGGCAGTGCTGGTGGTGGCCGGTGGAGGCAGGGTGGCCACTGACTGGGCGCTGCCCACCCGGTGCAGTTCCTGTCCCACCGCCTCCAAGCGGCGGCCCAGGTGGCCGAGTTCGTCTGCCAGCCTTATCAGGGGTTCCTGCCCAGTCCCGGTCATGTGACCAGAGTCGCCCCTCGCCCACGTATCCGACATCCGTACCACTACTCAACCCGGTACCGAACAGGTCACGCCGGTACCTGGCAGAGTTTCCCCGTGACGGTTCTCGTGCTCGGTTCGGCCAACGCCGACCTCGTCGTGTCCGTGCCACGCCGCCCCGCCGGCGGTGAGACGGTGCTCGGCGGCGACACCGTCGTGCTGCCCGGGGGCAAGGGCGCCAACACGGCTGTCGCCGCCGCCCGACTCGGCGCCTCGGTCGGGTTCGTCGGCGCGGTCGGATTGGACCAGTACGGCGATCTGCTGCTGTCCTCGTTGTCGTCGTCGGGCGTGCGGACGGACTTCGTGCGCCGGTCATCGCGCCCCACCGGCATCGCCTACATCACCGTGACCCCGGACGGGGAGAACTCGATCGTCGTCGCACCCGGCGCGAACTCGGACCTCGACGTGTCCGATGTGGACGCCCTGACCTGGGACGACGTGACCGTCCTGGTGTGCTCGCTCGAGGTGCCGGTGACGACGGTGTCGCACGCGGTACAAATAGCGGCTTCACGTGGGGTGCGGCCGGTGCTGAACCTGTCGCCGGTGGTCGAGGTGCCGGCCGGCACGTTGGCCCTGCTGGACCCGCTGATCGTGAACGAGCACGAGGCCGCGTCGCTGGCGTCGTCGTTCGAAGGCCTGCTGGACCTGGGTCCACGGTCCGCGGTGGTCACGTTGGGCGCGCTCGGCGCCGCCGTGGTCACGTCGTCCGGAGTGGTCACAGTAAACGCGCCGGAAGTGTCCGTTGTGGACACGACCGGCGCCGGTGACGCGTTCGCGGGCGCGTTGGCCTACGGCCTGTCGTCCGGCTCGTCGTTGGCGGACGCCGCCGGGTTCGCCGCCCGCGTGGCCGCGCTGTCCGTGACGTCCGCCGGCGCGCAGCCGTCGTACCCGACGTTGGAGCAGGTCCGGAAAACCAGGTGATCCCCAGCCTCGAAGCCGGGACCATCGTGACGTGGAAGGAATCGGCGGCAACCGGTTGACGTGGGCCCAGGTGCCCGCGGAGGTCCGTGCCGCGATCGAGGACGGTGTCGGGTCGGCAGTCGTCCGGGCGGTGAACTGCGCGGGCGGGTTCTCGCCAGGGCTCGCGTCACGGCTGGAGCTGGCCGACGGGCGGTGGGTGTTCGCCAAGGCGGTCGGCCTGTCCTGCAACCCGCACAGCCCGACCATGCACCGGCGTGAGGCCGAGGTCGCCGCCGCCGTGCCCGGTCCCCGCCTGCTGTGGTCCTACGACGACGGCGACTGGGTGGCCCTGGTCTTCGAGGAGGTCGTCGGCCGGACGCCGGCGCTGCCGTGGGTCGCGCACGAGTGGGAACGGGTGCACGCGGCCGTGGTCGGGTTGGCGTCCGTGGAGGCTCCGGACTGGCTGCGATCCGTCGGGGCTGATCCGGACGTGTTCTCGGGGTGGCGGTCGTTGGCCGCCCGACCGTTGCCGGGGGTCGATCCGTGGGCGTCGGAGCGGTTGGACGAGTTGGCGGCGTGGGAGTCGGAGTGGGCCGCGGCTGCCGCCGGCACGGCGTTGGTGCACGGTGACGTGCGGGCCGACAACGTGCTGCTGACCCTGTCCGGTGTCGTGTTCGTGGACTGGCCGCAGGCCGGGTCGGGTGCGTCGTGGGTCGACCTGGTGCTCCTGCTGCCGTGCCTGGCGATGCAGGGCGGCCCCGAGCCGGAGGACGTCTGGCGGTCGTCGCCGTTGTCGAAAGGCGCCGATCCGGATGCGGTGACGGCGGTCGTCGCGGCGAGTGCCGGGTACTTCGTGCACTCGTCGTTGTTGCCGGCGCCGCCCGGCCTGCCGACGCTGCGGGCGTTCCAGGCGGCGCAGGGCGTGCCAGCGTTGCGGTGGTTGAGGCAACGGGTGGGGTAGCGGGTTGGGCGCGGGTGGCGTTGGCTGGTCCTCACGTCCCGTCTTGTCCTTACGTCCCGTCGACCTGGAGGGTATGGTCTAGACCATGTCGAGCGCGCGGCTGAGTGGCGTCGGGGTGAGTTCCGGTCGGGCTTCCGGTCCGGTGGTCCGGGTGGCCGAGCCGCTGGGTGAGCCACCCGCCGTGCCCGCGCCCGCGGACCTGGCGGCCGAGGCGGACCGGATCAGGCCGGCCGCGGACGCGGTGGTGGCCCGGCTGCACGCGCGGGCGGCCAACGCGAGCGGTGACGCCAAGGACGTGTTGGAGACGACCGCCGCGATGGCGGCCGACCCGGCGTTGTTGTCCCAGGCCGAGAAGCTGGTGACGTCCGAGTCGCTGCCCGCCGCACGAGCCGTGCACCAGGCCGCCGCCGGGTTCATCTCGGCGTTGGAGGCGGCCGGCGGGTACATGGCCGAACGCGCCCGCGACGTGCGGGACGTGCGGGACCGGCTGGTCGCCGAACTGCTCGGCGTCGCCGCGCCGGGTGTGCCGTCGTTGACGTCGCCGTCCGTGCTGGTGGCCCGTGACTTGGCGCCGGCCGACACCGCCGGGCTCGACCCGGCCAAGGTGTTGGCGCTGGTCACCGAGGAGGGCGGCCCCACCTCGCACACCGCGATCCTGGCCCGGTCGCTGGGCATCCCGGCCGTGGTCGCGTGCCGCGGCGTGCTGGACCTGGAGGCGTCGGCGCTCTTCGTGGACGGCGACACCGGTGTGGTGGACGTGTCCGACGGGACGGTGCGTGCGGCCCACGTGGCCGGTCGCGCGTCGTGGAACGGCGTCGGCGTGCTGCGTGACGGGTACCGGGTGAAGGTGCTCGGCAACGTCGGCTCGCCCGCCGACGCGGTGGCCGCCGCCGCTGGTGGCGCGGAAGGCGTCGGGCTGTTCCGGACCGAGTTCTGCTTCCTGTCCGCGTCCTCAGAGCCGTCAGTGGATGCCCAGCGGATGGCGTACGCGGCGGTGCTCGCGCCGTTCGCGGGCAAGCCCGTGGTGGTGCGGACCCTGGACGCCGGCGCGGACAAGCCGCTGGCGTTCCTGTCCCCCGAGCCGGAACCGAACCCGGCGCTGGGCGTGCGCGGCCTGCGGGTCGCTTTCGACCGCCCGGACGTGCTGGAACGTCAACTCGAAGCGATCGCGTTGGCCGGCGCGGAGACCGAAGCCGAGGTGTCCGTGATGGCGCCGATGGTGGCCACCGCCGCCGAGGCCGCGTGGTTCGTGGAACGGGCGCGTGCGGCCGGGATCCGGCGTGCGGGCGTGATGATCGAGATCCCGGCGGCGGCGCTGGTCGCCCGCGAGATCCTGGACGTGGTCGACTTCGTGTCCATCGGCACCAACGACCTGGCCCAGTACGTCTTCGCGGCGGACCGGCAGGTGGGCGCGGTGGCCGCGCTCAACGACCCGTGGCAGCCCGCGTTGCTCCGGCTGATCAAGCTCGTCGGTGACGCCGGCACGGCTCTGGGCAAGCCCGTGGGCGTGTGCGGTGAAGCCGCCGCCGACCCGTTGCTGGCGTGCGTGCTGACCGGCCTGGGCGTCACGAGCCTGTCGATGAACCACACCGCCCTGGCGAGCGTCGGCGCGAAACTCGCGTCCACCAGCTTCGACCTGTGCCAACTGGCCGCCGCCGGCGCCCTCGCCGCCGCCGATCCGGGCTCCGCCAAACTCGCCGCCCGCGCCCCGCATTAACGCGCCTACCTCACGGCGTCCAGCAGGGCGTCGCGCACCAGCCTGATCAACGGGTGTTCCTCGCTGCCCCGCCGCACCGCCGCGACCACCCGTCGCAGCGGGGCCGTGCCGCGTACCGGCACACCTCGCACCGCGTTGCGCGGCACCAAAGCGACCCCGGCCCCGGCCCGCACCAACGCGCCGATGGCCCGGAAGTCGTCGGACGTGTGCGTGATCCGCGGCGCGAAGCCGGCGTGTTCGCAGGCCTGCTGCACGACGTCCCGCACCGGGTTGCCGGGCAGCGTCACCACCCAGTCGTCGTCCGCCAGCTCCGCCAGGTCGACGTCCGACTGCCCCGTCAACCGGTGCTCCGGCGGCAGGAGCACGTCGAACGGCTCGGTGTACAGCGGGAACCGGGTCAGCCGCCGGTCGTCCGTCCGCAGCCGGTACTCCTCGGTGATCGCCAGGTCGATCTCGCCGTCCAGCAGCAACGGCACGCTGGCGTGCCCCTCCACGTCCCGCACCCGCAGCGTCACACCCGGCGCGGACACCCGCAACGCCGCCAACGCGGGCGCCACGACCTGCGTGATCGCGGACGCGAAGCTGCCCACCTCCACCGGACCGGTGGTGCCCGACGTGAACGCGGCCAACGTCGCCTCGGCCCGTTCCAGCTCCGCCGCCACCGCGTTGGCGTGCCGGACCAGCAGCTCACCGGCCGCCGTCAACGACACCCGCCGCCCCCGCCGCCGCAACAGCGAGTGCCCCACCTCGGACTCCAACGCGGCCAACTGCTGCGACACCGCGGACGGCGTGAGGTGCAACGCCTGCGCCGCCGCCGTCACGGTGCCGTGGTCGGCGAGCGCGCGCAGCACCCGGAGCCGTCGTGGGTCGATCACCGACACATCCTCACCCACCGCGAAATCCCGGTGCGGTGGCCACCGCCGGCTGCCAACCTGTCCCCATGCGGACGTTCGAAGACCTCGTCGCCGAGGGTGAAGCGGTGCCGACGGAGGGCTGGGACTTCTCCTGGTTCACCGGTCGGGCGACGGAGCAGCGTCCGTCGTGGGGTTACGCGCGCCTGCTCGCCGACCGGATGGCGAAGGCCGAGGCGGCGCTCGACCTCCAGACCGGCGGCGGCGAGGTGCTGGCCACGATCCCGGTCGCGCCTCCGGTGCTGGCGGCGACCGAGTCGTGGCCGCCGAACCTCGACATCGCCCGGCGCACGCTGGCGAAGTTCGGCGCCGACGTGCGCCAGGTCGACGACGCGGCGGACCTGCCGTTCCCGTCCGACCACTTCGACCTGGTGGTCAGCCGGCACCCGGTGCGGGTCCGCTGGGACGAGGTGCACCGGGTGCTCCGGCCGGGCGGCGCCTACCTGTCCCAGGAGGTCGGCGCGGGTTCGGTGCGGGAGCTGACCGACGTCATGATGGGCCCGCAGCCGGTGAACCCGAGCCGGAGCCCGATGGTGCTCGTGGCCCAGGCCGAGGAGGCCGGGCTGGAAGTCGTGGACCTGCGCCAGGAAGCCCTCCGGATGGAGTTCCACGACATCGCGGCGGTGGTCCACTTCCTGCGCAAGGTGATCTGGACCGTCCCCGGCTTCACCGTGGACGCCTACCGCGACCGCCTGGCCCGGCTGCACGACTTCATCGAACGCCACGGTCCGTTCGTGGCGCACTCCCAGCGGATCCTGATCGAGGCCGTCAAGCACTAGGCGGTGTTTCGGAAGCGCGAACACGGGCTTCCGAAACACCGCCTGGCGGTCACATGTGGGCTCGTGCCGCCACGAACGCGTCCACGGCCCGGTTCACGTCGTCGGTCGTGTGCGCCGCCGACATCTGCGTCCGGATCCGGGCCTTGCCGTGCGGCACGACCGGGTACGAGAAGCCGATCACGTAGATGCCCTGCTCCAGCAGCAGGTCGGCCATCCGCGACGCGCGCGCCGCGTCACCGATCATCACCGGGATGATCGGGTGCTCGCCCGGCAGCAGGTCGAAGCCCTCGTCGGTCATCCGCGACCGGAACAGCGCGGTGTTCTCGCGCAGCCGGGTCAGCAGCTCGCCGGACGAGCTGAGCAGGTCCAGCGCGGCGATAGCAGCGGCCGTGATCGACGGCGCGAGCGAGTTGGAGAACAGGTACGGCCGCGACCGCTGCCGCAGCATCTCCACGATCTCCGCCCGCCCGGACGTGTACCCGCCGCTCGCGCCGCCCAGCGCCTTGCCGAGCGTGCCGGTGACGATGTCGACCCGGTCCTGCACCCCGAACAGTTCCGGCGTGCCCCGGCCGTTCGGCCCGGTGAAGCCGACGGCGTGCGAGTCGTCCACCATCACCAGCGCGTCGTACCGGTCGGCCAGGTCGCAGATCTCGTCCAGCGGAGCCAGGTAGCCGTCCATCGAGAACACGCCGTCGGTGGCGATCAGCCGGTAGCGGGCGTCGGCGGAGTCCTTGAGCTGCCGCTCCAGGTCGTCCATGTCCCGGTTCTTGTACCGCTGCCGCCGTGCCTTCGACAGCCGCACGCCGTCGATGATCGACGCGTGGTTCAGCTCGTCGGAGATGATCGCGTCGTCGGCGCCGAGCAGGGTCTCGAACAGGCCGCCGTTGGCGTCGAAGCAGGAGCTGTAGAGGATGGTGTCCTCGGTGCCGAGGAATTCGGAGAGCCGCAGCTCCAACTCCTTGTGCGGCTCCTGCGTGCCGCAGATGAACCGCACGGACGCCATGCCGAAGCCCCACCGGTCCAACGCCTCGTGCGCGGCCTCCACCAGGCGCGGGTGGTCGGCCAGGCCCAGGTAGTTGTTGGCGCAGAAGTTCAGCACCTCGGCGCCGGAACCCACCCGGACGACGGCGTTCTGCGGCGTGCCGATCACCCGTTCCGCCTTGTAGAGCCCGGCCGCCCGGATCTCGTCCAGCCCGGTCCGCAGGTCCTCGCGCATCGCGCCGTACATCAGTGAGCTCCCGTCCAGTCGAGGATGACCTTGCCGCACTTGCCCTCGCGGGCCGTCGTGAACGCCTCTTCGAACGCCGTGTAGTCGAACCGGTGCGTGATCACCGGGGTCAGGTCCAGGCCGCGTTGCAGGAGCACGGACATCGAGTACCAGGTCTCGAACATCTCCCGGCCGTAGATGCCCTTGATCTGCAACATCTTCAGCACGACGCTGCTCCAGTCGACCGCGAACTCCTCGGCGGGCAGGCCCAGCATCGCGATCCGGCCGCCGTGGGTCATGTTGGCGATCATGTCCCGCAAGGCGGCGGGCTTGCCGGACATCTCCATGCCGATGTCGAAGCCCTCGGACATGCCGAGCTTGGCCTGCGCCTCGGCGATGTCGTGCTCGGCGACGTTCAGCGCGAGGTCGACGCCGACCTTCCGGGCCAGGTCCAGCCGGTGCTCGCTCACGTCGGTGATGACGACGTTGCGCGCGCCCGCGTGCTTGGCCACGGCCGCCGCCATGATCCCGATCGGGCCGGCGCCGGTGATCAGCACGTCCTCGCCGATGACCGGGAACGACAGCGCGGTGTGCACGGCGTTGCCGAAGGGGTCGAAGATCGCCGCCACGTCCAGGTCGACGGGCGCGCGGTGCACCCAGGCGTTCTGCTCGGGGAGCACCACGAACTGGGCGAACGCCCCGTCGTCGTGCACCCCGAGGCCGCGCGTGTTGGCGCACAGGTGACGGCGGCCGGCCTTGCAGTTCCGGCACGTGCCGCAGACCAGGTGCCCCTCGCCGCTGACCAGGTCGCCGACCTTGACGCCGGTCACCGAGGCGCCGGTCTCGACCACCTCGCCGACGAACTCGTGCCCGAGCACGAGCGGCGCGTGGATGTTGCGCGCGGCCCAGTCGTCCCAGGCGTCGATGTGCAGGTCGGTGCCGCAGATGCCGGTGCGCAGCACCCGCACCACGACGTCACCCGGGCCGGGGGTGGGGTCCGGGACGTCGGTCAGGGACAGTCCCGGCCCGGCGGTCGCCTTGACCAGTGCCTTCATGCCGGCGAGTGTGCTCCTGCGCACTTGTGCAGTCCATCAGGACTTTCTGAATTCACTCGTAAGCGCAGCTTCACAAGCCGGTGGCGGCGTGGACCTGGAGACCGAGAGCCTTGCGCAGGGTCGCGATCTTCACGACCAGTCGGAGCGGATTGCCCGCTGTCGGCCTGAACTCGTGCTTTCGGTAGAACGCTGCCGCGTGGTCGTCGATCGCGTCGACCATCAGCAGGCGCCCGGATGCCACGTCGGCGGCGAAGACCACCGTCTTCATGGCGTCACGAAGGAGTTCGGCGCCGAGCCCTCGACCATGCAACGTCTGGTCCAGGGCAAGCTTCGCCAACAGATAGCCCGGCACCGCCGCACCGAGTCCGCCCGCGAAACTCGTCGTCAATTCGGTCCGAGCGACCAGGTGCGGGACGACCGAGTAGTAGGCAACCACGCGATCATTGCCCAAGGGCGTCCACACGTACGTGCGCGCTGTGCCGCGGGCGATCGCGTTGACGGCATGGCCCCTGAGCCAGTCGTTGAACTCATGAACGCCGCAGTCGAAGTCGGTCAGGTCGTGCAGCGGAGCTAGAGCGGAGGAAACCCAGTCGGTCACCTGCGCACAACCCGCGACGGCCTCGCGGCGAGCCTCGCCAACTCGGGGGCGTCATCGGGCACGTCCAGCGCTGCGATCAACTCGTCGAACTGCTCGGCCGGCATGAACGTCACGTCCGCTGCGCCGAGCACCTTGTCCGCGGCCGCGATCGACGCCTCCGCGACGAATGAACTGGTCGACTGCCGTGTCAAGGCCGCGGCCTGCTCCAGCCGCGCCTTGACTGCCGGGTCGAGGCGGAGTTCGAGGCGGGCGTCTTTGGCGGGCATGCGGGCGACTGTGCGGCAGCTTGTCCGTGCGGTGCGAGGGCAATGCTGATCAACCGCCCGATCGTGTGGCCTTCATCCGGCCCTACGCGTGCTTGAGCCAGCGGGCCTTCTTCTTCTTGATCTCCACGTTGCCCGCGCGCACGTGACCGTGCACCACGAAGTGCGGCCGGCCGTTCGAGCCCGTGCCCACCTTGTCCTTCAGGTTGCTCGCGGCCAGCTCCACGCCGTCCGCGTTCACCGTCGCGCCCTCCGGCAGCACCAGCTTCACCGACCCGGCCGTCACGTCCAGCTCGATGTCCACCACCGCGTGCGGGATGGAGGCTTCGCGGAAGTCCAGGTCCGTCGTCCCCATCCGGTTGCGCACGACGAGCTGCCGCGGCACCTCCCACGCACCCTTGCGGCTGACCGTGGACATGGTGGACTTCAGCTCCTGCCGGTCCTGCGGCCGGGGCAGCACCCGCTCGTTGTTCACCACACCCGGCAGGTCCAGCAGCACCGCGTTGAGCTGCCCACGCGTCCGCGCGGCCAACGCCGTGTCAGTGCGCTCGGTGAACTCGTCCAACGTGATCAGCCCGCGGCCGATCGCCTTTTGCAGGATCTCGACGACGTGCTCGCGCTCCGCGTCGGACACCCGGAATTCCTTGGGATCGGGCGTGGCGGGATTGTGCATGGCGGGATCGGTCATGGCTCAGTCCTCCGGCTCGACGTCGAGCCCGTGTTCGATCGCGTACCGCGCCAGCTCGACGCGGTTGTGCAGCTGAAGCTTCCGCAGGGTGGACTGCACGTGGTTCTCCACCGTCCGGTGCGAGATGACGAGCCGGTTCGCGATCTGCCGCGCCGTCAGCCCCTTCGCCACCAGTCGCAGCACCTCGGTCTCCCGCTCGGTGAGCTGCGGCTTGTCCTCGTCCGGCGTGGCGGCCATCCGCCGGTACTCGCCGAGCACCAGCCCTGCCAGACCGGCGGTGAACACCGCGTCACCGGCCGCGGTCCGGTTCACCGCCTCCACCAGCTCCTCGGCCGACGCAGACTTCACCAGGTAACCCGACGCGCCCGCCTTCACCGCCTCCAGCACGTCACTGTGCTCACCGCTGGCCGACAGCACCAGCACCCGGGTGCCCTCCAGCGCCCCGGTGATCATCGTCGTCGCCTCCACCCCCGTCGTCTCACCGAGGTTGAGGTCCATCAGCACCACGTCGGGCCGCACCGCACGGGCGATCCGCACCGCCGACGCGGCGTCACCGGCCGTCGCGACGACCTCGAAGCCGCGTTCGGCCAGGTCACGCGCGACACCGTCACGCCACAGCGGGTGGTCGTCCACCACCATCACGGAAACGCTCATCTGTAGAAACGCACCTCCCACTCGGTGCCCTCCCCCGGGCCCGTTTGCAGCTCAAGGGTCCCACGCAGCGCCTCCACCCGGCCCCGGATGGACTGGGCGACACCCATTCGCCCTTCCGCCTCGGCCGACGCGAGCCGACCCTCGGGGATGCCGGGGCCGTCGTCACGGATGCTCAGCACGACCTCGTCACCGAGGTCTTCGAGCAGCACCCACGCCCGCGCACCCACGCCCGCGTGCTTGTCCACGTTGGACAGCGCCTCCCGCACCACGGCGGCCAGCTCGAACGCCGTCGCGGCGGGCAGCATCACCTGCGTCGCCGGGGTGGACACCTGCACCCGAGGGGTGGCGAGCAGTTGCAGCGCCGGCCGCAGGTCCGCGTCACCATCCACAGTGGACTCCGTCGGCGCGGCGGCCACCAGCGACCGCAGCGCGACCTCCTGCTCGCCGGCCAACTCGGCGAGCTCCGCCGCCTCACCGCCCAGCTCGTTGCCGCGTTTGCGCACCCGCGCCAGCACTTGCAGCACACCGTCGTGAATGGACCGGGCCAGCCGCTCCCGCTCCGCCGTCGCCGCCTCGGTCCGCAACGCCTGCGCCAGCCGCACCGCCGAACGACGTGCCGTGGACGAGGCCATGCCGACCACGAACCCCGCGCCGGACAGCAGCACCACGTCGCGGACCAGGTCGACGGTGAGCTCGACGCGGTTGAGGTAGGTGCTCAGGCCGACCAGGAACCCGGACACCGCGCCCGCGACCTGCCCGCCGAGCGCGCCCGCCGCCACCGGCGGTCCGGCCGCCCAGATGGTGGTGATCAGCGGGACGTTGAAGAGGAACTGCTCATCCGTCATGATCAACGGCGACAGGGACATCAGCCCGCACGTCACCAGCAGGTCCGCGACCACGACCCACGGCCGCCGTCCGCTCTCCCGGCTGTAGGCGTGGATGGTGAACGCCGACCAGAGGGCCATCGCCCCGATCGCCGACCACGCCAGCCACGGGCGCTCGTAATCGTCGCGCTGGACCACGACGTTCCCCAGAGCGAACACGAACGTCACTATGCGTAGAGCTACCGTTCCCCGCCAGAGGTGCGCGACCGGGTCCTCCATCACCGATGGAGCCTGGTCGGTTGGCCTTGTGTGCACAGTGTGCTCCCTTCGGGTCCAATCTTGCCGTGTCCGAGTGGCGTGGCTAACCCCCAGGTGGCCGTCTGTTCCGACATCGACATCTGTGGAAGGCTGACGGAGGTCACGGAGCGTGACCCCTTGGGGAGGGGGCGCTCGCAGGCTGCTGTGGCGAGGGAGGGCTCAGCGTGCGCCGCTGGCCGCTGTGGACGCTCGGGCGGTCCGCGCTGGCCTACTGGCTGCTCGTCGACCTCGCGGCACTGGCAGTCGTCGTCTTCGCGATCGTTTCGTCACCCCAGCCGACGCCCGGCGAGATCGGCCGGTTCGCGGCCATCGCGGGCACCGCCGGCGCGGTGATCATCGGCACCTCGATCTACAGCCACCGGGTTGGCGAGCCCGAGCGCAACCCGTGGGCCGCGCACCTCTGCTACCTGACCGCGGGCCTGGTGGCGTTGCCGTCCAACCTGCTCGTGCTGCTGCTCTTCGGCCCCGCGCTGCACGGCGTCCTGGCGCAACGCCCCGAGTCGCACCGCTGGTTGTTCACCCTCTCCGCCACCGCGCTGGCCGTGTTCAGCACCCGCTACGTCATCGGCTGGGCCGAGCCGACCACGGACCTTGCCGTCATGGTGCTCGGCGCGACGGTGCTGCTGGTGGTCCGGGCCGGTGTGATCGCGCTGGGCCTGAAGCTGCGCAACCCGCGCGCGCCCGGCGAGGAGGTCATCGGCGAGCCGATCGACGTCGTGCTGGGCATCGTCGCGGTGAGCATCGGCGGACTGATGGGCTTCGCGTCCGCCACCACCGCCGTGCACGCGCTGATGGCCGGCCCGCCGCTGGCCCTGCTGGAACGGGCCGCGCAGCTGCCGCACTGGCGGCGTTCCGCGCAACGTGACGCGAAGACCGGCCTGGCCAACGCCGTGCACTGGGACGGCCGGGCGAGGTACGAGCTGTCGAAGGCGCGGACCCGCCACCGGCCGATGGCCGTGATGCTGCTCGACCTCGACCACTTCAAGCGGGTGAACGACGAGGTCGGCCACCTCGCGGGCGACTCGGCCCTGAGCGCGGTGGCGCTGCTGCTCACCAGCACCGTCCGCAGCGGCGACCTGGTCGGCCGGTTCGGCGGTGAGGAGTTCGTCGTGCTGCTCCCCGACGCCGAACCGGCGATCGCGCGTTCCGTGGCCCAACGCGTGCGGCACGCCGTGGCCGACCTGGCGGTGCCCACGGTCGGCACGGACGGCCGGGAACACCTGCTCACCGGGCTGACGGTGAGCATCGGCGTGGCCACCACGCAGCGGTTCGGCTACGAACTGCCCGATCTGCTGGTGGCGGCCGACGCCGCGCTGCTCGCCGCGAAGGGCTACGGCCGCAACCTGGTCGAAATGGCCTGACCTACTTGTTCCCGCTGTGCTCCGAGTTCGGTTCTTCCTGCTGGTCGGTGTCCTCGACCCGTTCCCCGCCGGTGTCCAGCGGACCGCTCTCCTGCGGCTCGTGCACGTCCACTTGGCGTGGCTCGACCGCCCGGTCCGACTCCGACAGCAACGACCTGATCCCCGAGTTCAGCACCGCCAGCAGCGGCACGGACAGCAACGCGCCCGAGATACCGCTGACGACCAACCCGGCGGTGATCGCCAGCACCACGGCCAACGGGTGCAGCTTCACCGCGCGCCCCAGCAGCAGCGGTTGCAGCACGTGGCTCTCCAGCTGCATCACGCCGATGAGCACGGCCAGGATGATCAACGCCTCCAGCGGCCCGTTGGCCACCAGCGCCACCAACACCGCCACCGCGCCGGTGATCACCGCACCGACGATCGGGATGAACGCGCCCAGGAACACCAGCGCCGACAGCGGCACCACCAGCGGCACGTCCACGATCCACAGGCCGATGC
Source organism: Saccharothrix ecbatanensis (assembly GCF_014205015.1). Lineage (NCBI taxonomy): Bacteria > Bacillati > Actinomycetota > Actinomycetes > Pseudonocardiales > Pseudonocardiaceae > Saccharothrix > Saccharothrix ecbatanensis. The sequence goes on along the minus strand of NZ_JACHMO010000001.1, from coordinate 7,385,680 downwards.
CGACGCCGACCGCGTCCACCACGGCCACCAGCGCCGTCGCCCGCACGTACGACACGAGCGAGGAGAACCCTCGCCGTCCCGCCACGTCCGCCCGTCCGCGCACATCGCGCGGCACGATCCGGATCAGGAACTTCCAGATCCCGTCGCCGTCGTGCAGGAAGAAGATGAGGGTGAACAGCGCGAGGATGAACCCGGTCAGCAGCTCGCCGACGGTGGCCGCCGTGGTGAGCGCGCCGGACGTGATCTCGGACTGGTTCTCCTTGACCGTCTCGACCACCCGGTCGAGGTACTGCTGGAGCTGGAGGTCGCTCAGGTGCAGCGGACCGTCCTTGAGCCAGCCGCGGATCGTGTCGAGGCTCGCGCTGACCTGCTCCTGCAACTGCGGCAGGCCCTTGGAGAACTCGGTGATGACGAACGTGAGCACGCCGCCGACGACGGCGATGCCCCCGACCAGCACCACGCCCGTGGACAACCCGCGCGGCATACCGGCGCGGGTCAGTTGCGAGACCGCCGGCGACAGCAACGCCGCCAGCAACAGCGCCACCCCGGTCGGGATGACGATCGTGGCCAGGAACCCGACCACCTGGAACACCACGTAGAGGGCGGCGACCACCGCCACGAACCGCCAGCTCAACGCCGCGGTCACGCGCAGCAGCCGCGGCACCCTGTTGCCGATCTCCGTTTCCGTCCCCGTCACGCCGATCACGGTAGCCCGCAAGAGCCGCGCGAGTGGGCTGCTCGGACATCGCGGGTGGTCCATCCGGGCATGTCGAACCACACGTTTCGGGTTGCGGCAAACCCTGGCGGAACCCGCACCGCGAGTGATCGGATCGGAACGTGACCGCCGACGACACCGCCGAGCCCGCCGAGACCGTCGACGCCCAGCCCACCGCCGCCCACGCCGGAGCCGCTGACGTCGCCGCTGTCCGGACCGCTCGAACCGCGGACACCGCCGGAACCGCGGACACCGCCGGAACCGCGGACACCGCCGGAACCGCGGACACCGCCGGAACCGCCCGAACCGCCGCAGCCCCTCGAACCGCCGACACCGCCCGAACCATCGAGCACGCCGTGCGCGCCGCGTTCGCCGCCGGACGCCCGCTGCGGTTCGACCCGAGGGCGCCCAAGAGCGAGCGCACGGTCCGCGGCGAACTCCTGTCGTCCCTCCTCTCGGACGGCCCGCGCAACGCCGCCCTCCGCCTGGTCGGCGCGAACGTGGTCGGCCTGTTCGCGGTGGAGGGTGCCCGGGTCGACCACGTGATCGACTTCCTCGACTGCGCCTTCGAACGGCCGCCGGACTTCCGGATGGCACGCCTGGTCGGCCTGCGGATGCGCGGCTGCAAGGTGCCCGGACTGTGGGGCCGGAACCTGCGCGTCGCCAGCGACCTGGTGCTGGAGGCAGGTTTCACCAGCGACGGCGTGGTCGACCTGACCGACGCCACGGTCGACGGCACGTTCCGGCTGGCCGGCGCCGTGCTGCGGAGCAAGGGCGGCGACCACGCCCTGCTCGCCGCCCGCATCCGGCTGTCCGGTTCCCTCCAGGCCATCGCGTTGCGCGCGGGCGGCGAGGTGCGGCTGCGCGGCGCGGACGTCGGCGGCAACGTGCACCTCGGCGGCGCGCGCCTGCTCAACGCCGGCCAGAACGCCCTCGACGCCACCGGCGTCACCATCGCGGGCAACTTGTTCTGCGACGCCGAAGGCGGCCGGTTCACCGCCGAGGGCCGCATCCTGCTGGACGGCGCGCGCGTCGGCGGCAGCGTCGTGTTCTCCGGCGCGCGCCTGCACGCCAGCGTGGTCGACCGCCCGGTCCTGGTGATCCCGCGCGGCACCGCCGACGAGGCCGCCGCGCTGGTCGCCGACCGGATCCGGGTGGACGGCAACGTGGAACTGGACGACGGCTTCACCTCCTCCGGCACGGTCCGCCTGCCCAACGCCGACATCGGCGGCTACCTGCGGCTGTCCGGCGCGGTGATCGGCCGGCAGGACGTGGTGGCGGACCTGGCGGACCAGACCGGCGACCAGCGCATCCCGGTGGCCCTGCACGCCGACGGCATCCGGGTGCAGGGCGACCTGGAAGCGCGCGGCGCGGTCGACGGCGGATTCAAGGGCGACGGCGAACGTGACTCGGCCCTGCGCGCGTACGGACAGGTGCGCCTGGTGGACGCGCATGTAAAAGGAAGCGCGTCCCTCTCCGGTGTCCAGCTGCACGGCCCAGGCATCGACGTCCTGTTCGCCGACCGGCTCCGCGTCGGCGGCACGCTGTTCCTCCGCGACCTGCGCGCCCAGGGGTCGCTGCGCCTCCAGAACGCCGAGATCGGCTCCACCCTCGACTGCTCCGGCGCGTCCCTGCTCGCACCGCGCCGCCGCCCGGACGGCACCGTGAAACCGTCGCTGGACGCCCGCGTGGCCACCATCGGCAAGGACTTCCTGTGCAGCCACGGCTTCACCGCCGTCGGCGGCGTGCGGATCCGGCTGGGCGAGGTCGGCAAGATGGCCACGTTCGCCGGCGCCCGGCTGGGCGGTCCGGGCAGCGACATCGCCTTGAACGCGTACGGGCTCACGGTGAGCCAACTGGTGCTGCGGCTGTCGGAAGACCGCATCCCGGTCGGCCGGGTCGTGCTGACCAGGGTGAGCGCGACGACCGTGATGGACGGGCCGGGGCTGTGGGCCGCGACCGGTGGCGTGGACGTGGAGGACTTCACGTTCAGCTCCATCTCGTCCACGCCGGACGTCGGGGTGCGCACCCGGCTGCGCTGGCTGCGGGAGGTGCAGCCGGACTTCGCGCCGGGACCGTACGAGCAGTTGGCGGCGGTGTACCGGGACGGCGGCGAGGAAGAGCTGGCGCAGGCCGTGCAGCTGGAGAAGCAGCACCGGCGTTACTCGGAACTCGGTGTCGCGGGCCGGGTCTGGGGCTTCCTCCAGCGCTGGACGGTCGGCTACGGCTACCGGCCGTGGCTCGCGATCGCCTGGCTGGCCGCGTTCTGGCTGGCCGGCACCGGGTGGTTCCTCGGCCACGAGATGCCGAAGCTGAACGAGGACGAGTCGCCGTCGTGGAACGCGTGGCTGCTGTCGATGGACCTGCTGATCCCGATCGTGGACCTCGGCCAGGACGGCAAGTGGCGGTTCAGCGGCGCCTCGCAGTGGATTTCCAGCTCGCTGATCGCGGTGGGCTGGATCCTGGCGTCCACGGCCGCCGCCGGCGCGGCACGGGTGCTCAAGCGGGTCTGATCACTCACCGTCACGTCCGGCAACACGGAGTGTTCGTCACACGATACGGCGAACAGGGCGGCGAACGAGTGCGCGGGCGACTCACCTACTGGCACGCTCTCGGCGTCGGCTTGATCACTTGGATCACGTCGCCGGCGAATCCCGGAGCTTTCAGGCGGAGGTAGCAGCGATGTCGCGCGTTGACCAGCGAGTGGGAACGGGGGCGGGCCGCGTTCGGCGGCTGCTCTCCCGCGCCCTGCTGGTCGTCGGCGGCACGCTGGCCGGCTCCGCCGCGGCCTGGGCGCTGGCCGCGGCTCCGGCGTCGGCGCAGGAACCGGTCGACCAGGTCACCGGTGTCACCTCGCTCACCGACGTCACGGGGTCGTCGCGGCCCACCGGGATCGACGCCACGCTCGACGTGACCGGCCAGAACCCGGTCACGCAGAACCTGGTCACCCCGAGCCCGGCCAAGCTGAACCCGGCCACGCTGAACCAGGTCGTGCCGACCCCCGTCGGCGAAGCCGTGCGGGATCTCGACACCACCCTCCGCACCCCACAGGAGCCCAGCCCGCCCGACATCGGCCGCGTCACCGGAGACCTCCGCGGCGCCGTCGAGCACATGGGCGGCTGGTTCCAGGCGCGCACGTCCGAGCCGTCGCCCACCGACGAGGTGGCCGCCGGCGCAACGGCGAAGCGCGTCACCGAGGCCACCCCGGCCACCACCGCCGCGCCGGTTTCCGCCGGTACCCCGGTGGTGCAAGGGGTGTCCGGCACGTCCGGCCACGTGTGGCTGGACATGTCCCCGCGGTCGAGCGCCGCACTGCCGGGCGACACCGGTTCGTCGTTGCCCGGCGACCCGTCCGGAATGCCGTCGATGCCGTTCGCGCCGCTCGGCGCGCCGGTCCACTGCTCCTGCGGTGGCGACGCTTCCGGTTCCTCCGGCGGCGGCAACGGCCCCTTCTCGGCCGTCTCGACCGACCGTTTCGACGCCGCGGTGGCCCGGGCTCTGTTCCCCGCCACCCAGCGGAACGTCGTGATGCCGGGCAAGCAGCCCGGTAGCACGCCCGACTGACCACAGCGCGCGGTCCGCGGCAGCTCGTCCACGAGCTGACCCGGTAGTCGACCGGCGCGCTGTTCGTGTGCGCTCCCCTCCCGGTCGTGACGCCGCGCCTTCCCGCCCTCCGATCAGGGTGGTCGTCCGTCTGCGACGCGGTTTCCGCGTCCGACCGCCCTTCACCTCCCGCAAGGGACACCGAAAGAAGGAGAACTCATGCACACCTGGGCCAAGCGCGGTCTCCAGACCGCACTTGTCACTGGTGGTTTGCTGATGCTCGGTACGGGCATCGCTTCAGCCCAGGACAACGTCAACCCCGACGCACCGCCGAACCCGCTCGACGCGAAGGTGCGCATCCCGGTCGACGTCGACCAGAACACCCTGGGCACCCCGGTCGGCGCCCACGACCTGCCGGAGATCCACCGGGAGATCAGCACGCCGACCGCGACGGGCCTGCTCCCCGGCCGCCTCGCCGAACCGGCCAACCCGCTGGTCCGCAATGCGCGGGAAGGGCTCCGCTCGGTCGACACCTCCCACATCACCCGCGGCAACACCGCGGACGCCGACGTGGTCGTGCCGGTCAGCGCTTGTGGCAACGCGATCGCGGCGGGCGGCGACGCCTACATCGACCGCGACTGCTCCCGGTCGGTCACCGAAGCCGGCGACGTCAAGGCCGACGGCTCGTACGGCACCTTGGCCGGCAACGTGGCGCACGCCGCCGCGGCGGTCTCACCCCAGGCCGACGGCAACGCCGTGGCCGCGCTGGCCAACGCCGAGTCCCGCGGCTCGTCCGAGCAGCGGGCCGTCGCGGGCGGCGACGTCAAGACCTCCGGCCAGGACGGCTCGCTGTCCGGCAACATCGCCGCCGTCCAAGGCGCCTTGCCGGTCCAGGTGACCGACAACGCGGTGGCCGCGGGCGGCAACTCGCACACCGACGCCTCGACGTCGAACAGCACCGCCGCCGGCGGCTCGCTGAGCACCACCGGCGACCGCAGCACCGGCGGCGGCAACGTCCTCGGCACGCCGCTCGCCACGATCGTCGCGGTCAGCGGCAACGGGGTCGCCGCCGCCGGCACCGCGGACACGCTCGCCGAGAACCGGGCCTCCTCCGACGCGGGCGACACCCGCGTCAACTCGTACGGCACGCCGATGTGGTCCACCACCTCCGGCGACGCGAGCACGCTGGCCGGCAACACGGTCCAGCCCGCGTTCGCCGGTCCCGTCGCCACGGGCGACAACGCCCTGACGGGCGGCGGCCTCACGCGCGTCGACAACTCGATGGAGCACACCGCCGAAGCCGGCGGCAACAGCTCCACCTCCGGCCAGGACTCCGTGCTGTCCGGCAACTTCGCCGACGCGCCGGTGGCGCTGCCGGTGTCCAACGCGGGCAACGCGACGTCCGGCGTCGGCACCACCTCGGCCCGCCACTCGAACGAGGCCACCGCGACCGCGGGCGGCGACACGTTCACCCACGGCGACCGGTCCGTGCTGTCGTCCAACGGGGCGCACCTGCCCCCGGCCGGCGCGGTCGACCTGTGCGGCAACGGCACCACCGCCGGCGGCATCGCCGAGGGCGGCTGCAACAACGACGTCGTCGCGGACTCCGGCGGCTACAACGGCACGACCGGCAACGACGCGGTCGGCTCCGGCAACGTCGGCCAGGTCCCGATCGGCGCGCCCGCCGAGGCGTTCGGCAACGGCGTCGGCGCGGTCGGCACCCCGTCCGGCCGGGCCACCGAGCACAAGGTCATCCGCTCGGGCCGCGTGCCGACCAGCATCGACGACAACGGCACCGTGTCCAGCAACGTCGTGTCCACCCCGACCGCCCTGGGCGGCCAGGTGTTCGGCAACTCCACCGGCGCGGTCGCCAACCCCACGTCGCGGAGCGACAGCGACACCACGATCGACCTCGGCAACCCGCCGAGCGCCAACGGCCGCCACGGTTCCGCGTCGGGCAACGTCGTGCACGTGCCGACCTCGAACCCGGCGCAGGTCTTCGGCGGCTCGGTCGTCGGCGTCGGCAACAGCGTGGCCGCCGCGAACAGCCGGATGGACTCCCGTTCGGGCGGCGCGACCATGACCAACGGCGACGAGGGCTCGTTCTCGGGCAACGTGGTGTCGCTGCCGGAGTCGTCGTCCCCGCAGGTGTTCGGCAGCGCGGTCGGCGCGGGCGGCAACGCCCGGTCGGACAGCGGCAACGATTTCCTCTCACGCGCCGGCGGTGACGTGCAGACCTCTGGTGACGACGGCTCGTTCTCCGGCAACGGCGTCGGCGCCCAGCCGGCCGTCCCGCTCCAGGTGTTCGGCGACGCCGTCTCGGTCGCCGGCAACGGCTCGTCCCGGACGACCAACAAGTCCGGCCTGGTCGCGGGCGGCAGGCACCTGACGTCGGCCGACGACAGCGCGTGGTCCGGCAACCTGGTCACCGCGCCCGCGGGCGTGTCGCCTGCGGTGCACGGTGACGCGGTCAGCGTCGGCGGCCTCGCCGACACCGCGACCGGCAGCAACGCGTCCAGCCGTTCCGGTGGCGAGACCACCACGTCCGGCTACGGCGCGGTCAGCGCTCGCGACTTCGAGGCGCCGACCGAGGCGTTCGCCCGCCTGTTCGGCATCCCGCTGGACGTGCTCGGCACCGCCACCGCCAACACGCAGGACCGCAACGACGTGCGGACCGGCTCGGACAAGGGCGACGCCCCGGTCGGCGACGCGACCCGCGGTATCGAGCTGCCGGCCTCGGTCGACAGCCTGATGGGCGCCACCGAGCTGCCCAGCCTGGCCATGCTGCGCGACCTGCCCGGTTACCTGCTGCCGCTGAACACGCCGCGTCTCGGCGGGCTGCACGGTCTGCCGGTCACGGGTGCGGCCGACGTCGACCCGGCGTCCCGCGCGGCGCTTCCGCCGACGTCCGGTATCGCGCTGCCCGCCGTTCCCGACCTGGACGGGGCGACGACCGTGCTGCCGAAGGTGGAGCTGCCGACCGAGCAGCTGCCCGCCGTGCCGGGGGTGGACGCGCTCGCGCCGGTCACCAACCAGCTGCGGGTCGGCGAGACCGACCCGCTCGGCTGGTTCGAGCAGGCCCAGCACGTGCTTCCGAGCATCGCGGACCGGCTGCTGGGCGGCACCACCCGTGAGCTGCCGGTCGTGTCGGGCGCGACCCGTGAGCTGCCGGTCGTGTCGGGCGCGACCCGTGAGCTGCCGGTCGTGTCGGGCGCAACGCGTGAGCTGCCGGTCGTGTCGGGCGCAACGCGTGAGCTGCCGGTCGTGTCGGACGCCGACGCGGACGAGCGTTCGTTCGGCGGCACGCTGCCCCTGGTCGGCACCGTGCCGGTGGACGGCACCCTGCCCGTGGTCGGCAGGTTCGGCCCCCTGCCGGACCTCCAGCGCCTGCCGCTGAAGAGCGTGCCGGCCGCCCACCAGGTCGCCCGCGGCCTGTCCGTCGCGATCCCGGCCGCGCTGCCGTTCGTCCTGCCGGTGCCCGGTGTGGCCCAGCCGCGGACCGCGGCCCCGGCCGTGCCGCCGATGGCGCTGACCGGTCTGAACCTCAACCCGACCCAGGGCATCCGCGCGAACGAGATCGCGGACCGCACCCAGGCGCCCGCGCTGGCCGGCATCGACGCCCGCAGCGTGTTCAACTCGCTCGAAGACACCACCGTGATGCCGCGCATCTGATCCACCACGCTCCCGCGACCGGGCCCCTGGCACACCGTGCCAGGGGCCCGGTCCTGTGTGAGGGCCCGGTCGGGTCAGGTGCGGAGGCGTTCCTCCACGTGCGCGATCACCGAGTGCAGCGGCGCTTCACCGTCACTGGTCACCCAGCACACCCGCACCCCCGGCCGCACCCGGACGTCGCCGAGCCGCACCGCACGCCCGGCCAGCTCGCGCACCCGTTCCGCGACCGCCGCACCGTTGCCGTCCGGGTGTTCCGCGACCACGGCGAACGAATCACCGCCGTACCGCGCCACCGTGTAGTCCGCCCGTAAACCCTGCCGCAGCCGGCGCGCGACCGCAGCCAGCAACTCGTCCCCACGCTGGAAGCCGTACTGCGCGTTCACCGATGCCATCCGGTGCACGTCCACCAGCACCAGCGACGCCAACGTGCCCTGCGTCCGGGCCCGGATCAACGCCTGGTCCAGCCGGTCGAGCAGCAGCGCCCGCCCCGGCAGTCCGGTCAGCGCGTCGAGCAGCCCGGCGCTGTGCGGCACGTCCGCCTGCACCGGCCGCAGCAGCACCAACACCTGACCGCGCAACGTGATCGGGTGGAACTCGGCCCAGACCTGGGCGTGCGGCAGCACCATCGGGATGGTCAGCGGGGACCCGGTGCGCAGCACCTGCGCGGCCAGTTCGGCGCAACTGGGCAGCGGCGCGCCGGAATCGTCACGGGCCAGGGCGTCACCGAGCAGCGTCGACGCCAGCCGGTTCGCCGCGAGGACCACGCCGTTCTCGTCCTGGAGCAGCACTCCGACCGGCAGTTCGGAGACGAACTCGTCCCACACCGCACGGGAAGCCGTTATCTGCACGGTACTCATAGACTCGTGCCTTCCGCCGAGCGCAGGGCCTGTCCGTGAAGAGCCTCCACTCGGGTAACGGGCTTTTCAATAGGCCCGACGCCACTCGGTCCGGTGATCTTTCGCCGGCGGTGTAACGCCCAGCAGGCCGAGCATCCCGGCGAAGTCCTCCTCGGACACGATCGGCACCCGGTACGCCCGCGCCCGCTGCGCCTTGCTGGACAACGTGAACGGGTCCGCGGCCACGAGCACCCGGGTCGCCTTGGTCACGTACCCCTGGCTGACCAGCCCGAACGACGCCGCCCGGTCGATCCACTCGTCCCGCGGCGAGTGCATCTGCCCGGTGAACACGACCCGGTCGCCGCGCACCAACGTCACCAACTCGGGCCGCCGGTGCGTGACCGCCGCCGCGCCGCGCCGCACTTCGACCACGTCCCCGTTCAGCGGCACGTCCGCCACCGGCTCGGCGTCCGGCACTCCGAACCTGACGTAATGGGCGAACAACCGGGCCGTGGCACGGGCGTCGTGCAACGCCGAGTGCGCCGATTCGAGCACCACCCCGGCCGCCTCGCAGCAAGCCTTCAACGACCGCCCGACCCGGTCCGGCAGGTACCGGGCGGCGAGCCGCATCGTGCACAGCCCGTCCACCGGCAGGTCGACGCCGACGCGGGCGAACTCGGCGGTCAGGAACCGGGCGTCGAACGACAGGTTGTGCGCGACGACGACCCGGCCAGCCAGCCGTGCGGCCAACGCACCGGCCGCCTGCGCGAACGTCGGCGCGTGCCACACGTCCGCCGCCCGGATCCGGTGCACGTGCTGAGGCCCGAGATCACGTCCGGGGTTGAGCAGGGTGCACCACTCACCGGTCACCCGACCGGCGGAATCCAGCTGCACGACAGCGACTTCGACGATCCGGTCCGAACCACGCGCGGCGAACCCGGTCGTCTCCACGTCGACCACGGCGTACTCCATGATCGGCGAACCCTACCGATCATGGTCACCCCCTCAACGCGCGGAGCACCAGATCCACGACCGCGTCCACGAAGTCCCCGGTCAACGGCGCGGTCCGCAACAGCCAGCGTTGGTACACGGGCCCCAGCAACAACTCCGCCGCCGCCGACACGTCGACGTCCACCCGCACTTCCCCCGAGCGCTGAGCGGCCAACAGCCGTTCCTCCAGCTCCACCCGGCGCGGCATGAGCAGCAACGTCACCAGATCCGTGCGTGCCTCGTGGACCAGCACCCGGCACACCTGGTCGAACCGCCGCTCCGCCAACTCCGCGACCGCGACCCGCAACTCGCGCTTGAGATCGGTGGCCAGATCGCCGCTGGGCAGGACATCCGGCCCCACCGGCCCCAGTTCGACGAACGCGTCGAACAGCAGCGGGCCCTTCGACGGCCACCACCGGTAAATCGTCTGCTTACCCACCCCAGCCCGCGCGGCCACCGCCTCGATGGTCAACTTCGAGTAGCCGAGCGCCTCGACCAACTCCATCGCGGCCACGAGGATCGCCCGCCTCGAACGGTCGCTGCGCCGCGCCGCGTCGGGTGGCATACCTTGATCGTATGCGCACTCCCGCGGTCCGGGAACGTCCCGACGACCACCCGAGTCGCGCGTGACCTGTCGATCCCGAACCGTCGAGGGTCACGGCGACAGGTTCGGACGTGTCACAGCCCGGCGGCTTTGAGCAGGTAGTCCCGTTCGTCATCGCGCAGCTCCGCTCCCGCCGGCAGTCCGTCGTCGGCCAACAGCCGGCTCACCCACCGCGCGTCGGCGACGAACGCCGCCCGGCACAGAGCTCGTTCGGGGTGGTCCTCCTCGCGACCGCCGATCACCAGCGCCGCCGCGTTGTCGGGATCGGTCGGTTCGGAGAGCGCGGCGGCCACCAACACCAGCACGAACAGTTCCCCCCGGCGCGGCACGGACGGATCGGCTGCCAGGCGCAACAGGAACGGCACGACCGCCGGCATCACAGCGCTGATGCTAATCGGCCCCGACATCACCAACCAGCCCAACGCTCGCCCGGCCTCCCGAGCCGCGTCGGGGTCGACCAGGCCACGCAACACAACCGGGGGTGGTGACCAGTCCGAAGACAACGTCGTCCTGGAGCTGTTCTGACCGGGAACGCGGTAACGGAGCCTGACATGCCAGCGGAAGACTGCGCCGATGAGCAACGAGGCGAGGAACGCCGCCGTGGCCGCGCTGACCGGACTGGCGGGATGCGCCGACTACCACGACAGGGCGGACGCGGGCCGCTGCCTGGCCCGTTTCGCCGAGATGCCCACAGCCCACGGACCGCTGCTGGACCTCGTGCTCGATGCGGGCGACACGTTCGTCACCCGCGCGACGACGGAGGCATTGCTGCGGCGTGGGGACACGGTCGGGCTCGCGGTGGTCGCTTCAGCGCTCGCTGTGGCCGATCCGAATCACGCCGACTGGGTCGGAACAGCGGTGTTCGACGTGTTCATGGTGTCCTCGGACGAACGGGACGCCGCCGTCCGGGAGTGCGAGGCGTTGACCAGGAGCCCTGATGAGCGGAGACGCCTCGGCGCGGGCCGGCTGATGGCTCTGCTGACCGAGATCGACAAGTCAGCCCTTCGGGAATGAAGTCGAACTCGAGGCCCCGCACGGCCGGTCGTCAGCCTTGGGCGAGGTCGGCGAAACGGCTGTAGTGGAGCTGGTGGGCGACGGTGATGGTGGCGGTGGGGCCGGCGCGGTGCTTGGCGATGATCAGGTCCGCCTCGCCCGCCCGCGGGTCGTCGCGTTCCCACGCGTCCGGGCGGTTGATCAGGATCACCATGTCGGCGTCCTGCTCCAGGGATCCCGATTCACGGAGGTCGGACAGCTGCGGGCGCTTGTCGGTGCGTTGTTCCGGGCCACGGTTCAGCTGACTGATCGCGATGACCGGAACTTCGAGCTCCTTGGCGATCAGCTTCAGGTTTCGGGAGAACTCGGACACTTCCTGCTGCCGCGACTCCGTCCGCTTGCCCGACGACATCAGCTGGAGGTAGTCGACGATCACCAGCCGCAGGTCGTGCCGCTGCTTCAGCCGCCTCGCCTTCGCCCGGATCTCCATCATCGTCAGGTTCGGCGAGTCGTCCACGAACAGCGGCGCCTCACTGATCTCACTCATCCGCCGCGCCAGCCTGGTCCAGTCGTCATCACTCATCCGCCCACCGCGCATGTCACCGAGCCGGATCCGCGCCTCGGCCGACAGCATGCGCATGACGATCTCGGTGCGCGACATTTCCAGCGAGAAGATCGCGCTGGTCAACCCGTGCTTCACCGAACACGACCGCGCGAAATCCAGTCCCAAGGTCGACTTCCCGACCCCAGGCCTGGCCGCGACGATGATCATCTGACCCGGGTGCAGGCCGTTGGTCAGCTCGTCCAGGTCCGCGAAGCCGGTGGGGATGCCGAGCGACGAGCCGCCGCGCGAGGCGATGGCGTCGATTTCGTCCATGGTCGGCTGGAGCAGCTCCTCCAGCACCACGTAGTCCTCGGTGGTGCGGCGCTCGGTGACCTCGTAGATCGCCGCCTGCGCCCGGTCCACCACCTCGTCCACGTCGGCGCCCTCGGCGCCGTTGTACCCCAGCTGGACGATCCGCGTCCCCGCCTCCACCAACCGCCGCAGCACCGCCTTCTCCGCCACGATCTCGGCGTAGTAGGAAGCGTTCGCGGCCGTCGGCACGGTGGCGATGAGGGTGTGCAGGTACGGGGCCCCGCCTACGCGCAGCAGCTCACCCCGCCGCTCCAGCTCCGCCGACACCGTGATCGGGTCGGCCGGCTCACCCCGCCCGTACAGGTCGAGGACGCAGTCGTACACGGCCTGGTGAGCGGGCCGGTAGAAGTCGTTGGGGGCCAGGACCTCGACCACGTCGGCGATCGCGTCCTTGCTCAGCAGCATCCCGCCCAGCACCGACTGCTCGGCGGCGAGGTCCTGCGGCGGCTGCCGTTCGAAGCCGGGCTCGGCCATGCCCCGGTCGTCCACCAGCGCCACCGTGAGCTCACCCCAATCTGCTGCCGTGCGGATGTTGTACCCCGTGGGTCCGACAATTTCGGCTAGGCCACGCTCGGCGATTCAGCGACGCTAGAGCCACCTGGATGGCGTAGGCAAACGAGCCTGTGGACAACCCGGTGGACAGCTTGGGGATGGTCGTGCCGAGCTGGCCACAGGCTTGGGGAAAGCTGTGGACAACCTGGGTACAACTCGGCCTTGGACAAAAGTTTCCGCAGGTCAGACCCTGTGGATAAGTTTGTGGAAAAGTCGTGGGTCACACCTGCGGCGTGTCGCGTATAACCGTCGGCACGGCGTGTCGCGGCCAACGTGTCACAACGGTTGTCCACAGCCGAACGTACGAACGCGCCGCCCGACCAGAACACCTGGTCGAACGGCGCGTCCGGGTAGAACGTCAGCTCGCGTTCGCTACCTCGACGGAGAGCGACACGGTGACCTCCGGGTGGAGCCGGACGCTCACCGAGTGCTTGCCGAGGGTCTTGATGTGACCCGCGATCTCGACGGCCCGCTTGTCCAGCGTCGGACCGCCGGCCGCACGCACGGCCGACACGACGTCGGACGAGGTGACGGAGCCGAACAGCTTCTTCGAGCCCGCTGCGGCCTTGGCCTTCAGCGTGACGGAGCCGAGGCCTTCGAGCGTGGCCTTGATCTCCTTGGCGTGGTCCAGGTCGCGGACCCGACGGTTGTCCTGCGCCCGACGGATGACCTCGACCTGCTTGGCCGCGCCCTTGGTGGCGAGGATCGCCAGGCCGCGGGGCAGCAGGTAGTTGCGGCCGTAGCCGTCCTTGACCTCGACGATGTCGCCGGGGCCGCCGAGGCCGGTCACGTCAGCGGTGAGGATGAGCTTCACGATGCCCTCCCCTTTCTCAGCGAGCGGTCGAGGTGTAGGGCAGCAGCGCCATCTCGCGGGCGTTCTTGACTGCGACCGCGACGTCGCGCTGGTGCTGGGAGCAGTTGCCGGTGACCCGGCGGGCGCGGATCTTGCCCCGGTCCGAGATGTACTTCCGGAGCAGGGTGGTGTCCTTGTAGTCGATGAGGTTGGCGTTCTTGTCCTTGCAGAACGCGCAGACCTTCTTCTTGGGCTTGCGCACAGGCGGCTTGGCCATGTGTGGACTCCTGGTATTACGCAGTGAAGTGTGGAGTGGACCGGTGCCGGGTCTAGAAGGGGGGCTCGTCGGCGAAGCCACCGGAGCCGGCCGGGGGCGCGGAGCCCCACGGGTCGTCGGCCGGGGCGCTGCCGCCGCCACCGCGAGACTGACCGCCGCCGCCGAAGCCGCCGCCGCCGTCTCCACGGCTCACCTTGTTGACCTTCGCGGTCGCGTATCGCAGCGAGGGGCCGATCTCGTCGACCTCAAGCTCGATGACGGTGCGCTTTTCGCCTTCCTTCGTCTCGAAGGAACGCTGGCGCAGCCGCCCGGAAACGAGCACGCGCGAACCGCGGGTGAGCGACTCGGCCACGTTCTCCGCGACCTGACGCCACACGTTGCACCGCAGGAACAGCGCTTCGCCGTCCTTCCACTCGCCGCTCGCCTTGTCGAACGTGCGGGGGGTGGATGCCACGGTGAAGCTCGCCACCGCGGCGCCGGACTGGGTGAAGCGCAGCTCGGGATCGGCGGTCAGGTTCCCGACCACCGTGATCGTCGTCTCGCCGGCCATGATGAGGGCTCCTAAGCCTTCTTGGCAGCCTTGATCGCGGCCTTGGCGGCGATCCTTGCGGCGACCTTCGCGGCCTTGGCGGGCTCGCGGCGGATGACCTTGGTCCGGAGCACCGTCTCCTGGAGACCGAGCTGGCGGTCCAGTTCCTTCACTGCTTCCGGGCTGGAGATCAGGTCGAGGACGGCGTAGATGCCCTCGGGGTTCTTGTTGATCTCGAAGCTCAACCGGCGCTTGCCCCAAACCTCGACCTTTTCCACGTTGCCACCCGTGGTGCGGATGACGTTGAGGAACGTGTCGAGGGACGGCGCGATCGTGCGCTCGTCGAGACTGGGGTCGAGGATGACCATCACTTCGTAATGACGCATGAAGACCACTCACCTCCTGTGGACTCGGCGGCCACGGACGTTCCGTGGCAGGAGGGTCGTCGCGTCAGCAACTCCAGGAAGGGTAACAGCCCCGGACGTGCCCCTTTACCTGGCCTCACGGCCGACCGGGGTTCGAGCCGCCGGTTCAGGCCACCGCGCGACGCAGCACCCACGTCCGCACGAGCGCGCCCGTCACGCAGGACAGCAGCAGCACGGCCAGCAGCACGGGAGCCGCGACGCCACCGCCCATCCGGCCGATACCGGGCAGCGCCTGGGCACGGCCGGCGGTCTGCACGCCGTCCGAGTCGTCCGCGCCGGACGTCCCGTGACCGGGCCGGTAGCCGGCCACCCCGCCGCCGTAGCGCACGCCCGGTGACGGCGCGTACTGGCCGGGGATGGCGAACGGCAGCGAGCCGTAGCCGAACAGGGGCACGCGGCCGAAGTTCCCGCCCCACGGGTTCGAGCCGTACAGCGGCACGTCCAGCGGCCCGTCGTCACCGCCGACCGGGATGAACGGGTCCTGCCGGTCGACCGGCGTGCCGGGCGGGGTGGCCGGCTCGCCACCGGGCTTGCCCGTCTGCGGCGGCTCGTTCGGCGACGGCTTGGCGCCGGGCAGGCCCGGGATCGCGCCGACCGCCTGCTGGGAGCCGTCCGCGATCGCCTTCGACCCGTCCTGGACGGGCGCGACGACGGCGTTGACGCCCTGCATCGTGACGCCGCACAGCTTGGTCAGCTCGGTGCGCACGCCGGTGGAGAGGGTGACGATGATCGGTCCGAGCAGCGGCAGCTTGGCCAGCTCGGCGTTGACCTTGTCCGCGATCTCGCCGCCGGTGACCACGCCCGTGCCGGTGGGGATCACCCCGATCGGGATGGGCGGCAGCGCCGAGAACGTCTGCCGGAACGGGTCCGCGAGCGGCGGCCCGAGCAGCGGGATCGCCCGGATCAGCTGGACCACCGGGTCGAGCACCGCGGCCGGGCTCAGCGACACGGGCGTGCCCGGCGCGCCCTGCACGGTCGTCGCGCAGCTGCCCACGACGACGGGTTCGGCGGCCACCGCGGCTCCGGACCCCGCCGCGGCGCCAGCCGCCCCGACCGCGAACACGACGGCGCCCGCACTCAGCAGTCGGGTGAGCCGGGTCCGCATGTCTGGCCTCCTGGCGGTGCCTGGTCCGGAGTCCGGACCGTGCGAGCACGGGTACCTACTTGCAAGTAACGAGCGTAGGTGCTGACGGTGACGCGAACCATCCCCCGCAGTGACAATTTTCGTATCGGCGGCCGTCGGCGATGCGTTGCAGCGCCCGACTACCCTGCACAGTCATGCGCATCGGGGCCCACGTCCGCGACGACGACCCGCTCGGCGCCGCGGTCGAACGCGGAGCCGAGGTGGTCCAGTTCTTCCTGGCCGACCCGCAGGGTTGGAAGGCGCCCGAGCCACACCCGCAGACCGACGGGTTGCTGGCCTCTGACCTCGACGTTTTCATCCACGCGCCGTACCTGGCGAACGTCGCGTCGCTGAACAACCGGATCCGCATCCCGTCCCGGAAGATCGTGCTCCAGCACTCGGAGGCGGCGGCCAAGGTCGGCGCCAAGGGCCTGATCGTGCACGGCGGCCACGTCACCAAGGGCGAGGACCCGAACGCGGGCATCGCGAACTGGCGGAAGATGTTCGAGCGGCAGGCGGAGAGCGGCGGTTTCGCCGTGCCGATCCTGATCGAGAACACCGCGGGCGGCGACAACGCCATGGCCCGGACGTTCGACATGCTCGCCCGGCTGTGGGACGCGGTCGGCGAGTTCGGCGCCGGGTTCTGCCTCGACACGTGCCACGCGTTCGCCTCCGGTGAGGACCTGGTCGGCATCGTCGACCGGGTGAAGGCCATCACCGGCCGGGTGGACCTGGTCCACCTGAACAGCTCGCGCGACGAGTTCGGCTCGGCGCGCGACCGGCACGCCAACATCGCGTCCGGCACGATCGACCCGGAGCAGTTGGTCGCGGTGGCCGCCGCCGCCGGCTCTCCGGTGCTGGTCGAGACGCCGGACGAGGGCCAAGCGGCGGACATCGCGTTCCTCCGCGAGCACCTGGGCCGATGAGCGTGACACGGGAGGTGGTGGCCGTGCCCGAGCGCGCGGACGCCGGGTCGCGGGTGCCGCGGTTCGGTCGGGTCGCGCTCGCCGCGGTCGTCCTCCTGTGCGGGCTGACGATGTTCGTCGGCTTCCTGAACAAGGACCGCTGCACCGGCCCGGAGTTCGACCAGTGGGGCCGCAGCGCGCCGGACTACGAGGAGCGCAACAAGGCCGAGGTCTGCTACTCGGACATCCAGCACCTGTGGATCGGGCGTGACGTCGACCGGCACGTGTTCCCGTACGTGCACGGCAGCATCAACAGCAAGGGCGTGCTGGTCGGGGGCGTGGTCGAGTACCCGGTGCTGACCGGGCTGCTGATCTGGGCCGGTGCGATCTTCGCGCAGACGGACGCGGCGTTCCTGCTGTTCTCGGCGTTGCTGATGGCGCCGTTCGGGCTGGCCACCGGGTGGCTGCTGGGCAAGCTGAGCCGGTGGCGGGCGCTGATCTGGGCGCTCGGCCCGCCGGTGGTGCTGTACGCGTTCCACAACTGGGACCTGCCGGTCGTGTTCTGCGCGGTGGCGGCGGTGTACGTCGTGCACCGGGGCTGGGGACGGCGTGAGCGGCCGTTGGTGGAACGCGCGGTGGTCGCGTCCGTGCTGCTGGGCATCGGTTTCGCGTTCAAGATCTACCCGGCGATCTTCGTGCTGCCGCTGTGCCTGTACGTGCTGACCGGCGGTCCTGGTGGCCGTGGGCTGCCGCGTGGGGTGCGGTACGACTTCGTGGGCGCGGCACGGGTGGCGTTGGCGTCCGTGCTGACGGTGGTGCTGATCAACCTGCCGTTCGTGGTGGTCGGGCTGGAGGGCTGGAAGGCGTCGTTCGCGTTCCAGGGCCTGCGGCGGGTGGACATCACCACGAACTCGATCTGGTTCTGGTCGATGCGCCCGTTCATGTCGGACCTGACCATGCAGACGGTGGTCGGCGTGCTGTCGCCGGTGGGGATCGTGGCGTCGTTCGCGCTGGCGTGCTGGATCGGCTGGCGGCGGTTCCAGCGCGAGGGCACCTATCCGTGGGTGCCGGTGTCGGCCGCGATGCTGTGCGGGTTCCTGTTGCTGCACAAGGTGCACTCGCCGCAGTACACGCTCTGGCTGGTGCCGATGTTCGTGCTGCTGCGGGTGAACTGGAGTTGGGTCGCGGCGTACTTCGCGGCGGACTTCGCGATGGGCGTCGGCATCTTCCGGTGGTACTACGCGATCGAGTTCGGCGAGCCGTCGGGCATCTACGACGGGTTCTCGGCGCAGGCCGTGGTGATCGGCGTGTGGGGTCGCGCGGCGCTCTTGGTGGCCTTGTTCTTCGTCTTCCTGCGCTCTGAAGTGACCTTCACCGACCGTAAGCCCGCTCTCCGCCGACGCTCCACCTCAGCACCCGCCGCCTGATCGACCGGGGACGACGCCGATGGACGACGAGTTCACCGCGGCGGAGGTCGTCGGCTCCGTGCTCGTGCGGTGGGACGAGATACGGCGGGAGTCGGGGCCGCGGGTCGGTGACGAGCAGTTCCGGGCCTGGTACTTCGAGACCGTGTCGGCGCACGGCGATCCGGACACCTTCGCGTTCCTGACGTTCGAGGTCGCGGTCGAGTTGTTCGGCCGTGGGCGGACTGATGACGCCTTTCTGATGCTGGGCTGGTTGGGACGGCACGTCCGGAGCTTTGAAGCCGACCTGGCGGCCCGCACGATCATGGCGTTGACCGACACGTGCGTCGGGCGGGCGGTCGACCGGGAGACGAACGTCCGCGCGATCGGCGTGCTGCGGGAGGCGGTCGACGCGATCCGTGCGCCGGTGGACGTGCGGGTCGAGCGGGCGGTGTGCCGGGCGTTATCCAGCCTCGTGCAGTTGAGCGGCAGGTTCACCAGGCTGGACCACGCCAAGGCCCGGGAACTGGCCGCGCTCTGGCAGGAACTCGCCGAGCGCGGCGGCGGTGACGATCCCGAGCTGCGCGGGTGGCGGGCACACGCGTTGGGCAACGAGGCGCTGCTGTGGTTGCAGGTCGACCGCGAGGTGGACGCACGTCGGCGGTTCGCCGAGATCACCGCGGAGTTCGGGGCGGATGCGCCGGGGGTGTCGCCGGACGTGGACCTGTGGGTCGGCCGGGCGCGGCACGCCGTCGATGTGCTGGACCGGTTCGACGTCGGCGAGGCTCAGCTGAAGCTCGACTACCTCAAGCGGCAGCGGCACTGGGACCGTCGGCGGCGGTTCAAGGGCCTCGGGTTCCTGTACTGGCTGCTGGCCGGTGCGCCGCGCAACCGGATGCGGCGGCTGGTCCGCGAGGCCCGTGACCGGCACCGCAAGTCCGTCGGCCAGGTGCGGGCGTGGCTGTGCGTCGGCGAGCCGTTCGTGTTGCTGCTGCGGAACTTCGAGCTGACCGAGCGGTCCGGGATCGCCGCGATGCCGCCGTTCGAAGACCCGGACGACGTGCCCGGCGACCACGTCCAGGTGATCAACTTCAGGGACGGCGCGCCCGCGCTGAGCGACCTGGCGTCTGCGGTGCCGCTGGTCCTGGTGGCCAGCACGACGGCGGCTGAGCTGGAGTTGGGCCAGTCCTACGGCCAGTTCTCCGCACCGGTCCGGCTGTACCTGCCGGACGAGACGTGGTTCGACACGGTGTCGACGCTGATCACGGTCGCCGACCAGGTGATCGTCTGGGCCGCCGAGCTGAGCCCCGGCCTCGCGCGGGAACTCGACTGCCTGATCGCCGAACAGCGGACCGGGGACACGCTCGTGGTGCTCGACGCTCCGGACTCCGACCCGTTCACGCAGGCCTGGCTGCCGCGCACCGTCAGCGAGCCGCTGAGGCGGGACCACCCAGTGCTCACCCCGTTCCCGCACGTGGTCGAGGCGTCGGAACTGGGCCGGCGGGTGGCCGAGAGCCCGTCGCTCCTGGACGTGCTCGACCGGCTCGACGCCGTCCACCAGGTGCCCGCGGACCAGCGGCTCGCCCGACTCCGTGCCCGGCTGGACCAGCGTCAATAGTCCGGTCTGCTGATCGGAATATTCCACAGGAATATCGCTCACCAACGAGTGAATTCACGCGGTCCGGCTGGTCCCGGGTGGCGCTCCGGGCCAGGCTGGCGGTCATCCCAATCCTGTTCTGACGGAGGCATCACCATGACCGCGCCACGGGGGAGCACCTTGCGTCGGCGGCGACTCGGACACGAGTTGCGCCGACTCCGAGAGGAGGCGAACCGCACGCACACCGACATCTCGAAGGTCCTCGACTGCACCCAAGGGCGGATCTCCAAGATCGAAGCCGGGTTCCTCGCCATCCGGCCGATGGAGGTCAAGGTGGTGCTCGACTACCTGGACGTCCCGCAGTACGAGCGGGAGCCGCTGATCATGCTGGCCAAGGAGGCCCGTGAGCAGGGGCTGTGGACCAAGCACTCGAACGTCATGACCTCCCGGTTCATCACCTACGCCAACCTCGAAGCCGAGGCGACCCGGATCTGCACTTATGAGGCTGAAGTGGTTCCCGGCCTGATGCAGACCGAGGCTTACGCCAATGCGGTCAACCTCGCCACCCGCCCACGGGACGACATCGACGCCGAGCGCTACACCGAGGTGCGGCTGGCTCGTCAGGAACGAGTCCTCAGCGGCGAGTTGGACCTCTGGGTGGTGTTGAACGAGTCGGCTATCCGGCGGGTGGTCGGTGGTGAGCAGGTGATGCGCGAACAGTTGCAGCACCTGCTTGAACTGGCACACCAACCATCGGTGACGTTGCAGGTGCTGCCGTTCTCCGCCGGACAGCACCCGGCGATGAGCGGTCCGTTCGTGATCACCCGGTTCGCGGATCGCCGGCGAGACCCTGACGTGATCTATTTGGAGAACCAGACCGGCGGCCTCTACATGGAGGAACCGGCCGAGATCGAGCGGTACAACGTCACGTTCGACCGGTTGATCGCGGATGCGCTGGACGTCGGGCGCTCGGCGAAGTTGATCGGTCGGGTGATCGACGAGTTGTCCGGGGAGACGATCCCCTACTGACAAGAGGGGCAGACATGACCTTGACCTGGCGTACGAGCAGCTACAGCACTGCGGGCCAGAACTGCGTCGAGGTCGCGCATGGCAGGCGATCGGTCGGCGTTCGGGATTCCAAGAACCCCGAAGGCGGCCGGCTCGCCGTCGGCACGCAGGCGTGGCGGAGCTTTCTGACGGCGCTGCGCTGACCGGCTCGCCGTCAGCCGGTCCGGCGGACCAACAGCGCCAGCCGGGTGACCACCACAAGCGTTCCCGGCGCGACGACCGCGCACGTCAGGAGAAGGTCGTCGGACGGGCCGAATTCGGCGGCGGTCGCGGCCACCGCCCATGCGGACAGGCCGACGTGCACGGCGAACAGGGCCAGCCGCGCCGGTAAGTTCCGCACCGGAGCGAGCGCCACGGCGAACCAGATCCCCGCGACGACGAACGCGAGCGCGAGCACGATCAGTCCCACTGTTTTCGTTCTCCTGATCAGCCGCTGCGGTCAACGATTGCCGGGGACGGCTTCGCGTCGGCGGAACCGCAGCACGTGCCGGTCCGGCGTGCCGTCGATGAACCCGCCGCACGGGTCGTCGTCACCGGCCTGCCGCACCTTGTCCAACGCCGGCCGGTAGATCTCGCGGATGATGAACCCGCACAGCACGATCACCGCGATGTCCCGCGCCACCACCGCGCCGAGGAACCAATCGATCGGCAGCCCCTTGTTGTCCTCGCCCAGGTAGAAGAACATCCGCGGCGCCCACACCAGGGCGTCCAGCGTCATCCACACCAGCAGCAGCTTCCACCGCGGCAGGGCCAGCACGGCCAGCGGCACGAGCCACAGCGAGTACTGCGGGCTCCACACCTTGTTCGTCAGCAGGAATGCGGCCACCACGAGGAACGCCAACTGCGCGAACCGCGGCCGTCGGGGGGCGGACAGCGTCACGAACCCGATCGCCGCGCAGCACACCAGGAACAGCACCGCGCTGACCGTGTTCAAGACCTCCGGCGCCTGCCCGTGCGCCAGTCCCGGGTCGAAGCCCTGCCACCCCGTCCACTGGGCGACCACGTTGTACAGCGAGTCCGGGTCCACCCCGCGTTCGGTGTTCAGCCGGAAGAACTCACGCCACCCGTCCGGGTACAGCCACGCGATCGGCGCGTTCACCAGCGCCCACGTCGCCATGGTCGCGCCCAACGTCGTCAGCCCGGCACGCAGCCGATCCGACCGCCAGCACAACAACAGCAACGGCCCGAGCAGGAACAACGGGTACAGCTTCGCCGCGCCGCCCAGCCCCAGCAACACACCCGCCAGCACCGGCTTCTTCCGCGCCCACGCCAACATGCCCGCCGTCGCGAACGCCGTCGCCAACGTGTCGAAGTTCGTGAACGCGTGCACGATGACCAGCGGCGACACCGCCACCAGCACCGCGTCGTACGGCCGCCGCCTGGCCAGCTGCGCCACCGCGTACGCCGTCACCAGCCACGCCAGGGCCAGCCACAGCGCGGTGATGTTGAAGTACACGATCACCGTCATGGGGTTGGGCAGCCACCCGGACGAGGCGATCACCGTCCAGCCCTGCGCCATGCGGGCGTTGAGGAGCTGGAACATGCCCGTCAGCACCGGGTACTCCATGTACCGCACGTGCGCCGTCGGCTTGCCCTCGTCGTCGATCCAGGACGTCTTGTAGGGGAACGTGTCCGGCTTGTCCAACCGCTCCGCCGTGTACAGCGGAACGGTGTCCGAGTAGCACATCGCGGTGAACTGCTTGCTGCCCCGCCAGTCGAGCTGGACGACGCCGTTGCCGTCCACGTACTGCTGGATGCACGGCGACTTCTGGAACCACGACAGCGCCAGCGTCACGACCGCGAACAGCAGCACCACCCGCAACGGCGTCCAGAACCACTGCCGCCCGACCGACGCGTGACGGCCGACCGGCCCGCCCAGCAGCTTGCTCGCCTTCCGCGCCAGCGGTTCGGTCCACGTCGGGTTGACCCGCTCGTCCGGACCGAGCGAGTCGGCGTCGTCGGCGTTCGCCTGCGGGTGCTGCGAAGGGCTGGCCACGGGCACGGATGCTACGGGCACCGGTCGATGGAGGTTGTGAGGTCCGGCACCGCAGCCCGCCGCGCCACCGAAGACCTTCCACGTGGACGGGCCCGCTGTGGCTCCCCGCAGCGACCGTGAACACCACCGGCAGCAAGACATGACCAAACCTGCGTACAAAACGAGGAAGGGCCCGGCACTTGGCCGGACCCCTCCTGACGTGCGTGAACCGAGCGCTAACCGGTCGGTTCCGTGCCGCCCCCGATCGGGTCGGGCGACGCCCAGGTCGGCGACGTCGTGGTCGGCGTGCAGAGCGGAGGCCGGCACGGCGGCGTCGTGCGGGTGGTGGTGCTCGGCGGCGTCCGAGTCGTTGTGGCCGTCTCGGTCGGCGTCGTCGTCTTCTTGTCGTCGTCCGGCTTCTTCTCGGACGTCGTGGTGGGCGGGACCGTCGTGGTCGGCTTCGGCTCCTCGAACTGGCCGATCGGCTTTGGCTTCGGGAACTTCTCCATGGGCGCGCCGTTCAGAGCGCCGTCCATGAACTTCTTCCAGATATCACCCGGCAGGCCACCGCCGTAGATGTCCTTCTTCCTCTTCTGGTCGTAGAGCGCGATGTTGCCCGGGTCGGTGCCGATCCAGACGCTGGCCGCGAGCGTCGGCGTGTAGCCCGCCATCCACGCCTTCGCGTTCCGGGTGGTGCCCTGGAGTTCGTGCGTGCCGGTCTTGCCGGCGCACTCGCGCCCGCCCGCGCAGGCGATGGGGCCCGTCACCACGCCCTTGAGCACGTCGGTGACGTTGTCCGCGATGTCCCGGCTCTTCGTCGGGTCCGGGTCGAACGCCGGCCGCGTCTCGTCGATGTGCTGGTAGATCGCCTTGTCCTCGGAGTTGGTGATCTTCGAGATGAAGAACGGCTTGTGGTACACACCGCGCGCCGCGAACGTGGCGTAAGCGGATGTGATGTCGAACGGCCGGACCAGGTAACCACCGATGGAGATGTTGCCGTTCGGGCTGACGCCGCCCTCATCGACCAGGAGTGGGGTCTTCGTTCCATCGATCGTCACCTCGC
Organism: Saccharothrix ecbatanensis; assembly: GCF_014205015.1. Taxonomy (NCBI): domain Bacteria; kingdom Bacillati; phylum Actinomycetota; class Actinomycetes; order Pseudonocardiales; family Pseudonocardiaceae; genus Saccharothrix; species Saccharothrix ecbatanensis. The sequence goes on along the minus strand of NZ_JACHMO010000001.1, from coordinate 7,361,701 downwards.
GGGGGATGCCCGCGTCGAACGCCGCTTTGGCGACCTTCTCGGTGCCGATCTTGAGTGCCATGTCGAAGAACACGGTGTTGACCGACTTCACCATGGCCTCACGAATGCTGCACCGCTTCGGGTTGACGCAGGCCACGCCCGGCGAATTGCGGACCGCGTTGTTGCCCGTACGGCCGGCGAACTCGCGCGGCGAGCTGCCGTCGTACACCTCTCCCGCGCCTTCGCCCCGCTGAAGGGCTGCGACGAAGTCGAACGGCTTGAACGACGACCCTGGCTCCTGGAGGATGCCCATCTGGTAGTCGGTGCCGGTGCCGGTCGCACTGCCCCAGTAGGCCTTGACCGCGCCGGTGTTCGGGTCGATCGCCGACATCGAGGTCCTCAGGTCCGGGTCCTGACCCGTCAACACCTCGGTCACCGCCGCCTCCGCCGCGGCCTGCATGGGCGGGTCGATGGTGGTGTGGACGGTGCCACCGATCTTCTTCAACCGGTCGACGCCCCACGTGAGCTCGGCCATCTCCTGCTTGACCTGCTGGATGATGTGCAGGCGCGGGCCGGAGAGGCCGGCCTGGTCGGCGTCCGGCACGGGCGTCGGGAACGGTTCGCTCGCGCGGTAGGCCGGCTCGATCATCTTGTGCTCGACCATCTGGTCCATCACGTAGTTCCAGCGTTCGAGCAGGTACGCGGGCTGGTAGTCGCGGCCGGGGTTCTGGATCATGCCGGCGAGCAGGGCGGCCTGCGAGTGCGTGAGCAACTTGAGGTCGTCGAGCCCGAAGTACGCCTTCGCCGCGGTCTTGATGCCGGAGGCGCCCTTGCCGAAGTAGACCGTGTTCAAGTACGCGGTGAGGATGTCCTTCTTGTCCTGCTGCTCGGACATCTTGTACGCGGTGACGGCCTCGGTGAACTTGCGGCTCAGGGTCATGCCGTCCTGCTCGGTGGCCGCCTTCACGTACTGCTGGGTGAGACCGGAGCCACCGCTCTGCTCGCCCTTGAGCTGGTACCAGCCGGCGCGGGCGATGGCGGTCAGGTCGAAGCCGACGTTCGTCATGAACGTCGGGTCCTCGGCCGCCATGACCGCGTCCTTGATCGTTTCCGGCAGGTCCTCGTACTTGACCAGCGTGCGGTTCGCGTCGGCCTGGGCGATCTTGGTCATCGGCGAGCCGTCGGCGTACAGGATGGTGATCGCCTTGTCCTGGTCGGCCGCGACCACCTCCGGGTTCGGCACCTCCACCACCTGGTAGGCGACCGCGAAGGCGACGACCGGGGCGACGAGCATCAGGCCGAAGGCCACGTAGGTGGTGCGGCGGACTTTCCGCCAGATCTTCTTCCGACGCACGGCGCGGGCCTCCTGCTCGGTCAGCTCCTCGTCGTACTCGTCGTCGTAGAACGGCTCTAGCTCGACCTCGTCCTCGCGGTGGGTGAGGAGTTCCGGCTCGCGAGGCGTGGACTGGTACACGGGTGGGAGCAGGTCCGTCGGCTCTTCGCCAGGACGTCGTTCCGGGCCTGGTCCGCCAGGTCTGCGCGGGCCGCCGGGGCCTGCCATCGGGGGACGGCCGCCGGGAGGCACCGGTCCACCGGGTCCACCAGGTCCACCGGGTGCGCCGGGTCGACGCATGCCGCCGGGCGGGGTGTTCGGTCGCAGGGGCGGGCCGCCGGGCACGCTGCCGGCCGCCGCCACGCCGTCGAGGCCGCCGGGCCGGGGACCGGGACGACCGGGGCCGTCACCGGGCACGCCGTGCCTGCCGTTCGGAACCGGGCCGCCGTTCGGGCCGGGGCCACCAGGGCCGCCGGGACCGGCAGGTCGGCGTGGGCCGCCTCGGGGAATGCCGCCGGGTGGCGTGCCTCCCGCCGGCGGGATTCCACCCGGCGGTGTAGCCGGACGGGAGAACCCGCCCGGTGGGGTGCCGTGCCGAGGGCCGGGGCCGTCGACCGGAGTGCGCGCGAAACCACCTGGCGGGGTGTTCGGACGCTCCGGCTGATCCCCGGCTCCGTGCCGCGGTGAGTGCATGCCGCCGTCCGGGTCCTCCCCGGTCGGCCACTGCGGCTCCGCGCCACGATGCCTGTCGTCATGCTGGTCGTTCACGAAATGGCCTCCCAGACCAGCGTGCTCCTGCACGCGGTTCGGTGGTCGTACGCCACTGCTCCTTGTGGGAGCGGCGCCCGTGGCCGGAGCCGGTTCACTCCGCCGCGGTCCTCCTGCGCGGCTTGCGAGAATCCAGGCCACGCGTACCCAGGACGTATGACTGCACCAGGTGGTTCCAACTACATGTGCGGCAAACTTCAACCACGTACACGGTGAATTCCTCGAAAAGGTTCGCCATGCGGGTGAGCTCGTCGGCTGTGCGCGCGGATCCCGCCGCGTGCTTGAGCTCGTCGCCGTAGACCCAGGACACGTGGGTGAGCGGCTCCTTGCGGCAGACCGGGCAGGTCACCTGGCTCGGTTGGCCGTGGAACTTCGCAGCTCGCAGCAGGTACGGGCTGGCGTCGCACACCTCCATCGTGCCCACTCGGCCCGCGTAGACCTCCGCCAGCAGCGCACGGCGCTGCAAGGCGTAGTCCACGACCTGGCGTTGGGTCGACACGACGACCAGAGTACGTGCCGCCCGAATCGGGTCGATGGGCCGTTCGGGGCAGTGGGCCGAAAGCAGGGGGCCAGGCAGGGGCCAGGCAGGGGGCACTGTGTGCCACGCGACATCGCATCAGGATGCGTGGATGTATCGCACCGATATACTGGGTTTACCCATCGGCGCTTACTGGTGCGAGGAGGTGCCACGTGCTGGAGTTCGCGATCCTCGGCCTGCTGCACGAAGCGCCGATGCACGGCTACGAGCTGCGCAAGCGTTTGCACGAGCTGTTGGGCGCGTTCCGCGCGTTCTCCTACGGAACGCTGTACCCGACGCTGCGCAAGCTGCAACGTAACGGGCTGATCGTCGAGGAAGTTCCCGAGGACGACTCGGCCCGCTGGGGCCGCCGGGCGCGCAAGGTCTACCGGCTCACCGCCGAAGGCAAGGAGCGGTTCGCCGATCTGCTGGTCAACGCCGGCCCCCAGACCTGGGACGACGACTCGTTCGGCGTCCACCTCGCGTTCTTCTCCCGCACTCCGGCCGAGATCAGGATGCGCATCCTGGAAGGCCGCCGCCGGCGGGTCGAGGAACGTCGTGAGGGGCTGCGCACCTCGTTATCGACGACCAGTGAGCGCATCGACCGCTACACCAGGGAGTTGCACCGGCTCGGGTTGGAGAGCACCGAGCGCGAGGTGCGGTGGTTGAACGAGCTGATCGCCCATGAGCAGGCCGAACAGCGCGAGCAGGACCAATGAGCACCCCGAAGAAGCGAACACGGATGAACGAAGGAGGACTCGGCATGGGCGACAACCGCCGCACCGTTCGAGTGGCCATTGTCGGGGTCGGCAACTGCGCGGCGTCGCTGGTGCAGGGTGTCCACTACTACCGCGACGCCGACCCGGCCGCCAAGGTGCCAGGTCTGATGCACGTCCGGTTCGGTGACTACCACGTGCGCGACATCGAGTTCGTCGCCGCGTTCGACGTGGACGCCAAGAAGGTCGGCTCGGACCTCTCCGAGGCCATCGGGGCGAGTGAGAACAACACGATCAAGATCGCCGACGTGCCGCCGCTGGGCGTCACCGTGCAGCGCGGGCACACGCTCGACGGGCTCGGCCGGTTCTACCGGGAGACCATCGAGGAGTCCGACGACGAGCCGGTGGACGTGGTGCAGGTGCTGCGCGACGCCGACGTCGACGTGCTGGTGTCGTACCTGCCCGTCGGCTCGGAGGACGCGGACCGCTTCTACGCGCAGGCCGCGATCGACGCCGGGGTGGCGTTCGTCAACGCGCTGCCGGTGTTCATCGCCTCGGACCCGGTGTGGGCGGAGAAGTTCCGCGCGGCCGGTGTGCCGATCGTCGGTGACGACATCAAGTCCCAGGTGGGCGCGACCATCACGCACCGCGTGCTGGCCAAGCTCTTCGAGGACCGCGGCGTCCAGCTCGACCGGACGATGCAGCTCAACGTGGGCGGGAACATGGACTTCCTGAACATGAAGGAGCTGGAGCGGCTGGAGTCCAAGAAGGTCTCCAAGACGCAGGCGGTGACGTCGCAGATCGACCGCGAGATGGGCAAGCGCAATGTGCACATCGGACCGTCGGACTACGTGGCGTGGCTCGACGACCGCAAGTGGGCGTACGTGCGGCTGGAGGGCCGTGCGTTCGGCGACGTGCCGCTGAGCCTGGAGTACAAGCTCGAGGTGTGGGACTCGCCGAACTCGGCGGGCATCATCATCGACGCGGTGCGTGCCGCGAAGATCGCGCTGGACCGGGGGATCGGCGGCCCGATCCTGTCCGCGTCGTCGTACTTCATGAAGTCCCCGCCGGTGCAGTACTCGGACTCCGAGGCGCACCAGTCGGTCGAGGCGTTCATCCGCGGTGACGTGGAGCGCTGACCGGTTTCGAACGCCGGTTTCGAACGACACCCCCCGCACGCGAAGTGCGGGGGGTGTCGTCGTTCGGTCACCCGGCCAGCGCGGCGGGCAGGTCGGACAGTTCGCGCAACACCGTGACCTGCCGCAACACCTCCGGGTCCGGCGGGAAGTGCGGGTTGGGGACGGCGTACACGGTCATGCCGGCGGCCAGGGCTGAACGCAGGCCGTTGGTCGAGTCCTCCACGGCGGCGCAGAGGGTCGGCTCGACGCCCAGCTTCGACGCGGCCAGCAGGTAGACGTCCGGCGCCGGCTTGCCCGCGCCCGCCTGCTCGCTGGACAGCGCCACCGGCACCACGTCGGTCAGGTCGGTCGCCGCCAGGAACGACTTGATCAGCACGGGCGGTGACGAGCTGGCGATGGCCACCGGGTAACGGGACGCCACCTCGCGCACGATCTCGACCGCGCCCGGCAGCACGGGCGGCCCTTCGGCGTAGCGCTCGGCCATCTCGCCGATCACCCCCGCGGCGGCCTCGGCGGGGGTCAGTCGGACGCCCACCTCGGTCACCAGGTAGGTCGCCCACTCGGGTGTGCTCATGCCCTGCATCGCCCGGGTCGACGTGGGCAGCCACGCGCCGCCGTGCCGGGCTGCGAAGGCCTGCCGCACCTCGTCCCACATCCGCTCGGAATCCACCAGCACGCCGTCGAGGTCGAACACCACTGCATCCACGCCCATGACCGTAGTGCGAGCGGCGCGCGTTGCCGCCGAAGCGATTCTGGCCGAACCGGAATCCGTGGGTTAACAAGAGGTGAACGCCGGCCTACTGTCGGTTGGTCCCGTACTGACCGTAGGAGGCGCGTGACGTGGTGCTACACCTTCCGCTGCTGCCCAACCACTCCGCCGGACGAGCGGCGGTCACCTGCCGATACCGCTGCGGCGACGCGTGCTTCCACGACGTGCCGAACACGTCCGACAACCCTTACTTCGGTGACATGGTCGACAGGCGCACCGCGATCAAGGCGGGCGTGGTCGTCGCGGCCCTGGGCGGTGTGGCGGGCACTGCGGGCTGTGCGGCCGGCACGGGCGTCGCGGACGCCGAACCGAACGCCGCCGGACGGCACCCAGCCGAACTGCACCCCGCCGGCCTGGACTTCGAACCGGTCGCCCCGAACGCGCTCGACGCCGTCGTCGTCCCCGAGGGCTACCGCCAGGAAGTCGTGATCCGCTGGGGCGACCCGCTCTTCGCGGACGCGCCGGAGTTCGACTTCGACCACCAGACCGCCGCCGCGCAGGCCCGCCAGTTCGGCTACAACTGCGACTTCGCCGCGCTGCTGCCACTGGACGCGGTCGGCCGGACGAACCTGCTGGTGACCAACCACGAGTACACCGGCGAGCCGTTCATGTTCCGCGGCTACGACCCGGAGAACCCCACGCGCGAGCAGGTCGAGATCGCGTGGGCCGCGCACGGCCTGTCCGTGGTGGAGGTCCGGCAGGCCGGCAACGGCCGCCTCACCCCGCGGTTCTCCCGCCACAACCGCCGCATCACGGCCACCACGCCGTTCCGGCTCACGGGTCCGGCCGCGGGCTCCGACCTGCTCAAGACGTCCGCCGACCCGACCGGCACGAAGGTGTTGGGCACGCTGAACAACTGCGCCGGCGGCGTCACGCCGTGGGGCACGATCCTGTCCGGCGAGGAGAACTTCAACCAGTACTTCGGCAACGCAGCCGCGCTCGCCGACCCGCGCCTGACCCGCTACGGCCTCACCGGCACGGCGACCACCCGGAAGTGGGAGCGGTTCGACAAGCGGTTCGACCTGGCCCAGGAGCCCAACGAGGTCAACCGGTTCGGGTACGTCGTCGAACTCGACCCGACGGACCCCGACTCCACGCCCGTCAAGCACACCGCGCTGGGCCGCCTCAAGCACGAGTGCGCGAACGTCCGCATCGCCGCCGACGGGCGCGTGGTCGCCTACTCCGGTGACGACGAGCGGTTCGAGTACGTCTACAAGTTCATCTCCACCGGCAAGGTCCGCAAGGGCCACAGCAAGGCTGCCCGCAGGCACAACATGACGTTGCTGGACGACGGCACGCTGTACGTCGCCCGCTTCACCGGCGACAGCCCGCCCGCCGAGATCGACGGCTCCGGCAGGCTGCCCTCGGACGGCGGGTTCGACGGTCGCGGCGAGTGGATCCCGCTCGCCGCCGGCGACAAGTCGTTCGTGCCGGGCATGTCGGCCGAGGAGGTCTACGTCTTCACCCGGCTCGCCGCGGACAAGGTCGGCGCGACCAAGATGGACCGCCCCGAGGACATCGAGACCCACCCGCACACCGGCGTCGTCTACTGCGCCCTGAGCAACAACGTCGATCGCGGCAAGCCGGACAAGGAAGGCGCGACCGAGCCCAACCCGCGGGTGGACAACAAGCATGGTCAGGTGCTGGAGCTCACCGAACGCGGTGGTGACGCCCTCGCGCTCGCGTTCTCCTGGAACCTCATGCTGGTGTGCGGCGACCCGGCGTCACCGGACACGTACTTCGCGGGCTACGACAAGTCCCGGGTCTCCCCGATCTCCAGCCCGGACAACGTGGCGTTCGACCGGCACGGGAACCTGTGGATCTCCAGCGACTCGGGCGGCGCGCTCAACGGCTACAACGACGGCCTGTACGCGGTGCCGGTGTCCGGGTCGCAACGCGGTCACCTGAAGGCGTTCCTCACCGTGCCGCGCGGCGCGGAGACGTGCGGGCCGGTGATCGGCGAACGCGTGATCACGGTGTGCGTGCAGCACCCCGGCGAGGTGGACGGCGCGAGCGCGGACCGACCGGCCTCGCACTGGCCGGACGGCGGGGACTCGCAACCGCGCCCGTCGGTGGTCGCGATCTGGCGGGAAGGGCGCCGCATCGGCGAGTGAAGCCGTGCGGCCACAGGGGTCGCCCAGTGCGATCGGCCGACCACACCGCGTGTGAGCAGGCGGTTTCGGCGGGCTGTGGTCGAGGTGTTCGCCTCGCGTTCACTTCGAAGTCCGCTGTAGGAGGACTTGCCCTCTTACGGTCGGCCGGTTCCCACTGAGCTATTTCGGAGGTCCGTGTGTCCTCATCCACCGATCGGGGCCGTCGCCTGCTGCCCCTGTTGGCCAACCATCCCCTCGGGCGTTCCGCGATCACCTGCAAGAACCGCTGCGGCGACGCGTGCGCGCACGAGGCTCCCAACACCTCCGGCAACGCCTACTTCGGCGACGTCGTCGGCGAGGTCGTGCGTCGGCGCGGGCTGCTGAAGGCGGGCGCGGTGTTCGCCGTCGCCGGCGCGGGTGTCGGGCTGGTCGGTGCGGGCAGCGCCGCCGCGCAGCCCAAGTCCGGCGTCGACGCCGACATGGGTGGCGGACGCCGCAAGGACGGCCTCAACTTCACCGCCGTCGCGCCCAACACCGAGGACCGCGTCGTCACGCCCGAGGGCTACGAGCAGGACATCGTGCTGCGCTGGGGCGACCCGGTGCTGCCCGGCGCGCCGGAGTTCGACTTCGACCGCCAGACCGCGGCGGCGCAGGCCGAGCAGTTCGGGTACAACTGCGACTTCCTCGGCCTGGTGCCCGTCGGCCGGCACGACCAGTGGCTGCTCGTGGCCAACCACGAGTACACCAGCGAGGAGTTCCTCTTCGCGAACTGGGACGCGGAGAACCCCACCCGCGAGCAGACCGAGATCGCGTGGGCCGCGCACGGCGCTTCCGTCGTGCTGGTCGAGCGTGACCGGCGCAGCGGCAAGCTGGTGCCGAAGGTGGACCGGCGCTACAACCGTCGGTTGACCGCGACCTCCGAGTTCAAGGTCACCGGCCCGGCCGCGGGCTCCGCCCACCTCAAGACGTCCGCCGACCCGACCGGCACGAAGGTGTTGGGCACGCTCAACAACTGCGCCGGCGGCGTCACGCCGTGGGGCACGATCCTGTCCGGCGAGGAGAACTTCAACCAGTACTTCGGCAACGCGGGCTCGGTCACCGACCCGGTGGCCCAGGCGCGGCTCGCCCGGTACGGCCTGCGCGGCGCGGCGTCCGGCCGCAAGTGGGAGCGGTTCGACAAGCGGTTCGACGTGGCGCAGGAGCCCAACGAGGTCAACCGGTTCGGCTGGGTCGTCGAGATCGACCCGCTCGACCCGACGTCGACCCCGGTCAAGCACACCGCGCTCGGCCGCTTCAAGCACGAGGGCGCGAACGTCATCATCGCCAGGGACGGCCGTGTGGTCGCGTACATGGGCGACGACGAGCGCTTCGACTACATGTACAAGTTCGTGTCCGACGAGCGGTTCAAGCCGGGCAACAGCAAGCACGCGCGTGAGCACAACAAGAAGCTGCTGGACAACGGCACGCTCTACGTCGCCAAGTTCACCGGCGACAGCCCGGCCGCCGAGTTCGACGGCACCGGCAAGCTGCCTGCCGACGGCGAGTTCGACGGCTCCGGCGAGTGGATCCCGCTGGCCAGTGGCAACCGGTCGTTCGTGCCCGGTTTCACCGCCGAAGAGGTCTACATCTTCACCCGGCTCGCGGCGGACCAGGTCGGTCCGACCAAGATGGACCGTCCCGAGGACGTCGAGCCGAACCCGCGCAACCGCCGGGTGTACGCGGCGCTGACCAACAACACCGACCGCGGCAAGGCGGGCAAGGAAGGCGCCACCGAGCCGAACCCGCGGGTCAACAACCGGCACGGGCACGTGCTGGAGCTGGAGGAGCGCCGCGGCGACAACACCGCCACGACGTTCTCCTGGAAGCTGATGCTGGTGTGCGGCGACCCGACGTCGTCCGACACGTACTTCGGCGGGTACGACAAGACCCAGGTCTCGCCGATCTCGTGCCCGGACAACGTGGCGTTCGACTCGCAGGGCAACCTGTGGATCTCCACCGACGGCAACGCGCTGAAGTCCAACGACGGCCTGTTCGCGGTGCCGGTCGAGGGGCCGTACCGCGGTCGGGTGAAGCAGTTCCTCACCGTGCCGAAGGGCGCCGAGACGTGCGGCCCGGTCATCGAGGACGACTTCGTGCTGGTGGCCGTGCAGCACCCGGGTGAGATCGACGGCGCGTCGGCGCAGAACCCGCTGTCGCACTGGCCGGACGGCGGCGCCTCCCAGCCGCGCCCGTCCGTCGTCGCGGTGTGGAAGAAGGACAAGGGCCGCATCTGCGGCTGACCGCGCTCCGGAGGGCTCGCACCCCACACCCGCGAGCCCTCCGCTCCGCGCGAGTCCTACGTTCAGAACGCGCGAGTCGTACCTTCAGGACCACCGTGTCCTACGTTCAGGACCCCTGAATTCAACGCTCAGAACAAACGATCTCGTACTGAGCGTTGAACTCGGGGGTTCCGAACGTTGAACTCGGGGGTCGCGAACGTAGGACACGGTGGTCCTGAACGTAGGACTCACGGGGCCTGGGGGTTCGACACGCGGGGCCTGAAGGTTCGACACGCGGGGCCTGAAGGTTCGACTCGCGGGGTTTAGGGTTTTCGCATGAGCCGACCCGTTGCCCTGATCACCGGTGCGTCACGCGGCATCGGTGCGGCTGTCGCCCGTGTCCTCGCCCCGACGCACGACCTGCTCCTCGGCGGTCGGGACGAAGCCGCGTTGGCCGAACTGGCCGGGTCGCTGGAGTCCGCCCGCCCCTGGCCGGTGGAGTTGACCGACCCGAACGCCCTGGCCACCGCCACCGCCGGCCTCACCCGCCTGGACGTCCTCGTGCACAGCGCCGGCATCGCCGAACTCGGCCCGCTCGCCGAGACGACCGCCGACGTCTGGCGCCGCACCCTCGACCTGAACGTCGTCGCGGTCGCCGAACTCACCCGGCTGGCACTGCCGCTCCTGCGCGCCGCCCGCGGTCACGTGGTCCTGATCAACTCCGGCGCCGGGCTGCGCGCCAACGCGAACTGGGGCGTGTACGCGGCGAGCAAGTTCGCCCTGCGCGCCTTCGGTGACGTCCTGCGCGCCGAAGAAGAAGACCTCCGCGTCACGTCCGTCCACCCCGGACGCGTCGACACCGACATGCAGCGAGGAGTCCGCGAACAGGAGAGCGGCGACTACCAGCCGAACCTCTACCTGCACGCGGACTCCGTCGCCGGTGCCGTGGCCACCGCCGTCAACGCGACCGACGACGCCCACGTCACCGAGATCGTCGTCCGACCACGTCCGCGCTAGCTCGCGAAGGTGAACGCCCGGTCCGTCGCCAGCAGCGCCAACTGCCGGTTGGACACCACCGACGAGTACCCGGTCGACACGTACACGACCTCGCCGTTCGGCCGGTAGCTGTACGCCGTGCGCGCGCCCCACTCACCCGGCGCGTACTCGGTGAACAGCACCAGACCGCCGTCCGCCAACCGCACCGAGCCGGTGCACGTCGTCATCTCGCACATCCCCGCCGGCGTGGTGGTGAAGAAGCCCGGCGCGTGGATCTGGACGAAGAGCCCCGTCGCGCCGCGCGGCGTGGTGAACCGAACGTCGTTGTTCACGTACTGCTGCCCGTCGAACAGCCCCGCCGCCTCATGCCCCCACGCACCGGTCCGCACGTCCGAAGCACCGCGCACCACCCGAGGCACCAACTCGACCTCACGCGCGCTGAACCCGGCCGTGCGGACCTCCAACTGCGCCACCGTCTCGTGCACCGGCGTGATGTCGGCCGGCGGCCAGGCGAACTCCGTCGACTCCGCCGCGACCGCCGAGCCACCGAAACCCACCAGCAACGCCGCCACGAACACGGCGCCGAACGTCCTGCGAATCATCCTGCTTCCCCTCTGTGGTTCCCGTTGTGGAGACGCACCGAGGGGTGGGATTCGTTGCCTACCGGAGCCGGGCGGCTACGGCCCGCACACCGGCCTGCGCCTCACGCCGGTCCACGTTGGTGGTCTCACCGTCCGCCACGACCTGCTTGCCGGCCACCCACACGTCCTTGACCCGCCGCGTCCCCGACGCCCACACCAGGTTCGCCAGCACCTGCTCGTCCGGCGCGTCCAACCCGGTGGCGAACGCCGGGTCGTCCACGTCCACGTGCACGACGTCACCCCACCGGCCGGGCTCCAACGCGCCGAGGTCGTCCCGGCCCAACGCCGCCGCCCCACCCCGAGTGGCCAGCAGCAACGCGTCCGCCGCACGCATCGCCGTGGCGTCCTGCGACGTCACGCGCGCCAACAAAGCCGCCAACCTGGCCTCCTCGAACAGGTCCAGGTCGTCGTTGGACGCCGGCCCGTCCGTGCCCAACCCGACCGGCACGCCCGCGTCGATGTACGACCGCAGCGGCGCGATGCCGGACGCCAGCTTGGTGTTCGAGCCGGGGCAGTGCGCGATCCCGACCTGGTACTTGGCGTAGATCTGAACGTCCTCCGGCGACAGGTGCACGGAGTGCGCCGACAACACCCGCCCGCCGAGCACCCCAGCCTGCTCCAGCAACCGCGGCACCGAACCGTGCGACGCGCGCTGCGCCACGTCCTCCTCGACCGACTCGGCGACGTGGACCTGCAACAACGCCCCGCGTTCACGCGCCTCAACCGCGATCTCGCCCAACGCCTCCGGCGTGAGGGTGTACGCCGAGTGCGGCCCGTAGCTCAGCTCGATCCGTTCGTCCGGCCCGAACCGCAGCCCGTCGGCGTCGATCCACCGGGTGATCTCGTCGGCCATCGGCCGCCACGGCATACCCGGCAGGTCCATGATCGCCGCGCCGAACAGCACCCGCGACCCGGCCGCCAGCACCGCGTCGGTCAGCTGCTCGCCGTGGAAGTACATCTCGGCGCTGGTGGTCACACCGTTGCGCAGCATCTCCACCGCGCCGAGCAGCATGCCGACCCGGATGTCGTCGGGCTTCATCTTCGCCTCGGCCGGCCACATCGCCTCGTGCAGCCAGCGCAGCAACGGCAGGTCACCGCCCATGCCGCGCAACAAGACCATCGGGCTGTGCGCGTGCGTGTTCACCAGACCGGGCAACAGGATTCCGCTCAACCGGCGGACTTCACCGGAGAACTCCGGCGCGTCGGCCTCGGGACCGACGTAGGCGACCCGACCGTCGACGACGTCGACCACGGCGTCGCGGAGGACGGTGCAGGCGGGATCGCAGGGCAGGACGACAGGGGCGTGCAGACGCAGTGACATGACCACGATCCTGCCGCACCCGATCGAGCTACACACGACGTGGCGGCGCGCGGGCGCACCGTAACCCGAACAGTGGGTTTGACCGTTTTGGACGGTTGTCGGACGCCGGACGGACGTAGCCTCCGAAACGTTGGGTGAGGTGGTGGTCCCGCTGATCCGGCGAAGGAGTGGCAGTGGCTCGTGTGGGTGGAAGTGATGGTGAGTCCGGCGAGCGGCGCGGTCGGGAACGGCCCGCGGTGACGGTCCTCCGGTCGGAGGCCGATTTCACCGACCCGGACCTGCCCCGGGAACGTCGATGGCTCGCGTTGTTCCTGCTGGTGCACCTTGTGGACGAGCACGGCCGGTTGGACTCCGCGTACCGGCGGATCCTCCGGCGTGCGGGGCGGGTGCCCGGGCACTGGGCGCAAGGAATGTCGCTCGGCGCGGTGCGGGCGGACGTGATGCGCTGGATCGGCGTGCACGCGAGGGCGGACAGCGTGCCGCCGTGGGACCGGATCGCCGACCTGATCAACGACGCCGTGCACCCGCGGCGGACCCTGGAAGTGCTGGCGACCGCCCGTTGCCTGCACTGCCTGGCAGCCGGCGCGGAGAACGACGCCGAGCTGCACCGTCCGGAGTGGTTGGAGACCGGGATGGACGACATCATCACCACCACGATCATCGGCGGGCCGGGGTGGGCGCGGAAGCACGGCCTGCCCGAGAACGACGCCGAGACCCCGGTGCCGGAACCCCGGCTGCCGGCGCCCCGACCGACGACAGCCGAACCGACGACAGCCGAACCTGCGGCGGCCGATCCGTCGGCATCCGGTCCCGCAGTGGCCAAGCCCGCAGTGGCCAAGCCCGCAGTGCCCGATCCTGGGACGGCCAAGCCTCCTGCGCCCATACCGCCGGTGCCCCGACCACCGGCGTCCAAGCCCGCCGCACCCAAGCCCGCCGCACCCAAATCCGCGGCGCCCAAACCCGCCGCGCCCAAGTCCGCTGCACCCAAACCGCCGGTGCCCCGACCACCGGCATCACAGCGGACGAAAGCCCGGCGGCCGAAGGTCCAGGGCGGTCCACAAGCGACGGAAAGCAGCGAGCGGCAGGCGTACCAGCTGCTGTGGACGGTGGTCCGGGTCCACCGCGAAGCCCAAGCGCGGATCACCGAGCTGGAGCACCAGGTCGAGCAGTTGCGCCGGCAGAACGCCCAGCTGTCCGCCGACGTCACCAGCCACCCGGACGACCACCGGCCCGCCATCCCCGATCAGACCCGACGAACACCGCAGACCAAGCCGGTCGCCGATCGTCACCTGACCATTGAGGACCCGGCGAAGCCCTTCACCTACCCGCTGCCGGCCGAACTTCCCGAACCCAGCCGCATGCCCGGCTGACCCGACCGCGACCAACTCGGCGGCGACCGACCCGATGGCGCCGACCCCCGAGCGGGTTACCGGTCCTCCGCGACGGGCAGCGCGGCGCGCATCTCCCAACCCCCACCGGCCCGCCGACCGGCGCTGAACCGGCCGCCGAGCAGTTCGACCCGCTCCCGCATGCCCACCAACCCGTACCCACCCGTCCCACCGGCCGGGTCCGCGCTCTGCGCCCGCCCGTCGTCGGCCACGACCACGTGCACCACCCCGTCCTCCACCACCACCGAAACGTCCACAAAAGACAGACCCTCGGCGTGCTTCCGCGTGTTGGTCAACGACTCCTGCACCAACCGCAGCACCGAACGCCCCAACGACGGCGGCACGGGCACCGGCAGGTCGACGTGCAGCCGCACCGGCTGACCGGACTGCTCCACCACTCCGCGCACGTCGTCCGCCAAGTCGCTGGTCGCAGTCGGCGCGTCCCCGTCGGTGCCCCGCAACGTCCCGACCAGCCGGCGCATCTCGGTCAACGCCTCGTTCCCGCTGCGCACGATGATCGGCAACACCTCCTGCACGGCGGACGGCACGGCCTGCGCCGCCTGCGCGTGCACCACGATCCCCGTCACGTAGTGCGCGACCACGTCGTGCAGCTCGCGCGCCAACGCCATCCGCTCGGCGTGCTGCGCCGCCGCCACCTCGGCCCGCACGGCGGTGGCGCGTTCCCGGTCCCGGGCGCGGAAGTACAGCCCGGTGCCGACCGACAGCGTCAGCAGCACCGCGCCGAAGACCACCTGCGCCCAGAACCCGGGCCCGGTGTAGTCGTCCGGCCAGTACGGCGACCGGTACTCCGGCCGCACGACGCCGGCGACCACCGACACGACCACGAGCGTCGCCGTCCCGACCACAGCCCGCATCGACGCCACGTGCCGGATCACGATCGCGATGATCGCCATCACCGCCGCCACCTCGGCGAGCACCAGGCCGCTGAGCATCGGAATCATCGGCGGGACGCCCGCCACGCGCATCACGATCGAACTCGCCGCCACCGCCGTCGCACCGGACAACGCGGCGTCGAACGGGCGCCGGGGCGCCACCACGGCCAGCACGCACACGACGACCGAGCCGGGGACGTGCCACCACCCCACCTCGCCGAGGAACCCGCTGGCCAGGAAGAAGAGCAGGGCGCAGGCAAGCGGCCACTGGCGGCGGATCAGGGGCCGCCACCCGAGGTGAGTGCTCTCCACGGGGTGTCACGGTAGGTCCTCGCGGCGTACCGCGCGTCCGCCCCCGGTCGGGTGGGGTGTCAACCACAAGGCTGACCCGAACGCCACCCGAAACACACCAGTGGCCGATGTCGGATGACGAATCGGGGGGTGACTCTGGAGTAGCGAGTCGGGGAACGGAGGAACGTCATGTTCGGAGTGTTGGCTACTTGGGCGGGTGCGGTGTTGGGCCTGCTGGTGCTGGTCTTGATGGCGTTGTCGGGGTTGTTGATCGATTCCCAGGAATAGCCGTGCGGCTCATCCCCCGGCGCGCTGCCGGAGCAGTTCGGCGAGCCGTCCGGGTGAATGGGGTCGGGTCGTTTCGGAAGGCGCGGGGGAAAAGCGGGCGGGGCCGCCGGTCCGGGCGCGGAGGGCGGCGGAGGGGTCGAGTCGGAACGCGGGGCGGTTGCCGGACGTGCGTTGCCGGGAACGCAGCCACGACAGCCGGTGGCGCGACTCGGCGTGGTGGTCGGTGATGGTGACCTCGGCGAGGTCGAACGAGTGCAGCACCGCCCGGTTCAGCTCCACCACGGCGCGGTCGCGCCACAGCGAGCGCTCGGTGGACGTGTCGAGGCCCAGCGCCTCCGCAACGGGCCTGGCAGCGCCGTAGGCGTTCTCGTCGGCCAGGCTGCGTGCGCCGATCTCGGAGCCGACGAACCAGGAGTTGAACGGCGCGGCGGGGTAGGTGATGCCGCCGATGGTCAGCCTCATGTTCGTGATCACGGGCACCGCGTGCCAGCGGAGGCCGAGCTGTCCGAACCACGGCAGCTCCGGGTGTTCGAGCAGCACTTCGCGCACCACGTCCGGTGGCACCGTGAACAGCTTCGCGCCCTCGTGCGCGGTCTCCACCACGAGCGGGAGCAGGTCGAAGCGGCCAGGGGTGGCCGGCGCCCGCCAGCCCATGCCCTGCACGGCGTCGGTGAACCTGGTGTAGCGGCGGTCCCCGGTGCCGTCGCCGTAGCCCGCGTACCGGATCAGCTGCTCGTTCCAGATGCACGGACCGGGCGTGTCGGGCGTGTCCGGCGCGAACACCGTGACCAGCGGGCGGATCTCGCCGCCGTTGGCAGCCAGCCGCAGGTGCTCCACGCACTCGCCGGCCACGGCGGCGGCGTTGCGGAAGCCGCGCAGGTCGCGGACCTTGAGCCGGCGCCACGGCACGCCGCTGGTGCACCAGCCGGAGTCGCGCAACGCGATCCGCGCGCCGTAGGCCAGCTCCTCGGTGGTGTGGCGGTACGTGCCGGTCTCGGCGATCTCGTCGCGCATCGCGGCCAGCCGCGGTCCGACCGGTCCGGCTTCGGGGTGGGCGATGTGGAACATGCGGAGGAAGCCCTCCGCCGCGTCCACGTCGAACGTTATCGGTTCGTTGTCAACTACGGTCACGGGCGGCAACCGTAGTTGCCGAACGGTGTCACACGTCACTGCCAGACGGGGCACATCGAGTGATCAACAGGGTCCACTCGATCCGGTGACGAAACGACAGGCAGTCGCCGCATCGGCCGGACCGGGCCCGGACTGCATGCCACGGTCAGGTGAGCTCGTTCCGCTCGAACATCAGGTCGTGACTGATCCGATCTTCCTCGACCGCCCGCTGCTCGAACTTCGTCACCGGCCGCCACTCCGGCCGCGGCGCCCACCCGTCGTGCTGGTTGCGCAGCAGCGGCTCGGCCGAGCACACCGCCAGCATCTGGTCGGCGTACTGCTCCCAGTCGGTGGCCAGGTGCAGCGTGCCGCCCGGACGCAGGCGCGTCGCGAGCAGGTGCACGAACTCGGGCTGGACCAGCCGCCGCTTGTGGTGCTTCTTCTTCGGCCACGGGTCGGGGAAGTAGATCCGCACGCCGGACAGCGTGCCGGGCGGGATGTGGTCGGTGAGCAGGTCGACCGCGTCACCGCGCAGGACCCGCAGGTTGGTCACGCCGAGCGCCTCGGCACGCAGCAGGAGCTGCGCGAGGCCGGGTTTGTAGACCTCGACGGCCACGTAGTTCACGTCGGGCGCGGCGGCCACCAGCTGGGCGGTCGTCTCACCCATGCCGGAACCGATCTCGAGCACCACGGGCGCCTCGCGGCCGAACCACTCGTCGAATCGCACGGGACCGGCCGGGAGCGCCTTGACCTCTTGGCCCAAGCGCTCCCAGTGGCGGTCCCATGCGCGCTGCTGCCCCACGGTCATCCGTTCGCCGCGTTGCACATAGCTGACGACGGATCGGTGGTGCTGCGGGCGCTGGTGGCTGGACGTCACGGGCGTACAGCCTAGGTGGTGCGCTAGGCGATGTTCTCCAGGTCCTCGATCTGCTCACGCAGCTCGGCGGGGGTGAACTCGATGGCTTGGCGCTGACCGGGGCCCCGGTGCGCCGGGAGCAGGTCCACGAAACCGGGGTGCCGGTCCGTGAACTGCACTGTTGTGGGCTCGGCGGGGCCGTACACGCCGCTTTCCGACGGGACGAACTCCCAGTAGCCGACCTCGCCCTCGGTCGCCCAGGGGACGAACACCCAACCCGGCCGGCTGCCGAGCAGGCTGGTCACCTCGTCCTCGATGGCGAACGCCGCCGCGCGCGAGGCGATCCTGCCCCGGTCGAGGGCGCGGAGCCACCAGGGTGCCGGCGCCTCCTTGCCCACCGCGCGGAAGAGCGCGAGCACTTGCTGTTCGTCGGCCTTGTGGATCCAGGCCCGACGGGTCTGCGCGGGCGAGTCGGCGACACCGACGCCTCCCGCGGCTTCGATCGCATGCGACCATTCCAGCGCCAACATCGGTTCGACGCGAAGGGCGTGGTCGCGTTGCCGTGGCAGTTCCTTCGACCCGGCTGCCGACTGGTCGGCGTTCAGGTTCGGATCAAGCACCGTCACGGGTTCACCTCCGGAGGGTTCCTTGACGGGGGATACGCGAATTCGCGTGCGGGCAGGCGCCCACCTCACGATTCGCGCTTTCCATCTGACCCGGTTCAGATGCGCTTGTCATGGACCTGTGCCGGAGTTCACGACGTCTTAACGAACGTCTTACTCCGCTTGCCCGAATCGGGAACTGTGAAACATGACCGACATGGAATATTTGTGATCCCGAACACAAGGGGAATTGGGTGACGGGGAGAGCGGTGGTCGTCGCGGTCCTGATCGCGATGATCATTCCGGGGGTCGCCGGAGCGCAGACGATCGAGGAACAGCAGTGGCACCTCGCCGCCCTCGGCGTACCGGACGCGCACGCGATCACACGCGGCGACGGGGTGGTCGTCGCGGTGGTGGATTCGGGCGTGGACGGCACCGCGCCGGACCTCGCGGGCGCGTTGCTGCCCGGCACGGGGTTCGGCACGGCGAGCGGCACGGACGGCACCCGGGACAACGACGGCCACGGCACCGCGATGGCGACGCTGATCGCCGGGCGGGGCGTGGACGGGGGTGCGCTCGGCGTGGCGCCCGGCGCGAGGATCCTGCCGGTCTCGGTCGGCGCGGACGGCGCCAAGTTCAGCACCGCGGCCGTCTCCGAGGGCGTGACCTGGGCCGTCGACCAGGGCGCCGACGTGGTCAACCTGTCCCTGACGTCGCTCGCGACGCTCACCCCGGACCTGCTGCGCGCGATCAACTACGCGCTCGACCACGACGTCGTGGTGATCGCGGGCACCGGCAACGAGGGTGAGGAGCACATCGGCGCGCCCGCCAACATCAAGGGCGTCATCGCGGTCTCGGGCACGGTCAACGGCAACGGGCCGTGGCCGGAGTCGAACACCGGCCCGGAAGCGGTGCTGGCCGCGCCGGCGCAGGGGATCGTCACCGCCATGCCGCTGACGGTCCAGAGCACCGGGTACGCCGGGATCGACGGCACCAGTGCGGCGACGGCCCTGGTCTCCGGCGCGGCGGCGCTCGTCCGGGCCCGCTACCCGGACCTGGACGCGGGCAACGTGGTGAACCGGCTCATCGTCACCGCGACCGACCTGATGGCGCCCGGGAGGGACAGCCAGACCGGGTTCGGCCTGGTCAACCCGGTGGCGGCGCTGACCGCCGACGTGCCGCCGGTCGAGCGGAACCCGCTGGCCCCGCCGCCGCGCACGTCGTCCGCCACGCCTCCGCCGGCGTCGGTCGAGAGCCTGCCCGCGCCGCCGTTCGAGTCGGGTGACCAGACCCCGATCCTGATGGCGGCCGGTGGCGTCGCCGCGGTCGTTCTCGTGGTGGCGCTGCTCCTGGTCCGCCGCAACCGCGTCCGCCGCACTCCCGTTCCGGTCGTGACCGAAATCCCGTCGCCGTCCGACGACTTCTGGCGCGGTGACCGCCCCTGATCGACGACCACCCCTGATCGCTGATTACTCGTGCGCGTGGTATTCGACGGATTCCTTCGTGAGTTGCATGAAGGCTTCCTCCAGTGAACCGAGTTGCGGGCTCAACTCGTGCAGCGTGATGCCGTTCGCGGCGGCCAACTCGCCGATGAACGACGACTCCACGCCGTGCACGACGAGCGCGCCGTCGGAGGCCGCGGCATCGGCGACACGGGCGCGTCCGCTCAGCAATTCACGCAGCTGTTCGGCCTGGGGCGTGCGGACGCGGACGGTGTCCTCGGTGGCGTCCTTGATGAACTGCTCGACGCTGGTCTGCGCGATGAGCCTGCCGCGCCCGATCACGATCAGGTCCTGCGCGGTCTGGGCCATCTCCGACAGCAGGTGGCTGGACACGAACACGGTCCGGCCCTCGTCGGCGAGCCGGTGCATGAACTGGCGGATCCAGTGGATGCCCTCCGGGTCGAGGCCGTTGACCGGCTCGTCGAACATCAGCACCTCGGGGTCGCCCAGCAGCGCCCCCGCGATGCCGAGCCGCTGGGACATGCCCAGCGAGAAGCCGCCCGCGCGGCGCTTGGCGACCTGGGTCAGGCCGACCATCTCCAGCACCTCGTCCACGCGCGCGGTGTGGATGTTGTTGGACCGGGCCAGCCAGTGCAGGTGCGCCCGCGCCGACCGGTTGGGGTGCACCCACTTCGCGTCGAGCAGCGCGCCGACGACGCGCAGCGGCTGGTGCAGCGACCCGTAGTCCTTGCCGTTCACGGTGACCCGGCCGCGCGTGGGGTGGTCCAGGCCCAGGATCATCCGCATGGTGGTGGACTTGCCCGCGCCGTTGGGCCCGAGGAAGCCGGTCACCCGACCCGGCTGCACGGTGAACGACAGGTTGTCCACGGCCACCGTCTTGCCGTAGTGCTTGGTGAGGCCGGTCGCTTCGATCATGACATCTCCCGTCCGATCTAACGCTTGTGGCGAAACCTAAGGCAGAAGAGCCCGGGTCACCTCCCCGTAAGGCGACCCGAGCTCCTCCTTTCCCCCTGTCGTCCCGCGCGCCCGGCCCCCGACGCCGGCCACGCGGGCTCCCCCTACGCGTCCCGCCGCTTCACGACCACCAGCGAGATGATGTAGATGGCCAGCGCGACGGCCGCGAAGTACCCGAAAGAACCCCACGGGCTCAGCTCGCCGATGGCGGGCGGGCCCTGACCGTCCGGGATGACGCTCGGGTCCGGGCTGCCGAAGATGAACTTGCCGGCCACGGTGAACGGCATCCACTTCTGGATGTCGTCGCCGATGTTCGGGATGAACCCGACCACGCTCTCCAGCACCAGCGCGAACACCAGGATGATCGACACCGCGCCCGCGGTCTGCCGCACCAGCGTGCCGACGCCCAGCGCGAGCAGCGCGCCCGCCGCGTAGACGAGGCCGACGCCCGCCACGTGCCGCCAGTCGTTGGCCGATTCGAGCGCCAGCTCGGAGGTGTTGTCCGCGAGCAGCCAGCTCAGGCCCCACGACCCGAACGCGGAGACCAGGCCGACCAGACCGGCCAGCAGCACCACGACGACCGCCTTGGCGACCAGCGGCGAGATGCGGTCCGGCACCGCCTGGAACGTCGCCTTGATCGTGCCGAAGCGGTACTCGGTGGTGACCGCCAGCGCGGCCATCACCATGATCACGTACAGCCCGAGGTTGTGCACGAACACCGCGCCCAGCACCGGCATCGGCGATTCGGCGCCCCAGTTCGCCGCGATGATCGCGGTGATGCCGATGGTCAACCCGAGGGCGAGCAGCATGGACCACCACGGCGAGCGCGTGGTGAAGAGCTTGATCCGTTCAACGGCGAGCAGAGTCATCGGTGGTCACTTCCCCGTCTCGGCGAGCTCGGCGTGGTACTCCACGGAATCGCCGGTGAGCTGCATGAATGCCTGTTCGAGCGAACCGCGTTGCGGGCTCAACTCGTGCAGCACGACGCCGCTCGCAGCCGCGATGTCCCCGATCTCGTCACTGGTCACACCCGCCACGACGAGCGAACCGTCGTCTTCCTCGCTGACGGTGAAGCCCTTGTCGACAAGCATGGCACCCAGCTTGTCCGCGTGCGGGCTGCGCACCTTGACCGTGTTCTCGGTCGACCGCTCCACGAACTCGGTGGTGCTGGACTGCGAGATGAGCTTGCCGCGCCCGATGACCACCAGGTCCTGGGCGGTGACCGCCATCTCGGACAGCAGGTGGCTGGACACCAGCACGGTCCGGCCGTCGGCGGCCAGGCCCTGCATGAACTGGCGGATCCAGAGGATGCCCTCCGGGTCGAGGCCGTTGACCGGCTCGTCGAACAGCAACACCTTCGGGTCACCCAGGAGGGCGCCCGCGATGCCGAGCCGCTGGGACATGCCCAGCGAGAAGCCGCCGGCGCGACGCTTGGCCACCTTGCTCAGGCCGACCAGGTCGAGCACCTCGTCCACCCGCCTGTCGGGCAGGCCGTTGGACTTGGCCATCCACTGGAGGTGCGCCCGCGCCGAGCGGTTCGGGTGCACCCACTTCGCGTCGAGCAGCGCGCCGACGGTCCGCAGTGGACGGTCGAGCTGCGCGTACGGCTTGCCGTCGATCAGCACCTGTCCAGCGGTCGGCCGGTCGAGGCCGAGCATCATCCGCATGGTGGTGGACTTGCCCGCGCCGTTGGGGCCGAGAAAACCGGTGACCCGACCGGGTTCGACGGCGAAGGACAGGTTGTCCACCGCAACCGTCTTCCCGTAGCGCTTGGTGAGGCCGATAGCCTCGATCATGATTTCTCCCCTGGACGACACATCCCCCGGACTCGGGTAAACCTTGCCCGGTCCACGGGGTCTCGCACATCGGTCTGTAGTTGACTCGGCCGTGCGACTTCAGTCTTATCGTGGTCAATACCTCGGTCGTAGTAATCGGTGACCACCCTGAGTTGTCCCTGAGGGGCCGACCCGGTAGTTCTCAGGGACGGGCGGCAACTACGGTGCGGTCATGGCTTACACCGAGGCACCCGACGGCTGGTGGCGCGAGTTCGTGTCGGCCGCGCCGGCCCGGACCGGCAAGCTCGCGGTCGTGCGCAAGGACGGGTCGCCGCACGTCTCACCCGTGTGGGTGGACCTGGACGGCGGCACGCTCGTGTTCACCACGCACCTGGAGTCGATCAAGGGCAAGGCGATCGCGCGCGACGGCCGGGTGGCGGTCTGCCTGGACGACGAACGGCCGCCGTTCGCGTTCGTCACGGTGTCCGGCCGGGCCGAGATCGAGGACGACCTCGAGCAGGTGCGCTACTGGGCGGGCCGCATCGGCGCCCGGTACATGGGCGCGGACCGGGCGAACGAGTACGCCGAGCGCAACGGCGTGCCCGGCGAGGTGGTCGTCCGCATCCGCGACGCCAAGGTCGTCGCCAAGGTCGCCATCGCCGACTGATCCCCGCGAGTCCTACGTTCAGGCCCCGTGAGTCCTACGTTCAGAACACCCGTGTCCTACGTTCAGGACCCCCGAATTCAACGCTCAGAACGCCGCGCCGGCCGGGTCAGGCGGCGAAGTACCGGTCCAGCACCGCCGCCGCGCCGTCGTCCAGGATCGTCCCGGTGACCGCGTCCGCGACCGCCCGCACCGCCGCCGGCGCCTGACCCATGGCGACGCCGTGCGCCGCCCACCACAGCATCGCCACGTCGTTCGAACCGTCCCCGATGGCCAGCGTGTCCTTTTCGGACACCCCCAGCTCCCGCCGCAACACCTCCAACGCCGCCCCCTTGGTCACCCCGGGAGGCGACAACGTCAGCCACGGCTCGTTGTGGTCGCACGAAGCCGACACGTCAGGCAGCTCGATGTCCAACAGCCGCAACGCCAGCTCCTCCGGCGTGCGCCCGACCCACCGCATGACCAGCCGTGACGTCGGCGTCGCCGCCAGCTCCTCGAACGACACCTCGCGCACCTCACCCCACAGGTCACCCTCCGGGAACCGCCCGAGCGACAGGTTCCCCACGCCCGTCACCTCGACCGCGAACACCGAGTCGGGCAACAGGTCGCGCAGGCGTTCGACCGACGGACCGGGCTGGAACTCGATCTTCCGCACGACCTCGCCGGAGTCCGTGTCCCACCACACCGCGCCGTTGGAGCAGATGGCCGTGGTGGCGCGCAGGCCGAGGTCCTCGACGATCGGACGGGTCCCGACGAGGCTCCGGCCGGTGGCCAACACGACGTGCGCGCCGTGGTCCACGGCACGCTTGATCGCCGCACGCACCGCCGGCGCGACGTCCTCGCGGCCGACCGGGGTGATGGTTCCGTCGATGTCCAGGGCGATGAGGCGTGGTCTCCAGGTCACTGGCGTCACCCTACTGGGCGACGTAATCCCCGAGCGACAATTACTGAACCATGGTTCAATAACCACGTGGCACGACCGAAGACGATCACGGACGAACGCCTGCTGACCGCGACGGCAGAGGTGATCGGTCGCAAGGGACCGGGGTTCACCATGGCCGACGTGGCCGCGCAAGCGGACGTCTCCGTTGGCACGGTGGCGCTGCGGTTCGGCTCGAAGAGCGGCCTGCTCCAGGCCCTGACCAGGCAGACCACGGCCGACATCACGCAGCGGATGCGTCAGGCGGCGGCACGTGAAGACCCGGTCGAGGGCCTGCGGGCCGCGCTGCTGTCGTGGTTCGAGGGCATGACGGACCCGGCCGAGGCGCAGAACCACCTGGCGCAGCTCGGCGTGGACCTGATCGACCCGGAGCTGCGCGCGCTGCTGGCCGACCTGTACGCGGCGACCGAGCAGACCGTGGTGGACATCACCCGACGGGTGGATCTTCCGCACGGTCCGCCGCCCGAACGTGCGGGGCGGGTGCTCACGGGGTTGCTCTACGGAGTGTCGATGGACTGGTCGGTCCGGCCGCGCGGTGCGCTGGCCGACCGGCTGGAGCAGGACGTGGACGCGGTGCTGGACGCGTGGAAGGGGAGATGATGGCGGATTTGACGGGCAAGGTGGCGGCGGTCACGGGGGCGACGCGAGGAGCGGGACGGGCGATCGCGGTCGAGTTGGGCGCGGCGAAGGCGACGGTGTTCGTCGGCGGCCGGTCGACGCGCGAGCAGAAGTCGCCGATCGGCCGGGACGAGACGATCGAGGAGACGGCCGAACTCGTCACGGCGGCCGGCGGCAGGGGCATCCCGGTGCGCTGCGACTTCACCGTGCCGGCGGACGTGGACGCGTTCCGCGCCCGCATCGAGTCCGAAGTGGACGGCCGGTTGGACGTCCTCGTGGACGATGTGTGGGGTGGCGAGGCGGACACCGAGTTCAAGGTCTTCTGGGAGCAGGACCTGGACCGGCAGCTGGGGATGTGGCGCAACAGCGTCCAAGCGCACCTGGTCACGCTGCACCGCCTGCTGCCGCTGCTGGTGCGGCAGCCGGGTGGGCTGCTGGTCGAGGTGACCGACGGCGACAGCGACGAGTACTACAGCGAGTCGCTGGCGTACGACTCGGTGAAGGTCGCGATCCGGCGGTTCGGCACGGTCATGGCGAAGGAGCTGGAGCCGTTCGGCGGCACGTCCGTCGCCGTCACGCCGGGTTTCCTGCGGTCGGAGCAGATGCTGGAGCACTTCGGCGTGAAGGAGGAGAACTGGCGCGACGCGATCGCCAAGGAGCCGCACTACGCGATGTCCGAGACGCCGCGCTACGTGGGGCGTGGCGTGGCGGCGTTGGCCGCCGATCCGGACCGCCACCGGTTCACCGGCAAGGCGCTCGCGTCGTGGACCCTCATGCGTGAGTACGGCTTCACCGACCTCGACGGTTCGCAACCCGACTGGGGCCGGTGGTACGAGGACGTCTTCAAGGCGGGCGTCGACCCGACCACGGCGGACGCCGCGAAGTACCGCTGAGCGAAAGCACCGCTGAGCACAAGGGACCGGGTCAGACGTCGCCGGGCCGCACGAGCCCCGTCTCGTACGCCAGCACGACGGCCTGCACCCGGTCCCGCAGCTCCAGCTTCGCCAGGATGCGCCCCACGTGCGTCTTCACCGTCGCCTCCGAGAGGAACAGCTTCCGCGCGATCTCGGTGTTCGACAGCCCCTTGGCGATCAGCACCAGCACCTCGCGCTCACGCTCGGTCAACGCCTCCAGCACCGCCGCGTCCCGCAGCTCACCGCCGCCGTCACCGAGGAACCGGCTCAGCAGCCGCTTGGTCACCGAAGGCGACACCACCGCGTCACCGCTGGCCACCGCACGCAGCGCCGACACCAGGTCACCCGGCGGAGTGTCCTTCAGCAGGAACCCGGAGGCGCCGTTCCGCAACGCCGACAACGCGTACTCGTCCAGGTCGAACGTGGTCATCACGAGGATCTTCGCGGTGCCCGCCTCGGCGATCAGCTTGGTCGCCTCGACCCCGTCCAGCACCGGCATCCGCACGTCCATCAGCACCACGTCGGGCCGCAGCCGCTCCGCCAGGTGCACGGCGTCGAGCCCGTTGGCCGCCTCACCGACCACGTCGACGTCCTCCTGCGCGCCGAGCACCATCCGGAAGCCCATGCGCATGAGCTCCTGGTCGTCCACCAGCAGTACTCGGATCACACCGTCCCCTTCATAGACACCCGCACACTATGACGGGACCAGCGGCAGCACGGCGCGGACCCGCCACCCGCCACCGGGGTTGGGACCCGCCTCCAGCGAGCCACCGAGCACGCCGGCACGTTCGCGCATGCCGATCAGCCCGTTGCCGCCGGACACCGCGACCAGGTCGTGCGGCGTGCCGAACCCGTCGTCCGCCACCTCCACCTCTACCTGATCGGCGGCCTGCGTGACGCGGACGGTGGCCGAAGCGCCCGCGCCCGCGTGCTTCAACGTGTTCGTCAACGCCTCCTGGACGATCCGGTACACGCCGAGCCCCAGACCGGCGGGCAACGCGTCGAGGTCGCCGTCCGTCTCCAGCCGCACCGGCAACCCGGTCGCCCGGCAGTTCTCGGCCAGTTCGCGCAGGTCACCGGCACCGGGTTGGGGCATCCACTGGGTGCCGGACTGGTCCTCCGAACGCAGCACGCCCAGCAGCCGCCGCAGCTCG
Source organism: Saccharothrix ecbatanensis (assembly GCF_014205015.1). Lineage (NCBI taxonomy): Bacteria > Bacillati > Actinomycetota > Actinomycetes > Pseudonocardiales > Pseudonocardiaceae > Saccharothrix > Saccharothrix ecbatanensis. The sequence goes on along the minus strand of NZ_JACHMO010000001.1, from coordinate 7,335,261 downwards.
GTCAACGCCTGCCGCCCGGTGTCCGCGATGGTCCGCACCGCCGCTTCGGCCAGGTCCGGGTTGGTCTTGATCGCGTAGCTCGCGCCGTCCGCCTGCACCACCATCACGCTCACCGCGTGCGCGACCACGTCGTGCAGCTCACGCGCGATCCGCGACCGCTCCTCGCCCACCGCGATCCGCGCCTGCTGGTCCCGTTCGGTCTCCAGCAGCTTGAGCCGCTGCTCCAGCTCCCAGTGGTAGGCCCGGCGCGCGCCGACGAACTCGCCCATCGCCCAGCTGAACCCGAACACCACCGCGATCACGAACACCATGAACGCGGCCGCGCCGGTCGCCTCCATCGGCCACAGGGCCCACACGAACGTGCCGATGGCCAGCCAGATCGCGTACAGCAGCCCTTGCCGGCGGCCGACGTACACGACCACCGTGTACAGCGCGATGGCCAGCGAGAAGTCGGCCAGCCGGAACGGCAGCCCGCTTTCGAGGTTCCCGTGCGTGACGAGCTGCACGGCACCGCCGAACAGGATGACGTACGACGCGCCCAGCGGGTACCGCCGGCGGAACACCACCGGCACGATCAACATCGCGCCGACGAACAGCAGCGTGGAGCCGGGCACCCGGGCGCCGTCGGTGGCCAGCGCGACCATGTCGAACACGAGCAGCAACCCGGCCATCAGGGAGTCCCCGAAGGCCGGGTGAGCTCGCATCCACAGGCTCAGCCGCCGCACGTGACCAGGGTAGATATCGCTCCGACGGCCGCGCGTCGCGCCACGGGTTGACCCGCGGCTAATCCTCCAGGCGGATGAGCGCGTGGACCGTGAGACGGCGTGCTTACCGTGTGGTCTTGACCTGCGTCGGGTCGACCAGGTCCTCGGCCCGCGGCGCACGAGGGCGCTCCACCGGAGCCGGAGCCGGTTCGACCCGGGTCTGCGGCGGCACGGCTCGCTGCTGCTCGTACTGCCGGTGTTCCTCGGCCATCTCATCGGCCAGTTGCTGCTGGAGCTGCCGGTCGCGGATCCGGCCGAGGATCAACATCGTGACCGCGTGCACCAACGCCAGGATCAGGAACATGACGCCGAGCTTCACCACGACGTCCTTGACCGGGTCGCCGGTGTTCACGGAGACGACCGACACGATGGCGAGCAGTCCGAGCACCACGAGGTGGAAGAGCACGGTCGCCAGCCGGGTCATCGACCTCGCCGCTTCCGGGTCGCCGTACGCGCGGCTCATGTACCCCTTGCCGCCGCGGTAGATCAGCTGGCCGTCGATCAGGACCAGCACCACGCCGAGCAGCAGGAACACCGCATAGCCCTGTTCCATGGCGCACCTCCTCGTCGATCGCGGAAATACCCCGGTGGTCGTGTTGGCAAACCGCACGACCGGCTGACGTGGCACGATCTCCGGCGTGACGACGCAGGCCCAGCAGCTCGCCGGTCCGCTCTCGGCGGCCGTGGCGAACCTGTGCGTCGGCTTGCAGGCCCAGGTGTCGCCCGCGACCGCGGCCGGGTTCCGCGAGGTGCTGCGCCGGCTGTCCGCGCCGTTGCAGGTCGCCGTCGCCGGTCGGATCAAGTCCGGTAAGTCGACGCTGGTCAACGCCCTGATCGGACGCCGGGTCGCGCCGACGGACGTGGGCGAGTGCACCCGGCTCGTGACCCGCTTCCAGTACGGCACGGTGGACCGGATCGAGGTCGTGTTCACCGACGGCCGCAAGCAGGTGCTGCCGTTCGAGTCGAACGGGTCGATCCCGTCCGACCTCGGCGTGGACATCGACAAGGTGTCCCACATCGAGGCGTACCTGACGAACGCGGTGCTGCGGGACCTGACCGTGATCGACACCCCCGGCCTGGGATCGCTGGACGCGGCGTCGGTGGCGCGCACCGAGGCGTTGCTCGGCTCGCGGGCGGACGGGGCGGATTCGACCGAGTCGGATTCCGCTGGGCTGGATTCCGCTGGGCTGGACCCCGTGTCCCGGAACGCGGTCGCCGGCGCGGAGGCCGTCCTGTACGTCGTCACGCAGGGCGTTCGTGCGGACGACCAGCAGGCGCTGGCCGCGTTCACCGCCGCGACCGCGAGCCGTGAGGCCGGTCCGGTGAACGCCATCGCGGTGTTGAACAAGGCCGACACGATCGCCGCCGAGACCGTCGAAGGTTCGGACGGCGACACGTGGCGTGCCGCCGTGCTGCTCGCCGAACGCCAGGCGCACACCCTCAAGCCGCGGGTCGCGGACGTGCTGCCGGTGATCGGCCTGGTCGCCGAGTCCACCGAGACCGGCGGCTTCACGTCGGCCGACGCGGACGCGCTGCGCCGGCTGGCCGACCTCGACGACGCGACCCGCGAGACCATGCTGATCTCGGCGGACCTGTTCGTGAGCTGGGAGTGCGACGTCCCGGTCGGCACCCGCACCCGGCTGCTGGAGAAACTCGACCTCTACGGCATCGGCAAGGCGCTCGAAGCGATCGACGGCGAACCGAACATCACGGCGGGAGCACTGCGCCGCAAGCTGCTCGACGCGTCCGGGCTGGACGGCGTGCGCGCGAAGCTCAACGCGGTGTTCCGGTCACGGGCCGACGGCATCAAGGCCGCCGCCGCGCTGGCCTCCGTGACGTCGCTGGCCGCCGCCTCCGGTGACCCGAACGAGCGGCAGCGCGTGCACAACGCGATCGAGGTGCTGCTGGCCAAGCCGGAGGCGCACCAGCTGCGGCTGCTGGAGGCGTTGACGCTGGTCGCGTCCGGCGCCGTGGCGATGCCGAACGACCTGGTGGAAGAGGTGCTGCGGTTCGGCAGCTCGCCGGACCTGTCCGAGCAGCTCGGTTTGAGGGGCCGGCCGCCCCAGGAGCTGATGGCCTACGCGCTGGAACGGGCGGGCTGGTGGCGTTCCTTCGCTTCGTTCGGCGCCACCCCCGCGCAGAGCCGGGTCGCGCACGTGGTGCACCGGGCGTACTTCCTGATCTGGCAACAACTGCGGGGACGGCGATGAGCGGAACGGAACCGGGCGCGTCCGCGTCCGACCACGCTGTGGAGACGACGACGCTGGAGCACACCATCGCCGGCGAGCTGCTCGACCAGGCGTTGGCCGAGCGGCGCGCGTTGGTGCAGCTCTGCCTGTACGCGCTGGACCGGGCTCGCAGCGCCGGGGTGGTGGAACGGCTGGAAGAGGGCCTGGCTGCCATCGGCGTGACGGCGGTGCGGCCGGACGGCGAGCGGTTCGATCCGTCCCGGCACGAGGCGGGCGGCACCGCGCCGACGGAGGACTTGTCGCTTGACGGTGTGGTCGCCGAGACCGAAGTGGTCGGGTTCACCGATCGAGGCCGGACGCTGCGCGCGCCGATCGTCACCGTCTACACCGCACGATGAGCCCGATGAGAACGAAGGCCTGATGAGCACGCTCCCGCAGATCGTCCGCCAGACCAGGGAGAAGCTGACGAACCTGGTCCGCACGCTGGACCCGGCGGCGGCGTCGTTCGTGGAGGGGCGCCGAGCCGGTCCCGCGTCCGTCGTGGTCGTCGGTGAGACGAACCGGGGCAAGAGTTCGCTGGTCAACGCCCTGTTGGCGACGCCGGGCCTGTCACCGGTGGACGCCGAGGTGGCGACCGCGACGTACCTCGTGTTCCGGTACGGCGAGGAGTGGGACGCCCGCGCCTGCTACGCCGGGTCGATGTCGCCGGTGCCGTTCGACCGGTCCGAGCTGGTGAACTGGGTGTCGGCGGCGCACGAGCTGCCCGAGGGCATGTTGCCGCCCCGGTACGTCGAGGTCGACGCCCCGATCCCGCTGCTGGAACGACTGTCCGTTGTGGACACCCCCGGCGTCGGCGGGCTCGACTCGGTGCACGGTGAACTGGCCGCCGAAGCCGCCGCCACCGCGACCGCGCTGCTGTTCGTGGTGGACGCGTCGGCCCCGTTCACGCGCGGTGAGCTGGACTTCCTCCGCACGGTCGGCGAGCGCGTGGAGACCGTGGTGTTCGCCTTGGCCAAGGTCGACCAGTACCGGGGTTGGCGGCAGGTGATGGAGGCGGACCAGGCGTTGCTGGCGGAGCACGCGCCCCGGTTCCGCGGCGCCACGTTCCACCCGGTGTCGTCGCGGATGTTCGAGCTGGCTTCGAAGGCGCCGAACCCGGACGCGGCGGCGATGCTGCGCGAGCGGTCCGGGATCGGGGAGTTGCAGGAGGCGTTGCAGGAGCTGGTGGTCGGTCGGGCGGCGATGCTCGGCGAGGCCAACGGGTTGCGTGCGCTGGCGACCGTGCTCGACGAGCTGATCGCGCGTCAGGAGGCGGACAAGCGCGCGCTGTCGTCCGGTGAAGAGGAAGCCGAGACGCTGCGCGGACGGCGTGACGAGCTGAACTCCCAACGCCGTTCGTCCACGCGCAGTTGGCAGGTCCGGCTGCGTGGCGAGGTGCAGCGCGCCCGGGTGGAAGGGGCGCACGAGGTCAGCCGGCAGATGCGGGACGTGCAGACGTGGTTCCGCACGGCCATCGACGCGGCGGACCGCGAGCGGCTGGCGGCGTTGCCGCAGCAGGTGGACGCGGCGTTGCAGATGGTGTCCGGGCGGATCAGCGCCGGGTTGGCGGTGCGGCTGGCGAAGGTGGCGGACTCGGCGCTGGCGGACCTGTTCTCGGCGGACGAGCTGGCCGTGATCCGCAGCCAGTTCGCGCGGGGCGTGACGCCGCCGGTCGTGCTGAGGCCGCCGGAGAAGCGCGCGCCGACGGCCGAGGACAAGCTCCTGGTGTTCATGGGCGTGTCCGGCGGGTTGGGCGCGGGCCGGTTGGCCGCGTTGCCGCTGGCCGGGCTCGGGGTGGCGGCGCTGAACCCGATCGTGCTGCCGGTGACGATCGCGCTGGGGCTCGGCGCGGGCTGGTGGATGGCCCGGACCCGCAAGCACTCGGCCGACAAGCAGCACCTCAAGCAGTGGCTGTCGGATGCCATCGCGGACGCGCGGTCCACCGTGGACCAGTTGGTGGCGGAGCAGTTGATCGAGGCGGAGCAGCAGTTGTCGCTGGCGTTGGACGACGCGTTGGGCAAGCGGGTCGACGCGATCGAGGCAGAGCTGCGCGAGGTCGACAAGGCGTTGCGGATGGAAGCCGGTGAACGCGCTCGTGCGTTGCAGGCGGTGACGCGGCGGGTGGCCGAGCTGACCGCGGGCCGGGTGAAGGTGGACGAGTTGCTCGGCCGGATCCGGGCGGTGCGCGACCGCGTCTAGTCGATCAGTGCGGGGTGACGTGCCTTTCGCAACGGAACCGAACAGGCATAACGTGAGTCATACCTGGAGGTAGAACGCGGGAGGGTGGGAAACGGTGTACATCGACGAAACAGGCGCGACCGACGGCGAGCTGAAGGTCACGGTCAGCGACGAGGAGTACACCGCCGAGGCGACCTACGACCTGGACCAGGACGGTGTCGAGGAGAGCGCGGTCGTGGAGACCGACGACGGCGGGCACCTGGCGTTCAGCGACACGGACGGCGATGGTCAGGCCGACCTGATGAGCACGTTCGACGCCGACGGCGAGCTGACCAGCCAGGCCAAGTTCGACGAGGGTTCCGGCGAGTGGATCGCGGTGGAGCCGTCGGACGACCACAGCCAGCAGACGAACACGAACGCGGGCAAGTCGATCGTGGTCGACACCGAGGACGGCGCCGACCAGAACGTCGGGCCGGCCACCGAGGACACCGACGGCGACGGCCGGGCGGACACGGCGGTCGTGCGTGACGACGAGGGCGACACCTGGCTCTTCACCGACGCCGATGGCGACGGCAACGCCGACCTGGCCACCGAGATCACCCAGGACGGCGAGGTCACCGTCTCGAAGCACACCGGTGACGACGAGTGGACCGAGGTCGAACACGGCCGCATCGGCGAGGACGGCAAGTACACGCCCGACAGCGACGAGGCCTGGTCGGAGGAGAAGGTGACGGTCTCCGGCGTGGTCCGCATCGACGCCGTGACCGGCCAGTGGATCAGCCCGAACTGAGCCCCGAACTGACCGTTCGTGTCCACGAGCCTTGCTGAAGTCGCCGCTGCGATCGACGCCTCACTGTCCAGGGCGCGTGATGCGATAGCTGTGTTCGTCCGTGCGGGTGACCTCACGGACGAGGCGGTCGGCCTGATAGAGCGGGCGTGTCAGGGTGCCGGGTCGTTGGAGGCTGATGTCGCGGAAGTCGTCAGCCTCTGGTCGCACGTGTCCCGCGACGTGGAGCGACTGCGAGACGCCCTGGCGATGGGAATCGCTTGTGCGGAGCGCTACCTGAACCACCTTCGCCTGGATTCCGGAGGCCGTGCCGACACGTCGCCCGAACCCCCTTGGGACGAACAACAGCGGAAGTCGCTCCCCGCCTACATCACCAGTGGACGGCTGTTCGACGAGGACGGTTACGGCGAACTGATCCAAAGCGGTCGCGAGCCCGACGGCGAACACCAGAGGATCGCCGACTTGCTGATCGAGCAGGACGAGGTCCCTCGAAGCGGGTTCCCCGAGGTCGCCAAGCACGTCGAGATGAAGGCGGCTTGGCGACTACGCGAAAGCAGAGCCGGCAGCGCGATGCTGATCGTGAACAACGTGGTGTGCACTGGACCGATAAGCTGCGTTGAGCTGCTCGAATCGGTGTTGCTGCCAGGACAGGTGCTGACCGTGTACGACCCGGTGAAGGCCAGGCGATTCGAGGGGAGGAGTGACGACCGGTGAACTACACCCTCCATGTCTGGTACTACCGGGCGGATGCGCCTTCGGATGCGGCGCGGACTGTGCGGTCCGAGTCGGAATTGGCTGATGTCCTGACCTATGTGCTCGCCAACCACCAGCCGAACCCCCCGGTCCTGGTGGCGAGAGAGCGGCCGAAGGTCGGTCGTCGCGGGCGGCCCGACCACCAGCTCAAGATCGACGCTGACCGTGAGAGTGCAGTGGGTGCGGTCTTGGCGATGGGGCCGCGAGACTTCGTGCCCGAGTCGGCTCCCGACTTCGCCACGACGTCACCGGACGGCGGGGTGTGGGTGGCTCGGAGCACCGCATGGGTACCGCCTGTCGGCACGCCGCCGTTGTACATCGACAAAGCGGTGATGACCGAGTTCCCTCGGAACGCTGTGCTGCCGTTGGACCTTTGGCGAGAGGCGTTGTACGAGTTCATGCGCACAGGCCTTCGCCCCACGTGCGTCGAGTGGGACGTGTCGACCGTGTACTAGCGGTCGGCGAGCCGGGTGAGGAACGAGCCCCAAGCGCGACCGGTGAACGAGAACGCCGGCCCGTGGGGATTCTTGGAGTCCCGCACGCCGACGGCAGCCTCGGTGAACCGCACCTCGACACACCCGTTGCTGCCGCCAGAGCTGTAGGTGCTCTTGAACCAACCTGTGGTCACTTGGCCTCCTTCAGCCGGTCGATCAACAGCATGCGGGTGTCTTCACTGCTCAGCGCCAACTCCTGGACCCGCGTGAAGATCCGCTGCATCGGCTCGATGTCCTCGGGCTGATCGTAGTAGGTGTATGGGCCGTGCAGAACCGACGCGAAGCTGACCGGTGTGGCCTGAGGGAAGTCCAGCACCACCAATCCGCCGCCCAGTGCCGGGTTGTTGGCGGTCCCATTCGGCACGACCCGGATGTTCACCTGTCGTTCCAACAGTTGGAGCAGGTGGAGCAACTGCCCCCGCATCACCGAAGCATCGCCGATGACGTGGTCGAGTGAGTCCTCGGTGAAGACGATGTCGATCTGCTTGGGCTCGCCGATCTCCAGCACCCTGCGCTGGTGCTCCTCGCGGAAGAGGATGCGCTCGACGGTCTCGGCCTCAGAGCTGTCCCAGTAGATGGAGTTCGACAGGCGCATGATCGCCCGGATGTAGTCCGGCGACTGCACCAGGCCCGGGACGATGCCGCACTCGTACCAGTTGATCTGCCGCGCGGCGGCCTGCAACTCCACCAGGCGTTGGAAGGGCTCGGGCAGGTTGTCGACATAGCCCCGCCGGGTCGACCGCCGCCGAGCCGCCGCACCCAGGGCGAGGATGGTCTCCCTCTCCTGACCCCGGACGCCGAAGTAGTCGAGGAGCTTGACCAGCTCTTCGGTGCCGAGCGCGCCCTTGCCGTTCTCCACCTGGCTGAGCCGGCTGGCGGAGCGGTTGATCACCGCTCCCGCCTCGCCCTGCGACTTGTTCGCGCGGCCTCGCAGCCGGGTCAGGGCGAGACCGAGCTGAAGGCGCTCGACGGTTTGCCGTGCTTGGCCCATGGTCGCTTCACTCCATCAGGGCAATGCTCAAGTAGTCAAGGTAAGTCTAATGTCTAAGACACCACGGAGAGTGGTGGTTCACATACAACCAGGAGGTGTGCATGGCACAGCGGGAGAGGGTCATCCGCAAGGAACGGGAGCGTCGGGAGTGGCTGTTGCGGTGCCAGACGGACCGGGGCGAGCCGGCGGTGTGCACGATCAACGTCCACAACGGCGTCCTTGAGGTGCTCGGCCCGGACGACAAGTTCTGCTTCCAGCTCGAAGACACCACGATCGCGGACTTCCGGTCGGCGTTCGACGCGGCGATCGCCCGCGCGGAAACGGACCTCGTGGCAGAGTCCGGCGCGGCAGGGCCCGGCCAGGCAAACCCGGGTGCGGACGTGGTGCGCATGGCGCGATGATGACCACATGGTCATCCGCCCGCTGACGGCCGACGACATCGGCACCGTCGTGGAGTTCTCGCTGCGCGCGTGGGCTCCGGTGTTCGACTCGTTCCGCGCTGTCCTGGGCGTTCCGATCTACACCGCGCTGTTCCCGGACTGGGAGTCGACGCAGGCCCGAGCCGTCGAGGACGTCTGCCGGGACGATGCGACAGCCGTGTGGGTGGCCGACCAGCTGGACCGTGTCGTGGGTTTCGTCGCGGTCCGGGTGGGAAACGGCGAGATCCACATGCTGGCCGTCGACCCCGACCACCAGCGGCAGGGCATCGGCGCCGCCCTCACCGTTTTCGCCGTCGACCGCCTCCGGGAAGCGGGCGTCATGCTCGCCGTCGTCGGCACGGGCGGCGACCCCGGCCACGCCCCGGCCCGCCGCACCTACGAACGCGCGGGCTTCACCGCCTTCCCCCAGGTCCAGTACTACAAGCGGCTCGACGGATGACCGCGCGCGAGCACTTCCGGGCGCCGGACGGCACGCTCCTCACCTACCGCGACTTCGGCGAAGGTCGTCCGCTGGTCCTGTTCGCCGGCGACTCGGACGACACCGCCGACCTGTGGCTCCCGCACGTCGACCCCCTCGTCGCCCGTGGTCACCGGGTGATCCTGGTCGATCTGCCGGACGAGCGATCCCCGGCCCGGGCGCCGACCGCTGCCGGGCTCGCCCTGCTCGACCACCTGGACACCGCCGACGACCCCGCCGGCTACGACCTCGGCGGTCACGGCGTCGGCGCGCTACTGGTGGTGCGGATGGTCTTCGCGGGCGCGACGCCACACCGCGTGATCGTGGCCGGTCTGAGCGTGGACGTCGCGTCCCGGGAAGAACTCGGCCGGCTCCGCGCGTCGATGCTCGTCCTCACCACGCCCGGCCCGGACGGCCAGGTGGAGGGCGGCCTGAACCTCACCGTGCCGGACTTCGCCTCACCTCAGGTCGTCGCTGCGATCAGCGGTTTCTTCGACGCCACCCCCGTGCGCCCCTGCCCACCGCGGCGCAGGACCCGACCTGCCGACGACGCGTGGCCGCGCCGTCCGTGGAGCACGCCGATCGGCGCGGTGGTCGAGCACGACGGTCCGGTCACCCGCGTCCACTACGGCACGCACGGCACGGTCGAGCACCCCGATCTGACCGGAGTCGACCTCTCCGACCTCGTCGAGCGCCAGTTGCGCCACTTCGCCGATCGCGGTGAGCCGGTCGAGTGGAAGACCTACGCGCATGAAACGCCCGACCTCCCCGAGCACCTGCTCGCGGCCGGTTTCACGCCAGGCTGGGAGCGTTCTGTCCTGGTCGCGGACGAGATCACCGCGCCGCCGAACCGCGACGTGCGCGACCTGCGGAACGAGGACCTGCCGGAGGTGCGACGGCTGGCCGGGGGACGCCACCGCACACCGTTCGCCGACATCGAGACCGACGGCCCGGTCCGGCTCTGGGACGCGAACGTCCAGGTCGTGCTCGAACGCGGCCGGGTCGTGGGCGCGGGGTGGGCGGAGCCCGCAGGCGGTGGCGTCGTGGTGATCGGCGGTCTCACCGGCCTGTGGCCGCAGGTGTTGGCGGAGTGGGCGCGGTGGGCCGAGCGGAACTCGACGTTTTTCGCCGAAGCGGACGGCGAGCTGCGCGACGTGCTGCTCGACGTGGGCTTCCGCGAGGTCGTCACCGCCCGCTCCTACCACTGGACGCCGCCGCGCCCGCCCGCCGCGACCCGGCCGGTCGTCCTGCAGTTCGACCAGCCCGAGCACGACGAGATCTGGCACCGGGTCGACCGCCGGCTCGGCTTCCGGCCCAGCGTCAGGGCCTTCCCCGGGATCACGGAACCACCCGGTTCGGTGACCTGGCACCTGAACGTCGGAGAAGACGGATTGGACGAACTGCAGAGCGTGGTCGTCGCGGGACTGCGGGAGATCGGGGGCGAGGAGCTGTACTGGCTCGACTGGCAGCACGTCGGCTACCGGTTCGAGCCGGACCGCGTCGGCCGGCCGGGGCAGCCGCCTTGGCCCGGCTCGGCGTACCCGGACGGCGACTACTACCTGTACCTCCCAAGGGATCTGCGCTTCGGCACGTTCGGGCACCCCTGGGAGCACACGCTGTGCGTGTTCGGCGAATCCCTTGTGGCGCATGTGGAAGAGGCGCTGAACAAGTTGTTGGGACCGCCGGTCCGCCGTTCCTGAAACGGTCGAGTAATTCGGGCATTTCGTCGCAGCAATTCTTGCGCCACGATGTGAGAGCGCTCTCACGTCGTAACCATCCGTACACCTTGTCGTGTGGTGATCGACGCAGCGGCGTGCCCTTGCATTCCGGGAACTAAAGCCCAGGTCACAGGCCGATTTGTGGTGATCGGGTGCTGAATCGATTCCAGAATCGGTTTTGTGAGCCAGCCGACAGGTCAGATGTGCGTTACCGGGGATTAACCCGGCTAACCTCCGTCTATCCCCTTAAACGGCACGCCCTCCACCGGGCGGGCGGAGCCATTCCCGAGGACGTCCCACCAGGACAACGGCGTCCACCGTGGGCTGGCGCTCAGCTAGGAGACGAGACGAGATGACGGCAGTGACCATTCCCGGTCTCGACCAGGCACCCACCAACCACCCGCGCCTGCTGTCCTGGGTGCGCGAGGTCGCCGAGCTGACCTGCCCCGATGAAGTGGTGTGGGCCGACGGCTCCCAGGAAGAGTGGAACCGGCTCACCGCCAAACTCGTGGACGCGGGAACCTTCGTTCCGCTGAAGAAGAAACCCAACTCGTTCTGGGCCGCCTCGGATCCCACGGATGTGGCCCGGGTCGAAGAGCGCACCTTCATCTGTTCCGTGGACCCGGCCGACGCCGGCCCCACGAACAACTGGATGGACCCGGGCGAGATGAAAGCGATCATGTCCGAGCTCTACCGGGGCTCGATGCGCGGTCGCACGATGTACGTGATCCCGTTCTGCATGGGCCCGCTCGACGCGGAGAAGCCGATGTTGGGCGTGGAGATCACCGACTCCGAGTACGTCGTCGTCTCGATGCACATCATGACCCGCATGGGCGCGAAGGCGTTGGCGCGATTCGGCGAGGACGCCGACTTCGTCCAGGCGCTGCACTCGATCGGCGCGCCGTTGGAGCCGGGCCAGGACGACGTTCCGTGGCCGTGCAACGAAACCAAGTACATCACCCAGTTCCCCGAAGAGCGGACGATCTGGTCGTTCGGCTCGGGCTACGGCGGCAACGCGCTGCTGGGCAAGAAGTGCTACTCGCTGCGCATCGCCTCCGTGATGGCGCGGGACGAGGGCTGGCTCGCCGAGCACATGCTGATCCTCAAGCTGACCTCGCCGGAGCAGAAGGCGTACTACATCGCCGCCGCGTTCCCGAGCGCCTGCGGCAAGACCAACCTGGCCATGCTGGAGCCGACCATCCCGGGCTGGAAGGTCGAGACCCTGGGTGACGACATCGCCTGGATGCGGTTCGGCAAGGACGGCCGGCTGTACGCGGTCAACCCGGAGAACGGCTTCTTCGGCGTGGCGCCGGGCACCGACTACCACACCAACCCCAACGCGATGCGCACCATCGAGAAGGGGAACTCGCTGTTCACGAACGTCGCGCTGACCGACGACGGCGACGTGTGGTGGGAGGGCATGGGCGAGCCGCCTGCCCACCTGACCTCGTGGAAGAAGCAGGACTGGACGCCGGGCGGCGAGGAGCTGTCGTCGCACCCGAACTCCCGCTACTGCACGCCGATCTCGCAGTGCGACATCAAGGCGCCGGAGTGGGAGGACCCGAACGGCGTGCCGATCTCGGCGATCTTCTTCGGCGGCCGGCGGGCCACCACCGTCCCGCTGATCACCGAGTCGCGCGACTGGCAGCACGGCGTGTTCATGGGCGCCACGCTGTCCAGCGAGACGACCGCCGCCGCCGTCGGCAAGACCGGCGTGGTCCGCCGCGACCCGATGGCGATGCTGCCGTTCATCGGCTACCACGCCGGTGACTACTTCCAGCACTGGATCGACACCGGCAAGTCGGCCGACGCGGACAAGCTGCCGAAGATCTTCTACGTCAACTGGTTCCGCCGGGGCGACGACAAGCGCTTCCTGTGGCCCGGGTTCGGCGAGAACTCGCGCGTGCTGAAGTGGGCCGTCGAGCGCCTGGAGGGCAAGGCCGCCGCGGTCGAGACGCCGATCGGCCACGTGCCCACGGCGGACGAGCTGGACCTGTCCGGCCTGGACGCGCCGCGCGAGGACGTCGAGGCGGCGCTGGAGTTCCACGCCGACGAGTGGCGGGCCGAGATCCCGATGATCGAGGAGTGGTTCGCCAAGATCGGCGAGAAGGTGCCGACCTCGCTGCGCGACGAGCTGGAGGCGCTGAAGCTCCGGCTCGGCTGAGCACTTCCCCACGCTTCATGGCGTGAGACCCGGTGGCCAACGGCGTCCACCGGGTCTCTTTTTGGTTGCTCTGGGTGATTTCCGGCTCGTCCGGAGGTACCAAGGAAGAGTGACCCAGCAGGACGATTTCCTCGGCGGACTGCACTACGACGGCCCGCCCGAACCGCAGGTCGGTCCGAGTCGGGGGAACGTGCGGTATTACCCGGTCGGTGGGTCGGTCGGGGACGCGGCGGCCCCGGTTCGGACGCGTGTGTCGGCGTGGTGGCAGCTGGGCGGGTTCGTGCTCGGTGCGCTCGCGGCGCCCGTCGCGGGCCTCGCTTGGGGCTACGGGCTGGACCAGTTCGACGAGGTGCGCGTCCGCGGGTTGGTCGCCCTGGGACTGGCGGGACTGGTGGTGGGATTGGTGGGCTTGGGGAAGCTGTCCCCAGCCGCGCCGTTGACCGCCGGGGTGATCGCGTTGACCGCTTCGGTTCTCTACGAACTGGGCACTGTCGCGTTCTTGCCGGTGCTCAGGCCCGTGTTCGCGAGCGGCGCTCCCATTCTGGTCGGCGTGTTGCTGCTGTTGCTCGCCTGGCGACGGCGGTAGTTGTCCACAGGTTGTGGACAGAGCTGTGCACAGCCTGTGGGTTGATGTGGATCAGGCGGGGAGCGGGTTGGCGCCGAGGCCCCACAGTCGGCCGGTGAACGGGCGGGTCGCCTCGGCGTAGCAGACCGCCGTCGTGTGGCCCTCGGACCAGGCTTGGCTGCCGAACGCCCGCCACGACGCGAAGACGTCCTCACGCGGTGCGCCGACGTAGTTCGTGACCGCTTTCGCACAGTGCTCGGAGGCTTTGGCGTTCACCTGGTCAAGGGACGGCGCCGGGTCCTGTGGATTGCCCAGGGTGAGCACGCCCGGCACGGCTTCGGCCTTGTGCGGCTGATCGCAGGCCGTGATCCCGGCGTCCTTGGCTTCACCGGGTGAGGCGACCGCGCACAGCTGGACGGTGGCGAACCCGGCCGCCTTGAGGAGGTCCTTGGCGCCGGTCTTGCGCCGCACCCGGCTGCCGTCCGGCTTCAGCTCGACCACCGTGCAGACGCGCCAGCGGTCGCCCTTGGCCCACCCGTCGCGGCTCGGCCAGAACGCGTGCGCCTGGAGTCGGGTGGCGTCGTGGTCGGCGCTGCCGAGGTACGCGGTGAGGGCGGCGCGGCACGCGGGGAGGACGGCGCGGCGCAGGTCGCGGTCGCTCGGGTACTCGGCCCCCAACTCGACCGAGCCGACCTCGGTCACCTCGGCCTCGTGCTCGGTCTTGCAGTCGAGGACTTCGAGGCCGGTGTCCGTGCACTGGCCCGGTTTGGGCAGCTGATCGACGGTCGGGGTGAGGGAGGGCCGGACCACCTGGGCGTCCGGCACGCCTTGGACCTGGGCCGTGCAGGCGACGAGCGACAGCGCGGACAGTGCCACGACCGTCGCCCGCCAGCCCTTCACGTCGGTCAGATTACTGACACCAGCGCCACCACCTGATCGGCGATCGCACGGCGTTCCCGTTCGAACGTCGGATCGGTGAGCGCGGTCGGGTCGGCGGGCTGGCCGAGCACGGGCGTGTGCAGGTGACCACCCGCGGTGGTGGTCGCGTGCAGGCCCAGCCGGAGCCGGTTCGCCCGGTACATCGACTCGTTGGACAGGTAGTCGCCGCCGCTGCCCTGGGCCGCCGTCGCACCGGGCGTCGGCTCGTCGGCGCGGCAGCTCGGCGTGCCCGTGCCGGGGATGGAGCCCACCGGCCACTCGCAGAACGACCGGTTGTAGAAGACGGGGAACGGCGTGGTCCCGGCGTCGACCATCCGCTGGTGCGGCAACGTCGTCTCGATGAACTCGTGCGCCGGCTGCGGCCACCCAGCCGCGTCCGGCACGACACCGCGTGCGGCGACGTCGTTGTTGTCCGGGAACCCGCCCCGCCACCGAGCCGCCCACCGCTCGACGTCGAACCGCCCGGGTCGGCCCTGGCTGACGGTGACGAGGGCGTCCGGCCGGAACCCGAGCGCCGCGCCGTAGAACCGCTCGACGATCCCTTGGTCGAACGAACCCCACAGCACCGGCAGAACGGCGGCTTCCACCACGACCGGCCCGGACGGCGTGTCGATCACCTTCCCGTCGAGCTGCAACGCCGCCGCCCCCGCCGGGTTGCTGCGCCGCACGGACGTGCCGCTGAGCTGGAACGGATCGAACCCGGTGACCGCGATCCGCCGGACACCCGCCGGCGCGAACCGCAGGTCCGTGACGCCCCGGGAGGCGCGGTCGAACGAGTCGACCAGCTTGGCCCGATCGGTCGCGGTGAGCTGCCACCCGCGCGGCTGCCACTGCCGAAGCGCCTTGGTGCCCAGCAGCCGGGCCCAGTACAGCGGCCGGTCGTCAAACGCGTCCCAGGCCTGCGCCGACGGAGCCTGCGCCGACGGAGCCTGCGCCGACCGGGCCCGCTCCACCGCCGCCCGCCACAACTCCGTGCCGCTGGTCAGCGTGAGCCGGAGGGCTTGGGAACGGGAGATCGGCTCGCACAGCCGGGCGGTGAACCTGCGGACGTCGTCCGCGAATCCGCCCAACCGCGCCAACTCCGGTCCGACCTCAGGCCCGGTGGGCGTGAGCCGATCGTCCAACCGCTGTTCCTCCACCGTGGTGGGCGCGGTCGGGTCGAAGCACGGCGCGGGTTGCGCGTGGGCAACGCCAGGCAGAGCGAGGAGGGACAGGCCAAGGGCGATCGGGATAACGGCGCGGAGTCGTTTGGTCACCGACGGATACTCCCGAACCGCCGCCGGATCGTGAAACCCGCCGAACGGCCCACGGCTTTCACGTCCAGGCTCTTCGCCCGTTCCGCCCCACAGCCAGTCATCGCCTTGCGACTATGGGCGACGCTCACCCGGCCGGTTCGCGTCGCCGGAATCCAGAACTTCTCGGAGGTCTTTCGTGTCGGCCGAGTTCGACCAGCTCGTCGCCCAGTTCGAACAGTTCCAGGCCAAGATCCAGCGGGTCGACCAGCAGGTCGCGGGCATCGGGGAGATGCAGCAGGAACTGGCGGCGCTCGAGGTGGTCGCGACGTCACCGGACCGTGCGGTGACCGTGGTGGCCGGTCCCTCAGGGGCGATCAAGGACATCCGGCTGACCGACCAGGCCATGCGCCGGCCGCCACACGCGCTGGCCGGGGCGCTGATGGCAACCCTGCGCCAAGCCGTGGCCGAGGCCGCGCGGCGTCAGGCGGGGATCGTGGAGAACGCGCTCGGCGACGACATGCACCTCACCGACCAGATCCTGGAGACCCAGGCCCAGCTGTTCGGCGTCTCGCCGCAGGAGATGCGCGCGATGACGGAGCAGCCACCGCCCACCCCACCCCCACCGCCCGTCCCGCCACGTCCCGGTCCCCCTCCAGGCTCGGGCCGGCCGCCGATGCCGCCACCGATGACGGGCGTCGGCCCACACCGGATGCCGCCGCCAAGCCCTACCCCACCGCCTCCCCCGCCCCGCAGGCCCGCGCCGGAAGAACCGGACGACTTCTCGCAGCAGCGGTTCCTCCGCGACGACGACAAGTCCAAGCCACCCCCGAACTCCGGGCCCGCGCAGAACGACGGCCGCTTCCTGAACCTCTTCGACGACGAGGACCGCTGACCGTGTTCGTGGGCAAGCAGATGAGGAGTGCGCGATGACCGGTGGGTTCGACGTCAACGTCGAGGAGTTGAGGACTTTCGCCGGCAAGCTCGACGGCCACCGCGGCACCGCCGCCGAGATCGCCGGCCTCGTGGCCAAGGCGGACGTCTCGGACAAGTCGTGGGGCGTGGTCGGCCTGTTCGTCAAGGGCCAGTACACGCAGATGCTCGACGACCTGAACGACGTGTTCCAGGCGCTTCAGGACGGCCTGCAGTCCGGTTCGGACAAGTTCAACGGCACGGCCCAGGACTACGACGAGCAGGAGCAAGCCGTGAAGGAACTACTCAACGGCCTGCAAGTCGAGCTCGACAACCAGTAGAGGGGGGTAATCCAGGATGGCTGAAGAGAAGACTTCCGCCGGTGGCGTCGAGATCACCGTCGGTGAAAAGGACACCAGCCAGAAGATGGCGGAAGCCGCCCCCTTCTACGGCAACTACCTCAAGACCAAGGAAGCGTGGGGGAAGGCGCAGGACAAGGGAGGCGCGGAGGTGACCGGCCTGGTCTCCGAAGGCTCCGCGTTGGTCACGTCTCTCGGCACCTCCGCAATCGGGATCGCGACCGACCCGATCGGCTGGCTCGTCGGGCAGGGGTTGAACTTCCTGATCAGCGTGGTGCAGCCGCTGGAGGACGCGATCCACTTCGTCAGCGGTGACGGCCCCGCGCTGGCCCAGGCGGCGGAGAACTTCGGCGCCATCGCCAAGGGGGTGGCAGACCTGCGCACGACGTTCGACAAGGACTTGGAGAGCGCGGTGACCCTCTGGGGCGGCGACGCGGCGGAGGCGGCGAGCACGAAGCTGGGCGAGTTCGCGAACGGCATCGACGGTGTCGCGGGTCAGGCCGGTGAGCTGGCGCAGATGCTCCAGATGTCCAGCATGATCATGACGATCATCGAGGACTTCATCAAGGCGATCCTCACCGAGCTGATCACCTGGCTGGTGATGATCTGGATCCCGGCGTTGGCCGCCGCCGTGCCGAGCTTCGGGGCGTCGACCGCCGCGGCCGGTGCCGCGACCGGTGTGCGGGTAGCGACCACTGGTAGCCGGGTGGCCCGGATCGTGGCCAAGCTGAAGCAGTTCCTGACCAAGATCCTCGACTTCCTGCGCAGCCTGAGCAAGCGGGCAGGGAACGTGCGCGCCGGATTCCAGCGCTCCATGGCGAGCAAGCAGGCCAGGAGCGTCACGGCCGACGGCGTCAAGGACAAGTCGATGCTGGACAAGTTGTGGTCCAAGGACGGGATGCTCGGCGAACGGCTGCAGACGGGGTTCGGCAAATCACTGCTGGACGCGGCTGGTGGGGCGGCGGCTGCGCAGGTGGGCCTCGGCACGGGGGCAAACGCCGGTGTCGACAAGAAGCTGCGTAACGACGCCGCCAAACAGAAGGCCGACGCGTACGCCGACACCGGCGAAGACCAGTCCAAGCAGCAGACCGAGAACCTATTGGACATCTGATCATGGACAACACTTTCGCTACGTTCGCACCGCTGGTGGGCACTCTTCTGGGCCTGGTCGGCCTGCTGTTCTGGTGGAAATGGCGCAGTGAGCGGAAAGCGGAGCGGTCGCACGCCGAGGCGCTGGTGGCGTTCGCGGGCACGCTCGGCGGACGTGTGGTCGGTCCCGCCGAAGCCCACGCGTGGTCGGCCGAACTCCTGCCACCGATGAAGAGCGACACCGAGGGCGTCATCGGCTGGATGGGCACGGTGCGGCGGCCCCGCTTCGAGACCGCGCTGGACTTCCGGAGGGGCAACTGGTCGGTGCGGGTGAGCGAGGCGTCGATGGAGAAGGCCAACTCGACCAGCTCGGCCACGATCTACGAGCACAGGATCGAGGTGGCCACCTCGATCGTGGCGCCGATGAAGATCAGTCGGCGGCTCCTCGTGGACCACATGCGGCGACCGCTGCCGCCGAAGCGCATCCCCGACCCGGACCGCGAACCGGCTGCCGAAGCGCCGGTGACGGTGGTGCGAGAGCAGCGGCCGTGGCTGCGGACCAGGGTGCCGGCGCCTGTGGACGGTGACTTCGTCGTGTTCACCACCGACCCGTCCACCGTGGCTCGGGCGTTCAACCCCCAGTTCGTGGAGTGGATGCTCGGACAAGCGGGCGATGACCCGTTCGAGAGCGCCTGGCCCCTCCACCTGACCTTCGAGGCGGGGCTGGTTTTCGCGACGTCGCACCGGCGGATCGATCCGGACAAGGTCCTCGCCAAGGTCGACGTGATTCTCGGGATGCTCGATCGGATGCCCCACGTGACACCGGCGCACCCGCCTGTGAGCGCCTGAGCCTCACACGCTGAGCCGGTCAAGCCCGCCGGAGAACGGACCCAGCGCCACACCCGCATCGGTCAACGCCGACCGCACCGCACGGGCGACCGCCACCGCACCAGGGCTGTCGCCGTGCACGCAGATCGAGTCCACCGGCATCCGCAACACCCGCCCGTCCACCGCCCGCACCCGCCCCTCGGTCGCCAGCACCACGCACCGCGCCTCGATCGCCCCGACGTCGACCAGCACCGCCCCCGGCTGCCGTCGGTCGACCAACGTCCCCACCGCCGTGTAAGCCCGGTCCGCGAACGCCTCGTACCGGACCGGCAACCCGGCCGCACCCGCCCGCTTCAACCACACCGCGCCCGGCAGCCCGAGCACCGGCAACGCCGGGTCGTAAGCCCGCACCGCGTCCACCACGGCGTCAGCCTGCGCCTCGTGCGTGACGAGGGCGTTGTAGAGCGCACCGTGCGGCTTGACGTACCCGACCCGCGTCCCGGCGGCACGGGCGCAAGCGTCCAACCCGCCCAGCTGGTACAGCACCTCGGCGGTCAACGCGTCCGGCGACACGTCGACAAATCGACGTCCGAAGCCGTTCAGGTCCCGGTATCCGACGTGCGCGCCCACCGCGACACCCCGCGCTGCCGCCAGTTCGCACGTCCGCCGCATCGTCTCCGGATCACCCGCGTGGAACCCGCAGGCGACGTTCGCGCTGGTCACGACGTCGAGCAGAGCCTGGTCGTCGACCGACGCCCAGCGGCCGAAGCCCTCACCGAGGTCCGCGTTCAGGTCCATGAGCGACGCCCTCCCCTCACAGCTCAACTCAATGTAAGGATTGTTCAACGATCCTTCAATCCCCCATTTGATTCGTGGGGCAGTAGCCTCGTTCAACGTCACTAGACTCGGTCGCATGACGACCGGTGAGGCAGACGGCTGGCTGGACGCCCTCGCGAAGGACCGCGGCGACCTCGACCGCTCCAGCACCGCCGAACGCGTCGCCGACAAGCTGCGCACCAGCGTCCTCGACGGCGACATCAAGCCCGGTCAGCAGCTCAACGAGAAGGCGCTCGGCGAAGCCCTCCGCGTCTCGCGCAACACCCTGCGCGAGGCGTTCCGCCTGCTCACCCACGAACGCCTGCTCGTGCACGAGTACAGCAAGGGCGTCTTCGTCCGCCGCCCCGAGGTGGCCGACATCGTCGACCTCTACGCCGCCCGCCGGATCATCGAGTGCGGCGCCGTCCGACGCTGGCCGGACACCGACGACCGCGCCAGGCAGGCCGTCCGCGACGCCGTCGACCTCGGTCTGACCAGCCGCGAGAAGGGCGACTGGACCGGCGTCGGCACCGCGAACGTGAAGTTCCACCAGGCCCTCACCGCCCTGGCCGGCAGCGCCCGGCTGGACGAGGAGGTGAAGCGCCTGCTCGCCGAACTGCGCCTGGCCTTCCACGTGATGGGCGACCACGAGGACTTCTACCGCGACTACCTGCCGCAGAACCAGTCCATCGTGGAGCACCTCGACGCGGGCCTGGTTCGGCAGGCCGAAGAGGCCCTGCTCGCGTACCTCGACCAGGCCGAGAAGCACCTGGTGACCGGCCTGCGCGGTGGATGAAATTTGGTCACGATCCAACTACTTCATTCGTCGGTAACCCACTCGACATGGTGACGACTGTCGTCCTTCCGGCCTAGCATCGCGCGACACCGCCGTCACTGGGCCGCCGTACGGAGGGGCACATGCCGTCAGCTCGAAAATCCAGCCTCCGCTGGAGCAACTGGAACCTGCTCCTGCTCGTTCCGCTCCTGATGCTCGTCACGCCTTGGTTCAACACCGATGAGCCGAGACTGTTCGGGCTGCCGTTCTTCTACTGGTTCCAGTTCGCCTGGGTCCCGGTGGGTGTCGTCTGCGTCGGCCTGGTCTACATCAAGACCAAGGACGAACCCGTCGTCACGGGCAAGCCGGACAAGCTGGGCGTGGACGACCTGGACGAGGGGGCCAAGTAATGCAGTGGACCGAGTTGGCGGTATTCAGCGCGCTGTTCCTGCTGGTCACCGTCCTGGGCTTCTTCGCGGCGAAGTGGAAAGCCGGCGACACCCTCGAACACCTGGACGAGTGGGGGCTGGGCGGCCGCAAGTTCGGCTCCTGGATCACCTGGTTCCTGGTCGGCGGTGACCTGTACACCGCGTACACGTTCGTCGCCGTGCCCGCACTGGTCTTCGGCGCCGGCGCGATGGGCTTCTTCGCCCTGCCCTACACCGTCATCCTGTACCCGATCGTGTTTCTGCCGTTGGTGCGCATGTGGTCCGTCTCCCGCGTGCACGGCTACGTGACGCCGGCGGACTTCGTCAAGGGCCGGTACGGCTCGCACTGGCTCGCGTTGCTTATCGCGATCACCGGCATCGTCGCCACCATGCCGTACATCGCGTTGCAGCTCGTCGGCCTGGAGGCCGTGCTGCGCACGATGGGCTTCAACGGCTCCGGCATCCTGGGCCACCTGCCGCTGCTCATCGCGTTCGTGATCCTCGCGCTCTACACGTACCAGTCGGGCCTGCGCGCGCCCGCGCTGATCGCGTTCGTCAAGGACACGCTGATCTACATCGTGATCCTGGTCGCGGTGATCTACCTGCCGTCCAAGTTCGGCGGCTGGGGCGCGATCTTCGACACCGCGCAGGCGAAGTACGCCGCGACCGAGTCGAAGGCCGACGGCATCATCCTCAACGGCAACAACCAGCTCCAGTACGCGACGCTGGCGCTGGGCTCGGCGTTGGCGCTGTTCCTCTACCCGCACTCGCTGACCGGCATCCTGGCTTCCCGGGGCCGGAACGTGATCAAGCGGAACATGGTCGCGCTGCCCGCGTACTCGCTGCTCCTCGGTTTGCTGGCGATGCTTGGCTTCGTCGCCATCTCCGCGGGCGTCAAGCCGATCACCAACCAGGCCACCGGCAAGGCGGACAACAACACCATCGTGCCGGTGCTGTTCGGCCAGGAGTTCCCGGGCTGGTTCGCCGGTGTCGCGTTCGCGGCCATCGCGATCGGCGCCCTGGTGCCCGCGGCGATCATGTCGATCGCGGCGGCGAACCTGTGGACGCGCAACATCTACAAGGAGTACCTGAAGAAGGACGCCACGCCCAAGCAGGAGGCCAAGCAGGCCAAGGTCGCGTCCCTGGTGGTGAAGTTCGGCGCGGTCGCGTTCATCCTGTTCATCAACCCGGAGTACGCGATCGACCTCCAGCTCATCGGCGGCGTGATGATCTTGCAGACGATGCCGGCCGTGGCGATCGCGCTCTACACCCGCTGGTTCCACGTGTACGGCCTGATCGCCGGGTGGATCGCCGGCATGGGCTACGGCATGTACCTGCTCTACAACATCGCCAACCCGGCCGCCGGCAAGGCGCACTTCGGCGGGTCCGCGTTGCCGCTGGACAAGCTGTCGCTCTTCGGCTGGCACCCGTTCG
The DNA here is from genome assembly GCF_014205015.1 of Saccharothrix ecbatanensis. Lineage (NCBI taxonomy): Bacteria > Bacillati > Actinomycetota > Actinomycetes > Pseudonocardiales > Pseudonocardiaceae > Saccharothrix > Saccharothrix ecbatanensis. The sequence continues at coordinate 7,312,910 of NZ_JACHMO010000001.1, read as the reverse complement.
AGGGTTCCGTCGTGCAGATCTACGCCGGTGTGGTCGCCATCGCGGCGAACCTGGTGGTCGCCGTCATCGTCACGCTGATCGCCAAGCGCGCCCGGTGGTTCAACGGGACCGACCAGACCCAGGCCGACGACTACCACGTGGACGAGGACAGCGACCGGGTCAAGCCGATCGCCGTCCACTAGCGATCCACTGATCATCTCGGAACAACCGACGAGCCCCGTCCGGCACTCAGCCGGGCGGGGTTCGTCGCGTCAGCGCTTCAACAGCCGGGTGACGCCCGCCGCGACCGTCGTGGCCAGGACCCAGCCCGTCACGATCAGCCCGGACGCGATCCACTGCGACGCGCCCGGCGGGTTCCACCGGTTCTTGTTGCCGAAGTCGACGATCGGCACCACCAGGTCGATGGTGTACAGCCACGCGTTCCACGTCAGCTCGTCATCGCCGTTGATCTCCTTCAGCTCCGGCCCGGTGGCGAACCAGATGCTGCCCAGCAGCCACGCCACCACCAGCCACGCCAACGCGCGGGCCGGGCGGTAGCCGTAGCCGACCATCGCGCGTTGCAGCCAGCTCCACAGCAGCACCAGCGGCCGGAGCCACCGGCGGCCCTCGGCGACGGCCCGGTACCGCAGCCGCTGCTTCTCCACCAGCACCGTCGCCGCGTGCTCGTCGTTGCCGCCGGCACGCAGCATCTCGGCGAACTGGTCGTACGGGCCGGGCCGGTAGGCGCGCCGCATCGCCTGCCGCAGCCAGCGCAGCCGCCGGTCGACCTCCTCGTCGTCACGCAGGTCGATCGGGTGCCGCAGCGAGTCGTAGCGGAACTCCTCCAGGTCGATCCGGCCGGTCGCGCCCCAGAAGAGCTCGTTGTCGTCCAACACCGTGCAGCGCACCTGCCGCAACGTCACGTCACCGCGCGGCGGGCTGATCGGCGTCACCACCAGCTCCTGCACCTGCATCCCCAGCAGGTTCAACGCGTGCGCGTCCAGCTTGTCGCCCAGCACCGCGCCCGCGAACGTGGCCATCCGGCCGATCTGCGCCCGCCTGGCCCGCACACCGCCGTGCGCCACGAACTCCTTCGCCCCACCCGCGCAGATCAGGTCACGCCCGATGATCGCGCCACCGACGTCCACCGACGGCTTGCCCGCCGGCTGGTGCCGGTAGCGGCCGGGTTTGGTGATCCGGCTGCCGCGCAGGTCCAGGTTCGCGCCGACGTGCACGCCGCGCAGCTCCAGCCCGCCGGTCACCTCCACCTCGCGGGCGGTGAGGTTGCTGCCGATGCGGGACCTGTTGCCCAGCACCGCGTCCGCGCGCGGGTTGTCCAATGTGGACCCGTCGAGGATGAGGCTGCCCTTGGCCTGGAAGTCGACCATGCGGAACTGGCCGCGCACCCGTGCCTGGCGGCCGATGATGTCCCCGCCGACCTGCGTGCCGTCCAGGTGCAGCGCGCGCCCGTAGCCCGTGGGGTCGGCCACCGGATCACCGCTCGGTTTCTCGTCGCCCATCGAGTCGAACGTGCCGCCGGACAGCGACAGCGTGCCGCCGAGCGTGGCGTTGACCATCCGCACCGTGCCCGCGCTGCGGAATCCCCGGTCCAGCTGCACGTCGCCGTCCACGGTGATGCGGTCGAACACGAGGGTGGCGTTCGGGTCGGAGTGCGGGTCCAGCGCGTCGTCGTCCGCCCGCCCGTCGGCCGCCGTCGTGCCGCGCAGGGTCAACGCCGAGTCGACCCGCGCGCCCGCCAGCAGCATCGTGCCGTTCAGCGTGCAGCCGTTCATCAGCAGGTTGCCGCCCACGTGCAGCCCGGTGCCGTTGAACGAGTGGCCGAGCGGGTTGTCCAGCACCCCGCCGCTGAAGTTGCAGTACCCGCCGACGTGCGCGCCCGCCATCCGCAGTTCGCCGACGACCCGGACCCGCTGCGCCAGCAACCCGCCCGCCAGCTTCAACCGGTCCGCGTGGAACGCGATGCCGTCCGGCACCCGCAACGTGCTGTCCCGCAACGACAGCGACCCGGCCACGTCCGCGTCCACCAGGTCGACCAGACCGTCGACCGTGCTGCCCGCCAACGAGACCTCGTTGGCACTGCTCAGGTTCCGCGCGGACAGGCCGGGCAGCCAACAGTCGGCGAACTCGATCCCGGCCAGCTTGCCCTGCCGCAGGTCCGGCGGCTCCTCGAACCGGCAGCGGACGAACTCCAGCAGGTACGGGAACTCCACCGCGCGCAGGTCCAGCGTCCCGGTCAGGAACCGGTCCGCCACCCGCACCACCGGCGGCATCCCGGCCCGCCGCCGCGGCAACCGCCACGTCCCGTCCTGCTCGCCCACACCGCGCAACACCTCGGCCGCGGCCATCCGGGCGGAGCGCGGCGGGCTGGGGTCGAACACGTCCAGCCCCCGCGCCCCCACATCGGTCATGTGATCGACAATGTCGGTCGATCGACCCGTTGGCAAGGACGCCCGGCGTCAGCCCGGGGTCAGTCCCTCGGCCCCTGGTTGGTCGGGTCGAGCACCCGGGCCAGGAACGACTTCGTGCGCTCGTGCTGAGGATCGCCGATGACCTGCGCGGCCGGCCCTTCCTCCACGACGTACCCCGCGTCCATGAACAGCACCCGGTCGGCCACCTCTCGGGCGAACTGCATCTCGTGCGTCACCACGAGCATCGTCATGCCCTCGTCGGCCAGCTGCCGCATCACCCCGAGCACGTCACCGACGAGCTCCGGGTCCAGCGCCGAGGTCGGCTCGTCGAACAGCATCACGTCCGGGTCCATCGACAGCGCCCGCGCGATCGCCGCCCGTTGCTGCTGCCCGCCGGACAGCTGCGCCGGCATGGCGTTCACCTTGTCCGACAGCCCGACCCGCTCCAGGTTCCGCAGCGCGACTTCCTGCGACTCCTTCTCGCTGCGCTTGAGCACCTTGCGCTGCGCGACCGTGAGGTTGTTCAGCACGTTCAAGTGGGCGAACAGGTTGAACGACTGGAACACCATGCCGATGCGCGTGCGCGCCTTGTCGATGTCCACGTCCGGGTCGGTCAGCTCCGCGCCGTCCACCACGATCTTGCCGCCGGACGGCTCCTCCAGCAGGTTCACGCAGCGCAGCAGCGTGGACTTGCCCGAGCCGGACGGCCCGATGATGCACACCACGTCACCGCGGTTGACCTGGAGGTCGATGCCCTTCAACACCTCCAGCGTGCCGAACGACTTCTTCAGCCCGGTGACCTCCACCACGACGTCGCTCACCCCGACACCCCCAATCCGGTCGACTCCGGCGTGCTGATCTTCTTGCCGCCGGTGCGCCTCTCCAGGTACCGCGACAGGTGGCCCAGCGGCAGCGTGATGATCAGGTAGCACAGCCCGACCACCAGGATCGGCGTCAGCGACGGCGACCGGCTCAGCGTCTCGCGGCCGAACTTGGTCAGCTCGTACTGGTCGCGGGCCAGGCCGATGATGTAGATCAGCGACGAGTCCTTGGTGAGCAGGATCAGCTCGTTGGTCAGCGGCGGCAGGATGATCCGGAACGCCTGCGGGATCACGATGGTGATCGTCGCGCGACCGCTGGACATGCCCAGCGAGCGGGCCGCCTCGATCTGGCCCTTGGGCACCGCCTGGATGCCCGCGCGGATCGTCTCGGCCATGTAGGCGGCGCCGACGATGCCGAGCGCGAGCATGACCGTCGAGTAGATGTCGAACTGGAGCCCGAACGCCAGCGGCACGCCGAAGCTCAGCGCGATGAACACCAGCAGCGCCGGCACACCGCGGAAGAACTCGATGTAGATCGTGGCCAGCCACCGGTACGGCGCGACCGGGGACAGCTTCATCAGCGCCAGCACCAAGCCGAGGGCCAGGCCGAACGCGAAGCCGAGGGCGGTGTAGACCAGCGTGTTCTTCAACGCCACGGTGATGACGTTGGGGAACATCTCCGCGGCGATGTCGAGGTTGAAGAAGCTGCGCTTGATCTCGCCCCAGTCGGCGACCACCGCGAGTACGGCGGCGACCACGACGAGCAGCGCGTACTGGGCGAGTCGGAACGCCTTGGCCCGTTGTCGCTTGGAGAGTGCCATGTGGATTACCTCGTGGGTGGGGTGGACAAGGCTCGGGGCCGGTGCTTGGCAGCACCGGCCCCGCGGTCAGCCGACTACTTCGACTCCGGCTTCTTGCCGAACCACTTCTCGTAGAGCGTGTCGTACTCGCCGCTGTCCTTGGCCTTCTTCAGAACCTCGTCGATCTTGGCCTTCAGGGCGGTGTTGCCCTTCTTCACGCCGATGCCGTACTTCTCCTGCGTGTCGAACTCCGCGACCACGGCGGTCTCGGGGAACTCCTTGACGTAGTCCAGCAGCACGCCGTTGTCGTTCATCGCGGCGTCCACCGAGCCGGTGCGCACAGCGGTCTGCATCAGCGGCAGGTCCTCGAACTGGACGACCGTGTAGCCGTACTTCTCGGCGTTCTCGTTGGCGTAGATCTCGCCGGTGGTCTCCAGCTGCACGCCGATCTTCTTGCCCCGGAGGTCTTCCAGGCTCTTGACCGGCGAGTCCTTCTTGACCAGCAGCGCCTGCGAGGCGTCGAAGTAGGGCTCGGAGAAGTCGATGACCTCGGCGCGGTCCGGCTTGATGGTCATGCCGGCCGCGGCCAGGTCGCACTTGCCCGTGTTGAAGACCTCACCGGAGGTGATGGTCTCGAACGGCGTGTCGAAGATTTCCTGCTTGACGCCCAGATCCTTCGCGACCAGGTTGACGAGGTCGACGTCGAAGCCGACGGTCTCGTTGCCCTGGGAGAACTGGAACGGCTTGTAGGACAGGTGGGTGCAGGTCACGAGCTTGCCGCTCTGGACAAGCGAAATGCCGGACCCGCTGTCCTGCGAGCCGGTGTTGACCTTGGTCGCGCACGCCGTCATCGTGGCCGCCAAGGCGAGCACGGGGAACAGGGCGAGCGCTGCGTGCCTGGTACGGCGGGCCACGGCGTCACTCCTTGTAACTGTGTCGGTCGAGTGTTCGGCATACTGCCACTTGGGTGACTAGGTGCACAGCACGTGCGTGTTACAGAGCTTCGGTGTGCATGAATCTTGCGTCACACGCCACGTTCAGCCACAAAATGTTCAGCGCTTTGGCGTAAATCACTCATTTGCTTCACCCACAGCGCCTGTTTGGCGACGATCCGTCAACAGGCTGGCGACCAGCGCCGTCCAGCCGGTCTGGTGCGTCGCGCCCAGGCCTTCGCCGGTGTCCCCGTCGAAGTACTCGCTGAAGGTCACGTGCTCCCGCCACAAGGGTGAATCGGTCGACTCGATCCGCTTGCCGTCGGCCGGTCGACGCCCGTCGTGATCGGGCAGGAACAGCGACACCAGCCGTCCGACCAGCTCGTCCGCCGCCCGGCCCGCCGTCACGTGCCGCGTGCTGCGAGTGGGAAGTTCCACGTGGAACCTTCCGCCGTGGAACTCCTCGATCGTCCGCAGGGCCTCCACGAGCAGGGCGTTCGTCGGGAACCACACCGGCCCGCGCCAGTTCGAGTTGCCGCCGAACATCGGCGTGCGCGACTCGCCCGGCTCGTAGCCCATCCGGTGCTCCTGGTCCGCGACCTGCACCTCCAGGCCCTCGCGGTGCGCCGCGGACAGGCTGCGGATGCCGTGCGGCGAGAGGAACTCGCCCTCGTCCAGCATCCGGCCCAGCACCCGCCGCAGCTTGCGCTCGTCCAGCAGGCTGAGCAGCGCCCCGCCGCCGCTGCGGCTCAGGAACTGCCGCAACTCCGGCCGCTTGGACAGCAGGTGCTCGAGCCGCCGGGCGAAATCGGGCAGCTCCTCGAACACCCACGGCTCCAGCACCGCGCACGCCAGCACCGGGATGAGGCCCACCATCGACCGCACCCGCACCGGCTGGGACTCCACGTGCCCGTCCGGCCGCCGGCGGGACACCACGTCGTAGCAGAAGCCGTCCGTCTCGTCCCAGATGCCGCGCCCGCCCGAACCGAACTGGGTGGACGCCTCGGCGATGCTCAGGAAGTGCTCCACGAACTTCGTGGCCACGTCCTCGTACGACTCGTCGTGCCGCGCCAGCTCCAGCGCGATCTGCATCAGGTGCAGGCTGTACGCCGCCATCCACGACGTGGCGTCCGACTGCTCCAGCCGCCACTGGCCGAGCATCGGCTCCGACCGGTTCACCGGGCCGATGTTGTCCATGCCGAGGAAGCCGCCCTCGAACAGGTAGCTGCCGTCGGCGTCCTTGCGGTTCACCCACCACGAGAAGTTCAGCAGCAGCTTGTGGAAGATCTTGGCCAGGAACTTCCGGTCCTTGTTCTCCTCGGACCGGTAGACCTGCAACGCCGCCCACGCGTGCACCGGCGGGTTGACGTCGCCGAACTCCCACTCGTACGCCGGTAGCTGGCCGTTCGGGTGCATCAGCCACTCGCGGCAGAGCAGGAGCAGCTGCTCCTTGGCGAACGCCGGGTCGACCTTCGCGAACGGCACGGTGTGGAACGCGAGGTCCCACGCGGCGAACCACGGGTACTCCCACTCGTCCGGCATGGAGATCACGTCGGCCACGTCGAAGTGGCGCCAGTGCGCGTTGCGGGCGTGCATGTTCTTGCGGGACGTCGGCGCGGCGGGCTGCGCCGGGTCGCCGTCCAGCCACTCGCGGGTCCGGAAGCGGTAGTGCTGCTTGTTCCACATCAGCCCGGCGAGCGCGCGTCTGACCACGGCGGCGCGCTTCGGGTCCAGATCGGTGTGGTGGAACTCGTCCGCCTCGGCTTTCCGCTGGTCCACGGTGTCCTGGAAGCTCGGGCCGAACGCGTCGAGGTGCCCGTCGCCCTCCACCAGGCGCAGCCGCACGGTGACCGACTCGCCCGGCTCGACCGGGTCGAACGAGTACCAGGCGGCGACCTTCGTGCCGGATTCGCTCGTGTCGTCCGGACCGATGACCTGGCACGCCTTGGCGTCGCGGCCGACGACGTACCGGTCGATGCCGTCCTTGGTGTAGCGGGTCGGGTTCCGCGGGGTGCCGAACAGCTCGACCTCGTTGGTCTCGTTGTCGGTGACCAGGAGGGTCGGCGTGCCCTCGACGTGCAACGTGTAGCGGCCCAGCGCGCCGTGCTCGGCGGTGATCCGGCGCCAACCGTCCCGCGTCCGGGCGGTGAGATTGGGCATGCGGTCGTCGCGGCCCCACGCCCACGTGTTGCGGAACCACAACTGGGGGAGCAGGTGCAGCGGCGCCGGGTCCGGGCCGTGGTTGGTGGCGGTCAGCTCGACGCAGATGTCCTTCGGGCCGGCCTTGGCGTAGCTGATCCGGACGTCGAAGAACCGGTTCTCGTCCAGCGCGCCGGTGTCGGACAGCTCGGGCTCGCGCTCGTTGCGGCCCGCTCGTTTGGCCGTCTCGCGCAGCTCGGCGTAGGGGAACTCAGCCTGCGGGTAGCGGTAGACGACCTGCATCCAGGAGTGCGTCGGCGTGCCGTCGGTGACCCACCAGTGCTCCTTGACGTCCTCGCCGTGGTTGCCCTCGTCGTTGGTCAGCCCGAAGTAGCGTTCCTTGAGGATCGGGTCGCGCCCGTTCCAGAGAGCGACGGACAGGTTCAGGAAACCGTGCACGTCGCAGATGCCGGCGATGCCGTCCTCGCCCCAGCGGTAGGCGCGTGAGCGGGCGTGGTCGAACGGGAAGGACGTCCACGCGTCCCCACCCGCCGAGTAGTCCTCGCGGACCGTCCCCCACTGGCGTCCGGCCAGGTAGGGGCCCCAGAGTCGCCAGGGCGCGGTGGGCGCGTCGGACTCCGCCAACCGTGTCCGCTCGGCTTGCCGGCTTTGCTCGTTCACTCGGCCAGTGTGCGGCATCGATCCAGTTAACCGGTTACCGGCCGGTTAGGTCACAGTCCTGACCGGTGTTTGCAAACCCTGCCAGTGGACTGCGATCGTCACTCTCCGTGGACTACGACTTACCTCCCTGGCACAGCGGCGCGGACCGCCCGGAACGGGTGTTGGAACGCGCGGTGTCGGCGGCGCTGGGACGTCCGGAGGTGACGCGGGCGGTCGCGTCGGGGCAGGTGACGCGGGACGTTCTGATCGACTCATTGGCCGGCGCCGAGACCGCCGTGCTGGCCGCGGCGGGCCAGGCGGAACAGCGTTACCGGACGGAACGGCCCGGCTGGTACGCGCGGTTCGCGGTGAACGCGCCGATCGGCCGGTGGGTGCTGCTCATCACGCCGGTCCTGGGCTTGGCCGCGCTGGGTTCGTTCGTCGCCGCCCTGATCGGGCTGTCGTGGGCGGGAGTGCTCGCGGTCGTCGGCGGCGCGGCGGTGCTCGCGGTCGTGGTCGACCTGCTCCTGCTGATGAACTGGTCCGAGGGTCGGTTCAGCCGTCGGGTGGCGATCGCCTGGTTGGCCTGCGGGGTGCTGTCCCTGACGGTGATGCAGGCATTGTTCCGGCTCGACTGGCCGGGCTGGGCGCTCCTCTTGGCCTTCGTGGGTTCCCTCGCGAGCTATTCAGCGGCCTTCCTCTCCATCCGCACGTTGTTGAGGAGCTTCCGGCACTCGGGCCAGGACGGGGTCGCGCGCGCCGCGCTCGTGGCGTGGGAGGAGAGCGTGCTGGTCGACGGTGTGCTGCCGGTCCTCTACAGCAAGTTGAACGAGGTCACGCCGCCCGTCCACGCCACCGTCCTGGCTGTGCGGGAGGTGTCGTCCCTGGTCCGCGCCGATCCGCTGCGGATGCACGTGCCGACGCCGGCGGGCGCCGTGCTGGCTGGGCTGGTCGACCGGTTGGACGGCGGCAGCTTCGCCGTCGCCGGACCGCGCGGCGCGGGCAAGACGAACCTGCTCCGGGCGTTCTGCGGTGGTCGGTACCGGTCGGAGGACCGCGCGCCCGACTTGGCCGTGCTGGTGTCCGCGCCGGTGGACTACGTGCCGCAGGAGTTCGTCGTGCACCTGTTCGCCGAGGTGTGCGAGGCGGTGATCGACCGGTTCGGGCAGCGTGCCGCACGTCGACGGGGGAAGGTCGGGCCGCACCCGCTGGTCTCGCTCGCGCGGGACCACCTGGCCGTCCTCAACTACGTGCGCACGTACGCCGACGAGATCAGCGGCAAGGGCGGGTTCAAGGGGTTCGAGCTGGCCGGCAAGCGGGCGGTGACCATGGCCGGACGCGCGCTCACCTACCCTGAGGTGGTCAAACGCTTCCGGGGGTTCCTGAGCCGGATCGCCGCCGAACAGGCCACCGAGCGTGAGCTGAAACCCGGTCGGGTGGTCATCGGCATCGACGAACTCGACCGCATCGGCGCCGGTGAACCCGCCCGTCGCCTGCTCAACGAGGTCAAGGCCGTCTTCGACGTCCAGGGCTGCTACTACCTGGTCTCCGTGTCGACCGAGGCGCAGCACGACTTCGAGCTGTCCGGCATCGGCCTGCGCAGCGTCTTCGACAGCTCCTTCGACGAAGTGGTCCGGGTCGACTACCTCGACTTCGAGTACGCCCGGAAGCTGCTGCGCCGTTACGTCCTGGACCTGTCCGAGCAGTTCCAAGCGCTCGCGTACGTGTTCTCCGGCGGCCTGGCCCGCCAACTCGTCCGCACCGCGCGGGCCATCGTGGAACTGGGCCGTGAGCAGCCCGGACGCGAGATCGCGGACGTGGTCCAAGCCCTGGTGGACGCCGAACTGACCCGGGCCTGCCAGGCCACCGCCGACGCCCTGACCGCCGTGGACGACCGCGACGGCGTCACCGACCTCTTGCGCCTGCTGGACGAACGCCGGACCACAGACCTCAAGACGCACAGCGAAAACCTCCGCGCGGCCTACAAAGGACGATCCGACCGCGCCCGCCAACTGAAGGACACCATCGCCGCTCGCACCCGCTTCCTCGCCACCGTCCAGGAGACCTTCACCGCGGACCTCACCGAAGACCGGATGCGGGCCCTCGACTTCAACGAACTCGCCCGCGCCCGCCGTTACGCGGGCACCAATCCGGACGCCGGCCTCGCCCTCCTCCGCGACATCGAGCGAAGATGGGCACCGTGACCGAAGACTGGAAGGCCGCGACTCCGGCATCGACGTATCGCTTCGATCACCCGCCAACCCACCGGTAGACCCGCTGGGGACTGCGCGGCCTACCCTCGGCCACCGCCTTCCCCTCTGCGATGAGTTCGTCAAGCCTGCTCAGCACAGTCGGCCTCGAATAGCCGGTGGCCGCGGCCAGTTCCGAGGCCTTCGCCAAGCCTCGCCGCCTGAGAACCGTGGCCACGTCAAGTCTGGTGACCGGCACATCGGCACTGGTGAACAAATCCGGAGCGGCGGAGACACTGCCGAGCGAATAGCTGGCATAGCGCCGGCCGCCGGCCCGCACCGCGAGTCCCCTGGTCACCAGGTCACGCAGCACCGCGGTCGCCTCCGACTGGGTCGCGCCGAACTCGCGCAGCGTCGCGTTGCTGATGGCCTGGCCGTGGTACATCGTGGCCAGCGCGAGTTCGTGGACCTGACCGAGGCCGGGCTCCGCGAGCCCCGCCAACCATTGCCGTGTCTCGGGATCGAGCAGCTGCGATCGGCTGAACTCCACCTCGAATCGAGCGGGGAAGTTGCCGAACACCGGCCGCGGCATGCCGGAGCGCCGGAGTTCGCGGATCATCGCGGGGATACCGGACGCACGGTTCTCCGCGACCAGGTTCTCGCTGGAGGGCAGGAAGGTGTCGGACAGCAGAGCTGCGAGGAACGAGTTCCGCGAAGACGAGATCCCTTCGCTTCCCAGATCCTCGACGGAGACCGGGCCGAACAAGCCACCTGGGCTGCGCGCGAGAAGTCGTTCCGGGAACAGCTCGATCTGAACTTGGGTGCCACGCGTCACCGGGCTGTAGTCGCGGTGCAGCAGCGCGTTGACAACTGCCTCGCGGACTGCCTCCAGCGGGTAGTCCAGTCGTTCGGTTCGTCCTGTCGAGTCGACATAGCTCCGCACCCGCATGTGCCGTCGGAGGACGGCGATCGTCTCCGCGACCTGGTCCGGTATCGGGCCTCTGATCACCGGGTTGTCCTCGAACCTGGGCGAGTTGCCGCCGGGAGGCTCGGCACTGTGGACGACAACCGAAACGGTGAGCTGCGGGAAGAACTGCTGGGGCAGGATGCCGAACGTGAGTAGACCGCCAAGGGACGGGACCACAGCACCCTTGTCGTCACGGACCAGGACTCGCAACCGTTCCAGTGCCAGGTTGTCGTCGACGTCCCTGAAGGCTCGTGAGGTTCGGCGTACCCGGTCAAGGGTCCGCAGGATCGCTGTCCGGTCGAGGTCCTGCAGCGTCGCCTCTCCCACCGGTTCGAGATCGTGCCTTGGTTGACCGCGGTTGGCGATCGCCAGGCCGATCTCTGCCTGGCTCATTCTCCGGTCGCCGTCACCGACCCGGACGTATGAACCGGTGGCGATCCCACGTGAGTCGACGAAACAGGGCTTCAGATCGGAGGTCAACGGCTCGACCTCGGCAACCACCAAGGCGTGGCCGTCGATTTCGACGATCTGCGTATCGATGCGCAACGGCGGCTGGAGCGACCCGGACGCCAAGGACGCGAGGTTGTCCCGCATCCTGCTCGGATCGGGTATGTCGACGAACGCGAATCCGGAGGACTCGTCGAGGCCGAGGATGATGATTCCGCCGTTGGTGTTCGCGAACGCGGACAGCGTCTCGATGATGCTCTTCGGCAGACCGCCCGCCGCCGCCTTGACTTCGACGTCGGCGGGCTCGCCGCCGATGCGTCGCAGCCGGTCGATCAGGGAGGGCAGATTGGTCACGTCCATCGCAGCCCGCACGTCTCCGTACTCTCAAAGTCTTGCAGTCGGTTGAGAGTACTTTAGAGCCTTGTAAGTCCTTGCTGCTGACGACCGTGCCCGACCTTCACCAACGTGCCCGACCTTCACCAATCCGGAGGCCGGCCTCGCCCTGCTCCGGGACATCGACCGAAGATGGGCGACGTGACCGAAGACTGGAAGAACGACCGCATCGGCTCGGCCCTGCGCGGCGAGAACCCGACCGTGCTCCGCCGACTCTCCGCCGGCTTCGCGGTCATCGGGGACGTCCAGTTCCTCCCCGGCTACTGCGTCCTGCTGACCGACACGCCGGACGTCCACCGCCTCACCGACCTGCCGCGCCATCGCCGGCTCAACTTCCTCGCCGACATGGAACTGCTGGCCGAAGCGGTGGAACGGGTGTGCGCCCGGCGGGACCCCGAGTTCCGCCGGGTCAACCTGGAGATCCTGGGCAACACCGACCCGTGGCTGCACGCCCACGTCCGCGCCCGCTACCACTGGGAGCCGGAGCCGATCGTGCGCCACCCCGTCTACCTCTACCCGGCGGAACGCTGGACCGACCCGGCCACCGCCCTCGGCCCCCAGCACGACGACCTCCGCACCGACCTCACCGCCGAAATCGACCGGCTGATCGGCTGACCCGTCAGCGCCGGGCGTGCGCGTCCAACACCACGGCGACCGCCTCGGTGATCCGCGCCGCCTGCGCTAGGTGCAGCCACTCGTCCGGCACGTGGCAGTTGGAGTCCGGCCCGACCGCGCCGGTGACCAGGAACTGCGCCTCCGGGTACGCCTCGGGCAGCAACCCCATGAACGGGATCGAGCCGCCGAGCGCCACCGTCCGCCACGGCGCGTCGAACACCTCCTTGCCGACCCTGTCCAACGTCTCGCGCAGCCACGGCGCGAGCGTCGGCGCGTTCCACCCGTCCGCCGCCTCGATCCGCGACAACTCCACCGAAGCGCCGTACGGCACGTCCGTCGTCAACGCCCGCCGGATCGACTCGATCGCCGCCGACGAGTCGGCCGTCGGCGGCAGCCGGAAGCTCAGCACCAGCGTGGTGAACGGCCGCAGCACGTTCCCCGCGTCGTCCGGAGCCGGCAGCCCGTCCGCCCCGGTCACCGACAACGTCGGCCGCCACCCGGCGTTCAGCGCGAGTTCGACCTCGTCGGACGCCATGGCCTGCGTCCCACCGGCCCACGGCACGCTGCCGACCAGCACGCCGGGCGTGCTCGCCACCGCGTCACGCACCTCGAGCACCCGGTCCTCCGGGATCTCGACGTGCGTCTCCGGCACCAGCACCTCACCGGTCGCCGAGTCCTCCAGCCGGTCCAGCAACTGCCGCGCGATCCGGAACGACGACGGCACGATGCCGCTCGCCATCCCCGAGTGCAGCCCGCCTTCCACCACCCGGACCGTCATCGTGACCTGCACCAACCCGCGCAGCGACGTGGTCAGCCACATCCGCTCGTAGTCGTTGCCGCCCGAGTCGAGGCACACGACCAGCGACACGTCACCGAGCCGGGGCCGCAGGTGGTCGAGGTACGCGGGCAGGTCCGGGCTCCCGGACTCCTCGCCGGTCTCCAGCAGGATGACGCACCGCGAGTGCGTGCCGCCCGCCTGCCGCACCCCCTCGATCGCCGCGATCGCCGCGTAACCCGCGTACCCGTCGTCGGCGGAACCCCGGCCGTACAGCCGCCCGTCGCGCAGGACCGGCGTCCACGGCCCGAGGCCTTCGCCCCAACCACCGACCGGCGGCTGCTTGTCCAGGTGCCCGTACATCAGCACGGTGTCGGAGGTCGGCGCCGTGCCGGGCACGTCCACCAGCAGCACCGGAGTCAGGTCGGGCAGTTGGACGACCTCGACGGTGGCGCCGGGCAGGTCGCGGTCGGCGAGCCAGCCGCGCACGTGCTCCACGGCGGCGGCCAGATGGCCGTGCGAGGCCCACGCGGGGTCGAAGGAGGGGGAGATCGCGGGGATCGCGACCAAGGCGGACAGGCTCGGGAGGATGTCGTCCTCCCAGAGCCCGCGAACGGTACGGGTCAGCGCTGAACGGTCCACGGCCCGATCCTGTCACGACCCGATTCGCCGACGGACCCGCGAGCCGGCAATCCGACCGCCGGATCCGGGGATTTCGCGTGGTGGAAATGCTGCGTCTGCCGATGGTCGGTAGTCCATCCACAGCAAGGGGTGCGGACGTGGGCAGTTAGGCCGACCGGTCGTGTGCGGATCCCTACGTTCGGTAGTTAACGGGCGATAACCTGGACAAGGGTGTTCGATGAACGGACGGCCTACTTGGACTGCCGAAGATTGGTCTTCCGACCGTTGGTGCACGTCAGGCCGCTGCGTGAAGAGTTACGAACTGGGATGGGGCTCACCATCGGGGGTGGGGCCATGTCAGGATGTGGATGAGAACACCGTCAGCGCCGACGGTCGACCGACCCCGACACCGAGGGGCACGGCGACTGGCGGTGCAGCCGCGCAGTGTCGTCACAAGCGACCGGGCGGTCTCGTAGACGAGGAGACAAGGCTCATGTCGTCCCCCGAGAAATGGACGCACCCAGGGCCGGATGCCGCCCCGGCCACTGCTGCCAAACCGACAGCGGAACAGGTGATCGCAGGCTTGCGAGCGACAGACGAGGGCGGCGCCGACCTGGTGCAGCTGCTCACCCCCGAGGGCGAACGCGTCCAGCACCCGGACTTCGACATCGACATCACGGCCGAGGAACTGCGCGGGCTGTACCGCGACATGGTCCTCGTGCGTCGGGTCGACCGCGAGGCGAACGCCCTCCAGCGCAAGGGCCAGCTCGGCATCTGGGTTCCGCTGCTGGGCCAGGAAGCCGCGCAGATCGGCGCCGGCCGGGCCATGCGCCCGGAGGACATGGCGTTCCCCAGCTACCGCGAGCACGGCATCGCGTGGACCCGGGGCGTCAAGCCGACCGACCTGCTCGGCATCTTCCGCGGCACCGACAACGGCACGTGGGACCCGGTCGCGACCAGGTTCCACCCGTACACGATCGTCATCGGCAACCAGGTGCTCAACGCCACCGGCTACGCCATGGGCCAGAAGTTCGACGGCAAGGTCGGCGACGCCGACGGCGAGGCCACCGTCTGCTTCTTCGGCGACGGCGCGACCAGCCAGGGCGACGTGCACGAGGGCTTCGTCTGGGCCGCGGTCTACGACGCGCCGTTGGTGTTCTTCTGCCAGAACAACCAGTGGGCCATCTCCGAGCCCACCGAGCGCCAGTCCCGGCTCCCGCTCTACCAGCGGGCCCGCGGCTACGGCTTCCCCGGCATCCGGGTCGACGGCAACGACGTGCTGGCCACCCTCGCGGTCACCCGCTGGGCGCTGGAGGAGTGCCGCCAGGGCAACGGCCCGATCCTGATCGAGGCGTTCACCTACCGGATGGACGCGCACACCACCTCCGACGACCCGTCCCGCTACCGGCTGTCCGACGAGCTGGAGCTGTGGAAGCTCAAGGACCCGATCGAGCGGGTCAAGGTGCACCTGGTCAAGCAGCAGTGGGCCGACCAGGCGTTCTTCGAGTCGATCGAGGCCGAGGCCGAGCAGATCGCGATCGAGCTGCGGGACTACTGCGTCAACCTGCCCGACCCGCCCCCGGGGCGGATCTTCAGCGAGGTCTACGCCGAGGGCAACCCGGTCCTGGAGGCGCAACGCGACGAGTTCCTGGCGTACCACGCCGGGTTCGCGGGAGGTGAGCACTGATGGCTGCTCCGACGATGGACCGCCCCACGTCCGCCGCGCCCGCCGCGGTGCAGACGCTCACCATCGCCAAGGCGTTGAACAACGGCCTGCGCGCGTCGATGGAGGCCAACCCCAAGGTCATCGTGATGGGTGAGGACGTCGGCAAGCTCGGCGGCGTCTTCCGGATCACCGACGGCCTCCAGAAGGACTTCGGCGAGCAGCGCGTGCTGGACACGCCGCTGTCCGAGTCCGGCATCATCGGCACCGCCGTCGGCCTCGCGATCCGGGGCTACCGACCGGTGTGCGAGATCCAGTTCGACGGCTTCATCTTCCCAGGCTTCGACCAGATCGTGTCGCAGGTCGCCAAGCTGCACTACCGCACCCAGGGCCGGCTCAAGCTGCCCATGGTGATCCGGGTGCCGTTCGGCGGCGGGATCGGCGCGGTCGAGCACCACTCCGAGTCGCCCGAGTCGTACTTCGCGCACACCGCCGGCCTCAAGGTCGTGACGTGCTCGAACCCGGCCGACGCGTACTGGATGATCCAGCAGGCGATCGACTGCGAAGACCCGGTGCTGTTCTTCGAGCCGAAGCGGCGCTACTACGAGAAGGGCGAGGTCGACACGACCGCCGCGCCCGGACCGCTGTTCCGCTCGCGCACGCTGCGCACCGGCACGGACGTCACCGTCGTGACGTACGGCCCGTCCGTGCGGACGTCCATGGAGGCTGCCGCGGCGGCCGAGGAGGAGGGGCGTTCGCTGGAGGTCATCGACCTGCGCACGTTGTCGCCGCTCGACCTCGCGCCGGTGTTCGAGTCGGTGCGGCGGACCGGTCGGCTGATCGTGGTGACCGAGGCGCCGAGCGAGTCCTCCATCTCCAGCGAGATCGCGGCCAAGGTGCAGCAGGAGTGCTTCTACTCCTTGCAGGCGCCCGTGCTGCGGGTGACCGGTTTCGACACCCCGTACCCGCCGTCGAAGTTGGAAGAGGAATTCCTCCCCGACCTCGACCGCGTGCTGCACGCCGTCGACCGCTCGCTGGCCTGGTAGGGGGATCGCTGTGCCGCAGTTGAAGCAATTCCCCATGCCGGACACGGCAGAGGGGCTGACCGAGGCCGAGATCCTCACCTGGCACGTGAAGCCGGGTGACGCGGTGAAGGTCAACCAGGTCATCGTCGAGATCGAGACGGCCAAGGCTGCCGTTGAGCTGCCGTGCCCTTGGGACGGCGTGGTGACCGAGTTGCTGGCCGAGGTGGGTCAGACGGTCGAGGTCGGCGTCCCGATCATCACGATCGACGTGGACCCGTCCGGCTCGGCGCCCGCGCCTGCTCCTGTCGCCGCTCCGGCTTCGGCTCCCGCCGAGTCGAACGGCAAGATCGGCGAGGAGATGCCGGGCGGTCGGATCGCGACCCTGGTCGGCTACGGGCCCCGTGCGGGTGCGGCGAAACGCCGTGCGCGCAAGGACTCCCCGGCCCCGACCCCCGTCGCCGCCGCTCCTGCTCTTGCCGCCCCTGCCGCTGTCCCCGCGCCTGCTCCTGTCGCCCCTGCCCCTGCCCCCACCCCTGTCGCGGAACCGGCTCGCGGTGGGTACGTCCCACTGGCCAAGCCGCCCGTTCGCAAGCTGGCCAAGGACCTGGGCATCGACCTCTACGCCCTGTCGGGTTCAGGTCCGGGCGGCGTGATCACGCGCGAGGACGTCGAACAGGCCGTCGCTCCCACCGCACCACCCGCGCCGTCCGTTGTGGACAGCGGGACGAGGGAGCGCCGGGTCCCGATCAAGGGCGTCCGCAAGGCGACCGCGCAGGCGATGGTGGAGAGCGCGTTCACCGCGCCGCACGTCACCGAGTTCCTGACGGTGGACGTGACGCCGATGATGGAACTGCGGGCGCGTCTGAAGGAAGCGCGCGAGTTCCGCGGCGTCAAGATCACGCCGTTGGCGTTCGCCGCCAAGGCCGTCATCCTGGCCGCCCGCCGCACCCCCGACGTCAACGCGACGTGGGACGAGGCGGCGCAGGAGATCGTCTACAAGGACTACGTGCACCTCGGCATCGCCGCCGCGACGCCGCGGGGCCTGGTGGTCCCCAAGGTCCGCGACGCCGACCGCATGTCACTGCGCGAGCTGGCCGAGGCCCTGGACGCCCTGGCCACGACCGCCCGTGACGGCAAGACGACACCCGCGGACATGATGGGCGGCACGATCACCATCACCAACGTGGGCGTCTTCGGCGTCGACACCGGCACCCCGATCATCAACCCGGGAGAGTCGGCGATCCTCGCCCTGGGCGCGATCCGGGACATGCCCTGGGTGGTGGACGGCCAAGTAGTGCCGCGCAAGGTCTGCCAACTGGCGCTCAGCTTCGACCACCGGGTCGTCGACGGCCAACAGGGCTCGCAGTTCCTGGCCGACGTAGGCGCCCTCCTGGCCGACCCCGGCGTGGCGATGACCTACTGAGTTCCGCTGTCGACGTTCCGCTGTCGACCGGATGGGGCGGGACCTGGCTATCAGGTCCCGCCCCATCGTCGTCAGTGGTGTCCGGTCAGAGCACGATTCCCCGAACCGCTTCGAGCGGCAGGGCGAGGCCGGTGGTGCCCACCTCGCGCCACTCGCCGGGGTTCACGCACCCGTTGCCCACCCAGCCTTGGTTGCGGACGTGGGCTTCGAGGCACACCTTGCGGGTGGAGCTCTTCAACTTGAACGCCTCCAGCGGCAGGTTCAGCCCCGTGTACCCGTACTGCACCGCGGAGCCCGCGCCGCGGCAGCCTTCTTGGACCCAGCCGCGGTTGCGGACGTGTGCGGCGCCGCAGAGTTGGGAGCCGGCGTCCGGGGCGCTGACGTACACCACCAGAGCCTCCAGGTTCTTGCCCAGTCCGACAGATCCGGCGAAGGCGGACTGGCCGGGCGCCTGGCACTGCCACTGGCCCCAGTCCCGGTCCTGCACGTGGCCGACCATGCACAGCGCGGGCGCTGCCGCGTTGGCGAGGACCGGCAACGGCGGCGCACCGGCCGGCAACTCAGCGCTGGTGGTCACGGACCGCACGCCGGTCGGCGCCTGCGCCTGCGAGACGTCCGCGTTCGCCGTCGTTCCCGGCGCGAGCAGTCCGAGCAGGACCGCCGCGACGCCGATTGCCGTTCGAAAGTTGTTCAGCACGTTTCTCCCTCGATCACGCCGACGGGTGGACGACAGCGTCGACTGGCGCTCTACCAGCGGAAACGCCCCCCGGCGTGCACATTAGGCGCGCACACAGGGGTGCCGTCAACGAATCCGCCCGCCCGTCGGGCACCCGCCCGTCGGGTGTCACGTCGGCGGGACGGATGTGCGGTGGTCCGGTAAACCAGTTGAAGTTCCAGCGACTGGAAAGTTCAAGGTGGTCCCCGTGACGCACTACTCGATCGGCGAACTGGCGCGGATGACCGGGCTGTCCACGCGGACGATCCGGTTCTACTCCGATTCCGGCGTGATCCCCGTGGCGGGGCGCACCGTGGGCGGGTTCCGCACGTACGACGTCGACGGGTTGGCGCGGCTCAAGCTCGTGCGGACCTTGCGTGACCTGGGCGTGGACCTGCCCACGGCGCAGCGGGTGTTGGCACGGGAGGTGTCCGTGGCCGACGTGGCGCGGACGCACGCGGAAGCCATCGACGCGCAGATACGCACGCTCCGGTTGCGCCGGGCCGTGCTGCGGGTCGTGGCGCGGAACGGGGAGGTGGAGATAGTGCACGAATTGGCGCGGCTGTCGGAGGAAGAGCGGCAGGCGATCCTGGACGACTTCTTCGACGAGGTGTTCGGCGGGTTGGAGCTGGATCCCGGTTTCGAGCAGATGATGCGGTCGGTGCGGGTCGAGTTGCCGGACGATCCGACGACCGAGCAGCTGGAGGCGTGGGTAGAGCTGGCGAACATGGTCCGTGACCCGGACTTCCGGGCGTCGATCAGGAACATGTCGGAACGGCACCAGGAAATGCGGGCCGAAGGTGTCGACATGTCCGGCCGTTCCGACGAGTCGATGGAAGCGTTCCAGTACGCGATCGCCCAGGCCCGTGAGGCGTTGGACGCGGGGATCGATCCGAACTCGCCCGAAGCGGCAACCGTTGTCGCCCGGATCAACGAGAAGTGGTCGGCCGTGCTGGACGTGCCGGTGGGCCCGGAACTGTCCAGGCGCCTGGAGGAGTTCAGCGATCCCAGGGCGGAGCGCTACTGGTCGTTGCTGGCCACGATCAACGGCTGGGACAACCCCGTTCCGGATACGACCGCGGAACGGCGCTGGCTGACCGAAGCGGGCAACTGACTCACTCCCAGACCAGGCAGAACGGGTGGCCGGCCGGATCGGCGAACACCCACCACACCTCCTGCGAGTCGTCCAACAAGGTACCGCCCAACCGAAGGACCTCGGCCTTGGCCAAGCCGAGGTCCTTCACCCCGACGTCCAGGTGGAACTGCTGAGGCTTGCCCGGATCAGGCCACTCAGGTGCGACGTAGTCGACGGCCCGCTGAAACGCGAGCACCAAACCGCCCTCGATGTGCAACGTCGACCACTCGTCGTTCAACTTCCACCGACGGTCCGGCTTGTCCACCTCACCGCCGAAAATTCCCTGGTAAAACGCGGCCAGCGCCTTAGGCTCTGGGCAATCAAGGACAACACACTGCAACACCCCGACCATGCGCCCGAGCCTAACCGCTTCTGTCGGGATACGGAGGACGACCGTTGAACGACACTGTGTGCGAATGGGTCGCTGACCACCAGGACCGGTGGCTCCGACAAGCGATCGTGCCCACCCTCTATTCGGACGTGCGCGGTGAAGCGCTGGTCCTGGAGCTGGCAGGCCCCCTCTGGCACGCCGCGGTCGAACTACGCCCCACTTCACCCGACATCGTCACCTACCTGGACAACTGGCTGCGCGAGTCGCACCCGATCCCTGACCTGCTCCACCAGTGGAACCGCAACTGGGCCCGCTGCGACCCGGCTGCCTACATGCTGAAGCAGGCTTACCGGGAACGCTGGGTGCGTTTCCACAGCCTGCCGGAGTCCAAGAGGTACGCCGAAACCGAAGCCGAGTACGCCATCATCCTGGAGCGTTACAACACGGTCCTGAATGAGCTTTTCGCCGGTGAGGACGTCTACGTCATCACCGGCCAGTGGCGTGACGACCCGAAGCCGCAAACCGACTACTGGACCACGATCTGCACCGACCCGGACCCGGACGACCCGACGTACTGGCATGTGTACGCCAAACGGATCCCGTGGACCACCGGGGCGATCGATCCGCTGCTCCGCGACGTGGCGGATGACGTGGAAGCCAACGTGATGATCACCGACGTGGCGATGACCCGAATCCACCATCCCTATGACGGCGGCGCCGACGTGCTGCTCCCGACCAGCGAGGAACGCGACGTACTGAGGGCTAGGCACACAGAGTGGCTCTCCAGGCATCCGCAAGGCTTGTGAGCGGACGAAATGAGCGCGATGTCGGGACGTCAAATGTCGGTCGACGAGAGGACCGTGCTCCATCACGTCCTGTCCGACTACCCAGTCCTCCACGCACAGGTCGACAAGGCCAAGGTGATCCGCCCGTGGGCGCCGGGGTCGACCAGCGTCGACCTGCACGTCCCCGACGACAGCCCACCGTGCGACAACCTCCCCAGCCCGCTCTCGTTCCCCATCGCGGACGACGCCGGCACGTTCACCGGCTGGCTGCTCGTGTGGTTGGAGCACGGCCGACTGTCGGCATTGGAGCACGCGTGGGTCACTGACGAACAGCCCACAGAACTGCCACCGGCGCGCCAAACCGGCAAACACGACGGCAACACCCTCAGCCGCGCGTAGCCGGACCGAACCGCACGCCCGAACCAAGCTGAGTTCCCTGTTGTGGCCCGCCTGAGTCACACCACCGACCGCGACCGGAAAGCAGTGGACGGGGTCTTCCGCGTCCTGAAGACCCCGCCCAGACCGGGTGACCTGATCAGTCAGGTCTACTTGATGTGCATGCCCGAGATAGCGCGCGCGACAACCAACCGCTGGATCTCCGACGTCCCCTCGAAGATGGTGAAGATTTTGCGCCGGGGTGGCTATGACCTGCCCACATCACCTGGAATGGTCATCTGAACTGCGCATACCTGGTCAACGTTCATCGTCGTTGACCAACCTTCCTCGACCTCTCACGGCCTGGAGACGGCCTGAGAGTTGATCACGCACTACGGGCACCACCCCGGCACACCGCGTCGCCAACCGCGACGACTCACGTGCCGAGGTGGTGCCCTCCGCTATGCCGGGACACTCCCGTTGGCCGCTGGCGCGGAGCGTCGGCGGGCGTCGATCGCCGTGCCCAGCCCGACCAAGCCGCGTGACCGCGCGATCGTCCCGACCGGTGCCGCTGGGAGCTCTCGCCTTGGCGGCCTTCGTCGCTGGCGCGCGCCGCCACCCGACCACGTGCACCGACTCCGCGCACGGCCGACGGGCGGAGCGAAGCGGGAGCCCGGCGTGCCGTGATGCGGGGAGTCGGTGCCAACGTGCGCCACCCCGTACCGCGCGCCGCCGCAGGCGGCGCGCCTTGATCCCATAGAGCCAAGTTCAGCAGAGGGCAGTACTTCGTTCCTGTCTGTAACACCACGCATGTCGCCGACGACGGACTGAGCACCACACAGGTACGCCGATCCAGTGATCTTATGCAGGGCAGGTGCCTGGTGAACGATACTGGGAGACATGGTGCTGCGGGTTGAGGTTCCGGTCGAGCTGATCAGTTGGGCGCGTGAGCGTTCCGGCGTCAGCGGGACCGAACTTGCCCGGAGGTTTCCGAAGCTGCGTGAGTGGGAAGCTGGAGCGAGTTCACCGACGTTTCATCAGTTGGAAGACTTCGCGAACGCCACGCACACGCCCGTGGGTTTCTTCTTCCTCCCTGAGCCTCCGGAAGAGGAGTTGCCACTCCCCGACTTTAGAACAGTGCGAGACGAGGCGCTGCGACAGCCGAGCGTCGACCTGTTGGACACATTGTTCGAAGTTCAGCAACGACAAGAGTGGTATCGCGACCATGTCCGAACGATGGGTATGGAACCACTTTCGTTTGTTGGGTCTTTCGATCCGTCGACACCTTCGGACGCCGCTGCGCGATCACTCCGCGAGGCGCTCCATTTTGGCGTGGCGGAGCGAGGCTCATCCTGGAGCGAAGCTTTCAAGCGTCTCACCGAAGCGGCCGAAGAGCTCCGAATCCTCGTTATGGTCAATGGAGTGGTTGGCGGCAACACGCACCGTAAACTGAATCCGACTGAGTTTCGAGGGTTCGCGCTGGTGGACGACTATGCGCCAGTCATATTCGTTAATGGTGCCGACACTAAGGCGGCTCAGATATTCACTTTGGCGCATGAATTGGCTCACATTTGGGTGGGTCAATCGGCTCTGAGTGACGTCGACGTCGCCTCAGTGCCTGAAAATCATGCTGAGCGCTGGTGTAATCAAGTGGCTGCCGAAATTCTAGTTCCGGCTGATATGTTGCAGAAAGAGTTCAGTAGGCATAATGATATTACGGCTGAACTTGATCGACTAGCAGCTCGATTCAAGGTGAGCACCTTGGTTGTCCTCAGAAGGCTGCGCGACATCAGGTTTCTTCCGTGGGAACAATTCCGGCAGATGTATGACGCGGAGTATGTGCGTGTCATGAAACTGGCGCGAGAGCAGGACGGTGGCTCCGGAGGAAACTTCTATAACACCCAACCCGTCCGTACGAGCAAGAGATTCGCCCGTGCCATAGTGGAAAGCGCCGAGGAGGGCGCAACGCTGTACAGGGACGCGTTCCGTCTGCTTGGAGTGAAGAAGCTCTCGACCTATCGCGAGCTTGCGAACCGGTTGGGAGTTTCTTAGTGCCATACCTGATCGACTCCAATGTGCTCATTCAGGCGAAGAACTTTCACTATGGACTCGACTTTTGTCCAGCATTCTGGGATTGGATCATCGACGCCAATCATAGGCAGGTTGTTTATAGTATTGATGCAGTGAAGAAAGAGTTGGTCGAGGTTCAGGACGAGCTGTCGGGTTGGGTAGGGCGAAACCCGACGCTATTCTTGTCGCCTGACGCCAACGTGTTAAGAAGCTTGGCGGTCACGAGTCGCTGGGTAACCAGCCAGAACTTCGTGTCCGCTGCTGTCAGTACATTCCTCGGCGTGGCCGACTATCACCTTGTCTCACATGCGCACGCTAAGCAGTTTGTAGTGGTGACGCATGAGAGGTACTCGGAGTCAGTGAAGAAAATTAAGATTCCGAACGTATGTCGTGGACTTGGCGTTAAGTGTATAACTCCGTTTGAGATGCTTCGGACCGAGCAGGCTCAATTCGTTATGGGTGCCATGGCGAGTTGATGTCGCCGCTTTCGAACGCTTATAGGACGTCTGAAATTTGTGTCATCCGGTCGATGATCACGTGAGCACCTGCGTCCCTAAGCTTCTGTTCTTTCCCAGGTTTATTTGCGTATCCGACTGAGTGGACTTGTGTATGTAGTGCAGCCTGGATATCGGTTTCGGAATCCCCTACTAGTGTGGCTGCTTCGGGCGGTACGTTAAGGGTGGTCAGCGCTGCAGTCAGCAATGTCGAAGCTGGCTTGAGCATTGACGTGTCATGTGTAGTCCGAGCGCAGATCGCGTCGACGAGGGCTTCAACTTCTTTGATGCGAAGGTAGGTTCGAACACATTCTGCACTGTTGTTACTAACTACTGCGACCATCCTGCCTCTGTCGTGGCATGCAGCTATGACGTCTAGGCCGCCAACGGTAGGCGAAGCGCTCGCAACCGCTTCAACTTCGTAGGCACGGAGAGCGACTTCTACACCTTGTGCTTCTGTATCGCCCACTGTTGCGGCATAACGAAGAATATCAAAGGGATCTTCGGTCGTTTCGATATCGGGCGGAAGGCTGTCCCGACTCTCCTTGGAGAGGACTTTGCGCAGTTGATCGGCGACATGGCGAGCAGGTATGCCCGCGAAGACCGAGCAGATGGGTCCATCGAAGTCGAGTAGCAAGGCGTCGGTGGACGACAAGATGTGGCGCAGCAATCCTAGGTCGTCCGTCTGCACGAAATCTGCCCTCATCGCTTCTGCTCCGTCGCGATGGAGCTCCACAGGCTGTCGAACCACGTGCGGGCTTGCTCGACGTATTGGCTGCCGGTGCTGGTGTCGTCGTCGGTGGTGCTGTGGTGGAAGAGGATGGCGTCTTTGCCCATGAGGTCATAGATGGCTTGGGGTTGGCCGCCTAGGGATAGGACGTGCTCGCGGACGGGGTAGAAGCCGAAGAAGGCTTCGTCGTTGTTGATCAGGTAGAGCTTGAACAGTGGTGGGGCTGGGTGGACGCGGACTTCTGCGGTGGCGTCCTTGACCAGACCGAGTTCGCCCAGCTCGGTGACGTTGTCCACAATGGCTTGGGTGTGGCGGCGCATGATCTCGGCGGCGCGTTCGCGGAAGGCTGGGCTGTCGGACCGGTCTTCGACGGTGCAGGGGACAGACCACGGGACGGTGGGGTCCGGGACCAGGATGCGGACGTGGATTGCCTCGGGCGTGAGTCGGCCGATGCGGATCTTGTCCAGTGGCTCCTGAAGGATGCCGTGCAGTGTCTCGCCGGAGAACCCGGCGAAGTCGATCGTCACGCGGTCGGACGTGAACGCCTGCTCGATGTGCGGGCGCAGGCCGACCGGGCGCTCAGTGCGCTCTCGGACGAACACGCCGCTGCCCTGTCGGGAGACGATCAAGCCCTCGTCACGCAGCTCGCGTAGCGCGCTCTGCACGGTCATCGGTGCGACGTCGTACTTCTTCGCCAGCTCCGCACGTGACGGCAGCTTGTCGCCCGCCCTGAAGACCTTGGTCAGGATGGCAGCTCGCAAGGCGTTGGCCACCTGCATATATGGCGGTCGCGGATCGTCTGGGTCTAGTGCCATGGCTCCTCGTCTCGTGTCCCGCGAGCGCAAAGCGGGGCGCAAAGCGGCTGTTCGCACATGTTCGCAGTGTCTGTTCGCACTTGGCTAGACCGCCTAGAGAGCTAGCTCGATCGGCTGATGTTCGTCACTTGCTTGACTTGGCTAGCCAAGCTGTCTTACTCTCGGGACATGGCTAGCCTGTATAGGCAGGCTGGCAAGGTGACGGAGGTGGCTGGTGGCGGTTCCGTATGGGACTCGGTTCGAGGCGTCGTTTGACCAGGTGTTCCCGATGGGGGCGTTGATGGTCGGTGAGGTCGCGCCGGACATGGAGTACATGAGCGCGGAGGACAAGGGGCGCGGTCGGCAGGCCAAGCAGCGTGTGGATGAGCGCACGGGTAAGCGTCAGTGGAAGGTCGTGGTCACGGACCCGTCCGCTGAGAAGGAGCGGGACGCGTCGGTGACGGTGACGATCCTGGCTGACGTGCAGCCGGTGCCGCCGCAGGCTGTGCAGGTCATGCCTGGTGTCGAGGTGAGGCCGGTGGCGTTCGAGGGGCTGACGGTCGAGCCGCGGGTGATGGGTGATCGGTACAAGTACCAGGGGTTCACGATCCGAGCTACGGGCATTGCGTCGCCGCAGGTTGGCGCTGCTCCGAAGCGTGCGGAGAAGCCCCAGGGCGAGCAGAAGGCGGCTTGAGGTGGCGCGGCCGTCTCGTGAGGCGGTCGCTCGCTGGAACCTCGCGTACGCGGACCAGACCGAAGCCCTGTTCGCAGCGTCCACTGAGGACAGGGCGGCGGCACGGCTTCGGCTGGCTGACAGCTATGCGGCGGTGGCGTGGGCGTGGCGGATTCTGGCTGCTGATCTGGCGGTGCCCTTGTGGGCTCGTCACGCCTGCGCCATCGCTGCCGAGGAATTCGACCGTCGGGCGCGGATCGAGCACGCCCGTGTCAACCCGGACGAGGACGGGACATGAGCAAGGCGAAGCGGGCTTCGAATGAGGGACTGTGGCGGGCGGCGTGGGCTGTCACGTCGTTGAAAGACGCGCATGAAGCGCTGGTCAGGGTGATGCCGGCACCCGATGCGGAACCGGCTGTGCGGCGGGCGTTCTTCCTGCGGTCGGCGGAGGTGTACGCGCGGGTGGCGGAGATCGACCGGGGGCACCATCACGAAGCGTTGTACTGGGCCAAGCGTGAGCGGGAGAAGGGTGAGGCCATCGCTGCCGCGACCGATGCCGGACGTGCCGGGGATGGCGGAGGTGACCGGTGAGGCGTCGGCGTCGGCGGTCGCGTGCCGGCGGTGACGGAGTTCGGTACACCGTGCGGCTACGAGTGGACAGGTTCGACCTGGCGACTCGCGTCGCGGGCTTGGAGTCCGATTACGAGATCGCAGATGCGCTGGGCGTCCACCGTTCGACGGTGGGCCGGGTCTTGGCCGACGAGCTCCGGCCTGGTCCGGTGTTCATCGCCGGTGCGCTGAGCGCGTTCAAGACGATGAGCTTCACGGACCTGTTCGAGGTCGTGGAGGACCGCTGACCGCGTCCGGCTGATGACGCGTTGCGTGACAACTGAACGATTCGTGCCGGTTGGTGTGGGTCGCGGGAAACAGATTCAAGTCTTGGCGGGCTGAGGCTGTTTCCCGACGACACACCGACCGGATTTCTTGCGCGCTTTTGTTGCGACACAAGGGGTTTCGGTCATGTCGAGGGTATCGGTATCTGGGGGGCGGACGTCAAGTCGACGCCCCACCGGTCTGTGGAAATTGCCCAACGGTCAACGGTGCCGGTCGTGCAAGCGGTTCGGTGTCTACGCCCCGAATCAGCTCGACTGCTGCGCCTGTCTGGGGTGGTTGTCGCTGGTCTTCACCGCTGTGGGCGGTGGTGCGCTGTGAACGGCGGCAAGTGGGTCGACCCGGCTCCGTTCGAGGGTGTGCGGCCTCGGGTGCCGTGGTGGATGTTGGTGCCGGGCAAGGCCAAGTGGATTGCGGCCTTGGTGGCGCTGGTGTGGCTCGTGGTGGTAGGCGTCGTGCGCCTGGTGCTCGTTGTCGTGCGCTATCCGGTGGTCACGTTGGTTCCGGCGTCGGCGACCTGGTGCTGGTGGCGGTTCGGGCTGTCGCCGTTGGTGTTGGCGCTGTTGTCGCTGGTCGCGGCACTGGCCGTGTGGGCTGGGTACGACCGGGCGTCGTTTCTGCGGCACTGCTGGTACCGGCTGGTGACCGAGTGGCGGCGGGCGACGGTGTACGTGCCGAAGTGGCGGTCGGTGATGCGGCTGTCCGACCTGGCCAAGCGCGACCGTGGCCGCGAGTACCGACCCAGGTTGCGGCGGGTGCGGTCCGAAGGATGGCGGGACCGGGTTCGGGTGCGGATGGTGCCGGCCCAATCGCCGGAGGCGTGGGAGCTGAGGCGGGATGGTTTGGCGCACTCGTTCGGTGCTCGGTCCTGCCGGGTCCGGGTGCTGCGGCCTCGACTGCTTGAACTGGACTTCGTGCACGCTGACCCGCTTGTGCGGCCGGTGCCCGTGCCGGCGCTGGACGGCTCGGCCGACGTCGACTTCAAGCGGGTGGTCGTCGGGCGGACCGAGACGGGCAAGCCGTGGCGGGTTCGGCTGCTCGGGGCACAGCTTCTCGTGGTTGGGGTACCGGGGGCCGGTAAGGGCTCGGTGTTGTGGTCGATCGTCTGGCAGCTCGCACCGGCAGTTCGGGCGGGCCTGGTGCGCCTGGTTGGGATCGACCCGAAGGGCGGGATGGAACTCGGGCAATGCCCCGACGCCTTCGACCGGTTGGTGTTCGGCAACGGCGCTGACGCGGTCGAACTGTTGGAGGAGATCGCCGCTGAGGTGAAGGAGCGGGCCTCCCGGTATCGGGGCATTCGGCGGCTGTGGGCTCGGGACACCGGTGAGCCCTTGACCGTGCTCATCGTGGACGAACTGGCGGACGTCGTCGCCTACCAGCCGGACAAGCAGCTGCGGGAGCGTGCGGCACGAGCTGTGCAGACGATCGCTTCCCAGGGGCGGGCTCCGGGGTACGTGCTCGTCGGCCTGGTCCAGGACCCGCGTAAGGAGATCGTCTCCTTCCGGCACCTGTTCACCACGCGGGTGGCGTTGCGGCTGGACGAACCGCAACAGGTGGACATGGTCCTTGGTGACGGTGTCCGGCAGCGCGGGGCGGCGGCTCACGAGATCAGCGAAAACACGCCCGGTGTGGCGTGGGTGAAGCAGGACGGGCAGCGGGAGCCGGAACGGGCTCGGGCCTTCTACGTGACCGATGCCGATTTGGCGGCGCTGCGGGACTACTTCCGGCCTGCCGAGGTGCGGCCGTTTCCGAGCAATCCCGGTGGTGTGGACGGGGTGGCGGCGTGAACTGGCAGCTAGAGGGGCGGGTACTCGGCAGGGTTCGGCGGTCGGACGTGCTTGAGGTCCGTCGGATCGGCGGCACCGATCCGGGCGTAGTTCTCGCGGGCCTGGGTCAGGCTGAGACCCCGGTTCGGGCCTCCTCGTACCTGGTCGGCGTCGTGTTCGTCCTGGCCGTCGTCCTCCCAGAAGCAGACGTCGCAGATCTCGTAGCCGCCCCGTTCGCCGAGGGTCAGGAAGCCGCAGCAAGGGCAGGCGTGCGGACCGGACTCGTCGTCACGGACGACGTTGACGAACGGCTCTCGGGGCATGTTGCACATGGTCACATCTGCAACCGGGCGGAGGTGGCCGGATGAGCGCCACGACTCGCGCGGAGCGGATGCGTCAGCCGATGGCGTTGGACGTGGCCAAGGCTGCGGCCGAGCAGCACGGGGTGTGCGTGCGGCCGTTCACGATGGAAGTTGAGGATCGCGCCAGCTACGAAGTCCGCTACGTCGCCGTCCCGTGCGGGTCGACGGTGGAGAGCGTCTGTGGGCCGTGTGCGAAGAAGGCCAAGGCGCTTCGGATGGCGCAGTGCCGCGAAGGCTGGCACATGACCGAGGAACTGGACTTCACCGCACGTCAGCCGTCCCAGGACGAGAAGGAACTGATGACGTTCCGGGCGGACCTGGTGAAGGCGTACCGGGAGGCAGTCCAGGCCGGGGAGGCGGGTGACGCGGACGAGCTGCGGGAGGAGATCCACTCGGTCGACGCGGAACTTCGGCAACTCGGCGTGCGGGGTCGGTTCCCCTCGCCCGACGCACCACCGAAGCGACCTGTGAAGCGGTCGACCAAGCGGCGGCAGGACGCGCCGAACCTGCCTCGGCGGCGGGTCGAGAAGCGCACCGTGGGAAGGGAGTACGCAGGCGGGTTCCGGCCGTCGATGTTCGTCACGCTCACCCTCGACACCTACGGTCGGGTTCGTGACGACGGCACGCCGGTCGATCCGGACACCTACGACTACCGGCGGGCGGCTCGGGACGCGGTGCATTTCGCCTCGCTGGTCGACCGGTGGTGGCAGAACCTGCGGCGGGTCGTCGGCTGGGACGTCCAGTACTTCGCCACGGTCGAACCGCAACGCCGAGCGGCGCCACACCTCCATGTGGCAATCCGCGGCTCGATCCCGCACGAGACCATCCGGCTTGTCACGGCCGCCACGTACCACCAGGTGTGGTGGCCCAACCATGACGAACGCGTCTACGGCGGTGACCACCTGCCGGTGTGGGACGCACGGGCGGAAGCGTTCGTCGACCCGGACACCCGTAAGCCGCTGACGGCCTGGGCGGACGCGGTCGAGGCCGTGGACGAACCGGCGCACGTGGTGACCTTCGGCCGCCAGGTGCACTCCAAGGGCGTCCTCGGCGGCTCGGAGGAAGCCGGACGGCACATCGGCTACCTGACCAAGTACCTCACCAAGTCCATCGGCGAAGTGGTCGAGCAGACCACCGACCGGCAACGGCGGCACGCTGACCGCCTGGCGGACGAGTTGGCCGTGACGCCCTGCTCCGACCGCTGCCCCGTCTGGCTGCTCTACGGCGTCCAGCCGCGTGGGGTGAACTCTCGGACCGCTCCGGGGCACTGCAAGGGGCGGGCTCATCGGCGGACCACGCTCGGCCTGCCCGGTCGGCGGGTCCTGGTGTCGCGCAAGTGGTCCGGCAAGACGCTGGCGGATCACCGGGCGGACCGGAAGCGGTTCGTGGTCGAAGCACTCAAGGCCGTGGGCATCGAGAAGCCGGAACCCGACACGTCACAGCTCGTCTGGCACAAGGTCCGGCCTGGCGACCCCAACGTGCCACCACGCGCGCACCTGCTCATGCACGCCATCGCCCAACGCGTCACGTGGAAGGCCGAGTACGACCGGGCCTTGCTGGCGGCCAGTGGTGCACCGCCCGATCTTTCGGCAGTTCCACAAGCGGCCTGAGACCTGGGGAGGGGGACGGCAATGAGCGGGAACGAGTTCGACCGGCTGTGGGGCGTTGACGATCTCTCAGCCTTCCTCGGTGTACCGGTGCACACCATTCGTGGCTGGCGCAGCAAGAACTACGGGCCTCCGGCTCGGAAGGTCGGCAAACACCTGCGGTGGGACCCGGCCAAGGTCCGCGAGTGGTTCGAGGGCCTGGACCTCGACGCGGCCTAGAAGTTTCGGCAATTCGACACACAGGAGAGGTGTGCCATGGGGCATGTCCAAGATCGCTGGTGGAAGGAGGTCAAAGACCCGGTGACTGACCAGGTCACCAGGGTCAAGACCTCTACGTATGGCGTCGGCCTGCGGTACAAGGTGCGATACGTCGACCCGGACGGCGTCGAGCGGTCCAAGAGCTTCCCGGACCGGCAGAAGAAAAAGGCCGAAGACTTCCTGATCGAAATGGAGTCGGACAAGCGCGAAGGGAAGTACATCGATCCCAACGCGGGGAAGGTGCTGTTCAAAGCGCAAGCGGAGAGCTGGCTCAAGGGGTACTCGGCGGACGCGGCCACCAGGCAGACGATCGAGAGTCGGCTCCGGAGTCAGGTCCACCCGTTCTTCGGGCACCGCCAGCTCGGCGCGATCACTCCCCAGCTCGTCCGCGACTGGTTGGGCGACATGCAGGAGAAGGGCCTCGGGCCGACCTATCAAGCCGTGCTGTTCGAGACGCTGTCTTCGATCCTGAACTCGGCTGTGGACGACAAGCGCATCCACCGGAACCCGTGCAAGGTCAACAGCATCAAGCGGCCTCAGCGGTCGTCGCGCAAGGTCGTGCCGTGGGCGGAATCGCGGGTCCACAAGCTTCAGATGGCCTTGGACCCGCGCTTCAAGATCACGGCTCCGCTCGGGGCGGGATGTGGCCTGCGGCAAGGTGAAATCCTGGCGTTCTCGCCAGATGACATCGACCGGGACGCCATGGTGATCAACGTCCAGCGGCAGGTCAGGATGATCAATCGCGCGTTGGTGTTCTCGCTGCCCAAGCGGAACAAGACACGCCAGGTGCCCTTGTCGAGAGGCGTCCTGGCGGCCGTTGACGCCTACCTGGCGATGTTCCCGCCAACGTCGGTGACGCTGCCCTGGGACCGGCCGAACGGCGATCCGGTGACGGTGGACCTGCTGATGGTCCGCGACGACGGCAAGCCCTGGAACGGCGACCTGTTCAACAAGGTCGTCTGGGTGTCCGCGTTCAAGCAGGCCGGACTGACTTACACCAAGAGGCAGGACGGGATGCACGCCATGCGGCACCTGTACGCGTCCGTCCTCCTGGCCCAAGGCGTCTCGATCAAGGAGCTGGCCGAGTACCTCGGGCACGCCGACCCCGGCTTCACGCTCCGCACCTACACGCACCTGATGCCGTCCAGTCACGAACGTGCCCGGAAAGCAGTGGACGGGGTCTTCCGCGTCCTGAAGACCCCGTCCGCCTCCCAGACGGCCTGATGACGGCCTGGGAAGATCAACTCACTTGATGTGCATGCCGGAAATCGCCCTGGCCACTACCAATCGCTGGATCTCCGACGTCCCCTCGAAGATGGTGAAGATCTTGGCGTCACGGTGCATCCGCTCCACCGGGTGCTCTCGCGTGTACCCCGCCCCGCCCAAAATCTGGATCGCACGATCCGTAGCCCACACCGACACCTCACCGGCCTTGAGCTTCGACATCGACCCCTCACCGGCCGTGAACGGAACGTTGTTGCGCCCCATCCAAGCCGCCCGCCACACCAACAACCGCGCCGCGTCGATCTCCATCTTCATGTTCGCCAAGTCGAACGCGATGGCCTGGTTCTCGATGATCTTCCGGCCGAACGCCGAACGGTCCTTCGCGTACTCCAGCGAATACTCGTAAGCCGCCCGCGCGACACCGACTGCCATCGCGCCAACGGTCGGCCGGGTCGTCTCGAACGTCGCCATCGCCGCCTGCCCACCGGCCTTCTGCCCCTCACGGGCACGCGCGAGCCTGGCGTCCAACCGCTCCTTGCCGCCCAACAAACACCGACCGGGCACCCGCACGTCGTCCAAGAACACGTCCGCCGTGTGCGAAGCCCGCATCCCGTGCTTCTTGATCTTCCCCGGCGACGACAACCCCGGCGTGCCGGGCGGGATGACGAAGCCCGCCTGGCCCCGCGAACCCAGCGCCGAATCCACCACCGCCGTCACGACGTGGACGTTCGCGATGCCGCCGTTCGTCGCCCACGCCTTCTGCCCGTTGAGCACCCACTCGTCGGTGGCCTCGTCGTACACCGCCCGCGTCCTATATCCGGCCACGTCGGAACCGGCCTGCGGTTCGGACGCGCAGAACGCCGCCAGCTTCGGGTCGTCGGCCGAACCGAAGCACTCCGGCACCCACTCGGCCAGCTGCTCGGGCGTCCCGGACGCGAAGATCCCCGCCGCCGCGAGACCGGTCCCCATCAGCGCCAACGCGATCCCGGCGTCACCCCAGAACAGCTCCTCCGTCGCAATGGGCAACGACAACCCGATCGGGTCGGCGAACCACGTCGCCAGCGCCTCGAACCCGTACAGGCCGATCTTCGCCGCCTCCTGGATCACCGGCCACGGCGTCTCCTCCCGCTCGTCCCACTCCGACGCCGCGGGCCGGATCACGTCCTTCGCGAAGCCGTGCACCCACTCGCGCAGGTCGACCTGGTCCTCGTTCAGCTCCAGCGAAAAACCGCCCATGGTCCCCTCACGCCTTCGGAATGTCGAACAGGGTCATGAACCCGGCCGCGAAGCCCAAGTCGCCCTTGACCTTCAGCTTTCCGGTCATGAACAGCACCGGCGCGGACGCGTTGCCGGTCGCGAGCTTCAGGAACTCCACCGGCCCCAACGTCACCGTCGCCCTGGCATCACGGGTCTCGCCCTTGTTGATCTTGCACGTGGCGTCCTCGACGACCGCCTCGTACACGTCTTCCGAACCCGAGGCCGAACCCGATGCACCGCCGGTCAGACGGAAGTGAACGACGGCACGCGTGGCGCCCGCGCGCTCGGTGCGGAAGTGCACCTCCATGCGGCGGAACACTTCGTCCAGCACGCGTTCGCGCAGACCTGGCCGGGACGTCACGGCCTCGACCTGCTCCTTGGACGCGCGCGAGATGATCCGCGCGAAGTTCTGCGCGTCCATCTTCGCCAGGTCCAGGTCGGCGCCGCCGTCGGCCAACACGCCGAGCGCGGCGAGCAGATCCGCGAACTCGTCCTGGCCCAGCTTCTTCGGGTCGATACCGCGCGCGATCACGTCGATG
Organism: Saccharothrix ecbatanensis; assembly: GCF_014205015.1. NCBI lineage: Bacteria > Bacillati > Actinomycetota > Actinomycetes > Pseudonocardiales > Pseudonocardiaceae > Saccharothrix > Saccharothrix ecbatanensis. The sequence continues at coordinate 7,279,026 of NZ_JACHMO010000001.1, read as the reverse complement.
TCGACGTCCTTCAGCGCCGGATCACCCGGATCGACCTGCTGGAGCGTGGAGATCAGCTCCCGAGGACTGAGCTTCGAGATCGCCTCGGTGGTGAGGTCGATGGTCATGTGTGACACCTCCGGCTACCTACTGCGTGGTAAGCCTACTGGTGAGTAGGTAAGGCGGCAAGTGCCCCGGAGTAATCTTGTCCCAGCCATCCAGGGGGTGCGATGCACGCTGAGCAACCGGTCCGCTCGGGTCGGGCCAAGAGACTGCCGCGCGCCGTGCGCGAACGGCAGATCATGGACGCCGCGGTGGACGTGTTCTCGCGGTTGGGGTTCCACGCCGCGTCGATGGACGAGATCTCCGAGGTCGCGGGCATCTCCAAACCCATGCTCTACGCCTACCTCGGCTCCAAGGAAGAGCTGTTCGCGACCTGCATCCGCCGTGAGGCGACCCGGATGATGGACGCGATCGCGCAGGGCGTCGAGGCCGAGGAACCCCCGGACGTCCAGCTGTGGAGCGGACTTCGCGCCTTCTTCGGCTTCGTCGGCGCCAACCGGGCCGGCTGGCAGGTCCTGCACCGGCAGGCGTCCTCGCAGGGCGGCCCGTTCGCCGCGGAGCTGGCCGACATGCGCGGCCGGGCGATCAGCCTGGTGGCGGCGCTGCTGGTGCACTCGTCGGACTTCGCCAACGTGCCGCGCGCGGGTGGCAAGGAGGCCGAGTCGCTGGCCGCCGCACTGGTCGGGGCGGGCGAGTCGCTGGCCGACTGGTGGCTCGACAACCCCGAGGAACCGGCCGGTGTGGTCGCCGCCCGGCTGATGAACCTGGTCTGGATGGGGTTCGGCGACCTCGTGGCGGGCGACGTGTGGCACCCGCCGTCACGGAGGACGGAGCAGGCCGAGCAAGTCGCGGAAGACGCCTAAGGCCGTCGGACCGGGCTGATCACGCCCTCCAGGTGCGGTCGCCGAGACCACAGCGCGAACCTCCAGCCGTCACCGCCGGGCGAGGCGGAGAAGTCGACCTTGCCCGGCAACAGGATCGGCGCCTTGAACCGCACGTCCACCTCGTACGCGTCGGGCAGCCGTCCTTCGAGCGCGGCCAGGCACCGCGCCTTCGACCACATCCCGTGCGCGATGGCACGGGGGAAGCCGAACACCTTGGCCGCCAACGCGTTCACGTGGATCGGGTTCCGGTCGCCGGACACGTCCGCGTACCGCCGCCCGAGGTCGCCCGGCAACCGCCACTGCGCCGTCGGCACGGGTGGCTCCAACTCGTCCCGCGTGGACACCGCACTGCCGGTCCGCCGGAGATAAGTCGACACGTCGACCCACGCCTCCTCGCCGTCCACGGACACCGTCGTCACCACGTCGAACTGCCGCCCGCGCTCGTGCGGCCGGAGGTTCGCCAACGCCACGTGCAGCGACAGCGGCTCGGCCACCGTCAACGGCCGGTGCTGCGTGATCCGGTTGGCCACGTGCACCAGACCGGCCAGCGGAAAGGGGAACAGGGGCCCGGTCATCAGCCGGAGCTGGAGCTCGAACCCGAGCACGTGCGGGTAGGTGATCGGCAGCTCGTCCCGCACGCCGAACCCGCACACCTTGGCGTACCGGGCCATGTGCTCGGAGTCGACCGAGACCTCAGCGTCCAAAGAGGACTCCGGCAGGGCGTCGCCGTGCCGCCTGAACCCGGTCAGCGCGGCCTTGGCGTACAACAAGGTCAGGTTCGCCATCACGCCCCCAACAGGCTCTGGCCGCACACCCGCACGACGTTCCCGTTCACGCCGGCCGACGCCGGGCTCGCGAACCACGCGATCGTCTCGGCGACGTCCACCGGCAGCCCGCCCTGCGACATGCTGTTCATCCGCCGCCCCGCCTCGCGGATGAACAACGGCACGGCGGCCGTCATCTTCGTCTCGATGAACCCCGGCGCGACCGCGTTCACCGTGGCCCGGCCCGCGACCCGCCCGGACAGCGAGTCGACCATGCCGATCACGCCCGCCTTGCTGGTGGCGTAGTTGGTCTGGCCGACGTTCCCGGCGATGCCCGCGATGGACGACACGCCGATGATCCTCCCGTTGGGCCGCACCACTTCCGCCGCGAACAACGCCTCGTTCACCCGTTCCTGCGCGCCCAGGTTCACCGCGATCACCGCGTCCCACCGGTCCTCGTCCATCCGTCCGAGCGTGCGGTCCCGCGTGATGCCCGCGTTGTGCACGACGATGTCCACGCCCCCGTGCCGCTGCGTGACGTGCTCGACGATCCGCGCGGGCGCGTCCGGCGCGGTGATGTCGAGTTGCAGCGTGGTGCCGCCGACCCGGTTCGCCACCGCCGACAGGTCCTCGCCCTGTGCGGGCACGTCCAGGCACACGACGTGCGCGCCGTCCCGACCCAGCACCTCTGCGATCGCCGCGCCGATACCCCGCGACGCGCCGGTGACCAGCGCGACCTTCCCGGCCAGCGGCCGGTCCCAGTCCTCCGGCGCCACCACGTCGGCCGGCCCGATCCGGATCACCTGCCCCGACACGTACGCGGACCGCCCGGACAGCAGGAACCGCAGCGTCGACGCGATCGCACCCTCGGCGCCGGGCGCGACGTACACGAGCTGCGCCGTGCCACCCCGCTTCAGCTCCTTGCCGACGCTCCGCGTGAACCCCTCCAGCGCGCGCTGCGCGATCTGCGACTCGGCCCGCTCTGGTGGAGTGCCGAGCACGACCACCCGCCCGCACGGCCCGAGTGCCCGGATCACCGGCTGGAAGAACTCGTGCAGCTCACGCAACCGCTCGACCGTGTCGATCCCGGACGCGTCGAACACCAGCGCCCCGTACCGGTCACCCGTCGTGACCAGGTCCAGGCCCATCGACTTCACGATCGCGCCGACCGGCTCCACCAGCCGACCGCTCCCGCCGAGCAGCACCGGCCCGTCGAGTGGAGGCTGGTCGGGTGAGTGGCGACGCAGCGGGTACGGGTCGGGCAACCCCACCTTGCCCACGACGAACCGCCCGAGGGCGGACCTGGCGAACGACTGGTACCGATCCATGCGCACCATCACACTCCCTACTTGCAGGTAAGTCTACTGACGAGTAGGTAACATTGGTCCCACCACGCCCACCACCTGGAGGACGACATGGCCCGTGTAGCCATCCTCGGCGGCAACCGCATTCCCTTCGCCCGCTCGAACGGCCCTTACGCCACAGCGTCGAACCAGGACATGTTCACCGCCACTCTGGACGGGCTGGTGAGCCGGTTCGGGCTCCAAGGCGAACGGCTCGGCGAGGTCGTCGCGGGCGCGGTGCTCAAGCACAGCCGCGACTTCAACCTGGTCCGCGAGGCCGTGTTGGGCAGCCGACTGTCCGCCGAGACACCGGCCTACGACATGCAGCAGGCGTGCGGCACCGGTCTCCAGGCCGTGATCGCGGTGGCGAACAAGATCGCTTTGGGACAGATCGACGTCGGCATCGCGGGCGGTGTGGACACCACCAGCGACGCGCCGATCGGCGTGAACGAGGACCTGCGCGGCGTCCTGCTGGAGTTCAACCGGGCCAGGAGCGCCGGCGCGAAGGTCAAGGCGGCGTTGAAGCTGCGCCCGAAGCACGTGGTGCCGGACGTGCCGCGCAACGGCGAGCCGCGCACCGGCCTGTCGATGGGCGAGCACGCCGCGATCACCGCTCTGGAGTGGGGGATCGCGCGCGAGGACCAGGACGAACTGGCCGCCGCCAGCCACCGCAACCTCGCCGCCGCGTACGACCGCGGGTTCTTCGACGACCTGGTCACGCCGTTCCAGGGCCTCACCCGGGACCAGAACCTGCGGCCGGACTCGTCGGTGGAGAAGCTGGCGAAGCTGAAGCCGGTGTTCGGCCGCGGTGAGGGCGCGACGATGACCGCCGGCAACTCCACGCCGCTCACCGACGGCGCGTCGGCCGTGCTGCTCGCGTCCGAGGAGTGGGCCGCCGCACGGAACCTGCCGGTGCTTGCCTACCTCACGTTCACCGAGACGGCCGCGGTCGACTACGTGCACGGCGGCGAGGGCCTGCTGATGGCGCCCGCCTACGCCGTGCCGCGGATGCTCGCGCGAGCCGGGCTTTCGTTGCAGGACTTCGACTTCTACGAGATCCACGAGGCGTTCGCGTCACAGGTGCTGGCGACGTTGAAGGCGTGGGAGGACGCGGACTTCTGCAAGGGCAGGCTCGGGCTGGACGGCCCGCTCGGCGCGGTCGACCGGTCGAAGCTGAACGTCAACGGCTCGTCGCTGGCCGCCGGGCACCCGTTCGCGGCCACCGGCGGGCGGATCGTGGCCACGCTGGCGAAGCTCCTGGCCGAGCGCGGAACGGGTCGGGGGCTCGTCTCGATCTGTGCCGCGGGTGGTCAGGGTGTTACGGCGATCGTGGAGCGCTAGGCCCTTCACTACTCCAAACGGGTGTTAGTGGTAACACAACGCGTTCTCATTCCGTTTCCAATGCATGAACCACTCACGGCTCTTCGCCGCAGTCGTGCTTGTGGCGGCATCCTGTGCTGCCTGCGGGGAGACGTCCCGCGAAGCCACCACCATTCGCATCGGCGTCACCGCGTCGGCCAACGAACCACGGGTCGAGCTCACCAGGACGGTGATCGACCGGATGTCGGACGCCGTCGACAGCGGGGTCACCAGGGTCGTCGTCTACCGGCAGGGTGATGCCGCCGGCGGCGCGTACTCGGACGAGGACTTCACCGTTCGAGACGGGAACGAGGTGGAGAGCGACTCGGCTCTGCGCCGCCTCGGCTTCGAGCAGAACCTGACCCGGCTGACCGGGCAGCTCGCGCAGGTCGGCGGCAGCGGCCCCCGGCTCGACCCGCTGGCCGTGCTGGCGGACATGGCTTCCGCCGCGGGACCGGCCGTGCTGGTGCTGCAGACCAGCGGGTTGCAGAACACCGACCCGATCGACCTGACCCGGCTCGGGCTCGACCTGGACGTGCCCACCGTGGTCGCGTCGGTGCCGGACGACGCGCTGCCCGAGCTGACCGGCAAGGACGTGATCTTCTCCGGGCTCGGCCAGGTCACGGGCGCGCAGAAGCCGCTGCCGCCGGCCGCGCGGGAGGCGTTGGTCGACCTGTGGATGGGCATCTGCGCGAAGTTCGACGCGAAGAGCTGCACGCACGACACGGAGCCGGTGCCCGGTGGCGCGTCCATCGGTCGTGGCGAGGTGCCGACGGTGGACCTCGGCGAGGTCGTGCACCAGGAATCGCTGGTGCACCTGCCCACCGCGGTGTTGTTCAAGGCGGGCACCGACCAGCTCGCGCCCGGTGCGCGTGAGGCGTTGCAGGAAGTGGCGAAGAAGTTCGACGGCCGCACCACCGCGCGGGTCATCGCCCGCACGGCCAACTCTTCGTCGGCCGAGGCGGCGCTCGACCTGACGCAGCGGCGTGGCCAGCGGGTGGTGGCCGAGCTGGTGGACCTGGGCGTGAGCCGGTCCGCGTTCATCGAGGTGGTCGGCGCGGGCTTCACGGCGCCCCTGGCCGTCGACCTCGACGGCGCGGGCGACCTGATCCCGGCCGCCGCCGCCCGCAACCGTTCCGTCGTGGTCGAGCTGGCCGAACCCAAGACCAGCGGCTGACCCCCGCGCGAGTCCTACCTTCAGACCCCGCGAGTCCTACGTTCAGGACCACCGTGTCCTACGTTCAGGACCCCCGAATTCAACGCTCAGAACACGGCGGAGGTCAGTCGAGGAGCGTCCACGCGGCCGTGCAGCGGACCGTGATCACGATCTGCTGGGCCTCCAGGTTGAGCTGTTCCATCTGCGGCGGCACGCCGGGCGAGCCGCCGTAAGCGGCCGTCCTCATCCGTGTCGACTCGGTCGCCCACATCTCGGCGTCACCGTCGGTCAGCCGCTGGAGCGGGCCGAGTCGTGCGCCGAGCGCTTCGACGTAGCCCTCGGCACGGCGGCGCGCGTCCACCACGGCCTCGCGCTGCGCCTCCCGGACGGCGTCCGCGTCGTCCTTGAGCTGCCACGTCGGCCCGTTGAGCCACGTCGGCTCGGCCACCACGAGGGCGGCCAGCAGGTCGTCGAGAGCCGTGACGTCGTCGACCCGGACCAGGTAGTTCTGCGCGGCACGGCTGCCGGAGCGGCGCTTGCCGTCCCAGTTGTCGTGCACGTTGAGCCGCCGCGACCGGACCTCGACCCCCGGCCGTTCGAACGCGGGCTCCACCCCGGCGACCCGCGCGGTCAACGCGTCCACCGCCTCGTTGCGCGTCGAGCCCGTCGTCTCGAAGCTCACGTGCACCTCGGCCCGGTCGGCGGTCCGCTCGACCTTGCCCACGCCCTTCGTCACCACCTCAGCCATGACGCCGACGCTACCGGTCATCACGCTCGATAGCGCGGTATAGATTTTTCCCTAGATTAATGAATACCGGACGACACGGCGGGAGTATTGGATCCGTCGTAGACACCTCGATACCGTCCGAGGATGGACCCGGTGCGCAACCCGTTCGCCCCTGGCGCGGGCCAACGGCCACCTGAGCTGGCGGGACGCGACAAGGAAGTCGGCGCGTTCGAGGTCGTGCTCGAACGGGTGGCGCGCGGTCGGCCGGAACGCAGCCTCGTGCTCACCGGGCTGCGTGGCGTAGGCAAGACGGTGCTGCTGGGCGAGCTGCGGTCGATGGCGGTCAAGCGTGGGTGGGGCGCGGGGAAGATCGAGGCACGGCCCGAAGCGGGGTTGCGGCGGCCGTTGTCGGCGGCGTTGCACCGGGCGATCCGCGATCTGGCCGTGCGGCACCGTGCGCCGGACCGGGTGGAGGCCGTGCTCGGGGTGCTGAAGGCGTTCGCGCTGCGGGCCAATCCCGAGGACGCGAAACTGCGCGACCGGTGGCAGCCGGGGATCGACGTGCCGGCGGCGGTCGGCCGGGCGGACTCCGGTGACATCGAGATCGACCTGGTGGAGCTGTTCACCGAGGTCGCCGAGCTGGCGCAGGACGTCGGCACCGGGGTCGCGCTGCTGATCGACGAGATGCAGGACGTGCAGGCGGACGACATCTCGGCGTTGTGCGCGGCGTGCCACGAGCTGTCGCAGTCCGGTGCGCCGCTGGTCGTGGTCGGCGCCGGGCTGCCGCACCTGCCGGCCGTGCTGTCGGCGTCGAAGTCGTACTCGGAGCGGCTGTTCCGGTACGTGCGGATCGACAGGCTGTCGCGGGAGGACGCGGACCGGGCGGTGCTGGCGCCGGTCGACCGCGAGGAGGCGGGGATCGAGCCGGAGGCGTTGGACGCGCTGTTCGACGCGTCGGGCGGCTACCCGTACTTCATCCAGGCCTACGGCAAGGCGGCGTGGGACGCGGCGCCCGCCGACCCGATCACCGCGATGGACGTGGCGGTGGCCGCACCGGAGGCGGACGCCGAGCTGGCGGTCGGGTTCTTCGGGTCGCGGTACGAGCGGGCGACGCCGGCCGAGCGGGAGTACCTGCGGGCGATGGCGGAGCTGACCGACGGCAAGGACGCGGGCGTGAACACCGCGCAGGTGGCCGATCACCTGGGGCGCAAGCCGTCGTCGTTGTCGCCGGCGCGGGACAGCCTGATCAAGAAGGGCCTGGTGTACTCGGCCGAACGCGGGCAGATCGCGTTCACCGTGCCGCACTTCGGCCGGTTCCTGCTCGGGCGCGAGGACTGACGTCCGGCGCTGACCTGCGGTTATTCGTTCGCTTCGGTCGCATTGTGTGGTCTAGCGTGCACGCTAGAGAGCCGGCTTCGACGCGTCCGGCCCAGCAGGTGTACGCCAGGCGAATCAACGGGGTTTGTTGGGCAACGGCCGATGATTCGTCGGTATGTGCGGCACCTCACCGGAAAATCGGGTGCGTGCGGCGTGGTAAGGGTGCATACTTGAGGCACACCACCGAAGAAGAACTTTGAGAGGGATGAATCCCCGATGAACTTCACTGCGAAGCTCCGCGCTCGTCGTGTCGAGGCTCGCAACCGCAAGGCTGTCGCCCGCGCGATCGACATGGCCTCCACCCCGGCCATGCGGCACGAGCTGATGGCGATCGCCCAGGCCCAGGTGTCGTCCCTCCGCTAAGGGGGACCTCCCGGCGCGCGCGTGACGACCACCCGATCGACACCGGGTGTGCCGCCCCGTCGTCCGCGCATCGCCGAAGGGAAATGACGAAGCCCTGCCGCACCTCCCGCGCGGCAGGGCTTCGTCACATCAAAACGTGATCTGGGTCACACCCGTTGGTGGATGTAACAGTCCACGATCGTGTATCGATGTTTCAGATGACCCCGCGATGCTGTCGGACCCCCGACCTGGCAGCACCGCGGGGTTTCCCATGTCCGGCTACCTGGCCGTGGCCGAGCCGTTCCAGGCGTAGTCCGTCTTCCGGGCACCCCTGATCATCACTTGCTCCCCCTGGCTGGTTTGGCGCGTCCCCCATGTGGACAACACCATCGTGCCATCGGGGTCTGACAGTTTCTTGTGGGTTTGCTGAGAGCATGACCCGATGACGCCCCCGCTCCTGGTCGTGGACGCGGCCAACGTCGTCGGCTCCGTCCCGGACGGCTGGTGGCGCGACCGCGCCGGCGCCGCCACCCGCCTGCGTGACGACCTGGTGGAGGTCGCCGAACAAGGCCTGCCGACCCTCCCCGGCCCACTCGAAGTGGTCCTGGTGGTCGAGGGCAAGGCCCGTCACGTCGAGTCGATCCCCGGCGTCCGCGTCGTCTCGGCCCCCGGCTCCGGCGACGACGCGATCGTGGACGTGGTCCGCGCCCACCCCGACCGCCCCTGCGCCGTGATCACCGCCGACCGCGCCCTCCGCGACCGTGTGTCAGCCCTCAACGCCACCGTCCTCGGCCCCCGCACGGTCCGCCGTCCCCGCTAGGCGATCGCGGTCACAACTTCCGTTGCACCTCGCGTCGATGGGCCACCCGCACGACCGTCACCTGGACCTTGGCGTCCTCGACCTGGTAGACCACCCGGTGGTCGCCGACCCGGATGCGCATCACGCCTGCCGGTTGACCGGTGAGCTCACGGCATCCGGGTGGGCGGGGGTCGGCTCCCAGTGCCGTCACCGCCAACACGATCCTGCGTCCGGTCTGCTTGTCGAGCTTGCGAAGCTCCCGAACTGCCGAAGCCGTCCATTCGATCTCGTACGACACAGGTCAGTCGTCACCGAACTCGGCGAGCACGTCGTGGTGCGCGACCCGTGGTTCGGCAGCGGCCAGTGCCTCTCGTGCCGCCGCGAGGTCGGCTTCGTCCTCGGCCGCTTCGAGTCGCCGGAGGTCGTCCATGGAGACGACGGCGGCAACCGGTCGGCCGTGCTTGGTCAGAACGGCGCGTTCGTGAGCGTGCTCGACCCTGGAGACGACCTCGCCGAGGTGGTCTCTCGCCACACTGATCGGCATCTCGCTCATTCTCCAGATTGTACAAAATGGGGAACTCTTCCGGAAGGCCCGGCCGCATCGAGCCGATCCTGCGCCTGCTGTCCACATCCTGGACGGGGAAATAGGGCGGTGGGCGACTCGTGTTGACTCCCGACGTGACGACCGCTCAACGCCGCCGCGCCCGTGTCCGCGCCCCCGAGCTGGTGGGCCGGGGCTGGCTCAACACCGGTGGGCAGGACATCGCGCTCAAAGACCTGCGCGGCAAGGTGGTCCTGCTCGACTTCTGGTCCTTCTGCTGCATCAACTGCCTGCACGTCCTCGACGAGCTGCGTCCCCTCGAAGCCGAGTTCGCCGACGTCCTGGTCACGATCGGCGTCCACTCGCCCAAGTTCGTCCACGAGGCCGAGCCCGAAGCCCTCGAAGCAGCCGTCGAGCGGTACGCCGTGGAACACGCGGTGCTTGACGATCCTGAGTTGACGACGTGGCAGAACTACGCGGTGAAGGCGTGGCCGACGCTGGTCCTGGTCGACCCCGAGGGGTACGTCGTGCACGTCGCCGCAGGAGAGGGCCACCTGGACGCGTTGCGGCAGATCGTGTCCGAGATCGTCGCCGAGCACGACGCCAAGGGCACCCTCCACCGCGGTGACGGGCCGTACGTCGCGCCGCCGCCGAAGGCCACTGAGCTGCGGTTCCCCGCGAAGGCTGTCCTGACCAGCCGCAACACCCTCCTGGTCAGTGACTCCGCGCACCACGGCCTGGTCGAGCTCGAACTGGACGGCGAGACGGTGATCCGCCGCATCGGCACCGGCGAGCGTGGCCGCCAGGACGGCCTGAACCCCACCTTCTCCGAACCCGCCGGCATCGCGCTCCTGCCCGACGACGTCGCGGCGCAGGTCGGCTACCACGCCGTCGTCGCCGACACCGTCAACCACCTGCTGCGCGGCCTCGACCTGGACACCGGCGAGGTCACCACCATCGCGGGCACCGGCGAGCAGTGGCGTGACGGCGAGACAGACGGCCCGGCCGACAAGATCCACCTCACCAGCCCGTGGGACGTCGCCTGGTGGGAACCCGCCGGAGGCGTCGTCATCGCCCTCGCCGGCAACCACACCCTCGGCCTGTTCAAGCCGCTGGAACGCCGCCTCGAACGCCTCGCCGGCACCACCGTCGAAGGCCTCCACGACGGCCCGGCCGACCAGGCGTTCTTCGCCCAGACCTCGGGCTTGGCGGCCGACGGCGACCGGCTCTGGCTGGTCGACTCCGAAACGTCCGCCCTGCGCCGCCTGGACGCGGACCGCACCGTCCACACCGCCATCGGCAAGGGCCTGTTCGACTTCGGCCACCGCGACGGCCCGGCCGACCAGGCACTCCTCCAGCACCCGCTCGGTGTGACGGTCCTCCCCGGCGGCCAGATCGCCATCGCCGACACGTACAACGGCGCCATCCGCCGCTACGACCCCGCGACCGGCGAGGTCTCCACCCTCGCCACCGACATCGCCGAGCCGTCCGACGCGGTCCTGGTGGACGGCGAACTGGTCGTCGTCGCCTCCGCCGCGCACCGCCTCGAACGCCCCGTCGCACCCGGAACGAAGCTGGTCAGCGGCGACGCGCACAAGGTCCGCCGGCCACCGTCGGAGATCGCGCCGGGCGACCTCGAACTCGCCGTCGTCTTCACCCCGCCGACCGGCCAGAAGCTGGACGACCGGTTCGGCCCGTCCACCCGCCTGGAGATCACCAGCTCCCCACCCGGACTGCTGGAGTCGGGCGCGGGCGTCGGCGCCGACCTGGTCCGCACGCTGCGCATCGCGGAGGGCTTCACCGAGGGCGTGCTGCACGTCGTCGCACAGGCCGCGAGCTGCACGGACGACCCGGCGGTCGAGCACCCGGTGTGCAAGCTGGCCCGCCAGGACTGGGGCGTGCCGGTCCGTGTGGTAAGGGACGGACCGCACCGGCTACCCCTGATGATGGGTGGCCTCGACCACGACAACTAGACTCTGCCGGTGCCCGATGTCAAGCTTGAGATCCAGATGCTGCACGACCGCGTGATGGTGCGGATCTCGCCCGAAGACGGCGAACGTCGCAGCAGCGGTGGCATCGTGATCCCCGCGACGGCCCAGATGGCGAAGCGGCTGGCCTGGGGAGATGTGCACGGCATCGGCACGAACGTCCGGCACGTCAAGGTCGGCGACCGCGTGCTGTTCAACCCGGATGACCAGTTCGAGGTCGAGGTGCAGGGTCAGACCTACCTGATCATGCGGGAACGCGACGTGCACGCCACCGCGACCGAGCGGACGGACCACGGGACCGGGCTTTACCTGTGACAACTGTGGTGAAACCTGTGATCCGCCCGCCCGTGACCGGCGTGTGACGACGGTCGGGTAAGCAGTCCCAGGACCTTGCGGAGAGCAAGAGGGGGAGCGGTGCCGGAGAACCAGCGACCGGAGTACGACGCTGAGCGGACCACGGCGATGCAGCCGGTCCGCCCGTCGGGCACCGCTTCGGAGCGCACGACCAAAGTCTCCGCCGGCGCGGTGGACGAGGCCGAGTGGCCCCAGGAGGACGCCGCGTGGCCGCAGGACGAGCCGGACGCGGACACCGATCCGGCGCCCACCGTCCGAAACGTGACCACTCCCTCGGCGGACCACGACAACGCGACGGCCACTCCCGACGTCTCTCACAACGTGACGCAGCAGCACCCGACGCGCAACGCGCAGCACAACGCCCCGGCCCGGGGCGCGGACGCCACCCAGGCGATCACCCCGGCCGGTGATCAGACGCGCGCCCACATGCCGCCGTCCGCCGCGGAGCAGACCCGCGCCATCAACACCCCGCCAGGTGGCTTCGACCGGCCGGTCAACACGCCGCCCGGTGGTTTCAACAGGCCTGCCAACACCCCGCCTGGTGGTTTCAACCGGCCGGTCAACACCCCGCCCGGTGGCTTCAATCGGCCGCCGTCGCCCTCGGAGGCCACCACGGTCTTCGCCGCGCCGGTGGGCGGGCCCGAACCGGACGCCACCGTCTACGGCCCGGTGATGGTCGACAGCGGCACGGAGGCCGACGAGGCCGACACCCGCCGCAAGCGCCTGCGCAAGGGCGGCCTGATCGCCGCCGCCGTGCTCGGCGTGATGGTGCTCCTCTACGGCCTGGACATCCTGATCTCCGGCGGTGACGTGCCGCGTGGCGTGTCCGTCGCCGGTGTGGACGTCGGCGGCATGAGCCGTGACGACGCCGAGCAGCGGCTGCGCGACGAGATCGGCCCCCGCCTGGCCGCGCCGGTGAAGGCGCGCGCGGGCGACGTGGAGACCGAGATCGACCCGAAGGCGGCCGGCCTGGAGCTGGACTGGACCGCCACGCTGGACCGCGCGGGCACCCAGCCGCTGTCCCCGATCACCCGCGTCACCTCGTTCTTCACGTCCAGCGAAGTCGGCTTCGCCACCCGCAGCGACGAGGCCAAGCTGGCCGCCGCGCTGGAGGGTCTGCGCGCCACCACCGACCACGAGCCCGCCGAGGGCAGCATCCGGTTCGAGGGGGCCACGCCAATCGCGGTGGAGCCGAAGCAGGGCCAGAAGCTGGACGTGCCCGGCGCGTCGGAGAAGCTGCTCGCCGACTGGGCCGACAGCGGCACGATCGAGCTGCCGGTGGCCACCACCCCGGTCAAGACGACCAAGGAGGGCGTGCAGAAGGCCCTCGCAGAGGTCGCCAAGCCCGCCACCGCCGCGCCGCTGATCATCCTCGGTGAGGGCAAGGACGCGACGCTCACGCCCGAGCACCTGGCCACCGTGCTGGTGTTCGAGCCCGCCGACGACGGCAGCCTGACCGCGAAGGTCGACAACGCCAAGCTCGTCGAGCACGCCGGTCCGCAGCTGAAGGAGACGGAAAAGGAGGGCAAGGACGCCGAGATCGTGTTCGAAGGCGGCCGGCCCACCGTCAAGGAGTCGGTCGACGGCCTCGGCATCGACTGGGAGAAGTCCCTGACCACCGTCCTCGACGTGCTGAAGCGCGACAACGACCGCGCGATCAAGGCCGAGTACAAGCACACGCCCGCCAAGGTGACCACCGAGCAGGCGAACAAGATGGGCATCAAGGAGGTCATCGGCGAGTTCCAGACCGGTGGCTTCGCGGCGGACTCCGGCGTCAACATCCGCGTGGTGGCCGAGAAGGTCAACGGCGCGATCGTGAAGCCGGGCGAGACGTTCAGCCTGAACGGCTACACCGGCCCCCGAGGCAGGGCGCAGGGCTACGTCGACGCGGGCATCATCGAGAACGGCATCCCCGGCCGCGCGGTCGGCGGCGGCATCTCGCAGTTCGCCACCACGCTCTACAACGCCTACTACTACGCGGGTATGAAGGACGCGGGCCACAAGGAGCACAGCTACTGGATCTCGCGGTACCCCAAGGGGCGCGAGGCCACCGTGTTCCAGGACCCGGCGGGCAACAGCGTGATCGACATCAAGTTCACCAACCCGGACGAGACGGGCGTGGCGATCCAGACGATCTGGACGCCGTCGTCGCTCAAGATCGTCCTGTGGGGCACCAAGAACTACGACGTCACCGGCTCGACCAGCGCGGAGTTCAACCACACGCAGCCGGAGGAGCGCAAGGTCACCACCCAGCCGTGCTCCCCGAGCAACGGCGCCCAGGGCTTCTCGGTCACCGACACCCGCACCATCACCGACCGGCGCACCGGCGTGAGCCGCTCGGAGAGCCGGACGGTCCGGTACGACCCCTCGCACAAGATCATCTGTGAGCCGAAGCCGGAGACGCCGCCGGGGGGCTGACGCTCCCGCGGTTCGCGGTAGCCACGGCGGGGTATCACCCGATCGTGGCTACCACTGGGCAAGAGGTACGAAGACATCCCGCCGTCCAACTGCTCGGACGTGCGGGGATGGTCTGCTACGGACTGGTCCACGTGCTGCTGGCGGTGTTGACGGCGCAGGTGGTCCTGGGTGACGCCGGGGAGCGCACCGACCAGAAGGGCGCGGTCTCGTCCCTCGCCCAGACCTCGCTCGGTCCGCTCCTGCTGTGGGTGGTGGCGATCGGCCTGTTCGCGTTCGCGGGCTGGCAGCTCACCATGGCGGTCTCGGGTTATGGGTGGGTCGCCAAGAAGCGCAAACGTTTCTACCGGAAGTGCGGCTCGGTCGGGCGCGCGATCACGGGCACGGTCATCGGGATCGCGGCGATCAACTACGCGACCGGCACGTCCCAGAAGAGCGGCACCGAGCAGTCCCAGACGTGGACGGCCCGCGTGCTCGCGTTGCCGTTCGGGCAGGTGCTCGTCGGTGCGGTGGCGCTGTTCGTGCTCGGGCTGGGCGTGATGGTGGCGCGCAAGGGCGTGAAGAAGTCCTTTGAGGACGATCTGGACATGTCGGAGCTGCCCGACGGCAGCCGGGGCCTGGTGGAGCGGCTGGGCCGGATCGGCTGGATCGGCAAGGGCGCGTCGTACGTCCTGATCGGAATCCTGGTGGCCTTCGCCGCGGTGAACGCCGACCCGTCCGAGTCCGGCGGGATGGACAAGGCGCTGCACACGTTGGCGGCGCAGCCGTACGGGCTGTTCGCGCTGGCCGTGATCGCGTTCGGCTTCCTCGGCTTCGGCGCGTACTGCTTCGCCGCGGCCAAGGCGCACAAGGGCTGACCAAAGCCGAAGGGCGGCACCCGGAGGTGCCGCCCTTTTGCCTTGCGGAGCCTTAGAAGGAGGCTTCGTCGATGTCCATCAGGGCGTTGTCGGTGGCCTCGGCGATCTTGCGACGCGCGGTCAGCTCCGGCAGCACGGACTTGGCGAAGAACGACGCCACCGCGACCTTGCCCTCGTAGAACACCTTGTCCTTGGCCGAGACCTCGCCGTCGAGCTTGGCCAGCGCCACGTCGGCCTGGCGCAGCAGCAGCCAGCCCACCAGCACGTCGCCCGCCGTCATCAGGAGGCGGACGGTGTTCTGGCCGACCTTGTACAGGTTCCGGACGTCCTCCTGCGAGCTGGTCAGGAAGCCGACCATCGCGCCGAGCATGCCCTGGAGGTCTTCCAGGCCCTGCTTGAGGAGCGCGCGCTCCTCCTTGAGACGACCGTTGCCGGCCTCGTTGTCCAGGAAGGTCTGGATCTCGCCGTTCAGGAAGCCGAGCGCCTGGCCCTTGTCCCGGATGATCTTCCGGAAGAAGAAGTCCAGCGACTGGATGGCCGTGGTGCCCTCGTACAGGGAGTCGATCTTGGAGTCCCGGATGTACTGCTCGATCGGGTACTCCTGGAGGAAGCCGGAGCCGCCGAGCGTCTGGAGCGACTGCGCCAGCTGCTCGTACGCGCGCTCCGAGCCGACGCCCTTGACGATCGGCAGCAGCAGGTCGTTGACCTTCTCCGCCAGCTCCTTGTCCGGGCCGCCCAGCGCGATCTTGTCCTGCTGCGTGGCCGTGTACAGGTAGACCGCGCGCAGGCCCTCGGCGTACGCCTTCTGGAGCATCAGGCTGCGGCGCACGTCCGGGTGGTTCGTGATGGCGACGCGCGGCGCGGTCTTGTCCGTCATCCGGGTCAGGTCGGCGCTCTGGACCCGCTCCTTGGCGTAGGACAGGGCGTTCAGGTAGCCGGTGGAGAGGGTGCCGATGGCCTTCGTGCCGACCATCATGCGGGCGTACTCGATGACCTGGAACATCTGCGCGATGCCGTCGTGCACCTCGCCGAGCAGCCAGCCCTTGGCCGGGACATCGTGCTGGCCGAACGTCAGCTCGCACGTGGTGGAGACCTTGAGGCCCATCTTGTGCTCGACGTTGGTGACGAAGGCGCCGTTGCGCTCGCCGGTCGACTCACCGGTCTGGGGGTCGAAGTGCCACTTGGGGACGAGGAAGAGCGACAGGCCCTTGGTGCCGGGCCGCGGCTCGATGCCGGGACCCTCGGGACGGGCCAGGACCAGGTGCATGATGTTCTCGGTCATGTCCTGGTCGGCGGACGTGATGAACCGCTTCACGCCGTCGATGTGCCACGTGCCGTCGTCCTGGAGCGTGGCCTTGGTGCGGCCCGCGCCCACGTCCGAACCGGCGTCCGGCTCGGTCAGCACCATCGTGGCGCCCCAGCCGCGCTCGATCATGATCTCGGCCCAGCGCTGCTGCTGCTCGGTGCCGTTCTGGTAGACGACCGAGGCGAAGCTCGGGCCGGCCAGGTACATGTAGGCGGCCGGGTTGGCGCCCAGGATCAGCTCGGACGCCGCCCACTGGACCGACGGCGGGATGCCGAAACCGCCCAGCTCGTTCGGCAGGCCGAGGCGGTACCACTCGCCGTCCCAGAGCGTCTGGTACGACTTCTTGAACGATTCCGGCAGCGTTGCCGAGTGGGTCTTCGGGTCGAAGACCGGGGGGTTGCGGTCGGAGTCGGCGAAGGAGTCCGCCAGCGGCCCGACCGCCAAGTTGTTGAGCTCGGCAAGCACGCCGCGCGCGGTGTCCTCGTCGGACTGCTCGAACGGCCCCGTGCCGAGGTGGTCCTGCACGTTGAAGACCTCGAAGAGGTTGAACTCGAGGTCCCGGACGTTGCTCTTGTAGTGACCCATCTCGTCGCTCACTCCATGCTGGTCGGGGCGGTCCCCTACTGACCGGTAACAACAGGGTATTACCTGTCAGTAACCTCGGCAAGGCCGGTTGACGGGTTGTGGCGAATCCGACGGCTGTGAGCTGCGGGGTTTCGTTCGGAAGGTTCGCGGTGCCGGAGCGGCCGGTGGGGGGTGCCGGAACGGGCGGCGCAGTCGGGGGCTGCGTGTGGGGTCCGGGGCGGGGTCGGGTCGGTGCCGGGGCGGCATCGGAGCAGTGTCGGGTTTCAGAGCGGTGCCGGAGCGGGCAGAAGGCCGCAATGCGCAACCAGCGGTTCCGCAGTGCGCAACTTGCGGGGTGCCGGAGTTTGAGTGCAACTCGCTGTGCGGCAGTGCACAAGTCGCGGTGGGGTGGACGACTCGCGGTGCCGGAGTGGGCGACTCGCGGTGCCGGAGTGGATGGCTCGCGGTGCGCGCGCGGACGACTCGCGGTGCCGGAGTGGATGGCTCGCGCGGTGGTGGGGTGTGTGGAGGGGTGAGGTTTGGCGTGGGTGTGCTTCGCAGGGGTCCCCGGCAAGGGGATCCCTTGATTTGATCCTGCCAGGTGGCACCGACGGTCTGGGGTCGTCGGCGGCGGGCTGTGGATAACCGGTCAGCGGGCAACCAGGTTGTGGACAACCGGGTTGTGGATGGCCGGGTTGTGGATAGCCAGGTGGTCGGCCGGGCGTGACAGGTCAGGCGCTGTGGTCACGCGCGGTGGTCAGGCTTGGAGGACGCCACCCGACAAGAGGCCCGACTGGTACGCCAGGGACACGGCGTGGGTGCGGTCGCGGGCGCGGAGTTTGCGCAGGATGTTCTTCACGTGCGTGCGCACGGTCTCCACCGACACGTACAGCTCACTCGCCACGGCCTGGTTCTCCAGCCCGTCCGCGATGAGCTGGAGCACCTCGTACTCCCGCCGTGACAGCGACCGCCGCGTGCCCGCCTCGGCCGTCGGCGTGAACCCGGCGGCCAGCGGCGCGAGGGTCGGGTCCAGGTAGGTCCGGTCCAGGTGCGTCCGGGCGATGGCCTGCATCACCTCGCCGATCTCACCGGACCTCGGCACCATCCCGCGCACCCCGGCCGACAGCGCCGCGCGCACGAACTTCGCCGTCCGATGCGGCTCCCGCACCAGCGAGATGACCACCAAGGACGAGTCGTTGCCGGTCAGCAGGGTCGCCAGGTGGCCCTGCGGATCGAGCATCGAGTCGACCAGCAGCACGTCCGGCCGCAGCCGTTCGTGCATCCGCACCGCCGTGTTCAGGTGTCCGGTGGCGCCCAGCCAGTGCATGGCGGGCGTCCGCCGCACCACGGCGGCCAGTCCTTCGCGGAACAGGGGCAGGGGGTCGACCAGGGCGATCCCCGGCCCGGGGCCTCGCCGCTCAGCGCTGGGCATGAGCGGGCGCGCGTTGAGAACGGTTCGCATGCCGGTGCGACCTTCCGGCGAACCGGCCATGACGCGGATTCTGCGAACTACTTTCCGTACATACGCGGTCTCGTTGGTCACATACATGAACAACAGTCACGAATGTGACTCAATGACGGCCTACGGCCTTCCGTCAGAGGCAACAGCCTCGTAAGACGTACGTCACACACCCATGTGGGACGCCGCGCACCCGCCGCCGGAGTACACGCGCTGCCACCCGTGGGCCGAACACTCGTGGAGGCCTCATGGACACCCTCGACTGGGTCGTCGTCGGTGGGTACTTCTTCGTGATGGTGGCGATCGGCTACTGGTCACGCGGGCGGATCAAGAACATCTCCGACTTCTTCACCGCGGGCGGCAAGATGCCCTGGTGGTTGTCCGGCATCTCGCACCACATGTCCGGCTACAGCGCGGTCATGTTCGTGGCCTTCGCCGCCGAGGCCTACCGCCTCGGGCTCACCGTCTACATCTGGTGGGCCCTGACGATCGGGCTCGGCGTCGGCATCGGCGCGTTCCTCTGGGCGGGCGCCTGGAACAGGCTGCGCTCCAAGCACGGCGTCAAGTCGCCGCTGGAGTACCTGGCCCGCCGCTACGACGTGCCGACGCAGCAGATCATGGCGTGGGCGGGCGCGGCGCTGAAGGTGGTGGACATCGCGGCCAAGTGGGTCGCGGTCTCGCTGCTGCTCCAGGGCTTCGCGGGCGTCCCGATCTGGCTCGGCATCACGATCGTCGGCGTCGTCACGATGGTCTACTCGGTGCTCGGCGGCCTGTGGGCCGACGCGCTGACCGACTTCGGCCAGTTCATCATCCAGGGCGTGGCGGGCATCGCCATGTTCGTCGCGGTCGCCGCGCACTTCGGCGGCATCGACTTCATGTGGAAGATCTGGGACCAGCTGCCGGAGCGGAACTCCGAGCCGCTGTCCGGCCAGTACACGCTGATCTTCTTCATGGCGCTGTTCCTGATCAAGACGCTGGAGTACAACGGCGGCATGTGGAACCTGGCGCAGCGCTACATGGCCGCGCCGTCGGGCGCCGCCGCCAGGCGCTCCGCGCTGCTGTCGAGCGCACTGTGGCTGCTCTGGCCGCTGGTGCTGTTCTTCCCGATGTGGGCGGCTCCGCTGATCGTGCCGGGCATGGAGGCCAACGCCGAGCAGGCGTACGTCGAGATGGGCAAGCTCATGCTGCCCGCGGGCATGATCGGTCTGGTGCTGGCGGGGTTCTTCTCGCACACCATGGCGATGGTGTCGTCGGACGCCAACGTGATCTCCGCGGTCATCACCCGGGACATGCTGCCCAGGCTGTGGAAGGGCGCGACAAGGCTCAGCGAGCCCGCGCAGTTGCAGCTGGCGCGGATCACCACGTTCGCGTTCATCGGGCTGAGCATGACGATCGCGTTGACCGCGGACACCAAGGGATTCGTGCTCAAGGTCGTGATCGCCTTGGTGGCGGCCACGATGGGCCCGGTCGCGATCCCGTTGATGCTCGGCATGCTGCCGTGGTTCCGGAAGGTCGGCCCGACCGCCGCGAAGGCCTCGGTGATCGGCGGCCTCGGCACGTGGGCGGTGCTGTACGTGTTGCAGCAGTCCAAGGTCGAGTTCGTCACCCAGGCGGTGATCGTGTCCTCGCCGCTGTTGGTGTCGCTGGTGCTCTACCTGGGGATCGGATTCCTGCTGAAGCCGGAACCGTCGGCCGACCGGGACGAGCTGATCGACTCCCTGCGGTCCGACCCGGACGAGGAGAAGGTGTCCGCGCGCGCGTGACGCCGACCTGTTGATCTGTGGGATCGGTCATCTCCGCTGTGCGGGCGCCAATCGCGCCCGCACAGTGGGGCGCATGGACAGTTGGCGACCGCGGGACGAGGCCGAGTCGGCCGCCGGGTGGCGGCTGTGGCTGGCGCTGAGCAGCCGGTTGTGGCCGTCGACCGAGTGGGACGGCACACCGGCCGAGGCCGTGTGCGGGTTGCGGACGGTCCTGGCCGAGTGCGACCGGATCCGCGGCACGTACGCCGGTGACCGGGCGGCGGCGGTGCTGAGGCTGGTCGACTCGGTGGTGTTCGTGGTGAGCCTGCCGATGGACCTGTGGCGGGACGACGTGCTGCAAGTCGACGCGGATCGGGCGGCGTTGCTGCACAGCGATCTCGCGGGTGTGGTCGAGCACGTCGCCGACGTGCGGGCCGTGCTGGCGCGCGGCGGCGGTTGGGCGGAGTTGGAAGCCCGCTGACGCTTGATCAGCGTCGGCCTGATCAGCGTCGGGCGTCGAGCCGTGTCTTGATGTCCAGGGCGAGGTACCAGGCGAAGTGCGCCTCGGTGGACGCGTCCACGCGGATCACGTGGCCGTTGTCGAGCCGCAGGTACACCCATTCCCGTTTCCAGCTGGTGCGGTGCACGTACCAGGCGTCCACGACCTGGTCCCACCGCAGCCGGTGAGTGCGCCACACGTTGCGCACGACCATCCCGTCCGGCGTGAACTCCAGCGACACGAACCACGCACGCACTGCCATGTTGAGGAGTGCGGCCGTGCCGACGGCCAGGTATCCGTCCACCGTTTCGTACGGTCCTTCGTACCGGAACCAGTACAAGCCGGCGATCATCAGCCCACACGTCATGCCGACCACTAGTCGGGCGCGTGCCCGTCCGCTGCGTAATCGTTCCCCCATGTGGTGATGGTCGCATGGGAGAACCGCTGGTGAGGGCATAGTGTGTGTACTAATGATTAGTGCACAAAACGTCGAGGACCCGCTGGACCTGGAACGGCAGGTCTGCTTCGCGTTGTCCATCGCGTCCAGGAACGTGGTCGCGCTCTACCGGCCGCTGTTGGAGCCCATGGGGCTGACCCACCCGCAGTACCTGGTGATGCTCGCCCTGTGGGGCCGCGCGCCGTTGTCGGTGAAGGAGCTGAGCCGGTTGCTGGCGTTGGAGCCCGCGACGCTGTCGCCGCTGCTCAAGCGGCTGGAGGCGATCGGGTACGTGACGAGGTCGCGGGACGCGGCGGACGAGCGGCTGCTCGCCGTGACGCTGACCGAGACCGGTGCGGCGCTGCGCGAACAGGCGTTGGCCATCCCGCCCGCGGTGGTGGAGCGGTTGGGGATGTCGCTGGACGAGTTGCGCGACCTGCACTCCGTGCTGACCAGGGTGATCGCCGCGACGGAGCGGACGTGAACCGGCCCGCCGTGCCGCTGCGCGCGTGGTACCTGCTCGGCGGCAGGCTGCCCATGCACCACCGGGAGTGGGTGTTCCGGCAGGCGACCAAGCCGACGTGGCTGGCCTGGTTCGCCGTGCGGATGTTCCTCCAGGTGCTGCCGTTGACGGTGGCCATCACGCTGGCGTTGGTGCTGGGCCTGGGTTCCCCGTTGCCGCTGGCGATCGCGTGCGGGTCGTTGGGGCTGGTGGTGGGTGTGTACTTCGGTGTGTCGTACGCGATCGAGAGCACCGACCACCGGATGACCAAGTACGGCTATCCGGCGGGCGCGGCGGCTGCGGTGCGCAAGGAGCGGACGAAGCGGGACCAGGAGCGTTACGAGCAGGTGTGGCGTTCGACCGGGTCGTGAACGCGGGGGCGGGTCGCTTAGCGTCTGACGGTGTGGAGTGGCAGACGGGTGTGGCGGCGGCGTTCGGGCTCGGTGACGTCCTTGAGCCGTGGACGCCGGTGGCGGGTGGGCGTTCGCATCTGATGTGGCGTCTGCGCACGTCCCGGGGCACGTGGGCGGTCAAGCGGTTGAACCGGTCGCGCGAGGACTGGTGGATGCGCGACTACCTGGTGTCCGCCGAGATCCAACTGGCCGCCCACTCGCGCGATTTCCCCATGCCCCGTCCCGTCCACCCGCTCGAACCGGCCGCGCCGCTGCTGGCGGACGTCCGGGTCGGTGACGAGGTCGCCAGTTACCTGGTGCACGAGTGGCATGAAGGCGGGCCGCTGACCTCGGACGTTTCGGCGTGGGTGGGTGCGACCCTGGCGTCCCTCCACACGTTGCCCGCTGCCGGGCGGCCTGACGGGCAACCGCATCCGGTCGAGGAGTGGTTGGAGTGGCTGGACGAGGCGCCGAACGACTTCACCGACGCCGTGCGCGGTTATCTGCCCGACATCGCCGAGGCTCTGGTGATTGCTGCGGACGTAGGTGAGTTGACGCTGGTGAGCACGCACCGGGACGTGAAGCCGGACAACGTCCTGGAGACCCCGAACGGACCGCTGCTGGTGGACTGGGACGGCGCGGGCCCGGACTACGCGGAGTGGGAACTGACCCGTGCGGCGCTGTACTTCAGTGGGCTGGGCGAGGACCGGACCGCGTTCGACACCGTGATCAGGTCGTACGAAACGGCAGGTGGCCGGCGCCCGTCGGCGTCCCCGGCGGCGTTCGCGGGCCTCCTGCGCGTCTACCTGGGCGGCGCGGCGTGGATGGTCTGGCGCGCACTCGGCCACCGCCCCGTCACCCCGCCCGAACAAGCCGCCGCCCACACGCACGCGCTGGAGCTACTGGCCGACCTCCGCACGTCCCTCGGCCGCCTGGACACCTGGGTCGACCGGCTGCGCTAGCCGCGGGAGGCGGGTTGAGACGACGTCGGCAACTCCGTCTTGCGGCAGTCCGTGAGCAGGATCGTGGCCGCCTCCTCCAGGTGGCAGATCACGTGGTCGCCCTCCTGCACCTCGGTCGCGAACTGACCCTTGTCGACGTGCTGCCGGTGCCAGTTGTCCGCCCTCAGATCCCGCGGCCGGCCACTCACGACGTTTACCTCGTACGTGGTGTCGTACACGCCGAGGACCAGGAACGTCGGGTCGGCCTCGATGTTCGAGCAGCCGGTCAGGGCGAGACAGGCCAACATCAGGGCGATCTTGCGCATCATGTCCCCCAAGTGGATCTCGTCCTCAAGACGCCCGAGCCGGGGGGCGGTTGCCCGGAACACGACGGGATGGCACGAGCGCGTCGCCCCCGGCACCAGCCGGAGCGATCTTCGCTGGTGAGAGGCCTTTGTTGCCCGAATCAGGAAATCTGTGCCAGCCGAGGTAGACATTCGTCTGTCCGTGTGCGTAGTATTCACCTCGTTGGAAGAGAGAAAGTCAGTGACACGGGAGATGACGAACTGCCCGTGAGCTAGAGGCTTGACGGTCGGACGTGCTGGGGCCAGTCGGTGAAGGGGCTCCTCGGCAGTGGGCCAAGGGTTGATCGGCGGTTACGACCGGAGGAACGATCCCGGTGCCGACGACCGGGTGAAATGGCAAGCGTTTAAAGCAGTTTTGATGAATGGCAGTACGTGTGCAGTACGGCCAGGTGTGCCGGAGCCGATCAGTGGACGGGGCTCCAGGTAGGTGGCCAAGGGTGGTCGGTGAGGTGATTCCGGCATGTGCATCAGGACCGGTGCCGACCGTTGCGTGAGAGTGCAAGAAGTAGTAATCAGAGGAAAAGGGCAGGGTTGTACACCATCGGATCGCCCGGCTTCGGCTGAACTCGGCCGGACGGGTACCGCAGTTCCATCGGTTTGGAAGGTGGTCTTCGGTTACGCACATGCGATCCCCGCAGCGCCCGCTTCTAGTGCGGGTGGCGCGGACAGAGAAAGCCGGTCTCACGGTCGGCTAGGTGGAAGTGGAACCCAACACCCTGGGGCCCCGGCGCTACTGCGCCGGGGCCCCTCGTGATGCGGAGGTGCGATGAACCCAGAGGAAGCCCACGACCACCAGCTGCCGGACGCGCAGACCACGGCCGAGCGTTTCGACGACGACGACTACCCCGCTTACACCATGGGACGGGCCGCGGAGATGCTCGGCACTTCGGCTGGGTTCCTGCGCAGCCTGGACGAGGCCAAGCTGATCGAGCCGCAGCGCTCGGCCGGCGGACACCGCCGGTACTCCCGCAGCCAACTGCGCTTGGCCGCCCGCGTCCGGGTGATGGTGGACCGAGGCACAGGGCTGGACTCGGCCTGCCGCATCGTCACCCTGGAGGACCAGCTTCAGGACGCCAAGGACGCCAACAGGTCGCAGCACCCACCCGGAGAGCCCTACCCGCCACTGCGGGGCGTGTGACCCCGCTGTGGACCGGGAGGTCGGCCGGACCGGCCGACCTTCCCCTTGATGACGAGGGCCTCCCAGGTCAACCGACCTGGGCCTTTGTGCACCCGTGCAGAGGCCCGGTGGCGAGCGCGAAGTTCTGTCAGCGCTTGGTGGTGCGGACTGTGGGCGTTGCCGTCCAAGTTCAGTGCAAGCACCTCGTCGGTGACGGGTTTCCGCTCCAGCAGCCACGGCTCGAGATTCCCGCTAGGCGGCCGGGCCACCCGTGCGCACCCCGGTCCGGGACGGGCGCAGAGCCGGCAGACTGGGCCCGGTCGGCGTGGCACATGCACGAGGCGGGAGCGGCATTGCGCAGGCGGACCAAGTACGACCTGTTCATCAGCTACAACACCGAAGACCGCCCCCTGGTGCGCGAGTTGGCCGAAGACCTGCACCGCTTCGGCGTCCGGGTGTGGTGGGATGCCTGGGAGATGAAGCCCGGTGACTTCATCCGCGACCGGATCAACGACGGCATCACGTCGGCCGGTTACTTCCTCGCGGTCCTGTCCCCCTCTGCGTTGCGGTCGAATTGGGTGAAGTACGAACTCACCTCAGGGATGCTGCTGGAGATCGAGCGGGCGGGCGTCCGGGTCGTGCCTGCCCTCGTGGCCGGGCTGAGCGTCGGCAGCCTCCCGGTGGACTTACGAGCCAAGAAGTGCCTGCTGCTGGACCCGGACAACTACCGGGCGAGCGTCGAAGAGCTAGTCGACCTGGTCAAACCCGAACGCCGGCAACGCGCCGAACTGCTCAACCGGCTGCGCGATCCCAAGGACGTGTTCAGGTCGGCGGCGGTCCTGCGGCCGTACGCGCTGCACCAGCACGACCAGACCGTGGAGAAGGCAGCGCTGGAGGGTCTGCGCAAGATCGGTGGCCCCGAAGCGGTGGTCGTCGTGACCGAACGCGCCCTGAACACCTGGGGCGTATCCGCAATCGAGCGGGCTCTCAAGACGCTGATGCGGATGAGAGCCGACTCGGGCCTGCTCGCCTTCTGCACCACGCTGCTCCGCGACAGCCGCTACCTGATCGAGAAGATCAACACGATCGCCGAAACCAGCCCCGAGGTCAGCGAGGCGCTCGCGGACTTCGACGGCGTCACCGATTGGGAAATCGCCGAAAGGCTGGGAAAGGTGCTGAACGTGTTCTACACCAGCCCGAACCCGGAAATCCGCTACGGAACAGCCCTAAGCCGTGCCCTGCTGCCACCAACCCGCCTGGCCGGCAAAGTGGATCCCCCACCGGAAGACCTGACAGCCGAGGCCGTCAAGTTCGCCGACCAGGCACTGCCAAACCTGACCGCAGTCCTCCGAAACTGCGACCGATACGGGATGTAACCCCCTGCTTGGTGCGGCTGTGCCGAGCCACCTGAACGGTCGCCGAACGAGCGATCCGTCGGCGACCCCTCGACCGTCAGCAGGCTCGAGGGCGGCAGGCACACCACCGAACAGCGCAAGGGCGCCGGCGACCACTGACCACGTGGTTTGCCGGCAGTGAAGAAGCCTCCGCGGCGGCGTAGGGCACGAACGCCTTGACTGCGTGGTCAGGCCATCTGAGTGTGGGTGGGGCTGGTGTGGTCGTCGCGTGGTGGGCGTTGATGGCGTAGGTGCAGGGCTTGGTGTCTGCGGTGGTGTTCGACGTCGGTGAGACGTTGTTGGACAACTCGCGGGAGTGGGGTGCTTGGGCCGACTGGATCGGGGTATCCCGGCACACCTTCTCGACGGTGCTCGGTGCGGTTACTGCGGCGGGGCGGGACAACGCTGAGACGCTCCACTATTTCCGGCCTGGCTTCGATGTCGCTCACGAGAGGCAGTTGCGGAAGCGGGCGGGGGTGGGCGAGCGCATCGATAGCGGGGATCTGTACCCGGATGTGCGGACCGGGTCGGCCGGGTTGCGGAAGGCTGGGCTGTGGGTCGGGGTGGCGAGGAACCAAACTGCTCGGGCGGCTGAACTGCTGCGGGCATTGGACCTACCGGTGGACGGGCTCGCCACCTCTGGTGAATGGGGTGTGACCAAGCCTTCACCCGAGTTCTTCGAGCGGGTTGTGGACATGACGCCTGCGGAGGCTGCGGGTGACGTGCTTTATGTCGGCGACCACCGTGACAACGACGTTGTGGCCGCTAAGGCGGCTGGGTTGCGTACTGCGTTGATTCGGCGTGGGCCGTGGGGGTACCTGTGGGCCGATGATCCGTTGGTGCGTCGTGATGCTGATTGGGTGATCGACTCGTTGCACGAGCTGCCGGAGCTGTTGGGGAAGGCGTGAGCCGATAGTCCGGTGTGTCGGCTCAGCGAGCGCCGGCCCACGCGGCCAGGTCGAGTAAGCCGGAGCTGAGTGACGGGTGAGTGCGCAGTAGGACTGATAGGGCTTGGCGGACCTGCGGATGGTTGCGCGTGTGTTCGAGGGCTGCTTGGCGGGCGGCTTGCAGGCAGAGGTAGGCGTCTTCGTGGTGGCCGAGGTCGAGTTGGGCTCTCGCCAGGTCGATGAAGTAGTGCGAGCGGCGTTCGGCGGGTAGGGCTTGCGGTGGCTGCCAGGTGGACGCTCGTTGGATGCCTGCCTCGACACAGGTACCTGTGCGTCAGGATCGTCCTCGGAGAAGGAGAACGAGGACGTCACGTGCCGCCTGTCGCTGCCATCGGTGGGGGGACAGCACGGCAACGGCTCCAAGGGCGCTAACAGTGACGATCATCCATATCATGCCGAAGGCGGCTACCGTGACAGGTTCAAGGTGATACATGCTAGGACTGCTCCTCGATGGTCTGGGGAGTAGAGCGCGCGCCGCGACTGTGGAAGGAAACGGCGCGAGCTCGATTACTCTCATAGCTTGTCGCGTTCCTCGATCCACCTGCAATCAGCCACCTCGGGGCGACTACGAGGGGTCACGCTCTACTCTGATTGGGCCGCCTTTAGGCCGCCTTTCGGCTTGTTTCGCCACTGCTGCACATTCAATGCGTAGTCGAACGATGACATTTGCTGCGCCATCTACCACCATACGGATGGGATCCAAGCCTTCCTGCCCGTCCGATCTCGGCTCTACTACGAAAAATACGGGGCCGTATCGCCTTCTGCTTACGGAGGGTTGAAGTCCTAGCAGAGGGTTTCGGGTCATCCCTCCGACCTGGCTCGTCCCAAACGCGCGTGTCAAGGGGACACCTTCCGTCCATTCTGGCCTGTTGGGCCGGATCTGCCCCCCTTGACGCGTTCCAGCTCGGCCAACTCGACACACCCATGATCTCGACACGCCCATGATCAGGAAGTGGCGGGCGGGCTTGCTCGCTGCGGGCGTCTCGCAGTCGATGGCTGCCAAGGCGTACCGACTGCTGCGGGCCGTGCTGATGACGGCGGCGAACGAGGACTGGATCATCCCGCGCAACCTGTGCCAGGTGCGCGGCGCTGGCCCGGAGAACCCGGACGAACGGCCGGTGCTGACCGTGGCCCAGGTGTTCGACCTGGCGTCGCGGATGGCTGATCGGCGGTACCGGGACTTCGTGCTCCTGGCGGCGTTCGCCACGCTCCGGTGGGACGAGATCACAGCTCCCAGGCGGATGGACATCGCGCCGGACGCGAGTGCTGTCCGCGTCGCTGGGGCGTTCGTGGAGCTGCCCGGTCGGGGCTTGGTCTATGGCCCTCCCAAGTCACGAGCTGGCCTGCGGTCCGTCGCGATCCCGGAGGCGATCAGGGCTGACCTGCTCGCTCACCTGGACGAGTTCACCGACTCGGCTCCCGATGCCCGGGTGTTCACGGGCCAGCGTGGCAACCCGCTGCGCCGGGGCGACTTCAACCTGCGTACCGGCTGGAAGAAGGCGGTCGCTGACATCAGCGTGCCCCACCTGCACTTCCACGACCTCCAGCACCGGGAACACCCTTGGCTGCGCGCACCAAGGCCAGCACGCGGAACCTGATGCGCGGATGGGGCACGACAGTCCTCGGGCGGCGCTGATCTACCAGCACGCGACTACAGAGGCGTCTCGCGAGATCGCGGCCGGTCTGAGCGGCCTGGTCGACCGGGAACGTGGCGGCGGAAATGGCGAGGATGACGGCACCGCTGGCGTCCTGGCCCTGGTCGACTAACCGCACGTAGACAGCACGGTGACGTTCTGGCCCGACTACGACGAAGGCCCAGGTCGACGTGACCTGGGCCTTCGTTCACTTGAGCGGGTGACGGGAATCGAACCCGCCTCTACAGCTTGGGAAGCTGTCGTTCTACCAATGAACTACACCCGCGTGTTGCGTGCCCGATCATACACATAGGCTGTCACCGTGCTGCTAAGCGACCGTGATCTGCGCAAGGAGGTCGGCTCCGGCCGGCTGGTGCTGGAGCCGTTCGACGACGTCATGGTGCAGCCGTCCAGCATCGACGTCCGGTTGGACCGCTTCTTCCGCGTCTTCAACAACACCCGCTACACGCACATCGACCCGGCGATGCAGCAGGACGACCTCACCTCGCTGGTAGAGCCGGCCGACGAAGAGCCGTTCGTGCTCCACCCGGGTGAGTTCGTGCTCGGCTCGACGTTCGAGCTCGTCACCCTCCCGGACGACCTGGCGGGCCGCCTCGAAGGCAAGTCCTCGCTCGGCCGCCTCGGCCTCCTCACCCACTCCACCGCGGGCTTCATCGACCCCGGCTTCTCGGGCCACATCACGCTCGAACTGTCGAACGTCGCCAACCTGCCCATCACCCTCTGGCCCGGCATGAAGATCGGCCAGCTGTGCCTGTTCCGGCTCAGCAGCGCGGCCGAGTTCCCGTACGGCTCGTCGCAGGCCGGCTCCCGTTACCAGGGCCAGCGCGGTCCGACGCCGTCACGCGCGTACCTCAACTTCCACCGCACCGACACCAAGCGCTAGAGCGCCAAGGGCTAGAACACCGAGCGCTAGAGCTTCAGCTCCCCGTACCGGGCCAGCACCCGCGACCGCAGGTCCGGGTCGTTCCGCGGCACGGGCTCCAGGAACACCTCGTCCAACTCGACGTGCGCGGCGCGTAGTTCGGCGTCTATGCGGACGCACGCGCGCTCCAGGTCGGCGGCCCCCAACGAGTCGTCGAAGTCGAGCCGCGCGCACACCAGCACCCGGTCCGTGCCGACCGCCATCGTCAGCAGGTCCACCACCCGCTCCACCTCCGGCGCCGCCCGCAGCTGCGACCACACCGCCCGCACCAGCACCGGGTCGGCCTGCCTGCCGATCAGCAGCCCACGGTTCGTCGCCGCCAACGTGTACGCGGCGAACGCGAGCAGCGCCCCGATCGCCAACGACGCCACGCCGTCCCACACCGACGACCCGGTCACCTGGTGCAGCCCCAGCCCGCCGAACGCGAGCAGCAGCCCGACCAGCGCCGCCGAGTCCTCCAGGAACACCGTCTTCACCGTCGGGTCGTCCGACACCCGCAGGAACGCGAGCATCGACCGCTCCTCGGCCCGCGCCTCCCGCCGCACCTGCCGCACGGCCTGCGTCCACGACACCGACTCCAGCGCGAACGCGACGGCCAGCACGACGTACCCGACCACCGGGCTGTTCTGCTCTTCCGGCGCGCCGAACACCGTCCGAAAACCTTCGTAGAACGCGAACACCGCGCCCGACACGAAGATCGACACCGCCGCGAGCAGCGACCAGAAGTACCGGTCCTTCCCATACCCGAACGGGTGCCTGCGGTCGGCGGGCCGGGCGGACCGGCGCAGCGCCGTCAGCAACAAGGCCTCGGTGAACGTGTCGGCGACCGAGTGCGCCGCCTCGGACATCATCGCCGCCGACCCGGTGATCACCCCGGCGATCGCCTTCATCACCGCGATGGCCAGGTTCACCGCCAGCGCGAGCAGGACGGTGACCGTGCTCTCGCCGCCCTTCGACTGGTCAGGTGCCATGGCCCGACGTTAGGGCGCGACGGCACGTCCCGCGCGATGTGACGGCCCTCGCGTCCGACCCTTTTGGACAGCCGCCACCACCGTTAGCCTGCGGCATGGGCATTTTGGTGCACGTACTGCTGACGGCGGTGGCGGTCTGGGTCGCCACGCTCATTCCCGGCATCGACCTGGAATCGAGCGCGTCGACACCGGCGAAGATCGGCACGCTGATCGGCGTCGCGCTGCTCTTCGGTCTGGTCAACGCGGTGGTCAAGCCGCTGGTGAAGTTCTTCGGCTGCCTGTTCTACCTGGTCACGCTGGGTCTGATCGGCCTGGTGGTGAACGCGCTGCTGTTCTGGCTCACCGGCTGGCTGGCGGGCGAACTGGGCCTGCCGTTCGACGTCAGCGGCTTCTGGCCGGCGTTCTTCGGCGCGATCATCGTGGCACTGACGAGCTGGATCCTGAACCTCGTCTACGACCGCATCACCGACTGAAACCCCAGTTCTGGAACAACGACAACGCCCCTCGGTCCGAACAGGACCGAGGGGCGTTCGCCGTCCAAAGAGACCGGCCACAAGGGACTAGCTGGACGGCGCCTTGTCCTCGTTCGGCAGCGGGGTGCCGGTGGGGGTCTCGTCCGTCGGCACGTCGCCGCGCTCCAGGGCCTGGCCCCGGCGCACGGACGTCAGCAGCAGCTGCGCCACGTCCACGACCTCGATGTGCGATCCCGCCGTGCCCTCGTTCTGCCGTGCCGTCACACCATCGGTCAACATCACCCGGCAGAACGGGCAGCCCGTCGCGATCTTCGACGGCGCGGTGCCCAGCGCCTCGTCCACCCGGTCGAGGTTGATGCGCTTGCCGATCCGCTCCTCCATCCACATGCGGGCGCCACCGGCGCCGCAGCACATGGACTGGTCGCCGTGGCGAGGCATCTCGCGCAACGTCGCGCCCGACGCGCCGACCAGCTCGCGCGGCGCCTCGTAGATCTTGTTGTGCCGGCCCAGGTAGCACGGGTCGTGGTAGGTGATGTCCTCCGCGACCTCCGCCACCGGCACCAGCCGCCGCTCGCGCACCAGCTTGTTCAGCAACTGCGTGTGGTGCACGACCTCGAACGTGCCGCCCACCTGCGGGTACTCGTTCGCCAACGTGTTGAAGCAGTGCGCGCACGTCACGACGACCTTGCGCTGGCCGGGCTCACGACCGTCGAAGACCGTGTTCAGCACCTCGACGTTCTGCTGCGCCAGCATCTGGAACAGGAACTCGTTGCCCGCACGCCGCGCCGGGTCGCCGGTGCACGTCTCCTCCGGGCCCAGCACGGTGTACTTGACGCCGGCGGTGTGCAGCAGCTCGGCCACCGCCCGGGTGGTCTTCTTCGCCCGGTCCTCGAACGCGCCCGCGCAGCCGACCCAGAACAGGTACTCGGCGTCACCCAGCTCGCCGTCGAACACCGGCACGTCGAAGTCCAGGCCCTCGGTCCACGCCAGGCGGTCCTTGGCGTTCTGGCCCCACGGGTTGCCCTTGTTCTCCAGGTTCTTGAACATGCCGCCCAGCTCGGACGGGAAGTTCGACTCGATCAGCACCTGGTAGCGGCGCATGTCGACGATGTGGTCGACGTGCTCGATGTCCACCGGGCACTGCTCGACGCACGCGCCGCACGACGTGCAGGACCACAGCACTTCGGGGTCGATGACGCCCAGCTCGTCCGCGGTGCCGACCAGCGGGCGCTCCGACTCGGCCATCGCCAGCACGTCGATGGATTCGAGGCGCTTCTTGTAGTCCTCGTACTTGTCGCTCGTCAGGCCGACCTCGTCGCCCGCCATGTCCTTGCTGCCGCCGGCGAGCAGGTACGGCGCCTTGGCGAACGCGTGGTCGCGGAGCTGGGTGATGAGGAGCTTCGGGGACAACGGCTTGCCGGTGTTCCACGCCGGGCACTGGGACTGGCAGCGACCGCACTCGGTGCAGGTGCTGAAGTCCAGCCAGCCCTTCCACGAGAAGTCCTCGACCTTGCCGACGCCGAACACGTCCTTGTCGGGGTCGGCTTCCTCCAGGTCGAGGACCTTGCCGCCGCTCATCATCGGCTTCAGCGCGCCGAGCGCGACACCGCCGTCGTCCTCGCGCTTGAAGTAGATGTTGAAGAACGCGCTGAACCGGTGCCAGGCGACGCCCATGGTCAGGTTCTTCGCCACCACGACCAGCCAGACCATGGCGGACAGCAGCTTGATGATCGCCATGATCGAGACCCAGTCCGGGTTCGACGGCAGGATCTCGGCCAGCGGCGCGGTCACGAACGACGACCACAGCGGTGGGTCCTCCAGGCCGGAGGACTGCTTGAACGCCTTCACGCCGAGGATGCCCAGGCCCTCGATGATCACGACCGCTTCGACGAAGTACGCGGCTTTGAAGTCGGAGCCCGCGAACCGGGACAGCCGGTCGGCGCGGCGCGGGTGGTTGAGCTGGCGGATGATCGCCAGGGCGACACCGCCGACCACGGTGCCGACGCCGAGCAGTTCGACCAGCAGCGACCAGAGCGACCAGGTGCCGATGATCGGCCAGTGGAAGCCGGGGTAGAAGACCTCGCCGTAGGCCTCGAACAGCGCCGCGGAGCCGATCAGGAAGCCCCACATCACCATCCAGTGCCAGGGCGCGACCTTGCGGAGCTTGGCCATCCTGGTGTGCGCGACGAACTCCACGATCAGGGTGCGCATGCGGGGCACGAACGGCCCGTTGCGGGTCGCGTCGGGCTGCCCCAGTCGGATGATCTTGATCATCCGCAGGACACCGGCGACGAACAGGCCCCAGGCGTACACGCTGACGGCGACGCCGATGGCGCCGAGGGTGAGCTGGAGGGCTCCCATTGTGGTGGCGGCCTTTCTCGTCCGTTCTCCTGGAGCGGCAGCCTACGCCCGATTACTGGCCGGTAACCACTTGGACGTGGCCGATCACATACGGGCGGTACGATTGTGGAACAGACGTTCAACTTGTTGGGGGTGGACGCGTGCTCGTGTACCTGGCGCTGGCCGTGGCGATCATCGGGGAGGTCACCGCCACTGTTTCGCTCAAGTTGTCCGAGGGCTTCAGCAAGCCGATCCCGTCCGCGGTCGTCGTCGTGGGGTACGTGATCGCGTTCGGGGCGTTGGCGAAGGTGCTGGAACTCGGGATGCCGATCGGCGTGGCGTACGCGATCTGGTGCGCGTTCGGGATCGCGGCGGTCGCGGGGATCGGGGTCGTGCTGTTCAAGGAGCCGTTGAACGCCACGGTGGTCGTCGGGCTGGTGCTCGTGATCGCCGGCGTGGTGGCCATCGAGCTGGGCAGCGGTGCGAGCGCCTGACGGCCGGCGTGCGCGCGGCGACCGGCGTCGGCAGGCGATCCTGGAAGCCACGCTGCGGGTCGTCGAACGGGATGGCGTGGCCGGGGTGAGCCACCGGTCCGTGGCGCGTGAGGCAGGCGTGCCGACGACGTCGCCCACCTATTACTACGCGACGTTGGACGACTTGCTGATCGCGACGCTGACGTGGTCGGCCGATCAGATGGCTTCGAGCTTCCGCAACGTGGAGCTGACGCCGGCGGCGGTGGCGCGGTTCATCGCGGACGCCGCCGGCGAGCACCGCGGGAGGACGCTCGCGGAGTACGAGCTGTACCTGCTGGCGGCCCGCCGACCCGAGCTCCGTCCGGCGGCACGTCGGTGGATCTCGCTCATGGCGGAAGTCGTCGGGCCGTGGGACCCGGTGGCGCTGCGGGCGCTCCTCGCGGGCCTCGACGGGCTGCTGATCCAGGCGCTGATCGCGGATTTCCCCCCAATGGCGCAGGATTTGGAGCCCGTTGTGTCCCTTCTGATGCTTGGCGGATGACCTTCACGCGGGACACTGGTGGCATGAGGTTCGCCGGTCGTGAGTCGTGGCAGGTGTCGCACGGGACGAGTCAGACGGTCAACACCGCGCTGTTCATCCGTGACACGCTCGCGCTCTCGGTCGACACCGTCCCCGAACTGCCCGGGCTGGACCCGTCGGTGCCGGTGGTGGTGCCGCCGGGGGTGGACCGCGTGGCGGCGGCCGAGGAGTGGCTGGGCTGGTGGGCGGACGTGCTCGACCACGCCCGTGCCGATCTGCCGGGTGGTGCGCCGGATGATCCGGCCGGGCCGTCGTTGCAGATCCGGCCCGGGTTGCGGGCCGCGGTGATGGCCCTTGGGGCGGCTGCGGTGGCGTACGAACACCGGCACGTGAAGTCGCGGGGCGCGTTGCCGATCGGCGAGGTGGTGCGCGGCGTGGAGAGCCGTATCGGGCGGTACGTGAAGCCGTTCCGCCTGGTGATCACAGAGGTGCCCGTGCAGGGCCTGGTGTGGGAGCGGATGACCGAGACGCACGTGATCGCCTCGCAGCGCTTCCTCAGCGACCCGGCCCGCTCCGCTCCCGCCCTCCGCACAGTCGTCGAATCCCTCGCCTGACCCACCCCTCCGCGTGAGTCCTACGTTCAGAACGCGTGAGTCGTACCTTCAGGACCACCGTGTCCTACGTTCAGGACCCCCGAATTCAACGCTCAGAACACGCTGAGCGGGGCGAGCCGTTCGCTGGGACACCGCGAAACCGCCGGTCGTCGAGTCGAGGGGTAGGGCCAACCCCCGTACGGGGTCGGGGGTCTTCCTGGTGTGACGGCCGGTCGGGCACGCCTACCTTGAACCTCATCAACATTGAGGTTCGAGGGGGCAGTGGTGGTAAAGGGGATCGCGTTGGCGGCCGTCGTGGCGGTGGCCGCGGCGGTGGGGCTCACCTCGTGCGTGCGGCTCGTGCAGTCGGGCTTCAGGGACCAGCACCCGGTGACCGACCAGGTGACCGAGGTCCGGCTCCAGAACGGCTCGGGCAACGTCGTGGTCCGCAGCCGCGCCGGCGGCGGGGGTGACACCGAGATCCGGCGGTACGTCGCGTACCCCAAGGACGAGAACAAGCCCGAGGGCGTCAGCCACCGCATGGAGGGTTCCACCCTGGTCCTCGACGGCTGCGGCAACCGCTGCTCGGTGGACTACGAGGTCACCGTCCCCTCGAAGGACGTCCGGATCACCGGCCTCAACGACTCCGGTGACGTCCAGCTCGAAGGCGTGGCCGCCGTCGAGGTCGAGGTCGGCTCCGGCAACGCGACCGTCCGCGACGTCGCCGGCGTGGTCCGCGTCGACATCGGCTCAGGTGACCTGGACGTGGCCGACGTCGGCGGCGACTCGCAGACCGTGATCGGCTCCGGCAACGCCCGGCTGGCGAACATGCGCGGCGCGGTGACGGTGGACAGCAACTCCGGTGACGTCGAGGTGCAGATGGCCGCCGCGCTCTCGGTGCGCGCCGAGTCGGGCAGCGGCAACCTCACCGTCAAGGTCCCGAAGGGCGCCTACAAGGTGAACGTGGACGCGGACAGCGGCGACAAGGAGGTCGGCGTCACGAACGACCCGAACGCCTCCGCCGAACTGTTCCTGCGCGCCGGCAGCGGCGATGTCACGCTGCACACCGTCTAGGCGTTCTGCTCGTACGCCGCCAACAGCAACGCCTCCACCTCGCCGTCCACCTCGTCGGCCCCGGTCAGCGACACCTTGTGGGTCGACTGGCCGGGGCCGCCGGGCGTCAACCGCGCGCTGTCCGGCGCGGACGTGAACCGCAGTCCCAGGTCGATCCGCGACGCCAACGCCTGCACCGCCGCGAACTGCCGGCCCCGCACGAACGGCACGTAAGTCGCCCGACCCTCGGCCCGCACGTCCTCGCCCAACCCGAGGACCAGCGTCGCGATCCGGTCGAACAACGGCCGCAGCACCTCCTTGCGCCCCGAGTACTGCGACTCGACGTACTCCGTGAACGTCGGCTCGACCCACCCGGCCCGCCGCGCCGCCGCGTCCGCGATCGCCCACTGCGAGTTCTGCGGCACGCCGTGCACGTCCCGCAGCCACGCCCGGACGGCCTTCCGGTCCACTGGATCGAGTGAGGTCTGCTCGACCAGCGCGACCCATTCGTCCAGCGTGCGCCCGGTGAGCGCCTGCATCGACCGGGCTGACGGCGGCCGTCATGTCGGCGGGTGAGTCCATGCCACGAGTGTCCCGGATCACGCCGCCCCGGGAACACCGGAACGCCCCCGGCCGTTGGACAGGCAGAAAGATTGAGCCGGGTGGACTCAAGTCCGCCAGTACTGGCAAACTTGAGCCGGTGCCGCTCAACGCGGGGCTCTCACACACGCACTACCAGGAGGAATCCAATGGCGCGAGCGGTCGGCATCGACCTTGGGACGACCAACTCCGTCGTCGCCGTTCTCGAGGGTGGCGAGCCGACGGTGATCGCCAACTCCGAAGGGTCGCGTACCACCCCGTCCATCGTGGCCTTCGCCAAGAACGGCGAAGTGCTCACCGGTCAGCCCGCCAAGAACCAGGCGGTGACCAACGTCGACCGCACCATCCGGTCCGTCAAGCGCCACATCGGCCTGGACTGGAAGACGGACGACATCGACGGCAAGAAGTACACGCCGCAGGAGATCAGCGCGCGTGTGCTGATGAAGCTGAAGCGTGACGCCGAGGCGTACCTGGGCGAGGAGATCACCGACGCGGTGATCACCGTCCCGGCCTACTTCGAGGACGCCCAGCGCCAGGCCACCAAGGAGGCCGGGCAGATCGCGGGCCTCAACGTGCTGCGCATCGTCAACGAGCCCACCTCCGCCGCCCTGGCCTACGGCCTCGACAAGGGCGACAAGGAGCAGACCATCCTGGTCTTCGACCTCGGTGGCGGCACGTTCGACGTCTCGCTGCTGGAGCTGGCCGAGGGCGTGGTCGAGGTCAAGGCGACCTCCGGTGACAACCACCTCGGTGGCGACGACTGGGACCAGCGCGTCGTCGACTGGCTGGTCGAGCGGTTCAAGCAGACCAACGGCATCGACCTGACCAAGGACAAGATGGCGTTGCAGCGGATCCGCGAGGCATCCGAGAAGGCGAAGATCGAGCTGTCCAGCTCGAACAACGCCTCCATCAACCTGCCCTACATCACCGTGGACTCGGACAAGAACCCGCTGTTCATGGACGAGACGCTGTCGCGCGCCGAGTTCCAGCGCATCACGAACGACCTGCTGGAGCGCACCCGCTCGCCGTTCAACAACGTGATCAAGGACGCCGGCGTCAGCGTCGGCGACATCGACCACGTGGTGCTCGTGGGTGGCTCCACCCGCATGCCCGCCGTGGCCGAGCTGGTCAAGGAGCTGACGGGCGGCCGTGAGCCGAACAAGGGCGTGAACCCGGACGAGGTCGTCGCGATCGGCGCCGCCCTCCAGGCCGGTGTGCTGAAGGGCGAGGTCAAGGACGTCCTGCTGCTCGACGTCACCCCGCTGTCCCTGGGCATCGAGACCAAGGGCGGCGTGATGACCAAGCTCATCGAGCGGAACACGACGATCCCGACCAAGCGCTCGGAGATCTTCACCACGGCCGACGACAACCAGCCGTCCGTGCAGATCCAGGTCTTCCAGGGTGAGCGCGAGTTCGCCCGGGACAACAAGAAGCTCGGCATGTTCGAGCTGACCGGCCTGCCGCCCGCGCCGCGCGGCGTCCCGCAGATCGAGGTCACCTTCGACATCGACGCGAACGGCATCGTGCACGTGTCCGCGAAGGACATGGGCACGGGCAAGGAGCAGCGGATGACGATCACCGGCGGCTCCGCGCTGCCGAAGGACGACATCGAGCGGATGATCAAGGACGCCGAGGCGCACGCGGAGGAGGACAAGCGCCGCCGCGACGAGGCCGAGGTCCGCAACCAGGCCGAGACGCTGGTCTACCAGACGGAGAAGGTCCTCAAGGAGAACGAGGACAAGATCCCGGCCGAGGTCAAGGACAAGGTCAACGTGGCCGTCGCCGAGACCACCGAGGCGCTGAAGGGCGAGGACATCGCCACGATCCGCGCCGCGGTGGAGAAGCTGGCCACGGAGTCCCAGGCCATCGGCCAGTCCCTGTACGCCAACGCCCCCACGGCCGACGCGGCCGGTGCCGCCGGTGGTGCGCCCACCGGTGACGCGCCCAAGGCCGACGACGTCGTGGACGCGGAGATCGTCGACGAGGACGAGAAGAAGTGACCAAGCCCGAGGAACAGCCCCACGTCGTGGTGCGCGACCGCAGGCGCGTCGACCCGGACACCGGTGAGATGCGCACCCCGTCGCCCGAGGAGACGCCGGCCGAGTCGACGGGTGCCCAGGCGGGCGCCCAGACAGGTGCCGGGTCGGGCGCGGAGAACGGCGCTGAGACCGGCCCCGAGTCCGGCTCTGCGTCCGGCTCTGCGTCGGATTCCGTGCCGGACTCTGTGTCGGGCTCGCTCTCGGACTCGGAGCCCGGTTCGGCGTCCGGCCCGGCGGGTGGCGGCAAGCACGCCGCCCCCGACCTGCCGGACCCGGCCCAGGCCGTGACCGACCCGAGCGTCGAGCTGAAGGCGCAGCTGGACGAGCGGACCGCCGACCTCCAGCGGTTGACTGCGGAGTACGCCAACTACCGCAAGCGCGTCGACCGCGACCGGGAAGTGGTGATCACCACCGCCAAGGCGCAGGTGGCCGGCGAGCTGCTGTCCGTGCTGGACGACATCGAGCGGGCCGGCGCGCACGGTGACCTGACCGGCGCGTTCAAGGCGGTGGCCGACAAGCTGGTCGGCGCGCTGCACGGCACCGGTCTGGCGCCGTTCGGGCACGAGGGTGAGGAGTTCGACCCGTCCGTCCACGAGGCCGTGCAGCACAGCACGTCCCCGGACGTCAGCGGGCCGACCGTCACCGCCGTGCTGCGTCGCGGCTACCGGTTCGGCGAGCGCGTGCTGCGGCCCGCGCTGGTCGCGGTGACCGATCACGAGCCGGGTTCCGAGCCCGCGCCCGTGTCCGTCGCCGAGCCCGTGGCCGAGCCGGTCGAGGAGTCCGCCGACCAGTCCGCCGGCAAGCCCGCGTCGGAGTCCGCCGAGAAGTCCGCCGAAGAGCAGCACCAGCAGGATTGATGAAGGGGGGCGGCGTCCGTGAGCGCTCGTGACTGGATCGAGAAGGACTTCTACCGCGAGCTGGGCGTCACCTCCGACGCTTCGGCCGACGACATCAAGAAGGCGTACCGGAAGTTGGCGCGGGTGCTGCACCCCGACGCCAACCCCGGTGACGCCAAGGCCGAGGCGCGGTTCAAGGCGGTGTCCGAGGCGTACGGCGTGCTGTCGGACACCGCGAAGCGCAAGCAGTACGACGAGGCCCGCCGCCTCTTCTCCGGAGGCGGCGGGTTCCCCGGCGGGTTCGGCACCGGCAGCGGGTTCGACGTCGGCGACCTGTTCGGCCGCCAGGGCGCGGGCGCGCAGCAGCCCGGCGGCATGGGCGGGCTCGGCGACCTGCTCGGCGGCCTGTTCAACCGCCGGGCCGGCACGGCGGGGTCGGCGACCAGACCGCGGCGCGGCGAGGACGTCGAGACCGACGTGCGGATCGACTTCACCGAGGCCGTCAAGGGCGCGACCGTGCCCATGCGCCTGTCCAGCCCGGCGGCCTGCGGCACCTGCTCCGGTTCCGGCGCGCGTCCCGGCACGACGCCCCGGACGTGCGCGAACTGCGGTGGCGCCGGTCTGGTGACCCGCAGCCAGGGCGCGTTCGCGTTCTCCGAGCCGTGCACCGACTGCCGGGGCACCGGGCGGATCGTGGACGACCCGTGCCCGGAGTGCGGCGGCGACGGCGTGAGCACGAAGAGCCGCACGTTGACCATCCGCATCCCTCCGGGCGTGGACGACGGTCAGCGGATCCGGTTGGCCGGGCAGGGTGAGCCGGGGCGCAACAGCGGGCCGAACGGCGACCTGTTCGTGCGCGTCCACGTCAACCCGCACCCGCTTTTCGGGCGTTCGGGCAAC
Source organism: Saccharothrix ecbatanensis (assembly GCF_014205015.1). Lineage (NCBI taxonomy): Bacteria > Bacillati > Actinomycetota > Actinomycetes > Pseudonocardiales > Pseudonocardiaceae > Saccharothrix > Saccharothrix ecbatanensis. Next base: position 7,239,039 of record NZ_JACHMO010000001.1, on the reverse strand, counting down.
GACCTGACGCTGACCGTGCCGGTGACGTTCCCCGAGTTGGCGCTCGGCACGACGTTGACCGTGCCCACGCTTGAGGGCAAGGTGACTCTGAAGGTTCCCGCGGGCACGGCCAGTGGCCGGGTGCTGCGGGCCAAGGGCAAGGGCATCGCCAAGCGCGACGGACAGGTCGGCGACCTGCTCATCACGCTGAACGTGGCGGTGCCGAACAACACGGACGCCGCAGCACGGGAGGCGTTGGAGAACTACGCGTCGGCGACGGCGAAGCACGACCCGCGCGCTGAGCTCAACGCCCTGTTGGAGAAGAGGTCGGTGTGAGCTTCCCGTTCCCGCCCGGCACCGACGAGGACACCCCGTTCTTCGTCATCTCCGTGGCGGCCCAGTTGTCCGGCTTGCACGCCCAGACCCTCCGGTCCTACGACCGGCTGGGTCTGGTGTCGCCGGGCCGCACTTCCGGCGGTGGGCGCCGGTACTCGATGCGCGACATCGTGCTGCTGCGGGAGGTGCAGCGCCTCTCGCAGGAGGAGGGCGTCAACCTCGCCGGGGTCAAGCGGATCATCGAGCTGGAGAACGAGGTCGGCGCGCTGCGCGCCCAGGTGAACGAGCTGGCGGAACAGCTCGCGTCCGCCATGGCCGCCGCCGAGCACGCCGCAGCCTCGGTCCACGCGTCGTACCGCCGTGACCTGGTCCCGGTGCGCCACGAGACCGCCCTGGTCGTCTGGAAACCGAACAAACGCTGACCGGCGGCGTCGCCCAATGGGGTGATCATGGCCGAAATATGTACGGAAACACTGTTCCCGTTACTCGGTTAAACCATGAGGAACCCCGCGACGCCGAACCCGCGGCCACACTGGAGCCGTGGACTACGTCTTCGTGCACGGCACCACCCAGTCGCCGACCGCCTGGCGCCCCGTCGAGGACCTCCTCCGCCGCCGTGGCCACCGCACCGTCGCCGTCGACCTGCCCACGGACCAGCCTGAGCTGCGCGCCGTCGACTACGCCGCGATCGCCCGCGCGCAGGCGGGCGACATGCTCGCCCCGGTCCTGGTCGGCCACTCCGGCGCCGGCCTGCTGATGCCCGCCATCGCCCGCGCCGTCGCCGCGTCCCACCTGGCCTGGATCGCCGCGATGATCCCCGGCCCCGTGTCCCTGGCCGACGAGCTCGCCGCCGACACCGGCGAGATGTTCAACCCGGAGTGGCGCGCCCTCACCGACCCGCCCACTGCGGACCCGGTGGTGGCCGCGTACTTCCTGTTCCACGACTGCGACCTGGCCGGGGTGCGCGCCGGCCTGCGGTCCCTCCGCCTCTTCTACCCCGCCGCGACGTACCGCGAGGTCCACGAGCTGCCGGACGTGCCGTCGACCTACGTCCTGCCCCGCGAGGACCGCACGCTGCGGCCGTCCTGGATGCGCCGGGCCGCGCGGGAACGGCTCGGGGTCGACGCGATCGAGGTCGACGGTGGCCACTGTCCGCAGACCAGCAGGCCCGAGACGCTGGCGGCGGTGCTCGGCGCGGCGTGGTCGGGTCCCGCTTGACTCCGCGCGCCTGACCGCGCCTGACCCTGCGCGCCTGACCCTGCAGACCTGACCCCCGGCGGACCTGAACCGCGTGCGTGAACCGGCGCGACGGACGGCGTGAACCGCGAGAACCCACGCGTGAACCGCGAGAACCCACGCGTGAACCGCGAGAACCCACGCGTGAACCGCGTGCGCCTACCGGCGCGCAGGCACGGCTCGAACCGACGCGACCAGGTGAACTGGCGCGAATCGGCGCGACGGGCGCGTGAACCGGTGCTAGCGGGTCAGTCCAGGGTGAAGGGGTCGTACTTGATCCGGTCCAGTGGCGTCCCGGCGACGAGCATCCGCGACACGGTCGCCCGGATCATCGACGGCGAGCCGCACACCAGCACGTCCCGTTCCTCCCACGCCCCGTACCGCGTGACCACGTCGGCCAGCGTGCCCTGCTCGACACCGCGCGCACCCGGATCCGACTCCAGCACCGGCACGACGGTCAGCCACGGGTTGGTCATGGCGAACCGCTGGAGGTTGTCCAAGTCGTACAGGTCCTCCCGCGTCCGCCCACCCATGAACAGGTGCACGCGCGGGTTCTCGCCCCACTGCGCCATCTCGTCGATGATCGCGTGCATCGGCGCCACACCGGTCCCACCGGCGACCATCAGCACGTCCCGCCCGCTCTTGCGGTCGACGCTCAGGCGGCCCATCGGCGGACCGATGCGCCACACGTCACCGGGCTGCGTGTGCCCGACGATCGACCGGCTCACCCACCCGCCCTCGACCGAACGGATGTGGAACTCGATGATGCCGTCGTCGCGCGGCGCGTTGGCGGGCGAGTAGTACCGCCACAGCCGCGCGCGCTGCGGCGTCTCCACGCTGACGTACTGACCGGCCTGGTACCCGACCGGGTGATCGGGCTGCAACCGCACGACGGCCAGGTCCCAGCTCACCCGCTGGTGCTCCAGCACGGTCGCGTGCCAGTACGCAGGCCCGTCGTCGGCGGCCGCGGCCTCCTGCATGGCCCGCGCCATGATCGTGTACGCCTCGGCCCAGGCCATCTCGACCTGCGGCGTCCACGCCGGTCCGGCGAACTTCTTGACCGCCGACAGCAGCGCCATGCCGACCGACTCGTAGTGCACGTTGACGACACCGAACTTGCGGTGGTCACGCCCGAGTTGGCGGAGGAACGGGATCAGGTCGTCCGGGCGGTCCACCATCTGCACGACGTGGACCAGGGCGCGCAGCAGTCGGCTGCGCTGGACCTCCATGTTCGCGGGGAACATTTCACGGGTCGCCGGCGCGAGACTGAAGAGCATGCCGTAGAAGAACTTCGCGACTTCGTCCTGGCGCGGCTCCACCACCGCGAAGCTCTCCCGGATCATCCGCACCATAGCGGTGACACCAGGAGGAGGTTCTCGGTGTGGGGGGCTTGGGATGGGGCTCAACACAGCGTTCGCAGTCATGGTCCGGGCGCAGTCTCCACGTTTCTGGCGGCGCCAGCAAGGGCGCTACGTCCTCGTCAAGCTTCCATCCCCGACGAGGCGACACTAACCCGCCAACTGGCCGGTCGGTTCCTTGATGCCACCTTCGAGTGCAGTGCGGTTACAGCGGGTTACGCACGGCTCCGGCGAAAGGGTGGACATTCCCCTCCACGTATACCTAATGCGCTGCTCATCGCCCACTCCCAGGTGAACGGCTTGCCCACGCAACGCGCACGACTGCGCACGCGACCGTGTCCGGGATCGCTCCCAGCGTCCAGCTGAGACGGCCGGTTGAGACGCTCCGCCCGCCGGTGAGCGCGACGGGCGGGACGTTCACCCCAGTGGCGGCCGGCGGACCGCGCAAGTGCGGGTTGCCGCACCGGCCTGTGGATGCTCACCTGCGAATTGTGGACAACTCAGGCACAGGTGTGGACAACCCGCTGCGACATGTGGGTGACGGCGTCAGGAGAGTGCGGCACGCTCCGCTGCGCTGACTTCGACGCAGAACTCGTTGCCCTCCGGATCGGCCAGCACGACCCACCCGCGACCGTTCGGCCGGCGCTGGTCGTCGACCAACGTCGCCCCGATCCCGAGCAGCCGCTCCACTTCGGCATCCCGAGCGATGTCGGGACGGAGGTCGAGGTGGACCCGGTTCTTGACCGTCTTGCCCTCCGGGACCTGGATGAACAGCAGTCCCGGCCCTTCCGGCAGTTCGACGAGCGCTTCGGGGTCACCCGGCTGGTCTTCGTCGCTCACCGGCTGCCCGGTGACCTGGCTCCAGAACTGCGCCAGCGCGTAAGCGTCCTTGCAGTCGACCGTGATGTGGTGCACGAGGGAACTCATGCCCAGATCCTCATGTGCGGACCTCTCGGCTGCACCCGAGTTTCACGGCCGCCGTCACGCCGCGCCGGGCCGTGGCCCACACCACACACTTCCACTAGGTTGAGCGGAACTGACTCAACTTTTCTGACGTTGAGCGGGATGACGGCTGGTGCGGAACGCTGGCCAACGCGCGCACGAACACCGACCGAGGTGAGGAATGGACGCTTTCAACCCGACCACGAAGACCCAGCAGGCCGTGTCCGCCGCCGTGCAGGCGGCGACCATCGCGGGCAATCCCGACGTCGGCCCGGTCCACCTCCTCGGCGCCCTCCTGGCCCAGGGCGACGGCCTGACCGCGCCCCTCCTGTCCGCCGTCGGCGCGGACCCGACGCAGGTGCACAAGGAACTCGACCAGATCTCCAGGGGCCTGCCCGCGGCCAGCGGCTCCTCCGTGTCCGCGCCCCAGTTCTCCCGCGAGGCGGCCCGGGTGCTGGGCAAGGCGCAGGAACTCGCCACTGAGATGGGTGACGAGTACGTGTCCACCGAGCACCTGCTCGTCGGCCTCTCCCACCACGGCGGCCAGGTCGCCGACCTGCTGCGTCGCCACGGCGCGACCCCCGAATCCCTCAAGGAGGCGTTCGGCAAGGTCCGCGGCTCGGCCCGCGTCACCAGCCCGGATCCGGAGGGCACCTACAAGGCGTTGGAGAAGTACGGCGTCGACCTGACCGAACGCGCCCGCAAGGGCGAGCTGGACCCGGTCATCGGCCGGAACACCGAGATCCGCCGCGTCGTGCAGGTCCTGTCCCGTCGCACGAAGAACAACCCGGTCCTGATCGGCGAGCCCGGCGTGGGCAAGACGGCCATCGTCGAGGGCCTGGCCCAGCGGATCATCGCCGGCGACGTGCCCGAGAGCCTCCGCGGCAAGAAGGTCGTCGCGCTCGACCTCGGCTCGATGGTGGCGGGCGCGAAGTACCGGGGCGAGTTCGAGGAGCGGCTGAAGGCCGTGCTGAAGGAGATCACCGACTCCGCCGGCCAGGTCGTCACGTTCATCGACGAGCTGCACACGATCGTCGGCGCGGGCGCTACGGGCGAGTCCGCCATGGACGCGGGCAACATGATCAAGCCGATGCTGGCCCGCGGCGAGCTGCGGATGGTCGGCGCGACCACGTTGGACGAGTACCGCGAGCACATCGAGAAGGACGCCGCCCTGGAACGCCGCTTCCAGCAGGTCTTCGTCGGCGAGCCGTCCGTCGAGGACACCATCGGCATCCTGCGCGGCCTCAAGGACCGGTACGAGGTGCACCACGGCGTGCGCATCACCGACGCCGCCCTGGTCGCCGCCGCCACCCTCTCCGACCGGTACATCACCGCCCGCTTCCTCCCCGACAAGGCGATCGACCTGGTGGACGAGTCGGCGTCCCGGCTGCGCATGGAGATCGACTCCCGGCCGGTCGAGATCGACGAGGTCGAACGCGCGGTGCGCCGGCTGGAGATCGAGGAGATGGCGCTGGCCAAGGAGTCGGACGCGCCCTCGGTGGAACGCCTCGCCGCGCTGCGAGCCGAGCTGGCCGAGCAGCGCGAGACGCTGGCCGGGCTGACCGCCCGCTGGCAGAACGAGAAGGGCTCGATCGAGAAGGTCCGCGACCTCAAGGAGCAGCTGGAGCAGCTGCGCGGCGAGTCGGAGCGGGCCGAGCGGGACGGTGACCTGGGCCGGGCCGCCGAGCTGCGGTACGGGCGCATCCCGGCGTTGGAGAAGGAGCTGGAGGCGGCCACCCGCACCACGCAGGGCGCCGCCGTGATGCTGAAGGAGGAGGTCGGCCCGGACGACGTGGCCGACGTGGTCTCCGCGTGGACGGGCATTCCGGCGGGTCGGCTGCTCGAAGGCGAGACGGCGAAGCTGCTGCGCATGGAGGACGAGCTGGCCAAGCGCGTGGTCGGCCAGGCCGAGGCGGTCCGGGTGGTGTCGGACGCGGTCCGGCGGACCCGTGCGGGCGTGGCGGACCCGGACCGGCCGACCGGCTCGTTCCTGTTCCTCGGACCGACCGGCGTCGGCAAGACGGAGCTGGCCAAGGCGCTGGCGGAGTTCCTGTTCGACGACGAGCGGGCGATGATCCGGATCGACATGAGCGAGTACTCCGAGAAGCACTCGGTGGCCCGGCTCGTCGGCGCGCCCCCCGGTTACGTCGGGTACGACCAGGGCGGTCAGCTCACCGAGTCCGTGCGCCGCCGGCCTTACTCGGTCGTGCTGCTGGACGAGGTCGAGAAGGCCCACCCGGACGTGTTCGACGTGCTGCTCCAGGTGTTGGACGACGGGAGGCTCACCGACGGCCAGGGTCGCACGGTCGACTTCCGCAACACCATCCTGGTGCTGACGTCGAACCTCGGGTCGCACGTCATCGCCGACGCCAACCTGAACGAGCGGCAGCGCAGTGACGCGGTCATGTCGGTGGTCCGGACGCACTTCAAGCCGGAGTTCCTGAACAGGTTGGACGACGTGGTGGTGTTCCACTCGCTGGCCACCGAGGAGCTGACCTCGATCGTGGAGATCCAGGTCGAACGCCTCGCCCGTCGTCTTGCGCAACGTCGCCTGACCCTGGAAGTCACCCCCGCCGCGCGTGAGTGGCTGGCGTTGAACGGCTTCGACCCGGTGTACGGGGCTCGGCCGTTGCGGCGGCTGGTGCAGTCGTCCATCGGTGATCAGCTGGCGAAGGAACTGCTGGCCGGGGACGTGCGGGACGGTGACACGGTGCGGGTCGACGTGCTGGACGACCAGTCGGGCCTGATCGTCGGCAGGGCGTGATGTCGGGGTGAATACGGTGTCGGCCATGAGCGTTGACGGCTGGTTGGCCGACACCAGGACCTCGTACGACACGGTCGCGGAGAGCTATGCGGACATGCTGCGCGACGGCTTGGCCAAGTACCCGCACTTGATGTCGGCTCTGGCGTTGTTCGCGGACACGGTGGCAGCGGCGGGTGGTGGGCCGGTGGCGGACGTCGGCTGCGGCCCCGGGCACGTCACCGCGCACCTGCGCGGGCTGGGGGCCGACGCCTTCGGTGTCGACTTGTCGCCGGGCATGGTCGAGGCGGCTCGGCGTGACCACCCCGGCGTGCGGTTCGAGGTCGGGTCGATGACGGACCTGGACCTCGCCGACGGGTCGGTCGCCGGGCTGCTCGCGTGGTGGTCGCTGATCCACGTGCCGGACGAGGAGGTTCCGGGGGTGTTCGCGCACTTCCGGCGGGTGCTTCGTCCTGGCGGGCCGCTGCTGCTCGGCTTCCACGTCGGGGACGCGTCACACCTGAAGACGGAGGGCTACGGCGGTCATCCGATGAACGTCTACATCCACCGTCGGCGGCCTGAACGGGTGGGGGCCTGGCTGCGTGAGGCCGGGTTCGTGGTCGAGGCGCAGACGTTGCTCGACCCGGACGAGAGCAAACCGAGCGCGATGCTCTTCGCGCGCCGCCTGGCTTAGCTCTGCGGTGGTCCGGTGTGCCGAGCTCGCCGGCGTCGGCAGGCAACGGCGGGCGTGGTGAGCGGGCCAGGTTGAGCGGGGCGAGTCGACGCGGCCCGGGTCGAGCGGGCGAGTGATCTGCCCCAGGCCGCAAGTCCGCTTCGCAGGCGTCCCCCGCGGAGGGCCCCTGTTTTCAACGCGCTAATCGCAGGGATCCCGGCCGTTCACGGCCGGGAGGAATGCGATCCGGTGGTTGCGGTCCTGTCGTTGCAGGCAGGTTTCAGTCCGGTCGTTTCTGTCGCTGGATGTAGTGCTTGACGATGTCGGGTGGTGCACCTGCGCAGGAGGTGGCGAAGTAGGAGGGCGACCAGACGTGGTTGCCCCCTAGGTACTGCCGGATGTGGTCGGGGTACTCGCGGCGCAGGTGGTGGCCGGAGACGCCTTTGAGGCTGTTGACCAGGCGGGACAGCGCGACGCTGGGCGGGTATTGGACGAGGAGGTGCACGTGGTCGGTCTCGCCGTTGAACTCGCGCAGCTCGGCGTCGAACCCGGCGCACACCTCGAGCATGATCACCTCACATCGCGTGAGGAGCGTGTCGGTGAGCGCGGCTGCTGCCGACGCCGGACCAGACGGCGGCGCTGACGTCCGCCCTCCACGCGGCGAATGCGGCGGCCGACCGGGTGTCGGTACTCGCCCGCGAACGCGACGTGTACTCGCGCCGTGGCTTGCAGAAGCTGCTCTACGCGCAGGTGAAAGCGGAGTTCGGGTTGTCCGCGCAGCCGGCGCTGCACGTGATCCGCAAGGTTGCCGACGCCTACACCACGCTGACCGGCAATCTCCGGGCCGGCAACCTCGGCCCGGAGGGATCGCGCGGCGGGTCAAGGCCGGGTCGGCGCCGGTCCGGTTCCGACCGGATGCGGCCCAGGCGTTCGACGACCGCTGCCTGTCGTGGGACCACGACGAGCGCACGGTGTCGATCTGGACCGTGTGTGGACGCCTGAAGGGCGTGCGGTTCACCGGCCGAGGCGACCACCTGGATCTGCTGCGCGAGCATCGGCGGGGCTAGTCCGACCAGGTGTTCCGGGACGGCATGTGGTTCCTGATCGCCACGATCGACGTGCCGGAACCGGAGCTGTCGGAGCCGGCCGGGTGGCTCGGTGTCGACCTGGGCATCGTCAACATCACCACCACCGCCGACGAGGTTCGCGCGGCCGGACGCCGCCTCAACCGCCATCGGGCCGGGATGCGGGCATTGCGGCGCAAGTTGCAGGCCAAACGCACCACCTCCGCACGCCGTGCCCTCAAACGCCTCCGTCGTCGGGAGGCGCGCTTCGCCACCGACGTCAACCATGTCCTGTCCAAGCAGCTCGTCACGACCGCGCAACGCACCGGACGCGGTAACCGGCCCCACCAGGCCGTGTTCGCCTGCCGACGCTGCGGCCACACCGCGAACGCCGACCACAACGCTTCCCGCGACATCGGCCACGCCGCCGAAGTCGCATGGAACGCCGAGAAGCTGACCACTGCCATGCGGGGCCGACACGCCCGAGCTGTCCGGGGCTGCCCTGTGGACAAGGTTCGGGCCTGTGGACAACTGAGGCACGCCCTGACGTCGCCGGCAGACCTCCGCGATCCGGGTAACAGCTTGATCCGTTTGCGCGAACCACGCCCCAAGTGATCTTCGTTTGTTCCCCGCAGCCCGCTACTCTCGCACCGTGGGCATACCGGCGTGGGTCTGGTTCACCGTCGCCGCGGTAGCGGGCGTCGCGGGGTTCGCCCTGCTCGCCACCGACCGGGCGCAACGAACCGCGCGTAACCGCGAACGTCGCCGATGGGCGGCGTTGCGCGGCTGGCAGTTCGAGGAGACCGACCACGTGCTGCCCACCCGCTGGGAGAGCGGCGCGATCGCCTACTACGGCACCGGCGTCGCCAAGGACGTGGTCGCCGGCTCCACCTTCACCGCGGACGGCCGCCGCCAGGTCTACGTGCTCGACCACGAAACCGGCGGCAAGGTCAACTCGGTGCTGGTCGGCGTGCGCTGCCGGCGTGCGTTGTCGGTGGTCATCGAGCTGTGGCTGCCGAGCGTCCCGTTCCAGCGCGACCAGATGCCCGACCTGCTCGGCCCGGTCGGCTCGCGGTACGCGTTCGTCAGCGAACTGCCCGCCGCCCGCAAGCTCATCACCCCGGACCTGGTCGACGCCGCCGAGGAGATCGGCGGGGACGTCACCGTGGTCTGGCTGGAGGACGACTGGGTGCTGGCCGCCGCGCCGCCGAACTCGACCCCCGCCCGGCTGGAACGCCTGCTGCGCGACCTCGGCGAACTCGCCGACGTGATCGACCCGTTCGAGGTGGACCCCGAATCGGACACCGGCGGCGAAGTCCACCGCCCGCAGTTCGGGCGCAAGCCGTGACGCCGCCGACCGCCCTGGTGACGGGCGCGACGTCCGGCATCGGCGCCGCGTTCGCCCGCCGCCTCGCCGCCGAGGGCCACGACCTGGTGCTCGTCGCCCGCACGGTGGAGCGGCTGGAGGAGACGGCGGCCAAGCTGCGCGCGGCGCACGGCATCACCGCCGAGGTGCTGCCCGCCGACCTGGCGAGCCAGGACGGCCGTGCCGCGGTCGAGGACTTCCTGGCCAAGCGCGAGGTCGACCTGCTGGTCAACAACGCGGGCTTCGCCCTCTCGGCCGAGTTCTTCGCCGCCGACCCGCTCGCGCTCCAGTCCCAGCTCGACGTGAACGTGACGAGCGTGCTCCGACTCACCCGCGCCGCGCTGCCCGGCATGGTGGCGCGCGGCCGCGGAGCGGTGGTCAACGTGTCCAGCGTGGCCGGTTTCCTGCCTGGCCGAGGCACGACGTACAGCGCGGACAAGGCGTGGGTGACGGCGTTCTCCGAAGGCATGGCGATGGCCACGGCGGGCACGGGTGTGCGCGTGATGGCGTTGTGCCCGGGTTTCGTGCGCACCGAGTTCCACGAGCGCGCGAAGATCGACATGTCCAGGACGCCCGGCCTGCTCTACCTCGACGCGGACCGCGTGGTGCACGACGCGCTCGCCGACCTCCGCGCGGGCAAGCCGCTGTCCATTCCGGGCGCCCAGTACAAGGCCATCACCGTGCTCTCACGTTTCGTCCCGCGCTCGTTGCTGCGGCGGCTGGCCTCGCGCGCAGCGGGCGGCCGAGGTCGCACTTAGATCGTTGGGAACCTGAACCCGGTTCGGCCCGTCCCACTCCACTAGTTGGAACAGGGAGGAACCGTCCATGGGCGAACAGTTCAAAGTGGAGCCGCCGGAGCTCCGCGGGTACGGCGAGTTGCTGGCACGCAACGCGCAGCACTTCATGACGATCAAGGAGCACGCTGTCACCAAGGGCGGCGACACCTCCGGTTTCACCGGTCTTCTCTCCTTGTTGCAGCCGATCGTCACCGGCGTCGCGTCCCTCTACGGGGAGACGCTCGACTTCGCGAACCAGATGATGGTCAAGGAAGCCGAATCGCTCAACCAGGCCGCCGACATGTACGAGAAGGGCGAACAGCAGGTCATGACCCTGATCGACAAGGTGCTCGCCGAGCTCCACACCGTCGCCGAGGCGCCCTCGCTCGGAGGTGGCCGATGACCGCGTACGCGGACGTCGAAGACCCGTCGGTCGCGCTCAGCGCGGGGGCGGAGGACCGGCCGGGTCGGCAGTCGACCAAGGAGCTCATCGAGAAGGCCGGCTGGAAGATCCAGGGCGTCAACTGGATCTACGAGAAGGTCACCGGCGAGAACCTGCTGGACGCGCTGATCAAGCCGCTGCTCGGCGATTTCGAGAAGATCGACGAGAACGCCAACTCGTGGGACCGGGTGGCCAAGGCACTGGACTCCGTGCGGCACAACGTGGACGCGGGCGCGGAGCAGCTGGCGTCGCACTGGGACGGTGACGCGGCCAAGGCGTTCGAGACGCGCATGGGCACCATGTGGGTGATCGCCATCGAGGCGGACTCGCAGATCGCGCGGATCATCGGCAACCAGTTCCGGTCGACCGCGAGCACGTGCCGCACGGCGTGCGGTCTCGCGTTGACGCTGCTGGACATGCTGGTCGGCAAGCTGATGGAAGCCGCGATGACGGCGTGGATCCCGGTTGTCGGCTGGGGCCGCGCGGTGTGGATGGTGTACGACGCGATCCAGATCGTGGACGCCATCCGCAAGATCATCATCGCCATCGAGACGCTGATCGAGGGCGTCCAGGGCATGATCGACGGCGTCGTCGCCATGGGCACCGCGCTGTCGAAGCTGAAGGACGTGCGCGACGTCGGCGACCTGCTGGACGTGGTCGACGGGTACCAGGACGGCAAGGAGAAGTACGACAACGGCGTGGCCGCGGCGAAGTCCGGCGCGATCGGTGTCGGGTTGGGCGCTTACGGCCTCGGCAAGGCGGGGAACGCGGCGAACGGCCGCTCCAGCACGCCTCCGCCGACAGCGCCGGCACCCGCGCCCACGGGCTCAGGTGGAGGTGGAGGGCAGTGACGTTCCCGTATGACAAGGCCCGGCTGGACGCGCTGGTCGCCGATGTGGAACAGCGCATGGCGAACGTCGAGCAGACCGCTCGGGCGGCGAGCCAGGTGCAGATGCGGTCGCGTGGGCTGACGCAGGCCGATTTCGCGGAGATCTCGCGGTTCGCCAACAGCCCCGGTGCGCCCCGGGAGTTGAAGGAACTGGCTCGGCGGGTGGACGCGGGTGAGATGTCCTGGGAGGACATCGCGTCCGGGCGCGCGGTGGACGACGAGGGCGTGCAGCAGGCTTTGCAGACCGGTGTGCCGGACTTGCAGCGCGCGTACTCGGCGATCCAGGCGGGCGACGACCCCGAGGACGTCGCCTCGGCGGGCACGCCTCGGCCGAGTGGGCGACGTGACGATGACGACGACGAGCCGAACAAGTTCAGCGAGGACGCCTGGTAGTCGGCTGCTGGTGTCCAGCCGACTGCTGGTGCCGGGGCCGCCCAGCCCCGCCGGACTTGTCCACAGGCCCCGACATTGTCGGACCCTTGTGGCAGGGTTAAAGCAGGGGTCCCCTTGGCGGGGACGCCTGCGTAGCCGGTGATCTGGGCGGCCTGTGGCCGTGGTCCGGGCGGGCGGCGGCGGTAGTGGTTGGCCGTGGTCCGGGGCGGTCGGTGGCGGTTGGCCATGGTCCGGGTGGGTCGGTAGCCGTGGCCCGTGGTCGGTTGGCTGTGCCTGTGGCCCGCGCCTGTGGCCCGCGCCCGTGGCCCGCGCCCGTGGCCCGCGCCTGTGGCCTGTGGCCCCGTGGCCGTGGCGGTTGGCGGTGGTCTGGGTGGCGGTGTGCGTCGCCGTGGTCTGGGTGGCGGGTGTGCGTGCGTGGTCGGCCCGTGGACTGCGGCTGATCACGCGCGCGTGATCCGTGAACCCGGTTCAGGTCAGGGTGCGTGAACCTGGATCAGGTCAGCGTGGGGAAGTCGAAGCTGCCGCCGCTGGTGTGGTTCGTCCCGATCCCCCGCACCACGTCGTACGCCACCGCCGCCGCGATCGCCAACGACCGGACCGGGTCCGGCGTGCCCGGACGGATGTTCAGCACGTCCCGCCGCACCCGCCGCCCGTCGCGCTTCACCACGGCTCCCGGGCTGAACGAAGCCACCTCGTGCAGCAGGCACAACCGCTGCCCACCCGCGTCGAGCAGCCCGTACGCACCATGACCCTCGTGCCGCACCGAACCGGCCACCACGCCGTTCGGCCACAGCACCTGCGTCGGCGGCTTCCCGGCACCCTTGCGGATCAGCAGCAGCTCCTGACCGTGCCCGGACAGGACGAGGTCGAACTGGGTGCGGCCGGAGAACGCCGTGGCGCGCAACAGCTTCCGCAGTGGCCCCAGGAACTTGCGTTCGGAGACCGTCGCGATCTGCCCGCCGCGCCCGTCGTACACGTCGTTCCGGTACTTGGTGCTGAGCACGTGCCGCAGCACGCCCCAGGGCTGCTCGATGACGAGGGTGTCGGTGCCGGGAAGGGTCACGGTGTGCCAGCGTACGGCCCGGTATGACACTCTTGGGACCTGTGCGAGCTGAAGTGGTACTGGACGCCGACGCGAAAGCCGAATTGGCGCGGTTGGTGAGCGAGTTGGCCGTGGTGCACGGCAAGGTCACGCTGTCCTCGGGCAAAGAGGCCGACTACTACATCGACCTGCGCCGGGCGACGCTGCACCACGCCGCCGCCCCGCTGATCGGCAGGCTGCTCCGGCAGCTCACCGCCGACTGGGACTACGTCGCGGCGGGCGGTCTGACGTTGGGGGCCGATCCGGTGGCGTGCGCGATGATGCACGCCGCGGCCGGTGCTGGTGAGGTGCTGGACGCGTTCGTGGTCCGCAAGGCGGCCAAGCAGCACGGCATGCAGCGGCGCATCGAGGGCATCGAGGTGGCCGGGCAGCGGGTGCTGGCGGTCGAGGACACGTCCACCACCGGCAGCAGCGTGCTGACCGCCGTCGAGGCCCTGCGCGAGGGCGGCGCCACGGTGATCGGCGTCGCCACCGTCGTGGACCGGGGCACCGGCGCGCGCGAGGTGATCGAGGACGCCGGGCTGCCGTACCGGTACCTGCTCGACCTCGCCGACCTGGGCCTGGCCTGACATGCTCTCGCTGGTCCTGCTCCTGGTGATCATGGCGATCCTCGGTGTCGGGGTCGCGGTGGGGCTGTCGCGCCGCAAGCGGGGACCGTTCGCGGACCGGCAGTTCGTGAGCCCGTGGGAGCAGCAGATGCGGGCGCTGGAGGCGTCCCTGGGCTGGCGGTTCGTCGCCGAGGACCAGGGGTTCCAGGAACGCGTGCCGCAGGTCGGCCGGATGCTGGAGGCCGACCGGAGCCGGGTGAAGGCCCAGCTCGTCGGCCACTGGCGCGGTGTGCCGGTGCTGGCCGTCGAGGTGGTGTTCCGCGCCGACAACGTGGTGACGTCGGAGTACCGGACCTACACGGTGGTCGTCGTGCCGCGCCCGATGCCGGGGCCGTGGGTGCTGATCAGCCCGCGCGACGACACCGTGTGGGGTCTGTTCGAGCAGCCTGTGCCCAGCGGCGACCCGGCGTTGGACGAGCGCTACGAGGTGCGCCGGCGGAATCCGGCGTTCGCCACGGCGCTGTTCGGCTCCGGCCTGCCGCAGGCGCTGCTGCACGACCCGCGGGCGAACGGGGTGGCGATCGCGTTCGACGAGCACAACCTCGCCGCCGCCGTGCCCGGCCCGCTGTTGCAGGCTCCGCTGGCCCACTTGGCGGACCTGCTGCTGGACGTGGCGGGCCGGGTGCCCTGGCAGGCACTGCCCCGCGGCTGACCACTGCGTCACACCTGCGTATTTCAGGGGCGTGTGATCGCGTACCGGCCTACTCTGGGAAACAGGGAGGTCGCTATGAACGCGCGCGCGTTAGCCGAGCTCGTCATGGTGGTGCACTTCGGGGTCCTGCTGTTCCTGGTCGCCGGTGGCTTCATGGCCTGGCGGTGGCCGAAGGTCCTGCGGTTCCACCTGGCGATGGCGACGTGGGGTCTGCTGGTCGTGATGTTCCCGATCGCCTGCCCCCTGACCTGGCTGGAGAACACCCTCCGCACGGCCGCCGGCCAGCCGGCCCTCGCGTCCGGTTTCATCGACACCTACATCGACGGCGTCCTGTACCCGGATTCCGCCGCACGCCTGGTGCAGGTGCTGGTGGGGCTCGTCGTGATCACGTCCTGGGTCGGCTACCACGTCAAACGCCGCGTCGAGCAGACCGCACCGGGCCACCGCGGCGCCGAGTCGGCCTGACTACGATCGCCCCGGTCTTCCAACGCCGGGGGTGACGTGGCCGAGCGAGTGGTCCTCGAAGGGTTTCACGCGGTCAAGCACGCGGTCCGGTTCGGGGCCGCGGTCGACCGGGTGGTGGTGCTCGACCGGGCGAAGGCGCTGGGGTTGACCAGGTCGCACGCGCCCGACCTGGTCGGCGTGTTCGAAGACCGGGCCGACGTGGTGGACGCCGCCGAGTTCCTGCGGGTGATCGGGCGGTCGCACCCGACGGGGGTCGGCGGGCTCGCCGCACGGCCCGACGTCGTGACCACCGACCGGTCCGCGCCGTTGGTGCTGCTGGACAACCCGCGGAACCTGGGCAACTTCGGCGCGGTGATCCGGGTGGCCGCCGGGCTCGGCGCCGGTGGGGTCGTCTCGCTCGGCGACGTCGACCCTTGGCACCCGAACGTGCTGCGCGGGAGCGCGGGGCTGCACTTCGCGTTGCCGGTCGGCCGGTTGGACGGGGTCGGGGACGTCGAGGGGACCGTCATCGCGTTCGACGCCGACGGGCACGACCTGCGGGACGTGCGGATCCCGGACGACGCGGTGCTGGCCTTCGGGTCGGAACGGCACGGCCTCTCGGACGACGTGCGGGAGCGGGCCGACCTGGTGGTCTCGTTGCCGATGCGGCCGAAGGTCTCCAGCTACAACCTGACCACCAGCGTCGCCATGGGCCTCTACCACTGGGAACTGTTCCGACGAGCTTCTTGAACGGTTCAGTAGGCAGGCTGGTCGGGTGACTACGCCGAAGCTCCTCGCCGCACGCGCCGGTGTCGCCGAACGTGCGGTCGAGTCCCGGCACCTGCGCCGGGTCTGGGGAGTGCCGGGCACGGCCCTCGGCGCGGTCGGGTGGCCGGTCGACTGGGCCGCCCGGCTGCACGTCCGGTTCAGCTACTGGTGGCAGGCGCACCTGCTCGACTGCGTCCTCGACGCCCAGCTCCGCGCACCCCGTCCGGCACGGCTGGCGCTGGTGAAGCGGCTCGTGCGCGGCATCCGGGTGCGCAACCTGGTCGGCTGGACCAACGACTACTACGACGACGTGGCGTGGCTGGGGCTGGCGCTGCTCCGCGCCGAACGGGAAGCCGGGATCGGGAAACCGAAGGCCGTCGCCGCCATCACGGACCGGCTCCGCGCGGGCTGGACCGACCACGGCGGCGGCGGGATCTGGTGGAAGCGGAACGACGACTTCAAGAACGTCCCGGCGAACGGCCCGGCGGCGATCCTGTTCGCCAGGCTGGGCACCCGGGCGGACGTCGGCCGCGCGCGGTCCGTCGTGGACTGGATCGAGGACTGCCTGGTGGACGACGAGACCGGGCTGGCGTGGGACGGCCTGCACGTCCACCCCGACGGCTCGGTCCGGGAGGTCGAGAAGAACGTCTACACCTACTGCCAGGGCGTGCTGCTCGGCGCGTGCGTGGAGCTGGACTCCGCCCACTACCGGGACACCGCGGCGCGGATCGTCGACGCGGTGGACAAGCACCTCGCCACCGACGGCGTCCTGCGCGGCCACGGCGGCGGTGACGGCGGCCTGTTCGGCGGCATCCTCACCCGGTACCTGGCACAGGCGGCGCTGCGGCTCGACCGACCCCAGGCGGCACGGGCGGCGGACATCGTGTTCAGCTCGGCCGAGGCGGTGTGGGCGAACCGGACCGCGGTGGTGAGCGGGCCGCTGTTCGGTCCGGAGTGGACGAAGCCGGCGGTCCGGCCCGCGCGCGGCGGACCGGAACGGGACCTGTCCGTCCAACTGGGCGGGTGGATGGCGCTGGAGGCCGCCGCCCTGTTGGAGCGCAACGGGATCACGCCGCCGCGGAGCTAAGCCACACCAGCAACGTCGCGGCGTCGGCGCGGAACACCTCGGGCGAGTCGTCGGCGACGAACTCCAGCAGCACGAACCGGTCCACGCCGTCCCGACCCAGTTCCCGCAGCACCGGCGACCACAGGTCGTCGCGCGCGGCCAACGCCAGCCGGTCCGACCAGCCGCCCGGACCCCACGAGAAGACGTGCGCGGTCGTCAACGCCGGTAGCAGCGCCCGCACCTCCTCGACGGCGTCCGACACGTCCTGCGCGCCGCCCGGCTGCCAGTACGGCACCACCGACCCGTGCCCGATCTCGGCGAACAGGCGCTTCGCGGACTCCAACGTGTCCGTCAACGTGTCCGGGTGGTACTCCAACGCCACGCGCACTCCGGCCGCCTCTGAAGCGTCCGCCGCCGCACGGATCGCGTCGACCACGGCGGCCCGCTGCCCACCGGACGTGGTGGCCGACCCGGTGTTGCCCGCCCACACCCTGATCTGCGGCGCGCCCAGCTCCACGGCCGTCGCCAGCACGGCGTCCCACTCGGCCGGTTCCGTCACGCCCGCGCGGTAGTACGAGCCGTAGGAGGAGACGGTCAACCCGGCGTCCGCGCACCGCTGCCGCGCGTCCCGTGCCGCCGCCAGGTCGTTCAGCGGCACGTGCACGTCACCGCCCCACTCGACGGCCCGAAGACCGCAGTCGCGCGCGAGCGCCACCACTTCGGGGACGGACAACGCGCGGAAAGTCACCGAGACCAGGCCGGGCAGCAGCACGAGGGCCACGCTACCCGCGGCGCGGAGGTCAGTGGCAGCCGCAGGACTGGCGGTGCCGCAACGTCGGCGGCAGGCGGCTCGTCTCCGGCGGCCGGGTCGGGTCCTCGATGCGGGCCAGCAGCAGCCGCACCGCCGTGCGCCCGATCTCCTCCACCGGCTGGGCCATCGAGGTCAGCGGCGGGTCGACCAGCTCGGCCCACTCGACCTCGCCGTACGTCACCAGCGCCAACTCCGACCCGAACCGCACGCCCCGCGCGCGAGCCGTGTGCAGCACGTCCATCAGCACCTGGTGGTCGCTCACCACCACGCCCGTGACGCGCCCGAGCAGCGGGTCGAGCGACGGCCGGACCAGCTCCTCGTCCCACGCCAACCCGGCCCGGCCCAGACCGAGCCGGTAGCCGAGCACGCGTTCGTCCGTGGTCGGCACGCCGGTCGGGCCGCACACCAGGCCGATCCGCCGGTGCCCCAACTCCGCGAGGTGCCGCACGAGCGTGGACGTGGCCTGCACGTTCTCCGGGCCGACCTGGTCCACCTCCTGCGCCACGGTGAGCCGGTCCACCAGCACCGTCGGCACGCCCAGCCGGCGCAACTCGGGCAGCGCGGCCGAACCGGACGTCGGCGTGAGCAGCACCCCGTCCACCCGGCGCGAGCGCAGCATCCGGACCGCGGCCTGCTCCGACTCGGCGGTGTCCCGGGTGTCGATCAGCACCAGCGTGTAGCCGGACCTGGCCGCCTCGCTCTCGATCGCGGCGATCAGCTCGGCGAAGTACGGGTGCGACACCAGCGACACGGCGAGGCCGAGCGATTTCGTGCCGCCCGTGACGAGCGAGCGCGCGATGGCGTCGCCGGTGTAGCCGGTCTCCTCGATCGCCTTCAGCACCCGTTCCCGGGTGGCGGCGGCGACCGACCTGGTCTCGTTGATCACGTGTGAGACCGTGGTGATGGAGACGCCGGCGAGACTGGCGACCTCCTTCATGGTGACCATGGACTCGTCCCCGTTCGGGCTGGCGCAAGCGATTGCGTGGGGACCTTACCTGGTAGGAGGGGCGTGCCGTGGCTTCTGTGCTGTGTGTCGGGCTGACCACCGTGGACGTCAGCCAACGGGTGGCGGAGTTCCCGGGGCCGGGGCAGAAGGTGCAGTCGCTCGGCGTGCACCTGGCGCCCGGCGGCCCGGCCGCGAACGCCGCCCGCGCGGTGGCGGCCCTGGGGCACCGGGCGGTGCTGCTGACCGCGTTGGACGGTGAGCTGGGCGGGTTCGCGCGGTCCCGGCTGCACCCGGTGGAGGTGCGCTCGCTCGGGGCCGGTCCGGCGTTGAGCATGGTCGCGGTGCGGGAGCGGGACGGTGAGCGGACCGTCATCTCGCGCAACGCGGCGGAGTCCGAACTCACCGGGGAGGTGGACCCGGCGCTGGTCGAAGCGGCGGACGTGGTGCTGGTGGACGGCCACCTCGGGCCGCTCGCCCTGCAAGCCGCCCGCCTGGCCCGACGCGCGGGCGTGCCGGTGGTGTTGGACGCGGGCAGCTGGAAGCCTGTGCTGGACGACCTGCTGCCCCTGGTGGACGTCGCCGCGTGCTCGGCCGCCTTCGAGCTGTCCGAGACCGAGGTGCACGCCCGCGGTGTGCCGCTGGTGATCCGGACGCACGGCCCGCGTCCCGTCACCTGGTCGCGCGGTGGTGTCACCGGCGCGCGACCGGTACCTGTTGTCGAGGTGCGCGACACGAACGGCGCGGGCGACGTGTGGCACGGCGCGCTGGCGGTCGCGGTCGCCGAAGGGCTGGCGGTGGACGAAGCCGTCCGCTGGGCGAACGAGGTTGCCGCGGTGCGCGTGCGCCACACCGCGTGGGACTGGGTGGAGGAGCTGGGACGGTGGCGGGACAGCGGGTGAGGTTCGACGAGTTGGTCGACCGGGCGCGACGGCTGGTGGACACCGGCGAACGCAGGCTCCTCGGCATCGGCGGCGCGCCGGGCTCGGGCAAGTCGACGTTGGCCCGCCGGTTGGCGGACGCGCTCGGCGAGGACGCCGTGCTGGTCGGGATGGACGGCTTCCACCTGGCCCAGCGCGAGCTGGAGCGGCTGGGCCTCGCCGACCGGAAGGGCGCGCCGGACACGTTCGACATCCCCGGGTACGTCGACATGCTCGGCCGGTTGAAGGCATGTGGGCCGGACGTCGTGTACGCGCCGGAGTTCCGCCGGGAGATCGAGGAACCGATCGCCTGCGCGGTGCCGGTCGACCCGTCCGTGCCGCTGGTCGTCACCGAGGGCAACTACCTGCTGCTCCAGTACGACCGGTGGAAGCGCGTGCGGGTCGTGCTGGACGAGGCGTGGTTCCTGATGATCGACGAGGAGCTGCGGGTGGCCCGGCTGATCGACCGGCACGTCCGCTACGGGCGGTCGGAGGAGGACGCCCGTGAACGCGTGCTGCACGGGACCGACCACGTGAACGCGCTCATGGTGAACGCGTCCAAGTCCGCCGCGGACCTGCTGATCACCGAAGTGCTGTGAGCCCCGTCAGTTCTGCGGGACGACGACGACGGCGTCCTCGTCCACCGGCTTCTTCATCTCCTGCCGGTAGCGGTAGAAGCCGTAGCCGGTGCCGCCGACGAAGAAGGCGATGCTGATGACCACGGCCGCCGTCTCCAGCCACGGCACGGCCGTCAGCAGGCCGGCGCCGTAGTAGCCCGCGAGCACCAGCGTCGGCACCCAGGCGATCGCGCCGATGGTCGTGGCCAGCATGAACCGCTTCGGGTCCATCCGGGCCGCGCCGGCGATCATCGGGGCGAGCGTGCGCACCCACGGGATCCAGCGGGCCAGCACGATGGCCCAGAAGCCGCGTCGGTCCAGGAAGTCCCGGGCCTTGGCAAGGTTCTCCTTGTTGAGCACCTTGCCACCGCGCCGGGCGAGTAGTCGCGTCCCGGTGTGCCGGCCGATGTAGTAGCCGATCTGGTTGCCGACGACGGCCACGATGAGCGCGGCGAGCGACAGCAACCAAGCCGACAGTTCACCGTCGTGCGATGCGAGCACCACACCGGCGGCGAACAGCAGCGAGTCACCCGGCAGGAACAGGCCGAAGATGAACGCGCACTCGAAGAAGATGAAGCTCAGCGTGATCAGCCACACGGCCAACGGGCCTGCGGAATCCAGGTCGATGAACGCTGCTGCTTCGCTCGATGCGGACAACACCACAAGGGCAGCCTACGTGGGACCGCGGTGTCGTCTGGGCGACATGGGGATAACGCCTTGCCGAAGCCTCGAAGTCGTGGCACTCCGTACGGGCCCGAACACGTGCTGGAGCCATCGCCGTTCCGGGGTTAGCGTGGACGGATGGAGCCCCTGCTCGCCGAACTTCGCACCGCCGTCGGCGCCGGCGCGGTGCTGACCGACGTCGACGTCACCGCGAGCTACCGGCGCGACATGATGCCGTTGGCGCCTCACGGGCAGCCGCTTGCCGTCGTGCTGCCGACGTCGACCGAGCAGGTCCAGGCGGTGGTCCGGGCGTGTGCGGCGGCCCGGACGCCGATCGTGCCGCGCGGGGCGGGCAGTGGCCTGTCGGGCGCCGCGAACGCCGTCGAGGGCTGCGTGGTCCTGGTGACCACGAAGATGAACGCCATCCTGGAGATCGACCCGGACAACCGGCTGGCCGTGGTCGAGCCCGGTGTGGTGAACCTCGACCTGCGTGACGCGGTGGAGAAGCACGGGCTGTTCTACCCGCCGGACCCGTCCAGCTACGACTGGTGCACGATCGGCGGGAACCTCTCCACCAACGCCGGCGGGCTGTGCTGCGTGAAGTACGGCGTCACCACGGACTCGGTGCTCGGGCTGGACGTGGTGCTGGCGGACGGCGAGCTGCTGCGGACCGGCCGGCGGACCGTCAAGGGCGTGGCCGGGTACGACCTGACCAAGCTGTTCGTCGGCAGCGAGGGCACCCTCGGCGTGATCACCCGCGCGACCCTGGCGTTGCGGCCGTTGCCGCAGGCTCCGGCGACGTTGGTGGCCGCGTTCGGCAGCACGGCCGCCGCCGGCGTGGCGGTGAGCCGGGTGGTGACCGAGGGCATCGTGCCGTCGTTGATGGAGATCATGGACCGGACGTCCATCAAGGCCGTCGAGCAGTACCTCAAGACCGACCTGAACGCCGACGCGGCGCTCCTGCTCTGCCAGTCCGACTCGGGTGGTGAGGCCGGGCGCCGGGAACTGGCCGCGATCGAGCAGGCGTGCGTGGCGGCGGGCGCGGATCTCGTCTACGCGACCGAGGACCTGAGCGAGGGCCGTGACCTGCTGACCGCGCGGCGGGCCGTGCTGACCGCGCTGGAGGTCTACGGGGCGTGGCTCACCGACGACGTGTGCGTGCCGCGGACCAGGATCGCCGACCTGATCGCCGGGTGCGAGCGGATCAGCGAGTCGGTCGGGCTGCGGATCGCGGTGGTCGGGCACGCCGGTGACGGCAACATGCACCCGACGATCGTCTACGACCCGTCGTCGGCGGACGAGTTCGCCAGGGCGCAGCGGGCGTTCGACGAGATCCTGGGGTTGGGGCTCGCGCTCGGCGGCACGATCACCGGCGAGCACGGCGTCGGCAAGATCAAGCGCGAGTGGCTGGCCAAGGAGATCGGGCCGGTCGGCCTGCGGGTCCACCGCGGGATCAAGCGCGCGCTGGACCCGGAGAACCTGTTCAACCCCGGCTCGATGTTCGAGCTGTTGTGACCTGAGACGTTGACTGAACGAGCCTCGTGGACCGTGAAGGTGTCCATGAGGCACCGTTGGCGCCCTTGCGTAGAGCCGGCGGGACGGATACTTCACACGAGGCGGTCGTACACGTCGGCCCAGTGGGTGAAGATCGCCCTGGATTGGGCCGGTGGCAACGCCAGCGCATCGAGACGCCGCATCTTCGTCTCGTAGTGGGCGACGATCTGTGGGGCCTCGTGGAACACGGTTGCGGTGTCGGTTTCCGCGTAGGCCAACGGCTTGATCGGCTCTGTGAAGGTCAGTAGTGCGCCGTTGCGCACGACGGCATCGTCGAACGGGGCATCCATCGGGACGAGTCGCGGCGTGACCCGTGTCGTCTCGCACATCATGGCCAGTCGCAGCATCTGGTCCCGCATGACCGCCGGGCCGCCGACCACCCCGCGCACTGCGGCCTCGAGGACGTAAAGGACGGTGTCCGGCCGGTTGAGGGTGTGAAGCGCCTCCTGTCGGGCGATCCGGGCGGCGGCGATCGCGCTGTCACCGGTCAGGGCGCGGGCGTAGTCCTCGGTCTGGGCCAGGCTGGGGACGGTGAACGGTTCGTAGCCGGTGATGGTCCGCGCCATCCGCTCGTGCAACGCCAGGGCGACCAGGGTGTCCGGGGCGGGGCCGTGCAGTCGCATGAAGCTGCCGGTGGCGGGCTCGCCGGGCGATGGCGAGGATCCGGTCGCGGGTGGGCGGGGCGGTGCCCAGGCGGCCGAGCAGCGCGCCGATCTCGCCGCAACCCGGCTGCTCGCTGTTTCGATGACCGAGACAGAATCGCTCCGGGTCATCGTCGCGATGGCCGAGGCGATGGAGGGCCGAGCGGATGGACGGAACGCGGTGGAGGAAGTCGACTAGGTCCGGCTCGACGTCCGACTGCGTAGAGGTGGACCGCAGCGCGAGGCGTGCAGCGGTGCGCGACAGCAAGCACCCAGGGCCGACCCTGTCGTTCGCGCCGGAGAAGTTCGATGCGTTCCTCACGGTGGCGCGGACCGCCCGGCGCGATGGCTAGAACGGCGCGCACCCCGGTGCGAACGTAGCGACCCCTGGCATCTTCGGACGCCGGGGGCCGTTCGCTATGGCAGGACA
Organism: Saccharothrix ecbatanensis; assembly: GCF_014205015.1. NCBI lineage: Bacteria > Bacillati > Actinomycetota > Actinomycetes > Pseudonocardiales > Pseudonocardiaceae > Saccharothrix > Saccharothrix ecbatanensis. The sequence continues at coordinate 7,215,626 of NZ_JACHMO010000001.1, read as the reverse complement.
TCCCACCTGAGTCCCACGACCATGGTTCGAGCGCATGACAGGCATCATCGGTGCAACCCGGCTCGATGTTCGAGCCGGAGCGCTAGTCGATCCGCTTGATCTGCTGGGTCTCGTCCATCCGGTCGTCCACCATGTCGATGATCTGGGTGATGTCGTCCGCCTCCTGGGCGAGCAGCGCCTTCTTCTCCCGGCGCGACTTGATCACCTCGATGATGATCGGGACGATCGAGAGGAACGCGATCAGGACGACGATCACTTCGAGCTGGTCGCGCACGAACTGGATCTGGCCGAGGAAGTAGCCCAGCACCGTGAGGCCCGCGGCCCACACGATGCCGCCGATGAGCGAGTACGTGAAGTACCGGCGCTGGTCCATCCTGCCCACGCCCGCCATCGCGGTGATGAACGTCCGCACGATCGGCACGAACCGGGCCATCACGATCGCGCGGGCGCCGTACCGCTCGAAGAACTCCTGCGTCTTCTCGACGTACTCCTTCTTGAAGATCTTCGACTCGGGCCTGCTGAACAGCGCCGGGCCGGCCCGGTAGCCGATCCAGTAGCCGACCACGTTGCCCACCAGCGCGCACACCGTGAGCAGCACGCACACCAGCCACAACGGGTAGTCCATCAACCCGGTGGACACGAACAGGCCCGCGGTGAACAGCAGCGAGTCGCCGGGCAGGAAGAAGCCCACCAGCAGGCCGCATTCCGCGAAGATGATGAAGCACAGGCCGACCAGCATGTAGGGCCCGAGTCCTTGGAGCAGGATCTGCGGGTCCAGCCAGTCCGGGCCGAGGGCAACCGTGGAAGTGGGCGCGACCGTCACGGCGACCACGTTACAGGCATCAACTGAGCGTAATCACCGCGACGACCGTGCCGGCCGCCAGTCCCAGGAGCACCGCGAGCAACAGCACCCACCCCGCGCCGAGCGACGGGCGGGCCTCGCGGACGGGCTGGTGCGGGTGCGCGCCGGAGCTGGTGGCCTGCGCGCGGAGGGCGTCGGCCACCAGCTTCTCGTGGTCATCTGGCACGTGATCGGTCTCTCAGTCCTTCACCTGGACGCCTGCTCCACCCGAGGCTACCCACGCGCCCCTGGCCATGACCTCGCGCGGCTTCAGCTCGGGGTCCAGCACGACGATGTCCGCCGCCAGACCCGCCCGCAGCTCACCGGTCTGCTCCTCCAGGCCGAGCAGCCGCGCCGGCCGGGTGGACGTGGCGTGCACGGCCTCCTCGATGGTGAGGCCGCACGACTGGACCGCGTTGCGGAACGCGGCGTCCATGGTCAGCGTGCTGCCCGCGAGGGCCGCGCCGCCGGCGAGCGTCGGCACACCGTCCACCACCCGCACTTCCAGGCCACCCACGTCGTAGACGCCGTCGCCCACGCCCGCCGCCGCTATCGCGTCCGTGACCAGGACCGTCCGCCCGACGCCCGCGTGCCGTGCGGCCAGGCGGACGGCGGTCGGGTGCAGGTGCACCAGGTCGCAGATCAGCTCGACGGTGACGCGCTCGTCGTCCAGGAGCGCGCCGATCGGGCCGGGCTCGCGGTGGTGCAGCGGGCGCATCCCGTTGAACAGGTGGGTGGCGACGGTCGCGCCGGCCTCGACCGCCGGGCGGATCTGCGCCTCGGTCGCGTCGGTGTGGCCGATCGCGGCCAGGACACCGCTTTCCACCAGGTGGCGTACCGCGTCCACCCCGTGTTCGAGCTCGGGTGCGACGGTGATCATCCGGACGGTGTTGTCGCCCGCGTCGAGCAGCCGGTCGATCGACGCCCGGTCCGGCGGGCACAGGATGGCCGGGTCGTGCGCGCCGCAGCGTGCGGCGGACAGGAACGGCCCCTCCAGGTGGATGCCGGCGACGACGCCGTCCCGCACGAGTTCGGTCAGCGCCTTGACCTGGTCGGCCAGTTCCGGGATCGGTCGGGACACCAGGCTGGCGAGCATGGTGGTGGTGCCGTGCCTGCGGTGCGCGTTCGCCGCCTTGATCACCCGGGCCGGGTCGGCGCTGGTGAACGCCTCACCGCCGCCACCGTGGCAGTGGATGTCGACGAAGCCCGGTACCAGCCACCCCCCGTTCACGTCACGGGTCGGGCCGTCCGGCGCCACCCCGTCGCCGACGGCCGCGATCAGGCCGTCGCGCACCGCGACCCACCCCTGTTCGAGCACCCCGTCGGGCGTGACGACCCGACCACCGGTCAGGGTCACGTCCACGGGTCCACCCCACGTGCTCATCTGTCCTCCAGCATGTCGATGGCCAGCAGCGCGGCTCCGAGGCACCCGGCCTCGTCGCCCAACGCCGCCGGCCGCAGTTCCGGGCGTCGCTGGAACGTGGTCAACTCGTCCAGTCGTCCGCCCAGCGGGTCCGTCAGCAACGGGCCCGCCAGTGCCAGGCCACCGCCCAGCACCACGGCTTCCGGTCCCAACAATGCGGCTAGCAGCAGGATGCCCTTAGCCAGCGCGTCCACGGCCTCTCCCCACACCGCCGCCGCGTCCGTGTCGCCCGAATCGAGCAGCCGGGCTACGTCCGCGGCGCCCTTGACGGGCCGTCCGGTCCGCTGGGTGTAGCGGCGGGCGATGGCCGCGCTGCTCGCCCTCGCCTCCACGCACCCCGTCTGCCCGCAGCCGCACGGGTCGCCGTGGCCGACGTCCACGTGCCCGATCTCGCCCGGCGCGGTGGAGACCCGGCCGTCCAGGACGAGCGCGGCGGCGATACCGGTGCCGATCGGCATGATCACCGCGTTGAGCAGGCCTTGGGCACCGCCCTGGCGGAGTTCGGCCAGGGCGGCGGCGCGGACGTCGTGGCCGAAGGCGGTGGGCAGGTTGGTGCTCGCCTCCAGGCGTGACCTGAACGGGTAGTTCCGCCAGCCCAGGTTCGCCGAGTAGACGCCGGTGCCGGTGGCGTCGTCCACGATGCCCGGCACCACCACGCCGATCGCGTCGACGGGGTGTTCGGACGCGGAGCGCAGTTCGTCGACCAAGGCGGTGACGTCCTCGACCACGGCGTCGCCGCCGTGCCTGGTGGGACGGCGCTGCTGCTTCACCGGCCGCACCCCGGTGGGGGTGCCGGTGACCAGAGCGGCCTTGGTCTCGGTTCCGCCTACGTCGACGGCTATTACGTGTCTAGTGCGCGCCACGAGGACCGATAGTGCGGCATGCGACCGCCATTGGTCTATACCAAGTAGCGGATTGGGCTAGTCCAGTGCGGCGGCACACGTCGAGACGGGTGGCGTCGGAAGGGTCTGGAAGGCCGCGGTGGGCAGTGCCGTCAGCGCGCGGGAACGCCGCAACGGGAGTTATCCACAGGCGCGCGTTCGCAGCCGCGCAACGTCCGACCCTTGTGGTTGGCTATGCCGCGAGGGGATCCCCGATCGAGGGGACCCCTGGCAGGCGTTACCGGGTCAGCGGCCGGCCATGATCTTCTGGAGGGCGTCCAGGGCACGGCTGGCGGTGCTCTTCACGGTGCCCTTGCTGATGCCGGTGGCCTCGGCGATCTCCGCCTCGGACAGGTCGCCGTAGTACCGCAGCACGAGCACTTCACGCTGCCTCGGCGGCAACTGGGACAGCGCCGCCACCACCGCCTGGTGCTCGGCGGTGAGCATGGCGAGGCTTTCCGCCGACCTCGCGTTGGCCACGTGCGGCGGGGTGTAGTCGCGGGCCGTCTTGCGGCGCCGGAGCACGCTGCGCGACCCGTTGACCACCGCTGTCCGCAGGTAGCCGACGGCCGCCTGCGCGTCCCGCAGGTTGGACCAGTTCCGGTGCAGGCCGGTGAACGCCTCCTGCACCACGTCCTCCGCCGTCGCCGGCTCGTCGACCAGCAGCAGCGCCAGCCTGACCAACCGCATCCGGTGCTGGCGGTACAGGTCTTCCAGCGTCAGCGGGCCGGTCGGGGCCGGGGCCGCGCCGTCCTGGATGCGCAGGTTCGTCAGCGTGTCCTGCACACGCGCGATGCCGCCGCTGTTCGCCTCCGGACCGACCACGAACGTGACGTTACCTCCTCGCCGGGTAGCTTCGGCGCGGCGCTGCACAACGGAGACGAGGTTTCGATGGCCAGGTTCGCGGTCGAGTTGGTTTACGGGCACGACGAGGGCGCGCGGCTGGAGGTCCGGCCCGCGCACCGGGAGTACCTGGCGTCGCTGGTGGAACGGGGTGCGCTGCTCGTCTCGGGCCCCTACGCGGACCAGACCGGCGCCCTGCTGGTCTACGAGGCGGCGGACGAGGACGAGTTGCGGGAAATCATCGCCGCCGACCCGTACACGGCCGCCGGCGTGATCGCCGAGACGCGCGTGCACGAGTGGCAGACGTTGATGGGCGCCTGGGTCTGAGCGCGCGAGGGATCCAAGCGCCCGGAGATGAGCGCGCCCGGACCTAAGCGGCCGGGTCGGAGTTCTTCGCGGCGGAAGCGGCGGAAGCGGCGGAGCCGCCCGGTCCGACCAGACCGGACAGGTCGTTCGCCGCCATCTCCCGGTCGGCGGCCGCCACCGACTTGGTCGACTGCCGGTCGACCACCTTCGGCGTGAACGCCCGGAACAGCTTCAGGCCGCCGACCCAACCCGGCACGTGCACCGCCCTGGACCGCCGCGTGATGCCCCGGACCACGGCCTTGCCGACGTCGGACACCGGGTACTTCCGGCCCGCCGGCCCCGGCATCGCACTGCGCAGGGGCCCGAACACCGGGTGCTTGTCGGCGCTTTCGACCATGTCGGTGGAGATCCACGAGAAGTACGCGACGCCGACGTCCACGCCCAGGTGCCGCACCTCGGCCCGCAGGCTGTCCGCGAACGCCTCGCAGCCCGCCTTCGCGGCGGAGTAGGCCGCGTTGCCGGGAATGTGCACGATCGCCGCCAGCGACGACACCACCAGGCAGTAGCCCCGGCTCGCGATCAGGTGCGGCAGGCACGTCCGGACCGTCCGCCACACCCCGAGCAGGTTGACCTCGATCACCCGCTCGAACGCGGCCGGGTCCATCGAGCGGACGAAGCCCGTCGCGGCGATGCCCGCGTTGGCCACGACGACGTCGATGCCCCCGTAGTGGTCGACCACCCCGTTCACCGCGGTCTCCAACGCCGCCCAGTCGGTGACGTCGGCCTCCCACGCCCTGCCGCCGCACTCCTCGGCGACCTCGCGCAACCGATCGCCCTCCAGGCCGACCAGGGCGAGCTTCGCGCCCTTCGCGGCCAGGCGCCGCGCCACTTCCGCGCCGATGCCCCTCGCCGCGCCGGTGATCAGGACGACTTTGCCCGCAACGTCCACGGTGGCCTCCTCAGGCTGCTGTGCCGGGAGGCCACCGTAACGCAACTTACCGTGAGTAAGCTACTGGAGAGTTAAACTCGGCTCGCGGCGCTCAGGGCCGCGATCTCGTCCGCCTTCAACTCCAGGTCGAGGGCCGGCACCAGGTCAGCGAGCTGCTCCGCGGTGCGTGCCGACGCGATGGGCGCGGCGACCGTGGGCTGCTCGGCCAGCCACGCCAGCGCGACCGCCGCCTGCGTGGTGCCGTGGTTCCCGGCGACCTCGTCCACCGCGTCGAGGATCCGCAGACCGCGTTCGTCCAGGTACTTGGAGGCGCCGACGGCCCGTGCGCTCTCCACCGCGACACCCGGCCGGTACTTGCCGGTGAGGAAGCCCTTCGCGAGGCCCCAGTACGGCGCGGACGAGAGACCGTGGTCAGCGACCGCCCGGGACAGCTCGCCCTCGTAGGAGCGGTCGACCAGGTTGTAGGCCTGCTGGAGCGCGACGAACTTGGCGAAGCCCTCGCGCTCGGACACGGCGAGCGCGGACGTGAGGCGCTCTGCGGTGTAGTTGGACGCGGCGACGTGCCGGACCTTGCCCGCGCGCACCAGCCGGTCGAACGCCGCCAGCGTCTCCTCCTGCGGCGTGTCCGGGTCGTCCCGGTGCGCGTAGTACAGGTCGATGTGGTCCACGCCGAGGCGGCGCAGGGAGTCCTCGGCGGCCCGCTCGATGGTGGCCGCCTTGAGGTCGTCCATGCCGGTGAGCATCCCGACCTTGGTGGCGACGACCATCCCGTCACGGTTGCCGCAGCTGCGCAGCCACTTGCCGATGATCGTCTCCGACTCGCCGCCGGAGTGGCCCTCCGCCCACGCCGAGTACGAGTCGGCGGTGTCCACGAAGGTGCCGCCGGCTCGGGCGTACCCGTCCAGCACGGCGAACGAGGTCTCCTCGTCGGCGGTCCAGCCGAAGACGTTGCCACCCAGGCACAGGCGCGACACTTCGAGGTCGCTGGTTCCGAGTTTCGTCATGCCGCGAAGCTAGAACCGGCGGCTCGCCCGTGCCGAATGGAGCAGTCAGGGCTAAATGCCGGTGTCGGGACACCGGCTGAACAGGGTGAAGTCGGTCACAGGTCGGGCGGTCTCCTACGCGGAGACCTCGACGCCCTTCCAGAACGCGACATGGCCCTTGATGTTCGTCGCTTCCGCGCTCGGCTCCGCGTAGAACCACGCGGCGTCGGTGTTGTCCTCGCCCTTCACGTGCAGCGTGTAGTAGCTAGCGGTGCCCTTCCAGGGGCAGATCGAGATCGTGTCCGACGGCCTGAGGTACTGGGCGTGGACCGACTCCGGGGGGAAGTAGTGATTCCCCTCCACCACCACGGTCTTCTCGCTCTCGGCGATGATCTCGCCGTTCCATCGTGCGATCGCCATGGGACCACTATGCCGTTGATCGACTTCTCTCGCCGGGCGGTGCCCGTAGGATGCTGCCGACACCGCGTTCCGGGCACCCGAGGAGGACCCACCGATGCCCATCGCAACCCCCGAGGTCTACGCCGAGATGCTCGACCGCGCGAAGGCGAACGAGTTCGCCTACCCCGCGATCAACGTCACCTCGTCCGAGACCCTCAATGCGGCCCTGCGTGGTTTCGCAGAAGCCGAGAGCGACGGGATCATCCAGGTCTCGACCGGTGGTGCCGAGTTCGCCTCGGGCACCAAGGTCAAGGACATGGTGACCGGCGCGGTTGCGCTGGCGGAGTTCGCGCACGTGGTCGCCGAGAAGTACCCGGTGAACATCGCGCTGCACACCGACCACTGCCCCAAGGACAAGCTCGAAGGCTACGTGCGCCCGCTCGTCGCGGTCAGCCAGGAGCGGGTGGACCGCGGGCTCAACCCGCTGTTCCAGTCGCACATGTGGGACGGCTCGGCCGTGCCGCTGGACGAGAACCTGAAGATCGCTTCGGAGCTGCTCGACCTCACCGCCAAGGCCAGGATCATCCTGGAGATCGAGGTCGGTGTCGTCGGCGGCGAAGAGGACGGCGTCGCGCACGAGATCAACGAGAAGCTGTACACCTCGCCCGAGGACTACCTGAAGACGGTGGAAGCCCTCGGCGCCGGTGAGAAGGGCCGCTACCTGGTCGCGGCGACGTTCGGCAACGTGCACGGCGTGTACAAGCCGGGCAACGTGAAGCTGCGTCCGGAGATCCTGAAGCAGGGTCAGGACGTGGTGGCCGAGAAGCTGGGCCTGCCGGCCGGCTCCAAGCCGTTCGACCTGGTCTTCCACGGCGGCTCCGGCTCGCTGCTGGAGGAGATCCACGAGGCGCTGACGTACGGCGTGATCAAGATGAACATCGACACGGACACGCAGTACGCGTTCACCCGGCCGATCGTGAGTCACATGTTCTCGAACTACGACGGCGTGCTGAAGATCGACGGCGAGGTCGGCAACAAGAAGGCCTACGACCCGCGGTCGTACCTGAAGGCCGCCGAGCAGGGCATGGCCGCCCGCATCGCGCAGGCGTGCGAGCACCTGAAGTCGTCCGGCCGCATGATCGCCGGCTGACGTTCCGCGAGACCTGGAACGGCCCCCTCCGGGATTCGGAGGGGGCCGTTTCACGTGCTGTACGCGCGTTTGTCAGGAGTACATGCGGCAGACCGCTGCCTCGAAGAGAGCCTTTTCGGCCGCGGTGTTCTCAGGGGCGAAGAGTTCCATCCTCGTGGTGAGGACGGAGACCGTGCGGGCGCCGGTGCGGTCGGCGAAGTTGTAGCTGGAGTAGCCCGGCAGGCCGCCGGTGTGGCCCCAAACCGTGCCGCACGGGGTGCTGATCTCCATCACGCCGAGGCCGTAGCGGTCGGCGCCCTGGTCCTGCGGGACGGTCGCGAGCATGGTCCGCAGCTGCTCGCGCGGGAGCAGCCGGCCGGAGAACAGGGCGGACTGGAAGCGCTGCCAGTCACGGGCCGTGGACGTCATGCCGCCCGCCGCCCACGCCGGGCTGATGTCGATCCCGGTGACGTCCACGTGGTCGTCGTGCTCGGGACCGGCGAAACCGGTGCCCGGAGGCGTGCCGGGCGGCAGGTGCGGCGCCAGGTGCTCGGCGTCCGGCTCGTAGCCGTGCGCGTGCCTGCCGGGGAACGTCGCGTCGGTCGGCACGCGGGTGTCGGTGAGCCGGAGCGGCCTGATGACGCGCTGCCCGACCAGGTCGGCGTAGGTCCGGCCGGACGCCTTCTCCAGGACCATGCCGGCGAGCGTGTAGTTCGTGTTGCTGTAGTCCCAGCGCTCGCCCGGGGCGAAGAGCGGCGGGTGCTCGACGGCGACGGCGACCAGCTCGGCGGGCTGCCAGTCGTGCTGCTCCCGGCCGATGATGAGCGGTACCAGCCGCGGGTCGTCGAGGTAGTCGAACAGGCCGCTGGTCTGCTTGAGCAGCATCTCGACGGTGATCGCCCCGCCGTTCGGGACGGCGCCCGGCAGCCACTTCTCCACCGGGTCCGCCAGCGCCAGCGTGCCCTCGGCGACGAGCTGGAGGGCGATCGTCGCCGTCACCGTCTTCGTGTTCGACGCCATCCGGAACTGGTCGGTCGGGCGCAGGCGGTGGTCCTGGACGGTCCAGCGCGCCTGGCGGGCCAGCTCGGTGACCCGGCGGCCGTTGTCCACCCGGACGATGACCCCCGGCGCGCCCGCCGCCACGAGGCCGTCGGCGAGGCCGGTGAGCCGGTCCGTGGCGGACGCGGTGACGGCGCCCGTGGTCAGCAGCGCGGCGGCGACGACGGCCGCCGTCGTGGTGCGTAGAAGTGTCCGCATTCGACTCCCCCGAAGGATTGATCTGACGTGATCAATCCTTCGGGGAAGTCGCCTTCGGGTGAATCAGGCAGTCACCAGTGGTTGTGCGGGGGCCTGCCCCACCTTGATCCGGTCGGCCAGCACCCACAGCACGGCGAGGACCACGAACGTCACCGCCGCCGACGGGTAGAGGATCGGCGGGGCGGCGTCCAACGCCTGCTGCGCCCAGATCCCGCCGTAGCCGAGCCCGGTGACGGCCGCCGAGCCGAGGATCGCGGCCACCGGCGCGGGCACCCGGCCCAGGTGGGCGGCGTCCACGGCGAGGCCGACGAGCACCAGGAACAGCGGCACGGCGGACAGCGGGAAGTCGGCGCCCGCGAGCAGCGGCCAGGCCAGGCAGCGGAAGGCGACGTAACCGCCGGCCACCGCCGTCGCGGCCCACTTCGTGCCGAGCGTGCGCCGTGCGATCACCAGCACGAGAGCCGCCGCGACGAGGCCCCAGACCGGGTAGACCCAGTCCGGGATGGGCAGTGAGAACTGGACGATCGACTCGCGGTCCACCGGGCGGCCGATCTGGTCGGCCGCGAACTGGAGCAGGATCGGCTCCGCGTACGGCTCGCCCCGGTCCCAGGAGGCGATCTCCAGCACCCCGTACTCCTGGTGCTGGTTGGGGAACCACATGTTCTCCAGGAAGAAGAACCACAGCGCGGCCAGGCCGGGCAGCCGCCACCGGCCGGCCGGGTACAGCTTGATCCACCCCCGGATCGCGCCGGCCAGCATGATCGCGGTGCCCAGGTACAGCAGGGCGTGCGACCCGCTCCACGACGTGATGTCCAGGCCGTTGATCCGGTGGTTGATCAGGTCGATGGGCAGCGCGATCAGGAAGACGCCGGTGCCCGCCTGCATCAGCCGCAACGAGGTCTTGTCCGCGCCGTAGCCCGTGTAGGTGTGGAACAGGGTCAGCCCGACCACGATCACCGTGCCCGCGGTGTTGAGCAGGTGCGGTGGCGCCAGCTCGTCGCGCAGCCACTTGAAGTGCCAGGCCACGTCCCACGTCGAGCCGATCAGCTTCAGCAGCAGACCGACCAGCCAGAGCTGGTAGAGCGCGGTGACGAGAGCGGGCGGCGCCTCGCGTCCCGGCTCGCCTCGCTCCCAGTACTGGTCGCGGAAATGTGCGACGCGCTTGGTTACCCCCGTGTTCACCCGCCCATGATGCGGCTCGATCGGATCCCCTGGAAGGGTGACCCTCCCTGGTGTTTCGCGGACCGACCCCTAAGGGCTCGTGGTGACCAGGCCTTTTCCTCGTTTTTCATGCGAACGGGTGAGCTTCATTGCTCTGGATGGCTCAGCCCGGCAAGGTGCCGCCCTGAGAGTCGGCTGAGAACCCGAGGAGCACTTTCATGGGCAAGAAGGTCGTGGCCGGTGTCATCGTGACCGCGCTGGTGCTGGCACTGGTCGCTGCCGTGGCCCGGGTCTTCCTAAGCTGACCACATGGACAACCTGCTCGGGCCCGAACCCACGTTGCTGCCAGACCGCCCGGAGGCGCAGGCCGCCGCCGAGGCGGGCACCGACCCGGCCAAGATCGTTCGCGCGTACCCCGACTTCAGCGAGGCCTGGGCGCTGCTCGCGGAGCGGGCGTTGCAGACCGGCGACCCGGTCGCCGGCTACGCGTACGCGCGCACCGGCTACCACCGCGGCCTCGACCAGCTGCGCCGTTCGGGGTGGAAGGGCCACGGTCCCGTGCCGTGGTCGCACCGCCCCAACCAGGGCTTCCTCCGCGCGCTCGCGGCCCTGGCACGTGCGGCCGACGAGATCGGCGAGACCGAGGAGTACGAGCGCTGCAAGAAGTTCCTCGGCGACAGCGACCCCTCGGCGCCCGCCGCTCTCGGTCTGAGCTGACCGGGTGGGAGCCGTGCGCGACGAGATCGCGCGCAGGCTGAAGCGGTGGCAGAGCACGGCCTTGCCGATCGGCCAGGCCGCGCTCGCCGCCGGCTTGTCCTGGCTGGTCGCCACCGAGGTGGTCGGCCACGCGCACCCGTTCTTCGCGCCGATCGCCGCCGTCGTCTGCCTCGGTGTGTCACTGGGGCAGCGGCTGCGGCGTGTCGTCGAACTCGTCGTCGGCGTGTCCGTCGGCGTCGGCGTCGGTGACGTGCTGATCTCGATGATCGGCTCGGGGCCGTGGCAGATCGCGCTCGTCGTGGCGTTGGCGATGTCGACGGCGGTGCTGCTGGACGGTGGCGCGGTGATCGCGCTCCAGTCCGGTTCGTCGGCGGTGCTGGTGGCGACGCTGCTGCCGCCCAGCGAGGGCGGCGGGCTGGACCGGATGGTGGACGCGCTGATCGGCGGCCTGGTCGGGCTCGCGGTGACGGCGTTGCTGCCGGCGAACCCGCTGACCGTGGCGCAACGGCAGGCGAAGGTGGTGTTCGGCGAGCTGACCGAGGCGTTGCGCGGTGTGGCGACGGCGGTGGCCGATCACGACGCGGTGCAGGCCGCCGGGGTGTTGGCGCGCCTGCGCACCAGCCAGGAGGCGGTGGACGAGTTCGCGTCGGCGTTGAAGACCGGCGGCGAGATCGCCACCATCGCGCCGATCCGCTGGCGTCGGCGGCACGAGCTGGGCCGGTACGAGACGGCCGCCGTGCCGATGGACTACGCGCTGCGCAACACCAGGGTGCTCGCGCGGCGGGCGTTGGCGGCGTTGCGGGACGACGAGCGGATGCCGGACGTGCTGCCCGCCGTGCTGCGGCAGTACGCGGCGGCGGTGGACGTGCTGCGCACCGAGTTGGCGCGGGGTGACGAGCCGAAGGAGGCCCGTGCGGCGGTCCGGGACGCGGTGGCCTCGGCCACTACGCACCAGCTGGGCGGCGAGGGTTTCTCGACCAAGGTGGTGCTGGCCCAGGTCCGGTCAGTGGCGGTGGACCTGTTGCAGGCCACGGGTCTATCACGGGCAGAGGCCGCAGAATCACTACCGCCGTATTGAATTGCCGCTGCTCCGCAGACGGCGGGCTCGACGCGACCTCGCGGGGTGGGTCAACCTTCTGGTCGGTTCAGGACGCCGAGCAGGACGGTGTGCACGGCTTCATGCACGGCGTCCTGCTCGGCGGGGTCGGCCAGGCGGTATGACGCGCCCGTGATGGCGTACCACTCCTCCGCACCCTCGTAGCGCACCGTCGCGCGCAGCTCGCCGTCGACCAGCGACGTGCGCAGCTCCAGGTCTCCGGTCACCACACCGACTTCGTCGGTCATAACGCCACCGGGTCCGGCCACGAAGAGGGACGAGCGGTCAGCCATCGGTCGTCAGCACCTCCCGAGCATGCTTTGCAGCGCGGACTTCTCCGCGGAGTTCACCGTCAAACCCCAGCGGTACTTCGAATGCGTCCACATCTTCGCGTAGGTGCACCAGTAACCGCTCAGCGGCGGCTTCCACAACGCCGGGTCCTGGTCGCCCTTGGACTGGTTCACGTTGTCGGTGACCGCGATCAGCTGCGGGTTGGACAGGTCGTTGGCGAACGACTGGCGCCGGGACGTGGTCCACGAGGACGCGCCGGAACGCCACGCCTCGGCCAGCGGCACGACGTGGTCGATGTCCACATCGGACGCGAGCGTCCAGGTGGCGCCGTCGTACGGGCTGTACCAGCGGCCGGAGGTGGCGGCGCAGCTGGAATCCGTGACCACGTTCGTGCCGTCGCGCTTGAGCACCGTCTCCCGCGTGTTGCAGGCGCCCGAGATGGTGATCCAGTGCGGGAACTTGTCCCGCGAATAGCCCGTCATGGAACCCTCGGAGGCCACCCTGAGCGCGGCCAGCTCCGAGAGCGCGGTCGTGGTGCTCGGGATGTTCGGCGGCGTCGCCTGGGCCGGGGAGGCCAGGCCGACTGCCAGCACACCAGCCAGGAGCAGGGAAAAAGCCGGAAGTCGCACTGAGCGGAATCGCCCGGCTAAGTTGACCGTTGACATAATTCCGACCTTCCTAGTTGGAAGCTTTCGGAATTACCTTGGGTCAATCCTGCTGCGGTTACAACGCTTTCGAGTGACGCCTGAATGGCGGGGGAGAAAATTCCTCCGTCACTGGACTCCGCGGACCAATCGCAAATCCTCCGTGTGGCGGTACCAGGTCCACTTGCCCATCGGCCGCGGGTGCGCGATGCCGTCCGAGTTCACCTGCACGGGCAGGCAGCCGAGCTGGAACGCGCGCGCCGGCGTGCTGGTCACCTTGCGGCCGAACAGCCGCTTGTGGATGACCCGCACGACGAGACCCGGTCCGCCGTCCGGGTCCGGCGTCACCTCCACCCGGCTCGCCTGGCCGCGCAGCACCACGGTGTCGTCGCCGTACCCGACACCGCGCACCGGACCGAGCGAGCCGAGGCCGACGAGCACGCCGCCGACGTCGTCCCGGACGAGCGGCACCCGGTCGGGCTCACCGGACAGGGCGAGGTCCAGCGCGCGGCCGGGATCGGTCGGCAGGCCCCACAGCGCGGCCACCTCCGAACGCGGGTCGGTCGGCACGTACCCGAGCGGGACGTCGGCCAGCCGCTCGGTCCGCAGCAGCCTCAGCACGACGGCGTTGAGGTCGGCGTCCGTACCGTTGACGACGAGACGTTTGTCACCCGAATCGGCGAAAATCGGGTCTACTTCGGCCTTTCCCGGCCGTGTGGCCACCCGGCGGACCTCGAAACGGTCACCGTCAGTGATCATTGGCGACTGCGAGTTTCCGCAGGCCAGCACGATTCCGCGCACCATCATCTCCTGGTCTACCCTCAACAGCCGTCCACTGACGGCTCGGCCGTCGCAGGCATTCGGCTCTCTGTCCGTCCCAACCGCTTGGAGTTTCACATGCCGGCCGTCGTGCTGATCGGTGCCCAGTGGGGCGATGAGGGCAAGGGCAAGGCAACGGACCTGCTCGGTGACCGGGTGCAGTGGGTCGTCCGGTACCAGGGCGGCAACAACGCGGGTCACACCGTCGTGCTGCCCACCGGGCAGAAGTTCGCCCTGCACCTGATCCCCTCCGGCATCCTCACCCCCGGTGTGACCAGCGTCATCGGCAACGGCGTCGTGGTCGACCCGGGCGTGCTGCTGGAGGAGTTGGCGGGCCTCGAAGTCCAGGGCGTCGACACCAGCAAGCTGCTCATCTCCGCGGACGCGCACTTGATCATGCCCTACCACGTGGCGATCGATAAGGTCACCGAGCGGTACCTGGGCAAGGCCAAGATCGGCACCACCGGTCGCGGCATCGGCCCGTGCTACCAGGACAAGATCGCCCGCGTCGGCGTGCGCGCGCAGGACCTGCTGGACGAGAAGATCCTCCGGCAGAAGGTCGAAGCGGCGCTGGACTTCAAGAACCAGGTGCTGGTCAAGGTCTACAACCGCAAGGCGTTGGACCCCGAGCAGGTGGTGGACAGCGTGCTGGAGCACGGCACCAAGTTCACCTCCCGGATCGCGGACACCCGCCTGCTGCTGAACCAGGCGCTGGAGCGCGGCGAGACGGTGCTGCTGGAGGGCTCGCAGGGCACGCTGCTCGACGTGGACCACGGCACCTACCCGTTCGTGACGTCGTCCAACCCGACCTCGGGCGGCGCGAGCGCCGGTTCGGGCATCGGGCCGACGAAGATCACCACGGTGATCGGCATCCTGAAGGCGTACACGACGCGGGTGGGTTCGGGGCCGTTCCCGACCGAGCTGAACGACGACATGGGCGAGCACCTGCGCAAGACCGGCGGCGAGTTCGGCGTGACGACCGGTCGGTCCCGGCGCACCGGCTGGTTCGACGCCGTGATCGCCCGTTACGCGGCGCGGGTCAACGGCATCACCGACTACTTCCTGACCAAGCTGGACGTGCTGTCCGGGCTGGAGAAGGTGCCGGTCTGCGTCGGCTACACGATCGACGGCGAGCGGGTCGACGAGATGCCGATGACGCAGACCGACGTGCACCACGCCGTGCCGGTGTACGAAGAGCTGCCGGGCTGGTTCGAGGACATCACGCACTGCCGCACGTACGAGGAACTGCCCGCGAACGCCCGTGCGTACGTCGAGCACCTGGAGCAGATCTCCGGCGCCCGGATGTCCGCGATCGGTGTGGGGCCGGGCCGTGAGCAGACCATCGTGCGGCACGACATCATCTGACCCTGCTGACCTCTGAACGGGAAGTGCCCCCGACGCCGAAGCGGTCGGGGGCACTTCCCGTTCAGAGGTCAGCCGTTGCGCGCTTCGACGGCGGTGTCGGGGTTGTCGGCGAACACGCCGTCCAGCCCGGCCGCGTAGAACTTCGCGTACTCGCCGAACGCGTTGCCGTACGCGGCCGGGTCGGTCGACGAGCGGAAGTCGGCCGGCAGGAACGTGTTCTCGTTGCGGAACGTCCAGGCGTGCACGACCAGGCCCTGGGCGTGCGCGTCACGCACCAGCGTGGTCGGCTGCTGGAGGAAGCCCGCCGCGTCACGCGGGATGACGAGGTCCTTCGCCGTGCCGACGCCGGACGCGTACGAACGGATTTCCCGCAGGCCCTCGACCGTCACCAGGTCGCGATAGGTGCGCTTGTCACCGGCCTTCACGAAGTCGTACGGCGCGCCCGACGAGTTGATCAGCTGCACCAGCGGCACCCGCAGCTTCGACTTGAGCTGCTTGAGGTTCGCCACCTCGAACGACTGCACGAACACCTTCGCGTTGGGCCGGTTGAGGCCCGCCCGGGTCAGCACGTCGACCAGGCGCTGCTCCAGCGGGAGCCCGATCTCCTGGAAGTACGTCGGGTGCTTGGTCTCCGGGTAGAGGCCGATGTCGCGCCCCAGCTCGCGGGACAGCCGCCGGGACAGGTCGATGACCTCCTCCAGCGTCGGCACCTGGAACCGGCCGTCGTAGAGCGTGTTGCGCGGCCGGACCTGCGGGATGCGCTCCTTGGCCCGCAGGGTCTTCAGCTCGGCGAGCGTGAAGTCCTCGGTGAACCAGCCGGTGATCGCGTCGCCGTCGATGACCTTGGTGGCCTTGCGCGCGGCGAACTCCGGGTGCGCCGCCACGTCCGTGGTGCCGCCGATCTCGTTCTCGTGCCGCGCGACCAGCTTGCCGTCCTTGGTCGCGACCAGGTCGGGCTCGATGTAGTCCGCGCCCATCCGCGCCGCCAGCTCGTACGCGGCCAGCGTGTGCTCGGGCCGGTACCCCGACGCGCCCCGGTGGCCGATCACCAGCGGGCCCTTGCGGGACGACGCCACCTCGGCGTCACCGCTCGCCGAAGCCGAAGGCAGCACCACCACCGCTGCCGCTACCGCAAGCGCCGCGAGCGCTGCCCCGACGATCTTCGTCCGCACCA
Source organism: Saccharothrix ecbatanensis (assembly GCF_014205015.1). Lineage (NCBI taxonomy): Bacteria > Bacillati > Actinomycetota > Actinomycetes > Pseudonocardiales > Pseudonocardiaceae > Saccharothrix > Saccharothrix ecbatanensis. Next base: position 7,199,348 of record NZ_JACHMO010000001.1, on the reverse strand, counting down.
TCGACGACCTCCTCAGAGATACCTGAACGCGCGGCAGCCTCGTCGCGCACCGCGACGTCCTGGTCACCGTAGGGGGAAGTGCAGGCCACGTCACGGTGAACGCGTGGGGCCGAAGGCGTGATCGTCACTCCCTGGATATGGCCGCTTCCTCCAGGTCGAGTTCGCGGAGCACCCGGTACAGCACCTCGTCGTCGATCTGCCCGTCGTCGCGGGCCTGGACGAACACCTTGCGCTCGGCGGCCAGCATGGTGCGGCGCAACCGCCGGTACGACGCGGCCGGGCTCTCGTCCTCCTGCCGGCCGAGCCGCTCCCACGCCGCGTTGCCCCGGTGCTCGGCCATGATCCGCAGGCGTTCCACGACGTGCTCCGGCGTGCCGCTCTCGCCGCCGATCACCTCGTCCAGGGTCCGCACCGCGGCTTGCGCGGCGGCGTGCTGCACCTGCGCCTCGGCCAGCGCGTCGGTCCGCTCCTCGTCGCCCCGGAACCCGAGCTTGCGGATCACGAACGGCAGCGAGAGTCCCTGGATCAGCAGCGTGCCCACCGTGACCACGAACGCGCAGAACACGATCACGTCCCGGCCGGGCAGGTCGAGCGGCAGCGCGCTCGCCGCGGCCAGCGACACCACGCCCCGCATCCCGGCCCACGACAGCACGGTCACGCCACGCCACCCCGGCGAACCCTCGCGTTCCCGGATCCGTCGGGACAGCAGCGGCGGCAGGTACGCCGCCGGGTACATCCAGAGGAACCGCACCACGATCGTCGCCGCCAGCACGGCCGCCGCCGCCCACAGCAGCCCGGCGGTGATGTCCACGTCCCGCACCACGTTCCTCAGCTGCAAGCCGATCAGCGCGAACACGAACGACTCCAGCACCACGTCCACCGACCGCCACACCGCGGTGTCCTGGAGGCGCGTGTAGTACGAGCTGCGCGTGGCGTGGTGTCCGATGTAGAGGCCGGCGATGACGACCGCGAGCACACCGGAGGCGTGGAGCTCCTCGGCGAAGATGTACGCGCCGAACGGCACGAGCATCCCGAGCGCGCTCTCCATCACCCCGTCGTCGAGCCGGTCCCGGATCCACCGCACGCCGAAGCCGATCACCAACCCGACCAGCACGCCCCCACCCGCGCTGATCAGGAACGTGCGCGTGCCGTCGAGCCAGGTCGCGGTGGCGCCCGCGGCAGCGGCCACGGCGACCTTGTAGGCGGTCAACGCGGTCGCGTCGTTGATCAGGCTCTCGCCGGTGAGCAGCGTCATCGCCCGGCGCGGCAGGTGGAGCCGCTGTCCGATCGCGACCGCCGCCACCGCGTCCGGCGGCGCCACCACCGCGCCGAGCACCAGGGCCGCCGGGAGCGACAGTCCCGGCAGGACCAGGTGCGCGACCCAGCCCACGGCGAGCGTGGTGGCCAGGACCAGACCGACCGCGAGCAGGCCGATCGGCCGCAGGTTGGCCCGGATGTTGTGGAACGAGCTGTCCAGCGCGGCCGAGTAGAGCAGCGGCGCCAGCACCAGGACCAGGATCAGCTCCGGGTCCAGGGCGAACTCCGGCAGCCCGGGGATGAACGACACCGCCAGCCCCACGCCCACCAGCACCAGCGGCGCCGACCAGTTGAGCCGTTTGGCCCCCGCCCCGACGAGCAGCGCGCCCACGAGCAGAAGGAGCAGTTCCGGTCCGTGCATGGCGCAATCTTGCGTGATGATGGCCGGTATGACCTGTCCTCACGTCTCAGACCTGCCGCCGTCGGTCGACCCGGACAACCCCGAGGGCTGTGGGGACTGCCTCGCCGCCGGCGAGCGCAGCTGGGCGCACCTGCGGATCTGCCTCGGCTGCGGGCACGTGGCGTGCTGCGACTCCAGCCCCCGCCGGCACGCGACCGCGCACTTCGCCGCCTCCGGCCACCCCGTGATGCGCTCGTTCGAGCCGGGCGAGGACTGGCGCTGGTGCTTCCTCGACTCAAGGGTCGTCTGAACGTCTTTACAGTCCCTTTAGACGGTCGGTCTATGGCTGTGAACCGCGACACAAGTAGCTTCGGGTGCGCTTGAACCAGCGCGACACGAAGGGGTGCGCGTGGCGACCAAACCACAGGTCGATGTCGATGAACTGCTCGCCGAGCTGGACGAGGAGCGCCCGTCGCGCGCTTTGTCCCGCCGGTGGGAGCTGGGCGTGTGGGTGGCGGGTCTCGTCATCGCGGTGCTCGTGCTCAAGCAGGTGTTCTGGCCGTTCAGCAAGGGCAGCCAGTACTACTTGGTGATCTTCCTGGCGGTCACGCTGCCGCTGGTCTTCCTCTGCTACCGGCCGCGCGGGCGGCGTGGCGAGGGTGACGACCCCGGCGTCGTGGACTGGGTGGCGGCGGCCCTCGCGTTCGTGGTGGGCGCGTACCCCCTGTTCGGCGGGTTCGACGCGTTCCTCGACCGGCAGGGGCAGCTCACCACGCTGGACGTCATCGCCGGGTCGGTGCTGCTGGTGCTGATCCTGGAGGGGTGCCGGCGGACCACCGGCTGGGTGCTGCCGATCGTCTGCCTCGGGTTCATCGCGTTCGCCTACTACGGCGGGTTCCTGCCGCAGTCGTGGTCGATCTCGCACGCGGGCGTGGACTTCAGCCAGATCATCAGCGGCTTCTACAACGCCGCCACCGGGTTCTACGGGACGCCGCTGGACGTCGCCGCCACGTACATCGTGCTGTTCACCATCTACGGGTCGGTGCTGAACGCGTCCGGCGCCGGGGCGTTCTTCGTGGACATCAGCTTCTCCGCGTTCCGCAAGTCGCGGACCGCGCCCGGCCGCACCGCCGCCACGGCCGGTTTCCTGCTCGGCACCGTGTCCGGCTCCGGCACCGCGACGACCGTGTCGCTGGGCGCGGTGACGTGGCCGATGCTGAAGAAGGCGGGCTACCCCAAGGAGAACGCGGGCGGGCTGCTGGCCGCCGCCGGCATCGGGGCGATCCTGTCGCCGCCGACGCTGGGCGCGGCGGCGTTCATCATCGCCGAGTTCCTGGAGACGTCCTACCTCCAGGTGCTGATCTGGGCGATCCTGCCGACGCTGCTCTACTACCTGGGCATCGCGCTGGCCGTGGAGATCGACGCGCGGAAGTTCGGCGCCAAGCCGGTGGACATCGACTCGCCGAGCCCGTGGGCGCTGCTCAAGCGCGGCGGGTACCACTTCCTGTCGCTCGCGGTGATCGTGGTGTTCCTGGCGCTGGACATTCCGGTGTTCTCCGCCGTCGTCTACGCGACCGGTGTGGCGGCGCTGTTCGCGCTGATCGCCAAGCGCGGTGACGTGCGGGAATGGCTGCGGGCGATGGCGGACTCGCTGTCGGCGGGCGTGCGGTCGGCGTTGCCGGTCATCGCGGTGTGCGCGGCGGCGGGCGTGATCACGTCCACCATCACCAGGACCGGGCTGGGCCTGGAGCTGGCGTCGGCGCTGGTGGACCTGGCGGCCGCGATCTCGTCCGACCCGACCGTGGTCCTGTTCGTCACGGTGGTGCTGTCGGCGGTCGCGGTGAGCCTGCTCGGGCTGGCCGTGCCGGTGACCGCGTCGTTCATCATCTCGTGGGTCGTCATCGGGCCGGCGCTGATGGAGGTGGGCGTGGCGCCCGAGGAAGCGGCCATGTTCATCTTCTACTACGCGGTGTTGTCCGAGGTCACGCCGCCGACGGCGCTCGCCGCCGTGGCCGCCGCCGCCATCACCGGCGGCGACGTGATGAAGACGATGTGGCGGACGTGGAAGTACACGCTGCCCGCGTTCCTCGTGCCGCTCGCGTTCGTGCTGTCCGACAACGGCGCCGGGCTGCTGCTGCGCACGTCGCTCGTCGACGCGCTGTGGGTGTTCGCGGTCTCCGCGCTGGGGGTGGCGGCGTTGGCCGTCGTCACCGGCGGATGGCTGTTCCATCGTGCCCGGTGGCCGGAGCGCGTGCTGTGCGTGCCCGCCGCCGTGGCCCTGCTCTACCTGCAACCCGTCACCATCGCCGTCGGCCTGGGGTTCCTCGTGGTCGCCGTCGCGGTGCACATCGTCCTACCCAAGATCGTCAAACCGGAAAAGGAACAGCATGCGCAGCTGGACGCTTAAAGCCGCCGTCGGCGTGCTCTCGGTCGGCCTGCTCGCCGCCGGTTGCGGTGGCAAGCAGACGCCTGCCGCGAACAACGGCAACGCCGGCGGACCCGCCTGCGAGGCGGCGGACGGGCGGATCACCATCGCGACCGGCAACTCCGGCGGCGTGTACTACGTCGTCGGCGGCGGGTTGGCGAAGCTGATCAGCGAGAACACCAAGCTCAAGGCGACCGCCGCGGAGACCGGCGCGTCCGTGCAGAACATCCAGCAGCTGGTCGCCGGCGACTACGACATGGCGTTCTCGCTGGCCGACACGGCGGCGGACGCGGTCGCGGGCAAGGGGTCGTTCGAGGGCAAGCCGCAGCAGGTGCAGGCGCTGACCCGGCTCTACCCGAACTACACGCAGGTCCTCGTGCGGGCCGACGCCGGGATCAACTCGGTGGCCGACATGCGCGGCAAGCGGATCTCCACCGGATCGCCCAAGTCGGGCACCGAGGTGATCGCCAACCGGCTGCTGACCGCGGCCGGGCTGAACCCGGAGACCGACGTCCAGGCGCAGCGGCTCGACCTGGCCAAGACCGCGGACGGGATGAAGGACGGCAGCATCGACGGGCTCGTGTGGTCCGGCGGCCTGCCCACCGCGCAGATCACCGACCTCACCACGTCGTTGAAGGACAAGGTCAAGTTCATCGACATCACGCCGCAGCTGGACGCGTTGAAGAAGGTCAACGAGGTGTACGACCGGGGCACCATCCCGGCGACCACCTACGGGCAGCCGGAGGGCGTGGCGACCGTGGTCGTGCCCAACGTCCTGCTCGTGCGGTCGGACTTCCCGGAGGCCAACGCGTGCGCCGTCACCAAGCTCATCTACGCGAAGAAGTCGGAGCTGGAAGCGGTGCACCCGGCGGCGAAGGACATCCGCGAGGAGAAGGCCGGGATGACCGACCCGGTGCCGCTGCACCCCGGCTCGCTGGACGCACTGGGCGGCTGACCGGCCGGGTCATCGGTTCACGTCGGCACGTACCTCGGCGTCCATGCCGAGGAGGAAGCCGGCGCCTTGAACCCGTGGCGTCGCTTCAGCAGTTACGACGTTAGTGTGTGAAGCATGGTGGCGGGGTCGGTGGTGAAGCGGGCGTTCCGGTTCCGCTTCCATCCGACTTCGGCGCAGGAAGTGGAGTTGTTGCGGACGTTCGGGTGTGTGCGGGTGGTGTACAACCGGGCGTTGGAGGCCCGCACTGCGGCGTGGTTCGGCGAGCACCGTCGGGTGAATTACGTGCAGACGTCGGCGCTGCTGACGGAGTGGAAGAAGACCGAAGGGCTGACGTTTCTTAACGAGGTGTCGTCGGTGCCGTTGCAGCAGTCGTTGCGGCACTTGCAGTCGGCGTTCGCGGCGTTCTGGGAGAAGCGGTCCCGCTATCCGCGGTTCAAGTCCCGTAAGCGGGGCAGGGCGTCGGCGGAGTACACGCGGTCGGCGTTCCGTTGGCGTGACGGGCCGTTGACGTTGGCGAAGATGGACGGGCCGCTGGAGATCGTGTGGTCCAGGCCGTTGCCGGAGGGTGCCGAGCCGTCCACGGTGACGGTGTCGCGTGACCCGGCCTGGCGGTGGCACGTGTCGATCCTGGTCGAGACCACCGTCGCCCACGCCCCACCCGTCGACCGTGTCGTGGGCGTCGACGCGGGGATCACCTCCCTGGTCACCCTCTCCACCGGGGAGAAGATCACCAACCCGAGGCACGAGCGGCGGGATCGGGAACGCCTGGCCCGCGCGCAGCGGGCGCTGGCCCGCAAGGAGAAGGGCTCCGCGAACCGGGCCAAGGCGCGGCTGCGGGTGGCGCGTGTCCATGCCCGTATCGCCGACCGGCGTCGGGATTTGTTGCACAAGTTGACCACTCGACTCGTCCGGGAGAACCAACTGGTCGTGATCGAGGATCTGGCGGTCCGCAACATGCTGCGCAACCGGTCGTTGGCCCGTGCGATCTCCGACGTGTCATGGTCGGAGTTGCGGTCGATGCTGGAGTACAAGTGCGACTGGTACGGCCGTGACCTGGTCGTGGTCGACCGCTGGCTGCCCAGCTCGAAGACGTGCTCGGACTGTGGGCATCTGCTCGACACGCTGCCGCTGCACGTCCGGGTCTGGGCCTGCGACTGCGGGGCACTGCACGATCGCGACGTCAACGCCGCGAAGAACGTCCTGGCCGCCGGGCTGGCGGTCACCGCCTGTGGAGACGGTGTCAGACCGACCCGACGCTAGTCGGCGAGGCAACCGTCACAACCTCCCTCGGGAGAAGAAGCAGGAACTGCCGGGCGCGAGCCCGATGGGCAATCCCCTCCCGTCAGGGAGAGGAGGAGTCAACTAGGCTTCCGCACCGTGCTGTCGCTGCGTGTCCTGGTCATCGGGTCTGGCGCCCGTGAACATGCCCTTGTCCTCGCTTTGTCGCGGGATCCTTCGGTGGTCGCGTTGGCCTGTGCGCCGGCCAACGCCGGTATCGCCGGGGTCGCCGAGACGTACGGGGTCGACGTCACCGATGCGGCGGCCGTCGCGGCGCTGGCCAAGGAGTGGAACGCCGACCTGGTCGTGGTCGGGCCGGAGCAGCCCCTGGTGGCGGGTGCGGCGGACGCCGTGCGCGCGATCGGGATCCCCTGCTTCGGCCCGTCGGCCTCGGCGGCCCGGATCGAGGGGTCCAAGGCGTTCGCGAAGGACGTCATGACCGCCGCGGGCGTGCCGACGGCGACGTCCGAGGTGGTGGACAACCCGGCGCGGCTCGACTCGGCGCTGAACCGCTTCGGCCCGACGTGGGTGGTGAAGGACGACGGTCTGGCGGCCGGCAAGGGCGTGGTGGTCACGACCGACCGCGCCGTGGCCCGCGCGCACGCCATGACGCTGCTCGACCACGGTCACCCCGTGCTGCTGGAGTCGTTCCTGGACGGGCCGGAGGTGTCGCTGTTCTGCCTGGTGGACGGCGCCGCCGTGGTCCCGCTGCTGCCCGCGCAGGACTTCAAGCGCGTCGGCGACGGCGACTCGGGCCCGAACACCGGCGGCATGGGCGCGTACTGCCCGTTGCCCTGGGCTTCACCCGATCTGGTGGACTCCATCGTGGCGACCTGCGTGCAGCCGGTCGTGGACGAACTGGCGCGCCGCGACACCCCGTTCACCGGCCTGCTGTACGCGGGCCTGGCCCTGACCACGACCGGGCCGCAGGTCATCGAGTTCAACTGCCGGTTCGGCGACCCGGAGACCCAGGCCGTGCTGGCCCTGCTCCGGACCCCGCTGGCAGGTCTCTTCCACGCCGCGTCGACCGGCACTCTCGGCACCGCGCCCGCGCTGGACTGGGCAGAGGGCTACGCGGTGACGGTCGTGGTGGCGGCCGAGGGCTACCCGGGCCGTCCGCGCACGGGTGACGTGGTGACCGGCGCGGAGGCGGACGGCGTGCTGCACGCCGGCACCCGTCGCCGCGAGGACGGCGCCGTCGTGTCCACCGGTGGCCGGGTCCTGTCGGTCGTCGGCACGGGCGCGACGCTGACCGAGGCACGGACAGACGCCTACCGCCGGTTGGAAGGCGTCCACCTGACCGGCTCGCACCACCGCACCGACATCGCGTTGCGTGCGGCGACCGGCGACATCGACGTCCCCTAGAACCGCTCGCGGACTTCCTCGGCGAGCTTCTTCGCCACAGGTGCGAACTCCCGGCCGAAGTCGTCGGGGTCCGTGCCCGCCCAGCTTTCGTTGGGTCGCAGGCGCACCGACGTGCGGCCGATCAGGAACGTGTAGTTCAGGTATTCGATCGGCCGCACGCACGGCTTGGCGTCACCGATCTCCTGGTCCACCGGCACCGGCTCCCCGAGGATCGCGCCGGCCGGGTTGTCGGGGTCGCACTGGTAGGAGTGGGCCGACTTGGCCTGTGCGTCCGTGCGGAACGTCTCGAACGTGACGGTGAGGATGCGCGAAGCGTCCCGGCTGGTGGAGAAGCGGTCGCTGGAGCTGCGGGTGCACTGCTGCTCGATCGCCGGGAGGCGGCCGATGCCGTGGTAGTCGCGGGCGGTCTCGTGCGCCGAGGTGTCGTCGACCTCGACCCGGCCCGAGTCCGGCTTGCCGGTCAGTTCGGTGAACAGTTCCGCTGTGAGCACGTCACAGGCGAACGGCAGGGCTTCGTAGCCGCCGGTGAAGGCGTAGGAGCTGTGGCTGCTCGGGCCCTTGGCCAGGGCGGCGGCGACCAGGTCGGTCAGCTTGCCGAACACCGTCGCGACGGGGACACCCGCGACGTCACCGGTGATCCGGCCCATGATCAGGGTCGCGGCGAACCGTGAGTCGACGTTGCCGATCTCGGCGAAGAACTGGTCGTCCTCGTGTTCGGCGACCACGTCCAGCCCGGAGGAGCGCGGTGTTTCCCCCGGCCGGCGGCTCGGCATGCTGTTGAAGGGCAGCTGCGCGATGGCGAGAGTGATGTAGGCGTCGTCGCGGTCCCCGGTGCGGATCCAGTAGCCGCAGTCGGTCAGCGGATCGAGGTCGTGGACCTTGCTGAGCGTGGCGCGGTCCGGGGTGAGCGAGGTGGGCAGGTAGGCCGCTTCGCGGTAGTCGGTCGTGTCTTCCGGGAAGCCGAGATCGGCCAGCCCGGCGCGCGGGAGGACGGCGCACGCGTCGAACGCCGGCGTGGTGCCGTAGGTGACGGGTCCTTCTTCGATGCGCTGGACGAGCACGTTCCGTTCCGGAGGTCGCACGTCCTCCACCGGTGTGGTGGTGGGTGTGGCTTTCGGGTCGTCGGACGACCGGAGCACGATGACGGCGGTGATCCCAGCCGCCAGCACCACGACTGCGACGAGTGCCGCGACGATCTTCCCGGCCTTCTTCTTCGGTGGCGGTGGCGGCGGTCCGTAGTTGAACGGCTGGTAGTACTGCGGTGCGTTCATCCGACCCCCTGTGCGACACGGCCTGCCCCCCGGCAGGTGCGGCGATCATGGCGAACAGCCCGCGTTTCGCGCAGCGCTTTGGCCAGTGGTTCTCGCCAACGGATGATCAACAGGCGGCCGCGGACCCGGCGGGAACCATCGTGGGGGTTTCTTCGTCCAACCTCAGGCTCGGCTCACGTGGTCGTTGGTAGCCTCGGACCGGGTTCGATCCGTCACCGACCGTACGGGGGTAGGACGTCGTGGAACAGGAGAGCGGCCTACTAGGAGCCGTCGCCGCGGTGGGAGGGACCATCGGCAAGGCAGTCGGCGACATGTTCGCGGCTGAGAAGCGACTGGGCGCGACGATGGCCGCCGGTCCCGGCTCCGGCCAGAAGTTCGAAGTGACCGAGGAAACCGTCCTCCAGGCCGCAAGGATCATCAATGATCAGAGAGTGGCGCTCCGTGAAGCGCTCGAGGGCGCGGTCACAGATCTGACCGTGAACCTGAACAACCCCGACGAAGTGAACGCCGACATCGCCGCCGCGTGGAACTCCCGCCTGGTCGACGGCGACGACTCGTACGCGGCGCGCATCGAGCAGTACACGCTGAGCCTCGGCGGCCTGGTAAAGCAGCTGCGTGGTGCGGCCATCCAGTACAAGTTCACCGAAGAAGAAGTGACCGCTGCTCTGGGGGCTGCTGGTGCGTCCAAGTAGTGCGGTGGTGTCGGCCGGTGTCCTGATCGCCGTGCTCGCCGGGTGCTCGACCGGTGAGCCTGGTGAAGCCCAGCCTGTTCCGTCAACCGGATCCACGACCAGCGAGTCGGTCAAGCCGACCACGTCCAAGCCGGCGCGGCCGAAGGAACTCAAGGTCGATGGAATCGATCCCTGCGCGACGTTCACAGCCGCACAGCGGAGTGAACTGAAGATCAACGAGACGTCGACCAAGCCGCTCGATGTGCTGACCAACGACAAGCCGGTGCCGACTTGTCGTAACCGGGCCGATGGCGACACGATGTCCAGCTACAACGTCTCCCTGATCTCCGGAGTGGGGATCGATCACTGGGAAGGCGGTAGCAACCTCGATGTCGTTGCCAAGACTGTCGCCGGGTTTGCGGCCTACCAGTACAAGCTGGCCGGGACTTCCGAGGCCTATTGCTCCTACGCCGTCGACGTGGCGGACAAGCAGCAACTCGTAGTTCAGTTCTTTCCGATCGGTGATGGCTTCACGCAGGACCAGATGTGTCAGAACGCCGCCAAGGGCGCTGAGTTGGCGCTTGCGACCTTGCAAACGCTGAAGTGAGGGGGAGTTGTGACCGGCTTCAGGGAGATCAAGGATTTCCGCTTCCAGGGGTATGACAACCCGGGGCTCGCCGCCTTGGTGGAGCAGTTCAAGTCCGGAGACGCCGCGCAGAAGTTCAGCAGCGCCTCGCACGCGCTGCGCCAGTTGGCCGCGACCTTGGACGAGACCGACGAGACCTTGCGCACCGAGCTGAAGAAGCTCGGCATCGACTGGCAGGGTGCGGCGGGCGAGAACGCGGGGCAGGCGGTCACCGTTTCGGCTGACGTGGCGACCACCGGCACCGAAGCGGCCCAGCAGAATTCGCAGGCGACTGCGGTGCAGGGCGCTAACCACAGTCAAACGCGCAATAGTATGCCTGAGCCGCAGAAGTTGCGTGGTGACACGGATACGAACTTCATGGACGACGTCGGCGGTTTCTTCGGGTACGAGACCGATCACGCCCAGGAAGTCAAGGCGACGCAGGCCGCGCGTGAGCAGACGATCCGCGGGCTCGATCAGTACACCGATGCCAGTCGTGACGCGCTCAACCAGTACCAGGGCATGAACAAGCCGCCGCAGTTCGATGTGACGACGGCTTCCAGCGTCAGCACGCCGGTCGCGCCGGTCGTCCAGCCCGGCGGCGGGGTGCCCGGGGTCACCGGTGGCCTGCCCGGCGGCGGGGTGCCGGGTGGCACGGGGTACACGCCCGGTGGCACGGTCGGGCTGCCGCCGCAGGTGCCCGGTCAGCTGCCTGGCGGCTCCACCGGTCTCCTGCCGCCCGGCACGACGGGTGTCCCGCCGGTCGTGCCGCCCACCGCGCTGGGCAAGGCCGTTCCCTCCAACCTCGGGTTGGGGCTGGGGCTCGGTCTGACCGCCGGCTTGGGCTTGGGCCTCGCGGCCACTCAGGCGCGTGGGTCGCGGTTGGTGCGCAACCCGTCCACGGCCGTGCCCGGTGGCGGCAAGGCGCCTGACGGTCCTGGCAGTGGCAAGGGCACTGGCGGCGGTACCGGTGGCGCCGGCGGCGGCAAGGGTGGCGCTCCGGGGGCTCCCATCCCGTTGACGGGCAAGTCCGGCATCTCCGCGACCATCGGCGCCATCGACCCCGACGAGCGCTTGCACGGTCGTGGCGGTGCGGGCGCCGCGGCGGGCAAGGCCGGTGTCGGCGGCTCGATGATGCAGCCCGCCGCGACCGCCAAGGGCGGCCCTGGCGAGGAGGACGGCGAGCACGTCCGCAAGTACGGCGTGGACTCCGACGACGTGTTCGGCGACGAGCGGATGGTTGTGCAGTCGGTCATCGGCGACGAGCCCGAGAAGAAGTGAAGTGAGCGGCACGGTTGTCCTCTCCACGCTGGAGTTCGACGTCGCGTGGGAGGGAGAGCGGCTTGCCCGGCGCAACGTCGCGTTGGACGTGCCGAGCCCGGGCATCACGCACACCGAGCGGGCGGTGCTGGTCGACCAGGCCTGGCACTCGCTCGCGTCGCGCGGGTTGGCGGAGAACCGGCGGCTGACGCCCGAGTTGGCCGACGCGTTCTCCCTGCTGGCCAACCCGCAGATGTCGATCGACCTCTGGATCTGGGTCGACCGCCGCAAGATCAAGGGTCTTGCGGCGGCGGCCGGTGACGCGGGCATGCTCGCGGTGGTGGACGGCGACGAGGTGTGGCTGATCGAGTCACGCGCCGGCGCGCTGGCCGAGGCGGCCGTGTCGGTGGCCGGTGACATGCCCGCCGGCCAGGGACGGTCCATCAGCCTGCCGAACGACCTGCTGCGCACGGCGTCCGACGAGGCCGGCCGGGACGCGGAGAAACTGGTCCTCGCGTTGGAGCGGCACGGGTTGCCGTTGCACGAGGCGCAGGAACTGGCCGGCATGTGCGACGGGATGAGCACCCGCGGCCAGCTCGGGGTCGAACGCGCCCAACGCGGTGGGCCGCCCGTGCGTGCCGGCCGGGTGGTCGCATGGCACGACACCCCGTCCGGTCGCTACCTGCACCAGGTCCGGCCCAGTTCGGACGGTCGCAGTTGGAGCACCATCACCCCGATCGACAACGCCCGGCTTGCCGGCTGCGTGTGGGAGTTGCTGCAAGAAATTTGAGTTCCCCGGCAGATACGGAACCCGGACGTCCTCCAGTACGTCTGTTCCGTGCGGGCCTGGGGGGCCGGAGCAATGCCCGCTGTCATCCGGGAGTGACGTCTGGTGACCAAAGCGACCCTCAGCGCTACCGCGTTCCGCACCGCCTGGGAACACCTGGACCTCGGCGCCATGCCGATCGTCCTGCACGTCCAGGACGAGCCCGCGCCGTGGAGCCACCTGACCGAACCGGGACTGGCCCGCGGCGGTGAACTGGACCCCTGGCTGGGCGCGGCGTTCAAGCTCATCGCGTACCCGCCGCGCTCGGCCGACCTGCGGCTGGGCATCGGCAGATCGGCGGTCAGGGCGTTAGCAGCGTCCAGCGCGAACGCGCCCAGCGCGACCACGTCCAGCGCGAACGCGCCCAGCGCGACCACGTCCAGCACCACCGCGTCCACGGGCAGCACCGGGTCGCTGCTGGCCGTCCTCACCGGTGACGTCCTCACCGTGAGCGAGGTGGACGTCGACCTTGCCACCGCGCTCGTCGGGCTGCTGCCGCGCCTGCCGGACGGTCGGGTCGGCGCGCCGGACCTCCGCGGCCAGTTCGGCGCCGCCGCGATCGACCGGAGTGGACGGCGGACACGGGCGGCGGACGTGGTCGACTTCCACGGCCCCGCCGATCCCGACGTGCTCCGGGCGAGGATCACCGCGCTGCTTGATCAACTCCTCTAGGGATGGTCCGCAAGGGACGGACGGGACGGGGACGGGGACGGGACGGATGGGACGGACGGGACGGGACGGGACGGGACGGGACGGGGACGAGGCGGGACGGACGGGGACGAGGCGGGGACGGGACGGACGGGTTCCGGTGCGGGCGGCGGTTGGCCGGGCCGGTGTCCGTCAGCCCGTCTATTAGCCTGACCTGCATGCTGAGTGTTGCCGGGCGGGCGGATGTGCCTCCTTTTCACGTCATGGAGGTGTTGTCCGCCGCGGCCCGGCGGCAGCGGACGGTCGGGGACGTGGTGTCGCTCGCGGCCGGTCAGCCGTCCAGCCCCGCGCCCGCGCCCGTGTTGGCCGCCGCTCAGCGCGCCCTGCGGGAGCAGACCCTCGGGTACACCGAGCAGCTCGGGATCGTGGAGCTGCGCGAAGCCCTGGCGGGCCACTACTTCCGGCAGTACGGCCTGGAGATCTCGGCTGACGACGTCGTGGTGACGACCGGGTCGTCCGGGGCGTTCCTGTTGGGGTTCCTCGCTTCCTTCGAGGCCGGTGACCGGGTCGCGCTGGCCCGGCCCGGCTACCCGGCCTACCGCAACATCCTGCGGGCGCTGGGGTGTGACGTGGTCGAACTGCCCTGCGGGCCGGAGACCCGCTTCCAGCCCACCGTGGCGATGCTGGACGACGTGGTGCGCGAGACCGGGCCGCTAGCCGGGCTGGTGGTGGCCAGTCCCGCCAATCCGACGGGCACGGTGCTGGCGCCCGACGAGCTGGCCGGGTTGGCCGGCTGGTGCGCCGAGCACGGCGTCCGGTTGGTCAGCGACGAGATCTACCACGGCATCAGCTACGGCACGCCGCTCGCGTGCGCCTGGGAGACCTCCCGGGAATCCATCGTGGTCAACTCCTTCTCCAAGACCTTCGCCATGACCGGCTGGCGGTTGGGGTGGATGGTGCTGCCGGCCGACCTGCGCCGGGCGGTGGACCGGTTGACGGGCAACTTCACGCTCTGCCCGCCCGCGCTGGCCCAGTACGCGGCCGTCGCGGCGTTCGAGCCCGAGTCGTACGCGCAGACCGAGCGCCTGGTCGAGGGGTACCGCCTCAACCGGGACGTGCTGCTCAAGGGCCTGGCCGACCTCGGCATCGACAAAGTCGCCCCCGCCGACGGCGCCTTCTACGCCTACGCCGACATCTCGCACCTCACCGACGACTCGATGGACTTCTGCCGCCGCCTGCTTGACGACACCGGGGTCGCGATCGTGCCGGGCATCGACTTCGACCCGGTGCGCGGGCACGAGCACATCCGGCTGTCCTTCGCCGGCGCGGCCCACGACATCGAGGAGGCGTTGCGGCGGTTGGGGCCTTGGTTGTCGTCATCATGATGACAGTTGTACCCGTGATCGGCCGGGTTTGGGGGAACTGATCACGGGTGCCACACGTTCGGGTGGCATGGTGCGCATAATCCTGTGGCTGCTCGGGATCTGGCTCGTGATCACGGTGCTCGGCGCCGTCATCGAAGGCGTCTTCTGGCTCGCCGTCGTCGGTGGCGTGCTGTTCCTCGGCACCGCCGCGTACGGCGCGATCAAGAGCGGCAAGCGCCCGAAGGGCATCAAAGGGCCCTGACAAGGCCTGATCGGGCCGGGATTTCCGCCCCGAGGTGGTAAATCGCCGACCTGGGCCGCACCATGGGTCGGTGTTCGAGACCGATGACCGCCGCCTCGCCCGATGGGAGCAGCGGGCCGAGTGGCCGCTGACCGCCCTCGCCGTCGTCTTCCTGCTCGTCTACGGGTGGCAGGTCCTCGACAACCGCGCGACGTCCGGCCTGCACCAGGTGCTGGAGGTCGTCCTCTGGCTGGTCTGGCTGGTGTTCGCGGTGGACTACGCCGTTCGGCTGAAGCTCGCCGTGGACAAGCGGAAGTTCCTCCTGACCCACTGGTTCGACCTGCTCGCGGTGCTGCTGCCGATGGTCCGCCAGTTGCGGGTGCTGCGGCTGATCAGCGTCCTCAAGGTGCTCAACCGCCGCATCGCGGGCAATTTCCGGCAACGCGTCGGCGTCTACGCCGCGGGCATCACCCTCCTGGTCGGCGTGTGCGCGTCACTGGCCGTGCTGGACGCGGAACGCAACCACCCGGACGCCACCATCACCACCTTCGGCGACGCCGCCTGGTGGACGCTGACCACGATCTCCACCGTCGGTTACGGCGACCGCTACCCCCTCACCTGGGAGGGTCGCCTGGTCGCCGCGCTGCTCATGATCGGCGGCATCGCCCTGCTGGGTGTCATCACCGGCACGATCGCGTCCTGGCTGGTCGAGCGGATGAGCGGCGTGGAGGACTCGGTGGCCGACGCCGAGCAGGCCACGCTGGCCGAACTACGCCTGGTCCGGGCGGAGCTGGCCGAACTGCGCGAGGAACTGCGGGCGACGAAGACCTGAGGCGAAGACCTGAGGCGAAGACCTGAGGCGAAGACCTGAGGCGAAGACCTGAGGCGAAGACCTGAGGCGAAGACCCAGGGCCGAAGAACTTCAGCTCGCCGACCCGATCCGCCGCAAAGCCTCCGTCACGTCCTCCGTGCGCAAGTCGCGGTGCAACACGAACCGCACCTTGCCCGCCATAGGCCCGGCGTACACGCCCAAGTGCCGCAACCCGGTCAACGTCCTCTCCAGGTCCGGCACGCCGGCCAGCACGATGTTCGTCTCCGGCGGGTCCACCAGCCAGCCCAGCTCCACCAGGCCCTGGGTCAACGTGCGGGCGTTCGCGTGGTCCTGCGCCAAGTCGTCGATCCGGTCCAGCCCGATCAGGCCCGCGGCGGCCAGCACGCCACCCTGCCGGACGCCGCCGCCGAGCATCTTCCGCACCCGCCGCGCCTCCGCCACGAACGACGACGACCCGGCCACCACCGATCCGACCGGCGCACCGAGCCCTTTGGACAGGCAGACCTGCACCGTGTCCACCCCGACCGTCAACGCCGCCGGCGGCAGGCCCAGCGCCACGGCCGCGTTCCACAACCGCGCGCCGTCCAGGTGCACCCGAAGGCCGGTCTCCCGCGCCGCCGACACCAGCAGGGCGTGCTCATCGGGCTGCGTCACCGACCCACCGGACGCGTTGTGCGTGTTCTCCAGGCACAAGAGCGTGGTGCGCAGCGTGTAGTACGGCCCGGACGTGCCCGCAGCCGCACGCACCGCATCGGGAGACACACGGCCAGGTCCCGCGTCGCATTCCAGCGGATGCGGCATACCGCCCGCGATCCACGCGGCCGTGCCGAGTTCGTTGTCGAGCACGTGCGCGCCGCGCGGCGCCAGGAACCGGTCGCCGGGACGCAGGTGCACGGTCAACGCGATCAGGTTGCCCATCGATCCGGACGGCACCCACAACGCCGCTTCCACGCCCAACAGGTCCGCGACGCGCTCTTCGAGCAGCTTCATGGTGGGGTCGTGGTCGAGCACGTCGTCGGCGACCTCGGCGGCCGACATGGCGAGTCTCATGGCCTCGTCCGGCCGGGTGACGGTGTCGGAGCGGAAGTCGAGCGGTGCGAGCTGGGTCACGAATGGATCACATCACACCGGGCAAGCCCTGTCCCGGTCGCGCCGGCGGTACCACGATGGGGGGTGACCCAAGTCTCCCGGAACGGGCGTGCAACCGTGAGCGCCATTGGTTCCGTCCGGTAAGTGCAAGCACGACGAGCGGAGAGAGTCCGCGTGGATCAGCGCGACGAGCAGGAGTTCGCGGAGTACTTCGTGGCTCGCCGGGAGGCCGTGCGCCGAACGGCGTTCCTGCTCTGTGGTGACTGGCACCGGGCGGACGACCTCGCGCAGACCGCGTTCGTCGCGTTGCACCGCAGGTGGCGCAAGGTCCGGGACAAGCAGGCCCTGGACGCCTACGTCCGCCGGACCGTGGTGCGCGCGGTGATCGACGAGTCGCGGCGGCCGTGGCGGCGGGAGCGCTTCGTGGACGAGGTCCCGGAGACGCCCTCGGGTGACGGCGAGATCGGGGACTCGGTGGCGACGCGCGAGGCACTGGTCGCGGGTTTGCGGCGGGTGCCCCCACGACAGCGGGCGGTGCTCGTGCTCAGGTTCCTGGAGGGCCTGGACGTCGCGGCGGCGGCCGAGGCGTTGGGGTGCTCCGAGGGCACGGTGAAGAGCCAGACCTCACGGGGACTGGAAGCCCTGCGCGAGGCGCTGGGCGACTCGATCGAAGACTTGCGGCCGGCGTCGTGAGCAGGAGGAGGTAGGTGGACGAGCAGAAGCTCACGGAGCTGTTCCGCGACGCGGCCAGTGACGCGCCGCCCCCGTCCTTCGACGTGGACGGCGTGCGGTCGGCGTCGGCACGGGCGACCGCGAAGCGGCGGTCGGCGTTCGCGCTCGGCTCCACCATGGCCCTCGTGCTGGTGCTCGGTGGCGTCGTCGCCACGACGAACCTGGTGCAGTCGGATTCGGGCGGCGATACCGCGGCGGTGGGTTCCTTCCAGGACTCCTCGTCCCCTAACGTCTCTCCTTTCACCGCCGCCGAACCGGAAATGATCCCGAAGGACGCGTCACCTGACCGGAGCGGTGGAATTCCGCCCAAGAGCATCCCCGAAGACCCGTCTACGCAGGGGGACGAGCCATCGGGGAGTGCCGACCCACGGGTCGGCAGCGCCCAACGCGGGTGCGTTGAGGTGGACCGGGAGCTCGCCGTCGCCCTCGCCGACGAGCTCTCGGTCGCCAACGCCTCGCAGGCGGCGCCGGCGACCGCGGAGTGCCCGACCGGCGGGCGCGGAGCGAGCTTCCTGGTGCGGGACGGCGCGGTCTACGGCACTGTTTCCGTCGTGGTCGCACCGCTCGGCACGATGGGTCCGGCACCGGACGACACCTTCAGCTACGCGGGCGTGAAGACGTCCGACGGCGAGGAGTTGCACGTGGTCAGCCAGGCGGCCGAGGGTTCGTCGGACAAGCCGTTCGCGAACCGGCTCCAGGCGTTGGCCGAACGGCTCGCGGCGCGGCTCTGAAGCGCCCCGGCCGGCGGAGATCAGGATCACCACCCATTCTGGTACAGGTGTACCAGTAACTTGGTACGCTCGTGCCAGATTGGGGAGGTGGTCCACGTGGCGTGGATCGTGCTCATCGTGTCCGGCGTGTTCGAGGCCGGGTGGGCGGTTTCACTGAAGCTGTCGGACGGCTTCACCAAGTTGTGGTGGTCCGTGTCGTTCGCCGTGTTGGCGCTGGTCAGCTTCGCCGGCTTGGCGTGGGCGATGAAGCAGCTGCCCGCCGGACCGGCGTACGCGGTGTGGACCGGGATCGGCGCGGCGCTCACCGCCGTGATCGGCATGCTCTGGCTCGGCGACGGCGTCAGCACGCTCAAGCTCGTCTCGATCGCCCTCATCGTCAGCGGTGTCGTCGGCCTCAACCTGGCCGGCGGCACGCACTAGTACCTTTCCTGCAATGACAGCCGCAACGCCGAAGGGCGAACGCCGGCGCCAGGCGCTGGTCGAAGCCGCCGCCGGCCTCCTGGTCGACGGCGGCTTCGACGCGATCCGGCACCGCGCCGTCGCCGAGCGCGCGGGCCTGCCGCTGGCCTCCACCACGTACTACTTCGACTCGCTGGACGAGCTGGTCACCGCCGCGCTGGAGTTCCAGGGCAACGGTGAGCTGGCCTACGGCAAGGCCCGGCTGGACGAGCTGGACCCGCGTGAGTGCGGCGGCGACGCGTTCATCGAGCTCGTGCTCGACCTGCTGCTCGGGCCCGCGGGCGACCGTGACGCGGAAGCCGTGCTGCTGCGGTACGAACGCCTGGTCGCCACCGGTCGGCGGCCGTACCTGCGGCCGTTGATGCGCAAGATGTCCGGCGAGCTGCACTCCCTGCTGTTCGACATCTTCGCCCGAGCCGGTCAGCGGGTCAGCCGCGAACGCGTCGAGGAGCTGATCGCGCTGGTCGACGGCGCGGTGGTGAACGCGCTCATCGAGATCAGCCCGGACCCGAGGGCCGCCGCTCGGCGCATGCTCCGGAAAGCGATGCAACCCCGCTGACCCCCAACCGCGTTTGAAGGGGTGGAGGGCGCGGAAGGGGATCGCATGCGCAAGGCCGAGGAGCAGGGCTTCCGTGAGTTCGCGGTGGGCCATGCCGCTTCGTTGCGGCGCACGGCGTACCTGTTCTGCGGCGACTGGCACATGGCCGAGGACCTGATGCAGGCGAGCCTGCTGAAGCTCTACCAGGCGTGGCACCGGATCGAGTGGCGGGACAACGCCTCGGGGTACGCCCGCAAGGTGCTGCTGCGCACGTGGCTGGACGAGAAGCGCAGACCGTGGCGGCGGGTGGAGCAGCGCGACGGCGAGCTGCCGGACGTGGCCGACTCGTCCGCCGACCCGGAACGGTCGGGCGAGCGGCTGTGGGCGCGCGACCTGGTGCACGCGGCGTTGTTGCGGGTGCCGCCGAGGCAGCGGGCCGTGCTCGTGCTGCGGTACTTCGAGGACCTGCCGGTGAGCGACGTCGCGGTGGCGATGGGGTGCACCGAGGGCACGGTCAAGAGCCAGACGTCGCGGGGCCTGGTGGCGCTGCGGGCGGCGGTCGAGCAACTGGAGCGTGGGGTGGTGGTGGCGTCATGAGCGAAGGGGACCTGAGGGAAGGCCTGCGGGCGGCGGTCGGTGACGAGCCGCCGCTGCACTTCGACGCGGACGAGTTGATCCGTCGGGCCGAGCACGCGCGTCGGCGCCGTCGTGCGCTGGTGGCCGTGGCGGTGGCGACGCTCGCCCTCACCGGGACGGTGCTGTCCTTGCCCGGTGTGTTCGACCGGGGGCCGGGGATCGACGCGGCCCGCGGGCCGGTGCTGACGATCACCGCGTCGCCGTCCGCCGACCAGTCCACCGCCCCGTCCACGCCGCGGGCCCAGGTGGCGCCGTCGACCTTGTTCGCGCCGCCGCCCATCACCACCAGGCCGCAGGATGCCGGGACGTACCTCATGACGTACCTGGCCGCGCGGTTCCCCGAGGTCGTGCCGGAGGTGAAGGTCGTGAAGGTCGACTTCACCGAGCCGTACGAGCAGGATCGGGCGGGGTACCTCACCGGCATCGTGCGTTTCCAGGACCGCGTCGCCACCAGCGCGGTCGTCGTGCAGCTCAGCACACCCCCGCTCCGGCTGACCCCGGAGGAGTTCTGCGGCACGACCGAGTGCGGCAAGCTCCTGCCGCAGGCGGACGGCAGCCACCTGGTGTCCACCACGGTCACCGAAGCGGAGACGAACGTGACGACCCGGACCGTGGTGCACCTCCGCGCCGACGGGTCGGTGGTGCGGGTCAGCAGCTACAACCACGACCCGACCACGGGCGGCGACTGGAGACCCGAGGTGGCCGTGAGCACGGAACAGCTGCTGCAGCTGGCCAAGGACCCGAAGCTGTCCCTCTGGTGACGCGCTCCCCGGCGCACGGCCCGCCACCCGGGCCAAATATGCTGGTCACGTGACGGTCAAGCCCCGCATCGCCAATGTCCTCGCCGGTCGCTACGCCTCCACCGAGCTGGCCACGCTGTGGTCCGCCGAGCACAAGATCGTGCTGGAGCGGCAGCTGTGGCTCGCCGTCCTGCGGGCGCAGGCCGACCTCGGCATCGACGTGCCGGCCGCGGCCGTCGCCGACTACGAGCGGGTGGTCGAGCAGGTCGACCTGGCGTCCATCGCCGAGCGCGAGCGGGTCACCCGGCACGACGTGAAGGCGCGCATCGAGGAGTTCAACGCGCTCGCCGGGCACGAGCACGTGCACAAGGGCATGACCTCGCGCGACCTCACCGAGAACGTCGAGCAGCTCCAGGTCCTGCGGTCCCTGGAGCACGTGCGCGGCAAGACGGCCGCCGTCCTCGCCCGCCTCGCGCGCCGTGCCGCCGAGCACACCGACCTCGTCATGGCGGGCCGCTCGCACAACGTCGCCGCCCAGGCCACCACGCTCGGCAAGCGCTTCGCGTCCGCCGCGGACGAGGTGCTGGTCGCGTTCCAGCGGCTGGACGAGCTGATCGCCCGCTACCCGCTGCGCGGCATCAAGGGCCCGGTCGGCACCGCCCAGGACATGCTCGACCTGCTCGGCGGCGACCGGGACAAGCTGGTGGAGCTGGAGCGGACCGTCGCGGGCCACCTCGGCTTCGAGAAGGTGCTGACCAGCGTCGGCCAGGTCTACCCGCGGTCGCTGGACTTCGACGTGGTCTCCACGCTGGTGCAGCTGGCCGCGGGGCCGTCGTCGCTGGCCAAGACGATCCGCCTGATGGCGGGCCACGAGCTGGTCACCGAGGGCTTCAAGCCGGGCCAGGTCGGCTCCAGCGCGATGCCGCACAAGATGAACACCCGGTCGTGCGAGCGGGTGAACGGGTTCGCGGTGATCCTGCGCGGCTACCTGTCCATGGTCGGCGAGCTGTCGGGCGACCAGTGGAACGAGGGCGACGTCTCGTGCTCGGTGGTGCGCCGGGTCGCGCTGCCGGACGCGTTCTTCGCGTTCGACGGGCTGCTGGAGACGTTCCTCACGGTGCTGGACGAGTTCGGCGCGTACCCGGCCGTCGTCGCCCGCGAGCTGGACCGCTACCTGCCGTTCCTGGCCACCACGAAGGTGCTGATGGGCGCGATCCGGGCGGGTGTGGGGCGGGAGACGGCGCACGAGGCGATCAAGGAGCACGCGGTCGCGGTGGCTTTGGCCATGCGCGAGCAGGGCCTGGCGCGGAACGACCTGCTGGACCGGCTCGCCGCCGACGACCGCCTGCCGCTGGACCGGGCCGCGCTGGACGCGCTGCTGGCCGACCGCCTGTCGTTCACCGGTGTGGCGGAACAGCAGGTGGCGGACGTGGTCCGGCAGGTGGAGGACGTGGTGGCGAAGCACCCCGCCGCCGCGGGCTACGCCCCAGAACCGATCCTGTGACATGGCCGCTGCTCCGCAGACGACGCGACCTCGCGTGGTGGTCGGCGTAGGCGACTGAGCCTGCCGTCTGCGGAGCAGCGGCGATCAGACTCAGTCCCGATCCCAGACGAGCCAGCCCCGGCGGGTCTGCTTGCACACCAGCTTGCGGCCCGCCGGGTCGACTGCCTTCGCGCCCTGCTCGTCGCACGGGAAGCCCTCCAGGGCCACCTCGTCGTACCGGGGCGTGGTCGTGGTCGGCGGCGCGATGGTCGGCTCGGGCACCGGCTCGACCTGCACCGGAGGTGGCGGCGGTGGGGGCGGCGGCGGTTCCGTTGTCGCGTCCACGGTCGGCGGCAGCGTGGTGGTCGTCATCGGTCGCACCGAGATGTTGGCCACCGCCGGGATCGACGTCGGGGTGGCGGACGCGGAACTGGAGATCGTCGGGATCACGACCGGCTCCGGGTTCGCCGACGGCTTGCCGCACGCGCCGGTGAGCAGCAGCAGTAGCAGCCCGCCGCTCGCCGCGACCGGTGCTGCGAATGCCTTCCGATGGACCACGGCAAGCAGACTAGGGCCACTCGTCCGATACCCCAAGTGGCGTCTCCCGAGTGGCCTAAGGCCTGCCCCCTCCAAGGGCCTCACGCCGACTCACAGACGGCCCGCGTCGATGATCCGCCGGAGGAACTGCCGGGTGCGCGGGTGCACCGGTTCGCCGAGCACCTGCTCGGGCGGCCCCGACTCGACCAGCCGACCGCCGTCGAGGAACACCACCCGGTCCGCCACCTGCCGCGCGAACCCCATCTCGTGGGTCGCCATCAGGATCGTCCGGCCCGCCTCCGCCAGCTCTCTGACCAGCGCCAACACCTCGCCGACCAGTTCCGGGTCCAACGCGCTGGTGATCTCGTCCAGCAGCAGCAACCGGGGCGAGTAGGCCAACGCCCTGGCGATCGCCACCCGCTGCTGCTGCCCGCCGGACAACTGCTCGGGGTAGCTGCCCGCCCGGCCCGCGAGCCCGACCCGTTCGAGCAGGTCACGGGCATTCTGCTCGGCCTGGTCGCGCGGCACGCCGTGCACCACGCGCGGCGCGAGGGTGATGTTGTCCAGCACGCTCATGTGCGGGAACAGGTTGAACGCCTGGAACACGATGCCCATGCCGCGCCGGGCCACGTCGACGTCCGCCCGCGGGTCGGACACGTCCACGCCGTCGAGCAGCACCTGGCCGTCGTCCAACTCCTCCAGCAGGTTCACGCACCGCAGCAGGGTCGACTTGCCCGACCCGGACGACCCGATCACCGTGACGACCTCGTGCTCGTGCACGTCCAGGCTGATCCCGTCCAGCACTGTGTTGGTCCCGTAGCGCTTGACCACCTCGCGCACGCTCAGCACCGGGTCGGTCATCGTCCCCCCTGACGGCGTTGCGCCCGCCTGCCCATGGCGTCGGCGAACCGGGCCGTGGGCACCGCGAGCAGCACGAACAGCAGTCCCGCCACCACGTACGGGGTGAAGTTGTACGCCCGCGCCTGCTCGATCTGCGCGGCACGCACGGCGTCCACCGCACCCAGCACGGAGATCAGCCCGCAGTCCTTCTGGAGCGCGACGAAGTCGTTCAGCAGCGCCGGCATCACCCGCCGCACGGCCTGCGGCAGCACCACCAGCCGCAGCGTCTTGCGCGGGCTCAGGCCGAGCGACCGTGCCGCCGCGATCTGCGAGGGGTGGACCGACTCGATCCCGGCGCGGAACACCTCCGCCACGTACGCCGTGTACGTGAGCACCAGCGCCACCCCGCCGAGCACGACGAAGTCGTTGGGCACGCCGGTCAGCCGCAACGCGGGCAGGCCGAAACCGACCAGGTACAGCAGGATGATCAACGGCAGGCCGCGGAACAGGTCCACGTACCCCGTCGCCAACACGCGCAACGGGAACCACACCGGGCCGCGCAGGGTGCGCAACGCCGCGATGCCCAGCGCGAGCACCAGGATCACCGCGCCGCACACCACCAGCACGCGCAGGTTCAGCCAGAGCCCTTCGAGGATCGCGGGCAGCGAGCGCCACGCGACCTCGGCGTTGAAGAACGACTGCCGCACCCGCGGCCAGCCCGGCGCACCGGTGACGGTGACCGTGGCGGCGACGGCGAACACGGCGGTCGACAGCAGGGCGACCAGCGTGGACCGCCGCGAACGGGAACGCTTGTAGGCCAGGCGTTCCCGTTGCAGCTCGCTCGTCACTTCAGCTCGGGTGCGGTGCCCGCGGCGGACAGCCATTCCTCTTCGATCTTGGCCAGCGTGCCGTCCGCACGCAGGTTCTCCACCGCCGTCGACACGCACGCCGTGAGCGGGCTGCCCTTGTCGAGCACGATGCCGAACTGCTCGGGCTTGCCGTCGCCGCGCGGGATCTGGCCGACGATCACGCCGTCCTCCAGTTCGGCGGACGTGATGTAGAACGCGGTCGGCAGGTCCACCACGAGCGCGTCGATCTGCCCGGCGCGCAGCGCGGCCTTGGCGTCCTCGTTCGTGTTGTAGACCGCGACGTCCTCCTCCGGCTGGAGGCGCAGCGCGGCCTCGTAGCTGGTGGTGCCGACCTGCGCGCCGATCTTGACCGCCTTCAGCTCCGCCAGCGTCTTCACCGAGGCGGCCTTGGCCGACTTCAGCGTGATGACGACCTGGTCCACGTCGTAGTACGGCGCGGAGAAGTCGACCGCCTGCCTGCGCTCCTCGGTGATGGAGAACTCGTTCAGGTCCATGTCGTAGGTCTTCTTGCCCGGCTGGATGGCGGCGAGGAACGGCACCCGCGTCCACACCACGTCGGTCTTCGCGTAGCCCAGTTCGTCCGCCAGCGCGTAGGCGATGGCCGACTCGAAGCCCTTGCCGTTGGCCGGGTCGTCGTCCACGAACCACGGCTCGTACACCGGCTGGTCCGTGCCGAAGGTGATCTTGCCCGAGGTCAGCGTGGCGAGCTTGTCCTTCGTGCAGTCCACGCCGTCCACCTGGTTGGTGGGCGGCGCCGGCTGGTCCGCGGGGGCACAGGCGACCGCGAGGGCGGCCGTGACGGCGAGTATCAGTCCGGGTGCGCGCATGGCACGAATCTTGCACCAGGAGGGAAGGGCCATCGGCGTGATGGGACAAGTACTCTTCGGGCCGTGCCCAAGCTCGCTGAATACCGGCAGGTCGCCGCAGGCAAGGTCCGTCAGATCCACGAGGTGGACGACGAGTTGCTGCTGTTCGTGGCGTCCGACCGGATCTCCGCCTTCGACCACGTGCTGACCACGGAGATCCCCGACAAGGGTCGGGTGCTCACCGCGATGAGCGTGTTCTGGTTCGAGAAGTTCGCGGACCTGGTGCCCAACCACCTGGTGGCGTGGGACGACCCGCGCATCCCCGCCGAGGTGCGCGGCCGGGCGCTGCTGGTGCGTCGGCTGGAGATGGTCCAGGTGGAGTGCGTGGCGCGCGGCTACCTGACCGGGTCGGGGATGGCCGAGTACCGGCAGACCGGGTCGGTGTGCGGCATCGACCTGCCGTCGGGCCTGGTCGAGGCGTCCGAGCTGACCCCGCCGATCTTCACCCCGGCGACCAAGGCCGAGCTCGGGTCGCACGACGAGAACGTGTCGTACGCGCACGTCGAGGCGGCGGTGGGCGCTTCCCTGGCCACCCGTCTGCGGGACACCACGCTGGAGGTCTACGGCGCGGGGCGCGAGTACGCCCGGTCGCGCGGCGTGATCCTGGCCGACACGAAGTTCGAGTTCGGGCTGGACCGGTCCGGGACGCTGGTGCTCGGCGACGAGGTGCTGACGCCGGACTCGTCGCGGTACTGGCCCGCGGACGGGTACGAGCCGGGGCGCGCGCAGCCGTCGTTCGACAAGCAGTACGTGCGCGACTGGCTCACCTCGGACGCCTCCGGCTGGGACCGCGCCTCCGACACCCCGCCGCCACCGCTGCCGGACGACGTGGTCGCCGCCACCAGGGCCAGGTACGTCGAGGCGTACGAGCGGATCACCGGCCGTTCGTTCGCCGAGTGGCCCAGCCCGGAATAAGGCCCCGGACGAGGCCCGGTCCGGCATAAGTTCGCCGGTTCCGCATCGGCTGGTCACCTGGTCGTAGAGCGGCCGACACGCCGGTGCGGCGCACTGGGTGGCATGGTCGCCGACCTCGTGGTTTCGCTGTCCGGCATCGGACCGAGCACGCTCGCCCGATGCGCCGACCTGACCGACGAACTGGACCGGCGGCGGGTGCCGTTGTCGCTGCTCCTCGCGCCCCGCAAGGCCGTGCCCGGTGACGCTTTGACCTGGGTCCGCCACCGCGTGGCGGCGGGCGATGCGCTGGTCCTGCACGGTTTCGACCACCAGCCGGACCCGACGCACCGGGCGGTGTCGCTGCGCCGCCGTGCCGAGTTCTCCGCGCTGCCCGCGCACGAGGCCGGCCTGCGGCTGGTCGCCGCGCGGACCGGGTTGGAACGGTTGGGGCTGGCCACCGACGTGTTCGCGCCGCCGTGCTGGCTGGCCTCACCGGGAACGGTGGTCGCGTTGCGCCGGCACCGGTTCGTGGTGTGCGCGGACATGGCGGGCGTGCGGAACCTGCGCACCGGCTCGGTCCAGCCGGGGCGGGTGCGGATGGTCAGCGAGCACTGGAGCTACCTGCTCGGCGTCGGCCGGGCGGCGCGGCGTGGCGGGCTCGTGCGGATCGGGGTGGACGCCGCGTCGCTCGACCACATCGGGCAGCGCGAGGTGCTGCTGGAAGCCGTCGACCTGGCGCTGCACCACGGCGCGTCCCCGACCACCTACAACTCGATCGCCTCACCGCGGGGCAGCACGACGACGTCCACACCTTCCGGCGCGGTGCCTTTGAGGACGCGGTAGAACAGCTCCGTCTTCGCCAGGATCGCCTCGTGGATCGGCACGGCCTTGCGCGGACCGACCTTTGCCAGGAAGTCCACCGCGTCGGAGACCTTCATCCACGGTGCGGCGGTGGGCAGGCCGAGGATGTCGATGCGCTGGTCGGGCACGGTCAGCGAGTCGCCGGGGTGGTAGAACGCGCCGTGGTCGACCAGGTAGCCGACGTTCAACGGCCGTTCGATGGTCGGGTGGATGACCTCGTGCGGCGCGTTGACGACGTTCACCGCGGTGTTCTTGATGTCGAGGGAATCGCCGGGCTTGACGATCTCCGCGCCTTCGAGGTCGAACGGCGCGATCAGCCGGGCGCCGGGGTTGGCCGCGCGCAGGCTGGGCAGCTTCCCGGTGTCGACGTGGTCGGGGTGGTCGTGCGTGATCAGGATCGCGTCGAGCTCTTCGACCAGCTCGAACCCCGTCGAGAACGTGCCGGGGTCGAACAGCAGCCGGGCCTCGCCGGTGTCGACAAGCAGGCACGAGTGTCCGAAGTGGATGATCAGCATGGGGGTGGACCTCCTCTGCGTGTCGTTCTACCCGGGTTGGCGGGTGCTCGCTCAGCCGACGTCCAGCAGGAGCGCGTCCTCGACGTCCGGCGTCAGCCCCGCGCGGCGGGTGCGGTCGGGACCGAGGGCGCGTTCGTGCTCCAGCGTGTCCAGCGCCGTGTCGGACGTGGGGCGGACCCGGAGGCCGGCGGCCAGTGCCGGTCCCGCGTCGCGGAACATCATCGCGCGGTGGGTCGGCGGCAGCCACAGCGGCAGTGAACGCGGCCCGACCCACGGCGCGACGCCGTGCCGCTGGAGGACGGGCTCGGGGATGCGGACCAATTCGGTGCCCTGCGGCGCCACCGCGCCCGCGATCTCGCCGAGGACGAGGGACAGCGGGTTGGCCGGGCCGATGGCGTCGTAGGTGCCGGTGACGCGGTGTTCGGCGGCGTCCACGATCCAGGTTGCGAGGTTGCGCACGTCGATGTGCTGGGCGGCCTGGTCGGGCGCGTCGGGGACCGCGACCCGGCCGCCCCGCGCGAGCCGGTTGGGCCAGTAGCCGAACCGGTCGCTCGGGTCGCCGGGGCCGGTGATGAGGCCCGCGCGGACGATGAAGGCGCGGCCGTCGAGCGCGTCATGGACGGCGTTCTCGCTTGCCACCTTGATCGCGCCGTAGCGGTCGGGGGACGAAGGAGCGTCGGCGTCGTCTTCCAGCGGGGCGAAGGTGGCCGTGCTGCCGGGGGTGGAGTGGTCGGCGTAGGCGGAGCAGCTGGAGATGAAGGTCCAGTGGTCGGCGGTGACCGATCTCAGCGCGTCCCGGACCCAGGTGACGGACATCTTGGCCACGTCCACGACCGCGTCGAAGTGGGAGCCCACCAGCGGGCCGAGCCCGACGTTCCGGTCGACGGCGACGTGCGTCGCGCCGTCTGGCACCCGCCCCGACTCCCCACGCGCCGCGCAGACCACCTCGTGCCCGCGCCGGACCGCCTCGACGGCAGTCGCCTTGCTGAGGAAAACCGTGCCACCGAGCACCAGGATGCGCATGATCCCCACCCTGCGTCGCCCCAGCCCCGCCCGCCACCGCGTCCGCCGAAAGCGAACACCCGAACACTGTCCGGAAATAGCGCGAGCACGGCCGCCCAACCGTCCGGGAGGGGGACCGTGCTCACTTCCTCGGCTTACGGGCCTCGGCTGCGTTGACCTTAGCGAAGGAATGCGCCGGAAATCCAATTCCCGACGGGTGAAGCTGCCTTGATATGGGACCACTGGGGCGACCGAACACACGTTCGGGCGGAACTGTTCCAGGTGCGCAGCAGAGGTGCCGATAGACCGCCGTGAGTGTGCAAGCTTTCGTTGACGAGTCCCGTCGAAACGACACCTACCTCCTGGCTGTGGCATTGGTGGACCTCGGTGATCTGGCCCCACTGCGCAAAGCGCTGCGAGGGCTGCTCTTTCCCGGCCAGCGCGAGCTGCACTTTCAGCGAGAGACACCGCAGCGGCGGAAGCTGATCCTGTCGCGCGTGGTGGAACTCGAAGTGCGCGTTGACATCTATCGGGCCGATTGTCGCCGAAGCGAGGAGATCGCCCGCCGAATCTGCCTGACGCGGCTGGTGGACGACCTGCTCGACGTCGATGCCCGGCGGCTTGTGCTCGACAGCAGGTCGGGCCGAGACCAGCATGACATCCGAACCATTCGGGACGTGTTGGGTAAGCGCCCGCGTGAGAGCGGCCTGCTGTACGAGCACTTCGACAGTGCGAGTGATCCATTGGTGTGGTTGGCCGATATCGCAGCATGGAGCTACGGCGCAGGTGGCGACTGGACGCGTCGCGTCACCCCGGTGATCGGTTCGGTGATCCGGCTCGACTGGCCCTAGGAAAGCGCGAAGCACGGCCGCCGACCGTCCGGACGGGTGCCGTGCTCACTTCCTCGGCCTACGGGGCCTTGGCGAGATCAGGTTAGCAGGAACCTGCTCCGAAACGCCGCATCACGATCGGGTGATCCTAGGTGAACGTGTGCTGCCCGCCACCTGTGAAGATGATGAACACCCAGGTCAGGTAGGCTCCGCGAGTACCGCCAGCCCTCCTAGCTTGGAGCAGCCTGTCGTGGCCCGAGTCGTCGTCGACGTCATGCCGAAGCCCGAAATCCTCGACCCGCAAGGACAGGCGGTGGCCAACGCGCTGCCCCGTCTCGGGTTCGACGGAATCACCAGTGTCCGCCAGGGCAAGCACTTCGAGTTGGAGGTCGCCGACGACGTCGACGACGCCACACTCGCCAAGATCGCCGAGACCTTCCTCGCCAACCCGGTGATCGAGGACTGGGTCGTGAGGCGGGTAGAGGCATGAGGGTCGGGGTCATCACGTTCCCCGGCACGCTGGACGACGTCGACGCGGCCCGCGCGGTCGAGTACGCGGGTGGGGAGGCGGTCAGGCTCTGGCACGCCGACCACGACCTGAAGAACGTCGACGCGGTCATCGTGCCCGGTGGGTTCTCCTACGGCGACTACCTGCGCTGCGGCGCGATCGCCCGGTTCGCCCCGGTCATGCAGGAAGTGATCGACGCGGCGAAGAAGGGCATGCCGGTCCTCGGCATCTGCAACGGCTTCCAGATCCTGTGCGAGGCCCACCTGCTGCCCGGCGCGCTCATCCGCAACCACAAGCTGCACTTCGTGTGCCGCGACCAGTGGCTGAAGGTCGAGAACAACGCCACCGCGTGGACGTCCCGCTACGACAACGGCGCGGAGATCCTCGTCCCGCTCAAGTCCGGCGAGGGCGGCTACCAGGCCGATCAGTCCACTTTGGACGAACTTGAGGGCGAAGGCCGGGTCGTGTTCCGCTACGTTGTGGACCAGCACCAGCCGGGCGAGGCTGGTGGGGATCGCAACCGCTACGTCGGCGAGAACCCGAACGGCTCGCGCAACGACATCGCGGGCATCACCAGCGCCAACGGCCGGATCGTCGGCCTGATGCCGCACCCCGAGCACGCGATCGACGCGCTCACCGGGCCGACCGACGACGGGCTCGGCATCTTCCTGTCCCTCGTCGACTCGGTGGTGAAGGCGTGATGACCGTCGACACCGTCAAGAACGCGGAGAACACGCCCGACCAGGAGCAGCCCTACAAGGAGCTGGGCCTGAAGGACGACGAGTACGCCCGCATCAAGGACATCCTGGGCCGCCGCCCCACGGACGCCGAGCTGGCCATGTACTCGGTGATGTGGAGCGAGCACTGCTCCTACAAGTCCTCCAAGGTGCACCTCAAGTACTTCTCCGACACCACGACCGACGAGATGCGCGAGAAGATGCTCGCGGGCATCGGCGAGAACGCGGGCGTGGTCGACATCGGCGACGGCTGGGCGATCACGTTCAAGGCCGAGAGCCACAACCACCCGTCCTACGTCGAGCCGTACCAGGGCGCGGCGACGGGCGTGGGCGGCATCGTGCGGGACATCCTGGCGATGGGCGCGCGTCCGCTGGCCGTGATGGACCCGCTGCGGTTCGGCCCGGCCGACGCGCCGGACACCCGCCGCGTGCTGCCGGGCATCGTGGCCGGCGTCGGCGGCTACGGCAACTGCCTTGGCCTGCCGAACATCGGCGGCGAGGTCGTGTTCGACGCGAGCTACGCGGGCAACCCGCTGGTCAACGCCCTGTGCGTGGGTGCAATGCGGGTCGAGGACCTGCACCTGGCGCACGCCTCGGGCACCGGCAACAAGGTCATCCTGTTCGGCGCGCGCACGGGCCTCGACGGCATCGGCGGCGTGTCGGTGCTGGCGAGCGAGACGTTCGACGACACGGCGGGCAAGCGCAAGAAGCTGCCCAGCGTGCAGGTGGGCGACCCGTTCACCGAGAAGGTCCTGATCGAGTGCTGCCTGGAGCTGTTCGCCGAGCGCATCGTGGTCGGCATCCAGGACCTGGGCGGCGCGGGCCTGGCGTGCGCGACGTCGGAGCTGGCCAGCGCCGGTGACGGCGGCATGCACGTCTACCTGGACCGGGTGCCGTTGCGCGCCACGGGCATGACGCCGGCGGAGATCCTGTCCAGCGAGTCGCAGGAGCGCATGTGCGCGGTCGTGCGGCCGGAGGACCTGGACGCCTTCATGGCGGTCTGCGCGAAGTGGGACGTCATCGCCACCGAGATCGGCGAGGTCACCGAGGGCGACCGGCTGGTCATCACCTGGCACGACGAGATCGTGCTGGACGTGCCGCCGCGCACCGTCGCGCACGAGGGCCCGGTGTACAACCGGCCGATCGAGCGCCCGGCCGACCAGGACGCGCTCCAGGCCGACACGCCGGACAAGCTGGCGAAGCCCGCGCGGGAAGAGCTGCTCGACCTGGTCAAGACGATGGCCGCGTCGCCGAACCTGGCGTCGAAGCGGTGGGTCACCCAGCAGTACGACCGCTACGTGCGCGGCGGCACGGTGCTCTCGCAGCCGTCCGACTCGGGCATGATCCGGATCGACGAGTCGACCAACCGGGGCGTGGCGCTGTCGACGGACTGCAACGGCCGCTACGCCAAGCTCGACCCGTACGCGGGCGCGCAGCTGGCGCTGGCCGAGGCGTACCGGAACGTGTCGACCACGGGCGCCACGCCGGTCGCCGTCACCAACTGCCTGAACTTCGGCTCGCCCGAGGACCCGGCGGTGATGTGGCAGTTCGAGCAGGCCGTGAAGGGCCTCGCGGACGGGTGCGTCGAGCTGGGCATCCCGGTCACCGGCGGCAACGTCAGCTTCTACAACCAGACCGGCGCCACGGCGATCCTGCCGACGCCGGTCGTGGGCGTGCTCGGCGTGATCGACGACGTCCGCCGCCGCATCCCCACCGGGATCGGCGCGGAAGCGGGCGAGACGCTGCTGCTGCTCGGCGAGACGCGCGCTGAGTTCGGCGGCTCGGAGTGGGCCCACGTGGTGCACGGTCACCTGGGCGGTCTGCCGCCGAAGGTGGACCTCCAGCGGGAGAAGCTGCTGGGTGAGGTGCTGGTGGCGGGGTCGCGTGACGGCATGCTGTCCGCCGCGCACGACCTGTCCGACGGCGGCCTGGCGCAGGCGCTGGTGGAGACGTGCCTGATCGGCGAGGTCGGCGCCCGGGTCTTCCTGGAGGGCGACCTGTTCACCGAGCTGTTCAGCGAGTCGACGGCCCGCGTGCTGGTCGCCGTGCCGCGCACGGAGGAACTGCGGTTCACCGACATGTGCACGGCGCGCGGTCTGCCGTGGCACAAGGTGGGCGTGGTGGACCCGGAGTCCGACGCGCTGGAGTTCCAGGAGCTGGGTTCGCTGCCGCTGGCCGAGCTGCGCGAGGCCTGGGAGGGCACCCTCCCCGCGCTGTTCGACTGAGTCCGATGGAGGTGGTTGAGGAGCACGGCCAAGTGCTCCTCAACCACACCTCGGCGAGCGTCAGCCGTTGGCCAGCGCCTGGAGACGGTCGTAGGCGCCGTTGAACTGGTTCTGGTCGATCGGCGACGACGAGTACTGCCAGAACGTGTAGTAGCCCCACGCGTATGGCAGCGTGCCGACGGTGGACGAGTAGCGCGCGATCCACAGCGGGTTCGTGGAGCTGAAGTCGCCGCTCACGCACTGGTTCCACCAGCTGGTGGACGTGTAGATGACGGGCCAGCGCCCGGTGCGGTAGTGGTAGCGGTCGCTGAACGACCGGACCCACGTCGTCATGCTGGCCTTCGACAACCCGTAACAGGTTGAGCCGTAAGGGTTGTACTCCATGTCCAGCGCGCCGGGCAGGGTCTTCCCGTCACGCGACCAGCCGCCGCCGTTGTTGACGAAGAAGTCGGCCTGGGTCGAGCCGGCGGACCGGTCCGGCAGCGCGAAGTGGTAGGCGCCGCGGATCATGCCGACGTTGTAGGACCCGTTGTACTGCTGGGCGAAGTACGGGTTGCGGTAGGTGGTGCTCTCGGTGGCCTTGACGTAGGCGAACCGCTTGCCCTGGCCCCACCAGTAGGTCCAGTTGACGTTGCCTTGGTGCCCGCTGACGTCGATGCCGTACACGACGGCCTGGGCGCTCGGGTCGGTGTTGATGACGATCCGCTGGTCGCCGCGTCCTTCGTGCTTGGCGATCTGCGAACCCATGGCGTGGTCCTCGACGACGGGCGCGGCCTGCGCGGTGCCGGCTAAACCGGGCAGGGCCAGACCGACGCAGGCCAGGAGGACGGTGGCGGAGCGTGCGAGCTTCTTCATGGGTTACTCCTTGAGCCAGTGCAGGGTGTTGACTCGTTGGGCAGTGTGCTGCACCTCTAACCAATTCGCCAAGCTTTATGTGAATTGGTCACGAAAACGGAGCAACCCCGACTGGCCCAGTGCCACCCTGCGTCGCCATCAACGCACCCCATTCGGCCGGCGGTACTGATACGTCAGGCTTGGATCGTCAGGCCATTCGTCCGGTTCCGCATCCGCTGTTCACCCGTCCAGGCGCCGCAACTCCTCCTCGGACAGCTCGAGGTGCACCGCGTCGGCCGAGTCGGAGATGCTCGCCGGCCGCGAGGAACCGGGGATCGGCACCACCTGCGGCGCCTTGGCGAGCATCCACGCCAGGCACACCTGCTGCGGGCTGACGCCGTGCGCCCGGCCGACCTCGGCGAACGCGGTGAACCGGGCGCCCAGCTCACCGGCCGCGCTGATGCCGCCCAGCGGGCTCCACGGCAGGAACGCGATGTCCAGCTCGGCGCACAGCTCCAGCTCCGGTTCGCTGGACCGGAACGCGGGCGAGAACTGGTTCTGCACGCTCGCCAGCCGACCGCCCAGGATCTCGTTCGCCTGCCGGATCTGCGTCGGGTCGAAGTTCGACACGCCCGCGAGCTTGATCTTGCCCGCGTCGAGCAGCTCGGCCAGCGCGCCGACCGACTCGGCGACCGGCACGGCCGGGTCCGGCCGGTGGAACTGGTACAGGTCGATCGCGTCGACGCCCAGCCGGCGCAACGACGCGTCGCACGCCGCCTTCAGGTACTCCGGGCGCCCGTTCACGTCCCAGCCGCCGCCGGACGTCCGGGTGTGGCCGCCCTTGGTGGCGACCATGACGCCGTCGACGCCCTTCAGGGCTTCGGCGATCAGCTCTTCGTTGTGCCCGAAGTCGCTGTCGTCGGCCGAGTACGCGTCGGCCGTGTCGATCAGCGTCACGCCCTTGTCGACCGCGGTGCGGATCGTCTCGATCGACTGGGCGCGGTCGGGGCGGCCTTCGAGCGACATCGGCATCGCGCCCAGGCCGATGGCGCTGACCTCGACTCCTCCGATACGACGAGTCAGCATCTGTAAGTCCCTCCTGTGGTGGATTGCCCGTGTTGGATTGCCGCTGCTCCGCGACCTCGCGGTCAACTTGTGCCCCACCAGCTTGGGCGGTACGCATTAAGCTGTCCAACAGAAGGACCTGATGCCATTCAGCAGTATGGGTGATGAATCGTGGAGCTTCGACAGCTTGAGTACTTCGTGGCCGTGGCCGAGGAGTGCCACTTCACCCGGGCGGCCCGGCGGATGCACGTCGCCCAATCGGGGCTCTCCGCCTCGATCCGGGCACTGGAGGTCGAGCTGGGCGCGCCGCTGTTCGTGCGCAGCACGCGCCAGGTGGAGCTGACCCAGGCCGGCCGTGCGTTGCTGGTCGAGGCACGGCGTGCGCTGGGCACGATCGACGCGGCCCGTGACGCGGTCGCCGCGGTGCAAGGGCTGCTCCGCGGCACGTTGTCCGTCGGCAGCATCCAGTGCCTGCACGCCGTGCACCTGCCCGCCGTGCTCGCCAGGTTCCACGAACTGCACCCCGGCGTGGAGCTCCGGCTCCGCCAGGCCGGGTCGGGCGAGCTGGTCGACCTCGTCCGAGCCGGACGGCTGGACCTCGCGTTCGTCACGGCCGGGCGGGTGGGTGACGACCTGAAGGTGTCCACCCTGTCGAGTGAGCCGCTGGTGCTGGCGTGCGCGCCGGAGCTGCCGTTGGCGGGACGCGAGTCGGTGCGGCTCGCCGAGCTGGCCGGTCAGCCGTTCGTGGACTTCAACCCGGACTGGGGCACCCGCGACGACGTGGACCGCGCGCTCGCCACCGCCGGGGTGGACCGCAAGGTCGCGGTCGAGGTCAACGACGTGCACTCGTTGCTCGACTTCGTCGGCTTCGGCCTCGGCGTCGCGCTGGTGCCCCGGTCGTTCGCCGGGAAGCCGACCCGTGCGGTGTTCGTGGACCTGGTCGACGCCCCGATGGCCGAGACCGCGGTCGTCACCGCGTCCACCGTGAGCGCTGCCGCGTCAGTCCTGCTGGACATGGTCGTCGAGGCCGGCCGGGGCCTGCCCGTCGCCGGTTAGCCGCCAGCCCGCCGGGTCGACGCGGAACGCGGTGCCCGCCAGCACTTCCAGGTCGCCGATCTGCACGTCGGGCGGCTGGGGCGCGACGTGCAGGAACGTGCCGACCTTCGCGCCGGTGACGTCCACCTTCGACTTGAACGTGGTGTCCTGGAACGAGATGCCGCCCTCGAACCGGCCGTCCCGGAAGTCCACCCGGCCGTGGAACGTGCCGCCGGAGAACAGCGCGGGCTTGGTGAGCACGATCTCGCGGAACGCGGTGATCCCGTAGAACTGGGCCCGCCGGGCGACGAGCCGGCCGAACCGGCGGCCCTCCAGCCGGAAGTACGAGAGGTTCGCCGCGGTCAGGTCCAGGTGGTACTGGGTCTCGTCCGGATCGCTGCCCCACGGCAGGAGGTCCGTGATGAGCCGTTGCGCGGTCATCCGGACCGTCATCTCCCGGTCGTCCTCCGGCTCGACGTCGCCGCGCTCCTTCTCGCCGAAATAGGCCTGGTCCGGGTCGTCGGCCTTCTCGTCGAACGACGGGTGCGTGAACGGCCGCCGCAGGTACGCGCACAGCACGCTCAACACGGTCTGCTTGTACCGGGGCGTGGTGCGGGCCAGCCCGGCCAAGACATGCATCGCACCAACCCTGACCTGGTCGGCGTCGTGGCCCAGCAGCTCGACCGCACGGGCGAACCGCTCGTCGGCGACCTTCTCGCTCTCCAGCCCGAGCCGTTGCCCCTCCAGCTCGTGCCGTGCCTCCTCGGTGCGCCTCCGCCGGTCGTTGAGCCACAGCGCGTACAGGGCGACGATCGCGCCACCGGCCAGCCCGCCGGTCTTGATCGCCTCCGCCTTGGGCTGCTTCGGGTCCACCATGATCAGCACGGCGGTCGTCACGATCGTCACGAGGATCGCGGCGAGCACGCTCGCGACCAACAACCAGCGTCCGCGCACGTCAGCTCCTGACCAGTCCGACGACGCCGCCCTCGCGGCGCTCCACCACCCAGCCATCGGGCAGGACGTTCTCGTGCTCCAGCGACACGTACATGGCGTGCGTGCGCGCCACCGCGTGTTTCGCCAGGTCGAGCTTGAGGCCCCCGCTGAACCGGGCGTTCTCGAAGTCGATCGGCTCGGCGAACTCGCAGCCCTCGAAGCTCACCGGCGCGGTGAACTCCACCCCGGCGAACTTGTTGGGGCCGAGGAACCTCGTGGCGGTGTAGTCGATGTTGTCGTGACACGTGAACCGGCTGAACCACGCCTTGCCGTGGAAGACCATGTGGTGCAGGTACAGCCGCCCGTCGCTCGTCGCGTCGGTGAACCACGCGCCGCCGTGCACGACCGTGTGGTGGAACGAGTTCGACTGCTTGAGGTGCGCCGCACGCAGGGTCAGGCTGCCGACCTGGCGGTGGGAGATGTCGAAGTACTCCAGGTACGCCCTGGTCAGGTCGAGGTCGTAGTGCGGGGTCCCGGCGGCCTTCGCGTCGTCGTGGGGCAGCAGGTCGGCGATCAACCGCTGGGCGGTGAGCCGGACCTCCAGCTCACGCTCGTCCTTGGACTTCGGGTTGATCGAGTCCTTCTCGGCGAACGGGCGCCGCAGGTACGCGCACAGCACGTCGAGCACGGTCTGGGTGTACTCGCCGCGTGACCGGGCCAGGCCGGCCAGCGCGTGCATCGCGCCCACCCGCACCTGCTCGGCGTCGTGCCCGAGCAATTCAACCGATCGGGCGAACCTCTCGTCGGCGACCCTCGACCGGTCGTGGTCGGCCCGCGCGTCCTCCAACTGCTGCCGGGCGACCTCGATCCGCTGCCGCTCCTCGTCGGTGCGCCGCCGCCGGTCGTTCAGCCAGAGCGCGTACAGCGCCACCAGCGCACCGCCCGCGAGCCCACCGGTCTTGACCGCCTCGTTCTTCGGCGCGGTGGGATCGACCAGGACCAACCAGCCCGCGACCAGCATGAACGCCCCGATGGCCCCGGCCAGCGTCGGCATCAGCAGGCTGCCCTTGCGGAGGTGCTGCACCACCAGCAGCACGACCGCGACCACCACGACGACCGCGCCCGCGATCCACAGGTACCCCACAAGGCGGTCATTCTTACCGGTGATCACGTCGGGGAGGGCTGATTCGGAACTCGCGGTGACGGAACGGTGTGATAACTCACCGGATTGGCCCATGATGTGGGTGTCACCGCAACGGTGGGACACGAGTGGCCGAGGAGTGAGTCGGGTGGACAGCGTGGAGCGGCCGACCTGGGCGCCAGGCGACATCGACCTGAGCCGCCCGAGCATCGCGCGGGTCTACGACTACTGGTTGGGCGGCGCGCACAACTTCGCCGTCGACCGGGCCGTGGGCGACAAGGTGCTGGCGGACGTGCCGGTGCTCAGGACCAACATCCTCAACCACCGCGCGTTCCTGCGCCGGGCGGTGCGGTACATGTTGTCGCAGGGCATCCGGCAGTTCCTGGACCTGGGCTCCGGCATCCCCACGGTCGGCAACGTGCACGAGATCGCGCAGGCCGCGGACCCGGGCGCCCGCGTGGTGTACGTGGACATCGACCCGGTCGCGGTCGCGCACAGCCGGGCCATCCTGACCGGGAACGAGCTGGTCGGCGTGCTCCAGACCGACGTGCGGGACGCGCAGCGGGTGCTGAAGTCGCCCGAGGTGCAGGGCTTGCTGGACTTCGACCGGCCGATCGGCGTGCTGATGGTCGCGCTGCTGCACTTCGTCCAGGACTCCGAGGACCCCAACGGCGTGGTGGCCGCCTACCGCGAGGCCGTCCCGTCCGGCAGCTACCTGGCCATTTCGCACGCCGGGTACGAGGAAGGCGAGTGGGATCCCGCCTGGGACGACGCCAAGACGACGTACAACCGCGGCGTCGGCGAGATGCGGTACCGCAAGAAGCGCGAGGTCGAGGACCTGTTCGGCGGATTCGACCTGGTGGAGCCGGGTGTGGCGCGGCTGCCGCTGTGGCATCCCGAGTCGCCGGACGACGTGGACGAGGGCGCCGCGCACTTCCTCGGCTTCGCTGGAGTCGGGCGGAAGCCCTGATGACGGGCCTGAACGGGAACGCCGCTGTCGACCCCGGTCGGCGACCGGCCGTATCCTCTCGGTTGTGGCGGTAGGCCGGCGGACATGACGGAACAGGTTGACCATCGGGTGGCAGCACCGGGCCGATCGAACCTCGACCCCGCCGTACTGGCCGGGGCGGAGGCCTTCGCCCGCACCTGGGCCACCGCGGTGATCGGCAGCAGCTACGTGCCGATGACCAGGGCCGAGGTCGCCGACCACCTCCAGGCGTTGACCGAGGTGCTGGTGCACGCGCTGCACGCCACCCCGTTCCGCACCGCGCCCGGGTACGAGATCGGCGCACGCCTGGTCGAGGCGCACTTCACCGGCACGGACACGCTGGGCCGCACCGTGCAGCTGCTCGGCGACGACCTGCTGGGCGAGCTGGGCATCCGGCCCGACGAGCTGATGCGGTCCCGCCTGGCGGCGCTGCAAGGCGCGTTGGCCGCCGGGTACGCGCGTGCCCTGCGTGAACGGACGCTGGCCGAGCAGGAGGCGATCCGCGCGGCCGTGCTGGACGCCCGTGACCAGGCCGAAGCCGCTCTGCGCGCGTCCGAGGCGCGGTTCCGGGCGATGTTCACCGAGGCGGCCATCGGCATCGGCATCGCCGACATCGAGGGCCGCATCCTGGACGTGAACCAGGCGTTGCAGGACATGCTCGGGTTCAGCGTCGAGGAGATGCGGCAGTACAACATCCGCGACCTGATGCACCCGGAGGACGGCGGCAGCGTCTGGCGGCTGTACGACCAGCTCACCGCGGGCGAGTGCGACCACTACCGGGCCGAGAAGCGGTTCCGCCGGGCCGACGGCGAGCAGGTGTGGACGCACCTGACCCTGTCGCTCGTGCGCGACGACCACGGCGACCCGCAGTACCAGGTGGCGATGATCGAGGACGTCACCGACCGCCACCTGTTGCAGAACCGGCTGCGCTACCAGGCGTTGCACGACCCGCTGACCGGTCTGCCGAACCGGGCGCTGTTCCTGGAACGCCTCGGCCGCGTGTTCAACAACAAGGCACGCCACCGCGCGGGCCTCTGCTACCTGGACCTGGACGGGTTCAAGGTGATCAACGACAGCCTCGGCCACGACATCGGCGACCAGCTGCTGGTCGAGGTCGGCCGGCGGCTGGACCACTCGGTGTCCGGTGAGGGCAAGCTGGTCGCGCGGATGGGCGGGGACGAGTTCGTCATCCTGGTGGAGGGTTCGAAGGACACCCAGGACATCGTCAACGTCGCCGACCGGGTGCTGCGGGAGCTGGAGTCGCCGATCCGGATCGGCGGGCACGAGCTGACCGTGTCGGCGTCGATCGGCATCGTGGAGCGCGCGCTGTCCGGCACCACGGCCGCCGACCTGATGCGCGACGCGGACATCACGCTGTATTGGGCGAAGGCGGACGGCAAGTCGCGCTGGGCCCTGTACAACCCCGAGCGCAACGCCAAGGAGGTCGCCCGGTTCACGCTGTCCGCGACCATGCCGGCGGCGTTGGAGCGGGACGAGTTCTACGTGGACTACCAGCCGTTGGTGCGGCTCGACGACAGCAAAGTGGTGGGCGTGGAAGCCCTGGTGCGCTGGCAGCACCCGGAGTTCGGGCGGCTCGCGCCGGACCGGTTCATCGAGCTGGCCGAGGAGACCGGGCTGATCGTCCCCTTGGGACGGTGGGTGCTGCGGCGCGCGTGCGAGCAGGCGCAGCGGTGGCGGGCGGAGTTCGGCGAGTCCGCGCCGTTCGTCAGCGTCAACCTGGCGGTGCGCCAGTCCCGCGACCCGGAGCTGGTGCGGGACGTGAAGCGGATCCTGGACGAGTGCGCCCTGCCGCCGCACCAGCTGCAACTCGAACTGACCGAGAGCGCGATCATGGGCACCGCCGACGAGCCGCTGGAGGCCTTGCGGGCGTTGTCGGACATGGGCGTGCGGATCGCGATCGACGACTTCGGCACCGGCTACTCG
Organism: Saccharothrix ecbatanensis; assembly: GCF_014205015.1. Lineage (NCBI taxonomy): Bacteria > Bacillati > Actinomycetota > Actinomycetes > Pseudonocardiales > Pseudonocardiaceae > Saccharothrix > Saccharothrix ecbatanensis. Next base: position 7,158,898 of record NZ_JACHMO010000001.1, on the reverse strand, counting down.
AACCTGGCGTACCTGAAGCACCTGCCGGTGCACGAGCTGAAGATCGCGGGCTCGTTCATGGAAGGCCTGCGTGCGGCGGACGAAGAGGACGCGGTGGACGTCCAGATCGTGTCCACGCTGGTGCAGCTGGCCCACGCGTTGCAGCTCGGCGTCACCGCGGAGGGCGTGGAGACGCCGGCGCAGGCGAAGCGCCTGCACCGGCTCGGCTGCGACACCGGCCAGGGCTGGTTCTTCGCCAAGCCCATGAAGCCGGAGTCGATCGACGAACTGCTGCGCCGTTGAGCGGAACGCCGGGCCGCCAGGCCGCTAGGCCAGGTCCACGACCACCTTCACGTCGTCCTTCTCCCGCACCAGCGCGTCGGTGAACCGGTCCAACGTCACCCGCCGCGTGATCAGGCCGTTCAGCCACGGCCGGCTGGCGTCGGACAGCGCCTCGGCCGCCGCGACGTAGTCGGGCAGGCCCGCGTTGACCGTGCCGACGATCGTCTTGTTGCCCAGCACCATCCCGTCGAACACGCTCGGGTCCAGCGGCACGGGGTCGTGCTCGCCGGAGATGCCCGCCAGCACCGTGACGGACGCCCGGCGCGTGCACTCCCAGATCAGCTGGGCCACCCCGGTGCACTCGATGGCCACGTCCACCTCGGCCGTGACCTTGGCCAGGTCGGAGTAGTACGTCGCGCCCAACGTGGTGACCAGGTCCGGTTTGCGGCCTTCGGTGACCCGGTCGACCACGTGCACCTCCAGACCGCGCTGCACGCCCAGCAACGCCGCCAGCAGCCCGATCGGCCCGGCGCCGGTGATCAACACGGAGCGCACCGGCAGGTGGGACCGCGCGGCGACCGCCGACGCCTGAGCCCACGCCTTCGCCACCACGGACGCGGGCTCCGTCAGCACACCGGCGTCGCCGAGCGTCGGGTCCAGCTTGATCGCGAACTTGGGCGGCACGGTCCAGCGCTGCATGCCGTAGCCGTCGATCTCCTTGATGCCGCGCTCGGTGTACTTGCCGTTGCGGCAGAAGTCCCACGCGTCCACGGCGCACGCCGGGCACGGCTCCGGGTCCGGCCGGCGCACCACACCGGCGACCAGGTCACCGGGCGCGAAGTCCGGCGTCGGGCTGCTGATCACCCGGCCCAGCGACTCGTGGAACGGCACGATGGCGTCCCGGCCCGGCGGCAGCCAACCGAAACCGTCCCGGATGATCTCCACGTCGGTGCCGCACATGCCGACCAGCAGGCCCTCGACCAGCAGCTCGTCCGGGCGGTCGGGATCCTCGCGGTCCACCACCCGGCACGCCTCCGGCTTGCCCGGCACGACCTCCGCCGCCCTCACGCCGCCCCGCCCCGGTGCCGCTCGTCACGGGTGTGGCCGCCGAACAGCACGGCCGCGCTGTTCACCAGGGCCAGGTGGCTGAACGCCTGCGGGAAGTTGCCGCACATCCGCCCGGTATCCGCGTCGTACTCCTCGGCCAACAACCCCACGTCGTTGCACAGATCCACGAGCCGGTCGTACATCGCCACCGCCTCCTCGCGCCGCCCGGCCAACGCGAGCGCGTCGACGTACCAGAACGAGCACGCCAGGAAGCTTCCCTCGACACCGGCCAACCCGTCCACTTCGGACTCGCCGACCTCCGTCTCGTACCGGTCGACCAGATCGCCCCGCTTGAGCACACCGGCGATCGCGTCCATCGTGCCGACGACCCGCGGATCGTCACCCGGCAGGAAGCCCACCGCCGGGATCAGCAACGTGGCCGCGTCCAACGCCGTGCCGCCGTAGTACTGGGTGAACGCGCCCAGCGAGGCGTTCCAGCCCTTCGCCAGCACCTCGGCGTGCACCACGTCGCGCAGCTCGCGCCACCGCTCCACCGGACCCGGCAGGTCGAACTCCTCCACCGCCCGCACCGCCCGGTCGAACGCCACCCACAACATCACCCGGGAGTGGGTGAAGTGCCGGTCCGGCCCGCGCACCTCCCACAACCCCTTGTCGGGCTGCTCCCACACCTTCTCCAGGTGCCGCATCATGCCGCGCTGCATCGCCCACGAGTCCGGCGTCTCACCCAGCCCGCGCTCCCGTGCCAGGTGCAGCGCGTCCATCACCTCGCCGTAGACGTCCAGCTGCAACTGCCGGTAGGCCGCGTTCCCGACCCGCACGGGCTTCGCGCCCCGGTACCCCGGCAGCCAGTCGACCTCCCACTCGACCAGGTGCCGCTCGCCGCCGATGCCGTACATGATCTGGAGGTCCGCCGGGTCACCCGCCACGGCACGCAGCAGCCACTTCCGCCACGCCGCGGCCTCGTCCGTGCAGCCGAAGTTGTCCAACGCCAGCAAGGTGAACGTCGCGTCGCGCAGCCAGCAGTACCGGTAGTCCCAGTTGCGCTCGCCGCCGAACGTCTCCGGCAGCGACGTCGTCGGCGCGGCCACGATCCCGCCCGTCGGCGCGTACGTCAGGCCCTTCAACGTGATCAGCGACCGGTGCACGACGTCCGCGTGCGGCCCGTCGTACCCGATCTTCGAGGACCAGGCCAGCCAGAACGCCTCCGACCGCGCCACCTCGGCCACCGCGTCCACCGGCGCGGGCGGCTCGTCGGGCGAGTAGGCGAACTCCATCACCCAGGACAGTCGTTGGCCGGCGGAGATGGTGAACACCGCCTCGTGCGCCCGTTGGCCCTGCACCCGGAACGGCAGCCGGTCGCCGTAGAGCGCCACCGCCGACGGTCCGGCGAGGGCGACGATGCACTCCTGACCGTCCCGTTCACCGCGCCGCACCCACGGCACCGAGTCGGCGTAGGCGAACCGCAGCACCCACCGCATCGACATCTCGACCTGCCCCGACACGCCCTCCAGCACCCGCACCACGCGCGTGTCGGCGTCCCAGTGCTCCTGCTCGGGCGGCATCGTGTCGATCAGGCGCACCACGCCGTCGACGGTCTCGAACTCCGTCTCCAGCACGAGGCTGCCGTCCCGGTAGGACCGTCGCACCGAGACCACCTCGCCCGTCGGCGCGATCCGCCAGTGCCCGTCGTCCTCGGTGCCCAGCAACCGCGAGAAGCAGGACGGCGAGTCGAACCGCGGCATGCACAGCCAGTCGATCGACCCGTCCAGCCCCACCAGTGCCGCCGTCCGCAGATCCGACAGCAGCGCGTAATCCTCGATCCGTCCAGGTCCTGTGTCTCCCACCTCGCCGAGGCTACGTACCCGCGTTTGACCGTGCGCGCTGTCGAGCGCGTTGTCCGCAAGTCGTCTTACGGGTGACGTCGATCCGATACGTTAGGCCCCATGCGCCGTGTCGTGCCGCTCATCGCCGCTCTGGCCCTGCTCGGGGGCTGCTCGCAATCCACGGACGGGAACGCCAACGCCGGTGGTTCGACGCCGACGACCACCGCCGGCCAGACGTCCAAGTCGGGCAGGCCGTCCTCGTCCTCGACCTCGAAAGAGCCGGTCAAGCGCCCGAAGACGATCAACATCGAGGCCGTCGACCCGTGCACGCTGCTGACTGAGCCGCAGCGCTTGGAGTTCGGCCTGGACCGGCCGCCGCAGCCGGGTGGCGTGCCGGACAAAGAGAGCTGCACGATCAGCCGCGACGACCGGAAGTACTTCGTCGGCCTCATCACCGACTCCACCGCGGGCGTCGACGACTACGCCAAGTCCGCGGGCAAGGTGACGAAGCTGGAGGTCGGCGGCTTCCCCGCGCTGATGACCGAGTCGACCACCGAGCTCGGCGTCTCCTGCTCCGTCGCGGTGGACGTCTCCGACGGCCAGGTGGTCGACGTGCGGGCGAGCAGCGTGGGCGAGACCGACATGACGACGCTGTGCCAGGTCGTCCAGCCGGTCGCGGCGGCCGTCGTGGCCAATGTGAGCAAGTAGAAAACTTTCCCCTTTGCAGAGGGAACCGCTCACTCGTGTCGTACATCAGAGCTAAAGTCATCCCAGATGCACACGCTGGGGTATGTGCAGCACTGAGGAGGGGTGTGCCGTGTTCATCGCGGATGGTGGTGGCGGAGGATCGACGCCGACGACGCTGCCCGACTACGCCGGTGCGCAGCGGAAGCTCAGCATCGATCCGTCGGCGATCCCGGCCGCGCGTGAGGTGTTCGTCAGGGCGTTGGACCAGCTCGACACGAAGCTCTCCGATGCGATGACGCAGCTCCAGGCCAGGCCCTGGGCAGGCGACCCGGTGAGCAACGAGACCGCCGAGCGGTTCAACCAGGACACTTTCCAGTCCGGTGACACGGCCGGCGTGGTGGCGCTCAAGGCGTACCGCGAGCAGCTCAAGGGCGTGGTCGACCAGCTCACCGCCATCGAAGCCGATTACCGGCGCGTCGAAGGCGACAACACCGCGTCCTGGGGACGCGTCCACAACGGCTGACCTGCTGACCTACGCACCCGAGGGGGGCGAGCACTATGGGTGACCACCGCTGGCGCGGGTATGCCCACCCCGATCTGCACCGCATGATCAACGAGGGTCCGGGCGTTGCCGCGTCCCGGCCGCTGGAGGACTCCTGGAAGGGGTTGTCCGAGGCCCTGGGCGAGATCGACGTCTCGATCAAGGAAGGGCTCGCCAAGCTCGGCGCGAGCTGGGAAGGCGACGCCGCCGACACCACGACGGCCACGCTGTCGCCGCTCGCTGCGTGGGCGGAGGACGCCCAGCAGGGTTCCAGCACGATGGAGACGTCCGCCCAGTTGCAGGCGGACTACATCGCGAACGCCCGCAAGGAGATGCCCGAGCCGCTGCCGGTGACGACCGAGGCGCCGTCCATCGGTGACGCGATCGTCGGCGGGCTGACCGGTCCGGTCGGCATGATGCACGTCATCCAGCAGCAGCAGGACCACGAGCGGCAGGAAGCGGCGCAGGACAACGCCGAGGCCAAGGCCGTCGAGGTGATGAACAACTACCAGTCCAGCAGCGAGTGGAACGCCGACACGCTGGGCAAGTTCGTCCCGCCGCCGAAGGTCGTGGTCGACACTCCGCCGCCGGCGGGCGCGGGCGAGTACAACAACACGAGCGCGAGCTACAACAACACGCCGACGTGGACGTCGCCGAGCGACAAGGGTGGCACCACGAACACGTCGTGGGCGCCCCCGCCGACCGGCACGCCCGTCGCCCCGGTCAACCAGATCCCCGGCACGCCGGGCGGCACCACCCACACCTCGTGGGCGCCCCCGCCGACCGGCACGCCGCCGACGCCTCCACCGACGTTCACGCCGCCGGTGAACCAGCCCGTCCCGACCGCCAAGCCGCCCATGGCGTTCCCGCCACCGGCCTGGACCCCGCCGAAGCCCCCGACCACCGGCCCGCAGGTCCCGCCGAGGGTTCCGACCGGGCCTGTCCAGGGTCCGCGTCCGGGTGTGCCGAACGGTCCGCGTCCCGGTATGCCGGGCATGCCCGGTGGCCCCGGTGGTCCCAACGGCATGCGTCCCGGTATGCCGGGTGGTATGCCCGGAATGCCCGGTGGTCCCGGCGGTATGCCCGGCGCCAGTAACCCGGCCGGTCTGCCCGGTCGCGGTGGTGTGGCGGGTCCCGGCGGGTTCGGTCCCGGCGCGGGTGGCCCCGGCGCCGCCGGTCGTCCGGGTGCGGGCGGCGCGGGCATGGCCGGTGGCATGGCCGGCGCCCAGGGCGGCAACGGCGAGGACGACATCGAGCACAAGGCAGCCGACTACCTGGTCGAGACGAACGACGTGTTCGGCGACGACCGGCTCGTCGCGCCGCCGGTGATCGGCGAAGCGCCGCAGCAGTGATCGTCCGGAGGACGGGCTCGCGTCGATTCCGGCGCGGGCCCGTCGTCCGGTGTTCAGGGGACGGGGATATCGGGTGACGTATTTCGGGGGGCCTGCCGAGCGGGAGCCGATCGAGCTCGCCGCCGAGGAGTTCGACGTGCTCTGGGAGCGCCTGGACCTCGGGCAGATGCCGCTGGTCATCAAGGTGCCCTCGCCCGGCAAGACCCACCAGGAGCGCGCCGAGCTGGAACGGCGCGTGTGGGCGAACATCGGCGCGCGGGGGCTCGGCGGGCCGACCGGCCTGCACCCGGAGCTGGACTACCTGCTGCGCCTGTTCTCCCGGCCCGAGCGCGAGCTCGACGGTCGCGTGTGGATCGGCAAGAGCGTGCGGGTGCTGGCCGTGGCGAACGGCGACTTCGGCGCGGTGGCCACGTTGACGGACAACCGGTTGACGTTCAGGCGCGCGGCGGGCGGTGGCCTGCCGTCGGCCGTGCTGGGCGCGCTGCCCGCGCACCCGGCCGGGACCGGGCACTCGGTGACGATGCCCAGCGCCGATCTGGAAGCGGCGGTCAAGAAGTCCGACGGTTCGCCGAAGAGCCTGGAGAACTCGTTGCGGGAGTTCGGGGTGCGGCAGGAGGACGCCGTCACGCTGGTGAAGATGTTCACCGGTCTCGTGCACACGGGGAACTTCGGCGCGGCGGCCCGGGACAAGTACGGCAAACGGTGCCGACCGGATCGCGTGGTCGCGTTCTTCGACACGGAGGAAGGGCGTTACCTCCAGCAACGGCGTGCGACGAGCGGGTCGGAGCCGTGGAGCACGTTCACCCCGACCGATTCCCGCCGGCTGGCGCACCAGCTGGAAGAACTGCTCGGCGAAGCCGTGCGTTCCGCGAAGATCTGATCCTGTTCTGATCCTGTTCTGTCCATTATGGACAGCCCGTTGGCGTTAACCTGAGCGGATGCCGTCCAAACCCGTCGACCCCCACGAACTGCGCGCCGCGGTCGAGGCCGTGCTGCCCTGGCTGGCCGGCGAGTCGGACCAGCCGTCCCGCCCTGTCCTGGCCGCGGCGGTGCGCTTGACGTTGCGGACGTTGGAGCAGGTCGCCCCGGGCCGCAGCGTGGAGGTGCGGGTGCCGCCGTTCGCCGCCGTGCAGTGCGTGGCGGGCCCTCGCCACACCCGTGGGACACCACCCAACGTGATCGAAACCGACCCGCGCACGTGGCTGGAGCTGGCCGTGGGCAGGTTGGGGTGGACGGAAGCCCTGGACACCGCCAGGGTCACCGCGTCGGGCAGCAGGGCCGATCTCTCAACCCTCCTCCCCGTCCTCCGCTTCTAGCTAAGCTCGATCGTGTGAAGGCGCTCAAGGCGTGTGTCGCGGTTCTCGCGGCCGGGGCTCTCCTCGTCGGTTGCAGCAACTCGTGGGAAGAGGAAGTCCGGTTCAAGGTCACCAGCATCACTCCTGAGCGACAGGTGACGCCCGGACACACCTCCCCTCCGCGCGTCGTGATGGCTCTCGACCAAGACGATCCGGACGCCCTCGTGCCGCTGAACAAGGCGTCCGCGGAGATCGACCAGTTCCCGGCGGGGATCAAGGTCGGTGACGTGGTGATCTGCGAGGTTCGCCAGGACGAGAAGAACAACCTCGACGGCCTTGAGCCCGAGTCCGAAGTCGGGCCGTGCCGGAAGCCGTGAGCGGCTAGAACCAGGACCCGACGGTGCTGTCCCACGCGTTGCCGGCGCCCTCCCACGCGTCCCGACCGAACTCGGTCACGTCACCGACGGCGCCGACGACCACGTCACCGGCGTCGTTGAGGATCTCGGTGCCGGTGTCGACCAGACCGTTGCCCGCGTCGGACCAGCGGCCGTTCACCAGGTCCGCGCCGGCGTTGTAGAGCCCGGTTCCGGCGTCGACCACCAGGTCCGCCGCACCCACGGCCGTGCCGCTGACGAGGTCGATCGCCGGGCCGACGACCGGGATGTCCGAGCCGGGCAGCGACGGGCCGAGCGGGTTTTCGTCCCACTCCTGCCGGGTCACCGACCCGCCGTCGCCGGTCGCGATCCTGGCGAGGTTCTGCACCGACTCCGAACCTTCCGCGTAGTACTGCGAGTGCGCGCCCAGCAGGGAAGTCCCGTCGGTGGTGCCGAAGGTCGTGGCGCCGAACCGGTCGTCGTACGGGCCGGTCGAGGAGCCGTCCTCGGTGAACCAGTCCGAACTCGTGCCCTGCACGACCGGGTCGTGCTCGGTGGCGCCGACGTAGACGTGACCGGGGCCGGCAGAGAGCTGGTCGACGTTCGAAGCACCCACACCCGGCGAGCCGACGAACGCGATGTCGTCCGCCGCCAAGCCGTTCATGCCCGCATAGCCCACGGTCGTGGAGCCGTAGGAGTGGCCGATCACGGTCACGTGCGGGTCGTTGCCCGCGGCCTCGGCGGCGGCGCGGTAGCCGTTGACGTCGGCGACCAGGTTCGCCCCGCCCTCACGGGCCTGGGCCGGGTTGTCCACCTCGCCGACGGCCCAGCCGGGCGCGTCGTAGCCGAGCCACTGGATCGTGGCGTTGCCGTCGGCGCCCATCTGCTCGCGCAGGTTCGCCGCCTGGCTCAGGCCGAAGCTGCCCAGGTCGGAACCGGTGCCGGGAACGCAGACCGCGAGGTTGTCCGCCGTGTCCGGGTTGCCGTACGCGATCGCCATGCCGCCGTCACCGCGCGGGCCGTACGGGTCGTAGGCGAGCACACGGACGTCGCTCGCTTGCCAACCCTTTTCCCCGGCGATGTCCTGCGCGTTCGCAAGGCTGCCCTGGGCCTTCTCGGCGTTCTCGGCCTTGGTGGCGGCTTCCTGCCGCTGCTCGCTGAGCGACGCGTACTGCGAGTCGTTCATGAGCGCGGTCATGTCGTCGGAGTTGTTCGGGTCGAGACCCAACTCCCGCGCCCGCTCGGCCATCTGCCCGTCGAGCTGGTCGCGCTGCTCGCCGAACCGCTGGATGTCATCGTCGATGCGCAAGCGGTTGGCCTGGTCCAGGACCTCGGACGGGAGGCCGCGGAGTTGGCCGAGTTCCTGGAAGTTGGTGCGGAGCAGCTCGGCCTGCTGCTCCGGCGTCAACGACTTCCACCACGCGGCGACCTGCTTCGGGTCGGTCCCCGGCGCGGGCACGGTGGCGTTGGTGCGGGTGGCGGCTACGGCGGTGCTCCAGCCGGTGTCCTTGCCCGCAGTCTCCTCGAACCCCGGCCGGACGGTGGTCAGCGCGCTCGCGTACTGCCGCAGCACGCCCTCGTAGCTCGACTTGACGGTGTTCAGCTGCTGGTTGACGCGGTTGGCCAGGTCACGGGTCTGCGCCTCGTCCAACGCGGGCGACCGGCCGCGCCAGAAGTCGATCAGCTGGTCCGCGCTGCCGCGCATCTGCGTGTACGCGCGGGAGGCGGCCTGGACGATGTCCGCACCCGCGCCGAGCCGTTCACCGGCCACGGTCGCGGACTTCACGGACAGCTCGGCACGGGCGCCGAAACCGGTCGCCGTGTCGCCCTGCCAGCTGGACGTCGCGGTGGCGCCGCCGCCGGCCACGGACTCGCCCGCGCGGCTGACGGCGCTCATCGCGCCGGTGATGGGGTCGGCGGCGGCGGCGACACGGCCGGCGTCGCCAGCGGCCAGTTGGCCGTACAGCACCTCGGGGTCGGTGTAGCTCACGCCGTGCCCCCTTCGATGCCGCGGAACGAGCTGGTCGAGTCGTCGTCCGCGCGCTGGTAGGTGTCGGCGTTCTCGGTGAGGCCGTCACCGGCGTCGTGGTACCAGGCGCTGCCGCGGCGCAGGTCGTCCGACTGCTCACCGGACCACTTGGCCAGCGCGTCGACGAACTCCGCCGCCGCCGGCACCTGCCCCAGCGCGTCGGCGTCCAGCCTGAGCATCGAGATCAGCTCAGCACCGTCCCCGGCCGCGTCCGCGCCGTCGTGGAACTGCTTCGACGCCGCGCGCAGCGTCTCTGGTTGCACACCGAACACGATTTCCCACCCTCCGTGCCGCTAGCCGCTTCGAGTGCGACGCGCGTTCATCATCTTCGGTTCCCACGCCCCACTGGCCAAAAGGCCCAAAAAACTCCCCCGTTGGAGATCACTCGAAGGTGACCTTGCCGGCGTCGAACGCCAGTTCGACCATAGACACATGACAACGATGGTCCCCACGCCGGAAATCGTGGCTCTCCACGCCCTCCGCCGAGCCACTGCCAGAGTCCTCGACTTCCTCATCGCCATGCTGACCCCGACGACGTGCCGGGCACGCCACCGCGCGCCGTCGCCGCTGAAAGTCCGCTTGCGGCAATGGAAATCCGCCGTCGTGGGCCTCCCGGTCCGACCACCGCCAGCCGAGCGCACCCGGTACCCGGCCTACTCGGCCCAACCCGCGACACCCGCGTTCGACGTCCCGCGCACCGACACCTGGAACTCCTTCCACCCGCCACCCCGAACGGCCCAGCGCACCGCCTTCGCCGAACCTTCGGTCGACCACCCGCCACCCCGAACGGCCCAGCGCACCGCCTTCGCCGAACCTTCGGTCGACCACCCGCCACCCCGAACGGCCCAGCGCACCGCCTTCGCCGAACCTTCGGTCGACCACCCGTCACCCCGAACGGCCCAGGGCACCGCCTTCGCCGACCCTTCGGTCGACCACCCGCTGCCCGTCGGCGACACGGCCGTCGAATGGCCGCCCGAGGACTTCGTCCCGTCGCCGGGGGTCCGGAACGCGATGCGGATCGCCGGCTCCCTCGCGGACTGCGACGAACCCACTGCCGTGCACGCGGCGGTCGGGGGCACCGAAGCGTGGGAGTTCACCCCGGGTGAGCTCACGCGGTGGTTCGACGACATCGAAGCGCGCCTCATGGCGCCCGGCGGCATCTCCGGTCGACGTCCGTGGTGACCGGGCGGGAGCCGAGCGGGCGAATCTCGGGCTTCGTGCGTCGCGGGGCCGGCCGGTGCGGCACGATGACCGCACCGATCGACGCGACGCGGGAGGCTGGACGTGCCAGGAGGTTGGACCACCCAGCGGTGGACCGGGGTCTTCACCGAGCAGGCCGCGATGTTCCGGGCGGCGGTCGGCAAGGCCGATCCCACCGCCAAGGTGCCGAGCTGCCCCGGCTGGACGTTCACCGAGCTGACCCTGCACGTCGGGAGGTTCCTGGAGACGTCGCTCGAGTACCTCCGCACCGGCAGCACCGTGCAGCTGCGCCTGCCCCGCCCACCGGCCGACGCGGCGCCGCTGGAGTACCTGGACGCCCAGCTGGCGAAGGCCGCCGAACTGCTGCCCGCCGTCCCCGGCAACCGCACCGCCTGGACGTTCTCCCCCGCCGCGCCGGACCTGGCGTGGGTCTGGCACCGCCGCATCGCGCACGAGCTCGACCTGCGCCGCTGGGACGCCCAGGCGGCCCTGCGCGAGCTGGTGTCGGGCGACGCGGACTTCGCGGTGGACGGCATCGACGAGTCGCTGACCACCCTGCTCGCCGCCAAGCACTCGACCGACGTGCCGCCGACCGCGAAGGGCACCGCCCTCATCCAGCTCACCGACGTGCCCGAGGCGTGGATGGTGACGTTCGCGCCCGGCGTGGTGCCGGAGGTGCGGTCGTCGTGGCCGGGCGAGGAGGCGGACCTCCGGATCTCGGGCGAGGCCCAGCTCGTCCACTACGGCCTGTGGGGTCGCCTGCCGCTCAAGCACACCGGTGACGACCAGGTCAGGTATGCCCTCAAGCTGGACTGAAGGCCCGGCTGAAGGTGCGTTTGGTCACGTCGCGGGGGTGCTGATGGGGGTAGTACCACCCCCATCAGCCGTACACTCGATGGTGCAGCCCCGACCCTCGTCGCTAGGGAGCACCCCGGTGGTCACCGACCATTCCGAAACCGGCCGCACTGACCCCGAAACCCAGGAAGAACGTGAACCCCGCGAAGAATGCGGTGTGTTCGGCGTCTGGGCACCCGGCGAAGACGTCTCCAAGCTCACCTACTTCGGCCTCTACGCCCTCCAGCACCGCGGCCAGGAAGCCGCCGGCATGTCGGTCGGCGACGGCAGCCAGGTGGTGGTCTTCAAGGACCTCGGCCTGGTCAGCCAGGTGTTCGACGAGCAGGTGCTCCAGTCGCTGCGCGGTCACGTCGCGGTCGGGCACTGCCGCTACTCGACCACCGGTTCCACCACGTGGGAGAACGCGCAGCCGACGTTCCGCACCACGGCCACCGGTTCCGGCCTGTCCCTCGGCCACAACGGCAACCTGGTGAACACCGCCGAGCTGATGGCCCGCGCCCGCGAGGTGGGCGTCGACACCAGCCACGGCGCGACCACCGACTCCGACCTGATCTGCGGGCTGCTCGCCGCGCAGGCCGCCGACATCGGCATCGAGCAGGCGGCCTTGCAGCTGCTGCCGACGCTGCGCGGCGCGTTCTGCCTCACGTTCTCCGACGAATCGACCCTCTACGCGGCCCGTGACCCGCAGGGTGTGCGCCCGCTGGTGCTGGGCCGGCTTGAGCGCGGCTGGGTCGTCGCGAGCGAGACGGCGGCGCTGGACATCGTCGGCGCGTCGTTCGTCCGCGAGGTCGAGCCGGGCGAGCTGATCGCGATCGACGAGAACGGCCTCCGGTCCAGCCGGTTCGCCACCCCCGAGCCCAAGGGCTGCATCTTCGAGTACGTCTACCTGGCCCGCCCGGACACCACGATCGCCGGCCGTTCGGTGCACGCCACCCGCGTGGAGATCGGCCGCCGCCTCGCGGTGGAGCACCCGGTCGAGGCCGACCTGGTCATCCCGGTGCCCGAGTCCGGCACGCCCGCCGCGATCGGGTACGCCCAGGCCAGCGGCATCCCGTACGGCTCGGGCCTGGTCAAGAACGCGTACGTGGGCCGCACGTTCATCCAGCCGTCGCAGACCATCCGCCAGCTGGGCATCCGGCTGAAGCTGAACCCGCTGCGCGACGTCATCCGCGGCAAGCGCCTGGTGGTGGTGGACGACTCGATCGTCCGCGGCAACACGCAGCGCGCGCTGGTCCGGATGCTGCGCGAGTCCGGCGCGCTCGAAGTGCACGTGCGGATCGCGTCGCCGCCGGTCAAGTGGCCGTGCTTCTACGGCATCGACTTCGCCTCCCGGGCCGAGCTCATCGCGAACGGCCTGGACACCGACGGCATCCGCCGCTCGGTGGGCGCGGACTCGTTGGGCTACGTGTCGCTGGAGGAGCTGATCGCGGCCAGTGAGCAGCCCAAGACGCGGCTCTGCTGCGCGTGCTTCGACGGCGACTACCCGATCGCGCTGCCCGACGACGCGCTCATCGGCAAGCACCTGCTCGAAGGAATCCGGGGCGTCGCGGGCTCGGCCACCCCTGTTCTGACGAACGGGTACGGTGCCGAAGACGCTCTGCGACGGCCCTGAGAGCGGCAACGGCCCTGAGCGCCGGTAAGCCGGGTGCGCGCACGTACCCGCGCCCGTAAGAACACAGATGCCCTGAAAGTGTGGAGCACAGAGACGTGACGGACAGCGCGAAGGCGACCTACGCCGCAGCTGGGGTAAGCATCGAAGCCGGCGACGAGGCGGTGGAGAAGCTCAAGCCGTGGGCGGCGAAGGCGCAGCGTCCCGAAGTGCTCGGCGGCATCGGCGGCTTCGCGGGGCTGTTCCAGCTCAAGCTGGACCGCTGGAAGGAGCCGGTGCTCGCGGCCTCCACGGACGGTGTGGGCACCAAGATCGCGGTCGCGCAGGCGATGGACAAGCACGACACGGTCGGCATCGACCTGGTCGCGATGGTCGTGGACGACCTCGTGGTGTGCGGCGCGGAGCCGCTGTTCATGCAGGACTACATCGCGATCGGCCAGGTCGTGCCGGACAAGATCGCGGCGCTGGTCAAGGGCATCTCCGAGGGCTGCGTGCTGGCGGGGTGCGCGCTGCTGGGCGGCGAGACGGCCGAGCACCCCGGCCTGATGGGCGCGAACGACTACGACATCTCCGGCACGGGTGTCGGCGTGGTCGAGGCGTCCGCGATGCTCGGCCCGGACCGGGTGCGCGCGGGTGACGTGGTGATCGCCATGGGCTCGTCCGGCCTGCACTCGAACGGGTACTCCTTGGCGCGGCACGTGCTGCTGGAGATCGCCCGGATGCCGCTGGAGGGTCACGTCGAGGAGTTCGGCCGCACCCTCGGCGAGGAGATGCTGGAGCCGACCCGGATCTACGCCAAGGACTGCCTGGCGCTGGCCGCCGAGGCCGAGGTGCGCACGTTCGCGCACGTCACGGGTGGTGGCCTGGCCGCCAACCTGGCCCGCGTGCTGCCGCAGGGCCTGCGCGCCGAGCTGAACCGGGGCACTTGGACGCCCGCCCCGGTGTTCGCCCTGATCGCCCAGCGCGGCCGGGTGGAGCGCGAGGAGATGGAGAAGACGTTCAACATGGGCGTCGGCATGGTCGCCGTGGTCGCGCCCGAGGACGTCGACCGCTCCCTGGCCGTGCTCACCGCCCGCCACGTGCCCGCGTGGGTGCTGGGTGACGTGGTCCGCTCGGACGAGCCGGGCGCCGCCCTGACCGGCGACCACCCCCGCTTCTAGTCCCGCTCCGGGACGAGACGAGACGGGACGAGACGGCCTCGGTGATCCAATCGGATCACCGAGGCCGTCCCATTTCATGCCGCGGCGTCGAGGCGGTCGCGCTGGTCGGCGGTCAACTCCAGCGACATCGCCGCGACCGCCTCGTCCAGCTGCGCGACCGTGCTGACGCCGACGATCGGTGTCACGGCCGGGTGCCCTCCGGTCAGCCACGCCAACACCACCCGGTTGCGGTTCGTGCCGGTCTCGGCGGCGACCTCGTCCAGCACGGCGAGCCTGCGTGCGGTGCCGGGGTGGTCGTACTCCGCCGGCAGCGGCTTGTCGGCGCGGGTGTACCGGCCGGTCAGCAGGGGCGTGTACGCCCACAGCGCCATGTCCGCGTTGTGCTCCAGGTAGTGGAGGACCTCGTCGGTGACCGCGCCGAACCGGTGCCCCACGCTCGGTCGGGTGCCGGGGCGCGGTTGCAGGTACGTGTGGTGCTGCTGCACGACGGTGAAGCCGGCGCCGCCATTGGCCCGCGCGATCTGCCGTGCCCGTTCGACCTGCCACACGGGGTAGTTGGAGCAGCCGAGGCGGCCGACCGTGCCCGCGGACACCAGCTCGGCGAAGGCGGCGACCGTCTCCTCCAGCGGTGTGACGCGGTCGGGCTTGTGCGCCCAGTACAGGTCGACGTGGTCCGTGCCGAGTCGGCGCAGGCTGCCCTCGATGCCGTTCTTGATCACCACGGCGGAGAGCCCTTCGGCCGTTTCCGGGAACTTCCCGGCCACGGTCGGCTCGCAGCCCACCTTGGTGCTGATCTTGACGTGGTCGCGGACGCCGGGGCGGGCGGCCAGCCAGTGCCCGAGCACGGTCTCGCTCTGCCCGCCGAAGCCGGTCGGGTCCTCCCAGAACGAGTAGCAGTTCGCGGTGTCGATCCAGACGCCGCCGGCGTCCACGAAGCGGTCCAGGAGCTCGAACGATCGGCGCTCGTCCTGAACCGTGCCGAAGAGCATGGCGCCCAGAGCCAGGTTGTCCATCATGTCCGTCACGGTAGGTCGATTCGGATCGGCATTACGCTCCAATCCCATGGCTGTTCCCCAGACCAATTTCGCGTGGGCGACGCTGCTGGACGTCGGTCCACCGGAGCGCGGCGGACGTCGCCTGCACGATCGCCTGGCCCACGCGCTGCGCACCGCGATCCGGGAGGGTCGGCTGGTGGAAGGCGCCGCCGTGCCGCCGAGCCGGGCGCTCGCCGAGGAGTTCGGCTGCTCGCGGTGGGTCGTGACGGAGGCGTACGGGCAGCTCATCGCGGAGGGCTATCTCGCCGCACGGGTGGGTTCCGCCACGCGGGTCTCGTGGTCGCCGGACACCGTGCCGCCGCCTCCTCCTCGGACGCCGCGCGCACCCGAGCCCGCACCGATCCGGTACGACCTCGCTCCCGGCCTGCCTGACCTGCGGGCGTTCCCCCGCCGCCGCTGGGCGGACGCCGTCCGGGCGGTCACCGGCTCGGCCGTCCACTACGACCTGGGCCTGCCCGATCCCGCCGGGCACGCGGTGCTGCGGACGACCGTGGCGCAGTACCTGCGGCGCTCGCGCGGTGCGGACGCGGACGCTGCGTCGGTGTCGGTGTGCGCGGGCGTCACGGACGGTCTGGTGCGCACGTGTCGAGCGCTGGTCGCCCGGGGGATCGCGGACCTGGCCGTTGAGCACCCGGGCTGGGGGCGGCTGCGGGACGCCGCGACGAGCACCGGCCTGCGCGTGCACCCCGTGCCCGTCGACCAGGACGGCCTCCGCGTGGACGACCTCGCGCGCACGCCCGCCAGGGCCGTCGTCGTCGGCGCGGCACACCAGTTCCCCACCGGCACGGTGTTGTCCCCGGACCGTCGGGCACGGCTGGTGCGCTGGGCGCGTGAGGTGGACGGCTTCGTCATCGAGGACGACTACGACGCCGAGTTCCGCTACGACCACCACCCGGTGGCCGTCATGCAGGGGATGGACCCGAGCCGGGTATTCCTCCTCGGCTCGGTCAGCAAGACGCTCTCGCCGGCCCTAGGCCTGGGCTGGCTCGTCGCCCCCGCCGTGACGACAACGGCCCTCCGCGCCGCGAACCCGGTGGCCGCCGCGCCTCCCGTGCTGGACCAGCTCGCACTCGCCACCTTCATCGACCGCGGGTGGTACGACGCCCATCTGCGTGCGGCGCGACGACGGTTCCGCTCCCGCCGTGACCTGCTGGTCCGCACCCTCGCCGAACGGGTGCCGGAGGGCCGGGTGTCCGGCACCGCCGCCGGGCTGCACATCCTGCTGCACCTGCCGGACGACGTGGACACCCGTGCGGCGGTCAAGGCCGCGAGCACCGCCGGTCTGCGCCTGTCCGACCTCGACGACTACCGCGTGGAGCGGTCGGCGGAACGCGCGCTCGTCCTCGGGTACGGCAACATCAGCGACATCGAGATCCCCGCCGCCGTCGCGCTCCTGCGGGAAGCACTGCGTTCTGCGGTTGGGACGTCGCGGCAACCTCCGGCGGTCGCTGATCCGTACTAAGCGGCGACCGAGGAGGGGCCGAGTGGATCGCGATCGTGAGTTCGACGAGTACGTCGACGCCCGCGCGCTGGTGATGCGGAGAACCGCGTACCTGCTGTGCGGCGACTGGCACCGCGCCGAAGACCTGGTGCAGACGGCGCTGACCAAGCTGTACGTCGCCTGGCCCAGGGTCAGGCGGGACGGATCGGTGGACGCCTACGCCCGGAAAGTGCTGGTCCGTGCGTCCATCGACGACTCACGGCGCGCGTTCCGGCGTCGGGAGACGGTGGTCGACGCGGTCCCGGACACGGCGGTCGCCGGCGCCGGGTCCGATCTCGACGTGCGCGGCGCCCTGGCGTCGTTGCCGGTAGGGCAGC
Organism: Saccharothrix ecbatanensis; assembly: GCF_014205015.1. Taxonomy (NCBI): domain Bacteria; kingdom Bacillati; phylum Actinomycetota; class Actinomycetes; order Pseudonocardiales; family Pseudonocardiaceae; genus Saccharothrix; species Saccharothrix ecbatanensis. The sequence continues at coordinate 7,141,771 of NZ_JACHMO010000001.1, read as the reverse complement.
GCACGGTGGTGGTGCTCCGCTACTGGGAGGACCTGAGCGTCACGGAAACCGCACGCCTCATCGGTCGCACCGAAGGCACCGTGAAGAGCCAGGCGGCCAAGGGGTTGGCCGCACTGCGCGAACTTCTCGGTCACGACGTTCTGGAGGAGCAGCGATGACCGACATCAAGGAAACCCTGGCCACGGCGTTCACCGACGAACCGCCGCTGACCATCGACAAGTACGCCATCCACCGGGCGGGCAGGCGCAAGGTGACCACCCGTTACGCGTCCATCGGCTCGGCGGTGCTCGTCACGGCGGTCGTCGTGTCCGTGCCGGCGATGGTGAACCTCGGCAGTGGAGGCGGCGGCGGTCCGGACGTGGGACAGGCGAGCATGACCGAGTCCCAGACCCTGGTCCAGCGGACCACGGACCCACTCGGAACCGCCGCCCCTCTCGGGACCGCCACCCCTCTCGGTCCGGGCATGTCGGAAGAGCGTGCGGCCGAGCTGACCAGGATCCTGCGCACCTCGGGCGCGCTTCCCGCCATGGAGACGCACAGCCCGGAAGGCTCCGTCCCCTGGGAGTTCGAGGCGTGGGGGGAGTTCTACAACAGCCACGCGGAGGTGTTCGACGAGCGAGGTAGCGCCATCGTGTCGTTGCAGCTGGTCCCGCGGCCCTACAAGGGCTGCGACAAGTCCGAGTACCGGACGCCGCCCAAGTCGTGCGAAGAGCGGACCACGCACGACGGCCGCGACTACAAGGTAGAACTCTCCCCGGACACTCCCGGGAACATGATCCGGGTCACCGTGAAGCTCCCGGACGGGAAGATGCTCGACGTCCAGGCTCAAGGGATCGAGGACCGCAGCAACGGCCCCTACGACACCACGCCCATGCCGGGCGGTGGGCCGCAGCCGCTGACGGTGCCCGAGGTGGTAAAGCTGGCGACCGTTCCGGGTCTGGTCTTCTAACCTGTACGGGTGGCTGAGGACTTGACCGTGACGCGGACGCTGGTGATACCGGCGGCCGAGTTGAGCGAACGGTTCTCCAGGTCCTCCGGCCCCGGCGGCCAGGGCGTGAACACGGCGGACAGCCGGGTCGAGCTGAGCTTCGACCTGGCTGCCTCGCCGTCCGTGCCCGAGTGGCTGCGCGTCCGGATGTTGTCCAGGCTGGAGAAGCGCCTGGTGGACGGCGTGCTCACGATCACCGCGAGCGAGCACCGGGCCCAGCTCCAGAACCGTCAAGCGGCCCGTGAGCGGATGACCAACACCCTGCGTGACGCGGCTGCCGCTCCACCGCCGGTCCGGCGCAAGACCAAGCCCACCAAGGGCTCGCAGGAACGCCGCATCGCGGAGAAGAAGCGCCGCGCCCAGACGAAGCACGGTCGTCGCGGCGGCGGCTGGGATTAAGGTCCCAGGGCGTGACCGAGCCTGAGTTCCTCACCACGACGCGCACCGCCTACGACACCGTCGCCCACAGCTACGCCGACGTGCTGCGGGACAACCTCGCCGAGAGCCCGGCGGACCGCGCGGTGCTCGGGTTGTTCGCGGAACTGGTGCGCGGCCCGGTGGTGGACATCGGCTGCGGCCCGGGGCGGATCTCCGGTCACCTCAAGCGGCTCGGCGTGGACGTGTCCGGTCTCGACCTCTCGCCCGAGATGGTCGCCGTCTCCCGCCGCGATCACCCCGACCTGCGGTTCGAGGTCGGTTCGATGCTCGACCTCGACCTGCCGGACGCCTCACTCGGCGGCGCGCTGGCCTGGTACTCGGTGATCCACGTCCCGTGGGACCTGCACCCGGCGGTGTTCGCCGAGTTCCACCGCGTCCTCGCGCCCGGCGGCCTGCTGCTGATGGCGTTCCAGGTCGGCGACGACGTCCGCCGGCTGGAGCAGGGCTACGGGCACGACATCTCGCTGGACGCCTACCGCCTGAACCCGGACCGGGTGCTCGCCCAGCTCACCGAGGCCGGGTTCGAACCGCACACGCGGCTGGAGCGTCAGCCGACCGGGCCGGAGAAGACGCCGCAGGGTTACCTGATCGTGCGCAAACCCGGCTGATCGTCCGCAAACCCGGCTGATCGTCCGCAAACCCGGCTGATCGTGCGCGAACCGGGTCAGCCCAGCCAGACGTAGAGCCGTTCGGGCCGCCCGGTCCCGCCGTACTTCAGCCGCACCTCCGCCTTGCCGGTGCTCACGAAGTGCTCCAGGTACCGCCGCGCGGACACCCTGGCCAGCTCGGTGGCGTCCGCGCACTCGCTCGCCGTTACGGGACGTTCCCGCAGCACGCGCTCCACCAGCGCGGCCGTCTGCGCGGTCAACCCCTTCGGCAGCACGGGCGTACTGCGCGGACGTGCCCCGAACACCTGGTCCACGTCCGCCTGACCGGCCGACGCCAGCTGGTCCAGCCGCCGGCGCAACGCCGCGAAGTGCGCCAACTGGTCCCGCAGCGCCGCGTACTCGAACGGCTTGATCAGGTAGTGCAGCACCCCGCCGCGCATGGCGCTGCGCACCGTCTCCACGTCCGTCGCCGCCGTGATCACGATGACATCCACGTCGTCACGCAACCCGCGCAACTCCCGCAGCACGGTCAACCCGTCCATGTCCGGCAGGTAGACGTCGAGCAGCACCAGATCCGGCCGCAGCTCCCGCACCAGCCGCACCGCTTCCGCGCCGTTGTGCGCCACGCCGACCACCTCGAACCCGGGCGTCCGCGCCACGTATCCACTGTGGACCTTCGCCACCATGAAGTCGTCGTCTACCACCAGAACCCTGATCACACCGGCACCTCCACGGGCAGCCTGGCGGTGAACACCGCGCCGTTCTCGTTGCGCACCCGCACGCTTCCGCCGCGCCGCAGGCAGGTCTGCCGGATCAGCGCCAGACCGAGCCCGCGCTGACCCTGTTCGGCGGCCTTGGTGGTGAACCCGTGCCGGAACACCTCCTCGGCCAGTCCGGCCGCGACACCAGGCCCGGAATCCCGCACCACGACCACGACCTCGTCCGGCGAGGACCGCACCGACACCTCGATCCAGCCGCCTTCCGACAGCGCGTCCAACGCGTTGTCCACCAGGTTCCCGAGCACCGTGACGAGGTCCGTGGACAACTCCTCGTCCACCGCGCCCAACGAGCTGTCCGGCGCCATCCGCAGCCCGATGCCGCGTTCGGCGGCCAGGCTGGACTTCGCGATCAGCAGCGCCGCCACCGCCGGGTCGGCGACCTTCGAGCCGACCTCGGCCCGCCACGCGCCCTGCGCCGTGTTGATGCGGCTGATGAACCCGCGCACCTCGTCGTACTCGCCCAGCTCCACCAGTCCGGCGATGGTGTGCAGGCGGTTGCTGAACTCGTGCGCCTGCGCCCGCAGGGTGTCGGTGGCGTGCCGGTTCGCGTCCAGCTCGTCCCGCAACGTCGTCAACTCGGTCCGGTCCCGCAGGGTGACCACCGCGCCGTGCACGTCGAGCGGCATGTAGTTCAGGGTCAGCACCCGGCCGCCGGTCAGCGCGAGCTGGTCCACGCCGGTCGCCCGCCCGGTGAGCACGTCACGCAGCCGTTCGTCCAGGTCCAGCTCCGACAGCGACCGCCCCACGGCGTCCGGCGGCAACGCCAGCAGGTCGCGCGCGTGGTCGTTGACCAGCGTGATCCGGTGCTGCGGATCCAGTGCCACGACGCCCTCCTTGATGCCGTGCAGCAGCGCTTCCCGGTACTCGACCAGCGCGGTGATCTCGTGCGGTTCCAGGCCGAGGGTCTGGTTCTTCACCCGCCGCGCGAGCAGCAGCGACCCGGCGACGCCGATGACCAGCGCCACGCCGAGCAGCCGCAGCGCGTTGTCCGGCGAGTCCAGCACACCCTCCCAGAACCCCGGCGCCTGCTGCCCGGCCGCGACCAGCCCGATCACCGTGCCGTCGTCACCGATCACCGGCACGTGCGCCACGGTCGCGCCGTCCAGCTCCCCGACCCACGACCGGCCCTGCAACGCGGTGCTGTCGCCGACGTCCAGCGTGCCGCCGACCTGGCTCGGATCGGGCGAGGTCAGCACCTTGCGGCCGGGATCGGTGATGATCACGTAACTGGCGCCGGACAGGCTGCGCGCGCTCTCCGCGAACGGCGCCAGCGCGTAGTGCCGCAGCGGGTCGGCCAACGACACCCGCACGCCCGCCGTCGCGCCCACGTCCTCGGCCACGGACAGCATCCGGCGTCCCTCGGTAGTGCGGAAGTTGTTCCCCGCCTGGACGACGGACAGCACACCCACCGCGCACAACAGCGCCACGACCACTACCAGTTGCCACACGAGCAGCTGACGGGCCAGGGATCCGCGACGCCCCATGACGAAGACCTCCTGGCGGATCGGCGCCGTCCGTGACCACAAAGAACAAAAGAACCCTTAGGCGCGCAAGCGGGACTTCTCTGTTTACACGAGAGCAACATGTCGAACCACGCGGAAGAGAGGCAGGGATCACAGTGCGGATCACGAACTGGCTCGCGGTCGTCGGCGCGTTGGCGGTCGTCGTCCTCGTGCCGCCGCTGCTGACGTCCGGCACGGGCGACACGGCGTCGTTGCGGAGCCTGCGCGTGCTGGTGCCGAACTCGCCGGGCGGCGGCTACGACGTCACGGCGCGCACGGCGGCGAAGGTGATGGAGGACGCCGACCTGATCCGCAACACGGAGGTGTTCAACCTGCCCGGCGCGGGCGGCACGGTCGGGCTCGGCCGGATCGTCAGCGAGCGCGGCAACGGCAAGCTGGTGATGTCGATGGGCCTGGGCGTGGTCGGCAGCGTCTACACGAACAAGGCACCGTCGTCGCTGCTCGACACCACGCCGATCGCGAAGCTCATCGAGGAGCCGGACATCGTCGTGGTCGGCAAGGACTCGCCGTACCGGACGTTGGCCGAGCTGGTCGACGCGTGGAAGGCGAACCCGGGCGCGGTGCAGGTCGGCGGCGGTTCGTCGCCGGGCGGGCCGGATCACCTGGCGCCGATGCTGATGGCGAAGGCGGTCGGCCTGGACCCTCGGACGGTCAACTACATCCCGTTCGACGGCGGTGGCGAGCTGCTGGCGTCGGTGCTGGGCGGGAAGGTCGCGTTCGGCGTGTCCGGCGTCGGCGAGTACCGGGACCAGATCGAGGCCGGGCAGATCCGGGTGCTGGCGGTGACCAGCGGTTCACGGCTGTCCGGTGTGGACGCGCCGACGCTGCGCGAGTCGGGCGTGGACGTCGAGTTCAACAACTGGCGCGGCGTGGTCGCGCCGCCGGGGATCAGCGACACCGACCGGGCCCGGCTGGTCGACCTGTTCACCGATCTGCACGGCACCTCGCAGTGGCGGGAGGCGTTGGCCCGCAACGGCTGGACGGACGCGTTCGCGCCGGGGGACGAGTTCGGCGCGTTCCTGCGTGCGGAGAACGACCGGGTGGCGACCGTGCTCAAGGACCTGGGGCTGGCATGAGTGGAGGGTTGGACGTGCACAAGGTCGTGAACGAGCCGCCGAGCAGAACCCTGAGCCGGGCATGGCTCCGGGAGCGGTCGGAGCTGGGCGTGTCGGCGGTGCTGGTCGGGTTGGGCGTGCTGGTCCTGGTCGACGCGATCCGGATCCACACCGACTTCGCGCAGCGCGGGCCGGTCGGCCCGAAGGCGGTGCCGATGGTGGTCGGCGTCGGGTTGATCGTGGTCGCCGCGCTGCTCGCACGTGACGTGCTGCGCGGTGGACGCGGTGAGGCGGAGGGCGGCGAGGACGTCGACCTCACCGCGCCCGCGGACTGGCGGACCGTGCTGCTGCTGTGCGGCGCGTTCCTGGCCAACGCGGCGCTGATCGGCGTGGTCGGCTTCCCGATCTCCGGGGCGATCCTGTTCTGGGGCGCGGCGTACGCGCTGGGCAGCCGGAACTTCGTCCGCGACCCGTTGATCGCCGCGGGGCTGTCGGTGCTCACGTTCGTCCTGTTCAACAACCTCCTGGGCGTGCCGCTGCCCGGCGGGCCTCTGGTGGGGATGTTCTGACGTGGACTCGTTCAACAACCTCCTCGAAGGATTCGCGACCGCCCTGACGCCGACGCACCTCGCGCTGGCCGCGTTGGGCGTGCTGCTGGGCACGGCGATCGGCGTGCTGCCGGGCATCGGTCCGGCCATGGCGGTGGCGTTGCTGCTGCCCGTCACCTACGGCCTGGAGCCGACCGGGGCGTTCATCATGTTCGCCGGCATCTACTACGGCGGCATGTTCGGCGGCTCGACCACGTCGATCCTGCTCAACACGCCGGGTGAGAGCGCGGCGGTGGTCGCGGCGATCGACGGCAATCCGATGGCACGCCAGGGTCGCGGTGCGCAAGCGCTCGCGGCGGCGGCCATCGGGCACTTCATCGGCGGGATCATCGGCACGACGCTGCTCGTGCTGCTCGCGCCGACGGTGGCGAAGCTCGCCGTGGACATCGGCGCGCCGGACTTCTTCGCGATCATGGTGTTGGCGTTCATCGCGGTCACGTCCGTGCTCGGCGCGTCCAGGGTGCGCGGGTTCGCGTCGCTGCTGATCGGCCTCACCATCGGCCTGGTCGGGCTGGACGAGATGACCGGCCAGCAGCGGCTCACGTTCGGCTCGCTGCACTTGGCCGACGGCATCGACGTGGTGGTGGTCGCGGTGGCGCTGTTCGCCGTCGGCGAGTCCCTGTGGGTGGCCGCCCACCTGCGGCGCAAGCCCGGCTCGGCGATCCCGGTCGGCCGCGCGTTCCTGGGTCGGGCGGACCTCAAGCGGGCGTGGAAGCCGTGGCTGCGCGGTCCGCTGATCGGGTTCCCGTTCGGCGCGGTGCCGGCCGGCGGCGCGGAGATCCCGACGTTCCTGTCGTACGTGGCGGAGAAGCGGCTGTCCAAGAACCACCGGGACGAGTTCGGCAAGGGCGCGATCGAGGGCGTCGCCGGTCCGGAGGCGACGGCCAGCGCGTCCGCGGCGGGCACGCTGGTGTCGATGCTGACGCTCGGCCTGCCGACGACGGCGGTGGCCGCGGTGATGCTGGCGGCGTTCCAGCAGTACGGCATCCAGCCCGGACCACTGCTGTTCGAACGGGAGTCCGCGCTGGTCTGGGGCCTGATCGCGTCCCTGTTCATCGGCCTGTGCCTGCTGCTGGTGCTGAACCTGCCGTTGGCGCCGGTGTGGGCGAAGCTGCTGCGCATCCCGCGGCCGTACCTGTACGCGGGGATCCTGTTCTTCGCCAGTGTCGGCGCGTACGCGGTGAAGGCGGACGTGTTCGACCTGCTGGTGATGTTCGTGATCGGGGTGCTGGGCTTCGTGATGCGCCGGTACGGCCTGCCCGTGCTGCCCGCGATCATCGCCGTCATCCTCGGGCCGGCCGCCGAGCAGCAGATGCGCCGGGCGTTGCAGCTGTCGGACGGCTCGCTGACCGGTCTGGTCAACACCCCGTTCTCGCTGGTCGTCTACGCGATCGTGGTGGTCCTGCTCGCCTGGCCGCTGATCAGCCGCCTGTTCCGCAAGCCCGCACCGCCCACCGAACCGCCCGTGCAGGTGGAACGGCCGAAGGTGGACGCTTAGTCGGTGTTTCGGACTTCCGAAACACCGCCTAGTCCGTCGGGGCGAGCAGTCCGTCGAGCAGGGTGTCCAGGCCGGTTTTGATCGCCGCGGACCCGATGTCGCGGTGGGCGACCAGGTTCGCTGCCAGCGGGGCCAGCAGGGCATCCGCGGTGAACGCGGCGTCCACGTCCGGTCGGGCCCGCGCGATCAGCAAGGCCAGGTGGTGGTGGTGCGCGTCGTACGCGCCGCCGAAGCGGGCGAACGGTCCGGCGGTCTCGGCCATCAGGAGCAGGTCGAGCTGGGCGAGCGTGCGGTCCACCAACGCGTGCAGGAACGCCCTGATCCGCTCGGCGGGAGGCGCGCCGGGGCCGACGGGCGGCGGACCGGTCAGGAACGCGGCCTGGAACTCGCGTTCCGAGGCGTCGATCAACGCGTGGGCCAGGCCGGAACGGTCGCCGAAGCGGCGGTAGAGGGTGCCGACGCCCACCCCGGACGCGGCGGCGACCTCGGCCATGGCGAGGCCTTCGATGCCGCGTTCGGCCACGATGTCGGCGGCGGCGGCCAGGATCTTCGCCCGGTTCTTGGCGGCGTCGGCCCGCTCGCGCGTCACGCCGGCAGCTTAACGACCTCGACAACCGGAATGGGTTCCGCTTAAGCTGAAGCGGAACCAGTTCCGGTTAACGGGGGATGCGATGGGACAGCTGGCAGGAAAGTCCGCGCTGGTCACGGGCGGCAGCCGGGGAATCGGGGCGGCGATCGCCAAGCGGTTGGCGCGTGAGGGCGCGAACGTGGCGATCACGTACGCGAGGTCCGGCGACCGTGCCCGTGCGGTGGTCGAGGAGATGACGGCCCTGGGCGTGCGGGCGCTCGCGGTGGAAGCCGAAGCGACCGATGTCGCCGCCCTCCGCGCCGCCGTCGACCGTGCCGCGACCGCGTTCGGCGGGGTGGACATCCTGGTCAACAACGCGGGCATCGCCCCTTACGGGCCGTTCGAGGACGTCACCGTCGAGGACGTCGACCGGATCCTGGCGATCCACGCCCGCGCGGCGTTCGTGCTGGTCCAGGCGGTCGTGCCGCACATGACGGCGGGCGGTCGGATCGTCGGCATCGGCAGCAGCCTGGTCGAACGGGTGCCGGACCCGGGCTGGGCCCTCTACGCGATGAGCAAGTCGGCGCTGATCGGGCTGACCAAGGGCCTGGCCCGCGACCTCGGCCCGCGCGGCATCACGGTCAACCTGGTCCACCCCGGCTCGACCGACACGGAGATGAACCCGGCCGACGGCCCGGACGCCGACGGGGAGCGCCGCCACACCGCGCTCGGCCGGTACTGCGACCCGGAGGACGTGGCCGCGGCGGTGGCGTACCTGGTCGGTGACGGCGGGCGCAACGTCACCGGTGCGGCGCTCGTCGTGGACGCGGGCGCGGTGGCGTAGCCATGGCCTGGTTGCTGCTGCTCGGCGCGGCGTTGCTGGAGGTCGTGTGGGCCACGGCGCTCGGCCGGTCGGACGGGTTCACGCGTCCTTGGCCGACGGCGGTGGGGATCGCGGCGGCGGTGACGAGTTTTGTGATGCTCGCGATCGCCATGCGCGACCTGCCCGTCGGCACGGCCTACGCGGTGTGGGTCGGGCTCGGCGCCGTCGGCGTGGTCCTGGTGGGCATCTCCGCAGGTGAGAGCGCGTCACCGCTGCGGCTGGCGTGCCTGGCGTTGATCGTCCTCGGGGTGGTCGGGCTCAAGCTGGCCTGACCGGCGGGGCGGTGGTGGCGCGGACGACCAGGGACGGGTGGAGCAGGTGGCGCACGGGCTCGTCGCGCTCACCCCGCACGCGTTGCAGCAGGGCTTCGGCGGCGAGGCGGCCGAACTCGTTGCGCGGCTGGTCGATCGTGGTCAGGGAGACGTGCCGCAACGCGGCCAGCGAGGTGTTGTCGTAGCCCACCACCGAGACGTCCTGCGGAACGCGGAAACCGGCCTCCTCCAAGGCGGAGATCGCGCCGATCGCGTTGAAGTCGTTGCACGAGATGATCGCGGTGGGCATGTCGCCCAGCAGTCCCTGCACCGCACGCGCCCCCGCCGCGTCGGTGTACTCGCTGCCCACCACGCGCGGCGGGAGGCCGTGGGACGCCATCGCGGTGAGGTAGCCGCGTCGGCGTGGTGCGGCCTGCGTGCCCTCGCCACCATCGAGGTGCGCGATCCGCTTGTGCCCCAACGACACCAGGTGGTCCACCGCCAGTCCGATGCCGCGCTCGCCGTCGTCGTTGACGGTGTCCACAGTGGACAACCGGGACGACCGCGCCACCAGCACCACCGGCGTCTGGTCCGCCGCCTGCCCGATGTCCGCCGCCGGCACCACCGGTGACAGCAGGACCAACCCCGCCGGCCGGAACGACAGCAGGCTCCGCAACGCCCGCCGTTCCCGCGTCGGACTGCGCCCGCCGGTGTTGATGATCAGCTCGAAGCCCTGCTCGTTCGCCACCGCGTCGAGCCCGTCCACGACCTCCGCGAAGAACGCGTTGTGCAGGTCGGACACCATCACGCCGAGCACGTGCGACGTGCGGCTGGCCAACGACCGCGCCATGGCGTGCGGCGAGTACCCCAGCTCCTCGGCCGCCTTCAGCACCGCTGCCCGTCGCTGATCGCTCACTTTCGGTGATCCTCGCATCACCAGCGACACCAACGCGCGGGACACCCCGGCGCGCGCCGCGACGTCCTCCATCGTCGGTCTGACCACCGTCCCTCCCCTCCTGCGACCGCCGCCGGACGTCACGAGCGGGAAACGCACCCTTGACACCCGTGTGACGGACGCTACAGCCTTAGAGCGCTCCAACAAATAGAGCGCTCTAACGTGAGACCGCCTCTACCAGGACGGAGACCAGCGGGATGCGCATCGGAGTTGCCGGAGTCGGTCGGATCGGCACCATGCACGCCACCAACCTGGCCACCCTCGACGAGGTCGACGAAGTGCTGCTGTTCGACCCCGTGCCCGGCCGCGCGGCACAGGCGTCCGCCGCGCTGCCCGGCACCAGGAGCGTGGACGACCTCGACGCGCTGCTCACCGCCAGTGACGGAATCCTGCTGGCCACGCCCACCACCACGCACCCCGCGTTGCTGCGCGAAGCCATCGCAGCGGGCGTGCCGACGCTGTGCGAGAAGCCCATCGCCAGTCATGAGGGCGAGATGCGGGCGTTGGTGGACGACGTGGAGGCGTCCGGTGTGGAGGTCCTGGTCGGCTTCCAGCGCCGGTTCGACCCCGCGGTGTCCGAACTCCACCGGCGCATCCGGGCCGGCGACGTCGGTGACGTCTACCTGGTGCGGGCGCTCGGCAACGACGCCCAGCCGCCCGACTTCTCCTACCTGCCGCACTCCGGCGGCATCTTCCGCGACCTGCTGATCCACGACCTGGACGCGGTGCCGTGGCTGGTCGGGGAACCGGTGGTGGAGGTGTACGCGTCGGGATCGGTGCTGGTGGACCAGGCGTTCGCCGAGGCCGACGACGTCGACAACGCCGTGGTGCTGCTGAAGTTCGCGGGCGGCGCGCACGCCGTGTTGGCCGGCGGTCGGCACGACCCCCTCGGCTACGACCACCGCATCGAGGTGATGGGCAGCCGTGATTCGCTGACCGTCGGCCTCGACCCGCGCACGCCGTTGACGTCGTTGGAGCCCGACGGGCCGAAGGTCGCGGCCGACGCGTACCCCGGCTTCCCGGAACGCTTCCACCGCGCCTACCTGAACGAGATGGCCGTGTTCACGCAGGTGGTGGCGGGCAGGGTGGCGAACCCGTCGCCCGCGCGGGAGAGTTTGATCAGCCTCCGGCTCGCCGAGGCGTGCGAGCAGTCCCGGCGTTCCGGCGCCCCGGTTCGAGTGACCACGGAGGTCGTCGCGTGAAGATCGCCGGAGCGCCCATCTCGTGGGGTGTCTGCGAAGTGCCCGGCTGGGGTCGCGTGCTCGAACCCGCGACCGTGCTGGCGGAAATGGCGTCACTCGGGTTGCGGGCTACCGAACTCGGTCCGCCCGACTACCTGCCGGCCGAACCGCAGGCGTTGAAGGCCGTGTTGGACGAGCACGGCCTGTCGTTGGTCGGCGGATTCCTGGCCGTCCCGCTGCACACCGGCGCGCAGTCCACAGTGGACGAAGCCGACCGCGTCGCCGCACTCCTCGCCGCGGCCGGAGCGGAAGTGCTGGTGCTGGCCGCCGCCACCGGCCTCGACGGCTACGACGAACGCCCGGCGCTCACCGACGACGAGTGGCGCACCCTGATCGACACCGCCGCCGCCATCCGCGACAACGCCGCACGCCACGGCCTGCGCACCGTGCTGCACCCGCACGTGGGCACGCACGTCGAACGCACCGCCGAAGTCGAGCGGTTCCTCGCCGACTCCGACCTGCCGCTCTGCCTGGACACCGGCCACCTCCTCATCGGCGGCACGGACCCGGTCGACCTGGCCCGCCGCTTCCCCGAGCGGATCGGGCACGTGCACCTCAAGGACGTGCGGGCGGACATCGCGGTCACCGTGCGTGCCGGGGACATCGGTTACATGGCCGCCGTCCAGCAGCGGATGTACGTGCCGCTCGGGGACGGAGACGTGGACGTGGCAGCCCTGGTGGCGTTCCTCGCGGACGCCGGCTACACCGGCTGGTACGTCCTCGAACAGGACACCGCGCTCGGTGACGACAGCCCGCTCGACACCCCCGTGCGGGACACCGGGCGCAGCCTCGCGCACCTCACCCAGATCACCACCGCCTGATCATTCCCAGCGAGGAGAGACGATGACGTCCACTCGAAAGGGCCTGCGCACCGGCCCCGTTCGACTCGGCCTTGCGCTGTCCGGACTCGTGCTGCTGGCCGCGTGCAGCGGTCCCGGCGGGGACACGAGCGCCAACACCGGCACCGCCGCCGCCCAGGCGCCGACCGGCGACCTGCGCGTCGCCGTGATCACCCACGGCAGCGCGGGCGACGCGTTCTGGAACGTGGTGAAGAACGGCGCCACCGACGCGGGCAAGCAGCTCGGCGTCACGGTCGACTACAACTCCGACGGCGACCCCGGCCGGCAGTCCACCCTGATCGACAACGCCGCGTCGCAGAAGGTCGGCGGCATCGTCGTGTCGATGGCCAACCCGGACGCGCTGAAGACCTCGATCGAGAACGCGGTCAAGGCCGGCATCCCGGTCATCACCATCAACTCCGGGTCGGACAAGAGCTCGTCGTTCGGCGCGCTCGCGCACGTCGGGCAGGAGGAGAGCGTCGCCGGCGAGGAAGCGGGCCGCAAGCTCAAGGAAGCCGGCAAGACCAAGCTGCTGTGCGTGATCCACGAGGCCGGGAACGTCGGCCTCAACCAGCGCTGCGACGGCGCGCGCACCGGGTTCGGCGGCGCCGTCAGCAACCTCCAGGTCGACATCAACAACCCGACCGACGTGGAGTCGCGGATCAAGGGCGCGTTGCAGACCGACCCGTCCGTCGACGCCGTGCTCGCGCTGAACCCGCAGGTCGCGGTGTCGTCGGTGAGCGCGGTCAAGGGCGCGTCGTCCAAGGCGGCGGTGGCCACGTTCGACCTGAACGCGGACGTCACCGCCGCGATCAAGTCCGGTGACGTGCTGTTCGCCGTGGACCAGCAGCAGTACGAGCAGGGCTACCTGCCGATCGTGATGCTCAAGCTCTACCGCGACAACGCCAACACCGTCGGCGGCGGCAAGCCGGTGCTCACCGGGCCGGGCTTCGTCGACAAGTCCAATGTGGACAAGGTGGCCGAGTACGCCGAGCGCGGCACCCGCTGAGGATGACGCCCGTGACTTCGGCTCCACCGGCGGACGAGCGAGTCGGCTCGCCGAGGCTGCTCGACCGGCTGGTCCTGCGGCCCGAGATCGGCGCGCTGCTCGGCGCGTTGCTGGTCTTCGTGTTCTTCTCGACGGTGACCGAGCAGTTCCTCAGCACCGGCGGGGTGGCGACGTGGCTGGACGACGCGTCCACGCTCGGCATCATGGCGGTCGCGGTGGCGCTGCTCATGATCGGCGGCGAGTTCGACCTGTCCGCCGGTGTGATGACCGCGTCCAGCGCGTTGGTCACCGCGATCCTCGCGACCAAGCTCGGCTGGAACGTGTGGCTCGCGCTGCTCGTGTCACTGGTGTTCGCGCTGGCGGTCGGTGCGCTGAACGGGTGGCTGGTGATGCGCACCGGGCTGCCCAGCTTCATCGTGACGCTGGGGACGTTCCTGGCGTTGCAGGGCCTGAACCTCGGCATCACCCGCCTGGTGACCGGAACCGTCCAGGTATCCGGTATGCGATCTGCAGAAGGCTATTCGTCGGCCGGGTACCTGTTCGCGTCGACGTTCACCATCGGCGGCACGTCGTTCTACGTGTCGATTGTATGGTGGATCCTGTTCACGGTGATCGCGGCGACCGTCCTGGTGCGCACGCGGTTCGGGAACTGGATCTTCGCGGTCGGCGGGTCGGCGCTGTCGTCACGGGCCGTCGGCGTGCCGGTCGTGCGCACCAAGATCCTGCTGTTCATGACCACGGCGGGCGCGGCATGGCTGGTCGGGTCGATCAACATCCTGCGGTTCACCAGCGTGCAGGCGAACCAGGGCATCGGGCTGGAGTTCCAGTTCATCATCGCCGCGGTGATCGGCGGGTGCCTGCTGACCGGCGGGTTCGGCTCGGCGGTCGGGGCCGCGATCGGCGCGTTGATCTTCGGCATGGCCCGGCAGGGGATCGTCTACGCGAACTGGAACTCGGACTGGTTCCAGCTGTTCCTCGGCGTGATGCTGCTGGCCGCCGTGCTGGTCAACAACGCCCTGCGTCGGCGGGCGGAGAGGGTGCGGCGATGAGTTCCGCGAAAGGACAAGCGCTCCTCGAAGTGCGCGGGATCGGCAAGACGTACGGCAGCGTGATCGCGTTGAAGGACGTCTCGACCGTCGTCAACGCCGGCGAGGTGACGTGCGTGCTCGGCGACAACGGCGCGGGCAAGTCCACGCTGATCAAGGTGTTGGCCGGGGTGCACCAGCACGACGCCGGCGAGTTCCTGGTAGACGGCTCGCCGGTGCGGTTCTCGTCGCCGCGCGAAGCCCTCGACCGGGGCATCGCCACGGTGTACCAGGACCTGGCCGTCGTGCCGCTGATGAGCGTGTGGCGGAACTTCTTCCTCGGGTCGGAGCCGACCGTCGGGTTCGGGCCGTTCCGGTTCATCGACCGGCGGCGGGGGCGGTCGGTGACGCGGACGGCGTTGGCCGAGATGGGCATCGACCTGCGGGACGTGGAGCAGCCGGTCGGCACGTTGTCCGGTGGGGAGCGGCAGTGCGTGGCGATCGCGCGGGCCGTGCACTTCGGCGCGAAGGTGCTGATCCTGGACGAGCCGACGGCGGCGCTCGGGGTGAAGCAGGCCGGAGTGGTGCTGAAGTACGTGGCGCAGGCTCGGGACCGTGGGCTGGGGGTCGTGCTGATCACCCACAACCCGCACCACGCCTACCCCGTCGGTGACCGGTTCCTGCTGCTGAAGCGGGGGCGTGCGCTGGGGACGTACGAGAAGTCGCAGATCAGCCTGGAGGAGTTGACCAGGCAGATGGCCGGTGGGGCGGAGCTGGAGGCCCTGGCCCACGAGCTTCGCGGCGTCGAGGGTGTCGGCGAATGACCGCCGACAGCCCGACCGCCGAGGTCCTGCCCGCCGAGGTCCCGAGCGCCGAGATCCCGAGCGCCGAGGTCCCGAGCGCCGGCAGCCCGACCGTCGAGATCCTGACCGTCGGCAGGGTCGGGGTCGACCTGTACCCGGAGCAGAGCGGCGTGCCGTTGGCGGAAGTCCGGACGTTCGCCAAGTCGTTGGGCGGCACCGCGACGAACGTGGCCGTCGCTGCCGCGCGGCTGGGCCGGTCGTCGGCGGTGCTGACCAAGGTCGGCCCGGACGGCTTCGGCCCGTACGTCCGCTCCGCGCTGGAGTCCTTCGGCGTCTCGTCATCGTTCGTGGGAACCGCCCCTGACCTCCAGACCCCGGTCGTCTTCTGCGCCTTGGACCCGCCCGAGGACCCACCACTCCTCTTCTACCGCGCGCCCCTGGCCCCGGACCTCTCCCTCACCCCGGCCGACGTGCCGTGGGACGTGGTCGAGTCCGTCCCCCTGCTGTGGGTGACCGGAACGGGTGTATCGGCATCACCCGCCCGTGAAACCCAACGGCAGCTCCTGGAACACCGGGCCCGCCGTCCCCACACCGTCCTGGACCTCGACTACCGGCCGATGTTCTGGCCGGACGTGCCGACCGCCCGCCGTGAGATCGGCTGGATGCTCGACCACGTCACGGTGGCGGTGGGCAACCGCTCCGAGGTCGAGGTGGCCGTCGGCACGTCCGACCCCGACGAAGCCGCTGCCCGCCTGCTGGCGAGAGGCGTGGAGCTCGCGGTGGTGAAGAAGGGCGCGGAAGGCGTCCTGTTCGCCACCGCGGAGGAGTCGTGGACCATCCCGCCGCACCCGGTGGACGTCGTGTGCGGCTTGGGCGCCGGTGACGCGTTCGGCGGCGCCCTGGCCCACGGTCTGCTGTCGGCGTGGGACCCGGTCCGGATCGCCCGCTACGCCAACGTCGCCGGCGCCCTGGTGGCGGGCCGCCTGGCCTGCGCGGACGCCATGCCGACCCCGAGCGAGATCGAGGCCCACCTGTGAAAACCGTTGGCGGTGCGCCGTGATCACCGACGAACAGTGGCGGCAGCTGCTGGACACCAGGGCGACCAACCCGGCCGCCGTCCACCGGGCCTACCAAGCCCGCCGCCGCCGCCAACGGCTGCTGTCGGACCAGGGCACGCTGTTCCTGGTCGCGGCCGACCACCCCGCGCGCGGTGCGCTGGGCGTGGGCGCCGATCCGCTCGCGATGGCCGACCGCCGCTCCCTGCTGGACCGACTGCTGACCGCGCTGGCGAACCCGGCGGTGGACGGGGTGCTCGGGACGCCGGACGTGATCGAGGAGTTGCTGCTCCTCCACGGCCTGCACGACAAGGTCGTCATCGGCTCCATGAACCGCGGCGGCCTGGCCGGTGCGGACTGGGAGATCGACGACCGGTTCACCGCCTACGACCCCACCGCCATCGCGGGCAAGGGCTTGGACGGCGGCAAGATGCTGCTGCGGATGGTCGACGCCGACGCCGGCACCGTGCCCACGCTGGAGAGCTGCGCCGCGGCGGTGTCGGCGCTGGCGGAACGCGGGCTGATGGCGATGGTCGAGCCCTTGCCGTACGCGCGGAACGCGGTGGGAAGCCTGGTGTTGCAGAAGGACGCCGTCGCGTTGGCACGGGCGGCGAGTGTCGCGGCCGGTCTGGGGTCGACGTCGGCGTACACGTGGCTCAAGTTGCCCGCGTCGGCCGACGAGGTGTTGGACGCGACGACGTTGCCCGCGCTCGTGCTCGGCGGTGTGCCGTCGGCGCGGCCGGAGGACGACCTGGCGTCGTGGGGACGGTCGCTCCGTCACCCGACCGTGCGCGGGTTGGTCGTGGGGCGGGCCTTGCTGTACCCGCCGGACGGTGATGTCGCCGCTGCGGTCGAGGCGGCTGCGCAGGTGTTGCGCACGGCGCGGGAGTCAGTGGACGGGACCCGCGAGACGCGCGAGCGGGCCGGTGCAAAAGCCCGTGCGGGAGAAGCCCATGCATGAGAAGGGGAGTGGGCGGATGAGTCTGCATCGGCCGTTGGGCACCTTGTCGGACGGTGAGAACGCCGTCGAGCTCAGCCCCGACACCGTCAAGCTCACGCCCGACACCTCCGGGTGGCAACGCGCCGGGCTGCGGGTGCTGTTGTTGCACCCTGGCGGGGTGGCCGAGTTCGACACCGGCGACTGCGAGGCGTTCGTCCTGCCCCTCTCCGGCGGGTGTGTGGTGGAGGTGGACGGGGAGCGGTTCGACGTTCGTGGACGGGATTCTGTATTCAGTCGCGTTACGGATTTTGTATACATTCCACGGGATGCACGAATCCGATTGTCTACAAAAGACGGCGTGGAGGTCGCGCTGCCGATGGCCCGCTGCGAGCGCAGGCTCACGCCGAAGTACGGGCCGGCCGAGGACGTCCCGGTCGAGGTGAGGGGCGCGGGCAACGCCACCCGCCAGGTCACCAACTTCGGCGTCCCCGGCGTCTGGGACCACGCCGACCGCCTCATGGCCTGCGAGCTGATCACCCCGGACGGCAACTGGTCGTCCTACCCGCCGCACAAGCACGACCACACCTGCGACGTCGCCAACGAGGAGATCTACTACTTCCGCATCGCCGGCCGCGACAAGATCACCCCATCGCGTGAAGGGTTCGGCTTCCACCGCACCTACACCGACGACGGCGACATCGACGAGGACGTCACCGTCCGCGACGGCGACGTCTTCCTGATCCCCCGCGGCTACCACGGCCCCTGCGTCGCCGCCCCCGGTTACCCCATGTACTACCTGAACGTGCTCGCCGGCCCGGCCGACCAACGATCCATGGCGTTCTGCGACGACCCCGCGCACACCTGGATCCGGGACACCTGGCCGAAGCAGCGACTCGACCCCCGCTGTCCAGTCACCACCGCGGAAGGACGGGTGGAATGAGGCTCACCACCGCGCAAGCCCTGGTCCGCTGGCTGCTCGCGCAACGCACCGAACTACCCGACGGCGCCGAAGGCCCGCTCTTCCCCGGCGTCTTCGCGATCTTCGGCCACGGCAACGTCCTCGGTCTCGGGAACGCCCTGGAAGAAGTGCGCGACCGACTCCCGGTCTGGCGCGGCCAGAACGAACAGGGCATGGCACTGGCCGCGGTCGGCATCGGCAAGGCCACCCACCGCCGCCAGGTCGGCGTCGCCACCTCGTCCATCGGCCCCGGCGCGCTCAACATGGTCACCGCCGCCGGCGTCGCCCACGCCAACCGCCTCCCGCTGCTCCTCCTCCCCGGCGACACGTTCACCAGCCGCGCGCCGGACCCGGTCCTGCAACAGGTGGAGCACTTCGGCGACCCGACGACCACCGTCAACGACTCGTTCCGCGCGGTCAGCCGGTACTTCGACCGGATCACCCGACCGGAGCAGCTGCTCAACACCCTGCCGCACGCCGCACGCGTCCTCACCGACCCGGCCGACTGCGGACCGGTGGTCCTCGCGCTGCCCCAGGACGTCCAGGCCGAGTCGTTCGACTTCCCGGAGAGCCTCTTCGCGACCGTCGTCCACCGCCCGACCCGCCCCCGCCCGGACACCCGCGCCCTCACCCAAGCGGCCGAAACCGTCCGCGCGGCCCGCAAGCCGCTGCTGATCCTGGGCGGCGGCGTGCGCTACTCCCGTGCCGCCGGCCGCGCGATCCGCTTCGCCGAGCAGCACGCGATCCCGATCGCCGAAACGACCGCCGGCCGCACCCTCGTCCCGCACGACCACCCGCTGCACGCCGGCCCGCTCGGCATCACCGGCTCGACCTCCGCGAACGCCCTGGCCGCCGAGGCCGACGTCGTGCTCGCCGTCGGCACCCGCCTCCAGGACTTCACCACCGCCTCCTGGACGGTGTTCGCACCGGATGTCCGGATCGTCTCGCTCAACGCCGCCCGGTACGACGCCGTGAAGCACGGCGCCCTGTCCGTGGTCGCCGACGCCGACGAAGGCCTGCGCGAGCTGACCGACGAACTGGGCGACTGGCAAGCCGACCGGACCTGGGCCGCACGAGCCGTGGAGGAACGGGCGAAGTGGGACGCACACGTCGACGGCCTGCGCGCACCCACCGACATGCCGACGTACGCGCAGGTAGTGGGCGTGGTGAACGAGCTGTCCACGCCGGAGGACTACGTGATGACGGCCTCCGGCGGCCTGCCCGGCGAGCTGATCGGCGGCTGGCGCGCGGTCGGCGAGGCGACCATGGACGTCGAGTACGGCTTCTCCTGCATGGGCTACGAACTGGCCGGCGCGTGGGGCGCGGCGATCGCCCGACCGGACGGCGTGGTCACCACGCTCCTCGGCGACGGCTCGTACCTCATGCTCAACTCGGAGCTGTTCTCGGCGGCGTTCGCCGGGCACGGTTTCGTGGCCGTGGTGTGCGACAACGACGGCTACGCGGTGATCCACCGCCTCCAGACCGGCCAGGGCGGCGCGGGGTTCAACAACCTCTACGACGACGTGCGGACCGCTCACGCCCGACCGCCGCGCACCGATTTCGCCGCGCACGCCGCCTCGATGGGCTGTGCGACGTTCCCGGTGGACGACCTCGAAGGCCTCCGTGACGCCTACGGCAAAGCCCGCGAGGTGGCGAAGACCGAACACCGCCCGGCCGTGATCGTGATTCGCACTCACCCGGACGCGTGGACGGAAGCCGGCGCGTGGTGGGAAATCGGCGTCCCGGAAGTCGCGCACCGACCGCAAATCACCGCCGCGCACGACGACGTGGCCACCGGCAAGGTCAAGCAAATCCGCTATCTCTGAACGCCCTGAATCCGACCCGGGGCAGGTCAGGGCACCGCTGAAGTTACGTCCGGAACGCCGAAACCCCTCCGGCCGACCGGGGGCAGGTCAGGGGACCGCTGACGTCACGTCCGGAACGCCGAAATCCCCGGCCGTCCGCGGCAGGTCGGGGCTGACCTCGGCCAACACCGCGCGCAGCGGGCCGGCGGCCTCGGGGTGTTCCCCGAGCATGGCGTGGATCGAGCCGCGCCACTCGGTGGCGAACTCGGACCGCGCGAGGTCCAGCCGCACCCGCGGCACCGCGACGAGCCTCCGCCGCGCCTCGTCCAACCGCGCGCTGACCAGGTCGGACAGTCCGGGCGCGACGACCGCCGCCACCCGTGCCCGCAGATCGGGCCACTGCTCGGTGTCCACGGCGGTGACGAGCGCGCCCGCGGCCGCCCCGGCGAGCAGTCTCAGCGGTTCCTCGCGCACCTTCACGCCCTCTCGTCCGTGCCCCAACCCGGTCGTCTGGCGCCCCAACCCCGGTCGTCCGTGCCCCAACCCGGCCGCACCCGCGCGAATTCCGCAGAATTGCGGTTTCGCGTCAGAACCCGGCGAATTTGCGCAGTCCGTCGAGGTCCGGCACCAGCACGTCACGCCTCAGGTGGCTGACCACGACCCCCGCTTTTCGCAGATCCGCGAACGCCTTCTCGGCCGTTCTGGGCTTCATCCCGGCAATGGACGCGAGTTCCACCTTCGTCAACGGAATTCCCAGCGTCCACCCGTGCGGCTCTTCCCGCCCGTAGGTCTGCACCAATTCGGCCAGCACCCGCGCCACCCGCTCGGCGGCCGGGTGGGACAGGAAATCGCGCCGACGCTGGTTCGCCCAGCGCAACCGGTCGTTGATCATCCCGATCAATTCGACGAACACGTCGTTGCGCCGGTGCAGGAACGTCATCAGCTCACCGCTGGTGATCAGTTTCGCCACGACGTCACCACACGTGACGACGGTGGCCGAACGGGGTTTCTGGTCCAGGGCCGCCATTTCGCCGACGAGATCGCCCGCGACCCTGATCGCGAGCAGCGCCGTGTCACCCGTTTCGTCCGTGGTCTGCACCTTGACCACGCCCTCGAGCAACAACAGGACATGAGTGTCCTTCGCATCCTGCTCGATGACCTCGCGGTCGGCCGTGTACCGCACGACCGTGCCGATGTTCAACAGCTCTTGTCGGGTGTTGTCTCGGAGTCGGCCCAGGAGGCTGTTGCTGGGCCACCCTGGATCCGGTGTCATCGTGGTCGGCATGGGCAGCATGTGGATCCTGTTACTGTCGTGACCGGCGGGACTTCGAATGGGCCGACCTGCGTCGGGCGCAAGTGGATGGTCTCCCCGAACGTGGTGCGGACAGTACACCCGAATGGGCGTAACTGGTGGCCTCTTCTCCGGTGTTTTGGTCACCGACCTCTCGGCGAAGATCACGTGCGAATGCACGCGCAATACCGAATCGAATGGAATTCCGCAGCTCCTGTCGGGTGGGACGGACACCACACCGGGAACAAGGCGTCGGATCAAGGGCTTGGAACCGGGTGACGGGCCGATGGCCCCGTCCCGGTACCGGACCGTTCCGAGGAGCTTCACGTGAGCCTGCTGTTCACCCCGTTGACCCTCCGCGGCGTCACCCTGCCGAACCGCGTCGCGGTCAGCCCCATGTGCCAGTACTCGTCCGTGGACGGCCACCCGAACGAGTGGCATCTCGTGCACCTCGGCTCGCGCGCGGCCGGTGGCGCGGGACTGGTCTTCACGGAGGCCGCCGCGGTCCAGGCCGTCGGCCGCATCTCGCCCGACGACGCCGGCCTGTGGGACGACGCGCACATCGCGTCGTGGCGGCCGATCGTGGACTTCATCCACGCCCACGGCGCCGTCGCCGGTGTGCAGCTCGCGCACGCCGGCCGCAAGGGCTCGACCTACTCGCCGTTCGCGGAGCAGCGGGGTGGGGTCGCGGACGCCGACGGCGGCTGGACGCCCGTCGCGCCGAGTGCCGTGCCGTTCGACGAGACCTACCGGACGCCCGCCGAACTGGACGCCGCCGGCATCGCGGAGGTCGTCGCCGATTTCGCCGCGGCGGCCCGGCGCGCGCTGGCGGCCGGCTTCCGGGTGGTCGAGGTGCACGCCGCGCACGGCTACCTCCTGCACGAGTTCCTGTCGCCGCTCAGCAACCACCGCACCGACGCGTACGGCGGCTCGGCGGAGAACCGCACCAGGCTGACGCGGGAGGTCACCGCCGCCGTCCGGGCCGAGGTGGGCGAGGACGTGCCGGTGTTCGTGCGCGTGTCCGCCACCGACTGGGTCGAGGGCGGGTGGACCGCGGAGGACAGCGTCGAGCTCGCACGCGACCTCGCGGCCCTGGGCGCCGACCTGATCGACGTGTCCACCGGCGGCAACGTGCCCGCGGCGGACATCCCGACCGGACCCGGCTACCAGGTGCCGTTCGCCGAGGCGGTACGACGGAAGGCCGACGTGCCCACCGGGGCAGTCGGCATGATCACCGACGCCCGGCAGGCTGAGCAGGTCCTCGCCGATGGCTCGGCCGACCTGGTGTTGCTCGGGCGGGAGTTCCTGCGCGACCCGTACTGGCCCTTGCACGCGGCAAGGCAGCTGGGGGTGCAGGTCGACCCGCCCGTGCAGTACGCCAGGGCGTTCTAGGGCCCGCTGCAAAGGTTGGGCTGCCGGCAAGAGCACCGGCAGCCCAACCTCAGCAGCGGGTAGTGGATACGTCAGCGACGGTAGTCGTCGTATTCATCGTCCGACGGTTCGTCGAAGCGTTCATCGCTTCGGCGACCTGCGGCGGACTCGCCGCTGGACAGCTCGCGTTGCAAGGCGTCGACGTCGATGTTGTGAGAGCTGTATTTGAGCTCCCGCGCCACCTTGGTCTGCTTGGCCTTCGCTCGGCCGCGCCCCATGGCTCGACCCCCTCGCACAGGGACGGGGGCGGCCGGGGGAACGGCGGCCCCACTCGTCTCGACAACTAGTTCCTGGTAACTACCGTACCGTGTCGAAGGGGTTCCCCGCGACGCGGTAGGCGTGACACGTACCGCCAAATCCCGCCATGGGAGGATGCGCGGGTGCCTCGACCGTTCGTCGCCTACCTCAGGGTGTACGAACCGCTGTCGGCTCTTGACGCACCGTTGGCAGATCAGGTGCGAAAAGCCCTGGAAAACGGGGCGTTGAGCCGTGCGGACGTCGGTGAGCGCGAACGGGAGCTGTGGTTGCGATCACAGTTGGCCCGGCCGCGTCGCCTCCTGCCCGGTGAGCGGTCGGACGGACGCGTCTCCCCTGACGCGCCGTTCGACGTGATGACCATCAGTCCAGCCGAGGTACCGGGCGAAGTCGGCCCCGGCCCCCTGGTCTGCCCCCTCGACCTCCGAGCCCGATCGGCCGCCGCGCTGGTCGGTTTCCTCGCCACGTCCACCGGACCGCTCCAGGACGAAGCCGTGGCGGTCGAGCCCGAGGAGATCCGGGCGCGGGCGTCTTCGGTGATGGCCGAGCTGACCGGCGGGGCGGTGCACGTCATCTCCACCACCTGGACGGTGCCGCTGCCCTGGTTCGCCCTGGTCGAGCCGGCCTCGCGGCGGGTCGTGCTGGCGCCGAAGGACGACCCGGAGCGTCAGGTGTCGTGGCGGGTGTCCATGGCGGACGCCCTCGAACGGGTGGCGCGGGCGCACGGCGTGGTGTCCCGGTCCCTGGGTGAGGGAGGCCCCGCCAAGGTCCTCGCGGACACCAAGCGCTGGCTCGACCACTTCTCGTCCGACTCGGCGGTGGAGCTCGACTACGGCGGCCTGGTCCAGCTGATCGACGACAAGGACCTGCTGGAGGACAGCTCGGCGACGGACGTGAACGCGATCGTCGATGCGCTGGAGGCCGGTGACGCCGAGGAGGTCGCCCTCCGCTACGAGCGGCTACGGGAGTTCTGGGGCGAGCTGGCGAGCCGGGAACGGCACGGTTAGCAGCACGCGGGCGGCCACCGCCGCCGCGGCGGCCATCAGCAGGGCGGCGGGCCAGCCGATGGTCACCGCGACCCAGCCGGCGAGCGGAGGCGTCACGGTGGCGCTCAGGTAGTTGGCGGTATTTTGCATACCAAGTGCGATCCCACCGGGCGGCGCCAGCTCACCGGCGGCGGTGATCGCGACCCCGTTCCAGCTCAGCGCCAGGGCGGCGGTCGGCACGAGGACGGTCGCCAGCAGCCACACCGGCGCCTGGTCGAGGGCCGCGCACAGCACGAACCCGACCGCGACCAGCACGCTCAGCACCTTCAGCGGCTGGACCCGGGTGGCCGACCGGTCCGACCACACCCCGACCACCAGCCGACCCGCGCCGCCCGCGACCTGGGCGGCGGCGAACAACCCGGCCGCCAGCCCCACGGCGACGCCCCGGTGGTCGTGCAGGAGTTCCACCATCAGCGCGGCGGCGGTGAACTGCGGCACGACCAGCAGCCCGCTGGCCGTGCTGAGTCGGATCAGGGCCGGGTCCTTGAGCACGATCCCGTGCCGACCCCGGCCGGATCGCACCGCCCACGGCGGCTCCCGGACCAACAGGGCCACGGCGACCGCGACGAACCCGGTGAAACCCGCCAGCGCGAGGAACGCCACCGGCACCCCGGCCTGGAGGGCGATCACCGGCAGCACCGCGGCGGCCAGAGCCGCGCCGAGCGGGGTGGCGGTCTGCCGCAGGCCCATGGCGAACCCCCGGCGTTCGGCGGGGAACCAGGTCAGCACCGCACGGCCGCTGGCCGCGTTCACGCTCGCACCGAACATCCCGACGCCGACCAGCGCCAGGCCGGCCACCACAGGACCGTCGAAAGCCGCCAACGCGAGGCAGAGGGCGGCGCCGAACCCGCCGATGGCCATGACCAGCCGCTCACCGCGCCGGTCGGCCGCCGCGCCCCAGAGCACGAGGGTCAGCATCGTGCCCAGGTTGACCGCGCCGAGCAGCAGCCCGACCTGCGGCAGGGACAGCCCGAAGTGCGCCCGCAGCTGCGGGGTGATCGCCGGCAGGCCCAGGAACACCGCGGCGTTGGTGCCCTGCGCGACCGCGCCGACCGCGAGCACCACCCACCGGTACCTCGGCGCGGCGGATCGTCGTAGTGCCATCACCGGCCACGTTAGGCGGCCGGTTCAGAATCTGGGACTGTGATCTTACTGCTTGGAACGACCGGGGTTGGTCGGCCAACCGCGTTCCGCGGCCAGCAGCTCGTCCACCGAGGCGCTGCCGTTCTGGTACCGACCGGCGATCTCGGCGTTCAGGCAGTCGACGACGGCCTGCACCTCGCGCCGCCGTGACGACACCGAGGCCTCCTCGCCGATGAACACGCGCAGCGCCAGGTCCAGCTTGTCGTCCGAGAGCGCGCTCACGTCCGACAGGTCGACGTCCGACACCAGCGCCTCGACGTGCCGCCGGTGCGCTTCCGCCCGGGACGGCTCCTGCGTCTGGTACCGGCCGAGACCGGTGGCCGGCCCGACCGCGTTCGACGCCAGGATGGTCGCGAGCTGATCGACCACCGCGGAACCGCCCGACGTCCGCCGCTCCTGCTCGGCCCGCACGATGTCGATCCGCGCGTGCAGCAGTCTCCGGAGGTACGACAGGTCGGTCTCCTCCTGCGCCGCCTCGTCGCGCAACGCGCGCACCTCGGCGAGCGGAAGCCGCTCGACCCCCTCCGCGTAGTCGGGGGCGAGCACCCGGTCGATACGGCGGCGCCCGCCGGGGCGCACCTCGATCACGTACTCATCCTGCGGTAGTTCGTGTCCACCCGCCAACACAAACCTGCTTCCAAAGTTGTCTCAAACCTGTACCGGACTGCGCACGCCGAGCAGCGCACGTGCGTCCGCGGGCGACAGCGGCGGACGCTGGGCGATCTTCGCCAACCCGGCGGCGCGGGCGACCAGTTGCGCGTTGTCCCGCACCGGCTGGCCTTTCGCGTACGAAATGGTGTCCTCCATGCCCACCCGCAGGTGACCGCCCGCGGCCAGCGCGGTCAGCATCACCGGCAGCGTGGTCCGCCCGATCCCCGTCGCCGAGAACGACGCGCCCTCCGGCAGCAGCCGCAACGCCGCCACCAGCGTCTCCGCGTCACCCGGCATGCCGCCCGGCACGCCCATCACCAGGTCGACGTGCACCTTGCCGCCCGCCGGCAGCCCGTGCTGGTCCAGCAGCCGCCGAAGGGACGCCAGCTGGCCGATGTCGAAGATCTCGTACTCGGGGACGATCCCCCGCTCCTGCATTCCCTTGTGCAACGCGACCACGAACTCCCAGCGGTTCAGGAAGACGTCGTCGCCGAAGTTCACCGTGCCCATGGTGCAGGACGCCGAGTCGGGCAGGGCGTCGAGCACCCGCAGCCGGTCCGCCTCGGGGTCGGTCACCGCGCCGCCGGTGGACAGCTGCACGATCAGGTTCGTGCGCTCCCTCAGCGCCGCGACCGTCTCCTTGAGCAGCCCCAGGTCCAGCGACGGCTTGGTGTCCGCGCCGCGGATGTGCACGTGGATCATGGTGGCGCCGACCTGCTCGCACGCCTCGGCCGTGCCGACCAGTTCCGCCACCGTGACCGGCAGCTGGGGGACGTCGGCCTTCGCGTGCTCGGCCCCGGTGGGGGCGACGGTCAGCAGCGTGCCGTGGGATCCGGGTCGGGACATGCCGTGATCCTGACACACAACCCGCCCGGTCCACCGCCTCGGCGACACCCGTTCGGCACGGAACCGCAGGCAGGCGAAGTCGCCGGTTTTCCGGACCGGATCAGCGGCCCAGGTTGCGGGCCGCCTCACGGCCCAGGCCCGGGGTGTCCGGCGGCACCGAGTCCGGGTCGACGGACGCCTGCACGCGGCGGTCCTCGGCGCCGACCAGCAGTTCCGTATCCGGTGTGATCGACCGCTTGACCAGCGCCAACACGATCGTGCCCAGCTCGTGGTGCAGCGCCACGCTGCCGACCCGGCCGACCACGCGGTCGCCGGCCAGCACCGGGTCGCCGGTCTCCGGCTGCACTTCCATGGAGCCGTCCAGGTGCAGGAGCAGCATCCGGCGCGGCGGGCGGCCGACGTTGTGCACCTTGCTGACGGTCTCCTGGCCCCGGTAGCAGCCCTTGTCGAGGTGCACGGCGTCGCCGATCCAGTTCACCTCGTGCGGGATGGTCTTCTCGTCCGTGTCGACGCCCAGCCGCGGGTGCAGGGACTCGACCCGCAACGCCTCGAACGCCCAGCTCCCGGCCGGGCGCGCGCCCGCGTCGGTGAGCTTCTGCCACCAGTCGGCGATGTCCGGCCGCGGGACCACCAGGTCGACCGCGTCCTGGCCGGGCCACGTCATGCGCCGGGCGAAGCCGCCTTCCAGCGCGACGACGCCGTGCGGGCCGTCCGGGAGGGGGAGGGCAAGTTTGTTGAACAATCCGGCGATCTCCGGGCCGACCACGGTCAGCACGGCCAGCTCGGCCGTCGCGTCCCGCGGCTCGACCTTCGACCAGAACACCATCTTGCCCAGGTACGACTGGAGTTCGGCGACCTGCTCCCGCTCCATGTCGAGGTAGACGACACCGCCGACGTTCGCCACCACGACGTGGTGCTGGACCCGGCCCTGGACGTCCAGGATCAGCGCCTCGGTGCCCTCGTCCTCGCCCAGCGCGGTGAAGTGCTGGCTGGTCAGCGAGTGCAGCCACGGCAGCCGGTCGTCACCCGGCACCGCGACGACGGCCCGGTTCGACCGGTCGAACACCGCGACCGACCGCGCGGCCGAGCGCTGTTCGGCGAACGGGTCGCCGAAGTGCCACGGCACGCCCTGGTCGGGGACGCCCTCGAACGGGGCTACCGCACCCGGAGCGGTCAACAGCGGTGAATTCACTCGGACTCCTTCGACGCACTCTGGGTCAGGCACTCGCGGCACGTGCCGGACAGCGCGAGGTGGCTCGCATCAAGTTCGAACCCGTACTCCGCCCGGAGTGTTCCCCCCAGCGGGGAGAGGAGTTCGCACGGCACCTCGTCCATCCGCCCGCACCGGTGGCACACGAGGTGCACGTGCTCGTGCTCGTCGACCGAGTAGTTCGGCGCGCCGTGCCCGAGGTGCGTGTGCCGGACCAGGCCGAGCCGCTCCAGCAGGTCGAGGTTGCGGTAGACGGTGGTGATGTTGACCGTGGGCGCGGTGACCTGCACTCGCTGGCAGATCTGCTCCGGTGTGGCGTGGCCCAGTTCGCGCACCGCGTCCAGCACGAGCTGGCGCTGCGGTGTCATCCGCATACCGCGGTCGTGCAGCGTCTTGCGCAGGGCTTTCGGGGCGCTGGCGGTGTCCACGAATTCGATGGTAGGCCGTGAGTAGTCTCACGGTATGCGCGTGCTCGCACTACTGGACGGAACCCTGGCCGACCCCGACGCCCCGCTGATCCGGGTCGACGACTTCGGCCTCATGCGCGGCGACGGGGTCTTCGAGACGATCCTGGTTGTCGACGGCAAGCCCCGGGAACTCGGTCCGCACCTGGACCGACTGGCCCGCTCGGCGGCGATGCTCGACTTGCCCGAGCCCGACCGTGCCGCGTTCGAGCACGCCGTCGACCTCGTGCTGGCGAACTGGACGGGCGGCGCGGAGATCGCGTTGAAGCTCGTCTACACCCGCGGCGTCGAAGGCGGTGACGGCACACCCACCGGTTTCGCGCTGGCGATGGACATCTCGCCCAAGGTGATGGCGCAGCGGGCCGAGGGGATCGCGGCGGTCACCCTGGACCGGGGGATCGAGCCGGGCCTGATGGACCGCGCGCCGTGGCTGCTGCTGGGCGCCAAGTCGCTGTCGTACGCGATGAACATGGCGGCGATCCGTGAGGCGGAACGGCGTGGCGCGGCGGAGGTCGTGTTCACCACGTCGTCCGGGTCGGTGCTGGAAGGCCCGACGTCCACGCTGATCATGGCCCGCGGTCGCACCCTGACCACGCCGCCGGCCGAGCTTGGCATCCTGCCCGGCACGACGCAGGCCGCGCTGTTCCGGGCCGCCGGGCGCGAGGGCTGGACGGTCGAGGTGCGGCCGATCCCGGTGGAGGAGCTGTACTCCGCGGACGGCGTGTTCCTGGTGTCGAGCGTCCGCAAGATCACCCGAGTGCACACGTTGGACGGCAAGACGCTGCCCGACTCGGCCGAGCTGCACGCCGAGGTCGCCGACCTGTACGAGTCCGAGTACTAGGAGTTGGCGGCCCTGGGGTTGTCCAGGGCCGCCACCCCCGCTACTTCAGGCCGGCTACCCCGCTACTTCAGGCCCGCGTCCACGGCGTTGATCAGGGTGCCGGTGGCGGTGTCACCGGACATCTCCCAGATCATCGCGCCGAGCAGGCCGCGCTGCTTGAGCCACGCGGTCTTCTTCTGGATCGCCCAGACGTCGTCGAACGTCCACCACTGGCCGCCGTTGCCGGTGAAGCACGACGTCGCCACGGCCACCTCGTCGTGGTGGACGGCGCAGCCCGGCACGCTCGCCAGCAGGTTCGAGTAGCCGCGCGTGCCCGCCTCCTCGGCGAACTGGCCGGGCGCGGCGCCCGTCGCGGACTGCCACTCGCCGTTCTTCCCACCGGCCTGCACGCCCTGCCAGCCGCGGCCGTAGAACGCCAGCCCGATGGTGATCTTGCGCGGGTGCACGCCGACCGACGTGTACGCGTTCACCGCGTTCTCCACGCTGAAGTGGAACGGGTACGGGTCGTCCACGTCGGCGTACAGGTTGCCCTGGTGGCCGGTGCGGTTGGGCTCCCACGAGTTGTCGCTGCCCGCGCCGTGGAAGTCGTAGCCCTGCACGTTGAAGATGTCCAGGGACTTCGCCACCTGCGGGAGGTCCCAGCCGGCCTCGATCTTCGCCGGGTCGGCCGGGGTGAACGCGGTCAGGTCGTACCGTCGGCCGTGCTGCCCGCCGAGCTCGTCGAGCTGCCGGCGGAACTCGTCGATCAGGAGGGTGTTGTTCCGCTTGTCGTCCGGGCCGATGTGGTTGCCCGGGTGACCCTCCGCGCCCGGCCACTCCCAGTCGAGGTCGATGCCGTCGAAGATGCCCGCCGCCGTGCCGGGACCGCCCGCCGCGTTGTAGACGGGCAGGTTGCCCTTGATGTAGATGTCCAGGCAGGACTTGACGAACTTCTTGCGGGCCGCGTCGGTGGCGGCGACGTCGGAGAAGTACTTCGAGTAGGTCCAGCCGCCGAGCGAGATCAGGATTTTCAGGTGCGGGTGCTTGGCCTTGAGCTTGCGGAGCTGGTTGTAGTTGCCGCGCAACGGTTCCCAGCCCGTGTCGCCGACGCCGTCCACGGACTGCGCCGCGCTGAACGGCCTGCTGTAGTCGGCTTCCGCGTCACCCGCGCCGTCGCCCTGGTTGGGGTCTTGGGGGTTGGGTGAGGTGCCCTTGGTGACGCCGTGCAGGCAGGTCAGGTTGGTCGGGTCGATGTTGCCGAACGCGTAGTTGAGGTGGGTGAGCTTGGCCGCGGTGCCGTTGGTGTCCAGGTTCTTGACGAAGAACTGGCGGCCGTAGATGCCCCACTGGACGAAGTAGCCGACCCGGGCGTAGCCGTTGACGATGTCCGAAGTGGACACTGTGACGGCGTTGCTCGGGGTCGACGTGTTGTCGTACAGGTCGCGGGCCCGGACGGTGAACGTGTACGCGGTGGACGGCGAGAGGCCGTCGACCTTTGCCGTCGTGCCGAGGACGGTGGTCTTCACGGTGTTGCCCAGTTGGACGTCGTAGTTGGCCACGCCGCGGTTGTCGGTGGACGCGTCCCAGCTCAACGTGATGCTGCCGGCGTCCTTCGCGGTGCTGCGCAGGTTCGTCGGCGCGGTCGGGGGCTGGGTGTCGTCGGCCGGGTTGTTGGTGGTCACGGTCAGCACATTGGATGCAGTCGACCGTGTGCCTTTGGTGTCCTTGGCCTTGACCGTAAAACTGTATGCAGTATTCGGGATGAGGTCGGCGACGGTGGCGCTCGTGGAGGTGACCGTGGTGGCGAGGGTGGCGCCGTTGTATACCTCATACACCGCGATCGGGAGGGAGCCTGGAGCGGAGGCGGTCCAGGCGAGCGAGACGGTCTTGGTGGTCTTCACCGGCGAGTGCAGGTTGCCCGGCGGGGTGGGCGGCGTGTCCGGCGTGCCGTCGCAGTTGACGTTGTTGATCCGGCAGGTGACCGGCTCGGCCGCGCTGCTGAGCGTGAACGTCGGGCTGTACGGCTCGGTGGAACGGCGTGCGCCCACGCTCCGGTTGTAGTGCACCGGGTTGAGCGTGACGGCGTTGCCGGTCTGGCTGACCGTGGCGTGCTGCGCGCCGCCCGCCGTGACGCCGGCCGGCAGGGTGAACGTGATCGACCAGTCCGTCAGCACCGCGTCGGTGTTGTTGTTGACCACGAACTTGCCGGCCGACCCGGTGACGCTGAAGTCGGCCGTGACCGGCGCGGGCGGTGGTGGCGGTGGGCCGCTGCCGTCGCAGCTCGCGCCGTTGATCGTGCAGGTGGTCGGGTCGACGGCCTGGCTGAGGGTGAACGTCGGGCTGTACGGCTCGGTGTCGCGGCCCGGCTGGATGGTGCCGATGTAGTAGGCGGGCGTCAGGGTCACCCGCGTGCCGGTCTGCGTGGTGGTGGCGTGCTGGGCGCCGCTGACCGTGACGCCGGTGGGCAGGTCGAACTTGATCGACCAGCCGGAGATGGCGGTGGTCGTCGGGTTGGCCACCACGAACTTGGCCGTGGCGCCCGTTCTGCTGAAGGTGGCGGTCAGGCCGGTGGCGGCGGTGGCCGGTGCGGACAGTGCGGCGGTGGCCAGGAGTAGGGCCACGAGCACGGTGATCGTTCGGCGCATCAGGGTGTGCCTCTCGCTGACAGGGACAGTCGAGAACCACGGCGGCCTGTGCTTGGTCGAGCTTTCTGGCGCTTCCGAACGTAAGACGTGCGGCGGGCGTTGACAATGGGTCTAGACCAATTGCGTCCGTTCGGCCCTGTGGTCCGCGGTCAGCCTTGGGGTGCGAAGCGGAGCGGTGTGCCCGGCGCGGCCTGTCCGAGCAGCGGGAGGGCGTGCTGGGGGACGACGCCGATCACCGGGTAACCGCCGGTCGTCGGGTGGTCGGCGAGGAAGACGACGGGGTGGCCGTCGGCCGGGACCTGCACCGAGCCGGTGATCAGGCCTTCGCTCGGCAGCTCTTGACCGACGCGGTCCGTGACCCGGTCCACGGTCGTGCCGGTGAGGCGGATGCCGACCCGGTTGCTGCGGTCGGACACCGTCCAGCGGCCGGCGCGTAGTTGACGTGCCGGGTCGTGGAACCAATCGTCACGGGGGCCGAGGAACACGGGTACGACCACCTCGTCCGGCACTTGGACCGGCACGAGGACGTCGACGCCCATGGGTACGCCGGTCGGGTCGCCGAGGGGTAGTTCGTCGTCGGGACGGAGCGGCGCCGGGCCGAGGCCGGAGAGCAGGTCGGTGGACCGGCTGCCCAGTTCGGCCGGGACGGTGATGCCGCCGGAGACCGCGACGTACGACCGGAGGCCGCCTCGGGGTGTGCCGAGGGTCAGCGTGTCGCCGGGGGCGAGGTGAAGCGGCGAGTCGCGCAGGACGCCGTTGACCGACGTGGGGGTCGCCGGGCCGGTGACGGCGATCGTGCAGGAGGCGTTGGCGCGCAAGGACAGTCCACCGAGGATGACTTCGAGGCCGGCGGCGTTCTCGGGGTTGCCGACCAGGCGGTTGGCGAGCGTGAACGACGGCTTGTCCAAGGCGCCGGAGGGCGGGACGCCGAGGTGCGCGTTACCCGGCCGGCCGAGGTCCTGGATCAGGGTCTGCGGTCCGGTTTTCAGCACGGTGAGGGTGCGCGAGCGTTGAATTCGGGGGTTCTGAACGTAGGACTCACGCGTTCTGAACGTAGGACTCACGGGAGGGCCTCGAAGCGGACGCGGTGGCCGGGGGCGAGCAGGGCCGGGGTGGGGCGGCACGGGTCGAAGAGCGGCGCGTCGGTGCGGCCGATCAGTCGCCAGCCGCCGGGGGTGGCCCGGGGGTAGGCGGCGGTGAACTCGCCGGCCACGGCCACCGAGCCGGCAGGAACCTTGGTGCGCGGCGACGGGAGGCGGGGTTGGCGCAGCGGCTCCGGCAGGCCGGTCAGGTACGCGAAGCCGGGGGCGAAGCCGCAGAACGCGACCCGGTAGGTGGCGCCGGTGTGCAGCTCGACCACCTCGGCGGTGGTCAGGCCCGCGGTGTCGGCGACCAGGTCCAGGTCGGGGCCGTCGTAGCGGACCGGGATGACGACCTCGGTCGAGTCCGTGCCCGGGTGGTGGACCAGCGAGGCGCCGGCCAGGATCCTGCGGATCGACGGCAGCCCACCGGGCCTGGCGACGATCAGGACCGTGCGGGCGGCGGGCACGAGTTCGACCACGTCCGGCGACCCGGCCGCCGCGACCGCGGCGCGCACGGCCTCCACCTCGTCGAGCGAGTCGACCTCGACGAGCACCGCGTCCGTGCCGCACCGCCGCAGTTGCATGGGCACAGCGTAGGTTCGGATTGTTCAACAATCCAACCCGGAGCCGGCTCTCAGCCGACGATGCGCTGCAAGTGGGCCGAGATGTGCGGCTGGAGGGGTTGGCCGACCATGGCCCGCTCCTCGACGTACGCCAGGTCGCCGTTGTTGACGATGCCGTACAGCCGCTGCGCCCCGGTGACCTCCTTGGCGGTCGCCGTGCGGATGACCGCGTCGGTGCCCAGCTCCCAGGACGTCTGGCTGCGCGGCTTGCCGTAGTACAGCTCCACGATCCCGGTGTTGTGCGTGATCAACACCTCGATGGTGTCGTCCGCCTGCGGACGCCAGAAGCCGGTCTCCCGGGCCGCCTGGCGGATCACCGCGCCGTTCTCGTCCAGCAGCCACGCCCTCGCCTCGTAGTAGAGGAACGGCCGGCCGTCGTGCGCGAAGGTGATCTGCTGCCCGTACCGGTACGGGCCGTCGATCGTCGGGTACACGACTTCGCCTTCGCCGCGCCAGACGCCGACGAGCGGCAGCAGCGCCAGGCACCCGTCGTGCAGCGAAGGCCCGCTGCGCAGGTTCGCGGTGTCCGCCGGGATCGGCAGGTCGTCGAACTGCGGCAGGTTCCGCGCGCCCGTCACGGCCGCGCGCGAAACGGCGGCCCGGACGGCCTCGTCACCACTGCCGGGAACCGGCGTGTCGCCGCTCATCGCTGGTCGGAGAACAGCCGGTACACGACGTACCCGGCGAACCACACGACCATCAAGGACACGAGGACCAGGAGCGCTGTGAAGAAGTGTTCCACCCATCCAGTTTAGGCATCCGCCCCGAACAGCGACGACCCCGGTGGCGAACGCCACCGGGGTCGTCGGGAGGTAGCGCCGGGCGAGCCCGTGCGCTCCTGGTCCTGATCCGCTCAGGCCACCGCGACCTCGACCGGGTGCACGCCCGGCCCGTCCGCGTTGACCGACGCCTGCCCGTTGCCCGACCGGTGCAGTGCCCGGATCGTCCACGTGCCCGGCGCGGCGAAGAAGCGGAAGTCGCCGTCGGCGGAGGACACGACCTCGGCGGTGAACTCGCCGGACGAGTCCAGCAGCCGCACGAACGCGCCACCGACCGGGGCGCCCTCGGCGCTGACCTTGCCGGTCAGCACGACCTCGTTCGCGCCCACCTGGATCTCCGCGCCCTGCTCGGGCGCACCGCAGCTGCTGCTCATGGTCAGGCCTCCTTGCCGCTGCCGAGCTCGACCGGCACGCCGACCAGCGAGCCGTACTCGGTCCAGGAACCGTCGTAGTTCTTCACGTCCTCGTGGCCGAGCAGCTCGTGCAGCGCGAACCACGTGTGCGACGAGCGCTCGCCGATGCGGCAGTAGGCGATCGTCTTGCGCGAGCCGTCGAACCCGGCCTCGCCGTAGATCTCGGCCAGCTCCTCGTCCGACTTGAACGTGCCGTCCTCGTTGGCCGCCTTGCTCCACGGCACGTTGATCGCGCTGGGGATGTGGCCGCCGCGCTGCGCCTGCTCCTGCGGCAGGTGCGCGGGGGCCAGCAGCTTGCCGGAGAACTCGTCGGGCGACCGCACGTCGACCAGGTTCTTGTTGCCGATCGCGTCGACGACCTCGTCGCGGAACGCGCGGATCGCCAGGTTCTGCTCCTGCGCGGTGTAGCTCGTCGCGTCGCGCTCGACCGGCTCCTTGTCCAGCGGACGCCCGTCCAGTTCCCACTTCTTCCGGCCGCCGTCGAGCAGCTTCACGCTGTCGTGGCCGTACAGCTTGAAGTACCAGTACGCGTACGCGGCGAACCAGTTGTTGTTGCCGCCGTACAGGATGACGTTGTCGTCGTTGGCGATGCCCTTGGCGGACAGCAGCTTCTCGAAGCCCGCGCGGTCCACGAAGTCGCGGCGCACCGGGTCCTGCAACTCGGTCTTCCAGTCGATCCTCACCGCGCCCGGGATGTGGCCCCCCTCGTAGGCGGAGGTGTCCTCGTCCACCTCCACGAACACCACGCCGGGCGTGGCGAGGTTCTCCTCGGCCCAAGCGGCCGAGACCAGGACGTCTTCACGGCTCATCGAAGCTGCTCCAATTTCTGCGTACTTACTGCGACGGTGTCGACTGGGGTCGGGCGAGTGCGGGTGCGAAGCGGCGCAGGAGCAGGTACATCTCGCAGCCGAGGCACAGGCCGAGCGCGGCGTTGAGCAGCGCGGCGACCAGTGCGGCGGACGTGGCGACGACTCCGAGCGCGGTCAGTCCGGAGGCGTACCCGATCGTGCCCACCAGGGCGAACACGAACCCGACACCCTGCGCGAACCGCAGCGGGGCGGCTTCCTCGCGCTCGGTGGTCGGTGTGATCCGCGGCTGGACGACGTACCGGTAGACGTGGCCCCACGGGTTGAGCTTGAGCGAGATGAACGCGCACATCGCGAAGAGCACGGTCTGTGCGGCGAGCAATCGCCACGACCCGGTCAGCAGGACTACCGCCAGCACGGCGGTGGTGATCCAGGCGCTGAAACGCGGACCGCGCGGGTCCACTGGGGCATCTTTCGGCACGGCGACCT
Organism: Saccharothrix ecbatanensis; assembly: GCF_014205015.1. Classification (NCBI taxonomy): domain Bacteria; kingdom Bacillati; phylum Actinomycetota; class Actinomycetes; order Pseudonocardiales; family Pseudonocardiaceae; genus Saccharothrix; species Saccharothrix ecbatanensis. Next base: position 7,105,948 of record NZ_JACHMO010000001.1, on the reverse strand, counting down.
CCTGACGGTGGACAAGACTGGGTAGTCCGTCTTCAGGCGGTGGTAGGCGCAGGCGCACACGTCCGTCAAGGGCGTGGGGACTGCCGGAGACCGCCCGGTCAGCGCGCCGCGCGACACAGGCTGCTGCGCACGCGGCACAGGTCCACCGCGAGTCGCTTGGTCAGCAGCGTGGTCATGCGATCGAGACTAGCCGCTCATCCCTGCTGTCGGGAGTGGTGTCCATCTGGTGGGAGTTGGCAGGTTCACCCGATCGGTCCAGGCAGGTGTGGTCGCAAAGCCGCAATGAGCGTGTCCCGCTTCGGCAGGCCGCCGACGCGCAGCAGTTCCGCGCCGGTCCCGTCCAGGGCCAGCGTCGTCGGCGCGCGCAGCACCCCGAGTTCGGCCGCGACGTCCGGCAGGTCGGTCACGTCGAGCTCGACGTGCCGCAGTCCTTCGGTGCGGTGGGCGAGGTCTTCGAGCAACGCCTTGGTCTGGCGGCACGTGGCGCAGAACGTCGTGGACACCTGCAAGAGCGTGACGTGCGTGTTCGGGTCGAGGAGGGCGCGAACCGGGTCGGGCAGGCGGACGCCCGGCCTGGCCGCTCGCACACGACCGTTCCGCGCGCGCAGCACCACGCCGATCACGGCCACCACCGCGATCGCGCCGAGCAGTGCCCAGACCCCGGTCATCGTCAGCTGCCTTCGTCCAGCGGGATGTCGCTGATGGCGCCTTCCACGGTCAGCGCGCCGCTCTCCACCTTGACAGCGGTCGGCGTCACCGTGAAGGGCAGCTCGCCCGGGTGGATGGTCACGCTCAACGCCTCGCGCACCACGCCGAGCACCGCGTCCAGGCCGGCCAGCGACGCGTCGTCCAGCTCGACGTCGTTCATCGCGATCACCACGTCGCCGTTGACCAGGGTCACCGTGCCGTACGCGGTGATCCGGATCTTGCGGCTCGCCACCGTGGTGTTGCCGGAGAGCTTCACCGCCGCGACCGCCGGGTCCGCCTGCTGCCCCGGGGGCAGCTCGGTGCGGGTGTCCGGCTCGATGGCCATGTCGGTGAACGGCGTGACCTGGTTGACCACCCGGTTCAGGTCGTTCGCCTTGATCTTGACGCTGCCCTGCACCAGGTCGATCTTCGCGCCGCGGGTGTTGCCGGCCAGCAGGTCCGACAGGCCGATGCGGACGTGGCGGAGGTTGGCGTGGATCTCCAGGTCGCGCAGCTGGTCGCGCACGGGCACGCCGGTGGCGCTGATCTCGATGTCCCGGTAGTCGCCCGCGATGGCCTGCGCGACAAACGGGAAGCCGTTGATCCGGACCGACGGGTCCTCGTCCAGCGCGAACTTCTGCCGCATCTTCTGGGCGACCTGGTACTCGCCCGCCGCGGCCAACCCGAAGTCGGCCGCGACCAGCAGCCCGCCCACCACCAGCGCGGTGATGATCAGCTTGCGGCCCCTGGTGGGACGGCGCTTCGTCTCGGTCGCGGTCATCGCCTGCCCTTTGTCCGATCGTCTGCGGTGTGGTCGCTGCCCCCGAGTGGCCGCGTGTGCTCGTCCAGCCAGATCGCCACCCGGTCTACCAGAGCGGGCGTCATCGAGGACTCGGCGTGCCTCATGCCGGGCTCCAGCCACAGCTCCGCGTCGCCGCCCGCCGCCTTGTGCAGAGCGACGGCGTGCGCGGGGCCGAAGTAGTGGTCCTGCTCACCGTGCACGATGAGCAGCGGTGTCGGGGTGATGCGGTGCACGACCTCCAGCGGGCTCTCCGGCGTCGTCACCCACGGCGGACCGAGGCGGACGCCCAGCGCGCGGGCGGCGAGCCTGCCGTGCGGCTGTTCGAGCAGCCAGTGGACGCGGCGCATGGCCACCGTGTCGCGCACCCACCAGCGTGACGGCGCGCTGACAGCCGCCACGGCGTCCGGTTTGTCCTCGTGGAGGCCCGCGTGGCGCAGGGCGATGGACGCGCCCATGGAGAAGCCGACCGTCACCACACGGCGGTACCCGAGCCCGCGCGCAAGTGCGACGCCGGCCGCCAGGTCGTGGATTTCGTCACTACCCACCGAAGATCGTCCGGCGGACCTGCCGTGACCGCGGAAGTCGAGCGCGACGACTCCGCCGTGGTGCGCGAACCGCCGCAACACCCGGCTGACGAAAGGTTTGCGGACGTGGTTCGTGAAGCCGTGACCCACCACGAAAGCGAGATCCGTCACGGACGGTGTGGATCTCACATGCAGACCGTGCAGGAGGACAGCGTCGTGTGACATGGATGTAACAGGCGTGACGCTTGTGGAAACAACTGTGACTCTGACCTGCTGACCTGGGTCTTTCGTGGTGTGCACCGGTATTGTCTCCGTCATCCGCAGGCAACGGGGCCCGGTCACCGTACTTCGCTGTGCCTGGTCGGTGACCAAGCACCGGCCGAACGAGAGGGCGCCGCGATGAGTATCGACGTGCTGCTGTTGACCACCGACTCCGACCCCGAGGCGGTTCTCCCCGCGCTGTCGCTCCTCCCGCACGAGGTGCGCCCGTTGCGCCCGGAGGTCTCGGCGCTGCTGGAAGCCGGTCCCCACGACATCGTGCTGGTGGACGCGCGGACCGACCTGGCCGCCGCGCGCAGCCTGTGCAGGCTGCTCGACTCCAGCGGGGTGGACGTGCCAGTGGTGGCGGTCGTCACCGAGGGTGGTCTGGTCGCGGTGAACTCCGACTGGAGCGTGGACGAGATCCTGCTCCCGACCTCCGGCCCGGCCGAGGTGGACGCCCGACTGCGCCTGGTGCGCTCCCGTCGCGGCACCACGCAGCCCGGCGGCGACGGCTCGATCCAGCTCGGCGAGCTGGTCATCGACGAGGCGACCTACACGGCCCGCCTGCGCGGCCGTCCGCTCGACCTGACGTACAAGGAGTTCGAGCTGCTGAAGTACCTGGCGCAGCACGCCGGCCGGGTGTTCACCCGGGCGCAGCTGCTCCAGGAGGTCTGGGGCTACGACTTCTTCGGCGGCACGCGGACCGTGGACGTGCACGTCCGGCGCCTGCGCGCGAAGCTCGGCCCCGAGCACGAGTCCCTCATCGGCACCGTGCGCAACGTCGGCTACAAGTTCGTCCGCCCGCCGCGCCCCGGCAGCGCCCGCCGCGTCGAGCACTCCGCGCTGGACATCCCGGAGACCACGATCGACGAAGCCGAGCTGATCTACCGTGCTTGATTGCCGCTGCTCCGCAGACGGCGGCGAGGTCGCCCGGAAGTCGGCAGTTCGAGCCTGATTTCGCGACGATCGAAGAGCGTGATCGCCGCGAAATGAGTCTCGACCTACCGACGCGACCTCGCGTCGCGGCTGAGTAGGTTTGTCGTGTGGAATTGAGCTGGTTCGAGGAGTTGTCCCCCGAGCAGGCCGGCGAGGTCTCCGGTCTGCTCGGGGCTGCCCAAGCCGTTGACGGTGTCGCCCCCGTAGGTGAGGCCGTCGTGCTGCGGCTGCACCCCGGCGCACGCGGTAGCAACCACCTGCTGGTCCACGACGGTGGCGCGCTGGTCGGCTACCTGCACGTGGACGTCTTCGGTGACGCGGACGGCAACGAGGTCGCCGAACTCGCCGTCCACCCGGACCACCGCCGTCGTGGCGTCGGCACCGCGCTGGTCGAAGCGGTCGCCGATCGCCCCAAGCCGCTCCGCGTCTGGTCGCACGGCGGTCATCCCGGCGCCGAAGCCCTCGCCGCCAAGTTCGACTACCGCAAGGTCCGCGAACTCCTGCGCCTGCGCAGACTGCTGGACGCCGACCTGCCCGAGCCCGTGCTCCCCGACGGCGTCACGCTGCGCACGTTCGTGCCCGGCCGGGACGAGGCGGCTGTCGTCTACGTCAACCACCGCGCGTTCTCCTGGCACCCCGAGCAGAGCGCGATGAGCATCGAGGATGTGCGGCAGAAGGAAGAGCAGCCGTGGTTCGACCCGGCCGGCTTCCTGCTGGCGATCGACCGCGACGAACGCCTCATCGCCTTCCACTGGACCAAGGCGCACACCGCCGAACTCGGCGAGGTGTACGTGGTGGGCGTCGACCCGGATGCGCAGGGCGGCGGGCTCGGCAAGGCGATCACGCTCGCGGGCCTGGCGCACCTCCGTGACGCCGGGCTCAAGCAGGTCATGTTGTACGTCGAAGCCGACAACGGTGCGGCACTGTCCGTGTACAACCGGTTGGGTTTCACGCGGTGGGACGCGGACGTCCAATACGCCCGGTAGTGACAAACCCATCACGCCATGCAAACGTGCAGGTCACGAGACACCCAAAAGGCGGTGTACTCGGTCACCTCCCGTGTGGAGTTCACCTCTCGTTCACCTTCTCCTGGGTGCCTGTCCACCCTCGCTACCTACCGTCCGTGTCGAGCGGCGGATGTACGCCGCGACATCCGTTCCGTAGCTGGAGGACTCCAGGTGAAGACCAAGCGACACGGCGCCGTTCTCGGCCTGATCGCGGCCGGTGCGCTTCTGCTCACCGCGTGTGGTAGCGACGCGAACACCCCCCAGGGCCAGGCCCCGGCGACCGGCGAGTCGTCGACCCCGGTCGAGTGCGGTGGCAAGTCGAAGCTCAGCGCAGAGGGTTCTTCGGCGCAGAAGAACGCGATGGACACGTTCGTCCAGGCGTACCAGCAGAAGTGCCAGGGCGCGGACCTCGCGTACAACGCGTCCGGCTCCGGCGCCGGCGTGAAGCAGTTCATCGGCGGTCAGGTCGACTTCGGCGGCTCCGACTCGCCGCTGTCCGAGAGCAAGGGCGAGGTCGCCAAGGCGGCCGAGCGCTGCGAGGGCAACCCGGCGTGGAACCTGCCGCTCGTGTTCGGCCCCGTCGCGGTCGGCTACAAGCTGGAAGGCGTCACCGACCTCACGCTGTCCGGCGAGGTCATCGCCAAGATCTTCAACGGCACCGTGAAGAAGTGGAACGACCCGGCCATCGCCGCCCTGAACGGCAGCGCCACGCTGCCCGACAAGGACATCAAGGTCGTCTACCGCTCGGATGAGTCCGGCACCACGGACAACTTCCAGCTGTACCTCGACGCCGCCTCGAAGGGCGCGTGGACGCAGGGCGCGGGCAAGCAGTTCAAGGGCGGTGTCGGCGAGGCCAAGGAGAAGTCCGCCGGTGTCGCGCAGGCCGTCGGCTCCATCGACGGTGCGATCACCTACGTCGAGCTGTCCTTCGCGCAGGACAACAAGCTGTCCCTCGCCAAGATCGACAACGGCGCCGGCGCGGTCGAGCTGAACGACGCCTCGGTCGGCAAGGCCATCGACGGCGCGAAGATCAAGGGCTCCGGCAACGACCTGGTGCTGGACCTGGACTCGATCTACGCCTCCACCGAGGCGGGCACCTACCCGCTGCTGCTCGCCACCTACGAGATCGTCTGCTCGAAGGGCTACGACGCCGAGACCGCGAAGGCCGTCAAGGCGTTCCTCACGGTCGCCGCGACGGACGGTCAGGCAGGCCTGGCGGCCGCGGGTTACGCTCCCGTGCCCAAGGCCTTCCAGGAGAAGTTGCTGACCGCCATCAAGGCGATCGCCTGACCAGGCCGGCACACTCTTCGGGAACGCCATTGCGATGAACGACCGCACAGTGGCCCCACGCCCCGCGGGCACCGGTTCGACCGGTGCCCGCGCGGGCGTTCCGGCTGCCAGACCCGACTCGGAGGCTCCGATTCCCCCGACCACGGAAGCCGACCAGAAGACCATCGTCCGGCCGGGTGACCGGATCTTCGCAGGCCTGGCCACCGGGTCGGGCATCTTCATCGTGGTCCTGATCGCGGCGATCGGCGTCTTCCTGCTGCTCCAGGCCATCCCCTCGCTCGCGCTGGACCAGGTCAACTTCCTGACCAGCCGCGAGTGGTCGACCGGCGACGTCGACAACATGCGGTACGGCATCCTGGACCTGTTCCTGGTGACCGTGGTGTCGGCCGCGTTCGCGTTGATCATCGCGATGCCGATCGCCCTGGGCATCGCCCTGTTCCTCACCCAGTACGCGCCCCGCCGGCTGGCCCGGTCGTTCGCGTACGTCATCGACCTGCTGGCCGCCGTGCCGTCGATCATCTTCGGCCTCTGGGGCCTGCTCGTGCTCGGCCCGGTGCTGACCCCGGTCGGCGAGTGGCTGACCTCGAACCTCGGCTGGATCCCGCTGTTCGCCGAGGGCACCGTCAGCATCGAGCTGGGCGGCACCATCTTCACCGCCGGCATCGTGCTGGCGGTGATGATCCTGCCGATCATCACCGCGGTCAGCCGCGAGGTGTTCGACCGCACGCCGGTCACCCACGTCGAGGGCGCCATCGCGTTGGGCGCCACCAAGTGGGAGGTCGTGCGGACCACCGTGCTGCCGTTCGGCAAGGCCGGTTACGTCAGCGCCTCCATGCTCGGCCTCGGCCGGGCGCTCGGCGAGACGATCGCGTTGACGATCATCCTCAGCGGCACCGGCGCGGCGTTCGCGTGGAGCCTGTTCGACGGCGGCGCGACGTTCGCGTCGAAGATCGCGCTGGCCGCGCCCGAGTTCAACGACCCGCGGACGGCCGGCGCGTACATCGCCGCCGGTCTGGTGCTGTTCGTGCTCACCTTCGGCGTCAACGCCATCGCCCGGTCCATCGTCGCCGGTCACAAGGAGTACGAATGACGACCGACACGGCGGACCTGAACCGCCTCGCCACGCCGCCGACGTTCCAGAGCGTCAGCGGCGGGCGCAAGTTCAAGAACGCGGTCGCCACGACGCTGGTGTACCTGGCGTTCCTCGTCGCGATCGTGCCGCTGATCTGGGTGCTGTTCGTGGTGATCGAACGCGGTTTCCCGGTGGTGGTGAACGCTGACTGGTGGCAGAAGTCGCTGTCCGGTCTGCTGTCCCGCCAGCAGGGCGGCGGCGTCTACCACGCGATCTACGGCACGCTGGTGCAAGGCCTCGTGTGCGGTGTGCTGTCGGTGCCGCTCGGCCTGTTCGTCGGTGTGTACCTGGTGGAGTACGGCGGCCGGTCCAAGCTGTCCAAGGCCACCACGTTCATGGTCGACATCCTGACCGGTGTGCCGTCCATCGTGGCCGCGCTGTTCATCTACACGCTGTGGATCACGTACTTCGGCTTCGGCCGCAGCGGTTTCGCGGTGTCGCTGGCGCTGGTGCTGCTGATGGTGCCGGTGATCGTGCGGACCACCGAGGAAATGCTGAAGATCGTGCCGGACGAGCTGCGCGAGGCGTCCTACGCGCTGGGCATCCCCAAGTGGAAGACGATCGTGAAGGTCGTCATCCCCACGGCGCTGTCCGGCATCATCACCGGCATCATGCTGGCCCTCGCCCGGGTCATGGGCGAGACCGCGCCGGTGCTCGTGCTCGCCGCTTACGCGCCGTACATCAACTACAACCTGTTCGAAGGGCCGATGGCGTCGCTGCCGCTGCTCATGACGTCGGAGCGGAACAACCCGACGCAGGCCGGTTTCGAGCGGATCTGGGGTGCGGCGATCACCCTGGTCATCATCATCACGCTGTTCAACCTGCTGGCTACCGTGATCTCGCGGTGGCTGGCTCCGAAGACGAAGTGAGCGGGCGGTCATGGCCAAGCGCATCGACGTGAAAGACCTCAACCTCTTCTACGGCAAGTTCCACGCCGTGGACGGTGTTTCGCTCGCCGTGCCGCCGAAGAACGTGACGGCGTTCATCGGCCCGTCCGGTTGCGGGAAGTCCACCGTGCTGCGGTCGTTGAACCGCATGCACGAGGTGGCGCCCGGGGCGCGGGTGGAGGGCACCGTGCTGCTGGACGGGGAGGACATCTACGCGTCCTCCGTGGACCCGGTGCAGGTGCGGCGGACCATCGGCATGGTGTTCCAGCGCCCCAACCCGTTCCCGACGATGTCGATCCGGGACAACGTGGTGGCGGGGCTCAAGCTGGCGGGTGAGCGGAACAAGAAGAAGCTCGACGACCTGGCCGAGCAGTCGTTGCGCGGGGCGAACCTGTGGAACGAGGTCAAAGATCGCCTCGACCGGCCTGGTGGCGGGTTGTCGGGTGGCCAGCAGCAGCGGTTGTGCATCGCGCGGGCGATCGCCGTGCAGCCGGACGTGCTGTTGATGGACGAGCCGTGTTCGGCGCTGGACCCCATCTCGACTCTGGCGATCGAGGACTTGATCACCGAGTTGAAGAAGGATTACACGATCGTCATCGTGACCCACAACATGCAGCAGGCGGCGCGGGTCAGCGACCAGACGGCGTTCTTCAACCTGCTGGGCGTCGGTCAGCCGGGTCGGCTGATCGAGGTGGACGACACCGAGAAGATCTTCTCGAACCCGAGCCAGAAGGCCACGGAGGACTACATCTCCGGCCGTTTCGGCTGATCCGGCTGGTACCCGGTTCTGTCCGCGGAGCCCTTCCACCTGCGGTGGGAGGGCTTTTGCGCGTTCGGGTGACACGGGAACCGGGTGCTCGCCCCTAGCGTCAAAATCGAGACAGGGTCCTCCTTTCGGGGGTACCGTGACGGTTGGGATCGGCAGACTCGCAGGGGGTAACCGTGGCGGTGGAAGGTGCGTGGAGCGCACAGTCCATGCAGGCGATGACGGCCAGCATGGTCGGCCTGAAGCAGGCCGCCGAGTCGGGCTCGTTCGCGATCAGTGAGGACGGCGCGCAGGCCTACCTGAAGGCCATCGACGCCGCTGAGAAGGACCTGGTCAAGCTCGACAACCAGATGAGCCTGTTGCGCCAGGAGGTCAAGCTCGGCACCAGCCCCGACGCCACCGCTCTGACGAGCTACAACCGTGAGAACGTCGAGGGTGGAGCGGGCACGACGGGAATCGTGCCGGCGATCGAGCAACTGCAGTCCGCGTTGAGCGAGGCACGTGAGGCGTTGCAGAAGGCGATCGAGAACTATCGTGAGGTCGACAGCTCGAACGCCAGCACCTACAAGCGCTACTGAGGGTGGAAGCAGTTGATCAAGGGATTGTCGGCCCGCGTCGTCTTGTCGCTGACGGTGCTCGGTGCCGTTGTCACCGGCTGCAGCACCGGCGGAACGGCCACGCCGGGGCCGACCACCACGTCGGCGACGACGGAGCAGACGGCGAAGGGCACCACCACGACGAAGCCTTCCGGCGGCGGGGACTCGCTCGCGGACTTCGACGCGTGCGAGGTCCTGAACTCGGTCGCGGCACAGCTGAACCTGACCGAGGTCGAGGAGGAAAGCCGCGGCGCTTGCGGTGCCGTCGCCTCGCCGGGCAGTGGCGTGACGATCAAGGCTCAACCCGAGTTGGCGATCGCCGACGCGGCGGGTGACGGCAAGAAGTCCGACATCCCCATCGGCCCGCGCAAGGCCAGGCTCGTCGAGGCGCCGGGAACCAACAAGTCGTGCCTGGTGGCGGTGGAAGTCGGTCCGACGTCGAGGGTCGACGTCGTCGCTTCCTCCCGCTCGTTGGAGACCTCTTGCGAGCTCGCCACCAAGGTCGCCACTGCCATCGAACCGAAGCTGCCGAAGTAACCCGAGGGGGAGAACGTCGTGACGCCGCCGAATTCGCAGCCGCCGCAGCCGCAGCCCAACAGCCAGGCGACCCAGGTCACCTACGCCGGTGAGAACGAGGCCGCACTTCATGCCGAGTTCGTGGCGGGGCAGCGCGACAATCCAAGCTTCTTCGGCATGTTCGACACTATTGCCGACTACGTCCAGTACAAGGCGCAGTCCGCGCAGTACCAGTCGCAGCAGGAGCAGCAGCTCGAGCAGGTCGTGGAGACCTATCGGCCGCCGCTGACGCCGTCCGGTGCGTTCTACATGGGTCACGACCACAAGGCCCTCAAGGGCATGGTCACCGACAACATGGCTCCCAGCACCGCGAACGAGCAGGGCGAGGCCTGGACCAAGATCGGCAACACGCTGGCCCAGCTCCAGACCGATCTCACGAGCGCGACCAACGCCAGCAAGGGCGCCTGGCAGGGTGCGGCGGCCGAGTCGGCTCAGGGGTACTTCACCAACGTCGCCACCTGGTCCGGTAACGCGGCGCAAGGCGCGCAGCTCACGGGTAACAAGCTCTACTCCCAGAGCACGGCCGCCGAGCAGGCGAAGAACGCGATGCCCGAACCGGTCGAGTTCAGCACCGCCGACGCCTACAAGATGTTCTTCTCCGAGCCCAACCCCCTCAAGTGGGCCGCGACGATCGACCAGATCGAGCAGAAGTTCGAGGAGAAGCAGCAGGCCCACGAACGGGCGGCCGAGGTCATGACGACCATGTCCACGAGCTTCCAGGAGTCGGGCTCGACCATGCCCGCCTTCTCCCCGCCCCCGCCGATGGAGGGTGGCGGCGGCACTGGCGAACCGGGCAAGCCGGGCACGGCCGAGATCGGCGGCCGGCCGACCATGCCGAGCGGTGTCGGGACGGGCACAGGCACGGGTACCGGGACCGGCACTGGCACAGGTACCGGCACGGGCGACTTCGGCAGCATCCCCGGCCCCGGCGGCACCACGAACCAGTCCGGTGTGAACGGGCCCGGCACCGGTGGCGGCACCACGTACCCGCCCGGCCCCGGCGGCGGCCAGAACCTCCCGCCCGGCACCGGCGGTGGTCCCTACCCGCCCGGCGGCGGCCCGTACCTGCCCCCCGGTCCCAACGGTCGGCCGAACCTGCCGCCCAACGGACGTCCCACCGGGCCGAACGGCCCCGGGCGCTTCCCCAACGGTCCGGGCGGTGGTCCTGGCGGCTCCGGCGGCGGACGCTTCCCAGGCGGCGGTCCCGGTGGCGGCCCGGGTGGCGGTCCCGGTGGCAGCGCGGCTGCCGGTCGCGGTGGCATGGGCGGCGGGTTCGGACCCGGCGGCAGCGCGGGCACGCTCGGTGACTCCCACCGGTCCGGCGCGGGCGGTTTCGGTCCCGGCGGCAGCGGTGGTCCTGGTGGCGCCGGTGCGGCGGGTCGCGGCGGCGCGGCCGGCATGGGTGCGGCAGGCATGGGCGGCGCGGGCGCCGGTCGTGGTCAGGGTGACGAGGACAAGGAGCACAAGGCCGCGTCCTACCTGGTCGAGACCGAGGACGTCTTCGGCGACGGCACCATGGTCGCCCCGCCCGTCATCGGCGGGTGAGCGTGTTCTCGTTCGCCCTGTCGTTCGCGGCGGCCGACATGCTCTGGGAAGACCTGAAGCTCGGCAGCCGGCCCTACCCGTTCGAATTCCCGTACCTCGGGCACACGATCGACGAACGGCGCGGCATCCGCGACGCCGTCTACCGCGACCTCGAATCGCGCGGCCTGGCCAATCGCGGCCGGGTCGCGCCCGAGGTGGAGGAAGCGCTGACCCTGTTGGTGCGCTTCGACTTCTCCCTCAACGCGGTGGCGTCGCTCGACGCCCGCAACGTCGAGCGCCAGCTCCTCGCACGCGCCGGCGCGGCCGGTGAGAACGCGGCCCTCGCGGTGATGGACGACCGGCAGATCAAGGTCGACCTGATGCGCTCGGCCGCAGTGCTGCGCACGGTCGTGGACCTCGTTCCGCCCTCACGACCCGGCCCCGGCCAGTCGATCACGGTGCCGATGCCCACGTCCGCACCGCCGGCGCCCCCTCGCCGGGACGACGATTTCGGCCAGGCCAGGTTCACCCAGGCCATGGCGCCGCGCTCCACCGCGTCGACGCAGGTCCGCGCGCTGGAATCGGTGTTCGAACGCCCGCGCCTGCGGGTCGGCCAGTTCGGCGTCACGGTGCGCGGCAGGCACGGTCGGGAGCAGCGGGCGCCGCAGATCGCCTGGTTCGACAACGACCAGGGCCGCTACATGTCCCAGACCCGGCAGGGGCCGGACGGCCAGAAGTGGCTCACCCACGCCCCCGCCGACAACGCGCGCATCGCCGCCCAGCTCGCGCAGGAGCTGAACGGCCTGCTCAACTGACGCTCAGGTCGACTCGGCGCCGCTGCCGCTGCCGTGGTAGCCGGGCATCCGGCCGGTGACCACGAAGACGGTGCGCTTGGCCACCGACACCGCGTGGTCGGCGAACCGCTCGTAGAACCGGCCGAGCAGCGTGGTGTCGACCGCGGCCGGCACGCCGTGCGCCCAGTCCTTGTCCATGATCACCGTGAACAGGTGCCGGTGCAGGTCGTCCATCGCGTCGTCGGCGTCCTCCAGCGACCGCGCCCGCGCCACGTCCTGGGTGCGGATGATGTCGGTCGCCTCACGCGCCAGCTCGACCGCGATGCGGCCCATCTCGGAGAAGTACGGCCGCACCGTGTCCGGCAGCACCGGGTTCGGGTGCCTGCGCCGCGCGGCCTTCGCCACGTGCAGCGCCAGGTCGCCCATCCGCTCCACGCTCTCCGCCGCGTGGATCACCGCGAGCACGATCCGCAGGTCGGTGGCGACCGGCGCCTGCAACGCCAGCAGCGCGTACGCCTGCTCCTCGATGTCGGCGCGCACATCGTCGATCTTGGTGTCGTCACCGATCACCTGCTCCGCGAGGGCGAGATCCGCCCCGAGCAACGAAGTGGTCGCACGCTCCATCGCGACGCCGGCCATCCCGCACATGTCGGCGAGCTGGTCTGCGAGGTGTCCGAGCTGATCGTGGTAGGCCTCACGCATGGGCGTCAGCCTACGGTGAGGCCGTCGCGGTAGCGACCCGCCCCGGTGAACCCGTGGTGAACCCAAAACGTCCAGTCGGTCTAGGCGCAGGGATCCTTGCCCGCGTTGGTGACTTCCAGGTTCGGCGGTGGCGCGGGCTTGTTCGGCTCGGCGCCCGCGGGTTGCGGCGCCCGGACCTCTTCGTCCCAGCCCGGCCCGATCAGCAGCAGCACCGCGCCACCCATGCCCGCGTCGAACACCAGCGTCGCGCCCGGCACCGAGGACTGCAACGTCGCCGCGGCGTCCTCACCGCCGACCCCGTACTTGATGACGGTCTTGTCGGCGGGCGGCGCGTTGTCGCTGATGACCACTTCGTAGCCGAGCTGCCGCAGGGTCGTACTGGTCTCGCCCGCCGCGCCGCCGTTGTCCGGATCACCGTTGCGCACCTGGACCTTCAGGCCCTTGGGGTCGATGATCTTGCCCTGCTTCGGGCCGGGCGGAGGCGCCGCCTGGCTCGCCTTGTTCGGGTCCGGCGTCGTGGTGTCCGGGGTTTCGTCCGGCAGCGGCGTGCCGTCGATGATGGCCTGGAACAAAGCCTTGGTCTCGGCTTCCTTCAACAGCTCCAGGTTGTCGTCGTGGCTCTTCGTCGGACCCTCGGCCGTGTCGTGCGGCACGGTGACGAAACTGACCCGGCCCGCTTCCAGGCTCTGCAACGACTGCGCCAGCGTGAGCATGTCGTTCACGCCGATGTTCTGGCCGACGGTGGAGGCGGCGAACGCGTTGAGGAAACCGTTGAGCTTGCCCGGGTTCAGCAGGATCTCCGACGACAAAGCCTTGCGCAGCAACGAGGAGAGGAACTGCTGCTGCCGCTTGACGCGGTCGAAGTCGGTCTTGCTCTCGCCTTCGACCTTGCGCGCCCGCACGTAGTCGAGCGCCTTGGTGCCGTTGATCTCGTACTTGCCCGGCTTGTCGAAGAGCATGCCGAGCTCTTCGTCGTCCATCGGCTTCGCCACGCACACCGGGACGGTGCCGATGGCGTCGACCATGCCCTTGAAGCCGTTGAAGTCCACGCTGATGAAGTGGTTGATCTCCAACCCGGTCAGCTCGGTCATGAACGCGCTGACGCACTTCGGCCCGCCGACCGCGTACGGCTCGTTGGCCTTCACGTCCTCGGCGGCGTCGAGCATGTCGCCGGTGTACTGGCCGCTGGTGGGATCCCACCGCTCGCACTTGGGCCGCTTGATGAGGAGGTCGCGCGGCACCGAGACGACGACCATGCGCTTACGGTCGGCCGGGATGTGCGCGAGCATCAGCACGTCCGAACGCGCGCCTTGGGTGTTCTCGGTGTTCGGGTCGCCGACACCGTCTTCCGGTTTGGCGCCCGCACGGGTGTCCGAGCCGACGATGAGGAAGTTCTCGTCGCCGAGCTGCTTCTCCGCCTCGTGCACGGCGGCGGAGTTGGTGTTCAGTGCGTCGATCTCGGTGAACTTGCTGTCGATGTAGAGCATCGCGCCCCAGCCGAGGCCGGTGGACACGAACACCAGGATGGCGGCGGTCAGCGCGACGGCCTTGATCGAGCGGACGATCTTGGTGTGCTTGGCCGTGCGACCGGGGCGACGGGGGCCGCCCTCGTCGGGGACGTCGACCGGTGAGGCGTACTCGGTGGCGTCCTCGTCCTCCTCCTGCTTCCACGGCATGAGCTTCTGGCGGCGTTCCTTGCGGATGCGCTCCTGCTCGGCCAGTTCGTCGTGGACGGCGGAGAAGCGTGCCAGCGTGTGGTCGACCTCGCGGCGCTTCTTGACGTCGTCGCTGATGGCCTCCATCTCCGTGGTGAGGCTGGAGGGATCGATGGTCTCGCGCGGCTCCGGGCGTCCGCTGGCGAGGCGGTCGGCGATGACCGGCGGGGCTTGGTCGAGCGCGGCGGCGCTGTCCGCGGCGAACCTACGACCGGCCACATCACCGACCGGACGGGGACCACTGCCGTCGGGACGGCGGCCGGTGCTGTCGACGGGTTCGCCGGTTTCGGCGAGGCGGCGTGGGCGGGCGGGATCGTCCACCGGTGCGCCGTTCTCCGCGAGACGACGAGGTCCGCTGCCGTCGGGGCGGCGGCCGGTGAGGTCTTCGGCGGGCGGGCCTTCGGCGAGGCGGCGTGGACGGGCGTTCGGGTCTTCGGGCAGACCGGAAGGGCCTTCGGCGAGTCGGCGAGGGCCGCTTTGAGGTCGGCCGCCGTCGTCAGCCGGCGCGCCGCCTTCGGCGAGTCGGCGTGGGCTGCCCTGAGGTCGGCCACCTTCGTCACCCGGAGCGCCGCCTTCAGCGAGTCGGCGGGGACCGCTGCCGCGGGATCGGCCGCCGTCTTCGGCCGGTGCGCCGTTCTCAGCGAGGCGACGCGGGCCGCTGCCATCGGGCAGACGTCGGCCCGCGGGGTCTTCGACCGGCATACCGGGCCTCGGCCCGTCGGCCGGACGACGCGGGTCCGCGGCCGGGTCTTCGGGCCGCGGCCGTCGGCCGGTCTGGGGGCCGCCGGTCAGGTCGTGCGGTCCACTGCCGTTCCCAGGTCCGTTCCCGGGTCCGTTCCCGAGTCGGCGAGCGACGTCACCGGCGTCCGGGCGCGGGCCGTCCGCGAGACGACGCGGACCGTCGGCCGGTGGCGGGCCGGGGTGCGGGCGCCGGCCGGTGTTCTCGCCGGGACGCGGGGCGTCCGGGCGCGGCCCGACGCCCTCGGGCGCGCCTTCGGTCCGGCGGCCAGGTGCGTCCCGACGGCCGGGTGTGTCCGGGGCCAAGCCTTCGGGATGCCGACGCGGACCACTGCCGTCCGCCAGGCGGCCGGGTGTGTCAGGGGCGAGGTCTTCGGGACGCCGTCGCGGGCCGCTGCCGTCCGGGAGCCGTCGACCCGGCGCGGCGCCGGGGACGTCGGGGCGCTGGCCGGTGTCCGCGAGTCGCCGCGGAGCCGCGGTCGGGTCTTGAGGGCCTGCGGGCCGTCCGTTGGGCGGGATTCGCCTGCTCGGCTCGCCCGGCACGTCAGGGCGCGAGGTGGGCGCGGGGCGTCGGGGGTCCACGTCGTCCGGTCGGCCCGCGTAACCGTTCGGCGCGCCGTTCGCCGGTCGTGGGCTGCCGCGTCGTCCGCCGTCTTCCGGACGGCGCGGGGCGTCACCGGGGACATCGGGCCGGCGGCGGGTGTCCTCCGGGATCGGCCGGGGCGTCCGGTTGCCGGTGCCCTCGCCGGTCGCGGCGAAGAAGTCGTTCGGAGGCGGCGGCGCGGCGGCACGGCGGCCGGCGGGCGGTGCGCCGTTCGTCGGCCTCGGTCGCGTGCCGGTGTCCTCAGGCGCGGGTGGCGCGTAGTTCGGTGGTGGAGCGGGCCTCTGCGGCGGCTCGGGGGCGGCACGGCGGCCGGTGCTCTCCGCGGCGCGTTGCCCGTTCGGGGGCGGCGCGGGTCTGCGGGGCGGCTCCGGCTCGGGCGCGGCACGCCTGCCGGTGTCCGACGGGCCGGGAGGCACCGGACGTGGGATATTCGTGCGGCTGTGCTGCTCCAGCAGGTCGGACACGCTCAGCCCACCGGCGTCCAGGGACCTCCGGCGTCGTCCGGTCGGCGGGTCTTCCTGGGAGGACTGGTCACCTCCGGGTCCGGGGCCGCCACGGCGGGGCTCGTCGGGCACCCGGTCTCCCTTCAGCTTCGGTCAATAGTCGGTCGTCATCACGAGTTGACGACAGCAAGGACACATTGGTTGCACCAACGGCGTGTCACTTGCCTTGGCGATACTACGGACGACCGCCAGTCCTGACGACCACTCCCGGTGATACAGGGGTCGGCAGTACTCGGTTGCGCGCAGCAGGCTACGCCCGAAAGGGTGAGCGGACGTTAGGTGTCAGTAACCGACTACCCGAGATTCGGCGATTCCGCGTCGCCCGGAAGCGGCACCCGCCAGACGGACGCGGCCGTTCTCGCGGTAGGCGACCGCGTTGCGTCCTGACTGCTTGGCCGTGTAGAGCAGGCTGTCGGCGCGGAGCAGTTGCTGCTCGGGCGCGACCGCCGGACGGGTCGGCGACTCCGCGGCGGCCGGCTCGTAGGCCAGACCGATGCTGACGGTCACTCGCAAACCGGGCGCGAGGGAAGCCCAAGCGTGACGCTCGACACGCAGCCGCGCCGACTCGGCGATCTCCACCGCCGGCGACGCTTCGAGACCGGGCAGCACGAGGACGAACTCCTCGCCGCCGTAGCGGGCGCAGAAGCCGCCCTCCGGCAGCTCTTCCTGGAGCAGCTCGACCACGCGCTGCAACACACGGTCACCCAACAGGTGACCAAATGTGTCATTCACCTGTTTGAACCAGTCGAGGTCGATCAACGCGATGGCGAGCCCGGCCACCGACGTGCCCCGCTGGGCGACCAGGTCGAGCAGCCGCTCGTCCAGGTATCGGCGGTTGTAGCTGTCCGTGAGGCTGTCCCGGAGGCTCTGCTCGCGCGCCTCGGCGTGCTCGCGGCGCAGCCGGTCGACCTCGCGGCGCAGCTGTTCGGGGACCTGCGGCTGGTCGTCCTGATCGGCGTAGACCAGGTCGAACGCGGATCGCAGGTGTTGGTAGGCCTGCCGCCACTGACCGCGGGAGGCGAGCAGCGCCGCGATCGACTCGTGCAGCTGGACCAGCCCGGTGCCCTCGCTGTCGGACACGGGCAGGGTCACCCCGGGCCGGCCGTCGCGGTCGGGCTCGGCGACTTCGGGTCGCAGTGCGGTCATCGCGCTCACCTCCCTACTTGCCAAGGTGTCGTCTCATACGAGGCGGCGCTTGAGCGGGCGGGACACGTCACCGGGGGATTTCCCTCTACTGGTTGACCGTGCACTGCTCCGAACCGGTGACGTTCGGTGATCAACACACCTCAGCGTGCGCCGAGCGTGTCCAAGCAGCTCAACCGTGCCTCAGTTGACGCAGGGGGCGAAGCCGTAGGCCTTGCCGTTGAGCAGGACGACGTGCTGCGACCCGATCTGGCTGCCGATCTCGGTGCCTTCCTGCACCACCGTCAGCGTGACCGCGACGACCAGCACGACCCCTCGCGGGTGCTCGTCCTCGCCGGGCGGCGCCCACTGTGGGTCCAGTCTGAGCGTGGACATCGTCGGCTGCACCTTGATGGTGCCGGCGGGCAGCTCGCAGTCCTCGTCGCGGAAGTCCGGGTGCTGGGTGTCCTTGAGCAGGTCGCGCTGCTCGGACGTGCCCTGCCCGCCGGCCTCGTTCAGGTCGGCGAAGTAGCCGGTCACCAGTTCCCGTTCGACGTCGGTGACCCTCAGCGGACGCGCGGTGCCGGTGATCGTCGACGTGCACCCGGCCAGGGTGAGGACACACGCCATCGCCGTCACGGCGCGTACGACCATGTCAGCCACCCGAGTGCATTTCGTCGGCGCCGACGGGCACCGTGGCGTCCTCGGGGTCGTCCAGCCAGCCCTCGGGCAGCACGACCTTGCCGGGTGAGCCCTGCCGGCCGCGCGGCTCGTCGGCGTTGTCCGGGAATTCGAGCGTCGGGTCGAGCCTGCCGACCAGGTCGTCCAGCTCGGTGAGGGTGGACACCATGGCGAGGTTGCGCCGCAGTTCCGCGCCCACCGGGAAGCCCTTCAGGTACCAGGCCATGTGTTTGCGCAGGTCACGGATGCCTTTGTCCTCACCGAGGAAGTCGGCGAGGAGCGCGCCGTGGCGGCGGAGGATGGCGGCGACCTGGCCCATCCGGGGGCCGGGCGGGATGGGCTCGCCCCGGAACGCCGCCTGCAACTCGCCGAACAGCCAGGGGCGGCCGAGGCAGCCGCGTCCGACGACGACGCCGTCGCAGCCGGTCTTGGCGACCATGTCGAGCGCGTCCTGCGCGCTGAAGATGTCGCCGTTGCCGAGCACCGGGATGCCGGTCACGGCCTCCTTGAGGCGGGCGATGGCCGACCAGTCGGCCTGACCGGAGTACCGCTGCGCCGCCGTGCGCGCGTGCAACGCGACCGCTTGCGCACCCTCGTCCTCGGCGATGCGCCCGGCGTCGAGGTAGGTCAGGTGGTCGTCGTCGATGCCGATGCGGAACTTGACCGTCACCGGCACCCCGGCGGGCTCCCCGGCACGCACCGCGGCCCGCACGATCTGCCGGAACAACTGCCGCTTGTACGGCAGTGCCGCCCCGCCGCCCTTGCGCGTCACCTTGGGGACCGGGCAGCCGAAGTTCATGTCGATGTGGTCGGCCCGGTCCTCGGCGACGATGATCCGGGCGGCTTCGGCCATGGACTTCGGGTCCACGCCGTAGAGCTGCATCGAGCGGGGTCGTTCGCCCTCGCCGAAGGTGATCATCTGCATGGTCTTGGCGTCGCGCTCGACGATGGCGCGGGCGGTGATCATCTCGCAGACGTAGAGCGAGGTGGGGCTGCCGAACTCGCGGCACAGCTGCCGGAACGCCACGTTCGTGATGCCCGCCATGGGCGCGAGCACGACGGCGGGATCGACCGGGAAGCGGCCGATCTTCAGTGGCTGGGTGGCGTGCAGCGCGGTGGACATCGCCGTCCATTGTCACCCAACCCGGTCAGTGCTCGTCGCCACACCGGTGAATCGACCGGACCCTCCACGCCTGCGCCGGCGCGGGAAGTGACGCCGTTACGGGAGGAGAGCATCGGTGTCGGCACGAGTCTTGCCCGGATCATCAATGAGCCACGTGTGGTGCTACCGTGGTAGCACTCAAAGGCCTATCATCGGACCATGGCGGTAGAAAAGTTGAGCGTGTCCTTGCCGGACATCGTGGCCGCGCGAGCGCGCCGGGCTGCCGAGCGGGCCGGAATGCCGTTGTCCGCGTGGCTGGCGGAGGCCGCCGAAGCCGCGGCGGACCTCGCCGAAGCCCATGCCGCAGCTCAGGAGTACGCGGCGAGGTTCGGCGAACCGGACGAGGCGGAGCTCGAACAGATCCGCGTCCGGCTCGCCGAGGCGGGCGTCGGTGCGATTGAGTCGCCTGAGGAGACGGCGGCCCGGACGGCGGCGCTGGCCCGTTTGCTTGGCTTGCCGAACGAGAGGCGAGTGGGTTGAGCGTTCGCGGCCTGATCCTTGATGCCGGTGCGTTGATCCACGTCGAGGCGAATCCCAGGGGGCGGGTTTATGGGGCATGTCGTGACGCGCTTGACGCCGGGGTGCCCGCCCTCCTGCCCACGGTGGTACTGGCGCAGGTCTGGCGCGCGAGCCCTAGGCAGGCGCCGGTCGCGATGCTGCGCCGAATGTGCAGGTCCGTTCCCTTCAGTGAAGATGTCGCGGAGGCGGTAGGCCGGTTGCTCGCCTTGGCCGGCACCGCGGATGTCGTGGATGCGGCGGTCGTCATCGGGGCGATCAGCCACGGCTGTGCCGTGTTGACCTCCGATCCCGGCGACCTGGGGAAGCTCGCGGACGCGGCCGGAGTCCGTGTGCCGCTCGTGGTCATCTGAACTGTTGTCGTCAGCGTGTCGATGTCGGACAGTCGAAGTCATGTCGATGTGATCGGCCAGGTCTTCGGCGAAGATGATCTTCACGGTTTCGGTCAAGGTCAAGTTCCGAGCGGGCAGGTGATGGAACACGCAGGGGGGACCGTGTTGGCGCAGCTTGTGATCGCGATCGTGCTTGTTTCGATCGTGCCGATCATCATCTGGATCATCAACAGGCAACGCGCAGCCAACGATGCTGTCCTGAGCAACCGGTGGCAAGAGATGCTCGCGGTGCGAGCAGCAGCACCAGGTGCCGACCTCGTCCAGGTTGCGCAGGTGTACCAGTGGGCGCGGCGTGGCACGAAGGCCGTGATCGTGTGGCTGGAAACCGGCTATCGACAAGACTCGTGGTTCGAGGGGAGCCGGCCGTTGCCGGGGAGCATCCTCCTGGTGCGTGGGTCGACTGGATGGGGGCCGCACAACCGGAACCCTCACGTCTTCTACGTACAGCCGGACCAGGTCCTCCGGATGATGCCGCCCGAGACGTCGTCCGCACTCGCTCGACACCAGCGGCGTCAGGCGAAGGTCAGCCCACGCTGAAGGCGAGATTGTCAGTGTGTTGACACCAGGCAGCCGAAGTTCATGTCGATGTGGTCGGCCCGGTCCTCGGCGACGATGGCGCGGGCGGTGACCATCTCAGACGTAGAGCGAGGTGGGGCTGCCGAACTCGCGGCACAGCTGCCGGAACGCCTGCGCCGGCGCGTGACGCCGAACGGGTTCGCGCCGCCGATCCGATGCCGAACCGGATCGACGGCGCGCGCCTGGCGGACGACCCGGAACGACCCGGCCGCCTACACCGCTGATGTCAATGGGGTCGTCTAGCTCGTCAGCGGTGTGTTGTTGCTGGTCAGAAGGGGACGTTGATACAGGCGAGGCGAGCGCCGGCGGTGCCTGCGTGGCCGGGTTCGGTGTGGGTGTGCTCTTCGTGCAGGACGACCGAACGGGCCCGCCGTTCGCCGAACTGCCAGTCGACGCGCGAGAACGCCACGCCGCGCCCCCTCGCGTCGGTGGTGAAGTCGAGCCAGATCTCGTTGCGGGGGTTGGCGAAGGCCGGGTCGGTCGCTCCGCCCTGCACGTGCTGGTAATGCGGTCCGGAGTCAGCCGGCGCCGCGCCGCACGGGTTGACGTGCGCGTGTGCGCCATATTCACGGTTGGGCAGCAAGCCGGTGGTGCCGAGGAGCACGACCGTGCCGTCGCCGACGGGCGCGGACACGACCGAAGCCCGTGCCCCGGCGGGCACGCGTGGGTCGTAGCTGGTCAGTCCCCCGGAGACGGGGGTGAACGAGGCCGCGAGAGCAAGTGCCACAGCGAGGTGCATGGTGATCTTCCTATCGGGCCGCGCGCCGACACTTCCAGGGACGTCACCCGTCCGGCGGAATCCCCTCCCGGTGAATTCGAACCGGGCGCGCGCTCGCCAATACCGATAATTGTGGGCCGCCAGGGACTCGAACCCTGAACCCGAAGGTTGTGGATTTGCGGCCTCGTCGTCTGTCGACGCCTTCCAGCACCTACCACTACCTGCAAGATTCCCAAACGCGAACCACCACTGTGGGGCGAATGACGCGGTCGTCTGTCGTCGTTAGTTGGGGGTAGCCGGGGGAGTCGATCAGTCGAGCGCCAAAACAGCCGACTGCGGTGACCGCGCTGGCGCTCGTCGGGAGTCGTGGACGAACAGGGCTCGGGTCGGGTGGGCCGTCAGCTAGTGCCTGAGGTTCGGTGCGTAGCGCCGCCAGGCCGACCGCCGCAGCGAAGCGGATTCCGGGAGGGCGGGATGGATGTTGGTGCAGTGCCAGACCGCACATGCCGCCAGCGGCAGCACCTTGATCCTTTAGAGGCCATTCCGCAATCAGAGTTGAGAAGCTTGCGCGATACTGTCTCACGTAAGTGACGTAGATGACGCGCGATTGGAGTGTTTGATGTCGAGGAACTACAGGGACCTGTCGCCATTCGATTTCGAATGCCTGGTGCGCGACCTGTTTCAGAGTAAGTGGTCAGATCAAACAGTTGAAGTTTTTCCTCCAGGTCCCGATGGCGGTATCGACGTGCGTGTTCTGAGGTCTGCGGTTCGACCTGTGTACATTCAGTGCAAGCATTATGAGGTTAGCGGTTTCTCTAAGTTGCAGTCGGCGATAAAGAAAGAAGCGGCCAGCATATCCGAGGCTGTCAGTAAAGGCGAGTACTGGCTTGTCACGTCGTGCTATCTTACGCTTCATAACAAAGATGAACTATCCGGTTGCTTCGAGGCCGGGTTCCTGCCGATCGAAAGAATCGTCTCCGGATTAGATGTTGACAACCTTCTCAACCAATACCCGCAGGTGGAGATCAATAATTACAAGCTATACATGACGAGCGCTTCGGTGATGCAAAGACTTCTGTATGCCGAGACCCTATTCCGGCAGCGAGGGCTGTTCGTGGATTCACGCGAACGCGTTCGGACGTTTGTGCCTACCCCTGCATTGAGTAAAGCCAAGGAGATCCTCAAGTCTAGGCGGTCTTGCATCATAACGGGAGAGCCTGGAACTGGAAAGTCCACTCTCGCTGAAGTTTTGATCTTGGAACTTGCCGAAAAGGGGTACGAATGCATTCCGGTTTCCAAGGATATCGAGGAAGCTGAACGGGCATTCAACCCGGGAGGCAAACAGGTTTTTTACTATGACGACTTCCTTGGCCAGACCTCTGCAGATGGTGACAAACTTGCAAAGAATGAAGATTCTCGTCTCGTTTCTTTTATGGCCCGACTTCAGCGAGAGGAAGACCACTACCTCATCTTGACAACCCGAGAATATCTATATCGACAAGCCGTGCACGTGCATGAGAAAATCGATTCACCTTTGGTGAGAGACAAGAAATTTGTACTCAACCTGTCCAGTTACAACGAGCTTCATCGAGCGCACATTCTCTATAACCATCTCTACTATTCCAACCTTCCGGCCTATCTAGTTGGAACCATGCTGCAAGATGGACGATACCGTCAGGTTGTGCGCCACAAGAATTACAATCCTCGCTTAATTGAACTGGCAATCCAGCTCGCTGGCCTTGAGCTTAGTCAGCTAAAGGGCTCATTAGCGGAATTCTTTGTGAAGGTGCTCGACAACCCTGTTGAACTTTGGAAACACGCATTCAGCAGGCATATCTCTGCGGTGGCTCAAGATTGCCTGCTTGTACTAGCGAGCTTGCCGCGAGACTGCGGTATCGAAGACTTTAAGGCTGCACTTGCTTCTTTCCAGGCTGACTATAGGAGGGCTGCGTCAGAACCTCACGTTGTCCGTAGGGCTATCGCCGACCTGGACGGAGTATTTCTCACTCTCTACACAGGGATCTTTCTCTTTCAGGAAGAATCGGCGATATCGATCTACAATCCGTCTTTTCGCGACTACTTGCATCTGTTCATCGATGAGAATCCGGAGATCGGGCATTCCCTTCTAAGGTCGGCTGTCCGGTTTGAGCAGGCCGTCGCAGTTTCTCGGTGGATCTATGACGGTCGCTTCAGGTCGTGGCCGAGAAATGGTAAAGTTGTAATGCCTGACCTGCGGGCGATTTTGGTGCGCGAACGCTACCTGCTGACAAGTACGATGCTACGCCTTTTGCCGGTGCCGGATTGCGCTGTGTCGGGATCTGGGATGGTCCACTCACCGTGGCCGGTGGATCAAGGTGAGAGAGTTGAGGAAGTAGTTCGCGCCGGTTTGGATATCGGACTCTCGGCTGAAGAGATGGACCCAATTGTAATTGAGCTTGCACTTTTTCTAGACGCAGGTGCGTCTAATGCGCATCTACGTCGCCTTGATAAAGCGAGCGCCTTGGACGCCGTTAGACTAATTCAACCCTCATCGGGGCCGCCTCTCTGCGGAAGCTTCGCGTTCGACACGTTGGCGGATGCTGTCGAAGGTTGGTTTCAAGCCTCGCTCGATACACCTAGTGATCATGTTTTCCTGGTCAATCTCGCAATCGAGCTGCACGGTTACTCCACCGAGTGGTACTTGGACGAATTTCGAAACTTTGTCGATGAATACTGGCGAAGCTTCTATGAGAATGAACCTAGTGAGCTGCCAACTGCGTATGAGGAGATACAAGAGGCAGCAAACGAGTTGGGTTACACTGTCGATGGCTCTCTTGACGACATTTTTGAAGAGATCCAAGAAGTTCTTGACTCGGAATACGAACTTGAATCTGAGGTGGATGATCGCGTAAGTCGCGAGATTAAATCAGGTCAGCTAACTTTCGATATTGTAAGTTATCCGGAACGCCGTGGTGACGCTATCTCGGATCTCTTTGGAACCCTTGGGGGCGAGGGTAAATGAGCGTCGAACTAGTCGCATCTTTTCATAGTCTGTCTAGGTGATTTCTTGCAGCCAAGAACAATTGCGGGTGCAGTCACACTCGGAGAGTCTTTAAGCGGACGGAATGTTTGGTTAACCTTCTCGATGAAGAAGGCCTTGACACCTTGAAGTCTTCCGCGATTCTTCGCGATATTGAATTATGTGCACCCGAGTTGTTGATACCAGATTTCGTGCACTTGACAGTGCACGGTATTTGCAGCTTCTCATCCACTATAATTGTTCGCCGACGTTAATCGTGGACAAGCTAGCGCGTAGGTCTTCTCTACCTGTTGACATGTCAATGAGTTCCGAGAAGAGACGATGGCAAGCTTGTGGGCTGGTCGATGCCGTCGAGGCGTCGAGCTGTCCGCAAGCGTGGCAGCCGAGCGCCAAGACCAGCCCGACCAGGGTGACCACGTGGCGCTCGTCCCAAGCCCAGAAGCCACAAGCCCTGCTTCCATACGAACAAGTCTGTTCACGCGGTTGCTTGCGAGGGCTGCTGCCCGCAACAGCCCGAACAGACACGAACGGCCAGCAGCCCCCGCAGGGGGCCGCCTTGATGAAGAAAAGAAACTCTGAACACCGACGTCGCGGCACCTGAGCATGGGCGGGACTGATGTCGTTGTCGCGCGGCGAGTGCTGATGCCGTAGGAGTAGGTCATGGTGTCTGCGGTGGTGTTCGACGTGGGTGAGACGTTGCTGGACGACTCACGAGAGTGGGGGGCGTGGGCCGACTGGATCGGGGTGTCCCGGCACACCTTCTCGACGGTGTTGGGCGCGGTGACTGCGGCGGGGCGGGACAACGCTGAGACGTTCCAGTATTTCCGGCCTGGGTTCGATGTTGTTCACCAGCGGGAGTTGCGGGAGCGGGCTGGGGTGGGCGAGCAGATCGAGAGCGGGGATCTGTACCCGGATGTGCGGACCGGGTTGGCGGGGTTGCGGCAGGTCGGGCTGTGGGTCGGGGTGGCGGGGAACCAAACTGCTCGGGCGGCTGAGCTGCTGCGGGCATTGGGCCTGCCGGTGGACGGGATCGCTACGTCTGGTGAGTGGGGTGTGGCCAAGCCTGCGGCTGAGTTCTTCGAGCGGGTCGTGGGCATGACGCCTGCGGCGGCTGCGGGTGATGTGCTGTACGTCGGTGATCACCGTGACAACGACGTCGTTGCGGCTAAGGCGGCTGGGCTGCGTACTGCGTTGATCCGGCGGGGGCCGTGGGGGCATCTGTGGGCCGATGATCCGTTGGTGCGTCGTGATGCTGATTGGGTGATCGACTCGCTGCACGAGCTGCCGGAGCTATTGGTGAAGGCGTGAGCGGATAGGCCGGTGTGTCGGCTCAGCGAGCGCCAGCCCACGCGGCCAGGTCGAGTAGGCCGGAGCTGAGTGACGGGTGGGTGCGCAGTAGGACCGATAGGGCTTGGCGGACCTGTGGATGGTTGCGCGTGTGTTCGGGTGCTGCTTGGCGGGCGGCTTGCAAGCAGAGGTAGGCGTCTTCGTGGTGGCCCAGGTCTAGTTGGGCTCTCGCCAGGTCGATGAAGTAGTGCGAGCGGCGTTCGGCGGGTAGCGCTTGTGGTGGCTGCCAGGTGGACGCTCGTTGGATGCCTGCGGGGTCGCGGAGTTCGGCGGCTACGGCCAGCTCGTGGATGCGCAGTGAAGCGGGGCCGAATGCGGTTCCGTGGTAGACGCCTTCCGGGGCGGCGTGGACGGCGTAGCGGGCGGTGAGTAGGTGGTCGGCTGCGATGTCGGCTTTGCCTGCTCGGGCTGCTACGACTGCGGCGCGCATGTGGAGTGCGCCGAAGGCTGCTGCGGTCGGGGCCTGTTTCAGGTCACGGGTGGGGATCTGGTCCGCGGCTTGGTCGAGGGCTCGGGCGGCTGTGTGTAGGTCGCCGCTGGCGAAGAACGTTTCGGTGCGCACGTAGGACATCGCTGAGGGCAGCAACGGGTCTTCGGACTCCTGGGCGGTCACGCGCATGAGGTCGATGATGCGCGCGGACAGGTCGAAGTAGCGGTACTTGTAGGCCACCCCGTCAGCCGCGCGTAGGGCCAGGGTCAGCAGAGAGGCGACGTGACGCCGGTCGGCTGCGGTGAGGAGTTGGCGGGCGCGGGACAGTTCGCCGATCAGGCTGGGTAGGTGGCGTACGAGTTCGCCGTAGCGCGCTTCAAGTCGGTGCTCGTTCATCCGGGTGACGTCGGCGCGCAGCTCGGTCAGGGCTCGCGTGGGGCCGTCGTCGGGTAGGTCAAGGATGTCGAGCGAGCGGCGTAGGCGTGGGATGCCGACGTGGACGATGTCCAGTTCTTGGGGGACTTGAGGTGTGCTGCCTTGGTCGCCTGGCGCCCATGATGGCTGGGCTGTGTAGGCGGGTGCTGGGTCTACCGTGCGGCTGGCGTACAGCGCCTGGACGTCGTGGACTTCGCGCACTCCGCCGTTGAACCACCGGAGGTGGTGCGGCACGTGGAGGGCGTTGCACCAGCGTTCGAGACGTTCGAGGTCGGTGACCGGGCGGCGGGTGCGCTCGACCTCGCTGACGCGGCCTTGGGTGAGGTCGAGCCAGGTCGACAGGGTGGCTTGAGGCACCGTGGGGCTCTGGGCCTGGCGGTAGGCGCGGAAGACCTGGCCGATGCTGCGGGACTCGAAAGCCTCGCGCAGGGTGGGCTGCGTCCAGAACTCCGGCGGCAGCTTGGGGGCGTGGAGCGTAGAGGCTGCGACGCACTTTCCGCACTGGGTGCCCCGGTTGTCATGGGCAAGCAGGGTGTCGCATGTGCGGCAGCGGCGTTTGGACGTGGTCACTACTTCGATCACCCCCTGCGCAAGCTCTGAAGATGTCGGAGTGTAGCCCGGTGATTACGCGGCTGACCTGCGGTTAACGGTGACGCCACTATTCCGAGTGGGCATTCGTATGGGATCGCCCTTCCGTTCGCGTGAATCTGGTTGAGCAAGTCCCAGGTGTACGCGGAGGTGAGGCCGATGGGGCTGTACGTACTTCTCCAGCCGGAGGAAGACGCGGATGCGGGCGTGGTCGAGCGGGCGCAGGGACATCCGTCCTTGGTGATCTCGTCCGGCGACGCGCGGATGACGGTGCAGATCGCCGGACGCGAGGGTGGCGCTGAGATGGCCATCCGGTTCGCACGCCAACTGGAGGAAGCTGCAGGAGTGTTCGCCGAACGGTGCGAGGCGTTGACGAAGCTCGCGCCGTTGGACTTCGACGCTCTCGCGGCCACCCTGGGCACCACGCCTGACGAAGTCGCGGCGGCGGTGGAACGGGAGAACGACAAGCCGCCCGCCGTGGTCGACTCGGTGGCGTTCGCCGAGACCGGGACGTCTGCGGAGGACCCCCGGTGACCGCAGTGGGTGAGGAGATCGCGGCGGCCGGGGAAGTCGGACGGCAGATGACGCGGCGCAGGCCCGCACGACGGGCGCTCTACCACGTGGTGTTGGGCGCGCACCTGCGGAAGTTGCGGGAGCAGCGAGGCATTCCCGTTGCCAGGATCGCGAGCCGGTTCGACGTGTCGGAGGCGTTGCTGTCCAAGATCGAGAACGGTCGGCGTGGGGCGAGTCCGGCAAGCCTCGCCATGTACTGCGATGTCCTGGGCGTGCCGGTGCTGGACCTGTTGGCGGACGTGGCGCGGATGCATCGGGAGATGGTCGACCCGTTCGACCCGCTGCTGCGCGCCACGTTGACACCGGACATGCGGGCGCTGGACGGCCTGGCGCTCTACGCGGGCATTCCTCGGCGGCACATGCCGGAGGCACTTCACCAGCGGTCCGCGAGGGCCGAGTAGCAACCAGGGGCACGGTGGCCGGCGACGACAAGTGGCCTGATGACGACTGGCGGGACATACATGCCGTGGCCAAGTTCGCTGCTTGCCCGC
Source organism: Saccharothrix ecbatanensis (assembly GCF_014205015.1). Taxonomy (NCBI): domain Bacteria; kingdom Bacillati; phylum Actinomycetota; class Actinomycetes; order Pseudonocardiales; family Pseudonocardiaceae; genus Saccharothrix; species Saccharothrix ecbatanensis. Next base: position 7,077,854 of record NZ_JACHMO010000001.1, on the reverse strand, counting down.
CGCAGCGGACGTGCTCACGGCCGTGACCAGCACCGATGGAAATTAATTCGGCGGGTAAGTGGGGGATTTGGCTCTGACCTGATTCCCCACTACCGCGTTGACCAGCACGTTTGGTGGGCCGCCAGGGACTCGAACCCTGAACCCGAAGATTAAAAGTCTCCTGCTCTGCCAATTGAGCTAGCAGCCCTCGGGCGACAGCTTACCGAGACCCGGTCCACCGGTGAGCGGGGTGGTGGGGTGTTCGGTGTGGGTGCCGTCACGTGACGTGCGCACGAACGGGCTTGCGGTGCAGGTCAGGGGTCATCGGCGCTACCGTGGGACGGGTGCGGGTGGTTACCTGGAACGTGAACTCGGTCAAGCAGCGCCTGCCGCGGTTCCTGCCGTGGCTCGACCAGCGGCAACCTGACGTCGTCTGCCTCCAGGAGACCAAACTCGCCGACGACGCCTTCACCGCGCTCCTCGGCGACGAGCTGGCCTCCCGCGGCTACCAGGCGGCGGCGCACGGCGAGGGTCGCTGGAACGGGGTGGCGATCCTCTCCCGCGTCGGCCTGGACGACGTCGTCAACGGCCTGCCGAACGGCCCGGGTTTCCCACACCCGGAGGCACGGGCGGTCGCCGCCACGTGCGGTGGGGTGCGGGTGCACTCGGTGTACGTCCCCAACGGCCGGGTGCCCGACTCCGACCACTACCACTACAAGCTGGCCTGGCTGTCCGCCTTGCGGGACGTCGTCGCCGCGGGCCCGGAGGCGGTCGTCGTCTGCGGTGACGTCAACATCGCGCCCGCCGACGCCGACGTGTTCGACCCGGCGGCCTACGTCGGCCACACGCACGTGACCGCCCCCGAACGCGAAGCGCTCGCCGCACTCCAGGCCGCCGGCCTGCACGACGTGGTCCGCGACCGCTGGCCCACCGAACGCGTCTTCACCTACTGGGACTACCGCGCCGGCATGTTCCACCAGGACCTCGGCATGCGCATCGACCTGGTCCTCGCGTCCGACCCGGTCGCCGCACGGGTCAAGGCCGCCTGGGTGGACCGGCACGCGCGCAAGGGCACAGGGCCGAGCGACCACGCCCCGGTGGTCGTCGACCTGGACGAGGCCCCGGACGGCGACATCGGCCCGGTCGTGCCGCCGCCGTCCGCTCCCCGCACCCGCAAGTCCGTGAAGCTGCCCCAGTCCTAGCCCGCGAGCTCGTCGGGTTCGAGGTCGGCACTCCACGGCTCGGTGCGCGCCCGGCGGCGCAGTGCCAGGGTCAGTGCCAAACGCAGGCAAGCATCCCGGGCACGGGTCAGCCGACGCACCCGTGCCAGCCGGTTGAGCTGAAGCGACCGCGCCGCCAGCCGCTGCGTCACGGGCCGACGCACCCGGTCGTACTCGCGCAAACCCGCCTCGACGTCACCCGTCAGGCACTCGGCCAGCACCGTGCCGTCGATGATCGCCTGGCACGCCCCCTGCCCGAGGTCCGGTGTCATGGCATGCGCGGCGTCGCCGATCAGGGCCACCGTCCCGGACACATAGCGGCGCAGCGGCGCCAGGTGCAGCAGCTCGTGCCGCAGCACGTCGGAAGCCGACGCGAGGATCCGCGGGATCGGGTCGTGCCAGTCGGCGAAGTGCGAGAGGTCGTCGCCCATCGCGTACCAGTTGGTGCGCCCGTCGGCCTGCGGGGTGAGGCCGAACTTGACGCCCTTGCCCCACGTCTCGCCGCCCGTCGCGACCGGGAAGTCGACCGTGCCGCGCCAGCCGGTCGCGCCGGAGGTGCGGATCTCCGCATCGAACAGCTCACCGCGCACCGCGCTGTGGATGCCGTCCGCCCCCACGACCAAGTCGTACTCGTCGCACTCGGCCAACCCCGCCGGCGTCCCGAACCGAACCACCCCCGCCGGCAACGCGTCCGCCAGCACCCCGAGCAACGCGGGCCGGGTGAGCAGGTGGACCGAGTTCGCGCCGAGGGCCGCGATCAGCGTGCCGTCCGGTTTGCGCAGGGCGCCGTCGGGCTGCCGTCGACCGACCCGACGTGCGGCGCCGCCCACTCCGAGCCGGTCCAGCGCCTCCATCGCGTCGGGCCAGATCCCCAGCCCGGTGCCGACTTCGGGCAGCGCCGCCGAACGCTCGAAGACGGTCACCTCCCACCCGTGCCGGCGCAACCCGACCGCGGCGGCCAGGCCGCCGACCCCTCCACCGATAACCGCTGCACGTCGAAGTCCCATGCGTCCCAACGTACTACAGATGTAGTAAATCTACTACGGGTGTAGTGTGGCGATCGATGACCAAGCAGCAGCAAGTGCTCGACGCCGCGATCCGCGTGTTGGGCTCCGGTGGGATGCGCCAGCTGACCCACCGCGCCGTCGACACCGCGGCGGGCCTCCCCCAGGGCTCGACGTCAAACCACTTCCGCACCCGCGACGCGTTGATCACCGGCGTCCTCGACCGCCTCCTCGAACGGGAGACCGAGCTCTGGGGCAGCCTCGCCGGCGACGTCACCACCCCCGACGCCTTCGCCCGGACCGTCGGCGCCCTGGTCGAACGCCTGGCCGCCGACCCCGCGGTCACCCTCGCCCGTCACGCGCTGTTCGTCGAAGTGGCCCAACGGCCGGAGCTGCGCCCCGAAGTGGACCGGGCGCACCGCGAGATCGCCGGCTGGGCCGTGCCCCTGATCGCCGGCCTCGGCTCGACCGACCCGCGGGCCGACCTGGCCGTGGTGCTCGCCCTGGTCGACGGCCTGCTGGCGAACCACCTGGCCAACCCGCGCGAGGACTTCGACCCCACCGCGGTCGTCCGCAGGGTGCTGCGGGGGATCTTCGCCGGCTGACCCGTCCGCTCCGACATCATGTGCCGCGACCCGCCCCGGCACCGAGGAGCAGACGTGACCGACCACGTGACGCAGGCGTACCTGGACGACGAGAGCGTGCACGGGGTGATGGGCCGGCTCGACCTGCCACCGCACCTCGAAGCCGCCTACGGCCACCGGTTAGTCGGCCGGCCGTTCTTCCTGGACGAGCACACCGCGCACAGCGTCGCGGCCGACATGATGGACTTCTTCGAACTCCTCTTCACCCTGCCGAAGAAGATGTTCGACGGCAGCTTCACCCGCTTCGCCGACGCCCTCGGCATCCCGCCGGCCGAAGCCGCGCTGATGGGCTCCGACCGCCCGCCGATGCACGGCCGCGCGGACATCTACCGCGTCGGTGACGACTTCCGGCTGCTGGAGATCAACGCGGGCTCCTCGCTCGGCGGCCCCGACCTCGGCGAGCTGGCCCGCGCGATCCACGAGAACCCGGGCTTCCAGCCGTTCGTCCAAGAGCACGACCTGCGCTTCTTCAACCCGGTCGAGAAGCTGCTCGACGCCGTCGGCCGCGACCGCACCATCGCGTTCCTCGAAGAGGGCGGCATGCTGGCGCGGTTCGCCAAGGGCTTCGCCGGCATCAAGGAAGCCTGTGCACGCCTGGGCGTCGACGTGCTGCTCGGCGAGCTGGACGAGCTGACCGAACGCAACGGCCACCTGTACCTCCACGGCACGAAACTCGACGTGGTGGTCCGGTACTTCTCCGCGAAGCAGGCCGTCGGCAAGGCGGACGTCCTGGCGAAGGGCCACAAGACTGAGCTGTACACGCCGTTCTCCAGTTACCTGTACGGCGACAAGTCCACCCTCGCGCTGCTGTCGGAGCACCGCGAGAAGCTGACCGACGACGAGAAGGCGTTGGTGGACCGGCTCCTGCCGTGGACCCGCTACCTCCGGGACGTGCCGCGCGACGAGGTCCGCGGCAACCGGGAGAACTTGATCGTCAAGGCCTCCGGCGAGTTCGCGGGCACCGGCATCCACCCCGGCTGGCTGATGACCGACAAGGAGTGGGCACAACTCCTCGACGACGTCGAGAAGCAGCCGTACGTCGTGCAGGAGCGCGTGCGCCCCACGCCGGATGTCGTCCCCGGTGACGACCGCCCGTGGCTGACCGTGTGGGGCTGGTTCGTGACGGACAGCGGGTTCGCGGGCATGAGCATCCGCTCGATGCCGTTCGAGGACGGCGCGGTGGTCAGCTACGCGGGCAACGGGTTGACGAGGGTGTCCGGCCTGCTCGTGTACTGAACGGGTTGTTTCAACCGCGTTGCGTGATTCCGCTCAGTTTCCCCTCAGGAACGGGTTAAAGTCCCGCGAAAGGGGGCCACATGGGGCAGTTCTTCACGGCGGCACTGGATTTTCCCGTCGTTCTGCTGACCATCCTGCTGGTCGTCGTCCTCGTCTTCTGGCTGCTGGCCGCTTTCGGCGTGGCGGACACGGACTGGGTCGAGCTGGACATCGGCGGCGTGCCCGCGACGGTCGGCGCTTCGCTGATGGTCGTGTTCTCGTGGTTCGCGTGCCTGGCGGGCACCGTCCTGTTGCGACCGTCGACGGCGGTGGGCGCGGCCGTGCTGGCCGGGTCGCTCGTCGTGGGGCTGGTGCTGGCCCGGCTGGTGATGACGCCGTTGAAGCGGCTGTTCCCGGCCGATCCGCCCGCGTCCCGACTGGACTTCGTCGGCCGCCGGTGCGTCATCCGGACCGGCAGCGTGACGCAGACGTTCGGCCAGGCCGAGGTCACCGCCGAGGACGGCTCGTCGGCCGTCGTGCAGGTGCGGCAGCCGGGCGGGGACGCGCTGACCGCGGGCACCGCCGCGGTGATCTTCGACTACGACGCGGACGGCGAGTTCTTCTGGGTCGCCGCCCTCTGGAACGAAAGCCCTACGACCTCACTGGGGGACCACTAGATGGATGTCATCACCACCGGGTTCGGCATTCTCGTCGCCGTCATCCTGGTCGTCGTGATCGGGCTGCTAATGCTCGTCAGCCGCCTGTTCCGCAAGATCGACCAGGGCAAGGCGCTGATCATCTCCAAGGTGCGCAAGGTGGACGTCACGTTCACCGGCGCCGTGGTCCTGCCGGTGCTGCACCGCGCCGAGGTCATGGACATCTCGGTGAAGACCATCGAGATCCGCCGTGCCGCCCAAGAGGGCCTGATCTGCCAGGACAACATCCGGGCCGACATCCGCATCACGTTCTTCGTGCGGGTCAACAAGACCGTCGAGGACGTCATCAAGGTGGCCCAGGCCATCGGCACCGCGCGCGCCAGTGACGAGACCACGCTCCAGGAGCTGTTCAACGCCAAGTTCTCCGAGGCGCTGAAGACGGTCGGCAAGCAGCTCGACTTCATCGACCTCTACACCAAGCGCGACGAGTTCCGCGACCGGATCATCCAGGTCATCGGCACCGACCTCAACGGCTACAGCCTCGAGGACGCGGCGATCGACTACCTGGAGCAGACGCCGATGGCGCAGCTCAACCCGTCGAACATCCTGGACGCCCAGGGCATCCGGAAGATCACCGAGCTGACCGCGATCGAGCACGTCCGGACGAACGAGTTCACCCGGCACGAGGAGAAGGAGATCACCCGCCAGAACGTCGAGGCGCGCGAGGCGATCCTGGAGCTGGAGCGCCGCCAGGCGGACGCGGAGATCAAGCAGCACCGCGAGGTCGAGACGATGCGCGCCCGTGAGGAGGCGGAGATCGCGAAGGTGCAGGCCGAGGAGCGCCTCAAGGCCAACACCGCGCACATCCGCACCGACGAGCAGCTGGGCATCCAGACCGAGAACAAGGCGCGCGAGATCGCCGTCGCGGAGAAGAACCGCGAGCGGGTGATCGCGATCGAGACCGAGCGCATCGAGAAGGACCGGATGCTCGAGGTCATCGGCCGCGAGCGCGAGACCGAGCTGTCCCGGATCTCCGCGGACAAGGAGGTCGAGGGCGAGAAGCGGGCCATCGCCGAGGTGGTGCGCGAGCGGATCGCGGTGGAGAAGACCGTGGCCGAGCAGGAAGAGATCATCAAGCGGTTGCGCGCGGTCGAGGAGGCCGAGCGGAGCCGGCAGACGATGGTGATCCACGCCGAGGCCAAGGCGCAGGAAGGTCTCGTCAAGGACATCAAGGCCGCCGAGGCCGCCGAGCAGGCCGCGAAGTACAAGGCCCGCGAGGAGCTGGTGCTCGCCGAGGCACGCCAGCAGGCCGCCGAGCTGGACACCCGCGCCATGATCCGCCTCGCCGAGGGCAAGCAGGCCGAGGCGGCGGCGACCGGGCTGGCCGCGGTGCAGGTGCGCGAGCGCGACGCGGAGGCGACCGAGAAGGTCGGCCGCGCCGAGGCCGCGGTGGGCAAGGAGAAGGCGCTGGTCGAGGCGCTGGCGATCCGCGAGAAGCTGAAGGGCGAGGCGGAGGGCCTGGCCGACAAGGCGGGCGCGATGGCCGCGTTGGACGACGCCACCCGCGAGCACGAGGAGTACCGGCTCCGGCTGGAGGCCGACAAGGAGATCCGGCTCGCCGGGATCGACGTGCAGCGGCAGATCGCGGAGTCGCAGGCGCTGGTGCTGGCCGCGGGCCTGGAGCACGCCGACATCGACATCATCGGCGGCGACAGCATGTTCTTCGACCGGATCGTCGGCGCGATGACGGTCGGCAAGCAGGTCGACGGGTTCATGGAGCACTCGAACGTGGCGAAGTCGCTGGCCGGGCCCTGGCTCGACGGGTCGGCGAGCTTCACCGACGACATCGGCCGGCTGCTCGGCTCGCTGAACACCGGTGACGTGAAGAACCTGACCGTGTCCGCCCTGCTGCTCAAGCTGATCAACTCCGGCGGTCCGGACGAGGGCAAGCTGCGTGAGCTGTTGGCCGCCGCCCAGAACCTGGGTGTGGCCGAGCGGCCGGTCGCCTCGCTGTCGTGACCGCTCCAGTGGAGGCACCGCCGGTCGAAGCGACCTTGGAGGCCGGCACCTACGAGGTGCTGCGGGCCCGGCTGGCCGATCAGGCCGCCGGGCTCGCCCGCCGGGCGGAAACCCTCAACGCGCGCCGGCTGGAGGTGTTCGGCAGCGCCGAGCTGACGCTGCTGGGCACCGAACGCATCCGCACCGAGCACAACTGCGTCCCGCGTGACGTCGTGCAGGTGGCCGGGCTGATGCTGTTCGGCTACAACGTCTTCATCGGCCTCAAGCCGGAGACGACGGTCGACGACGTGTTCTCGCTGCACCGCTTCACCCGCGAGGGTGACGCGTTCCGGTTCGAGGACGCGGCGGACGACGAGCTGCCCGGCCTGCTCCGCGACCCGCAGTTCGAACGGGACTTCGCCGAGCTGTACCGGTACTACCGGGACACCCGGCTGATCCAGCTGCGCCGGCTGGAGGGCAGGCTGCTGGCCGTGTTCCAGACCGGCGCCCGGATCGAGGACATCCGGGTGCTGCGCTGGCAGGTCGGCGTGGACGGCACGGTCAAGTACCTGGACAACCGGGGCGAACGCGACCACGTGTTCCCGCCGTCGCACGACTTCGAGTGGATCCCGACCGGCCGCGAGCACCACGTGCTGGGCCGCCACCCGCACATCTCCATCGAGGACGAGGTCTTCGTCGAGACCATCAACGGCGACCTCACCATCAAGGTGGAGAACAACACCGAGACCGGCGAGGGCGTCTACCGGGAGCCGGTGGACGAGCCGTTGCAGTCGCTCGCGGACGGCGAGGTGCACTACGCGCGGGTCGGCTCGCTGATCCTGCTGCGCATCCGCCCGTACAACGAGACCGCGTGGCGGCACCTGGTGTTCAACACCCGGACCAGGTCCGTGGTGAAGCTGGACGGCATCGGCCAGGCGTGCCAGCGGCTGCCCGAGGACCAGGGCCTGATCTTCCCCGGCGGCTACTACCTGGCCACGGGGATCAGCAAGACGTTCGACACCCCGGTGGACGAGCTGGAGTTCGAGCGGGTCATCCGGTCCACCAACGGCGAGGACGCGCTGTACGTCTTCCACGCCCGCCGTGACGGCCGGTCGCTGCTGCTGCCGTACAACGTGATCCGCAAGGAAGTGTCGAACCCGTTGTCCTGCCACGGGTTCTCCCTGTTCGACGACGGCACGCTGGTCGTGTTCCGCGCGTCGAGCGACGAGCCGACCCGCGTGCACCCGATGCAGGTGTGGCAGACGCCGTACCTGTCCGACACGTACACCGCGGCGCAGCCCGTCGGCACCGGCCCGTTGGAACGGGTGGGCAACGCCGACCTGGTCCGCGGCATCTCCGACTGCCTGTCGGTGAGCCGGATGGTCGGCGAGATGGCGCCGTCCGTGCCGGTGTTCGAGGACTTGATCGCCTCGTGCACCAGGGTGTTCGACGCCTACCACTGGCTGGGCGAGGCGGCGCTGGAGGACCTGCGCACCCCGTTGACGGAGGTGCGCGCCACCGCCGAGCAGGTGCTGGACGAGTTCGAGACCGTGCAGGCGCTGACCGACCACGCGTCCACGGCGTTGACCGAGGCGGCCGACCGGATCGCGTCCATGGTCCGCCGGGTGCGCGGCGAGGTGCCGACGTCCGCCGACGCGTGGGTGCGGCAGCTGGCCGGCCTTCGGCAGGCGCAAGGGCACCTGGTCACGTTGAAGGAGATGCGGTACGTCGACGTGGCGCGCATCGACTCCCTGGTGTCGTCGCTGGACGACGAGCTAGGGGTGACGGCGCAGCGCGCGGTCGAGCACCTGCGCCAGGACGACGCGTTCGCCGGCTACCACGAGCAGGTCGAGGCCCTGGTCGGCAAGGCGGACGGCATCCGCACGGTCGCCGAGGCCGCCCCGCTGGTCGAGGAGCTGGGCGAGCAGCAACGCGGTCTCGAAGTGCTGACCGAGGTCGTCGGCTCGCTGGACATCACGGACGCCACCGTGCGCACGTCGATCCTGGAACGCATCGGCGAGGTGCTGGGCGGGCTGAACCGGGCACGGGCCACTGTGGACGGTCGCAGGCGTGCCCTGCTGGCCACCGAGGGCCGGGCCGAGTTCGCCGCCGAGTTCGCGCTGCTCGGACAGGCCATCACGGGCGCGCTGGCGGTCGCGGACACCCCCCAGCGGTGCGACGAGCAGCTGGGCCGGCTGCTGCTGCAGCTGGAGAACCTGGAGTCGCGGTTCGGCGAGTTCGACGACTTCCTGACCCGGCTCGGCGACAAGCGGACCGACGTCTACGAGGCGTTCTCGTCACGCAAGCAGGCGTTGCTTGACGACCGGGCCCGACGCGCCGACCGGCTCGCCTCGTCCGCCGACCGGATCCTGGTCAGCGTCACCCGGCGGGTGGCGTCACTGGCGTCGTTGGACGAGGTCAACACCTACTTCGCGTCCGACCCGATGGTGGCCAAGATCCGCTCGGTGGCGGACGAGCTGCGCGCGTTGGGCGACCAGGTGCGGGCCGAGGAGCTGGACGGCCGGGTGCTCGCCGCGCGGCAGGAGGCCGGGCGCTCGCTGCGCGACCGGCTCGACCTGTTCGACGGCGAGACGATCCGGCTCGGCAAGCACCGGTTCGCGGTGAACACCCAGCCGATGGACCTGACGCTGGTGCCGAAGGACGGCGCGCTGTCGTTCGCCATCACCGGCACCGACTTCCGCGCGCCGGTGCGTGATCCGGAGTTCGCCGACACCCAGCCGTTCTGGGACCAGCTGGTCGTGTCGGAGACCGCCGACGTGTACCGGGCGGAGCACCTGGCCGCGTCGATCCTGGCCACCCACCCGTTGGACGACCTGCACGCCGCCGTCACCGAAGAGCGGTTGTCGGACCTGGTGCGGCAGGTCGCCGAGTCGCGGCTGGACGAGGGCTACGAGCGGGGCGTGCACGACCACGACGCGGCCCGGATCCTGGACGTGCTGCTCCGGTTGCACGCTGGTGCGGGCGTGCTGCGGTACCCGCCCGGCGCCCGTGCGGCGGGGCAGCTGTTCTGGGCCTCGGCTGCCGAGGAGACGCGGGCTTCGTGGTCGCGGCGGGCGGCGTCGTTGGGGCGGGCGCGGTCGGCGTTCGGGCACACGGCGGCGATCGACGAGCTGTGCGCGGAGCTGTCGTCGCTGGCCGGTGATCCGTTGGCCGGCGAGTACCTGTTCGAGGAGCTGTGCAGCGCGCCGGTCGGGTTCGCCACGAGTGCCGGAGCGCGCGCTCTGGTGGACGCGTTCCACCAGGCGTTGGGCGGGCGCAAAGAGTTCGACGAGGACCTGCGGGCGTTCAGCGATCTCGCCGTGCGGCGGCGGCTGGTGGAGGGCTGGTACGAGGCGTTCCTGGCGGGCTCGGCCGAACCGGACCTGCCGGAGGCGGTGGCCCTGGAACTGTGCCGCGACCTGCCGCGATACGAGTCGTCCGCCCAGCTGCAGGCCACTGTGGACGGTCTGCTCGGCACGCACCCGCGGATCACCGACCGGACGTTGGGGATCCGGCTGGACGAGCTGCTGACGCGGACGCGGGTGTTCCGGGAGGAACGCGTGCCCGCCTACCGGGCGTACCAGCGTCGGCGGAACGAGGTCGTGGCGCGTGAACGGGCTCGGCTCAGGTTGGACGAGTTCCAGCCGAAGGTGATGAGCGCGTTCGTCCGCAACCGGCTGCTGGACGAGGTGTACCTGCCGCTGATCGGCGACAACCTGGCCAAGCAGCTCGGCGCGGCGGGCGACTCGAAGCGCACCGACCAGATGGGCCTGCTGCTGCTCATCTCACCGCCCGGCTACGGCAAGACGACGTTGATGGAGTACGTCGCCAACCGGCTCGGGCTGGTGTTCGTCAAGGTCAACGGCCCGTCGCTGGGCCACGACGTGACGTCGGTCGACCCGGCCGACGCGCCCAACGCCACCGCGCGGCAGGAGGTCGAGAAGATCTCGTTCGCGCTGGAGGCCGGCAACAACGTCCTGCTGTACCTGGACGACATCCAGCACACGTCACCGGAGCTGTTGCAGAAGTTCATCTCGCTGTGCGACGCGCAGCGGCGGATGGAAGGCGTGTGGGACGGCGGCACGCGCACGTACGACATGCGTGGCAAGCGGTTCGCGGTGTGCATGGCCGGCAACCCGTACACCGAGTCGGGGCAGCGGTTCCGGATTCCGGACATGCTCGCCAACCGCGCGGACGTGTGGAACCTGGGCGACGTGCTGTCCGGGCGCGAGGACCTGTTCGCGTTGAGCTACATCGAGAACGCGCTGACGTCGAACCCGGTGCTCGCGCCGCTGTCCACCCGTGACCGGGGTGACATCGAGCTGCTGGTGCGGATGGCGCGGGGCGAGGACGTGCGGGCGGACCGGCTGGCGCACCCGTACACGTCGGTGGAGTTGGAACAGGTGCTGTCCGTGCTGCGGAAGCTGCTGCGCGTGCAGGGGGTCGTGCTGGCGAACAACCAGGCGTACATCGCCTCGGCCGCCCAGTCCGACGCGTCGCGGGTCGAGCCGCCGTTCCAGTTGCAGGGCTCGTACCGGAACATGAACAAGCTGGCGGAGAAGGTCGTGCCGGTGATGAACGACGCCGAGCTGGCCGCCGTGATCGACGACCACTACGTGGGTGAAGCGCAGACGTTGACGTCCGGCGCCGAGGCGAACCTGCTCAAGCTGGCCGAACTGCGCGGGACCCTGACGCCCGCCCAGTCCGCCCGCTGGCAGGAGGTGAAGTCGGGCTACCTCCGCGCCCAGGCCCTGGGCGGCTCGGACGACGACCCGATGAGCCGCGCGGTGGGCGCCGTAGCCCTCCTGTCCGACCGCGTCGGCACCGCCCTCGACCGCCTGGCCCCTCCCGAGCGTTGAATTCACCCGTTCCGAACGTAGGACACGGTCGTTCCGAACGTAGGACTCACCCGCACCGAACGTAGGACTCACCCCCAACCCGCGTGAGTCCTACGTTCAGAACGCGTGAGTCGTACGTTCAGGACCACCGTGTCCTACGTTCAGGACCCCTGAATTCAACGCTCAGGACGGCGGCGCGGGTCAGTCGGAGCGTTCGCAGGCGATGCCGTCGTGGTCGCGGTCGAGGTAGTGGTGGTCCCAGCCGACCACTTCGATCTTGGTGGTGCCCTGGTCGTACAGCCACTCGCACTTGCGCCACACCCCACGCGGGAAGCGCTTCGGCACGCACGGGCCCTCGGTCACGTACGCGGGGTCGCAGTGGTCGTCCGAAGTCGGTGGGGAGGAAGACGTGGTCTCCTCCGGAACGCTGGACGACGGTGGCGGCGGCGGCTCGGTGGTCGTCGGCACGACGGTGGTCGTAGCCGGAACGGGACGAGGCTGCGGCGGTGGCGGGATGGCGATCACCGCGGGAGTCGTGGGACGAGTCGCCTGGATCGTGGTGGTGTAACTCGCGCTCAGCACTCCGGGCACCGCGGGACTCGCGTCGACCCGACGCACGTCCACCGGCCGGGGCTCGTTGACCGTGAGCGCCACGGACACGAGTCCACCGGTCGCGAGTAACAGCGCGACCCCGGCGAAGGCGACGCTCTTGCCATTGCTCATCCCAGCACCCGCTTCGACGCTCCACGGTGTCACGTGAAATCGTTCGCCAGGCGAAAGGCGTTACGCCCCAGCCCGTTACGCCGTCAGCCCGCTAAGGCCGCCTCGAACGGGTGACGTCAACCGCCGCACGTGACACCATCGGCCGAGTGGACGCAGGGCTGCTCGGACCCGGAACGGTGACCTGGCAGCTGCACGCCGACCCCGCGATGTGGGTCGCCGGCATCGCCAGCCTCTACCTCCAAGCCCTGCACCCGCGCGCCGTCGCCGCCATCGTGCAGAACTCGAACTTCCGACAGGACCCGCTCGGCCGCCTAAGGCGCACCGCGAGCTTCGTCGGCACGGTCAGCTACGGCTCCACCGAAGAGGTCGAACGGGCCGCCGCACGGGTCCGCGACCTGCACCGCACCCTCCGCGCGAAGGACGCCACCGGCAGGACGTTCCGCATCGACGACCCCCACCTGCTGCTCTGGGTCCACTGCGCCGAGGTCCACAGCTTCGTCACGGTCCTGCGCCGCGCCGGCTACCGCCTCACCGACACCCAGGTCGACCGCTACTACGACGAACAGCGCCGCAGCGCCGCACCGCCGCCCTCGTCGGCCTGCACGAGGACGAAGTGCCCGGCAGCGCCCGCGAGATGAGCGACTACTTCGCCGCGATGCTCCCCGAGCTGAAGCGCACCGAGGACTCCGAGACCGTGTACCGGTTCCTGCGCCGCCCGCCAGTCACCGGCGTGCTGCGCCTTGGCCTGGACGCCTACGAACCGCTGCTGGGCCACCTCGCGTACTCCGTGCTGCCCCCGTGGGCCATCGCCCTGCACGGCCACCGCCCGTACCCCGAACCGGCCGCCACCGCCCTCCTGCGCGGACTTCGGACCGCCGCACTGCTCGTGCCCGCGCCGATCCGCTGGAGCATGCCCGAAGGTCACGTGAACAAGGCCATCCGCCGGCTCGGCTGCCACGTGGCGCCCAGGCGTTCGCAGCTGCCCAGGTAGACTGAACGGCCTAGTGAGTTGGGCCACTGCGACCTTTGCGGCACCTGTTTTCACAGTCACTTTGCTTAGCATGGGCAACGTCCGGTGCGTCGATCCGCGCCTGCGCCGAGAGCCCGAGTCCGAGCACCCCGAGAGGCCCCAGCTCATGCTGTTCCGAAGAATGCTGCCCGCGACCGCGCTGGTCACCGCCCTCACCCTGACCGCCGCGTGCGGCAGCGAGAGCGGCGACACCCTGGCCGGCAAGGCCGACGACGGCGAGCTCACCATCGGCATCCGGTTCGACCAACCGGGCCTGGGGCAGCGCAGGCTGGACGGCAAGTACGTCGGCTTCGACGTGGACGTCGCCAAGTACGTGGCGGCCCAGTTCGGCGTCGACGAATCCGGCATCACGTGGAAGGAAGCCCGCTCCGCCGACCGGGAGAAGCTGATCGAGGACGGCGCCGTGGACTTCGTCGTCGCCACCTACTCGATCACCGACAAGCGCAAGGAGCAGGTGTCGTTCGCCGGCCCCTACTTCCAGACCGGCCAGGGCGTGCTGGTGCGCTACACCGACGACCAGATCGCCGGTCCCGAGACGCTGAACGGCAAGAAGCTGTGCTCGGTCGCCGGCTCGACGTCCGCGCAGAAGGTCAAGGAGCAGTTCGCGCAGGACGTGCAGCTGGTCGAGTACGGCCAGTACTCCGACTGCGTCGTCGCGCTGCTCGCGGAGAACGTCGACGCGGTGACCACCGACGAGGTGATCCTGGCCGGGTACGTGGCGGAGAACCCCGAGCTGCTCAAGCTCGTCGGCGAACCGTTCACCACCGAGCGGTACGGCATCGGCCTCGCCAAGAGCGACGCGAAGGGCCGCGCGGAGGTCAGCGCGGCCATCGAGAAGATGGTCGGCTCCGGCGAATGGCGGTCCGCGCTGGAGCGGAACATCGGCCAAGCGGACGTGCAGCTGCCCGAACCGCCCAAGGTGACCGAGAAGTAGATCCTGGGTGGACCAAAGGCTTCCGGGCAGTAGTGCTGGGCGTGGCCAACCGATACGCTCAGCCACGCAGGCCGTGGTTTCTGTGTTCGTGTCTCACGCTCGCGGAACGACACGCGGGCGTGCCGCCTCCGCTCCCGTTGGTGGGGGAAAACGCCCCGGGACGGCCGGGGCTGCACGGTGCAGCCCCAAGCTTCCCTGCGATGGAGGCAGGTACATGGCACTGGGCACTGTCAAGTGGTTCAACTCCGAAAAGGGCTTCGGCTTCATCGCGCAGGAGAACGGCGGGCCGGACGTCTTCGTGCACTACTCGGAGATCCAGGGTCAGGGGTTCCGCACCCTGGAGGAGAACCAGCGGGTCGAGTTCGAGATCGGTCAGGGCACCAAGGGTCCGCAGGCCCAGAACGTGCGCAAGGTCTGATCGCGGCGATCGTTCCAGCACCACCACGTTCGAGCACCACAACGTTCGAGCACCACAACGTTCCAGCACGACGCAGGCCCCCGACCGGGATGGTCGGGGGCCTGTCTGCGTGTGGAACTTCTAGAAGCCGCGCTGGCGGGCTTCCCACTCCAGTCGCTGCATGACCCATTCGGTGGCCAGCGCCTGGGGGGACGTCTGCCGCTCGGCGGCCAGTTCCTTCAGCTGCTCGTTCGCCATCAGCTGGAGGCGGAGCTGGTAGACCTGCGCGTTGCCGAAGCTGGTGCCGGCGGTCGTCTCCGCGTCGGTCGTCTCCGGCGCGAGGGCCGCGAGGTACGACTCCAGCTCGTCGTCGGCGGGCACGACTTCGTCTTCACGGTCGGACGGGCGGTGGCGGCCGGACTTCGACCGCCCAAGGGATCCAAGAGGCACCGCGTCACGATAACGGTTGGATTGCGGAGCCGCTCAAACTGTGGCTTGGGTCACAGATGTGTGCATGGAGGGGCCCCCGCGCCAGGGGGAGGAACGCGGGGGCCGGAGGGGATCTCCACAGGCGCTGACCGGGGGTGTGTCAGCAATTCGGATTGTTGCACGCGCAGGTGGGACTGGGGAGTGGGTTGGACCGAAATCTTCAGGTAGTCGATGGCGGAAACCCGTACCCGGCCCCGATGTGGCCCTTCGGACCGCACCGGCGGTGATACCCCTATGGGGTAGTCGGGGTAGTCGGATCGTCCGGCGGGGGCTCCAGGTTCGTGATCTCGCCCTCGAGTCGCTGCACCAGGTCCTCCAGGCCCGCGAGCATCCCGTCGAGCTGGCTCATCTTGTCGTTCATCAACCGGTCGATGTCCGCCTCGATCGCGGACAGCGAGAGGCTGCCGAACAACTCCTGCGGGTTCGGCGGCACGGTTCCCGCGCCCGCTCCGCCTTCGGCTTGCGCTTCGGGTCCAGTCGCGTCTGGCTCAGTCGCGTCGGGCCCGGTTGCTTCGGCTCCGTCCGCCTCGGACGCCGCCTGCTCGGGTTCCGCCGGTTCGGCAGGTGCTGGTTTGGACTCCGCCGGCTCAGGCTCCGCCGGCTTGGGTCCAGTGGCCGCGGCGTCCATCGGCTCGGGTCCGGTGGCCGCGGCGTCCGCCGGGGGCGTCTCGGGCTGATCGGACCGCTCGGGTGTCTTGGTCGGCTCGGTCGGCTGCTGTTCCGCCGCGGACGGGTCCGCGGCCGGCGGGGTGACGGCCGCGGCATCCGTCACGGCGGGTTCCGGCGTCTGCCCCGGTACCGGTTCGGTCATGGGTTGCACCCTCCTCGTTCGCGTCAAGCACATCACGGGACGCTTGACACCGACTGGCCTACACGGAAAGTGACGCTCCGTTGCCCCCGAATCACTCTGCGGGGGGCTGCGGTGGTCCGACGGGCTCGCTTAGCCTCGCGCCAACCTCAAGTCGGGGAGGCGTCATGAGCGGGTCCCTAGAAATGCGTCAGTTCCTGTGGAACCAGGACGACACGATGTCCAGGCCGGGCGGCGGTGGGGTGCCGACCCAGCGGACAGGCGAGCCATCGCGGATCTCGGACGAGCAGGTGCACCGGGCCAGGCTCTCGGTGGCGCGCGGTGCCACCAGTGCCGAGGACTGCCGGTTGCTGCTCGACATGCTCGGGTTGTCACCGGGCGAGGACGGGGGCGCGCCGCCCGTGCAGCGGTAGGACGTGCGGCCGTCGGCCCCTCCCGGACCCGTCCGAGAGGGGCCGATGCCACCGTGCGCGCGGTGGAATCGCAGGTCAACAACTTGTGCCACCCCCGTTTTGGAGGTGTGGACACTCGTGCCCTATGCTTACGATGCTTCCACCGGACAGCGTGGAGGGCCTGGGAAGATGGTGGCCCAAGGGCTGCCGGAGGAACTTAGGTCCCCATCGTCTAGCGGCCTAGGACCCCGCCCTTTCAAGGCGGTAGCGCGGGTTCGAATCCCGTTGGGGGCACGTAGTACAGTTAGTCGAGTACAGTGAGAAGCAGTAAAGCAAGGCCCAGTGGCGCAGTTGGTTAGCGCGTCGCCCTGTCACGGCGAAGGTCGCGGGTTCGAGTCCCGTCTGGGTCGCAAGGCAGTTCGGCCGGTTGGTCGAGCCGCTACCTGGCCAGGTAGCTCAGTTGGTACGAGCGACCGCCTGAAAAGCGGTAGGTCGGCGGTTCGACCCCGCCCCTGGCCACCAGACCCGTTCGAGAAAGCCCCTTGCTGATGCGAGGGGCTTTTCTCATTTCTCCGCAGAAAATCGGATGACGGCCAACGCCTGATCGTCGTGGACTTTAGGCCGCGGCCACTTCTGCCGATCGGCATCTCGCACTTCCGCCGCGCGAATCTCGTCCAAGACCGCTTCCGGTCCCATTTTCGCTGTGACGTCCAACACGGTTTTCCAGTCGAACAACTCGTAGTCGTCCACGCCGCAGGACACGCCGTCCGTCGCCATCACGACTGCCCGCACCCGATCGCGCGGCCAACTCGCGCGGACCGCCCGATGTGCGGCGGCCGAATCCGCCTCGGCCACCCACCAGCCGTGCTCGCGGTTGCGCCAGTCCGTGATCCGGTCGACCTTGCCGCGCAGGTCACGCAGCCGGTTGTCCGCGACGACCTCGAAGCCGGCGTCGGTGAACACCACCACCGGGCTGTCGGCGAGCACGAGCACGTCCACGGTGGTGTCGGTCCAGCGCGTGATCGCGACCGTGCTCGACGGTGAATCCCCCGGGGTCAGGCCGTGGTGGCGGGCGAGGCGTTCGATGGCACGGGCCAGGTCGTCGGCGAGATCGCCGTCCAGGCAGGTCCGGTCGGCTCCCAGTTCCTCGGCCAAGTGCCGCGAATGCCAGCCGCCGTCCCGTTCGCGCGGGGTCGGCGAGGTGGCGCCGTCCAGCAGGACCACGGCGTTCGACAGTCGGACGATGCGGTCCTCGGTGGGGCGCGGCAAGCCGTCCCGGCCCACTCCGGGCCGTTCGGCGGTGGTGATCTCCGGCATCGACGTCGAGCCTAGTGCGTCAACCTGGGTTGACAAACCGGCGCTTGTCAACCAAAGTTGACGGCATGACGGAGGCAACCGAGCTCGCCTCGGCGGCGGGCGACCAAGACCCCAGGGTCGGGCTGCGAGCGGTGAGCGCGCTGCGCCGACTACTGGAAACACTCGAAGTCGTGCAGGTGCGCAACGCTCGTGCCCGCGGCTGGTCCTGGCAGGAGATCGCGGCCGAACTCGGGGTCACCCGGCAGGCCGTCCACAAGAAGCACGGGGGAGACCGATGATCGGGGAACGGTTCACCAGGGCCGCGCGCCAGACCGTCCACGAGGCGGTGGTGCAGGCCGAACGGCTCGACTCGTCCGAGATCGGGCCCGAACACCTGGCGTTGGCGCTGCTCGACGCGCCCGTGCTGGCCGAGTTCGCGCTGCCACGCGACGAAGTGGTCGACGCGTTCGCGGCGGCACGGCGCAAGGGCGGGCTCAGCGACGCCGACACCGAGGCATTGCGAGGCCTGGGAATCGACGTCGACCAGATCGTGGCGTCGGTCGAACGGTCGCACGGTGAAGGTGCGCTGGCCGGTGCGCCACGACGTCGGCGGCGGTTCTTCGGCAACCACCTGCCGTTCACGGCAGCGGCGAAGAACACGTTGGTGCGCAGCCTGGTCGAGGCACGCGAGCTCGGCCACGGCACGCTCGGCCAGGAGCACCTGTTGTTGGCGCTGCTGGCCGAGCGCGGGTTGGTGGCCGAGGTGCTGGAGGCGCGCGGGGTGAGTTACACGGAGGTCAGGAAGCGGGTCGCTCGTTCGCCCAGGTGACCAGGGGGAGGAACGCCTGGGTCAGTGGCCCGATCGTGACGGCGTAGAGGACCGTGCCCACGCCGATCGTGCCGCCGAGGAGCCAGCCGATCGCCAGCACGGTCAGTTCCACGACGGTTCGGACCAGGCGCAACGAGGTCCCGGTCCGCGCGCAGAAGCCGGTCGTCAGGCCGTCGCGCGGGCCGGGGCCGAGGCGGGCTCCGATGTAGACGGCGGCGGCCACGCCGTTCAGCACGATGCCGGCGGTGAGGAAGAGGATGCGCGGCAGGAGTTCGACCGGGTTCGGCAGGATGGCCAGGCTGACGTCCACCGCGACGCCGATGACGATCACGTTGCTGATCGTGCCGACGCCGGGTCTCTGTCTGAGCGGGATCCAGCAGAGCAGGACCACGAGGCCGACGAGCGCGGTGATCGTGCCGAAGGACAAGCCGGTGATCTTGGTCAGGCCCTCGTGCAGCACGTCCCACGGGTCGAGGCCGAGGGTGGCGCGGATCTGGAGCGCCATGCTCGCGCCGTAGAGCCAGAGCCCGGCGAGGAGTTGGGGGATGCGGCGGAGCGGCGAGACGGTGACCGGGACCTGGGTGAGTGCGGCGAGCATGTGGCTATCCTTCGTCGAGATTGGCCTTGTATTCCAGAGCCAATCGGCAATAATTGGCCTTATGAATCGCAACGTCCCACCAGGTGGACGTATATCCGGCTTCCGTCTGGCCCGATTGCTCGGTGAGTGGCGACGTCGTGGCACACGTCACGGCTCGGCGGACCTGGCCGCCGCGGTCCGGATGCTGGTGCTGGACGGCCGCCTGCCCGCGGGTACGCGGTTGCCGGCGGAACGTGAGCTGGCCGAGGTGCTGCCGGTGAGCCGGACCATGATCACGGCCGCACTGGACCAGCTGCGGGCGGAAGGTCTGGTCGCGAGTCGGCGCGGGGCGGGGTCGTGGATCAGCCTGCCGACCGGGAGTCTGGGGGTGGCGCCGGACACCCCGTTGGTTGGGCAGAGCATGGTCGACTTCGCCCGTGCCGCGCCGCCTGCGTTGCCGGGGTTGCTGGCGGCGTTCGACCAGGTCCGGCGGTCGCTGCCGGAGTACCTGGCCGATCACGGCTACTACGAGCACGGGTTGCCTGAGCTGCGGAAACGTATCGCGGACCGGTATGCGGCGCGTGGGCTGCCGACGTCGCCGAACCAGATCGTGATCACGAGCGGCGCGCAGCACGCGCTGGCGTTGGCGCTGCGGCTGCTGACCGGTCCGGGCGACCGGGTGCTGGTCGAGCAGCCCAGCTACCCCAACGCTTTGGACGCGATCAAGGCCGTTTCGGCCATCCCGGTGCCGGTGGCGATGACCGACACCGGCTGGGACCTGCCCGGCATCGCGGCGGCCCTGCGCCAAGCCGCGCCCCGCATGGCGTACGTCGTGGTCGACTTCCACAACCCCACCGCGCACCGTCTGGACGCCGAGGGTCGAGCCGAACTGGCCGACATAGCCCGCCGCGCCCGCACACCGCTGGTGGTGGACGAGACCGTCGTCGAACTGGACCTGGACGGCGACCCGTTGGACGGCCCGCCGCCGATGGCGTCGTTCGCCGAGGACCTGGTCGTGACGTTGGGCTCGGCGAGCAAATCCCACTGGGGCGGCCTGAGGATCGGCTGGATCCGAGCCACCCCCGAAGTAGTCCACCGCTTGATCTCCACCCGCACGGCCCTGGACCTGGGCTCCGCGGTGGTGGAGCAGCTGGTGTTGGCGGAGCTGATGGCCGACCCCGAACCGGCGCTACGTGAACGCCGCGCCCAGCTCGCGGCCCAACGCGACGTGCTGATCGAGGGCCTGCGCGAACACTGCCCGGCTTGGCGTTTCCGCACGCCTTCGGGCGGGCTCAGTGTGTGGTGTGAGCTGGACGCGCCGGTGAGCACGCGCATCGCGGTCGTCGCGCAGAATCACGGCATCCGCTTGGCGCCGGGGTCGCGCTTCGGCGCACACGGTGGCTTCGAGCGCTGGCTCCGGCTGCCGTTCGTCCAGCCCCCGGACGTCCTGCGCGACGCCGCCCGCCGGCTTGGTCTGGTGGCGGCGTCGGTGGCCGGTACGGGGCCGGCGGGCGAGGCTGACGTCACCGTTCCTGTCGCCTAGGCGCCTGCCGACTGTCCCGCTGCCTGTGTCCCGCGGCCTGAGTCCCTGCCGCTTGCGTCCTGTCACCCGTGTCCCTGCCGCCTGTGCCTGTCTCCGGGGCGTTTCGCTGCTGTCTCGCGGGGCGGTGGCTGGCTGGAGGTGTGTCGGGTGGAGGTGTGTCGGGTGGTTGGCGGGACTCCTCATGGTTTAACCGAGGTGCGGTAACAGTGTTTCCGTACATATTTCGGTGATGATCACCCGATTGTGTACGCGATTCCCGTCGGGTCCCGGCGCAGCCCCTCGATGAGCCGGAACCCGACGGTGGAACGTGGACCTGCGGCGGGGACGCTCCAGGGATTGGCGTCCCCTGCCGCAGGTTCCCGTGCGATCCCTTCGCCGCGGGGGCAGCGCGGCGATGGGACCTTGCCCGTTCCTGCCAGGGCGCGGTCGGCAGGACGGGAAGTCTGGGGCGTGCGCCAGCGCGTCAATTGCTGCGAAGCGACTGCACGGCTGCGCGACGGTGTTAATGCGGGATATGACTGGCAGACGGTCGTTTCACGTGTGCTCTGGGCACACGGGTCCTGTCTGACTCAGTCGGGTGACGTGCTGGGCAGCCCGGGAACGCTGCCTGGAGATCGCCCGCCGTCCCACCGCTCGGTCGACCACGCCGCCAACGGCTTCGGGTCGGACTGGCTGCTGAACGACGCGATGAGGCCACCGCGGTGACCACCACCGCTGTCCGCACTGCTCGAAGACGACGCAGTCGGCGCACTGGGCGCCGGCGCCTGGTTCGGCGTGGGTGCGGGGGCACTGGGGTTCGGCACCTCCCAGACCACGTCGGCGTTCGACGTGGTCTGGGAGACCGGTGAAGCGGATACGGGCAGCAGGTCCAAGCCGGCCAGTGCGGTTGCGCGAACGGCCGTCGGGGCTGGAGCTGCCGTCGGGGGCGGCAGTGCGACGGGCGGCGCCGAAGCTGCTGCCCGGGCCGCTGCCTTCGCGGCCACCTTCGCCTCGTACAGCGGGGCGGGCATGGTGTTCGACACCGAGCCCGAGTGGCTGTAGTTGCTGCTCCCGGACGTGAATCCGGGGTGGGTGTACTCGTCGTCCTCGTACGGATCGGCGTACGGCGCGTCCGCGTTCGGGTCGGAGTACGGGGTGGAGTACGGATCGGAGTGCGGAGCGCGTGAGTCGTCGGTCGACGGTGCGTCCAGCAGGGACGGCAACCCGACTTCGAGGGCGGCTTCGAACGGGCGCTCGTTGACCGCGAGTGGGCGGTCGAGGCGGCCGTCCAGGGGGCCGTCGAAGGGGCGGCAGTCCGCTGCGAAGGCACTGTGGTCGAACGTCGGGAGGCCGAGCAGGTCGGACGCCGGCAGGTCGGCTAGCAGCGGGTCGGACGCCAGTGGGTCGGCGAGCAGTGGGTCGGCGGTGGCCGACTGCTGCTCGCCCAGCGCCACGTTCACCGCGTCGAGCGTCGTCGCGATCTCGTCCGGGTGATCTTCGCCGGCCGAGGCGAGCCCGGCGCACGCGAGCCAGGCCGCCGTGGCCAACCCGCCGACGGCGAGCGCCCGGAGCAGCGCCGACCCGCTGCGGCGCACCGCGTCGGAGACAGCCACTGTGGATCACCACCGTTCCGGGTACGGCGAACGGGACGGACCGTTCGAGGTCGACGTTCTGCTATGTCTAGCACTGGTAACCGAATTTTCGAACGATCTGCGCCGGAACCCACTCGGAAGGGCGGTGGGGTGCGGCTGTCCGGGTTGTCACACCCGCCGCTGACCACAGTCCGTCGTGTTCACCGCATCGGATCATCCCCACCGAAGTCCCTTGTGGACGCCCATCCCGTGTCCGCAATGGACGCCTGAGCAGTGGATTCGGTGCACGCAGTCCCATTAGTCCATTCGAGTGTCGTCCCGTCGAGTGGCACGGCTCATCCCGCGCCAACGCACACGAAGCCGAGATCACCGTGTCGGGCCTGCGCGTCCGCAAGCGCTTGCGCCGGGTTCGCCAAGCCGTCGTGCAAGTCGACCATCAGGTCCACCACCCGGTCGTCCGGCACCGCCCGCACGCTCTCCACGACCACCCGCGCACCACGCCGCAACAACACCCGCGCCAAACCGGACTCGCACGCCGACAGCACCACGACCGACGGCACCCGCGCCAAGCCGTTGAGGTCGTGCCCGTCCAACGGCCCGTCGTCCAGTTGGAGGTACGAGAACAAGTCGTCCTGCCGCACGCCGTGCGCGGCGAAGTGCGCGACGTCCACGTGGACCATCTCGCGCAACGTCTCGTCCACCGTGGAACAGGAACGACCGCCGTGCGTCCTCCGCAACGCCTCCACCTCCCGGTGCGCGTGCAGCAGACTCGGCCCGGCGACCCAGAGGCGGTTCGCCAGCGCCAACGGCCGGGTGCTCGCCCGGTGCCAACAACTCGCCGAGGGCGCCACCGACAACGCCCTCCCGGCGGCGGACGGCAGCGCGGCCCACGGCATGCGCTCCAGTTCCGGGCTCGGGACGATCACCAGCGGCCGGTCGCCCGCCGGCCGCAGCAGGCGGTCGAGGTCGGCTATCGCGTGCGGCGCCACGGCGAGTGACAGCGAACGAACGTGCCGACCTGTCGTCCGGGCTTCGCCGAAATCGTGCAGCCGCACCCGACCGGCGGCGACGGACACCGCCAGCAGCTGTCCCCGATGGCTGATGAAGTGCAGCAACGCTTTGTCCCCCAACGCATCCACCACGTCAGCCAGCGGAACGGCCGGTCGCCGGACCACGCGCGGGACGTGGGAGAGCCGGCGGATCTCGCGTTCCAGCCGTGCGATCCGGTCCCGATCACGCCGCACCCTGGCCAGGCGCAGTTCGGCGCGCACCGAGGCGACCTCGGGCGGGACGTCCGGCGGGCACACCGGTCGGTGTTCGCTCCAGCGCCACGCGGATCGGGCGTCGCCGCTGGTCAGGGCATGGTCAAGGGCGATGTCCACCAGGTCTCCGTGGGTGTCGGGGTCGTGCAGCGCCAACCCGGCCCGGCACGCGGCCACCGCGTCACGCCGGGTCTCCGCGAGCCGTGCGCGGGCCAGCCAGCCGATGGCCCGGGACCGGGACGTGCCCTGGTGCCGGTGCGCCGCCGCCTGCGAGGGCGCGTGGGTGAGTCGCAGTTCGGCCGCGTCGTCGTAGTGCCCGTGCCGGTCGCACGCATCGGCCACCGCAAGAGGTGAACCGGACGCACCCGCACGCAACGCCACGGCTTGCGCGGCCGGTATCCACGACGGCCGGTTCTCCGCGCGGAACAGGGTTTCGGCCTCGTCGGTCAACGCGCGAGCCGCGGTGAGGTCGTTGTCCCGCAACGCACACCGTGCGGCGAGCAGCAGCGCTTCGGGCAGTCGGGAGAAGTTGACCGCCTGCCGCAGCACGACGTTCGCCTCACGCACCAGACCGGTGTTGAGCAGCGCTTCCGCGTGGCCGACGAGGGCCAGCGAACGGTCGGGCGTCATGCGACGAACCACGGCGTGGCGTGCTCACGGCCGTCACCGCGCAGCACGAACCTGACCGGCCCGAACGGCACGCGGTCGACGTGGAACCAGCCGGCCGGGTCGATCACGGCCGTCACCTCGCCACCCGGCCAGCGCGCCACCGCCACCGCACCGGCGCGGGCCAGCCCGGTGGCGTGCAGGCCACCCGTCACGTGGTCGAGGCGCAGGTCGAGGCCGGTGAAGGCCAACGTGCGGGTGCCGCCCCTGCCCCGCATGCCTGGCGGATCGACCCGGGCCGAGTCGGACAAGAGCCGCATCGCGGTCCCGCCGGTGCGTTCGTCGAGAGCCGATCGTGCTTGCGCGGCAAGGGTTCGCGGTGTCGGGTCGAGGTTGTCGACGAGGTGGGCGAGGGCGTCGAGGAGTTCACGGTCGGTGGTCATCGGGCCACCTCGACGCCGATGCGTCGGCGCAACACGGCCAGGCACCGGCCGCGGGTCGCGCCCAGGCTGTTGACCGGGATCCCGACCGCCTCGGCGACCTGCGTGAACGACAGTTCCGGCGCGAACGCCGCCAGCCGCAGGATCTCCCGGCACCGGTCCGTCAACGTCGCGTACGCGCGCCACAACCTCGGCCCGGCGTCACCCGCCACCGCCGCGTCCTCGGGTGTCGGCCGGTCGTCGGGC
Source organism: Saccharothrix ecbatanensis (assembly GCF_014205015.1). Taxonomy (NCBI): domain Bacteria; kingdom Bacillati; phylum Actinomycetota; class Actinomycetes; order Pseudonocardiales; family Pseudonocardiaceae; genus Saccharothrix; species Saccharothrix ecbatanensis. The sequence goes on along the minus strand of NZ_JACHMO010000001.1, from coordinate 7,053,157 downwards.
GGTTCCCACAGGTCGAGCGGTTCCTCCCGACCGCGCAGGCGCAGCACGGTCAGCGTCTCGCGCCGGGCCGTCGTGACCAGCCACGCGCCCAGCCGCTCGGGGCGGCGGATGCGGGTCAGGTTCTCGGCCAGCGCCAGCCAGGTGGCCTGGCAGACGTCGGCCGCGTCGTCCGGGTTCAGCCGGTGCGAACGCGGCACCGCCCAGACCAGGCGGACGTACCGGCGGACGATCTCGTGCCACGCGGTCTCGTCGCCGGCCTGGGCGAGCGTGAGCAGTTCAGTGTTGGTCCGATCTTGCATGCTCGTTGAGAGCACCCGGCCTGACCTGGGGATACCGTGGCCATCCGATGGTGTGGTCGGGGGAACCCGCGATCGTTCCGTCGCGTCGCTATTCGGTTCGCGGCGTCGGTTCGCCGCGTCGGTTCGCAGCGCGTCGCTATTCGGTTCTCAGGCTGGTCGGGTGGATCGCCGTGCGCAGCGCCGGCAACGTGCACAGCGTCACCACGAGGACGACGACCGCCGCCGCGGCGACCGTGGTGGCGATCTCGGTCCAGTCGACGCGGAACCGCTCCGCGGGCACCACGAGCCACGCCGTGCCGAGACCGATCGGGATGGCCAGCCCGATGCCGAGCGCCGCCGGTATCGCGGACTGCCACAGCGCGGACACCGCGAGGACCTTCGGCGGCACGCCGTTCGCGGCCAGCACCGCCGTGGGCCGGCGGCGTTCGAAGACCTGGTCCACGGCCGCCGCGGCGAGCCCGATCACGGCCAGCAGGGTGAGCAGCACCGATCCGCCGATGACGCCGCTGCGCAGGGACGTGAACAGCTCGACCTGTCCGGCAGGACGGCGGAGGATCACGCCCCGGTCCGCGCGGCCGGTGGCGGCCAGCAACCGGTCACCGAAGGACTCGTCCGGATCGCCCCGGACGACGAGCTCGATCGGCGGGATAGCCGCCAGCACCGGATCGGCTCCGCCCGCGACGAACAGCGCTTCCTCGGACAGCGCTTCCGTGCGCTCGGACACCTCGGACACCTCGGACACCTCGGGCACTGACTTGTACTGCGGCACGGTCCACTGCTGCCCGTTGACGATCAGCTTCGTGCCGGGCGCGGGGCCGGGGCCGACCAGGTACGCGGAGCCGGTCGTGCAGTCCTCGACCTTCAGCCGTTCGACGATCTCGGCGCAGTCGGTGCTGATGACGGCGGTGCCCCCGGCACTGGCGACGCGCACTTCGCTGACCTGCCGCACGCCGCCGACCAGCGCGATCGCCTCCTCCAGCGACCGGACCGGGGTGCGGTCGGGCAGGTCGAGCACCCAGCGGCCCGGGGTGTCGGACGGTGGGGCGGCGGTGAACTGGGCCGCCACGCCGAGCAGCACCTGCAACGTCAACGACCCGGTGAGCACGACGACGACACCGGCCAGGACGCGAGGTGTGCCGGCGTCGAAGCGGAGGGTGCGCAGGGCGAGCATCGGGGCGATGCCGTCCGGTTCCAGGCGGTGCGCGACCTTGCCGACCAACCACGGCAGCACCGCGCCCGTGCCCGCGAGGATCAACGTGACGCCGATCCCGAGACCGACGGCGAGGCTCGGGTCCTCCATCACCTGCCAGTAGCTGCCGACCGCGGTGATCACCACGATCAGCAGGGCGCCCGCGCCGATCAGCCCGAACCGCCACCACGCCCGGTGCTTCGGGAGTTCGACGGCACGGGACAGCCCGAGCGGGCCGACGTCCTCCGTGCGCAGGGCGAGCAGGGCCGACACCACGGCGACCACCGGCACGCCCACCGCGATCAACGCCCCGAGCAGTGGGTCCGGCAGCAGGTCGGTCGGGAAGAAGCCCACTCCTTCGACCTCGATGAACCGGGCCAGCGGCCGGGCGGCGAAGAACAGCGCCACGCCGACGAACAACCCGAGCACGGCCCCCGTCAACGTCTCGCCGCTCGCGATCCAGCGGATCTGGTTGCGGGACGCGCCGACCAGCCGGATCGCGGCCAGGCGTTGTTCACGGCCGGTCGCGCCGAGGCGGGTGGCGACCAGGATGAAGATGCCCAGCGGCACGAGCAGCGCCCCGATCGCGGCGACCATCAGCAGCCGGTAGATCGGCAGGAGGGTCGACCGGGGCCGGTCGCCGCCGAAGCCGGTGGCCGGGTGGGCGGTGTCGAGGTGGGCGTCGGGCAGGCCCGCGTAGAAGATCAGGGACTTCGGTCTGGGCAGGCCGGCGTCCGCGATCACGCCGATGACGCTCTCCGGGAAGCGGGCGCGGACCGAGTCGTCGGTGCGCATCAGGTCGAGCAGTTCGGGGGACACGACCAGTTCGCCCGGTCTGGGGACGCGGCCGACGCCGGGTGGCAACGGCGCGTCGGGTGCGGTCGCGGCCAGTTCCACGCCGGTGATCAGACGGCCTTGCCAGGAGACGCTGACGTGCCGCGCCTTGAGGGTGGGAGCCGACGTGGCCGACGTGAGGGACGCCGCTTGGACGCGTTCGGACTTGGCCTCGCGGGCCGGGCCGATGGACGCGGCCAGGAGCAGGACGGTGACGCCGAGGCCGACACCGGCGGCGGTGAGCGCCAACCTGGCCCAGGACGTCCGGCTGCCCCCGACAGCCAGTCGGATGCCGAGGACCAGGTCGGCGGCCCACCTCATCGGAGCGCGTCCTGAGTGCTCCGGTCGTCTCCGCGGACGACGTGGTGGGGGTGGTGCGGGTTTGGGATCACAATCAAGAGACGCCGTGGAGGGCGGTGACGTGGCTTCGGCCTACCGAGTGGGTTACTCGGATCGGAGACCGAGGGCGCCGGTGGCCCGTCGCAGGGACGGGAGGGACAAGGCCGTCACCACGACGACCAGCAGCGCGGCGGCGGCGCTGAGCAGGCCGATACCCGGCCAGTCCAGCACGACGGGTCGGGAGAGGACCTGCAACAGCAGGGCCGTCAGGCTGCCTCCCACGGCCACTGCGACGACGAGCGCGAGGACCAGCGGCACCGCGTTCTGCCACAGCAGGGATCGGCTCAGCGCGCCTCTCGGGACGCCGCTCGCGGCCAGCACCGCCAGCGGTCGCCTGCGTTCCCGCACCTGTTCGAGGGCCAGCACCAACAGGCTGGCGCCCGCGAACAGCAGCGTGATCAGCGAACCCGCCAACAGCCCTCGGCGGATGCCCTGGAACTCCTTCACCCGCTGGGCCACCGCGGCCTCGCCCATGTAGTAGGTGTAGGTGCGCCAGGTCATCGGCGCCACCGCGTTCCGGACGTGCTCGGCGACGTCGGGCACGCCCAGGTCGACCACGACGTGGAGGGTGGCGCTACCGGACGAGAGGGGCAGGTCCCGCACCAAGGACGGAGTGAGGAACAGACCCCGGACGCCCATCGCGCCGGTGGGCATCTTCACCACGGCGTACGCCGGCACCGTCCACTTCGGACCGCGCTGGGGTTCGCCGGTCGAGGTGGTCCCCGAGAACACCGTGACCTCCTGGCCTGGTTTGACCGGCACGGGCCCGCTGTCGTAGGTGGTCTCTGGCTGGACGTAGAACGAATCGCCGTCCTGGCAGTTCGGCAGCTCCACCTGGACCTTCAGGGCTTCGCACGTGCCGACCGTCGCCGAGTCGAACCGCTCCGAAGCTGCCGAGAACAGGAGGTCGTACGTCGTGTGGACCTGTTTGACGCCCGTCGCCCGCTCCAGCATGCCGACCGCCTGCAGGGTCGACTCCGGCGTCGACGGCTGCATGGAGATCGCCATCCGGCTCCGGTCCGTGTCGGGCCGCGGCGAGCCCACGATCTCGCTCTCGGCGCTGGTCATGATCGACTGGAGCGCGATGCCGCCCGCCAGGACCACGGCGACGCCGCCGACCACCCGGGCCGCCGTGCCGCTTTCCAGCTGGAGCCTGCGGATCGCGAGTTGCCACGACGGCGCGCCGCCGCGGATGCGACCCACAACGCGCTCCACCACCCACGGCAGCAGAACGGGGATGCTCAGCAGCAGCATCAGGATGCCGCCGACCACGACCGACTCGGAGGCGCGGTTCTCGTCACCGCCGAGCGTGCCGGACTGGCTGATCAACGCCACCCCGCCGACGATCAGCGGCACAGTCCGCCACCACAGCACCCGGCGCACCGGCTTCGCCCGACGCACCACGCCCAGCGGCTCGATCACCGTGTGGCGCATCGCGACCACCGACGTCACCACCGCCATGACCGGCACGAGCACGGCGATCAGGACAGCCAAAGGCAGCGACGGGGTCAGGTCGTCCATGAACACGCTGACCCCGACCAGCCGCACGTTCTCCACGAATTGCCGTGCCACGAAGAACAGCGCCGTGCCCACCGCCAGCCCGGCGAACGCGCCCAGCAGCGACTCGCCCGCCGCGATCCGGCGCACCCGGAACGCGCCCGCGCCGACCAGCCGCAACGCCGCCAGCCTGCGGTCCCGTTCGGCCCCCGCCAACCGGGTGCTGATCCCCACGAACACCAGCACCGGGAACAGCAGCGCGACCACGCCCACGATGATCAGCAGGGTCAGCAGCGGGTCGAGCGTGCGTTCGGTCAACTCCCCGCCGAAGCCCGTGATCGCGCTCGGGCCGTCCACCTTCAGGGTCGCGTCACCCGCGTAGAACACCATGTCGTGCGGCGCGTTCAGGCCGACCCGGTCGATCGTGCCGACCACCTGCTGCGGGAACCGTTCGCGCAGCAGCTCGCCTTCCGGTGACTCCAGCAGCTCCCGCAGCGCGGGCGACACGAAGATCTCGCCGTCGCCGGGCACCCTCGACATGCCCGGCGGCACGGGCGCGTCCGGGCCGCTGCCCTTCACGAAGTAGCCGGCGATCGACTCGCCCCGATACGCGCTGTCCCACATCGTCGAGTACAGGACGTCACCGGAAGTCTGCTCCGCGCCGGTCGTCTCGCTGGTGATCGGCTCGCGGACGGCCTGCCGCTCGGCGCGCTCGGACAGCACGGTCGTCACCGAGGACGCGGTCAGCAGCACGGCCACCCCGATGCCGATGCCCAGGCCGGTCAACACGAGCCGGACCCACGACGTGCGCCCGCCGCCGAGAGCCAGCCGGACGCCGAGCGCGAGGTCGGAAACCCACTGCCTCACGGGGTCGGCTCCATCTCGCGGGACTGACCGTCGCGGACCACGATTTCGCGGTCGGAGTACGCGGCGACGCGCGGTTCGTGCGTCACCAGGACGACCGCCGCGTTCGTCTCCTTCGCCGCGGTGACGAGCAGTTGCATCACGCGCTCGCCGTTGAGCGAGTCCAGCGCGCCGGTCGGTTCGTCGGCGAACACCACGCGCGGACCTGTCACGAGGGCGCGTGCCACCGCGACCCGCTGGCCTTGGCCGCCGGACGTCTCGCCGGGGCGCTTGTCCGCGACGTCGGCGACTTCCAGCCGTTCCAGCCAGTCGCGGGCGCGCGACTCGGCTTCCTTGCGCTTCACCGAACCGAGCCGGAGCGGGAGGGCTACGTTCTCCAGGCAGGTCAGCTCGGGCACCAACTGGCCGAACTGGAACACGAAGCCGAAGTCGGTGCGCCGCAACTCGCTGCGCGGACCGTCGCCCATCGCGCTCAGCTCGACGTCGCGGTAGCGGACCGTGCCCCGGTCCGGTGTGAGGATGCCGGCCAGGCAGTGCAGGAGGGTCGACTTGCCCGAGCCGGACGGACCCATCACGGCCACCACTTCGCCCGCGTGCACGCTCAGTCCGGCGCCGTCGAGCGCGGGCGTGGGACCGAACGCCTTGTGCAGGTCGACGGCCTCCAGCAGCGCTTTCACGGGTGCCGGCTGCGGTGCCGCGTCGGGTGCCGTCGTGTCTGGTGCCATGGTCTCGGGTGCCGTGTCCGCCATCGTGTCCGGTGTCGTTTCGCTCATCGGGTCACCGCCCGCTTCAGCTGGCCGAGGCGCGCGGCGGTGAGTTCCAGCCAGCGCAGGTCGGCTTCCAGGTGGAACAGGGCGTGGTCGCAGATCAGCTGGTCGGCGAGGTCGCCGTGCGCCTTGCGCTTGGTCAGCTCGCGCATCGTGGTCAGGTGGGCGGCGCGCTGGACGTCGAGCACGTCGTCCGCGCTGCGACCGGACAGCAGGGCCAGCACTACCTTCGAGTAGAGCGTGTTCTGGAGGTAGAGCTCCGGCTTCTCCGGCGTGCCCAGCCAGTGCTCCACATCCGTCACGCCGGCGTCCGTGATCGCGTACCGCTTGCGCTCCGGACCGTCGCCCGACTCGACTCCGGCCTCTTCGACCAGGCCGTTGCGCAGCAGCCGCGAGAGCGTTGTGTAAACCTGCCCGTAGTGCAGCGGCCGGTCTTGGCCGAAGCGCTCGTCGTAGGCCCGTTTCAGGTCGTATCCGTGGCTCGGGCCCTTTTCCAGCAGGCCAAGCAGGGTGTGTCCGATCGACATGTGGGCGACTATACACACCGGGTATACACGGGGTTCATAGCTCGAACGGCCCAGCGTACGCGGTCGTCCGGTGCGGCGGTCGGGCTAACCGGTGACAATCGTTTGACGGTTACTTCGCCACATCGCGACCTTTCGACGCCTACAGTGGAGGGGTGACTGGTCTGGCGGCCGGCTGGGACCACGCGGCTTTCACGCAGGGTCGAGCCGGCGATGCGGAACACGATGTGGAGCTGCTGCTCGCTTTCCTGAACACCCGAGATCTCGAACTCGGCACGGACGTCCTGGACAGCGCCGCCGCTTGGCGCGCCTGGGTCACCGAACGCGGCCTCGGCCGGGCGGGTGATCCGGCGGAAGTCCGCGCCGCCCGCGCGTCGCTGCGGGCCTCGCTGGGTGAACCGCACGACGGACCCGATCCCACTCCCGCCGCGGGCCTGGTCCGCGTCGATCTCAGCCACGGCGTGCCGACCATGTCCAGCACCGACGCCCTCGGCGCGGTGCTCGGCGCGGCGGCACGGCTGGCGGTGCTCGGGTCGTGGGAGCGGTTCAAGATCTGTCAGGCGGACGACTGCCGGTGGGCGTTCTTCGACCGTTCGCGCAACCGCTCGCGCACCTGGTGCTCGATGCAGACGTGCGGCAACCGGGAGAAGGCGCGCAACTGGCGGGAGCGGCGCGCCCTCAGCGTGACGGTCAGGTGACGAGCTGGGAGACGGTGTAGATCACCAGGCCGGCCAGCGCGCCCACGACCGTGCCGTTGATGCGGATGAACTGGAGGTCGCGGCCGACCTGGAGTTCGATCTTGCGCGAGGTCTCCTCGGCGTCCCAGCGCTCGACCGTGTCGGTGATCAGCGTGGTGATCTCGTCGCGGTAGTTGGTCACCACGTACCCCGCCGCGCCTTCGAGCCACCCGTCGACCTTCGCCCGCATCGACTCGTCCTCGACCATCCGGCGGCCGAACGACATCAGCCCCTCGCGGACGCGCTTGCGCAGCTCGGACGACGGGTCCTCGGCCGCGTCGAGCAGCATCTTCTTCGCCGTGCCCCAGGCCGACCCGATCAGCCGCTGCACGTCCGGGTGCTCCACGAGCTGCTGCTTGACCTGCTCGGCCCGCTGCATCGTCGCCGGGTCGGTCCGCAGGTCGCCCGCGAACTCGATCAGGAACTGGTCCACCGCCAGCCGCATCGGGTGGTTGCCGTCGGTCTTCACCGCCCACGCGAAGTCCATCAGCTCGCCGTAGACCTTGTCGCCGAGCAACGAGTCCACGAACTTCGGCGACCACGACGGCGCCCGGTCCGACACCACGCCCATGACCTTGTCGTAGTTGTCCCGCACCCAGTCGTACGCCCGGTCGCAGATCAGGTCCACCAGCTTGTGGTGCGCCCCGTCGGTGAGCACCTGCCCGAGGAGCTTGCCCAGCGGCGGACCCCACGGCTGGTCGACCAACCGCCGCACGAGCGCTTGCTCGACCACGGCCTGCACGTCGTCGTCCCGCAGCACGGTGACCGCGCCACGCACCACGTTGGCCACCTCGGACGTCACCCGCTCGGCGTGAGCCGGTTCGGCGACCCACTCGCCGAGGCGCCGGCCGATGCCGACCCGCCGCAGCTTGTCCCGCACCACCGCCTCGGACAGGAAGTTCGTCCCGACGAACGACCCCAGCGCGTCGCCGAAGGTGTCCTTGCGGCTCGGGATGATCGCCGTGTGCGGGATCGGCAGGCCCAGTGGCCTGCGGAAAAGGGCTGTCACGGCGAACCAGTCGGCGATCGCGCCGACCATGCCCGCCTCGGCCGCGGCCCGCACGTACCCGATCCACGCCGGGCCGCCGTCCTCGAACAACAGCGCCACGACGAAGATCACGGTCGCGGCCAGGAAGAATCCGGTGGCCACGAGTTTCATCCGGCGCAAGCCCTGGCGCTTGAGCTGGTCAGCGGCGGTCAGTTGCTCCACGCCGCCATTGTCCGTGAAGATTCGGGCTTGTGCGGGTACCAGCGCTAGTCCCCAGGATGCGGCCGTTCACCTCGACGATCTTCGCGGAGATGACCGCGTTGGCGAACCGGACCGGGGCGGTGAACCTCGGGCAGGGTTTTCCGGACACCGACGGCCCGGTCGGCATGCTTGAAGTGGCCAAGGCGTCCATCGACGCCGGGCTCAACCAGTACCCGCCGGGTCCGGGCATGCCGGAGCTGCGGAACGCGATCTCCGAGCACCGGGCGCGCTACGGCACGCACTACGACCCGGACACCGAGATCCTCGTCACGGTGGGCGCGACGGAAGCCATCGCGGCCTCGTTGCTCGCCTTGGTGGAGCCCGGTGACGAGGTCGTGCTCATCGAGCCCTACTACGACTCGTACGCGGCGTCCGTGGCGTTGGCCGGCGCGACGCGGCGGACCGTCGGGCTGGTCGAGGAGCCGGGCACGGGGCGGCTCGGGCTGGACGTGGACGCGCTGCGTGCCGCGATCACGCCGCGGACCAGGGCGTTGCTGCTCAACTCGCCGCACAACCCGACCGGGACCGTGCTGAACTACGTGGAGCTGGCCGCCGTCGCCGCGCTGTGCGTCGAGCACGACATCGTGGCGATCACCGACGAGGTGTACGAGCACCTGGTGTTCGACGGCCTCGCGCACGTGCCGCTGGCGACGTTCCCCGGCATGGCGGAGCGGACCGTCACGATCTCGGGCGCGGGCAAGTCGTTCAACTGCACGGGCTGGAAGATCGGCTGGGCGTGCGGTCCGGCGGAGCTGGTCGGCGCGGTGCGCGCGGCCAAGCAGTTCATGACCTTCGTCGGCGGCGCGCCGTTCCAGCCCGCCGTGGCGCACGCGTTGCGCAACGAGCTGGACTGGGTGGAGGGCCTGCGCACGTCGTTGCAGGACAAGCGGTCGCGGCTGTCCGGCGGGCTGACCGAGGCCGGGTTCTCGGTGCGGCCGAGCGAGGGCACGTACTTCATCACCGCGGACGTCCGGCCGCTCGGCTTCACCGACGGCGCGCAGCTGTGCCGGGAGCTGCCGGAGCGGATCGGTGTCGCGGGCGTGCCGGTGCAGGTGTTCACCGATCACCCCGACGAGTGGCGGCACCTGGTGCGGTTCGCGTTCTGCAAGCGCGACGAGGTGCTGGACGAGGCGATCAGCCGGCTGCGGAAGCTAAGCGTCTGACTTGACCTCCGCCGGGCGGGCGCCCGCCAGCCGGTCCTGCACCAGGGCGTGCCGGAACTGGTAGGCGGCGCCCGCCTGGCGCAGCACGCCGAGCTTGCGCGCGTCCTCCAGGAACTCCATCAGCTCCCACGGCAGCTTCCCGCGCAGCGCCAGCCAGATCCGCGCCACCGTGAACCACCACCAGCGCAGGTGCAGCACGGACAGCGTGAAGCCGAGCATCAGACCGGACGCCAGGCCAAGCCCGACCATGCCCGTCTGGGTCGGCCCGAACACCAGACCGGCGGCGGCGCCGAACACCACGGCAAGCACGAGCGACCCGGTCCACACCGCGATCCGGTCCTGCGCCATCGTCCACTTCGGACTGGACGGGTGGCTCAACTCGGCGCTGCTGGCCAACGAGAACCGCAGCGCCACCGCCACCGCGATGCCCAGCCCGACGACGAGACCGGCTGCCGGCCCGTACAACGCGCCGAACACCAGACCTGCCGCCGTGCCCAGCACGCCGCTGACCACGACGAGACTGCGCCACACACCCAGCCGGGGCTTCGGCGCACGGTCGCTCGACGCGTACAGCGCGGCCACGGCCACCGCGAGTCCGGCGGCCAGACCGGTGATCGGGGCCAGCTTCGGCGTGCTCGCGTACGCCATCAGCCACATGACGCCGAACCCGCCGATGGCGCCCAGCGCGATCGCGCCGAGCAGCGCCAGCCACACGGCGCCGACCGACCGGCGCAGCTCCCACCAGCCCAGTTCGAGCACGCCGCGTTCGCGCATCTGGTCCGCCAGGAACGTGAGCCAGCGGGTGGCTTTGTCGCGTGGCCAGACCTGGCTCGCGCGGGCCTGGTGTGCGATGCCGCGATCACCGAACGCGCTGCTGACCAACCGGTCCACCAGGTGGTCCTCGACCGCGCGGCGATCCGGGAACCGGCCGCGGTCCAGCAGCTCGCTCGGCTCGCCGTAGCCGTAGACGATGCCCGCCAGCCACACCGCGAGCGGCGTGGACAGCGCGTCGGCCAGCCGACCGTCCGGCTCGTCGCGCAGGTGCAGGAAGATCGGCTCCCAGCGCGCCGCCGTGACGGGGTCCGAGACCGCCCGGATGTAGCCCGCGATCTCTTCCTGGTCGAGCGGCTGGAGCTGGACGACCTGCGCGCCCCGGACCGGGTTGCCGGCTTCGGCGAACTCGTCCGTGCGGCTGGTCAGCACCAGCGGGTGCGAGCCGGGGAACGCGCGGTTGATGCGGTCCAGCGCGGCGGCACGGTGTTCGGCTGGGATCTGGTCGAGGCCGTCCAGCACCGGGAACACGCGGCGCTGCTCGACCAGCAGGTCACCCGCGTAGCTGCCGTACAGCTCGGTGTTGCGCAGGGCCGGGTGGTCCTCGTACAGCCGCCGGGTCATCCAGGTGCGGACGTCCTCCGCGTTCGGGTCCCAGGTCGACAGGGGGAGGAGGAACGGCACCGGGCCGTCCGTCCGGCGGTCGAGCAGGCCCATGGTGAGGAGCATGGCCGTGGTGCTCTTGCCCGCGCCGGGTTCGCCGAGGAACACCATGCGGGGGCTGCGCTGGAACGCGCGGACGACCGCGTCGCTGTGGCCGGGTTCGCCTTGCCCGTCCTGGAGGGCGCTCCAGTGCACGTCGAGGAGGTTGTCGTGCAGGCCGCGGGCGCGGCACTCCTCGTTCCACTGGGCGTGCAGGGCGTGCGCGAGGGCGGTCGTGGCGGCGTCGAGGTTGTCGTCGGTGGCCAGGCCCGCGGCGCGCTTGCGGTGCACCCACGGGTCCAGGGCGGCGAGCAGCGCCAGGAAGCCGAGGGCGAGGCCGGTCAGCCACAGTTCGGGTGCGATGCCGTAGTCGGTGACGAACAGGCCGGCCGCGGCGAGCACGGCGGCCAGCACGCATCCGGTGAGGACGGCCCGCTGGCGGAATCTGGACACCAACGCATCATGACGGACCTGTGACGGATGGTGGTGACACCGTCACCCCTGTGTCGTGCGTACCCTCGGATCTGTGATCTGTCCGAAATGCCAGGACCTGATGCAGACCATCAGCCGCGGTTCCGTGCACGTTGAGCAGTGCGAGAACTGCAAGGGCGTTTTCCTGGACGGTGGCGAGTTGGAGCAGATCATCGCCGCCGAACGTGCGCACTACGCCCAGCCGTACCGGCCGGAAGGCGTCCCCGTACCGATGACGCCTGTGCCCATGACCCCTGTGCCCATGACTCCGGTGCCCATGACTCCGGTGCCCGGCCCGCCGGCGTACGACCCGGCGCCGGCGCACGACCAGACCATGCACGCACCTCTCGCAGGCCAGGTCCCGGTCGAGGCCCATGCGCCCGCCGAGCCCACCAGCCCTGCCGCGCCCACCAGCCCTGCCGCGCCCACCAGCCCCGTCGAGCCCACCAGCCCCGTCGAGCCCGCCGGACCCACCGAGCCTGTCGAGGGTGCCGAACCCGTGGAGGGCGAGCAGCCGCCTGCCGCCCCATCCACCCCGGCCCAGCCGACCCCGTACCAGCCTCCACCAGCACCAGCACCAGCACCGGCACCGGCACCGGCACCAGCACCGCCCGCCGAACCCGCCGGCCCACCACCGCCCTACCAACCGCCGCCCGGCACCCGGGTACCCGGCGTCCAGCCCGGCGGCGCCCCACCCCCGTACCAGCCACCACCCGGCACCGCGCCCGCCCCGCCACCCGCGTACCCGCCCGGCCAGTACCCCGCCCAGTACCCCGGCCAGTACGGCTACCCGCACCCCCAGCCCCGCCGCCGCAGCTTCCTGGAGGAACTGCTCGACTGACCGCCCGGGGATGTGGGGTCAGGGGAGGGGCCAGGTGTGGAGGGTGCCGTCCAGGGCGAAGTACTGGTCGGTGGGGGTGGCGGTGAAGGTGAACTGGTGGCGGCGGGGTTTGCCGAGGGCCCGCCACTGGCGGTAGGCGGCTTCGGCCTCGTCCCACAAGGCGCGCGGGCCTCCCTGGTCCACGACCGCGCCCCGGTGCCGGACCCACGAGCCGTCCGGGTGCACCAGGCGGATCGGGTCGGCGGCTATCGCGACCTCGGACAACGCCAGGCCGGCGAAGAACTCGAAGCCGCTGGACGGGTCCACCACGGCACGCGACGGCAGCAGGGTCGTCCGGGATTCCGTCGCCGGCGCGGTCAGGGCGTCGACCAGGGCCTCGTCCGCCCATGACTGGCGGTGGGCGCGCAGCGGCATGAAGCGGCCGTCCTCCAGCAGCACGCGCCCGGTGGCCTGGCCGTCGTGGACGGTCAGGCGGACCAACCCGGCGCCGATGGGCCGGTTGAACGTGGTGACGATCAGCCCGCCCGGCGCGGTCTGCGCCAGCCACGCCGAAGGAATCCGGGACACGGCGCACGTCCCGAGGATGCGGTCGTAAGGCGCACGAGGCGCGTACCCCTGCTCGCCGTCGCCCGCCACGCACCTCGGGTGGTAGCCGGCACCGGTGAGCCGGGACTCGGCCCGCGCCAGCACTCCGGCGTCCACGTCGATCGACGTCACCAGACCGTCGCCGAGCACGTGGCAGAGCAGGGCGGCGTTGTAGCCGGTGCCGGTGCCGATCTCCAGCACGCGGTTCCCCGGCGTGACGGCCAGGGCCTCCAGCATGATCGCCATGATCGTCGGCATGCTCGACGAACTGGTGGGTACCCCGATGACGGCGTCCTTCGCCAGTGCTTGCTCCCACGCCCGGTCGTCGCCGTCGAGCTGGGTCACGCACACCTCGTTCCGGTACACCAGCGCGAGGTGGTCGGGGTGCGCGGACGTCACCGGCTCCCACGTGCCGTCCGGCCGCTGCACGAAGAACCCCGGCAGGAACGCATGCCGCGGGACCTGCCGAAACGCCTCCGCCCAGCGCGGATCGCGGATGACCTCGGCGGCCACCAGCGAGTCGACGAGCTGTCCGCGCAGGTCCGCCGCCAAGTCCACGCCACCACCGTAGCGCTGTGGTCGAGCACACGGCCGGATCGCTAGCAGAGCGCTTGCAACAGCTAGCACCTCCGCGTACCGTCGAATACGGATCGAGGAGGTGCCGCAAATTTGGACAAGTCCATCGACAAGGCGGTGGCCGAACTCGGCCGCGACATCGGCGAGTACATCCGCGAGCAGCGCAACACCGCGAAGATCTCGTTGCGGCAGCTGGCCAAGCTCGCCGGGGTCTCCAACCCGTACCTGAGCCAGATCGAGCGCGGGCTGCGCAAGCCGAGCGCGGAGATCTTGCAGCAGATCGCCAAGGGGCTGCGGATCTCGGCGGAGGCGCTGTACGTCGAGGCCGGGATCTTGGAGCAGCGGGAGGGCGGCGCCCTCACGGACGCCATCGTCACCGCCCCTGACCTGACCGAGCGGCAGAAACAGGTGCTGCTCGACGTCTACGAGTCATTCCGGCGGGAGAACACCGCCGCAAACCAGACCAAGCCGGAGGAGTGATCTCCATGCCGAACATGCCCACCACCGAGGAGCTGCGGAAGGCCGGCGAGCAGGCCGTCGCCGCCGCCCGCACCCCGCTGCTCGCCGCGCTCGGCGCCGGTGACCTGGCCGCGAAGGCCGTCATCGACGCGCTCACCAAGGCCCGTGAGCGCGCCGAAGAGGCGCGCAACGCCGCCGAGTCGGCCGACCTGAAGAAGGACCTGCTGGACAAGCTGGACCCGGCGGAGCTGCGCAAGGTCGTCGACGCGTACACGCAGTCGGCCCTGAACCTCTACCAGTACCTCGCCCAGCACGGCGAGGAGGCGCTGGAGAAGCTGAAGACCCAGCCGCAGTTCCAGAAGGCGCTGCACCAGGTCGAGGAAGCCGTCGAGAACGCGCAGAAGCGCACCGAGGCCGCCGCCGCAGACGCCCGCGTGATGGCCGACGACGTGCTCGGCAAGGTCACCCGCCGCACCCGCGAGGTCGGCGAGAAGGTCGCCGGCGAGCTGGACGACGCGAGCGAGAAGCTGGCCGAGACGGTGGTCGAGGTCGGCGGTGACGTCGCCGAGGAGGTGCGTGGCACCACCCGCAAGGCGGCCGACCGCACCGCGCCCGCGCCGCGCAAGCCGGCCGTGGTGACCAAGCCCGCCACCACGAAGACCACGGCGCCCAAGGCCACGGGCACCCGTTCCACCGCGGCGAAGAAGCCCACCGACACCACGAAGTGACCGAACCGGTGCGGGGCGTCCCTGCAGGGACGCCCCGTTCCGCTGTACCGGGGACGCCGAACGCACGTAGGCTGGACTCGTGCTGCCCTCATTCCCGCCGTTCAGCCCGCTCTACCTGGACCTGTGGGTCATGTTCGCGGCGTACTACGCCGCGTTGGTCATGGGCGTGTTCGCGTTCGCGCACGCGCTGTCGCAGCGGGCGGACGCCTACACCGCGGCCGAGCGCATGACCAAGCCCGCGTGGCTCGGCATCACGGGCGGTGGCGCGTTCGCGCTGCTGCTGTTCCACCCGTTCTCCGCCGGCGCCATGTTCTGGCTCGCCGGGCTGGTCGCGGTCACGGTGTACGTGGTCGACGTCCGGCCGCGGCTGATCGAGGTCCAGCGCGGCCCCCGGTGGTGACGTTCCGGAGCTTCGGCTCCGGAACGCCGGTCACGCTCGTCGGCCACGGCCTGGGCGCGACACCCGGTGAAGCCCGTCTGCCCACGTCCGGCCTGCCGGGCACGAAAGTCGTGGTCACCCTCCCCTCGCACGGCGACGCCCCGGACGCGCCCGAGGGGTACTGGAGTTACCGGCGGATCGCCGCCGACCTGCGTGAAGTCGCCCGTGAAACCGGTGCGACGCAAGCGATCGGCGTGTCGCTGACGGCGGGCGCGCTGCTCACCCTGCTGGCCGGGGAACCCGACGCGTTCGACCGGGTGGCGTTGCTGCTGCCCTCCGTGCTGGACGAGCCGAGGCCGGTGCTCGACCGCGAGGACGCGATCACCGCCGTCGGCGGCCCGCCCGACTACCAGGCCGAGCGGCGTCGTGCGTTCGCCCGTCTGGACGGTGCATTGGCCGCTTTGCCCGGCCAGGTCGCGGTCGCCGACCGTGCGGCGTTGTCCCAGGTCACGGCCCCGGTGCTGGTGGTCGGCGCGACCCGTGACCCGCTGCACCCGGAAGACGTGGCCAAGCAGGTGGCGGCGTCGTTCCCGAACGGCCGGCTGGAGCTCGTGCCGTCCTGGACGACCCATCGGGGTGACGTCCGCGGGTGGTTGCTCGACTTCCTGCGCGGGTAGCCGAAGCACATGGCCGAACAGAAGAAGATCGCATTCCTGGTCGACACGGAGGGCATCGAGCAGGTCGAGCTGACCGATCCCTGGCAGCACGTGGAGAAGGCCGGTGCGCTGCCGAGGCTGCTCGCGCCCAAACTCGGGCAGGTGCAGGGGTTCGACCACCTGACGCCCGCCGACACGTTCTCCGTGGACGTGCCGTTCGCGCACGCGGACCCGATGGACTACGACGGCGTGGTGATCCCGGGTGGGGTTGCCAACGCGGACATCCTGCGGCTGGACCGCGACGCGGTGCAGTTCGTGAAGCAGCACGTCGCCGCGGGCAAGCCGGTCGCCTCGATCTGCCACGGACCGTGGCTGCTGGTGGAGGCGGACGTGGTGCGGGGCAAGAAGCTCACGTCGTTCCCGAGCCTCGCCACCGACATCCGCAACGCAGGCGGTGAGTGGGAGGACAGCGAGGTGTGCGTGTCCGGCGGCGGGGGTTGGACGCTCGTGACCAGCCGGAAGCCGGACGACCTGCCCGCGTTCAACCGCGAGGCGTTGAAGGCCTTCGGGTTGCAGGGCCTCTGACCCTCCTGACTCCCTGAAGGACCCGTCCACGGGGATGTGCACCTCCCCGTGGACACCCCTCTAGAGGCGTGCTTGCGCGTAGGCCGCGATGGCGTCGCGGACGTACTCGCCGAAGCCCTCGGCGTGCGCGTCGAACTGCGTCTTGAACTCGGGTGCGTCGACGTACAGCTGACCCAGCCCGGTGTAGGACTCCCGGTTCGGCGTCCAGCTCAGGCTCAGCCACCGGAAATGCCGGTCGGTCACGTCCAGCGCCTCCGGCGCGTCCACCGCGACACCGGCGTCGAACAGCCCGGCGTACGCCTGGTAGATCGACCGCCACTCCGCCATGAACCCGTCGGCGTCGGACTTGGACCAGCCCTGCATCCGGCGCTTGCCCTCGTCGATGTGCTCCTGCGCCTGGTCCCCGTAGCGCTCCACCAGTTCCGCCTCGTAGCGGGCCTGGCGGTCCGGGTCGAAGCCGTCGAACAGCTCTTCCATCTTCATGCGATAACCCCCTTCCAGTTTCTCGATCGTCCGGGTCACGGTCTTGGCCAGCCTCACCAGCCGTTCCTGCTCCTTCGTCAACCGCCGCGCGTGGTTGCGCAGCACGGCGACCGTCGAGTGCCGCCCGTCCAGGACCTCGGCGACGGTGTCGAGGCCGAGTCCCAGGTCGCGCAGCAGCAGGATCTGCTGGAGCTTGAGCAGCTGCTCCTGTTCGTAGTACCGGTAGCCGTTGCCGCCGATCCACGCCGGTTCGAGCAGGCCGATCGAGTCGTAGTGCCGCAGCGTCCGCGAAGTCACCTTCGACATCCGCGCCACCTGTGCGATCGACCAGGCCATTTCCGTGCTCCCCTCCTGTGCGGACCACGCTAGAGGTTGACGTAACGTCAACGTCAAGGCGAGCCGGCAGGATGGTCGGTGTGTGGACCATCGCAGGAACCCTGACCCCCGTGCCCGCGCTCGACCGGCTGGACCTCGTGGCCGGTCCGGTCGCCGCCGCGCTCCGGTCGATGGCGGACGGCGCGCGGTTCGCGGTCGCGGAGATCGACCCCACGTTGGCGGACACGGCCGAGTTCTGCGCGCACTACGGCTCGCCGTTGGAGGCGTCGGCGAACTGCGTCGTCGTCGCGGGCAAGCGCGGGGACACCGTCCGGTACGCGGCGTGCCTCGTGCTGGCGACCACGCGGGCGGACGTGAACGGTGTCGTCCGACGTCGGCTGGACGCGCGCAAGGCGTCGTTCGCGCCGATGGACGACGCGGTGTCGCTCAGCGGCATGGAGTACGGCGGCATCACGCCCGTCGGCCTGCCCGCGGACTGGCCGGTGCTGCTGTCGCCCGAGGTTGCCGCCGCGCCGGAGTTGGTGATCGGCAGCGGTATCCGGGGCAGCAAGCTGCTCGTGCCGGGCGAGGTGCTGGCGAAGCTTCCCGGCGCCGAGGTCGTGGACGGCCTCGCCCGCTAGCCCTGTTTCGCCCGTTCGTGAGGCCCGACGGTTGCCTCGATGTTCTAGAATCGAACACGTGCCGATTGACGCGAAGACCTTGGGCGGCCGGATAGCGGAGGCCAGGAGCCGCGCGGGGCTCACCCAACAGCAACTTGCGACTGCGGTCTCGCTGGGTCGGCCTGCCATGAACAAGATCGAGAACGGCCTCCAGCGGGTGTCAGCGCTGCAGTTGGCCCGGATCGCCGACGAACTCGGGGTTCGCATCGAGTGGTTCCTCGACGACGCGCCTCCGGCGATCCTCTCCCACCGCAATCTCAGGGAACCCGGCGCGGCGAGCCCTGTGATCGACACGGTGATCGAGCGCATCGTCCGAGATGTCGAGTTCGTCCTGGCCGAGGACAAGAAGGCCGGTCTCGTGACGGTCGATCCGTTCATGCGTCCCACCACGAACGCCGAGGTCGAGGCGATGGCCCGGCACGCCCGTTCCTTGTTGGGACTGGACGATCAGGAGCCGGTCAAGGAGATCGCGAAGGTGGTCGCCCCCCAAGGGCTCCTCGTATTCGCTTTGAGACTCGGCGCGGATTCGGCGGACGCGGCATCGGTGATGCTCGAACGTGGAGGAATCGCACTGGTCAACGGCGACCTCCAGGTGGGACGTCGCCGGCTGGCCGTGGCACACGAGTTCGCCCACTATCTCCTGGCCGACGAATACGCCGTCGACTGGCGCGTCGCGGAGAGTCTCGACCCGGAAAGCTGGGAAGCCAGGCTTGATCGGTTCGCGCGCGCGCTCCTGTTGCCGGAACCAGGTGTGACCGGGATGTGGAACCGATGTGTCGACAGCGGTGACGATGTGCGGACAGCGGCGGTTCGGGTGGCGAGTTACTACCGAGTCGACATGTCCACTCTCGCCCGGCGACTGGTCGAGCTGACTGTGATCGACCACAGCGGAGCGCACCTGGTCCGAGGTGCGCGGACCACGAGGGCGGACATCGTCGAGTTGAACCTCGTCGTGGCTGACGAACTGGCTCCGCCGATGTTGCCGCGCGAGTACGAGCTGGCGGTTCTGCGCTTGTACCGTCAGGAGACCATTTCGTCTGCACGCGCGATCGACCTCCTGCTGGACACGTGGGAAGAGTCGTCACTGCCCCCGTTGCAGCCGCTCCCCGAGGATGCGATCTGGACGTTCGTGCGGTGACGCCGCCACATGTGCTCGATACGGGCCCGCTGAGCCATTTCGCCAAACAGCAGTGGCCGGGCGTCTTGCGTGCCGTCGTCAACGATCGTGACGCGTTGATTCCGGATGCGGTAGAGGTCGAGCTTCGGGCTGGGGTGGGTTCCCATCCGCATCTGCAATTCGTCGTCGACGCGTCGTGGCTCCAACCTGTGGAGCTGGTCGGCGAGGTCGAACTGGAGGCGTACGCGAAGTTCTCAAGGTACTTGGTGGTCAGGGAGCGCAATCGTGGCGAAGCCGCCGTCCTCGCGTTGGCGAGCATCAGCGGTGGGGTCGCAGTCGTCGATGACTCCGCGGCCCGGAAGGTCGCGGATCGTCACGGCGTCGAGCACATCGGAACGCTCGGGCTGTTGTGCGAGAGCATCCGTTCGGGACTGCTGACCGTTCGTCTCGTCGCTCAACTGGCGGATCACCTCCTCGAAGGCGAATACCGCCTGCCGTTCCTGCCCGGCGGCTTCGAGAAGTGGGCAGCGGACAACGGCCTTGTGGGCTGAGCCGACTGCCTGGGCCTGGCCCGCTAGACGCCCGGGTAGTCGCCGAGGAAGGCCACGGCCTCGTCGACGTCGTCGGTGACGAGGATCCACCGTTCCGCCTCACGGCCCTTGGCCAGCTTCCGGACCAGCGGCGCGGCCGGCACCTCGTCCACCCAGAACTCCTTGCCCAGGAACACCATCGGCGCGGCCGGGCCGACCGAGCCGTAGTGGTTCTGGCAGTAGTCCTGGAAGACCTCCTGCACGGTGCCCGCGCTGCCCGGCGTGTAGATGATGCCGCCGGTCGCGACGGTGAGCAGGCCCTCTTCACGCACCGAGTTGGCGAAGTACTTGGCGTGCAGCTCGCACGCCGGGTTCGGCGGCTCGTGGCCGTAGAACCAGGTCGGGATGCCGATGGTGCGCGGCCGCTCGAAAGCCGGCAGGTCGGTCGGGCACGCGGCGATCCAGCGGCCGATGGACGCGGCGTCGTCGCCGAACTTCGGGGCGCGCGCCAGGTCCTTCAACGTCGGCTCGTCCACGCCGATCCGCACACCCAGCGGCACGGCCTCCATCACGCCCGGTCCGCCGCCGGTCAGCACGGTGAACCCGGCCTCGCCGAGCGCCGCGCCCAGCCGCACCGCCCGCCGGTAGCCGTCCGTGTCACGGCCCAGCGCGTGGCCGCCCATCACGGCGACCGGCGTGCCGATCAGGACGTCCGCCAACGCGTCGGTGATCGCGTGGTCGTGCAGGCGTTCGGCCAGCGCGTGCAGCGGGTCCGGGTTGTGGCCCTGAGCCCGACTGTGCTGGTAGATCAGGGCGTCCGGTGTCTTCGCGTAGGAGAGCGGGTCGGCCGGGTCGAACCCGGCGAACAGCTCGACCGGCGTGTAGAGCCGCGACCGGTACACGTCGTACGGCAGGTTCGGGATCGCCGGGAACACCAGCGCACCGGCCGCCGCCGCACGCCGTTGGCCGACCGGCGAGAGCGTGCAGCCGAGGAACAGCGCGCCGTCCATCGGCACGCGCAGGTCCTCGTCGCTCAGGTCGAGGCCGATCAGCACGGCGTGCTTCAGATCGCCCGCCGCGCGGACCTGGTCGGGATCGGTGAACTCGGTGCGCACCGGCGAAGCCTACGACCCGCACCGGCCCCACACGCGCGTTTCCGGCGGCCGGCGACTGGAACGAGCGACTAGAAGATGACGGTCTGGTTCCCGTGCACCAGCACCCGGTCTTCGAGGTGCCACCGCAGACCGCGCGCCAGCACGACCTTCTCGATGTCACGCCCCTTGCGGACCATGTCGGTGACCGAGTCGGCGTGGTCCACCCGGATCACGTCCTGCTCGATGATCGGGCCCTCGTCGAGGTCCGCGGTCACGTAGTGGCACGTCGCGCCGATCAGCTTCACGCCCCGGCCGTGCGCCTGGTGGTACGGCCGCGCGCCGACGAACGACGGCAGGAAGCTGTGGTGGATGTTCAGCGCCCGCCCGGCCCAGTCCGCGCACAGCTCCGCGGGCAGGATCTGCATGAACCGCGCCAGCACCACCGCGTGCGGCTCGTGCGCGTCGACCAGCTGCCGCAGCTGCGCGAACGCCGCCTGCTTGCCCTCCGGGTCGTTCACCGGGAACGGCACGTGGTGGAACGGGATGCCGTGCGCCCTGGTGATCCCGGCCATCCCGGCGTGGTTGCCGATGACCGCCGACACGTCCACGTCCAGCTCCTGCGCCGCCACCCGGCCCAGCAGGTCGTACAGGCAGTGCTTGTCCTTCGACACGAGGATCACCACGCGCTTGCGCTCGCCGGTGTCCGTGACCCGCCACGAACCGGGCAGCGCGCCCAGGTCCCGGGCCACCTCGGTGAACCGGGTCCGCAGCTCGTCCACACCGAACGGCAGCGAGTCCGCCCGGACCTCCTGGCGGGTGAAGAACCAGTTGGTGGTCGGGTCGGTGTGGTAGGCCGCCTCGACGATCCACCCGCCCTGCTCCGCCAGGAACGAGGAGATCCTGGCCACGATGCCGGTCCGGTCACGGCAGCCGAAGGTGATCACATAGCGTCGTTCAGGCAGAGACACCACCGAAGTATCTACGGTCGAGGCAGCCCGTCGAGCAGTGACCTGTCACCGGATGTGATGGCTCCGCTCGGCCGCGCCCACACCGCCCGGTACAGCGCGTCCGCGGTGCCCGCGACGGTCGCGTCCTCGTCGGTGGCCGAGCCGGTGATCGGGCCGACCTCCGGCGGCTCGCCCGGCGTGAGCCGCACCTCCCAGGCCCGACCGGCGTCCGCGGCGTGGAACAGCACCCGGCCCGCCGACTCGATCGGCTTGCGCTGGGCGGCGCGCACCAGCATCCGGGTCAGGTACTCGTCCACGCCGTCCGCCGCGAACTCCACGTCGAACAGCAGCGACGGCACGTCCGCGCCGTGCAGCGCGTGCTCGGCGTCCAGTCGGTGGATCGCCGTCTCGTGCGCCTGGCGACGGGACCAGAAGCCGTAGTTCTTCGCCTCGGAGAACGTCCACGCCGGCGTGTTCGACGGGCTGCCGGCCAGCGTGTCCGCCAGCTCGGCGAACTTCGCCTCCCACCACGCGAGCAGCTCGTCCCAGTCCGCGGGCCGCTCGTCCGGGAGGGGCCGCTCGGCGTCCGGCGCGGTGTGCAGCGCCCGCACCACCCACGAGTGCACCAGCGCGATGTGGTCGACCAGGTCCCGCACCGTCCACCCCGGGCACGTCGGCACCGGCGCGTCCGGCCCGGCGGCCACCGCCGCGTCCCGGAGTGCGGCGTACTGGATCCTCAACTGCTGCACGAAATAGGCATGGTCCACGCCGCGAAGCCTAGGGACTCACGACATCCCACGACATGGTGACCTCGCCGAGCCGCCAGCGCTTCCGGTCGTCCAGCACCGGCCAGCCGCGCGCGGCCAGCAGCCGGACCGACTCCACCCAGCGAGCGCGCGGCCCGTAGGGGGCGAACGGGGCGGACGTCGCCCAGCACGCGTCCAGTTCGCTGAGCAGCGCGTGCACCTTCTCGCCCGGCACGTTGTGGTGGATCAAGGCCTTCGGCAGCCGTTCGGCCAGGTCGCTCGGCGTTTCCAGATCGGCGGGCAGGCACGACAGGGTGAACGTCCGCGGCCCCTCGGCGGTCAACGCGACCCAGCAGCAGCGGCGGCCGATCTCGTCGCACGTGCCCTCCACCAACACCCCGCCCGGCGCGAGGCGGCCGACCATGGTGTCCCACGCCTCCGCCGCCTGCTCCTCGGTGTACTGGCGCAGCACGTTGAACGCGCGCAGCAGCACCGGGCGGGCGCCGGCCAGCTCGAACCCGCCGCGCCGGAAGTCCAGCCGCGGCGGGTCGGCGACCTCCTTGCCCGCGGCGACCCGGTCCGCATCCAGCTCCAGGCCCAGCACCCGGACGTCCGGGCTGACCTTGCCCAGCCGGGACGCCAGCTCGACCGTGGTGATGGGCGACGACCCGTAGCCGAGGTCCACCACCAGCGGCTGGTCGTGGGAGAGCAGCAGGTCGCGGTAGGCGTGCGCGACCCACCGGTCGACCCGGCGCAGGCGGTTCGGGTTGGTGGTGCCTCTCGTGGGCAGGCCGAGCGCGCGCGCCCGGCCCGCGGCTAGGCGTGGCGATCGAGCCATTCGGCGGTGAACTCGGTTTCCTTGTCCAGCAGCAGGGCGACCTGCTCGGCGATCAACGTCTCCAGCTTGCCGCCCATGAGCGGGATGCCGACCTTCACCTGACCCGTGAGGGTGAGTTCACTCCCACTCGCGGTGTCGGCGAGCGTGATCGTGCCGTCCAAACGGCCCGGAACGCCGTTCAACGTGACCTCGACCGTGCCCGCGTAACCGGCCTCGGTCCAGGACTCGGCGCGGTCGATGACGAGGTCGCCGCCGAGCAGACCGCGTGCCACCGACGGCAGCTTGTCGGCCGGCACACCCTGCCTGAGCTGGTACGACGTGCTCGTCTCGGTGGTCGTGAAGGCGACCAGCCTCGGGTCCGTGCCACCCAGCGCGTCCAGCCGTTCGCGCAGGTACGTCTCGTCCACCAGCGCTGCGTACACGTCCCGCGCGGGCCGGCGGGACGTGGTTCGGTGCTCGATGCGGCGTGCCATGTCGCGGAGGCTACCGTTCACGGTCGTGACAACCCCGCCCTCCAGTACCCGTGTGCCGCTGGCCGAGTGCACCACGCTCCGGCTCGGTGGCCCCGCGGCGAGGTTCACGCGCGCCACCACGGCCGCCGAGCTGGTCGAGACCGTGCGCGCGTTGGACGCGTCCGGTGAGCCGTTGTTGCTGCTCGGCGGCGGGTCGAACCTCGTGGTCGCGGACGCCGGGTTCGCCGGCACGGTGGTGCAGGTCGGCACGGCCGGTCGTCGGCTCGACCCGTTGGGCGACGGGCTGGTGCAGCTCACCGTGGAGGCGGGCGAGGACTGGGACTCGGTCGTCGCGGAGGCCGTGGCGCAGGGCCTGGGCGGGCTGGAGTGCCTGTCCGGCATCCCCGGCCTGGTCGGCGCCACGCCCGTGCAGAACGTCGGCGCGTACGGCGTGGAGGTGGCGCAGGTCCTGACCTCGGTCGACCTGCTGGACCGCCGCACCGGCCGGGTGCACCAGGTGCCCGCGGACGGGCTCGGGCTGGCCTACCGGACGAGCGTGCTGAAGGGCACGGACCACGCGGTGGTGCTGCGGGCCCGCTTCGCGCTGACGGCGGGCGGTCAGTCCGCGCCGATCCGGTACGCCGAGCTGGCACGGGTGCTGGGTGTGACCCAGGGCGACCGGGTGCCCGCTGACGCGGCCCGCAAGGCGGTGCTGGAACTGCGGCGCGGCAAGGGCATGGTGCTGGACGCGACGGACCACGACACGTGGAGCGCGGGCTCGTTCTTCACCAACCCGATGGTGGACGACTCGACGTTGACCGGGGTGCTGATCCGGATCGCCGAGCGGCTCGGGTCGCACGTGGACGTGCCGACGTACCCGGCGGGCGCCGGGTTCTCGAAGCTGTCGGCGGCGTGGCTGATCGAACGCGCCGGCTTCCACCGCGGGTATCGCGGGCCGGGCGGCCGGGTGGCGTTGTCGGGCAAGCACACCCTGGCGTTGACGAATCGCGGCGGGGCGTCGACCGAGGACTTGCTGGACCTGGCGCGCGAGGTGCGTGACGGGGTGCGGACGGCGTTCGGCGTGGAGCTGCGCCCGGAACCGGTGTTGGTGGCCTGCGACCTGCGCTGAACCCCTCCACCGTGTCGGCCGAACAGCCGAATGGGTGACTGGGTGTGACGAAACCTCACTGCGCGCGTTTCATGGAGGTAGGGGCACCCGTTGGAGGTCGCCATGGCCTACCCGGACGACGAGCGAGCGGCGATCAGGCCGATCAAGAAGCTGGTTGAGGACGACTTCCTGAGCCGGCCCGGTGTGGTGGGTGTCGACCTCGGTGAGAAGACCGTCGGCGGCAGGGCGACGGGTGTGCCGGCCATCGTGGTGTTCGTCCGCCGCAAGGGCCCGGCCGCCCAGTTCGCCATCCCGCCGGACGTGCTGGGCGTGCCGACCGACGTGGTCGAGGACTCGTTCTCGCCGCACCACACCATCGCGTCACCTGAAGGCGTGAGCGGGGCGGAGCGGCACGAGCTGCTGCTGGGCGGGATCGGGATCGGGCCGAGCCGGGCGATCCGGTTCGTGCCGCCGGACGTCCCCGAAGTCGACGACTACGTGGTCGCCGGGACGTTGGGCGCGTTCGTCACGCCGCGCCGCCGGCACATGGTGATGGCGTTGACGTCGTTCCACGTGGCGTGCGTGGACGACGCCTGGGCGGTCGGGGACCCGATGGTGCACCCGTCCCGGGTCGACGGCGGGCACCCGGTGCACGACCGCGTCGGCGCGTTGGCGCGGGCCGCCCTGTCCGGCGCGGTGGACGCCGCCGCGATCATGCTCACCACGCCGTGCGTGCAGCTGGACGTGGTCGAACTCGGTCCCGTCCTGGGCCAGGCCGAGGCCCGGATCGGCCAACGGGTGCGCAAGCGCGGCCGGACGACGGCCGTCACCGAAGGCGTGGTCGCCTCCACGGACGCCGCGATCAGGCTGGACTTCGGCGTCGGCCTCGGCGTCCGCACCCTGTACGACCAGATCAGGGTCGAGACGCCGGGGTTCGCCGACCACGGCGACTCGGGCGCCGTCCTGCTCGACGACGCCAACCTCGTGGTCGGCCTCTACTGCGGCGGCAGCCCGCGGCGCGGCTTCGCCAACCCCATCCGCCCGGTGCTGGACCAGCTCGACGTCGACCTGCTCACGCCCGGTGCACGCGGGTTGCCGACGCCTGTGCCCGGGGCTTGAGCACGATCTGGTCGAGGTTCACGTGCGCCGGCCTGGTCACCGCGAACGCGATCACGTCCGCCACGTCGTCCGCGGTCAACGGGGTCACGCCCTGGTAGACGGCGGCGGCCCGCTCGGCGTCGCCGTCGAACCGGTTGACGGAGAAGTCGGTCTCCACCATGCCCGGCAGGATCTCGGTCACCCGCACCGGCTGCCCGAGCAGCTCGCCGCGCAGCGTCCGGTGCAGCGCCGACTGCGCGTGCTTGGCCGACGTGTACCCGGAGCCGTTGTCGTAGGCCTCGAAGGCGGCGACCGACGTCACCGTGACCACGTGCCCGTCACCGGAGGCGATGAGCTTCGGCAGCAGGCCCTTGGTGATCCGCAGCGTGCCGAGGACGTTCGTCTCCCACATCCACCGCCAGTGCTCCTCGTCGGCTTCCGCCACGGTGGCCATGCCACGCGCGCCGCCGGCGTTGTTGACCAGCACGTTCACGGCGGGGACGGCATCCAGGAACGCCGCCACGGACGGCGCGGACGTGACGTCCAGCTCGACGGCCGTGCCCCCGATGTCGTCCGCGATAGCCTGGAGGCGGTCGATTCGCCGGGCGCCGAGCACCACTTCGAATCCCTCGGCGGCGAGCCTGCGGGCGGTGGCCTCACCGATTCCCGCGCTGGCCCCGGTCACGACTGCGATAGGACGGTTCACGCAGGTGATCCTATGTGTGTGACGCAGATCACTCGCACCGGAAGCCGCGTGGAACGTCCTTCGATCAGGAGGTCGTAACGTGCACAGGACAGTGGCGGCGCTGCTGATCGGCTTGGCCCTGGTGGCCGGCTGCTCGGCGAAAGTGGAACAGGGCACGGCCAAGCCGGTGGGCGGCGACAACCCGCCCGTGGCGAAGGTCACCACCGCGCCCGCCGACGGTGCGGCCGACGTCCCGGTGAACGTGCCGGCGCAGGTCACCGTGGCCGAAGGCGTCATCGACGAGGTCGCGCTCACCAACCCCGAGGGCACGCCGGTCAAGGGCAAGATCGCCGACGACAAGAAGTCGTGGTCGAGCACCGAGCCGCTGGGCTACGGCAAGACCTACACGTACGCGGGCCGGGTCACCGGCACCGACGGCAGGCCGGTCGACCTCAAGGGCGCGTTCACCACGATCAACCCGGCCGTCCAGGTGCGCGCCACGCTGTTCCCCGGCGACAACCAGACGATGGGCGTCGCGGTCCCGATCAAGGTCGAGTTCGACGCGGACGTCGCCGACCGGGCCACCGTGGAGAAGGCGCTGACCGTCACCAACTCGGCGGGCGTGCAGGGCAGCTGGGCGTGGCTGAGCTCGCGCGAGGTCCACTACCGGCCGGAGAAGTACTGGCCCGCGAACACCCAGATCCACGTCGAGGCGAAGCTCTACGGCGTCCCCTACGGCGGCGGCGCGTTCGGCCGCGCGGACGTGACCAGCGACTTCACCATCGGCCGCCACCAGCTCGTGAAGATCGACACGCCGTCGCACCAGCTCGTGGTGCAGCGCGACGGGCAGACCGTGGCGTCCTACCCAGCGTCGTTCGGCAAGGACGCGGACCCGAACCTGGCCACGCCGAACGGCACGTTCGTCGTGATGCAGAAGTTCGACACGTGGAGCTTCGACAACCCCCAGTACGGCTACACCAACGTCGTGAAGAAGTGGTCGGTGCGGTTCTCCAACCACGGCGAGTTCATCCACGAGAACAACGACAACGCCGCGAACATCGGCACGAACAACACCTCGCACGGCTGCGCGAACCTGCTGGAGGCGGACGCCAAGGCGTACTACGACAGCGCGCTCGTGGGTGACCCGGTCGAGGTCACCGGCTCGATCACCACGCTGCCGCCGCAGTTCGACTGGTACGACTGGCAGATCCCTTGGTCCCAATGGCAGAGCATGTCCGCGTTGTGACACAAATTCGGTTGTGACGGGAAGCGACTGGCTGACCACAGCGTTGAGCTAGATCGTGCAGAACACTCTCCTCGACGCCGAGGGCGTCCGGCTGGCGGTCCGTGAGTCGGGCCCGGTGGACGCCCCGGCGGTCGTGCTGGTGCACGGTTGGGCCCAGTCCGGGGAGGTGTGGCCGCCTGATCCGTCGTACCGCTCGTACGCGCTCGACCTGCGTGGTCATGGCAACTCGGAGATCACCGAGGGCGGTTACCGCGAGTCGGCCGCCTGGGCCGCCGACCTGAGAGCGGTGCTCGACCACGTCGGCAGGCCGGCGGTGCTGGTCGGCTGGTCCTACGGCGGGCTGGTGATCACCGACTACCTGCGCGCGCACGGCACGGCGGGGGTGTCCGGGCTGGTGCTGGTCGGCGCGATCACCGAGCTGGGCAAGGACCGGCCCGGCGGGGTCACCGGCCGGTTGTCGAAGGCCACGCTGGCCGACTCGCTGTCGGAGGACCCGGCGGTGGCGGCGCCGGCGTTGACCGAGTTCTGCCGCGACCAGGCGCCCGGCCTGCCCGGTGAGCTGGTGCAACGCCTGCTGGGCACGGCCCTGCGCGTCCCGCCGAGGGTGCGCCGCGAGATGTTCGAGCGTGACGTCGAGAGCGCCGCCGTGCTGAAGTCGGTCGACAAGCCGACACTGGTGGTGCACGGCACCGCCGACGAGGTGGTCGACCCGGCCGCCGGCGAGTTCGCGGCAGCCATGATCCCCGGAGCCGACTTGCGCCGCTACGAACGGACGGCACACTCCCCGTTCCTCGAACAGCCCGAACGCTTCGCCGCGGACCTGGCCGGCTTCGTCGCGGAGGTCTCCCGGTGAAGCGGGTCGCCGTGCTCTCCGTGCACACCTCGCCGCTGGAGCAGCCCGGCACGGGCGACGCGGGCGGCATGAACGTCTACATCGTGCAGACCGCGACGCGGATGGCGCAGCGCGGCATCGAGGTGGAGATCTTCACCCGGGCCACCTCGTCCGACCTGCCGCCGGTCGCCGAACTCGCGCCGGGCGTGAAGGTCCGGCACGTGGTGGCCGGCCCGTTCGAGGGTCTGGGCAAGGAGGAGCTGCCCGGCCAGCTCTGCGCGTTCGCCGCGGGCGTGCTGCGCGCCGAGGCACGGCACGAGCCCGGCCACTACGACGTCGTCCACTCGCACTACTGGCTGTCCGGGCAGGTCGGCTGGCTGGCCCGGGAACGCTGGGCCGTGCCGCTCGTGCACACCGCGCACACCCTGGCGAAGGTGAAGAACCTGGCGCTGGCCGCGTCCGACATGCCGGAGCCCCGGATGCGGGTGATCGGCGAGGAGCAGGTGGTCACCGAGGCGGACCGGCTGGTGGCCAACACCGATGTCGAAGCCACCGAGCTGATCAAGCTGTACGACGCGGACCCGGCGAAGGTGCTGGTCGTGCCGCCGGGCGTGGACCTGGAGCGGTTCCGGCCCGGTGACCGGGAGGCCGCGCGGTCCGCGTTGGGGCTGGCGCCGGAGTCGCTCGTGCTCGCGTTCGTGGGGCGCATCCAGCCGTTGAAGGCGCCGGACGTGCTGCTGCGCGCCGCCGCCGAGATGGTCGCGCGCGACCCGGGGCTGCGGTCGCGGCTGGTGGTCCTGATCGTCGGCGGGCCGTCCGGTTCGGGCATGAAGACGCCCGACCAGCTGATCCGGCTCGCGGCGGAACTGCGGATCTCCGACGTGGTGCGGTTCCTGCCCCCGCAGGGCGGCGCGGCGCTGGCGCGGGTGTACCAGGCGGCCGACGTGGTCGCCGTGCCCAGCTACAACGAGTCGTTCGGCCTGGTCGCGCTGGAGGCGCAGGCGTGCGGCACGCCGGTCGTCGCGGCGTCCGTCGGCGGGCTGCCGGTGGCCGTTCGGGACGGTGTGTCCGGCGCGCTGGTCGACGGCCACGACGCGGAGCCGTGGGCGCGGGCGTTGTCCGACATCGTGCTGCACCCCGGGTACCGGGAGGAGCTGGCCGGCAACGCCGTCGGCCATGCCCGCCGGTTCTCGTGGGACCGGACGACGGATTCACTCCTCGCCGGGTACGCCGAGGCACGCGATGTGTTCCGCGAGGAGGTGTTCGCTTGAGCGGGGAACCGGACCAGGGCCCGGACGGCTTGGACGACGTCATCCGGTCCACTTTGGACGAACGCGGGCTGGACTACGACCGCAAGGGGCCGGGCCGGTACTTCGTGACCCTCCCCGGCACGAAGAAGCTCCAGACGAACTGCTGGCTCGTGGCCGGCAGGCACGCCTTGGTGGTGGAGGCGTTCGTGTGCCGCAAGCCCGACGAGGCGCACGAGGCCGTCTACCGGTTCCTGTTGCGGCGCAACGCGAAGCTGTACGGCGTGCACTACACGATCGACACGACCGGTGACATCTACCTGGTCGGCCGGGTCGCGCCGCACGCCGTGACGCCCGACGAGCTGGACCGCGTGCTCGGGCAGGTGGTCGAGGCGGCCGACGGCGACTTCAACACGCTGCTGGAGATCGGGTTCGCCGGCGCCATCCAGCGCGAGTGGGACTGGCGGGTCTCGCGCGGCGAGTCGCTGGCCAACCTCCAGGCGTTCCGCCATCTGGTGTCCGAATCGTGATCGCGCCCGCGCAACTGCGGTGAGCCCGCGTCCCGTCCCACCGGTGAACCGAGGGAGGGCAAGTGGGCAGACGGGTGGGGTTGGCGGTCGCCGCGTTCGCGGTGGTGGCGCTGGCCGGGTGCGGATCGGACATGTCGTCGGGGTCGTCGGCGGACATGGCCGCGCCCCAGGCGGCGCAGCAGCAGCCGGGCGGCGGGACACCGAAGCAGGAGTCCGCCGGCAAGGCCGGGTCCGGCGAGGCGCAGCAGGCGGGTTCGTCGGCGCAGCAGAACCGGCAGCTCGTGCGCACCGCGACGATCGATTTGCGCGCGACGGACGTCACCGCGGTGTTGGCGCAGGTCAAGGGCCTGGCCATTGCGGAGGGCGGGTACTCGGCGCAGGAGAAGTCGCAGGCGCAGACCGCTTCGGTGACGTTGAAGGTGCCCGGCGACCGGCTGGACCCGGTGCTGGAGTCCATCGGCCGGCTGGACGGCGTCGAGGTCAGCCGGCGTGAGTTGCAGACCGAGGACGTGACCGAGCAGGTCGTGGACATCGAGGCCCGGTTGGCCAACCAGCGGGCCAGTGTCGAGCGGGTGCGCGGGCTGCTGGACCGGGCTTCCACCACGTCGGAGATCACCGACATCGAGGCCGAGCTGACCAAGCGGCAGTCCGAGCTGGAGTCGTTGCAGCGGCGGTACGAGACGCTGAAGGGCCAAGTCGCCATGTCGACGTTGACGGTCGTCATGTCGTCGCAGCGCGCGCTGGCGGTCGTGGTGGAGGAGGAGGACGACTTCCTGAGCGCGTTCGCCGGTGGCTGGAAGGCGTTGCTGGCGGCGTTCAGCTGGCTGCTGGTGGTGCTGGGCGGCGTGCTGCCGTTCGCGGTGGTGCTCGGCGTGCCGGCGTTCGGGTACCTGTGGTGGCGTCGGCGGCGGAGGGCAGCCGCGAAACCCGCAGTCACGACCGCGACCCCGTAGCCCTATCGGGGTAGCCGTTCCTGGCGAAAAGTCTACTGAGAGCAACATCGCGCGGGAGCGCGGGGCGGCTTGGGAGAGAGGGGGATTCACGAGCTCAAGCCGCCCCGCGACAGTCCCCGCTGCGGTGGAGCCGGGCGGGGGGAGCCCGGTTTTCCAAAGCGGGCCGCGGCCCGACGGGGGGATGGCAAGCCGCGGTTCGTGCCGCGCCGGTCGTCTGAGTGCGTGGGAGCCGACCCGCGAGGCCCTGCCAACTTGGCAGATCGTCGGCGATCACCACAAGAGCCGGCGCTAGTCCATTCGTGTTGTTCTTAGCCGAATTAAGTAACGCTGTGGGTGATCATCGCCGGCCTTGACCGGCGGTGTGGCTTGACTCACGATGACGGGATCACGGCCCCCGGATGAATGAGGCAGCCGCATGGTCTTCCGCAGTCCGTTCCCCGATGTCGCGGTCCCGGACGTCTCGCTGCACGAGCTGTTGTTCGCGGACCTCGGCGACCGGGTCGACCGGGTCGCGCTGGTCGACGGCACCTCGGGCGCGTCGCTGACGTACGGCCAACTGGCCGGCGCGGTCGACCGGCTGGCCGCCGCGCTGGCCGCCAGGGGGATCGGCAAGGGCGACGTCATCGGCATCCTCAGCCCGAACACCCCGTACTACGCCGTCGTGTTCCACGGCATCCTGCGCGCCGGCGCCACCGCGACCACCATCAACGCCCTGTACACGGCGGACGAGGTCGCGCACCAGCTGGCCGACGCGGGCGCGAAGATGCTCTTCACGGTGTCCGTGCTGCTGCCCAACGCCGCGCCGGGCGCCGAGAAGGCCGGCATCTCCGACGTCGTCGTGCTGGACCAGGCCGAGGGTTACCCGAACCTGTCGTCGTTGCTGGCCAACACCGAGCCGGTGCCGACGGTGTCGGTCGACCCGGCCGAGGACGTGGCCGTGCTGCCGTACTCGTCCGGGACGACCGGCCGCGCCAAGGGCGTGATGCTGACGCACCGGAACCTGGTGGCGAACATCGTCCAGTGCGGGCCGATGCTGGCCGTCGGTCCCGAGACGAAGATCCTCGCCGTGCTGCCGTTCTTCCACATCTACGGCATGCAGGTGCTCATGAACAACGGCCTGCACGTCGGCGCGACGGTGGTGACGCTGCCGAAGTTCGACCTGCCGGAGTTCCTGCGGGTGATCCAGGACCACCGGACCGACCGGGTGTACATCGCGCCGCCGGTGGCGGTGGCGTTGGCGAAGCACCCGTTGGTCGACCAGTACGACCTGTCCGGCGTCGACACGATCTTCTCCGGCGCCGCGCCACTGGACGTGGACCTCGCGGCGGCCGTCGCCAAGCGCCTCGGGTGCCGGGTGTCGCAGGGCTACGGGATGACGGAGATGAGCCCGGTCAGCCACGCGATCCCGGACAGCCGTGACGACATCTCGGTGGGCACGGTCGGCGTGATCGTGCCGAACATGGAGTGCCGCTTCGTCGACCCGGCGACCGGCGAGGACGTCGGCGTCGGCGAACGAGGCGAACTCCTGTGCCGCGGGCCGAACGTGATGAAGGGGTACCTGAACAACCCGGACGCCACGGCCGTGACGTTGGACGAGGACGGCTGGCTGCACACGGGTGACGTGGCGGTGATCGACTCGGACGGTCTGGTCAGCATTGTGGACCGGGTCAAAGAGCTGATCAAGTACAAGGGCTACCAGGTGCCGCCGGCCGAGCTGGAAGCCCTGCTCCTGACCCACCCGGAAATCGCGGACGCCGCC
This sequence comes from Saccharothrix ecbatanensis, assembly GCF_014205015.1. Taxonomy (NCBI): domain Bacteria; kingdom Bacillati; phylum Actinomycetota; class Actinomycetes; order Pseudonocardiales; family Pseudonocardiaceae; genus Saccharothrix; species Saccharothrix ecbatanensis. The sequence continues at coordinate 7,020,222 of NZ_JACHMO010000001.1, read as the reverse complement.
GTTGTGGGGGTGCGTGACGACGACGGTGAGGAAGTGCCGAAGGCATTCGTCGTCCTCCAGCCGAATGCGTCGCTCGACGCGGCCGGCGTGATGGAGTTCGTCGCGTCCCAGGTCGCGCCGCACAAGAAGGTGCGGGTGGTGGAATTCATCGAGGCGATCCCGAAGTCCGCCTCCGGGAAAATCCTCCGCAAGGACCTCCGGGCACGTGAGGCCAGCTCACCGGCCTGATCCACGGGTTCACCGCATCGCGCGGACGATCTTGCGCGGATGGGTGTGATTGCCACTCGATGGTGTTGTTGTCGGCTGCTTGCCGTGCCGGATGGGCGGGTTGTCACAACCATGTCGGGTGCAAAACACGCATCCACACATCGGAGAACATACGCATGCGCATGCTCGGAAAGCTGGCCGTCGCGGTCGGCGCCACTGCTGTCGTCCTGCTCTTGGCACCGGGGGCCAACGCGTCCCCCAGTGAGCTGGACCAGCTGTCGAAGTCGGTCCCCTCCGTCGACCAGAAGTCGCCCCTCGGTGGCCTCGCCGGCGTCCAGGGCGTGCCGATCGTCAGCCCGCTGCTCAACGGGTTCCTGTCCGGCGTGGGCGGTGGCGCCCTCGGTGGCGGCGGCCTCGGTGGTCTGGGCGGTGGCGGCGGCCTCGGCAACCTGGGCGGCTGACCGACCGTCGAGGTCGTTCCGGGCCGGGCCGATCACGGCCTGGCCCGGAGCCGTCCCGTTTCCGGAGCCTTTCCGGGTGCCTGGAGCTGCACCGATCAAGGTCACAGTGACCACCCGCGTGAACAGGGCAGGCTCATCTGGCAGGCTGACGGCCATGGCTGTCGGAACCCTGGTGCTGCTCCGCCACGGCGAGAGCGTGTGGAACGCGGAGAACCTGTTCACCGGTTGGGTGGACGTCCCCCTCTCGGAGAAGGGCGTGAAGGAGGCGACGCGCGGCGGCGTGCTGCTTCGCGAAGCGGGCGTGCTGCCCGATGTGGTGCACACGTCGTTGTTGCGGCGGGCGATCGGCACCGCCAACCTCGCCCTCGACGCGGCCGATCGGCACTGGATCCCGGTCCGCCGGGACTGGCGGCTGAACGAGCGCCACTACGGCGCCCTCCAGGGCAAGAACAAGAAGCAGACCCTGGACGAGTTCGGCGAGGAGCAGTTCATGCTCTGGCGCCGCTCGTACGACACCCCGCCGCCGCCGATCGCGCCCGGCACGGAGTTCAGCCAGGACGCGGACCCGCGCTACGCGGACCTCGGCCCGGACCTGCCGCTCACCGAGTGCCTGCTCGACGTGGTCAAGCGGATGATCCCGTACTGGGAGTCCGCCATCGTGCCGGACCTGCGCACGGGCAAGACGGTCCTCGTCGCCGCGCACGGCAACTCGCTGCGCGCCCTCGTCAAGCACCTCGACGGCGTCTCGGACGAGGCCATCGCGGGCCTGAACATCCCCACCGGCATCCCGCTGCGCTACGACCTGGACGAAGAGCTCCAGCCGCTCAAGCCGGGCGGCCAGTACCTCGACCCGGACGCGGCGGCCGACGCGATCAAGGCCGTGGCCAACCAGGGCCGCTGACCCCCACAGCTCCACCACGCGACGGCGGCACGTGCGCAAGGACACACCTGCGCACGTGCCGCCGTTTTCGATCTGTCCGGCCCCGTGTCCACCGCGTGATCGCGGAGAGCGATCGTGGACACCATGTTGAACCTGAACCGAGTCGGCTACGGCGCCATGCAGCTCGCCGGCGCCGCCGTCTACGGCCCGCCCGCCGACCCGGAGAACGCGAAGGCCGTCCTGCGCCGCGCCGTCGAGCTGGGCGTGGACCACATCGACACCAGCGACTACTACGGCCCGCACGTGGTCAACGAGCTCATCAAGGCGGCCCTGCACCCCTACCCGGAGAACCTGACGATCGTCACCAAGGTCGGCTACCGCCGCACCCCGGACACGAGCTGGGTCACCGCGCGCGGGCCGCAGGAGCTGCGTGACGCCGTGCACGACAACCTCCGCCACCTCGGCCTGGACCGACTCGACGTGGTCAACCTCCGGATCGGCGGCGCCCACGACCCGGAGTCCGTCGAGGAGCCCTTCACCGTCCTCGCCGAACTGCGCGAGCAGGGCCTGATCCGCGACCTCGGCCTGAGCAACGTCCGCGGGCACCACCTCGACCAGGCCCTGGCCATCGCGCCGGTGGTGTGCGTGCAGAACCTCTACAACGTCACCGAACGCCGCGACGAGAAGATGCTCGACCGCACCACCGCCGAGGGCATCGCGTACGTGCCCTTCTTCCCGCTCGGCGGCTTCACGCCGGTGCAGCACGACACCCTGAAGGAGGTCGCCGACCGGCATCAGGCGACCGACCGCCAGGTCGCGCTCGCGTGGCTGCTGCACCGGGCGCCGAACGTGCTCCTGATCCCCGGCACGTCCTCCGCGCGTCACCTGGAGGAGAACCTGGCTTCCGCCGAACTGCACCTGTCCGAACAGGACCTGACCCGATTGGACACGATTGGGTGAACTGCGGCCGTCCGAAGGGAAAACATCGGCGTCGGACATGTCACGGGAGTCACGAACCACACCCGCGCACTAGGCCATACCCGCCCTGACCTGCTTACGATGCGCTTGTGACCGCAACGGGTTACCTCGTCCTGTCGATCGGCGTTCTGCTGATCGGCGGTATGGCGTTTCTCATCGGACGCACGACAGCGCGTCCCGGTGAGACCCGCCCCAAAGGCCTCACCGTCGCCGACCTGATGGCCATGGTCGTCAACTCGTCCCCCGACGGCATCGCCGTGCTGAACGGCTTCGGTGACGTCGTGCTCCACAACGACCGCGCCGAGGAGCTCGGCGTGGTGCGGAACAACCGGGTGGACGAGCGGGCCAGACGGGCCGCCGAGCTGGCCCGCCGCAACGGCGGCGTCATCTCGGTCGACCTGTCGACGCTTGAGGTCGTGAAGGGACGCCACCCGGCGGCCGTGCACGCCACGGTCAAGGTGCTCACCGAGGGGTTCGTCGTGGTGGACGCCACCGACGAGTCCGAGTCGGTCCGGCTGGAGGCGACCAGGCGCGACTTCGTGGCCAACGTCAGCCACGAGCTGAAGACCCCGGTCGGCGCGCTGGCGCTGCTGGCGGAGGCGGTGCTGGACGCCGCGGACGACCAGGAGCAGGTTCGCCGGTTCAGCGCCAAGATCATGCAGGAGGCGACCCGGCTGGGCACGCTGGTCACCGAGCTGATCGCGCTGTCCCGCTTGCAGGGCGCGGAGAAGCTGCCGGAGCTCGGCCCGGTGGAGGTCGACGTCGTCGTGGACGAGGCGCTGAGCCGGTCCAAGCTGTCCGCCGAGTCCGCCGGCATCCAGATCACCACCGACGAGCCCGCCGGGCTCGAAGTCGAGGGCGACCGGACGTTGCTGGTCACGGCGTTGAGCAACCTGCTGGAGAACGCGGTCGCGTACTCGCCGCCGGGCAGTCCGGTGTCGGTCAGCCGCAAGCTCGTGGACGGGTTCGTCGAGATCTCCGTCACCGACCGCGGCATCGGCATCGCCGAGGACCAGCAGACCCGGGTGTTCGAGCGCTTCTACCGGGTCGACAAGGCCCGGTCCCGCGCGACGGGCGGCACCGGGCTCGGGCTGGCCATCGTCAAGCACGTCGCCAACAACCACGGCGGCGAGGTGAAGCTGTGGAGTCTGCCGGGCACCGGTTCGACGTTCACGCTGCGCATCCCGGCTCATCCCGACCAGGACGAGCCCACCCAGGACTTGCCCAGGAAAGACCTGCCCAAGAAGGACATGTCCAGGCAGGAAATGGCGAGATCCGTGCCGAGCGGTGCGGTCAGCAAACACGGAGGAGAGCTGTGACCAGGGTGCTCATCGTGGAGGACGAGGAGTCCTTCGCCGATCCGCTCGCCTTCCTGCTGCGCAAGGAGGGCTTCACCGCGGCGCTCGCGGCCACCGGCCAGGAAGCGCTGGAGGAGTTCGACCGCAACGGCGCCGACATCGTGCTGCTCGACCTGATGCTGCCCGGGATGAGCGGCACGGACGTGTGCAAGCAGCTGCGCGCCCGGTCCACGGTGCCGGTGATCATGGTGACGGCGCGGGACAGCGAGATCGACAAGGTGGTCGGCCTGGAGCTCGGCGCGGACGACTACGTCACCAAGCCGTACTCGGCGCGTGAGCTGATCGCCCGCATCCGCGCGGTGCTCCGCCGCGGCGGGGAGAACGAAGAGCTGTTGCCGCAGGTCCTGGAGGCGGGGCCGGTGCGGATGGACGTCGAGCGGCACGTGGTGACGGTGGACGGCGGCGAGGTGAACCTGCCGCTGAAGGAGTTCGACCTCCTGGAGTACCTGCTGCGCAACGTCGGCCGGGTGTTGACCCGTGGCCAACTGATCGACCGGGTGTGGGGCGCGGACTACGTCGGGGACACGAAAACCCTGGACGTGCACGTCAAGCGGCTGCGCTCGAAGATCGAGCCGGACCCGTCGACGCCCCGTCACCTGGTGACCGTGCGCGGACTGGGCTACAAGTTCGAATCCTGACAATCCCGACCGGGTACGGTGCACCGCGTGCGCCTAGGGGTGCTTGATGTCGGGTCCAACACCGTCCACCTCTTGGTGGTGGACGCTCATCGGGGTGCCCACCCGACGCCGATGAGTTCGGAGAAGTCCGTGCTGCGCCTCGCGGAGCAGCTGGACGGCTCCGGCATGCTCGGCCGTGCGGGCGCCGACCAGCTGGTGCGCACCGTCGCCGCGTCCAAGGCGGCGGCGGAGCGACTGGGCTGCGAGGACCTGATGGCGTTCGCGACGTCCGCGGTGCGCGAGGCGGGCAACTCGGCCGACGTGCTGGACCGCGTGCGCGCCGAGACGGGCGTGGACCTCCAGGTGCTGAGCGGCGAGGACGAGGCGCGGTACACGTTCCTCGCGGTGCGCCGCTGGTACGGGTGGTCCGCGGGCCGGCTGCTGTGCCTGGACATCGGCGGTGGGTCGCTGGAGCTGGCGATCGGCGTGGACGAGGAGCCCGAGGAGGCGTTCTCGGTGCCGCTCGGCGCGGGCAGGCTGACCCGGACCCGGTTCCGCAACGACCCGCCGAGCCGGGCCGAGGTGAACGAGACCACGGAGTGGCTGGCCGAGCAGCTGGCGCCGGCGGCGAAGAAGATCCGCCGCGTGGGCTCACCCGATCGTGTGGTTGCGACGTCGAAGACCTTCCGCACGCTGGCCCGGTTGACCGGCGCGGCGCCGTCGTCGGCCGGTCCGCGGGCGCGGCGCGTGCTCACGGACGCCGGTCTGCGGCAGCTCGTCGCGTTCATCTCGCGGATGTCGGCGGCCGACCTGGCCGAACTCGAAGGAGTGAGCGCGAGCCGGGCCCACCAGCTCGTCGCGGGGGCTCTCGTGGCGGAGGCCACGATGCGAGCCCTGTCACTCGCCGAGCTGGAGATTTGCCCCTGGGCACTGCGGGAAGGTGTCATCCTGCGTCGGCTGGACCACACTAATGGCTCGGACCAGGGTGGCAGCACCCTGCCGGGTCGCACCCGCACGACGGGTGACACTGGACGGACTGGCCGCCACGGGGCACGGTGGAGTTGATGAGTCGAGAGAGCGAGTCGGAGCAGACCCAGCGCACCGTCGCGGAGTTGCTCGCCCAATACGGCGGGGGCTCCGGCGAGGTTGCGCCGCGTCGGCGACGCCGACGTGCCGAAGAGGCGTCGGAGACCGGTCCGCAGGCCATCATCGACCGGGTCAACTCGGACAGCGGCCGGCTGATGCCGATCCGCGACGAGCCCGCCGCGCCGCCACCGCCACCGCCACCGTCGCCGCCCGCGCGGTCGCAGCAGCAGCGTGGCGTCGAGACTGAGCGCACGGCCTACCAGCCGCCGGTCGCGCCGCCTCCCGCCCCGCCGCCCCCGGCCGCCCGGCCCGAGCAGCTGTCCAGACCGGACCTCTCGCGGCTGGATCCGTCGAAGACCGAGTCCGGCCGTCGTCGCGCGCCCGACGTGGACCCGGCCGAGGAGACGCGGGTCGTCCCGCCGATCGTGGACGACTACCCGGAGCAGTCCCGGCCGAACGCGCCGAAACCGCAGGTCAAGCCGTCGAACATGCGGCCCGGCCCGCCGGCTCCGCCGATGGCCAAGCCGCCGATGGTGAAACCGCCCGGTCGCGAGCCGGTCACCGAGGTCATGCCGCGGATCACGGACAAGCTCACGCCGAACGTGCCGCTGGAGTCGTTGCCGACCGAGTCGGTGCTGATCGTGCCGCCCGCGCCGCCGAGGCTGCCCGAGCCGCTGCCCGACCAGACCCCCGAGGACTGGTTCGGCGACGACGACGAGCCCGAAGAGGCCGAGGAGCAGGAGAGCACCCAGTTCCACCCGTACGTCGACCTCGACGAGGAGGACGACGCCAGTGACAACTACCAGCGCCGTGACTTCCAGCGGCGCGAGTTCGACGACGAGCCCGCCGGGCTGGCCGAAGTCGAGGACGACGACGAGCCCGCCGAGCGTTCGGCCGGCAAGGAGTGGCTGGTGATGATCGGCCAGCTCGCGGTCGGCGTGCTCGGTGGCGCGGCGCTGTGGCTCGGCTTCAGCTTCCTGTGGCGCACGGCCGCCCCCGCGGCGCTGGTCGTGGCGCTCGGTGTGACCGTCGGCCTGGTGATGGTGGTCCGCAAGATCCGTCGGGCGGACGACCTCCAGACCACCGTCCTGGCCGTCCTGGTGGGGTTGATCGTCACGGTCTCGCCGGCGGCGATGCTCCTGGTGAAGTCTTGATCCCGGTCGGCCTGTCCACCGCGGCCGTGTGGCCGCAACCCGCGGGCGCCGCGTTCCAGGCCGCCGCGGACCTGGGCTACGACGGTGTCGAGGTCATGGTCTGGGCCGATCCGATCAGCCAGGACGTGAAGGCGCTGGACCGGCTGGCGAAGAGCAGCGGCGTGCCGGTGATGGCCTTGCACGCGCCGTGCCTGCTGATCAGCCAGCGGGTCTGGTCGCCGGATCCGGCGGAACGGCTGCGGCGCAGCGTGGAGGCGGCGAGCGACCTGGGCGCGCGGACGGTCGTGCTGCACCCGCCGTTCCTGTGGCAGCGGAAGTACGCGGACGGGTTCGCCGACCTGGTGGCGTCGTTGGAGGACTCCAGCGGGGTCGCGATCGCGGTGGAGAACATGTTCCCGGTGCGGCGTGCTCTGGGTCGGGGGCGGTCCGTGCAGGTCACGGCGTTCCGGCCGTCTATCGACCCGACGGACGTGGGGCACCGGAACTACACGCTGGACGTGTCGCACGCGTCGGCCGCGCACGCGGACGTGATGGAGCTGGCCAAGCGCATGGGCGAAGGGCTCACGCACATCCACCTGGCCGACGGTTCGGGTCTGCCGAAGGACGAGCACCTGGTGCCGGGGCGGGGCAACCAGCCGTGCGCCGAGCTGCTGTCGCACCTGACCGGCACCGGCTTCACCGGCCAGGTCGTGCTGGAGGTCAACACCCGCCGCGCCCGCACCACCGCCGAACGCGCCGAACTACTCGCCGAATCCCTCCTCTTCGCCCGCCTGCACCTCTGACCCTCCGCGCGAGTCCTACGTTCAGAACGCGCGAGTCGTACGTTCAGGACCACCGTGTCCTACGTTCAGGACCCCCGAATTCAACGCTCAGAACACGCGGGTCGTCCCCTCGGGCACCGGGAGTTCAACGTTCAGACGCAGGGGGTTGTGTGTTCCCGCACGGTGAACGCGGTGTTCAGGCACGTCGGCCCGTACCGGCCCGAACTCCCATCCGCTCCGGCACGGCCCAGCGACTAGGGTCTTGATCGTGAATCCGTTGCGCACGTTGATCCTCGCGGCCGCGGGCAACGACACGGTGCGCCGGGTCGTCGCGACCGCGCCGGTCAGCCGTGACGTCGTGCGCCGGTTCGTGGCCGGGGAGAAGATCTCCGACGCGATCGACGTGACCAGCGACCTCGTCGGCCGGCACGGCCTGCGCGTCACCCTGGACTACCTGGGCGAGGACACCACCGACCGCGCGACCGCCGAACGCACCGTGCGCGCGTACCTGGAGCTGCTGGACCAGCTGCACGACGTGGGCCTGGCCGCCGACGCCGAGGTCAGCGTGAAGCTGTCCGCCGTCGGCCTGGCCGTGAGCGAGACGTTGGCGCTGGACAACGCGTCCCGCATCTGCGCGGCGGCCGAACAGGCCGCGACCACGGTCACCGTCGACATGGAGGACCACACCTCCACCGACGCCACCCTGCGCGTGCTCGCCGAACTGCGCCGCCACTGGCCGTCGGTGGGCGCGGTGCTCCAGGCGTACCTGCGCCGCACCCTGGACGACTGCCGCGAGCTCGCGGACACCCGCGTCCGGCTGTGCAAGGGCGCGTACGCCGAACCCGCGTCGGTGAGCTACGTCGACCCGCACGAGGTCGACCTCAACTACGTGCGCTGCGCGAACGTCCTGCTCGCCGGCTCCGGTTACCCGATGTTCGCCACCCACGACCCGCGGCTGATCGAGATCATCGGGGAACGCGCCCGCTGGCACGACAAAGCGGTCGAGGACTTCGAGTTCCAGCTGTTGTACGGCGTCCGCACCGGCGAGCAGCTGCACCTCGCGGCCGAGGGGCACGTCGTGCGCGTGTACGTCCCGTTCGGCGAGCAGTGGTACGGCTACCTGATGCGTCGGCTGGCCGAGCGGCCGGCGAACGTCTCGTTCTTCCTGCGCTCGCTGGTCAGCCGTTCGTGAGGAGCCCTGTGTCCTTCTCGGTAGCCAGTGCGGTCCGCCCCCTGGGCGACGGCACGTACACCGCGTCCCTGCCCGCCGAGTGGACGGTCGGTCCCAAGCCGCACGGCGGGTTCCTGCTGGCCCTGGTGTCACGTGCGGCGGTGGACAGCGCGCGGGCGGCCGTGCCCGGCGCCGACGACCTCGCGCCGTTGGCGGTGAGCACGCAGTTCCTGCGTGCGCCGGAGGTGGGGCCGGTGCTGCTGCGGACGCAGGTGCGCAAGGCGGGGCGGACGGCGACCGTGGTGACGTCGGCGCTGGAGCAGCGTGGGCGGAGCTGCGTGGAGGCGGTGGTGACGGTCGGGCGGATGCCCAACGGCACGCCGGACTACGTCGACCTGCCGGACATGGCCGCCGCGCCGCCCGCCGACGCGATCGACCTCGCGTCCATGGGGTCGGGGGGCGTGTACAAGCTCGGGTCGGTGTGCGACGTGCGGCTGGACCAGGAGGGCGCCGGGTTCCTGACCGGGCGGGTCGGCGACCCGTTGGTGCTGCGGCTGTGGGTGCGTCCGCTGGGTGAGCGGCCGGATCCGTACTTCGCGCTGATCGCCGGGGACATCTCGATGCCGGTGACGTTCAACCTGGGTCGGTTCGGGTGGTCGCCGACGGTGCAGATGACGTCGTTGCTCCGGTCTCATCCGGCGCCGGGGTGGCTGCGCGTGCGGGTGTCGTGCAGCGCGGTGCACGGGCAGTGGTTCGACGAGGACGCCGTGGTGATCGATTCCGCCGGGCGGCTGGTGTGCCAGGCGCGGCAGCTGGCGTTGACCCCGGCGGGCTGACCGCGCGGTGCGTGACCGCTCGGCTCCCGGTGTCCGAGCGCGTGGCTCTACGTTCCCGACCGGTCGACTCGCTGTGTCCGAACGCGCGACTCCTGGTGCCTGACCGGAGGGACTCGCGTGTTCTGAGCGTTGAATTCGGGGGTCCTGAACGTAGGACACGGTGGTCCTGAAGGTACGACTCGCGCGTCCTGAAGGTACGACTCGCGCGTTCTGAACGTCCGGTGGCGTGGCAGGCTTGGGGTATGACGACCATCGCCGTGTTGGGGGCTGGCAAGATCGGTGAGGCCCTGCTGTCCGGGCTCCTGCAAGGGGGGCGCAAGGCCGACGAGCTGCTGTTCACCGAGAAGCACCCGGACCGTGCGGCAGCGTTGACGGCGCAGTACGGCGTGGAGGGCCTCGACGTCGCGGGCGCGGCGCAGCGGGCCGACGTGCTCGTGGTCGCGGTCAAGCCGCAGGACATCGAACCCCTGCTGGACGAGCTGTCACCGGTGATCAAGCCGGGCACGCTGGTCGTGTCCCTGTGCGCGGGCCTCCCGACGTCCCTGTACGAGCGCAGGCTGCCCGACAGCACCCCGGTCGTCCGTGTCATGCCGAACACCCCGATGGTCGTCGGCGAGGCCATGAGCGCCATCTCGGCCGGCAAGTACGCCACCGAGGAGCACCTGAACCTGGTCGAGGAGCTGCTGCGCACCGTCGGCCAGGTGGCGCGCGTCCCGGAGAGCCAGCAGGACGCCGTCACGGCCCTGTCCGGCTCCGGCCCGGCCTACTTCTTCTACCTGGTCGAAGCCATGATCGACGCGGGCATCCTGCTCGGCATCCCGCGCGACCTGGCCGGCCGGCTCATCATCCAGTCGGCGGTCGGCGCGGCCACCATGCTGAACGAGGGCGACCAGCACCCGGTCATCCTCCGCGAGGCCGTCACGTCACCCGCCGGCACCACCATCATGGCCATCCGCGAGCTGGAGAAGCACGGTGTCCGCGCGGCCATGCTGGCGGCCATCGAAGCAGCTCGGGACCGTTCGGTGGAACTGGGACGGGACCACGAGGCGGACTGATACCGCCATTGGCCGTCGCACCAGTCCCACGTGTCCCGTTACCCTCAAGGGAGCACGTGCGTGTCGAACCGTCGGTGGGGAAGCCGACGGCACGACGCGTGTCGAAGGACGCGGTGATCCATGCCTGCGGAGGAGAAGTCGCTCGGCCAAGTCAGATTCCTGACGGTCGCCGAGGTCGCGCTGATGATGCGTGTGTCGAAGATGACGGTGTACCGGCTGGTTCACTCCGGTGAGCTGACGGCGGTGCGCGTGGGCAAGTCGTTCAGAGTGCCGGAGAAGGCGGTGCACGAGTACCTGCGGAACGCCTACTTCGACGCCGGGTGAGGCCGGGTATGGAGCGGCGGGTAAACTGATAGGCCGTTCGTGCCTGGTGTCGGCGCGCCCTCTTGACGGGTGTTTCCACCGGCGCGTGGAGACCACCAACGTCTAGTAGTGAAGGAACCCGCATGGGCTCGGTCATCAAGAAGCGCCGCAAGCGCATGTCGAAGAAGAAGCACCGCAAGTTGCTGCGCAAGACGCGGGTCCAGCGCAGGAAGCGCGGCAAGTAACCCCTGCGGGTTCTCGCACCGCCAGTCCCCCGGCGAACGGCCGTGGGGCTGGCGGTGTTGTCGTTCCGCGCCTGGCCGCGCGTCCCGGCCGCCGAAGCGGCCATCCGGGTGATTGACCGGTAAAGCCCTGGTGACCTGCGTCAAGACCCTGCTCCTCGTCCCGGGTGGATCGAGGATCCCGGCTAGCATCGACGAGTCGCACCACCCGCACAGGGAGTCGCATGGCGCCCAAGGTCGTTCTCGTCACCGGTTGCAGCCGTTTCCTCGGCGGTCACCTCGCCGCGCGCTTCGCCGCGAACCCGGACATCGGCAGGGTGCTCGGCGTCGACACCGAGCTGCCGTCACGTGACCTGCTGCGCCGCATGGGCCGCGCCGAGTTCGTGCGCGCCGACATCCGCAACCCCCTCATCGCCAAGGTCATCGCCACCGCGCAGGTCGACACGGTCGTGCACGCGTCGGTGACGGCGAACCCGGCCGGTCCGACCGGCCGGACCGCGATGAAGGAGATGAACGTCATCGGCACGATGCAGCTGCTGGCCGCGTGCCAGAAGTCGCCGCACGTGCGCAAGCTGGTGGTGAAGTCGACCAGCGCGGTGTACGGGTCGAGTTCGCGTGATCCGGCGGTGTTCACCGAGGACATGGGCCCGAAGGACCTGCCGTCCAGCGGGTACGCCAAGGACGCGGTGGAGGTCGAGGGGTACGTGCGCGGGTTCGCCCGCCGCCGGCCGGACGTCGACGTCACCGCGCTGCGGTTCACCAACTTCATCGGCCCGCGCATCGACACGGTGCTGACCAGGTACTTCGCCCTGCCGGTCGTGCCGACGGTGCTGGGCTACGACGCCAGGGTGCAGTTGTTGCACTCCGAGGACGCGCTGGCCGTGCTGGAACGGGCCGCGCTGCACGACCTGCCCGGCGTGTACAACGTGGGCGGTGACGGCGTGCTGATGCTGTCCCAGGCCATCCGCCGTGCCGGCCGGATCAACCTGCGGGTGCCGAGCGCGTCGGTGCCGACCGTGGGCAGGTTGTTCCGCAGTGCCAGGCTGGTGGACTTCTCCCCGGACCAGATGAGGTTCCTCAACTGGGGCCGGGTGGTGGACACGACGCTGCTCAAGCGGGAGTTCGGCTTCACCCCGAGGTGGACCACGCAGCAGGCGTTCGACGACTACGTGAGCGGGCGCGCCCTGCGTCCGCTGATCGATCCCGAGGTGGTGGCGTCGGTCGAGCGTGGCGTGCTCGACGTGGCCGCCAGGTTCCGTTAGGCGCCGGTGGACGGCGAGGAGGTGGACGCGGTGGCAGAGGCACGGGTGATCCCGCTGCACGGTGCGGACCGGGAGGCGCCCCGACGACGACGCGGCGTGGCCCAGGCGCGACCGGCCGCTGTGCTGCCCGAGCCCCCGGACGAGCCCTCGGCCGAACTCACGGACGAGCCGTCCGAGGAATCCGTGGCGTCCGAGCCGGCGGCGTGGGAGCGGCACCTGGCGGAACTGCTGACGTTCGCCCGCAGGCGCCTCCAGGGCGACTACGAGGTGGACGAGTTCGGCTTCGACCCCGACCTGACCGACCACGTCCTGATGCCGCCGCTCCGGCCGCTGTACGAGAAGTGGTTCCGGGTGGAGACGATCGGCATGCACAACGTGCCGGGCGAGGGTGGTGCCCTGATCGTCGCCAACCACTCCGGCACGCTGCCGTTGGACGCGACGATGACGGCGTTCGCGGTGCGGGCGGACCACCCGAAGCGCCGTCACCTGCGGATGTTGGGCGCGGACCTGGTGTTCAAGACGCCGGTGCTGGGTGCGTTGGCGCGCAAGTCGGGGCAGACGCTGGCGTGCAACCCCGATGCGGAACGGCTGCTCAGCTCCGGTGAGCTGGTCGGCGTGTGGCCGGAGGGGTTCAAGGGCATCGGGAAGCCGTTCAAGGACCGGTACAAGCTGCAGCGGTTCGGGCGGGGCGGGTTCGTCTCGGCGGCGCTGAACACCGGCGTGCCGATCATCCCGTGCTCGATCGTGGGTGCGGAGGAGATCTACCCGAAGCTCGCCGACATCAAGCCGCTGGCCCGGTTGCTGGGGCTGCCGTACTTCCCGGTGACGCCGTTCTTCCCGCTTTTCGGGCCGCTGGGGGCCATCCCGTTGCCGTCGAAGTGGTACATCGAGTTCGGTGAGCCGATCCGGACGGACGTGTACGGCGAGCACGCGGCGGATGACCCGATGCTGGTGTTCAACCTGACGGACCAGGTGCGGGAGACCATCCAGCAGACCCTGTACCGGCTGCTCACGCAGCGCCGCAACGTCTTCCTGGGCTGACCGGGCGCGCACCCCTGGGCCCTGACGGTCGCCGCTGGGCTGACCTGGCACATCCCGCTGGGCTGACCTCGCCGTTGGCTGACCGAGCCGGCCAGTGCTGAGCTGGTCAGTGCCGAGCTGTGGTCAGCGCCGAGCAGGTCAGCGGTCGCGGCGGCGGTAGGCGAGGGTGGCGGCTACGGCGCCTGCGAGGGCGCCCGCGCCCAGGACCGACGGGACGCCGATCTTCGCCGCCTTGCGGCCGGTGCGGAAGTCGCGGATCTCCCAGCCCCGCTTGCGGGCGGTTTCCCGCAGCCCCGAGTCCGGGTTCACCGCGACCGCCGTGCCGACCACCGACAGCATCGGCACGTCGTTCACCGAGTCCGAGTACGCCGTGCACCGCCGCAGGTCGAGACCTTCCTTCGCGGCCAACGCGCGCACCGCGTGCGCCTTCGCCCGACCGTGCAGCAAGTCCCCGACCAGCCGCCCGGTGTAGATGCCGTCGGTGCTCTCCGACACCGTCCCCAGCGCACCCGTCAGCCCCAGCCGCTTGGCGATGATCTGCGCCAACTCCACCGGCGTCGCGGTCACCAGCCACACCCGCTGCCCGGCGTCCAGGTGCATCTGCGCCAACGCCTGCGTGCCGGTCCAGATCCGGTCCGCCATCAGCTCGTCGTAGATCTCCTCGCCGAGCGAGACCAACTCCGCCACCGACCGACCGGCCACGAACGACAACGCCTGCTCACGGGACGCGGCGACGCTCTGCGGGTCCTCCCGCCCACCGACCCGGAACTTGAGCTGCTGCCACGCGAACCCGGCCAGGTCGGAGTTCTTGAAGTACTTGCGCGCGGCGAGCCCACGGGCGAAGTGGAAGATCGACGCGCCCATCATCATCGTGTTGTCGACGTCGAAGAAAGCCGCCGCGGTGAGGTCGGTGGGCGCGCTCCCAGAGGGGCCGACCACCGCCAGCGCGGCAGCGGCCGAAGCCTCACCGGCCAACTCGGCAAGTCTCTCCCGCTCGGCCGAGCCCTCCACCACACGCCTTTTCACCACGTCAGCGCCTCCCGCGGTCCGATGGGGACAGGGTAGCGATCAGCCGCCGAGGCCGGGCAGGGGCAGCGACGGGAGCGTCAACGTGGGCAGGGGGAGCACCGGACCGCTCGTCGAGACGGTCGGCGCGGACGGTGTGGACGGCGTCGAAGGCGACACTCCGACGCTCGGCAGGCCGCTCGACGTGCCGGTGCCGGGCACACCGTCGGACGTGGTGGGCGCGGCGGCGGACGTGGGGTCCGGCGCGGACGGCCGGAGCTCCGGCGACATGCCGGGGACCACGGGCTGCGTCACGCACTCGTCCTCGGCCGGCACCGGGCCGACCTGGTCGACCTGACCCGACGTGACGGACACGCAGTCCGCCCGTGCCTGCAACGCCGACGCGCGCTGGGCGATCCGGTCGAGCAGGTCCAGCGACGTCCCGGCCCGATCGGCGGCCTCGACGGGCAGCGCGGCCCGCAGTTCGCCCAATCGGGTGGCGTGCGCGATCGCCCAATCGTGCAGCTCCGTGAGGGCGCGCTGATCCGAGTTCGACCCGACCGCGGCCAGCACGCGGGAACCGGCCGCGGCGTCGGCGTCGAAGTCGGTCAGCGCGGTCAGGTAGCCGCCGAGCGGCCCGCCGGAGGGCTCGCGGTACCGGTCGACCAGCGTCTCCAGCTCCACGACGCGCGCGGCGGCGAACTCCAGGCGCTTGTGGCCCTTCGACTCCTCGCCGAAGGTGAGGCCGAGCGAAGCCGTCTCGGCGGTGCGCTTGACGCCGTACAGCGCGTCACCCGGTAGCGCGTCCTGGCTGAGCAACAGGCTCATCCCGGTCAGCGACAACAACAGGCACAGCGCCGCGGCGAGGGCCACCGCTAATCGGCCACGGGCTCCGGCGCGCGGCCGTCGCAGCTCTTCCTTGGGCTGGTCGAGTTTGGTCGGCGGCGGCGCGGTCGCACCCAGCACCCTGGCCCGCATCCGGGCCTTGACGGCCTCGTCGGGGCCGCTCGTGACTGCGGCTTTCCGCAGCAGCGCGACTACGGCCAGTTCTTCGGCGAACTCACCGGCCGACGGCTCGGACTCGACGGAACCCGATCGGGTCGGATCGGGCCGGGGACGGGCCGGATCGGGATGCGCGTCGATCGCGCGGGCGAACTGCTCGCGCTGCCTGTGACGCCATAGCGGCGTGATACCTCTGCCCACCATCCCGCTGGCCAACCATCCCGCACCGTCTCGGACGAGTCCCGCACCGAGGATCCTGCCCCGAGTAACGACCCGGGACGTCCCGGGGTTACGCGAGCACGAGCGGTGCGACGGTGATCACCGCAGCCAGGTGGGCAGCAGTTGGGCCAACCGGCGCACCGCTCGGTGCTGCAGGGCCTTGATGGCGCCCTCGTTGCGGCCCATCCTGGCTGCCGTCTCCGCCACGGACAACCCCTGGATGAACCGAAGGGTGATGCATTCCCGCTGGTCTTCGCCCAGTTGGGCGACGCAGCGGAGCAGCTCGGCGTTCGTGGCGTCGGTGAGGACCGCCTGCTCGGGACCGTCCGTGACCTCGCGGTTGTCCGCCAGTTCGGCCGTCGTGACCTCCAACCGGTACCGGCTGGACTTCACGTGGTCGAAGACGATGTTCCGCGCGATCGTGACGAACCAGGCGCCCACGTCGCGGCCCTGATAGCTGATCGACCTGATGCTGCGGAGCGCGCGCAGGAACGTCTCACTGGTCACGTCCTCCGCGAGCGTGCGGTCGCCGACGCGGAAGAGCACGTACCGGTACACCACGTCCACGTAGCGGTCGTAGAGCGCGCCGAACGCGTCCGTGTCGCCGCCCTGAGCGGCGCGGACCAGGTTCCACGGCTCGGTCGCCGCGTTGCTCTCCACGCTCTCGATCGTGCTGGACTGCCCTCCCGCACTCCACCTGGAGCGCAGCGTCCGGATCGTTCGGACGGAGTTCTCGCGTGCCCGTGCGGTCATCGGCTCGCGGCACCTCCACAGGGTCGCCGTGCCGGCAGCATACGTGTTGTTACTCCGTAGTAGGTAGCGGCTGGTGGGGTCGAATCGGAGACGGGTGCGGAGCCACTGCGTGACGCCGCTCCCGCGTGACAGACTGCGCGGAGATCCGCTGTGGTTCACCAGGAGGTCATGTTGACCACTTCCGCAAGCAACATCTCCGACCTGGTTCGCGCATCCGCGCACCGTGGACCCAAGCACGTCGCACTGGTCGATGTCACGGCCTCCGGCGATCGGAGCACACCGGAGACCCACACCTGGGCCGAGTTCGACGCGGCCGTGGACGGCGAGGCGCACCGGTTGGCGCAGGCGGGCGTCGAGCCCGGTGACCGGGTGGTCGTGCGGCTGCCGGCCGGTGTCGCGTACTGCGTCGCGGTGTTCGGCGTCCTGCGCGCCGGTGGTGTCCTGGTGCCCGCCGGACCGGGCCAGCCGACCCGTGAGCTGCAAAGACTGGTCGCGGACAGCGGCGCGAAGCTGCTCGTCGGCGACGGCGGCGGCGCGGACGTCGAGGTGCTGCCCGCGCCGACCATGGAGCCGGGCGAGGAGTTCCCCGCCATCGGCTCGGGTGAGGACCTGGCGGTGCTCGGCTACACCTCCGGCACGTCCGGCACGCCGCGCGGCGCGATGCTGTCGCACCGGGCGCTGCTGGCGAACGTGCGGCAGTGCGCGTCCCTGCGACCCGCCCCCGTGACGCCGGGCGACCGGGTGCTGCTGGCGCTGCCGCTGTTCCACGTCTACGGGCTCGGCCCGGGGCTGCTCCAGGTCGCGGGCGCGGGCGCGACGGCCGTGCTGCTGGAGCGGTTCGACCCGGACGCGGCGCTGACCGCGATCCGCGAGCACCGCGTGACCACGGTGGTCGGCGTGCCCCCGATGTACGCGGCGATCCTGGCCCGGCCGGTGGACCGGCTGCGCGAGGACCTGGCCACGGTCCGCCTCTTCACCTCCGGAGCCGCGCCGCTGGCGGCCGGTCTGCTGGACGCCATGCGCGAGGCGGTCGGCCTGCCTGTCTACGAGGGCTACGGCCTCACCGAGACCGGCCCGGTGCTGACCACGACGCTGGCCGGCGGCGTGCCCAAGGGCGGCTCGGTCGGCCGTGCGCTGCCGGGCGTGGAAGTGCGCCTGGTCGACACCGACGGGCGTCCGCTCGACCAGGACGAGGACGAGCCCGGCACCGGCCTGGTCGCGGCCAAGGGCGACAACCTGTTCAGCGGGTACTGGCCGGACGGCGCGCACGGCCCGGACGCCGACGGCTGGTTCCGCACCGGTGACGTCGGCTACGTGGACGAGGACGGCGACCTGCACCTGGTGGACCGGGCCAACGACCTGATCATCGTCAACGGCTTCAACGTCTACCCGCACGAGGTCGAGCAGGTGCTGGCCGAGTTGGACGGGGTGGCCGAGGCGGCGGCGGTCGGCGTGCCGGACGCGCGGACCGGCGAAACGGTCAAGGTCGTGGTGGTGCCGGTCGAGGGCGCCGAGGTGACCGAGGAGGCGGTGAAGGACCACTGCGCCGGACGGCTGGCGAAGTTCAAGGTGCCGACGGTGGTCGAGTTCGCCACCACCCTGCCGCACTCGCCCACCGGGAAGCTGGCGCGGTCGAGGCTGCGGCAACCCCTAGCCTGAACGGCGTGAGCCACCACGTCACCTTGATGAGCCGGGTCGACTGCCATGCCTGTGAGCAGGCCAAAGCGGACCTGGAACGGATCTGCGGCGAGCTGGGCGTGCCGTGGGAGGTCCAGGACGTCGACGCGGACCGCGAGCTGCGCGCCGAGTACGGCGACCGGGTGCCGGTGATCCTGGTCGACGGCGAGGAGCACGGGTACTGGTCGGTCGAGGAGGACCGGCTGCGCGCCGCCCTGCGCTGAACACCAGCCGCGCACTGGTCAGCCGAGCACTGGGCACCGGGCGGGGTGCGGATTTGGCGGGGGCTGATCGACCGGGTGCGATTACCGGGCGCTTACGGAATCGGCGCACCGGCCCTCTTCAGGTGTCGAATTGAGCCATGAACCGCTGGACCGCCGCCCTCATCGGACTCCTCGGCGTGGCCGCCGCGCTCGCCGCCGGGCACCTCGTCGCCGGGCTGGTCGGGCCGTCGGCCTCACCGTTCCTCGCCGTCGGCAACACCGCGATCGACTTCACGCCCAGCGCCGTGAAGGACTTTGCGATTCGTGCGTTCGGCACCGCCGACAAGCTCGTGCTGCTCCTCGGCATGGCGGTGGTCCTCGTTGCCCTGGCCACGGCCGCCGGGCTCCTGTCCCGCCGTTCGCCCCGGCCCGGCACGGTCCTTGCGGTCGTGATCGGACTGCTCGGCGTCGGAGCCGTGCTCTACCGGCCCGACCTGGGACAACTTGGCGTCCTCGCCCCGATCGCGAGCCTGGTCGCCGGCGTCGTGGTCTTCCGGTGGCTGCACGCCAAGGCGTCGGAGACCCCGACCGTCGACGGCAGGCGCACGTTCCTCATCGCGTCCGGCGCGACAGCCGTGGGCGCCGGCCTGGCAGGTCTCACCGGGCAGCTGATCGGCGGCCGGGTGGACGTGGAGGCGTCCCGGAGGGCCGTCGGCGACCTCAAGCCCTTCGCATCTGCACCGGCCATCCCGGCGGACGCGGACTTCGCCGCCGAGGGCACGCCCGCGTTCATCACCCCGAACAAGGACTTCTACCGGATCGACACGGCGCTGAGCGTGCCCAGGGTGCGCGCCGAGGACTGGGTGCTGCGCGTGCACGGCATGGTCGACCGCGAGTTGACCCTCCGCTACGACGACCTGCGGCGGCGTGACCTGGTGGAACGCACGGTCACGCTGGTCTGCGTGTCCAACGAGGTCGGCGGCCGGTACATCTCCACCGCGAACTTCGTCGGTGTGCCGCTGCGCGACGTGCTGATGGAGGCCGGCGTGCACCCGGACGCGGACCAGCTGTTCTCCACCAGCGCGGACGGCTGGACGGCGGGCACGCCGACCGCCGTGGTGCTGGAGCGGGACCGGGGCGCGCTGATCGCGCTGGGCATGAACGGCGAGCCGCTGCCGGTGGAGCACGGCTTCCCGGCCCGGCTGGTCGTGCCCGGCCTGTACGGCTACGTCTCGGCCACCAAGTGGGTCGTCGACCTGGAGCTGACCACGTTCGCCGACCGGCGGGCGTACTGGCTGGAACGCCAGTGGGCGCGGGAGGCGCCGGTCAAGGTGATGTCCCGGATCGACCGCCCCCGACGCCAGTCGAAGGTGTCCGGCCGGGTCGTGGCGACGGGTGTGGCGTGGGCCCAGCCCACCGGCGTGGCCGAGGTGGAGGTGCGGGTCGACAACGGCCCGTGGCGGGCCACGACGCTGTCCGCCGACGTCAGCGACTCGACCTGGCGGATGTGGCGGGTCGAACTCGATCTACCGCCGGGCGGTCACACGATCGAGTCGCGTGCCACCGACAAGTCCGGTTCCACCCAGCCCCAGGCACGCCTCGACCCGCTGCCGGACGGCGCGACCGGCTGGCACTCGGTCTTCTTCACCGTCGAATGACACGCCCGGACCCGCCGGATTCACCCCAACGTGAGACGTGGCCCCGTATCCACCCGGGAGGCCCGGTCCCCATTTCACCGGGGGGATGTCCATGGGGCGCCGCAAAGCCGTTCCCGGAGCCGACGCCGCAGGCAGGGGTCCGGCCCATCAACTTTGTGCAAGCGTTCACAAGCGGTACGGTGGGTCCATCACACCGCTGGTGAAGGTGCCCGGCGGGTCAGTGCGACGGATGTCGAGGAGTACCAGCGTGGCGGCTCAGCGGGGCGAGGGTGACGGTGTCGTGACCCGCCCAGGAGAGGCTCGCCCGCGGGAGAACGGCCCGGAAGCGCCCGTCGACGTCCGGGAGCGGGCACGCGCGATTCCCGAGGCGGCGGTGGCACGGCTCGCGGTCTACCTCCGCGTCCTCTCCGGCATGGTCGAGCAGGGCGTGACGACCATCTCCAGCGAGGAACTGGCGGGTGCGGCCGGGGTCAACTCGGCGAAGCTCCGCAAGGACCTCTCCTACATCGGCTCGTACGGCACGCGCGGCGTCGGCTACGACGTCGAGGTGCTGGTCGGTCACATCGAGCGGATCCTCGGCCTCACCCGCAAGCACTCGGTCGCGGTGGTCGGGATCGGTAATCTTGGTCACGCGCTGGCGAATTACGGCGGTTTTCCGAGCCGAGGGTTCCCGGTCGCCGCGCTGTTCGACGTCGACCCGGATCTGACGGGAGTGCCGGTAGGCGGCATACCGGTCAACCACATCGACGAGATCACGACGGTCTGCGCGGAACGCGAAGTGTCGATCGGCGTCATCGCGACACCGCCGCAGGCAGCTCAGGCGGTCTGCGACCGTTTGGTATCCGCCGGAGTCCAGTGCATCCTGAACTTCGCACCCGTCGTGCTCCAAGTGCCGGACTACGTCGAAGTGCGCAAGGTCGACCTGGCGGTCGAAATGCAGATCCTGTCGTTCCACGTGGCGCGACGGGCTGACGAGGCCGCCGGCGACGTGGTCAACGGCATCGGTGTGGACGGGGTGGTGATTCGCCCGTGATCGTGCGGGTAGTGAGCCGATCGGTGGTGACGGCATGAGCATTCTTGTCGTCGGGCTGTCCCACCGGACCACCCCGGTTCCCGTGCTGGAGCGCGTCGCGGTTGCCGACGCCGACCGCCGCAAGGTCCTCGACCAGCTGCTGGCGGCGCCGAGCGTGTCCGAGGCGATGCTCCTGTCGACCTGCAACCGGGTCGAGGTGTACGCGGTCGTCGAGACGTTCCACGGCGGCATGAACGAGGTCGTCGAGGTGCTGGCCCGCCAGGCGGGCGCCGAACCGGCCGAGCTGTTCGAACACCTGTACGTGCACTACTCGGCCGCCGCGGTCGAGCACCTGTTCTCGGTGGCCGGCGGCCTGGACTCGATGGTGGTGGGCGAGGCCCAGATCCTCGGCCAGCTGCGCAACTCGTACAACGCCGCCGACGAGGCGGGCGTGGTCGGCCGCACGCTGCACGAGCTGGTCCAGCGCGCGCTGCGGGTCGGCAAGCGCGTGCACACCGACACCGACATCGACCACGCCGGCGCGTCCGTCGTCTCCGAGGCGCTGGCCGACGCGGCCGACGCCCTCGGCGGTCTCGACGGGCGCAAGGCACTGATCGTCGGCGCGGGCTCGATGGGCGGCCTGGCCGCCGCGCACCTGCGCCGGGCCGGCATCGGCGAGGTCGTCATCGCCAACCGCACCGCCGCCAACGGCGAACGCCTGGCCACGGCCCTGCGCGCGGACGGCGTCGACGCCACGTCAACGGGTCTCGAAGACCTGGCCGACGAGATCGCCAAGGCGGACGTGCTGTTCGCCTGCACGGGCTCGGTCGGCACGGTCATCGGCGCCGAGCTGATCGGCGAACGCGAGCCGCACCGGCCGCTGGTCGTCTGCGACCTCGGCCTGCCGAAGGACGTCGACCAGGCCGCGACGCTGCTCGACGGCGTCCGCGTGGTCGACCTGGAGACCCTCCAGCGCAGGTTGTCCGCCGCCCCGACCGGGCAGGACACGCTGCGCGCGGCGGAGATCGTGGCCGAGGAGGTCCGCGCCTACCTGGCCGGGCAGCGCTCGGCCGAGGTCACGCCGACCGTCACGGCACTGCGCAAGCGGGCCGCCGAGGTCGTGGACGCCGAGCTGCTGAGGCTCGACTCGCGGCTGCCCGAGCTGGACGGCGCGGTGCGCGACGAGCTGACCAAGACCGTGCGCCGGGTGGTGGACAAGCTCCTGCACGCCCCCACGGTGCGGGTGAAGGAGCTGGCCGCGGCGCCCGGTGGCGCCGGCTACGCCGAGGCGCTGCGCGAGCTGTTCGGGCTCGACCCACAGGCGCCGTCCGCCGTCAGCACACCCCATTCGACGCAACCCAAAGGTGAGAAGCGGTGAACCGCACCCTGAGGATCGGCACCCGCGGCAGCGCCCTGGCGCTCGCGCAGACCGGCCACGTGGCCGACGCGCTGCGCGAGGCAGGCGCGGACGTGGAGATCGTCACGATCTCCACCCCCGGCGACCGCTCGTCCGCACCCATCGCCGAGATCGGCATCGGGGTGTTCACCTCGGCGCTGCGCGACGCGCTGGCCAACGGTGAGATCGACGTCGCCGTGCACTCGTACAAGGACCTGCCCACAGCCCCCGACCCGCGCCTGTCGCTGGCCGCCGTGCCGCCCCGTGAGGACCCGCGCGACGCGCTGGTCGCCCGGGACGGCCTGACCCTGGGCGAGCTGCCGACCGGTTCCAAGGTCGGCACCGGCTCGCCGCGCCGCGCCGCGCAGCTCGACGCACTTGGCCTGGGCATCGAGGTGGTCCCC
This sequence comes from Saccharothrix ecbatanensis, assembly GCF_014205015.1. NCBI lineage: Bacteria > Bacillati > Actinomycetota > Actinomycetes > Pseudonocardiales > Pseudonocardiaceae > Saccharothrix > Saccharothrix ecbatanensis. The sequence goes on along the minus strand of NZ_JACHMO010000001.1, from coordinate 6,997,481 downwards.
ATCCGGGGCAACGTCGACACCCGGATCCGCAAGGTGGCCGACGGTGAGCTGGACGCCGTCGTCCTCGCCCGTGCCGGTCTGGCCCGCCTGGGCCGCACCGCCGAGATCACCGAAACCCTGGAGCCCATCCAGATGCTCCCCGCGCCCGCACAGGGCGCCCTCGCGGTGGAGTGCCGGGTCGACGACGTCGACACCGAGCACCTCCTCCAGTCCACTCTGGACGATTCGGCCAGTAGGGCCGCTGTCGCCGCCGAGCGCGCTTTGTTGGCCGCGCTCGAAGCTGGTTGCAGCGCGCCGGTCGGCGCACTGGCCGATGTGGTGGAAGACCTCGCTGAAGACGCGGACGGGTCGACGCGAGTCGTTCTCCGACTGTCGCTGCGCGGGGTCATGGCGACGGAGGATGGAGACCTCCTCCGTGCGTCCGCCACCGGTGACTTGACCGCAGCAGAGGAACTCGGCCGCGCGCTGGCCGCCGAGTTGCTCGACCTCTCCGGCCACGCCACCGCGTCGCCGGCGGGGCGTAGTTGATGGGGAGTGCCCTGATGACCCGCGCACGCAAGACCCCCGGCCGAGTCGCGTTCGTCGGCTCAGGTCCGGGCGACACCGGGCTGCTCACGGTCCGGGCCCGCGACCTGCTCCACAAGGCGGAGCTCGTGGTCACGGACCCGGACGTTCCGGCCGAGGTGGTGGCGCTGGTACCCGACGGCGTCGAGGTCCGACCCGCCGTGGGCGACCCCGCCGACGTGGCGAAGGACCTGGTCGCCGAAGCGAAGAACGGCCACGCCGTGGTCCGCCTCGTGGCCGGTGACCCGCTGACACTGGACTCGGTGGTGAAGGAGGCGCAGGCCGTCTCCCGCACCACGATCGCGTTCGACGTGGTGCCCGGCGTGCCCGCCGGCACCGCGGTGCCCGCCTACGCCGGCGTGGCGTTGGGCGCGGTGCACACCGAAGCCGACGTCCGCGGCGTGGTGGAGTGGGCAGGCCTGGCGTCCGCGCCCGGCACGCTCGTGCTGCACGCCACCGGCGGTCACCTGGCCGAGGCCGCGTCCTCCCTGGTGGAGCACGGCCTGGCGCCGCAGACCCTGGTCGCGGTGACCTGCGACGGCACTGGCTTCGGCCAGCGCACGATCGACACCACGCTGGCCTCGCTGGCCGCCGACGCCGGTGACCTGGGCGGCCCGTTGGTCGTCACGGTCGGAGCCGCCGTCGCCGGCCGCGCGAGGCTCTCCTGGTGGGAGTCGCGAGCCCTCTACGGCTGGCGGGTCCTGGTGCCGCGCACCAAGGAGCAGGCGGGCGCGATGAGCGACCGGCTGCACTCGCACGGCGCCATCCCGGTGGAGGTCCCGACCATCTCGGTCGAGCCCCCGCGCAGCCCGGCGCAGATGGAGCGTTCGGTGAAGGGCCTGGTCGACGGCCGCTACCAGTGGGTCGTCTTCACCTCCACCAACGCCGTCCGCGCCGTGTGGGAGAAGTTCCGCGAGTTCGGCCTGGACGCCCGCGCGTTCTCCGGCGTGAAGATCGCCTGCGTCGGCGAGTCGACGGCGGCGAAGGTGCGCTCGTTCGGGATCATCCCCGAGCTGGTGCCCAGCGGCGAGCAGTCCTCCGAGGGCTTGCTGGCCGACTTCCCGCCGTACGACGACATACTGGACCCGGTGGATCGTGTCCTGCTCCCGCGAGCGGACATCGCCACCGAGACCCTGGCGGCCGGCCTGCGCGAACGCGGCTGGGAGATCGACGACGTGACGGCCTACCGGACCGTCCGCGCCGCCCCGCCGCCCGCGGACACCCGCGAGATGATCAAGTCCGGCGGGTTCGACGCGGTGTGCTTCACCTCGTCGTCCACGGTCCGGAACCTGGTCGGCATCGCGGGCAAGCCGCACGCGCGCACACTGGTGGCGTGCATCGGCCCGCAGACGGCGGAGACGGCACGCGAGTTCGGCCTCCGGGTCGACGTGCAGCCGGAGGACGCCAACGTCCCGGCCCTGGTGGACGCCCTGGCGCAGCACGCCGCGAGGCTGCGTGCCGAAGGCGCTCTGCCGCCACCGCGCAAGACCAAGCGCTTGCGCCGTTCGTAAGAAGCTCGAAGTGAGTCGGGGTCGCCTTCGTGGTGGCCCCGACCTCGTTCCAGGGAGTACCACCGTGTTCCCAGCCCACCGTCCCCGCCGGCTGCGCACCACGCAGGCCATGCGCCGCCTGGTCAGCGAGACGACCGTGCGCCCCCGGCAGCTCGTGCTGCCCATGTTCGTCAGGGAAGGCGCCGACGCGCCGGTCGAGATCAAGAGCATGCCCGGCGTGGTCCAGCACACCCGCGAGTCGCTGCGCAAAGCCGCGGTCGAGGCGGTGCAGGCCGGTGTCGGCGGGCTGATGCTGTTCGGCGTGCCCGCCGAACGGGACGCGGTCGGCTCCGGCGCGACCGACCCGGACGGCATCCTCAACGCCGCCCTGCGCGACCTCCGCCACGAACTCGGCGACTCCACCGTCCTCATGTCCGACTGCTGCCTGGACGAGTTCACCGACCACGGCCACTGCGGCGTGCTCACGCCGGACGGCGCGGTCGACAACGACGCCACGCTGGAGGTCTACGGCGAGATGGCCGTGGCCCAGGCGCGGGCGGGCGCCCACGTGGTCGGCCCCAGCGGGATGATGGACGGCCAGATCGGGTTCATCCGCACCGCGCTGGACGAGGCCGGGCTCACCGACACCGGCATCCTGGCCTACAGCGCCAAGTACGCGTCCGCGCTCTACGGCCCGTTCCGCGAGGCGGTCGACTCGCAGCTCAAGGGTGACCGCAAGACCTACCAGCAGGACCCGGCGAACGCCCGTGAAGCGCTCCGCGAGGTCGCGCTGGACCTCGCCGAGGGCGCCGACATGGTCATGGTCAAGCCCGCGCTGCCGTACCTGGACGTGCTCAAGGCCGTCTCCGAGATCTCGGACGTGCCGGTCGCGGCGTACCAGATCTCCGGTGAGTACGCGATGGTCGAGGCCGCGTCCCGCAACGGCTGGATCGAGCGCGAGCGGACCGTGCTGGAGATGCTGACGTCGATCCGCCGTGCGGGCGCCGACGTCGTGCTCACCTACTGGGCCGTGGAAGCCGCCGCTTGGCTGGACCGGGAATGACCACGCCGAACACGTCGGGGAAGCGCGCCAAGCCGCCGAAGCCGACGCCGCCGAAGCTGATCGACCTGGCCCGGTGGCTGTTCATCCTCAGCGCCGTGATCGGCATGGGCCGCTTCCTGTACCAGCTCTCCGACCGGGAGATGCTGATCAGGATGCTGCGCGACGACCTGGTGAAGCGCGGGATGAAGGCCGGCCAGGACGAGCTGGACGCGGCGGTGACCGGCGCGATCGGGTTCGGGGTGCTGCTGGCGATCGCGTTCGTGCTGGTCTACGCCCTGTTCGCGAACAAGATGGCGGCCGGGCGGAACTGGGCGCGGATCGTGCTGACCGTGCTGTCGGGCATCGGGGTCGCCTTCGGCCTGTTGCAGCTGCTCGCCGTCGCCTCGGGTGGGATGGCGTTGGCCGAGTTCACCGTGAGCCCGATCGTCCTGGTGCTGAGCGGAATCACGATGGTCATCGACGCGGCGGTCATCGTGCTGATGTACCGGCCATCAGTTGCCGGGTACTTCAGATCAGTGCACTCGGTCAGCGTAAAGCCACCACAGGTAGCTAACGGATTGTGATTTCCGGTCGACGGAGCGCCGCACCCCGCCTACCGTCCGTCGCATGACCAATCCGAACGACCCTTACAACCAGGGCGGCTACAACCAGGGCGGGCAGCCCCAGCAGCCCGGTTACCCGCAGCAGCCCGGCCACCCGCAGCAGGGCGGCTACCCCCAGCAGGGCGGATACCCCCAACAGGGTGGCTATCCCCAGCAGGGCGGTTACCCGCCGGCCGCGCCGCCGTTGAGCCAGAGCGAGCTCAACGCGCCCGCGCGCCCGAAGTCTGTCGACACCGCCTTCATGCTGTGGCTGGTCGCGGCGGGCATCGGCATCCTGAGCAACGTGATCACCTTCGTCATCTCCTCGGACATCGAGAGCCAGACGGGCGTGGCGTCGGGCTCCGGCGGGACGATCGTGAGCCTGATCTTCGCGGTGCTGTGGATCGTGGTCGTGATGCAGATGCGCAAGGGCGCCAACTGGGCCCGGATCCTGCTGACCGTGCTGGGTGGCCTGTCCATCATCGGCAACCTGCTCAGCCTCGCGCTCGTCGGCATCCTGCTCTCGCTCGGCGCCTTCGGCGTGATCTCGCTGCTGTTCGTGGTGGTGTCGCTGGCCGTGGTCATCGGCGCCATCGTCTTCATGTTCAAGTCGGACTCGAACTACTACTTCAAGGCGAGCTGACCTGAGGTAACAGGTGTGCTGTCCACCGCCTGTCGTGGTGGACAGCACACCGGACCCGCCCTAGCGTTCCCAGTCGTGACGACCCCTCAGGACCCCGAGAACCCGCCGCCAGGGAGTTGGGCCGATCCGTCCCCGGAGCCCGCCTTGACGCGGCCCAGGGAGTTGACGCTGTCCTTCTGGCTGTGGATGACGGCCGCCGGGCTGCTTCTCGCGTCTGCCCTGTTCCTGCTGACCCAGCGCGACGCGTTGGTCGAAAGCGCCCGTCAGGCCAGCACCGACCGGGACTTCACCGAGGAGCAGCTCCAGGCGGGTGCGACCGGTCTCCTGATGATCGTGCTGATCGGCGCGCTGATCGTGGGCGGCCTGATCGTGTTCTTCGCCGTCAAGAGCCGGACCGGGCGCAGCTGGACCCGCGTCGCGTTGACCGTGATGACGCCGGTCGTGTTCCTGTACAGCATGTTCCTCGCCATGCCCGAGTTCAGCCTGGTCATCGCGCTGGTCGTGGCCGGCGCGGTGGTCACCCTGTACCTGCCCGGCTCGAAGGCGTACTTCGACGCGGTCAAGAAGGCCGGATGACCGGGCAGCCGCCGGCGGTGGTGCGCGGTGCGGTCGGCGTGTGGTTCGCGCTGGGCGCGTTCGGCCTGCTGACCAACATCTACCTGTGGTTACGGCGGGGCTCGTTGGAGGAGTCGGCCGTCCGCGCCGGCGACGACCCGGCGAACGTGACCGGGCTCCTGTCGCAGTTGACCGTCGTCGCGATCGGTTTCGCGCTCGGCTACGGCTTGTTCGGCTGGCTGCTGAAGCTGGGCAGGCGGTGGGCTCGCGGTGTGCTCACGGGCGTGGCCGTGCTGCACGTGCTGTGGATCGTGCTGCCGGGGGCGAGTGCGGTGAACCTGGTGACGTTGCTGCTGATCGCTGTCGGTTTGGCCCTCACCTGGCTCCCCGGTACGGCACAGTGGGTGAAGCAGCACTGAACCCGCGGAGATGCCCATGTCCGAACGGACCCGTTCCGCTCGCCCTGCGAGATCACGCGCCCCTGGGCTGGTGACGAGATGACCCAGCCGCCTCACGGGCCGGAACCGCACGGGCAGCAGCCCTTCGACCAGTACGGGCAGTCCATGCGGCCGGTGGACTACCCCCGGGCCGGACAGCAGCCGTCGTACCCCGGTCCGTCGCAGTACCCCGGCCCGCAGTTCCCCGGCCCGATGCGCAACGTCGACCAGTTCACCACGGCGATCGTCCGGCCACGGGTGGTCGTGGTGGCGTTCGTGTTCTGGTTGCTGGCGGCGTTGTCGTGGCCGGTGGGCACGGTGCTGCGGACGTTGGCGGAGGACGGGTTCAACGGGTTCGGCACGGTGATGACGTTGTTCTTCACCGGCTGCCTCGGCATCGGCGGCGTGTTGGGCGCGGTGGCGTTCATGGGCGGCAGCTACCACGCGCGACTCGCCCTGGTCGGCGGGTCGATGGTGATCGGCGTCCTCGCGCTGGCCGCCGCGATCGTCGCGGCCCGGGACGGCGGGGCCGAGGCGTTGTCGTGGGTGGTGATCGTGTCGCGGCTGGTGTTGCCGACGGTGGCGGCGGTGTGCAGCTTCCTGCCGGGCACCCGGCACTACTTCGCGGGGAACCTCGGCTAGTGGATCAGCCCACGTTGTACGCCGAGTCGGGCGCGTCCTGGTGGCCACTGCTGTGGGGTCCGGTGTTCGCGCTGCTCGGTGTGGGTGTCGAGGGGCTGACCGGCACGTTCCGGCCGCTGTTGTGGTCGGTGGTGGCGCTCGGGTTCTTCCTGCCCACGATGCTGTGGGTGCAGGGACGACGGCGGCTGTACGCCGTGCGCCTGACGCCGGTCGCGCTGCACCAGGGGCGGGAGGAGCTGGCGATCGGGGACGTCGAGTCGGTCGACGGAGTGGAGCCCCGGGCGGGTGTGAAGGTGCTGGGCGGTGGCTGGGACCTGCCTCGGGGCACGGAGGCGGTGCCGATCCGGCTGGTCGACGGCACGGTGGTGATGGGCTGGGCGCGGGACGCGGAGGCGTTGCGGACCGGGATGGCGAGACTGCTGGAGCTGAAGGGCGCTGACGGCCGGTGACAGGCGCGGTGGGTCGGGGGCAGGAGAGCCCGGAGCGGGACAGTTCGGAGCGGGACAGTTCGGCGCGGGAGAGCGCGGAGCAGGTGAACCCCGAGCGACGCGGGCCGGAGCAGGACGCCCCGGACCCGGCCGCCCCTGAGCAGGACGCCCCGGCACCGGCCGCCCCGGAGCCGGCCGCCCCGGAGCCGGCCGCCCCGGAGCCGGCCGCCCCGGAGCCGGCCGGCCCGGAGTACGCGAACTCGGAGCGCGGCGACCTGGCCCGGCCCGGCCCGGAGCAGGAGGGCCGGGAACATGAGAAGCTGACCGGCGTGACTGCGGCCACCGTCGGCACCGACACCGACACCGAGACCGAGCAGGAAACCGGCGAGCCCACGCTGCACCAGCCGAAGCGCGCGCTCATCGCGGTGGGCGAGGTGGTGCTGGTGGCGCTGCTCGTGCCGGCCGCCGTGTGGTGCTGGAACCGGGGTGTCGTCCATTACAGCTTCCCCGTGCCCGATCAGCCGCCGCTGGAGTCGACCCGGTTCAAGGGCAACTGGATCGGCGGGTCCGTCGGCCTGGTCACGGTGGCCGGCGTGCTGCTGCTCGACGCGATCCGCCAGACCGTGCTCGCGGTCCGCACCCGTGGTCGGAAGCAGGTCGAAGAACCCGACGTGTGAGACTGGACCCCGTGACAGTGACGCGATCCCAGGAACTGTTCGAGCGCGCGGCGGCGGTCATCCCAGGTGGCGTGAACTCCCCGGTCCGGGCCTTCCACTCGGTCGGCGGCACGCCGAGGTTCATGGTCCGCGGCGAGGGCCCGCACCTGTGGGACGCCGACGGCAACCGGTACGTCGACCTGGTGTCGTCGTGGGGCCCGATGATCCTCGGCCACGCCCACCCGGACGTGGTCGGGGCGGTCCGGGACGCGGCCGTGCACGGCCTGTCGTTCGGCACGCCCACCGAGGGCGAGATCGAACTGGCCGAGGAGATCATCGGCCGGGTCGACCCCGTGCACCAGGTCCGGCTGGTCAACTCCGGCACCGAGGCCACCATGAGCGCGATCCGGCTGGCCCGCGGGTTCACCGGGCGCCGCAAGATCGTCAAGTTCGCCGGCTGCTACCACGGCCACGTGGACGCGCTGCTCGCCCAGGCGGGCTCCGGCGTGGCCACGCTCGGCCTGCCCACCTCGCCGGGCGTCACCGGCGCGCAGGCCGCCGACACGCTGGTGCTCCCGTACAACGACATCGAGGCGGTCCGGCAGGCGTTCGCCGAGAACGACGGCGAGATCGCGTGCGTGATCACCGAGGCCGCGGCGGGCAACATGGGCGCGATCGCGCCCAAGCACAACGCCGAGCTGAAGGAACTGTGCCGGGCCAACGGCGCGCTGCTGATCATGGACGAGGTCATGACCGGCTTCCGCGTGTCCTACTCCGGCTGGTACGGCCTGGAGAACGTCGCGGGCGACCTCTACACGTTCGGCAAGGTGATGTCCGGCGGCCTGCCCGCGGCGGCGTTCGGCGGCCGGTCCGACGTGATGGCGAAGCTCGCCCCGGCGGGCCCGGTCTATCAAGCGGGCACGCTGTCCGGTAACCCGGTCGCGGTGGCCGCCGGCCTGGCCACGCTGCGTGCCGCGACCCACGACGTCTACCGCGTCCTCGACGCCAACGCCACCCGCCTCGGCGCGCTGTTCACCGCCGCCCTCACCGACGCGGGCGTGAAGCACCGCGTGCAGTTCGCGGGCAACCTGGTCAGCGTGTTCTTCACCGACGACGAGGTCACGGACTACGCGGGCGCGCAGGCGGCCGAGACGTGGCGCTTCCCACCGTTCTTCCACGCCCTGCTGGACCGGGGCGTGTACCCGCCGCCGAGCGCCTACGAGGCGTGGTTCGTCAACGCGGCCATGACCGACGACGACTTCAAGGTGATCGCAGACGCGATGCCGCACGCCGCCCGTGCCGCTGCGGAGGCGACAAAGTGACCCGGACCGTCATCCACATGCTCAGGCACGGCGAGGTGCACAACCCGACGGGCATCCTGTACGGCCGCCTGCCGGGGTTCAAGCTGTCCGAACGCGGTCAGAAGCAGGCGCTGACGGTGGCCGAGCACCTGGCCGACCACGACATCGCGCACGTCGTGGCGTCACCGCTGGACCGGGCCCAGCAGACCGCGTCGCCGATCGCCGACTCGCACCGGCTGGAACTGGCCACCGACGAGCGGCTGATCGAGGCGGACAACCAGTTCGAGGGCCTGCGGGTGGCCGTCGGGGACGGCGCGCTGCGCTCGCCGAAGCACTGGCCGAAGCTGGTGAACCCGTTCCGGCCGTCGTGGGGCGAGCCGTACCTGGAGATCGCGCACCGGATGCTCGGCGCGGTGCAGCGGGCCCGGTCGGAGGCGGAGGGCCACGAGGCGGTGTGCGTGTCGCACCAGCTGCCGATCTGGACGTTGCGGCGGTTCCTGGAGGGCAAGCGGATGTGGCACGACCCGCGTCGACGGGAGTGCTCGCTGGCGTCGTTGACCAGTTTGGTGTTCGAGGGCGAGCAGTTGGTGCGGGTGGTCTACACCGAACCGGTCGGCGCGACGAACCCGAGGGTGACCGGGGCATGAGAGCGGTCCAAGCGGCGCTGGTGGCGGTGTTGTTGCTGGTCACGTCCTGCACGTCCGGTGGGGACGAGCCGGTGGTCGGGTCGGAGTTCCAGCTCGTGGCGCCCAACGGCGAGACGAAGCTCCGCTACGACGGCGACGAGCGCAAGGGCATCAAGGGACTGACCGGCCCGAGCCTGATGAAGGACGACGAGACGATCTCCCTGGACGACTACAAGGGCAAGGTCGTCGTCGTGAACCTCTGGGGCGCGTGGTGCCCGCCGTGCCGCACGGAGGCGCCGGAGCTCCAGAAGGTGCAGGACGAGACCGGGCCGCTGGGCGTGCAGGTGCTGGGGATCGACGTCAAGGAGAACTCGACCGAGTCGCCGCGCGACTTCATGACCAACCGCAAGCTGTCGTACCCGTCGATCTACGACGAGTCCGGGCGGGCGATGCTCGCGTTCCGCGGGCTGCCGCCGAACACCGTGCCGTCCACGTTCGTGCTGGACAAGCAGCACCGGGTGGCGGCGGCGTTCCTCGGCACCGTGATCGCGTCCGACCTGTTGCCGCTGGTCAAGGAGCTGGCCGCGGAGGCGTAGCCGGTTTCCGGTCCGGCGAGTTCGGGCACCTTCTCCTTGAACGCGTCGACCATGGCGTCCCGGCCGACGAGGTTGAACTCGCGGCCGAGCGTGCGCATGATCGAGTTGTCGGTGGGCCGGTACAGGCCGGTCAGGTAGTAGCGGGCGCCCTCGAACGCGCCGACCACGCCGCCGTCCGGTGACGTCCGGCCGAGGTAGGCGGACCACTTCGCGCCGGTGGGGTCCGCGGTGACGTTGACCTCGGTCGGCTCGCCGCCGCTGTACCGGTCGTACGGGTAGTCGTACTCGTCGGCCAGCCCGCCGATCGAGTGCCCCAACTCGTGCACCGCGATCTGCCCGGCCTGGTCGTTCGCACCGGCCGCGGTCGCCACCCCGCCGCCCGCGCCGCCGTACTTGGCCGTGTTGCCGAGCGCGATGACCTGGTCGGCCTGGGGTGCGAGGGCGGCGAACTGGGTGGCCTTGGTCTGGTTCACGCACAGCAGGCGTTCGGTCTGGGTGTCCCGGCCCTGGCACCAGAACCCCATGTCCAGGGCGGTGTCGCGGTCGGCGCCGAGGGTCGGGTCGTGGTCCACCCCGGACTGGTTCGACACGACGTTCACCTGCCAGACGTTGAAGTACTGGCGGTAGGACTTGAACGGCTCCACGGCGGCCAGCTCGGTCCACTTGTCCACCACGTGGGTGTGGAAGGCGTCGAGTTCGGCGGCCGTGTAGCCGTCGCCGACGAACACCAGGTCGAACCGCTGGTCGGGGGCGCCGGTCTGCTGGACGGGGACGACGTCGGCTGCCACGTCGGCCGGTTCGGCGGCGGCTTCGACCGTGCGCGGGACCGGTGTGCGGGAGATCGTGCCGTCGGGCGAGAAGACCTCCACCCACTCCACCTCGGACGGCGCGGACGGCGCGGACGGCGCGGACGGCTCCGCGGCGTCGCCGGGCAGGGGCACGGCGACGACGGCGAAGGCGACGGCCAGCACGGGCAGGGCGAGCCGGTGTGCGCGCATGGCGTCACGCTATGGAGTGGGGTGATCACCCACAAGGGTGGATGGTTGGGTTTAAATCGCCACCCGATCGGGTAGCGCCCCGCGAGGTCGCGTCGATCGTTCGCGGCTCATTTCGCGGCGATCACGCTTTTCGATCGTCGGGAAATGAGGCGCGAACGATCGACTTCCGGGCGACCGAGCCGCCATCTGCGGAGCAGTGGCATCCAACACAGATGCCGGTGCCGAGCGTCAAGTGGGGTTTACCTACCCTGAACGACGTGAACCCGACCGATCTGGCCACCTCGGGCCCGATCCTGCTCGCGACAGCGGTGGCCATGCTCGCCGGGGCGATCTCGTTCGCCTCACCGTGCGTCGTCCCGCTGGTCCCGGGTTACCTCGCGTACCTCGCGGGCCTGGTCGGAGCGGAAGCGCCCGCGGTCGCTGACGGTGAAGGCCGGAAGACCGGCCGCTGGCGGGTCGTTGGCGCCGCGTTGCTGTTCGTGCTCGGCTTCACGATCGTGTTCTCCCTGACCTCGTTCGTGGTGCTCGGCCTGACCGACCTGTTCTGGTTCCAGGGCGACCTGCTCCAGCGCATCGGCGGCGTGATCACGATCGCGATGGGCCTGGTGTTCATCGGCTTGGTCCCCGCCCTCCAGCGGGACGTCCGCGTGCACCGCACCCCCAGAGCCGGTCTGCTCGGCGCACCGCTGCTGGGCGGCGTCTTCGCGCTCGGCTGGACGCCGTGCATCGGCCCGACGCTGATGGGCGTGCTGGCGTTGACCCGCAGCACCGAGATCGGCTCGATCACCGCTCGCGGCGGGGTGCTGGTGCTCGCCTACTGCCTCGGCCTCGGCCTGCCGTTCATCCTGATCGCGATGGGCGCGCGCTGGGCGGTCCGGACCACCGGCTGGCTCCGCGCGCACGTCCGCCAGGTGCAGGTGTTCGGCGGCGTGCTGCTGATCGCGGTGGGCGTCGCCCTGGTCACCGGCCTGTGGGGCGATTTCGTGGCCTGGCTGCGCGACGCCTTCATCACCGACCTAGAACTGCCGTTGTAGTGAGAGCCGTCCTCGCCTTCCTGCGCAACACGTGGCGCGGTCTCACGGCCATGCGCACCGCGTTGACCCTGCTGTTCCTGCTCGCCCTGGGCGCGATGCCGGGCGCGCTGCTCCCGCAGCGGTCGCTGAACCCGCGCAGCGTCGACGAGTACATCGCGAACAACGGCTGGTGGGGCCGGTTCCTGGACGACCTCCAGTTCTACGACGTCTACGCCAGCATCTGGTTCTCCTCGATCTACGTGCTGCTGTTCGTGTCCCTGGTCGGCTGCCTGCTGCCGCGCACCTGGGAGTACTTCAAGCAGATGCGGGCCAAGCCCGTGCTCACCCCGCGCAACCTGGCACGGATGCCGCACCACGCCACGGCGGACACGACGGCGAGCCCGCAGGCCGTGATCGAGCACGCCGAACGGCGGCTCAAGGGCTGGCGCAAGGTCACCGCCGAGGAGGAGAACGGCGTCCGCACGATCAGCGCCGAGCGCGGCTACCTGCGCGAGACCGGCAACCTGGTCTTCCACTTCTCCCTGCTGGGCCTGCTGATCGCGTTCGCGCTGGGCAAGATGCTCGGCTACGAGGGCCAGGTCATCGTGCAGGCGAACGGCGGCCAGTTCTGCAACTCGGGCGTCTACAACTACGACACGTTCCGGCCCGGTCTGCGCGTGGACGGCACGCAGCTGAACCAGTTCTGCGTGCGGGTGGACGACTTCGACGCCACGTACCTGCACAGCGGCCAGGCCGAGAGCTTCCGCGCGGACATCCAGTACCAGTCCGGCGCGGACCTGGAGACCGGCACCTGGCGGCCGTACCCGCTGGAGGTCAACAGCCCGCTGCGCACCGCGGGCGACCGGCTCTACCTCCTCGGCCACGGCTACACGCCGCTGTTCACCGTCACCTTCCCGAACGGTCAGATCCGCAACGGCGCCACCCAGTGGCGGCCGGTCAACGACGTCACGCTCGCGTCCGAGGGCGCGACGAAGTTCGATCCGCCGGACGTGCCGGACGCCGAGCAGCGCCGCAAGAGCCAGCTCGCGATCACCGGCCTGCTCGCGCCGACCGCCGTCTTCCGCGGCGAACTGCTGGACTCGGCCTTCCCCGCGGCGAACGAGCCGGCGGTGGCGATCGACGTCTACCGCGGCGACCTGGGCACCGACTCCGGCCGCGGCCAGTCCATCTTCGCCATCGACCAGAAGATGGTGACGGACGGCAAGCTGGCCAAGGTCGCCCGGAAGAACCTCAGGCAGGGCGAGCAGCTGACGCTCGACGACGGCACCGTGATCCGCTTCGACGGCGTCCGCGACTGGGTGTCGTTGCAGGTGTCGCACGACCCCACCCAGATCTGGGTGCTGCTGTCCTCCGTGCTCGTCATCCTGGGTCTGGGTGTGTCGCTGAGCATCAAGCGCCGCCGGGTCTGGGTGCGGGCGTCCCCGCAGGAGGACGGGCGTACCGTTGTCGAGGTCGGCGGCCTCGCACGCACTGATCAGGCCGGATACGGCGAGGAGTTCACCTCGGTGTCCCGGGACTTGCTCGCCCACGAGGAGGAGAGCTGATGCCGACCGCGACCCTGGCGACGTACAGCGACTGGACCTACGGCGCCGCTGTGGCGATCTACTTCTTCGCCGCGGTGCTGTACCTGTGCGAGGCGGCGTTCGCCCGGCCCGTGAAGGCCCGGGAACGCGAACTCGTCGCGGCCGGCGGGACCAAAGCAGGCGGGACGCAGGCCGACGGCACGTGGACGCCGGGTCTGGTGACCAAGCCGGAGGTGTCCCGCGCCGAACGCATGGGCGGCATGGGCGCGGCGCTGACCGTCCTCGGCGCCGCCCTGCAACTCGCTTCCCTGGTGCTGCGCGGCTTTGCGGCCGAGCGCGCGCCGTGGGGCAACATGTACGAGTACGGCTCGCTGTTGACGCTCGCGGCCGTGGTGACGTGGCTGGTGCTGTCCCGCATGTTCCCGGTGCGCCGGCTCGGCGGGTTCGTGCTGGTGCCGATCGTGATCCTGATGTTCCTCGGCGGCACCGTCCTGTACGCCGACGCCGCGCCCGTGCAGCCCGCGCTCCAGTCGTACTGGCTCGTGGTGCACGTCTCGGTGATCTCGGTGTCCAGCGGCATCCTGCTGGTGCCCGGTGTGGCCAGCGTGCTGTACCTGCTCAAGTCCTCGGGCCGCGCGCGGTTCCGCAAGCTGCCTGATTCCGAGGTGCTGGACCGGCTCGCCTACCGCAGCACGGTGTTCGCGTTCCCGCTGTTCACCATCGGGATCATCTGCGGCGCGATCTGGGCCGAGGCGGCGTGGGGCCGGTTCTGGGGCTGGGACCCGAAGGAGACGGTGGCGTTCGTGTCGTGGGTCGTCTACGCGGCGTACCTGCACGCGCGGGCCACCGCCGGCTGGCGTGGCCGACCCGCCGCCTGGATCAATTCGCTCGGCTTCTCGCTGACCGTGTTCAACCTGTTCTTCATCAACCTCGTAACGACTGGGCTGCACTCGTACGCGGGCGTCGGCTCGCCGTAGACCATCACTTACGCGTGTCGTGCGCCCTCGCCGCGTGGGTGGGTGGGCGCACACACCCAGTGTCATGGAACCACTGGTCGCCGACTACCGTCGGACGCGTGGGGTCGGGGAGGTCTCGATCCGCTTTGCTCAGGGAGGACCCCAGCGGTGACCGGTCGCTACGAGAATCCTGAGCCGTCGTGGCAGCAGCCGGCCGGAGCGGACGGGCAGCAGCCCAACCCGAACCAGTCGGGTGGTTACCAGGTCGAGCCGGGATCGGGCGCCCACTACGGCGACCCCCAGCACACCAACCCGCAGCATGCCAACCCCCAGCATGCCAACCCGCAGTACGCCGAGCCCCAGTACGCCGATCCCCAATACCCGGACCCGCAGTACGCGGACCCCGGCACGGTGTACGTCGACCCGTCGCAGTCCGGCCCGGTGACCGGTCCGTCGTCCGGCGGGTTCCCGGCGCAGTCCGGCGCGTACCAGGTCTCGGGTCAGCAGTCGGGCGCGTACCAGGTTTCCGGTCAGCAGTCCGGGGCCTACCAGGTCTCGGGCCAGTCGGGGGCGTACCAGGTGTCGGGTGGCCAGTCCGGCCCGTACCCCGCGCCCGGCCAGTCGGGACCGCACCAGTCGGGACCGCACCAGTACCCGGGCGGGTTCCCCAACAACTTCCCGCAGAGCGTCCAGCCGCAGGGCACGGCGCAGCCCCAGCGGGCGAACGCCAACGACATGTCCTCGCAGCAGCTGATCAAGCGCGCGAAGCGCCCACCGCAGTCCGGCTGGCGCAAGACCGTGCACTCGGTCACCGGTGGTCTGGTCAACCTCGGCGAGAGCCCGGCCGACCTGCGCCGGCGTGAGCTGATCGCCCGGATCAACCAGCCCCTGCGCGGCTGCTACAAGATCGCGATGCTGAGCCTCAAGGGCGGCGTCGGCAAGACCACCACGACGACCACGTTGGGCTCGACGTTCTCCTCGCTGCGTGGCGACCGCGTGATCGCGGTGGACGCCAACCCCGACCGCGGCACGCTGGCGCTGAAGGTGCCGAGGGAGACCACGGCCACCGTGCGGCACCTGCTGCGCGACGCCTCGAAGATCACCCGGTACAGCGACGTCCGCGCGTACACCTCGCAGTCGCCCAGCCGCCTCGAAGTGCTGGCGTCCGAACAGGACCCGGCGGTGTCGGAGGCGTTCAGCGACCAGGACTACCTGCGCACGGTCACGTTGCTGGAGCTGTTCTACAACATCGTGCTGACCGACTGCGGCACCGGTCTGATGCACTCGGCGATGAAGGGCGTGCTGGACCAGGCGGACTCGCTGGTGCTGGTCTCGTCCGGCTCGGTGGACGGCGCGCAGACGTCGGCGGCGACGCTGGACTGGCTGGACGCGCACGGCTACCGCGACCTCGTCGCGAAGTCCATCACGGTCATCAACTCGGTGCGCCCTGGCTCCGGCAAGGTCGACCTGGACAAGCTGGCCGCGCACTTCGCCCAGCGCTGCCGCGCCGTGGTGCGGATCCCGTTCGACACGCACCTCGAAGAGGGCGCGGAAATCGAGTTGGACAAGCTCGGCCCGGACACCCGGCTGGCGCTGCTGGAACTCGCCGCCACGGTGGCGGACGATTTCCCGAACAACTAGCCCTTTCCGAACAACCAGTACCGCGCACGACGAGGGGCCTCACTCGCTGAGGCCCCTTCGCTGTCACTCTTCGTCGTCCGGCTTCTTCTTGCGCTCTTCACCGAGTTTGCGCAGGAAGTCGGGGTCGTCGTCCGGTGCCAACGTGCGACGACGACTGGGGGCGGTCTCGACCCGGTTCGGTCCGAACGCACGCCACAGCAGCACGGCGATGGTGAGCGCACCGATCATCGCGAGCAGGTAGATCATGGTCGCCACCTCCTTTGCCACGAGATTACCCGTGTCCTGGAGGTGTACGTCCTCAACGCCGGACCGGTTCGGTCGCCTCCGTGGTCAGCTGTGTCAAGAGCTGTTGGACTTCGGACTCGCGGAACCGGCGGTGGCCTCCCGGCGTGCGGATCGAGCCGATGCGGCCCGCGGTCGCCCAGCGGGTCACCGTCTTCGGGTCGACCCGGAACAACGTCGCGACCTCACCCGGCGTGAGCAGCCGTTCCCCCTGGTGTCCCTGCGTCACGGTCACAGTCAATCCTCCCCGGTGGCGAACAGACGTACCGGACGCATCGTGGCATCCCACCCGTCGGGTACTCGAACGCTTGGGTGATGGTAAAGAGGTAGTAAGGGACGAAGCGCGCGGTTCGGACATGCCGCCCGAGGCGTGCGCGGACGACCTTGGGCCTACCCTGTGACCGGTGGACGCTCTTGATCGCCAGATCATCGCCGCCCTGCGGGAGAACGGTCGGGCAACCTACGCCGACCTGGGACGCAAGGTCGGCCTGTCGGCCTCGGCCGTGCACGAGCGGGTCGGCAAGCTGGAATCCACCGGTGTGATCGTCGGCTACCACGCCGTGGTCGACCCGAGCGCCGTCGGCCTCGGCGTGACCGCGCTGGTCAGCATCCACCCCACGGACACGGCGGACGACGACGAGCTGGCCTTGGCGCTGGCCGAGCTGGTCGAGGTCGAGTCGTGTTACCGGGTGGCGGGCGACGAGTCGTTCATCGTCAAAGTGCGGGTCGCCACGGTGGACGACCTGGAGCGCTCGCTGGGCCGGTTGCGGCGCATCCAGGGGGTCGCGCGCACGCGCACGACGGTCGTGCTGTCCACCCGGTTCGAGGGCCGTCCCAACACCGCGGCGGTCGGCCCCGCGGACGACGCGTAACCTGGTTAACCGTGCACCTGGGTCGTGATGTGACGCTTTACATCGGCGCGCGCCTGGGCATGGTCGCCGCGGTCACCGCGCTGCTCGTGCTCGTCAACGTGCCGCTGCTCGTTGCCCTGGCCGTGGGCGTGGTGGTGGCTCTGCCGCTGTCACTCTTCGTGTTCCGCGGGCTGCGGACGCGGGTCGCGCAGGGGCTTGAGGAAAAGCAGGCCGTGCGGCGTGCTGAACGCGAGAAGCTGCGCGCCGAGTTGCGCGGCGATGGCGCTGCTTAGTTAGCTGCCTGGCCAGCCGCCGGGCACGCCTGGCCGCCCAGCCGCCGGGCATGCCTGGCTACCTGCCGCCCAGCCGTCTCCGGGCCGCCCGCCCGCCGCCCAGCTGCCCCGGCCGGCTACATCACCAGCAGGATCGCCCCGCCGAGGTTCGCCAGCAGCATCACGGCCAGCACCGCGCCGAACTTCGTGCTCTCACGCAGGCGCAGGGCCAGCGCCAACGGGCCGATCGGCAGCATCACCGGCCCCCGTTCCCGGTTCGCGATGCGGATCGCGCCGAACGCCACGCCCAGCGGGTTCAGGCCGAGTTCACGAGCACCTTCCACATCCGCCCGCCACTGCTCCAGGTAACGGTCTCTCTGCGCACGTGGCAGCAACACTGCGGCTGCTCGGACCACGGCGAGGGCGAGTCGGGTCATCGGGCGACCTCCGGTCGGGTGGCGGGCACGGGCCTGGCCTTCTTCGCGCACACCTTGGCCGCCTCTCGGGCGCCTCCGGGCGTGAGCACGTACATCCGGCGGCGCGGGCCGCGGCGTTCGCTGTCGTCGTCCCAGGACGACGTGACCCACCCGGCCCGTTCCAGGCGGTCGAGCAGGGGGTAGACGCTGCCGGACGGGCGTCCGGTCAGCTTGATGATCTCCAGGCCCCAGCGCGGCTGGTCGCTCTCGATCAGCACTCCCAGCACGTCGACCGTGGCCCCTCCGATGCGTCCGAGTGGTTCCACGGCTCCAGTCTACCTATGTAGATTAAGGAAGTCCACCGATTCGACACGTGCTCGTCCGTCAGGTCACCCGGTGAACGCCTCCACCGCCTCGTCAGTCAGGCGTTCCAGCACGTCACGGAGTTCCAAATCGCTCAGCCAGTGCTCGGGAACGGCCTCCACGCCGTCCCGCGCGCCCAGCAGGTTCCCGCACAGCGCGCCGGTCGAGTCGCTGTCCCCGGAGTGGTTGACCGCGAGCAGCAACCCGTCCGCCAGGTTCCGCGCGGCCAACGCGGTGAGCACCGCGATCGCCAACGCCTCCTCGCCGACCCAGCCGCCGCCCAACGCCGTCTCGATCACCTCCGGCGTCGGCCGCACACCGCCCGTGCCCAGCTCCACCGCCAGGTCCAGCAGGCTCAGCTGCTCCTCGTGACCGTCCCACGTGACCAGCTCCGCGCGGGCCACGTCGATCGCCGACAGCAGCGGCACGCCCGCCAGCACCTGCTGCACCAGCACCGCCAGCACGCCCGCCGACAGGTAGCCGCTGGGGTGGCCGTGGGTGAGCGCGCCGGTGGCGGCGGCCAGGTCGAACACCTCGTGCACATCGTCCGACCACAACGCCACGGGAGCCGCCCGCATCACCGCGCCACAGCCCTTGGAGTCGTTGATCGGGGTGTTCACGGTGCCCAGCACGCCCGAGCGGAGCGCGGTGAGGCACGTGTTGCCAGGCGCGCGAAGCTGGTGCAGCTCCGGCACGTCCAGCAGCCACCCATCGGGTCTGACGTCCGGACCGCCCTGCGTGCGCAGCCACCGCCCGTACGCCACGCGCACCTCGTGCACCGGGTCGCTGCCGCGCTTCTTCGCCAGCAGCAGGCCTTCCAACGTGAACAAGGTCATCTGCGTGTCGTCGGTGATCGCGCCCAGCCTGCCGTAAGCCGGTGCGTAGTCGGTGAGACCCGATGGCCCGAAGCGGTTCCTGATGCGGTCGATCCGGTCGAACTCGATCGAACCGCCGAGTGCGTCGCCGACGGCGCCGGCCAGCAGGCTGCCGCGGAAGGAACCGCTCGCAAGTGAGGTCACGTCGCAGAAGTTATCGTGCCGGCGTGACGACTTCGGTAGACCGATGTAGCTCCCGGACCAGGGAATGGGTGTGCGAGGCCGTCCGCATCATCGAAGCGGACGCCAACCGCAGCGCGGACACGCACCTGCTGCACTTCCCCCTCCCACCGGAGTGGGGTATCGACCTGTACCTGAAGGACGAGTCGACCCACCCCACCGGCTCGCTCAAGCACCGGCTCGCGCGCTCGCTGTTCCTGTACGCGATCTGCAACGGCTGGGTCGTCGGCGGCACGCCGGTGATCGAGGCGTCGTCCGGTTCGACGGCGGTGTCGGAGGCGTACTTCGCGCGGCTGCTCGGGTTGCCGTTCATCGCGGTGATGCCCCGGTCGACCAGCCGGGAGAAGGTGGAGCTGATCGAGCGCCAGGACGGCCGCTGCCACTTCGTGGACGAGCCGGGCGCGATCTACGACGAGTCCCGGCGGCTCGCGGCGGACCTCGGCGGGCACTTCATGGACCAGTTCACCCACGCCGAGCGGGCGACGGACTGGCGTGGCAACAACAACATCGCCGAGTCGGTTTTCCAACAGATGTCGTTGGAGGCCGCGCCGGAGCCCGAGTGGGTCGTGGTCGGGGCGGGCACGGGTGGCACCAGCGCCACCATCGGCCGGTACATCCACTACCGGAAGCTGCGGACCCGGTTGGCCGTGGTGGATCCGGAGCACTCGGTGTTCTTCGACGCCTGGTGTGACGGCAATCCCGCGCTGACGGGGACGCGGGGCTCGCGCATCGAGGGCATCGGCCGACCGCGGGTGGAGCCGTCGTTCATCGGCAACGTCATCGACCGGATGATCAAGGTGCCGGACGCGGCGTCGGTGGCGACGATCCGGCACGTCGAGGACGTGCTGGGTCGGCGGGTCGGCGGGTCGACCGGCACGAACCTGTGGGGCGCGTTCCAGTTGATCGCGGAGATGCGGGCGTCCCGGTTGCACGGCAGCGTTGTCACGTTGTTGTGTGACGGCGGCGAGCGGTACGGGCACACTTACTACGACGACTCGTGGGTGGCCGCGCAGGACATGGACCTGGAGCCGCACCTGGCCACGTTGACCCGATTCCGGTCCACTGGCAACTGGTCCGGTTGATTCGGGTAGTGCGGGAACGCACGGCGGGCGTCGTGCGTCCCAGCGTGATCGGTGTGCAGGAGGGGGTTTGCGGTGAGCGCGTGGCGGACGGCGGAGGTGCTCACGGCCGAGGACGTGCTGGCGAGGTCGGTCGCCGACGCCGAGAAGGCGATGCGCGAGGCGGCGAAGCTGCGTTACCCGCAGCGCGAGCCGTCGGCCGAGGACGTGCGGCGGGTGATGCAGTTCGCCAAGTCCAACGAGGCGTCACCGGAACTCCAGGCGTTGCAACGGCGGATCGCGGGCGGCTACCTGAGCTGGCGTCAGGTGCTGATGGGCGAGGCCGCCGAAGACCGTGGCGTGAAAGCGGCCCTGGAAGCGGACCGCGTGACGCTCGCCGCCCTGTGCCGTGGCGAAGAACGCCGCGTGGAGCCACCCAAACCCAAGCCGCGTGACGACGAGGAACCGATGTCGTTCACCGAGGACGCCTGGTAGCCGGTCTCTAGTCCGGCTGCGTCACGATCGTCCGCAACGAGTCCCGCAGCTGCTGGGCGGCCTGCGGGTGGAGTGACGCGAGGAACGCGCGTTCGGCCTCGTCGGTGGCCTCGGTCGCCCGGCGGAGGGTGTCCTTCCCGACATCGGTCAGCTCGACCACGTTGCGCCGCCGGTCCTCCGCGTCCGGATGACGTGACACCAGGCCCTTGCCCTCCAACGCGTCCAGCAGCGCGACCATCGTCGTGCGGTCGATGCCGAGCCGCTGTGCGGCCTGCTGCTGGGACATCGGCTCACCGCCGGCGAGGGTCAGCAGCACGCCCAACTCGCGCCCCTCGATGCCGTACGGCGTCAACGCCCTCGCGGTCAGCTCGGCCATCCGGAAGTGCGCGTGCTTGAGCAGGTACACGAGGTTCCGGCGCAACTCCGGGCCTGGCCCGTCTTCCCTTGCCACCCGACAATCCTATCGCTAGCCTGATCGTCAGTAGGACTGATAATCAGTCAAACGACAGGAAGGTGCGACGATGATCCTGGTCACCGGAGGTCTGGGCTTCATCGGCTCCCACACCGTGCGGGCGCTGCTGGACATGGGCGAGGGCTGTGTGCTGGTCCAACGCCGGACCGCAGAGGCGCCGGCCGACCTCGCCGACGAACGGGTGGCGGTGGAACAGGCCGACATCACCGACCTGACGGCGTTGCTCGACGTCGGCACCCGGCACAAGATCACCGGCATCGTGCACCTCGCGGGGTCGATGCCCTGGCCGCCGAACGCCGACGAGCCCGTGGAGGCCACCCGCAAGGCGATCGGCGGGCTGCTCAACATCTTCCAGGCCGCTCAGACCTGGGGCGTGTCGCGTGTCGGCGTCGCGAGCACGATCGGCGTCTACTCGGGCGTCGCCGCCGAGGGCGCGCTGCGTGAAGACATGCCGTTGCCGATGACGTCACCCCACCTGATCCCGAGGTTCAAGAAGATCGGCGAACTGCTCAACGAACACCTGGCCGCCGCCACCGGCATCGAGGTCGTCGACTACCGCATCTCCGGCATCTGGGGTCCGGGCGAGCCGCACGGCGCGTTGTTCTTCGCCGCTCCCGCCCTGATCCACGCTGCCGCCCACGGCGCGAAGCCGGACCTCTCCCCACTTCACGGGCGCGCGTACGCGGAGGACGCGGTCGACCTGTGTTACGTGAAGGACTGCGGCCGGGCCATCGCGCTCTTGCAGCTCGCGGACCGGCTCAACCACCGCACGTACAACGTCGCCGCCGGTCGTGCGACGTCCAACGCCGAGATCATCGCCGCGATCAAGAAGGTGGTCCCGGACGCGCGGGTCGACCTGCCCACCGGCGGGACGGGCCGGGCGAGCTACCTCGACATCACCCGCATCCACCAGGACACCGGCTACCAGCCCGCCTACGACACCGAACGCGCCGTCACCGAGTACATCGCCTGGCTGCGTGCGGGCAACGTGCGCTGAGCGTCAGGCCAGGAACAGCGCGGCGGGGACGGCGATGCCCCAGACGAGCATGGCCAGGCCGGTGTCGCGCAGCACGGGGATCAGGTCGTGGCCCTTGCGGCCCATGACGACGTGGCGGGCGCCGAGGATCGCCAGGGGCAGCGCCAGCAAGCCGATCAGGGCCAGCGGGACGCGCAGCCCGAGCACCGGCGTGATCAGGAACGGGATCGCGATCAGGGCCACGTAGAGGCGGCGGGAGTCCTTGTCCCCCAACGTGGTCGCCAACGTGCGCTTGCCCGCTTGGATGTCGGTCGGGATGTCGCGCAGGCTGTTCGCGATCATCACGCCGGTGGAGAAGGCGCCCATCGCGATCGCGCCGCCGATCCCTATCCCGGTGATCTCGCCGGTCTGCACGTACAGCGTGCCGAGCACCGCCGCCGGCCCGAAGAACAGGAACACGGCCAGCTCGCCGAAACCCGAGTAACCGTAAGGCTTTCGGCCACCGGTGTAGAACCACGCCGCGGCCACGCACACCGCGCCGAACGCCACCATCCAGTAGCGGCCGGACAGGACGATCAGCACCAGGCCGGTCACCGAGGCCACGCCCAGGGCCGCGAACGCCGCCGTGCGCACCGACTTGGGGTTGGCCGCACCCGAGCCGACCAGCCGGAACGGGCCGACGCGGTTGGCGTCGGTGCCGCGGATGCCGTCGGAGTAGTCGTTGGCGTAGTTGACGCCCACCTGGAGTGCCACCGCCACCGCCAGCGCCAGCAGCGACCAGGTCAGGTTGAAGCCGTCGATGTGGTGCGCCGCGCCCGCGCCGACCAGGACCGGCGCGATCGAGTTCGGCAGCGTGCGGGGGCGGGTCCCCGATACCCACTGGGCGACTGTGGCCATGTCCGACATCCTCCGACATGGTCATCGGGGACCCGCTCCCGGGTGCTCCTGTTCAGCGCGGGTTGATCAGCAGGCGCCGGCGCCCGTGACGCCCGACACGTACGCCCTGGCGACGTACTTGCCCGTCGCGATCCGGAACCAGATGTTGGACGTGCCCTGCGAGCCCGTCACCGTCTGCCCGGTGACCTGGCACTCGACCCGCACCTGGGCGTAGTTCGCGGCCAGGCCGACCTGCGTGGCCGTCGAGGTGGCGCCGCTGCGGACGTTAAGCGGGTCGCCCGACGTGCGGACGTACCCGGCCGGGCCCGAGCCGGTCCACGAGTAGGTGACGGTGACCCACGCGTTGTCGGTCAGCTTCAGGCCGTCCCAGAACGTGCCGTCGGCGAGGTCGATGCCCGCCGGGTTGGCGACGACTCGGCCGAACTGGTCCCGACCGCCGTTGTAGCCGTCCTGGTACGCGGCCTGGGCTTCCGGCTTGCCCTGCGGCAGGTCCTTCCACATCTCACGGGTGGACGACGGGTTCCAGTAGTCGTCCTTCGTGTTCCAGGGGCCGACGTCCCACACCGGCGCCCACTCGCAGCGGCCGTTCGCCGCGCACACCCGCACGCTGTACGTGCCGGTGCCCTTGGCGGACAGGCCGCGGCGGGACGGCAGGGCGACGAAGTGGTCGCGGCTCACGATCACGTGGCCGTTGGCCGTGGTGCCGCCGACAAGGCCTTCACGGGTCGCGTAGATCCGGTAGGACCGGCCCGCCGCCTGTGCTTCGACGTCGGCGGTCTTCGGCGCGGTGAACGCCCTGAGGTCGACCCGGCTGACCTCAGGGGTGGCCTTCTCGGCCGTCAGCGCCAGCCGGACCTGCACGGTCGTGACCGCGGTCGGCAGGACGGCCGGGGCCTCCGGACGTGCCTCGACCCACTCGGTCCACTGGTCGTCGCCGAGCGCGCCGCGGACGTCCACGGCGAGTTCGGCGCCGGCGGGGACGTGGCTCTTCACGGTCGCGGCGACGGCGTTGACGGGGGAGTCGAACGTGCGCGGGTCGAGTTGCAGGAACCCGGTGCGCACAGCGGCCCGCGCGCTGGCGGGTGTCGGCGCGGCGCGGTCGAGGCGCACCGTGCCGTGGTGGGAGGTGACGCCGTTGTCGTCGGCGTTCACCGTGGAGAGGTCGGCCGTCCACTCGCGGTCACCCTCGGCGGCGGCGGGCGCCGCCAGACCGGCGGTCAGGACGGTGGCGACGGCGAGCGGTAGCAGGTAGCGCCTGGTCATCGCAGCACTCCTCGTCCGGACACGCGGTGCGGGGGGAACCGCGGCAGGGCCGCGTGTCACGGCGTGCCGAGCCAATCGCCCGGAGTAGTTAGCTGTCAACCAACAAGGCGGCTAACAAGACAGAAACTCACCCAAATGTGTTAGCGACCGCCCTCCTGTCCACCTTGCCGGGACCACGTTGGGGCAGCTCAAGCACGAAGATGAGTCGCTTCGGCATGGCGAACCGACCGATTGCCTCGCCGACCGCCGCGCACAGCTCGTCCGCGTCGGGTGGCGAGGCGGGATCGTCCGGCACCACGGCCGCGGCCACGACTTGGCCCCATTCCGGGTCGGCCAACCCCACGACGCACGCCTCGCGCACCCCGGCCTGGGCGGTGAGCGCGCGTTCGACCCGGGCGGGAGCGATGTTCTCCCCACCGCTGATGATCACGTCGTCGGCGCGGCCGAGCACCTCCAGCGTGCCGTCGGGCCGGACCTGGCCCAGGTCACCGGTCCGGAACCACGCCCCGAACCGCTCGCCGCCCTGGTAGCCGAGGGCTAGCACCGGGCCGCTGATCTCGACCCGGCCGTCGACCAGCCGGACGTGCACGCCGTCGAGCGGCAGACCGTCGTACACGCAGCCGCCGGACGTCTCGCTCATGCCGTACGTGGTGACGACCCGGACGCCGAGTCGGCGGGAGCGTTCGAGGAGGGAGGGCGGAGTGGCGGCGCCGCCGATGAGGACGGCGTCGAACTCCCGGATCGCGGCCAGCCCTGGGCCGTCGATGGCGACCAGGCGGGCCAGCTGCGTGGGCACGAGGGCGGTGTAGTGGCGGCCTGGTGCGGTGAGGACGGCGTCGGCTGCGGTGGCGAAGCCGGAGGCGCGGAAGCCGGTGGCGAGGTCCATCACGCCCGGTTCGGCGCCGGCCACGAGTGAGCGGACGAGCACCTGGACGCCGGCGATGTGCGTGGTGGGGAGGGCGAGCAGCCACGTGCCGGGGCCGCCGAGACGGGCGTGCGTCAGTTCGGCGGACGCGGTGAGGGCTTCGGCGCTCAGCAGGACGGTCTTCGGCTCACCGGTGGACCCCGAAGTCGGAACGGCAAGCGCCGCTTCGGTTTCCCACCCCTGGAGGGGCGGGAGCGGGAGATCGGGGTGAGCCGCAGACACGGGTCCACCGGAGAGCGCTGCGCGTAGTCGATCGACGGTGATCATGGCGGTCAGTAGTAGTAGGGGTAGTCGGACCAGTCCGGCGGGCGCTTCTGGAGGAAGGCGTCCCGGCCCTCCACCGCCTCGTCCGTCATGTACGCGAGCCGGGTGGTCTCACCGGCGAAGATCTGCTGGCCGACCAGGCCGTCGTCGATCAGGTTGAACGCGTACTTCAGCATCCGTTGCGCCGTGGGCGACTTGCCGTTGAT
The DNA here is from genome assembly GCF_014205015.1 of Saccharothrix ecbatanensis. Taxonomy (NCBI): domain Bacteria; kingdom Bacillati; phylum Actinomycetota; class Actinomycetes; order Pseudonocardiales; family Pseudonocardiaceae; genus Saccharothrix; species Saccharothrix ecbatanensis. The sequence goes on along the minus strand of NZ_JACHMO010000001.1, from coordinate 6,971,952 downwards.
CTCCTTCGCCCACTCCAGCGCCGTCGCCTCCAACTCGGCGTGCGGCACCACGGCGTTGACCGCGCCCATCTTGAACATGTCCTCCGCGCTGTAGGTCCGGCCGAGGAAGAAGATCTCGCGGGCGAACTTCTGGCCCACCTGACGCGCCAGGTACGCCGAGCCGTAGCCGCCGTCGAAGCTGCCGACGTCGGCGTCGGTCTGCTTGAACTTCGCGTGCTCCTCGCTCGCCAACGTCAGGTCGCACACGACGTGCAGGCTGTGGCCGCCGCCGGCCGCCCACCCCGGCACCACCGCGATCACGACCTTCGGCATGAACCGGATCAGCCGCTGGCACTCCAGGATGTGCAGCCTGCCCGCGCGCCCCGGGTCGACGGTGTCCACCGTCTCGCCCGACGCGTACTGGTACCCGCTGCGCCCCCGGATCCGCTGGTCGCCGCCGGAGCAGAACGCCCAGCCGCCGTCCCGCGTCGACGGGCCGTTGCCGGTGAGCAGGACGCACCCGACGTCCGAGCTCATCCTGGCGTGGTCCAGCGCGCGGTACAGCTCGTCGACCGTGTGCGGGCGGAACGCGTTGCGCACGTCGGGCCGGTCGAACGCGATGCGGACCGTGCCCTGGTCGACCGCGCGGTGGTAGGTGATGTCGGTGAAGTCGAAGCCCTCGACCAGCTTCCAGCGGGTGGGGTCGAACAGCTCGGAAACGTCCTGATCTGCCACGCACGGACAATATGCCTGCGGTGAAGCTGAGGGCCGGCCCGGTTGCCGGCGGGTCGGGAAGGACGGGTCGGCGCTGGTCGGGGAGCTCGATTCCGATCACCCGAACACGTGTTCGCTCAGCAAGGCGAAACACCTGATCGGGCACTGCGCCACAATGACCCGGTGAACCCGTCCACCGCGCAGGCCACGGTGCTTGTCGACGAGCTGATCCGCAACGACGTGCGGCACGTCGTGCTGAGCCCCGGATCGCGCAACGCCCCGCTGTCCTTCGCCCTGCACGAGGCCGCCGCGGCCGGACGCCTCACCCTGCACGTCCGCATCGACGAGCGCACCGCCGGTTTCCTCGCCCTCGGCCTGGCCAAGGGCGGCAACGAGGTCACCGCCGTCACCTGCACCTCCGGCACCGCCGTGGCGAACCTGCACCCCGCGATGCTGGAAGCGAGGCACGCGGGCGTCCCGGTCATCGCCCTCACCGCGGACCGCCCGGTCGAGCTCTACCGCACGGGCGCCAGCCAGACCGTCGACCAGCAGCGCATCTTCGGCATGGACACGCTCCAGTTCCCCATCGCCGAGTGCCGGGAGAACCAGAACGGCATGTGGCGCTCCCTGATCTGCCGCGCCGTCGCCACCGCCCGCGAGCAGGGACCGGTGCACGTCAACGTGCCGTTCCGCGAGCCACTGGTGCCCGACCGGGCCGACGACTGGCCGGAGGCCCTGGACGGCCGCCCGTTCGACATGCCGTGGACGCGCGTCATCCCGCGCACCACCACTTCCCTGCACCCGGCCGACCACCTCGGCCCGCGCACCCTGGTGATCGTCGGCGACTCCGATCACGACCTCACCGAACTGGCCGAACGCGCGGGCTGGCCGGTGGCCGCCGAACCCACCGGCCACGGCCTGCGCCACGGCGGCCTCCTGCTCAACGCGGGCGAACTCCCCGACCACCTCAGGCCGCAGGCCGTCGTGGTGGTGGGTCGGGCGACCCTCTCCCGGGGCGTGCTGAAGCTCATCGCCCGAACACCGGTGGTGCACGCCCTCTCCGACGACCTCGACTGGCCGGACCCGCAGTTCACCGCCACGCACACGTCCACCGACCTGGCCCTGGGCGAGCACGAGGTGGACGACGACTGGCTCACCGCCTGGCAGCACGCCGACAAGGCCGTCGCGGACGTGGTGGACGGCGTCCTGGCGAAAGAGCCCTGGCCGACCGGCCTGCACGTGGCCCGAGACCTGGTCGCCGCGTTGCCGTCGGGCGCGAACCTGTTCCTCGGCTCGTCCAACCCGATCCGGGACGTCGACCTGGTCGCCGCGCCGCGCCGCGACATCCAGACCTACGCGAACCGGGGCGTGGCGGGCATAGACGGCAGCGTGTCCACCGCCGCCGGCATCGCGCTCGCCCAGGGCCCCACCTACGCCCTGATCGGCGACCTGACGTTCCTGCACGACGCGAACGGCCTGATCGTCGGCCCGCACGAGCCGCGGCCCGACCTGACGGTCGTCGTCCTCAACGACGACGGCGGCGGCATCTTCACGTTGCTGGAGCAGGGCGCGAAGGAGCACGAGGTCGCCTTCGAACGCGTCTTCGGCACACCGCACGGCGTCGACCTGGAGGCGCTGTGCAACGCCCACCACGTGCCGCACACCCTGGCCCGGACACCGGACGAGTTCCGGCGGGCACTCGGTCGGCCGGAGGGCATCAGGGTGGTGGAAATCCGGGCGGAGCGGAACGAATTGCGCGATCTGCACACCCGGTTGAAGGGCGCTGTGTCAAGCACATTCCACTAGTCGGAGGAATCCTACTGACGGGGGTACAGACCGTCAGGGGGCCGGACTAGTTTCGCCGCATGTCCCTGAGAGCCAAGCTGACCCTCGGTACCGCCACCGCGGCGTCCCTGCTCCTGCTCGCCGGCACGGCGACGGCGGCCGAACCGGGCGCACCGGGCATCGGCGACCCGTACTACCCGAACGCGGGCAACGGCGGGTACGACGTGTCGCACTACGACATCAGGCTCAACTACCAGCCGGCGAACGACAACCTCTCCGGCACCACGACGATCCTGGCCAAGTCCACCCAGAACCTGAGCCGGTTCAACCTCGACTTCCTGCTGAAGGTCAGCTCGGTCCGGGTCAACAACAAGGTCGCCCAGTTCTCGCAGTCCGGCGGCGAACTCGTGGTCGACCCGCGCGGCACCCTCCACAAGGGCGCGCACATGACCATCGTGGTCACCTACTCCGACACGCCCTCCGCCTACGCCGTGGACGGCTACACGTCGTGGAAGCGCACCCCGGACGGCGCGCTCGCGATCGACCAGCCGGACATCGCGCCGTGGTGGTTCCCGAGCAACAACCACCCGACCGACAAGGCCAGGTTCGACGTGTCGGTGGCCGTGCCGACCGGCGTCGAGGTGATCTCCAACGGCATCTTCAACGGCACCGCGCAGCAGATCAACGGCTGGACCCGGTGGCGTTACCGCAGCTTGCAGCCGCAGGCGACGTACCTGGCGTTCATCGCGATCGGCCAGTTCGAGATCCGCCAGTCGACCGCGCCGAACGGCCAGCCGGTGCTGAACGCGTACTCGGAGCGGCTCGGCGCGGACTACAACGCGTCGGTGGCGAGCATCGAGCGCACGCCCGAGATGACGGAGTTCCTGGAGACGCAGTTCGGGCCTTACCCGTTCGAGGCGCAGGGCGGCGTGGTGACGCCGGGCATCGGCTTCGCGCTGGAGAACCAGACCCGGTCGACGTACGACACCGCGTTCTTCCGCCGTGGCGCGAACACCTACGTCGTGGCGCACGAGGTGGCGCACCAGTGGTTCGGCGACTCGGTGTCCGTGCAGGGCTGGAAGGACATCTGGCTGAACGAGGGCTTCGCGAGCTACGCGGAGTGGCTGTGGTCGGAGCACGTCGGCGAGGGCACGGTCCAGGAGAACTCGGACTACATCTACAACATGTACCCGGCCGACAGCCCGTTCTGGCAGGTCCTGCCCGGTGACCCGGGTGCGCCGAACCAGTTCCACGGCGCCGTGTACGACCGTGGCGCGCTGACCGTGCACGCGTTGCGCGGCGAGATCGGCGACGAAGCGTTCTTCACCCTGCTCAAGCAGTGGCCGAGCGAGAAGCGCAACGGCAACGCGACGACGGAGGAGTTCATCGCGTTCGCCGAGAAGCTCTCCGGCAAGCAGCTGGACGAGCTGTTCCAGACCTGGCTGTACACGCCGGTCAAGCCGGCTGCCGCGCCGGGAGCGGCCGGGTTCGCCGCGAGCGCCGCGACGCTGACCGAGCCGAAGTCGTTCCAGAAGATCCAGGAGACGCACGAGCTGCTCGCGGGTCACCACCACTAGGTGCGACTGGCTACAACGCAGAACACGGGGCCGTCCCTCACCAGGGGCGGCCCTGTCTTCGTCCGTGGGTCACATGCCTTCGAGGGCTTCCCGGAACGGCAGCATCTTGGCGTGCGCCTCCCGCACCTCGGAGTCCGGATCGGACTCGGCGACCAGGCCGCAGCCGGCGTACAGGCGGGCCGTGCGGCCCTCCACCTGCGCGCACCGCAGCGCGATGCCCAGCTCGCCGTCGCCGTTGCCGTCGATCCAGCCGACCGGACCGGCGTAGCGGCCCCGGTCCATGCCCTCCAGCTCGTCGATCATGGCGATGGCTTCCGCGCGCGGTGTGCCTCCGACGGCGGCCGTGGGGTGCAGCGCCTCACCCAGCGCGAGCAGGGACGGCGTGCCGTTGAGCGTCCCGATCACGTCGCTGGACAGGTGCGAGACGTTCGGCAGCCGCAGCACCGACGGGCCGTCCACCGACATGGTCGAGCAGAACGGCCGCAGCGTCTCCACCAGCGACGTCACCGCGTACTCGTGCTCGCCGAGGTTCTTGCCGGACGACAGCAGCGCGGCGGCCAGCTCGTCGTCGGACATCCCGTCGTGCGGCCACGTCGTGCCCGCGAGCACGCGTGAGTCGACCACCGACCCGCTTCGCCGCAGCAGCAGCTCCGGGGTGGCGCCGATCAGGCCGTCCACGGCGTACACCCAGCACTCCGGGTAACGGCGGGCCAGGCCTTCGAGCACGAAACGGTGGTCGATCCCGACGTCCGCGACCGCCAGCAGGTCGTGCGCGAGGACGACTTTCTCCAGGTCACCGGCCCGCATCCGCTCGACGGCGGTGCGCACGGCCTCGCGGTAGCCCGTGACCGACACCTGCCCGTCGGAGTACAGCACCTCGGACGGCCTGCGCACCGGCTCCACCCGCCGCCGGCCGCCGGAGCCGATCGTGGTGGTCCAGCTGCGCCCGTTGCGGCGGCCGACCACGACCTCCGGCACCACCAGCACCGAGTGCCCCGGCCGGTCGGAGAACGCCATGCTCAGGAACGCCACCGGGCCCGTGCCCGGCACGCCGAGGTCGTCCTCCACGTCCAGCTCGTCGGTGAACTCACGCCACCAGCGGTCCGCCGCCGCGAACCGGTCCGGCCCGGACGCCTCGAAGCGGGCCGCCTCACCCCACCCGACCAGGCCCGATCCGTCCCGCACCCAGCTCAGCGCGCCGGTCGGAGCCGGCAGCCTGCCCAGCAGGTCGTAGCCCGCTGCGCGCCTGGTGTGCGCGCGCAGCCGTTCTCGGGTCCGCGAGGCTGGAGCTGAGGTCACGGCTTCGAGGGTATGGAGTCGTCCCTGAGATTCGATGCGTTGACCGCCCTAGACTCCTCAGTTGTGGTGGACGACGCAGTGCGGACAGGCGCCCGACCGAAGGCTCGGCTCCTGGTCAGCCGGTCGCTGCTGGTCTTCGGCGCGGTCGTGACCCTGATCGGGGTGATTCTGCTGGCGGCGTGTTGGCGGGACGACCTGATGATCGAGAAGCGACTGGGCAAGGCGACCGCCGAGGTGGTGTCCGTCTCGTTCCAGCGCACGGTGGTGCGCTTCGCCACGCAGGACGGCGCCGTGCACAGCCCGGCGCAGGGCGTGCTGTACCCCGAAGGGCTGGAGCCGGGGCAGCTGGTGCGGATCGAGTACGACACCGCAGACCCGGAGGTGGCCAGGGTCGCCGGACGCACGGCCACGCTCGCGTTGCTGCCGATCGGCACGTTCCTGCTCACGTTGTGGGTGGTGCTGTTCCCGCTGGTCTGGTGGTTGAGGAGAGGTCGCAAGCGGTCGTTGTGACAGTTCTCCTCAAATTTCGCGTCCAGGTGTAACATCGGGGTATGGACCTGGAGGCACAGTTCGAGCGCACGGTCGCGGCCGAGCAGCGCGTCGAGCCGCGTGACTGGATGCCCGACGGCTACCGCCGCACGCTGGTCAGGCAGATCGCGCAGCACGCGCACTCCGAGATCATCGGCATGCAGCCGGAGGGCAACTGGATCAGCCGCGCGCCGTCGCTGCGCCGCAAGGCGATCCTGCTGGCCAAGGTCCAGGACGAGGCCGGGCACGGCCTGTACCTTTACGCCGCGACCGAGACGCTGGGCGCGGACCGGGACGACCTGACCGGGATGCTCATCTCTGGTCGGCAGAAGTACTCCTCGATCTTCAACTACCCGACGTTGTCCTACGCCGACGTCGGTGTGATCGGCTGGCTGGTGGACGGCGCCGCGATCTGCAACCAGGTGCCGTTGTGCCGCACGTCCTACGGGCCGTACGCGCGGGCGATGATCCGGATCTGCAAGGAGGAGTCCTTCCATCAGCGGCAGGGCTACGAACTGCTGATGACGATGATGGCCGGTACCGACGCCCAGCGCGCGATGGTGCAGGAGTCGGTGGACCGCTGGTGGTGGCCGTCGCTGATGATGTTCGGCCCGCCGGACGCCGAGTCGTCCAACACCGAGCAGTCGATGAAGTGGCGCATCAAGCGCAACACCAACGACGAGCTGCGGCAGAAGTTCGTGGACATGTCCGTGCCGCAGGCGGAGAAGCTGGGCGTGACGCTGCCCGACCCCGAGCTGAAGTGGAACGCCGAACGCGGGCACCACGACTTCGGGCAGCCCGACTGGGACGAGTTCTGGCAGGTCGTCGGGGGTAACGGGCCGACGAACGCGCAGCGCATCGCGCACCGGCGCAAGGCGCACGAGGACGGCGAATGGGTCCGTGCGGCCGCTGCGGCGCACGCCTCCCGTCGTGTTGAGCGGGAAGGTGTGGCATGAGCGAGCTTGCGAGCGAATCATTCAACACAGTGTTCTGGGCTCTTGTCACGCCGAGCCTTGGCGAGGTGTGCACATGAGCTCGTCTTGGCCTCTGTGGGAAGTGTTCGTGCGCGGCAAGCGCGGGTTGAACCACGTGCACGTCGGGTCGCTGCACGCGCCGGACGCCGAGATGGCCGTCCGCAACGCGCGTGACGTCTACACCCGGCGCAACGAGGGCGTGTCGATCTGGGTGGTGCCGGCGGTGGCGATCACCGCGTCGTCGCCGGACGAGAAGGACCCGTTCTTCGAGCCCAGCGGGGACAAGGTCTACCGGCACCCCACGTTCTACGAGATCCCCGAGGACGTGCCGCACCTATGAGCTTCGACAATGCCTACGAGTCCTTGATCGACCACGAGGACACGCACTGGGCGTTCGGCACCGGGTTCACCGAGGCGTTGGCCGGGGTCGACCGGGACGTGCCGGACGTCGACCGCGCCGACCTCGCGGCGTACTGCCTGATGCTCGGCGACGACGCGCTGATCCTGTCCCACCGGCTGGCCGAGTGGTGTTCCCGCGCGCCGGAGCTGGAGGAGGACGTCGCGCTGGCCAACATCGCGCTGGATCTGCTCGGCCAGGCCCGGTTGCTGCTGACCAGGGCCGGTGAGGTCGAGGGCGGGGGTCGGGACGAGGACGCGCTGGCGTTCCTGCGCGACGAGCGCGACCTCCTGAACGTGCACCTGGCGGAGATCGAGTGCGGTCCGTTCGCCGGTGGTGACTTCGCCACGACCATGGCCCGGCTGCTGGTGTTCTCGTCGTGGAAGATCGCGCAGTACTCGCGGCTGCGGGGCAGCGCGGACCCGGTGTTGGCGGCGGTGGCGGCCAAGGGGTTGAAGGAACTGGCCTACCACCGTGACCACGCGGCCCAGTGGGTCGTGCGGCTGGGTGACGGCACGGACGAGTCGCACAAGCGGATGCAGGCGGGGCTTGAGCGGGTGTGGCCGTTCCTGGACGAGCTGTTCGCGCCGTCTCCGGTGGAGACGCGGTTGGCCGGTGTCGCGGTGGACCCGGCCGAGCTGCGGTCCGAAGTGGACGGTGTGCTGGACACCGTGCTGTCGGCGGCCGGGCTGACGCGTCCGGCGGACGTGCCCGCGGCGCGGGTCAACGGGCGGGCCGGGCGCGACGGCGTGCACACCGAGGCGTTCGGCTACCTGCTGGCCGAGATGCAGCACCTGCACCGGTCGTTGCCGGGGGCGAAATGGTAACCGCGTTGGAGGTTGCGGCTCGGGTTCGGGATCCCGAGCTGCCGGTGCTGACGCTGGCCGATCTCGGCGTGCTGCGTGACGTGACCGAGGAGGACGGGCGGGTGTCGGTGACGATCACGCCCACCTACTCGGGGTGTCCGGCGCTGGACGAGATGGGCGCCGACCTGCGGCGATCGTTGCTGGCGGCCGGGTTCGCGGCGGTGGACGTTCGGCTGTCGCTGTCGCCCGCCTGGACCACGGACTGGATCAGCGAGGACGGGCTCCGCAAGCTGCGGGAGGCGGGCATCGCGCCGCCGTCCCGGCTGGGTCCGCGCTCGACCGGCCCGGTGCCGTTGAACCTGACGCCGCCGTCGCAGCGGGTGTCGTGCCCGCGCTGCGGGTCGTTCCGCACGTCGGAGTTGTCGCGGTTCGGGTCGACGGCGTGCAAGGCGTTGCGCCGGTGCGCCGACTGCGCCGAGCCGTTCGAGCACGTGAAGGAGATCTGATGGCGCGGCCGGTGTTCCACAAGCTGACGGTCGCGTCGGTCGAGCAGTTGTGCTCGGACGCGGTCGCGGTGACGTTCGAGGTGCCGCCGTCGCTGGCCGCTGATTTCGCGTTCGCCCCGGGGCAGTACCTGACCCTGCGCAACGGCGACGAGCGGCGGTCGTACTCGATCTGCGCGCCCGCCGGCGGTCCGCTGCGGATCGGGGTGCGGCGGGTGGACGGCGGGTTGTTCTCCACGCTGCTGGTGGACCGGGTGCAGCGCGGTGACGTGCTCGAAGTCCTGCCGCCGTTGGGCAACTTCACGCCGTCCGGTGGGTCCCACCACGGGTTGGTGGTCGCCGGGTCCGGCATCACGCCCGCGTTGTCGATCGCCGCGTCGGTGCTGGCGGACGGCGCGCGCGTGACGATGCTGTACGGGAACCGGCGGGCGGACACGGTGATGTTCGCCGAGGAGCTGGCGGACCTGAAGGACCGGTACCCGGCGCGGTTCCAGCTGGTCCACGTGCTGTCCCGGGAGCCGCGGGACGTCGAGCTGTTCAGCGGGCGGTTGGACGCGGAGAAGCTGCGGGCGTTGTTCGGGATGGTGGTGCCGTGGGCCGACATCGACCAGTGGTGGCTGTGCGGGCCTTACGGGTTGGTGCGGGACGCGGAGGACGTGTTGGCGTCCTTGGACGTTCCGGCGTCGTCGGTGCACCACGAGTTGTTCTACGTGGACGAGCCGCCGCCCCCGCCGCGCCGTGAGTCGTCCGCTCCGACGGCCGCCGCCACGGCGACCGTGATCCTGGACGGGCGGACGACCGAGGTGCCGGTGCCGGCGGACACGCCGATCCTGGACGCGGCGCAGCGGGTGCGAGCCGACCTGCCGTTCGCGTGCAAGGGCGGGGTGTGCGGGACGTGCCGGGCGCTGGTCGTGTCGGGTGAGGTGGAGATGCGGCGGAACTACGCGCTGGAGCAGCGTGAGGTGGACGCCGGGTTCGTGCTGACCTGCCAGTCCGTGCCCGTGACCTCTGCTGTAACCGTGGATTACGACGCCTGATCTGGCACATTGGGCGCCATGGGACGAGCGGCGCTGTTGGGCTTCGTCATCGGCACGGCGCTGATGACGGTTTTGCTCATGGTCGGGTTGGTGTCGTCGACGAACGACGGCTCCGCCGCCTCGTGGGTCGGGACGTTAATCGCCTCGGGGATGGTCGGCGTGGTGATGGGCGGCATCCCCGGCACCCTCGTCGGCGTGGTCGTAGGCGCCGTACGCCGGCGCTCCCGCCCCGCCCTCCCGTTGTTCGTCCCGCCACCCCCACCCCTCCCGCCGCCGCCCCCGCCGAACGACCGGTGGGCCGCGATGGTGGGCCGGTGCGAGTTGGCCGTGCGGCGGGCTCACGCGGCGGTGGCGACCGTGCCCGCGTCACCGGCTCGGGATTGGCTGGAGCGGATCGCGGGACAGTTCGGTGGCGAGTTGACGGCCGTCCGCCGGATCGCCGACCTGGCGCGCGCGCTCGGTGCCGACCAGAACCACCCGGCATCCCAACGACTGTCCGCCGCCGTCCGCGACTTCACGTCGTTCGAAGACGAGGTAGGCCGAGTAGCTCTCCAAATGCTCGACCAGACCTCACTGGACGCGGTGCGCTCCCACCTCGAAGTCCTCGAACAACAGCTCCCACACCTGGGCGCAAGTTAGCCCAAATGCAGTAGTCCGCTAGTTCCTTGAGATCATCTCGCCATGTGGCACGCATTCCTCGACGAGTCCCGTCGTGGCTCGACCTACCTGGTCGCCGTCGTCATCGCACTGCCCCGCGACCTCGACCGCGTTCGCACAGCCTTGCGCGGCAAGGTGAAGCCCGGTCAACGCCGCCTGCACTTCCAGAGGGAGAGCGTCTCGCGGCGGAAGGAGGTGCTCGCGCTCCTGCACCACCTCGGGGTTCGGGCGCGGGTCTTCGCGTGCGAGGGTGCGAACGACCGGGATGCCCGACACGCCTGTCTTACCGCCGCTGGTCGCCACTTGATCAACATCAGTGCGGCAAGGCTCGTGCTGGAGAGCTGCGGGCACCAGGACGCCCACGACCGGCACACCTTGGCCTTGGTGAAGCGCAAGATCTTCGAATTGACCTACGAGCACTTCCGCGCCCACGAAGACCCGATGCTGTGGGCCAGTGACGCCATCGCGTGGAGCTACGGCGCGGGTGGGGAGTGGCGACGTCGGGTCGCGGGTTTGCTGGAGGAGGCGCACCAGCTGAAAGTCCCCTAGACAGCGCGAAACCCGGCAACCCACCGTCCGGGAGGTGAACCGGGTTCACTTCCAGGCCCTATTGGGCCTGGCAAAAGTGACTCTACCGCAGGTGATCGGATCGGGCAAACGGACTAGTGGGTCGTCGCTGATCCGACATCGTTCAGAACGGCCCTGAACAGCGCGAAACCCGGCAACCGACCGTCCGGACGGTGAACCGGGTTCACTTCCGGGTCCTATTGGGCCCGGCGGTGGCTACTCGATTGCGCGTAACAAGTACCCGGCAAACGGGTTAACGGGCGGTGGAGGATTGCCACCAGGCCAGGACTTCTTCGGCTACCTCCGGCATCGCCACGAGCAGGCCGTCCACCGGCAACGGGTCGTCCTCGCCTCTTCGGTCCAGCACTGCCGCGCCGGACTCGACCGCCAGCGCGACCGCGCCCGCCACGTCCCACTCGTGGTAGCTGTGCAGGACCGCTGCGGCGGCGTGGCCCAAGGCCACCTGCGCCACGGCCAGCGCCTTCGAACCCAGGACGCGAACACCGGTGCCCGCCAGCGCCGCCCGCGAGATGAACTCGCCCATCCCCGGCCACGGACCCGTCCGCGTCATCTCCGTGCACACGATCGAGCTCACCGCCTGGTCACCCAGCTTCACCGGCGTGCCGTTCGCCCGCATCCCACGACCGCGCGCCGCCGCGTAGATCTGCGCCCGGTACGGATCGGCGACCACACCGACGACCGGCCCCCACCGGTCCACCAACGCCAGGCTGTACGCGCACCACGGCACACCGGCCACGTAGTTCGCCGTCCCGTCGACCGGGTCGACCACCCAGCGGTACTCGGCGTCGCTGGCCACGTCCTCGTCCACGTCCTCGCAGAACACCGGGATGTCCGGGAACTCGGCCATCAGCACCCGCCGCGTGTGCCGCTCCAACGTCCGATCGGTGTCCGTCACCCAGTCGAACGGCGACGTTTCGTCGTCGGGTCGCGCACCACGTCCGGCCGTTGCCATGATGACGTCGGACGCGTCGTTGGCGAGTCGCCCCGCTATCTCCAGCGCGATCGACACCAGGCCGGGATCGACGGGCTGCGCGGGTCGGGACGACAAGACGGTCATGCCGACCTAGTGTCACCGCACTGAGTGACCATGATGCGTACACAAGGTGAAGCCAGGGCCAACGTCAACCCCGACGCGAGGAGTTCGGCAGGCGTTCGCTGAGCTGTCACGCCGGCGTGTCCTTCGCACCGCAGGGTGACCTGGTGCGCGTCGCGATCGTCACCGAGAGCTTCCTACCCCAGGTCAACGGGGTGACCAACTCCGTTCTCCGCGTCCTGGAGCACCTCAGAGCGCACGGTCACCAGGCATTGGTGGTCGCACCGGGCGCGGGCGCTGACCAGCACCTCGGCACGCCGGTCGTCCGCGTGCCCGCCGTGGACCTGCCGAGGCTCAGTTCGCTGCCGGTCGGCGTGCCGACGCGCAAGGTGCTGACCGCGTTGGCCGATTTCGCGCCGGACGTCGTGCACTTGGCGAGCCCGTTCGTGCTGGGCGCACGGGGTGTGTCGGCGGCACGGCGGCTGGGCATCCCGACCGTCGCGGTCTACCAGACGGACATCGCCGGGTTCGCCGGTCACTACGGGCTCGGCCTCACCGCCCGCGCCGCCTGGCGGTGGACACGTCGGCTGCACGCCCAGGCCGACCGCACGCTCGCGCCGTCGAGTTCGGCCGTGGAAGCGCTCCAGCAGCACGGCGTGCCGCGCGTTCACCGGTGGGGGCGGGGTGTGGACGTCGAGTTGTTCAACCCCGATCGGCGGGACGACGCGTTGCGTGCCGAACTGGCGCCGGGCGGTGAACTGCTCGTCGGGTACGTCGGCCGGCTGTCGCCGGAGAAGCGGGTGGACCGGCTGGCGGCGCTGGGCGATCTTCCCGGTGTGCGGGTGGTGGTCGTCGGGGAAGGGCCGGAGGAGGGGCAGCTTCGGCAGCTCCTGCCCGACGCCGCGTTCCTCGGCTTCAAGAGCGGCGTGGACTTGGCTTCCGCCTACGCGAGCCTCGACGTTTTCGTGCACACGGGGCCGCACGAGACGTTCTGCCAGGCGGTTCAGGAGGCGTTGGCCAGCGGCGTGCCGGTGATCGCGCCGGACGCGGGAGGTCCGCGTGACCTCGTGCAGCCGAACACCGGCTACCTGTTCGCGGACGACGCGCAGCTCCGGCAAGCCGTGGTGGAGCTGAGTGATCCGTTGCGACGGCGGCAGTTCGGCCAGGCGGCTCGGCGTTGGGTGCGTGGACGCACATGGTCCGCCGTGTGCGACGAGCTGCTCGGCCACTACGCGGCGGTGCTGGACCTGCCGGAGCGTCGTGCGGCATGAGAATTCGGGCACGCATGAGGATCAGGCACGCATGAGGATCGTGCAGCTGGCCAACTTCTACGGCCCGCGTTCCGGTGGTCTGCGCACGGCGTTGCACCACCTCGGCGGCGGTTACGCGGCCAACGGCCATCACGTGACGCTCGTCGTGCCGGGGGCGGCGCATGCCGACGAGGAGCTGTCGCCTGGCGTCCGGCGGATCACGTTGCCCGCGCCGCGCATCCCCGGGACGGGCGGGTACCGGGCGGTCGACCCGTGGCGGGTGCGGACTTTGCTGGACCACCTCGAACCGGACCGGCTGGAGGTGTCCGACCGGTTGACGTTGCGCGGCATGGGCCGGTGGGCGGCGGCTCGTGGTGTGCCGAGCGTGGTGATCTCGCACGAGCGGTTGGACCGGTTGCTGGAGCAGTTCCTGCTGCCGAAGGCTTTCGCGCGGCGGGGTGCGGACTGGGCGAACGCCCGGATGGCAGCCTCGTACGACACGGTGGTGTGCACGACGGAGTTCGCGCGGGAGGAGTTCGACCGGATCGGGGCGCGGAACGTGGCTCGCGTGCCGCTCGGGGTGGACTTGCTGACTTTCACCCCGACCCGGCACGACCGGTCGTTGAAGGCGGATCTGGCGCGGGGCGCCGACGCGCTTCTCGTGCACTGCGGGCGGCTTTCGCCGGAGAAGCACGTCGAGCGCAGCGTCGACACGGCGGCGGAGCTGCACGCGGCCGGGCACAACGTGCGGCTGGTGATCGCGGGTGACGGGCCGCGGCGTGAGGCGTTGGAACGTCGTGCGGTCGGGCTGCCGGTGACGTTCCTGGGTTACGTCGGCCGGCGGACCGAGGTCGCCGACCTGCTCGCCACGGCGGACGTCTCACTGGCCCCCGGCCCGCACGAGACGTTCGGCTTGGCAGCGTTGGAAGCTCTGGCCTCCGGCACTCCTGTGGTCGTGTCGGCTTCCTCCGCTCTGAAGGAGATCGTCCGCCCCGGCTGTGGTGCCGCGGTGGCCGACCACGCCCCGGCGTTCGCGGGCGCCGTGAACGCTCTCCTGGACGACCCGGAACCGACCCGCCGCACCGCCGCCCGTGCCCGCGCCGAGGAGTACCCCTGGCAGGCCGCCGTGGACGGCATGCTCACCGCCCTCCGCGCCCACTAACCCACCCCCTCCGCGTGAGTCCTACGTTCAGAACGCGCGAGTCGTACCTTCAGGACCACCGTGTCCTACGTTCAGGACCCCCGAATTCAACGCTCAGAACAAACGATCTTGTACTGAGCGTTGAACTCGGGGGTCGCGAACGTAGGACTCACGGGTCCTGAACGTAGGACTCACGGGGCCTGAGCGTTCGACACGCGGGGCCTGGAGGTTCGACTCGCGGGTTCTCAGGGTTCGGGGAGGGAGGAGTGTGGGGTTGCGGGCGGTCACTTAGGCTTCCGGCATGTCGCGTGCAGGTTTGGACAAGAACCCCCGCGAGGTCGCCGAGATGTTCGACGGCGTGGCCAAGGGGTACGACCGCACGAACTCCGTCATGACCATGGGGTTCGACCGGCGTTGGCGTGAGTGGAGCAGGCGGGTCCTGGACGCCCGGCCCGGTGAGAAGGTGCTCGACCTGGCAGCCGGCACGGCCGTCTCCACGGTCGAGTACGCGGCCACTGGCGCGTGGTGCGTGGCGGCCGACTTCTCGCTCGGCATGCTCCAGACCGGAGCGCACCGGCAGGTGCCGAAGGTCGCCGCCGACGCCATGCGCCTGCCGTTCGCGGACGACTCGTTCGACGCGGTCACGGTGTCGTTCGGGATCCGGAACTTCCACGACCCCGAGGCCGCCCTCCGCGAAATGGCCCGGGTGGTACGCCCCGGCGGCCGGGTGGTGGTGTGCGAGGTGTCCACGCCGACATTCCGGCCGTTCCGCTTCGTCTACAAGCGCTACCTGCTGTGGATCCTGCCGTTCATCAGCCGGTTCGTGTCCTCCAACCCGGAGGCCTACAAGTACCTCGCCGAGTCCATGCGCACCTGGCCCGACCAGCGCGAGTTCGGCGAGATCGTGGCCCGCGCCGGCTGGGAGGACGTCGCCTGGATGAACCTCACCGGCGGCCTGGTCGCCCTGCACCGCGCCACCAAGCCGACCGGCAATCCGGCCACCAAGTCGACCGAGAAGCCGACCGACAAGACCGCCGACAAGCCGGCCTGATCCCGAGATCCCGAAGCACCGAACCAACCTGAAAGTCCAGGCCGTCCGCTCCGGCGTCACTCTCAGGTGCCCGCCAGTAGACTCGCCGTGGACTTTGTGAACATATGCACAAGGAGCGGGGATGACGACTCCCAGCCGCCGCAAGGCAGGCGAGGACGCCGAGGTGATCGTGGTCGGGGCGGGCCCTGCGGGCTCTACCGCGGCCACCTACCTGGCACGCGCGGGCCTGGACGTGGTGCTGCTGGAGAAGAGCACCTTCCCGCGCGAGAAGGTCTGTGGCGACGGCTTGACCCCACGCGGCGTCAAGCAGCTCATCGACCTGGGCATCGACATGCGTGAAGAGGCGGGCTGGCTGCACAACCGCGGTCTGCGGGTGGTCGGCGGCGGCGTCACGCTCGAGCTCGACTGGCCGGACCTGGCCTCGTTCCCGCCCTACGGCGTGGTGCGGCCACGGCAGGACTTCGACGACATGCTGGCGCGCACCGCCGTCGACGCGGGCGCCCGGATGCACGAGCAGACCAACGTCACCGGCGCGCTCGTGGAGCACGGCCGCGTCGTCGGCGTCACGGCCAAGCAGGGCCCGGAAAAGACCCCGGTCACCTACCGCGCGCCGCTCGTCCTGGCCTGCGACGGCGTGAGCGCACGCCTCGCGCTCAGCCTCGGCATCCAGAAGGACGACCGCAAGCCGATGGGCGTCGCGGTCCGCCGCTACTACGCCAGCCCGCGCACCAAGGACGACCACCTGGAGTCGCACCTGGAGCTGTGGGACCGCGAGAACAACGTGCTGCTGCCCGGCTACGGCTGGATCTTCGGCATGGGCGACGGCACCGTGAACGTCGGCCTCGGCATCCTCAGCACCTCGAAGGCCTACGGCACCACGGACTACCGCGCGCTGCTCAGGAGCTGGCTCGACGGAACCCCGGAGGAGTGGGGTTTCCGCGAGGAGAACGCCACCAGCAAGATCGGCGGCGCGGCCCTGCCGATGGGCCTGAACCGCAAGCCGCACTACCGCGACGGCCTGCTCCTCGTCGGCGACGCGGGCGGCATGGTCAACCCGTTCAACGGCGAGGGCATCGGCTACGCCATGGAGTCGGCGCGGATCGCGGCGGAGACCGTCGTGCAGGCGCTGGCCCGCCAGGGCGCGAGCCGGGAGCGGGCCCTGCGCGGCTACCCGGTCCACATCGAACAGGCCATGGGCAGCTACTACCGCCTCGGCAACATCTTCAGCAAACTGATCGGCAACCCGATCATCATGCGCACCGCCACCAAGTACGGGCTGCCGCGCAAGACCCTGATGAAGCTCGTTCTGAAGCTCCTCGCGGGCCTTTACGACCCCAAGGACGGCGACGCGTTCGACCGCATCATCACGGCCGCGACAAAACTCGCCCCAACGGCCTAACGAACTTCCTCCAGGAGCCCCCTAGCCGACCTCTGGCCGCCTCTAGCCGACGCAGCGCCGCCCTCAGGGGGCGGCGCTGTTTCGTTTTCGGTGTGCCGCCGTTCACACAGCCGTCGGCCAACTGTTGAACTGCACCGTAAAAGACCAGGTCAGGGCCTACGGCGGGGGTGCCCGTCACGCCTCTCTGTGACGTTCTACACTGACCCTCAGGTCTTGTGAATCAGTTCACAACCAGCTGTGATGCCTTGTGAAGTGTTTCACAAGCGACCTGCGGATTGTTAGGCGTGCCTAACCTCCGGAGGCCGCAAGAACACCCTTTAGGGTGCGCAACGGTCGGCGGTGCACCACCACCGCGACGCGAGGAAAGGACGACGGAGAGTGCTGGACCCTTACCTCCCCCTCGTATTGATGTTCGCCCTCGCCGCAGGCTTCGCGCTGTTCTCGGTGACGGCCGCGCCGTTCATCGGACCCCGCCGCTACAACCGGGCGAAGCTCGACGCCTACGAGTGCGGCATCGAGCCGTCGCCGCAACCGGTGGTGGGCGGTGGCCGCATGCCGGTCGCCTACTACCTCACGGCGATGCTGTTCATCCTGTTCGACATCGAAATGGTGTTCCTCTACCCCTTCGCGGTCTCCGCGGACCGGCTCGGCCTGTTCGGCCTGGTGGAGATCGCACTGTTCGTCGCGACGGTCGGCTTCGCGTACGCCTACGTGTGGCGTCGCGGCGGCCTCGACTGGAACTGAGGGGGAAGATCGAAGTGGGTCTCGAAGAGAAGCTCCCGAACGGCATCCTGCTCGCCAGCGTGGAGAAGCTGGTCAACTGGACCCGCAAGTCCTCGCTCTGGCCGGCGACCTTCGGCCTTGCCTGCTGCGCCATCGAGATGATGACCACCGGCGGCCCGCGCTACGACCTCGCGCGGTTCGGCATGGAGGTCTTCCGCGCCTCGCCGCGCCAGGCCGACCTGATGATCGTCGCGGGCCGGGTGACCAACAAGATGGCGCCGGTGCTGCGCCAGATCTACGACCAGATGCCCGAGCCGCGCTGGGTGCTGGCCATGGGCGTGTGCGCTTCAAGCGGCGGCATGTTCAACAACTACGCGGTCGTGCAGGGCGTGGACCACGTCGTGCCGGTCGACATGTACCTGCCCGGCTGCCCGCCGCGGCCGGAGATGTTGATCGACGCGATCCTCAAGATCCACGCGAAGATCATGGACGAACCGCTCGGGCCGAACCGGGCCTCGGTGCTGGCCGCGTCGGGCCACACCACGGACCTGATCCCGTCCTCCGAGCGCTTTGCGAAGAAGTGAGCATCCGATGACCGAGCCAGGGGACATTGGTTCCAGCGCCGAGCGCGCCGTGGAAGGCCTGGAGCCGAACGGCGCCGCCGAGAAGGCGCCGATCGTCGCGGGCAAGGCCCGCAAGGGGATGTTCGGCATCTCCGGCACCGGCGACACGTCGGGCTTCGGCGGCCTGCGGCTGCCCGCCCACGTGGCCGCGCAGTCCGAGCGCCCCTACGGCGGCTGGTTCGACGAGGTCGCCGACGAGCTGCTGGCCGCGATCCGGGAGAAGGGCCTGCCCGCCGACACGGTCCAGCAGATCACCGTGGACCGCGGCGAGATCACCTTCTTCCTGCGCCGCGAGAACCTGGTCGAGGTGTGCCGCATCCTGCGCGACGACCCGGCGCTGCGCTTCGAGCTGTGCAGCTCGGTGTCCGGCGTCGACTACGGCGTCGACGCGCCGCAGCGGCTGCACTCGGTCTACCACCTGACGTCGATGACCTACCGCCGGCGCGTCCGGCTGGAGGTCTCGGTCGACGTGGACGACGCGCACGTGCCCAGCGTGGTCGCGGTCTACCCGACCGCGGACTGGCAGGAGCGCGAGGCCTGGGACATGTTCGGCATCGTCTACGACGGCCACCCGGGGTTGACCCGGATCCTCATGCCGGACGACTGGGACGGCCACCCGCAGCGCAAGGACTACCCGCTCGGCGGCATCCCGGTGGAGTACAAGGGCGCGGAGATCCCCCCGCCAGACCAGAGGCGGTCCTACTCATGACCGAACGGCTTTCCGACGTGACCACGGGCACCGACACCAGTGCCACGGGCCGGCAGAGCGACCCGTACGACGCCAGCTCGCGCCAGACCACCGAGGGCACCGTCTACACGGTGACCGGCGGCGACTGGGACGAGGTGCTGGCCGAGGCCGCGGGTGACGAGCGCATCATCATGAACCTGGGCCCGCAGCACCCCTCCACGCACGGCGTGCTCCGCCTGGTGCTGGAGCTGGAGGGCGAGTCGGTCACCCAGGCCCGCAGCGTCATCGGCTACCTGCACACCGGCATCGAGAAGAACGTCGAGTACCGCAACTGGACGCAGGGCGTCACCTTCGTGACGCGCATGGACTACCTGGCCCCGCTGCACAACGAGGCCGCGTACTGCATGGCCGTGGAGAAGCTGCTCGGCATCACCGTCCCGCAGCGGGCGCAGACGATCCGGGTGCTCCTGATGGAGCTCAACCGGATCAGCTCGCACCTGGTGGCGCTGGCCACCGGCGGCATGGAGCTCGGCGCGCTGACCGCCATGACCTCGGGCTTCCGCGAGCGCGAAGAGGTCCTGCACCTGCTGGAGTTCCTGACCGGTCTGCGGATGAACCACGCGTTCATCCGGCCCGGCGGCCTGGCGCAGGACCTGCCCGAGGGCGCCGAGCAGAAGATCAAGGACTTCATCAAGGTGATGGACTCCCGGCTGCCGCAGTACGACAAGCTGCTGACCGGCCAGCCGATCTGGCGCAACCGGCTCGCGGGCGTCGGCTTCCTGCCGGTGGACGCGTGCCTGGCGCTGGGCATCACCGGCCCGGTCCTGCGTTCCGCCGGCCTGCCCTGGGACATCCGCAAGGTCGAGCCGTACTGCGGCTACGAGAACTACGAGTTCGACGTCCCCACGTCGAACGCCGCCGACTCGTACGCCCGGTACCTGCTGCGCCTGGACGAGATCCACCAGTCGCTGAAGATCGTCCGGCAGGCCGTGGACAACCTGACGCCGGGCCCGGTCATGGTGGAGGACGCCAAGGTCGCCTGGCCCGCGCAGCTGACCATCGGCTCGGACGGCATGGGCAACTCGCTGGAGCACGTCCGCAAGATCATGGGCCAGTCCATGGAGTCCCTGATCCACCACTTCAAGCTGGTCACCGAGGGCTTCGCCGTGCCGGCGGGTCAGGTGTACGTGCCGATCGAGTCGCCGCGCGGCGAGCTGGGCTACCACGTCGTGTCCGACGGCGGCACCCGGCCGATGCGCGTGCACGTGCGCGAACCCAGCTTCGTGAACCTCCAGGCGATGCCCGCGATGTGCGAGGGCGGCATGATTGCCGACGTCATCGCATCGGTGGCCTCTATCGACCCGGTGATGGGTGGTTGTGACCGATGAGCACTTCCGAAGAGGTCTACGCGGCCTCCGCGCTGGACCCCGTCGAGACGCAGCGGCTGGTGAGCGACAACCCGGTCGACACCGGCGTGTTCGACCAGTCGATCGTGGACAAGGCGCAGGCGATCGTCGCGCGCTACCCGCAGTCGCGTTCGGCGCTGCTGCCGATGCTGCACCTGGTGCAGTCGGTCGAGGGGTACGTCAGCCAGGCCGGCATCACGTTCTGCGCCGACCAGCTCGACCTGGCCAACGCCGAGGTCAGCGCGGTCGCGACGTTCTACACCATGTACAAGCGCCGCCCGTGCGGCGAGCACCTGGTGAGCGTCTGCACGAACACGCTGTGCGCGGTGCTCGGCGGTGACGCGATCTACTCGAAGCTCAAGGAGCACCTGGACGTCGGCCACGAGGAGACCGCGGGCGAGCCGGGCGCGCCGGGCTCGATCACGCTGGAGCACGCCGAGTGCCTGGCCGCGTGCGACCTCGGCCCGGTGCTCCAGGTCAACTACGAGTACTTCGACAACCAGACGCCGGACGGCGCGCTGGACCTGGTGAAGTCCTTGCAGTCGGGGGAGAAGCCGCACCCGACCCGCGGCGCCCCGTTGACCGACTTCCGCCAGGCCGAGCTCCAGCTCGCCGGGTTCTTCGAGGGCCGGGACGCGGACCTGGACGGCCCGTCGGCCGCGCCGGAGACCGTGCGCGGAGCCAAGATCGCCGCGGACCGCGGGTGGACCGCGCCGGCCATGCCGGAGCACGCGGAGTTCCCGCCGTTGCCGGAGAAGAAGTAGGTAGGGGAGCTGACATGGCCGCTGTAACCAATGGTGCCTCCGCCGGTACGAGCACGTCGGCACCCCTGACCCCCGTCCTCACGAAGCGTTGGCTGTCCCCGCGTTCGTGGACGCTGAAGACGTACGAGCAGCTGGAGGGGTACACGGCGCTGCGCAAGGCGCTGACCGCCCACCCGGACCAGCTGATCCAGCAGTGCAAGGACTCCGGGCTGCGCGGTCGCGGCGGCGCGGGCTTCCCCACCGGCATGAAGTGGGGCTTCATCCCGCAGGGCGACGGCAAGCCGCACTACCTCGTCATCAACGCCGACGAGGGCGAGCCCGGCACCTGCAAGGACATCCCGCTGATGATGGCGGACCCGCACTCGCTGATCGAGGGCGTCATCATCACCTCGTACGCGATCCGGGCGAACTTCGCCGCGATCTACGTGCGCGGCGAGGTGCTGCACGTGATCCGCCGGCTGCACGCGGCGGTGCGCGAGGCGTACGAGGCGGGCTACCTGGGCAAGGACATCCTCGGCTCGGGCTTCGACCTCGACGTCGTGGTGCACTCCGGCGCCGGCGCGTACATCTGCGGCGAGGAGACGGCGCTGCTGGACTCGCTGGAGGGCAAGCGCGGCCAGCCCCGGCTCAAGCCGCCGTTCCCGGCGACCTCCGGCCTGTACTCGTCGCCGACCGTGGTGAACAACGTCGAGACGATCGCCAGCGTGCCGTACATCGTCAACGGCGGCGCGGACTGGTTCCGCGGCATGGGCCGCGAGCGGTCGCCCGGCCCGAAGATCTTCTCGCTCTCCGGCCACGTCGAGCGCCCCGGCCAGTACGAGGCGCCGATGGGCATCACGCTGCGCGAACTGCTGGACCTCGCGGGCGGCATGAAGGACGGCGTCCCGCTGAAGTTCTGGACGCCGGGCGGCTCGTCCACCCCGCTGTTCACCGCCGACCACCTGGACGTCCCGCTGGACTTCGAGGGCGCGGCCGAGGCGGGCTCGCTGCTCGGCACCACCGCGTTGCAGATCTTCAACGAGACGGTGTCCGTGCCGTGGGCGGTCATGAAGTGGACCGAGTTCTACAAGCACGAGTCGTGCGGCAAGTGCACGCCGTGCCGTGAGGGCACCTACTGGCTGGTGCAGATCCTCCAGCGGATGGTGCGCGGCGAGGGCACGGCCAGTGACATCGACACGCTGCTGGACGTCTGCGACAACATCCTGGGCCGCTCGTTCTGCGCGCTCGGCGACGGCGCGGTGGCGCCCATCACCAGCGGCATCAAGTACTTCAAGCACGAGTTCCTCGCTCTCTGCGACAAGAACTCTCAGGTCTTGGCTGGAGCAAGCGCATGACGATGGCGCCTGAGAAGAGCACCGAGGTCGTGGTCCCCGAGGGCCACGTCAAACTCGTGATCGACGGCGTGGAGGTGGTCGCGCCGAAGGGCGAGCTGCTGATCCGCACCGCGGAGCGGCTGGGCACGGTCATCCCGCGCTTCTGCGACCACCCGCTGCTCGAACCCGCGGGCGCGTGCCGGCAGTGCCTGGTCGAGGTGGAGATGGGCGGCCGGCCGATGCCGAAGCCGCAGGCCTCCTGCACCATGACGGTCGCCGACGGCATGGTGGTCAAGACCCAGCTGACCTCGCCGGTGGCGGACAAGGCGCAGCAGGGCGTGATGGAGCTGCTGCTCATCAACCACCCGCTGGACTGCCCGATCTGCGACAAGGGCGGCGAGTGCCCGTTGCAGAACCAGGCGCTGGCGCACGGCCGCTCGGACTCGCGGTTCCACGAGCACAAGCGGACGTTCCCGAAGCCGATCCCGATCTCGACGCAGGTCCTGCTCGACCGCGAGCGGTGCGTGCTGTGCCAGCGCTGCACGCGGTTCTCCGCGCAGATCGCCGGCGACCCGTTCATCGAGTTGCTGGAGCGCGGTTCGCAGCAGCAGGTCGGTGTGGCGCAGGACAAGCCGTTCCAGTCCTACTTCTCCGGCAACACCATCCAGATCTGCCCGGTGGGCGCGCTGACCAGCGCCGCGTACCGGTTCCGCGCCCGGCCGTTCGACCTGATGTCCACGCCGGGCGTGTGCGAGCACTGCTCGTCGGGCTGCTCCACCCGCACCGACTGGCGGCGCGGCAAGGTGCAGCGGCGGCTCGCGGGCGACGCGCCCGAGGTCAACGAGGAGTGGACCTGCGACAAGGGCCGCTTCGCGTTCGCCTACGCCACCGCCGAGGACCGCATCCGCCGCCCGCTGGTGCGCGACCCGGAGTCCGGCGAGCTGCGCGAGTCGTCGTGGACCGAGGCGTTGCAGTACGCCGCCGAGGGCCTGGCGAAGGCGCGTGACGGCAAGGGCGTCGGCGTGCTGGCCGGTGGCCGGCTCACCGTCGAGGACGCCTACGCGTACTCGAAGTTCGCCCGGATCGCGTTGCGCACCAACGACGTCGACTTCCGCGCCCGCGCCCACTCGGCCGAGGAGCTGGAGTTCCTGACCAGCTCGGTCCTCGGCACGAACCCGGACAACGGCGGCGTGACGTACGCGGGCATCGAGGCCGCGCCGGCCGCGCTGCTGGTCGCGTTCGAGCCGGAAGAGGAATCGCCGATCGTGTTCCTGCGGCTGCGCAAGGCGGCCCGCAAGAACCGGATCAAGGTCTTCCACCTGGGCCAGTTCACCTCGCCCGCGGTGGAGAAGACGAACGGCGTGCTGCTGGCGTGCGTGCCCGGTGGCGAGCCCGCCGCGTTGAACGCGCTGCCCGAGCACGCCGCCGACGTGGTGGACGAGCTGGCGAAGCCGGGCGCGGTGATCCTGGTCGGCGAACGCGCCGCCGAGGTGCCCGGCCTGTTCTCCGCGGTCGCCGCACTGGCCGAGCGGACCGGCGCGAAGGTCGCCTGGATCCCGCGCCGCGCCGGCGAGCGGGGCGCCCTGGAGACGGGCCTGCTGCCGACGTTGCTGCCGGGTGGACGCCTGGTCGGCGACGACGCCGCCCGCGCCGAGGTCGAGCGGGTGTGGGGCCTGGAGCCCGGCACGCTGCCCGAGACGGCCGGCCGCGACACCACGGGCATCCTGACCGCCGCCGCGAGCGGTGGGCTGGACGCGCTGGTCGTCGGCGGTGTCGACCCGAACGACCTGCCGGACCCGGAACTGGCCGAACGCGCGTTGGACTTCACCGGTTTCGTGGTCAGCCTGGAGCTGCGGCACAGCGCGGTCACCGCGCACGCCGACGTGGTGCTCCCGATCGCCCCGGCGGTCGAGAAGGCGGGCAGCTACCTGAACTGGGAAGGCCGCACCCGCGCGTTCACCACCACGATCGACGGCACCGGCGCGCTGCCGGACGGCCGGGTGCTGGACACGCTGGCCGTCGAGATGGACGCGGACCTGTTCACCCAGACCCCGGCCGCCGCGGCGGCCGACCTGGCCAGGCTCGGCGTCCAGACCGCGAGCGCCACCGCGCCGACCGTGCCCGCGCCGCTGCTGCCGCAGCCCAAGCAGGGCCAAGCGGTCCTCGCTACTTGGCGGCGGCTGCTGGACAACGGCTCGCTGCAGGACTTCGAGCCGAACCTGGCCGGCACCGCCCGTCCGGTGGTGGCGAAGCTGTCCGAGGCCACCGCGCGAAACCTCGGCGTCGAACTCGGCGGTGAGATCACCGTCGCCACCGACCGGGGCGAGGTGGTGCTGCCGGTCGAGGCGGCCGACCTGCCCGACGGCGTCGTGTGGCTGCCCGGCAACTCGGGCGCGGTCACCGTGCGGCGCAACCTGGTCGCCGGCCACGGTTCCGTGGTGGCGGTGTCCCCGGTCGTCGCGGGTTCCGCCGAGAAGATCACAGCGCCTGCTGGAGGCAAGGCATGAGCACCGCTGAACTCCTCGTGGACGATCCGCTCTGGCTGATCCTCCTCAAGGTCGTCGGCATCTTCGGGTTCCTCGTGGTCATGACCTTGTTCATGATCAACTGGGAGCGCAAGGTGGTGGCCCGGATGCAGCAGCGTCCCGGGCCCAACCGGACCGGCCCGAACGGCTGGCTCCAGTCGCTCGCCGACGGCCTGAAGCTCGCCTTCAAGGAGGACATCCGGCCGGTCCTGGCGGACAAGTGGGTGTACTTCCTCGCCCCGGTGATCTCCTGCATCCCCGCGTTCGTCGCCTTCTCGGTGATCCCGCTCGGCGGCGAGGTCTCGATCTTCGGCGAGCGCACCGCGCTCCAGCTGGTCGACCTGCCGGTCGGCGTGCTGGTCGTGCTGGCCTGCTCGTCGCTCGGCGTCTACGGCATCGTGCTGGCCGGCTGGGCCTCCGGCTCGCCGTACCCGCTGCTGGCCGCGCTGCGCGCCGCCGCCCAGGTGATCTCCTACGAGATCGCGATGGGCCTGTCGATCCTCGCGGTCATCCTGCACTCGCAGTCCCTGTCGACGGCGGCCATCGTCGACGCCCAGGGCGGCGGCTGGTTCTTCTACCTGCTGCCGGTCAGCTTCCTGATCTTCGTCGTGGCGATGGTCGGCGAGACCAACCGCGCTCCCTTCGACCTCCCCGAGGCCGAGTCGGAGCTGGTCGGCGGCTTCCACACCGAGTACAGCTCGCTGAAGTTCGCGCTGTTCTTCCTCGCCGAGTACGTCAACATGGTCACCCTGTCCGCGATGAGCACCACCTTGTTCCTCGGTGGGTGGCGCTTCCCGTTCGTGGACGAGTCGCACTTCCTCAACGCCGGCTGGCTCGGCCTGGTGTGGTTCGTCATCAAGACGCTGATGTTCCTGTTCCTGTTCATCTGGCTGCGCGGCACGCTCCCCCGCCTGCGCTACGACCAGTTCATGCGGTTGGGCTGGAAGGTCCTGGTCCCGATCGCGCTGGTCTGGTTCGTCGCGGTGACCTTCGCCCGCTACCTCCGCCAGGAGGTGGAGGCCGGTGGCGGTCTGGAGACCGGCACCTGGCTGATGCTGATCGGCGGGTTCCTCGCGGTGGTCCTGCTCATCGCGTTCCTGCTGCCGGACAAGCGCGAGCCGCACGACCCCAACGCCGTGCCGGTGACCGGTGGCGGCTACCCGGTGCCGCCGCTGGACCTCCAGGTCCCCAAGTCGCCGCCGCGCCGGCAGGTGCCAGTCGCCCAGCTACCGGGCGATCAGACGAAGGAACCGGCAGCGGTAACCGCAGCTTCACAAAAGGAGGCCAGCGATGGGCGTGTTTGATCCCGTCAAGGGCTTCGGCGTCACCTTCGCCACGATGTTCAAGAAGGTCGTCACCGAGGAGTACCCCGAGGTCAAGAAGGTCACCGCGCCGCGGTTCCACGGCCGCCACCAGCTCAACCGGCACCCGGACGGGCTGGAGAAGTGCGTCGGCTGCGAGCTGTGCGCGTGGGCGTGCCCCGCGGACGCGATCTTCGTCGAGGGCGCGGACAACACCGAGGACGCGCGCTTCTCGCCCGGTGAGCGCTACGGCGCCGACTACCAGATCAACTACCTGCGCTGCATCGGCTGCGGCCTGTGCATCGAGGCGTGCCCGACCCGCTCGCTCACCATGACCAACGAGTACGAGCTGGCCGACGACGACCGGCAGAAGCTGATCTTCACCAAGGAAGACCTGCTCGCGCCGCTGCTGGCCGGCATGGAGCAGCCACCGCACCCCATGCGGCTCGGCGAGAATGAGCAGGACTACTACGTGAACGGTCCGCAGCTGGCCGCACAGGCGAAGCAGATGCCGGGAGCGGATCGATGATCTCCTCCCTCCTCGCGCAGCAGCCCGACGCCGTCGAACGCGTGGTGGACACGGTCACCACCGGCGAGGCGGTCTCGTTCTGGATCCTGGGCCCGCTGGCCCTCGCCGGCGCGCTGGGCATGCTCTTCGCCCGCAACGCGGTGCACTCCGCGCTGTGGCTGGTGCTCACGATGCTCAGCCTCGGCGTGCTCTACATGGTCCAGCAGGCGCCGTTCCTCGGCTTCGTGCAGATCATCGTGTACACCGGCGCGATCATGATGCTGTTCCTGTTCGTGCTGATGCTGGTGGGCAAGGACAGTTCGGACTCGGTGGTCGAGGTGCTCCGCGGCCAACGACTGGCCGCCGTGGTCATCGGCGTCGGCTTCGCCGGCCTCGTGGTCGCCTCGGTCAGCCGCGCGCTGACCGACGTGGAGCCGGTCGGCCTGGCGGCGGAGAACACGCAGAACGGCGGCAACGTCGCCAACATCGGCGAGGCGCTGTTCACCGACTACCTGTTCCCGTTCGAGCTCACGTCCGCGCTGCTGATCACCGCGGCGGTCGGCGCCATGGTGCTCGCGTTCACCTCGCGCACCGGCCAGGACGCCAAGAAGACCCAGCGCCAGCTGGTCGAGGAGCGCTTCCGCGGCAACCGCCCCGGCTCGCTGCCCGGTCCCGGCGTGTTCGCCACCGCCAACTCGGTGGCGACCCCCGCCCTGCTGCCGGACGGCTCGGTCGCCTCCGAGTCCCTGTCCGAGCTCATCGAGACGACCGCCAAGGAACGTCTCGAGGACGACGTCGCGGAGGTGTCCGGCACCGGGCACGACCCCGACGCGCACGCGCTCAAGGGAGAGTCGTCGTGACCCCTACGTACTACCTGCTGCTGTCCGCGCTGCTGTTCAGCCTCGGCGCGGTCGGCGTTCTGGTGCGGCGCAACGCCATCGTGGTGTTCATGTGCGTGGAGCTGATGCTCAACGCGGTGAACCTCAGCCTGGTCACGTTCGCCCGCATCAACGGGCAGCTGGACGGCCAGGTGATGGCGTTCTTCGTGATGGTCGTCGCGGCGGCCGAAGTCGTGGTGGGTCTGGCGATCATCATGGCGATCTTCAAGACGCGTCGCTCGGCCTCGGTCGACGATTCCAACCTGCTGAAGTACTGAGAGGTCGACGGTGACGACTGTGCTGATGCTCGACCCCGCGAGCGGGTCTTCGGGCGTTGTTGCCGCCGGCGGGATCGGCGGTCTCGCCTGGTTGTTGCTGGCGCTGCCGGCCTTCGGCGCGCTCGTGCTGCTCCTGGGCGGCAAGCGCACCGACAAGTGGGGTCACCTGCTGGGCTGCGCCACCGTGATCGCCGCGTTCGCGTACGGGGTCGCGCTGTTCTTCTCCACGCTGGGCATGAGCCCGGAGGAGCGGACCACCGAGCTGCACCTGTTCGACTGGGTGCCGGTGAACGCGCTGAACGTGGAGTTCGGGCTGCGGCTCGACCCGCTGTCGCTCACGTTCGTGCTGCTGATCACCGGTGTCGGCGCGCTGATCCACATCTACTCCATCGGCTACATGGCGCACGACGCCGGGCGGCGGAAGTTCTTCGGCTACCTGAACCTCTTCGTCGCCGCCATGCTGCTGCTGGTGCTCGGCAACGGCTTCGTGACGCTGTACTTCGGCTGGGAGGGCGTCGGCCTCGCGTCGTACCTGCTCATCGGCTGGTACCAGCACAAGCCGGAAGCGGCCTCGGCGGCCAAGAAGGCGTTCCTGATGAACCGGGTCGGCGACCTGGGTCTGGCGATCGCCATCTTCATGATGTTCAAGACCCTGGGCACCACCCAGTACACCGAGGTGTTCGCCCGGGTCGGCGAGTTCTCCTCGGCCGAGGTCCTGGCCATCACGTTGCTGCTGCTGCTCGGCGCGTGCGGCAAGTCCGGCCAGTTCCCGCTCCAGGCGTGGCTGCCGGACGCGATGGCCGGCCCGACGCCCGTCTCCGCCCTGATCCACGCGGCGACGATGGTCACCGCCGGCGTCTACCTGATCGCCCGCTCGAACCCGATCTACAACCTGAGCGCTGACGGCCGGCTGGTCGTGATGATCATCGGTGGGCTCACGCTGCTGATCGGCTGCGTCATCGGTTGCGCGTACGACGACTTCAAGAAGGTGCTGGCCTACTCGACGGTCAGCCAGATCGGCTACATGATCCTGGCCGTCGGCCTCGGTCCGGTCGGCTACGCGCTGGGCATCATGCACCTGCTCACGCACGGCTTCTTCAAGGCGGGCCTGTTCCTCGGCGCCGGTTCGGTCATGCACGGCATGAACGACGAGGGCGACATCCGGCGGATGGGCGGCCTGGCGAAGAAGATGCCGATCACGTTCTTCACCTGGACGTTGGGCTACCTCGCGCTGATCGGCTTCCCGTTCCTGTCCGGCTACTTCTCCAAGGACGCCATCATCGCGGCGGCGTTCAGCGAGCCGGGCTGGCGCGGCTGGGTCTTCGGCGGTGTGGCCGCGTTGGGCGCGGGCATCACCGCGTTCTACATGACCCGCCTGCTGTTCCTGGTGTTCCTGGGCAAGCCCCGCTACACCGAGCTGAAGTCGGCCGACGGCCGCGAGTACCACCCGCACGAGTCGGGCCTGTCGATGACGGTGCCGATGATCCTGCTGGCGGTCGGCTCGGTCGGCGCGGGCTGGTTCTTCGAGTCGAACCACAACCTGTCCGGCTGGCTCGCGCCGTCGCTGGGCGAGTTGCAGGAGCAGCACGGCGTGCTCTCGCACGGCGTGGTGAACTTCCTGGTGCTCGGCCTCTCCGCGCTGGGTGTGCTGGTCGCGTACCTGCTGTTCGGCCGCAAGCCGCAGCCGGTGGAGCGCCCGGTGCGCGTGTCGTTCCCGGTCCGCGCCGCGCGCGCCGACCTGTACGGCAACGCGCTGAACGAGGCGCTGTTCGCGCGGCCGGGCACCTGGCTCACCCGCGCGCTGGTGTTCGTGGACAACAAGGGCGTCGACGGCCTGGTCAACGGGTCGGCGGCGTTGCTGGGCGGTAGCTCGGGCCGGCTGCGCAGGATGCAGACCGGGTTCGTGCGCTCGTACGCGCTCTCCATGCTCCTGGGTGCGGTCTTCGTCCTGGGTGCGCTGCTGATGGTGAGGTTCTCGTGAGCTGGACGCTGATCGCGCTGCTCCTGCTGCCGCTCGTCGGCAGCCTGGTGGTGGCGTTCCTGCGGGGCAACGACCGGTTGGCCAAGACGGTCGCGCTGGCGTTCTCGCTGGCGGAGCTGGGCCTGGCGGTGCTGGCCTGGACGGCGTTCGACCCGGGCGGCGAGCGCTTGCAGCTCACCAGCTCGGCCGACTGGATCCCGGCCTTCGGCGTGCACCTGTCGTTCGGCGTGGACGGCATCGCGCTGGTGATGATCGCGCTGGTCGCGTTCCTGGTGCCGGTCGTCATCGGCGGCTCGTGGGCGGACAAGCTGCCCGAGGGTCGCAGCGCGGGCGGGTTCTTCGCCCTGCTGCTGGCGATGCAGACCGGCATGGTCGGTGTCTTCGCGGCCACCGACGTGTTCGTGTTCTACGTGTTCTTCGAGGCCGTCCTGGTCCCGATGTACTTCCTGATCGGCCGCTTCGGCGGGCCGAACCGGCAGTACGCGGCGATGAAGTTCTTCCTGTACTCGCTGCTCGGCGGCCTGATCATGCTGGCCTCCGTGATCGGCCTGTACGTGGTGAGCGCGGACAAGCTCGGCTCCGGCACGTTCGACTGGGCCACGCTGGTGACGGTGACGCGCGAAGCGCCGCTGTCCACCCAGATCTGGCTGTTCCTCGGCTTCTTCATCGCGTTCGCGATCAAGGCGCCGCTGGTGCCGCTGCACACGTGGCTGCCGGACGCCGGTGCGGAGGCGCCGGTCGGCGCGGGCGTGCTGCTGGTCGGCATCCTGGACAAGATCGGCACGTTCGGCTTCCTGCGCTACTGCCTGCCGCTGTTCCCGGCGGCCAGCAAGGAGCTCGCGCCGCTGGTGCTGATCCTCGCCGTCGTCGGCATCCTGTACGGCTCGCTGCTCGCCGTCGGCCAGTCCGACATGAAGCGGTTCGTGGCGTACACGTCGATCGCCCACTTCGGCTTCATCGCGCTGGGCATCTTCGCGTTCAGCTCGCAGGCCGGGACCGGCGCGGTGCTGTACATGGTCAACCACGGCATCTCGACCGGCATGCTGTTCCTGGTCGTCGGCATGGTGATGGCCCGCGGCGGGTCGCGCCTGATCGAGGACTACGGCGGCATGGCCAAGCTGACGCCGGTGCTGGGCGGGCTGTTCTTCGTGGCCGGCCTGTCGTCGCTGGCGCTGCCGGGCACCAACTCGTTCGTGAGCGAGTTCCTGGTGCTCATCGGGTCCTACCCGAACGAGCCGGTGTACACGATCCTGGCCGCCGTCGGCATGGTCCTGGCCGCGCTGTACGTCCTCTGGCTGTACCAGCGCGTGTTCCAGGGCCCGGTGCGCGGCAACGCGCTGGTGGGCCTGGCCGGTGGTCCCGGCGCGGCGGTCGACCCGGAGAAGGCGCCGGTGCCCGACCTGAACAAGCGCGAACTGGCCGTGCTCGCGCCGCTGGTGGCACTGATCCTGGTGCTCGGCTTCTACCCGAAGCCGGTGTTGGACGTGATCACCCCGTCCGTCGGGGCGACGCTCAGCGAGGTCGGGGTCGCCGACCCGGTCGCGCAGGAAGGCAAGTGACGTGACGACGTTCCTCTCGCAAGTGGAGCGGCTGCAAGCCCCGGAGATCGACTACGGGGCCGTCGCGCCGTTGCTGATCGTCCTCGGCGCGGCCTGCCTCAGCGTGTTGGTGGAGGCGTTCCTGCCGAAGGCCACGCGGTGGTCGGCACAGGTCGTGCTGACCCTCGCCACGCTGGTCGCCGCCGGTCTCGTGCTGCTCCAGTACGCGGTCGCCGAAGGCACCCCGGAGCAGGGCAAGATCACCTTCGCGGGCACCGTCGCGGTCGACCAGCCGGTGATCTTCCTGTGGGCCACGCTGCTCATGCTCGGCCTCGGCTCGGTGCTGCTCATCGCGGACCGGTCGGTCGAGCCGGGCGGCGCGATCGTGGCGGACGCCTCGATCCTGCCCGGCGCGGTGGGCGGCCTGCGCGAGCAGCTGCGCCGGCGGGAGATGCAGACCGAGGTCTTCCCGCTGACGCTGTTCGCGCTCGGCGGCATGATGGTCTTCGTCGCGGCGAACGACCTGCTCACCATGTTCATCGCGCTGGAAGTGATGTCGCTGCCGCTGTACCTGATGGCGGGTCTGGCGCGTCGTCGTCGCCTGTTGTCGCAGGAGGCCGCGGTCAAGTACTTCCTGCTCGGCGCGTTCGCGTCGGCGTTCTTCCTGTACGGCCTGGCCCTGCTGTACGGCTTCGCGGGCTCGGTGAAGCTGGCCGACATCGCGAGCGCGACCACGGCGACGGACCGTTCGGACACGTTGCTTTACGCGGGCTTCGGGCTGCTGATCGTGGGTCTGCTGTTCAAGGCGTCGGTCGGCCCGTTCCACTCGTGGACGCCGGACGTCTACCAGGGCTCGCCCACTCCGGTCACGGCGTTCATGGCGTCGTGCACCAAGGTCGCCGCGTTCGGCGGGATCCTGCGCGTGCTCTACGGCGCGTTCGAGCGGTCGAGCTGGGAGTGGAACGGCGTCCTGTGGGCCGTGGCGATCGCGTCCATGGTGATCGGCGCGGTGCTCGGCCTGACCCAGACCGACGTGAAGCGGATGATCGCCTACTCGTCCGTGGCGCACGCCGGCTTCCTGCTGGTCGGCGCGATCTCGCTGAACGACGCGGGCCTGTCCGGCACGATGTTCTACCTGCTGGCCTACGGCTTCACCACGATTGCCGCGTTCGGTGTGGTCAGCCTGGTGCGCAACGCCGACGGCGAGGCCACGCACCTGTCCCAGTGGGCGGGTCTGGCCAAGCGTTCGCCGGTCGCCGCCGGTGTGTTCACGTTCCTGCTGCTGGCCCTCGCGGGTCTGCCGCTGACGAGCGGGTTCATCGGCAAGTTCGCTGTGTTCGCGGCGGCGATCGAGGCCGACATGACGCCGCTCGTGGTGATCGCGCTGGTGGCGAGCGCGGTGGCGGCGTTCTTCTACCTGCGGGTGATCGTGCTGATGTACTTCAGCGAGCCCGCGGCGGACGGCCCGACGGTGAGCGTGCCGGGTGCTTTCACGGCGATCGCGATCACCCTCGGCGCGGCGATCACGCTGGTGCTCGGTGTCTACCCGCCCGACGTCCTGGAATGGGCGGGGGCCGGAGTGTTCATCTTCTAGTGGTACGTAGGCTCTGCCCCTGTGACAAACAGCGAGCGGGCGGGTGCGGGGTTCCGTATTGGGGACCCCGCGCTCGCCGAGTTGGTACAGGGCGGGCTCGCCGAGGTGGAGGAGCTGCTGCGCGACGTCGTGCAGAGCGAATTCCACCCGGTGATGGAGACGTCCCTGCACCTGGTGACCGCCGGCGGCAAGCGCATCCGCCCGCTGTTCACCATCCTGGCGGCGCAGTTCGGCAGCACGTGGGACCGGGACAGCGTGGTCAAGGCCGGCGCGGTGATCGAGCTGACCCACCTGGCCACGCTCTACCACGACGACGTCATGGACGAGGCCACCATGCGCCGCGGCGCGGAGTCGGCCAATGCCAAGTGGGACAACAGCATCGCGATCCTCACCGGTGATTACCTGTTCGCGCACGCTTCGGCGTTGGTCGCGGATCTCGGCACGGGGGCGGCGCGGATCATCGCGGAGACGTTCTCGGAGCTCGTGACCGGGCAGATGCGCGAGACGATGGGTCCGCGTGCCGGTGAGGACCCGGTGTCGCACTACCTGACCACGATCGCGGAGAAGACCGGTTCGCTGATCGCCACGGCGGCCCGGTTCGGCGGGATGTTCTCCGACGCGACGGAGGAGCAGGTCGAGGCGCTGGGCGCGTACGGCGAGGTGATCGGGGCGGCGTTCCAGATCTCCGACGACGTCATCGACATCGCGTCACCGCCGGAGGAGTCCGGCAAGACACCCGGCACGGACCTCCGCGAGGGCGTCAAGACGCTGCCCATGCTGTACGCGTTGCAGGACGATCCGGACTCGCGCCTGGCGAAGCTCCTGGCGGCCCCGATCACCGACGACGCCGAGGTCTACGAGGCTCTCGGCCTCCTCCGCGCGTCCCCAGGCCTGCAACGCGCCCGCCAAACCCTCGACGACTACGCCGACCGCGCCCGCAACACCCTCCGGATCCTCCCCCCAGGCGCCGCCCGCGACGCCCTGGCCGCCGTCAGCGACTACGTCGTAACCCGCACCCACTAACCCCCGCGGCCCACCCCCCACCCCCCGCGTGTCGAACCCCCAGGCCCCGCGTGTCGAACCCCCAGGTCCCGTGAGTCCTACGTTCAGGACGCGTGAGTCCTACGTTCGCGACCCCCGAGTTCAACGCTCAGTACAAGATCGACTGTTCTGAGCGTTGAATTCGGGGGTCCTGAACGTAGGACACGGTGGTCCTGAAGGTACGACTCGCGCGTTCTGAACGTAGGACTCACGCGGAGGGTTAGGTGAGTTCGGGGGCCGGGATGGGGACGCGGCGGCGGACGCGGACGGCGTCCACGGTGAACACGGCCAACGCCACCCAAACCAGCGCGAAGCCGAACCAGCGGGACGCGGGCATCGGCTCGTGCATCACGAACACACCCCACGCGAACTGGAGCACGGGCGCCAAGTACTGGAGCATGCCCATCGTCACCAGCGGCACGAGCCGGGCGCCCGCGCCGAACAGGATCAACGGGATCGCGGTGACCAACCCCGCCGACGCCAGGATCAGCGCGTGACCCCACCCGTGCGAGGCGAACGTCCCGACCGGCCCCAGCCAGATCAGGTAGCCCACCGCGACCGGCGCGAGCACCAGGCTCTCCGCCGTCACGCTCGCCGTCGCCTCGAGCGGCACGGTCTTCTTCAGCAGCCCGTACAGCCCGAACGAGCACGCCAGCACCAGCGAGATCCACGGCAGCCTGCCGTAGTCCACCGCGAGCACCACGACGGCGGTGACGGCGATCGCCAGGGCCGCGTACTGCGGCAGCCGCAAGCGTTCGCGCAGGACGAACACCCCGAGCAGCACGCTCACGAGCGGGTTGATGAAGTACCCGAGGGCGGCCTCCACCACGTGCCCGGTGTTGACCGCGTGGATGTAGACACCCCAGTTCACCGCGATCAGCACGGACGACGCCGCCACCATCGCCCAACCACGCCCCGACAGCCTGCGGATACCCGCCCAACGCCCCAGCACGGCGGTGATGACGGCCATCACGACCAGCGACCACGCGATCCGGTGAGCCAGGATCTCGACCGACCCGGCGGGTTGGAGCAGCGGCCAGTAGGCGGGCACGATGCCCCACAAAAAGTAGGCGCCGACGCCGAAAGCAATTCCCCTGTTCGGGTGGTGGACTTCCGTCGACACTGCGGAGGAGCTAGTCAACGGCGGCACAAGGGCTACTCTACGCGAGCCGTTTTGCCAGGTCAGTTGCTCCGAGTGGCCTACTATCGGACTGTGGCCGCAGGTCCGGCCGGCCCCACGCGCCGGGCTGGGCGGTCAGGGTAGTTTTGCAGCGCTTCCCCAACCGGGTGAATATCCGGAAGCGGAGCGTGTCGGGGTGTGTGACAAGCAGCAGTGGGAGGGTCTCCCGTGAGTTCGCTCTTCGGACAGGTGTGGCTGTGGAGCCTGCTGTCCTTCGTGGCAGGCGCCGCACTGACCTGGCTCGTCCTGGTGCGTCCGGCCAAGCGGGAGCTGGAAGACCTTGAGGAACGCCTCCTCACGTCGCCGCGACCCGCGTCACCGGCCGGCTCGGGCCGTTCGGTCGGGCCGACCTCCGCGCCGTCGGACGAGTTCGACAACTGGCACGTCGAGGCGTCCCGTTCGCTGGTGGACGAGGTGTTGACCCCGAACCCGGCGCGGTACGACTCCGCCGAGCACACGACGGTCGACCGCCCGAACGCCGACTACGCGAACGTAGAGCGCCCGAACGCCGACTACGCAAACGTCGACCGGCCGAACGTCGACTACGCGAACGCGGAGCACACGAGCGCCGAGCGCACGAGGTACGAGGCTTCCCTCGAAGCGCCGCGCTACGACGTGACGAACATGAAGCTCGACCAGCGCGAGGCACTGCTGGAGGAGTTGGACGACGAGCACCGGCCGCTGTCCGACTTCGAGGAGCAGCACGACTTCCCGGAGTTCGACGCCGAGCCGCCGCGCAGCCTGTTCGAGCGGCTGACGCCCGAGGAGGGCCGCGACACCCGGAACGCGCCGGAGCCGGACCGTCGGCCGCGTCAGTACGACGACGAGCCCGAGCTGCCCGTCGAGGCGACGACCGTGATGCCGGCCGTGCCCGCGGGTGCGGTCGCCGAGGTCGCACCGCCGTTGGACGAGCCGACCGCCCCACCGGAGGTCGAGGTCTTCCAGCCGCGCGAGGTGTGGCGTGAGGAGCCCGTCCAGGAGGTCTACGACGAGGACGAGCTCACCGAGGGCCACGAGGAGGAGGACGAGCCGGAACGACGGCCCTCGTCCGCCGAGGAGACGGCGCTCATCCCGGCCACCGCGCTGGCGCAGGCCATCGCCGAGGTGGACGGTCAGGTGGACGGCGAGCGGCGGCAGGACGAGCCGCAGGTCTGGCCCGAGCACGACCTGACCGGCCACTTCATGCCCGTCGACGTCGAGCCCGGCCGCGGTGGGTCCCGGCACGAGGCCCGCCACGGCGAAGGGCTGCCGGAAGAGGGACCTCGGACCGAGGTGATGAAGGCCGTGGTCGACTCCGGTCCGATGGAGTCGCGGCCCGAATTCGTGGAGCCCGCACAGCCGGAGCCGCCCCGTGCGCCCGAGCCCGCCGCCGCCGAGCCCGAGGTGGTGGCCGAGCCCGAGGTGGTCGACGAGCCGCCGTTCCAGCCCACGTTCGTGCCACCGGCGGACGTCGAGCCCCAGCCGGTCGATCCGATCGTCACCGAACCCCAGGTCGCGGAGCCGAAGAAGACCGAGCCGAAGAAGACCGAGCCCGCCCGCCCGCGCAGCCTGTTCGAGCCGCTGCCGGAGTCCGAGCACGAGCAGGAGCCGGAGCCCGACCAGCCGCGCCCGAACCGGCCACCGATCGGCGACGACCAGCCGTTCGTGCCGACGCTCTCGCCCGAACTGCTGGCCGGCAACCCCACCCCGCTGACCGCGAACGGCCTGCCGCAGCGCTCCGCCCGCCAGTCGGGCACCCCGCGCACGCCTCCGCCCCCACCGCTCGCGCCGAAGCCCGCCACTCCGCCGCCACCTGCGCGCCCTGTGCGCCCGCGTCCGGTCGGTTTCAGCCCCAGCACCGGCGGCAGGCCCGCGCCCGGCAGCACCCGCTTCCAGGGCCAGCAGGAGGGCTTCAACCCGCGCTCTCCGTTCGGCCCCGGCTCGGTGCTGCCGAAGTCCGACGGCCTGGCGCCCGCGCCCGAGTTCCAGGTGAAGGCGACCCTCACCGGCCGCCGCTACTTCACCGACGGGTCGGCGAACTTCCGCGAGACCCGCGCCGACGTCTGGTTCCGCACCACGGCGGACGCCGAGAAGGCCGGTTTCCGGCCGGCTCCGTAGGCCCCGCCACAGCTTCCCTGGGGAGGGAAAGCAAAAGGACCCCTGTTCCGCCTCCCGGAACAGGGGTCCTCTTGTCTGGAAAGGTGGCTTAGCCGGCCACGGTCCAGGTGTCCTTGCCGTGCAGCAACGCGCCGAGGTCCGCCTTCTTCGCGGCCTTGGCCTGCTCCACCTGCTCGCGCGCCGCGTCGTCGTACGTCGTCCGCGCGGTGTTGCGGAACACGCCGGTGACGGTGTGTTGGAGGTCCTGGGTGGACAGCCGGGACAGTGCGAACGACAGGTTCAGGTCGGTCGCGTCGTGCACCACGATGTCCTCGGGCGAGACGTCGGTCGTCTTCGCCACGCCCAACCCGAAGCCCTCGCGCACGACGGCGTAGTCGCCGCCGCCGAAGGTGATGGGCTGTCCGTGGACGACGTTGATGATCCGCCGTGCGGCTTCGGCTTCGTCCTTGAGGACGTCGAACGCGCCGTCGTTGAAGATGGGGCAGTTCTGGTAGATCTCGACCAACGCGGTGCCGCGGTGTTCGGCGGCTTGGCGCAGCACCTCGGTGAGCCCGACCCGGTCGGAGTCGACGGCGCGGCCGACGAACGTGGCTTCCGCGCCCAACGCCAGCGACACGGGGTTGAACGGGTGGTCCAGTGATCCGAGGGGGGTGGATTTGGTGACTTTGCCCTCTTCGGAGGTGGGCGAGTACTGGCCCTTGGTCAGCCCGTAGATCCGGTTGTTGAACAGCAGGATCTTGAGGTTGACGTTGCGGCGCAGGGTGTGGATGAGGTGGTTGCCGCCGATGGACAGCGCGTCGCCGTCGCCGGTGACGACCCACACCGACAGGTCCGGCCGGGCGACGGCGAGGCCGGTCGCGATGGCCGGGGCACGTCCGTGGATGGAGTGCATGCCGTAGGTGTTCATGTAGTACGGGAACCGGGAGGAGCAGCCGATCCCGGACACGAACACGATGTTCTCGCGTTTGAGGCCGAGGGTGGGCAGGAACGATTGCACGGCGTTGAGCACCACGTAGTCGCCGCAGCCGGGGCACCAGCGGACTTCCTGGTCGGACTTGTAGTCCTTGGCCTTCTGCGGTTCGTCCGCGGTGGGCACGCCGACCAGGCCGCCGAGGGCGGGCAGGCCCAGATCCGTCGCCGTCATTCCGACACTCCCTTGATCACGTCGGCGAGCACGTCCTGAAGCTCTTCGGCCTTGAACGGCAGGCCCTGCACCTTCGTGTAGCTGATCGCGTCGACCAGGTATTTGGCGCGCAGCAGCATGGCGAGTTGGCCGAGGTTCATCTCCGGCACCACGACCCGGTCATAGCGGCGCAGCACCTCGCCCAGATTGCGCGGGAACGGGTTGAGGTGCCGTAGGTGCGCGTGCGCGACCGGCATCCCGAGCTTGCGCACGCGGCGGGCGGCGGCGCCGATCGGCCCGTAGGAGGAGCCCCAGCCGACGACCAGCACGCGGGCGTCGCCGGTCGGGTCGTCCACCACGACGTCGGGCACCGTGATGCCGTCGACCTTGCGTTGCCGCAGGCGGACCATGTGGTCGTGGTTGGCGGGGTCGTAGGAGATGTTGCCGGTGCCGTCGGCCTTCTCCAGCCCGCCGATGCGGTGCTGCAACCCCGCCGTGCCCGGCACCGCCCACGGCCGCGCCAGCGTCTCCGGGTCGCGCAGGTAGGGCCAGAACGTGCCGTCGGGGGCGTTGGGTTCGGTGGCGAACGTCACGGTCAGGTCGGGCAGGTCGGCGACGTCGGGGATCAGCCACGGCTCGGAGCCGTTCGCGATGGCCCCGTCCGACAGCAGCAGCACCGGCGTGCGGTAGACCAGCGCGATCCGCGCGGCCTCCATGGCGGCGTCGAAGCAGTCCGACGGTGAGCGGGGGGCGACGACCGGCACCGGGGACTCGCCGTTGCGGCCGAACATGGCCTGCAGCAGGTCGGCCTGCTCGGTCTTGGTCGGCAGACCCGTGGACGGGCCGCCGCGCTGCACGTCGATGATGATCAACGGCAGTTCGGTCATCACCGCGAGCCCGATGGTCTCGGACTTCAACGCCAACCCCGGACCGGACGTCGACGTGATCCCGAGCGCGCCGCCGTAGGAGGCGCCCAGCGCGGCGCCGATGCCGGCGATCTCGTCCTCGGCCTGCAGCGTGGTGATGCCGAACTGCTTGTGCCGCGACAACTCGTGCAGGATGTCGGAGGCCGGCGTGATGGGGTAGGTGCCCAGCACCACCGGCAGCCCGGACTGCTGCCCCGCCGCGACGATCCCGTAGGCGAGCGCGGTGTTGCCGGTGATCTGCCGGTAGGTGCCCACGTTCAGCTTGGCGGGGGCGACTTCGTAGGTGACGGCGAAGGACTCGGTGGTCTCGCCGTAGTTCCAGCCCGCCCGGAACGCCAGCACGTTGGCCTCGGCGATGTCGGGCTTCTTCGCGAACTTCTCCCGCAGGAACCGCTCGGTGCCCTCGGTGGGGCGGTGGTACATCCAGGACAGCAGGCCCAGGGCGAACATGTTCTTCGCCCGTTCCGCGTCCTTCTTGCCCAGGCCGGTGTCCGCCAGGGCGCCGATGGTCAGCGTGGCCATGGCGACCTTGTGCACCTGGTAGGTCTCGGTGAGGGAGTGGTCCTCCAGCGGGTCGGCCGCGTAGCCGACCTTGGTCAGGTTCCGCTTGCTGAACTCGTCGGTGTTCACGATCAGGATCCCGCCCTTGGGCAGGTCCTCGATGTTCGCCTTCAACGCGGCCGGGTTCATCGCCACCAGCACGTCGGGCCGGTCGCCGGGAGTGAGGATGTCGTAGTCCGCGAAGTGCAGCTGGAAGCTGGACACACCCGGCAGCGTGCCCTGAGGCGCCCGGATCTCGGCCGGGAAGTTCGGCTGGGTGGCGAGGTCGTTGCCGAACGCGGCGGCCTCGGAGGTGAACCGGTCACCCGTGAGCTGCATGCCGTCACCGGAGTCCCCGGCGAACCGGATCACCACTCGGTCGAGTTTGCGGACCTCCGTGCCACTTGGCGCGGCGCCGTTACCAACATCGGTACTCATGTCCTACGCCGATCCCTTTCCTCACACCCACTCAGGGGCTGATGCCCCTCCCCCTTTGCGAGGGTAGTCGTGCCCGACAACGTGCCGGTTTCAGCTGTACCACTGTGCGGGACGCTTCCTCCCACCTGGTGCGCTTCGGTCGACTCCAGCGGCAAACAGGTGGTACTCCCGCAGTTACGCCACCGTACTCACCGGTAACCGTTACCGGAAGTTACATGTACCTGCGGTGTCTGTCCAGGTCACTCCCGGCTGCTGATCCGCGCCTTCATGGCCGCTAGCTTGGCCTGGAACTCTCGAGTCCCGATCGAGGCCACCTGTGGCGCGAGTTCGATGTCCACGGCCTGAGTGTGGTCGGCCAGCGTGGCGGTCGTGCGCATAGTCGCCTTGATGGTGCGGACCAGTTCGCGCGAAGCTTCGGCCGAAGGCCGCGCGAACTCGACCGCGGAGGCCACCAGTTCGTCGTGCCCGCCGTCGACCCGTGCCCAGGCCAAGCCGTTGGATACCGCCGTGTCGGCGCCCAAAACCTGGTTGAACAGCGTCATCGCGGTCGCGGTCTGCGGTCCCACGAGCCGTTGCAGCATCCACGTCATGCCGCCGCCGGGGTGGATGCCCAGCTGGAGGAACCGCGCGTCGAACTTCGCCTTGCCGTTCACGATCCGCACGTCGCACGCCAGCGCCAGGTTGAGGCCCGCGCCGACCGCCGCGCCGCCGACGGCCGCGATCGTCGGCAGTGTGCAATGCGCCACCGCCAGGAACCCGGCGTAGATGCGCCGCAGGCCCTCTTCACGAGCCTCGCCCAGCGCCGTCAGGTCCGCGCCCGCGCAGAACGCCGGCGGCGTGCCGGTGACGACCACCGCATGCACGTCGGCGTCTTCTTCACAGCTCTTGACCGCCGCCGCCAGTTGGTCGGAGAGGTCGACCGTGAGCGCGTTGCGGCGTTCGGGGTCGTGCACGGTGATGACCGCCACGCGGTCGGAGCGTTCCAGGAGCACTTCGGCCATGCGCGAAGACTCTAAGGGGCCTGCGGTCGGTCCAGGAGGCGGGACAGCACCACGGTGGAGACGGTCCGGTCGATGATCTCCACGGCGCGCAGCCGTTCCAGCGCGGTCTCCAGGTGGTGGATGTTCGCCGCACGCAGGTGCACGATCGCGTCCGCCGCGCCGGACACGGTGTAAGCGGCCCTGACTTCGGCCATCGACTCCAGGCGCTGCTGGATGTCGTGCGGGGTGACGTTGCCGCGGCAGTGCACCTCCACGAACGCTTCGGTGCCCCAGCCCAGCTGCTCCGGGTCCACCACGGCCGTGAAGCCGCGCAGGACCCCCGTGTCCAGCAGTTTGTCCACGCGGCGCTTCACGGCGGGGGCCGAGAGCCCGACCTCCTTGCCGATGTCGGCGTAGCTGGAGCGGGCGTTGGCCATGAGGCGCGAAATGATTCGCTGGTCGATCGTGTCCACACGCAACATAGTGCCCTAGAAGACGCAATATCGCGGCGTTGTTCGATGGTCAGATGGCCATCTACATTTCGATCCATGACCTCGGTTTCCTTCGCGGGCCCCGGTGACGAGCCGATCGTGCTCGACGTCGCCACGCCCGTCGCGCAGGTGCGTGTGCCGACCACCCGTCGGTACCTCATGTGCCCACCCGCGTACTTCACGGTGGAGTACGTGATCAACCCGTGGATGGATCCCACGGAACCGATCGACACGGCGCTGGCGATGGCGCAGTGGACGGCTTTGAAGGAGACCTACGAACGCCTCGGGCACCACGTGTCGGTGATCGACCCGCAACCCGGCCTGCCGGACATGGTCTTCTCGGCCAACTCCGGCACCGTCATCGAGGGCCGGGTCCTGGGCTCACGGTTCCGCGCGCCGCAGCGTGCCGCGGAGGCCGAGCACTTCCGGCGGTGGTTCCTGGCGAACGGCTACGGCAGGGTCGTGATGCCCGAGCGCACGAACGAGGCCGAGGGCGACTTCACCTGGACCGGCAAGTACCTGTTGGCGGGCACGGGGTTCCGCACCGACCCGCTGGCGCACTCGGAGGCGCAGGAGGCGCTGGGCGTCCCGGTCATCTCCCTGCAACTCACCGACCCGCGCTACTACCACCTGGACGTCGCCCTGTTCGTCCTGGCCGACGACCTGATCGCGTACTACCCGGAGGCGTTCTCGACGGGCAGCCGCGAAGTCCTGCGCCGACTGTTCCCCGACGCCGTGATCGCGACGGCCGAGGACGCGGCGTGCCTGGGCCTCAACGCGGTCTCCGACGGCCGGCACGTGGTCCTGCCGGTGGAGGCGACGTCCCTGGCCGACGAGGTGGCACGGCGCGGTTTCGAGCCGGTCTTCGTGGACGTCTCGGAACTCCGCAAGTCCGGTGGCGGCCCGAAGTGCTGCTCCATGGAACTGCGGGACTGATCATCCGCGTGCTGGTCGGCCCGGGTTGCGCCGGGCCGACCAGCCGCGTCAGGTGACAATCATCACGTCTACGGCGTGCGGCCGGTGAGACCGACGATCCGGTCGACCAACGGCGCGTCCGCGGGCACCGGCACCTCCGGCCCGTACAGCCCCATGTCACGCCCCATCGGCGCGGTCGCGGCCAGGTCGGTGTGCACGAACGCCAGCAGCCCGGCGTCCCAGGTCGGAGTCTGACCGGTCGCCCGCGCCAGGTCCCACGTGTGCACGACCACCTCGCTCACCACCATCGCGCCGATCACCTCGGCCGGCATCTCCTCCGGGCTGCCGACCGACGTCATGCCCGTCCACGACGACGGCTCGCCCCACGCGGACGCCACCGTCCGGAAGTAGGCGGTCAGGTCGGCGGCCCAGTCGCCGGCGGCCAGGTCGACCTCCGACTCCGACTCCGCCACCGGCGCGACCTGCTGCTTGCGCCCGGCGCCGGCCAGCGACGGACCCCAGAACAGCAGGTGGTTCACGAGCTTGCGGACGTCGAACTCGGCGCACGGCGTCGGCGCGTCCAACTGGTCGGGCTTGATGTTCTCGACGACCTCCAGCGCGGTCGTCACGGCCTGGTCGATCATCTGCTCACGGGACATGCGCCCACCCTAGGAACGACCGCCGACGGCGTATTGAACAAAGGCGACATACCCTCGCCGACGTGACCCGGGACGTGCGTGAGCTGGCCTGGCGGCGGCACCAGCGCCACGAGTTCCTCCAGCCGTCACCCGACCTGGCCGGGCTGGTGGCCCGCTACTGGGTGGTCGAGTGGCGCTACGACCGGCCGTACCGCCAGTTGATCCTGCCCTACCCGAACGTCCACCTGACGTTCCACGACGGCGTCGCACCGCCCGAGGTGCACGGCGTGTCCAGCGGGCACGTGTTCAAGGACATCGACGGCGAGGGCCGGGTCTTCGGCGTCGCCTTCCACCCCGGTGTCTTCCGCCCGTTCCTCGGCGCACCCGTTCAGTCGATCACCGACCGGTCCGTCCCCGCGACGACCGTCTTCGACCGCGTGCCCGACCAGGCGGACGTCCTCGGGGTCGAGGACATGCTCCGCCGCAACCTGCCCGAACCCGAACCGAAGGCACGGCAGGCGGCGGACATCGTGAACCTGATCATCGCCGACCCGCTGATGACGAGGGTCGACGCGCTGGCCGACGAGGTGGGCACGAGCGTCCGCCAGTTGCAGCGGCTGTTCGCCGAGCACGTCGGCGTCGGCCCGAAGTGGGTGATCCGCCGCTACCGGCTGCACGAGGTCACCCAGCGGATGGAGGCGGGCGGCCGGATCGACTGGGCGGCCCTCGCCGCGGACCTCGGATACGCGGACCAACCGCATTTCGTCCGTGATTTCACCACCATGTTCGGTGAGACCCCCACTCGGTACGCCGAGCGGTACGAGCCCCTGACCGCCGAACGCAGCGAGGGTGCCGCCCGTCACCCATAGGGTTGATCGCTCTAGCCGGCCGACCCCTGTCGGTGCTCCGATCGACGGCACTCGCTGTCGACCAAGGTAGGGAGCGCGCCATGAACGACCTGGACGCCCAGCGCCCGTCGCCCCGACCGCAGCAGGAGCAGGAGGAGCCCGTGGAACGCCAGAAGCCTGAGGTCCCGAAGCAGCTCACCGGCACGGAGTGGCTGGTGCAGCAAGCCCGACGGCGCCGCGAGGAGCGCCCGTCCGACACGGCGCGTTAGACCGGGTCGGACTGGTCCCGACTAGTCCGACACCTCACGCTGGAACGCCGCCCAGAGCAGGTTCAACGGGTGGTCGGCCGGGAACTTCGCCCGCTCCTCCTTGCGGGCGAAGACCCCGACCAACCGCTCCAGCTGCGGCTTCCGGTCGTTCTTCAGCTCGACCACGCGCAGCCCCGACCCCTCGCGCAGCTCGTTGTTCGCGGCCACCACGCCCAGGCCCGACGTGACGATCATGCAGCCCTCCACCAGCCCGGACCGCAGCAACGACATGCCGTACTGGATCTCGTCGATCTCCGCCGCGATGTCCAGCTCGTTGCGGTAGTCCGGGCCGAACCACCCGCGCAGGAACTCCGCGATCAGCCCGTCACCCGGCACCACCAGCGGCAGCTTCGGCAACTCCCCGGTGCCGACGCTGGTACCGAGCCGGGTCTCCGGCATGTTCGTCAGCAGCGCCAGCCCGCCGCGCCGCCACTCGATCACGTCGAAGTCCTCGAACCCGTTGTTGCGACCCGCGTGCGTGAC
The DNA here is from genome assembly GCF_014205015.1 of Saccharothrix ecbatanensis. Classification (NCBI taxonomy): domain Bacteria; kingdom Bacillati; phylum Actinomycetota; class Actinomycetes; order Pseudonocardiales; family Pseudonocardiaceae; genus Saccharothrix; species Saccharothrix ecbatanensis. The sequence goes on along the minus strand of NZ_JACHMO010000001.1, from coordinate 6,927,106 downwards.
CACGCTGCCGCACACGATGTCGACCTCCTTGGACTCCAGGCTCGTCCAGATGTCCTTCGTGCGGATGTGGACCACCTTCAGCTCCACGTCCCGCCGACGGAAGTCGTCCGCCACGTGGTGCCACGCCTTGGCCAGTGGGTCGAGCATGAACCGCGTCGTGCCGACGGTGAGCGTCGTGCCGAGCTTGCGCCGGCACTCGTGAATCGAATCGAGCCACTTGGTCAACGTGGTGCGCGCCAATTCGACCAACGCCTCGCCGGTCTGCGTGATCAGCACATCTTTTCCCCGACCCTGCTTGACCACCAGCGGCTCACCGCACAGCGACTTGAAGTTCCGGTTGAGCGTGTCGATCTGCTTCTGAACACTGGACTGCTCACGGCCGAGCACCCTTGCCGCGCGCAGTGCCGATCGCGTCTCGTACACCGCGATCAACGTCCTGAGCTGGTCCAACGTTGTGTCCAGCAGCAGCGGCGATGTGTGCAGGAGCCTGCTCAGCTGGTTGCCCACGGGCAGCAGCAGTTGGGCCGAGGTCGACATGCAGGGCCTCTCGGGTCGGAGCGTGATGTTCTACCGATTAGTTGTACTGAACTTGACCGCAGTTCGTGCTGAAATTATCCGAAGATCTTGTCTGCTTTCCCTGGACAGGTATACGCGATCCGTAAGAGACTTCCTTCCGCAACCAGGTGCGTGTTCACCTGGGCGCAATCAGGGGGTATTGGGGGGTTGGGGGCCCGCCGGGCAGCAGCCCGACGGGCCCCCACGTATTAACCTCACCCGAGTGACGGTTTCCACCTTGGACTGGGGCACGACGTACCGGGTCACCGTGCTCGACCTCGGCCTGGCCTGCTGCGGTGTCGAGGTGATGGCCGCGCTCGAAGGCCACCGCGCGGAGCACCTCGAAGCGCTGGGGGTCGATCCGGTGCACTCGGCGGGCGAGGCGCACGTCCTCGTGGTCTCCGGCACGGTCACCGACGTCATGTTGCCCGCGGTGATCGCGACGTACCAGGAGATGCCGGAACCGCGTTACGTGATCTCCGTCGGCGCGTGCAGCAACACCGGCGGCCCGTACTGGGACTCCTACTGCGTCACCAAGGGCATCGACCAGGCGCTGCCCGTGCACGTCGCCGTCCCCGGCTGCCCGCCACGTCCCGAGGCGCTGCTCGACGGCCTCGCCGCACTGCACCGGATGATCTCGTGAGCGCCGCGTCCGAGGCGCTCGCCGCCCGCGTCCCCGATGCCCAGGCCAAGACGGCGTTCGGCCAGACCACCGCGCACGTTCCCCTGTCCGGTTGGTCGGAGGCGGCCCGTTACGTCCACGACGACCTGGGCTGCACGCAGTTCGACTGGCTCGGCGTCGAGGACGCGGGACGTCCGGGCGCCGCCGGTCAACGCCACGCCGTGCTGCTGCACGTGATCGACCCGGCGACGAGGGACGGCGTGCTGCTGCGCACCGAACTCGGCCCGGACGACGCGCTGCCCAGCGTGGCGGCGCTCTGGGCGGGAGCGGCGTGGCACGAGCGGGAGGCCGTCGAGATGTTCGGCATCACCCTCGCCGACGGCCGGCCGGCCCACCTGCTGCTCCCGGACAGCTTCAGCGGCCACCCGTTGCGCAAGGACTTCGTGCTGGCGTCCCGCGTGGTGCGCCCGTGGCCCGGCCGGCTCGAACCGGGCGAGGACGGCACGTCGTCGCCCAGCCGCAGGCGTGCCGCGCCGCCCGGCGTGCCCGACCCGTCGTGGGGACCGCGATACGAAGGCGATCGGACGGAGGACGACCGTGGCTGACCTGCCCCCGCGGACCCGTGGCGTGATCGCGCTGCTGGAGGCCAACTGCACGGTGTGCATGATCTGCGCCCGTGAGTGCCCCGACTGGTGCATCCACATCGACTCGCACACGGAGGTGGAGGAGCAGCCGGGATCGGCCCGCCCTCGTGCCCGCAACGTGCTCGACCGGTTCGCCATCGACTACGGCCAGTGCCTGTACTGCGGCATCTGCGTGGAGGCGTGCCCGTTCGACGCCCTGCACTGGGCGCCGGACTTCTCGTACCCCGGAACGGGTGGCCTGGAGGGTGACGGCGCGGTCGCCGAACTCGTCCACGAACGCGACGTGCTGGCCACGTGGGTGTCGCACGTGCCGCCTCCGCCGCCCCTCGACGCGGGCGCCGAACCCGCGCCGGAGACCACCGCCGGCCGCCCGGCACGTCCAGGTTCCGGAACCACGCGCAGGCCGGGTGCGTTGAGGGAGGGGAAGTAGGACAGCCGGAGGCGAGACGACGTGCACAAGCACTACAACGCGCTGAAGACCGCGTTGCTGCTCGGTGCCATGAGCGGCCTGATCGTGGCGATCAGCTCGTTGTTCGGGCGAACCGCCCTGGTCATCGGCCTTGTGGTGGCGGTCGGCGTGAGTGCCTACGCGTACTTCAACTCCGACAAGCTCGCGTTGCGCGCCATGCGTGCGCGGCCCGTGTCCGAGGTCGAGCAGCCCGCGATGTACCGGATCGTCCGCGAGCTGGCCATGGCGGCCCGTCAGCCCATGCCCCGGCTCTACCTCAGCCCCACGGTCGCCCCGAACGCGTTCGCCACCGGCCGCAACCCGCGTAACGCCGCCGTGTGCTGCACCACCGGCATCCTCGAACTGCTGGACGAACGCGAGCTGCGCGCCGTGCTGGGGCACGAGCTGTCGCACGTGTACAACCGCGACATCCTCATCTCGTGCGTGGCGGGCGCGCTGGCCGGCGCCGTCAGCATGCTGGCGAACCTGGCGATCTTCGCCGGCGTCTTCGGCGCCGATGGCGACGAGGACCGGCCCAACCCGTTCGCGCTGCTGCTCATCGCCGTGCTCGGGCCCATCGCCGCGTGCATCGTGCAGATGGCCGTGAGCCGGTCCCGCGAGTACCAGGCCGACGCCTCGGGCGCCGAGCTGACCGGCGACCCGCTGGCGCTGGCCTCGGCGTTGCGGAAGATCGACTGCGGCACGCGTGCCGCGCCGTTGGCGCCCGAGCCGTCCGTGGTCGCGCAGTCGCACCTGATGATCGCCAGCCCGTTCCGGCCCGGCGAGCACCTGGCGCGGCTGTTCTCCACCCACCCGCCGATCGCGGACCGCGTGCGTCGGCTGGAGGAGTTGGCGCGCAAGCCCTAGCGGGCCTCTAGTGCGACGTTCATCACGTACTGGCCGTAGCCGGACTTCGCCAGCTTCTCGCCCAGCGCGTAGCACTGGTCCGCGGTGATGAAGCCCATCCGCAGCGCGATCTCCTCCAGGCACGCGATGCGCACGCCCTGCCGGTGCTCCAGCACCTGCACGAACTGGCCCGCCTCCAGCATCGAGTCGTGCGTGCCGGTGTCCAGCCAGGCGAAACCGCGCCCGAGGTCCACCAGCCGCGCCCGGCCTTCACGCAGGTACGCCAGGTTGACGTCGGTGATCTCCAGCTCGCCGCGCGGTGACGGCTTGAGCGACCGGGCGATGTCCACGACCGCGTTGTCGTAGAAGTACAGGCCGGTGATGGCCTTGTTCGACTTCGGCTGTGTGGGCTTCTCCTCGATGCTGACGAGGAAGCCGTCCGCGTCGATCTCGCCCACGCCGTAGCGCTCAGGGTCCTTCACCGGGTAGCCGAACAGCACGCAGCCGTCGAGCGTGGCGACGTTGTGCTGGAGGACCTTGGAGAAGCCGTGGCCGTAGAAGATGTTGTCGCCGAGGACCAGCGACACGTCATCCTCGCCGACGAAGTCCGCGCCGATGACGAACGCCTCGGCCAGGCCGTTCGGCTGAGCCTGCTCGGCGTACTCGATGCTCAGGCCGAACTGCGAGCCGTCGCCGAGCAGCCGGCGGAACAGCGGCAGGTCGATCGGCGTCGAGATGAGCAGGATCTCCCGCACACCGGCGAGCATCAGCACCGACAGCGGGTAGTACACCATCGGCTTGTCGTACACCGGCAGCAACTGCTTCGACACCGCTTGGGTAATCGGGTGCAGACGCGTGCCGCTGCCACCGGCGAGGACGATGCCCTTCACCGGTAGTTGGTGAACTGGAGCGCGATACCGAAGTCGGAACTCTTGAGCAGGGAGATGACGTCCTGCAAGTGGTCCTTCTTCTTGCCGGAGATGCGCAGCTGGTCGCCCTGGATCTGCGCCTGCACGCCCTTGGGCGCCTCGTCGCGGACCTTCTTCGCGATCTCCTTGGCCTTCTCGCTGGTGATGCCCTGGACCAGGGTGCCGGTCACCTTGAACACCTTGCCGGAGAGGGCCGGGTCGCCGATCTCGAAGGCCTTCATCGAGATGCTGCGCTTGACCAGCTTCTCCTGGAAGACGTCGATCGCGGCGCGGCAGCGCTCCTCGGTCTCGGACTGGAAGGTGATGGCCTCTTCACCCGCCCAGGCCACCGAGGTCTCCGTGCCGCGGAAGTCGAACCGCGTGCTCAGCTCCTTGGCGGCCTGGTTGAGCGCGTTGTCGACTTCCTGGCGGTCGACCTTGCTCACCACGTCGAACGACGGATCTGCCACGTGCCCGGTACCTCCGCGTCTGTGGGTCTTGAACCGTCCGGAAGCCTACCGGGGTATCCCGGTTGCGCACGGCCCCACGGGCTTATGTATTGTCTCCACCGCACCCGGCACCACCGGGCGCGGGGCGGGTTGCCCGAGCGGCCAATGGGAGCGGACTGTAAATCCGTCGCGCAAGCTACAGAGGTTCGAATCCTCTACCCGCCACGTGAAACCGAAACCCCTGCTCGCAGAATGCGCGAGCAGGGGTTTCGCGTTGTGTCCTCTGGGGGTGCGACCCCCAGGCCCCGCTCGGAGGGCGCTGCCCCCGGACCCCCGTTCCCGGGTGGTCGACTTCCGGGGTCCGCAGCGGCCAATGCCGACTTATCGGGCGTGAGCCTCTCCGTGTGACGCGGGCTACCTGGCACTGATGTAGGTGAGGCCGGCGCGCAAGCGCTTCCTCTCGCTTGCGTGCCAGCCTCGCGATGCAGCATAACCCATATCGAACGCATGTTCGAGAGCTAAGCGATCGCTGCTCTTCCCTCGTCGGTCAGCTCGGCGTCCGCCCGCTCGTCCAGGCGCACCACCCGACGCGCCCTCAACAGCCCCGCGTGCACCAGGTCGTGCGAGACCATCTGGTCGCAGCACGGCAACCCGTCCACGTAGAGGTCCGGCTCACGTCCCCCCGACAGCTCACCCCTACCAGCGGCAACGGCGCGGAGCATGGCTTTCGCCCGGCCGGACAGCTCCCTCACAACAGTCATGGCGACCCCCTCGCCCGTCCTTCCCATTACTGCTTCCTTGTCCTGTAGGAGGTCTCGACCTGCCCTTCGAGTACCCCGCCGAGACGAGTTCACCCGGGTGGACGAGGCCCTTCCCACTCTGCCTCGCGGAGCCGTTCGGACCACGACGCCACGCCGACCGGTTGCTCTGTTCGGCCCAACCGAACTACCCGCGACCGGTCGGCGCTCGGATCGACCCGTCGCCGCCGATCGGTCGGGACGCCACCGGCACAGCGCCGAGACTGCACGGCATGAGCGAAATCCTGATCGCCGTCACCGCCCTGGCGACCGGCGTCGCCCTCGGCCTGGTCGTCCGCTTCACGGGACGGCGTCGCTCGTCCGACCACACCCGCCGAACGACACCGAACGCGCGTGAACTCCTCCGCGCCACCGACGACCTGGAGTACGGCCTGAACACCGTGCTGAACTTCGGTCCCCTGTCACTGTCCGAACTCGCCACGGTCGACCTGCCCGCGAAGCTCGACCGGGTCGCCGCGACCGGCGAGGTGGCCAAGGCCGTCCTCACCACGCTCAAGACCCACACCGAGAAGATCGCCCTGCACCCCTACCCCGAACAGCGCGACCTGCTCACCGCGGTCCGAGAGGACGAGGCCGCGGTGTGGTTGGCGTTGCGTGACGCGATCGGCAGCGGCGCGGCGCAGCGACTGGCGGCCACGGAGGCACGGCGCGTGCTGGACGAGATCCGTCTGCGGCACGAGGACAAGGCGGAGAAGGAACTCGCCCCGGTCTAACGCGCCGGTCGGCGTTGCCAGGTCGTCCACAACGGCCGGTACCCGTGCGAGTACCAGAACGGCGTGGACAACGGGTTGGGCAGGGCGTGGTGCAGCAGCGTCACGCCGATGCCCGCCTCGTCCAGCAGGTCGTGCGCGTGGTCGGCCAGCGCCGCGCCGATCCCGCCGCCACGCGCGTCCTCCCGCACCCCCAGCAGCCCGAGGTACGCCACCGGCCGCACGGACGTCCGCCCGGCGATCCAGTCCGAGTGCCCCGGCAGGTCGTAGTACAGGAACCCGACAACCTCGCCCTCGCTCTCCGCCAGCCACGCGCACGGCTCCGAACGCCCGAGCACCTCGGTGATGTGCTCGCGCAACCGTTCCGGGGTCGACGGCCGCGTGGTGACCATGCCGAACCGGCTGTCGTACCGCGTGGTCTCCACGTTCAGCTCCACGGCGGCGTCCAGGTCGTCGTGCGTCAACGGCCGGATCTTCACCGTCGAACCGCCGTCGTGCCCACGTCCGGGCAGCCGCGCGGCGGTCACCAGGAGCGGCGAGAACCCGTGCCGGACCAACGTGTCCGCGGCGTCGACCGCACGACTGGGCACGGTCACCAGCGCGGCCGTGTCGTGATCACCGGTGCCGGTCAACGCCCAGTGGCGCAGCTGCTCGTCCAGGTCGGCGTCGGGGTGCCACTTCAAGGCGTGCGTCCGCAACGCGCCCCAGGTCGCGCTCAGGGAGTCCTCGGACAGTTCGGAGAACGAGTACGGGTCGTCCACGGGCGGGAAGGCGGGCAGCAACGAGTCCACGTCCTGAAGCTAACCCGAGCGGCAAACGCCTCGCAGACCCGCGCCGTTCGCCCGGACCTCGACCCGCCGGCCGCTCTGCCCGTCTCTGATGTGATCTTCACCGCACCCGGAGGCCTCCCCGAACCGGACGCGGCGAGCCGCCGATTCGGACTCCCGGAGGGTCTCGTAACCGGTTTCGCCCACAGCGCGCCCGCCTCGTGGGGAGCACCGGGGCTCGCCCGCGCCGACCTGCCGGCGGAGCGGGCGCCGAGCCGCGGCGCGCTGGTCCGGACCACCCTCGACCAAGATCGGCCGGGCCTCGCCGGACCGGCCATGACGGTGATCAGGGGCCGACTGATCGTGTGAGCCGTTCTGTTACTTCTAGTGGCAATCCGCTACTCGACCTGCCATTTCATCCCCCGACCGGGGTACATTGGCACCCTTGGAGGGGTCCTGGTCGGTGTTCGGGACCCCTCAGTCACGCTCGGAGCCCGTAGGCCGCGACCCGGCCCACCGCGACGACGGCCGACGAGGAGGCTGGATGTCCGACCACGCGTCGGCCACGGCGCCCAATGCGCCGACCCGGTCCACGAACCGCGCTTTCAGCGTGTTCGCGGGCCTGCTCCTGGTCGCTGGCGTCCTGACCGCCATCGCCGTCGGCCTGTGGCTGCCCGACACCTCCCCGGACGTCGACCGGCTGTGGACGACCGGTCCGCTCCTCGTCATCGGCTTCCTGCTCGCCGAGCAGTTGGCGATCAACGTCGACGTGCGCAGCGGAGTGGCCTGGACCATCTCGTTCACCGAGATCCCGCTCGTGCTCGGCCTGCTGGTGGCGCCGTTCGAGATCGTGCTCGCCGCGCACGTCGTCGCGGGCGTCGGCACCCTCCTCGGCCGCCGCGTGCTGGATCGCGCCGTCTACAACGCGGGCCTGATGTTCATGGAGATCTCGGTGGCCTTCGCGGTCGCCGAGTGGATCAAGCGGCTGATGGGCTCGGAAGGGCCGTTCTGGGCGGGCGCGTTCGTGGGCACCATCGCCGTGCCGCTGCTCGCCAGCGTGCTCGGCCTGACCGCGTTGCGGATCATGGGCAAGGGCATGCGGGTCGCGCCGAGCCTGCGCCTGGTGCTCCAGACCCTCGTGGTCGCCCTCCTGAACACGTCCGCGGGTCTGGCCGGCTACGAGATCGCCGACAAGGCGCCGTGGGGCGGCCTGCTGATCGGCCTGGTCTTCCTCGGCATCACCGCCATCTACCTCGCCTACTCCGGTCTCCTGCGCGAGCAGCGCGACCTGGAGGCGCTGAGCGAGGTCTCGCTGCGGGTGGCCCGCTCCGGCAGGCACGCCACCGGACCACGCGGCACCGCCCCGGACGACGACGAGGGCAGCGAGAACGACGAGTGGCAGCTCATCGCCGAACGCATCCGCGAGCAGCTGAACGCGAACCGGGTCGTGCTGCGCCTGCGCACCGATCCCCAGGCGCCGATGCGGACGCTCGTCGCGGGTGAGCCGCTGTCGCCCGGAATGCGACGCGACGACCCGCGCGTGCTGCGCGAGGACGCGATGCTCCAACTGCCCGGCAACTCGGTGCGCTACTACCGCATCGTGGACGCGGGCGAAGAGGTCTCCGAGGCGCTGACCCGCCGTGACGCGCAGGAAGCGCTGGTCGTGCCGCTGCGCGGGGCCACCCAGCTGCTCGGCGCGGTCGAGGTGCACGACCGGCTCAGCCGGTGGCGCGGCTTCGGCAAGGCCGACATCCAGCTCCTGCGCACGCTCGCGAGCCACCTCTCCACCGCCGTGGACAACCGGCGGCTGCTCGCCCGGCTGCGCCACGACGCCTACCACGACCCGTTGACCGGCCTGCTCAACCGGCCCGGCTTCCGCGAGGCCGCGAACGAGCCGATGCGCGAGGCCGACACCGCCGTCGTGGTCCGGATCGACCTCGACGTGCTGTCCACCGTCTCCGACGCGCTCGGCCAGGCGTGGAGCAACCGGATGGTGGTCGCCGCCGGACGACGGCTGCGCGACGAGCTGGGGCCCGAGGTGCCGCTGGCCCGGCTGGAGGGCGGCGCGTTCGCCGCGCTGCTGCTGGACCGGCAGGCCGAGCGCATCCAGGAGATCGCCGAACGCCTGCGCGCCGCGCTGTCCGTGCCGTACCCGGTCGACCGGCTCACCGTCGAAGCCGGCGCGGTCGTCGGCTGGGCCACCACAGCGGACTGCGAGGTCGAGGAACCGGACCCGGACGCGCTGCTCCAACGCGCCGACGTGGCGGTGCGGGCGACCACCGAGAACGAGCCGCTGCGCCAGTACGCGCCCAGCATGGGCCAGATCTTCCTGCGCCGCTTCCAGCTGGTCACCCAGTTCCGGTCGGCGCTGGAGAACGGCCAGGTCTCCGTGCACTACCAGCCGAAGGTCGCGCTGCCGAGCCGCCAGGTCGTCGGCGCGGAGGCGCTGGTGCGCTGGAAGCACCCCGAGTTCGGCCGCGTCGACCCGGACGAGTTCGTGCCCGCCGTCGAGGCCACCGGCCTGATCGACGTGCTGACCGACTTCGTCATGGACAAGGCGTTGGCCAGGGTGCGCCGCTGGATCGACCGCGGGCTGCGGATGTCCATCGCCGTGAACCTGTCCGTGCGGACGCTGGCCGACGAGGAGTTCCCGGACCGGGTGGCCGCCGCGCTGGCGCGGCACGAGGTGCCGCCGGAGCTGCTGACGTTCGAGCTGACGGAGTCCGGCGTGATGGCCGACCCGGAGCGCGCGCTACCGGTGCTGCGGCGGCTGCACGCGATGGGCGTCGTGCTGGCCGTGGACGACTTCGGCACCGGCTACTCGTCGCTGGCCTACCTGCGCCAGCTGCCGGTGGACGAGGTGAAGATCGACAAGAGCTTCGTGCTCGGCATGGGCACCGATCTGGGCGACATGGCGGTGGTCCGCTCGATCGTGGAGCTGGGCCACTCGCTGGGGCTCATCGTGGTCGCCGAGGGCGTCGAGGACGACGCGGCACGGGACCAGCTCGTCGGCATGGGCTGCGACGTGGCGCAGGGCTACCTGATCTCCCGGCCGCTGTCGGAGGACCGGTTCGAGGCTTGGCTGCGGGCGCGCACAGTCCAGGTCCGGGGCGCCCGCGATGAGACGGTGCTCACGTTGGTCCACTGAGGGGGCACCCCGATTTCCTTCTCGTGGAGGGCCTGTTGTAGAGTTCTCCTCGCTGCAAGAGCGCAACAGCAAGCCCCTTTAGCTCAGTCGGCAGAGCGTCTCCATGGTAAGGAGAAGGTCTACGGTTCGATTCCGTAAAGGGGCTCGACAACTGGCCGCGGTGCTCAAGCATCGCGGCTGCGTTGTCTCAGCGGTGTAGCTCAGTTGGTAGAGCAAGCGGCTCATAATCGCTGTGTCGCCGGTTCAAGTCCGGCCACCGCTACTCAGCAGGATCCCCGCCAGGCGGTAAGCCCGCACTGGGGAATCGGGGCAAGCGAGCTCTAGAAAGGCAAGGACCCGTGGCTGCAACCGACGTACGCCCCAAGATCACCCTCGCGTGCGAGGAGTGCAAGCACCGGAACTACATCACCAGGAAGAACCGGCGCAACGACCCGGACCGCCTGGAGATCAAGAAGTTCTGCCCGAACTGCAAGACCCACCGCGCTCACAAGGAAACCCGCTGAGCCGGTAGTCGCACTTCACGACGAGGCCCGTCCCGGAAACCGGGGCGGGCCTCGTCGCATGTCGACCGCCGCGTATAACCTGCTTCGCGTGCCACTCGACCAGTCGTTCGCCGGACGTTCGTACCCGCCGTCGCCGCCCTACGAGGTCGGCCGCGAGAAGATCCGCGAGTTCGCGGACGCGGTCGGCGAGACGAGCCCGGTGCACCGCGACCCCGAAGCCGCCCGCGCGGCCGGGCACAAGGACGTCATCGCGCCGCCCACGTTCGCCGTCGTGCTGTCGATGAAGGTCAACGACCTGCTGATCGACGACCCGGAACTGGGTCTCGACTACAGCCGCGTGGTGCACGGCGACCAGTCGTTCGTCCACCACCGCCCGATCACGGCCGGCGACCGGCTGCGGGTGGAGCTGCACGTGGACGGCGTCACGGCCCGGATGGGCAACGACATGCTGGCGCTGCGCGCCGAGATCACCACCGAGGACGGCGAGCCGGTGACCACCGCGAAGTCGACGCTGGTGGTCCGGGGGGAGAACGCGTGATCACCGCATCGGAAGTCTCCGTCGGCGACGAGCTGCCGCCGCTGTCGGTCCGCGTGACCCGCGCCGACCTGATCCGGTACGCGGGCGCGTCCGGCGACTTCAACCCGATCCACTGGAACGAGCGGTTCGCCCGCGAGGTCGGACTGCCGGGCGTGATCGCGCACGGGATGCTCACCATGGGCCTGGCCGGTCGGATCGTCACCGAGTGGGCGGGCGACCCGGGCGCCGTCGTGGAGTACGGCGTGCGGTTCAGCAGGCCCGTACCGGTGCCTGACGACGACGAGGGCGCGTTGGTCGAGGTGACCGCGAAGGTGACCAAGGTCCTGGAGGACGGGACGTTCAAGGTCGTCGTGACGGCTTCGTTCGAGGGGAAGTCCGTGCTCGGCGGCGCGTCGGCCCGTGTCCGGCTGCCCCAGGGCCTCTAAAGCGCCTCTGGAAGCTCTGGAAGCGCCCTCTAGAAGCCGCACAGGGCCCTGGTGTGGGCGTCGGTGGCGGTGGCCGAACGCCGCACGACGTCGGCCACGCTCACCTCGCACGCCACGTTCCCGCCGTCCGGCCCGATGGTGACCGTCAGAACGCCGTGATCGGGCTCTTCGGGGGCGATGATCTCCAGTCGCCAGGGGAGCCCGGTCAGCTCTTCCTGGCGCGTCTCGTCGCCCTGGAAGGTCGAATAGGTGACGGTGGCCCGCGTCGCCGTGCCGCTGACCTGGTAGACGACCCGGACCGGCTGATCCGGGGAGTCGGTCAGCAGGACGAGTGCGAGCGCGCCCAGCACGAGCACCACCGAGGCCGTGATCACCGGCCACCTGCGGCCCGGACGCTCGTGTGGGTCGGGCTCCGTCATGCGTTGCGCTCCTCGGGTGAATGTCCATGCGACTGGAAGGACCATCGGTCTAGTTCTACCGAGGGTTACTCGCATCACCCAAAGGAGCTACGCAGCGTCAGAAGTTCGAGCAACTCGCCAGCGCGTGCGGACCGGTGCCGGTCGCGGTCTTCTTCTCCACGCCGTCCACGGTGATCTTGCACGTCACGGTGCCGCCCTCGGCGCCGGTCATGACCGTCAGCGTCCCGCCGCTGAAGAGGCCCTTGACGGTGAACTCCTTGGTCCACGGGAACGTCGTGACGGCCTCGTCGTTGGTGGACGACCCGCTGTCGCTGAACGTGGAGTAGCTGACCGTCGCGCCCGGCGCGTCACCGGTGATCTCGTAGACCAGCACGACCTCCTTGTTGGCCTGCGCCTCCAAGTCCTCGATCGCCTCCGTGGCGTCGGAGGCGGCCTTGGTGAAGACCGCCGCCCACAGGATGCAGACCACGAGGCCCACCGCGGAGAGCGCGATGCCCGCGATGGCGAGGCCCTTGTTGTTCGCGCGGCCCTTGGTGGCCTTGGACAGGCCCACCAAGCCGAAGACGAGGCCGAGGATCACGAGCGGCCACGCGATCACGCCGATGATCGGGATGAAGCTGAAGAGCAGGCCCAGCAGACCCAGCACGAACCCGGCGGTGCCGAGGCCGTTCTCGGGCGCCGGCGGCGGTGCGGGCTGCTGGTGTTGCATCATCGGCTGCTGGGGGTAGGACATGGATTCTCCTGTCGAGGACGGCTCGGGGAGCGAGCCGGACCTCCGATCCATCGTGGAGCCATTCCAGTCATTACCCGCCGTGATCGAACTGTGTCCGAATACGACGAAAGGCACCCCGAATGGGTGCCTTTCGTAACGTTCTGTCGGTCAGGTGTTACTCGACTTCGGCCAGCAGCTCGGCCATCCGGGTCACGCCGGTCTTCAGGTCGTCGTCGCCCAAAGCGTAGGACAGCCGCAGGTAGCCGGGCGTGCCGAACGCCTCACCGGGCACCACGGCGACCTCGACGTGCTCCAGGATCAGCGCCGCGAGCTGCACCGTGTCGGTGATCTCGACGCCGCGCAGCTTCTTGCCGATCAACGCCTTCACCGACGGGTACACGTAGAACGCGCCCTTCGGGGTCGGGCACTCCACGCCGGGGATCGCGGACAGCATGTCGACGATCGTGCGCCGCCGGCGGTCGAACGCCACGCGCATCTCGTGCGCCGCGTCCAGCGGCCCGGACACGGCCTCCAGGGCGGCACGCTGCGACACGTTCGCCACGTTCGAGGTCAGGTGGGACTGGAGGTTCGCGGCGGCCTTCACCACGTCCGCCGGGCCGATCATCCAGCCGACCCGCCAGCCCGTCATCGCGTACGTCTTCGCCACGCCGTTGAGCACGATCGTCCGGTCCGCCATCGCGGGCACGGCCACCGGCAGCGACACCGACTCGGCGCCGTCGTACACCAGGTGCTCGTAGATCTCGTCGGTGATCACCCACAGCCCGTGCTCCAGCGCCCACTCGCCGATCGCGGTGATCTGCTCGCGGGGGTAGACCGAGCCGGTCGGGTTCGACGGCGAGCACAGCAGCAGCACCTTGGTCTTCGGGGTGCGCGCCGCCTCCAGCTGCTCCACCGTGACCAGGTAGTCGGTCGACTCGTCCGCGGTGACCTGCACCGGCACGCCGCCCGCGAGCGTGATCGCCTCGGGGTAGGTGGTCCAGTACGGCGCCGGGAGCAGGATCTCGTCGCCCGGGTCCACGATCGTCGCGAACGCCTGGTAGACCGCCTGCTTGCCGCCGTTGGTGATCAGCACCTGGGCGGCGGTCACGTCGTAGCCCGAGTCGCGCTTGGTCTTGGCGGCCACGGCCTCGCGCAGCTCCGGCAGTCCGCCTGCGGGCGTGTAGCGGTGGTTGCGCGGGTCCGCGCACGCGGCCTGAGCTGCGGCTACGATGGTGTCAGGGGTCGGGAAGTCCGGTTCGCCCGCGCCGAAGCCGATCACCGGTCGGCCCGCGGCCTTGAGCGCCTTCGCCTTCGCGTCTACCGCGAGGGTGGCGGACTCGGCGATGCCGGCGATCCGCTGCGAGACGCGAGGGTGCTCGGAGGTACTGGTTCCGGTGGTCGTTTCAGGCGTGCCCATGGCCCCAATCGTGGCAGACCGCACAACCGACTTGGACTCCGGCACCCCCTCTGACCGGGGCAGTTGGAAGGACGGCCCCTTGGTGCCGTATGCTTCCGGTCTTGGAACGTCCAGTCGCTGCCTCACGGGCCACGTGAGGAGGCTGCGGGGCGTCTCCAGCCAGGGGGTTCTGGTCCAGAACCTCAAAGGGGCGTAGCTCAACTGGCAGAGCAGCGGTCTCCAAAACCGCAGGTTGCAGGTTCAAGTCCTGTCGCCCCTGCGTCGAAGCGCGATGGTTGAAGCGGAGGACGGCATGAGCGAGGGCCGCGAGCAGGACCAGCCGGACGAGCGCGAGAGCGCGTCCCGGCCGGTTACCGCCGCAGCGCGGCGTGAGCGCCGCGGCTCCGCGCGACCGGCGGGCCGCAAGGACGCCGAGGCGAAGAAGGCGGCTGAGGCCGACTCCGACGCCGAGGAGGCCAAGAAGGGTCGTCCCACGCGCTCGCGGACGGATTCGGAGAAGCGGGTCGGTTTCTTCGCCCGCATCATCCGGTACGTCCGCGAGGTGGTCAGCGAGCTGCGGAAGGTCATCTGGCCGACCCGCAAGCAGATGATCACCTACACCGGAGTTGTGTTGGTCTTCGTGGCCTTCATGGTGGCGTTTGTGTTCGGCCTTGATACGGCCTTCGCTTGGGGCATGTTCAGGGTGTTCGGCTGAGCCGAACACCCGCCGCCCCGGGTGGCGGCGGACATGTGATGCATGAGAGGAAGCGAGACCCACAGTGACCTCCGACAACGGCGGCGTTGACGCCCAGGAGCTGAACGACCTGACCGACGAGCAGGACTTCGACGGTGGTGTCGAGGACGTCGAGCAGGCGGAGGCGACGGAGGACACCAAGGAGTCCGCCCCCGTCGAGCCCGAGTCCGGCGGTGACGTCGAGTCGGGCGGCGATGTCGAGTCCGGTGGCGATGTCGAGTCGGGCGGTGACGTCGAGTCCGGTGGCGATGTCGAGTCCGGTGGCGATGTCGAATCCGGCGGTGACGTCGAGGCCGTCGACATCGACGCCGAGCCCGCGGACCCCGCCGAGGAGATGCGCGAAGCACTGCGGCGCGCGCCCGGCGACTGGTACGTCGTGCACTCGTACGCAGGCTACGAGAACAAGGTCAAGACGAACCTCGAAACGCGCATCCAGACGCTCGACATGGAGGACTACATCTTCCAGGTCGAGGTGCCGACCGAGGAAGTCACCGAGATCAAGAACGGCCAGCGCAAGCAGGTGCAGCGCAAGGTGCTGCCCGGCTACATCCTGGTCCGCATGGAGCTCAACGACGCGTCGTGGAGCGCGGTGCGCAACACGCCGGGCGTGACGGGTTTCGTCGGCGCGACGTCGAAGCCGTCGCCGCTGACCATCGACGACGTGCTGAAGTTCCTGTTGCCGCAGGTCGAGCCGAAGCCCGCCGCAGGCAAGAAGAGCGCCACGAGCACCGCGAAGTCGACCGTCGAGGTGGACTTCGAGGTCGGCGAGTCGGTCACCGTCATGGACGGCCCGTTCGCCACGCTGCCCGCGACGATCAGCGAGGTCAACGCGGACGGCCAGAAGCTGAAGGTGCTGGTGTCGATCTTCGGCCGCGAGACCCCGGTCGAGCTGTCGTTCAGCCAGGTCTCCAAGATCTAGCCAGGACAACACAAACTCCGGCGCCCCCTCTGACGGACAGGTGCCGGCAGCCACGCTGCGGCTGGCAGGGCCGCGCGCGGACACCGCAATAAAGGAACCGAGATGCCTCCCAAGAAGAAGAAGCTCGCAGCTGTCATCAAGCTGCAGATCAAGGCCGGGGCCGCGAACCCCGCGCCGCCCGTTGGCCCCGCGCTGGGTCAGCACGGTGTCAACATCATGGAGTTCTGCAAGCAGTACAACGCCGCGACCGAGTCGCAGCGGGGCACTGTCGTGCCGGTCGAGATCTCCGTGTACGAAGACCGCTCGTTCGACTTCAAGCTCAAGACCCCGCCGGCCGCGAAGCTGCTGCTCAAGGCTGCCGGTGTGGAAAAGGGCTCGGGCGAGCCGCACCGCCTCAAGGTCGCCAAGGTGACCATGGACCAGGTGCGTGAGATCGCGCAGAACAAGATGATCGACCTCAACGCCAACGACGTGGACCAGGCGGCGAAGATCATCGCCGGCACCGCCCGTTCCATGGGCATCACCGTCGAAGGCTGACCTTTTCTCTTTTTCGTAGTCCGTGGGAGAGCCACGCGCTGGCTCGTCACCACAGCTGATCCACTTTAAGGACAGAAGCATGAAGCGCAGCAAGGCGTACAAGAACGCTGCTGAGCTGGTTGACCGGGAGCGGCTGTACTCGCCGCTGGAGGCAACCAGGCTCGCCAAGGAAACTTCCAAGGTGAAGCTGGACGCGACCGTCGAGGTCGCCATCCGGCTCGGCGTCGACCCTCGTAAGGCCGACCAGATGGTCCGCGGCACCGTGAACCTGCCGCACGGTACGGGCAAGACCGCCCGCGTGATCGTCTTCGCGACCGGTGACAAGGCCGCCGAGGCCGAGGCCGCCGGTGCGGACGCGGTCGGTTCCGAGGACCTGATCGCCCGCATCCAGGGTGGCTGGCTCGACTTCGACGCCGCGATCGCCACGCCCGACCAGATGGCGAAGGTCGGTCGCATCGCCCGCATCCTCGGCCCGCGTGGCCTGATGCCGAACCCGAAGACCGGCACCGTGACGCCCGACGTCACCAAGGCCGTGAACGAGATCAAGGGCGGTAAGATCAACTTCCGCGTCGACAAGCAGGCGAACCTGCACCTCGTCATCGGCAAGGTGTCGTTCGACCCGGAGAAGCTGGTCGAGAACTACGCCGCCGCGCTGGAGGAGATCCTGCGCGCCAAGCCGTCGTCGGCGAAGGGGCGGTACCTGCGCAAGGTCACCGTCTCGACCACGATGGGCCCCGGCATCCCGGTAGACCCGAACCGGACCCGGAACCTGCTGACCGACGACGCCACCGTCTGACGTCGGCAAGTCGTAGCACCCCAGCAGCGCCCCTCGGCCTCCCGCCGAGGGGCGCTGCTGCTTTGTCACGTGATCACGGGCCGACGCAGTCCGCGGGCTCGGCTTCGTAGCCGGTGATCACCCAGGTCTTGTTCTGCTGCGCGGACAGCACGAACTTGCCCAGGCGCGGCCCACCCCGCACGTCCAGCGCGCACGAGCTGACCTCGACCGACCCGCTCGTGGGCACTTCCCGCATGGTGCTGGGGAACCTGATCTGCCGGTATTCGACTTCGCGGGTGACCTGGCCGTGCAGCTTGTGCACGGCGTCATCGCAGTTGGGTGCGTCGAACGCGGTGGCGAAAGCCTTCTTCGCGTCCTCCTCCGAGAACAGCAGGCACGCGCGGCCTGCGTCGTCGTTCATCACGTGCTTGTAGAACAGCGCGACCGTGCCCTGGAGGCCGTACGGGGTCTGGGGCGCGATGATGTTGCCCTTGTCGCCGCCGCTGTCGACCGCGACGCCGCCGGGGTCGTCACCACCGAAGTACTTGTCGTAGAAGTACGAGAGCAGAAGCAGCACCACCGCCAGGTAGACGAGGCGGCGGACCAGTTTGCTGTGCAGGAGGATCTTCCACAACGGCTTGCGCGGTGGTGTCGCGGCCGGTGGTGGGGTGGTCGGGGGTTGGCCACTCGGCGGTGGGGCGGCGGGTGTGGCGCCGGGAGGCAGGCTTGGCGGGAGGCCGGCGCCCTGGGTCTGCTGGAAGCGCTGGAATTCCTGGAACCGTTGGAACTCCTGGAACTGCCGGAGCTGTTCCGGGTCGATGTCCGGTGGCGGCGGGTTCCTCGGGGGCTCTTCGGTCACGGGTCACATCATGCCGATTTGGAGCCGTGACGACACGTCCCGTACTCTTACCGATGGTTCACCAAAGACCGCTGGTCGTCCCGGCCCTTGTCGGCTGGGAGCGAAGGTCCCGCGAAGCGGGCGGCCCGCGCAGGAGAACGAGGAAGACTTAGGCGCTCGCGCGCCTGTCACGCCCCGTGCTGCTGCGCTGGGGCGTTTTTGCTTTGCGCGGCCCTCTCGGCTCGACCGGTGCGTCACTAGCCCAGAGAGGAGGCGATCATGGCGAAGCCCAGCAAGGTTTCGGCCGTCGCCGAGCTCACGGACAAGTTCCGTGGAAGCTCGGCCGCTGTCGTGACCGAGTACCGCGGCCTCTCCATGGCGCAGCTCACCACGCTGCGTCGCGCTCTCGGCGCGGGCACCACGTACACCGTTGCGAAGAACACGCTGGTCAAGCGTGCCGCTGAGGACGCGGGCGTCCAGGGTCTCGAAGCCCTGCTCGTCGGCCCGACCGCCATCGCCTTTGTCGAAGGCGAGCCGGTCGACGCGGCGAAGGCCCTGCGTGACTTCGCGAAGGACAACAAGGCCCTGGTCATCAAGGGCGGCTACATGGATGGCCGTCCCCTCTCGGTCGAAGAGGTCTCCGCGATCGCGGACCTCGAGACCCGTGAGGTGCTGCTCGCCAAGCTGGCGGGCGCGATGAAGGGCAACCTGGCCAAGGCCGCGGGTCTGTTCAACGCCCCGGCTTCCCAGGTCGCTCGCCTGGCCGCTGCCCTGCTGGAGAAGAAGACCGCGGAGGCGCCTGCCGCCGCCGAGTCCGACGCTCCTGCCGAAAGCTGATCACACCCCAGACATCCGCGTCCCGGCCGCAGTTCGGGCGTTGAAAGAGAAAGGACCGCCATCATGGCGAAGCTCAGCACCGACGAGCTGCTCGACGCGTTCAAGGAGATGACGCTCCTGGAGCTGTCGTCCTTCGTGAAGCAGTTCGAGGAGACCTTCGAGGTCACCGCCGCCGCTCCGGTCGCCGTTGCCGCTGCCGGCCCGGCCGGCCCGGCCGCCGCCGAGGTCGAGGAGAAGGACGAGTTCACCGTCGTCCTCGAGGGCGCCGGCGACAAGAAGATCCAGGTCATCAAGGTCGTCCGCGAGGTCGTCTCGGGCCTGGGCCTGAAGGAGGCCAAGGAGCTGGTCGAGGCCGCTCCGAAGGCGATCCTGGAGAACGTGGCGAAGGACGTCGCCGACGCCGCCAAGGAGAAGCTCGAGGCTGCCGGCGCCAAGATCTCGCTCAAGTGATCTGATCCCGCAAGGGATCCGAACACCGCGCGCCGCTACGAGGGCGGGCACCCACACAGGGTGCCCGCCCTCGTGCTGTTCGCACCGTTATTCACCTGAGACCGCGTTAGCCCAACTGGCGAGTAACCGGGATGGGGCAGCCTCGTTGCACCGGTATGACGCCGGCCTGCCCGGCGTCTGGGCGTTGATGCGGGTGACCAGGAGGTGCGATGGGCGTCGAGGTGGTCGTCGAAGGCCTGACCAAGTCCTTCGGCAAGCAGACCATCTGGCGGGACGTCACGCTCACCCTCCCGCCGGGCGAGGTCAGCGTGATGCTCGGTCCGTCGGGCACCGGCAAGTCCGTCTTCCTGAAATCCCTGGTCGGCCTGCTGAAACCCGAGCAGGGCAAGATCATCATCAACGGCACGGACCTGGTCCGCTGCTCCGAGCACAAGCTCTACGAGATCCGGAAGCTCTTCGGCGTCCTCTTCCAGGACGGCGCGCTCTTCGGCTCGATGAACCTCTTCGACAACGTCGCCTTCCCGCTCCGCGAGCACACCCGCAAGACGGAGGCCGAGGTCCGGCGGATCGTGCTGGAGAAGATGGAGATGGTCGGCCTCGTCGGCGCGGAGAAGAAGCTCCCCGGCGAGATCTCCGGCGGTATGCGCAAGCGCGCCGGCCTGGCCCGCGCCCTGGTGCTCGACCCCGAGATCATCCTGTGCGACGAACCGGACTCCGGCCTCGACCCGGTCCGCACCGCCTACCTGAGCCAGCTCCTCATCGACCTGAACTCGCAGATCGACGCCACGATCCTGATCGTCACGCACAACATCACCGTGGCCCGCACCGTCCCGGACAACCTGGGCATGCTCTTCCGCCGTGAGCTGATCATGTTCGGTCCCCGCGAAGTCCTCCTGACCAGCGACGAACCGGTGGTCGAGCAGTTCCTCAACGGCCGCCGCATCGGTCCGATCGGCATGTCGGAGGAGAAGGACCAGGCCACGATGGCCGCCGAACTCGCCCACCGCGACGCCGGCCACGCGGACGGCTCGCCGGACGAGGACGTGCGCGGCGTGGTGCCGCAGTTGGAACCGACGCCCGGCCTCCCGCCGCGTGGCGCGGTGCGGCGGCGCAAGGACCGGGTCATGAGCATCCTGCACACGCTGCCGCCGGAGGCCCAGCAGGGCATCATCGCCAGCCTCACCCCGGACGAGCAGCGCCACTACCGGGTCATGGTCGGGGTCACCCCGGCCGGTCCGACGACATCCGGCACGCCGACGCCCAGCCCGTGGCCGCGGCGAGGGGGCGTGCTGTGAGCGCACCGGCGACGTTCCCCGGCGCCGGCGCGCTGCGCGAGACGGGACGGATGTTCTCGCTCGCCATCGACGTCGTCCGCCTCACGTTCCGCCGCCCGTTCCAGCTCCGCGAGTTCATCCAGCAGTGCTGGTTCGTGGTGAGCGTGACGGTGCTGCCGACGGCCCTGGTCTCGATCCCGTTCGGCGCGGTCATCGCGCTCCAGATCGGCTCGCTCACCCGCCAGATCGGCGCCCAGTCGTTCACCGGCGCGGCCAGCGTGCTGGCGATCATCCAGCAGGCCAGCCCGATCGTGACGGCCCTGCTCATCGCCGGCGCGGGCGGCAGCGCGATCTGCGCCGACCTGGGCAGCCGCAAGATCCGCGAGGAGATCGACGCGATGGAGGTGCTGGGCGTCTCGCCGATCCAGCGCCTGGTCGTGCCACGCGTGCTGGCCGCGATGCTGGTCAGCGTGCTGCTGAACGGCATGGTCAGCGTGGTCGGCGTGATGGGCGGCTACTTCTTCAACGTGATCCTCCAGGACGGCACGCCCGGCGCGTACCTGGCGAGCTTCAGCGCCCTGGCCCAGCTGCCGGACCTGTGGATCTCCGAGATCAAGGCGCTGATCTTCGGGTTCCTCGCGGGCATCGTCGCCGCCTACCGCGGCCTGAACCCGGCGGGCGGCCCGAAGGGCGTCGGCGACGCGGTCAACCAGGCCGTGGTCATCACGTTCCTGCTGCTGTTCTTCGTGAACTTCGTGCTCACCACGATCTACCTCCAGGTCGTCCCGGCGAAGGGGAGCTGAGATGGCCACGATCAACGACCGGCTGCGCAGGGTGGCCAACGCGCCGCTCACCATGCTGGACACGTTCGGCGACCAGCTGTGGTTCTACATCCGCGCGCTCGCGTGGACCCCGCGCACGCTGACCCGCTACCTGCGCGAGACGCTGCGGCTGCTGGCCGAGGTCAGCTTCGGCACGGGCGCGCTGGCGGTCATCGGCGGCACGATCGGCGTGATGGTCGGCCTGTCCGTGTTCACCGGCACGGTCGTCGGCCTCCAGGGCTTCACCGCGCTGAACCAGATCGGCACGTCGGCGTTCGCGGGCTTCGTGTCCGCGTACTTCAACACCCGCGAGATCGCGCCGCTCGTGGCCGGGCTCGCGTTGAGCGCCACGGTCGGCTCCGGCTTCACCGCCCAGCTCGGCGCGATGCGGATCTCCGAGGAGATCGACGCGCTGGAGGTCATGGGCATCCCCAGCCTGCCGTACCTGGTCACGACGCGGATCATCGCCGGGTTCATCGCGATCATCCCGCTGTACGTGATCGGCCTGCTCACGTCGTACCTGGCGGCGAGGTTGATCACGGTCCAGTTCTACGGGCAGTCGGCGGGCACGTACGACCACTACTTCAACCTGTTCCTACCCCCGGTGGACGTGCTCTGGTCGTTCGGCAAGGTGCTCGTCTTCGCCGTCGTGATCATCCTGACGCACTGCTACTACGGCTACCGCGCGAGCGGTGGCCCGGCGGGCGTGGGTGTCGCGGTCGGCCGCGCGGTGCGCACGGCGATCGTGACGACGAGCCTGTTGGACTTCTTCCTGAGCATGGCGATCTGGGGCACCACGACGACGGTGAGGATCGCGGGATGACCGCCGACGTGTTCTTCCCAGCGGAGGCGGCGACAAATGCGGTCGACGTGCTTTTCTCAGCGGAGGCGGCGACATGCTGAAGATCCGGCTCCTTGGCGTCGCGTTCCTCGCGATCATCGCCCTCTTCCTCACCCTCACGGTGGCGCTGTACAACGACGCGTTCACCGAAGTCGTGAAGGTGACGCTGAAGACCGACCGGGTCGGCAACCAGCTCCAGCTGGACTCGGACGTGAAGGTCCGCGGCATGATCGTCGGTGAGGTCAAGGCGATCCGGACCACGGGTGACGGCGCCGAGCTCGACCTGGCGCTGGACCCCGAGCAGGTCCGGCACATCCCCGCCAACGTGTCCGCGCGGCTGCTGCCGAAGACGTTGTTCGGCGAGCGGTACGTGAACCTGGTGCTGCCGAAGCAGGGGCAACAGCCGCTGGCCGAGGGTGACGTGATCGCGCAGGACCGCACAAGCAGCGCGATCGAGCTGGAACGCGTGCTCGACGACCTGATGCCGGTGCTCCAGGCGGTGCAGCCGGAGAAGCTGTCCACCACGCTGACCGCGCTGTCGCAGGCGTTGGAGAACCGGGGCAAGCCGCTCGGCGAGACGCTGGTCCAGCTGGACGCCTACCTGGGCGAGTTCAACCCGCAGCTGCCCGCGCTGAAGGAGGGCATCAGCCGGCTCGCGGACGTCTCGGAGGTCTACGCCGACGCCGCGCCGGACCTGGTGCAGGCACTCACCGACGCCACTGTCACCAGCCGCACGCTTGTCGAGCAGCGGGAGAACCTGCTCGCCATGTACGGCACGCTGACCACGACCGCGCACGACGTGCACAGCTTCCTCGCGGTGAACAAGAACAACATCATCCAGCTCGCCGAGGTCAGCCGGCCGACGTTGGAGCTGATGGCGAAGTACTCGCCCCAGTACCCGTGCCTGCTCAAGGGCCTGGCCGAGTTCAAGCCGATCATGGACCAGACGTGGGGCAAGGGCACGGACGAACCCGGCCTGCACATCACGCTGGAGGTCACCGCCAACCGCGGCAAGTACGAGCCGGGCAAGGACGAGCCGGAGTACGCCGACAAGCGCGGCCCGCGCTGCTACGACATCGTGCCGCGGCCGGACCCGTTCCCGCAGTACCCGCCGGAGGGCCCGGTGAAGGACGGCACGTCGAGCCCGCCGCCCGCGCGCTCCGCGAACGACGGCGTGCTGCCCCCTGCCACCGCGTTGGGCGGCACGACGTCCCCGTCGGCGTTCCACGGCGTGCAGTCGCTGGCGAACTCGCCGGAGGAGCAGGACTTCCTGGCCGCGCTGCTCGCGCCGCAGTTCGGGATGCGGAAGAACGAGATGCCGAGCTTCACGTCCTTGCTGCTCGGCCCGCTGTACCGGGGCGCGGAGGTGACGGTATGAGGTCCCTGGTCGCACCGCTGGTCAAGCTGGGCGTGTTCGCCGCGATCACCATCCTGGCGACGACGCTGCTCGCGGTGACCATCTCGAACGTGAACTTCAACGGCGCCACCACCTACACCGCCCGGTTCACCGACGTGACGGCGCTCAACAAGGGCGACGACATCCGCATCGCGGGCGTCCGGATCGGTCAGGTGGACGAGATCCGGGTGGTCGACCGGCGGGTGGCGGAGGTGGAGTTCTCGCTGGAAGGCGAGCGCACGCTGCCCGCGTCGGTCACCGCGACGATCAAGTACCGCAACCTCGTCGGCCAGCGGTACGTCGCGCTGGAGCACGGCGTCGGCGACGCGTCCCCGCTCAAGCCCGGTGACCTGATCCCGTTGGAGCGCACGAAGCCGGCGCTCGACCTGACCGCGCTGTTCAACGGCTTCAAGCCGCTGTTCCAGGCGCTGAACCCGGACGACGTGAACCAGCTGTCGAACGAGATCATCCAGGTGCTCCAAGGCGAGAGCGGCACGATCGACAGCCTGCTCCGCCACACCGCGTCGCTGACGTCCACGCTGGCCGGCCGCGACAAGGTGATCGGCGAGGTCATCGACAACCTCAACGCGGTGCTGGACACGGTCAACTCGCGCACCGACCAGGTGTCCACGCTGGTCACCACGCTGGAGGAGCTGACGGCGGGCCTGGCGGGCGACCGGCAGCCGATCGGTGACGCGATCAGCGCCCTGGGCGACCTGACCAACACGACGGCGGGCCTGCTCGAAGAGGCGCGGCAGCCGTTGAAGGACAACATCGCCAACCTCGGTCTGGTGTCGCAGACGCTCGCGGACAACGAGGCGGTCGTCGAGGGCGTCATCCAGAACCTGCCCGGCAAGCTCGAAGGGCTGACCCGGACCGCGTCCTACGGGTCCTGGTTCAACTTCTTCCTGTGCGAGGGCTCCGGGACGGTGTCCGTGCCGCCGGTCCTCAACGACCCGATCACGATCACGCCGTTGCCGATCACGCAGCCGAGGTGCCGCCCGTGAA
The DNA here is from genome assembly GCF_014205015.1 of Saccharothrix ecbatanensis. Classification (NCBI taxonomy): domain Bacteria; kingdom Bacillati; phylum Actinomycetota; class Actinomycetes; order Pseudonocardiales; family Pseudonocardiaceae; genus Saccharothrix; species Saccharothrix ecbatanensis. The sequence continues at coordinate 6,902,748 of NZ_JACHMO010000001.1, read as the reverse complement.
GAACCAGCGCAACCCGGTGACCGTGGGCGCGGTGAGCCTGACCGTGATCGCCCTGCTGATGCTCGCCGCCTTCTACTCGGACGACCTGCCGCTCATCGGCGGCGGCACCACGTACTCGGCCGAGTTCACCGAGGCGGCCGGCCTGATCCCGACGAACGAGGTGCGCGTGGCGGGCGTGAAGGTCGGCAAGGTGACCAAGGTCGAGCTGGACGGCGACAAGGTCAAGGTGTCGTTCAAGGTCAAGGACGCGTGGGTGGGCGACCGCACCACCGCGACGATCCGGATCAAGACCCTGCTCGGGCAGAAGTTCCTGGCCCTGGACCCGCAGGGGTCGGTGCCGCTGAACCCCGGCGACCCGATCCCGCGCGAGCGCACGCTGTCGCCGTACGACGTGCAGGAGGCGTTCAACGGCCTGGCGTCCACGGTCGGCCAGATCGACACCAAGCAGCTCGCGGACAGCTTCGAGGTGCTGTCGGAGACGTTCCAGGGCTCGGCGGAGAGCGTCCGCGGCGCGTTGGACGGCCTGTCCGCCCTGTCGAAGACGATCTCCTCGCGGGACGAGCAGCTGGCCCGGCTGTTGGCCAACACGAACCAGATCACCGAGACCCTGGCCGACCGCAACGAGCAGTTCGAGAAGCTGCTCGCGGACGGCAACCTGCTGCTCGGGGAGCTGCGCAAGCGGCGGGACGCGATCTCGGCGCTGCTCAGCGGCACCCGTGAGCTGTCCCGTGAGCTGTCCGGCCTGGTCGCCGACAACTCCGCGCAGCTGCGGCCCGCGCTGGAGCAGCTGGACCGCGTGACCACGATGTTGCAGCGCAACCAGGACAAGCTCGACCGCAGCCTGGCGCTGGTGGGGCCGTTCTACCGGGTGTTCGCCAACACCCTCGGCAACGGCCGCTGGTTCGACACGTACATCTGCGGCCTGCTGCCGCCGTCGACTGACCTCGGCGTGGTCGGGTTCAACGAAGAGGGCTGCCTCCCGCCCGGCGTGCAGCGTCCGGCACAGCCCGGAGGTGGGAACTGACATGGCGACCACAAGAGTCGGCCGTGACCTGGCCCGTGCCGTGGCGATCGCGTGCGTGCTCGCCATCGTGACCGCGGCGGCGATGTGGTGGATCTTCGCAGGCGTCAACAGCCGCAAGGTGACGGCGGTGTTCGGCGCGGCCGTCGGCGTGTACGCGGGCTCGGACGTGCGGGTGCTCGGTGTGAAGGTCGGCACCATCGAGGAAGTCGAGCCGCAGGGCACGACGGTGAAGATCGTGATGTCGCTCGACCGCACGGTGAAGGTGCCCGCCGACGCGCAGGCGGTGGTGGTCGCGCCCAGCGTCGTCAGCGACCGGTACGTGCAGCTCGCCCCCGTCTACACCGGCGGCCCGCAGATGGGCGAGAACGCGACCATCCCGCGTGAGCGCACCGCCACCCCCGTCGAGCTGGACGAGCTGTACGACAGCCTCAACAAGCTGACCACCGCGCTCGGCCCGAACGGCGCGAACAAGGACGGCGCGCTGTCCGAGCTGCTCGACTCGGCCGCGAACAACCTCGAGGGCAACGGACAGGCGCTCGGCGACACCATCAAGCAGCTCGGTGACGCCACCCGCACGCTGTCCGGCTCGAAGGACGACCTGTTCGGCACCGTGGACAACCTCCAGAAGTTCACCGGCATGCTCGCCGCGAACGACAGCCAGGTGCGTGACTTCAACCAGCAGTTGGCGGAGGTAGCGGGTTTCCTCGCCGACGAGCGGGAGAACCTGGGCGGCGCGCTGAACGAGCTGGCCACCGCGCTGGGTCAGGTGCAGGGCTTCATCCAGGACAACCGGGCCGCGCTCAAGTCGAACGTCGACAAGCTCGCGGGCATCACCCAGATCCTGGTGGACCAGCGCGCCTCGCTGGCCGAGGCGCTGGACGTCGCGCCGCTGGCCCTGGACAACGTGCAGAACGCCTACAACGCCGCGTCCGGCACGCTCGACGTGCGTGCCGACATCAACGAGCTGAACCAGCCGCCGATCGTGCTGATCTGCAAGCTCATCCAGGGCGTCGAGCCGGGTCGCGTGCCCGGCCCTCTCGCCGACGCGTGCCGTCAGCTGGAGCCGATCCTGAGCGGCGCGGTGCCGTTGAAGACGCCGGCCGAAGTGCTGACCGACCTGTCCCAGGGCAAAGTGCCGCTGCCCTTGCCACTCGCGGGGGTGCCCCAGTGAGGCGTGTCGCAGTAAGGCGTGTCGCAGTCAGGCCGGCTCCGGTGAGGTCTGCACCAGCGAGGTCTGCTCCGGTGAGGCGACGAGTGCGTGACGCGGTGCTCCTGGCGAGCGCCCTCGCGCTGACAGTGCTGACCGGCTGCGGCTCGGGCGGCTTCGACGGCGTCTACAACATGCCGCTGCCCGGCGGCGCGGACGTCGGCGACCGGCCGTACCAGGTGAAGGTCCAGTTCAAGGACGTGCTCGACCTGGTGCCGCAGGCGGGCGTGAAGGTCAACGACGTGCCGGTCGGCCGGGTGGACCGGATCGACCTCGCCGCCGACGGCTGGACCGCCGAGGTGACCGTGTTGGTCAACGGCGACGTGAAGCTGCCCGGCAACTCCGTCGCCCGGTTGCGCCAGTCCGCGCTGCTCGGCGAGAAGTACGTGGAGCTGGCCGAGCCCGTCGAGGGACGTGAAGAGGGCGCGCTCGGCGAGGGCTCGGTCATCCCGGTGGAGCGGACAAATCGCAACCCGGAGGTCGAAGAGGTCTTCGGCGCCCTGTCGTTGCTGCTCAACGGCGGTGGAATCGGGCAGCTCCAGGACATCAGCCGGGAGCTGAACGCGGCCATGGAGGGCAACGAGCCGCAGCTCCGGTCGCTGCTGACCAACCTGAACACGCTGGTCGGCGAGCTGGACGGGCACAAGGACGAGATCACCCGCGCGTTGGACGGCATGAACCGCCTCGGCGGCGCGCTGAACGCCCAGCGCGGGCAGATCGCGGACGTGCTGGAAGGGCTGGAGCCGGGCTTGAAGGTGCTCAGCGAGCAGCGCACCCAGCTGGTCACCCTGCTCCAGTCGCTGGACGCGCTGTCCGACGTCGCGGTGGACACGGTGAACAAGTCCAAGGACGACATGGTGGCCGACCTGAAGGCGCTGGCGCCGACGTTGCAGAAGCTCGCCGAGGCGGGCACCAACCTGCCGAACGCCTTCGAACTGCTGCTGACCTACCCGTTCCCGGACTCGACGGTGGACGGCATCAGGGGCGACTACACGAACCTGTACGTGGACGTGGACCTGGACCTGGGCACGATCGTGGACAACCTGGGCCGGTCCCGGCAGTCGCCGCTGCCCGCCGTGCCCGGCCTGCCCGGTATCGACGGCCACGCGCCGTCCCTCCCGTTGCCGCTGCCGAACCTGCCCCTGCCCGGGACGTCCGGCACGTCGTCGGGCCTGGGTGACGTGCTCGGCGGACTGCTCGGAGGTGGGCGGTGATCCCCGGCAAGATCAAGGTCCAGATCGGTGCGTTCGTGCTGATCGCGCTGCTCGGCGTGAGCTACGTCGGCGCCCGGTACGTCGGGCTCGGCCGGCTGTTCGGCGAGACCGGGTACGTGGTGACGATGCAGCTCGCCGACTCCGGCGGCGTGTTCACCAACGCCGAGGTCACCTACCGCGGTGTGGCGGTCGGCCGGGTCGGGCAGATGCGGCTGACCGCCGACGGCCTGGAGATCGACCTCGACCTCGACCCCGGCGCGCCGGACATCCCCGCCGACCTGGAGGCCGTGGTCGCCAACCGGTCCGCGGTCGGCGAGCAGTTCGTCGACCTGAGGCCGCGCGGTGAGGGCGGGCCGTACCTGCAGGCCGGCGCGGTCATCCCGCGTTCGGCGACCAGGACGCCGCCGCCGGTCGACACGCTGCTGACGAACCTCGACTCGTTCGCCAAGTCGGTGCCGACGGAGTCGCTGCGGACCGTGGTGGACGAGCTGGACCTGGCGTTCAACGGGACCGGGCCGGACCTCCAGGTGCTGCTGGACAACACCAGGACGTTCACCCAGGCGGCGACCGAGCACCTGCCGCAGACCAAGGCGTTGATCAACGACGGGCTGGTCGTGCTGAACACGCAGGCTGCGCAGGGGAGCGCGATCAGGTCGTTCTCCACCGACCTGCGGGCGCTGGCCGAGCAGTTCAAGAACTCGGACGCCGACATCCGGCGGCTCATCGCGGTGTCGCCGCAGGCCGCCGAGCAGATGTCGGCGCTGCTCCAGGAGAGCGGGTCCAACCTGGGCGTGGTGTTCGCCAACCTGCTGACCACCGCGAACATCCTGGTGACCAGGCTGGACGGGCTGGAGCAGATCTCCGTGACCTACCCGATCGTGGTCGGCGGCGGGTTCACCGTGGCCAAGGGCGACGGCACGGGCGCGCACTTCGGGCTGGCCCTGAACGTGTTCGACCCGCCGCCGTGCACCGTCGGCTACGAGGGGACGCCGATCCGGGCCGGCACCGACAGCGCCCCGGTCGGGTTGAACACGCAGGCTTACTGCGCGCTCGCCCGGGGTAGTGCCACCAGCGTGAGGGGTGCCCAGAACGCCCCTTACGGCGGCACGCCGGGGACGCCGACCGGTGACGCGACGTCGCAGCCGGGTGCGGAACCGGGTGCGAACCCGGACACGGGCCGGGCCGCGGAGGTCCCGGTGCTGACCAGCCTGGGGCAGTTGCTCGGTCTGCCGGGCTGAAGGAGGGTTACGGATGGACGTTCGACGGTGGATGCTGCCGGTCGCGGCGGTCCTGGCGGTGCTGACCGCCGGGTACGCGGTTTGGGCCGGGGTGTCCTGGTGGAGCGCGTCGTCCGACGATTCGGTGGCGTTCTCGCGGGAGCGGGAAGAGGTGCTGCGGGTGGGGCAGGTCGGGATCGCGAACTTCACCACGTTCGACTACAAGAAGATCGACGAGGACATCGAGCGGTGGCTCGACACGTCCACCGGTGACTTGCGCGCCGAGGTCGAGGAGGAACGGGCGATCCGCAAGAAGCAGATCCAGGACGCCAAGACGGTGACTGTGACCCGCGTGTTGGACGCGGCGGTGACCGAGTTGGACGCGCGGGCCGGGAAGGCGCACCTGATCGCCGTGGTGGAGAGCACGATGACGCCGGAGGGCAAGCAGGCGGTGAAGAAGATCGACCGGCTCCAGACGGACATGACTCGCACCGATGCCGGTTGGAAGCTCAACGCGCTGGGGCAAGTCGCCGCCGGCGGCGCGTGACCCGAGGAGATGACGTCAGTGCCACCGCCGCCCCGCCGCCGCCCCGTCCCCACCACCCCGACCACCCGGCCGCGCGTCGCCGGCCTGCGCAAACGCCCAGGGGCCACGCCCGTCGAGCTCGCCGGTCGTGAGACCGACCCTGCGACCGGCTTTGAGACCGACCCTGCGGCCGACCCTGCGGCCGACCCTGCGGCCGACCCTGCGACCGACCCTGCGACCGACCCTGCGACCGACACCGAGTTGACGCAGGTCGAGGACGCAAACGCCACGGACGCCACCGCCACCGACCTGGCCGGCGAACCGATGAGCGCCGAGCGTCGCGCGGAGCTGCGGGCCGAGGGCGAGCGTGCCGAGCGCCGTCAGATGGAAGAGGCCGGCCTGATCGAGCCTGGCCTGATCGAGCCCGGTCCGGATGAGCCCGCTCTGGATGGGCCCGCTCTGGATGAGCCGGGTCTGGGTGAACCCGAGGACGACCTGGTCGCACCCGCGCCGCGTCCACGGCCGACCGGTCGTCGCAAGCGCACCGGCGAAGCCGTCGCGCCGAGCGTCCTCACCGACCCCCAGACCGACCCCAAGCCGAAGCACGGCAAGTCGAGGTCCGCCGCCCACCCCCACGACGACCGCACCGACCGCGCCGACCGCACCGACCGCGCCGACCGCGCCGACCGACACGGCCTGGTCCTCCCGATCGCCCTGATCGTGCTGGCAGCCCTCCTCGTCGGCCTCGGTCTCTGGTTCCAGAGCCAGGCGGGCGGCATCCGCTACAACCAGGCCCTGGTGGACAGCGCCGGCACGACCGAGGTGGCCGGTCAGACGCGCGAAGCGGTGGAGAAGGCGTTCTCCTACAACTTCGCCGACATCTCCGCCACCGAGAAGGCGGCCAACGAACTGCTGGTCGGCAAGGCCCAGTGCCAGTACAACGCGATCTTCGAGCCGGTCCGCAAGCTCGCTCCCGAGCAGAAGCTCGTGGTCACGGTGAAGGTCGCCTCCACCGGCGTGACCTCGCTCGACGACGACCGCGCCACCGTTCTCCTCTTCGTCGACCAGGTCGCCCTCCGCACCACCGACAACCAGAGCAGCGGCGGCAGCGCGATGATGCGGGTCGGCGCGCAGAAGGTCGACGGCCGGTGGAAGGTCGACAACATGGAGATGTTCGGCCAGACCGGGGACCAGGCGGCCGAGACCGCCAAGTGCTGACTGACCAGCATCCAGGCGTCCGATCAGCACTCTGAACCCCATATTTCGCCCCAGCACAACGTGATCTGCGACACACTTTTCGCCGGTAACCGAACGGCGTCGTCGACATGTCCCTTCGGGGTCCGCGCACCCGCCAAAGGTTCACGCTTGCTCACGTCCATGTATTTTCGCAGGTCACAGCGGTAACTCCGCGTTATCACCGTTTGCGCCAGTGGAGTGATCGCCGCGTGGCATCTTGACTGTGGGCGTCGGCGGGGTCACTCTGTCGGTGAGCACGAGAAAGGTCCTTCCAGGTGCCTCTCGACAGTTGCCGCGCGCGTGGCTAGACTGCTCCTTTGCGCTGCCCTCTTTCCGTTTGCCCTTCGCCGAGAGCTGGATTGCCGGGCATCGCCGCACCCTTGACAGCCGTGCTAGTTCCGCTGACTAGCCAGCTACCTGTCCCTGGAAGGACGCATCTTGGCGATCTCTCGCGCGACCAAGGCCACTGCTGCGACCAACTCCACGTCGGGGATTCCCGGAGCGCCGAAGCGAGTCTCTTTCGCGAAGATCTACGAACCGCTTGCGACGCCCAACCTGCTCGACCTGCAGATTCAGTCGTTCGAATGGCTCACCGGCGACGAGGCGTGGTTCCAGCGTCGCGTCGACGAAGGTGACGAGGCGCCGACGGGCGGCCTCGAAGAGGTCTTGAACGAGATCTCTCCGATCGAAGACTTCTCCGGCTCGATGTCGCTCTCCTTCTCCGACCCGCGCTTCGACGAGGTCAAGGCCTCGACCGAGGAGTGCAAGGACAAGGACATGACGTACGCCGCCCCGTTGTTCGTCACGGCGGAGTTCACCAACCACACCACTGGCGAGATCAAGAGCCAGACGGTGTTCATGGGTGACTTCCCGATGATGACCGACAAGGGCACGTTCATCATCAACGGCACCGAGCGGGTCGTGGTTTCCCAGCTCGTCCGCTCGCCTGGCGTCTACTACGACACCGCGATCGACAAGACGACCGACAAGGACGTCTTCAGCGTCAAGATCATCCCGTCCCGGGGTGCCTGGCTGGAGTTCGACGTCGACAAGCGCGACACGGTCGGTGTGCGCATCGACCGCAAGCGCCGCCAGCCGGTGACCGTGCTGCTGAAGGCCCTGGGTTGGACCACCGAGCAGATCCGCGAGCGCTTCTCGTTCAGCGAGACGCTGCTGACGACGCTGGAGAAGGACCACACCGCGGGCACCGACGAGGCACTGCTCGACATCTACCGCAAGCTGCGTCCGGGCGAGCCGCCGACCAAGGAGTCCGCGCAGGCGCTGCTGGAGAACTTGTTCTTCAAGGACAAGCGCTACGACCTCGCGAAGGTCGGCCGGTACAAGATCAACAAGAAGCTGGGCCTGGCCTCCCCGATCTCCACGGGTGTGCTGACCGAGGACGACATCGTCACGACGATCGAGTACCTGGTCCGCCTGCACGCCGGTGAGACGTCGATGAAGCCCGGTGAGACCGAGGTGCCCGTCGAGGTCGACGACATCGACCACTTCGGCAACCGCCGCCTGCGCACCGTCGGCGAGCTGATCCAGAACCAGATCCGGGTCGGCCTGTCCCGCATGGAGCGCGTCGTCCGCGAGCGCATGACGACCCAGGACGTCGAGGCCATCACGCCGCAGACCCTGATCAACATCCGCCCGGTGGTGGCGGCGATCAAGGAGTTCTTCGGCACCTCCCAGCTGTCGCAGTTCATGGACCAGACGAACCCGCTCGCGGGCCTGACCCACAAGCGCCGCCTGTCCGCGCTGGGCCCGGGTGGTCTGTCCCGTGAGCGCGCCGGCATGGAGGTCCGCGACGTCCACCCGTCGCACTACGGCCGCATGTGCCCGATCGAGACGCCGGAAGGCCCGAACATCGGCCTGATCGGCTCGCTGTCCTCCTACGGGCGGGTCAACCCGTTCGGCTTCATCGAGACGCCGTACCGCAAGGTCGTCGACGGCCGGGTCACCGACCAGATCGACTACCTGACGGCCGACGAGGAAGACCGCTACGTCAAGGCGCAGGCGAACGCCAAGATCGACGAGGACGGCAACTTCCTCGAGCCGAAGGTCCTGGTCCGCAAGAAGGGCGGCGAGGTCGAGCAGATCGACCCGTCCGACGTGGACTACATGGACGTCTCGCCGCGGCAGATGGTGTCCGCCGCGACCGCGATGATCCCGTTCCTGGAGCACGACGACGCGAACCGCGCCCTGATGGGCGCGAACATGCAGCGTCAGGCGGTGCCGCTGCTGCGCAGCGAGTCCCCGCTGGTCGGCACCGGCATGGAGTTGCGCGCCGCGGTCGACGCCGGTGACGTCGTGGTGGCCAAGAAGACCGGTGTGGTCGAGGAGATCTCCGCCGACTACGTCACGGTCATGGCCGACGACGGCTCGCGGCAGACCTACGGCCTGCACAAGTTCCGCCGCTCGAACCAGGGCACCTGCATCAACCAGAAGCCCATCGTGCACGAGGGCGACCGGGTGCAGACCGGTCAGGTGCTGGCCGACGGCCCGTGCACCGAGAACGGCGAGATGGCCCTGGGCAAGAACCTGCTCGTGGCGATCATGCCGTGGGAGGGCCACAACTACGAGGACGCGATCATCCTGTCGCAGCGCCTCGTGCAGGACGACGTCCTGACCTCGATCCACATCGAGGAGCACGAGATCGACGCGCGGGACACCAAGCTGGGCGCCGAGGAGATCACCCGGGACATCCCGAACGTCTCCGAGGAGGTCCTGGCCGACCTCGACGAGCGCGGCATCATCCGGATCGGCGCCGAGGTACAGCCCGGCGACATCCTGGTCGGCAAGGTCACGCCCAAGGGCGAGACCGAGCTGACCCCGGAGGAGCGCCTGCTCCGCGCGATCTTCGGCGAGAAGGCGCGCGAAGTGCGCGACACGTCGCTGAAGGTGCCGCACGGCGAGTACGGCAAGGTCATCGGCATCCGCGTGTTCAGCCGCGAGGACGACGACGAGCTGCCCCCCGGCGTGAACGAGCTGGTCCGCGTCTACGTGGCCCAGAAGCGCAAGATCCAGGACGGCGACAAGCTCGCCGGCCGCCACGGCAACAAGGGCGTCATCGGCAAGATCCTCCCGGTCGAGGACATGCCGTTCCTGGAGGACGGCACCCCGGTCGACATCGTGCTGAACACGCACGGTGTGCCGCGTCGTATGAACATCGGCCAGGTGTTGGAGACCCACCTCGGGTGGATCGCCAAGCAGGGCTGGAGCATCAACGGGGACCCGGACTGGGCGAAGAACCTGCCGGCGGACCTGTACGACGTGGAGCCTGGCACGAAGACCGCGACCCCGGTCTTCGACGGCGCTCGCGAGGACGAGATCACGGGCCTGCTGGGCTCGACGATCCCGAACCGCGACGGCGAGCGGATGGTCAAGGAGAACGGCAAGGCGGTGCTCCTCGACGGGCGCAGCGGCGAGCCGTACCCCTTCCCGGTGTCGGTCGGCTACATGTACATCCTGAAGCTGCTGCACCTGGTCGACGACAAGATCCACGCACGCTCGACCGGCCCGTACTCGATGATCACGCAGCAGCCGCTGGGTGGTAAGGCGCAGTTCGGTGGCCAGCGCTTCGGTGAAATGGAGTGCTGGGCGATGCAGGCGTACGGCGCCGCATACACCCTCCAGGAACTGCTCACCATCAAGTCCGACGACGTGCTCGGCCGCGTGAAGGTCTACGAGGCCATCGTCAAGGGCGAGAACATCCCGGAGCCGGGTATCCCGGAGTCCTTCAAGGTGCTGCTCAAGGAGCTCCAGTCGCTGTGCCTCAACGTCGAGGTGCTGTCTTCGGACGGCGCCGCGATCGAGATGCGCGACGGCGACGACGAAGACCTCGAACGCGCGGCAGCGAACCTCGGCATCAACCTGTCGAGGTCCGAGTCGCCGTCCGTGGACGACGTCGTCAACTGACCCTCGCCGGTCATCGGGAGGTGGCCAACCCCGAAAGGGTGAAACACCTCCCGGTGGCCCCGCCACCAGCTCCTGAGCCTGCTCTTCTGGGGCAACCGATCCAAAAAAGGGGAAGAGAGTAGACGTGCTCGACGTCAACTTCTTCGATGAGCTTCGTATCGGTCTCGCGACCGCCGATGACATCCGCCAGTGGTCCTTCGGCGAGGTAAAGAAGCCCGAGACCATCAACTACCGCACGCTCAAGCCGGAGAAGGACGGCTTGTTCTGCGAGAAGATCTTCGGTCCCACCCGGGACTGGGAGTGCTACTGCGGCAAGTACAAGCGCGTCCGCTTCAAGGGCATCATCTGCGAGCGCTGCGGCGTCGAGGTGACGCGTGCCAAGGTGCGCCGTGAGCGGATGGGCCACATCGAACTGGCCGCGCCCGTCACGCACATCTGGTACTTCAAGGGCGTCCCCAGCCGGTTGGGCTACCTGCTCGACCTGGCGCCCAAGGACCTCGAGAAGATCATCTACTTCGCGGCCTACGTGATCGTGGGCGTGAACACCGACCTGCGCCACAACGACCTGCCCACGCTCGACAACGAGATGCAGGTCGAGCGCAAGCGGGTCGAGAACCGCCGTGACGCGGACGTCGAGGCCCGTGCGCAGAAGCTGGAAGCCGACCTGGCCGAGCTGGAGGCGGAGGGCGCCAAGTCCGACGTCCGCCGCAAGGTCAAGGAGGGCGGCGAGCGTGAGATGCGCCAGCTCCGCGACCGCGCCCAGCGCGAGCTGGACCGGCTCGACGAGATCTGGTCCACCTTCACCAAGCTCGAGCGCGCCCAGCTGATCGCGGACGAGATGCTGTACCGCGAGCTGTACGACCGCTACGGCGACTACTTCACCGGCGCCATGGGCGCCGAGGCCATCCAGCGCCTCCTGGGTGACTACGACGTGGACGCCGAGGCCGACGTGCTGCGCGAGACCATTCGCAGCGGCAAGGGCCAGAAGAAGCTCCGCGCCCTCAAGCGGTTGAAGGTCGTGGCCGCCTTCCAGGCGACCCGCAACAACCCGCAGGGCATGGTGCTGGACTGCGTCCCGGTCATCCCGCCGGACCTGCGCCCGATGGTGCAGCTCGACGGTGGCCGCTTCGCCACGTCCGACCTGAACGACCTGTACCGCCGGGTCATCAACCGGAACAACCGCCTCAAGCGACTGATCGACCTCGGCGCGCCCGAGATCATCGTCAACAACGAGAAGCGGATGCTCCAGGAGGCCGTCGACGCGCTGTTCGACAACGGCCGCCGCGGCCGGCCGGTGACGGGTCCGGGCAACCGGCCGCTCAAGTCGCTGTCCGACCTGCTCAAGGGCAAGCAGGGCCGGTTCCGCCAGAACCTGCTCGGCAAGCGCGTCGACTACTCGGGCCGTTCGGTCATCGTGGTCGGCCCGCAGCTGAAGCTGCACCAGTGCGGTCTGCCCAAGCAGATGGCGCTGGAGCTGTTCAAGCCGTTCGTGATGAAGCGGCTGGTCGACCTCAACCACGCGCAGAACATCAAGTCCGCCAAGCGGATGGTGGAGCGCGCGCGCCCCGCCGTGTGGGACGTGCTGGAAGAGGTCATCACCGAGCACCCCGTGCTGCTGAACCGGGCGCCCACGCTGCACCGACTGGGCATCCAGGCGTTCGAGCCGCAGCTGGTCGAGGGCAAGGCCATCCAGCTCCACCCGCTGGTCTGCGAGGCGTTCAACGCCGACTTCGACGGTGACCAGATGGCAGTCCACCTGCCGCTGTCCGCCGAGGCGCAGGCCGAGGCGCGCGTGCTGATGCTGTCCTCGAACAACATCCTCTCGCCCGCGTCGGGCAAGCCGCTGGCCATGCCGCGTCTGGACATGGTGACCGGCCTGTTCCACCTGACCCGGCACAAGGAGGGCGACCTCGGCGAAGGCCAGGCCTACTCCTCGCCCGCCGAGGCGCAGATGGCGTACGACCGCAAGGTCCTCGGCCTCCAGTCCATGGTCAAGATCCGGATCACGGACAAGAACCCGCCGAAGGGCCAGGAGCCGGAGGGCTGGGAGCCCGGTCAGCCGTGGCTGGCCACGACCACCCTCGGTCGCGTGCTGTTCAACGAGGTCCTGCCGCAGGACTACGCGTTCATCAACGAGGTCATGCCCAAGAAGCGGCAGGCCACGATCATCAACGACCTGGCCGAGCGGTACCCGATGGTCACCGTCGCCCGGACGCTGGACAAGCTGAAGGACGCCGGTTTCTACTGGGCCACCCGGTCGGGCGTCACGGTCGCGATCTCCGACGTGCTCGTGCCGGAAGCCAAGCAGGGCATCCTGGACGAGCACGAGAAGCTCGCGGACGCGGTCGAGAAGCGCTACCAGCGCGGTCAGCTCTCCCACACGGAGCGCAACAACGAGCTGGTCAAGGTGTGGACCAAGGCCACCGAAGAGGTCGCCGAGGTGATGGAGGCCAACTTCCCCGAGGACAACTCGATCCGCATGATCGTGATGTCCGGGGCGGCGGGCAACATGACCCAGGTCCGCTCGCTGGCCGGTATGCGTGGTCTGGTGACCAACCCGAAGGGCGAGTACATCCCGCGCCCGATCAAGAGCTCGTTCCGCGAGGGCTTGTCGGTGCTGGAGTACTTCATCGCCACGCACGGCGCCCGCAAGGGTCTGGCCGACACCGCGCTGCGCACCGCCGACTCGGGTTACCTGACCCGTCGTCTGGTGGACGTCTCGCAGGACGTCATCATCCGCGAGGTCGACTGCGGCACCACCCGCGGCGTGCAGATGACCGTCGGTGAGCGTCAGGGCGACAAGGTCGTGCTGGCGGAGTTCGCGCAGACGAGTGTGTACGCGCGGACCATCGCCGAGGAGATCACCGACGCCAACGGCAACGTGGTGCTCAACCGCAGCGACGACCTGGGCGACCCGGCGCTGGCGACGCTCGTCGAGGCGGGCGTGACCAGGGTCAAGGTGCGCTCGGTGCTGACCTGCGAGTCCGCGGTCGGTGTGTGCGCGTCCTGCTACGGCCGTTCGATGGCGACCGGCAAGCTGGTCGACGTCGGCGAGGCCGTCGGCATCGTGGCCGCGCAGTCCATCGGTGAGCCCGGCACGCAGCTCACCATGCGTACGTTCCACCAGGGTGGTGTGGCCGGTGACGACATCACCACTGGTCTGCCCCGTGTGCAGGAGCTGTTCGAGGCCCGGGTGCCGAAGGGCAAGGCGCCCATCGCGGACGTCGACGGCCGGGTGCGCATCGAGGACGGCGACCGGTTCTGGAAGATCACCCTCATCCCGGACGACGGGTCCGAGGAGATCCTCTTCGAGAAGCTGTCCAAGCGTCAGCGGCTCGCGAACACGGCGACCGGCCCGTTGCAGGACGGCGACCACGTGGGCGTCGGCCAGCAGCTGCTGGAAGGCACGCCCGACCCGCACGAGGTGCTGCGCGTGATGGGTCCGCGTGAGGCCCAGCTCCACCTGGTGGGTGAGGTCCAGAAGGTGTACCGGGCCCAGGGTGTGGCGATCCACGACAAGCACATCGAGGTCATCGTCCGGCAGATGCTGCGCCGGGTGACGATCATCGACTCGGGTGCGACCGAGTTCCTGCCGGGCTCGCTGGTCGAGCGCGCGGAGTTCGAGTCGGGCAACCGGGCCGTGGTGGCCGAAGGCGGCGAGCCCGCTGCCGGTCGTCCGGTGCTGATGGGTATCACGAAGGCGTCGCTGGCCACGGACTCGTGGTTGTCGGCGGCCTCCTTCCAGGAGACGACGAGGGTGTTGACGGACGCCGCCATCAACGGGCGTTCGGACAAGCTCATCGGCCTGAAGGAGAACGTGATCATCGGCAAGCTGATCCCGGCCGGCACCGGCATCAACCGGTACCGGAACATCCAGGTGCAGCCGACCGAGGAAGCCCGCGCGGCGGCGTACGCCATCCCGAGCTACGACGACGGCTACTACACGCCGGACGTCTTCGGCACGGGCACCGGCGCGGCCGTCCCGCTGGACGACTACGACTTCGGCCGCGACTACCGCTGAAGTAGCTAGTTGACCGAAAGGCCCCCGGAGCCTCCCGCTCCGGGGGCCTTTCGCATGCCGTGGACCGGAGCGGGCAGGTAGGTCAGGGGCGAACGGCCAGGTCAGGGGGAGCGGCCGGGTCAGGGGGAGCGGCCGGGTCAGGGGGAGCGGCCGGGCCAGGGGGAGCGGCCAGCTCAGAGCGAGCAGCCGGGTCAGGGCGAGCGGCGGCGGGACTTGGCGAGGGCGCGGGCTCGGGCCACCAGGTCGTCGACCAGGTCGGCGTCGGCGATCGGGGGAGCGGCGTCCTCGCAGCACGGCGGTTTGGTGCGCTTTTCGGACAGTTTCGGGCGCACGCCGGCGAGTTCGTACAAAGTCTCGTAAAGGTCCCGGCCGGGATCGTCGTCGTGCGGTCCGACGAGCAAAATCCACGCGGTCCGGGGGGTGGGGAATGCGACTATCACGCGATCGGCGCCGCGGAGGTGTTTCACGCAGAGCCGGGGCAGTGGTTCCGGGCCTGTCACGCGGTACCCGAGGGCCAGGCAGCCGCTGTGCGCCAGTTCGTCCAGGAACCTGTCGTAGGCCACCCGCGCGGCGCCGCGCAGGCCCGCCGCCTGATGACTGGCGACCGGCGTCTCGACGACCTTGATCAGCGCACCACGCGTCCTTCACCGCGGTGCATCTGCGCCAGGCTGTCGGCCAGGTCCGCACGCTCCAACAGCGCGGAATCGCTCAACCGCCGGTGCACCTCGTCCAACAGCGCGCGGCTCCTGCCGGCCCGCCTCAGCTCGGCCACCACGTGCAGCACCTCGTGCAGCCGCTCGGCGTCCAACAACATCCGGGGCTCACGGCTGTGGATGGCGAGCACACCCTCGCGCGCCCACGCCTTGACCGTCTTCTCGGTGAGGTCCAGCAGCTCCCCGGCCACCACCGGACGCACCGGTGGCGCCTTGCGCAACGTCTTCGTCACCACGCCGTTCAGCTTGCGACGCCGCTCGTCGCCTTCGGCCAGGCTCGACGCGACCTCTTCGATCTCCTCGATCCGATCGAACAGGTCACGGATCTGCGCGGCCTCGGTGGCGACGGACATGACGGACCTCCTCCGGTCACTACCGATTATCACCCGGTTTTTCGGTAGTGGCAACGGTGGCCCCGCGCACAGGCGCGGGGCCACCACCGTAGGACCGGACCGGAAGGTCAGGACGAGAAGAACAGCCCGCCCAGACCGCGGTGCTTCCGGTGGCCGTAGTGACCTCCGTGGCTGCCGTACCCCGGTGCGGCGCCCCAACCCGGCTGGACCGGCTGCTGGACGTAGTGCACCTGCGCCGGCTGGGGCGCGGCGGGCGGCGGGGGCGGCGGTGCCATCTGCTGCTGCTCCAAGCGGGTGATGGCCTCGAGCTCGCCGTAGTCGAGGAAGACCCCGCGGCAGCCATCACACTGCTCGATGTGCACGCCCATGCGGTCGAAGGTGCGCATGTTCGCATGACACTTGGGACACTGCATCGTGTGAGCCTCCTGCTCTTGACGCGATAAATCCGATATTAGCCGCGCGGCTTGGGTTCGTGTGTCGACACGATGCGGGCGCACGCGTCGATCAGCGCTTCCTGAGCTTCGGTCAGCTCCTTCTCGTCGCGCTGTGCAGCGGAAAGGGCACGCGCCGCCATCTGAACGACCAAAGCGCGCGCCGGAGCCTCCAGTACGGACCACGGGTCGTCCCGCGGCACGCCCGCCCCGCCCGCGTCGAGGTACGACCCGAGCAGCCGTCCCCACGCCTCGGCATCCAACACCCCCGCGGCGTGCAGTGCCGCCGGGCGGGCCACGTCCCACGCCGGATCGCCGACGCCGAGGTCGTCCACGTCGATCAACCGGTACCCGTCCCGCCACACCAGTTGACCGAGGTGCCAGTCGCCGTGGATGAGCGTGGTCCCGGAGTTGTCGAACGCCGGCAGCGTGGTGAACGCCCGCCGCACCAGTTGCGCCGCGGGCGTGTCCAAGGTCAGGTCGCGCACCGCCCGTTCCATCCGGGGATGTGCCCCGGCGAGCGGCACGGGCGGCGCGAAGTCTTCGGCGGTGAACCGGTGCAACGCCGCCAACATCCGCCCGGCGGCCTCCATCGGCAGGTCCTCGGGCTCGCTCTGCGGCACCGGCGTGCCCATCGGCCACGCCGTGACGACCCGGCCGAGCACAATCGCGGGCGCCGACCGGGGCGTCAGCAGAAGTTCACCCAAGCGTGGGTCGGCGGCCAGTCGGAGCCGTTGCGCGAGCACCGCGAGGTCCGTGCCCGCTTCGTGCGCCTTGAGCACCACGTCCGCGACCCGGACCACCACGACGTCACCGCGCACCGCGAGCACCTCGGGCGACGCGTCGGCGGCCACCAGCGCCGCCATGCCCGCGATGAGGTCGGAGTTCACACCGTCAGTGTGACCGGCGTCGGTGAACGGTCGTGTTCACGGGTGGCGGTGAGCAAGGTCACCGGCCTGTGCGGCAGCCACGCCTACGGGTGAAACGGGGGTCATTTGAGCCTGCGACATCCCCGCATTCGTGTTCTGATGGCCGTTGAGTAGCCCTCGGCCTTGCGGCCGACCACTTCGAGCGCAGGCGCGGTCGCGGATCCGTTTTGACCCGTGGGAACCAAGCGGGGTATCTTTGGTACTCGTGCCCGACCCATGTCGGGCCGCTCCGCGTGCCTACGCGCCAGTGGTGCTGGAAAGCCGGCCGCGGTGACCTCCACGCGTAGGGGCATCCTGGGATGTTGCCTGCGGACCTGAGGAGATGGCGTTGCCTTTCGGCTCCGCCGAGGGCAGCGACACGCCCGACCTCGGGTGCAGAGAGGGACCAAGTAAACAGCGCTCGTCGCCCACGCGGCGGGCACGCAAACGGAAGAAGCAGCCGGCGTATGCCAACGATCCAGCAGCTGGTCCGTAAGGGCCGGCAGGACAAGGTCGCCAAGCAGAAGACCGCGGCGCTCAAGGGCAGCCCGCAGCGGCGCGGTGTGTGCACCCGCGTCTACACGACCACGCCCAAGAAGCCGAACTCGGCGCTGCGCAAGGTCGCCCGCGTGAAGCTGACGAGCGGTATCGAGGTGACGGCCTACATCCCCGGTGAGGGCCACAACCTCCAGGAGCACTCGATGGTGCTCGTCCGCGGCGGTCGTGTGAAGGACCTCCCCGGCGTCCGCTACAAGATCATCCGCGGGTCGCTCGACACGCAGGGCGTGAAGAACCGTAAGCAGGCTCGCAGCCGCTACGGCGCGAAGAAGGAGAAGAGCTGATGCCCCGCAAGGGACCGGCCCCGAAGCGGCCGCTGATCACCGACCCGGTCTACAGCTCTCCGCTGGTGACCCAGCTCATCAACAAGGTGCTGGTCGACGGCAAGCGCTCCGTGGCCGAGCGGATCGTGTACGGCGCCCTCGAAGGCGCCCGCGACAAGAACGGCACCGACCCGGTCGTCACGCTCAAGCGTGCGCTGGACAACGTCAAGCCCGCGCTTGAGGTGAAGTCCCGCCGCGTCGGTGGCGCCACCTACCAGGTGCCGATCGAGGTCAAGCCCGGCCGCTCGACCACGCTGGCGCTGCGCTGGCTGATCACCTACTCCCGGCAGCGCCGTGAGAAGACCATGATCGAGCGCCTGATGAACGAGCTGCTCGACGCGAGCAACGGCCTGGGCGCGAGCGTCAAGCGCCGCGAGGACACGCACAAGATGGCCGAGTCGAACAAGGCCTTCGCCCACTACCGCTGGTGACGTGCCGCCAGGCGGGGCAGCCCCGAGTTGCCCCGCCTGGCGCCTCCCGGCCCTAGTGAGCCTGCTACCAGCTAGCTCAAGACAGGGGAAGAAACCCGTGGCACAGGACGTGCTCACCGACCTGGCCAAGGTCCGCAACATCGGGATCATGGCCCATATCGACGCGGGCAAGACCACGACGACCGAGCGGATCCTGTTCTACACCGGGATCAGCTACAAGATCGGCGAGGTCCACGACGGCGCCGCGGTGATGGACTGGATGGAGCAGGAGCAGGAGCGCGGCATCACGATCACGTCGGCCGCGACGACCTGCTTCTGGAAGAACCACCAGATCAACATCATCGACACGCCGGGCCACGTCGACTTCACCGTCGAGGTCGAGCGGAACCTGCGGGTGCTCGACGGCGCCGTCGCGGTGTTCGACGGCAAGGAAGGTGTCGAGCCCCAGTCCGAGCAGGTCTGGCGCCAGGCCACCAAGTACGACGTCCCGCGCATCTGCTTCGTCAACAAGATGGACAAGCTGGGCGCGGACTTCTACTTCACCGTCCGCACGATCCAGGAGCGCCTGGGCGCGAAGCCGCTGCCCATCCAGCTCCCGATCGGGTCGGAAAGCGACTTCATCGGCGTGATCGACCTGGTCGAGATGCGCGCGCTGACGTGGCGTGGTGAGGTCCAGAAGGGTGAGGACTACACGGTCGAGGAGATCCCGGCCGACCTCGCCGACAAGGCCGCCGAGTACCGCGAGCAGTTGGTCGAGGCCGTGGCCGACACCGACGACGAGCTGATGGAGATGTACCTCGCGGGCGAGGCGTTCTCCGTCGAGCAGATCAAGACGGGCATCCGCGCGATCGTCAAGAACCGCTCCGGTTACCCGGTGATGTGCGGCTCGGCGTTCAAGAACAAGGGCGTCCAGCCCATGCTCGACGCGGTGATCGACTACCTGCCGGCTCCGCTGGACCTCCCGCCGGTCGAGGGCACGCTCCAGGACGGCGAGACGCCGGCCTTCCGCGCGCCGAACACCGACGAGCCGTTCGCCGCGCTCGCGTTCAAGATCGCCACGCACCCGTTCTTCGGCAAGCTGACCTACATCCGGGTGTACTCGGGCAAGATCGCCGCGGGCACCCAGGTCATCAACTCGACCAAGGACCGCAAGGAGCGCATCGGGAAGGTCTTCCAGATGCACGCCAACAAGGAGAACCCGGTCGACGAGGCCATGGCGGGCCACATCTACGCGGTGATCGGCCTGAAGGACACCACCACCGGTGAGACGCTCTGCGACCCGCAGAACCCCATCGTGCTGGAGTCCATGACCTTCCCCGAGCCGGTCATCCAGGTGGCGATCGAGCCGAAGACGAAGGCCGACCAGGAGAAGCTGGGCACCGCGATCCAGAAGCTGGCCGAGGAGGACCCGACGTTCCGGGTCAACCTCGACCAGGAGACCGGTCAGACCATCATCGCCGGCATGGGCGAGCTCCACCTGGACATCCTGGTGGAACGCATGCGCCGCGAGTTCAAGGTCGACGCGAACATCGGCAAGCCGCAGGTGGCGTACCGGGAGACGATCCGCCGCAAGGTGGAGAAGTACTCCTACACCCACAAGAAGCAGACCGGTGGCTCGGGCCAGTTCGCCAAGATCCTCATCGACCTGGAGCCGCTGGAGAAGACCGAGGACGGCGCTCTCTACGAGTTCGTCAACAGTGTCAGCGGTGGCCGCATCCCCAGGGAGTACATCCCGTCGGTGGACGCGGGCGCCCAGGACGCGATGCGGTACGGCGTGCTGGCGGGCTACCCGCTGGTGGGCGTCAAGCTGACCCTGGTCGACGGCGCCTACCACGAGGTCGACTCGTCGGAGATGGCGTTCAAGATCGCGGGCTCGATCGCGCTCAAGGAAGCGGCCCGCCTGGCGAGCCCGGCCATCCTCGAACCGCTGATGGCCGTCGAGGTCACCACGCCCGAGGACTACATGGGCGACGTGATCGGCGACTTGAACTCCCGCCGTGGCCAGATCCAGGCCATGGAAGAACGCAGTGGTGCCCGTGTCATCAAGGCGCTGGTCCCGCTGTCGGAGATGTTCGGGTATGTCGGCGACCTGAGGTCCAGGACCCAGGGTCGCGCGAACTACTCGATGACCTTTGACTCCTACGCCGAGGTTCCCGCGAACGTGGCGAAGGAGATCATCGCGAAGGCTACGGGCGAGTAACCCCAACCGGAGCACCGCAGCACCACGCGGGCTCTCCGGGGGGATCGCCCCGGGGTCCGCAACAACCGACCCTGACGTGACGTCCGGCGGGCGGCAAGCCGCCCGCCGGGCTAAGCAATAGAAGTCCAGGAGGACAATCCAGTGGCGAAGGCGAAGTTCGAGCGGACGAAGCCGCACGTCAACATCGGCACCATCGGTCACATCGACCACGGAAAGACGACGCTGACCGCGGCGATTTCCAAGGTGCTGCACGACGAGTTCCCGGACCTGAACCCCTTCACGCCGTTCGACCAGATCGACAAGGCGCCGGAGGAGAAGCAGCGCGGTATCACGATCTCGATCGCGCACATCGAGTACCAGACGGCGAACCGGCACTACGCGCACGTCGACTGCCCCGGTCACGCCGACTACATCAAGAACATGATCACCGGTGCGGCGCAGATGGACGGCGCCATCCTGGTGGTCGCGGCGACCGACGGCCCGATGCCGCAGACCAAGGAGCACGTGCTCCTGGCCCGCCAGGTCGGTGTGCCCTACATCGTGGTGGCCCTGAACAAGGCCGACATGGTGGACGACGAGGAGATCCTGGAGCTCGTCGAGCTCGAGGTCCGCGAGCTGCTCTCCGACTACGAGTTCCCCGGTGACGACCTGCCGGTCGTCCGCGTCTCCGCGCTGAAGGCGCTGGAGGGCGACGCCGAGTGGAGCAAGGCGCTGCTCGGCTTGATGGCTGCCGTGGACGAGAACATCCCGGAGCCGGAGCGCGAGGTCGACCGTCCGTTCCTCATGCCGGTCGAGGACGTCTTCACGATCACCGGCCGCGGCACCGTGGTGACCGGTCGTATCGAGCGCGGCATCGTCAAGGTCAACGAAGAGGTCGAGATCGTCGGCATCCGGGAGACCTCGAAGAAGACGATCGTCACCTCGATCGAGATGTTCAAGAAGTTCCTCGACGAGGGCCGCGCGGGCGACAACGCCGCGCTGCTGCTGCGTGGCGTGAAGCGCGAGGAGGTGGAGCGCGGCATGGTGATCATCAAGCCGGGCACCACGACCCCGCACACCGAGTTCGACGCGCAGGTCTACATCCTGTCGAAGGACGAGGGTGGCCGCCACACGCCGTTCTTCAACAACTACCGCCCGCAGTTCTACTTCCGCACGACCGACGTGACCGGCGTCGTGACCCTCCCCGAGGGCACCGAGATGGTCATGCCGGGCGACACCACGACCATGGCCGTGAAGCTGATCCAGCCGATCGCCATGGACGAGGGCCTGCGGTTCGCCATCCGCGAGGGTGGTCGCACCGTGGGTGCGGGCTCGGTCACCAAGATCATCAAGTGATCTAGCTCTACAACTACACCCCCGATTTGGTCTCGGCACCCAGGTGTGCGACCATTGACGGGTTGCTCGTCGGGGCGGCCGGTTCGAGTTGTGGACTCGGCCGCCCCGTCACGAGCGGGGTTTGATCAGTAGTACAATCCCACAGGTTTCATCAGTGGGACCGGTCTATGCGTTGGGGCGCGACACGCCCGACCGCGTGGACCGGGCACCGTGACACCGCTCGGTGTCAATCCTGAATAGGGGGCGGAGCGCGCCGGAGGTCCCGTGACCTCGTGCAAGGTGCCCGCACCGCAGCGGTACTAGAAGCAGAGGAACGGCAAGCCATCATGGCGGGACAGAAGATCCGCATCCGGCTCAAGGCCTACGACCACGAGGCGATCGACGCGTCCGCGCGCAAGATCGTCGAGACCGTGACGCGCACCGGCGCTCGGGTCGTCGGGCCTGTGCCGCTGCCCACTGAGAAGAACGTTTACTGCGTCATCCGCTCGCCGCACAAGTACAAGGACTCGCGCGAGCACTTCGAGATGCGCACGCACAAGCGTCTGATCGACATCCTCGACCCGACGCCGAAGACGGTGGACGCGCTCATGCGCATCGACCTGCCGGCGAGCGTCGACGTCAACATCCAGTAAGCGTTGGACGCGGCAGTGTTGATCCCATTTGGGGCGGAGAGTAACGAGACCCATGTCTGACAGGCAGGTTAAGGGCCTCCTGGGCACCAAGCTCGGCATGACTCAGGTCTTCGACGAGAACAACCGGATCGTTCCGGTTACCGTCGTCAAGGCCGAGCCGAACGTGGTCACCCAGGTTCGGACCCAGGAAATCGACGGCTACTCGGCCGTGCAGTTGGCGTTCGGCGCGATCGACCCGCGCAAGGTCAACAAGCCCGTCGCGGGCCACTACGCCAAGGCGGGCGTCACGCCCCGCCGGCACTTGGCGGAGCTGCGCACCACGGACGCGTCCGAGTACACGGTCGGCCAGGAAATCACCGCTGAGGTCTTCGAGGCCGGCGCGGTGGTCGACGTGGTCGGCACCACCAAGGGCAAGGGCACCGCGGGCGTTATGAAGCGCCACGGCTTCCACGGCCTCGGCGCGAGCCACGGCACGCAGCGCAAGCACCGCTCACCCGGTTCCATCGGCGGTTGCGCCACCCCGGGTCGAGTGTTCAAGGGCATGCGCATGGCGGGCCGCATGGGCCACGTCCGCGTGACCACCCAGAACCTGAAGGTGCACCGCGTTGACGCCGAGTCCGGCCTGCTGCTCATCAAGGGCGCGGTTCCGGGCCCCAAGGGCGGCACCGTGTTCATCAAGACCGCTTCGAAGGGTGGTGCCTGATCATGACTTCCGTTGAGGTCCGCACCCCGGCAGGCCAGACCGACGGTTCCGTCGAGCTGCCCGCCGCGATCTTCGACGCGCAGGCGAACGTGGCGCTGCTGCACCAGGTCGTCGTGGCCCAGTTGGCCGCGGCCCGCCAGGGCACGCACTCCACGAAGACCCGCGGCGAAGTTCGCGGTGGTGGCAAGAAGCCGTACCGGCAGAAGGGCACCGGCCGCGCCCGTCAGGGCTCGACCCGCGCGCCCCAGTTCGTCGGTGGTGGCGTCGTCCACGGTCCCCAGCCGCGTGACTACAGCCAGCGCACCCCCAAGAAGATGAAGGCCGCCGCCCTGCGCGGTGCCCTCTCGGACCGGGCGCGCGCCGGCCAGGTGCACGTGGTGAGCGGTTTCGTCGAGGGCGACGCTCCGTCGACCAAGGCGGCCCGCAAGGTCGTGGAGACGGTCACCGAGGCTCGCCGAGTGCTGGCAGTGCTGCTGCGCACGGACGAGGTTTCGTGGGTCAGCCTGCGCAACCTGCCGCACGTGCACATCATCGCGCCGGACCAGCTCAACACCTACGACGTGCTGGTCAACGACGACGTGGTGTTCACCAAGGACGCGCTCGACGTGTTCCTGGCGAGCAAGGCCCAGCACGGGCAGGGCTCTGCCGAGGCCACCGCCGAGTCGTCGGAGTCGGACGAGGAGGCCGCGAAGTGATCCCCGACCACCGGGATATTTTGCTCGCGCCGGTCATCTCCGAGAAGTCCTACGGGCTGCTCGAGGAGAACAAGTACACCTTCGTGGTGGCTCCCGGCTCGAACAAGACCCAGATCAAGATTGCCGTGGAGAAGGTCTTCGGCGTCAAGGTCGTCAGCGTCAACACGCTCAACCGCCAGGGCAAGCGCAAGCGCACCCGGACCGGTTATGGCAAGCGCAAGGACACCAAGCGCGCCATCGTGACGCTGTCCGCCGAGAGCAAGCCGATCGAGATCTTCGGCGGCCCGGCCGCCTGATGACGACGAGGACTGCGTAGAGATGGGCATTCGCAAGTACAAGCCGACGACCCCCGGTCGTCGCGGTGCGAGCGTCTCCGACTTCGCCGAGATCACTCGGACGACGCCGGAGAAGTCGCTGGTCCGCCCGCTGCACGGCCGTGGTGGCCGCAACGCTTCGGGCAAGATCACGACGCGGCACAAGGGTGGTGGCCACAAGCGGGCGTACCGCCTCATCGATTTCCGTCGCACCGACAAGGACGGCGTGCCGGCCAAGGTCGCGCACATCGAGTACGACCCCAACCGCACCGCGCGCATCGCGCTGCTGCACTACCTCGACGGCGAGAAGCGGTACATCATCGCGCCGGCGAAGTTGTCGCAGGGCGACATGGTGGAGAACGGCCCGAAGGCTGACATCAAGCCGGGCAACAACCTGCCGCTGCGCAACATCCCGGTCGGCACGGTGGTCCACGCGATCGAGCTCCGCCCCGGCGGCGGCGCGAAGATCGCCCGGTCGGCCGGCGCCAGCGTGCAGCTCGTCGCCAAGGACGGCCCCTACGCCCAGCTGCGGATGCCCTCGGGCGAAATCCGCAACGTGGACGTCCGGTGCCGCGCCACGGTCGGCGAGGTCGGCAACGCCGAGCACCAGAACATCAACTGGGGCAAGGCGGGCCGGATGCGGTGGAAGGGTCGCAAGCCCACCGTCCGCGGTGTGGCCATGAACCCGGTCGACCACCCGCACGGTGGTGGTGAGGGCAAGACCTCCGGTGGTCGCCACCCGGTGAACCCGGCGGGCAAGCCCGAGGGTCGTACCCGTAGCCGCAAGAAGCCAAGCGACAAGCTCATCGTCCGGCGTCGTCGCACCGGTAAGAAGCGCTGAGCAGGGAGGGAGTGAAGGATGCCTCGCAGCCTTAAGAAGGGCCCCTTCGTGGACGACCACCTGCTCAAGAAGGTGGACGTCCTCAACGAGTCGGGCAAGAAGACCGTCATCAAGACCTGGTCCCGCCGGTCGACGATCATCCCCGACATGTTGGGCCACACGATCGCGGTGCACGACGGCCGCAAGCACGTGCCGGTGTTCGTCTCGGAAGCGATGGTCGGGCACAAGCTCGGCGAATTCGCCCCGACCCGCACGTTCAAGGGCCACATCAAGGACGACCGGAAGTCGCGCCGTCGCTAGGCGACGAACTAGAGGAAGAGCAAGGGGAAGCAGCGATGAACGCCCGTAACGAAGCCGAAGCGCCGGAGCTCCCGCGCGCCGTGGCTCGGGCTCGCTACGTCCGTGACACGCCCATGAAGGTGCGTCGCGTCGTCGAGCTCATCAGGGGTCGTAGCGCCAGCGAGGCCCTGGCCGTGCTCCAGTTCGCGCCGCAGGCGGCAAGTGAGCCGGTCCGCAAGGTGCTTCAGAGCGCCGTGGCCAACGCCGAGAACAACCTGTCCCTGGACCCCGACACCCTCTGGGTGTCGAAGATCTACGTGGACGAGGGCCCGACCCTCAAGCGTTTCCGGCCGCGCGCCCAGGGCCGCGCTTACCGGATCCGCAAGCGGACGAGCCACATCACCGTCGAGGTGGAGAGCCGTCCGAAGAAGACCAGCGCGAAGGCCGGCGCTGACAGGAAGGGGGCTCGGTAGTGGGCCAGAAAATCAACCCGCACGGCTTCCGACTTGGTATCACCACGGACTGGAAGTCCCGCTGGTACGCCGACAAGCAGTACGCCGAGTACGTGGGCGAGGATGTCAAGATCCGCAAGCTGCTCTCCAAGGGCATGGAGCGGGCCGGCATCTCCAAGGTGGAGATCGAGCGCACCCGTGACCGGGTTCGCGTCGACATCCACACCGCCCGGCCGGGCATCGTCATCGGCCGTCGCGGCGCCGAGGCCGACCGCATCCGCGGTGAGCTGGAGAAGCTCACCAAGAAGCAGGTGCAGCTCAACATCCTCGAGGTGAAGAGCCCCGAGTCGGACGCGCAGCTCGTCGCGCAGGGCGTGGCGGAGCAGCTGTCCAACCGGGTCGCCTTCCGCCGCGCGATGCGCAAGGCCATCCAGTCGGCCATGCGTTCGCCCCAGGTGAAGGGCATCCGCGTGCAGTGCGGCGGTCGTCTCGGCGGTGCCGAGATGTCCCGTTCCGAGCACTACCGCGATGGCCGAGTGCCGCTGCACACGCTGCGTGCCGACATCGACTACGGCTTCTTCGAGGCCCGCACCACGTTCGGTCGTATCGGCGTGAAGGTGTGGATCTACAAGGGCGACATTGTCGGTGGCCTCAGCGCCAAGCGTGAGCGTGACGCCGCTCCGGCGGCCGACCGCGCGCCGCGCCGCGACCGCGACCGTGCCGACCGCCCGAACAGGGCGCGTCGTTCGGGCGCCAGCGGCACCACCGCGACCAGCACCGAGGCCGGCCGGGCCGCTGCGGGCGACCAGGCCGCCGCGCCGACCGAAGAGAAGACGGAGGGCTGAGTCGTGCTCATCCCGCGCAGGGTTAAGCACCGCAAGCAGCACCACCCCGGACGATCCGGTGCTGCCAAGGGCGGCACGAGGGTCACCTTCGGCGAGTTCGGCATCCAGGCTCTGGAGCCCGCCTACGTGACCAACCGGCAGATCGAGTCGGCTCGTATCGCCATCACCCGGCACATCCGCCGTGGTGGCAAGGTCTGGATCAACATCTTCCCGGACCGCCCGCTGACCAAGAAGCCCGCCGAGACCCGCATGGGTTCCGGTAAGGGCTCGCCGGAGTGGTGGGTGGCCAACGTCAAGCCGGGTCGGGTGCTCTTCGAGATGAGCTTCCCGAACGAGGCTGTGGCCCGCGAGGCGCTCCGCCGCGCGATCCACAAGCTCCCGATGAAGTGCCGCATCGTTACGCGTGAGGGTGGTGAGTTCTGATGGCAGCGGGTACCACCGCTTCCGAGCTGCGTGAGCTCACCGAGGAAGAGCTCGTGCTGCGCCTGAGGGAGGCGAAGGAGGAGCTGTTCAACCTCCGCTTCCAGATGGCCACCGGGCAGCTCGACAACAACCGCCGCCTGCGCACGGTCCGGCATGAGATCGCCCGGATCTACACCGTGATGCGGGAGCGGGAGCTGGGCCTCTCGGCCTCCCCCGACGCGGTTTCCACTGGTGAGGGTGCGGCATGAGCGAGAGCAACGAAGTGAAGACCGAGGTGCGCAACGACCGCAAGGTCCGCGAGGGCTACGTCGTGTCCGACAAGATGGACAAGACGATCGTGGTCGCGCTGGAGGACCGGAAGAAGCACCGCCGGTACTCGAAGGTCCTGCGTTCCACCACCAAGGTGAAGGCGCACGACGAGCAGAACACCGCCGGCGTCGGCGACCGCGTCCTCCTGATGGAGACGCGTCCGCTGTCGGCTACCAAGCGCTGGCGTCTTGTCGAGATCCTCGAGAAGGCCAAGTAAACCCGGACGGGTGCAGCGGACCGAGCCCGTCAGGTCGGAAATCTGGCGGGCCAGGAATGGTCAAGGAGTAGGTAAGTGATCCAGCAGGAGTCGCGGCTACGCGTCGCCGACAACACCGGTGCGAAGGAAATCCTCTGCATCCGTGTTCTCGGTGGCTCGGGCCGCCGCTACGCGGGCATCGGGGACATCATCGTCGCGACGGTGAAGCAGGCCATCCCGGGTGCCGGCGTCAAGAAGGGCGACGTCGTCAAGGCGGTCATCGTCCGCACCGTCAAGGAGAAGCGCCGTCCCGACGGCTCTTACATCCGGTTCGACGAGAACGCCGCGGTGCTCATCAAGAACGACAACGAGCCGCGGGGCACCCGCATCTTCGGCCCCGTCGGTCGTGAGCTCCGCGACAAGAAGTTCATGAAGATCATCTCGTTGGCGCCGGAGGTGCTCTGATCATGAAGGTGAAGAAGGGCGACACCGTCGTGGTTATCGCCGGCAAGGACAAGGGTGCTCGCGGCAAGGTCATCATGGCCTACCCCGCTGAGAACCGCGTCCTGGTCGAGGGCGTCAACCGCATCAAGAAGCACACCCGGATCACGCAGACCCAGCGCGGCGCGCAGTCGGGCGGCATCGTGACCCAGGAGGCCCCCATCCACGTGTCCAACGTGATGGTGGTCGACTCGGACGGCAAGCCGACCCGTGTGGGCTACCGGACGAACGACGAGGGTAAGCGGGTCCGCATTTCCCGTCGTAACGGGAAGGACATCTGATGACCACCGTTGAGAAGACCCTGCCGCGACTGAAGACGCGTTACCGCGAAGAGATCGTCGTCGCGCTGCGCGAGCAGTTCGAGTACGCCAACGTCATGCAGATCCCCGGCGTGGTGAAGGTCGTCGTCAACATGGGTGTCGGTGACGCCGCCCGTGACGGCAAGCTGATCGAAGGCGCCGTCAAGGACCTGTCGATCATCACGGGCCAGCGGCCCGAGGTCCGCAAGGCCCGCAAGTCCATCGCGCAGTTCAAGCTCCGCGAGGGCATGCCGATCGGCGCGCGCGTCACGCTGCGCGGCGACCGCATGTGGGAGTTCCTGGACCGCCTGCTGACGATCGCGCTCCCGCGTATCCGCGACTTCCGCGGCCTCTCGGGCAAGCAGTTCGACGGCAACGGGAACTACACGTTCGGTCTCAACGAGCAGTCGATGTTCCACGAGATCGACCCGGACGCCATCGACCGTCCCCGCGGTATGGACATCACCGTGGTGACGACCGCGACCAACGACGAAGAGGGCCGGGCGCTGCTGAAGCTCCTGGGCTTCCCGTTCAAGGAGAACTGATCATGGCCAAGAAGGCGCTGATCAACAAGGCCGCGGCCAAGCCGAAGTTCAAGGTGCGGGGTTACACCCGCTGCCAGCGTTGCGGACGTCCGCACTCGGTGTTCCGCAAGTTCGGCCTGTGCCGGATCTGCCTCCGCGAGATGGCGCACCGGGGCGAGCTGCCCGGTGTGAGCAAGTCCAGCTGGTAATCCGGCTCGGCGGCAGGTTTTTCTAAGACTCATCACTTCGCTGTAGGCCCGTCCACGACCAGCCGGCCGCAAGGTCGGCTCGGACCCTGGCTGGCGAACCGCAGCGAGAAAGGTTGACCAGGTCACCATGACGATGACCGACCCGATCGCAGACATGTTGACGCGTCTGCGGAACGCGAACTCGGCTTACCACGACAAGGTCGTGATGCCGCACTCGAAGTTGAAGGCCAGTATCGCCGAGATCCTCAAGCGCGAGGGTTACATCGCGAGCTACCGCGATGAGCAGGGCGAGGTGGCCAAGAACCTGGTTATCGAGCTGAAGTACGGCCCGAACCGGGAGCGCAGCATCGCCGGCCTCCGCCGCGTGTCGAAGCCCGGTCTGCGCATCTACGCGAAGTCGACCAACCTGCCGAAGGTGCTGGGCGGTCTGGGTGTCGCGATCATTTCGACCTCTGGCGGTCTGATGACCGACCGCCAGGCCAACAAGTCGGGCGTGGGCGGAGAAGTCCTCGCCTACGTCTGGTGAGGAAGGGGGACTAGGCAATGTCGCGCATCGGAAAACTGCCGATCACCGTCCCCTCCGGGGTCGACGTGAACATCGATGGCCAGGCTGTGAGCGTCAAGGGGCCCAAGGGCACCCTGTCGCTCAACATCGCTGAGCCGATCATCATCGAGAAGGCCGACGACGGCACTCTCGAAGTGAAGCGCCCGAACGACGAGCGTCGCAGCCGCTCGCTGCACGGCCTGTCGCGCACCCTGGTGCAGAACATGGTCGTCGGCGTCACTCAGGGCTACGAGAAGAAGATGGAAATCCACGGCGTCGGTTACCGCGTGGCGCTGAAGGGTTCCGACCTGGAGTTCGCGCTGGGCTACAGCCACCCGGTGAAGGTGGAGGCCCCCGAGGGCATCACCTTCGCGGTGGAGACCCCGACCCGCTTCTCCGTGGCCGGCATCGACAAGCAGCTCGTCGGCGAGGTCGCCGCGAACATCCGCAAGCTGCGCAAGCCCGACCCGTACAAGGGCAAGGGCGTGCGCTACTCGGGTGAGAAGATCCGCCGCAAGGTCGGAAAGACGGGTAAGTGACATGAGCGAGACTGCAACGAAGCGCAAGCCGGTGGGCAAGGACATCTCGACCACTCGCCGCATCGCCAAGACGCGCCGTCACTTCCGCCTCCGCAAGAAGGTCAGCGGCACGGCGGAGCGCCCGCGCCTGGTCGTGCACCGTTCGTCGAAGCACATCACCGTGCAGATCATCGACGACATCGCCGGCCGCACCCTTGCGGCTGCTTCCTCCGTGGAGGCGGACGTCCGGGCGATCGACGGCGACAAGAAGGCCCGTGCGACGAAGGTCGGCCAGCTGGCCGCCGCGCGTGCCAAGGACGCCGGGATCACCCAGGTCGTGTTCGACCGCGGCGGCAACGCCTACCACGGTCGG
Organism: Saccharothrix ecbatanensis; assembly: GCF_014205015.1. Lineage (NCBI taxonomy): Bacteria > Bacillati > Actinomycetota > Actinomycetes > Pseudonocardiales > Pseudonocardiaceae > Saccharothrix > Saccharothrix ecbatanensis. The sequence continues at coordinate 6,872,473 of NZ_JACHMO010000001.1, read as the reverse complement.
ATCGCCGCTCTGGCCGATGCCGCCCGCGAGGCGGGGCTGGAGTTCTGACAATGCACATCACCGGAATTGAGAGGGACGCCTGATGCCAGGACGCACGCGTCGCGAAGGCGGCGGGGGCGAGCGCGGAGAGCGCCGCGACCGCCGTGACGGTGGCCGCGGCGGAGCGGCCCAGGAGAAGACCCCCCACCTGGAGCGCGTGGTCGCGATCAACCGCGTCTCCAAGGTCGTGAAGGGTGGTCGTCGCTTCAGCTTCACCGCGCTGGTCGTGGTGGGTGACGGCGACGGCATGGTCGGTGTCGGCTACGGCAAGGCCAAGGAAGTGCCCGCGGCGATCGCCAAGGGTGTGGAGGAGGCGAAGAAGAACTTCTTCCGCGTCCCCCGCATCGGCGGCACGATCCCTCACCCGATCACGGGCAAGAAGGCCGCTGGTGAAGTGATGCTGCGTCCGGCCTCGGCCGGTACCGGTGTCATCGCCGGTGGCGCCGTCCGCGCGGTGCTGGAGTGCGCGGGCATCCACGATGTGCTGAGCAAGTCGCTGGGCAGCGACAACGCCATCAACATCGTGCACGCCACCGTGGCCGGGCTGAAGGGTCTCCAGCGTCCCGAGGAGGTGGCCGCCCGTCGCGGTCTGCCGCTGGAGGATGTGGCTCCCGCCGGCATGCTCCGTGCTCGCGCAGGGGCGGTGTGACCATGGCACAGGTGAAGGTGACCCAGGTCAAGAGTGGTATCGGTACCAAGCGCAACCACCGTGAGTCCCTCCGGACCCTCGGTCTGCGCAAGATCCGCCAGTCGGTGGTCCGTGAGGACACGCCGCAGGTGCGCGGTTTGATCCACACCGTGCGCCACCTGGTGGTCGTCGAGGAGGTCCAGTCGTGACCATCAAGATCCATGACCTGCGTCCGGCCCCGGGCGCCAAGACCGCGAAGACCCGTGTCGGTCGCGGTGAGGGCTCCAAGGGCAAGACGGCCGGTCGCGGTACGAAGGGCACCGGCGCGCGGAAGAACGTTTCCCCGCGCTTCGAAGGTGGCCAGATGCCGCTGCACATGCGCCTGCCGAAGCTGAAGGGCTTCCGCAACCCGTTCCGCACCGAGTACCAGGTGGTGAACGTGGGCGACCTCGCCCGGGTGTTCCCGGACGGCGGTCGGGTGGACGTGGACGCACTCATCCACGCGGGCCTGGTGCGCAAGAACGAGCTCGTCAAGGTCCTCGGCAACGGTGACCTGGACGGCGTCAAGCTGGACGTCGTGGCGAACAAGTTCTCCGGCAGCGCGGTCGAGAAGATCGCCGCCGCCGGTGGCACCACCACCGTGCTCTAAGACGCACGAAGCACTGCCGAACGGCCCCCGGAGCCTCCCGCTCCGGGGGCCGTTCGCGTTCCGAGCGTTGAATTCGGGGGTTCTGGACGTAGGACTCACGCGTTCTGAACGTAGGACTCACTGGTTTTTGACTGTTGCCGGCGGTCCGAGGGGGTCTCGGACGGCCGGTTCCGGCTGGTGAGACGGGAGTTCGCCGAGGGCGTAAATCCGGTGGCGCGCGGAGTTAGCGTGAGGGCATGTGGCTGGCGGTCTTCTTCGGCGCCGCGGTCCTGGTCGCATTGACCCCTGGCGCCAACAACCTGCTCGGTATGCACCACGCGGTCCACCACGGGCCTCTGCGGGCCGCTACGGCGCTCCTGGGCCGTCTTGCGGCCTTCTCCCTGATGGTCGGGGCGGTCGTCGCCGGTCTCGGGCCCATCCTGGCCGCGAGCCACACCGCCCTGACGGTCATCAAGTGGGCCGGCGTGGCGTACCTCGTGTACCTCGCCGTGCGCATCCTGAGGGCGAAGACCGACGCCTCGGAAGCGCCGATCGGGAAGGGCAGTCCGCTGCGCAAGGAGTTCCTGGTCGCGATCACGAACCCCAAGGCCCTACTCATCTTCACCGCGTTCGTGCCACAGTTCGTCGACCCGGCGCGCGGCTCGATCCCGCTCCAGCTCGCCACCCTCGGCGCGGTCTACCTGGCGGCCGAGGCGCTGGCCGGGACCGCGTACGTGGCGGTGGGCGCCGGAATACGTCGTGCCGGCCTGACAAGGCGGGCACGTGCGAGGCTGGACAAGGGCACCGCGGCCGTCCTCCTGGGCATGGCCGGGGTGCTCGCGACCAGTCGAACTTGATCCATTCGGGGGCTTGCGCGCCTCCGCTGCCGATCATGTGCGAAGTGTGAAGGAAGACTGGCTACGGCTATCGGCCAAGCGACTGTTAAAGTCGCGGGCTGAACCCGGATGCCCTCCGGGTGGTCGCGGCTACCCGTCGCTTCCGCCACCGTCGGCGAACGGCCGACGGCACGTCCGCAAGACTGTGCCGGCAACACAGCCGGTACCGCAGGATGCCGACCCCAGTGGGGCGGCAACGCTGATGGAGGTTCGCGTGCTCGGCGCATTCCGCTCGGCTCTCGCGACGCCGGACCTACGCAAGAAGATCCTTTTCACACTCGGGATCGTCGTGGTGTACCGGTTGGGCGCGACCATGCCCGCGCCGGGCGTCTCCTTCAAGAACGTCAAACAGTGTGCCGAGGCGGTCGACCAGTCGGGGATCTACTCCCTGATCAACCTGTTCAGCGGCGGCGCGCTGCTGAACTTGTCGATCTTCGCGCTCGGCATCATGCCGTACATCACCGCCAGCATCATCGTGCAGCTGCTCACCGTGGTGATTCCGCGGTTCGAGCAGCTGAAGAAGGAAGGGCAGGCGGGTCAGGGCAAGCTGACCCAGTACACCCGCTACCTGACCATCGCGCTGGCGGTACTCCAGTCCACGGGCATCATCGCCCTGGCCGTGCGCGGGCAGCTGTTCCAAGGCTGCGAGTACCCCGTCATCCCGGACCAGAGCATCTTCAACCTGATCGTCCTCGTGGTCGTGATGACCGCGGGCACCAGCGTGATCATGTGGCTCGGTGAGATCATCACCGAGAAGGGGATCGGCAACGGCATGTCGCTGCTGATCTTCACCGGCATCGCGGCCCGCATCCCGATCGAGGGCAAGAACATCCTCGGCAACGGTGGCCTGACGTTCTTCCTGGTCTGCGTCGCCGCGCTGCTGATCATCGCCAGCGTCATCTACGTGGAGCAGGCCCAGCGCCGGATCCCCGTCCAGTACGCGAAGCGCATGATCGGCCGCCGGATGTACGGCGGCACGTCGACCTACCTGCCGCTCAAGGTGAACCAGGCCGGTGTCATCCCGGTCATCTTCGCCTCGTCGCTGCTGTACCTGCCCGACCTCATCTCCAGGCTGACCGCCTCGACCGTCGCCGGCGAGACTCCCAGCTGGTGGGCGAGGTTCGTGGAGCAGCACCTGGTGCAGCAGTCCAGCCCGGTGCACATCTCGCTCTACTTCCTGCTGATCGTCTTCTTCACCTACTTCTACGTCGGCATCACGTTCAACCCGGACGAGCGCGCGGACGAGATGAAGAAGTTCGGTGGGTTCATCCCGGGCATCCGGCCGGGGCGTCCCACCGCCGAGTACCTCCGCTTCGTGTTGGGGCGGATCACGCTGCCGGGCTCGCTCTACCTGGGCACCGTCGCCATCCTGCCGAACCTGTTCCTCGAGCTCACCGGTACGGGCCAGAACCAGAACTTCCCGTTCGGCGGCACGGCGGTGCTGATCATGGTCGGTGTCGGCCTCGACACCGTGAAGCAGATCGAGAGCCAGCTCATGCAGCGCAACTACGAAGGGTTCCTCCGCTAGTGCGACTCGTTCTCGTCGGCCCGCCTGGAGCGGGCAAGGGCACCCAGGCAAAGACGCTCAGCGATGAGCTCGGGTTGCCGCACATCTCCACCGGGGACCTGTTCCGCGCGCACATCAGCGAGCAGACCGATCTTGGCAAGGAAGTCCAGGAGTACCTGGACTCGGGCGAGTTGGTGCCGGACGAGGTCACCAACGAGATGGTGCGCGTCCGGCTCGCCCAGCCGGACGCGGTGAACGGCTTCCTGCTCGACGGCTTCCCGCGCAACACCGCCCAGGCGGGCGTGCTGGGCGAGATGCTGGCGGCGGAGGGGCACGCCCTGGACGCGGTGCTGGAATTCCAGATCCCCGAGGACATCGTGGTCGAGCGGTTGCTCGCCCGGGGTCGCACGGACGACAAGGAAGACGTGATCCGGCACCGCCAGCAGGTGTACCGGACGGAGACCGCGCCGCTGCTCGACTACTACGCCGACATCGTCGTGACCATCGACGCCGTCGGCGAGGTCGACGAGATCAGCGAGCGCGCTCTCCGCGCGTTGCGCGACCTGAAGTGAGCGGTGGACTCGTCGATGCGCTGCGTCGGATCGTCCCCGGTCGGGACCGCATGATCGAGATCAAGAGCCGCGGGCAGCTGGAGGCCATGAGGGCCGCCGGGCTGGTCGTGGCGCGGACGTTGGCGCTGCTGGCCTCGCACACCAAGGCCGGGGTCAGCACCGCCGAGTTGGACGAGCTGGCGGAGCAGTGCATCCGCGACGCCGGCGCGATCCCGTCGTTCAAGGGCTACCACGGGTTCCCGGCATCGATCTGCGCGTCGGTGAACGAGCAGGTGGTCCACGGCATCCCCAGCCGCACGCAGGTGTTGGTCGAGGGCGACCTGATCTCGATCGACTGCGGCGCCATCCTCGACGGGTGGCACGGCGACTCGGCCGTGACGCTGGCGGTCGGCGAGGTGACCGACGCGGAGCTGAAGCTGTCCGACGCGACGCGGGCCTCGATGCTCGCGGGCATCGAGGCGGCGGTGCCCGGCGGTCGGCTGAGCGACATCTCGTTCGCCATCGAGTCGGCCACCATCCTGGCCGGCGAGGAGCACGGGATCGAGTACGGGATCGTGGAGGGCTACGGCGGCCACGGCATCGGCACGAAGATGCACATGGACCCGTTCCTGCCGAACTACGGCAAGCCCGGCAAGGGGCCCCGGTTGAAGGTCGGCATGGCGATCGCGATCGAGCCGATGCTGACGTTGGGGTCCGAGCAGACGGTGGAGCTGGACGACGGCTGGACCGTCGTCACGTCCGACGGCTCGCGCGCCGCGCACTGGGAGCACTCGGTGGCGATCACCGACGACGGCCCCTGGGTCCTCACCGCCCTGGAGTCCTGACCCGGCGCCCTGGCTTCGCCGGCGTTCGGGCCTTCGGAGGCGTGGAAGCGGGGGGTTAGCCCCATGGTCGTGGGCCTGCCCGTGCGGTGGGATCGACCGGTGAACCAGCCCTTGCGGCCCGAAGACGTCCGGGCCTCCGACACCGAACGCGAACTGGTCCAGCAGTGGCTGCACCGCGCGCACGCCGACGGCAGCCTCGACCTCGCCGAGTTCGACGCCCGCGTGGTGCGCACCTGGGCCGCCAAGACCCGGGGTGAACTGGCCGTCCTCACGGCCGACCTGCCGACCGTGCCGCCCGCGCGTCCCGCCCAGCCCGTCACCGTCAGGGTGTCATCCGAACCGGTGAAGGTCAGCGGTGGGCGGAAGGCGCTGAAGGTGCTCACCACGATCTGGCTCGCGGTCAGCGCGTTCAACTTCGCCCTCTGGCTGCTCGTCGGCTTCCTCGGTGGCGAGGGGTTCGTGCACCCGTGGTTCCTGTGGGTCGCCATGCCCGCCGGCTCGGTGCTCGGGGTCATCTGGCTGACGACGAAGCCCCGTCGTTGACGGCGTGCGGCATCCGTAACGCTGTTCCGGTTGACGCGTGGCCGGTGGCGGCGCTCGGTCGATTTGGGCGTTCGCTCCGACCCGCGTAGTATGGACGGGTGGCGCACACGTCGCGCCGGTTCCGTCATGCCCGGGGCTCTTCTGCCCGGCGGTGACAGGGTTCGCAAGGGCCTTGAGGAGTCGGGGTGCCGCGTGCCCGCACTCCAGAAGCAACACTCACCGTCACGAAACGCGGAGGACATGGGCAAGAAGGACGGGGCCATTGAGGTCGAGGGCCGCGTAGTCGAGCCGCTTCCCAACGCGATGTTCCGCGTCGAGTTGGAGAACGGTCACAAGGTCCTGGCACACATCAGCGGCAAGATGCGTCAGCACTACATCCGCATCCTCCCTGAGGACCGGGTTGTCGTGGAGCTCTCGCCCTACGACCTGTCCCGCGGGCGCATCGTCTACCGCTACAAGTGACCTCCGGCGTGCTCGCACAAGAGCGCGCCGGCTGACGCAGGAGAAGCTCAGGCGTGAAGGTCCAGCCGAGCGTCAAGAAGATCTGCGACAAGTGCAAGGTGATCCGCCGTCACGGCCGGGTCATGGTGATCTGCGAGAACCTGCGCCACAAGCAGCGCCAGGGCTGACCAGACCAGCACGAGTCGAGTCTTCAGCGGACGCGACACCTCAGTAAGCCTCCTCGCACCTGCCACACACCAGCACCACGTGTGGCGCACCCCCGGACTCCAGGCCGGGGCCGGGACACCGGACGCGAGAGCGACCGGACACTGACACAGCGAGTCAGTCCCGGAATCGGGCGAGGAGCAGACCTGGAGCGACACCACTGTTAGGAGCAAGCGCCGTATGGCACGACTCGCTGGCGTCGACCTCCCCCGCGAAAAGCGGTTGGAGATCGCGCTCACCTACATCTTCGGCATCGGTCGGACGCGCTCGAAGGAGCTGCTGACCGCCACCGAGATCTCCCCGGACATCCGGGTGAAGGATCTCGGTGACGACGACCTGGCGAAGCTGCGGGAATACATCGAGAACCACTTCAAGGTCGAGGGTGACCTCCGCCGCGAGGTTCAGGCCGACATCCGCCGGAAGATGGAAATCGGCTGCTACGAGGGGCTGCGCCACCGTCGCAACCTGCCCGTCCGCGGGCAGCGCACCAAGACGAACGCGCGCACTCGTAAGGGTCCGAAGAAGACCGTCGCCGGCAAGAAGAAGGCCGGAAAGAAGTAAGACCTCGCGTCGCTAGCAAGTAGGAGATCACCCAGACATGCCACCCAAGTCCCGCACGGGCGCCGGGGTCAAGAAAGTCCGGCGCAAGGAAAAGAAGAACATCTCGCACGGCCAGGCGCACATCAAGAGCACGTTCAACAACACCATCGTGTCCATCACGGACCCGCTGGGCAACGTGATCAGCTGGGCGTCCGCCGGCCACGTCGGCTTCAAGGGCTCTCGCAAGTCCACGCCGTTCGCCGCGCAGATGGCCGCCGAGAGCGCGGCGCGCAAGGCTGCCGAGCACGGCATGCGCAAGGTCGACGTGTTCGTGAAGGGTCCCGGCTCCGGCCGCGAGACCGCGATCCGTTCGCTTCAGGCCGCCGGCCTCGAGGTCGGCACCATCCAGGACGTGACCCCGCAGCCCCACAACGGCTGCCGCCCGCCCAAGCGGCGCCGGGTCTGAGGCACGGGGAGGAGTAAGACACTATGGCTCGCTATACCGGACCGGCCACTCGCATCTCGCGCCGTCTCAAGGTCGACCTCGTCGGCGGGGACCAGGCGTTCGAGCGTCGTCCTTACCCGCCCGGCCAGCACGGCCGCGGTCGGATCAAGGAGTCCGAGTACCTGCTTCAGCTCCAGGAGAAGCAGAAGGCTCGTTACACCTACGGCGTGCTCGAGAAGCAGTTCCGCCGTTACTACGAGGAAGCGGTTCGCCGCACCGGCAAGACCGGTGAGAACCTGCTTCAGATCCTCGAGTCCCGGCTCGACAACGTGGTGTACCGCGCGGGTCTCGCGCGCACCCGTCGTCAGGCCCGCCAGCTGGTCAACCACGGTCACTTCATCGTGAACGGCCAGAAGGTCAACATCCCGAGCTTCCGGGTGTCGAAGTTCGACATCATCGACGTGAAGCCGAAGTCGATGCCCACGCTGCCCTTCGAGGCCGCGCGTGCTTCCTTCGGTGACCGGCCGATCCCGGCGTGGCTCCAGGTCGTGCAGTCCAACCTGCGCATCCTGGTCCACCAGCTCCCGGAGCGGGCGCAGATCGACACGCCCGTCACGGAGCAGCTCATCGTCGAGCTCTACTCGAAGTGATCCTCCTGGAGGGCCTGTCCACGCGGACAGGCCCTCCAGCCGGGTCCCGCGGCGGCACGAAATGGTGTGTCGCATGCGTTTGCCGGTCTCCGCGACCGGCTTCCACGACGTCAAATAGCGGGCGTCGGGGTTAGAAGGGAAAGAACCCAGTGCTGATTTCACAGCGTCCCTCGCTCGGCGAGGAATCGGTCAACGAGACCCGCTCCCGGTTCGTCATCGAACCGCTGGAGCCGGGCTTCGGCTACACCCTCGGCAACTCGATTCGCCGCACCCTGCTGTCGTCCATCCCCGGCGCGGCCGTGACCAGCATCCGCATCGACGGTGTGCTGCACGAGTTCACGACCGTCCCCGGTGTGAAGGAAGACGTCACCGACATCATCCTCAACCTCAAGGAGCTGGTCGTCAGCTCCGAGGAGGACGAGCCGGTGACCATGTACCTGCGCAAGCAGGGGCCTGGTGCGGTGACCGCGGGCGACATCGTGCCTCCGGCCGGTGTCACCGTGCACAACCCGGACCTGCACATCGCCACCCTGAACGGCAAGGGCAAGCTGGAGATCGAGCTCGTGGTCGAGCGCGGTCGCGGCTACGTCCCCGCCGTGCAGAACAAGCAGGCCGGCGCCGAGATCGGCCGCATTCCGGTCGACTCGATCTACTCGCCCGTCATGAAGGTGACCTACAAGGTCGAGGCCACCCGTGTCGAGCAGCGGACCGACTTCGACAAGCTGATCCTCGACGTCGAGACCAAGCCGTCCATCACGCCGCGTGACGCTGTCGCGTCGGCTGGTAAGACGCTGGTCGAGCTGTTCGGTCTCGCTCGCGAGCTGAACGTCGACGCCGAGGGCATCGAGATCGGCCCCTCGCCCGCCGAGGCGGACACCATCGCGGCGTTCGCGATGCCGATCGAGGACCTGGACCTCACCGTCCGGTCGTACAACTGCCTCAAGCGCGAGGGCATCCACACCGTCGGCGAGCTGGTCTCGCGCAGCGAGGCGGATCTGCTGGACATCCGCAACTTCGGTGCGAAGTCGATCGACGAGGTCAAGATGAAGCTCGTCGGCCTCGGCCTCGCGCTGAAGGACAGCCCCCCTGGGTTCGACCCGTCGGCGGCTGCGTCCGACTACCCCGCCGAAGGCTGGGGCACGGACACCGTCGTGGACAACCACGACGACGGCCAGGACTACGCGGAGACCGAGCAGCTCTGAGGTCGCTTAGCGGCCGGGCCGGAGCAGAGGATCAGAAAGAAATCCGAGGAGCAATTCGATGCCCACCCCCACCAAGGGACCCCGTCTCGGGGGCTCGCCGGCCCACGAGCGGCTGATGCTGGCCAACCTGGCCACGTCCCTGTTCACCTACGGTCGGATCACGACCACCGAGGCGAAGGCGAAGCGGCTCCGTCCGTACGCCGAGAAGCTGATCAGCAAGGCGAAGATCGGTGACCTGCACAACCGTCGTGAGATCCTCAAGGTGATCCGCGACAAGGACATCGTGCACAAGCTGTTCGCCGAGATCGGCCCGCAGTTCGCCGACCGCCCCGGTGGCTACACCCGCATCACCAAGACGATGCCGCGCAAGGGCGACAACGCGCCCATGGCCGTCATCGAGTTGGTCGCGGAGCAGACCGTCACCTCAGAGGCGGAGCGCGCCCGCAAGACCAAGTTCGCCAAGGACGAGGCCCCCAAGGCCGCGGCTGAGGAGACCAAGGTCGAGGACGCCGCCGCCGACGTGGAGGACCAGGACGCCGACGCGCCCGAGTCCGCCACGAAGGACGCCACCGAGGAGCCCGCCGAGGGCGCTTCGGACGAGGCCGCCGAGGCCCCGAAGGCTGAGAAGAAGGACGAGTCCTGACGGACGCGCCCTTCGCCGACGAGCCCGTCGTTCCCGCTGGGGACGACGGGCTCGTTCGTGTGCGACTGGACCTGGCGTACGACGGCACGGACTTCTCCGGGTGGGCGCGGCAGCCCGACCGCCGGACGGTCTGCGGCGTGCTGGAGGACACCATGTCGACGGTGCTGCGCGAGGACGTGCAGCTGACCGTGGCGGGCCGGACGGACGCCGGTGTGCACGCGTCCGGGCAGGTGGCGCACGTCGACCTGAAGTCCGATGTGGACGTCGCCGGACTGCCCAAGCGCTTGGCGCGGGCGCTGCCGGCGGATGTGCGGGTGTTCTCGGCGCGGGTGGTGCCGGCCGCGTTCGACGCGCGGTTCACCGCGTTGCGCCGGCACTACGAGTACCGGGTCACCGACGCCGCTTTCGGCGCGCACCCGTTGCGGCGGCTGGACACGCTGGCCTGGCCGCGTCCGCTGTCGCTCGACGCGTTGAACGCCGCGTCGGAGTTGTTGTTAGGGGAACAGGACTTCTGCGCGTTCTGCCGGAGGCGCGAGGGTGCGACGACGATCCGTGAGCTGCAACGCCTGGAGTGGGTGCGGGACGGTGACGTGCTGACCGCTTTCGTGTCCGCGGACGCGTTCTGCCACTCGATGGTGCGCAGCCTGGTCGGGGCGCTGCTCGCGGTGGGCGAGGGGCGCAAGCCGGTGGCCTGGCCCGCGTCGCTGCTGTCGCTGACCGCGCGGTCGAGCGAGGTCACGGTGGCGCCGCCGCACGGGTTGTCGCTGGTCCGGGTCGACTACCCGGCGGACGACGAGCTGGCCGCGCGGGCCGCCGTCACCCGGAACGTGCGCGTCGCGCAGACCAGCCGAGCCACGTGACGGCGCCGAGCGGTATCTCCACCAGGTAGGTGAAGAACGCGAACAGCAGCACGCCCGCGACGGCCGGTGCGGCCGGTGTGCCGAGGCTGACCAGCAGCGCGATGGTGCCGTTCTCGGTGATCCCGAACCCGCCGGGCGTGATCACGGCGAGGGTGAGCAGCCGGCTGACCGCGAACGCCGCGATGGTCGGCCCCGGTCCCAGGTGGACGCCCGCGGCGGCCAGGCACCACCACAGCAGCATGCCTTGGAACAGCAGGTAGGCGAGCATGCCGGCGGTGAGCTGGGGCCAGCGGTCCCGGACGATCCGCCCGGTTTCCCGGCGCAGCCGCAGCAGGAACCGGGTGGCCCGGCCGCCGAGTAGCCGTCCCAGCCATCGCAGGCGGATGAACACGATCACGGCCGCCGGCAGGCCGATGGCGGTGGTGACGGTCGCGGCCAGGACTCCGTTGCCCAGCACGACGGCGCCTTGCACGGTCAGGGCGATGATCGGCAGTGCAGCTCGGGACAGGGTGTTCCAGAGGCCGCTGACGATCGCCGAGGTCGTGATCGCCCGTGCGGAGTGGCCCCAGCTCGACGCCATCACGGCCGTCAGCGCCACGCCGGCCGCGCCGCCGAACGGCAGCACGTTGCTGATCGCGCTGCCCGCCGCGTTCAGCGTGAACGCCTGGGTGTTGCGCAGGCCGGGCAGCGATCCGGTGAGCACGTAGGTGTAGGCCCAGAGGCCGGCCAGCCACAGGATCGTCAGCCAGAGCGCCATTCCGGGGCCGACGTGGCGCAGTTGGTCGCCGACGGCCGTCCACGTGACGCCGCCGACGGCGGGCGCCAAGGCGATCACCAGCCACGCCGCCAAGCCGAGTGACGTCAGCGACGCGCCCAGCCGGAACCACCGCTTCATCGGGCGCGCAATCGTTTGCGTTCCACGTACCACTCGGTGCCCAGCACCACCTTGAACAGTGGCGGCGGCAGGGTGAGCAGCGCGGCGAGGGTTCTGGTCGACTCGCCGCCGGTGGTCTGGGTGGTGTGCGCCGCCATCGCCGCCCGCTTCACGCGCGCGTACCGCCGCACGTCCACCGAGTGGGTGATCTCGTGGCGTGCGGTGAAGGCGTGCTCGAACGGGGCCAGGTCGAACTCGCGGACCAGCCGGGCGAGCTTGAGGCCGCGCAGGAGCAGGGTGCGGTCGACGGTCGCCTCCCAGACGCGGGGTGTGCCGGCGAGTTCGGCGGCCAGCGTGCCGACGCGGTGGACCTGGACGTGGTCGGGGTGCCCGTAGCCGCCGTTGGGGTCGTAGGTGGTGACCAGGTCGGCGCGTTCCTCGTGCAGGAGTTCGGCGAGCTTCCCGGCGGCGTCGGCCACGTCGGCGTGGGCGAACCCGTCGTCGCTGTCCTGGCCCGACAGACCGGAGTCGGCGTATCCCAGGAACTCCACGCGTGCCGCGCCGAGCACCCGGGCCGACGCGTGTGCCTCTCTGGTGCGGACGGCGCCGAGGTCGGTGTGCCGCGCGCTCAACCCCCGTTCACCGGCGGTGGCGACGACCAGCACCACCCGGTGGCCTTCCGCGGCGAGGCGCGCCATCGTGCCGCCCGTCAGCAGGGCTTCGTCGTCGGGGTGGGCGTGGAAGAAGACGCACGTTCGGCTCACGGGTGCAAGAGTGTCAGTTGGTCCGTTCGGCGGCTTGACGGGAGTGCACTTGTCGATCATCCACGTCACCGACTGCTTCCTCCCGCGCTTGGGCGGGATCGAGGTGCAGGTCGCGGGTCTGGCCGGGGCGCAGGCGTTGTGCGGTGAGGAAGTGCACGTGGTGACCGCGACGAGGCTCGCCGCGCCGGGTGACGGGTACTCGGTGCACCGGATCGCGGTACGGGCGCCGTGGGACCTGCCGGTGCACCCGCGGGCGGGCTCGCACCTCGACCGGGTGATCGTCCCGCTGGCGCCGTCGGCCGTGTACGTGCACGTCGGGGCCATTTCACCGTTCGCGTGGTCGGGGGTGCGGTCGGCGTTGCGGCTGGGGTTGCCGACGGTGGTCGTGGTGCACAGCATGTGGGACCCGGTGGTGCAGTGGTGTTATCGGGTGCTGGACCGGTTCGCGCCGTGGAGTTCCGCGCCGCTGACGTTGGCGGCGGTGAGCCGTGCGGCGGCGGACCGGATGCGGGAGGCGGTGCCCGGGATCTCGGTGGGGGTGGTGCCGAACGGGATCACGCCGTCGTGGTGGCGGGGGATTCCGACGCAGCGGCAGGACGACGTGGTGCACGTGGTGTCGGTGGGTCGGCTTGCGGCGCGGAAGGAGCCGATGGCGTTGCTGAAGGCGTTGCGCGCGGTTCGGGTGGATGTGCCGTTGCGGGCGACGTTGGCGGGTGCGGGGCCGGAGATGGCGGTGTTGCGCCGGTACGTCGAGCGGCACGGGATGGGGTGGGTCGGCCTGCCGGGTCGGCTGGACCGGCAGGGGGTGGGGCGCCTGCTGGCGGGGGCGGACGTGTTCGTGAACCCGGCGGGGCAGGAGGCGTTCGGGCTGGCGGCGTTGGAGGCGCGGACGGCGGGGGTGCCGGTGATCGCGCGGCCGAGGACGGGGGTGGCGGACTTCGTGCGTGACGGGGTGGAAGGGCTGCTCACCGATGACCTGGCCGCCGGGATCACGCGGCTGGTGGTGCAGCGGGAGGAGCGTTTCCGGATCGCCGAGCACAACCGTGCGACCGAACCGACCCACTGCACCTGGCCGCGGGTGTTGGAGGCGCTGCGCTCGTGTTCGGCGCGGGTGTGAGGGTCGTCAGAAGACGAGGTCGGTCAGGTCGACCGTGATCGGGACGGGTGCCGCCATGATCGTCACCGGACCTGCGGTGTGGACCACCTGCTCGACCACGTAGTGCTCACCGTTCAGCCGTTGCGCGGTGAGCTTCAGCTCGTGGAGATCGTTCTTCTGGTCGATCGTCCACACGTACGGCACGCCCGCCGAGGCGTAGGCGGCTGTCTTCGCATCCCGCTCGGCGCGCGTGTTGCCGGGTGACCACACCTCGACCGCCAGCAGAATTGCCTCGGCGGGGAAGGCTACGTCCGCCTGCCTGTCAACGATTACGACGTCGGGGATCAGGCCCGTCCGCGAGGCGGAGGAGATCTTCACGTTCACCGCGGGAACGGCGCGCAGGTCGTTGCGCCCGGCCGCGCGAATCGCGTTGCGGATCTGCACTGCCAGCTCGAAGGCGACCAGCTGGTGTCCGTAGGACGGTGCGGGTGACACGTGGAAATGCCCCAGAATCAGCTCGGTGCGTGACCCGTCCTCCGAAGGGGGCAGAGCCAACCACTCCTCGACCGTGTGTGGGCCGACCGGGTGGAGAGCTGCGGACATGGCTACACCTCCAGGATCGACTGATTATTACCGTGCCACAATCCCGCTGGGGCGATACCCACCCTGAACAGGTGAAACATGGCGCGGCCCCTCACCGGCGGGAGGGGTGAGGGGCCGCTGGGGGTGGTGGTTCGGGGGTTAGAGGTCGAGGGTCCAGGTGTCGATGTAGCCGGTGTCCTGGCCGTAGGCGTCACGCACGCGCAGCTGCCAGGTGCCGTTGGCGTTCTCCGCCGACAGGTTCACCGTGTACTTCGCGTCGACGTTGTCCGCACCGTCCGTACCGGACTGCACCTTCAGCTGCTTGACCGCACCGCTCGGCGTCACCAGGTCGATCACCAGGTCACCCCGGTACGTGTGCTTGACGTGCACCTCGACCGTGGCCGCCGCACCGGCCTTGCCACCGCAGTCGGTCACCGCGATCGGGCTGTACGCCACACCCAGGTCCGGCACGGCCACGTCGGTCGCGTTGGTCTTGGCCGTGCACCCACCGGGCGGCGGGGTGGACTCGCCGACCAGGCGCAGCAACTTGTTCGGCGAACCGGTGCCCGCGTTGCCGACCACGCCGTTCGTCGCGCCGTTCACCAGGGCGTCCCGCACCTGCTGCGGCGTCGCCGTGGGGTTCGCGGCCAGGTAGACGGCCGCCGCGCCGACCACGTGCGGCGTCGCCATGGACGTGCCGCTGATCGTGTTGGTGGCGGTGTCGTTGGTGTGCCACGCCGACGTGATGGACGAGCCCGGCGCGAAGATGTCCAGGCAGGTGCCGATGTTGGAGAACGACGACCGGGCGTCGGTGTTGGTCGTGGAGCCGACCGTGATCGCCTCCAGGGTGCGCGCCGGGGTCGTGTTGCACGCATTGGCGCCGTTGTCGTTGCCCGCCGCGAGCCCGTACGTCACGCCGGACGCGATGGAGTTGCGCACGGCCTGATCGACCGTCGCGTCCGCGCCGCCACCCAGCGACATGTTCGCGACCGCCGGCTTGACCGCGTTCGCCGTCACCCAGTCGATCCCCGCGATGACGCCCGCGTACGTGCCGGAGCCCGCGCAGTTCAGCACCCGCACGCCGACGAGCTTGGCCTTCTTGGCCACGCCGTACGCGCCACCGCCGACAGTGCCCGCCACGTGCGTGCCGTGGCCGTTGCAGTCGGAGGCGTCGTTGTCGTTGTCGACGGTGTCCCGACCGGTCACGGCGCGACCGCCGAAGTCCGTGTGGGAGAACCGGATGCCCGTGTCGATGATGTAGGCGGTGACGCCTTCGCCCTCGTTCGGGTACGTGTAGGAGTTGTCCAGCGGCAGGGCTGCCTGGTCGATCCGGTCCAGGCCCCACGACGGGGTCGGCGCCTGCGTGCCGGAGATCGTCACCTCGCCGTCCTGCTGCACGTACGACACGGACGGGTCGGCGGCCAGCTTGCGGGCCTGCGCCTCGGTCATGGTGGCGGAGAAGCCCCGCAGCGCACGTGAGTACGTGTGCCGCACCTTCGCCTCGTACTTGCCGCTCAACGCGTCCACGCTGCTCGTGCTCGTGTCCTTGAGCACGACGATGTAGCTGTCCTTCACGGAGTTCGGCGCGCCCAACCCGAGGATGGCGCCCTCCTCGGCGGCGGACGTGAAGGTGGTCAGTGCGGCCGTCACCGCGAACGCCGTACCCGTCGCCAGCCCGACACCGGCCAACCGTTTCGTCCAGGACGCGCGAACGTCTCCCATGGCAGGGGGTCTCCTCTTCGCAGGGTGGTGCCGGACGGTGTCACCGCGAAACCGTCCGGACACGGTGAGTTGTTCCTAGTTCGCCCTGCGGGTGAGGCGCAATGATTTGCCGGCAATAACCGGCGAACGGATCGTCCACAGATTTTGTCGGCGTGTGAACGCATTACTGCGCAGAGTG
Source organism: Saccharothrix ecbatanensis (assembly GCF_014205015.1). Classification (NCBI taxonomy): domain Bacteria; kingdom Bacillati; phylum Actinomycetota; class Actinomycetes; order Pseudonocardiales; family Pseudonocardiaceae; genus Saccharothrix; species Saccharothrix ecbatanensis. The sequence goes on along the minus strand of NZ_JACHMO010000001.1, from coordinate 6,856,614 downwards.
ACTGGACCGGTTGTGAAAAATGTGCCCCCGGACAATCGTCCAGGGGCACATCCGACACACATCGGTGCTGTTGAGCGGTCAGTCGCCGCGGCGGACCGCGCCCAGGATCTGCTGCTCACCGGGAGTGGTGACCAGCCGCAACGGCCGCCACAGGTTCGTGCCGAGCGCGATCACCTGGTCGTCCTTGAGCGTGGTGAGCTGGTGCGCCATCTGCGGCGGCAGTCGCCAGATCTGGGACGCCAACTGCGCCTGCCCGAGCGGCAACCGCTGGAGCAGCACCAGGTCGGCGGAATTCGCGGTGTTCGCCGCCTGCGGGTGCAAATAGGGCAACACGTACATGGTGGTCTGCCACGGCGACCGGGGCGGAAACAGCTCCTGCGGCACGTGGCCGCCGTCGTGCACGACCAGCAGCGGGCTGTCCTCGGACGGCCGCGGCAGCTCCACCGGGCTCAGCCGGCGCAACTGCACCAGCGGCGAGGGACGGCCGTCGGGGCCCGCGCCTGCCGCGCGCACCACCGGCTGCCACGCCGCCGGACGGCCCGTCGCGATGGTGATCCACGCGCCCGTCGCCATCGCCCGCAACGCGATCTGCCGGGCCAGGTACAGCCCGCCGACCACGACCATGCGGGTCGGCGCGGACCGCAGCACCGAGATCGTCAGCGGCTCACCCTGGAGGCCCGAGCCGAGCACCATGCCGCCGCGGTCGCCCGACGGGCTCACCACGTCCAGCAGCTGCGGTGACACCAGGAACTCCGGCGCCACGCCCCTGCTCTGCGAGTTCAGCAGTCGGGAGTTGCTCACGCCACACCTCCCAGCGGCAGCGTCGCGGCCAGCCCGGCGACCTGGAGGCCGTTCAACGGGGTCAGCGTGATGTCGAGCTTGTCGGACAGCGCCTTGAGCCGGCCGTCCGCGCGGTCCAGTTCGGACGGTGTCCGCGCGCTGACCCGCACCATGCCGCGCAGGCCGACCTGGCCCTGCTCGCTGCTCGGCGAGATCGTCATGGACAGCGTCGAGGACAGCGCGCGCACGCCGGTAAGCGCGTTCAGGTTGTTCCGCATGCCCTTGGCGGGCCAGCCGGTGATCGCGTAGCTGGCGTGGCCGACGCCGCCCGCCGTCACACCGGACCACTTCTCCCGCAGCGACACCGACTTGTTCGCACCGGCCACCGAGGTCAGCTCGGCCGCCGAGATGCCCGCCCGGATCAGCTCGTCCGGGTCGAGCGGGCGGATGGACACGCCCGTCGACTCCAGCGCGTTGCGCACCCGGGACAGCGCGCCGATCAACGCCCGGTGCGCGCCGACGACGCCGCCGCCGCGTTCCTTGATCGCCGCCGCGCACCGCCGGGGGTCCAGCCGCACCGCGATCCACGTGGTCCGGCGGGCCGCCGCGGGCAGCGGGCCGAGCACTTCCAGGTACGAGTTGAGCGCGGGCGAGTTCACCGGCAGCGCCGCGCTGCCCGGGTAGCAGTGCCAGATCACCGAGATCGCGTCCAGCACCACACCGCGGTCTTCCAACGTCGGCGCGAGCGCGCCCAGCGGCAACGACGGCGCGCTGCCCACCGCGGTGATCAGACCCGGCGCCGGGTCGACCAGCAGCACGGCGGTCCACGCGCCCTGGTGCCAGGCCATGCCCAGCGGACGGCGTTCGTGGTCGACGCCCCTGGCCACCACCAGGTCCGGCACCGCGAGGCGCAGCAACGCCACCCGCGGGTCGTCCGGGCCGATGACCGAGGACTCCTCCTCCGACGGCGGCTTCATCTCCACCGGGCCGCTGCGCTTGGCCGTGCGGCTGTGCGAGCGGAAGCTGTAACGGACCACGAGGCCGATCCACTGGGTCAGCCAGCGACCCCGTGACCTGGTGAACGCGAGGATCAACGCGATCAGCACGATCCCGCCCCCGATGTACATGTGCACGGGCTCGATCCCGTCGCCGGTGGCGCCGATCGCCAGCAGGACCAGGGCGATGGCGACGCCGACCTCCAGCACGACCACGTTGGCGACCGGCAGCGCGCCCAGGCTCGCGCCCGTGGTGCGGCGCCGTGCCCGGAGCAGCGCGGCGCGCACGGCGCCACCTGCGGCCTGCGCGCGTGCCATGGCGGGGTTGGGTGGGCCCGGATGTGGGGTGGTCACGGACATCCGCTCTGGTTCTCTTTCCGTCGGCGTGCGCCGGGTGGACCGACCGGGTCTGACCAACCCGCACACGGACCACCCGCCGTCCGGCTATCGTGCAGACCGTACCGCGACTGGGAGAGCAGCGAGCCGAGAATGGCATCAACACCCACCACCAAGTCACAGGTCCAGGCCTACCGCTTCGTGCTGCGCAGGATGCAGTCCGCCCTGGTTCGCAGAGACGCGGTGATGCTGCACGACCCGATGCGCACCCACTCGCGCGCGACCGCGGTGGGCGTCCTGCTGGGCATCGTCGGGATGATCGGGTTCCTCATCTTCGGCTTCTTCTCGCCGAACCCGCAGCTCGGCGGTGACACGAAGATCGCCATCTCCAAGGAGACGGGCCAGGTCTACGTCGTCAGCGAACTCGGCGGGACGAAGACGCTGATCCCGATGACGAACCTGGCGTCCGCGCGGCTGCTGCTGTTGCAGCAGCAGACCGCGGACCAGGGGTCGGTCGGCGGCGGCGACGCGGCGGCGGGCGCGGTGAACCAGGCGGCGCCGGAGGCCGCGGGCGGCGCGCCGAAACTGGTCAGCGAGAAGGCGTTGTCGAAGCTGCCCAAGGGTCGGTTGACCGGTATCCCGGACGGCCCGGACGTGCTGCCCAAGCCGGCGGACCGGATCGGTTCGGACTGGTCCGTGTGCGACACGCTGCACTTGGACGAGGCGCTGAACGACCCGGCGGCGCCGGGCAAGTTCACCACCACCGTGCTGGCCGGGATCAGCGGCGGCGGCGACCCGCTCGACGGCAACCGCGCCCTGCTGGTGCGCGTGGGCACGGACGACAAGCAGGCGTACCTGATCTACAAGGCGCCGGTGAACTCCAAGATCACCTCGACCTCCACGGTGCGTGCGAAGGTCGACTTGGGCGACGAGAAGGTCCGCAACGCGTTGAACCTGGCGAACAAGCCGCCGCGGGCGATCAGCAGCGGTCTGCTCAACGCGATCCCCGAGGCGAAGCCTTTGGTGGCGCCCGAGATCGCGGGCCGCGGCCAGAAGGTGACGTACATCACCAGGACGACCGACCTGAAGGTCGGCGGCGTGATCGAGGTCCGCCGCGCCGGCGCAGGTTCCGAGTTCCACGTGCTGCTGAAGGACGGCATCCAGAGGGTCAGCCGGGCCGCGGCCGACCTGCTCCGCGCGGCCTACGCGCAGGGCGATCCGAAGCTCGTGGACATCGCGGACATCAACAACGCGCCGACCACCGAGCAGCTCGACTTCTCCGACTACCCGCCGGACGTGCCGGAGGTGTTGGACGCCAACCAGAACAACCGGGTGGTCTGCCTCGGCTGGCAGGCGAAGGACGTCACGTCGGACAACAAGTCGCAGCACACCAAGGTGACCATCGCGCCGTCGCTGCCGATCCCGGCCGGCACCCGGCCGGTGTCCATCAACCAGGTCGGCGCGACCGGCGAGGTCGTCAGCGAGTTCGTGATGATGCCCGGCAAGGCGGCCGTGGTGCGCAGCGCGACGTCCACCCAGGACTTCGGCAGCGGCCCGATCCACCTGATCACCGGGCGCGGCGTGAAGTACGGCATCCCGGACAAGACGACGAGCGGCGCGCTGGGCTTGGGCGGGGACGGGTTCGCGCCCGGACCGGAGTCGATCCTGCGCCTGCTGCCCAACGGGCCGCAGCTCAACCGCAACGAGGCCGCCCGCAGCTGGGACTCCATCCCGGCGCCGAAGGGCAACAGCCTGCTGCCCGAGGAGCAGGCGAAGAAGCAGGGCAGCTGACCCCGTTCGGCGGAACCGGCGTGGGCCGGATCCCGTCATAGGGTGCGGGAGGTGTCGTGGTGAACGAGGTCACACGCAGGCCCGCGATCGCGGCGACGGGCACCGGGAAGGTGTCGGTCGACCCGCGCTGGCTGGAGCTGTACGCGAAGCGCGTCGACGAGGCGGCCGAGGAGCTGACCCGTGCGCGGGCCGAGCTGCGGGAGGATCCGGTGCGCCCGCAGAGCTTCGGCGAGCTGGGGCGGACGCTGCGCAACGCCGAGGCGTACGGCCGGGCCGCGGCGATGCTGAACCAGCAGCTCGACCGGGCGTGCGAGGTGCTGACGTCGGCGGCGAAGGGGCTGCACGAGGTGGCCGAGCACTACGGCGCGCAGGACGACGAAGCGGTCGCGATGATCAAGGCCGTGGAACGCCGGACGGGGACGCTCTGATGCGGGGCAAGGACGGCAACCAGATCGCCGCGGCGGTCGGGCCGGAGCTGGACTACCTGTCCGGGATCAGCCGGCGGCTCGGCGTGCGCGATCTCGTGGCGGACTACTTCACGCCCGTCGTCGGCGACTGGAACGACCTGCACGACGAGGCCGAGCGCTGGCGCAAGGCCGGGCTCGTCGCCGAGCACGTGACGCGCGACCTGACCAAGCCGCTGGGCAAGCTGGACTCGGCGTGGCAGGGCAAGGACGCGGACTCGTTCGTGGAGCACATGCAGAAGGTCGGTCTGGCCGGGCACGACATGTCCGACGCGATGCACGCGATGGGCGAGGCGCTGGACCACACCGCCGAGGGCATCCGCGACATCGTCGAGGACATGTCCCGGGTGTTCGCCGAGGCGGCCGACACGGTGTCCGGCGCGGCGGCGTTGCCGGTGGACGGCGACCGGCGCGTGATGGAGGCGTTGGACGAGCTGCACGACCCGGCGAAGGAGCTGCACGAGTCGGTGCGCGACGTGCTGGAGGCGTTCCTCCGGCTGTGCGACGGGGTTTCCGGTTCGGCGGACTTCGCCGACGTGAAGATGGAGCACAAGTACCCCGAGCAGAACTGGACGTTCACGGAGCCGGCGAAGCCGACCGTGCCACAGCCCCCGGCCACCCCGCCGGCCGAGACCAAGCCGGCCGCTGCCGGCGGTGGTGCCGGTTCGGGTTCCGGTGGCGGCATGCCGGGTGGCGGTGGCGGCGGCGTCCCTGGTGGTGGCGGTGGTGTGCCCGGTGGTGTGCCCGGTGGGGACGCGCCGGATCGCATGCAGCAGGGCGGGTCGACGGCGGTGTCCGAGCCCCGTCCCCTGGACCAGGGCGCCCGTCCGGCCGCGGCGGCCGCGGGTCCGTCCGGTCCGGCGTCCGCCGGTGCGGGCGGCGGGATGATGGGCGGCATGGGGATGATGGGCGGCGCGGGCGGCGGTCAGCAGGGCGGCGACAAGGAGCACAAGTCGAAGGTCCAGCTGGCGGGCTCGACCGAGCAGGTCTTCGGCAAGCCCAAGAAGTCCGCCCCGCCGGTGCTGGGCGAGGACTGAGCGCGGACAACAAGCGCGGACAACTGAGCGCCGACAACAAGAAGGGCCGCCCGATGGGGGCGGCCCTTCTGTCGTTCGTGGACTAGATCGACGAGCGTCGCACCGGGACGGTGGCTCGCTTGTCCCGGTTGCGGCTGACGGTGTGCACGATGAACAGCGTCAGCAGCAGGAGCCCGACGCCCGCGCCCGTGCCGGACAGCGCCACGATCATCGGCGCGTTGTTCGGCGGGTCCGGCGGGTCCAGGGTCGTCAGCAGCTGCTTGGGCGCCGCGGGCTTCGCGCCCTCGCGCTCGGACGGCAGCTCGGCCGTCAGCGCCGCCACCGGGTTGATGATCCCGTAGCCGACCTTGTGGTCCCGGCCGTTCGGGTTGCCCGGGTGCTGTGCGGTGGACTTGATCCGGTCCATCACCTGGTGCGCGTTCAGGTGCGGGAAGCGTTCCCGCACCAGCGCGACCACGCCCGCCACGTACGGCGACGCGAAGCTGGTGCCCTGGATGGGGGTGGGCTGCCCGTTGGCGTTGGTGGTGGCGTCGGTCAGGCCGTTGCCGGCGGGGTCGAGCGTGACGATGTCCTCGCCCGGCGCGGCCACGCTGACCCACGGTCCCCACACGGAGAACGACGACACATCGCCGTTGATGTTCACCGACCCGACGGACAGCACGTTGTCGGCGTACCACGGCGGTGACGCGACGACCTTGACGTTCTTCGGGTCCTGGTTGTCGTTCTGCGCCCCGCACCCGCCTTCCTGGCCGAGGTTGCCCGCCGCGGTCACGATGACGACGTCCTTGTCCTTCACCGCCCAGTCGATCGCGGCCTGGAGTTCGCGTTCCGGGTTGCTGGGCTCACTCGGCGCCGCGCACGACGTCAGCGAGATGTTGATGACCTTCGCGCCCCTGGTCGCGGAGGTCACGATGGCCTGCGCCAGGGTGCCGACCTTGCCCGCGGTCGCCCGGTTGTCGACGTTGCCCGGGTCCTTGTACTCGTAGTTGTCGCTGGTCTGCCTGATCGCCAGCAAGCTCGCGTCGGGTGCGGCGCCCACGAAACCGGTCTCGTCGTCCCGGCTCGCCGCCGCCACGCCCGCGACCTCGGTGCCGTGGCCGTCGCAGTCGACGACCCCCTTTTCGGCGGTCTCCACGTAGTCACCACCCGGCGTGACCCGGCCGGCGAGCCGCGGGTGCTTGTCGTTGACGCCGGTGTCGATGATCGCCAGCATGACGCCCTTGCCGGTGGCGAAGCGGTGCGCTTCCTCCAGCCGGAGCTGCATCTGGCCCCAGGGCTTGCGCGGGATCCGCTTGTCACCCGTGCCCGAGGTGATGCACTGGGTCTTCTTCTTGTAGTCGACGTCTTCCCTGGGGTCCGCGAACCCCCTGAGGAAGTTCCTGTCGACGGGCGGCGGCTGCGAGTTCGGCCGGCTGTCCTGGTTCTTGGTCGTGGTCGGCTGCGCGTACGCGCCGGGCGCGCTCACGAGCGTGACCGTCACCGCGGCCAGCGCGGCGATCCTTCGGATGCGCATCAGGGCCTCACGCGGGGATGAGCTGGCGCATGGCCACGTAGAGGTCCATCACCGCCAGCGCCAGCGGCAGCACCGCGGCGATCAGGATGGCCTCCAGCACGTCGACCGTGCGCCGCAGCACCGGGGAGAACTTCTGGCTGGGGAAGATCACGCCGAGCACCAGCGCGCCCGCGCCGAGCACGACGAGGGTGCCGAACACCCACAGCAGCCGGTCGCCCGGAGAGGACTGCACCAGCCACCCCAGCAGCACGCCCGCGCCCGCGACCATGCCGCTGGCCAGCAGCGCCACCGCCTGCGCGCCGTTCGCGTAGGACCGGCCGCGCAGCAGCAGAACCAGCGTCACCACGATCGCCAGCAGCGGGCCCCAGATGGAGCCGTTGCCCGCGGCGATCACGGCGAACAGGGCGGCGATGCCGCCGCAGCCGATGATCATGCCGGTCAGGTACTCGTGCGCGTTCGCCGTGCGCCGCTCGATGACGGAGTACTCCGGGAAGCCGGTGTCCTCCTTGAGGTCCTCGGCACTGCCCGGAACGGTCGGCAGCGGCAGCTTGGCCAGCTGGATGGTGAGTCGGGGCAGCGCGGACAGCATCGCCAGCGAGACGGCCGTGGTCGCCGCCGCGATGCCGTGCATCGGGTGGTCGACGAAGATGCCGATCAGGAACGCGATGGCGCTCAGCGCGCCGGCCGTGGCGGCGGCGATGAACACCGTGATGCCCCGGCCGATCAGCATGATCGCGGCCGAGGCGAAGATCAGCACCAGCACGCTGGCCAGCAGCAGGCTCGGCCGTTCGAGCGGGCCGGGCACGATGTAGAGGCCCGCGACGTACGCCATCGGCAGGCCGCCGGCCGCGGCGATGAGCACGCCCGTGCCGGTCGCGTTGTAGGACCGCGCCACGACGGCGCCCGCGGCCAGCGCCGCGATGGCCACCACGCCCGCCGCGATGGCCGGCCCGAGGTTGCCGCCGCCGCCGAACGGACCGGCCATCAGCACCGCGACCGCGGCCGTGATCAGGGCCAACGCGCCCGCGAGGTGGCCGTAGCGCCGGGCCGTGTCCTTGGTCCACGGGCGGAAGCTGTCCGGGTCGGACTCGGCGATCGCGTCGACCACGTCGTCGTACAGCGGTGGCGGCGGGTTCTCGTTGCGCTTGCGCAACTGGAGCAGCTCGCCGTCGACCACGCCGAGCGACGCGAGCGTGCGGCTGGGGTCCAGCGGGCTGTCGCCCAGCTTGGCCAGCGCCCACCCGCCGTGTCGCACGCCACCGTCCGGAGTGGCCTCTTTGGCCATGTCCAGCAGCATCGGCAGCAGGTCGGCCACCGCCACGTCGGCCGGCAGCGCGACGTCGATACGCGTTCGCGGCGCAACCACCGTCACCCTGCTGAACACCGTCGTACCGGTCGCCACCAGCGCCCCCTAAGTCATGAGTGTGTGCTTGTGGGTCCGTCCAGGACCCTATTGGTCCGGTCGGACGTGCTTCGGTCCGCCCCATCGGAGCGGACACAGTATGGCCTCAGCGGACGCCCCGGCAGGGCCGTTCCGCACAACAGGTTGGGACGCGGATTTCACCGACCCCCCGCCGTGCGGGCTTCCGATGCGACATAGTGTCGGTTGCCACGGGTGGAGCGCACCGCTGGTGGCCCACCCGTCTGCCCGGTCCTCCGGGTCGGGAGGATCGCAACGGGATCGACGCTGAAGAGGTGCCTGTCAGGTGAGCACGCTGCAATTCAAGCGCACGGCACGCCTCGCCGCTCCCCGTCCGCCGGGCGGTGAGGTCCACCTCGAACCGCCACCCGAGGTGCCCCGGGTCATCCCCGGCAACATCATGATGAAGGCGTTGCCGGTCGTCATGATCGTGTCGTCCGTCGGGATGATGGTGCTGATGTTCCAGTCCAGCGCCCGCAGCCCGGCGGCGATGATCATGCCGGGCATGATGCTGATCTCGACCATCGGCATGATGGCGGGCGGCATGGGCGGCGGCAAGGGCCAGAAGAAGGCCGAGATGAACGAGGACCGCAAGGACTACCTGCGGTACCTCGGTCAGATGCGGGACCGCGCCCGTGAGGCCGCGAACGAGCAGCGCGCCGAGCGCGAGTGGGTCCACCCCGACCCGCAGATGCTGTGGTCCCTGGCCACCACCCGGCGGATGTGGGAACGCCGGCAGAACGACCCCGACTTCTGCCACCTGCGCGCGGGCCGCGGCTCGCAGCGGCTGGCCACCCGGCTCGTGCCGCCGCAGACCGGTCCGGTCGAGGAGCTGGAGCCGATCGCGACGCTGGCGCTGCGCCGGTTCGTGCGCGCCCACTCGCTGGTCCCCGACCTGCCGATCTCCATCGCGCTGCGCGGCTTCGCCGCCGTCGGCCTGCTCGGCGACATCGAGGAGAAGCGCGGCCTCGCCCGTGCGCTGCTGGCCCAGATGGCGACCTTCCACTCACCGGACGACCTGCTGATCGCGGTCGTCACCACCGGCCGCACCAAGGCCCAGTGGGAGTGGATGAAGTGGCTGCCGCACGTGCAGCACCCGCAGATCGTGGACGGCATCGGCCAGATGCGGATGATGGCGAGCTCGCTGGCCGAGGTCGAGCAGATGCTGGACGAGCAGTTGCGCGACCGGCAGCGGTTCACCCGCAACGCGCCGCCGCCCGCCGACCAGCCGCACATCGTGATCGTGATCGACGACGGCGACGTCACCCGGGAAGAGCAGATCATCCTGGAAGAGGGCCTGGTCGGCGTCACGCTGCTGGACCTGTCCGAGTCGCTGGGCAACCTGACCGCCCGCCGCGGCCTGCGGCTGGTGATCGAGGACGGCAAGCTCGGCGCGCGCAGCGCGAGCGGTGTCGAGTGGTTCGGCGGGCCGGACTGGCTGAGCGTGGTCGAGGCCGAGGCGCTGGCCCGGCGGATCTCGCCGTACCGGATCGGCGGCGTGGACGCGGGCGGCAGCGACGAGGACCCGCTGTCGATGAGCAACAACCCGCCGCTGCTGGAGTTCCTGGGCATCCCCGGCGACCCGATGACCTTCGACGTGCAGGGCGCGTGGCGGCCACGGCCGGTGCGCGACCGCTACCGGGTGCCGTTCGGCATCGGCGAGTTCGGTCAGCAGGTCGAGCTGGACATCAAGGAAGCGGCGATGGAGGGCATGGGCCCGCACGGCCTGTGCATCGGCGCGACCGGTTCCGGCAAGTCCGAGTTCCTGCGCACGCTGGTGCTGGGCATGCTGGCCACGCACTCGTCGACCTCGCTCAACATGATCCTGGTCGACTTCAAGGGTGGCGCGACGTTCCTCGGCCTGGACAAGGCGCCGCACGTCGCCGCGACGATCACCAACCTGGCCGGAGACCTGACCCTGGTCGACCGGATGAAGGACGCCATCGCGGGCGAGGTGTCCCGGCGGCAGGAAGTGCTCGCCAAGGGCAACTACAAGAACGTGTGGGACTACGAGAAGGCCCGTGAGAACGGCGCCGACCTCGACCCGCTGCCGGCGTTGTTCATCTGCATCGACGAGTTCTCCGAGATGCTGACGGCGAAGCCGGACTTCATCGACATCTTCCTCCAGATCGGTCGTGTCGGCCGGTCGCTCCAGATGCACATGCTGCTGGCCTCGCAGCGCCTCGAAGAGGGCAAGCTGCGCGGTCTGGACACGTTCCTGTCGTACCGGATCGGTCTGAAGACGTTCTCGGCGGCCGAGTCGCGTGCCGCGATCGGTGTGCCGGACGCCTACGAGCTGCCGCCCATCCCGGGTTCCGGGTACCTGGGCGTGCAGGGCTCGCCGCTGACGCGGTTCAAGGCGCTGTACGTGTCCGGCCCGTTCCGGCCCGCCGGGTTGCAGGTCGCGGGCCCGTCCGCGCCGGTGAGCAGCGACAAGCGGCCCCGGTACTTCGTGCCGGACTACATCGAGATCCCCAAGGAGCCGGTCCGGCCGCTCGAACCGGTCAAGCAGGAGAAGAAGGAAGACGACAGCAACGAGCCGTCCGAGCTGGAAGTCATCGTCGAACGCCTGGTGGGCCAGGGCCCGCCGGCGCACGAGGTGTGGCTGCCGCCGCTCAGCGACCCGCCGTCGTTGGACACCCTGCTGCCACCGTTGCAGGCCACCGAGGACCGCGGTCTGACCGCGCCCGGGTTCTTCTCCAACGGCAAGCTCCAGGTGCCGCTCGGCGTGGTGGACAAGCCGTTCGAACAGCGGCGCGACCTGCTGTGGGCGGACTTCTCCGGTGCGTCCGGCCACGGCGCGTTCGTCGGCGGTCCGCAGTCGGGCAAGTCGATGATGCTGCGGACCCTGGTCACGTCCATGGCGTTGACGCACACCCCCGAGGAAGTGCAGTTCTACTGCCTCGACCTCGGTGGCGGCACGCTCGCCGCGTTCGAGAACCTGCCGCACGTCGGTGGTTTCGCCAGCCGGTTGGACGTGGACAAGGCGCGCCGGATGGTGGCCGAGCTGTCGGGCCTGATCGCCGAGCGCGAGCAGCGGTTCCGGGCGCAGGGCATCGACTCGATGGTCGAGTTCCGCAACCGCAAGCGGCGCGGCGAGATCCGCGACGACAACTTCGGTGACGCGTTCCTGCTGGTCGACGGCTGGATGAACTTCCGGCAGGAGTTCGAGGCGCTGGAGCCGATGGTGCAGGCGCTGGCCGCGCAGGGTCTGTCGTACGGCGTGCACGTGGTCGTGGCGGCGAACCGGTGGGCGGAGATCCGGCCCGCGATGAAGGACCTGCTCGGCACCCGGTTCGAGCTGCGCCTCGGTGACCCCAGCGAGTCCGAGGTGGACCGCAAGGTCGCGGTCAACATCCCGGCCGGCCGGCCGGGTCGCGGTCTGTCGCCGCAGAAGCTGCACTTCCTGACCTCGCTGCCGCGCATCGACGCGTCCTCGGACGCGGAGAACGTGGCCGCCGGCGTGCAGGACATGATCGCCAAGGTCAACGCCGCGTGGCGCGGCAAGCGCGCGCCGCAGGTCCGGTTGCTGCCCGACGTGCTGCCCTACGGCGACTTCATGGGCCAGATCCAGCAGGCCCGCCCGAACCGGGGCCACCTGGTGCCGGTCGGCGTCAACGAGGACGAGCTGGCGCCGGTGTACCTGGACTTCGACGCCGACCCGCACTTCATGTGCCTGGCCGACGGCGAGTCCGGCAAGACCAACCTGCTGCGCACGATCGTGCGCGGCATCATGACCAGTTACACCTCGTCCGAGGCGCTGATCATGCTGGTCGACTACCGGCGCACGATGCTCGGCTACATCGAGACGGACCACCTGCTGTCCTACGCGGTGTCGTCGGCGCAGCTCACGGACATGATCAAGGACGTGCGGGGCTCGATGGTGGGCCGGCTGCCCGGTCCGGACGTCACCCAGGACCAGTTGAAGAACCGCTCCTGGTGGAAGGGCCCCGAGCTGTTCGTGGTCGTGGACGACTACGACCTGGTCGCGCCGCAGGGCGGGCAGAACCCGTTGCAGCCGCTGGCGGAGTTCATCCCGCAGGCCAAGGACGTCGGTCTGCACGTCATCGCGGTGCGCCGCATGGGTGGCGCGTCGCGGGCGATGTACGACCCGATCCTGGGCAAGCTGAAGGAGATCTCGGCGCCGATCATGGTGGGCTCCGGTTCGAAGGAGGAGGGCGCCATCGTGGGCAACCTCAAGGCGTCGCCGCAGCCTCCCGGCCGGGGCACGCTGGTCACCCGCAAGCTGGGTCAGCAGCGCATCCAGGTCGCCTGGATCGACCCCGAGTAGTCCCCGGACACCGTGGAAGGCCCTGCTTCGGCGGGGCCTTTCGCGTTTCGCGGAGTTTCGGGCGTTCCGGGTGCCGCCGTGCTGCCTTGGGTTTTTTGGGCGTTTTAGGCGGTTTTGGCGTTCTGGCGTCGAAGGTTCGGAGTTTCGCGCTGAGCGGACGGAGGGTGCGCGCCCGGGCGTCGGCCCGTGGTGAACGCCGGTCACTGTGCCGGGCGCCTCTCACATTCGCCTCACGGTGACCTCTCCGATGGCGGCTCGCTGCTCTATGCTCCGGCCTGCATGTGACGGAAGTGGCGGTGGCGACGCACTCCGCGTAGTGGGAATCCCGGGGGTGAGGTGCCGCTGGGAACGCTCCCGGTGAGCATCCCTCACAAGCGGGCCACGGTCGCCTCACCGGGCGTGCCGCGGCCGGACCGAGGGGGAGGCGCGTGAAGACTGAGTTCAAGGTGCTCGGGCCCCTTGAGGTCTGGCACGGCGGCAGGCAGGTGCCACTGCCGACGGGCAAGGCGCGGGTGCTGCTGGCCAGCCTGCTGCTGCGCGCCGGCCGCGTGGTCCCGATGGACGACCTCGTCGACCGGCTGTGGGACGGCCGGTCGGTGAACCCGGCCCGCACCAGGGCGACCCTGCACATGGTGGTCACGCGGCTGCGCCAGTCGCTCGGCGCGGCGAACGTGGTGCGGACGGCCACCGGCGGGTACGCGGCGGACGTGCCGCCGGGCGCGCTGGACCTGCACCGGTTCCGCGACCTGGTCGGCCGGGACCGGTTCACCGAGGCGCTCGACCTGTGGCGGGGCGCGCCGCTGTCGGACGTGCCGTCGGACGTGCTGCACGGCGAGGACGTGGTGCCGCTGCTGGAGGAACGCCTCGACGCGCTGGAACGCAGGCTCGACGCCGACCTGGCCGCGGGCCGGGCCGCCGAGGTGGTGCCGGAGTTGCGTTCGCTGACCCGCGAGCACCCGTTGCGGGAACGGTTCTGGGGTCAGCTGATGGAGGCGCTGTCCAGATCGGACCGGCAGGCCGAGGCGCTGGCCGCCTACCGCTCGGTCGCCGAGTTGCTGGCCGAGCAGCTTGGCGTCGACCCGGGCCCGCGGTTGCAGGAGCTGCACCAGCGGATCCTCACCGCCGCACCGGACATCACCGTGCGCACGCCGAACTCGCCGAACGGGTCGGGCACGCCCGCGCCGCGGCAGCTGCCGATGCACACGCGGTTCTTCGTCGGGCGCGAGCACGAGCTGAACGCGTTGTGGGCGCTGCTGGACACGTCTCCGGCGGGCGGCACGGTGGTGATCTCCGCGATCAACGGCACGGCGGGCGTCGGCAAGACGACGTTGGCATTGCACTGGGCGGGGCAGAGCCGCAACCGGTTCCCCGACGGCCAGCTCTACGTGAACCTGCGCGGGTTCGACCCGACCGGCGTGCCGATGAGCCCGGACGAGGCGTTGCGCGGCTTCCTCGGGGCGTTGGGGGTGGCACGGGACAGGGTTCCGTCCGGGTTGGACGAGAAGGTCGGGCTGTACCGGAGCCTGCTGGCGGAGCGCCGGGTGCTGGTGGTGCTGGACAACGCCGCGGACAGCGAGCAGGTGCGCCCGCTGCTGCCCAGCGGTTCGCGCTGCCTGGCGCTGGTGACCAGCCGGAACCAGCTCGACGGGCTGGTGGTGCGCGAGGGCGCGCGGCCGTTGCCGCTGGACGTGCTGTCGGACGAGGACGCGACGGCGCTGCTGGAGCGGCAGCTCGGCCGGGAGCGGGTGGCCGCGGAGCCGGACGCGGTGCGCGAGCTGATCGGGCACTGCGCGGGCCTGCCGTTGGCGCTGTCGGTGGTCGCGGCTCGGGCGGCGGCGCACCCGGACTTCCGGCTGCGGGCGTTGGCGGGCGAGCTGGCCGACGAGCGGACCCGGCTGGAAGCGCTGGACACGGGGGACGCGACGGCCAGCGTCAAGACGGTGTTCTCCTGGTCCTACGAGCGGCTGAGCCCGCCGGCGGCCCGGATGTTCCTGCTGCTCGGCGTGCACGCCGGCCGGGAGGTGTCGATACCGGCGGCGGCGAGCCTGTCCGGTGTGCCCCCGCGCGAGGCCCGTCGGCTGATGGGCGAGCTGAGCCGGCTGCACCTGATCTCGGAGCAGGTGCCGGGCCGCTTCGCGTTGCACGACCTGGTGCACGCGTGCGCCCGTGATCTCGCTGTTGCGCATGAGGACCAGAGCGGTCTGCGTGACGCCATGCGCCGGGTGCTCGACCACTACCTGCACACCGCCAACAACGCCGACCGGCTGCTGTACTCGCAGCGTGAGGAGATCGCGTTCGCCGATCCGGCGCCCGGCGTGGTCGTGCCGGAGCTGACCGAGCGGGCCGACGCGCTGGCGTGGTTCCAGATCGAGCACGGGTCGCTGATGGCCGCGGTCGGTCACGCCGCCGCGCACGGTTTCGACACGCACGCCTGGCAGCTGGCGTGGACCACCACGGCGTTCGCCCGGCTGCGCTCGTTCTGGCACGAGCAGGCGAGGTGCCTGGAGATCGCGTTGGCCGCGGCGAAGCGGCTGGACGACCGGGTCGCGCTGGCCTCGACGCACCGCGGCCTGGGCCGGATCATGATCCCGCTGCGCCGGTTCGCCGCGTCCGAGGCCAACCTGACCGCGGCGCTGGAGCTGGCCCGGGAGTTGGGCGACCGGCAGAGCCAGGCGCACATCCACCGCCACCTCGCCGGCCTGTACGAGGCGGCGGACCGGCTGCACGACGCCCTGCACCACGCGGAGCAGGCACTGGAGGTGTTCGAGGCGCTGGGTGATCGCGCGGGCACGGCCAGGGCGCTGAACGCCGTCGGCTGGGCCAGGGCGATGCTCGGCGAGGACCTGCACCGCGCGTTGGCCGACTGCGGCCGGGCCCTGGTGCTGTTCCGCGAGGTGAACGACGTGCTGGCGGAGGCCGCGACGTGGGACAGCCTCGGCTACATCCACCACCGCATGCACGACCTGGCCGAGGCCGTCCGCTGCTACCAGGCGGCGCTGCCGAGGTACCGGGAGAGCGGCGACCGCTACGAGGAGGCCGCGACGCTCGAACGGCTCGGCGACACGTACGTGGTGGCCGGTGACCACGACGCGGCGCGTGCGGTGTGGCAGGAGGCGTTGGTGATCCTGGACGACTTGGGCCACGGCACCGCGGAGTCCGTGCGGGTGAAAGTGGACGGTCTGCCGTGACGACTGCTGTTTCGGTCCCGTGGGGCCCTCGACGGAGAGGTGTCGAGGACCCCGCGGGACCGGCCGTCACCCCGGCGCGGGGTCGCCCCGGTGCGTCGCCCCCCGACGACCCACCGGCGGCCCGGGCCGGCATTCCCCCCTTGATCGGACTGCCGGTCCGGTGCACCCCGTTGGGGTGCCGGCGGTGAACGTGTCCACTGTGACCGGTGGCCCTCACAGTCCACTCACGCCGCGCTGTCACGATGCCGGTGTGCCGTGTCGGTGGGGTCGAGGTGGGTCGTGTCGGTCGAACTAGGTGTCCTCGGACCGCTGGAGGTGAAGGTCGACGGCCGGGTCGTGCCGATCCCGGCCGGACGCGCGCGCATCCTGCTGGCCGCGTTGTTGTTGCGCGCCAACCGGGTCGTCCCGGTCGACGTCCTGGTCGACTGGCTGTGGGACGGCACGCCGCCCGACCCGTCACGGGCCAAGGCGACGCTGCACATGGTCGTGCGGCGGTTGCGGCAGGCGCTGGGGTCGGTCCAGGTCGTGCGCACGGCCGCCGGTGGGTACGTCGCCGACGTGCCGCCGGGGAGCTTGGACCTGCACCGCTACCGGGAGTTGGTGGAGGCGCGCCGGTACGCCGAGGCGTTGGCGTTGTGGCGCGGTGAGCCGCTGTCGGACGTGCGGTCGGATTCGCTGCACCGCGACGAGGTCGCCCCGCTGCTGGAGGAACACCTCGCGGTGACCGAGAAGCGGGTCGAAGCCGACCTCGACGCCGGGCGGTCGCTCGACGTCGTGCCCGAGCTGCGGGTGCTCACCGCCCGGTACCCGTTGCACGAGCGGTTCTGGGGTCAGCTGGTGCGTGCGCTGCACGGCGCCGGTCAGCAGGCTGACGCGTTGGCGGCGTACGAGGCGGTGCGGGCGAGGCTGGCGGACGAGCTGGGGATCGACCCCGGTCGTGCGCTCCGGGAGCTGCACGCCGCGGTGCTGGCGGGCCGGGTGGCGCCGGAACGGTCGAGCGGCGTGGTGCCGCGCCAACTGCCGCCCGTGCCCGAGTTCGTCGGTCGCGCCGAGGTGGTGGCGGAGTTGACCGCCCTGCTGTCGGCGGACGGCGCCCGCGTGCCGCTCGCGTTGATCTCCGGGGCGCCGGGCATCGGCAAGACGGCGCTGGCGGTGCACGTCGCCCGCCTGCTGCTGGACGATTTCCCCGACGGGCAGCTCTTCGCGGACCTGCGCGGCTATTCGCCTTCGTCCGCGGTCACCGCCACGGTCGTGCTGCCGCGGTTCCTCCGGGCGTTGGGGATCGCCGCCGAGGACGTCCCGGGTGACCCGGAGGAGCAGGTGGCGCTGTACCGGTCGCTGCTCGGGGACCGGCGGGTGCTGGTGTTGCTGGACAACGTGCGCCAGGCGGACGACGTGCGGCTGCTGTTGCCGGGGCATCCCCGTTGCGCGGTCCTGGTGACGAGTCGGGAGGGTCTGCCGGGGCTGGTCGCCGGCGACGGCGCCCGGTCGTTCGTCATCGAGCCCCTGCGTCCGCACGAGTCGTTGGCGCTGTTGGGCGGGGTGCTGGGTGTCGAAGTGCTCGACGCGGCGCCCGAGGCGGCGGCGGACCTGGCCGAGACGTGCGCCCACTGGCCCCTCGCGTTGCGGATCGCGGGCGCGCACCTGGCCGGCCGGCCGGCCCTCGACCTCGCCCGCTACGTCGGTGAACTGCGGGGTGAGGACCGCCTGGACGCGCTGGCCATCGAGGGGGACGAACAACTCGCCATGCGTGCCGCGTTCGACTTGTCGTACGTGGGGCTGGCCGCGGACGCCCGTGCGGCTTTCCGGTTGCTCGGCATGGTGCCGGGTGACGACATCTCGACCGCGGCGGCTGCCGCGCTGCTCGGCTGCGACGTCGTCGGCGCGCGGCGGCTGCTCGGCACGTTGGTGCGGGCGAACCTGGTGCGGCAGCCGGCGGCGGGCCGTTTCACGTCGCACGACCTGCTGCGCGAGTACGCCGCGGCCAAGGCGCTCGCGGAGGACGACGAGGAGACGCGGCGCGCGGCGATGCGCCGCCTGTTGGACTTCTACATCGACACCTCGCTCAACGCGACCGCGTTGCTTCGCAGCCTTCGTCCCGACGTCAGCACCGGCACGTCGCGCGAGCGGGCGCTGGAGTTCGCCGATCGTCGGCAGGCGCTGGAGTGGTGTGAAGTCGAACAGGCGAACCTGGCCGCCGCGACGAGGTGCGCGGCGGAATCCGGTTTTGTCGAGTACGCGTGGCGACTCCCGGTGGCGCAATGGGCCTTTTTCGACCTCGCCAAGAGGTTCGCCGAATCCATTCCCGTGTTGGAGATCGCGATCGCGGCGGCGCACACGATCGACGACCCGACTGCGCGGTCGTTCACGGCGCACGCGTTGGCCGTGACCTACGGCGATGCCGAGCGGTACGACGACGCGATCCCCCTCTGCCACGAGGTCCTGGACATCCGCCGGGCGACCGGCGACAGGCGGGGCGAAGGGCTGGCGTTGAACGCGCTCGCCATCTGCCACCTCCGCCGGCAGGAGTCGGAGAAGGGGATCGGGCTGCTGGAGGAGTCGCGGCGCATCCTGGTCGAGGTCGGTGAACGGCTGGGGGAGGCCATCACGCTGAACACGCTGTCCGGCGCGTTGGCGGCCTGCGGGCGTGGCGACGAGGCGGTCGCGGTGAGCCTGGAGGCGCTGCGGTTGGTGGAAGGCACCGACGACCCGGTCGTCATGGGGCGTTTCCTGGACAACTACGGGAACGCGCTCGCCGCCGCCGGTCGGGTGGACGACGCGGTGCGGGCGTACCGCAGTGCCCAGGCGAAGGCCGTCGAGGCGCGCGATCACACCACCGAGGCTGCGGCGCTGGACAACCTGGCCCGGACGTTGGCGGCGATGGGTGACGTGGCGGGTGCGCGGGAGTGCCTGACGGAGGCGCTGGCGTTGTGGCCCGAGACGTCCGCGGCGGCCAACCGGATCCGTGTGCGGTTGAGGGGGTTGTAGTGCACCTGGGATCGCCTACCGCGACCCCTTGGGCACGGTTCCGCTGTACTCGCGCCACGGCCGAAAGTCGTAAAGTGGGATTGTCCAAGGAGGGGTATGGCGACTCGGTTCACGGCACCCGGGCTCGTCGCACCTCCGGCACAGCCGTCGCCCTCTTCCACCGCTGTCCCCGCGTCGACCGGGACGCGGTTCAACGTGCTCGGTCCGCTGGAGGTCTGGCACGACGGCGAGCGGTTGACGATTCCGGCGGGTCGGGCGCGGGTGTTGTTGGCGACGTTGTTGTTGCGCGCCAATCAGCCCGTTCCGGTCGGCACGTTGGTGGACCGGTTGTGGGAGGACGGCGCGCCGAACCCGGACCGGGCCAAGGCGACGTTGCAGATGGTGGTCCGGCGGCTGCGCCAGGCGTTGGGTGACGCGAACGTGGTCCGCACGGTGACGCACGGGTACGTCGCCGATGTCGATCCGGAGTCCTTCGACCTGCACCGCTTCCGCCGACTCGCGGCGAACGGCGAGTACGCCGAGGCGCTCGCGTTGTGGCGGGGCGAGCCGCTGTCGGACGTGCGGTCCGACGTCCTGCACACGGCGGAGGTCGAGCCGTTGCTGGAGGAGCGGCTGGTCGTCCTCGAACGCCGGATCGAGGTGGACCTCACGGCGGGCCGGTTCGGCGGGCTCGTTCCCCAACTGCGCTCGCTGACCAGGGCGTACCCGCTGCGCGAGCGGTTCTGGGGCCAGTTGGTGCTCGCCCTGCACGGCAGCGACCAGCAGGCCGAGGCGCTGGCCGCGTTCAGCGCGGTGCGCAAGCTCCTGGCGGAGGAGCTGGGCGTCGACCCGAGCGAGTACCTGCGCGCCGTGCACCGCACTGTGCTGGTCGGTGGCGCGGAGCCGACGCCAAGGCTCAAACCGTGGACCGCCCTGTGCCAACTGCCGCCGGACACGGCCGACTTCATCGGGCGCGACGACGTGTGCACGGAAGCGTCGGCGCTGCTCACCGCCAACCCGTCCCGGACGGCCGTGCCGGTGGTCGCGATCACCGGCGCGCCCGGCACCGGCAAGAGCACCCTGACGATCCGGATCGCGCACGAGTTGCGCGCGGACTTCCCGGACGGACAGCTGTTCGTCCGGTTGGACGGCGCCGGCGCCGCGCCACGCGACCCCGCGGAGGTGCTGGCCGAGCTGCTGACGGCGGTCGGCTTGAACCCCGCCGCGATGCCGGACCGGCTGGAGACCCGCGCCGCCGCGTTCCGGTCCCGCATCGCCGACCGCGCGGTGCTCCTCGTCCTGGACGACGCCGCGGGCTTCGACCAGGTGCGGCACCTCATGCCGGGCACCGCGAGCAGCGCCGTGCTGATCAGCAGCCGCCACCGGCTCGGCGGTCTGCCGGGCATCCGTCCCCTCCAGGTGCACCCGCTGGCGGCTGCCTCGGGCCTCGCCCTGCTGTCGCGGATGATCGGCGAACGCCGGACAGCGGCGGAGGCCCCGGCCGCGGCGGCGATCGTCGAGGCGTGCGGCGGCCTGCCGCTGGCCCTGCGGATCGTCGGCGCCAGGTTGGCCGCACGCCGGTCGTTGCCGCTGGCCAAGCTGGCCGACCGGCTCGCCGACGAACGCCGCAGGCTGGACGAGCTGGCGACGGGCGACCTGGAGGTCCGGGCCAGCCTGGAGCTGAGCTACGAGGCCCTGCCGCCGGACGCGGCGCTCGCGTTCCGCCGGCTCGGCCTGCTCGGCGCGACCGACGTGGCGTCCTGGGTGGTCAAGGCGCTCACCGGCCTGGACGACCAGGAACAGGCCGTGGAGCAGCTGGTCGAGGCCAACCTGTTGGAGGACGTGGGCTGTGACGCGACCGGCGAGCCGCGTTACCGGCTGCACGACATCCTGGCCGTCTACGCCGCCGAACTGGCCGGGGACGACGACGGCAGCACCGCGGCACTGCGCGACTACATCGACACCCTCACCACGCTCGTGGACGCCGCGTTGCACTGGGTGCCCTCCTCGGTCGACGAGCTGCCGCCGGATCCGATCGAGCCGTCCCGACTGCTCCCGGCTCCCGAGATCGCCCGCTTGACGGAGGCCGGGACGAGCTGGCTCGTGGCCGAGCAGACGCAGCTCGTCCACGCGGTGGAGATGGCCGCCCGGCGCGGTTGGGCCGGGCCGGTCGTCGCCCTGATCGAGCGGATGATGACCCACCTCGACGTCTACATCCCGTTCGACCGCGTGGTCGAGCTCTACCAGGTGGCCAGGGACACCGCGGACGTGGTCGGCGAGCGCAGGCTGTGGTGGCGCATGGAACTCTCCATCCAGTCGCAGCTGGCGAAGCGGGTGCTGGATGACTCGCTGGTGGAGAGCATCGCCAACTGCGCCGAGGGTTTCCGGGAGATCGGCGACCTGCCCGGTGAGGCCATCGCCCTCGCGACGGTGGTCCACTACGACTACCTGCACACCGGGAAAGCGGACGTCGACCTGGCCCGCCGTGCGGTTGACGTGGCCAGGCGCAGTGGTCTCAAGGAGATCTACTGCTCGGCCCTGCGCGAGCTGGCCTCGATGCTCGCCGCGTCCGGTCGCTATGCCGAATCGCTGCCCTGCTTCGAGGAGACCCTGGCCCTGACCCGGGAGTTCGGCGACCCGCTGCCCGAGGTCGGCGTGCTCTACCGGATCGCCAGGTACGCCTTGGACCACGATGACCTGGACCGCGCGCTCGAGGTGTCCGACCGCGCCCTCGAGTTGTTGAGCGGTTTCGAGGACATGAGGGCGGTGGCGTACATGTCGAGCCTGGCGGCCACGGTCAAGCTCGCGGTCGGCGCCGCCACCGAGGCGTTGCCCCTGGCCGAACGGGCCTACCGGGTGTTCGGCGAGATCGGCGAGGACATCGGCACGCCGGGCGCCGTCGCGGCGATCGCGGAGGCGCACCTCGCCCTGGGGCGGCCAGAGGAGGCGTTGCGCGTCCTGGAGCCCGCACTGGCGGAGTACCGGGACGTCGGGGCGGCGCAGTCGGTCGAGCGGATGGAGCAGGCCTTCGGACGCGCCACGGCGGCGATCGCACGACCAGCCGACCGATCACCCGGCCCGTGAGGTATGCATATGCGAGCCCGCCCCGGCCGACGAGGGGATGACGGATGAGCCTGCACGTGGCGGTGGACTTCGGCACGTCCAGCACTTGCGTCGCCATGTCCCCGCACGGCCGTGAACCGCAGGTCGTCGTGGTCGACGGCCAGCCGATCATGTCCTCGGCGGTGTTCGCCGCGGCGGACGGCACGCTGTTCGTCGGCCAGGAGGCGGAACGCCAGGCCGCCGTGGACCCGTCCCGCTACGAGCCGCACCCCAAACGCCGCATCGACGAGGGCGAGCTGCTGCTCGGCAGCAGTGTGCTGCCGGTGGTGGACGTCGTGCGGGCCGTGTTGACCAGAGCCGTCGACGAGGCGAGGCGCATCGCCGGCGGTGCGCGGGTCGACCTGCTGGTGCTCACCCACCCGGCCGACTGGGGCGCGATCCGCACCCGGGTCCTCCTGCAAGCCGCCCGTGGGCTCGGCCGGGAACTCCGGCTGGTGCCCGAACCGGTCGCCGCGGCCGTGTTCCACTCGGCGACCCACGCCATCCAGGACGGCGCGGCGCTGGCCGTGCTCGACCTGGGCGGCGGCACGGTCGACGCCAGCGTGGTCGCCCGCCAGGGCAGCACGTTCCGGGTGCTCGCCACCATGGGCGACCCCGGCTTCGGCGGCGCGGACGTCGACCAGGCGCTGCTGGAGCACGTCGGCTCGCTGGTCGCGCCGGGCGACCCGGACGCGTGGCAGCAGCTCGTGGAGGGTCGGGAGATGACCGACCGCCGCAAGCGCCGGGTGCTGCGCCAGGACGTGCGCGGAGCGAAGGAGACGCTGTCCCGGCACGCCTACACCGACGTGCCGATGCCGCCGCCGTTCGCAGACGCCCACGTCACCAGGACCGACCTCGAACGCCTGATCAGCGCGCCGCTCAACCGCGCCGCCGCGCTCGTCGTGACGGCCGTCCGCGACGCCGGGCTCGACCCGCGCGGGCTGGCCGGCGTGTTCCTGGTCGGTGGGTCGAGCCGCATCCCGCTGGTCGCCCGGCTGGTGCTGGACCAGTCCGGCGTGGTGCCGACGAGCATCGACCAACCGGAAACTGTGGTGGCCCGGGGCGCGCTGCGGGCGGTGAGCGTGGACCCGTTGCGCACCGGCGCGCTGCCGGCGGGCGGGGGTGACGTCACCCAGAAGATCACCGACGGCCAGACGACCCGGAAGATCACCCGGAAGATCATGTCGCCGTCACCGCCGTCCGGGTTCGCGCAGCCCTACTTCCCCCCGCAGCCCGCACGACCGCAGCCACCCAGACCGCAGGCCCCTGGACCGCAGGCCCCTGGACCGCAGTCCGCTCGACCGACGCCGCCGCGCAAGAGCCGGGTGCCGCTGATCGTGACGATCGTGGTCGCGGTGCTCGCGGTCGTCGGCGCCTCGGTGGCGTTCGCGCTCAGCAGGAGCGGCGCGGGAGCCGGTGGGCAGACCACCCCGTCGCCGACCACCACGACATCGGCCGACGGGAAGACCATCGCGCAATACGACTACAGCTTCGTCGCGCCGACGGGCTGGCAGCAGACCGGCGGTCAGGTCGAATCCCGCAAGGTGCTGCTCAAACCGGAATCCGCGGAATCGGAACTGGACGTCATCGCGGTCGAGGAGCGCAAGCTCACCTATGACGCCACACAGGACCGGGCGCGCGCCGAAACGGAGTTGCGCGACCAGTACGACCAGCGCGCCAACGTGTCCGGTTTCGACGCTTCCGCGAACTTCGCGGCCAAGGATGTCGTTTACTACCGGGAAGAGGCGGGTTCGGCCACCATCGACTGGTACGTGCTGTTCCAGGACGAGGTACAGGTCAGCGTCGGCTGCCAGTACCCGGCCGACGGGCGCGACCGGGTCCGCCCCGCGTGCGAGCAGGTCGTCCGCACGCTGACCGTGACCACCTGACCTTGTGGGGATTGTGATGACCGGCATCCCGGAGGCGTTCGCCCGGTTCCGCTCGGACCTCGACGCCGCGGTGACCAGAGGTCGGCGTGCGGCAGCCGCCGCCGGCGCGAAGAGCGCGGCCCAGCGCGAGCGGAACCGGGAGTTGGCCGAGCAGGCCAAGGCGCGGCAGGTCCAGCCGGACCGGCACGCGGCCACCTCCCCGGACGTGCAGCGCGTCGCCACCGGCTTCCGCAGGCACCAGGGGCTGCCGGTCGAGGAACTGCCGCCGGCCGCCGAACTGCTCGCGCCGGACAAATCGCAAGAGCAAACGGACGCGAATGCAAATTCGGCACCTGAACGGCCCGTGCTCGGTTCCCGCGCGGTTGCCGGCCCGAGCGGCCAACTGCCCCCGGAACGTGGCGATGACGAGGACTTTTCGCAAGCGCGAATCCTCTACTGACGGTGTCGCGTCACCCGTGCGTTTACAACCGCAACTACTTCCGAAGAAGTCGGGACAGCGTGGAACCAACCGTGGCAGGGTCTGCGTCGTAAGAGGCGTACGAACCAAGTAGGTACGCCTGATCTCACGACCCAGGGGGTTCAACCCAATGAGCGGTTACTCGGCCGGACATCCCGCACTCGTCGAAGGCGCCAAGGACATCGTCAGCACCAACGAGGCGGTCCAGGGCATTCTGTCGCAGCTCGGCAACACGATCGACGGCCTCATGCCCGCCTGGAAGGGTGGCGCTGCCCAGGCGTTCGCCAAGCTGATGGAGCGCTTCCACGCGGACGCCGACAAGCTCCAGAAGGCGCTGATGGACATCGCGGAGCAGATGGACCAGAGCGCGGCCACGTACATGGAGCAGGAACTCGAGCAGGAGTCGCAGATGTCCAACATCACCAACCGACTCGGCACCTGATCCGACGGAATTCACCGTCTGCCCTTCGCGGCAACCCTTTCTTTCGCTTTCCTTTTCTGACTTTACCTCCAAGGGGAGATCATGGACATCAGTGTCGACTTCAACCGGCTGAGCAGCGCTGCGGGCGACATCAGCGGCCACGCCAGCAAGGTCGACTCCGAGCTGGACAACCTCAAGACGCGCATCGGACAGGTCGTCGCAAACTGGGAAGGTTCCGCGTCGGGCACCTACCAGGACGCGCAGCGTCGTTGGGACGAGTCTGCCGCCGGCCTCCAGCAGGTGCTCGCCCAGATCGGCCTCGCGGTCGCCCAGGCGACCGAGGCGTACCAGGCCGCGGAGAAGAAGAACGAGGGTCGTTGGTGAACCAGGTCACCTCCGAGTGACCCTTCGCGGGCCCCGGGATCCTCGAGGATCCGGGGCCCGCGTCCGTATTACCGCCGGTTCAGGCCGGTGCGAGCCGGTTTCGGAGGGGCCGTTTTGACCCACGGTGACCTCAACCGGTATCTTCCTACGTTGTTGTGCGGTACTAGGTGCGCACTATGCGTGCCTCAGTGTTCTGGTCCTCTGCCCACCTGGGGTCTCTGGCCTGAGCAGCCGCCGCAATGACCCCAGACGCAAGTGACGACGAGGTAGACCCGTGCGCACGTACAGCCCGAAGCCCGGCGAGGTGACCCGAACCTGGCATGTGATCGACGCCCAGGACGTGGTGCTCGGTCGGCTCGCCACCCAGGCCGCGACGCTGCTGCGCGGCAAGCACAAGCCGACTTACGCACCACACGTTGATACCGGTGACTTCGTCATCGTCATCAACGCGGACAAGGTGGCGTTGACAGGCAAGAAGCGTGATCAGGAGTTCGTGTACCGGCACTCCGGTTTTCCGGGCGGCCTGAGCCAGCGCTCGTTCGGTGAGGTGCTCGACACCCGTGCCGACCGCCTGGTCGAGAAGGCCATCAAGGGCATGCTGCCCAAGAACCGCCTCGGCCGCGCTATCGGGGGCAAGCTCAAGGTCTACACGGGCCCGAACCACCCGCACGCTGCCCAGCAGCCGCAGCCGTTCGAGATCAAGAAGGTCGCCCAGTGACCGAGAAGCAGACCGAGGACAGCGACGTGACCACCCCTGAGGCCGAGCTCGACACCGTCGAGACCGACGTCGTCGAGACCGAAGCCGTCGAGGCGGAGGCCGCCCCCGAGGCTGAGGCCGTCGAGGCGGAGTCCACCGAGGTCGAAGCCCCTGAGGCGGAGGCCGCGGAGGCTGAGTCCACCGAGGCTGAGAGCGCGGAGGCCGAGAGCGCGGAGGCGCCCGAGGTCGAGGCGACCGAAGCCGTCGAGGCCGAGGCTGTCGAAGCCGAGCCCACGTCCGTCGTGCGGCACACGCTCAGCGCGGGTGCGCACCACCTCGCGCAGACGGTCGGTCGCCGCAAGCAGGCGATCGTCCGCGTGCGGCTCCTCCCCGGCAGCGGCAAGTTCACCCTGAACGGGAAGTCGATGGACGACTACTTCCCGAACAAGGTGCACCAGCAGCTCATCCGTGAGCCCCTGGTGACGACGGAGAAGCCGGAGACGTTCGACGTCATCGCGACCCTGCGTGGCGGCGGCACCACCGGCCAGGCCGGTGCGCTGCGCCTCGCGATCGCGCGTGCGCTGATCGCCGTCGACTCCGAGGACCGCCCGGTGCTGAAGAAGGCCGGCTTCCTCACCCGTGACCCCCGGGTCAAGGAGCGGAAGAAGTACGGTCTGAAGAAGGCCCGTAAGGCGCCTCAGTACAGCAAGCGCTGACCTTTCACCAGGTTCGGCGAGCACCATCCCTGCGGGAGCAGTCAGTTCTTTCCTCGAACTGCTGCTCCCGCAGTGCATTTCCGGTGCTGTTCTGCGATTGTCGTCACACGGCGGTCCGAACTGTCGGCACCACTGCCGCGGTCCGAACTGCCGGCTCCGCCACAGCGGTCCCGAACTGTCGGCCCCGCCACAGCAATTGAATTGTCAGCTCCGCTGACGTGCGTGCTTGGTTCATCCATGGAGGTCACGGCGATCATGGCTCGGCTGTTCGGCACTGACGGCGTACGCGGTCTCGCCAACGCGGACCTGACCCCCGAACTCGCGCTGTCCATCGCCGCCTCGGCGGCGCGCGTGCTGGCCGAGCACGACCGCTCGCACCGCCCGGTCGCGGTCGTCGGCCGCGATCCGCGGGCCAGCGGCGAGATGTTGGAGGCGGCTGTCGTGGCCGGCCTCACATCGGCCGGCGCGGACGTCCTGCGGGCGGGAGTCCTGCCCACCCCCGCGGTCGCCTACCTGGTGTCCGCGTTGGGCGCGGACGTCGGCGTGATGATTTCCGCCTCGCACAACCCCATGCCCGACAACGGCGTCAAGCTGTTCGCCGCGGGCGGGCACAAGCTGCCCGACGCGGTCGAGGACGAGATCGAGCAGAAGCTCGGCGACCGCGAGTTCCGCCCGACCGGCGCCGGCATCGGCCGCGTCCGCGACATCGAGGACGCCGAAGGCCAGTACGTGCAGCACCTGCTGAAGGTGACGCCGCACCGCCTGGAAGGCCTCAAAGTCGTGGTGGACTGCGCGAACGGCGCCGCGTCCGTGGCCGCGCCGGACGCCTACCGCCGCGCGGGCGCCGAAGTGGTCGAGATCCACACCGAGCCGGACGGCCTGAACATCAACGACGGCGTCGGCTCCAACCACGTGGCGAAGCTGTGCGCCGCCGTGGTCGAGCACGGCGCCGACCTGGGCATCGCGCACGACGGTGATGCGGACCGCTGCGTCGCGGTCGACGCGGACGGCAACGACCTCGACGGCGACCAGGTCATGGCCGTGCTGGCGCTCGGTATGAAGGAAAACGGCGAGCTGACCGACAACACCCTGGTCGCCACCGTGATGAGCAACCTCGGCCTGCACCTGGCGATGCGCGAGCACGGCATCACCCTCAAGACCACCGCCGTCGGCGACCGTTACGTGCTGGAGGAGCTGCGCGCGGGCGGGTACGCGCTGGGCGGCGAGCAGTCCGGCCACGTGATCCTCCCCGCCCACGCCACCACGGGTGACGGCCTGCTGACCGCGTTGCGCCTGATGGCGCGGATGGCGGAGACCGGCAAGCCGCTGGCCGAGCTGGCGGGCGTGATGCGCCGGCTGCCGCAGGTGCTGATCAACGTCGTCGTCGCGGACAAGGCGGCGGTGGCGACGGACAAGGCGGTCAACGAGGCGGTCGCCGCTGTGTCGGCCGAACTGGGTGACACCGGTCGCGTGCTGCTGCGCCCGTCCGGCACCGAGCAGCTGGTCCGGGTCATGGTCGAGGCCGCCACTCCTGAGCTGGCCGAATCCGCCGCCCAACGGCTGGCCGGTGTGGTTTCCTCGGTGCGCTGACCGTCGACGTCGGGGGGCGCGCTGATGCTGAGTGTCGGACCGTTCGAGCTGATCATCATCTTCTTCGGCCTCGTGGCCGCGGTGGTGGTGCTCGTCGTGGTGACGACGACGAGGAAGCGCAAACGGCAACAGGGTTACGCGCCCGGTCATCCCCAGCAGCACGGCTACCCTCCGCCCGGCTACGGCCCACCTCCTGGCCAACCCGGTTACGGCCCACCCCAGGGCTATGGCCCACCGCCTGGTCACGGCCCACCCCAGGGCTACGGCCCACCCTCTGGTCACGGCCCACCCCCGACCCACGGCCGGCCTGGCTCTGGTCAGCCAGGTCCCGGCGGGCCAGGACCTGGGCAGTCGCCGCAGGGGCCCTATCCGCCCGGTCCGCCCGCCGGCGGGCCGCCGCCACCGCAAGGCTGAGAAAGATCGCAGAGGTGGATCGACCTGGTGCCGGACGGGGTGGGATTCGCGTTTGCCAGAGCAACCGCAATTCCCGTTCCCGGTCTGCGGACCGGCTTGAGCCGGCACCCTGTTCGCGGAACCGGAGCAGGTCTTCCGGCGTCTGATCCGGGGAAACGGGGAGGCATTCGATGGCGGGCTTCGGTGTTGGGCCGGGCGAACTCCAGAACGCTGCCAAGCAGTACGAGGACCACAGCGCGGACATCATCCAGCTGAAGAACTCGGTGACGCCGGCAGTGGGCGCGGGCCAGGTCGGCCGGAAGTTCCAGGGCACCGAGACGAAGTACAAGGTCTACTTCGACCGCCTCCAGGCGAGCATGGAGACGTTCGGTCGAGAGGCCAGTAACGTCGCGCTGCGCCTGAAGGACGTGGCGAAGACGTACGAGAGCAACGAAGCCGCCACCAGCGACCAGTTCAAGGGGTGACCGGGTGGCCGACCAGAACGAGATCAAGCAGCTCCTCGACGACCCCAACGTCACGCCGGAGACCAAGCAGCAGCTGGTCCGCGCGTTGGCGGGCGCCGGTGGCAGCGAAGAGGACGTCCGGCGCTACGCCGAGGCCAACGACGTCGACGTGCCGAACGACCCCGGTTTCTGGCAGCACACGGGCGGTGTGCTGCTCGCACCGGTGACCGGGGGCGCGAGCGTCGCCTACAACGTCGGCCAGGAAATGCAGCACGGCGACTGGACCGTGGAGGGTGGCGACGCGGACAAGCTCATCGCCGAGGCCAAGGAAGAGCGCGAGCTCGGCAGCACGCAGAAGGTGCTCAACGAGACCGGCGACTTCGGCAACTCCAACGAGCTGATCGACGCGGGCGCACCCGGGCTGCGGTTCTTCGAGAAGTTCATCCCGATCTACCAGGAGGCGGCGCCGCTCGCCGGTCACAACGGCCAGGCCCCCGACCTCCAGGGTCACATCTACAAGAACTACGACGAAGTCCGCGACATCGACTTCGGCAAGTTCCGCGAAGACGCCGAGAAGATCAACAAGGCGGCCGCGGACCTGGACAACCACCAGAACGGCCTGGGCACCGCGTGGAACGGGCTCGCGGCCTGGGAGGGCGAGGCCGCGAACGCCGCGAACGGCTACAACGGCAAGTTCCTCAACACCGCCGGCACCTTCATCCAGGACACGAAGAACGCGCCGGGCACCATCGTGACCGGCGTGACCACGATCCAGCAGCAGGTCAAGGAATTCGCGCAGCACATCCACGACATGTACGCCGAGCAGTGCGGCGGCCTTTCCGTGGACGAGGCGAAGAAGCAGATCCGAATGGCTCGCGGTGACATCAGCGAGAGCGACTTCAGCCTCGGTGACTGGTTCTCGGGAATTCCGGACATGCTCATCGGCGGCGCGATCGGCATCGTGCTCGGCGGTCCGGTCGGCGGCATCATCGGCAACTTCATGGGGTGGGCGGACCACGCCAAGGAGGTCCGGCAGCGCCTGATGGACGAGGCCAAGCAGAAGCTGCGCGGCCTGTGCCAGGAGTTCGACGGCAAGAAGCAGGCGTTCGACGGCTACTGCCAGACCGTGCAGATGGGCGTCCAGACCGCCTACGACACGATGTTCGGCCAGCTGGAAGGTCAGATCAAGGACCAGCCGTTCGGCCAGGTCGGCGACCCGCCCGCGTTCGGCGAGGACGGCGGCGATCGGGAGAAGGTCGAGCAGCCCGGCGGAACCCCGGGCGGAACGCCGGGCGGCACACCGGGTGGGGGTACGCCAGGCGGCGGCACGCCCGGTGGTGGCACGCCGGGCGGTGGCATGCCGGAGATGCCGAAGCCGGAGAACCCGCTGGACAAGGACGGCGACGGCAAGCCCGACGTGCCGGGTGACACTGACGGCGATGGCAAGCCGGACGACCTGGACGGCGACGGCAAGCCCGACATGGAGCCCGGCGGCAAGCCCGACGGCGTCAAGGGCGAGGAAGCGCCGGAGACCGTCACCATCAAGAGCGGTGACAACGAGATCCAGGTCACCGAGCCGGACGCGAACGGCCACGTCAAGATCACCGTCGACACGCCGCAGAGCCCGCCGAAGACCTACGACGTCGACTTCAGCAACAACCCGGACGCCGCGAAGGCCCTGATGGGTCAGAACGGCGGGGCGGCGCTGGCCGGTGCGCTGGCGGGCGCGACTGCCTCCACACCGGGCGCCACGCCCAGCACGCCCGGCACGCCGATGGGGGGCGGGGTCGGCGGCAGTGGCGCCGGTGACGGTGCGATCCCGATCGAGGCCGGTGCGGACGGCAAGGCGTTGATCGAGCTGGACGGCCTCTCGTTGACCGCCGAGGTCGACCCGCTGACCGGTGAGATCAACCTCACTGTGGACGACGGCAAGGGCGAACCGCAGGAGTACGGCGTCGAATTCGGCGAGGACAACGCGGACAGGGGCGTGGCAGGCATTCCGGGCATGGACGCCGCCGCACCACTGCCCGCGATGGGTGAACCGTCGTTGGGCGCCATGCCCGCGGAGGCCGGCGCGGCTCCTGGCTTCAGCGCCATGCCCGCCGACGGGCCGATGCCGAGCTTCACCGACCCGGTGACGACGATGCCCGCCGAGGCCGGCGCGGCTCCCGGCTTCAGCGCGATGCCCGCGGACGGCGGCGGTGCTCCTGGCTTCACCGCGCCCGCTGGTGGCGGCGCCCCTGGTATCGGTGTTCCCGGTGGCGGCGGTGCTCCCGGTTTCAGCGCGATGCCCGCTGAGGGCGGTGGGGGGCCTGGCTTCGGTGCTCCCGCTGGTGGCGGCGCTCCCGGTGTCGGTGTCCCCGCTGGCGGCGGTGCCCCTGGTTTCAGCGCGATGCCCGCCGAAGCCGGCGCGGCTTCCGGCTTCCGGACGATGCCGGCCCCCGACTCCGGTTTCGCGCCCGGCTTCACCGAACCCGCGTCAGCGTCGTCCTTCCAGGACTTCGCACCCCGGTCCGACGCCGCGTTCTCCCAACCGCCGCCCATGAACACCGAAGGCACCACCTCCACCTCGGGCGCCTCGATGCTCGGCGGACCGAGCGGCTTCGACAGCGCCGATTCCATGCTCGGCGGCTCACCAAGCGGTGCGGAGAGCCCGTGGAGCAGCCCGTCCGCCAACGCGGCGGACCACGGCCTCGCCGACACGAACGCCTCCCAAGCGGCCCAGCCCGGGTCGGCCACCCTCCCGTCCATGCAGGAGGGCACCAGCGCCGGCCAGCCCGGCGGTGGCATGGCAGGCGGCATGGCCGGAGGCATGATGGGTGCCCCGCCGGCCGGTGGCGGCCAGCAGGGCGGCGGCGACAGCGAGCGCAGCCCGAGCCAGTGGCGCACCACCGGGTCGCTGTTCGACGATGACCTGAGCCTGAGCCGCGTCCAAGGCGTGCTCGGTGAAGAGGGAGGCCGCTAGCCGTGGGTGTCATCGTGGTGGACCCGAAGGTGCAGCAGGCGTTCGCGGAGCAGACCGAGCGGTTCCGGCGGGCCAACGCCGAGGTCACCGGCGCCCTGCAGGAGAACCAGTCCCGCCTGGCCGCCGAGGCGAAGGAACGCGACGAGCGACTGGCGGCCGAACGCACCAAGCTCCAGGAGAAGGCGCAGCAGCTCGCCACCGCCGGCACTCAGCCCGCGCGCAAACCGCAGTGGGAACGCGGACCGCAGCCCTCAGGGGAGCTGGCGTTGGGTCCGGAGGACGACGAGCCGGAAACCGCCGCCATTCCGGCCGCGTCGCCGCCCCCTCCGCCCATGCCCCCACCCCCGCCGCCACCGGTCGCCCAACGTCGTCGGCACTCGTCGGTCGATGACGACGACGACCTCAGCGGCCAGAGCTGGCTGACCTGACGCGTCAGCGGCGGACGTCAGCGGTGGACGAGCGCGCCGCGCTGGTAGGTCAGCGCGGCGCCCTTCACGTCACCGTCCAGCAGCACGTCCCACTGCTTCTCGCCCTTGAGGATCCGCAGCAGGAACGCCGTCATCAGCGCCCGCGCGAGCTTCTGCGTCGCCCGCTCGCCCTTGCCGTCGAGCAGCAGTTCGCTCCAGTGCCGCCCCTCGGCGAACCCCAGGTGGCTGGTCTTCGGCAACGACCGCAGCTGCACCGGCCCCTGCCACGCCTGCGCGATCGCCTCCGCGTGCCCGACGGGCGGCGCGATGCGGTCCTCACCGCCGGCCAGGTGCAACCCCGGCGCCGCCACCCGCCTCGCCGCGTCCAACGCGGACGGCCGGGTCTCGGATGCGGCGAACGTCACGACGGCCCGGACCCGCGGGTCGTCGGCCGCGGCCAGCACGGCCGCGCCTCCACCCATCGAGTGACCGGCCACCGCCAGCCGTGACGCGTCGACGCTGATCGCGCCGTCACCCAGCCGCACGCCGGTGCAGATGTCGAGCGTGGTCCGCAGGTTCCCGGCCAACAGCCGGGACGACATCAACGGCCCCCGCTGGGTCCCCGGCGCCGCCGCCACGAAACCCCACGACGCCAGGTGCCGCAGCAGCGCCCGATACCGGTCGACCGGCTGCAACCAGCCGTGCCCGAAGGCCACCGCGGGCAGTCCCAGCCCGACCGCGGGCGTGTAGATCAGGCCCGGAAGTCCCACCAACGCCAGGTCGCCGCGCAGCACGGGGTGTTCGCCCGGCCTGCTGAGCTGGTCGAGCACCTGCTTCGCCGAGTAGCCGCTCACCACGCGAACGGTAGTCGATCGTGCCCGGGCCGCGCACGCACCGATTGGTCTACACCAATAGTGTCCGCTACCAGGGCAAACGTCCTGAAGTGGCCCTTTAGGGTGACGGCCCTGGTCTAGTTACTCTGTGCGGCGTGTGCGGAATCGTGGGATATGTGGGCCACCGGTCGGCGCTCGACGTCGTGCTCGACGGGCTGCGCAGGCTGGAGTACCGGGGCTACGACTCGGCGGGCGTCGCCGTGCTCGACGGCACGGGCGGCTTGGCCGTCGAACGCAAGGCAGGTCGGCTGACGAACCTGGAGGCACGCCTGGACGAGGTCGGCCGCGAGGGCTTCGCGGGCACCGCCGGCATGGGCCACACCCGTTGGGCCACCCACGGCGCGCCGATCGACCGGAACTCGCACCCGCACCGTGACGTCACCGGGCGCGTCGCCGTCGTCCACAACGGCATCATCGAGAACTTCGCCACCCTCCGCGCCGAGCTGGAAGCCGCCGGCGTCGAGATGACCAGCGACACCGACACCGAGACCACCGCGCACCTCATCGCCCGCGCGTACGACGAGGGCGACACCAAGGGCGACCTGACGGCGAGCGTCCGGCTGGTGGTCCGTCGCCTCGAAGGCGCGTTCACGCTGGTCGTGACGCACGCCGAACACCCGGACCTGGTCGTCGCCGCCCGTCGGTCGTCCCCGCTCGTCGTGGGCGTCGGCGTGGGCGAGACGTTCGTCGCGAGCGACGTGTCCGCGTTCATCGAGCACACCCGCGAGGCCGTCGAGCTGGGCCAGGACCAGGTCGTGGTGATCGACCGCGACGGCTACACCGTGACCGACTTCGACGGCGAGGCGGCGGAAGCCAAGCCGTTCACGGTCAACTGGGACCTGTCGGCCGCCGAGAAGGGCGGCCACGAGTACTTCATGCTCAAGGAGATCGAGGAGCAGCCGGAGGCGCTGGCCAACACGCTGCGCGGCCACTTCCGCGAGGGTCGGATCGTGCTGGACGAGCAGCGCCTGTCCGACCAGGACCTGCGGGACGTGGACAAGGTCTTCGTCGTCGCCTGCGGCTCGGCGTACCACTCCGGCCTGGTCGCCAAGTACGCGATCGAGCACTGGACGCGGCTGCCCGTCGAGGTCGAGCTGGCCAGCGAGTTCCGCTACCGCGACCCGGTGCTGGACCGCGACACGCTGGTGGTCGCCGTGTCGCAGTCGGGTGAGACGGCCGACACGCTGGAGGCCGTCCGGCACGCCCGCGCGCAGAAGGCCCGCGTGCTGGCGGTGTGCAACACGAACGGCGCGCAGATCCCGCGCGAGTCCGACGCCGTGCTCTACACGCACGCCGGGCCGGAGATCGGTGTCGCGTCGACCAAGGCGTTCCTCGCCCAGATCGCGGCGAACTACCTGGTCGGCCTGGCGCTGGCGCAGGCGCGCGGCACGAAGTACCCGGACGAGGTGGCGCAGGAGTTCCACCAGCTGGAGGCCATGCCGGACGCCGTGCAGAAGGTGCTGGGCAAGATCGACCAGGTCCGCGCGCTGGGGCGTGAGCTGGCCGACTCGAAGGCCGTGCTGTTCCTGGGCCGCCACGTCGGCTACCCGGTGGCGCTCGAAGGCGCGTTGAAGCTGAAGGAACTCGCCTACATGCACGCCGAGGGCTTCGCGGCGGGCGAGTTGAAGCACGGTCCGATCGCGTTGATCGAAGAGGGCCTGCCGGTGGTCGTGATCATGCCGTCGCCGAAGGGGCGGGCGGTGCTGCACTCGAAGCTGGTGTCGAACATCTCCGAGATCCAGGCGCGCGGCGCGCGCACGATCGTGATCGCCGAAGAGGGTGACGAGACGGTTCGCCCGTTCGCGGATCACCTGATCGAGATCCCGGCGGTGCCGACGCTGCTCCAGCCGTTGATCTCGACCGT
This sequence comes from Saccharothrix ecbatanensis, assembly GCF_014205015.1. Taxonomy (NCBI): domain Bacteria; kingdom Bacillati; phylum Actinomycetota; class Actinomycetes; order Pseudonocardiales; family Pseudonocardiaceae; genus Saccharothrix; species Saccharothrix ecbatanensis. Next base: position 6,821,590 of record NZ_JACHMO010000001.1, on the reverse strand, counting down.
GCCGTTGCAGGTGTTGGCCGCGGAGATCGCGCGCAGCCGCGGCTACGACGTGGACAAGCCCCGCAACCTCGCGAAGTCCGTCACGGTCGAGTAGGGCAGGCTTGGCCCCATGCGGGGTCTGTGGACTACGGCACGGGTCAGGGCGGCGGAGGAACGCGTCATGGCGGTGGTGCCGCCGGGCGCGCTGATGCGTCGGGCGGCGTTCGGCGTGGCGGTCGTGGCGTCGGAGCTGCTCGCGGGCAAGCGGCGGGTCGGTCTGCTAGTCGGCGCGGGCAACAACGGCGGTGACGCGTTGTGGGCCGGCTACTACCTCCGCAAACGGGGTGTTGCGGTGTCGGCCGTCCTGCTGACACCTGATCGTGTGCACGCGGAGGGTCTGGCCGCGTTCCGTCGTGTCGGCGGTCGGGTGGTCGATCGAGTGGCGGACGTCGACCTGGTGATCGACGGCATCGTGGGCTTGTCCGCACGGGGTCCGCTCCGGCCGGACGCCGCCGAACACGTCGCGCACCTCGACGCGCCGGTGCTCGCCGTCGACCTGCCCAGCGGGATCGACCCGGACACGGGTGCGGTCTCCGGGCCGGCCGTTCGCGCGCACACCACCGTGACGTTCGGCTGCCTGAAGCCCGTGCACGCGTTGGCGGACTGCGGTGACGTGCGGCTGGTGGACATCGGGCTGGACGGCGAGTTGGGCGGGCCTGACCTGGTCGAACTGGACATCGCCGACATCGGTGTGGCGTGGCCGGTGCCGGGGCCGGAGGACGACAAGTACACGCAGGGCGTCACGGGTGTCGCCGCCGGTTCGGCGACCTACCCGGGCGCGGCCGTGCTGGCGACCGGTGCGGCGCTGCTGGGGACGTCCGGGATGGTCCGGTACGCCGGTGCGGCGGCCGAGGGTGTGCGGGCGCGGTGGCCGGAGGCGATCTGCACCGGGTCGATCACGGACGCCGGCCGCGTTCAGGCGTGGGTGGTCGGCCCCGGCTTGGGCACCGGGTTGGGCGCGGAGGCCGTTCTCCGGACCGTCCTGGAGGCCGGTGTGCCGGTGTGCGCCGACGCCGACGCGATCACCATGCTCGCCAACAACCCGGACCTGTGGGACGCCCGTGACCCCGACACCCCGCTCGTGCTGACGCCGCACGACCGCGAGTTCGAACGCCTGGCCGGCCCCGTGGGCGCCGACCGCGTCGCCGCGGCGCGAAAGGCCGCCGAACGCTTCAACGCCGTCGTGCTCCTGAAAGGCCACGCCACGATCGTCGCCGGCCCGGACGGCCGCGTCCTGGTCAACCGCACCCGCACGTCCTGGGCCGCGACGGCAGGCTCCGGCGACGTCCTCTCCGGCCTCCTGGGCTCCCTCCTGGCAGCCCGCCTCGACCCAGTCCTAGCCGCCGGCTGCGCCGCCAAAATCCACGTCCTGGCCGCCGACCTGGCCGCCGACGGCGCCCCCATCCCCGCCACCGCCCTCCTCCAGTCCATCCCCGACGCCATCCGCGCCGTCCGCCCCCTCTAACCCCGCGTGAGTCCTACCTTCAGAACGCGCGAGTCGTACCTTCAGAACGCGTGAGTCGTACCTTCAGGACCACCGTGTCCTACGTTCAGGACCCCCGAGTTCAACGCTCAGAACAAACGATCTTGTTCTGAGCGTTGAACTCGGGGTACGCGAACGTAGGACTCACGGGTCCTGAACGTAGGACTCACGAGGGCTGGGGGTTCGACACGCGGGGCCTGAGCGTTCGACTCGCGGGTTTGGGCACTGAACCCGCCGGTAGGTGGTTGTGTCACCATGAGCGGTGTTATGGCTGCTCCTCGCGCTGAGGTCGTGATCGACCTCGACAACCTCCGGCACAACGTGGCCTATCTCGACGGCCTCGCCAAGGACGCCGACACGATGGCCGTGGTCAAGGCCGACGGGTACGGCCATGGCGCCGTGGAGGTGGCGAGAGCGGCCGTCGAGGCCGGCGCGACCTGGCTCGGTTCTTGCTCGCTCGCCGAAGCCCTCACGCTGCGGGCAGCCGGGTTCACGGTGCCGATCCTGGCCTGGCTGGACCCGCCCGGGACGGACTACACCCCCGGCGTCGAGCAGGACGTTGACCTCGCCGCGTCCTCGATCACGCAGCTGAAGGACATCACCGCGGCGGCCGGGAAAGCGGGCAAGACCGCGCGCGTCCACCTCAAGATCGACACGGGCCTGTCCCGCAACGGCTGCCCGGCCGCCGACTGGCCCGCGCTGGTCGACCTGGCCGCCAAGACCGCCAACATCGAAGTTCACTCGATCTGGTCACATCTGGCCGTCGCCGACGAGGTCGGCCACCCCGCCACCGACGCCCAGGCCGAACGCTTCGACGACGCCTACCGCGAAGCCCTCGCCGCCGGCCTCGACCCACGCCGGCACCTCGCCAACTCCGCCGCCGTCATCACCCGCCCGGACCTCCACCTGGACCTCGTCCGCCCCGGCATCGCGATCTACGGCCTCAACCCGGTCCCCGTCCCGGCCGACCTCCGCCCCGTCATGACGTTCCGCTCCACAGTCGCCCTCGCCAAGCGCATTCCGGCCGGCGAATCCGTGTCCTACGGTCTGAGCTGGACCGCCAAGAGCGACACGAACCTGGCCCTGGTGCCCGTCGGTTACGCCGACGGCGTGCCGCGCAGCCTCTCGAACCGGATGCACGTGTGGCTCGCCCACAAGCGCCGCCCGGTCGTCGGCCGCGTCTGCATGGACCAGATCGTGGTCGACTGCGGCGACGACGCGGTGGCCGAGGGGGACGAGGTCGTGCTGTTCGGATCGGGTGACGAGGGCGAACCGACGGCCCGCGAGTGGGCCGACACCACCGGCACCATCGACTACGAGATCGTCACCGGCATGTACCGGCCCAGGGTGGCCAGGACGTACAGCGGGACGCGCCGGTGAACACGGTGTGGAAGGCCGTCGGCTGGGTCGGCGGCATCCTCGGCGCCGCCGCGACGGGTGTCGCGGTCGGTGTCGCGGCGAACCACAAGAAGGTCGAGCACGACCGCCGCGCCGACGACCCGCTCGCCGACGAACCCCTGGGCCGCCTCACGCCCAGCCGGGAGTCGACCGTCGCGGCGGACGACGGCGTCCCGCTGTCGGTCGAGGAAGTCGACCCCCAGGACGGCGGAAAACCCGACGTCACGGTCGTCCTCGTGCACGGTTTCGCCCTCGACCGCCGCTGCTGGCACTTCCAGCGACGCGACCTCGCCACCCTCACCGAGCCGCGCGTCCGCCAGCTGATCTACGACCAGCGCAGCCACGGCCGTTCCGGTCGGTCCACCGCCGAGGGCAGCACGATCGACCAGTGCGCCAAAGACCTGGACGCGGTGATCCGCTCGATGGCGCCCGAAGGCCCGTTGGTGCTGGTCGGCCACTCCATGGGCGGTATGACGATCATGGCGTTGGCCGAGGAGCGGCCGGACCTGTTCGCCGAACGGGTGCGCGGCGTGGCGCTCTTCGGCACGGCGGCGGGCGCGGTCGGCGGCGTGGGTCTGCCGAAGTCCGTGCTGTCCCGCTACAACCCGGTGACGCTCGGCGTCAGCAGGATCGCGGGCCTGCAACCGGACCTCGTCGAGTGGGTCCGCCGGCGGTCGACCACGCTCACGTGGAGCGGTATCCGGGCGTTGGCGTTCGGCACCGGCAAGATCAGCCCGTCGCTGGTGAACCTGATGGAACAGATGATCAACGGCGCCACGGTGCAGGTGCTCACCGAGTTCCTGGAAACCCTCGGGACGCACAACCGGTACAAGGCGTTGGCCGGTCTGCGGCACTGCGAGGTGTTGGTGATGAGCGGTGACGCGGACAAGCTGACGCCGTTCTCGCACGCCGAGCGGATGGCCGAGGAGATGCCGCACGGCGAACTGGTCCGCGTGTCCGGGGCGGGCCACATGCTCATGTTGGAACAACCCGACCTGGTCACCGGGCACCTGGTCGGTCTGCTTCGGCGCAGTGCCGCCGAGCAGTCGGAAAGCGGGCGACGGTGGTGGCGACGAGCGTGAGCGTGACGCTCCCCGAGGTGCGGGACACCGAGGAGTTCGGGCGCAAGCTGGGCGGACTGGTGCGGGGTGGTGATCTGGTGCTGTTGTCCGGGCCGTTGGGCGCGGGCAAGACGGCGCTCGTGCGCGGGCTGGCGGACGGTCTGGGCGTGACGGGTCGGGTCAGCTCGCCGACGTTCGTGATCGCACGCGTGCACGAGCCGGCGCCGGATGGTCGCGGTGTGCCGTTGGTGCACGTGGACGCTTATCGGCTCGGCGGGCATCTGGACGAACTGGACGACTTGGACCTGGACACGGACCTGGTCGACGCGGTGGTGGCGGTGGAGTGGGGTGAGGGCGCGGCCGAGCGGCTGTCCGAGGACCACCTGTTGATCAGGCTGGAACGGCGGGACGACGACGTGCGGATCGCCCACCTGCATCCGCACGGCGCTTGGACCGACCGCGAGCTTCCGGTCTGATCCGGGCCGCCGGCCTGACCTGAATTACCGGCCCGGCGACCTTCGGTCACGACGTTTCGGCCCAGGACTGCCTCGGCCACGACGGCCTTCGGACTCGACGGTCCCGGCCACGACGGCCTTCAGGCAGGTGGTCTTGGCGGCGAGGGCTTCAGCCTGAACGGGCTTCAGCCAGAACGGCTTGCGGGCTACGCAGGCGTCCCCGCCAGGGGACCCCTGTCTTTATCTTGCCGGCGGGTACCGACAGGAACCGTGCACCCGACGCCCGCCTGTGGATAACTCCACGCGGTGAGGGGAACGGTGCTCGGCCACCGGACCCACCGGACCCGCCGGCCCCCACCGGTCCCACCGACCGCACCAGGCTGACCGGCCGAGATCACGCACGCTCCGCAGGCGTCCCCGCCAAGGGGACCCCTGCTTTGATCTTACCGGCGGGGACCGACGGTCGGCGGTGGTCGCGGCTGGCCTGTGGATAACTGCGACGGACCACGGTGAGACTGTGGATAACTGGCCGTAGCCTGTGGACTACTGGTGATCCGGGATCCCGCGCACCACGCCCAGCTCGACCAAGTCCTGGGGCCTCAACCGTAGGTCGTCGGCGAGCTGCCGCACATCGTCCCGCTTGAGGATCGCCGCCGCCAACTCCGGCGCGATCACCGAGAAGTAGGCGTTCGGCGTGATCCACGTGTGCTCCGGCGACGACAACGCCAACGCCCCACCGGACCCACCCTCCCCGATCACCAGCGTGGTGATCGGCACGCGCGCCTCGGCAACGGTGGCGAACAGTTCCGCGATGGCCGCGCCCACCCCCGCCCGTTCCGCCGCCGCGTCGTTCGCCGCGCCGGGCGTGTCCACCAACGTCAACACCGGCAGCGCGAACCGCTCGGCCAGCCGGATCAGCCGTGACGCCGTGCGGAACCCGGCGGGGGTGGTGGCAGTGCCGGTCTGCGCGGCGAAAGCGATGGCACGCTCACCCCGTCGCCCGAAGCCGCACAGCATCCCTGGGTCCACCCCGCCCGCGCGGTCACCGCTGATCGGCACGCGGAAGTCGAAGTAGTCGTCCAGGTAAGCCGCCGCACGTGGACGTTCCGGAGCGCGCGCTCCAGACACCGCGCTCCACCCGTTCGTGGGCAGCGAGTGAGCACCGAGAGCGCGCGGCACCTCCGCCGGCACCGCGTCACCACGGGTCAGCACGTCGAGGATCCGTGACACGATCGGGTCGACTTCGTCCCGCGCCACAACCATGTCGACCGTCCCGGCCGCGAACTGGCCTTCGGCCGTATAAGCACAATCGTCGTCGGGCCGAACCCTGCTGCCCGCGAACCCCACCTGCGCCCCGGACACCGCGATCACCACGTCCGCGCCGGCACCCAGCGACGCCCACACCCCGCCGGTAGTCGGGTCGCACAGCACCGACACGTGCGGCAGCCCGGCCTCCCGGTGCGCCGCGCACAACCGCGTCACCCGCTGGAGCTGCCGCAACGACAGCATCCCCTCCTGCATGCGACTGCCACCGGTCGCGATCATCGACACCACCGGCAGGTGCGTGGCCCGCGCCTCGGTGAACGCCTGCTCGATCAGCGCTCCGGTCGCCGTGCCCACCGAACCGCCGAGGAACCGGAAGTCGAACTTGATCACCACGGCGTGCCGGTGCCGCCGCCACGAGACCGATTCGGCGCCACCGGACCGTTCCCGAGCCCGCGCGAGCTGCTCCTCGTAACCCGGCCAGCCCAAGGGGTTCACCGGAGTTCCCGCTTCAGCACCTTGCCCATGTCGTTGCGCGGCAACGCTTCCAGGTACCGCACCACTCTCGGACGTTTGTGCGGTGACAGCAGCCGGGCCACGTGATCGCTCAACACCTCCGGCGCCGGCGCCTCGCCCCGCGCGACGACCCAAGCCACCACGCGTTCGCCCAAGTCCTCGTCCGGCTCGCCGGTCACCGCCACCTCGACCACCGACGGGTGCTCCAGCAGGGCGTTCTCGATCTCGCCCGCGCCGATCTTGTAACCGCCGCTCTTGATCAGGTCCGTGGCCCGCCGGCCGACGATCCGCAGGTACCCGTCCGGCTCGACCACGGCCAGGTCACCGGTGCGGAACCAGCCGTCGTGGAACGCGCCCCCGGTCGCGTCCGGCCGGTTCAGGTACTCCAGGAACAGGTTCGGCCCGCGCACCTCGATCTCGCCCGGCTCCTCGCCGACGACCCGCACCTCCACGCCGTCCAGCGGCAGCCCGACCGTGCCCGGCCGCCGGTCGCCGTCCGCGCGGACGCTCGTGTTCATCAACGTCTCGGTCATCCCGTACCGCTCGACCACGCGCTGGCCGGTCAGCTGCTCGATGCGCTCGTGCACGGACGCGGGCAGCGCGGCCGAACCGGACACCAGCAGCCTCGCCTTGCCGAACGCGGCGGCGTGCTCGGGCTCGGCCGCGATCCGGTGGTACATCGTGGGAACGCCGAACATCATCGTGCCGCCCGAGGCCAACGCCTGCGCCGCCTTCGCCACGCTGAACGACCCCAGGTGGTGCACGGTCCCGCCGCGCCGCAGCGGGCCGAGCACCCCGATCCCCAGACCGTGCACGTGGAACAGCGGCAGGCCGTGCACCACGACGTCGTCCTCGGTCCACTCCCAGGCCCGCGCCAACGCGTCGAGGTTCGTCGCGAGCGCGCGCCTCGGCAGCACCACGCCCTTGGGCGGCCCGGTCGTGCCGCTGGTGTAGACGATCAGCGCGGGCGCCTCACCGTCCGGCTCGGGCAGGTCGACCGGCTCACCGTGCGGCAACTCGTCGTCGACGACCAGGTCAGGGGTGCTGTCGGCGAGGATGTGGGCGAGTTCCTTCTCGCCGATCTTCGGGTTGAGCGGCACGACCGGCACGCCCGCCAGCAACGCGCCGACGATCACCAGGCACGTCTCGGGCGTGGACCGCGCCCACACCGCGACCCGACGCTTGCCCACCAGCCCGTAGGCGACGCGGCGGGCTTCGACGGCCAACTGCTCGTACGTCAGTTCCCGGTCGGGGAACCTCAGGGCGATCTTCGATGACGGCGTGGCCAGCGCGGGCAGCAGCATCCCCTTACTGTTCCATGGCCGCTGCTCCGCAGGCCGTACGTCACAAGTGTGGTTCGAGCCACGCCAACAGGCGCATCTTCGGCCGGGCGCCGACCGTCTGCGCCACCAAATGCCCGTCCTTGTAGAGCTGGAGCGTGGGCGCGGACATGATCCGCTGGTCGCGTGCCGTGCGCGGGCTGGCGTCGGTGTCGACCTTGACCACGGTCAGGTCGTCGCGTTCGCGGTCGATCTCGGCCAGCACGGGTTCGAGCATCCGGCACGGGCCGCACCAGTCGGCCCGGAACTCCACCAGGACGTTCCCGGTACCCACTGCCTCGGTGAACTCGTCGTCGGTCAACGTCCGCACGGCCTGCTCCTCTGCTCGGCATCCTGGAGTTGCGCGCGCACCTGGTCCCGGACCGCTTGGAGCCGGCTGATGCAGGTGTCCAGCTCGGCGACCTTGCGCCGGTACACCTCGACGGACGCCGGGCACGAGTCGCCGGTGCGGTGGCCGTCACGGAGGCATTGGACGAACGGGCGGGTGTCCTCCAGGGCGAACCCGATGCCGGCGAGCGAGCGGATCTCGTTCACCAGGCGCAGATCGTCCTCGTCGTACTCCCGCTGCCCGTTCGCCCCGCGCCGCGAGGACAGCAGCCCGAGGGACTCGTAGTAGCGCAGTGCCCGAGTGGTCGTCCCACCCCGTCTCGCCAGTTCTCCGATGCGCACAGACCCGATCCTCCGCCTTGACGTGGACGTCAAGTCCAGTGTGGCTTGTGCCACCCGTACTCTTGTCTGTTGTGCTGGTGCTCGCTTTGGACACCGCCACTCCCGCCGTCACGGCCGGTGTGGTGGAACTGACGCCCGATTCTCCGCCGCGCCTGCTCGCGGAGCGGGTGACGGTGAACTCGAAGGCGCACGGTGAGCTGCTGACCCCGCACCTCCTGGAGGCGCTCGCCGAGGCCGGGCACACGCTCGCCGACCTCGACGCGATCGTGTGCGGGTCGGGGCCAGGGCCGTTCACCGGGCTGCGCGTCGGCCTGGTCACCGCCGCCGCCCTCGGTCAGGCGCTCAACCGGCCCGTCTACCCGGTGCCGACACCCGACGCCATCGCGCTGGACGCCGCCACCGGCAAACCGCTGCTGGTCGCCACGGACGCACGCCGCAAGGAGGTGTACTGGGCGGCCTACGACGCGGCCGGCCGGCGCACCGACGGGCCGCACGTGGACCGGCCCGCCGACCTGGTCGGCAAGCTGCCCGCCGTGTCGGACGCGGCCGGTGAAGGCGCCGAGATCTACGCCGACGTCATCGGGCTCCCGGTGGTCCAGGCGCGCTACCCGTCACCGGTGTCGCTGGTCGCGGTGGCCGCCGAGGAACTGCTCGCGGGTGCCCGTCCGGCTGCCCTTACCCCGCTCTACCTGCGTCGACCCGATGCTGTGGAGCCGGTCGGCCGCAAGCGGGTGACGAAGGCGTGAGCACGGGCACCGTCACGATCGCGCCGCTGCGCCACGAGGACGTGCCGCGGTGCGCGGAGATCGAGCACGAGCTGTTCGCCGGTGACGACCCGTGGACCGAGGACGCGTTCCGCAGCGAGTTGGACCACGGCAACTTCTACGTCGGCGCGTATGTCGGCGGCGCGCTGGTCGGGTACGCGGGCCTCGGCCTGACGGACTTCGAGTCCAGCGTGCACACGATCGCGGTGACCGCGGCGTACCAGGGCGGCGGCGTCGGGAAGACGTTGCTGCGCACGCTGCTGGCGAAGGCCGACGAGGCGGGCCTGCCGGTGTTCCTGGAGGTCCGCACGGACAACGTGCCCGCGATCACCCTGTACCTGGCGCACGGCTTCGAGCACCTCGGCCTGCGCCGCCGCTACTACCAGCCGTCGGGTGCCGACGCGTACACGATGGGAAGGCCCGCGAACCGTGACTGACCGGCTCATCCTCGGAATCGAGAGCTCGTGCGACGAGACCGGCGTCGGCATCGTCCGGCTCGGCCCGGACGGGTCGATGGAACTGCTCGCCGACGAGGTCGCGTCCAGCGTCGAGGAGCACGCGCGGTTCGGCGGCGTGGTCCCCGAGGTCGCGTCCCGCGCGCACCTGGAGGCGATGGTCCCGACCATGCGCCGTGCGGTGGAGACGGCCGGGATCGAGCTGCGGGACGTGCACTCGATCGCGGTCACCGCCGGGCCGGGTCTGGCGGGCGCGCTGTTGGTCGGCGTGTCGGCGGCGAAGGCGTACGCGGCGGCGTTGGGCAAGCCGCTGTACGGCGTCAACCACCTCGCGGGTCACGTCGCCGCGGACACCCTCCAGCACGGCCCGTTGCCGAAGCGGTGCCTGGCGCTGCTGGTGTCCGGCGGGCACTCGCAGCTGCTGCTGGTGGAGGGGCTGGCGGAGAAGATCACCGAGATCGGGTCCACGGTGGACGACGCGGCGGGCGAGGCGTACGACAAGGTCGCCCGGCTGCTCGACCTGCCGTACCCGGGCGGGCCGCCGATCGACAACCTCGCCAAGCAGGGCAACCGCTGCGCGATCGCGTTCCCGCGCGGGCTGACCGGGCCGCGTGACTCCAAGTACGACTTCTCGTTCTCCGGGCTGAAGACGTCGGTGGCCAGGTGGGTCGAGAAGCAGGAACGCGCGGGCGAGGAGATCCCGTTGGCGGACGTCGCCGCGTCGTTCCAGGAGGCGGTGGCCGATGTGCTGACCGGGAAGGCGATCCGGGCCTGCAAGGACTTCGGCGTGGACACGTTGGTGATCTCCGGCGGCGTCGCGGCGAACTCGCGCCTCTCCGGCCTGGCCGCCGAGCGCTGCGCCGAGGCGGGCCTGGAGCTGCGCGTCCCCCGGCCCCGCTTGTGCACCGACAACGGCGCGATGATCGCCGCTCTGGGCGCCCACCTCGTCGCCGCCGACGCCAAGCCCTCGTCCCTGGACCTCTCCACCACCCCCGGCCTCCCCGTGGGCACCATCCAAATCCTCTGACCCCACGCGAGTCGAACACTCAGGTCCCGCGTGTCGAACCTCCAGACCCCGTGAGTCCTACGTTCAGGACGCGTGAGTCCTACGTTCGGAACCCCCGAGTTCAACGCTCAGTACAAGATCGTTTGTTCTGAGCGTTGAATTCGGGGGTCCTGAACGTAGGACACGGTGGTCCTGAAGGTACGACTCACGCGTTCTGAACGTAGGACTCACGGGGGTCTGGAGGTTCGGCTCGCGCGGGTTACGGGGTGATGGCGAGGCCTTCGGCGTGGCCGGTGGTGAAGGCTGCCGCGAAGCCGGCTGCGCCCAGCGCGGCGCGGGCCAGAGCGGTGATGCGGTCCACGTCACCTCGTTCACCGGCCGGCAAAGGCACCCCCACGGACGCACGGGCCGCCGTCGCCGCACCCAACAGCCGGGCGGCCCCCACCGCGTCACCGGCCAACGCCCGAGCGCCCGCCACCCCCTCCAACGCCAACGCGATCGCCCGCGGATCACCCACCTGCCGGGCCAGCGCCAACCCCTCCGACTGCAACGCCAACGCCCGCTCCGCATCACCGCGCAACTCGGCCACGAACCCCAACTCGGCCAACGCCAACGTCCCACCCGCCTCGAACCCGACCTGCCGGTGCCACGACCGCAGCCGGTCCCAGTGAGCCTCCGCCGCGTCCAGCCGCCCCTCCCGCCGAGCGCCCAACGCCAACCCCGTCTCGGCGTACACCTCACCCGGCGAGAACCCGTGCTCAGCAGCCGTCCGCCGAGCGCGTTCATGCAGGTCACGGGCCTTCGCGTAGTCGCCCTCGGTCAGTGCGACCCGCCCCAGCCACGACAGCTTGTACGACACCTCCGGCCACGACCGCAGCTCCTCGGCCACCCGCAACCCCTCGCGGTGCACGGCCTCGGCGCGCGCGTTGTCCCCGCCCAGCTGCGCCAGCATGCCCAACCCGAACGACGCCTTCAGCTGCCCCACCGTTCACCCAAAGAGGTGAACAACGAGGCACTGCGGTCGGCCGCCTCCCGAGCCTCGTCCACCTGGCCCCGCGCCAGCACCTGACTCACCCGATCGCTGTACGCGGCGGCCACGCCCCAGTCGTCACCCAGCTCCTCGAACGCCGCCAGCGCCTGGTCGGTCAGCCGCCGCCCGGTCGGCATATCGCCTACTGTAGACAATACGTAACCCAGGAACCACCGAGTCCGCGCCTCGTCCACCCGATCAGCGATCAAGGCCGTCCCGGACAGGGCAGACGGATCGGCCGCCTCACCCAGCAGCACCCCGAACCCCGCGCGCCAAGCGACCGTCACCGGATCGTCGGCCGTCATCAGCCGACGCCCCTCCCGCAGCCGCCCACGCAGGAACCAGTACCAGGTCAACGCACGCACCAGCCGCGCCGCCTCAGCCGGATCCAACGCGTCATGCGCCGCACGCAGGTTCGCCGTATCAGCGTCCAGCCGCTCCAACCACGCCAACTGCCGCGCCCCGCGCAACTCCGGGTCCGCCCGCTCCGCCAACCCCAGGTAGAACGCCGCGTGCCGCCGCCGCACCTCCTCGAACTCACCCGCTGAACGCAGCCGCTCCCGCCCGTAATCGGCGACCGACTCCAACAGCCGGAACCGCGGCTCGCCCGTCTGCTCCGGCGCCACCACCAACGACCGGTCCACCAGACGGGTCACCACGTCCAGCACCTCACCGGCAGCCACCCCACCACCCGCGCACACGAACTCCGCCGAGTCCAGCGAGCACCCGTCCACGTGCACGGACAGCCGCCGCAGCACGATCCGCTCGGCCTCACCGAGCACGTCCCAACTCCAGTCGATCATCGCCCGCAAGGTGCGCTGCCGGGCCGGCGCGTCCCGATGCCCGGTGGCCAGCAGCCGGAACCGGTCGTCCAGCCGTTCCAACAGCGCGTCCACGCCCAGGCTCCGCACCCGCGTCGCGGCCAGCTCCAACGCCAGCGGCAGCCCGTCGAGCCGCCGGCAGATCGCCTCGACCACCACCGTGTTGGACGGAGTCAGCGTGAAGCCCGGAGCGGCGGCAGCAGCGCGCGCTGCGAACAACGTGACAGCGTCGGAAACGTCCAGCGGCGGGACAGCCCACACCGTCTCGAACGACAGGCCGAGCGGTTCCTGGCTGGTGGTGAGCACCCGCAGACCCGGCGCCGCCCGCAACAACCGGGACACCAGCGCGGCGACCGGCTCGACCAGCCGCTCGCAGTTGTCCAGCACCAGCAGCACTTCACGGCCGCGCAACGCCTCCACCAACGCCATCCCCGACGCGTCCTCGCGCACGTCGAGCACGTCGGCCACCGCGCTCACCACCTGCTCGGCCCGCCCGACGCCCGCCAACTCGACCAGCCACACCCCGTCCGCGACCGACACCCGCCGCGCGACCTCCAGCGCCAGCCGGGTCTTGCCCACCCCGCCGGGACCGGTGAGCGTCACCAGCCGGGCCCGGCCGGGCAGCTCGCACAGGTCCGCGACCGCCTTCTCCCGGCCGACCAGGTCGCTCACTGGCACGGGCAGGTTGTTCGTACGCGCCGAAACACCCAGCGCTGAAGCACCGAGCGCTGAAGCACCGAGCGCTGAAGCACCGAGCGCAGAAACGCCTAGCGCAGAAACGCCGAGCGCCGGATCGTGGTTGAGCATCGCCTGGTGCAGCGCGGCCAGTTCCGGACCGGGCTCCAACCCCTGCTCCTCGGCCAGCAACCGCCGCAGTTCGGCGTAGCTCTCCAGCGCCTCGACCTGCCGTCCGGCCCGGTACAGCGCACGCATGTGCAAGCCGCGCAAACGTTCGCGCAACGGGTGCCGCGCCACCTCGGCCGCCAGATCGACTTCACCCGTACGAGCGAACTCCTCCAGTGCCGCCAACCGTTCCGAAGTCCAGCGCGCCACCACCGGCGCCACGAACGGCGCGTCGGCGAGCTCCTCCAGCGGCTCACCGCGCCACAAGGCCAACGCCTCGCCGAACCGCCCCGCGGCCACCAGCTCCCGGAACCGCAGAACGTCCAAAGTGGACGAGTCCACCCGGATCACGTACCCCGCCGGTTCATGCGCCACCAGCGAACGGCCACCGGGCTCGGCCGCCTCCAGCGCCCGCCGCAGCTGCGACACCTTCGTCTGGAGCGTGTTCACGGGGTTGCCGGGCGGCTCGTCACCCCACAGGTCGAACGCCAGCCGGTCCGCCGACACCGGCCGCCCCTCGTGCGCGAGCAGGTCCGCCAGCAGCAGCCGAACCTTGACCTCCGGCACCCGGACCGCCGCACCACCCGCCGTCCACACCCCGAGCGGCCCCAACACCCCGAATCTCACGCTCAGGACGGTAACCGGACCACCCCCAGCGAACCCCCAGCGGATCGTGCGCGCCCCCGTCCACAGTGGGGAACACATCACCTGAAGGAGCAAGAGAACACATGACCGACAAGACCGCGTTGACCTTGATCGGCCTCGGCCCGATGGGGCAGGCCATGGTCACCCGCTTCCTCGCCGCCGGGCACCCGACCACGGTCTGGAACCGCACCCCCGCCCGTGCGGACGGCCTCGTGGCCCAGGGCGCCACCCGCGCCGCCACCGCCGCCGAAGCCGTCGCCGCGAACCGGCTGATCATCCTCAGCCTCACCGACTACGCCGCGATGTACGACGTCCTGGACGGCGCCGACCTCGCCGGCCGGGTGGTCGTCAACCTCAGCTCCGACACACCGGACACCACCCTCAAGGCCGCCGCCTGGCTGGCCGAACGGGGCGCGGAACTGCTGGTCGGCGGCGTGATGGTGCCCGCGCCACTGGTCGGCGAGGAGTCTGCTTACGTCTTCTACAGCGGTCCGCGCGAGGTGTTCGACCGGCACGCCGAGACCCTCGCGGTGATCGGCAGGCCGGATTACATGGGCGCGGACCACACCCTCGCGCAGCTGCTCTACCAGGCGCAGCTGGACGTCTTCCTCACGTCCCTGGCCGCGATGCTGCACGCCATCGCGCTGGTGACGTCGGCGGGCGTCACGGCCGAGCGGTACGCGCCCTACCTCACCGACGTGCTGTCCTCGCTGTCCATGTACGTGGACGAGACGTCCCAGCACGTGGACTCCGACCGGCACCCCGGCGACCTGGCGAACGTGACCATGATGGGCGCCACCGCGGCGCACATCGTCGGCGCGAGCGAGACCGCCGGCCTCGACACCGCGCTGCCCAGGGCGGTCCAGGCCCTCTACGACCGCGCCACCGAGGCGGGGCACGGCAAGGACAGCTGGACCGCCCTGATCAACGTCATCCGGGGCTGATCAGACGGGGTTCAGGCCGGGGTTGCGGTCCTCGACGACGAACGACTTGAGCGTCGTGGCCTCGGCCCCGGCCGTGCGCACGTACGGCAGCGTGCGGAAGTCCGCCCGCATCTCCTGCGCGGTGAACTTCGTCCGCACGTACCCGCGCCGCCGGCTGTGCAGCTTGATGTGCGGGTTGTTCCGCAACTGCACCTGGTCGACCGTGTCGTTGCCGTTCCCACCGGACGTCACCGACGAGCACACCAGCTCGGTGCCCACGGTGGGGGACGCCGGGTCGTTCCAGTCCAGCTTCACGTCCGCCGCGTAGTGCGCGTGCACGTCACCGGTCAGCACGACGGCGTTGCGCACACCCGCGTCGACCCACCCGCGCGTCACCCGGTCGCGGGACGCGAGGTAACCGTCCCACCCGTCCATGGAGACCTCCTTCTCCGGCCCGTCCTTGCGGTCGCGCTCGGCGAAGAACACCTGCTGGCCGAGCACGTCCCAGCGCGCCCGGGACTGGCGGAACCCGTCCAGCAGCCACTCCTCCTGCGCCGCGCCGGTGATCGAACGGCCGGGCAGGGCGGCGTCCGCGCAGGTCTTCCACCCGTCGCCGCACGCCTGGTCGTCCCGGTACTGCCGGGTGTCGAGCATGTGGAAGTTCACCAGCCCGCCCCAGCCGAGCCGCCGGTAGAGCTGGAGGTCGACGCCGTTGGGCCGGGCGCCCCGACGCAGCGGCATGTTCTCGTAGTACGCCTTGAACGCCGCCTCACGCCGTGCCGCGAAGTTCGGGTCGGGCTGCTCGGGCACGTCGTCGGCCCAGTTGTTCTCGATCTCGTGGTCGTCCCACACGACGACCCACGGCGCGACGGCGTGCGCGAGCTGGAGGTCGGCGTCCGTCTTGTACTGGGCGTGCCGCAGCCGGTAGTCGGCCAACGTCCGGGTCTCCGGCCCGAGCACCGTCCGCACGTCCGCCGCCTTGGCCGCGTACTCGTACTGGTAGTCACCCAGGTGCAGGACCACGTCCGGGTGATCTTCGGCCAGCCGCCGGTACGCCGTGAAGTAGCCCTCGCCGTAGTGCGCGCACGACGCGAAGCACATGGTCAGGTCCTGCCCGAGCACCCACGGGTCGGGCGCGGTCCGGGTGCGGCCGACCGGGGACACATGACCGTCCACCTGGAACCGGTAGAAGTACTCGCGGCCGGGCCGCAGGCCGAACGGCTCCACGTGCACGCTGTGGCCGGACTCCGGCTTGGCGGGCTGCACGCCGCGCCGCACCACGTGCTGGAAGCGCTCGTCCTCGGCCAGCTCCCAGCGCACCGGGATCACCCGATCGGGCATACCGCCGAGGCCGTCCTCGTCGAGCGGCCGCGGCGCGAGGCGCGTCCACAGCACGACGCTGTCGGGCAGGGGGTCGCCGGAAGCGACGCCCAGCGTGAAGGGGTCGGCGAGCTTGGGGAAGCCCGCACCCGCGGTCGCCGCGGTCGCGAGGGCCACGCCGCCGATGAGCAGGGAACGTCGGGTCACCGTCATGCGCTCACCGTGACCGAACAGGGTGGCGAACGGGTGAACGCAGGTATTACTCAGGGCATCCAGCACTCCGCAGTCCAACGAGGGGCACCGCCGCCCCCGGCGAACGGATTGCGAGAACACGCGAATGGATGGCATCGGAACAAGCAACCAACGACTCATCGACCTCGTGCAGAGACGTGCCAGGCTCCACCTCGAAGACCAGACGATCCTCTTCCCGTGGCGCCGACCGTGCACGGTGAAGACCCTGCTCGTCACCGACGGCGGGCTCGACTTCGGCCTCGGCGACTTCGGCCTCCAGACCTTCGTGGACATCCTGCTCCACGACGGCCGCAGCTACGTGCGGTTCGAGATCACCGTCGCGCACCTCCGCACCAACGTGACCAACGCCGCGGTCATGCTGGGCGCGCCGGGCATCGCCCGCAGCATCAAGGGCTTCATGTTCGACGACCCGAACCACTTCACGCCCGACAGCTTCGACGAGGTGTGGCTGTTCGGCATCGAGACCAACTTCCACAACGGCACCTACCCGAACCGCTCCGGCAACCCCGGCCGCTTCCCGTCCACCCGCCTGGGCGACGCCGAGCTGAACGCGCTCACCGCGCACATGAACAAGGGCGGTGGCATCTTCGCCACCGGCGACCACGGCTCCCTCGGCAACGCCCTGTGCGGCTCGGTGGACCGGGTCCGCAACATGCGCCACTGGGCGGACTTCGGCGGCGGCGAGGTGAGCATGGGCACCTCCCGCCGCAACGACTCCAACCGGGTCGGCCACGACGCCGGCTCGCAGTTCAGCGACCAGAGCGACGACGTGCCGCAGGTGCTCGACCTGAAGCTCTACACGACGTACGCCAACATCCTGAAGAAGGCCCGCTACCCGCACCCGGTGATGTGCGGCCGGACGGGCCGGATCGACGTCTTCCCGGACCACCCGCACGAGGGGGAGACGCGGGTCCCGTCCAGCCTGGCCGGCGCGTGCCGGGACGGTTCGCCCGAGTACCCGAACGCCACCGACGGCACCGGGCAGCTGTCACCCGAGATCGTCGCCCGGGGCCGCGTGCCGGCGGGCAACACCGCGTCGTCCGACGCCGGCGCGAACCTCAAGCAGGCGACCGTCGCGCACAGCTTCGGCGTGGTGTCGACCTACGACGGCCACCGCTGCGACGTCGGCCGGGTCGTCACCGACTCGACCTGGCACCACTTCGTCAACGTGAACCTGATCGGCGTGGTCGAGGGCGGCGGGTTCGACGACTTCCCCGGCGGCGGTGGCGGCACGCCCGGCACGCACCTGTCCAAGCACACCGGGTTCCTCTACAGCCCGTCCGGCCGCGCCGCGCTGGACAAGATCAAGGAGTACTACGTCAACGTCGGCGTGTGGATCGCGCCGCCGGACCGGATCACGTGCATGCGGTCGCGGTTCTGGTGGGACCTGGTCTGGTCCGACCGGCTGGTCGAGGCCACGCTCATGGAGCCGGACGCGACCCTGGACCGGGTGCACCTCAGCGAGCTGTTCCAGATCGGCGTGCACGCCCGTGACGTGCTCGGCAGGCAGGCGAGCGCGTGCCAGACCCTGCACTGGGTGATCGACCAGATCATCGTGGTCGAACCCCGGCTGCGGCCGTGGCTCGACCCGTGGGGGCCGCTCGCGGGCAAGCCGGAGAACCCGCCGATCCCGTGGCTCGACCTCGAACCGCTGGCCGACATCGCCATCGGCGGCGCGCTGGTCGCGCTGCGCGGCGCGTTCCCGTACCCGGACGAGAAGGTCGACTTCGACGACAAGGCCCGTGACGTGGCCATGAGGGGCGCGTCGGAGGCGCTGAGGCGTGGTTTCGAGCAGTTCCACGCCGATTTGGAGGGGGTGGCGCGACTGGGTGCCCGGAAGGAGTGACGGGGGCTCGTTGAAGCGTTGGCACTCGCATGGGTAGAGTGCTAGATGCACGGCACCAGCAACCGCCCCGACCCCCGCGACGGCGGGGTGGCAGGAGCCGTAAACGCAACCTGCCAACGCTTTCGACGACCGTGGAGGTCAGCCCGGTGAGCGTGAACATCAAGCCGCTCGAGGACAAGATCGTCGTCCAGGCCAGTGAGGCCGAGACCACGACCGCTTCCGGCCTCGTGATCCCGGACACCGCGAAGGAGAAGCCCCAGGAGGGCAAGGTCATCGCGGTGGGCCCCGGCCGGATCGACGACAAGGGCAACCGCGTCCCGGTGGACGTGGCTGTCGGCGACGTCGTCATCTACTCGAAGTACGGCGGCACCGAGGTCAAGTACAACGGCGAGGAGTACCTCATCCTCTCCGCCCGCGACGTGCTGGCCGTCATCAACTGACGATCGGCTGACACGCAAGGCGCCCCGGCGAACCCCTCACCGGGGCTTCCCGGGGCGTTTCGCATCAAGAGAGGCTAAGCAATGCCCAAGCAGATCAGCTTCGACGAGGACGCTCGTCGGGCCCTCGAGCGCGGCGTGAACAAGCTCGCGGACACGGTCAAGGTGACCCTCGGTCCGCGCGGCAGGCACGTCGTGCTCGACAAGAAGTTCGGCGGCCCGACCGTCACCAACGACGGCGTGACCATCGCCCGTGAGATCGAGCTGGAAGACCCGTTCGAGAACCTGGGCGCGCAGCTCGCCAAGAGCGTCGCGACCAAGACCAACGACGTGGCCGGCGACGGCACCACGACCGCGACCGTCCTGGCCCAGGCCATGGTGCGGGTGGGTCTGCGCAACGTCGCCGCGGGCGCGAACCCGATGTCCCTCGGTGTCGGCATCCAGGCCGCAGCCGAGGCCGTCGTGGACGCCCTCAAGGCCAAGGCGACCCCGGTCAAGGGCCGCGACAACATCGCCCAGGTCGGCACCGTCTCGTCCCGCGACGAGTCCATCGGCGCCCTGCTCGGCGAAGCCATCGAGAAGGTCGGCGAGGACGGTGTGATCACCGTCGAGGAGTCCTCCTCGATGGCCACCGAGCTCCAGATCACCGAGGGCGTGCAGTTCGACAAGGGCTACGTGTCGGCGCACTTCGCGACCGACCTCGAAGCCCAGGAGACGGTGTTCGAGGACGCCCGCATCCTGCTGCACAAGGAGAAGATCTCGGCGCTGGCCGACCTGCTCCCGATCCTGGAGAAGGTGGCCGAGAGCGGCAAGCCGCTGGTCATCATCGCCGAGGACGTCGAGGGTGAGGCGCTGTCGACCCTGGTCGTCAACGCCCTGCGCAAGACGCTGCGCGTGGTCGCGGTCAAGGCGCCGTACTTCGGCGACCGCCGCAAGGCGTTCCTGGACGACCTCGCGGTCGTCACCGGCGCCCAGGTCATCGCGGCCGAGGTCGGCCTCAAGCTGTCCGAGGCCAACCTGGACGTGCTGGGTTCGGCCCGTCGTGTGGTCGTGTCGAAGGACAACACGACCATCGTCGACGGCGGCGGCACGAAGGCCGACGTGGCCGGTCGCGCGGAGCAGCTGCGCCGCGAGATCGAGTCCACCGACTCGGACTGGGACCGCGAGAAGCTCCAGGAGCGGCTGGCCAAGCTGTCCGGCGGCATCGCCGTGATCAAGGTCGGCGCGGCCACCGAGACCGAGCTGAAGGAGCGCAAGCACCGCATCGAAGACGCGGTGAACGCGACCAAGGCAGCGGTGGAAGAGGGCATCGTGCCCGGCGGCGGTTCGGCGCTGGTGCACGCGGCCAAGGTCCTCGACGGCGGCCTCGGCCTGTCCGGTGACGAGGCGACCGGTGTCGCCATCGTCCGCGAGGCCCTGGGCTCGGCGCTCTTCTGGATCGCCGCGAACGCGGGCCTCGAAGGCGCCGTCGTGGTGAACAAGGTGCGCGAGCAGGAGTGGGGCTTCGGCCTCAACGCCGCCACGCTCGTCTACGGCGACCTGCTCGAAGCCGGGATCATCGACCCGGTGAAGGTCACCCGTTCCGCGGTCACGAACGCCGCTTCCATCGCCCGCATGGTGCTCACCACGGAGAGCGCCATCGTGGAGAAGAAGGAAGACGACCACTCGGGCGGCAACAACGGCCACGGTCACGGCCACGGCCACTGACCCACGGGTCACTGACCCACGGGTCTTCAGCGCGCACGGGAGGGGCGGCACCCGCGAGGTGCCGCCCCTCCCGCGCGTTCGGCGTGCTCGGTCCGCCTGTTTCCTGGTCAGGCGGGCGTCAACTGCCGCTTGCGCGCCTTGATGATGCTGTCCCGCTCGGACTCCGAGAGACCACCCCAGATCCCGTACGGCTCCTGCACCGCCAGGGCGTGCCGCCGACACATCTCCAGCACCGGGCACGACAGGCACACGGCCTTCGCCCGTGCCTCCCGCCGTGCCCGTGCAGGTCCGCGCTCCCCGTCCGGGTGGAAGAAGAACGCGCTGTCCATCCCGCGGCACGAGCCGCGCATCTGCCAGTCCCACAGATCCGCGTTGGGACCGGGAAGCCTTCGGGTGTCCGCCATCGAGACCGCCTCCTTGGCCCATGGACGTGAACTGCTCCATTCGGCTTAACGATGATCCACCGTAGAACCGCGCCAAAACTTGTTCAAGGGGGTGCGGCGGCATTTTCCGGCAATTCATTCGATGGGTGAGCGGCCGGTGCCCGTCCCGGAGTTGCCGGTGACGTCAAGTGAACGGACGATGTCAGCGTGATGACGCCCCCCGACCACACCGGGACCGTGCCGGAAGGCGAGCCGGAAACCCTTGCGGCAGAAGACGATCCGGCGCATTCGGTGACCCTCTCGGTGGCCGCCGTGGCCCGCAGGTTGGGTGTCGCGCCGGCCACTCTGCGCACCTGGGACCGCCGGTACGGACTCGGACCCAGCGATCACACGACCGGGCGACACAGGAAATATGCGCCACTCGATGTAGCACGCCTCGAGCTGATGCAGCGGGCGCTGCTGCGCGGGGCGTCGTCCGCCGAGGCCGCGAAGTACGCCCTCGCGAGCCCTGTGCGTCCGGTGCGGGTCGGCCAGGCGTTGCTGACCGGGGGTGAGCTCGACGGGGCGTCCGCGTCGGCCGGTGGTCGTGGGCTCAGGTTGCCGTCGGCGAACCGGCGGGCGCGCGGGGTGGGGCGGGCGGCGTTGGCGATGGACTCGGCGGCGGTGCAGACGCTGTTGGCCGACGCGATCGAGGCGGACGGCGTGGTGGCGACGTGGGACGAGGTGGTCCGTCCGGTGATGTCCGCGCTGGCGGCGAGGTGGGACCAGTCGGGTGGCGGGGTCGAGGTGTCGCACCTGGTGGAGGAGTGCGTGCTGGCCGCCGTGCTGCGCGCCACGCCGGTCGTGACGAGCCCGCGCAACCACCGGCCCGTGCTGCTGGCGTGCATGCCGGACGAGCGGCACAACCTGCCGCTGTACCCGTTGGCGGCGGTGTTGGCGCAGCGTGGGATCGGTGCCAGGCAGTTGGGGGCGGCGTTGCCGTCGGACGCGCTGGCCGTGGCCGTGCGCCGCACCGCGCCGGCAGCGGTGGTGCTGTGGGCCCAGCTGCCGCGCTACGCCGATCCGGGTGTCGTGACGGCGTTGCCGAGGACCCGTCAGCAGGTCCGCATCTTCGCCGGGGGCCCCGGCTGGGAGCGCGGCGTCGTGCCGCAGCCGGCCGAGCGGATCAACGACCTGGCGTCCGCGGCCGACGCCGTAGAACGCGCCGTCTGCTAACCCCCCGCGTGAGTCCTACGTTCGGAACGCGTGAGTCCTACGTTCGGAACGCGTGAGTCCTACGTTCGGAACCCCCGAGTTCAACGCTCAGAACGCGCGTGTCGAACGCTCAGGCCCCGCGTGTCGAACCTCCAGCCCCCGTGAGTCCTACGTTCAGGACGGGTGAGTCCTACGTTCGCGACCCCCGAGTTCAACGTTCAGTACAAGATCGTTTGTTCTGAGCGTTGAATTCGGAGGTCCTGAACGTAGGACACGGTGGTTTTGAAGGTACGACTCACGCGTTCTGAACGTAGGACTCACGGGGTGGGGGTGGGTGGGGTGCGGCGGGTGGCGTTCGGGGACCGGCCGGAGGCCGAGGTCTGGGGGGCGTTGGCGGGCGGGGTGGAGGAACGGTGGTTGGCCGCCGTGGCGCTGGGCGGGCAGGGGCACTACGCGGCGGCGGCGGGGGTGCTGGGTGAGCTGATGCGGCGCGGTGGGCTGTTCGGGTCGCTGGCGGCTTCGACGTTGGCCTCGCACCGGCGGCAGCTGGGCGGGCACGGGGCGGCGCGAGGCCTTGATGGGCGGGCCCTGGCGATGGCGGTCGCTGCCGAAGTGGAGGCGACAAGTGCAGAGGCGGTAAGTGAGGGGGGAGGTGGTTTGGTGGGGGATGTGGACGACGTCGATCTGGCCGGGGCACGGGCCGACGCGTTGTTGGGGTTGGCGGCCGACGCTGTGGGCGCCGGCCGGCTGGTCGAGGCCCGGCGACTGCACGCGAGGGTCGAGCCACGCGGTTGGCGCAGTCGGGTGCGGCACCAGTGGCTGGCGGCCGAGATCGCGTTGGCCGGCGGTCACGCGGAGCAGGCGGTGCGTCCGGCCGAGGTCGCCGCGGCGACCGCCCGGGAAGCCGGCGCAACGCGACACATCCTCAAGTCCGACCTCGTCCTGGGGACCGCACTTGTGGTGTGGGGGACACCCGAAAGCGTTGGTCGGGGCATGAACCTGCTGTACTGTGACCTAAATCACACTCACTGGAGCGGGCTTTTCTCGTTGACCTGGCCGACGGCGCTCGTCCTGGCAAACGCCCAGGCAGACCGCAGTATTGCGGGAAGCGAAAACGTGAAGGAGAGCGCCAAAAACGCTCTGAGCTGCGTGTTGCGCAGAGCCGACCCTCTCGGCCGCCGCCTCGCCATCCGCTCGCCGTGGATCCCGACTGCGCTGCTCCGTTCCGGGGAACCCCCGAACGCAGACGCTGAGACGAACTTCTTGACGGATTAAGCACCGGATCGTGTCAAGGTTCGGCCTCTAGCGTCCGATAGGGGATGTGGAACGTCACTCGGCTGCAGGAAGGAGTCCCCGTGACCACGGTCCTTATTTGCGACGACCGGCGCAGTGTGCGGGAGGGTCTCACCCGCGTGATGTCGGCTGTCCCAGGGGTTAGCCGCATCGACTGCGTAGCGCACGGTGACGAGTTGTTGGCTCGGTTTTCTCGGCAGCCGGTCGACGTCGTACTGGTTGGCACCCAGCGCGCCGTCCCGACCGGGGTCGAAGCGACCCGACGACTCGTCTCGGCCAACCCGCAGGCAAACGTCATCGTCTTCGGCGCACCGGACGACGCGGGCAGCATCGCCGCGGCGATCGCCGGCGGCGCCCGCGGCTACCTCCGCTGGGACGCCTCGCGTCCCGAGCTGGTGGCCGCGTTGGCGCACACGCTGGCGAGCACCAGCGTGCCCGCGCCCAGGCAACCATCGGACCCGGGCGTCCAGCTCACCGAGCGCGAGCTCCAGGTGTTGCGCGGGATGAGCCAGGGCAAGAGCAACGGGCAGATCGGGCGCGAGCTCTACCTGTCGGAGGACACGGTCAAGACGCACGCCCGGCGCCTGTTCCGCAAGCTCGGCGTGCGGGACCGGGCGCAGGCCGTGGCTCACGGCTTCCGCCGCGGCCTCGTGTCGTAGGGCCTGCGAGGACCAGCGGGGGCCCGTAAGGCGGGTCACACCGGCACTCCTTCCTTCCCGGCCCGGCCCGGCGACGTCACTGTCGCCGGGCCGGTTCGCGTTCACGGCGTGTCGCCTGGTCGGACTAGGTCTAAAGACCCCTTCAGGACCCCATTGCCGTGCTTCCGGTCGCGCGACCGGTACGGTAAGCATCACCGGTACGGGCGACGTCGATCGTCCCGTGCTGTTCTATGTCGTACGCCTACGCGTAACACCAGGGCAGTTGTCTGCGATGACCAACTTGGGGGACGGACTGGACGCCGAAGTGGGCGCAGCCGTCGATGGCGACCGCCACGCGATCGAGCGGCTCCTGGCATCCATCCGACCCCTCGTGGTGCGGTATTGCCGCGCCCGAGTCGGCAGGCAGGAGAGGTCTTTCGCTTCGGCGGACGACGTGGCCCAGGAGGTGTGTCTCGCGGTGCTGACAGCCCTTCCCAGCTATCGAGACCAGGGTCGACCGTTCCTGGCGTTCGTCTACGGCATCGCCGCGCACAAAGTCGCGGACGCACACCGCTCAGCCGCCCGGAACCGGTCGGAACCGGTGCCGGAGGTCCCCGACGCGCCAGAGACGGAGGCCGGTCCGGAGCAGCGCGCCATGCAGGGCGAGCTGTCGGAGCGGATGGCCGTGCTCCTGAAGATCCTGCCGGAGAAGCAGCGGGAGATCCTGCTGCTCCGGGTGGTCGTCGGCCTGTCGGCCGAAGAGACCGCCGACGCGGTCGGCTCCACGCCGGGCGCGGTGAGGGTGGCGCAACACCGCGCCTTGGCCCGCCTGCGGAAGACGTTGGCAGCCGAGGAGGTGGTCTGAGTGGCCGACGAGCACGAGAAGGGCAACGGAGAAGTCGTGCGCGGACGAGATGAGAGACCGCCGCAGTCTGATGACGCCTTGGCCGACGACACGTCGATCGAGCCCGGCGACGACCTCGCGGGCATCAGGGCTGACGACGCGCTGCTCGACGCGCTGGGCGGACGTGCCGGCGACCAGCCGGAGTCGCTCGTCGACGACGAGCTGAACGCACTGCTGCTGGCCTGGCGCCGTGAAGTCGACGAACCGCCCATGGGTGAGCTCGTCGACACCGACACCGCGGTGGCCACCATCGCCGCCGCCCGGCACCAGCCCCGCGGCAGGCACCGTTTTCTGATCCCGATCGCGAGCGCGGCGGCCGTGCTGGCGATCGCGTTCACCGGGATGAGCCTGGTGGCCCGTGACGCCCAGCCCGGCGACACGCTCTGGGGCCTGACCAGGGTCCTCTACTCCGAGCACGCCCGGTCGGTGGAAGCCGCCGTCGCGGTCAAGGACGATCTCGCCACCGCCCGCGCCGCACTGCGCGACGGCCGGTACGGCGAGGCGCGTGACGCGCTGCTCAAGGCGGGTCAGAGCCTGCCGTCGGTCTCCCCGGACGACGGCAAGGACGACCTGACCCAGAAGCGCGAGTCGCTGTTGCAGGAGCTGACCAGCACCACGCCGACGCCGACCGTCCCGCCGACCACGGTCACCCAGGCCACCACGCCGACGTTGCCGACCACGTCGCCGGCCGGGCCGACCTCGCCCGCGGTGTCCACGACCACGCCGCCGGTCACCACGACCGCGCCGACGACGACCACCACCGAGTCGACCCCGACCACCGAGGCCACCGCGCACCCGCCGCCGCCCACCTCGGCCGAGACCCCGAGCGGTCAGACCCGGGGCGACGACACGGCGACCCCCGGCACCAGCGACGGCGTCCAGACCTCGCCCGATAACTAGCGTCGACAACTAGCGTCCGACACCCAGCCCGAACTCCGCTGTGACGAAGCCCGCCCCTCGCACGGGGGGCGGGCTTCGTCACATCTTCAGCGGGCGCTCTCGGTCGCGGTGACGCCGTCGGCGTAGCCGCGGCAGTACTCCCAGCTCACGTAGGACGTCGGATCCGGGTCGTACGCGGGCTCGTGCGGGCGCATCCGGCCGTCGGCCAGCAGCTGCTCCAGGCTCGACCGCAGCAGCGCCCAGTCGTGGTAGTGCGGCTCCTGGCACTCGCCGCAGTCCACCACGATTCCCCTGACACCACGGGGTTCCAGCAGCGCCTGGTACACGGCGAGGTCGCTGAGGTCGCCGATCAGCTCGGCCCGCTCGGCGTCGTCCATCGGCGGCTGGTCGTGGTCGTGGTCGGGCTCGCCGAGGACCCGGGCCGGGTCTTCCGGGTCGCCCGCGAACGGGTCTGGTGGCAACGCGTCGTGCGGCACGACCCCGCACGGTACCGGGCGGACCCCCGCCCGCGTCCAGATACCATGACCTGAACCCATCCCGCCTGTGGAAACCCCAGATCCGCGGCGGCGGGATCACCGCACGACGGAAGGCAAGCCAGCCGCCATGACCAGCGAGCTCAACGCTGACGGAGTCCCGCCCAAGTTCGCCATGCTGGGACTGACCTTCGACGACGTACTGCTGCTGCCCGCCGAGTCGGAGGTGATCCCGAGCGGCGTCGACACCAGGACCAAGGTGTCCCGGAACGTCACCCTGGGCATCCCGCTGGCGTCGGCCGCGATGGACACGGTGACCGAGTCCAGGATGGCCATCGCGATGGCCCGCCAGGGCGGGATCGGGGTGCTGCACCGCAACCTGTCGATCGAGGACCAGGCCCGCCAGGTCGAGACCGTCAAGCGGTCCGAGGCCGGCATGGTGACCGACCCGGTGACCTGCGCGCCGGAAGACACGATCAAGCACGTGGACGACCTGTGCGCCCGCTACCGGATCTCCGGCGTGCCGGTGACGGACCCGAACGGCAAGCTCGTCGGCATCATCACCAACCGCGACATGCGCTTCGAGGTGGACCACTCGCGCGAGGTCAGCGAGGTGATGACGAAGGGTCCGCTGGTCACGGCCCAGGTCGGCGTGTCCGCCGAGGCCGCGCTCGGCCTGCTGCGCCGGCACAAGATCGAGAAGCTGCCGATCGTGGACGGCGACGGCAAGCTGCGCGGCCTGATCACGGTGAAGGACTTCGTCAAGACCGAGCAGTACCCGAACGCCTCGAAGGACCCGGACGGCCGGCTGCTGTGCGCGGCCGCGATCGGCACCGGCGAGGACAGCTTCACCCGGGCCATGGCGCTGGCCGAGGCGGGCATCGACGTGATCATGGTCGACACCGCGCACGGCCACCAGCGCTACGTGCTGGAGATGGTCGCCAGGGTCAAGAAGGAACTCGGTGACGAGGTCGACGTGGTCGGCGGCAACGTCGCCACCCGCGCCGGCGCGCAGGCGCTGGTGGACGCGGGCGCGGACGGCGTGAAGGTCGGCGTCGGCCCCGGCTCGATCTGCACCACGCGCGTGATCGCGGGCGTCGGCGTGCCGCAGATCAGCGCGATCTACGAGGCGAACCTCGCGTGCGGCCCCGCGGGCGTCCCGGTGATCGGCGACGGCGGCATCCAGTTCTCCGGTGACATCGCCAAGGCCATCGCGGCCGGCGCGAGCGTGGTCATGGTCGGCAGCCTGCTCGCGGGCACCGCGGAGGCTCCCGGCGAGGTGATCCTCGTCAACGGCAAGCAGTTCAAGACCTACCGCGGGATGGGGTCGCTGGCGGCGCTGCGCGGGCGTGGCGACAACAGCAAGTCGTTCTCCAGGGACCGCTACTTCCAGGACGACGTGCTGTCCGAGGACAAGCTGGTGCCCGAGGGCATCGAGGGCCGCACGCCGTTCCGCGGCCCGTTGTCGCAGGTGGCGTACCAGTTGGTGGGCGGTCTGCGGATGGCCATGGGGTACACCGGCTCGAAGACGGTCGCGGACCTCCAGCAGAAGCAGCTGGTGCGGATCACGGCGGCGGGGTTGAAGGAAAGCCACCCGCACGACATCACGATGACGGTCGAAGCTCCGAACTACACGACCCGCTGAACCTCATTCGGGTGAGCTAGGGTTCCCAAGTTCCGCTGGCTCCACGGAAGGACGACGAAGGTGCGCGATCTGGTCGAGATCGGCATGGGCCGGACCGCGAGGCGGGCCTACGAGCTGGACGACCTCGAAATCATCCCGTCCCGGAGGACCCGCTCCTCCAAGGACGTGTCCACCGCGTGGCAGATCGACGCCTACCGGTTCGAGATCCCGCTGATCACCCATCCCACGGACGCCATCGTGTCGCCGGGCACGGCCGTCGCGATCGGCGAGCTGGGTGGCCTGGGCGTCCTCAACGCGGAGGGCCTGTGGGCCCGGCACAGCGACGTCGAGGAGGCGTTGTTCCGGCTGGTGCAGGCGGTGGAGGACACCGACGACCCGGCCGGTCCGGTGAAGGTGCTCCAGGAGCTGCACTCGGCGCCGGTCCGGATGGACCTGATCGCCGAGGCGATCAAGCAGGTGCGCGAGTCTGGCGTGACGGTCGCGGTGCGGGTCAGCCCGCAGCGGGCCGCCGAGCTGACCCCGGACCTGCTGGCCGCGGGCGTCGAGATCCTGGTCGTGCAGGGCACGATCATCTCGGCCGAGCACGTGTCCCGCGACGGCGAGCCGCTGAACCTGAAGTCGTTCATCGCCGACCTGGACATCCCGGTGATCGCGGGCGGCGTCGGCGACTACCGGACCGCGATGCACCTGATGCGCACGGGCGCGGCGGGCGTCGTCGTCGGCTACGGCTACACGCCGGGCGTGACCACGACGGACTCCGTCCTCGGCATCGGTGTCCCGATGGCCACGGCCATCGCGGACGCCGCCGCGGCGCGTCGGGACTACCTGGACGAGACCGGTGGCCGGTACGTGCACGTGATCGCCGACGGTGGCGCGCTGACCAGCGGTGACATCGCGAAGTCGATCGCGTGCGGCGCGGACGCGGTGATGCTGGGCGAGCCGTTGGCGGCGGCGTCCGAGGCGCCTGGTCAGGGCCTCTACTGGACCGCCGCGTCGGCGCACCCGTCGGTGCCGCGCAGCCACGTGTCCACGGGGGTGGACCAGGTGGTCGACCTGCGGACGCTGCTGTTCGGCCCGTCGGTGGACCCGCGCGGCGTGACGAACCTGTTCGGCTCGCTGCGCCGGGCGATGGCGAAGACGGGCTACTCCGACCTGAAGGAATTCCAGAAGGTCGGCCTGACGATCCGCGGCTGACCCCGCGACCGTCGATCCACACCTCTGCCCCCGGACCAGTCCGGGGGCAGAGGTGGTCTCGTTTCAGGGCTGGAACAGGTCGGGCACGCCGGGGCAGTGCACGCCCGGCACGTCGGCCAGTTGCGCGGGCAGCGCGCCGTCCGCGCCGACCGGGAACGTGAAGCTCTCGTCGCCGGTTCGGACGAGCCGACCGGACTCGTCGGCCGCGTACGTGACCTCCCGGAGCACGTACTCGGCGGAGCCCGTGTGGGCGGTCCGGGTCCGCAGGACCCGTCGGCCGTCGTCCTCCCGGCACTGGATGCCGGACGCCTCCTGGGCGCCGGCGCCGACGACCGGGGCGGCGAGATCGCCCTGGACCTTGCCCAGCCGGCCGTCCGCGTACTGGAAGAGCCCGAGCACCACGCCGTTCGCCTTCGTGCCGAGCGGGACGAGGAGTTCGGCCCGGCCGTCCCCGGTGACGTCGGTCGCGCCCGCCCAGTGCGGCACGCCCTCTTCGATCGTCTCGGTGAGGGCCACCGTCTCCGAACGCCCACCGGCGAATGTGATCTTCACGGAGGTGCCGTTCGCCTGGTTCCGGACGATCGTCGCCTGGTCGGGGGTGCCGTCGCCGTCGAAGTCCCCGGAAGTGGAGCCCACCTCGTAGTCACGTCCGACGCGGGCCAGGCACACCGCGTCGCGTGGGTCGCAGAGGTGCTCCAGCACCCGTTCGCTCCCGGTGCGGCGGGGTGTCGGGGCGGCGAGGCTGAGCACACCGTCGGCGATGTGGGTCTTGTCCGAGCCGCGTTCCAGGGCGAGCGCCGCGCCGTCCCAGTGCTCACCGGTGAACCGGGTGACGACCTCCGACCCGTCGCGCAGGGACCGCGAGCCGAGGGTGAGGTCGGTCGAGACCTGCGTCCACTTGTTGTGGTCGAGCACCCATTCGCCGCTGGTGGGCCCGACGGTCCCCTGCCCGTCGCACAAGCTCGCCAGCACCGCCGCGCGCAGGCGGTCGTCGTGGTCCCACCACACTGACAGGACGGTGGTGCTGGTGGCTGCGTCGACGTCGGGGACGGGCGTGGCGAGGCTGAGGTCGGTCGGCACGGTGCTCTGGCGTGACGGCAGCGCCATGAACACCTCGGCGGCGTGCTCGCACGAGCCCTGGGGCGCTTGGAAGCCGCCGACGACGGCGTACACGGTGTTGCCGTCCTGGTCCGTGGCCACGGCGGCGTCCACGAGTTCACGCAGGAACGTCCGCCCCTGCCGGTCGCGGCGGGCGTGGGTCGCGGTGCCGACGGGTGACGTCGTGCCGTCGGGGCGGACCCGCAGGTAGACCTCGCCGCCCGTCCGGTCCACGCCTTGCAGCAGCACTTCGCCGTGCGTGCCGGAGAAGATCGCGGCGTCGACGAGCGGTGGGAGTTCGGCGGGGACGTCGGCCGGCGGTGTGGCGCGGGAGAGGTCGAGTCGGAGCAGGCCGGAGAAACCGTCACCGTCGTGGGTGCCGACCATGAGGACGTCGTTGCCGGCGGCGGCGATGCGTGCGCAGGTGTCGCACGGCAAGGCGCGTTCGGCCCCTGAACGGGCGTCGAGCGTGACGAGCCTGCGCGCCGCGTCCCCCTCGGCCTCGGCGAAGAAGGCCACGTGGTTGCCGTCGTCCGTCCACACCATGCGTCCGGTGACCTCGCCCTCGGCCGCCGTCCAGCGGGTGACCTCGTCCTCGCCGCGCATGACGACGACGTGGTCGTCGGTCGAGTACGAGTAGACGCCGGGGTCGGATCGAGGGGCGCTCGACGGGTGCGTGAACGCGCCGAGCAGCACGATGGCGCCGGCCACCGCGAAGTGGCGTGCCGAGTTGGTCGACCGCGCGTCACGGTCCGCTCGCCTGCGGAACACCCGTGCAGCGTAGGCGTCGGGATCTGCCCGCTCCTGTCGAGTGCCTTGCTCCACCAGGGTCCTGAACCGATCGGGGACTAGCTGTTACCGGAAGTAACCCCTAATCTCGCAACCATGGGTGAACTCGCCGGTAACAACACCGACTACGACGTCGTGGTGGTGGGGTCGGGCTTCGGTGGCAGCGTCGCCGCGCTCCGGCTCACCGAGAAGGGGTACCGGGTGGCCGTCATCGAGGCGGGCCGCCGGTTCGCCGACGACGAGTTCGCCAAGACCTCCTGGAACCTGCGCCGCTACCTGTGGGCGCCCGCGCTGGGTTGTTACGGCATCCAGCGCATCCACGCCCTGCGCAGCGTGATGATCCTGGCCGGGTCGGGTGTCGGCGGCGGGTCGCTGGTCTACGCGAACACCCTGTACCGGCCGCTCAAGCCGTTCTACGCGGACCGGCAGTGGGCGCACATCACCGACTGGGAAGCCGAGCTGGCCCCGTTCTACGACCAGGCGAGCCGGATGCTGGGCGTGGTGGAGAACCCGACCGTGACGCCGTCGGACGTGGTGATGCGGCAGGTCGCCGAGGACATGGGCGTGGCCGACACGTACCACCCGACACCGGTCGGCGTGTACTTCGGCGAGCCGGGCAAGCCCGCGGAGGACCCGTACTTCGGTGGCGCGGGCCCGAGCCGGACCGGCTGCACGGAGTGCGGCGCGTGCATGTCCGGCTGTCGGGTCGGCGCGAAGAACACGCTGGTCAAGAACTACCTCTACCTGGCCGAACGCAACGGCGCGGAGGTGCTGCCGCTGACCACCGTGACCGACCTGCGCCAGGCGCCGGACGGCACGTGGGCGGTCGGCACCCGGCGGACCGGCGGCAAGCTCCGCAAGGGCCGCCGCACGATCACCGCGGGTCAGGTGGTGCTGGCCGCGGGCACGTGGGGCACCCAGCAGTTGCTGCACCGGATGCGGGACGAGGGCGCGTTGCCGCGGATCTCGCCCAAGCTGGGGGAGCTGACCAGGACGAACTCCGAGTCGATCATCGGAGCCGGACGTTTCACGGTGGACAAGGAGCGCGACTTCAGCCAGGGCGTGGCGATCACGTCGTCCATCCACCCGGACGAGCAGACCCACATCGAGCCGGTGCGTTACGGCAAGGGCAGCAACGCCATGGGGCTGTTGCAGACGTTGGCCACGGACGGTGCGAAGTCGACGCCCCGCATCCTCCAGTTCCTGTCGCAGGCGGTGCGGCACCCGATCCGGTTCGCCCGGCTGCTGTCCGTGCACCGGTGGAGCGAGCGGACGGTGATCCTGCTGGTGATGCAGAGCCTGGACAACTCGATCATCACGTTCACGAAGAAGGGCCTGTTCGGGCGTCGCAAGCTGAGCTCGAAGCAGGGGCACGGCGAGCCGAACCCGACGTTCATCCCGGCCGGGCACCGGGCGAACCTGCTCGCGGCGAAGCACATCGACGGCATGGCTGGAGGGACGTGGGGCGAGCTGTTCGACATCCCGCTGACGGCCCACTTCCTCGGCGGCTGTCCGATCGGGGCGGACCCGTCGAGCGGTGTCATCGATCCCTACCACCGGGTCTACGGCTACCCCGGGCTGTCCGTGGTGGACGGCGCGGCGATCTCGGCGAACCTGGGCGTGAACCCGTCGCTCACGATCACCGCGCAGGCCGAGCGGGCGTTCTCGGTGTGGCCGAACAAGGGTGAGTCGGACCTGCGTCCTGATCAGGCTGGCGGGTACCGTCGGATCGCCCCGGTGCCGCCTCGGCGGCCCGCTGTCCCGGCTGAGGCGCCCGGTGCTCTGCGGCTGCCGATCGTGGAGGTCAAATCGTCCTGACCCGGTCGTGCCGACGGCCCTATGGTGGGTTGTGTGGCAACGAAGCCGTTCGCGTCCAGCGCCGACCTCGCGCCCAAGGACGAGAAGTTCGTGGAGTTGGCCGACGGCGTCTACACCCTGACCGCCGAAGGCGATCCGAACGTCGGTGCGATCGAGGGTGAGGACTTCCTCGTCTGCGTGGAAGCCCGTGCCACGCCGAAGGCCGCCCGGCGGTGGTTGGACATCCTCCGCTCGCGCACCGACAAGCCTGTGCGGTATCTGGTGCTGAGCCACTACCACGCGGTTCGGACGCTGGGTGCGAGCGCGTTCGACGCGGCGGAGATCGTCGCTCACGAGAACACCAGGACGTTGATCGCCGAGCGTGGTCGGGCGGACTGGCTGAGCGAGTACGGCCGGATGCCCCGGTTGTTCGAGGAGCCGTCGGGTATTCCCGGGCTGACGTGGCCGACCCTGACGTTCTCGGACCGCCTCACCATCCCGCTCGGCGGTGACCGGGGTGAGGTCGAACTGCGGTTCTCGGGCCGAGGACACACCGCGGGCGACATCGTGGTGTGGCTGCCGCACCAGCGGATCCTGTTCGCGGGTGACCTGGTCGAGTCGCAGGCCGCGCTGTACACGGGTGATGCGTTCCACAACGAGTGGGCAACGACGACGCTCGACCGAGTGGCTGCCCTGGGTGCGGAGCAGTTGGTCGGCGGGCGCGGTGCTCCGGCGCGGGATCGGGCTGAGGTGGACGCGGCGATTGCCCAGTCGCGGCATTTCTTGGACGAACTGCGCCGCACGGTCGGCACGGTGCACGTCAGCGGGGGCACGGTGAAGGCCGCCTTCGAGGCCGCGTACGCCGCTCTCGCGCCGAGGTATGGGCGTTGGCCGATCTTCGAACACTGCCTTCCGTTCGATGTGCAGCGGTATTGGGACGAGTGCGACGGCGTGGACTGGCCCCGGATCTGGACCGCGGAACGGGACCGCGAGGTGTGGGCGGCGTTGCAATGAGCCGCGGGTTGGGGCCGGTGTCCGGGTCCGGGTTCGGGCGGGGACTGGGGCTGGGGCTGGGACCGGAGTTCGAGGTGGGACCGGAGCTGGAGCCGGGACCGGGACCGGGACCGGAGATTGGGCCTGAACTGCGCCTAGAGCCGGAACTGGGCTTGGAGTTGGGGCTGAAGCTCGGCTCGGAGTTGGAGCCGGAGCTGCGACTGGGGCTGCCGCTGGAGAGGGAGCTGGAGCCGGGGCCGCGACTGGTGCCAGGGCCGGGATCGGGGCTGGGGCTGGGGGCGGGGGCGGAATTGGGGGTGCGGCCGGTGTTGGTGGTTGGGGCTGGGCCGGTGGGGCTTATTGCTGCGCTTCTGTTGGCCCGCGCTGGTGTGCCGACGATCGTTCTCGAAGCTGCCGAACGGCGCCAAGCTGTCGGCTCCCGGTCCATCTGCGTGCACCGGGACGTCCTCAACATCCTCGAACGCGTCGGCGTCGGCCAAGCCGTGGTCGACGCGGGTGTCACCTGGTACCGCGGCCGGACCTACTTCCGCGATCGTGAAGTGATTACCGTCGAACTGCCGCGTGTCGAGGGGTTCCCGCCGTTCGTCAATACGCCTCAGACGGTTGTTGAAGGGATATTGCATACAAAGGCCTGTCTGGAGCCATTGATTGACCTGCGCTACGGGTGGAAGGTTGTTGGTATACAGCAGACTGGCCACGTTATTTTGTATACAGTCTGCGGGATTTTGGAGGGGACGCACTGCATTGCGGCGGACGGCGCGCACTCCACGGTCCGCGATCTGCTCGGCGTCACGTTCGACGGCCACTCGTTCGCCGATCGGTTCGTCATCGCGGACATCCGGGTCGACTTGGGCCACCCCGAGGCGGAGCGTCGTTTCTACTTCGACCCGCCGTGGCACCCTGGCCGCCAAGTCCTCGTCCACCCGCAGCCGGACGGCGTGCACCGCATCGACTGGCAGGTGCCCGAGGGCTTCGAGTTGACCGCGGACCACATCCGCGCGATCACCGGCGACCGGCCGTACGAGGTGCTGTGGCAGTCCACGTACCGCTTCCACCAGCGCCGAGCCGCCCGGTTCCGCGTCGGCAACGTCCTGCTGGCGGGCGACGCCGCGCACGTGATGAGCCCGTTCGGCGCGCGTGGCCTGAACTCGGGGGTGTGCGACGCGGACAACGCGGCGTGGAAGATCGCGCTCGACCGCGCCGGTGAGGCAGGCCCGTACCTGCTGGAGTCCTATCACGACGAACGCGCCGCGGCGGCCGACGAGAACCTGCGCGTCACCGGCGAGACCATGCGATTCCTTGTGCCGCAGACGGAAGCTGAACGCGCCCACCGCCGGCACGTGCTGGAGCACGGCCTGACGGACCAGATCGACTCGGGCCGACTGTTCGAGACCTTCCCGTACCGCGACTCACCGCTGACCACCAACGGCGACGGCGCACTACGCCCGCACAGCCACCGCTACGGCCCCGGCTTCACCGTCGAGGCGGACGCACTGATCCGCCCCGACGGCCACACCGCCGCCGTCGCACTGACAGGTCTAGGTCAGGCCGGCTTCGACCGCGCCGGCCTTGACCGCGCCGGCCTTGACCGCGCCGGCCTTGACCGCGCCGGCCTTGACCGGGCCGACGTTGACCGGGCCGACGTTGACCGAACCAGCCTCGACCGAACCAGCCTCGACCAAGCCCTGCGCCGCGCCAAGGGCTTCACCGCCGCCGAGGCGTCAACCTGAACCCCTCCGGCTTCAGCGTCAACGTCTCCGCAACCTTCAACCGATAATCCGCCGAGCCGACCAGGTCGTACCGCCGCAACACCGTGCCCAGCGCCAACATCGCCTCGTGCAACGCGAACTGCCGCCCGATGCACGCCCGTTCCCCCGTCCCGAACGGCTTGTAGACGTGCCCAGGCCGCGAACGCACCTGAACCGGCGAGAACCGGTCCGGGTCGAACGCCTCGGGCGTCGGCCACATCGCCGGATCCCGGTGCACCAACGGCAGCAGCACCAACGCCCACTGCCCCGCCCGCATCGGGTACTTCCCACCCAGCACGGTGTCCTCCCGCGCCTGCCTGGCGTACGCCGGCGCGGTCGGCCACAGGCGCAGCGCCTCGTCCAACACCCGCCGCACGTACCGCAGCTTGGCGACCTGCTCGAACTCCGGCACCTCCGCCGAACCCCACACCGAGTCGATCTCGGCCCGCGCCCGCGCGACCACCTCGGGGTGCCGCGACAGGTAGTACAGCGCGAACGACAACGCACCGGACGTCGTCTCGTGCCCCGCCACCAGGAACGTGATCACCTGGTTGCGGACGTTCACGTCGTCCAGCGCCCCGGACGCCAGCATCAACCCGAGCAGGTCCGTCCCCTGCGTCCCCCGCCGCGACCGGATCACCGAGTCCACCACCTCGGCCAGGTACGCCAAGTCCCGCCCGTAACGCTCCCGAGCCGCACGGCCGAACAGCTTGCGCACCAACGGAAACGTGACGGTCGTGCCCTGCGCGTACGCCAGCGACCCGGTCATCGCGCGCACGAACGGGTGGGCCGACGACCGCTCGAACGACTCGAACGAGTACCCGAACCCGACCCGACCGATGGTCTCCAGGGTCAGCTTGGTCATGTCCGCCGAGACGTCCACGACCCCACCCCGGTCCCACTTCTCGACCAGTTGCGCGGTCACGTCCAGCATCGTCGCGTGGTAGCCGCGCATCGCGCTCTGCGTGAACGCGGGCAGCAGCACGTCGTGCGCCGCCTTCCAGTTCGGCTCCTCGTTGTACGCGGTGAACAGGCCGTCGCCGCCGATGTCGCGCAACGCCTCCACAGCGAGCGCCAGGTGCTTGGAGAACCGCGACTCGTCGGCCAGTTCCGCGGACAGCTCGGCGCCGGCCACGAAGACGATCTCCCGCTTCAGGAACCGCCGGGTGAAGATCGGCCCGAGGCCGCGGGCCTGCTTCATGGTGTCCTGAACGGGCGTGCGACTGCCCGCGCCGACGACGTCACCGAGCAACGGCACCCGCCAGGGCGGATGCGGGATCGCGGTCGTGTCCATGGAGTCCGTCGCGGCCATCAGCGCTTCCCCTGGTTCGCCCCGCTCATCTTCCGCATCACCGCGTCGTTCGACATCAGGCGCTGCACGCCCGACGAGAACCCCGGGAACGCGCTGCCGAGCACGCTCAGCGCACGCAACTCCGGCGGCGCGACGTTCAGCTCGCCCTTGTCCCGCTCGATCGCGGCCAGCACGCCGTCCGCGACCTGCTCCGGTGACACGGTGCGCGTTCCGGCGGGCGGCTTGGCACCGGTGTCGGCGAACATCCCGGCGTCCCGCACGAAACCGGGCTGCACGACCGAAACTCCGACGCCGGTGCCGTGCAGTTCCTCGCGCAGCCCCAACGCGAACCCGCGCAGCCCGAACTTGGTGGCGTTGTAGAGCGACGAGTACGCGGAGGCGACCTTGCCCGACAGGGAGCCGACGTGCACGACGTGCCCGCGTCCGGCAGCGATCATCGACGGGAGCAGCGCGTGCGTGAGCGCGATCGGCGCTTCGAGGTTCACCGCGAGCGCCCGTCCGACCTGCTCGGGCGTGAAGTCCAGCAGCGCACCGCTCGCGGGCAGCGCGGCGTTCGCGACCAGCA
Source organism: Saccharothrix ecbatanensis (assembly GCF_014205015.1). Classification (NCBI taxonomy): domain Bacteria; kingdom Bacillati; phylum Actinomycetota; class Actinomycetes; order Pseudonocardiales; family Pseudonocardiaceae; genus Saccharothrix; species Saccharothrix ecbatanensis. The sequence goes on along the minus strand of NZ_JACHMO010000001.1, from coordinate 6,784,370 downwards.
CGTCCACCGCGCCCACCTCCTCGATCAACCTCCGCACACCGTCCGGGTCGGCCAGGTCGGCGGTGACGGCGCGGGCCCGGGTCTCGGCGGCCAGCGCTTCCAGCTCGGTCGCCTTCCGGCCGGTCAGCACCAGCTTGGCGCCCCGGCGGGCGAACGCCCGGGCGATGGCGTGCCCGATGCCGCCGGTCGCCCCGGTGAGCAGAACGGTCATTCCCTCGACGTGCATGGCGACCTCCGTAGGCGGTACTGTTCGTTCGAACGAACAGTACCCTGGATGACGTCGACAGTGAATGGCGACCGGTGACAAGGCCGCCGAGGCAGAGCAGGGACAATGACGCCATGACGAGACCCGCCGAGACCCGGCAGCGGATCATCAGCGCCGTGCTGCGGATCGTCGGCGACGACGGGATCGCCGGCGTGACCAACCGGCGCATCGCGCAGGAGGCGGGCGTCTCGCTCGGTTCCGTCACCTACCACTTCGCCACCCAGCAGGACCTCCTGCGGGAGAGCCTGCGGTACTTCGTCACCGAGGAGACCAAGCGGTTCGGGGAACTGGCGAAGGAGAACTCGACCGAGTGCGCCGACCTGACGCAGGTGGTCGAGCTCGTCGGCCAGGTCGCCGAGGCCACCGGGACGGACAGCGAGCGCATCGCGCCGTACGAGCTGTACCTGCACGCCGGCCGTGACCCGGAGCTGCGTGCCGCCGCCGCCGAGTGCTTCGCCGCCTACGACCGGCTGGCCGCGACCGTGCTGACGTCCATCGGGGTGAAGGACGCCGACCAGGTCGCCGGCGCAGTGGTGGGCATGGTGATGGGCCTCAAGCTCCGCGCCCTCGCCACCGGTTCCGGCACCGAAGACCTGGTCGACGGCCTGATGCTGCTGGCAAAGGGTTCGACTACAACGACTACAGAGTAATTCCGGTCAACACCATGGTGCGTTCCTCGGTGAAGTCGACCATGGCCGACCGCACGCCCTCGCGGCCCGTGCCCGATCCCTTCACGCCGCCGTACGGCATCTGGTCGGCCCGGTACGACGGCACGTCGCCGATGATCACGCCGCCGACCTCCAGCTCGGCCGCCGCCTCGAACGCCACCGTCACGTCCCGCGTGAACACACCGGCCTGCAACCCGTACTCCGTGGCGTTGGCCTGCTCGAACGCCTCGGCCACCGAGTCCACCACGGACACCGCCAGCACCGGCCCGAACACCTCCTGGTGCCACACCCGCGCCGACGGCGGCACGTCCTGCACCACGGTCGGCTCGACGGAAGTCCCGTCCCGCCCGCCGCCGATGTGCAACGTCGCGCCGGCGGCCACGGCCTCGGCCACCCACTCCTCGACCCGCTTCGCGTTGTCCTCGTCGATCAGCGGCCCGACCTCGACCTCCGGGTCGTGCGGGTCACCGGTCTTCAACGCCCGCACCGCTTCCACCAGCTTCGGCACGAACGCCTCGGCCACGTCCCGGTGCACCAGCACCCGCTGCACCGCGATGCACGACTGCCCGCCCTGGTAGTTGCCGAACGTGGCGATCCGGGACGCGGCGAAGTCCAGGTCCGGCCAGTCAGGGCAGATGATCGCGGCCGAGTTGGAGCCCAGTTCCATCAGCACGTGCTTGCGCGGCGCCGACTCGGTCAGCGACCAGCCGACCGAGGTGGAGCCGGTGAACGAGATGACCGGCAACCTCTCGTCCGTGACCAGCGACTTCATCTCCGAACCACGCACCGGCAGCACGGAGAACGCGCCCTCCGGCAAGTCCGTCTCGGCCAGCAGCTCACCGAGCAGCAACGCCGACAGCGGCGTGGACGACGACGGCTTCACGATCACCGGCGCGCCCACCGCCAGCGCGGGCGCGACCTTGTGCGCGACCAGGTTCAGCGGGAAGTTGAACGGCGCCACCGCGAGCACCGGCCCGCGCGGCACCCGGCGCACGACGGCCATCCGGCCCTCGCCGTTCGCGTCGGTGTCCAGCCGCTGGAGGTCGCCGGTGAACCGCCGTGCCTCCTCGGCGGCGAACCGGAACGTGTTCACCGCCCGCTGCACCTCGATGTCGGCCCACTTCAGCGGCTTGCCGTTCTCCGCCGTGATGGTCTCCGCGATCTCCTCGGCCCGTGCCGCGATCGCCTGCGACACGTGCATCAGCGCTGTCGCCCGCACGTGCGCCGGTGTGCGGCGGAACTCCTTGGCCACGGCCGCCGCGGCGGCGACCGCGCGTTCCACCTGCTCCGGTCCCGGCACCGCGACCGAGGCGACCTCGGTGCCGTCGAACGGGTGGTGGACGGTGATGGCTTGCCCGCCCTGCTCGGCGTGTCCGGCGATCCAGCAGGGCCGCGGCTGCGGGGTGAACGCGTCCATAGGCCACACCGTATGCCCGTACGGGGTGATCCGACCTATCGATCTTGGAAGTGGTTTCGGACATACCCCGCATGGCCCAGGTAGTAGCGGTCGTGGCCCTCTTCCCGCTGCCGCGCGAACTCGGGCCGGTCGCGGATCATCGTGATCATGTCGTCCAGCCGGGCGAGCACCCGGCGCCCCAGCCCGGCCGCCGGCATGCCGTACTCGGCGCAGAACAACTCGGCCCGCCGCCACTGCTCGTCGGGCGTGCCGAACTCCGGGGAGAACGGCACCAGGCAGTACGCCGTGTAGGCGACGTCCCACCACCGCGGCCCCGGCCGGGCGGTGTCGAAGTCGAACACCCCGGCGGGCAGCCCGTCGCGGAACACCATGTTGTACGGCGCGAGGTCGTTGTGGCAGATCACCTCGACGGGTGACAGGGGCGGGTGCTGCCAGCCGTCGACCAACGACACCGCGCCGGATGACACCAGCGCCGCCGACGCGTCGTGCAGCCGGCGCGCCATCCGCGCCACGGCCACCAGGACCTCGTCCGTGCGCAGCGCGTCCGCCAGCGGCGGGTGGCCGACCTCACCCTCCAGGAACGACAGCACCTCGCGCCCGCGGTCGTCCACCCCGTGCGCGACCGGCGAGATGCCAAGCGGGGCAAGGTGTTCCAGCAGGCGGTGCACGTTCGGGGTCCACGGACCGGTCGGCCTGCGCACCGTCGACCCGACCCGCACCACCTCGTTGAGCCCGCCACCGGTGAGCGCTTCCTCTTCCACGCATGACATCCTTCACCTGCGCGGATCCGCCAGACGAGAGGTTTTTCCCCAGTGGCCGAGAGCAGCAACCGCCCTGTGCTGGTAGTCGACTTCGGCGCGCAGTACGCGCAGCTGATCGCCCGGCGAGTCCGGGAGGCGCAGGTCTACTCGGAAGTCGTCCCGCACAGCACGCCGGTGGCGGAACTGCTGGAACGCGACCCGCTCGCGATCGTGCTGTCCGGCGGCCCGTCGAGCGTCTACGAGCCCGGCGCTCCCCAGATCGACCCGAAGCTGTTCGAGGTCGGCGTCCCCGTCTTCGGCATCTGTTACGGCTTCCAGGCAATGGCCGGCGCCCTCGGCGGCACGGTCGAGCACACCGGCACCCGTGAGTACGGCCGCACCGAGCTGGGCGTCGAGCAGTCCGGCGGGCTCCTGCACGAGGAGCTGCCCGCGCACCACCCGGTGTGGATGAGCCACGGTGACTGCGTGACGAAGGCGCCCGAGGGCTTCACCGTGACGGCGACCAGCGAAGGCGCCCCGGTGGCCGCGTTCGAGGACACCAAGCGCCGGTTCGCGGGCGTGCAGTACCACCCGGAAGTGGGGCACTCGCCGCACGGCCAGGAGGTGCTGCGCCGGTTCCTGCACGAGATCGCGGGCATCCGGCCGCAGTGGACGACGTCCTCGATCGTGGACGAGCAGGTGGCCCGGATCAAGGCGCAGGTCGGCGACGGCAAGGCCATCTGCGGCCTGTCCGGCGGCGTCGACTCGGCGGTCGCCGCGGCCCTCGTCCAGCGCGCCATCGGTGACCGGCTGACCTGCGTGTTCGTCGACCACGGCCTGTTGCGCGCGGGTGAACGGGCGCAGGTCGAGCGGGACTACGTGGCCGCGACGGGCGTGAACCTGGTGACCGTGGACGCGCGCGAGCGGTTCCTGGACGCGCTGGCCGGCGTCACCGATCCCGAGCAGAAGCGCAAGATCATCGGCCGGGAGTTCATCCGGGTCTTCGAGCAGGCCGAACGCGACCTCAAGGCCGAGGGCGACTACTCGTTCCTGGTCCAGGGCACGCTCTACCCCGACGTGGTCGAGTCGGGCGGCGGCGCGGGCACCGCGAACATCAAGAGCCACCACAACGTCGGCGGCCTGCCGGACGACCTCCAGTTCACGCTGGTCGAGCCGCTGCGCGCGTTGTTCAAGGACGAGGTGCGCCGGGTCGGCACCGAGCTGGGCCTGCCGGAGACGATCGTGCAGCGCCAGCCGTTCCCCGGCCCCGGCCTGGGCATCCGGATCATCGGCGAGGTGACGGCGGAGCGCTTGGACATCCTGCGCAAGGCCGACGCGATCGCCCGCGAGGAGCTGACCAGCGCCGGTCTCGACCGGTCGATCTGGCAGTGCCCGGTGGTGCTGCTGGCGGACGTGCGCAGCGTCGGCGTGCAGGGTGACGGCCGCACCTACGGTCACCCGGTCGTGTTGCGCCCGGTGTCCAGCGAGGACGCCATGACGGCGGACTGGACGCGCCTGCCGTACGACGTGCTGGAGCGCATCTCGACCCGCATCACCAACGAGGTCAACGAGGTCAACCGGGTGGTCCTGGACGTGACGAGCAAGCCGCCGGGCACCATCGAGTGGGAGTAGCCACCCCTTGAACACGCGAAAGGCCCGTCCTCCCCAGGACGGGCCTTTCGCTTTCTCCGAACCCCCGGATCCCCCCGGATCCCCCCGGATCCCCCCGCTAGCGGCGCCGTCGAGCCGACCCCGCCAGGAGTCCCAGACCGATCACCATCGCCCCGCCGGCCAACGCCCACCTCAGGTCGAGGAAGTCCGGCCAGGCCGCGCCGTCGGAGAGCATGTAGGCGGCCGCGACCAGAGCCGCGATCCCGAACACCAGCCCCACCACGTCGACCCCACGCTTCTCGATCGAATCCCGGTCAGCCACGACTCACCTCCACGTCTCCGACTTCACTGCGCACGTCCAGCACGATCTTCAGCCCGCCCTCGCCGTCGGCGCCGTTGCTACTGACCTCCACGTGGCTGTCCTTGCCATCGGACTTCTTGTCCAGGCACGCCACCGAGCCGAGTTCGGCCCGGCAGGTCACCGTCACGTCCGCGTCGGCGGGCACCCTGACCTTCGCGCTCCCCAGCCCGACCTCGACCTCCGTGGTCACGGAACCCGTGTTCGGCAGGCCGGTCAGGTCCAGGTCCACCTCGCCGATGCTCGTCGTGTAGCGGGCGTCGACCTGCTCCACCGACGTCGGCTTGGCGTTGGTGCTGCCGATCCGGTCCGGGTTGATCCCGTCGAAGTCGATCGACGTGAGCGCCACCCCGAGCACCGACATCGGCACGACCAGCCAGAGCAGCCCGCGTCCACCGTTGCCGCGGAGCGCGCCGAGCACCATGCCCGCCCCGAACACCGCGACCAGGAGGCCGAGGACGTGCTCGAAGGTGAACCACGGCGAGTACGAAGACGCCACCAGCGACCCGGCCAGCGTCACCATGGCCGCGCCGAACGTGGCCACACCGACCCGTGACCTGCGGCGCACCTGCCGCGGTGCCGGGACCACCGGCGCTGCCGGCGTGCTGCTCGAAGGCTCAGGCAGGTCCCACGCGAACGGGGCCGCGCCGAGCGGGTCCCAGGCGGGCGGCGACACCCTCGCGGTCGTCTGGTCGTCCGTCGACACCGGTTCCCCCACGGTGAAGGCCGGTGCGTCCGGCCGGTTGAGCTGCCCGCGGCCGCGGTGCAGCAGGTAGATCGAGCCGACCGACAGCAGCACCCCGCCGACCATGGTGAAGCCGCCGTCGACGAAGAAGCCGGTCGCGGGGATCACCGCGATCCCGAGGAGGATGGTCAACGCGGTCGGCGTCGAGCTGCGGCCCCGTCCGAGCAGCGACTCCGCCGCCGACACCTCGTCATCGGCCTGCGCGAGCAACAACCAGCCCAGCAGGTAGATGAGCACCCCGGCGCCGTTGCACAACGCCATCGCGACGAACGCCACCCGGACGATCACCGGGTCGATCTGGTACCGCTGCGCGATACCGGCGGCGACACCGGCGATCTTGCGACCGTCGTGTGGCCGCCTGGGCCTGGTGGCCCAGAAGTCCCTCAGCGTCTCTTCGACGTTGGCTGCGCTGATGTTCCCGCTCACGATGACCAGCTTGCTCAAAGTCGCCGCGCCGCACATCGGGGACCCACCCTGAACCGCGCATCGGGTGGAACCCTGATGACCGGCCCCGACGCGCGTGTGACCATCGAGGGGTGAGTGTGGAGACGAAGACCGTCGTCGAGCCGGTGCGCCGCAGGCGGACGGGTCGGGTGGTCGCGGGCGTGGCGGGCGGTGTCGCCGACCACCTCGGCATCGAGGTGTTCTGGGTGCGGGCGGCGTTTGCCGCGTTGACCGCGCTCAACGGCGTCGGCGTGATCGCGTACGGCCTGTTGTGGCTGTTCGTGCCGCAACGCCCGGTCAGCGAACCCGAGGACGCGTCGAACCCGAGGGAACGCCAGCAGGCGCTCGGCCTGGTGGCGCTCGGCATCGCCGCGGCCGTGCTGGCCGGTCTGTTCTCCGGCCCGGTGAGCGGCTGGATCGCCGGACCGCTCGCGGTCGCCCTGGTCGGCGCCGCCGTCGTCTGGCGCGAGGCGGACGAGGCACAGCGCCGCCGCTGGCGGGACGGCGCGAAGTCCGGCTTCCTCGGCGCCGGCCGCAGCACGATCGTGCGCGTCCTGGCGGGCGTCGCCCTGGTCGCCATCGGCATCGGCGTCCTGCTGGTCAACAGCTACGGCATCGACCAGCTGCGGTTCGCGCTGCTCGCCGTCGTCGCCACGCTGGGCGGTGTGGCGGTGCTCACCGTGCCGCTGTGGATCAAGCTGATCAACGACCTGGGCGAGGAGCGCCGGGTCCGCATCCGCACCGAGGAACGCGCCGAGATCGCCGCCCACCTGCACGACTCCGTGCTCCAGACGTTGGCGCTGATCCAGAAGCAGGCCGAGCAGCCGCGCGAGGTGAAGCGCCTGGCCCGGGGCCAGGAACGGCAGCTGCGGGAGTGGCTGTACGGGCGGGTCATGGACGAGAACAGCCAGCCGACGGTCATGTCCGCGGCGATCGCCAAGGCCGCGGGCGAGGTGGAGGACAGCTTCGCGCTGGCCGTGCAGCAGGTCGTGGTCGGCGACTGCGAGCTGGACCCGAACCTGTACGCGCTGGTCCAGGCGGCCCGTGAGGCGATGGTCAACGCGGCCAAGCACGCGGGCGTCGGGGAGATCAGCGTCTACGGCGAAGTGGAGCCCGAACGGGTGACGGTGTTCGTCCGGGATCGGGGCAAGGGCTTCGACCCGGAGACCGTGCCGGAGGACCGGCATGGCCTCGCGGACTCGATTGGGGGGAGGATGGAGCGGCACGGCGGCGAAGTCCGGATCCGCACCCGGCTGGGTGAGGGCACGGAGGTGCAGCTGATGATGCCGAGGAAGACCGCAGACAAGCGAGAGACGGGGTCCAGGACATGACCGTCCGGGTGTTCCTGGTAGACGACCACGCGCTGTTCCGCGCCGGGGTTCGGGCCGAGCTGGACTCGATCACCGACGAGATCGAGGTGGTCGGCGAGGCCGGTTCGGTCGGTGAGGCCGTTGCCGGCATCGGCCACCACCGGCCGGACGTGGTGCTGCTCGACGTGCACATGCCCGATGGTGGCGGCGCGGAGGTGCTGCGGCAGATCCGCACGGCGCTGCCCGAGGTGGTGTTCCTGGCGCTGTCGGTGTCCGACGCGGCCGAGGACGTCATCGCGGTCATCCGCGCCGGTGCGCGCGGGTACGTGACGAAGACCATCTCCAGCCAGGAGCTGGTGCGCGCGGTCGTGCGGGTCTCGGAGGGCGACGCGGTGTTCAGCCCGCGGTTGGCCGGGTTCGTGCTGGACGCGTTCGCCGACCGGCCCGGCGCGGCCCCGATCAGCGACCCGGAGCTGGACCTGCTGACGCCGCGTGAGCGGGACGTGCTGCGGCTGCTGGCGCGTGGTTACGCGTACAAGGAGATCGCGTCGGAGCTGTTCATCTCGGTGAAGACGGTCGAGACGCACGTGTCGAGCGTGCTGCGCAAGACGCAGCTGTCCAACCGCTACGAACTGTCCCGCTGGGCGTCGGACCGCAGGCTCGTCTGAGGCCCGTCAGACTTCACTGGACTGGACGATCAGGAGCCTCTCCTGGCGGTACTCGACCACGAGCTCGTACCACCCGCCGGTCTCGGCCCCGGCCACCACGAACGTCACCCGGACCCGCACGACGAACCGGGTGGGCTGGTCCTGCTCCGCGCTGATCCCGTCGGCGTGGACCTGGTCGTACCGACCCCAGTTCGCGGTGTAGTCCTCGTACGTCGGCCGGTAGTGGGTGGCCAGGTTCTGGTACGCGGTGTACGGGTCGTCCGGCAGCGCCGCGTAGTGGCCGCGGACCAACGCCACCGCGTCCTCGGTGGTGTAGGACGGCGCGTTCCACGGGTGCGGCCCTCCTGATCCGGTGCTGCTGCCCGGCCAGGGAAGCAGGTACACGGCGGCGCCTCCGGCCCCCGCCAGGAGCAGCAGGGCCGCCACGATGGCCGGCACCAGCCAACGCCGCCGCTTGCGCCCGCCGGACGGCCCAGCGGCCCCCTCAGCGGCCTCCTCGGCAACCTGGTCGGCCGCCTGCTCGGCAGGCGACCCGGTGGTCTCCTCGGCAGGCGACCCGGTGGGCCGCTTGAGGCGCGACCCGGCGGCTGCCTTCCGAGGTGATCCGGTGGCCGACTTCGCAGGTGTCTCGGCGGCCGACCCTGCGGGCGATCCGGTGGTCGACCTGGCAGGCGACCCGGCGGCCGATCCGGCGGCCGACCCTGCGGCCGATCCGGTGGGCGATCCGGCGGTCCGCTGCGAGGACGACTTGGCCCGCCACTTCGCGCGTGGCTCGGCGGGCGGTTTCGCAGGTGTCTCCGCAGGCGACGCGGTGTGCGACTCCGCGTCGGACTGTGCGGGGTGGGACTCTGCCGGGTGCGGCTGGGCGGGGTGCGGCTGGGCGGGGTGGGAGTCTGCGGGGTGGGAGTCTGCGGGTGGATCGGCCAGCAGGCCGATCGCCTCCACGGCGGTCGGCCGGGTCGTGGGGTCGGTGGCGAGCATCCGCATAAGCACGCCGGTCAGCGGCCCGGAGCGGGTCGGCGGCTCGACCTTGCCCAGCGCGGCCCGGTAGAGCAGCCCGAAGCTGTTGTCGCTCACACCATGGGGTGATTGGCCCTCGGTCGCCGCGTACAGCGTCGCCCCGAGGGAGAACACGTCGGAAGGGGTGTCCGGCTGGTCACCTCGCGCCACCTCGGGCGCCAGGTACGCGGGAGTGCCGGTGATCATGCCGCTGCCGGTCAGGGTGCCGTCGCCCGCCGCGCGGGAGATGCCGAAGTCGGTCAACTTGACCGTGCCGTCCTCGCCGATGAGGACGTTGGACGGTTTCACGTCCCGGTGCACGATGCCCGCCGCGTGCGCCGCGGCCAGCGCGGCGGCCACCCGACCGCCGATCCGCGCCGTCTCGGCCGGGTCCAGCGTGCCCCGCTCGGCCAGCAGCGCGCCCAGGGTGCGCGCGGGCACGTACTCCATGACCAGCCACGGCCGGTCGTCCTCGACCACCACGTCGAAGACCGCGACCGCGTTGGGGTGCTGGAGCCGGGCCGCGTTGCGCGCCTCGCGCATAGCCCGTGCCCCGACCACCTGGACCTCCTCGAAGGCCAGGTCCGGCCGGAGCTCCTTCACCGCCACCTCGCGGTCCAGCAACGCGTCGCGCGCCAGCCAGACGACGCCCATCGCGCCGCTGCCGATCTGCTCGACCAGCGTGTACCTGCCGCCTACCGTCCCCCCGGACTCCGCCACGTCCAGGAGGGTAGGCGATCGGTCAGTTGGTCGAGACCAGCTTGGCCAGCTCACGGTCGAAGTCGATCCACAGGTCCTCCTCGCCGGGCTGGACCACGTCGTAGGTGAGGTCCAGGAACTCGGCGATGACCTCCGCCTCGGCGGACAGGATCGCGAAGCCCGTCGGCGCGTTCAGCTCCACCAGCACCCGCTCCGGGTCGTCGGCGGCCGGACGGACCAGGATGTCGCCCTCGCCCGCCGACGTCAGCAGGCCGTCCGCGAGCAGGTCGCGGGCGAAGATCCACTCGACCTTGCCCTGCCCGGTGTGGAACAGCACGGCTACCGCGTACGGGTCCTCGGGTTCGTAATGGAGTTCGGCCTCCACGGGTGCCGGGGTGATGCCCGGGACGAGGAGGTGGAACGTCGTCGTGATGGTGATGCTGTCGTTGCTCATGGCCTGTGGGTTCCCTTCCGGAGTCGTCCCTCTCATGTGAGGAGACGTCCGAGAGGCGGAATCGGGACGCGGTTCGCGTGAACACCATACGATCGGGGGAGACCTGAGTCTCAAGTCCACCCGTTTGCCCACAGGCCATGTCTCAGTTGGCCGTACCAGCGAGTAACGGTCGGTTATCGCAGGTCACTTGAGCGTAGTCACCGGCTCCCGGGTTACCGGCACGGTCACGGCCGCGGGCTGCTTCCGGGTCAAGGCGACGCCGACGAGGACCACCACCATGCCGATGACGACCCGGGCGTTGAGCGCCTCGCCGAGGAACAGCGCGCCCAGCAGCACCGAGACCACCGGCAGCAGGTAGCCGACCATCGTGGCGTTCGTCGGGCCCTCGTCCTCCATGACGCGGTAGTACAGCGCGAACGCGACACCCGTCCCGAACACGCCCAGGATCACCACGGCGATCAGCGGCGGCCAGGACAGGTGCACCGGCTGCAACCCCGCCACCGGCATCGCGATCGCCGTCATGCCCGTCGCGGCCACCAGCTGGGTCGAGGAGATCTGCATCGAGGACAGGCCACGCCCCGACACCGTGCGGCCGATGTAGGCGTAGGCGACCGCGTACGACGCCGCGGCGGCCAAGCACGCGAGCGCGCCCCAGCTGGCCATGCCGGCCTTCTGCCACGGCGCGAAGATGAGCAGCACGCCCGCGAAGCCGAGCACGAGGCCCGCCAACCGCGCCGGGTTGCGCTGCCGCTCCGTGCCCAGGACCAGACCGATGCCCAGGGCCCACAGCGGCGTGGTGGCGTTGAGCACACCGGCGACACCCGAGTCCACGGTCTGCTCGCCGATCGCGAACAGCGCGAACGGGAGCGCGGTGCTGAAGAACGCGGCGAGGACCAGGTGCCGCCAGGACGGCTTGTCCCGGGGCAGCCGCTGCTTGTTCCAGTACACCAGCGCGACCAGCACCAACGTGCCGAGGGCGGTGCGGGTGAAGGTGATCTGGATCGGCGAGAGGCCGGTCAGTGCGATCTTGATCCACAGGAAGCTGGAACCCCAGATGAGGGCCAGTACACCCATCCTGATCAGCGTGCCGGGCTTGTTCACGAGTCCACTTTGCGTGGTCGCTGCCATCAGCACAAGTGAATAGAACTGCACTATCCTTAAGCACAGCTGTAAGGTCGGGTCATGTTGGACGTGCGACGCATGCAGGTGCTCCGGGCCGTCGTGGCCACCGGTTCCATCACCGCCGCGGCGGTGAACCTCGGGTACACGCCCTCGGCCGTCAGCCAGCAGGTGACGGCCCTGGAGAAGCAGGCGGGCCTACCGCTGCTGGACCGGGTCGGACGGGGCGTGCGCCCGACCGTGGCGGGCCGGATGCTCACCGAGCACGCCGCGCACATCGCCGACCGGCTGGTCGAGGCCGAGTCGGCGCTCGCCGACCTGCGCGCGGGCCGGACCGGGCGGCTCCGGGTGCGGTACTTCGCCACCGCCGGCGCGGCTCTGGTGCCGCCCGCCGTGGCGCTGTTCCGGGCCAGCCACGCCGACGTCCGGCTGGACCTCAAGCTGACCGAGCCGGTCGACCCGATGGTCGAGGTCGAGGCGGGCCGCGCCGACGTGGCCATCGTCGTCCACCACGGCGACAGCGAACCGCCGCGCGGCGTGCACCTCGTGCACCTGATGGACGACCCGTACCTGGCCGTGCTGCGGCGTGGGCACGAGCTGACCCGCAAGCGCGTGATCGACCTCGCCGACCTGGCGGAGGAGCCGTGGGTGGACGCGGTGATGTCGCCCGGACCGTGCCGGGACATCGTGCTCGACGCCTGCGCGGGCGCGGGGTTCGCGCCCAACGTCGTGGTGGAGGCGGACGACTACCCGACCGCCCAGGGGTTCGTCGCGGCCGGGCTGGGCGTGACCATCGTGCCCAAGCTCAGCCTCGGCGTGATCCACCCCGGCGTGGTGATCCGGAAGCTGCGCCACCCGGAGCCCACCAGGACCATCTGCGCCGCGATCAGGGAGGACGGCGTCGGCTCACCGGCCGTGACCAGCCTGCTCGACGCGTTGAAGGCCTCGTCCCGCTAGGCGGGCTTGCGAAACACCGCCCAGGTCACGGCTGGGCGAGCAGTTCTTCCTTGTCGATGTACAGACCCTCGCCCCGCCAGGCCAGGCCGACCAGCTTGCGCTCGGAGGTGCGCGAGCCGTCCTTCATCTCGTAGTTGAGGACGATCACGTACGCGTAGTCCGTGTTCTGCGACACGTCGCCGAGGGCGACCGACTTCACCCGGTCCCACCGGCTCTTGTGGCCCGCAAGCCCGCCGGACGACGCCTTCATCTTGTCGCTGAGGCGGCTGAAGGACCCGTCCACGTCCTCCGGGAGCATGCCGAAGTAGTCCCGGACCGTCTGCTCCTGCTGCGCGGGCGTCGGGTCGGTGGTGATCTTGAGGGGCGGGTTGACCGGCTTCTTCGACGGTGTCATCGAGGCCGAACCGCCCGCTTCGACGGCCGTGGTCGACGTGACCGCACCGGCCTGCTTGTCGTTGGGATCGCCGTTGGACAGCATGCTGGCCAGCAGGATGCCGACGACGGCCGCGCCCGCGACGGCGAGGGCGGTCACAATGGCGGACCGCTTGCCCTTCAGCATCGGACCGCCGTTGGAGGCGGAGGCCGGCCTCGGCGTGCCGGACGGACGGGCGGGCTGCGGGTTGTGGCGCTGTTGCCGCTGCGGCGCGGGCTGGGGCGCGGGCGCCACCCTCGTCGCCGCGGGCTGCGGGTTGTGCTGGGCGGGGTTGTGCCGGTCGGCCGGCGCACGGGCCGCCTGCACGGGCGTGCCCTGCCACGACGGCGGGTGGGACTGCGGCATCGCCATCGGGAACTCGGGCGCGGCCCGTCCCGCCGCCACCGCGGCCAACGCCTCGCGGGCTTCGGCCATGGTCGGCCGGTCCTCGGGCTCGGCGCGCAGCAGGCGCATCAGCAGCGCGGTCAGCGGACCGGCCTGCTTCGGCGGCACGACCTTGCCGGACGCGACCTGGTGCAGCAGCGCGATGGTGTTCTCGTTCAGCCCGAACGGCGGCGCGCCCTCGATCGCCGCGTACAGCGTCGACCCCAGCGAGAAGACGTCGGACGGCGGGCCCGGGTCGTACCCCTTGGCCACTTCGGGCGCGAGGTAGGCGGGCGTGCCCGCGAGCATCCCGGTCGCCGTGACGGTGACGTCGCCGGTGGCCCGGGAGATGCCGAAGTCGGTGATCTTCACCGTGCCTTCGTTGCCCAGCAGGATGTTGCCCGGCTTGATGTCGCGGTGCACGATGCCGGCGTTGTGCGCGGCTGCGAGCGCCGAGGCGACCTGCGAGCCGATCGACGCCACGTCACGGGGAGGCAGCGTGCCGCGCTCCGACAGCGCCGAGGAGAGGCTTACGGACGGCAGGTACTCCATCACCAGCCACGGCTGGCCGTCGTCCTCGGCCACGTCGTAGACCGCGATCGCGTGCGGGTGCTGGAGGCGGGCCGCGATCCGGCCCTCGCGCATCGCGCGGCGCTTCGCCTCGTCCGTGTCGGCTTCCGCGAGGCCCGGCTGGAGCAGGAGCTGCTTGACCGCGACGGTCCGGTGCAGGCGCTCGTCGTGCGCCTGCCAGACGATGCCCATCGCACCGCTGCCGATCCGCCGGCCAAGTCGGTAGCGGCCGGCAACCAGGCGGCCATCGTCGCTCACGGCGTGCTCCCAGTAGCTGCTAGGGCTTCATTCAGTGGCACACGACAAGACGCCACTAGGACAAGAACGTTGCGTCACCCGATTGGGATCGGCACCACCTTACGAGGTTCACGGAACCCCGGTCCCCGCGGTGGGGACCGACACAGTGGTCGTCGGCACGGTCGTCGTAGGCACGGGCGACGACGGGGTCGTCGTGGTCGTGCTCGGCGGAGGCGGCGGGGTCGTGGTGGTCGTCGTGGTGGTGGTCGTCGGCGGCTGGGTCGTCGTGGTCGGCTCGACCGTTACGGTCTCGGTCTCCACAGTGGTCGTCACCACAGTCGTCGTCGGCACCGTCGTGGTCGGAGTGGCCGTGGACGAACTCGTCTCGCTGACCGGGGGCGTGATCGGGTCCTTGTCGCCGAACACGCCCAACGCCACCAGCAGGAAGCCGAGCAGCAGCACCGCGCCCAGCGCCACGGCGGTGATCACCAGCGGCCGGTTGTTGGAGGACTGCGGCGGTGGCGGCGGCGGGCTGACCGGCGAGGCTCCGCCCGTCGAGCGGTGGCCGGGCCGCACCACGCGGGTCCGGTCGCCGTCCAGGAGCGCCGTGGCGCCCGCGGCGACCACCGGCGGGAACCCGGGCGAGCTGGCCGGCAGCAGGCCGGTCAGGCTCGGGTCACGGCCCTGCGCGACCGCGTTCAGCAGGTCGCGGGCCTGCGCCATGGTCGGCCGGTCCGCCGGGTCGTAGGCGAGCAGCCGCAGCAGCACGTCGGTCAGCGGGTGGTCGAGCGTCGGCGGGTTGATCCGGCCCGCCGCGACGGCGTGCAGCACACCCAGGGTGTTCTCCGACAGCCCGAACGGCGGCTCGCCCTCGGCCGCCGCGAAGAGCGTCGAGCCGAGCGAGAACACGTCCGAGGCGGGCGTCGGGTCCTGGCCGCGGGCGATCTCCGGGGCCAGGTAGGCGGGCGTGCCGGCGATCAGGCCGGTCTTGGTCACCGTGACGTCGTCGCTGGCCCGCGAGATGCCGAAGTCGGTGATCTTGACCAGGCCGTTGTCGGCGAGCAGCACGTTGCCGGGCTTCACGTCCCGGTGCACGATCCCGGCCGCGTGCGCGGCGGTCAACGCGGCGGCGGCCTGCAAGCCGATCTGCGCGACCTCGATCGGGTCCAGCGGGGCGTGCTCGGCCATCGTGTCGGCCAGGCTGTACGACGGCAGGTACTCCATGACCAGGCACGGAGCGCCGTTCTCCTCCACCACGTCGTACACCGCGATGGCGTTCGGGTGGTGCAGCTTGGCGGCGATGCGGCCCTCGCGCATGGCGCGCTGGATGGCCTCGTCCTGCTCGCGCGCCTCGAGGCTCGGCGCGAGCAGGAGCTGCTTGATCGCCACGATGCGGTTGAGGCGCTCGTCCTGCGCGCGCCACACGATGCCCATCGCGCCGCTGCCGATCCGGTCCAGGAAGCGGTAGCGGTCCGCGATGACGCGGTCCTCGTTGCTCACCGGGCCACCTCGCTGGGGCGCTGCGTGACCGCGGCAATGGCAGCAGGTCTCACGCTCGGGCTCCTCGTCGTGCGGATCGGTGCGCGGAACAGGCTAGGCCACCGCTCGCCCGCAGAGCCTACCCCGGCCGTGACTACGCCTTTCGCGCCGTTGCGCAGGTCACGTGAGCCGAGGGGTGACCGGGAAGGGATACCCGATACCGACCCGTAGGGACACCCGTTCGCACGAAGATCGCGGGATTTGCGGCCGAACGGCCTAACCGCCTGGTGAGTCGTCCGCCCAGGCGCCCCGAACCGCGTTCCCGGACACCGCGAACCGTCCGCCCGGGCGTCCCGAGCGGACCGTTGTGGACGGTGTGCCGTCAGCTCGCCGGAGCGAAGAAGTCGAAGCCGCCGAGCGGGCTCAGGATCCCGCCGAGGTCGAGGCCGATGTCCAGGCCGATGCCCGGGTCGTTCGGCTCGCTGGGCGGCGGAGGGGTGGTCGTCCCGGACGACGCGGGCGGCGGCGTGCTGGTGCTCGGCGGCGGCGCGGGCGTCGTGGTGCCGGTGCTCGTGCTCGGCGGCGGAGGGGTCGTCGTCTGCTGGCTGGTCGACGTCGGCGCCTCGGTCGCCGGCGCCTGCTCCGTGGTGGTGGTCGTCGTCTGACGCGGAGCGGGCTGCGGCGCGCGCCGGGTGGTCTGCTCGGCCGTCTGCTGCGGCGTCTGCTCGGGCGTCGTGGTGGTGGTCTCGGCCTGTGCCTGCTGCGCCTGCTGCTGCTTGGCGGCGGCTGCGCCGAGGTCCTTGGTGAGCGGGTTGGTGCCCCGCGCCGCGGCACGGGCGTCGAAGCGCACCTCGGCCAGCGGTCGCTCGTCCGGGGACGACATCAGGCTGGACGCGGAGAACGCGACGGTGCCGGCGAGCACCACGCCACCACTGGCCATCGCGACGAGCTTCGGCACGGAGAACCCGCCGCCGCGCTCTTCCTCACCAGCGCGGCCCTCGCGGCGCAGCAGCTCGGTGATGTGCAGCTCGCGGCCGGACAGGTTGGTCACCGGGGACTTGCTCGCGGCCGACGCCAGGGCGGCCGCCGAGAAGCGCACCGTCTCCTCGTCGTCGTTGATCCGCTCGGTGATCCGCGGGATGGGCTGCGTCTCCGCCTCGCGCCTGGCGAGCAGGTCGGCGACCGACAGCTTGGCCGTCGAGCCATCCTGCCGACGGCGTTTGTCGTCGTTCGACACCGCTGGAACACCTCTCCCGGGGAGTGCATTGCGCTACTGACCGGGACCATGGATACCGAATCGTGACCGTCTTCGTAACCCCTTTGAGTGAAGTTTGTTTGGCAAAGGTGTGATTTATGTACGCAGAGTCAGCGTCTGGTCAAGATTGCTACGGAGAGTCAGCTCCGTTGGGCCGATAGAACCTCGGCCGCGACGATGCGGGGCACGGTCGTGTCCGTCAACCGGAATACCTGTTCGACCCGCATCCACCGCCCGGTGCGCTCCTGCATCGACACCACCGCGAGCACCGTGCCGTCCGGCCGCAAAGTGGTCGACTCGATGGTGATCGCCTGCACGTCGTCCCACGACGCGACGAAGTCACCCGCGTCGCCGCCGAGGAGGTCCCGCGACAGCAGCCGGGACGCGTCCGCGGGGTTGGCCGGCAGCAGCTCGAAGAACCGCCGCACCACGTCCACCTGAGGGTTCGGTCCGACCACCAGGTTCGACGGCGGCACCACGACGGCCGACTCGGCCGGCGGGTCGGCGGCGGGCGGCGCACCGTGCCGCGCCGGGGCGGTGGCCGGTTGCGGTCGGGCGCCGCCCAGCTCCGCCGACAGCACGTCCGGCCGCAACGCGGACGCCCCGTTGATCGCCGCGGGCGCGGCGGCAGGGGATTGCTCGGGACCGGTGGGGCGGTTCCCCGCCAGGAAGGAGGCGGCCGAGACGGCGGCGAACAGCACGATCGCCCCGGTGGCCACACCGGCGAGCTTCACCGCCCGGGTGGGTGGCCGCCGGACCACCGGCCGTTCCTCGTCGCCGAGCAGCTCGGCCTCCAGACTGCGTCCCGCCGCGTGCCCGTGGTGCGGCATACGCACTGGTACCGGCTGTTTCCTGATCAACTCGGCCACGGTGACCGAACCCGCGCGGTTGTGCCTGCGACCGCTCGTCCTAGGGCGCTGCACTGGCGACTCCCTCGTCGTGACGTCGCCAAGACTCGTACCGTGCCTGACGGACGAGAATCCAGCTCAGCGCGGGAGTTCACTCGTTCGTGGCGACCAGTGGTCAAAAGTCATCGCTCGAACGGACGAAGGACTACGGAACGGCGCTACGGAGACGGGCGTGCGGGACGCGGGTCGCGGCGCGCGTACGGGGGCTACGCGCCGCCGACCGGGCGTTCGTCGTCTATCAGCGGAACACCGTCGGTGGTGGTGAACACCAGCTCGCGCTTCTCCGTGCTCGTCTTGCCGTCGTCGTGCGTCAGCTGCAACGTGCTCACCGTGATGCCCTTCACCGGGTCCACGCTGATCTCCGTCACCTCGATCAGCGACACGCCGCCGAACCGGGCCTCCAGCACCGCGCCGCCCTTCGGCCGGAACGCGTCGGTGACCAACGTCAACGCGGCGTCCGAGTCGTGCGCGACCTCTTCGTAGAACAGCTCGGTGCTGGCCGCGATCGCGACCGCGTCCACCACCGGCTGCGCGTCCACCGGAACCATGGTGACGTGCGGTGACGTCGACGATGGCGGCGACGTCGACGGGCCCGGCGGGTTGGTGGCGTGGTCGGTGGACGAGCTGCCGCCGGCGGCCGTGCGGTGGTCCTCGGTCGGTGCGCGCAGGCCCTCGGACGCGGCCCGGGGTCCGGGCTCACGGCCCGGCTCCGGGGTGACGGGTGGCGGCGGCGTGGTGGCGAAACCGGTCAGCAGCGGCACGTCGGTCGGGTAGCCCGGCATCCCGATCCGCTCGACCGGGCCGTGCGAGCCGACCAGCTTCACCGCCGCGATGGCCAGGCCGACCAGGACGCCCGCCGAGGACAGCACGGCGAACCACGCGGCCCGCTTCCACGTCCGGGGCGGCGTCACCGAGGCGGGCACCATGCCGATGTTGAACTTGCCGAGCCCCACCGCGTCGGTGTCGAAGAACGGGTCGGGCGGTGTCGGGTCCGGGGGTGACGGGTCCGGCGGTGAGGCGGGCAGCGGGCGCACCACCACGCGGGGCGGCGGGTGCTCCAGCTCGCCGCCCAGGCGTCGCCAGAGCGCCGCCTCGTCCTCATGCCGGTGCCGGCCCGACCGTCCTGGTTCCCCGATGTCCATAGCTGTGCAGACCCCTCCCGCCCCCTGGCCTGACGGCCCTCGCGGCCCTGTTCACCTGATCGGTTTCACGTTCACCTGGATGGCGTCGCTCAAGTGGCGCGGGGCATGGGGGTGGGACGCCGAGGACCCCGCAACTACTTCACAGTAGGTGCAGGGTCCTCGTGGAGCCGTGCGGATCAGGCCCGTGGCACCGAGCGACACACATAAGTGTGAATCTGGAGCCGTGGAGCCTGTCCGGGGCTAGCTGCCGCTGTCCAGCTTCTTCCGGGTGCTCTGCAGCGCGTTGGCGGCGGCGAAACCCGCGCCGCCGGCGATCAGCGCGCCGATGATGTCGCCCGAGGTGCCCGCGCCCGCCGTGATCAGCAGACCGACCAGCGCGATGATCGTGGTGACCCCGGCGACGGTCCACCGACTGCGCACGTACTGCGCGATGGGCGCACCCGCGGCGCGCTTGGACTTGGCGGCGGAACCGAGCATCGCGAGGTAGCCGTCGTGCGCCAGCGCGGCCAGCACACCCAGGATCGCGATGAGGCCCGTGATCAGACCGATGACTCCCATGTGCACAGTGTGCCCTCGATCAAAGCGACTGGACCATCCGTGATCGCCCTGATATCCACCTGAGGTGGAGGTCTTCTGGCACGACGCCTGCCTGGAGCACGACACGGGCGTCGGCCTGTGGGAGCTGCCCGGTCGCTGGGACTGGCTCGACGTGGCCGAGCCGCACCCGGAGAACGCGGCCCGGCTGCGCACGTTCCGGCACGCCCTGGAGCACGGTCCGGTCGCGCCGCACCTGTCCTGGTCGACCGGTCGGTTCGCCACGGACGAGGAGCTGGCGCGGGTCCACACGCGGTCTTATCTGGACGACCTCCGTGCGGCGTGCGGGCAGCGGACGGCCGTCGAGCTGAACACCGTCGTCGGCCCCGGCTCGTGGGACGCGATCCGCGCCGCCGCCGGCACCGCGCTGGCGGCGTACGAGGCGGTCGCCGCCGGTCGGACGCGCCTGGCGTACGCCCTGGTCCGCCCGCCCGGCCACCACGCCCAGCCGGACCTGGCGGACGGGTACTGCCTCGTCAACAACGCCGCGCTGGTCGCCGAGACGGCCCGTCGGGCCGGTCGCCGGGTCGCCGTCCTGGACTGGGACGTGCACCACGGCAACGGCACGCAGGAGGTGTTCCGCGGCACGCCCGACGTGCTCACCGTGTCCGTGCACATGCGGCACGGGCCGTGGGGCGCCAACCACGCGCAGACGGGGTCGCCGGCCGAGTCGGGGGCGTCGAACGTCAACGTCGAGCTGTCCCTGGGTGCGGGCGACGGCGCCTACCGAAGGGCGTTGGCGGAGATCGCCTTGCCGGCGTTGGCGGAGTTCGGCGCGGACTTCCTGGTCTGCGCCTCCGGTTTCGACGGGTCCGCGTTCGACCCGAACGGCAGGCACAACCTCACCGCCGACGGGTACCGGGCGATCGGCAGGGCGGTGGCGGAACTCGGGCTGCCGACCGTGCTCACCCAGGAGGGCGGCTACCTGCGCGGCTACTCCGCGCTGTGCCTGCACACCCTGGTGGAGGGCCTGCTGGGCCTCGACCTGCTGGAAGACCCGCTGGCCTACGTGCCCGACGACACCCAGCTAGTGGACGTGGACCTGGCAGCCGCCAGATCCACGCTCACCGACTGGGACTTCACTACCTACCCAGCGGCCCGCGGCCCAGTTTGAGCAGGATCATCGCCAGGTTGTGGCCCTCGGGGCCGAGTTCCTTGTACCGGTTGATCACGTCGATCTCGCGGTTGTGCACGATCCGCGTGCCGCCGGCGGCCATCCGCGCGGCACCGATGATCTTGGAGATCTCGATCCGGCGCTTGACCATGCGCAGCAGCTCGGCGTCCAGCTGGTCGATCTCCTCGCGCAACGCGTCGATGTCCGGTGCGGCTTCGGTGCTGTTCATCGTGATGACCTCTCGACTCTGGTGGGAGTCCCAGCCCTGGCAGCAGCGAAGCCCCGGGGTCCGAGGACTCCGGGGCTTCGTGGTGGCTTGGTTGCGCTAGCGCTCCACGGGAGCCGGAGTCCGGTTCCCGTAAAAAAACTCGAAGTGGGCCATGCGCACCGCCTCATCATGCCACAGCCGAGGACTGTCGGGGCTACCGAGTAACGTGGACAGGCGATGAGCGCCTTGTTCGACTTGCCTACAAGTCCCCCCTCCCGGCCCACCGGCTCCGCTGTCGGACGGCTGCTCGAAGACCTCAACCCGTCCCAGCGCCGGGCGGTCGAGCACGCCGGCGCCCCGTTGCTGGTCGTGGCGGGTGCGGGCTCCGGCAAGACGCGCGTGCTCACCCGCCGGATCGCCTACCTGCTCGCCGAGCGCAAGGTCCACCCCGGCGAGGTCATGGCCATCACCTTCACCAACAAGGCCGCCGCCGAGATGAAGGAACGCGTGTCCGACCTCGTCGGCGCGCGGGCCCGCTCGATGTGGGTGTCCACGTTCCACTCGATGTGCGTGCGGGTGATGCGCCGCGAGGCCAAGACCCTCGGCATGTCGTCCAACTTCTCGATCTACGACTCGGACGACACCCGCCGGCTGATCACGCTGGTGGCGCGCGACCTCGACCTGGACCCGAAGCGCTACCCGGCGCGCACGCTCGCGATCCACATCTCGAACCTGAAGAACGAGCTGGTCGACGCGGCCACCGCCAAGGAGCGCGCGACCAACGACCTGGAGCGCCGCGTCGCCGAGGTCTACGAGAGCTACCAGCGCCGGCTCGGCGAGTCGAACTCGCTGGACTTCGACGACCTGATCATGCGGACGGTCGAGCTGCTCCAGGACCACCCGGACGTGGCCGAGCACTACCACCGCCGGTTCCGGCACGTGCTGGTGGACGAGTACCAGGACACGAACCACGCGCAGTACACGCTGGTCCGCGAGCTGATCGGCACCGGCAAGGACGGCGTCCCGCCGGGCGAGCTGTGCGTGGTGGGCGACGCGGACCAGTCGATCTACGCCTTCCGCGGCGCGACGATCCGCAACATCGTGGAGTTCGAGCGGGACTACCCGCAGGCCTCCACCATCCTGCTGGAGCAGAACTACCGGTCCACCCAGACCATCCTGAGCGCCGCGAACGCGGTGATCTCGCGCAACCCCGACCGTCGTGACAAGAGGTTGTGGAGCGACCTGGGCGACGGCGAGAAGATCGTCGGCTACGTCGCGGACAACGAGCACGACGAGGCGGCGTTCGTCGCGCGCGAGATCGACCGGCTGGTGGACGGCGGCGAGGCGAACAACGGCGAGATCGCCGTGTTCTACCGGACCAACAACCAGTCGCGCGTGTTCGAGGAGATCTTCATCCGCCTCGGCCTGCCCTACAAGGTCGTCGGCGGCGTCCGGTTCTACGAGCGGCGCGAGGTGCGGGACGCGTTGGCCTACCTGCGCGCGTTGTCCAACCCGGACGACACGGTGTCCTTGCGGCGCATCCTCAACGTCCCCAAGCGCGGCATCGGCGACCGCGCGGAGGCGTGCGTGTCGACGTACGCCGAGCGCGAGCGGATCGGCTTCGCGGCGGCGTTGCGGGCGGCGGTCGAGGGCAGGGTCCCGCTGCTGAACCCGCGCTCCCGCAACGCGATCGCCGGGTTCGTCGAGCTGATGGACGAGCTGGGCGTGCTGGTCGACCGCGGCGACGACGTGGCCGACATCCTGGAGGCGGTGCTGGAGAAGACCGCCTACCGGGCCGAGTTGGAGGCCAGCGAGGACCCGCAGGACCACACCAGGGTGGAGAACCTGAACGAGTTGGTCACGGTGGCCCGCGAGTTCACCGACCTCGGCGCGGTGGCGCCCGTTCCCGAAGAGGCCGTGCCCGTCGAAGACGACGGCGTGCCGGCCGAGGGCTCGCTGGCCGCGTTCCTGGAGCGGGTGTCGCTGGTCGCGGACGCCGACTCGGTGCCGGACGCGGAGTCGGACGGCGTGGTCACGCTGATGACGCTGCACACCGCCAAGGGCCTGGAGTACCCGGTCGTGTTCTGCACCGGCTGGGAGGACGGCGTCTTCCCGCACATGCGGGCGCTGGGCGATCCGACGGAGTTGGCCGAGGAACGCCGACTCGCGTACGTCGGCATCACCCGCGCGCAGCGGCGGCTGTACCTGTCGCGGGCGCTGGTGCGCTCGGCGTGGGGCCAGCCGTCCGCGAACCCGGCGTCCCGGTTCCTGGACGAGATCCCGCCGGACCTGGTCGAGTGGCGGCGGGTGGAGCCGAAGCGCTCCGCGCCGTCCGCGCCGACGTCGTGGGGCCGCGGGTCGTCCACGCCGTCGCGCCCCGCGCCGACTAACGCCGGGTGGAAGAACACGCCGGCGGTGGCGCTGGACGTGGGCGACCGCGTGAGCCACGACAAGTACGGGCTCGGCCGGGTGGTGGCCGTGGACGGTTCGGGGCCCCGTGCGACCGCCACGATCGATTTCGGCGGCGCGGGGACGGTGCGGCTGATGCTCATCGGCGGCGTGCCCCTCGTGAAGCTCTGAGGGGCGTTCAGCGGTAGTTCGTCGTTCGGCGTCGCTTGAGGCGCGGGGTTCTCTTGCATGTGCATGCAACTCAGGCCACAATATCGGCTCGTGGACGAACGCGTTTCTTTCGTGGACTGCGCCGACGGCGAGGCGCGCCAGTGGGACCACCGGGCCGGGTGCGAGGTGCGGGCCGTGCTGGACCGGGTCGGGGACAGGTGGTCGCTGCTCGCGCTGGCGTACCTGGCCGAGCGGACGCACCGGTTCAACGAGCTGTGGCGCAAGATCGACGGCGTGAGCCGGCGGGTGATGACCGTGACGCTGCGCCAACTCGAACGGGACGGGCTGGTGCGGCGGACCGTCCACCCGACCGTGCCGCCGCGGGTGGACTACGAGCTGACGCCCCTGGGCGCGAGCCTGCACCGGACGGTCCAGGTGCTGAGCTCCTGGTCGGACCGGCACGAGGCCGAGTTGGCGGCGGCCAGGGCGACCTACGACGCCAGTGTCGGCGCGGCCTGATCGTTCATCCGGCCGTCACCCGATCGTGGCCTGATTCGAGTGCAACCCGACTCGGGTCCGCGCGTCTTTAGGGGTGTCACAAGCGGAACGGACGGGCTCATTCGGGGTGAACCGGCCGGGGGAGCCGCTTCGTGGCAACGGGGGAAGGTAGTTGGGCGGGCGCCGTGTCGGGGCGGTGGCCGTAGGAGGGGGAATCACCTTCGGGGGGCGGTTCCACCGCGGAGTTCACCGCAGTGCCGCAGTGGAGTCGCACAGTGGAAGGGCCGGGCTGCTCAGCGCAGCCCGGCCCTTCCTGTTACCCGTGTGTGTGACCAACCGTCTCAGACGCTGATGCCCTTGGAGTTCAACCAGGTCAGCGGGTTGATCTTCTTGCCGTCCGGGTTCCAGACCTCGAAGTGGAGGTGCGGGCCGGTGGAGAAGCCGCGGTTGCCCATCCGGGCGATCTGCTCGCCCGCCCGGACCCGCTGGCCCTCGTAAACGGAGTACGTGTCCACGTGGCCGTAGACGGTGACGGAGCCGTCGGGGTGCTCGACCTTGACCCAGAGGCCAAAACCGCTTGCCGGACCGGCCTCGATCACGACACCATCCGCAGCGGACAGGATCGGGGTGCCGATGGGGCCCGCGATGTCGATGCCGTAGTGCATCTCGCCCCAGCGACCGCCGAAACCGGAGGTGAAGGAGCCGGCGGCGGGGTGCGAGAACTTGGGTCGCTTCGCCTCGGCTTCGGCGGCCTCGCGGTCCTCGGTGATCTGCAGGCTCTTGACGAGCTTCTGCGCCTCGGCGGCCGAGTCGACCGTCTTGGCGACCGGCAGGACCTGCGGTGACGCGGGGCCGGTGCCGCCGACGCCGAACGCGGCAGCGCCTTCGGAGGCGTTCGCGAGCGGTGTGATCTCGTCGGACGCGGCCGGCGAGTTGGAGCCCAGAGCGTGGATCGTCTGCCCGGCGCCTGCGGCGGCGAACGCGCCGACGGCCACGGCCGCGACCACGATCCGGCCGCGCAGCGCCGAGGGCGGTGGTGGAAGCCGGTGCGTGCTCACTGGACGCGTCGAAGCGCGGTCTACCGCCTCTTCGAGCACAGCTGAACTCGTATGGCCGCCGGGGGAGCGGTGTTGAGACAAAACTTGGCCTTCCGTCTTCGGGGAGTCCGGTCGGACACCGGGCGGGGGATCCCGGTTGAGCCGGTCGGGGTACCGACTCGTCGTCCTGCTTGTGACCAGACCGTGACAACGGACCGGGGGAAGATAACGGCGCGGAGCCCCTAAGGGCAATCCCCGATGGCGATGTCTACCGAATAGCGGTCAGTGCCGATAGTCGGAGTGTGAGTGGTGACGCTGGGTCATGGTCGAGCTACGAGACCCCGTGCGTGCAGGCACGATGGGGTGATTTTGCTCGTCATCCGAACGCGTGATAGCGGTCACCACAGCCCGTAGCGTTCGGGAGTCAACAGGCAGGGATAGGTGACCTGAATCACGTATCCGGTGCTCCTCGACGAGCAACGACGGATGCGTCAACCGGGCGTTCCGCTGCGGCACGATCACCTGGTCCATCTCGCTCCAGACCACCACGAACCTCGTGCGGCACGGTCCGGACGCTTCGGCCAATTCGGACAAGAGCTCCGAACCGGGCCGGAGTTGCCTGGTCAGCGTGGTGGAGAGCAGGTACGCGGTCAGCGTGCCGGCGTGCGGGGCACCAAGGGTCACGAGCGTGCGCACGCGTGCGTCCCCGTTCAGGCGTTGCACGTAATAACGGGCGATGAGGCCGCCCAGCGAGTGTCCGACGACGTGCACCCGATCGGATCCGGTCTGCTCACAGATCCGCTCGACGTGCTCCCCCAGCAGCGCGGCCGACCGGCGGACGTCCCCCGTCAACGCGGTCAGCACGCTGTAGTTCACCGCGTGCACCACTCCGAAGCCACGCCTTCGCAGTGCCCCCGACAGCACTGCGAAGGCGGACCTGTTATCCCCGATGCCATGCACCAACACGATCGGGGTGCCCGCTGCGTCCATGGCCGAAACCACGAGGCCGCGTTGGCGGGGTGGGAGACCGTCGGTCCGGTAGGCGCGGAAGTGGCCGTCGGGCTTCAACCGCTCTTCCAGGACGCCCCACGGGTAGAGCACGGTGTGCGCCGCCAACCAGGCGGTTTCCACCGCGACGCCGCGGACACCGCCCCACGAGGCGACGGCGCGCAGCACGTCACCCGAGACGCGGAGCACCTCGCCGGAGACGTCGAGCACCTCGTCGGCCAGCTCCCGGCCGGCGCCCAGCCACGCCTCGACCACCCGCCGCACGCCACCGCCCATGCGGCTGAAGGTAGGTGATGCGGTCACCAAGTAGGGGTACCCGATGTCCTTTCCCCACATGCGCGGACCGCCGCACCGCGCTGGGGCGTTGTCTCGAAGGTCCGTGTTCGCGATGGCCGCGCCGGATGCGGGCCCTGGCGGCCCGACCCTCGGGTCCGGCCCGGTTTTGCTAGCGTCCGGGCGGTGATCCGAACCGCTGAACCGGTCTCTGCCACCCCCACGAGACTGCGGGCCGCGGTCGGGGTGGCGGTGGCGGGCGCGTTGCTCACCGCGGTGGCCCCGGCCCTCGGAGTGGTCGACGCCTCCGCCCCGCCCGCGTTCACGGCCTGGCCGCTGCTGGCGCTGCTGGCCCTACTGCCTGCGGCTTTGGCGGCACTCTTCCTCTCCCGCGGGCAAGAGCTGACGGCGGCGGCGGCTCTCGTCGCGCCTGCCGTGTTCGCCGTCGGACGGCTCCTCAACGACCTCCAGCTCGTCGTCGGCCCCATCGACGCCTCACGTCCCGAGTTGCTCCGCCCGACGAGCCTCCTGCCGCCCACCCCCACCGCGGGCGTGTGGCTGCTTCTCGCGGGTCACGTCCTCCTTATCGCTGCGGGTGTGGGCGCGATGGCCACCCTCGGCGCGGAACCGGACGTCCGCAGTGAACGCGCGAGCTTCGTGCTCCCCGCCACGGCGGGCATCGTCGCGGGCATCGGCCTGTTCACCGTGCCGTTCACCTCGTCCGACGCCCTGGTCCAGGCTCGCGGTCCGTTCGACTCGCCGACCCTGCCGATGGTGGGCGGTCTGCTCGTCACGCTCGCCGCGCCGGCCCTCGCCGTGCTCGCGGCCAGCGCCACCACGAACGAAGCCCGCAAGGGCGGACTGCTCGGCCTGGCCGCGGTCCTCCTCACCTTCGCGCTCCCGCCGATCGCCACGGCCGTCGCCGCCGACGGGATCGGCCCGGCCGTCGGCCCGTTCCTCGTCCTCGGCGCCGCCCTCGCGCTCGCGTGGCCCCAGGGTGCGGCCAAGGTCGGTACGGAGAAGGACAAGGAGGAGGTGCACGACGTCGAGCTGCCCGGCCCGCGCCGACTGCACGTCATCGCCGGCGCGCTCGGGCTGGTCGCCGCCGCGGCGGCCGTCGCGGGCGCGACGACCGACCACCTGGTCTTCCCCGCCGGCCTCACGGCTCCCACGGACTACGCCGCCCGCCTGCTCTGGCCGGCCGCGATCGCCATTGCCGTCCTCGCCGCCGCGCTGATGGTCAAGGCAGCCGTCCGGCCCGCGTTCATCGTCGCCACCGCGACCGTCCCGTTGGCGGCCGGCGGCGCGCTGGACGCCGTCTTCGCCGCCACCGAGCTGAGCGCCCAGCCGGGCGCGGGCGTCTGGTTCACCGTCGCGTCCGTCGCCGCCGGGGCAGCCGCCGCCGGCACCGCCGCCCTTGCCGGCGCGGTCGAGCGGGACGAGGTGGGCATCGCCAAGGCCGAGCCGCCGCTGCCGCTCATCGCCGGCACGATGATCGCCGCGCTGCTCGCGGTCGGCGCGTTCGCCCTGCCCGTCCTGCGGGCGTCGGACTACGTGCCGATCGGGGCGTTCGGTCTGGGTGTCGGCTCGTGGGGCCTGCTCGTGGCGTTGGTCGCCGCGGTGGTCGCCGCCGCGATCGCGCTCAAGGCCCGACCGGACCGGGGCGCCGCGCTGCTCCTAGGTGCTGCCGTCGTCACGGGCGTCCGCGCGCTGGAGTACCCGCTCACCGCCGCCCGTGCCGCCGGCGCCGTGCCCGGCCCGGGTCTGTGGCTCGCGGCAGCCGCCACGGCCGCGTTCCTGATCTCCGCCGCGCTCCGCACCGCCCGCTGAACCACGTGGCGCACCGCACAGCGCGCGGGAACCGGCTGTGAGGAAAGTGCCTGCTGAATCGGTGTGGTGATCGACCTCACCACCGTTATGACCGACTTCACGGGCGTGGGATGCGGAGTAGTCCTGGCCGGTCGATAGTGTCTTGCGAAGCCGCGTCGAGCCGGTCCCCCTCGGCTATGCCGGCGTTCCAGGTGATGCCTGGTACGTGTGGGCGCCAGGCCCCAGCCTGGAGCGCCGGACCTCAGAGGACCGCACGAAAGGACGCGGTGTCCGACACCGACGTCGCAGGAGACCCGAGTGGACCTGTACGAGTACCAGGCGAAGGACCTCTTCGCCGCCCATGACGTCCCGGTACTTCCGGGCGACGTGGCGACCACCCCCGCCGAAGCCAAGGCCATCGCCGAGCGCTTCGGCCAGACCGTCGTGGTCAAGGCCCAGGTCAAGACCGGCGGCCGGGGCAAGGCGGGCGGCGTCAAGCTGGCCGAGACCCCGGACGAGACCGAAGTCAAGGCCGAGGCGATCCTCGGCCTCGACATCAAGGGCCACATCGTGCACCGCGTGCTCGTGACGCCGGCGTCCGACATCGCGGAGGAGTACTACTTCTCCTTCCTCCTCGACCGCGCCAACCGCACCTTCCTGGCCATGGCCAGCGTCGAGGGCGGCATGGACATCGAAGAGGTCGCCGCGACCAAGCCCGAGGCCCTGGCCAAGGTGCCGGTCGACGCGATCACCGGCGTGGACCGCGCGAAGGCCGACGAGATCGTGGCCGCCGCCAAGTTCCCGGCCGAGGTGGCCGACCAGGTCGCCGACGTGATCGTGAAGCTCTGGGAGACCTTCGTCTCCGAGGACGCCACGCTGGTCGAGGTCAACCCGCTCGTCCGCGACCCCGAGGGCAAGATCGTCGCCCTCGACGGCAAGGTCACGCTCGACGAGAACGCCGCCTTCCGCCACCCCGAGCACGAAGCGCTGGTGGACAAGCAGGCGGAGGACCCGCTGGAGGCCAAGGCGAAGGCCAAGGGCCTCAACTACGTCAAGCTGGACGGCCAGGTCGGCATCATCGGCAACGGCGCCGGTCTCGTGATGTCCACCCTGGACGTGGTGGCTTACGCGGGCGAGAAGCACAAGGGCGTCAAGCCCGCGAACTTCCTCGACATCGGCGGCGGCGCGTCGGCCGAGGTCATGGCCAACGGCCTGGACATCATCCTGCACGACCCGGACGTGCGTTCGGTGTTCGTGAACGTGTTCGGCGGCATCACCGCGTGCGACGCGGTCGCCAACGGCATCGTGGCCGCGCTGGAGATCCTGGGCGACGAGGCCAAGAAGCCGCTCGTGGTCCGACTCGACGGCAACAACGTGGAGGAAGGCAGGCGGATCCTCGCCGAGGCCAACCACCCGCTGGTCACCGTGGTGGACACAATGGACAACGCGGCCGACAAGGCCGCCGAGCTCGCGGCTGCGGGGGTCTGACGATGGCTATCTTCATCACCAAGGACAGCAAGGTCATCGTCCAGGGCATGACCGGCGCCGAGGGCACCAAGCACACCAAGCGGATGCTTGCCTCCGGCACGAACATCGTCGGCGGCGTGAACCCGCGCAAGGCCGGCGAGAAGGTCGACTTCGACGGCAACGTGCTGCCGGTGTTCGGTTCCGTGGCCGAGGCCATGAGCGCGACCGGCGCCGACGTGACCGTGATCTTCGTGCCGCCGGCGTTCGCCAAGGCGGCCGTGATCGAGGCGATCGACGCGGGCATCGGCCTGGCCGTCGTGATCACCGAGGGCATCCCGGTGCACGACACCGCCGCCTTCTGGGCGCACGCCGTCGCCACCGGCAACAAGACCCGGATCATCGGCCCGAACTGCCCCGGCCTGATCAGCCCCGGGCAGTCCAACGCGGGCATCATCCCGGCCAACATCTCCGGCCCGGGCAAGATCGGTCTGGTGTCGAAGTCCGGCACGCTGACCTACCAGATGATGTTCGAGCTGCGTGACTTCGGCTTCTCCACCGCCATCGGCATCGGCGGCGACCCGATCATCGGCACCACCCACATCGACGCGCTGGCGGCCTTCGAGGCCGACCCGGAGACCGCGGCGATCGTGATGATCGGCGAGATCGGCGGCGACGCCGAGGAGCGTGCGGCGGCGTACATCAAGGAGAACGTCACCAAGCCGGTCGTCGGCTACGTGGCGGGCTTCACCGCGCCCGAGGGCAAGACGATGGGCCACGCGGGCGCGATCGTGTCCGGCTCGGCCGGCACGGCGGCGGCCAAGAAGGAAGCCCTGGAGGCCGCGGGCGTCAAGGTCGGCAAGACGCCGAGCGAGACCGCCGGGCTGATGCGGGAGCTCATGCGGACGATCGGCTGACAGTCGTCCGTTCGTGCAACACACTGAGGGCCACCTCCACGCGGAGGTGGCCCTCGGCTCGTCACGACGTGGTCGGACGTGGTCGCCGAGCACATCCGGGGGAACCACGGGAGTCCGGTCATCGTCGGAGAGTGTGCATCGGCTAGCGTTCTGTCGAACCGACGTCAGAGCCACCAGGTGGAGGAGACCGCACCATGTCCCAGCCGTACGGCGCCCCTCAGCAGCAGCCGGGTCCGGCGCAGCCGGCGGTGGGCGTGAACCTGAACCTCATCCTCCCGCTGCTCGCGGCGGGGATGGCGTTCGTCGCGTACCTCCTCGCGTTCGCGGACGACGTGCACTCGGAGTCCTACCTGTACGCGGCGGGCACCCTCGCGGGTCTGTCGGTGCTGCCGAAGGCTCCCAGGGGCCTGCTGTACGCGGCCGTCCCGTTCGCGCTGATCCCGACGCTCGGGCTGCTCCAGGGTCTGATCACGACCGAAGCCGACGTCCAGGGCATGCAGATCGTGCTGCTGCTGGTGGCGCTGCTGGAGACGGCGGCCGTCGTGCTCACGCTGCTGCTCGAGGTCGGCGTCGTGAACTTCCAGCCGAAGGCGGCCAACATCTACGGCCAGCCCGGTGGCTGGAACCCGCAGTCCGGTGGCTTCCCGCCGCCCGGACAGCAGCAGCCGCAGCAGTTCGGCCCGCCGTCCGGCCAGTTCGGCCAGCCGGTGCAGCCGCAGCAGGGCCAGCAGCCGAACCAGCCGCAGCCGACGTCCTACATGCCGCAGCCGGGCCAGTTCGGTCAGCCCGGTCAGGCCGTTCCGCCGCCGCCGCAGCAGCAGCCGGGCCAGGGCACCCCGCCCGGCGGGTTCGGCGGACCGCAGCAGGGCTGAGCCAAGGTCGAGCGAGGGGTGGCACCGGATCTCCGGTGCCACCCCTTTTCGCGTACCCGGCGAGCCTGGCCCGAACGGCTCATCGGTACTGGGACAGTGGGAGGATGTCGGTGCAGCAAACGACTTCGCACGGCGTCGTGACGGATTCCGTCCGCCCGCCCGAGTTCTCCCGCGCCGAACGGGTGCGGGTGCTCACCATGACCGCCGCCGGTTCGGTGGTCGTCGGCTACGCGGCGGTGGCCGCGCTGCTCGCGCTGGTCTCGTCGACGGCCGCGCACGCGTCGTTCTCCACCACGGGTGTGCTCACCGCCGCCGCGCCGGGTTGGCTGGTCGCGCACCACGTGCCGCTGCGGTTCGACGGCGGGCAGCTCGGCCTGCTGCCGTTGCTGCCGACGGCGCTGGTGATGCTGCTGGTGTACCGGGCGGCGGCGAGCGCGGCGGACCGGTTGGGGCTGTTCGAGCCGCTGCAGGCCAGGTCGGTGGTGTTCGCGATCGCGGGCACGCACGCCGTGGTCGGCAGCGTGATCGCGTTCCTGATGGGTGACGACGGTCCGGTGCGGGCGACGCCGGCGGTGGCGTTCTTCGGGTGTGCGGCGGTGTCCGCGCTGGCGGCCGTCGCGGGGGTCGCGCAGCGGTGCGGCCTGGTGGAGGTCGTGTTCGAGCGGATCGACCCGGTGGCCCGGCGAGGGCTGCGCGCGGGTGCGCTCGCGTTGTTCGCGCTGGCCGCGGCGGGTGCGTTCCTGTTGGCGCTGGGCCTGGTGTTCTCGTGGTCCACCACCGCGTCGCTGTTCCGCCCGGCCGGCGGCACGGTCGGCACCGGCCTCGGCATCTGGTTGATGTGCGTGGCGTACCTGCCGAACGCGGTGGTCGGCGCGCTGTCGTACGTGGTGGGCTCGGGGTTCTCGATCGGGTCGGTGGTGGTCGGACCGCTGGAGTTCACCGGCGGCCCCGTGCCCGCCGTGCCGCTGCTGGCCGCGATGCCCGACGAGCAGGCGGCCTACCTGCCGCTGGTGCTGATCCTGCCCGGTGTGGTGGGTGTGCTGGCCGGGTTCTCGCTGCGCAACGCCGCCGAGACGCCCCGGTCACGGGTGCGCGCGGTGCTGGTCGCGGCGGTGGCGGCGGGTGTCGGCACGCTGGTGCTGGCGGCGGTCGCAGGTGGCACGTTGGGCGGTGGGGTGTTCAACCCGGTGACCATCCCGGCCGGGCTGCTGGCGGTGTTGACGTTCGGCTGGGTGACCGTGCCGGGGGCGATCGTGGCCTGGTTCGCCGGGCCCCGGCCGCCGCGGGTGGTGGAGCCCGAGCCCGAGCCGGAAGCCGAGGTCGTCGTGGAGGACTATGACGAGGACTTCGACGAGGACTACGACGAGGACGAGGACGAGGACGGGGACGAGGCTTTGGACGAGGCTTTGTACGAAGAAGAGGTCGAAGAGTTGGAGGACGAAGTAGAGGAAGAGGAGGGCGAAGAGGACGATCTCGACGAGCACGACCTGGACGAGTACGACGACCTCGAAGAGTTCGAGGATGTCGACGCTGCGGACGCTGACGCCGCGGACGCCGACGGTTCCGATGTCGAGGATTCCGCCGACGAGGCAGCTGCCCCCGGTGAGGCCGACGGCGCCGAGGAGCAGGACGAGGCCGACCCGGACCTGGCCGACAAGCCCCGGTAGCCAACGCCTAGGCTGCTCTTGAGCTGCTGTGACAGTCCCCAGCAAGGAGAGCACGCTGAGCGCCGCGACCACACTCCGGCTTCCCGTCCCCGCCAGGGTCGTCGTCCTCGTTTCCGGTTCCGGCACCCTGTTGCAGGCGTTGCTGGACGCGGCGGCCGATCCCGGGTACCCGGTGAAGGTGGTCGCCGTCGGCGCCGACCGTGACGGCATCGAGGGCCTGAGCCGCGCCGAGCGCGTCGGCGTCCCCGGTTTCACGGTGAAGCTGCGCGACCACGTCGACCGCCCCGCCTGGGACACCGCGCTGGCCGACGCCGTCGAGGCGC
The DNA here is from genome assembly GCF_014205015.1 of Saccharothrix ecbatanensis. Classification (NCBI taxonomy): domain Bacteria; kingdom Bacillati; phylum Actinomycetota; class Actinomycetes; order Pseudonocardiales; family Pseudonocardiaceae; genus Saccharothrix; species Saccharothrix ecbatanensis. The sequence goes on along the minus strand of NZ_JACHMO010000001.1, from coordinate 6,751,186 downwards.
ACAAGCCCGACCTGGTGGTCTCCGCGGGCTTCATGAAGATCCTCGGACCCGACTTCCTGGCCCGCTTCGGCGGTCGGATGGTCAACACCCACCCCGCCCTGCTGCCCGCCTTCCCCGGTGCGCACGGCGTCCGCGACGCCGTCGACTACGGCGTGAAGGTGACCGGCGCGACCGTGCACCTGGTGGACGGTGGTGTGGACACCGGGCCGATCCTGGCCCAGGAGGCGGTCGTCGTCGCCGATGACGACGATGTCGAAAGCCTGCACGAGCGCATCAAGATGGTGGAGCGGCGGCTGCTCGTCGACGTGGTCGCCCGCTTGGCCCGCGAGGGCTGCACCGTGAACGGACGAAAGGTGAGCATCCCGTGACCACTCCTGCCGAGAGGCGACCGGTTCGTCGGGCCCTGATCGGGGTGTCCGACAAGTCGGGGCTGTTGGAACTGGCCACCGGCCTGCACGCGGCCGGGGTCGAGATCGTCTCCACCGGCGGCACGGCGCGCACGCTCGCCGACGCGGGGGTGCCGGTCACCCCGGTCGAGCAGGTCACCGGGTTCCCGGAGGCGCTGGACGGCCGGGTGAAGACGCTGCACCCCGGCGTGCACGCGGGCCTGCTCGCGGACACCCGGCGTTCGTCGCACGTGGAGACGCTGCGCGAGCTGGGCATCGAGCCGTTCGACCTGCTCGTGGTGAACCTGTACCCGTTCACCCAGACGGTGGCTTCGGGCGCGTCCGCGGACGAGTGCGTGGAGCAGATCGACATCGGCGGTCCGGCCATGGTGCGGGCGTCGGCGAAGAACCACGCCAGCGTTGCCGTCGTGGTGGACCCGTCGCGGTACTCGTGGGTGTTGGAGCAGGTCGGGGACGGCGGGTTCACCCTGGCGGACCGGCAGCGGTTGGCCGTGGACGCGTTCCGGCATACCGCGTCGTACGACGTGGCGGTGGCTTCGTGGCTGGGCAGCGTGGTCGCGCCCGACGACGAGGGCTCGGGTTTCCCCGGCTGGGTCGGCGCGACGTGGAACCGCAAGCAGGTGCTGCGGTACGGCGAGAACCCGCACCAGCGGGCGGCGCTGTACACGCAGGGCGACGGGCGTTCCGGCCTGGCGACGGCGTCGCAGCTGCACGGCAAGGAGATGTCCTACAACAACTTCGTCGACGCGGACGCCGCGTGGCGTGCGGCGTGGGACCACGAGCTGCCGTGCGTGGCGATCATCAAGCACGCCAACCCCTGCGGTATCGCGGTGTCCCATGTGGACGGTCCGGGTGCGATCGCCGAGGCGCACCGCAACGCGCACGCGTGCGACCCGGTGAGCGCGTTCGGCGGGGTGATCGCGGCGAACCGCGAGGTCACCGTGGAGCTGGCCGAGCAGGTCGCGGAGATCTTCACCGAGGTCGTCATCGCGCCTTCGTACGCGGACGGTGCGGTGGACGTGCTGACGCGCAAGAAGAACGTGCGCATCCTGGTCGCGCCGGAGCCCGAGCGCGGCGGGGTGGAGATGCGTGCGGTGTCCGGAGGGCTGCTGTTGCAGACCGCGGACACCATCGAGGCCGAGGGTGACGATCCGGCCAAGTGGACGTTGGCGTGCGGCGCCCCGTTGGACGAGGCGGGGCTGGCGGACCTGGCGTTCGTCTGGCGGGCGTGCCGGGCGGTGAAGTCGAACGCGATCCTGCTGGCGTCCGGCGGCGCGACCGTCGGCGCGGGCATGGGTCAGGTCAACCGGGTGGACGCGGCACGGCTCGCGGTCGCGCGCGCGGGTGACCGGGCGCGGGGCTCGGTGGCCGCGTCGGACGCCTTCTTCCCGTTCCCGGACGGGCTGGAGGTGCTGGTGGAGGCCGGTGTGCGGGCGATCGTGCAGCCCGGTGGGTCGGTCCGTGACCCCGAGGTGATCGCGGCGGCGGAGGCGGCCGGTGCGACCGTGTACCTGACCGGCACGCGGCACTTCGCGCACTGATCTTTGGTCGGTCGGGGGCTCTTCGCTTGGTGCGAGGAGCCCCCGTGCTCGTTACTGTCGTTACTTCACTTCACTTCGCTTCACTTTGCGATCAGTTCTTCGGCTGTCTTGCGGGCGATGTCCTCCGCGTCGACGACCGGGAACGGCGAGTCGGTGAAGAAACCCTTGTCGTGGCCTGAGTAGCGGATGTTCCAGACGACCGGGCCCTTGCGGACCAGCAGGTTCACCTCGGTCAGGTCGCCGGCGTCGGACGGGATGACGATCATCGCCTCGTCGCCCAAGCCGTCGATCGGCTTGGCCTGCTGGCCGGCGGCGTACGACGTGAAGCCTTTGTAGCTGCCTTTGGCCGATTCGATGTTGCGGTCATTCTTCTCGGAGAACTCGGCGTAGTCGTAGACGTGGAAGCCGAGGGTGCGCGGGTTGCGGCCGTCCTTGCCCTTGGTCTGGCCCCACATGCAGTGGCTGTGCTTCATGCCCGAGTCGTTGTCGGCGGGTGCTTGGAGGAGGCGGAAGCTGCTGACGTGCGCCTGTGACTTGAGGTCGGCGCTCAGGGCGCACTCGGCGACCGGGTCCGTGCCGGAGCCGCCTCCGGGTTCGTCGGTGTAGCTCAGGTAGAACGAGCCGAGGACGCCGCCGGCGGTGAGCACGACCACTGCGACGATGATTCCGACGACCAGCCCGGTCCGTTTTTTCTTGGGCGGCTGAGGGCCGTACGCGCCCTGGTGTTGAGGGCTGGGGTGTTGAGGGCCTGGGTGAGGGCCGGGGTGGTGGAGGCCGGGCGGTTGGGTGCCGGGTGGCTGGGGGCCGTACCCGCCTGGCTGTTGGTATCCGCCCGGTGGCTGAAGGTCGGGGTGGACGCCCGATTGGCCGTAGCCGGGGGGTTGGCCGGGCGGGCCGTAGCCCGGTGCTCCCGGTGGCGGCTGTGGAGCGCCGAAGCCGGGCTGGGGCTGAGGCTGTCGAGGCTGGTTCTGCGGGTGCTGAGGTGCGTTCACGGTTCCCCCCGTGTTTGTCGATCGATGCGCGCGGGAGTCTGCCGGCCACCCGATCGGGGGCGCCGTTGGCATTGACAGCGGTGGGCTGCTTCGGGATAAGATCGTCGTGTCGTTCGAACACACGTTCGACAGACAGGTCGCCGACTTCCCACGGCGATCCGCGCACAGGGGTGCGCGCGGATCAGTGGGAGGAGGGTGGGTGTCCAGGTCGGCAACGGCGACGCTGACCGCGCTCGGGGTAGGCGCGGCGGGCGGGCTGACCACGGCACCGGCCTCGGCTCTGCCGGTTCGCGGGGAACTGGCAGAGCTCCTCCCTTGGGGCGGCCTGCGGCGGGGCAGCACGGTGTCGGTGCGCGGGTCGACATCGTTGCTGCTCGCGCTGGTGGCCGAAGCGACGACGGAAGGGTGCTGGGCGGCTTTTGTAGGCCTGCCGCGGTGCGGGGCACTCGCGGCGGCCGAACTGGGGGTGGCCGTCCATCGGCTCGCCCTGGTCCCCCATCCTGGGAGGGACCAGGGCGAGGTCGAGAAGACCATCGCGGCCCTGCTCGACGGGTTCGACCTGGTCGTGGTAGCCACGCCGGTCACTCCGGCGACGTCCCGCAAGCTCTCGGCCCGAGCCCGTCACCGCAAAGCCGTCCTGCTGCCGTTCGCGGTCGCGTGGCCGGGCGCCGATGTGGAATTGACCGCGACCCCTGGCCCGTGGACGGGCTTGGAAGCCGGTCACGGCGTGCTGTCCGCTCGGACCGTCACGGTCCAGGCGACCGGGCGGGGCGCCGCCGCCAGACCGAGGCAAACCCGTCTTCCTCTTCCGGCTCAGCCGGTTCAGCCGGTTCAGTCGGGGACCGCGACGCCGCGTCCCACTTTGGTTCCTCTCACCGCACCGCATGTCACCGCACCGCATGTCACCGCACCGCGTCCGACGACAGCCGAGGCGGTGTGACCGGTGCTGCCCGCCTCACGCCCTCCCGCCTCACGTCCCACTGAAGAGGTGAATCCCCTGTACACGCTTGCCGTTTGGTGTCCCGATTGGCCGGTGGTGGCGGCTTCCGCAGAGGCCGCGCTCCCGCCGCACGTGCCTGCCGCCGTGATCGGATCGGGTGAAGTCGTCGCCTGTTCGGCGGTCGCGCGGGCGGAGGGGGTGCGTCGTGGGATGCGACGGCGCGCGGCTCAGGGGCAGTGTCCCGAGTTGGTCGTCTTCGACTACGACGAGGTGCGTGACGCCCGGCTTTTCGAACCGGTCGCGGTGGCGGTGGAGGAGCTCGCGCCGGGGATCGAGGTGGTCCGGCCAGGGCTGGTGGTCGTCGCGGCCCAGGGCCCGGTCGGCTACTACAAGTCCGCCGAGCAGGCCGCCGAACGCCTGGTGGACCAGGTGGCGGTCAGCGTCGGAGTGGAAGCGCAGGTCGGTTTCGCCGACGGGCTGTTCGCGGCGACCCTGGCCGCGCATCGAGGGCTGATCGTGCCGCCTGGCGGTACCAGCGAATTCCTCGCGCCGCTGGGTGTCCACGAACTCGACCAACCCGCCGAGCACCGCGCGGACCGGGCCGAGTTGGTCGACCTGTTGCGCCGCCTCGGTCTGCGCACTCTCGGCGCGTTCGCCGCCATCCCCGAACGGGACGTCGCCACCCGCTTCGGCCGCGCGGCCGTGCTGGCCCACCGGTTGGCCGCCGGGATGGAGGAACGACCCCGGTCCCGCCGCCGGCCGCCGCCCGAGCTGTCGGTCACCCGGCGCCTCGACCCGCCGATCGACCGGGTCGACGCGGCGGCGTTCGCGGCCAAGGGCCTCGCCGAACGCCTGCACACGGGCCTCGCCGACCGAGGCTTGGCCTGCACCCGCCTCGGTATCCGGGCCACGACGGAGAACGGCGAGGAACTGCACCGGGTGTGGCGCTGCGCCGACCCGCTCACCCCCCAGGGCATCGCGGACCGCGTCCGCTGGCAACTCGACGGCTGGCTCACCCGTGCTCACCTCAACCGGGCCGGGCTCACCGCCGTTATCCACCTGCTCCGACTCGATCCGGAAGAGGTGGTCGACGCCACCGTCCTGCAACTGGGCCTGTGGCCGGGCGCGGGGCAGGACCAGGGTGAGGCGGCCGAACGCGCGGCGCGGGCGATGGTGCACGTCCAAGGCCTGCTCGGGCCGGACGCCGTGCTCACGCCCGTGCTCGGTGGTGGACGTGGGCCGGTCGAGCGGGTGCGGCTGGTGCCGTGGGGCGACGAGCGCACCCCGGCGGCGGACCCGGACCAGCCGTGGCCGGGGCAGCTGCCCGCGCCGTCGCCGGCGACGGTGTTCAGCGAACCCGAGCCGGTCGCGTTGCTGGACGAGTCGGGCGCGGACGTCGTGGTCACCGGGTACGCCGAGCTGGTCGTCCAGCCGCACCGGATCGTGCACGCCGGACGGACGCGGCAGGTCGTGGCGTGGTCGGGGCCGTGGCCGGTGGACGAGCGCTGGTGGGACGAGGAGACCGCGATGCGTGGCGCGCGGCTCCAGGTGCTGGGTACCGCTTCGGACGGCGAGGAACTGGCGTTCCTGCTGATCCGGGCGGGTGGGAAGTGGGCGGTGGAAGGGGTGTACGACTGATGAGCGGTGACTTTTTCGAGTGGGATCGCCGTGGTTTGGCTGAGTGGTTGGCCGACTTCGGTGTGTCGGGTCAGGGTGACGTGCTGGGTCGGGGTGACGGGCAGGGTGGCGGGTTGGGTCAGCGTGGCGGGCTGGGTCGGGGTGGCGTGCCTGAGCAGCGTGGTGGGCCGGCTTACGTGGTGAGTTTCGGTTGGCTCCCGTCGCAGCTGCCCCCGACGTCGCCGATCCCGGCGCCTCGGCGAGCTCCCGACGACTTGCGCTGATGGGCTGGAACAACCCTCCGGTCCGCTGGTCGGAGCTGGAACGCGCGCTGTCGGGCCGAGCGTCAGCGAAAGACGCTCCGGTCCCGGACGGCGGCGACAGTCCGGCGTGGACGCGCCATCGTGACCGCTACGAGGCGCCGTCCGATTTCGCGGTCAAGGTGGACGACCTCGGTGCGACCCGCAACCGCGTCCCGTACGTCGAGCTGCACTGCCACTCCAACTTCAGCTTCCTCGACGGCGCGAGCCACCCCGAAGAGCTGGTGGAAGCGGCGCAGCAGCTCGGGTTGGACGGGGTGGCGTTGACCGACCACGACGGCATGTACGGCGTGGTGCGGTTCGCGGAGGCGGCCAAGGAACTCGGCATGCGCACGGTGTTCGGCACCGAGCTGAGCCTCGGACTGTCCGCACCGCAGAACGGTGTGCCCGACCCGGAAGGCGAGCACCTCCTCCTGCTGGCCACGAACCGCGACGGCTATCACGCGTTGTGCCGCACGATCACCACCGGCCAACTCGCCGACGGTAGCGAGAAAGGACGGCCGGTCTACCGGTTGGACGAGGTCGTCGCGGACACCAAGGACGACTGCGTCGTGCTCACCGGCTGCCGCAAGGGCTCGGTGCGCCGGGCGTTGACGCGGGAAGGCCCGGAGGCGGCGTTCGCCCAGCTGCGCCGGCTGGTCGATCTCTACGGTGCGGACCGGGTGTTCGTGGAGCTGACCGACCACGGCTACCCCGAGGACGGCCCGCGCAATGATCTGCTGTGGGGCATGGCCCACGACCTGGGGTTGCCGACCGTGGCGACGAACGCCGTGCACTACGCGGTGCCCGCGCGTGGTCGGTTGGCCGCGGCGATGGCGGCCGTGCGGGCACGGCGCAGCCTGGACGAGATGACCGGCTGGCTGCCTCCCGGCCGCACCGCGTGCCTGCGGTCGGGGGCGGAGATGGCCCGCCGGTTCGCCCGTTTCCCCGGCGCGGTGCACCGCTCGGCCGTGCTCGGCATGCAGTGCCAGTTCGACCTGAAGCTCATCGCGCCGCAACTGCCGCCGTTCGACGTGCCGGCCGGTCACGACGAGAACAGCCACCTGCGTGAGCTGACCTACGCGGGCGCGGCCCGTCGTTATCGGTCCATCGGCGAGAACCCCAGGGCCTACCGGCAGATCGAGCACGAGCTGAAGATCATCGAGAAGTTGAACTTCCCCGGTTACTTCCTCGTCGTGCACGACATCGTCTCGTTCTGCCGGCGCAACGACATCCTGTGCCAGGGCCGCGGCTCGGCCGCGAACTCCGCGGTCTGCTACGCGCTGGGCATCACCAACGTCGACGCGGTCCGGTTCGACCTCCTCTTCGAGCGCTTCCTGGCCCCGGCACGGGACGGCCCTCCCGACATCGACCTCGACATCGAATCGGACCGCCGCGAGGAGGCCATCCAGTACGTCTACCGCAAGTACGGACGACGGCACGCCGCGCAGGTCGCGAACGTCATCAGCTACCGCGGTCGGTCGGCGATCCGGGACGTGGCGCGGGCACTCGGCTACTCGGTCGGCCAGCAGGACGCGTGGAGCAAGCAGATCGACCGCTGGGGCCCACTACGGTCCACAGTGGACGAAGGTGGCATACCGCGTCCGGTGTTGGAGTTGGCCGCCGAGTTGGAGAACTTCCCGCGCCACCTGGGCATCCACTCCGGCGGCATGGTCATCTGCGACCGGCCGGTCAGCGAGGTGTGTCCGGTGGAGAAGGGCCGGATGGCCGACCGCACGGTGTTGCAGTGGGACAAGGACGATTGCGCCTCCATCGGGTTGGTGAAGTTCGACCTGCTCGGACTGGGAATGCTCTCGGCCCTGCACTACGCCATCGACCTGGTGCGCGAGCACGAGGGCATCGAGGTCGACATCGGCAACCTCGACCTGGAGGACCAACGCGTCTACGAGATGTTGCAGCGCGCCGATTCGGTTGGTGTCTTCCAAGTGGAGAGTCGCGCCCAGATGGCCACCCTCCCTCGGCTCAAGCCGCGGACGTTCTACGACTTGGTGGTCGAGGTCGCCCTGATCCGCCCCGGCCCGATCCAGGGCGGCTCGGTGCACCCCTACATCCGCCGCCGGAACGGGAAGGAGGAGTGGGATTACGACCACCCCCTGCTGGAGGGTGCGCTCAAGAAGACCCTCGGCGTGCCGCTGTTCCAGGAACAGTTGATGCAGATCGCCGTCGACGTGGCCGACTTCAGCCCCGCCGAGGCCGACGAATTGCGCCGAGCCATGGGCGCCAAACGCTCCACGCACCGGATGGAACGCCTCCGCGACCGCTTTTACGAGGGCGCCGAAGCGAAAGGCGTCGGTCCCGAACTGGCCGAGCAGATCTACGCGAAACTGTTGGCGTTCGCCAACTTCGGCTTCCCGGAAAGCCACGCGCTCAGCTTCGCGCACATCGTTTTCGTCAGCTCCTGGTTCAAGCTCTACCACCCGGCCGCGTTCTGTGCGGCTCTGCTGCGTGCTCAGCCCATGGGCTTCTATTCACCTCAATCACTTGTTGCGGATGCCCGTCGTCACGGTGTGCGTGTGCTTGGGCCTGATGTCAATGCCAGCCTTGCGCACGCGACCCTTGAGTTGGTTGATGGTGAGGGTGGCGGTGAACAAGCTGTGCGTATCGGGTTGGGGGGTATTCGGAGTGTGGGTCAGAAGGTTGCCGAAGCTGTGGTTGCGGAACGGGAATCGGGGGGTGGGCCGTATGTGGATATGGCGGATTTCGGTGCCAGGGTCCGGCTGAGCACTGCTCAGGTGGAGGCTATGGCTACTGCGGGTGCGTTTGGTTGTTTTGGTCTTGATCGGCGTGCTGCGCTGTGGTCGGCGGGGGCTGTGGCGAAGATCCGGCCTGATCGGTTGCCTGGGACTGTGGTGGGTACTGATGCGCCTGCTCTGCCCGGTATGGACGAGGTGGAACTGGCGGTTGCGGATGTCTGGGCTATGGGGTTGTCACCGGACAGTTTTCCGACCGAGTTCGTGCGTGATCGGTTGGTCGGGCTGGGGGCACTGACGACGGCTGAGTTGGTTCGGGTGCCCAACGGCACCAGGGTGTTGATCGGTGGTGCTGTCACGCATCGGCAGCGGCCCGGTACTGCGGGGGGTGTCACGTTCCTCAATATCGAGGACGAGACTGGAATGGTGAACGTGGTGTGTACGACGGGGTTGTGGGCTCGTTATCGGAAGGTTGCTCGGAGTAGTCCTGCGTTGCTTGTCCGGGGGGTGGTTGAATCGGCTGAAGGGGTTATCAGTATTCGGGCTGAGCGGTTGCAGCAGTTGGATCTGCGTATACCGTCTCGGTCTCGGGATTTTCGGTGAGGTGAGGTGGGTTAGGTGGAGTGGGGTGGGGGTGCGGTACGGCTCGATTTGACATGGGGCCCTTACGGGCACCCCAGGCAGGCCGCAACCGGCAGGCATGGCGGATAAAGCGCCCGCCAAGCCTGCCGGCTACGACCAGCCTATGGCACCCGAACCCATGTCAAATCGGGCCTTGTGGGTTGTGGCGGTGTGATTCGGGGCGGGTTGATTGGGTGAAGTTCACTTGCAACTGCTCGTGTCAAGCGGTGCAGCTGCTGGTGTCAAGCGATACAGCTGTCTGTGCCGAGGTCGGTGGCGGCCCCATGTCGGCCGCCGGTGGGCGTCCGTGTCAACCGGTGTCAGGGGGTGTCGGCCTTGGTGTAGGTGGTGAATATGACGCCGGTGTCGAAGGTTCTGGTTGAGGCTTTGGCGAAGCGGGTGGTGGGGAATTCGCCGGCGAAGAGGGGGATGCCTTTGCCTAGCACGATCGGGTGGACCTTGAGCATCAGTTCGTCGATCTCGGGCAGCAGTGTGGCGGCCAGTCTGCCGCCGCCGCACAGCCAGATGCCCAGGCCTGTCTCGGCTTTCAGTTCGCGGACCTTGGTCAGGGGGTCGGCTACTACCTCGACGTCGATCGGCGTGGTGCTGAGCCTGCTGGACGCCACGTATTGGCGTAGGTGTGGGTACGGGCTCGGTAGGCCGCCGGGGACTTGATAGGTGGCCCGGCCCATGAGGACCGTGTCGAAGTGCTGGTTCGGCGCGTCGATGCCCATGGCCTCGCGGCCCTGCGCGGGCAGGGTGTCGGGGTACTCCTCGAAGAGGGCGGTCATGTGGTCGCCTTCGAAGAGGAAGTCGCCGAAGCCGCCCTTCGGGTCGGCGATGAAGCCGTCGAGCGAGGTCGCGACGAAGTAGGTCAGGGTTCGCATGGGGTTCTCCTTGGGGGTTCTGGTGACCACTCTGACTGTAGTACTATGGTTGGAGTGGTTGTCAAGGAGGAATCATGGTGCGTAACCCGACCAGGCGAACGGCGCTCGTTGACGCGGCGGTTGAGGTGTTGGCGCGAGAGGGCGCCCGTGGTCTGACGTTTCGGGCTGTGGATCAGGAGGCGGGGGTGCCCGGTGGCACCGCTTCGAACTACTTCGCCAACCGGGACGACCTGTTGAGACAGGTGGGCGAGTACGTGCACGTGAGGCTCGCGCCCAGTGCGCAGCGGCTGGCCAAGACGATGGCGGCGCCACCGGACAAGAGCCTGGTGGAGCGGCTGCTTCGCGACCTGCTCGAACGGCTCCAGGTCGACCGGACGGGGTACCTGGCGTTGTTGGAGCTGCGACTTGAGGCGACCAGGCGGCCGGAGTTGCAGGCCGCGTTGACCAAGACGATCAGCGACAACCTGGAGCAGAACGTCCGCTTCCACCTGGACGCGGGGCTGCCGGGGGACCGGACCACCGTCGTGTCCCTCTACCTGGCGATGAGCGGCATGATCGTCGAGCACCTGACCCTGCCGGAGGTGTTGCCGGAGGACGAGATGAAGGAGCTGATCACGGCGTTGGTCGACCGCACGTAGGCGGTGTCAGCGGTCGAGGGGGCCGCCGATGATGGTCATCGCCACGACGATCACCGAGAACCCCAGACCCGAGTACAGCAACGCGTCGACGCTGCGGCTGCGGATCGCGATCAGGCCTGCCTGCTCGTCGGTGACGAGCACCCGCAGCAGGGCCGCGATCAGGAGCGCGAGCCCGATCAGCACCGCGCCCTGCCTCCAGTGGTACTGCACGATCCGCAGGAGACCCAACCCGACCACGCCCAGCACCAGCGCGAATGGCAGGTGCCTGCCCGCCCCGGACCGCCAGCGCTGTTCCGGCAACAACTCCACCGCTTCCGCCTCAGGCCGTCGCCACGTTGCGCTCGGCTGCCTCGACCGTGTTGGTCAGCAGCATCGCAATCGTCATCGGACCGGCGCCACCCGGGATCGGCGCCAGGTACCCGGCCACCTCGGCCACCGACGGGTGCACGTCGCCCACCAGACCGGCCTCGGTCCGGGTGATGCCGACGTCCACCACGGCCGCGCCGGGCTTCACCATGTCCGCCGTGATCAAGCCGGGGCTGCCCGCACCCGCGATCACGATGTCCGCCCGCCGCACCTCGGCCGCCAAGTCCTTGGTGCCGGTGTGGCACAGCGTCACGGTGGCGTTCTCGCTGCGACGGGTCAGCAGCAGCCCGATCGGCCGGCCGACGGTTACGCCACGACCCACCACGGTCACGTTCGCCCCGGCGATCGGCACGTCGTACCGGCGCAGCAGCTCCACGATCCCGCGCGGCGTGGCGGGGAGCGGGCCCTCGTCACCCAGGACGAGTTTGCCCAGGTTGACGGGGTGCAGGCCATCGCCGTCCTTGCGCGGGTCGATGCGCGCCAGGATCGGGTTCGGGTCGAGGTGCTTGGGCAGCGGCAGCTGCACGATGTACGCGGTGCAGGCCGGGTCGGCGTTCAGCTCGTCGATGACGTCTTCGAGCTGTGACTGCGTGATGTCCGACGGCAGGTCGCGGCGGATCGACGTGATGCCGACCTTCGCGCAGGCCAGGTGCTTGCCGCGGACGTACGAGTGCGACCCGGGGTCGTCGCCGACCAGCACGGTGGCCAGGCCGGGCGTCACCCCCTGCTCGACCAACGCGGCGACCCGCACGCGCAGGTCTTCGAAGATCGCGTTCCGGGTGGCCTTGCCGTCGAGAGTCGTCGCAGTCACGTGCCTCATCCTCTCATCACCACCGGCCGCGTTCGCATCACCGTGCTCGCGGGCGCGCCGCGACCACCACCGCGAGCAGCGTCAACGCCGTGCCGACGACCGTCGCGGCCGACAGTTGTTCGCCCGGGGCGGGTGCGATCACGTCGACCACTATCGCGCCGACCAGCTGCCCGGCGACCTGGCACAGGCCCACCACCAGCACACCCAGCCAGCGCACCGCCAGCACGGCCGTGCCGATGGTCACGATGCCGAGGATGCCGCCCAGGTAGAACCACGGTTCGGTCGGGGCCTGGGTAGGGAACCCGCGCACGGCAAGGTCGACGGCGCACACGGCGAGCAGGACGATGGTCCCGGTGCCGAAGTTGACCAAAGTGGTCACGCGCGTGCTCTGCGCCGCCTCGCGGACCAGCCCGTTCATCGCCTGCTGCCAGCCCAGACCGATTCCGGCCACGGCGGGTAGAAGTGCCAGCCACAAGGCGGACGGGTCGCCGAACTCGTCCGACACCGCGATCGCGACCGCCACCACGGCGAGGCCCGCACCGATCACGCGTGGCGCGCTCAGCGAGACTCGACCGGCCGGTCCGAGTCCTGCCCGGTCCACGAGCAGGCTGCTCACCGTCTGCGCGCCGACCGCTGCCACCGTGAACACGGCCACGCCCAGCGCCGTGATCGTCAACCCCTGCGTGGACACGAAGAACGCGCCGCAAGCCCCGCCGACGCACTGCCACCAGCGGATCCGTCCGGACCGCAGTGACGAGCGCAGCCGAGCCAGCCCGGCACGTCCGGCGGCCGTCGTCGGCACACCCAACAACAACAAGGCCAACCCGCCGCCGAACGACACCAGCGCGGCCAGGAAGCCGTCGCCGAACACGTGCCCCAACTCGCCGTTCAACCGTCCCTGAACGGCCAGGAACACCCCGCCGACGAACGCGACGAGCCCGCCGACCAGTCGAACCCGGTCACCCAACCGGAACAGCCTCCCGTTCACGCACCCGGCTCGCCAGGAACGCCCCGAGCAACGCCGCCGCCGTACTCGCCCCGGCCGCCGCCGCAGGTCCGAAGTGGTCCAGCAACGACCCTGCCAGCGGCAGCGCCAACGCCGAACCCGCCGTGGTGAACGTGCCCATCCAGCCGAACGCCTCGACCTTCCGGTCCTCCGGCGCGAGCCCGTTGATCCGCTCGTTGTTGGCCGCGATGGCCGGCGCGATCGCCATCCCGCCCACCCCCAGCACCAGACCGATCAGCCACACCGACGACGGTTCCAGCACTGGCGGCAGCACCAGCACCAGCGGCGCCACGCCGAGCGCCATCAACAGCATCCGCCGCGGGAAATGGACCCGCCCGCTGAGACCTCCCGCGATCAGCCCACCGGCCAGGGACCCGACGCCCCACACCGCCGTCAACGCGCCGGCGACCGCGGGTGTGCCGAGGTCCCGGGCCCACGCGATGATCACCAGGTCGATCGACACCAGCGACGCCACCATGCACAGCGCCGTGCCGAACGCCAGCACCAGCGGCCCGTCCCGCAGCAACGTCCGCCCGTTCCGGGCTGTTGCCGACCCCACCGGCTCGTTCAACCCCGCCCGGCGCAACGCGCCACCGAACCCGAACGCGCCGAGCACCGCCAGCGCACCGCACAGCCACAGCGCGACCTGCCCGTTCCACACCGCCACCGCGACCGCCGCCCCCGCCGGACCCGCGATGTACATGGCCTCCTGCATGGACGCCTCGACCGTGAACACCGCCGACCGCGCCGGACCGGTGGCCAGCCTGGGGAAGCTCGCCCGGCTCATCGCCGTCACCGGTGGCGTGCTCAACCCCGTCAGGAACGCCACCACCGCCGCCACCGGCCACGCCGAGCTAGGCGTGAACGCGGGCAGCACACCCAACACCGCGATGCCCACGCCGTAACCCGAGGCCGTGACCAGCAGCAACCGCCCAGCCGGACTCCGGTCCGCCGCACGCCCCCGCACCGGCCCGGCCACACCCATGCCCAACGTCAACGCACCGCCGACCACGCCCGCCACCGCGTACGAGCCCGTCCACCCGGCTATCAGGAACGACACCGCCAACGGCGTCGCGGGCAGGTGGATGCGGCCCACGATCGACCACAAGAGCAGCCATGGCAGGTGGGGTATCGCGGCGAGTTGCCGGTACGGACGGAGCACGGGGTGACACTCTGCCCCGACCCCCCGACAAAACGGTCACGGATATCCGGGAACGGTCGGCGAGTCCACGAAGTCCGGCGGTACGGTCGAAGTGATCGACACGCCCCCCGCGGCCCGCGGCGCCGGTACCGGAGCCGATGGCGTGTGACGCTCGCCGACGGCACCACCGAGATCTACGTCAGGAGCTACCCGAATGAGCCCAACGCAGCCCTCCGACCGGCCGGCTCCCGAGCAGCGCCACGACGAGCTGCTCCAGCACATCGGCGGCATGCTGCTCGACGCTGCTCCCGAAGGCTTCCGGCGGATCGACCTGCTGGTGCGGATGACCGCAGCGGTGCGGGACGTGACGCTGAAGGTGTACATGCCGGACGGCGGCACCCCCGAGGTGGTCCCTTCGGAAGGGCTGACCGCCGCCTTCCAGGAGATGCGGCAGGTGCTGTACCAGCCGGGACGCGGCACGTGGTTCTCGGCGCGGTGCGTGGTCAACGCGCCGGCCCGGATCGACGTCACCTACAACTTCGACCACGACCCCAAGTTCGACCCGCCGGTGCCGGCGGCGGACTTCGCCCGTGACCTCCAGGCCTTCCCCCGCGACGAGGCCTACGTCCCCGACTGGCTGCGCGCCAAGCTGGTCGAGGCGGAAACCGGCCCCAAGGAAGCAAGCACCGAGGAAGCAAGCACCGAGGAGCAGAACACATGACCGCGCCGCAGTTGGACGTCGAGGACCAGAACGCGATCCTCGGCTCCGTCACCACGCTGCTGGTGCAGCGCCTGCCCGGCGACTGGGAGCAGCTGTTCGTCGACTTCCGGATGGTGGGCGCCCACGTGGAGGCGCAGGTCTCCGGCTTGACCATGTACGGCTCGTCGTTCGACTGGGACCTGCCGCCGGAGGCGCTGCCGTTCTTCGTGCAGCTGCGCGACGGCATGGCGAGCCCGGACGCCGGCACGTGGTTCTCGATGAAGTTCCGCCTCGTGCACCCGGACACGTACTCGGCGGAGTTCGACCGGGACCGCGAGCCGGACTGGAACCAGCCGCCCACGCCCGAGCACTGCGCCGAGGAGTTGCAGCTCTACCCGCGTGACGACGACGCGATCCCGGCGTGGCTGCGCGAACGCGCGGGCCTGGGGCCGGTGAAGAGCAGCCTGTTCGCCGCGCCGGTGTTCGACGGGGCCGACCCGCAGGGCAACCCGGTGCACCACCGCCCGGCCGTGCACCCGCAGGAAGTGGACGACGTCCTCGCCTACCTGGAGAACGCGCCGGTCGTGCTGTCCGCGCGCTCCTACGGCGCGGACGCGTTCAAGCCGGATGCCACCCCGTCCGTGCCGCTGACCTTCCACACCGACGGCACCTGGGCGTGGCCGGGCGGCGTGGCGTACTACCTGCGCCACCACCGCGTCCCGCCGCTGCCGCAGCTCGTGGAGCACATCAGGGACAACGGCTACACCGTGCCGAACGTCTCACCGGAGGCGGAGAGCGCGGCGAACGCCGTCGCCACCGGGCAAACCGAGGGCGCACCGCCGCCCGAGCACCGGCCGCGGGTGATCACCGACGTCGACCAGCGCGCGCTCGACCACCTCAAGATCCGGCTCGACCACTACGGCGTCGCCACGTCCGCGTACGGCATCGTGGAGCCGAAGCCCGACGCGCTGGTGATCGAACCCGCGCCCGGCCGGTCCGGCTGGCAGGTCCAGTTCTGGGACGCCGATCGCGGCCCGCACGGTCGGCCCAGGGTGTACGAGCACGCGGTGGACGCGGCGAAGGTGCTGCTGGCCGAGCTGCTGTGGCAGGCGGACGTGGACCGGACGCGCGCGGCGGACACCGGCGCCCTGGTGACGCCGGTCCCGGGCATCCAGCCGTTGCCCGACGAGCCGCCGCTGTCGTTGTTCCGGGACCACGAGGACGTCGTCATCCCGGTCGGCGCCGAGCTGGACCGGTTCGGCGCGGACACCGGCAACCTCGTCTACGCGGCCGGCACGGTGTTCGGCAACCGCTCGTTGCCGCCGGAGTGGCTGAACCGCCGGTACCACGTGTACCGGGTTTTGCAGCCGGTGCCCGCGCTGAAGGGCGTCGCGGTGCCGTGGTTCGGGCAGGTCGGGGGTGGCACTGGTTACTTCTTGGCCAGGTCCGTGCGCGATCTTTTGGCCGATGGGAGCCTGGTGGAGGAGGCTGCGGCGGGGCTCCGGACGCCGCCACCGGGCGTCTAGCGACGGTCGCTACGCGTCATTGGTCCGTTCGGCTCAGCGGGTCCCCGTGCGGGCAGAGGGACCTGAGGGGGAAGATGTTGCACGTGTCCGAGCTGAAGCCGCTGAACCCGACCGAGCAGGATGCGCTGGTCAAGCAGATCGGCCTGACGCTGATGCGCGCCGCGCCGGAGGAGTGGCGGCACGTGACGGCCGAGTACCGCGCCACCGGCCGGTACTTCGAGCTGGCCGCCGAGGTGCGGACGGCCGACGGCGCCATGCGTGCCTGGTCGCCGCCCCACGAGGTGGCCGGCCTGTTCTCGCGACTGCGCGCCGGCATGTACCGCGACGGCCGGGGCAGCTGGTCGAACGCCCGGTACCAGCTGGACCACCCGTCCAGCTACAACCTGGACTTCGACCGCGCCGAGCCGTCCTGGACCACGCCACCGCCGCCGCAGGCGTACCTGGACGAGATGCGGTTCTTCCCGCGCACCGATGAGAACGTGCCCGACTGGCTGCGCCGCCGTCTCCAGCAGACCGCGCCACCGCCACTCGACCAGCCGCCGCCTGATCAGCCGCCGGCGTTCCGCACGGCCCGGGTGTTCGACGGCGCCGGTCCGGGCGGACGTCCGTCCGTGAGCCGACCGCCGGTCGCCGAGACGGACCGCGACCTGCTGCTGAGCTACCTGGACCGGGCGCCGGTCGCGGTGATCGGGCGCGTGTTCGAGGCGGACGTGCTGAACCCGGACGCGCCGGCCCTGGTGCCGGTGGCGTTCCAGACCGACGGGCACTGGATCTGGCCCGCCGCCGTCGGCTACTACCTGCGGACGTACGGCGTGCCGCCGGAGCCGGAGCTGGTGGAGCGGGCCAAGGCGCAGGACTTCGTGCTGCCCGAGGTGACGGAGGAAGCGCGGGTCGCCGCCGCGGCGAACCTGGGTGCGCCCGCCGCGCCACAGGGCACCGTGCTGCCGGTCGCCGAACCGGTGGAGGTCGAGCAGCCGGTCGAGGTGGGCCCGACGGTCGCCGCGCCGCTGCCCGACCTGACCGCCGACGACACCCCGCAGCCGGTGAGCGAGCCGCCGGCGGACGTCGAGGAGACCGCGAACCTCACCGAGCTGCGGCCGGAGATCATCGAGTACGCCCAGGACGGTCCGCCCTACCGGGTGCGGTTCGACGAGGACGGCCCGGTGATCGACGACCGGTACCGGCGCGAGTCCTACGTGGACGGCATGGACCTGTTCGCCCCCGCCGCGTACGAGCAGGAGTCGAACGAGTCCCAGTCCATCGAGTCGCAGTCCGCAGAGACGCAGTCCACCGAGCCCCAGTCGAACGGCATCGGGTCGCACGATCCCCAGCTGAACGACACCCAGACCTGGAACCCGTTCACCGACGAGGAATCCGACGCCGAGCCGGACATCGAGCCCGCCGAGGAGACCGCCGAGGTACGGGCGATCAGCGACGAGCCCGCGCACGCCGAACAGCCTGCGTACGAACAGCCTGCTTACGAACAGCCTGCTTACGAACAGCCCCTGTACGAGCAGCCTGGGTACGAACAGCCGGCGGAGCACGAGCCGCTCGGGGAACCGTCCGCCGAGACCGACGCGCGCCACTCGGCCGCCGATCTTGAGGACACCGCCGAGCCCACGGCGAACGACACGGTCAACGAGCCTGCGAACGACCCGGCGCACGACACCGCGTACGACACCGCCGACGACGTTGACGAGGACGAGGCCGAGGTCACCGCCGCGTTCGACGTGGACCAGGACCGGTTGTACGCGCCGGAACAGGTGGAGTCGCACTTCGCCGAGCCGCGTGACCACTTCGCCGAGCCGGCCGAATCGCAGTTCGCCGAGCCGGACGACACCCGGTTCGAGCCGCGTCACGACGACCAACAGGCCCTCGACCAGCACGTCGGCGAGCAGTACGTCAGCGAGCAGTACGTCCCTGAACAGCACGTCACTGAGCAGGTGCCGCCGCCGTTCGCGGACCAAGCGACCCAGTTCGCCCCCGCGGTGGAGCTGTTCGACGACGTCGACCCGCCCGCGCCACCCACCCCGAGCCTGAGCCAGCAGCCGGTCGAACCACTGCAGCACGTCGAACCACTGCAGCACGTCGAACCACCACAGCACGTCGAACAACTACAGCACGTCGAACAACTACAGCCGGTCGAACCACCGCAGCAGGTCGAACCACTGACGCCGGTCGACATGCCGACGCCGGTAGAGCCCCGCCAGGTCACGCCGGACGAGGAACGCGAGCTGTCCGCCGTCCGACGCACCTTGGACGGCCTGGACGTGCCGCCGACCGCCTACCGGTTCGGCGGCGAGCCGGCCGACCGCGCCTGGATGCTCCGCGTCGACGGCCAGGACTGGGAAGTGTCGTACTACGACCACGGCCCCACCAACCCGGTCCGCTTCGACCGCCTGGAGGACGCCGCCGCCTACCTGATCGGCCGGCTGGTGCTCACCAACCGACGCGCACCCCGCCCGCCGGCCCCGATGCCGCCACCCCCGCAGCGCCCGCGTCCGCCCATGAACAACGGGCTGAACAATGGCCTGAACAACGGCCTGAACAACGGGTTCCGCGAAGAACCGCCGCGTCGCCCCGGACCGCCGCCGCAGCGCCCGACGGTCGAACCACCGGCGCCGGCGCAGGCCACCCAGGTCGTGCAGCCCGCACCGCAGTCCGTCGGCGCGCAGTCGGCTGCCGCGACGTCGATCCAGGAGCCGAAGGCCCAGCGCTCCTGGCCGATCAACCCGATGAACGGCGAACCGCCGCTCACCCTGTTCCGGCACAAGAAGATGGTCGAGCTGCCCGCGGGCATGGAGGTGGACCGCTTCGGCGAGGGCGAGGGCAACCTCGTCTACGCGGCGGGCACCCCGTTCGCCCAACGTTCACTCGTGCCGTCCTGGATCAACCGCCCGTACCACGTCTACCGCCTGCGCCGACCGGTCGAGGTGCTGACCGGCATCGCCGTGCCGTGGTTCGAGCAGCCGGGCGGCGGCACCGCCTACCTGATGCCGAAGACGATCGACGACATGGTCGCCGACGGCGTGCTGGTGGAGGTCGCCAACCAGGACGCCCCGAACCACTGAACTGAAACACGTCAGCCGACGCGCAACCCGTGCGCGGCGGCGAAGGCGACGGCCGTGTCCAAGTCCACCCGCGCACCCCGCAGGGTGGCTTGGACGAGCCCGTCGGCGTCCAGTCGCGCACCGCGGAGATCGGTCCCCTCCAACCGGCACCCCAGCAGTCGGGCGCCGGTCAGGTCGGCGTCCCGGAGGTCCGCGTCACGCAGGTCGGCGCCCTCGAGGTTGGCCTCCCGCAACCGCATCCCGCGCAGCGACGCCTTGGGCAGCACGGCCCCGGTCAGCCCGGCGAGCGTGAGATCGGTCTCCTTCAACGAGATCGGCCGCATCACGCAGTCCACGAACACCGACCCGAGCCACGAGCACGACGTGAACGTGGACGACGCCAGCACCGCCCGGGTGAACCGGCACGACCGGAACGCGGTGGCGTCGTGCGTCGACTCGCCGAGGTCGGTCCGGTCGAACGTGCACTCGGTGAACGTGCAGCCGGACGTCACCAACCCGCGCATGTCGGCCTCGGTGAAGTCGCACCGGACGAACGACCGGCCCGCCCACTCCTCCCCGTACACGACCGCGTCGGAGTAGTCCTCACCCACGATGTCCCCGATGATGTCCACTGTCACACCTTGCCACCGTTCGCCAGTTGGTAACCTCCGACCTGCCGGGTAACCCCGCCCGGTGCGCGGTCCCGGAGTAGAGACCGCCGCTGACAGGTCGTCAGCCTGCCTAGTGGTCGTGCCCGAGGACTGAAGCCACAACATTCGGGAAGGCACATGACCCGCACGCCCGTGAACGTCACCGTCACCGGTGCGGCCGGCCAGATCGGCTACGCACTGCTGTTCCGCATCGCCTCCGGCCACCTCCTCGGACCCGACGTCCCGGTCCGCCTGCGCCTGCTGGAGATCCCGCAGGCCGTCAAGGCCGCCGAGGGCACCGCGATGGAGTTGGACGACTGCGCGTTCCCGCTGCTGTCCGGCGTCGACATCACCGACGACGCCAAGACCGCCTTCGACGGCGTGAACGTGGCGCTGCTGGTCGGCGCCCGCCCGCGCACGAAGGGCATGGAGCGCGGCGACCTGCTGGAGGCCAACGGCGGCATCTTCAAGCCGCAGGGTGAGGCGATCAACGCGGGCGCGGCGGAGGACGTGCGCGTGCTGGTGGTCGGCAACCCCGCCAACACCAACGCCCTGATCGCCCAGCAGCACGCGCCCGACGTGCCCGCCGAGCGGTTCACCGCGATGACCCGCCTCGACCACAACCGGGCGCTGGCGCAGCTGGCCAAGAAGCTCGGGGTGTCGGTCACCGACATCAAGAAGCTGACCATCTGGGGCAACCACTCGGCCACCCAGTACCCGGACCTGTTCCACGCCGAGGTCAACGGGCAGATCGCGGCCGAGGCCGTGAACGACCAGGCCTGGCTGGAGAACGAGTTCATCCCGACCGTGGCCAAGCGCGGCGCGGCGATCATCGAGGCGCGCGGCCTGTCGTCGGCGGCGTCGGCGGCGAACGCGGCGATCGACCACGTCCACGACTGGGTGAACGGCACCGCCGAGGGCGACTGGGTCTCCATGGCCATCCCGTCGGACGGCTCGTACGGCGTGCCGGAAGGCATCATCTCGTCGTTCCCGGTCACGGTGACCGGTGGCAAGTACTCGATCGTGCAGGGGCTGGAGATCGACGACTTCTCCCGCGCCCGCATCGACGCCTCCGTGGCCGAGCTGGTCGAGGAGCGCGACGCGGTGAAGGCACTCGGCCTGATCTGAGTTCTCCGAAGAGTCATACCCCACGAGAGGGCCGCCGAGGTGGCCCTCTCGTGGCATGTTGGGGGTCATGAACCAGTGGCCCGTGCCCGCGCCCAACCTGCCCTCCGACGTGCACCCGGCGCTCGCCGCCACCGCGATCGCCGCGTCCCGCGCCTACGACCAGGCCCGCCGCGAGTTCACCCGCGTGCAGTTGCGCGAGGAGGTCGCCGACGGCGCGGACGGCACGCCGACCATGCGAGTCGACGCGATCGTGGAGGCCGCGATCGCTGAGGCCGCCGCCGATGCGGGCGCAAACCTGCTGTCCGAGGAAGCCGGGTTCATCGACAACGGGTCCGCCGCGACCCTCGTGATCGACCCGGTGGACGGTTCCGCGAACGCCGCGCTCGGCGTGCCGCTGTCGTGCTTCGCGGGCGCGCTGGTGATCGACGACCAGCCGGTCGAAGCCCTCACCGTCTGGTTCGACACCGGCCGGGCCTGGTCCGCGCACGCGGGCAGCCCCACGCCGTTCCGCACGACCGGCCGCACGAAGCTCAAGGGCGCGTCGGTGTGCATGATGCGGCCGAAGCGCGGCACCGAGGAAGCGTGGATGCGGGTGGCGAACGAAGCCGACCGGATCCGGGTGCTGTGCACGACGTGTCTGGAGACGGCGCTGGTCGCGGAGGGCTCGGTGGACGCGTTCGCCGACCCCGGTTCGGACACCCACCGGCTGATGGACCTGATCGCCGCCCTGGTGACCGTGCCGGCGGCCGGGGGAGCGCTGCTCGACCTGCACGGCCGGCCGTTGACCTTCGACCTGGACCTTTCCCGTCGGTGGTCGGGCATCGCCGCCGCCACGCCCGCCCTCGCCGACGAGTTGATCAGCACCATCCTCGGCTGACCGGCCGGGAACGTTCCCAGGTTGCCGTTTCGCTCACGCGGACCGGTACCACTGTGCCGTTTCCGCGATCGCCTTCTCGTGCGGCGTCACTGGAAAGGGTCCGAAAGCAGACTCGAACGCGGAATGGTCCACCACCCACGGCTTGGTCCGCTGGTGGTCCATTTCGGTCGAACCGCGCAACCGCTTGTCGAACATCGCGCTCAGGGTGACGGCGACCGACGGCAGCCGCAACGGCTTGCGCGCGTTGCCGAGCACCTGTCCGGTCAGCGCGATGAAGTCCCGCACGGACAGGGTCTCGGCCGCCGGCGTGTGCCAGACCTTCCCGTCCGCCCGCTCGTCGTCGCCCAGCAAGATCTGCGCCCGTGCGGTGTCGGCGAGGTAGGCGAACGTGTGCGGGACGTCCAGCGGCCAGAACCACATGGCGCCCTTGCCCTGCGTCATCGGCTTGATCGCCAGCTCGCCGGGCAACGACGACGTGCCGCCCGGACCGTAGTAGTCCGAGGAACGACCGGTCGCCACCGGCACGGACGCCTTCCGCAGCCGTTTGCCGAGTTCGCTGCGCAGCTTCTCCTTCGGCCCCACGGGCCGTTCCGGCGTGGCCTCGGTGATCGGGCCGGACACCGGGCCGTACGAGTACAGGTTGTCCGCGAACACGATCTTCGCGCCCACGGCCTCCGCCGCGGCGATGGCGTTGTCGACCATCGTCGGCAGCATGTCCACCCAGCTGGTGTACGGGACGTTGGCGGACAGGTGGACCACCGACGCGCCTTCCACGGCCTTGAACGTCGACGCCCGGTCCATCAGATCGCAGCGCATGTCCTGCGCACCCTCCGGAACTCCACCCGAACGTGTGACAGCCCGAACCTCTCTCCCTGCCGCCACCAACTGGCGGGTGATCTCCCGACCGATACCCCGACCCGCTCCCAGAACGACGACCGTCATGATTCCCCCTCGTATCAAGCTCTCACTGTTGTTAGAAGTTCTAACACAAGTTAGGGTGTATTTGTCAAGGAGGTGCGCAGAGTGGTCAACGTGCGGCGCGAACGGTTCCGCGAGGAGACGAAGGTCGAGGTCAAGCGCATCGCGCTGGAGCAGTTGGCGGAGCAGGGGATCGCCGGGATCTCGGTCAACGCCATCGCCAAGCGCATGGGCGTGACGGGTCCCGCTCTCTACCGGTACTTCAAGGGGCGCGACGACCTGCTGAACGACCTGGTCACGGACGCGTGGCACGACCTGGCGGACACCGTGGAGGCGGCGGTCGCGGCATCGGAGGACGCGGACCCGTCCGATCGGGTGCGCGCGTTCGGGGAAGGCTTCCGGTCGTGGGCCATCGCCCAGCCGCACCGGTACCTGCTGCTGTTCGGCACGCCGGTGCCCGGCTACCAGGCGCCGGAAGACACGATCATGGCCGCACACCGCACGATGAGCGCGTTCCTGAGTGTGCTGCCGAGAGAAGGGGAACCGCGCCAGGAAGCCACGAGTGGACTGGATGCCCAGCTCGTGGCATGGGCCGGCTCACGCGGCGAGGGGTACGTGCCCCCCGCCGTGCTGCTCACCGGCCTGCGCGGGTTCACCAGGCTGCACGGCGTGCTCAGCCTGGAGGTTTCCGGGCAGTTCGGACCGATGGGAGTCGACCCGGCGCTGCTCTACCGCGCCGAGGTCGAGTCCTTGATCCTGGGTGATTCAGAGGCCCGGGGCTCGACCAGCGTGTCGGGGCCTGGGTAGACCAGCCCTTCGTGGCCGTCCGAGAACCGGACCAGGTACGGGGGCGCACCTTCCGAGCCGCGGACTTCCACGATCTCGCCGATCTTCTCGTCGAGACCCACCGCGCGGCTGTGGACGTGCAACCGGTCACCTACTGTCGCGTGCATCTGCAACACCTCCGGTGCCTCCCAGGGTAGGACGGTTCCGAAGGTACCGACAGCCTGGCTTTTCCGCTCAGGAGCAGGCGTTGGACAGCTTGGAGACGGTGTCCAGCTTCTCCTGCGCCCAGGCGGCGGCGTTGGCCGGGTTCACGTCCTCCAGCGTCACGGCGCTCATCTTGTCGGAAACGCCGGTGATGGCGTCCTTGAGCGTGGCGTCGCCGGCCTTCGCGGCGAGGGCGTTCAGCTCCTCGGCCTTCTTCTGGGTCTCCTCCAGCGCCTTCTGCGGGTCGGTGGCGGTGGGGGTGAAGTTCGCGAGCTTGAGCGCCTCGATGCACACGGTCGCCTTGTCCGCCGCTTGGCCGACCTGGTTCGCGGTGTCCGACGCCTGCTGGACGGCCTCGCAGCCGGACGCGGCCCCGATGAGGCCCAGCGCCAGCATGATGGTGGCGAGCGGACGACCTGCGCGCATGGAGTGCTCCCATTCGTTGACCGTTTCGTCCGACTCTACCGACGCGCGTACAGCCGACGCACCACATCGTCGATCTCCGGCTCCACAACCACGAGATCGTGCACTTCCGCCCGTGCCGCCACAGCCGAGATAAGCGCCGCCGCAGTGGTGTCCGCGCGGCGGAACGTGAGGTGGTGTCGCAATCCGTTCAGCTCGGTCCGCACCGAGGTGACGCCGGGCAGTTCGTCCAGCCCGGTGGCTGGTTTCTCCAGGTCCACCACCAGCACGCGGTCCGGCGCGACCTCGGCGCGCAGTCCGTCCAACGGGCCGTCGGCCAGCACCGTGCCCCGGTCGATCACCACCAGCCGCGGACACAGCCGCTCGATGTCGTCCAGGTCGTGCGTGGTGAGCAAGAGCGTCGTGCCGCGCTGGGTGTTGAGGTCGGCCAGGAATTCCCGCAGGCGTTCCTTGGATTCCAGGTCGAGGCCGATGGTCGGTTCGTCCAAGACCAACAACTCGGGCCCGTGCAACAGGGCCGCCGTGACCTCGCCGCGCATCCGTTGACCGAGGGACAGTTGGCGGACCGGCGTGTCCAGGAACGGCCCGAGCTCCAGCAGGTCGACGCACTCCCGGAGCCGACCGGCGTGATCACCCTTCGGCACCCGGTAGATCGCGCGGAGCAGGTCGAAGCTGTCCCGGAGCGGCAGGTCCCACCACAGCTGGCTGCGCTGGCCGAAGACCACCCCGATGCGCCGCGCCAGATCCCGCCGAGCCCGCGACGGGTCCACGCCGGACACCCGAACGTGGCCGGACGTCGGCACGAGGATGCCGGTGAGCATCTTGATGGTGGTCGACTTGCCGGCCCCATTGGGCCCGACATACCCGACGGCTTCCCCTGCGGCGACATCGAAACTCACCGAGTCCACCGCCCGCACGACGCGCTTCTCACGCCTGAAACGGCCGACCTTCGTCGTCACCGTGAACTCGCGACACAGATCGCGCACCTCGATCATGATCCAGTCCCTCGGTAGTGCCGAACGGCGGTGCGCCAGACAAGGCCCGCGACAACGGCCGCGGCAAGGGCGACCAACGGCGAGATCCAACTCAGAAAAGCGGGTCCACCCAACGGATCCGGGCGGTCCAGAAGCGCGAGGCTGGGGTAGTAGGCGACGAACGCGCCGGGGATGACGAACGCGAAGAACCGACGCAACCACGTGTCGTACACGGTGGCGGGGTACGAGGTGAACGCATTGCTGCCATACGTGACCGCATTGGCGAGCTCCTGGCCGTCGACCACCCAGAAGCAGACCGCATTGGCCAGGACCCAGATGGCCGAGAAGATCACCGCACCACTGAGAGGCGCCACCACGATCAACACCGCGGTGAACGGCGACCAAGCGATCTCGTTGTGGCCCAACGCGTACACAAGCGCAACGACACCGGCCACGATCCGACCAAGCTTCCGCAACTGGAGGTCGGAAGCCATCATCTGAGCAAGCGTGCCCAAAGGTCGCAGCAGAAGAACGTCGAACGTCCCAGTGCGAATGTAGGTAGGCAGCTCGTCCAGTTGGCTCGCAACCAGGTCGGCGATCCCGAACGCCGTGCCCGCCAGCGCGTACATCAACACGACCTCGTTGACCGAGAAGCCCCCGAGCGCGCTGACCCTGTTGAACAGCACAAGAATGATGGCCAACTCGGTCAGCTGCCCGAGAGCGTTGGCAACGCACTGGAGGACGAACGAGGCACGGTAAGACATCTGGCCGCGCAGACGTGCGCCGACAAGTTTCGCGTAGACACCGGCAGTCGAGTCAGCCACCCTGCACCACCACCTTCCGAACCGCGCGCTGCAACACCAGGTGGCCCGCCCCGAGGACCACAACAGCCCAGAACGCCTGCCCCGCCAACAGCGGCCAAGGCGAACCGCGTTCGAGGAAGACGTCGATCGGCGCCTGCAACATGGCCGCGAACGGCGTGGACCACAGGAAGGGCAACGCCCAGGAAGGGAAGAACGCAAGCGGCACAGCCAACCCGCTGAGCAGCCAGGCGAACCCGGTGTAGAGCGCCTGCACGCCACGGTTGTCGAGGAGCCAGAACGTGGTGGCGTTCAGCAGGAACCGCATGCCGAAACTGACGGCCACCGCCAGCACCACACTCACCGCGAACAACGGCAGGGTGGCCAACTCGGGCCACCGGAATGGGAAGAACAACGCTCCGAACGCAATCGGCGGCGCAAGTCGCACAAGCAAGGCGTACCCGGCCCGCCCGACATCCTCGGCCAACAACGCGGACTGGAGGTGCCAAGGCCGGTAGAGGTCAACCACAACGTCCCCGCTGCGAATGCGGTCGGCCAACTGCTTGTCACCCCACAGCACAACGACCGCCATCAACCCCTGGCCAAGCCACACATAGGTAGCCGTAGCCGCAACGTCATAGCCCGCGATGGAGCCCTGCGAGACGGCCGCGACCAGCACAGCCATCCTGAGCAGCCCGAATGCGACGTTCGTCGCCATCCCGGCAACCATCGCCTGTCGATAGGTGGAGTATCTACGGAAACCGGCCAGCGCAAGACGAGCGTAGGCACGCACGTCTACCAACCTTAGGAACCACCGCAACCGAATTACTCACACCACACCAAACAGTCACCCCACCCACCCAATGGCCGCCCCGCACCACATCGCTACACCGCAGTGGCCGCCCCGCGCACACCGCAGGTGGCCGACGAGGCTCGATTTGACATGGGTTCGGGTGCCATAGGCTGGTCGAAGCCGGGCAGGCTTGGCGGACGCTCTTCCCGCCATGCCTGCCCGGCTTTGGCCTGTCTGGGGTGCCCGTAGGGGTCCCGTGTCAAATCGAGCCGGACCTGGACGCAGACCCCCAAACCGCCAACCACCGCTCCCCCCGCTCCCGCAACCCGCCATCCCGAACCAACGGCACCACCGGCTCCAACCCCCGCGCCACCACCCTCAGAAACCGATCCGGCAAACCGGTCTCCGCCAACACATCCGCCACCAACAGATCCGGATCCGCCGCCCAAACCCCAACCGACCCCACCACCCGGGCCCGCAAAGCAAACCGATCCGCCACCGCCCGAGCCCGCCGCACCCCACTCCGCTCCCCGCCACGCGAAGCCGCCAACGCCACCGCCGCCCAAGCCACCCGATTCAGCGCAGCCCGCTCTTCGTCGTACACCCGCCCCTGAGCCAGAACCCGAACCCACTCCCAGTCATTGGCGTCCCTCCCCGCCGCG
This sequence comes from Saccharothrix ecbatanensis, assembly GCF_014205015.1. NCBI lineage: Bacteria > Bacillati > Actinomycetota > Actinomycetes > Pseudonocardiales > Pseudonocardiaceae > Saccharothrix > Saccharothrix ecbatanensis. The sequence goes on along the minus strand of NZ_JACHMO010000001.1, from coordinate 6,723,718 downwards.
CCGCTCCCCGCCGCACCACCCGCCGAGTCGCCACCCACGCCGCCACCCACCAAACCACCACCCGCGCCGCTCACCGCCGAGCCGCCAACACACCATCAAGCAACCCAGGGAACAACGCATCCAGGTCATCCCGCCGCAACGTACTGATCCGCGAAGTCCCCTGAGGCCGCACCCACACGACCCCCGCCTCCCGCAACGTCCGCACGTGATGCGTCAACGTGGAAGCCGTAATCCCCAGGTCAAGCAAGCCGCACGAGATCCCGTCCTCGCACCGGGCCAACGCGCGCACGATCTCCAGCCGCACCGGATCCGCCAACGCTTGCAGCACCGCCGCTATCCGGATCTCTCCCCGCTCGGGGTGCGCAAGCATGGTCGTCATGACCCGCATACTACGATATCGGTCGAACTTTGACGGTCATCGTAGTACGGTACCGATCGAATCACCACTCGATCGGGGGAGTACGCATTGTCCGCCCGCACCTACCTGCTCACGGCCGGCGCGTTCGCCATCGGAACGAGTGCCTACATCGTCTCCGGCGTCCTACCGGCCGTAAGCCAGGAACTGCACATCTCCCACGCCACCGCCGGCCAACTGCTGACCGCGTTCGCCATCGCCTACGCGGTCTCCGCACCGCCGCTGGCCGCGCTCACTGGCCGCTGGGAACGCCGCACCCTCCTGGTCACCGCCCTGGGCGTCTCGGCCTTCGGCAACCTGCTGGCCGCCGTCGCGCCGAACTACCCCCTCCTCCTGGCCGCACGCGTCATCAGCGCACTGGGTGCGGCCGTCTACACACCCGCCGCAACGCTCGTGGCCACCGTTCTCACCCCACCGGAACGTCGTGGCCGAGCCGTGGCCCTGGTCTTCGGCGGACTCACGTTCTCCCTCGTCCTCGGCGTCCCGGCAGGCAACCTCCTGGGCGGACCCCTCGGCTACCAGGGCGTGTTCGCGTTGATCGCCGCCGTCTCCGCAGTCGCGGCACTGGCGGTGTGGCGCTGGCTGCCCCGCGTCGAGGCGCCGCCGGTGGTCCGCCTCCGCGAACGCTTCGCCCCTGCCGCCGACCGGCGCGTGCTGATGGTCCTCGGCCTGACCGTGATCGCGTGCCTCGCTGTGTTCAGCGTCTTCAACTACATCGCGCCACTGCTCACCGAAACCGCCGGCGTCGAGGGCGTGATGATCAGCGTGCTGCTCCTCGCGTACGGCCTGGGTGGTGTGTTCGGCAACTGGGCCGGTGGCCGGCTCACCGACCGGTTCGACCCGCGCAAGCTGCTCGTCGTGCTGGTCAGCTGCTTCACCGTCGTGCTGGCCACGTTGCCGCTGACGTTGACCACCCCGGTGTCGGCCGCCATCGCGCTGTTCGTGTGGGGCGCTCTCACGTGGTCGACGAACCCGCCGACGCAGAGCTGGCTGATCGCGTTGGCACCGACCAACGGCGGCCTGCTCCTGTCGCTCAACGCGTCCGCGATCTATCTCGGTGTCGGCCTGTCCGGCGTGGTCGGCGGGCTGGTGATCAGCTGGGTCGGGCTGCTGTCGTTGGCGCCGATCGCTGGGCTGCTCGCCGTGGTGGCGTTGGTGATGCTGTTCTTCGCGATGCGGCCTTCGAAACACGAGACCCCTCTTACCGGACCCCAGGACCCTCTGACCGACGCGCAGGACCCTCTGACCGAACGTCAGGACCCACCGAACGCGCTGGTGGTCGTCTCGCCGCCTTCGGAGGGCCTGGCCAGGCAGTGAAAGTAGGTCGCCTCGCCATCCGCGAACCCGACCGCGGTGAACTGCCAGTCCGACGTGTCCACGGTCGGCCGGGTGTTCGCCTTCATCGCCTCGGCCGTGCAGACGTCCGCGACTTCGGGTGCCTTGATCAGGTCGTCGTTGTCGACTTCAGGGATCGGCCCCGACAACCAGCCGCCCGCGAACGCCTCCCAGAAGTGCTCTTCGGAGCAGTTGGCGACCCGACGTGCCGTCGCGGCCTGACCACCGATCGACACGATGCCGCGGTAGCAGGTCGGCTCGCCGACGCAGTAGCCCGTCGCGCACTCCTTGAGATCTGGCGGCGGCAGCTTGGTGCTCGTGGATGAACCTGCCGTCGTACCGACCTGCGCACCCGGCGCGGCGGTGTCACCGTTCTTCGTCGCCCACCACCACGTTCCGCCGGCCACGACCGTCGCGAGCACCGCAGCAGCGATGACCAACGCCCAAGGCTTCTTGGTCGGCGGCCGAACGTAACCCGACCCGAGCTGCGGCTCGAAACGCCGCTCCGCACCCCCACCAACAGCCGAACCCGCCGGAACCGGCGCCATCGCAACCCGACTCAACTCATCCCGCAACCGCGCCGCACCAGGCGTACGCCGCGCGACATCCGGCTCAAGCGCCCGCACCAACACGTCGTGCAACTCCTGCGGCACCCCGACCACCGGCGCCACGGGCGACCGCAGCACGTCACCCAGGTGATCGAACGACTCGACCGGCCAAGGCACCGGCCGAGGAGGCTTACCCGCAAGCAGGTCGTACAACGTCGCCGCCAACGCGTAGACGTCAGCGGCCGGCGTCGGCTGGGCCATCGCGAACGCCTCAGGCGGCGCGTAACTGGGACTCAACGCATCACGCGTGACAGTGCTGGAACCCTCGGCGTCCAGCAGCGCCGCCAACCCGAAGTCGGCGAGCTTCACCGTGCCGTACCGGTCCAGCAGGATGTTGCCGGGCTTGATGTCCCGGTGCAGCACACCTTCCGCGTGCGCGGCGGCCAGCGCGTCCGCCAACTGCACGCCAAGCTGCCGCACCCGGTCCGCCGAAAGCGGTCCGTCCCGCCGGACCACGTCGGCCAGCGACCCACCGGTGCACAGCTCCATGACCAGGTAGGGCGTGCCCTGCGGGGTGAAGTTGGCGTCGTGCACGGACACGACGTGCGGGTGCCCGGACAGTCGTGCGGCGGCATGGGCCTCACGCAGGAACCGCCGCCGATCGCGTTCGGTCTGCAAGACCCGGTTGTCGATCTTCACCGCGACGTCGCGGTTCAGCTGGACCTGGCGGGCGCGGTAGACCGTGGCGAACCCGCCCTGGCCCAACGGCGTGAGATCGGAGAGTCCCGGCAACTGCACGTCGGGACTCTAGCCGTCGGCAACGCCGCTCTAGCTCCCGGCAACGCAGCTCTAGCCGTCGGCAACGCCCGCTCTAGCCCTCGGAGGCTCCGCTCTAGCTCCCCGCTGCGGCTGCTTTCGCGGCCTTCTTGAACGCGCGGACCTCGGCCAGCGCCTCGGGGCTGGTGACGTCGGCGATGGAGCGCCGTGAGCCTTCCTCGCCGTACGCCCCGGCCACTTCGCGCCAGCCCTCCGGGGTGACGCCGAGCTGCTTGCCCAGCAACGCGAGGAAGATGCGGGCCTTCTGGTCGCCGAACCCGGGCAGCGCCTTCACCCGGCGGAACACTTCCTTGGCGTCCGGTTTGCCGGCTTTCCAGATGTTCGCCGTCTTGCCCTTGTAGTTCTCCAGGATGTGCAGCGCCAACGCGTGGACCCGGCGCCCCATCGAGCCGCCGTACCGGTGGATCGCGGGCGGCTGCACGCACAGCTCCACGAACTCGTCCACGTCGGTCTCGGCGATCTTGGTGATGCTGAACCCACCCATCCGGTCCGCGATCTTCCGGGGGCCGGCGAAGGCGTGTTCCATCGGGAACTGCTGGTCCAGCAGGAGCCCGGTGAGCAGCGCGAAGTGGTCTTCACTGAGCAGCTTGTCGGCCTCCGGGTCACCCGTCAGGCGCAGCTTCTTCGGCATGCCGGCCATCTTCCCACCCCACACGCCGAACGCGCCCGGAATGCCTGTCCGACTGACGTGTTGCCTACCGACCTGATCTCCGACTTACGTGTCGAACTCGGGGATCAGGTCGCCGATCAGGCGGAGGCTTTGCATGACGTCCTCGTGCTTCAGGCTGCCCACCTGGTGGAACGCCATCAGGCGGTCGATGCCGAGGTCCGCGTAGGTGCGCAGCTTCTTCCGGCACGTGTCCGGGCTGCCGACGATCAGCGAGTCCTGCTCGTTCAGCGCCTCGAAGATCTCCTCCGGGTCCACGTCCTCGCCTTGCAGGACCCGCCCGATGACCACCTGGGCACGGTTCGGTCCGCTGAACGCCGCGGCTTCCGCCCGGAGGAACTCGCCGGTCAGACCACCGCCGGACGGGTCGTCCATCAGCGACTGCTGGTGCCGCACGGTCTCCACGAAGGCGTCCGCGGCCTCGAAGAAGGTCAGCGCCTTGACCGTGTACCAAGCCGCTGCCGCCACGGCGCCGTTGCGGGCCGCCTGCTCGTCGGTCTCCGCGCAGTGCACGAACGTGAAGAAAGCGACCTGGTTGTTGACGTACGAACCGACCGGCGACGTGCACGCGTCGGCCGCCGCACGGTAGAGGCCGACCATCCGGCGCACCCGCTCGATGGACTCCCAGATCGTCGTCCCCAGCACCCCGACACCGCGCCGCCCCGCCTCCTCGAACGACGCCGGCGTCGCGGCGGCCTGCCAGAGCGGCGGATGGGGCTTCTGGAGCGGCTTGGGCACGATCGGCACGTCGTGGATCTCGAAATCCTCGCTGGAGTGCGAGAACCGCTCCGACGTCCACATCCGCGGGATCATCTCGAACGCCTGCTGGGTCTGCCGGCGCGCGTCCGCCGGGTCGATGCCGAACAGCCGCCACTCCGGCGCGGTCGACCGGGTCAGGCCGAACTCCAGCCTGCCGCCGCTCAGGTGGTCCAGCATGGCGGCACGTTCGGCTACCCGGATCGGGTGGTTGAACTTGGCCGGCGCCAGGACCGCGGAATGGCCGAGGCGGATCCGGGACGTCTGCTGCGAGATCGCCGCCAGCATCAACTCCGGCGCCGACGACAGGCTGAACTCGTCCGCGCCGTGGTGCTCGACCTGCCACCAGCAGCCGTACCCGAGCGAATCCGCCAGCCGCGCCTGCTCCAACGCCTCCGTGATGCGCGCGTTCTCGTGCCCTTCCTGCCACGGGCGCGGGTCCTGGACCTCGTTGAAGACGTCGACCTTCATCCGCCCCGCTCCTCCCGCTGGGTCCGCCGAACGTAACCCTCCGGCGACACAACGGACATGCGCCATTCGGCTGACCGACCCAGGCGGTTGCTACGGGCGCACGATCGGCACGACCTGGCGGAGCAGCAGGCGCAACGCCTCGCGGTCCACCGTGGCCGGGTCCTCCGCCAGCCAGTCGCCGATCTCCTCGACGAACTGCGCCGGCGTCATCGGCGGCACCACGGTGTCCGCCGGCTCCTCGGTCGTCACCTCGCCGGCCCGGCTCGGGTACACCAGCAGCGCGGTCCGGATGTCCAGCCACGGCAACAACTTCCGGTACATCGCCAGGCTGCGCGGCATCCTCATGCCACCGCCCCGGAACGGATGCCCGTTGCGCCACACCGAGCCGTCGTCGTCGGCCTCGTAGTGCCCCGGCAGCCAGGCCTTCGACTCGATCAGCACCAGCTTCCGCCCGCACAGCACCGCGTGGTCGACGTCGGCGAACACCGAGCCCGGCCAGGCGAGCCCGTGGAAGATCCGCACGCCGGGCAACCGGGTCAGGTACCGGCTGAGCAGGTCGGCGGTGATCCGTTCACACGGGCGGTCGTCGGTGGTCCCGTGCACGATGTCGGTGTCGTGCTCCGCCGTGAACGCCCGGTCCGCCCGGATCGCCGACAGGTACCGCCGCACCAACCGGAACGCCGCAGTCGCCGCCGCGGCGACCAGGAGAAGCCAGACACCCAGCACGAGCGGCGTGAAGTCGATCAAGAACACCGGCAGCAGCAGGAAGAACCACCCGAGCACCGCGGCTAACGCGGGCGCGTGGCCGGGACCGGCGGCGGGCGCATAGCGGACCCGCTGGGCCACGTCGACCAGGTGCCACCACGCGATCGCACCGAGATCCACCACCGGCTTCGGAGGTACGAAGTCGGGATCCTCACCGAAATTGCGCAGCCGGCCCGTTCGGCCGGAGCGCGGCGGCCGGGTGGGGGACGTCGGCCGCGCGCCCGGTCGGGTGACCGTCCAGCCCCGGTCGTAGTCCTGTCTTCGGGACGGATCACGGAGGGTGTCATATGCCTCTTGCAGCATCCGGAACGTGCCGGAGGACCCGCCCGCGTCGGGGTGCATGACCTTGGCCAGGGAGCGGTAGGCGGATTTGATCTCCGCCTCGGACGCGTAGCGACCGACCCCGAGGAGCTCGTAATAGTCGACCCCGCGCACGCGGCAGACCTTAGCGGCCCTGTCTCCGCGCCCTCGGTCATGGTTAGTGTTGGGGCAAGAGCCCGGTAGCGCAGTGGTTGTCGCGCCCTCCTCCTTTGGAGGGAGGACGCCGGTTCGAATCCGGCCCGGCTCGGGACCATGTAGCGCAGTGGTTGACGCGCCCTCCTGCGTGGAGGGAGGACGCCGGTTCGAGTCCGGCCTGGTCCGCTCGGGTGTGAGGATGGCGCGCATGGATTCGCTGGAGCGGTTGCGGGAGCTGTGCATGGGGTTGCCGGAGGCGACCGAACGGCCCAGTCACGGCGAGCCGGCGTGGTTCGTGCGCGACAAGAAGCTGTTCGTCATGTTCGCCGATCACCACCACGACGACCGCCTCGCGTTCTGGTGCGCGGCCCCGCCGGGTGTGCAGGAGGCGTTGGTCGGCAGCGAACCCGAGCGGTACTTCCGACCGCCGTACGTCGGGCACCGCGGCTGGCTCGGCGTCTACCTCGACGTTGACGTCGACTGGGACGCCGTCACCGAGGTCGTCCGGGACGCCTATCGCCAGGTCGCACCGAAACGACTTGTCGCCCAGTTGGACTAGCGCCCGGTCGGAAACGGTCCGAGTTGCCGGGTCCTGGCGACCGGCGCAGGCTCGGCCCATGGCGACTTGCGACGTATGCGGTAACGACTACTGGATGACCTTCGAGGTCCGCACGACCGGCGGTGGCGTGTACACGTTCGACAGTTTCGAGTGCGCGATCCAACGTCTCGCACCGCGCTGCGAGCACTGCGACTGCCGCATTCTCGGCCACGGCGTCGAGGTGAACGGCCGGTTCTTCTGCTGCGCCCACTGCGCGCGCACCGCGGACAGCCTCGGCGCGGAGATCAAGGACACCGTCGGCGCCCACCCGGGCTGAGCCAGGAGCCGGGCCGACCGGTTTCGGTAGCCGGGCCGACCGAGAGCCGGGCCGACCGAGAGCCGGGCCGACCGAGAGCCGGGCCGAGCCCGACCGAGCCGCGCCAACTGAACCTGCCTAACCGCAGTCCAACACCAACCGGCCGTTCACGAACGCCGGCTGGAGGTCACCGCGCGCGTCCACGCTCTTCGTGCCGTGCGGCAGGACCTCTTCGATCGCGCTGAACGCCAGGATGTCCGACACGCCGTAACGGCCGCGCAGCGCACGTTGGCCGGGGAACCGCAGCGCCCGGCCTTCACGCCGGTCCCGGTGCGCCAAAGCGGCCCGCAGAGCGCCCCTGGCGAGCGATTCGGGCCCGGCGAGCCGTTGCAGGCTGCCGTTGTGCACCGCCACGCCGTACCCGCGTTCGATCAGCGTCGACACGGTGTTGTCCGAGGGGTCCTCGGTGAGCCGGAACGACATCGCGTGCCGGCCTTCGACCGCGTGCACGCACACGACCTGGGCGTGGAAGAGCAGTGACTCGTAGAGCGATACCGCGGTGGTGTCGGCGGTCGCCCGGTCCTCGTGACCGGCGTTCAGGCCGAGCCAGGTGGTCATTCGGCCGCCTCGACCACGTTGTCGTGCGTGTGTCGTGCCACGAAGTCCTCCTCGACGCGGATCGGCGCGGGACGGGGATTTCGTGGAGGCTAGTCCGATCGGGTGATGCCGTGGTAGCCGCCGAATGGCCGTTATCTGAAACCTAGATGGGTAGCAGGTCGAAACTTTCGAGGAACGGGAGCGCGCCGGCCTGCTGGAGCGCGGCGGCCGACAGCCAGACGCTGAGGATGGTGACCAGCGGGCCGACGATCGCCATCTCGACCTTGCCGCCGGTCTTCATCCGCATGATCTTCGGCGGCGCGACGGGGAACCACGTCTTGCCCATCAGCGGGATCGGCCACAGGATCGGACAGCCCTGTTCGGTGATCGCGTCGCCCAGGTAGTGCGCCACGCAGCCCACGCCGACCGCCACCCCGCACGCCGCCGCGCTGGCCGGTGTCTGCGCGGTCCACGCCACGCAGGCGACCGTGATGGCGGCCGAGACGCCCGTGATGAGCAGGGCGTCCCGCTGCGGGCACCAGTCGTTCATGATCCCGCGCACGGCCAGGCCGGCGAACACGAACATCAACACCGGCAGCGCCCACTTCTGCGACTGCTGCACCACGGCCGTCGTGCCGACCGCGGCGGCCAGGGCGAACATCAGCGTGTGCGTGAGCCCGCGGTGGCCGCCGTCCCGGTTGGAGTCCTTGCGGGTGCGGGTGGTGCGGTAGACGAACGAGCTGATCGTGTTGATCAGGGTCGACGCACCCGCGCTGACCGGCCCGAACGTGCGCGAGACGGTGGACGACGGGTGGTCCAGGTCGGGCAGCAGGGCGGCGCCGGTGGCGAGCACCGCGCCGACCGCCCAGCTCTGTGGGCTGAGCTGGCCGATGGGGTGGTTCTCCGCGATCGCGGTCACCGCCGCCCAGGCCAGCAGTCCACTCATGGCGTGGGTCGGACCCATCGACAAAGCTGCCCCCTCGATGATCACTCTTCCGGGCGAGGTTAGCGAACGGGGCGCCGGCGGCGGTGGTGAATCGGGGAACGGGTGTTCGAGTGTCGTCCGGCAGCCGTCCCCGTGCGGCGGACCGGCGGGTCGGCTGGTTGTATTGGGCCGGAGAACACCCGTGCCACCTCGTCCGCGGCGCCCCGCCGGTGTGACGCCGTTCCCTTTTTCCGCCGAGGTGGACGCAAGCAACCCGACATAGCAGTACGCTTGTCTTGCTTGCATTGTCGCGAGAGGAGCGCCCTGAGTATGGGCAAGATCAAGGTTCAGGGGACCGTCGTCGAACTCGATGGCGACGAGATGACCCGGATCATCTGGCAGTTCATCAAGGACAAGCTGATCCACCCGTACCTGGACGTCGACCTTGAGTACTACGACCTGGGCATCGAGCACCGGGACGCCACCGACGACCAGGTCACCATCGACGCAGCCCACGCCATCAAGAAGCACGGCGTCGGCGTGAAGTGCGCCACCATCACGCCCGACGAGGCGCGGGTGGAGGAGTTCGGCCTGAAGAAGATGTGGGTCTCGCCGAACGGCACGATCCGCAACATCCTCGGCGGCGTGGTGTTCCGCGAGCCCATCATCATCTCGAACATCCCGCGGCTGGTGCCGGGCTGGACGAAGCCGATCATCATCGGCCGTCACGCCCACGGCGACCAGTACAAGGCGACCAACTTCAAGGTCCCCGGCGCGGGCGAGCTGACGATCACCTTCACGCCCGAGGACGGCTCCGAGCCGATCAAGCACGTGGTGGCCAACTACGGGCCCGACGGCGGCGTGGCGATGGGCATGTACAACTTCAACAAGTCCATCGAGGACTTCGCGCGTGCCTCGTTCTCGTACGGGTTGCAGCGCAACTACCCGGTGTACATGTCGACCAAGAACACCATCCTCAAGGCGTACGACGGTGCGTTCAAGGACATCTTCCAGAAGGTGTTCGAGGAGGAGTTCAAGGGGCAGTTCGACGCCGCCGGCCTTACGTACGAGCACCGCCTGATCGACGACATGGTCGCCGCCGCGATGAAGTGGGAGGGCGGCTACGTCTGGGCGTGCAAGAACTACGACGGTGACGTGCAGTCCGACACGGTCGCGCAGGGCTTCGGCTCGCTGGGCCTGATGACGTCGGTGCTGATGACGCCGGACGGCAAGACCGTCGAGGCCGAGGCCGCGCACGGCACGGTGACCCGGCACTTCCGCCAGCACCAGGCGGGCAAGCCGACGTCCACCAACCCGATCGCGTCGATCTTCGCGTGGACCGGTGGCCTGAAGCACCGCGGCAAGCTGGACGGCACGCCGGAGGTGACGGGCTTCGCGGAGACGCTGGAGCAGGTCATCGTGGAGACCGTCGAGAGCGGCCGGATGACGAAGGACCTGGCCGTGCTCGTGGGCCCGGACCAGGAGTGGCTGACCACCGAGGACTTCCTCGGCACGCTGGACGAGAACCTCCAGAAGAAGATGGCCGGCTGAGGCTCGCCATCGTCTGATCCCTTCGGGGATTTCCATCAGGGGACCGCTTCCGGGCTTCCGGGACGGTCCCCTGATGCGTTTCCGTAGTCGATCTCACCCGTTCGGTTTCCCGGTCGGGTGGATTCCGCCGCGGGAGGCCCCACCGGTGTGGTCGTCGCGCTATATCTGCACCTCAGACGAGGTCGGGAGGCGTGATGCTAGGGATTCCGGTGCGCGGCATGGTCGTTGCCGGTGTGGTCGTCGTGGCGGGGTTGATGTACGTCACCGACGACGGGGAGCGGTCGAAGCTGGAGGAGCTCGCGGCCCGCAAGTGCGAGGTGACGGTGGTGGCCGACATCCTGAACGTGCGCTCCGGGCCCGCCGACACCCAGCCGATCGTGGCGACGATGCGGCGTGACGCGGTGGCGAAGGCCGAGCGGCGGGTGGAGAACGGGTTCCGGCTGCTAGCCGACGGGCGGTGGGTGAAGGACGAGTTCGTGCTGCCCACATCGGACAGCGACTGCGCCTGACCCGGACCGCGCGTGATCTGATTGGCGGATGTTCTTCAAGTGGCGGTCGTTCCGCCGTGACGTGGTGACGTGCGCCTGTGAGCCGGAGTGGCCCGGGTTGCGTGCCTCGGTGGACGGGCACGAGGTGGCGGGGGCGCCGTCGCCGGAGGGCAGCAGCCCGTTGGTGCTCATGATGGGTCTGGTCGCGTTCTGCGCGGGGTGCGGCGCGGAATACCCGTACGGGTGGGCGGTCGCCGAGCGCCGATAGGCTGCGCCGGTGCTGACCGTCTCCACGATCAACGTCAACGGGCTGCGTGCAGCTGCCAAAAAGGGCTACCTGGAGTGGCTCGCCGCGACTGCGGCGGACGTCGTGTGCCTCCAGGAGGTGCGGGCCGAGCCAGGGCAGTTGTCCGAGGAGGTGCGGTCGCCGGAGGGGTGGCACGTGGCGCACGCGTACCCGTCGGAGGCGAAGGGGCGCAACGGGGTCGCGGTGCTGACGCGGGTCGCGCCGGAGGCGGTGCGGATCGGGTTCGGGGTGCCGGAGTTCGAGCACTCAGGGCGGTACGTCGAGGTCGAGTTGGCGGACGTGGTGGTGGCGTCGCTCTACCTGCCCAGCGGTGATGTGGGGACTCCCCGGCAGGACGAGAAGGACCGCTTCATGGCCGCGTTCCTGCCGTACTTGGTGGAACTGCGCGAGAAGGCCGCCGCCGATGGGCGGGAGGTGCTGGTGTGCGGTGACTGGAACATCGCGCACCGGGCGGAGGACTTGAAGGCGTGGAAGACGAACCAGAAGTCGTCCGGGTTCCTGCCGTCGGAGCGGGCTTGGATGGACCGGGTGTTCGGTGAGGCGCGGTACGTCGACGTGGTGCGCGCCCTGCACCCCGATGTGGCCGGGCCGTACACGTGGTGGTCGTACCGGGGCAAGGCGTTCGACAACGACTCGGGCTGGCGCATCGATCTTCACGTCGCCACGGAATCCCTGGCCCGTACCGCCCGGACCGCAGTGGTCGAGCGCGCGGCTACTTACGCCGAACGCTGGTCCGACCACGCACCGGTCACGGTCGTGTACGGCGACTGAAGCCCCGACGCCCGGTGCCGATCACTCGGATCGCGCCCGCTCAGCCATTGTCGAGGGCATCCCGAACACCTTCGATCATGGACTCCACCATGGGTGCGGAACGAGGCGAGCTCATGTCTCGCGCCAACCGCCCCATCAACTCGTGGTCGTCAAGGATGCGAAGCAACTCGGCGATGCCATCGTCATCGAGCAATGCCGGTATGTGTGAACCCAGGAGTCGCGCACCTGCTCGTGACAAATCGAGGTCGGACTTCACGAGCACGTCGTAGTCCTCACCGTAGAGCCGATCGTGGTACTTCCCGGACGAATACCACTCGATCATCGTCGCCAAGTCGAGCGCGTCGCGCGTGTCGTCGCGGTGGCGATCCCGCCAAGCGAACAGCTTCAGGAGTGCGAGCGCCGGAATGGACGGGATCTTGATGGCGACCCCGTCCGGCAGGAGTACTGACTGTGCGGTATCGACGGCTTCGCGGAAACCGAGGACGTTCATCGCGTGGTCATCGGGCCACATGATCGTCCGGTCCTCTTGTTCGATGCCGCCGTAGGGCGCCACATCGACCTCGGTGCCTTCGACGATGAACTTGTGCACGTTCTTGCCGTGTCGGTCGAGCCTCCGCACCAGGTTGTGGAATTCGGCCCAGGAGTCGACCTCCGCCACGATGTCGATGTCCCTGGTCTGGCGTTGGGGACTGCTGCCCAGCAGGTCGAGCGAGATGAGCGAGCGGGCGGTCGCCCCCACCACGAGGTAGTGGACCCCCGCTTCGCGTGCGGCTTCATCGATTCGAGTCAGCACCTTGGCGGCACGCAGGACGTCAAAGTCGGTCGAGGTGCGCAAGTCGATCGTCACTGATTCTGATCCTGTCCGCGTGCTCGCGTTGGCGAGGGTCGCCAGAGGCGAGGAGGTCAGCGTAGATCAACGTGGAAGGCACGATCCATGGCTGCCGCGCCATCGTCCAGAACCGTCGTCGGATGTGGATATTGCCCGCTTGTTCGGCGCGCGCCAATCGGTGCTTGCCGATCAGCGAGTGCGGCAGCTCGTCGGCGTAAAGGGTGAGAGTGGCTGGTATCAGATGGGGGTCGAGGACGCTCGCACCGGCTTCTCCGCCCACCTGCACGTTGAATCGCGTCAACTCGTCCTCCGAACTCCGCCACCACGAGATGTCGGGGGCATCGAAGTCACCGAGGAACAGCTTTGGCGAGAGCGTTGTCGAATAGGCCTCCGACCATCGGTTGAGCAGTTCCCCCGCTCTTCCCAGCCTGCGCTCGCCCGACACCTCGTACAGGTACCCCGCCTTGGCGAGATCGTCGACGACCGCTTGGGCCGTGCCGAGCGAGACCCCGCCGGCGCTCGCGAGTCCGCGCAGCGGCTTTCCCGCCATCGACGGCCAGCTGAGCAGGACGAACCCGACCTGCAAGCCCGCGCGGCTGAATGCCTTGCTCCCGCGCGGTGAGGAACCGGTGGTGCGTTCGCCTGCTCTGCGGCGCCCTCGGACGTCGATCAGCACGTCGCCCCAAGCGATGTGGGCGTTGCCCGCCTCGTCGACGTAGTCGATACCCCGCTCGCGCAACAGGCCCGCAGCTTGCTCGGTGATCGAGTGGGCGACGACCAGGGTAGGTAGCGACGGGTGCGGATGGAGGGCCGTCGAGAGCTCGGATGGCACCGCCCGCTTGATCACGACGGCATAGGTCCGAGCCGCGCCCGACGCCCGGCTGACGCGGACCACCATGTCGGCTCCCGCGTCTGTGGCGTGCTTACCCAGCCGCATGTCGACCTTGAGACCAAGCGCGCGCAGCCACTCCCGCAGCTCGGCCAGCCGGGCACGCTCGTTCAAAATTTCGCCATGTTCATTTTTGCTGAACATGCGTCCATGTTGAACGCAAAGGCAGCTAAGCGCAAGTTCGCCCAGCTCAACATCCGGCACACCACGTTGCCCGGCAACGGAACCGATCCACCCGACGATCGACTTCGCTCGTTCGGCCGCACTTCACCCCGAGTTCGTGACGTGCCCCCTGGTTCGTGAGAACTTTTCACGACAACCGAGACGTGGGGAGCGGTCGATGGGGATCAGCCGGCGGCGTTTCTTCCAGGCGACGGGTGCGGCCGGGGCGGTGTTGCTGTGGGGTGGGCCGGCTTGGGCCACCACGGGCACGACGTTGGACGCGGCGGCGACGGCGGTCGGCAACGCCGGGTACCGGAGGCTCCAGGCAGGCCCCGGGTGGCCGTTGGTGGTCCGGCCCGACCTCGCCACACCGGACGCGGGACGTTCGGATCGGCGCACGTCGCTCGCCTGCTTCGTCCAGTTCACCGACATGCACATGGTCGACACGCAGAGCCCGGCCCGCTTCGAGTACACCCACCCGCTGCTCGGCTCCGGCGCCTTCCGCGCGCACGAAACCCTCGCCCAGCACACGTCGACCGCTCTCGTCCACAAGGTGAACGCCATCCGCACCGGCCCGTTCACCGGCCGTCCGATCGACTTCATGATGACCACGGGCGACAACACCGACAACCACGAACTGGTCGAGCTCGACTGGTTCCTCACCGTCCTCAACGGCGGCCGGATCACCGCCAACACCGGCGACCCGACCCGCTACGAAGGCGTGCAGGACTCCGGCGCCAAGACCTACTGGAACCCGCACTCCACCCAGCCCGACGACTACAAGGCCACCGGCTTCCCGCACGTCCCCGGCCTGCTCGACGCCGCGATCCGCCCGTTCGACAGCCCCGGCCTGCGCATCCCCTGGTACTGCACGTTCGGCAACCACGACGACAGCGTGGTCGGCTCGCTGCCCGACGGCATCCCGCCGATCGACGCCCTCTACACCTCGAACCGCAAGATCATGGGCTTCGGCGACACGCAGGTCCAGCGACTCGTCCGCGCCATGACCGACCCCGCGCACGTGCCGGACGCCGCACAGGTCCTCGCCGAGGGCGGCCTGGTCCGGACCGTCACCCCGGACGCCCGCCGCCGGCCGTTCACCACCGCCGAGTTCGTCCAGGCCCACCTCGACCCGCGCAACACCGGCCCCGGCCCGCACGGTCACGGCTTCACCCCGGCCAACGCGGACGGCGTCGACGTCTTCTACACGTTCCGCATCGCACCCGGCGTCACCGGCGTCAGCCTCGACACCACGACCACCGCCGGCTTCGCGGACGGCTCGATCGGCCTGCACCAGTACCTCTGGCTGGAGCGGACCCTGAAGCGCAACAGCTCCCGCTACTACGACGTGTTCGGCTTCCGCCACCGCCAGGACGTCACCGACGAGATCTTCATCCTCTTCAGCCACCACACCAGCTGGACCATGGGCAACGTCCTCCCGGACCGCCGCCGCCCGCTCGACCCGCGCCTGGACGGCAACGCGCTGGTCACCCTCCTCGGCCGCTTCCCGAACGTGGTCGCGTGGGTCAACGGCCACACCCACGAGAACCGGATCGTCCCGCACGGCGCCGGCGACCGGGCGTTCTGGGAGATCAACACCGCCGCCCACGTCGACCACCCGCAGCACGCCCGGATCATCGAACTCGCGGACAACGGCGACGGCACGCTGTCCCTGTTCACCACGCTGGTCGAGGGCGACGCGCCCTACCAGGCGGATTACGACGACTTCTCCCCGCGCGGCCTCGCCTCGTTGGGGCGGGAGTTCGCGTTCAACGACCCGCACGCCAACCCGGCGGCGGTCGGCGCGGTGACCGATCGCAACACCGAACTGGTCGTCGCGGGGAGGGCGCCGGTCCGCTGACGCGTCCGTCTGCGCGCAGTGCCGGAGGTCACTCCGGCGGTGATCAGGAATTTTCGCCACCTAAGGTCGTTGTCGTGGCCGTGGACATCTCGATCACCCCGCCGGACCCGATGCCGAGCGCTTCGGCGATGCGACGCGCGTTGCGCCGTGCCGCCGACGGCGCGGTACTGGACGTCACCGAGGCCGCCGTGCTGCTGCACGCCCGCGGTGACGACCTGGACGTGCTGCTGGAGGCCGCGGGCCGGGTGCGTGACGCCCACCTGCTGGCGGAGGGACGACCGGGCGTCGTCACCTACAGCCGCAACGCGTTCATCCCGCTGACCCGCCTGTGCCGGGACCGCTGTCACTACTGCACGTTCGCCACCGTCCCGCACCGGCTGCCCGCCGCGTTCCTGGAGCGGGACGAGGTGCTGGACATCGCCCGCCGTGCCGCCGCCCAAGGCTGCAAGGAAGCCCTCTTCACGTTGGGCGACCGGCCGGAGGAGCGCTGGCCCCAGGCACGCGAGTGGCTGGAGGCACGGGGCTACGAGTCGACCCTCGACTACGTGCGGGCCAGCGCGATCGCCGTGCTGGAGGAGACCGGCCTGCTGCCGCACCTCAACCCCGGCGTGCTGAGCTGGGAGGAGTTGCAGCGGCTGCGGCCGGTCGCGGCCAGCATGGGGATGATGCTGGAGACGACCGCCGAGCGGCTGTGGTCGGAGCCGGGC
The DNA here is from genome assembly GCF_014205015.1 of Saccharothrix ecbatanensis. NCBI lineage: Bacteria > Bacillati > Actinomycetota > Actinomycetes > Pseudonocardiales > Pseudonocardiaceae > Saccharothrix > Saccharothrix ecbatanensis. The sequence continues at coordinate 6,707,527 of NZ_JACHMO010000001.1, read as the reverse complement.
GGCGCGCACTACGGCAGCCCGGACAAGGACCCGGCGGTTCGCTTGCGGGTGCTCACCGACGCGGGACGGGTGAACGTGCCGTTCACCACCGGCATCCTGATCGGCATCGGCGAGACGATCACCGAACGGGCCGACTCGCTGCTGGCGATGCGTGGAATCGCCCGCCAGTACGGGCACATCCAGGAAGTGATCATCCAGAACTTCCGGGCGAAGCCGGACACCGCGATGCGCGGGATGCCGGACGCCGACCTGCACGAACTCGCCGCGACGATCGCGGTGGCGCGGCTGGTGATGCCGTCGTCCACGAGCGTGCAGGCGCCGCCGAACCTGGTCGGCGGCGAGTTCGGCCTGATGCTGCGCGCGGGCATCGACGACTGGGGCGGCGTGTCGCCGGTGACGCCCGACCACGTCAACCCCGAACGGCCGTGGCCGAACGTGGACGCGCTCGCCGCGCACACCCGTGAAGCCGGGTACGACCTGAAGGAACGCCTCGCCGTCTACCCGCGGTACGTGAACGCGACCGTCGGGCAGTGGATCGACACCCGGCTCACCGCGCACGTCTCCGCATTGGCGGGGGAGGACGGGCTGGCCGACCCGGACGCTCCGGTCGTCGGCCGCGAGTGGCAGGAGCCGGACGGCGGGCTCGACACCTACGGCCGGGCCGACCTGAACACCGCCATCGACACCGAAGGCCGTACTGAGGACCGCCGTGGCGACTTCGACAGCGTCTACGGCGACTGGGCGTCGTTGACCGTCCCCAAGGCCGTCGAGCGACTGCCCGAGGACGCGGCACGCGCGCTCAGGCTCGCCGAGTCCGATCCGACGAAGATCCTGGACGACACGGACGCGGCGATGGCGCTGCTGACCGCGGACGGCGCGGCCCTGGAGACCATGACCAGGCTCGCCGACGAGCTGCGCGCCGAGGTGGTCGGCGACGACGTCACCTACGTGGTCAACCGCAACATCAACTTCTCCAACGTCTGCTACGTCGGCTGCCGGTTCTGCGCGTTCGCCCAGCGCGAGCGGGACGCCGACGCGTTCCGGCTGTCCGTCGTCGAGGTCGCCGACCGCGCGCAGGAGGCGTGGGACGCGGGCGCCACCGAGGTCTGCATGCAGGGCGGCATCGACCCCAAGCTGCCGGTCACCTACTACGCCGACGTCGTGCGCGGGATCAAGGCACGGGTCCCCGGCATGCACGTCCACGCGTTCAGCCCGATGGAGATCGTCAGCGCGGCGGCCAAGGCGGGCGTGAGCGTGCGCGAGTGGCTGACCGAGCTGCGTGATGCGGGCCTGGACACCATTCCCGGCACCGCCGCCGAGATCCTGGACGACGACGTCCGCTGGGTGCTGACCAAGGGCAAGCTGCCCACCGCGACCTGGCTCGAAGTCGTCGCCACCGCGCACGAGGTGGGCATCCGCTCGTCGTCCACGATGATGTACGGCCACGTCGACCACCCCGGCCACTGGCTCGGCCACTTCCGGACGTTGGCGGCCTTGCAGGACCGGACGGGCGGGCTGACCGAGTTCGTCGGGCTTCCGTTCGTGCACCGCAACGCGCCGATCTACCTGGCCGGCGTGGCGCGTCCAGGCCCCACCCGGCGGGACAACCGGGCCGTGCACGCGTTCGCCCGGCTCGCCCTGCACGGGCGGATCGACAACGTCCAGTGCTCGTGGGTCAAGCTCGGCGACGAGGGCACCGCCGAAGTGCTCCGCGGCGGCGCCAACGACCTGGGCGGGACGCTCATGGAGGAGACCATCAGCCGCATGGCGGGCTCCGAGCACGGCTCCGCGCGCACCGCCGTCGAACTGCACGCGACCGCGGCTCTGGCCGGTCGGCCGGCCCGGCAGCGCACTACGACATATGGCCGAGTCGGCCCGGTGAGGTAACCCCCTGGGGTGAACCGCGTGATCGGCGGTGGTTACTCTGCCGCCGGTCGCGTTTACCTGAACTGAACACCCCAGCCCCACAGCTTCGGTAGGTTCGCGGCCGTCCGTCAACAAGGTTCACCCCACCGTGGGTGACACGGTGTTGGTGAGGAGGCTGGGCAGTGCGCGGTCGCGGTGTGGTTCCGGGTGTGCTCCTGGGCGCGGCGTCATCCCTGGTCATCGGAGGTGTGGCGGAGGCAGCCGACGGTTCGGAGGCGGCCTTGGTCTCGCTGGAGGCTCCGGTCGGCATCGGCGCGGTGGCGTTCGGCGTGATCGGCCTGGTCGCCGGTCTGGTCCGTCGCCGGAGGGTCGCGGTGGTCCGTGCGGCCTCCGAGCAGCCCGCCGTCGAGACGGCCGTGGCCGGAGCCGATCCGATCGAGGTGCGGCCCGCTACCACCGGGGTCTGATCGGCCTGGGAGAATCACTCCCGTGGTCGTCGAAAACTCCGCTGAGAACGTCGCCGCGAACGCCGGCGAGCCCGTCGGCAACGCCGCTCCGGTGAGCCGTCCCCGGGTGCTGTCCGGCATCCAGCCGACCGCCGGGTCGTTCCACCTCGGCAACTACCTCGGCGCGCTCCGGCAGTGGGTGGCGTTGCAGGACACGCACGACGCGTTCTACTGCGTCGTGGACCTGCACGCGATCACCGTCGAGCAGGACCCCAAGGTGCTGCGGCAGAACACCCGCGTGTCCGCCGCGCAGCTGCTCGCGCTGGGCATCGACCCGGACCGCTCGTCGCTGTTCGTGCAGTCGCACGTGCCCGAGCACGCCCAGCTCGGCTGGGTCATGCAGTGTATGACCGGGTTCGGCGAGGCCGGCCGGATGACCCAGTTCAAGGACAAGTCGGCGCGGCAGGAGGCGTCCGTCGGCGTCGGCCTGTTCACGTACCCGATCCTCCAGGCCGCGGACATCCTGCTCTACCAGGCGCACCACGTGCCGGTCGGCGAGGACCAGCGCCAGCACCTGGAGCTGACCCGGGACCTGGCGCAGCGGTTCAACACCCGGTACGGCAAGACGTTCCGGCTGCCCGAGCCATACATTGTCAAGGACACCGCCAAGATCTACGACCTCCAGGACCCGACGTCGAAGATGTCGAAGTCCGTGCCCGCGGGCGTGGTCGAGCTGCTGGACGACCCGAAGCGGTCCGCCAAGAAGATCAGGTCGGCGGTCACGGACACCGGGCGTGAGATCGTGTACGACCCGGCCGCGAAGGCCGGGGTGAGCAACCTCCTGGTGATCTTCTCGGCGTTGACCGGGCGGTCCGTCGAGTCGCTGGTCGCGGACTACGACGGCAAGGGCTACGGGGACCTGAAGAAGGACCTGGGCGAGGTGTTCACCGAGTTCGTCACGCCGGTTCAGGCTCGGGTGGCCGAGTACCTGGACGACACCGCCGAGCTGGACAAGGTGCTGGCGCGCGGCGCCGAACGGGCGCGTTCGGTGGCGTCCAAGACGCTGGCGCGGGCCTACGACCGGATCGGTTTCCTCACCGCGACCGACTGAGCCCGGCGGTGATCCCGACTGGCGGGTGATCACCGCTCGGACTAGCGTTTTCGTGTGGCGGAAGAGGAAGCGGCCAAGGGCGAGTCGAAGCTCGACCGGCTGCGCGCGCAGCGTCCGTGGATCGACCACCTGCTCCGTGCCGCCGAGCGGTACAGCAAGCAGTACGGGGCGCACTACGCGGCGGCCGTGACGTACTTCAGCGTGCTGTCGCTGGTGCCCATGCTGATGATCGGGTTCGCCGTCGCCGGTTTCGTGCTGGCCTCGCAGCCCCAGTTGCTGGACGAGCTGAAGGCCGGCATCGCGGAGGCGGTGCCCGGCTCGCTCGGCGCCACCATCAACGACGTGGTCGAGCAGGCGATCGAGTCCAAGGGCACGGTGGGCGTGCTGGGTCTGCTGACCGCCGCCTACTCCGGCCTCGGCTGGATGAGCAACCTGCGCGACGCGTTGACCGCGCAGTGGGGCCACGCGAAGGCAGATCTGCCGGTCATCAAGACGGCGGTCAAGGACCTGCTCGCCCTGGTCACCCTCGGGCTGGCGCTGGTGGTGTCGTTCGGCCTGACGGCGGTCGGCACCGGGTTCGCCGAGCTGGTGCTGCGGTGGGTCGGGCTGGACGGGGTGTGGTGGGCCGAGGCGCTGCTGAAGGTCGGCACGATCGTGCTCGCGCTGGTGGCGAACTGGCTGGTGTTCCTGTGGGTGCTGGCCAAGCTCCCCCGTGAGCCGGTGGGGTGGCGCAGCGCGGTCAAGGGCGCGGTGGCGGCGGCCGTCGGGTTCGAGATCCTGAAGCAGGTGGCGACGATCTACCTGACCAGCGTGACCACGTCACCGGCGGGCGCGGCGTTCGGCCCGATCATCGGTGTGCTGGTGTTCGCGAACCTGGTGGCCCAGTTCCTGCTGTTCATCACGGCGTGGACGGCCACGGCGCGGGAGAACCTGGCGCGTGACGTGCCGCCCGCCCCGCCGCCCGCCGTGATCCGGCCGGTGGTGGAGGTGCGGTCCGGCCCCAGCCCTCGCGCCGCCGCCGGTCTGGTCGGCGCGGGGCTGCTGCTGGGCGCGCTGTTCCGCCGCCGCTGACTCCGGGTTCAGGTGACCCGGGCTCAGCTGACCCAGGACTCGGCCGACCCAGGACTCGGCTGACCCAGGACTCGGCTGACCCAGGACTCGGCCGACCCTGGGCTCAGGTCCAGAAAACCGCGACACCGGTGTTGACGACCACCAAGCCGGCGAGGGCCGGGGTGAGCCACGTGGCGGGCTTCGCCTTGTTCAGGTTCACCGCGACCAGAACGCCGATGGCCACGAGGACCAGCAGTTTCACGCCGACCTTGATGTGGTTGTAGTCCTGGTCGGTCAGCGGGGCCAGGCCGACCAGCGCCACGCCGGTCAGAAGCTGCAGCGCGCTGCTGTGCAGCCAGCCCTTGTTCAGCGGGGCGTCCGCGCCCATCCGGCGCTGGACGAAGAACATGGCGACGAGCATGCCCATGCCGAGCAGGTGCAGGAACAGCAGCAGTAGGCGCACGAACTCCACGGCGGAGCCTCCAAGGTGTGGTGGGTTACTCGGTGCTCTTCCTGGCGGCACGCAGGGCACGCAGGCCGCGCACGCCCAACACGCCGATGACCGTGCCGAATGTGAGCGACGCGACAACGAGCACCAGGTGGACGGTGAAGAACGCGGTCGGGCCGGCGTCCCACGAGCGCGGGTCCTTCCAGATGTTGCGCAGGAAGGTCGGCCAGATCACCCAGGACCACACCCCGAAGGCAAGCAGGAACGCGGACATGCCTCGGGAGAGCTTCACCGGAGCAGTATCCGACGTGGCGGGTGCAGGTCACTCATCCGGGGTGGATAGCCTGGGCGCGTGCGTTCCTCCGCGTTCCGACGGCCTGTTGCCCTGGTCGTGGCTGCCTGCGCGCTGATGGCCACCGCGGTGTTCGCGGCTGCGCCGGTCGCCGTAGCCCAGCCGGCCTGCGAGAACAAGGTGTCACCGCCTCCACCGGTGGACGCCTCCGAACAGCCGGCCCCCGGCGAACAGCCGCCCCGGCCCCTGGAGGTGCCGGAGAGTCCGATCGGTGGCGATCGGCTCGGCGAGTGCGGCTTGGTGCTGCCGCCCAACGCCCCCGCGCTGCCGGACGGCATCACGGCCAAGAGCTGGCTGCTGGCCGACATCGACAGCGCCGCGGTGCTGGCGGGTCTCGACCCGCATGGCCGGCAGCGGCCCGCGTCGGTGATCAAGGTGCTGCTGGCGATGGTGGTGGCCAAGGAGCTGGCGCCGACCTCGACCGTGGCGGCGACGCCCGAGGACATCGCGCAGGAGTGCACCTGCATCGGGCTGCGCAACGGCGCCGAGTACACCGTGGAGCAGATGCTCCAGGCGCTGGTGATGGCGTCCGGGAACGACGTGGCGCACGCGCTGGCCCGTCGTCTGGGCGGGGTGCCTTCGGCGATCCGCAAGATGAACGCGCTGGCCGCCGAGCTGGGCGCGTTGGACACGCGGGCGGTGACGCCGTCCGGGCTGGACGCGCCGGGCACGTCCACGTCGGCCTACGACGTCGCGCTGATCTTCCGTGAGGCGATGAAGTACCCGGACTTCGTCAAGGCCGTCATGACGCAGCGGATCGACTTCCCGGCGGCCAACGGCAACGGGACCGTGCCGATCGTCAACGACAACCGGCTGCTGACCACGTACCAGGGTGCGCTGGGCGGGAAGTCCGGGTTCACCGACGACGCGCAGCACACGTACGTGGGTGCGGCGCAGCGGAACGGGAAGCGGCTGGTCGTGGTGTTGCTGCGCGGTCAGCAGCAGCCCGTCCGGATCATCGACCAGGCGGCCCGGCTGCTGGACTACGGGTTCAACCTGGAGGCCGCGGCGTCGGCCAACCCGGTCGGCCGGCTGGTAGAGGGCGCGCCGCAGGCGAAGAAGAAGACGACGGAGCCGCGGCCCACGACGCCGACCAGCGCGGGCGTCGGCGAGGTCGCCAACAGCTCGCCCGACAACACCGCCCAGAAGGCGACGGCGATGCAGACGGCGTTCGGCAACGTCGGCGGCCCGATCACCGCCGTGGCCGGCCTGGGCCTCGTCCTCGCCTTGCTGATGTACCTGCGCAACCGCCGCGCCAAGGCCGCCCGCGCCGCCCGCCAACAAAACCAGTGAGTCCTACGTTCAGGCCCCGTGAGTCCTACGTTCAGAACGCGTGAGTCCTACGTTCGCGTACCCCGAATTCAACGCTCAGTACAAGATCGTTTGTTCTGAGCGTTGAATTCGGGGGTCCTGAACGTAGGACACGGTGGTTCTGAAGGTACGACTCGCGCGTTCTGAACGTAGGACTCACGCGGGGTTGGGTTAGATGCGCTTGAACAGGAGGGCGCGCTTGACCTCCTGGATGGCCTTCGTGACCTGGATGCCACGCGGGCAGGCGTCGGTGCAGTTGAACGTCGTCCGGCAGCGCCACACGCCGTCCACGTCGTTCAGGATGTCCAGCCGCTCCTCGGCGCCCTCGTCCCGGCTGTCGAAGATGAACCGGTGCGCGTTCACGATCGCCGCGGGCCCGAAGTACGAGCCGTCGGTCCAGTACACCGGGCACGACGTGGTGCAGGCCGCGCACAGGATGCACTTCGTGGTGTCGTCGAACCGCTCGCGGTCGGCGGCGGACTGGAGCCGCTCACGCGTCGGCTCGTTGCCGTACGTGATGAGGTACGGCTTGACCGCCTTGAACGCCTCGAAGAACGGCTCCATGTCGACCAGCAGGTCCTTGTGGACCGGCAGCCCCTTGATCGCCTCGACGGTGATCGTGGTCGGCTTGCCCTTCGCCGCCAGCAGGTCCTTCAGCAGCACCTTGCACGCCAGCCGGTTCACGCCGTTGATGCGCATGGCGTCCGACCCGCAGATGCCGTGCGCGCACGACCGGCGGAACGTCAGCGTGCCGTCCAGGTACCACTTCACGTAGTGCAGCAGGTTCAGCACGCGGTCCGACGGCAGGGCCGGGACCTCGAACGAGTCCCAGCGCGGCTCGTCGTCGAACTCCGGGTTGAACCGGCGCACCTTCAGGGTGACGGTGATCGCGCCGTCCGGCACGGGGGGCTGGTTCCCGCGCGAGCCGGTGGACACTTCAGCGGTAGCGGTCATCAGTACTTGCGCTCCATCGGCTGGTACCGGGTGAACGTCACGGGCTTGTAGTCGAGCCGGATGTCGGCCGCCAAGCCGTCGCCCTGCTTGTAGTACATGCTGTGGCGCATGAAGTTCGTGTCGTCGCGGTTCGGGTAGTCCTCACGCGCGTGGCCGCCGCGGGACTCCTTGCGCGCCAGCGCGCCCACGACGAGAACTTCGGCCAGCTCCAGCAGGAAGCCCAGCTCGACGGCTTCCAGCAGGTCGGTGTTGAACCGCTTCCCCTTGTCCTGCACGGTGATCCGCTGGTACCGCTCCTTCAACGCCTGCACGTCGTGCAGCGCCGTCTTGAGCGTGTCCTCGGTGCGGTACACCGACGCGTTGGCGTCCATCGTGGCCTGGAGCTCGGTGCGGATGTCCGCCACGCGCTCCTCGCCGTGCTCGGACAGGACCAGCGCCACCTGCGCCTCGACCTGCGCGGCGGGGTTCTCCGGCAGCTCGACGTGGTCGTGCGCCAACGCGTACTCGGCGGCGGCGATGCCCGCGCGGCGGCCGAACACGTTGATGTCCAGCAGCGAGTTGGTGCCCAGGCGGTTCGCGCCGTGCACGGACACGCAGGCGCACTCGCCGGCGGCGTACAGGCCCGGCACGACGTTGTCGTTGTCCCGCAGCACTTCGCCGTGCACGTTGGTCGGGATGCCACCCATCGCGTAGTGCGCGGTCGGGTAGACCGGCACCGGCTCCTTCACCGGGTCGACCGCGAGGTACGTGCGGGCGAACTCGGTGATGTCGGGGAGCTTCGTCTCCAGCACCTCGGCGCCGAGGTGCGTGCAGTCCAGCAGCACGTAGTCCTTGTTCGGACCGGCGCCGCGGCCTTCCAGCACCTCCAACGCCATCGACCGGGCCACGATGTCGCGCGGCGCGAGGTCCTTGATGGTCGGCGCGTACCGCTCCATGAACCGCTCGCCGGAGCCGTTGCGGAGGATTGCGCCCTCACCGCGCGCGCCCTCGGTCAACAGGATGCCCAGGCCCGCGAGACCGGTCGGGTGGAACTGGTAGAACTCCATGTCCTCCAGCGGCAGGCCCTTGCGGAACACGATGCCCATGCCGTCGCCGGTGAGCGTGTGCGCGTTGGACGTGGTCTTGAAGACCTTGCCGAAGCCGCCGGTGGCGAACACCACGGACTTCGCCTGGAACACGTGGATCTCGCCGGACGCCAGCTCGTAGGCCACCGCGCCGGTGCAGACCGGGCCGTCGGCGGTCTCGGTCATGCAGATGTCGAGCACGTAGAACTCGTTGAAGAACTCGATGCCGTGCTTGACGCAGTTCTGGTACAGCGTCTGGAGGATCATGTGGCCGGTGCGGTCGGCCGCGTAGCAGGCCCGGCGCACGGCCGCTTCACCGTGGTTGCGGGTGTGGCCGCCGAACCGCCGCTGGTCGATCTTGCCCTCGGGCGTGCGGTTGAACGGCAGGCCCATCTTCTCCAGGTCGAGGACCGCGTCGATGGCCTCCTTCGCCATGATCTCGGCGGCGTCCTGGTCGACCAGGTAGTCGCCGCCCTTGATCGTGTCGAAGGTGTGCCACTCCCAGTTGTCCTCTTCCACGTTCGCCAGCGCGGCGCACATGCCGCCCTGCGCGGCGCCCGTGTGGGACCTGGTCGGGTACAGCTTGGTGAGCACGGCCGTGCGGGCGCGCTGGCCGGACTCGATCGCCGCGCGCATACCGGCGCCGCCGGCACCGATGATCACGACGTCGTACTTGTGGAACTGCATGGCTCTGGTACTCCCCGCGGCGGGTCAGTCGGTGATGTTCGGGTCGAAGGTGAAGATCACGTACGTGCCGAGGGCGATGATCAGCACCATCGAGACGTAGAGCAGCACCTTGAGCCAGAACCGGGTCGCGTCCTTGCGGGCGTAGTCGTTGATCACGGTGCGCAGGCCGTTGCCGCCGTGGATCTGGGCCAGCCACAGCATGGCCAGGTCCCAGAACTGCCAGAACGGCGAGGCCCACCGGCCGGCGACGAAGCCGAAGTTGATCCGGTGCACGCCGCCGTCGAGCACGTTCATGATGAACAGGTGCCCGAGCACGAGCACGACGAGCGCCACACCGGAGATGCGCATGAAGAGCCAGCTGTGCAGCTCGAAGTTGCTGCGGCGGGCGGCCGGGCGGCGAGGCGAGCGCGGCTTGTCGAGGATGAGCGGTTCACTCATGGTCAGTGACCCCCACCGAGCAGGTTGGACACCGTGCGGACCAGCATGAAGTAGGTGCCGGGGATCATCACGAGCACCCAGACGCCGAGGATCGCCCACAGCATCTGCTTCTGGTACTTGGGGCCCTTGGCCCAGAAGTCGACGAGCAGCACCCTGATGCCGTTGAGCGCGTGGTAGAGGACCGCGCCGACGAGGCCGACCTCGAACAGGTTGACGATCGGGTTCTTGTAGGTCTCGATGACCTTGTCGTACGCGTCCGGGGACACCCGCACCAGTGCGGTGTCCAGGACGTGCGCGAACAGGAAGAAGAACGTCAACACACCGGTGATGCGGTGCGCGACCCAGGACCACATCCCCAGGTCGCCGCGGTAGAGCGTTCCGACCCCTTTACGGGTGCCCGCCCGCTCGGGTGCGGTGGTGCCGGCCATGCGCAACGGCCTCCAGCGTCAGTGGTGGACTGGTCTCCGGTACAGGAGTACGCGGACCTTGACCATCGGATGCTAGACCCGTGCGCGTCACCCGACCCAACGGCCCGACCCGTCTGTGAGCGACGAGACACCAGGTGGGCACTGGATCGATTCCTCTCACAGCGCCGGGCGTTCTGCTGTGCGGTTCCGGTGACCGGTCGGTGTGACCGGAACCGTCCACTGCGTACGTCCGCGCTGGTCAGCGTGGCCTGAAGGTCGCCACTCCGTTCACCACGACGAGGTCGACGTGTGCCTCGTGCGGGCTTTGACCGGTGAACGGCGGCAGCCGCAGCGGCGCGACGCCGGGCAGGTGGATGACCAGGTTCACACCCAACCGGGTCGCGATGAGCCGTCCGGTGAGGTCGCGGGCGTTCGCCGCCCTGGCGTCCTCCGGCGAGTTCGTGAGCGTCCAGTTCAGGTTCTCCACCAGCGCGCCGTACAGCTGTTCCTTGCGCATCGGACGGGCCGCGGTGAAGTCCGCCACGTGCTCGGCGATGTCCGCGCCGGCGGCGGCCGTCACCACATCGTGGCGGAGGTCCGCGGGCGGGACGTTGGCGGCGAAGGCGACCGCCGCGTACAGGCCGTCCGCGGTCGGTGGTGGCGCCGTCGGCAGGAGGTTGTCGGCGGTGTGCCGGAGGTGCTGCACGGCCTCGTCCACGAGTGCTCGCGGCACGCCCGGCGCGGCGTCCTGCTGCTGTTGCGCCGGCACGGTGTGGGTGTTCTGAGTGGACGGTGCCGGTGCGGCGGTGGTGTCCGGTGTGGAGGGAGCCGCGGGCTGGGCGGTGCTCCCCGGCGCGGCCGGTGGGACGACGGAGGAAGTCGACGTGGTGCCGGTCGGCGGTGCAGGTGGTGCAGGTGGTGCAGGCGGTGTCGGCGGTGCAGGCGGTGCGGGCGGTGTCGGCCGGTTGAAGTCGGCGATCCGCTGGTCCACCTCGATGCGGGCGTTCCACCAGTCGAGTTGGCGGGCGTCCGCCTCGGCGCGGCGGTTGTCCAGTTCCACCTCGGCCGCGGTGATCTCCGCTTCCAGGTCCGCGATGGTGTTCTCGACCTGCTGCTGAGCCCGCCGCGCGGCATCGCGCTGGTCCGCCGCGTCCTGAGCTGCCGCACGTCCGGTGTCCAACGTGGCGCCGGCCGTTTCCAGGCCGCCCCGTGCCGCATCCAGGTCGCCGACGGCCTGGTCGAGGTCGGTCCGGGCCTGTTCCGCGGCGAGCCGTGCCTCGTCGACCTCGACCTGTGCGTCGGCCTGCTTCCCGGTCGCCTCCGTGTTCACGTCGTCGGCCGCCTTGGCGAGGTCGACCGCCGTGCCGACCTCGGTTTCGCGGGCGTCACGCGCGGCACGGGCGTTGTCCACCTTGCCGACCAGGTCCTTGGCCACCGGGTCGGTGGCGATCGGCGGTGCGCCTTCGGGACGGTGGTCGAGGTGGGCGTCGAGGTTGGCCTGGGCGATGTCCAACGCCGTCTGCGCGTCGTCCAGCCTGCCTTGCGCCGCCCGCAGCTCCGCGTTCGCGCCCGCCAGGTCACGGCCGGTGGAGCGCGCCTCGACGTCGGCGTCGCCAAGCCGGTCCTGTGCGTCCTGGTGGGCGGAGTCGAGGCGCGTGATCCGCTCGCGCAGGTCCTTGACCGCGGTGCTCGCGTCGTCCCGGTTGGCCTGGGCGTCCCGGACGGCCTGCTCCAGGTCCGGCACGCGGCCGGCGTCCACCAACTGCTTGCCGATCGCCGCGTTGTGCCGCACCTGCGAGTCCGTCAGGTCCCGCTGGAGCAGGGCGACGTCCGCGGCCACCCTGTTGATCACGGCCTGGGCGTCGTGCCGCGCGCGGTCCACCGCCAACTCGGCGTCACGCCACGCCTTCGCGGTGTCCTTGACCGCGGTCTGCGCGTTGCTCAGGTCGGCGTCGAAATCCCGGCCCAGCACCGATTCCGCCTCAGGTGACGGCATCCGCACCGACGCCGAGCCGGGCACGCTGAGGTCCACCACGCTGGTCTTGCCGCCGACCGTGGCGACCACGCGGTACTCCACGTCGAAGTCGACCAGACCGGTGCGCCCCTGCGGCTTGAGGTTGTTGATCTTGTTGTTCGCCGCGCCGCCGGACACCGCCTCGGCGTCCTCGGCGGCGTGCCGGGTCTCGATGCCGCCGAGGGCGATGCCCGCGTTGTCCTTCGGGTCCTGGCTCGGTTTGACCGCGGCGTTGCCGGTCGCCCAGCCGACCGACAGGTCACCGGTCTCGCTGTGCTTGGCCTCGGCGGAGGTGGTGGTGACCGACGACTTCGGGTTCTCCAGGTTCACGCCGTCGCTCAGGCCGCCCAGCCTCGGGTCGACCAGCTTGGCGTAGACCTTCACGTCGGCGTGCTGACCGAACGTCAGAGCGGCCTCGTGCAGCCCGGGAACGGTCAGGGGGCCGTCGAGCATCCCCGGCAGGCTCGGCTGGAGGTTCTCCGAGCCGAGCGTCGACAACAGCGTGTTCAGCGGGCCGGTGCCCTTGCCGGTGATGCCCTGGTTGGCGCCCGCCGCGGTCAGCGCCTGGATCGCCGCGGCACGCAGGTCCCTGGCGCCGCGCAGGTTCTCCACCGAGGCATTGGCCGGCAGCGTCGCCGGATCGCCGTCGCGCTGCCAGGCCTTCGCGGCTTCCGGCGTGCCCTGCGCGGAGGGCTGCGCGGTCGTGGTCGACGAGTAGCCGGCCGGCGGCGTGGCGGCGGGGGTGAACACCTTCTGGTTGTCCGCGTGCAGCCGCACCACGATGTCCTGTGGTTGACCGGTGGCCCTGGTGATGACCTGGTCGCCCTTCTCCACCACCAGCTCGAACTCGATCGGCACGGTGTACTTCGCCGCCGGGCCGCTGCCCGCCCGCAGGTGGCCGAACTGCTCGGTGGTGGCCTTCGTGACGGTGCTGCTGTGCTGCTGTCCCACGTTCGCCGCGGCGATCACGCCGACGCCACCGGACACGTTGGGGTTCGCGCTGCCCGGCTGGGCGAGGCCGGGCGCCTTGAGGCCGACGGCCCAGCCGGTGGACCTGCCCTGCCCGTCGGTCACCTTCTGCGCGCCGGCGGTGGTGTGCTCCATGTCGATGCCGTCGTTGACGACGCCGTCGAAGCTCGGCGCGTCGGTGATCCGCGCCCTGAGCGTGACCTGGTAGGTGTCCTTGCCGAACGTGCCCGGCTGGTGCAGGAGCAGTGGCACACCGCCGTCCAGCGCGCTGTCGATCATCGCCTTGGCGCTCGTCGGCGAGGTGAAGTCGACCAGCCGCTGGAAGTTGTTCATCGAGTCCTTGAGCACCGAATCCGGCACCAGGTCGCTCTTGAACGGGCCGCCGGTCTGCCGGTTGAGGTCGTTGATCAGCCCGGAGACCATGCCGGTCAGGTCCGGCGCCGTGTCCAACGTGCTCAGGCCGAGGGAGCTGGGGTTGTCCGGGGTCAGCGTCGCCGGCGGCGTCATCGTGCCGAACACGGGCGGCGGCGTCGTCGGCTTCACGTTCGGCAGCACGCCCAACTCGCGCGCCACGTCCTCGCTGACCCGCACGAACACACCGCCGGGCAGAGCGACCGTAGCGCCCTCCACGCGCGGGGTGCCGCCGTAGACGGCGTTGCCCGACCGGCTCTCGCCGACCACGGTGACGTTCGCGTCGAGCTGGATCAGCACGGTCCGCGCGCTGGTCGGGGTGACGACGTTGCGGTCGACGCTGCCGCTGATCTCGTTCGCGCTGGTCTTGGACGACGAGTACGGCGTGACCTTGCCCGCCACGGCCACCCCACCCGAGCCCGACGCGGGAGTCGGCTGCCCGGCCGGTGGCGGCGTCACGTTCGGCTTGATCGGCAGGTTGACGCCTGCGGTGAGGTCGATCGTGTGGCTGCTGCTCTTCGCGTCACCCGCCTTGTAACCGCCGGTGGTCGCGTTCTCCGTGCCCGTGTCGTCCGAGATCGACACCAGCTTCGGGTTGCCCAGCTCGATCGCCATGCCGATGGCGCCGGTGCGGTCGGTGACCCGGCGGCCGTACTTGAGGCCGTTCTCCTGCATGCCGGTCTCGGTCAGCTTGCGCAGGTTCGCCTTGATGCTCTCCGGGCTGAACAGCTTGTCGATCTGGTTGCGCGCCTCGGTGCCGGGCACGGTCAGCGACGAGTCGCCCTTCGCCGCCCGGTTGAGCGCCTCGATGGCCTGGTCGCGCACCGTCTCGGTGTCGACCACCGCCTCGACGTGCAGGAAGTCCGGTGCGGGCGGGCGTGGCACCGGGGGGTTGAGCAGGTCCTTGATCGTCGGCGGGTTGTCCAGCTTGGTCGACACCGGCGGGCCCGGCCGGAAGCCCGACGGGTCGTTGTCCAACGACGAGCTGTCGGACACCCACAGGTGCACCGGGCCGGAGATCTGGCCCAGGCTCGCCACGCCGGGCGGGTTCGGTCCGCCGGTCCGCGCGACCACCTTGGGCTCCGGCACCTGGCGGAACGGCGAGCCGGGCGTCATCCGCTTGACCCACGACCGGTTGCGGCTGAACGTGGTGATCTCGACGTAGAACTCCAGGTCCTGCGAGAACACCTGGGCGTTCGCGCTGCCCACGTTGAGCCCGGTGCTGTTGACCGTCGGGCCGCCGGTGTTCTTGTTGCCCCACCCGTAGGTGTACTTCGCGCCGACCTGCGGCGTCGGCGTGAGCGAGGCGTCGCCGGTCTTGACCGGGAACACCGCCTTGCCCTCGATGCCGATGTTGACGGACTTCTGGGTGGCGGTGGTGCTGTCCAGCCTCGGCGCGGTGCTGGCCGAACCGCGCACGTTGCGCGCGTCGACCTGGCCGAGGTGGCTGGTGTTGACGGGTCGGGCGCGGACGGTGACGTTGACGTAGTCGTTGGTGCTCAGGCCGCGCTTCTTGAGCTGCACCTGCACACCGGGGCCGAGCAGGCTGTCCATCTGGGTCTTCAGCGCGGTCGGCGACAGCTCGGCGTCGAGCTTGCGCTGGTTGGCCGTGGCCTCCGCGACGTCGGCCAGGCTCTGGCCCTTGCGCGAGCCGGTGGCCGGGTTGTTCCAGCCCGGCAGGAACTTCGCGAAGCCGGGCAGGTCCGTCAACGCGGCCTGGACCTGCGCCTGCACCTGCGCGCCGGGGCCGAACTCGCCGACCTTGACGTTGCCCGCCGCCAGGTCCGCGGCCAGGTAGGGCGGGAGGTACTTGGTGCCCGCGGTGCCGGGTTTGGTGAGCCCGGCGTCGGTGCCCGGCGGCACCGGCAGGTTCAGCGCGGCGGCCTCGGGCAGGCCGAGGCGCATGTAGGTGGTGACCGGCGTGACGACGTCCGCGCCGTTGGGTGTGCGGACGTGGACGTTCGCCGTCACCTTGTACAGGCCGGTGTCGCCCTTGAGCTGGATGCCGGTGCGGGTGCTGGAGTTCGTGCCCGCGTTCGAGGACTCCGCGGTCCGGGCCGAGTAGCCGCCGGTGATGCCCGCCGCGCCGCCGATCACGTTCGGCACGCCCACACCACCGCCGACACCGGCGGCCACGTCGAAGCCCGTCTTCGTGGTGGCGGTCACGGAGCTGCCGGTGGCCTGGGACTCGTGCAGCCGGAGCTGGGCGGCATCGGTCGTGCCGACCAGTTCGGCGGTCAGCAGGGTGGCCTTCATCTGCACGGCGTTGGCCTTGCTGCCGTGCGGGCTGATCAGGGTCGGCGAGGTGACCCAGCCGCCCAGCATCGCGCCCAGGTTGTCGCGGACGGTGGTCGGGTTGAGGAAGTCCCGCAGCGCGGTGCGGCCCGGCGCGCCGATCTTGGTGATCGACGGGTGGATCTTCGCGGCGACGGCCGTGAACGCCTTGTCCGCGTCGAAGTCGGTGACCGCTTCGGGCGTCGGGTGCTCCAGCTTGGTCCCCCAACCGGGCGGCAGGGCCGCGGCCGGTTGGGCGTTGCCGGAGTCGACGATCGTCTCCAGGTCGTTCGGCACGGCGAGGGTGACGCCGCCGTTGACCGCCTGCGGGGCGCGCACGGCGCCGTTGGACGCGGTCAGGGTGACCTGGAAGGAGACCGGGACGTCGACGTTCGTGGAGCTCTCGCCGCCGCGGATGATCCGCTGGTCAACCGTGCCGGAGGACGTGTTCAGCGTGGTGGCGGGCGTGGCGAGCTGCGCCTTGCCGGCCAGCGACCCGTACGGGCCGATGCCGGCGCTCGCCGCGGCGGCGAGGCCGATGTCGTTCGCGGTGGTGAGGTTGGTGGCGGTGCCCGTGGTGGTCGCGGACTGGGCGGTCATGTCGACCTTGGTGGTGGTCGACGGCGTGCTGGTGACCGCGGCGTCGTTCGCCGGCGGCATCATCGTGGCTCGGACGTTGGCCTCGTGCCAGGTGCCGTCGATCTTCACCTGGAAGTCGCGGCCGTGGCCGAGGAACGACTCGAAGTTGTTCTCGAGCGCGCTCTCGATGACCGTGGCGTCGTCCGGGGTGATGCCGGTCATGACACCGGTGACGTGCTGCGCGCCCCGCACGTCGGTGGGCGCGATCGTGCCCAATGCCTTGCCCTGCTGGAAGAAGTCCGGCAGGTTCCGTGACGTGAGCACCGGTCCCGGCGCGGGATCGGGTGCGGGATTCGGTGCCGGGACCGGGGCCGGGGCGGGTGCTGGTGCGGGTGCTGTGTTCGGGTTCTGGTTCGGTGCGGGGTTGGCGTTCGCCGGGTTGGCCAGGTCGACCATCGGGATCGGTGCGGAGATGGTCGGCGGCGCCGGTGGCGGGGTCGAGCGGAACGGGTTGCGCCACGCCATGTTCGGCGGCGCGGGGCGCGTGGACGGGCCGGTGGACCGGGTGGGGCCGGTGAAGTAGTCGTCCAGCATGGTCTGGAAGCCGGCCGCGGGGTCGAACCGGTTCCAGGTCGTGGGTGGCCGGTTGAACTCGCGGTTGAGCAGGTCGATGTTGCTCTGGTAGCGCACGCCGCCGTCGGGGAACTGGTTGTACTGGCTGGGTTTCCCTGCGCGTTCGGCGAGTGCGTCGGTGATGTTGCGGGCCAGCAGTTCCGTCATGGCTTCGTCGGGGTTGAGGTTCTTGTTGTAGACGCCGCCTTGGCCGTCGCGGTGGGCGAAGGTGACGTCGCTGCCGACGGAGTGCACGTGCATGAACTCGTGGACGAGCAGGTGCTGGATGGCGTCGGCCTTGCGCGCTGGGTCGGTGGTGAGGCCGTCGAGGTGGTCGGTGTTGAGCAGGACGTGCCCGTTGATCGCCCGTGCGGGGTTGGTGAGCGTGCTGTCGATGAGCCCTTGCCGCGTGGCGTCGACGTCCCCGTGTGGGCCGACCTGGGCTTGGACGACCTGGTCCAGCAGTGCGTCGAGGCGTGCGACGGTGTCGGGGTCGTTGTTGCTGAGCCGATGCAGGAAGTCGCCGGACAGGATCTCGTCGCGGACCTGGCGTGCTCCGCCGTCACCTCGGCCATCGGCGGTGTCCAGTTCCTGCTGGACGGCGAAGTGCTTGGCGAACGTCTGCTGGTCGAGTTGCACGACGAGGTCGGGGTTCACGTTGGGGGTGGTGGTGACGCCGTGGTTGGCCTGGAGGGTGCCGAACATCGCGTCGAACCCGGCCTTGACCTGCCCGATGTCGACCTGGACGCCCGCGATGGCCAGCGGTGACGGGGTGATCGTGTCCGGCAGCCTGCTGAGGATGCCGTCCTTCAGGTCCGTGTCGCGGCGGTCGGAGAAGGGGGCCGCCGGGGTGGCGGGCGCGTTCATCTGCGCGGAGGGCGCACCGGGCGGCGGCGGTGGTCCGGTCGTTGGCGGTGGTGGCGGTGCCAACGGTCCGGTCGGCGGCGGCGGTGGCGGCGGTGCGGCCTGCTGAGTGAAGGTCGCCGCTGGTGGCGGGGGTGGCGGCGGCGGTGGCGGCGGTGCCAACGGTCCGGTGGTTGGCGGTGGCGGTGGCGGTGGCGGAGTTTGCTGCGTGAACGTCGGCAGTGACGGTGGCGCGGGAGGTCCGGCGGGGCGGGTGTCGGGCTGGGTGCCGTGGTCGGACGGTCGTGGGGGCGGCGTCTGTTGCGGTGAGCCCGGGTCGTGCAGCGTGGTGTGGTCGGCGTCGGGCACCATCACCTGGCTGTCGGTGGTGCGTTCGATCAGCCACAGGTGCCGGGGCTTGATCGAGGGGTCGGCGTGCACCCCGGCGCCCATCAGGCCGTCGTCGTTCACCACCAGGTTGGACGGGGTGTGCCCGGGCGGCAGCGGCTTGCCGTCGCTGTTGAAGATGCGGGCGTCCGGACCGGCCGCGTCCTTGTACTCGTCCGGCAGACCGAAGTAGTGCGCCACCTCGTGGGCGAGCACGTTCGCCGAGGTGTCCGTGCCCCAGTTGAGCTGGTCCGCCTCGGTGGACGTGGTCAAGTCGACCGTGGTGTGCGCCTGCGCGGGATCGGTGACGAACTCCACCCTGGCGTGGAACTGGTCGCCCGAGGGCAGCCGGTATCCCTGGTTCAGCAACCGGTCGACGCCCTCGGCAGTCCTCTGCCGGACTGTGTCCACATCGGACTGCGGAACGCCGTCGCCAGGCTTGAGGTGCACCTTGAGGGTGTACTCCTTCACCCAGCTCCCGGGCGCCACCTCCATCCTGCGCACGTCGTGCCGGATGAGGCCGGTCAGCGAGTCGATGTGGCCCGACGTGCTCGACCGCTGCACGTCCGCGACTTCGGTGTCGACCGTGCGCACAGGCGCCCTGTCCCGCACCGAATCCCACGCCGCTGCGGGCTGCGGGTTCTGGGGTGCGAACCAGTCCGCGGTGCTCGCGGTGTTGTGCCGCCAGGACTCGTCGGTGACGACGTCCGTGCCGTTGCTCGGCGGTGCGTCGGGGGTGGTGGAGGTGGCGGGCGGGGCGGCGCGCGTTCCGGGCGGTGCGGGGGACTGGGTGGGGCCGACGAAGTAGTCGCCGAGCATTGTCTGGAAGGTGTCGGCGGGGTTGAACGGGGGGTCCCACCTGGATCGGGTCCGGTCGAACTCCTTGTTCAGCCCGTCAACGTTGGTTTCGTAGCGATTGCCGCCGTTGGGGTACTCGTTGTACTGGCTCGGTTGACCTTGGCGCTCGGACAGCGCGTCGGTGATGTTGCGGGCGAGCAGTTCCGTCACGGCTTCGTCGGGGTTGAACTTCGTGTTGTAGACGCCGCCTTGGCCGTCGCGGTGGGCGAAGGTGACGTCGCTGCCGACGGAGTGCACGTGCATGAACTCGTGGACGAGCAGGTGTTGGATCGCGTCGGCCTTGCGCGCGGGGTCGGTGGTGAGGCCGTCGAGGTGGTTCGTGTTGAGCAGGACGTGCCCGTTGATGGAGCGCGCCGGGTTGGTCAACGTGTTCGCGATGAGGTCGGCGCGCAGCGCGTCGATGTCCCGGCCGGGACCGACCTTGGCCTGGGTGATCTGGTCCAGCAGCTCGTTGAGGCGCGTGACGGTGTCGGGGTCGTTGTTGCCGAGGCGGTGCATGAAGTCGCCGGACAGAATCTCGTCACGGACTGCTTGCGGGTCGATGTCCTGCCCGTTGAGCTGCTCGACCGTGACGTCGGAATCGCTCCGGTCGTGCGACTTCAGCGCCGCGTCCAGTTCCAGTTGGACGGCGAAGTGCTTGGCGAAGCTCTGGTCGTTGAGCTGCACGACCAGGTCGGGGCTCACGTTGGGGGTGATGGTGATGCCGTAGTCGGCGTGAAGGGTGCCGAACATCGCGTCGAACCCCGCCTCGACCTGCCCGATGTCGACCTGGACATCGGTGATCGTCAGCGTGGACGGCGTGATCGTGTCCGGCAACCTGTCGAGGATGCCGCCCTTCAGGGCCGCGTCCCGACGCCCCGAAAACGGGCCCGCCGGGGTGGTGGGCGCAATCGGTTGCGCTCCTGGCACACCGGGTACACCTGGCACACCGGGTGCCGGCGGCGGTGGCACCAGAACACCGAACCCCGGCGGTGGCGGGGCACCGAATCCCGGCGGCGGTGGTGGGGGCGGGGCACCGAATCCCGGGGGTGGGGGCGGTACCGGAGTACCGGATCCTGGCGGGGGCGGCACCGGGGCAACGAACCCAGGCGGGGGTGGCACTGGGGCAGCGAACCCCGGCGGCGGTGGTGGGGGCGGGGCGCCGAATGCCGGCGGTGGGGGTGGTACCGGAGTACCGAACCCGGGCGGGGGCGGCACTGGGGCACCGAACCCCGGTAGTGGAGGCGGGGCGGGTGCGGGGTTCTGCTGTGCGGGTGGCGGGGTGGCGACCGGCGGGGTGGCGACCGGCGGGGTGGTGTTGGTGGGCGGTGCCGGTCGGGTGGTCGGCGGGGTGGTGCTGCTTGGTGGGGTGATGTTGGTGGCGGGTGGTGGGGCGGGCTGGGTGTTCGCCGGGGCAGGCGTTGGCGGGGTGACCGGTGCTGGAGGCGCGGCGGGATTGGTGTTCGCCGGTGGCGCTGCTGCTGGAGGTGCCGGCGGGGTGAACGGCTTGGGGGCCGTGGTGTCGGCGGAAGGAGTGCTGGTCGGGCTTGGCGACGGTGGTGCGCTGACGGTGGGTTTGGGCGCAGGGGGCGGTGTCGAGGGCGAATCGACCCTGGGCTTGGTGATGTTTCCATCGCTGGTCGGAGGCTTGGGTGGGTCGAACACACCCTTGTCCGGCCCGCTAGTGAACTTGCTCGAACGGTCCGTCGACGGGTTCGCGCCCGGAGCGCCCGCTGCCATCGGGGGCGCTGCCATCGGGGGCGCGACCGGTGCGCTCACCGGGGGTGCGGTGGTGGGGGACGGCTTCGGGCTGGTCGCGGGTGGAGCCGCGGTGGTGTTCGGGGCGCTGTTGGCTGGGTTTCCGGTCGCCGGGCTGCCGGGTGACGGGATACCGGTGGCCGGGGCGCTGTTGGCCGGAGTGCGAGCGGCTGGGGTACCAGGTGTGCCGGAAGCAGGGCTGCCGACGGCTGGGCCGCTGGGCGTGCCGACGCCCGGTGCGCCGGTAATAGGCGTGCTGACGCTGGGCGCACCGATGGTCGGCTTGGGAGCGGGCGGCGGTGTCGAGGGCGACGTGGCCGGAGCTTTGGTGATGTTGCCATCAGCGGTGGGTGGCTTGGGCGCGTCGAAGACACCCTTGCCGGGTCCGCCGGTGAACTTGCTCGAACGGTCGGATCCACCGGCGGCACCAGGAGCGGCGCCGGGGGCCATTGGCGCACCGGCCATCGGGGGCGGTGTCGCGGTGGGCACGCCGGACAGCGCGCCGCCGATGCTGCGGGCCGCCGTGTTCGCACCGGGCGCGGTGGCACCGGTTACCGCTCCCGCACCCGGCGTCGGGCCGCCCTTGGCCGCCGGTCCACCGGACGGCGTCGCGCCTGATGAGGTTCCGCCTGATGGGGTCGCGCCGGGCGGGGTCACACCGGCCGCACCACCACCACGCGAGCCACCCGGCGAGCCCGGAGCACCAGGAACGGGCGGGGTCGCGCCCGTCGCACCGGGCACGTTCCTGACAGGCGTGACGGAAGGCCCGCCGGACGTCTTCGGCCCGCCAGGGCTGTTGGGTCCGGTCGCACCGGGCACATTCCTCACCGGCGTGACAGAAGGCCCACCAGCGATTCGAGGCCCGCCGGAACTGTTGGGACCCATGCCGCCGGCCAGGTTCTTGATCGGAGTGACGGAAGGACCTCCAGGTACCTTCGGTCCGCTTCCCCCAGGCCCCGTCGCACCGGGCACGTTCCTCACCGGCGTGACGGAAGGTCCACCGGAAGTCTTAGGCCCACCAGGACTGTTGGGTCCGGTAGCGCCGGGAATGTTCTTCACCGGCGTGACAGAAGGCCCACCGGGTCCCTTCGGCCCACTCCCTCCAGGCCCCGACGCGCCGGGCAGGTTCTTGACCGGCGTGACGGAAGGCCCACCAGCAGTCTTGGGCCCACCCGTCCCGCTGGGTCCGGTAGCGCCGGGAATGCTCTTCACCGGCGTGACAGAAGGCCCACCCGGACCCTTCGGTCCACCCGTCCCGCCCGGCCCCGACGCACCCGGCACGTTGGTCACCGGAGTGACAGAAGGCCCACCCGGCCCCTTCGACCCGAGCGGCCCGCCACCGGGTGCGCCCGGTGGCCTCTGGGCGTTCGAGTTCGGGTCGATCTTGGCGATCTGTTCCCGGCTGAACTGGTCGTTCTGCGCGTGCGTCTGCATCGTGGCCTTAAGCCCCGACTGGACGTTGCCCATCGCGCTCGAAGCGTTGTTCGCCTGCTTCACCGACGCATCGTTGGAACTGTTCAACGCGGGCACGGCGACGATCCCGATCGGACCGAGCGCGTTCGGCGCGAGCTTGAGCCCCTGCAACCCGCCGGAGATCGCCGTCAGCCGGTCCCGCAGGCTGCCGGCCCGCTTGTCCAGGTCGGACATGGTCGACTCGTTCATGCCGAAGCCGGAATTGCCGGTCGGCCCACCGGGTGACTGCGACGGCGGTGGCGGTGGCGGTGGCGACGAGTTGCCCGAGGAACCGGGGGAATTCGGGTCGACGCCGCCGCCACCGCGTGCCATGGCTGTTTCTCCGGGGTTCTTCGATCAGACCTGGACGGAACTGGTGGACGTCTCGGTCGAAGCGGGCTGCGAGTACTGCGACTGGAACGACTCGTAGCTCGACTTCGCCGCCTCGCCCGCGGACTTGGCGTCGTTGGCCGCCTGATCGACGCTCGTGCCCGCCTGCTCCGCCTTGCGCGACGCCTCCTCGGCGGCCTTGA
Organism: Saccharothrix ecbatanensis; assembly: GCF_014205015.1. Lineage (NCBI taxonomy): Bacteria > Bacillati > Actinomycetota > Actinomycetes > Pseudonocardiales > Pseudonocardiaceae > Saccharothrix > Saccharothrix ecbatanensis. The sequence goes on along the minus strand of NZ_JACHMO010000001.1, from coordinate 6,684,724 downwards.
TGTCGGCTTCACTGCCGGAAGCGAACGCCTTGGCGTTGGCCTCGGCCGCCGCCGCGTTGGCCGCCGTGTAGTCCACGTTCGCCTGCTCGTACGTGGCGTTCGCGGCCTTCGCGGCGTCGTTCTTGACCGACATGTCACCTTCGGCGGACGTGCGCGCCGGGTCGTCCGGCCCGGGGTTGTTCCGCTTGTACTCCTCGTACGCGGCCTTCGCGGCCTCGTCGGCGGGCTTCGACGCGGTCAACGCCTCGTTGCTGGCCTTGGCCGCCTCGGCGACGTCGCGGCTCTCCCGCGCCGCCCTCTCCGCCGCCTGTGCCGCCTCGCCACGCGCCGCGTCCGCCTCGACCTTGGCCGCCTCGTACTTGACCATCGCCGCGTCCCGGCCCGCCTGGTCACCGCGCGCGGCGGCGGCGTTGGCCTCCTCGACGAACGCGTTGGCCTTGTCGTTGGCCTGGCTCGCCTTCGTGGCCGCCGCGTTCACGTCCTCGTTGGCCTTCTTGGCCTCCTCGGCGGCAGCGGTCTCCGCTTCCTTGGCCTTGCTGTACCGCTCGTTGGCCTCTTCGGCGCTCTTGTTGGCGTCGCTGACCTTGTCGTCCTGCACGTCCTTCGCCAACGCCTTGTCGATCTCGCGGTCGACGCCCTTCTGCGCCTTCCACGACTCGTAGCCCACCTCGGCCACGTCGGCGACGTTCTCGAACCGGTTCCAGCCCTTGCCGACGTTCTCGGTGATCTCGTCGAGGTTCTTGATCCGGCCCATCTGCCTGGCCAGCGCCGCGGTCAGCCGGGCGATCCGGGACGCGATGTTCACGCCGAGCGCCACGGCCTTGCCGACCGCGAAGCCGATGTAGGCCGCGATCGACGCGCCGAACGTGATGACCGCGGTGGCGGCGGCGATCAGCGCGCCCGCCAGCAGCGACCCGAGCAGCTGGGCGATCAGGTCGCGCACGATGTCGCGCAGCACGGACACCAGCACGCCGCAGATCGCGACGATCTTGGCCTTCTGCTCGACGGCGTTGGCCAGCGCGTCCAGCTCCTGGCCCATCGACTCCATGTTCTTCTGGAACGCCTCGGACGACGCCCCGCTCCACCCGTCGAACGTGGCCAGCTCGCGGCGGTGGTCCTCGGCCAGCACCCGGAGCTCGGCGGCCTGCTTCTTGGTCGCCTCGACGTTGGCCTCGATCTCCTCAGGGTCGCCCATGAGCTGGTCGAGCGGTTCCTTCAGGAACGACACGTGCTCGATCAGCCAGCCGATGCCCGCCGCGAACAACGAGCCGAGCGGGTCGACCGCCAGCATGGCCATGGACGACGCCGTGCCGATCGCGGCGAACGTGATGTCGAGGGCCTTCTCGGTCTCGGTCTCCGCGTCCTTGCCGATCGTGGTGATCATCTCGTCCCAGGCCGAGATGAACATGGAGCCCTTGTACTTGTTCTTCTCGGTGATCTCCATGCCCGGTGGCGAGGAGATCGGGGTGTCGGGGGCGGTCATCTCTCAGGCTCTCCTCGTCACCAGGGGTGGTTCTCGTCGTCCTCGTCGTCACCGGCGTGCGTTCTGCGCACCGGCCGCGACGGCATCTGCATCTGGGGTGCGGGCCGAGGCGCGGCGGGGACCGGTTCGGGCTCGACGTCATCAGGTTCGACGTAGTCCGGCACGTCGTCCCGCGGCTCGTCGTCGTCCGGGATGGCGTCGCTCACCATCCGCATGGCCTCGGTGCCCTCGCCGATCGGTTCGAACGCGGCCATCACCTTCTGCGCGGCCTGCTTCTGCGCGACCTTGGCCGTCTGCATGATCAGGGCGGTGAGGCGGGCGGAGCCGAGTTCGGTGGCGCGGTGGCCGAGCTGGATGTTCAGCAGGCCGCCGTTGGGGCCGACCGTGATGGTCACGGCGCCGTCCGGGCTGGCGACCGTGGCCTGCGAGTTCTCGACGTTCTCCTGGAGGTCCGCCGACTTCCGCTGGAGATCGGCCAGCTTGGCCTCGAAGTTGTCGAGCCACTGCTGGGGGTCCAAGGTCAACCTCCTGGGGTGGAAAGCGGTGCACCCTGAGTCGACCCGAGACCGCCAACGCCGCCCCAACGCCCCACCAACGGGTGAGCCTGCGGTGTCCCGAACCCCCGTCCGCCCGCCGCCCGATCGGCCCGGCTGCCGGCCGTGGACCAGCGGTGATCGACCAAAGCGGCAGTCCGACGCCGTAGTGGGTGAACTACGCCGAGTGGCGGGCCGTGGTGTTCCCACCAACGATTAGGTCACGGCGGACCGGTGCGTGCGCGGGTGTCATTACTACGGGGTACGGTTCGCCACTCGGAAGCCCCGACGGCCTCGCCGTCGGCATTTGTCTGCTCCTAGACGAGCAGGGAGGGAGACGAGCCGTGCGTCGTCGAATGCGTGGCCTCGCGGTGGCCGCGATCGCGCTGACCAGCGTTCTGTCGATGGCCGCCTGCGCCAAGGACACTGGCGGAACCCAGGGGTCCGGGTCGACCAACACCGCCGAGGGCTGCAAGCTGGCTGACAAGCCGCCGGCAGCCGCCGCGACCTCCAGCAAGGCCGCCTCGGACGAGAAGGTCGACGGCAGCGCCCTGAAGGTGGGCCTGGCTTACGACATCGGCGGTCGGGGCGACGCGTCGTTCAACGACTCCGCCGCGGCCGGCCTGGACAAGGCCAAGGCAGACCTGGGCATCAAGCCGGAGAACGTCAAGGAGCTGACCGCCGCGCCGAACGAGCCGGAGGACGCCAAGCTCACCCGGCTCCGCCAGCTCGCGAGCGAGGGCTTCAGCCCGATCATCGGTGTCGGCTTCGCCTACGCCGAGTCGCTGGCCGTCGTCGCGCCCGAGTTCCCGAACATCAAGTTCGCGATCGTGGACGGTGCGGTCGAGGGCGCGGCGAACGTGACTCCGCTGCTGTTCGCCGAGGAGCAGGGCTCCTTCCTGGCGGGCGTCATCGCCGCCTACCAGTCCAAGAAGTGCCACGTCGGCTTCGTCGGCGGTGTCGAGATCCCGCTGATCCAGAAGTTCGACGCCGGCTACGAGCAGGGCGCCAAGGCCGCCGCGCCGGACATCAAGATCGAGAAGAAGTACCTGACCCCGGCGGGCGACTTCACCGGCTTCCAGGACCCGACCAAGGGTGGCGAGGCCGCGACCGGTCAGATCGAGTCCGGCGCCGACGTGCTCTACCACGCTGCCGGCGCGTCCGGCAAGGGCGTGTTCTCGGCCGCGAAGACGGCCGGCGTCAAGGCGATCGGCGTCGACTCCGACCAGTACAACCAGAAGACGGTCGAGGAGTCGAAGGACGTCATCGTGTCGTCCATGCTCAAGCGGGTCGACGTCGCGGTGTTCGAGCTCATCCGCGCGGTCGCCAAGAACGACCTGGCGAGCCTGCCGAAGGTGTTCGACCTGTCCGTCGACGGTGTCGGCTACGCCACCTCCGGCGGCAAGATCGACGACAACCTGAAGGGCGTCCTCGAGGGCTACAAGGCCCAGATCATCGAGGGCAAGATCAAGGTCAAGTCCGCGCCGTAGTCCCATCCGGCCTCCGGCGCACTGGGCCCTGCGAGCAACCCTCGCGGGGCCCAGTGCGTGGTCAGCCCCGGCGCAGCCGCAGATCAGGCAGCCGTAGATCAGACGGAGCTTTCATGAGCAGTCCCACCCCTGCCGTCGTCCTGTCGGGCATCACCAAGCGCTTCCCCGGTGTCGTCGCAAACAGCGACGTCCACCTCAGCGTCCAGGTCGGCGAAGTGCACGCGCTGTGCGGTGAGAACGGCGCCGGCAAGTCCACCCTGATGAAGATCCTGTACGGGATGCAGCAGCCCGACGAGGGCACCATCGAAGTGGCGGGCGAGCAGGTCCGGTTCCGCACCCCCGCCGACGCGATCAAGGCCGGCATCGGCATGGTGCACCAGCACTTCATGCTCGCCGACAACCTGACCGTGCAGGAGAACGTCGTGCTCGGCGCGGAGTCGCTGCACGGCATCGGCGGCAAGGCGCGCAAGCGCATCCAGGAGTTGGCGGCGGCCACCGGCCTGACCGTCGACCCCGGTGTCCTGGTCGAGCGCCTCGGCGTGGCCGACCGGCAGCGGGTCGAGATCCTGAAGGTGCTGTACCGCGGCGCCAAGGTGATCATCCTGGACGAGCCGACCGCGGTGCTCGTGCCGCAGGAGGTGGACGAGCTGTTCGCCACCCTGCGCGGCATGCAGCAACAGGGCTTCACGTTCCTGTTCATCTCGCACAAGCTCGACGAGGTGCGCGCGATCGCCGACTCCGTCACGGTCATCCGCCGCGGCACCACGGTCGGCACCGCGGACCCGAAGACGGTCAGCTCCCGCCAGTTGGCCGAGATGATGGTCGGCAGCGAGCTGCCCAGCCCGGAGACCCGCGAGTCCACGGTCACCGACCGCGTCGTGCTGCGGGTGGAGAACCTGGGCCTGGTCGCGGCCGAGGGCACCCGGCCGGTGCTGGACAACATCGACCTGGTGGTGCGCGCGGGCGAGATCCTCGGCATCGCGGGCGTCGAGGGCAACGGCCAGACCGAGCTGGTCGAGACGATCATGGGCATGCGCAAGGCCCACCACGGCCGCGTGCTGGTCGGCGACCGCGACGTGACCCGGCTGGGCACGCTGGCACGGCGTGAAGCGGGCATCGGCTACATCCCCGAGGACCGGCACCGCCAAGGCCTGCTGCTCACGCAGCCGCTGTGGGCGAACCGCATCCTCGGCCACCAGACCCGCCGTCCCGTCTCGAAGGGCCAGTGGCTGGACCTCGCGGGCGCGAAGCAGGACACGGCGCGCATCGTCGAGGACTTCGACGTGCGCACGCCGAGCATCGACGTCGCCGCCGTCGCGCTGTCCGGCGGCAACCAGCAGAAGCTCGTGGTGGGCCGTGAGCTGTCCGGTGACCCGGTGCTGCTCATCGCGTCCCACCCGACCCGCGGTGTCGACGTCGGCGCGCAGGCCCTGATCTGGGACGAGATCAAGAACGCCCGCGCGCGCGGCCTGGCCGTGCTGCTGATCTCGGCGGACCTGGACGAGCTGATCGGCCTGTCCGACACCATCCGGGTGATGCTGCGCGGTCGCCTGGTCGCGGACGCCGACCCGGCCACGGTCACCCCGGAAGACCTCGGCAGTGCGATGACCGGCGCGGGCGCCACGAGCACCGCCGTCGCCGAGCACGCCACTGGCGCCGAGAAGGCGTCGGAATCGGAAGGCGAGTAATGGGAATGTTGCGCGGCAAGCTCTTGCCGCCCGTGCTGGCGATCCTGTTCTCCGCCCTGCTGTGCGGAATCGCGCTGATGGTGTCCGGCGCGAACCCGCTGCGGGCGTTCGGGGTGATGCTGGGCCAGATCGGTCAGGGCACCACCGCCGTCGACATCATCAACAGCACCGGCACTTACTACATCGCGGCGCTCGCGGTGGCGATCGGGTTCCAGATGAACCTGTTCAACATCGGTGTCGAGGGCCAGTACCGGGTCGCCGCGGTCGTCGCGGCCGTGGTCGGCGGCTCGATCGTGCTGCCGCCCGGACTGCACGCCCTGGTGATCATCCTGACGGCCGCCGTCGCCGGCGCGCTGTGGGCAGCGGTCCCGGCGATCCTCAAGGTCACGCGCGGCGTCAACGAGGTCATCTCGACCATCATGATGAACGGGCTGGCGCTCGGCCTGGCCGCGTACCTGATCGGCTCGGACGTGTTCGGCGAGTTGCGCGGCAACAACATCCGCACGCCGGAGATCCCGCACAGCGGCTGGGTGCCCGGCATCTCGTTCGGCTCGTCCGGCACGGTGTTCGGCCTGGTGTTCCTGGCCGCGCTGCTCGGCATCGGCTACTGGGTGATGATGAACCGCACCCGGTTCGGCTTCGAACTGCGGGCGTCGGGCGAGTCGTCCACGGCCGCTGCCGCCGGTGGCGTGAACGCCAAGAAGATGATCCTGATCGCGATGCTGCTGTCCGGCGCGATCGCGGGTCTGGTGTCGATGCCCGAGATCCTGGGCCGCGACCACACGTACAACCTGAACTTCCCGGCCGGGATCGGGTTCTCCGGTATCGCGATCGCGTTGCTGGGGCGCAACCACCCGGGCGGTATCGCGTTCGGTGCTTTGCTGTGGGCGTTCCTGGACAAGTCCGGCCTCGCGCTGGACAACGTGGGCGTGCCCAGGGAGATCGTGACGATCATGCAGGGGGCGATCGTGCTGTCGGTCGTCGTCGCGTACGAGGTGGTCCGCCGGTTCGAACTGGCCGCTCAGCAGCGACAGGTCGGTCGGCAGCTCGGGACGGTGGATGCGGCATGAGTGCTTCGTTGATGAATCCGGCCGAGGCTCCGCTGGCCGTTCCGCCGCCTCGTCGTGCACGTCGGATCCCGGGCTGGGCCATCGGCGCGCTGGGCGTGGCGGGCGCGGTCGTGCTGCTGTCCACCACGTCGTACCTGACCGGTGTGCCGCAGTTGACGTCAACCGGCACCATCCAGACCGCGGTGCGGCTGGCGTTGCCGATCCTCCTGGCGGCCCTCGGCGGCCTCTGGGCGGAACGCGCGGGCGTGGTGAACATCGGCCTCGAAGGCATGATGATCATGGGCACGTGGGGCGCGGCGTGGGCCGGGTACCAGTGGGGTCCGTGGGCGGCGTTGGTATCGGCCGCCGTGTTCGGTGCGCTGGGCGGGTTGCTGCACGCGATCGCGACCGTGACGTTCGGCGTGAACCACATCGTGTCCGGTGTGGCGATCAACCTGCTCGGGGCGGGGTTGACCAAGTACCTGTCCACGCTGATCTTCTTCCCGCTGTCGCACAACCCGCGCGAGTCGCCGTCCGTGCCGAAGTTCGACACGTACTCGGCGTCCGGGCTGTCGGACTGGCTCGGGACCTTGGAGGCGCAGCAGCGGGTCGGGCTGTCGGACGTCGCGGGCATCCTGCGCGGGCTGATCACCGGTGTGTCGCCGTTGACGATGCTGGCGATCCTGCTGGTGGTCGGCAGCTACCTGGTGCTGTGGCGGACCCGGTTCGGGTTGAGGCTGCGGTCGTGCGGTGAGAACCCGGTGGCGGCGGAGTCGTTGGGCGTCAACGTCTACCGGTACAAGTACCTCGCGGTGATCGCCTCGGGCGCGTTGGCCGGTATCGGTGGCGCGGCGCTCGTGCTCAACCCCGGTCAGCCCGGGTACCTCGAAGGCCAGACGAACGGCCGCGGGTTCATCGGCCTGGCCGCGATGATCTTCGGCAACTGGCGGCCCGGTGGGCTGCTCGGCGGCGCGGCCCTGTTCGGCTACGCCGACGGTCTTCAACTCCGCTCCGGTGGCAAGACGTTCCTGGCGCTGATTTACGGCGCGGTGCTGCTGCTGGTGGTCATCGTGATCTGGCAGCTGGTTCGCCGCCGGTGGTTCGCCGCCGCATTCGGTATCCTGGCAGCAGGTCTTCTGTATGCAATCTACTACTCGGTGGACGAAGTGCCGAGCGAGCTGACGACCTACGCGCCGCACCTGGTGACGTTGATCGTGCTGGCGGTCGCGTCCCAACGATTGCGCATGCCCGCCGCCGACGGGGTGGTGTACCGCCGTGGTTGACATCGACTGGGATTCGCTGCGGGCGCGTGCCATCGAGGCCGCCCAGTCCGCTTACTGCCCGTACAGCGGGTTGCAGGTCGGTGCGGCGGCGGTGTGCTCGGACGGGCGGATCGTCGTCGGCTGCAACGTCGAGAACGCCGCCTACGGCGTGGGCCTGTGCGCCGAGTGCACGTTGGCGGGTCAGTTCTTCCTGACCGGCGGCGGCAAGCTGGTGGCCCTGGCGTGCCGCAGCGGCGCCGGTGACCTGCTCATGCCGTGCGGCCGGTGCCGTCAGGTGATCTACGAGCTGGGCGGCGGCACGTGCCTGATCGACACGCCGTCCGGTGTGCTGCCGATGACCTCGGTGCTGCCCGACGCATTCGGCCCGGAGGACCTCCCATGACGACCCACACCGCTGTGGACGTGATCCGGGCCAAGCGTGACGGGGCCCGGTTGACCGATGCCCAGATCGACTGGGTGGTCGACGCCTACACCCGCGGGGCGGTGGCCGACGAGCAGATGTCGGCGCTGGCCATGGCGATCTTCCTGAACGGGATGGACGCCGCCGAGACCGCCCAGTGGACGCGCGCGATGGTGGACTCGGGCGAAAAGCTGTCGCTGGACGTCGGACGTCCCACCGTGGACAAGCACTCGACGGGCGGCGTAGGCGACAAGATCACCCTGCCGCTGGCCCCCTTGGTAGCCGCTTGCGGCGCGGCCGTGCCGCAGTTGTCCGGGCGCGGTCTCGGGCACACCGGCGGGACGCTGGACAAGCTGGAGTCCATCCCCGGTTGGCGGGCGCAGTTGTCGGTGGACGAGGTGATGTCGCAGCTCAGGTCCGTAGGGGCCGTGATCTGCGCAGCCACGTCAGGTCTCGCGCCCGCGGACAAGAAGCTGTACGCACTGCGCGACGTGACGGCAACCGTAGAGGCGATTCCGCTGATCGCGTCGTCGATCATGTCGAAGAAGATCGCCGAAGGTGCGGAAGCGCTGGTGCTGGACGTCAAGGTCGGCTCCGGCGCGTTCATGAAGTCCCTGGACCAGGCACGCGCGCTCGCGTCGGCCCTGGTCTCCATCGGCGTCGACCACGGCCTCAAGATCAGCGCACTCTTGACCGACATGTCCGTCCCGTTGGGGCGAGCGGTCGGAAACTCGGTAGAGGTGACAGAGTCCGTCGAGGTCCTGCGCGGCGGCGGCCCGGCGGACATCATCGAGCTGACCGTGGCCCTGGCAAAGGAAATGCTCTCCCGCGCAGGCATTTCGGCGGACCCGGCAGCAGTCCTGGCGTCCGGTGAGGCCTACGAGACGTGGGCCCGCATGATCCGCGCACAAGGCGGCGACCCGGACGCCCCTCTCCCTGTGGGACAACACAAGCACGTAGTCACCGCTACTTCAGACGGCTACCTGACCAAGTTGGACGCCTACGCGGTAGGCGTGGCCGCATGGCGCCTGGGCGCAGGCCGTGCCCGCAAGGAAGACCCGGTCCAGCCGGGAGCCGGAATCCTGTGCCTGGCCAAGCCAGGCGACAAGGTGACCAAGGACCAACCACTGCTGGAGCTCTACACCGAAACCCCGGACGCCATCCCCGCCGCCCTCGAATCCCTGACCGGCGGCCACGAAATCGGCGAAACCCCACCCACCCGCACCCCCCTGGTAATCGACACCATCCGCGGCTGACCCTGGTGCCGGCCGGCCTCTGACTACCCGCCGGCCAGGCCGCTGTCGGGCGAGCGGCCAGTGGTTCGCGGCGCGGGTCGACTGGGAAGGGCTGAGAGCAGCTCACGATGGAAAAGGCCCGGCCCGCGGAAAGCGGGCCGGGCCTTCATCGCCAGTGACCAGCGATCAGGCGCCTTCGGCGGTCAGATCGTCGTCGTCCACGTTCCGGTTGTCGCTGGGCTTGGGCCCGTTCTTCCGCGTCCGCCGCTGCGGCCGGGGCAGGGCGGTGGGGGGCGGGGGTGGCGTGGGGGATCCGCCACCGAGGATCAGCTCGGCGAAGGTCGCCATCGCCTCGTCCAACTGCCCGCCGATGCGCTGCTCCGACTCCTGGTTGCTCTTGCGCACCAGCCCGGTCAACGACTCCGTGTCCGGCCGCGTGGACAGGGTGCCCTCGACCTTGGCGATCCCCTGCTCCACCACACCGGACAGCTCGCCGAGCCGCGCCGCGAAGTCGTCCTCGACCGAGTCGAGACGCGTCGTCATCGTGTCGAGCCGTGACGTGACCTGCTCCAAGCGCTGCGCCAGCGCCTCCAGCCGGTCCGTCGCGTCGACCTGGTCACGGGTCTCGTCCAGCGCCGCGTGCAGCGCCTCACGGGCCTCGTCCAGCTTGCCGTTCATCGTCGTCCGAGTGTCCGCCAACGACGCCGTGAGCGAGTCACGGGTCTCGGTCAGCGTCGCCTGCAACCCGTCCCGCGTGGTGTCGATCTGACCGCGCGTCTCGTCCAGCTTGCCGTGCAGGGTGGTGCTCGACTCCGTCACCGAACGCTGCAACGCCTCACGCGTGCCGTCCAAGTGCTCGTGAACGCCCTCGTCCACCTCGTCCAGACGCCCGCGCAGCGCGGCTTCCAGCGCCTCGATGCGCTCGCGCAGCGGCCCGGTCACCGCCGCCGGCACCTGCTCGACCTTGCCGTCCTGCTTGTCCAGGTGCCCGTCGAGGTCGTCGAGGCGCTTGTGGATGTGGGAGAGCTTGTCCTCCAGCCCGTCCATCCGCCCGGCGACACCCTCGAACCGGCCCGCCACCCCGTCGAGCCGACCGTCGAGCTGCGCGAACGGCTTGGCCAGCTTGTCGACCAGGCCTTCGACGGCCCGCCCGATGCCCTGGACCGCGTTGTCCTGCGCCTCCAGCCTGGCCAGCGCCTCGTCCAGGCGCTCGGCCAGCACGCTGACCTCGTTCCGGTCGGGCAGCTCGGACAGGCGCTTGCGAACGGAACCCAGCGATTCGAGCGGGGACATCCTCGCGTGGATCTCGTCCAGTGCGTCGAAGATCTGCTGCTGTTCGCTCTCACGAATCTCCGCGGCGCGCGTGAGCATGTTGCGCATCCGATCGAAGGACATCGTGGAGTTGTTGTTCTCGTTCACGGCTCGGGTGCCTTCGTCCAGGGGAGGGGAGACCTCCGGGAGCCTAGCCAGGTTGGGGTGGTGCGCAGTAGCGCCCCCCGTCAGGGGCCGCCCGTACCGGCCTTGCGTGTAGTCCGTTCGAGTGACAACGAGCGGTTGTACCTCAAGGTAACGGGACGAGGGCTCGTGAGCGCGCCGCGTGAGCATCCGCCGTGCGAGTGACTAAAGCCGTGGTGGCGGTAGCGGAAAGTTCTCCATCACGGATCCACAACGGTGACAAGGCAGCCATGCGAGTGGTTCTTCACACATCGCGTCACTCAGGGCTGATCATACCCTGACAAGATCATTCCACCGCGGACCGACACGGCGTGTCACCGGTATACGGTGACGCCCATGTCGACCCCGCTTACCCAGGAGGCCCTCCGCAGCGCGCCGAAGGTGCTGCTGCACGACCACCTCGACGGTGGCCTCCGCCCCCAGACGGTGATCGAACTCGCCGAAGCCTGCGGCCACCAGGGCCTGCCCACCACCGACCCGGTGGCACTGGGCGCCTGGTTCCGAGACAACGCCAACTCGGGCTCGCTGGTCCGCTACCTCGAAGGCTTCGCGCACACCTGCGGCGTCATGCAGGACGAGGCCGCGCTGGTCCGCGTCGCCTCCGAAGCCGTGCAGGACCTCGCCGACGACGGCGTCGTCTACGCCGAGATCCGCTACGCCCCGGAGCTGTTCACCGAGAAGGGCCTGAGCCTCGAGCAGGCCGTGGAGGCCGTGCAGGAGGGCTTCCGCCTCGGCGAGGCCGCGTCCGGCGGTCGGATCAAGGTCGGCACGCTGCTGTGCGCGATGCGCCAGAACGACGGCTGGCAGCGCATCGCCGACCTGGTGGTCCGCTACCGGGACGCGGGCGTGGTCGGCTTCGACATCGCGGGCCCCGAGATCGGGTTCCCGCCCAGCAAGGAGCTGTCCGCGTTCGAGTACCTGCGGCAGCAGAACGCGCACTTCACCATCCACGCCGCCGAGGCGTCGGGCGCCGAGTCGGCCTGGGAGGCCGTGCAGCTCGCGGGCGCGGAACGGCTCGGCCACGGCGTGCGGCTGGCCGAGGACATCAAGGGCGACGAGGTCGGCCACCTCGCCGCCTACGTGCGGGACCGCCGCATCGCGCTGGAGATGTGCCCGACGTCGAACGTGCACACCGGCGCGGTGCGGTCGCTGTCCGAGCACCCGATCAAGCGGATGGCGGACCTGGGCTTCCGGGTCACCGTGAACACCGACAACCGGCTGATGAGCCAGGTGTCGATGACGAGCGAGTTCGCCACCGTGGTCGAGCACTTCGGGTTCGGCTGGGAAGACCTGTGCAAGGTCACCGTCAACGCCGCCAAGGGCGCGTTCATCACGCACGACGAGCGCCGCGCCCTGATCCAGGACGTCATCGAGCCCGCGTACGCCGCTCTCAAGACGCAGTAGAACCCTCTCAAGAAGCAGTAAAACCCGAGTCACCGGGCCACAAAACTAAAGGTCGCGGGCCCCATCGGAGCCCGCGACCTTTATTGCGTAACGCCTACCTGACGGCTAGTGCACCTTGAGCCGGTCCTCGAACGACGCCACCAGGTTCCGCCACGCCACCTGCTCGTCGTCGAACGGAGCGCTGGGCGCCAACCGGGTGGGGTCGGGCTTGAGCACGTACGACACCAGCCACCCCAGCCGCTCGGACTGGTTCAGCGCCACCTTCACGGTGTCGTCGTTCGCCCACTCGCCCGTGTCCTCGAGCAGTTCCACCACGAGGTCGAGCTGCGTCGCGTCGATGCCGTCCGGACCGTCGGCGATGTCCTCGTCCAGGCCGGTGAGCACGTAGACGTTGTCCGGGTCGACCTCGACCTCCAGGTCGCCGCCGGTCGCCTTGGTCACCAGCTCACCCCAGGTCGACACCTCGGCCAGGTCGTTGTCGTCGGCCTCGACGATGAACCGGGCCAACGCGCGCGGCGAGCCGAACACGTCGATCTTGCCCTTGCGACCGAGGAACACCGGCTGGTCGTCCAGGTAGCAGCGCAGCGTGTAGTACTCGCCCGCGCTGGTGATGATCTTGATCGGGTCGATGCCGACCTCGGCCCAGAACCCGACCGGCTCGCCGTCCTCGTCCTCGTCGCCCTCCGACTCGGACTTGGCGACCGCCGCCGCGGCGTTGGCCTCCTCGAAGGCGGCCAACTCCTCCTGGGCGGCCTTCAGCTCGGTCTCGTCGACGTCGGGCGTGTTCACGACCTCGTCGATCGCGTCCAGCACCTCGTCCCACTTCTCGGAGACGACCTCGGCGATCTCGGTCCACAGCGCCTGACCCTCGCGGCCGGTGAACGGCAGCGTGCCCTGCGGCAGCAGCGAGAAGCCCTCCGCCGAGTCCAGGATCTCGTGCACCTTCTCCAGGTCGCACACGTCGGCCAGCGACCGCACGATCGAGACCACGTCGGCCAGCTCGCCGATGACCCAGGTGTCGGGCTCCTCGGCGACCAGCTCCGGCACGCCGACCAGGTCGAACTGGTGGTTGTCGTCCGGCGACAGCTCGCCGACCGACAGCGCCGGCACCACGTGCCACGCCGGGTGGTCGGTCAGGTCGTGCTCTTCGGCCTTGCGCACGAACGCCGCGAGGTGCGCGGCATCCGGAAAGGCGTACAGGTCCTCCTCGTGGCCGAGGAATGCCTCCCACTCCTCGCCCTCTTCCCGCCAGCGCGGAGCCCATAGGGTGACAACATCACCCTGAGTGAGCCCCAGCTCGATCGGGACGATGTCCTGTGCCATCCGACCTCCCGGTCACGCCATGCCCCTTTGCGATGCGGGGGCAAGAGTACGGGGTCGATCACGCACTACTGCCGTTGACCACGGAAAGGGTCGGCGAAGTAGTCGTCATCGTCCGTTTCCGCGGGCTCCGGACGGGCCGCGGGCCGACTCTGCCGCTGCCCGGCCCACGGTGGCGCGGGCGGGCCGGGCGTCCTCGATTGTCCTCCGGGCCGGCCCTGTTCACCACGTCCGGCCTGGTCACCGGCCGGCTGCCCACCTGGAACCGCGACCGGAGCCGCGACCGGAACCGCTGTCTTGAGAGGCGGCGGGCCGGCGAAGGCCTCCACCGCCATGGCCATGCTGTCGCCCAACGACTTGGCCAGCTCGTTGTAGCTCTTCTGCACGGCCGCGTCGGTCGCCAGCCGGGCCGTCTCCACGACCAGCCTGCCCACCGCGTCCGGCCCCTGGGCCAACGCGTTCGGGTGCAGGTCGAGCGCCCTCAACTCACCCGTCGCGGTCGCCGTGGCGCGGGCCAGGCCGGTCGGGTGCTCGGCCGAGCCCGTCGTGCGGGCCAGCACCTCGGTCAGACCCTCGGCCGCCGCGAGTCGTTGCTCCTGCGTCACCGCGAACCCCTCAGGTACGAGCCGTCGAAATCGTCGTCGTCCGGACCGCGTTCGAAGCCGATCTCGGCCAACGCCCGCACCGCCGCCGGATCCGCCACCCGTTCCAACGTCCGGTGCATCCGGGTGGTGGCGTCCCGGGACGCCCGCGCGGACACGCGCAGGATCTCGTCCGCCAACGCCCGTGGCCCCATGTTCAACGCTCCGGGCGCGATCCGCACGTCCTGCGGCGGGCCGCCGGGCACCGCCACGACGGTGACCGCGCCGTCCGGTGACGACGCCCGGCCGAGCACCGGCCCGGTGCGCGCCACGTGCTCGGCGACCTGCCGCTCGGTGTCCGCGACCCGCCGGGCCGCCCGCTCCGTCTCGTCCACGTCCTCAGCCCGTCGGTCGGTAGAAGCCCATGAAGCCCATGCCGCTGTTGCTCGTGCGGATCGCGCCCACCTGCACCGGGTCGCCCGCCTCCACCATCTGCCCGTTGCCGATCACCATCGCCACGTGCCCGTCCCACACCACCAGGTCACCCGGCAGCAGCTGGTCCGGCGGCACGGACGCGCCCATCGCCTGCGACGAAGCCGGCCGCGGGATGTCGAACCCCGCGCCCCCGTACGCCCACTGGGTCAGGCCGCTGCAATCGGTGCCCTGCGGCGGGTTCGCGCCACCCCACACGTACGGGGTTCCCAAGGCGGACAACGCGTTGCGCACGGCCCGTGCGGCGGTCTCGTTGGGCGCCTCGGCGGAGCTGCCGTCCGGCAGGTTCACGCCGACGCCGGTGCCGGGCTGTGGCGGGATGGCCACCGGCAGGCGCGGCCCTGTAGCACCGCCGCCGGCTCCACCTCCACCACCGCCGCCTCCACCACTACCGCCGCCTCCGGTGTCGCTACCGCCGCTGCCACCGGTCGAAGAGGACTGACGTCCGCCGTCGTCACCGCTCGCCGACGACGTCGACGTGGTGCCGCCGCTCTCCGCGCCGATCGGATCGCCGAGCCCGGCGAAGTTCGGATGCGCCAAGCCCTGCAACTGCGTGACGACGTTCGTCAGCTCAGTGCGAACCTTCTCCAGCTCCTGAGCCGTCTTGCCCTCGTAGTCACGGGCCTTGGCGGTCACCTCCGCCGCCACCGCGAGGACCGCGCCGATCCCGCCGAACACGCCCGCCGCCACGGCCGCCGCCAACCGGGGCCACGCCCAGCCGGTGAACTCGTCGATCAAGCCCTGGATCGCGGTCTTGCCGGACGTCACCGCGGTCACGGCCGTCGTCGCGGCCTGCTGGGTGGTCGTCGCGTTGCGCGCCAACGTGCCCACGTCGCCGGAGAAAGCCGACACGCGGGCCTGGAACGCGTTCGCCTTCTCGCCGTACCAGTCGGCCATCGCGGAGTTCGCCGCGCCCGTGTGCCTGCCGTCGATCTCGGTCAACGCCGAGGACGCCCGACCGAACGCGTCCGCCGCGCTCGTCGCGCCGCCCGTGTCGCCGTCGAGCTTGGCCAGGTGGTCCTTCATCGGCTGGACCAGGGCCGCCAGGAAGCCTCCGACGTCCACGTCAGACCTGGGCCGCGCGGTTGATGTCGGCGCTGTTCCGCGCCTCCTGCTCCCCGTACGCCTCGCCGGTCTGCCGCACGGCGGTGGCGAACGCGGACAACCCGGCCGACGCGGCGGCCACACCGTCCACTTGGGCCTGTGCCGCGCGCTGGAACGCCGCGCCCAACCCGACCTCGTCGCCGATCTTGCCGAAACTGCCCGCGGCCAACGACGTCGTGCCCGCCAACGTGGACGTGCCGATCGCGCCGACCTCGCTCGCCAGACCCGCGGCCGTGCCGCCGTATGTCGACAGCGCCGCGGTGTCGACGCCGAAACCCCGTTCCACCTTCGTCCCCCTTTGGGTGCCGTGCGACCGCGATCCTGCCCGATCGGGACCCGGGTTGTGCGGCGTTCGGCGAGATCCTGCCCCGATGGGCGGTACCACCGGCGGTGTCGCTACCTGATCATGTGTGCGTGGGTGTTTTGCGCCATTGGGAACGGATCGTGGCGTGGCTCGACCACCACGCCCCCTCGACCGTGTCGGCGTTCGTGCCCCCGGAGGACGACGCCGCGGTCGAGGCGCTGGCGCTTGCGAGCGGACTGGCGCCGCCGGACGACCTGCGTTCGTGGTGGGCGGTGTGCGGCGGCACCGCGAATCTGGCGTTCGCCGAGGTGCTGCCGCCGTTCTACACGCCGCTCGGCCCGTCCAACGCGCTGCGGTCGTGGCGGCTGAAGGAGCGGTTCTGGCCGGTGGACCTCGACTCGGAGGCCGGCACGCCGACGTTGGGCTTTCACCCGATGTGGTTGCCGATCGCGTTCGACGGGTGCGGTGACGCGTTGGCGGTCGACCTGCGGCCGGGTGTGCTGTGCGGGTGCGTGGTCGAGTGGGACCGGCAGGCGGGCGAGATGCTGAAGCCGGAGTGGACCAGCCTGGACGAGATGCTGGACGAGGTGGCGACCGCGCTGGAGCACTGGGGCCGGCTCGGCCACTGCGAGCCGTTGGTCACCACGGACGGCCGGCTCGGCTGGCGCACCGACTGACTGGAGATCACTCCAGCAGGTGAACCTTGATGTCTCGGCGTGCCGGAGCCGGGGAGTTGACGTTGGCTGCTGGCGGGTTTGTCGATCCTTACCCGGGAGCCGGACATGCAGATCAGCCGCGTCGGAGCCGTAGGTCTCGCAGCGGGTGTCGCCGTCCTCGCGATCGGGTGGGCGAGCCCCGGTCAGTCCGCGGCCAGGCTCCAGGCGGTGGCGAACCCGTTGCGGCCGGTCGCGCCGGGCGATGTGTACGCGGACCCGAGCCACGGGTTCCTCGTGCTGGTCGAAGGCGACGCCGGGTTGTACGAGAACGAGACCGAGGGTCCGATGGCGATCGGCGGCGACGTCAGGTTCCGCCAGTACAACGCGGGACCCAACAACCCTGGGACCTACGTCCTGGCCGGTGACACCCAGCCGACGAGCCTGGTGATCGGCGGCGCGCCGGACTTCGCCGGGAGCACGGGAACGCTGAGCGTGCTCAACAACTCCTACGCCAAGATCGGTGATCTGAGCGCGGCGGACGTGCTGCCGTCCGGCGGCGTGACGTGGGTCGTGCCCGACGGGGCCGGCGCGGGGAACACGCCCGGCATCTCGATCCAGACCTCGCAGCCGGCAGAGTCGGTCGGCGGGCCGAGCGGGTTCGACTTCGCGTCGCTGTTCTCGACGTACCGGGGGCTCAACGCGGAGATGTTCGCGTGCCCGTCGACCGTCACGTTGACGGACCAGAACGGGCAAGGTCCGTGGAACGGCACCGATCCGAACGCGACCCTCGGCCTCCAGCCGGGCCAGAACGTGCTGACCCTGACCCCCGCCCAGATCAGCGCACTGGACAACATCAACCCGCGCAACGGTTACCTGCAGCCCGGCGCCGAGGCGTGGTTGATCATCAACGTCGACGTGGCCGGCGACTACACCTTCGACCCGCCGAACCCGAGCTGGCAGGGCGCCGAGGCGTCGCGGCACGTGCTGTGGAACTTCACCACGTCGGGGACCATCACGCTGCCGCCGAACTCGCCCACGGTGTGGGGCACGATCTACGCGCCGAACGCGACCCTGGTGGACCTCAGCCCGTCCAACATCGAGGGTGCTGTGGTGGTCCGGTCGTTGGTGCACGGCGGTGCGACGGAAGGCAGCGGCGGCGAGATCCACAACGCGCCGTTCGACAACATCGTCACCACCTGCGGCACCAGCCCCACGACGACGACCACCCCGACCACCACGACCACCACCGCACCGACCACCACAACAACTGCGCCGACCACGACCACCACGGCACCCACCACCACAACAACTCAGCCGACGACCACTACGACGGCGCCGACGACAACCACCACCACCACCACGACCGCGCCGACCACCACCACCACCACGGCCCCGACCACGACAACCACCACCGGCGCGACGACAACCACCACTGGTCCGACCACGACTGGCCCGACCACGACCTCCAGCGGGTCGACCACGACGGCCCCCACCACGACCACGACCGGACCCACCGTGTCGACCACCGTGTCCACCACTGGATCCACCACCGCGTCGACCACCGCGTCGACCACGACGGCCGGTTCCAGCATCGGGACCACCACCACCCACCCGGCGGCCGTTCAACCCGGCGGCGATGACGACCAACTCGCCGCCACCGGCACCTCCGTCCGCGGCCTGCTGACGTTGGGCGGACTGCTCGTCCTGTCCGGCGGGATCGCCCTCGCCCTCACCAGGCTCCGCGACCGCCGCAGCTGACCCATTCCGCCACGATCTCCGGTAGAATGGGTTACCGCAGCTCAGAGCACTCGCTGGAGGTGGCATGGCGGACGTCCACGACGTGGCCGCAGCCGTACTCGACGCCACCGGCCCCGAGTCGCCGATGAAGCTCCAGAAGCTCCTCTACTACACCCAGGCGTGGCACCTGGCCAAGTACGACGAGCCGCTGTTCACCGCACGCATCGAAGCCTGGCGTCGAGGTCCGGTGGTGCCCGACGTCTACTTCCGGCACCAGGGCCAGTCCGAGGTCTGCGCCTGGGAAGAGGGCGATCCGGGCAGCCTGACCGAACGTGAACGGTCGGTCGTGCGGTCGGTGGTCGAGCGGTACGGGCACTTCAGCCGGCACGAGTTGAGCGACATGGCGCATGCCGAGGAGCCGTGGCGGGCGGCGCGGGATGGCCTGCCGCCGTCCGAACCGAGCAGCACGCCGTTGTCCCACGAGGTGATGGCGCGGTATTTCCGCAGGCTGACCAGCACCCCCGAGGAAGCGATCGCCGTGGCCGTTGGCAGCGCCCGGTTGGAAGGGCTGGAAGTCCCGGACGACCTGGTGGCGACCCTGCGCGCGGTTGCGGCCGGTGAGTTGACCATGGACGAGGCGATCGCCAGGGAGATCGAGGCGCTGCGCCGGTCGTGACCTTCGAGGACCCTTATCTGGACCCGGTGTCCGGAGTGCTGCGCAATGCCTTCGGGTTGACGAACAAGGAAGAGTGCGACCGCGCCGAGATGCGGCTGAGCACCATGCGCGTCGATGAACTGACGATGGCGCCCTTGCCCGGCCCTTACGACCTGGCTCATCTCCAGGCGTTCCACCGCCGCATCTTCGGGGATTTCTACCCGTGGGCTGGCGAGGTCCGGCGGGTCGACATTGCCAAAGGGTCGATGTTCGCGGCCTGGCGGCAGGTCGAAGCCTATGCGCAGTGGGTATTCGACGAGTTGAAGAAGGATGACTACCTCCGCGACCTCGAGCGGCATCGGTTCCTCGACCGATTCACGTATTACTACGCGGAGGTCAACGCCCTGCACCCGTTCAGGGAGGGTAACGGGCGCACGCAGCGCGCGTTTTTCCAGCAGTTGGCCCGGGAAGCCGGGTGGCAGGTGGCCGTCCACACGCTGGAACGCGGGGCGTTCAACGAGGCGTGCCGGCTGAGCATGATCACGTCGGCGGACCTGTTACGCGAGCTGTTCGACGGCGTGACGACCCCCGCCTAGCCTGTGTGACACACGTCACTCTGATCTGAGAACCGATTCCCTCGGGCGGCCGTCTTGCCGGATGTGAACGAGGAGCAGTTGGTCCGCGCGGTGGCCCGTGGCGACCGTGCTGCGTTCGAAGAGCTCTACCGGCGCACGTCGCCGTGGCTTGCGGTGCGGTTGCGCCGCCGCTGCGCCGACGAGCAGATCGTCGCCGAGGTCATGCAGGAGACGTACCTGGCGGTGTGGCGGGCGGCGGGGTCGTTCGCGGGCGCGGCGGTCGACGGCACGGCGGTCGGCTGGCTGTGGACGATCGCGGCCCGCCGGCTGGTCGACGCGTTCCGCCGCCGCGCGCACCAGGCCCGGCCGGTGCCGGTGGCCGAGACCGCGCCCGCCGCCGAGGACGAGGTGCTGGCGGGGGCGTTGAGCGACGACGTCGGCGGCGCGCTGCGCGACTTGGCGCCGGAGCTGCGGCAGGTGCTCCAGGCGATGGTGCTGGACGGGTTGAGCGTGCGGGAGACCGCGGTGCTGCTCGGACTGCCGGAGGGCACCGTCAAGACCCGCGCCCGGCGGGCTCGGATCGCGATGCGGGAGGCACTGTCATGAGCGAGCACGCGTCCGCCGAGTTGATCGCCCGTTACGCGTCGGGCGACGAGCTGCCCGCTGACCGGCTGTGGGCGGTCGAAGCGCACCTGGAGACCTGCGAGCTGTGCCGGCTGCGACTGGCCGACGTGGCTCCACCGCAGGTCACGGCGTTGACGGCAGCCGTGTGGGCGGGGTTGGAGCCGACCGGAACACCGGTGCGCGGACGTGGTCGGTTCGCGCGGTGGGCGACGCCGGCGTTCCTGCCGTGGCTGGCCATGACCGCGTTCGTGGTGTTGGCGGCCCTGTCGGTGGACGGGCTGCTCGAGTCGAGGTCGGTGTCGTCCGCCGTGTTGCTGGTCGCGCCGATCGTGCCGGTGCTGGGCGTGGCCGCGGCCTGGTCGCGGGCCATGGACCCGGCCTACGAGCTGGTCGTGTCGACCGCGCGGGCCGGTCTGCGACTCGTGCTGCGCCGGACGGTCGCGGTGCTGGTGGCGGTGCTGCCCGCGTTGCTGGTGGGTGGCTGGCTGACCGGCGCGTCACCCGCGTACTGGCTGCTGCCGTGCCTGGGCGTCACGTCCGTGACGCTCGCGCTCGGCGGCGTGATCGGGATTCGCCGGGCCGCCGTCGCCACCGCCGCCACGTGGGCGGTGCTGGTGATCGGTCCGGCAGTGGTGCTCGGCGGTGTGCCCGGCGTGCTCGCGCCCGGTGCGTCGCCCGCGTGGGCGGCGGTGCTCGTCGGGGGCGCCGCCGCCGTGTTCTTCAGGTCCGCGGCCTACGCGCGACTGTGACGGAGGTAGGGGACGTGGCACGTGCGGTGAACGCGGCGGAAGTCGCGCCGACGAAGTACGCCTGGCAGGTCAAGGCGGAGGGCCTGCGCGTGCGTGCGGGCCGGACGATGGCGGTGGACGGGCTCGACCTGCGGCTGGGCCGGGGTGTGCACGGGCTGCTCGGCCCGAACGGCGCGGGCAAGACCACGCTGATCCGGTCGTTGGCGACGGTGCTGCGGCCCGTGTCCGGGACGTTGGAGGTGCTCGGCTCGCCGGTGTCCGGACAGGTCGACCTGCGCGGACTGCGCCGGGCGCTCGGGTACCTGCCGCAGGACTTCGGCTACTACAAGCGGTTCACCGTGCGGGAGTTCGTCGAGTACATGGCGTGGCTCAAGGAGGTGCCCAAGCGGGACATCCCCGGCGCGGTGCAGCGTGCCGTCGAACGGGTCGGGCTGGCCGACCGCGCGGACGACCGGATGAAGACGCTGTCCGGCGGCATGGTGCGGCGGGCCGGTATCGCGCAGGCCATCGTGAACGACCCCGAGGTGCTGCTGCTGGACGAGCCGACCGCCGGGCTCGACCCCGGTCAACGGGTCCGGTTCCGGGAGTTGTTGCAGGAGTTGGGTTCCGACTCGTGCGTGGTCGTGTCGACGCACCTGGTCGAGGACGTCGCGGCGGCCTGCACGGACGTGGTGCTGGTCAACGCCGGACGGCTCGTGTTCCAGGGCACGCCGGACGACCTGGCCGCCGCCGGTGGGCCGGACGACGTCGGCGACAGCCCGCTGGAACGCGGGTACTCGGCCCTGCTCGGTGAGGCTGGTGGCTGGTGAGGATTCTCGGGATCGAGCTGAAGCGGACCACCGCGCTGGTGGTCGGCGTGCTGATCGTGCTGCTCACGGTGGGCATGCTGAGCTGGGGGCCGTCGACGAAGGTCAGCACGGCGTGGACGCGGCAGTGGACGACGATGGCCGAGTGGATCCGGTTCATGCTGCTGTTCTCGTGGCCGCTGACGCTCGGCGCGGGCGCGTTGCAGGGGTTGCGGGACCGGCGGTCCGGGGTGGACGAGCTGTTCGCGTCCACGCCACGACCACGCGCGCAACGGGTGGGGTGGACGCTCGGCGCGTTGGCGTTCGGGGTGGTCGCGGGGTACGCGGTGGTGTTCGCGGTCGGCGCGGTGCAGGTGTCGTCGGCGACGGACTACTTCCACTGGGGCTGGCTGCCGGTCCTCCTGGTGGGTGCGTTGTCGTTGGTCGCTGCGGCCTGGTTGGGCGTGGGGCTCGGCCGGCTCGTGCCGTCGCCGTTGGTGCCGCCCGTGGTGGCGGCCGCCGGGGTGGCCCTGATGACGCTGGGGTTGGGGCGGACGGAGGACGGTTTCCCCTTGACCGTGCTGCTGCCTTCGGTGCCGTTGCCGACGACGGTCTACGCGACGGTGGCGGGTTCGGTGAGCGCGTCGGAGGCGGTGTGGTTCACGGGGGTGGCGCTGGCCGGGTTCCTGCTGGCGGCGTTGCGGCGACGGCGGCGGTGGGCGGTGCTGCCGTTGCTGGTGGCGGGCGCCGTCGTGGTGCCGCTGATGCCGGCCACGCCGGAGGAGGCCAGGGCGGCTGATCCGGTGGCCGCGGAGCTGGTGTGCGCGGAACAGCTGTGCCTGACCCGGGCGCACGAGCGGGAACGGGCGGCGTTGGCCGGGCCGGCGCGGGAGGCGTTGCGGTTGCTGGCGAAGCTGCCTTCGCCGCCGACGTCGGTGCGGGAAGTGGTGGTGACGAAGACGGACGTGGTGCAGCTGGAAGGGCGCGGACCGGAGCCCACGGACGCCGTGTGGGTGGACTTGGACGAGTTCACGTACTTCCGCAAGACGCCGCCGACGTCCGAGCAGGTGACGACGTACATGCTCGCCGGCGCGGGCGTGCGGACGTGCTACGGCGACTACATCCCGGAGTCCGTGGCACGTGAGGTGGCCGCGCGCACCGTGATGGCGGCGTGGCTGACCGGTCGCCTGGAGCCGCTGCCGCGGTACCGGGCCTGGTTGGGAGGGGAGATCGACGCGCTGGCCAGCCAGGCCTGGACGGCCCTGCGGGCCCTGCCCGAGGCCGAACAAACGGCCCGCGTCCAAGCCGCGCGCGAGGTCCAAGCAGCGTGCAGCGGCGACGCCCTGACCACCCTAACCGCGTGAGTCCTACGTTCAGAACGCGTGAGTCCTACGTTCGGAACACCCGAATTCAACGCTCAGAACGGAGTGCGGCGTGACCCGGTGGTTGCTGCTCTACGCGCGTTCCCGGCAGGTTCCGGTGGCGGCGGCCGTCGTGCTGGTGGTGGTGGCCGGGTTCGCCGCCCTCGCCCCGGCCTACGGCGGCCCGCGGTTCGCCGCCTTCGCCGCGGCCGTCGGAGTCGCGGCCCTGGCCACCGGCCTCGCCGGGCACGACCGGGCGCTCGACCGCACGGCCGCGTTCGGCTGGCCACCGCGCCGGGCCGCACACCTGCTGTTCGGCTGCACGTTCATCGCCGCACTGCTGCTCGCCGTCGACGTGATAACCGACCCGATCGCACCGGACGCGTTCGTGCTCCGGAACGTCGTCGGTCTCGGCGGCCTGGCCGCACTGGGCGCGCTGCTCCTCGGCTCACAGGCCGCGTGGGCGTTGCCGATCGGCTGGACCGGCGTGACGCTCGTGGTCCCACCCGGCGACGACCACTGGCTCAGCCGCCTGCTGAGCTGGCCGGTGCAACCCGTCGACACCACCTCGGCCACCATCACCGCGATCGTGCTGGGCTGCACCGGCCTGCTCGGCTACAGCTTGTTCGGCTGCCGCCGTTAACTGCCGCCGTTAACTGCCGCCGCTAGCCGACGGCTACACGCCCATCGGGTGCCAGACCGTCTTGATCTCCAGGAACGACCGCAGCCGCGCCAAGTCCGGCTCACGGGTGAAGTCCTCCGAAGGCCGCGACCGCAGCACCCGCTTCACCGTCCCGGCCGCCGACCGCTCCAGGTCGGCCCGCGTCGACTCCGGCGCACCGGTCAAGTCCAACGCGTTCACGTCCGCGTGCGAAGCCAGCCAAGGCGCGATCTCCGCCGTACGCCCGGTCAGCACGTTCACCACACCACCCGGCAGGTCGGACGTGGCCAGCACCTCCGACAACGTCACCGCGGGCAACGGCCGGTCCTGCGAGCTGACGACCACCGCCGTGTTCCCGGTCGCGATCACCGGCGCCACCACGCTGATCAGCCCCAGCAGCGACGACTGCTGCGGCGCCAGCACGGCCACCACACCCGTCGGCTCCGGCATCGAGAACGAGAAGTACGGCCCCGCCACCGGGTTCGTCCCGCCCAGCACGGTGGCCACCTTGTCGGTCCACCCCGCGTACCAGACCCACCGGTCGATCGCCGTGTCCACCAACGACTGCGCCTTCTTCACCGCGACGCCCTCGCACGCGGCCACGTCGGCGACGAACTGCTCCCGGCGACCCTCCAGCACCTCGGCCACCCGGTACAGCACCTGACCGCGGTTGTACGCCGTCGCGCCGGACCAGCCCGGGAACGCCTTGCGCGCCGCCGTGACCGCGTCCCGCGCGTCCTTGCGCGACCCCTGCGCCGCGTTGGCCAGGAACGCGCCCTTCGCGTCGACCACCGGGTACGACCGGCCGGACTCGGACCGCGGGAACGCGCCCCCGATGTACAGCTTGTACGTCTTCGCGACCGCGATCCGGTTCTCGGTCTTGCCGAGCGAAATCCGATCAGACATCGAGGTACGCCTCCAGCCCGGTGCGACCGCCCTCGCGGCCGAAGCCCGACTCCTGGTAGCCGCCGAACGGGGCGGTCGGGTCGAAGCGGTTGAACGTGTTGGCCCACACCACGCCGGCGCGCATCTTCTGCGCCGCCCACAGGATGCGCGACCCCTTCTCGGTCCAGATGCCGGCGGACAGCCCGTACGGCGTGTTGTTCGCCTTGGCCACCGCCTCGTCCGGCGTGCGGAACGTGAGCACCGACAGCACCGGCCCGAAGATCTCCTCACGGGCGATCCGCATCGCCTGCGACACGTTGGAGAACACCGTCGGCGCGAAGTAGAAACCCTTGTCCGGCAACGGGCACGCGGACGTCCAGCGCTCGGCGCCCTCGGCGTCACCGGTCTCGACCAGCTGCTGGATCTTGGTGAGCTGCTCGCGCGAGTTGATCGCGCCGACGTCCGTGTTCTTGTCCAACGGGTCGCCGACGCGCAGCGTGGAGATGCGCACGCGCAGCTTCTCCAGCAGTTCCTCGGCCACCGACTCCTGCACCAGCAGACGTGAACCGGCGCAGCACACGTGACCCTGGTTGAAGAAGATGCCGTTGACGATGCCCTCGACCGCCTGGTCCAGCGGCGCGTCGTCGAACACGATGTTCGCCGCCTTGCCGCCCAGTTCCAGGGTCAGCTTGCGACCGGTGCCCGCGAGCTGCCGCTGGATCAGCTTGCCGACCTCGGTGGACCCGGTGAACGCGACCTTGTCGATGTCCGGGTGCGAGGTGACCGCGGCGCCGACGTCACCCGCTCCGGGGAGGATGTTCACCACACCGGGTGGCAGATCGGCCTGCTGGATGATCTCCGCCAGCACCAGCGCGGTCAGCGGCGTCGTCTCGGCGGGCTTGAGCACCACCGTGTTGCCGCACGCCAGCGCGGGCGCGATCTTCCACGCCGCCATCAGCAGCGGGAAGTTCCACGGGATCACCTGACCGGCGACACCCAGCGGCTTCGGGTCCGGGCCGTAGCCCGCGTAACCGAGCTTGTCCGCCCAACCCGCGTGGTAGAAGAAGTGCGCGGCGGCCGTGGGCACGTCCACGTCCCGCGATTCCTTGATCGGCTTGCCGTTGTCCAGGCTTTCGAGGACGGCGAGTTCACGTCCGCGCTCCTGGATCAGCCGGGCGATCCGGAAGATGTACTTGGCGCGCTCGGAGCCGGGCATCTTGCCCCACACCCGGTCGTAGGCGCGGCGGGCCGCCTTCACGGCCTTGTCCACGTCTGCCGGCGCGGCCGTGCTGACCTCGGCCAGCACCTCTTCCGTGCCGGGGTTGACGGTCTTCAGCGGCTCACCGGCGCCCTCGACGAACTCGCCGTCGACGAACATCCGGTAGTTCGGCTTGAGGTTCGCGATGTCCCGCGATTCTGGCGCGGGCGCGTATTCCCACATGGTCAGTCCACCGTCACGTAATCGGGGCCGCTGTAGTGGCCCTCCAACTGGGTGCGCCGCTGCATCAGCAGGTCGTTGAGCAGCGTGGAGGCGCCGAAGCGGAACAGGTCTGCGGTCAGCCACTCCGGCCCCGCGACCTCGTGCACCGCGACCAGGTACTTGATCGCGTCCTTGGTCGTGCGGATGCCACCGGCCGGCTTCACGCCTCTGCGTTCGCCCGTCTGGGTGTGCCAGTCGCGGACGGCTTGCAGCATCACGTGCGTGACGGGGAGTGTCGCGGCGGGGGACACCTTGCCGGTGGAGGTCTTGATGAAGTCGCCGCCGGCGAGCAGGCCGAGCCAGGAGGCGCGGCGCACGTTGTCGTAGGTGGCGAGTTCGCCGGTCTCCAGGATGACCTTGAGGTGCGCGTCCCGGCAGGCGTGCTTGACCTGCACGATCTCGTCGAACACCTGGCCGAAGCGGCCGGACAGGAACGCGCCGCGGTCGATCACCATGTCGATCTCGGTGGCGCCCGCGTCGACGGCGTAGGCCGTGTCCTCCAGCTTCACCTTCAGACTCGACCGGCCGGACGGGAACGCGGTGGCGACGCTCGCGATGTTGATGCCCGTGCCGTTCAGTTCCTTGACGGCGGTCTCGACCATGTCGGGGTAGACGCAGAGGGCGGCGACCTGCGGCACGTCCGGGCGTTCCGGGTCGGGTCGGCGGGCCTTGGCGGCGAGCGACCGGACCTTGCCGTGGGTGTCGGCGCCTTCGAGCGTGGTCAGGTCGACCATGCTGATGGCGGTGTCGATGGCCCACATCTTGCCGGCCTTCTTGATGCTGCGGGTGCCCAGACCTGCCGCGCGCTGTTCGACGCCGACCTGGTCCACACCGGGCAGTCCGTGCAGGAACCGGCGCAGCGACGCGTCGTCGCGGACGGCGTCCGCGAGCGCCGGGGGCAGCGACGGCGATGTCGATGGAGCAGCCATGCCGCCGAGTCTAGGCGGAATGGGACGGCCGTCCTAAGTGAGTGACTTCGGCCTGGTCAGCAGTGCTACGGATGGCGGCGGGCCACCCTGAATGGCCAGGTCGTCAGCCGACGCGAAGGGGTTTCGTGACCTCGTCCTCCACCGCCCGCACGCTCCCGAGCGGCGCGGTGACCTCGGCTTCCGTGGCCAGTTCAGGCGCGTGCTGAGCCGCCGTGCCGGTCCGCTTCAGCTTCTGCCAAGGCAGCCGCGCCCCGGCGATCGCCGTGATCAACGACTGGATCACCACGAGGTACATGAGCTGCCGGTACACCACCGGTTGCAGCGCCACCGCCCACAACGGCCGGAGGCTTTCCCGGTCCAACCTGAACGCGATCACCGCCGGCACCAGCTGCAACACCAGGAACCCGAGCCACGCCGCCGCACCCCGCAACGGGTCGGTGAACAAGCTCAGCACCGCGAACACGTCGATCACCGGCGCCAACACCGGCAGCACCACCTGGTACAGCGCCAGGTACGGCAGGCCGCGCCGACCGAGCCGCCCGCCCAACCCGCGCTCGAACACCGCCCCACGGTGCTTCCACATCGCCTGAAGCGTTCCGTAGCACCACCGATAACGCTGACGCCACAGCTGCCCCAACGTCGCCGGCGCCTCCGTCCACGCCCGCGCCGTCTCGCGGTACGTCACCGCCCAGCCCGCCCGCTCCAACGCCATCGTCAGGTCGGTGTCCTCGGCCAGGGTGTCCTCCGGTACGCCCCCGACCTGCTGCAACGCGCTCAACCGGAACCCGCCGACCGCCCCCGGCACGGTCGGCATGCACTCCATCACGTCATACATCCGCCGGTCGAGGTTGAAGCCGATGACGTACTCGATGTGCTGCCACCGCCCCAGCAGCCCGTCCCGGTTGCCGACCTTCGCGTTCCCCGACACCGCGCCGACGTCCGGATCGGCGAACGGCTCCACCAGCTCCGCCACGGTGTCCGGCTCCAACACCGTGTCACCGTCCACCATCACCACCAACTCGGTGCGGCAGTGCTTGAGACCGGTGTTCAGCGCCGCCGCCTTGCCCGCGTTCGCCTGCCGGATCAGCGTCACGCCGGGCAGGTCCAGCGACCGGACCACCTCGCTCGTCCGGTCTGTCGACCCGTCGTCCACCACGATCACCCGCACCTCGGCGGTGCTCGCCAGGATCGTGCGCAGCGTCGCCTCGATCCCCGCTTCCTCGTTGTACGCGGGAACCAGCACGGTGACCGGCTGACGGCGCAGCCGCCGCACGTGCTTGCCGACCTTCCGCGCCCGACGCGCGTGAATCCCCGTAGTGGTCAACAACAGCACAGCGCGCAGCATCGCCAACACACTCGACACGACGACCAGCCACAGCATCAGGTCGGTGGTCGCGGCAGCGGCACGGACGGCCAGTGACACCGCCGTGCCCTTGGTCTGTTCGACAACGCTCGCCGACCGCGCGATCGGCACACCCAGCGCGTCGCTCGCCGTGCGGAACTGACGCCCCTGCTCACGCAGCTTCGGGATCAACGTCTCCAGCGCCGCCACCGTCTGCGACCGGTCACCACCGCCGTCGTGCGCCAGCACCACCGCACCGCGCTTGTCGGCGGGCACGGCCGCGGCGACGATCGCGTCCACGCCCGGGTTGCGCCAATCCTCAGTGTCATGGGTGGACAGCAGCACCAAGTGACCCGACGCCACCATGCGCTCGACGGACGCCAGGTCCTCGTTGTCCAACGCCTCCGGACTGGACGAATACGGCGGCCGGACGAGCGTGCTCGCACGACCGGTCGCCGCCGCCACCACGAGCTGCGTCTGCCCCAACTCCATCGCCGTCCGCGCCTCGCCGATCTTGCCCAGGTCGACGTGCGTGAACGTGTGCAGCCCGACCTCGTGACCTTCGTCGGCCATCTGCTCGACCAAGTCCGGGTACTGCGCGGCGGCAACACCGGTGACGAAGAACGTCGCCTTGACCCCGTTGCGCCGCAACACTTCCAGCACCTGCGGCGTCCAGACAGGATCCGGACCGTCGTCGAACGTGAGCACCACGGCCCCATCCGGCACCGCGCGGGACGTCAGGCCGTTGCCATCGGAACCGA
Source organism: Saccharothrix ecbatanensis (assembly GCF_014205015.1). Classification (NCBI taxonomy): domain Bacteria; kingdom Bacillati; phylum Actinomycetota; class Actinomycetes; order Pseudonocardiales; family Pseudonocardiaceae; genus Saccharothrix; species Saccharothrix ecbatanensis. Next base: position 6,655,703 of record NZ_JACHMO010000001.1, on the reverse strand, counting down.
TCAACGGTCCCCCGGCGCGGACCGACTCGGGCACGAGGTCCGCCGGTCCGGCCGACGGCGCCTCACCCTGGCCGACCTTCTGCACCACCAGCACGTCGAGGAGCAGGAAACCCAGCAGGGCCACCAATGACAACGCCAGCAACAGCCAGTGCGTGCGCGGTGACGGAAGGTGAGCGCGCATCAGCCCTTGCCGGGAGTCGGCCGGTTCGACGCGCCCGGCGCTTCGGAGCGACGACCCTGGGCCGACGGCTTCGTGGTGGCCGTTTCCGTGGTGGTCGTCGTGGTTGTGTCGTCGGTGGTGGTGCTAGTGGCAGTGGTCGCGCGGGTCGTCGTGATGACTACGGGAACCTGGGTGGTCGTCGTGGTGACCACAGCGGTCGTGACGACGACGGGCGCCTCTTCGTCCGGCACCGGGAGCAGGGCCGACCGGTTGACCGGCCCGCCCGCCAAGGCGACGGCGAGCAGCGTCAGGTAGGCGAGAACGCACGTCACGGCCGTGCCGATGACGATGCGCAGGACCCACCGGCGGCGGCCGGACGGGTCGACGAAAACAGGACTGGTCATGGTGCTACTGGGCCGTTCGGCTTCACAAGGGCGGCGGGGACGAGGCAGGGTAACGCCCTCCCGTGCCGGGCGACTACCCCTCCAGTTCGTCCCGCTTCTGGCCCTTGATCTTCTTCCGCTTCGGCCGCTTCACCTCGACCGCGCCCATCATCGCGAAACCCGTGATGCGCACGATCGGTCCACCCGGGATGGTCGGCGCGCCCTTGTGCGTCGCGTCCTCGAACGCGCCCATGAAGCCGACGCCGTCGACCCGCACGGTGATGTCCTCGGGCACGATGATCTCCACGCCGCCCATCAACGCGTAGGCGTGGATCGTCGTCTCACCCTGCGCGAACCGGGCCTTCGTCAGGTCGAGCTGGACGCCGCCCATGATCGCCACCGCCGTGTGCGTCGGCGGCACGACCCACTCGCCCTTGCGCTCCACTCCCGACCAGAAGGCGAACGAGGCCGTGGAGCCGGGCGTTCCGCCGATGCGTGACGCGGGCATGTTGTGCTGGACCGGCATCGGCAGCACGGCGGGTGTCGGCACGCCGAGGTCGGCGGTCAGCGGCACGAGTTCGCCGTACGTCTTGGCCGCGTACAGCGAGGCCAGGCGTTCGTCCAGCTCGTGGAGGTCCAGCCGGCCTTCGCCGTGGGCCTGCTGGAGCACTTGGGCGACCTTTTCTCGGTCGGCGTCCGAGGCACGCATCTGACGGGGGTCCGGCACCAGCTCGTCGCTCACACAGGTGAGTCTAGGAGGGTGCCCGACGTTTGGTCAGGTTCCCATCGCGACGAGTACGAGTTCGCCGGATTCCCGGGCGAGGTAGGAGTCCACACGCCAGTCTTCGTGCTGCAACGCGGCGTCGAGCGCGTCCCCGGTCAGGAACGGCCCGTGCGGCAACTGCTCGTTCAGCTCTTCGACGACGTCGGGCTGCTCGCCAGTGGCGGTGGGCGCGTGAGCGGACACCAGCCGCTCGACCTCCGACGCTTCCAGGACCACCACCGCGTCGATCCAGTAGGTGGACGGTCCGGGGATGTCGGCGCGCCCGAACGTGCCGGACATCCACCGTGCTCCGGTGGCGGTGGCGAGGGTGGGGAAGCGCTTGACCAGCGGTTCCAGGTCGGTGCGCAACTCACCCGTGCCCGACTTCGCCGCCGGCTGGGGTGCCTCTTCCTGGCACCCCACCAGCATCACGGCTGCGAGTACGGCCGCTAGGACACGTCGGCTCACCGAGTGAACGCAGACCAATCGACCTTGCCGACGAGGAGGACCGGGCCGTCGGGGTTCTTCGAGTCGCGCACGGCCACACGGTCGGCGACGTGGGCGATCTCGACGCAGTTCGCCTGGCTGCTGCTGCGGCTGCTCTTGCGCCAGTTCGCGTTGGTGAGGTCCATCGAGTGCGCTCCTCGCATCACGTCAACTTGCCGATGAGCCCGGCGATCAGCCCGAGCGATTCCTCAGGTGACAACGCCAAGGCACACAGCCTCTGCCAGGCAAGCCTAGCGGAGTCGATATACCGCCCTTCCTCCAGAAAAGTGCTGGTGTGGCGGCTCTCGACGTAGACCAGGCTGGGCTGATCGGCGAATTCCATCCGCAGAAAGGGGCCTTCCAACCCGGGGTGCGCGGTGCAGTCGAACGGCACGACCTGGACGACGACGTTCGCTCGGCCGCCGATGGTCACGAGGTGCTGGAGCTGGGAGCGCATCATCTCCGGATCGCCCAGCCGGCGCTGGAGCACCGCCTCGTCCATCAACAGGTGCACCACCGCTCGGCTGAGGATCACCTGTCGGCCCATCCGAGTGGCGACCAGCGCGTCCAGTTCGGCGTCGGACAGAGAGCCATTGCCGCCTCTGATGATGGCTCGTGCGTAGTCGGGGGTCTGGGCGAGGCCGGGGATCAGGACCGGTTCGTAGTTGTAGAGGGCGGTGGCCTCGGCTTCGAAGCCGATGAGGTCCTTCCAATTGGAGGGCAACTTGCCGTGGATGGCGTGCCAGTTTCGGTGTTCTCCGGCTCGGACCAGGTCGACCAGTTCTTGCCGCAAAGCGGCCGGGGCGCGGAGGTAGCCGAGGATGGCCGCGACTTCGTCGGCCCGCAGTCCACGGTGCCCGGTCTCCATCCGGCTGATCTTGCTCTCCGAGCAGCCGATCGCCTTTGCCACATCGGCACAGCTCAGACGCCTGGCCAGCCGCAGCGCGCGCAATTCCGTCGATACCCGCCGTTGCCGGACGGATGCCCCCTTGCGTGTCATGGGTGCGACTGTCCCGCCTTGCCACGCGGGCACGAAAGCCGTGTCACCCGAAAAGGAGCGTTGCAGGACACCGACGCAAGGCGTGATCGTTCAGCGCATGGAAAAGACGTGGAAGATCAGGGGTTCCGCCGCCACCTGGAAGATGACCGTGACCATCCTCCCGCCGGACAGCGAAGCCGTGACCGGCCCGTTCCCGGAGGAGTCGGAGCCACGGCCGGACTTCGACGGCTTGGCCGACCACTTCCACACGTTGGTCGATCTGACCGAGGCGCAGTTGCTGTTGGAGCTGCTGACCTGATGATCAGCCGGGTCTGATCAGGTGGGTTGACGTATCGGCAGCCCGGCGGCCCGGTAGATGTCGTCCACGACCCGCATCGTGGCCACCGCGTCGTCCGCCGTCGTCGGAAACTGCTTGCCGTGCAGGACCGCGTCCGCGAACGCGTCCAACTGGTACTCGTACGACGGCCGCCGTTCGAACGTCTCGACCCGGCGGTGTCCGTCCAGCTTGACCGTGAGCCGATGTCCGAACTGCGGTGCGAAGGGGTTGAACACGCGCATGGATCCATTCGCCCCCAACACTTTCGCCGACAACCGCAGCAGCGAACGCGACCACATCGACGTCACCACGGTCCCGGTGTGGCCTTCGGTGAACTTCAGCTCCGCCCGCATCGCGCGGTCGACGCCAGGCTCCTTCACCAACGCCCGCGCCGACCGGACCTCCGGCTCACCACCCAGCATCCGCACCAGGTTCACCGCGTAACAGCCGGCGTCCATCAACGCCCCGCCGGCCAATTCCAGCGAGTACCGGATGTCCTTGAACCGAGGCAGCGGAAAGCACAACCGCGCCTCCACGTGCCGCAGTTCGCCCAACTCAGCGACCACTTCAGGCAGTCGCAACGCCAACGGGTGGTACCGGTAGTGGAACGCCTCCATCACCACCAGCCCGCTCTTCCGCGCAGCCGCAGCGACCTCCGCAGCCTCATCCGCGTTGGCCGCGAACGGCTTCTCGCACAACACATGCTTCCCCGCCGCCAACGCCGCCAACGTCCACTTCCCATGCAACCCATTGGGCAGCGGAATGTAGACAGCATCCACGTTCGGATCGTCCAACAACTCCTCGTACGACCCATGCACCCGTGCGATCCCAAACCGATCCGCAAACTTCCGCGCCCGCCCGACCTCCCGAGCCGCCACCGCCGAAACCTCGACCGCCGTAGCCGACCGCCCAGGCCGCACCAACGCGGCCGGCACGATCCGCGCCGCCCCAAGAACCCCGATCCGCACGTGGTCCGTCATGCCCCGCTGACTACCCCGGGAAGCACGTCGTCACGCCCAAGCCGCCGGATCTCCGGGTAGTAGGGGTCCAACTCACCCACCTCGAACCTCACCTGCTTCACGGCCCACCACACCCGGTTGCCGGGATCACCCGTGTACGACCCGTCGGGCAGCAACACCGCCGACTCCTCGCTGTGCACCAAGATCGCCAGCTCAGCCCCGGAGTCGGCGTCCCAGATCCGCGCCGTGCCGTCGCTGGACGTCGTCGCGATCCGCGTCCCATCGGGCGAATACGTCACGCTGCCCAACGTGGTCATGTGACCGACCAACGTCAACAGGTGCTCACCGCTCGTACTCCAAACTCGCGCCGTTCCGTCGCTCGACGCAGTGACGACCCGGCGGCCGTCGGGGGAGAACGCCACGTCGTGGACGGGCTGTTCGTGCCCCTCCAGCCTCGCCGACAACTGCTCGCCGGCGAGATCCCAGACGCGCGCGGTGCCATCGATCGCCCCGGTGGCGATGCGGCTGCCGTCAGGGGAGAACGCCACGCTCAACACCGGCCGGTCTTCCTTCAGCAGGAGCACCTTGTCCGTACTCCTGTGCACAGCGGTGGTGCCGTCGTGGCCGGCGACGGCGAACGTGCCGCTTTCCGGTGAGAGCGCGATCGCGTTGGTCTTCGGGTGCTCGGTGTCGTACACGGCGAGGCGCGCTCCGGTCATCCTGTCCCGAAGTGTCAAGGTTCTGTCCGCGGATGACGTGAGGAGTTGCGTGCCGTCCGGAGAGATGGCCAACCAGTGGACCGTGTCCGACTTGTAGGTGGTCGTGCCGTCGGGTCCGATGGTCGTGAACCCGGTCTCGGTGGTGAATGCGAACGTCGGGCCCGCCGGCGAGAACGCGGCGGTCCGCCTGAGCCCGGCGATGCCGGTGAACTCGCTGCGCACCACGCCCGTCATGAGGTCCCAGATGCGGAGCACGCCGTCATCACACGTGGTGAGCAACGACCTGCCGTCAGAGGAGTACGACGCCGAGCCGACTGCGAGCTCCGTGCCGGGCCACCACCGCTGCACCACTATGCCGGTCGACTTGTGGAGCGCCGCGGACCGGTCCCTCGAAACCACCGCGAAGGTGCCGTCGGGCGACGACGCGATCCGGTGCACGGTCACGTCGAGGTGTGCGACCTGCACCAACCCCAGGCGGGGCTTGGATGTCCTGACTACGACTTCGAGGCGTGAGCTGTCTGCGAGGGCGAGCTGGTTCTCGCCCACGAAGTGCAGTGCCTCGACCGAGGTCATCTGGACACCGCTGGACCACAGCTCGGAGCCCGGACCTACGACTGCGAGCAAACCCCCACCGCAGGCAGCGGCGGTTGAACCGGAGGGCGATAGCGCCAGCCGGAAACCACTGGCCATCTTCCATGAATTCACCACGGTTTCGCCCGACCACACCTCCACCTTGTCGTGTCGCCTGGTTGCCACCGTGCTCCCGTCGGACGACACGACGAGGTCGTCGTAGAGGCCCTGCATCGCCCCGGTGACGGCACCCGATTCGCTGTCCCAGAACTGGACCAACCCGTCGGCGTCCCTGCCCACCAGCCGGTTGCCGGGCTGGACGAACCAGATCCGCCCGACCATGCGATGTGGCAGACCCGTGACCAGATCACCGGTGTGCGCGTCCCATACGAACACCGCGCCGTCTTCCTCCAGGGTGGCGATCCGCCGGCCGTCCTGCGCGTAGGCGATGTCCGTGATCGGGTGCGCACGCCTGCGCCAGACGCGTACGGGCCGGTCGGTCGCCACGTGTCGCAGCTCCACGACGCGCTCGCGGGCCATCGCCACGAATTCGCCGTCCGGCGAGAACGCCATCGCCTCCACGTCCTGGCCCAGCGGCGCGAGCATCGGCGTCACCGCGTCCCGCCCGCTCACTGCTGCCTCGGCAGGCATGGGACCGGCCACACCCAGCAGGGCTGCCCGGTCCCACCGGCTTCCGGTCAGCAATGCCCCGGTGAGGTCCCCACCGATCATCCGCACGTCGGACAGGTTCGCGCCGCTGAGGTCGGTCCCGGTGAAGTCCTTGTCGAACAGTTGCTGCCCGGACAGATCGGCCCCGCTGAGGTTCGCGCCGCGCAGGTCCAACTCGCTGAAGTCGAACGCCCGAAGGTCCGCCCCGGCCAACATCAGATGGACCCGTGCCTCCAGCCTCCGCGCGACCTCGGCCGCGTTCTGCTTGGCTGCCTCCGCCGCGTCAGGATGCGCCAGGACGTTCCGTGCCCAGCTCAGCGCCACCTTGTGACCTGCCAAGTCGCACAGGAAGTCGACCATGAGCCGGGACATCTTCCGGTTGACGATCTCCGTCTTGGGCAGCTCGTCCGCCGCGACCTTGGCGACCAGCCACTCCATCACCGACTGGTGGACGAACGTGAACCCGCCCGTCTCCGTCCGCACCAGCAACGACCCTGACCCGACCGCGTGCGCCGCCTGATCGATCGAGTAACCCCGCTCGGTCAACCTGGCCAACGTCCGCACGACGGTGTCCGCGAGATCAGACGTCTGAATCGTCGTCGCCGTCGTCTCCCACAGCCGCAGCGCCAACGCAGTGCACGCCGCCAGCCGCTCGGCCCCGTCGAACGACGGAATCCCCAACCGGTGCCGCTGCCGGTTCACCTCCTGCACCAGCCAGAAGTCGACCAGCTCCCGGTACAGCTCGGCCGCGCTGATCCGTCCGTGCTCCTCCTGCACCTCACGCAGCCGCTCGTCGTCCAGGTCGGCGATGAACGACAGCATCCGGGGGTTCCGTGACAACCCGAGCAAGTCGTGGATCGCACCCAACAACGCGAACCGAGCCGCCGCCCGTTCCCGATCACCGCCGTAGTGCTTGGTGAGGAAGCTGCGGATCTGGTCGTCGGTGAAGTCCTCCAGCACCACCACCCGGCTGGCGGCCAACGCCGACACCTTCTGCCCCAACGCGTTCAGAACCTGGTTGGTGGACCTGAAGTGCTGGGTCCGACTGGTCAGCACGACCTTCGCCCGATCGGTGACGGCCTTCATCAACGTGGTCAGGTAGTCGGCCGCGTTGTCGTACCCGACCCGCAGTTCCAGTTCATCGAACCCGTCGAACAACAACGCCAACCGACCGCTGCTGATCATGTACTGGAGCCTGGTCACGCCGACGTCCTCGACGCCCTCGCGGACCAGGTGCTGTGCCAGCAGCTCGTCCAACGTCGGCGCCTTCTCCAGGCTGCGCAGCTCCACCAGCACCGGCATCAGGCCGGGGTGCTCGTCGGGCAACGCGCGCGTCAACTGCCGCAACAGAAACGACTTGCCGCGCCCGAAGTCGCCCAGCACCACCACGAACCGCGCGACCTCCTCACGCAGCCACGTGAGCGTCCGGTCGAGCAGGTCGTCGCCACCGTCCGGCGACCCCGCGATGCCGAACCGCTGCGGCACGTACAGGTCAGCCGGGTACACCTGGTCGGCCGCGAGCCGTCGTGCCTGCCGGTCCGCCAACGGGCGCAGGTCCAGCAAGCCGCCGTACTCCACGAAGCTGCGCAGCCGCACGCCCTTCCGCCGCGCCGCCAGCACGAGTTCCGATGGGGCCGGCGGTCCGCTGTAGACCAGCTCGGACGGCACCGATGGGTCCGCCGCCGCGAACGACTTGTGCACCTGCTCCACGAACCGGTTCAGCTCTGCGTCTTCGAGTTCGGCGGACACCCCGACCGGCCACTGCTCGAAGCCGCCACCTGGGCGTTGCTTCGACACCCGGAGGTAGTGGTCCTCGGGTCGCGGCGTGACGGTCGCGGTCGGGTGCGCGACCTTGGTGGCCTCCAGCACCCTCTCGAAGAAGGTGTCCGAAACCCCGCGCAGCTCCACGGTCGAGGCCATCGCGAGACGACGATCCCGAGCCGGCACGGTGGCGAGTGACCAACTGGCGCTCTCGTGCCGTGGACTGGCCAACCGCAGGTCCACGGGCGAACTCGGTTCGACCGGTCCCTGAACGGCGCACAGCCGACCCCAGTCGGGGCGCGTGGGATGGCGGAGCAGCTCCTCGAACCGCTCGACCTGCGGTTCGCCCAACCCGAAGCCGTCGCTCTCATGCGTCACCGGCATCGTGGTGTTCATCCCGGCGACCACGAGTTCCAGGTCCGGGTAGTCGAACAGCGTCCACGGCTCGTCCGGCGTGAAGCTGAACCGGCCGCCGTAGAACTCCTGGAACGCCGCCGCGAACGGACCCCACTTCGGCCAGTACGGCCAAGTCGGCACGCGCCCCCAGGCCTCTTCCTGCGCGAAGTACGCCCCACACGCGCGCCGGTTCACGTCCCGCGTCCCCGGCACGACTACCACCCGTTCGCGCGGCAGTCGCACCGCCTCCGCCACCTCGGCCAGGAACCCGAAACCGTCCACGAACTCGTCGGGCATGCCGTGCTCGGTCAGGTCACCGGTGAACACGATCAGGTCGGGCCGCAGCTCGCCGAAGCTGCCGGGCGACCACACCTCCCGACCCGAGCCGAACCTCGTCCCGGCCAGGTGCAGCACGGTGAGGTTGTCCGGCCCTTCCGGGATCGCCTGGCCCAACCGTTCGGCCGTGATGGCGTAGCTGTCCTGTGTCGCGGCCGTGGCGATGATGCCCACCACCCGGCCGGTCGCCGGATCCCACACCGGGCTGCCGCTGTACCCGCGCTGCACGGTCAACGCCGAGTCGCTGTCCAGCTGCAACAGCCGTCCGCCGACCTGGCCGCGCACCACCGCCCGCACCCACGCGCCGTCCGGTCGGCCCGCCGGGTAGCCGAGCACGTCGACCGGACTGCCGTTGCGGAGCGGAGTCGAGATCAACCGCGCTGGTGTCACGTCGTCGGGTAGGTGCAACTCCAGGACGGCCACGTCGTCACCGGCTTGGCCTTCCTCCGGCGGCGGGGGAGCCCACGAGTGCACGTGCGCTGTCGCCGTTACGCCGTCCAACGCGGGGAAGTCGACCTCGATCGTCCCGGACGGCTGCTCGGGCGACCGTTCGTCCAGTCCCAGGGCCAGGTTGACCACATGGGCGCACGTGACGACGTGGCCGCCCAGCACGACTCCTGCACCGACCGTCCCACCGCGGGCGTCGAGGAGGCGGACGACGGAGGTGGGTAACGAGCCGTCGGGCATCGCCTACACGTACCACATACTGTTCGACCATGGACGTCCTCGTTGTCGATCACCCACTGGCCAGGGCGCGGCTGACCACCATGCGCGACGCCCGCACGGACAACGCGGCGTTCCGTGCCGCGCTGCACGAGCTCACCGTGATGCTCGTCTACGAGGCCACGCGTGACCTGCCGGTGGCGGAGGAGCGGGTGCACACGCCCGTCGCCCGGACCACCGGCTACCGCTTGGCCAACCCGCCGCTGCTGGTGCCGGTGCTGCGTGCCGGTCTCGGCATGGCGGACCAGGCGCACAAGCTGATCCCGGACGCGCAGATGGGGTTCGTCGGCTTGGCGCGTGACGAGGAGACCCTCCAGCCGACGCCGTACATGGAGTCGCTGCCCGAGTCGCTGGCCGGCCGTCCGGTGTTCGTGCTGGACCCGATGCTCGCCACCGGCGGTTCCATGGCTTACACGATCCGCCTGCTCACCGACCGCGGCGCCACCGACGTGACGGCGATCTGCGCCTTGGCCGCGCCCGAGGGCATCAAGCACCTGGAGGACTCGGGCCTCCCCGTCCGCCTCGTCACCGCCAGCATCGACGAACGCCTGAACGACTCGGGCTTCATCGTCCCCGGCCTCGGCGACGCCGGCGACCGCCAGTACGGCGCCGTCCACTAACCGCGAGTCGAACGCTCAGGCCCCGCGTGTCGAACCCCCAGGACCAGTGAGTCCTACGTTCAGGCCCCGTGAGTCCTACGTTCAGAACGGGTGAGTCCTACGTTCGCGACCCCCGAGTTCAACGCTCAGTACAAGATCGTTTGTTCTGAGCGTTGAATTCGGGGGTCCTGAACGTAGGACACGGTGGTTCTGAAGGTACGACTCGCGCGTTCTGAACGTAGGACTCACGCGGTGGGTTAGGTGAGGTCGGCGGTGTGGTCGGTGGCCCAGGTGGCGAGGGTGCGGCCCGGGTGGCCCGTGACGGTGGTGAAGTCGGGGGTGACGGAGGCCGGTTCCTCGTTGTGCTGGGCCATGTAGCCGAGGAGGTACTCGGCGACGTCGTACGGCAGGCCCTCGTCACGGATCAGGCTGGCGCGTGCCTGGCCGTAGGTCAGGCGTTCGAACGTGATGGGCCGGCCCAACCCCCGGCCGATGGCCGCGACCTGTTCGACGTGCGTCAAAGCCTCGGGACCGCTCAACGTGTACGCCTTGCCGGCGTGCCCGTCACGCAGCAACGCGTGCACCGCCACCTCGGCCACGTCCTCCTCGTGCACCGGCGCACCCACCGACTCCGGGAACGGCGCCCGCACCACGTTCTCCGCCTTGATCGTCCGCGCCCAGATCAGCTTGTTGGCCATGAACTCGCCCGGCCGCACGTGGGTCCACTCCACCCCGGACGCCTCGATCACCCGCTCCACGTCGTAGTGCAGCTCGTAGCTCCCCGGCCGCTTCACGGTCACCGCGTTGCTCGACAGGAACACCACCCGCCGCAGGTCCGGCGCACTGGCCAAGAACGCCTCCGCGTGCGCCACCGCGTCCTCCGACTCGATCGCCGCCAGCAGGAACACCGCCGTCACGCCCGCCAACGGCAGCTCACCCGGCCGCGTCAGATCACCTCCCACCACCTCCACACCGGCAGGCAGCACGGCCCGCGCCGGGTTCCGCGTCAACGCCTTCACCGGCACACCCGCCGCCGCCAATTGCCGCACGACCGCGCCGCCGATCGTTCCGGTCGCCCCGGTCACCAGGATCGTCACAAGCTCCCCCTAACCAACGTATTCAAACTTGAACGAACGACTTCGAAGCTAGCGCGATCGCCCCCCACCCCGCACATGCAAAAGTTTGCAAGCAACGCGAGGAATATTCGTATCAATGGATTCGGCCGTTCGGGGGTAGAAGTGGTCTAGACCTTGTCGTTAGCGTGGTCTGGACCACAGAGGCAGGGCTGCCCGAGGAGAAGCATGTCGAGTCGAAGAAGGGTGCTTCCCGCCCTCCTGGCCACCGTGATGGCGGCAGGGATGACTGTGTCGCTGGCACCGCAAGCCGTGGCGGAAGACAGGCACGGCGGCGGCCACGACAAGGCGCGAACGGTCGGGTACTACACGCAGTGGAGCGGCTACGGCCGGAACTTCCTGGTCAAAGACCTCGTGGCCAATGGCACCGCACCCCGCCTCACGCACCTGAACTACGCCTTCGGCTTCCTGGACGAGTCCGGCAAGTGCGTCAGCGCCGACACCTGGGCCGACTACCAGCGCCCGTTCACCGCCGAGCAGAGCGTCGACGGCACCGCGGACGTCGCGGGCCAACCGCTCTCCGGCAACCTCAACCAGCTCAAGCAGCTCAAGGTTAAGCACCCCAAGCTGCGCATCAACATCTCCCTGGGCGGCTGGACCGGCTCCAAGTACTTCTCCAACGCCGCCCTCACCCCCGAGTCCCGCGCCTCCCACGTCGCCTCCTGCCTCGACATGTGGCTCAAGGGCAACTTCCCCGACGCCGCACCGGGCGCCGCGGCAGGCGTGTTCGACGGCATCGACCTCGACTGGGAGTGGCCGTCGTCGGAAGCCGCACCCGGCAACGTCGTCCGCCCCGAGGACAAGCAGAACTTCACCGCGCTCCTGGTCGAGTACCGCAAGCAGCTCGGCAAGCTCACCCGGCAGACCGGCAAGCGCTACGACCTCACCGCGTTCCTGCCCGCCGACCCGCGCCAGGTGGACCGGGGCTTCGAGGTCGCCAAGGTCTTCGAACTGCTGACCTTCGGCACGATCCAGGGCTACGACTTCCACGGCGCCTGGGACCCGCTGACCAACCAGCAGTCCTCGCTCCGCACGCCCTCGGCCGACCCGACCGCGCCGCAGTTCAGCTCCCAGGTGGCGATCGACCACTACCTGAAGTCCGGCGCGCCGAAGAGCAAGGTCGTCATGGGCGTCCCGTTCTACAGCCGCGGCTGGACGGGCGTGCGCAACGAGAACAACGGCCTGTTCCAGCCCGCCACCGGCCCCGCGCCCGCGACCTACGAGGCCGGGTACGAGGACTACCGGATCCTCAAGGCACAACTGCCGAACTTCACCGTGCACCGGGACACCAAGGCCGGCCACGCGTGGCTGTTCGACGGCACGACGTTCTGGACCTGGGACGACCCGGTCGAGATGAAGCGCAAGGGCCGTTACGTGGCGGAACGGCGCCTTGGCGGCGCGATGATCTGGTCGCTCGACGGCGACACCGCCGACGGCGAGCTGATCAAAGCGCTCACCAGCGGACTGTCCCGATAGCGGACAGTCCACGGGGTCCGGGGAGGTTTCGCGGCGGCCGCCTCCCCGGACCCCACCTCCACGTTCAGCGCCGGCGCCAACCGTCCGCGAACGCACGCAGCGCGCGCTCGTAGACCGGGGCGATCTCGACGTCCGGCGGCAGGTTCCCGTTCAGCTCCAGGCTCACCAGCCCGTGCACCATGCCCCACATCGCCACCGCGATCAGCTCGTGCGGCTCCCGCGCGAACATCCCGGACTCGACCGCGCGCCCGACGTCCCGCACCACCGGCTGGAACGTCTGCACGGCGGCCTCCTCGGTGTCCTCCGAAGGCTGGAAGTCCGGCACCTTGCTGAACATCACCAGGTAGAACTGGGGATCGGCGAGGGCGCTCTCCCGGTACGCCAACCCCAACTGGACGACGTCCTCCACCGGGTCGTCGGTCTGCGGCACGGCGGTGAGGCGTTCACCGAATCGGCGGAATGCCTCTTCGTACACGGAGTTCAGCAGTGCGGGCTTGCCGCCGAACAGCGAGTAGACGGCGGTCGTGGACGTGTTGACATCCGCCGCGAGCCTGCGCAAGCTCAGAGCGCCTGGCCCTTCGGCGGACAGCAACTCTCCTGCGCGGTCCAGCAGTCGGGCGCGGAGCGCGTCGTCGTGGGTCTTGGGTCGTGGCACTCGCCCATCGTATCGCAACAGTGTTATATAACGTGGTCTAGTCAACGTGGTATCAAGTTGGTACCGTCCTTCCCCATGGCGATGACTCTGCGTCTGAGCGAAGAGGAGAACCGGCGGCTCGACGAACTCGCCGCGGCCGAGGGACGTTCGAAGCAGGAGGTCGTGCGCTTGGCGTTGGCCGAGCGGTGGGCCAGGTTGCAGAAGGAGGAGCAGCTGTCCGAGGTCCTCGGGCGCGTGCTCCCCAAGTACCGGGGCCTGCTCGACCGCCTGGGCTCCGCCTGATCCGACCTGCCTGACGGATGCGGAACCCCGCACCCGGCGACGACGCGCGCGACACCTTCGGGTGATCGATCTTCAACACCCTCGCCGTTCGAACTTATGTTCGATAAGCTCCATCCATGCAGCTCAACCGCGATCATGCCGGTTGTTCACCGCTCCACCTCTGTGAACGGCCACGCCGATCGGAAGCGCACCGGTATGGTTCGCCGTTGAAGATCAGACTGCGTCCAGGTTGCGCCCCGGTGCACAACGCGGTCGACAAGTTCCTCGCCGCCTGTCGGGCGGGGAGGCGATACGGACCTGACGGGGTGGGCGGTGCCGCGAGAGGCATATCGGAGGCGGCGCGGCCGCACCGGAGACCCGGCCCTTCAGGACAGGGAGCGCGTCAAGCAGTGGTCAACTACCTCGACGCCGGCGACTTGCTCGTGCTGGCGACCGCCGTCACGGGCGGGGATCTGGTCGTGCGCGACTTAGGTCTCCTCGATTCCGCAGCCCACCGCCCCCGGGCGACCGTGCTGGGGGTCGAGGCTTACGACACGCTCTGGCTGAAAGCTTCCGCGCTGCTCGACTCCATCGTCCGCACCCGCCCGTTGGCCGAGGGCAACTGGCGGCTGGGCTGGGTGGCGGCCGTGACGTTGTGCGACATCAACGGCTGGTGGATCGACGCGGCGGAAGACGACGCCCTCGACCTGGTGCGAGCGCTGGGCCGGGAGCAGATAGACGTCTCCGGCATGGCCGCGCACCTTGAGGCCTGGAGCATGCCCAAGGACGACTGACCCCCCGGACGACCTCCGGCGCCAACCCCCCCCCGAGGACGACGGCCCGAGGAGATTCGGACCGAGTACCGCGAATCGGGTTGACCTGGAGTGCACTCCAGCTCCTACCGTCGACACCGTGACTTACTCGATCGCCCAAGCGGCCGAGCACAGCGGGTTGTCGATCGACACGCTGCGCTACTACGAACGGATCGGCCTGGTCGACCCGCCCGCTCGGGATTCCGGCGGGCGGCGCAACTACAGCGACGACGACCTCGGCTGGCTCGTCTTCCTGACCCGTCTCCGCACCACCGGCATGCCCATTCGCATGATGCGCGAGTACGCGCAGCTCCGGCACCGAGGCGCGGCCACGGCCGGCCGTCGCAAACAGATCCTGTTCGAGCACCGCGCCTCCGTCCGCGACCGCATCGCGGAGTTGCAGTCGTGCCTTGAAGTGCTCGAATTCAAGATCACGCACTACGAGCAGATCGAGCACACCATGATCGAGGGGATCACCGCGTGACGCTGCTGGGCGAACTCCAGGCCGGCAAGCAGGGCTTGGGCTGCATGGGCATGAGCCAGTCGTACGGCGCGGGTGACGATCGCGAGTCCGTCGCCACCATCCACCGCGCGCTGGACCTGGGCGTCGTCCTCCTCGACACCGCCGATGTCTACGGCGTCGGCGCGAACGAGGAGCTGGTCGGGCGGGCGATCAAGTCCCGCCGGGACGAGGTCGTGCTCGCCACCAAGTTCGGCCTCGCCGACCCGGACCGACGCCCGCGCGGCGACGCCGGGTACGTCAAGCAGGCCGTCGAGGACTCGCTGCGCCGCCTGGACACCGACCACATCGACCTCTACTACCTGCACCGGGTCGACCCGACCGTGCCGATCGAGGAGACCGTCGGCGCGATGGCCGACCTGGTCACCGCGGGCAAGGTGCGCCACCTGGGCCTGTCCGAGGCGAGCGCCGCGACGATCCGCCGCGCGCACGCCGTGCACCCGATCAGCGCGCTCCAGAGCGAATGGTCGCTGTGGACGCGGGACATCGAGGCGGAGGTCGCGCCGACGTGCCGCGAGCTGGGCATCGGCATCGTGCCGTTCTCGCCGCTGGGCCGGGGATTCCTCACCGGCCGCGTCACGTCCGTCGCCGACCTGGACGACGACGACATGCGCCGCGGCCTGCCCCGGTTCGCCGAGGAGAACTTCGCCCGCAACACGGCGATCGTCACGGCCCTGCGCGAGCTGGCGGCCGAACGCGGCGTCACCGCGGGTCAGCTGGCGCTCGCCTGGGTGCACCACCAGGGCGAGCACGTCGTGCCCATCCCGGGCACCAAGCGGGTCAAGTACCTGGAGGAGAACGTCGCCGCCGCCGACCTGGAGCTCAGCGCCGACGACCTCCGGGCGATCGAGGATGCGGCACCGGCCGTCGCGGGCGACCGCTACCCGGCCGAGTTCCTGAAGCTTTCCAACCAGTAGTCCACCCGAGGGGAAGAGCGACACCGTGGAGAACCGCCGATTGGGCGCGCTCGAAGTCAGCGCGCAGGGTCTTGGCTGCATGGGCATGAGCGACTTCTACGGTCCCGGTGACGAAGCCGAGTCCACCACCACCATCCACCGCGCCCTCGACCTGGGCGTCCGGTTCCTCGACACGGCCGACATGTACGGGCCGTTCACCAACGAGGAGCTGGTGGGCCGGGCCATCGCGGCACGCCGGGACGAGGTCGTGCTTGCCACGAAGTTCGCCGTGGTCCGCGATCCGGGCGCACCGCGATCCGAGTGGGGCCTGCGCGGCGACCCGGAGTACGTCAAGCAGGCCGCCGAGGCGTCGTTGCGCCGGCTGGGCACCGACCACATCGACCTGTACTACCAGCACCGCGTCGACCCGAACGTGCCGATCGAGGACACCGTCGGTGCGATGGCCGAACTGGTCGCCGAGGGCAAGGTCCGGCACATCGGGCTGTCCGAGGCGGGCGCGGCGACGATCCGGCGGGCGCACGCCGTGCACCCGATCGCGGCCGTGCAGACCGAGTGGTCGCTGTTCTCGCGGGACATCGAGGACGAGGTCGCGCCGACGTGCCGCGAGCTGGGCATCGGGATCGTCGCGTACTCGCCGCTGGGCCGCGGCATGCTCACCGGCCGGTACACGTCGAAGGACGATTTCGCGGCCGGTGACTTCCGGACCGCGGGCCAGCCCCGGTTCGCCGACGAGAACTTCGCGCGCAACCTCGCGCTGGTGGAGTCGCTGGGCGAGGTGGCACGCGAGCACGACGTGACGCCGGGCCAGATCGCGTTGGCGTGGGTGCACCACCAGGGCGCGGTGCCGATCCCGGGCACCCGGCGGGTCAAGTACCTGGAGGAGAACGCCGCCGCGGCCGACCTCAAGCTCACCGACGCGCAGCTGGCCCGCATCACCGACGCCGTGCCCGCCGACGCGGTGGCCGGCACCCGTTACGCGCCCGAGGTGATGGGCACGCTCGGCCGGTAGGTCACGCCACATCGGCATAGGTCACATCAGGGACGCCGCGACGGTGGCGCCCAACTCCCAGCACTGCTGCCGCGCCGCGCTGTCCGGCGCTCCGGTGAGCGACAAGGGCTCGACCACGGGCTTCCACTTCAGCCCCGTCGTGATGTCCCGTAACGCCTTCAGGGCGCCCTCGGTGCCCAGGTTCCCGTGCACATAAGCCCCGAACGGCCGACCGCGCTCCGTTGGTTTACCTGCTGTAAGAAAGCACAACTGGACCCTCCGCACGGCACCGTTCGTGTGGAGGGTCTTTTTGTGTGCCGCGCCGGATTGGGTACACCGGTCGTGCCACACGTGCGCTACCGTAAGGGTATGGACTTTCTAAAAGTCGCGGGTAAGACGATTCAGCGAGCGTCCATCGAAGAGGAAGACTTGTTGAATCAGTCGCCGGCGTTTCGGGGCGAGTTTGACTACGTCACCGCGCGCATCGAGGGGGGTGACCAGTCGGAGGTTGTAGGCGAAGGGTCATTGTCAGTGGTCGTGGTCTCCACAGTTGATCTGTCGAATTCCCGCCTCGCCCCCATCGAGCTTTCTGATGTGCGTTTCGAAAACGTGAACTTTTCCAATGCGGCGATGTCGGAGACCTCCGCGCGGCGGACGGAATTTCTTCGCTCTCAAGCAATCGGTCTACGGATCGACTTTGCCCAAGCTGCGGACTTGTACGCGGAGGACTGTCGTTTTGATTATGCGGCGATTCGGTTCGAGCGCGTGAAGAACGCGGTTGTGTTCCGCCGCTGTTCCTTCCGTGAGACTGCGATCAGCGGCGACCTTTCCAATGTGGTCTTCGACGACTGTGAGATGGATCAGGTGGAGTTTGACGCTACTCGCGCCGGCGGATGTGATTTTACATCCTCGCGCTTGATCGGGGTTCGTGGCCTTCTCACGCTGCGAGGCGCGCGGATTGACGCCGATCAGGCCGGCACTCTGGGAACTCAGTTTGCGTCAGAGGCCGGCCTGACCGTGGTCACTTAGCGCTACTTGTTCTTCCAGTCATCCCACGTGGGGCGGTTGTCAAACCCGCCACCCCCGGTGACGTTGTCCCACGTGGGATCGTTGTTGAATGAATTGACTCTCACGGGGGTGCCTCCCGCCGTGACCAGCAGAGCCGTAAATCCCGCGCTACGCAGTCGAATCCGCTCCGCTAACGGTGTCTGGCTGAACAACCCGCAACACTCCTTCTAATAATGCCATCTTGCCGTTACGGCAGTAGTCGGTCTCTGTCCCATCCATTCGGCCGTGTTCGAAGTGCCGGTTAGCCGGGTGACCACCTCCGCAGAAATCGAAGTAAGGACACGTATTCCTGCACGCGTCCACGCCGGACATGAATTCGGCCACCCAAGGCACGCCAGTCGCACGCGAGATAATCTCGTCTAGCGAGGCATCCAGTACGTGTCCGCTTGAGAAAGTTCCTCGTGCGTTACCGAATCCGGCTAGCTCTGGCGAGATGAGGGTTACCGAACCGTCGTAGGCAACAGTGGGCAACGGGTCAATAAAGGGTGGTCGTCGGCTCGCGTGATCCTGATCCTTTAGAACCGCTTCAACATAAGCGAGCGTCCGTCCTAGCTCTCTCAGGCGGATGGTCGGATTCTCCCTCCATGCTGCCATCAATTCCGCCCAGAAACCGGTCACGCTTTCCTGGTCGTGGGCGTTGGTCGTGGCGTTGACGCCTTCCTGTTCTTCAATGTTGACGCCGAGTTCCGAGATTCCACTTTCAACGGCGAAGCTGTAGAGCCTACGGGCACGTTCGGGTGTCGGGTCTGATACGACCGCGATTGCGTAGACCTCATGACCGTGAGCGATGAGCCGCTCAATCCCCTGCATCGCCTTTTCGTAGGCTGGTGCTCCTTTTCGATCCACACGGTTGGCGTTGTCGGACGGTCCGCCGTCGATACTGACACCCACGTACATGTCTCGTTCGGTGAAGAATTCGCACCACGCATCATCTACCAGCGTGGCGTTTGTCTGGACACCGTGCTTGACGTCAAGGTCGTTGAAAGCGTCCATTAGCCGCCCGAGGTAAGCGCGGCCAGTCGCCAGCGGCTCCCCACCGTGCCAGCACACGTCAACTGTGGTGTAGGCCGTCCAGGGCCGGACGGACTCGGCTACTGTCCGCGCCACTTCAACGGACATCCTGTTGCGCTTGTGTCGGAACGGCAGGTAGCAGTAACTACAGTCGAGATTGCATAACGTCTCAGGCTGGAGAATCACCGACCTCGGTCGAATAAACAGATCCGTGTCAGCACTGGTCATTTCCCCCTCGCGTTTCCATCGTGCTTAGACGCGTCATTTCCGTAGGCGCTGGAAGATGCGTAGGTCGCGGAGCGTGGGCCAGATCAGGTAACCAAACGGCGCTGGCTTGGTCAGCTCCGTAGACACGGATCAGATCCTGGATGTCCCACCGCAACCGGACGAATCCCAGCTCTTCGGGTTGGGTCCGATTGTCGCCGTAGGGGACCGCGATGAACCCGTTCCGTAGGAGCTGCTGTAGCGCAACCATCGTGTTGATGTGCTCTTGCTCTGCCTTCTGAACGTCGTCGCTGCTCAAGGTCACCTCCTAGGCCCGGTGGTACGGCCACCCCTTGCCCGGCGCGCGTTCTGGAGGTCTCACGGACAAGGGGTGACCTACCGTTGTTCCTACCGGTCGCACTCCGCGTTTATGCTGATCAGCGCGTTTACAAAGGTTGACAACGCGGACCGGGGAGCAGGCTTTGTCGGAACTGAGTGACGCTCTCAGGGCAGCGCGCGAGGCTGCCGGATTCAGCCTGTCCCGGATGGCTCAACTCACCCACTACAGCAAGCCCTACTTGAGTTTGATCGAGACAGGGAAGCGCCGACCGCTCCCGGAAGTCGTTGCGGCGTATGAACAAGCGCTAGGTTTGCCGATCGGTGGTGACGCGATGCGACGTGCCCATGAGTGGCTTGTCTCGGACTCTCCTACGGCCGTACAGCGCCGATCCGGTCGCAGGGTGGGTGAGTCCCTGGCAGACGCCCTGGACGCTCGTGTGGTCGAACTGAGGCACCTTGACGACGTGGTTGGCAGCGCGGCCCTGTTGCCCGCCGTGCGGCAAGAGCTAGAAGAGGCGCAATCGTTGGTGCGTAACGGTTCCTACGTCGAGCCGATCGGTCGGAGGCTGCTCACCGCCACCGGCGAGCTTGCCCAACTCGCCGGGTGGGTGGCGTCGGACGCGGGGAGGTACGCGGACGCCCAACGGCTGTACCTCGGCGGGGTGTCAGCGGCTGAGGAAGCGGGCAACGATTCCCTTGCGGCGCAATTGTTTTCGTCACTGAGCTACCAGATCGCCAACGTGGCTGACCCGCGTGACGCGCTGCTCCTGGCGCGTACGGCGGTCACGGGAGCCCGAAGGGCTACGCCCGTCGTCCGGACGCTGCTGTTGGAACGGGTGGCATGGGCAAGCGCCAAGACCAAGGACCGTGACGGCACGCTCCGCGCGCTGGACGCGGTAGACGACACATACGAACAGAGGTCCACCGGTATCGAAGAACCTGAGTGGGTCTATTGGCTCAACAGAGCTGAAATCGATGTCATGGCCGGACGTTGCATGATCCAGCTAGGTGCACCCGACAAGGCCGAACCGTTGCTGTCCGGCGCGGTCGCCACCTACCCCGAGGGACACTCGCGAGAGGTGGCCCTCTACCTCTCCTGGCTTGCCGAGTCGTACGCCCGTACAGGCGCACTGGACGCCGCGACGGCGACTCTGGAGCGCGCTAGGGGGTACGCGGCCCGGATGCCGTCCACGCGCACAGACGATCGGTTCGACGCCGTTGAGAAGCTGCTTCCACCTCGGTGATCCGACGGTCACTCAGGGCATGAGCTGTGCGGCAACCGTCGCGCCGAGTTCCCAACACGCGCGAAGGTCTTCCTTCGTCGGTTCACCGGTCACGCTGACGTTGGGGGTCACCTTCTCCCATGACAACCCCGTAGTGATCGACTCGATCCCGCGAACCGCGCCCGTGGTGTCGTTGTTGCCGTGCACGTACAGGCCGTAAGGGCGTCCGCGCGTGGCGTCGAGGCACGGGTAGTAGGCGAGGTCGAAGAACACCTTCAGCGCGCCGCTCATCATCCCCAGGTTCGCGGGCGTACCGAGGACGTAGCCGTCAGCTTCGAGCGCGTCAGACACCGTGGCTGCCAGAGCCGGCCGTCGCACCACTTCCACGCCTCCGATCTCCGGATCGGTCGCGCCGGCTACGACCGCCTCGAACATCGCTTGCATGTTCGGGGACGGCGTGTGGTGCACGATCAGGAGTCGGGGCACGCGGGACAGGCTGCCGCGCACCGGAACAACGCGCAACCGCTCGGTAGCATGGTCACGCCTGGTGACGAGCCGGTCGACGGCCGCCGGGAACCGATGCGGCTGCTGTGCGTCTTCAGTAGTAGCAGTGCAGGGGAGGGAGTCATGGAAACTCGAAGTATCGCCACGATGCAGCGGAACCGGCGGATCACGTGGGGCGCCGGTGTCGGTATCGGGGTCGGGCTCATCGGTCTGCCGCTGGTGTTCATCGCGCTGTGGCCGGGGGTCGACCACAGCCCTTGGGACGTCAACACGATGATCCTCGCGGCCGGTGTGGCGCTGTGCACGGTCAGCTACATCGCCGGCCGGATCTCGGTCGCCGCCGCCACGCAGAACAGGTCCCGCCCGGTGAGCCCGCCGACCAGGCGTCCTTACCTGGTGGCGGGCGGTGCGCTCGTCGTCGCCGTGCTCTGCCTGCTGATCGCTATGGCGTCGTGAGCAGGTCCGACACCTGAGCCCGAAGCTCGGCCAACCGGCCCTCGGCACGCACGCGGGCGGCCGGCAGGTCGTCGGCCACCGGTTCCACGACCTCCAGGTACGCCTTGAGCTTCGGCTCCGTCCCGGACGGCCGCACGACCACCCGCACGCCTTCCTTCGTCAGCCTGACGACGTCCGCCTCCGGCAACAGGTCTTCAAAGGTGAAGCCCGCCGGCGGCTCGGCGCGCAACCGGGCCATCAACGCCCCGATCCGGCTCAGGTCGGTGAACCGCAGTGAGACCTGGTCGGTCAGGTGCAGGCCGTGCTCGACGGCGAGCTGGTCCAGCGCGTCCAGCAGCGTTCGCCCGGACGCCTTCAGCCCGGCCGCCAGGTCGCACGCCACCACGGCGGCCGAGATGCCGTCCTTGTCGTTCACGGACGCCGGGTCGACGCAGTTGCCCAACGCCTCCTCGTACGCGAACACCAACCCCTCGCCGGCGCGCACCAACCACTTGAACCCGGTCAACGTCTCCGCGTAACGCGCCCCGCGCGCCGCCGCGATCGACTTCAGCAACGACGAAGAGACGATCGTGGTCGCCACCAAGGGATCCGGGTTGTCCACAGCGTCCACAGTGGACAACACCAGCGACCCGAGCAGCACGCCGGTCTCGTCGCCGCGCAGCATCCGCCACGACCCGTCCCGCTCCCGGACGCCCAGCGCGCACCGGTCCGCGTCCGGGTCCAACGCGATGGCCAGGTCGGCCGACTCGGCCGCCGCCAGCTCCAGCAACCGGTCCGCCGCACCCGGCTCCTCCGGGTTCGGGAACGACACCGTCGGGAACGACGGGTCCGGCACGGCCTGCTCCCGCACCACCCGCACGTCGGTGAACCCGGCCCGCCGCAACGCCTCCACCGCCGTCGCGCCGCCGACACCGTGCATCGGCGTCAACGCCACCCGCAGGTCACGCGCCACACCGCGGGGCAGCGACGCGACCCGTTCCAGGTACTCGTCCACCTCCGCCTCGGACACCGGCAGGCAGTCGTCCGACAACGGCACCGACACGGCGGCCGGCACACCCCGGATCGCCGCCTCGATCGCGCGGTCCTCCGGCGGCACGATCTGCCCGCCACCGGCCAGGTACAGCTTGTAGCCGTTGTCCGCCGGCGGGTTGTGCGACGCGGTGATCTGCACGCCCGCCACCGCGTCGTGCCGCTTGACCAGGAAAGCCAGGATCGGCGTCGGCAACGGCTCCGGCAGCACCCGCACGGTGAACCCGGCGCCCGCCAGCACACCGGCCGTCGCGGCGGCGAAGTCCTCCGACCCGTGCCGCGCGTCCCGGCCGACGAACACCGTGCCGACGTGCCCGTTCGCCTTGAGCCACGCGGCGAGCCCGGCCGTGGTGCGGATGACCACGGCCCGGTTCATCCCGTTCGGCCCGGCCCGCACCGGCCCGCGCAGCCCGGCCGTGCCGAACGTCAGCGGTCCCGACATCCGGTCCGCCAGGTCCTCGGCGGCGGAGGCGTCACCGCCCATCGCCCGCGCCAGGACGGTCTGCAACTCCAGGCGCGTCGCGGCGTCCGGGTCGTCCGCGATCCAGCGGAACGCCGCGTCACGCAGGGCCGGGGTCAGGCTGTTCGTCATCGAACCTCCGCTGAGAGGAGAACGTCCCGTCCGGAGGTTCTACGCCTTGTCCACGAGGTCGCGCAGCAGCGCGCCCATCCGGCTCGCCGCGGCCTGACCGGCCTCCAGCACCTCTTCGTGGTTGAGCGGCTCACCGGTGATGCCCGCGGCCAGGTTCGTCACCAGCGACAGGCCGAACACCTCCACGCCCTCCGCGCGTGCCGCGATGGCCTCCAGCACGGTGGACATGCCGACCAGGTCCGCGCCCATCGTCCGCAGCATCCGGATCTCGGCGGGCGTCTCGAAGTGCGGCCCCGGCAGGCCCGCGTAGACGCCTTCCTCCAGCGACGGGTCGATCTCCCGCGCGAGCTGCCGCAGCCGCGGCGAGTACAGGTCCGTGAGGTCCACGAACCGCGCGCCCACCAGCGGGGACGACGCGGTCAGGTTCAGGTGGTCGCCGATCAGCACCGGCTGGCCGACCGCCATGCCCTGGCGCAGGCCGCCGGCCGCGTTCGTCAGCACGACCGTGGAGACGCCCGCCGCGGCCGCCGTGCGCACGCCGTGCACGACCTTGGCCACGCCCTTGCCCTCGTAGCCGTGCGTGCGGCCGAGCATGACCAGCACGTTCTTGCCGCCGACGACCACCGACCGGACGGTGCCGCCGTGGCCGACGGCGGTGGGCGGCTCGAACCCGGGCAGCTCGCCCATGGGCACCTCGGCGGTGGGCTCGCCGATCAGGTCGGCGGCCGGGCGCCAACCCGAACCGAGGACAACGGCGATGTCGTGCTTGGCCACCCCGGTCCGCTCGGCCAAGGCCTTCGCCGCGTCGGTGGCCAAGGCCTCGGGGGTGGTGTTCTCACTGATGGCGGTCACGGCCGGGAGCCTAATAGCCGTCCTCGCGCGCTGCCCGCACTGCCCGCTGCCGTCGTTAATCGCGCAAGGTGAACGTGTTGGAGATGGTGTCGAACAGCCGGTCCCGGCCCATCTCCTCCTGCTCGGTCGGCACCACGACCTCCACCACCCACAGGTCGTTCCCCCGCGGCAGGACCCTCGAATACCGGCTTCGTCGCAGGTCAGGGCCTGCGGGCGCGGTACCTCGGGCCAACGTCGTGGCCCGTTCCACGGTCCGGTAGCTGAACTGGAGGGCCGGTTCAGGCCCACCCTGCGGCAGGTCCTCGGTCGGCTCCAGCGCCTCACCGAAGTACTGGCCCTCGGCCCACCGCGACCGCACCAGCCTGAGGTAGTCCTTGATCGTGTTCCGCTCGTAGAAGTCCGGGAACCGCTGCACCGTCACCTCGTACAGCCCGTTCGGCGCGACCAGGTGCACGACCGTGCTCGGCCCCAGCCCGTTGTTCGTCCGCTGCTCCAGGAAGCTGGTCCAGTCCGGCCCGACGTCGATGGTGAACTCCGCGCCCTGCTCGCCGTTCGCGGTGGCGGCCGAGGCGGTGACGGGCAGCAGCGACGGCGTCTCGGTGATCACCGGCAGGGTCGGGGTGCTCTGCGGTGGCGGCGGCAGCAGGGACGAGCCGGCCACCGTCCTGGTCAGCGCGAACCCGGACACGCTGCCGATCGCGAACAGGACAATCGCCGACAACGCCACCACCAAGCTCGCCGCCGGACGCCGTCGCAGCAGTTCGAGGGTCGGCGGCTCTACCACCGTGAACGGCAGGGGTCCGGGGTCGGCGGCCAACGGGGTGTCCGGCGGGACCGGCGGCTTGAGCACCACCGGTGGGGGGCGTTCGATCTCCACGACGGGCGGGCGTTCGATCTCCACCACCGGGCGGGACGGCGCCGAAGCGGGGAACACGTCGGTGCCCAACTCGGGCAGCAGCGGCCGGACCAGCCGCCGCACGTCGGCCAAGGACATCCGCTCATCGGGCGTCTTCGTCATCAACCCCGCGACCACCGGCTCCAGCGCGCCACAGGCCGCCGCCGACGGAACCTCGCCGTGCACCACCTGGTTGATCGTCTGGAGCACGTTCGCGCCCTCGAACGGCTGCTGCCCCGTCATCGCCGTGAACAGCGTCGCGCCAAGTGACCACTGGTCCGCCGCGAACGACACCGCACCGCCCGCCGCCACCTCGGGCGCGATGAACGCGGGCGTGCCCAGCGTGATCCCGCGGCTGGTCAGCGTGGCCTCGGCGACGTTGCGCGCGATGCCGAAGTCGGTCAGCTTCACCCGGCCGTCGTCGGCGACCAGCACGTTCCCCGGCTTCACGTCCCGGTGCGTGATCCCGGCCCGGTGCGCGGCCTCCAGCGCGGCGGCCACCGCGTCCGCCACGACCGCGCCCTGCACGTCGGTCAACGGACCGCGCTGCCGCACCACCTCCGCCAGCGACGACGACGGCACCAGCTCCATCACCACGTACGGGTCGCCGTCGACCTGTACCACGTCGTAGACCGTCACGAGGTTGGGATGGGCCAAAGCGGCAGCGGAACGGGCCTCGCGGAGTGTGCGTTCCCGAAGCAACTCCGCTTCGTCATCGGCCGCGCCGGGAGGGCGCAGGATCTCCTTCACGGCGACGTCCCGACGTAGGACTTCGTCGTGTGCGGCCCAAACCGTGCCCATGGCGCCGCGCCCCAGCACGTGCCGCAGGCGATATCGGCCGGCTATCAGACGCTCCGTTTCCACTGCGCCATCATTCACCCCCGTGGAAGACTGGCGTCTGCATCGTTCACGGCGGTGAACCTCACATAGCCGCCGTACTCACCGGTAAACAAGACTGCGGAGCATGATGGAGCCGTCAGGCGAGTTGGCGCTGGCCGCCGAGTTCCCCACCCCTGACCGCGAGCAGTGGCTGGAGCTGGTCCAAGGCGTGCTGCGGAAGTCGGGTGCCGACTTCGGTTCACTGATCACCACCACCTACGACGGCATCGAGGTCCAGCCGCTTTACACGGCCGCAGACCAGGTGCCGGACGCCGGTTTCCCCGGCCTGGCGCCGTTCACCCGCGGTGGTCGCCCCCAGGGCGCGGTCGAGGGCTGGGACGTGCGTCAACAGCACCGCGTGGCGGACCGCAACGCGGTCATGGCCGACCTGGAGAACGGCGTCACGTCGCTGTGGCTGAAGGGCCTCGACCCGACCACGTACGGCGACGTGCTGGCCGACGTCTACCTGGACCTCGCGCCGATCGTGATCGACGGGGGAGTGGACTTCCTCGACGCCGGTCGCGCCATGCTGCGGGTCTGGGACCAGCGGCCGGTGCTGCCGAGCGAGGTCCGGGGCAACCTCGGCGCGGACCCGTTGGGCGTCCAGGCGCGCACCGGGCAGGCCGCCGACTTCACCGCGTTGACCGATCTTCTGGGCAAGGCCCGTGCGTTCCCCGAGCTGCGTGTGGTCGTTGTGGACGGTCTTCCGTTCCACGAGGCCGGTGGCTCGGACGCGCAGGAGCTGGGCGCGTCCCTCGCGGCCGGTGTCGCGTACCTGCGGCACCTGACCGAAACCGGGCTGAGCGTCGCGGAAGCCGTGCGGCTGCTGGAGTTCCGGTACGCGGCGTCCGCCGACCAGTTCCTCACCATCGCCAAGTTCCGCGCCGCCCGGCGACTGTGGGCCCGGGTCACCGAGGTCGCGGGAGCGCCGAGCGCGCAGCTCCAGCACGCGGTCACGTCGCCCGCGATGATGACCCGCCGCGACCCCTGGGTGAACATGCTCCGCACCACCCTGGCGTGCTTCGGCGCGGGCCTCGGCGGCGCGGACGCGGTGACCGTGCTGCCGTTCGACGCGGCCATCGGCCTCTCCGACGACTTCTCCCGGCGCATCGCCCGCAACACGCAGTCGCTGCTGCTCGAGGAGTCGCGGCTGGCCGGTGTGATCGACCCGGCGGGTGGCTCCTGGTACGTGGAGCGGCTCACCGACGACCTCGCGCACGCCGCGTGGGCGTGGTTCCAGGAGATCGAGGCCGCGGGCGGGCTGCCCGAGGCGTTCGACCTCGTCGCCGAGCGCGTGGCCGTGACCTGGGAGAACCGCCGCAAGCGGCTGGCCGACCGGTCCGACGCGATCACCGGCGTCAGCGAGTTCCCGAACCTGGGCGAGCAGCCGGTCGTCCGTCCACCCGCTCCGGAAGAGCTGTCCGGCGGCCTGCCGCGCATCCGTTACGCCGAGCCGTACGAGGTGCTGCGGGACGCGGCGGAGGCGACCCCGGAACGTCCCAAGGTCTTCCTGGCCACGCTCGGCCCGGTCGCCGCGCACACCGCGCGGGCGTCGTTCGCGGCGAACCTGTTCCAGGCGGGCGGCATCGAGACGCCGAACGCCGGTCCCACCAAGACCGTCGAGGACGTGGTCGAGCGGTTCCGCGAGAGCGGCGCCCGGATCGCGTGCCTGTGCGGCAGCGAGACGAGCTACGCCGAGCTGGCCGTGCCCGTGGCCGAAGCGCTGCGTGCGGCGGGCGCCGAGCGCATCCTGCTGGCGGGCAAGAAATCGGACGCACAGATCGACGAGCACGTGTTCATGGGCTGCTCGGCACTGGACGTCCTGGAGCACACGTTCGAGGCACTTGCCGTCCCTACCTCCAGCGGAGTCCAGCGATGATCCCGAACTTCGCCGCGGTCGACCTCGGCGAGCCCACCACGGCCACCGCCGCGCAGTGGCAGGCCGCGCTCCAGGAGGCGACCGGCAAGGGCGCGGACGCGCTGATGTGGGAGACGCCGGAAGGCATCGGCGTCAAGCCCGTCTACACGGCCGCGGACACCGAGGGCCTCGACTTCCTGGCCACCTACCCGGGCATCGCGCCGTACCTGCGCGGCCCGTACCCGACGATGTACGTGAACCAGCCGTGGACCATCCGGCAGTACGCCGGGTTCTCCACCGCGGAGGAGTCCAACGCCTTCTACCGCCGCAACCTCGCGGCCGGCCAGAAGGGCCTCTCGGTCGCGTTCGACCTGGCCACCCACCGCGGCTACGACTCGGACCACCCGCGGGTGGCCGGTGACGTCGGCATGGCGGGCGTGGCGATCGACTCGATCTACGACATGCGGCAGCTGTTCGACCGCATCCCGTTGGACAAGATGAGCGTGTCGATGACCATGAACGGCGCGGTGCTGCCGATCCTGGCGCTGTACATCGTCGCGGCCGAGGAGCAGGGGGTGGCGCCGGAGCAGCTGGCCGGGACCATCCAGAACGACATCCTCAAAGAGTTCATGGTCCGCAACACCTACATCTACCCGCCGCGGCCGTCGATGCGGATCATCTCCGACATCTTCTCGTTCACCTCGCAGCGGATGCCGAAGTTCAACTCCATCTCGATCTCCGGCTACCACATGCAGGAAGCCGGCGCGACGGCCGACCTGGAGCTGGCGTACACGCTGGCGGACGGCGTGGAGTACCTGCGCGCGGGCCGTGACGTGGGGCTGGACATCGACGCGTTCGCGCCCCGGCTGTCGTTCTTCTGGGCCGTCGGCATGAACTTCTTCATGGAGGTCGCCAAGCTGCGCGCGGCCCGGCTGCTGTGGGCGAAGCTGGTGAAGGGGTTCGACGCGAAGAACCCGAAGTCGCTGTCGCTGCGCACGCACTGCCAGACGTCCGGCTGGTCGCTGACCGCGCAGGACGTGTTCAACAACGTCGCACGCACGTGCGTCGAGGCGATGGCCGCGACCCAGGGCCACACGCAGTCGTTGCACACCAACGCGTTGGACGAGGCCCTGGCGCTGCCGACGGACTTCTCCGCGCGCATCGCCCGCAACACCCAGCTGCTGCTCCAGCAGGAGTCGGGCACCAACCGGGTGATCGACCCGTGGGGCGGTAGCGCGTTCGTGGAACGCCTCACGCACGACCTGGCGCACCGCGCGTGGTCGCACATCAGCGAGGTCGAGGCCGCGGGCGGCATGGCGCAGGCCATCGACGCCGGCATCCCCAAGCTGCGCATCGAGGAGGCCGCCGCGCGCACCCAGGCGCGGATCGACTCCGGTCGGCAGCCGGTGATCGGCGTGAACAAGTACCAGGTGGAGTTCGACGAGCACATCGACGTGCTCAAGGTGGACAACGCCGGTGTGCGCCAGCAGCAGCTCGCGAAACTGGCCCGGTTGCGCGAAGAACGCGACCAGTCCGCAGTGGACAGTTCGCTGGACGCCCTGACCCGCGCCGCCGGTTCGGACGGCAACCTGTTGGAGCTGGCCATCTCCGCGGCCCGCGCCAAGGCCACCGTCGGCGAGATCTCCGAGGCGCTGGGCAAGGTCTGGGGCCGGCACTCCGCGCAGATCCGCACCATCACGGGGGTTTACCGCGAGGAGGCCGGCTCGGTGTCCAACGTGGAGTCGACGCGCGAGGTCGTGGCGGCGTTCGCCGAGGCCGAGGGCCGCCGTCCGCGCATCCTGGTCGCCAAGATGGGTCAGGACGGCCACGACCGCGGCCAGAAGGTGATCGCGACCGCGTTCGCCGACCTCGGCTTCGACGTGGACGTCGGCCCGCTGTTCCAGACCCCGGACGAGGTCGCCCGCCAGGCCGTCGAGGCGGACGTGCACATCGTCGGGGTGTCGTCGCTGGCCGCCGGTCACCTCACGCTGGTGCCCGCGCTGCGCTCGGCGCTGGCCGAGTCCGGCCGCGAGGACATCATGATCGTGGTCGGCGGCGTGATCCCGCCGCAGGACTTCGACGCGCTGCGCGAAGCGGGTGCGGCGGCGATCTTCCCGCCCGGCACCGTCATCGCCGACGCGGCCGGCGACCTGCTGCGCAAGCTCGCCGTGCAGCTGGGCCACCCGGAGTTCGGCGCTCCCGGTGTCGACCAGCCGGGACGAGATGGCTAAGCGGATCGACGTCGGCGAGTACGCCAAGGGTGTGCTCGCCGGCAACCGCAGCAAGCTGGCCCAGGCCATCACGCTGGTCGAGTCGACGCGCGCGGACCACCGGGCGTTGGCGCAGGAGCTGCTGGTCGAGCTGCTGCCCCACGCGGGTGGCGCGCACCGCGTCGGCATCACCGGCGTGCCCGGCGTGGGCAAGTCGACGTTCATCGACGCGTTCGGCTCGATGCTGACCGGGCAGGGCCACCGGGTCGCGGTGCTGGCGGTCGACCCGTCGTCCACCAAGACCGGCGGCTCGATCCTGGGCGACAAGACCCGGATGGACCGGCTCGCGGTGGACCCGGCGGCGTTCATCCGGCCGTCCCCGACGTCCGGCACGCTCGGCGGCGTGGCCAAGGCGACCCGTGAGTCGATCATCCTGGTCGAGGCCGCCGGGTACGACGTGGTGCTGGTCGAGACGGTCGGCGTCGGCCAGTCCGAGGTCGCGGTGGCGAACATGACGGACTGCTCGCTGTTCCTCACCCTCGCCCGCACCGGCGACCAGCTCCAGGGCATCAAGAAGGGCGTGCTGGAGCTCGCCGACGTGATCGCGGTGAACAAGGCCGACGGGCCGCACGAGATGGACGCCCGCAAGGCGGCCCGTGAGCTGGCCGGCGCGCTGCGGATGCTGCGCCCGCCGGACGCCGTGTGGCACCCGCCCGTGCTGACGTGCAGCGGTCTGGACGGCACCGGGCTGGACACCGTGTGGGAGCAGATCGGCATGCACCGGGCGGCCCTGGAAGCGGCCGGTGAGCTGGCCGAACGGCGTCGGCGGCAGCAGGTGGACTGGACCTGGGCGATGGTGCACGACCAGCTGCTCACCAGCCTGCGTTCGGCGCCCGCCGTGCGCGCGGTCGTGCCCGAGGTGGAGCGGCAGGTGCGTGAAGGCGAACTGACCGCCACGTTGGCCGCCGAACGCATCCTGACCGCGTTCCGCGAGCTTGAGCGCGGTCTGTGAACGAGCGTTGCCATTACGCGACGTGAACGGTCACCGGTTTGGACGACCACTGACAGTGGTAACCCGCAAAGGCGGTGGCTAGGCTTGGCGGCCATGTGGCGATCTGTGCTCGCGGTGTGCCTGTTGGTGCTGGCCGGAGGCCTCACCGTGTCCGGCACAGGGACCGCCGTGACGACATCGTCGCAGGTGGCGGCCGTGCAGACGGAGAGCCTGGCGCCGGGCGGCACGCTCGACCCCGCGCCCGCTCCCGGCCCCGAGATCGACGCGCCGCAGGAGTCGACCCCCGCCGACACCGCCGAGACGCGCAGGAAGTTGTGGCTCGGAGGTATCGCGGTGCTGCTGTTCGCCCTCGTTTACTGGCGTAACAAGAAGCGGTGGTCGAAGTGGCGTGCGGGCCGCAAGAAGGCGTGACTTCCGCGCGGGTTGCGGCATGACCTGCGAGGATTCCGACATGACCTGCGCAGACGTGATCGGTCTGACCGAACATCGAGCGCCGCTTGGCGCAGCTCCGCGACCGGTTGCCGGTTGATCAACCAGAGGTGCGCCGCGCCCGCCGGACCGTGATGCAGGATGGAAGCAAATGGGTACCGACTTCAAGATGAGCACGCGCTCGGCCGTCGAGCGGTACTCGGATGCGCTGGTAGGCCTATCCCGCAGCATCCACGCGGAGCCCGAGCAGGCGTTCGCCGAGCACCGCAGCGCGGCCAAGGTGGCGGATCTGCTCGCCGCCGAGGGCTTCGAGGTCGAACGCGGCGTCGCGGGCCTGGAGACGGCGTTCACCGCGTCGTTCGGCTCCGGTGAGCTGGTGCTGGGGCTGTGCGCGGAGTACGACGCGCTGCCCGAGGTCGGCCACGCGTGCGGGCACAACGTCATCGCCGCCGCGTCCACCGGAGCGGCCCTTGCGCTGCGTGACCTCGCCGACGAGCTGGGCCTCACGATCAGGGTGATCGGCACCCCGGCGGAGGAGGTCGGCGGCGGCAAGGTGCTGATGCTCGAACGCGGGGTATTCGACGACGTGGCGTTCTCGATGATGGTGCACCCGGCCCCCTACGAGGCCGTCGCCGCCCGCTCGCTGGCGATCACCGACGTCGAGGTCCACTACAGCGGCAAGTCCTCGCACGCCGCCGCCGCGCCCCACCTCGGGGTGAACGCGGCGGACGCGATCACCGTCGCCCAGGTCGCCATCGGCCTCGTCCGCCAGCACCTCGAACCGGGCCAGATGGTCAGCGGGATCGTCACCCGCGGCGGTACCGTCCCGAACGTGGTGCCCGCGAACACATCGGCCATGTTCGACCTGCGTGCCGACGACCTCGACTCCCTGCGCCGGCTGGAGGAGCGGATCAACCGCTGCTTCGAGGCCGGCGCGGTGGCCACCGGCTGCACCCACGAGGTCGTGAAGGTCTCGCCGGTGTACGCCGAACTGACCCCGGATCCTTGGCTGGCGGACGCCTACCGGCGTGCCGCCGTCGAGCTGGGCAGGAATCCGATGAGCCCCGAGCAGGAGCTCAAGGAGAAGATCGGCAGCACCGACATGGGCAACATCACCCGTGCGCTGCCGGCCATCCACCCGACCATCGCCATCGACTGCGGAGACGCGGTGAACCACCAAATCGAGTTCGCGACCGCCTGCGCGTCGGCCTCGGCCGACCGTGCCGTCCTCGACGGGGCACTCGCCCTGGCCTGGACCACAATTTCCGCTGCCACCGACGGTGCGCAGCGCTCTCGACTGCTGGTGGGTGCGGCATGACGGTTGTGGACTCGCGTCTGCCGGAGGAGGGTGCCGAGGTGCTGTTGACCGAACGTGGGGTCAGCATTGCCCCTGTGGATGATCCCGGTGAGGGTCGCGGACCCTCGTGGCTTGACGGCTGGCTCGCGGCGAACGCGGCCGAGGTCGTCGCCTGGCGCCGGCATCTGCACGCGCACCCGGAGCTGTCCCGGCACGAGTACGCGACGACGGAGCTGATCGGGGACGTGCTGCGCTCCGCCGGCCTCAAGCCGCGCGTGCTGCCCGGTGGGACCGGTCTGGTGTGCGACGTCGGCTCCGGTCCCCGGTGCGTGGCGTTGCGCGCGGACATCGACGCGTTGCCGTTGCCGGAGAAGACCGGTGCGGTGTATTCGTCCACTGTGGATGGTGTGTCGCACGCGTGCGGGCACGACGCGCACACCACCGTGCTGCTGGGGGCCGCGCTGGCGTTGGCGTCCGCGACCGAGTTGCCGGGTCGGGTGCGGCTGGTGTTCCAGCCGGCCGAGGAGGTCATGCCCGGTGGCGCGCTGGACGTGCTGGCGGCGGGTGGTCTCGACGGGGTGGAGCGGATCTTCGGTCTGCACTGCGACCCGAGGCTGGAAGTGGGCCGGATCGGGACCAGGATCGGTCCGATCACGTCGGCCAGCGACATGCTGGAACTGCGCCTGACGTCGCCCGGCGGCCACACCTCCCGGCCGCACTTGACGGCGGACCTGGTGCACGCGCTGGGGACGGTGATCACGGGTCTGCCGGGGCTGCTGTCACGCCGGGTGGATCCCCGTTCGGGCACTGTGCTCGTGTGGGGTGCGGTTCACGCGGGTGAAGCGCCCAACGCCGTGCCCCAGGACGGGGTGCTGCGTGGGACGCTGCGGACGGGCGACCGTGACATCTGGGCCGAGCTGGAGCCGTTGATCAAGGAGTTGGTCGGCGCGCTCCTGGCCCCGACCGGCGTCGGCTTCGACCTGCACCACCGCCGCGGCGTGCCGCCGGTGGTGAACGACCGTGAGAGCACCATGCTGCTGCGGGCGGGGATCGAGGCGGCGCTGGGTGAGGACGCGTTGGCGGGGACCGAGCAGTCGTCCGGTGGTGAGGACTTCGGCTGGTACCTGGAACACGTGCCGGGTTCGTTCGCCAGGCTGGGTGTGTGGGATGGCGAGGGCAAGATGCGCGACCTGCACCAGCCGGGCTTCGACCTGGACGAACGCGCCCTCCTGGTAGGCGTCCGAGTAATGGTCCACGCCGCCCTGGCCGCTCTCGCCTGACTCGGCTCTGCGGGGTTTCGAAGTCGGTAAATGCCGTGGGATTTCTCTGGCTGGTCGCGGATGATGTGCCCCGTGACCAGCCCCGAGGAACGTCTGTACGAGGCCGTCGCCGGCTGGATGGGCGGTCTCTCCGGCCCCGAGGGCTTGATCGACACCGGGTGTGCGGCGTTGGTGGACGGTCTGGACTCGCCCGCGTTGCGTGACCTGGCCGGCGCGTCGCCGAAAGACCGGCTGGCCGACGTGACGGGGTTGGCGGAGACGGCGCTGGACGAGCTGCGCGTTCCCTGGCCGGGCACCGTGCCGCCGGGATACCGCGTCGCGGGCGGGGGTGGGGTGGTTCGGCGATCCGGAACGGACACCCTCCGCCTGGAGATCGCGCCGACGTTCGACGGCTTCGAGGTGCGCGTCCACGTCAACGGCGTCGACATCACCCGCGAAGGCGCCGGCCGGGGCGTGGAACCGTCCGACCTGCTCGGCCCCGACAACCGCCTCGCGCAGGGTGGCACCGTCACGATCGCCCGCTGCGCCTGCGATCTCTACAGCTGTTCGTGGACCGACATCACCGTGATCCGCGACGGCGACCTGGTGCACTGGGAGTGGCTGGACGACGCGTGGATGCGCCAAGGCGTCACCTTCACCGCCGCCGACTACGACACCGAACTGACCCGCCTGACCACGGACCGCTCCTGGCAGACGGTGAAACGCCGACGCTGGTGGTCGCGTCGTGGCGATGGCCGGTTCAGCTGATCGGCTCGACGATCTCCGGCCGGGCCTCCGGAGCCGACGAACGCACGGCATCCGCCGCCGGGTCGTCCGGCTCGGCCTGCGACGCGCGCTCCGCGTCCACCCGGGCCGTGTACACCGACACCTCGTGCGCCACCCGCGCGTCGTCCCACCCGTGCACCCCGCCCATCAACCGGGCCACCGGCAGGGCACACTCAACCCCCCGGTGCGGGTACTCGATCGAGATCCGCGTCCGCCGCGTCAGCACGTCCTCCAAGTGCAGCGCACCCTCGTGCGAAGCGGCGTACACGGCCTCGATCTGCAAGTAGTCCGGCGCACCGGGCACGGGCTTGAGCAGCTCCGGATCCGCCGACTCCAGCACCTCGTGCACCAAAGACCCGTACCGGTCCAACAAGTGCCGCACGCGGTACGGGTGCAGGCCGTACCGGGAAGCCAGCTGATCAGCCTGGTTCACCAGCGCGTGATACCCGTCCGCCCCGATCAACGGCACCTTGTCGGTGATCGACGCCTGGATCCGCCCCGGCAGGTCGACCGACGCCGCGTCCACCGCATCGGCGCCCATCACCCGGTAAGTCGTGTACTTCCCACCGGCGATCGCCACCAGCCCCGGCGCCACCCGCGCCACCGCGTGCTCGCGCGACAACTTCGACGTCGACTCGCTCTCACCCGCCAGCAACGGCCGCAACCCGGCGTACACGCCCTCGATGTCGTCGTGCGTCAACGGCGTCGCCAACACCGAGTTGACGTGCGTCAGGATGTAGTCGATGTCCGACCGAGTCGCCGCCGGATGCGCCAGGTCCAGGTTCCAGTCGGTGTCGGTCGTTCCCACGATCCAGTGATTCCGCCACGGGATCACGAACAGCACCGACTTCTCCGTGCGCAGGATCAACCCCGCTTCGGACACGATCCGATCCCGCGGCACGACGATGTGGACGCCCTTGGACGCCCGCACCCGGAACCGGCCGCGACTGCCGGACAGCCGCTGCAACTCGTCCGTCCACACCCCGGTCGCGTTGATCACCGCGTGCGCCCGGACGGACGTCTCCCGCCCGTCCTCCACGTCACGCACCCGCACGCCGGAAACCCGGTCCGCCTCCCGCAAGAACCCCACGACCTGCGTGGACGTCCGCACGACCGCCCCGTAGTGCGCCGCCGTCCGCCCGACCATCATCGTGTGCCGGGCGTCGTCCGCCTGCGCGTCGTAGTACCGGATCCCACCGACCAGGGCGGACGACTTCAGCGCCGGCACCAGCCGCAGCGCACCGGCCCTGGTCAGGTGTTTCTGCCCCGGCACGGACCGCGCGCCGCCCATCGTGTCGTACATCAGCAACCCGGCCGCGGTGTACGGGCGCTCCCACACCCGGCGCGTCAACGGGTACAGGAAAGGCACCGGCTTGACCAGGTGCGGCGCCAGGCGGGTCAGCATGAGTTCGCGCTCCCGCAGTGCCTCGCGCACCAGCCCGAACTCCAGTTGCTCCAGGTACCGCAACCCGCCGTGGAACAGCTTGGACGACCGGCTGGACGTCCCGGAGGCCAGGTCACGGGCCTCGACGAGCGCCACCCGCAGCCCACGCGTCGCGGCGTCCAGCGCGGTGCCGACGCCGACCACGCCACCACCGATGATCACCAGGTCGAAGGTGTCGGCGCCGAGGCGTTCCCACGCCTCCGAACGTTCGAGAGGGCCCAGCCTGCCTGCGGTGGCGGGGTGCTTGCGTGCAACCACGAATGCCTCCCAGATGCTCGACTCGACCGGCCGGACCAGGACTGAACTCGACCACGTTACCCGCTGGTACGCCACCCGTGGACAACTGAACAGCGCGGAACTAGCGTCAACGCACATTGTGGGGTGGGCAGCGCCGCCGGACCCGGACTGTGCTGCCTCCTGCCAAGGCGAGGAGGTCGGCGAGTGAGCAGTGGCTCGATCTTCGTGTGGGAAATGCTGGGCACCGGGATCCTGATCCTGTTGGGTGCCGGTGTCGTCGCCAACGTCGTGCTCAAAGACACGTTGGGCAGCGGCGGTGGCTGGCTACTCATCAACTTCGGCTGGGGTTTCGCGGTCTTCGCGGGCGCCAGCATCGCCGCGCCGAGTGGCGCGCACATCAACCCCGCGGTCACGCTGGGCCTGGCCATCGCGGACAAGACCCCGTGGGCCCAGGTCCCGATCTACTTCGCCGGTCAGCTGGTCGGCGCGTTCCTCGGCGCGGTGCTCGCCTGGCTGGCCTACAAGGCCCAGTTCGACGCGCACGACGACCCGGCGGGCACGCGCGGCATCTTCTGCACCGGCCCGACCATCCCCAAGGCCGGTTGGAACGTGGTCACCGAGATCATCGGCACGTTCGTGCTGGTCGCGTGGATCCTGCTGAGCCCGGCCGCGAAGGAGGCCGAGGGCGGCGTCCCGCAGCTCGGCAACGCCGCGCTCGGCTACGCGGCGGTCGCGTTCCTGGTCGTCGGCATCGGCGCCTCGCTCGGCGGCCCCACCGGGTACGCCATCAACCCGGCCCGTGACCTCGGGCCGCGCATCGCCTACGCGATCCTGCCCATCCGCGACAAGGGCAGCGCCGAGTGGGGCTACTCCTGGGTGCCGGTGGTCGGTCCGCTGATCGGTGGCGCGCTCGCCGCACTCCTGTACCTGGTTCTCCCGGTCTGAAAGGACTCCAGCACATGACGAAGTACGTCGCCGCGATCGACCAGGGCACGACGTCGACCCGGTGCATGGTCTTCGACCACTCTGGCCGGGTGGTCTCCGTCGACCAGAAGGAGCACGAGCAGATATTCCCGCAGGCCGGGTGGGTCGAGCACGACGCGAACGAGATCTGGACCAACGCCAGGCAGGTGGCGGCCGGCGCGTTGGCCAAGGCCGACCTCACCACCGCCGACATCGCCGCGGTGGGGATCACCAACCAGCGCGAGACCGCTCTCGTCTGGGACAGGACCACTGGGCAGCCCGTCTACAACGCAATCGTTTGGCAGGACACCCGCACCGACAAGATCTGCCAGGAACTGGCGGCCTTGGGCGGCGGCCAGGAGCGGTACCGGGACAAGACCGGACTGCCGCTGGCCACGTACTTCTCCGGCCCGAAGGTCCGCTGGATCCTCGACAACGTCGAAGGCGCGCGGGCCAAGGCCGAAGCCGGTGACCTGCTGTTCGGCAACATGGACACCTGGGTGCTGTGGAACATGACCGGCGGTGTGAACGGCGGCGTGCACGTCACCGACCCCACCAACGCGTCGCGCACGCTGCTGATGGACCTCGACACGCTGAGCTGGGACGAGGGCATCGCGGCGGACATGGGCATCCCGGTGTCGATGCTGCCGGAGATCAAGTCGTCGTCCGAGGAGTACGGCAAGGTCCGGGAACGCGGCGCGCTGGCCGGCGTGCCGATCTCGGGCATCCTCGGCGACCAGCAGGCGGCGACGTTCGGCCAGGCGTGCCTGTCGCCCGGCGAGGCCAAGAACACCTACGGCACCGGCAACTTCGTGCTGCTCAACACCGGCACGGACAAGGTGATGAGCGAGAACGGCCTGCTCACCACCGTTTGCTACAAGATCGGCACCCAGGCGCCCGTGTACGCGCTGGAGGGCTCGATCGCGGTGACGGGGTCGCTGGTGCAGTGGCTGCGCGACAACCTCGGCATGATCGGTTCGGCGGCCGAGATCGAGCAGCACGCCAGGACGGTGGAGGACAACGGCGGCGCGTACTTCGTGCCCGCGTTCTCGGGTCTGTTCGCGCCGTACTGGCGGTCCGACGCGCGTGGCGCGATCGTCGGCCTGACCCGGTTCGTGAACAAGGGCCACCTGGCCCGCGCGGTGCTGGAGGCGACGGCGTTCCAGACGCGTGAGGTGATCGACGCGATGGACGCCGACTCGGGCGTGCCGCTGAAGTCGTTGAAGGTCGACGGCGGCATGGTCGTCAACGAGCTGCTGATGCAGTTCCAGGCGGACATCCTGGGCGTGCCGGTGATCCGGCCGGTGGTCAACGAGACGACCGCGCTGGGCGCCGCCTACGCGGCCGGTCTGGCGGTCGGGTTCTGGGCGTCGGAGGACGACATCCGGCAGAACTGGGCGCAGGACAAGCAGTGGGACCCGGCGATGGACGACGAGACCCGCGCTCGGACGTACGCGCAGTGGAAGAAGGCGGTGACCAGGACGTTCGACTGGGTGGAGTGACCAGTCGGGGCGCCGCTGGTGTGGCGGCGCCCCGCAGGCCTTCGGTTCTCGACCTCCGGCGGCTCAGTCCAGGTCGTCGTGCCGCATGAGCTGGCGGCCGGCCTCGGTGATCGAGCCGGTCAGCGACGGGTACACCGAGAACGTGGTGGCCAGGTCGTC
The DNA here is from genome assembly GCF_014205015.1 of Saccharothrix ecbatanensis. Lineage (NCBI taxonomy): Bacteria > Bacillati > Actinomycetota > Actinomycetes > Pseudonocardiales > Pseudonocardiaceae > Saccharothrix > Saccharothrix ecbatanensis. The sequence goes on along the minus strand of NZ_JACHMO010000001.1, from coordinate 6,616,893 downwards.
CACCGTGAGCTGGTTCTGCACGGCCAGCGTGATCGACAGGATCAGCTCGCTGGCGTTCGGCGCGACCACGACGCCGCCGATCACCACACCCGTCGCCGGGCGGCAGAACAGCTTCACGAAGCCGCGGCGCAGGCCTTCCATCTTGGCCCGCGGGTTCGTGGCGAGCGGCAGCATGATCGTGCGCGCGGGCACCTCGCCGGAGTCGATCGCCTGCTGGCTGATGCCGACGCTGGCGATCTCCGGGTTGGTGAACACGTTCGCCGCGACCGTCTTCAGCCTGATCGGGCTCACGCCCTGGCCCAGCGCGTGCCACATGGCGATGCGGCCCTGCATGGCGGCGACGCTCGCGAGCAGCAGCAGGCCCGTGCAGTCGCCCGCCGCGTAGACGCCGGAGACGTTCGTCCGCGAGACCCGGTCGACCGGGATGTACCCGCCGCGACCGGGCTCGATGCCGATCTTCTCCAGGCCGAGGTCGGCCGTGTTCGGGACCGAGCCGACCGTCATCAGGGCGTGGCTGGCCTCGATCGTGCGACCGTCTTCCAGGTGAATCAGGACGCCGTCACCGACGTTCTCGACGCGTTCCGCGCGGGCGTGCTTCACGACTGCCGTGCCGCGTTCGGCGAACACGTCCTCCAGCACCACGGCCGCGTCGGCGTCCTCGTGCGGAAGCACCCGGTCGCGGCTGGAGACCATGGTCACCTTCACGCCGAGTTCGGTGTAGGCGGAGGCGAACTCCACACCGGTGACACCCGATCCGATGACGGCCAGGTGCTCCGGCAACTCAGGGAGGTCGTAGATCTGCCGCCACGTGAGCACGCGCTTGCCGTCGGGCTCGGCGCCGGGCAACACGCGCGGGGTCGCACCGGTTGCGATGAGAACCACATCGGCCGGCAGGACTTCCTCCGTGCCGTCCTTGTCGATCGCCACGACCTCGTGCTGGGCGAGGCCGCGGGCGTTGTCGCAGAACTTCGCGGCGCCGTTGACGATCCGGACGCCCTCGCGCTGGAGGCGGGCGCGGACGTCGGCGGACTGCGCGAGCGCAAGGCCCTTCACCCGTCCGTGGACGACCGGCAGTTCGACGGCGGCTTCCGCGTTGTTCGTGCGAATGCCCAGCTCACCGGCGTTGCGGAAGGCGCTCCGGCCGCCGGCGGAGGCGATGAACGTCTTGGACGGCACGCAGTCGTAGAGCACGCAAGCGCCGCCGAGGCCCTCGCGTTCCACGATGGTCACGTCGGCCCCGTGCTGGGCCGCGACCAGTGCCGCCTCGTAACCTGCGGGGCCACCGCCCATGATGACGATGCGGGTCACGACACGTCCTCCTCGTGGTTGTCGGCGCCATTAGCACCATTGATAGCCGCTGGTAGCCGCGCACAACCGTACGCGGTCGGGTGTCGGAGTGTGTCGTCCGGTCTTCTGGTACCTCGCGGTGATCGGTAGGTCGCTAGGCTGTCGTCGTGCCGCTCTATGCCGCGTACGGGTCCAACATGGACCCGAACCAGATGATGGAGCGAGCCCCCTACTCCCCGATGGCGGGGACCGGGTGGCTCGCCGGATGGCGTCTGACGTTCGGTGGCGAGGACCTTGGCTGGGAGGGCGCGCTCGCCACCATCGTCGAGGACCCCGATTCGCAGGTGTTCTGCGTGCTGTACGACGTGAGCCCGCGAGACGAGTCCCGCCTCGACCGCTGGGAGGGTGCCCTCGGCCTCTACAAGAAGATCCGCCTACGCGTCCAGACCCTGGAAGGTTCGGTAACCGCCTGGCTCTACGTCCTGGACGCCTATGAGGGCGGTCTGCCGTCGGCCCGGTACATCGGCGTGGTCGCCGACGCGGCCGAAGCCGCCGGCGCACCCGACGACTACGTCTCCGACCTCCGCACCCGCCCTTGCCAAGGCATAGGCCCCTAACCCTCGCGTGAGTCCTACGTTCGGAACGCGTGAGTCCTACGTTCAGGACCCCTGAGTTCAACGCTCAGGAGTTGGAACAGGCGCGTGGGGTTCCGCAAGTCCGAGACGTCGGCACGGAGGACTTTCCAGCCTCGCCGCCGCAGGTCCTCGTCACGGGCGCGGTCGGCCTCGGCTTTGTCGACGTGCGCCGCGTAGCCGTCGTACTCCACCGCCACCCGTGCGTCCGGCCAGGCGAAGTCCAGCCGCCAGACCTCACGGTCGTCCAGGTCGCGGATGGAGTACTGCGGTTCGGGCAGGGGGAATCCCGCTTCGGCGATCATCAACAGGAGCGCGCTCTCCGCCGGCGACTCGGGCAGACCTGTCGCCAGATCGAGCAGGAAGACGCCTTGCCGCTTGCCGCGGAAGTCACGGCGGGTCGTGATGCGCACGGCGAGGTCGGCCTTGAACTCGGCGCGCTGCTGCGGTGGAAGGACGCCGAGCGCCTGGTCCGCGCAGGCCAGGGCCGTTGAGCGGTAGCGGCCTCGGCAGAGCAGGTCGGCGAGGGCGTAGTCGAGGGCCATGACGCGCAGGCCGTCGACCTTGACCACGTCGGCCGGGTCGTACTGGAAGTAGTGGACGACCAGGTCCGGGCGGGGGCGAAGCCTGCGGTCGTAGTCGAGCAGGACGTGGACGCGATTGGTCTCGGCGGCCGTGCACCCATGCAGCCAGACCGCCGTGTGGCTGGTCAGCACGGCGTCCGGCCCCGCCATCAGCAGCGCGGCGGCGGCACGGGTGTGCAGGCTCGTCATCCGGTCGCGCCGGATGACGACCGTGCGGCAGTAGTTGATCAGGTGGCCGTCGTTGAGCGCCCGGCGCAGCCCTTGCAGGCCGAGGTGGTGGTGCAGGCGCGTGCGTGGGTAGGCGCCGTGGAGTCCTGGAGGTAGTTCGATCATGTAGAACCGAGCGCCGAGACGCCGATTCCGTACTTGATTCACCCGATCGTGGGGTCACGCCGTTCTGAGCGTTGAACTCGGGGGTCCTGAACGTAGGACTCACGCGTTCTGAACGTAGGACTCGCGCGGTTAGTTGGGGGTGGCCAGGTCTTCCAGGTGTTGGATCAGGCGGCGGGTGTCCACGGGGGAGACGGTGCTCCAGGGTTGCTGGCCCGGGGTGGCGCGGCGGAGTTGGATGTAGCGGCCGTGCGGGTTGTCGAAGAACGACACCACGCGGTCCTGGCGGACGCGTTTGCCCCACTTGTCACGGGTCGCCGAGCCGAACTGGCCGCGGTTGCCCGCGTCACGGAACATGTCGGCCAACGTGCGCGCGTCCTGCTGCCGAATGCCCCGTGCGACGAGCGCGCCCTCCAAGTCGTCGGGCGTGCCGGCAGCGGCAGCGGCGGCGTCCAGGTCGGTGCTCGGCAGCGTCACCGAGTGACCTGGACCCGCGGGCACGGGCGGCAGCACGGACAGGGCCTCCCGAGGCAGGCCCTCGCTGCTCGCCGGACGCAGGGTCAGCTGATCGTTGTCCAGCACGGCGAGAACGCCCGACTGGCCCTTCGCCGCCGCCAGCAACCGCACGCTGCGACCAAGCCAGAGCCGGCCGTCCACCTCGTGCTGCGGCCGGTTCAGCAGGTGGAGCAGGTCCTCCAGCATCGGGTCCAGCGACGCCGGCCGACCCAGCCCACGACGGTCCAGCTCGGTCCACGCCCGTCGCTCCAGCTCGGCACGCTCCGCGTGCGTCTTGCCGGGTGACGGCACCTTGAGCACCAGCGGCATGGTCTCCAACCGCAGGTGCTCCCACAGCACGTCGAACTCCAGCGCCGAGATGGCCACCGGTTCGCGCAGGTCGTTGCTGCCCAAGTCCAAACCGAACGTCGTCATCAGTGGGTAGTGCTCTCCCCGATCACCGGAGGCGAGATCGTCCCGCCAACGCCGTAGATGTCGTCCGTCTCCCGAAGGTAGTCGGCGGCGTCGTGCGTGGCATCTTCTTCGTCCTCCCCGCCACGCGGGCCGCCCAGCCCACCGAACGGGTCGAACGCGGGCGCCGCCGGCATGGGCGTGGCCCGCTTGTGCACGGTGTCGCCACCGCCGACCTGGCCGCCGCCGGCCAACGAGCCCGTCGACGCACCAGGACCCACCGCGGCAGCGTGCTGCGCGTTGGCCGCGAACGCACCGAACTCCGCCGAACTGACCGAAGTCGTGCCGCTGGACGAGGAACCGCCCGCGAGCATCTGCTGAGCCGCGGCGTTCTGCCCGCTCGTCGTGTCCGAGGAGGAGCCGGAGGAGCCGGACGACTTGCGCCGCTCCTTGTCCGACTGGCCCGCGCCACCGATCACGCCACCCGGCCCATACGCCGCCGCCGAACTCGACCCCGCGGGAAGTGGAGCAGCCGTCGAGGGTCTGGTCGACGCGGCCGGAGCCGCCGAAGACGTGCCGGTGGTGGACCCACCACCCGTGTAACCACCGGACACCGACGACACGGGCCGCGACATGGGCATCCCGCTACGCCCACCACGACGCCGACCGTGGCCGCCGCCGCCACCACGCCCGCCACGAGGACCGCCGTACGCCCACCCGGGCTGAGACACGCCGGACGAGTCGTTACGCACCATCTCGCCGGCGCTGATCACCAACTGCGGCGGCTGGTGGAACTGCCCCAACGTGCTCGTGTTCGACACGGTGCTGGACGCGTACGTCGTCATCACCTCACGCGCCCGCTGCTCGGCCGCGTTCTGCGCCTTCTCCTGCTTCTCGTAGTCCGTCTGCCCGCCCACCAGGTTCGTGAACGCGCTGACGAGCAGGTTCGGCTGCTCCGCCGTCACCTTCACCGGCGGCGGCATGTCCGAGCGGGCCTTGGAGATGTAGTCCGCCTGCAACTCGGCCGAGATGCGCATCACCTCGGCGCCGGCACGGGCGTCGTCCGCCCACGCCGCCAACGGGTTGAGGCCGCCACGGGCCTTGTCCGCCGCCGCGCCCTCCCACGTGGCGCCGGAGCGCTGCACGCCGGAGAGCAGCTCGGTGTTGATCTCGGTCAACGCCGTCGAGACGCCCTGCCACCGCTCCATCGAGGCGTGCGAGGCCTTCGGTCCCGGCCCGGAGTTGATCTGCCGGTACAGCTCTTCATGGCTGTACCCGCTCCAGCGGTGTCCATCGGGCATGAACGTTCCCCTTGCCTGCGCCGGGCGCTCAGCGGCTGCCCTGCTGTCCCATCAACCCGGTGTTGTCTTCTTCGATGGACTGGTACTGCCGCTCGACCAGGGTCAACGCGTCCATGGCCGACTTGAGTTGCCGCTGGTAGTTCTCCAGGGCGGTCAACGCCGAGTCACCGGACTCCAGCGACCGCTCGTTGAACTGCTCCGCCGCTTCCCGGCTCACCGGATCACCGGCCCACGGGCGTACCCGGACCTCGGTGATCGCGAGCTCGATCTCCTTGTCCAGCTTCGTGAGCGCGCCGGCGAACGCGCTGCGGAGGCTGGGGATCGCACTGGGCTCCACGTTCAACGTGTGTGCCAAGGGCGGTGGTGAGCCTGTGTCAGCGCCCTGACCGTTGTCTTCCGACGGCATGGACGACCTCCCCGCCTTCCTCGTTCCCGTCGCGCATGGTCACTGTAGCCACTGGGTACGACAGCGGGGAGTAGGTGGCGTGCACATCCCCCGCGTGGATCAACGCCGTTGCAGCAAACCGGCTATCGCCGCCTCCGCCGCCCGTTGCGCCCCTTGGCACAAGGTGTCTTGGTTCGCCGCCGTGGCGTTACCGCCGTCGCGGAACATCACGTCGAGGAACTGGCCCTCGGCGACGTCCACCTCGACGTTGCACACGTTGTCCATGCCCGGCGTCCGCACCGTCAGACCTGGGAATCCGACGACGGTCGTCTGCGTGGCCTCGACTTGGGCGTTCTCACTGAGCCAGACACCGACGCCCTCCACGGTGACGAGCGTCAACCTGACCACGTTCCCGCTGATGTTGCTGCGCATGGTGCACGCCTTCGCGTTGCCGAAGCTGGATTCCACGTAGGCGCTGGGCGGGTTGTCCAGGCTCAACCGGGTCCGCTGCTCCGCCGAGAGCATCGCGCACGGGTCCACTTCGTCCAGCCGGATGTCCTGTGGCCTGGGCGGCATCGACGTCACGGTGGTCGTCGTCGGGGGCAGCGGTTCGTCCACCCGGCCGTCGGCCTTCTTCGCCGGGAAGGACGTGCAGGCGGCCAACGTCCACGCGCACAGCGTGGCGATGATCACATGGCCGGCCCTCATGGACACCTACCGTAGCCGGGTCCACACGCCAGGTGGAGACCCGGCCGTGAAGCCGCATTTCACAGCGACCCGTCGCGCCGGTTCGTCCGGTGGTCTGGCGGTGATGGCGGAGAGATCGAGGAAGCCGAACCCGAACCGCAGCACGGCCGACGCCGCGTGCGTCGCTATCCCCTTGCCGCGCAGGTCGGGGGTGGTCCAGCAGGTGAGTTCGCCGGCGCGGGTCAGGGCGACTACGCCGACGGCCGTTCCGGTGAGCTGGTCGCAGACGGCCCAGGAACAGGATTCTTCGGTGTGCCACTGGTCCGCACGTGCCGCGATGTGCGCGCCTGCGGTGGCGAGATCGGGGAACAGACCGCCGTCCACCAACGCCACCCGGTCGTCGATGCGGTCGTCGACACGCAGTTGACGCAGGTAGAACTCACCCGCGTTGATCTCGACGGCCTCCATGGCGCGGGAGGTTAGTCGGTGACGAAGCCGTCGTAGCGGGCGGCCATCTCTTCCACCAGCCCGCGGAGTTCAGAGGCGATTCGACCACCGGGGCCGGTGATCAACTCCACCACCCAGTCGGCGTCCTCGGCGTCGTCCTCGCCGGCCAACAGGTCCTTGTGCACCGCGCACGGCGACCAACCCGCCGCCGCCAGCTTCCGCGCGGCTTCCTCCGCGTCCTCACGGTCGTGCAGGACCAGCAACAACGATCCGCTCATCGCCTGCCCATCCGGCTGATGTACAGCATCGCCGCGGGGATCAGCAGGAGGATGAACGGCGACTTCACCACGAAGAGCAGGGCGAAGCTCACGAACGCCACTGCCATCACGACGACGCCGTTGAAGCGCGGATCGCGCTGGATGCCGCGCGCGACGGACCCGACCGGCCGCACCTCGGGTTCCACGCGGGTGAAACTCGGGCGCGGCGCGGGCAGGTCGCCGAACAACGCGTACAGGTCACCGCGGGTCTTCGCGGTGGCGACGCGGGCGGAGCGCTCGCCGAACTCGTCCACCGTCAGCCGCCCCTCGCCGAGGTGCGTGCCGAGCAGTTCGAGCGCGTGCTCGCGCTCCGCGTCGCCGATCCGGATGTCCCGCTCGCTCACACGGTTGAGCCTATTCCTTGAGCTCGCAGAGAACGGTGCCCTGGGTGACCGTGGCGCCCGGCTCGGCGGCCAGACCGGTGACCACACCGGCCTTGTGCGCGACCACCGGGTTCTCCATCTTCATGGCCTCCAGCACGAGGATCAGCTCGCCGGCCTCGACCAGCTGCCCGTCCTCGACGGCGACCTTGACGATCGTGCCCTGCATCGGCGCCGCCACCGCGTCACCCGAGACGGCCGCGCCGCCCTTGCCACCGCTGCGCTTGCGCGGCTTGGCCTTCACGCCCGCCTTGGCGCCGCCGCCACCGCCGCCGAAGGCCAGGTCACCGGGCAGCGACACCTCCAGCCGCCGTCCGCCGACCTCGACCACCAGGGTCTGCCGCGGCTCGTCCTCCTCGGCCTCCGCGCCGTCGGTGAACGGGGCGATGGTGTTGTCGAACTCGGTCTCGATCCACCGCGTGTGCACGATGAAGCCGTCCTCGCCGACGAACGCCGGGTCGCGCACGACCGCGCGGTGGAACGGCAGCACGGTGGCCATGCCCTCCACCACCATCTCGTCCAGCGCGCGCCGTGCCCGTTCAAGGGCCTGCGTGCGGTCCTCGCCGGTGACGATCAGCTTGGCCAGCAGCGAGTCGAACTGGCCGCCGATGACCGTGCCGCTCTCCACACCGGCGTCCACCCGGACACCGGGGCCGGACGGCGCGACGAACGTGGTGACCGTGCCGGGGGCGGGCAGGAAGTTGCGGCCCGCGTCCTCGCCGTTGATGCGGAACTCGATCGAGTGGCCGCGCGGCGTCGGGTCCTCGGTGAACCGCAGCTTCTCGCCGGCCGCGATGCGGAACTGCTCGCGGACCAGGTCGACGCCCGCGGTCTCCTCGCTGACCGGGTGCTCCACCTGGAGCCGGGTGTTGACCTCCAGGAACGAGATCGTGCCGTCGATCGCGACCAGGTACTCGACCGTGCCCGCGCCGTGGTAGCCGGCTTCCTTGCAGATGGCGCGCGCGGACGTGTGGATCGCGGCACGCTGCTCGTCGGTCAGGAACGGCGCGGGCGCCTCCTCCACCAGCTTCTGGTGGCGGCGCTGCAACGAGCAGTCACGCGTGCCGACGACGACCACGTTGCCGTGCTGGTCGGCCAGCACCTGGGCCTCGACGTGGCGCGGCTTGTCCAGGTACCGCTCCACGAAGCACTCGCCGCGACCGAACGCCGTGACGGCCTCGCGCACCGCGCTGTCGAACAGCTCGGGGATCTCCTCCAGCGTGCGGGCGACCTTCAGGCCACGACCGCCACCGCCGAACGCCGCCTTGATGGCCACCGGGAGGCCGTGCTCCTCGGCGAACGCGATGATCTCGTCCGGGCCGTTGACCGGGTCCTTGGTGCCGGGCACCAGCGGCGCGCCCGCGCGCATCGCGATGTGCCGCGCGGTCACCTTGTCGCCGAGGTCGCGGATGGCCTGCGGGGTCGGGCCGATCCAGGTCAGGCCCGCGTCCATGACGGCCTGCGCGAAGTCCGCGTTCTCGGAGAGGAAGCCGTAGCCGGGGTGCACGGAGTCCGCGCCGGCGCGCTTGGCGACGTCCAGCAGCTTGTCGACGGACAGGTAGCTGTCACCGGGCGTGCTGCCGCCGAGGGCGAACGCCTCGTCCGCCAACCGGACGAACGGGGCGTCCCGGTCCGGGTCGGCGTACACGGCGACGCTCGCCAGCCCGGCGTCACGGCAGGCGCGGATGACCCGGACGGCGATCTCGCCGCGATTGGCGACGAGGACCTTGCGCAGCGACACGACGTCCTACCTCCTGGCAACGGTGGAACTTGGAGCGGCAATGGTCGGGGAGTTTAGTGACCCGTCAGTACGCGGTGACCGAGAGACAGCTCACGCTTCGGTGGAACAATCCGCAATCGTGACACGTCCGCCCACAGCTGCGCTCGCGATCGCCTGCGTAGCGGTCCTGACCACCGTGACCGGGTTGTTCATCGCCTGGTCACTGCGTCCCGCGGCGGTGACGGACGCCGGTGCGCAGGCGCCGCGGGACGACTTGCGTTGCGGCGCGACCGCGTGCCGTTCGGTGGTGAAGCAGCAGGTCGGGGCCGATTCAGTGGAACTGCTCGTCGGCGAGGGCGCGGGCCGGATCCGAACCGGGGGAGCTTCGGGGCCGAACATCTTCGAGTTGACCATCGTGTCGTCCGGCGCGCGGATCACCGAGCGGTCGTTGCAGTGCGTCGACGCCGAGGTGGGGGTGTGCCTGGCGCGCGGCGAGGTGGGCGGCGAGGTGCTGGGTGAGGTGTTCGTGCGCAGGTCGGGGGCCTGGTCGCGGGCTCAGGTGCCGTACGTGTCGAGCGGGGCGTACTTGGCGTTGCACGACGTGAACCGGGACGCGGTGGCCGATGTGGTGGCCGTGCAGCGGGCGTGCCCGAAGGGTGCGGACTGCTCGCGTTGGTTCGTGCAGGTGTTCTCGTTGGCCGGCGGGGGTGGCGAGCTGGGCTGCACGCCCGTGGTCCGTGAGCCGGAAGCCCTGCCCGGCTGGCCGGAAGTTGCACCGGACCCTTCGGAACTCCGCCAGTGCGGTGCATGAACGTGCAACTCGCCGAACCTGAGCGTTGAACTCGGGGGACGTGAGTGTTCGACACGCGGGGCCTGAGTGTTCGACTCGCGCGCGTGTCGAACACTCAGGCCCCGCGTGTCCCACGTTCAGGACCCCCGAGTTCTACGTTCAGGCGGGGACGGGGGTGCGGGGGGTGGTGAGCAGCGGCGGCTCGCTGGGGGCGTTGAGGATCTCGTCGTCCAGCAGGCCCTCGGTGCGGGCGACCAGGACCGGGACGGTGATCTGGCCGGTCACGTTGGTGGCCGTGCGGACCATGTCCAGGATCGGGTCGATCGCGTAGACGACCGCCACACCGGTGGCGATGACCTCCGGCGGCATGTTCACCGCACCCAGCGTCAACGTCAGCATGGTGAACCAGCCGGTGGTGCCGGCGGTGGCCAACGCGCCGAACACGGCGACCGCGACGATCGCCACGTACTGCCACACGCCGAGCTGCACGCCGAACAGGTTGGCGATGAACACGGTCGCGATGGCCGGGTACACCGCGGCGCAGCCGTCCATCTTCGTGGTCGTGCCCAGCGGCACGGCGAACGACGCGTAGTCGGCGTCCACGCCCAGGTTCGCCGCGGTCTGCCGGCTCAACGGCAGCGTCGCGCCCGACGACCGTGACACGAACGCGAACTGGATCGCGGTCCACGCCTTGCTGAAGAACGTGACCGGCGACACCCGGCCGACGAACCGCAGCAGCAGCGGGTACACCACGAACAGCACCAGCAGCGACCCGCCGTACACGGACGCGATCAGCGAGAACAGCGGCCCGACGAACGAGTTGCCGTACGTGGCGAAGGCCGTGCCGATCAGGCCGAACACACCGATCGGCGCGAGCAGCACGATCCAGCCGACGATCTTCTGGATCAGGTCGAACGCCGACCGCGTCAGCGACACGAACGGCGCGGCCTTCTCACCCAGCGCGTACGCGGCGGAGCCGACCAGCAACGAGATGAACACCACCTGGAGCACTTCACCCTCGGTGAAGGCGCTGAACAGGTTCGACGGGATGAGCGTTTCGAGCAGGGTGCTCCACGAACCCTGGTCGCGCGCGGCCAGCTTCTCCACCGCCGCCTGCGACGGCTCGACCTGCACGCCCGCGCCCGGCTTGAAGATCAACGCGATGGCCAGGCCGATCAGCACGGCGATCAACGAGGTGATGGCGAACCACAGCAGCGTCTTGCCGCCGAGCCGGGCCGCACGTGAATTGCCGAGCCGGCGGAGGCTCGTGATGCCCACGACGATCGCGGTGAACACCAGCGGGATCACGGTGAACTGCAACAGGCTGGTGAAGGCGTCACCGATGGCGCCGAGGGTGGTGATCAGCCACGCCTGGTCGGTGCTCTTGGCGACGTACCCCGCGAGCGCGCCCAGCACGAGCGCGGCGAGGACGGTGATGCCGAAGACCTTCGGCTTGGTATAGCTGCGGACGAACGACATGGGTGTGCTCCGGGATTGGCGCAGGGTTGGACGGGGGAGGCGTCAGCCCCGACAGCCCGTGTTCGTCCTGCGCCCGAAGTCGATGTGACGGCGGCGCGTCAGCAAGTCACCCACGGCTCCCCTAACGCGAGACTCCTGCCAGGAGCTTCCCGCATCAGGCGAAATGTGACCATCGCTACCAGATGTCGGACACCGTGACGCCGACTTGACGGAGCAGCTTGCGCGTGAGCGGCAGGCTGATGCCGATCACGCTGGACGGGTCGCCGTCGATGCCGTCCACGAACCAGCCGCCCAGCCCGTCGAGCGTGAACGCGCCCGCCACCTGCAGCGACTCGCCGGTCGCCAGGTACGCCTCCAGCTCGTCGTCCGTCGGGCGGCCGAACCGGACCAGCGTCGGCTCGTGCCCGGCGGCCCGGTCCACGACCTGCCCGTCACGCATCCGCAGCACCGCGTGCCCGGTCAGCAGGGTGCCGGTGGTGCCCGCCATCCGCTTCCAGCGCTCGCGCGCGACCTCGACCGTGCCGGGCTTGCCGTGCACCTCGCCGTCGGCGGTCAGCAGCATCGAGTCGCACCCGACGATCACCGCGTCGGCGTACGTGCCGTCGTCCGGCGCGGCGGCGATCGCCTCGGCCTTGGCCGTCGCCAGCGCGGTCACCAGCTCTTCCGGCTTCGGGTCGGCGAGCGAGGCGGTCAGCGCGTCCTCGTCCACACCGGACACGCGGACCACGGGCTCGACCCCGGCCGCGCGGAGCACGGACAGGCGGGCGGGGGACTGGGAAGCGAGAACGAAGCGCACGGTTCGAAGCCTAGGGCGACAGGGAGGGGAGGAAGGGCGAGGGGCGGATGAGTGCGTGATGCCGAAGCCGGGCGAGCAGTCGAGACGGCGTGGTCATGGCGTTGCGTAGAACTACCGATGCGCCCTGTGACGCGGTCGGGCACCGTCGGAAATGTGCAGCGTTTGGCTCTGGTGGTCCGCCGGACCGATCGGGGTCGAGGTCGGTACCGGTGGCTCCTGGTGGTGCCGGCCGTCCTCGTCCTGGTCCTGACGGCTCGGGTCGTGTCGACGGACCCGGTCGGGTACGGCGTGCCGTTCTGGCCGTTCGCCAACGGCAGCGACCGCGTCGAATACCTGGTGATGTCCCAGGTCACCTCCATCGCACGCGCCTTGCCCCGCTTGGACGCCGTGCCGTCGGCGGTGGCCGCGGAGGGCGTGGAGGTGCTGGACGCGCGGGTCGACGCGGGCAGCATGTGGATGCGCGTGCGCCTGGACGTGCCGGACGGATCGCGCTGCCGCGAAGTCACCGTGCTGGGCGACACCGGCGTGCAGGTCAACTCCCGCCGCGTGGACTGTTAAAGCCTGCAATTTCTCAAGCTCGCAACAAAAGGACCACCGCCGGACGGCAAGAGCCCGGCGGTGGTCTTCAGTGCTCAGCCCGGCAGGCTGGACGAACGCCAGGCGCCGGGGCCGTGTGCCAAGGGTCGCCTGAGCAGCCGTGACTTGTCCGCCCACGCCGAACGGCGGGGCTTGTCCTCGGCCGGTCCTTCGCTCGCGGCCAAGCCGGCCACCACCGCCGTCACCGCGGCCAGTTCCACGTCGTCCGGGTTCCCGCGCACCACCCGGAGGTGCGGCGCCCCGCTCACAGCGGGATGTTCCCGTGCTTCTTGGGCGGCAGCACCTCGCGCTTGTCGCGCAGCATCGCCAACGCCCGCGCGACGTAAGCACGCGTGGACGACGGCGGGATCACGCTGTCGACATAACCGCGTTCCGCCGCCACGTACGGGTTGCAGAGGGTGTCCTCGTACTCCTGCTGCAACTTCGCCCGAAGCGCGTCCACGTCCTCGCCCGCACCGGCTGCGGCGGCCAACGTCTTGCGGTGCACGATGTTCGCCGCGCCCTGCGCGCCCATGACCGCGATCTGCGCCGTCGGCCACGCCAGGTTGATGTCCGCGCCCAGGTGCTTGGACCCCATCACGTCGTACGCGCCGCCGTAGGCCTTGCGGGTGATCACGGTGACCAGCGGCACGGTCGCCTCGGCGTACGCGTAGATCAGCTTCGCGCCGCGCCGGATGATGCCGTTCCACTCCTGGTCCGTGCCGGGCAGGAAGCCGGGCACGTCGACGAACGTCAGCACCGGGATGTTGAACGCGTCGCACGTCCGCACGAACCGCGCCGCCTTCTCCGCGGCGTCGATGTCCAGGCAGCCCGCGAACTGGGTGGGCTGGTTGGCCACGATGCCCACCGAGTGCCCGTCCACCCGGCCGAAACCGACCAGGATGTTCGGCGCGAACAGCGGGTGCACCTCCAGGAACTCACCCTCGTCCACCACCCGGGTGACGACCTCGTGCATGTCGTACGGCTGGTTCGCCGAGTCCGGGATCAGCGTGTCCAGCTCGCGGTCCGAGTCGGTGACCGAGTCCTCGATGGAGCCGTGCACCAGGTCGTCCGGCGTGTCGAAGACTGGCGGCTCGGACATGTTGTTCGCGGGCAGGTACGACAGCAGCTCCTTGACGTAGGAGATGGCGTCGTCCTCGTCGCCGGCGAGGTAGTGCGCGTTGCCGGACTTGGTGTTGTGCGTGCGACCGCCGCCCAGCTCCTCGAAGCCGACGTCCTCACCGGTGACGGTCTTGATCACGTCCGGACCGGTGATGAACATGTGCGAGGTCTGGTCGACCATCACCACGAAGTCGGTCAACGCGGGCGAGTAGACGTGACCGCCCGCGGTCGCGCCCATGATCAGCGAGATCTGCGGCACGACGCCGGACGCGGCGACGTTGCGGCGGAAGATCTCGCCGTAGAGGCCGAGCGAGACGACACCCTCCTGGATGCGCGCGCCGCCGCCCTCGTTGATGCCGACCATCGGCCTGCCGGTCTTGATCGCCAGGTCCATGACCTTGACGATCTTCTCGCCGTAGACCTCGCCGAGCGAGCCGCCGAAGACGGTGACGTCCTGGCTGAACACGCACACCGGGCGGCCGTCCACGGTGCCGTAACCGGTCACCACGCCGTCGCCGTAGGGCTTGTTGCGCTCCTGCCCGAAGTTGGTCGAGCGGTGTCGGGCAAGCTCGTCCAGCTCGACGAACGAGCCGGGGTCGAGCAGCATCTCGATGCGCTCACGCGCCGTCTTCTTGCCCTTGGCGTGCTGCTTCTCCACCATTCGCGCCGAACCGGCGTGCACGGCTTCGTCATTGCGCCGGTACAGGTCGGCCAGTTTCCCGGCCGTGGTGTGAACGTCCGGCTCGTCGCCGATGGGGGCGGTCCCACTGCTCATGGCCGCGCAGCTTAGCCGGGTCGGATCGGCCGGCCGCCGGTGTAGTAGCCCAGCTCACGATCTGCGGTGTTGACCTCCAGTGCGGTGGAGGTTGCAGGCTTGTCCACGCGGTCCGCCCCACGATCCACACCGCTCCGACAAGCGCGTGGGGCGGGTCGCGACTTCCGGCGTGGGCCATGCGGCCGAACGCCGGCGCTCTTAGTCTGCGCACCGTGACCCTGGACGCCGCGGTACTCCGCGCCAAGCTCATCGGCCCCTATGCGGCCATCGACGTTGTAGATCACACCGGTTCCACGAACGCGGACCTGCGCGCGGCGGCGGCCCGGGGTGCGCACGACCGCACCGTGCTGATCGCCGAGCAGCAGACCGCCGGGCTGGGACGACGTGGCCGGGGCTGGTCGTCGCCGACCGGCGGCCTCTACCTCAGCGTGCTGTTCCGGCCGGGCGGGGTGGCGCCGGCGCGACTGCCGTGGTTGACGCTGCTCGCGGGCGTGGCGCTGGTCCGCACGGCGAAGCGCGTCGGTGTGGACGCGAGCCTGAAGTGGCCGAACGACCTGCTGATCGGTGACGCCAAGGCGGCGGGCGTGCTGGCCGAGATCACCGCGGGCGCGACGCAGGCCGTGGTCGTCGGCATCGGGCTCAACGTGGCCAAGCTGCCCGACGACGTCGAGCCGGGCGCGGGCGGGCTCCTGCCGACCAGCCTCGAAGACCACGCCGGCCCGCTGGACCGCACCGAGGTGGCCGTCACGCTGCTCGGTGAGCTGGCCGCGCTCGAAGACCGGTGGCGGTGGGCGGGCGGCGACGAGCCGTCGTTGCGCGAGGAGTACCGCACGCACTGCGTCACGCTCGGCCGTCCGGTGCGGGTCGAGTTGGCGAAGGGCGAGCAACTGCTCGGCACGGCCCACTACCTGGAGTCCGACGGCACGCTGGTGGTCCGTGACGATTCGGGCGCCGACCACTCCGTTTCCGCCGGGGACGTGGTGCACCTCCGGGTACGGTGATCCTGACCAGTGAGAGGCGAGCCCCAGCCACCGAAAGGGACCGTCGTGGCGTACCCGGACGACCTGCTCAGCCCCAGTGAGCACGTCGTGATCCACAAGCACCCGCACTGGAAGACGCTGATCGTCCCGGTGCTCGTGCTCCTCGTCGCGGTCGGCGGTGGCGCCTACCTCGCGGCGCTGGTGGCCGACCTGAGCTGGGCGGCGGTCGCCTGGATCGCGCTGGCCGCGCTCGTCGTGGTGCTGGTCACCTGGCTGACCCTGGCGCCCGTGGTCCGCTGGCGCACCACGCACTTCATCGTCACGAGCGACCGCGTGATGTACCGGATCGGCGTGTTCAAGCGCACCGGCCTGGACATCCCGCTCGGCCGCATCAACAGCGTCCGGTTCGAGCACAGCCTGGTGGACCGGGTGCTCGGCTGCGGCACGCTGATCATCGAATCGGCCTCGGACGAGCCGCTGGAGTTCGACGACATCCCGGGTGTGGAGAAGGTGCACTCGATGCTCTACCGGGAGATCAACGACAACCCCGAGGACGACCACCGGCAGGAGGAGAAGGTCGGCGATGGGAGCGCGTGACGTCGGCCTGCCGGAGTCGGTGGGCGCGACCGGGCTGCCGGACCGGGTGACGATCTGGGAGGTCGGGCCGCGCGACGGGCTCCAGAACGAGTCCGAAGTGGTGCCGGTCGCCACCAAGCTGGAGTTCCTGGACCGGCTCGCCGACGCGGGCGGCACGATCCTGGAGGCGACGAGTTTCGTGCACCCCAAGTGGGTGCCGCAGTTGGCGGACGCCGAGGAGCTGCTGGCCGGTCTGGTCAAGCGCCCGGGCGTGACCTATCCCGTGCTGGTGCCGAACGAACGTGGGCTGGAGCGCGCGCTGCGGGCCGGAGTCGAGCACGTCGCGATCTTCGCCAGCGCCACCGAGACGTTCGCCCGGCGCAACCTGAACCGGTCGCTGGACGAGCAGTTCGCCATGTTCGACCCGGTCGTGGCCAAGGCCAAGGCCGAGGGTTTGCGGGTCCGCGGTTACGTGTCGATGTGCTTCGGCGACCCGTGGGAGGGCGCCGTGCCGCGCGACCAGGTCGTCGGCGTCGGCACCCGGCTGCTGGACATGGGCTGCGACCAGCTCTCGCTGGGCGACACCATCGGCGTGGCCACGCCCGGTCAGGTGACGGCGCTGCTCGCCGGGTTCGACGGGGTCGACCGGCTGGCGGTGCACTTCCACGACACGTACGGCCAGGCGTTGGCGAACACGCTGGCGGCGTTGCAGTCGGGCGTGCGCACGGTGGACTCGTCGGCCGGCGGTCTGGGCGGCTGCCCGTACGCGGAGTCGGCGACCGGCAACCTGGCCACCGAGGACCTGGTGTGGATGCTCGACGGCCTGGGTGTGGAGCACGGCTTCGACTTGGACAAGCTCGCCGACACCAGCGCGTGGATGGCGGAACGGCTCGGTCGGCCGAGCCCGTCGCGGGTGGTGCGGGCGCTGCGCGGGTAGCTCGTCTCCTCGGGTGAATCCGTCGAACGGGCGGGAACCGGGGTGCCGGTCGTAACGTCCAACGCGCGACCGACGACCATGCCACCGCGGCCGGCCGTGGCAAATCGGACTGGCGACGGCGTAGACCGGAGGTGGCCGTGACGACCGATCACCGTGCCCGGGTGGACGAGCTGCTCGCCGACTACCGGCGCAGCCGAGACCAGCTGGCCTCAGTGCAGCGCGACCTGGCCAGGGTGTCCGGGTCGGCGACCAGCCCGGACGGCTCGGTGACGGCCGTGGTCGACGCGAAGGGCGCGCTCACCGACCTGGTGTTGAGCGACAACGCCTACCGGCTGCGGCCCGCGCAACTCGCCGAGCTGATCGTGCGCACCACGCGGGACGCCGCGGCCAAGGCAGCCGAGGGCGCGTACCGCACGTTGAGCCCGGTGCTGCCCGCCGGCACGGACCCCGAGGCGTTGTTGCGCGGCACGGCCGACCTGCGCCCGGAGGAGATCCAACCGCCGGAGCCGGCTCGACGGCGTCCCGTTGTCGACGACGACGAGGACTTCGAGCAGCGCGACTGGCTGGACGTCGACGCCACCACCACGAGAAGCGAAGGCGCGAGGAGAACGCGATGACCGGCTTCCGGACCGACCTCGCCCGCCTCGCCGAAGGGGCCGACGACTTCACCGCGTTCGCCGAACGTGCCGGGAAGATCGCGGGCGACCTGGGTGGCGTGCTGGACTCGCTGGGCGACTGCTGGGGCGGTGACGCGATCGGGCAGAGCTTCGCGGCGAGCCACGTGCAGCCGTCCGGTGACGTGCTGGCCGGCTTGAGCGGGTTGAACGGTGGGTTCGGCGGCGTCGGAGAGCGGTTCGCCGAGACCGCCCGCACGTACCGCGAGGTCGAAGAGGGCAACCGCAACGCGCTCGGCGCGATCTGAACCAGGGGGCCGTGATGGGGATCGAGCTGCCGGCGGAACTGGCCGAGGTCGCCGCCAAAGCCGGTGTGTCGTGGCCGCAGGCCGACGAGGACGCCCTCCGCACGTCCGCCACGGCGTGGCGGGAGGCGGGCGCCAAGCTGTCCACGTTGGCGGGGGAGTCCGACGGTTCGGCGGGCAAGGCCTTGGCCGCCATGACCGGGTCGGCCGGTGAGGCGGCGCGCGGACACTGGAGCAAGTTCACCGCGCCGGACGGGACGTTGAACTCGGTGGTGCGCGGCTGCAACGCGGCAGCCGACCGGTTGGACCACGCGGCCGAGCAGGTCGGCGCGGCCAAGGCCGAGTTGGTGCGCGAGCTGGTGAACCTGGCCAAGAACAACGACGCGGCGCAGCAGGCGGCGGTCGCCGGGCACCCGACGGCGTTGCTCGGGTTGGACACGGCGGTGCGGGGTGCGGCGGCGAACGTCGCCCACTTGACGGACACGTTGACGAGCGCGGTGCGGTTGGACAGCGGGGTGCAGATCGGCGGCCAGCAGCCTCCGGTCAACGCCAACCCGGGGGTGCACGCGCCTGGTGACGCCGGTCCCGCGCAGGGTCCGGCTGGTTCGGGTCCGGCTGCTGGTTCGGGTCCGGCGCAGGGTGGTGGGCTGCTCGGCGGCGGGTTGTTGGGTGGCGGCCAGGGCGGCGGGCTGGTGGACGGCCTGCTCGGTGGCGGCCCGGCCGGTGACGGCGGTGTTGGTGCGAGCGGCGGCAGTGCGGGCGGCGGCAGTGCGGCCGGTGGCAGTGCTGCTGGCGGCAGTGCTGCTGGCGGCAGTGCGGCCGGTGGCGCGGCGCAGGCTCCCGGTTTGGTCGGCGGACTCGTCGGCGCGGTGACGGACACGGTCGGTGCGGTGGCCCAGCCGGTCGTGGGAGCGGTCGGCGCGGTCGCGCCACCGGTCGCGGCCGTGGTGGAACCGGTGGTGGACACGGTCGGCGAAGTCGTGCAAGGCGCGGGCAACGCCGTCGGCAACACCGTCGACAACACGGTCGGTCGCACTGTCCAAGGCACGGCGGACGCGGTCCAAGGCGTGACCGAGACCGTGGCGCCGGGCCGTGACAACGCACCTGGCCGTGACAACGCACCGGGCAGTGACCACGCGCCCGGCCACGGCGGAACCCCGCCCGGCCAGGGCAACCGGATCGTTGGCGACTTGCTGAACCCGGTCCTAGGCACGGTCCCGGCCGCTGCCGCGACGGTGGAGAACGTCGTCACCCGGACCGAGGGCACGGTCAACCAGTCGTCGGCGGCGCTCTTGGAGCGTCCGCTGCTGCACACCGAAGCTCCGCACACGCCGGCTCAGCCCGCGGCTCCGGTCTCGAACCAACCCCCGTCGCAGGGGGCCGGGTTCGGTGGCCCGTCGCTCGGCGGTGGTCCTGCCGTGGCGGGTCCGGCGGCTGCCGCGGCTGCGTCCGTGGTGCAGAACCCGGCCGCGAACGCGGCGGCCAACGCTGCCGCGACCACGCAGGCTCCGGGTCAGCAGGCCGGGCAGCAGGCGGCGCAGAAGGCCGAAGCCCGTGCGGCACAGGCGGTCCAGGCCACCCAGCCCGGTCAGCTGGGTCAACCCGGTCAACCCGGTCAACCCGGTCAACCGCAGCCCGGCCAGTCCCAGGGTCAGTCGCCGGCGGGCCAGAACCAGCAGGGCGGTCCGGCCAAGAGCGAGGCCGTGGCCAAGGCGGAAGGCCAAGTAAAGGCGGAAGGCCAAGCCAGGGCGGACGCGCAGGCCAAAGCGGACGGTCAGGCGAAGGCCGAAGTCAAGGACGTCCAGCCGAAGGAGCTCAAGGACGCCCTGGCCGCCGCCCAGCAGGCCGCCGCCGCCCAGCAGGTCAAGGACAGCGCGCTCGGCCTCGCGATCCTCCCCGTGCCGATGGGCATACAGGTCGGCGGGCGCGACACCACCACCGGCTTCCCGCTCCAACCCGGCCCGACGTCGGCAATCCTGCCGACCGAACCGGCCGAGACCCAGCCCTCGCCCCCGGTCAAGGCCGCGCAGACCGCGCAGCCGGCCACCGAAGCGGCGGTCTTGTTCCTGCTGCACATGTTCCCCGGCGGCACGCTCCCGCGGCCCAGCGCGAAGCCCGCCCGCCAGCTGCCCCCGCCGTCCGAGGACGAGTCGTTCGCGGCCGGTCTCCGCTTCGAGCCGCAGGGCCACCCCGAAGGTCACCTGGTGGACGCGTCCGCTCAATTCGGCTTGGACCTCTTGGCGACCGGCCAAGAAGGACTGCGGTCCAGGCTGTCCGGCGCGGAGCCGACCGAAGCTCCTACGGCTTCGACCGACCCGGTGCCCGCACGCAACCGCCCGCGCGTCGTCCTCACGCCCGGCGCGGCGCCGGACCCGGAGCTGCTCGACGGCTACGACCCGTTGGCGGGGATGCACGAGCGTGACTGGGAACGCCGGTTCCTGGTCCGCGCCGACCCACCCGAGTACGCCTGGCCGCCCGGTGAGCTGTTCCCCGAAGGCGGTTACGAGGCGGGCCAGGCCGGTGTGCTGGCGGCCGGCGTGGAGCTGGACCGGTTCGGTGGTCCGGAAGGCCGGGTGCTGTCCCAGCTCGGCACCGCCTACCCGGCCCGTTCGCTGCCGCCCGCGCTCGTCGACGCCGGCTACCACCGCTACCGGGTGGTCAAGGTGCTGCCGGTGTGGTTCACCCTGTCCGCCGAGTGGTTCGGGCAGCCCGGCGGCGGCGTCCGGTACCGCGCCACCTACCCGGTCGCCGACCTGATCGCGCTGGGTTACCTGGAGGAGATGGGATGAACGCCGAGTCGATCCAGGGTTGGCTGCTGGCCGTGGGCGTGCCCGCCGAGGTGGTGTCGGTCGGGGCGGAAGCCGACAACACGTGGTGCCTGCTGCCGACCGACGAGGGTTTCGAGGTCTTCTGGCGCGAGCAGGGCAACCGGTACGACTGGGCGGCGTTCACCAGTGAGGACGTCGCCTGCCACTACCTGTTCGGCCGGCTGGTGTGGGCGCAGGTGGTGCGCGGCGCGGTCGGTGTGCTGCCCCAGACGACCCAAGCCGCCCAGCCCGAAGCCGCCCAGCCCGAAGCCGGTCAGCCCGAAACCAAGCAGCCCGAAACCAAGCAGCCCGAAACCAAACAGCCCGAGGTCGCGCCTAGCGAGGCGTGAGGTCGGTCCGCCAGGTCACGCCTACCACGTCCTCGGCCTTCGGCACGGGCAGGAACAGCGCGAACGTCGCCGGCCGGGCGGTGGACAGCTCCAGCCGCCCGCCGTCGGCGTCCACCAAGGCACGCGCCAACGCGAGCCCGACCCCGGTGGACCCGCCGCCGGACACACCGCGCTCGAAGATGTGGTGCGCCAACTCGTCCGGCACGCCCGCGCCCCCGTCGGCGACCTCCACGACGATCGTCCCGTCGTCACGCCGCGCGGAGACGACGACCTGACCTTCACCGTGCCGCAGGGCGTTGTCCAGCAGCACGCCGATCGCCTCACGCAGCCGTGCGGGCGTGGCACGCGCCAACAGCCCTTCCGGCACACGCACCCGCAGCGCGCGCCCGACGCTACGCAGCGGGTCACGCCACTCCTCGGCGATGGCCGACAGCTCGGCGCCCAAGTCGAGCGGTTCGGCGCCCACCGCACGGGCCGCACGGGCAGCGGCCAGCATCTCGTTCAGCACCTCGGCCAGCCGTTCGGCCTGCTCCAACGCGGCCCGCGCTTCCACGGCCATGTCCGGCTCGGGGTGCAGCGACAGCGCCTCCAACCGCAGCTGCAACGCCGTCAGTCTGCTGCGGAGCTGGTGCGAGACGTCACCGACCAGCTCCCGCTCCCGCTGCACGAGCTGCGCCAACGCCCCCGCCGACTTGTCCAGGGCGTCCGCGACGAGGTCCAGCTCCGGCACGCCGTGCCGCCGGTCGTCATGCCGGAAGTCACCCGCGCCCAACCGTGCCGCCCGCGAAGCGACGTGCCGCAACGGCATGGCGAGCTTGCGGGCCGTCACCGTCGCCACCACCGTGCCGGTGCTCACCGACAGCACGACCAGCAGCACCACCAGCGCCGCGACCTGGTACTGCGCGGTGTGCATCGGCGCGGACGACACCTCCAGCCGGACCGTGCCCTGCTGTGCGATCGGCACCTCCACCGACAACGGGTCCGGCCCTGGTGTCTTGCCGAACTCGCGCACCCCGTCGGCGGACGTCACCACGAGGTGGCCGCCCTCGGGCACGCCGACCTCCACGGGCTTGAGGTCGATCGCCCGCCCGCTCGCGATCTGGTCGTCGATGGACGCGGCGATCCGCTGCGCCCGCGCGGCCAGGTCGGTGCGCGCGCCGTCGTCCACCAACCGCAGGGCCGTGTAGCCCAACGGGATGCCGAGGGCGAACCCGGTGACCGCGACGGCGAGCAGGATCGCCCGCAGGATCCGGGTGCGCATCAGTCGGCGGTGTTGAAGCGGAAGCCGACACCGCGCACGGTCGCGATGCGGCGCTCCACCGAGCGCACGTCACCGAGCTTCCGGCGCAGCCAGGACATGTGCATGTCGAGGGTCTTGCTGCTCTTGAGCTCCGGGTCGTTCCAGACCTCGGACAGGATCTCGTCCCGGTGCACGACCTGGCCCGCGCGTTGGATCAGCACGCGCAGCAGCTCGAACTCCTTGTTCGCCAGCTGCACCTCCAGCCCGTCCACGGTGACGCGGCGGGCGGCGAGGTCCACGCGCACGCCGTTGACCTCCAGCGTGCCGGGCGAACGGCGGCGCAGCAGGGCGCGGATCCGGGCCATCAGCTCGGCGAGCCGGAACGGCTTGGCCACGTAGTCGTCCGCGCCCGCGTCGAGCCCGACCACGAAGTCGACCTCGTCCGACCGGGCGGTGAGCATCAGCACGGGGATGCCCCGACCGCCCGCGCGCAGCCGCCGGCACACCTCCAGCCCGTCCATCCCGGGCAGGCCGAGGTCGAGCACCAGGAGATCGATGCCGCTGTGCTCGGCGGCGGCCAACGCGCCCGGACCGTCGCCGACGACCTGGACCTGGTACCCCTCCCGCTGCAACGCGCGGGACAGCGGTTCCGCGATCGCCGGGTCGTCCTCGGCCAACAAGACCACGCTCACGCCGCTCAGCGTAGGCGTGGCACGATCCGGTGCGTGTCCGCCCTTCGCGCAGATTTGTCCCTGGCCCTCCGCTTGGCGGACGAGGCAGACAAGATCACCACGGCCCGGTTCCGCGCCCGGGATCTCGTGGTGGAGCGCAAACCCGACCGCACGCCCGTGACGGACGCCGACGTGGCCGTCGAGGACGCGATCCGCGCCGTGCTCGCGGTCGAGGCCCCGGACGACCAGATCGCCGGCGAGGAACGCGGCGGCACGGCGGGGGCAGGGCGGGCGTGGGTGGTCGACCCGATCGACGGCACGAAGAACTTCCTGCGCGGCGTGCCGGTGTGGGCGACGTTGATCGCGCTCGTGGTGGACGGCGTGCCGGTGGTGGGTGTGATCAGCGCGCCCGCGTTGGGCCGCCGCTGGTGGGCTTCGACGGGCGGTGGCGCGCACACGTCGGACGCGTCGGGCGAGCGGGCGATCAACGTGTCCGGCGTGCGCGACCTGTCCGACGCCTACCTGTCCACCACGCACCTCGGCACGTGGGTCGAGCACCACTCCCGCGAGGCGTACCTGGCGCTGGTCGACGCGTGCTGGGAGAACCGGGCGTTCGGCGACTTCTGGCAGCACTGCCTGGTCGCGGAGGGTGCGATCGACCTCGCCGCCGAGCCGATCGTGAACCCGTGGGACGTGGCGCCGTTCCAGGTGTTGGTGGCGGAGGCCGGTGGCCGGTTCAGCGACCTGGCCGGGGTGGAGCGGTTCGACGGCGGCAACGTGCTGTCGAGCAACGGGCACCTGCACGACGCGGCGTTGAAGGTGTTGACCGAAGGCCGCTGAACCGGCCGGTCAGAAGCCGAACCGACCGGTAGCAGCCGAACCGACCGGTCAGAACTTGTCCAGCGCCAGCGCGCCGTAGGTCGTGGTCGGCGTCGGCGTCGTGCTGAACCGCCCGTTGACCAGGTAGAACCGGTTGCCCCAGGCGGCGACGGTGGCCGGCACGTCGAACCTCGGGTCCGACACCGCGGCAACCACCCGGGCACTGCTCGCATCCGGGCTCAGCTCCAGCTTGGTGAACAGGTTCACCCGGTTCTGCACCACGTAGAGGTTCCTGCCCTCGCGCAGCAGGCCGTCGTTGCGCGGCAGCAGGTGACCACCGAGGTCGACCTCCGCGGTCACACCCGTCTCCGGCACGACCCGGAACAGCTTGCCGGTGGCGGACTGGCCGATCAGCAACGCCCGGCCGTCCGGGGTGGTCACGATGCCGTTGGCGTTGGCCACCTCCGGGACGTGGACCAGGTCGCCGGTCAACGGCAGCGAACTGATCTTCGACTGGTGCGGCAGCGCGCCGAACGGCCCGAGCGGCAACCGGTGCAGCACGGGCTGGAAGGAGTCGGTCAGCCACACGGCGTCGCGGGTGATCGCCAGGTCGTTGACGAACGACTCCTGCTCGGAGAGCCGGTAGCTCGCCAGCACGCGACCGGAGAAGGCGTCGACCACCCTGGCGTCGCCGCCGGAGCCGCCCGCCACGAACAGCCGCCGCCGCGGGGAGTCCACCTTGATGCCCAGCGACGGCGTGCCCGTGCCGGCGCTGAGCACCCGGCCGCGTCCGGTGGCCAGTGCCACCTCGTAGATCGCGCCGTCGGCGCGGGAGCCGAAGTACGCCGTCGGCCACGCGCCGATCGCGATGCCCTCCGGCATGAACCCGTCCGGCAACGCGAACTCGGTGGGGAACGGTCCCGCCGTCGCGGTCCGCGGCAGCAGCACCGCCGCCCCGAGTCCCGCTGCCGCCACCAGCACGTCACGCCTGCGCATCATCCGACCTCCGTTGACGATCGACATCGCCGACAGTCTCGGCGCCGGTTCGCCGGAACCGCCAATACCGACTCGGTCTGCCCACATACGCTCCGGGCATGTCGATCGACTTGCGCCTGATGCGCTACGTCGTGGCGGTCGCCGACGAGGGCGGCTTCCAGCGCGCCGCCGACCGGCTGCACATCGCCCAACCCGCACTCAGCCGCCAGGTCGGCGACCTGGAACGCGCCCTGGGCGTCACCCTGTTCACCCGGCGGCCGACCGGGCTGACCGACGCCGGCCGGGTGTTCGTGGCGTCCGCGCGCCGGATCCTCGACGACGCCGACGGGCTCGTCGAACGGAGCAAGGCCGCCGGGCGCGGCGAGTTCGGCGCCGTTCGGCTCGGCTTCGTCACGAGTGCCGCGTACGAAGCCGTGCCGCGACTCGTCGACGCCGTCCGCGAGCGCCACCCCGGTCTGACCGTCGACCAGGTCGAGGGGTGGTCGGTGGAGCTGGTGGAAGGGCTGCTCGCGAAGAGATTCGACCTGGTCTTGTCGCGGAGCATGCCCGTGCGCCCCGAGTTCGGCCGGCTCCCGTTCCACCGCGAGGACCTGATCGTGGTCGTCGGGGCGGCGCACCACCTCGCAGGCCGCGACGCGGTGACCCCGGCCGACCTGGTGGGCAGTCGCCTGCTGCTGTCCCGGCGGCACATGCCGGGCTACCGCGCCGCGCTCCTGTCCGCGCTCGGTCACGTCCCGGAGGTGGAGGACACGCGGCTGCCCGGCTGGCGCCGGTTCGACGAGCTCGCGGGCGGCGAGAACTACCAGCTGGTGCCCCGCACGCTGGGAGACCACTTGCCCGCGGACGCGGTCATGATCCCGTTCGCGGACCGCCTACCCGCGCCGGACCTGGAGTTGGTGTGGCGGCGGGACCCTTCGCCCGCCGCCGCCCTGGTGATCGCCTGCGCGGGCGGTCGGGCGGCCGACGGAGGCCGGTGACGGGTTCGGCGTCCACGAACTCGGGTGTGACGGCGTGACGCGTTCCGGTCAGGAGCGGCCGAGGGGTTCCTCGTCCTCCGGCTTGTCGTACGCCCTGGTCACCCGGCGCGGCCGGAAGTCGGCTTCGGGGAAGACCCACTTCTTGTAGCCCCACCAGCGGAACGCCATGGCGATCAGGGTGCCGATGATCTGCGCGCTGAGGAAGTCGGCCAGCTCCTCGCCGAGCCTGCTGATGTTCGGCTCCTCGAGGTCCAGCAGGTAGCGCGACACCCACAGCGGCAGCGAGTTGAGCGCGATGCCGATGCCGTTGACGAGGAAGAACAGCGCCGCCTCGTGGTGCCGCTCCCGGCCGCCCCTGGTCTTGAACGACCACTCGCGGTTCAGCACGTAGGACACGATCGTGGCCACCAGGGTCGCGACGATCTTCGCGGTCACCGGCTTCGAGTCCAGCACGGTCAGCTTCAGCGTGAAGAAGATGACCGTGTCGATCACGAAGCAGGTGCCGCCGACGACGGCGAACTTCAGCAGCTCTCTGTGCTTGAGGGCCAGTGAGCGCAGCGGTTCGGGCAGCCGGAGGACGACGTTCTCGACAACGGACACCTGAGCAGTGTACGGAAAACAGGTGAATCGCCTGTTCAGGCGACGTCGCGTTGCTCCGTGACGACGGGCAGCGACGTCACCGACGGGCGTGCGTCCGCCTGCGGGAACACGAATTTCCGCATCGCCCAGTACTTGAAAACGGTGGCCAGCAGCATGCCGATCACCGAGCCGCTGACGAAGTCCGCGATCTCCGAGTGCAGGTCGAGCACGTGCCGGGAGGCGTACAGCGGCAGCAGGTTCACCCCGATGCCGATGCCGCTGACCAGGAAGAACAGCCCGGCCTCGTGGTGTCGCTCACGCCCGCCGCGGGTGTCGAAGGACCACTCGCGGCTCAGCACGTACGACGCTATGACCGCCACCAGCACCGCGATGGCCTTCGCCGTCACGACCTTGTCCTGGAGGACGGTCAGCTTCAGCGCGTACCAGATGCCGTTGTCGATCAGGAACGTTGTGCCGCCCACGACGGCGAACCGGATCAGCTCACGGTGCTTGTTGATCAGGAACCGGACGGGTTCCGGGAGGAGTCCCAGGACTCTGCGCGCGAGTGGCAGCACCGGGGCAGGCTACCGACACCCGTGCTCGAACGATCACGAAGGGGTGCGACAACGATCAGGGCGTGCGCTCTCCGGCGTCGGCTGGTGCCCCGGCCGACACGGGTCGCCCTGGCCCGGATGTGTGGGCGTGGTCGGCTCGGTCGGCGTAGGTGTCGGCGCGGGCGTGGTCGGCTCGGTCGTCGTCGGGTCCGGGGTGGGCGTCGGCGTCTGGGCCGGCGGAGTCGTGGGCGCCGTCGTGGTCGGGTCCGTGGTCGACGGCTCGGTGGTCGTCGGCGGCTGGGTCGTGGTCGGCTTCGGGGTGGTCGTCGTCGGACCCGGCGTCGTGGTGCTCGTTCCCGGCGTCACCGTCGGCCGTTCGACCGGCGGCTCCGGCACCTGGCCGTCACCCCAGTGCGGGTGCGCCGTGAGGGGCACGTCGACGCTCTTCGCCGCGTCGCCGAGGGTCGCGCTGACCCGCACCACCGCGTTCCGGTGCGGCGAGCCGAGGGCCCACACCGCGAGCCGGAACGTCTTGTTGCGGTCCAACGGCACCTCGCACACCACTCGCCGTCCCGGCTCCTTGCAGCCGAACGCGACGAGCGTGACGTGGTCGTCCGATTCCACGACCAGCCGCAGGGTGCCCGCCCGGCCGCCGGTGTTGGTGGCCCGGATGTCCAGCCGCGGGTCCCAGAACCCGTGCTGCCACTTGTCGACCAGCAGTTCCAGGTCGTCGTGCACCGGCCGCACCTCGACCGCGACCTCGATCGACACGCTGAGCGACACGCCCGCGCTGAGCGTGCCGGTGATCCGGCCGTTCGACGCGTTGGGATCGGCCTGGATGCGGAACACGAACGTCGCCTGCCCGCCGGGCGCGATGCCCTGCGAGGTGGTGCACGTGACCGTGCCCGTACCGGCGGGGCAGGTCACGGTCTGGTCTTCGGCGCCGTCGAACCCGACCAGTCGGTTGCCGGCGAACGACGCGGCGCTGCCGACGGACCGGACGCCGGGCGGCAGGTCGAGCGCGGCGCTCACCGGCTCGGACGCCGTCTCTCCGGAGTTGAGCACGGTGATCGGCAGGTCGACCGGCGCCTCACCTGGAACCAGGGTGAACCCGGCGGGCACGGTCGGCACGAGGTTCGCCGGCGCGGGCTGCGGCGCGGGCGGAGGTTCGGGGGTCGGCTGAGGGGCCGGTGCGGGTTCGGGCACGGGCGCCGGCGCGGGCTGGGCCGGCGGTGGCGGCACGGGAGCGGGCGGCACAGGAGCGGGCGGGACGGGGGCAGGGGGCTCGGGCGCCGGGGTCGGCACCTGCGGCTGGGCCGCCGTCGGCTGCGGCACGGCCTGCGCCGCGGGCACGTCCTGTTCGCCACCGGAGGCCAACCCGATCGCCACCGCGATGACCAGGGCGGCGGTCGACGCGGCGGCGGTGAAGAACTGGCGGGGGGCGGAAGCGGCGGCGCCGGCGGCAGCGCCACCCGTGCCCGCCGCCGCGGCGACCGCGACGGCCTTCGCGGTGCCCGTGCCGACTGCGGCCAGGTAGCCGGACGTGCCGATGCCGAGCACCAGCGGTGCGATGATCCCGCGCAGCGCGCCGTTGACGTCCGCCAGTTCGGCGGCCAGCGCGCGGCAGTTCGTGCACTCGTCCAGGTGCGCCTCGACCTGCGTGGTCTCCCGCTTGGACAGGCCACCGCGGGTCCACGCGCCGAGCCGGTCGACGGTGGCGCGGCAGCGTTCGGACTGGGTCTCGGCCAGGTGCACCTGGAGGTAGGCCTGCTTCAGCCCCTCACGGGCGCGGTACGCGAGCGCGGACACGCCGTTGGCGGTCAGGCCCAGCAGCGGCGCGACGTCGGCGGGGGACTGGCCCTCGATCTCGGTGTGCCAGAGGACGGTCTGCCAGCGCTCGGGGAGCCGGGCGAACGCCTTCGCGGCCATCGACCGCTCCAGGCCGGCCACGGCGGTGTCCTTGAACGGCACGCTTGTCGCTTCGGGTGCGACTTCCGCCACATCGTCGGCGAGTTCGAGCTTCTTGTCGCGGCGCGTCTTGTCGTACGCGGTGTGGCGAAGCGCGGTGAGGAGGTAGGCGCGGAAGGCCGAATCGGGGCCACGGCCCGCGCGCAGAGTGTCGAGCACCTTGGCGAAGGCGTCCGAGACGAGGTCGTCGGCCTCGGCGGACGACCTGGCCAGCTGGCGGGCGAGGTTGTAAGCAGCGGAAACGTGGCGCTCGTAGAGCTGGCCGTACGCATCGATCGTTCCGCCGCGCACGGAATCGATCAGCTCCGCGTCGCTCGGCCCTTGGATATCCGCAGGAACGGTCGCCAAAGTGTTTCTTCCCTCCTCGCGCGGCGTCAGTGTGACGCACCGACTCGCGGTACGTCACCCGAATCCCCCGTAACGGGGAGGGGTAGTGCCGTCATGGATGAACCCCTGCGACGTCCCGTTACCGGAACCGAGGTCGAGGGAGGCATCCGGGTGGGTGTTAGGGAAGCGGTCGCACGGCGTTCCGCCGCTGACGGTTCGAGAGCACTGCGGTCGAGGTGGCGCAACGCCTCACTGGCCGCGGGTTGGGCGTTTCCGGGTGACTGGCCGCTGCGCGAAGTGGACGAGGTCTGCCGGGCGGTGCTGCGCCAGGGCGATCCGGGCCCTGAGCTGTACCGCCTCGGCGGCGCTCGCGCCGAGGCCGGCGCGGGTCTGGCCGAGACGCTGCTGGACCTGGCGGCGTTGCACGCGGTGCTCGCGGAGCCGTCCGGGTCGACCGGGATCGTGTCGGCGAGTGTCGACGCCATCCCGGCCCGGATGCTCCGGTGCACCGCGCTGGGCTGGGGCGACGTGATGACCAGGCAGGCCGGGAACTGCGCGGCGGACAACCCGCTGACAGGCCTGGCGACCGCCGCGTACCTGCGCACACGGCTGCGCGAGGTGTACGCCGAGACACGCACGGTAGGCGGACAGCAGCACGTGCTGGTGCTGGTGGAGCTCGACCTGACCCGGACGTCCGGGTGGTCGCGCGTGGTGGCGATGACGCTGTTGGCGGACGCCCTGAAGGAGGTGTTCGACGCGGGCGAGACGGTGGCGTCGATCGGGCCGTCGGTGGCGTGCGTGCTGCTGCGCCGGGACCGACACTTGGCGCGGGCGGTGGCGAACCTGCGGGTGCTGACCGCCGACCGGCTGGCCGTCGACCCGCACATCGCGCCGACCGGCCCGGTGCGGGTCTGGGTCGAGGAACTGCCCGAGACCCACCAGGAAGCGCTGAAGTTGATCGCCGAGCTCGGCCACTGACCTTCCCGGACGTCGAACCCCTGTCCGACGTCCCTGCTGACTCCCCTCCCCCGAGGAGCCCGGTGCCTGCCTCCCCAGCGCACCGGGCTCCTCTTTTGCGTTTGGTCTTCGCGTTTGACAACTCAGAGTCGCGGTGGTCTCCTGTGTCACTGTCTTAGTTGAGTAGAACAATTCGGAGGCGCCGGGTGGAGTTCCGCATCGACCGGTCCAGTGGCCTCCCCGCGTACCTGCAACTGGTGCGTCAGGTGCGCGAAGCGCTGCGCCTGGGCTGGATGAGCCCCGGCGACCGGCTGCCGACCGTCCGCGACGTCGTCGCGAGGAGTGGTGTGAACGCGAACACGGTGCTCAAGGCCTACCGCGAGCTCGAACTGTCCGGCCTGGTCGAGGCACGTCAGGGCTCCGGCACGTTCATCAAGGCCGGGCTCGGCTCGACCGACCCGGCGGTGATGGAGGCGCTGAGAACGCGGCTCGCCGAGTGGGTCCGTGAAGCGCGTGAGGCCGGTTTGGACATCGAGGACATCGACGCCCTTGTGCGGTCTGTCCTCACGGAGGGGGAAGGGGTGACGGTCGGATGACGACCGTTGTCGACTCGGTCGGCTCTGTCGGCGACACCGCGATCGCGGTGCGCGCGCAGGCGCTGGGCAAGCGGTACCGCAGCAAGTGGGCGCTGCGGGAGTGCACGTTCGACCTGCCCGAGGGCAGGGTGGCGGCACTGGTCGGCGCGAACGGCGCCGGCAAGACGACGTTGATGACCGTCCTCGCGGGCCTCCTCGACGCCGACGAGGGGTCGGCGGGCGCGGCGGGCCGGGTGGCGTTCGTGTCCCAGGAGAAGCCGGTCTACCGGCACTTCTCGGCGGCCGACATGTTGCGCCTGGGCGCTCACCTGAACGTCGTGTGGGACGAGACGCGCGCCCGTCGCTGGCTGGCGCGGTTCGAGATCCCGCTGGACAAGGCGTGCGGCAAGCTGTCCGGCGGTATGCAGGCCCAGGTGGCGTTCGCGCTGGCCATCGGGTCGCGGCCGAGCGTGCTCATGCTGGACGAGCCGCTGGCCAACCTCGACCCGCTGGCCCGCCGCGAGGTGACGGCCGAGCTGCTGAGCGAGGTGGCCGAGACCGGCATGACCGTGCTGCTGTCCACGCACGTCGTGGCCGAACTGGCCGGTGTGGCGGACTACCTGCTGCTCCTCGCGCACGGTCGGCTGCTGGCGGGCGGTGACCTGGACGACCTGCTCGCCCGGCACGTCGGCTACACCGGCCCGCGCTCGGACGTGCCGCCCGTTCGGGGCACCGTCGTGGACGCGCGGCACAACGACACCCAGTCGTCGTTCGTGGTCGAGCTGGCCGAGGGGCAGCCGCGGCATGTGGTCGGGGGCCAGTGGTCCCAGCGTTCCCTGACGTTGGAGGAGTACGTGTTGGCGCAGCTCGAAGCCACCAGGAAGGGGACCGGCGCATGACCGCCCCCACGACCGCCGCACCGGTGACCACGCGTACCCGCGTCGGCTGGGGCGACCTGCTGTGGCTGACCTGGCGGCAGCACCGCTGGATGATCCTCGCCACGGCCGCCGTGGTCCTGGCCACCGCTGGGCTGGCATTGGGCGTGGCCTGGCACACCGACGCCACCGGCGACACCCATGAACTGCCAGGCGGGTACCACTACCTCGCTGCGGCCCAATACCTGAACCTCGTCCCGACGTTGCTCGGCGCGATCATCGCGGTGTTCTGGTCCGCGCCGCTGCTGTCCCGCGAGTACGAGCAGCGCACGCACCTCGTGCTGTGGAGCCAGGACATCACCGCCCTGCGCTGGCTGACCGGCAAGGTGGTGCTGCTCGGCGTGACCGCCGTGGCGTTCGCCGCGGGTCTCGGACTGGCCCTGATCAAGCTGATGAACAGCATCAACGCGGTCATGGACGGCCCGGCATTCCTGCCGTTCGGCAATGAGTTGTTCGAGGCGGCTCCCCAGGTGCAGGCGGCCTACGCGGCGTTCGGTTTCGCCCTGGGCCTGGCGTTCAGCGCGATCACCCGGCGCACGGTGCTGTCGATGGGGCTGACCCTCGGCGTGCTGTACGTGACCCGGAGTTTCGTGTCCAACGTGTGGCGGCCGTACTTCCAGGAGCCGTTGCGCAAGGTGGAGTCGTTCGCGGC
The DNA here is from genome assembly GCF_014205015.1 of Saccharothrix ecbatanensis. Classification (NCBI taxonomy): domain Bacteria; kingdom Bacillati; phylum Actinomycetota; class Actinomycetes; order Pseudonocardiales; family Pseudonocardiaceae; genus Saccharothrix; species Saccharothrix ecbatanensis. The sequence continues at coordinate 6,584,560 of NZ_JACHMO010000001.1, read as the reverse complement.
CTATTCGGACAACGTCCTGAACTGGGACAACACCACGTTGAGGGTGGGCGGCCACTACTCCGACTCGGCGGGCAACGAGGTCCCTTTCCCGGGAATGTGCAACAACCTGCGCGACGGGTCGGACTACAGCAGGTGCTTGGCCGACAACGACGTGCAGTACCTCACGAACTACCACCCCATCGACCGGCTCGTGCCGTTCCAGTGGTTCGAGACCGGTGTCTTCGCCGTGCTCGCCGCCGGGCTGTTCGCGCTGGCCTTCGTGTGGGTGCGTCGGGCCAAACGGGTCTGACCAGGACCGGGCCTGCCGCCTTCGCACCGCGGCGGCCCTGCTGAGGGGGTTCCGCGCACCTCGGGGGGTGCGCGGGACTTCCCCTCCGCCGGAGCACGGTGTTTGTGCAGGTAGAATCACGAAACCGTGGACTCCCGAACTCGTCTCCCCGTCGTCGGCATGATCGGCGGCGGCCAGCTCGCCCGCATGACGCACCAGGCCGCCATTCCGCTCGGCCAGTCGCTGCGGGTGCTCGCCGAGTCGGACTCCGACCCCGCCGCGCTCGTCGCGCGTGACGTGGAACTGGGCAAGCACACCGATCTCGACGCGTTGCGCGCGTTCGCCAAGTCGTGCGACGTGATCACGTTCGACCACGAGCACGTGCCGCAGGAGCACCTGCACGCGCTGGTCGCCGACGGCGTGAAGGTGTTCCCCGGGCCCGAGGCCCTGGTGCACGCGCAGGACAAGCTGGTCATGCGGACGCGGCTGGCGGAGATGGGCGCGCCGGTGCCGCCGTTCTCCGCGGTGCTGGAAGCGGCGGACGTGCTGCGGTTCGGGGCGCTGCACGGGTGGCCGTGCGTGCTGAAGGCGGTGCGTGGCGGCTACGACGGGCGTGGGGTGTGGATGCTCAACACGCCGCAGAGCGCGCAGCGGGTGGTGCCCGAGCTGTTGGCCGCCGGCACCCCGTTGATGATCGAGCAGTGCGTGCCGATGCGCCGCGAGCTGTCCGCGCTGGTCGCGCGCTCGCCGTTCGGCCAGGGTGCGGCGTGGCCGTTGGTGGAGACCGTGCAGTCGGAGGGGATCTGCGTCGAGGTGCTGGCCCCGGCCCCGGACGCGCCCGTCGAGGAGGCGCAGGAGCTCGCGTTGAAGATCGCCGGCGCGCTCGGCGTGGTCGGGCTGCTCGCGGTCGAACTGTTCGACACCGCGCACGGGCTGGTCGTCAACGAGCTGGCGATGCGCCCCCACAACTCGGGTCACTGGACCATCGAAGGCGCCCGGACCTCGCAGTTCGAGCAGCACCTGAGGGCCGTGCTGGACTACCCGCTCGGTGCGACCGACCTCGCCGCGCCCGCCGTCGTGATGGCGAACGTCCTGGGTGCGGCGGACTCGCCCGAGATGGGGCCGGACGAGCGGCTGCACCACCTGTTCGCCCGGTTCCCCGACGCGCACGTGCACCTGTACGGCAAGGCGGAGCGGCCGGGACGCAAGATCGGTCACGTGACGTTGCTCGGTGAGCGGATGGACGAGGTGCGCAAGCGGGCTCGGCTCGCGGCGCACTGGCTGTCCGACGGTGTGTGGCTGGACGGCTACGAGATCCACGGAGGGCAGCAGTGACGCAGGTCGGCGTGATCATGGGCAGCGACTCGGACTGGCCGGTGATGAAGGCCGCGGCCGAGGCGCTGGCGGAGTTCGACGTCACCTACGAGGTCGGCGTGTACTCGGCCCACCGGACGCCGCAGCGGATGCTGGATTACGCCGCCTCGGCGTCGTCGCGCGGCTTGCAGGTGATCATCGCGGGGGCCGGTGGGGCGGCGCACCTGCCGGGGATGGTGGCGTCGGCGACGGTGCTGCCGGTGATCGGCGTGCCGGTGCCGTTGCGGTACCTGGACGGGATGGACTCGCTGCTGTCGATCGTGCAGATGCCGGCCGGTGTGCCGGTGGCCACGGTGTCGGTCGGTGGCGCGCGCAACGCGGGGCTGCTCGCGGTCCGGATCCTGGCGGCGTCGGACCTCGACTTGCAGAAGCGGATGGCGGCGTTCCAGGCGTCGTTGTCGGACCTGGTGCTGGAGAAGGACGCGGCCCTGAGGGATTTGGCGCTGCGGGATGCGGCGCTGCGGGCTGTTGCGGACGGCACAGCGGACAACTGAGTGAACGCGCGCTAACATCCTGGCAGGACGCCCTACCGGGAGGTAACTTAACGTGGACCCGAGCTTCGGTACCTACCAGCTCGCCGAGGAGCACGAGGCGCTGCGCGAGGCGGTCCGTTCGCTTGCGGACAAGGAGATCGCACCGCACGCGGCGGACGTGGACGAGCAGGAGCGCTTCCCGGTCGAGGCGTTGAACGCGCTGGTCAAGTCAGGTTTCGCGGCCGTGCACGTGCCCGAGGAGTACGACGGCCAAGGGGCCGACTCGGTGGCGACGTGCATCGTGATCGAGGAGCTCGCGCGGGTCTGCGCGTCGTCCTCCCTGATCCCGGCCGTGAACAAGCTGGGCACGATGCCGATCCTGCTGTCGGCTTCGGAGTCGTTGAAGCGGCAGGTGCTGCCGTCCATCGCGGCCGGTGAGGCGATGGCGTCGTACGCGCTGTCCGAGCGCGAGGCCGGGTCCGACACGGCGTCGATGCGCACGCGGGCGAGGCTGGACGGCGACCACTGGGTGTTGAACGGCACGAAGTGCTGGATCACGAACGCCGGCGAATCCACCTGGTACACGGTCATGGCGGTGTCCGACCCGGACGCGGCGAAGAAGTCGCAGGGCATCTCGGCGTTCGTCGTGCACAAGGACGACCCGGGCTTCGTCGTGGGTTCGAAGGAGCGCAAGCTGGGGATCAAGGGTTCCCCGACCCGAGAGATCCACTTCGAGAACTGCACGATCCCGGCGGACCGCATCATCGGTGAGCCGGGGACGGGTCTGAAGACGGCTCTGAAGACCCTGGACCACACCCGTCCGACGATCGGCGCGCAGGCCGTGGGTATCGCCCAAGGCGCCCTGGAAGCCGCCGTGGCCTACGTCAAGGACCGGAAGCAGTTCGGCAAGACGATCTCCGAGTTCCAGGGTGTGCAGTTCATGCTGGCGGACATGGCGATGAAGATCGAGGCGGCCCGGCACATGGTGTACGTGGCGGCGGCGAAGGCCGAGCGTGGGGAGCCGAACATCAGTTTCATCACGGCGGCGGCCAAGTGCTTCGCGTCGGACGTGGCGATGGAGGTGACGACGGACGCCGTGCAGCTGTTCGGCGGCGCCGGCTACACCCGTGACTTCCCGGTGGAGCGCATGATGCGTGACGCCAAGATCACCCAGATCTACGAGGGCACGAACCAGATCCAGCGCGTAGTCATGTCCCGCGCCCTGCTCAAGGGCTAGGTTCCTGCTCTTCACCGGGCGTGACACCGGTTGCAGGTGTCACGCCCGGTGGCGTGTCCGGGGACCAGAACTTCGTGTCCCCCAGCGGCATGTACGCGTCCTCGGGCCCGACGGCGTAGCGACCGATCAACACGTAGACGTCACCGAACCTGGTCGGCACCGAGAAGGCGTCCGACTGGTCCAGCTCCTCCTCGCAGTAGCGGTGGAGTAGGTGGAAGAAGGTTCGGTACTCGTCGTCCGTCAGCGGTCCCATGGGGCGAGGCTAGGGCAGTGTCCGGGCGCGTGGACGTGCTGAATGGCGCGGCTTGGAACGGTATGGTCCGCGAGGTCATGCTGTCTCCAGGTCGGACGCATCCACGATGACGGATCTCAGTGAGTTCCGGCGCGTTTGCCACGCCGTCGCCCTGAGCAGTGGCGGACGCGTGGTCGAGTTCCGCATCGCCGACTGCGTGACGCCGAACTTCCACCAAGCGATCATCGCCTACCGCGATCGCGTGGTCGCCGTGGTTTGTACTCGGCACTCGGCGCTGATGGCCGTGGCGGAGCCCCGGGCTGTCGACTTCGCTAACGGGTGGCGGGACTCGGGCCCGCTGACGTTCGTCGACGCTCCTCGGCTGATGGCCTTGTTGGCGGACATGTCCAGGTTCCGGCTGCTCACCCCTGACGAGCTGAACGGGGAGTTCGACGCCGAAGACTGGCCCGAAATCCTGGCGTACGACATCAAGTACTGGCGACCCGCCAACCTCGGGGAAGCGCTCTTCAACCACTTCGATTGACGAACGCCGAATCCCGAGGTCAGCGTGCCGTCGGAGCCGGGTGGCGTGGGTCGGTGGAGTGCCTGGCGGTCTCGACGGCGCGGGTGTCGGCGGCCAGGTCCGGCCAGTTCCGCTGGTCTCGGCGGAAGACCGGGGCGACGAAGGCTCCCAGGACGATCAGTGCCAGGACGGACACGTCCACGGCGAACCACCAACCGGCCGGCGCCAAGACCACGTAGGTGATCAAACCCGTGACGCCGAGCAGCTCCCGTAACGCGATCCGCCACGGATTGGCACGGGTGCCGTCCACTCGTCGCACCTGATACCGCAGCAACCAGCCGCCCGGTGTCCGGCCGCCCGTCACGGACGGCAGCACGATGCGGATCGCCACCGTCAGGACCACCACCCACCAGCGGTTGTCCTGGAAGATCAGGTGGGCGACCACCACGAGCAGCAGGAAGTCCACCACCCCGCCCAAGAGCCTGCGGGGCACGGTTACGGTGCCCGGCGGGGCGGTCGAGGCGTCACGGTGCGGCACCGCGGGGATCACCATCGCCACCGGGGCGATCATCCACCCCAGCAGGGAACCCGTCGTGTTGGAGATCAGGTCGTCCACGTCCGCGATGCGGTACGGGCACGGGTACGCGCCCAGGTTCCCCGAGTACTGCACGACCTCGACCGCCAGCGAGACACCCAGGCCGATCACGATCACCGCGAACGCCCCGCGACCGTACGACTTCCGCAACACCACACCCAGGGGCACGAACAGCGCCACGTTGAACGCCTGCTGGATGAACGCGGTCGACGTGACCACCGCCCCCGGACCGGAACGCCCGTAGGCCGCCATGTTGTGGCGCATGTCGGTAACCCACTGGAACGGCGTGGTGGACAGCATGTCCTCACCGGAGCACACCCGCGAAGCCGTCGGGAACGGCAGGAAGATCAACGCCAACGCCACCAGGCCGTACGCCAACAGCCCGTACAACACCACGGCTCGACGGGGCTCCACCCGACCGAACCGGTAGTAGTGCAGGGCGATCACCGGCAGCAGGACCAGCGCACCCACGCCCACGAACGCCGCGAAGCCCGTTCGAACGGACTCCAGGTACGAACTCAGCATGTCCACCGATCTGCTCGACGATCACGACACGTGGGTCAATCCGATCATTAACCACTGAACGTGACCGCCAAACCCGATCGGGGCACGTTGCCACCGAACGGACGCAGGTCAGGCCAGTGAAGCCAGGTACGTCGCGAGCCGGTCGTAGCTGATGTCGGCGCCGTCCTTCATGCCCGTCTCGGTGGCCTTGTCCCGCGCCTCCTGCGACGGGAACCTCATCGTCTGCACGACCGTGGTCCGGTCACCCTCGGCGATGAACTCCGTCGTGTTCACCGTGGACGGCCACTCCGGACCCCACGACTCGGTCTGCACCGTCCGCGAGTGGGGCGTGACCTCCTGGTACTCGCCGGTCATGGCCATCTCGGTGCCGTCGGCCCGCCGCCACACCATGTGCCACCGCCCGCCCGGCCGCAGGTCGATCTCGCACACCGGCATGGTCCAGCCCTCGGGGCCGAGCATCCAGTGCACGACGTGCTCGGGCTTGGTGAACGCGTCGAACACGAGTTCCTGTGGCGCGTCGAACGTCCTGGTGACGGCGACCTCCACGTCGGACGGCGTGGTCCACAACGAGGTGTCAGTGGTCATTTTCCTGCTCCTTCATGCGTTCCAGGTAGGCGTCCAGGCGTCGGTAGCTGTCGTCCCAGAACCGCCGGTAGCCGTCGGCCCACAGCGTGACCTCCCGCAACGGCGTCGCGTCGAGCATGCAAGGCCGCCACTGCGCATCACGGCCACGCGTGATGAGACCGGCCCGTTCCAGCACCCGCAGGTGCTTGGACACCGCCGGGCCGCTCATCGCGAACGGCTCGGAAAGCTCCTTCACGGTGGCCGCACCTTCCGCCAGCCGGGCCAGGATCGCCCGACGCGTCGGGTCGGCCAGTGCCGCGAAGGTGATGCTCAGGGGGTCGTCCGCCATGCCTACCTAACCAATCGGTTATCTAACTGATTGGTTTTCTACGCCTCCGTCGGGCGCCTGTCAACACCCGTTCGAGGGATCGGCTAGCCGACCAGGTCCAGGGTCGTCTGCTCGCTGGCACGGCGTGCGGCCAGCAGCTCCGGTGCGGCGTTGCTGCACTGCACCAGCGAACCGCCGCCCGCCAGCACGGCGAGGAAACCGTTCAGCAGCCCGTCCGGCAACGTCCACTCCACAGTGGACAGAACGCGGGAAGTCGTGGTGATGCCCAACGTCGCCGCCCGCTGGTGCGCCTCCTCCACCACCTCGTCCACAGTGGACTCGAGGAGGGCGTGGGTGTTGCCGGGAACCGGTTCCCACGGCGTGAAGTCGTCACCGAACACGCGCACGTCGTCGTTGTAGTCCACCGCCGCGCCGCTGCCCAGGCCCATCGGGTGCAACGACGCCACGGCCGTCACCAGGGCGCCGGGCGCCTCACCACCGGGCGCCACGATCGCCACCTTCGCGCCCGCGGGGTCGTCCGTCACCGCCGCGCCGCACCACCACGCGCCCAGTAGCACGCCGGCCGTCTGCCAGTGCGCGGGCAGCAGCACGGCCACCGGGTCGCCCGGCTCCACGTCGTGCTCGTCGCGCAGCCAGTTCGCCGTCTTGGCCGCCCAGTTCCGGATCGTGGCCCGCGACAGCTCCACCCGTGTGCCGGCCGCGTCGTCGTAGTGCGTGATCAAGGGCCGGCCGGGATTCGCCGCGAACAGGGGCGCGAACAGGGCATCCGTGACGGTCATGCGCCAACCTTGCCACGCCCCGCCCCACCCACTCGCCACCCCACCCCACGCGCGAGTCGAACCCCCAACCCCCGCGTGCCAAGCCCTCAACCCCCGCGAGTCGAACCTCCAGGCCCCGCGAGTCGAACCCCCAACCCCCGCGAGTCGAACCTCCAGGCCCCGCGTGTCGAACCTCCAGGACCCGTGAGTCCTACGTTCAGGACCCGTGAGTCCTACGTTCGGAACCCCCGAGTTCAACGTTCAGTACAAGATCGTTTGTTCTGAGCGTTGAACTCGGGGGTCCTGAACGTAGGACACGGTGGTCCTGAAGGTACGACTCGCGCGTTCTGAACGTAGGACTCACGCGGAGGGTGGAGGGGGAGGGTTAGTCGATGCAGGGTGGGGACTGGAGGGCGGCGGCGCGGGGACGGCCGTCCAGGGAGACCAAGCGGTCGCCGGCCAGTTTCTGAGTGGTGGGGGTAGAGGCGGGAGGGGTCGGGGTGGGGTTCTTCTCGCCCAACAGCTGCGCCACGAAGGCCTTCACCGCCGCCGGATCCACCGTGACCACGCTCTGGCCGCGTTCGTTGCGCGCGCCGATGTCGATCACCGGGATGGTCGCGAACTCGACGGTCCCGCCGGCCAACCCACCCGCCTCCCCGGCGAACGTCGTCAAGTCCAGCTTCTCGTCCACCACGATCGACTTGCTCACCGCGTCCAGCAGCCCCGACAACCGCGCCGGGTCGGTGAACGTCCCCGCCGACATCAGCTTCGACGCCGCCGCCGCCATGAACACCTGCTGCCGCGTGATCCGCCCCAGGTCGCCGTTCGGAATGCCCTTCCGCTGCCGCACGAACGCCAGCGCGTCCGAGCCCGAGATCGTCTGGACCCCCGCACGGAAGTTCGCCCCCGAATCAGGGTCGGACGTGGCCTGCTTCAGGCACACCTCCACACCCCCGATCACCTCGGTGAGCAGGTAGAACCCGTACAGGTTGATCTCCGCGTAGTGGTCGACCCGCACGCCGGTCAACTCCTGCACCACCTGCACCAACGCCCGCCGCCCGGCCTGGTCGCCCCGCTTCGACCGCTCGGTCACGTCGGAAACGCCTTCCGACTGGAGCCGCTGCATGGTGAAGAACTTGGTCAGCCCGTACGCCGAGTTGATCTTGTCCGAACCGATGTCCGGGATCGGCACGTACGTGTCCCGCGGGATGGACACGGCCCGCGCCTTGCTGCCGTCGTGCGGCAGTCGCATGATGATGATCGTGTCCGTGTTGAGCGTGTCCGTCGCCTCGGTCCGCAGCTGACGCAGCACGGCGTCCGGCAGCGGCCTGCCCTGCGCGTCGGTGCGGCTGTCGCTGCCCACCAACAGGATGTCCGTCGCACCGTCGGCCACGGGCGGCGCGTTCGGCACGTCCGACAGCACGGTCAGCACGTCTGTCTTGTTCACGCTCTCCTGAACGCGCTGCAACGTCGACCAGCCGTACCCGGCGGCCAGCAACACGACCGCGGACAGCAACGCGAGAAGCGTGCGTCCGGCAATCACCGCGGCCTTCACCGACGTTCCTCCAACGACTGGGACTGTCCGATCAGGCTAACCGGCCGCAGCCGGTCGGACGTACGGATTTGACCAAGGGGTCAGTTGACGCAGACCACACCGTCGGCGGTGATCGGCGGGGTCAAGCCGGTCGTGGGGGCAATCGTCGTGGTGCCCTCGACCGACGCCGTGTCCGACTGGTCCGGCGGCGCGTAGTCCGCACCGACGTACACCAGAACCTGCCCCCTTGGCACAGAGTCGTCCTCGACTGCCGCGGCGTTACCGCCCAACGCGGATATCACCCTGTCGGCACTCGAAAGCTCACCCGGCGCGTGCCGCACGGACGTCGTCTCCGCGTACGCGCCGCTGTCCGCCACGCCACGGTGGAACCCGTTCTGCGCCAACATGTCCAACACGCTCGCAGCCAATCGGTTGACCCCTGCCGCGTTGTAGACGTGCACGGTGATCGCCGACGGCGGCGGTCCGGCCGGCGTAGTGGTGGGCGACTTGGAGGACGACGTGCCGCTGTCCGTCGCCAGGTTCTTGATGAACTGCCGCACCGCCGCCGGGTCGACCGGCAGCACGTTGCCGTCGCTCCAGGTGTCCATCGGGTCGCCGACCGGAATCGTGCGGAACTGGATGTTGCCCGACACGAGCCCCTGCATCTGCTCGGCGAACTCGGCGAGGTTCCACCCCGCGTTGATCACCACGGACTTCTTCACCGCGGTCAGCAGCTGGTCCAGCTTCCCGAAGTCGGTCAGCGTGCCGGTGGACAGCACCTTGCGGGCGAGCGCGCCGATGAACACCTGCTGCCGCACGATCCGGTCCAGGTCGCCGCCGGGCAGCCCGCCGCGCTGCCGCACGAACGACAGCGCCTGCGCGCCCTCGATGGTCTGCCGCCCCGCCTGGAAGTTCGCGCCCGAGTCACGGTCGCGGGTCTCCTCGTTCAGGCACACCTCGACGCCGCCGATGGCCTTCGTGACCTCGTAGAAGCTCGCCAGATTGACTTCGGCGTACTGGTCCACGGTGACGGACCCGCCGGTCAGCTGCTCGATCGTCTTGATCAACGTCCGGCGCCCGGCCAGCGTCGACTCCAGTTCGATGCGGGCCTCGTCCGTCACGCCCTCGTTGCGCAACCGTTGCGCCGTATCGTTCTTCTGCCTCGCCATCGCCGAGTTCAGCTTGTGCTTGCCGAACCCGTCCGCGATCTCCACGTACGCGTCACGCGGGAACGAGATGGCCACCGCGCGGGTGCCGTCCTGCGGTATGTGCACCAGGATCATCGTGTCGGTGTTCAGCGTGCCGTCCGCCACACCGCCGTTGAGCAGCGCCAGCACCTCGTCCGACAGGGGGTTGCCCTGCGCGTCCGTGCGGCTGTCGACGCCGACCAGCAGCATGTCGATCGCGCCGTCGAGCGGCTTGCGGACCTTGCCCTCGCTCTGCTCGGCGACCGAGGACTGGAAGACGTCCGTCGTGGTGATGTCGTCGTCGATGTCGCTCAGGTAGTACCAGCCGTACCACGTGACGATGAGCACAGCCGCTGAAACCAGTGCCACCAGTGAACGGCCAGTGAGCGCGAGAACACGAAGAGCAGCCGATCTACCGGCTGTTCCGGGCGGACTCCGGTCCACTGCCTGCCTCCCCCGTGCACTCAGGCTTCCTGCCACTCCTCTTATACGGGAGACGCTGTAACAACCGGGTGGGTTGCACGGTTAAAGCCCGTGACAGACTTCGGTGGGTGGGACCGCTTGTAGGAGGGCACTGAGCATGCGCGTACTGGTAACGGGTGGGGCCGGGTTCATCGGCTCGCATTACGTGCGGGAGTTGGTGGGCGGCTCGTACCCGGCCTACGCCGACGCCGAGGTGGTGGTGCTGGACAAGCTCACCTACGCGGGCAACGAGGCCAACCTCGCGCCGGTCGCGGACGACCCGCGGCTGACGTTCGTCCGCGGCGACATCTGCGACCGCGAGCTCGTGGCCGACCTGATGAGCCGAACGGACGTGGTGGTGCACTTCGCCGCCGAGTCGCATGTGGACCGTTCGATCGCCGGTTCGGCCGACTTCGTGCTGACCAACGTGCTGGGCACCCAGGTGCTGCTCCAGGGCGCGCTGGAGGCCGGGGTGGCGAAGTTCGTGCACGTGTCCACCGACGAGGTGTACGGCACGATCGAGGAAGGCTCGTGGACCGAGGACCACATCCTGGAGCCGAACTCGCCGTACTCGGCGTCCAAGGCGTCGTCGGACCTGCTGGCCCGGTCGTTCTTCCGCACCCACGGACTTCAGGTGTGCATCACACGGTGCTCGAACAACTACGGTCCGTACCAGTACCCGGAGAAGGTCATCCCCGTCTTCGTGACGAACCTGATCGACGGCAAGAAGGTCCCGCTGTACGGCGACGGGCTGAACGTGCGTGACTGGCTGCACGTGGACGACCACTGCCGGGGCATCCAGCTCGTGCTGGAGGGCGGTCGCGGTGGCGAGATCTACAACATCGGCGGCGGCACCGAGCTGACCAACCGGGAGCTGACCGAGCGCCTGCTGGACGCGACCGGGCGTGACTGGGATTCGTTCGTGGAGCCGGTGGCCGACCGCAAGGGTCACGACCGGCGGTACTCGGTCGACATCACCAAGATCAGCACCGAACTCGGGTACGCGCCGCGCGTCGACTTCGCCGAGGGCCTGACGTCGACCGTGCAGTGGTACCGGGACAACCGGTCGTGGTGGGAGCCGCTGAAGCGCGCGGCGCTGGCCGGTTGATGGCGCTCGCACTCCTGGTGCCCGGCGGTCGGGGGCAGCTCGGGCGGGACATGGTGGCTGCCACGCCCGGTGACGGGTTGGTGCACGCGCCGTCGTCGGCCGAGCTGGACGTGACCGACCCGTCGGCGGTGGCGGACGCGGTGGCCGTGTTCGCCACGACGGCTCGTGACGCGGGGTTGCGGCCGGTGGTGGTGAACGCGGCGGCTTACACGGCGGTGGACGCGGCGGAGACCGACTTCGACCGGGCGTTCGCGGTGAACGCGGCGGGGCCGGGGTACTTGGCGGCGAACTGCCGTGAGCACGATGTGCCGCTGCTGCACGTGTCGACGGATTACGTGTTCCCGGGTGACGGGACGCGGCCGTACGAGCCGTCGGACCCCACCGGGCCGCGGTCGGCGTACGGGCGCACCAAGCTGGCTGGCGAGGAACGCGTGCTGTCCACTTGGGACCGTTCGTGGGTGGTGCGGACGTCGTGGGTCTACGGCGAGCACGGTGCCAACTTCGTGAAGACCATGGCCCGCTTGGCAGCCACGAACGACACACTGTCTGTTGTAGACGATCAACTGGGCTCACCGACGTGGTCCCTGGACCTCGCACACGGCCTGGTGTCACTGGCCGGTTTGGTGTCGTCGGGCGGCACGCCGTCACGGATACTGCATGCAACCGGCGCCGGCGAGACCACGTGGTGCGGCTTCGCGCGGGCGATCTTCGCCGAACTGGCGTTGGACCCGGACCGGGTGAAGCCCTGCACCACCGCCGACTTCCCCCGCCCCGCTCCGCGCCCGGCGTACTCGGTGCTGTCCGGCAAGGCGTGGGCGGACGCCGGCCTACCGCCCTTGCGTCACTGGCGTGAGGCGTTGACAGCCGCGGTGGCGGCGCACGCCGTTCCCTGAACAGGCGGTGTGGCCACCGACGGCCGGATGCCATGACCGGCGAGTGCGGAACGGAACAGCCCGGAGGCGTATTGCGACCCGTGACGGTGTTCGACGACACCGTGGACGTGGAGTACTCCCGGTTCTGCCTCCAGGACATGGAGCGCATGGACTCCGCGTTGTCGCTGCGGCCCCTTCAAGACGACGACTGGCTGATCGTCGGCGGACCGGGCGGGGTGCTGTTCCGCAGCGCCGGCAGCGACCACAACCCGCCCGTCCGGCTGGAGCTGTGGGCCGTCCGCCCCGAACCTCCGGAAACCCGGTGGCGGGAGTCCGCCGAAGCGGTGTTCACCACCAAGGGGACGGAGCTGCGGCTCTGGTCGGTGACGGCCGCGTTGGGGGAGAGGACCCTCGTCCTGCCCGGCCCCGGCGAGTACCACGTAGAAGCCTTCGTGCGCGGGGAGGCGGACCCCGACGAGGAACCGGAGGACGAGGAGTGGCTCGTGCGCATCTGGCCGGCGTGACAGCCCTGCTGTTCGCGCTCGGCGCGTGCGCGGAGGAGCCGTCCGAACCGGAGGTCCAGCGGTCGGGCGCGTTCAGCCGCGCACGCCGTTCCCTGACCCCGTGAGTCCTACGTTCAGGACGCGTGAGTCCTACGTTCGGAACCCCCGAGTTCAACGTTCAGTACAAGATCGTTTGTTCTGAGCGTTGAACTCGGGGGTCCTGAACGTAGGACACGGTGGTCCTGAAGGTACGACTCACGCGTTCTGAACGTAGGACTCACGCGGGTCAGGCGGGCTGCCAGGTGACGCCGGTGGGGCGCTCGGCGGTGGTCAGGAAGTCTTTGAGGGCGGTGGCCAGGACTTCGAGTGGGACGCCCGCGCCGGCCGGGTAGTCGACGTACTCGGACCGGTACTCGGGGGACGACGGGTCGCCCTTGAGGGTCGAGTAGTCGTGGTCCGGGTCGGCGTAGGTGAGGTAGCCGTAGCCCTGGTGGATGGCGGCGGCGACGTCGTGGTCCGGGATGCGGGTCGTGCCGGGTGCGCCCAGGAGCCCTTCGGAGTCGATGATCAGCTCGCGGTCCTGGTGCTCGATCACGGCGGGGCCCGCGCCGGGTTCGGCGAGGCGGCTCAGGAGGGTGTCGACGTCCTCCGGCGCGTTGACGGTCAGTTCGTCGGCCGCGTCGGCGTCGTTCGCGTCGGAGATCGGCCACACAGCCGTGAAAGTCATGGCGGGCATGATGGCAGTGGACGCGGTGAGTGACCACCTGAGGGGTGGTGTTGGGCCGTTGGAGTGGAGTCGGATTGTCGCACTAGTTTTGCGTGCAAGCAGTACGGCAACCTTTCGCCCATGTCCGCGCTTGGGCGATCCACTGAAGCGACCGCGTCCCGCCATGACGGCGAGCGTCAGCGGTTCCTGCGTTGCGTCTGTGCCGTGACCGGGTCACGGCAGATCTCGTGGAACGTGCTCAAGAACCCGCAGGCAGATCAGCGGGCGGGCCGTTCATAGGACCTCACGCCACTCAACGCAGGCCGGGCGCTTCGACGGGGTGGTGTCCCCGAGGACGAGCCCGGCCGGCCGGACAAGACCGTCGTCAGGGTTTGCGTGACGACTACGGCCAATCCCGGTCTCGCGCTACTCGCCGAGCTTCGCCTCGATCGCCTTGTGAACCGCGGTGATGTACTCGGTCGTCGTCCACTCGGCGATCTCCTCGTCCGTGAACGGCAGGATCCGTCGGCTCTCGATGCCCTGCTCGCTCAGTTCGGCGGGCGGCTTTTCCCCTCGCTTCTCGTAGAACTCGACGGCAGTCAGGGCCTGGCTCACCTCGGGGTCCATCGGTGTCTCGATCATGACGAACAGCGCGTAGTCCTCGGTGCGCACGGCGGCCAGCATGGATCCGCGGGACCCCCCGGAGGCCTTGATCGCGTACGCGTGGCCCGCCGCCCACGGACCGTTCAGCTTCTTGTCGAGGAACGGCTTCAGGGCACCGTCCCTTTCGCGGATCTTGTACACGGGGCTGCCGACCTCGAGTTCTTCGTAGACCGCGAGCCAGTCCTTCAGGCGCTTCTGGTAGTACTCCTCGACGCTGCTCCACGCCTCTTCGTTGCGGTTGTAGATGGCAATCGACACACTGGCGTCCTGCGGGTGCTTCTGCTGCGGGAGGTCGATCTCGAACGTGGCCACGCAGTCGAAGGTGTTCGGGGTCAGCGCGTGCCCCATCGCCTGGTACGTCGGCCCGAACCTGTACTTGGAGTACGACAGGCGCTTGGCCGCCAGCTCCGGCTGCACGGTCGGGCAGAAATCGTCCTGCCAACGCCCGATGGCCTGGGCGCGGTCGGAGCCGGCCTCGCCGGAGGCGTTCCCGGCAGAACCGTCAGTTCCGCACGCCGCGACGGGTAGTAGTGCGATGGCAGCGGCGACTGCGACGACCAAGCTCTTCGAACGGCCCAAGCCGATGACGACCATTTCAGGGGCGACCTTCCGGGATCACAGAGTCGCGCTGGGCACGCGTGGCCCCGACTGTGATCACGACACTAAGTGCGGTCGGCGTGCTCGGATGTCAGGCGATCACCGGACATCCGGACAAGTGGAAGATCGGGAACCGGGCCGTCGCCTTACAGGACGTCGCGCCACTCCACGCAGGTCGGGCGTCGAGCCGTCACCAGGAACTCCTTCAACGCCTTGGTGAACGTCTCGATCAGGATGCCGGTGCCGGCTTCGAACTGGTCGGAGTCCGAGTGGTAGACCGGCGACTCCGGATCGCCGACCGGCTGGCACAGATCATGGTCGGGATCGGCGTACATCAGATAGCCGTAGCCCTTCCAGACGCCGGCCCAGAGTTGGTGATCAGGCCCCATCTCACCGGTCCACGCCGAGCGCGACAACGGGCGGGCATCGTGGACGATCTTTGCCGCGTCCGCCGTGTCCATGGCCAGTTGGCCGACGATGGCGTCGACCTGCTCCGGCGTTGTGACGGTGATCAGGACCCCCGCACTGGGATCCTGCTCGTCGTACACGCCCCATCCGGCGGTGAAACTCATCTTGCTCCTCGGTAGATCACTCGCGTTCCGTCGCGTTCTATCACCGTCAGGGTGGACCCCGGCGACAGGATGTCCTTGAGCCGCTTGTCGCAAGTGATCGGTAGGTGCCTGTCGTGCGGCCGGCGTCCGCATACCTGGCGGTCAATGATCACGGTCTCGTTCAGCCGCTTCTCGTGGCGCATCCTGACCGCGAGTTTGACCTCTACGTGCGTGGCCAGGGACTGCTCGTGCCGCGATGCTCCGGCCGACTTGAGGAAGTCGCGCGCTTTGCCAAACCACTCGTCGCCTGGACCGCTGCGCAACACCGTGGTGTCAGTGCCCGGTCCGAGCCACCTGCCCTGGGTTTCGGTACCGCTGGGGCGTCAGGGGAGGGAGCGGCGGATTTGGTCGATTCGGTCTGGCGGGTGGGGCGGTGGTGGTGGCGGGGGTTCGGGGGCCGCTCGGGAGGCTAGGCGGTTGGCTAGGGCGTGCAGGTCGGCCCTGAGCGCGATGGCTTGGAGGTAGAGGTCGTTGGCTTGCTGGTACGCCTCGGTGAAGATCGCGACGGCGGCGGCGATGTCGGGGTTGTTCGTGCCGGCGGTCGCGGTGGCGAGCAGTGACGCCGCTGCTTCGGCGGTGTCTGCTGACTCGCCCAAGAAGGTGATGGGGACGGTGTCCGCCGCTGCGCGTATGGCTGCTGCTACGGCGGACAGGGACGTCACCTCAGGGTCGCCAGGAAGGCTGCCCAGGTGGTGCGGGGGATGGTCAGGGTGCCGGAGGTCGGGGACTTGCTGTCCCTGATCCCGATGACGGTGATGGCGGCGTGCGCCACCTCTACACAGCCGGAGTTCGCACCGCTGTAGCTGGCCTTGCGCCACGCCCCGAAGGTCAGCTCCGACGCTCCCATTCGCTGTGCTCCTCCTTGATGTACTTGCGCAGCAGGGCAAGCGAGTCCTGCTTGCTCAGCGCCGTGCTGCACAGGTGCTGGAATGCCAGCCTATACCGCTCGACATCCCCCTCTTCTTCGAGAAATGTTGTGCCGCTGAGGTGGTCCAAGGCCACGGTGCCGTAGTTGTCGTCGAACCTGAAGCACCAGAACGGCACTCCCATCGCCATGTACTCCCCGGCGCGGGTCGGGATGATCTGGAACTGCACGTTCGGCAAGGTGGCGACTTCCAGAAGGCGCGTGAGCTGGGCGAGGTGTACATCCCGGCCGCCCACGGCGCGGATCAAGGCCGCCTCGGTGACGACCGCCCACACCGACAGGTCGCCATCAAGCACGCGCTGCCGGCGGGCGATTCGCAGTTCGACCCGCTGGTCGATGATGTCGGCGCTGATGTCGGGAAGTCCCGCCTTGAACACCGCGCGGGCGTAGTCCTCGGTTTGCAAGAGGCCGGGGATGAGGTCGATCTCGAAGTTGGACACCGCGACGGCGTCGGTCTCCAGTTCCACGAAGTCGATGTTCTCGGGGTTCGCCGACTCGTCGTAGACCTGGTACCAGCCACGGGTCTTCGCGGTACGCGCCAAGGTCACCATGCTCTCCACGGTGGCCCGACCCGCCCCGTACAGCTCGCACAGCATCCGCACCTCATCGGGCCGCGCACCCAACTGGCAGACCTCGATCTTGGTGATCTTCGGCTGCTTGCAGCCCAGGTGGTTGGCGGCGGCCTCCAGCGATGTGCCCGAGTTGACCCGGAGTTGGCGGAGGCGGCGGGCCAGGCGGCGCTGTTTGGGAGTCATCGCGCGTTCCCTCGATCAGGTGAAGATTGGAATTTGATTCCAGTGAAGCTTGCACCTAGCAGAGAGTGCGAGCAACCTAGCGGAATCAAATTCCGTCGATCGAGGAGGGTGTTGTGGAGGTTCGGGTGGCACACGTGCGAGGGGACACGCCGCTGCGGGTGTGGGCGGACGACGAGACCGACACGGTCTGCCTCTCCATCGGCCCACCACCGGGCCAGGTCGTCCTCGGCCTCAGCCTGAGCGGCGCGTCACGGCTCCTCGAAGCAGTCCTACGGGAACTGCAAGTCCTCGACCCCGCCGGCTACGACTGCGACAAGTGCCTCGACACCGCTCACTGCCCTGCGGCACGCCGATAAGCCGCGACCGTCTTCTCCGCCGTCTTCCTCCACGTGAACTCCGAAGCGTGCGTCCGCCGCGCCATCTGATCGGCAGGCGTGGGAGGGGCCTCTACGGCGTCGACCATCGCCGTCGCCAAAGCCTCCACGTCATCGACCGGCACGTGCACCGCGTACCCACCGGCCACCTCGCGCAACGCCGCCACATCCGTGCACACCACCGGCACGTTGCACGCCAACGCCTCCAACACCGGCAGCCCGAACCCCTCGTCCCGCGACGGCAGCACCAACGCCGCCGCCCCCGCGACCACGCTCCGCAGGTCGACGTCGTTCAAGTACCCGGTCCGCATCACGCGGCCGTCCGAACTCGCCACATGAGGCCCGGCCAGCACCAACGGCGGAAGCGAGGCCCGCACGGCATGCGCCGCCAGCAAAGTCCCCAAGCCCTTGCGCGGCCCACCGGCGCCCACGAACAACAAGTACTCCGACGGCAACCCCAGCCGCGTGCGCAAAGCGGGTGACGGCGACCGCGCGGCGAACCAGGCCGGGTCCACCCCCAGCGGCGTCACGACGATCTTCGACTCCGGCACGGCCAGCCGTTCCATCACGACCTCGGCCACGGCACGCGTCGGCGTGCAGATGACATCCGCGCGGTTGGCCGACTGCTGCACCAACTCGGGCAGCCGACGGTCCGACGGCGGCAGGTCGCCCGGCGCGTCCAGGAACGCCAAGTCGTGGATGGTGGTCACGCCACCCGCCCGCAGAGTCGGCGGCAGGATGAAGTTCGTCGCGTGCATGACGTCGGTCGGCCCGGCCAGCAGCTCCACCGGCGGGAACGGCATGCGCAGCCAGAACTGCCGCAGCAACCGCGCCGACACCGGCAACCCGCGCGCGACCACGTCATGCGGCAGCACGGTCCGCAGCGCACGCCAACCACGCAACGTGAACGCGACCGCCCGCATGTCGATGTCGTGCATCGACGCCAGCTCCTCGGCCAACGCCGCCGTGTACCGGCCGATCCCCGTCCGCTGTCCGAGCAGGGGGGTGCCGTCGATCAACACCCGCAACGGCCTAGCCACGACCACGCAACTTCTTCAGCACCCGGCCGGTCGCCCGCCGCGCCACCTCGCCCGCACCGCCCGCGTCCAGGTACTCCTTCACCAGCGCCACGTCCCGCTGCACCTTCTCCAGCCGCCCGAGCTGCCGGTTCGGCACCATGAACGACGCCCCCGGCAACCGGTCGGCGGCGGGCCGCGGGTTCCGGCAGAACGCGGTCAGCGGCGCGAGCACGTTCTCCCAGGTGAACCGCTCCTGCACCGCCGCGATCCGCGCCACGCACCCGGCGGCGAACTCCGCGTCGTACATCACCTTCTCCAACGCGTCGGCCAGCGCGGCCGGGTCCTCCGACGGCACCACCACGCCCAACCGCTCACGCCGCACGAGGTCGGCGAACGAGTCACCGTCCGTCGTCACGATCGGCAGCCCCGCCCACAGGTAGTCCAGCACCCGGGTCCGGAACGCGAACGTCGTCTCCACGTGCTCGTAGTGCGTGGTCACGCCCGCGTTGGCGTCGAGCAGCCAGTTCTGCCGCTCGTTGTAGGCCACCCACGTCTCGTTGAAGTACACGTGCGACCCGGCCAGGTCCAGCCGCTTGGCCAACGCGCGGGTCTGCCCGGCGATGTCCATGTCCGGCACCTCGGGGTTCGGGTGCTTCATCCCCAGGAACACCAGCCGCGCGTCCGACCGGCGGGTCCGCAGCCGGTCCATCGCGCGCACCAGCGTCAGCGGGTCGAACCAGCTGTAGACGCCGCCGGCCCACAGCACGACCTTGTCCGACTCGGCGATGCCCAACGTCGACCGCAGCCCCGGCCCGGTGCGCTGCGGCGGCTTGCCCGGCAGCCCGAACGGCACCTCGGCGAGCAGCGACTGCACCGTCGGGTCGTTGTCGTACAGGGTGGGTGTGAGCCTGCCCAACGCGGTCAGGTGGCCGAGCCAGAAGTGCCGCTGCCGCTCCGACGCGCACAGGAAGAAGTCGCCGCGGGCCAGCTGGTTGTTGATCACGGTGGTGATCCCGAGCAGGTCCTTGTGGCGCTTCTCGTCGGTGTTGTCCTTGCTCTGTTCCAGCAGCTCCAGGTGCATCGGGTCGTAGATGTCGCAGACCACGATCTTGGTGTCGTCCCGCTCCTTCAACCAGGGCGCGAACTCCAGCACGTGACCCTGCAACACGATCACGTCGGCCCAGTCGACCTGCGGCTTGAGGTCCCGTCGCTGGACCTTCAACACCGGGAACGACGCCTCGGGCGGCGCGCACAGCGGGTTGACCGTGACCAGCCGGACCTCGTGCTCGCCGGACAGCACGTCGGCCATGTTCCACGCCCGGATCGCGGGGCCGGCCATCTTCTCGGAGATGGCGTCACCGGTGATCACCAGCACCCGGCGCGGCCGGCCGAACACCTCTTCCAGCCCGAACACGTCCACCAGCACGTCGTGCGCGGCCAGGTAGCGGGGCAGCGGGTAGGCGGGCTCCATCGCCTTGCGCATCAACGGCACCAGGTCGGCGTCCGAGACCCGGCGCGCGGCCTGCTCGGTCTTGCGCGACTCGGCCAGCGACGGCAGCAGCTCCACGAACTGGTCGATCGCGAGGAACCCGGCCAGCGCCTCCCGCGACACGGGCACCGGCGCGCGGTCGTTCGCGGGGTTCTCCGGGCGGCGGGTGATCTCCAGCTGGGTGGCGTCGATCTCGCCTCGTGCGGTGGCCCGGCGGACGACCAGGGCGAGCGCGGCGGGCAGCGCCTTGGCCAGCGTCTCGTCCGAGAAGTTCTTGTAGAGCGCGGCGAGCGCGTTGCGCTCCAACAGGAACAGCTCACGGCTACTGTCCACAGTGGACATCGAGGCGTGGTGCTTGTGGTAGGTCAGGGACGTCGGCACGTACCGGACGCGCCAGCCGCGCAGGTTCATCCGCCAGCCGAGGTCGACGTCCTCGTAGAACATGAAGAACCGCTCGTCGAACCCGTCCAGCTCGCGGAACACCGACGTCCGCACGACCAGCGCCGACCCGGTGCCGAACAGCACGTCACGGGGGGTGTCGTGGGTGCCGTCGTCCGGCGTGCCCGCGTGCCGCTTGTAGCCCATGCCGAACCACGTCAGGCCGGCGTCCACGAAGTCGATCGCCTTGCCGTCCCAGTCCAGGACCTTGCTCGCCACCGCGCCCACGGCGGGCTCGACGCGCAGCACCCGCACCGCCTCGCGCAGCCAGTCCGGGTGCGGGCGGGCGTCGTTGTTGAGGAACGCGACGACCGAGCCGCGCGCGCTCCGGACGCCCAGGTTGCAGCCGCCCGCGAAGCCGAGGTTGTCGGGCGCCTCGATCACCTCGGCGTTCGGCGCGGCGGCCCGGATGCGGTCCGCGCTGCCGTCACCCGAGGCGTTGTCGACCACGATGACCTGGAGTTTGTCCGCCGGGTAGCGCAGGTCGCCGGACAACGAGCGCAGGCAGGTGATGGTGTCGTCGGCGCCGCGGTAGTTGACGATGACCACCGATACGTCAGGCAGGCTTCCTTGCTCCACGGGCTAACTCTGCCTCATCACGCTCCGCAGCGTGTGGTCAAGGTGTCCTACGCCTCCACGTCACCGTCCGATTCCCTCGTGGACTCCTCGTCCTCGACCGGGGCCGAAGCGGGCAGGCTGTCCCGGAGCCACTCGACGGTGATCTTGACGTGGGCCTCGGCGGACGACTTGGCGATCGCCAGCGCGGCGCTGGAGCTGACCTTGAGGCCGATCTCCACGGCGACCCGGTCCGGCCGCGGGGACGGCATGTCGCCGATCTTCGCCGCCACCGACCGGGCGACCTTCCGCGCCCGCTCGATGCCGCTCTCCAACGTCTCCTCGGCCCGGTCGACGGCCGCGTCCCACCGGCGACCGGCGCGCACCGGGCCGTCGTACTCCTCGTCCACCTCGAACGGCACCAGATCGCCGTCCTCCGTGCGCACCTCGACGTACTCGGCCACTTCACTCCTCATGCTCAGCAGTAGCGATGGTCAGCAGATAGCGCCCTCGAACGACCCGGACGGCCGGTCGGCCTCCAGTGTCAACCCGCTGCGCCGCGCGACGTCGCACACCTCGCCGAGCCACACCGCCGGGTCCGCGGACTCCAGGCCGCCCGCGTCGGCGAAACCGGGCGCGGCGGGTCCGGGCAGTCGTTCGGAACTCATGTCGGGACGCCCGAGCAGGGCCGGCAGACCCCACATCAGGTTGCGGCTCCAGAGCAGCACCTGGCCGCCGCTCGCGTGCGGGTCGCCGATGGTCACCTCGACGTCGTCCGGGTCCGCGCGGAACCGCAGCCGGCTCACCGAGAGCTTGTCCGGGACGTCCAGCCGGTCCTCCAGCTCGCCGGTCTCCAGGTCGTAGACCTGCACCGCGTTGTCCGCGTAGAGGGCGACCAGCTCACCGTCCTCGTCCGTCGCGACCCGGTTGGCGGACGACGAGGTCGGGTCGCCGTAGGAGAACTCCGAGCCGGGCACCTCGCGGCCGTCGATGAGCGAGTAGCGGCGCACGCGCAGGTCACCGGTGACGATGACCACCTCGTCCTCGCCGACGGGCGCGGTGAACGGGGTCATGCCGTCGGTCAGGGCGATCGGCTCGCCGACGGGCTTGCCGGTGCGCGCCTCCCAGACGCCGAGCCGGTCGACGCGGTGGGTGAGCAAGCGGTCGGCCTCCAGGAACTGGAGGGTGGTGTGGCCGTGCTCACGGTCGGAGCCGGGCGCGGTGAGGTCGCCGAGCGGCGCGAGGTCGGGCAGGTTCCACAGCTTGACCACGGGGGAGTCGCCGTCGCGGGTGGCCAGCGTCTTCGAGTCCGGAGACAGGGCGTAGGAGGTGCGCACGGAGTCGTCCGGGTGCCACCTGCCGGCGCTGACCCCGGCCGCGCGGGAGCGGTCGGCGGTGCGCCAGACCTCGACCCGGCCGGACTGCCGGAACAGCACGGCGTGTGCGCCGTCCGGGGTGATCTCGACCCGCTCGGCGCCCCGCAACGCCTGGTCCAAGCCGTCCGGGGGCGGCACGCGGAGCACCAGCGACTGCGGGCCGTACGTCAGCACGACCCGGTACGCGCCGGAGTCCTCGACCGCGACGCTGTGCACCCACGCCGACTTCGGCACGGTGATGCCCGTCCGGGACTTCGGCGAGCCGAGCCACAGCTGGTCCACGCCGGACGACGGCCGCTTGATCACCGCGAACGCCGTGCCGTCCGGGCTGAACGTGCCGCTCACGCACTCGCCGGCGCCGGGGTTGACGCTCTCCAGCGCGGCCTTGTCGGGCAGCCGCTGCATGACCAGCTCCTCACCGACGCACTGGACCGTGACCGGTTCGGCACGGGTGATCGCCTTGTTCGGGTAGACGGAGGGCACCTCCCGCGACCCGACAGGCGAGAGCGCGAGCCGCTTGTCGTCGACGTCGACCACGGGTTCACCGCCGGCGAGGACGTCACTGAGTGTCGCCGTGCCGGGCGGCCTCTGACGGTCGCCTTGCACCTCGGCGGGGGAGGCGACCGTCCAGGTGACGTCCTGGTCGAGGTCGACCACGTGCACCTCGGTCGCGCCGAGGGTGGCGTGGGCGAGCCAGCGGCCGGTGGAGTCGGCCGCCATCACGTCGGCCCGCGCCTCGACCGTGTGCACCACCTGCCCGGTGCGCGCGTCGCGGATGTGGACGTCGCCGCTCGGGCCGTGGTCGGCGATCCGGTCCTCGGTCAGCCAGATCACGTCGTGGCCGCCGTCCTCCACGTCCACCCTCTTGGCCGGCGAGGTGGTGACGTCCCACAGGCCGACCAGCTCGCCGCGGTCGCCGTACTCGGCGATCCGCGTGCCGGTGAGGTTGGGCAGGGACGCGCCGGGGATCACCACCTCGGCGTGCCGCAGGGAGCGGGCCAGACCGCGTAGGGCCTGCCTGGTGTTCACGTTGTCGACGGTGCGGAAGGCGAGGGCCGTGGTCGTGATCAGCTCCGGCGCCGCGTAGGCGGATCGGGCGCGGTCGAGCAGCGTCTCCACGACGCGGTCGGCGTCCGCGTCGCCCTGCTGGCCGATGAACCTGCTCACCGCGTAGATCGTGGACACGGTCAGGCTGAACACCAGGCTGACGGCACACGCGCGCACGGCGATCCGCCGGTAGTACCCGTTGTTGCTCGCTTCCAGGAACCGGCGTTGCCGGTCGGTGAGGTCGTCACGCCGCTCCTGGTAGACGGTCTTGGCGCGGCGCAGCGCCTTGCCCCGGATCAGGAGGGCGCGTTCCCCTGTGTCCTGCCAGCGTGCGGCCTGGCGGTCCACCTCGTCCTGCCAGAGTCGGAACTCGCGGTCCTCCTCCACCCAGCCGCGCAACCGGTCCCAGTGCCGCACCAGGCACTCGTGCACCAACTCCACAGTGGAAGGTCCGAGGGTGACGAGGCGGGTTCGGGCGAGGTCGAGCGCGATACCGCCCAGCTGGTCGGACCGCACGGCCCGGCGCACGAAACGACCGTCGTCCAGCGGGCTGACGAGCTGCGTCAGCACGCGGCGCACCTCGTCCGGGTCGAAGCGCTGCCACACCTGTTCGGCGTACGTGGACACCGCGCCCGCGACGCCGCCCAGCTCCCGGTACGCGTCGTGGGTCAACACGCCCCGGTCCTGCCGTTCCCACAGCAGCGTGAGGGTGAACTCCAACAGCGGCAACGGGTTGCGCTCGTTCTGGAGGTCTTCCAGGACCGCGTCGGCCAGGCCTTTCTGCAACACCGGCATGCCGGGCTCGGCGAGCGGGCCTTCGACGGCTTCGCGCAGTTCGGCAGCGCTCGGTGCGCCCAGCGTGGCGGTGTGACCGGCGAGCCGTGAGCCGAACTTCGGGTCGGCGAGCAGGCGGTTGAGCGGTTCGGTCGTGGACGTGACCACGACGTCCACGCGCGGCGTGTGGTGGTGGGACGCGGCCGTGTCCAGCAGGGCGTCGAGCAGGTCGGCCGACTCGTCCGGAAACCGGGTCAGGGCCTCGTCGAACTGGTCGACCACGAGCGTGAGGCGGCGCAGGTCCTTGCGGATGATCAGGCGGTTGACGGCGTCCTCGACGCGGTCGGCGGTGATGTCCTCGGCGCCGAGCGCGGTCGCCAGCGCCGCCCACGGCGAGCTGCCGGTGGCCGGGCGGACGATCACCACCTCCGGCAGCGCCGGCACCAGACCGGCCAGGACCAGGGACGACTTGCCGCAGCCGGACGGGCCGGTGACGACCAGGACGCCGTCGCGGTCCAGCCGCTCCTTCAGCTCACGCGCGCGTTCCGCGCGACCGAAGAAGTACTCGGCGTCACCCGGCTGGAACGGCTCCAGGCCGCGGAACGGGCTGGGCTGGTTCGTGATCGCGGCCAGTTCCGGCCACGCGTCGTGCAAGGCGGCGCCGGACAGGGCGTAACCGATGCGGTGCTCGCGGCGTGCCTCCACCTCGACGACCATGCCGACCACCGCGCCCAGGTCGTCGTCGATCACCGGGCCGCCGCTGAAGCCCTGGAGCATCGGCAGGCCGTGCGTGCGGTCGTCCTCGATGTGGATGCGCCCGCCCGCGATCACGCCGCGCACCACGCCCTGCGACCACACGCCGTCGGGACGGCGGTCCGGCACGCCGAACGTGCGCACTCGGTGGTCGCGGATGTCGTCCTCGGCGACCACCCGGACGGCTCGCGCGCGGGTCGGGGTGCGGTCGAGCCGGAGGCCGATGGCGTCGACGCCTTCCGGGCGGTGGACCACGCGTGCCCGCACGGTCTCACCCAAGACGGGGAAGTCGACTTCGACCTCGTCTTCGTCACCGATGACGTGTGCGCAGGTCAGGATCATGTCCTCGGACACGAGGAAGCCGACACCGATCGGCTCGCGGTCGCGGAACACCCGCACCAGCGCGCGCTCGACCACCAGCTCTCCCCCTTTAACGCCCCGCCCACTCGCGCCACACCACGCGCCTCGACACCTTCGCACGTCTGCCGATCTTCGCGCGGTGGATCAGCGTGGTCGGCAGCCTCGCCAGAACTTCGAGCAGCACCTGGAGCCGGAGCGGTACGCGGAAGTTCTCGGCGTCCGGGGAGTTCCGGCGCAACGGCAGCAGGGCGGTGATCACCGCGAACCTGGCCAGTTGCCCCAGCGCGGTCCCGAGCGGCGCGCAGCGCAGGAGCATCAGCAGCCGGTTGCGCTCGTTCCAGCGGTGGAAGAGACGGGAGCCGGGGTTCGTGCTCGCGCCGTGCCGGTGGTGGACGCGGGCCGGGCCGATCGACAGCACCCGGTGACCGGCGAGCCGCAGCCGCCACGCCGTGTCGGTGTCCTCGTAGTAGCAGAAGAACTCGCCGGGGACGCCGCCGACGTGGTCGAGCGCCGCACGTCGGACCAGGGCAGCGCCGCCGCAGAAGCCGAACACCTCACGACCGGCCAGCACCAGGTCGGCGCCGTGGCCGTCGGCGGTGAGCCGGACGCCGACCGACTGGGTCGAGCCGTCGGCCAGCACCATGGACGGGGTCGCGGCGGCGGCGTCGGGCGTGGCGTCGAGGGCGTCTTCGAGGGCGGCCAGCCAGCCGTCGTCGGGCATCGCGTCGTCGTTCAGCCAGGCCACGTACTCCGTGGTGATCCGCGGCAACGCCGCCGCGAGACCCCCCGCGTAACCCCGGTTGACGGGCAGGCGCAGGACCTCCGGACGGCTCGGGTGGGCCGCGATCAGGTCGGCCGTGCCGTCGTCGGACGCGTTGTCCACCACAAGTGTCCTATGTGGACGTTGCCGGGCGAGGGCGTCGAGGCACGCGGTGATGTGCGCACGGCCCCGCCACGTCACCACGACCACCGTCGTGCTGGGGATCGACACGGCGTGAGACGGTACGCGACGTGCCCGAACTGGTTGTGCTGACCGAGCAGTTGCTGGCTCCGGTGCCGGGTGGCACCGGCCGGTACACCCGCGAGCTGGCCGCCGCGCTCGCCGCCGCCGCGCCCGACGGCTGGACCGTGACGGGGGTGGTGAGCAGGCACGCGGACGTGTCGGCGGCCGTCGTGCCCGGTGTGGAGGGGCCGCGCGTGCTGCCGTTGCCCCGGCGTGCGCTGATCGCGGCGTGGGAGCGGGGCGTGCCGTACTGGCCCGGTGGCGACTCGGTGCACGCGTTCACGCCGTTCGCGCCGCCGCGTGGGCGGGTCGTGGTGACCGTGCACGACACCGTGCCGTGGACCCACCCGTCCACGCTGACGCCGCGCGGGGTGGCGTGGCACCAGCGCGTGATCAGCCGTGCCGTGTCACGGGCGGGTGCGATCGTGGTGCCGACGTCGGTGGTGGCGGACGAGCTGCGGCGGTACGCGCCCGGTCCGGTCCCGGTCCACGTGGTGGGAAACGGGGTCACGGCGTTCCCGGCGGAGGAAGCGGTGGACGTGCCGCCGCGCTACGTCCTGGCGATCGGCACGATCGAGCCGCGCAAGGGGTTCGACCTGGTGGCGTCCGCAACCGAGGAGCTGGGCGTGCCGCTGGTCGTGGTCGGGCCGCAGGGGTGGGGCGGGGTCGACCTGCGCGCGCCGCACGTCCACCTCTTGGGACGGTTGAGCGACGCCCAGCTCGCCTTTGTCCTGCGGCGGGCGGCGGTGCTGGCCGCGCCGAGCCTGGCCGAGGGGTTCGGGCTGCCGGTGGTGGAGGCGATGGCGGCCGGCGTGCCGGTGGTCCACTCCGACGCTCCGGCGCTGGTGGAGGTGGCCGGCGGGGCGGGGATCGTGGTTCCGCGGGGTGACCGCGCGGCGTTGGCGTCCGCGTTGCGCACGGTGCTGTCCGATACCGCCCTTTTTGGGCGATTGGTCACACTGGGTCGGACCCGCGCCGAGGCGTTCACCTGGGAAAACGCCGCCCGCTCGGTGTGGGACGTCCACCTCGGTCTGTTTCATTGAGGAACCGTTTGCACTATTTCCCGGCAACCTGCCGGCCGGCCGCCGTACCCTTCTCCGCGTGCCATCCGTCGAGCCCAGCGTGCTGATCGACGCCACCGCCGTCCCTACCGACCGCGGTGGCGTCGGTCGATATGTCGATTCCCTCGTGGCGGCGCTGGACGCGGACGGCGCACGACTCAGCGTAGTGTGCCAGCCCCGTGACGCAGCGTTGTACACGTCCCTGGCGCCTGGCTCGCGAATCGTGCCGGCGACGGACGCGGTGGCGACCCGCACGGCCCGGCTGACGTGGGAGCAGATGACGCTGCCCCGGCTGGCGGCCCGGCTCGGCGTGGCGGTTGTCCACTCGCCGCACTACACGGTGCCGTTGGCGAACCGCGCGGCGTCGGTCGTGACGCTGCACGACGCCACCTTCTTCACCGACCCGGTGCTGCACTCGTCGGTCAAGGCGCGGTTCTTCAGGGGCTGGACCAGGGCTTCGCTGCGGCGGGCCGCGCTGTGCATCGTGCCGTCGCGGGCGACCGCGGACGAGTTGGCCCGGGTCGCCGGGGCCGACCGGAGGCTCCTGCACATCGCGCAGCACGGCGTGGAGACCGAGCGGTTCCACCCGCCGACGACCGAGGAAGTGGCCGAGGTCCGGCGGCTGCTGTCGCTGGGGGACGCGCCTTACGTGGCGTTCCTGGGTGCGCTGGAGCCGCGCAAGAACGTCCCGGCGCTCATCCGCGGGTTCGCGCAGGCCTGCCGGGACAGACCGAACCCGCCCGCGCTGGTGTTGGCCGGTCAGCCCGGGTGGGACAGCCAGGTGGAACGCGCGCTGGACGCCGTGCCGCACCGGGTCCGCGTGATCCGGGCCGGTTACCTGCCGTTCTCGTCGTTGGCGGGGTTCCTGGGCGGCGCCGAGGTGGTGGCGTACCCGTCGCTCGGTGAGGGGTTCGGCTTGCCGGTGCTGGAGGCGATGGCCTGCGGTGCGGCCGTGCTGACCACCCGGCGGTTGAGCCTGCCCGAGGTGGGCGGCGACGCGGTGGAGTACTGCGGTGTCGGCGCCGGTGACATCGCCGCCGCGCTGGGCGCGTTGCTGGACGACCCGGCCCGACGTGACGAGCTGGCCACGGCGGCGGTCGTGCGGGCGAAAGACTTCTCCTGGTCCACGTCGGCCGCCCTGCACCGCCTGGCGTACGAACGCGCAGCCCACACGCATCGGCGTTAAGTTCCTGCTCGTCCACCCAGGTCTTTCCGCTTGCGCGCCAGGTACCCCCTGGGGGTATAGTTCCCGGCATGAAGGCAACCTGGTCAATGGCAATCTCGGCGACGCTGCACTGCCTCACCGGCTGTGCCATCGGTGAAGTGCTCGGCATGGTCATCGGCACCGCGATCGGGCTCCCGAACTGGGGCACCGTGGTGCTGGCCGTGGCGTTGGCGTTCTTCTTCGGCTACGCCCTGACCCTGCGCGGCGTGCTGCGGACCGGCGTCTCGTTCGGCGCGGCGGTGAAGGTGGCGCTGGCGGCCGACACCGTCTCCATCACGGTGATGGAGATCGTGGACAACGCGATCATGGTGGCGGTGCCGGGCGCGATGGACTCGGGCGTGTCCAGCCTGCTGTTCTGGGGCGCGCTGGCGTTCTCACTGGCGGTCGCGTTCGTGCTGACCGTGCCGGTGAACAAGTGGCTCATCTCGCGTGGCAAGGGACATGCCGTCGTGCACCACGCGCACCACCACTAGGGTGACCGCCGTGACGCGTTACGGAGACGAGGTGGCGGTGGTGACCGTCACCTACTCGCCTGGTGAAACCTTGGACGGGTTCCTGTCCACGTTGTCCGCGGCGACCACTCGGCCGGTGTCGGTGGTGCTGGCGGACAACGGTTCCACCGACGGCGTGCCGGAACGCGCCGCCGCCGAGAACCCGCACGTCACATTCGTGCCGACCGGCGGGAACCTCGGGTACGGCGCGGGGGCGAACTTCGGTGTCGCCACCCTGCCGCCGTCCGTCGGGTGGGTCGTGGTGGCCAACCCGGACCTGTCCTGGGGAGTCGGGAGCCTGGACGCGCTGCTGGAGGCCGCCAAGCGGTGGCCGCGAGGTGGCGCGTTCGGGCCGTTGATCCGTGAGCCGTCCGGCGGGGTGTACCCGTCGGCGCGGCTGCTGCCGTCGTTGGGGCGAGGGCTGGGGCACGCGCTGTTCGCGCACGTCTGGCCGTCGAACCCGTGGTCCGCGGCCTACCGGCAGGCGGCCTCGTCGCCGGAGGAGCGCACCTCCGGGTGGCTGTCCGGGTCGTGCCTGCTGATGCGGCGGGAGGCGTTCGACTCGGTCGACGGCTTCGACCCCCGGTACTTCATGTACTTCGAGGACGTCGACCTGTGCGACCGCCTGGCCCGTGCGGGCTGGCTGAACGTCTACGTGCCGGAAGCCGAGGTCGTGCACATCGGCGGCCACTCCACGCAGCGCTCGTCGGACCGGATGCTCGCGGCCCACCACTCCAGCGCGTACCGCTACCTTGCGGACCGCCACCGCGGCCCCGTCTGGGCGCCGTTGATGCTCGCCGTGCGAGCCGGCCTGGCCCTGCGCCTCCGCCTGATGACCCGCTGACTTTCATGCCCTGATGACCCGCTGACCGCAGCTGCCTGATCACATGGCGCGGTAGTCGCGGGGCGAGAAGCGGGGGGCGAAGCGGGGTTTCTTGGCGCCCGAGGCGAGGATGTAGACGACCGCGCGGTGGCGTTGCGGGGCGTACGGGGCCAGTACTTCGGCCATGCCGTCGTCGTCCAACGGCCCGCCCGTCAACGCCCAGCCGACGATCCCGGCGAGGTGGAAGTCCCCGAAACTCACGGCGTCCGGATCGCCCCACGCGCGCTGCGCCACCTCGGCCGCCGTCCACACCCCGATGCCCGGCACCTTCCGCAGCAGGTTCCGGCCGTCCTCCCCGCCCAGGTCGAACGCGCCCTCCAGCCGGTGTGCCACCTGCGCCGCCGCGATCAACGCCCGCCGACGACCGCCGTCGACCCCCGCCCGGTGCCACTCCCAGTCCGTGATGCCCAAGATCGCGCGCGGCGTCGGGGGCACGTGCATGTCGGCGACCCCGGGCGCGGGCGTGCCGAACCGGCGGCACAGCTCCCGGTAGGACCGGTTCGCCTCGATCCCGGTCACCTTCTGCTCCAGGATCGCGGGCAGCAGCGCGTCCCACACCCGGCCCGTCGAACCCAGCCTGATCCCCGGACGCCGCCGCCGCGTCTCCGCGATCAACGGGTGGTGGCACTCGAACGCGGAGTCGTCGTCCCCCGCGCCCAGCAACGCCGGCAGCCCGTCGAGCAGCCACTCCGCGCCGTCACCCCACGCGTCCGCCTCCACCACGTCGGCGGCACGGCGGACGCGCAGGGTGCCGGACCCGGCCGGGGTGTTGGCGGTGAGCCACACCCCGTCGCCGGCCCGGAACGTCGGATCGCCCGGCCCGCGCCGCAACGGCCCCAGCACGGCGCCGACGTCCAGCGGGAACGGCGGCGCCCACGTCCTAGGCATCACTCATCAGGACCTCTGGACATCACACATCAGGACCTCACACATCAGCGGAGAAACGCACCCCGCCCTCGGGCAGCACGACCCCCGGCCACACCCGCGCACCGTTGATCAACTCGCACCGCGCGCCGACCACGGCGCCGTCACCGATCACCGCGTCCGACACCACCGCACCGGCCTGGACCAGCGAGTTCGCCCCCAGCACACTGCGTTCCACCCGTGCGCCCTCGCCGACCACCGCGCCGTCGAACAACACCGCGCCGTCGACCACCGCACCCGCCGCGACCGTGCACCCGGCGCCGATCGTCGCACCGCCCTTGATCACCGCGTTCTCGTCCACGACCGCGCCGTCGAGCACCAGCGCGTCACCCTTGGAGGTCAGCGCGGCCGTCGGCGCGATACCGCGCACCAAGTCCGCCGAACCCTGCACGAACGCGGCCGGCGTGCCGAGGTCCAGCCAGTACGAGGCGTCCACGTACCCCTGCAACCGCGAACCCGCCGCCAGCAGCCCCGGGAACGTCTCACGCTCCACCGACACCGGCCGACCAGCGGGAATGCCCTCGATCACCTCACGCCGGAACACGTAGCAGCCCGCGTTGATCTGGTCCGTCGGCGGGTTCTCCGTCTTCTCGAGGAAAGCGGTGACCCGACCGTCCTCGTCCGTCGGCACGCAGCCGAACCGGCGCGGGTCCTCGACCCGGACCAGGTGCAGCGTCACGTCCGCCTCGGCCTTGCGGTGCGTCTCGACGACGGCACGCAGGTCGACACCCGACAGGATGTCCCCGTTGAACACGAGCACGTCGCGTTCGCGCAGCTTGTGGGCGACGTTGCGGATCGCGCCCGCCGTGTCCAGGGGCACCTCCTCCACCACGTATTCAAGCTCCAAGCCGAGCGCCGCGCCGTCGCCGAAGTGCTCCTGGAAGACCTCGGCCTTGTACGACGTGCCGAGCACCACATGCTTGATGCCGGTTTCCCGGATCCGCGACAGCAAGTGGGTGAGGAACGGCACCCCGGCGGTCGGCAGCATGGGCTTGGGCGCGGACAGGGTCAGTGGTCGAAGCCGGGTTCCCTTGCCCCCGACCAGAACCACAGCCTCCGCACCTTGCAGCACCGACATGCCGTTTTTCCTCCTCCGCTTACTTCCACCTGTAGTTTGCGAATACTCTGGCACGAGCACTCGGGCGGCACGGGCAGTGGTCCCATGTCGGCGAGCGCCACCGATCGGCAACGCCGGCGTTCACCAGCCGGCCCAAGGCACACGCAGGAGAGATCCGGATGGACCCCCGCGCTCGGGCCGACGCGGCGTTGGCCCGTGCTCGTGCACGTGGCATCCACGTCGTGACGCCGGACAACATGACGTCGCCGATGGACTCCTCGGCAACCCAACAGATCCCGCGCGCCATGGTCAACGCGGTCGACCCGCACGGCGCCGACCCGGACTCGACCATGGTCCTGTCCGCACACGTCGCCGCAGGTCACCCCGCACCACACCCCGCGCACCCCGCACCGCACCCCGCGCAGCAACCCGCACCCCCCGCGCAGCAGGGCGCACCGCACCCCGCACCCCCCGCGCAGCAGGGCGCACCGCACCCCGCACCCCCCGCGCAGCAACCCGCACCCCCCGACCCAGAGCCGGAACTCCGCGCAGCCCCCGGCCCAGTGCCGACGGTCCAGCAGGTGCCGACCTCCCGCCCGTCGCTGTCACAACGCCTCTCCGGCGGCCCAGACCAGCGCCCGCCCGGCCTCACCCAACGCCTGAACGGCAACGACCGCTAGCCCACCCCCGCGTGAGTCCTACGTTCAGAACGCGCGAGTCGTACCTTCAGGACCACCGTGTCCTACGTTCAGGACCCCCGAATTCAACGCTCAGAACAGTCGATCTTGTACTGAGCGTTGAACTCGGGGGTCGCGAACGTAGGACTCACGCGTTCTGAACGTAGGACTCACGGGGGCTGAGTGTTCGACACGCGGGACCTGGAGGTTCGACTCGCGCGGGTTAGCGGAGGCGGGCTAGGGCGGCTTCGATCATCGGGTGCAGGTCGTCGACGTTCGACGGCATGCCGTCCAGCGGCCACCACTGGAGGTCGATCGACTCGGCGCTGCGGCACGGCTGGGCGTCGACCGGCGCACGGACCAGGAACCGCACGTCGAAGTGACGCGTCGGCTTGCCCAACGAGCACGTGATCGGGTGCACGTCCAAGTGGATCGGCACGGGCTCGATCCGCAGACCCTGGATCCCCGACTCCTCCCGCGCCTCCCGCAACGCCGCCGAAGCGAGCGTGGTGTCGGACGGCTCGCAGTGCCCGCCCAGCTGGAGCCACCGCCCCACCCGCGGGTGCAAGGTGAGCAACGTGTGGTCCGCCGTGGCGTTCAGCACCAAAGCCGACGCCGTGATGTGCCCCGGCTCGCACGAACGCGCGCAAGCGTCCTCACGAGCCGCCAGGAACCCCAGGTACGCCTGCCGCATCGACTCCTGCGTCGGATCCGCCGGACGCCAAGCGTCCAAGGTCGACACCACGTCGGCGTGCAAGCTCGAAGAAGGACTCACAGTTCCAGGAACCCTTCGTCAACCGCACCCGGCACCCGCGGCGTCAGTTCCGACTCCGGGTGCCCGATCGCCACCGCGCCCAACGGCTCCCAGTCGGCCGGCAGGTCGAGCACCTCACGCACCACGTCCGGGCAGAAGATCGTGGACGACACCCAGCACGACCCCAGACCCTCGGCCGCCAACGCCACCAACAGCCCCTGCACGGCCGCGCCACCCGCCACCGTGAACATCGTCCGCTCCGCCGCCGCCCGCCGCTCGTCCGGATACGCGTGCGCACCGGCCCGCACCAGGAACGGCACCACGATCTCCGGCGCGTTCCGCAGGAAATCTCCTCGCGCCACCCGCGCCGAGACCCGCGCTTCCGACAACCCGTCGGCACGGAGGTCCGCACGCCAACGATCACGCATCGCGTCCAGCAGCAAGTCCCGCTTCACCGTCAACCGGACGAACCGCACCGGCCGAGTGTGATGCGGCGCGGGCGCGGTCAAAGCGGCGGCCACAGCCCGACGGATGGCGGGCACCGACACCGGGTCACCGGTGAACGACCGCACCGAACGGCGCATCAGCACCGCCTCCGCCCGCCCCTGCGCCAACGCCTCGGCCGTCCCCATCCGGAACAGGTCCTCCGCGACCGGCCGGGCCAGGTCACGGGCGGTGGAACCGTCGTCGGTCACGGGCAGCCCGCGCACCACCGCCACCGGCACCGCGCCCAGCTTCCCCTTCACCAGGTCCGCCGCCGCCGCGATCTCGTCGGCCACCGCCACCTCGGTCACGACCAACGGGTTCCCGAACCGGTCCACCGAACCGCCGTACCGGTGCAGCACGGCCAACCCGGACGCCCCGATCGCCGCGTCCGTCTGACCGACCCGCCAAGCCCGACCCATCGTGTCCGTCACGACGACCGCCACGGACACGCCCAGGCGAGCCGCCAACGCCGACCGCAACGCCGCCGCCGACCCGTCCGGGTCCACCGGCAGCAACGCGATCTCGTCCGCCGCCACGTTCGACGCGTCCACACCGGACGCCGCCTGCACGATCCCCAGCTTGTTCTCGGTGATCAACGTCCGCCCGCGCCGGGCCAGCACGCGCACCGACTCGGCCTCGACCCACTCCCGCCGCACGGCGTCCCGCTCCTCCGGCGAAGCGGGCACCGGGACCAGCCGACCCTCTACTTTGGACAAGACCTTGGACGTCACCACGACCACGTCACCGTCCCGCAACCACGGCGCGGCCGAGGCGAGAGCCGCCGCCAGATCGTCACCGGGCCGGAACTCCGGCAGCCCGGTCACGGGCAGCAGCGTGATCCCCGAAGGGGAAGCGTGATCAGCCAACGTCGACCCCGGCCAGTTCCAGCGCCGCCCGCGCCATCGCGGCCGTGGCGTCCACATCGGACATCAGCAACGGCACCGCGCGCACCGCCACCCCCGGCACGTCGGAACGGTCGCCCGTGTGCACGAGCCAGCCGTCCAGCACGCCGCGGTCCGTGGTCTTGCGCGACCCGTAGTACCGGCCGACGGCCTCGGCGGACGTCTCCACGCCGATCGCCGCCAGGCACGCGTCCGCCATCCCGCGCAGCGGCTTGCCGCCCACTATCGGCGACAGCCCCACCACCCCGGCCTCGGTCTTGCGCAACGCGTCACGCACCCCCGGCACGCCCAGGATCGTGTTCACGCTCACCACCGGGTTCGACGGCGCGATCACCACCGCGTCGGCGTCCCGCAGCGCGTCCAGCACGCCCGGAGCGGGCGTCGCCGTCTCCACCCCGACCGACGCGAACGACCGCGCCGGCAGTTGGGCCCGGTGCTTCACCCACCACTCCTGGAAGTGGATCGCCCGCTCGCCCTCCTCGCTCGTCACGACGACGTGGGTCTCCACCCGGTCGTCCGACATCGGCAGCAGCCGCACGCCGGGCTCCCAGCGGTGGCACAGCGCCTCCGTCACGGCCGACAGCGGATACCCCGCCCGCAGCATCCGGGTCCGCACCAGGTGCGTGGCGACGTCCCGGTCGCCCAGCCCGAACCACGTCGGGTCGGCTCCGTAGGCGGCCAGCTCCTCCTTGACCGCCCACGTCTCGCCCGCACGGCCCCAGCCGCGCTCCGCGTCGATACCGCCCCCGAGGGTGTACATGCAGGTGTCCAGGTCGGGACAGATCCGCAACCCGTGCATCCACACGTCGTCACCCGTGTTCACCACGGCGGTGATCTCGTGCTCCGGCCCGTCCAGGAGGCTCTTCAGCCCGACCAGGAACCGCGCCCCGCCAACCCCGCCAACCAGTACGACGACCTTCACGAGTCGTCATCCTTCCACCGGGCCGTCACCGCCAGAACATGAAGGTGCCCTGCCCGAGCGCGGCCAGGTACCGGTTGCCGCCGATCAGCTCGAACGCCGAGTAGGCGGCGTTGAAGAACAGCGCCGCGATCGTCGGGAACCCGATCAGCACCGCGAACAGCACGAACGGCGCCCACGGCCGCACCTTCGCGCCGAACTGCTGGGCCGAGTACGACATGTACGGCTCGATCACGCCCCACCCGTCCAGACCCGGGATCGGCAGGATGTTGAGCACGAAAGCGAGGATCTGGACGGCGGCCAGGTACGACAGCGCGGCGGCCAAACCCGCCGGCGGCGTGAAGAGAATCACCGACATCGCCAGCAGCACCCCGAGCACCAGGTTGCTCAGCGGACCGGCCAGCGACACCATCGACTCCACCCGCTTGTCGCGCAGCGCGTGGTGGTTGATCCACACCGCGCCGCCGGGCAGCGGGATGCCGCCGAACGCCAGCAGCACCAGTGGCAGCACGATGCTGAACACGGGGTCGGTGTACCGGCGGATGTCGAGGGTCAGGTACCCCTTCGCCTTCACCGCGTAGTCGCCGCCGCGGTAGGCCACGATCGCGTGGCCGAACTCGTGCAGGCACAGGGAAACCGCCCAGCCGCCCAGCACGAAGAAGACCGTCCCGGCGGTCACCGCCGCGGTGGAGTCTTCGAACAGGGTCAGCACGGCGCCTGCCACCGTCACCGCGAGCAGGCTGAGGAACAGTGGACTCGGACGCACCGCTGATCGCTTCACCCTTCCAGTGTGGCCTCCCCGATCGGGTGGGTCGCCGGCCGTCCGTAGGCCGTCCGCGCTCCCGTTATCGCTCGGCGCACTGCCCCAATCACCGTCTGTGCTGCTAGTCAAGGGTTTTCGGGCCATTGGCGGGAATATCCCCCGTCCTGTGGACTCGGCTTGACCGCGTGTTGTGACACAGGTGTAATCACATCGGTGTCATTCGTCGTTGTGGGGACGGCGAGTGGTGTCCGCCAACCGGGGAGAGCGGAAGGCGAGGAGGCGGACTATGCAGGAATTCGACGGGGGTCGCATCGTGGACGGGGACGTCCCGGCACAGGAGCCGGTCGTACTCGACCTGTTCGACGCGGCCGATGAGCAGGACTGGCAGGAGCGCGCCCTGTGCGCGCAGACCGACCCCGAGGCGTTCTTCCCGGAGAAGGGCGGCTCGACCAGGGAGGCCAAGCGGATTTGCCTCGGCTGCGAGGTGCGCTCCGAATGTCTGGAGTACGCCCTCCAGCACGACGAGCGCTTCGGCATTTGGGGCGGGCTGTCCGAACGCGAGCGGAGGAAGCTCAAAAAGCGCGCGGTGTGATCGCTTGCGCGGTGGCTCTGGCTTACCGTGGTCGTCCCACGGGGAGTCGGAGCAACTGAGGAGCGGACCTTGACGAGCGGGGCCACTCCGCGGCTGCGCACCGCGCCCGTGCTGGCAGTGCTGGTGTGCCACGACGGCGACCGGTGGTTGGGCACGGCGCTGTCCGCGCTGCGCCGGCAACGACCACGGCCGCGGCACGTGATCGCGGTCGACACGGGCTCTGTCGACGGCACCGCGAAGGTGCTCGCCGAGGCCGCCGAAGGTCTCGATCGGGTGATTGACGGTGTCCTCACGCTGCCCCGCGGCACGGGTTTCGGCGCGGCGGTGCACGCCGCCGTCGACCACGCCGTGCAGCGCTGGGGCGATCCGGGCACGTGGCTGTGGCTGCTGCACGACGACTGCGCGCCGGAACCGGACTGCCTGTCCGCACTGCTGACCGCGGCCGAGGTGTCGCCGTCGGCGGCCGTGCTGGGGCCGCTGGGTCTCGACTGGACCGATCCCCGGCTGGTGGTGGAGTCGGGGCTGTCGACCGACGCGTCCGGCCACCGGCAGACCGGCATGGGCCGGGTGGAGTTGGCCGGGTCGTTCCAGCAGAGCACCGAGGCGCTGGCGGTGTCGTCGGCCGGGTCGTTGATCCGGCGCACGGTGTGGGAGTCGCTCGGCGGCTACGACCGGGCGATGCCGTTGCTGCGCGACGACATCGACTTCGGCTGGCGCGCGAACCTGGCGGGCCACCTCGTGCTGTCCGTTCCCGTCGCCCGGATGCGGCACGCGCGCGCGGTCAGCCGTGGCTCGCGGCGGTTGGACGCGGCGGCGGCACGGCCGGGTCCGGCGTTGCGCGGCGTCGACCGGGCGCACGGGCTGCGGACGTTCCTGGTCAACTGCGGGACGTTGTCGTTCGCCTTGGGACTGCCGCGGATCGCGGTGCTCGCGTTCCTGCGCGCGCTCGGATTCCTGTTGCTGCGCCGGTTTTCGGACGCGCACGCGGAGATCGGCGCGCTGCGGTACCTGTTGAGCGGGCGGGCCAGGTTACGGGCGGGACGTGCCGCGCGGCCGGTCCACGGGGGCGTGCCCGGCCTGTTCACGAGCCGGATCACCCGATTGCGCAACGCGATCCGGGGTGCGTCCACTCACCTGATCCGGCGACGGGTCGAGGCCGACCTGGCGTTGGGACGTCTGCCGGAGGACGAGGGGCGGCCGGGCACGTGGTCGGCTCCGTCCGAAGTGGAGCGTCGGGTGGTCGGGCCGGCGGCGCTGCCCGCCGGTGTGCTGACCCGACGTCGGCCGGTGCGGGCGACCGGTGGGCTTCGTCGGCCTCTGGTGGCCGTGCCGGTGGACGCGGCGTTGCCGCCTTCGGAGCGCCCCTCGCCGAAGCCGCGACCTTCGCCGGTGCCCCGTGGTTCGGCCGCGCCGGGCGTCGTGTTCGTGGAGGTCGACCGGGCGCGGGTGCTGTGGTCGCTGGTGCTCGGGCCGCCGTTGCTGCTGGTCCTGGGGTTGGCGGTGTTCGGGATCCTGGCCAACGCGTCCCGGATCGGGCTTGACCTGGCGGGTGGCCGGCTGCTGCCGGTGGGCGATCTCGCCTCGACCTGGTCGTCGTACCTGGCCACTTGGCATCCGGTGGCGGGCGGGACGACGGCGCCCGCGCCCGCGGCGTTGGCGGTGCTGGGGACGGTCGGCGTGCTGTTCGGGTCGCCCGCCGTGCTGGTGGCGGTGCTGTTCATCGGTGACGCGCCGTTGGCCGGGCTGGCCGCCTACGTGGCTTCACGGGGGATGCCGGTGCGGCGGCCCGTCCGCGCCCTGGTGGCGGCGGGGTACGCGTTGCTGCCGGCGGCCACGTCGGCGGTGAGCCAGGGGCGGCTGGACGTGGTCGTGGTGCACGTGATGGCGCCGCTGGTGTTCGCCGGGGTGGCGTCCGTGCTGCGGGGTGGGGCGGGTGCGGCGTGGCTGCCGGTGGCGTCGGGGACGGCGTTGGCGGTGGCCGTGGTGGGGGCGTTCTCGCCGCTCGTGCACGGGCTGGTGGCGTTGGCGGCGCTGATCGGGTTCGTG
Organism: Saccharothrix ecbatanensis; assembly: GCF_014205015.1. NCBI lineage: Bacteria > Bacillati > Actinomycetota > Actinomycetes > Pseudonocardiales > Pseudonocardiaceae > Saccharothrix > Saccharothrix ecbatanensis. The sequence continues at coordinate 6,545,771 of NZ_JACHMO010000001.1, read as the reverse complement.
GTGGTGCCGGGGCGGCCGGGTGACGGGCGGCGGCGGGTGGCGTCGCTGTTCATGATCGTGCTGCTGCCGGTTGCGTTGCTGCTGCCGTGGCCGGCGGTGGTGTTGCAGCACCCGTCCGTCGTGCTGCACGGGGTGGGCGCGTTCATGGAGTCGCCCGCGGTCGGGTTGGTGGACCTGCTGTCGTTGCGGCCCGGCGGGACGGGGTCGGTGCCGTTCGTCGGGTTCCTGGTGGTCGTGTTCGCGCTGCTGGCCTTGGTGCTGCGGCCGTCGCGGTCGATGCCGGCGGGGTTGGCGGTGGTGGTGCTCGGCGGGTTCGCGCTGATCGTGCTGCAGACCGTGTCGCTGTCGCCGCTGCCCGGCGGTGACGCTTCGCCGGGGTGGGCCGGCGCTCCGTTGGTGCTGGTCGGGTGGGGGTTGCTGTGGGTGGTGCTGTCGGCGTTCCGGCGGGACGTGGCGCCGGTGCCGTTCCGGCGGGTGGTGTCGGTGGTCGGGGTGCTCTCGGTGGTGGGGCTCGCCTGCGCCGGGTTCGCCGGGTTGCGGTCGGGGGCGTTGACGGCGGACGCGGTGCGGTTGCCGTCGACGGTGGCGCAGGAGTTGCCGCGGACCGGGCGGTCGGTGCTGGTGCTGGGCACGCCGGGGACGCCGACGCGGCTGGTGGCCGGGCGGCTGCCCGCGTTCGGGGATGACGACTACGTGCCCGTGCCGACGGCGGTCGCGCGGTTGGAGCGGTGGTCGCGGGACCTGATCGGCGGCTCGTCGGAGACCACCCGGCTGGCGTTGGCGCAGGCGGCGGCTTCGGGGGTGGCTTTCGTCGTCCTGCCGGACCGTGCGGCGGCCCAGCGGTTGCGGGACGCGGCTGGTGACCTGGTGGGCGTGACGCCGGCGATGTCCGACGGCCGGCCGGTGTTGCGGGTGCAGTTGGCGGCGGGCAACGCCGTGCTGCTGTCACCCGAGCTGGCGCGGCGGGCCCGGACCGGCGGCAACCCGTCGGTGGAGCTCGGCACACCCGGGATCGCCCCGGTCGAAGCCGCACCGCCGGAGGTCGGCGTCCAGGTGTCCGAAGGTCCCGAGGGACGGCTTCTGGTGCTGGCCGCGGCGGAGGAGCCGGCATGGCGTGCGTGGGTGAACGGACGTGAGGTCCAGGTCGTCCGCGCTTGGGGCCACCTGGTCGGTGTGACGGTGCCCACCACGGCGTCGGAGGTTCGCGTGGAAGCCGCCTCGACCCTCCGTGAACTCCTGCTGATGCTCCAGGCCGCCGCCGCCCTCTTCACCCTGCTGACGGCTATCCCCACCCGCCGCCGCCCCTGACGGGACGGCTATTCGCCGTCGATCACGTCGGGGTCGAGGCCCAGGTAGTTGGCGATCTGCTCGACGAGGACGTCGTGGATCAGGTCGGACAGGTCGGCGCCGTCCTTGGCACGGGCTTCCAGCGGACGGCGGTAGAGGACGATGCGGGCCCGGCGGTCGGCGCCGGCCGGGACCAGCCGCGCCAGGGGGACGTTCCCGTCCTCGACCACGTCGCCGTCGTCGCCCGACTGGATGTCCGGCACGTCGTCCACCGCGACGTCCAGCTGCGTGAGCTCGGTGCGCCACCGCGCCTCGATCGGCTCCAGCGCCTCCAGCACCAACGCGTCGAAGCGCTCCGCCCGGCTCCGGGCCGCCGGCAGCGTGGCCGGGTACAGCGGGCCGCGCAACCCCCGACCGTGCCGATCGCGGTTGCGTCGCCGCGGAGTGCCCTGTCGCCGTGAACCCCGAGCCATCACCACGGGGTAGAGGGTAGTTGCACCCGACAGCCGTACCCGAGCGGGACGGCCGGAGGACCTTCACGACCAGGCAACTTGCCGAAGCACGGGACCGCCTCCAGCGCCGCGCCGGAGGTAATCCAACACACGCCGCGCGGGACGCGATATCGTCCCCGCCGTGCGGAGCGTGAGACGGTGCTCGCGAACCGGGTGCGCGAACCCGGCAGTCGCCACGCTCACGTACGCCTATGCGGACTCGACCGCGGTGGTCGGCCCCCTGGCGACGTACTCCGAACCGCACTCGTACGACCTCTGCGAAGAACACGCCCTGCGCCTCACCGCCCCCCGTGGCTGGGAGGTCGTCCGCCACCAAGGCGAGTTCCGGGCCCCCGAACCCACCGTGGACGACCTGACGGCGTTGGCCGAGGCGGTCCGCGAAGCCGGTCGGGTTACCCCGCCGATGGAGGTCCCGGAGTTCCCGGCGGGCACCATCAGGCGCGGTCACCTGCGCGTTCTGCCCGATCCCAACGAAGACTGAACGACCGGACACGACGCTTACGCGCGCGCCGGTAGGCTTCCCAAGGCAGTGTCAAGAGCCAACTTGGGAGTGTGGCCGTGCGCGATCTGTCCGGCATCGTCAAGGCTTACGACATCCGCGGTGTCGTCGGCGAACAGCTCGACGCCGACGTCGTACGCGACTTCGGCGCGGCGTTCGCCCGCCTCGTCGGCGGCCCGGCCGTGGTGATCGGCCACGATATGCGCGACTCGTCGCCCGGCTTGGCCGCGGCGTTCGCCGAGGGCGTCACGGCGCAGGGCGTCGACGTGGTCAACATCGGCCTGGCCAGCACCGACATGCTGTACTTCGCCTCCGGCAAGCTGGACCTGCCCGGCGCGATGTTCACCGCGAGCCACAACCCGGCCAAGTACAACGGCATCAAGCTGTGCCGTCCGGGCGCGGCGCCGGTCGGCCAGGACAGCGGCCTGGGTCAGATCCGCGAGGACGCCGAGCGCGGTGTCCCGGACGCCGAGGGCGTCACGAAGGGCGCGGTCACCGAGCAGGACATGCTCACCGACTACGCCGCCTACCTGCGTGATCTGGTCGACCTGAGCACCAGCCGGCCGCTGAAGGTCGTGGTCGACGCGGGCAACGGCATGGGCGGCCACACCGTGCCGAAGGTCTTCGAGGGCCTGCCGATCGACGTCGTGCCGATGTACTTCGAGCTGGACGGCAACTTCCCGAACCACGAGGCCAACCCGCTGGACCCGAAGAACATCGTGGACCTCCAGGCCAGGGTCATCGCGGAGAAGGCGGACGCCGGCGTGGCGTTCGACGGCGACGCGGACCGCTGCTTCGTGGTGGACGAGCGCGGCGAGCCGGTGTCCCCGTCCGCCATCACCGCCCTGGTCGCGGTGCGCGAGCTGGCCAAGGACCCGGGCGGCACGATCATCCACAACCTGATCACCTCGCACGGCGTGCCCGAGATCGTCCGCGAGCACGGCGGCGTGCCGGTGCGCACCCGCGTCGGCCACTCCTTCATCAAGGAGGAGATGGCCAAGACCGGCGCCATCTTCGGCGGCGAGCACTCCGCCCACTACTACTTCCGCGACTTCTGGCGTGCCGACACGGGCATGCTGGCCGCACTCCACGTGCTGGCGGCGCTCGGTGAGCAGGACGGCACGCTGTCCGACCTGACCAGCGCCTACTCCCGGTACGCGGCGTCGGGCGAGATCAACTCCACGGTGGACGACCAGCTGGGCAGGCTGGCCGCCATCAAGGCGGAGTTCGGCGGGCGCGAGGGCGTCGAGCTGGACGAGCTGGACGGCCTCACGGTGAACCTGCCGGACGGCTCGTGGTTCAACCTCCGTGCGTCCAACACCGAGCCGCTGCTCCGGCTCAACGTCGAAGCCGCCGACGCGGCCTCCGTCGCCGCGTTGCGCGACGAGGTCCTGGCGATCGTGAGGGGATGAGCGTCGTGGCTGTCCAACTCGACCCGCAGTTGATGGAGATCCTGGCCTGCCCGTGCCCCGAGCACGCGCCGCTGAAGCCGGGCACCGCGACCGACCCGCTGGCGGACTACCTGACCTGCACCTCGTGCGGCCGGTCGTTCCCGGTCCGGGACGGCATCCCGGTGCTGCTGCTCGACGAGGCTGTCGAGCCGACGGCGGGGTGATGCCAGGTGCTCGACGACACGCTCCTCGACGACCAGTACCGGCTCGGTGACGCCGACCGGGAAGGTCTGCTGCGCGCGGCGGCACGGGCGGGCGCGCAGGTCCGTGCGACCGCCGAGGCGGCCGACGAGCTTGGCGTCGCCCGGGTGTTCCAGGAGCGCCCACGGGCGTTGGTGCTGATCACCCGTCCGGGTGTCGGCACGGCCATCGCCGGTGTGGTGACGGCCCTGCTCGGGCCGCGCTGCCCGGTGCCGGTCGTGGTCGCGGACGACGTGCCGACGTGGGTGGGCGCGCTGGACGTGGTCCTCGCGCACACCGAGGACCCCGGTGACGTGCAGATGGCCGAGTCGGTCGACCGCGCGGCCCGGCGTGGCGCGCGGGTGCTGCTGACCGCCGAGCCGGAGGGCCCGGTGGCCGCGTCGGCCGCGCAGCACGCGTTCCTGATCCCGCCGCGGGTGCCCGTGCCGCCCGGGTTCGGCTTCGCCCGCGGTTTCGCCGCGTGGGCGGTGGCGCTGAAGGCGTTGGGCCTGCTCAACGTGGACGTGCAGGCGGTCGCGGACGAGCTGGACCGGGAAGCCGAGCGGTGCCACCCGATGCACGAGTCGTTCGTGAACCCGGCCAAGACGCTGGCGCTGCGCATCGACGGGCGCACCCCGCTGCTGTGGGGTCTGGACGACCTGGCCACGGCCGTCGCGGTGCACGGAGCCGGCGTTCTCGGCACTTATGCGGGCGTGGTGAGCGACGTGGCCGGCTATCCTCAGGCGCTGACCCGGTCGGTGCTGCACCGCCGGGCCGTGCGCGGCACGTCCGGTGACGACCTGTTCGCCGACCCGGACGACGAAGAGCAGGCCGGCCTCGTCCGCGTGCTGCTGCTGGCCGTGCGCCAGGGCCCGCAGGCCGATTTCGCCCGGCGGGTCGCGATGGAGACCTTGTCCGGAGCCGACGTGCTCGAACCGGCCGAGGAGGTGAGCGGCGGGGACGCCGTGTGCGCCGCGCTGCTCGCCCTCCGGTTCGAGTTGGCCGCGCTGTACCTGGGTCTGGCGGCGGGAACGCTGGGCGGACCCGGGCTGTACGCGCCGGCCGTATGAGGGGATGACTGTGGAACTGCTGCACAACGCGGTGCGCGCGTACGCGTGGGGATCACGCACCGCCATCGCCGAGCTGCTCGGGAAGGAGGTGCCGACGCCGCACCCCGAGGCCGAGCTGTGGATGGGCGCCCACCCCGGCGACCCGTCCCGGGTGGTGGGTCCGGACGGTTCGCGGTCACTGCTGGAGATGCTGGCCGACGACCCGGACGGCCAGCTGGGCGCCGCGCACGCCGACCGCTGGGGCAGCCGGCTGCCGTTCCTGCTGAAGGTGCTGGCCGCGGAGGAGCCGCTGAGCCTCCAGGCGCACCCGTCGGCCGAGCAGGCGGCGAACGGGTTCGCCGCCGAGGACGCGGCGGGCGTGCCGATGGACTCGCCGATCCGCAACTACAAGGACCCGTCCGCGAAGCCCGAGCTGGTCTGCGCGTTGACCGAGTTCCACGCGTTGGCGGGGTTCCGCGACCCGCTGCGGACGGCGGTGTTGCTGCGGTCGCTGGACGCGCCGGACTTCGCCCCGTACGCCGAGCTGCTGGCGTCCCAGCCGGACGGTGACGGCCTGCGGGCCCTGTTCACCACGCTCATCACGTTGCCGCAGACCGCGCTGGACATGCTGTTGCCGCAGGTCCTGGACGCGTGCGTGCTGCACGTGAAGGAGCACGGCGAGTTCGACCTGGAGTGCCGGACGATCCTGGAGCTGGGCGAGGCGTACCCCGGTGACGCGGGCGTGCTGGCCGCGTTGCTGCTCAACCGGCTGGTGCTCCGGCCCGGTGAGGCGATCTACCTGCCCGCCGGCAACCTGCACGCGTACCTGCACGGCACCGGCGTGGAGATCCTGGCGAACTCGGACAACGTGCTGCGCTGCGGGTTGACGCCGAAGCACGTGAACGTGCCGGAGCTGATGCGGGTGCTGGACTTCCAGTGCGGCGACATGCCGGTGCAGACCGGCGCCGAGACGTCACCGGGGCTGTGGTCGTACTGGACGCCGTGCCCGGAGTTCGAGCTGTCCCGGATCGAGGTCGGGCCGTCGGTCCACGTTCGAGTGGATCACAGCGGGCCGCAGATCATGGTCTGCACGCGTGGCCGGGCGCGGTTGTCGAACGGGAGCCAGTCGCTCGTGCTGGAGCGCGGCCAGTCGGTGTGGTTGCCCGCGAGCGACCCGGCCGTGGTGGTCGAGGCCGATGTCGAGACCCAGCTTTTCCGGGCGACCCCCGGCGTTGAGTAGGGTCACACCGACAAATCGGACTTGTGCGCTTAGGGAGCAACCGTGTCAGCAGGGGGCGGGACCAAGGCGATCATCGCCGCGCTGGTGGCCAATGCCGGGATCTCAGTGGCCAAGTTCGTCGGCTTCCTGATCACCGGATCGTCGTCGATGCTGGCCGAGTCGGTGCACTCGGTGGCCGACACGTCCAACCAGGGCCTGTTGCTGCTCGGGCAGAAGACCGCGCAGCGCAAGGCCACTATGAGTCACCCGTTCGGGTTCGGTCGGGACCGCTACTTCTACTCGTTCATCGTCGCGCTGATGCTGTTCAGCCTCGGCTCGGTGTTCGCCCTGTACGAGGGCATCCACAAGCTCGAGGCGCACGAGCCGCTGAGCAGCCCGATGGTCGCGGTGGTCATCCTGGTCGTCGCGATCGGCCTGGAGATCTACAGCTTCCGCACCGCGATCGTGGAGTCGCAGAAGATCAAGGGTGACGCCACGTGGTGGCAGTTCATCCGGCAGTCGAAGGTGCCCGAGCTGCCGGTCGTGCTGCTGGAGGACGCGGGCGCGCTGTTCGGCCTGGTCCTGGCGCTGATGGGCGTGGGCCTGTCGACCATCACCGGCGACCCCGTGTGGGACGCGATCGGCACGATCTGCATCGGTGTGCTGCTCGGCGTGATCGCGGTCATCCTGATCGTGGAGATGAAGTCGCTGCTGATCGGCGAGGGCTCGGCGCCCGCGGAGCTGGACGTGATCACGAGCCAGCTGGCGGCGGGCAAGGTGCAGCGCGTGATCCACATCCGGACCCAGTACATCGGGCCGGACGAGCTGCTGGTGGCGGCGAAGATCGCGCTGAACCCGGGCCTGTCGATCGCCGAGGTGGCCGAGGCCATCGACGACGCGGAGCAGCGCGTGCGCAACAAGGTGCCGTCTGCTCGGCTGATCTACCTGGAGCCCGACCTGGACCGGTCGCTGGCCAAGTCGTAGGTTTTCGGCGGTGCGAAGGGGCGACGAGCCGTTGTGCTCGTCGCCCCTTCGTCGTCCGGTGTCAGGGGATCTCGTCGTGCTTCACCACGGGTACGGCGGTCGCGCCGCGTTTGCCCAGCACGGAATGCCGGCGGCTGTACACGAAGTACAGGACGACGCCAAGGGCCATCCACGCCAGGAACCGGACCCACGTCAACGCGGTCAGGTTCAGCATCAGCCACAGGCACGCCAGGATGGCGAGGACCGGGACCAGCGGCACCAGTGGCACGCGGAAGCCGCGCGGGAGGTCGGGGCGGGTCTTGCGGAGCACCAGGACACCCGCCGAGACCAGGATGAACGCGAACAGCGTGCCGACGTTCACCATCTCCTCCAGCCTGCCTGCCGGGAAGAAGCCCGCCGCGACGGCGACCAGCACACCGATGATCACGGTGATCCGGTACGGCGTGCCGTGCTCGCCAGTGTGGGCCAGGCCGCGCGGCAGGAGGCCGTCCCTGGACATCGCGAACAGCACCCGCGACTGGCCGAGCATCAGCACCATCACCACCGTGGTCAGGCCCGCCAGCGCGCCGACCGAGATCACGGTGGCCGCCCAGTCCACCCCGTTGGCCGAGAACGCCGTCGCCAACGTCGCCCGCGTGCCGTCCGGCTGGGTCTTGAGCTGGTCGTACGGCAGCATGCCGGTGATCACCAACGACACCGCCACGTACAGCACCGTCACGATCGCCAGCGACCCGAGGATGCCCCGCGGCACGGCGCGCTGAGGGTTCCGGGTCTCCTCGGCGGTCGTGGCGACCACGTCGAAGCCGATGAACGCGAAGAACACCAGCGACGCGGCGGCCAGCAGCCCGAGCACCCCGTAGGTACTGCCTTCGAAGCCCGTGACCAGCGAGAACAGCGACTGCTCCAGGCCGCTCGCGGTGGTGCCGCCGGATTGGGCGGGCGGGATGTACGGGCTGTAGTTCGCCGCCTTGATGTACCCGATGCCGAGCACGATCACCAGCAGCACCACGGCCACCTTCACCGCCGTGATCACCGCGCTGACCCGCGACGACAGCTTCGTGCCGACGACCAGCACCGCCGTCAGCACCGCGATCAGCAGCAACGAGCCCCAGTCGACGTCGACCCCGGCCACCGGCACGGTGGTCTTCACCGTCACGCCGAGCTGCCCGAGCACGGTCTGGAGGTACAGCGACCAGCCCTTGGCCACCGCCGCCGCGCCGACCGCGAACTCCAGCACCAGGTCCCAACCGATGATCCACGCCATGAACTCGCCGAACGTCGCGTAAGAGAACGTGTACGCGCTGCCCGCCACCGGCACGGTCGAGGCGAACTCGGCGTAGCACAACGCGGCCAGCGCACACGCCACCGCCGCCAGCACGAACGCCAACGACACCGACGGCCCGGCCAGGTTGCCCGCGGTGGACGCGGTGAGCGTGAAGATGCCCGCGCCGATCACCACCGCGACGCCGAAGACCGTCAAGTCCCACGCGGTGAGGTCCTTGCGCAGCCTGGTGTCCGGATCATCGGTGTCCGCGATCGACTGCTCGATCGTCTTGGTGCGCCACAGCTCTCTCATTTGCGCGACCTCGCCGTGGGTGGTCTGGTGGTGGGTCGTGGATGGGCGGGTGTGTTGGTCCGTTCAGCCTAAAGGAGGGGTCCGACAATGGCCGCCCGGTAGTTTTGCCCGCATGACCGTGCTCTGCCTGGACATCGGCTCGACGTGGACCAAGGGCGCCCTCCTGTCGCCCGCCGGCGACCTGCTCGGCACGGCACAGCACCCGACTACCCCGTCGGAGGTGCTTCAAGGCATCGACGCCGTCACGAAAGCCCTCGGCCCGGCCGAACGCACGCTCGCGTGCTCGTCCGCCGGCGGTGGCCTGCGGCTCGCGGTCGTGGGGCAGGAACGGCTGGTCAGCGCCGAGGCCGGGTACCGGGTGGCGTTGTCGGCGGGCGCGAAGGTCGTCCACGTGTCGGCCGGACCGCTCGACGGCGCGGGCATCCGGGCGTTGCGCGCCGCCGCACCCGACGTCGTCCTCCTCGTCGGCGGCACCGACGGCGGCGACCAGTCGGTGCTCCTGCACAACGCCCGCCGGATCGGCGCGAACCGCATCGCCTGCCCGATCGTGCTCGCCGGCAACGTCGAGGCCCAGCCGGAGGCCGTGGACCTGCTCGCCGGCCGAACGGTCGTGCCCACCGCCAACGTGCTCCCCGACGTGGGCGAACTCGCGCCGGGCCCGGCACGTGCCGCGATCCGCGACGTGTTCCTGGAGCACGTGATCGGCGGCAAGGGCCTGTCCCGAGGACCGAGGTTCCGCGGGCTCGTGCGGGCCGTCACGCCGGACGCGGTGCTGAGCGGCGTGTCACGGCTGGCCATGCAGGACCGGGAAGGCGCGGTGCTGGTGGTGGACGTCGGCGGCGCGACCACGGACGTCTACTCGGCGGTGTCCACTGTGGAAGGTCCGGAGCGCACGGTGGCGCTGCCGCCGGACCGCCGCACGGTCGAGGGCGACCTGGGCATGCGCTGGTCCGCGCCCGGCGTGGTGGCCGAGGCGGTCGCGGAGAAGCTGATCGACAAGGCGGAAGCCGCCGTGCTGCACGAAGAGGCCGCCGCACGGGCCGCCGACGTGGGCTGGCTGCCCGACGACCCGACCGTGGACCGCAGGCTCGCGGGCCTCGCCGCCGTGCTCGCGATCCGCCGTCACCTCAGGCTCGTGGACGGCCAGCTGGGACCACAGGGCGCGGGCCTGCTCGTGCTGTCCGGCGGCGTGTTCCGGCACGCCGAGTCCACCTCGGACATCGAACGCGTGCTGCGCGCCGACCCCGTCCTGCGCCCGATCCTCCGCAACGCCGCCGTCACCGTCGACCGCGACTACGTGCTCGCACCGGCCGGTCTGCTCGCCGAGGCCGGCCACACCGAAGCCGCCGACCGCCTGCTCACTTCTTTTCCGGTGACACCACCGGCGCCTGTCGCGCGATAGGCAGCACGGGGGGCAGCGGCTCGGGCGTCTCCAGACCGGCCGCGATGGCCACCGCCCGGTCCCACTCGGGGTCGGACGTGTAGTCCGCGTGCCGGTTCACGCCCGGAGCCCACCGCCGACCGGGGAACGGCCCGCGCTGGGGATCGGGCAGCCAGTGGTCGCCGCCCAGCACCAGCGCACCCGTCGGACCTCGCAACGCCGGCGGCAGCGCGCCCGACGTCCCGTCCGGCCGGAACCCCGTGCCGAGCAGCATCCCGTCGTACACCTGCCGGTTCCACGTCATCACCGCGCCGCCCAGCGCGTCCGTGCCCCGGCACAGCGACCGCCACCGCCCCTCCAGCCCACCGGCCAGCGACTCCAGCGAACTGTGCGGCACCACCGCCGGGAACGCCCGCGGGTACGCCCATTGGAGCTGCGACCCCGCGGTGACGAGCCCCACCCGTTCGGCCTCGGACGGCGGCAGCTCCTCCAGCAACCGGGCCGCCGCCACCGCCGCGAGCAGGCTGCCCTGGCTGTGCCCGGCCAGCACCACCCGCACGCCGGGGTCGGACAGGTGCTCCCGCACCCGCGCCACCAGCTCCGGCACCACCTTCAACGCGTAACACGGCGGCACGACCGGGTGCGCCTCGCGCGGCCAGAACGCCGCCAGATCGGCCAACACCCCGACCTGCCGGGCCTTGTCGGGCCGCCGTGCCGCCAGGTACACCGCCCGGAGCAGCGACAACGCCAGCACGGCCAGCACGACCACGCCGAAACCGGAGACCGGCCGCGTCCACGTCGGCGGGTCGATCTCGCGCAACCGCAGGAACGCCGAGGGCACCGCGCCGACCGCCAGCACCGTCGCCATCACCAGCACCACGTGGTGGCTGTGCCGCCGCTGCCACCGCGCCCACCACCACGCCCGAGCGGCGCGCTTCACGTCACGTGCGCGCCCCGCGTGCAACAGGGACGCCTCGCGCGCCCACTCCTTGTTCCGCCGCAGCGAACTCCACCGCATCATCCCGGTCGTCGCCGCCATCACCACCGCCGCCAGGAACGCCAGCACACCGGCCACACCCCACAACAGCGCGATGTAGTCGTACCCGCGCGGCAGCACGCCGTGCCCGAGCACCCGGCGCACGGTCAGCGCGATCCCCGCGCCGAACCCGCCACCGAGCAGCGCGGCCACCGCCACCACCGGCGCGGCCATCCAGCCACCGGCCCACGGCCGCAGGTCACGCGGCTGCGCCGACCACGTGCGCCGGGCCAGCAACGCGGCCGGCACCAGCAGCAACCCGATCAGCACGCACACCGCCGCGACCAGCGCGGCCACCATCTGCACGGCCAGGTCCGCGCCCGGCAGCCGAACCGGCAGCCGGACCAGCAACCCGGTCGCGACCAGCAACGACAGCCACGCCACCACTTGCAACACCCGCCGCGGCCCACGTCCCAACGCGGCCCGCAGCCACCGCCCGCCCCGGTGCGGCGCGCCGCCGGTCGGGTCGTCCAGCAGCATCGCGCCCATCGCCGACACGCCGACCAGGGTGATGCCGAGCACCCAGCACACGGTGATCGCGGCGCCGTGCCAGCCGGGCGCGAGCAGCGGACCCAGCGGCCCGCCCAACGCGATCACCACGGCCGTGCCCAACCCCGCCACGACGTGCAGCACGCGCAACGCGGGCGTGTCCGGATCGGTGGCCACGTGCGCGCCGGGCAGCCCGGACCGGCTGCCTTCGGCCGCGGGCACCTCCTTGCGCTCGATCCGCCAGTCCACGCTCGACATCCGGTGCAGCACCAGCACGGCCAGCGCGATCGGCGCCAGCCCCACCACGGCGCGCACCCACGGCGTCGTGCTCATCCACGACGGCCCCCACAGGCACGTCGCACCCGGCGCGAGGCACTGCGCGGCCACCAGGTCCAGGCTGATCACTTCCAGCTGCGCCACCAGCAGCACGGTCAGCAGCAACGCCGCCAGCCTGAGCAGCGCTCGCAGCCCCACGCCCAGCAGGTGCGCGGGCACGGAGCCGGTGGGCGTGGGCGGCAGCATCCAGTGCGCCACGTTCGCCAGCGAGAACGGGAACAGCAGCGCCCACGTCGCCTTGGCCCAGCCGCCGGACGTCATCCGGCCCCACACGTAGCCCTCGACGACCCGCGTCACCGGACGTCCCGCGGCCTGCAACACCGGGCCGGGCGCGGGTCTGCGCAGGCGGTCGGCCGGGCGCACGACGCGGCCCAGCCCGTCGCCCGCCACGTCCACCGCCGCCACCGCGTCCACAAGGGACTGCGGCGTGGTGCCCTGGACGCCGTGCACCCGCAGCTCGACCACCCGTGTGTCGGGGCCGGGAATCAGCACGTAAACCCTCCCGTGAACATCACTTCAGCTTTGCCATACTGGTCTATCGGCCCCCGGATGGGAGGCCACCTCGGCGGCCCGGCGTGGCGGGCCGTGACCGGGAGGTATGGTCGGGCGAACCCGAGATGTGAGGAATGCGCATGATCGCCGACAGGCTCCAGACCCTTAATGGCCTCGACTTCGCCGTGGCGGACCTGTCCCTTGCCGAGTTCGGCCGCAAGGAGATCCGGCTGGCCGAGCACGAGATGCCAGGGCTGATGGCGCTGCGCCGCGAGTACTCGGAGGTCTACCCCCTCAGGGGCGCGCGGATCTCCGGCTCGCTGCACATGACGGTGCAGACGGCCGTGCTGATCGAGACGCTGGTGTCGCTCGGCGCCGAGGTCCGCTGGGCGTCGTGCAACATCTTCTCCACCCAGGACCACGCCGCCGCCGCGGTCGTCGTCGGCCCCCACGGCACCGTGGAGGAGCCCAAGGGCGTCCCGTGCTTCGCCTGGAAGGGCGAGACGCTGGAGGAGTACTGGTGGACCGCCGAGTCCATGCTGACCTGGCCCGACGGCGGCGGCCCGAACATGATCCTGGACGACGGCGGCGACGCGACGCTGCTGGTCCACAAGGGCGTGCAGTACGAGAAGGCCGGTGTCGTGCCGCAGCCCGAGGCGGACGACCCCGAGGAGTGGGCGCTCATCCTCGACACGCTGCGCAAGTCGCTCGCGGCGGACAGCGGCAAGTGGACGAGGATCGCCGAGGGCATCCGCGGCGTGACCGAGGAGACCACGACCGGCGTCATGCGGCTGTACCAGCTGGCCGCCGCCGGTGAGCTCCTGTTCCCCGCGATCAACGTGAACGACGCGGTGACCAAGTCGAAGTTCGACAACCGGTACGGCATCCGGCACTCGCTGATCGACGGCATCAACCGCGGCACCGACGTGCTGATGGGCGGCAAGGTGGCCGTGATCTGCGGTTACGGTGACGTCGGCAAGGGCGCGGCGGAGTCGCTGCGCGGCCAGGGCGCCCGGATCGTGGTGACCGAGATCGACCCGATCTGCGCGTTGCAGGCGGCGATGGACGGCTACGAGGTGCGGACCCTCGAAGAGGTGATCGGCCGCGCCGACATCGTGATCACGACGACCGGGAACAAGGACGTCGTGCGCGTCGAGCACATGGAGGCCATGAAGCACCAGGCGATCCTGGGCAACATCGGCCACTTCGACAACGAGATCGACATGGCCGGCCTGGCCCGGTACCCCGGCATCCGGCGGGTCAACATCAAGCCGCAGGTCGACGAGTGGGTGTTCCCGGACGGCCACACGATCCTCGTGCTGTCCGAGGGCCGGCTGCTCAACCTGGGCAACGCCACCGGTCACCCGAGCTTCGTGATGTCCAACTCGTTCTCCAACCAGGTGATCGCGCAGGTCGAGCTGTTCACCAAGTACGAGGAGTACGACAAGGAGGTGTACCGCCTGCCGAAGGTGCTGGACGAGAAGGTCGCCCGGATCCACCTGGAGGCGCTGGGCGGCAGCCTCACCAAGCTGAACAAGGACCAGGCGGAGTACATCGACGTGGACGTCGAGGGCCCGTACAAGCCCGAGCACTACCGCTACTGAGCCTGTGAGTCGGAACGGTCGGGGCCTCGCGTCCCGGCCGTTCCGCTATGTCCACTCGACGCTGATGGCGGCGATGCCGGGCCCGATGTCCTCGAAGTAGGCGCTGGCGTACCCGCCCAGCCCGCACACCAGCTCCTCCAGGTCCACCGGCGGCGTCTCGGCGTCCACCCGGAACTGCTTGGTGCAGCGGGCGGGCAGGGCGCGGCGGTTGAAGGCCAGTTGCAGCAGGTAGCTGCGGCACGGCTCGCGGAACGTCCGTCGGTGGCCGGGTGTCGGGCCGCCGGTGTCGTCCACGACCGTGAAGCTGAACACGTGCTCCTCGCCCTCGGCGAGCCTGCGGTCGAACAGCAGCTCGAACGCCAACCCCCGGGTGGCCGACTGCCTGCGCAGACGTCCCAGCCGGCAGCCCTCGCCGGGCCGCACGAGCGCGTTGTCGATCAGGCAGCCCTCGTCGCCCTGGTGCACGGCCAGGAACCGGTCCGGCCCCGCCTTCGCCGCCCGCACCACGATCCGCGTGGTGATCGACCGCTGCTCCCGTTCCGGGCCGATCAGCACGGTGTCGTGCACCGACACGACCTCGATGTCGGTGTTCGCGCCGACGTCGGTCACGGCCTCGAATTCCGTCAGCACCGGCACGGGTGACACCCAGCCGTGTGGTCGGGCGAGGCGTGGTTGCGGCCGGTTGCCGACGAGCGCCACCAGGGACTCGGGCGGGAGCCGCAGCACGGTCTCCAGGGCACGCACGGTAGCGATCGCACGTGGCACTTCCGGGTGACGCAGGCCGCGTTGCCAATAGCTGAGCGTGGACTGCCCGACCTGCACGCCCTGCTGCTCCAGGTGTGCCCGCAACCGGGCCAGAGACAGGCCGCGGTGCGCGATGGCGTCGTGCAAAGCGCGGTGGAACGGTCCGTAGCGCAGTGTTTCGGCGAGGTTGCCGGGCAGGCTCGCGGGCGGATGGGCGCCCGGCTCGTCCGCCGGTCTGGCGTGCCCGGAATCCGCGGTCACCGCGGCACCACCCTTTCGCGCAACCGGAAATGGGGTTCACCGTAGTCACTCAATCTGGTGACGGAAAGGATCTATCATCACCCATGTGGGGGACATGATGCCGCCGATCGTGCGCGGGCGCGGCCCCTTAGGGTGGTCGCGTGGGAAAACTCGTCGTGATCGAAGGCTTGGACGGCGCCGGTAAGCGCACCCTGGCCAAGGCCCTGACCGACGCGCTCGACGCGCGCGGCGCGAAGATCGCCACCGGCGCGTTCCCCCGTTACGACGAGGACGTGCACGCCGATCTGGTGCGCGACGCGTTGCACGGCAGGCTCGGCGACCTGACCGACTCGGTGTACGGCATGTCGGTCCTCTACGCCCTCGACCGGCGCGGCGCGGCGGACAAGATCCGCGCCGACCTCGCCCAGTACGACGTGGTGCTGCTCGACCGGTACATCGCGTCCAACGCCGCGTACGGCGCGGCCCGCCTGCACCAGCCCGCTGACGGCGAGTTCGTGGCGTGGCTGAGGTCGCTGGAGGTGGAACGCTTCGGGTTGCCGATCCCCGACCTCCACCTGCTGCTGCGCGTGCCGGCGGGGGTCGCCGCGGATCGTGCGGCCCACCGTGAGGCGGAGGAGGCGAGGGGTCGGGACTTGTACGAGTCCGACGGCGGCCTTCAAGCACGCTGTGCAGCCGTTTACGACGAGTTGGCCGCTTCCGGGTGGCTATCGCCGTGGGAAGTCCTGGACGGCACCGCCGACCTCCGCGTCGAGCTCATCCTCGACCGGTGGTTCACCCATTAGTGTGAGAAAGTAACAAAACGTCACCGGTCTGCCGATGAGTCGCTGACGATTCCCGTTCAGCGAGACGAGGTGGGCTGGTGGATCGGCGACAGAGACTGGCTACGGAGTGGACCCGTCCGGCGACCAGCAGCGATGACCGCTGGGCGGTGCGTGGACTCCCGACAGCTAGTGGGACGATGTTGGGTATGAAGGCACGCGTGCTCGTCGTGGACGACGACCCCGCTTTGGCGGAGATGCTGACCATCGTGCTGCGGGGCGAGGGCTTCGACACCGCTGTGGTGGCCGACGGCGCACGCGCGCTGCCCGCGCTGCGCGAGCTGAAGCCGGACTTGGTCCTGCTCGACTTGATGCTGCCCGGCATGAACGGGATCGACGTCTGCAAGGCGATCCGGTCCGAGTCGGGCGTTCCGATCGTGATGTTGACCGCCAAGAGCGACACGGTGGACGTCGTGCTTGGCCTGGAGTCCGGCGCGGACGACTACGTGGTCAAGCCGTTCAAGCCGAAGGAGCTGGTGGCGCGCATCCGCGCCCGCTTGCGCCGCACCGAGGCCGAGCCGGCCGAGGTGTTGCAGATCGGCGACCTGACCATCGACGTGCCCGGCCACGAGGTGCTGCGCGAGGGCAAGCCGATCCAGCTCACGCCACTGGAGTTCGACCTGCTCGTGGCGCTGGCCCGCAAGCCGCGCCAGGTGTTCACCCGCGAGGTGCTGCTGGAGCAGGTGTGGGGCTACCGGCACGCGGCGGACACCCGACTGGTGAACGTCCACGTGCAGCGGCTGCGCTCCAAGGTGGAGCGCGACCCGGAGCACCCCGAGGTGGTCCTGACCGTCCGAGGCGTCGGGTACAAGGCCGGCCCGCCGTGATCGTCGGCGTCGGCACTCCGCGACGCCTAACGGGACCACCACGCGAGGTCGCGTCGATCGTTCGCGGCACATTTTCCGGCGATCACGCTTTTCGATCGTCGGAAAATAGGTCGCGAGCGGTCGACTTCCAGGCGACCGAGCCGCCGTCTGCGAAGCAGCGGCCATCCAGCACAGCAGCGGCAAGATGAAACGGCGCTGGCTCAGGCTCGTGGCGCGCGAGGTGCGCCGCGTGGTTGAGCGCGCGCGCCGCCAAGCGGTCTCCTTCGGTGAGCTCTGGCGGCGGTCGCTGCAACTGCGCGTCGTGGTGAGCACCCTCGCGCTGTCGTCCGCCGTGGTGTTCGTGCTCGGCATGGTCCTCCAGGTGCAGATCACCGGCCAGCTGCTGGAGACCAAGATCGAAGCGGCGCTCCGGCAGGCCGAGGCGAGCGCGGCGGCGATCCAGCCGGACCTGGCGGGTCTCAACCCCGGTCCGGACAGCGTGAAGACCCGCTTCACCGCCGCCCTGAACAAGATCAACACGTCCGGTGTCGACCTCGACCCGACCAGCTCCGGCGCGGGCGCGTTCGAACCGGTGCTCTACGACCCCGACCCGGCCGGCGTCGGCTCGGACGGCCTCCCTATCGCCGTCGGTGAGTACCGCGACGTGCCCGAGGGCCTGGTCAAGATGCTCGACCGGGGCAGCGCCGGCTACCAGATCACCACCGTCGCCCGGGAGACCGGCCCGACGACGCTGCTCGTCGTCGGCAAACCGGTTAACAGCTCCGCCCGCGCCATGCACCTCTACCTGCTGTTCCCGCTGACCAGCGAACAGGCCACCGCGGACGTCGTGCAGAGCACCCTCGTCATCGGCGGGCTGGCGTTGCTCCTGCTGCTCGCCCTCATCGCGAACCTGGTCACCCGGCAGGTCGTGCGGCCGGTGCGGCAGGCGGCCGAGATCGCCGAGCGGTTCGCCGACGGCAACCTCGACCAGCGGATGCCCGTGGTCGGCGAGGACGACGTGGCCCGGCTCGCCGAGTCGTACAACGAGATGGCCGCGAGCATCCAGCGGCAGATCCACCAGCTGGAGGAGTTCGGCCAGCTCCAACGCCGCTTCACCTCCGATGTCTCGCACGAGCTGCGCACGCCGTTGACGACCGTCCGGATGGCCGCGGACGTGCTGCACGCGTCCCGCGAGCAGTTCCCCGGCGGCCTGGCGCGCTCCACGGAGCTGCTGGTGGACGAGCTGGACCGGTTCGAATCGCTGCTCGGCGACCTGCTGGAGATCAGCCGCCTCGACGCGGGCGTGGAAGAGCTGGCCGCCGACCTGGTCGACATCCGCGTGCTGGCCCGGCGTGCCCACGACGCGGTGCGCGCGATCGCCAACAGCAGCGGCACGACGATCGTGATGGACCTGCCCGACGAGGAGGTCACCGCCGAACTGGACGCCCGCCGGGTCGAGCGGATCCTGCGGAACCTGCTGGCCAACGCCATCGACCACGGCGAGGGACTGCCGGTCGAGCTGAAGCTCCGCGGTGACGGCGAGGCGATCGCGGTGATCGTCCGGGACCGCGGCGTCGGCCTGCGCCCCGGTGAGGCCGAGCTGGTGTTCAACCGGTTCTGGCGCGCCGACCCGTCCCGCAACCGCCGCACCGGCGGCACCGGGCTCGGCCTGTCGATCAGCCTGGAGGACGCGCGGCTGCACGGCGGCTGGCTGGAGGCGTGGGGCGAACGCGGCCACGGCGCCGTGTTCCGGCTGACCCTGCCGTGCCGCCACGGCCACGAGCTGAAGTCCAGCCCGCTCCCGTTGGAACCGCCCGACCTGCCGCCCGTGGTCGAGTCGGAGGACGGCGAGGACCCGGCGGACGAGGTCGTCGAGCTGACCGAGGAGGAGATCACGTGGCAGCCCGCGCAACCCGTCACCGGCGAACGCGAGGAGGTCAGGTGAGGCTGTTCGCGCTGCTCCTGGCCGTGTGCGTCGCCTCGGGCTGCGCCGCCATCCCGACCGAGACGTCGCCGATCCCGGTCAACCCGTCGCCCGGCAACGCCAGTGAGGCCGCCGCGCCCAAACCGGTCGACGACATCGATCCGTTGACGCTGGTCCGCGAGTTCGTCAACGCCTCCGCCAACCCCGAGGACGACTACGAGGCGGCCAAGGCGTACCTGACGGAGGACGCGAAGAAGACCTGGAACACCAAGGTCATGCCGACGATCATCGAGACGACGTTCAACACCGTGCCGACGCCGAGCGTGACGGGGGACGACAAGCAGCGCATGGTGCTGCTCCAGGGCAGGAACGTCGGCCGGCTCCAGTTGGAGGACAACTCGTTCATCCAACTCGTCGGAGGTCTGGACACGCCGATCGGCATCGAGCGCAACAGCGAGAACCAGTGGCGCATCTCGAAGCCGCCGGACGGCATCTACGTGCCGTTGGGCGGGTTCCAGCAGAACTACCGCCGGGTGACGTTGTTCTTCCACAGCCCGGACTTCAGCGTGCTCGTGCCCGACCCGCGGTGGGTGGTCGCGGCGCCGTCGACGGAAATCCCGACCCGGGTGACGGACCTGCTGCTCAAGGGGCCCGCGGTGGGGATGCGCGGCGCGTTGACGACGGCCATCCCGAACGGCGCCGGGCAGCGCCGGAAGACGTCCGAAGCGAACGACGGCGCGCTGGAGGTGGACCTGACGAAAGTCGGCGACATCACGGTGCAGACCGGCAAGCAGATCGCGGCGCAGTTCGTGAAGTCGCTGGCGGGGGTGAGCAGCAGTCGGATCCGGGTGCTGGTCGAAGGCCAGCCGATCAACGCCGACCAGCCCGAGTGGCGGACCACGGACGTGCAGACCGGTGAGGCGCTGACCACGCCCAAGGCGGACCTCAACGGGCTGCTGGTGGGCAACGGGCGGGTCCAGCAGATGAACGGCGAACCGCTGCCGGGGCCCGCCGGTTCGGGCGAGTACCAGGTGGTCAGCGCGGCGCAGTCGATGGACGGCAGTCAGCTGGCCGTGGTGGGCCGGGTGGCGGAGAACTCCGTCCGGCTGCGGGTCGGTGCGCTGGCCGGGCCGTTGGGCGAGGTGGAACTGCCCGCGGCCACGATGACCAGGCCGACGTGGCTGCTCAGCGGGCGGCAGGGCGAGCCGAGCACCGAGGTGTGGACGGTGGTCGACGGCGTCAACGTGGTGCGCGTGATCAAGACCGAGAGCGGGTGGACGGCGAACGCGGTGAACGCGTCGGAGCTGGCCGTGCTCGGCGGCGGCATCACGGAGCTGCGGCTGTCGCGTGACGGCACGCGGGTGGCGGCGGTCGTGGGCGGGAAGCTCGTGGTGGCGGCGGTGGTGCGTGGGCAGGACACGGCGGTGTCGCTGCGGTCGCCGCGCAACCTCCGGTCGGCCGAGCTGGGCGCCAGCGCGGTGTCGCTGGACTGGCTGGCGCAGGACGTGGTGGTGGTGAGCACGTCGCTGCCGGCGTGGCCGATCGCCAAGGTCAACATCGACGGGGTGCGGATCGAGCGGTACAGCACGTCGAATCTGACCGTGCCGGTGAACTCGGTGACGGC
Organism: Saccharothrix ecbatanensis; assembly: GCF_014205015.1. Taxonomy (NCBI): domain Bacteria; kingdom Bacillati; phylum Actinomycetota; class Actinomycetes; order Pseudonocardiales; family Pseudonocardiaceae; genus Saccharothrix; species Saccharothrix ecbatanensis. Next base: position 6,525,499 of record NZ_JACHMO010000001.1, on the reverse strand, counting down.
CGCGCCTGGTCGGAACGTGCTGGCGGTGGACCAGAGCGGCCTGTGGAGCGCCAGTGACGTGGGCGACGTGTGGCGTGCGTCCGCGACCAAGGTGCAGCCGGGCACGCGGGCGTTCTACCCGGGCTGAGGTCGTCTCGTCGGCTGACGGTTGTCGGCTCGCTTGTCGGCTCTCGCTTGTCGGCTTGAGCTTCACCCGATCGAGAATTCCGCACAGCTCCCCGATAGGCCCTGGATTGTCGGGGGTCGCCGGCATGGTCGTGACCATGCTGATCAACCTGCTGTTCCCGCCCCGCTGTCCCGGCTGCGGCACCTGGGGCGTGCGGCTGTGCGCCCGTTGCCTGGCCCTGTTCGGGCTTCCGATACGCGTTCCCGGTGTCGGGCCGCCGGTGTACGCGTTGGCCGCGTACGCGGGTGCGGCGCGCGAGTTGGTGCTCGCGTTCAAGGAGCGCGGGCGTCGGGAACTCGCGGCCGTGTTCGGCGCGTTGATCGCCGCCGCACTTCCCCGATTGCCCGGTGTGGGGTCGGATCCGTGGCTGGTGCCCGCGCCTTCCCGCGCGTCCGCCGCCCGTGCCCGCGGCGGTTCCCACGTGCTGAGAATGGCACGTGCGTCCGGCTTTTCCGTGGCGCCCGCACTCGCATTCACGAAAGGTGTTCGTGATTCGGTGAAGCTCGACGCGGCGTCCCGGCAGGCGAATCTGGCCGGTCGCGTCCGGCTCGTTCCAGGCGGTCTACCGCCACCCGGAGCGGGGCTTGTCCTGCTGGACGACGTGGTGACCACGGGATCGACGGCAGCCGCGTGCGTTTCGGTGTTGAAAACCGGGGGATACCGGGTATCCGCCGTGCTCACGCTGACAACAGCCCGCCGCCGTCACCCACGCGGGTGAAACATGCCGGGAACCTCTCGGCACGTTCGCCCGTTGGCCGGATATGACGTCCCCACCACGGCCGTTCGCCGTAGTCGCTCTGGCGACAGGTGACCGCGCCGAGCTGGGCCGTTCGGGTGAGCGGCCGTCAGCGGGGCGTCTCAGCGTGCGCGCGCGACGCATAGCTGGTACCGGTTTCTCGTCGCTCTGTGTCACTGCTGGAAATTCTTGGAGTTCCCCCGCCCCGGGGGGTGTCGCGGCGGCGAATACCGGGCTAACGTGCACCGCTATCAGCGTTCCCGGCACGCGGGGAGGAGGCGAACAGCCCATGACCCTGGCGCCGGTGGGGCGCTGAGGGACCACCCTCAGCGACAAAGTCCGCGACCATGATCGCGAATCCGGCGCCCAAGCGATCCAAAGCCATTGCTCGCAGCAAAGCGAGGGAGGTCGTGTATGGACATCGTCGTTAAGGGCCGCAATGTCGAGGTGCCCGATCACTATCGGGTTCACGTAGCCGACAAGCTGACGCGGCTTGAGCGTTACGACCGCAAGGTCATCCGCTTTGACGTGGAGCTCTTCCACGAGCCGAACCGCCGGCAGTCCAAGAACTGCCAGCGTGTGGAAATCACCGGCAAGGGACGCGGCCCGGTGATTCGCGCCGAAGCGTGTGCGGGCGACTTCTACGCCGCCCTGGACTCCGCGGTCACGAAGCTCGAGAACCGGTTGCGGCGCTCGCATGACCGCAGGCGCGTGCACCACGGGCGACGCGGCCCAACGTCGGTCGCCGAGGCGACCAGTGGACTCGCGGACACTCTGCCCCTCGGCCCCGAACACGACGCCCAGACGCAGGGCAAGTGGTTCGGCCGGACTGCCGTGCTGGAAGCGGACGAGTCGGAACCCGCGGACGAGGGCATGGCGGAAGTGCCCTCGCAGCGCTGGGAAGACGGCATCGAGGACAGCCTGCCCGGCCAGATCGTGCGCGAGAAAGAGCACACGGCCAAGCCGATGACCGTCGACCAGGCTCTCTACGAGATGGAACTGGTCGGCCACGACTTCTACCTGTTCTCCGACGCGGACAGCGGACGTCCGAGCGTCGTCTACCGCCGAAAGGGATTCGACTACGGCGTGATCAGGCTCGCCTGACCACGGTCCCCCTCACTAGACCCTCGCAGCCCCGGCGTCTTGCCCGCCGGGGCTGTGCTTATTTGCCGCTGCTCCGCAGACGGCGGCTCGGTCGCCTGGCTGAGTCCGATTAGCCGCTCCGCGGCAGGCAGACCGCTCGCGACCCGTTTCCGACGATCGAAGGGCGTGATCGCCGGAAACGGGCCGCGAACGATCGACGCGACCTCGCGTGGTGGTCGCCTTGGGGGCGGTGGACGTTCCGGGGGGCTCCACATCGGGTGCGAGATCGGGTGCGAGGGCCTCCACATCGGGTGAATCTTCTGGATCTGGTGGGTGCCCGGCGGCGGCGCGTCCTGGGTCGTGAGCCCGTGCTGGGTGCGTCGGTCCGGTGGCGCTTGGGCTCTTGACCGGTTTGGGGGCGTGATCTTGGTGGCGAGTGCGTGTGGCCGTGTTGGGGGCGTTGGGGGTGCCCCCGGAGGGCTCACGGGGGGCCGTTACGCGGGTTTCGCACCCCTTCCTACCTGTGTCTGTGCACACACCTTCACGACTTGCCTACGATGGTCGGTGGTGAAGGCTCGCCATGGCCGTGGTGAGCCCTGTGGAAGGCGCCCGTCCCCCGGGCGCGTCGCGATGAGGTAATGAGGTCGACCCGGATGGTGCTGTCCCGACTGCTCCGCGCTGGCGAGGGCAAGATGCTCAAGCGCCTGCGCAACATCGCAGCGCACATCAACAACCTCGAAGACGATGTCGTCGACCTCTCCGATGCGGAGCTGCGCGCGAAGACGGAGGAGTTCCGTCAGCGTTACGCCGACGGCTGGACCCTCGACGACCTGCTGCCGGAGGCCTTCGCGGTCGTCCGTGAGGGCGCCAAGCGCACCCTCGGCCAGCGGCCGTTCGACGTCCAGCTGATGGGCGGCGCCGCGCTGCACCTCGGTCAGATCGCCGAGATGCGCACCGGTGAGGGCAAGACGTTGACCTCCGTGCTGCCCGCCTACCTGAACGCCCTGGCGGGCGAGGGCGTGCACGTCGTCACGACGAACGACTACCTGGCCAAACGTGACGCCGACTGGATGGGCCGCATCCACCGGTTCCTGGGCCTGACCGTCGGCGCGATCCTGTCGGAGATGACGCCCGAGCAGCGTCGGATCGCCTACAACGCCGACATCACGTACGGCACGAACAACGAGTTCGGCTTCGACTACCTGCGCGACAACATGGCGTGGAGCCGTGACGAGATGGTCCAGCGGGGCCACTTCTTCGCGCTGGTCGACGAGGTCGACTCGATCCTGATCGACGAGGCCCGCACGCCGCTGATCATCTCGGGCCCGGCCGACCAGTCGTCGCGCTGGTACGTCGAGTTCGCGCGGCTGGCCACGCGGATGCGCAAGGACACCCACTACGAGGTGGACGAGCGCAAGCGCACGATCGGCGTCACCGAGGTCGGCGTGCAGTTCGTCGAGGACCAGCTCGGCATCGACAACCTGTACGACTCGACCAACACGCCGCTGGTCGGCTACTTCCAGAACGCGATCAAGGCGAAGGAACTGTTCACCAAGGACAAGGACTACATCGTCCGCAACGGTGACGTCATGATCGTCGACGAGTTCACCGGCCGCGTGCTGGCGGGACGTCGCTACAACGAGGGCATGCACCAGGCGATCGAGGCCAAGGAAGGCGTCGAGATCAAGGCGGAGAACCAGACCCTCGCCACGATCACGTTGCAGAACTACTTCCGGCTGTACGAGAAGCTCGGCGGCATGACCGGTACCGCCGAGACCGAGGCGGCGGAGTTCCACCAGACCTACAAGCTCGGCGTGACGCCGATCCCGACCAACCGCCCGATGCAGCGAAAGGACGAGGCCGACCTGGTCTACAAGACCGAGGAGGCCAAGTTCGACGCCGTCGCCGACGACATCGCCGAGCGGCACGAGAAGGGCCAGCCGGTGCTGGTCGGCACGACGAGCGTCGAGCGGTCGGAGTACCTGTCGAAGCTGCTGGTCAAGAGGGGCATCCCGCACGAGGTGCTGAACGCGAAGCACCACGACCGCGAGGCGCTGATCATCGCGAAGGCCGGCCGCAAGGGCGGCGTCACGGTGGCCACCAACATGGCCGGCCGCGGTACGGACATCGTGCTGGGCGGTAACCCGGACATCCTCGCCGACCACGAGCTGCGCGAGCGTGGCCTGGACCCGGTGGAGAACCCGGAGGAGTACGAGGCCGCCTGGGCGAAGCTGATCGAGGAGATCAGCGACGAGGTCAAGGCCGAGGCCGAGGAGGTCCGCGCGGCCGGTGGCCTGTACGTGCTGGGCACCGAGCGGCACGAGTCGCGGCGGATCGACAACCAGCTGCGCGGTCGTTCCGGCCGTCAGGGTGACCCGGGCGAGTCGCGGTTCTACCTGTCGCTGAAGGACGAGCTGATGCGCCGCTTCAACGCGGCCATGGTCGAGACGGTGATGACCCGGCTGAAGGTGCCGGACGACGTGCCGATCGAGCACAAGATGGTCACCCGGGCCATCCGCAGCGCGCAGACGCAGGTCGAGCAGCAGAACTTCGAGATCCGCAAGAACGTGCTCAAGTACGACGAGGTGATGAACGAGCAGCGCAAGGTGATCTACGCCGAGCGCCACCGCGTGCTCGACGGTGAGGACCTGCGTGAACAGGTCGAGCACATGATCACCAGCGTGGTCGGCGCGTACGTCGACGGCGCGACGTCCGACGGTTACGCCGAGGACTGGGACCTCGACCAGCTGTGGACTGCGCTCAAGACGCTGTACCCGATCACGCTCGACCCGAAGAAGCTGCTCGAAGAAGAGGACGACGTCACCCGCGAGTCGTTGAGGGCGAAGCTGGAGGCCGACGCCCTGGCCGCGTACGAGGCGCGCGAGGCCGACATCGACGGCCGCGTCGGGCCGGGTGCCATGCGTGAGCTGGAGCGCCGCGTCCTGCTGTCCGTCCTGGACCGCAAGTGGCGTGAGCACCTGTACGAGATGGACTACCTGAAGGAGGGCATCGGCCTGCGGGCGATGGCCCAGCGCGACCCGCTGATCGAGTACCAGCGGGAAGGGTTCGACATGTTCAACGCCATGCTGGAGGCGTTGAAGGAGGAGACGGTCGGCTTCCTGTTCAACCTCCAGGTCGAAGCCGCCGAGCCGCAGCCCGCCGCCGAGCCGCCGGTCCAGGTGTCGATCGCCAACGGCGGCCCGCTGGCAGGTAGCCGGGCCCGAGCCCGAGCAGCCGCCGCCGCTGCCGCGGAGCAGCAGTCGGACGCCAACCAGGCTCCCGCAGGTCCGGCCCTGGCACAGCTCCAAAGCGGCAGCGCAATCCCGCCAGCGCTGCGCGGGAAGGGTCTGGACGGTCGGGGCCAGCAGGGCCTGACCTACTCGGGCCCGTCGGAGTCCGGTGATGCCGAGACCAGCGGCAACGCCGCCCAGCAGGCCGGTGGAGGCCAGGCAGGCACCCGCAAGGAGCGCCGCGCCGCAGCCCGAGCCCAGGCCAAGGGCCAACGCAAGGGCCCACGCGAGTAACACCAGAACGACACGTGAAGCGGGGTGCCGGCCTTTGGTCGGCACCCCGCTTCACGTTCACGCCCAATGGCGCCCAGTCGCCCACTCGCCCAATCCAGCCGACCAACCCGAGAGCCGACCCGAGCCGACCACCAGACTCAGCCGACCGACCAGACGTGCCGACCGACCAGACGTGCCGACCGACCAGACGCAGCCGATCCACCCGCCGACGCCCGCCCGCCACTCCCATCCACAGGCACGCCTCGCACCCTCGCACCCAGCGGCACCGATCCGGCCCCGTACCCAGCGGCGCTGATCCGCACCGATCCGACTGCCCGCGCCCACCGTCCCGCGCCGCCTCGCACGGCCCCGCGCCGTCCGCTCCCGCCCATCCGCGCCTGGCCGCCCCCAGTCGCGTCCGTGCCCAACTCGCTCGCGCCTGGCCGCACCCCGTCCGCACTTGCCACGCCGGCCCGCCGCAGGCAACGGCCCGCCGCGCCGGACACCCACCCCCCTACATCACCGCCTGCCCGCGCCCGGTCCCCGACCATCCGCGCTTGCCTGCGCTTGCCTGCGCTTGCCTGCGCTCGCCTGCGCGTGCCTGCGCCGCCGGTCCTCTCCGCGCTGACGGCGCTGCCGGCCTCTCCGCGCTGCCATCGGCCGCAGCCAGCACCACACCGCGCGTTCCCGCGCCCGTCCGCCCCGACGCACCGGTCCGCCCCCGCCGTACACGTCCGCGCTGCCGCTGCGGCCCACCGCTGGCACCGCGCCCGCATCACCGCTCATCCGCACTTGACGATGTGGCACGGCTTGGCTGGCCTGGCCGCTGTGGTGGCGGGTTTCGGGGTGAGGGCCTTGGAGGGCAGGGGTGTTGCGGGCATGTCGGGCTGCTTGGGCGTGGCGGGCGCGGCCGGGCTGGTGGTTCCGGGAGGGGTAGGTCCAGTCCGATGGCTGTGCAGCGGTCGGGCTGCGGCTGCGGCTGCGGCTGCGGGCTGCTGGTGCGGGCGGCGGGCGGCGGGTGGCGGGTGGCGGCGGGTGGGGTGGTGGCTGGCGGGTTTAGGGGCGGCTGGGTGTCGGGCGTGGGTGTTGGGGTGGCTGGTGTCGGGAGTGAGTGGTGGGTGTTGGGGGTGTGGAGTTGTGGTCGGGGTGGTTCGCGGCTCGGTCTAATCAACCGATGTGCGGTAACAGTGTTTCCGTACATTTTCGCGGTATTGCCACCCGATCGTGTTAGTGGTGGGCGGTGCGGGGCCGGGTGGTGAGGGTTGGGTTTGTGGTTGCCCGGCCCCGCGACGGCAGATGGCGGTCGGATGGCGGTCAGATGGCAGTCATATCGCGGTTAGGGGAGTAGGTGGAATTCGGTGCAGTGCCAGCGTGAGTTCCGGCGTTCCACCCTCGCTGCGAAGGCTCGGACTTTTGTCGGCATGTGCAGCGTGCCCGCGAGTTCCGCCGCATCCGCCGAAACGTGACACAGGCGGTAACGGCCCAGGCGCGCATGGGTCCGGGTGGTGGCTCCGGTCAGGCTGGTCAGGGCATCCGGCGCGAAGCTGGCCGCCAGTTGACGTGGTGGCCGCCGCCCATTCAGGGCTTCTATCAGCGGAAACAGGAAGCGGCGGGGGTCGAGGGTTGCATCAGCTGCCGTCAGAGCGCTGAACGGCGGCGGGGGTTCGGTCGGCAGGTGCTGGGTGGTGGACCTGGTCGACGACAGCGTGCGCAGTTGAGGTGGCATGCTGAACCGAGAGCGAACAGCCGGAGTTGCGTACCAAGATCACCTGATGGAGGCATGGTGCGGGGACTGGTGCTGGACTTCGGTGGCGTGCTGACCGACCTGGGCGACGACCACACCGCGATCGAACCGCCCCTGCTCACGGCCACCCGCCAGGCCCGCCACCAGGGCATCCTCACCGCCGTCCTCTCCAACGCCGACGGCCTGTGGCGTCCCCCGATCGAGTGGTCGCCCCTGTTCGACGTGGTGATCACCTCCGGCGACGTGGGCCTGGCCAAGCCCGACCGCCGCATCTACCTCCTCGCCGCCGCACGCCTCGGCCTCCCCGCGCACGAATGCGTTTTCGTGGACGACCTGGCAGTCAACGTCCGGGGCGCGGCTGCCGCCGGAATGGTCGGTGTGCACCACCAGTCCGTGCAATCCACTCTCGAGGAACTGGAAACTCTGCTCCAAGTCCCTCTCCAGAGTTAATCGGTCACTAACGGCCACCGAAGATCCACCCGCGCGGTGAATTGCTGGTACTCCGATTCCCCCGTACGTTCTAGACGTTTACCGACGACCCACCAGACGAGACAAATGGCGGGCACAAGCCGCGGTTCCGCATCCGACGCGTCACGAGCGGCGTGGGTGTGGGGCATTGAGGGCTGACCGGGACGGGCCTGTGTCGACGGGTACCGCGTTCGGGTGGCTGTGGTGAGCCACTGGTCAGCCGGTTAGGCAGCGCGGGTATCGGAGCGGCCCTCCGGTGCCCGCGCTGCGCCTCAACAAGCCAAAAACAAGCCACCAACAAGCGACGAGCAAAGAGCTCAGCGGGTGGTTCGGCGGCGTACGACCTCGAAGCACAGCACGGCCGCCGCACTGGCCACGTTCAGCGACTCGACCCCCGCCGCCATCGGGATGGACAGCCACCCGGTCACGTGCGGCCGCACGTCGTCCGAGATGCCCGCCGACTCACTCCCCAGCACGAACGCGGCCCGCGCCGGCAGGTCCGCCGAGTACACCGACTGCCGGGCGTTCGCGTCGAGCGCGTAGATCGGGTAACCGGCGCCACGCAGCGAAGCGGCAGCCTCGGCCGCCGTCGCACACCGCAGCACCGGAGCCCGGAACGCCACCCCGGCCGACGCCTTCACCACCATCGGGTCGATCGACGCCACCCCCCGACGCGGCACCACGATGCCGTCCATCCCGGCGGCCGTCGCGGTCCGCAGGATCATCCCGACGTTCGCCGGCGTGGTGATCCCGTCGAGCACCAGCACGTTCCGCGGGTTCTCGCGCAGCCCCAGCTCGAGCGGACGCATCCGGGGCGCGACCACGTCGGCCAGCACGCCCTGGTCCTGCTTCCCGTTCCCGGCCAGCACCTTGACCCGCTGCGCCGTCGCCCGCTGGACCTGGACGCCCCGGCGGTTCGCCGCGTCCAGGATCTCCCGGGCGGCCGGACCGCGCGCCGTGTCGGCCAGCACGACCTTGTCGACTTCGAGCCGCGGGTCGTCGAGCGCTTCCAGCACGGGCTTGCGGCCGTACACGGTGACGAACCTGTCCTTGGGTGACACATCCACGCCGCTCAGTGTCCACTACCCGATTGGGGCTTGTTTTCGCGCTGTCAATCATGATGATCGTCACATGGCAACGCGCGACGAGGCGCATCGTCTGCTGGCCAGTGGCCGGGAGGCGGACGTCTACCTCCGTCCCGACGGTCTGCTGGTCAAGCGCAGCCGTGCGGGCCGCGACCTCGGGCCCGAAGCCGAGCTGATGCGGTACCTGCACCGGCACGGCATACCGGTGCCGAGGGTGGCGGACGCCTCGGAGAGCGACCTGGTGATGGAGTACGTCCCCGGTCCGCGCATGTCGCAGGAGCTGGACGCCAAACCGTGGCGCGCGGGTGCGCTGGGCCGTGAGCTGGCCGAACTGCACCGCAAGCTGGACGCCGTGCCACCGCCCGCGTTCCTCGACGGGCAGGGCTTCAACGTGCTGCACCTCGACCTGCACCCCGGCAACGTGGTGATGGGCCCGGAGGGCGCGGTGGTGGTCGACTGGGCCAGCGCGCGCAAGGGCGACCGGAAGATCGACGTCGCCATGAGCTGGCTGGCGATCGCGGTGGCGCCGCTGCGGCCGGTCAAGCGGCTGGCCCGATCACGGCTGGTGCGCGGGTTCCTGTCGGGCGTGGACGTCTCGGTGCGGGTCGACGCACGTCGGGCCATGGGTACCGCGGCGGAGATCCGGCTCGCCCGGCACAAGCGGGACGAAGCCGAGGTCAACGCCGTGCGCAGGCTCGTGCGCGCCTGCACCGACTAGCCTGGTCCGCATGCCCGACCGCTTGTCCGCGCTGGACGCCTCGTTCCTGTACCTGGAGGACTCCACGACGCCGATGCACGTCGGTGGGGTGGCGGTGTTCCGCCGACCGCGCACCCGGTTCGACTACGACCGGCTGGTCGACCTGATCGAGCAGCGGCTGTCGCTGGTGCCCCGGTACCGGCAGAAGGTCGTGCACGTGCCCGGACGGCTGGCCCGGCCGGTGTGGGTGGACGACCCGGACTTCGACGTGACGTACCACGTGCGGCGGTCGGCGTTGCCGAAACCGGGCAGCGACCAGCAGTTGCACGACCTCGTCGCGCGGCTGATGTCCCGGCCGCTCGACCACACCCGGCCGCTGTGGGAGATCTACCTGGTCGAGGGCCTGGCCCGGAACCGGACCGCGGTGATCACCAAGACGCACCAGGCGATGGTGTCGGGGATCGGGGCGCCGGAGATCGGGCAGGTGATCCTGGACGTGTCCGCCACGCCCCGGCCGCCGGTGGAGGCGCTGTGGATGCCGTCGCCGGAGCCGAGCGGGTTGCAGTTGGTGGTGGACGCGGTGGCCGAGGCCGTGCAGCGGCCCGGTGAGGTCGTGGAGAACGTCCGGTCGGCGGCGATGGACACGGTGGAGACGGTGCGGAAGGTCGCCGGGGTGTTCGGCGGGTTGGCGTCCGCGGTGCGCACCGCCGTCACACCCGCGCCCGGCAGCCCGTTGAACGTCCGGATCTCGCCGCAGCGGCGGTTCGCGGTGGCGCGCACCCGGTTGGACGAGTTCCGCGAGATCCGGCGGGTGCACGGCGGCACGGTGAACGACGGCGTGCTGGCGGCGTTGTCGGGCGCGATGCGGAACTGGCTGCTGTCGCGCGGCGAGGTCGTGACGGCGGGGACCACGATCCGGGCGATGGCGCCGATGTCGGTGCGCAGCGACGAGACGCTGGTGTCGGCGTACCTGGTGGACCTGCCGGTGGGGGAGCCGAACCCGGTCGTGCGGCTGCACCACGTGTCGCACGCGACGCGTGCCCACCAGGAGTCGGGGCAGTCGGTGGCGGCCCAGACGTTGGTGCGGTTCTCGGGCTTCGCGCCGCCGACTTTGCACGCGTTGGGCGCGCGGGCGGCGTCGTCGTTCTCACGGCGGTTGTTCAACGTCGTGGTGACGAACGTGCCGGGGCCGCAGGTCCCGCTGTACGCGGCGGGGGCGAAGATGATCGAGATGTTCCCGGTTGTGCCGTTGGCGAAGAACCAGGCGTTGTCGATCGGCGTGACGTCTTATGACGGTGGCGTGTACTTCGGCCTGAACGCCGACCGTGACGCCATGTCCGATGTGGACGTGTTGGCGGCGATGGTCGAGGAGTCGGTGGAGGAACTGATGGGAACGGTGTCCACATGAGGGTGTACCTCCCGGCGACCGTCGCGATGTTGCGCGACTTGGTGGACACGGGCGAGTTCGTGCCGGTGGGCGGTACGGGGTTCGCCCTGACGCCCGCGCTGCGCGAGTCCTACGCGACCGGCGACACGGAGGAGTTGGAGTACTCGGCGATGCTCGACGCCGCTCGCGGTTCGCTGCGGCTGATCGCGGGTGACGAGAAGGCGGTGCCACGGCGGGCGGTGGTCTCGGTGGACGTGGAGGACGCGAAGCTGCGGCCGGACCTGGACTTCTCGGTGGTGAAGCTGTCGGGGCCGGTGCCGATGAAGCTGGTGGCCGCGATCCACTTGGACACGTTGGAGGCCGAGGAGGACGTGCGTGCGGCTGCGGACGTGATCGACGCGGCGGACATGGGTGATCCGGACGCGGAGTTCGCGTTGGGCGGGGCCGAGGACCACGAGTTGGCCTGGTACGCGGCGCAGGAGCTGCCGTTCCTGCTGGAGCTGATGTAGCCGCAGGTTCGTTCGATCCCAGCCCGCGCCCGGCGTCACTTGCCCGGCGCGGGCTGCCTCCGTGAACCCATCGCGCGTTCTGAGCGTTGAATTCGGGGGTCCTGAACGTAGGACACGGTGGTCCTGAAGGTACGACTCGCGCGTTCTGAACGTAGGACTCGCGGGGGTTAGTCGTATTCCTCCAGTTTGCTGCGGGACTCCAGGAGGCGGCGGAGGGATTCGAGGCGGCCGGGGGAGGCTTCGCCGGTGCGGACGAGTTCGTCGAGCATGCAGTCCGGGTCGTCGGGCGGGCCCTGGTGGTTGCAGCCGGGCGGGCACTCCTCGGCCATCGCCTTCATGTCCGGGAACGAGCCGACGATGTCGTCGGGCGTGATGTGCGCGAGCCCGAACGAGCGGATGCCCGGCGTGTCCACGGCCCAGCCACCCTCGGGCAGCGGAAGCGCGACGGTCTGGGTGGACGTGTGCCGGCCCTTGCCCACGCCGCTGACCACACCCACGGCCCGGTGGGCGTCCGGCACCAGCTTGTTCACCAAGGTCGACTTGCCCACCCCCGAGTGCCCGATCAACGCGGACAGCCGGTTCACCAGCCGGGCGCGCAGCTCCTCCGGGTACTCGTCGGAACGCGTCACCACGACCGGCAGCGACAGTTCGGCGTACGCGGCGAGCAGCTCGTCCGGTGGGGCCAGGTCGGACTTCGTCAAGCACAGCAACGGTTCCAGCCCACCCGCGTACGCGGCGACCAGGCAGCGGTCGATGAAACCGCGGCGCGGCTGCGGGTCCGCCAACGCCGACACGATCACCAGCTGCCCGGCGTTGGCCACCACCACCCGCTCGAACGGGTCGTTGTCGTCCGCCGTCCGCCGCAGCACGCTCCGCCGCTCGTCCACCCGCACGATCCGGGCCAACGTGTCCGGCTGACCGGACGTGTCGCCGACCAGGCCGACGTTGTCGCCCACCACGACCGGCGTGCGGCCCAGCTCCCGTGCCCGCATGGCGATGACCAGCCGGTTCGGGTCGCCGTCCATCGCGCACGTCCACCGGCCGCGGTCCACCCCGACGACCATGGCGGGCACCGCGTCCGCGTGCTCCGGCCGGCGCTTGCTGCGCGGCCGGGTCCCCTTGCCCGGCCGCACCCGCACGTCGGACTCGTCCAGTCGCCGCCAGTCGCCGCGTGTCACGTCAGCGCGTCCCGTGCATCGACGTCCCCAGCATCGTTGTCCACATCCCGGGGAAGTCCGGGATCGTCTTGGTCGTAGACCCGATGTCGTCCACGGACACGCCCTCCACCACCAGCCCGATGATCGCGCCCGCGGTCGCCATGCGGTGGTCCGCGTACGCCTGCCACACCTCACCGCGCAACGGTCGCGGCGTGATGACCAGGCCGTCGTCGGTCTCCTCCGCCTGGCCGCCCAACCGGTTGATCTCGGTGACGAGCGCGGCGATCCGGTCCGTCTCGTGGCCGCGGATGTGCGCGACGCCGCGGATCCGGGTCGGGCCGGTGGCGAGCGCCGCCAAGGCCGCCACGGTCGGCGTCAGCTCGCTCTCGTCCTTGAGGTCCACGTCCACGCCGACCAGCTTCTCGGGACCCGACAACGTCAGACCGGCGTCCGTGAGCGTTACCGCGCAACCCATGCGCTCGAACAGGTCGCGTGCCGCGCCGCCGGGCTGGGTGGTCCGCGCGGGCCAGCCGGGGATGGTCACCTCGCCGCCCGTCACGGCCGCCGCCGCGAGGAACGGCGTGGCGTTGGACAGGTCCGGCTCGACGTGCCAGTCGCGGCCCGTGATGGCGCCCGGCTCGACCCGCCACTCGTTGGGCGACGCGTCGTCCACGACGACACCTGCTTCGCGCAGCATCGCCACGGTCATCTCGATGTGGGGCATCGAGGGCAGGGGCTTCCCGTCGTGCCGCACGGTCACGCCGCTCTCGTAACGCGCGCCCGACAGCAGCAGCCCGGACACGAACTGGGACGACGCCGACGCGTCGATGGTGACCACACCGCCGGCCACCCCGCCCTTGCCGTGCAGCGTGAACGGCAGCGAACCGCCCTCCACGTCGGCGCCCAACGCCCGCAGCGCGTCCAGGATCGTGGTCATCGGACGGGTCCGCGCGTGGGGGTCCCCGTCGAACGTGACGTCGCCGACGGCCAGCGCCGCGGCGGGCGGCAGGAAGCGCATGACGGTGCCCGCCAGCCCGCAGTCGACCTGCGCCGGACCGCGCATCGCACCGGGTGTGACCAGCCACGACCCGTCCGGGCCGTCGGCGAATCCGACGCCGAGGGACTGGAGCCCGGCGGCCATCAGGTTGGTGTCACGGCTGCGCAAAGGGGCGTGCACGGTGGACGCGCGGTCGGCCAGGGCGGCCAGCACGAGCGCCCGGTTGGTGATCGACTTTGAACCGGGCACGGGTACCGTCGCGTGGACAGGGCCGTGGGCGGTGGGAGCGGACCACTGCTGAGTCATGGCCCGATGATTCCGCATCGGGTGGTCGACAGGTCGCACCGGGCCTTCCGACGTGCGACGATGGCGACCCGGACTAGATCGTCAGAGGTGATCAGGTTTTGTGCGGCAGGTACGCCTCCACCAAGAATCCGGCTCTGCTCGCGGCGGAGTTCGACGCGGTGGACGCCACCGAGGGCGTCGCGCCCGGCCCGGACTTCAACGTCGCGCCGACCAAGCTGGTGTCGGCCGTCGTCGAACGCCACCCGCGTGACGACGAGGGCAATCCCGACCCGGACACGACCGAGCGCAGCGTCCGGGTGATGCGCTGGGGCCTGGTCCCGCACTGGGCCAAGGACCTCTCCGGCGCCGCGAAGATGATCAACGCGCGGTCCGAGAGCGTGCTGGACAAGCCCGCCTACCGCGACTCGGCGGCCAAGCGCCGGTGCATCGTCCCGGCGGCCGGCTGGTACGAGTGGCAGCCGGGCGAGGGCCGCAAGCAGCCGTACTTCATCAACCCCGGTGACGACTCCAGCATCGCCATGGCGGGCATCTGGTCGGTGTGGTGGCAGCAGGAGGGCGACGAGCGCAAGCCGATCATCACCTGCGCCGTGCTCACCACCGACGCGATCGGCGACATGACGTCCGTGCACCACCGGATGCCGCTCGTGCTGCCGAAGGACCGCTGGGCGGCCTGGCTCGACCCGGACAACGCCGACCCGAAGGACCTGCTCGCGCCCGACCTGGACCTGGTCAACGCGCTGGAGCTGCGGCCGGTGTCGATGAAGGTCAACAGCATCAAGAACAACGACCCGTCCCTGCTGGACGCGGTCCGCCTGGGGGAATCGGAGAAGCCGGAGCCCACGTTGTTCGAGCTGTCATGACCAAGCGGGTGGTCGACACCCCGCACGGCCCCGCGCGGGCCGAGATGCACTGCGCCGCCGAAGGCCGGGCCGCGTTGCTGCTCGGGCACGGCGCGGGTGGCGGGATCGCCGCGCCGGACCTCGTCGCGGCGACCAGGGCGGCGGTGGCCGTCGGCGTGCACGTGGCGTTGGTGGAGCAGCCGTACCGGGTGGCCGGCCGTCGTGCGCCCGCGCCCGCCGGCCAACTCGACACGGCGTGGCTAGCGGTCGCGGAAGACCTGGGTTCCCGCTGGTTCGACGGCCTGCCGATGGTGTTCGGCGGCCGGTCGTCCGGCGCGCGGGTGGCGTGCCGGACGTCGTCCGAGGGGCAGGCGGTGGCGGTGCTGTGCCTGGCGTTCCCGGTGCACCCGCCGGGCAAGCCGGAGAAGTCCCGGATACCCGAGTTGGACGGCGTCGAGGTGCCCGCGCTGGTGGTGCAGGGCGAGAACGACCCGTTCGGCCGGCCCGACCCGGCGCACCACCGCGAGGTGGTGCTGCTGCCCGGCGACCACAACCTCAAGGCCGACCTGGACGGGGTGGGCCGCGCGGTCAGCGAGTGGCTGGACCGCGTGCTGCGGCCCCTCGAGGTGTGAACGCAGAGGTGTGAACTCAGGGGTGTTGTGAACTCAGGGGTGTGACGTCAGGGGTGTGACCTCAGGCAGAGATGGGCGCCACCACCGCCTGCGTCAGCCTGACCAGGTCTTTCGGCGCGATCTCGACCTCGAGCCCACGACGTCCGGCCGAGCAGTGGATGGTCTCGAAACCCTCCGCCGACACGTCCAGCACCAGCGGCAGCCGCTTCTTCTGCCCCAACGGCGAGATGCCGCCCGCGACGTACCCGGTGGCCCGCTCGGCCGCCGCGATGTCGGCCATCTTCGCCTTCTTCCCGCCCAGGGCGGCGGCCAACGCCTTCAGGTCCAGCTGACCCGTGACGGGAACCACCCCGACCGCCAGCTTGCCGTCCACTTCCGCGACCAGGGTCTTGAACACCCGTTCGGGTGCGATCCCGAGCGCTTCCGCTGCCTCCAGCCCGTACGACTCGTGGCGGGGGTCGTGCTCGTACGCGTGCAGCGTGTGCGCCACCTTCTGCTTCTCCAGCAACGCGGTGGCGGGCGTACCACGTCCGGCCATGATCGCGCACGATAGTGCAGGACGGGGGACGGGGAATGAGCGGCGCGGCTGTCGCGTTGGTGCCGAACGTGGCTACCGAGGTGATGGATCAGCAGGTCGGCAGATCGGTCAAGGCACGTCCGCCGCGTGGCTCGGCTCACTGCCGGCCGGGCGACCGCCGCGTATCCTCGACTGCGTCCCAGCCAGTTCAGACCACCGCGCTGACCAGCGGGTGGGAAGGGAGCGCGGTGCCAGCCACGCGAACGCAGGCCACGCCGACGGACGAGACGACGGCGGAACGCGCAGCGAGGTTCGAGCGCGACGCGATGCCGATGCTCGACCAGCTGTACTCGGCCGCCCTGCGGATGACCCGCAACCCGGCCGACGCGGAGGACCTGGTCCAGGAGACCTACCTGAAGGCGTACGCGGCTTTCGCGTCCTTCTCGGCCGGCACGAACCTGAAGGCCTGGCTCTACCGCATCCTCACCAACACCTACATCAACGGCTACCGCAAGAAGCAGCGCCAGCCGATCCAGCAGCCGACGGACGAGATCACCGACTGGCAGTTGGCGCAGGCGGAGAGCCACACGTCGACCGGGCTGCGGTCGGCCGAGGTCGAGGCGATGGACCTGCTGCCGGACTCGGACATCAAGGAAGCCTTGCAGCGCCTGCCCGAGGAATTCCGGATCGCGGTCTACCTCGCGGACGTCGAGGGCTTCGCGTACAAGGAGATCGCAGACATCATGGGCACCCCCATCGGCACCGTGATGTCCCGGTTGCACCGGGGCCGCAGGCAGCTTCGGGACCAGTTGGCGGACACCGCGCGGGAGCGCGGATTCCTGCGCAACGGTCGGCAGCAGGAGGTGGCGGGCTGATGAGCTGCGGCAAACCACACGAAACGGACTGCTCCGAGGTGCTGGCCGAGGTGTACCTGTTCCTCGACCACGAGTGCGACGAGCGGCGGAAGTCGCTGCTCCAGCACCACTTGGAGGAGTGCCACCCCTGCCTTGAGCAGTACGGCATCGAGGAGCACCTGAAGGCGCTGCTGGCCCGCAAGTGCGGCGGCGAGCACGCGCCCGAGGAGCTGAAGCGGCGGCTGCGGGCCCGGCTGTACCAGGCGACCGAGCAGACGACGGTCGAGGTCGAGGTGGAGGTCACCACCACCACGGCGACCGAGCCGTCGAGCAGTTGACGGCCGGGAGTTCGCGGGGGTACCCCTAAAGCGGACCCCAGAAAGACCCGGGAAGGTCGAAGGCCCCGGAGCGGGTGCTCCGGGGCCTTCGCACGCCGTGAAGTTGATCAGGCGTTGGGGCGCTTCCCGTGGTTGGCGCCACCCTTCTTGCGGTCGCGGCGCTTGCGGGCACGCTTCGACATGGGGTTCTCCTAGTGCTCGAACTACCTCCCGACAGTGTGTCACGCGGTCACCTGGGCACGGCACCGGGTCTGAATCGTGGTTGGATGAGTCTCGAACGAAGGAGGACCATGGCCGAGGAAATCCGTGCCGAGATCGTCGCGAACGTGGCTCAGATCGCCGTCAAGGAAGGCGACGAGGTCACGCACGAGACCACCCTCGTGTTGTTGGAGAGCATGAAGATGGAGATCCCGGTCCTCCCTGAGGGCTCCGGTCGGATCACCCACATCGCCGTCTCCACCGGGGACGTGGTCCAGGAGGGCGACCTCATCGCGGTGGTGGAGTAGCTGTCCACCCTCACCGACCTGCTGGCGGAGCACACCAAGCTCTCCGGCGCCGCCGTCGACCACCTGCAACTGGTGGTCGCGGAGTGGCAGCTCCTGTCGGACCTCAGCTTCGCCGACTTCCTGATGTGGGTGCCGCTGGACGACGCCACGTTCCTGTGCGTCGCCCAGGCCAGGCCCACGACCGCGCCGACCGCGCACCCCGAGGACGTCGTCGGCAGCATGGTCGACGTCGAGGAGCACCCCCAGCTGCGCCGGGCCATCACCGAGTCGCGGATCTGCCGCGAGGAGGACCCGCGCTGGCACCTGGGCGTGCCGGTCCGCCGTGAGGCGATCCCGGTCAAGCGGCACGACGAGGTCATCGCGGTGCTCAGCCGCAACACCAACCTGGCCGTGCCGCGGGTGCCGAGCCCGTTGGAGATCTCGTACCTCGGCAGCGCCGCCGACCTGTGCCAGATGATCTCCGACGGCACGTTCCCGACCACGGAGCCGTCCCCGGACGTGCACACCAGCCCGCGCGTCGGCGACGGCCTGATCCGGCTGGACGCGTCCGGCGCGGTGGTGTTCGCCAGCCCCAACGCGCTGAGCGCCTACCACCGCATGGGCCACGCGTCCGACCTCGTCGGCGTGCACCTGGCCCCGTTGACCAGGTCCCTGATAGGCGATCCGTTCGACGCCACCGAGGTCGCCCAGCGCATCCGGTCCGCTCTCGACGGCCAGCCGAGCATGCGCATCGAGGCCGAGTCCCGCCGTGGCGCGGCGGTGTTGTTCCGAGCCCTGCCGTTGCGTCCACGCGGCAGTGCGGCCGGCGCTCTGGTGCTGTGCCGGGACGTCACGGAGGTCCGCCGGCGGGACCGCGCGCTGATGTCCAAGGACGCGACGATCCGCGAGATCCACCACCGGGTGAAGAACAACCTCCAGACCGTGGCCGCGCTGCTCCGCTTGCAGAGCCGCCGGACCAGCAGCGAGGAGGCGCGCGAGGCGCTGGCCGAGTCGGTCCGCCGGGTCACGTCGATCGCGCTGGTGCACGAGACGCTGTCCATGTCGGTGGACGAGCGGGTGGACCTGGACGACGTGGTGGACAAGGTCATCCCGATGATGTCCGACGTCGCCGCCACCGAATCGCAGGTCGTGGTGCGCCGCGAGGGGAAGTTCGGCATCGTGCCGGCCGAGCTCGCCACCCCGTTGGTGATGGTGCTGACCGAACTCGTGCAGAACGCGTTCGAGCACGCTTATGCGGCGGGGCAGCGCGGCGAAGTCGTCGTGCACGCCGAGCGCTCGGCGAAGTGGCTGGACGTGGTGATCTCGGACGACGGCCGCGGCCTGCCGCAGGGCTTCTCGCTGGAGCGCACCGACCGGCTCGGTCTCCAGATCGTGCGCACTCTGGTGGAATCCGAACTCAGGGGCTCTTTGAGCTTGCGGAGGAGGCCCCGGGGCGGTACAGAGGCGGTCCTGCGCGTACCCCTCAGAGCGCGGCGTTAGACTGCTCCCCGTGCACACGTGACGACCTGCCTCAGCGGTGTCACGTGCGTCATGCGGGAGGGTGTGCAACACAAAGCGAAAGGCCCGACACCTGGCACGGTGTCGGGCCTTTCGTCTGTGCTCTGTGTGGCACTCAGGCGTTGCTGCGGGCCCGGGTGCGGGCGTTGCGACGCTTCAGAGCGCGACGCTCGTCTTCGCTCATCCCGCCCCACACACCGGCGTCCTGGCCGCTCTCCAGTGCCCAAGTGAGGCAGTCGGAGACGACGGGGCAACGGCGGCAGACGGTCTTCGCCTCGGCGATCTGGAGGAGCGCGGGACCACTGTTCCCCACGGGGAAGAACAGCTCGGGGTCCTCGTCGCGGCAGATCGCGCGGTGGCGCCAGTCCATTGGAACTACTCCTCAGCTAGGCGCGCGCGAAAGCGCGCCACTCGTCAGCGGTCGGTTTTGGGGTGCTTGTGAATGCTTTCACGAACGGCGGGGATGTCAAGGGTTTAGCACCAACCCGGTGAGTGAACTCACCCGAAAGATCGACTGAGTTCACGTGGTCGTGCACACAGTGGTGTCACAGCAGGTCACAAAATCGCGGATTGGTACCGGGCCGGTCACACCACGGTCACACAGCCACCGTGAGCGCGCCCGTCACGCCGGTGAACTCCACTTCGGTGCAGGTCCCCAGCAGGTCGCCGTCCACTTGGAGGTTGACTGGTTCCGGGCTCGTCACCCGGACGTACTCAACGTCGTCCCTCCGCAGGAGGTTCCCGCCTTTGGGGTTCCCATCCGTGGCCAGAAGATGCGTGACATAGCGAAGAACTGTCGGCAATCCGACACCGTGCAGTGCGAACAGACCCAGACCGCCGTCGAACGACGTGCTCGGGTTGAGCCGGATCGCCTTGTCCCGCAGGTACGTCCACGGGTCGGTGTTCGAGACGAACGCCAGCCGCACGTCCTCGAACGCGGGCTCGTCCGGGATCTTCACGGTGAGCGTGGAACGCCGCCGGCGCTGGCTGAAGTAACTGGTCAGCGCGGTTTGCGCGTACAGGGAGGGTGAGGCCTGGCGGCCCTTGGCGCGCTGCTCCTCGACGCCCGCGACCACGTCCGCGTCCCAGCCGACGCCCGCGTTGAAGGTGAACCAGCGGGCGTGGTCCGCTCCCGTGCCGGCCGCCGTCACGTGCCCGAGGCTGACCTTGCGGCTGGTGCCGTGCTCGATGGCCTGGAGCAGGCGGTAAGTCGCCTCGACCGGATCGCGGGGGAGGCCGAGCGCGCCCGCGAAGACGTTCGCCGACCCGCCGGGCACCACGCCCAGCATCGGCAGGCCCGGCTGCGTACCTTCACGCAGCACGCCGTTGACCACTTCGTTGACGGTTCCGTCGCCGCCGTGGGCCACGACGAGGTCGTACCCGTCCACCACCGCACGCGCGGCGGCATCCGCCGCGTGGCCGCGGTAATCCGTCTCGACGATGTCGAGCTTCACATCGCTCGCCAGCGCGTGCGCCAGCACATCCCGACCGGCAGCCGTGGTCGCCGTCGCCTGCGGGTTGACCACCAGAAGTGCGCGCACCACTGAAGCGTAGGACAGCGCGTGACCTCGAGCCGGTCGCGTATCACCCATTAGGCGGGCACCCACCGCACGAAAGTGGTCCACATCTCCTTTCTACCCACCGCATTACCGGATGTCTCGACAAGTGCACCCCGACCCGACCGCCGGCTCGCCGAAGACTCCTGTGATCTTCGCCCCTGCGGCGGCGGAACGGGACTCGCCAACCGGGTGGCCTACGATGCGTGACGAGTACGCACCGTGAGGAAAGGGCCAGCGTGTCGACCCAGGGCAAGGTCCCACCAGCGGTTCGCGTAGCGGGCGCGCTCACCTCTTTGCAGGGTCTCGTCGGGCTCGCGTTCGCGGTCGCGCTGGTGGTGCGGTCGTTCGACGCGGAGAAGTACGGCGAGGTGCTCGGCGAGGCCGCCTACTTCGCGGTGCTGTCGGCCGGTGTGCTCGCGGCAGGTGGCGGGCTGGTGCTCGGCCGGCACTGGGGGCGGACGCCCTCGATCGTCGTGCAGCTGCTCCTGCTGGGCGTCGCCTGGTACATGTACGGGCCGTCCGACCGGCAGCTCTGGGGCTCGCTGCTGGGCGTGTACGCCGTGCTCACGCTCGTGCTGCTGTTCACCAATCCCGTGCGCGGCTGGGCGCTGGGCGTGGACCAGGACGAGGACTGAACCGGGCCGGACGGCCGGGCATACCGCCGGGCCATACCGCCCGCCGATAGCGCATTCGGCCGCCGACCATCGGCTGTGTGTTCGCCGACTAACGGAGGGTAGCCAGCTTCACTCCAACAGGTGACGCTGTGGGTGGTGAATTCACCATCCCTGCGTTCGTTGAGGTGACAACTCCATGCGACTCCATCGCGCCCTGTCCGCATTGGTCGGAGCCACTACCGCACTGCTGTCGGCGTTCGCGCTGACCGCGCTGGCACCGGCGGCCTCCGCCACACCCGAGTCCGACATCCAGCCGTACATCATCGGCGGCGGCACGGCGTCCAACGCCCCGTGGGCCGCCCGCCTGTTCCGCAACGGCCAGCAGAACTGCTCGGCCACGATCATCGCGCCGACCTGGGTCCTGACCGCCCAGCACTGCGTGGCGAGCTCGGGCACCTACACGTTCCGCATCGGCAGCCTGGACCAGACCACCGGCGGCACGATGGCCACGGCCGTCCAGATCATCCAGCACCCGTCCGCCGACCTGGCGCTGGCGCGGCTGGACCGGTCCGTCGCGGGCACCTACGCGCCGCTCGGCACGACCACCGCCGTGGCGGTCAACCAGACCGTGCAGCTCTACGGCTGGGGCGCCACCTGCACCAACCAGCCGGAGATCAACTGCCAGTCGCGCTACCTGAAGTACGCCAACACCCGGGTGACCTCGGTCAACGGGCGCGACTACCGGGGCGGCATCGCGATCTCGGTGTCCCGGATCGACGGCATCGCGGCCGGCGGCGACTCGGGCGGCCCGATGTTCGCCACCAGCCCGGTCGACGGCCGCCGCTACCAGGTGGGCGTCGCCTCCACGAGTGACCGCTCGTCCCGCTCGAACTACACCGCCGTCACCCGCTACCGCAGCTGGATCGCCTCCTACGCCGGCGTGTGACCCGACTCCCCGGCCGTGGGGGCTCGAACTCTCCCCCTGCGTCGCCCCCTCGGCCGGGGCACCACGGTTTGAATCCGGGTCACTCACCCGTCACAATCACCCTGCGTGTTCACGGTTGGCGGATGGACACGAACGGAGTAGCCAGATACCGTCTGGCAGGCGTTCGCGCCGCTCCGGGTGCAGGCAGGGTGAGGTGCGCAGTGCAGAACCCCCCGAGGTGGGTGTCGACCAACGGTGATGTCGAGCGCCCCAACGTGGCCCGGTTGTTCGACTACTACCTGGGCGGGGCGCACAACTTCGCGGTCGACCGCGAGTTCGCCGAGAAGACCATGAAGAGGGTCCCGACGGCGGAGATGGTCCAGCACACCCGCGCGTTCATGCGGCGGGCGGTGCGCCTGTGCGTGGCGCGCGGTATCCGCCAGTTCCTGGACCTCGGCTCCGGCATCCCGACCGCCGGCAACGTGCACGAGGTCGCCCAGCAGGCCGATCCGACGTGCCGCGTGGTGTACGTGGACAACGAGGCCGCGACCGTCGCGCACAGCCGCACCATGCTGCGGGACAACGCCGGCGCCGCCATCGCGGAGGCCGACATCAGGGACGTGGACGCGGTGCTGAACGCGCCCGAGGTGCGTGGCCTGCTCGACCTGTCCCGCCCGGTCGCCGTGCTGATGGTCGCGATCCTGCCGTACATCGCGGACGACGACCGCCCGGCCGAGCTGGTCGCCCGCTACCGCGACGCGATGGCCGACGGCAGCTACCTCGTGCTCAGCCACCTCACCGCCGACGAGCAGCCGGAACTGGTGGCGAAGCTGGTCGGCGTGGCCGTCGAGACGATGACGCCGGTCGTGGCCCGGTCCAAGGCGGAGGTCGAGGCGATGGTCTCCGGGTTCGACCTGGTGGAGCCCGGACTCGTGCTGGCGACGCTGTGGCGGGGCGAGGCCGAGCCGGAGACCGGCGCGGAGGCGGTTTCCTACGGCGCCGTCGGTGTCAAGCGGTCGAACGGCTGATCCGGGCGGCACTGCCGCGTGCTTACGATGCGGCGGCCGCATTTCACGGTGGTTTCGCGGTGGTTCTCGCGGGGGGATCGATGCACTGTCCGAACTGCGGGGCGCCGTTCGCCGCGGGTATGTCCCACTGCCGCAACTGCGGTGTCGCGCCGGCCCAGTACGCACCCGCTCAGTACGGGCCGGCTCACTACGGGCCGGCTCACTACGGGCCGGCTCACTACGGGCCGGCGCAGTACGGCGGGCCGGCGCTGCCGCGGTGGAGGGACGTCTCCACGCTGCACGTGCCGCTGATCGTGCTGCTCGTCGCCGACGCGGGCATGGCCCTGCTGTTGCACGTCAAGTGGTTCGCGCCCTTGATGTTCCTGATGCAGTTCATGGCGACGGCCGTGCTCATGCTGATCTGGCTGTTCCGCGCGCGGCACAACGCGGTGGGCGGCAAGCACCAGTTCAGCCCGCTGTGGTCGGTCGCTGGCTGGTTCGTGCCGCTGGCCTGCGCCTACATCCCGATGCGGGTGGTGCTGGACACCGGCCGGGCGAGCACGTCGCCGGACCGACGGACGTCCGTGACCGTGCTGGTCGTGCTGTGGTGGGGGTCTTTGCTGCTGTCGTTGTTCACCGGCGCGCGGGAGATCAGGGCCGAGCGCGCCGAGTCGGTCGCCTTCATCGGCCTGCCGGGCTCGACGTGGGCCAGCGCGGTGTGCCTCGCCGTGGCCGCCCTCGCGCTCGCGTCCGTCGTGCGCCGGATCACGGTCGACCAGCAGCGGGCTTTCCGGCCGCGCTGAGCAATCTGGTCTGCTCCTTCACCACGTCGACCGTGCGCGTCACCCAGTCGGCGATGACCTGCTGCTCCTGCGGGCTGTAGCGCGCCACGACGTCGTCCATCGCCGCCGAGAGACCCGCGAACACCTGTCCGAACGCGCCGGGGATCGCGCTGATCACCACCCGCCTGCGGTCGCCCGGGTCGGGTTCGCGCCGCACCAGGCCCGCGCGTTCCAGCCGGTCGGCCACGCCGGTGATCGCGCCGGGCGTCAGGTTGATCTCCTTCGCCAGCTCGCCCGCCGACATCGGCCCCTTGCTGCCGATGAGCGCGAGCGCGCGCTGGTCGACCGCCGTCACGCCCAGGTGCGCGCCCACGGCCTCGTGGAACGCGACCACAGCGGTGCTCAGCTCGCGTCCGAGATCCCGGCCGTCCATGCCGGTCACTTTACCGCGCCCGATATTTCAGTACACTGAACTAAAAGGTTTACCTACTGAGGGAGTTGGCGGGGATGTCGGAGCTGAGGCTGGCGCTGGAGGTGCCGAGGTGGGCCGGGCGGTTCTACCTGCGGCACTGGCCGGTGGTCGTCGGGTTGTCGCTGATCGCGTCCGTGCAGCGGCTCGTGGTGGTGAACTGGGCCGACGAGGTGCCGAGCGGGGTGGCGTTCGCGTCGGAGGTCGTCGTGATGGCGGCACGGGTCCTGCTGGTCGTCGCGATCTGGCGGCTGGCGACCCGTGGCGAACGGTTGCGGTGGAACAACTTCACCGCGTTCGCGACACGCCACTGGCCCAGCCTGGTGTGGCAGGGCGTGTTCCTGACGGCGGCGTTCCTGGTGTTCGACCTCGGGGCCGAGCAGGGCATCGGCGGTCTGCTGCCCGAGGCGGCGCGGCAGACCTACCTGGCCGTGCTGCTGTTCGTGAAGAACCCGACCGTCATCGCGTTCACGGTCGTGTGGTGGATCGGCCTGATCCGGCAGACCGCCGTCAGTCGCCCAGTCCCAGTCGGGTGAGCGAGTCGTCGGTGAGGCGGAAGCCGGTCCACTCGTCCAGCGCGATCGCGCCGAGCGACTTGTAGAAGCCGATCGCCGGGGCGTTCCAGTCGAGCACCGCCCACTCCAACCGCGAGTAGCCGCGGGCGACGCACTCCTCGGCGAGGGCCTGGAGGAGCGCCTCACCCAGTCCGCTGCCGCGCCGCGACGGCTGGACGTAGAGGTCTTCGAGGTAGATGCCGTGCGTGCCGCGCCACGTGGAGAAGTTGAGGAACCACAGGGCCATGCCGACCACTCGGCCGTCGACTTCCGCCACGTGGCCGAACAGCGCGGGGGACGGGCGGAACAGCGCGTCGTGCAGCTGCTCGGCGGTCAGGTGGCACTCGTGCCGCAGCCGCTCGTACTCGGCCAGTTCCTCGACCAGCTCCACGACGGCGGGCACGTCCTCCTCGCGGACGCGGCGGACGCGAGGATCAGTCAACGTCCACTTCCCACGCGGGCACGTTCAGCCTGCGCACCTGCGGGTCGCCGCGCTCGTCGCCGAGCACCGTGGTGCCCGCCGGGTCTAGTCCGAAGTGGACGCCCTCGCTCGGCGGCAGGGTCAGCCAGGTGGCGATCAGCACGCGGCTGAAGTGGCCGTGCCCGACCAGCACCACGTCACCGCTCTGCAACGCGTGCCGGGCGCGGTCCAGCACCTTGGCGGCGCGCGCGTGCACCTCGTCGTGCGTCTCGCCCTTCGGCACGGCGTGCGTCCAGACCGTCCAGCCCGGGTCGGTCTCCCGGATCTGCGGCGTGGTCAAGCCTTCGTAGTCGCCGTAGTTCCACTCGGCGAGCTCTTCGGTCTGCTCGATGTCGTGCAGGCCGGCCAGCTCGGCCGTCCGCCAGGCGCGCTGACGGGGGCTCGCCAGCACCAGCGCGGGCGGCAGGTCGGTGCCGCGCAGGCGGGCCAGCACGGCCCCCGCGCGCCGTGCCTGCTGCACGCCTGTCTCGGTCAGTGGGACG
Organism: Saccharothrix ecbatanensis; assembly: GCF_014205015.1. Classification (NCBI taxonomy): domain Bacteria; kingdom Bacillati; phylum Actinomycetota; class Actinomycetes; order Pseudonocardiales; family Pseudonocardiaceae; genus Saccharothrix; species Saccharothrix ecbatanensis. Next base: position 6,499,605 of record NZ_JACHMO010000001.1, on the reverse strand, counting down.
TCGGTAAGCCCGGTGTGCCGCCCGCTTTCGGACCACTCGGTTTGGCCGTGCCGGAGCAGGTAGACGTGTGAGGTCACGGGCCCGAGCTTACGGAGGGCCCCGTCCGGGGACAGGGCGGGGCACCGATCGCACCGGCCGCGGCACGCACCGTGATCGCGGTTCCGAATGCCTGGCTCTTATCACGGAAGGCTGAGGAAACCTTAAGGAATAGCCCGGTACGGTACGTCATGAAAGCAATCGTGCACGCCCGATTCGGGTCGCCGGACGTTCTCGAAGTCCGCGAAGTCGCGAAACCCGTGCCGGGAAAGAACGAAGTCCTCATCAAGGTGCGCGCCACCACCGTCACCACGGCGGAGTCCCGGATGCGCCAGGGAAAGCCGTTGTGGGGGCGGGTCGTCATCGGCCTGCTCAGACCGAGACGGCGGATGCGGACCCCCGGCACGGAAGTCGCCGGGGAAATCGAGTCCGTCGGGGTCGACGTGCGGCGGTTCAAGCCGGGTGACGAGGTCTTCGGGTTCACCGGTTTCGCGTTGGGCGGCCACGCCGAGTACTGCCTGATGCCGGAACAGGGGTCGTTGGCGCCGAAGCCGGTCAACCGGTCGTTCGCGGAGGCGGTCGCGGCGGTCGACGGCGCCACGACCGCCCTGTACTTCCTCCGGGACAAGGCCAGGGTGCTCGTCGGTCAGCGGGTCCTGGTCAACGGGGCCTCGGGGGGCATCGGCACGTACGCGGTCCAGTTGGCGAAGCACTTCGGGGCCGAGGTGACCGGCGTGTGCGGACCCGGCAACGTCGAACTGGTCAGGTCCTTGGGCGCCGACCACGTCGTCGACTACACGAAGGAAGACTTCACCCGTCACGCCGACACTTACGACGTCATTTTCGACACGGTCGGCCGAAGCTCGTTCCCGCGGGCGAAACCGGCGCTGAAGAAGAACGGGCGCTATCTGTCGACCGACGGGTTGGTGAACGTCTTCTGGTCGCTGTGGACGTCGGCGCGGCGCGGCAAGCGGGTCGTCTTCGGCATGTCCGTGGGCAAGAACGAGAAGCTCGCCGTCATCAAGGAGTTGATCGAGGCCGACGAACTGCGGATCGTGGTGGACCGCGAATACCCGTTCGCCCGGATCGCCGAGGCGCACCGGCACGTCGACACCGGGCACAAGAAGGGGAACGTGGTCGTCACGGTCGACCACCCGGCCGAGTGACCGCGGCCGGGTTCAGGTCAGGCGGCGCCCAGCACCTCGAACGACGTGCCGATGTCGGTCTGGGCGATGCGCAGCCGCCACTCGTACCGGCCGGGCGGCAGCGGGAGCGGGGGGATCGAGAGGGCCAGGGCGCCGCCGAGCGGACTGCCGGGCGTGACGCCGGGCGGGCGTCCGACCTCGATCTGGCCTTCCTCGCCCAGCTCCTGCGGACCCTCCGGGGTGGGCAGCTGGATCGGGTGCCCGTCGGAGTCGAGCAGCTTCAGCGAGAAGTCGATCTTCTGGTTGGCCCGGTCCCACGGGATGCGGAAGAGGACCGCGACGGCGTGCGGGGACAGCGGCGTCCGGATGGTGCTCCAGCCCGCGCCGAGCATGTGGAGCTTCCCCGAGGGGTCGCTCACGGCGGCGTCGCAGAGGAGCACCTGGGCTTCGACCGGCGATGCCATCAGGTAGCGCTGCCCATGCGGACGGTCGTGAAGTCACCGGTAGCTGCCATGTCCTGGTCACGCCTCTCATCACCATCAGAAAAGAGGCGCTGACCAGCTGAAAGCTCTTCCGCTGGTCAGCGCCGGGTAGAACAGTGCGGTCAGGCTGCCGCCTTGGTCTCCCAGAAGATCTTGTCGATCTGGGCGATCAGGTCGAGCAGCTCCTGGCCCTTCGCCGGGTCCATGGAACCCTTCGTGCCCGACGCGCCCGCGGCCTTGGTGGCCTTGTTGAACAGGTCGTGCAGCTCCGGGTACTTCTCGAAGTGCGGCGGCTTGAAGTAGTCGGTCCACAGCACCCACAGGTGGTGCTTGACGAGCTCGCTGCGCTGTTCCTTGATCAGCACGGCGCGCTCGCGGAACTCCGGGTCCTCGTTCGCCCGGTACTTCTCCTGAATCGCCTTGACGGACTCGGCCTCGATCCGGGCCTGGGCCGGGTCGTAAACACCGCACGGGAGGTCGCAGTGCGCGGTGGCCTCCAGGAGCGGGCGGCGGAGTGAACGGATGCGCGACAGAAGTCGCATCTTTCCTCCCTGACAGTGGATGCTCCGACGTGACGAACCCTACTCCGGGGCCCCGGCGCGAGCAGGTGGAGGTGATCGTTGGCACGGCCCGAAGGCAATCCGTTGCCACTGGTTCGGGTGGTCGGACCGTCCATGGTCCCCACGCTGCGGTCCGGGGACGTCGTCCTGGTCCGCTACGGGACCACTCCGCGACCGAACGATCTGGTGCTGGTCAGGTGGCCGGCGCGACCCGATCAGCTGTCGGTCAAGCGGGCCGTCCGGCGCGACGGCGAGGGCTGGCACGTGGAGGGCGACAACCCGTTCGCCTCCACCGACTCACGCACGCTGGGCGCCGCCGACGTGGTGGGCGTGATCCGGATCCGCCTCTGGCCACGCCCGCGACGCCTTGGCTAGAGCGCTCGCCGCCCGAGCGCTAGTACCGCAGCTTCTCGTACCACGCCACGCATTCGTCGTACGACGGCAGCAGTCCGGCGTCGCGCGCCTCCGCCAACGTCGGCGCGGCGGCGTCCTTCGGGGACAGCAACGGCGTCACGTCGGCCGGCCACGGCAGGTCCAGCGACATCGGGTGCACGGCCCGCTCGGCCTTCGGGTTGAACCCCTCCGTGCACATGTACGCCGTGATGGTGCCGTCCTCCAACGCCATCAGCGCGTGGCCCAGCCCCTCGGGCAGGTACATGGAGTTGAACCGGTCCGACGACAGCTCGACCGCGTCCCACTCGCCGAACGTCGGCGACCCCACGCGCAGGTCCACCACGACGTCCAGCAGCCGTCCGCGCGGGCAGTACACGTACTTCGCCTGACCGGGTGGCGTGTCGGCGAAATGCACACCCCGCACCACACCGCGGCGGGACTCGCTGTGGTTGGTCTGCGCGACCCGGAGCGGATGACCGACGGCGGCCACGAACGCGGTTTCCTGGAACGGCGCGACGAACAGACCGCGGTCGTCGGGGAACACCGAAGGGGTGAACTCGAATGCGCCGGAAATTTTCAGCTCACGTGCCTGCATGGCGCACACCCTAGAACGCCCCGTTTCTGGACCGATCCTGCCTGCGGAAACTGACCGGTCGGTCTAGAAAACCGGACGTACGTTCTGCGAAAGCGCCTCTGACCTGCGGAGAAACTGTGATCCGCACCGCAGACAGGCGTCCGCGTCGCTGCCATAGTGGCCCGCACACCATCCCCAGGACCGTCCCGCAGACCGCGTGGACGAGTCCGAAGCAGGCCCCGTCGACCCGCGTGACAACGCCGGTCCCGGTGCGCCGCAGGTATCGCGCACCGCAGGAGGGACTTCCGTGACCGCATTGAACGACCCACTCCGGATGGATCACAAACCGGTGAATTCGACGCAGACGTCCACCGAATTGACCGACGAAGAGATCTTCCGCGCGCACGAGGGCGGCAAGCTGGCCATCGGCGCGACCGCGTCCCTGGCCGACCCGCGCGCCCTGGCCATCGCCTACACCCCCGGTGTGGCGAGGGTCAGCCGTGCGATCGCGGACGACCCGAGCCTCGCCGCCAAGTACACGTGGGCGCACCGGCTGGTCGCGGTGGTCAGCGACGGCACCGCGGTGCTCGGCCTCGGCGACATCGGCCCGAGCGCGTCGCTGCCCGTGATGGAGGGCAAGGCGGCGCTGTTCAAGACGTTCGGCGGCCTCGACTCCATCCCGCTGGTGCTGAACACCACGGACGTGGACGAGATCGTGGAGACGCTGGTCCGGCTGCGCCCGTCGTTCGGCGCGGTCAACCTGGAGGACGTCGCCGCGCCGCGCTGCTTCGAGCTGGAGGCCCGGCTCATCGAGGCGCTGGACGTGCCGGTCATGCACGACGACCAGCACGGCACGGCGGTCGTGGTGCTGGCCGCGTTGCGTGGTGCGAACACCGTGCTGGGCAAGGACATCGCGAACCAGCGCGTGGTCGTCTCCGGCGCCGGCGCGGCGGGTGTGGCCTGCGCGAAGATCCTGCTGGCGGCGGGTATCGGCGAGGTCACATTGGTCGACTCGCGCGGCATCGTGCACGCGGGCCGGGAAGCGCTGAACCCGGTGAAGGCCGAGCTGGCCGAGGTCACCAACGGCAGCGGCCTGCGCGGCGGCATCACCGAGGCCCTGCGCGGCGCGGACGTGTTCGTCGGCGTCTCGTCGTCCAAGGTGTCCGAAGAGCTGATCGCGAGCATGTCTCGTGATTCCATCGTGTTCGCTCTGTCCAACCCGGACCCCGAGGTGCACCCGGACGTGGCCGGGCCGCACGCCGCCGTCGTCGCCACCGGCCGCAGCGACTTCCCGAACCAGATCAACAACGTCCTCGCGTTCCCCGGCATCTTCCGCGGCGCGCTGGACGCGGGCGCGAAGAGGATCACCGAGGGCATGAAGCTGGCTGCCGCGGAGGCCATCGCCGCCGTCGCCGCGGACGACCTCGCGGTCGACCGGATCGTGCCGAGCGCGCTGGACCCGCGGGTCGGACCGGAAGTGGCCGCGGCTGTGGCCTTGGCAGCCCGCCAGGACGGAGTAGCCTGACTCCGTCGGAGTTGGGAGAGCTCCGGCCGCATCCGTCCGTACCCGTCGGCAGGCAACGAAACCGCGAACGAGTTGTTTCGTTAGCCCGTTGAGGGGTGGGCGATGACGCTCCGAAGCGATAACGTCCCCTCTCCTAGGGTGAATATTCGCCCTTGGAGGGGGGATGCCCTACATGGGGTCCGCTATCGGGTGCGGTCGGGCCGGTCATCCCTGCCGTAGACACGGGAAGGTGAGACCGTGCCCAAGCGGGTAGGACGCGCTCCGGTGGTGATCGAGTCTGCGCGTCCGCAGAACGGCGAGGTGGAGCTGGACGGCATAGCGCTGCCCGAGGCTCCCTCGCTTCTGTGCGACCCCAAGGGCGTCGTCATGCGGGCGAGCGCCGCCGCGGTGGCGCTGACCAAGGCGCGGGCCGCCGACGACCTCGTCGGCCGGTCGCTCGGTGAGCTGCTGCTCGGCACCGGCGAGGACCTGCGCCTGCACCAGGCCGACGGCTCGCTGCTCCCGGTCCGCGTGGTGCGCACCCAGGTGCCCGGCACCGGTCTGCACGCCGTGCTGCTGGTGGACGTGTCCGACCTGGCCCAGGCGGCCGAGGACCTGCGTGACGAGCAACGCAGGTTGCGCACCGTGCAGAACGTCGCCCAGATCGGCTCGTGGGAGTACGACCCGGACACCGGTGTCACGGTCTGGTCCGAGTCGCACTACGAGATGATGGGCGTGCGGCCCGGCGAGGTGGTCCCCGGCGCGCAGGCCGTGCTGGACGTGGTGCACCCCGACGACTACGAGATGGTCGCGAGCTACTGGGCGAACCGCGAACTCGACGGCAACCCGATCGACATCGTCTACCGCATCACCCGCTCGGACGGTCAGCTCCGCTGGATCCGCGGCGTGGCCGAGGCGAAGCTCAGGTCGGACGGCCGCACCCAGTTCATCACCGGCTACATCCGCGACATCACCGACCAGTGGCGGTCCGACCAGGCGCTGGAGACCGAGCGCGCCCGGCTGCTGGAGGCGCAGCGCATCGCGCGCATGGGCAGCTGGAGCTACGAGGTCGAGACCGGCGCGGTGCACCGCAGCGAGGTGCTGCTGGAGATGTACGCCGAGATGGGCGTCGTGCCGAACGACGACCTGCTGTGCGGCGTGCACCCGGACGACCGTCCCCTGCTGGCGGACCTGCGGCGCAAGCTGCTGGACGTCAAGGACGGCGCGGGCGACCAGACGTTCGAGGCCGAGGTGCGCAGCGAGTCCGGCGAGCGCGTCTACGTGTGCCGGGCGCGGGCCGGGTTCGAGTCCGGCAAGATCAGCCGGCTGCACGGCACCATCCAGGACGTCACCGAGGCACGTGCGCTGGAACGCCAGCTCCGCGACGACCGCCGCCGGCTCGCCGACGCGCAGAAGGCCGCGCAGCTCGGCGTCTGGGAGTGGAACCTCCAGACCGGCGACGTCGTGTGGTCGGACATGCTGACCGACCTGTTCGGCGTGCCGCGCGACGAGCACACCCGCTACCAGACCTACCTCGACCTCGTGCACCCCGACGACCGCGGCTGGGTGGACGACCTGTGGCAGCAGTTGGCCACCGAGGAGGTGCCGATCCAGCTTGAGCACCGGATCGTGCGCCGTGACGGCAAGACGCGCGTGTTCCGCTCCTACGGCGTCGTGGTCAAGGGCCCGGACGGCCGCCCGCTCGCGGTCGGCACCGCGCAGGACATCACCGAGCAGCGTGCCGCCGAGACGCGGATGAAACGGTCCAGCCAGCGGTTCGCGGACCTGGTGTCGTTGACGCCGGTCGGCATCGGCCTGTTCGACGAGGGCGAGCGGCTGGTCGACGCCAACGACGCCCTGTGCGACCTGCTCGGCATGGACCTGGAGCAGCTGCGCGGCATGACCGCGGGCCAGCTCACCCACCCGGACGACAACGGCAACCCGTTGCCGTCGATCGACAGCATGTCCGCGCCGGACGCCGAGCGCACGCACAAGATCCCGCAGCGGATCCTGGTCCGCCGCGACGGCGTGCAGGTGTACTGCGAGCTGCACATCGCGCTGTCCGTGCAGGACGACGGCCGCCGGTTCTGGCTGATCGTGTTCCAGGACATCACCGAGCGCCGCCGCACCGCCGAGGCGCTGCGCCACCAGGCCACCCACGACGAGCTGACCGGCCTGCCGAACCGGGCGCTGGTCAAGGAGATGCTGGCCGAACTGCTGGAGTCGCCGGAGCGGTCCAAGGTCGCGGTGCTGTTCTGCGACATCGACAACTTCAAGCGGGTCAACGACTCCCTCGGTCACGACGCGGGCGACGAGCTGCTGGTGGCGTTGGCGCGGCGGCTCGAAGGCGGCCTGCCGGAGAGCTGCACGGCGGCCCGGCTGTCCGGTGACGAGTACGTGATCATCTGCGAGAACATCGACCGGGTCGGCGGCGTGGACGCGCTGGCGACCAGGGTCGCCGGGCTGCTGCGCACGGCGGTGCCGGTGCACGGCCAGCTGGTCCGGGTGTCGGCGTCGATCGGCGCGGCCGTGCCGAACGGTTCCCGTGCCACCGGCAACGACCTGCTGCGGTTCGCGGACGCGGCGATGTTCGAGGCGAAGCGGTCGGGCGCGGGCCGGGTGTCGTTGGCCAGCGCGGCGCTGATCGCGTCGGCCGACCGGCAGGTGCACCTGGAAGGCCAGCTGCGGGACGCGTTGGCGCACGACGGGCTCACGCTGCACTTCCAGCCGGTGGTCGGCGTGGACGGCGTGGTGCAGACCGCGGAGGCGCTGGTGCGCTGGCCGCACCCGGACCGCGGCCTGCTGCCGCCGGACGTCTTCCTGCCCGTGGCCGAGCAGGGCGACCTGCTGCGCGAGCTGGACCGGTGGGTGCTGCGGACGGCGTTGAAGGAGGCTTCGACCTGGCCGGAGCCCGGTGGGCACCCGGTGTCGGTCGCGGTGAACCTGGCCGGTCTGGTGCCGGGCGACCCGGAGTTCGTGGACATCGTGGCCAACACGATCGCCGAGGCGGGCATCCCGTGGGACCGGGTGGTGCTGGAGCTGGTGGAGACCGCGCTGGTGGACCTGCCGTCACGGGTGCGCGCGACGATGGACGAGCTGGCGGCCAGGGGCATCCGGTTCGCGGTGGACGACTTCGGCACCGGATACTCGTCGCTGGCCCGGCTCAAGGACCTGCCGGCGCAGATCATCAAGGTGGACCGCCGGTTCGTCTCCGGTGTGGGCAACGACTCGTCGGACTTCGCGGTGGCGAAGGCGGTCGTCGACATGGCTCGGGCGATGGGTCGCAAGTGCGTGGCGGAGGGCGTGGAGACGGCGACGCAGTTCCACGTGCTGCGCGGTGTCGGCGTGGACGCGTACCAGGGGTGGCTGTTCTCCCGCCCCGTGCCGCCCAAGGAGTTCCGCGCGGTGCTGGCACTTGGCCCGTTGCACATCCCCCGTGCCGGTTGATCCGCAATACTCCAAGATCGGGTGAAGGTCTTGGAGTGGGGAGACGATCGGGTGGACCCGGCACGCATGATCGCCGACCTTGAGGCCAAGGCACGTGACCTGGCCAGGAGGGCGCAGCAAGTGCAGGACGGCATCCGTGCCGTGGAGGCGACGGTGAGTTCGCCCGACGGCTGGGTGACGGTGACGGTCGCGCCCAATGGGGCGTTGCGGGACATCTCGTTCTCATTGCCGGCCGAAGGGGCGTCCGACGCTGCGCTGGGCGCGGTCGTGATGGCGACCGTGCGGCGGGCGCGGGCCGAGGTGGCGCAGCAGGTGGCGGCGGTGGTGGAGCCGGAGTTCGGCGGTACCGCGGCGATGGAGTTCATGACCTCGTTCGAGCCTTCGCCTTCGGCGGTGCCTGTGCCTGTTCTGCCGGTGCCGTCTTCGGGGTCCGAATCGGAGCTGCCGCGGAGCCTGTGGTCCCCGGTGGAAACCGGCGGGCCGTCGCGGCAGTGAGCGGGATCGAGGCGAGGCCGCGTGCGACGGCGGACGAGCGGCGCGGGCTGATCGTCGACGGGGTGGGCGGTGTCGAGCCGGACGCGTTCGGGTTGTTGGCCGGGTTCTTCGCCGAGGGCGCGTGCGACCTGACCGGCCGGGTCGCCGAGGACATCCGCCGGCCTTTGCCCGTGGGCGTGCCATCCCCGGCCGACGTGCCCTCACCGACCGATGGCACCGCTCGTGAAGCGGACGAGCAGTGGGCGCCGGATCCAGACCTCAAGCTGGCGTCCGCGTGGCTGGACACGCTCGGTCTGGTGCTGGACCCGTTGGCGCCGTTGGCCGGGATCGGGTGGTTGGTCGAGCACGTCCGGTTCCTGAACGCCCCGCTGAACTGGTTGGCGGGCGACGGCGACCGGATCAGGGACGCGGTCGGTCGGTGGCGTGGTGCGGCCGTCGACCTCGACCGCCTCGCCCGCGATGAACCCCACGGCGAAACGGCCGACGACACCCGTGCCGCGAGCCGTCGTTGTGCCGCGGTCGCCGCACAGCTGTCGACTGCCGGGACGATCACGGCGGCTGTGCGCGGGATGGTCCGGGACTTGATCGGGATGTTCGTGTCGGAGGTGGTCCGCAACGCCGCTGTCGCGCTGGCCATGGCGGAGGCGAGCGGCGGTACGTCGGTGGCCGCGTTCACCGGCTGGGCCGTGGGTCGTGCGGCTGCGGTGTTGGAACGGATCACCGGTCAGATCATGCGGCTGCTGCACGCGTTGAGCCGGATCCTGGGACGGTTGGAAGCGTTGGCCGGCTCGTCGGCGTGACGCTACCGCGGTGGGGTACGAGAACGTCGAGGACGAGAACCGTCAGCGCTTCCCGGGAGGTTCCTGATGGGTGACGACGGACTGATCACCGGTATCGACTCCAGCAAACCGGCTGCCCCGGACAACTACGCGGGCGCTGGTCCGGTCGAGTCGATAATGCAAACATTCGACTCGTGGGACCGCTTGGGGGATGGCGATTACACCGAGATCGGGCTGAACGCCGCTGCCGCCGGCTTGGACCTGCTCAGCTTGGCCATTGATCCCCTCGGCACGTTGGCCACGGCGGGCATCGGGTGGCTGATCGAGCACATCAGCTTCCTGCGCGAGCCGCTCGACTGGCTGGCAGGCAACGCGGACAAGATCAAAGCAGCGGTGGCCAAGTGGAACCAGGCTGCGGGCACGCTTGATGGAATCGCGCAGGCACACCACGACGCAGTGGAGTCTCAGGTCAGCGGCTGGGAGCAAGGTGCGGCGGACGCGTTCCGGAAGAGTCAGGGACAGTTGGTCGGCGAGACGCTGGCACTGAGCCGGACGTGCGTCACGGTCGCGGAGCAGGTCGCCACGGCGGGCACGATCACGGCGGCGGTGCGCGGCATGATCCGCGACCTGATCGCCATGCTCATCTGGGAAGTCATCCGCAACGCCGCCATCGCCCTCGCCACTTCGGTGGTGAGTTTCGGCAGCTCTATCGCCGCGTTCGCCGCGTGGACGGTCGGTCGGGCCGCCGTCGTGCTCGGCAAGATCACCCAGCAGATCGCGAAGCTGATGCGGGTCATCACGCGGATCATGGGGCGGTTGAAGGGTTTGTTCGGTTCGCTCGGCGACGTGCTCAAGGGCCTTGGCCGGTTCGGCAAGGGTGCCGGTGGCGGGACGACGCAGGCGGCCGGGGCGCGGGTGCCGGACACCCCTGGAGTGAAGTTCGAGGGCTTGGACAACGCTGGGAAGCGGATGGAGGACTGGGGCAACGCGCGGCCGACGCTGGGGGACGCGGGCACCAAGCTCGCCGACGCGGGCAGGCAGTTCGGTCGCGCTTACGGTGACGCCGGGAACACTTGGCAGAAGGCCACCGACAAGGTGCCACACCTGAGCTCGAACCGGGGCCAAGCTGCCGTCGACGGGTATACGCCTTTCAAGCCGGCTACCCGTCCCGATGGCACGGTGGCGCCGCACTCGCTGCCGAGCGTCACGGACGGCGCGTTCCAGACCAAGCTGGCGGCAGACCTCGCCCGTGAGGCGTCGAAGCAGGACGAGGTGGAGAACGAGGGACGCGGCGGGAACGATCATTTCAAGCGACAGACGGGATACCTGGACGAGTGAAGAGCAGGCGCGTCGGGACGGTCCTGGCGATTCTTTTCGTGTTCGGTGCGATCGCCGGCAGTTTTCTGGGGAGCAACAGCAGGTTCGAATGGGCGAGCATCGCCGGGCTGTTGATGGGTGTCGCGTTCCCCTTCGCCGTCATGATGATGAGGGTTCGTGGCCGGATTATTCTAGCCGCGTTCGTCCTCGAGATCGGCCTTCTGCTGGGTGCCGGTGCGACTGCTTGGCCCGCATGGCTGTCGTCGTTCGGGGAGGCGTCCGAGTGCGAGATCCTGGCTACGCGTTTGGAGCGGCCGTCGGCCAAGAAGGCCGAGAGGTGGCATTACACGTTGCAGTGTGGCGACCGGCGTCTTGACTCGGTCACGCTTACTGAAAAAGAGACCGATGTAGGCGACGTCGGTGATCGCACAACCCTCGTGTTCGACCGGTATGACCTGGTGGCGTTCGGGCGGCCGGAGAACCTGAGTACGACGGGTTATTGGCTGCTGCCCCTGTTGTTGCTGGTGGCGTTGGGTTTCGTGGGTTACGCGGCGACCAGCCCCATCGTGCCCTTTCAGCCGCGGCGTTCCGCTAAGCAGCAGTCGGAGGCGAAACCGGTGGATCAGTAGTTCCGGTGACTCAGCCCCACTGGCCCTGGACCGGTGGCGGGCCGTGCATCGGGGGTGGGGGGATTTTCGGCTTTGCGCCTCGCATCGCGCGGCCCGTTGCGGGGAGTGCGGAGAGCAGGCCTGCGACCAGCCACAGCAGGGTTGCGATCGCTGGGATCGCCGCGAGGTAGATCGGGAGGAACGACATGATCTCCACGACCACGTGCGCGTAGTGCACCGCGGCGAGCAGCGACATCACGAGCAGTACCCACCGCACACCGGGCACACGGCACGCGAGCAGCACGGCGAGGATGACGGTCATTGACGCCTGCACGATCGAGATCGTGAGGACCGCGTCGAAGCTGCCGAGGAACGGGCCGGAGAACGGCAGGCCCAGGTAGCCGACCGCGATGGAGTGCGGCACCCTCCCGCCCCCGGCCATGATCAGCACTGCGGCGACCAGGGCGAAGATCCCCAAGGCCAGGTACAGCAGTGCGGCGATGACGGGCAGTGCCGTGTTCGGCCGGCCCGGTTGACCCGGGTACGGCGGTTGGCCGGGGTACGGAGCCTGGCCGGGGTACGGCTGACCCTGGTGAGGCTGCTGCGGTCCCCCGTACGGCGGCTGGCCGGGGTAGGGCTGCTGACCTGGATACTGCTCGCCCGGATACTGCTGTCCCGGATACTGCTGTCCCGGGTACTGCTGACCCGGATTGGGCTGGCCGGCGTACGGCTGACCGGGATAGGGCTGCTGGGCCGGTTGCTGTGGCCCAGGCTGTGGGCCGGATTGCGGCTGACCGGGCTGAGGGCCGGGCTGTGGGCCGGGCTGTGGCTGACCCGGCTGTGGCTGACCGGGCTGCTGCTGCCAGCCGCCGTGGGGTTGGTTCATGCGCGTGCCTCCAGGTTCGACCGCAAGTTACCGCCGACAGCAGCCGGGACGCTGCGATTTCGCCCGAATTCCAGCGCCTTACCCCCACCGAACGCCACTACTGGGACGCCGACGCGCGGATCAAGGGCAGCAGGGCGGCGATCCGGTGCCGGGGCAGGTCGATCAACCTCAACTCCAGGTCGTCACCCTCCCCGATCCGCTCCCGAGCCTCCCGCTTCGTCAACGCACCGTGCGTCACGGTGACCAGAGCCTCCCGCCACACGTTCCCCAACTTCCCGTGCGCCCGCATCAGCACCTCCCGCACGGCCAACCCGCCGACGTCCAACGTCCCCGCCAGCACCTGATCCGCCACCACCACGCAGTGCTTCCCGTCCGGAGTGGACCGGAGGAACCTCAGCGCGAACCTGGTGTCCACCAACGACGTCAGCCCGTGCTGCCCCGCCGCCGACGCCACGTCCGGGTGGTTGTTCGGCACCAGCGCCGCCATCCGACCTGGCGAGCACGCCAGCAGCGTGCGCAGCAGCCACGGCCCCGGATCACCCGACAGGTCGACCGCCAACGACGCCGCGCCCTTGCCGATCGGGTCCGACCACCCCGGCGCGCGCGGCTTGGGCGGGGGTGAGGACTCGGGACGTGGAGCGAGGTCGACCAGGGCCGCCAACGCCGTCGAGCCCGGCCCGGACGACTCCAACGACTGCGGCCCGTGCGTGTAGATGGCGGTCTTCGAAGCCGCGGAAGTCGAACGGCGGGACGTGGGCCGGCAGACGTACAGGTCGGCCGCGCTGCCGATCGCCTGCGCACCGTCGAACCGGTGGAACGCGGGCAGGATCGCCTCGAACACCAACCCGAGCCGCTGCAACTCCTGCTGCACCTTCAGCCCCAGCGCGGGCGTCCGGTCGCTGAACCCGTAAGCGAGCAGCACTCGTCCGAGGGACATGTCGGCCAGGCACTCGATCGCCCGCGAAGCGAACAGCCCGATGCCCTCCGGCGTGTACGGCGGATCGCTGAACACCAGGTCCGCCGACTCCAGCAGCGCGGGCGGCAGGCCGAACCGGAAGTCCGCGTGCACCGTCCGCACCGACCACCCGCGTGCCGCGGCACGCGTCGAGATGTACTCCAGCAGCCGGTCGTCCACGTCCACCACGACGACTTCGACGTCCGGGTTCACCGCGCACACCGCGAGCGACGTCAGGTCGTGGTCGCCCAGGCACAGCAACGTCCGCCCGGCCAGGTCGTACGTCGTGTCCAACCACAGCGCGCGCTTCAACGCCGTCTCGGCCGTCGCCTGCACGTGGTCCAGCGCGGACAACGGCGGCGGCACGTCCGCGATGTCGGCCAGGATCGACCGCAGCTCCGACGTGTGCCTGGACACCAGCGTGTCCACCGGGTCGACCAGGTCTTCACCGGCGCCGAACGCCGCGTAGTCGGCAGCCTTCGCGGACGCCAGCCGGAAGCGGTCGCCGCTGGTCTCCAGGTCGTCGCCGATCGCGGTCAGCAGCTCCTGCACGGTGCGCCGCGGCACGGCGGGAAGCCGCACCAGTTCGGCCAACGTGTGCCAGTCGCCGGCGAGCAGGTCGAGCACGCGCCGCAGCTTGCGGGCGTGCGCACCGCGTTCGGTCAGGAGGGCGCGTACTGGTTCAGTGGCCACAAACGACGCAGCCTACTGACCGAAGTGTGGAACGCCGTGCCACGGTCGTACCAACGGGCTAGGGTCGGGCGACGCTTGATACCCATCGGCAGGAGGACCACGGGTGATCGAGTTCCGCGACGTGACCAAGCGGTTCGACGACGGGACCACCGCGGTGAACGGCCTGGACCTGGTGGTCGAGGCCGGCACGATCACCGTTTTCGTCGGACCGTCCGGGTGCGGCAAGACCACGTCCCTGCGCATGGTGAACCGGATGCTCGACCCGACGTCCGGCACGATCCTGGTGGACGGCGAGGACGTGCTCGGCGTGGATCCGCCCACGCTCCGGCGCGGTATCGGGTACGTGATCCAGCAGGCCGGCCTGTTCCCGCACCGGACCGTGCTGGACAACGTCGCCACGGTGCCGCTGCTCATCGGCTGGACCAGGCGCAAGGCGCGTGCGCGTGCCGCCGAGCTGCTGGAGCTGGTCGGACTGCCCGCCGAGCTGGGCAGGCGCTACCCCGTGCAGCTGTCCGGCGGCCAGCAGCAGCGCGTCGGCGTGGCCCGTGCGCTGGCGGCGGACCCGCCGGTGCTGCTGATGGACGAGCCGTTCAGCGCGGTCGACCCGGTGGTGCGCGAAGGCCTCCAGGACGAGCTGCTGCGGCTCCAGGCCGAGCTGGACAAGACCATCGTCTTCGTCACGCACGACATCGACGAGGCCATCCGCATCGGCGACAAGGTCGCGGTGATGCGGACCGGCGGCTTCCTCGCCCAGTACGCGCCGCCGTCCGTGCTGCTGACCAGGCCGGCGGACGACTTCGTGGCGAACTTCGTCGGCAAGGACCGCGGCTACCGCAGCCTGTCCTTTGTGGACTCATCGGGCGTCGAAGTGGTCGAGGTGCCCACCGTACCCGAAGGTTCAGCGTTCGAGTCCTCTTCGGACTGGCGGCTGGTGGTGGACGCGGACAAGCGCCCGCAGGGCTGGGTCGCGCCGGACGCGTCGGTCGTGCCCGGCGGCTCGCTGTACGAGGTGGGCGCGTCGATCCGGGGCGCGCTGGACTCCGCGCTGTCGTCGCCGTCCGGGTTGGGCGTCGCGGTGGACGCCGAGGGACGGCTGGCCGGCGTCGTCACGGCCCGGCAGGTGCTGGACGTGATCGAGAGCCGCCGTGGGTGACATCGGCACTTACCTGAGCGACGCCGGCACGAGGGCGGCGCTGCTGGACCGGCTGCTCGAACACGTCTACCTGTCACTGGTGCCGCTGGTCGTGTCGGTGGCGCTGGCGATCGTGCTCGGCCTGCTGTGCCACCGGTTCCGGCCGGTCAACGCGGCGCTGATCGCGTTGTCGAACGTCCTCTACACGATCCCGTCGCTGGCCCTGTTCGCGATCATCCCCGCGTTGATCGGCACCAGGGTGCTCGACCCGATCAACGTGATCAGCGCGCTGACCCTCTACACCACCGCGCTGCTGGTCCGGCCGGTCGCCGAGGCGCTGGACGCGGTGCCGTCGCACATCATCGCCGCCGCCACCGCGATGGGCTTCCGGCCGTGGCGCCGGTTCCTGACGGTGGAGCTGCCGCTGGCCGTGCCGGTGCTCGCGGCGGGCGTGCGGGTCGGGTCGGTGAGCAACATCAGCCTGGTCAGCGTGGGCGCGTTGATCGGCACCGGCGGTCTCGGCACGCTGTTCACCGACGGCTTCCAGCAGCGCTACCTCGCGCCGATCATCGTCGGCATCGTGCTGACCCTGGTGTTGGCGCTGGTGGTCGACGTGCTGCTGGTGCTGCTCCGCAACCGACTGACCCCGTGGGTGCTGGTGGGTAAGCCATGATCTTCGCCGAGGCGTTCGCGTGGTTGGTCGACCCGGTCAACTGGTCGGGCGGCAAGTCGATCCCGGTGCGGGTCGGCGTCCACCTGCTGTTCTGCGTCGGCGCGGTGCTCGGCGCCGCGCTGATCGCCGTGCCGCTCGGCCTGTTCGTGGGCCACACCGGGCGCGGCGGGGTGGTGCTCGTCGGCGGCAGCAACGCGTTGCGCGCGCTGCCGACGCTGGGCCTGGTGACGTTCCTGTACCTGATCACGGGCGGCGGCACGGTCGGTGTGCTGATCGCCCTGATCGTGCTCGCCGTGCCGCCGATCCTGGCGGGCACGTACGCGGGCATCCAGGACGTGGACCGCGGTGTGGTGGACGCGGCGCGCGGCATGGGCATGACCGGGACGCAGTGGCTGTGGCGGGTAGAGGTGCCGAACGCCCTGCCGCTGCTCATCGGCGGTCTGCGCAACGCGATGCTCCAGGTCGTGGCCACCGCGTCGGTGGCGGCGTACGTGGGCATCGAGACGTTGGGGCGTCCCCTCCTGGACGGCGTGCGGGTCCTGGACTACGCGCAGTTCGTCGGCGGCGCGATCCTCATCGCGCTGCTCGCGGTCGCGCTGGACGCGGTGCTCGCGGGCGTGGGCAAGCTCGTCGTCCCCGCGGGTGTGCGGCTGTCCGCCCGAGCGGGCAGGAAAGCGTGAGCAGGGCGGTCGAAGTGGACGCAACTGAAGCGCCGTGGATGAACTGCGCGCACGTCGAACCCGGAGCCCGTGTTCCAAGCGCGGTTATGAATCGTTGTCGCGCAGGGTTGGCTATGGTGGTGCAGCATGTCTTGCATCGGCGGGTTCCGCCGACCGAGTCCGCCCCATGTCCGGCGAGGTGATCAGGTGAAGGTCACCCGGATCGCTTACAGCCGGAACCTCAACGCGGGCAAGTACGCACTGCTGGTCGAGCAGGCCCGCCGGTTGGGCCGTGTTCGCAGCGAGGTGTGGCAGCGATACGGGTCTGTGTCGGGTAGTCGGCTCTCGGACCGGCAGATTCGTGACCAGTGGATGGCCGCGGGCACCGCCGCCCGGTTCGGGGTACTGGCCAACGCTTGGAAGGAGACCTTGCGGGACGCAGTCGGGGACATCACCGCGAACCGCGCCGCTGCCAAGGCACACGTCCGCAAGGTGGTGAGCCGTCGCGTCGTGGACGTTGCCGAGCGCAAGCGCCTGTTCTCCGCTCTCAAGACCGACACTTGGGCCGAGGACCCGTTCCTTTCCAGGTTGATGCGCAAGCACCGGAAACGCGGCCGTAACCGGACACACAACCAGATCGTGATCCGCTCGGATCAGTACCGCACCTTCACCCTCACCGGGGGTGGTGATTCCTGGCTCTCCGTTCCAGGCGTGGAGCGGCGCCAGTCGGTGTTGATTCCGCTGGACACGACCGTGGCTCCATCTGGGACACTGAGGCTCATCCTGCGCGACAAGAGAGTCGAGGTGCACTACCAGATCGACGCGTTCTCCCTGAGATCCTCGAAGCGGCCGGCGGGCGGCAGTGAGATCGGGGTGGACAAGGGCTATACCGAAGTGCTCACCGACTCTGACGGCGTGCACCACGGCACCGAACTGGGCCGCCTGCTCAGCTCGGAGTCCGATCACCGCAAGGTGCGGAACGTGCGTCGCGCGAAGATCCGGTCCGTGGCGGAGAGGGACCGTGGCGCGGGCGGCCACGACAAGGCGCAGCGGATCGCCCGTCACAATCTTGGCACGGCCAAGAGGGACCGGCGTTCGTCCCGCTGGCGGCAAACGGTGCGCACCGTTACGTTCCGTGCGGTGCACGCTGTGGTCGACAAAGCCGCGTTGGTCGCGGCAGAAGACCTCACCAGGACGTTCACCGGCCGTGTTCGTCGTGGCCGCGACGTCAACCGGCGTCTGGCGGCGTGGACCAAGGGTGTCACCGCCGAGGCGCTCATGAATGTGTCGGAGCGCAGAGGTTCTGCGCTCACGCTGGTCAATGCGGCCTACACCTCACAAGTCGTGCCCTGCTGCGACGCTCTCGGGCGCCGCAGCGGGGACCGGCTTCACTGCACCCGGTGCGGGGTGGTGTGGCAGGCGGACCATGCGGCAGCGATCAACGTCCTGCATCGAGTGGGTGACCCCGACATCACCTTGCACACCCCCTACCGGCGGGTGGGAAGCATAGTGCGGGAACGGGCCGATCGCCGATCGGATCAGACTGCCGATCCTGGACTCCAGTCCACGTCGTGGGCGGAGAGCGAATTATCCGAATGATCATTTTTGATCAGCGAGTAGGAAGCAGGAAGTCCGGCATGAAGCGCACGTTGGCCGTCATCGTCGCCGCGGCCACCCTGGTCGTTTCCGCCTGCGGGTCCAAAGAGGACCTGGGCGGGACCGGGCAGGAAGCCGCGTCGGGTGAGGTCGTGGTCGGTTCGGCCGACTTCACCGAGAACAAGATCCTGGCCGAGATCTACGCCGGCGCGTTGAAGGCGACCGGCGCGACCGTGTCGGTCAAGCCCGGCATCGGCGCCCGCGAGCTGGTCGTGAAGGCGTTGCAGGACAAGTCGCTCGGCGTGGTGCCGGAGTACACCGGCAACCTGCTGAACTACTTCGACAAGACCAACACCACGACCGAGGCGGAGGCCGTTTACGCGGCGTTGAAGTCGAAGACGCCGGCGGGCCTCGAGGTGCTGAAGAAGTCGGACGCGGAGGACAAGGACGTCCTGGTGGTCACCAAGGCCACGGCGGACGGCGGCGTGAAGTCGATCGCCGACCTCGGGTCCGGCAAGTACGTGCTCGGCGCGGCCGGTGAATGGCAGCAGCGCTGGGAAGCGAAGATCAAGGACCTGTACGGGGTGACGTTCACCGAGATCAAGACCACCGACGCGGGCGGTCCGATCACCGTGGACGCGCTGAAGAACGGCACCGTGCAGGTGATCAACCTCTACACCACGTCCGCCGACATCAAGGCGAACGGCTTCGTGGAGCTGGAAGACCCGAAGACGATGTACCCGGCCCAGAACATCGTGCCGCTGCTGCGTTCGGACGCGGTGGACGCGAAGGGCAAGGAGGCGCTGGACAAGGTCTCCGCGGCGCTCACCACCGAGAACCTGGCCGACCTGGTCAAGCAGGTGGACGTCGACAAGAAGACCGTGGCCAACGTCGCGGCGGAGTTCCTGAAGACCGTCAGCCTCTGAACGTTCAGCCTCTGATCGTTTCGCACGCGTGGGCCGGGGTGATCACCCCGGCCCACGAGCGTTTTCGCAACATTACGCGAACCGTTGACAACCGCTCGCGGTCGGTCGAACACTGTCCGCACCGCCGTCCTCGGCCTCTTATCGGTCCCGGAACCGCCATTCCGCCGCCATTTCCTTTGTGGAGGGCAGAATGCATTCTCGTCGATACCGGTCAAGATTCTTAGCGATTGCGGCGGTCGCCGCGTCGGTCGTCGGTAGCGGGGTGGTCGTGGCGCGGGCCGCCACCACGGGGTGTTCCGTCACGTACGCCGTCCCGTCGCAGTGGCAGGGCGGTTTCACCGCGAACGTCACCGTCACCAACCTGGGCGATCCGGTCAGCTCGTGGACGCTGACGTGGAGCTTCGCCTCCGGCCAGCAGGTCACCCAGGCGTGGAACGCCACCGCGTCGCAGAGCGGCAGCCAGGTCACCGCCCGCAACGCCACCTACAACGGCAGCCTGGCGACCGGGGCCACCGCGTCGTTCGGCTTCAACGGCTCGTGGAGCAGCAGCAACCCCGCGCCGACCTCGTTCGCCCTCAACGGCACCACGTGCACGGGCGCGCCGTCGACGACCACCACCACGACGTCAAGCGGGTCCACGACATCGAGCCCCACGTCCACCAGCCCCACGTCCACCAGCCCGACGTCCACCACGTCCGTCCCGCCGAGTGACAACCCCAACTGGGGCAAGTCGTTGCCGCCGGCGGACGCGCGGACCAGCATGGCGTACGACATCGTCGCGTCGTCCAGCGGCAGCGGCTACACCCCGCGCGCCAACGAATGCTCGCGCGAGATCCACGCGCGGTACTGGACTTACGGGCCGGACGGCAAGGTCTACCCGACGTGGCACCCACCGCGCGACGCGAGCGGCTGCGCGTTCGGGCACGAGCACGGTGACGACCCGCGCACGTCGGATCTCTTCTCCACGGCCAAGTGGGCGCCGTTCGGCTACACCAGCGAAGTGATGATGTCGGCCAACCCCGGTGGCGCGCACCGGCACGAGGACCACGTCGGGCACAAAGTCTTGGCGGTCAACAACTCCAACGTCAAGCAGGGCGACGACGGCACCAGCTTCTTCCCGCCCAGCGGCACCACGATCGCCGTGTGCGACATCCTGCTGAAGTTCCACCAGGGCACCCACTCGCCCGACGCGTTCACCAACAACGCGCACGAGCTCATCTACTACAACCGGTGCTCGCACAACGACAACGGCCAGATCAGCGAGGCCCGGTTCACCGCGTTGATCCCCAACGGCCGCCCGGGTGGGTTCGGCGCCACGGACTGCCCCGGCCCGTTCAACAACAAGTTCACCAACGTCGGCGCGGCCGTGCCCGCGGACTCCCCGTCGGACACCCGCTCCCTCGGCCGGCTCATCACCGACGCGAGCTGCGTGCAGGCGATCCGGGAGGGCAAGACGCACTTCGAGGTGATCACGGGCACGGAGGTTCCGTTCGACACCAACGACTTGCACGAGTTCTGGTTCTCGAACGTCTCCGTCACCACCTCGCAGCTGACGTTCAACATCCAGCCCTTGTTCTACGTGCTCAACCCCAGCCGCTACTACGACGCGAGCAAGCCGAACCGGCTCGCCCGCCAGGTCGACCTCTGCTACGACGGCATCCGCGGCGACTACTGCAACACGGTCCGCCAGATCACGCAGCAGACCGGTGAACGAGTGGCGTGGGACGACCCGCGTTCGCCGTTCAAGGGCACGCTGCGCGAGTTCCGGCCGGGCGGCTTCACCGTGCGCAACACCGGACCGGCCACCGTCTACACCGACGTGTACGGCCGCAACGCGTCCACGACACCGTTCACCGGCTCGATCCAGCAGCACTTCTCGGGCAACCACGCAGCAGTGCAGATGTTCGTCCGCGGCGCCACGAGGGACTACGCCGCGAACTCCGCCGACCGGATCCACGCACCCAACTGACCGTCCGATGTGGGGACCCGCGGCCGTCCGCGGGTTCCCACCCCCGTCAGCCCCGACCCCCGATCCGGCCGGTCAGCTCGTCCGCCGCACGTCGGATCTCCACCGCCAACTCCGGCCACGTCTCACCGCACTCCACCTCGCAGACGTGCCGGAACGTGACCGTGATCGCCGCGATCGGCCGTTCGCCGTGATCGAAGACCGGAGCCGCCACCGAAGCGAACCCGGCCGTCACGTACCCGTCCTCCACCGCCCACCCGCGCCGCCGTTCCAGCGCGAGCAACCGCCGCAACGCGGGCAGGTTCCGCGGCCCACGCCCGGTCCGGTCCACGAACGGGCCGGGGAACAACGCCCGCACCTGCGCCGCCGGCAACCGCGCCAACATGGCCCGCCCGGAAGCGGTGAGGTGCGCCGGTAGCCGCACGCCCACGTCCGACACGATCGTGGTCGGGTGCCGAGGCTGCTCCCGCACCAGGTAGAGCGCCTCCGAGCCGTGCAGCACGCCGAGGTGGGCCGTGCGCCCGACGGAGTCGACCAACCGCCGCAGCAACGGCCGGGCGAGCCGTTCCAACGGGTCGTGCCGCAGGTACGCCGATCCGAGTTCGAACGCCGCCACGCCCAGCCCGTAGCGTTGCTCCTCGGGGAAGTGGGTGGCGAACCCGGCCGCCGTCAGCTCCGCCAGCAGGTGGTACGTCGTGGACCTGGGCAGGGACAGCTCACGCGCCACCGCCGCCGCCGACACCGGACCGGGCCTGCCCGCCAACAGGCGCAGCACCGCGAGCCCTCGGCGCAACGCCGGCACCTCGCTGCTGCCTCCCACGAAACCCATTCTCAACAAATCCGGGGTGAAGCGCATTGGAGGGTTATGACGACCAGCTTCGAGGACTTCGCCACCGGGCAGGTCACCCCGCTGCTGCGCTACGCCACCGTGCTGACGGGTGATCCGCACCTCGCCCAGGACGTGGTCCAGGAGTGCCTGCTCAGGGCCCAACAGCGCTGGTCACGGATAGCGAAGCTCGACGCGCCCACCGCGTACCTCAAGCGGATGGTCACCAACGAGTACCTGAGTTGGCGTCGCCGCTGGAAGCCGCACGTGTCGCTGCACGGCATAGACCCACCGGGCCCGGACGAGACCCGTCACCACGACGAGCGCCAGGCGATGCTCCAGCGCATCGACCGGCTACCGCGCAAGCAGAAGGCCGCCGTGGTGCTGCGGTTCTACGAGGGCTACGACGACGCCGAGATCGCCGAGACCTTGGGCTGCTCCCAGGTCACGGTCCGCAGCCACATCTCCCGCGCGCTGGCCACGCTGCGCACGAACGTCCGGGTGAAGGAGGAACTGTGACCGACTCCAAGGCGACCGACTCCAACGGGACCGAAAGCCTGATCCGGGACGCACTGCGGATGCGCGCCGACCAGGCCCCACCACCCGGCCCGGTGCTGGTCGCCCTGCGCCGGCCGAGGAAGTCCCGCACACCGCTCTTCCTGGTCCTGGCTGCGGCGGCCACCGCGGCGGCCGTCGCCATCGTGGCCACCACGGTCAGCCGGCCCACGGCCGAGTCGCCACCGGCCACGTCGGCGAGCATCCTGATCGAGCCGACGATCCCGACGGTCTCGCTGGGCTACAGCCCGACGTGGGTGCCCGAGGGCTTCACCGAGCGGCAGCGCGTGATCGACCCGGATACCTACAACCAGCGCACCTGGGCACGCGGCGAGCAGACCGCCAAGCCCACCTACCCGTACCTGGACCTGAGCGTGCAGCCCGCCAACGCGAGCACGGGCGCGCTGACGGACCTGATCGCGGACGCACCCGCGGCCGACCGCGTCACCGTCAACGGCGCACAAGGCGTCGTCTCGGGTGACACGACCGTGCTGTGGCAGCCGGAACCCGGCGTGTTCCTGTCGATCGGCCTGAAGAACACGCCGGACGCCCGCGCCACCGCCCTGCGCGTCGCCGAGTCGGTGCGCCCGGATCCGGAACCGGTGCGGATGCCGGTGTCGTTGGGCGGCTCGCGCGGCATCCAGGCACAAGCGGGCAGTTCGGAAGGCTGGCAGGTCCTCACCTCGGGTGAGCACGACGGCGTCGGCTACAGCGTGACGTTGAGGCAGCACCCGTGGGACTTCGACGGGGCGGTGCCGAAGATGTTCTCCGCCCGCGGTCACACGGCCCGCTACTACACCGCCAACACCGGTGCCCTCGTCGTGGAGCTGGGCCCGGAGATGTACCTCCAGGTCTCGCCGGCCGGCACGAAGTCCGCCGGGCTGGAGCAGCTGATCGCGGCGGCCGAGGCGGTGGTGGTCGACCCGGACCCGGACATGGCCTGGGCCGGTCCCTAGCCGAAGAGTCCCGGGCGAGTCTGGGATACCAGACACGATCGGCGGACGTCGGGTCGTGCGGACCCGGCTGCCGGGTTGAGATGGGTGCATGCAACCCGTGCAGCTGGGTCCGAAACCCCTGACCCGCGATGACGTCCACGCCGTGGCCCGAGGCGACGCGCGCGTGGAGATCACGGAGGCGGCGCGCGAGGCGGTCACCACCGCCCGTGCGCACATCGAACGCCTGGCCACCGCCGAGCAGCCCACGTACGGCATCTCCACGGGGTTCGGCGCGCTGGCCGTCCGGCACATCCCGCCGGACCGCCGGGCCGCCCTCCAGCAGTCCCTGGTCCGCTCGCACGCGGCGGGCGCGGGTCCCGCGGTCGAGCGCGAGGTGGTCCGCGCCCTCGTGCTGCTCCGCCTCAAGACCCTGACCAGCGGTCACACCGGCATCCGGCTGGAGACGGCCGAGGCGATGGCGGCGATGCTGAACGCGGGCATCACGCCGGTCGTGCACGAGTTCGGCTCGCTCGGCTGCTCGGGCGACCTGGCCCCGCTGTCCGCCGCCGCCCTGGCCCTCACCGGCGAGGGTGACGTGCACGACGCGGACGGCCACCTGGTCCCGGCCGCCGAAGCCCTCGCCAAGGCGGGCATCCAGCCCGTCCGCCTGGCCGAGAAAGAGGGCCTGGCGCTGATCAACGGCACGGACGGCATGCTCGGCATGCTCATCCTCGCCCTCAAGGACCTGCACTACCTGCTGGACGTCGCCGACCTGACCGCCGCGATGAGCGTGGAAGCCCTCCTCGGCACGGACCGCGTGTTCGCCGCCGACCTCCAGGCCCTGCGCCCGCACCCCGGCCAGGGTCGGTCCGCCCAGCGGATGGCGGAGATCCTGCGCGACTCCGAGATCATGGCGAGCCACCGCGGCCCGGACTGCACCCGCGTTCAGGACGCCTACTCGTTGCGCTGCTCGCCGCAGGTGCACGGCGCGGCCCGCGACACCGTCGCCTACGCCGAGACCGTCGCCGACCGCGAACTGGCGTCGTCCATCGACAATCCGGTGGTGCTGGCCGACGGCCGGGTCGAGTCGAACGGCAACTTCCACGGCGCGCCGATCGCCTACGTGCTGGACTTCCTGGCCATCCCGACCGCCGACGTGGCGAGCATCGCCGAACGCCGGACGGACCGGATGCTCGACGTGAACCGCTCGCACGGCCTGCCGCCGTTCCTCGCGCACGACCCGGGCGTCGACTCCGGCCACATGATCGCCCAGTACACCCAGGCCGCGATCGTCAGCGAACTCAAGCGCCTGGCCGTGCCCGCGTCGGTCGACTCGATCCCGAGCAGCGCCATGCAGGAGGACCACGTCTCCATGGGCTGGTCCGCCGCACGCAAGCTCCGCCAGTCCGTCGACGGCCTGCGCCGCGTCCTCGCGATCGAGCTGCTGACCGCCGCCCGTGCTTTGGACCTGCGTAAACCGCTCAAGCCCGCCCCCGCCACCGCGGCGGCCGTCGAGAAGCTCCGCGAGCACGTCGAGGGCCCCGGCCCGGACCGCCACCTCGCGCCAGAGATCGCCGCCGCCGAAGACCTGATCCGGAAGGGAGTCCTCTGATGGTGCGCGCCGCACGGGGAACCGACCTCACCGCCCGCAGTTGGCCGACCGAGGCCGCACTGCGGATGTTCCACAACAACCTCGACCCGGACGTCGCCGAACGTCCCGACGACCTGGTCGTCTACGGCGGCACCGGCAAGGCCGCCCGCGACTGGCCGAGCTTCCACGCCATCACCCGCGAGCTGACGAACCTGAAGGACGACGAGACCCTGCTCGTCCAGTCCGGCCGTCCGGTCGGCGTCATGCGCACCCACGAGTGGGCGCCCCGCGTGCTGATCGCGAACTCCAACCTCGTGCCGGACTGGGCGAACTGGCCCGAGTTCCGCCGCCTCGAAGCCGAGGGCCTGACCATGTACGGCCAGATGACGGCCGGTTCGTGGATCTACATCGGCACCCAGGGCATCCTCCAGGGCACCTTCGAGACGTTCGCCGCCGTCGCCACCAAGCGGTTCGACGGCACCCTTCGCGGCACGCTCACCGTCACGGCCGGGCTCGGCGGGATGGGTGGCGCGCAACCGCTTGCGGTCACCATGAACGAGGGCGTGGCGCTCTGCGTCGAGGTCGACCCGCAGCGCGCCCGCCGCCGCGTGGAGACCCGCTACCTGGACGAGATCGCGGACGACCTCGACGACGCGATCGCGCGGGTGCTGAAGGCGAAGTCCGAAGGCCGGGCGCTGTCCGTGGGCCTCATCGGCAACGCCGCCGAGGTGCTGCCCGAGCTGCTGCGCCGCGAGGTGCCGGTGGACATCGTCACCGACCAGACCTCCGCGCACGACCCGCTGGCGTACTGCCCCAAGGGCGTCGCGGTGGAGGACTGGGCCGACTACGCCGCCGCCAAGCCGGACGAGTTCACCGACCGGGCCCGCGAGTCGATGGCCGACCACGTCGAGGCCATGGTGGGCTTCATGGACCGCGGCGCCGAGGTGTTCGACTACGGCAACTCCATCCGCGGTGAGGCCAAGGCCGGCGGCTACGACCGGGCGTTCGACTTCCCCGGTTTCGTGCCCGCCTACATCCGGCCGCTGTTCTGCGAGGGCAAGGGCCCGTTCCGCTGGGCGGCGCTCTCCGGGGACCCGGCCGACATCGCGGCGACCGACCGGGCGATCCTGGAGCTGTTCCCGGAGAACGAGCAGTTGGCGCGCTGGATCAAGCTGGCCGGCGAACGCGTCGAGTTCCAGGGCCTGCCCGCCCGCATCTGCTGGCTGGGCTACGGCGAACGCCACCTCGCCGGGCTCAAGTTCAACGAGATGGTCGCGTCCGGCGAGGTGTCCGCGCCGATCGTCATCGGCCGGGACCACCTGGACTGCGGCTCGGTCGCGTCCCCGTACCGGGAGACCGAGGCGATGGCCGACGGCTCCGACGCGATCGCCGACTGGCCGCTGCTGAACGCCCTGGTCAACACCGCTTCCGGCGCCACCTGGGTGTCCCTGCACCACGGCGGCGGGGTCGGTATCGGCCGGTCCATCCACGCGGGTCAGGTGACGGTCGCGGACGGGACCCCGTTGGCGGCGCAGAAGATCGAGCGGGTGCTGACCAACGACCCGGCGATGGGCGTGATCCGGCACGTCGACGCCGGGTACCAGCGGGCCGTGGACGTCGCCGCCGAGAAGCACGTCCCCATCCCGATGAGCAGCGATGACTGACCTCCAGGACATCGCCGACGTCGGCCGCGACCGGCGACGTGGCGGCTACTCGCGGCACGGTTTCGACAAGGTCGAGCTTGAGTTGCGCGCGTGGTTCGCGGAAGAGGCCCGCCGTCGGGGGCTCGACGTCCGACCCGATCGGAACGGCAACCTCTGGGCGTGGTGGGGCAAGCCGGGGCCGGGTGCGGTGATCACCGGCAGTCATCTGGACTCGGTGCCGGGCGGTGGGGCGTTCGACGGGCCGTTGGGTGTGGTGTCGGCTCTGCAAGCGGTGGACTTGTTGCGGGCTCGTGGTTTCACGCCTTCGAAGCCGTTGGCGATCGTCGTGTTCGTGGAGGAGGAGGGTGGGCGCTTCGGTGTCGCCTGCCTCGGGTCACGGCTGATGACCGGCGCGATCGCACCGGAGGTCGCCGCCAAGCTGACCGATGCCGACGGCGTCACGTTCGGCGAGGCGGCGCACGCGTCGGGCTTCGACCCGTTGCGGATGGGGCGGGATGACCGTGCACTGGGGTCGATCGGCGCCTTCGTCGAGCTGCACGTCGAGCAGGGGCGTGGCTTGGACGTGCCGGTGGGTTTGGCGAGTTCGATCCTGGCCCATGGTCGGTGGCGGTACACGTTCACCGGGGAGGGCAACCACGCCGGCGCGACGTTGATCGAGGATCGTCGTGATCCGATGCTGCCGGCGGCGCAGATGGTGCTGGCGGCGCGGCGTGCGGCTACTTCCGGGGCCCGTGCGACGGTCGGCCGGCTTGTGCCGAACCCCGGTGGCACCAACGTCATTCCTTCGTCCGTGGACGTCTGGCTGGATGCGCGGGCCGATGACGAGCCGCGCACCCGTGAGGTGGTCGACCGGATCACGTCGGCGGCGCGTGCGGCGGCTGAGGACGAGGGCTGCGCGGTGCGGGTGACGGAGGAGAGCTGGGGCGGGACTGTGCACTTCGATCCCGGTCTGATGGCTGACATCCGTGGTGCGCTCGGGTCGGACACGCCGGACTTGCCCACCGGCGCCGGTCACGACGCCGGGATCCTGGCCGCGCACGTGCCTACCGCCATGTTGTTCGTGCGCAACCCGACCGGGATCAGCCACGCGCCGGACGAGTTCGCCGAGTCGGACGACTGCGCGGCGGGTGTGGTGGCGTTGGCGACGACGTTGGAGCACCTGGCGCGTTGACAACCTCCCCTCCCTGAAGAGGGGAGTGCCCGCCGGGCTCGCGCCCGGCAGTTCCTGCTTCTTCTCCCGAGGGAGGTTTCACCGGATGCCTCGCCGACTGGCGTCGGGTCGGTCTTACTCCGGCTCTACAGGCTGTGACCGCCTGCCCGGCGGCCAGGATGTTGCGCGCGGCGTTCACGTCGCGGTCGTGCCGTGCCCCGCAACCGGGGCAGGTCCACTCCCGCACCCGCAGCGGCAGCATGTCCAGCAGAAGCCCGCAGGCCGAGCAGGTCTTACTGGACGGAAACCAGCGGTCGACCACGACCAGGTCGCGGCCGTACCAGTCGCACTTGTACTCCAGCATCGACCGCAACTGCGACCACGACGCGTCGGAGATGGCGCGGGCCAACGACCTGTTCCTGACCATGTTGCGGACCGCCAGGTCCTCGATCACGACCAGTTGGTTCTCCTGGACGAGTCGAGTGGTCAGCTTGTGCAGCAGGTCCCGCCGGCGGTCGGCGATACGGGCGTGGACACGGGCCACCCGCAGCTGCGCCTTCGCCCGGTTCGCGGAGAGCTTCTCCTTGCGGGCCAGGGCCCGCTGGGCGCGGGCCAAACGTTCCCGGTCCTGTCGTTCGTGTCTCGGGTTGGTGATCTTCTCCCCGGTGGAGAGGGTGAGCAGGGAAGTGATCCCGGCGTCGACACCCACCACGCGGTCGACGGGAGGGGCGTGGTCGACGGTGGTCTCGACCAGGATCGACACATGCCACCGGCCGGCCGGGGGATAGCGGGACCGTTTCTCCCAGAACGCGGCGAACGCGGTCTGCAGGTGCCGCAGCGACTGCTGCAACGGCACCGACGACACCTCGTTGAGAAACGACAGCCCGTCGGTCTTCTTCCACTCCGTCAGCAACGCCGACGTCTGCACGTAGTTGACCCGGCGCTGCTCACCGAACCACGCCGCCGTGCGGGCCTCCAACGCCCGGTTGTACACCACCCGCACACACCCGAACGTGCGCGACAACTCCACTTCCTGCCCTGGGGTCGGATAAAAGCGGTACCGGAACGCCCGCTTCACCACCGACACCGACGCCATTCCCCGCACGTTAGCATTTCAGCAAGTAAACCCTGCCGACACGGTCGAAAACATCGGTTTCCTCCCCGGCGTGAACGCCGAGGTATCCACCGACAGGAGCCCAGATGAAGAGCTACTGGTGTGAGCGGGTGTGGTTGCCGGACGGTGTCGCGTCGCGGGTGCTTGTGCGGGTGGACAAGGGTGTCATCGCATCTCTGTCTACTGTAGACACCATTCCGTTGGGGGCGGAACGCCTGTACGGCATGGTGTTCCCGGGTTTCGCCAACGCGCACTCGCACGCGTTCCACCGGGCGTTGCGCGGACGCACGCATTCGGATGGTGGCACGTTCTGGACGTGGCGCGACCGGATGTACGCGGTGGCGGAGCGCCTGACTCCGGACTCGTACCTGCGGTTGGCGAGGGCCGTGTACGCGGAGATGGCCGTGGCCGGCGTGACGGCGGTGGGGGAGTTCCACTACCTGCACAACGGCGGGAACGAGATGGCCGAAGCCCTGCGCCAGGCGGCACGGGATGCGGGAATCCGGCTCACCCTGTTGGACGCGTGCTACCTGGCGGGTGGGATCGGCCAGCCGGTGCGGGGGGTGCAGGAGCGGTTCTCGGACGGTACCGGTGACCGGTGGCTCGATCGGGTGGCCGAGCTGCGCGGTGACGAGAACACGAGAATCGGCGCCGCGATCCACTCCGTGCGTGCGGTGCCGCGCGAGACGTTGTCGCTGGTGGCGGGTGCTTTTCCGGATCGGCCGCTGCACGTGCACTTGTCGGAGCAGCCGGCCGAGAACCAGGCTTGCCTTGAGGCGTACGGGGTGACTCCGACGGAGTTGTTGGCGGAGGCCGGTGCGTTGACGCCACGGACGACGGCCGTGCACGGGACACACTTGTCCACAAAGGACATCGGTTTGCTGGGTTCGACGCGGACCGGGGTGTGCTTCTGCCCCACGACGGAGGCGGACCTGGCGGATGGGATCGGTCCGGCGCGGGAGTTGGCGGATGCCGGGTCGCCGTTGTCGTTGGGCAGTGATCAGCATGCGGTGGTCGACCCGTTGCTGGAGGCGCGGGCGTTGGAGCACAACGAGCGCTTGCGCACCGGGGAACGAGGTCGGTTCACCCCTGCGGAACTGGTCGGGGCGCTGACGAACCACGCGTCGATCGGCTGGCCCGAGGCCGGTCGGATCGAGGTGGGCGCCCCGGCCGACTTCGTAGCCGTTCGGATGAATTCAGTCCGGACCGCAGGGTCCGAGCCCGACCAACTGATCCTCGCCGCGACCGCGTCCGATGTGTCGATGGTGGTCGTCGGCGGAAAGATCGTCGCCCGTGACGGCGTGCACGAGCAGTTGGGCGATGTCGCGCGGCTGCTGACCGACGTGCTCGCCTGATCGGGTGACGGGATTCCCACTGTTGTCAGACCCGCTCAGCATCATGACCACATGCCCCCACCTCGCCCGACCTTTCGCCGCAGGAAGTTGGCCCGCCGCTTGCGCCGGATGCGGGAGGCGGCCGGGATGAGCGTCGAAGACGCCGCTGCCGCGCTCGACAAGCACCGCAACAGCCTCTACCGACTGGAAGCGGGTGAGACGAAGGTCGATGTCCACCTCGCCCGATCGATGATGGACGTCTACGACCACTACGACCCCGACCTCATCGATGACGTCCGCGACACCCTGAAGCCGCGATGGTGGATGAAGTTCGGGATGCGTTCCCTGGGGTACGTGGACCTGGAGACCGAAGCTCAGGAGATCCGGGAACTGGGGCTTGTCTACATACCGGGCCTGCTGCAAACCAAGCCCTACATGCAGGCGATCTTCGAGGCGGACGCCCTGAAGCGCACGAGGACCGAATTCAAGACCGATGTCCAGGTGCGGATGATTCGGCAGCGCCGGCTGATCGACGAAGAGCAGCCGTTGCACCTGTTCGCCCTGCTGGACGAGTCCGCGCTCCACCAGACGATCGGCGGCCCCGCTGTCATGCGGGAACAACTCGAACACCTCGTGATCACGGCCGAGCTGGATACCGTCACCATGCGCGTCCTGCCGAGGAAGATCGGTGCGCACGGCGGGCAGACCAGCTCCTTCACCCTCCTGGACTTCCCCGACCCCGAAGATCGGACCATCCTGTACGTGGAATACCCGACCGGCTCCATCCAAGTAGAGGAACCCACCGAAGTGTGGCGGGCTAAGCTGCTGTTCGACCACCTGCTCGACCGAGCGCTCAGTCCGGACGAATCGGTTGCTCTGATCGAGCAGATCATTGCCGAGCACGAATGAGGGGCCGTCCGTTGTCTCCTGTGGACTTCACCGGCGCGGTGTGGCGGAAGAGCAGCCGCAGCGGTGGTGGCAGTGGTGGCAATTGCGTCGAAGTCGCATTCTCGGTCCCGGCGGTGTGGGTCCGTGACTCGAAGAGGCCCGACGTGGGCCGGTTGACGTTTCCCTCGTGCGCCTGGCAGCGGTTTGTGCGGCAGTGACCAGCACACTCATCACCGGCATCGGTGAGTTGACGACCAACGACCCTCAGCTGGGCCGCCTCACCGACGCCGCGCTCGTCTTCACCGACGGCCGCGTCGACTGGGTTGGCCCCGCGTCCTCCGCACCCGCCGCCGACTCGCGGGTCGACGTGGCAGGTCGCGCGGTCCTGCCCGGGTGGGTGGACAGCCACACCCACCTGCTGTTCGCCGGCGACCGGACTGCCGAGTTCGAGGCCCGGATGGCCGGGCTATTGTATACAGCAGGCGGTATTGCGGTGACGGTCGAGGCGACTCGGGCGGCGTCGGATGGGGATATTGCAGACAATCTGCGACGGCACGTCGCCGAGGCCGTGGCGCAGGGCACGACCACGATCGAGACCAAGACCGGTTATGGACTGAATGTTGTAGACGAAGTGCGATCGGCTCGGATCGCGGCTTTGGAAGCGGATGAAGTCACCTTTCTGGGTGCACATCTCGTACCGCCGGGTGCCGACGCGGACGAGTACGTGGCGTTGGTGATCGGGGACATGCTCGATGCCGTCGCACCGCACGTTCGGTGGGCGGACGTGTTCTGCGAGCGAGGCGCGTTCGACGAGGACCAGTCCCGGGCCGTGCTGGAGGCCGCCCGTGCCAAGGGCCTGGGTCTGCGCGTGCACGGCAACCAGCTGGGCGAAGGGCCGGGCGTCCGGCTGGCGGTGGAGGTGGGCGCGGCGAGCGTCGACCACTGCACCTACCTGTCCGCCACCGACATCGACGCGCTGGCGAACTCGTCCACCGTCGCGACCTTGCTCCCGGCGTGCGACCTGTCGACGCGCCAATCCCTACCGCCCGCCCGTCAGCTCATCGACGCGGGCGCGACCGTCGCCCTGGCCAGCAATTGCAACCCGGGCAGCTCGTACACCACCTCGATGGCATATTGCATAACGACGGCAGTACTCCAAATGCACATGACCATCGAGGAAGCCGTCACCGCCGCGACCTTGAACGGCGCGAAAGCGTTGCGGCGCACTGACATCGGCCA
Source organism: Saccharothrix ecbatanensis (assembly GCF_014205015.1). Taxonomy (NCBI): domain Bacteria; kingdom Bacillati; phylum Actinomycetota; class Actinomycetes; order Pseudonocardiales; family Pseudonocardiaceae; genus Saccharothrix; species Saccharothrix ecbatanensis. Next base: position 6,467,483 of record NZ_JACHMO010000001.1, on the reverse strand, counting down.
CCTGTCACCCGGAGCCAGGGCGGACATCCACGTCCTCGACGCGCCCTCCACCACCCACCTCGCCTACCGACCGGGCGTTCCGCTCACCCACGCTGTGTGGCGAGCGGGCGTTCGGCAGCGGTGAGGGCGACAGCGGTGAGGGCGGTCAAGGCCGCCTCGGTCGTGTCCGGGTGAGCGGCCAGGAGCGGTAGGCGGACGTCCGGCGTCGGGATTCGGCCCTGGGCGTGCAGGACGGCCTTGATCACGGTGGGGTTCGGCTCGGCGAACAGCGCGGCCGACATGACGGCCAGACCGCCGCCGACCAGCCGCGCGGTGGTGACGTCGCCGGAGTGCCAGGCCTCGATCAGCCGGACGAACTCGCCGGTGGCGAGGTGTGCCGACGCCAGGATGCCGCCGTGGGCGCCGAGTGCCAGCAGCGGCGAGATGAACGTGTCGTCGCCGCCGAGAACCGCCAGGTCGGACGGCTGGTCGGCGAACAACGCAACGGTGTCGGCGTTGATCCCGCCAGGCGAGTACTTCAGGCCGACCACACCGGGCACGGCCGCCAAACGCCGCAGGGTGTCCGCCGACAGGTACTGGCCCGTCCGGTGCGGGATGTCGTAGACGACCAGCGGCACGGGGCTGTCGGCGGCGAGTCGGGTGAAGTGGGCGACCACGCCCGCCTCGCCCGGCCGGACGAACGGCGGCACCACGCTCAGCGCGGCCACGACGTCCCGGTCACCCAACGCTTCCAGCGCCTGCGGGGTGTTCGCGCCGACCACCAACTGGGCCTGCCGCGCGCGGCACACCCCGGCCGCCACGTCGATCACCAGCTGCTGTTCGGCTGTGGTGAGCGACGAGACTTCCGCTGTGGTGCCCAGCGCGACCACACCGCGTGCCCCGGCGTCCAGGACCTCGTTGGCGAGGGCTTCGAGAGCGTCCAAGGCCACCGCCCCGGACCGGTCGAACGGCGTGATCAGCGGGACGTACAAGCCGGTGAGCGTCATGGATCGCACCTTGCCCGCCCGAACCGTGAAGGACCAGCGCGCATTTCTCAACAGAACCGTAAGCTGAACTGATGCTCGACGTCCGACGCCTCCAACTCCTGCGCGACCTGGCCCGCTTGGGCACCATCGCGGCGGTGGCCCAGGCGCACGCCTACACGCCGTCCGCCGTGTCCCAGCAACTCGCCGCGCTGCAACGGGAAGCGGGCGTGCCGCTGCTCGAACACACCGGCCGGAGCGTCAGCCTCACGCCCGCAGGCCGGGCGTTGGTCGAGCACGCCGAGACCGTGCTCGCCGCCCTGGAAGCCGCGTCCGCCACGTTGGCCGCCGCACGCACCGGCCTATCCGGAACCGTGCGCATCGGCGCGTTCCCCAGCGCCGTGCCCACGCTGCTGCCGGCGGCGCTGGTCGCGTTGGGGCGTGACCACCCGACGCTCGACCTCATGGTCACCGAGTTGGATCCTGTGGACATGCCGGACGCGCTGCGCGATCGTCGCCTGGACGTTGCGCTCTGGCACGACTACGACACCGCACCCGTCGAGCCCGACCCCGGTGTGGATTCGGTGCGGCTGCTGGACGAAACGGTGTTCCTCGCGGTGCCGGCAGACACCTGGGGCGACGCGACAGGCGATCCGATCGACGCCGCCCGCGACGCCGCGTGGATCGTGGGCACTCCGGGCACGCTCTGCCACACCGTGGCGCTGAGGGTCTGCCAGACAGCCGGTTTCACGCCGAGGGTGCGCCATCATGCCGACGACTTCACCGCCGTTCTGGCTTTGGTCGCGGCGGGTCAGGGTGTCGCCCTGGTGCCGGAACTCGGTGCGACACACCCACCTGCGGACGTCCGGCTGCTGCCGCTCGACGTCCACCGACGCACCCGCATCACCTACCGGCGCGGCGCCGGAGCACATCCCGCCGTCGCCGCGTGCGTGGCCGCACTGGAGGCGTCGACCAGGGCGTACCGGGACTAACGGGGTGGGGCGCACCGGATCGGCGAGCCCCACCCCGCCACGTCACCTGACGATCTCGATCTCACGCTCGTCGAAGGCCGAGCCGCCGCCACTGATATTGCCCGTGGCGTAGGCAGTGCTCGCGCGGAACGCGTTCTGCTCCGCGGTCACGGTGACCATGACCGTCTGGAGGCCGCCAGTGCACACGAAGTTCGTGTACCCGTAGCCGGTCGCGACGTCCGAGCCGACGCGCTGCGTCAGCCGGATGCTGATGTAGCCCGACCAGTTCGCCGGGCAGGTCGCCAGGGTCTCGACTCTGACGGCCGCACCGCGTGCCAGTTGTTGAGCCGGTGACTGGATGCGGAGGCCGTGCTGGGACGGGGACTGGGCGCTCACGTCGGCGCTGGACGGCAGCACGGACGCGAAGATCGCGCCCGCGACCACGGCGAGGACCGCGGCGGCCTTGGCCGGACGCACGTTTCGGATTGTGGAAAGCTTCACAGTTTCTCCTTTGCGGTGGGGACTGCTGCTGCGTCCACGGGTGTTTCGGCAGCGGGTAGGGAGTGGTGGACCGGCGACGCGGCCAGGCCGGTGAGCAGCCCGGCGGTCAGCACGATCACGGGCAGGTGCCACAGGAAGTCGAACCCGCTGTGCACCAGCAGCACGACCAACGCGGCGGCGGCTCCGGCCCACAGCGGCGTTCCCGTGCGGCCACGCCAGACCGTGACGGCCAGTGCTGCCAGCACGAGCAGCAGGAGGCCCAGGCCGATCGCGCCCAGTTCGACCAGCACCTGGAGGTACTCGTTGTGGACGTACCGCATGACGCGGGCGCCGTCGGGTGTGCTGAACACGAACCACCCGCGGCCCGGTCCCACTCCGGCCCACGGCTGCGCGGCCACGAGGTCCAGCGCGGCCCGCGTCGCACCGCCGCGGTCAGGTGAACTGGTGGAGATCCGGCCTTGCAGCATCGTCTCCAGGTCACGGCGGTAGACCATGAGCGGGACCAGCACGGCGGCGGCGGACCCGACCACCACGCCGAACACCCGGAACATCGCGTTCGCCCGGCTGAGCCCGAGCGTGACCGCCAGGCCGACGACGAGCCCGAGCACCGCCAAGCCGGCCTCAGCCGGATATCCCGCCGGGAAGGACGGTGCGAGGGCGCCGAAGGCGATCAGCGCGCCGAGTCCGGCCGGACCGGCGTGCCGCAGGGTCGGTCGGATGCCGCCGAACACCGTCAACGCGACCAACCCGGCCGCCAACGCGAGCAGACCGGCACGGCTGAGCGTCGCGCCGACCCCGACCAGCAGCGCGTACGCGGCGCCGGCCAGCGGCAACGAGTGCGGATGGGCGGCGTTCAGGGCGAGCGCGAGGACGGCGAGCGCGGCGAGGAGGGCGGCGGCGGCGTTGGGGTAGGTGAGCGTCGACGCGGCGCGGACCAGGCCTTCGGCGACCACCGACCACGACGGGATCCGCCACACCACGGCGGCCCAGCCGGTCAGCGCCACCAGCGCGCCGATACCGACGACCACCGAGGCGTACAGGTCACGTTGTCGCGCGTCGGCGCGTTGGGCCACGAAGGCCGCCGCGGCCAGGCAGCCGATGGCGGCGACCGTGGGCAGTGCGTTGGCGCCGTTCAGAACTGCTCGGAGCACGGCCCACGCGGCGAACCCGGCACACGCCACCGGCAGGATGCCTGGGCGGACAGGTCGGTCTCGCAGGGCCAGGACCAGCGCGAACGCGACCAGTGCGGCGGACAGGAGCCGTCCGGGCAGGTAGTAGCCGCCTTGGGCGACGACGGAGGCCGCGATGGCGGCGAGCAGGAGCAGCACGGCGTTCGGCAGCGATGCCCCGTCCCGTGCCCCGTCCCGTGGCACGGCGTCGTTCGGTAGAGCTCCCCCCACGCAGGCCTCCCCAAGCCCTTTCACACACAGCGTTCGAGGCCTGCATGTGGTGTTCGCGCGGATCTTAACCGCGGAAACCGCTGCTGTAGAGCGGTTTGTGGAACGTGACGATTGATCGGCTGCCCGGGTGGTCGTGCCGATCGGGTTCGGGCAGGCTGGACGGTATGGAGTACACCAAGCTCGGCCGTTCCGGCCTGTCCGTGTCCCGCTTGTGCCTGGGCACGATGAACTTCGGGCCGGAGACGTCCGAGGCCGACAGCCACGAGATCATGGACCGGGCCCACGAGCACGGCATCAACTTCTTCGACACCGCGGACGTCTACGGGTGGCAGCGGGGCGAGGGCGTCACGGAGAACATCATCGGCCGGTGGTTCGCGCAGGGCGGTCGGCGTCGGGAGAAGACGGTGCTCGCCACCAAGCTGTACGGCGACATGGGGGACTGGCCGAACGACGGTCGGCTGTCCGCGCTGCACATCAGGAGGGCCGCGGACGCGTCGCTGGCGAGGTTGGGGACCGACTACATCGACCTGCTCCAGATGCACCACGTGGATCGTGACACGCCGTGGGACGAGATCTGGGAGGCGTTCTCGGTGCTGCGGCAGCAGGGGAAGGTGATCTACTTCGGGTCGTCCAACTTCGCCGGGTGGCACATCGCGCAGGCGCAGGAGGCCGCACGCGCGCGGCACTTCCTCGGTCTGGTCAGCGAGCAGTCGATCTACAACTTGGTGAACCGTTTCGCGGAACTGGAAGTCCTGCCCGCGGCACGGCACTACGGCCTCGGCGTCATCCCGTGGTCGCCTCTGGGCGGTGGTCTGCTCGGTGGCGTGCTGCGCAAGCAGCGGGAGGGCGGCGGGTCACGCGGCACGTCCGGTCGAAGCCTGGAGGCGCTGGAGAAGCACCGTGACGCGATCGAGGCGTACGAGAAGCTCGCCGCCGACCTGGGCGAAGACCCGGCCCACTTGGGCTTGGCCTGGCTGCTGCACCAGGAAGGCGTGACCGCCCCGATCATCGGTCCGCGCACGGCGGACCAGCTCGACGGGTCGCTGCGGTCGACCGAGATCAAGCTGGACGACGACGTGCTGACCACACTGGACGACCTGTTCCCGGCCCCCGGCCCGAACGGCACCAAGCCCGCTCCGGAGGCCTACGCCTGGTAAGAGGGACGATCGCACCGGGTCGCAGCGTTTGTCGCACTCAGGCGCAACAAACGCTGCGCACTGGTGCGGCAATCGCGGCTCAGTCCTCGAAGTCCTCGTCGTCCCGGGCCAGGTAGGTGGCCAGCCGCTCGACAGCCGTCTCGAAGTCGGGGTTGGCGTCGACGAAGGCGCGCAGCTTGTCGGCCAGCCAGGCGAAGCTCACTTCCTCCTCGCCCCGCCGCGTTTCCAGTTCCTCGATGCCACGATCGGTGAAGTACACGGTCTTTCCTCCACAGACGGCCGAGCCGTCGACACCCGGAGGTCTCGACGGCTCGGCGCAACCCATCAGGTCCTACTCGAACGCCTTCGCGATCAGCTCGCGCTGCTCCAGCTCGTGCACCTTGGACGAACCCGCCGACGGCGCGGCCATCGGACGGCGCGAAACGCGCTTCACGGCGAACCGCTCCGGCAGCAACTCCGGCAACGCCAACCCGAAGAACGGCCACGCACCCTGGTTCGCCGGCTCCTCCTGGACCCAGCGGACCTCGGTGGCGTTCGGGTAGCGGTCCAGTGCCTCGGTCAGCTTGCGCGCGGGCACCGGGTAGAGCTGCTCCACCCGCAGCACGGCGACGTCCTTGGCGGCACGCTTCTCCTGCTCGGCGGCCAGCTCGTAGTAGATCTTGCCGCTGCACAGCAGGACCTTGCGCACCGCGCTCTGGTCCAGCCCGGTCTCGTCGTCGATCACCGACTTGAACCGGTGCTCCACGAAGTCCTCGACCGGGCTGGTCGCGGTCTTCAGTCGCAGCATCGACTTCGGCGTGAAGACCACCAGCGGCCGGTTCACGCCGTCCAGCGCGTGCCGCCGCAGCAGGTGGAAGTAGTTCGCCGGCGTGGACGGCACCGCGATCGTCATCGAGCCCTCCGCGCACAGCTGGAGGAACCGCTCGATCCGACCGGACGTGTGGTCCGGGCCCTGGCCCTCGTGACCGTGCGGCAGCAGCAGCACCACGTCGGACAGCTGGCCCCACTTCGCCTCACCGGACGAGATGAACTCGTCGATGATCGGCTGCGCGCCGTTGACGAAGTCGCCGAACTGCGCCTCCCACAGCACCAGCGCGTCCGGGTTGGCCACCGAGTAGCCGTACTCGAAGCCCAGCGCCGCGAACTCCGACAGCACCGAGTCGTACACCATGAACTTGCCCTGACCCTCGGCCAGGTTCTGGAGCGGCGTGTACTCCTCGGACTTCTTCCGGTCCACCAGCGTCGCGTGCCGCTGCACGAACGTGCCGCGCCGCGAGTCCTGACCGGCGAGGCGGACCGTGCGGCCCTCCATCACCAGCGACCCGAACGCCAGCAGCTCGGCGAACGCCCAGTCGATGCCACCCTCGCGGGCCATCTTGGCGCGACGCTCCAGCACCGGCTTGACCCGCGGGTGCGGGGTGAAGCCCTCGGGCAGGTTCACGTGCGCGTCGGCGATCTTCTCGATGATCGACCGGTCGATCCCGGTGGGCAGCTTGGCCGGGATCTGCTGCTCCGCCTCGATCGACGGCGAGGTCTTGATCGGGTGCTTCTCCAGCTCCCGGACCTCGTTGAACACGTGCTCCAGCTGCGACGAGAAGTCCTGGAGCGCCTTCTCCGCCTCTTCGACGGAGATGTCGCCGCGGCCGATCAGGGACTCGGTGTAGGTCTTGCGCACCGAGCGCTTGGTGTCGATCACGTCGTACATCGCCGGCTGCGTCATCGACGGGTCGTCGCCCTCGTTGTGACCGCGGCGGCGGTAGCACACCATGTCGATCACGACGTCCTTGTTGAACCGCTGCCGGTACTCCACGGCCAGCTTGGCGACCCAGTAGCACGCCTCCGGGTCGTCGCCGTTCACGTGGAACACCGGCGAGCCGATCATCTTCGCCACGTCGGTCGAGTACTTCGACGAGCGCGAGTGCTCCGGCGCGGTGGTGAAGCCGACCTGGTTGTTCACCACGACGTGCACCGTGCCACCGGTGCGGTAACCGCGCACCAGCGCCAGGTTCAGCGTCTCGGCGACCACGCCCTGGCCCGCGAACGCGGCGTCGCCGTGCAGCGCGACCGGCAGCACGGTGAAGCCCTCGCCGCCCTTGTCGATCATGTCCTGCTTGGCCCGGACGATGCCTTCCAGCACCGGGTCAACGGCTTCGAGGTGCGACGGGTTCGCGGTCAGCGACACCTTCGTCTCGCCGTCGCCGAACATCCGGAAGTACTTGCCCTCGGCGCCCAGGTGGTACTTGACGTCGCCGGAGCCGTGCGCCTGACCGGGGTCGAGGTTGCCCTCGAACTCGCGGAAGATCTGCGAGATCGGCTTGCCGACGATGTTCGCCAGCACGTTCAGCCGGCCGCGGTGCGGCATGCCGATGACGACCTCGTCGATCTCGTGCTCGGCGGCCTTGTCCAGCACCGCGTCGAGCAGCGGGATGACCGTCTCGCCGCCTTCGAGCGAGAACCGCTTCTGGCCGACGTACTTGGTCTGGAGGAAGGTCTCGAACGCCTCGGCGGCGTTGAGCTTCGACAGGATGTACTTCTGCACGGTGGCCGGCGGCTTCTCGTGCGGCACCTCGACGCGCTCCTGGATCCAGAGGCGCTCCTCCGGGTCGAGGATGTGCATGTACTCGACGCCGACGGTCCGGCAGTACGAGTTGCGCAGCACGCCGAGGATGTCGCGCAGCCGCATCCGCTCCTCGCCCGCGAACCCGCCGACCGGGAACTCCCGGTCCAGGTCCCACAGGGTCAGGCCGTGCGACAGGACGTCGAGGTCCTGGTGGCTGCGCTGCCGGTAGTTCAGCGGGTCCGTGTCGGCCATCAGGTGGCCGCGGGTGCGGAACGCGTCGATCAGCTCGATGACGCGGGCGGTCTTGTCGACCGCGCCCTCGGGGATGTCGGCGACCCAGCGGATCGGCTCGTACGGCAGCCGCAGCGACGTGAAGACGTCGTCGTAGAAGCCGTCCTCGCCCAGCAGCAGCTGGTGGATGCGCCGCAGGAACTCGCCCGACTCCGCGCCCTGGATGACGCGGTGGTCGTAGGTGGAGGTCAGCGTGATGACCTTGCTGACGCCCATGTCGGTCAGGGCCTGCTCGCTGGTGCCCTGGAAGTGCGCCGGGTACTCCATCGCGCCGACGCCGATGATCGTGCCCTGGCCCGCCTGGAGCCGCGGCACCGAGTGGTTGGTGCCGATCGTGCCCGGGTTGGTCAGCGAGATGGTGGTGCCGGAGAAGTCCTCGGTGGTCAACGAGCCCGACCGCGCCTTGCGGATCAGGTCCTCGTAGGCCTGCCAGAACTGCGTGAACGTCATGTTCTCGCAGCCCTTGATGGACGCCACGACGAGCGTGCGCGAACCGTCCTTGGCGGGCAGGTCGATCGCCAGGCCGAAGTTCACGTGCTCGGGGGTGACCACGAACGGCTTGCCGTCGACCGCGGCGTAGTGCCGGTTCATGTTCGGGTACGCCTGGAGCGCCCGGACCACCGCGTACCCGATCAGGTGGGTGAAGGAGACCTTCCCACCGCGGGTGCGCTTGAGGTGGTTGTTGATCACGATGCGGTTGTCGGCCAGCAGCTTCGCGGGCACGGCGCGCACGCTCGTCGCGGTCGGAACGGTGAGCGACAGCTCCATGTTCTTCGCGATGGCGGCGGAGGCCCCGCGGAGCTGCTTCTGCTCCTTGCCCTGGGCCGGCTGCACCGGCGCGGCCTTGGCGGCCTCGGCGGGAGCGGGCTTGCTCGCGGGCTTCTGGGCCGGAGCTGTGCTCTTCGACGCTGTCGGCTGCGGCGGCTGCTGCTGAGCGGGGGCGGCGGGCGCCGACCTGTTCGGCTGCTGCGGGGCCTGCTGGGCCGGGGCCGGCTTGGTGGCGGTCGTGGTGCCGTTCTCCGCGGCCGTCGTCGCGACCCCGTTGCCCGACCGCTGCGTCGACTTGTAGTCGGCGAAGAAGTCGTGCCAGGCCGGGTCTACCGACGACGGGTCGGTGAGGAACTGCTCGTACATCTCCTCGACCAGCCACTCATTGGGGCCGAACTGTGAAGCAGAACTGCTGCTGGACACGGCTGGCGCTCGCCTCTATCCATCTCGCTCTTGGTAATGACTCACTCATGGTCAGGCTAGTCCCCCGTCTGGTGCAGTTCACACACAGGAGGGGGCAGGCAAGGAGTGTTCTCTCACAGGATCGATCAGGTCATCGGTCCCGTTATGGGTGCTTGAGCATGGCTTGAGGTTAAGCCCCGCGCGTGTCTCGGTTGGCTTCGAGTTGGAGTAGTTGTGCGCACTGCGGCCGGGGTGGCGGTGTGAGGGGTTCAGATGGCTGAACTCGGGCTTCTGACCTGCGTGTTCAACTTTCTGGTTGACATGGCGCGGGCAGCTTCGTATGGTTGTGTTCAACCGAGAGGTTGAGTAAGAGAGGCGGAAGCGGTGGACGACCGGTTGTCGCGGGTGTTCTCGGCTCTGGCCGACCCGATCCGGCGCGACATGGTGGCGCGGCTGGCGGTGGGCGACGCGACGGTGAACGAGTTGGCCGAGCCGTACGCCGTGACCGTGCAGGCCGTGTCGAAGCACCTCAAGGTCCTGGAGGACGCCGGGCTCGTCAGTCGCGGCAAGCAGGCGCAGCGGCGGCCCGTCCACCTCGAGGCGGAGGTGTTCGACCTGATGACGAAGTGGATCGAGCGCTATCGGCTGGAGGCGGAGCAGCGCTACCAGCGGCTGGACGCGGTGCTGGCCGAGATGGCGGTCGAAGGACCCGAGCAAGCGAAGACCCGTATCGCGAAGACCCGTATCGAAGGAGAGGCATCATGACCACGACCACGCACCCCGAGACCACGATCAGCGCCGACCAGGCCCTGCCGGCCGTCCACATCACCCGCGAGTTCAACGCTCCCGTGGAGGCCGTGTTCCGCGCGCACGTCGAGCAGGACCTCGTGGCCAAGTGGCTGGGGCCGCGCGGCCTGACCATGCGGGTGGACCGGTGGGACGCCTCGACCGGCGGCGCCTACGGCTACGTGCACAGCCAGGGCGACGAGGAGTACCGGTTCTTCGGCTCGTTCCACGAGGTCCGGCCGAACGAGCGGATCGTGCAGACCTTCACGTACGAGGGCTTCCCGGACAGCGTGTCGCTGGAGACCCTGACGTTCGAGGACCTGGGTGGCGGACGGACGCGCATCCGCAGCACCAGCATGTTCGAGACGAAGGACGCCCGCGACATGATGTTGGCCAGCGGGATGGAGACCGGTGTGGTCGAGGGGTACGAGCAGTTGGACGACCTGCTCGCCGAGGCCTGAGCGATCGCTCTTCGCCCCGCAGGCCGCACGGGCTGCGGGGCTGCCCCGTGCCCGAGTCCGCTGAGTCGGTGGTCTACCCCCGGGGGATGGGGTCGAGAACCCGTTCGACCAGCGCCGAGTCGCAGTGCTCGACGACCTCGGTGAGGCGGCCGTCGGAGACTCGGAAGATGAAGCAGTACGTCTGGCGGTAGTCGTCGCCGCGCTTGGTGGTGGCGTACCCGCGGGCCTGGACCACGACCCGGTCGCCCTCGGCGACGACGAGGTCCACCTCGGTGCGGTAGCCGTTGGCGAACTGCGCCATGAGCGGTCGGAGCAGCCCGTTCACCGCGACGGACTTCGGCCCCCAGGTGCCCGACCACGACCAGTTCCCCGCGAGCACCCACTGGAACTCGTCGGCCATCGCGTCGCTCATCGCACGCGTGTTCCCCCGGGACATCTGGTCGAAGATGTCCTCGACGAGCTTCTTGTTCCGCGCGGTGTCGTGCTGGTCGATGCTCATGCGGACAAACGCTAGGCAGGTCGCGGGTATGCGACAAACGACAGTCTGGCATGTGTGCTATCAGTGTTTCGCATGTCCGACTTCACCGTCCTGGGTCTGCGCGTGGTGCGTGAGGCAGCCCGTCAAGGCTCGTTCTCGATGGCGGCCGAGCGACTGGGCTACACGCAGTCGGCCGTGTCCCGCCAGATCGCGCTGATGGAGCAGGCGGCCGGCCAGGCGCTGTTCGAACGCCAGGCGCGCGGCGTGCGGCTGACCGAGGCCGGCCGCACCGTGGTCCGCCGCGCCGAAGCGGTGCTCGGCGAACTCCTCGCGATCCGACAGGACCTGCGGGACGTGGGCGCGCGCCCGGCCGGCCGGTTGCGCGTGGGCTCGTTCTCCACCGCCATGGCGGCGTTGGTGCCCAGGGCGATCGCCGCCTTCACCGGGCGGGAACCGCGCACGCGGGTGCCGATCCGCGAGGACGCCAGCGCCGGTCTGCTGCTCTCCGTCGTCCGAGGACGTCTCGACGTCGCGGTGGTGACACCGCCGCTGCAGCCACCAGCGGGCGTCGAGCTGATCCCGCTGCTCGACGACCCGCTGTTCGTGGCCGTCGCACCGGGACACCCCTTGGCCGGCCGCGCGAGCGTCACGGGCGCGCGGTTGCGGGACGAACGGTGGATCACGGGCAGCTCCCAGCGGGACGCGACCCTCCTCGGCGCGTGGACCGACGCTTCCTGGCAACCCGACATCGCGTTCGTGGCACGCGACTGGGTCGCCAAGCTCGGCCTCGTCTCCGCCGGACTGGGCATCACCGTCGTGCCCGGCCTCGCCGTGCCGGCCATACCCCCGACCATCGCCATCGTGCGCATCGACCACCCCGCCGCCGTGCGCGCCACGGCCGTGGCGCACCGCGACGACATCCCGCACGACCACCGTCGGCAGATGTTCATCGACGCGCTGCGCGATTCCGCCGCCGATCTGTCGGCCGAGGTCCGGCACCGGCTGCGTGCGCGCGGCGCAGCCGGCTGACCAACGCCGACCGCGTCAGTGGGTGGTGGTGAGCTCCGGTTTGTCGAGGTCGGCGCCGTGCGACCAGAGACGCGCGTAGTGGCCGTTCGCCTCCAGCAGCTCGGCGTGGGAGCCCTGTTCCACGATCCGGCCGTCGTCGAGGACCACGATCCGGTCCGCGCGGGCGGCGGTGGCCAGGCGGTGGGCCACCACGAACGTGGTCCGTGCGCCGGCGAGGTGGTCGCTGGCTTCCAGGACCGCCGACTCCGTTGCCGGGTCGAGAGCGGCGGTGGCTTCGTCCAGGAGGAGAAGGGCCGGTTGGACGAGTTCCGCGCGCGCCAGGGCCACCAGTTGGCGTTGGCCCGCGGACAGGCCCTGGCCTCGCTCGCCCACCTGCTGGTGGAACGCGGCGGGCAGCGACGCGACCACCGGCATGGCGCCCACCGCGCGGACGGCCGTTTCGATCTCGGCGCGAGTGGCTTCCGGGTTGCCGTAGGCGACGTTCTCGGCGATGTCGCCGCCGAACAGGTGCGCCTCCTGCGGAACGATGCCCAGCCGTTGACGCAGGGCGGAGAGGTCGTAGTCGCGGACGTCCACGCCGTCGATCAACACCGTGCCCTCGGTCGCGTCGTAGAACCGCGCCACCAGCTTGACCAGGGTCGACTTGCCCGCCCCGGTGGCGCCCACGAGTGCCACGGTCTCGCCGGGCAGGACGTGCAGGGAGATCCGCTCGACCGCCGGCTTGGTGGTGCCCTGGTACCTGAACGTCACGTCCCGCAGCTCCACCTCGCCGCGCAAGGTCGTCACCCCGACCGGGTCCTCGGCCGGCGGCACGGTGGTGGGCGTGCGGAGCAGGTCGCCGATGCGGCTCAGGCCGACCCTGGCCTGCTGGTAGCCGTCGAACACGCCGGACAGCTGGTACAGCGGCGAGAAGAACAGGCCCAGGTACAGCACGAACGCCAGCAGCACGCCGGGCGACAGCGTGCCGTCCGCGACCCGGTAGGCGCCGACCACGAGGATCCCGGCCTGCGCCACACCGGACAGCAGGGACAGGAACGGGAAGTACGTGGCGATGTACCGCTGGGCCCGGATGCGGGAACGGCGGTAGGCGTTGCTGCGCTCGGCGAACGCCTCCGCGGAACGCGCCTCGCGGGTGTACGCCTGGGACACGCGGAGACCGGAGACGTTCTCCTGGAGGTCGGCGTTGACGGCGCTGATCCGTTCCCGCGCCTCCCCGTAGGCGGCGGAGGAGAGGCGTTGGAAGATCACCGTCGCGATGAGGAGGATCGGCAGGACGCTCAGGGCGACCAGGGCCAACCCCGGATCCGTGATCACCAGCGCCACGGCGATCCCGACGACGGTCAGGACGCTGATCACGAACGTGGTCAGCCCGGTCTGGAGGAAGCTCGACAGGGCGTCCACGTCGGTGGTCATCCGGGTCATGATCCGGCCGGCCATCTCGCGCTCGTAGTAGTCCAGACCCAGTCGTTGCAGGTGGGCGTAGCTGCGCACGCGCAACAGGTACAGCAGGCGCTCGCCCACCTTCGACGTCACGATCGTGCCCGCCGCGGCGGACGCCCAGCCCAGCACCACCAGCGTGAAGCTGATCGCGACCGCGATCCAGAGCCAGCCCAGCCCGCCGCCGACCACACCCCGGTCGATGCCCAGCCGGACCAGGTTCGGTGACGCGACCGCGAGCGCCGTGTCGATCAGCAGGAGGCCCGCCACGCCGAGCATCGCCCAGCGGACCGGGCGCAGGAGCGTGCGCAGGCGGAAGCCCGGATCCGGTGCGCGTGGGTCTTCGCCGTGCAGCTCGGGGACGTCCAGCGCGGGAGGTAGGGCGTGGACGCGGTCCATCAGGTCCGGGGTCGGCGGGGTGCCGCCCAGCAGGGCCGAGGTGCCGCCACCGCCCCTGGCCACCTTGGGGACGCCGCCCACCGCGCGGTTCGCCGCGCGCACGGCCAGCTCGTCCTCGTCGGACTCGGGCCACAGCTCTGGGGTGGTGCCGTCCGGACCCGGCTCCAGGCGGGCGTCGGAACGGGGGGCCACCTGCTCGATCGCCTCACCCGGGCCGGCCAGCAGCTCGCGGTAGAGGCGGCAGCGTTTGTGCAGTTCGGCGTGGGTGCCGATGTCGACCACGCGGCCCGCGTCCAGGACGGCGATGCGGTCGGCCAACGTCAGTGACGACCGGCGGTGCGCGACCAGGAGCGTGGTGCGTTCGGCCGTGACGGCGGCCAGCGTGCGGTGGATCGCCGCTTCGGTCGCGGTGTCGACCGCCGACGTCGCGTCGTCCAGGACCAGGACACGTGGGTCGGACAGAAGCGCACGGGCCAGGGCGACGCGTTGGCGTTGGCCGCCGGAAAGGGTCAGGCCGCGCTCGCCGACCACGGTGTCGTAGCCGTTCGGCAGCGCCTCGATGAACTCGTGCGCCTCGGCCGCCCGCGCTGCCGCGTGAACCTGCTCGTCGGAGGCGTCCGGCAGGCCGTAGGCGATGTTCGCCCGGACGGTGTCGGAGAACAGGAACGCCTCCTCGAACACCGTCCCGACGGTCTGCCGCAACGACGAGAGCCGCAGCTCCCGGACGTCGACGCCGCCCACGGACACGGCGCCCTCGTGCACGTCGTAGAACCGGGGCAGGAGCAGCGAGACCGTCGACTTGCCCGAGCCCGCGGTGCCGACGATGGCCAGCGTTTCGCCCGGCTCCACGCGGAGGGACACCTGCGACAGCACCGGCTCGCTGCGCGTGTACCCGAACGTCACGTCCCGCAGCTCCACCGCCACCGGGCCGGGCGGGACGTCGTGCTCGCCGTCCACCACGTCCGGCTGCGAGTCGATCAGCTCGTACACCCGCTCCACGCCGGCTCGGGCCAGCTGGGCCGTCACCATCAGGCTCGACAGCAGCCGGGTCGGGCCGACCAGCGTCGCCACGTAGGTCGAGAACGCCAGGAACGTGCCCAACGTGACCTCGCCGCGCAGCGCCAGCCAACCGCCCAGCGCCAGCACGGCCACCTGACCCAGGTACGGCAGGGCGGTCAGCGTCGCGGACGGGCGGGCGGTGAGGCGGGCCGCGCGCATCCGCTCGGCGAACAGCAGCTTCGCCCGCGACTCCAGCCTGCTGATCTCCCTGGCCTCCTGGCCGAAGCCCTTGACCACGCGCACACCGGTGACCGTCTCCTCGACGTGCTGCGCCACGTCCGCAGCGCGTTGCTGCGCGGACCACGTCGCCGGGAACAGCGTGAGCCTGCTTCGCGCCGCGACCACCCCGACCGCGGGCACGATCACCAGCGCGATGACGGTCAGCAGCGGTGACAGCCAGAACATCGCCACGATGGCCGCCACCGCGAACACGACCGTGCCGAAGGCCAGCGGTGTCATGGAGAGCAGGCTGTTGACCAGTTGCAGGTCGGTGATCGAACGGGACACCACCTGGCCGGTGCGCATCGCGTCCTGCTTCGGCCCGTCCAACCGCTGCACCGCGCCGAACACGCCTTGGCGCAGGTCGTGCTGGACGTCAACGGCGAGCCGCCCGCCCAGGAACCGGCGCACGAACGCGGTGCCGAACGTCAGCAGCTCCAAGCCGACGAGCGTGACCGCCAGCCACGTCAACCGGTCTGTGCGGCCGGCCATCGCGTCGTCCACGGCGACCTTGATCAGCAACGGGCCGACGGCCTGGAGACCGACACCCACGACCGCGGCCAGGATCGACCACACCACGAGCGCACGGTGCTGCCAGCATGCGGTGGCGAGTCTGCGGATCCAGCCGTCGGTCTTGGTCACGGGATCCACAGTAGGACGGACCACCGACAGCTTCGGGCCGCGAGATGTGACGAAGGCCGCCCCGGGCTTCGGGACGGCCTTCGTCAGGCGTTCAAGAACATGCGATCAGGTGATGTCCTTGCGCTGCGTGGCGGCCCAGCCGCCGACGAAGAACAGCCCCGTCCACACCAGGAAGATCAGGCCGCTCAGCCACCAGTCGAACGCGCCCAGCGCGCCCGCGAAGGCTCGTACGACCTCCACCAGCTCGTCCGGCACCACACCCGCGTTCGACAGGAACAGCGATGCCGCCACCGAGCCGGTCAGTCCGTTCACGGCGCCGTTGGGCAGGAAGCCGATGATCCCCGACAGGTCCTGCGAGGCCAGCACGAAGTGCAGGCCGTTCTCGATCAGCAGCATGTACAGGATCAGCACCACGGTGGTGCCCACGACGCTCGTCATCAGCGCGCCGACACCCACACCGAACATCGTCATCAGGATCGACGACAGGATGCCGACCGCGGCCAGCGCGAGCCAGCCGCCCGCGTCGGGCAGGTTGTTGGAGTTCGAGGTCAGGCCGATGCCGATGCTCACCGACGCCACGATCGCGACGCCGAAGATCGCGCCCCACGCGATGTAGACGACCATCTTCGCGAGCATCGCGGAGACCCTGGTCGGCGCGGTGAGGAACGTGGTGGTGATGGTCCGGCGGTTGATCTCGTTCGAGATCGCCAGCCCACCGAAGATCATCGGGAAGATCGTGGCCACGTTGATGCTGCGGGTCATCCCGAACACCGACAGCTGCCACTGCGACGGGTCGACGCCGAGCATCGTGGTGAGGTCTTCGGCCTCCGAGCTGCTCATGACGTCGCCGACGCTGGTGAAGATCGCGCCGGTGCCGAGAGACCAGCCCAGCGCCATCAGCACGGCCGGGATCATCAGGCCCCACCACAGACCGGTGGTGGTCGTCTTGCGGAACTCAGCCTTGATCAGGTCGCCCATCACGCACCGCCCCCGAGGCCGCTCTGACCGTGCTGCTGCCCGTACGGGTTGTCCTGGGGCGGCGGCTGTTGTCCCGGCTGTTGTCCCGGTGGTGGTTCATAGCCCGTCGGTGGTTCGTAGCCCTGCGCGGGCTGTTGGGCCGGCGCGGGCTGCTGGTACCCCTGCGATGGCTGCTGAGCCTGCGGGGGCTGCTGGTACTGCTGCTCGTAACCCGCCGGCGGCTGGGTGTACGGCCCCTGCGGCGGGGTCTGGTAACCCGGCTGCTGTTGGTAGCCCGGCTGCTGCTGGTACGCCTGCTGCTGGTGACCCGGCTGCTGGTGACCCTGCTGCTGGTAGCCGCCCGGACCCTGCTGCTGGTAGCCGGGCTGCTGGTAGCCCGGCGGCGGCTGCTGGGTGTACTGGTTCTGGCCGGGCGCCGCGTACTGGCCGTTGGTGAGCTGGAAGAACAGCCGTTCGAGGTCGGCCTTCTCCTCCTGGATGCCGTAGATCGACACGCCCGCCTTCAACGCGATGTCCGCGACCTGCTTGGACTCCACGCCGGTGACCGCGATCCGACCGTCCGGCAGCTGCTCGATCGCGTTGACCCCGTCCTCGCGCAGCGCCGCGACCAACCCGGCGCTGTCGGACGGCTGCACCAGGACCCGGCTCTGCTGCTGGTCGCGCAGGTTGTCCAGCGGCCCGTAGTACATCGTCTGGCCGCGGCTGATGATGACCACCTGGTCGACCGTCTGCTCGACCTCGGCCAGCAGGTGGCTGGAGATCAGCACCGTCCGCCCGCTGCGCGCGTAGGACTGGAGGAACGACCGCAGCCACGCGATGCCCTCCGGGTCCAACCCGTTGGCCGGCTCGTCCAGCACCAGGATCTGCGGGTCGCCGAGCAGCGCGGTGGCCAGGGCCAGGCGCTGCTTCATGCCCAGCGAGAAACCGCCCGCCTTGCGCGAACCCGCCGCGCCGAGGCCGACGAGCTGGAGCACCTGCTCGGCGCGCGAGTCCGGCACGCCGATCGCCGCGGCGTAGACCCGCAGGTGGTTGCGTGCCGTGCGCTTGGGGTGGAAGCCCTGAGCCTCCAGCACCGCGCCGACCACCCTCGCCGGCTGGCCGAGCTGCGCGAACGTGGTGCCGTTGATCAGCCCTCGACCCGCGCTCGGGGTCACCAGGCCGAGCAGCATTCGCAGTGTCGTGGTCTTGCCCGATCCGTTGGGGCCGAGGAATCCGGTGACCGAACCCGGTTCCACCGTGAAGCTGAGATTCTGCACCGCTGCGACCGGACCGAACTGCTTGGTCAAGTTCTGCACCACGATGCGGCCTGTGCCGTCGTGCACGCGTCCCTCCCGATTACTCCTACCGGGGGTCATCCTGCCTTAGGCGGTTCACTCGGGTAGGGCATGTCGGGGTTTCGACCCGACCGACGGGATCTCGGCCGTCGTCTCGGCGTCGTTCGGGCGGCGCAACGGGCGCAGCGGGCGGCGGCGTTCGCGGTGCGGCACGCCCTCGCCGATGAGGTGTTGGTGGGCCATGTTCCAGACCTGGCACGGCCACTTCTTGTGCCGCAGGATGCCGGGGCACGCGCCGCAGCGGCCGTCCGGATCTGGTTGGTGCACGGTCAACAGCAGGCGCCAGCCGTCGGCCAGGCGGTGGATCTCGGCCCGGGCCAGCGGCACGAGGGCGTCCGCTTCGCCGTTCTCGACCACCTCGTCCAGGTGCGCGAGCCGGCGCAGCACGGCAGCCCGCAGTGCCTCGTCCACGCGGGTCACATCCTGTCGGCGGCTTGGTCGAGCAAGTGGTGCAACCTCCGCGTTTGTGTGACAGACATCACAGCGGACTCGCCTGGTGGCGCGACCAGCAGAACCCGGTCGTCCTCGACGAGAACGGTCATCGACCGATCTCGTCCGAATGGGTCGTGGCAGTCGATCCAACCTTGGGGTTCAGCCATCTGCACTCCGATCGGGGGCGGCGCGGCAGAGCGCCGCACTGGTGGACGACCCCGCTGCGTAGCTGCGGAGTCCCATCCAGTGCATCGGTCGGCCGGTTGTCGTGACTTACCTGTTACGACGCGAATTCACTCGTTTGCTTGAGATCGCACACGGTCTGTTGCCAAGTGAGGAGGAAATGTCGGCCGGATCGGTGGGGCCGCTGGGCAGGGAACGTGGTTCCCGGCTAAGATTGGTGGCGCGGCCCGCTCCCAGTGACCCCCAGGCTGGTTGAGCGGGCCGTCTTATCGTCGAAGGGCCCCGCTCACGTGCTGTGAGCGGGGCCCTCTGCGTTGAACGGTGTCGACGGGGTTGGCGACGGTGTCGGCGGGCTTGCCGGATTGCTCGCTTTGGCGGCTTTGGCGGCTTGGTCGGTTAGAGCGGTCAGAGGTCGAGCGCGGTGTGCGGCATGTCGTGCGCCTCGGCGACCGGCAGATTGGTCAAGAGGCCTTCGTGCGCGTTAAGGCCCAGCGCCAGCGACTGGTCCGCGCGCAGCGCCGCCTGCCAGCCCCGGTCGGCCAGCGCCACGGCGTACGGCAGCGTCACGTTGGTCAGCGCGTAGGTCGACGTGCGCGGCACCGCGCCCGGCATGTTGGCGACGCAGTAGAAGACCGAGTCGTGCACCTCGTACGTCGGGTCGTCGTGCGTGGTCGGCCGCGAGTCGGCGAAGCAGCCGCCCTGGTCGATCGCGATGTCCACCAGCACCGAACCGGGTTTCATCTCGGACACCAGGTGGTTGGACACCAGCTTCGGCGCCTTCGCGCCGGGCACCAGCACCGCGCCGATCACCAGGTCGGCCTCGCGGACGGCCTGCTCGACCGAGAAGCGGTTCGACGTGACGGTGCGCAGGCGGCCCTGGTAGATCGCGTCGATGTGGCGCAGCCGGTCCACGTTCGTGTCCAGGATCTGCACGTCGGCGCCCATGCCGACGGCGATCGCGGCGGCGTTCAGGCCCGCCACGCCGCCGCCGATGACGACCACGCGCGCCGGGTGCACGCCGGGCACGCCGCCGGGCAGCACACCGCGTCCGCCGGAGGGCTTCATCAACGCGAACGCGCCCACCTGCGGCGCGAGGCGGCCCGCGACCTCGGACATCGGGGCCAGCAGCGGCAGCGCGCCGTTCGGGGTCTGCACGGTCTCGTAGGCGATGGCGGTCGTGCCGGAGTCCAGCAGCGCCTGCGTCAACGGCCGGTCGGCGGCCAGGTGCAGGTACGTGAAGAGGACCTGGCCCTTGCGCAGCTGCCGGTACTCCGCGGCGACGGGCTCCTTCACCTTGAGCACGAGGTCGCCCTCGGCCCACACGTCGTCCGCCGTGGCCAGCACCTTCGCGCCGGCGGCCAGGTACTCCTCGTCGGTGATGGCCGAACCGAGGCCCGCGCCGGCCTCGACCACCACGTCGTGACCGCGCTGTGTCAGCTCGTGGGCACCCGCCGGCGTCAGCGCGACGCGGTATTCGTGGTTCTTGATCTCGCGGGGAACGGCGATCCGCACGGTGGGCTCCTTCAGGATTTGTTACACCCAAGGTCCGGTACCGGGGTTTCGGTGTCATCGTGCCGGCGGCACTAACGGTGGGGTCACCGGTTGTGCTGCCGGAACAAACCTGGGGCCGGTTCGGTGCCGCGTTGACACCCGTCCGGGTGGGGCTTAGCGTGCGCACACCAACTGAACATCGGCCGCGGCGCGTTGTCGAGCGCCGGAACCCGCGCGGGAGAGACCTCGGTGTTCGTGCCGAGGCGCCGAAGGAGCAAGCAACCCCCGCACACTCTCAGGCAGCGAGAACCGCTCGGGTGAGGCGACTCTGGAAAGCGTGCTTCGGCGCGCACCCACGGTGCAAGCCGGGATCGGTTCGACGGTCGGCCGTCGTGCCCCGGTGAAGCTCTCAGGTCCCAGGACAGAGTGGGGATCCGAACCTCACCCAGGGAGCGCGCTGCCATGACATTTCCGGACAAACTGCTGTACACGGCCGAGCACGAGTGGGTGGACTGGGCGCCGGGTACCCAGGAGCCCGTGGCGATCGGCATCACCTCGTACGCGGCGGAGTCGTTGGGCGACATCGTGTTCGTCGAGCTGCCCGAGCCCGGCACCCACGTCAAGTCCGGCGAGGTGTGCGGCGAGTTGGAGTCGACCAAGTCGGTCAGCGACCTGTACGCGCCGGTGAGCGGCGAGGTGGTCGAGATCAACGCCGAGGCGGTGTCCGACCCGTCGTTGATCAACAACGACCCGTACGGGCGCGGGTGGCTGTTCAAGGTGGCGGTCGAGGACGCGACCGGGTTGCTGACCGCCGCGAAGTACGCGGAACTGACTGGGGACTGAGCGTGGCCATCAGTGTGTTCGACCTGTTCTCGGTCGGGATCGGACCGTCCAGTTCGCACACCGTGGGTCCGATGCGGGCGGCGGCGATGTTCGCGGCCCGGTTGGGTTCGGCCTCGGGTCAGGGGTCGGGTTCGGTGTCGGGTTCGGATTCGGGTTTGGGTTCGGGTCCGGTGTCGGATTCGGGTTCGGGTTCGGTCCAGGGGTCGGCGTCGGGTTCGGTGGCTGGTCCGGGTTCGGTCCAGGGGTCGGTGGCTGGTTCGGTGGCTGGTTCGGCCTTGGCATCGGTCGATCGGGTGCACGTGGAGTTGTTCGGGTCGCTGGGCGCGACCGGGCACGGGCACGGCAGTCCGAAGGCCGTGCTGCTCGGGTTGGAGGGGCACCGGCCGGAGGACGTCGACCCGGCGGAGGCCGAGCGGCGGGTGGAGGAGATCCGGGCGACCGGGCGGCTGCGGCTGGGTGGTGAGCGGGACATCGCGTTCACCGAGAACACCGACCTGATCATGCACCGGCGGAAGTCGTTGCCCCTGCACCCCAACGGCATGAGCTTCACCGCCCACTCGGGTGACGTCCTGGTCGATTCGGCGGTGTACTACTCGGTCGGCGGCGGGTTCGTGGTGGACGACACGGCCACCGGGACGGACCGGATCAAGTCCGACGAGACGCCGCTCGCGCACCCGTTCCTGTCGGGTGACGAGCTGTTGGCGCGGACCAGGGAGACCGGGGCGTCGATCAGCGAAGTGATGCTGGCCAACGAGTTGTCGTGGCGGAGCGAGGCTTCCGTGCGGTCGGGGCTGCTGCACATCTGGGCCGTCATGCAGGAGTGCGTCGAGCGCGGGTGCAACCAGACCGGTGTGCTGCCGGGAGGTCTGAAGGTCCGGCGGCGTGCGGCGGAGATGCGGCAGTCGTTGGAAGCCGAGCACTACGCCACCGACCCGTTGCGGGTGATGGACTGGGTGACGCTGTTCGCTTTGGCGGTCAACGAGGAGAACGCCGCAGGTGGCCGCGTGGTGACCGCGCCGACCAATGGAGCGGCCGGGATCGTGCCGGCGGTGTTGCACTACTACACGAAGTTCGTGCCGGGCGCGTCCGACGACGGGGTGGTGCGGTTCCTGTTGACGGCGGGTGCGGTCGGCGTGCTGTTCAAGGAGAACGCGTCGATCTCGGGCGCCGAGGTCGGGTGCCAGGGTGAGGTCGGCTCGGCCTGCTCGATGGCGGCGGGCGGTCTGGCCGAGGTGCTCGGTGGCACGCCGGAGCAGGTCGAGAACGCGGCCGAGATCGCCATGGAGCACAACCTGGGGCTGACGTGCGACCCGATCGGCGGGTTGGTGCAGATCCCTTGTATCGAGCGGAACGCGTTGGCGGCGATCAAGGCCATCACGGCTGCTCGGATGGCGTTGCGTGGCGATGGGTCGCACTTCGTGTCGCTGGACAAGGTCATCAAGACCATGCGTGAGACCGGCAAGGACATGAAGGTGAAGTACAAGGAGACGGCACGCGGCGGCTTGGCCGTGAACGTCATCGAGTGCTGACGTTCGTGGGCCTTGCTTGACGGGCTCCACCCTCGTGGCGTGGGGGTGGAGCCCGTCGTCGTGGTGTGGGGGGAGGGGGCGGAGGTCAGGGGAGTACGGACTCGTTAAGGGAGTACGGACTCGATCGCCTTCACTACGGTCTCGTCCTCCGGGTCGGTGGCGGGACGGAAGCGGGCGGTGATGTCGCCGGTGGGGGTGAGCAGGAACTTCTCGAAGTTCCACTGCACGTCACCGGCGGTGCCGTCGGAGTCGGCGAACGCGGTCAGCTCGGCGTACAGCGGGTGCCGTTCGGGGCCGTTGACGTCGATCTTCTCGAACAGCGGGAACGTCACGCCGTACGTGGTGGAGCAGAAGGTGGCGATCTCCTCCGCGGTGCCCGGCTCCTGCCCGGCGAACTGGTTGCACGGGAACCCGACCACCGAAAAGCCCTGCTCCGCGTACCGCTCCTGGAGTCGCTCCAGCCCCTTGTACTGCGGCGTCAAACCGCACTTGGACGCTACGTTCACCACCAGCAACGCCTTGCCCGCCAACGAACCCAGGCTCGACGGCTCGCCGGACAAGGTGTGCACGGGGATGTCGTGGATGCTCATGAGCCCGAGGCTACGTGGCGCTCCACGAGCGCGCGCAGCGCACTCATCTCTGCCGGCGACGCGGCCCGCCCCGGCGAAGTAGAGAGGAACGCATCCACGTCAACGTTGTGTGCGTGGTCGGAAGATGGTGACTACGACCCGTAGCCCGAGCAGCACGCTGATGACCAGCAGGTTGTAGCCGAGCACCTGGAACAGCGAGACGCCCGGACCGGCCACCGGACCACCGTCCGCGCCGAGCAGCAGCGCCGCCATCAGGCCCGCCGTCGCACCCAGCACGGTCAGCATCACCTGGTGCAGCAGCGACACGATGAACTGCCGGTCCCGCTCGTCCGCGAACAGCCGCATGCTCAACCCGAGCCGACCCTGCTCCAACGCGCTGGAGATCCGCTCGGCCCGCCGGGGCAGGCGCCGCAGCATCGGCAGCATCGAGTGCAGCTCCTCGGTCACCGTGCGCCGCAACGACTCAGGCGTGAGGTGCGCGCTGAACTGCTTGTCCGCGAACGCCCGCGACTCAACCACGATGTTGAACCCCGGCGACAGCGCGGCCAGCGTCCCCTCCACCGTCGCCAACGCCCGGAACACCGCCGCGATCTCCGGCGGGACGCTCAGCCCGTACCGGTAGACCAGCTTGAACAGGTCGCTGAACATCTCCACGTCCGGCCGCATCCCGGCGCCGAGGTGCCGCGCCATGAACTGGCCGAGCGCGCGCTCCAACTGGAGTTCGTCGATTTCGTCCGGTCGGGTCACCAGCTCCAATAACGCGTCCCGCAGGCCGGCCGGATCGCTGTGGTCGATCGCCAGCAGCATCTTGCCCAGCGCCGAGCGGAGCTGCGCGTCGAGTCGGCCGACCGATCCGAAGTCCAGCATCCCGAGCCGGCCATCGCGCAGGAGCATGATGTTGCCGGGGTGGGGATCGGCGTGGAACACACCGCTGACCATCACCTGGCGCAGCAGCACGTCCAGCAGCGACCGGGCCAGCGCGTCCCGGTCGGTCGACTCCAGCGGCGCGGACCGGATCGGCACGCCGTCGAGCCGTTCCATCACCAGGACGCGTGACGTGCAGAGTTCGTGGTGCACGTCCGGGAGCACGATGTCCGAGTCGGTCGAAGCCGCACGCACGGCCGCGAGGTTGCGCGCCTCGACCAGGAAGTCCAGTTCCTCGCGCAACGCGGTGGAGAACCCGGCGGCCAGGTCGCGCACGCCGATCGCCCTGCCCCACCGGGTCCTGTCGTGCAGCGTCGAGCCGAGTCGGTTCACGATGTCCAGGTCGCCCTCGGCCACCCGTCGCACGCCCGGACGCTGCACCTTCACCACCACGTCCTCGCCGGACTTCAGCCGGGCGCGGTGCACCTGGGCCACGGACGCGGCGGCCAGCGGCTGCTCGTCGAACTCGGCGAACACGTCCTCCGGCGGCTGCCCCAGCTCGGCCACCAGGAGCTCGCGCACCGCGGGCCACGGGGCGGCGGGGACGTTGTCCTGCAACAACGTCAGCTCGGCTATGACGTCCGGGGGCAGCAGGTCGGGTCGGGTGGAGAGCACCTGGCCGAGCTTGACGAACGTGACGCCGCCCTCTTCGAGCGCGAGACGCAGTGACCGCGCGAGGCGGGTGTCGGTGCGCTCCCGGCCGCGCAGGTACGGGCCCAGCCCGTGGCGGAACGCGATCGCGGTGATCCGTGAGTACCGGCGGGTCCGGCTCACGCGTCCGCGCAGCGCACGCCACCATTCGGTGGGCGGCGGGATGGACCCGGTCGGCACCACGATCTCGGCGAAGGTCAGCACGGCGATCATCAGCAAGAGCGAGATGCCGATCTGCACCGTGGTCAGCGCGGGCGTGTCCGGGGTCGGCATCGCGCTCAGCGCGACTTCGCTCAGCGACACGCCGAGCAGGCACGCGAACGTGGTGCGGACGAGGCCGACGTGCAGCCCCAGGATGCGGCGGGCGGCCATCGCCATGCCCAGCACCAGGAACAGGAACGTCAGTGGAAGGCCCACCGTGTACAGCAGGAAGTCACCCATACGTCATCCCCCAAAGCGGTTCGGGCGGAGGATAGAGCGTGCCTGCTGAGACGGTGGGCGGTTCTCGGGTTTCACGAATGTGAAGATTGTTGACGATATGGAGTTGAGTCCCTACGGTCGGCAACAGAGGTCCGAGGACCTTCGCAGGAACCCCGTGGCGGGGCCCATGACTTCGGCGGCGGTGTCGTGGGCCCCGCTACGGGTGTTTCGCGTGGTGGGTTGGGTTGGGCACGGTGTTTGGGTGTCTCGCGTGGCGTGTTAGAAGTCGAACACCGGGCCCGTTTCGGCGCGCATCACGCACGGGTTGGGGAACGTGGCCTCGAACAGGCGGGTTTCACCGCGCCACTTGCCGGACGCCCGGACGGTTACCGGGTCGTACTCCAGGGTGCAGAACGCCTGACCGGTCGACAGGCCGGTGAACTGGCCGTCCACATCGGATAGTGCGAGGCAGGCGTCGTCGGGGCTGGGGTGCCCGCCGCCGGCCGGTTGGCACGTCAACGTGGCCATGTGGACGGTTTCGCCGCGCGCCATGCTGAGGACGAACATCGACTCGGGTGCGGACGCCGCGGGGAACAAAGCGGCCAACGCCGCGAGCAGAGGGAGTGGTGCCATGCTCCTCAGCCTGGCGGCCCGGCACCACTCTCTCCAGGGAACTCACCTGATCGTGTGGTGGTGCGGGTGGGGGTGGGGTTTGGATGTGAGGGTGGCGAGGGTTGTGGCTAGTTGGTGGGTGTGATCGGTGGGCGGGTTGGTGGTGCGCCACGCGATCACTCCGTCGGGGCGGATGAGGCTCGCGCCCTCGGTGCCGATGCCGTAGCGCTTGGCCAGTTCGGCGGTCGGGTCCTGGATGTCGGGGATGTACAGGGACGGGACGTCGCCCTTCCAGGCTTCGTTGAGGGTGATCAGGGTCCAGGTGGTGAACAGGTCCACTGTGGACTTCTTCGTGCCGTCGAGTTCGATCGTGACGTGCGGTGCGCGGAAGCCCGGTCGGCCGCTGGGGTCGGCGGGGTCCTCCATCGGGGCCTGGTCGGTGTCGTCGATCAGGACGGCGTTGGATCGGCAGCGGTAGCCGAGCGTCAGGTGCAGGTGGTCGATCTCGTCCGGCACGTCGGGGCCGGCCAGGTGCGGCGCGAACCGCGGCACGTAGTTGGCGAACGATCCGTCGACCACGAGCTTCGCGTACGGGCGCCGTTCGGCTTCGTAGCTGTCCAGGAGCGCTTCGCCGGCCTCGCCCTTCACCACGGCCGCCAGCTTCCACGCCAGGTCGAAGCCGTCGCCGATCGCGGTGTTCCCGCCCAGACCGCCGGTGGGTGGTGTCACCTTCGCGGCGTCGCCGACGAGGAACACGCGGTCTGAGCGGAAGCGGTCGCTGAGCCACGCGGCCATCTCCCACGCGGTGATCTCGCGGATGTCGGGGTCGAGATCGGGTGCGTCCGTTGCGATCCGGAGCAGCTCGGCGCAGCGCTGCGGAGGGTAGTCGGCGAGCGATTCGTGAGCCGGGTCGTACTCGATGGTGAACACGTTGCGCCGCTCGGTGTTGGTGGCTGCGAACGCGCCGGTGAACGCCGGATTCCGCAGGTAGTAGAGGGTGATCTTGTCGGGGACGAGGTGCACGGCCAGGTCGGCGTCGAACACCACGCCGATGTGGTGCGCCAGAGGGCCGCGGCCTTGGCGGGCGATGCCCAGCGTCTCGCGGACGGTGCCGCGGTGGCCGTCGGCGGCTACCAGGTAGTCGGCTCTGACGGTCCACTCGTGGCCGGTCTGGCGGGTTCGCAGCGTGGCTGTCACGTGGTCCGGCTGCTGGGTGAAGGAGACCAGTTCGGTCTCGAACAGGACCTCGGCGCCCAGTTCGCGAGCTCGTCGTAAGAGGACGGGCTCGACGTGGTCCTGGCTCGCCATCCCGGGGAGTTCGGGGCTGAGGTCGGTTCCCCAGTCGTGGTCCTCGTGCACGATCGTGTGGAACACCTGGCCTTGCAGGCTCTCCGCGACCTTGATGACTACGCCGCCGCCCAGGCCGGCGGCGCCTGCCAGCACCTCGTCGGCTACGCCCACTCGGCGGAGCAGCTCCATCGTGCGGTGTGTCTGGCCGGTGGCCTTCGGGTGGGGTGAGGTGCCTCTGTGCTTGGAGATGCCCAGCACGTCGATGCCTTGCTGGGCGAGGAACAGGGTGGCGGACAAGCCGCTCAGCCCTGCTCCGACCACCAGTACTTGTGCTCGCCTGTCTTCCATGCCAAGAATCTTAGTTGCTAAGAGACTTGCCGGCAAGGTGGGTTTAGTCGGCGAGGTGGATGGTGGTGCCGGTGGTTGCTGATTTGAAGGCTGCTTCGAGGACTTCCAGGCCGGTGATCGCGTCGGTGGCGGGGACGGGGGCGTTGCCGGTGGCGATGGCTGCGTAAAAGTCCTGGTAGGAGCCTGGTTCGGTGTGTAGAGGTTCCTCGTCCAGGAGGCCCCATTGGTCTACGCGGTCCTCGCCCCAGCCTTCGCCGCCCGGCGTCTCGCCTGCCTTCAGGGCTTCTTCCTGGGGGTCCATGCCGTACTTCACGTAGGCGGACCGGTCGCCCAGGACGCGGAAGCGGGGGCCCAGCGAGGCTGTCAGGGCTGATGCCCAGAGGTGTGAGACGACGCCGGAGGGGTGGGTCAAGGCGATGAACGCGTCGTCGTGGGCTTGGGCAGTCGGGCGCAGGGTGCGGATCTCGGCGTAGACCGTGGTCGGGCGGCCGAACAGTGCGATTGATTGGTCCACGAGGTGCGTGCCCAGGTCGAACACGATGCTGCCGAGGTCGGCCGGGTCGCTGGATTCCTTCCAGCTGTCCTTGACCTGCGGTCGCCAGCGTTCGAACCGTGACTCGAAGCGGTGAACGTTGCCCAGGGCGTCCTCGCTGAGGAGTCGTGCGACGGTGCGGAAGTCGCCGTCCCAGCGGCGGTTGTGGAACGGGGCGAGGAGGAGGCCGCGTTGTGCTGCCAGTTCGGCGAGGTCGCGGGCTGCCGCGGCGGACGGGGCGAACGGCTTGTCCACGACGGCGTTGAGGCCGTGTTCCAGCGCTGTGCGGGCGTGGTCGGCGTGGAAGCGGTTGGGGGTCGTGATCACTACGAGGTCGAACTCGTCGGCACGTCGCCATACGTCGTCGGGTGACGGGATCAGTTCGGCGGTGGGGTAGCGGGATGCTGCTTCGGCTTGGCGGTCGGGGTTTGAGGTGACGATAGCGGTGAGGGTCAGGCCTGGGGTGGTGGAGATGAACGGGGCGTGGAAGGCGGCTCCGCCCAGGCCGTAGCCGAGTAGTGCTGTGCGCATGGCGGAACCCTAGGTGGGTTTGGTTGGGGTGGTCGGGTGTGGGATCGGGTGGGGTGGGTGGGTTCGGGTGGGGTGTGGGTTCGGGTGGGGTGGGGGCGGGTGGGTGGGTTCGGCCCGATTTGACACGGGGCCCTTACGGGCACCCCAGACAGGCCAAAGCCGGGCAGGCATGGCGGATAAAGCGCCCGCCAAGCCTGCCCGGCTTCGACCAGCCTATGGCACCCGAACCCATGTCAAATCGGGCCTTGGTGGGTCGGATGCGGGTCCGTTGGGGTGTGGGGTGTGGGTGTTGAAGGGCTAGTCGTCGAGGGCGGTGGCGATCCAGGGGGCTACGGGGAGGTCTCGCAGTTCGCACTCGACGGCTAGCTTCACCGTCCAGCGGAGGGCTTGGAGGACGACGGTGGCCAGTTCTTGGGGTTGTCCGTTGGCCAGTGCGATCTCGATCTGCTCGGCTGCCGCTTCCTGGTCGCCGTGCACCTCGGCCAGCAGGGTGCGGATCGCGGTGCGGACGGGTGGGTCGGCGTCGTCGATCGGCACCTCCTGCCCGTCCTCGTCGAAGACCTGCATCTTCACCGGTGTCGCGCCGCCCGAGCCGAGTGCGGCGACCATGGCGCTGCACTCGGCGAACAGCAGGAGCACCAGCTCCCGGATCTCCTCGTTGCCCTCGGGCGAACCGCTGAGGTAGCCCGTGACCAGGTCGACCGCGACAGCGTCCTCCCCGACCTTGGCAGCGGCCAGCGCCTCGCCGGCCACGGCCTGGAGCCGTGACCAGCGATCCGGATCTTGCTGCGGGTGCATTCAGCCATCTTCCAACACGGAGTAGGGGCGCACAGGTCTGCCGTTTCGCGGCTCTGCCGTATTGCCTACCTGGTGGCGTTCGCCTGCCGCAACGGCTTGTCCGGTGGGTGCGGTCTCGGGTATGGGTGGGGGCCGGCCGGGTGCTACCCGGGTATGTCAGCCCACGGTGGCATGTGCGGGCACGACCCGCGGCCTAGCATCGGGGCCGTGATCCGCACTCTCCTCCAGGTCGTGCTGCTCCGCGACCGCACGCGGGTCTTCGAGGGCTTCCGGTACCGGCACCTCGTCACCGTGGCGGTGCTGGTCTACGGCCTGGTGATCGCGATCGGGACCAGCTCGCAGTACGTCACGCTGGCCGATCCGGACGGCTGGTGGCCGCTGCTGTTCGCTCTGGTTGCCGGCAGTTTCGTGTTCCTGCTGCGCTCGACGCTCGCGGCTTGGCGGCTGGCCACGGCGGGTCTGCTGGTCACCCGGATGCTGCTGTACTCCGAGTTGCCTGTTTTCGGCGCCTTGCAGTGGTGCTGGTACCTGCCGGTGCTGCTGGCGGTCGGGATGATCCACAGCGGCCGGGTGGTGCTCGTCGTCGGCGTGCTCACGGCCGGGATGGTGGCAGGGGTCACGGGGCTGTCGTCCGACTACCTGCTGCCGCTGATCGGCTTCCTGTTCCTCGTGCTTCTTGCCGGGTACGCGGTGGGGTCGCGGGGGCGGGCTGAGCGGCGGTTCCACGAGGAGAGGGACGAGAAGGCGGCGCTGGTCGAGAGGGCGCGGATCGCTCGGGAGATGCACGACGTGGTCGCGCACCACATGTCGTTGGTGGTGGTGAGGTGTGAGACGGCGCCCTATCGGATTGAGGGTCTGTCGGAGGCTGGGGTGCGCGAGTTCGCCGAGTTGGGGGCGGCGGCACGGGCGGCGATCACCGACATGCAGCAGTTGCTGGGGGTGTTGCGGGCCGAGGACCAGCGGGTGGAGCGGGTGCCGCAGCCTGGGTTGGCCGATATCCGGGCGTTGGACGGCGGGGCGTCGGTTGATGATGTGGAGGTGCCGGAGGCGGTGGGGTTGACGGCCTACCGGATCGTGCAGGAGGCGCTGACGAACGCTGGTCGGCACGCGCCCGGGTCTACGACGTCGGTGTCCGTGGATCTGGTGGACGGGGAGTTGCGGATCGTCGTGCGGAACACTGCCGGCGGGGCGTCGCTGGGCGGCGGTGGGGGGAACGGGCTTCGGGGGATGCGGGAACGGGTGGCGGTGCACGGGGGGTCGATGTCGGCCGAGCCGACCGCGGACGGGGGGTTCGAAGTGCGTGCCGTGATTCCGGTGGTGCTGAGGTGATCCGGGTGCTGGTGGCGGACGACCAGGAGATGGTCCGGGAGGGCTTCTCCGCGCTGTTGAACGCCCAGGACGACATCACCGTGGTCGGGTCGGCGGGTGACGGTGTCGCGGCGGTCAGCGAGGTGCGTCGGCTCCGGCCGGACGTGGTGCTGATGGACGTGCGGATGCCGGAGATGGACGGGCTGACGGCGACCCGGTTGTTGGCCGGTGATCCGGTGAAGGTGCTCGTGCTGACGACGTTCGACCTGGACGACTACGTGTACGAGGCGTTGCGGGCGGGTGCGAGCGGGTTCCTGTTGAAGCACGCGCCGGCGAGTGAGCTGCTGGCGGCGGTGCGGGTGGTGGCGCGGGGGGACGCGTTGCTGGCGCCGTCGGTGACCAAGAGGCTCATCGAGGACTTCGTGAAGGCGCAGCCGGTGCGGGTGGTGAAGCCGGCGGCGTTGGGGGCGTTGACCGAGCGGGAGACCGAGGTGCTGCGGCTGATCGCGCAGGGGCTGTCGAACGGCGAGATCGCCGGGCACCTGGTGTTGGCCGAGCAGACGGTGAAGACGCACGTGAGCCGGGTCTTGATGAAGCTGGGGCTGCGTGACCGGGCGCAGGCGGTGATCGCGGCTTACGAGTCGGGGTTGGTGGTACCGGGGTAGCGGCACTCCGGGGTGACGATTTCGGGGCTGTGGTCTTCCTAGTTTCGGTGTCATGTCGAAGATCGCGTTGGTGGCGGCGTTGCTGGTCCTGGTTACGCCGGGCGGTGATGTGGCTCCGTTCGGGGTGAAGGTTGCTGTTTATGGGGGGCTGGCGGGGGCTGCGCACGTTGTTGTGGTGGTTCCCGGGTCTGATGTGGACAGTTCTCGGTTCGACGTCACGGTGGGGCGGATGGCGCGTTCGCTGCACGCGGCCGTTGGGCGGGACGACGTCGCGGTGGTGGCTTGGCTGGGCTATCGGACGCCGTCCGGGCTGGGTGTGGACGCGGCGGGTGGGCGGTTGGCTCGGGCCGGTGCCGTTGCTTTGGGTGAGTACGTGCGGACGTTGCCCGGGTCCGTTCACCTGATGTGTCACAGCTATGGGTCGGTGGTGTGCGCGCTGGCACGGCCGTCGGTCGATGACGTGGTCTTCTTGGGTTCGCCGGGGGTTCGGGTGGATTCGGTGGGGTCGGCGCGGGTGTGGGCGGCTCGGGGTGGGCGTGACTGGACGCGGTGGGTGCCGTCGGTGCGGCTTGGGGACCTCGGGCACGGGGTGGATCCTGTCGATCCGGCGTTCGGGGCTCGGGTGTTCGACGTCGGTGACATCGAGCACGACGAGTACTTCCGGGAGGGCACGGTGTCGTTGCGTGCGCTTGGCCGGATCGCTGTGGGTGCGGCGCCGTGATGCGGGATCCGGTGATTGACGCGACGCGGGCGATCGCGATCGTCGGGGTGGTGTTGGGGCACTGGCTGGTGACGGCCGTTGTGCTGACGGGTGACGGGTTGGTGGTGGACAGCCCGTTGCGGTGGATGCCCGAGTTGGCGCCGGTCAGCTGGGTGTTTCAGACGTTGGGGTTGTTCTTCTTCGTGGGTGGGTTCGGGGCGGCGCGGTCGGCGGTGCCTTGGTGGTTGCGGGCGCGGAAGCTTGTGTTGCCGGTGGTGGTGTTGGTCGGGGTTTGGGCTGCCGTCCTTTTTGGACTGTCCTTGCGCGGGTTGCCGCAGCAGACCGTTTCTACTGTCGGGTACCTCGTTGTCACGCCGTTGTGGTTCCTTGCCGTTTACGTCGTGCTGTTGGCGTTCACGCCCTTGGTGTCGCGGCTGGGGTGGTGGGGTGTGGGCTTTGCGGTTGGGTTGGTTGTTTTGGATGTCGGGTGGGTGAACGTGGTTGCGGTGTGGTGGGCGCCGTGGCAGATAGGGGTGCTTGTCGCTCAACGTGGGCAGCGGCGTTCGTGGGGTGTGGCGCTGTTCGTTGTGGGTGCGGGGGCGTTCGCGTTGCTGCTGGGCGCGGGTTATCCGGTCAGTGCGGTCGGTGTGCCTGGTGCGGCGGAGTCGAACTTGTCGCCGCCGTCGGCTTTGGCCTTGGCGTTGGCGTTGGCGCAGGTGGGGTTGGTGCTGGTCTTGCGGCCGTCGTTCCGGGCGCCGGCGGTGAACGCGCGGGCGTTGCCGATCTTCCTGGTGCACCAGAGCGCCTTGCTGGTGGTGACGTTGGTCGGGTCGGTGTTCGGCTCGCTGCGCGGCCTGCACACGCCGCCGTCGGAAGCGCTATGGGTGTTGGAGCGCGGGACGTGGCTGCCGGTGTTCGGGTGCGTGTGCCTGGTGCTGCTTCGGTATCGCCGCGAGCAGGGCGGCCACGATCGTCGCGCCGTGCAGCGCGACCATCGCGGCGGTCGGCTCCAGGACCAGCAGTGGCGGGACGCAGGCCAACGCGGTGAGCAGCCAAGGGCGGCGGTCGTGGCAGGTGCCGGCGCGCGCGGAGTGCAGGAGGTACCAGGCGAGCAGCAGGTGGATCAGGTTCTGCAGCGGGTCGACCTTGAACACGACCAGCGTGCCGCCCGCGCCCGCGAAACCGGTGACGACGAACCCGAGGACGCCCAGCACGCCGTAGCCCGCGCCGAGCGTGACGGCGAGTCGGGTGCGGTGGGTCTCACGGGTGCGGCAGGGGCTCAGGGCGGCGTTGCGCTCGAAGCGGTGGAACACCAGGAGCACCGGAAGGAGGAGCAGCACCAGGACGGCCAGCCAGCGTGGCCGGGTGGAGATCCAGTCGTACGCGACGGGAGAGCTTTCGAGCAGGCCGAGCAGGCCGATCACGGTGGCCAGCACGGTCAGGTAGCCGAGGTAGACGGTCATCGGGGTGGTCCGGGCGAACTCGACCACGCTCCACTGGCGGTGGCCTTCGAGCCAGGTCGTGACGCGCGACCGGAGCAGCATGACCAGGCAGATCTGCGCCAGGCCGAGCACCAGCAGGCAGACGGTGGGCGGGCTGAGGTTCGAACTGCCCTCACCCGGCAGCGACATCATCGTGCGCGGGTAGCCGCCGAACGTGATCAGCGCGAGTAGCGCGGGGACGGCGGCGAGGGCGAGGGCGCTGAGCACCTTGCGCGAGATCCGGTGCAGGCTGCCGTCGGCGTAGTAGAAGCCCAGCTGCTGGAGCAGGAGCGCGCCCAGCACCAGGTTGAGGTAGCCGCCGGTGCGCCACTGGAAGGCGATGCGGGCGAGGTCGACCACGACCATCGCGGCGACGAGTGCGACCGGCGTGACCAGGCGGGCGTTGCGGTGCAGCCAGGCCATGACCGGGGTGGCGACGACCGCGACCAGGTAGACGCCGAGGAACCACAGCGGGTGGGCGATCAGCCGGCCGAACATCTCCACCCTGGACTTGTCCACGTCGAGCAGTTCGAGCGGCAGCGGCAGGACCAGCCAGGCCAGCACGAACGCCAGCACCGGGCGGAGCAGCCAGGAGACGCGGGCGGACAGGTAGCGCCCGTAGCCGCCGTGGTCGGCCTGGACGGCGTGCCAGCTGATGAGATTGGCGTGGCCGCCCGCGAAGTAGAAGACGGGGATGGCTTGCAGCGCCCACGTGAGCAGCCACAGCCAGTTCGCGCTCACGCCCGCCCAGTGCAGCACGGTGAGCATGGACTGGCTGATGATCACCAGGCCGAGCGCTCCCAGCCGGAGGAACGTGGCGTAGCGGTCGCCCGTCACGCGCGGTCGCGGCGCGGGTTCGCGTTCCGGTCTCCGTTCCGGCCGGCGGGGCAGGCGGGCGAGTAAGAGGAAGACGACGACGGCGCTGCCGAAGCCCCAGGCGAGGACCGGTTCGTGGCCGGGCGGGCCCCAGCGCTGCCGCCAGGAGTTGAACTCCAGGCCGGCGGCGTAGAGCTGCGCGGTGGCGTGGCACCGGGTGGCGTGGCCGCGCGGGTTGAGGTCGCACTGGGCGTGCATGTCCTGGGCGAGGCGGGTGTCCAGGGCCTTGCGGGCGTCCTGGCCGAGCGGGCGGCCCTTCTGCTCGGCGTAGCGGAGGAGGTCGTAGCCGAGGTCGTGCGCCTTGCAGCCGGTGCCGAAGTCCCATTCGGTGTTGCCCGCCGGACCCGAGCACCCGCCGTTGGGGTCGATCGCCCGGGTGGTGCCGTCCGGGGCGGCGACCAGCACCGGATGGCGGTTGACCACCTGGTTGAAGTCGGGGGGGAACGCGGTGAGCGGGCTGGTCCCGGCAGGGTTCGTCATCGCCTCGACCGCGTGGGCCGCGGCGGCGACGTCACCGGTGAGCGGGGTGGGGTCGGTGGCTCCCGCCGGGCGGGACGCGATCACGCCGCAGACGAAGACGGCCACGGCGACCAGCGGGAACCTGAACCAGGCGGGCAGGCGGGCGAGCAACCGGAGCCCCGGCCACCCCCCGGTGGTGTTCACCGCCAAGTCGCTCATTGGCAGCCCACGGTACGCGAGTCCTACGTTCAGAACCCGTGAGTCCTACGTTCAGGACCCCCGAATTCAACGCTCGGAACGCGAGGTTCGGACGTTCGGAGCACTACGGCAGGGCGCCGGACAACGACGCCAGGGCCATCTGCGAGAGCAGGGTGGCCATCTGGTCCCGGTCCAGGTGGGCGCTGTGCGGGGTCGAGTTGATCAGGCCGAAGACGGCGTGCGCCGCGGCACGGGCGGTCGGCTCGTCCACCTCGGGCGAGGTCTTGCGGATCATCTCCACCCACACCTCGACGTAACGGCGCTGGAGCGCTCGCACCCGCCGCCGGTCCGGGTCGGTCAAGTTGGCCAGGTTGCGAATCTGCACGGTGATCAACGCGGGGTCGTCCAGCGCGAAATCGACGTGCCACCGGATCAGTTCCCGTAGTGCGTGTTCCGGGTCGCTGGACGCCGCCACCCTGGCCTGGCCGCCTTCCAGCAGCCGTTCGCTGATGGACGTCAACATCTCGCCCAGCATCGCGTCCTTGCTGCGGAAGTGCCGGTACAGCGCCGGCCCGGAAATCCCCACCGCTGCACCGATATCGTCGATTCCGACGCCGTGGAAGCCGTGCCGGGCGAACAGTTCGGCGGCGGCGGCCAGGATCTGGTCCCGGCGGTTTTGCTTCGCTGTCTCGGCTGGCACGCCGCCCATCTTAAACGGCAGGCCCGGCACGCGTAAACGTCCGTTAACCGCGTGGTCGCCGGAAGATCACCAACCGGACCGCGAAACACGTAGTTAACTCTTGACCCACTCTTCTTAAGCAGCCTTACCTGCTGGTAACACTTGACGTGTTCCGCATCACCCTGCGTTGTTTCCCTCCGGGAGGCTCCGATGCGCCTTGTCCGAATCCTGTCCACCGCCGCGCTGGCGTTAGCCGCTTCGCTCGCACTCGTCGTGCCGGCCGAAGCGGCCGGCGCGAACTACGTCGCGCTTGGCGACTCCTACTCGTCCGGAACGGGCACCGGCTCGTACTACGGCGACTCCGGCGGCTGCAAACGCAGCCCGTACAGCTACCCGGCCCTCTGGGCCGCGTCGCACGCGCCGACGTCGTTCAAGTTCGTCGCCTGCTCCGGCGCGAGGACCGGTGACGTGCTGAACAACCAGGTCAGCGCGCTCACCTCGGCCACGTCCCTGGTCAGCATCTCGATCGGTGGGAACGACGCCGGGTTCACCGACGTGATCACCACCTGCACCTTCGGCTCCGACTCGACCTGCATCAACCGGGTCAACCAGGCGAAGGCGTACGCGACGAACACCCTGCCCGGCCTGCTCGACAACGTCTACACGCAGATCCGCAGCCGTGCGCCGTCCGCCAGGGTCGTCGTGCTGGGCTACCCGCGCCTGTACAAGGTGCCGGGCAGCTGCTCGGTCGGCCTGAGCGACACCAAGCGCTCGGCCATCAACTCGGCCTCCGACACGTTGCACCAGGTCATCTCCGCACGGGCGGGCGCCAAGGCGTTCTCCTACCGCGACCTGCGCGGCGCGTTCACCGGGCACGAGATCTGCTCGGGGGACTGGTGGCTGAACAGCCTGTCCTGGCCGGTGGAGGAGTCCTACCACCCGAACCGCAACGGCCAGCGCCTCGGCTACCTGCCGCAGCTCAACGCCGTCACGGGCTGAGCCCTTAGGGCTTGACGTGATCCGAAGGGGGCCGCAGGCGCGGCCCCCTTCGGCTTGTGAACCGGCGTTAACAGGCGCTAACATCTCCTTGGGTTAACGACTGCTAACCGCGAGGAGCCCGATGGACGCCCCGGTGCTGCGCAGCACGGCCGACAAGTCGGCCGACGCCTTCCGGCGCTACCACGACGACCACACCCGGCTCGTCCACGACCTGCGCGCCAAGCTCGGCGCCGCCGCGCTCGGCGGTCCGGAGAAGGCGCGCACCCGGCACGTCGAGCGCGGCAAGCTGCTGCCCCGTGACCGGGTGGACACGCTGCTGGACCCCGGTTCGCCGTTCCTCGAACTGTCACCGCTCGCCGCCGATGGCATGTACGGCGACGAAGCGCCCGCCGCGGGCGTCATCACGGGCGTCGGCCGCGTCTCCGGCCGTGAGGTCGTCGTCGTCGCCAACGACGCCACCGTCAAGGGCGGCACGTACTACCCGATGACGGTGAAGAAGCACCTGCGCGCCCAAGAGGTGGCGTTGCAGAACAACCTGCCGTGCGTCTACCTGGTCGACTCCGGCGGCGCGTTCCTGCCCAGGCAGGACGAGGTGTTCCCGGACCGCGAGCACTTCGGCCGGATCTTCTTCAACCAGGCCACCATGTCCAGCCGGGGCATCCCGCAGATCGCCGCCGTCCTCGGCTCCTGCACGGCGGGCGGCGCGTACGTGCCCGCGATGTCGGACGAAGCGGTGATCGTGCGCGGCCAGGGCACGATCTTCCTCGGCGGCCCGCCGCTGGTGAAGGCCGCGACCGGCGAGGTCGTCACGGCGGAGGAGCTGGGCGGCGGCGAGCTGCACTCGCGCACGTCCGGCGTCACGGACCACCTGGCGGAGGACGACGCGCACGCGCTGCGGATCGTGCGTTCGATCGTCAGCACGCTGGGGCCGCGCGCTCCGCGTCCGTGGCAGGTCGAGCCGCCGGTCGAGCCGGCCGTCGACCCCGCCGAGCTGTACGGGGTCGTGCCGACGGACAGCCGCACGCCGTACGACGTGCGCGAGGTGATCGCGCGGATCGTGGACGGCAGCCGGTTCCAGGAGTTCAAGAAGGAGTACGGCGCGACGCTGGTCACCGGGTTCGCCCGGATCCACGGCCACCCGGTCGGCATCGTCGCCAACAACGGCGTGCTGTTCGGCGAGTCGGCGTTGAAGGGCGCGCACTTCATCCAGCTGTGCGACCAGCGCAGCGTGCCGCTGGTGTTCCTCCAGAACATCAGCGGGTTCATGGTCGGCCGGGAGTACGAGGCGGCGGGCATCGCCAAGCACGGCGCGAAGATGGTGACGGCGGTGGCGTGCGCCCGCGTGCCGAAGTTCACCGTGGTCATCGGCGGGTCTTTCGGCGCGGGCAACTACTCGATGTGCGGGCGGGCGTACTCGCCCCGGTTCGTGTGGATGTGGCCCAACGCGCGGATCTCGGTGATGGGCGGTGAGCAGGCGGCGTCCGTGCTGGCGACGGTGCGGCGCGACCAGCTCGGCGACGCGTGGTCCGCGGAGGACGAAGAGGCGTTCAAGGCGCCGATCCGGCAGCAGTACGAAGACCAGGGCAACCCGTACTACTCCACGGCCCGGCTGTGGGACGACGGCGTGATCGACCCGCTCGACACGCGCATGGTGCTCGGCCTGGCCCTGTCCACGGCGGCGAACGCCCCGATCGAGCCGGTTTCCTACGGCGTCTTCCGGATGTGAGGGCAATGTTCGACAGCGTGTTGGTGGCGAACCGCGGTGAGATCGCGGTGCGGGTGATCCGCGCGTTGCGGCGGTTCGGGATCCGGTCGGTGGCCGTCTACAGCGACGCGGACGTGGACGCGCTGCACGTGCGGCAGGCGGATGTGGCGGTGCGGATCGGGCCGGCGTCGGCGCGGGAGAGCTACCTGTCGATCGAGCGGATCATCGAGGCCGCGGTGTCGAGCGGCGCGCAGGCCGTGCACCCCGGGTACGGGTTCCTCGCGGAGAACGCGGAGTTCGCGCGGGCGTGCGACAAGGCCGGATTGGTGTTCATCGGGCCGCCCGTCGAGGCGATCGAGGCGATGGGTGACAAGATCCGGGCCAAGCTGACGGTCGCCGCGGCGGGCGTGCCGGTGGTGCCGGGGCGGACCGAGGTCGGGATGACCGACGACGACCTGGTGGCCGCCGCCGGTGAGATCGGGTTCCCGGTGCTGCTGAAGCCGTCCGCCGGTGGTGGCGGCAAGGGCATGCGGCTGGTGGAGTCCGGTGACGGTCTGCGGGACGCCATCGAGTCGGCACGGCGGGAGGCGCGCGGGTCGTTCGGTGACGACGCGTTGCTGATCGAGCGGTTCGTCACCAACCCGCGGCACATCGAGATCCAGGTGATGGCCGACGCGCACGGCCGGGTGGTGCACTTGGGCGAGCGGGAGTGCAGCCTCCAGCGGCGGCACCAGAAGATCATCGAGGAGGCGCCGTCACCGCTGGTCTCCCCGGAGATGCGGGACGCCATGGGCACGGCGGCGGTGGAGGCGGCGAAGGCCGTCGGCTACGTCGGCGCGGGCACCGTGGAGTTCATTGTGGACGGTGCGTCCGGCGACTACTTCTTCATGGAGATGAACACCCGGCTCCAGGTGGAGCACCCCGTCACCGAGCTGGTGACCGGGGTCGACCTGGTCGAGTGGCAGCTGAGGGTCGCGGCCGGTGAACACTTGGTGCTCGGTGACTTGACGCTTTCCGGGCACGCCGTGGAGGCGCGGGTCTACGCCGAGGACCCGGCGCGCGGGTTCCTGCCGACCGGTGGCACGGTGCTGGCGCTGCACGAGCCGTCGGACGTGCGGGTGGATTCGGCGCTGGCGGTCGGGTTGGCGGTCGGCAGCGACTACGACCCGATGCTGGCCAAGGTGATCGCGCACGGGTCGACGCGTGAGGAGGCGTTGCGCCGGTTGGACTCCGCGCTGGGGCGGATGGTCGTGCTCGGCGTGACGACGAACATCCCGTTCCTGCGGGCGTTGCTGGCCGATCCGGACGTCCGCGCGGGCGCGTTGGACACCGGGTTGGTGGAGCGCAAGCTGGAGTCGTTGGTGCGGCACGACGTGCCGGACGAGGTGTTGGCGGCGGCGGCGTTGGAGCGGCAGCTCGCCGTGCGCGGTGACGACCCGTGGGAGAAGTCCGGCGGGTGGCGGGTCGGCGAGCACGCGTGGACCAAGTGGCTGATCGACGGCGTCGAGGTCCGGGTGCGCGGCGACGAAGTGTCGATTGCAGACAAAGAACCGTTGCGCCTCACCACTTCCGTCGACGGTACATCGCTGACTGTCGGCGGTCGACGGTATGCAATGGCCCGAGCGGGCAACGTGCTGTGGCTCGGCGCGGACGGGAGGGCCTGGGCGTTGACCGAGACCCTGCCGTCGGAGGCCGAGTCGTCGTCGGCGGCGGGCAGCGGTGGGCCGGTGACCAGCCCGATGCCCGGCACGGTGCTGGTGGTGCGGGTCGGCCAAGGCGAGCACGTGACCGCCGGCCAGCCGTTGTTCGTGGTCGAAGCGATGAAGATGGAGCACACCGTCACGGCACCCGTGGCGGGCGTGCTCACCGAAGTGCGGGTCCAGGCGGGCCAACAGGTCGCGCTGGACGAAACCCTGGCCGTCGTCGTGCCCCACGAGGAGTGAACGATGTTGGACTTCCGCCTTGACGAGGAATACGAGGCGCTGCGCAAGACCGTAGAGGAGTTCGCCCGCGACGAGGTCGCGCCGGTCATCGGCGGGTTCTACGAGCGCGAGGAATTCCCGTACGAGATCGTCGCCAAGATGGGGCGGATGGGCCTGTTCGGCCTGCCGTTCCCGGAGGAGTTCGGCGGCATGGGCGGCGACTACTTCGCGTTGTGCCTGGCGTTGGAGGAGTTGGCGCGGGTCGACTCGTCGGTGGCCATCACGGTGGAGGCCGGGGTCTCGCTGGGCTCGATGCCGCTGTACCGGTTCGGTTCCGCCGAGCAGAAGGCCGCTTGGCTGCCTCAGATGTGCTCCGGCTCCGTGCTGGGCGCGTTCGGGCTGACCGAACCCGGTGGCGGATCGGACGCGGGCGCGTTGCGGACCACCGCGCGGCTCGACGGCGACGAGTGGGTGATCAACGGGACCAAGGCGTTCATCACCAACTCGGGCACGGACATCACCGGCCTGGTGACGGTCGCGGCGATCACCGGGCAGCGGGAGAACGGCAAGGCGGAGATCTCGGCGATCATCGTGCCGAGCGGCACGCCGGGGTTCTCGGTGTCGCGCAAGTACTCCAAGGTCGGCTGGAACGCGTCCGACACGCGTGAGCTGTCGTTCCAGGACTGCCGGGTGCCGGTCGGGAACCTGGTCGGCGAGCGCGGGCGTGGGTACGCGCAGTTCCTCCAGACGTTGGACGAGGGCCGGGTGGCGATCGCGGCCATCGGCGTCGGGCTGGCGCAGGGGTGCGTGGACGAGTGCGTGCGGTACGTGGGCGAGCGCGAGGCGTTCGGCCACAAGATCGGCTCCTACCAGGCGATCCAGTTCAAGATCGCCGAGATGGAGGCGCGCACGCACACCTCGCGGTTGGCGTACTACCAGGCGGCGGCGAAGATGCTGCGCGGTGAGCCGTTCAAGCGCGAGGCGGCGATCGCCAAGCTGGTGTCGTCCGAGGCGGCGATGGACAACGCCCGTGAGGCGACCCAGATCTTCGGCGGCTACGGCTTCATGAACGAGTTCCCGGTGGGCCGGTTCTACCGCGACGCCAAGATCCTGGAGATCGGCGAGGGCACCAGCGAGGTCCAGAAGATGCTGATCGCCCGTGAACTCGGGTTGACGAGCTAGCCGATGCCCAGGCCGTGTCCGGCAGATCGGGTTCAGCTCGCTCGTTCGACCGGCACGGCCGTGTTCTGGTTGGCGGTCAAACGCCACTGGCCGCCCTCCTTGGACATCACGTACATCGGGGTGCCCTCACCCTCCTCGGTCAGCGGCTCGCCCTCCAGGGAGAAGTACCGCCGGCGGACTTTGACCGCGGCCACGTCCGGCCGGATGAAGAGCACGTGCACGACTTCGTACGACTAAACCTCGACCATACTGGAGATCAACTGAAGGTGATCGGGGCAACAGCAGAGCCCTGAGCGCCTGGCACCAGCGAAGACTTCCGAAACACCGCCTGGGCCCGTGCCGGAGTGCGGCACGGGTCCAGCGCGCCGTGCCGCGGGTCAGCCGGTGCCGCGGACGAACGCCCAAGCGGTGCGGTTGACCGTGTCCTGGACGCCGGTGAAGCCCTCGTCAGGGCTCAGCTCCTCCTCGACCAGGTCGAGGTCAGGGTCGTCGGCAGTGCCGCCGAGGCCGTCCGGGCCGACGCCGAACATCACCGCCGGGTTGCCGCCCGGGTCCATGATGCCGTGCACGTCGTTGAGCCCGTTCGTGTGCCAACTGCCCGACATGTGCCCGATCTCGTGGCTCGTGATGTTGCCGACCGCACGGCCGATGAACGTGGTCTTGTCGCTGCCCGCGCCCACGTACGAGTTGAGCGACCACGTCGGCCCCGCCGGTTCGCTGATCACGTCCAGCAGCACCAGCGCGGTCTCCTCACGACCGAAGTTGCCCGCGTCGATCGACTGCGCGACGCCGATCGTGGGAATGCCCGACTCGGCGATGCTGCCGCCGACGACGACGCGGCTGACGTTCGGCTGTCCCCACGGGTCGGCGTGGTCGCGGCTGTTGAGCAAACGCAGCGCGAACCGGGGGTTGGTGCCCTTGGCGATCATGTCCCGTTCGAGGTTCTCCCGCACGGTCGCGATGATCCCGTTGATCAACGCCGATTCGTCCCGCGTGGTGAGGCCCCACCTGGGCAGGAAGGTGGACAGCGGGGAGAGGTCGCGGATGCCGCCACCGGTGCCGTAGATCGCCGTGTTCACCCTGGCGCCGTCGAAGTCCAGGAAGACCGTGTGCACGGAGCCGCGCGGAGCGGTTTCCGTGCCGGGGCGGAACGCTTCGAGCTTGATGCCGTACGGGCCTTCGCCCGCCTCGACGCCGACCCGGTAGCGGCCGTCGCGCGGTGCCACGAAGTCCACGACGGCGTTGCCGCCACCCGGCATCGGCGAGTCGAGGGCGAAGACGGTGGTGAGGTCCTGCTCGGAGCCGAACACCTCGCGGCCCGCCGGGTCGCGCACCGTGAGCAGCGTTCCCCCACCCGAGAGGGCAGCGCCGAGCACGTCTCCGGCACGCAGGTCGAACGAGTAGTAGTCCAGGTCGCCGCCGCTCCTGCCACTGGTGATCCGCAGCTCGTACGGGCCCTCGGTGCGGACGCCGTCACCGGTGCCGGGCGTCTTGGGGTCGCGCGGCAGCCCGATCGGGTCGGAGCCCACCATCAGGTAGAACTCCTCACCCGGCCGGATGGTGAACGTGATGGCCGAGTCGGTGGAGTCGACGGTGTCGGCGTTGTAGTTCCACAGGTTGCCGTCGGGGTCGAACAACGCGAGGACCGTGTCCAGGTCCCCGACCGGCGTGGACGTCCGCACCCTCAACGTCGCCCCCGACGTCCCGCCGGCGAGCCGGTAGAAGTCGATGTCACCGGTGCCGTCACCGGCGCTGCCGTACGGGCCGTCGCCGATCGTGCCGCTGGTGCGCACGGTCTTGCGGACGTCCCCGATGCCGAGGTCGCTCGCGAGGCCGATCGCGTCGTTGGTCTCGGCGAACGGCGGCAGCGTGGGGATCGTCTCGTCCGGCTTGAGGTCGCCGGTCAGCGCGACCTTCGGGTTCGTGTTCCGGCGGGTGCCGAACCCCGCGATGTGCTCGGCCGTCGCCGGTGTGTCGTTGGCGCCGGCGGTGCCCGCCACCTCCCGCTCCTGGTACGGCAACGCGGCCTGCGCGTCGAAGCGTTGGCCGCGTGCCTCCGCCTTCGCCGCCCGATCGCGGGCGACCGCGACCCAGTCGGTCCCGGTCGGGTTCGACGGGAACATCAGCATCGGGTCGGGCTGGATTCGCTGGACGGACTGCTGGTCGGGTGTGGCCGCGGACTGCCCGCCCAGGACGAGCGAGAAGACCACACCCGCTGCCAGCACGCCGAGTAAGCGCTTTGCCATCGTGTTTCCCCCTAAAGCTCCGGATTCCCCAGGAAACCGCGTGGGGGACGACGGGTCCGGGCTTTGGGCGAGGTTGGACCGTTCAGAAGCGGCCGTGCCGTCCTTCGCCGGAGTGGAAGCGGCGCAGGCCCTGCTCCACCTCCCGCAGGGACGTCAGGCCGTGCTCCAGCTCGTTGACCAGGGCTTCCTGTTCCGAGAGGCCTTCCTGTTCGAGGACCGACATGCGGTCCTCACGCAGGCAGACCTGGGGGAACGCGGCGATCTCCAGCGCCAGCGCCTCGGCGGCCGACCGGGACGTGCCCGTCGGCACCACGCGGTTCACCAGGCCGATGGCCAGGGCCTCGTCGGCGGCCACCGCTCGGCCGGTCAGGATCAGGTCCATGGCGCGCGACGTGCCGATCAGGCGTGGCAGCCGCACCGTGCCGCCGTCGATCAGCGGGACGCCCCAACGCCGGCAGAACACGCCGAACACCGCGTCCTCGTCGGCCACCCGGAGGTCGCACCACAACGCCAGCTCCAAGCCGCCCGCGACCGCGTGACCGGAGACGGCGGCGATCACGGGCTTCGACAGGCGCAGCCGGGTCGGGCCCATTGGACCAGCCGGCGACTCCGGATCGTTGCTCCGGGGTGAACCCAGCGCCTTCAGGTCCGCGCCCGAGCAGAACGTGCCGCCCTCGCCGTACAGCACGGCCACCGCCGCCGTCGGGTCCTCGTCGAACTCCCGGAACACCTCGGTCAACGTGTGCGCGGTCGGTCCGTCCACCGCGTTGCGCACCGCCGGCCGGTTCAGCAGGACCGTGAACACCGGACCGGAACGCTCCACCCGTACGGAACTCACAGCTTCGGCAACCCCCGCTCGACGATCGCGCCGAAATCGACGCCGCGCGGCAGGGTACCGAACGCCACGCCCCAGTCGCCGGACAGCCGGGACGCGCAGAACGCGTCCGCCACCGCCGGCTGCCCGTGCCGCACGAGCAGCGAACCCTGCAACGCCAACGCCATCCGCTCCACCAGCCGCCGCGCCCGCACTTCGAGGTCGCCGAGGTCGGTCAACTCGGCCTTGATCCCGTCCACCGCCGCGTCCAGCCGCCGATCCGAACCCCGGGCCGCGTCCAGCTCGCCGAAGAACTCCTCGACCGCCTCGGGAGAACGCCCGAGAGCACGCAACGCGTCCAGCGCGGCGACGTTGCCCGAGCCCTCCCAGATCGACATCAACGGTGACTCGCGGAACAGCCGCGGCATCCCCGAGTCCTCGATGTAACCGTTGCCGCCCAAGCACTCCAACGCCTCGGCGGCGTGCGCCGGACCGCGCTTGCACACCCAGTACTTCGTCACCGCGAGCCCCAGCCGACTGCGGTTGCCGGCCAGCCACAGCGCCACCGTCGTGGCCGCCTCCGACTCCACCGCCAGGTCGGCCAGCACGTTCCGCATCGCCGGCTGGTCGATCAGGTACGCCCCGAA
This sequence comes from Saccharothrix ecbatanensis, assembly GCF_014205015.1. Taxonomy (NCBI): domain Bacteria; kingdom Bacillati; phylum Actinomycetota; class Actinomycetes; order Pseudonocardiales; family Pseudonocardiaceae; genus Saccharothrix; species Saccharothrix ecbatanensis. Next base: position 6,422,594 of record NZ_JACHMO010000001.1, on the reverse strand, counting down.
CGCCTTGCGGTGCGCCGCGTGGTGCGTGGCCTGCGTCAACCCGAGCCGCATCCCGGACGCCGAGCCGAGCACGCAGTCCAGCCGGGTCGTGTTGACCATCTCGATGATGGTCCGCACCCCCTGGCCCTCCTCGCCGACCAGCCACCCGACCGCGCCGTCGTACTCCACCTCCGCGGACGCGTTGGACTTGTTGCCCAGCTTGTCCTTCAGCCGTTGCAGGAACATCGCGTTCCGCGTGCCGTCCGGCAGCACGCGCGGCACCAGGAAGCAGGACAGGCCGCCCTGCGTCTGCGCCAGGGTGAGGAACAGGTCGGACATCGGCGCGGACGTGAACCACTTGTGCCCGGTCAGCACGTAGTGGTCACCCCGCGGCGCGGCCCGCGTGGTGTTCGCCCGCACGTCCGAGCCGCCCTGCTTCTCGGTCATCGACATGCCCGCGATCAACCCGCGCTTGGTCAGCGGCGCGCGCAGCCCGAAGTCGTACTCGGTGGACGCCAGCAGCGGCTCGTACTGCGCCGCCAGCGCGGGCGTCCGGCGCAACGCGGGCACGGCGGCGTACGTCATCGAGATCGGGCACCCGTGCCCCGCCTCGGCCTGGCTCCACACGAAGAACTTGGCCGCGCGGGCGACGTGCGCGCCCGGCCGTTCGTCCCGCCACGCCGTCGCGTGCAGGCCGTTCGAGACCGCGGTCCCCATCAGCTCGTGCCAGGCGGGGTGGAACTCGACCTCGTCGATCCGGTGCCCGTACCGGTCGTGCGTGTGCAGCACGGGCGGGTGAGCGTTCGCCTGTCGACCCAGGTCCTGGACGTGCTCCGTGCCCGCCAGCACGCCGAGTGCGCGCAGTTCCGGCTCGGCCCACTCCGCTCCGCCGCGACGCAGGCCGTCCAGCAGCGCCGGGTCGGCGGAGACGTCGTGGCCTTCCAGCGGCGGGACCTGGTTGGTCACCTCGTGCGTGGCGTGGGTCATAACCACTCAGCGTACTACCCGTCGGTAACTTGGTTGGAGGTGAATTTTGGGGGTGCTGATCAAGCGATGGCGGCCTAACGTCGCACTCGTGAGGGATCACGTGCAGGACCACTCCCGACAGAGCCGGGAGTCCGATCACGGGCGGGCGGTCGCCGCGCTGCGCGGCCAGTACGCGGCCATCCCCGCGGGCGCGCCGGTGCGCCTCGCCAAGTCGACGTCGAACCTCTTCCGCTTCCGCGCCGACCAGTCCGGCGGCCTCGACGTGGCCCGGTTCGACCGGGTGCTGTCGGTCGACCCGGACGCCCGCACCGCCCGGGTGCAGGGCATGACGACCTACGAGAACCTGGTGGACGCCACCCTGCCGCACGGCCTGATGCCGCTGGTCGTGCCGCAGCTCAAGACGATCACGCTGGGCGGCGCGGTGGCGGGCCTCGGCATCGAGTCCAGCTCGTTCCGCAACGGCCTGCCGCACGAGTCGGTGCGCGAGCTGGAGGTGATGACCGGCGACGGCGAGGTCGTCGTGACCGGTCCGCACGACGACGAGCACGGCGGTCTCTTCCGGGGCTTCCCGAACTCGTACGGCACGCTCGGCTACGCGTTGCGGCTGGAGATCGAACTCGAACCGGTGAAGCCGTACGTCAAGTTGCGGCACGTGCCGTTCGGTGATGCCGCGCAGTGCGCCGAGGTCATCGCCGCGGTCTGCGCGGAACGCTCCTACCAGGGCGAACCGGTCGACTTCGTGGACGGCACGGTGTTCTCCGGCGGAGAGCAGTACCTGACGTTGGGCAGCTGGGCCGACACCGCGCCGCGGACGTCGGACTACACCAGTAACGAGGTCTACTACCGGTCCATCCAACGGCGGCGGACCGACTACCTGACCGTCCGGGATTACCTGTGGCGGTGGGACACGGATTGGTTCTGGTGCTCACGGGCGTTCGGCGTGCAGCACCCGCTGGTGCGGCGGCTGGTGCCCAAGCGGTACCTGCGGTCGGACGTGTACCGCAAGGTCGTGGCGTGGGACCGGCGGCACAAGCTGTCGGACCGGTTGAGCAAGGCGGTGCAGGAGCCGGTGATCCAGGACGTGGAGATCCCGGTCGACCGGCTCGCCGAGTTCCTCGACTTCTTCCACCGCGAGATCGGCATCAGCCCGGTGTGGCTGTGCCCGGTGCGGCTGCGCAGCCGGGACGGCGTCTGGCCGCTGTACCCGATGGACCCGGACGTGCTGTACGTCAACGTCGGCTTCTGGTCGACGGTGTCGCTGCGGCCGGGCGAGGAGCAGGGCAGCCGGAACCGGTTGATCGAGGACAAGGTCACCGAGCTGGGCGGGCACAAGTCGCTGTACTCCGACTCGTACTACCGCGAGGAGGAGTTCTGGGCCAACTACAACGGCCCGACGTACCAGGAGTTGAAGGAGCGGTACGACCCTGCGGGCAGGCTGCCCGATTTGTACGCCAAGTGTGTTCTCCGTAGGTGAAGGGAGCCGGGGTCATGCGGTTGGCGGAGGTGTTCCAGCGGGCGGTCGGAGGCGACGCGTCCGTGCGCTTCAGCGCGTACGACGGCAGCAAGGCGGGGCCGGCCGACGCGAGTGTGGGCATCGAGGTGCGGACGCCGGAAGCGTTGTCGTACCTGGCGTCGGCGCCCGGAGAGCTGGGCCTGGCACGCGCGTACGTGTCCGGGCACCTGGAGATCATCGGCGACGTGTACGGCGCGTTGCGGCACCTGTCCGAGATGTCGCTGAGGGAGGTGCCGTGGGGCGAGCGGATGGAGTTGCTGGCGACCCTCGGGCGCACCCGGCTGCGGACGCGGATCGAAGTCCCGCCGCAGGAGCGCCGGCTGCGCGGCGTGCGGCACTCCAAGGCGCGTGACCGTGAGGCGATCGCGCACCACTACGACGTGTCGAACACGTTCTACGAGTGGGTCCTCGGGCCGTCCATGGCGTACACGTGCGCGGTGTACCCGACGGCGCAGTCCACTTTGGAGCAGGCGCAGTTCGCCAAGCACGACCTGGTGGCGCGCAAGCTCGGGCTGGAGCCGGGGATGCGGCTGCTGGACGTCGGCTGCGGCTGGGGCGGGATGGTCATGCACGCGGCGCGTGAGTACGGCGTGCGCGCGCTGGGTGTGACGCTGTCGCGCAACCAGGCGGAGTGGGCGCAGAAGGCGATCGTGGAGGCCGGGCTGTCCGACCTGGCCGAGGTGCGGCACCTGGACTACCGGGACGTGCGGGAGGACAGGTTCGACGCGGTCAGCTCGATCGGCCTGACCGAGCACATCGGCAAGGCCAAGCTGCCCGCGTACTTCCGCTCGCTGCACCGGAAGGTGCGGCCCGGCGGGCGGCTGCTGAACCACTGCATCACCCGGCCGGACAACAAGCAGCCGGCGCGGACCGGCGGCTTCATCAACCGGTACGTGTTCCCGGACGGCGAGCTGGTCGGGCCGGGGCACATCGTGTCGTTGATGCACGACACCGGGTTCGAGGTGCGGCACGAGGAGAACCTGCGCGAGCACTACGCCATGACGCTGGCGGCGTGGTGCGCGAACCTCGAAGAGCACTGGGACGACGCGGTGGCCGAGGTGGGGCTGGGTCGGGCGCGGGTGTGGCGGCTGTACCTGGCCGCGTCCCGGCTCGGGTTCGAGCGGAACAACATCCAGCTGCACCAGGTGCTCGGCGTGAAGCTGGACGGCGCCACGTCCCACATGCCGTTGCGCCCGGAGTGGTGACCGTCGCCCTGGCTCAGCGTCGCCCTGGCTCAGCGTCGCTCGACCTCAGCGTCGCTCGACCTCGGCGTCCACGGCACGGCGGCCGAACGCGTTGACCAGCGACAGGTAGAACAGCACGGGGGCGGCCGGCGCCCAGTAGTCGCGCCGGTCGTCCCGCAGCAGGTAGTCGACGACGTCCGCCGGGGTGAAGCGGACGAAGTCGAACTCGGGGTGCTCCCACCCGTCCGCGATGCCACGACCCGCGTTCGCCTCGAACCCGGCCCTCGTCGTGGTGTGCAGCCGGGCCAGGAACAGCGCCGCCCACTGGGACAGCCTGGTCACCACGACGAACGCGAGCAGCCGCAGTTCGTACTGGTCCTGGTCGAGCCGCAACTCCTCCCGCACACCCCGTTCGGCGGCGCGGAACAGGTTGGGCGCGACGCCGCCGGGCCCGTCCAGGTTGCGGTGCAGGCCCTCGTTCGCCGACGAGTTCCACTGGCCTTGTCCGATGCCGAGGCGGCTGCTGCGCCGTGACACGACCAGCCAGCCGTCCGCCGTCACCACGGCGACGTTGAGCCCGAAGCTCGACCGCATGAACTCCGGAACCTCGCGCGGGTCACGGCCGTCCAGGTACTCGCTGCGCAGCGTGCCGCCGTCGCTCAGCTGGTCGTCCAGGCGTTGCGCGGCCAGGAACGTGTAGTAGTCGGAGTGCTTGAGCCGCAACGTCACCTCCGGGCTCTCCACCGGGCCGACGCGGGTCGCGAAGAAGTCCTCCACCGCGTAGCGCGGGCCGTTCCACACGTGCTCACGGCCGTCGTGGCGCAGGCGGAGCTGGCGGTCAACGATCACGTCACGCCACTGGGCGACCTCGGCGGGCAGCTTGACGTTCACCGGGTTCACCACGACCCGCACGTTCTCCTCCGGGATGGGGTGCTCGCCGTCGCCCTCCAGGATCCGACATGGTGTGCGCAGCGGCCCGATCGAGAAGTCCCGGTGCGGCCCGTCGGAGACCGGTCGGCCGCCCATAGCGGTCCGGTACGCGTTGCGCCACAGGGTGATCTGCTGCTCCCGCCAGCTCTGGTGCGGCGACTGGCGGTCCAGCAGGACGCGCACGACGTCGAGGAACAGCCCTTCGTTGAGCCGCTTCCGGTCGTGCTGGAACAGGGCGTGCACCGCGCCGTAGGACGGCCGCCGTCCCGGTTCGTCCGGGGTGCGGCGGGCCAGCCGCAACCGTTCGACCAGCTCGGCGATGTCGCGGAGGGAGAGACCGGCCCACTCGCGCAGCCGCGCCAACCGGTCGGTCAGCGTGGCCAGGTCCGGCGTCGGGCCGGGCTCGGGTGGAGGGCCGACCGGCGCCCCACGATCAACAGTCCTCACCCTGGCTACCTTGGCACAGCGGCGGGTGATCGGGAACGATCGGAATTCGGGACGCCCCGATCACGATCGGCAACGCTCCAACCATGATGACGAACGCGAACTGCCCCGACGTGACGGGCTTGCCGGAGGTGACCGGGCCGGCGGAGGTGATCGGTCCCGCGGAGGTGTCACCGCCGCCGCGACACCGCGTGATCTTCGGCGTGGACGTGGAGGCTTCGACTTGCCGCACCAACCCGGAACGCGCCGTGCTGCGGCAGATCATGTACGCGCTCCTCGAACAGGCCTTGGACGAAGCGGGCGTCACGGACCGGTTCCGCGACCCGATCCGTGACCGCGGCGACGGCGCCCTGGTGATCGTCCGCCCGGTGGACGAGGTGCCGAAGACGGTGTTCCTGTCCGACGTGGCGCCGAGGCTGAGCGCGCTGCTCGACCGGCACGCGATCGGACATCCCGGCAAACCGATCAGGTTGCGCGCCGTGCTGCACGCCGGCGAGGTGCACTACGACCGGTGGAGTTCGTTCGGTGAGGCGCTGGACCTCGCGTGCCGACTGCTCGACGCCGACGAGGCCAGGCGTGAACTGCGCCAGGTCCGCGAGCCGCTGGTGCTCGTGGTCTCGGAGGACATCCACCGGTCGCTCGTGCGGCACGGCTACCCCGGCATCGACGCCACGGCCTACCGGCGGCTGGTGGACGTGCGGCTGGGCGAGGAGCGGCACGCCGGGTGGGTGCACGTGCCGCGGCGGTCCGCACGGCCTGCGCCGGATGACATCCCGCTGCCTCGGCCTGCGCCGTCCCGGCTGGTCGTGGTGGACCCGGCCGTCCCGCTCCGCCCGGTTGTGGTGGACCCGGCCGTCCCCCTCCGCCCGGTCCGTTGACGGCCTGGTGTTCAGCCCACCCGGAATCTCAGGCGCGTGCAGGGCACCTCCTCGAACACGTCGACCTCCTCCACGGGCCCGGTCGCGACGGACGCGGTGACGGACGGCCAGAACGCCGCGGCGGCGGTGTTGGCGTGGTCGAAGTTCAAGGTCCAGACGCCGGGGTGGCGGGCGAACAGCAGGCGTGCCGCTTCCCGTGCCACCCCCTTCCGCCGGTGGCCGCGGGCGACGAAGAACTCGGCGACGTTCCACGACCCGTCCGGGTCCACGTCGCCGCGGGCCAGCGCGAACCCGGCCAACTCGCCGCCCGCCTCGATGAAGTACGCCTCACGCGTCTGCTCGGTGAAGTAGTGGTCCAGGTAGGAGTAGCCGAAGGTGCCGTGCCGGGTGAGCGGCAGCTCGCGGATCTCGGAGAAGTCGTGCTGGTACAGCTGGATCAGGTTGGCCAGCACGGGTTTGTCCGCCTCGGCGACCGCCAGAAGTTCAACGTCCACCCCCCAACTATGCCGTGAGTCCTACGTTCAGAACCCGCGAGTCGTACGTTCAGGACCACCGTGTCCTACGTTCAGGACCCCCGAATTCAACGCTCAGAACACCCGTCACGCCTGGGATCAGAGCTTTTGCGCCTGCTCTCGGGATCACGACCGGCCGAGCAGCGCGGACACCTCGTCGAACGTCAGCCACGACGACCCGTACAGCGGCCCCTGCGCCCCCGTCACGCCCAGCTCCGCCAACCGCCGCGCCTCGAACTCCGTGCGCACACCCGCCGCGTACACCGGAATGCTCAACGTCCGCGTCCAGTTGAGCAGCGTCACGGCCGCGCTCTCGTCGATCCGGTTCGCGCCCTCCGCCAGCCCGTACACCGGCGCACCCTGGAACTTCACCCCGCTCAACGGGATCCGCCGCAGCCGGTCCACCGGCACGTTGCCGCCACCGACCTGGTCGAGCACCAGCCGCACCCCGTGATCCGCCAGGAACGTCAGCTCGTCCACCTGGTCGTCGCTGATCAACGCGGGCAGTTGCTCGCCCAGCTCGAACTGGAGCATCGCGGCCGGCAGCCCGCTCTCCCGCAACGCCCGCCGCACGGTCGCCACCAGCTCCGGCTCCTGGCACTGCCGCGCGCTCAGGTCCATGCTCAGCACCGGCGCCGCCGACCCGAACTCGGCGTGCCAACGGCCGGCGTCGGCGCACGCCTGCCCGATCGCCCACTCCCCGAGCCGCACCACCATCCCGGTGCACGTCGACAGCGACACCAGCGTCTGCGGGTCCAGCAGCCCTTCCGTCGGGTGGTCCCACCGCAACCGCGCCTCGACGGCCAGCAGCGACCCGTCCGCCAGCGAGTACACCGGCTCGTAGTCGACCCGGAAATCGCCCTGCTCCAACCCGCCCGAGATGGACGCGGCCAACCGCATCCGCGCACGTTCGCGCTGGTCACGGCCGTGGTCGTAGAGCGCCCACTGCGCCTTGCCGTCGTCCTTGGCCCACCGCACGGTCAGGTCGACGCACCGCAGCAAGTCGACCGCGTCCGCCCCGCGCGCGGCCTGCACGACGATGCCGACGCTGGCCGTCACGCCGATGCCGTCATCGCCCACCCACACCGGTTCCGCGAGCCGTTCGACGGCCGACTCGGCGAGCGCCACCACGGTCGGCACGTCGGCCGGGTCGCGGATCAGCACGCCGAACTCGTCCGGGCCGATCCGGGCCAGCTGCCCGATCCCGTCGAACACCGAGCGCAGGTGCCCGGCGACGGCGGCCAGGATGAGGTTGCCGACCTCGTGCCCGAACGCGTCGTTGACCACCCGGAACCCGTCGAGGTCGAACACGACCAGCGCGAGCGTCGCGGGTCCCATGGAGCCGACCGCGCCCTCCAGCCAGCCGACGAACTGCGCCCGGTTCGCCAGGCCGGTCTGCATGTCGTGCAGGCTCTGCCGGAGCAACTGCGCCTGGAGCGCGCGGAGCTCGTCCAGGCTCTCGATCATCGTGACGTAGAACGCGGGCGCGCCGTCGTCGTCACGCAATAAGGCCAACGCGATGAGCACGTCGACGGCCTCGCCGTCCGCCCGGACCAGCCGCGTCTCCATGCGCACGTGCTCGCGCCCGGCGGACAACTGCTGGGCGACGTGCGAGATCACGTCGCGTTCGTCGGGGTGCACCAAGTCGCGCGAGACCGTCCCGACGAGTTCCTCGGCGGTGCGGTCGAGCATGGCGAGCAACGCCTCGTTGCAGTCGAGGATCAGGCCGTTCACGTCGGATACCGCGATGGCGAGCGCCGAGGTCTGGAATACGGCCCGGAACTTCGCTTCACCCGTTCGTACGGCGGATTCGACTGATCGGGTGGAGTTTGCCGCGTTCTGTTCCCGCGTTTTGGTGCGCAGAGCGTCACTGAATCCGGCGGCAAGCGCTCCGAGTACGGCGATCAGGTGTTTGTGGCCGGCAATCAGGTCGGTCGTCAGGTGTTCGCCGACGAACGCGATCGTCCGCTCCAGCGTCTCGGCGGACGCCAGGCCGTGCTCGACCAGGCCGCGGCCGACCCGGCGCGCGGACGTGGGGCGATCGTGCCGGAGCGCGGTGCGCAGGTCGTCGGTGAAACCGGCGAGCAACGCCTCCAGCAGGGGACGCGGCAGGTCGGCGGCCGAGGGGGCGGTGGGTGTGATGGCGGCGGCCCAACCGCACGCGAACCGGGTCGCCGAGGATTCCCCGGGTTCGTCACCGAGTCGCGCCGCGCCTGCCTGTTCGACCATTCTCATTCAGCTCTGTCGGCCAATCGTCATGGGGCACCCTGTTTTCGACGTATCGCGTGAAGTGATCACAGTGGTACTCCGACGTGCGAATTCCGGCCCATTATCACTCGGATGGTGTAAGGGGTGGGCCGTTGGGGCGCAGTGAGCTTAGCGGCCTTCGGCGGCGGCTCGGGCGGGTGATCACGACGTCCCGGAATGCCACTGGGGCGATGCTTGACCTCAAGTTTAGTCGAGGTTTTAGCGTCGCCGGCATGACTGTGACTGTGTTGGGTTTGGGAGAGATGGGGTCCGCGTTGGCCGCCGCGTTCCTGGCGGGTGGGCAGCGGACCACGGTGTGGAACCGCACTGCCGGCAAGGCCGACGCGTTGGTGGCGGAGGGTGCGGTGCGTGCGGGGTCCGTGGCGGAGGCCGTCGCGGAGAGTGATCTCGTGGTGGTGAACGTCAAGGGGAACGACGCCGTGCGGGCGATCCTGGCGTCGGCCGGGTCACTGGACGGGCGGGTGGTGGTCAACCTGACCGATGGGACGTCCGGTGAGGCGCGGGACTTGGCCGCCCGGGTGTCCGATCAGGGCGCGGCGTACGTGCACGGGCAGATCATGACCATCGCGCCGGCGATCGGGCATGCCGACTCGGTCGTGTTCTACGGCGGTGACTCGGCGGCCTACGAGCGTCATCGTGAGGTGCTGTCGTTGTTGGGTGGGCGTGGGGCCTACCTCGGTGACGACGCGGGGACGCCGGCGCTGTTCGGGTTGGCCATGAACGACACGATGTGGGGGACGCTCAACGGGTTCCTGCACGCGGCGGCGTTGCTGTCGAGCGAGGGCGTCGAGGTGAAGCGGTTCCTGGAGCACGCGACGGCGTCGTTGAGCGGGTTGCTCGGGTACCTGCCGTCGTTGGCGGAGGAGGTGGACCGGGGCGAGTACGCGGTGCCGTTCGGGGCGTTGAAGCACCACTTGCCGGCCGTGGCGGACCTGGTGCGGGAGAGCCGTGATCGGGGGATCGACGACGAGTTCCCGTCGTACACCTTGCGGCTGGTGCGTGCGGTGGTCGAGGACGGGCACGGGGACGACAGCTACTCGCGGCTGGTCGAGCGGTTCCGGTCGTCGCCCGCGTCCTGAGCGTTGAATTCGGGGGTCCTGAACGTAGGACACGGTGGTCCTGAACGTAGGACTCGCGCGTTCTGAACGTACGACTCGCGCGTTCTGAACGTAGGACTCACGCGGGGTGGGTTAGGTGACGGAGGCTAGGAGGGTGGCGATCCGGGTGGCGATGCGGTCGTTGTCGGTGGGGGCGAGGCTGAGCCAGCCGTCCTCGCTCACCATCAGGTAGCGGCCCTGGTGGGTGTCGAACCACGTGATCAGCGCCGCGGCCCGGTCCCGCCGGTAGCCGGCGCCGACGGTGACCCCGAACTGGCCACCGGCGACCCGGCTGCCGGCCAACTCGCTGACCACCGTCGCGTCCTCGCGCGACAACCCGGCCTTCTGCAACGCCTCCCGCTCGTCCAGCTCCCCGCCGCCCCACGGGTCGTCCTCGTCGTCCTCCGGCTCCTCCTGCGCCGCCGCGGTCAACGCCTCCAGCCGCAGCGACAGCGCGCTGCCCGGCCCCGCCGACCCGTCCGGCAGCACGTCCACGATCGACCGGGCCAACGCGGTCGGCCGGATCTCCAGCACGCCGACCGAACCGCTGTCGATCAGCGCCAACGCGCCCCGCTCACCGTCGGACACGGCCACCGCCCGCACCGCGCGGTCGATGTGGGCGACCGCGTCCACCGCCACCTCGTGATCGCCGAGCAGCCGGAGCGACGCCACCAGCCGGGGATCGGGCTCGCCGTACTCCGCGAGCACCTCCTCCCGCAGCCGCTGACGCTCTTCTTCCGTGGCGCCGAGGCTCGGCACGTCCAGCGGGTACGGCAGCCGGCCCAGGTCGAGGTGGTGCCACAGCACGTCCAGCTGTCGCGGCGTGAGCACGAACTCGGGCTCGATCACGGCTGGTCGCCCTTCTTGCGCGGCTTCGCGCCACCGATCACCGACGGCGGCAGGTGCTCGCCCGGCACCTCGAAGATGTCCTCACCGCGGAGGTACGCGGCGGTCCGGTGCTCCTTGTCCTCACCCTGCTGACCGCCCGCCGGGGCACCGGCCGGCGCCCCGGCCATCGGCATCCCGGCCGCGCCCGCGCCACCGGGAGCGAACCCGCCGACCGGCATCGCGCCACGGGCGCCGGGACCACCCGGACCACCGACCGCGCCGGTCGAACCACCCGCGGCGAGTGACCCACCGGCACCGCCCGCACCACCTGATCCTGTCGGGCCGAAGCCCGGAGCGCCGCCGAAGCCCGGAGCGCCACCGGCACCGGTAGCGCCGCCGAAGCCGCCGGGAGGCATACCGCCCATCGGCAGCCGACCACCGCCGCCGCCTCCAGGACCGCCTCCAGGACCGCCGCCGGGCAACGGAGGCGTGCCGGGGGTGCCCGGGGTGCCGGCCGGGACGTAGTTCGGCGGCTTCACGCCGGGAGGCAGGGTGCCACCGCCCTGGCGCGGCACGGCGTTCGGGTTGGCCGGCTGGTACGGCGGCACATAACCACTGCCCGGAGGCGTGTAACCACTGCCGGGAGGCGTGTAGCCGGTACCGGACGGCGTGTAGGGCGCGCTGGACGGCGGCGTGTACGGGTTGGCCACGGGAACCTGCGCCGCCGCCGCGGCAGCCGTGGTGCCCTCGGGCCGGTACATCGCCGGGCTCGGCGCCACGCCGGCAGACGTGGGGCTGCCGCTCGTGTACGTCCCGCCGCCACCACCCGCATAGGCACCGGCCGGGCCTGTGTACGTACTGGTCGGGGTCGAAGCCGTGGCCGCCGGCGTGTACGTCGCGGCCTGCGCGGACGTCATCGGCTGCGCCGCCTCGGCCTGCCTGCCCTGCTGCGTCGCCGTCAGGAAGTTCGAAGGCGCGGTGCCACCGGCATCACCGGCACCAGCAGCGCCACCGCCGCCGCCACCACCACCGCCGCTCCCGCCCTCCACGATCAGGGCCCGCATCAGCATGGCCGGCGGCTCCTCGGTCCGACCGGTGACCGGGTTGAACGGGGCGGTGAACCGCGGCGTGGTCTGGTCGACCGCCCGCGACTCGTTCTCCATCGTGCTCATGACCGTCACGGCGTGCTCGTGCGACGCCCGCGCCTTGTCGTTGGCCGCCTGCATGTCCGTGGCGGAAGCCGCGAACCCGGCGATGCCGCCCGCCGTGAACGCCCCGGTGGCCTGGTCCCAGTTGAACTCGACCGGCTCGGGCATGCTCGCCCGCGCGTTCTCCATGATCTGGCTCTGGTCCTGCACCCGCTTGCCGACCTCGACCGCGGTCTCGGCGGTGTGCGTCACCCAGTCGGCCAGGCCCTTGATCGCGAGCCGCGCGGCGTCCGCCGCCGCACCGGTCCACCCGGACTCGCTGACCGCCACCCGCTCGGTGATCAGCCGCGCGGACTCGGTGAGCTCGGTGCCGAACTGGCCCCACTCGGAGCCGATCTCACCGGTCTGGCCCGGGTCGTTGTTGTTGTGCACCGCCTCGTACAGCTCGCGGTGCGACCGGGACGCCCAGTTCTGCGCGTCCGTCAGCACCAGGTCGATCTCCTGCGCGCGCAGCCGTTCCAGCTGCGTCTGCTGTGTCTGCTCCGCCATCGTCGCCGCCCTCTCAGTTCGCGCTCAGCCGGACGAACGCGGAGCCGTGCTCCTCGTCGACGGCGATGAAGTTGCGGATCGCGGACTGCACCGAGTCGTGCGTCTGCTGCAAGACCTCGCGGTAGGCGGTCATCACGGCGACGAACGAGCGCGGGTCGCCGCCGTCGGCGCGAGCCTCGAACTTGTGCGCCATCCGGTCGCCGACGGGGTTGGCGCCCAGCGGCGCGGGACGGGCCAGCCGACCGGCGCGCTCCAGCCAGGAGTCGACCAGGTCCATCTGCTCCACGAGCATCTTGCGCAACTCTTCGCCGGTGACGGGATCGAGCGACACCTGGCCGGTGTTCACGGTCTCCTGGAGTGCCACGACCTTCCCGTTCACGGTCGGGATCTCCTGGGGCGGGGCCACTGCATCCCCGGTTTCGGCGATGTACATCGGTATCCCTCGTGAAGGCGGTCTGATGGACGGAACCCACCTTCGCGGTGCGCTCCAACGCCCGGCCAACGCCGCCCCAACGTGACGTCGCGCGCGGTACCCCGGACCAGGCCCGCCACTGTGGGAAACTCTGCGACTACACGGTGACAACGCCGAAAGGGCTGCGAATGCGGGTGAACCTGCTCGGTCCCGTTGAGCTGGTTTGCCCAGGTGGGGAAGCTGTCCGGCTGGGTGCGGCCAAGCGGCGGACGGTCCTCGCGGCCCTCGCCCTGGAGCTGAACCGCGTGGTGTCCGGCGACCGGCTCCTCGACCTGGTGTGGGACGGCTCACCGCCGCCACAGGCGAAAGCCGCCCTTCAGGGGCATATCGCCCAGCTTCGCAAGGTTTTGACCGGCGGTGTCGCGCTCGTCACCCGTGCTCCCGGTTACGTGTTGACCGGCGAACGTTCCGCTGTCGACGTGTTCCGGTTCGAGGACCTGCTGGCGACCGCACGTGACGCGGTGGACGCCGACGCGGTCGAGCTGCTGCGGGAGGCGTTGGCGTTGTGGCGCGGGCCGGTGCTCGCGGACGTGCCGGGCGACCAGCTGCGCGAGGCGGTGTCCGCGCGGCTGGAGGAGCTGCGGCTGGTGGCCGTGCAGGAGCTGGCGACGCGGCTGTCGAGGCTGAACCGGGCGGCCGAGGCGGTGTCCGTGCTGCGGGACGCGGTGGAGGCGAACCCGTTGCGCGAGGCGTTGGTGTCACGGCTGGTGCTGGCGCTGCACTGGACCGGACGGCAGGCCGAGGCGTTGGCGTTGTTCCACCGGACGCGGGAACGGCTGGTCGAGGAGCTGGGCGTGGACCCCGGGCCGGAGCTGCGGGACGCCTACCAGACCGTGCTGGCGGGTGACACCGCGCCGTCCGTGCCGGTGGGGCGTGCGCCCGCGCAGTTGCCGCGTGAACATCGCGGGTTCGTCGGACGTGAGCCGGAACTGTCGGACCTGGGTGAGAGCCTGAGCGGGCAGGACTCGGCGATCGGTCTGCTGGTCGGTCCGGCCGGGGTGGGCAAGACGGCGTTGGCGCTGCGCTGGGCGCACCGGGTGGCCGGCGACTTCCCGGACGGCCAGCTGTTCGTGAACCTGCGCGGGTTCGACGAGACGGAGCCGCTGGACCCGCGGACGGCGTTGATCGGGTTCCTGCGGGCGTTGGGGCTGACCGACACGGAGATCGCGGTCGACCTGGAGGACCAGGCCGCGCAGTACCGGTCGCTGCTGGCCGGGCGTCGGGTGCTGGTGTTCCTGGACAACGCCCGGTCGGCCGCGCAGGTCCGTCCGCTGCTGCCGGGGTCGGCCCGGTGCCTGGTGCTGGTGACGAGCCGGCACCGGCTGGACGACCTCGTGGTGACGGAGGGCGCGTCGTCGCTGCACGTGCCGACGTTGCCGGAGTCGAACGCCGAGGACCTGTTGGCCGCTCTGCTCGGGCGGCAACGGATCGAGCAGGAACCGGACGCGGTGGCCGAGCTGGTGGAGCAGTGCGACCGGCTGCCGCTGGCCCTGCGGATCGCGGGCGCGCGGCTCGCGTCACGGCCGCGGTGGACGATCCAGTCGCTGGTGGACGAGCTGCGTGACGAGCAGGGGCGGCTGTCGGCGTTGTCGCTGCCGGAGGCGGGGCGTGGGGTGCACGCGGCGCTGGCGGTGAGCTACCGGGAGCTGCCGGAGGGCGCGGCGCGGCTGTTCCGCCGGCTCGGGCTGCACCCGGGAACGGACCTGGACAGCTACACGGCGGCGGCGTTGCTGGACATCAACGTGGTCAGCGCGCGGACGCACCTGCGGACGCTGGCGTACGCGAACCTGTTGCACGAGTCGACGCCGGACCGGTACTCGCGGCACGACCTGGTGCGGCTGTTCACGCACCACCTGGCGGCCACCGAGTCCGAAGTGGACTTGGCGACGCACCGGCTGTTGGACTACTACCTGCACGTGGCGGACCGGGCGCGGACGCACCTGTCCGACCACGTCCGGCCGTTCGGTCCGGCCGAGCACCCGCCGTCGTCGTTCCCGGAGCTGTTGTCGCACGCGACGGCGTTGGACTGGTTCACGTCGGAGGAGGCGAACCTGGGGCTGGCGCTGGACATGGCGGTGAACGGCGGGCTGCGGGAGCGGACGTGGCAGCTCGCGCTGTGCCTGGACGCGTTCCACTTCCGTCGTGGCAACCGGATGGACCGGTTGGCGTTGTGCCGCATCGGGTTGGCCGCGACGCGTTCGCTGGGTGACGCGCACGCGGAGGCGACGTTCCTGCTGCGGTTGGGCTCGACGTTGGCCGACCTGGGGCGGATCGACGAGGCGGTCGAGGCGTGCACGCGGGCGGCGGCGTTGGCGGGCGGTGACCGGCACCTGGAGCTGGCGGCGTTGGCGAACCTGGGGTACTGCCTGATGGCGGACGACCAACTGGACCGGGCGCAGGAGGTGATCCTGGAGGCGCTGGACGTGGCGCGGGAGGTGGGGGACCGCCGGTCGCAGGCGAGCATCCAGAACAACCTGGCGAACGTGCTGCTGCGCAAGCACCAGCCGGAGGCGGCGTTACGCCACGCGACCGAAGCGCTGACGTTGTTCCCGTCCGCGCCGTCCAAGGCACACACCGCCGCCCTCCACACCGTGGGCACCGCGTCCCAGCAACTGGGCCGTGCCGACGAGGCCCTGGAGTCGTACCGCGCGGGCCTCGCGCTGGCGGCCCGCTTGGGCGACCACTACCAGGAAGCCTTGTGCCACCGGGCGATCGGCGACGTCCTGGAGCAGTCCGAAGGCCCCACCGCCGCCCGCCCCCACTGGCAAGCCGCCCACCAGCTCTACCGCGACCTGCGCCTGGCCGACGCCGACGACCTGGCCCGCAAGCTGGACCTGACGACCTGCCCGACCCTCTGACACACCAATGGGGGAATCCGCCCTTCTACGTATTCGGTCCGATGACCGCGCCCCTACATTGGTCCGGGACATCGAGGGGCGGCGATGGTGAACGACGAATCCACCTTCCGGAACTCGGTGGACCGCACCACCGGCGGAACGGTGTTGCAGGCCGGTGTGGTGCACGGCGGCATCCACGTGGACAAGCGCGGCTTCCGCTGGTGGCACGCGTGGGCCGCGGTCGCGGCGATCGGGCTGGTGCTCGGTGGCGCGGCCTTCTACGGGTACTGGTCGCGCGAATCCGACCTCACGGCCACCGCCGCCTACCAGCCGGACGTGGACCTGCCCGCCGCCGTGCTCGGGGAGAACCTGGGGCCGCGGGACTTCCCGAACGACAAGAGCTGCCGATCGGTCGTCCAGTGGGCGGTCGCGCGGGGCGGCACCTACGCGAGCGGCACGGTGGTCCGCCTCAACCTGCACAACCAGGGCGGCACGGCCGTGGTGAACCGCATCGTCGTGCGGGTCACCGAACGGCTGGCCCCGCCGACCGGCACGGCGTTCGGCTGCGTCACGTCCGGCTCGCCCGACCGCGTCGTGGTGGACCTGGACGAGGACAGCCCGGTCGTGCGCCACCAGACCCGGGACGGCAGCGCGGGCAGCCCCTACGCGGCGGACACCGTGCAGGAGTTGGCGCACGACGCCACCAAGACCATCGACATCACCCCGATCACCACGAAGTGCTTGTGCCGCTGGCAGATCGACGTCGAGTACACCAGCCGCGGCAAGCCGGGCACCAAGACCGTGACCGGGCCGGACGGCGACTTCGCCACCGCCGCCACGAGCGGCGTCGCGCACTCGTACGCGTCGCTCGGTGGCACGGTGTGGTCGGGCCGCTAGCAGACCTCCGCGACGGTCAGCACTCGGCGCGGAACCCCGGCGGACCGGGCTCGGCGCACCAGACGAAGACCTCGTCGAAGTCGTAGGTGCGCTGAGCCGCCTCGGTCACGAACGCCTGTCCGTAGCCGTCCCGGTCGAGGACCTTGGTGCGCTGCACGCCGTCCGCGGTGTAGTCGATCTCGACCTGCCACTGGTGGACGTTGCCCATCGCGACGACCAACCCCTCCACCGTCCACGCCTCGCCGCGGTCCGCGGTCACGGTGTTCGGCAGGGTGGCGCCGTCCCGGAGCGGCTCGTGCACCTCGGCCTCGTGCGCGTGGACTTCGAAGTCGTTCCGCCACCCGCCGCTGTCACGGGGTTGCTTGCACTGGTAGAGGTAGCGCGGCGCGTCGCCCACCCAGCGGACGTCCAGGCGGCGAACCCGCAGCGCGGTGACCGTGACGGTCTTGAACGACCTGGGCACCACGGTGATCCGGACGTTCGTCTGGTGCCCGTCGACCCCGCCGGCCGCACGCGCGGCGCGGTAGGGCGGGGCGCAGTCGCCGGCGCCCGCCCGTGAGTCGCCCGGCGGACCGCCGACCTCGGGCAG
This sequence comes from Saccharothrix ecbatanensis, assembly GCF_014205015.1. Lineage (NCBI taxonomy): Bacteria > Bacillati > Actinomycetota > Actinomycetes > Pseudonocardiales > Pseudonocardiaceae > Saccharothrix > Saccharothrix ecbatanensis. The sequence continues at coordinate 6,405,482 of NZ_JACHMO010000001.1, read as the reverse complement.
CCCGTCCGGTCGGGTCCTGATCACCTGCGCCCACGACCCGGGGACGCGTCCGGCGTAGAAGTCGGCGGGCTCGTCCGGTTCGGGGTCGCTCCGGTTATCCGGCTGTGCCGATGCCGATGTCGACGTCGGTGACGCGGACGGCACGGCTCCGGTCGCGGGTGGGTCGGCGGTGAGGCGGTAGCCGGTCCACGCGGCGGCACCGAGCACGACCACCGCCACCAACGCGACCGCCACCCGCCGTACCCACGCCATCAGCCGAAGGTAGCGGTGGGTCCGGTGTGGCGGTCCGCAGTTCTGCCTACACGAACGGGTGGTGCGCGGTCAGCCGGTCGCCTCGGCGGCGGCGCGGCCGGCCACGCGGCCGGAGAACAGGCAGCCGCCCAGGAACGTGCCCTCCAACGCGCGGTAGCCGTGGACGCCGCCGCCGCCGAAACCGGACGCCTCACCGGCCGCGTAGACGCCGGGCAGGGGCGAGCCGTCAGATTGAAGGACCCGGGCCGACAAGTCGGTGTGCAAGCCGCCCAGGGTCTTGCGCGTCAGCACGGAGAGGCGCACGGCGATCAGCGGCCCGGCCTTCGGGTCCAGCAACGGGTGCGGCTCGACCACCCGGATCAGCTTGTCCGTGATGAACTTCCGGGCCTCGCGCATGGCGTTGATCTGCATGTCCTTGCCCAGCCCGGAGATCACCTGCCGGTCGCGCTCGACGATCGTGCGGTGCAGGGCGGCGGCATCGATCATGGACGTGCCGGTCAGCTTGTTCATCCCGGCCGCCAGCTCGGCCGCCGTGCGCCCGAAGATGAACTCCTCCGACCGCTTCGCGAACTCCTCCACCGGCGCGACGGCGCCCGGCAGCGCGCGCTTCAGCACCGCACGGACGTCCTTGCCGGTCAGGTCGGGGTTCTGCTCCGACCCGGACAGCGCGAACTCCTTGCCGATGATCCGCTGGTTCAGCACGAACCACGAGTACCCGTGCCCGGTCTTCACGATGTGCTCCAACGCCCCCAACGCGTCGAAGCCCGGGAACAGCGGGATCGGCAGCCGCTGCCCGGTGGCGTCCAGCCACAGCGACGACGGCCCCGGCAGGATGCGGATGCCGTGCCTGCTCCAGATCGGCGCGTAGTTGGCGATGCCCTCGGGGTAGTGCCACATGCGGTCTTCGTTGATGATCTCGCCGCCGGTGTCCTGCACGACCTTCAGCATCTCGCCGTCGACGTGGTCGGGGACACCGGACAGCATGTGCGCGGGCGGCGTGCCGAGGCGCGCGGGCCAGTTGCGGCGGACCATGTCGTGGTTCGCGCCGATGCCACCGGACGTGACGACGACCGCCTGCGCACGCAGCTCGAAGTCCGAGACGACCGTGCGCGAACTGGCCACCCCACGCTCGACGGCACTGTCCTCCAGCACGGAGCCGCGCACGCCGTCCACCGCACCGCCCGTCATGGTCAGCCCGGTGACGCGGTGCCGGAACTTCAGCTGCACGAGCCCGCGCTCCACGCCCTCCCGCACCCGCCGCTCGAACGGCGCGACGATCCCGGGCCCGGTGCCCCAGGTGACGTGGAACCGGGGCACGGAGTTCCCGTGGCCGTCGGCCAGGTACCCGCCGCGCTCGGCCCACTGCACGAGCGGGAACCAGCGCACGCCCATCGCGTGCAGCCACGACCGCTTCTCGCCCGCCGCGAAGTTCACGTAGGCCTCGGCCCACCGACGCGGCCAGTGGTCGCACTCCCGGTCGAACGCGGCCGAGCCCAGCCAGTCCTGCAACGCCAGCTCCGCCGAGTCCTTGACCTTCAGCCGCCGCTGCTCCGGGCTGTCCACCAGGAACAACCCGCCGAACGACCAGAACGCCTGCCCGCCGAACGCCGCCTCCGGCTCCTGGTCGAGCAGGATGACCTTGCGTCCCGCGTCGACCAGCTCGGCGGTGGCGACGAGACCCGCCAGACCCGCGCCGACGACGATGACATCCGCGTCATGTGCCATCGGGCGAGTCTAGATCGAAGTGCGCGTGGTGGACGAGAGTTGAAGAAGATTCACTTTAGGGAGTGGTCACGGTGACGTACACGGGTGACGTGGGCGAGGTCAGCGCGGTGTGGCGACCGGTGGCGGAGGTGCGGACCATCGACCGGCCGCAGAGCCAGGCACGGCTGGTCGCGCCGGGCACCGTCACGCGCAACCAGTTCGGCCTGTTCGACTGGCGGATGAAGCCGCGCGCGGGCGGCGCCGCACCGCACTTCCACAAGACGTTCTCGGAGTCGTTCTACGTGACCGCCGGAGTGGTCAGCCTGTTCAACGGCGAGACGTGGGTGAACGGCGCAGCGGGTGATTTCCTGTACGTGCCGGAAGGCGGTGTCCACGCTTTCCGCAACGACACCGACGAACCCGCCTCGATGTTGATCCTGTTCGCGCCCGCCCCGCCCCGGGAGAAGTTCTTCCTGGAACTCGCGGAGATCCTTGATTCGGGGCGGCAGTTGAGCCGCGAGGAGTGGGCCGAATTCTACGCCCGGCACGACCAGTACATGGTCTGAGCTGCGGCTACCGATTACCGGTGACCCAAGTAAAGGCCGTCGGCCGTCCGGTGGGGGAACCGTTCGGCCGACGGCGGTCGGGTGTGCGTGGGCGCAACCTGCAACGTCTCGGGGAGAGGTTGCCTCGCGGGCATTGGGGGGTGGTGCCTGCGGGGCCTGACGTCCGGTGCGGCGTCCACTTGCCGACCAACAGTAGAACGGGGGGTGTCCGGTGGGTGTTCCCCGGATTACCCCCGGCGTGGCAGGCATCACTACGGAGCGTCAGCGCCGGCGGTGACGGTCCGAAGTCGATCAGGCGTCACCGCGCAGCTCGGTCATCCGGGTCTCGGCCCCTGCGAGCTTCTCCCGGGAGGTCTCGGCCCGGCGCTTGGCCCGCGCCAGCCTGGTGGACGCCTCCTGCTCGGCCTGCTGCGCCCGCCGCAGCTCGGCCTGCAGCGTGGCGGTGTGCTCCTCGCGCTCGGCCAACGTCTGCTCGGCCTCCGTCACGGCCGTGTCCGCCTTCTTCACGTCGGCCTGCGCGGCGCTGATGTCGTCCCGAGCGCGCGCCAGCTGCCGTTCCCGCCGCTGCTCACGGCGTGGAGCCAAGTCGTCGCGCACCGGCACGGCGTGCTCGCTCAACGGCCCGAAGCCGGACAGCTCGACCGGCTTGACCAGCCGACCCGCCTTGATCCGCGCCGCCAGCACCGCGTCGGCCAACGCCGCGGTCAACGTGGTGCGCACCTGCTGCACCGCGTCCGACCCGAGCGGCTGACCGGCGTCCTTCGCCAACGACTCCACCCGCCGCACGAGCGCGCTCAGCACCGCACGCCGCCGCGCACCGAGCTGCCGCAGCGCGCTACCGCGCAATTCCTCCTGCGCGGTACGCAGCTCGTCACCCAGGGCGACTGCTTCGGCCAGGTCGGACGCGCCCTCGCGGGCCAGCAGGTTCAGCGCCCACGCCGACGCGGTCGGCTTGCGCAGGGCCGAGATCTGCTTGGCCAACGCCTTGTCGCCGTGCTCGGTGGCGATGCGCGCGTGGGTGTCCCTGGCCGCGACGAAGTCCGCCGGCGGCAGGGCGTACAGCTCGTCGGCGATCCGGTCGATCGGCTCTGTGTCCACGATGTAGTCCAGTGTGCTCGCCATCGCGTTGATGTGCGATTTGTTACGGATTTCCCACGCTTCCGAGCGGTTCACCGTTGACAGTGTTTGACATTCCGGCCGGTCGGCTCTTGACTGGAGTAGTCGCACCCGTTCCGGAGTTGTGCGGCACTTCTCGCGCGTTTGCGCAATAGCCCGATCAGTCCAATGTGGACTTGTCATTGGGGCCATTCGCCCGATTGTCACCCGGTGGTCGGAGAGATGTGCTTGCGCCAATCTTTCCCCACGAAGGGTTTGCGCCGTGATCAACTCAGGAAGCCGGTGGAGACACCGCACCAGTGCGGCCTTGCTGGCCGCCGTGCTGGGCACCACTGGGTTCGGCTTCGTCGCCGGGTCGGCCGTCGCGCAGGAGGCGCCATCCGCCCCCGCGCCCGCCGACAAGCAACTCGACAAGCAGGACAGGGAGCGCGTCGCCGAGGCCGCGAAGGCCGGCCAGGCGAACGTCACGCTCCTGGTCGCCGCCGAGGAGGGCAAGCTCGACTCCGCCGTCAACGACCTCAAGGGTCTGGGCGGCGTGGTGGAGTCCACCGAGCGTGACGTCGACTACCTCAAGGTCTCGGTGCCGCGGGACAAGGCCGAGCAGGCCGCCAAGCTCGCGTCGGTGAACGCGGTGGACGTGGACGGCCTGGTCGTCCTCGACAACCCGCGTCCCGAGGGCGCGTCGTCCCCGCTGCCGCAGTCGGCTCCGGGCGCGTCGACGCCCAAGATGAACCCGTACATGCCGACGCAGGACACCAAGGCCGCGCAGTTCACGTCCGAGCACCCCCGCTGGGACGGCCGCGGCACCACGATCGCGATCATGGACTCCGGCATCGACCTGGACCACCCGGCCCTGGCGACCACCACGACCGGTGAGCGCAAGGTCGTCGACTGGTACAACGCCAACGCCACCAACTCCGGTGACGGCACGTGGGTCCAGCTCGCCGGCCGCTACAACGGCGCGTTCGCCAACGCCGGCGTGAACTACAAGGCCCCGGCCACCGGCGGCCCGTACAGCTTCGGCCTGTTCCGCGAGACCGCGGGCGACCTGGGCCTCGCCAACAGCGAGATGGGCGGTGACATCAACCGCGACGGCGACCGCGTGGACGCGTTCGGCGTGATCCAGGACGTCACCACCAAGGAAGTCCTCGTGGACGTGGACGGTGACGGCGACTTCACCGACCAGACCGCGATGATCGACTTCAAGTACAAGAAGGACGTCGGCCACTTCGGCGTCGACAACCCGGCCACGCCGGTGCTCGACACCATCGCGTTCGTGGTGCAGACCGACAAGTCGAACTACGACGCCGGCGCCACCGCGTGGGTCAACATCGGCATGTCGGCCGCGCACGGCACGCACGTCGCGGGCATCACGTCGGCGAACAAGATGTTCGGCGGCAGGATGGTCGGCGCGGCGCCCGGCGCCAAGCTGATGGCCGTCAAGGTCTGCCTGTCGACCCCGTCGTGCACGAGCAGCGGCCTGATCGACGGCCTGCTGTACGCGGCCCGCAACGGCGCCGACGTCGTCAACATCTCGATCGGCGGCCTGCCGGCGCTCAACGACGGCAACAACGCGCGGGCGAAGCTCTACGACCGCACCATCGCCGAGTACAACGTGCAGGTGTTCATCTCCGCCGGCAACAGCGGCGCGGGCGCGAACACCGTCGGCGACCCGTCGGTGACCACGGACGCGATGAGCGTCGGCTCGTACATCACCGCCGACACCTGGCTGTCCAACTACGGCTCGGTGACGCAGCAGCGCGAGGGCCTGCACGGCTTCTCGTCGCGCGGTCCGCGTGAGGACGGCGGCTTCAAGCCGAACATCGTCGCGCCCGGCTCGGCGATCTCCACCACGCCGCAGTGGCAGGCGCCCGGCCCGGTGGCCGGCACCTACGACCTGCCCGCCGGCTACGCCATGTTCAACGGCACGTCGATGGCCGCCCCGCAGGCGACCGGCGCCGCCGCGCTGCTCATCAGCGCGTACAAGGCCGAGCACAACGGCGAGCGCCCGCCCGTCGCGGCGCTGCGCAACGCCATCCAGTCCGGCGCCAAGTGGGTCACCACGTTGCAGGCCTACGAGCAGGGTGCCGGTCTCTTCGACACCAAGCGCGCGTGGGCACAGCTCAACGCCCACCCGGACACGCACGCCGTCACCACGTCGGTGGCCGTGAACACCGCGCTGTCCGGTCTGCTGGCCACCCCGAACACGGGCGTCGGCATCCACGACCGCGAGGGCGTGTCCGTGGGTGCGGAGTACACGCGCACCTACACCCTGACCCGCACCACGGGTCCGGCCGGCAACCAGCGGTTCTCCGTCAAGTGGCAGGGCAACGACGGCACGTTCTCGTCCAAGTCCTCGGTCACCCTGCCGCTGAACACGCCGGTGACGTTCGACGTCAAGGTCAAGCCGGCCACGGCGGGCGCGCACTCGGCCGTGCTGAAGCTCGACAACGCGGTCACCCCGGGCATCGACGTGTTCACCCTGAACACCGTGTTCGCGGCGGACGAGTTCACCGCGGCGGGCAAGTACGCGGTGACCAAGACCGGCTCGATCGCGCGCAACCAGTCGCAGAACTTCTTCGTGAAGGTGCCGGTCGGCACCAGCGCGCTGAAGGTCGACATGGCGGCCGGTGGCGCCGAGGCGGGCAAGGGCCAGGTCCGGTTCCTGCGCTACGACCCGTACGGCGTGCCGTTCGACACCACGTCGTCGACCAACTGCTACAACCCCGACGCGGGCGCCGGCTGTGCCGGTGGCACGCCGACCAGCCGCACGGTGAGCAACCCGACGCCGGGCGTGTGGGAGATCGTGGTCGAAGGGCGTCGCACCTCGGACGCCGACTCGGCGCCGTTCTCGGTGTCCGCGTCCGTCCTGGGCACGATGGTCAGCCCGAACCCGGACACCATCCCGTCGGCCACGATCGGCACCCCGATCAGCCGCGAGTACACGGTGACCAACTCGCTGGCCACGTTCACCGGCAAGCTCGTCGGCGGTTCGCTGTCCAGCGCCCGGATCTCCCGCCCGTCGATCGCCGACGCGACGGTCCAGGCGTACGACCTGGTCGTGGCGCCGGGCTCCACGTCGCTGCGCGCGACGATCGGCAACACCGGTGACGTGTCCGCCGACCTCGACCTGTTCGTCTACAACTGCACGTCCGGCACCTGCGTGCTGGCCGGTCAGGCGGCGGACGGCGACTCGGAGGAGTCCGTCACGATCAACAACCCGGCCGCGGGCGCGTGGCAGGTGCGGGTGGACGGCTACGAGGTGCCCGCGGGCACCACGGAGTACGACTACATCGACCTGTTCGCCGCTCCGGGCCTCGGCTCGGTCGACGTGACCGACACCGACTCCGAGCGCACCGCCGGTGAGACGTGGACGGTGCCGGGCACGGTGACGGTCGCCGGCCAGGCCGGTGCCGGTCGCGTGCTGCGCGGTGAGCTGACCGTGCGCACGGCGGACGGCGTGACCGTCGGCCGCAGCGCGGTGATCGTGCAGAACGTGGCCTGACGCCACCTGATCGACCTCAGGGCCACCTCCGCTTCGCGCGGGGGTGGCCCTGAGTTTTGTGCGTGGTCTTGTCCGTGGTCTACGGGGTGGGGTCGATGTTGGACAACGGTTCGTCGACGTCCACCCGGCTGATGCCCTCGATCGCCGTCACCTGCTCGGCCAGATCGACCGGGACGGACACGCGGACGTAGCCGATCGTGGTGTCGGTGGCCTCCACGGTGCCGCCCAGGCGTCGCAGGCCGGCGGCCACCTGATCGGTCTTGTCCCGCTCGGTGGCGACGGTCAGCACGACGGTCTTCACGCCCGAGCGCTTGGCCTGTTCGAGCACGTCCTTGCCCTGTGGGCTCAGCTTCGGGACCACTTGGACCTCCGAGATCGCACTGGTCGGGATCGTGAGGACGGGGTGGGAACCGGTGTCCTGCCGGTCGCCGCAGCCCGCCAGCGCCAGCCCTGCCAGCACCGGTAGTACGAGTCTCCGCATGCACCCTCCCGTGGAGCGATCCTGCCATCACAAGGACGGAAGTCGAGGTCAGCGGGGTTGCACGGGCTGGTCGGGTCCGCTGAACGCCTGCACGCGCTCTTCACCGTCCGCGCTCTCGCCGAACACGCGGTTGTCGGACGATTCGTGCATGGTCGGCACCGGCGCGTGGTCGGTGGCCCGGGGCAGGTCGCGCACCCGCACCTGCGGCAGCGAACCGGGGTGGTGCGCCCGCAGCCAGCCGACCAGGTGCTCGCGCACCACGCACCGCAGGTCCCACAGCCGGCCCGCGTCCGACGCGCTCACCAGGGCACGGACCCGCACGAACGACCCGACCGCGTCCGTCACCTGCATCACCGACACCCGGCCGTCCCACAGGTCGCTGCCTTCGAGCGCGTGTCGGAGCTCGTGCCGCAGTTCCTCCACCGGCACGGTCCAGTCGAGGTCCAGCTCCACCGTGCCGAGCAGCGCCGACTGCGTGCGCGTCCAGTTCTCGAACGGGCACTTGAGGAAGTAGGCGGTGGGCAGGATCAGGCGCCGGTCGTCCCACAGGTGCACGACCACGTAGGTGAGGGTGATGTCCTCGATCCGGCCCCACTGCTTCTCCACGATCACCACGTCGTCCAGCCGCAGCGCGTCGCTGAACGCGATCTGGACGCCGGCGAAGACGTTGCCCAGCAAGGACTGCGCCGCGAGTGCGGCGATGGCGCCGATGACACCGGCGGACGCCAGCAGGCTCGTTCCGGCGGCACGTGCGCCGGGGAACGTCATCAGCACGGCGGCGGCTGCCAGGACGCTGACGATCACGACGGTGACCCGGCGCACCAACGTGATCTGCGTGTGCACGCGTCGGGCGTGGCGGTTGTCCGACACGTCGACCCTGATGCGTGCCAGCGTCGCGTCCTCGATCACCACGAGCAGTGCGGCGAGCAGCCACGCGCCGGCGAGGATCAGCGCTATGCCCGTGGCGTGCAGGGCGGTCGGTCGCCAGTCGCCGCGGGCCGACACGCTCAGCGAGAACTGCACCGCCACCAGGACCGCCATGGCCACCGCGGGCTTGTGCGCGTGCCGGGCGAGGCCCTCGAACAGGGCGGACCGGCGGCCGATGCGCTGGACCACCCGGTGGACGAGCGTGACGGCGAGCAGTGCGACGAGCAGCGAGCCGGTGAACGTGAGGACGGCTGCGAGCACGGACGGGCACCTCCACTTCCACTCTTCCGGATCCGGACGTTCCCCCTCCCGTACCCATCCCGCCCCCCTCCCACCCTTCCCCTCCGCGCGAGTCGAACCCCCAGGTCCCGCGTGTCGAACCTCCAGACCCCGTGAGTCCTACGTTCAGGACCCCCGAATTCAACGCTCAGAACGTGTGCACCAGAGATTCTCGATCTCGGCGAGGGTGGTCCGGGCGTTCTGCCGCCCGAGGTTCCACGCGCGCCAGTCGTCGGCCGGGACGCGGCGGTAGGCCAGGGCGCAGTCGCGCAGTTCCGGCGGGAGCGAGGCGAGGGCGGGCACGGCGTCGTCGGACAGCCGGCTCAGGTACCGGATGTCGATCTTGTAAGTGGCGTGCCAGCGTTCGATGTTGCGCTCGGCGATGAACCGGTCCGGGTTGAGCGCGGCCAGCCCGAGGAGCGCGGCGAACCCCGTGCCCACGACGGCACGTGCCAGCCACGCGCCTTCCAGCCGCACGCCCGCGGCCAGGACCAGCAGGTACACCACGCCAAGCCACAGCTCGCATGCCGAGACGAGGACGCGGAGGACCGTGAACCCGTAAGCCTGCTGATAGAGCCACATGCGCGTGAGGGCGGAGGCGACGATCACCAGCGTCAGCACGCTGAGCGCACCGAGCAGGACGCGCAGCCACTGGCGGTCGGTGGGTGAGTCGAGCTGGGCCAGGCGGGCGACCATGGCGATCACGCACAGGGTCAGCACGGTGACGGCCAGCAGTTGCCAGAAGCCGCCGCGCGCGTGGTCGGCGTACGTGAGGTCGGCCGTGGTGATCACGTGCTCGTCGCCCGCGAAGAGGGTCGTGATCTGCACGGCCACGAACGCGGCGAAGAGCAGCACCAACGCGCCCACGGGCAGCACCCAGTCACGCCGCGCAACCGTGCGGGGGAGGACGGCCGTCCCGTCCAAGTCGACTGGTGAGGCGAGCAGGTAGCACGCGCCGACCGTGAGGAAAGCGACCGACAGGAACAGCGTGATCGGCCGGCCAGCCGATTCCTCGGGAATGACAAAGCTGAGCAGGTCCGCGAACGCCGCGTCGGCCCCGGCGAGCAGCGGCACGAACACCAGCAGCAGCCCGACCGTCACCAGGATGGGGCGCGTCATCGGCGGCGTTCCCCGTTCCTTCACACCGCGTGCCACCCACGGCAGCGCCCACACTGTCGCGACCGGCACGGCACCGGCGCCGAACACCAGGCCACGCGCGGTCCGCCCCCCGACGACCGCGAGTGATCCGGCGGCGCACCCGGCCAAGGCGCAGAGCACGAAGAGCCATTCCGCCGCGACGAACGCGCCGACGGCGAACAACGCCACCGACAGCACCGCCCACACCGGTCTGACTTTCCGCAGGAGTGCGAAGACGACGGCGGCGGTCAGCGACCAGCCGAGGCCCGGTCCGTCGGGGAGGAGAACGGCCCCTCCGATTCCGGCTGCGGCGCAGGTGAGCAGTGCACGGTTGGGTGACATCGGGTGTTGCCTCCAGGGCATGCGTCATCGTCCGCCGAGTGCGCGGAGGCGTTCTGAGCGTTGAATTCGGGTGTTCTGAACGTAGGACTCACGCGTCCTGAACGTAGGACTCACGCGGGAGGTCAGGTGGGGGTGGCGGGGAGGGTGGCTCGGATTCGGCAGCCGGGGCCGTCGACGACGGCGATGGTGCCGCCGTGCAGGTCGACGACCCAGCGGGCGATGTTCAGGCCGAGGCCGGTGCCACCGCCGCCCGCCCGTTCACCACGGGTGAAGCGCTCGAAAACGCGTTCACGGTCCTGTGGCGCGATTCCCGGCCCGTCATCGGCCACTTCGAGCACCAGATCAGTGCCCACGAAAGCCGAAATGCGCACCTCGCCGCCGGCCGGGCCGTGTCGAGCGGCGTTGTCCAAGAGGTTCGCCACCACTTGGGCCAATCGCGCCTCGTCGGCATAAACCGTGGCATCAGGCGGCGAAACGTCGACGGTGAACCGCACCCCCCGGGCGGCCACCGAAGCCTCGGCCACGACGTCCTCCAACAACGGCGCCAAAGCGAAAGAAGCCTTGTCCAACTTGTGCGCGCCCGCGTCTATCCGCGACAGGTCAAGCAATTCCGTCACCAACCGGCTCAACCGCTCGGTCTGCGCCAACGCCGTCCGCATCGTCGCCGCATCGGGCTTCGCGACCCCGTCCACCACGTTCTCCAGCACGCTCTGCAAAGCCGTGATCGGCGTCCGCAACTCGTGCGAGACGTTCGCGATCAGCTCCCGCCGCTGCTGGTCCGCCGCACCGAGATCGGCCGCCATCTGGTTGAACGCACCGGCCAGCTCGCCGACCTCGTCCCGCGCCGTCGCACGCACCCGCCGGCTGTAGTCGCCCGCCCTCATCGCCCGCACCGCCGCCGTCATCTCCCGCAACGGCTTGGTCATCCCGTGCGCGAGGATCTGCGACGTCACCAGCATGATCGCGACCGCACCGTACGTCGTGCCCGGCGCCAGCCACCCGATCCGGAGCCGGAAGTACGTGAACCCGGCCGCCGTCGCCGACACCACCAGGATCCCCAGCTTCAACTTGATCGACCGCACCGGGTCCAACGGGCGCGGCAGCAGCTCCACCGTGGTCAAGAACGCCGACCGCAGACTCATCTCGGAACCTCCAACGCGTAGCCGATCCCGTGCACGGTCCGGATCAGGTCCGTCCCCAACTTCCGCCGCAACGCCTTGATGTGGCTGTCCACGGTCCGCGTCCCGGTGCCGTCCGACCACCCCCACACCTCGCTCAACAACCGTTCACGGGACTGCACCGCGCGCGGCCGTTCGGCGAGGTGCACCAGCAGTTCGAACTCGGTCGGCGTCAAGTGCGCCTCCGCGCCGCCCCGCACCACCCGCCGTTCCGCCAAGTCGATCTCCAGGTCCGCCACCGTGATCCGGGCCGCCGCGGCCGAAGCCGCCCGTTCCACCCGACGCAACAGCGCGTGCACCCGTGCGGCCAGTTCACGGATCGAGAACGGCTTGGTCAGGTAGTCGTCAGCACCGACCGCGAGCCCCACCAACAGGTCCGTCTCGTCACCACGGGCGGTCAGCATGAGGACCGGCACCGGCCGCTGCGCCTGGATCCGCCGGCACACCTCCAGCCCGTCGAACCCCGGCAGCATCACGTCCAGCACCACGAGGTCCGGCCGGGTGTCCCGGGCACGGGCGACGGCGGACGGCCCGTCGTGCGCCAAGTCGACCTCGAACCCCTCGGCCCGCAGCCGTGCGGCCACGGACTCGGCGATGGTCAGGTCGTCCTCGACCACCAGAACGCGGCGTGTCATGGGGCCGACTCTAGGTGGGAGCCGTGGAGGTGGACGGTGCGAGTTGTGAACGTCCTGTGGAGAGATTCGCAGGCAACCTCGGCGCAGGTCAGACGTCCTCGCGGCCGGAGGCGCCCTGGTGTCGCCCGCCCGGCTCGGCGGCGGCTGAACGGGGGATTTCGGGAGCCTTTCCGGGTGCGGGCTGCTTTGCTGGTGGCCGGGAGGGACTTCACCAAGGGGGTTTGTCGTGAGACGGATGGTTGGCGCCGCTTTGGCGCTTGTCACGGTGGTTTTCGGTGCGCCCGCAGCGCATGCCCAGCCAGGGTTCGTAGAGCTGGCCACGCTACCCGGCGACACGAAGGGGTCGGCGGTGGCGATCAACGACGCCGGGGTGGTCGTCGGGCGCTCCATCGGCGCGGACGGGCAGACGCGCCAGGTGCGGTGGGATGCGAAAGGCGGGATCAGCGAGCTGGCACTGCCCGCCGGGGCCTATTACGCGACGCTCTTCGGAGTCGACGCGGACGGCGTGGCGTACGGCAACACCAGCACCGCCGAGCACTGGTCGCAGGCCACCCGGTGGAACGCCGACGGCTCGGCGACCGTCCTCGACCTGCTGCCCGGCGGCGAGTACAGCGTCGCCACCGCGGTGACCGAGAGCGGCCTGGTGGTCGGCTACGGCGGCGACGCGAACCGCACGCGTCAAGCGATCCGCTGGGGCCGTGACGGCACCGCCACCGTGCTGCCGGGGACCGGCTACGCGACCGAGGCCACCGCGGTCGACGAGAACGGCAGGATCGCGGGCCTCGCCTACACCTCGGACTACCTGATCCACTTCGTGCGGTGGGACGACGGCGTGCTGACGGACCTGGGCGCCGCGCCCAGCAGCACCTGGGCCAACGCGAAGGCGGTGAACGGGCGGTACGTCGTCGGCGATATCCAGCGCGGCGACCGGACCGGCTACGGCGTGCGCTGGGACGGTGCAGCCCTGGCCGAGTTGCCGACACCGCCCGACCAGTTCAGCACCCTGGCCGCCGTGGACGCGGACGGCACCGCGTTCGGGCAGGCGGGCAGCCGCCCGGTCCGGTGGTCCACCGACGGCACCGTCACGGACATGGCGCTGCCGACCGGGTACACGGCCGGCGAGGTGACGTTGCTCAACGACCACGGCGAGGCCGCCGGCACCGCGATCAGCAGGTACAACCGCCCGATCAGGTGGTCGAAATCAGGCAAGGTCACGCTGCTGCCGGTACCGGACGGCAACTACGGCTTCGCCCAGGGCATCAATGACCACGGCGTGGTGGTCGGCGAGTACGGCGGACGCGCGGTCCTGTGGCCCTGACCGCGCTGGTCGTCGGTGGCACGTCCTAGGGTGACCCGGTGGCTGACGCGATCCTCGAAGCAGTGCTGGAGCGGATCACGTTCGCCAACGAGGAGACCGGCTACACCGTCGCCCGCGTCGACACCGGCCGAGGAGCCGACCTCATCACCGTGGTCGGGTCGCTGCTCGGCGCGCAGCCCGGCGAGTCGATCCGGATGCGCGGCCGGTGGGGCTCGCACCCCCAGTACGGCAAGCAGTTCCACGTGGACGACTACACGACCGTGCTGCCCGCGACGATCCAGGGCATCCGCCGCTACCTCGGCTCCGGGCTGATCAAGGGCATCGGCCCGGTGCTGGCGGACCGGATCGTCACCCACTTCGGCGTCGACGCGCTGGACGTCATCGAGCACGAGCCGCAGCGCCTCATCGAGGTGCCCAAGCTCGGCCCGAAGCGGACCAAGCTGATCGCCGACGCGTGGGAGGAGCAGAAGGCGATCAAGGAGGTCATGGTCTTCCTCCAGGGCGTCGGCGTGTCGACGTCGTTGGCCGTGCGCATCTACAAGCAGTACAACGACAAGGCGATCGACGTCGTCCGCCAGGAGCCCTACCGCCTGGCGAACGACGTCTGGGGCATCGGCTTCCGCACCGCCGACGTGATCGCCAAGGCCGTCGGCATCCCGCACGACAGCCCGCAGCGGGTGAAGGCCGGGCTCCAGTTCACGCTGTCCGAGGCCACCGGCAACGGCAACTGCTACCTGCCTGAGAACGAGCTCATCGGCGACGCGATCAAGATCCTCCAGGTCGACGCGGGCCTGGTCATCGAGTGCCTGGCCGAGCTGGTGACGGAGGAGGGCGTGGTCCGCGAGATCATGCCGGACGGCGAGCCGGGCATCTACCTGGTCGCGTTCCACCGGGCCGAGATCTCGTTGGCGAACCAGCTGTTGCGGCTGCTCAGGACCGGTGACGAGCGGATGCCCGCGTTCCAGTCGGTCGACTGGGAACGGGCGTTCGCGTGGCTCGGCGCGTCGCTGGAGGAGAAGCAGCGTGACGCGGTCCAGCTGGCCCTGACCAGCAAGGTCGCCGTGCTGACGGGTGGTCCGGGGTGCGGCAAGAGCTTCACCGTGCGGTCGATCGTGAAGCTGGCGGTGGCGAAGGGGGCGAAGGTCGTGCTGGCCGCGCCGACCGGCCGTGCGGCCAAGCGGCTGAACGAGCTGACCGGGCACGAGGCGAGCACCGTGCACCGGTTGCTGGAGCTGAAGCCCGGCGGTGACGCCGCCTACGACCGCGACCGACCGCTCGACGCGGACCTCGTCGTGGTGGACGAGGCGTCGATGCTCGACCTGCTGCTGGCGAACAAGCTGGTGAAGGCCGTCGCGCCGGGCGCGCACCTGCTGTTGGTCGGCGACGTCGACCAGCTGCCGTCCGTCGGCGCCGGTGAGGTGCTGCGCGACGTGCTGTCGGACGGGAGCCCGATCCCGAACGTCCGGCTCACGCACATCTTCCGGCAGGCGCAGCAATCCGGCGTGGTGACCAACGCGCACCGGATCAACAGCGGTGACTATCCCATCGTGCAAGGGATGCCGGACTTCTTCCTGTTCCCGGCGGAGGAGGCGGAGGACGCGGCGGCGCTCGTGGTCGACGTCGTCGCCAACCGGATTCCCCGCAAGTTCGGCCTGAAGCCGCGCACGGACGTGCAGGTGCTCGCGCCGATGCACCGAGGGCCGGCGGGCGCGGGTGGGCTGAACACGTTGCTGCAAGAGGCTTTGACACCGTCCAAACCGGACATGCCGGAACGCCGGTTCGGCGGCCGGGTGTTCCGGGTCGGCGACAAGGTCACCCAGATGCGCAACAACTACGAGAAGAACGTCTTCAACGGCACGTTGGGTGTCGTCACGGCGATCGACCTCGTGGAGCAGAAGCTGACGGTGCGGACCGACGAGGACGAGGACGTCGACTACGAGTTCGGCGAGCTGGACGAGCTGACGCACGCGTACGCGATGACGATCCACCGTTCGCAGGGCAGCGAGTACCCGTGCGTGGTCATCCCGATCACGACGAGCGCGTGGATGATGCTCCAGCGGAACCTGCTGTACACGGCGGTGACGCGGGCGAAGAAGCTGGTGGTGCTGGTCGGGTCGCGGAAGGCGATCGGGCAGGCGGTCCGCACGGTGGGGGCCGGCCGTCGGCACACGGCGCTGGACCACCGGCTGGCGAAGCTGCTCTGAAGCTCCGTCCAGTGCCATGTGCCGACGGCGGTCTAACGCGGTCAGCGCGGTCAGCGCATCGGGAATGCCACGTCGCAGGCCACGTCGTCCGGACCTGCCTCGGTGATGTTCTCGAAGTAGACCTCACGGGGCGAGTCCGCGATTGTGAGGTCGTTTTCCTTCAACCACACGGCGACGGCGTCGTAGGCCGAGAGAATCTGCGGAAACACCACCTGGGCTTTTGTCAGCCTGACATAGGCCTCTTTGTGGGCCGGTTCGATTCGGTAGGCGGTGGTCGGGTCACCCGAGTCGGTCGGGGGGTTGATCGGGACGCAGGCCTCGACCGGGCCGTCGCTGTCCTCGTTCACCTCGCCGTGGTAGATGACGAACGGGGCGGCCGAGACCCCGCCGTACGCCTGGGCCGCCTTCTCCAAGCGGGCCATCGCGGCGCCGATCCAGTCCACCAACCCCGGCTGGAGCACGTGCCGCTGCTCCGTCAAAACCACCTGTTCGGGCACTTCACGCTGCTTGACCTCGTACATGTCCACCAAGCCCTTTCCTCCGGACAACACGACACGGAGGTGTGCGGCCAGCCCGCGCCGGACGGCCATCCGGTGCTCGACCTCGGCCCAGTAGTCGGCGACCAGGTCGGCCCGTTCGTCCTCGGGCGCGGCGACGATCCGGCCGACGTCGGCCAACGGCATGTCCAGCCTGCGCAGCAGCGCGACCAGGCGTGCCCCGGCCAACTGCTCCTCGCCGTACCACCGGTAGCCGTTGCCCTCGCCGATCTCGGCGGGCCGCAGCAGGCCTTGGCGCTCGTACAGCCGCAGTGCCTTCACCGACAGCCTCGACCGGCGGGCGAACTCCCCGATGCCCAGTAGCCGTGCCACCCGCACATCCTCCATGGCGACGACCATCCGGGCTGCCCCAGGGGCCGGGTCAAGGCGGCGCGGCGACTACTGTCGGTAACCCTCCACGGTGTCGGGGTCGCGGGGCTTGGCGGCGTCCGGATCCATACCGGCCGCACGTCGTGCCCGGCGCTGGCGGAGCAGGTCCCACGTCTGGTCCAGGGCGACTTCGAGGTCGCGCAGCCGCCGGGCGTCACCAGCGCTCAGACCCTCGCCGACGCGCGAACCCTCCAGCCGGTGTTCTTCCTCCACGAGCCGGCCGATGCGCTCGACTAGTTCTTCGTCCGTCACGACTCCTCCTCCATCCGGACCAAGATCGGGGTACCTCACCGTCATCCGTCAAAACCCGGGCCGCAACCCCCGGCCGCCACGACCAGGTATGGCCGGATGGCGGGTGTGCAAGCAGGTCCCCATACCCCATCCTCCGATTCACCCTGCCAAGGAGGAACAACCGTGAAGTCGACCAGACGTTCACTGCTGACGCTGGCCATAGCCGGTGTCGCGGCGGCGGCGGTGGTCACCGGGGGCACGCCCGGCACCGCCGGTCCCGCACCCGAGGTCGCCGCCGTGCAAGCCGGACCGACCTACGTCTACAAGGTCCACGCGCCCCTCGGCGCCGCCGCCCAGAACCTGCTCGGGCGCGGTTTCGACGTGCTGGAGGACCGCGACGGTGACTACCTGTTCGTGCTCGGCGACAAGGACACCGGTCAAGGCCTCAAGCAGTCCGGTTTCACCGCCGTCATCGACGAGGTGCTGCCCGCGCCCGAGTGGCAGCCGCCGGCCAAGAAGTCCCAGTCGCCGACGTTCGACGCGGCGGACATCAACGAGACGTACTACGGCGGCTACCGCACCATCAACGCCCACTGGTCGCACCTCGACCTGGTCGGCCAGCAGCACCCGGGTCTGACCACGCTGGTCGACTACGGCGACTCGTGGCGCAAGACCCAGGGCGCCGGCGGGTACGACCTGCGCGCGATCTGCATCACCAAGAAGAACGCCGGCGACTGCGCGCTGAACACGTCCGCGCCGAAGCCCCGGTTCTTCGTGATGGGTCAGCTGCACGCCCGCGAGCTGTCCACCGGTGACATCGCCTGGCGTTGGATCGACCACCTGACCACCGGTTACGGCGTCGACGCGGAGGTCACCGCGCTGCTCGACACCACCGAGGTGTGGGTCGTGCCGATCGCCAACCCGGACGGCGTGAACATCGTGCAGCAGGGCGGCAACTCGCCGCGCTACCAGCGCAAGAACGCCAACACCACGAACGGGTCGAGCTGCTCCGGCACGTCGTCGTCGCAGATCGGCATCGACCTCAACCGCAACACCGACTCGCACTGGGGTGGCGCGGGCACGTCGTCCGACCCGTGCGCCCAGACCTACAAGGGTCCGTCGGCGAACTCCGAGGTCGAGACGCGGGCGTTGCAGGGGTTGTGGCGCAACCTGTACCGCGACCGGCGCGGCACCGCCGTCACCGACGCCGCGCCCGCCGACACGACCGGCGTCGTCATCTCCATGCACAGCTACTCGAACCTGGTGCTGTTCCCGTGGGGCTGGACCACGTCGTACAAGACGGGCAACGACGCGGCGCTGCGCGGGATGGCGCGGGACATGGCGACGTTGGCCGGTGGCTGGCAGTACGGGCAGCCGGGCGAGGTGCTGTACAACGCGGCCGGCGCGACGGACGACTGGGTGTACGACGACCTGGGCGTGGCGTCGTTCGTGTGGGAGGTCGGGCCGTCGTCCGGCACCTGCTCGGGCTTCTTCCCGACGTACTCGTGCCAGGCGTCGACGTTCTGGCCGAAGGTCAAGCCGATGCTGATGTACGCGGCGAAGAAGGCGACCAGCCCGTACGGCGGTGGCACCCCGCCGCCCGGGTGCGCGAAGGCCACCAACGACGCCGATGTGGCGATCCCGGACAACGGGGCGGCCGTCACCAGCACCATCACCATCGCCGGGTGTGAGGGCAACGCTTCGGCGACGTCGCAGGTCGAGGTGCACATCGTGCACACCTACCGGGGTGACCTGGTGATCGACCTGGTCGCGCCGGACGGCTCGGCGTACCGGTTGAAGGCGTCGAACAACGACTCCGGCGACAACATCGACACCACGTACACCGCGAACGTCTCGTCCGAGGCGCGCAACGGCGCGTGGAAGCTGCGGGTCCAGGACGTGTACTCGGCGGACACCGGGCACATCAACTCCTGGAGCCTGACGCTCTAGGCCGGCTTTGTCTTGTAGACGGCCCGCGCGCTCCGGCACGCGGGCCGTCGACGTGGGTAGCGTGCGGTATGACATCAGTTCTCGTGACCGGCGCGGCCGGGTTCATCGGGTCGCACTTCACGCGTCACTGGGTGCGGGAGCATCCCTCCGATCGGGTGGTGGCGCTGGACGCGCTGACGTACGCGGGGACGGAGACGAACCTCGCCGACGTGCGGGACCGGATCACGTTCGTGCACGGCGACATCGCGTCGTTCGACCTGAGCGGGATCGACGTGGTGGTGAACTTCGCGGCCGAGTCGCACAACAGCCTGGCGGTGCTGGACCCGACCCGGTTCTTCCGGACCAACGTGATGGGCACGCAGGCGTTGCTGGAGGCGGCGCGGCGGGCGGGGGTGCGGCGGTTCCACCACATCTCGACGTGCGAGGTGTACGGGGACCTGGCGTTGGACGCTGTGTCGGCGTTCACGGAGGAGTCGCCGTACCGGCCGCGGACGCCGTACAACGCGAGCAAGGCAGGGGCGGACCACGCGGTGCGGGCGTACCACGAGACGTTCGGGCTGCCGGTGACGATCACGAACTGCGCGAACAACTACGGGCCGAACCAGTTCCCGGAGAAGGTGCTGCCGCTGTTCACGACGCGGGCGTTGGACGGGGGCGACCTGCCGGTCTACGCGTCGAAGGACAACCGCCGCGAGTGGATCCACGTGCTCGACCACTGCCGGGCGATCGAGGCCGTGCTGCTGCGTGGGCGGGTCGGGGAGACGTACCACGTGGGGACGGGGGTGGAGGCGAGCGTCGAGGAGATCGCGGACCTGGTGCTGGACGAGCTGGGCCTGCCGTCGTCGCGCAAGGCCACCGTGCCGGACCGTCCGGGGCACGACCGCCGTTACCTGCTCGACTCGACCAAGATCCGCCGTGAGCTCGGCTGGGAGCCGCGGGTGGACTTCGCCACCGGCGTCCGCGACACCATCCGCTGGTACGCCGACAATCGCTCCTGGTGGGAACCCCTGCGCGACCGCAGCCCGGTCTCCGAAACGTCCTGGACCCCGTCACCCGAGCGTTGAATTCGGGGGTCCTGAACGTAGGACACGCCTGTTCCGAACGTAGGACTCACGCGACGCGAACGTAGGACTCACGCGACCACCGCGTGAGTCCTACGTTCAGAACGCGTGAGTCCTACGTTCGGGACGGGTGAATTCAACGTTCGGGACGGCGGCGGGCCCTGCGGGGGAATGCCCGCAGGGCCCGTCGTGTGTGTGCCGTGTGTGCAGGGAAGTGCTAGCGCAGGCCGTTGCCCATCGCGGTGATGAGCTCGCCGTTGGTGGTGTCACCGTCGAGCGCCCAGAAGAAGGCGCCGCCGAGACCCTGGTTCTTGGTGTACGTCATCTTGCCGCCGATGGTGGCCGGGGTGTCGTAGCTCCACCACTGGTTGCCGCAGAACGCGTACGCCGTGCCCGCGACGGTCCCGGTGGCCGGGCACTTCGTCTTCAGCACCTTGTAGTCGTCGATACCGGCCTCGTACGTGCCCGGCGCCGCGCCGGTCGCCGTGCCGCCCGGAGCAGCCTGCGTCACGCCCGTCCAGCCACGCCCGTAGAACCCGATGCCGAGCAGCAGCTTGGCCGCCGGCACGCCCTTGGCCTTCAGCTTCTGGATCGCCGCGTCGGAGTTGAACCCGGCCTGCGGGATGCCGGGGTACGCCGTCAGCGGCGAGTGCGGCGCCGTCGGACCCTGCGCCGCGAACGCGCCGAAGTAGTCGTACGTCATGACGTTGTACCAGTCGAGGTACTGCGCCGCGCCGCCGTAGTCGGCCGCGTCGATCTTGCCGCCGTTCGACCCGTCCGCCGTGATGGCGGCCGTTACCAGGTAGCTGGCGCCGAACCGGGTGCGCAGGGCCTGCGAGACCGTCTTCATCGAGCTGAAGCCGGACGTGTCGCAGGTCAGGCCGCAGGCGTTCGGGTACTCCCAGTCGATGTCGATGCCGTCGAACACGTCCGCCCAGCGCGGGTCCTCGACGAGCTTGTAGCAGGACTCGGCGAACGCGGCCGGGTTCTGCGCCGCCTGGCCGAAGCCGCCGGACCAGGTCCAGCCGCCGAACGACCACAGCACCTTGATGTGCGGGTACATCTTCTTCAGCTTGCGCAGCTGGTTGAACGAACCGCGCAGCGAACCGGCGTCCCACGTGTCCGCGACACCGTCGACGGAGTTCGCGGCGGTGTACGCCATGTCGTAGTCGGCGTAGGAGTCGCCGATGGTGCACTGGCCGTTCTGCACGTTGCCGAACGCGTAGTTGATGTGCGTCAGCTTCGAGGCCGAACCGCTGGTGTGGATGTTCTTCACGAAGTACTGGCGGCCGTAGACACCCCACTGGGTGAAGTAGCCGAGGTTCTTCCGCGTGCCGACCGGCGGGTTGCTGGTGGTCGTGGTCGGACCCGTGGTGGTCGTCGTGGTCGTGGTCGTCGTCGTGGTGGTAGTGGTCGTCGTCGGGTTGGTCCCGCCGGCGTCACACGACGCGCCGTTCAGCTTGCAGTTGGCCGGGCCGGAGTACGCGCCGGAGTAGGCGATGTTGAAGCCGAAGCTCACCGTGCCGCCGACGCCCACGCTGCCGTTCCACGTGTTCTTGACCGTCACGTGCTGGCCGCTGGCCGTGTACGAGCCGTCCCACAGGGAGCCGACCCGGTGGCCGGCGGGCAGGTCGAACTCGACGGTCCACGACGTGAGGGCGGACGTGCCGCCGTTCTTGATCGTGTACTTGCCCTCGTACCCGGTGCCCCAGTCCGAGCCCTTGCTGAAGGTGGCCGAAACGCCGCCCGCGCCGCTCGCCGCGGGCGCGACGACCAGCCCCACCACCAACGTGGCGACCGCCACGAACAACGCTGTGACATGCCATCGGATCTTGGACATCGTGCTCCTTGTCAGGAAAGGAGTGCAGGGTTGACGCCACCATGTGGTTCAGACCACTTCACGGTCAAGGTCTAGACCATTCTCGTCACTCGAATGGACTAGTGTCAGGGTCCTCGGAACCGGTTCCGCAGCTTCGCGACCACTAGGGGTGGATCAGCCTAAAGTCGCGCCCACTCCCAGACCAGGGGCCGACGTGCGGACGTCGCCGGACGGCAAGACTCGGTGTCCTCAACGTCAACAGGGAGGACACGTTGATGGGCAAGAGGGGAATCGCTCTGGCCGCCGTCGTGGGGTTGGCGGCCGTGGGCATCGGGGGGACGGCGGTAGCGGAGCCGGGGACCGCTGACCACCGGATCGACCGGAAGGTCGTGCAGCGCGCGTTGGACGACATGACCCGCACCGGGGCACAGGGGGTGCAGATCCGGGTCACCGACGGACGGCAGCAGTTCACCGCCCGCGCGGGCACGGCGAAGGTCGACTCGTCGCGGCCGGTGCCGACGGACGGCCGGTTCCGGGTCGGCAGCATCACCAAGACGTTCGTGTCGACGGTCGTGCTGCAGCTGGTCGGCGAGGGCGAGGTCGATCTCGACGCGCCCGTGCAGCGGTACCTGCCGGGCCTGCTGCCGGACGGCGACAAGATCACCGTGCGGCACCTGCTCCAGCACACCAGCGGCCTCTACAACTACACGAACGCGCTGCCGCTGAACCCGGACGAGTTCGAGGCCATCCGCTACAAGACGTGGACGCCCGCCGAGCTGGTCGCCCTGTCCACCGCGAAGCCGCTGGACTTCGCGCCCGGCACCGACTGGAAATACTCGAACACGAACTACGTCGTCGCCGGGATGCTGGTCGAGAAGGTCACCGGACGGCCGTACGAGGTCGCGGTGGCGCAGCGCATCCTGCGTCCGCTGGGTCTGGGCGCGACGTCCGTGCCCGGTACCCGCATCGGCATCCCCGGTCCGCACGCGCACGGGTACGTGCGGGTGGCCGGGCAGGTCGTCGACATCACCGAGATCAACCCGTCGATCGCGTACGCGGCGGGCGAGATGATCTCCACGACCGGCGACCTGGACCGGTTCGTGGACGCCCTGTTGGACGGCCGTCTGCTCGGTCCGGCGGAGCAGAAGGAGCTGACGTCGGTGCTGCCGAACACGCACGGCTACGGCCTAGGCTTCACGTCCACCGAACTGCCGTGCGGCGTCACGGTGTGGGGCCACAGCGGCGGCATCCCCGGCTACTCCAGCGTGATGGCGAGCACGCCGGACACGAAGACCCGCCTGACCGCGTCCATCACCTCCGCCCCCGACCCCGGTGAGTTGGAGGGCTACAACGAGGTGCTGAACGAGGTGTTCTGCTGACGATCCGGCACGGGTAGAAGCGGTGAGGGCACCCGGGTTCGGGTGCCCTCACCGCTCGGCGTCTCAGTCCCTCCACTGCTCCGCGGGCGCGACGCCCGGCAGCGGCCTGCCGATGAGGGCGACGGGGATGAAGAAGCAGACCTGGCCGATCGCCATGGCGAGCGTGGCGAGCGCCTTGTCGTCGTAGTGGGCGGACGCCTCGGCGTACAGCTCGTCGGGGACGCGCTCGCCGTGCGGGTTGGGGGTGAGCACGGCCTCGACGAGTGCCAGCGCGGCACGTTCGGCGGCGGTGAAGTGGGGTGCGTCCCGCCACGACGCGACGGCGGTGATGCGGTCCTCCGTCTCGCCGGCCTTGCGGAGGTTGCCGGTGTGCAGCGTGGTCAGGTAGGTGTTGCCGACGAGCTGCCCGGCGCGCAGGTGCACCAGGCCGACGGTGGTCTGCGGGACCGAGCCGTTGCCGACGGCCTTGAACAGGGCTCCGGCGACCTGCCCCATCTCGGGCACGAGCACGGCGGGGTTGGGCAGACGCGACTGGCGGGTGTCCTGCGTGGTGGTCCGGGTGTCCTGCGTGGTGGTCATGGTGGGATGCGTCCTTCCGGATTTCGTTGCTGTCACCGCCTTGACGCGTGGCGAGCGGTGGATGTGACCGGATCCCGGCGGTCACATCGCGGACGTTCCGTTCGTCATCGTCGTGAACGCCGGCAGTTCCGGCCGCCGACACGAGGGGTGACCATGAACGACAGCGACTTCCTGGCCGGGCGCTTCGAAGCACACCGCGGGCACCTGAAGGCGGTGGCCTACCGGATGCTCGGCTCGCTGACCGAGGCCGACGACGCAGTCCAAGAGGCCTGGCTGCGGCTGGCCCGCTCCGAGTCCGACGACATCGACAACCTCGGCGGCTGGCTGACCACCGTCGTGGGCCGGGTCTGCCTGGACATGCTGCGCTCACGCCGCCTGCGCCAGGAGGACCCGCTGGAGGACCGCCTGCCCGACCCGGTCGTCACCGACGAGGTGGTCGATCCCGAGCACCAAGTGGTGCTGGCCGACTCGGTGGGCCTGGCGCTGCTCGTGGTGCTGGAATCGCTCAACCCCGCCGAACGGCTGGCGTTCGTCCTGCACGACCTGTTCGGCATGCCATTCGAGGAGATCGCGCCGATCCTGGGCCGCACACCGGTCGCCGCCAGGAAACTGGCCAGCCGTGCCCGTCAACGCGTGCAGGGGGCGGCACCCGCACCGGACCCGGACCCGGCCGCTCAACGACGCGTGGTCGACGCCTTCCTGGCCGCCGCCCGCGGTGGCGACCTCACCGCACTTCTGGCCGTCCTGGACCCGGACGTCACGCTGCGCGCCGACGGTGGCAAGGCACTACCCGGCGGCATGAAGGTCCTGCACGGCGCACAGGCCGTGGCCGGTCAGCTCGCCACCTTCCACCGCATGGCGACCACCTCGACCACCCGCCCGGCCCTGGTCAACGGCGTGGCCGGACTGGTCAACACCGTCGATGGCGAACTCATCTCGATCATCGGCTTCACGATCGCCGACGAGAGGATCGTCGGGATCGACATCCTCTCCGACCCCGAGCGGCTGGCACGCCTCGACCTCGCCGGTCCGGAGCTGTAGTCCAGCGGTTCCAAGGCGGTGAAGGGCTTCCCAGGGGTGGGAAGCCCCTCACCGCCTTTCCGACGGCCGTCCGGGGGCAGGACGCTCGTCGGGTGGGGATGGGCACGCCGGCTGGGCGGCAGCCGGTGCGCCAGGGTCAGGCCGTGGTGGCGAGGAACTCCTCCAACTGCTCCACCACGAACGCGTGGTCGTCGGCCTGGGGCAGGCCGGACACCCCGACGGTGCCCACCATCCCCACGCCGGCGACGATCACGGGGAACACGCCGCCGTGCGCGGCGTAGCGGTCGGGGTCCAGGCGGGAGTCCACTTCGAACGTCTTGCCGTCCGCGCGGAAGCTCTCGCCGACCCGGTACGAGCTGCGGGCGAAGCGGTCGACCACCCGGCTCTTCCGGTCGATCCACTCGTCGTTGTCCGCGGACGTCCCCGGCAGCGCCGCGTGGAACAGGCGTTGCTGCCCGCGCCGCACCGAGATCGTCACCGGCAACGACCGTTCGCGGGCGGCCGACAGCAGGAACGCGCCCAACGCCAGCGCCACCTCGTTGTCGAACGACGGGAACACCAGCCGGGACTCCTGCTCGGCCAACGTCTCCAGCAAGCTCACAGCGACACCACCTGTCCGGTCCGGGCGGAGGTGAACGCCGCCTCGATGACTTCCAGCGCCCAGACCGCCGACTCGGGTTCCACCGGCACCGGGCCACCGTCGCGGAGCGCGGCGACCAGCAGCCGGTAGAACTCGGAGTAGGCGCCCGGCAGGCCGACGATCTCCTCGGTCGCGCCCGGCAGGACCAACCGGCCGGATGTCGACAAGTCGTCGAACGGCTTGCCGGCCGCCAGCGCGTCCTCCTGGCGGTCCAAGCCGTCCGAAACGTACGCGCCCGCCGACCCGAGCACCCGGAACCTCGGCCCGTGGTGTGGCGCGGCGGCGCTGGCCCACAGGTGCGAGCGAACGCCGTTCATGTGCGTCAACGCCACGAAGACGTCGTCGTCCACCTCGACGCCCGGCCGTCGCCGGTCCAGCTCCGCGTACACCGTCGCCACCGGCCCGAACAGCTCCATCGCCTGGTCCACGAGGTGCGCGCCCAGGTCGTACAGCAGCCCGCCGGCCTCCTCGGGCGCGCCCAACTCGCGCCAGTTGTCCCAGACGTCCGGCACCCAGCGCTCGAACCGGGATTCGAACCGGGTCACGGCGCCCAGCGCGCCGTCGGCCACCAGCGACCGGATCGTGCGGAAGTCGGAGTCCCACCGCCGGTTCTGGAAGACCGTCACCGGCACGTCCCGGTAGCGCGCCGCCTGGAGCACCCGGCGGGCGTCGGCGGACGTGGGCGCGAACGGCTTGTCCACCACGACCGGCAGGCCCGCCTCGATCGCCGACAGCGCCAGCGGCACGTGCGTGCGGTTGGGAGTGGCGATCACGACCAGGTCCAGGTCGAGCGCGAACAGCTCCTCGGCGGTGTGCGGCAGGGGGACGTCGGGGAACGCGGCCTGTGCCTGCGCCCGCCGTGCCGGGTCGGTCGTGACGACGGCGCTCAGCTCCATGCCGGGCGTCGCGGCGATCAGCGGTGCGTGGAACACGCGGCCGGCGATGCCGTAGCCGAGCAGTCCGGTGCGGAGAAGCATGGAGGGATTAAAGCAACGTCGTTTAGTAATTGCTAGATGCGATGATGGACCCGTGCCCAACTTGCGCTTCCTGCGGGGATACAACGACGCGGTAGTGCTGGGCTTGGCACGGTCCGGCGCGGTGACGAGGGTCGAGCTGGCCGACCGCAGCGGGCTCACGCCCCAGGCGGTGTCCAAGGTGGTGAACCGGCTCATCGACGACGGGCTGCTGGTCGAGTCCGGCACCCGGAACGTCGGCGTCGGCAAGCCGCGCACCCTGCTGAAGCTCGTCGCGGACAGCAGGCTCGCGCTCGGCGCCCAGGTCGAGCGGGACGAGCTGCGGGTCGTGCTCACCGACCTGGCGGGCACCGTGCTGGACCGGGCGGTCGCGCCGCTGCCGTGCGACTTCGACCCGCCGACGTTCGTGGCCGAGCTGAACCGCCTGGTGGACGGCCTGCGCAGTGACCGGCTGCTCGGCGTCGGCATCGGCTTCGTCGGACCGCTCGACCACCGCACCGGCGTGGTGCACTACCCGACCGGCCTGACCGCGTGGCACGACGTGCCGCTGCGGGCGATGGCGGAGAAGCAGCTCGGGCTGCCGGTCGTGCTCGACAAGGACACGAACACGGCGGTCGTCGCGGAGGCGTGGCGGCGCGGCGAGGAGCTGCGGGACGCGGTGCTCGTGCTCGTCGGCACGGGCCTCGGCATCGGGATGCTGCTCGACGGCCGCGTGCACCGGGGCGTGCGGACCAACGCGGGCGAGTACGGGCACACCACGCTCCAGCTCGACGGCCCGCCGTGCGTGTGCGGCCGGAGCGGGTGCATCGAGGCGCTGCACAACCTCGCCGCCGCCCGGGGCGACCTGGTCGAGGCGACGTCCATCGTGGGCGTGGCGGTGGCCGACCTGGTGCAGCTGCTGGACATCGACCACGTCGTGCTGGCCGGTCGCGCGGTGCTCGCGGAGCCCACCGCCTACGTCGAGGGCGTGCGGGCCCGGCTGCCCAAGGACGAGTGGCTGCCGGTGGACGTGTCGATCACCCCGCTGGGTGATGACGTGGTCGCGGCGGGTGCGGCCATGTTGCTCTTGAGCGAGTTTTACGGCCGTCCCAGGTGACCGGATTGGACATGCCCTGCTCACGGGCACTCGTGCGGGTGATTCACTGTGCGGCATGTATGCGCTCCGGTACGCCGTCGGCACCGACCCCGGCCTGCGCCGTGAAGCGAACGAAGACTCCGTGTACTTCAACGACCGCCTGTTCGCCGTAGCGGACGGCATGGGCGGTCACGCGTACGGCGAAGTGGCGAGTTCGATCGCGGTGGCGGTGCTGGCCGACCTCGACCTGGAGGCCGACGACCCCCTCGGAGAGCTGTCCGCCGCGGCGCGGGAGATCGCCATCCGGCTGACCGACCTGGCCGAGGAGAACTTCGACATGCGCGGCATGGGCACCACGCTCACCGCGCTGTGGTGGGACGGTGAGCGGTTCGCGGTCGGGCACATCGGCGACTCGCGCTGCTACGTCGTCCGCGAGGGCGTGCTGACCCAGGTCACCCGCGACCACACCATGGTCCAGGCGTTGGTGGACGACGGTCGGATGGCCGCCGAACAGGCCGCCGAGCACCCCGGCCGGTCCATGCTCATGCGGGCGCTCCAGGCGGGCAGCGCGCACGACCCGGACCTGTTCTTCCAGGACGTCGAGGCGGGCGACCGGTACCTGATCTGCTCGGACGGGCTGTCGGACGTGGTGGCCGAGGCGGACATCGCCCGACTGCTGACGGCCACGGCGGACGGTGACGAGACCGTGCGCACGCTGATCGAGGCGGCGAACGCGGGCGGCGGCCCGGACAACATCACCTGCGTCGTGGTCGACGTGATGCCGGCGGGGAACGCCTCCTGGCTGCCGAATTGGCTGACGCGCGTCTAAGCGTCGCCTAGGCGGCTAGACCGGTAGCACGCCGAGCAGGTCGCGCAGAGCCGCTTCACCGGTCGGCGTGAGGCGGACGGCGCGGCCGGTGCCGATCCGGCGCACCCAGTTCCGGGCGTGGAGGTGGGCGCACACGTGCGCGCCCACCGTGCCCGCGAGGTGCGAACGGCGTTCCGTCCAGTCCAGGCACGCCCTGGCGAGCGGACGGCGGGTGCCGGGCGGGGTGAACGCGAGTTCGGCCTCGAGCCACGCCAGGCCGTCGTCGGTGATCGTCAGTCCGTCGGTGAGCAGGCCGCGGGCCGTCATGGCGTCGGTGATGGCCACGCCCAGCCGTCCGGCGAGGTGGTCGTAGCACGTCCGGCCGCGCCGCAGAGCCTGGTCGGCGGCGGACGCGCGGAGCGTGGGTTTCGCCGGTTCGGTCGGCCCGAGGTAGCCGAGCAGGTCTTCGAGCAGTTGAGCCTGCTTCGGACCGGCGAGCTGGACGTACCGGTGGCGGCCTTGCCGGCGTTCGACCAGCAGACCGCCGTGGACGAGCCTGTTCAGGTGCTCGCTGGCCGTGGACGGCGCGACTTCGGCGGCGTCGGCCAGCTCACCGGACGTCCACGCCTTGCCGTCCATGAGCGCGAGCAGGAACCGGGCACGGCTGCGGTCGGCCAGCAACGCGGCCAGGTTCGCCAGTTCGTCGGCTGCCATGCCCGCCATTGTGCGCCGACGACGGTTCGGCGTGCGCCGAAGCAACCGGGCCTTACGTTGGCCGCATGAGCTTCTTGCATGACAAGTCCTACGTGGTGACTCCGGTGCCCGCGGCCGAGTCGGGCGTCGCGTGGCTGCGGGCCGGGGTGGTGCGGTTCAGCGAGGGCGCCGACCACGAGCGGCGGCGCGCGTTCGTGGAGCGGACTCTGTCCACTGTGGATCTTCAGTCGTTGCGGCGGCCGGGGATGCCGGTGGCGGTGTTGGCCGAGGCGCTGGGATTGCCCCGGTCGGTCGCCGGGGACGTGGCGGTGGCGGCCCGGTGCTACCAGCCGCACGTCGACGTGACGCCTGAGGCTGATGAGGCGGTCGCGCGGCTGGTCGCGGCGTGCGGCGGGGTGTGGGACGAGGAGACGGCCAACCGGATCGGGTTGCTGGTGCAGGCGTGTGACGCGACGCGGGCGCTGATCGCCGGGGTCGAGCCGCCGGTGCCGGTGACGCGGCGGGTCGCGCCGGACGGGTCGGTGGTCGAAGTGGACCTGAGCGACGCGTGGTTCGGGGCCGGGCGGCATGAGTGCCCGGGGCAGGCGCACGCGTGGGCGTTGGTCGAGGGGGCGCGGGCGTTCCACCGGTTGCACGACGACTTCCTAGTGCTGCCGAACGCGTGGGACTTCGCGTCGGCGGCGGCGTTGGCGCGGGCCGGGTTCCCGGCCATCGGGACGACCAGCTTGGGCGTCGCGGCGGCACACGGGATTCCGGACGCGACCGGTGTGGCACGTGAGGAGACGCTGGCGCTGGCCCGGATGCTGGTGCGGCTGCCGGTTCCGATCACGGTGGACGTCGAGGCCGGATTCGGTGACGTGCGGTCGTTGGCGGCCGAACTGTGGGAGCTGGGCGTGGCCGGGGTGAACGTCGAGGACGGGCGCGGTGAAGGCCTGGCCGATCCCGGCGAGCAGACGGCGATCGTGCGTGCGTTCAAGGACGCCGCGCCCGGCTTGTTCGTCAACGCCCGGGTCGACACGCACTGGCTGGGCGTCGACCGGGACTCCACCGTCGACCGCGCGCTCCGCTACGTGGACGCGGGCGCCGACGGCGTCTTCGTGCCCGGCCTCACCGACAAACGGGACATCGCCGACGTCGTCGCGGCCGTCCCCGTGCCCCTGAACGTCTTGGCACAGCTGGACGTCCGGACGTTGAAGGACCTGGGTGTCCGCCGCGTCAGCACCGGCTCACTCCTGTTCCGCGCCGCGCTCGGCGAGGCCGTCCGGACCGCTCAAGCCGTGCGCGACGGCGTCCCGATCCCGCCGGACATCCCCACGTACGGCGAGGTTCAGTCGCTGACCGACTAGGAACACCGCGAGCGCCAGCACCGGCACGGACACGCCGACCACGCCGCCGAACACCCACGCCGCGTACACGGTGAACGCGAACACCTCGCTCGCCAGCCCCGCCACCGACGTCACGGTCGCCCGCGCGTCACCGGTGATCCGCTCCTGCAACCGGGCCTCGGCGGTCACCAACACCAGCCGGTACACGCCGTAGAACACCGCCACCACCGCCAACCCCGCCGGGTGGCCGACCAGACCGGCCGCGCCGAGCAGCACCGCCACTCCGCCCAGCAACACCCCCAACGGCAGCCGCGTGCCACCCAACGCGGCGCCGGCGGCACCGGCCAGCGGGATGGCCAACGTCGCCAGCGGCACCAGCGCCACGGGCACCCGCCAGTCCGCCGCGATCAGCGGGAAGTACTCCTCGAACGCGTCGATCGCGGCCAGCATCGCCACGACCAGCACCGCCAGGCGGACGTCCAGCACGCGCGCGGTCTCGGACAGACCGGACCGCAACGTGGCCAGGTAGCTCTCCCGTTCCGGTCGCGGTGTCTCCGGCAGCCGGGTCGCCACCAGGGCCGCGCCCAGGCACGTCGCCACGCTCACCCAACCGACCAGGACGAATCCGCCGGTCGAGAACAGCACGGTGGCCAGGAGGGCGGCCGGGATCTGGGCCAGCAGGCCGACCGCCGTGACCCGACCGAGGACCTTGCCGAAGTGCGAGACCGCGCCGGCCGCCGCGAGACCGTCGTGCAACAGGGCTTCCACCGAGCCCGACGACATCGCGCCGCCCACGCCCCAGAGCACGAAACCCACCGCGAACCCGGTGAACCCGGGCAACACCGTCCACAACGCGTAACCGGCGGCTTGGCACACGCCTGCGCCGACGATCGACCACTTCCGCGAGAACCGGTCCGCGAACGCGCCGAACGGCACTTCCGCCACGACCCCGACGGTCGACCAGATCGCGAACAGGACCGAGATCTCGACATCCGACAACCCGGTGGACACGAACAGCAGCGCGTACAGCGGGTAGATCGGCACGGTGTCGGCCAGGAGCGCCCAGCCCACCGCGAGGCGGGCGAGCGGCCGAGCCGGGGGCGGTAACGGGCGTCAACCAAAGGGCATGGCCCAGGCTAACCCGCGCCCGGCTCGGCCGTCACGCGGTTAAACCGGCTCCGCGACCTTCGCGCGCCGTCGGCTCAGCAGCGCGTCCACCAGCAGGAACGCCACCAGGCTCAGCCCGAACAGCGGCACGAACCAGCCAACGCCCGCCGCCAGGAGCAGCACGACGACGAGCTGACCGCGTGGCGCCTTCCGCCACTGCCCGCGCGGCACCGGTCGGCCGAAACCGCCGGTCGGGCGGCGCAGCCACCACATCCGGTAGCCCAGGACCACCAAGGCCACCAAGCCGAGCCCGAATGCCAGCAGCAGCACCTGGTTCGGCCAGCCGAACAGGACGCCCATGTGCGCGTCGATGCCCCACCGGCTGAGCTTCGCCGCCAGCGGGTAGTCGGCGAACCGCACCTGGTCCACCACCGTGCCGCCCGAGACGGCCACCGCGTCGACCTGGGACGGCCAGCCACGTTCGATCTCGGTCACCGTCCACGGCGCGTGGGCGGACGCGGGCAGGCTGATCTCCACGCCGCCCGCGTCGATCCCCGCCGCACGTGCGGTCGCCAGCACGGCGTCCACATCGGACGGTGACGCCGACGACGTCATGCCGCCGTGCCCGGCGTGGTCGCCCGCACCGAGCGACGGTGTGGTCCAGCCCAGCGTCTTGCGCAGGTCGGCGACGTTCTCCCCGGCGTAGGTCGACCACGTCAGCCCGGTCGCGGACAGGACCAGCGCGCCGACCAGCACCCACAGGCCGAGCAGGGCGTGCCGCCGGGTCGTGGGCTTGGTCCGCTGGGTGCGCCGGCGGCTGAACCACAGGAACACACCGCCCAGTGCGACCACCCACAGCCACGACGCGGCCAGTTCGCTGTACAGGCGGCCGGGTTCACCGAGCAGCAGGTTGCGGTGGATCTCGTCGATCGTGGTGCGCAACGGCAGCACGCCGGTGGTGCCGTAGGTCATCAGGTCGCCGACCACCGTGCCGTCGGCCGGGTTCACGAACACCGTCGGCCGGGCTTCACCGTCATCGGCGAACAGCACGCGGGTCGTCGCGCCGGGTTCGGGCGCCGGTCGGACGGCCACCACGTCGTCGTCCGGCCGGGTCGCCACCGCGGCCCGGACCTGGTCGGCCAACGGCACCGACGACGTGGACACGGGCACGCGCAATTGGTCGGAGTAGAGCCACGACTCCAGTTGGGGTGTCGCGGCGTAGAGGACGCCGGTCAGGGTGGCGATCAACACGAACGGGCCGACGAGCACGCCCGCGTAGAAGTGGAAGCGCAGCACAAGGCCGCGCCAGGACTCGGTCATGGCGAGAACTCCTGGGTATGGGGGGATGCCACCGGTCCCCGGACTCGGGACGGTGGTGGGAAGGGCGCATACCTAGGAGTGGGGCGGGCCGCGGCGGGGCAGCGTGCGGCGGCGCAGGACTTCCGACAGCGGCTGCGGCGCGTGGGCGGCGATCGGGATGCGCAGCGGCGCGACCGCCGGTGGTGGGCTGAGCCTGCGCGGCAGGACGGACGCGAGGGCGGCGGCCAGCCGGAACACGGCCTGTTCGAAGCCCGCCAGGGCCGCGACGACGATCGCCGTGGCCGCCAGGTGGGTCAGCGCCATCGACGGCGCCGGCAGCAGGTCACGCGGGTGCCGGGAGAGCACGGCCAGGAACACGTGCGCGGCCACCTGCACCACGCCGACCAGCCCGAGCAGTTCGGCGAACCCGAGTTGCCGGTCGGTCAGCGGCACGCACGTCCACGCCATGGCCAGCGCGAACACCAGCACGTGCGGGAGGGAGGGGACGTGGCCGCCGCCGCTCGCGTGCGCCAGCACGGCCAGCAGGCCGGTGGACAGCCCGACCGCACCGCAGCGCACCACGCGTGCGGCGCCTCGGGTCGGGGCCGGTGCCACGCTTTCGCAGCCTAGCGGTGGGAGCGCCGCGACAGGAGGGGCGAATGGGTGGGTAGCCGGACGCCGTTGTCCGCGCGACCCCCATTGCGGGTTATCGCACAACCCGCGTGGAATAGTGCCGGTCAGTTGTAGGGCATTCCGCCGAACGGGCTGGTGGACACCTGTGCGGCGGTGGTGAAGACGGCGACCAGCAGGGCGGCGACGAGCACTCGTGCGTTTCGCATGTGTTCTCCAGGTCGACGGTGTCGGGGAATTCCGGCGATTACCGTGGCATTGCACCGTGGCACGTCGGGCGGAATCGGTGTGAACAAACGGAGAACTGCGCGACGATCAGGTTAATCCGCCGTTACTTAACATCTTGTTAACCTGGCGTTAGCGCCGTATTCTCAAAGTGTGCGCGCCGTCACACTGCGTCTCGCGGGCCGCGAGCGGGAGATCGGCCGCCTACTGGGGCTGGTGGACGAGCTGTCCCACGGGCGGGGCACCGCGCTGCTCGTGGAGGGTGAGCCGGGCATCGGCAAGACGGCGCTGGTCCGCGCGGCGTGTGACGTGGCGGCGGTCCGCGGGTTCCGGGTCTGCCGGGGCGCGGGTGACGAGCTGGGCCGTCCCCTGCCACTGCTTCCCCTGTTGGACGCGCTGGCCGCGGGCCGGTCGGAGAGTGCCGCGGTCACCGCCGAACGCCTGCTGGCGCGGGTGGACGACCTGTGCGCGATCGGCCCGGTGGTGCTGGTGCTGGACGACCTCCAGTGGGCGGACGAGGCCAGCGTCGCGGTGTGGCGGCGGCTGGCTGGGCTCGTGCCGCAACTGCCGTTGCTGCTGATCGGCGTGCTGCGACCGTTGCCGCGCCGGGACGACCTGGCCGCGTTGCGCAAGGGTGTGACCCGATTATCGGTGCCGCGGCTCGGGTCGGCGGCCGTGGTGGAGCTGGCCGGTGAACTGGCCGGCGGCACACCGGACGAGGCGTTGGCACGACTCGCGGAGGACGCCGGAGGCAACCCGCTCTACCTGGTCGAGCTGGTCGAGGCGCTGTTGCGCGGCGGCGCGATCGAGGTGGACGCCCGTGGGGTCGCCCGGTTGACCGACTCCGGCGTGCCGCCGTCGTTGTCGGCCGCGATCGCGGACCGGATCGGGTTCCTGGGCGCGGAGGTGCGCCGGGTGCTCGTGGCCGCCGCGTTGCTCGGCGTGGACTTCCCGGTCGCCGATCTGGCCGCGGTGCTGGGGATGCGGGTGGTGGACCTGCTGCCCGCGTTGCAGGAGGCGACTTTGGCGGGCGTGCTGGTGGACGGCACGGCCGGTCTGTCGTTCCGGCATCCGTTGGTGCGCACGGCTTTGTACGACGAGGTGCCGGAGGCGGCGCGCGGGGCGTGGCACGTCGAGGCGGCCCGTTCGTTGGTCGACACGGGCGCGGGCGTGGACCGGGTGACGCGGCAGCTGCTCGCGGCCGACGACCGGATGCCGGACTGGGTGGCGGAGTGGCTGGTCGCGCACGGCTCGACGCTGGTCGCGCATGCGCCCGAGGCCGCCGTGGACCTGTTCGGCCGGGTGATAGCGGCGCCGAACGTCGGGTCACGGCGTGGGGAGCTGCTGGCGCACCTGGCCGAGGCGCGGTTCCGGCTGGGCGATCACCACGGCGCCGAGGCCGTGGCGTTGGCCGGTCTGGAGCACGGGACGCTCGTGGACCTGCACTGGACGCTGGCGCAGTGCCGCAGCATGACGGGGCGTTCGGCGGAGACGTTGGTGGAGGTGGAGCGCGCGCTCGCGGCACCCGAGCTGGCTGCTTCGGACCGGGCACGGCTGCTCGTGCTGGCCGCCCGTGCGCACTGGGACATCGGTGACCTGGACGCAGCCGAACGGCTCGCGCAGGCGGCGTTGGTCGGCGGCGACCGGTGGGCCACGAGCTGGGCGCTGCACGTCCGCACGATCGTGGCCATGGCGCGTGGCCGGATGGCCGAGGCGTTGCCGCTGTTCGACCGGGCGCTGGCGGTGGCCATGGGTGAGCCGGCGGCGTCGGACCTGCGGTTGCTGCTCCAGATCAACCAGGCCGTGACGTTGGGGGAGCTGGACCGGGGCGCGGAGGCCATCGCGTCGGCCCAGGTCGTCCGGTCCGCCGCCGACCAGGTCGGGAACCTCGTGCGGCTCGCGCAGGCGCAGAGCGCTTTGGGACAGCTGCTGCTGGACGCGGGCCGGTGGGACGAGGCGCTGGTCGACGTCGACTTGTTGGCCGACGACCTGAAGCACCCGATGGTGTCCCGGTGCGATCACGGGGTGGCGGCGTTGATCCACCTGCACCGGGGTGACGCGGAGGGTGCGCGGCGGCACCTGGACGTGGCGGGCACGGGCTTGGACGGGCACGTGATCGGGCCGTTGGCGCTGGCGGTGAGCCTGTCGCTGGAGCAGGCCGGACGGGTGCGGGAGGCGTGGTCGGTGCTGACCGGGTGGGATTCGGTGGAGGACCTGCTGCCGGACTTCGTGCGGCTGGCGGTGGAGCTGGGTGAGGACGCGTCGGCGGCGGTCGCGCACGCGGAGGCGTTGGCTGTGGAACTGGACGTGCCGCATCGGCGTGCGTCCGCGGCGTATTGCAGGGCGTTGGTGTCGGCGGACCCGGTGGGGTTGTTGCACGCGGCCGAGGAGTACCGGGTGGCGGGGCGGATGTTGTTCCGCGCCAAGGCTTTGTCGGGTGCGGCGGAGCTGTTCGCGGCGTCGGGTGACCGGTCGTCGGCGCGGGCGGCGATGAGCCACGCGGTGGACGTGCACGCGGAGTTGGGCGCGGAGTGGGACTCGACCCGGTTGCTGGCGCGGTTGCGGGAGCACGGCATCCGGCGTGGCCCGCACGCCAAGCACCGGCGGGCCACGCACGGGTGGGAGAGCCTCACCCCGATGGAGCTGAAGGTCACCGAGTTGGTGGTGACGGGGTTGTCGAACCGGCAGATCGGCGAGCGGCTGTTCCTCTCCGGCCGCACGGTGGCCACGCATGTGTCACACGTGTTGGCCAAGCTCGGTGTTCGTTCGCGGACGGACATCGCCCGTGAAGCAATCCGACACTGTGTTTGATGGCCGCTGCTCCGCAGACGGCGGCTCGGTCGCCTGGGAAGTCGACCTCGCGGCGCGTCCGGTCAAGACGCCGGATAGCGGTCCCGGGCCCAAGTGGCGTACGTGCGTGCCGGTCGGCCCAGGATCTCCGCGATATCGCCCGACAGGATCGACACGTCTTCGGGGCGGATCGCGCGCAGGCCCTCCGCGTACGCCTCCGGCAGCGCATCCAGTGGTACGTCTACTGTAGACAATGTGCGACCGAGAACTTCCGCCAGCACGGCCACTTGGTCGGGGATGCCGAGCAGTTCCGGGCCGGTGAGCGTGTACACCCGCCCGTGATGGTCGTGGACAAGGGCTTCGACGGCCACTTCGGCCAGGTCGCGCGGGTCGACGACACCGAGCTTGATCGCGCCCATCGGGTTCGGGATCGGCTCGCCGGCGGCGATCTGCGCCGCCCACTGGAGCGAGTTCGACGCGAACACGTTGGGGCGCAACAACGTCCACGACGGGAACTCGCGGGCGGCCTCCTCGCCGGGACGGTGCCATTCGGCGACCGGGCCGACCGGGATGGCGGACAGCTTCACCACCTTGGACACGCCCGCGCGCTTCGCCGCGTTGAGCACGGCCAGGTCGTAGGCGGCCACGTCGGGGGTGCCCGGACCGAGCAGGAACACCGTGTCCACGCCCTCCACGGCCTGGTCCAGGGACGCCGGATCGGTGTGGTCGCCGTGGACCTGGTCGGCGGCGGGCGTGCGCGACATGGCGCGGAAACCGACCTCGCGGTCGGTGAGGAGGCGGACTACTTCGCGGCCGACGGTGCCGGTGGCACCCGTGATCAGGAACATGGGACGAGTCTGGTTCGACGAGGTCGGGAAGGTCTTGGAAGTTTCGGCGGTTGGTGTGGACGTGGACCAACTCTTGCGGCCGTGGGTCAGTGCGATGGACAGCCAGTTGTACGAAGGCGACACGTACGTGCTCGAACCGGACGCCGCGACCTCGCTGGTGATGTGCACCGAGACCAAGGGCGCGATGGTCGTCGGGCCGCAGGACAAGGCCCGGTACCACAACTGGCGGACGGCGCAGCGGACCGTCGTGCGGTTGACGCCGGGGCGGGCGCAGGCGGTGCTGGACGTGCCGGTGGACGAGTTGGCCGGCCGCGTCGTGCCGCTGAGCGAGGTGTGGGGGCGGTCGGTGGGTGACGAGGCCGAGCTGACGTCCGTGCTGCTGGGGCGGGTCGCGTCGGCCGATCCGAGGCGGTCGGACCTGGTGCACGCGGCGGCGCGGTTGCTGCGGACGCACGGCGTGGCGGACACGGCGCGGGCGTTGGACGTCAGCGAACGGCACTTGCGGACGTTGTTCACCAGGGCGGTCGGGTTGTCGCCCAAGCAGTTCGCCCGGGTTGACCGGGTTCGGCGGGTGGTGGCGCGGGGCAAGCGCGGCGAGTGGGCGCGGTTGGCCGCCGAGTTGGGCTACTACGACCAGGCCCACCTGACCACGGAGTTCCGCAACACCATGGGCGTGCCGCCCGGTGCGTACGTGGCGGGCAACCTGCCGGCGGCGACGCCTTGCTAGAGGCTTCCTGCTGGAGACTTCCTGCTAGAGGCTGCGGGCGAAGAACAGGGCGGTCTCGCCTTCAGCCGGCGTGCCCCGGTAGAACGTGGTGTCCAGGCCGCACAACGTGAACCCCATCCGCTGGTAGGCGCGGATCGCGGGCACGTTCACGGTGGACGTCTCCAGCCACGCGGTCAGCGCGCCGTGCTCGCGGCCGTGGGCGCACGCGTGCTCCACCAGCGCCCGCCCGATGCCGAGCCCGCGGTGGCCCGGCGCGACCGTGACCTGCTGGATCACCAGCCGCCGGTGCCAGTCCTCCAGGTCGACCACGACGAACCCGCGTACCCGGGAGCCGTCGGCGGCGACGAACACCGTGCCGTCCGGGTCGTCCTGGGGGAAGACCTTGTGCAGCGGCGGGTCGACCGGCTTGGGCCGCAAGGTGAACCCGTCGGGCACCGCCACCACGTCGAACACTGTGTCGGTGGTGAACGAGTCGTCCAGCGCGGCGATCCGGTCCAGGTCGGCGGCTTTGGCGGTGCGCAGGTCCACTGTGCCGAGGTTAGGCGGTGTTTCGGAAGCCCGTGTTCGCGATAGCCGCGCCGGATGCGGCCCCTGGCGGCACGGGCCGAGGACACCGATACAACACCGGTATCTGCGCCCCCGGCCCACACCGCCAGGAACCACCCCGATCACGACTCTCGTCGAACGAGGCTCCCGAAACACCGCCTAGAGGCGGGCGTGGCGCACGGCGGAGAAGGTCATGCCGACGGCCTGCCCGACCAAGCCGACCACCGCGATCCACAGCGCCGTCCCGATGCCCAGCCACTCGGCGAGGACGCCGCCCACCAGCGCGCCGACCATGAGCGAGGCCCGGTTGACCGACCGCATGGTGGCGAACGACCGGCCCAGGAGCCGGGCCGGCGTGATGGTCTGCCGGTAGCCCATCTCCACCGCGCTGTCCAGGGTGGCCGACAGCCAGAACAGGAACTGCGCCGCGCACAGCAGGGTGAACCCGGTGGCGCTCGACGTGGCGAACGGGACCAGCGCGTAGGCCACCGGGGTCAGCCAGCGGGCGGCCACGATCACCGGGCCGACGCCGAACCGCCGTCCCGCATGGCTGGACACCGACGCGCCGAGCACTCCGCCGACCCCGCCGACGGCGTACGTGATGCCCAGGTCGAGCGCGTCGAAGCCCAGTTCGTTGAGCATCAGGAAGGAGAAGACGGGGGTGACCATCGCGGTGAACAGGAACCAGGCGTGCGAGGCGATCGCGAGTGGCCGCAACACTTTGTGGCCGTAGACCCACCGGAGCCCTTCCCGTAACTCGGCGCGCAGGTCCCGCTTCGGCGCCTCCGGCAGCTGTTCGCGCGTGCGGAGGGTGGCCAGCACCAGGCCGGAGATCAAGTAGGAGACGGCGTCCACCAGGATCGCCAGCGGCCCGCCGATCAGCTTGACCAGTGCGCCGCCGACGAGCGGTCCCAAGCCTTGGGCGACCGACCCGGTCTGCTCCAGGCGGGCGTTGGCGTCGGTGAGGCGTTCGGTGGGGACGATCAGCGGCAGGAACGACTGGTGCGCCGCGTCGTAGAAGAGCGACAACGTCCCGAAGACCACGACCAGGCCGAACAGCAGCGGCAAGGTCAGGGTGTCGGTGAAGGCGGCCAACGGGATCAGCGCGAGCACGGCGGCGCGGGCGAAGTCGGCGCCGATGAGCACGGGCAGCCTGCGGCGGCGGTCCACCAACACGCCCGCGACCAGGCCGAACAAGAGGTAGGGCAGCCATCGTGACGCGGCCAGCGTGCCCGTTTCGGTGAGCGAGGCGCCCAAGGTCAGGATGGCGACGGCTTGCAGCGCCAGCGTGGTGACGTGCGTGCCGGCCAGGGACACCGTGTCGGCGGTCCAGAACCGGACGAAGTCCCGGTGGTGCAACAGTTTGATCGTGCGGTCGCTCATGCGGCCACCCCCTGCGGTCCACCTTCTCAGACTTGGGCGCGCACCAGTCAGGTGGCCTCGGTTCCCCGCTAGTGTTCCCGGCATGGTGAGACTGGGGGTCGTCGCCCTGCTGTTGGCAACCGGTGTCTCGGGCTGCTCTTCGGCCGGCGGTGAGGCCGGTGGTGAGCAGACCGACGGCGAGTACGGCGTGCTCGTCGAGGCGTGTGATCTCGTGGACACGGCGACGGTCGCAGTGCTCGCTCGCGGCCTCGCGAAGACGGTGTCGCGTCAGGGCCAGCGGTCGGGCCGACAGCTGAGCGACCGGGTCGACATGACCACGTGCCACCTCCAGTTCGGCGGTTCCGACAGCCTGCCGATCGCGCCGTTCGACGAGTTCGCGCCGGACACCCCGGGCACCCCCGCCCGCCGCCACGTCGTGGTCACGGCCATGCGCCACCACGCCGTCGACGGCCAGTCGGGCACCGAACTCGCACGGCACTGGCTCACGTCGGATCCGCAGGAACGGGTGCCGGACATCACGGCGCTCGGCCTCGATGACGGCGACATCACCCAGCAGCCCAACGGTGAGGAGAGCTACACCCGGATCCGGGCCGTCGACGCGAACCTGACACTGGAGATCGAGTACAGCGGGGCCAACATCGGCGCCAAGCCGGCAGGCATGCCGTCCGACGAGGGCCGCGAGGGCGCTCTGCGGCTGCTGACCGACGCGGCGGCCCGGCGGCCGTGCCCCATCTCGGACTGCTGACAGAAGGGCTCACGCGAGCCAGGCCAGGTCACGTCGACCGACACTTCACCCGGGACAGCAGCGTGGCGCCGGCGACTGCTCGCAGTGCCGGCGTGGTGACGTGCGTGCCGGCCAGGGACACCGTGTCGGCGGCCCGGAATCGGACGAAGTCGCGGTGGTGCAACAGTTTGATCGTGCGGCCACCCCCTGCGGTCCACCTTCTCAGACTTGGGCGCGCACCAGGCGGGTGGCCTCGGTCAGCAGGGCGGCTTCCCGTTCGGTGAGGGTGGGGTTCGCGCGGCGGAACGTCACGGCGTGGCCGAGCTGTTCGGCCGGGTTTCCTCGTGCGTGGGCGAGGAACGCGGTGAGGACAGCGGTGGCGATCCCGGTCAGCGGCGAGTCGTCCACGGCGACTTGGGCGATGATCAACGCGGTGAGTGCGACGTCGAGGTCGGGAGGTCCCTCTGTCGTGTCGCGCCAGTCGATCACGACAGGCCCGGTCGGGCTCAGGATCACGTTGTCCGGGTGCAGATCCCGGTGCAGCACACTCCCGGTCGCGCCGCGTGGTGGTACGGCGTGCAGCCGGTGGAGCAGGGCGGCCAGGGTGCGGGCGGCGTCGTCGACCCGGACGTCCCCGCTGACCAGTGCGGTGAGCATGGTGGGGCCCGCGACGCGGGTCATGACCAGGTCGGCGCCGTCGGCGGCGAACACCTCGGGGACCGGGAAGCCGTCCGCCGCGACGTGCGCCATCACCGCCACCTCTGCCGTCACGTCACCACCGTCGCGGTAGCGGCGCAGTACGCGTTGGGCGTCCAGCGCGAACACGTCCGCGTCCCGGCCCGATGCCAGCAGCTCCACGTCACCCGCCGGCGGGGTCACGCGTCGTTCGGGCGGCGATGCCGGCGCATCCGCTCCAGCTTGATCGCGGATCGCTCCTCCTGATCCATGCCGGACCGCACACGCCGCTTCAACCGGTCCTCCACGAGCACGCCCAACGGCAGGTCGGGGTACTTCCGGAACACCTTCGGCCACACCATCCGGACGGCCTGCTCGGCACTGTCGGCAAGCACCTCGTCCGCCCGTCCCACCGCCGCGCGCAGGGCCTCGTCCGCACGCCGCCGGTTGGCACGGTGGGCGCGCTGCCTGCTCCGCGGGATGTTCTTGCGGGAGCTCTTGTGGTTCTCCCCGTACACGTTGCGGCAGTCCTTGGCGTAGCTCAGCCGCTTCTTCTCCTGCGGAGTCCTGCGCACGACACACCTCCTTCGGTCTTGATCACGTCCGGTTCCGGACCGTACCCGCGAGACCTCTGTGCGCCCAGCCGGTTTTCGCCTCCCCTCGGTCGTAAGGTCGGTTGATGACGCGATTCGAGGTCGTGGCCAACATCGCCGCGCCACCACAGCGGGTCTTCGACGTCTCGCTCGAAGTCGAGGTGCACACCGCTTCCATGTCGGGCTCCGCCGAGCGGGCCGTCGACGGCGTCACCTCCGGCCGCCTCCGACCCGGCGACACCGTCACCTGGCAGGCCACGCACTTCGGCCTGCGCTGGCGGATGACGTCCCGGATCAGCGCGTTCGACCCACCGCGGTTCTTCGTGGACGAGCA
The DNA here is from genome assembly GCF_014205015.1 of Saccharothrix ecbatanensis. Taxonomy (NCBI): domain Bacteria; kingdom Bacillati; phylum Actinomycetota; class Actinomycetes; order Pseudonocardiales; family Pseudonocardiaceae; genus Saccharothrix; species Saccharothrix ecbatanensis. The sequence goes on along the minus strand of NZ_JACHMO010000001.1, from coordinate 6,363,435 downwards.
GGTGCGCGGGCCGTTCAAGCGCTGGCACCACGCGCACCACTTCGACCCGGACGGCCACGGCGGCACCGTGATGCGGGACGTGATCGACTTCGCCGCTCCGCTGGGTCCACTCGGCATCGCCGCGGAACGGCTGGTGCTCAACCGGTACATGCCCCGGCTGATCAACCTCCGCAACGAGCACGTGAAGGCCATTGCCGAGCGCTGAACCTGCCCGGTTGACATCCGGGCGCGAACGCGGATACTTAAGGAGGTGCTTAACCAAGTGTTCCACGCGCTCGCCGACCCGAGTCGGCGGACCATGGTCGAACGGCTGACCCTGGGCTCCGCGTCGGTCAGCGAACTGGCGAAGCCGTTGGCGATGTCCCTCCCGGCGGTGGTGCAGCACCTCCAGGTGCTGGAAGCCAGCGGCTTGGTGCGGACCGAGAAGGTCGGGCGGGTGCGGACGTGCCACATCGTGCCGACCGCCCTGCGCCAGGCCGAGCAGTGGATCACCGAGCGCCGAACGACCTGGGAAAGCCGGCTCGACCGGCTCGACGACTACCTCAAGGAGCAACCATGACCGTCGAACACGCCACGTTCACGCTGGAACGCACCTACGACGCCCCGCCGGCCAAGGTCTTCGCGGCCTGGTCCACGCCCGAGGCGAAGGCGCGCTGGTTCGTCGGCCCGGACGAGTGGGTGAGCAAGCCGCTGGAGCAGGACTTCCGCGTCGGCGGCGAGGAGCGGGTCAGCGGCGGGCAGCCGGGCGGCAAGGAGTTCCACTACCTGGGCCGCTTCCAGGACATCGTGCCGGACGAGCGGATCGTCACGACGTACGAAATGCACATGGAGGACACCCGCATCTCGGTGTCCGTGGCGACGGTGGAGTTCAAGCCCGCCGACCACGGCACGCGGCTCGTCTACACCGAGTCCGGCGCGTTCCTCGACGGCCACGACAAGGTCCAGCACCGCGAGCAGGGCACCGCCGAACTGCTGGACAACCTCGGCCGCGAAATCGGTTCCGCGCGGTCCTAGCAGGCGGCGGCACGGTCGAGCAGCAGCTTCCGCTCCCGTTCGTTGCGGGTGAGCCCGGCCGCCCGCTCGAACTCCACCCGCGCCTCGGCGTGCCGACCGAGCTTGGCCAGCAGGTCGCCGCGCACGCTCGGCAGCAGGTGGTACTCCTTCAACGCGGGCTCGCCGACCAGCTCGTCCACCAGCTCCAGCCCGACCTCCGGCCCGAACGCCATCCCGATCGCCACCGCGTGGTTCAGCTCCACGATCGGGGACGGCGCGACCAGCGACAACGCCTCGTACAGGCCGGCGATCCGGGTCCAGTCGGTGTCCTCGGGCACGCGGGCACGGGCGTGGCACGCGACGATCGCCGCCTGCACCGCGTAAGGGCCGCCCGCGCCGCCCAACGACTCCGCCTTCGCCAACGCCGCCAAGCCGCGGCGGATCAGCAGCTGGTCCCAGCGCGCCCGGTTCTGGTCGAGCAGCAGCACGGGCTCGCCGTTCGGCCCGATCCGGGCCTTCGCCCGGGACGCCTGGATCTCCAGCAACGCCACCAGCCCGTGCACCTCGGGTTCCCGCGGCATCAGGCCGGCCAGCACGCGGGCCAGCCGGAGCGCGTCCTCGCACAGCGCCGGACGCATCCAGTCGTCGCCGGCCGTGGCCGAGTAGCCCTCGTTGAAGATCAGGTAGATCACGCCGAGCACGGACGACAGCCGGGCGTCCCGCTCGTTCTCCGCCGGCACCTCGAACGGCACACCGGCCTTGGCCAGCGCCTTCTTCGCCCGCACGATCCGCTGCGCCACGGTCGACTCGGGCACCAGGAACGCCCGCGCGATCTCGTCGGTGGTCAGGCCGCCCAGCATGCGCAGGGTCAACGCGACCTGCGCCTCGGTGGACAGCACCGGGTGGCACGCGGTGAACACCAGCCGCAGCAGGTCGTCGTCGATCTCGCCGACCCGGTCGGCGGCGTCCGCCACGTGGTCGTGCTCGGTGTCCCGGCCGATCTCCTCCAGCTTGCGCTGGTAGTTCTGCTTGCGCCGGATCAGGTCGACGGCCCGGTTCTTCGCGGCGGTCATCAGCCACGCGCCGGGGTTGCGCGGTATGCCGTGCTCCGGCCACTGCTCCAGGGCGCTGACCATCGCGTCCTGGGCCAGTTCCTCGGCCAGGCCGACGTCCCGCACCATCCGCGCGAGCCCGGCGATCAGGCGCGCGGATTCGATCCGCCACACCGCTTCAACGGCACGACGAGCATCGGTAGCCATCACGGTCTGGCATCAGACCAGCTACCGATGCTCGTCGGCAAGCGGGAACAGCTCCCGTGGGGGCCCTCAGCCGTTGGCGCGGGCCTCGTTCTCGGCGCGCAGCTGACGCTCGCGGTCCTTCATCTCCTCCGACGCGTTCACGAAGTCGTCCTCCGTGAAGACCTGCCGGATCTCGATCTGGGACTCCTCGCCGGTCGGGTTCGGCACGCGCTTCACCCATTCGACGGCCTCTTCCAGTGACTTGACCTCCAGCAGCCAGAACCCCGCGATGAGCTCCTTGGTCTCGGTGAACGGACCGTCGACGACCGTCCTCTTGTCACCGGAGAAGTAGACGCGCGCGCCCTTGGAGCTGGGGTGCAGGCCCTCGCCCGCGAGCAGCACGCCGGCCTTCGCCAGCTCCTCGTTGAAGGCGCCCATCTCGTTGAGCATCTCCTCGCTCGGCTGGGCCCCGGCCTCGGTGTCCTCGTTGGCCTTCACGATCACCATGAAACGCATCTCGATACTCCCTGTCGGTTCGTTGCGGCCGGTCCATCGTGGCCTGTACTGACGCGACGAACGAGGGGGTACGCGGATCGACACGCGGGCCGAACTTTTTCCAAGATTTTCTCGCGGGCCGTTGACCAGCGGTTTTACGTGATGGGCGAGCCGCCGGTGACGCCGATGACCTCGCCGGTGATGTAGCTCGAATCGGACGAGGCGAGGAAGACGTACAGCGGCGCCAGCTCGGCGGGCTGCCCGGCGCGGCCCATGGGCGCCTGCTCGCCGAAGCTCTCCACCTTCTCCGGCGGCATGGTGGCCGGGATGAGCGGAGTCCACACGGGACCGGGCGCGACCGAGTTCACCCGGATCTTCCGCTCGACCAGGTTCTGCGCCAGGCCCTTGGTGAAGTTCACGATCGCGGCCTTGGTGGTGGCGTAGTCGAGGAGCTGGTACGAGGGCTGGAAGCCCTGGATGGACGACGTGGTGATGATCGAGGAGCCCTCGGGCATGTGCGGCACGGCCGCCTTGCACAGCCAGAACATCGCGTACACGTTCGTCTTCATGACCCGGTCGAACTGCCGGCTGGTGATGTCGAGCAGGCCGCCGTCCTGCGACATCTGGTAGGCCGCGTTGCTGACCAGGACGTCGATGTGGCCGAACTCGGCGACCGCGCGGGCCACGACGTCCGCGCACTGGGACTCCTCCACCAGGTCGCCGGGGACGGTGACGGCGGTGCGGCCCGCGTCCTCGATCAGCCGGGCGGTGTCGCGGGCGTCCTTCTCCTCGGCTTCGAGGTAGGAGATGAGCACGTCCGCGCCCTCACGGGCGAAGGCAAGGGCGACGGCGCGGCCGATGCCCGAGTCGCCGCCGGTGATGACGGCTTTCTTGTCGATGAGACGCCCCGTGCCGCGGTAGGTCGATTCACCGTGGTCGGGGGTGGGTTGGACGTCGTCGGTCAGACCGGGGTACTGGACTGCGGGCTCTGCCATGCCGGGAGGGTGCCCACGGTCTTGCCACCTGAACACGCCGATGGCGCACCTCCGGGTGGAGGCGCGCCATCGGAAGTGGTCCCGTATCGGCGTGTTCAGCGGTCGGCGTGCTCGCGGACGGTGTGCTCCCGGACGGAGCGCCGGGCCGTGAACGCGCGCTGGACCGTGAAGGCGCCGGGGCCGAGGACGGCCAGCAGCAGGAACACCCAGCTGTAGACGGCGGCCAGTTCGCCCATGTTGTGCAGGGGGAGCAGCGCCTCGGGCTGGTGCACGGTGAAGTACGCGTAGGCCATCACGCCGGAGAGCACGAACGCCGCCGGACGTGCGGCCAGGCCGACCAGCACCAGGACCGCGCCGACCAGCTCGATCACGCTGCCGTACCAGCCCGGCCACGACCCGAACGGGACCGCCGTGCCCTGCCCGTCGATGCCGCCCAGGAAGCCGAGGCCCATCAGGCCGTGGCACCCGAACAGGAACGACACGACGATGCGGAAGGCGGCGAGGACCAGGTCGTTGCGCTTGGTGGTGATCGTGGCGACGGTGGTGGTGGCGGCGCGGCGGGTGTCGGTGGTGGTCATCTCGGGCTCCCCTTCTCGGTGGTCTCACTACTGCGTCGAACGGGACCCCGCCGGATCGACACCTCCGCTCAACTTTTTCCCGGGAGTTGTCGTCGGAGGGTGAAACGGCTGGTCGGAGGCGGTAGGCGTTGGCCGCGGCGGAAGAAGCGGACCTGGCGTGGGTCGGTCGCCTCGTCGCGCATGGCCGCCAGGTCGGCCTCGCTGGGCGCGCGGGCGACCGATGGGCCGGGGCGGTGGTCGAGTGGCGGGGGCGGAAGGTCGTCGGGCGGGGAGAGGTCGGGCAGGGGAGGGCGGTCGAGCCGGTACGCGATCAGGCCCGGTGTGTCGGGGACGTCCATCGGGAACACCGGCGGCGGCCAGACGTAGTCGAGGTCGTCCGGGACGTCGGGGAACAGCGGGCGGTAGTGGTCGGGGTCCTTGCGCAGGAGGGCGGACCGGTGGCTGCGGTGCAGGTCGTCGTCGCCGAGCCAGGGTGGGAGCAGGCCCTCGGCCAGGCACCACGACCACGTCGGCTCCCGGCCGCCGGTGAGGTTCCCGTCGGTGAAGTCGCCACCGGTGAGTTCGCCGCCCGCCAAGTCGCCGCCCGTGAAGTCGCCGGTGAAGTCGTCGCCGGTGACGCCGCCGCCGGTGAAGTCGAGGAGCGCGGCACGCATGCCGTCGCGGTGGCCCCGACGTCTCCACTCGTCGCACACGGCCACGCCGTAGGCGACCAGCGCGGGCGTGAAGCCGCGCCACATCAGGACCGCCGGGTGCCGCTTCCAGCCGTACTCGGGCCACACCAGGGCGCGCAGGATCTGCAAGGTCTCCACGCGCTGCTTGCCGAGCCTTCGGGAGTCGAGGACGGCGGCGCTGCGGCTGAAGGTCGCGCACGGCAGGAACGTCTGCACCCCAGCCACCTACCCGCCGTGACGGTGGTCAAGCACGCGACCGGCAACAGACCGGTGGGCTGTTAGCCTGCGGCGGTGGAGTTCAAGCGCGCCAGGAAGCCCGAGCACGTGGCGCAGCGGCGACGCACGATCCTCGAAACGGCGTGCGCGATGCTGCGGGAGCGGTCCGTCGCGGACATCAGCCTGCGTGAGCTGAGCGATCGGGTGGGGCTGGCCAAGTCGAACGTGCTGCGGTACTTCGACAGCCGGGAGGCGATCTTCCTGGAGGTGCTGGACGAGGAGTGGGGCGCCTGGCTGGACGAGGTGGAGGGCGCGCTGGCTCCGGCGTCCGACCCGGTCGAGGTGGCGACCACGATCGCGACCTCCCTGCACCGCCGGCGGCTGATGTGCGAGTTGATCTGCGGGATGGCCGGGGTGCTGGAGCGCAACATCTCGGTGGACTTCGCGCGCGTGTTCAAACGCCGGGCGACCTCGCACACCGACCGTCTGGCGGACCTCGTGCGGGCGCGCGTGCCGGTGCTGGACGAGCCCGCGGCGCGGCACTTCGCCAAGGCGGTGCTGGTGATGACGGCCGGCCTGTGGCCCCATGCGAACCCGGCCGACGCGATGGCGCAGGTCATGCGCGAGATGGGCGCACCGCCGCCCGACGAGATGTTCCGCGTCGGCCTGACCGAGGGCCTGGTCACCCACCTGGCCGGGCTGGTCGCGCGCGCCTGAGGGTGCCCCCCGTGGGCGGCTGCCCGGCCCTCGCCGGTCGAGAGCCGGGGCCTGAGGGCGTCTACTTCATGGTGGCGAGCTGGATCAGGTTGCCGCAGGTGTCGTCGAGGACGGCGGTGACCACCGGTCCCATGTCGGTCGCGTCCTGGGTGAACACGACGCCCAACCCCTTGAGCCGCTCGACCTCGGCGTACACGTCGTCCACGGCGAACTGGGTGAACGGGATGCCGTCGGCGACCAGGGCCTCCTTGAACGGGCGTGCCGCCGGGTGGCCTTCCGGCTCGAGGAGCAGCTCGACGCCGTCGGGGTCGGCGGGGGAGGACACGGTGAGCCAGCGGTACTCGCCGGCGGGCACGTCGGTCTTCTTGGTGAAGCCGAGCTTCTCGGTGTAGAACGCCAGCGCCTTGGCCTGGTCGTCCACGTAGACGCTGGTGATGTTGATGCGGATCACGGGTTCGGTGCCTCTCGGTCGATGGGCCACCGCTCGACGATCGAGCGCAGCGGGCTCGTGTCGATGTGGTGGAACTTGTACCGGCCCTGCCGCCGGGTGTGCACCAGGCCGGCTTGTTCGAGCACCGCGAGGTGCTGGGAGATGGCCTGGCGCGAGGAGGCCAGGCCGTGCCTCATGGTCAGTCGGCCGCAGATCTCGAACAGCGTCTGACCGTCCTTTTCGGTCAGCTCGTCCAGGATCGTGCGGCGGGTCGCGTCGCCGATGGCCTTGAACAGGTCGGGGTCCGCGTCCATGGCCCAGTTATAGGCAAGTGGTGACTTGCCTGTCAAGTCGGGGGATGGCCGTGCGGGTCTTCGCTAGGGTGCTGTTCCGTGAAGGCACTCGTGGTTCGTGGTGGTTGGGACGGGCACTCGCCGGTGGAGGCGACCGACGCGTTCCTGCCGTTCCTGAGGTCCTCGGGTTTCTCGGTGGACGTGTCGGATTCGCTGGAGGTCTACGACGCGGGCCTGGGTGTCTACGACTTGATCGTGCAGTGCTGGAGCGACGGTGAGCTGACCGATGATCAGTTCGCGTGCCTGGACGCCGCGGTGCGCGCCGGCACGGGCCTGGCCGGTTGGCACGGCGGCCTGGTCGACTCGTTCCGCCACTCCCGTGAGTACATGCGGTTGGTGGGCGGGCAGTTCGTGGCTCACCCCGGAGGCTTCGTGGACCACCGGATCGAGATCACGTCCACCCACCCGATCGTGGAAGGTCTCGCCGGCTTCCCGCTGCGCACCGAGCAGTACTGGGTGCTCACCGACGGCCTCAACGACGTCCACGCGACCACCACGTTCGCCGCCGAGTCCCCGTGGCACGCGCAACTGACCGTGCCGGCGGTGTGGACGAGGCGCTGGGGCGCGGGCCGGATCTTCGCCTGCACCATCGGCCACTTCCCGGCGGACCTGGCCCTGCCACCCGTGCGAACCATGGTCGAACGAGGCCTCCTCTGGGTCGCCCGCCCCGCGCGCTGACGCCCCGCCCGCGCGCTGACGCCCCGCCCCGCGCGGTTGACGGCCGGCCCGTTCCCAGCCGTCGGCTCGTTCCCCGCACACCGCGAGTCGTCCGCTCAGGCCCCTGAGGCGGGCAGGGCGGCCGGCTCCGAGTCGGACAGGTTTTCCGGGAGCCTGAAGCCCTCGTGCAGCGGCACGAGTTCGGACTGCAGCACAAGTGCCGCCCCGCCGATCGCCGACGCAGTAGCGGCCGAACGGGACAGTCGTACGTCGACGCCGTGCGCCGCCCGAGAGAAGAACGTCCGCTCCAGCTCGTCGCGCACCACGGGCAGGTAGACGGACCCGGCGATCGCGAAGCTCGGCCCCGTCAGCACCAGGACCTCCAGGTCCATGATGTTCGCCAACGTCCGCGCCGCCACCGCGATGTACCGCGCCGAACGCTCCAGGATCGCCAACGCGGCCGGCTCACCCCGCCGCGCCGCCCGGCTCACCGCCGCGAAGTCCGACGACACCGACTTCGCCCGCCCGGTCAACCCCGCCGCACCGGCCAACGCCGCGTCCGCACGAGCCGCCGCCACCACCGCCGACGGGCCGGCCAGCGCCTCCACGCACCCACGCGCGCCGCACCAGCACTCCGGCCCGTCCGCGTCCACGCAGATGTGGCCGATCTCCCCGGCGTTCCCGCTGCTCCCGCGATACGTGATGCCGTTGATGATCAGGCCCGCGCCGATCCCGGTCCCCATGTACAGCGCCGCCGAGATGGCCGTCCCGCCGATACCGCCGGACCAGTGCTCACCGAGCGCCGCCGCCGTCGCGTCGTTGTCCAGCACCACCGGCAGGCTCGTGGCCTGCTCCAACGCCTGGCCGAGCGGGAAGTCCTCCCACTTGCGCATGGCCGGCGGGGTCAGGCCCATGCCGGTGTTCGAGCTGAGCGGCCCGGGGGACACGAGGCCGAGGCCCAGCACGCGGTTGTGCTCGACCCCCACGCCGTCGATCAGGCCCTTCACCTCGGCCGCCATCCGGCCCACCACGGTCTGCGGTTCCGCCGCGCCGGCGCCCGCCCTCGAAATGCGCGCGACGACCGAACCGCCGAGATTGGTCAGCACGTACGTGATGCCCGCATGGTCGAGGTGCACGCCCACGGCGTAGCGGGAGGAGTGGTTGAGCTGGAGCAGCACCCGACGCTTGCCGCCGGTCGACTCCGCGCGCCCGGTCTCCACGACCAGGCCCTCGTCGATGAGCTTGCGGACGACGGTCGAGATGGTGGCGCCGGTGAAACCGGTGGCGTTGATCAGCCCGACGCGGCTGATCGTGCCCGCGGCGCGGATCACGTCGAGCACCGCGGACTTGCTGCTCGCGTGTTGCGTCGCCCGCGCCGGTCCGCTCACATGGACTCCCGCCGTCTTAGTTCGTTCGCCGGACGAAGGGTAGCAACTTGACCCGCAGATGACGTCGAGGTGTTGACTTCGTTTCTTCGATGACTTAACAATCTGCCTCAACGCGGGACCGCGGCCGGTCTCGGGCCACGAGAGGAATCAACGATGTTCCTGAAGGCAAGGCGCTTCTCACGGACGCGCATGGCGGCGGCCGGACTGGCCGCGGTCGCCATGCTGGCTACTGCGTGTGGCGGGTCGGACACGGCAGGCGACGCGAACAAGGACACGCTGATCGTGTACACCGGCCAGTCCGGTGACTGGCAGCTGAACTTCAACCCGTTCTCGCCGACCCAGATCGAGGGTCCCGGCACGATCTTCGAGCCGCTGTTCTTCTTCAACAACATCCGCGACGTCGAGCCGCGGCCCCGCTTGGGCAAGAGCTTCAAGTGGAACGCGGACGGCACCCAGCTCGACGTCGCGCTGCGTGACGACGCGAAGTGGACCGACGGGCAGAAGTTCACCGCCAAGGACGTCGTCTTCACCCTGGACATGATCACCAAGAACCCGGCCATGAACGGCACGGGCTACAAGGGCGTGGCCACCGCGGTCGACGACACGAACGTGTCGATCAAGTTCACCGAGCCGTCCTTCATGGAGGGCCCGCAGGTCCTCGGCAAGATCTTCATGGTCCCGGAGCACAAGTGGAAGGACATGTCGAACCCGTCGACCGATGTCGTGAAGGAGCCCGTCGGCACCGGCCCCTTCATGCTGGACGAGTTCAAGGGTCAGGCGTTCACGCTCAAGGCGAACGCCGGCTACCACTCCGGTGAGCCGGCGCTGAAGAAGGTCCGCTACCTCGCGCTGTCCGGCAACCAGTCCGGTGAGGCCGCGCTGAAGGCCGGCCAGATCGACTGGCAGACCGGTCCGGTCCCGGACATCAAGGACGTCGAGAAGAACTACCCGGGCTACAAGGCCATCACCATCCCGATGAACCAGACGGCCCTGTTCACCTGCTCGAACGCCGCCCTCGGCTGCCAGGGCCCGCAGACCGACGTGGCCGTCCGCAAGGCGATCTACTACGCGATCAACCGGACCCAGATCAACGCGCTGGCGTTCGAGAACACCGCGAGCGAGGTCTCCCCGGGCGCGGCGCTGCTGGAGCGGGACAAGGACCAGATCTCCGCCAAGCTCCAGGAGAAGACCGCGCCGATGCAGCCGGACGAGGCCAAGGCCACGCAGCTGCTGGAGAGCGCCGGCTACGCCAAGGGCTCCGACGGCGTCTACGCCAAGGACGGCAAGCCGCTGGCCATGACCCTCAAGGTCGTCGCCGGCTGGACCGACTACATCACCGCTGTCGACACGATGACGCAGCAGCTCCAGAAGGTCGGCATCAAGATCACCGCGCAGCAGGTCTCCTGGAACGAGTGGTCCGACGCGCGCGGTCGCGGCGAGTTCGAGCTGCTGATCGACGCACTGCACCAGGGTCCGGCCCCCGACCCGTTCTACAACGCTTCCTACTTCTACAGCACCGCGACCACGGCCAAGGTCGGCGAGGCGGCGAACCCGAACTTCTCGCGCTTCTCCAACCCCGCAGTGGACGCCGCGCTCACCGCGCTGAAGGGCGTCGACCCGGAGGACACCGCGGCCCGGCAGCCGTACTTCGACACCATCCAGACGGAGATCGAGAAGTCGATCCCGTACATCCCCGTGCTGACCGGCGGCACGACCAGCGAGTACAACGCGAAGAAGTTCACCGGCTGGCCCACCAAGGACGACCTCTACGCGTTCCCCGCCATCTGGGCGCGCCCCGAGGCCTCCGAGATCTACCTGAAGCTCAAGCCGGCCGGCCAGTGATCGACTGAGTGACCGATAGGCGGACCGATGAGGTACTACGCCCGAAAGTTCGCGTTCTACCTGGTCGCCCTCTGGGCGGCGCTGACGCTGAACTTCTTCATCCCGAGGCTCATGCCGGGCAACCCGGTGGACATCCTGATGGCGAAGCTGGCGCAACGCGGCGGAACCGTGGACCCATCGGCCCGCAGGGCGTACGAGCTGCTGCTCGGCACGAACAGCGGTGAATCGCTCCTAAGTCAGTACACCTCTTATCTCGGCAACATGTTCCGCGGTGATCTGGGCATATCGGTGAGCTCGTTCCCCACACCGGTGTCCCAGATCATCGGGGAGGCCTTGCCCTGGACCCTGATGCTGGTCGGGATCGCGACGTTCCTGTCGTTCGTCCTCGGCATCGCCCTGGGCGCGTTCGTCGGCTGGCGGCGCGGCACCTGGCTGGACAGCCTGGTGCCCGCCACCACCGTGCTCGCCGCGGTGCCGTACTTCTGGCTGGCCCTGATCCTGGTCGCGGTGCTGTCCTCGGCGTGGGGCTGGTTCCCGCTCCAGGGCGGCTACGACGTGGTCCTCTGGCCCGGCTGGAACGCCGACTTCATCGGCTCGGCGATCTACTACGGCACGCTGCCCGCGTTGACCATCGTCATCTCGTCCGTCGGCGGCTGGCTGCTGGGGATGCGCAACATGATGGTGTCCACCACGGCCGAGGACTACGTGCTCACCGCGCAGGCCAAGGGTCTGCGGGACTCCCGGATCATGATCAAGTACGCGGCCCGCAACGCGGTGCTGCCGTCGGTGGCCGGCTTCGCGATCTCGCTCGGGTTCGTGGTGGCCGGCTCCATCATCACCGAGCAGGTGTTCTCCTACCCGGGTATCGGGTCGAAGCTCCTGCAAGCGGTGCAGAACAACGACTACGCCCTCATGCAGGGCATCTTCCTCGTGATCACGGTCGCCGTGCTCGGCGCGAACCTCGTGGTCGACCTGCTGTACGCCCTCATCGACCCGCGCACCCGCGTCAGCGGCTGAGAAGGAGAACGGACACCGTGACTAATCTCAGTGCTGTCACCGTCGAGCCTTCGCGCGGACGGGCCGGCTGGCGGTCGATGCTGCCGCGCTGGTCGCCGAAGCTCGGCGTCGGCCTGGCCCTGATCGCGCTGATCACGTTCATCGGCGTGATCGGCCCGTTGCTGGTCGGCGACCCGAACACCATCCGCGACATCAGCCTGACCCCGCCGGGCGGCGAGTTCTGGCTGGGCACCACGCAGACCGGCCAGGACATCGTGGCCCAGCTCGCGTACGCCACCAGGGGCTCCCTCTACATCGGCGTGCTCGTCGGCGTGATGGCGACCGTGCTGTCGGCGCTGTTCGGCATCATCGGCAGCTACATCGGCGGGTACGTGGACGAGGGCTTCTCCCTGTTCTCCAACGTGATGCTGGTGATCCCCGGCCTGCCGCTGGTGATCGTCATCTCCGCGTTCGTGCCCGCAGACCAGCGCGGCTCGTGGACGATCGCGGTGGTGCTGGCGATCACCGGCTGGGCCGCGTCGGCACGGGTGCTGCGCGCGCAGACGTTGTCGCTGCGCAACCGGGACTACGTGGCCGCGGCCAAGGTCTCCGGCGAGAAGCCGTGGCGCGTCATCACGGTCGAGATCCTGCCGAACCTGCTGCCGCTGCTGGCGTCGCAGTTCGTGTTCTCGGTGATCTACGCGATCCTGAGCGAGGCGGGCCTGTCGTTCCTCGGCCTGGGCGCGTCCAACTCGTCCACGCTCGGCACGATGCTCTACTACGCGCAGAACGGCTTCGCGCTGCAACGTGACGCGTGGTGGTGGTTCGTGCCGCCGGGCCTGATCATCGCCCTGTTCGGCTGTGGTCTGGCGCTGGTCAACTTCAGCATCGACGAGATCATCAACCCGAAGCTGCGGGACATCCCCCGGCGCCGCAAGGTGGAGGCCGTTCGCACGCCGGAGCCCGTCGAGCGTCCGGACGACGACGTGGTGCTGACCGTGGACAACCTGTCCGTCGTGTACCAGGTGGAGAACCCGGTGCACGCGGTCAAGGACGTGTCGATCACGTTGCGGCGCGGTGAGATCCTGGGCCTGGCCGGTGAGTCCGGCTGCGGCAAGACGACGCTCGCCTACGCGATCAACCGGCTGCACCGGCCGCCGGCCGAGGTGACGACCGGAGCGGTCACCTTCCACGACCGTGACGGCGACGACGTGGACGTGCTGGCGTTGACGCCCGAGGAACTGCGGGCGTTCCGCTGGTCGAAGCTGTCCATGGTGTTCCAGGGCGCGATGAACGCGCTGAACCCGGTCCTGTCGATCCGGGCGCAGCTGGAGGACGTGCTCACCACGCACCGGCCGGAGATGACCAAGGCCGAGCGGCGCGCGAAGTGCGAGGAAGTGCTGAAGCTGGTCGGCGTGGACGTGCGGCGGCTCAGCTCGTTCCCGCACGAGCTGTCCGGCGGCATGCGGCAGCGCGTGATGATCGCGATGGCGCTGCTGCTCGACCCGCAGGTCATGATCATGGACGAGCCGACCACCGCGCTGGACGTGGTCGTGCAGCGCGGCATCCTGCGCGAGATCCTGCGGCTGCGCGACGAGATCGGCTTCGCCGTCCTGTTCATCACGCACGACCTGCCGCTGCTCCTCGAACTCGCCGACCGCATCGCGGTGATGAAGGACGGCGAGGTCGTCGAGTACGCGGAGGCGCAGCGGATGTTCGAGCAGCCCGCGCACCCGTACACCCGCCAGCTGCTCGACTCGTTCCCCAGCCTGACCGGCGAACGCGGCTCGTTCGTCCGCTCCGGCGAGCAGATGACGCCGGTCGACCGGTCCGGCGAGCCCACCCCGTCCGGAGGCGTCCGATGACCACGTTGGAAGCTCGTGAGCTGGTCAAGGACTTCCACGTCCGGGTCGGCCTGCGGCGGATCAAGCTGCGTGCGGTGGACAACGTGTCGTTCACCCTCACCCCCGGCCGCACGGTCGCGCTGGTCGGCGAGTCCGGGTCGGGCAAGTCCACCATCGCCCGGATGATCGCCCGGCTGGAGAAGCCGAGCGGCGGCGCCATCACGTTGACCGGGCCGGACGGGAAGCGCGTGCCCGAGCGGCAGTACCGGGACAACGTGCAGATGGTGTTCCAGGACCCGTTCGCCTCGCTGAACCCGTTCCACACCATCGAGCACCACCTGGCCAGGCCGTTGAAGCTGCACGGCCTGCCGCACGAGTGGAACGACGTGGTGCAGCTGCTGGAACGCGTGTCGCTGCCCGGACGTGACATCGCCGGACGCCGTCCGCACGAGCTGTCCGGCGGTCAGCGGCAGCGCGTGGCGATCGCACGGGCGTTGGCGCCGGGCGCGAAGGTCGTGGTGGCGGACGAGCCGGTGTCGATGCTGGACGTGTCGATCCGGCTGGGCGTGCTGAACCTGATGGCCCGCCTGCAACGCGAGGAGAACCTGGCCGTCCTCTACATCACGCACGACCTGGCCACGGCGCGTCACTTCTCCGACGACATCCTCGTGCTCTACAAGGGGCGCGTGGTCGAGCGCGGGCCGGCCGACGAGGTGATCCTCAACCCGCAGCACCCGTACACCAAGATCCTGGCGTCCGCCGCGCCGAACCCCGAGGCCCGCGGTCGGAACGTGAACATCGACCCGGCCGACGTGGAACGGGCCGGAGCCGCCGCGGCGTACGACCACAACACCGGTGCCTGGGAGGAAGTCGCCACATGACGGTCAGCTGGTCCACGGGCGCGATTCGGCTGCTGTTGGACGTGTCGGACGACCGGCCGGTGCGACTGCTCTCGTTGCGGCCTTCCGGGCCTTCTTCGGGGCTTTCTGCCGGGATCGGGGTGCCGCTGGTCGAGGTGCAGGCGCTCGGCCACGGGAGGTTCCCCGGTAGCCACCGTTACGCGGACACCATGATCGGCGCGCGGCTGCGGTATCGCACGCATGTGGCGTCCGCCGACGAGCTGCGGGTCGTGCAGCACGACCCGGTGAGCGGGCTCGTGGTGTCGTCCGTGTTCCAGGGTGTCGCCGGGGTGCCCGCGGTGCGGACGTGGACCGAGGTCGACGTCGAGGGCCCTGGTTCGGTGTGCCTCCAGGCGGTGACATCGTTGTCCACCGGGGCGTTCCTGGTGGACGCGGACCGTTCGGTGGACGAGGTGGACCTCGTGCACGGTGACTCGGACTGGGTCGCCGAGTCGCGCTGGCACCGCACGCCGTTGCGCGAGGCGGGTCTGGTGGCCATGGACCCGACGGTGCACCACCACGCGTCGCGGAGCCGGTTCGCGTTGACGTCCCGGAGCTCGTGGTCTACCGGTGAGCACCTGCCTTGCGGTGTTCTGGTGGCGCGGGACGACAGCTGGGCCATGGCTTGGCAGATCGAGCACAACGGCGCGTGGCACTGGGAGGTCGGGGAGACGGTCGCGGGTGCGTACGTGGCGGTCCTGGGGCCTACGGATGCCGAGCACCAGTGGTCGCGCGTGGTGTCCTCCGGTGCGGGGTTCACGACCGTGCCGGTATCCGTGGCCGTCGTCGCCGGAGGGGTCGACGACGCTTTCGGTGCGTTGACGCGGCAGCGGCGGGCGACGTTGCGGAACCGGCGTGCGCCCTGGTTGCCGGTGATCTTCAACGACTACATGAACACCCTGATGGGTGACCCGACCACCGAGAAGCTGCTGCCGTTGATCGACGCGGCGGCTTCGGTCGGCGCGGACTACTTCTGCGTGGACGCGGGGTGGTACGACGAGGACGGCAAGTGGTGGGACAGCGTCGGCGAGTGGCGACCGTCCACTACGCGGTTCCCCGGCGGGTTCGGCGAGGTCGCGGATCGGATCCGGGCACGGGGGATGGTGCCGGGGATCTGGCTGGAGCCGGAGGTCGTCGGCGTGCGGTCGGCGTTGGCGCGGTCGTTGCCGGAGGAGGCGTTCTTCCAGCGCCAGGGTGCGCGGGTGGGTGAGCACGGGCGGTTCCACCTGGACCTGCGGCACCCGGCGGCGGTCCGGCACGTGGACGAGGTGGTGGACCGGCTGGTCGGCGAGTTCGGCGTCGGGTACATCAAGCTGGACTACAACATCATGCCCGGTGCGGGGACCGATGTCGGTGGCGTCGCGCCCGGTGAGGGCCTGCTCGGCCACAACCGCGCGCACTTGGCGTGGCTGGACGGGGTGTTGGCCCGGCACCCGGACCTGCTGTTGGAGAACTGCGCGTCGGGTGCGATGCGGATGGACTACGCGATGCTGTCGCGCCTCCACATCCAGTCCACTTCGGACCAGCAGAACCCGTTGCTGTACCCGCCGATCGCCGCCGCCGCGCCCGCTTCCGTGCTGCCTGAGCAGGCCGGTAACTGGGCTTATGCGCAGCCCGGCATGTCACCGGACGAGGCTGCTTTCACCTTGGCGACGGGTGTTCTGGGACGCCTCTACCTGGCCGGACGGGTCGACCTGATGGACTCCGCGCAACGCGCACTCGTGCACGAAGCGGTGTCCGTCCACAAGGGACTACGGTCGGAGATCGCCACCTCGATCCCGTTTTGGCCGCTGGGCCTGACCAACCGCACCGGCCCGTGGGTGGCCCAAGGGCTCCGTGCCCAGTCCACCTACATCACGGTCTGGCGCCTCCCAGGCGCCTCCGCCGACGTAACCCTCCCCGTGCCGCACCTCCAGGGCCAGCCCATGGCGATATCCCCGCAGTTCCCGCTGACGTCCCCCTCGTGGACCTTCACCTGGGACACAGGCCAGGGATCACTACATGCCGCCCACAACGGCAACGCCCCCGCAGCCGTCGTAGTCCGCCTAACCCCCACCCCCGCGTGAGTCCTACCTTCAGAACGCGCGAGTCGTACCTTCAGAACCACCGTGTCCTACGTTCAGGACCCCCGAATTCAACGCTCAGAACAAACGATCTTGTACTGAGCGTTGAACTCGGGGGTTCCGAACGTAGGACTCACGGGTCCTGAACGTAGGACTCACGGGTCGCGAACGTAGGACTCACGGGTCCTGGAGGTTCGACACGCGGGGTCTGGGGGTTCGACACGCGGGTGGTTAGAGGGCGGTGGCTCGGAGGAGGACCAGGCGTTCCGGGTGCAGGACGGGGGCCTGGACGCCGGCCGTGGTGAGGACGCGGCCCGGGAGGGTCACGCCTTCCGGCTGCCACCACGGCAGCTGCACGCCCCAGTTGTGCGCGTTGCCATCCGGGACGTCACCCGGCGGCAGGGGGCGGACGTGGTACGTGCGGTCCGGGGACAGGCCGGGCAGACGGACAGCACCCGGCGGGTAGAACTCGGAAGTGGCCAGCGCGACGATGGCGAACACGGCGTCCGACCCGTCCTCCGCCACCACACCGTGCACGTTGATCGCCGGATCCGAGTGGTCACCGTGCACGGACACACCGGTGTGCAGCAGAGGCCGCAACTCCTTGTACAAGGCCACCCACGACGTCAGCCGCTCCAGATCCGAAGCCGACGCCTTGGTCAGGTCCCACTCGATGCCGAAGTGCCCGAACAACGCGGTCCCGGCCCGGAAGTCGATCGGGTGCTGACGGTGCGTCGTGTGCGACGTCCCCGACCCCACGTGCGTCCCCATCAGCTCCAACGGGATCAAAGCGTTCGTCCACCGCTGCATCGACTGCCGCTCCAGCGCGTCGATGCAGTCCGACACCCACACCCGGTCCGTGCGCTCCAGGATCTCCAGGTCCACCCGCCCGCCACCGGACGAGCACGACTCGATCTCCACCCCCGGATGACGCCGCCGCAGCTCGTCCAGCAGCCGGTAGATGGCCAACGTCTGACCGTGCACCCCCGCACGCCCCGTCGGCCGGTGCCCCGCGTCCACCAAGTCCCGGTTGTGGTCCCACTTCAGGTACGACACCGGGTACGTGGACAGCAGGTCGTCCAGCCGCTCCAGGATGTGCTCGAACGCCTCGGGCCGCGCCAGGTCCAGCACCTGCTGGTGCCGCGCCGCACCGGGCAGCCGGTCGCCCGCCGCCATGATCCAGTCCGGGTGCGCGCGAGCCAGGTCCGAGTCCGGGTTGATCATCTCCGGCTCGACCCAGATGCCGAACTGCATCCCCAGCCCGGTCACGTGGTCCGTCAACGGCTTCAGCCCGTCCGGCCACACCTCGTCCGACACGTACCAGTCGCCGAGCCCTCGCTGGTCGTCCCGACGCGAGCCGAACCAGCCGTCGTCCAGCACGAACCGCTCGCCGCCGATCGACGCGGCGGCGTCCGCCAGAGCCTTCAACCGACCCAGGTCGTGGTCGAAGTACACGGCCTCCCACGTGTTCACCACGACCGGGCGCGGCGAAGAGGGATGGGACGGCCGAGACCTCAGGTACTGGTGGAACCGCCCGGACACCTCGTCCAGCCCGTGCCCGTACGACGCGTACTGCCACGGCGACGTGTACGACTCGCCCGGGGCCAGCACCACCTCACCGGACAGCAGCAGCTCGCCCGACCCGAGCAGCGACACCGAGTGGTACGTCTTCTCGGCGAACGTCCGGTGGTTGCCCGACCAGGCCGTGTGCACCGCCCAGATCTCGCCCGACCGGTTGTCGAACCCCGAGGTGCCCGCCGCGAACAGGTAGGCGGAGTCGTAGCCGGTCCGACCGGTCCGGTTCTCCCGCACGCGCAGGCCCTGCGTCCACGGTGTGCGCTGAGGACTGCGTTCGCGCGTCCACCGCCCGGTGAAGTCAAGGATCTCGACCGCCTGCCCCGGCACCGGCAGGGTCAGGTTCACCGCGTCCACGGTGAACTCCGACGACCCGGTGTTGGACAGCACGGCCCGCTGCCGCACCAGCCCGGACGGGGTCAGCTCGATGGTCAGTTCCAGCGCGAGCCCGGCGACCTCGTCGACCGCGCGCACCACCGGTCCGGCGACCGACACCGCTGATCCGTCGACCGGGCCGTCCACCGACACGACCCGGAACGCGGTGGAGAAGTCCCGCCCGCCCCGGTTGCCGATGATCCCCGGCGTGCCGAGCCACCCGGCCGACTGCTCGGGCAGCACGGCCACGTCGACCGGGCCGTCCACCGAGTTGCCGATGGGGTGCGGCTGCTGGGCCAGCACCACCGCCGCCAGTGCGGCAGAATCAAGTTCGCCCAGGTCAGCGCCCCAATAGCGGACCCGGGGAAGCGTCCCTCCGGAGAAGTCGAGCACCAGGCTCACACCTGCTGCCCGCAGGTGAGTCACGTCTGCCACTTGTGGTCTTCCTCTCTGGTGGTGAACGTCGTTGACTTACTTTAGTTGCTGGCGTAAGAATCGCCATACCTTGAATGTCACACGGCAGAAACCCACCGCCGCAGCCGGGAAAAGGGGAACGATGATCCGTACGACCTTGCACGACGGGTGGCGTCTGAGCGCGGCGGGCGGGCCGATTCCGGCGGCCGTCGCCGACCGCGAGGTGCCTGCCGTCGTGCCCGGCAGCACGCACCTCGACCTCCTCGCGGCGAACCTGATCCCCGAGCCGTACCTCGACACCAACGAGGCCGAGCTGGCCTGGATGCACCGCGCCGACTGGCGTTACGCGCTGACGTTCGAGGCCGAGGCCGCCAAGGCCGGCGAGAAGGTCGAGCTGGCGTTCGACGGCCTCGACACCGTCGCCACCGTCGAGCTGAACGGCGTCGTCCTCGGCAGCACGGCCAACATGTTCCGCTCCTACCGCTTCGACGTGCGCGAGCACCTCAAGGACGGCGCGAACGACCTGGTCGTCACGTTCCACTCCGCCCTCGCGTACGCCGAGGCGCAGGAGGAGAAGCTGGGCTGGCGCGACCGCGCCTACCCGCACCCGATGAACGCCGTCCGCAAGATGGCCTGCTCGTTCGGCTGGGACTGGGGCCCCGACCTCCAGACCGCCGGCATCTGGAAGCCCGTCCGGCTGGAGCGCTGGACCGAGGCGCGGCTGCACCAGGTCCGCCCGCTGGTCACGGTGGACGAGAACGGCGCCGGCCGGGTCGAGGTGCACGTCGAGGTCGACCGCGCGCGGGACTCCGACCTGACCGTCGTCGCGACCGTGGGCGGCGTCGAGCAGAGCGCCCGCGTCGACGGCGACACCGCCGTGGTGACCGTCGAGGTGCCGGACGTCGACCTGTGGTGGCCTGTGGGCTACGGCGAGCACCCCCTCTACGACCTGGGCGTCGTGCTGAAGTCCGGTGACGAGGACGTGGACCGGACCGAGCGGCGCGTCGGCTTCCGCACCATCACCGTCGACACCGCACCCGACGAGATCGGTACCCCTTTCACGTTCGTCGTGAACGGCAAGCCGGTGTTCGCCAAGGGCGCCAACTGGATCCCCGACGACCACTTCCTCACCCGTATCACGCGCGACCGCCTGGTCCGCCGGGTCGAGCAGGCCGTCGACGCCAACATGAACATGCTCCGCATCTGGGGCGGCGGCATCTACGAGACCGAGGACTTCTACGACGTCTGCGACGAGCGCGGCGTGCTGGTGTGGCAGGACTTCCTGTTCGCCTGCGCCGCGTACGCCGAGGAGTCGCCGCTGTGGGAGGAGGTCGAGGCCGAGGCCCGCGAGAACGTCGCCCGGCTGACCTCGCACGCCTCCCTCGCGCTGTGGAACGGCAACAACGAGAACCTGTGGGGCTTCGAGGACTGGGGCTGGAAGGAAAAGCTCGAAGGCCGCACCTGGGGCCTCGGCTACTACACCGAGCTGCTGCCGAAGATCGTCGCCGAGCTGGACCCGACCCGGCACTACTCGCCGGGCAGCCCGTACAGCCCCGGTGACCTTCACTCGAACGAGGACACCCACGGCACGCGGCACGAGTGGGAGGTGTGGAACAAGATCGACTACACCCACTACCGCGACCACCTGCCGCGGTTCTGCTCGGAGTTCGGCTTCCAGGGCCCGCCGACCTGGGCGACCCTGACCAAGTGGGTGCACGACGAGCCGATGACGCCGACGTCGCCCGCGTTCCTGCTGCACCAGAAGGCCGATGACGGCAACGGCAAGCTGGACCGCGGCCTCGCGCCGCACCTGCACGCGCCGGCGGCGTTCGAGGACTGGCACTGGGCCACCCAGCTGAACCAGGCCCGCGCGGTCGCGTTCGGCGTCGAGCACTTCCGCTCGCACTGGCCCCGCACGGCCGGCGCGCTCGTGTGGCAGCTCAACGACTGCTGGCCGGTCACCTCCTGGGCGGCGATCGATGGCGACGAGCGGCTCAAGCCGCTGTACTACTCGCTCAAGCACGCCTTCGCGCCGCGCCTGCTCACCGTGCAGCCGAGGGACGGCGTGGACGCGCTGATCGCCGTCAACGACACGGACGAGGTCTGGACCGGCGAAGCCACGCTGGAGCGGCGGACGTTCAACGGTGACGTGCTCGCGGTGGTTAAACTCCCGATCGAGGTGCCGGCCAGGTCGGTCGGGCAGTTCGAGTTGGCAGCGGACCTGGTCACGCCAGGCGACCCGAAGGGGGAGGTGCTGGTGGTGGAGACGGACGACGCGCGCACCGCGCACCTGTTCCAGGAGGACCTGGAGCTGTCCTACGACCCCGCGCCGCTCACCGCCGAGGCGCACCGGGTGGCCGAGGGCTACCGGGTGGACGTCACCGCGACGTCCTTCGCCCGTGACATCGCAGTGCTGGCGGACCGGGTCGCCGAGGACGCCGTCACCGACGACGCCCTGGTCACCCTTCCCGCGGGCGGGACGCACTCGTTCCTGGTCCGGACCGCGACCACGCTGGCCGACCCGTCCGTTCTCACCGGCCCGCTGGTGCTGCGAACGGCCAACAGCCTGAGCGCGGTGCGGACATGACCACCGGCTCCGTCGGCCTGGTCCTGGCCCGCCCCGCGCGGCTGCTGGGCGCGGAGCCGTTCTTCATGGAGTTCATCGCGGGCATCGAGGAACGGCTCGCCGAGGGCGACCGTTCCGTGCTGCTGCACATCGTGGGCACCGAAGACGCCGAGATCGCCGCCTACCGCAGGTGGGCGGCGAGCGGTGTGGTCGACGCGGTGGTGGTGGTCAACCGCACCGTGGGCGACCACCGCCCGGCGACGCTGCGGGAGATCGGCCTGCCCGCGCTGTACGTGGGCGAGCCGGACGAGATCGCCGTGCCCGCGGTCCGCTCGGACGACGCAGGCCCGATGCGCGAGGCCCTCGCGTACCTGCTCGACCTCGGGCACCGGCGGATCGCGCGGGTCAGCGGCCCGGAGACTTTGTTGCACACCAAGGCGCGCACCGCCGCGTTGCTCGAAGGCTGTGCGGCGGCGGGCATCGAGCCTGTCGTGGTGGAGGGCGACTACTCCGAGGAGTCGGGGGCGAAGCTCACCACCGTGCTCCTGGACGGCGCCGAGCCACCCACTGCGATCCTCTACGACAACGACGTGATGGCCGTCGCGGGTCTGAACGTCGCCAAGCAACGCGGTGTGGCCGTGCCCGACCGGCTCAGCCTGGTGGCGTGGGACGACTCGTCGCTGTGCCGGCTCACGTCGCCCGCGATGACCACCATGAGCGTGGACGTGCACCAGTTCGGCGTCACGGTGGCCGAGTCCGTGCTGGAACTCATCGCCGGTGAGGACGTTACGGAGCGCTGGTCGCCGAAGGCCAAGCTCATTCCGAGGGAAAGCACCGGTAAAGGACCGACATGACGACCGGTAGAGGACTGACATGACGTACGAAGCCGCTGCGTCGCGGTACGACTCGATGCCCTACCGCCGGACCGGTCGCAGTGGGCTCAAGCTGCCCGCGGTGTCCCTCGGTCTCTGGCACAACTTCGGCCACGACCGGCACCTGGACGGCCAACGCGCCATCCTGCGCCGGGCGTTCGACCTCGGGGTGACGCACTTCGACCTGGCGAACAACTACGGTCCGCCGCCGGGGAGCGCGGAGGAGAACTTCGGCCGCCTGTTCGCCGACGACTTCCGGCCGTACCGGGACCAGATCCTGGTGTCCACCAAGGCCGGGTACCACATGTGGAACGGCCCGTACGGCGAGTGGGGTTCGCGGAAGTACCTGGTCAGCTCGCTGGACCAGTCGCTGGCCCGGATGGGGCTGGACTACGTCGACATCTTCTACCACCACCGGCCGGACCCGGAGACTCCGATCGAGGAGACGATGGGCGCCCTCGACCACGTGGTGCGTTCGGGCAAGGCGCTGTACGTCGGCATCTCGAATTATTCGGACGAGCAGACGTTGGAAGCGGCGCGGGTGCTCGGTTCACTCGGTACGCCGCTGTTGATCCACCAGCCGTCGTACTCGATGTTCAACCGGTGGATCGAGGACGGGCTGCTGGACGCGTTGGACTCGGTGGGCGCGGGCAGCATCGCGTTCTCGCCGTTGGCCCAGGGCGTGCTGACCGACCGCTACCTGGACGGTGTTCCGGAGGGGTCGCGGGCGGCCGGCGCTTCGCCGTTCCTGTCTTCGTCCAATTTGGACGAGGCGACGCTGGCGAAGGTGCGGGCGTTGAACGACATCGCGAAGCGGCGTGGGCAGACGTTGGCGCAGCTTGCGATCGCTTGGGTGCTGCGGAACGTGACGTCGGCGTTGATCGGGGCTTCCAGCGTGAAGCAGCTTGAGGACAACGTGGCCGCGACGGGGAACCTGTCGTTTGAGGCTGACGAGCTGGCGGAGATCGAAAAGCACCTCTGAGGTGTGTGGGTCAGCGGGTTGTGGTTGGTCAGCGGGTTTGTGTGTGGTGGGAGTGGGTGGGCCGGTTCGGCCCGATTTGACATGGGGCCCGTACGGGCACCCCAGGCAGGCCAAAGCCGGGCAGGCATGGCGGGAAGTGCGTCCGCCAAGCCTGCCCGGCTTCGTCCAGCCTATGGCACCCGAACCCATGTCAAATCGGGCCTTGGCGCGTCAGTTCCGGGTCCGAGGTGGGAAGTCCTCCACTGACGGCACGGTCGGCAGGCACTCGCTCGATGCGGGTCCAGCCCTTCCAGCCCCGCTCCTCCAGAATTGCCAACACCCGCTCGGCGCCAGGTGAGAACTCGACCATGACCGAGTCCATCAGGTAGGCGAACTGGTCGTCGATGGCGTCGAGCCCTGTTGCGCCGGCCTCCACAGCGCGAATCGCCAGGCGCTCGAGGATGTCGGCGAACTCGACGATCCGCGGATCGTCGACCGACCAGTCGAGTGGCCCGCGGATGAGGCTGTAGAGCTTCACCATGTCGGGGTCTTCCAGATCCGCGTGCTTCTGGGCGATCACGGAGTCGATCAGGTCCGGCGCGTTGGCGGCGACCATGATCCAGGCGTCCCGCTCCAGCTCGATGTACCACTCCTCGACACCGAGACCCCGCAGGCGGTCGAGGTAGTCCACGACGCATTGAGGGAGCGCCAGGTTCGTTCCGTCGGCAAGCCTGGCGAGCCGTTTGCGGGTGCCCTCCAGGCGTTGGATCCTGGCGCGCAGTTCCCTGTCGATCTCCTGCACGCCATCGGCGAACTCCACCGGGTCGGCGTCGAGGAGTTCCTGCACCCGGGCCAGCGGCACGCCGGCATCCGCCAGGGTGTGGATCCGGATCAGTCGCACGACCGCCGCGGCGTCGTAGATCCGGTACCCGGAGTGGTCGCGCTCGGGCTCGGGCAGCAGCCCGATCTTGTGGTAGTGGCGTACAGCCCGCACCGTCACCCCGGCGTACGCCGACAGTCGGCTGATGGTGAGCATGGGTCTCAGGGTGCCTCAGGCAATCTTCCGGCGATAGGCGACCATCGCGAAAACGTACGCCACTACGAGGATGCCGACGCACCACGCGAGTGCGACCCACACGTCGTCACGGACCGGCTGGCGGGCGAGCAGGCCGCGGAGCGTGTTGACGATCGACGTCACCGGCTGGTGCTCGGCGAACCAGCGCACCGGGCCGGGCATGGTCTCCGTCGGCACGAACGCCGAGCTGATGAACGGCAGGAAGACGAGCGGGTAGGAGAACGCGCCCGCGCCCTCGACCGACGTCGCGGAGAGTCCCGGGATCACAGCGATCCAGGTCAGCGCCAGCGTGAACAGGAGCAGGACGCCGACGACCGCGAGCCATTCCACCACCCCGGCCCCTGAGCGGAAGCCCATGAGCAGGGCGACGCCCACGACGATCACGAGCGAGATCAGGTTGGCGACCAGGGAGGTGATGACATGTGCCCACAGAACGCCCGACCGTGCGATCGGCATGGCCTGGAACCGCTCGAAGATCCCGCTCTTCATGTCCATGAACAGTCGGAACGCGGTGTAGGAGATGCCCGACGCGATCGTGATGAGCAGAATGCCGGGCAGCATGTAGTCGATGTACTGGGCCCGACCGGTGTCGATCGCGCCGCCGAACACGTAGACGAACATCAGCATCATGGCGATCGGCGTGATGACCGTCGTGATGATGGTGTCGATGCTGCGGGTGACATGGCGCAGGGTCCGTCCGGTGAGCACGCCGGTGTCGCCGAAGAAGTACGTGGTCATCCTTGTTCCCTAGTCGTTCGTGCCGATGGCGCCGTGCTTGTCGTCGCCGATGAGCGCGAGGAAGATCTCCTCCAGGGTCGGCTGCTTCTCGACGTACTCGACGTTGGCGGGCGGGAGGAGCTGCTTGAGTTCGGCGAGGGTGCCGTTCACGATGATCCGACCCTTGTGCAGGATCGCGATCCGGTCGGCCAGCTGTTCGGCCTCGTCCAGGTGCTGCGTGGTGAGCAGCACCGTCGTGCCGTGGCCGGCGAGTTGCTTGACCGTGTGCCACACCTCGATGCGCGCCTCGGGGTCGAGCCCGGCCGTCGGCTCGTCGAGGAAGATCACCGGCGAGTTCCCGATGAGGCTCATCGCGATGTCCAGGCGGCGGCGCATGCCACCCGAGTACGTCGACACCCTCCGGGTGGCCGCGTCGGTCAGCGAGAAACGATCGAGCAGGTCATCCGCGATCGCGCCCGGGTCCTTGAGGTGCCGCAACCTGGCGACCAGGACGAGGTTCTCCCGGCCGCTGAGGATTTCGTCGACGGCCGCGAACTGCCCGGTGAGGCTGATGGACTCCCGCACGTTCGCCGGTTGCGTGGCGACGTCGAAGCCGTTCACGCCGGCCGTGCCCGCATCAGCCTTCAGGAGCGTGGCGAGTATTCGGACGGTCGTGGTCTTGCCCGAGCCGTTGGAGCCGAGGAGCGCGAAAATGGTGCCCCGCGCCACGTCGAAGTCCACGCCGCGCAGTACCTCGGTCGTCCCGTACGCCTTCTCAAGACCTTGCACGCGAATCGCCGGACCGGCAGGCGTTCGGGCCGTTGACCGGGTCCCCGTTTTCTCGATGAACATGGGCATCTGCCTCCTTCGTGGAGTTCTTCCCGTCGGCGGTGGAAGCTCCTGCCGGGAGGATGGAGGGTTGACCCGGCGTCAAGGTCAAGCCAGGGCCGGCCTCCGGGCAACGGCTTCCCGGGTCTCCGGCCCAGGTCCAGGTCGTCAACAGGACTTGACGAAACTTTGATTAACCGCTTAACTAAGTCCCATGGGCCAAGCACTCGACCCGGTCGCGGTCGCCATTGACATCGGTGGCACGAAGCTCGCGGCGGCGTTGGTCGAGTCGGACGGCTCGGTCCTCGCCCGCCGGACGACGCCTACGCCGGTTGGGGACGGTGAAACTGTGTGGCGAGGGCTCGCGGGGGTGTTGGACGAGCTGTTGGGGCTGGTGTCAGGTCGCGCTGTGTTGGGTGCGGGCATCGCTTCGGCCGCCCCCATGGACTTGCGTGACGGCACGATCAGTCCGGTGAACATTCCCGGCTGGCGTGATTTTCCGATCACGGCCCGCGTGGGTGATCTGCTGCCCGGTCTACCGGTTCGTCTTGGGGGCGACGCGCTCTGCATGGCCCTGGCCGAGTACCACCACGGCAACGGGCAGGGCAGTGAATGCCTGCTCGGCATGGTGGTCTCCACCGGTATCGGCGGTGGGTTCGTGTTCGGCGGACGGCCGCACTTCGGCGCCACTGGCAACGCCGGCCACGTCGGCCACTTCGTCGTCGACCCGGCCGGTCCCCTTTGCGGTTGCGGTGCGAACGGCTGCTCCGAAGCCATCGCCAGTGGCCCTTCGATGGTGCGTTGGGCGCTGGAACAGGGCTGGCAACCACTCGGTGGCACGGCGGACGGTGTCGCGCTTGCCGCCGCCGCACGGGCGGGCGATCCGACTGCGGAGGCCGCTTTCGGGCGTTCCGGTGCGGCGGTGGCGCAGGTCATCACGGTGGCCTCCGCTCTGTGCGAGATCGACCGGGTGGTGATCGGCGGCGGTGTGGCGCAGGCCTGGGACCTGCTCGAACCCGCCATCACCGAACCGCTCGCGGACTACGCCGGACTGGAGTTCATCCGCCGGGTCGACGTGTGCCCGGCGACGTTGGGCGTCGACTCGGGTCTGATCGGCGCAGCGGCACTGCTCGCGGCTGAACGGGTCCCGTCCGTGCCCGTGGGAATCTGAGGAATCACCGTGCGCAAGCTGGAGACCATCGTCCGCGAGTACCACTGGGGTTCACGGACCGCGCTCGCCGAGATGCGCGGCGAACCGTCGCCTAGCCCGGTGCCGCAGGCCGAACTGTGGGTCGGCGCGCACCCGGACGACCCGTCCCGGCTGACCGGCTGCGACGTGCCGCTGAACGCCTACCTCGCGGCGAACCCGGCCGGGCTGCTCGGGCCGGACAGCCTGGCCGCGTTCGGCCCACGACTGCCGTTCCTGCTCAAGGTGCTGGCTGTGGACGCGCCGCTGTCCTTGCAGGTCCACCCGAACCGGGAACAGGCCCTCGTCGGGTTCGCCGAGCAGGGCTACCGGGACGACCGGGCCAAGCCGGAAATCCTGCTGGCGCTGACGGAGTTCGAGACGATGTCCGGCTTCCGCCGTCCCGCCGACACGGTGGCGTTGCTGGACGAACTGGGCCTGCCGGCTCTGGCGCCGATGCGGGCCGAACTCACGGTCTGCGACACGTGGGGCGCACTGCGCTGGGCGTTGCACGCCGCTGACGCCGCGCTGGTCTCAGAGGTGGCCGAAGCGGCGGCGCGAGTGCCCGACCTCGCGCACATCGTGGAACTGGCGAAGGTCTACCCGACGGACGCGGGCGTGGTGGCGGCGTTGCTGCTCAACGCGGTGAAGTTGCGGCCAGGTCAGGCGGTGTACGTCGGGGCGGGGATTCTGCACGCGCACTTGCGCGGCACTGGTGTCGAGTTGATGGTCAACTCCGACAACGTCCTGCGCGCGGGCCTGACCACCAAGCCGGTGGACGTGCACGCGGTGCTGTCGTTGGTGGATCACCGGTCCGGTCCCGCTGACGTCCTCGACGGCGAGGGCGACGGTCCACTGAGGACCTATCGCACGCCGGACCCGGAGTTCCGCTTGCACTCCGTGCGGGGCGGTGCGGTTCTGGCTGGTGGTGGACCGCAACTTCTCTTGTGCGCCAAGGGTTCTGTTGTGGTCAGTCGTGGTGGTGAAGAGGTTCGGTTGGGTGGCGGTGAGTCGATGTTCCTGCCGCACAGCGAGAACGCGGCCGAGGTAAGCGGTGGTGGTGAGGCGTTTTGGGCCACCACGAATCTCGGAGGGTGAGCACACGGGTGCGGCGGGCGCTTTAGCCGCACCCGTGTGCTGCTTGTTATTACTGGAAGTTCACGTCACTGCACAGGTAGTAGGCCTGGTCCATGTGGCTGGCCTGCCAGATCGTGAACACCACGTGGCGACCGGTGCGGCTGCCCGCGTTCACCTGCGCCTGGTAGTTGCCCGTGGTCGGGTAACGGCCGGTCGACGTGACCAGCTCCAGGTCGCTCCAGCGCAGCGGCGTGGTCGCCGTGTTGACGCCCTGGCGCGTGATGTAGATGCGGAGGTAGTCCGCGCCGTGCCGCGCCTGGTCCGAGATCGTGAGGGTGAACTGGCGGGGCTTGGTGGCGGTGTTCCACGCGCCCACGGTGTCGAGCGCCCGGTACCGGCCGCTCTCGGCCAGGCCGCCGCTGCACAGCTGGCCGTTCGGGAGGGCGCCCTGGTGGTTGCCACCGACGCCGTTGCGGTACAGGCCGTTCCAGTTCCACATCGCGTTCGCGTCGGCCTTCCAGGCCTGGGCGCACATCGGGTCCGTCTGACCCATGTTCGGGTTCAGGTGGTCGCTGCCCCAGCGCTGCCAACAGCCGTAGTTGCGCGACGGCGGGTCGGTGACCGAACCGTGCGCGCTGGCGACGCTTGTCGCCCCCACCAGAGCCACGATGCTGGCGGCGAGGACCGCCAGGACCGAGGCGAAGACGCCGATTACCGTACGGAGACCGCGTCTGAAGGTCATCTGCTGTCCTCCACGTTGAGGATTACCGACTACGGACTGGGAGCGCTCCCAGACCTCAAGGTAGCGAACCGGGCACAATCTGTGAACCCCGTATCTCCACGAAGCTCTTACGCGGCGCTTGTGCGTCCGAACAGCTCAACCCGTTACGCCACAAGCGCGTGTCGAACGTTCAGGTCCCGCGAGTTCCACGTTCGCGTACGCCGCGGCCTGTGGCCACAGGGTGCGAACGACAAGGGCCGCCGCCGGCGTGGTGGTCTCATCGTTGAGACCCCCGGCCGGCGACGGCCCTTGCACCCGTAACGCCCGCCGCCGTGCGTTACGCGGTCTTGCGGCAGTCGATCTGGGAGCGTTCCCAGATCGGAACGTAACGCAGCGGACATCAATCTGGCAAGCGCTTTCCGGTCCACGCGTACGGGTTTTCGCCCGCCCGCGCAGTCGGAGTCCTCTGTGGATAGATCAACACGGGCGGTTGGCCCATTTGCGGCCGGTACCGGGACGAGAGGTCGGGACCGTAACTCCTACCTGCGAGGAAGCGCTCCCACAGGCTATTGACCACGGCCGGTCGGGTAGCGAGGATCGGGCGCGACACAGCCGTCGCAGTGAAGACGAACGGAACCGCCGATGTCCCGCAGAACCTTGAGCGCCGCGCTGGCCGCGGTGCTCGCCGCCGGCCTCATCACCGGAGGCGTCGCCGCCTCCCAGGAGTCCGCCCAGCCCGTCATCGGTGCGCCGAACACCGACCACGGCTGCGCCCGGATCGAGGACGAGCTGCCGGAACTGGCCGACTGGCCGAAGGTCGAGAGCCGGGTCAAGTCGAACCCGGCCGACGAGCGGCGGGTCGCGGACATCCTCGCCGGCATGACGTTGGCCGAGAAGGTCGGCCAGATGACCCAGCCGGAGATCGGCGCGATCACCCCGGACGAGGTGCGCGAGCACGGCATCGGCTCGGTGCTCAACGGCGGCGGCTCGTGGCCGAACCGGGACAAGCACGCCGCGCCCGCCGCGTGGCTGGGCCTGGCGGACGCCTATTGGGACGCGTCCAAGACCAGCCGCACGCAGGTGCCGGTGCTCTGGGGCATCGACGCCGTGCACGGCAACAACAACGTCTACGGCACGACGGTCTTCCCGCACAACATCGGCCTCGGCGCGGCGCACGACCCGTGCCTGATCCGGGACGTCGGCAAGGCGACCGCCCGGCAGATCCGCGCCACCGGCCAGGACTGGGCGTTCGCGCCGACGCTGGCCGTGCCGCTGGACGACCGGTGGGGCCGCACGTACGAGGGCTTCTCCGAGGACCCGCGGATCACCCGGGCCTACGGCTACGAGGCCGTCGTGGGTCTCCAGGGCAAGGGCCGCGACCGGGTGGGCGTGCTCGCCACCGCGAAGCACTTCATCGGTGACGGCGGCACGATCGGCGGCAAGGACCAGGGCGTCAACCCGGCCACCGAAGCCGAGATGATCAACGTGCACGGCCAGGGCTACTACGGGGCGCTGGCGGCCGGCGCGCAGACCGTGATGGTGTCGTTCAACAGCTGGACCAACGAGGAGCAGGGCATCAACGAGGGCAAGCTGCACGGCAGCAAGCTCGCGGTGAACGACATCCTCAAGGACAAGATGGGCTTCGACGGCCTGGTGGTGTCGGACTGGAACGGCATCGGCCAGGTCGCCGGCTGCACCAACGCGAGCTGCCCGCAGGCGATCAACGCGGGCATCGACGTCGTGATGGTGCCGAACGAGTGGAAGGCGTTCATCGCCAACACGGTCGCGCAGGTCGAGGGCGGCCAGATCCCGATGGCGCGGATCGACGACGCGGTGACCCGCATCCTGCGCGTGAAGCTCCGCTCGGGTGTGCTGGACGGCGTGAAGCCGTCGGAGCGCGAGCACGCCGGTTCGGCCGACGCGTTGGAGGCGCGCAAGCTGGCCCGCGAGGCGGTGCGCAAGTCGCAGGTGCTCCTCAAGAACGACAACCGGGTGCTGCCGCTCGCGCCGAAGTCGAAGGTCCTGGTCGTCGGCAAGAGCGCGGACAGCATGCAGAACCAGACCGGCGGCTGGACGCTGAGCTGGCAGGGCACCGGCAACACCAACGCCGACTTCCCCAACGGCACCACCGTCCTCGGCGGTCTGCGTGAAGCGCTGGGCACGGACAACGTGGTGTTCAGCGAGACCGGTGACGTCGACCCGGCCGGGTTCGACGCGGTCGTCGCGGTGATCGGCGAGACCCCGTACGCGGAGGGCGTCGGCGACATCGGCAAGCGCTCGCTGGAGGCCGCGAAGCTGTACCCGAACGACCTCGCCGTGCTGGACAAGGTCAGCGGCAAGGGCGCGCCGGTCGTCACGGTGTACGTGTCCGGGCGTCCGCTGCACGTCAACAAGGAGCTGAACCGCTCGGACGCGTTCGTGGCGGCGTGGTTGCCCGGCACCGAGGGCGGCGGCGTGGCGGACCTGCTGGTGCGGGGCAAGCACACCAAGACCGGCTTCACCGGCAAGCTGTCGTTCTCGTGGCCGCGCAGCGCCTGCCAGACCCCGGTGAACGCGGACGGCGACCCGCTGTTCAAGCCGGGCTACGGCCTGAGCAACGACCAGACCGGCGACGTCGGTCAGCTGGACGAGACGGCGCCGGAGTTCGGCTGCTCCGGCGGCGGTGGCGGCGGCACGGCGACCGAGGACCTGGAGATCCACGTGCGGACGGACGTCGCGCCGTACCGCAGCGCCATCGGCTCACCGGAGAACTGGGGCGGCACCGAGCTGGGCGCCGACGGCGAGGCCTCGCACAGCGAGATCAACGTCGTGCCGGCGGACGTGAACGTGCAGGGTGACGCGATGAAGACGACGTGGACCGGCGCCGGTCCGGGTCAGGTCTACGCGCAGAACCCGGCCGGTGGCACCGACCTGCGCGGCTACCTCAACGCCAACGCGGCGCTGGTGTTCGACGTGATCGTGCACCAGGCCCCGACCTCTCGGACCGTGGTGAGCACGCACTGCCAGTACCCGTGCTTCGCCGAGGTCAACGCGACCGGGGTGTTCAACGGGCTGCCGACGGGCGTGAAGTCGACGGTGAAGATCCCGATCTCGTGCTTCGCGGCGGGCGGGTTGGACCTGGAGAACGTCAACACGCCGTTCCTGGTGTACACGGACGCTCCGTTCCAGGCTTCGTTCGCGAACGTGCGGTGGGTGCCGAAGGCGGCGGCCGATCCGGACGCCAAGACGTGCGCCGAGTTGAGCTGATCTTGTCGGAAGGGGCGGGCCCGCATAGGCCCGCCCCTTTTGCTAGTACCCGACCGTGAAGCGCTTTCGTTGGTGCTTGGGGGTTTCGGCCTCGTCCAGCAGCGCCACCGCCAGGTCCTCGACCGAGATCGTGGAACCGACCTGCTCGTCACCGCCGACCCGGAACACGCCGGTCCGCTCACCGGGCTCCAACAACGCCGGCGGGCTGAGGTAGGTCCAGTCGGCGACGGGATCGGCCAGGTACACCGCCAACTGCTCGGCGCACGCCCGCGCGATGGGCTTCAGCTCGTCCGGGAAGTCGGGCGCTTCCTCGACCGTGTGCCCGGCGGGGGTGACGAGGGTGGCCGCCCCGCCCACGGCCAGCAGTCGCGCCCCGGTCTCGGCGACCCCCGCGAGCAACGCCTTGGTGGCTTCGACCAGCTCCCCCTCCTGCCCGTCCGCCGGGCGGGTCGCGCTGATGACCAGGTCACGACCCGCGCTGAGCCGCACCACGTCCGCGACGAGCCTCGCGTCACCGACCTCGCTGTCCGGACCGGGCCTGCGGCTGACGGGCGTGACGTCGTGGCCGCGCCGCCGTGCCTCCTCGACCACCCGGCGGCCGACGCTACCGAAGGCTCCGAACACGGTGATCCGCATGGTTTTCCCCCTTCTGCTCCAGTGTTTTTCCCTGGGCGACTGTTGGCTGAGCGACTTTCCTCTGAGCGACTTTCCTCTGGGCGACTTTCCTTTGGGCGGCGACGAGCGCGCCGAGCACGACGGCCGCGCCGAGCACCTGCCAAGCGGTCAGCCCCTGGTCGAGCGCGAGCCAGCCGACGAGCGTGGCGACGACCGGGCTCAGCAGTCCGAGGAACGTGACCTGGGTGGCCTGCAACAGCCGGATCCCGCGGAACCACAGGGCGTACGTGAGCGCGCCGCCGATGATCCCCAGGTAGGCGAAGCCGCCGAGGTTCGTCGCCGTGAGCGCCGGCGGCAGGCCTTCGAACAGCAGCGTCACCGGCAGCAGCACCACACCGCCCGCCACGAGCTGCCACCCCGTGACGGCCAGCAGCGGCGCGGGCGTGGTCCAGCGCTTGCTCAGCACGACGCCGGTCGCCATCGCCACCGCGCCGCCGAGCGCCGCCGCCACCCCCACCGCGTCCAGCTGTGCGTCGGCCCGCAGCACCAGCAGCGCGACGCCGACGATGCCCGCGATCGCGGCGAGCGCCGTGCGCGTCGTCATCCGCTGACCGAGCAACACCGTCGCCAACCCGGCCACCACCAACGGCTGCACCGCGCCGACGGTCGCCGCGACACCGCCCGGCAGCCGGTACGCGGCCAGGAACAGCAGCGGCAGGAACACGCCGATGTTGAGCGAGCCGAGCACCAGCGACCGCCACCACCAGTCGCCGCGAGGCAGCTGCCGCGTGACCGCGACCAGCAACAACCCGGCCGGCAACGCCCGCAGCAGCCCGGCCAGCAGCGGTCGGTCCGGCGGCAGGTACTCGGTGGTGACGAAGTAGGTCGTGCCCCAGACGGCGGGGGCGAGCGCGGTCACCCATTTGCTTAGCACTAAGACAAAGTAGCTCACCGCTAAGGTATCTCGCCAGAGTGTCGTGCCGGTGACTTACCTCACCGCTAAGCTAGTTCGATGGCAGATCACGTCGACCTGGTCCTCGGTCAGTGGCACGCGCAGCGCCCCGACCTCGACGTCTCCCCGATGGCGGTGATCGGCAGGCTCAGCCGGCTGGCCCGACTGGTGGACGGCGAGCTGAACAAGACGTTCGCCGAGCACGGGTTGGACCGGGCGTCGTTCGACGTGCTGGCCACTTTGCGCCGCAGCGCACCGCCGCAC
Source organism: Saccharothrix ecbatanensis (assembly GCF_014205015.1). Classification (NCBI taxonomy): domain Bacteria; kingdom Bacillati; phylum Actinomycetota; class Actinomycetes; order Pseudonocardiales; family Pseudonocardiaceae; genus Saccharothrix; species Saccharothrix ecbatanensis. Next base: position 6,329,616 of record NZ_JACHMO010000001.1, on the reverse strand, counting down.
CGGCTGACCCCGACCGAGCTGATGCGGTCGTCGATGGTCACCTCGGGGGCGGTCACGCAGCGGCTCGACCGGCTCGAAGCGCGCGGGCTCGTCGTCCGGACGCCGAACGAGCACGACGGGCGTGGGGTGGTCGTGGCCCTGACGGACGAGGGTCGGGAGCTGATCGACCGGACCCTGCCCGCTCACCTCGCCACGGAGAACCGGCTGCTCAGCGCGTTGACGAAGAAGGAGCGGGCGGCGTTGGCGGCGACGTTGAAGCAGGTGCTGGAGTCGCTCGGCGACGCGTGAGCTTGTCCTGTCGAGACGGTCGGCGGACAAGCTCGGACAAGTTTCTTCACTTACGAAACTTACGCAGCTAGGGTGCGTTTCCAGCGAGTGCCGCTCAACACCTCGGCGGAGCCGAGAATCCGACAGGCGAGAGGTCGGTAGTCATGAGGAAACGTTCACCAGCCAGACGGGGGACCGTCGCGGTCGTCGTCGCAGCCCTGCTGGGCGCCGGTGCGGTCGGTGCTTCGGCCGCGCCCGCCGAGGCCGAGTTCGCCGACGGCAAGGCGAAGCGGGAGACGGTCCGGATCTCCGACCCGGACGCCACCCCCGAGACCAGGTCCCTGTACTCCTACCTGCGCGAGCAGCAGGGCAAGGGCGTGCTGTTCGGCCACCAGCAGACGACCGAGTTCGGCGTCACCTGGGACGAGTTCACCGAGACCGACGGGCTGAAGTCCGACGTCAAGGCGGGCGTCGGCGACCACCCGGCGATGTTCGGCTGGGACACCGGCCACCTCGGCTACGGCTCGTCGCCCGGCGACCCGGCGCCGGAGGAGAACTTCCAGGCCACGGTCAAGCTGATCGAGACCGCGCACAACGAGATCGGCGGCGTGCACACGCTCGCGTCGCACATGGACAACTTCGTCACCGGCGGCAGCTTCTACGACACCAACGGCGATGTCGTCACCCGCATCCTGCCCGGCGGCGACCACAACGCGCAGTTCAACGCCTACCTGGACCGGGTCGCCCGGCTCGCGCACGAGGCCGACGACGTCAACGGCAACCCGATCCCGATGATCTACCGGCCGTTCCACGAGAACAGCGGCTCGTGGTTCTGGTGGGGCGCGGCGCACGCGTCACCGGCGAAGTACGTCGAGCTGTTCCGGTACACGGTCGAGTACCTGCGTGACGTGAAGGACGTGCACAACTTCCTGTACGCGTACTCGCCGGGCGGCGGCTACGGCGGCGTGGACGACGTCTACATGCGGACGTACCCGGGTGACAACTACATCGACGTGTTCGGCATCGACAGCTACGACGGCAGCAACGGGTCGCAGCAGTTCCTGGACGGCATCGTCGCGGACCTCGGCATGATCGCCCGCATCGCGGCGGAGAAGGGGAAGGTGTCGGCGTTCACCGAGTACGGGATCAGCGGCGCGCTGAAGCCCAACGGGCAGAACGGGAACCTGAGCTGGTTCACCACGATGTTCAACGCCATCAAGGCGGACCCGTGGGCCAGTCGCAGCGCGTTCATGCTGACGTGGGTGAACTTCGGCACCGAGCAGTTCTTCCTGCCGTACCCGGCGACCGCGACCGAGCCGGAGCACGAGTTGCTGCCGGACCTGAAGCGGCTGCACGCGGATCCGTTCGCGGTGTTCAGCCAGGCTTTGGACCTCGGGAACGTGTACGGGCGCAAGGTTCGGGCCGAGGCGCACGGGCCGTTCATGCACATCGTGTCGCCGACGGACGGCGAGCGCGTCGTCACGCCGACCACGACGGTCCGCGTGCGGCTGCTCGACGCCAAGGCCAAGTCCGTCTACTTCACCGTGGGTGACGACCCGGCCAGGCACCGGCTGACGCTGGACCGCCGTTCGGGTTACTACACCGGCACGTGGGACATCGGCGCGGAGAACCTGACCAACAAGGTCACGCAGCTGAAGGTGACCGCGTCGACCGGTGAGCCACTGGTGGTGTCGAACCGGGTGATCCTGGGCGCGAAGCCGCCGTTGGCGCCGGGTGTGGTGGACGACTTCGAGGGTCACGTGGACGACACCGCGTTGGCTGCGGAGTACAGCCCGTACGGGACGAACACGATCTCGTTGGCGGCGGAGAACGGTGGCAAGGCGCTGAAGTTCGACTACGACTTCAGCTTCCAGACGTACACCGGGATCGGAAAGCGCGTCGAGGGCGACTGGTCGGCGTACAGCGGGTTGTCGGTGTGGCTGAAGGGTGACGGGTCGAACCACAAGCTGGTGTTGCAGCTGAACGCCGGTGGGGTGGCTTACGAGGCTTACCCGTCGCTCGCCGGGACGACCGGCGGGGTGGTCACGATCCCGTTCGCGGACTGGCGTCCGGCGCCTTGGGACACCGGGAACGCGCACAGGCGGATCACGCCGGAGGACCTGAAGAACCTGTCCCAGTTCAACATCTTCATCAACCAGGTCGAAGCCAACCCCGTAGTCAGCGGCACCTTCTACCTGGACAACATCCGCGCCGCCTAACCCTCCCCCCACCGCCCGCGTGAGTCCTACGTTCAGAACGCGCGAGTCGTACCTTCAGGACCACCGTGTCCTACGTTTGGGACCCCTGAATTCAACGCTCAGAACAAACGATCTTGTACTGAGCGTTGAACTCGGGGGTTCCGAACGTAGGACTCACGGGTCCTGAACGTAGGACTCACGGGGGGTGGGGTTAGAGGGTTTGGGTCCAGGTGGCTACGGCGCGGTGGTAGTCGGGGGCGTTGGGGGCGTAGTTGATCGAGTGGCCGTAGCCGTCCAGGACGTACGTGTGCAGGCGGGCGGCGGGGGAGAAGAACGGGGACTCGGACGCACGCAGCGCCTCCGCGGACGTGCAGTCACTGCCCAGCGGTGGGCCGCAGAAGTGGGTGTCGTCGCCGACGACGATCATCACCGGCACGTCGACCAAGCGGGTGAACGGGATGACCACGTTGTTCAGCGTGACCGTGTCCACCGCCTCCGACGCCGCGAACACGTCCTTGGTCGCCTCGTCGAGCCTGATCGCCTCCGCCACCGCACGCCCCGGCGCGTGGAAAGCGCCATAACGCTTGCCCGCCGCGGTCGTCAGGTAACCCAAGTCCAGCCCGTACCCCCGCAGCTGCGGGTCGAGCGCCGCCGGGATCATGCCTGCCAGCACGGGCGCCACGGTGAGGAAGTTCATCCGGTGCGTGAACCCGGTGACCAGCACCCCGTCCACGTCCTGGTGCACACCGGCCTCGATCAACGCCATGGCCGACCCGATCGAGTGCCCACCGACGATCACCTTGTCGAACCGCGGCCGGATCGTCCGGATCACCTGGTGCACCGCGTTCGCCTGCGTGGACGCCGTCACCAACGCGCTCAACGGCCGTGAACTGCGCCCCGTGCCGAGCCGGTCGACGGCGAGCGTGGCGATGCCCGCGTGGTTCATCGCCTGCCGGTACGACCGGGTCGCCGGCGCGTACGAGATGTCCCAGTACGAGCTGTTGTACGTGCCGCCGGGAATCAACACCTGAACGGTGGACGCGCCCACCGGCGTGCACAGCGTGCCGTGCATGGACTGCTGCGTGCCGAACACCGTCACGGGCACGCGGAGTTGCTCACACGTGACGGGTGCGGCGCTCGCCGGGGTGGCTGGCAGGAGACCCGCCACCGCGACGAGCAGTGCGACAGCACCCAACCGGAAACGCGACCAACGCACGACTGAACAACCTCCTGTGTGTGAGCCGCTGAGATCCGCGTTAGCGGGGAACGGCTGTCATGAGCAGACCGCTGGGGTAGGCGGCGGACGTGAACTTGGTGCGCACGGGTTTGCCGGGCACAGGGACGAGCCGCCACCGCGAGAGCACGGTGGCCAGGGTGATCACGACCTCGGTCTGGGCGAACACGTTGCCCATGCACTGCCGCGTGCCGGCCCCGAACGGGACGAACGCGCCGCGAGGCACGTCGGCGGAAGAGGTCCACCGGTCCGGGTCGAACTGGTGCGGCTCGGGGAAGGACGCCGGGTCGTGGTGCAGCGCGTGCGGACTCACGATCACCTCGGCGCCCGCCGGTAACTCCACCCCGCCCAGGTCGACGGGCGCGGTGCTCCGGCGCATCAGGATCCACACCGGGTACATCCGCAGCACCTCGTTGACCACCGCCGCCGTGTACGTCAACTTCGGCACGTCCGCGAAAGTGACCGGACGCCCGCCCAGCACCTCGTCGATCTCGGCGACAACCCGCTCCTCGACGTCCGGGTGCTCGGCGATCTCGTGGAACGCCCAGGCCAGCGCCAACGCCGTGGTCTCGATCCCCGCCGTGAGCAGGGTCAGCACCTCGTCGTACAGCTGCCGGTCGGTCATGCTCGCGCCGGTGTCGTCCTGTGCCAGCAACAACTTCGACAACAGGTCACCGTGGTCCTCAGCGTCCGCCCGCCGGCTCGCGATGACCTCCAGCACGATCGCGCGCATCCGTGCGATGGCCCGGTCGAACTCCCGGTTCCCCGGCAGCGGCAGCCGTTCAACGAACGACGGCGACAACGCCCGCACCATGCCCTGCTTGATCACCACGAAGATCGACCGCCGAACCTCGGCTACCGCCCGCTGCCCCAACTCCGCGGAGAACAACGCATCGCCGACGACCGTGACCGCCAGGCCCTGCATGTCGTCCTCGACCACCCGGACCTCGCCGGGAGCCCACGACGACGTCAACGCGGCGGCGGCGCGCGCCATCGTCCGCGCGTACCCGTCGATGCGGTCACGGTGGAACGCGGGCTGCATCATCCGCCGCTGCCGCAGGTGGAACGCGCCGTTGGAGAGCATCACACCGTTGCCGAGATACGGTTGGAACTTGTCGAACATCGCACCTTTGCGGAAAAGCGCGCCGTCGGTGACCAGCACTTGGTGCGCGAGTCGGGGACTGGTCACGAAATGCGTCTCCATCGGGCCGAGATCGACACGTACCACATCACCGTGATCGCGCAGTGATGAGGTGAACTCGTGCCGCCGGCGCACCATCTCCAGGGTGTGCCCGAGAAACGGCAGGCGGCCAGGAGCCACCGGGACACCCATACCTGCTCCCGTCGGTGGCCGAAAGGGACGGCCCACAATAGGACTCGGTCGGTTGACATAGACAGGCCCGATCGGGTGGGTTGGTGTCACACTGATGGTTCAGTGATCACGCGTTCGGCCGATCGGTACTCTCATCGGTTCGAGAAAGTGGAGAGGTGTCCGCAGAGATGACCCAAAGCCAATGGATTCCATCGGGCGTGGATGTTTCCGTGCCGAGCATGGCGCGCACCTACGACTACATGTTGGGTGGCGGGCACAACTTCGCGGTCGACCGCGCCGTCGGCGAGCAGATCGAGACCGCCATGCCCGGACTCCGCAACGCGGCCCGCGTCAACCGCAAGTTCCTCGGCCGCGTGGTCCGGTACATGGCGGGCCAGGGCGTGCGGCAGTTCCTCGACATCGGCTCCGGCATCCCGACCGTCGGCAACGTGCACGAGGTCGCCCAGGCCGAGGCACCCGAGTGCCGCGTCCTCTACGTCGACCGTGATCCCGTGGCGGTGGCGCACAGCGAGTTGATGCTGGTCGGGAACGACAACGCGGCCGTCGTGCAGGCCGACATGCGTGACCCGGAGGCGATCCTGGGCAGCGACGAGGCGCGTCGGCTGCTGGACTTCGACCAGCCCGTCGGCCTGCTCATGCTGCTGATGCTGCACTGGGTGCCGGACGAGTCGGACCCGCTGGGGCTGCTGGCCCGGTACCGGGACGCGCTGGCGCCCGGCAGCTTCCTGGCGATCACCCACGTCACCGGGGACCACCAGGGCGAGAACCTGACCGAGGCGACCGACGTGATCAAGCGGAGCAAAAGCCCTGATCAGGTGAACCTGCGTTCCCATGCCGAGGTGACGCGGTTGTTCGACGGCTTCGGACTGGTCGAACCGGGACTGGTCGGCTGCGGTGAGTGGCACCCCGCCGGACCTGCCGATATCGCCTCCGAACCGGGGATGAACATGCTGGTCTACGCGGGGGTCGGGCGAAAGTCCTGAATACATGACGGAAAGTCACCCGTGCCGATTCCGATTCACACCAGCGGTTCACACGTCCGGTCGAGTGTTGGCCAGTGGGGGGTGGGTAAGCTTCCGCCGATCCTCTATATCGGAGCAGGGCAACGGGAATGCCGTACCCCAGTCGAAGACCAGAGGCCACGCCACCACCCGGTCGTGGTCGGGAACTCCTTGCGCGGAAGTGGTCGTACCTGCTCAGCGGCGCCGTAGTCGTTCCGCTGACGAGGGACGAACTCGACCGCGAATTGAGCGACCGGTTGGACGAGCTGTGCGCGGTGCTGCACGCCGAGCCTTCCGCCGGTTCGGGGGCGGAGCGGGCGGTCGAGCGGCTCGGTGAACGGCTGGTCGGGCTCGGGTACGTAGGCGAGGACGGCCTGCGCGTCACCGCCGAGGTGCTCGGGAAGGGGCTTCTCGCGCTGCCCGAGTTCCAGCCCGTCGAGCGTTACGCGTCGCGGATCGTGTCCGCGTTGGGGTCGTTGGCGTGCGGGTTCCTGGCGGCCGGCAGGCGTGCGGTGTTCGAGCAGCAGGAGTCGATGCAGCTGTCGATGCTGAAGGCGGTCCGCGACGCGCAGTGGAACCTGAAGGAGAGCGAGGCGCGGTTCGAGGAGGTCGCCACTTCGTCGTCCAGCGGGATCCTGGTGGTGGACCTGGACGGGAAGCTGGTGCGGGCGAACGCGGCGATCGGCGACATCCTCGGGTACACGACGGAGGAGCTGACGGGCTTCGCGCTGCTGGACCTGGTGCACCCGGATTCGGTGAAGGTGCTGGGTCGGGCGTTGCAGGCGTTGGTCGAGGGCGGTCAGGAACGGGTCCGGCAGCCGCAGCGGTTGCTGCGCAAGGACGGCGACGTCGCGCGGATCTCGTTGACGGTGTCGTTGCTGCGCGGGGCGGACGACCAGCCGGGGCACTTCGTGGCCGTGATCGAGGACGGCACCGAGCTGATGCTGTTGCAGTCGGAGCTGAACCGGCAGGCGCTGCACGACGTGTCGACCGGGTTGCCGAACCGGCAGTACTTCAGCACGTACCTGGAGAGTGCGCTGCGGCGGGCGGATCCGGTGCGCGGGGTGACGTTGTTCCACCTTGACGTGGACGCGTTCGGGATGGTGTGCAACAGCCTCGGGCGGCGGACCGGCGAGCGGCTGCTGGTGCACGTGGCGCAGCGGTTGAAGGCCGTTATGGCGCGGGAGAAGGCGATGATCGCCCGGTTCGAGGGTGACGAGTTCGGCATCCTGGTGGAGAACGCGGTCGGCACGCCGGATGTCGGGACGATCGTCGCCGAGATCAACCGGGAGCTGGCGGAGCCGGTGTACTTCGACGACTGCGGGCTGGCCGTGTCGGTGAGCGTGGGCGTGGTGCGTCGGCCGCCGGCCGAGTGGGAGCCGGCGAACGTGATGCGTGCGGCGGAGCAGGCGTTGCGGCGGGCGAAGTCGCGTCGGCGCGGGCAGTGGGAGTTGTTCCACCACGGGCAGGATGCGAGTGATCGGCGGGTGGACGCGCTGGCCGTGGCCATGCCGGGGGCTTGGGAGCACGGGGAGATCGGCGTGCGGTACCAGCCGGTGGTGGGGTTGGCCGGGCGTGCGTTGGCGGGGGTTGCGGCGCGGTTGCACTGGGATCGTGGTGAAGGGTCGCTGGATCACGCCGGTTGCGTCGGGTTGGCGGAGCGGACGGGGCTGATCCTGCCGTTGGGCGAGTGGCGGTTGGCGACGGCTTGCGGTCAGGTGGGTTGGTGGGGTGCGTCCGGGTTCGCGGTGCCGTTGCACGTGGGGTTGACCAGGCATCAGTCGTGCGACGGTGACCTGGTCCGGCGGGTGCGGCGGGTGTTGGACGACACGGGGTTGGCGGCGTCGCGGCTCGTGGTGGGGATGCCGGTGGCGGTGTTGGCGGAGTCGGACGCCGTGGACAACTTGACGGTGTTGGCCGAGCTGGGGGTCGGGGTTTCGTTGGAGGAGTTCGGGTTGGGGCCGGACGACTTGGCGGCGGCGTCGGAGTTGCGGGTCGGGTCGGTGCGGGTGGCGTCGCGGTTGGTGGGGCGGCAGGCGCGGGGTGAGGCGGAGTACTTGGCCGGGTTGGTGGAGTTGGTGCGGGCGGCGGGGGTGCGGGTTTTGGTGGATGGGGTGGAGACGGAGGAGCAGGCGGAGTGGTGGCGTGCGGCGGGTGCGGTGGCTGCCATGGGGAGCCTTTTCGGGGCGCCGGTGGCGGCGGGCGAGTTTTCTACGGGTTTGCCGGACACGATTGGGTGATCATCGGCCGAAAATGTACGGAAACACTGTTCCCGTACCTCGGTTGAGAGAAGCGGACCGCCGAAACCCGACCCCCACGACCACCCACCCCCACTGCCCACCCGCCGTGGCCACCCGCACCCCATGGCCACCGCCGCCACCACCCGCACGGCCGCCGCCGCCACCACCCGCACGGCCGCCGCCGCCACCACCCGCACGGCCGCCGCCACTGCCGCCGCCACCGCCGCCGCCACCACCCGCACGGCCACCGCCGCCACCACCCCGACCGGCGACCCATGCCCCGGACTGCGCCCACGCCCCGGACCCCGAGTCATGCATCCGCGCCTTGGACCCAGCCACGCCCTGGACCGCGACCCGGACCCCGCCCCCACACCCTGGACCGCGCCCTGGGATACACATTCCGATCCCGCGCCTGGCTTAGGTGTGACCCGCGCCTGGCAGTCGCGCCGGGCAGTCGCGAGTCGCGCCGGGCATGGCTGTCTGAGTGTCGCCCTACCCGCCTGACTCATTGGCACTTTCACACTGCCGCGCCGCGCGACTCGCGACGCCCGGGTGGAGGACTCACGTTGCCCAAGCGACGAGCCTCGCAAGCCCGGACTGGAGGGCGCGCGGTGTGGAGGGCTTGCGAAGTGGGTGGGGATCGCGGGGTGGGGCGCGGGTTGGGGTGGGTCGCGGGTCGCGGGTCGCGGGTGGTGGGTTGGGGGTGGTGGGTTGGGGGGGCGGGTTGGGGGGGTGAGCGGGTGAGCGGGGGCGGGTAGTTGTGGCCGGCTGGAATCGGGTCTTCACATTGTGTTTCCTTACCGTTACAGTTCTGGGAGCGCTCCCAGTCCTGTTCCGGTCAGCGTGGACACGAAACGGACCGACCTCCTGTGCGGGTCGACGTGGTCCCGCTCGCGAAGGAAGTGATGTGGATGATCGAGTTCTCGTCCCGTCTGGATGCGCCTGTGAATGCGTTGCGGGCGTTGAGCATTCCCCTCCTGCGAGGGTCGCTTGGCGTGGTCTTCGTGTGGTTCGGCGCCCTTAAGGTCACCGGCACCACGCCGGTCGGCGAACTGGTCGCCGGAACTGTTCCCTGGCTCGAACCGCGATCTTTCGTGTTCGCACTCGGACTAGTGGAAGTGGCGTTGGGTGTCGCCCTGATGGTGGGTCGCCGGTTGCGCTGGGTAGCGCTGATCGTCGTGCTCCACCTGTGCGGCACGCTCTTGACGCTCGTCGTGCAGCCGTCCGTCGCGTTCCAGACGGGCAACCCGCTGCTCCTCACCATCACCGGCGAGTTCCTGGTCAAGAACCTGGTCCTGATCACCGCCGGCCTGGCGATCATGTCGGCCGACGCACCCGTGCGGCAGCGGGTGTCGCAGACCGGCTCCGCCCGGCGGTGATCCTGCGGTGCTGCGGGGTCCCGACCGGCCCCGCAGCACCATCAGGTCACCGCAGCACCCAGGTCACCACGGCACCAGGTCACCACGGCACCAGGTCACCACGACACCAGGTCACCGCAGCACCATCAGGTCACGTCAGCCCGGCGGGCCAGGTAGGCGGCTATGCCGTCCAGGTACAGGTTCAGGCCGAAACGGAAGTCGGCCTCCACCTCGACCTCGTCGTAGAGCGTGTCGAAGTCGAACACGCCGGCAGCCACCACCCGCCCTAGCGCCGGCAACTTCCGCGGGTCCACCACCAGTCGCAACGCCTGCGAGTACGCCCGGCCGAACGCCTCCGGGTTGTCCCGGAAGCTCTCCGCCAACTCCGCCGTCAACCGAATCTCGCCGTGCACGAACGTCAGCAGCCCCATCACCACGCCGACCTTCTCCGCCTCTTCCAACGAAGTATCGGCCAGAGCACCCAACGCGGAGTCGAACCACGCCAGGTTCCGCGGCCCTATCGGCGGCCCGTCCAGCGGGATCGAGGCGTACCAAGGGTGTTCGCGCAGCGTCGCCAACACGCTGTTCGCCCACAACGTCAACCCGTCGCGCCACTCGATGTCCGCGGGCATCTCCGGCGGGTCGTTCAACGCCGCGTCGGACATCAGCTTGAGCAGCTCGTCCTTGCTGTTCACGTGCCGGTAGAGCGCCATCGTCGAGTTGCCCAGCTGCTTCGCCACCCTGGCCATCGACACGGCACCCAGCCCTTCGGTGTCGGCGACCTCGATCGCGGCCCGGGTGATGTCGGGCACCGAGAGCGCCGGTTTCCGGCCACGTCGCGCCGGCTCACGCAGCCCCCAGAGCAGCGCGATCTCCGTTGGCAGGCCGTTCTCGTCGGTCATCCTCACCCTCTCGTCACCGCAGGCGGTCAGTCTAGGGCTTCCGAAATTAACTGCGTATGAGCTACGCTCTTTAGCGTACCGCATACACATAAGGGGGCGGCGATGATCGTTGAGGCGAGTGGCCTGCGCAAGGCGTACGGGTCGACCGCGGTGCTGGACGGGATAGACCTGGAGGTCGCCGAGGGGTCGGTCTTCGCGTTGCTGGGTCCCAACGGCGCCGGCAAGACCACCACCATCCGCATCCTGTCCACGCTGACCAAGCCGGACGCGGGGAAGCTGCGGGTGGCCGGGTACGACGTGGTGCGCGAGGCCGCCAAGGTGCGCGGCGTGATCAGCCTGACCGGCCAGTACGCCGCCGTGGACGACGAGCAGACCGGCCGGGAGAACCTGGTCATGGTCGGTCGCCTGATGCACCTCGGCCGACCGAAGGCGAGGGACCGCGCGGGCGAACTGCTGGAGCGGTTCGACCTGGTCGACGCCGCCGACCGCCGGGTCAAGACGTACTCCGGCGGCATGAGGCGCCGGCTCGACCTGGCGATGAGCCTCGTCGCCGCCCCCAAGGTGATCTTCCTGGACGAGCCGACCACCGGCCTCGACCCGTCCAGCCGCAACACCATGTGGGACGCCATCCGCGACCTGGTCCGCACCGGCACCACGATCTTCCTCACCACCCAGTACCTGGAGGAGGCCGACCGGCTCGCGGACCGGATCATGGTGCTGGACAACGGAAAGGTCGCCGCCTACGGCACCGCGGACGCGCTCAAGGCCAAGGTCGGCGGAGACCGGCTGGACCTCCGCTTCACGTCCGCCGCCGCGCTCGGCGTCGCGGCCACCAGGCTCGGCGGCTTCACGGACCCGGAACGGCTCGTGCTCAGCGTCCCGTCCGACGGCACCGCCACGCACCTGCACTTCGTGCTGGACGACCTGCGCACCGCGAACGTCGTGCCCGCACAGGTCTCCTCGCACCGCCCGACCCTCGACGACGTCTTCCTCGCCCTGACCGCCCGTGAAGGAGTGCCCGCATGAGCTACGCGATCGCGGACTCGATGACCATGATCGGCCGCAGCATCCGGCTCGGCCGGCGCAACGCGGAAACGCTGGTCATGTCCATCGTCCTGCCGCTGATGATGATGGCCCTGTTCGTATACGTCTTCGGCGGCGCCATCGAGACCGGCACCGCTTACATCAACTACGTGGTGCCCGGGATCATCCTGCTGTGCACGGGTTACGGCGCCGCGTCCACCGCGATGGCCGTCGCGAACGACATGAACAGCGGCATGATCGACCGCCTGCGGTCCATGCCGATCCGCAGCTTCGCCGTGCTGACCGGTCACGTGACGGCGAGCGTCGCGCGCAACACCATGTCCACCACGATCGTGGTCTGCGCGGCGATCGCCATGGGCTTCCGCCCGTCCGCGTCACTGGTGGAGTGGCTCGCGGCGGCCGGGTTGCTGCTGCTCTACGTGCTGGCGCTGTCGTGGCTGGCGGCGGGTCTCGGCGCGATGGCGAAGTCGGTCGAGGCGGCCAGCTCGATGAGCTTCTTCATGCTGTTCCTGCCGTATCTGAGCAGCGCGTTCGTGCCCACGGAGACCATGCCGTCGTTCCTGCAGGGGATCAGCGAGCACCAGCCGATCACGCCGGTGATCGAGACCGTGCGCGGCCTGCTCACCGGAACGCCGATCGGTGACAAGGGCTGGATCGCGCTGGCGTGGTCGGTCGGCCTGCTGATCGTGTCGTTCGTCATCGCCACCGCCCTCTACCGGCGGCGGATCACCGACTGAACCCGGTCGTCCACCCCGATCGGCCAACGTGGACAGCGGCGGCGGACGGGAAATGTCGGTGGGCGGTGGGATCGTGTCGGCGTGCACACGGTGACGGGTGAGGTGCGGCGGTTCGACGGGCCGGGTGGGTGGTACTACGTCGACGTGCCGGAGGACGTCGTCGAGGGGTTCATGGAGCGGCGAGGGCTCGTGCCGGTGGTGGCGCGCGTCGGTGTCACCGAGTGGCGGACGTCGTTGCTGCCCAAGGGGGACGGCACCAAGTTCCTCGCGCTGAAGGCCGCGGTGCGGAAGGCTAAGGAGCTGGACGAGGGCGACGAGGTGACCGTGCTCCTCGGCCCACCGTGACCGGAGGTGTTTGGTGGTTGTTCGGGTTCGTGGCCGTGCGCTCCCGCACGGCGAGTACGTCGATCTCTACGCCGACGGCGACCGGTGGACTACGGACCCGGTGCGGAACGTGGAGGCGGTGGTCGAGGGGTGGTTGCTGCCCGGACTGGTGGACGCGCACACCCACCCTGGCGTCGAGGTGCCGGGTGAGCCGCTTGACGACCTGATGCTGCGCGACCACCTCCGGCAGCACGTCGACGCGGGTGTGACGGCGATCCGGTCACCCGGGCTGGCCGGTGAGCCGCCGGACTGGTTCGGCGCCGACCCCGACCTGCCGAGGGCGTGGCACGCGGGGCCTTGGCTGGCGCAGCACGGGCAGTTCTTCGACGGCTGGGGTCGCCGGGTCGACCACGACGAGATGGCCGCCGTCGCCTCCGCGCAGGCCGTTCGCACCGGGTGGGTGAAGATCATCGGGGACTGGAGTTCGGCGGGTGTGCCGGTGCCGGTCGACGTGCTGACCGGCGTGGTGGACGCGGTCCACGCGGTGGGTGGGCGGGTCGCGGTGCACACGCAGCAGGCCGGTGGTGGCGCGGCGGCAGTGGCCGCCGGGGTCGACTCGGTGGAGCACGGGATGTTGCTGGAGCCCGAGCTGCTCACCCGCATGGCCGAGCAGGGCACGGCGCTGACGCCGACGTTGCACGGCCTCCAACAGGTGCTGCCGGAAGTGCTCCGCCGGGACGACAGCCCTGGTAAACGGTGGTTCGTCGAAGGCGCGCGGGTGCATGCGTCGCTGGTCGCCGCGGCGGCCGAGGCCGGTGTCCGGGTGCTGGCGGGCACGGATTCGCTGCCGCACGGGCGGATCATGGACGAGGTACGCGCCCTGGCCGCCGCGGGGATGCGACCGCACGACGCCCTGGCCGCCGCCTCCTGGGACGCGCGCGCCTACCTCGGGCTGCCCGGCCTGGAACCGGGAGCGCCGGCGGACGCCGTCGTCTACGCCGAGGACCCGCGGACGGACCTGGACCAGCTCGACCACCCGATCGCGGTGGTCCTGCGCGGTCGGCTCGTGCGTGGCGGCCACTGACGAATGGCCCGCGAGGGCGGCGTGTTCACCAGAAGGGCCTAAAGGAAGGACTGGCACACCGAAGGACCCCCAGCCCTTCGGTGTGCCCCCACGTCACGCGATCCGGAGCGCGGAGTTGGGTTCGCGGGCCAGTTCCAGCGCGGTGTGCGCGGCCATGGCGAGGGTGATGTGCCGGTACCAGCCACGCCAGCTGCGCACCTCGTAGTGGCCAAGGCCGATCTCCTCCTTCGCCCGCTTGCAGTACGCGCCCGAGGACTGCATCAGGGAGATGATCGGGGTGATCTCCGCCAACGGCGTCCGCTGCCTCAGATAGCAAGCGAAGTACGACCGTGGCCCGGTGTTCTGGTTGGAGGGCGAGGCGATCAGGTAAGAACTCTCGAACCCCGCCGGCGCGTCGCCGTCCAGCTTGACCTTGTGCAGGATCCCGCTCTTGTAGGCGCAGGTCTCCTGGCCGTTGTTCGCTGCCGGGTGCCGACGGTCGAAGTCGCCGAGTCGGTGGTGGTCCGCCGCTCTCTGCACGTCGGCCGGCCGTAAAGCGACGTCGTCGGCGTAGTGCTGCGCCTGTCTCGCCTCGCCCGCGGTGATCGCGATGAGGTGGGGGACCTGCTTGTAGCGCAACCACTTCTGGAGCTTCAGCTTGTCGTTGCAGAAGACGGACGAGATGACGAAGTCCGGCTGGATGCCCGCCTCGAACGCCCGGCGGACCATGATGCCGCCGATGGCGGACTTGGTGCGGTAGCTGTAGTCCTCGGGGATGCCGGCCTGCGCGCACCGCTGCGCGTCGTCGGCCCAGCTCTTCGGCACGTACAGCTCCCGGTCGATCAGGAACACCCGTCCCTGCGCCGTGATGTGGAACAGCAGGAGCCCGATCTGGCACTTCTCGGCCCGCATCGTCTCGGGGCTGTACTGGCGCTCCACCGCGACCGCGTTGCGACCCTTCTTGGGGAACGCGACCTCGGCCAGGTACAGGATCCCGCCGGTGCTCCCTCCATAGTGGACGGCGATGCCGCGCAGCTCGTCGCGCACCTGCGCCTCGCTCCACTGGGCGCTGGTCAGCAGCCGCTGGACGCCGTCCGCGCGCTGTTCACCCGAGTAGTTGCCGAGACCGTCCCTGCTCCGCAACCCCGAGGCGTGCGCCCGGGGTAAGTCGGTCAGGTAGGTCCACGCCCGCCGGCGCGGTTCGGCGCGGCTGAAGTTCACCGATATGCGGTCGTACACGATCTTGAGCCATTGTTCGTACTGGTTCTTGGCTATGGTCGGCATTGGCGGCGGTCCCCCAACTGAGACTGGTCAACGGCAGTTGTTTGATGGAGCCCCTGGGTGTCCTTGCTGCTCAGTCGAACACCTGTGGCTCTGGTGACGAGAGTGCGGCATCGATTGTTTCGTTCAGCGCGGGTAGATCATCGGTAAAGCGGAACTGGCGCGGAAATCACTCCGCTCGTTCCCCCATGAACGAGCCCAACCCGTTCCACACCAGCTCGTAGTTCAGTTCGACGATCGTTTCGGTCGAAATGTCCCGGTTGTCCCACCACCAGCTGGCGAGCGCGTTGCCCGACCCGGTGAGGTGCGCCGCGATCGCCAGGTTTGCGTCGGCGGCATCGACGCTACCGGGAATCCTGGTCGGCGGAAGCGTTTCGAGAAGTCTCGCCACCGCCTCGGTGGCCAGGCCGCGAACCTGTTGGTGCGCTTGGACCGCGGCCGGATCACGGGGGTTGTCCAGGAAGAGGATTCGCCAGCTTTCCTCGTTCTGGCGGATCCACGAGAAGAACGCCTTGCTGCTCTGCTTGAAGAGTTCGGAGGTGTCGGCTGTCGGCGGCCGGGCCGACCAGCTCACGATGAGCTTCTCGGCGTGGTGCTGGACGACCGCCAGGTAGAGGTCGATCTTGGAGCGGAAGTGGTCGTAGAGCACGGGAGTGGTCACCTTGGAGGCCTTGGCGATCTCCCGCATCGACGCCTGCTCGTACCCGTTCGCGGCGAGCACCTCGCTTGCCGCGGCCAGGATGACGGCTCGCCGTTCGCTGAACGACAGCCGGCCTTTTGGCTGGTCCGGACGTTTCCTCGACATTGGTCAACTACGCTAGGGCCGGAACTTAACGCCTGTCAAGTACAACCTGACGAGCGTTAACTTGAGCTGTCGGCCCGGCTCGAACGGGCCTGCCGCCGGCCGTGAAGTGGTGGGCCGGCCCGGGTCCGATGCCATGTGGACGATCGTCTCGTCGAATCCCGACCACCTCCCGGTCAGCGGAGAACATGCGTCTTGGATGGACTCTCCGGGGCTGAAGGGAGCCCGGCTCCACGGAACGTCGGGTAGACGCGCGGAAAGCCCGCCGAGTTCCCGCCGTTCGCCGGGAAGTGCGATCGCGCCCGGGACGCCGCCGGGACGCGGGCCCGCAGGCTCGGTGTCGATGCTTTTCGACACCAAGTCGACGGACCGGCCCACCGCGGCGCGCGGGCACGATGGGCGCGTCCGGCGACCCGGGTGCGTGCGGAGCATGTCGGGCACCCAACCACGCCGACGTGAACTCCTTGCGGCGCTTGGGTGACACTGCCGCGACCACCGTCTCCTCATCGGGGAACCGCGCCGCGTCCTCCGGGTCGTGGACGGCTCGGCACAGGCGACCGCGCCGGGCAGGATCACGTCGATCATCGGCAGTTGTTCCCCTCGGTGCGCTCGTTCGGGGCCAGTATGGTCAGCGCGGGGGACGGTTCGGTCGAGAAACTTTCGGGGGGAGTCGCATGGCGGCAGTGGGAGAGGCGACGACGGTCATCGCGTGTCCGGCCGAGGACATCCTGGCGTTCATCATGGACGTCGAGGCGTACAAGGCGGTCGACCCGCGGTTGCGGACGATCAAGTGGGTGCGCCGGACGGAGAACGAAACGGTGTTCCGGTTCCGGCCCGAACTGGCCGGCATGCCGGCGCCGCTGAGCACCCAGCGAGTCGTGTTGACGCCTGGGAAACGCGTGGACATCGTTCAGGCCCCGCATCCGATGAATCGGATGGCCGGCTTCCGGGGCCTCCTGGAGTGCACCCCGGACGGTGACGGCACGAGGGTCCGGCGGCGGCTGGAGTTCTGCTTCGCGCCGCCGATGAGTTGGCTCCTCGACGCCAGGGTCGAGCGCTGGCTGGCGGAGGACATCCCGGCCGAACTGGCCCGGCTCAAGGCCCATTTGGAGCAACGGTCGAACCCGTTGTGAGGCTTCGTGATTGCTACGGGATCCCGCAGCGCGCGAACTGTGTCGCCCTACGACCTGCCGGGTCGGACGCCGATCGCGCTACGTGTTCGCCTCGTCACACCGCAGCGTCCATTGTGGAGGATGTGGCGATCCGGTAGTGGGTCGGTCACGCAGCGGATCGAGGGTGAAGCCGACGCCGGCGGGGTAGCGCTGACCCGACCCGGTCAGTGACCGCCGGCGGCCATGGCGAACAGCATCAACGACAGCAGCAGCTGGAGCACCGCGACAGTGGTGCCGGCGACGGCTGTCCAGTCGAGCCGGTACTCCGTCTTGGTGGCCATGGACAGCGTTCCGCAGGCCACCGCGCCGAACGCCAGGACCACGCCACCCGCCGGCACCGGCCAGCTGAGCAGCCCGAGGCACAGCGAGAGCGGCCCCAGCCAGGCGTCCCTGCCAGGTCGGTCCTTGGCCGGGAATCGCCGCATCTCACCACTCGATTCTCTCAGGACGACGAGCGGACGATCAGCCGTGGTTCGATCACGATCCGGTGCGCGGGCCGATGGGGATCGGGGTCGCTCAGCCGGTCCACCAGCAGCGTCACGGCCGCCCGGCCGACGGCGGCCTTCGGCGGCCGTATCGCGGTCAACGGGGGGTCGGACAGCTCGGCGACCTCGTCGTCGTAGGTGACCAGCGCCAGGTCCTCCGGCACCCTGATGCCGCGCTCCTGGCACCGCTCGACCAGCGAGATCGCCTCCGGGTCCGAGTGGACGACCAGCGCCGTCGTGCCGGAGTCGACGCAGGAGTCCAGCAGGGCGTCGAGAGCGGCGGGCCACTCCGCGGCGGGCCGGTTCACGGTGTGCAGGTCCGGGGTGCCGTCGAGCGGGAGGCCGAGTTCTTCGCACGCTTCCCGCCAGCCGCGTCGGACGTGCGGGGACGTCGGGCTCAGGGCCGTGGTGCTCAGGCCGATGCGCCGGTGGCCGAGTTCGGCGAGGTGGCGCACGGCCATCGCGGCGCCGCGGGCGTGGTCGCTGACCACGGACTCGACCGCGCCGTGGTAGCTGTCGGTCGGGCTGCGCTCGATCAGCACGACCGGCACGTCGACCGAGCGCAGCCACCGCATCAGGGCCTCGCCCTCGTCGCCGGTGGTGGTCGGGGCGACCAGCAGGCCGTCGACGCCGACGGTCTCGATCAGCCTGGTGAGCTGTCGGCGTTCGTCGACGGCCTCGTAGGTGGCGCCGCGCAGCACGATCCGCACGTCGGCTTCGGCGGCGGCCTCGCGCACGCCCTTGATCACGTCCGGCCAGTAGTAGTCCAGCGACGGGACGACCATGCCGACGGTGAGCTGACCCGGGCGTTCGGCGGGCTGCCTGCGTTCGGCGACGGACGCGGCGCTGCCGTTCGGCTCCGCGGGATGGCCGTGGGGCGCCGAGTAGGTCGGAGCGTCGTCCGTGACGGCCGCGGTGACGGTGGCGCCGCCGCGGACCCGGCGGACCAGGCCCTGTTCGGCGAGCAGGGTGATGTCCCGGCGCACGGTGATCGCGGAGACCTCGAGCTCGTCCGCGAGGTCGTGCACCCGGACGGTGCCGCGCCGGCGCAGCAGCTCGATGACCTTGGCGCGTCGTTCCGAGGGCAGCATGGCGGACGGCTCCGACATCGTCATGCGCACACCTCCACCATGATCATGAGGCTACCCCGCGCCGGGTCGGGCAGGCGCAGTTCCAGCCGGGTCAGCTTCTCTCCCCACACAGTCCTGAGCAGCGGGTCGTCGAGTTCGCGCACGGTGAGCGCGGCCGACGCCAGGCTCGGATTCCAAGCGACCAGCGTAGCGCGCGCCCCCGACACCGGATGGACGACCAGTCGCCCCGGCCCGTCCCGCACGACGTCGCCGGCGAGCAGGTAGTGCAGCGTCGACCGGGAGTCGCCGTGGTCGGCGAAGTCCCAGGAGTCCTCGATCGTCACCCGTTGCCGGTCGCGGTGCAGGGTCGCGGTGCGCCACCACGATCGCAGCGCGGGCACGCGGTACGCGGGGGCGAGGTCCAGCCGGACCTGGAACCGGTCGGCGGTGTCCTCGACGGTGACGTCCCGGGCGCGGTGGTCGCGTCCGGTTCCCTGCGGTGTGCCGCGCACTTCGGGGACGTTGTGCCAACTGCTCTGCATGGTCCAGATGTCGTAGCGGTCGGCGCTGAACGTCTGCTTGGTGTAGGTGGGGCGGCCGGCGTCGACCAGCACGGGCACGCCGTCGATCGCCACGATCACGCTGCCTACGTCGTTGTGGTTGTGGTTCTCGTCGTTGTGGCCGCCCTTGATCACGAGGGTCGGTCCGGCGGTCGACCCGGCGGTGGCGCGGGCGAGGCCGACCTGGGTGCCCGGCAGCCAGACGCTGCCGACCAGCGGTTCGGCGGGGTGGTCGGGCAGCGGCGTGGCGAGATCACGCAGCGCGCGCCCCAGCTCGGCGGTGTCGGGGATCGCGGTGGACCGCTGGGCCGCCGCGTGGAGGGCGACGTCCCGGTCCCCGACGCGGCGGGCCCACTCCTGCGGCACGTGCCACGGCTGACCGCCGGAAGGCAGGGCGCGGGCGTCGGCGAGGTTGACGTACCAGGGGCCGCCGAGGTGCATCAGGCGCGGGAAGCGGACGGTTTCGCGCACCACCGGCACGTCGGCGGCGGTCAACCGGCCGCCGGTGGCGTGCTCCAGGAGGTCGAGCGCCTCCAGCGCGCGGCACGCGCCGTTCCACCAGTACTCGAAGCCCTCGTCCACCGACCCGTCCGGCGGGAGGGCGGCCAGGTAGCGGTCGATCGCGCGCACGGTGTCGGCCACGATCCGGGCGCGGTCGGCCGGGTCGTCCACCAGGCGCAGGGCCGCTACCAGGACGTTCCCGCAGATCCACGGGCACCAGTTGTGCACGTCGCCGTCGAGCCCGAGCCAGTGCCAGTCATGTCGGGACGTGAACGGGTCGAGCACGCGGACCCGGACTTCGCGGCGCACGCGGGCGCGCAGGCCAGGCCACCGGACGTCCAGGCGATCACCGAGAACGTGGTCGAGCCAGGCCAGTTGCGCGGCGACGACCCCGGCGCCGAGGTCCAGGTACGGGAGGTCCGGGTCGGGCACGACCGCGCCGCGCAAGCGGTGGTGCTCCTCGTGCGCGGGCCAGCACCAGGTGCTGCGCTCGCACAGCAGCAGGACGCCGTCGGCCACCTCGTCCAGCAGGTCGTCGTCCCGGCTGACGAGGGCGGCGAGGACGGCGCGGGTGAGGCGGTGGTCCAGGTCGAAAACCGGTGTCTCGTAATCGGTCCGGTCGCCGTCGCCGTCGCGGAAGAAGCGCGCGTACTGGGACGCGGTCGGCTGCGGCCACGGCGTGCCGCGTTCGGAGCGGGCCAGGTCGAGGACGGACGCCAACCTGGTCAGGGCGTTCGGCGGCCACCGCTCCGGGTCGGCGAACCCGGGCAGCGCGGTCGACGGCGGCAGCAGCACGTCCGCCAGCGCCGACGCCTCCGCTCGCGAACCCCAGGCAGCCCGCAGCGGACCCGCGACGGTCCGTTCGGCGCTCGACTCCGCGTTGATCATCTCGGCTCACCTTCGCTCGTGCACCTGGATGAAACTGATCGTAACTGAACGAAACAAGTCTTGACTTGAAAAACACGATCACACATGATCGGGCCACTCTTTCGAGCGTTCCGGCCGTAAAGGACTCCGCGTGACCCACGGACCACGACGACCACAGGCGCTGCTGGTGATGGAGCCGGAGCACTTCCAAGTGCAGTTCGGCCCCGCGCAGCTGGACCGGCTGGACCGGCTGGTCAGCCTCGCCGACCCGGTGTCGACGGCAGAGTTGGACTCACCGGCGGTGCGGCGCAGACTGCACGAGGTGGAGGTGCTGCTGACGTCGTGGGGCTGCCCGCCGCTCACCACGGAGCGGCTGGCCGCGGCCCCTGACCTGCGCGCCATCTTCCACGGCGCGGGCAGCGTGCGGTCGTTCGTGACCGACGAGGTGTGGCGGCGCGGCATCCTGGTCACCACGGCGGCCGACGAGAACGCCATCCCGGTGGCCGAGTTCACCGTGGCCGCCATCGTGTTCGCGGGTAAGAAGGCGCCGTTCCTCGCCCAGGACGCGCGCAAGCACCGTGACGACTGGTCCTACCTGGCGAAACGCGGCGAGTTGACCAACCGCGATCGCACGATCGGCGTGGCCGGGTTCTCCCGGGTCGGCCGCCGGGTGGTGGACCGGCTCCGCGAGATGGACGTGACGGTGCTGGTGTACGACCCGTACGTGGACCCGGTCGAGGTGACGGCGGCGGGTGGCCGGCTGGTCGGGCTGCCGGAGCTGCTGCGGGCCAGTGACGTGCTGTCGCTGCACGTGCCGGAGCTGGGCTCCACCCGCCACCTGATCGGGGCCGCCGAGCTGGCGATGCTGCGTGACGGCGCGACGGTGGTGAACACCGCGCGCGGTTCCGTGCTGGACACGGCGGCGCTGGAGCGGGAGTGCGCCACCGGCCGGCTCGACGCGATCCTGGACGTGACCGACCCGGAGCCGCTGCCGGCCGATTCGGTCCTCTACGACCTGCCCAACGTGATGATCACCCCGCACATCGCGGGCTCGCTGGGTTCGGAAACCAGGCGGATGAGCGACAGCGCGATCGACGAGCTGGAGCGCTACCTGTCCGGCCGCCCGCCTCGCGCCGCAGTCACCCCGGACACGTTCGGGAAGAGCGCGTGAATTGGCTCGACCGCGGCGCACCTGCCGCACCACCACGGAATGATGTTGGGAAAGGGACGGGATCGATGATGACTCCGAACAAGCCACGCGCAGGTCGGCGGGGCCGCGTCCGCGGGGCGCTGGTCGCGCTCACGGCGTTGTCGCTCGTGACGGCGGGCTGTGGTTCGGGTGACCCGGCCGACGAGAGCGGCCCGGTCACGTTGAGCGTGGCGGTGTGGAACCTGGACACCACGCCTGAGTTCAAGGCCATGTTCGATGCCTTCGAGGCGGCCAACCCCGAGGTGACGATCCAGCCGGTCGACATCCTGGCCCCGGACTACCCCACCAAGGTCACCACCATGCTCGCGGGCGGTGACACCACTGACGTGATCACCATGAAGAACGTCATCGACTACGCCCGGTACGCGGGCCGCGGTCAGTTGGCCGACGTCAGCGACCTGGTGAAGAACAAGGACGACCTGGCTGGGCTCGACGCCTTCGACCAGGAGGGCAAGTACTTCGCGCTGCCCTACCGCCAGGACTTCTGGCTGCTCTACTACAACAAGAAGATGTTCGACGAGGCTGGCGTCGCCTACCCGGAGAACATGACCTGGGACCAGTACGCCGAGACCGCCAAGAAGCTCACCAAGGAAGCGGACGGCAAGAAGGTCTACGGCACGTACCACCACGTCTGGCGGTCGGTCGTGCAGGCCACCTCGGCGGCGCAGAACGACGGCGACCAGATCACGGGCGACTTCGAGTTCTTCGCCGACCAGTACAGGATGGCGCTCGACCTCCAGAAGTCCGGCGCCGCGCTCGACTTCGGCAGCGCGAAGTCCCAGCAGGCCAACTACCGGACCATGTTCGAGACCGGCGCGGCGGCGATGCTGCCGATGGGCACCTGGTACACGGCGGGCATCCTGGCCGCCAAGAAGAAGGGCGACACCGCGGTCGAGTGGGGCATCGCGCCCATGCCGCAGCGCCCGGGCGCGTCCGGCGTCACCACGTTCGGCTCGCCGACCGCGTTCGCGGTGAACAAGAACGCCAAGCACACCGAGACCGCGCGGAAGTTCGTGGAGTTCGCGTCGGGCGTCGAAGGCGCGAAGGCGATCGCGAAGATCGGCGTCCTGCCCGCGTTGCAGACCGACGAGATCACCAAGCTGTACGCGTCGCTGGAGGGCATGCCGAGCGGCGAGCAGACCACCAAGGCCCTCGCCCCGGACAAGACCATGCTGGAGATGCCGGTCAGCGAGCACACCGCCGACGTGGACACGATCCTCAAGGAAGAGCACGAACTGATCATGGTCGGTGAGAAGTCGGTCGAGGACGGCATCCAGTCCATGCGCGACCGGGTCAAGAAGGTCATCGACTAGCCGGGCCCGACCTCGACGCCCGCCGACACCAGCACGAGGACGAGCATGGCCACTGCAATGACCAAGACGAAAGCGCCGCCCGCGCCGCCGCCACGAGGTCCGGAACAACGCCGCCGGACCCGGCGCAACACCCTCATCGGCTGGAGTTTCATCTTCCCGAACTTCCTCGGGTTCGCCCTGTTCACCCTTGTGCCGGTGATCGCGGCGTTCGTCCTGGCGTTCATGGAGTGGGACTCCTACCGCGCGCCGGAGTGGATCGGCCTCGACAACTTCGCCGAGATGCTGGAGGACGAGAACTTCCGGGTCGCGCTGGGCAACACGCTGTACTACGCGGCGGGGCACATCCCGCTGACCATGCTCGCCGCGCTCGGGCTGGCGATCGTGCTCAACCGGAAGATTCGCGGTGTGGCCTTCTTCCGCACCGCGGCCTTCTTCCCCTACGTCACGTCGTTGGTCGCCGTGGCCGTGGTGTGGAACATGCTGTTCAACCCCACCATGGGCCCGGTGAACCAGTTCCTCGGCGCGATCGGCGTCAGCGACCCGCCGGGCTGGGTGGCGAGCACCGACTGGGCGATGCCCGCGGTGATCATCACCAGCGTGTGGCGGGACATGGGGTACTACATGGTGCTCTACCTGGCCGGCCTCCAGTCGATCCCGGAGGAGTACTACGAGGCGGCACGGGTGGACGGCGCGAACGCGTGGCACCGGTTCTGGCACATCACCCTGCCGTCGCTGCGGCCGACCACGTTCTTCGTGCTGGTCATGCTGACGGTCCAGAGCTTCAAGGTGCTGGACCTCATCGTCGTCATGACCGACGGCGGACCCGGGCGGAGCACGCTGGTGCTCTCCCAGCTCGTGTACCGCGAGGGCATCACCGAAGGCCACTTCGGCTACTCGTCGGCGATAGCGTTGGTGCTGTTCGTCATCGTGCTCGGCGTGACCGTCCTCCAGTTCCGCCTCAACGAGCGGAGGAACGGCTGATGACCACGTTGCACCAAGTGCCGCCGACCTCGCCGCCACTCGACCCGCCACCTCCGGCCAAGACCCGCAACCTCGCGTGGCGGATCACCCGACCGGTGCTCACCTACACCGCCATGGTCGTGGTGGCACTGCTCGTGCTCGTCCCGTTCGCGTGGATGCTCTCCTCGTCGCTCAAGCGCAACAACGAGGTGTTCACGGTCCCGATCCAGTGGATCCCGGACGAACTCCGCTGGTCGAACTTCGTGGACATCTGGGACCGCATCCCGCTGGCCGCCTACCTCGGCAACTCGCTGTTCCTCTCGGTGACGATCACGCTGTTGCAGGTGCTCACCGGCAGCTTCGCCGCGTACGGGTTCGCCAAGGTGCGGTTCCCCGGCCGGAACGCGTTGTTCCTGATGTACATCGCCACGATCGCCGTGCCGTGGCAGGCGTACATGGTGCCGCAGTACATCATGATGCAGAAGATGGAACTGACGAACACGTACTGGTCGATCATCCTGTTGCAGGCGTTCGGCGCGTTCGGCGTGTTCCTGATGCGGCAGTACTACATGTCGATCCCGGACGAGTTGTGCGAGGCCGCGCGCATCGACGGGTTGAACGAGTACGGGATCTACTGGCGGATCATCCTGCCGCTGTCGAAACCGGCGCTCGCCAGCCTGGCGCTGCTCACGTTCGTCACCACCTGGAACGACTACATGGGTCCGTTCATCTACCTGACCAGCAACGAACTGTGGACCGTGCAGCTTGGTCTGCGCTCGTTCGTCGGCCAGTACGACGCCGAGTACGCCATGATCATGACCGGTGCGGTGTTGTCGGTGCTGCCGATCCTGCTGCTCTTCTTGTTGGGGCAGCGGTACTTCATCCGCGGTATCGCGACGACCGGGCTCAAGGGGTGAGCGCGGTGGCCGTGCGACTGCTGCGTCCCGCCGCCCAGGAGACCTACGACAAGGTCTTCGGGATGGTGTACGTCGGGCTGATGGCCAACGTGCTGCTGGCGGTGGGCTGTTCGCCGTTGCTGCTGGCGCTGGCCGTCGTACGGGATCCGCTCGCGTCGTGGCCGTTCTTCGTCGTGCTGTCGGGGTTCTGCGCACCCGCGTTGGCCGGGGTGTTCGGTTGTTTCGCGGCTCTGGGCGACGGTCCGCCGACGGTGTGGCGACCGTTCGTCACGGCCTACCGGCGTGCTGCCGGGCGTGCCGTGGCGGTGTGGTTCGGCGGTGCCGCGGTGGTGGCGGTGTTGGGTTTCGACGCCGTCGTGGTGGCCCGCACCTCGTGGGGACCGGCGCTGGTGCCGTTCTTCGTGACGGCGTCCGTGCTGGTCGTGGCCACGGTGATCGCGGTTGTCCTGGTGCTTGCCACTTCGGACACAGCGCGGGTGCGCGCACTTCTTTGGCCGTGCCTGTGGCTGGTGGCACGACGCTGGTACCTCGGTCTGGCGAACGTGGTCGTGCTCGGGCTCGCCGTGGCGATCGTGCTGGCCCAGCCGCTGGTGGGTCTGCTGGTGGCGTGCGCGCCGCTGCTTTACGTGGTGTACGGCAACACGCGTGCGATCACCGCGCGCCTGTCCGTTCAGTAGGTCCGTGATGTAAGCAGTCGTGGGGAGCGCTTTTCCGTAGCGGGAAAGCGCTTTCCACGACGTCCCCGCAGGGCCGTCCGTTCTGAAGAGGAGATCAACGACGATGAGACTTCGCAGAACACCCGTCAGGCTCGCCCGCCTGGGTCTGGCCGCCGTGCTGGCGGGTGGCGCCTTGGCCGCCGCCGGGCCTCCGGCTGCGATTGCCCAGGCAGGGGAGGTGCAGTCGGTCACGGTCCGGCCCGACCCGTCCTACCAGCAGGCCGCGTTCGAGGGCTGGGGCACGAGCCTGGTCTGGTTCGCCAACGCCACCGGCGGCTACCCCGACGAGGTCCGCAACCGGCTGGCGGACCTGCTGTTCGGCGAGGACGGGCTGCGGCTCAACATCGCCCGCTACAACATCGGCGGCGGCAACGCGCCGGACGTCCGCAAGGACTACATGAAGGCCGGCGCGACGATGGAGGGCTTCTGGAACGCGCCGGAGGGCACCACGCGCGAGGACATGGACTGGTGGGACCCGGACAACCCGGAGCACTGGGACTGGGACGCCGACGCCAACCAGCGGTGGTGGGTCGACCGGATCAAGGACAAGGTCGACACCTGGGAGGCGTTCAGCAACTCGCCGCCGTGGTTCCAGACGGTCAGCGGGTACGTGTCCGGCGGGTTCAACGCCAGTGCCGACCAGATCCGCCCGGACAAGGTGGACGAGTTCGCCACGTACCTGGTCCGGGTGTCCGAGCACATCGAGCGCGAGCACGGCATCGAGTTCGACCTCGTCGAGCCGCTGAACGAGCCGAACACCCCGTACTGGGGCACGCAGCTCGGTCCGGACGGCCAGCCCACCGGCGGTCGTCAGGAAGGCGCGCACGCCGGTCCGGCCCTCCAGCAGAGCGTGGTCCTCGCGCTCCAGCGGGCGTTGAGCCAGTCCCAGCTCGGCGCGCGCCTGTCCGCGATGGACGAGACCGACTCCGGCCGGTTCCGGACCAACTGGAACGGCTACAACGCCGACACGCGCGCGGCGATCGACCAGCTCAACGTGCACACGTACGGCACCGGTGACCGGACGTCGTCGCGGGACATCGCCAAGGGCGCCGACAAGCCGCTGTGGATGAGCGAGGTGGACGGCACCTGGGGCAACCGCCACAGCTTCACCGACATGGACCCGGGGCTCGGCATCGCCGAGCGGATCGTGGCCGACATGCGCGAGCTGGAGCCGTCCGCGTGGCTGCTGTGGCAGGCCATCGAGGACTACAACCCGCAGTTCGCGGCGGGCAAGAACTGGGGCGCCGTCCAGGTCCCGTTCGACTGCGCGCCCGACGCCACGCTGGAGACGTGCCCGGTCGGCACGAACACGAAGTTCAACACGATCCGGAACTTCACCCACTTCGTCCGCCCCGGTGACCGCGTGGTCAAGGTGGACGACACGTCCAGCATGGCCGCTGTGTCCGCCTCCGGTGACGCCGCAACGGTCGTGCACGTCAACAGCACGGACCGGCAGCGCGCTGTGAAGCTGGACCTGTCGCGGTTCGGTGTGGTGCTGCCGCACGCGACCGTGACGCCTGTGGTGTCCGACGTCAACGGTGCTCTGGTGCGCGGCACGCCGGTGCGGGTCGGCGACGACCGTTCGGCCACGCTGACCGTGCCCTCCAAGTCGGTGACGACGTTCGTGGTCGACGGGGTCAAGGGCGTGTCGAAGGACGCGGCGCTGGTGCAGGAAGGCCACGTCTACGGCCTGACCGGCGTGCACAGCGGCAAGGCCCTGGCACCGGCGGCCGACGGCGGCTCGACCGTGATCCGGACGGCCGACCAGTCCGACGCGGGCGCGTTGTGGCGGGTCGAGAAGGTCACCGAGGGCGTCGGCAACCGTGAGCGCTACACGGTGTCGCACGCGGTGAGCGGGCAACGGTTGGCGGATCGCGGGAGCGGTCTCGTGCTCGAACCGGCGGGGGAAGCCGACCCGGCCGCGCAGTGGATCATGTCCACGACCGGTGACGGCACCTACACGTTCGTCAACGCCGCCACCGGACGACTGCCCGACGTGACCGGCCAAGCCACCGCGGACGGTTCACCGGTGGGCCTCTTCACGCCGTCCTCCGGCGCGAACCAGCGGTGGACCGTGGTGGACCGGACCGTGCTGGGCGCGCAGGACGCGGCGGTCTTCACCGTGCCGGGTCGGACGCCCGAACTGCCGTCCACCGTGCCCGCGAAGCTCCGTGACGGCGCGGGTGGCGCGCTGCCCGTCCAGTGGGAGCCGATGCCGGTGTCGCGGTGGTCCCGACCGGGGACCGTGCGGGTGCCGGGCACCGCGACCGATCCGCTCGGGCGGACCTTCCACACTACGGCGGTCGTCACGGTGGACACCATCGCGTCGACGCAGCCCGCACGGGCGAAGGCGTACGTCGGCGGCACGCCTTCCTTGCCTGCCACCGTGATCGGTGTGGGTACGAACGGCGGAACCACCGAGCTGCGGGTGACGTGGCAGGCGATGCCGACGACCACCGAGCCGGGCGTGGTGACCGTCCAAGGCACGGCAAGTGTGGTCGACGGTTCCACGGTGCCCGCGACGGCACGGGTGCAGGTCACCCGGCCGGTCGAGACCAACGCGGCGCTGGAAGACGGCGTGCGGGCCTCGTCCACCTACACCGAGTCCGGCTACTCCCCGGACCGGCTGCGCAACGGCGTCACGAACGACAAGGCGTGGTCCAACTGGAGGTCGGGCACGAAGAACCCGTCCGACACGCTGACCTACCAACTGCCGGGCGCACGGGATGTCAACCGCGTCGTCGTGCACTTCTACCGCGACGGGTCGACCGCGAGCTACGCGCAGTCGCTCCGGGTGCAGGTGCGGGACGCCGGCGGCACGTGGGTCGACGCGAGTGACGTGGTGCCGGTCGTCGGCGACGGCGCGCCCGCGCCCGTGGTGGAGGTGCCTCTGCGGGCATCGGCCACCGACGCGGTCCGGGTCGTGTTCACCGCACGGCCGTCGCTGTACATGACGATCAGCGAGATCGAGGTGTTCACCAAGGCTCCCGGGCAGTCGGCGGAAGCGTCGGCGGCTCAGCTCGCGGTGGACGGCACGCCGGTCGCGGGCTTCGACCCGGGCACCACGGCGTACCAGGTCGACGCACGGCGGGGTGAGGTGACCGCGGTCGCGGCCGACCCGTACGCGAAGGTGGCGGTCGACCAGGCCGACCACTCCGACCCGACCGCGAAGGTCACCGTGACCAGCGAGGACGGGACCGCGCAACGGGAGTACACGGTCCGCTTCAAGGGCTGATGGATCGAGGTGGTGCGGCCGGACGGTTCCACGGCCGCACCACCCCGTCGTTCAGGCCGCTCCGGACTCGCGTGCGGTCAGGCGCTCTTCCGCCGCCCGCCAGGCCGACGGGTCGCCGTTCGGCTCGTACCGGACCAGTTCGGTCGACTCACGCACCAGCGCCCGCAGCTCGGGCAGACCGCCGGTGACCACGCCCAGCGCTCGTGCCTGGACCAGCGCGTTGCCGTACGCCGCGGCCTCGACCGGTCCGGCGATCACCGGCAGCCCGCACGCGTCCGCGGTGAGCTGACACAGCAAGCGATTGCGCGCACCGCCGCCCACGACGTGCACGACATCCACGTGCTGGCCAGACAGGTCGGAGGCCTGGCGGACCGCACGGCGGTGGGCCAGGGCCAGGCTGTCCAGCACACACCGCACCAGCGCGGCGGGCGTGCCCGGTGCGGGTTGACCGGTCCGGGTGCAAGCAGCGGCGATCCGGGCCGGCATGTCGCCGGGCGGGATGAACGCCGGATCGCCCGCGTCCACCACGGCCGTCAAGCCCGGTTCTCCCGCGGCGGCGTCCAGCAGGCCCGTCAGGTCGGGATCGCCCCACTCGCGCAGGCACTCCTGCAACAGCCACAGGCCCATCACGTTGCGCAGGTAGCGCACCGTGCCGTCGACGCCGAGCTCGTTGGAGAAGTTGGCCTGGCGACCGGCTTCGGTGAGCACCGGGGCGTCCAGCTCGACCCCGACCAGCGACCACGTGCCGGTGGCGACGTAGGCGAAGTTCCGCGTGGTCGCCGGTACTCCGACGACGGCGGACGCGGTGTCGTGCGACCCGACCGCCACCACCGGGACGGAACCGGCCCCCACGTGCGGCAGGAGTTCGCCGATCACCGTGCCGGGCTCGACCAAGGGCGCGAACAGCCCTTCGGCGATACCCAGGCCGGACATCAACTCCGTGGACCACGTGCGGGTGCGGGCGTCGAGCAGACCCGTGGTGGAGGCGTTGGTGACCTCCGTGACGCGTGCCCCGGTGAGCCAGTGCCCGAGCAGGTCGGGGATCAACAACAGCTGCCGTGCCGCCGCCAGTTGCGGTGTGCCCTGCGCGGCGGCGAGTTGGTAGATGGTGTTGAACGGCAACACTTGCAGCCCGGTGACGCCGTACAGGTCGGCCGCCGGGACGCGGGCGTGGACGGCGTCGGGGACTCCGTCGGTGCGCGCGTCCCGGTAGTGCACGGGGTTGCCGAGCAACGCCCCGGTGGCGTCCAACAGGCCGTAGTCGACGGCCCAGGAGTCGATGCCGACCGAGTCCAGTCGCGGTCCGGCGGCCCGCAGACCGTCGAGCACGCCTTGGTAGAGCGCGAGCACGTCCCAGTGCAGGGTGTCGCCGAGCCGCACCGGCCCGTTGGGGAACCGGTGCGCCTCGGCGAAGTCCACCCGGTCGGCCGCGATGTCGAACGCCATCACGCGCCCGCTGGACGCGCCCAGGTCGACGGCCGCGATCCGCACGCCCATCAGCGCAGGAAGGCGGCGGCGACGCCGGAGTCGACCGGGATGTGCAGCCCGGTGGTCTGGGAGAGATCACCGCCGGCGAGCGCGAAGACGGCGGCGGCGACGTGCTCGGGCAGCACCTCGCGGCCGAGTAGCGTGCGCTTGGCGTAGTAGGCGCCCAAGTCCTCCTCCTTGACCCCGTACACGGCGGCGCGCTGGGCGCCCCACCCGCCGGCGAAGATGCCCGAACCACGCACCACGCCGTCGGGGTTGACGCCGTTGACCCGGATGCCCTGCGGCCCGAGTTCGGCGGCCAGCAGCCGCACCTGGTGGGCCTGGTCTGCCTTGGTCGCGCCGTAGGCGACGTTGTTGGGTCCGGCGAACACGCCGTTCTTCGACGAGATGTAGATGATGTCGCCGCCGATGCCCTGCTCGACCATCACGCGTGCGGCGGCCCGTGACACCAGGAACGACCCGCGCGCCATCACGTCGTGCTGGAGGTCCCAGTCGCGCACGGTGGTCTCCAGCAGCGGCTTGGAGATCGACAGCCCGGCGTTGTTCACGATCAGGTCGACCCCGCCGAACGCGAGCACCGCCTCCGCGAACGCCCGCTCGACGGCTGCTTCATCCGACACGTCCGCGGCCACGCCGATCGCGGTGTCGGCGCTGCCGATCCCGGCGGCGACGGCGGAGGCCTTCTCCCCGTCGAGGTCGGCGACGACCACGCACGCGCCCTCGGCGGCCAGCCGTTCGGCGATGGCCTTGCCGATGCCGGACGCCGCGCCGGTGACCAGGGCGACGCGGGTCGCCAACGGCTTGGGCTTGGGCATCCGGGCCAGCTTGGCCTCTTCGAGCGCCCAGTACTCGATCCGGAACTTCTCCGACTCGGCGATCGGCCGGTACGTCGACACGGACTCCGCGCCGCGCATGACGTTGATGGCGTTGACGTAGAACTCGCCCGCCACCCGCGCGGTCTGCTTGTTGCGGCCGAAGGAGAACATGCCCACGCCGGGCACGAGCACGATCGCCGGGTCCGCGCCGCGCATCGCCGGGGAGTCCGGGGTGGCGTGCCGCTCGTAGTACGCGCGGTAGTCGTCCCGATAGGCCGCGTGCAGCTCCTTGAGCCGGGCGGTGATCTCCTCGACGCTCGCGGTGGCGGGCAGGTCGACCACGAGCGGCTTGACCTTGGTGCGCAGGAAGTGGTCGGGGCACGAGGTGCCCAGCTCGGCCAGCGGGGACAGCTTCTCCCGGGCCAGGAAGTCCAGCACGACGTCGGCGTCGGTGTAGTGCCCGACCTGCGGGTGGTCGGTCGACGCAAGCCCTCGCACGGTCGGGAAGATCGCCGCCGCCTTGGCCCGGCGCTCGTCCTCGGGCAGCGGCTCGTTCCCGGGAACGATCGCGCCGAACGGCTCCGCGACACCGTGTTCGGCCAGGAACTCCTCGGCCGTCCGGATGATCTCCAACGAGTGCGCCTCGCACTCCTCGGACGTGTCGCCCCACGCGGTGATCCCGTGCCCGCCCAGCACACAGCCGATGGCCTGCGGGTTCGCCGCCTTGATCGCCGCGATGTCCAGGCCGAGCTGGAAGCCGGGGCGACGCCAGTCCACCCACGCCACCCGGTCGCCGAAGCACTGACCGGTCAGCTTCTCGCCGTCGGCGGCGGTGGCCAGCGCGATGCCCGAGTCGGGGTGCAGGTGGTCCACGTGCGGCGCGTCGACCAGGCCGTGCATCGCGGTGTCGATCGACGGCGCCGCGCCGCCCTTGCCGTGCAGGCAGTAGTCGAACGCGGCGACCATCTCGTCCTCGCGGTCGACGCCGGGGTAGACGTCCACCAGCGCGCGCAGCCGGTCCAGCCGCAGCACGGCCAGGCCGGCGGGGGTGAGCGTGCCGAGGTCGCCGCCCGAGCCCTTCACCCACATCAGCTCGACCTGGTCGCCGGTGACCGGGTCGGTCCCGTCGCCCTTGGCGGACGTGTTGCCGCCGGCGTAGTTGGTGTTGCGCGGGTCGGCGCCCAGCCGGTTCGAGCGGGCGACCAGCGACGCCACGGTCGGGTTGTCGGTCATGTTGGAGAAGCTCCTCGGGGACGAGCGGTGGCGAGGGGGATCAGGTCCAGGCGGCCTGCGTGCCGCCGATGCGCCCGGCGGCGATCTCGGCGGCGTAGCCGGAGGCGCGGTAGGCGGCCATCGGGTCACGCGGCAGCCCGCGGGCCTCGCGGCGGTCGGCGAGCGCGCCGCGGACGTCGGTGTGGAAGGCGTCCATCAGCACGTCGTGCGCGCCGATCACGTCGCCGGCTTCCTCCGCCGAGGTCAGCGCGTCCGTGTCCACGAGCAGAGCCTTGGCCAGTGCCTGCTCGACGTTGAGGACCGATCGGATCTGGCCCGCGATCTTGTCCTCGATGTTGTGGCACTGGTCGAGCATGAAGTTCACCCCGGACTCCGGCAGGTGCCCGCCCACCGAGGCGATCTCCGCCATGATCCGGAACAGCTGGAACGGGTCCGCGGAGCCGACGATCAGGTCGTCGTCGGCGTAGTAGCGGGAGTTGAAGTCGAACGCGCCCAGCCGGCCCGCCCGCAGCAGCTGCATGACGATGAACTCGATGTTGGTGCCCGGCGCGTGGTGACCGGTGTCCAGCACGACCTGCGCCCGGTCGCCCAGCGCTTGGCAGTGCAGCAGCGCGGTGCCCCAGTCCGGGATGTCCATGGCGTAGAAGTACGGCTCGAAGAACTTGTACTCGACCAGCAGCCGGTGGTGCGGCTCCAGCGCCGCGTAGATCTGCGTGAGCGAGTCGGCCAGTCGGTCCTGCCGGGCCCGCAACGACGCCTGCCCCGCGTAGTTCGTGCCGTCCGGCAGCCACAGCTTCAGGTCCGTCGACCCGGTCTTCGCCATGATGTCGACGCACTCGAGGTGGTGCTCGACGGCCTTGGCGCGCACTTTCGGATCGGTGTGCGTCAGGGAGCCGAACTTGTAGTCGTCGTCCTGGAACAGGTTCGAGTTGATCGCCCCGATCCGGACGCCGTGCTCCTCGGCGTGCGCTGCCAGCGCCCCGTAGTCCTCGACCCGGTCCCACGGGATGTGGAGGGACACGCGCGGCGCCAACCCGGTCAGCGCGTGCACGCGCGCGGCGTCCGCGATCTTCTCGAACGGGTCCCGCGGGGTGCCCGGCGTGCTGAACACCTTGAACCGGGTGCCGGAATTCCCGTACGCCCAGCTCGGCACCTCGATGGTGAACCCGTCGAGACCCGACAGCACCTCCTGTGGGGACATCACACGTCGTTCCTCTCGACAGCTGGGTCAACCGGCAGCACCGACGTTAGCCCACTTTGGAACGTTTCACAACGGTCCTGTACAGGGCGGATCCGGTACCGGTCGGACTGTCGATCCTGCTGCTAAACTCGCCGCGAAGCCAGTGCTTGGACGTTTCATCCCACGTCCGCGTCGAGCACGGAGGAGGGGTGCCGGAGTGGCCGCGCCGAGCATGAAGGACGTCGCCGCACGCGCCGGGGTGTCCCTGGGGACCGTGTCGAACGTGCTCAACCGGCCGGACATGGTCGCCGAGCGCACCCGCAAGCGCGTGGTGGACGCGATCGCCGAGCTGGGCTTCGTGCGCAACGAGTCGGCCCGGCAGCTCCGCGGCGGCACCAGCCGCACCCTCGCCTACGTGGTCCTCGACGCGCGCAACCCCTTCTTCACCGACGTCGCGGCGGGCGCGCAGCAGGTGGCCGACGCGGCCGGGCTCGCGCTGTTCCTGTGCGACGGCGGCGAGGACCGCGTCCGCCAGGCCATGTACCTCGACCTGCTGGAGCAGCAACGGGTCGAGGGCATCCTGATCACGCCCGTCGACGCGGACGACCCGCGGATCGCCGCGCTGGCCGGCCGGGGCACGCCCGTCGTGGTCGTCGACCGCGGCGCGGGCCCGGACCGCTGCTCGGTGTCGGTGGACGACGTGCTGGGCGGCGACCTCGCCGTGTCCCACCTGCTCGACGCCGGGCACCGCCGGATCGCGTTCGTCGGCGGACCGCGCTCGATCGGCCAGGTCGAGGACCGCATCACGGGCGCGCAGCAGGCCTTGGCCCGCGCCGACGCCGAGCCGCTCACCCTGCTGGAGACGACGCGTCTCGACGTCGCCGAGGGCAGGCGGGCGGGGGAGCGACTGGCCGGGCTGCCAGTGTCCAGGCGTCCGACGGCGGCGTTCTGCGCCAACGACATGCTCGCGCTCGGCCTGCTCCAGCAGGCGGTGCGGCTCGGTCTTCGGGTACCCGAAGACCTCGCGATCGTCGGCTACGACGACATCGAGTTCGCCGCCGCCGCCGCCGTGCCGCTGACGTCGGTCGCCCAGCCCCGCCAACTCCTCGGTCGCACGGCGGCGGAGTTGATGCTGGCCGAGGCGCGGCATTCCGTGGGCCACGTGCACGAGCAGCGGGTGTTCGAGCCGGAGCTGGTCGTGCGGGACTCCACCCGCCTGCGTCCACTCGGTGGGGTCGCGTAACCCCCGTCCGATGTGGACGATGTCGGGCCTTATGCGACAGTCGGGTTGAAACGTGCCGCATACAGGTGGAGTCGCGGCCGAACCGTTGACGCTCCTCCCTGCCAGGCCTAGCCTCCAAGGTCAGCATTGACTTGAAACATTTCAGTCATGGGGGTGCCGAATGGGCGGGGAACGCGCGGCTCCACTGCTGGAGGTGCGGGGTGTCTCCAAGTCGTTCGGCGCTGTGGCGGCCGTCCGCGAGGTGTCGTTCCCGCTGCACGGCGGTGAGGCGCACGCGTTGGTCGGGGAGAACGGCGCGGGCAAGTCGACGATCGTGAAGATGCTGGCCGGTGTGCACGAGCCGGACACGGGCGTGATCGTGCTCGACGGCCGGGAGTTGCGGCTGACCGGGCCCGCGGCGGCTCAGGCGGCCGGGATCGCGGTCATCTACCAGGAGCCGACGCTGTTCCCGGACCTTTCGGTGGCGGAGAACATCTTCATGGGCCGGCAGCCGTTGGGTCGGTTCGGCTGTATCGACCGGGCGGCGATGAAGGCGGACGCGGTGCGGCTGTTCGACCGGCTCGGTGTGCGCATCGACCCGGACCGTCCCGCGCGTGGTCTGTCCATCGCGGACCAGCAGTTGATCGAGATCGCCAAGGCGTTGTCGCTGGATGCGCGCGTGCTGGTGATGGACGAACCGACCGCCGCGTTGTCCGGGGTGGAGGTGGAGCGGCTGTTCGCGGTGGCCCGTGCCCTGTGTGAGCAGGGTGCGGCCGTGCTGTTCATCTCCCACCGCTTCGACGAGGTGTTCTCGTTGTGCCAACGGCTCACGGTGATGCGGGACGGCACGTGGGTGTCGACCGACCCGGTCGCCGACCTGACCGTCGACCAGGTGGTGCGGCGGATGGTCGGGCGTGACGTGTCCACGTTGTTCCCCAAGGAGGATGTCGAGCCTGGTGACGTGGTGCTGGAGGTCCACGGGTTGACCCGGCACGGGGTGTTCTCCGACATCGGGTTCTCGGTGCGGGCGGGCGAGATCGTCGCGTTGGCAGGTTTGGTCGGCGCCGGACGCAGTGAAGTGGTGCGGGCGGTGTTCGGGATCGACCGCTACGACGAGGGCGAGGCGCGGGTGGCCGGGAAACGGCTTCCGGTCGGCTCACCGGCCGCGGCGGTGGCGTCCGGGATCGCGCTGGTGCCGGAGGACCGTCGCCAGCAGGGGCTGGTCATGGAGCTGTCGATCGAGCGCAATGCGACGCTAACCCGACTGAAGCCGTTGTCCCGCTTGGGTTTGCTCGGCGGCGGGCGCGAACGCCG
Source organism: Saccharothrix ecbatanensis (assembly GCF_014205015.1). Classification (NCBI taxonomy): domain Bacteria; kingdom Bacillati; phylum Actinomycetota; class Actinomycetes; order Pseudonocardiales; family Pseudonocardiaceae; genus Saccharothrix; species Saccharothrix ecbatanensis. Next base: position 6,293,574 of record NZ_JACHMO010000001.1, on the reverse strand, counting down.
TTCGGCGCGGGAGTGGACGAAGAGGTTGCAGGTCAAGTACGGGCGGCTGTCGGACGCGGTCGGCACACTGTCCGGTGGCAACCAGCAGAAGGTCGTGCTGGCCAAGTGGCTGGCCACCGATCCCAAGGTGCTGATCGTGGACGAGCCGACGCGGGGCATCGACGTGGGCACGAAGGCCGAGGTGCACCGGTTGCTGTCCAGGTTGGCCGCCGACGGGGTCGCGGTGCTGATGGTGTCGTCCGAGCTGCCCGAAGTGCTCGGGATGGCCGACCGGGTGCTGGTCATGCACGAAGGACGGATCACCGCGTCGTTGACCCGTGACGAGGCGACGGAGGAGTCGGTCATGTTCGCCGCCACGGGCCGGGTGTCGGCGTGAGCGCCCGGGAGAACGGGTCGCGGTTCGTCCACAAACTGTGGCTGGCACGTGAGTTCGGCATCGTGGTCGCGCTGGGGCTGCTGGTGCTTGTGACCACTGTGGACAGTCCTAACTTCCTGTCCCCGCAGAGCCTGCGGGACTTGATGCTCGGCGCGGCGATCCTGGTGGTCCTCGCGGTCGGGCAGACGGTGGTGATCATCTCCCGCAACATCGACCTGTCGGTCGGCGCGGTGCTGGGGCTGGTCGCGTTCGCCACCGGCAAGCTGCTCAGCTCCGCGCCGGGAACGCCGACCGTGGTGGCCGTCCTGGTGGGTGTCGGCTTGGGCGCGGTGTGCGGTGTGGTCAACGGCGTGCTGGTGGCCGCCGCACGGGTGCCCGCGTTGGTGATCACGCTCGGCACGCTCTACGCGTTCCGCGGCATCGACCACTCGTGGGCGCGTGGCGAGCAGATCAACGCCTCGGACATGCCGCGCTCGTTCCTCGGCCTGGGCACGTGGACCGTGCTCGGTGTCCCGGTGCTGGCGCTCATCGCGCTGGCCGTGATGCTGGCGGTCGGGTTCTACCTGCGCAATTACCGCAGCGGCCGTGAGCTGTACGCGATCGGTTCCGAGCCGGCCGCCGCGCGCCTGTCCGGCATCCCGGTGGGGCGGCGGGTGTTCACCTCGTTCGTCGTCTGCGGCGCGCTGGCGGGGCTGGCCGGTGTCCTGTACGCGGCACGTTTCGGCACGATCGACGCCACCGTGGGCACCGGGATCGAACTCCAGGTCGTGGCGGCGGCCGTGGTCGGGGGCGTGGCGATCTTCGGTGGCAGCGGCAGCGTGTACGGGGCCGCGCTCGGCGCGTTGCTGTTGACCACGATCGGCAGCTCGCTGGCGGTGCTGCGGATCAACCCGTTCTGGCAGCAGGCCGTCGTCGGCGGTCTGATCCTCGCCGCCATCGGTCTGGACCGGCTGCTGGCCGTCCGTGCGGCGAACCGCTTGCGAGGGAGGTCGTCCCATGGCGCGTGACGTCGTGCGTTCCACGCTGGCCCGCTGGGACACCGTGCTCCTGGTGGTGCTCGCCGCCGTCGTGGTCGTCGCCGGGGTGCTGGTCGAGGGCTTCGCCAGTGGCCGGAACTTCCAGTTCCTGCTGCTGGACGTGGTCGCGATCGCGTTGATCGCCCTGCCGTTGACGCTGATCGTCATCACCGGGGAGATCGACCTGTCGGTGGCCAGCACGCTCGGCCTGTGCAGCGCGGTGATGGGGCAGCTGTGGGTGGCGGGCCTGTCGCTGGAGCTGGTCGTGGTCCTGGTGGTGGGTCTCGGCGCGGTGCTGGGCGCGGTGAACGCGGTGTTCGTGACGCGGTTCGCGCTGCCGTCGCTGGCGGTCACGATCGGCACCCTGGCGGCGTACCGCGGTCTGGCGTTCGTGGTGCTGGGCGACCAGGCCGTGGCCGACTTCCCGTTCAGCTGGACGACCGCGGCGAGCAGCACCGTCGGCGGCGGGTCCGTGCCGTGGGCGGCGGTCGTGACGCTGGTGCTGGCGGTCGTGTTCGGCGTGGTGCTGCACGCGACCCCGTTCGGCCGGTCCCTGTACGCGATGGGCAACAACGCCGAGGCGGCGACGTTCTCCGGTATCCGGGTCGCGCGGGCGAAGTTCTGGCTGTTCGTCGTGTCCGGCGCGGTGTCGGGTCTGGCGGGCGTGTACTGGACGCTGCGGTTCGCCAGCGCGCGGGCCGACAACGCCGCCGGTCTGGAGCTCGCGGTCGTCGCCGCCGTGCTGCTGGGCGGTGTCTCGATCTTCGGCGGTCGCGGCACCCTGCTCGGGGTGCTGGCCGGCGTGCTGCTGCTCGGCGCCGTTCGCAACGCCCTCCAACTCGCCGACGTCGCCGCGGACACGCTCAACGTCGTCACCGGCGGGCTGCTCATCGCCTCGGTCGTGGTGCCCAACGTGGTCGGCATGGCGCGGACCCGGTGGCGACGACGACAACGCACCGCCTGACGTTTGTCCCTGCCGAGAGAGGAAGCTCCATGTCACAGCACCAACGCACCGTGCGCGTCGGCCTGATCGCGGTTCTGGCGTTGCTCGTCACCGCGTGCGGTGGCACCACCCGCGGCTCCGACGACAGCCCCACGGCCAACCAGGCCACCGGCCAGGCCAACCCCGACGCGGCGCTGGTCGAGGGGCTCGACGTGGCGTTCCTGCCGAAGCAGGTCAACAACCCGTACTTCACCGTGGCCGACGGGGGTGGCAAGACCGCGACCGAGGAGTTCAAGGGCAAGTACAAGGAGGTCGGGCCCTCCGAGGCCAGCGCGTCGTCGCAGGTCAGCTACATCAACACGTTGTCGCAGCAGCAGACCGACGTGATCGTGACGTCCGCGAACGACCCGAACGCGATCTGCGGCGCGCTCAACAGCGCACGGCAGGCGGGCGCCAAGGTCGTCACGTTCGACTCGGACACCAAGCCGGAGTGCCGGGACGTGTTCGTGAACCAGGTGACGGCCGAGGGCATCGCGGAGAACCAGGTCAAGCTGATCTCGGAGCAGATCGGCGGCGAGGGCAAGATCGCGGTCCTGTCCGCGACGCCCAACGCGACGAACCAGAACGCGTGGATCGAGCTGATGCGTGGAGAGCTGAAGAAGCCCGAGTACGCCAAGATCGAGCTCGTCACGGTCGCCTACGGCAACGACGAGGACCAGAAGTCGTTCCAGGAGACCCAGGGCCTGCTGCGCTCGTACCCGGACTTGAAGGGCATCGTCTCGCCCACCACGGTCGGCGTCGCGGCTGCGGCGCGTTACCTGTCGGGTTCGGAGTACAAGGGCAAGGTGGCGCTGACCGGGCTCGGCACGCCGAACCAGATGCGTGAGTTCGTCAAGGACGGCACGGTGAAGTCGTTCGCGCTGTGGAGCCCGGCCGACCTCGGCTACCTGGCGGCGTACGCGGGCGCGGCGCTGGCGTCCGGCCAGATCACGGGCGCGTCGGGCGAGAAGTTCAAGGCGGGCAAGCTCGGCGAGTACACCATCGGCGCCGACGGCATCGTCGTGCTCGGGCCGCCCACCGTGTTCGACCAGGGCAACATCGACAAGTTCGACTTCTGATCCTGTGGGCTTGATTTACGTGAGGGCGCGCGGACTGTTTCGCGCGCCCGTTCACTCTGTCGGTGGGCAGCAGACGGCCAGGTAGCCCTGGAGTTCGGTGAGCGCCGCGGCGATCCCGGCTGGGTTGGCGCGGTAGTAGACGGTCTTGCCGTCACGGCGGGCGGTGAGCAGGCCGCCTTCGCGGAGCATGGCCAGGTGCTCGGACGCGGTGGACTGCGCGATGCCGGCCCGTTCGGCGACCTGGCCGACGGTCAGCTCGGCGTTGCCGCTGAACGCCTCCATCAGCTGCTGCCTGGTCTCGCCGGCCAGCGCTTTGAGGAAGCGGCGTGAGTGCTCGCCCAGTTCCGCCATGGGACCAGCATCCCAGATCTATCGTCATTACGGGAAAAGCCGATACTATCGACTCATGTCGATGGAAGAGTGGATCGTGATCGGCGGTGGCCAGTCGGGTCTGGCCGCCGCGCACGCGGTGAAGGCGGTGGGTGGTCGGCCGGTGGTGCTGGAGGCGGGCGAACGTCCGACCGGGTCGTGGGCGGGTTACTACGACAGCCTCACGTTGTTCTCCCCGGCCAGGTACTGCTCGCTGCCGGGGTTGGCGTTCGGCGGTGACCCGGACCGGTACCCGACGCGGGACGAGGTGGTGGACTACCTGGCCGGGTACGCGGACCACCTCGACGTCGACATCCGCACTGGTCACCGGGTGGAGAAGGTCGTGGCCGCCGACGGTGGGTTCGAGGCGACGCTGGCCGACCGGACGCTGACGGCGCGTCGGGTGATCGCGGCCACCGGCGGCTTCGGCGCTCCCTACCGTCCCGCGCTGCCCGGACTGGACACGTTCACCGGCTCGGTGGTGCACGCGGCCGAGTACCGCGATCCGGTTCCGTACCGGGACAAGCGGATCGTGGTGGTGGGCGCGGGCAACTCCGCGGTGCAGATCGCGGTCGAGTTGGCGCGAGTGGCCAGGGTGACGTTGGCGAGTCGGAAGCCGGTCCGTTTCGCGTCGCAACGGCCGGCGGGCCGTGACCTGCACTGGTGGTTGAAGGTCACCGGCGTGGACGCCGCGCCGATCGGCCGGTGGCTCCCCGAGCAGTTCTCCACACCGGTGCTGGACACCGGCGTCTACCGGTCCGCGTTCGAATCGGGCCACCCCGACCGCAGGGCCATGTTCACCAACCTGGACGCCACGACCGTGACCTGGTCGGATGGCACCCGGGAACCCTTGGACGCGATCATCCTCGCCACCGGCTACCGGCCGGGTCTCTCGTACCTGGAGTCGACGGCCGCACTGGACCCCGACGGCTATCCACAACACCGTGCGGGCATCTCGACAACCCACCGGGGTCTGGGCTATGTGGGTCTGGAGTGGCAGCGCACCTTGTCGTCGGCCACTTTGCGCGGCGTCGGCCGTGACGCCAGGTACGTCGTCCGCCGCCTGCGCGGCTGAGCCGGCTGTTGGCATGATGATCGACCGTGGAGGTCCGTGAGGAGCCCTGGACGGCCGTTGTCCGACAAGCAGTTGAGGTCATTCGGACGCCGGCCACCGTCAACGACGCAGCCGACCGTCAACGTCGGCGGATGACGCGTTCGGCCACGGCGAGGTTCAGTGTCCAGGCCGCCGCCATCAGCAGGGCGTTGGCGAACTCGTCCGGCGGGCCGACGGCGAGCATCCAGGTGCCGATGATCACGGCCTGCGAACCCGCCCCCAGAGCGATCGCGTAGGCACGGATCATCCACGCGCGGTGGGTGGTGAAGGAGCGTTTGCGGATTGCGATCAGGCCGAGGATCAGGGCGACGAACATGAACGTGCCGAACCCGACGCGGATGACGGTGAGGAGGTCGCCCACCGCCGGGCCGTGAGGGTAGAACAACGTCATCCAGAGGCCGGACGCCGCCGCGACCAGCCCACAGGGGACGAGGAACCGACCCGCCAGGCGGTGCCACCCGGACCGGCGACCGCGCAGGCCGGGGACGAACTGGAACGCGCCCACGACGCAGTACACGGTCACGGAAACGATGTGCAGCAAGACCGGCACGGGTGAGGCGAAGAACCGGGCGTTGTCCGGCGTGACCTCCGCCCCCGCGACCAGCTGGACCGTCCGAAACATGCCTGCCACGACCGGGATCGCGCTTAGCAGGATCAGCGCGGCGGGTATGCGCCACTGCGGCTTGACCTGGGTTCTCGTTGTCATGGCCTTGATCGTGCCGACCGGACGGGCCTGGATCATCGGGCGTTGGGCCGGGGTTCCGGTGGCCGATGGTGCGACCGCGGCGTCGTACTGGCGTCGTACTTTCGGCGTTACCTGGACCGCACGCGATTGGTCTCGTAGGCCCACATCGCGATCTCGACGCGGTTCCGCGCGCCCAGCTTGGTCATCAGGCTGGCGATGTGGGACTTGACCGTGCTGAGCGTGATGTGGAATTCGCCGGCGATCTCGTTGTTGGTCCGCCCGCTCGCCACCGCGACGAGGATCTGCTCCTCCCGGCCGGTCAGGGGATCGATCGGCTGGGGCGGTGGCGTCGCGGGCTCGTTCTCGGCGAACGCCGCCAGCAACCGGGCGGTGATGCTCGGCGCGATCAACGCGTCCCCGGCCGCTGCCGCGTGAACCGCACGCGTGAGCATGTCCGCTCCCGCGTTCTTGAGCAGGAAACCGCGTGCGCCCGCACGCAACGCGGCGTAGACGTACTCGTCCAGGTCGAACGTCGTGATGACGACGACCGCGAGCGGCTGGTCGACGGTCGGTCCGGCGAGGCGGCGGGTGGCTTCGATGCCGTCGAGCACCGGCATCCGGATGTCGAAGAGGCACACGTCAGGGCGCAGCCGGCGGGCCAGGTCGACGGCCTCGCGCCCGTCCGCCGCCTCACCCACGACGTCGATGCCCGGCTGGGCGTTGAGGATCATGGCGAGCCCGGTCCGGACGATCTCCTGGTCGTCGGCGACCAGCACCCGGATGCTCACCGGGACGACCTCGGCAGCACGGCCGTCACGGTCCAGCCCCGGTCGGCGTTCGGTCCGGCCGCGCAGGTGCCGCCGAGCAGGTTCGCGCGCTCGCTCATGCCGATGAGCCCGTAGCCCGGCGCACCGGACGCACGCGGCTCGCCGTCGTCACTCACCCGCAGCCGCACCTCGGTGTCGTCGGCCACCACGCGCACGTCGATGCGGGTCGCGTGCCGGGCGTGCCGCCGCGCGTTGGTGACCGCCTCCTGCGCCAACCGGTAGACGGCCGCGGCGACCGGTGACGGCAGGTCGTCCAGCTCGCCGTCCACCTCCACCGCGACGGCCGGCCCGCCGCGCGACAACGACACAAGCCGCCCGAGGTCCGCGACGCCGGGGTTGGGTGCCAGGTCCACCGGGTCCACCGGGCCTTCGGTGCGCAGGATGCGGACGATGCTCCGCATCTCGTCCAGCGCCCGGCCGGCCTCGGCGTCGATCACGCGCAGCGCGTCCACCGCGGCCGACGGGTCGGTGCTGGCGGTCGCGATCCCGGCCTGTGCCCGGATGGCCATCGCGGTGATGTGGTGGGCGACGGTGTCGTGCAGGTCGCGCGCCAGCCGTTCCCGCTCCACCAGCTTCACCTGGTCCAGCTCGCGCGCACGAGCCCGGGACCGGTAGCGCACGGCGGCGCCCAACGTCATCGCGGAGAACAGCACGATGACCCCGGCGAGCGCGTCCGATGGGAGCAGGTGGCCCAAGGCCGCGGACAACCCCACCTTGCCCAGCATGATCGCCGCCCCGAGCACCATCTCCCGCCCGGAACCCCAGCGGAACAACGCGAACGGCAACAGCAGCAGGTAGACCATCACGTCCTGGTCGGGGAACTCACGCCCCATCACGACCGAGCACACCGCGACGCCACCGAACGCGACCGCCACCGCCGCCAACGGCCTGGACCGGCGCCACAACAGCGTCGACATGAGACCGATGTCCACGACGACGGAGAACACCCGGTCGGAGAGGTCGGCCCGGAGCACCCCCTCGGCCACGGCAAGCGGCACCAGCACGGCCACCAGCGCCCAGTCCCACCACGCCCGGGGCGACGGAGGGACCGGCCGGGGCTCCCGCCACACCGAGCGAAGCAGTTCGCGCACCGGGCCATGGTACGAGCCGGCGAACCGCTCCGTATCGGCCGAAAGTGCTACCACCGACGGCTTCGTCCATTTTCGGAGTCGTCCGATTATTGTCCGTGACGGACTACGCGAGTATTCGTGACGGACCAATTTCCGTCCGTGACGGCCGGGTGGTTGGCCGTTCGCCGTGAGGATGACCGTCACCTGCCGGACGCCGGTTGTTGACCCCGCGTCAACCCGTGAAACCGAGCATTCGACATGGCGTCGGGGGCGCACGAATGAGTGGGGGAAAACCCGATGGCCGCTGCCCGTTTCCAGCTCTACAGACCCGCCGACTCCGGTGTCACGTGGCGCTTCCTGTCGGCCAACAACCGTAGTCTCGGTCAGTCCGCGATCGTCTTCCCGACCGTCGAAGCCTGCGTCCATTCGGTCGATGAGCTGCGTGAACGCCTGATCGACAGCACCACGACGATGTCCCGTGACGCGAAGTTGTGGTCCTGGCGGCTGCGGCTGGAGGGGTGCGTCCTCGCCGTGTCCAGCCGCAGTTATCACCGGCGGATCCAGGCCCAGTACGCGTGCCGCAGTTTTCTCGAACTCGTGGAGCTCGCGCCGACCGTCGGCCGTGCGCCGGTGGAGCAATTCTGATGCGGGAATCCGGGTATTCACCGCGCTGCCGATCGGCGTATCGGACCCCAATCCCTTTCCCGCGTTCGTCCGTTGTTCACGGCCGCATCCGGACCGCGAAAACTCGGCGGGTTCTGCTTGCGCCGAACCAGCGCAGCACGACGAAGCCACCGACCCCGGCCCGCCGACTCGGGAGTTCCCGAAGATGACCGTGACCCTCAGTCCACCGCCCACGGAACGCGCCGACGGCCCACGTCGCCGCGTGGGGCCTTCCGGCGGGATCGACCGCGTGTTCCGGTCGGTCCTGCGGGTGGCGGGGCTCGCGGTGCTGGTGGTGATGGCCACTGTCGGACTCTTCCTCGCCACCCGCGGCGCGGACGCGATCTCCGAGGCCGGCTTCGACTTCTTCACCACCCAGACGTGGGAGCCGGACTCGCTGGACTTCGGCATCGCGGCGGTGCTGGTCGGCACGGTGCTGATCGCGTCCGTGGCGCTGGTGATCGCGTTCCCGCTGGCGCTGGGCGTGGCGCTCTACATCTCCGAGTACGCCCCGCCGCGGATCAGGCAGGCACTGACGAGCCTGGTCGACCTGATGGCCGCGGTGCCCAGCGTCGTCTACGGGCTGTTCGGCTCGACGTTCCTCCAGTGGCAGGGCGTGGACGTGCCGCGGTGGCTGTCGATCCAGTTCGGCTGGATCCCGTTCCTGGACGTCGAGGGCGCCGACCCGGACAACCCCCTGTCCACCGACTCGGCCTACGTCACCTCGACGTTCTGGGCCGGGCTGGTCGTCGGGTTCATGGTGATGCCGTTCATCTGCTCGGTGATGCGCGAGTCGTTCACCCAGGCGCCGCAAGGGGAACGCGAGGGCGCGTACGCGCTCGGCGCCACCCGGTGGGGCGTCATCCGCAGCGTGGTGCTGCCGTTCGGGCGCAGCGGCATGATCGGCGGCACGATGCTCGGCCTCGGCCGGGCGCTCGGCGAGACCATCGCGGTGGCCATGATCATCGCGCCGGTCTTCGCCATCCAGACCCAGATCCTGGGCAGCGGCGGCAACTCCGTGTCCGCCCTCATCGCGCAGCAGTGGGGCGCGGCGAGCCCGTTCGGCCTGTCCGCGCTGATGGCGGCCGGTCTGGCGTTGTTCGTGCTCACGCTGGTGGTCAACTTCGTGGCCTCCGCCGTCATCGCGCGCAGCCGGTCCGGCCAGGGGAGTGACTGACATGACGACACCGGAAGTGCGCCGGGTGACGGGCGCCGCGCGGCGGTCGGACCTCGGGGCGGCACTGGGCGCGGCGGCGGCCGCGATCGCGTCGACGGGCCTGCTGTTCGACCAGATCGCGCCGTTCAGCGGTGCGATGGCGTTCATCGCGATCGCCTACGCCCTGTTCCTCGGCCTGTACGCGCTGCTGATCTCGCTGCACGACGACGCGCTGGCCGTGCGCGACCGGCTCGCTTCCGCGGTCGTGCACAGCTTCGCGCTGGTGGCGCTCGGCGCGCTGGTGTTCATCGTGGCCTACCCGATCGTCATGGGCGCGGAAGCGTTGGCGCACCTCAACTTCTTCACCGACGACATGGCGCACGCGGGCACGCTGGACCCGTTGGAGCTCGGCGGGGTGATGCACGCCGCCGTCGGCACGCTGATGCAGATCACCATCGCCCTGGTCATCACCGTCCCCTTGGGACTGGCCTGTGCCGTGTTCCTCAACGAGACCTGGGGTTTCTTCACCCGGGTGGTGCGCACGGTGGTGGAGGCGATGACCGCCCTGCCGTCCATCGTGGCTGGTCTGTTCGTCTACGCGGCGCTGATCCTCGGGCTGGGCTTCGAGCGCTCCGGCTTCGCCGCGGGCTGCGCGATCAGCGTGATGATGCTGCCGATCATGATCCGTGCGGCGGACGTGGTGCTCCGGATGGTGCCCAGCTCGCTGAAGGAAGCCTCGCTGGCACTGGGCGCCGGTCAACTGCGCACGGTGTGGCACGTGGTGCTGCCGACGGCGCGGTCCGGCCTGACCACGAGCGTGCTGCTGGCCACCGCACGCGGTGTCGGTGAGACGTCGCCGGTGCTGATCACGGCCGGCTTCACCCCGTTCCTGAACTGGAACCCGTTCGTCGACTCCCAGGTGTCGCTGCCGCTGGCGACCTTCCAGATGGTCACGTCGTCGGAGGAAACGATGAAGCAACGCGGTTTCGGCGCCGCCGCAGTGCTGATGGGCCTGGTGCTGGTCCTGTTCGTGCTCGCCCGAGTGGTCGGTGGCCGCGGCCGGGGCGGGCGGTCGAAGTGAGGAGAGAGATGATCACCCGGCCCTTGAGCCTGCTGGCCGTCGTCGGCCTGGTGCTGACCGTCGCCGCACCGGCCGCGTCGGCGCAGAGCTACACGCCGATCAGCGGCAGCGGCTCCACGTGGAGCAGCAACGCGATCGACCAGTGGCGCACGAACGTCGCGCAGTACGGGATGCGGATCAGCTTCACCGGCAGCGGGTCCAGCACCGGCCGCAACCAGTTCAAGGCCGGCCAGGTCGACTTCGCGGTGTCGGAGATCCCGTACGGCCTGACCGACGGCGGTGTGCGTGACGTGCCGCCGGCGGAGGGCACGTACGCCTACATGCCGATCGTCGCGGGCGGCACGTCGCTGATGTACAACCTGAAGATCGGCGGCAAGCGGGTCACCAACCTGCGGTTGTCCGGCGAGGTCGTCACCAAGATCTTCACCGGCGTGATCACCACGTGGGCGGACCCGGCGATCGCCCGGGACAACCCCGGGCTGAAGCTGCCGGACCGCAAGGTCGTGCCGGTGGTGCGGTCGGACGGCTCGGGCAGCACCGCGCAGTTCACCTCCTGGATGGCCAGCCAGCACCCGGGGCTGTGGGACGACTTCTGCCGACGGGCCAAGCGCGCCACGCCGTGCGGGTTCACGTCCAACTACCCCAAGATCCCGCCGATGGTGGGCCAGGACCTGTCCATCGGCGTCGCCAACTACGTGCGGCAGGAGGGCACCGAGGGCTCGATCACCTACGTCGAGTACTCCTACGCCCGCGCCGCGGCGTTCCCGGTGGTGAAGCTGCTCAACGCCAAGGGGTACTACGTCGAGCCGAAGTCGTCGGCGGTCGCGGTCGCGCTGCTCGCGGCGAAGGTGAACGAGACCGACCTGACCCAGGACCTCAGCCAGGTCTACGGCAACCAGGACGCGCGCAGCTACCCGATGGCCAGCTACAGCTACATGGTCCTGCCCACCAAGGAGACGGCGAAGTTCACCAAGGACAAGGGCCGGACCCTGTCCGACTTCGCCTACTACTTCCTGTGCGAGGGGCAGCAGCAGGCCGACCTGCTCGGGTACTCGCCGCTGCCGATCAACCTGGTCCGGGCCGGGATGGACCAGGTCGCCAAGATCCCCGGCACGACCAGGCAGAACAAGGACATCAGCAAGTGCAACAACCCGACCTTCTCGGCGGACGGGACGAACACCCTCGCGGTGACCGCGCCGCAGCCGAAGGACTGCGACAAGCAGGGGCCGATCCAGTGCGAGGACGGCACCGGCGGCGCGAAGGAGGCCACCCGGACCGGCGGCGGTGAGGCGGCGGCGGCGGAACAGGAAGAGGCCGCCGTGGTCGAGGAGCAGGCGGCGGCCGGGGAAGAGGCGGCCGTGGTCGAGGACGTGGCGGCCGGGGAGAGCACCGCCAAGGTCGCACGGCGTGCCCGCGAAGAGGCCTACGCGACCCCGGTCTCGGTGGATCTGCGTGAGGACAACACGGCATTGCTGGTCGCGGTGGCGGGTGTGCTGCTCGTCGCGCTCGTGGTGGGACCGCCGCTGGTGGCCCGGCGGCTGCGCGGACGGGGAGAGGGCAGATGAAGCTCATCCGGTTGACGCTGGCGGCACTCCTCGTGACCGCCGGGATCGCCCTGGTGCCGGCGGCTCCGGTCGGCGCCCAACCCTCGACGTCCCAACCCTCGACGTCCGAAGTCACGGTGCCCGGCCGGGACAAGTTCCCGGACCTGCGCGTCACGGTGTCGCACACGCGGGACCTGATCAACCAGACCGTGCGGGTCAGCTGGACCGGCGGCCGGGAGACCGGTCCGGTCGGCCGGTTCGCCACCGACTACCTCCAGATCATGCAGTGCTGGGGTGACGACCCGAAGGGCCCGACCCGCGAGCAGTGCCAGTTCGGCGGGTTGGAGGGGCAGGCCGGTCTGGGCCTGGGCAACTTCACCAAGAGCAGGCAGATCGCCTACAGCGACCCGAAGGACCCGGCCGAGACCACACCGGTTCCCGCGAACGGCGCCGCCTACGCCGAGTTCCACTCCGTGAAGGGCCAGAAGACCACGTCGTTCGGCACGTTCTTCGACGCGGGCACCACCAACGAGGTGCCGTTCGCCAAGACCCGCGCCGACGGCACGGGTGAAGTCGACTTCGAGGTGCAGACCGCGCTGGAGGCGTTCGGCCTCGGCTGCGGCGAGGTCCGCGCGTCCGGCCCGGACCAGGGCAAGCCGCGGCACTGCTGGCTGGTCGTCGTGCCGCGCGGTGACACCGAGGTCAACGGCAGGAAGCCCGGTGTCGACCACACCAGCAACAACCTGGACTCCTCGCCGCTGAGCCGGACCAACTGGGAGCAGGCCGTTCCGATCAAGCTGGACTTCCGGCCGGTGGGGGTGGCCTGTCCGATCGGCGCGGCCGAGCGGACGCTCGCCGGGCACGAGTTCGTCGCCGACGCGGTCGGCCGCTGGCAGCCCGCGCTGTGCGCGAACGGCGGCACGGTGTTCGGCTTCACCAGGGTGCCCGACCGGATCAGCCGCGAACGGCTCGCGTCGGCGGCGCCGGGGATGGTGTTCATGACCGAGCCCCAGCCGGGCACGCCGGAACGCCCGGTGGTGCACGCGCCCGTCGCGGTGTCCGGGCTGGCGATCGCGTTCGTCATGGAACGGCAGTCGCGCGGGCCGGCGGTGGAGACGGACCCGGCGGTGTGGCAGCGCGACGGGCAGCTGATCACCGAGTTGAAGCTGACGCCGAGGCTCGTCGCCAAGCTGCTCACCCAGTCGTACCGGGACGCGGTGCCGGGCAAGCAGCCGTACCTGGCGAAGAACCACCGGCGGCTCAACGAGGACCCGGAGTTCCTCGACCTGAACCCGGACTTCAAGACCTACGGCGCGTTGATGAACACGCTGGACGTCCTCGTGCCGTCGGTCGACCTGGACATGACCGCGACCCTGTGGACCTGGATCGACGCCGACCCGGACGCCCGCGCGTTCCTGAACGGGACGCCGGACCCGGCGGGCATGGTGGTCAACCAGAACTACCGGGGGCTGTCGCTGCCGGTGCAGAACTTCCCCAAGCAGGACCTCAGCTGCCAGGAACTGCCGTTCCCGCTGGGGCCGGACTGCGCGTTGACGGCCCGGCCGCTGGCCGCCGACATGCACGAGGGCGGCCGGGCGATCAGCCGCGGCGACACGCTGGGCCGCTCGCCGACCGGCCTGCCGGACCCGGCCGACCCGACCAAGCCGGGCTACGGCAAGGTGCCGCGCCAGCCCGCGGGTGAACGCAGCCTGCTGGCGTTGGTGGACACGGCGACAGCCGCCCGTTACGGCCTGCACACCGCCAAGCTGCGCAACAGCGCCGGCAACTTCGTGGCGCCGGACGACGCGGGCCTGCGTGCGGCGGTCGGCCAGTTGCGCGCCACCGACGTGCCGGGCGTCGGCCGGGCGAACCCGACCACGAAGGCGGCCGACGCCTACCCGCTGCCCGCCGTCACCTACGCGGCGGCCGTTCCGTCGGCGATGACCGCGGCGGCGGGCGCGGAGTACGCGAAGTTCCTGCGGTTCGCGGCGGGATCGGGCCAGACCCGCGGTGAGGGCGAGGGCCAGTTGCCGCTGGGCTACCTGCCGCTGCCGGACGTGCTGCGCAAGCCGGCCATCGACGCGGCAGGTGTGATCGAGCGTGACGCGGGCAAGGCGATCGTGTCGCCGACGCAGGAGGAAGCAGCCGCCGCACCGGTGACGACCCGTCCGCGTGCCACGACCCGCACGGCCGCGCCCGCCGCTCCTGCCGCGCCCGCTCCGCCGCCGGTCGCGGCGGCCGAACCGCCGCCGTCGGCCACACCGGTCGCGCAGATCGAGAACACGCCCGCCGGCCCGGTCGGCTGGTGGCTGCGGAACCTGCTCGCGGGCCTGCTCGTCGTCGGCGGCCTGGCCACCGGCGCGGGGCCGCTGTTGCAGCGGTTCGGCCGGGGCGGGTCGTGACGTGACGTCCACGAAGAAGGGCTGTCCGTGAAGAAAGGCGTACAGCCCAGAAGAGGGAGGTGAGGCCGAGACTGCCCGGCCGTGCCGGAGTTGGCGCTCCGACACGAACCGGACAGACCACGAAAACGAACACCGGTGCGCGTGACCGCGCCGGACAGCGAGTGGACACGAAGTCCGCTCGACCTCTGCGCAGAAAAGGATAACCGCAGTGAGCAAGCGCATGCTCGGCGCGGCGGCTGCCGCCGTCGCCGCCGTCGCCCTCGTGGCGTCCCCGGCCCAGGCCGACCCGGTCGGCACGCCCACCTACCGCGACATCGTCGTCGTCGGCTCGGACACCACCCAGACGGTGATGAACGGCCTGTCCGACGCGGTCCTCGTCGGCGGCGTGAAGGTCATGGGCTCCTACGACGCCCGCGGCTCGGACAACATCACCACCAAGGCCGCCGGCTGCACCATCCCGCGGCCGGGTTCGTCCGGCGCCGGCGTGACCGCGCTGGTGACGTCCGTCGAGGCGGGCAACAACTGCGTGCAGGTCGCGCGCTCGTCGTCGGACAACCGCGCGAACTACGCGGGCAAGAACCTGACCTACATCCCGTTCGCCGTCGACGCCATGACCTACGCGGTCCGCAGCGACAGCACGGTCAGCAAGAAGCTGACCACGGCGCAGCTCAAGTCGATCTTCAACTGCACCGCGCCGGGCGTCGGCACCAACTTCAAGCCGCTGCTGCCGCAGTTCGGCTCGGGCAGCCGCGACTTCTTCCTGAAGCAGCTCGGTCTGCCGAACACGGCCGCCTTCACCACGACGTACCCGTGCGTGGTCGACACGGACGTCAACGGGCAGCCGATCCAGGAGCACGTCGGCACCTACCTGACCGACACCAAGCACATCCTGCCGTACTCGATCGCCGTGTACGCCTCGCAGATCTACGGCGCGGCCCCCGCCGCGCAGGGCAAGGCCGTGCTGGCCACGTTCAACGGCGTCTCGCCGACGATCCTCAACACGGCGTCGACCTTCAAGCGCGACGTCTACAACGTGGTGCCCACGCCGAAGCTCACGGACCCGACCTACGACCAGGTCTTCACCGGCGCGGACTCGGTGATCTGCACCAAGACCGACGTGATCACGCAGTACGGCTTCGGCATCAGCCCGAACTGCGGCAACACCCAGCTCGTCACCCCCGCGTCCTAGTCCGACCCGGCGCAACCACACTTTCTGGAAGGTCAACAGTGCGCGGAACCACCGTCATCCGTCGCCTCGCAGGCGGCGCCATCGCGCTCGCGGCCCTCGCCGCGGCCACCCTGGGCACGGCCGGCGTCGCCATGGCCGCCCCGCCCGCGGGCAACCTGGGCACGCTCACCGTCAGCAAGCAGACCGGCGTCAACGTCGAGGCGCCGTCCTACACCACGTCGGCCGGCTGCACCGCCGACTCGGACGGCTACAACCTGTTCGTCTACGGTCCGGGCGGCTTCGAGAACGGCCTCATCGGCACCACGCCGACCGACGTCGGCTTCTCGACCTCCGGCCCGATCACGGTGTTGCAGGGTCTGTCCTTCAAGGACATCGCGGTCGACAACAGCACCACGATCGTGCCCGGCACGTACACCGTCGCGGTGAACTGCGTGGACCTGTTCACGGGCGAGACCAAGGGCACGTTCACCCGTGAGCTGTACTTCACCAGCGCCACGGCCTGGTCCGCCACGGACCCGAACGCCCCGGTGACCACCAGCACCGCGCTGGCCGTGTCCCCGAACGCCCCCGTCATTGCGGGCACGCCCGTGACGCTGACCGCCACCGTGACCCCGGCCTCGGCCGCCGGCACCGTGCAGTTCAAGGACGGCGCGGCCAACCTCGGCGCGGCCGTCGCGGTGAACAACGGCGTCGCCACGCTGACCACCTCGGACCTCGCGGCGGGCGCCCGCTCGCTGACCGCGGTGTTCACCGGCGCCGCCGCCAACATCTCCACGTCCACGTCGGCGGCGGTGTCCTACCAGGTCAACGCCCCGGTCGCGACGCCGACCACGACCGCCCTCGCGGTCACCCCGAGCGGCACGGCGGCGCAGTACTCCTCCGTGACGCTCAGCGCCACCGTGGCCCCGGCCACCGCGGCGGGCACCGTGCAGTTCCTCGACGGCGCCGGCAACCTGGGCAACCCGGTGGCGGTCTCCGGCGGCAACGCCACCCTGACCACCGCCACGCTGGCCGTGGGCGCGCACAGCTTCACCGCGCGCTTCGTGCCGGCCAACGCCGGCGCGTTCGAGACCTCCGTCTCGGCCGGTGTGACGCTGGACATCACGCCGTTCGCGGGCGTCTCGGCCTCCGAGACCATCACCACCGAGGTGCTGGCCGGTGAGCTGCTGATCAGCGTGGCGAACCAGAACGTGGTGCTGCCCTCGCCGGTCATGTCCGCCGACGGCTCGCTGCTGACCACTGCCGGCGCGCTCAACCCGATCACGGTCACCGACACCCGCGCGGGCAACCCGGGCTGGAACGTCTCCGGCCAGGTGACGGACTTCGCCGGCGGCGCCAACAGCATCAACGGCGCAAACCTCGGCTGGTCGCCGAAGATCGTGGACAAGTCGCCGGTGCAGAACATCACCGCCGGCCCCGTGGTCGAGCCGGCCGACGCCGTCGTCCCGGGTGCGGGTGCGGGCCTCGGCCTGTCCACCGCGCGCACCCTGGCCACGGCCGCCGCGCTCGGCGGCAACGGCACCGCGAACCTCGGCGCCGACCTGGCGCTGAAGGTGCCGACGTCGACGCTCGCGGGCACCTACACCGCGACGCTCACCCTCACCGCCATCTGATCGACGGGGCGGGCCGGTTACCCACGGCCCGCCCCACCCTCCACTAAGGACTTTGCCATGACGCGGACCTGGTGTCGTGTCGCGCTTTCCGGCCTGTTCGCCCTTGTGCTCTCGGCGTTGGCCCTCGTGGTTTCGGCCGCGCCGCAGGCTGTGGCCGCTCCGGCGACGTTCGGCGTGCGGCCCGCCACCGCGCAGGCGCCGGACAACCGCAGCGCGTTCACGTACAGCGCCACGCCGGGAGCCGTGGTGCGCGATCACGTCGCGGTGTCGAACGTGGCCACCGAGCCGGTGACGCTGCGCGTGTACGCCAGTGACGCTTTCAACACGCCGGACGGCGGTTTCGACCTCCTCGCCGCCGGACGTGAGCCGGTCGACGTGGGCAAGTGGTCCGTGCTGGAGCGCGGCGAGGTGCAGATCCCGGCCCGCTCCACGGCGATCGTGCCGTTCACGCTGACCATCCCCGGCAACGCCACGCCCGGCGACCACACCGGCGGCATCGTCGCGTCGCTGACCACCGAGGCCGCGGGGGCCGACGGCCAGCGCGTCGCCGTGGAGCAGCGCGTGGGCGCCCGGATCTACCTGCGCGTGTCCGGCGACCTCCGGCCCGAGCTGATCGTGGAAGACCTGACCGCGGACTACGCGGGTGCGTTGTTCGGGCGCGGTGACACGACCGTCACCTACGTCGTCCGCAACACCGGCAACGTGCGGCTGGGCGGCAAGCAGAAGGTGCGCGTCGAGACACCCTGGGCCGCCGGGGTCGATGCTCCCGGCTTGGCGGACTTGCCGGAGTTGTTGCCGGGTAACACCTTCCGCGTCACCGCGACCGTTCCGGGACTGTTGCCCGCCGGCTGGCTGGACGCGTTGGTGCAGGTCGAGCCGGTCGCGCCGCCGGGCACCGAGCCGCCCGCCGCCGTCGCCGCGAGCGTGACGGTCGCCGCCGTGCCGTGGCTGCTGGTGATCGTGCTGCTGCTGGTGCTCGCGTACGTGGTGTTCCGACGCGTCCGCCGGTCCCGTGGCCGGGTGCGTTCCGAACCGCTGCCGGAGGTCGAACATGTTTCCGCGTAAGACTTTCATGCTTCTCGCATCGCTGTTCCTGTTCATGCCCGGGACCGCGCACGCCGCGCCGATTGGCGGCCTGGTCGTGACGCCGGGGGAGAGCCGTGACGCGGCGCCGGTCCGGCTGGCCACGTCGGCGGGCTGTCCCGCCGAGGCGACGGGGTACGCGGCGACGATGCACGGTGGCGGGCTGCCGGCCGAGGGGCTGGTGATCGTGGCCAACGGCGATGTCGGGTTGACGCACGACCGGCCGTTCGAGGTGCCGGTGGCGTTGACGTTCCAGGACTTGGCCGCGGACCACAACGTCACGTTCAGCGGGCCGTACGAGCTGCGGCTGCACTGCATCGACGCGTTCACGCAGGAGGTGTACGGCGAGTTCACCGGGACGGTGGACTTCGTCGAGCCGGCCCGGTACGTGGCCGTGGGGGCGGCGAAGGGGCCGCAGCAGCCGACCGCGCCACTGATCGTGCCCGCTCCCATGCCGGAGCCTGATGCCGCGCCGTCATCGGACGTGCCCGGCCAACCGGGCCAACCGGGCCAACCCACAGACCAGCCCGCCACCGACGCTGCCGCTGAGGCCGCCGCCGAGGCCGCGCCCACCGGTTCCGGTGGCGGGCAACCCTTTTTGCACGTCGCCATCGGCGTCGTCGGCGCGCTCGCGCTGGTCGGGGCGTGGTCCTACCTCAACCGTCGCCGAACCCGCTGACCACCGAACCCGCTGACCACCGCACCGCCTGACCTACCCACATACAACGGAGGAACTGCTCATGCGCAAGCGCCAACTGGTGGCGGCAGCCGCGGCCGTGCTGGCCGCGGTCAGCGCCGTGGTGATCGTCACCGCGGCGACCGGACAGGCCGAGCCGCCGATCGCGACGCTGGGCAGCCTCGGCGTCGACCCGGAGACCGGCCGCGACATCTCCGCGCCGCTGTACACCACGTCCGCCGGCTGCCCGACCGACTCGGACGGGTACAACCTGTTCGTCTACGGTCCCGGCGGCTTCGAGAACGGCCTCATCGGGACCACGCCGACCGACGTCGGATTCTCCACCGCAGCCGGGTTCCCGGTGCTGCAAGGCCTGTCGTTCAAGGACATCGCGGTCGACAACAGCACCGCCGTCGCGCCGGGTGAGTACACCGTCGTGGTGAATTGCGTGGACATGTTCACCACCGAGAGCAAGGGCACGTTCACCCGCAAGCTGTACTTCACCGACTCCACGCACTACCGGTCCACCGACCCGAACGCGACCACCACCACCACCACAACCACGACCACCACGACGACGGACCCGACCACCACCACGACCGAACCCACCACTACGACCACTGATCCCACGACCACCACGACGGATCCGGTCACGACGACCACGGACCCGACGACGACCACGACCGAGCCGACGACCACCACGACGGAGTCGACCACCACGACGACCGAGCCGACCACGACCACGACCACGACGGAGTCCACCACCACGGACCCGACGACGACCACGACCGCCGACCCCACCACGACCACCACGGTCGACCCCACCACGACCACGACGGTCGAGCCCACGACCACCACGACCACCACGACGACGTCCGTTGAGCCGACGACCACCACGACGACGGTCGAGCCGACGACCACGACCACGGCGCCCGGGAACCAGTTCACGCTCACCGTCGACCCGACCTCCGGCTCCGACGAGAGCGCCCCGACCTACACCACGTCGACGGGCTGCGGCGACAACGGGTCCACCGAGGTCCAGATGATGATCGTCGGTCCGGGTGTGTTCGCCGATGGCCAGACCGCCCTGCCGCCGACCGACCTGAACTTCTCCGCGTCCGAGCCCATCGCCTTGTTGCAGTACCTGACGTTCAAGGACATCGCGAAGGACGCCGAGGGCGAGGTCCTGGCGGGCGACTACCGCGTCGAGGCGCACTGCGTGGACGCGTTCCAGCAGAAGCTGCGGTCCTTCGTCACCGGCCTCCGGTTCACCAGCCCGACCGCGTGGGAAGTGATCGGCGGCGTCATCCCGACCACGACCACCACGGCCTCCACCACCGACAGCTCCACCACGACGACGGACCCGATCACCACGACGGACACCACCACCGACACCACCACCGGCACGACGACCGACACGACGACCGACACGACGACCGACACCACCACCCCGGTCGCCGGCGGGCAGAACCCGCAGAACCCCGGTCTGGCGAGCACGGGCGCGTCGACCGGCCTCCCGTTGTTCCTGGGCGGTCTGCTGGTGCTGTTCGGCGGTCTGGCGCTGTTCGTGGCGCGCAAGCGGCGGGTTCGGCGGTGACCGCCCCACCGGCGCCTCCGGCGTCCCCTCAGGCGCACACGGAGTCCGCACCGGAGGCGTCGGTGGCGCAGGTAGTGCAGGCAGTGCCGGAGGCGCCGGTGGTGCAGGTGGCGCCCGCACGGTCGGTGCTGCGTCCCGCGGGCCAGATGCTGGCGATCTTCGGCGCGCTGCTGCTGTGCTTCGTGTTCCAGTTCGCCGTGATCGGCGCGCTCAAGCACAACCGCGACCAAGCCCGCGCCTACGACGAGCTGCGCGGCCTCCTGGCCAACGCCACCGCTCCCGTGGCGGCGGTGGACGACGGCGGCCGGCTGGTCCCGACCGGCACGCCCATCGCGATCCTGGAGATCCCGCGACTCGGCGTGCGCGAGGTGGTGGGGGAGGGCACGTCGTCGGGCGCGCTGAGATCAGGTCCCGGCCACCTGCGCGACTCGCCGATGCCGGGCCAGGCGGGCGCGTCGGTGATCCTCGGCCGGCGTGCGGGCTACGGCGGGCCGTTCGCGCGCGTCGACCGCTTGGTGCCCGGTGACCGGATCACCGTCACGACCGGCCAGGGCGAGCACCTTTACCAGGTGCAGGGTGTGCGCCGGGCGGGCGACCCGCAACGCCACACCCCCGCCGCCGGCAAGGGCGGGCTGACCCTCGTCACCGCCGACGGTCCGTTCTTCCTGCCATCCGACGTCCTGCGCGTGGACGCGAAGTTGACGTCCGACGTGCGGCCGACGTCGGGTGTGCTGCCCGAGTTCGCGGTGCCGGACCAGGAGCGGGTCATGGCCGGCGACGCGGGCGCGCTGGTGCCGGTGGCGCTGTGGGCGCTGATCCTCGCCGTGGCCGCGTTCGGCGTGGTGTACCTGCACCAGCGGATCGGCCGCTGGCACGCGTGGGTGACCGGCGTGCCGCTGCTGGGAGCGCTCGGCGTGACTCTCGCCGACCAGACCGCCGCCCTGCTGCCCAACCTGATCTGATCCGACGGAGAACCCGATGACGCTCACCATGCCCCCGACGTTGGCAAGCTTGGACGCCCGGTCGATCTCGGCCTGGTTCGGCGCCCGCAAAGTCCTGGACCGGGTCTCACTGGTCATGCCGGCCGGCACCGTCACCGCGCTGATCGGTCCCTCGGGCTGCGGCAAGTCGACGTTCCTGCGAATCCTCAACCGGATGCACGAACTCGTGCCCGGCGCGTCGCTGGCGGGCGAGGTGCTGCTGTCCGGGCAGGACGTGTACGACCCGGGGCGCAAGCTCACCGACGCGCGCAAGCAGATCGGCATGGTGTTCCAGAAGCCGAACCCGTTCCCGGCGATGTCGATCTACGACAACGTGGTGGCGGGCCTGAAGCTGACCGGCGTGCGGGCGAGGCGGTCGGAGAAGGACGACCTGGTCCGGGAGTGCCTGACCAAGGCGGGCCTGTGGCCGGAGGTCAAGGACCGGCTGCGCCAGCCCGGCGGCGCCCTGTCGGGTGGTCAGCAGCAGCGGCTGTGCATCGCGCGCTCGTTGGCGGTGCGCCCGAAGGTCCTGCTGATGGACGAGCCGTGCTCCGCCCTCGACCCGACGTCGACCCGGCGGATCGAGGAGACCATCGCCGAGTTGGCGCACGAGGTGACGATCGTGATCGTCACGCACAACATGCAGCAGGCGGCACGGGTGTCGCAGCAGTGCGCCTTCTTCCTGGCGGAGCAGGGCACCCCGGGCTTGATCGTGGAAGCGGGTCCGACAACGACAATCTTCGACTCGCCGACCGACTCCCGCACCTCCGACTACGTGCACGGGCGTTTCGGCTAGAACCTGCGGTGATAGGTTTTCCGGTGGCCCGGATCGGATTCGTGAATACGGTAAACCCGAGTGAAGATACGGTTGACCGCTACGTGCGCCATCGTCCATAACGGTGCGATCGGAACGTGGCGCCAGGTACCGGCGCTGCGCGGGTGAACTCGCGGTGAATGGTGCTGTGCAACGGAACCAGTCGCACACCGTGGTCCGGCACGTGCGCCCGACGGGTCGATGGTGACAGCCGTCACCGTGCAGGCGCATGTGGACGGATCCCCTCATACTTTTTCCCTATAACCGCACTTCCGCCGTTTTGATCCGGGCTCACCTGGGAATTCACCCTCGTCACCGGCGGTAGATCGCACCTCGACGCCCGTCCACTTCCTGTCAAGTGACGCCCGTTTCCTGATGGGCCTCGTGCGAATATGGCCATGTGCCATACGTTGTCGGCCGCTCCGTCGTACCGTTTCACCACCGCGCGCCCCGATTCAGTCGACGTCCTGAGTCGTACGCGGACGTGCGTGTTCTGCCCGCATCGCCGTTGTCGGACTACCTGTTCGGTGGCGGGCGGCGGTGGTCGGAGCAGGGGGATCGCGGTACCGCCGGGGCCGGTGGCCGTACGCGCACGATGAGCCGGGGGAAGGCGCTGGGGGCGTCACTTCCGTCGGCACCGACGAGGTGAAGAGCAGTTCGGGCCACAGCGACCGCGGACACGTCTTCGGGATCACGAAGCGAGTTCGGCGAGGTGTGAGGAAAAGGATATGACGGCACTTACCACCGATCAGCAGGACAAGCTCGTCCGTTACCTCAAGCAGACCGCAGCCGAACTCAACGCCGCCCAGACCCGCCTGCGGGAGATCGACGAACGCGTCACCGAGCCGCTCGCGGTGGTCGGCATGAGCTGCCGCTACGCCGGCGCGAACTCACCGGACGAACTGTGGGACCTGGTCGCCGAGGGCCGTGACGCGATTTCCGGCTTACCCACCGACCGCGGTTGGGACCTGGAACGGCTCTACGACCCGGACCCGGACAGGCTCGGCACGACTTACACGCGTGCCGGCGGGTTCGTTGCCGGCGCAACGACGTTCGACGCGGACTTCTTCGGGATCAGCCCGCGCGAGGCGCTGTCCATGGACCCCCAGCAGCGGCTGCTGCTGGAGCTGGCATGGGAGGCGTTGGAGGACGCGGGCATCACGCCGACCTCGTTACGCGGCAGTGACACCGGCGTGTACTGCGGTGTCGGCCCGTCGGACTACGCGCCCATCCCGGCCGGTGGAGCGCCGCAGATCGAGGGACTGCGCCTGACCGGCGGCACGACCAGCGTGGTGTCGGGCCGGATCTCCTACACGTTCGGGCTCGAAGGCCCCTCGGTGTCGGTGGACACGGCGTGCTCGGCGTCGTTGGTGGCCCTGCACATGGCCGCGCAGTCACTGCGCACCGGTGAATGCTCCCTGGCCCTGGTCGGCGGTGTGACGGTGCTGGCGGGCCCGACCCTCTTCATCGACTTCAGCCGGCAGCGCGGACTGTCCGCGGACGGCCGGTGCAAGTCCTACGCCGCCGCCGCCGACGGCACCGGTTTCTCCGACGGCGCGGGCCTGATCGTGCTGGAGCGCCTTTCGGACGCCCGCCGTAACGGGCACCGGGTGCTCGCGGTGGTCCGCGGCAGCGCGGTCAACCAGGACGGAGCCAGCAACGGCCTGACGGCGCCGAACGGCCCGTCGCAGGAGCGGGTGATCCGACAGGCCCTGGCCAACGCCGGCCTGACGGCGGCGGACGTGGACGTCGTCGAGGGTCACGGCACGGGCACCAAGCTGGGTGACCCGATCGAGGTCCAGGCCCTGCTCGCCACCTACGGCCAGGAACGCAAGCACGGTCCGCTGTGGCTGGGTTCGGTCAAGTCGAACATCGGGCACAGCTCCACGGCGGCCGGTGTCGCCAGCGTGATCAAGATGGTGCAGGCGCTGCGCAACGAGACCCTGCCCGCGACCCTCCACGTGGACGCGCCGTCGCCGCACGTGGACTGGGAGTCCGGCGAGGTCCGGCTGCTGACCGAGGCACGGCCGTGGAAGACGAACGGCCACCCGCGCCGGGCGGGCGTGTCCTCGTTCGGGGTCAGCGGCACCAACTCGCACGTGATCCTGGAGGAAGCGCCGTTCGACGTGCTTCCCGAGACGGTCGGGACGACCCCGGTGGCGGTTCCCCCGGCGGTCCCGGTCCTGTTGTCCGGTCGTGGAGCGGCGGCGTTGCGCGCCCAGGCCGAGCGGTTGCGGGCCAGTGTGCTGGCGCGTCCGGAGCTGACCGTGGTCGACCTGGGGTTCTCCTCGGTGACGACCCGGGACCAGCTGGACCAGCGGGCCGTGGTGGTGGCGTCCGATCGTGAGTCGCTGCTGGCGGGGCTGTCCACGCTGAGCGCGGCCGAGCCGTCGGACACCGTGGTCGAAGGCCAGGTGCTCGCCACCGGCGCGCGTCCCGTGTTCGTGTTCCCGGGCCAGGGCGCGCAGTGGCAGGGCATGGCGGTCGAGCTGCTGGCTTCGTCCGACGTGTTCGCCCGGGAGATCGCGGCCTGTGGTGACGCGCTGGGCGAGTTCGTGGACTGGCGGCTCGAGGACGTGCTGCGCGGCGTGGAGGGCGCGCCGTCGTTGGAGCGCGTGGACGTGGTGCAGCCCGCGTTGTTCGGGGTGATGGTGGGCCTTGCCGCGTTGTGGCGGTCCTACGGCGTGGAGCCGGTCGCGGTCGTGGGCCACTCGCAGGGCGAGATCGCCGCCGCGGTGGTGGCCGGTGGTCTGTCGCTGGCGGACGGCGCGCGGGTGGCGGCGCTGCGGTCGCGGGCCATCGCGGAACGGCTCGCCGGGCTGGGCGGCATGGTGTCGGTCCCCGCGCCCGTCGGGACGGTCGAGGAGCTGATCGCGCAGTACGACGGACGGGTGTCCGTCGCCGCCGTGAACGGTCCGGCGGCCGTGGTGGTGTCCGGTGAGCCGGGCGCGCTGGACGAGTTGATCGCGGCGTGCGAGCGGGACGGCGTCCGGGCTCGGAAGATCGCGGTGGACTACGCGTCGCACTCGGCGCAGGTGGAGATCATCCAGGCCGAGCTGGCACAGGTGCTGGGCCCGGTCACGCCGAAGTCCGGCTCGATCCCGTTCTACTCGACGGCCGTTGGCGCGTTCGTCGACACGGCCACGCTCGACGCCGGGTACTGGTACCGGAACCTGCGCGGGCGGGTCGGTTTCGAGCCGGCCATCCGGGCGTTGATCGACGACGGCGCCGAGTGCTTCGTGGAGGTGTCGCCGCACCCGGTGTTGACCATGGCCGTGGAGGGCACGGTCGCCGATCACGGCGCCGCGTCCCAGGTCGGCGTCGTCGGGTCGTTGCGGCGTGACGAGGGTGGTTTCGAGCGGTTCGCGCTGTCGCTGGCCGAGGCCCACGTCACCGGTGTGGCGGTGGACTGGTCGGTCGTCTACGCGGGCAGTGGGGCGCGTGCGGTGCCCCTGCCGACCTACGCCTTCCAGCGCGAGCGGTTCTGGCTGGTGCCGGGCACCGGCGGCGGCGACGCCGAGGCGGCCGGGCTGCACAAGGTGGATCACCCGATCCTCGCCGCGGCCGTGCGCATCGGTGACCGGGACGAGTGGGTGTACACCGGCCGGATCTCGCCGGAAACGCAGCCGTGGACCGGTGATCACGTCGTCTTCGGCATTCCCATCGCACCGGGGACCGCGCTGGTGGAACTCGCGCTGAGCGCGGGCGCGGGCGTCGGCTTCGGCATCCTGGACGAGCTGGTGCTGGAGGCTCCGCTCGTCCTCGACGACGAGCTGGGCTGCCGGGTCCAGGTGACGGTCGGCGTACCGCAGGACGGTCGCCGCGAGGTCGCGGTGTACTCGACCCCGAACGCCGGTCCGGACGACGAGCAGCCCGAAGCGATCTGCCACGCCCGAGGCTGGCTGGTCGCCGAATCCGCTGCCGTGGCAAGGATGCCGGTGCAGTGGCCGCCGGCGGGCGCCGAGCCGATCGCCGTGGACGGCCTCTACGCGCGCATGGAGTTGGCGGGCCTGGACTACGGGCCGCTGTTCAAGGGCATCCGGGCCGCGTGGCGCGTGGGCGCCGAGCTCTACACCGAGGTGGCCCTGCCCGACGACGCCGACGACGACGGTTTCGTGCTGCACCCGGCCCTGTTCGACGCCGCGCTCCAAGGCGCGCTGATCGGCAAGGACCCGAACGCGCCGTTCGAGATGCCGTTCACGTGGTCCGGGGTGCGCCCGGGACGACGGGTGAAGTCGGCCCGCGTGCGGATCGTCAGCTCCGCCGACACCGGCCTGCACGTCGACATGGCCGACGACGCCGGCGCGCCGGTGATGAGCATCAGCGGCCTGGTCTACCGGACGGTGGACCCGGCACAGCTCGAACGCGTGCGCGGCGGTGGACCCGACTCGCTGTACGGGGTCGAGTGGGTGCCGGTGCAGCTCGGACAGGCGGAACCCGCCCGGCTGGCCCGCATCGGCTGGGACGTCGAAGGTTTGGGCGCAGAAGGTCTGGACGCGTTGGAGCAGGCGGTCGCCGAGGACGGCGCGGCCCCGGCCGCGATCGTGGCCCGGATCGCCGCGAACGTCACCGCGGGCACGCCGGCCGCGATGGCCCTCGAAGCCGCCGAGCAGATGCTCGCCACGATCCAGCGCTGGCTGGCCGCCGAACGCCTGACCGAGACCCGGTTGGTGGCGGTCACCCGCGGCGCGGTGGCGTTGGAGGGCGAAACCCCCGACATCGCCCAGGCCGCGGCGTGGGGTCTCGCGCGCAGCGTCCAGTCCGAGCACCCGGGCCGGATCGTGCTCGTGGACCTGGACGACGACAGCGCCGAAGTTCCGTGGAACGCCCTGCTGGCCGCCGACGAACCGCAGCTGGCGGTGCGGGCGGGTCAGGTCTCGGCGCCGCGACTGGCACGCGTGCCCGCGGTCGCCGCGGACGCGATGCGTTCGATCGACCCGGACGGCACCGTGCTGGTCACCGGTGGCACCGGCGGCCTGGGTGTGGTCTTCGCCCGGCACTTGGCCTCGCGGCACGGTGTCCGGAACCTCGTGCTGGTCAGCCGTCGCGGTCCCGCGGCAGAAGGCGCGTCCGAGCTGGCGGCCGAGCTGACCGGACTCGGCGCGAACGTGCGGATCGAGGCCTGCGACATCGCCGACCGCGATCAGGTCGCCGCCCTGCTGGATTCGCTGGACGTCCCGCTCACGGCGGTCGTGCACACGGCCGGCGTGCTCGCCGACGGCGTGATCGAATCGGTCACCCCGGACCAGCTCGCACGGGTCATGCGGCCCAAGGTCGACGCCGCCTGGCAGCTGCACGAGCTCACCGCGGACCTGGACCTGTCGGCGTTCGTGCTGTTCTCCTCGGGCGCCTCGCTGTTCGGCAACCAGGGGCAGTCCTGCTACGCCGCCGCGAACGGCGGTCTCGACGCGATGGCCCAGCGCCTGCGCGCCGCCGGAGTGCCTGCCACGTCCCTGGCCTGGGGCGTGTGGGCCGACGGCGTCGGCATGGCGGGCCGGCTCGACAACACCAACGTGGCCCGCATCGAAAGTGCCGGTGTGGCCCTGCTGGCGGTCGACCGGGGCCTGGACCTCTTCGACTACTCGCTGGGCCTGGACGACGCGCTGCTGGCTCCGGTGCAGCTGGACATGCCGGCGCTGCGGGCGCAGGCACGGGCCGGATCGCTGCCCGCGTTGCTGCGCGGACTCGTGAAGGTCCCGGCACAGGCGGCGGAGCCCGCGGGCGGTTCGCTCGCCCAGCGGCTGGCCGGCGTCCCCGAGGACGAGCGCGAGTCGGTGGTCCTGGAACTGGTGCAGGCACAGGTCGCGGCCGTGCTGGGACACGAGTCGGGGGCGGCGATCGACCCCGACCGGGCGTTCAAGGACATGGGCTTCGACTCGCTCGCCAGCGTCGGCCTGCGGAACCGGCTCGGCAAGATCACCGCGCTGCGGTTGCCCGCCACCCTGGTCTTCGACCACCCGACCACGGCGGCGGTGGCCGCGTACCTGCTCGAATCCGTCGAACCGGAGGTCACGACCGGCGGCGCGGCGGAGGACGACACCGCCCGGATCCGCGCGGTCCTCGCGTCGATCCCGATCGAACGCCTGCGCCGCGCGCAGTTGCTGGACGCGTTGCTCGACCTGGCGCGCGGCGACGCGCCGGAGGAGCAGACCGAGGACGACGACGAAGGCGCGATCGACGACCTCGACGCCGAAGCGCTGATCCGCATGGCCCGAGGGGACCTGTAAGTGCGTAACGACGACACACGTGCAGACCACCGCATGGACAGGAAGGACCGGGCGTGACCGCCGACAAGAACGATCTGATCGACGCGCTGCGGCAATCGCTCAAGGAGAACGAACGGCTGCGCAAGCACAACTCGCAGCTGCGGGCGCAGTCGGCCGAGCCGCTGGCGATCGTCGGCATGAGCTGCCGGTTCCCGGGCGGGGCGTCGTCGCCGGATCGGCTGTGGGAGCTGCTGTCCGAGGGCCGTGACGCGATGGTGCCGCTGCCCGCCGACCGCGGCTGGGACGTCGAGCGGCTGTACCACCCGGATCCGGCCCACCCCGGCACCACGTACTGCCGGACCGGCGGGTTCGTCGACGACGTCGCCGAGTTCGACGCCGACTTCTTCGGCATCGGCCCGCGCGAGGCGCTGGCGATGGACCCGCAGCAGCGCCTGATCCTGGAAGGCGCGTGGGAGGCGTTCGAGCACGCGGGCATCGACCCGACTTCGTTGCGCGGCACCGACACCGGTGTCTTCTGCGGCGCGATCAGCTCCGAGTACGGCGCCACCATGCCGCCGGAGCTGGGCGGCTACCGGCTGGGCATCCTGACCAGCGTCCTGGCCGGTCGGATCTCGTACCTGCTCGGGTTGGAAGGCCCGGCGGTCACGGTGGACACCGCGTGCTCGTCGTCGTTGGTGGCGCTGCACCAGGCCTCGCAGGCGTTGCGGGCCGGTGAGTGCTCGCTGGCGCTGGTCGGCGGAGTGACCGTGATGTCGAGCCCGACGCTGCTGGTCGAGTTCAGCCGGCAGCGCGGGCTGGCGCCGGACGGCCGCTGCAAGGCGTACTCGGCCGACGCCGACGGCACCGCGTTCGCCGACGGCTGCGGCGTCATCGTGCTGGAGAAGCTGTCGGACGCGCGCAAGAACGGGCACACCGTGCTGGCCGTGGTGCGCGGCAGCGCGGTGAACCAGGACGGCGCCAGCAACGGCCTGACCGCGCCGAGCGGCCCCGCGCAGGAGCGGGTGATCCGGGCGGCGCTGGCCAACTCGGGCCTGTCGGCCGCGGACGTCGACGCCGTGGAGGGCCACGGCACCGGAACGGAGCTCGGCGACCCGATCGAGGCGCACGCCCTGCTGGCCACCTACGGCCAGGACCGGGCGAACGGCCCGGTGTGGCTGGGGTCGATCAAGTCCAACATCGGCCACACGTCGGCCGCCGCGGGCGTCGCGGGCCTGATCAAGATGGTGCTGGCGATGCGGCACGAGACGCTGCCCGCCACCCTGTTCGCGGACACACCGTCCCCGAACGTGGAGTGGGATCGCGGCGCGGTCGCGCTGCTGTCGGAGCCGCGGCCGTGGCGGTCGGAGGGCAGGCTGCGCCGGGCGGGGATCTCGTCGTTCGGCGTGAGCGGCACCAACGTGCACGTCATCCTGGAGGAAGCCCCTTCCGCGCCCGCCGAGACCGCGGAACCGGATGCGCCGCGACGGCCGTCCGGTGTGGTCCCGGTGCTGGTGTCCGGGCGCAGCGAGGCGGCCGTGCGGGCGCAGGCCACGCAGTTGCGCGACCACCTGGCGGCGCGGCCCGAGCTGACGCCGGCCGACATCGGCTACTCGGTGGCGACCACGCGTGCGCTGCTGGAGCGGCGTGCGGTGGTCACGGCCTCCGACCGCGACGAGCTGATGGCCGCGTTGACGGCCCTGACGACCGGGGAACCGGGATCGGCCGACGGCCGGGCGGTCACCGGCAAGACGGCGGTGCTGTTCACCGGCCAGGGTTCGCAGCGGGCCCGGATGGGCGCGGACCTCGCGGCGGCGTACCCCCGTTTCTCGGACGCGCTGGACGAGGTGTGCGCGGCGGCGGATCCGCTGGTGGGCCGGTCGGTGCGCGAGCTGATGAGCGCCGAGGCCGGGTCCGCCGAGGCGGAGCTGCTGAACTCCACCGAGTACACGCAGGTGGCGTTGTTCGCCGTCGAGGTGGCGCTGTTCCGGCTGGTCGAGTCGTTCGGCGTGAAGCCGGACTACCTGATCGGGCACTCGGTGGGCGAGATCGCCGCGGCGCACGTGGCCGGGGTGTTGTCGCTGGAGGACGCCGCCGCGCTGGTGGTGGCACGTGGCCGGCTGATGGGCGCGCTGCCCGAGGGCGGCGCGATGGTGGCCGTGCAGGCGACCGAGGAGGAGGTCGCCGCGTCCCTGACCGGCTTCGAGGGCCGGCTGGAGATCGCGGCGGTGAACGGTCCGCGCGCGGTGGTGGTGTCCGGTGACGCCGACGCCGCCGAGGAGTGGTTGCCGAAGTTCGCGGACCGGAAGACCAACCGGCTCAAGGTGTCCCACGCGTTCCACTCGCCGCGGATGGAGCCGATGCTGCTGGAGTTCGCCAAGGTCGCGCGGGGGCTGCGGTTCGCCAAGCCCAAGATCCCGATCGTGTCGAACGTGACCGGCGAGCGGGTGACCGACGAGGTCACCGACCCGATGTACTGGGTGAAGCACGTCCGACGCGCCGTGCGGTTCGCCGACGGCATGCGGACGTTGTACAGGTTGGGCGCCAGGAGGTTCCTGGAGCTCGGCCCGGACGCGGTGCTGACCGCGATGGCGCGGCAGACCCTGGACACCGACGACGTGGTGCTGGTCCCGGCGCTGCGTGCGAAGCACGACGAGGTCGGGACGTTCGCCCGCTTCCTCGGTGAGGCGCGGGCCGCGGGGGTCACCATCGACTGGACGGCGTACTACGCCGGAACCGAGGCGGCCCAGGTCGAACTGCCCACGTACGCGTTCCAGCGGGAGCGGTTCTGGCTGGCGCCGGGCTCCGGCGGGGCGGACGTCGCCGCGGCGGGCCAGATCGGGCTCGACCACGCGATCCTCACCGCCGCCGTGTCGGTGGCCGACCGCGACGAATGGGTGTTCACCGGACGCATCGCGGCCGACGCGCAGCCGTGGATCGCCGACCACGTCGTCCTCGGCGCCCTGGTGGTGCCCGGCGTCGCGCTGGTCGACCTGGCCATGGCGGCCGGTTCGGCGGTCGACTGCCCGGTGCTGGAGGAGCTGGAGATCAGCGCGCAGCTGGTCCTGGCGGACGACGCCCGGCAGGTCCAGGTGACCGTCGGCCCGGCCGACCCGGACGGCCGCCGTGAGATCGCGATCTACTCGCGCGGCATCGCGGGCGGCTCGGAAGCGGTCTGCCACGCCAAGGGACGGCTGGGCGCGGGCATCGCGCTCCCGGCGGCTTTCGACACCGAGTGGCCGCCCGCCGACGCCGAGCCCGTGGCCGTCGACGACCTCTACACCCACCTCGCCGAGGCCGGGGCCGACTACGGCGCGCTGTTCCAGGGCGTGCAGTCGGCTTGGCGGCGCGGTGACGAGATCTTCACCGAGGTCGCGCTGCCCGACGACACCGACGGCGTCGGGTACGGGGTCCACCCCGGTCTGTTCGAAGCGGTGCTCCAGGGCGGCTTGCTCGACATCGACCCCGACGCAGGGCTGGGCCTGCCGGTCTCCTGGGCGAACGTCTCGTTCGGACAGACCACGGCGGCACGCCTTCGGGTGCGCGTCACAACGTCCGACTCGGTGCTGCGCGTGGACGCCGTGGACCTCGACGGCGAGCCCGTGGTGTCGGTCGGCCGGATCGCCTACCGCCCGGCCGCGCCGCAGCTCGACAGCGCGCTGCTCCCCGACACCGATTCGCTGTTCACCCTGACCTGGGCGGCCGTGGACGCGGAGCCGTCACAGGCCGCGCGGGTCGCGGTCCTCGGCGACCTGGAGGCGGCGGGGGATCGGTTCGCCGATCTCGACGCCCTGGCGTCGGCCGTTGCGGAGGGGGCGACCGCTCCCACGCTCGTGCTCGCTCCGATCACGGCATCCGACGCGGACGCGCGGGTGGCGTGCGCCCAGGCGATCGACACCGTGCGCCGCTGGGTCGCCAACCCGTTGACGGCCGACGCGCGGCTCGTGCTGGTGACCCGCGGCGCCGTCGCGGCCGGTGGGCTCGTGCCCGATCCGGCCCTGGCGGCGGTCTGGGGCGCTGTGCGCGTCGTCCAGGCCGAACACCCGGACACCGTGGTGCTGGTCGACCTGGACGACCGGAACGGTCCTGAGTGGACGGTGCTCGGCGACCTGGACGAGCCCGAGTTGGCCGTCCGCGAAGGCGCGCTGTTCGCGCCACGCCTCGCACCGGCGCCCACGGCCGAAGCCGGTCCGGAACTGGACCCCGAGGGCACGATCCTGATCACCTGTGGTCCCGGTGGCGCCGGTCCGGTGCTCGCCCGGCAGCTGGCCGAGCGGCACGACGCCGCACGGCTGCTGCTGGTGACCGTCGGCGGCCCGGACGAGGCCGTCGACGCGGTGGCCGCCGATCTCGGCGCTCGCGCCGCGGCCGGTGACACCGCCGACCAGCTCGCCGAGGTGTTGACCTCGGTGGACAGGCTGACTGCGGTGGTCCACGCGCCGGGAGTGCTGGACGACGGCACCCTCGACACGCACACCGCCGACCAGCTCGACCAGGCGATCGCCGCCAAGCTCGACATCGCGCTGCGGCTGCGTGAGCTGACCGCCGGCCACGACCTGGCGGCGTTCGTGCTGGTCTGCTCCGACGCCGGGCTGTCCGGCGCGGGCGGACGGGTCGCCAACGCCGCCGGCGACGCGGCCCTGGACGCGCTCGGCCACCGGCTGCGCGCAGACGGCGTGCCCGCGACCGCGCTGGTGTGGAGCACCGAGCCCGAGCTGGTGCGGCAGCTGGCCGAGCGCATGGTCACGGCCACGCCCGCGCTGCTCGCGCCGCTGCGGCCGGACCTGGCCGAACTGCGGGCCCAGGCACGGCAGGGCACGCTGGCCCCGCTGCTGCGCGGACTGGTCCGGATGCCCGCCCGCCGTGGCCGCGCCGGAGGATCACTGGCGCGGATGCTCGCCGAGACCGCCGAGGCGGACCGGGTGCGGGTCGTGCTCGACCTGGTTCGCACGCAGGTCGCCTCGGTCCTCGGGCACGACACCCACACCGCGATCGACGCCGAACGCCCGTTCAAGGACATGGGGCTCGACTCCATGGGCGCGGTGGAGCTGCGCAACCGGCTGACCCGCGTCACCGGGCTGCGGCTGCCGGCGACCATGGTCTTCGACTACCCGACCCCGGCGGCGATCGCGCACCGGATCGTGGGCGAGTTCGCCGAGGTCGCCGAACCGGCCAAGACCACGTCGCGGTCGCGCCGCAAGGTCGTCGACGAGCCGTTGGCGATCGTCGGGATGAGCTGCCGCTACCCGGGCGGGGTGGACTCGCCCGAGAAGTTGTGGGAGTTCGTGGCCGCGGGTGGCGACGGGATCGTGGAGTTCCCCACCGACCGCGACTGGAACCTCGAAGAGCTGTTCAACGAGGACTTCGAGCAGTCCGGCACCACGTACGCGAAAATGGGCGGGTTCATCGAGGGCGCGGGCGGCTTCGACGCCGGCTTCTTCGCCATCGGCCCGAACGAGGCCAAGGCGATGGACCCCCAGCAGCGCTGGTTGCTGGAGGGCGCCTGGGAGGCGCTGGAGCACGCGGGCATCGACCCGGACTCGTTGCGGGGCAGTGACACCGGCGTCTACTGCGGTGCGACCAACACCGACTACGGCACGGTGGTCCCGCCGGAGCTGGAAGAGTTCCACATGACCGGTGTCATGTCGAGCGTGCTGTCCGGCCGGGTCGCCTACACCCTGGGGCTGGAGGGTCCGGCGATCACCGTCGACACGGCCTGCTCCGCGTCACTGGTTGCGGTGCACCTGGCGATGCAGGCGCTGCGGGCGGGCGAGTGCTCGCTCGCGCTGGCCGGTGGTGTGACGGTGATGTCCACCCCGGTGGCCCTGACCGACACCGCACGCCTCCAGGGCCTGTCCCCGGACGGCCGGTGCAAGGCGTTCTCGGCCGCTGCGGACGGCACGTCGTTCGCCGACGGCATGGGCCTGCTCGTGCTGGAGCGGCTTTCCGACGCACGCCGCAACGGCCACACGGTGCTCGCGGTGCTGCGTGGCAGCGCGGTCAACCAGGACGGCGCAACCAACGGGCTCACCGCGCCGAACGGCCCCTCGCAGGAGCGGGTCATCCGGGCGGCGCTGGAAGCGTCCAGGCTGCGTCCCGACCAGGTGGACGTGGTGGAGGCGCACGGCACCGGCACCGGCCTCGGCGACCCGATCGAAGCGCACGCGCTGATGGCGACCTACGGCCAGGAGCGGGAGAACGGCCCCCTGCGGCTGGGCTCGATCAAGTCGAACATCGGCCACGCCGGTCCGGCCGCCGGTGTCGCCGGTGTCATCAAGATGGTGCAGGCCATGCGGAACGAGGTGCTGCCGCGCACCCTGCACGTGGACGAGCCGTCCCCGCACATCGACTGGGACATGGGCGACGTCGAGCTGCTGCTCGAGAACCAGCCCTGGAAGCCCAACGGCCACCCGCGTCGGGCCGGTGTCTCGGCGTTCGGCATGAGCGGCACCAACGCGCACGTGATCGTGGAAGAGGCCCCGGCCTCGGACTTGGCTCCGCTGCCCACGCGTCAGCAGCCGCCCGGCGTGCCGGTGCTGCTGTCGGCGCGCACGCGGGCCGCGTTGCGGTCGCAGGCCGAGCGGCTGCACGCCCACTTGGTCGACCACCCCGAGCTCGACCTGCTCGACGTCGGCTTCTCGACGGCGACGTCCCGTGCGGCGCTGTCGCGGCGGGCGGCGGTCGCGGCCAGGGACCGGGACGAGCTGCTCGACGGGCTGGCGGCACTGGCCTCCGACAAGCCCGCCGACCACACGGTCGACGGCAAGGTGATGGACGGCAAGACGGTGTTCGTCTTCCCCGGCCACGGTTCGCAGTGGACCGAGATGGCGGTGAAGCTGCTGGACACCGCGCCGGCGTTCGCGGCCGAGATCGCGGCCTGCGCGAAGGCGTTCGAGCCGTACGCGGACTGGAACCTGGAGGACGTGCTGCGCGCCGCGCCGGGTGCGCCGTCGCTGGACGTGGTCGACGGGGTCATCCCGGTGAACGTGTTGCAGCCCGCGGTGTTCTCGGTGATGGTCTCGCTGGCGGCGCTGTGGCGGGCCAACGGTGTGGAGCCGGACGCGGTCGTCGGCCACTCGCAGGGTGAGGTCGCCGCGGCCTACGTCGCCGGCGCGCTGTCCCTCGAGGACGCCGCCCGGATCGTCGTGGTCCGCAACCGGTTGGCGCACGACATGATGCCCAACGACGCCGGTCTGCTGTGGATCGGCGCACCGGACGACGACGTCGACCGGCGGGTCCGCAAGTACGACGGACGGGTCTCGGTCTCCGTGGTGAACAGCCCGGTGTCCGTGGTGCTCACCGGCGACGCCGACATCCTCCTGGAGGTGCAGGCCGAGTGCGAGCGCGACGGGGTGCGCACCCGCCCGCTCGGCACGGCCTTCGCCTCGCACACGGTCGCGGTCGAGGTGCTCAAGTCCGAGCTGCTGGAGCAGTTGGCACCGGTGGCGCCGCGGTCGAGCCGGGTGCCGTTCTTCTCCACGGCGCTCGGCGAGTACGTCGACACCGCCGGCCTGGACGCGAACTACTGGTACCGCAACCTCCGCAACCGGGTCGGCTTCGAAGCCGCGATCTGCGGGCTGATCGACGACGGCGCGACCCGCTTCGTCGAGGTGTCGCCGCACCCCGTGCTGTCGACCGCGATCGAGCAGACCGCGATGGCGCACGACATGGAGGGCCGGGGCGAGACGGTGGCCACGGTCGGCACGCTCCGGCGTGACGAAGGCGGCCTGGACCGGTTCGCCCTGTCGCTGGCCGAAGCGCACACGGTCGGTGTCGACGTGGACTGGGACGGCTTCTACGCCACCACCGGTGCGACGCGGGTGGTCCTGCCGACCTACGCGTTTCAGCGGAAGCGGTACTGGCTCGCGCCGGCCGCCTACGGATCGGGCGCCGGTCAGCCGAGCCTGGAGTCGCAGGACGAGCAGAACGACGACGAGGGCGGCGCCCTGGTGCGTCAGCTGGCCGCCGTTCCCGCCGCCGAACGCGAGTCCCTGGTGCAGGAAGTGATCCGCAAGCAGGTCGCGGCCGTGCTCGGGTACCCGTCAGGCGACGC
The DNA here is from genome assembly GCF_014205015.1 of Saccharothrix ecbatanensis. NCBI lineage: Bacteria > Bacillati > Actinomycetota > Actinomycetes > Pseudonocardiales > Pseudonocardiaceae > Saccharothrix > Saccharothrix ecbatanensis. Next base: position 6,257,002 of record NZ_JACHMO010000001.1, on the reverse strand, counting down.
GATCGAAGCGGATCAGGGCTTCTGGGAGCTGGGCTTCAACTCGGTCGGCGTGGTCCGGCTGTGCAACCGCCTGAACCGGGTGACCGGTGTGTCGGTGCCGTCGACCGCGGTCTTCGAGCACCCCGACGTCGTCGGCCTGTCCCGCTGGCTCGTGCGGCACGTGGCGGGCGACGTGGCGGCGGCCGACCCCAACGGCAGCGTGGCGGAGACGGAAGAGTCCACTTCGGACGGTTCCGGCCTCGCCGCCAACGGTCTCGCACCGGACAGCGGCGGCATGTTCACGTCGTTGGTCAAGCACGCGCTCAACGAGGGCGACCTCGACCGGGGTCTGCAATGGCTGATGGACGCCTCCCGGTTCCGCCCGGCGTTCACCTCGCCGGCGGAGTTGCCGGAGACCGGCGGGCACGTGGTGCGGCTCGCCAGGGGCGATTCGAAGGTGGCGGTCGTCTGCGTCCCCTCGTTCGCCGTCGGTTCGGGCCCGCACCTGTTCCTGGCGCTGGCCCAGGGGTTGTCCGGCCACAACGTGTACGCCTGCGCGCTGCCCGGCTTCCGTGACGGCGAGCCGCTGCCCGGAGCCTGGAACGCGGCCATGGAAGTGGTCGCGGACGAGATCCGGCAGGCCGTCGGCGACGCCGACGAAGTGGTCCTCGTCGGGTACTCCATCGGCGGTGCGGTCGCGCATTCGCTGGCGGTCGAACTCCGGCGCAGCGGCCGGGACGTGGCGGGCCTGGTCCTGCTCGACTCGCCGTCACCGCAGTTCGTCGTCGAGAACGGCGGCGGCGCGTTCGAGTCGAGCATGACCACGATGCTCAACGGCGACTTCGACATGGCGTTCGACGCCGCCGGCTGGTTGGCGATGGGCGCCTACCTGCGCCTGCTGCCCGAACGCGTCGACACCGACGTGGAGATCCCGCGGCTGTACGTCCGGGCCGACGAAAAGCACTCGTGGCCCGGCTGGGACCTCGGCGGCGACCTGGTCGACGTGCCCGCCGACCACTTCGGCATCATCAACGACCCTGGGTGCGCCGCGGCTGTCGAAACGTGGATCCGGCGCGGATTCCTTGCTGAGTCAGGTTCGCAGGACAAGGAGATGTCATGACCCATCCCGACGTGAACGGGACCGCCGTCGAGGACGGTGCCGACAGCGGCCCGATCGACACCGCGCAGGCGGAGGAAACGGTGATCCCGTCCTCGGCCGTGCCGGGTCCGACACTGGGCCAGCGCGAGCAGCTGATCCGGTACACGACTCAGCGCACCCAGTTCCTGAACGAGTGCAAGGACCAGTACGGCCGCCGGTTCAAGCTGGGTCTGCTGCCGGGGATCGACTTCTTCGTGATCACCGACCCGGGCGACGTGCGCGCCATCTTCACCGCGCCGCGCACGAGCCTGCACTGCGGCAACTCCAACGGCGCGCTGGAGAAGTACTTCGGCAGCACCGGTATCGCGTTCCTCGACGAGGGCGAGCACCTGGCCCGCCGCAAGTCGCTCACCCGCAGCTTCAAGGGCGCGGCCTTCAACCGGATCGTCACGGCGGTGGAAGAGATCACCACGGACTCGGTCGCGGGCTGGCCGCGCGACGAGGTCGTGGACATGCACCCGCTGGTGCACCGCTGGGCGATGAACGTTATCCGCGAAGTGGTCTACGGCAAGGTGGTCCCGAGCTGCTGGCCCGAGCTGCTCGACGCGCTGATGGACATGGTCGAGCTGAACCGCTACCCCACCGCGATGCTGCAGATCGACCGGTGGTCGTCGGCGAAGAAGCGGCTCATGAAGAAGCGGCCCAGCACGGGGCTCAAGGCGTTCTGGGGCGACCGGCGGCGGGTCGACGGCCTGATCGCCAAGTCGATCGCCGAGCGGCTGGAGGTCGGCGAGTTCGGCGACGACATGCTGTCGGTGCTGTTCGGCGTCACCCGCGCGGACGGCTCGCAGCTGTCGGTGATGGACCTGCGCGACGAGATCATGACCATGTTCGTCGCCGGCACCGTGACGACCGTGTCCGCGGTCTGCTGGTCGATCGAGCACTTCTCCCGCGACCCGGAGCGGCTGGCCAGGCTGCGCGACGAGATCGCCGCGGGTGAGACCGACGAGTACCTCACCGCCGCGGTGCACGAGGTGCTGCGGCTGCACCCGCCGCTGCCGAACAACCTCGCCCGCCAGGTGGTCACGCCGATCGTGGTCGGTGGTGTGCGGTACGAGCCCGGCCAGTTGCTGGTGCCGAGCGCCGAGCTGATGAACAACGACCCGGAGCGCTACCCCGAGCCGGAGAAGTTCCTCCCGGAGCGGTTCATCGGCGTGCAGCCGGGGCAGTACACGTGGATTCCGTTCGGCGGCGGGCACACCCGCTGCATGGGCGACCGGATCGCCATCCACGAGATCAAGACCATGGTGCGCGAGCTGGTGACCGGCTTCGACTTCGAGCGCGGCGAAACCGATCCGGCCAAGCCGGTGCCGCGCGGCCCGGTCGTGGTGCCCCAGGGCGGTCCGCGGATCGCGTTGCGCCCCCGCGCCGCAATGGCGGCGGCGAACTGACCGTGGACATTCAGCGACAAGGAGGTTCTTCCGTGACCATTCCCTACACCACCGGCGTGCACCGGCTCGCCAACGACACCTACGCCTACCTTCAGGGCACCTGCGCCACCGGCTACAGCAACGCGGGCCTGGTGGTCAGCGGTGACGAGGCGTTGCTGGTGGACACGCTGTACACCCTCGACCAGACGCGGGACATGCTGGGCGCCATCGCCGCGTCGGCGCCCGGGTCGGACATCTGCTGGGTGGTGAACACGCACCACGACGGCGACCACTGGTGGGGCAACCAGCTCGTGGCCGACGCGGTGATCGTGTCCTCCACCTCGGCGGCGCAGACCATGCGCAAGGCCGGTCCGGAGACCGTGGTCCCGTACCTGTCCCCGGAGACCGACCCGCGGCTGCGCGCGATCCTGGAGCCGTTCGACTTCGCCGGCATCAAGCCGACGTACCCGACGGTCACCTTCAGCGGCGAGCTGGAGCTGACCGTGGGCAAGCGGACCGTGCGGGTGCTCGAGGTCGGTCCGGCGCACAGCGTCGGCGACGTGATCGTGCACGTTCCGGACGAGCGCGTGGTGTACGCGGGCGACATCCAGGTCTTCGGCAGCCACGGCGTCGTCCACAGTGGACCGATCGCCAACTTCATCAAGGCGTGCGACACGATCCTCGGACTCGACGTCGACACAGTCGTCCCCGGTCACGGCCCGGTTGGCGGCAAGGCCGAGGTCGTCCAGGTCCGCGACTACCTGGAGCGGGTGCAGGCCCACGCCACCGCCGCCCACCAGCAGGGCAAGACCCCGATCGAGGCGGCCCGCGAGTTCGACTTCGCCGAGTTCGCCGACCTCGAGTACGGCGAGCGGGTGATCCTCAACATCGGCGCGGTGTACCGCGAGCTGAACGGCGACGGCACCCCCGGACCGGGCGCGATGCTGCACGACATGGTTGACCTGGAGGAGACGTTGAAGGCGAAGGTGACCGCGTGACCGTTCAGCAGACCACCGCGCCGCGGATGGCGCCCGCTCCGGCGGAGCAGGTCCGTCCGCTGATCGGGATGCCCGCCGACACGCCGGCCGACGTGAACCCGGACGGCCCCATGCCGACCAAGCCGGCCAACGCGGTGATCAACATCCTCGGCGTCCTGGGCAACCACCCGGCGCTGTTGAGCGGCGTGCTGCCGATGCTCACGGCGCTCGGCGAGGGCAAGCTCCCGCTGCGCGACAGCGAGTTGGTGGTCCTGCGGGTCGCCTACGTGCTGCGTTCACGCTACGAGTGGGCGAACCACCTGGTCATCGGCAAGTGGTCCGGCATCACCGAGGACGAGATCGCCCGGATCCCGGCCGGTCCGGACGCGCCCGGCTGGTCCGAGCACGACGCCGCCCTGCTGCGCGCGGTGGACGAGTTGCGCGGTCCGGAGGCCCGGCTGTCCGACTCGACGTGGCAGCGGCTCTCGGCCACCTTCGACCAGGAGCAGATGCTGGAGGTGCTGGTGACCGTCGGCGCGTATTCGATGCTCGCCTACATCCTGAAGTCCTGCGATGTCGCGATCGACGACTGGTTGCCCGAACCGGCAGACCTGCCGTAGCCCGTGCGTGACAATCGTCGGTACAGCCAAGGAAGGTGAGAACGATTACTCAGGCCACCAGAGTCGTGAAGGAAGAAGTCATCGGGTCGGACTTCTTCGACGACCCGCACAAGTACTACCGCCGCTGGCGCAAGAACGGTCCCGTCTTCCGGGTCGTCCGGCCCAACGGCCTGCCGCACTGGATGGTCATCGGCTACGACGAGGCGCGCAACCTCCTCGCCGATCCGCGGATGCGCAAGGACGTCACCGAGCTCTACGAGATCCTGCGCAGCGTCTCCCCGGACGGCAAGGGCGCCGGCGCGTCCGAAGACCTGTCGTCGCACATGCTGAACAGCGACCCGCCGGAGCACACGCGGCTGCGCAAGCTGGTCAGCCGTGAGTTCACCGGTCGGCGCATCGCCGCCCTTCGCCCGCGCATCGAGGAGATCACCAAGAACCTCCTCGACGAGATGGAGGGCAAGGACGAGGTCGACGTGATCGAGGACCTGGCCGGTCCGCTGCCGGTCATGGTGATCTGCGAGCTGCTCGGCGTCCCGTACGAGGACCGGGACGACTTCCAGAAGTGGTCCAAGATCCTGCTGGACGCCGATCCGAACGTGGACACGGCCGCGATCTCGCAGAAGATGAGCGACTTCCTCGAAGGCCTGATGGTGGCCAAGCGGGCCGAGCCCGGTGACGACCTGCTGTCGAGCTTGTGCGTCAACGGCGAAGAAGCCGACCGGCTCAACACCAAAGAGCTGGTCGCCATGGCGTTCCTGCTCCTGGTCGCCGGGCACGAGACCGCGCTGCACCTGATCGGCAACGGCATCTACATGATGCTGAAGGACCGGGACGCGCTGGAGTCGCTGCGGGCGAACCCGGACCGGATCCCCGCCGCGACCGAGGAGGTGCTGCGCCAGTTCGGCCCGGTGGGCTGGGCGACGATGCGGTTCACCGACGAGGACGTCAAGATCGGCGCCGTCACCATCCCGGCCGGACAGCTCGTGGCGATCTCCCTCGACGCCGCCAACCACGACCCGAAGATCACGCCCGAGGCGCCCCGGCTGCACCAGGTGGACGAGAACCCCAAGCACCTGGCGTTCGGGCACGGCATGCACTTCTGCCTCGGCGCGCCGCTGGGCAGGCTGGAGGCGAACGTCGCGTTCACCCAGCTGCTGCAGCGGTTCGGCGGGATGCGGCTGGCGGACCCGGAGTTCTTCCCCGAGTGGCGGCTCGGCTTCATGCGCGGCTTCACCTCCCTGCCGGTCCGCTTGAAGTGAGTCCGCGGTCGAGCAGCTGAACCGAAGGGGCATTCGATGTTGAGCCGGATCACCGGTGCGGTGGAGGACTTCTTCTCTCTGCGCATTCCCAAGGAGGAGTTCACGTCCCGGCCGTGGCGCATCCACGAGCTGCTCGACGACGGGTTCCGCGTCGAGGACGTCTGGGCGCTGCCCACGCCCGGTGGCCCGGACGACCTCGACACGCTGGTGCGGTACGCCGCGTCGGCGGACAACGAGACGTTGACCTCCAACGTGGCCGTCCGCGAGCTGTTCGCCCTGCGGTGGAAGCTGGGCGAGCTGCTGGGGTGGGACGAGGAGAAGCAGCAGGTCGGCAAGCGGGTGGCGTCGCTGCGCGACAACCTGCCGGAGGACCTGCTGGACGGCGAGCGCGGGCCGGACATGGCGCTGACGCCGTTCAAGTCGGTGTTCCAGACGCACGACGAGTGGACGGCCGAGTTCTCCGCGTCCATGGGCCACATCGTCATGCACCACGGGTGGGTCCAGGGCGAGGACGGCAAGCACTACTCCCAGATGACGTCCCTGGTGAAGACGTACGGGGTGTTCGGGGAGCTGTACATGGCCTCCATCAAGCCGATCCGCTACCTGGTGCTGTACCCGATGCAGTTCCGGTCGATCCGCGAGGTCTGGCCGAAGGTTTTGCGGGAGTGGTCGACGAGCCGGGGGTGACCCGGGATCCGAGCACGCCGTCGCCCCGGTGCACACCGCGCCGGAACTGTGAGAACGAACGAAAGGGTGAGGACGATTACTCAGGCCACCGAAGTCGGCGTCGAGGACGTCGGCGCGGACTTCTTCGCCGACCCGCACAAGTACTACAACGCCTGGCGCGAGAAGGGCTCGGTCATCCGGGTCCGCAGGCCCAACGGCCTGACGCACTGGCTGATCATCGGTTACGACGAGGCCCGTGCGGCCCTCGCGGACCCGCGGATGCGCAAGAACGTCACCGGTCTCTACGAGATCCTGCGCCGGGTCGCGCCGGAAGGCAGTGTCGGCGCCTCGGAGGCGCTCGCGGGCCACATGCTCAACAGCGACCCGCCGGAGCACACCCGGCTGCGCAAGCTCGTGAGCCGTGAGTTCACCGGTCGGCGTGTCGCCGGCCTGCGCCCGCGCATCGAGGAGATCACCAAGAACCTCCTCGACGAGATGGAGGGCAAGGACGAGGTCGACCTGATCGACGACCTGGCCGCGCCGCTGCCCGTCATGGTGATCTGCGAGCTGCTCGGCGTTCCGTTCGAGGACCGCGCGCAGTTCCAGAAGTGGTCGAAGCTGCTGCTCGACGCCGACCCGAGCGTCGACATGGCCGCGGTGTCCAAGCAGATGAGCGAGTACCTGGCCGCCCTGCTGGCGGCCAAGCGCGCCGAGCCCGGTGATGACCTGCTGTCCGGGTTGCTCGCCGACGGCGAGGACGGCGACCGGCTCACCATGCCCGAGCTGATCTCGATGACGTTCCTGCTGCTGGTGGCCGGGCACGAGACGGCGCTGCACCTGATCGGCAACGGCGTCTACATGATGCTGAAGGACCAGGAGGCGCTCGACGCGCTGCGGGCGGACCCGGACAAGATCCCGGCCGCGACCGAAGAGGTGCTGCGCCAGTTCGGCCCGGTCGGCTGGGCGACGACCCGGTACACCGGCGAGGACGTCGAGATCGGTGGCGTCACCATCCCCGAGGGCGAACTGGTGTGCGTCTCGCTCGACGCCGCCAACCTCGACCCCGCGGTCAACCCCGAGACGACCCGGCTGCACCTCGTCGAGGACAACCCCAAGCACCTGGCGTTCGGGCACGGCGTCCACTTCTGCCTCGGCGCGCCGCTGGGCAGGATGGAGGCGAACGTCGCGTTCACGCAGCTGCTGGAGCGGTTCGGCGGGATGCGGTTGGTGGACCCGGAGTTCGTCCCCGTGTGGCGGATGAGCTTCATGCGCGGTTTCACGTCCCTGCCGGTGCGACTGCGTTGAGTCGCGCTCCGGTTCAGGGATCGAAAGGGCAGGACTGAGATGGGAATCGGTGTCATCGCATCGGTGAAGCGCTTCTTCGCCTTGCGCGTCCCGAACTCGGAGTTCGTGGACCGGCCGTGGCGGATCCACGAACTCCTCGACGCCGGGTTCAGGGTCGAGGACGTGTGGGGATGTCCGACGCCCGGTGGTCCGGACGACCTGTCGACCTTGGTGTACTACGCCGCCTCCGCCGAGAACGCGACGCTGCAAACCAGTCCCGCGGTCCGCTGGTTGTTCTCTTTGCGGTGGAAGCTCGGCAAGCTGCTCGGCTGGGACAAGGACGAGCAGCAGGTCGGCAAGCGGGTTGCGTCGCTGCGCGACAACATGCCGGAGGACCTGCTGCACGGCGAGCGCGGGCCGGACATGGAGCTGGCGCCGTTCAAGTCGGTGTTCCTGACGCACGACGAGTGGACGGCGGAGTTCTCCGCGTCCATGGGCCACATCGTGATGCACCACGGGTGGGTCAAGGGCGAGGACGGCCAGTACTACTCCCAGATGACGTCCCTGGTGAAGCCGTACGGGGTGTTCGGGAAGCTGTACATGATGGCGATCAAACCGCTGCGGTACCTGGTGGTGTACCCGTTCCAGTTCCGGGTGATGCGGCGGGTGTGGCCGGACGTCCTGCGGGACTGGCGGCAGCCGCGCACCGAGTCCGCGGAGTCGGAAGGCACATGAGGGCACGCTGACAGGCGCCTGATGCGGCGATCGCGGATGAACGGGAAGCCGTCCGCGATCGCCGGTCCGCACGCCGCCGGCGACGCCCCGCACAGTCATCGCGTGATCATGCAAGACGGGAAGATTCATGACTGAGACGAAGCACAAGCAACAGCTGTTCGACTTGGTGTTCGGGCACATGGCCGCGCAGACGGTGGCCACCGCGGCACGCCTCGGGGTGGCCGACTCGCTCGGCGACGACGCGCGGACGGGCGAGGAACTCGCCGCCGCGATCGGCACCGACGCCTCGGCGACGACCCAGTTGTGCCGTGCGCTCGCCACGCTGGGGATCCTGACCCAGGCGGAGTCCGGGCACTTCCGGCTCACCGAGACCGGCGCCCTGCTGCGCACCGACCGGGCCGACTCGTTCCACTCGTTCGCGCGGGTGTTCACCGACCCGGCCATCAGCTCGGCGTGGGGTGAGCTGGACGACGTCGTGCGCACCGGCAACAGCTCCTTCCCGACCGTCCACGGCAAGTCGTTCTTCGAGTACGTCGCGGGCGACCCGAACCTGTCGGCGAACTTCCCCGTGGCCCTGCGGCAAAGCGCCGCGCAGACCGCGGAAGCGCTGCCGGACAGCTACGACTTCTCCGCTTTCGACACGGTGGCCGACATCGGTGGCGGCAGCGGCGCGGTGCTCGCCTCCGTGCTGGCCGCGAACCCCGGCCTGCGCGGCATCCTGTTCGACTCCGCCCCGGCGGTCGCCCAGGCCGACGCGACCCTGAAGGCGGCCGGAGTGGCCGACCGCTGCACCGTGGTCTCCGGCGATGTCGTAGCCGAAGTTCCCGCCGGCGCCGACCTCTACCTGATCAAGAACGTCCTGCACCACGGCGACAACGACCGCGCCGTCACCGTGCTCGGCAACATCAGGCGGGTGATCCCGGCGCACGGCCGACTGCTGATCGTCGACCCGGCACTGCCGGAAACCGTCGACGGCTCCCTCCCGGACACGATGTACCTCAGCGATCTCCACATGCGGGTCATCGGCGGCGGCAAGGGGCGCACCCAGGCCGAGTTCGCGGGCCTCTGCGTCCGGGCCGGCTTCACCGTCACCAAGTTCGCCCTGCTGCCCGCGCCGATGGCCTTCTCGCTGATCGAGGCGGTCCCCGGCGACAGCGACAGCTGACACGGCAATCCAGAAAACCGTCCTAACCTCGTAACCGGAGATAAAACATGGACTCCACCATCGGTTCGCCGGAATTCGCGGACTCGTTCATGGTCGAAAGGCTGAACGAGTACGGCCTCGCGGTGCGCTTCCAGCGCGCGGAGGGCAACAAGCTGTACTACGTCGCCGATGACGGCACCGAGGTCGGAGTCCTGGACGGTGTCAGCGGGTTCGGCTCGCTGATGTTCGGGCACAACAACCCGGAGATCGTCGAGCACGCCAAGTGGGTGCTGGACCAGCAGACCCCGGTGCACGCGCAGATGGGCGGCTACTCGTACGCGCTGAACCTCGCCACCGAGCTGAACAAGATCGTCCGACGTGAGCTCCAGACCGAGGACAAGTTCTTCGCCCAGTTCGGCAACACCGGCGCCGAGGCCGTCGAGATCGCGATCAAGCACGCCGAACTCGACCGCGGCATCCGCATCGCCGGGTTGAAGGGCGGGATCGAGGCGAACATCGCGCAGGCGCGCGCCGCCGTGTCCGAGGGCGCCACGATCTCCGAGGCCGCCGCGGCGATCGCGGGCGGCCAGGACATGGACCGCCTCGTCGCCGAGGTGACCCGGCGCAACGCCGAGACCGAGGCCCGTCCGGCGCAGTTCCTGGCGCTGGAGGGCGGTTTCCACGGCAAGCTCATCGCCAGCGTCCAGCTCACCTACAACCCGGGCCTGCGCGGGCCGTTCAGGGCCCTCGCCGCGCAGGCCACGTTCGTCCCGCGCGACCAGCCCGACATGATCGCGAAGGTCATGGAGCAGGACCGCGCCGCCCTGCTGGACCTCGTGGTGCAGGACGGCGTCGTCGACGTCGTGGAGCGGGACTTCCCGGTGTTCACGGCGTTCCTGGTCGAGCCGATCATGGGCGAGGCCGGCATCTACCCGCTGACCGCCGAGCACGCCGTCGCGCTGCGCGAAGCGTGCGACACGTACGGCGTGCCGCTGATCGCCGACGAGGTCCAGTCCGGCATGGGCCGCTCCGGCACGTTCCTCGCGGGGACGCAGATCGGCCTCAAGCCCGACTACATCGTGCTCGCCAAGGCGCTCGGCGGCGGTATCGCCAAGCTCGGCGTGGTGCTGATCAACGAGCACATCTACCACAAGCCGTTCGAGTTCATCCACAGCTCGACCTTCGCCAAGGACGGCTTCTCCACCCGCATCGCCCTGAAGGTGCTGGAGATGCTGGAGGCCGAGGACGGCAAGGCGTACAAGCTCGCCGCCGAGCGGGGCGCCAAGGCCAAGGCGACCATGGAAGCGATCAAGGCCGACTACCCGGAGATCGTCAAGGAGATCCGCGGCCAGGGCCTGATGCTGGGCTTCGAGTTCCACGACCAGGCCGGGTCGGCGTCGGCGAAGATCCGTGAGGCGAACGAGACCTCCGTGCTGCCGCTGCGGATCCTCGGGCACCTGATGCGCAAGCACGACTTCCGCATCGCCCGCACCGCGAGCGGCCCGTGGACCATGCGCTTCGAGCCGTCGATCTTCCTGACCGACGAGGAGATCGCCACGGTCGACGCGGCGTTCCGGGACGTCTGCGAGATCCTGCGCAGCGAGGACGTCAGCCGCTTCGTGTGATGTGAAAAGCGCGGGACTCCTGTTTGGAAGTGGTCCTCACGGATCCACTTCCCAGGAGTCCCGCGCTTTTGGCACGAGACGCGGCCCTTCACGGGCTACGAGCGGTGGTTCACTGCTCCGCGGGCGTGTTGATCCGCACCGCCATGTTCCCGTACGGGTGCTTGTTCTCGTACAGCATCTGGTGCGCCAAGCCGATGTCGGTGAACTCGCCGGTCCACGACAGGCACGGGTCGAGCACGCCGTCGGCGGCGAGCTGGATCACCTGGCGGCACTGCCGCAGGTTGGCGTAGTGCGAACCCTGAAGGCGCTTCTGCCGCATCCACAGGTACCGCAGGTCGACATCCGCGTTGTACCCGCTGGTGCCGCCGCAGATCACGACCATGCCGGCCGTGTCGCACAGGTACATCGACGTCGGGATGGTGTCCTGGCCGGTGTGCTCCAGCACGATCCGCGGCGCGCGGCGCTCGCCGAGCACCTCCCAGAACTTCTTGCCGAACGCACGGGCGCCACGCGTCCAGTCGGCCATCGCCTTGGCGTCACGGATGTCGGGCAGCCGTCCCCAGTGGTCGAACTCCTTGCGGTTGATGTAGCCCTTCGCGCCGAGGTCGATGCACCGCTTGCCGCGGTCGTCGTCGGACACGACGGCGATCGGGATGCCGCCGCGGTGCCGCGCGATCTGGATGGCCATCGAGCCGAGTCCGCCCGCGCCACCCCAGATCAGCACCGGGTCACCGGGCTCGACGGTGTTGGGGTGCCACCCGACCAGCTGGTTGTAGGCGGTCGGGCCGGTGAGCAGGAAGCTGGCCGACTCCTCCCACGACAACCCCTTCGGCTTGGGGTGGCACTGCAAGTCCTTCACGAGCGCGAACTGGGCGAAGGAACCGAAGTTGGTCTCGTAGCCCCACGCCCGCATGGTCGTCGAGGCGTTGCCGTCGAAGCCCATCCGGACGTCGTCGGCGCCCTCGTCCCAGACGCCGGAGGACAGCACGACCTCGTCACCCACGGACACCGAGGAGACTCCCGGACCGACGGCCCAGACGACGCCCGATCCCTCGGAACCGCCGATGTGGAAGTCCTCCGCGGCCCCTTCCTTCTGCCGCGACGCCACGACGTCGACCGGGTACCCGAGCGCGGCCCACACGTTGTTGTAGTTGATGCCGGCCGCCATCATGTACACGAGGACTTGGCCGTGGCCGACCTGCGGCACGTCGACCAGCTCGGTCTCGAAGGCCTTCTCCGGCGGGCCGTACCGCTCCGCCCGGATGACCGACGCGTACATCCGGGCCGGGACTTCGCCGAGCGGCGGTCGCTCGCCGAGCTCGAAGTGGTCTGAAGTCATGTGAATCTCCTTGAGATGGGCATGTTCCCGATTCTGTCCACCGCGATCGCCCCCGGCCGCGATCGGAAGATCCGCGCGAAGCTCTTCGGCTGGAGACCCCGATTCATCGTCCACACAGGACATGGGGCTGTGCACGGCCACAAGTGGCCGTCGGTACTGCTTAGTCCATCACGAGTACGGGCTTGACGACCCGGCCTTCCAATGATGCCTGCTCGGCTTCGTTGATCTGGTCGAACGGGAACTTCTCCAGCATGCGGTCGAAGGGGAAGCGCCCGTCGCGCCAGAGCTGGATCAGCTGCGGGATGAAGGTCTGCGGGTCCGCGTCGCCTTCGACCACCGAGACGAGCTGCTTGCCGTTCAGCGTCTGCCCGTCGAGCACGAGGTCGCCGGCCTGGATCCCGACGGACGCGCAGACGCCCCGGGACCGCATGCTCTGGATGGCGGACACGATGACGGCGGGCACCCCGGTCGTGTCGATGCAGTAGTGCGTGCCCTGGTCGGTGAGCTTCCGGATCTCGGCCACGACGGCCTCGTTGTCGCCGCCCAGGATCGTCGTGGTGGCACCGAGTTCGGCCGCCAGTTCGAGCCGCGACGGGTGGAGGTCGACGGCGATGATCGACGCCGCGCCGGCTGCCTTCGCGGCGAGCAGCGCTGCCAAGCCCACCGAGCCGACACCGAAGATGGCGACCGACGAACCGGGCTGCACGTCGAGCACGTTGAGCACGGTCCCGGCGCCGGTGATGATCCCGCAACCCAGCGGCGCCACCACGTCCAGCGGCAGCTCGCGGTCGACCACCACGGCGCTGCGCGCGTCGACGACGGTCCTGGTGGCGAACGTCGACTGGCCGAACCAGCGGGCCATGACCGGCTTGCCGTCGCCGTCCGTGGCGGTGGCGCCGCCGCTGCCGAGCATCCCCAGGATGTTGCGCGGGAGGAAGGTCTCGCAGTACGAGGGGTGGTTTTCCGTGCACTGTGAACAAGTGCCGCAGTAGGCGAAGGTCAGCACGACGTGGTCGCCGACCTCGATCCCGGACACGTCGGAACCGATCCACTCAACCACACCGGCGGCCTCGTGTCCGGTGATCATGGGTAACTTCTCCGCCAACTTCGGGTTTCGGGCAACCGCGTCGCTGTGGCAGAAGCCGGTCGCGGCGACCCGCACGACGATCTGATCCTCACCGGGTTGATCGAGGGTCACTTCCTCGATTGTGTAAGGCCGGTCACCGGCCCTGAGCACCGCGGCGGAAGCACTGATCATCGGTTGTTCCTCTTCAGAATGTGAGTGGTGACAAGGGTCACGGACGCCAGGCACATTACTGGCCCCGACGTGGTCGGTGGGGTGCGTCGGAGAACACTGCTTGGGAAACCGCGAAGTCCACCACGTTCCGCCGAATACCGCTGGTGAGGCCGTCACGTCGGACAGTCACCACTTTCGTGCCCGCACGGCGCGGAACTCGATCTACAAAGCCAAGTTGTCGACCCGACGCCGACGGCGCGACGTCGTGGACCCGCGCTGATCAAAGGGCTGCGGCCGCCGCGGAAGCCGTTGTCGGCAGGTAGGGGGAACGGCATCGCGGTCCACGTGACGTGGACTCGTCGTCAGTGCCGCGCGGTAACCGTGAACGCCTGTCGACGGCCCTTCCGCGGTGGCGCGAGTCCCTTCGGCTTTCCGATGCGGGGATGTCACATCCGCCCACTTGGCCGGTTCCTTTGAGGACAATGGAGTACGTGCCGCCCGTCGGGTCAAGCGGACCCAGGTCGCGGCATCGTGGTCAATCGCAAGGAGTCCGGGGCTCGATGGTGACCCCGGCGACGACTCGGGCCGGGCGAACGACGGCTGTAGTAAGGTGCGGGCTCCGGGGTTGGGTGTCACCGACCGACCCCTGCCCGCTGGCGCGGATTGGCGCGAACCGGCGAAATCCGCTACGAGGCACGACTTACCGGACTCTGGGGGATAGAGAAGCGCCGTGGCTATTGGCATCTTAGGCACTGGGTCTTACGTGCCAGAGCGGGTTGTGACGAACGACGACATCGTCGCGTTGGTACCGGACGCGGCACCCGAGTGGATCCTGCGCAAGACCGGGATCGAGACGCGCCGCTGGGCCGCCGAGGACGAGGCGACGTCCGACCTCGCGGCGCACGCGGCGCGGCGGGCGCTGGAGCACGCGGGGCTCCCGGTCGAGCGGATCGACCACCTGATCGTCTCCACGTCGACCGGCGACTTCCCGCAGCCGCCGACCGCGACCCTCGTGCAGCACCTCATCGGTGCGACGGGCGCGGCGTGCCTCGACATCAACGTCGTCTGCGCCGGTTTCGTGTACGGCCTGGAGCTCGCCCGCGCGCTGGTCGGGGCCAGGCCCGGCTCGCACGCGCTGGTGATCGGCGCCGACCTGTACTCGCGGATCCTCAACTTCGACGACCGCCGCACGTCCGTGCTGCTCGGTGACGGCGCCGGCGCGGCCGTGATCGGCGAGGTGCCCGACGGTCGCGGGTTCATCGACTTCGACCTCAGCAGCTACGGGGACGCCCAGGACCTCATCAAGGTGGAGGCGGGTGGCAGCCGGAACCCGGCGACCGCCGAGACCGTGGCGAACGGCGGGCACCTCTTCACCATGCAGGGCCGCGGTGTCCGCGACTTCGTCATGGACAACCTGCCCCCGATCCTGGAGAAGCAGCTCTCGCGGGTCGGCCTGACGACCGACGACGTGGACTGCTTCGTGCCGCACCAGGCGAACGGCGTGCTGCTGCGCGAGCTGGTCGAGCGCTGCAACCTGGGCCGCGCGCACACCCACCTCGTCGTCGAGAAGTACGGCAACGTCGGCAGCGCCTCGGTTCCCGTCGCGTTGGACGACGCCGTCCAGTCCGGACGGATCAAGGACAACGACCTGGTGCTGCTGGCCGGTTTCGGTGGCGGCATGTCGGTCGGTTCCGGCCTGATCCGGTGGTCGTCGTGAACGCTGATCCAGTGGTCGTTGGGAACGCTGATCCGTTGGTCGTTGGGAACGACGTGCGGCGGGTCGGCGTGGTGGGCTGCGGGCAGATGGGCGCCGGGTTCACCGAGATCTGCGCGCGCCAGGGCCTGGACGTCCTCGTCTTCGCGTCGAGCGAGGCCTCGGTCGCGCGTGGTCGGGAGCGGCTTCAGGGCTCGCTCGACCGCTTGGTGAAGAAGGAGAAGATCGACACCGCCGAGCGCGACGCCGTGCTCAGCCGGGTGTCGTTCACGATCGAGCTGAAGGACCTCCGGGACCGCGACTTCGTGCTGGAGGCGATCGGGGAGAACCTGGCGGACAAGACCGCCGTGTTCGCCACGCTCGACGCGGCGATCGAGGACCCGACGGCCGTGCTCGCGTCGACCACCTCGTCCATTCCGATCATGAAGATCGCCGCCGCCACGTACGACCCGAGTCGGGTCGTCGGCGTGCACCTGTTCAACCCGGTCCAGGTGATGCCTTTGGCCGAGGTGATCGGTTCGCTGCGCACGTCGGAGGCCACGCTCGCCCGGACCGTCTCGTTCATCGGGGACACGCTGGGCAAGAAGGTGGTGCGCGCCAAGGACCAGACCGGGTTCATGGTCAACACCTTGTTCGTGCCGTACCTGATGTCCGCGGTGCGGATGCTGGACGCGGGCGTGGCCACCGCCGAGGACATCGACCGCGGCATGACCGGAGGCTGCGGCCACCCCATGGGACCGCTCGCGCTCATCGACCTGATCGGCCTCGACACCGTCGTCGCCGTCGGGGAGGCGATGTACGAGGAGACCAAGGAACCGCTGCACGCGCCGGCGCCGTTGCTGCTCCGGATGATCGAGGGCGGTTTCCTCGGCCGCAAGAGCGGGCGCGGCTTCTACGAGTACGCGACGGGTTCCGGCAAGCGCGTCTGACCCAGGCGAGCAAGGCAAAGGCCCACTGGGCGGCTTGGGCTGCTCAGCGGGCCTTTGTGCGAAGTGCCCATTTACGCGTGGATTTTTCACTATTCGGACCACGGCAGTGTGTCGTCTGCCGGTGCGTACAGACCTGTCGCAATGGTGCGATCGGCTGTCGCAGCGGTGAGAATGAGGGAGCAGGATGTTCCAGTCGACCGGAAGGTTCCGTTGGAGGAGAAGCGCTTTCGCCGCAGTCGCGGTGCTGAGCGTGATCCTCTCGGGTTGTAGTGGCGGGGGCAAGTCACCCGCGTCGTCCGATGCGTCCGCGGGGCCGGCCGACCCGAACGCCACGCTGCGCTTCAGCTTCGCGACCGACGCGAGCAAGAACTACGACCCGGTGACCGCGGCGAACCCGTTCGTCAACACGTTCCTGCTGCCCGCCTACGACCGCCTCTTGGACATGGATTCCAAGGGCAAGGTCGTGCCCATGCTCGCGGAGAAGACGGCACTCTCCGATGACGGCCTGACGCTGACCCTGACGTTGCGCGAGGGCGTCGTCTTCCACGACGGCACGCCGTTCGACGCGACCGCGGTGAAGGCGAACATCGAGCGGGCCAAGACCGCCGAACGCTCCACGCTGAAGCCCGAGCTCGCCGTCGTCACCGCGGTCGACGTGGTCGACCCGCGCACGGTCGCGCTGAAGCTGTCCGCGCCGACGGCGTCGCTGCCGGCCCAGCTCGCCGACCGCGCGGGCATGATGGTCTCGCCGCAGGCCTTCGCCAAGCCCGACCTGGCCCTCGCGCCCGTCGGCACCGGCCCGTACCGGGTGGTGGAGGGTGGCCAGCCCGGCGTGCTGGTGGTCTACGAGCGCTTCGACAAGTACTGGAACGCCTCGGCCACGGCGCAAGCGGTCAAGCGCATCGAGCTGAGCATCCAGCTCAACCCGGAGACGCGGCTGCGGTCGACCGGCGCGGACGAGTTCGACGCGACGATGATCAACCTCGACCAGTTCAAGGCCGCGTCCGACACCAAGTTGCAGGTGCTCTCGCAGCAGGGCGCCGGCGCGTTCCAGGTCTACCTGAACATGAGCAAGAACCCGGCGCTGGCCAAGCCCGAGGTGCGGGCCGCGCTGTCCATGGCACTCGACCGCGACGGCATCTCGAAGGCCCTTCTCGGTGGGCAGTGCACGCCGTCGGCGCAGATCTTCCCGAAGGACTACTGGGCCGCGGCGCCGGACCTCGGGCCGGACGCGGCGAAGTTCGACGTGGCCGCCGCCAAGAAGAAGCTCGCCGAGGCCGGCTTCCCGGACGGCTTCACCATGTCGATGGCGTCGGTCAACGTGGCGCCGTACTCGACGGTGACCGAGGCCATCGCGGCCCAGTTGCGCGAGATCGGCGTGACCGTCGAGCTGAAGATCGCCGAGCCGGCGCAGGTGATGGCCGGGTTCGTCGGGCAGAAGACCGTCGACTCGTACGTGTCGCTGTGGCCCGGCGCGGTCGACCCGGCGCAGACCGTCGCGTCGCTCTACCTCCCCGGCGGCCCGCTCAACCCGGGCGGCGTGCCGGACGAGGAGATCACCCGCCTGGCGCGTGAAGGCCAGGCCACGCCGAACGGCGAGGCGCGGGAGAAGGTCTACCAGAAGATCGCGGCCAGGGCCGTGGCGCTGACCAGCCACCTGCCGGTGTGCAGCGCGCCGCTGGTGCTGATGGCTTCGACCAAGGTGCGGGGTCTGACCACCACCGTCGCCGGGGCGATCGACCTGCGTGCCGTTCAGCTCGCCGGGAGTGCTTCCTGATCCGGATGGTGATGGGTCGCCTGGCCGCGCTGGTGCTGCTGGCGTGGGTCGTCTCGGTCGCGGTGTTCTCCTTGGCACTGCTCATCCCGGGCGACCCGACCAGCACGCTCCTGGGCGACCAGGCGACTCCCCAGCAGGTTGCGACGCTGCGCGCGAGCCTCGGCCTGGACGACCCGGTGCTCGTCCGCTACGGCGACTGGCTCGGCGGGGCGCTGCGCGGTGACCTGGGCACGTCGATGCTCACCAGCTACGAGGTCACGCAGGCGATCTCGGACCGGATCGGCGTCACCGTCTCGCTGGTGGTGCTGTCGCTCGTCGTCTCCGTGGTGGTCGGCCTGCTGATCGGGGTGTTCGCGGCGGTCCGGCCGGGCGGCCTGTTCGACCGGATCGCGCTGATGACCTCCTCGGTGGGCATCGCGATGCCGAACTTCTGGCTCGGCCTGGTGCTGGTGACGTTCCTCGGCGCCGAGTTGGAGCTGTTCCCGACCAGCGGCTACGTCGACCTCGGTGAGGATCCCGGGCTGTGGGCGGCGCACCTGGTCCTGCCCGTGCTGACGCTCGCGGCCGGGGGTGCGGCGGAGATCGCGCGGCAGACACGGGCGAGCGTGGCCGACACGTTGCAGCTGGACTTCGTGCGCACGCTGAACGCCAAAGGGCTCTCCCCGATCAGCGTGATCGGCAAGCACGCCCTGCGGACGGCGATGATCCCGGTGGTGACCGTGATCGGGCTCCAGGTCAGCCGGTTGTTCGGGCTGTCGGTGCTGGTGGAGGCGGTGTTCGGGCTGCCCGGCATCGGCTCGCTGATGGTGAGCGCGGTGTTCGAACGTGACATCCCCATGGTGCAGGGGACCGTCCTGGTGACCACGCTGGTGGTCGTCGTGGTGAACCTGCTGGTCGACCTGTCCTATCGCTGGCTCAACCCGAAAACGGCGGCATGACCGTGGATGCGGAGAAGGACCGGCCGGAGTCCGCGTTCCGGGCGTTCCGGCGCCGGTTCGCGCGCAAGCGCATCGCGGTCGGCATGGCCGTGGTGCTGGCGGTGATGGCGGTGATCGCGGTCTTCGGCCCGTGGCTCACCCCGCAGGACCCCAACGCCCAGACGTTGCTCGACCGGCTCTCCCCGCCCGGCGCGGAGCACTGGCTCGGTGCCGACGACCTCGGCCGTGACGTCGCGTCGAGGCTGATCGTCGCCACCAGGGTGACTCTCTACGCGGGCGCGCTGGCCACGGCCGTCAGCCTCGCGATCGGGCTGCCGTTCGGGCTGCTCGCCGGCTACCTGCGTGGCTGGGTCGACGCCGTGCTGAGCCGGGTGGCCGACGCGTTGATGGCGATCCCGCCGCTGTTGTTCGCGCTGGCGATCCTGGCCGTGCTCGGCCGTGGCGTCACCAACGCGATGATCGCCGTCGGCGTGACGATGGCGCCGCAGTTCTACCGCGTGTCCCGCGGCGTGGCGCTGGCGATCCGCGAAGAGACGTTCATCGAGGCGGCACGCTCCATCGGCTGCCCGACCCCGCGGATCATGCGGACCCACGTGCTGCCCAACATGCTCTCGCCGTTGATCGTGCAGGTCTCGATGACGATGGGCTTCGCGATCCTGATCGAGGCCAGCCTGTCGTTCCTCGGGCTCGGCGTGCAGGCCCCGGACGCGTCGTGGGGCTCGATGTTGCAGCGCTCCACCCAGTTCGCGGCCGACGCGCCGTGGCTGGTGCTGCTGCCGGGCCTGGCGATCCTGCTCACGGTGCTGGCGTTCAACACCGTCGGCGACGCCCTGCGCGACTCGGTCGGCCGCGAGAACCGGAGGCTCGGATGAGCGTGCTGGAGGTCCGGGACCTCGTGGTCGAGGTCGCCGCCGCGGACGGGCCGCTCGTCGTCGTGGACGGGGTGAGCCTGTCGGTCGACGCGGGCGAGACGCTCGGGCTCGTCGGCGAGTCGGGTTCGGGCAAGACGCTCACGGCGCTCGCGGTGATGCGGCTGCTCGGGTCGTCGGCTCGGATCTCCGGCGGGCAGGTGCTGCTTGAGGGCGTCGACCTGACCAAGTTGGACGAGCGGCGCATGCGCGGGGTGCGCGGTGGTCGGATCGGGATGGTGTTCCAGGAGCCGATGACGGCCCTCGACCCGGCTTACACCGTCGGGGAACAGGTGGCCGAGACTGTGCGCCGGCACCTGAAGTTGTCACGCAAGGACGCGTGGGCGCGGGCGGTGGCGCTGCTGGACCGGGTCGGCATCCCGTCGGCGGAACGGCGTGCGCGGGACTACCCCCACCACTTCTCCGGCGGTATGCGGCAGCGAGTGGTGATCGCGATGGCGTTGTCGTGCGAACCGGTGGTGCTGCTCGCCGATGAGCCCACCACCGCCCTGGATGTGACGGTCCAGGAGCAGATCCTCACGCTGCTGGCCGAGCTGCGTGACGAGTCAGGGCTGGCACTGCTGTTCATCTCGCACGACTTCGGGGTGATCGCCGACATCTGCGACCGGGTGGCCGTGATGTACGCGGGTCAGGTGGTCGAGACCGCTCCGGTGCGCGAGCTGTTCGCCACCCCGCGCCACCCGTACACCGACGCGTTGCTGCGCTGCGTGCCAGGTGCGGAGGTCGGTCGTCTGGCGACAATCCCTGGCACCGTACCGGGTTTCGACGCCTTGCCGCCGGGTTGCCGATTCGCTCCCCGCTGCGCACACACCACGCCGTCGTGCGTGGCCGGCCCTGTCGCACTGGAGGTCGTGGACCAGGCACACCAGGCCCGGTGCGTCCGGCTCGCCGAGCTGATGGAGACCCCGTCATGACCTTGTTGCAGGTGCAGGGGCTGACGAAATCGTTCCCCACCAACCATTCCGGCCTCTTCCGCCGTCGGCCGCGGATCCACGCGGTCCGGGACGTGTCGTTCACGATCGAGCGCGGACGGACGCTGGGCATGGTCGGCGAGTCGGGTTCGGGTAAGTCGACCACCGCGCGACTGCTGCTGGGACTGCTACGCCCGGACTCCGGCGCCGTGCACCTGGACGGCGCCGACGTGCTGGCGGCCCGAGGCGCCCGCCTGCACACCCTTCGTCGCCGAATGCCCATGGTGTTCCAGGACCCGTACTCGTCTCTGGACCCGACATGGGTGGTGCGTGACATCGTCACCGAGCCACTTCGCCTTGTAGGACAACGAGATCGCACTGTCTTGGCCGCGAGGGCCGACGAGCTGCTCGAACTGGTAGGCCTGACATCGGCGTTCGGCAGGCGCTATCCGCACGAACTGTCCGGCGGCCAACGGCAGCGAATCGCGCTGGCACGAGCGCTGGCGTGCGACCCGGACCTCGTCGTGCTGGACGAAGCAGTCGCCGCACTGGACGTGTCCACCAGGGCAGGCATCATCGGACTTTTGCAGGACTTGCAGGACCGACTGGGCGTCGCCTACCTGTTCATCTCCCACGACCTGGCACTGGTCCGAGTGGTCAGCCACGACACAGCGGTCATGTACCTGGGCCGAATCGTGGAAACCGGCCCGACCGCACAGGTCTACGCCACCCCGGCCCACCCGTACACCAAAGCCTTGATCGCAGCAGCCCCCATCCCGGACCCGGTAGTCCAACAATCCCGCCCCCGACCACCCGTGCAAGGCGAAGTCCCCAGCGCCCTGTCGATCCCCCCAGGCTGCCCGTTCCACCCCCGCTGCCCACTGGCAACCGCCATCTGCCGCACCACCGAGCCGCCCCAAGTAGCGCTATCCCCCCACCACACAGCGGCCTGCCACCACCCCCTCATCCCACAGCCCGCGCTCGACGTCACGCCGTGAGAACACCGGCCGACTACAGGACTCGCTAGTCCATCGGTGATCGAACGGGGGAGGCCCCCGGTAGGTAATCTCCGTGCATGAGCCGCGCACGTCAGACGGTCACCCTCACCGCCGACCTGGTCATCCTGACCATTCGTGACGGCGTGTTGAGCGTGCTGCTCGTCGAGCGCGAGAACGAGCCGTTCCAGGGCCGGTTGGCGTTGCCCGGCGGCTTCCTGCGCGGCGACGAGTCACTGGAGCGGACCGCGGCGCGGGAGCTGGCAGAGGAGACCGGCCTCGACGCCGGGGCGTTGCGGCTGCGGCAGGTGGGCGTCTACTCGGCACCCGACCGGGACCCTCGGCGTCCCCGCGTGGTGACCTGCGCCTACCTCGCCATCGCCCCTGACCTGCCGGTGCCGGTCGCGGGTTCGGACGCGCGCGCCGCCCGGTGGGTACCGGTCGCGGAGGCCGCGACCGCCGGGTTGGCGTTCGACCACGACCTCATCCTGGCGGACGCGGTGGAACTGGCACGCACGCTCCTTCAGTTCAGCACGATCGCGACGGCCTTCTGCGGCCCGGAGTTCACCATCGGTGACCTGCGTGAGGTCTACGAGGCCGTGTGGGGGGTCGGGCTGGACAAGCCGAACTTCCACCGCAAGGTCACCGACGCCGACGGCTTCGTCGTGCCCACCGGTGGCAAGCGGCCGTCGCCCAGCGGCAGGCCCGCCGCCCTGTACCGCGCGGGTGGGGCCACGGAACTGGTCCCGCCGATGACGCGGCCCCGGTTGGGGACATAAGCGAGTTCTTGTCACTTTGACCATTGGCTTCGTATGGGCGCTTGTGTCCATCGCCGGTTCCTGTCAGCATGACAATAAGTGCGACGCCCGGCTCGGCCCTGTACCGCTGTCACGTCGTGCTCGATCTCGTCGTACGCCTTGTGGCGTGCGTTCCCCGAGTCGTCCTCGACCACGTTGGAGTGAGAACCCGTGATTGTGATCATGACCGCCTTGGACGTGGAACGTGCGGCCGTGCTGGAGCACCTGGTCGATGTACGTCCGCATCGGCACCCGTCCGGCACCGTGTTCGACGTTGGCACGGTGGCGGGCCATCCGGGGCACGGGGTCGCGGTGGCGTTGACCGGGGCGGGCACCACCGCGGCGGCCACCCTCACCGAGCGGGCCAACGCCGAATTCGCTCCCGCCGCCATGGTGTTCGTCGGCGTAGCGGGCGGTCTGCGCGACTGGCTGGCGATCGGCGATGTCGTCGTCGCCACCAAGATCTATTCCTACCAGGGCGGGCGCAGCGAGGAAGACGAATTCCTGGTGCGTCCTTCCGCCTGGTCGATCTCGCACCGCCTCGACCAGGAGGCCAGAAGGCTGTTGCGCGGCAACGCCTGGCACTCATTCCTGCCGGACCGTGCCGACGAGGACGCGCCGGTCGCATACTTCGAGCCCATCGCCGTCGGCGACGTCGTGCTCAACTCCCGCACTTCGGACCTGGCCCGCAGGCTGCGGGTCTCCTACAACGACGCGGTGGCCGTCGATATGGAGGGCTCCGGTTTCGCGCACGCGGCCCATCTGGGCAACCAGGTGCACGCTGTGGCGGTGCGCGGTATCAGCGATCACGCCGACGGTGGCAAGGCCGCGGCGGACCGGGCGGGTGGACAGCGGCTCGCGGCCCGCAACGCCGCGGCGTTCGCCATCGCCCTGATCGCCGGGCTCGAGCCGGACGAGGACGGTCCCGGCGGTGAGAGGCCGCGATCCGCGAGCCCGGTGATCCACAACACGAACACCGCGCGGGACAACGCCCGCGTCGGGCAGCAGATCGGCGTCAACTTCGGCTCCACGCGGGGCTTCCGGTGATCGAGGACGCGGTCGACGTCGACATCGAGAACCAGAACGTCGCCTCCGGCAACGCCCACGTCGACCAGCAGATCGGCGTGCAGTACGTGGTGGAGAGCGTCTACCACAACGCGACCATTTACCGCGTGAGCAAGGAGGACAAGCCCGAGCGCAGGCACAAGGTCGCGCTGGCCTATCTGACGGGTGGTGTCCCGCGCAGCGCCGAGGGTCTGTTCCGTGAGCTGGTCTTCAACGGCCACCCGTCGACCGAAAGCGCCTACTACTACGTGCTCTCGGTGCTCAGCGATCGTGGCTTCGGGGATCTGACGACGGAACTGGTCACCGGCATCCACGACGCCTGGAAGCTCTGCGAGTCGTTACCGGAGGACAGTTGGAAGCGGGCCCATCGCGTCGTCCGGGAACTCCTCGACCACATCCGGTCGAACAACGCCGACCAGTCATTCACGGCGGTGACCGCCTTCGGCAGGTTGTCCGCCGAGCGGCAGGACGAGATCAGCAGACATCTCTCGATGCTGATGGACGGCCTGGTCGAGCATCAGTTGAATGCCAGGCGCAAGCACAAGGTCGGCGCCGAGCGGGTTTCGGGCGATCGCCCCGGACGAGCGTGGAAGTTCTTCGAGCCCGACCCTCTACCACCCACCCGGTACCAGCCCCGGATGCTCCTCAAAGGCACCAAAGACCACAAGCGCGCGATCATCGGAACCGCGTTCGCGGTGCTGGCGTTCCTCAGCCTGTTCTTCGGTCCTATGACGTTCTCCCTTTGGGGCGGGGTGCTGCTGCTGGTCGTGGGCTGTGCCGTCATGGCCCGTTACGGCATCGAGCACACCGTGCACCTGCTGAACGTCACTCTCCGGCGTGACACCGCGGATCCCGAGGAAGGGCAGGCCGGACCGACGGACGTCGACAAGCTCGTCGAACGTTGCTTCTGTGATGCGCGCCCCGAGTACGCCAAGGACTGGTCGAACTACGCCATCGGGTACCGCACACGCCTCAAGCAGCGGTTCAACGCCCAGTTCCGGTCCGACGACCAGGACGTCAAACAGCTGAAGTGGCTGTTCGACTGGCATGCGCGGCGGGTCGCCCAGCGGTGGCCGCACCACGATCCGCACGGCCGGCTGGAACCCCCGGCTCCCGGCGGCGCCCGCCTCTGGCAGGCCGCCGTCGCCGTGATCACGGTGGCAGGTCTGCTCGTGCTGCTGCTCGTGGCAGAGCGCTGGCAGGTCTTGCCCATCGCGGTGGGCGGTTGGTTCGGCCTGCCGGCTCTGGTGGAGGTCGTCGCCGCCCGCCGCGCCGCCGTACTCCCGATCAAAGAGGCGAACGAGTTGTTCGACGAGGAGATGGCGGAGTACCACCGGTGGCGGAAGGAGTTGGAGGACCGCCCGTCCGACAGCGATATGGCCCGGTGGCTGGCCCTCGACAAGGCGCACTTCAGGGCCGAGGCGTTGCGCGCGGGCAACATCGCCGAGCAGGACCTCGTCTCCCACGTGGTCATCACCCAACTGGCGCCGGGCGCCCGACTGGGGCGAGTGCGTCACGGACCGCCGCGCTACACCAAGTACCGGGTCACCGTCATCCTGCTGACCCGGCACGGTGTCCGAGCATCGCGCCTGTTCTTGGACTTCAACTCCGGTGAGTCCAAGAACGAGAACTGGGACGTCTTCGGGTATGACCGCATTGCGTCCGCTTCACTGCGCGTGGTGGAGAGATCGGCCAGGAAGGTTCCAGGTCAGCCTCCGGGCAAAGTGCGCTATCGCGAGTTCAGCCTCCGCCTGCTGGACGGCGCGGAGATCATCAAGGTCAACGAGCGCCTCGGCATCGAGAACGACACCGAGGTCGACGACGAAGTGGAACTGGAGCGACTCGCCGCTGCCACCACCGGGATGGACGCGGCCCTCCCGGTCCTGGAGGCCGTCGCCCACCAGGGCCCCGCCTGGATCGCCCTGGAGCACAGCCGCCGAAGCCTGTGGTCACGTACCTGGTCGGACTGAAGGAGCGATGACAGACGATGAAGACCCGAATTGGTGGGACCACTCCCGAAGACTTGGTCAGGGAAGTCCTGCTCGCGGAGTACGACGCCCTCAAAGCCGAGCAGAAATCGCGCATCGCGTTACGGGACCGGCTGATGTACACCGCGCTCGCCGCGCTTACCGCGACGCTGGCACTGGTGCTCCAGCCGGCCGGTCGGCCGCACCTGCTTCTGCTGCTGCCGCTGGTGTGCGTCGTCCTGGGTTGGACCTACCTCGCCAACGACCAGAAGATCTCGGCGATCGGTAGGTACTTGCGACGACACCTGGCCCCCGCGCTGGCAGCCATCGACGGCCGCGTGGGTGAGGTGTTCGTGTGGGAGTCCGTCCACCGGCGCGACCGGCTTCGGCGGCTCGACAAGTTCTTGCAGCTGATGGTGGACCTGCTGATCTTCGTGGTGCCGTCGCTGTTGGCCACCGCGCTCTACTGGGCGGTCGACGTGCGCGCCGACCTGCTGGCCGTGTCGATCGCCGAGGCGGTGGTCACCCTTGGCTTCGCGGTCCGCGTCGTCGTCGCCGCTGACCTGTCGACCAAGGACCGGGAAGGGGTGGCATCGCCACTCCTCAGCGCACAACCAGCCGTAGAGCACCGGATATGACCGGACACGGCCGGACGCACGAGTAAGGCCCTTGACCGCGTTCGCGCTGGTCAAGGGCCTTTTCGTGGTGGTGAGAGATGGTGCCCCCGGCAGGATTCGAACCTGCGCTCCCGCCTCCGGAGGGCGGTGCTCTATCCCCTGAGCTACGGGGGCCGTAGCTACGGGTGAAAGCTTAGCGTACTGGGCGGAGCGGTTTTCACCCCCTACCCTCCATGGTTGTGGAACCGGTGCGTGAGCGTTTCGTTCAGGTCGGTGACCTGCGGCTTCGGGTGTTGGAGGAGGGGGTGGTCGGGGGGACTCCGGTGGTGTTGGCGCACGGGTTCCCGGACAGCTCCGACGTCTGGGGGGCAGTCGCCCGGAGGCTTGCCGAGCGGTTCCACGTGATTCGGTACGACGTGCGCGGCACGGGGGGATCTGGGGCTCCGGGTGGGCGCGACGGGTACTCGATGGAGAGGTTGGTCGAGGACCTGGCGACCGTGGTGCGGGAGGTGGTGGGGCGGCCTGTCCACCTTGTCGGCCACGACTGGGGGTCGATCCAGGGTTGGGCGGCGGTGGCTGCGCATCCCGATCTGTTCCTGTCCTTCACGAGCATGTCGGGGCCGGATCTGGGGCACGTCTCCGACTGGGTGCGCCGGAATCGGTGGCAGCCGTTGAAGGTGTTCGGGCTGCTGCGGCGGTCCTGGTACATCGCCGGGTTCAAGGTGCCGGTGGTGCCGGAGTTGGTCTGGCCCGTAGTGCGCAAACGGTTGCGCGCGGGGCGGCGGGAGTGGGTCAACGGGTTGGGCCTGTACCGGGCCAACTTCGGGCGTCGGTGGCGGCCGTCGCGGGTGTCCACCAGGGTTCACCAGATCGAGTTGACGAATGACCTGTACGTGGCGCACGCGCACCTGGAGGCCGCTGAGCCTTGGGTCGCCGACCTCAGTCGTAGCGTGCTCCACGCCGGCCACTGGGCCCAGCGGACGCACCCGGACCAGGTCGCCCGGCACATCGAGGACGCGATCGACAACCGCCGGAGGAAGCGCCTGGTGGTCATCACGGGCGCCGGCAGCGGGATCGGGCGGGCCACCGCGCACGCGTTCGCCGAACAAGGCGCAGAAGTGATCGCGCTGGACATCGACGAGGAGTCGGCCCGGGAAACGGCCGCACGGACTGGTGGCCACGCCTACCAGCTGGACGTCACCGACCGTGCGGCCACGGAGAAGGTCGCGGACGAGATCAAGGCCCGGCACGGCGTCCCCGACGTGGTCATGGCGAACGCCGGCATCGGCGTGGCGGGACCGTTCCTGCACACGTCCGAGGAGGACTGGCGGCGAGTCGTCGACGTCAACCTCTGGGGCGTCGTCCACACGCTCAGGGCCTTCGCGCCGCAGCTGGTGGACCGCGCCGAAGGCGGCCACCTGGTCGTCACGGCCTCGGCCGCGGGCTACTTCCCGACCGCCGCCCTGCCCGCCTACTCCACCACGAAAGCCGCCGTCCTCATGCTCGCCCAGTGCCTGCACGCCGAGCTGCGCGAGCACGGCATCGGCGTCAGCGCGATCTGCCCCGGCATCGTGCACACCAACATCACCAACACGTTCACGTTCGCCGGCAAGACCCCGGCCGAGCAGGCGGAACAGCGCCAGTCCGCGACCAGGGCCTACCGGCTCCGCGGCTTCGGCCCGGAGAAAGTCGCAGCCGAAGTCCTCAAAGCGGTGCACGACGACAAGCTCGTGGTACCCGTCACGGCAGAGGCGAAAGCGGCGTACCTGGGCAACCGGATCGCGCCGGCGCTGGTCCGCGCGGTCGGCCGGCTGTGGCGCCTCTGACCGAGTTCTGACCAACCGAACCCAACCGGTTGCACTCATGCGCATGTGACTATATGTTCGCTGACATGGGTCACGGACACGGCCACGGTGGGTCGCCGCTGAGCGGAAGCGCCAAGCACCTCGGCCGGCTCTGGATCGCCTTCGGCATCGGGGCGGCCTTCATGGCCGTCGAGTTCGTCGTCGGCATCGCCACCGGCTCGCTGGCCCTGATCTCCGACGCCGCCCACATGCTCACCGACGTCCTGGGCGTCGGCATGGCCCTCGCCGCCATCATGCTCGCCCGCCGCGCGCACCAGAACCGGGGCGGCAGCCGCACGTACGGCCTCTACCGCGCCGAAGTGCTCGCCGCCCTGGCGAACGCCGTGCTGCTGTTCGGCGTCGCCGGTTACGTCGTCTACGAGGCCGTGGGCCGCTTCGGCAACCCACCCGAAGTGCCCGGCCTCCCCGTTGTCCTGGCCGCCACCGCGGGCCTCGTCGCCAACGTCATCGCGTTCTTCATGCTCAAGGAAGGCGCGAAGGACAGCATCAACATCCGCGGCGCGTACCTGGAGGTCCTGGCCGACCTCATCGGCTCCGTCGGCGTGCTCATCAGCGGCGCCGTGACGTTGATCTTCGGCTGGCGCTACGCCGACCCCGTCATGGGTGTCGCGATCGGCCTGTGGGTCCTACCGCGCACGTACAAGCTCGCCGCGAGCGCGCTGCGCATCCTCTTCCAACACGCCCCGGCACGCCTCGACGTCGCCGAGATGCAGGCCGACCTGAACCGCCTCCCCGGCGTCGCCGAAGCGCACGACCTGCACGTCTGGACGCTCACCTCGGGCATGGAGGTCGCCTCCGCGCACCTCACCACCCGCGACCACGTCGACCCGGCCGAAGTCCTGCACGCCGCCCAGACCCTGCTGGCCCAGCGCTACCACATCGAGCACGCCACGCTCCAGGTCGAACCAGGAGATTCCGCGCAGAGGTGCCGCGAAATCTCCTGGTGAACCACGACCTACAGCGAAGAGCACTGACCGTTCTTAGGCCCGCTCACCTCGTTCGCCCAACCGTTATTCACCGGCGCGGGCTCGTTGTTCTGGCACGTCAGCGGTCCACCGACGGTGTTCCCGGCGACCGACGTCCCGCCCTTGTTGCCCACAATCGTCACCGGCCCGTTCGTGGTCACTCGTTCCAGTGACACCTCGCCGGACGTGCCGTTGATGTTCACCGGACCGCCGACGGACGTCTCCACCAGCACGACCGCCGCCGCGCCTGCCGCCGTCACCGAACCCACCGAGCCGCCGAACACGTACAGCGACGCGCCCGGCGCCACGGTCACCGGGCCGGTCACGGAAGCGCCGTCCACGCACGTCACGCCCGAGACCTTCAACTCCCCGACGTGCTCACCGGTGACCACGGTCCCGCAGGTCACGAACGGCTTGGCCAACAGCTCGAACTCGGCCACGGTCGCCTGACCGGGGAACTCCAGCCGGTAGTGCTGGTAGTGACCCGGCCGGGCGATCTTGAACGCCCGCGTCTGCTGCCGCCACGGGAACGCCTCACCGGACCGTCCATCCACAGTGGACCACGTCTGCCCGTCGTACGAGCCCTTCAGCGCCCAGGACGCCGGATCACCGCCGCCCTTGCCGGACGTGAGCGTGTAGAACGACGCGTTCTCCTTCTTCGACGGCAGGTCCACCTGCAACCACGACAACGCGCCCGACGTCTGCGAGGTGTTGTCCACCACCGAAGAAGGCGCCCCGGTCACCTTGCCCGACGACGTCACGTCACGCAGCGGCGCAGGAGCTTCCGAACCCGTGGTCAACGACGGCGGCGCGGCGTCCGGACCGGTGGCCCACGAAGAAGGCGCGGACCCCATCTCGAAGTCCAGCACCCCACCCGACGCGATCTCCGCGTGCGGCAGGTACGACTTGTCCCACTTCTTCCCGTTCACCTTCAACGACTGCACGTAAATGTTCCGCGCACTGTTCGAAGGCGCGTTGATCACGAGCGAACGCCCGTTCTCCAGGTGCACGGTCATCTTCTTGAACAGCGGCGACCCGATCGCGTACGACGCGTTGCCCATCTGCAACGGGTAGAAGCCCATCGCGCTGAACAGCCACCACGCCGACTGCTCGCCGTTGTCCTCGTCACCGGGGTAGCCCTGGCCGATCTCGCTGCCCAGGTACAGCCGGGACATGATCTCCCGGACCTTCTCCTGCGTCTTCCACGGCTGACCGGCGTAGTCGTACATGTACGCGATGTGGTGCGACACCTGGTTGGAGTGCCCCAGCTGCCCCATCCGCACGTCCCGCGCCTCGGTCATCTCGTGGATCACGCCGCCGTACGAGCCGGGGAACTTCGCCGTCTCCGGGGTCGCGAAGAACTCGTCCAGCTTCGACCCCAGCCCTTCCTTCCCGCCGTACAGGTTGGCCAGGCCCTGGCCGTCGTGCGGCACCGAGAACGCCATGTTCCAGCCGTCGGTCTCGGTGTAGTCGTGCCCCCACTCGCGCGGGTCGTACTCGTCGGGCGACGCGCGCCGCGTGCCGTCCGGCTTGCGGCCCTGGAAGAACCCGGTGGCCGGGTCGAACATGTGCACGTAGTTCTGGGCTCGGTTCGAGAAGTACTCGTACGACGCCTGGTACTGCGCGTCGCCGGTCTCCTCGTACAGCTGACGCGCCATGTTGGCGATGCCGTAGTCGTTGACGTAGCCCTCGATCGCCCACGACATGCCCTCGCCGGTGGCGGTGGACGTGTAGCCGGTGAAGATCGACGTGTCCAGGCCCTTCCGACCGACGCCCGCGTTCGGCGGCGCGACCGTCGCGTTCTTCACCGCCGCGTCGTAGGCCGCCTTGACGTCGAACGACCGCACGCCCTTGACGTACGCGTCCGCGAACGCCACGTCGGAGCTGGTGCCGGTCATCAGGTTCGCGTAGCCGGGCGACGACCAGCGCGAGACCCACCCGCCGTCCCGGTACTGCTGCACGAACCCGTCCGCCAGCTCACCGGCCTTCGTGGGCGTCAACAGGCTGTACGCGGGCCACGTGGTCCGGTAGGTGTCCCAGAACCCGTTGTTGACGTAGATCTTGCCGTCCACCACCTTGGCGCCCGTCCGCGTCGGCGTGGACGGCCCGGCCGCCTGCACGGGTGACGCGTACTGGTGCTTGGGCGCGTCGGCCGTGCCGGTGTTCTCGAAGCCCGAGTTCGGGTACAGGTAGAGCCGGTAGAGGTTCGAGTACAGCGTGGTGAGCTGGTCCTCGGACGCGCCTTCGACCTCGACCATGCGCAGCACGCGGTCCCACGCCTCCTGCGCCCGGTCACGCACCGAGTCGAACGTGTCCGAAGTGGACACTTCCAGCTCCAGGTTCCGTCGCGCCTGGTCCACGCCCAGCAGCGAGGTGGCGATCTTCATCGTGACGGTCTTGTCGGCCGACGTGTCGAACTGGAAGAAGCCCGCCACGTTGTCCCGGCCCGCGCCGGTCAGCCGCCCGCTCGACTTCACCGGCTTGTCCACCACGCCGTACACGAACAGCCTGGTCGCGCCGGTCGACAGCCCGCTCTTGACGTCGGAGAAGCCCGTCACCACGCCCGACGCCGGGTCCAGCGTCAAGCCACCGCTGTTGTTCACGTTGTCGAACACGAGGTTCGACGAGTCGCCGGTGAACGTGAAGCGGAACAGCGCGGCGTGGTCGGTCGGCGCGATCTCGGTGCGCATCCCGTTCTCGAACGTCACGCCGTAGTAGTGCGCCCGCGCGACCTCGTTCTCGTGCCGGAACGGCAGCGCGCGCACCGCACGGTCGGCGGTCGGCGTGCCGATGGACGGCATCACCTGGAACGTCTGCCGGTCGCCCATCCACGGGCTCGGCTCGTGGCTCGCGGTGAAGGCCTGCAACGTCGGCAGGTTGTCCCGGTTGTTGTTCTTCGCGTACTCGTACAGCCAGCTGATCGAGCCCGCGTTCGTCATGGGCGACCAGAAGTTGAAGCCGTGCGGCACGGCGGTGGCCGGGAAGTTGTTGCCCCGCGAGAACGAGCCGCTGGAGTTCGTGCCGCGGTTCGTCAGCACCCAGTCCGACGGGCGTGGCCGCTCCACCACCACGGGCGCGGACTTCACCGCGATGTCGTCGATCCACCCGTTGAACCCGGCCGGGCCCTTGGGGTTGTCGTAGGCGACCAGGATCCGCTTGATCGTCTTACCCGCCGCCACCGCGCCGACCACCGACGCGATCCGGTTCCACTGGTTGGTGTACAACGACTTCGCCGCGCCCTGGCCGCGCGGTGACAGCTCGAACCCGTGCTGGTCGCGGGCGCCCAGGTCGCTGAGGTAGGTGCCGTCCGAGAACGCCAGGTCCAGCGACACGAACGTCGCCGGGTAGTTCAGGTCGTCGGTGATGAACGACGGGAAGACCAGGTACGACAGCTCGGTCGTCGACGTGACCGGGATGTCCACCTCGAAGACCTTGTTGTACGAGTAGCCGCGCCCTTCGGCGACGTGCGTCCCCTGGTACCGCAACGCCTTCACGCCGGTGAACCCGGCGCCCGCCTTGGCGTTGTAGCCGCCGTTCGCGCCCTTGCCCACGGT
Organism: Saccharothrix ecbatanensis; assembly: GCF_014205015.1. Classification (NCBI taxonomy): domain Bacteria; kingdom Bacillati; phylum Actinomycetota; class Actinomycetes; order Pseudonocardiales; family Pseudonocardiaceae; genus Saccharothrix; species Saccharothrix ecbatanensis. The sequence goes on along the minus strand of NZ_JACHMO010000001.1, from coordinate 6,224,585 downwards.
GGTGCGCATGTTCTGCGCCGGCGGGGTGGTGGAGCCGTCGGAGAACTGCACCTCGGCGAGCTGGACGATGTTCACGCCGCCCGCGTTCGCGGAGATGTCCAGCTGGTAGAACCGGAACGCCTCGGTGTTCGCGGTGTCGTAGGTCTTGGTCTGGAACCGCTCGGCGAACACCTCGCCGGCCCGGGTGTCGATCGTGGTCCACGCGGCGCCGTCGTTGGAGGCGCGCAGCGTCCAGTTCTTCGGGTCGCGCTCCGGCGCGTCGTTGGCCGACGACATCGCGTACCGCTGGACCGCGACCGGCTCGGCGAACGTGAACCGGACCCAGCCGGTGGGGGTGAAGGTCAGCCACTTGGACGACACGTTGCCGTCGACCAGGTTCTCCTTGACCTCACCGGATTCCACGTACTCGGAGTTCGCCGCCACGTCGACCACGCGGTCGGTGACGTTGCCGGGGATGCCGGTGGAGTCCGAGCCGTTGACGCCCGACGTGCGCGGCGTGCCGTCCGGCCCCGTCTCCACCGTGCTCGACCACTTCGGCTGCGGCTGCCCGTCCTCGAACGACGTGGCGAAGAGCGTCTCGCTCACGGTTGGCTCCCCCGGTGCGGCGATCGAAGACGACCAGCCTCCCACGCTTCCCAACGCCAGTGCAGCAGTCGTTATGACCGCAAGCGATCTTCTACTCCGCATGAGCCCCATTGCGCACGCCTTCCGCCATCCGACAGCTGATCTTTAGCGAAGCAAAGGGCTTACCTGACATCGTTGTCAAGATCAGTCGCGGAACTTGTCCGGAAGCCTGTCTTACCACCGGCCGCGATCACGGGGCGTGCGCACGGCGGTTGGTCGCCGAGGCGGCATCACTCTCTGAGAGTAGTCAAGAGGCCCCTACCTGGTGATTCACTCAAACGTCGTAGGTATGAACTGGCCGGTAAGGACGTAGCGTGACCGTACCTCCTCCTGGAGGGTGTGTGTGTCCTTCTGTTGTTGCTAGGGGAGTCGAAAGGGGAGTACGGGGGACGTGGTCCCCTTTCGACCGTCACACGGGGCAGGTGCCGCGCCCGCAAACACCTGCCCCGTGTGGACAACGGAATCGGAGCGCTAAGGCGTCTTCCGGTGCACGTTGCGCATTGTCGAAGCCCGGTGCGTCGAGTCCGCGATCCACGGGCCGGGGCTGGACGGGTCCAGCACCCCCTCTTCCACCCAGGTGAACCGCCCGTCCGTGACGTGCCGCGCCAACGCCAGGTCGGAGTCGTCCGAGTTGCGCCACAACCGGTCGAACAGCTCGTCCACCCGCACCCTGGACTGCACGGCGAACGCGTCCGCCAGCGCCACCGCCCGGTCGCCGTCCGCCGCCGCCTTCACACACGCCGCGCTGATCGCGAACAGCTCCGCGCCGATGTCCACGATCCGGGCCAGGAACCGCTGCTTGCGCTCCATCCGCCCCTGCCAGCGGGACATCGCGTAGAACGTCTGCCTGGCCAGCCGGCGACTCGCGCGTTCCACGAACCGCAGGTGACCGGCCAACGGGCCAAACTCTCCGTATGCGCGTGGCACCTGGCCCTTGCCGACCACGAGCGTCGGCAGCCACTTGGCGTAGAACCCGCCCGCCTTGGCGAACGCCCGCGCCTTGCGCTTGGCGTCCGCCTCCGGGTCGATGATGTCCCCGGAGACGGACAGGTGCGCGTCCACCGCCTCCCGCGCGATCAGCAGGTGCATGATCTCGGTCGAGCCCTCGAAGATCCGGTTGATCCGCAGGTCCCGCAGCATCTGCTCGGCCGGCACGCCGCGCTCGCCGCGGGCCGCCAGCGACGCCGCCGTCTCGTAGCCACGACCGCCGCGCAGCTGGACCAGCTCGTCCGCGACCAGCCAGGCCATCTCGGAGCCGTAGAGCTTGGCCAGCGCGGCCTCGATGCGGATGTCGTGCCCGCCCGCGTCCGCCAGCTCACTGGACAGGTCGAGCACGGCCTCCAGCGCGTAGGCGGTGGCCGCGATGAACGCGACCTTGCCCGCGATCGCCTCGTGCCGGCCGATCGGGCGACCCCACTGCACGCGTTCGGCGGACCACTCGCGGGCGATCTTCAGGCACCACTTCGCCGCGCCCGCGCACATCGCGGGCAGCGACAGCCGGCCGGTGTTGAGCGTGGTGAGCGCGATCTTGAGGCCCGCGCCCTCCTTGCCGATCAGGTTGGCCTTCGGCACGCGGACCTGGTGGAACCGGGTGACGCCGTTCTCCAGACCGCGCAGGCCCATGAACTCGTTCCGGTTCTCCACCGTGATGCCGGGTGAGTCGGCCTCCACCACGAACGCGCTGATGCCCCGGCCGGGCACCTGGGCCATCACCACGAGCAGTTCGGCCACCACGCCGTTCGTCGTCCACAGCTTGACGCCGTCGAGGACGTAGCCGTCGTCGGTGGGGGTGGCGGTGGTGCCGAGGCGGGCCGGGTCGCTGCCCACGTCCGGCTCGGTGAGCAGGAACGCGCTGATCGCGCCGTTCGCGCAGCGGGGCAGGTACGCGCGCTTCTGCTCGTCCGTGCCGAACAGGGCGAGCGGCTGCGGGACGCCGATGGACTGGTGCGCGGAGAGCAGCGCGCCGAGGGCGGGGCTGACCGAGCCGATCATCATCAACGCCCGGTTGTAGTAGACCTGGGACAGGCCGAGGCCGCCGTACTCGCTTTTGATCTTCATGCCGAACGCGCCGAGCTGCTTCAGGCCGGTCAGCACGTGGTCGGGGATGAGGGCGTCACGCTCGATGAGCGCGCCGTCCACGGTGTTCTCGCAGAACTCGCGGAGGGCGGTCAGGAACGCCTCACCCCGTTGCCGGTCCTCGGCCGAGCCGCTGGGGTGCGGGTGGATCAGGTCGAGCCGGAAGTGGCCGAGGAAGAGCTCCCGGCCGAAGCTCGGATGCCGCCACCGCGTCTCCCGTGCCTGTTCGGCGACCTTGCGGGCGGTGCGCTCGTCGATGTGCTTGTCGGGATCCACTGCGGTCATCGCTGACCTCCAGGACGGGGCCTCCACGTTACTGCCGGCTGGTAGCCCCATCTGGGTGACGCGAAGCCGGCGAACGGCCGGACCGTCCGCCTTCTGTGTCCCGCGCGCGGGACACAGAAGGCGGACGTCAGCTCGCCCCTACGCGATCAGCGTGCAGGGAGCGCCCACCCGGTTGAAGTGGGTGCCGCTGACGTGCTGCCAGCTCTCCGCGCAGATGTAATTACCAGGAGCGACGCCCACGCCGCCGTAATTGACCCGGAAGCTGCCCTGATTGTGCGTCGGACCGGTCACGCCACCGACGTTGTGGAAACCCCAATACGTCCCACAGATGTTGCGCGCTTCCGCCCAGTGGATGCTGCGCAGGCCTCCGCTCGTGGTGTACTCGACCCAAAGGGTCGTGCAGCCGTTCGTGCTCGCGTTGCTGGCGAGGGCAGTCGGTGCCGCCGCGAACAGCAGACCGGCTGCGGCCACGACGGCGAATAACGCCGACAAAAGTCGCTTGATCACTGTTTCTCCTCATGGGACTGGAGCCCCAAAGGCCCCCCGGCCCGACTTCGCAGTCAGGGGCGCGGCGATGCCGTGCCGATATCGCAAGTTAGTGACGAAACCGAATCCGGCGCAAGTCAAAAAACGAACTTCAACGTTGAAGTACCGATTTCAGCAGGTGACCGCGGGGGCCCTGACCCGATCAGACGAATCAACTCGGCAGGGGAGCGGCATTGCGTTCGGTGAGGAGGTCCTTCATGTACGCGCTCTCGCTGCGAACGATCGACGCGACCTCGCGGACGGGGCCTCCCACGCTACTACTGGCGGGTAGCCCCAACCGGGTGACGTAAACGCGCGGAAGGCTTGACCTTGGGCGCGGTACCCGAGCGCGGCCTAGGGACTGTCTCTCAGATCCGTCTGTGGGATCGTCGTGCTCATGATCGAGTCGTGGGTCGTCGATGACGGCAGCGATGTGCAGGTGGTGCTGGAGACCCTCCGGGCGAAAATCGGCGAGGGGCAGCTTGAGACCTGGCTGGCCAGTTCATCCGGCCGCAAGTTGGCCTTCGTGACGAACGCCGAGCGCGCGCTGGTGGTGTTGATGGATGGTGAGGATGATGCTGGCGAGCACGCCGTCGACCCTGGAGCTGAGGGATCGAGCGGCGGTTTCGTTCTGTCCAATGGGCAGTACGACGAATACCCGGACGTGGACACCGTGCCGCTTGAAGAAGCGTTCAGGATCGTCGACCACATCGTCAGCAGGGGGACTTGGCCCGCAGACGCGCGCTGGGCGGTCGACCGTTGATCGAGCCAGCTACTGCCGGATCCAGATGAGGATGGCGGCAAAGTGGAGTGCGGCCTGATAGGCAATGGCGCGCTTGTCCGTTCGCATCGCCAGGCCGCGCCACTGCTTCAGCCGGTTGATGCATCGCTCGACAGCATTGCGCTGCTTGTATGTCTCAGCATCGAAATCAGGCGGGCGTCCTCCTGCGCTGCCTCGCCGTAGGCGGTGTCTTACCTGGTCGGCGGGCTGCGGAATGACGGCACGGATGCCGCGACGACGGAGGTGCCTGCGGATCGCGCGGGAAGAGTACGCGCGATCCGCGAGGACAGTCTCTGGTCGAGTCCTCGGTCTCCCCACTGTGCTCCGGGGCACTCGGATCCTCGCCATGACCGCCTCGAAGGCCGGTGCGTCTCCGGCCTGGCTCGCGGTGACATGGAAGCCCAACGGTCGCGCCTGGCCGTCACTGGCAAGGTGAACTTTCGTGCTCAAGCCACCACGTGAGCGTCCGAGTGCATGATCGTCGGGTTCGGCCCGATCGGGATCCCGTTTTTCCTGGCTCCGGCGGCGTGCTGGTGAGCCCGACGGACTGTTGAGTCCACGGACACCGTCCAGCCCAACTCGTCGCCAGCGTCCGCAGCGGTCAGGACGGCCGTGAGGATCCGTACCCAGGTGCCGTCAACGGCCCACCTGATCAGGCGCTTGTGTGCAGTCTGGAACGAGCCGAGTTCGGCAGGCAGGTCCCGCCAGGGCGAGCAGGTTCGGTACTTCCACGCGATGGCCTCAAGGGTTCGACGGTGGTCGGCCCACCGTCGCCCACGGACCGGATCGGCCGGCATCAACGGCTCGATCCGGGCCCACATCAAATCAGTGATCACCAACCGGACAGACACATCCGATCAACTGACCAACCCACCAAAGAGACACGCTCTAGGCGGGCAGGGGAGCGGCGCCCCGGTCGGCGAGGAGCTTCTCCATGTACTCGCTCTCGCTGGTCTGCGACTTCAGCATGCTCCCCGCGAGCGTCCGCACGGCGTGCTGACCGGCGTGCTGCGACCCGTACTCCGCCATCGGCGCGCCACCCTGGTGGTGCCGCAGCATGAGCTGGAGGAAGTACACGTCGAACTCCACGCCCGACAGCGAGCGGAGCTTGGCCAGGTCCTCCGAGGTGGCCATGCCGGGCATCGGGGCGCCGTTCGGCGCGTCGCCACCGGCGGTGTGCCCGTGAGCGGAGGCGGTGTTCATCCACGCCATGTGCCGACCCGCTTCCGGCTGTTCCGGCCGGCCCCAGAGCATCAGCCAGCCCTTCATCCGGCCGACCTGCTCCAGCTGCGTGCCGGAGATGTCGAACGCGAACAGCCGGATGTCCTCGTCGGTGGACCGCTCGCGCGCGATGTTGGCCATCTGCACGGCCTGGATGTGGTGCATGGCCATGTCCTGGCAGAAGCCGACGTCCACCGAGTCCGCCGCGGGCACGGACGCGTCGTCCGAGTTCGGCAGCTGGATCAGCAGGCCGACCGCGGCGCCCAGCAGCAGCGTGGCGACCACGGCGGCACCGAGGACCACCGCCCGGACGAGGTTGCCTCGCCCGGGGGTGGTCCCGGCAGAACCTTCAGTCACTTCGTTCAGCTGCCGGAGGGCGTGGCGGCGCTGCTCGGAGCGGTGCTCGCGGCGCCGCGAGCGCTCTCCGCCTCGTCACCCATCGGCTCGGCGTCCGCACCGGGCGGCTCGGGCGCGAACGGGGCCGGGCTCGACGCGAACGTCGGGTTGTCGCAGGGCGCGCCGACCTCGGGGTACGTGTACTGGTTGCGCCGGAGCGCCTTGACGAACTGGTCGATGCGCTCGTCGTCGACGCTCTCCAGCTTCAGCTGGTGGCCCCACGACTGAAGGGCGATCGGCTTGTCCAGGCCGGGGTACGGCGACATGATCGTGAACGGCTGGCCGTCGACCCTGGCCTTCAGCTTGTCCAGGGCCTCACCGGTCACCTGGTCGGGGTTGTAGGCAACCCAGACAGAGCCGTGCTCCAGCGCGTGCACCACGTTCTCGGTGCGGACGGCGGTCGGGTACACCACACCGTTGCAGTCCGCCCACGCGTTGTCGTGCGGTCCGCCGAACGGCGGCGAGAAGTCGTACGCCACGCGCTGCGGCGCGTCGATGTGCTTGCCCGGCTTGTAGTCGCGCTTGACGACCCCGGTGATCTGGTCGGAGGGGTCCTTGTTCTCCTCCGACGGGACCCACTTCGCGAGCGCCGCTTCCTTGGCGTTCTGCTCGGAGATCTGCGCGAACGCATAACCGAACACGGTGCCGGCCAGGGCCAGCACGGCTACCACCGCCAGGATGGTGCCCCAGGGCTTCGGTTTTTTCGCCACCACCGAGGAGCGCGCCGCCGCAACGCTTCCGCGCGCGGCCTTCGTCTTCTTGCCGCTGGTCATGTCCGCCTCAGTCTCGTCATACGCCCATGCCGCAGGTCAGTGTAGGGATACTGTGTCTGATCACCGTCAACTGCCCGTCACAGCGGGTGGCCGCGGCCAGTGGCGATTCCCACTTCGCGGGACGCCCATCCCGGTCGAGACCAGCGGGAACGCTTCCCTAGACTTGCCGGGTGACTCCCGCTGCGCTCGCTGAACTGGTCCGTGCGACGGCCGTGGACGTGTTGTCCACCCGCGGCCTCGATCCCACTGCCCTGCCCACAGCGGTCACGATCGAGCGCCCCCGCAACCCCGAGCACGGCGACTACGCCACCAACGTGGCCCTCCAGACCGCCAAGAAGGTCGGCGTGACGTCCCGCGACCTGGCCGGCTGGCTGGCCGACGCGCTGACCGGCACCGATGCCATCTCCTCGGTCGAGGTCGCGGGCCCCGGCTTCCTGAACCTGCGGCTCGCCGCGGACGCGCAGGGCGAGATCGTGCGCGACGTGCTGAAGGACGGCGAGGCGTACGGCCGCGGCGACGTGCTTGCCGGCACCCGGGTCAACCTGGAGTTCGTCTCGGCGAACCCGACCGGCCCCATCCACCTGGGCGGCACCCGCTGGGCCGCGGTCGGCGACGCGCTGGGCCGGATCCTGGAGGCCAACGGCGCCGAGGTCACCCGCGAGTACTACTTCAACGACGCGGGCGCGCAGATCGACCGGTTCGTCCGGTCCCTGATCGCCGCCGCGAAGGGCGAGCCCGCGCCGGAGGACGGCTACGCGGGCGGCTACATCGGCGACATCGCGGCCGAGGTGCTGCGGCAGGAGCCCAGCGCGCTGACCTCGGACGACTCGCACGAGGTGTTCCGCCGGATCGGCGTCGGCCTGATGTTCGAGGAGATCAAGAAGGCCCTGCACGACTTCGGCACGGACTTCGACGTCTTCTTCCACGAGGACTCGCTGCACAAGTCGGGCGCGGTCGCGAAGGCCGTCGAGCAGCTCAAGGGCTCCGACTCGCTGTACTTCGAGAACGGCGCCTGGTGGCTCCGGTCGACCGAGTTCGGCGACGACAAGGACCGCGTGGTCATCAAGAGCGACGGTGAGCCGGCTTACATCGCGGGCGACATCGCGTACCTCGTGGACAAGCGGTCGCGCGGCTTCGACCTGTGCATCTACATGCTCGGCGCGGACCACCACGGCTACATCGGCCGGCTCAAGGCCGCCGCCGCCGCGCTGGGCGACGACCCGGACTCGGTCGAGGTGCTGATCGGCCAGATGGTGAACCTGGTCAGCGACGGCAAGCCGGTGCGGATGAGCAAGCGCGCGGGCACGGTGATCACCATGGAGGACCTGGTGGACGCGGTCGGCGTGGACGCCGCCCGGTACGCGATGTCCCGCTCCTCGGTCGACTCGTCCCTGGACCTGGACCTCGACCTGCTGCGCAAGCACAGCAACGACAACCCCGTCTTCTACGTCCAGTACGCGCACTCCCGGCTGGCCTCGCTGCTGCGCAACGCCGCCGACCTGGGCGTCACGCCCGGCGACGCGCTCGACCTGCTCACGCACGACCGCGAGGGCGACCTGATCCGCACCGTCGGAGAGTTCCCGCGCGTCATCGGCACCGCCGGTGAGCTGCGCGAACCGCACCGCGTCGCCCGGTACCTGGAAGAGCTGGCGGGCACCTACCACCGGTTCTACGAGGCGTGCCGGGTGCTGCCGCGCGGCGACGAGGAGACCACCGAGCTGCACCGCGCCCGGCTCCAGCTGTGCGCGGCGACCCGCCAGGTGTTCGCCAACGGCCTCGCGCTGCTCGGCGTGACCGCGCCGGAGCGCATGTGATGCGCGCCCACCCGGCCGGTCCCCGGCACGCCGACGTCATGATCCCGTCGAACACGGCGGGCAACCGGCCCTCTTCGGCCGATGAGCTGGGCTCGCTGCACCCCCAGGTGTGGCCGCGCAACGCCGAACGCGGCGACGACGGCGCGGTCCGCCTGGGCGGCGTCGACGTGCGGCAGCTCGCCCAGGAGCACGGCACGCCGCTGTTCGTGATGGACGAGGCCGACTTCCGGGCCCGCTGCCGCGAGCACGCCGAGGCGTTCGGCGACCCGACCCGCGTCCACTACGCGTCCAAGGCGTTCCTGTCCGTCGCGGTGGCCCGCTGGGTCGCCGAGGAGGGCCTGAGCATCGACGTGGCCAGCGGCGGCGAGCTGGCCGTGGCGCTGCGCGCGGAGTTCCCGGCGGAGCGGATCGCGCTGCACGGCAACAACAAGTCCGTCGCCGAGCTGACCACGGCGGTCGAGGCCGGTGTCGGCGCGGTCGTGCTCGACTCGCACTACGAGATCGCCCGGCTGGACCAGATCGCCCGTGAACGGGGCCGCGTGCAGCCGGTGATGATCCGGGTGACGGTCGGCGTCGAGGCGCACACCCACGAGTTCATCGCCACCGCGCACGAGGACCAGAAGTTCGGCTTCTCGCTGTCCTCGGGTGACGCGGCCGAGGCGGCCCGCCGGGTGCTCAAGTCCGAAGGGCTGCGGCTGACCGGCCTGCACAGCCACATCGGCTCGCAGATCTTCGACGCCAGCGGCTTCGAGGTCGCCGCGCGCCGGGTCATCGGCCTGCTCGCGGAACTCCGCGACGAGCACGGCGCCGGCATCCTCGACCACGTCACGACGGTCGACCTGGGCGGCGGCCTCGGCATCGCCTACACCCCGGACGACGACCCGCCGCCGCCTGCCGAGCTGGCCAGGCAGTTGCGCGACATCGTGGCCAAGGAGTGCGAGCACGCCGAGCTGCCGATGCCCAAGATCGCGGTCGAGCCGGGCCGGGCCATCGTCGGCCCCGGCACGGTGACGCTGTACGAGGTGGGCACCATCAAGGACGTCCAGCTCGACGCGGGCGTCGTGCGCCGGTACGTGAGCGTGGACGGCGGCATGAGCGACAACATCCGCACCGCGCTCTACGACGCCGTGTACGACTGCAAGCTGGTGTCGCGTGCCGCGTCGGAGGGCGCGAACCCCGTGCTGTGCCGCGTCGTCGGCAAGCACTGCGAGTCCGGTGACGTGGTCGTGCGCGACTGCTGGCTGCCCGACGACCTCGCTCCCGGCGACCTGATCGCGGTGGCCGCGACCGGCGCGTACTGCTACTCGATGGCCAGCGGCTACAACCGACTTCCCCGGCCCGCGCTCGCCGCGGTCGTGGACGGCCAGGCCCGGTTGCTCTTGCGCCGGGAGACCGAGGAAGACCTGTTCCGCCTGGAGGTATGAGTGTCTAGCCACAAACCGATCAAGGTCGCGTTGCTCGGCTGCGGCACGGTCGGCACCGAGGTGGTCCGGCTGCTCACCGACCAGGCGGCCGACCTCACCGCTCGCGTCGGCGCGCCGGTCGTGCTGACCGGTATCGCCGTGCGCAGGCCCCACAAGCACCGTGACGTGCCCGCGGAACTGCTGACGACGGACGCCGAGGCGCTCATCGCGTCGGACGTCGACGTCATCGTCGAGGTCATCGGCGGCATCGAGCCCGCCCGTTCGCTGCTGCTCGCCGCGTTGCGGTCGGGCAAGTCGGTGGTGACCGCGAACAAGGCGCTGCTCGCCGAGCACTCGGCGGACCTGTTCGAGGCGTCCGACGCGTCCGGCGCGGACCTGTACTTCGAGGCGGCGGTGGCGGGCGCGATCCCGTTGCTGCGCCCGCTGCGCGAGTCGCTGGCGGGTGACCGCATCACGCGCGTGATGGGGATCGTCAACGGCACCACGAACTTCATCCTCTCGGGCATGGACTCCACCGGGGCGAGCTACGGCGAGACCCTGGACGAGGCGACCCGGCTCGGGTACGCGGAAGCGGACCCGACCGCCGACGTGGACGGCTTCGACGCCGCGTCGAAGGCCGCGATCCTGGCGTCACTCGCCTTCCACAGCCGGGTGACGGCCGCCGACGTGTACCGAGAGGGCATCGCGTCGGTCAGCGCCGCCGACATCGCCGCCGCCAAGGCCCTGGGCCGCACGGTGAAGCTCCTCGCGATCTGCGAGCGGGTTTCCGTCGGCGGGGACGACGACCAGACGGCCGCGGACGGCACCCCGATCACCGAGAGCATCTCGGTGCGCGTGCACCCGGCGATGATCCCCAAGTCCCACCCGCTGGCGGGCGTCAACGGCGCGTTCAACGCGGTGTTCGTGGAGGCCGACGCGGCGGGCGAGATGATGTTCTACGGCCAGGGCGCGGGTGGCGCCCCGACCGCCAGCGCGGTGCTCGGCGACCTCGTGGCGGTGGCCCGCAACCGGGTGCACAGCGGTCGCGGCCCGCGCGAGTCGGCGTACGCGGCACTGCCCGTGCGGCCGATGGGCCAGACGCCCACGCGCTATCACATCAGCCTCGACGTCGCCGACCGGGCGGGCGTGTTGTCGCAGGTCGCGGCGGTGTTCGCGGAGCACGACGTGAGCATCGCGGCGGTCCGGCAGGAGGGCCGGGTCGACGACGCCAGCCTGGTGATCGTCACCCACGCCGCGACCGATGCGGCATTGCGGTCGACCGTGGACAAAATCGGCGGGCTGCCCGTGGTTCGTGAAGTGGTCAGCGTGATGCGGGTGGAAGGCGAAGAGCTATGACGACGGCACAGGCGACCATGGGCGGAGCCGGCAATCCGGTTGCCGCGCGGCCGGGGTGGCCGGGCATCATCCGCGCCTACGCGGACCGGATCCCGCTCCCCGAGGGCGCCAGGGTCATCACCCTGCATGAGGGCGGCACGCCGCTGGTGTTCGCCGAGCACCTGTCGGAGCTGACCGGCTGCCAGGTCTACATCAAGGTCGAGGGCGCCAACCCGACCGGCTCGTTCAAGGACCGCGGCATGACCGTGGCCATGACGCACGCCCTGGCCAGCGGCGTCCGCGGGGTGATCTGCGCGTCGACCGGCAACACGTCGGCGAGCGCGGCGGCGTACGCGGCCAAGGCCGGGATGGCCGCCGCGGTGCTCGTGCCGCGGGGCAAGATCGCGCTGGGCAAGCTGGCCCAGGCCGTCGCGCACGGCGCCAAGATCCTCCAGATCGACGGCAACTTCGACGACTGCCTGGAGCTGGCCTCCAAGACGTCGATCGAGTACCCGATCACGCTGGTCAACTCGGTCAACCCGGTGCGGCTGATCGGCCAGAAGACCGCCGCGTGGGAGATCTGCGACGTGCTCGGCCGCGCGCCCGACATCCACTGCCTGCCGGTGGGCAACGCGGGCAACATCACCGCGTACTGGCGCGGGTACTCGGACTACTACAACGACGGCGTGATCACCGCGACGCCACGCATGTTCGGCTTCCAGGCCGCGGGGTCCGCGCCGCTGGTGCTGGGCGTGCCGGTGGCGAACCCGGAGACCATCGCGACCGCCATCCGGGTGGGCAGCCCGGCGTCGTGGACCGGCGCGGTGACCGCCAAGGAGGAGTCCGGCGGGCTGTTCGAGGCCGTGACGGACGAGAAGATCCTGGAGGCCTACCGGCTGCTGTCCTCGACCGAGGGCATCTTCGTCGAGCCCGCGTCCGCGACCAGCGTGGCGGGCCTGCTGGCCACCGTCGCCGACGGACGGCTGCCGAAGGGCTCCACGGTCGTCTGCACGGTCACCGGCCACGGCCTGAAGGACCCGGACACCGCGCTGCTGGGCATGGCCGAGGTCGAGCCGGTGCCGGTGGACCCGGCCGCCGTCGCCACGGCGCTGGAGCTGGCGTGACGGGCGTCCGCGTGACCGTGCCGGGTTCCACGGCGAACCTCGGCTCGGGGTTCGACGCGCTCGGCATGGCGTTGGGCGTGCACGACGAGCTGGAGTTCGAGGTCGTGCCCGCCGGGCTGGTCGTCCAGGTCTCGGGTGAGGGCGCCTCGGACGTGCCGACCGACGAGGGTCACCTGGTCGTCCGGGCGTTCCGGGCGGCGTGCGACCTGGTCGGCGCGGACGTGCCGGGGCTGCGGCTGACGTGCCGCAACACGATTCCGCACTCGCGCGGTCTCGGGTCCTCGGCGGCGGCGATCGTGGCCGGTGTGGCGGCCGGATACGCCCTGGCCGGTCGCGAGTTGGACACAAGCGCGTTGCAACTCGCCGCGGAGTTCGAGGGCCACGCGGACAACGCCGCGGCCAGCATGTTCGGCGGCGTCGTGATCGCGTGGACGCAGGGTGACCACTACCACGCCGTGCGTGTGGACCCGGATCCCCGGCTGACTCCGGTCGTGCTGGTGCCCGAAGCGGAATCGTCCACCAAGACGACCCGCGGCCTGCTCCCGTCGAAGGTGCCGCACGAGGACGCGGCGTTCGCCGTGGGGCGGGCGGCGCTCGCTGTACGCGCTCTCACGGCGGAGCCGGCGTTGCTCCTCGCCGCGCTGGACGATCGGCTGCACGAGCCGTACCGGGAACCGGCCTGGCCTGCGACGACCCGCCTGGTGCGGGCGTTGCGGGAGGCCGGCGTGGCGGCTGCGGTGTCGGGGGCGGGACCGACGGTCCTGGCCCTGCCCGTGGACGGCGACCTGCCGCCGGGGGTGGACCTGACCGGGTTCGCCGCCCGTCGCGTGCCGGTCGACCTGGGCGGGGTCCGCGTTGCGCCACTCGACTGAGTGAAACGACGCGCCGCACCCCGGTTGTTGCACCGGACCGTACCGGCGTCTACCCTCGGGGCCATCAGTCACCGCGCGCACGGGCGCCGGTGTAGTGCCCGGACGTTCGTTCCGGGTCGCATTCCTCCAGTGATCTGGCTCTGTGCCGTATGGACGGGGCCGACGCTGGAAGGCACCCGCTCGCCGTGTGACCGAAGTCCCGTACCGGAGGACTCCGCTTTCGTGCGCGTTCCGCGCCGTCCGAGGTCCGCCTGAACCGGGACGAAACTGCCGCACCGCATTCCGTCGGACGGCAGGTCCGCTGGCTCGCGTAGGAGGCGCGATCCGGTCAGGAAGGACATGTGTGACCAACACCGATGTACTGAGCAGCCAAGCTCCTGCTGCTCCCAATCCCGCTGCCAGCAGTTCCGGAGCCGAGGAGAACGTTCTGACCACCCCTTCGAACGGCAGCGCCACGCCCCGCAAGCGCGCGGGCCTCTCTGGAATGGTGCTGGCCGAACTCCGTGAACTCGCAGGTCAGCTGGGCATCACCGGCACGGCCGGCCTTCGCAAGGGCGACCTGATCGCGGCCATCAAGGAGCGGCAGGGCGGCACCTCCGGTCGGGGCAGTGCCGCGACGCCGTCCAAGACCGAGCCGCCCAAGGCCGAGAAGAAGGCCGACGCGCCCAAGGCGGCCGCCGTCAAGGCGCCCGTGAAGGAGCGGGCCGCCGAGGCCCAGGCCCCGGTGGAGAAGCCGACCCAGCAGCAGCTGGACGTGACCGACCGACCCGCCGAGGAGGAGGGTGGACGTCGCGGCAACCGTCGCCGTCGTTCCGCCAACCGCCCCGCGGGCAGCCCCGAGGCTCCGGCCGCGGAGGCCCAGCAGGCCCAGCCGCAGGTCGAGCGTCCCGCCCAGGCGGAGCGCCAGGCCGAGCGGCCCCAGGCCGACCGGGCGCCGTCCGACCGCGCCCAGACCGACCGGGTCCAGTCCGACCGCGCCCAGGGTGATCGCCAGCAGGCCGACCGCCAGCAGGGCGACCGGACCCAGTCCGACCGTCAGCAGGGCGAGCGCGCCGAGCGGCCCGACCGCGGCGACCGTCAGGACCGCTCCGAACAGCGCGAACAGCGCCAGGACCGGGGCGACCGCGGCAACCGCGGCGACCGGCAGGAGCGGGGCGACCGCGGCGACCGTGGAGACCGTGGTGGTCGTGACGACCGCGGCGACCGTGGCGGCCGTGACCGCGACCGCGACCGTGACCGCGATCAGAGCCGCAACCGCCAGCAGAGCGGCCCGAGTGACGACGGCGACGAGGACGGTGGCCGTCGTGGTCGCCGCTTCCGCGACCGCCGCCGCCGTGGTGGCCGTGGCGACGAAGCCGGTCCCGCCACCGACACCGAGGTGCGCGACGACGACGTCCTGCTGCCCGTGGCGGGCATCCTCGACGTGCTGGAGAACTACGCGTTCGTCCGCACCTCGGGCTACCTGGCCGGGCCGAACGACGTGTACGTGTCGCTGTCGCTCGTCCGCAAGTACGGCCTCCGTCGCGGTGACGCCCTCATCGGCGCCGTGCGGCAGCCGCGTGACGGCGAGCAGCAGCGCCAGAAGTTCAACCCCCTGGTGCGGGTGGACAAGATCAACGGCCTCGACCCGGAGGAGTCCCGCAACCGGCCGGACTTCACCAAGCTGACGCCGCTGTACCCGAACGAGCGCCTGCGGCTCGAGACGGAACCGCACATCCTCACCACGCGCGTCATCGACCTGGTGATGCCGATCGGCAAGGGCCAGCGAGCCCTCGTCGTGTCGCCGCCGAAGGCGGGCAAGACCTCGGTGCTCCAGGCGATCGCGAACGCGATCACCAAGAACAACCCCGAGTGCCACCTGATGGTGGTGCTGGTGGACGAGCGGCCTGAAGAGGTCACCGACATGCAGCGGTCGGTGAAGGGCGAGGTCATCGCCTCCACCTTCGACCGTCCGCCGTCGGACCACACCACGATCTCGGAACTGGCCATCGAGCGGGCGAAGCGCCTGGTCGAGATGGGTCACGACGTGGTCGTGCTGCTGGACTCGATCACCCGGCTGGGTCGTGCCTACAACCTCGCGGCCCCCGCGAGCGGCCGGATCCTGTCCGGTGGTGTCGACTCGACCGCGCTGTACCCGCCGAAGAGGTTCCTGGGTGCGGCCCGGAACATCGAGGGCGGCGGCTCGTTGACCGTCATCGCGACGGCCCTGGTCGAGACCGGGTCCGCGGGCGACAGCGTGATCTTCGAGGAGTTCAAGGGCACGGGTAACGCCGAGCTCAAGCTGGACCGGAAGATCGCGGACAAGCGGACCTTCCCGGCGGTGGACGTTGACGCGTCCGGCACCCGCAAGGAAGACCTGCTGCTGTCTCCGGACGAGCTGGCCGTCATGCACAAGCTGCGCAGGGTGCTGCACGCCCTGGACAGCCAGCAGGCGATCGACCTGCTGCTCGACCGGCTCCGCAAGAGCCGGACGAACATCGAGTTCCTGATGCAGGTCGCGAAGAACACCCCGAGCGGCGACAACGACTGACCCGCTCAGCACCACTCGAAGGCCCGTCCGGCACCGCCGGGCGGGCCTTCCCCATCCCGTGAGTCCTACGTTCAGAACGCGCGAGTCGTACCTTCAGGACCACCGTGTCCTACGTTCAGGACCCCCGAATTCAACGCTCAGAACAAACGATCTTGTTCTGAGCGTTGAATTCGGGGTACGCGAACGTAGGACTCACGGGTCGCGAACGTAGGACTCACGGGGTCTGAGTGTTCGACACGCGGGGGGTGACCGCGGGGGGTCAGCAGTGGGAGGTGGGGGTTAGGCCGGCTTTGGAGAGGGCGGCGGTGCGGCGGCGCTCCAGGAAGTACTCGGCGATCAGCAGGGCGGTGACCGGCACGCCCAGGCACACGACGGCCACCACGGGCACACGCACGCCGTCCAGCAGCAAACCGCCCACGAACACGGACGCCAAGTAAGGCCACCGGAGCCACACGCGCTGCCAACGGGCGGTCCACACGACCGTGTTCGACAACGCGATGCCCACGGCGACACCCGCGCCGAAGACGGGGCCCGACAGGGCCATGGACCCCGGAACCCCCAGCAGCAACCCGCCCAACCCGGTCAGACCGAGCACGGCACTGCTGAACAAGAACGGCACAGCCAGCCACGCGGTCAACCGGAGCGGGCGTCCGACAGCGCACAACACGCGCCAAGTGTGGCGTCCAAGCAACGCCGGTACTGCTCTCCGTAGCCCAGCGGTTACCTGGAGCGCCAAATGGTCGACCACGATCGGTGAGTGGTTGTGACACCGGCCACGGGGAACAACGATCCGTGACCTCGCGTTGCAGGGGTAGACAGCCGATCTGGCACACTGTCGGGTCGAGTCCGGCTCCGGTTCACCTCGAAGAACAGCAACGAGGACCCGGCGGCCAACGAGGAAAGGGACGAGACGTTGAAGACCGGCATTCACCCCGAGTACGTGACGACCGAGGTCACCTGCGGTTGTGGCAACACCTTCGCCACCCGCAGCACCAAGACTTCGGGCTCGATCCACGTCGAGATCTGCGCCAACTGCCACCCGTTCTACACGGGCAAGCAGAAGATCCTCGACACCGGTGGTCGGGTCGCGCGCTTCGAGGCCCGCTACGGCAAGCGCGCCGCCAAGTAGCTGCCAGAACGGCGTCCACCCCGATTCGCGGGTGGACGCCGTTGTCGTCTCCGCACTCCTCTACGACCGCAGCGACCGCAGCGACCGAAGCGACCGCAGACCCAGGACCCAGGACCGGAGCAAGACCGTGACGTTGGACGCCCTGCTGGCCGAGCACGCCGAGCTGGAAGCCAAGCTCGCCGACCCCTCGGTGCACGCCGACCAGGCGGGCGCGCGGAAACTCGGCAAGCGCTACGCCGAGCTGACCCCGATCGTGAAGACGGCGCGTGAGCTGGAGCAGGCGAAGTCCGACCTGGAGACGGCCCGTGAGCTGGCCGCCGAGGACGCGGTGTTCGCCGAAGAGGCCGAGCAGCTGGCCAAGACGGTCCCGGCGCTGGAGTCCAAGCTCACCGAACTCCTCCTCCCGCGCGACCCGCACGACCACGCGGACGTCGTGCTGGAGATCAAGTCCGGTGAGGGCGGCGAGGAGTCCGCCCTGTTCGCGGGCGACCTGCTGCGCATGTACCTGCGGTACGCCGAACGCCACGGCTGGAAGGCCGAAGTCCTCGACGGCACGGATTCCGACCTGGGCGGTTACAAGGACGTCACGGTGGCCATCAAGAGCCGCGTCGACACCCCGGACGGCGTGTGGTCCCGGCTGAAGTACGAGGGCGGCGTGCACCGCGTGCAGCGCGTCCCCGTGACGGAGTCGCAGGGCCGCATCCACACGTCCGCCGCCGGCGTCCTGGTGTTCCCGGAGACCGAGGACGTCGAGGTCGAGATCGACGAGAACGACCTGCGCGTGGACGTGTTCCGCTCGTCCGGCAAGGGCGGCCAGAGCGTCAACACGACCGACTCGGCGGTCCGCATCACGCACCTGCCCACCAACATCGTGGTGTCCTGCCAGAACGAGCGCAGCCAGCTCCAGAACAAGGCGCGCGCGATGCAGGTGCTCAAGGCCCGGCTGACCGCGTTGGCCGACGAGAAGCAGCAGCAGGAGGCGTCGGACGCCCGGCGCGTCCAGATCCGCACGGTCGACCGGTCCGAGCGGGTACGCACGTACAACTTCCCCGAGTCACGCATCTCCGATCACCGTGTCGGGTACAAAGCGCATAACCTGGATCAAGTGCTCGACGGCGATCTGGACGCGGTGCTCGACGCGTTGGCGGCGGCGGACCGCGCGGATCGGCTCGCCGAGGGGTAAGTCGACGAGAGGGGCGCGCGATGGCCGAAATCCTGGTGACACCGCGCAGTGCCCCGCTCGACAGCGCCCTGGACGTCCGGGTGGTCGACCTGCCACCGGGGCAGCGGGTGGGGTTGCGCGCGTCGACCGGTGACCACGGCTCGTGGGTGGTGTTCCTGGCGGACGAGCGTGGCGTCGTGGACCTGACGCGACACGCCCCGATCGAGGGCACCTACACGGGCGTTGACCCGATGGGGTTGTTCTGGTCGATGCACCGGACGCCGGGCAAGCCGCATCCGCACACGGTCGTCGAGGCGGTCGGCGTCGGTCGGGTCGAAGTGGACCGCCGCACCGTGCCCGAAGGCGTCCGGCGGACCGAGGTCACCGAGAACGGCCTGGTAGGCGTGCTGTTCGAGCCGGACGACGACGAGATCCATCCCGGCGTCATGGTGCTCAGCGGCTCCGAGGGCGGTGTGCACGAGCTCGACGCCGCACTGCTCGCCGGCCACGGCTTCACCGCGCTCACGCTCGCCCACTTCGGCGCTCCCGGCGTGCCCGACGACCTGATCGAGATCCCGCTGGAGTACCTCGGGACCGCGCTGGACTGGCTCGGCGCGCGGGCCGGGCAGCTCGGCGTCACGGGCGGGTCGCGCGGCGGTGAGCTGGCGCTGCTGGTCGGCGCGACGTTCCCCCAGGTCAAGGCCGTGGTGAGCGTGGTCGGCAGCGGCGTGGTGACGCAGTGCATCGGACCGGGCGGCCGGCTGTTGCAGAAGCTGGAGCACGAGGCCGCGTCGTGGACCTGGGAGGGCAGGCCGCTGCCGTACCTGCCGTACTCGATCCCGCACGAGCTGCGCCGCCGGGTCGTGGACGGCGACCCGGTGCCGCTGCGGCTGGCGTTCGACCTCACCGACGGCATCCCCGAGGACACCGAGATCCCGGTCGAGCGGATCAACGGGGGTGTGTTGCTGCTCTCATCCGGCCAGGACGAGTCGTGGCCGTGCGCGGAGCTGAGCGAGGTCGCGTTCCGCCGGCTGAAGGAGCACGGGCACCCGCACCGGCACGAGCACGTCGTGTACCCCGAGGCAGGACACCTGATCGCGGGCCCGCCGCACCGGCCGACCACGGACGTGGTCCTCCCGGGTCCCGGCGTGCGGTTCTCGATGGGCGGCACGCCTGCCGCCACGGCCGCCGCGAGGGCCGACGCGTGGCGTCGCACCGTTGAGTTCTTGTCGGACCAACTGGGCACCTAATGTGTCGCTTATGAGCGCACACTTTGACGTCGTGGTCCTCGGTGCGGGGCCAGGCGGGTACGTCGCCGCGATCCGCTCGGCCCAGCTGGGCCTGAAGACGGCGATCATCGAGGAGCGTTACTGGGGCGGGGTCTGCCTGAACGTGGGCTGCATCCCGTCGAAGGCGCTCCTGCGCAACGCGGAGCTTGCGCACCTCTTCACGCACGAGCAGAAGACCTACGGCATCCAGGTCGACGGCACGGTGAAGTTCGACTACGGCGTCGCGTTCCAGCGCAGCCGGAAGGTCGCGGACGGGCGCGTCAAGGGCGTGCACTTCCTGATGAAGAAGAACGGCATCACGGAGTACAACGGCCGGGGGTCGTTCGTCGACGCCAACACCCTCCAGGTGGGTGACGAGACCATCACGTTCGGTTCCGCGATCATCGCGGCCGGCGCGACGACGCGACTCCTCCCCGGGACGAAGCTGTCCGACCGGGTGGTGACGTACGAAGAGCAGATCATGTCGGAGGACCTGCCGGAGAGCATCGTCATCGCGGGTGCGGGCGCCATCGGCGTCGAGTTCGCGTACGTGCTGCACAACTACGGCGTCAAGGTCACCATGGTCGAGTTCCTGGACCGGGTGGTGCCGCTGGAGGACGCCGAGGTGTCGGCCGAGCTGGCCAAGCGGTACAAGCGCCTCGGGATCGACGTGCGGACGTCCACGCGGGTCGAGTCCATCGACGACTCCGGCCCCCGCGTGCGCGTCACGGTGTCCAAGGACGGCGCGCAGGAGGTGCTGGAGGCGGACAAGGTCATGCAGGCCATCGGCTTCCAGCCGCGGGTCGAGGGCTACGGGCTGGAGAACACCGGCGTGCAGCTCACGGAACGCGGTGCGATCGCCGTCGACGGCCGCTGCCGCACGAACGTGCCGAACATCTTCGCCATCGGCGACGTGACCGCGAAGCTGATGCTCGCGCACGCCGCCGAGTCCATGGGCGTCATCGCCGCCGAGACCATCGCGGACGCGGAGACCATGGAGCTGGACTACGTGATGATCCCGCGGGCGACGTACTGCCAGCCGCAGATCGCGTCGTTCGGGTGGACCGAGGCGCAGGCCCGTGAGAAGGGCTTCGACGTCAAGGTGGCGAAGTTCCCGTTCACCGCGAACGGCAAGGCGCACGGCATCGGCGACTCGGCCGGCTTCGTGAAGCTGATCAGCGACGCGAAGTACGGCGAGCTGCTCGGCGGTCACCTGATCGGGCCGGACGTGACCGAGCTGCTGCCGGAGCTGACGTTGGCGCAGCAGTGGGACCTGACCGTGCACGAGGTGGCGCGGAACGTCCACGCGCACCCGACGTTGGGCGAGGCGGTCAAGGAAGCGGTGCACGGCCTGGCCGGGCACATGATCAACTTCTGAGCTGTGTCTATCCTCTGCCCATGACCCGACACCCGCTGCGGCTGGCCATTCTCGAAGCGGAACGCATGCTGGCCGCGGCGGGTGTGGACAGTCCGCGGGTGGACGCCGAGTTCCTGGCGGCTCACGTGCTCGGCGTCGAGCGCTCGCGCCTGCCGCTGATCCCGTTGGTCGACCCGCCGGTGGTGGAGGCGCTGCACAAGGTCGTGTTGCAGCGCACTAGCCGCATCCCGTTGCAGCACATCACCGGCACGTCGCACCTGGGCGGAGTGGACCTCGAAGTCGGTCCGGGCGTGTTCATCCCACGCCCGGAGACCGAGCTGATGCTCGAATGGGCACTGTCCACAGTGGACAACAAGGCCGATTTGTCTGTCGTGGACCTCTGCACGGGTTCCGGCGCCTTGGCACTCGCCGCGGCACATCGACTGCCCCGCGCGACCGTGCACGCGGTCGAACGCGACCCGGCGGCGCTGGCGTGGGCGCGTCGCAACGCCGAAGCCCGCAGCGCCGCCGGCGACACCCCGATCACGCTGCACTCCGGTGACGTGACCGCGCCGGACGTGCTGTCCGATCTGGACGGTCGGGTGGACCTGGTGCTGTGCAACCCGCCGTACGTGCCGGACGCGACCGAGGTCCCGCCGGAGGTGGCCGACCACGACCCCCGTCAGGCGGTCTTCGGCGGCCCGGACGGCCTGGACGTGATCCGGCACGTGGTGACCCTGGCCGCGCGCCTGCTCAAGCCGGGTGGCCATGTGGCGATCGAGCACGACGACACCCAGGGCGAGTCGGTCCCCGCCCTGCTGGCCTCCCGCCGCGTCCTGACCGACGTGGCCGACCACCAGGACCTGGCCGGCCGACCACGCTTCGCCACCGCCCGCCGTACGTGATCGGGCTCCCGTCGAACACCGGCGAGGTCGGGCCAGTCGCACCCGTTAGGCATCTTGACGCCTTCATTGTGAAGCATCATGATGTCTTCATGCGGACGACTTTGACACTCGACGATGACGTCGCACGTTTGCTGGACGAGGCCGTCCACCGCGAGCGCCGCCCGATGAAGCAGGTCGTCAATGACGCCCTGCGCCAGGCTCTGGCACCACGCGTCACACGGCACGAGTCATACCGCCTTGTGCCGCATCAATCCGCCGTGCGGCCGGGATTCGACCCCGCCGGCTTCAACCGGCTGGCCGACGAGTTGGAGGACGAAGCGGTCATCGGCAAGGCGCAGCGCACCCAGTGATCATTCCCGACGTCAACTTGCTGCTCTACGCGGTGATCTCAGGCTTCCCACAGCACGGCCGCGCCCACGCGTGGTGGGAACGGACTATCAACAGCGACGTGCGGGTGGGCTTGGCCCCACCCGCGCTGTTCGGCTTCCTGCGGATTTCCACCAACGCACGACTCTTCGATTCACCCCTGCCGGTCGACGCCGCCATCGACTACGTGCACGACTGGCTCGCCCAGCCCAACGTCGACCTCCTGACTCCGGGCACTGATCACCTCGACATCGCACTCGGGCTCCTCTTGGACATCGGCACCGCCGGAAACCTCACCACCGACGTCCAGTTGGCCGCGTACGCCATCGAGCACGACGGTGAGATGCACTCCAACGACACGGATTTCGCGAGATTCCCCAAACTGAAGTGGGTCAACCCGCTCTGAGCCCGCGACCCGGTGGCGCTGGCGTGGGCGCGTCGCAACGCCGAAGCCCGCAGCGCCGCCGGCGACACTCCGATCACGCTGCACTCCGGTGACGTGACCGCGCCGGACGTGCTGTCCGATCTGGACGGTCGGGTGGACCTGGTGCTGTGCAACCCGCCGTACGTGCCGGACGCGACCGAGGTCCCGCCGGAGGTGGCCGACCATCAGGACCTGGCCGGCCGACCACGCTTCGCCACCGCCCGCCGTACGTGAGACCCGATCAGGGGCGGGCGTTGTCGGTGAGCACTTTCAGGTCGGATTGGGTTTTCGGCCACTCTTCGGCCGGTCGGGCGGCGTAGACCACGTACTCGATTCCGCCCGTTTCCCAGTACGCGACGGCCACCCGTTCGGCGACGCCGTCCACGATCTCCTCGAAATCCCATCGCACGGCGGGGAATTCGCGGATCCGGGTCTCCGCCAGCGCCAGCCTGGTGTGGCCGGGCTCCTGTTCGCGTTCGACGGCCGCCGCCGTGATGCGGGCGAGCAGGGTCGTCGACGGGTCGGTGACGGGCGCGCCGCCCAGGCGGATCTCACGGCGGGGGTTCGTCGGATCGGTCGCCACGAGGGTCGTGGCCACGGTGCCGGTGTTGATCGTCCAGCCCTCGGGCACTGCGGTCGTCAGCCCTCCTGGAGCCTCTACCAGGCGAAATCCCGCCGGTAGCGCCGGGGGCGTGCTGGACGTGGGCACGGCGGCAGGTGGGGCCGGGGGCGTGGTGGTGGTGATCCGAGGGAGCGGGGACGACGAGGTGGACGGGATCGGCACGGGTGCGGAGGACTTCGCCTGCAGCGCCAGCGTGCCCGCCGCGCCGCCGACCACCAGGTAGACCGCGGTGATCGACAACGCCAGGGGAAGGGCCGCGACCTGCCTTCGGCCGGGTTTCCGCGGATTCGCCATCTCGTCCTTTCCCCCGGGTGACGGGATAACCTGGAGGCGATTTCCAGCCCGATGAGTAAATCGGAGAGTCGGCAATGCGTGTCAATGGGCCGAACGAGTGGGCCGACCACCGCGAGTGGCTCGCCACCCGCATCGCACCGGTGGAGCTCGCCGGTTTCGCCGAACTCGACCGCGGCCGCCTCACCCGCTCACTCGCCGCGATCAGCGCGGCCCTCTCCGACGGCCACGGAGCGCACATCGCCGCCGGAGTGGTGCGCGGCGAACTCGACCACGGCGGCAGCCCGCGAGCCGACGACCTCCTGCGCACCCACCTCGCCATCGCACTCGCCGCCCGCACCACCGAGATCCGCGACATCACGCCGGACGGCGCCCTCGCCGTGACGAACCGCCGTCAAGCAGCCGAATGCCGCGCCCTCGCCACCGAGATACTCGCACTGAGCCCGGACCCGCAGCTGATCGCGTTCGCCACCGACCTGCACCACCGACTGGACCGCGCGCAACGGTGGCGCTGGGTCGAACCGGACGTGTGGACGGCCGCGATCGTGGGCCTCGCGGTCCTCGTCCTGCCGTTCGTCGGCAGCGTGGTGGGCAGCGCGGCCGTCACCGCCGGTGGCGTGCTGGTCGGCGGGGGACTGGTGTTCGGCTTCGTGATGGCGCACCGCAAGCGGCAATGGGCCGTGGACGAGCGGTCAGCCGCGGGAACCGCCTTCCGCCGCCCCGGTTCGTGACCTACACCGCGCCCTCCGCCGCTGCGCCCCACCGCGCTGTGCTTGGATCAGCAAGGTGAGCACGGTCTACGATTGCAGCGTCCAGGCTGACCGGGCGGCAGGCCTCTCCGCCGCCGCGAGCGCGGTGCGCTCCGGGCGCCTCGTGGTCCTCCCCACCGACACGGTCTACGGCATCGGCTGCGACGCGTTCGACGCGTCCGCCGTCCGCGGCCTGCTGGAAGCCAAGGGTCGCGGTCCGGACATGCCGGTACCGGTGCTGGTCGGCTCGTGGACCACCATCGACGGTCTGGTCCTCAGCGTCCCCAGGCAGGCCCGCGCGCTGATCGAGGCGTTCTGGCCCGGCGGGCTGTCCCTCGTCCTGCCGCACGCGCCGTCGCTGGCGTGGGACCTCGGTCACACCCGCGGCACGGTGATGCTCCGGATGCCGCTGCACCCGGTCGCCCTCGAACTGCTCCGCGACGTCGGCCCGATGGCCGTGTCCAGCGCCAACAAGTCCGGTTTCCCGCCCGCGGGCACCGCGCAGGAAGCGTGGGACCAACTGGGCGAGGAGGTCGGCGTCTACCTGGACGGCGGCTCGGCGGCGGAGAACATCGCCTCCACCATCGTCGACCTGACCGGCCCCGACCCGGTGGTGCTGCGCGAGGGCGCGGTGCCGCTCGCCGAGGTGTCCAAGGCGTTGGGCGTCGAAGTCGAGGTCGCGCGCTAGTGGATCTTGCCGATCGGAGTAGCGTGGTGGTCCCGTCGCCCGAACCACCCCGACGGGATCCACTACAGCGCGATCCCGTCCAGCAAGACCCACCCGACACCCCATCTCCGAGGGGCTAGCCTCCGTGGGCCAGTTGCCTGCCGTGTCCAACGTCCTCCCCGTCCGGGAGTACCTGCTCGTCGCGCTGACCGCCGCGGTCGTGACGTTCCTGCTCGTCGGTCTGGTGCGCAAGCTGGCGTTCCGCATCGGCGCGGTCGCGTACCCGCGTCAACGCGACGTGCACGTCAAGCCGATGCCCCGGATGGGCGGGCTCGCCATGTACGGCGGCGTGCTGGGCGGCATGTTGCTCGCGCACCAGCTCCCGGTGCTGCGCTCGGCGTTCGACTTCTCCTACGACCCGTACGCGGTGATCGTGGGCGGTGGCGTGATCGTCCTGGTGGGCGTGCTGGACGACCGGTTCGAGCTGGACTCCCTGACGAAACTCGCCGGCCAGGTCACCGCGGCGGGCATCCTGGTGCTGTTCGGCTTGCAGTGGCTGTACTTCTGGGTGCCGTGGGGTGACGACGGCGCGGGCACCGGCTCGCTGCTGGTGCTCGACCAGAACCAGGGCGCGATCCTGAGCGTGCTGCTGGCCGTGACCATGATCAACGCGATGAACTTCGTGGACGGACTGGACGGCCTCGCCGCGGGCATCGGCCTCATCGCCGCCACCGCCACCTGCGTGTTCTCCATCGGCCTGCTGTCCAACAACGGCGGTGACGTTGGCGCGTACCCGCCCGCGCTGATCGCCGCCACGCTGGCCGGGGCGTGCCTGGGCTTCCTGCCGCACAACTTCAACCCGGCCCGCATCTTCATGGGCGACTCCGGGTCGATGCTGATCGGCCTGATGCTCGCCGCGTCCACCGTCTCCGCCTCCGGCAAGATCAACTACGAGTCGGTGCGCGCGACCGACGTCCTCGGCTTGCTGTCGCCGCTGGTCGTGGTGGCCGCCGTGCTGTTCGTGCCGATGCTCGACCTGCTGATGGCCGTGGTCCGGCGAACGCGGCGCGGTGAGAGCCCGTTCTCCGCGGACAAGATGCACCTGCACCACCGGCTGCTGGAGATCGGCCACTCCCAGCGCCGCGCGGTGCTGTTGATCTACTTGTGGGCCGGCGTGCTGGCGTTCGGCGCGGTGGCGTTGACCCTGTTCGACGTCGTGGTCGTGGTGTGGTGCCTCGGCATCGGACTTCTTCTCGCACTGTTGGTCTCCGCGATACCCAGACTTCGTGAAGTCCGCCGCACCTGACCCCCGATGGGCTGTCCACCGGCAAGGCTTCTTTACACTCGGTCGTGAAGAGTGGGGAGGGTGACATGAGCCAGGACAGCTCCCAGGACGCCAAGGAGTGGAGCCACGAGGCCGTCGTCGAACGGCTCGCCGTCGAGATGTTTCGCGGCGCGATGTGGGCGGCGCTCGCCACGGTGGCCTTGTGCCTGGCGGTGTGGACCGTCGTCGCCGGTGTCACCGGCTTGGTCTCGGCGCTGATCGGCGGTGTGATCGCGTGCCTGTCCTCGGTCGGCACGCTGGTCCTCATGCGCAAGACCGCGGCGCTGCCCGTGCAGTTCGTCATGGTCGCCGCCCTGGGCGGTTTCTTCGGCAAGCTGATCCTGCTCGTCGGCGTGCTGTTCCTGCTGCGCGCGTTCCCGGCGCTGCACGTCAACGCACTGGCGCTGACCACTGTCGCGACCATCGTGGTGACCACCTTCATGGAGGTGCGCGCCTCGAAGCGCAGTCGCAGTCAGATCGTCATCCCCACCCCTGGCAACACCTGATCTACCGGCTGGTACGGTTCGCGCAGGACGGGACACCCGGTAGTGGGGTGCCTCTCATAGCCGCTTGCGGTCCGTAAGGTACGTTCTGTCCAGATCGTGACGATTCCCCCGGCGGAGTGAACGCCGGCCGGGAGAACCGGAAGGAACACAGTGACCACGATGGTGCTGGCTGCGGGTGATGAGTTCGTCGCACCCGGTGTGAAGGACTTCTTCCTCCCGCCGATCTTCGGCGAAGTCACCAAACCGATGGTCCTAGTGGTGCTGTCGATCTTCATCATCTCCGCCTTCTTCCTGGCCGCCAGCCGCAACATGAAGCTGGTGCCGGGCAAGTTCCAGTTCTTGGCGGAGTCGTTCTACGACGTCGGGCGCAACGGCATCGCGCGTGAGCAGATCGGCAGCAAGGACTTCAAGCCGTTCGTCCCGCTCATCATCACAATCTTCAGCTTCATCCTGGTGAACAACCTGTTCGGGATCGTGCCGTTCGTGCAGTTCCCGACGATGGCGCACATCGGGTTCCCGCTTGCCGTCTCGCTCCTGGTGGTCTACCCGGTCTACCACTTCGTGGGCATCCGGCGGCACGGCTTCCTCGGCTACCTGAAGCACCAGACCATGCCGCCCAGCGCGCCGTGGTTCGTGCTCCCGCTGCTGATCCCGATCGAGTTCCTCCAGAAGTTCGTGCTGAACCCGCTCACGCTCGCCCTCCGTGTTTTCGCGGCGATGTTCGCGGGTCACCTTCTGCTGATGGTGTTCATCCTGGCCGGTGAAGCCCTCCTGTTCTCGGGCGGCGTGGCAATCGCGGTCGCGCCGATCTCCTTCCTCTTCGCCATCGCGCTGACGTTCCTGGAAGCGCTGATCATGGTGTTGCAGGCCTACATTTTTGCTCTGCTGTCCGCCGGCTACATCGGCGCGGCGCTGGCGGAAGAGCACTGATAAAAAAGCAAGCCTCCGATCCGCGACGAGCGTCGTGGACCGAATTGGAAAGGGAACGGCACAAGTGAGCGCTATCGTTCTTGCGCAGGAAGCCGCCAACCCGGGTATGACCGACGCGGGCCTGGCCGCCATTGGCTACGGCCTCGCCGCGATCGGCCCCGCGCTGGGTGTGGGCATGATCTTCTCCGCGGTCATCAACGGCACTGCCCGCCAGCCTGAGGCCCGCGGCGTGCTGCTGGGTCTGGCCTGGACCACCTTCGCCATCGTCGAGGTCCTCGCCCTGCTCGGCTTCGTCGTCTTCTTCCTCGCCACTGGCTGAGTGTTCATTCATCGCATAAGGAGACAGTTGTGATGAATACACTCATCGTGGCGGCGGAAGAGGTGCCGAGCCCGGTCCTGCCGCACACGGCCGAGATCATCATCGGACTGATCGCCTTCCTGCTGCTCTTCTTCATCATCAAGAAGTTCGTCACGCCGAAGTTCGAGACCCTGTACGCCGAGCGTGCCGCCAAGATCGAAGGCAGCATCGAGAAGGCGGAGCAGGCTCAGGCCGAAGCGCACAAGATGCTGGAGCAGTACAAGGCTCAGCTCGCCGAGGCGCGCGCCGAGGCGGCGCGCATCCGGGATGACGCCCGCATCGAGGGTGAGCAGATCATCACCGAGCTGCGGACGAAGGCCCAGGAAGAGTCCGCGCGGATCGTCGCGCAGGGGCAGACCCAGCTGGAGACGCAGCGCGCGCAGATCGTCGCGGAGCTGCGCGGCGAGCTGGGCAGGCTGGCCATCGACCTGGCGGACCGGGTCGTCGGCGAGTCGCTGGAGGACGAGGTGCGCCGCCGGGGCACCGTCGACCGGTTCCTCTCCGAGCTCGACGGCACGTCGGCTCCGGCCGCCAAGTGAGGGAACGCCGATGACGCTGCACGCCGCAAGCCGTGACGCCCTCGCCGCCGCCGAACTCCGGCTGCTGGAGGTCGTGGACGGCACGACGGGCCCGACCGCCAGCGAGTCGCTGGCGAAGCTGGGCGAGGAGCTGTTCGCCGTCGTGAGCCTGCTGTCGGCGCAGCCCGCGCTGCGCCGGGCACTGGCCGACAACTCCTCCGAGGCCGCGTCCCGCGACCAGCTGCTGCACGGGCTGCTCGGCGGCAAGGTCTCCGACTCGGCCCTCCAGGTGCTGACCACGGTCGTCACCGCCCGCTGGTCCAGCCCTCGTGAGCTGGTCGACGGCGTCGAGTCGCTGGCACGCACCACGCTGCTGGTGCGGGCGGAGCGGGACGGCAAGCTCGACTCGGTCGAGGACGAGCTGTTCCGGCTCGGCCGCATCATCGCCGGCAACCACGCCCTCGAACTGGCGCTGTCCGACCCGGCGGCCGAGTCCGCCGGCAAGGTCGCGCTGGTGGACAGCCTCGTCGCGGGCAAGGTCGACCGGACCACCAAGACCCTGGTGGACCAGCTCGTCCGTGAGCCGCGCGGTCAGGGAGTCGTCAACGGCCTGAGCGACCTCGCGTCGCTCGCGGCCAAGCGCCGGGAACGTTCAGTCGCGTACGTCCGTTCCTCCGTCGAGCTGGACGCGGCCCAGCGTGACCGGCTCGAAGCCACGCTGACCAGGATCTACTCCAGGCCGATCGCGCTGCACGTGGAGGTCGACCCCACGCTGCGCGGCGGTCTGCTGATCAAGATCGGTGACGAAGTCATCGACGGAAGCGTGGCCGGTCGGCTGGCGTCACTGCGCCGCGACCTGGCCGGCTGACCGACCGGAACCGCGGCCCACAAGCCCCTTCCCAGAACGAAGTGAGAGCAGGAACGACATGGCGGAGCTGACGATCTCGTCGGACGAGATCCGCAGTGCGATCGAGAAGTACGTCTCGGCCTACTCCCCGGAAGTGAGCCGGGAAGAGGTCGGCGTCGTCGCGGAGACCTACGACGGCATCGCCATCGTCGAGGGTCTGCCCGGCACCATGACCAACGAGCTGCTGGAGTTCCCCGGCGGCGTGCTCGGCGTGGCCCTGAGCCTGGAGGTCCGCACGATCGGCGCGGTCATCCTGGGTGACTTCGACAAGATCGAAGAGGGCCAGGAGGTCAAGCGGACCGGCCAGGTGCTCTCCGTGCCGGTCGGCGACGGCTTCCTGGGCCGCGTGGTGAACCCGCTCGGCCAGCCGATCGACGGCCTCGGTGACATCGTGGCCGACGACAACCGCGCCCTCGAGCTCCAGGCCGCCTCCGTGTTGCAGCGGCAGCCGGTGAGCGAGCCGATGCAGACCGGCATCAAGGCCATCGACTCGATGACCCCGATCGGTCGCGGCCAGCGTCAGCTGATCATCGGCGACCGCAAGACCGGCAAGACCGCGGTCTGCATCGACACGATCATCAACCAGAAGAAGGCCTGGGACTCGGGCGACCCGCAGCAGCAGGTCCGCTGCGTGTACGTCGCCATCGGTCAGAAGGGCTCCACCATCGCGGGCGTCAAGACCGCACTGGAGGAGGCGGGCGCGCTGGAGTACACCACCATCGTCGCCGCCCCCGCGTCCGACTCGGCCGGCTTCAAGTGGCTCGCGCCGTACACCGGCTCGGCCATCGGCCAGCACTGGATGTACCAGGGCAAGCACGTCCTGATCATCTTCGACGACCTGACCAAGCAGGCCGAGGCGTACCGCGCCATCTCGCTGCTGCTGCGCCGCCCGCCGGGCCGTGAGGCCTACCCGGGCGACGTCTTCTACTTGCACTCGCGCCTGCTGGAGCGCTGCGCGAAGCTGTCGGACGAGATGGGCGGCGGCTCGATGACCGGCCTGCCGATCATCGAGACCAAGGCGAACGACGTGTCGGCGTACATCCCGACCAACGTCATCTCGATCACCGACGGCCAGTGCTTCCTGGAGTCGGACCTGTTCAACGCCGGTGTGCGGCCGGCCGTCAACGTGGGTATCTCGGTCTCCCGCGTCGGTGGCGCCGCGCAGATCAAGGCGATGAAGACGGTCGCCGGCTCGCTGCGGCTGGACCTGTCGCAGTTCCGCGAGCTGGAGGCGTTCTCCGCCTTCGCCTCGGACCTCGACGCGGCCTCCCGCGCCCAGCTGGAGCGCGGCGCACGCCTGGTCGAGCTGCTCAAGCAGGGCCAG
The DNA here is from genome assembly GCF_014205015.1 of Saccharothrix ecbatanensis. NCBI lineage: Bacteria > Bacillati > Actinomycetota > Actinomycetes > Pseudonocardiales > Pseudonocardiaceae > Saccharothrix > Saccharothrix ecbatanensis. Next base: position 6,194,019 of record NZ_JACHMO010000001.1, on the reverse strand, counting down.
TACTCCCCGGTCCCGGTCGAGGAGCAGGTCGTCTCGATCTACCTCGGCACGAACGGCCACTACGACGACATCCCGGTGGGCGACGTCCGCCGCTTCGAGTCGGAGTTCCTGGACCACGTGCGTCGCAGCCACGACGTGATCTTCTCCGACATCCGCGAGTCCAAGAAGTTGTCGGACGACACGGAGAGGGGCATCGTGGACGCTGTCAACGCGTTCAAGCAGCAGTTCACCGCCTCGAACGGCGCCACGGTGGTCAACGAGGCACCGGCCGAAGCGATGGACGCCGACAAGGTCGGACAGGAGTCGGTGAAGGTCAACCGGCCCGCTCCGACCGAGAAGTGACGTAGGCATGGCGGCACAGATTCGAGAGCTGCGCCAGCGGATCCGCACGGTCAACTCGACCAAGAAGATCACCAAGGCGTACGAGCTCATCGCCACGTCCCGTCTCGCCAAGGCGCAGACGAGGGTCGCGGCGTCCCGTCCCTACGCGGAGGAGATCACCTCGGTGCTCTCCGCGTTGGCGACGGCGTCCGCGAACCTCGACCACCCGCTGCTGACCGAGCGCAAGAACCCGCGTCGTGCCGGCGTGCTGGTCGTGACCAGTGACAAGGGCATGTGCGGCGGCTACAACGCCAACGTGCTGCGTGCCGCCGAGGAGCTGCTGACGCTGCTGCGGTCCGAGGGCAAGGAGCCCGTGCTCTACGTCCTCGGCCGCAAGGGCGCGGGGTACTACCGGTTCCGCCGGCGCGCGATCGCGGGCGAGTGGAGCGGGTTCTCCCAGCTCCCGCACTACGTCAACGCCTCCGAAGCCGGTGACGCGCTGGTCAAGGCGTTCGTCGCGGGAAGCGACGACGAGGGCGACCAGCCCGGCCCGGACGGCGTCCTCGGCGTGGACGAGCTGCACGTGGTCTACACCGAGTTCAAGTCCATGCTCAGCCAGACGCCGGTCGCCAAGCGGATCGCGCCGATGGTGGTCGACTACGACCCGGAGCCGCAGAAGATCCGGTCGGTGTACTCGTTCGAACCGAGCGCGGAGACGTTGTTGGGCGCTCTGCTGCCCAAGTACGTCAAGACCAGGCTCTTCTCGGCACTGCTGGACGCGGCGGCCTCGGAGTCGGCGGCGCGACGGACCGCGATGAAGGCGGCGACGGACAACGCCACCGAACTGGTCCGCACCCTCAGCCGCCAGGCGAACCAGGCGCGCCAGGCCCAGATCACCCAGGAGATCAGCGAGATCGTCGGTGGCGCCTCCGCGCTTACCGGGGGCGCAGGAAGTGATGAGTGACATGAGTGCTACTGCCACCACCACCCGCACCGGCCGTGTGGTCCGGGTGATCGGTGCCGTCGTCGACGTGGAGTTCCCGCGTGGCGCGGTGCCGGAGCTGTTCAACGCTCTGCACGTGGAGATCACGGCAGAAGCGGTGGCCAAGACGCTGACCCTGGAGGTCGCCCAGCACCTGGGTGACAACCTGGTCCGCACCATTTCGATGCAGCCGACGGACGGCCTGGTCCGCGGCGCGACGGTGTCCGACACCGGCAAGGCGATCAGCGTGCCCGTCGGCGACGTCGTCAAGGGCCACGTGTTCAACGCGCTGGGCGACTGCCTGGACGAGCCCGGTCTCGGCCGTGACGGCGAGCAGTGGGGCATCCACCGCAAGGCTCCGGCGTTCGACCAGCTCGAGGGCAAGACCGAGATCCTGGAAACGGGCATCAAGGTCATCGACCTGCTGACCCCGTACGTCAAGGGCGGCAAGATCGGCCTGTTCGGCGGCGCGGGCGTGGGCAAGACGGTGCTCATCCAGGAGATGATCACCCGTATCGCCCGCGAGTTCTCCGGCACGTCGGTGTTCGCCGGTGTCGGCGAGCGCACCCGTGAGGGCACCGACCTCCTCCTCGAGATGGAGGAGATGGGCGTTCTCAACGACACCGCCCTGGTGTTCGGTCAGATGGACGAGCCGCCCGGCACGCGTATGCGGGTCGCGCTGTCCGCGCTGACGATGGCGGAGTACTTCCGCGACGTGCAGGGCCAGGACGTGCTGCTGTTCATCGACAACATCTTCCGGTTCACCCAGGCGGGTTCCGAGGTGTCGACCCTGTTGGGCCGCATGCCGTCCGCCGTGGGTTACCAGCCGACGCTGGCGGACGAGATGGGTGAGCTCCAGGAGCGCATCACCTCGACGCGCGGTAAGTCGATCACCTCGCTGCAGGCCATCTACGTGCCCGCGGACGACTACACCGACCCCGCGCCGGCCACCACGTTCGCCCACCTGGACGCGACGACGGAGCTTTCCCGTCCGATCTCCCAGAAGGGCATCTACCCGGCGGTGGACCCGCTGTCCTCGTCCTCCCGGATCCTCGAGCCGTCGATCGTCGGCGAGGAGCACTACCGGGTGGCGCAGGAGGTCAAGCGGATCCTCCAGAAGTACAAGGAACTGCAGGACATCATCGCCATCCTCGGCATGGACGAGCTGTCCGAAGAGGACAAGGTCCTCGTCGGTCGCGCCCGTCGCCTGGAGCGCTTCCTCGGCCAGAACTTCATCGTGGCCGAGAAGTTCACCGGCCAGCCGGGTTCGTTCGTGTCCATCAAGGACACGATCGAGGCGTTCGACCGCGTCTGCAAGGGCGAGTTCGACCACTTCCCGGAGCAGGCGTTCTTCTCCTGCGGCGGGTTGGACGACGTCGAGGCCAACGCCAAGAAGCTCGCGGGCAAGTAAGCCCCACCGGGCACTCCAGGGCCGTCCCCGCCAAGCGCGGGGGCGGCCCTGCCGCTTCCTCCCTCAACCCGCGAGTCGAACGCTCAGGCCCCGCGTGTCGAACCTCCAGGCCCCCCGAGTTCAACGCTCAGGTCCCGTGAGTCCTACGTTCGGAACGCCTGAATTCAACGCTCAGGTCCCGCGAGACGCGCGGTCAGGACGAAGCCCAGCCAAGGGCGCGGGAGATGGCGAACCCGCACGTGCGCACGGCGGGCACGATGGCCTCCGTACCCGTCCCGGTGGGCACCACGACCGACACAGCGGCCACCACGTCCCCGTCCAGGCCGCGAACCGGAGCGGCCACCGAGTACGTGATCATCTCGATCTGGCGGTCGCTGATGGCGTAGTCGTCCCGCCGCACCCGCGCCAGCACCTCGCGCAGCTCACCCGGCGACACGATCGTCTTCGGCGTGTACCGCCTCAACGGCTCCGCGAGCACCGCCTCCTGCACCGCCACCGGCGCGGCGGCCAGCATCACGAGCCCGACACCCGTGCAGTGCAACGGCATCCGGCTGCCCACCCGCGTGACCACGTTCACCGCGTCCCGCGCCGAGATCCGCTCGACGTACACGACCTCCGTGCCGTCCCGCACGGCCAGCTGCACGTTGTGCCGCGTCACCTCGTACAGGTCCTCCAGGAACGGCAACGCCCGCTCCCGCAGGTCCAGGCTCCCCGGCGCCAGCACGCCCAGCTCCAGCAGCCTCAGCCCCACGGAGTACCGGCCGTCCGCGGCACGGTCCAGCGCGCGCAGCTCCACCAGCGACGCCACCAGCCGGTGCGTGGTGCTCAACGGCAGCCCGGAGTGGCGGCTCAGCTCGGACAACGTCACCGCCGGCCGGTCCGCGGTGAACACCGACAGCAGCGAGAACACCCGCTCCAGCAGCGACTTCGGCGTGGACACGGGCCCAGTCTCGCACCCACCGGAACCTCCGCCGGCCGCCCGACACGGCACGGCGAGAGCCCCAGGGGGTGGCTGGTGCGGCGAGCAGTTCCGGTCACCGTTTAGACTGCACCTGACTCCAGTCGACGAGGGAGATGCGCGTGGCCGAGATGTCCGTCCAGTTGGTCGCCGTGGAACGCCGTCTGTGGTCCGGCACGGCCACCTCGGTGGTCGCGCAGACGCTCGAAGGCGAGATCGGCATCCTGCCCGGCCACGAGCCCGTGCTCGGGCAGTTGGTCGAGGGCGGCGTGGTCCGGATCCGCACCACGGACAACGAGCTGGTGACGGCGGCCGTGCACGGCGGTTTCCTCTCCGTCACCGGTGGGGGTGTGAGCATCCTGGCCGAGGACGCGGAACTCTCCCACGAGATCGACGTAGAACGGGCCCGCGCGAACGTCCAGAACATGGACGACGTGCAGCGGGCCAGGGCCATCGCGCGGCTCCGCGCCGCGGGTCACACGGCCTGACGCGGACGAGCGGACAACGCCGTGGGGATCGCCGAACTGGTCGGGGTGGTCCTGTTCGGCGCGGTGGTGGTCCTCGCGTACCTCGCGTGGCGCCGCGTGCGGTTGTTGCGCGCGGGCGGTGTGCACGTCGCGCTGAGATCGAGACTCGAAGGGTCCGGCCGGGGCTGGCACCTGGGCGTCGGGCACTACCGCGGTGACGAGTTCACCTGGTTCCGCGTGCTGAGCCTCAGCTCCGGCCCGGACATGGTCATCTCCCGCGAGGGATTCGAGATCGACGACCGCCGCGAGCCCACCCCGCCGGAGACGTACGCGATGCCCACGGGCGCGGTAGTGCTCCGCTGTCGTGGCAACAGGGGCGAAGTCGAGATCGCGATGGGCCCGGACGCGCTGACAGGATTCCTGTCCTGGTTGGAATCAGCGCCTCCGGGCCGCTCCATTCCCTGGGCCTCCTGATCGCGGTGTTCCCGGCAGCGCTCAGCCGGGCTGCTTGATGCTCTCGTAGATGCGGGCCAAGCCCTCCTTGCCGTGACCGGCGTCGATCTGCCGCCGGATGAGGTTCTGCACCATGCCGATCACCTCGGTGCTGATCCCCTGCGCGGCACTCGCCTCGACCATGTCGCCGAGGTCGGAGAACTCCAGGCTCTGCTGCCCGGCGACGGTGTAGTCACCGCCGTCGACCACCGCGGCGTACCCGGCGAAACCCCCGGTCATCGCGGACAGCCACGGCGCGGCCCGGCCGGCGAACTCCGTCGCGGAGACGCCCGCGCCCGCGACCATCGCCGCGCCGTGCAGGAACCCGGCGAACATGACGTACATGCCCGAGAGCAGCGCGAAGTCGTACAGCGACGCCAGGCCTGGGTCCTCACCGAAGTACGTGCTGTCGCCCCACAGGTCCAGCAGCGGACGGAACTGCTCGAACGCGGTGGCCGAACCGCTGTAGAGGACGGACGAGCCGGGCTGCCCGATCATCGACGGCACGGCCATGATGCCGCCGTCCAGGTACACCACGCCGTGGTCGGCCGCCCAGCCTGCGATCTCCCTGGCCTGCTCGGGAGTGGTCGTGGTGACGTTGACCAGCGTCCGGCCGCTGAGCAGGTCGGCGATCGGGTCGAGGACTCCGTGGACCGAGGCCGCGTCGAAGAGGCACGCCACCACGACGTCGCTCGCGCTCACCGCGTCACGTGCCGTCGCGGGGGCGATGGCGCCCATGTCGACGAGGGCGTCGGCCTTGCCGGGCGACCGGTTCCAGACCGTGGTCGGGTGGCCCGCCTCGACCAGCGCCGCCGCCAGCGTGGAGCCCATCTCGCCCAGTCCGAGAACGCTCACAGAGGTTTTTGTCATGCCTGAATCCTCGCCGGTACCGGTAGTCTTCACCAGTACGGACTAATTAGTGCAGTACCCACCTTTTGGTAAGCATGGTCTGAGGAGGGCATATGGCGACGAAGGCTCGACGCGGCCCCTACTTCTGCGGGATCGACGCCGCGATGGACGTCGTGTCCGGGAAGTGGAAGTCGCTGATCCTCTGGGAGCTGCACGAGCACGGCGTGCGGCGGTTCGCCCAGCTCCGCCGCGGCCTGCCGGGGGTGAGCGAGAAGATGCTCGTCCAGCAGCTGCGCGAGATGGAAGAGGACGACCTGGTGCGCCGCGAGGTGTTCCCGGAGGTGCCGCCCAGGGTGGAGTACACGCTGACCGAGCACGGGCTGTCCCTCAACGACGCGCTGTCCGCGTTGGGCGAGTGGGGCACCGAGCGGATCCGGCGCATCGGCGCCGAGAAGGTGGTCTACGCGGCGAGCTGACCGCGCTCAGGCGTTGGCGCCGGGCTGCCAGAGCACGTCGCCGTCCGGGTTCGCCACCCTGGCCAGGATGAACAGCAGGTCGGACAGCCGGTTCAGGTACTTCGCGGTCAGCGCGTTCGTCTGCTCCGCCTCGACCTCGATCAACGCCCACGTGCCGCGCTCGGCCCGCCGTGCGATGGTCCGCGCCTGGTGCAGCAGGGCCGCGCCGGGCGTGCCGCCGTTGAGGATGAAAGACTCCAGCTTGTCCAACCGGGAGTTGAAGGAGTCGCACCACGACTCCAACCGGTCCACGTAGGCCTGGGTGACCCGCAGCGGCGGGTACTTCGGGTCCGGGACGATCGGCGTGCACAGGTCGGCCCCGACGTCGAACAGGTCGTTCTGGACCTGCCGCACCACCTCGGCGACGTCCTGCTCCAACGCGCCGAGCGCCAGGGCGACGCCGAGCGCGGCGTTGGTCTCGTCCACGTCGGCGTACGCCGCGATCCGCGGCGAGGTCTTGGGCACGCGGGAGAAGTCGCCGAGTCCGGTGCTCCCGTCGTCGCCGACGCGGGTGTAGATCTTCGTCAGGTGCACGGCCATGCCAAGCACTGTAGACACCGCAGTGGGCCACCACGGACGGGCACGATTCAGACCGTCCGTAGGATTGCCCGCACATCGAGCAAGGAGTTCCTTACGTGAGTGAGCACTTCCGGGTTCAGGGCGGTGGGCGCCTCGTCGGCGACGTCGACGTCGTAGGCGCGAAGAACAGCGTGCTCAAGCTGATGGCGGCGGCGCTGCTGGCCGAGGGCACCACCACCATCACCAACTGCCCGGAGATCCTGGACGTGCCGCTGATGGCGGACGTGCTGCGCAGCCTGGGCTGCGAGGTGGTGCTCGACGGCAGCGTCGTCACCATCACCACCCCGAAGGAGCTCAACCACCGGGCCGACTCGGAGGCGATGGGCAAGCTCCGCGCGTCCGTCTGCGTCCTGGGGCCGCTGGTGGGCCGCTGCCGGCGCGCGGTGGTCGCGCTGCCCGGCGGTGACGCGATCGGCAACAGGCCGCTGGACATGCACCAGGCCGGCCTGCGCAAGCTCGGCGCGCACAGCGAGATCGAGCACGGCTGCGTGGTCGCCGAGGCCGAGGGCCTGCACGGCGCCCAGATCTGGCTCGACTTCCCCAGCGTGGGCGCGACGGAGAACATCCTGATGGCGGCGGTGCTGGCGAACGGCACCACGGTCATCGACAACGCCGCCCGCGAGCCGGAGATCGTGGACATCTGCGTGATGCTCCAGGAGATGGGCGCGAAGATCGAGGGCGCCGGCACGTCCACGCTCACGGTGCACGGCGTCGAGTCGTTGCGGCCGACCGAGCACCGCGTCATCGGCGACCGGATCGTCGGCGCGACGTGGGCGTTCGCGGCGGTCATGACCCGCGGTGACATCACCGTGCACGGCGTGAACCCGCACCACCTCGACCTGGTGCTGGAGAAGCTGCGGATGGCGGGCGCCGAGGTGACCGTCTCCGACGACAGCTTCCGCGTGGTGCAGCGCGCCCGGCCGCGGTCGGTGGACTTCGTGACGCTGCCTTACCCCGGTTTCGCCACCGACCTCCAGCCGTTCGCGATCGCGCTGTCCAGCGTGTCCGAGGGCACGTCGATGATCACCGAGAACCTGTTCGAGGCGCGGTTCCGGTTCATCGAGGAGATGATCCGGCTGGGCGCCGACGCCCGTACCGACGGCCACCACGCGGTGGTGCGCGGTGTGGAGCGGCTGTCCAGCGCGCCGGTGTGGGCGTCGGACATCCGTGCGGGCGCGGGGCTGGTGCTGGCCGGGCTGTGCGCGGACGGCGCGACCGAGGTGTACGAGATCTTCCACATCGAGCGCGGCTACCCGGGCTTCGTGGAGAACCTGCGCAAGCTCGGCGCGACCGTGGAACGCGTCAGCGCCTGACCCGCGCCGGCATTCCCCCTCGTCCGGTGTCGGGTGTTCACCGGACATCGCCTGAGCAGCGGTTTCCCCAGAGTCGGAGCAGGTTGTTCCGACTTCCAGGGGGAAGATCCATGCGGGAATCGTTCGGCGGCCGGGGCCGGCGCGGGAGGGCGCTCGGCCTGGTCGTCCTGGCGGTGGGGGCGGCGGCCGTCGCGTTCTCCACGCCGGCGTCGGCCGCGGAGCCGCCCCGGTGCACCACGTTGACGGACATGGTGCGATCGGGTCACACGATCGCGGTGCCGACGGCCAAGGGCAGCACCTTGTGCCAGATCGGCCGCGACTACGCGGCGAACGCGACGGTCGTGTCCCGGTTCCAGTTCACGATGCGCCGGTGCTACCCGACGCTGAACCTGGCGTCGCCCTACTCGAGCGAGAAGGTGGGCGACCTCTACGCCGACGGCAGCTTCGGGGCGCGCACCGAGGCCGCGTTGAAGGCCGTGCAGCGCTACATCGGCACCGCCGCGGACGGCATCTACGGCCCGAACACCCGCGACCGGATGAAGTTCATCGACGACCGCAACCGCGACTGCTACGCCTACCGGCGCTGAGCCACGCGTGCCGGACAGCCCTCCTGACCCGCCGGTCAGGAGGGCTTTTCTTGGAGCGCGTCAGCGCCTGACGGTCATGGGCGGACGGTGACCGGCACCCGCTGGGCCGTGTTGTTCGCCATGCCCTGCCGGTTCCACGGCTGGTCGAGCGGTTGGGTGAGGCCGTCGGCGTCGGTCGCACGCACGCGCAACACGTGCTCACCGGGTGTCGCGTCCCACGCGCACTCCCAGCGCCGCCACGCGTACCGGTCGCCGGCCGGGCCGAGTTCCGCCTCCACCCAGGTCCCGTCCAGCTCCACCTCGACCTTCGCCACCGGCGCGTGACCGCTCCACGCTCGACCGGTCAGCACCACCCGCCCGGCGTCCACGAACCGCTGCCGGGTCATGAAGTCGGGGAACCCCGGCGGCGCCATCAGGGCCTTGGGCAGCATGCGCGTGACCGGCGTGCCCTCGTCGTCCGGCTCGTGCGTGATCCGGTAGGCGACGGCCTGCTGGAACCCGTCGAACGGCCGGTCCAGCGCGGTGATCGAACCCAGCCACTTCACGTGCGTCATGCCGTACCAGCCGGGCACCACGAGCCGCAGCGGCGCGCCGTGCTGGGGCAGCAGCGGTTGACCGTTCATCTCGTAGGCGAGCAGCACGTCCGGCCGCAACGCCTCGGCCACCGGCAGCGCCCGCTGGTAGTCCTGCTCCACGCCCCGGTCCAGCCCGTGGTCCAGCCCGGTGAACACCACGTCCACCGCGTCCGGCGGCAGGTCGGCCAGCAGTGGCGCCAGCGGCGTGCCGGTCCACGCCGCGCAACCCACCGCCTCGTCCAGCCACGGCTGGCTCACCGGCCGCGGGTGCAGCTTGGCCCGCCCGTTGCCCGCGCACTCCAGCGTCACCTGCTCGGTCACGGCGGGCAGCGCGCGCAGTTCGTCGAGCGTCCACTTGCGGCCGAGCACGTCGAGCGACCAGTCGGCGGTGTCCGGGATGTCGTAGTGGATCAGCAGGTAGTGCAGGCCGGCGGGCGTGACGTCGTAGCGCAGCGCCTCCAGCGGCATGCCGTGGTTGCGGGCGGCGAGGCGCAACTCCTCGACCGAGATGTCCTCGTCGTCGGCGGCGATCCGGGACTGGCCGATGGTCGTCATGTCTTACTCCCGGAGCAGAAGTTTGGCGTCGGACGCGTCGGCGGGGAACACCATGAGCCGGTGCAGCCCGTCCCGCCGGACCACTGTCACCTTGATCCGAGCCGCCCGCAAGCGTTTGGCCAGCACCTCCGCCGCGGCCGGGCTGGACACGACGGTGACTTCGGTGAGCAGGCCGAAGTCGTCTCCGGTGTAATCGGGGACGGCACGCTTGTCGTTGCCGAACGCCCACTTGAGCACCAGCGCGAAGAACGCGAAGAGGACTAGGAGCAGCAGCAGTGGGGTGAGCGTGGTCACGCCCTACATGGTGCTCCAGCTTCGATTCAGTGAGCAACGGCACGCGCGCCCCGTGTTACCCGTCAGTACGCTACGGACCAACGCGAGCCCTCCGTCTGCGAAGCAGCGGCAATTCAACTCAGGAGGTTGCCGTGCCGTACCCGGCCGACCGAGAGCGCGACCGTCCGTGGGTGATGCGGACCTACGCGGGTCACTCCAGCGCCACCGCCTCCAACGCGCTGTACCGCCGCAACCTCGCCAAGGGCCAGACGGGCCTGTCCGTGGCGTTCGACCTGCCCACGCAGACGGGCTACGACCCGGACGACGAGCTGGCCAGGGGCGAGGTCGGCAAGGTCGGCGTGCCGGTCAGCCACATCGGCGACATGCGGCTGTTGTTCGACCAGATCCCGATGGGCGAGGCGAACACGTCCATGACCATCAACGCGACGGCCATGTGGCTGCTCGCGCTGTACGTGAGCGTGGCCGAGGAGCACGGCGCGGACCGTGCCACCCTCGCGGGCACCACGCAGAACGACATCATCAAGGAGTACCTGTCCCGCGGCACGTACGTGTTCCCACCCGGGCCGAGCCTGCGGCTGATCACCGACGTGGTCGCGTGGACCGTGTCGAACGTGCCGAAGTGGAACCCGATCAACATCTGCTCGTACCACCTCCAGGAGGCGGGCGCGACGCCGGTGCAGGAGATCGCGTACTCGCTGTCCACCGCGATCGCGGTGCTGGACTCGGTGTTCGACTCCGGCCAGGTGCCCGAGGACCGGCGCGGCGAGGTCGTCGCCCGGATGTCCTTCTTCGTGAACGCCGGGGTGCGGTTCGTCGAGGAGATGTGCAAGATGCGGGCGTTCGTCCAGCTGTGGGACGAGATCACCCGTGACCGGTACGGCATCGCCGACCCCAAGCACCGCCGGTTCCGGTACGGCGTGCAGGTGAACTCGCTCGGGCTGACCGAGGCGCAGCCGGAGAACAACGTGCAGCGGATCGTGCTGGAGATGCTGGCCGTGACGCTGTCCCGCGACGCGCGCGCCCGTGCCATCCAGCTGCCCGCGTGGAACGAGGCGCTGGGCCTGCCCCGGCCGTGGGACCAGCAGTGGGCGCTGCGCATGCAGCAGGTGCTGGCCTACGAGACGGACCTGTTGGAGTACCAGGACATCTTCGACGGCTCGCACGTCGTCAAGGCCAAGGTGGACGAGCTCGTCGAGGGCGCACGGGCCGAGATCGACCGCGTGCAGGCGATGGGCGGCGCGGTGGCGGCGGTCGAGTCCGGGTACATGAAGTCGGCGCTGGTGTCGTCGTTGGCGGAACGTCGGCGGCGGGTCGAGTCGGGTGACGCCGTCGTGGTGGGCGTGAACAAGTTCGCCACCACCGAGCCTTCGCCGTTGCAGGCCGAGGGCGCGAACTCGATCCTCCAGATCGACCCGGTGGTGGAGCAGCACGCGATCGAGGCCCTCCGGGAGTGGAAGGCCTCACGGGACGACGCTCTGGTGAAGTCCACTTTGGACGACCTGCGTGCGGTGGCCAAGACGGATCAGAACCTGGTCGAGGCGACCATCGCGTGCGCCCGTGCGGGGGTGACGACCGGTGAGTGGTCGTCGGCGCTGCGCGAGACGTTCGGCGAGTACCGGGCTCCTACGGGTGTATCCGCCGCGTCGGCGTCCGGTGAGGCCGGGGCGGAGATCGGTCGGGTGCGCGAGCGCGTGCGGGCGACCGGCGAGGAGTTGGGCGAGCGGCTGCGGATCCTGGTCGGCAAGCCGGGGCTCGACGGGCACTCCAACGGCGCCGAGCAGGTCGCCGTGCGGGCCCGCGACGTCGGCTTCGAGGTCGTCTACCAGGGCATTCGCCTCACGCCCGCGCAGATCGTCGCCGCCGCCGTGCAGGAGGACGTGCACGTGGTCGGCCTGTCGATCCTGTCCGGCTCGCACTTGGAGGTCGTGCCCGCGGTGGTCGACGGCCTGCGTGCGGCCGGCGCCGGTGACGTGCCGGTCATCGTCGGGGGGATCGTGCCGCCCGACGACGCCGACAAGCTCCGTGAGCGCGGTGTGGCGCGGGTGTTCACGCCCAAGGACTACGAGTTGACCCAGATCATGGACGAGATCGTGACCGTGGTGCGGTCGGCGCACGGAATCTAGGTCGCACGGAATCCAGGCCGCACGGAATCTGGCTCTTAGATGACGTCGTCGGTGGACACGATCTCGGCGAAGCCGCCGCCACGCAGGTTGGTGGCGGTGGCCTGGGCGAGTTGTTCGGCGGTCAGGTCCTCCAGGCCGAACGTGAACGTGGCGTCGAGGACGACCTTGACCCGGTAGCCGAGGTTGCCGCCGACCCGGGCGGTCGTCTCCACGCACATGTTCGTCTGGACGCCGGCAAGCACGATGTCGGTGATGTGCCGGGCTTTCAGCCACTCGTGCAGGTCGACCTCGCCGTGGAACGCGGAGTTGACGTTCTTCCCGAACACCAGGTCGGGTTCGGCCCGGTCGAGTTCCGGCTTGAACCGGTTGCCGTCCTGGCCGGGGCGCAGCGGTGAGTCCGGCGTGGTCGAGTCGTGCCGGACGAACACCAGTGGGCCGGTCCAGGAGGCGAGGAGACGGGCGATGTTCGCCTCTGCATCAGGGTTGTCGCGCTTGCCCCAGTAGGGGTCGTCGAAGCCGCGCTGCACGTCGATGAGGATCAAAGCGGTCATGGTGACAAGTCTGGATCGGGTGCGGCCCGGCGTGTGAGTGGCAGGTCTGGCATGTTCAGGTACTTTCCTGCCATGCGCACGGTGGGTGTCCTGGTGCTGCCGGGCAGTCGGATGTTCGACGTCTCGGTGGTGAGCGAGGTGTGGGGCGTCGACCGGACCGACAGTGGGATCGGCGCGTTCTCGTTGCGGCTCTGCGCTCCGGGGCGGGTGGCGACGCCGGTGGATCCTGTGGGCGTCATCCCGGCGACGCACGGGCTGGCCGGTCTGAAGGACTGCGACCTGGTGGTGGTGCCCGGTCGGGTCGATCCCTCGGCACCGGTGCCGCCTGCGGTGGTGCGCGCGCTCCGGTCGTTCTCGGGGACGGTGGCGGCGCTGTGCTCCGGGGCGTTCACGGTGGCGGCGGCGGGGCTGCTCGACGGTCGGGAGGCGACCACGCACTGGCGGCTGCTCGACGCGCTGGAGGACGCCGCACCTCGGGCGCGGGTGGTCCGGGATGTGCTGTTCACCGACGGTGGCGAGGTCTTGACGTCGGCGGGTGTGGTCGGTGGATTGGACCTGTGCCTGCACCTGGTGCGCCGGGCACATGGCGCTGACGTGGCCGCGGCCTTGGCGCGTCGCCTGGTGATGCCGCCGAGCCGTGAGGGAGGTCAACGCCAGTACGTGGACCCGCCCTTGCCCGCCAGGCCGGACCGCGCCGGTATCGCGTCCACAGTGGACTGGGCGGTGGGGTGCCTTGGCACGCCGATCGGCGTCGCCGACCTGGCCGCACACGCCGGCATGAGCGACCGGACCTTCCACCGCACTTTCCTGGCTGAGACCGGCAGCACGCCCGGCCGCTGGCTCCAGGTCCAGCGCGTGCGACTGGCACAACGCCTGCTGGAGACCACGGACCTGCCGGTGCATCGGGTGGCCGAGCGCTCAGGCCTGGGCACCCCCACCAACCTCCGCCGCCGGCTCCGCGCCGAACTGGGCGTAACCCCGGACGCCTACCGCCGAACGTTCCGCGTGCCCGCCGCCTCCTGACCGTGGCGCCCGAACTACTGCACCGCCACGGGGATCACGCCGTTGTTCTCGTCCACCAGCAGCCGTGCGCCCAACGGCTCCTTCAGCTTCACCGTGTAAGGCTTGCTCCGGTACATCGCGTCACGCGCGCAGGTGCCCGTGCCGCCACCCGTAATCCGCAGACCGACCGTCACGAACGCCGCACCCTCGGTCACCACGGCCTCGCTGACGGACGGCTCCTCACCGGGACACGGCGGCCCCGGGTCGGGCAGCTGCACCACCAGCTCCACCCCGTCGAACGTCGCCGCGTGGTGCGTGGCGAAGCCGACCTCGCCCAGCTTCCAGAACGCCTCCGGAGTGAGCGCCGGCCACGCCCACACGCTCCCGAACGAACTGCGGAACCGCCACGCGGGCAACTCCAGCTCGCCGCGGTCGGTCCGGAACGCCGCCGTGCCCAGCTCGGCGCTCACCAGCTCCAGCGGCGACCCCTGCGGCCCGTCCTCGGTCGTCGCGTTCACCGCGTCCACCGCAGCCCGCACGCCGATCAGCGGCAACGTGGCCGGACCGTCGGGCAGCTCCACCGACATCAGTCCCGGGGTCGCGGGCTCCCCACCGGTGAACGTGAACCGGCCGTTGCCCACCGCCACCTTCTCGGCCTCGCTGCCGACCGTCTCCAGCGGCTCCCACGGCGAGCCGATCAGCACGATCGGACGCGGAACGGCGCTCACCGGGAAGTCGACCGGAGCGGGGGCGGTGGGTGCTCCGGGCGCGGTCGGCGCACCGGGCGCGACAGGGTGGACCGCTGACGGCGTTCCGGCGCAACCCGCCACCAGCAACCCGAGGGCCAACAGGCGAAGTCTCATACCGCTTGGACGGCAGTCCCCGGGCAGGTGGTTGCACGGCCGGTTACGGTCGGAACATGGCCGAATACCAGCACATCCGCGTCGACCGCACGGACGACGTCGTGCGCGTCACCATGGACCGCGCCGCCCGGCGCAACTCGCTGTCCGCCGAGCACCTGGCGGAGCTGCTGACCGCGTTCCGCGAGGTCGCCGCGACGGACGCGGTGGGCGTGGTGCTCGCGGGGGAAGGGCCGGTGTTCTCCGCCGGGCACGACTTCGCCGACGTGTCGGCACGCGACTTGGAGGGCGTGCGTGACCTGCTCACACTGTGCACCGACCTCATGCGGACCATCGAGTCCGTGCCTCAGGTGGTGATCGCCAGGGTGCACGGTCTGGCCACGGCGGCCGGCTGCCAGCTGGTGGCGTCGTGCGACCTGGCGGTGGCGGCGGAGGAGGCCGGGTTCGCCCTGCCCGGCGGCAAGGCGGGTTGGTTCTGCCACACCCCCGCGGTGCCGGTGGCGCGGGCCGTGGGGCGCAAGCGGTTGATGGAGATGGCCCTGACCGGTGACACCGTGGACGCGCGGACCGCCGAGCAGTGGGGCCTGGTGAACCGCGTCGTGCCGCTCGCGGACCTGGACGACGCGGTGGACGACCTGATGCGCCGGGCCACCAGGGGCAGCCGGGCCAGCAAGGCGTTGGGCAAGCAGACGCTCTACGCCCAGCTGGACCGGCCGGAAGCCGACGCGTACGGCATCGCGGTGGAGGTCATGGCCGCCGCGTCGCAGACCCCGGCGGCCAAGGAGGGCATGTCGTCGTTCCTGGAGAAGCGCCCGCCGGCGTGGACCGACTAGGTGACCGAGAGGGCCAGGGACGCCACGGCGAGCGCGAGGAACCCGCCGGGAAAGGCGATGTTGTGCCAGACGCGCGCACGCACGTGAGCGACGATCGCGCCGACGAAGAACGCCACCAGCCCGACCGCCGCCGCCGTCCCGACCAGGGGCACGCCCAGCAGCCTGAGGAGCAGGCCGACCGCGCCCGCGCCCTTCAGCAGGCCCAGCGCCGGCAGCCACGACGGCGGCACGTGCACTTCGGCCGAGTTCGCCAGGACGAAGTCCGCTTTGCGGAAGTCGGCGACGGCGATACCGGCGTTGGCCGCGATCGTGAGGACGGTGACGACGACGTGAGCGGTGGACATGGAACCTCCAAGCGGGAAGCGGGTCTTCACCCACTCGACGTGCGTCCGCCGCTAAAGGTGACCGCCTATCCCAGTTGCTTGTAGAACACCGTCGTCGGCCGCGGCACGCCGGTCGGGTCGGTGGCGTAGTCGGGGATGACGCCGACCTCCGTCCAGCCCGCCCGCCGGTAGAGCGGTTCGGCGCCTGAGCCGGTCTCGGTGTCGAGGACGAGCAGGGTCACGCCACGCTTCGCCGCCTCACGCTCGGCCACGTCCAGCAGCGCAAGACCCAGCCCCGAACGTCGGGCGTCGCGGTGCACCAGCAGCTTGGCCACCTCCGCGCGGTGCGCGCCGTTCGGCATGGAGGCGAACCGCAGCTGGACGGTGCCGAGCACCCGCTCCCCATCCCGCGCCACCCACAACGCCAGCACGCCGTTGGCGACGGGCGCGGCCAGCGCACGCCACCACTTGAGCGCGTCCTCGCGGGACAGCGGACTGAGGAAACCGACCGACGCGCCACCCGCGACGGCGTCCGCCAGCAGGTCGGTCAACCCGTCCGCGCACGCCAGCACACCAGCGGACGTCAGCTCCGCGATCTCGGCCCGCACGGCCCCGGGCTCGTTCGCGACGGCGCGTTCGCTCACGGCTCCGGGCTCGTTCGCGACGGCACGTTCACTCACGACACCGGCCTCGTTTTCAGCGGCGCGTTCGCTCACGGCTCCGGGCTTGTTCTCGGCGGCTCGTTCGCTCACGACACGGGCCTCGTCCGCGGCCACCTGCTCGCTCACGGCTGCGCGTTCTCGTGCAACAAGAGCAGCGTGTAGGCGGCGATCGACTGGGCGTCGGTGATCTCACCCCGCGCGACCATCGCCTCGAACTCCGCCCGCGGGAACCACGCCGAGCGCATGTCCTGCTCCTCGTGCTCCCGCTCGTGGAAGCCCTCCGTGAGCTGGGTCGCCAGGAACACCCGACCACGCTGGCTCGACATGCCGGGCGCGACGTCCAGCACGCCCAACTGCACCAGCTTGCCCGCCCGCAACCCCGTCTCCTCGCGCAACTCGCGCTCGGCCAGCGTCATCGGGTCCTCGTCCGCGCGTTCCGGCGCGGTGCCCTGCGGGAACTCCCAACGCCGCAGACCCAGCGGGTAGCGGAACTGCTCGACGAGCCGCACGCGCTCGCCCTCCATGGGGATCACCAGTGCGAAGTCCGGCTTGTCCACCACGCCGTAGATCCCGGTGGTCCCGTCCGCGCGCCCGATGGCGTCCTCACGGACCACCATCCACTGGTTCGCGTACACCTCACGCGATCCGAGGGTTTCCACGATCACTCTCCCTGTGCCAACGACGACCGGGTGACACGTCGGCCGACGGTACCTGCCGGTGGAACAGGCCCCGCACCCCGTAGCCTGTCCGCCGTGCGCCTCGTCATCGCTCGCTGCAAGGTCGACTACGTCGGACGTCTCACCGCCCATCTGCCGATGGCGCAGCGGCTGCTGCTGATCAAGGCGGACGGCTCGGTGTCGATCCACTCCGACGACCGCGCGTACAAGCCGCTGAACTGGATGAGCCCGCCGTGCTGGCTGATCGAGGAACCGGACATGTGGGTGGTGCAGAACAAGGCGGGCGAGAAGCTGATCATCACGCTGACCGAGGTGATGCACGATTCCAAGCACGAACTCGGCCCCGAGCCCGGCCTGGTCAAGGATGGCGTGGAGTCCGACCTCCAGAAGCTGCTGGCCGAGCACGTCACCACGCTCGGCGAGGGCTGGACCCTCGTCCGCCGCGAGTTCCCGACCCCGATCGGCCCGGTCGACCTGATGTGCCGGGACGCGTCGGGTGGTTCGGTCGCGGTGGAGATCAAGCGGCGGGGCGAGATCGACGGCGTGGAACAGCTGACCAGGTACCTGGAGCTGCTCAACCGTGATCCGCTGCTCGCGCCGGTGAAGGGCGTGTTCGCGGCCCAGCAGATCAAGCCGCAGGCGCGCACGTTGGCCGAGGACCGGGGCATCCGCTGCGTCGTGCTGGACTACGACGTGCTGCGCGGTATCGAGTCGGACGAATTCCGGCTGTTCTGAAAACAAGTTGATCCTGGACCGGCACGGACTAGGCTTGGTCACGCACTCCCGGTGCGATGTCCTGCGGATACTTCCTGATAAGAATTCCCCCGCCGGACAAGTTTGATCTCGGGAGCCCACAACTTCACACGTGCCCGGTGCGCAGGCGAGGGTTACTTCCTCTTCCAAAGGGGTGACGCGGGTTCGAATCCCGTCGCCGGCCGGTGGTCGGTGTCGTCTAGCGGCCCAGGACACCAACCGTACCTTCGCCGACTTTGATCTCGGGCACGTGTGAGGCTGTAGTCGCTCCCTCAAGAAACTTGAGGCCGAGCAATGAGCAAGTTCAATTCCGCCCGTGTCCGCGCGCTGGTGTCCAGCCCCGTCGTGTCCGAGTCCGTTCCGAGCGGGCTGACCCACGAGGGCGGCGCCGGATATGTGCGCGAGCCGAAGTCCGAACTGTTCTTGCTCGCCGTCACGAACATGGTCGGCGAGCAGACCTTCTACGAGGCCTCCGACAAGCGGGACGACCGCTATGCCGAGCTCGTGCGCGCCGTGACCATCGCCGACCCCGAGTGGACGGCCCGGTTCCTGGCGTGGCTGCGCGGTGCGGCGAACATGCGCTCGGCGTCCCTGGTGGGTGCGGCGCACTTCGTCAAGGCCCGCTTGGACGCCGGTGAGCAGGGCATGTCCCGGCAAGTGGTGGACTCGGTGCTCCAGCGTGCCGACGAGCCGGGCGAGTTCCTGGCCTACTGGTCCTCGTACCACGGCCGGACGCTGCCGAAGCCGGTCAAGCGCGGCGTGGCGGACGCGGTGCGGCGGCTGTACGACGAGCGCGCGTTGGCGAAGTGGGATTCGGAGGCACGCGGTTTCCGGTTCGGCGACGTGCTCAACCTCGTGCACCCGTCGGCGGTGACCGACAAGCAGGGTGACCTGTTCCGCCATGCCCTCGACCGCCGTCACGGCAGCATCGACGGGGTTCCGGCGTCGCTGGACGTGCTGCGTGCACGCGCGGAGCTGCTGGCGTGGCCCGTGGAGCAGCGGCGCGCGCTGTTCCAGCAGGACCGCGACACTGTCACGTCGACCCTCCGGAACGCGGGCATGACGTGGGAGTCGGTCGCCGGCTGGCTCCAGGGCCCGATGACCGCCGACGTGTGGGAGGCGCTGGTCCCGTCCATGGGGTACATGGCGCTGCTGCGCCAGTTGCGGAACTTCGACGAGGCGGGCGTCTCCGACGAGGTGGCGGCGGAGGTCGCGGCCCGGTTGGCGGACCCGGCGCAGGTGGCGCGGTCCCGGCAGCTGCCGATGCGGTTCCTGTCGGCGTTCCGGGCGGCGCCGTCGTTGCGGTGGGCTTGGGCGTTGGAGCAGGCCATCACGCACTCGCTCGCCAACGTGCCCGCGTTGGCCGGCCGGACGCTGATCCTGGTGGACACGTCCAGCTCCATGCAGGCGTCGTTCAGCAAGGACGGGTCGCTGATGCGCTGGGACGCGGCGGCGGTGTTCGGCATCGCCCTCGGTTCCCGGTGCGCGGACGCCGAGGTGGTGTCGTTCAGCTCCGCGCAGTACTACGCCGGCGATCCGCCCGGCGCGAAGACGATGGTGTTCCCGGTCCGGGGTGGGGAGTCGTTGCTGCGGTCGGTCGACCGGTGGAAGGACGGCGGCTACTTCCTCGGCGGCGGGACCGACACCGCCGGTGCGCTGCGCCGGCACTTCACCGGCCACGACCGCGTGGTGATCCTGACCGACGAGCAGGCCTCGGACGGTGACGTCCACCGGGCGCTGCCCGCGCACGTGCCGCTGTACACGTGGAACCTGGCCGGGTACCGGCACGGCCACGCGCCGAGCGGCGGGCGTGACCGGCACACGTTCGGCGGGCTGACCGACCAGGCTTTCCGGATGATCCCGTTGCTGGAGAGCGGTCGGAACGCGGCCTGGCCGTTCTGAGGCGGTTCAGTGGTTCCCGTCGGTTGTCGTCGGTTCTCGTCGGTCCGCGGAAGTGCGGACCGACGAGGGCCGTTTGGCAGCATGGCTTGGCGGATTCGGCGATATACGCTGACTTCCCGTCGACCGGCCCGGGAGGCGCGGTGCGAAGACCCGGTGCACTGGTTCTGGTGTTCTCTGTGGTGTTCTCTGTGGCGCTGGGCGGCTGCACTGGTGAGCCGGCTCCACTGCCGGTCGTGACGGTATTCAGTTCCACTTCCGCGGCTCCTTCGGCCGCACGTCTCACGGCCCAGCCCCTTGCCGGCCACGCCGGCGGGGACTTCCGGCTCAGCGGCGAGGGTTATCCGGCGCATGGGCGAGTGTTGTTCACCTTCCACGGCGGTCAGATCGGTGAGACCACGGCGGACGCGGCCGGTCGGTTCGCCGGTGTCCCGGTCCGCGTGCCCGACTCGTTCGGCGATTCCGCTCCGGGCACCCAGTTCACCATCGGGGCCACGTCCGGGCCGATCTACGCCGAGACGACGTTCGTCATCACCCGCTAGGCACGCTCACCTGCCGGGCACCTGAGGTTTGGCCGTGGGTAGTTCAAACCGGCGGGCCGGGTCGAGGTGCATTACCGTCGGCTTGATCGGCTGTGTGGTGGTGCCGTAAAGCGGTGGTGCGGCTGTGCGGTGGTGATCGACGGTGTTCGACGGTGTCGGAGACGGTGGTTGATCGGGGAGGTGGGCGAAGGTGCCCGTGCTGGCCCAGGTGGATCTCAGGCTTGACGCCGGTCCGTTGGACTACAGCCTGTTGGCGATCTACTTCGTGTTCGTGCTCGGCATCGGCTTCCTGGCCCGCAGATCGGTCTCGTCGAGCCTGGACTTCCTGCTCTCCGGCCGTTCGCTGCCCGCGTGGGTGACGGGCCTGGCGTTCATCTCCGCCAACCTCGGCGCGATCGAACTGCTCGGCATGGCCGCCAACGGCGCTCAGTACGGCATGGCGACCGTGCACTACTACTGGATCGGCGCGATCCCGGCCATGGTCTTCCTCGGCCTGGTGATGATGCCGTTCTACTACGGCTCCAAAGTCCGCAGCGTCCCCGAGTTCCTCCGCCGCCGCTTCGGCAAGGGCGCGCACCTGGTCAACGCGATCAGCTTCGCCGCGGCCCAGGTGCTGATCGCGGGCGTGAACCTGTACGCGCTGGCGTTCCTGCTGAACCTCATGCTCGGCTGGCCGATCCCGCTGTCCGTGGTCATCGCGGCGGCGATCGTGCTCACGTACACGGCGCTGGGCGGACTGTCGGCGGCGATCTACAACGAGGTGCTCCAGTTCTTCGTGATCGTCGCCGCGCTGCTGCCGCTGACCATCGTGGGCCTGCACAAGGTCGGCGGCTGGGACGGTCTGGTGGCTCGGGTCACCGGCGGTCCGGGTGGCGCCGAACAGCTGTCCGCGTGGCCCGCGACGGAGCTGACCGGCATCCAGAACCCGGTGCTGAGCGTGATCGGCATCGTCTTCGGCCTGGGTTTCGTGCTGTCGTTCGGCTACTGGACGACGAACTTCGCCGAGGTGCAGCGCGCGTTGTCGGCCAAGAGCATGTCGGCTGCGCGGCGCACGCCGATCATCGGCGCGTACCCCAAGATGCTCATCCCGTTCGTGATCATCATCCCGGGCATCATCGCGGCGCTGGTCGTGCCGGAGATGGCGGCGCTCAAGGCGGGCGACACGGGTTCCGGCGTCACGTACAACAACGCGCTGCCCGCGTTGATCGGCGAGCTGCTCCCGAACGGCATGCTGGGCATCGCGATCACCGGTCTGATGGCGTCGTTCATGGCGGGTGTCGCGGCGAACGTGTCCAGCTTCAACACCGTGTTCACGTACGACCTGTGGCAGGACTACATCCGCAAGGACCGCCCGGACGAGTACTACCTCCGGGTCGGCCGGCTGGCCACGGTCGGCGGCACGGTGGTCGCCATCGGCACCGCGTTCCTCGCGGCCGGCTACGGCAACATCATGGACTACATCCAGGCGCTGTTCTCGTTCTTCAACGCGCCGCTGTTCGCCACGTTCATCCTGGCCATGTTCTGGAAGCGGATGTCGGCCGCGGCGGGGTGGTCCGGTCTGGTCGCGGGCACGATCGCGGCGGTGGCGGTGTTCGTGCTGGCGGAGACGGGAGTGCTGGACCTGCCGGGCCAGGGCGCCAGCTTCCTCGGCGCGGGTGTGGCGTTCGCGGTCGACATCGTGGTCAGCGTGGTGGTGACGTCGTTCACCCGGCCGGTGCCGGAGGAACGGCTGGTCGGGCTGGTCTACAGCCTGACGCCCAAGGCGGACCGGATGCACTCCACCACCGGTGAGGACGCCGGGTGGTACCGGTCGCCGCTGCTGCTGGGCATCGGCGTGCTGGTGCTGACGTTCGTGCTCAACATCATCTTCGGCTGATTCGGCTGATCTGCTGATTCGGCTGAGGGAGGGAGGTAGGTCGTCATGGCGCACAAGGCCGGTCTGTTCGACCTGCGGCTGGTGATCGCGATGCTCTTCGCCATCTTCGGCGTGGTGTTGCTGGTGGTCGGGCTCGGGTTCACGGAGGAGGCCGACCTGGCGAAGGCCGACGGGCTCAACATCAACCTGTGGTCCGGGGTGGGGATGGTCGTGCTGTCGGCGTTGTTCGCCGGGTGGGCCGCGTTGCGGCCGGTGATCGTGCCTGATGCGGGTGCGCCCGGCCCTGGTGGGCCGGGCACGGTTGATACTGGGCCGGTCAGTCCTGGGACGGACTGATCTGCTTTCGTCAGGGTTCAGCCGGTGTCGGCTGGAGGGTTCAGCGCCGGGGGTAGATCGGGTTGAACGCCTCGACGGTCCAGGTGTCGAGCCACTGGATGGTGCGTCGGATGCGGGTGCGCATTCGGTGCTCCTCTCGTCGGTTTCATCGGGGTCACCAGGTGCAGCGCGTCGATCTTCTGGATCGTTCCCGAGCACTGCCGTGAGGGCGAACACAGGGTTCCCGCCCCGAATGGCGCAGTCGGTCGCTACCGTGCACGTCGTGCACCGTCTCGTCGCCGTCCTGAGCGCGATCCTCCTCCTTGCCGGCTGCGCCGGGGCGGATCTGGCCAAGCAGAAGTTCCCGCGCACCACGATCCCGGCGAACGCGGAGAAGGTGTCCGATCCGACCGGGACGACGCGCACCACGCCGGCGCCGGACGGGGAACCGGTCGAACCGGCGTTCGCGTCGGACAAGATGCGGC
Source organism: Saccharothrix ecbatanensis (assembly GCF_014205015.1). Classification (NCBI taxonomy): domain Bacteria; kingdom Bacillati; phylum Actinomycetota; class Actinomycetes; order Pseudonocardiales; family Pseudonocardiaceae; genus Saccharothrix; species Saccharothrix ecbatanensis. The sequence continues at coordinate 6,171,220 of NZ_JACHMO010000001.1, read as the reverse complement.
TGATCGACCCGTGCGAGCTGCTGGACGAGGAAGTGCTGAAGCAGTTCGGCACGCCCGGCGACCAGTCGCGCAGCGGGTACGCCAGGTGCTCGAACTTCATGAAGGACAAGGCGGGCAAGGACCTCGCGGTCACCGTCGAAACCGGTCAGACCATGACCTCCGAGCTGAAGAACGCGGACAAGCAGATCGCCGGCCTGCGCAGCCACGAGCAAACGCTGGAGAACAGCGCCTGCTTCGTCTCGGTGATCACCCAGGACAAGCCGGGCCTGGGCATCACCGTGCAGATCGGCTACGAGGACGGCGACGCGTGCACGCCCGGGCGGGTGGTCGCGGAGTCGGTGGTCAAGCGGATCAGGGAGGACCCGCCCACCAGGGAGCCGGTCAAGGGCTCGCTGATCACGCTGGACCCGTGTGCGCTGCCGGACCAGGCGGCGATCGACACGGCGGTGGGCGCCGACCGTCGGGTGTACCCGTATGGGCTGCACAACTGCTCGTGGGTGGGTGACGACCGTGAGCTGACGCTGGACTTCCGTGCCACGTTCGTCCCGCGTGACCGCGACTTCGACGACAAGCAGACCGAGGTCGACCTGGGTGGCGGGGTGACCGGCTACCAGGTGGACAGCGTGACGGCGTTCCCGTCGTGCGAGGTCAAGTGGGTGCAACTCGTCGGGGACGAGAACAAGGGCGAGGTGGTCGAGGTGAAGTCCGCCGGGCCGAAGGAGTCGCAGTTCGACCGGTGCGCCACGGCTGTGGCGTTCGCCAAGGGGCTGGTGGGCAAGATCCCGAAAGCCTGAAACGGGGGCTGACACCGTCCGGACCTACCCGTTACTGTCGAGTAACGCCCGCGTTTTGTGTATTGCTTGGAGGGCCCGATGACGCAGACCGCTCCCACCACTCCGGCGCGGGGCGAGGACGAGGGCCGGCGGTTCGCCTCGCTCGACCCCCGCACCGGCGAAGTCGTCGGCCACCACTCCGTGGCGTCGGAGGACGACGTGCGCGAGGCCGTGCGGATGGCGCGTGACGCGTCCGAGTTCTGGGCGGAGCTCGGGTTCGACGGGCGGCGTGCTCGGCTGGACGCCTGGAGGAAGCTGCTGGTCAAACGGCTGGAGGAACTCCAGACGTTGATCAGCGCGGAGACCGGGAAGTCCGCGGACGACGCGCGTACCGAGTTGGCGTTGGTGATCGACCACTTGCATTGGGCGGCCAAGCACGCGGGGAAGGTGCTGGGCAAGCGCAAGATCTCGTCCGGAATGCTGATGTACAACCACGCGGCGTCGCTGGAGTACCGGCCGTTGGGTGTGGTCGGGGTGATCGGGCCGTGGAACTACCCGGCGTTCACGCCCATGGGTTCGATCGCTTACGCGTTGGCGGCGGGGAACACGGTGGTGTTCAAGCCTTCCGAGTTCACGCCGGGGGTGGGCGTTTTCCTGGCGTCGACGTTCGGCGAGGTCGTGCCGGAGTTTCCGGTGTTCCAGGTGGTGACCGGATTTGGTGACGTGGGCGCTGCGTTGTGCAAGTCCGGAGTGGACAAGCTGGCGTTTACCGGGTCCACGCAGACTGGCAAGAAGGTCATGGCGGCTTGTGCCGAGTCTTTGACGCCGGTGTTGCTGGAGTGCGGCGGCAAGGACCCGATGATCGTGGCCGAGGACGCTGATGTGATGGCGGCGGCCGATGGTGCGGTGTGGGGTGGGATCTTCAACGCCGGGCAGACTTGCGCCGGGGTTGAGCGGGTTTACGTGGCTGAGGCCGTTTACGAAGAGTTTGTCCGGTTGGTGACGGAGAAGGCGTCGAAACTGCGGCCCGGTGGCCAGTCGAATGCCGATTTCGGGCCGATCACCATGCCGGCGCAGGTGGGGATCATCCAGTCGCACGTCGCGGACGCGTTGGAGCGTGGGGCGCGGGCGGTCGTGGGTGGGCTGGAGTCGATCCGGGCGCCGTATGTGGAGCCGGTGGTGCTGGTGGACGTGCCGGCTGACGCCAAGGCGGCGGTGGAGGAGACGTTCGGGCCTACGTTGGTGATCAACCGGGTTGCCGACGCGGATGAGGCGGTTCGGCAGGCCAACTCGTTGGCCTACGGGTTGGGCGCTTCGGTTTTCTCCCGGAATCGGGGGGAGGAGCTGGCGGGTAAGTTGCGGTGCGGGATGGTTTCGGTGAATTCCGTGCTGGCTTATGCGTCGGTGCCTGGGCTGCCGTTTGGTGGGGTCGGTGATTCCGGGTTCGGGCGGATTCATGGGGAGGATGGGTTGCGGGAGTTCACGTATGCCCATTCGGTTACTCGGAAGCGGTTTGGGGCGGTGCTGGATCCGATGACCTATGAGCGGGGGTCTCGGACTATTCGGCGGGTTGTGCGGTTGGTTCGGGTGTTGTACGGGCGGTAGTGGGTTGGGTTTGGTTGGGTGTGTGTGCGTGGGTGGGTGGGTTCGGCTCGATTTGACATGGGGCCCTTACGGGCACCCCAGGCAGGCCAAAGCCGGGCAGGCATGGCGGGAAGAGCGTCCGCCAAGCCTGCCCGGCTTCGTCCAGCCTATGGCACCCGAACCCATGTCAAATCGAGCCTTGTGGGTTCCTGGTGGTTTGGGTGGGTGTCAAAGTTCTGCGGCCTGGTTTTGTGTTGTTAGGTCGTGAGGGTTTGTTCCAGGTCGGTCAGGACTTCTTCTGCGGCTAGGACGCCTAGGCCTAGGAACCAGGTTTCGTCGCTTACGAGCTTGGCGTGGCCGGCCTTGACTGCGCTGAGGGTCTGCCAGAGCGGGCCGCCTTGGACTTGCTGTTGGGCGGTCTTGGTCTGGTCGCCGTAGGTGCCGATGAGGATCCAGTCGCCGTCGGCCTGGCTGATCTGCTCGGTGCTGACCTCTACCGCCAGGTCGTCTGCCTGGCTGGCCTGGGGCTGGGGGATGCCTGCGTCGATCAGGATGGTGCCGATGAACGACTTCTTGGCGTAGAGCCTGGTCTTGCCCGGCATGAAGCGGAGCATGGTGACGGTGGGGCGCTTGCCTGCCTTGCGCTCGATGTTCTCGCCGACCTGCTTGGCGTGGGCCTCGTAGTCGGTGATGAGCTTCTCGGCCTCGGTGACGCGGTCAAGTGCCGCGGCGTTGAGGCGGAAGTTCTCCTTCCAGGTGTAGCCGGGGCGGACGGCGAAGACGGTGGGGGCGATCTCGGACAGCTTGGGGTACTGCTGCTCGGCGCGCAGTTGTGAGCCGATGATCAGGTCCGGCTGGAGCTTGGCGATCGTTTCCAGGTTCAGGCTGGTGATGCCGCCGACGTTCTCCGGGGTGCCCGCCTTGTCACCGACGTAGGTCGGCATCGTGGGTGCGCCGTCGGGGTAGGCGACGCCTACGGGCTTGATGCCGAGCGCGACCACGTTGTCGAGTTCGCCGCCGTCGAGGACTACCACTCGTTCGGGGCGCTTCTCGATGACCGTCTCGCCCATGGCGTGCTTGATCGTCCGGGGGAACTGGCCTGGTTGGGCGTCCGTTCCGAAACCGGAGCTCTTCTGTCCCGCCTGGCCGAATTCCGCGCCACCCTGGGCCACTGCGGGCTTGTCGGCGGTTTCAGCTTGGCCGCACGCGCTGAGGGCGAGTGCGGTGACGAGCAGGGCCGCGATCCTGGTGATTGCCACTCTAGGGGTTTCCTCCGCTACTCCAGGTCACTGACCTGCTGTTCTTAGGGCAGCCTCACCGTAGCTTCCGCTTTCCGGGCCGCTTCCGGTGGAGTAGTAATGGGGTGATCAGCGTCGATCGGGAGGTCACCGTGAAGAAGATCATCAACGATCCGGCGACAGTGGTGGTGGACGCGTTGCGCGGGATGGCGCTTGCGCACGCGGACCTTTTGGAGATCCATTACGACCCGGCGGTGGTGGTTCGGGCGGATGCTCCGGTGTCCCGCAAGGTCGCTCTGATCTCCGGTGGTGGGTCGGGGCATGAGCCGTTGCACGGCGGGTTCGTCGGGCGGGGGATGCTCGACGCGGCCTGTCCTGGTGCTGTTTTCACCTCGCCTACTCCTGACCAGGTCGCGGCGGCTGTGACTCGTACCGATGGTGGTGCGGGGGCGTTGCTGGTCGTGAAGAACTACACCGGTGACGTGCTGAACTTCGAGACTGCCGCCGAGCTGGCGGCGGCTGATGGCGTGGACGTGCGGACCGTTGTGATCGATGACGACGTCGCGGTCAAGGACTCGCTGTTCACGGCTGGTCGGCGCGGTGTGGGTGGGACTGTTCTGCTGGAGAAGATCGTCGGGGCGGCGGCCGAGCGCGGGGTCGACCTTGATGGCTGTGAGGCGTTGGCGCGGCGGGTTGTCGCGCAGGTCCGGTCGATGGGGTTGGCGTTGACGGCCTGCACCGTGCCGCACGCGGGGGAGCCTTCGTTCACGTTGGCGGATGACGAGATGGAGTTGGGGATCGGCATCCACGGTGAGCCCGGTCGTCAGCGGGTGAAGGTGGGGACCGCCGAGGAGTTGGTGCCTGCTTTGTTGGACCCGATTCTGGAAGACCTGCCGTTCGGGGACGGGGATCGCGTCCTGCTGTTCACGAATGGCATGGGTGGGACGCCGCTGATCGAGCTGTACCTGGCGCACGGGATCGCGGAGCGGCTCCTTGCCGAGCGGGGGATCACGGTGGAGCGGCGGTTGGTCGGCCCGTTCATCACGAGCATGGAGATGCAGGGCATGAGCCTGACGTTGCTGAAGTTGGACGACGAGATGGTCGAGCTGTGGGACGCGCCCGTGCACACGCCGGCGCTGCGGTGGGGTGTCTGATGGAGTGCACGGCGGAATCCGTCGCCGAGGCGATGCGTGCGGTGGCGGCGGTGGTGGTGGAGCACCGGGACGAGCTGCTGCGGTTGGACCGGGAGATCGGCGACGGCGACCACGGCGAGAACATGGCTCGCGGGTTCACCGCGTTGGTGTCCAAACTGGACGGTCATGCGCCCGCGTCGCCGGGTGGGGTGTTGAGGTTGGTGGCGACGACTTTGATCTCCACGGTGGGTGGCGCGGCCGGGCCGTTGTACGGGACGGCGTTCCTGCGTGCGGCCACGTCGGTCGGTGACGTCGCTTCGATGGACGGCACGGTGGTGGCCAAGGCGTTGCGGGCCGCGCTGGAGGGCGTCGTGGCGCGCGGTAAGGCCGAGGTGGGGGACAAGACGATGGTGGACGCCCTCACGCCTGCGGTGGCTGCTGCCGAGTCTGTCGCGGCAAGTGGTGGTGGGGTGGCCGAGGTGTTGTCGGCGGCGGCTGATGCGGCGGAGTTGGGGGCCGATTCGACCGTGCCGTTGGTGGCGCGGAAGGGGCGTGCGTCGTACCTGGGCGAGCGGAGTGCCGGTCATCTTGATCCGGGGGCGCGCTCGACGTCGTTGCTGCTTCGGACGTTCGCGGGGCGTGCGCGGTGATCGGGCTGGTGGTGGTGTCGCACAGTCGGCAGCTGGCTTTCGGGGTGGCCGAGTTGGCCGGTCAGATGGCGCCTTCGGTGAAGATCGTGCCGTCCGGCGGGGATGGGATGGGCGGGTTGGGCACTTCCTACGAGGCTGTCGGGGAGGCCATTTCCCAAGCCGATTCGGGTGCCGGTGTGGTGGTTCTGTTCGATCTTGGCAGCGCGAAGATGGTCGCCGACATGGCTGCTGAGGAGGCTGCCGGGTCGGTCATGGTCGTGGACGCGCCGTTGGTCGAGGGCGCGGTGGCTGCTGCCGTTCGCGCGCAGGGTGGCGCCGGCCTGCCGGAGGTGGCGGCGGCTGCTGTTTCGGCCGGTGGTGGTGGGCAGGACTCGGTCGAGGTGGGTGGGGATGTGGTGCGGGCGGAGGTCTCGTTGACGAACTCCGTCGGGCTGCACGCTCGGCCGGCGGCGTTGGTGGCGCGGGCGTTGGCCTCGTTGGACGCCGCGGTGGTGGTGCGGTTCGGGGAGGAGGAGGCGGACGCCAAGAGCGTGCTGGCGTTGATGGGGTTGGGCGCGCCCGGTGGTGCGCGGATCGAGGTCGCGGCGAGTGGCGCCGACGCGGCGGAGGCCGTGCGGCGGGTGGAGGAGCTGGCCGCGCGCCGGTTCGACGAATGAGCTGTTGAGACGTGCCCTGGACCGATTACTTGCACGATACCGATGGTGAAGCTCACGCGAACGACGCGTGACGACCGTGGGATAGTCGCGTCAAGTTACCGTCCGGTAGCCACTCCGGTGAGTGGGAGGTAAACAGTGACGCGCCAGTTCAACACGGTCGGAATCGTCGGTCTCGGCACCATGGGCGCCGGTATCGCCGAGGTGCTCGCCCGGACCGGCGTCACTGTCGTGGCGGTGGACGTGGACGAGACCGCTCTGGACCGAGGTCGTGGTCATCTGACCCACTCGACGGACCGCGCCGTGGCGGGCGGGAAGCTCTCTTCGGCTGATCGGGACGCCACGCTGGCCCGCATCTCGTATGCCACGTCGCTGGACGCGTTGGCGGGTGCGGACCTCGTGATCGAGGCGGTGCCGGAGCGGATCGAGCTCAAGGCCGAGGTGTTCGCCGAGCTGGACCGGATCTGCGGCCCGGACACGGTGTTCGCGTCCAACACGTCGTCGCTGTCGATCACCGAGATCGGTGTCCACACGGGACGGCCGGGCAAGGTCGTCGGGATGCACTTCTTCAACCCCACGCCGGTGTTGAAGCTGGTCGAGGTGATCCGGACGGTCGTCACCGAGCCCGACGTGGTGACCGACGTGGTGGCGTTCGTGGAGGGGCTGGGCAAGACGCCGGTCGTGATCGGCGACCGGGCCGGGTTCATCGCCAACGCGCTGCTGTTCGGGTACCTGAACCACGCGGTCCGGATGTACGAATCCCGTTACGCGACAAGGGAAGACCTCGACGCGGCCATGCGGTACGGCTGCGGCTACCCGATGGGTCCGTTGGCGCTGCTCGACTTGATCGGGTTGGACACCGCGTACGAAATCCTCGACACGATGTACCACCAGTCGCGCAATCGTTTGCACGCTCCCGCGCCGTTGCTGAAGCAGATGATCACGGCGGGTCTGCTGGGTCGGAAGAGCGGGCGCGGTTTCTACACCTACGACGGGCCGGACTCGCCCGTCGTCGTGCCGGACGTGCAGACGCCGGTTGCCGCCGAGGAGGGCGTGCCCACTCGGGAGGTCCAGCGGGTCGGGGTGATCGGCACCGGGACCATGGCCACCGGCATCGTCGAGGTGTTCGCCAAGCGCGGGTACGACGTGGTGCTGCGGGCTCGGTCGTCGGAGAAGGCTTCCGCCGCCGTGGCCAAGGTGGGCAAGTCGTTGGAGAAGGCCGTGTCGCGCGGCAAGCTGTCGGCGGATGATCGGGACGCGGCGCTGGCCCGCATCACGCCCGTTGTCGAGTTCTCGGACCTGGCCGATTGCGATCTAGTGGTCGAGGCGGTGGCCGAGGAGCTGTCGGTCAAGAAGGCCGTGTTCGAGGCGTTGGACGAGGTGTGCAAGCCGGGCGCGGTGCTGGCGACCACGACGTCGTCGCTGCCGGTGATCGAGTGCGCCGCCGCCACCGCGCGACCCGGTGACGTGGTCGGCCTGCACTTCTTCAACCCGGCCCAGGTGATGAAGCTGGTCGAGGTGGTCGAGACGATCTCGACGTCGGCCGACGTGGTGGCCACCGCCCGGCGGGTGTGCCTGGATCTGGGCAAGGTGCCGGTGCACTGCGGTGACCGGGCCGGGTTCATCGTGAACGCGCTGCTGTTCCCGTACCTGAACGACGCGGTGAAGATGTTGGAGGCGCACTACGCGGTGGCCGACGACATCGACAACGCGATGAAGGTCGGCTGCTCGTTGCCAATGGGGCCGTTCGAGCTGCTGGACGTGGTGGGGCTGGACGTGTCGCTGGCCATCGAGCGGACGCTCTACCTGGAGTTCCGTGAAGCCGGCTTCGCCCCCGCGCCGTTGTTGGAGCACCTGGTGAAGGCCGGGAGGCTGGGTCGCAAGACCGGCAAGGGGTTCCGCGATTACTCGGTCTGACGGTCGGTTACGCGGCCTGATGGAGTGGTGGGAATCGGCGTTTGGCATCGTGGGCACCATGCGGCGTGTGGTGATCTCGCTCCTGGTGGTGGCGTTCGGTCTGACGAGCGCTTGCGCGTACACGGTCAACGGGACTCCGGTGGCGGAACAGGTGCTCGACGTGGACCCACCGTTCACCTCGACCAAGCCCACACCGACGGGGTCCGGCAAGTCGTCCACCAAGCCGTCGCCGACGACGTCGGGGTCGAGTGAGCCGTCGGCGGTGGGTGACATCTGTGCGTTGATCGGGTGGAAGGACTTGCCCTACGACGTGCCGGACAAGGGCGCCAAGCCCACCGACACCGGGTACGACACGTCGTTCGACCAGTCGTGCAAGTGGCAGACGTCGGTCGACTCGCTGGACGTGGGCGTGACGCTCAGGTTCCGTGAGGGGAAGGCGATCACGCTGGAGCAGAGCAACGGCGAGTTCGACTTGGCGGACCGGAAGGTGAAGTACTTCGACCGGACCACGGACACGTCGGTGCAGCCGTCGTGTGTGCTGGTGATGGACTATGCCGGTGGTGGCATCGGGATCATCGTGATCGACGGGTCGGCCCGGTTCGGCGCCATCTGCGACCAGGGTAAGAAGGTCGCCGAGGTGCTGTTGACCAAGGAACCCACTCCCTGATCGGTGCCATCAGGGTGGTTCAGAGCGGTTCAGAGCGGTTCAGAGCGGTCCAGAGCGGTCGAGGGCGGTCCGGGGCCATCAGGGGGGCCAATGGTGGTCCCGGGGCGGTCAACGGCGGTCAACGGCGGGTCAAGGGCGCCTATCGGCCGGACTCTCATCTGAGCTACCTGTTCCGGTCCGAGCACGGGCACCCAAGCCGGCACCGGCCAACCGCCGCGCCAGCGAGTCAAACCCTCGCACCGGCCAACCCTTGCACCGGCCAGACGTCGCACGGGTCAACCGTTGAGCCGCCCAGCCCGCATCCCGACTCGAGCGTGTGAGGCTCGGAGGGCGCGGACTCGTGCGTGTGGGGCTGGAGGGCGCGGACTCGTGCGTGTGGGGCTTTGAGGGCGCGCGCGTGAGAATTCCGGCAGGCCCGCTGAGCCTGGCTGCCGAGACTGGCTGCTGAGACTGGCTGCAGAGGCCCTGGGATTGCTCGGGTCAGCCGCAGCAGCCGCCGCCGCAGCACCCGCCGCCACCGTTACCGCCGCCAGCGGGGGCGTTGGCCTTGCCGCCGAGGCCGACCATGGACAGCAGCTTCACGGTGTCGTCGTGGCCGTTCGGACACGGCGCGGGGGCGGAGGCTTCGCTCATCGACCGCTTCACGTCGAACGTCGACCCGCACGCCTTGCAACGGAACTCGTAGGTGGGCACGTCCCTCATTCTCCCCGCCGCTGCGGCGCGAGCACCAGCAAGGGCACCCCAACAGCGGACACCGTGGCGAGCAGGGTCAGCAATGGCAGGCCGTGCACCCATCCCAATCCCGCGGCGGCCACGTGGGTTCCGGTGAACGTCGCCACCCACGTCCGTGCCTTCGGCCGCAACCACACCGGCGCCAGCGCGGACGCTGCTGTGACCAGCATCAACATTGTCGTGGCCAGCAGCACGCCCTGCCGGAGTCCGACCGGCTGCCAGACCGGCACGTCGTGCTCCTCGATCACCGGCCTGACCCGACCACCAGGCGAAACGTCCGCCGCTGACGGTTCGATCAGCAGCCCGCGCACCACGGGCAGGAGCGTCACGGCCATTTCAACGATCAGAAGCAGGGTTAATATGACCCGTCGCCACTTGCTCACCCCGTGGACCGTAGGCGATCACCCACCGCAAGCCCGGATACCCTCGTTCCCCGTGCCCCGCCGCAACCGCCAGCACCGCCCCGACGAGCCGTCACCAATCGGTGGCCACGGCTGGGCGCGCGCGGAGAACGGGCCGGACGGCGAGTGGCTGGTGCGCACCGTCTCCGGCGCCGCCACCACCAAGACCTACCGCTGTCCGGGCTGCGACCACGAGATCCGCCCCGGCACCGCCCACGTCGTCGCCTGGCCCGCCGCCGACTACGGCTCGGTCGAAGACCGCCGCCACTGGCACCAGGCCTGCTGGTCGTCACGCGGCCGAAGAGGCCCCACAGCCCGTCGTTGGTGACGCTCTGTGCCCGCCGCTGCACCCGGGCAGCCGTCTACCCCGCAACTGCTCGCGTCCCGCGCCCACTGCCGGTGATTCGGCGGCCGGCAGGATGTCGCCGTGGTCGACGAAGTCCGGATCAAGGCTGACACCGTGCTCCCGGCACGCCGGGAAGCGGTGACGTTGCGGACCGACGACGGTCTCGCGTTGGTCGGCGAGTTGGCGTTGCCGGCGGACCGGGTTCCACGCGCCACGCTCGTGCTGCTGCACCCGTTGCCCACGCACGGCGGCATGATGGATTCCCACCTCTACCGCAAGGCGGCGTGGCGGCTGCCCGCGCTGGCCGACCTCGCGGTGTTGCGGTTCAACACGCGTGGCACGGTCAGTGAGGCGGGGCGCAGCGAGGGCGCGTTCGACCACGCCGTGGGCGAGCGACTGGATGTCGCCGCGGCCTTGGCGTTCGCGGCCGATCGAGGGTTGCCCTCGGTGTGGCTCGTGGGTTGGTCGTTCGGCACCGACCTCGCGCTGATGCACGGGTGCGACCCGATCGTCGAGGGCGCTGTCCTGATCTCACCTCCTCTGCGTTGGAGCGAGCCTGATCATCTGCGCGTGTGGGCGCGTACGGGCAAACCGGTGGTGTGCCTGGTGCCCGAGTTCGACACCTACTTGCCACCGGCCGAGGCCAGGCGGCGGTTCGGCGCGGACATCCCGACCGCGGACGTGATCGACTTCCCCGGCGCCAAGCACCTCATGGTCGGGCACTCCGACAAGGTGCTCGACGCGATCGTGTCCGCGGCCGTGCCCGAGGTGCCCACGCCGTTGCCGCGCACCTGGTCCGGCCCCCACGAACGGCGTCAAGTGACCATCGTGACCTCCTGACGCCGCCAGACCACCATCGGTCCCTCATCGGTCGTGCGTTCGCCCACGTGCGCGAAGCCCAGCTTCTCCGCGACGCGCTGGGAGGGCGTGTTGTCGGGATCGGTGATGATCACCACCGGACGGCCCGGCCGGTCTCGGCTCGCCCAGTCGATGGCCGCGCGTGCCATCTCCGGCGCGTAGCCGCGACCCCAGTGCCGGGGACGGAACCGGTAGAACAGGTTGAGCGTCGGTTCCCCGTCCAGCTCGTGGTGGCGGAGGCCGCCGAAGCCGATGACCTCCCCGGTCTCCGACAGCTCCACCGCCCAGTACCCGATGTCGTCACGTGCCCAGTGGGCCTGCCACTCCACCAGCATCTTCGCCGCCTGCTCCGCGGACGGCGTGCCGGCCGGGTTGAAGCGGTTCGTCTCCGGATCGGACATCACGGCGATCGCGGAGCGCACGTCACCCGGGCCGACGCGCCTCAGCAGGAGGCGGTCGGTTCGGATCTCGTCCGGTTCCGGGTTGGAGGCCATGGGGATGAAGGTAGGGAGGGGGTCTGACAATTTGGGTATGGAAGCCGGTATGGAGTCTGTTCCGCTAGTCCTGCTGCACGCCTTCCCGCTCGACTCGCGCATGTGGGACGGGGTGCGTGACCTGCTGAAACCGATCACGCCGGAGCAGCGTGGTGGGGGTCGTTCACCCGATCTGATGGTCGTTGCGGACGACGTGCTGCGGTTGTTGGACGAGCGTGGGATCGAGCGGGCGGTGGTCGGCGGGTGCTCGATGGGCGGGTATGTGGCGATGGCAGTGCTGCGGCGGGATCCGTCGCGGGTGGCCGGGCTGGTGCTGGCCGACACGCGTGCCGGGGCGGACGCGGACGAGGCGCGGGCGAACCGGCTGGCGATGGCCGCGCGGGTCGAGGCCGAGGGCGTCGGGTGGGTGCCGGACACCGTGGTCGGCGGGTTGCTCGGGCCTGCGGCGGACGCGGCGGTGGTCGAGCAGGTGCGGGAGTTGATCTCCGGGCAGGACCCGGCGGAGGTGGCGTGGGCGCAGCGGGCGATGGCCGTGCGGCCCGACTCGACGGAGGTGCTGGCGTCGGTGGACGTGCCCGCGTTGGTGCTGGTGGGGGAGCACGACGCCCTCACGCCGCCCGCGTTGGCCAGGGAGTTGGTCGCGGTGCTGCGGCAGGGCGAGTACGTCGAGGTGGCGGGGGCCGGGCATTTGACGCCGATGGAGGCGCCGGACGCGTTCGCCTCGGCGGTGCTCGACTGGCGTCACCGCGTCGGTGTGTGACGGCGGTCGTCCTCGTCGGGTTCGCCGTGCCCGAGCGCGCGATTCGCGGTACCTGAGTGGTGAATTCGCGGGCCGTGAGCGTTCGACTCGCGCGTTCTGAGCGTTGAATTCGGGGGTCCTGAACGTAGGACTCACGCGTTCTGAACGTAGGACTCGCGCGGGTTAGCGCTTGCCGGCGTTGGCCCTGGGGTTGGGGCGGGCGATCTTTTGGGTGGGGCCGTCGGGGGACGGTTTGGTGGCTTCGGGCTGGGTGGGCTGGGGCCTGGCCGGGGTGGCGCCGCCGGTGCTGGGGGCCGCGGGAGTGGGGGTGGCGGAGCCGCTGGCAGGGGTGGAGGGGGCGGCGGTGCCGGTGGCGGGAGGGGTGGCGGTGCCGGAGGTGGGGGCCGCGGGAGCGGGGGTGGAGGGGGCGGAGCCGCTGGTGGAGGCCGGGGTGGGGTGTTCTTCTTCCAGTGGGTCCAGGAGCGGCGTCACGTCGTGTAGTGCGGTGCGCACGGAGTGGAGTTGCTGGGACAGGCGGTTGCGGAGCTGCCTGAGGGCGTCGACCTTCTGGGTGGCCTGGGTGACGCGGCGGTTGGCGTCCTCGGTGGCCTCGCGTACCCGGCGATTCGCCTCGTCCGTCGCCTCCTGGACGCGCGCCGTGGCCTCGCTGATGGAGTCGTGACGACGGCGGTTGGCCTCTTCGGTGGCTTCACGCACCAAACGCTGCGCCTCGGCGTTCGAAGCGGCCTGCTCCTGGGCGATCTGGGCACGCACGCGCGCGGCTTCCTCGGCCGCCTCACGCAGCCGCCGCTCGGCCTCGCCCTTCGACGACGCCTCCTGCTCGGCCAGCACCTTCATCGACTCGACCCGCCGGGCCGCCATCGCGATCTCGAAGTCTTCCTCGATCGTGTTCCGGCGCTGGAGCGACTCCGCGTCCAACCTCGCGGCCTCCGCCTGCGCCTCGCCCACGACCCGGTCGGCCTCGGCGCGCGCCTTCTCCAGCACGCCCCGGTGCTCGGCCTCCATGTCGGCGCGACGCTGGTCCAGCTCGGCGATCAGCTTCTCGTACCGGGTGCGCAGCACCCCCGCGTCGGCCTCGGCCTTGGCCCGGACGTGCCCGCCCTCGGCCTCGGCCCGCGCCTTGATCTCGTTCGCCTCGTCCTGGGCGAGCCGCAGCATCCGCTGCAAGCGCTCGCTCAGCCCTTCCAGCGTGGTCGGCGGCAGCGACAGCCGTTCCACCTGCCCGCGCAGCTCGGCGATCTCCGACCGGGCCGCTTCGAGCTGCCGGGTCAGGTCGTTGGTCTGCGACACCGCCGCGTCGCGGTCGGCCGCGAGCAGGCGCAGGTCGGAGTCCAGGCGTTCCAGGTGGTCCTCGACCTGGGCGCGGTCGTACCCGCGCTTGACGATGTCGAAGCCGGATCCCAGGGGGACGAGGTCACGGTCGTCGGCGAGGCCCATGCCGCTCACGCTACCCGCTCTTGACGTGCGGCCGGCACCTGCCGGCCGCACTTCAAGGGTGATTTCGCTTTACACGCCCCGGAATCGGTTGATTTCGGTCAGGTGCGCGGCACGAAGATCGTGGTCACGCACGCCGAGCCCTGCTTCCGGTGCCAGCGCCAGCACACCGACCTTGCCCTGGTGGGCGTTGCGGTGCACGTCGTGCGCGGCCTGCCCGGTGTCCTCCAACGAGTACACCTTGGACAGTGTGGGGTGGATCTTCCCCTTGGCGACCAACCGGTTGGCCTCCCAGGCCTCGCGGTAGTTCGCGAAATGCGAGCCGATGATCCGCTTGAGGTGCATCCACAGGTACCTGTTGTCGTACTGGTGCATGAACCCGCTGGTGGACGCGCACGTCACGATCGTGCCGCCCTTGCGCGCCACGTACACCGACGCGCCGAACGTCTCACGGCCCGGGTGCTCGAACACGATGTCCGGGTCGTCGCCGCCGGTCAGCTCGCGGATCTTCGCGCCGAGCCGCTTCCACTCGCGCACGTCCTGCTCGTGCTCGTCCTTCCAGAACTTGTAGCCCTCGGCACTGCGGTCGATGATCAACTCCGCGCCCATCTTGCGGCAGATCTCGGCCTTCTCGGGCGACGACACGACGCACACCGGGGTCGCGCCGCCGTTCAGCGCGAACTGGGTGGCGTACGAGCCGAGGCCGCCGGACGCGCCCCAGATCAGCACGGTGTCGCCCTGCTTCATGTTCGCGCCGTTGGTCGACACGAGCTGCCGGTACGCCGTGGAGTTCACCAGACCGGGTGACGCCGCTTCCTCCCACGTCAGGTGGTTCGGCATCGGCATCAGCTGGTTGGCCTTGACCAGCGCGATCTCGGCCAGGCCGCCGTAGTTGGTCTCGAAGCCCCAGATCCGCTGCTCCGGGTCGAGCATGGTGTCGCTGTGCCCGTCGGAGTGCTCCAGCTGCACGTCGAGGCAGTGCGCGACCACCCGGTCGCCGGGCTTCCACGAGTTGACGCCGGGACCGGTGCGCAGCACCACGCCGGCCAGGTCGGAGCCGACCACGTGGAACGGCTGGTCGTGCCGGCCGCCGTACTTCTTCAGGAACGCGAACGTCGGCAGCGGCTCGAAGATCGAGGTCCACACGGTGTTGTAGTTGATGGCGCTGGCCATCACCGCCACCAGCGCCTCGCCGTGGCCCAGTTCGGGCGTCGGGACCTCGTCGACGTGCAGCGACTTCCGGGGGTCCTTGTCCTTGGTGGCCTGACCCTCGAACATCGCCACCTCGTCGGCGTGCACCGTCACGCCCCGGTAACTCTCCGGTACGTCCAGCGATCCGATCGCGTCCAGTTCATCGGCGAGGATCGCGTCGAGGATCTTCCGCACGGGGTTCCCTCCCATTTGGGGGTGAGTAGGGATGTGGTGGCGCCAGGTCCACGCAGGTGGCCGGAGGTTACCCACGGGTAACCGATTCAGAACCTGAACCTGTGAGACACCGCACTGACTTTTCCCCCGAACGGTGCTCTCCCGCCGATCGGCGGTTCTTGACCGGGCGGCCAACCAAGCGCACCATCGTTGGTGTCCGAAGTCGAAGGACGGAGGTAGTGGTCATGGCAAAGGCATGGACCAGGTGGCAGGACTGGGCCGAGGTCGGCATCGGCGCTCTCGTTCTGCTCTCGCCCCTGGTGGTGGAGACCACCACGGGCGCCATGTGGACGATGATCGTGCTGGGTGGGCTGATCGCCATCGACGGCCTCGCGTCGCTCGCGATGCCCGGGATGGTCTACGGCGAGTGGTTCCAGATGGTCCTCGGCGCGCTGCTGTTCATCTCGCCGTGGGTGATCGGCTACAGCGACATGATGGGCGCGGCGTGGGTCTCGTGGGTCGGCGGCGTGCTGACCGTCGCGGCAGGCGCAATGGCCCTCCCACTGGCAAACGCAGCCCACAGCGGCCGAGTAGCCGGAACCGCCTAATCCGACCCAACGAACGGTCGGCAACCCCGGCAGCCTCGGCAAGCCCGGCAGCCCCAGCGAGTCGGCAACCCCGGCAAGCCGGCAACCCCGGCAAGCCGGCAAGCCCGTTCGTCGGCAACCGCACTTGTCAGCCCGGCGAATCGCAACCCCCGCGAGGTCGCGTCGATCGTTCGTGGCCCGGTTTTCGGCGATCACGCCCTTCGATCGTCGAAAACCGGGCCACGAGCGATCGACTTCCAGGCGACCGAGCCGCCGTCTGCGGAGCAGCGGCAATTCAACACAGCAATTCAACACAGGAGACAGCGTTGGCAGAGGACTCGTCGGACTCGTCGGCCCGTGATCGGATCCTGCGAGCGGCCGAGGAGTTGTTCGCCGAGTCGGGGTTCGACGCCACGCCGACGTCGCGCATCGCCGAACGCGCCGCGGTGCCGAAAGGGCTCGTGCACTACTACTTCCGCCGCAAGACCGACCTGCTCGCGGCACTCGTGCAGCGCCTGCCGGACGGCACGGTGGACGCGCGCCGGGTCGTGGTGGTCGGCGACATCGCGGAGAGCCTGCGCAGGCTGGTCGCGGCGCTGGACGCGCGGTTGAACGCATCACCGCTGCTCAGCCACCTGCTGTGGCGTGAGGCGGACACGCACACGGCGGTCCGTGACGCGCTGCACGAGCGCTACCAGTCGGTGGTGCGGCAGATCCGCAACGTCATCATCGCGGCCGGTGGGGCGGCGGTGGCGACGAAGGACGTGGACAGCGCGTCGGCGCTGCTCGCGCTCGCGGTCAGCTACCGGCACGCGGTCGCCCGGCACGCGCCGGAAGACGACCGGATGGACCTGGAGCTGACGTTCGTGGCCGCCGCGCTCGAGCGGCAGGGGCCGGTGGTGGGCAGGCCCGCGCTCGACTGAACCTCAACGAACAGCGATCGGGCCGGTGGTGGGCAGGCCCGCGTTCGAGCAACCCTTCAGTGGGCCGGCTCCACCAGTTCCACCAGGACGCCGCCCGTGTCCTTGGGGTGCACGAAGTTCACCCGGCTGTCCGCCGAACCGCGTCGCGGCGCGTCGTACAGCAGCCGCATCCCCTTGGCGCGCAGCGCTTCGGACGCGGCGTCCACATCGGACACCCGGTAGGCCAGCTGCTGGAGCCCCGGCCCGGACCGGTCGATGAACTTGGCGATGGTCGACTCCGGCGTCAGCGGCGCGAGCAGCTGGACGCCCGCGCCCGACCCGTCGTCGCCCGGCGCGCGCATCATCGCCTCGCGCACGCCCTGCTCTTCGTTGACCTCTTCGTGCGCGACGACCAGGCCGAAGGTCTCCCGGTGGAACGCGATGGCCCGGTCGAGGTCGGGCACGGCGATCCCGACGTGGTCGACGGCCGTCACAAAAGCTCGGATCTCTTCCATGGCAGGAAAGGGTAATGACCGAATCGGTGCAGGTCCTGCTGTGCGACGCCTCACAGGCTACCGCGCGGTAACCGTGGGTATCGTGGCGTGTTAACACTCGCTTACACCCGCTGTGGAGGCTGTTGTGTCCGGTTCCGTCATCGTCGCCGGGGCCCGAACCCCGATGGGGCGACTGCTCGGATCGTTGAAGGACTTCTCCGGCGCCCAGCTCGGTGGCGTCGCGATCAAGGCGGCCCTCGAACGGGCTGGTGTCGCGCCCGAGCAGGTGCAGTACGTGATCATGGGCCAGGTGCTCACCGCGGGCGCGGGCCAGATCCCCGCGCGCCAGGCCGCGGTGCACGCCGGCATCCCGATGTCGGTGCCCGCGCTGACGATCAACAAGGTGTGCCTCTCCGGCATCGACGCGATCGCGCTGGCCGACCAGCTCATCCGTGCGGGTGAATTCGACATCGTGGTGGCGGGCGGCCAGGAGTCGATGACCCAGGCGCCGCACCTGCTGCCGAAGTCGCGCGGCGGGTTCAAGTACGGCGACGTGTCGATGATCGACCACATGGCCTACGACGGCCTGTTCTGCGCGTTCGACCAGGTCGCGATGGGCTCCTCCACGGAGAAGTTCAACGCCCGCTACGGCCTGACCCGCGAGGAGCAGGACGCGTTTTCGGCCCGGTCGCACCAGCTGGCCGCCAAGGCCGCCGGGAATGGCGTGTTCGCCGAGGAGATCGCCCCGGTCTCGATCCCGCAGCGCAAGGGCGACCCGGTGCTGGTCTCGACCGACGAGGGCGTGCGCGGCGACACCACCGTGGAGACGCTGGCCAAGCTGCGCCCGGCGTTCGCCTCGGACGGCACCATCACGGCGGGCTCGGCGTCGCAGATTTCCGACGGCGCGGCTGCGGTGGTCGTGATGAGCAAGGCCAAGGCCGAGGAGCTTGGCCTGACCTGGTTGGCCGAGATCGGCGCGCACGGCGTGGTGGCCGGTCCGGACGCGAGCCTGCACGAGCAGCCCGCGAACGCGATCAAGGCCGCGTGCGCCAAGGAGGGCATCGACCCCGCCGACCTGGACCTGGTCGAGATCAACGAGGCGTTCGCCGCGGTCGGCCTCGTCTCCACGCGGGAACTCGGCATCGCCGAGGACAAGGTCAACGTCAACGGCGGTGCGATCGCCCTCGGTCACCCGATCGGCATGTCGGGCGCCCGGATCGCGCTGCACCTCGCGCTGGAGCTGAAGCGCCGCGGTGGCGGCGTGGGCGCGGCCGCCCTGTGCGGCGGCGGTGGTCAGGGCGACGCCCTGATCGTCCGCGTCCCTAAGGTCTAGCGGTGTGGTTCGCACCGTTGACGTAGCGGAACTGGTCGACCGCGCGCGTGAGGGACAACCGCGCGCGGTCGCCAGGCTGATCTCGCTGGTGGAGGACGCCAGCCCGCAGTTGCGCGAGGTGGCTGCCGCGCTGGCGCCGTTCTGCGGGAACACCCGGGTCATCGGCTTGACGGGTGCTCCGGGCGTGGGCAAGTCCACGTCCACGTCGGCGCTGGTCGCGTCCTACCGCGCGCGCGGCAAACGGGTCGGCGTGCTGGCTGTGGACCCGTCGTCGCCGTTCTCCGGCGGCGCGCTGCTCGGCGACCGGGTGCGGATGGGCGAGCACGCCACCGACCCCGGCGTGTTCATCCGCTCCATGGCCACGAGAGGTCACCTGGGCGGCCTGTCGTGGGCCACGCCACAGGCTCTGAGAGTGCTGGACGCCGCCGGGTTCGACGTCGTGTTGGTCGAGACGGTCGGGGTGGGGCAGTCCGAGGTCGAGGTGGTGTCGCTGGCCGACACGACGGTAGTGCTGCTCGCGCCCGGCATGGGTGACGGCATCCAGGCCGCGAAGGCGGGCATCCTGGAGATCGCGGACGTGTTCGTGGTGAACAAGGCCGACCGCGACGGCGCCGACCAGACCGCGCGCGACCTCAAGCACATGATCTCCCTGGGCCGCCGGGACCGGGAGGGAGGGCTCTGGCGGCCTCCCGTGGTGAAGACGGTCGCCTCGCGCTCCGAAGGCCTGGACGACGTCGTGGACGCCATCGACTCGCACCACACCTGGTTGGTGGAACGCGGTGAGCTGGAACGACGGCGTGCCACCAGGGCGGCCGGCGAGATCGAGGCGATCGCGTTGGCGGGGCTGCGCTCCCGGATCGGCGGCCTGCGCGGCGCGTCCGCGCTCGAAACCCTCGCCAAACGGGTCGTGGCGGGTGAGTTGGACCCCTACGCTGCGGCTGATCGACTGGTCGAAGGGGTAGGCGCATGATGCCGGGGGGTAAGACGCCCGTGGGGTTGACGTGAACGAGATCGAGATTCCGTTCGGCCATCGGACCGAGCGGCGGGTCGCGCTCGCGGCGCAGCTGGGGTTGACCGCGCTCGGGGTGCTGCTGATGTTCCTGGCGTACTCCGACGGCCACTTGGCGGCGATGTTCGTCGGGCCGCTGGTCGCGCTCGGCGGCCTGATCGGCGGTGGCGTCTGGCGGCGGCGGGCACGGCTGCGTCGGCTGGTCGTGGATCCGCAAGGCCTGCGTTGGGTGGAGAAGGGCGCGTCGTGGGCGGTGCCGTGGTACGAGTTGCGCGCGGTGGGGCTGTCGCGGACCGGTGGCGACAAGCCGTCGCTGTGGATGCACCTGGAGCCCAGGGATCAGAACGGGTTCGCCGCCGCCTACCGCACCATCCCGAAGAACATGTACGGCTACTGGATCCAGTTGGCGGACGAGACCGGCGGCCCCATGCTCGACCTGGCGTTGCAGCGGTACGCACCGCAGCTCTACCAGGGGTTCGAGCGGCACTTCACCGAGTACTAGGCGGTCGCAGCTCGGCGAACGCCCCGTTGACCCGCCGAAACCGGACAGCACCCGTGCCACCGCGTCACGCGGGTCGATCGACGTCATCCGGCTGAGCTGGATCTCCACCGTCTCGTACGGCACGCGCTCCACGTACGCCTGGTGCAACCGCGTCAACGCGGCCACGCTCGGAGGTTCGGCCTCGGTCAGACCGAGGCGTCGGAGGAACGCGCCTACATCGGGTGACGCCACTGGAAATCCCCCATCCGGGTGGAAGGCGAGGAAGCCGGGACTTCCGACTCTAGGCAAGGACGATCACAACGCCGAACGTCTTAGTCCTGCGACCGGGGGCGAAGGGGTGCGATGTACGACTCCGCGGGACTTCAGGTCCTCTCCCGCGAGGAATGCCTGGAGCTGCTCGACACGGCCGCCGTCGGTCGCCTGGTCTACACCCACAAGGCGCTGCCGGTGGTGCACCCCGTCGTGTTCGCGCTCGACGGGGACTGCGTCGTGCTCCGCGTGCCGGACCGCAGCGCGACCCTCGTCGCCCGCGACACGATCGTGGCGTTCCAGATCGACGACGTGGCCCCCGACCTGTCCCGCGGCTGGTCCGTGATGGCCGTCGGCCACGTCACGGAGGTCGTCGACGAGCCGTGGCTGGCCCGGCTGCGCGAACTGCCGCTGGCGTCGCGCGCCTACGGCGACCACGACCGCTACCTGGCGGTCGACCTCGAACTCCTCACCGGCCGTCGCATCCCCCGGTAGAAGGCGTTAACCTCGGAATCCTCCGAAACGGAGGGTGGTCTCGGGTGCCTGGATCCCCGGACGCGAACGCCGCGGTGCGGTTGGACGGCCTGGTGCGCGAACTGACCGACCGGACCGCCGAGGTGATCGTCTCGCAGGAACGGCTGCACCGGCTGCTGGCCGCGGTCGTGTCCCTGGCCAGCGACCTGTCGCTCCCGGACGTCCTGCGCCGGATCGTGGAGTCCTCGTGCAGCCTCGTCGGCGCCCGGTACGGCGCGCTGGCCGTGGTGGGGCCGGATCGCCAACTGCTGGAGTTCACCTACGGCGACGGCCACCACACCGACTCCGACCAGCCCGGATCGGTGGCGGCGGCGTTCGACCCGGCCGCGCCCGGGTTCCTCGGCGTGCCGGTGCACGTCCGCGGCGAGGTGTTCGGCAACCTCTACCTGACCGACAAGGACGGCGGCGCGGACTTCAGCCGCGCCGACCAGGAGATCGTGGTGGCGGTGGCCGCGGCGGCGGGCATCGCGATCGAGAACGCCCGGCTCTACGAGCAGTCGCGGCAGCGCGAGGTGTGGCTGCGCGCGTCCAACGAGGTGACGAACGCGCTGCTCACCGGCACCCCCGACCGGGACGCGCTGCGGCTGGTCGCGGTGCGCGCCCGGCTGGCCGCGGACGGCGTGAACGCGCTGCTGGCGTTGCCCGACGTGCAGGGCGACCTGTCGGTCCGCGTGCTCGACGGCGAGGGACGCGGGTTCGGGGTGTCGAGCGAGGGCAGCGCCGCGCGGGAGGTGTTCGACAGCGGCCGGGCCAAGGTGCTCGACGGGCTGCCCGGCCAGGACCGGATCGGGCCCGTGGTGTTCGTGCCGCTGGCCGCCGGGGAACGGGTGCTCGGCGTGCTGATCGTGGCGCGTGCCCGTGACCAGCGGGCGTTCGACGCCTCCGACGTGGCGCTGGTGGAGTCGTTCGCCCGGCAGGCCGCGCTGATCCTCGAGTTCACCCGGGCCACCGGCGCGGGACGCCGACTGGCCGTGCTGGAGGACCGCGACCGGATCGCCCGCGACCTGCACGACCTCGTGGTGCAGCGGCTGTTCGGGCTCGGCCTCGGGTTGCAGAGCATGAACGGGCTGGTGGAGCAGCCGATGGTGGCGCAGCGGCTGGCGGACTTCGTCACCGAGGTCGACCAGACCATCCGGGAGATCCGGCGCACCATCTTCTCGTTGCAGGAACCACCCGCAGGCGCGGCCGACCTGCGCGCGCAGCTGCTGAAGGTGGTGCAGGAGTCGGCCCGGCTGCTCGGCTTCGAGCCGTCGCTGGCGATGGACGGGCCGGTCGACTCGGTGGTGCCCGACCAGGTGCGGCCGGACCTGCTGGCCACGTTGCGCGAGGCGTTGGCCAACACCGCCCGGCACGCGTCGGCGAAGAAGGTCGAGGTGGAGGTGTCGGTGGATCGCGCGGCGACCGAGCTGCGACTGGTCGTGCGGGACGATGGCGAAGGCCTGCCGAACCGCCGCGGCAGGCACTCCGGCGGCCTGGTCAACATGGCCGCGCGGGCGGCCAGGTGGGACGGTTCGTGCGAGGTCGAGTCGACCGGGGGCCGGGGCGTCAGCGTGACGTGGCGCGTGCCTTTGGTGTCGGTGTAGGGGAAGAGGACCATGTCCATCTCGGTGCTTTTAGTGGACGACCACGAGATCGTGCGGCGTGGTCTGCAACAGCTGTTGGCGGTGGAGCCGGACATCGAGGTGGTCGGTGAGGCGGAGAGCGCCGCCACGGCCGTGT
This sequence comes from Saccharothrix ecbatanensis, assembly GCF_014205015.1. NCBI lineage: Bacteria > Bacillati > Actinomycetota > Actinomycetes > Pseudonocardiales > Pseudonocardiaceae > Saccharothrix > Saccharothrix ecbatanensis. Next base: position 6,148,886 of record NZ_JACHMO010000001.1, on the reverse strand, counting down.
CCGCCGCCGCGTTCCACCGGCCCGACGTGGCCGTGATCGACGTGCGGCTGCCCGACGGCGACGGCGTCACCGTGTGCCGGGAGATCCGTTCGACGGTCCAGCCGCCGCCCGCGTGCCTGATGCTGACGTCGTACTCCGACGACGAGGCGTTGTTCGGGGCGATCATGGCGGGCGCGGCCGGGTACCTGCTCAAGCAGGTCTCCGGGAACGACCTGGTGTCCGCGATCCGCACGCTGGCCGCCGGCGGCTCGCTGCTGCACTCCAGCGTCACCGCGACCGTCCTGCAACGGCTGCGCGGCGGACCGGTCGAGGACCCGCGCTACGCGGCGTTGAGCCCGCAGGAGCGGCGGATCCTCGACCTGATCGCCGAGGGCCTGACCAACCGGCAGATCGCGAACCGGCTGTACCTGGCCGAGAAGACGGTCAAGAACTACGTCTCCTCGCTGCTGCACAAGCTCGGCTTCGACCGGCGGACCGAGGCCGGTGTCTACGCCGCCCGCAGGCGGCAGACCGGTGCGATCTAGGCGGTGCTTCGTGCGCTACAACGGCCAGCCCACCAGCGGACGGGTGGCCGCGGCGGCGGGCGCGGTCGGGTCGGGCAACGGCATGCCCGGACACGTCAGGTCGGCCGTCGGCACCTTCCCGTCCACGATGAACGACTCCACGACGTCGTCCACGCACCCGTTGCCGAAGCCGTAGACGCCGTGGTCGCCTTCGTCGGTCACGGTGAGCAGCCGTGAACCCTCGAAGTTGCGGTGGGCGCGCTGTGCGCCCTCCAGCGGCGTCGCCGGGTCGCGCACCGACTGCACCATGAGGATCGGCGGCACGCCCTTGCCGGTCGGCGTCTTCAGGTCCAGCTTCGGCCGGTCCCAGAACGCGCACGGCGCGAGCACCTGGTAGTAGCCGAACAGCGGGAACTGCTTGCCCAGCCGCTCGGCCTCGGCGGCCAGGGTCGCGCGGTTGTGGCGGAACTTCGTGTCGTTGCACGCGATGGCGAACAGCGTGGCGTTGGACGCGTCCGGGTACTGCGCCAGCGCCGCCGGAGCCGCGGCCAGGGTCTTGACGTCGGACGTCGTGGCCTGGCTGATCCACGCCAACGCCTCCGCGGCGGGCGGGAAGGACTGCTTGCTGTACTGCGCGCGGATCAGCAAGAGGTCCAGCCGGACGCCGTCGACCACGGTCCCGTCGTCCAGCGGCAGCGGGTTCGCGGCCAGCTTCGCGCGGGTCGTCTCGTAGATCTGGCGGACCTGCTCACCGGTCGTGCCCAGGTGGTAGAGGCTGTCGTACTTGGCCGCCCAGGGCAGGAAGTCGGTGCGGAACCGGCGTTCGAAGCCGTAGCCGAAGTTGTCGAAGATGTCCTGGAACGTGCTGGTGAAGTCGGTGTTCGAGTCGAGCACGAACTTGTCCACCCGGTCCGGGAAGTAGGTGGCGTAGTAGGCGCCCATCCAGCTGCCGCCCGAATAGCCGATCCAGCTGACCTTCTCCCGGCCCAGCAGTTGGCGCAGCAGGTCGAGGTCGCGGACCGTCTGCTCGGTGTTGACCACCTTGCCGAACTCGCCGGAGCGGGTCTGGCAGGCGGTGGCCTGGAGCTCGGCGGCGTCGTAGAGCAGCTTGGTGTTGGCACGGCCGCGGTCACGCGGATCGGTGACGGACATCCAGTCCAGCCCGCCGCACGTGGTGTTCGTGCTCGCCCCCGTGCCGCGCGGGTCGATGCCGATGATCTCCATGGCGTCGACCAGCTTGGCGCGACCCGCGAAGAGCAGCGGCAACGTCCGCCCCGGCCCGCCCGGACCGCCCGGGTTGGTCAGCACGGAACCCTTCGCCTCGCCCCCGCGAGGCTTGAGCCGGCTCACCGCGATGGTGATCTTCCGGCCGTCGGCGGGCGTGCGCCAGTCGAACGGCGCCTGGAACGTCCCGCACTCGAGCCCTTCGATGTCGGCGCACGCCGACCACGTGATGGATTGCTCCGGCCGCGGCTCCGGCTCGGCCTGCGCATAGGTCGGCAGCGCGGCGGCGAGCAGTGCGGCGGACACGGCTACAACGAGACTTCCTCGCATGGATTCCCCCTCCGTCGAGGGCACTACTCCATCGCGCCCGTAGGCTGGAGGGCAACCGCAGAAAGGCCCTGTTCGGCTCTACGAAAGACTTAGGCCACTCGGTCTCGGAGGAAAGTAAGGTCGCTGGAGTGGGGATTTTCCGGAGGAAGCGGCCTGCCGCGGTTGCCCGTGAAGTGGTGCGGGACCACACCTACGACGACGCGATCCTGGACATCGCGGCCGAGGAGATGGATGCGGGGCACCTGAGGGCGGCCACCACGGTGCTCGCGGAGTGCCGGGACGAGCCCGAGGTGCGCGCGTTGCGGGTCGAGGTGCTGGGCGAGCACGCCATCGGCCACGCCGACGAGCTGCTGGAGCTGGCGAAGAACAACACCGACCCGGACCTGTGGCTGCTGGCCGGCACCGCGTTCATCCGGGAGGCCTGGGCGATCCGCGGCTCGGGGCGGGCGGACAGCGTCGGCAAGGACCGGTTCAAGGTCTTCTTCGGCACCCTCCGCAAGGCCGTCGCCCCGCTGCACGAGGCCGCGAAGCTCCTGCCGCGCGACGCGGTGCCGTGGGCGCAGTTGCAGACCGCCGGGCTCGGGTTGCAGGTGGACCGAGACCAGAAGGACGAGGTCTGGCGGGAGATCGTGGCGCGGTGCGCGTCGCTGTACCCGGCGCACTGGACCCGGTTGCAGATCCTGGCGGCCAAGTGGGGCGGGTCGGCCGAGGAGATGATGGCGTTCGCCCAGGGCAGCGTGGACGCCGCGCCGCCCGGCGACCCGGTGGTGGCGATGCTGCCGCTGGCCCACTTCGAGATCTTCCTGGAGCAGTTCGAGGACGCGGTGCAGGCGCGGTCGGCGTTGAAGATCGCGACGTTGAAGATGCGGTACTTCAGCCGGCACCGCGACGAGATCGCCACCGCGGCGGACAAGTGGGACTCGACCCCGACCAAGCCGCACCCGCGGGCCTTGCAGGCGCACAACCTGTTCGCGGCGGCGTTCGCCCTGGCCGAGGACTCGCACCGGGCGAAGCGCCACCTGCTCGGCATGCGCGACCACGTGCACGAGGTGCCGTGGGCGTACGTCGCCTACCTGGCGGACGACCTGGAGAAGGAGTACTCGGACCTGGCGAACAAGTACCTCTAGGTGCCTTGTCGATCGGGTGGAGCCGCCGGTCAGGCGCCGATCCCGCGGAGGATCGTGTCGATGAGCTTGTCGACGTAGCCGGGTTCCGCCTGCGCGGCGCGGACGGTGAGCCGCCAGTGGATCGCCGCGGCGAACAGGTCGAGCGTGATCTCCAGGTCGATGTCCGCGCGCAGCTCACCGCGTTCGATGGCGCGTTGGAACATGGTGGCGGCCAGCTCCCGCCGTGGCCCGCAGACGACGGCGTCGACGACGTCGCCCAGTTCCGGGTTGCGCGCCATCTCGGCCACCAGGTCGGGCAGGATGCGTGAGAACAGCGGGTGCGCCAGCCAGGCCATGAGCGCGTTCACGGTCGCGCGCAGGTCGTCCCGCAGCGAGCCGGTGTCCGCGGTCGGCGGCGACTGCGCCGCAGTGGCCTCGGAGATCACCGACGTCGCCATCTCCTGCTTGGACGGCCAACGGCGGTAGAGCGCGCTCTTGCCGACCCCGGCCCGCTTCGCGACCGCTTCCATCGACAGCCGGGCGTAGCCGTGCTCGGCCAACTCGGCCAGGACCGCTTCGGCGATGGCCCGGGTGATGGCGGGTTGCAGCACGGCTGCGCCGGTGGGCGTGCGAGGGCTCATGGCGGCGATCGTAGCGAGTGGACGGTACCGACCCGTCCTGTGTACGTTAGGACGGGACGGTGCCGTTCCGTCCTAGCGTTGAGGAGCACTTGGTGAACGCTGATGAGCTGGTCGAACACGCCCTGGAACTCCTGCCTGCCAAGGACATGACCGCCTTCGCCGGGCTGTGGGCGGAGCACGGCGTGATCGAGTTCCCGTTCGCGCCGCCCGGTTATCCGCAGCGCGTGGAGGGCCGTGCGGCGGTGCACGAGTACATGCGGGGCTACCCGGACCTGCTCGACGTCCGGGAGATCACCGACCGGGTCCTGCACCGGACCCTCGACCCGGAAGTGGTGGTCGTGGAGTTCGAGGCCGCCGGGATCGTGGTCGCCACCGGGCGGCCGTACCGGCTGCGCTACATCGCGGTCGTCACCGTCCGGGACGGCGAGATCCGGCACTACCGCGACTACTGGAACCCACTGGCCGCGGCCGAGGCCATGGGTGGTTCGGGAGAGCTGAACGCCGCGTTCTCGGGAGGTGCGGATGTCTGAGGTCCTGGTCCTCGGCGCGACCGGCACCACCGGGTCGAGGGTCGCCGCGTTCCTGGCCCAACGTGGTGTCGTGGTCCGGTCGGCGACCCGCACGCCGACCGTCGCCGGCCAGGTGCGGTTCGACTGGGCGGACCGGGAGACCCACGCGCCCGCGTTGCACGGGGTGTCGGCGGTCTACCTCATCGCGCCCTTGGCAGAGCCCGATCCGGTCCCGTCGGTCGAGCCGTTCCTGGCGGAAGCCGCACGTCAGGGCGTCCGGCGGGTCGTGCAGCTCAGTTCGTCGGCGATGCCGGAGGGTGCGCCTGGCCTGGGCGCGGTGCACCACCTGGTCCGCACGACCGTGCCCGAGTGGGCGGTCCTGCGGCCGTCGTGGTTCATGCAGAACTTCACCGGGGAGAGCCCACTCGCACGGGACGCGCGTGACGGCGAGATCGTCACCGCGACGGGGAACGGTCGGGTGGCGTTCGTGGACGCGGGAGACATCGCCGCCGTCGCCGGGCACGCGTTGGTCGACGAGGTGCCGCACAACACCGAGCACGTGCTGACCGGCCCCGAGGCGCTGAGCTACGCCGACGCCGCCGCGATCGTCGCGCGGAGGCTCGGCCGGCCGGTGCGCCACCGAGCCGTCACGGCGGACGAACTGGCGTTGCGCCTGACCGGGCACGGCATTCCCGCCGCCTACGCCGCCGTGCTGGCCGCGCTCGACACCGACATCGCGGCGGGGTCGGAGGACCGGGTCACCGACACCGTCGAACGCGTCACCGGCCGCCCGGCACGCGGCTTCCGGGAGTTCGCCGAGGCGGAGATCCGGTAGCAACGCCCCGGCTCAGCCCTTGAGGCTCGACACCGATGGTGGCCGGCACCGGATGGCGACGACGTCGCCGGTCACCACGACCTCGCCCGCCGCGTGCGGCACGACCACCGTGCTGCCCCGGTGCACCGCGACGGGACCGAGCGTGCCCGCGCCTTCCAGCACCACGAACACACCGAACGAGGGCTCCAACGCCGCCGTGCCGGACACGTGCAGCCGGTCGGCGCGGAAGAACGGGTCGGCCTGCGCGTCGAACAGGTTCACCGACTCGCCGGTCGACGCCTGCGTCCGCCGCACCAGGCGGTCGGGGGACTGGGCCCGGCGCTCCACGCAGTCCAACGCCTTGTCGTAGCCAAGACCGAGGTGCCCGGCCTCCGCGTCGGCCAGGAAACCGCGCCACTCCAACGTGACGGAGAAGTCCGTCGGCTGTTGGAGCTCGACGATGAACACACCCTCGCCGATCGCGTGCGGCACACCGGCGGGCACGAACACCGTGTCACCGGGCGAAACCCTGACCGGGTTCAACGCCCGCAGCATCGAAGGCGAGTCCTGAGTGGACACCCACTCGGCGACGGCGGCGGCCGGCACGTCCTCCCTGAACCCGATGTAGACCGTCGGGTCCGGGCCGGACGTGCCCATCACGATCCACGCCTCGGTCTTCCCGTGCCGGCACCCCAGGTGGGTGGACGCGAAGGCGTTCGACGGGTGGCAGTGCACCGGCAGCCGCTGCCCGGCGTCGAGCAGCTTCACCAGCAGCGCCGTGTCCGCGCCGAACTCCGTCGCGTGCTCGTCACCCAGCCACGACACCGGGTCCGCCGCCACCGCGTCCCGCAGCCACCGACCGTCCGGCAACCGGGTCAGCCCCGACTCGTCCTTGTCGAACTGCGTGGTGGTCGACGCGACCCAGTCCTCCGGCCCGCGATCGGCATCGGCCCGCCGCCGGAACGCCGCGATCGCCGCACCGCCCCGGTAGAACTGCCGGGGCTGGTTGGCCTCCAGCGCGATGGGCTCGACCGGCGGGTTCGCCGTGCCGGACCGATCGACTCGCGGTGTCCGAGCGGAGGACTCGCGGGAACTCATACTTGAACCTCTCCTGATCCACGGGCCACCAAACGGACCGGCAGGACGACGCGGCGCGGTGGGGAGGCGTCGCCGTCCAGCCGGGCGAAGAGCAGGTCCGCCGCTGCCTTGCCGAGCGCGCTCGCGTCGTGCGCGATCACGGTCACCGGCGGCGACAGCAGGTCGGCCAGTTCGAAGTCGTCGAAGCCCACGAGGGCGGGACGCGCGGGGCACCCGGCCAGCGCGCGCACCGCGTGCACGGTGATCCGGTTGTTCCCCGTCACCACCGCGGTCGCGGGTTCGGCGGCGTTCCGGAGGCCGTGCAACGCCGCGCGCACCGACTCCGCGTCGTGCGGCCCCATGACCACCAGCGACTCGTGATAGCTGAGACCGGCACGCAAGCAGCCCTCGCGGTAGCCGCGCAGGCGTTCGTTGGCGGTGAAGATGTCCGGCGCGTCACCGAGGAACGCGATCCGCCGGTGCCCGAACGACGCCAGGTGCGCGACCGCCTCGACGGTGCCGCCGATGTTGTCCACCAGCACGGTGTCCGCCACCACGTCACCGGCCGGCCGGTCCAGGAACACCACCGGCGTGCCCGCCCGCATCTCCGGCACCAGGTACCCGTGCTGCAATCCGGCCGGCACGACCAGCAGCCCGTCCACCCGCCGCGAGCAGAACTCCAGCGACAGCTCGCGTTCCCGCACCGGGTCCTCATCGGACGATCCCGTGATGACCTGCCGCCCGCGCAGCCGTGCGATCTCCTCGACGGCGCGCGTGACACCGGAGTAGAACGGGTTGCCGACGTCTTCGAGCACGAGGCCGATAGTGCCGGTGGACGACCCGCGCCGCAGGTTGCGTGCGCTCAGGTTGCGCCGGAACCCCAGTTGGTCGATCGCCGCGAGCACCCGCTCGGCGGTGGCCGGGTGCACGCCCGCCTCGTCGTTGACCACGCGGGAGACCGTCTTGATGCTGACGCCCGCCATCCGCGCCACGTCGTTCATCGTGGCCCGCCGCACCTTGCGCGCGCCTGCCACGCCGTTCGGGGACAACGTTGTCATAGTCGCCGAATCACACACCTCGCGTTCACAGATGTCAACGACCGGACCTGTCTCGAACCGGACAACCCCGGGCCACGAGGTTGACGGCACCCCGGCACTCTCCGCAAGTATGTGATTACGCGTAGTTCGTGGACAGCGTTGTCAGCGAGGAGGCGGCTCGTGAAGGCGGCACTGGCGTTGGTCTGGGCGGTGGCACTCTCGGTGGTCCATCCGGTGGCGGTCGAGGCCCAAGTGGACGACCTGGCGCGATGGGTGAACCCGTTCGTCGGCACCCAGCCGGGTGGCCCGGACCACGGCACGGGCGGCGGCGCGGGCAACAACTTCCCCGGCGCGGACGTGCCGTTCGGCATGGTCCAGTGGAGCCCGGACACGGTGACCCGGCAGCACGGCGGCTACGCGTACGAGGACGACCGGATCAAGGGCTTCAGCCTGACCCACCTGTCCGGCGCGGGCTGCTCCACCTACCAGGACATCCCGATCATGCCGTTCGCCGGCGAGGTCACCACGTCACCCGCGGCCGACCCCGACCGGTACGTCTCGACGTTCTCGCACGACAACGAGAGCGCGAGCCCCGGCTACTACGGCGTGACGCTCGACAGCGGGACGAAGGTCGAGCTGACCGTCACCCAACGCACCGGCGTCGGCCGGTTCGCCTACACCGGCGGCTCGACGTCGACATTGCTGGTCAACACGTCCGGCTCGGTCTCCGGCACGGACGACGCCGAGGTCACCATCGGCACGGACAGCATCAGCGGCTGGGCCACCAGCGGCCGGTTCTGCGGCGCGGACCACCGCTACCGGGTCTACTTCCACGCCGAGTTCGACCAGCGGTTCGCGTCCGTCGGCACGTGGAAGAACGGCGCGGTGACGCCCGGCCGGTCGTCCGAGCGGGGCGGTTCCGGCATCCGAGAAGGGCTCGGCGACGCACCGAAAACCGTTGAGGCGCAAGGTGAGCGCTCAGCCAAGGACGAGGACACCACGGTGTCCGGGCCGGGCTCCGGCGGCTGGGTGACGTTCGACGACCCGGACGTGACCATGCGCGTCGGCCTGTCGTTCGTCTCGATCGACGGCGCGAAGCTGAACCTCAAGGCGGAGAACGCGGGCAAGTCGTTCGACGCCGTCCACACCGCCGCACGCAAGGCGTGGAACGACCGGCTCAACCAGATCAAGGTCACCGGCGGCACCGACGCCCAGCGCACCACGTTCTACACCGCGCTCTACCACTCCTTGTTGCAGCCCAACGTCTTCTCCGACGTGGACGGCCGGTATCCGGGCTTCGACGGCCGCCTCCACACCGCCGAGCGGGGCCACGCCGTCTACACGAACTTCTCCGGCTGGGACGTCTACCGCTCGGAGATGCAGCTGCTGTCGCTGCTCGCGCCCGCCGAGGCGTCGGACATGGTCCGCTCGATGGTCGCGTTCGCCGAGCAGGGCGGCGCATGGGACCGCTGGACGGTCGCCAACGGCTACACCGGCGTGATGGTCGGCGACCCGTACCACGTGATGGTGGCCAGCGCGTATGCGTTCGGGGCCAAGGACTTCGACGCGCGGAAGGCGTTGCTGCTGATGCTGCGCGGCGCGACGCAGCCGACCCAGGGTTACGAGGAACGGCCGGGCCTGACCGAGTACATGGACCTCGGGTACGTGCCGGTGGGCGCGCGGAACGTGTGGGGAGCGCCCGCGACGACCCTGGAGTACACGACCGCGGACTTCGCCATCGCCGACCTCGCCCGCAGGCTGGGTGACGGCGCCACCTGGCAGACGTTCATGAAGCGCGCCCAGTACTGGCAGAACGTGTTCAACCCGGCCACCGGCTACACCCAGCCGCGAAACCGGGACGGGTCGTACGTGGAGCCGTTCACGCCCGGCAGCCCGGACAACTGGGTCGAGGGCAACGCGGCCCAGTACACGTGGATGGTCCCGTACAACGCGCGCGGCCTGTTCACCGCGATGGGCGGCGACGCGAAGGTCCGCGACCGGCTGGACACGTTCTTCACCAAGCTCAACGCCGGTCCGGACGAGCCGCACGCGTTCCTGGGCAACGAGCCGATCATGCACTCGCTGTGGCTCTACAACTGGGCCGGCGCGCCCGCGAAGACGCAGGCCGTGACGCGGCGCGCGGTGGACGACCTGTTCGGTCCGGACCCGGACGGGCTGATGGGCAACGACGACCTCGGCCAGATGTCGTCCTGGTACGTGTGGGCGGCGCTGGGCATGTACCCGGTGATCCCCGGCCGGGCCGAGTTGGTGCTCAACAGCCCGCTGTTCAGCGAGGTGACGATCACCCGGCCGAACGGCGCGCCGATCGTGATCAAGTCGTCCGGCAGCGGCACATACGTGTCCGACCTCAAGCTGAACGGCCGTGCGCAGACGCGTACCTGGCTGCCCGAGTCGTTCGTGGCCAACGGCGGCACGGTGGAGTTCGGGCTGTCCGAGACGCCGACGACCTGGGGCACGGGTCCGGCCGACGCGCCGCCGTCGTTCCGGGACGGCGAGGTCGGTCAGCAGGCCTACGTGGAACCGGGACGGCTGGTGCTGCCCGCCGGTGGCAGCGGCACGGTGAAGATCGGCGCCCAGGACTTCTCCGGCGACGGCGGCAAGGTGTCGTGGACCGCGCAGCCGCCGGCCGGGATCACGCTCACCCCGACGTCCGGTGAGGTGACCGTGCCGGCGGGGGAGAAGGCCGGTGTGACGGTGACCGTCGCGGTCGCGGCGGGTGCGGCCGAGCAGACCCACCGGATACCCGTGGCGTTCTCCAACGGCCAGCGCTCCACGATCTCCGTGCTGGTGGCGGAGCCGGGGAGCCTGCGTGCGGCGTTCGACAACGTCGGCACGTCACCGGACGCCGATCAGGCCGTGGGCAATTTCGACGGCGGTGGGTGGAGCTACTCGCGTGAGGCGCTGGCGGCCGTGGGGTTGACGCCCGGCGGGACGGTCACGTCCGACGGGCTCACCTATGCCTGGCCGACGTCGCCGGTCGGTGAGTCGGACAACGTCAACGCCTCCGGTGAGACGGTGACGGTCGGCGTGCCCGCCGGTGCGACGAAGCTCGGGCTGCTGGGCAGCGCCGGAGGTGGCAAGGCGTCCGGCACGCTCACGATCACCTACACCGACGGCAGCACGCAGAACGCCGAGGTCGGGTTCTCCGACTGGGCGTTGGGCGGCAGCGCGAACCTGCCGCCGTCGTTCGGCAACCGGATCGTGGCCACCACGCCGTACCGGAACAACTCGAGCGGCACGCCACAGCAGCTCAAGGTGCACGTCTTCGCCACCGCGCCGATCGCGTTGCAGGCGGGCAAGCAGATCCGGTCGGTGACGCTGCCCGATTCGGTGACCGGCGGGACGTTCCACGTGTTCTCCATCGGCTCCGCCTGATCCCTCAAGGGTTGATCCATTCGGTTGGAAGGGAGAGACCGTGTTCCGTGTGATCCTGTCGGCCCTGGTGGTGGCGGTTATGGTGAGTCCCGTGACGGCAACGGCAGCCAGTCCTGATCCCGTCGAGTCGGTGAACACGTTCATCGGTACCAAGGACGACGGGAACACGTTCCCCGGCGCGTCGATGCCGTTCGGCATGGCGCACTCCAGCCCGATCGGCTCGCACTACGCCGGTTACCGCTACGACGACCCGGTGATCCGCGGGTTCGGGCACTTCTTCCTGTCCGGCGCGGGCTGCTACGAGCAGGGCGGGCTGGTGTCGATCCTGCCGACCACGGGTCTGCCGCGCAGCTTCGACCACCGCTCTTACGGCGCCAGGTACACGCACGACGGCGAGGTCGGCAAGCCCGGCTACTACCGCGTGCGGCTGGCGTCCGGCATCACGGTGGAGACGACGGCGACGACCCGTTCGGGGGTGGAGCGGTTCACGTTCCCCGCGGGTGTGACGCCGCACGTGCTGGTGAACGTCGGTCAGGCGAACGACAAGGAGCCCGTGTTCGCCAGTTCGATCCGGGTGGTGGACGACCGGACGTTGGCGGGAACCGTGGTGTCGCAGGCGTTCTGCGGCGGCAAGGCTTACACGACGTACTTCACCACGACGTTCGACCGGCCGTTCGAGGCGACCGGCAACTGGGGTGGCGCGGACGGCGGTTCGGGGCTGCGCGGCCAGTGGGTGACGTTCGACGACGGCCCGGTCACCGCGGCCACCGCGATCTCGCACGTGGACGCGGAAGGCGCGACGAAGAACCTCGGCGAGTCCAAGGGCAAGTCGTTCGACGCGTTGCGTGCCGCGGCGCAGGACGCGTGGCGACGGGAGCTGTCGAGCGTCGAGGTCTCCGCTGCAGGGACGGACCGCACGGTCTTCTACACCGCGCTCTACCACGTGCTGTTGCAGCCGTTGACGGGCAACGACGTGGACGGCCGGTACCGCGGGTTCGACAACCAGGTGCACCACGCGGACGGCTGGACGTATTACGAGTACTTCTCGCTCTGGGACACCTACCGCGCCCAGAACCAGTTGCTGGCGCTGCTGAGGCCCGCGCGTGCGAAGGACATCGCCCGGTCCGTGCTGGCGATCCACGAGCAGGGCGGGTGGCTGCCCCGGTGGGCGTACGCCAACCAGGAGACCAACACCATGACGGGCGATCCCGTCACCCCGTTCCTGGTGGACCTGTGGCGGTTCGGTGCGCTGGAGGGGTTGGAGGAGCAGGCGTACCGGGCGTTGTGGCAGAACGCGACCTCCGTGCCGCCGGCGTCGTCGCCGTTCGAGGGTCGGGTGGGCAACCCTTCGTACCTGGCGAATGGATTCGTGCAGTACGACAAGAACTTCCCGAAGAAGGGGCAGGACGTCGACCCGCACCACGGCGCTTCGGCGACGTTGGAGTACGCGTTGGCGGACTGCTCGCTGTCGATCATGGCCGCTGAACTGGGCCACGCCGACGACGCGGCGGCACTGCGCGGGCGTGGGCTGAACTACCGGGTGCTGTGGGACGGCACGGTGTCCGACCGCGGCTTCACCGGGTTCCCCCGGCCGAAGCTGGCCAATGGCGAGTGGCTGACCCCGTTCACCCCGCAGGGCCAGGACGGGTTCCACGAGGGCACGGCGTGGCAGTACCAGTGGCTGGCGCAGCAGGACGTGGCCGGGCTGGTGGAACGGCAGGGCGGGAAGGACGCGTCCCTCGCCCGGCTGGACGACTTCTTCGCCTACCCCGACCTGGTGGCCGACCCGGCGAAGACGGTCCGGGAGAAGTGGGTCGTCGGGCCATATAACTACTACAACCAGTATCGATATAACCCGAACAATGAGCCGGACCTGCACGTGCCGTGGATGTACGCGCTCGTGGGGCAGCCGTGGAAGACGTCGGCCGTGGTGCGGGCGGCGCAGACGTTGTTCGTGGACGCGCCGAACGGCGTGACGGGCAACGACGACCTGGGCCAGATGTCCGCGTGGTACGTGTTCAGCGCGCTGGGCATGTACCCGGTGATGCCTGGCACGGGGGAGTTCGTGCTGAACGCGCCGAGGTTCAGCCAGGCGGTGATCCACCTGGAGAACGGCCGTGACATCACCATCACCGCCGCCGGCGCGGACTCGTCCAAGCTCCAGTACGTGCGGTCTTTGCGGGTAGGCGCCGCGCCACGGGACAAGGCGTACCTGAACTACGGCCGGCTCAAGCAGGGCGAACGGCTCGACTTCGGCCTCACGGAGGACCCGGAGGAGGCGACGTGGGCCACCGGTCCCGGTTCCACGCCACCCTCGCCCTGCACAGGTGAGCACCCCTCGTAGCCGGTTCCGCGCGGACAGCCACCACACCGTCGTTCGAAAGTCTCGATCGACGTTCACTTATGTCGTGAACCTATGGATCGGTCACAACCGGCTCACGGCGCGGATTACCGTCCAGCCATGACAGGGGCACGCATACCGGCCGTCGTGGTTGCGGACATCAGAAAGAGCTACGGCGAGCTGAAGGCGGTAGACGGGGTTTCGTTCACCGTCGCCGAGGGGGAGTTCTTCGGCATCCTGGGGCCGAACGGGGCGGGCAAGACCACCACGCTGGAGATCGTCGAGGGGCTGCGCAAGGCGGACGCCGGGCAGGTGACGCTGCTGGGCGAGGAGCCGTGGCCGCGCAACGCGAAGCTGCTGCCGAGGATCGGCGTGCAGCTCCAGGCGTCCAGCTTCTTCGAGAAGCTGACCGCGCGGGAGCAGTTGCAGACGTTCGGGTCGCTGTACGGGGTGAGCAGGCAGACGGCCGACGACATGCTGGAACTGGTCGGCTTGACCGACAAGGCGAACGTGCAGGAGAACAAGCTGTCCGGGGGCCAGCGGCAGCGGTTGTCGATCGCGTGCGCGTTGGTGCACGACCCGGACATCGTCTTTCTGGACGAGCCGACCGCGGCGCTCGACCCGCAGGCCCGGCGCAACCTGTGGGACGTGCTGCGGGCGATCCAGGCGAGGGGCAAGACCATCGTCTACACCACGCACTACCTGGACGAGGCCGAGATCCTGTGCGACCGGGTGGCGATCATGGACCGGGGCCGGATCCTGGCCATGGACGCGCCCGCGACGCTGGTCCGGGGCCTGAACGCGCCGACGCACGTCGTGTTGCAGAAGGGCGTGCTCACGCGTGAGGCGGCCCGCGGCATCACCGGCGTCGAGGACGCGCACGAGGACGAGGTCTCGTTGACCATTTCCACCCGCAAGCCCGCGCCGGTCCTGTCGGCGCTCGCCGAACGCGGCACCTTGGACGGGCTCCAGGTGCGCACGGCCACGTTGGAGGACGTGTTCCTCGACCTGACCGGACGGGAGTACCGCGCATGACCGCCTTCAAGAGCCTGTCGGCCGCCATGATCAAGGGTTTCCTGCGGGACAAGATGACGTTGTTCTTCGTCTTCCTGTTCCCGTTGATGTTCCTGGTCGTGTTCGGCCTGCTGTTCAGCGACGCGGGCAGCGACAAGACGAAGATCGCGGCCGTCGGTGACGGGCCGGTGCTGTCGGCGTTGGAGCAGACCGGCGCGTTGGAGCTGGAGAAGTACGGGGACGAGGCGACCGCGCGGCAGAAGGTGAACGACGGCGACCTGCCCGCGGCCGTGGTGGTGAACGGCGACCGGGTCGACGTGACGTTCGCGGCCAGCGACCAGGTCGCGGCGGGCACCGTGATCGGCATCGTGTCCGGCGTGGTCGACAAGATCAACCTCGGTGCGGCGCAGGTCACGCCCAAGTTCACGCTGGAGGCCAAGCCGGTCGAGGACGCGTCGCTCAAGCCGATCCAGTACCTGACGCCCGGCATCCTGTCGTGGGCGATCTCGATCTCGGGTGTGTTCGGCGCGGCGCTGACCATGGTGTCGTGGCGGAAGAAGCAGGTGCTGCGGCGGATCCGGCTGGCTCCGGTGAGCGCGATGACGGTCCTCTCGTCCCGCGTGCTGGTGAGCGTGGGCACGGCGGTGGCGCAGGGGATCGTGTTCGTCGCGGTCGCGATGCTGCCCCTGTTCGGGCTCAAGCTGACCGGCCAGTGGTACCTGGCGCTGCCGTTGCTGGTGCTGGGCACCACGGCGTTCTTCGCGATCGGCATGCTCGTCGGGGCGTTCTGCAAGACGGAGGAGGCGGCGTCCGGCGCGGCGAACATCATCATCCTGCCGATGGCGTTCCTGTCCGGCACGTTCTTCCCGGTGGAGAACGCGCCAGGCTGGCTCCAGGCCGTCTCCAACGTGTTCCCGTTGCGGCACATGAACGACGGCATGCTGGACGTCCTGGTCCGGGGCAAGGGCGTCGAAGCCCTCCTGGTCCCGTCCGCCGTCCTGATCGGCTTCACCCTCGTGGTCGGCTTCCTGGCCGTCCGCCTCTTCCGCTGGGAAGACTGACCCACCCGTGAGTCCTACGTTCACGGGACGTGAACGTAGGACTCACGGGGGGGTGGAGGGCTGGTGAGGGCGGTCACTGGCCACAATGGGAGCCATGTTTAGCAGCGCTGTTGGTCGGTTCCGGCTCCTCGCCATGGCAGAGGCGGTGTCGTGGGCCGGTCTGCTGATCGGCATGTTCTTCAAGTACGTCGTGGTCGGGAACGAGATCGGCGTGAAGATCTTCGGCCCGGTGCACGGTGTGATCTTCGTCGGCTACATCCTCGTCACGCTGATGCTGGCGCAGCGCTGGGACCGCCGGACGCTGATCTTCGGCCTGCTCGCGAGCATCCCGCCGTTCGGCACCGTGGTGTTCGAGCGCTGGGCCAACAAGACCGGGCGGCTGGCCGAGGCGCAGACCGCGGGCGACTGAGAGCACCGGCGACTGAGACCGCCGGCGACTGAGACCGCCGGCGACTGAGAGCGCCGGCGACTGAGACCCTCAACGACTGGGGCTCAGACCGCGAACGCCTGGGCGCGCGCCAACTCCGCCTCCGGGTCACCGAGGTGGTACACGCGTTCGCTCGGCTCGATGTTGTCCAGGAACTCCTGGTACACCAACGCGCCCACGAGGTGTGACGCCGGCCGCGCGTGCCGCAGCGCACTCGCCGGGTCGCTCGACGGGTAGTGGCTCAACCACGCGTCGACCCAAGCCCGTTCGACCGCCGGACGCACCTCCGGCGCCACGAACCCGATCAACCGCGCCGCGTCCAACGCCGGGTGGCCCCAGTGCGCGTCACCCCAGTCGAGCACGACCCCGCCGGACCGCCAGTTGCCGGGGTGGAAATCGCCGTGCAGCACCGTGTCCGGCAACCCGAAACCGGGCACCGGCACGCCGCGCACCCGCAACCTCGGCGCACCGGCCACTGCCGCCTGCACACCGACCCACCGCGGCACGATCCGCTCGATCACCTCGTCGTCCGGCTGCCAGCAGTCCACCCCGGACGCCTCGCCCAACAGCACCCGACCGGGCTCCGACGCGATCAACTCGGGCGCCAACGACGGGTCGACCGACGCCACCAGCCGGATCACCGCGGCCTCGTCCGCCATGAACGGCGGCGTCGCCTTGGCCCACACCGCACCGGACGCCGTCGGCAGCCGGTACAGGCACGACAGGTTCCACGTCTTCACCTGCACGGGCGACCCGGTCACGTCGACGTGCCGCCTCGCCCACTCGACCAATTCCGCGGGACCACCCGGACGCGCCCAAGGCAACCGCAACGGGTGATCGGGGAACTCGTGACGTCCGGTCGAGGACAAGCCGTCCGGCACGCGGTCGGCCTCCACCTGGTACGTCACCACGCCGTCACGCGCACCACCAGATGTTGTGCCGACCAGCCGCAACACGCTCGTCGTCACGCCCAGCACCCGGTCCAAGTGCTCGGTCACCGGACGCACGTCGCTCCACCACGGGCTGTCGACGGTGAACGGCTCGGCCTCGCCCACGTACCGACCGCCGACCGTCACCAGAGCCCTGATCTCCCGCACGAGTGCAGGGTGACGGCACCCCCGACGCGTGTCGAACGGATTACCTCAGTCCTCGAAGTCGCCCACCGCGCGGCGGACCTTCGCCAGCAGGTCGGTCAGCTGCTCGGTCTGCCGGTCGGTCAGCCCGCGCAACCCGAAGTCGACGCTCGTCACGGCCTCGGTGGCGGCCTCACGCCTGCTGTGCCCCGCCTCGGTGATCTCCACCAGCGTGGTGCGCCGGTCGGTCGGGTGCGGGTTGCGGCGCACCAGCCCGTCCGCCTCCAACCGGTCCACGATGTTCGTGACGCTCGTCGGGTGCAGCTGGAGGCGCTCGCCCATGACCCGCATCGGCAGGCTGCCCGTGCGGGCGAACGTCAACAGCACCAGCGCCTCGAACCGCGCGAACGTCAGCCCGTGCGGCTTGAGGGCGGCGTCCACCGCGGACTGGATGATCTGCTGTACTCGCATGACGCTGGTGACCGCGGCCATCGCCGTCGACGGGCCGATCCGCTTCTCCCACAGCTCGGCGGCGCGCGCGATGGGGTCGAACGGCAACGGCTGCGACGTCATGCGGCGAAGCTACCAGTGGGTACCGACACGCAGGAGGCAGCAGTGCTCGTCGCGTTCAGCGTCAGCCCGCTCGGCGGGGAGTCCGACGGGGTGGCCGCGGCCGTCGCCGAGGCCGTGCGGGTGGTCCGGGAGTCCGGCCTGCCCAACGAGACCAACGCCATGTTCACGCTGGTCGAGGGCGAGTGGGACGAGGTGATGGCGGTGGTGAAGAAGGCGACGGAGGCTGTGCAGGCCACCGCTCCGAGGGTGAGCCTGGTGCTCAAGGCCGACATCCGGCCCGGCTTCACGTGCCAGCTGACGGCCAAGGTGGAGCGGGTCGAACGTCACCTCGCCGGCGAGGCGTGACGCGTCGGTAAGTTGCCGGGCATGACGCCCCGGGACCTGTGGTTGCGCTTCGAGACCTACCACGACGTGACGTACTTCTCGCCGGAGTCGCGGGCGGTGACCGACGCGCTGGGCTGCAAGGGCGGCTGGATGGGCTACTTCGCCCAGCGCGCGGCACCGCTCGGCGCCGTGCCGCCGGAGATCGTCACCGCCGCGTTCTTCAGCTTCCACCCGCGCATGGTGGCCCGCGCGCTGCCCGACGCGTGGGGGGTCGCCGAGCCCGCCAGGTTCGTCGAGGCACGGCTGGAAGGCGTCGACCGGGCGTTGCGCCGGATGTTGGAGAGCCTGGACGTGGCCGAGGCCGCCGACCTGGCCGGACAGGCGGCTGAAGCGGCGCCGATCGCGGGTCGGGTGCTCGCCGCGGCGAACCGCGCGCTGCCCGTTCCCGACGAACCCCACCTCGCGTTGTGGCAGGCGTGCACGACGTTGCGCGAGTCGAGGGGTGACGGCCACATCGCCGCTTTGGTGGCCGCTGACCTGAACCCGTGCGAGACGTTGGTGCTGTTCAGCGCGGACAAGGGCCTCGATCCCGCCTACATGCGTGTGGCGCGGGGCTGGTCGGAGGAGGAGTGGCGGGAAGCCGAAGCGTCGCTCACCGGGCGAGGTCTGTTCGACGGCGGGCTCACGTCGGCCGGTCGGGCGCTCCGCGAGGACGTCGAACGTCGTACCGACGAGGCCGCCGCCCGTCCGTGGGACGTCCTGGGTGAGCCCGGCGCCGCCCGGTTCGTCGACCTGATGACCCCGATCGCCCGCCGGTTGGGGCACCTGAACGAGGCCATGCGGACGAACCCGATGGCGATCGACCCGGTCGCGCAACTCCCCGGCTAGCCGCGCGCGTCCCGCGGTCGGTCTCGTGCCAGGATGGAGAGCGTGACAAGGCCAGACCCCCGAAAGACCGCCGCAATGTCCGCCGCGTTGTCCGGGGCGGTCGACCTCGGCGCGCTGAAGGCCCGTGCCGACGCCGCGAGGCAGCGCGCCGCCACCCCACCCCCGCCGCCGGGCGGGGCCGGAGGTTCGGACGCCGGTCCGAGCCCGTGGGTGCTGGACGTCACCGAGGCGACGTTCCAGTCGGTTGTCGAGCGCTCCCTGGAAGTGCCGGTCGTGGTCGAGCTGACCGCGACGTGGAGCCCCGAGGCGGGCCAGCTCTCACCCGTGCTCGAACGCGCCGCCAGGGCGGGCGGCGGCACCTGGCTGCTGGCCAGGGTCGACCTGGACGCGAACCCGCGGATCGGCCAGGTGTTCGGCGTGCAGTCGGTGCCGACCGTCGTGGCGATCGCCGGCGGTCAGCCCATCGACGCGTTCGCCGGCCCGCTGCCGGAGGCGGAGTTCGGCCAGTGGATCGACCGCCTGCTGGACGCCCTGCGTGACCGACTGCCCGGCATCAAGGCGGCGGAAGCGAACCGCGGCGCGTCGCCCGTCGGCGATGACGAGCCGATGGCCGAGCCGGAGGACGCGCGTTTCACGGCTGCCGAGGAAGCGTTCGAGCAGGGCGACTTCGCCGCCGCCGAGGCCGCGTACGAGGCCATCCTGGCGGCCGAACCGGCGAACGCCGAGGCCAAGGCCGCGCTGGCACAGGTCCGGTTCACCGCGCGGGCCGAGGCCGTGCCGTCGGACGCGATCGCGAAGGCCGACGGGAACCCGGACGACCTGGACGCCCAGTTGGCCGCCGCCGATCTGGAGTTGGCGACGAACGACGTGGAGAAGGCGTTCAAGCGCCTGATCGACACGGTGCGCCGGGTTTACGGCGAGGACCGCGACAAGGTCCGCGAACACCTCGTGAACCTGTTCGAACTGTTCCCGCCGGACGACGAACGCGTGACCAAGGCCCGCCGCAACCTCGCCAGCGCTCTGTACTGACCAACCCGCAGCGCACCGGTCCGCTTCGAACCGGGTTCGTTCACACTGTTTGCTTCGCAGGGGTCCTCCGCCCAGGGGGACCCCTGTTCTTAATCCTGCCGGCAGGGACCGACAATTCCCGCGCGGTCAGCCCGAGTACTTGCGGGTGCAGAGACCCGAGCCCTGGTAGAAGCCGTCCCGGAACGCCTCCACGCGGGCGAAGCCGGACGGGACGACGGTCCCGTTCACGTCGGCGGCGATCAGGCTCTTGTCGGCCAGCAACTCGGCCACCGCCTCGTCCAGGTCACCGGACGACAACCGCAGCCGCACGCCGTTCTGGTTCGTGGCCCCGGCCCAAGCCCCGGTCAGACAAGCCGTGCGCAACCCCGCCGCCGGCCCCTCCAACTCGTACCCGGTCGCCTTCTGGATCGACAACGCGTACCGCGACGCCACCTCGGCGAACGCGGCGAAGTCGCCGATGCCGCCCTTCTGCCCGCGCTTCGGCGGCGTCCCGATCTTCACCAGGTCCGGCAGGTCGATCGAGATCGAGTTCGTCGCCGGGCAGTACGACGCGGGCGACGTCTCGGAGACGTCCGGGCAGTCCGACGCGGAATCGGTCAACGACGGCGGCGTCGCGCCCGACTGGTTGAACGCCTTCTGCAAAGACTCCTCAAGCAGGTCCAGCGACTTCTGGTCGTCCACCTTCAGGTTGCCCTTGCCCAGCCCCTTGTCCTGGTCCTGCGAGTCGAACTTCTGCTGCGTGATCCGCGCCTTGATCTCCGCTTCGTCGATCTGCGCGCACCGCGTCGGATCACCGGCGAACCCGAACTGGAACGCCGCCACCCGGTCGAACGCGCTGCCGTGCGCGCCCTGCTTCTCGGCCGACGTCCCCGCCGCGTCCCGGATGAAGAACATCGTCGCCAGCACCTGGTTCAACCCGGGCCCGGTCGAGATCCGGAAGTGCTTGGACTTGCCCTCCGCCACCCACCGGAAGAAGTTGCCCGCGTAGCAGTCGGCCTGCTGCTCCTTGATGATCGACGGCGTGGCCTGGTTGATCCCGCCGATCTCACCGAGCTTGTACTGGATCGCGTGACCCATCTCGTGCGCCAGCACGGTCACCACCGACATCGGCCCGAACGCGTCGTCCAGCATCGGCAGCAGCTCACCGCGGTCCCACGCGATCGAGTCGTCCAGCGAGCAGTAGAACGCGTTCGCCACACCCGCCGTGTTGGTGCGGCAGATCTCCACGCCCTCGCCGTTGGAGTCGTACGACACCAGCCGCTTCACCGGCTGGAACTCCTTGTTGAACCGCGCGGGCAGCTGCTCGGCCCAGTACTCCTCGACGTCGGCCAGCGTGTTGATCGCGAGCCGGTCCATCTCGCCGCCGTCGCCACCCTCCACCTGGAGGTCGGCGTCCGCCACCCCCGGCTTCGCGCCGCTTTCACCGGTGGTGATGTCCAACCCGGCGACCTTGGTGACGTCCGGCCGCTCCGACCGGCCCGCCCCGCTCACGACCTGGGTGCACCCGGTCGACACCAACGCGGCGACGAGCGTCGCAGCTACCCAAGCCCGTCGAGCCATGCCCAAGCCCCATCCCAGGTCCGTGCCGATCCGAGTGCGAACCCTACTTGGCCGGCCCGCGCGGCTACGCCAAACCGCAGGCTTTCGTTCCCTCCATGACGCCGCCGCGGAACACGTCGACCCGCTTGAACCCGGGATCGAGCGCCGCCGAGCCCGTCGCGTCCCGTGCCGCGTAGTCGTACGCGAGCAGCACGCGGACCGCCTCGTCCAGGTCGCCCGGCGACAACCCGAACCCCTTCTGCCGGACGAACACCTCCCGCGTGTACGCGCCGGCCAGGCACAACGCCGTGGTCGCCGCTTCCTCGCCCTCCAGCTCGACGCCCATGGCCTGCATCGCGGCCAACGCGTACCGGCTGGCGAGCAGCACGCCCGTCGCGTAGTCGCCGATCTCGGCGTGCAGCTCGGGGAGGTCCGCCTTGACCTCGAACTCCACCGCCTTGTCCGCCGGGCAGTACGCCACCGGGCCCTGGTCGCCGGAGCAGTCCGGCTCCTCCTCGGTGGGGGTGGCCTTCGGGTCGGCCCACGTCTTGCCGGCCTGCGTGGACAAGCTCTCGTAGTAGTCGTTCAGGTCAGGGGTGATGAACTCCAGCATCTCGTCGAACGGCAGGTTGCCGCCCCGCTCGCGGTCGTCGGCGGTGGTGAACGCCTCCTGGGTGAACGCCCGGTTCTCCACCGTCATGGCCGCGCAGAACTTGACGCCCTGCTGGTAGCCGTCCTGGAACGCGGACACCCGGTCGAACGCGTTGCCGTGCGCGGACTGGTCGTTGGCGGACGTGCCGACCGGGTCGCGGAACGTGATCAGCGCGCCGAGCGCCGAGTCCAACGTGTCGGAGCCGATGTCCAGGTGCTCGGACTTGCCGTCGTTCACCCACTTCACGAACGCGCCCGCGAAGCAGTCGGCCATCGCCTCGGTGAGGATCGTGGGGAACCGCTGCGGTTGGCGGCGCTCGGCCTCCGGGGTGATGCCCATCCGGTTCTGCACGGCGTGGCCCATCTCGTGGGCCAGCACGATCACCACGGCGGCGTCGCCGTAGCTGTCCTTGAGGACGGGCAGCAGCGCGGCGCGGTCCCAGGCGATGGCGTCGGCGCTGGGGCAGTAGAAGGCGTTGCCCTCGACGTCGGATGCCTTCTCGGTGCACGGCGGCGGCTTGGCGGACGAATCCGTGGTGTCGACCGAGTAGATGCCGCCTTCCAGCGGTTTCCACTGCTTGGCGAACGTCTGCGGGAAGGCTTCTTCCCAGAACGCGTCGATGTCCGTGAGGGCGGTCGCCGCGAGCTGGTCGATGGGGCCGCCGTCGGTGCCCCGGATGAAGCTCGGGTCGACCGTGCCCCTGGTGACGGACTCGCCCGCCGTCGGCCTGCCCGGGACCAGTTGGGTGCACGCGGTGGTGACCAGCAGCAGGGTTGTCGCCAGCAGGACCAGCCGAGCCGATGCGCGCCGCATCGGTCCATTGTGCCTGCCCGTGGCCCCTGCTGCGGTCCGCTTGGCAGCGAGGCCGGAAATGTCCTGTCAGCGAGCGTCGTCATCCGTTTGGATGGTGGGGTGAATGACGTCCACCCCAGGCCCCTGGTCGATCGTGAAGTGCTCGTGGTGCGTGCCGACGTGCGGAAACGGGTGCCGCTGCGGGTGTGGCTGGACGGCTACGACGGGCCGCGGCCGACCTACCGGGTGGAACTGGCGCCCGATCGGGACCGGTTCACCGCCACCGGCCCCGACGCGTTCGAGGCGCTGGTCCGGCTGCGGCGTCAACTGGAACCGGAGGGCTGGGCGGTCGTGGTGCAGGGGGCGCGGCGCGACACCTGGCCGAGCGGCATGGCGCGGGACATGGGCGGCGGGTTGAAGGTGTACGTGCTGCGCCCTGGCGGGCCGACGGCGACGGACGAAGACCTGGTGGACACGTTCGCCGACATCCCGGGCGGTCAGGCCGACCCGGCCGGCCTGATCGGCACGGTCGCCGAACAGGAGGCTTGCCGGGACGCCTGGTTCGCCGGGCGCTGACCTCACCCCGAGGTGGTGCCTCGGACTGCCCAGGCGCGGGCGGTGAGGGGGATGGAGCCGTCGGGTTTGGTGGGCAGGCGGGTGCGGAGGAGTTCGCGGAGCGCTCGGCGGCGGTCCTCCGGCAGGGACGCGGTGTACGAGGGGGCCGGGCCCTGGCCGCCCAGGAACGGACGCCAGTAGTCGTCGAAGTCGGCGAACACGGTCGGCACGACCAGCGCCCGCACCTCCACCGCACCCAGGCCCGCCCCGGCCCACAGCTCCTGCAACGGCTCCGGTCGGCACAGCGGGAACCGCCGGCCCTCGTCCAGGTCGTTCGCGGCGGGGTCGAGGTAGGTGGCCGCGTCCCAGAAGTACCGCGTGATCGCCATGCCCTCGGCGTAGTCCCACACGTACGCCGCCACGACGCCACCAGGCGCGGTGACGCGGGCGAACTCGGCCACGGCCCGACCCGGATCCGGCACGAAGTTGAGCGACAGACCACCGACCACCGCGTCGAACTCGTCGTCGGCGAACGGCAGCGACCGCGCGTCACCGGCCCGGAAGCTCGCCCGCCGGTCCGTCACCCGGTCCCGCGCCGTGGCCAGGAACCCGTCGGACGGGTCGACGCCGACCACCTCCGCCGGCTCCTCGACCCGCAGCACGGCGGCCGTCAACGCCCCGGTGCCGCACCCCACGTCCAGCCAGCGCCGGCCCTCCGGCACCTTCAGCCAGTCCAGGAACAGCCCCGCCACGGAACGGCTCCAGCGCCCGACGTACGCCTCGTAAGCCTCGCCGACCGCCCACACTTCGCCTGTCACCGATCAAGGATCGCACGGCGGGCACCGCCACTACCGGATCGATCAGTCGGTCCGTTACCTGAAGTGTGAGTGAACGTGAGTCCAGCGTGTTCAGGCAGTCGACACGTTGCCGTGTCGACGTTGGCCCGCACCGGTCGGTGCGGGTCTTCCCGTGGCGGTACCCGTTGCCCGCGTGGCGCGGGTCTGACGTGGGTTTCCAGCGGGCTCGTTTATCGTCGCCCCGCAACTCGGGGAGGACGTCTCGCGTCGCGCGAGCGCGGCGAGGTTGCGTGCTGCATTGAGGTCCCGGTCCAGGACCAGACCGCACGCGTCGCAGCGGAAGGTGCGTTCGGACAGGCGAAGCTTGGCTTTCACCGCGCCACAACCCGAACACGTCTTGGAGCTGGGATACCAGCGGTCGGCGAGGTGCACGCGCACGCCCGACCATGCCGCCTTGTACTCGATCTGACGGCGGAGTTCGGCCATGCCGACCCCGGCGACATGCCGGGCCAGCCGGCGGTTCTTCGTCATGCCGGACACGTTGAGGTCTTCCAGCACGACCGTGCCGTGGGTGCGGACCAGGCGGGTCGAGAGCTTGTGCAGCCCGTCGCGGCGCGCGTTCGCCACGGCGGTGTGCAGCCGCGCGATGCGCGCCTGGGTCGTGCGCCATCGCTGCGATGGCTGCCGTCGGGTGCGCTTGTCCGGACCGACGCGACGGGCGGCTTGGCGTTGCAGGCGGCGCAGGTCCCGCCGGGCGGTCTCAAGGTGGCGGGGGTTCGGGACGGTCTCGCCGGTCGACAGCACCGCCAGGGACTTGACTCCCAGGTCGACACCCACTGCCGAGTCGGGCCGCGTGGGTGCGGGGTCGTCGCGGGCGATCTCCACGGAGAACGACACGAACCACCGGCCGGCCCGGTGCGACACGGTGGCCGAGCGGATGCGGGCGGCGCCGCGCTCCACGTGCCGGGCGAGCTTGCGGGTGGACTCATGGGTGCGGACCGCGCCGATGCGGGGCAGCTTCACGTGCCGCCGGTCGCCGTCGATCAGGCCGAACGCGCCGGTGGTGAACCGACACGACAACCCGGACCGCTTGCCCTTGAATCCCGGGAACCCAACCCGTGGGCCACGCCGCTTCCCGCTCCGGGAGTCGGCCCAGTCGCCCAGCGCGGTCGCGAGGTTGGCCAGGCCGGAAGAATAGGCTTCCTTCGAGTTCTCGGCCCACCACGGCGCGACCGCGTCCTTGGCGCGGTTCCAGTCCTTGCGCAGGCTGTAGGCCGACCACGACACCGACGGCGTGAGCCGGTCGGCGGGGATGCCGTAGGACTTCTCGGCCTCCCGCTGCCCCAGGTTCGCCTTCACCCGCGCCAAGCCCCAGTTGAAGGCGTAGCGTCGCCCACCGCAGTGCGACCGCAGCGCGTCGTCCTGACC
Organism: Saccharothrix ecbatanensis; assembly: GCF_014205015.1. Classification (NCBI taxonomy): domain Bacteria; kingdom Bacillati; phylum Actinomycetota; class Actinomycetes; order Pseudonocardiales; family Pseudonocardiaceae; genus Saccharothrix; species Saccharothrix ecbatanensis. Next base: position 6,123,756 of record NZ_JACHMO010000001.1, on the reverse strand, counting down.
CGGGCTCGGATCCAGGACGAACCGGTACGCATGGATCACCACCCCGCCACCCATACAGCCCATCGTATCGAACACGCGTACGACTCCCATGCCGGGATGTCGAATCGAACCCTCACACAAACACGCATTCGCTCACGGACACTCAGCAACCCGCCAGCAGTTCAGAACCCCTCGGGCATCAGGTAGACCACGCCCGCCGGCGGCAGTTGGAGCACCGCCGAAGCCGGTCGCCCGTGCCACGGCTCCTCCTCCGCCACCACCCCGCCGAGGTTCCCGACCCCGGACCCGCCGTACACCTCCGAGTCGGTGTTCACCACCTCACGCCACCGCCCGGCCAGCGGCAGGCCGATCCGGTAGTCGTGGTGCGGCATGCCGGCGAAGTTCGCCACGCACGCGATCACCGAACCGTCCTCGCCGACCCGCAGGAAGCTCAGCACGTTCCCCGCCGAGTCGTTCGCGTCGATCCACGAGAACCCCTCCGGCTTGTTGTCCGCGCTGTACAGCGCCGGCGACGCCTTGTAGACCCGGTTCAGGTCCGAGACCAGCCCGAGCAGCCCCGCGTGCAGCGGTGACTCCAGCAGGTGCCAGTCCAGCGACCGGCCCTCCGACCACTCGTCCCGCTGCCCGAACTCGCCACCCATGAACAGCAGCTGCTTGCCGGGGTGCGCCCACATGAACGCCAGCAGCGACCGCAGCCCGGCCGCCTTGTTCCAGTCGTCACCCGGCATCCGCTGCCACAACGACCCCTTGCCGTGCACGACCTCGTCGTGCGACAGCGGCAGCACGAAGTTCTCGCTCCACGCGTACACCAGCGAGAACGTGATCTCGTTGTGGTGGTACGACCGGTGGATGGGCTCGCGCGACAGGTAGTGCAGCGAGTCGTGCATCCACCCCATGTTCCACTTGAACCCGAACCCGAGCCCGCCCAGGTGCGTCGGCCGCGAGACGCCCGGCCACGCCGTCGACTCCTCCGCCGCCATCACCACACCGGGGTGGCGCTTGTACACGGTGGCGTTCAGCTCCTGGAGGAACCGGACCGCGTCCAGGTTCTCCCGGCCGCCGTACTGGTTCGGCAGCCACTGGCCTTCCTCGCGCGAGTAGTCCAGGTACAGCATCGAGGCCACCGCGTCGACCCGCAGGCCGTCGATGTGGAACTCCTCGATCCAGTACAGGGCGTTCGCGACCAGGAAGTTCCGCACCTCGTTGCGCCCGAAGTCGAACACCAGCGTGCCCCAGTCGGGGTGCTCGCCCCGGCGCGGGTCCTCGTGCTCGTACAGGGCGGAGCCGTCGAACTTCGCCAGCGCCCACGCGTCGCGCGGGAAGTGGGCGGGGACCCAGTCGATGATCACGCCGATGCCGCGCTGGTGCAGCGTGTCGACGAAGAACCGGAAGTCGTCCGGTGACCCGAACCGGGACGTCGGCGCGTAGTACGACGTCACCTGGTAGCCCCACGACCCGCCGAACGGGTGCTCGGCCACCGGCATCAGCTCGATGTGCGTGAAACCGGCGTCCACCACGTAGTCCGCCAGCTCGGTGGCCAGCTCGCGATACCCCAGGCCAGGCTTCCAGGAGCCGAGGTGCACCTCGTACACGGACACCGGCGCGTCGATCCACTGCGTGGCGTCGCGCTTGGCCTCCCACTCCGCGTCGCCCCACTCGAAGGTCGACTGGGTGACGACGGAAGCCGTGGCCGGCGGCCTCTCGGTGGCGAACGCCATCGGGTCGGCCTTCTCGTGCCACACGCCGTCGCGGCCGAGGATCCGGAACTTGTACTTGGTGCCCGCCGGGATGCCGGGGATGAAGATCTCCCACACGCCGGACGAGCCGAGCGACCTCATCGGGTTGGCCCGGCCGTCCCAGCCGTCGAAGTCGCCGCACACCCGCACACCGCGCGCCGTCGGGGCCCAGACGGCGAACGAGACGCCCGAGACGGTGCCGTTCGGCGTGTCGTAGGTGCGCACCCGCGCGCCCAGGACGTCCCACAGCCGCTCGTGCCGACCCTCGCCGATCAGGTGCAGGTCCAGCTCGCCGACGGTGGGCAGCCACCGGTACGGGTCGTCCACCTCCACGACCGTGCCGCCGTACTCGACGTCCAGGCGGTAGTCGCCGGGGTGCTCGGGCAGCTCGCCCGCGAACAACCCGTCGGTGACCCGGTCCAGCTCGAAGCGCTTGTCACCCGCCATCACGGCCACCGCGGACGCGCCCGGACGCAGCGCCCGCGCGACCACGCCCTCGGGGACGTGGTGCACGCCGAGCACCGAGTGCGGGTCGTGGTGCGCCCCGGCCAGCAGTCGGTCGACGTCCTCGGGCGAGATCATGACTGCACCGCTCCCTCTCCAGTGATCCGTGCGATCGACGACAACGGCACCGTCAACCACTCCGGCCTGTTCGCGTGCTCGTAGGCGACCTCGTACACGGCCTTGTCCAGCTCGAACGCCCGCAGCAGGTGGCCGCTCTTGCGCGGGTCGCCGACGGACGAGGCCGCCGCCTCCGCGTAGCCCTCGGTGAACGCCGCGCGGTTGCGCCGCGACCACTCCAACGCCCGCACGGTCAGCTGGTGGTCTTCCGGCTGACCCACGAGCAGCTGGTGCGCCGCGTAGTCGAAGGATCGCAGCATCCCCGCCACGTCGCGCAATGGCGAGCGCAGCGCGGTGCGCTCGGCGATGGGCGACCCGGGCTCGCCCTCGAAGTCGATCAGCAGCCACCCCTGCACGGTGCGCAGCACCTGGCCGAGGTGCAGGTCGCCGTGGATGTGCTGGGTGACGACCGCGTCCGGGGTGTCCCTGGCCTGCTCGAACGCCTCCCGCAGCGCGGGCACGTACGGCCGCAGCTCCGGCACCGCCCCGACCACCTCGTCCAGCCGCGACGTCATCGCCCGCACGGTCCGGTCGATGTCCGCCGCGTCCGCGTGCTCGATGCCGAGCGCGCGCTCCAGATCCCCGTGCACGGTCGCCACTGCCTGCCCGAGCCGATGGGCCTCACCGGCGAAATCGCCGCCCACCTCGTCCGCGTGCAGATCGCCCTCGGCCATCAGGTCGCGGACGCTCGTGGTGGCCATCGCCCAGCCGTCCACGGCGTCGGGCATGAACTGCTGGAGCATGCCGACCGTGGTGGTGTGGCCGTCGAGCCGGCCGGTGATCGACCCGAGCGGCTGGGCGATGTGCTCGCAGCCGACCTGGTGCAGCGCGCGGTGCAGCACCAGGTCGGGGTTGTCGCCGTAGGTGAGCTTGCGGAACAGCTTGAGGATGTACTGGCTGCCGAACACGATCGACGTGTTCGACTGCTCGGACGTGATCGGCCGACCGCGCAGCCCCGTGGTGATCTCCACGTCCGGCTCGTGCTCGAACTTCAGGCCCTCGACCTCGCCACCCTCGGCGATCAGGTCGAGCAGCGCGCCGGTCAGCTCCGGCACGGCCGTCGCGTCGTAGTTCTCCACGTGGTCGGTGACCAGCAGCTGGTACGGCTCCTTGCGGTCGGGCTGCTCCACCTCGACCACGAGGTGCACCAGCACCGGCTCCTCGGCACGCAGCACGGACGTCCGAAGTGGACGGATAGAGGTGACCGGCCGGTCCTTGCCGCCGAACCACCGCTGCGCCGGCAGCCACTCGGGCAGCTCGGTCATCACCTTGTCGACCAGATCGTGCGGTTCGGTCACGTCCCTCACCTCGCCTCGCTGTCGTCGCCGGCTTCCACGAGCTGGAACCAGTAGAAGCCGTGACCGGGCAGGGTGAGCAGGTAGGGCAGGTCGCCCACGGTGGGGAAGACCACCCCGCCGGTCAGCTCGACGGGCCTGCTGCCGCGGTGCTCCGACAGGTCCAGCTCGACCGGCTGCGGGAACCGCGACAGGTTGTTCACGCACAGCACGACGTCCTCGCGGTCGTCGGGCCGCCGCCACCGCCGCCGGTAGCCCAGCACGCTCGGGTTGGAGCCGCCGAGGTCGGTGAAGTCGCCGTCGGCGAACGCGCGGTGCTGCTTGCGCACCTCGATCATCCGCCGGGTCCAGTGCAGCAGCGACGACTGGTTGTTCAGCTGGGCCTCGACGTTGAGCGCCTGGTAGCCGTACACCGGGTCCATGATCACCGGTAGGTAGATCCGGCCCGGGTCGCAGCTGGAGAAGCCCGCGTTGCGGTCCGGGGTCCACTGCATGGGCGTCCGCACCGCGTCGCGGTCGCCCAGCCAGATGTTGTCGCCCATGCCGATCTCGTCACCGTAGTAGAGGACGGGCGAGCCGGGCAGCGACAGCAGCATCGCGGTGAACAGCTCCTGCTGGTTGCGGTCGTTCTCCAGCAGCGGGGCCAGTCGGCGTCTGATGCCGATGTTGGCCTTCATCCGCGGGTCCTTGGCGTACTCGGTGTACATGTAGTCGCGTTCTTCGTCGGTCACCATTTCGAGCGTCAGCTCGTCGTGGTTGCGCAGGAAGATGCCCCACTGGCAGCCGTCCGGGATCTGCGGCGTCTGCGCCAGGATCTCCGAGATCGGGAACCGCGACTCGCGCCGGACCGCCATGAAGATGCGCGGCATCAGCGGGAAGTGGAACGCCATGTGGCACTCGTCGCCGCCGACCTCGGGGTTGCCGAAGTACTCCACCACGTCCGACGGCCACTGGTTCGCCTCGGCGAGGAGCACCCGACCGGGGTACTCGTCGTCGACGACCTTGCGGCAGCGCTTGAGGAAGTCGTGCGTGCGCGGGAGGTTCTCGCAGTTCGTGCCCTCCTGCTCGAACAGGTACGGCACGGCGTCCAGCCGGAACCCGTCGATGCCCAGGTCCAGCCAGAACCGGAGGGTGTCCAGCATGGCTTCCTGCACGTGCGGGTTCTCGAAGTTCAGGTCGGGCTGGTGGGAGAAGAACCGGTGCCAGTAGAACTGGCCGCGCACCGGGTCGTACGTCCAGTTCGAGGACTCCGTGTCGACGAAGATGATCCGCGCGTCCGCGTAGCGCTGGTCGTCGTCGCTCCACACGTAGTAGTCGCCGTACGGGCCGTCCGGGTCGGTCCGCGACTGCTGGAACCACGGGTGGGCGTCGCTCGTGTGGTTGAGCACCAGGTCCGTGATCACCCGGATGCCGCGGCGGTGCGCCTCGTCCAGCAGGTAGACGAAGTCGTCGACCGAGCCGAACTCCGGCAGCACCGCGCGGAAGTCGGAGATGTCGTACCCGCCGTCACGCAGCGGCGACGCGTAGAAGGGCGGCAGCCACAGGCAGTCGACGCCGAGCCACTCCAGGTAGTCCAGCCGGGACGCGAGACCGCGCAGGTCGCCGGTGCCGTCGCCGTTGGAGTCGCTGAACGCGCGCACCAGCACCTCGTAGAACACCGCGCCCTTGAACCAGTCGCGTTCGCGCGGCACGAGCTTGGCCGACCGGAAGTCCTCTGCCTGCGGCTCCACCAGCAGACCGTCGGCGCCGATGGCCTCACCGGTGTGCGGCACGTTCTCCAGACCTACCAGCGCCGCGTCGGGTCGGGCCTCTTCATGCATATGTGCTCCACCTCGTCCCACCTCATTGGGGGTGCGTTCGATCGTCCCTCGTGCTCTTCGGCGGGCACGGGGACTCGGTAAAGGGGACCGGGCTGGTTTTTTCCTAGCTGACGACGCTGAACCTGCGCTGGACGCCCACGATGTGCGCGGGCGCGCGCCACGGTTCGAGGCGGACGTAGTTGGCGTGACCCCAGTCCCAGGTCTCCCCGGAGACCTCGTCGTGCGCGATCAGCCGTTCGTGCCACTCGACGCCGAGGGTGGGCAGGTCCAGCCAGACGGTGCCGTCCTGCGCGTTGTGCGGATCCAGGTTGACCACGACGACGACGGTGTCGTTCGTGCCCGGGTCCTGCTTCGAGTAGGCGATCAACGCCGGGTTGTCGACGTGGTGGAACCGCAGTGTTCGCATCTGCTGCAACGCCGGGTGCGCCCGGCGGATCGCGTTCAGCTTGCGCAACCACGGCTCCAGCGACCGGCCCTCCGCCACCGCGGCGGCGTAGTCACGGGGCCGGAGCTGGTACTTCTCGGAGTTCAGGTACTCCTCGCTGCCCGGACGGACGGCCTCGTGCTCGAACAGCTCGTAGCCCGAGTACACGCCCCAGGTCGGCGCCATCGTCGCCGCCAGCGCCGCGCGCAGCGCGAACATCCCCGGACCGCCGTGCTGGAGCGATTCGTGCAGGATGTCCGGGGTGTTGACGAACAGGTTGGGCCGCGCTTCGTCCCAGTGCTCGACCAGCTCGGCGCCGAACTCGGTCAGCTCCTCCTTGGTCGTGCGCCAGGTGAAGTAGGTGTAGCTCTGCGTGAAGCCGAGCTTCGCCAGCCCGTACAGGCGGGCCGGGCGGGTGAACGCCTCGGACAGGAACAACACGTCCGGGTGACGGTCCTTGACCGCCCAGATCAGCCACGCCCAGAAGTCCGGCGGCTTGGTGTGCGGGTTGTCGACCCGGAAGATCCGCACCCCGTGGTCCACCCAGTGCAGGACGACGCGCAGCACCTCGTTGTAGATGCCCTGGGGGTCGTTGTCGAAGTTGACCGGGTAGATGTCCTGGTACTTCTTCGGCGGGTTCTCCGCGTAGGCGATGGACCCGTCCGGGCGGGTGGTGAACCACTCCGGGCTCTTCAGCACCCACGGGTGGTCGGGGGCGCACTGGAGGGCCAGGTCGAGCGCCACCTCCAGGTCGAGTTCGCGGGCGCGGGCCACGAACGCGTCGAAGTCCTCGATCGTGCCGAGCTCCGGGTGGATCGCGTCGTGCCCGCCCTCGTCCGCGCCGATGGCCCAGGTCGAGCCCGGGTCGTCCTCGGTCGCGGTGAGCGCGTTGTTCGGTCCCTTGCGGTTGACTCGCCCGATCGGGTGGATCGGGGGCAGGTAGGCCACGTCGAAGCCCATCGCCGCGACGCGGTCCAGCTCCTTGGCGGCGGTGACGAACGTGCCGTGCACCGCGACGCCCGCCTCGTCCACGCCGCCGGTGCTGCGGGGGAAGAACTCGTACCAGGACCCGAAGGACGCCCGTTTCCGGTCGACCCACACCTTCTGCGGCCTGCCCTTGGTGATCAGCTCGCGCACCGGGTGGTCGTGCATGATCCGGCGCACGTCGCCGGCTAGGGCCGGCGCGACCCGTTCGGGCAGCGGGCGGTGCTCGTCGCGCAACGCCTTCGCGGCGTTGACAAGGAGGGGCTTGTCCTTGCGCCGGTCCGGTCGCCGGCTCACGCGGTCGAGCAGGCGCGCGCCGGATTCGAGGTCGTTCTCCAGGTCCTGGGCGCTCTGGCCGGCCGCGATCTTGACCTCGACGGTGTGCAGCCAGGTGGCCCAGGGGTCGCTCCAGGCGTCCACGCGGAACGTCCAGGCGCCGTCGGCGTCGGGGACGATCGTGGCGGCCCAGCGGTCGAGGCCGACGCCGTGCGGGACCATGCGCGTTTGTCTGGCGACCCGGTCGTTCGGTCCCCGCCACGCGACGGTGGCGGCGACGGCGTCGTGCCCTTCCCGCCACACCGTCGCCTCGACCGGAACGTGCTCGCCGACCACGGCCTTCGCCGGGTAGCGACCGTTGCTCACGGTCGGGGAGACGTCATCGATCCCGAGTCGTCCGCTCATCGGCAGCGCCCTTCTCACCTGGTGTGACGCGTGCACGTGCAAGTCTGCCCGCAGCGATCGGATGGAACATCACCGGACTCCTGTTTGGTCCTACCCCTTATGGGTGGATCACCAAACTTGGTGACGGCATTCGTCTCGCCATGGAAGACAGAATCCCACCTCTTGATCGTTACCGCTCCGTTGCCACGCCGCTACCGTTCGGGCGACGATCCGCCGAGTCGTTCACTGATCGACATCCACCGGCCACCCGTGCGGGTCTGCCTGGCCGGTGATCATCCGGATGAGCGTCCTGTGGGTGGCGCCGTCGGACGCGGCCACGAGCCCTTGGGCGCCGTGGTGGAGAGGTTGTCCGGCCAGACCGGTCACCACGCACCCCGCAGCCCGGCACAGCGCGATGCCGGCCGCGAAGTGCACGCTGTCGCGCACGTCCCCGTCGGTGACGTAGGCCACTCGCCGCCCGGCGGCCACCCACGCCAGCGCCAGCGATGTCGACAGCACCCGTGCGCCGAACGCGTCACCGAACGCCCGGTCGTGCAGCAGTCGCGCGGCCAGGAACCGGTCGCGGTTCGGGAACGGCGGGTCGACGTTGACGTCGACCAGGCGACTCGCCGCGTCCGGCGCCAGTGGCACGTCCTGGCCTGCGGCACGGACCCGGGCGACCTCGCCGTCGGTCCAGAACACCTCGCCCGAGAACGGGTCGGCCACCGCCGCCGCGACGATGCCCTCACCGACGCGAAGAGCGACGTTGACCGCGACGAGCGGTGTGCCGGCGGAGAAGTTGGCCGTTCCGCACAGCGGGTCGACCAGCCACGACCGGGCGGAAGCGGGCGGGCCCACGTCGCCGAGTTCCTCGCCGGTGATCCGGTCCTCGGGACGCGCGCCGCGCAGGATGGCGATGATCGCGCGTTCGGCGGCGACGTCCGCCTCGGTGGCGAAGTCGCCCGACTCCTTGGCGATCCGCTCCAGCGGACCGCCGAAGAACGACCGGACGACGTCGGCCCCGGCCACGGCGGATCGGACGGCGAGTTCGGCATCGGAGTCCGGCACCCGTCCACTGTGCCTCGTGCACTGTGTGGCGTCGACGTTCGCTGATGGGGCCGCGCGTCGTGCCGGGGGATGGACAGCGGGACGTGGTTGTGGAGAATCGGCCGATCCAGTTTTCGCTCGTCCGACCACGTGGAGTGCTTGCGCATGTCGTTGACCTGGCTGGTGTGGCCGATCGGCGGCGCGCTGATCGTGGCGGCGGGGTTCGCCGTGGTGGTGGTTCCCCGATTCCGGGCACGGGAACGGGAGCGGCTGGTCGCCTGGTCGGCGGCTCGGGCCGCGATCGGGAGCGCCGCGATCAGCCGGGACGCGGCGCGCGGTGAGGTGGCCGAGGCCGAGCGGCTGCTGGCCCGTGCCGAAGCCCTCGTCGCCGACCGTGGCGGCACGGCCGCGGCCCGGACCGCCGCCGACTGCGCGGAACGGGCCGACGCGCTGTGGCGGGCCGCCGATGAGTAAGCGGACCGAGTGGGTGCGCTGGGGCTCGCTGGCCGCCGCGGTGGCCGTCCTGGTGGTCTTCCTGCTCTCCCAGGGGCAGGACGTCGACGTCAGCTACGGCCGGTCGCCCTCGCCGTCCGCCGCCATCGGGGAAGGGGAGGCGGGCGAGCTGGGCGACGTGACCGTGCCGTCGGTGGACGAGATGGCGGCCCTGGTGCGCGCCGACGACGTGGTCCGCCTGCCGGGCGCCATCGCGTCGTGGGACGACGAGCGCGTGCGGGACGTCATCGGTGACGACGACGTGCGCATCCTGGTCGCGCCGCCCGGACTGGACGAGGACGAGCGCAAGAGCGTCCGCGAGGTGGACGACGTGACCGTCCGGGTGATCGGCACCCAGGTGAGCGGCGGGCTGTACCAGTCGTCCGCCGACCGGGTCGCGGGCTGGCGGGCCGAGTTCGCCACCGGTGACGTGACCGACCAGCTCGTGACCCTGATCGCGGCGCTGAACGACCGGCCGGAGCCGGAGTCGGTCGACCAGCACACGTGGCGTGACCCGACCGAAGCGGAACTGGCCGCCGTCGCCGACGACCTGCGTCGCACGGGCGTGCACACCGCCGAGGGCGCGACGCTCGACCGGGTGCCCGAGCAGTCCGCGTCGGCCGCCTTCCCGGACCGCCCCGCGCTGTACGTGGCGCTGCCGCGGCAGCCGTTCGGCGAACCCGTGCCGCAGTACGGCCCCGCGCTGGCCGGGCTGTTCCCCGACACCCCGATCGTGGTGCTCTACGGGTGGTGGATCGAGTACCACGGCCCGCACGCCGCCGACTTCGACGAGCTGGTCGCCGCGAGCTTCTACGGTCAGTTCGGCGACCGGCTCAGCCATTACGACTACCCGCAGCGCAACGTGCTCGCCGCCTACCTCGCCCGCGTCGCCGACGTCCGCTACGCGGGCCTGTTCGACCGCCCGCTGCCCTACCAGCCGCCCGATCCGCTGCGGGTGGCGCTGCCCGCGCTGCCCTGGCTGTTCACCGGCTGCGTCGTGGTGTTCCTGGCGCTGTCCGCCCGGACCGTGCTCCGGAGGACGGGTCGCGCGCCGGTGAACAGCACGAACGCGCGTCTCGCCGGCCTCACGGCGCTGGCCGTCGAGGTGTCCGGCCTGACCCGCGACCCGCACCTCACCCGGGGCATCGGCAAGCTCGGCGCGGCGGGGGAGGCGTTGGCGAACGACCTGCCGGACCGGCACGTGCGGACCCTGCTGGACGGCGCCGAGGCCGAGCTGGACGCCGCCGCCCGCGCGCTGGGCCGCGCCGACTACCGACCGGACGTCTACCTCGCGGGGAGGCTCGTGTGAAGCGCTTCCTCCGCACGCCGTTCGGCGTCGCGGTCCTCGGTTGCCTGGTCCTGGCCGGGTGGGCGCTGTGGTCGGGCGGCGTGCTCGACGGGCCGATCGCGCGGCAGGTGCGGTCGTCCTCGGTCTACGCCGCGCCCGGGACCGGGATCGACCAGGCGGCGGCCGAGCGGGTCATCGGCAACCGGCGGCTCGTCGTCGTGCTGCTCCCGTCCGGCGCGGACCGGCGGGCGGCCTGCGCCGACGTCGAACGCGCGGCCGACGGCACGATCGTGCTGGTGCTCAGCCGCGAGGACGACGACTACGAGCGCTACGGCTGCGCCCTCATCCCGGACCGGGACGACGGGAACTTCGGCCGGGCGGCGGTCGCCGAGACGGTCATCGGCCGCGGTGTCGACCAGTTCCCCGACCGGCCGCTGGAGGCGCTGAAGGTCGCGGTGGTCAACTACGACCTCCTCGTGAAGGCCGGCACCCTGCCCGACGGCGCCCGCACCATCAACCCGTCCCTGCCCCGGTACCTCGTCGCGGCGGCGGCGCTCGGGGCCGTGGTGGCCGGTTCGCTCGCCCTCTACGCGGGTGCGCGCCGCGCCGGCAGGCTCGCCGTGACCCGTGCGGCGCGACGGGACGAGTCGGCCGACGCCCGCAGCGTGCTGAGCGCCGAGACGGCGGTCCTCGCGCAGCAGGTCATCGACCTGGACCGGCGGCACACCGCGGGGCAGGGCCACGAGTTCGACCGGCGGTTCCGGGCGCTCATGGCCGACTACTCGCGGTTGCTGGTGGCAGTGGCCGACGCAGACGCGCACGACGGAGACCTGGACGCGCTCACGGCCCGAGTCCGTGAGCTGAGCGAGCGGTGCGCGACCCTGACCGGATGACGCTGGTTGCGTCAACAGTGACGGGGTGTGTACGAAAGAACACGCGGGAGCCTGTAACCGCAGGTGAAGCTGTATCGGTCCCTGCATCGGTCCGGGTGACGGTTGTCCCGCACCGCTGGATGGGGGATAAGGTCCGACGCCATGCGAGCACTTCGCCGGTTCACCGTCCGAGCCAGCCTGCCCGAGCCGTTGACGGCCCTGGGCACCCTCGCCACGAACCTGCGCTGGACGTGGCACCAGCCGACCCAGGACCTGTTCGCGTCGGTCGACCCCGAGCTGTGGGCCGACAGCGGTGATCCGCTGCGCCTGCTCTCCGTGGTCGCGCCCGAACGCCTCGACGCGCTGTCCGCCGACGAGCAGTTCCTCGCCCACGCCCGCGCGCTGGCCGACGACCTGCACCGCTACACGACCGGGCCGCGCTGGTTCCAGCGCCGCCAGGACGAGGTCCAGCAGCGTCGGGAGCACGGCAACTACGAGCTCCAGCCGCTGCCGAAGGCGATCGCCTACTTCTCCATGGAGTTCGGCGTCACCGAGGCCCTGCCGAACTACTCCGGCGGTCTCGGCGTGCTGGCCGGCGACCACCTGAAAGCGGCCTCCGACCTGGGCGTTCCGCTGATCGCGGTCGGTCTGCTCTACCGGTCCGGCTACTTCCGGCAGGGCCTGAGCCTGGACGGCTGGCAGATCGAGCACTACCCCGTCCTCGACCCGCGCGGCCTGCCGCTGGAGCTGCTCACCGAGCCGTCCGGCGCGCCGATCCTGGTGCACGTCGCCATGCCGGGCGACCGGGTGCTGCGGGCCAAGATCTGGAAGGCGCAGGTCGGCCGCATCCCGCTGCTGCTCCTCGACTCCGACGTGGAGGAGAACGACGAGGACCTGCGCGGCGTCACCGACCGCCTCTACGGCGGCGACCAGGACCACCGCATCCGGCAGGAGATCCTGGCCGGCATCGGCGGCGTGCGGGCCGTGCGCACGTACTGCGAGCTGACCGGCCACACCCCGCCGGAGGTGTTCCACACCAACGAGGGCCACGCCGGGTTCCTCGGCCTCGAACGCATCCGCGAGCTGGTCACCGTCGAGGGCCTGGACTTCGACCAGGCGTTGGCGGCGGTCCGCGCGGGCACGGTGTTCACCACGCACACGCCCGTCCCGGCGGGCATCGACCGGTTCCCGGTGGACCTGGTCCAGCACTACTTCGGCCCGGAGACGCTGCTGCCGGGCGTGAACACCCAGCGCATCCTCGCCCTCGGCGCCGAGGAGAACCCCGGCCTGTTCAACATGGCGCACATGGGCCTGCGGCTGGCACAGCGCGCCAACGGCGTGTCCAAGCTGCACGGTCGCGTGAGCCGTGACATGTTCCGCGCCCTGTGGCCCGGCTTCGACGCGTCCGAGGTGCCGATCGGCTCGGTCACCAACGGCGTGCACGGTCCGACGTGGGCCGCCACCGAGATGAGCAGGCTGCTCGGCGACTCCGAGGACTCGGGCGTCGGCCTGCACGGGTTCGAGCCGGTCACCGACCAGCGGCTGTGGGAGCTGCGCAACGAGCTGCGCGCCAAGCTGGTCGGCGAGGTCCGCCGCCGCACGCGCGCGTCGTGGTTGCAGCGCGGCGCGTCGGCGTTGGAGCTGGGCTGGACCGACTCGGTGTTCGACCCGGACGTGCTGACCGTCGGCTTCGCCCGCCGCGTGCCGACGTACAAGCGGCTCACGCTGATGTTGCGCGACCCGGAGCGGCTGCGCGCGATGCTGCTGCACCCGGAACGGCCGGTGCAGCTGGTCGTCGCGGGCAAGTCGCACCCGGCCGACGACGGCGGCAAGGCGCTGATCCAGCAGATCGTGCGCTACGCCGACGACGCGGGCGTGCGGCACCGGATCGTGTTCCTGCCCGACTACGACATGTCCATGGCCCGGTACCTGTACTGGGGCTGCGACGTGTGGCTGAACAACCCGATGCGCCCGCTGGAGGCGTGCGGCACGTCCGGCATGAAGTCGGCGCTGAACGGCGGGCTGAACCTGTCGATCCGCGACGGCTGGTGGGACGAGCTGTACGACGGCAGCAACGGCTGGGCCATCCCGACCGCCGACGGCATCACCGACCCGACCCGGCGTGACGACCTGGAGGCCGCCGCGCTGTACGACCTGCTCGGCAACCAGGTCGCGCCGCTGTTCTACGACCGGGGCGACGACGGCGTGCCGACCCGGTGGCTGGCCATGGTGCGGCACACGCTGGCGTCGCTCGGCCCGGCCGTGCAGGCGTCGCGGATGGTGCGCGAGTACGTGGAGAACCTGTACGCGCCCGCCGCGTCGTCGGCTGCTTCGGTGGTCGGTGAGGGGTTCCGTGGCGCGAAGGAGTTGGCGGCGTACCGGCAGCGGCTGCGGGCGTCGTGGACGCGGGTGCGGGTGCTGGAGTCGGAGATGTCGCTGAACGGGTCGGTCACGCCGAACCTCGGTTCGCCGGTGGCCGTGCGTGCGCGGGTGGAGCTGGCCGGGTTGGAGCCGTCCGAGGTGGACGTGCAGGTGGCGTTGGGCCGCGTGGGCGACTCGGACGAGCTGTATGACGTGGTCACGCACGGGATGCGTTACGCGGGGAACGGGAACTACGAGATCGAGGTGCCGTTGCCGCACGCGGGCGCGGTGGGCTACACGGTGCGCGTGCTGCCCCGGCACGACCTGCTGGCGTCACCGGCCGAGCTGGGCCGGGTCGTGCTGGCGAACTGAGTTCTTTTCTGGGAGCGGCGCTCGCCTCGGATCTCGGGGCGGGCGCCGCTTTGTCGCAGTCCTCAGTGCTCAGTGCTCAGTCCTCAGCTGATGCCGAGCCGGGCGGTGGTTTCCGCGACGCGGGGCATCCAGCCGGCCAGTTCCTGTGCCTCGACGAGCGTCACGCGGGCCGCCGCGTTATCGCCCGACGCCATCTGCGCACGGGCCATCGTGGCCAAGGCGTCGGCGCGGGCCAAACCGCTTTCGCTGCTGTTCCTGGCCTGGGTGGCGAGGGTCAGCGCGGCGGCGTGGTCGTTCTCGATCAACGCCAGTTGCGCCAGCGTGCCGGTGCACCGGTGGCGTGGGTAGCCGAACTGCATCGCGCCGTCCACGGCCCGTTTCGCCGCCGGGAGACCGACGTCCAGGGGCAGTTGGCCGCCCTCGATCGCGTTGGCGGTCGAACTGGCCATCTCCGCCAGCACGAACGCCATGTCCCGCTGCTCCAGGTCGGTGCGTCCGATCAGACCGCTGACCAGTTGCAGCGCCTCGCCGTACTTCGTGCGCAACGTCAGCACAGCGAGGTGCGCGCCGATCGCGACCAGCAGGGTCGGGTGGCGTTCGATGAGGTCGTTCGCGATCACCTCGGCCCGGTCCAGGTCACCGGCGCCGAGCGCGTCGGACACCTGGTTGACCATCGGCGTGGCGTCGAACTCGGCGGCCGTGCGGCCGGTCACGCGGGGCAGGGCGAACACGAACCAGCCGGGTGACGTGGTGCCCGCGCCGCGTCGTGGCCACAGGGAGTTGAGCAGCACCGCCGTGCCCGCGACCGCGAAGCCGCGCAGGAACGGCTGGTCCGAGTCGGACCAGACCAGCGCGCCGAGCCAGACCACAGTGGTGGCCGCGGTGGTCAGCAGCAGGGACGTCAGCCCGGTCAGCCACAGCCGACGGCGGGCGTGCGCCTTGACCGACGTGAGGCCGACCGCGAAGAGCAGCGGGATCGTCCGCCACACCACCCGCAGGTGGGGCCGCGTCCACGTGCGGACCTCGCCGCCGACCCCGATCTCCACCAACGGGACGCGCACACCGAACAGCCCGGCGCCCACCAGCAACCCGAGTTGCAGCAGGGCGAGCACGGCCAACACGCCGCACGCGGCCCCGCCGAACGTCGCGACGCTCGGCCGCCAGACCACGAGGACGACCAGGACCAGCCCGGTCAGCACTTTCCACACGAACCTGGAGACGCTACCGCCCCAGCCCCGGTTCCGGTCCTGAACGTTGAATTCATCCGTTCCGAACGTAGGACACGGTTGTCCTGAACGTAGGACTCACGGGTCCTGAACGTAGGACTCACCCCAACCTCGCGTGAGTCCTACGTTCAGAACGGGTGAGTCCTACGTTGGGGACGGGTGAGTCCTACGTTCAGGACGGGTGAATTCAACGCTCGGGACGGGACGGGACGGCGGTCAGGTGACGGCTTGGGTGGCGCCGGGGCGGACGGGGAGGCCGGCGGCGGCGTAGGCGCGGAAGCCGCCGATCAGGTCCGTGGCGTTGGGCAGGCCGACGCGTTGGAGGTCACGGGCGGCGAGGCTGGACGCGTAGCCCTCGTTGCACAGCACGACCACGGTGGTGTCGGCGGTGAAGCCGGTGATGCGGTGCGTGCCGGACGGGTCCAGCCGCCATTCCAGGACGATCCGCTCCACCGGGATCGAGCCGGGGACCTCACCCTCGGCGGCACGGTCGTGGTGCGGGCGGATGTCGATCACCAAGACGTCCGACAGCTCCGCCAGCCGGTCCGGCGGCACGCGGGTCAGGTCACGACGGGCTTCGTCCAGCAACTGCTCGGCACTCACGGACCCTCCAGGTCGGCCAGGACGCGCAGCTGCTCCAACGGCAGCCGCCGGGCGGGCAACGGCGGGATCTCGTGCGGGACGTCCGCCAGGCTCGCGTACTCCCGCGTCGGCACCAACGGCGGCGAGTAGGCGTGCACGCTCGCCGCACCGACGGCGCCGCGGTTCACCACCTGGTGCGCACGCCCCGCCCCGAAGCCCAAAACGCTCCCGACAGGACGCGACGCGCTGCGGATCGGCCCACCGGGGTACCGGTAGTCCTCCGCCAGCTCACCGGTCAACACGCTGAACGAGCCCGCCGCGCCACCGTGGTCGTGCGGCTCGGTGCCCTGACCTGGCAGCCAGCTCAGCAGCCACAGCTCGACGCCACCGGTCAGCCCGAGCCGTGCCCACCAGCGCCGATCCGGGTCGAAGTCGAGGATGTCCAGCAACGGCGTGGTCAGCTCGGAGGCGACCGCGGACGTCAGCTCACGCAGTTCGCGCGGCGTCCACAGGTCGCGTTCGGGGTGGATGAGGTCGCGCAGGAACCGCACGTCCAGTTTCGGGTGCAGGTCGGCGCGCGCGAGAGTCGCGGTCACGGGGGTCGCTCCTGATGGCTACGAATCGGGCGGGGTAGCGATCAAGACGCGACGCGGCGCCAAGCGTCAGGACGACCGGCCGCGTCGCGTCCGGCTACACCCGCACGACGCCACCAGCAGGAGGTCGATCGTGCGGTCACGCCAAGTCAGCAACGGGCGGGCCACCCCGGCATGGTGGCACGAAACCCACGACCCGCGCACAGCCTCCCACCAGGCAGGATTGCCTCGGTGGCCGACGTTTCCGGCAACCCGGACCGGTCAGTTCGGCACCCGGAGCAGCAACAGGGAGCGACCGCGCAGCACGACCGTCGCACCGGCGCCCAGCGTCCCGGCCACCGACGGCGAGCCGTCCGCCGTCGTCGAGTCGAGCGTCGGCTCGTACCGCCCGCCGTACTCGGGCCCCGGCAGCGTCACGTCGATCGGCTCCGCCCCGGCGTGCATGAGCAGCAGCCACGAGTCGTCCGACACCAACTCGCCGTCACGCGAACGGGACAGGCTGTTCGACCCGTCGATCCACATGCCGAGGAACCTGCGGCCCTCGTCGAACCAGTCGGTCTCGGCCATCTCCTCGCCGTCCGGCCGGAACCACACCAGGTCGGGCGCACCGGACGCCGTGGTCCGGCCGTCGAAGAACTGCGGCTGCCGCAACGCCGGCGACGCGCCGCGCAGGTTGATCACCCGCCGGGCGAACGCCAGCATCGCCTCACCCTCGCCGGCGAGCTTCCAGTCCATCCACGACGTCTCGTCGTCCAGGCAGTACGCGTTGTTGTTGCCGTCCTGCGTGCGCCACTGCTCGTCACCCGCCGCCAGCATCGGCGTGCCGGTGGACAGCATCAGCGTGGCGAACAGGTTCCGCGCCTGCCGCGCCCGCAGCGCCAGCACCGCCGCGTCGTCCGTGTCGCCTTCCACACCGCAGTTCCACGACCGGTTGTCGTTCGTGCCGTCACGGTTGTCCTCACCGTTGGCGAGGTTGTGCTTCTCGTTGTAGGACACCAGGTCCCGCAGCGTGAACCCGTCGTGCGCGGTGATGAAGTTGATCGACTGCCACGGCCGGCGCAGGTCGTCGGCGTACAGGTCGGACGACCCGGACAGCCGGTACGCCAGGTCGCGCACGTTCGTCATCCCACGCCAGAAGTCGCGCACGGTGTCGCGGTAACGGCCGTTCCACTCGGCCCACTGCACGCCGAAATCGCCCACGCGGTACCCGTCGCCGGTCGCGTCCCACGGCTCCGCGATCAGCTTGCACCGGGACAGGACCGGGTCGCTCGTGATCGCGGTCAGCATCGCCGAAGCCCGGTCGAACCGGCCGCCACCGGGCCGGCCCAGCGTCGACGCCAGGTCGAACCGGAACCCGTCCACGCCCATCTCGGTGGCCCAGTACCGCAGCGAGTCCGTCACCAGCCGCACGAACTGCGGCGACCCGGCCTCGGTCGTGTTGCCGCAGCCGGTGATGTCGAGCGTGCCGCCGCCCTCGATGTGCAGGTAGTAGCCGGGCGCGTCGAAGCCCCGGTAGCACAGCGTCGGACCCTCCGGCCCGCCCTCGCAGGTGTGGTTGAAGACCACGTCGATGATCACCTCGATGCCCACGGCGTGCATCGCGGACACCATCGTGCGGAACTCCTCCACCTCCCGGCCCGGCTCGCTGGCGTAGCCGGGGTGCGGCGCGAAGTAGCTCAGCGGCGAGTAGCCCCAGTAGTTGTGCCTGCCCGCCCGCATCAGCGGCGGCTCGTCCACGAACGCGTGCACCGGCAGCAGCTCCACCGACGTCACGCCCAACCGCACCAGGTGCTCCACCACGGCCGGGTGCGCCATCCCCAGGTACGTGCCGCGCTGGTGCTCGGGCACGGCCGGGTGCAGCTTGGTGAACCCGCGCACGTGCAGCTCGTAGATCACCGCTTCCTCGAACGGGACGTCCGGCTTCACGCCCGTGTCCGGCCCTCCGGGCGACGTGACCACGGACAGCGGCACGCTGCCCAGCGAGTCGACCGGGGACGGGCCGCCGAGCATCGGGTCGTCCACGTAGCCCAGCGCCGCGTCCAGGTCGGTCAGCGTGCCCGTGATTCGCGTCGCATACGGGTCGATGAGCAGCTTGGCGGGGTTGCACCGCAGGCCGCGGCCCGGGTCGTACGGGCCGTGCACGCGGTAGCCGTACCGCTGGCCGGGCGTCACGCCGGAGATCAGACCGTGCCACACGCCGAACGTGCGCTCGGTCA
Organism: Saccharothrix ecbatanensis; assembly: GCF_014205015.1. Classification (NCBI taxonomy): domain Bacteria; kingdom Bacillati; phylum Actinomycetota; class Actinomycetes; order Pseudonocardiales; family Pseudonocardiaceae; genus Saccharothrix; species Saccharothrix ecbatanensis. The sequence continues at coordinate 6,105,167 of NZ_JACHMO010000001.1, read as the reverse complement.
GCTCCACCCGCTCCTCCGTGCCGTCTTCGCTGATCAGGCACACTTCGACGGCGTCCGCGGGCGGTGCCGAGACCGCGAAGCGCACACCTCCGGCCTCCGGGTACGCCCCGAGGGGGAACGGTCGGCCCGCGAGCAGGATCGAGTCGGCAGCCATACCCCCGGATCTTTCCAGTCCGGAGGGGTGGTTTGGGGATCAGCACGCGGCGAGGTCGCCGCCGGCGTGGAGCCGAGGCAATGAAACACTGTGCCGGCGAGGCATCGACCGGGGCGAGGGCAGGCGTGGAAAACGAAGATCTGGTCATCCACATGCAGGGTGTTTCGGTTCGACGTGGCAAGACCACGCTGGTCGGGGACGTCGACTGGAGCGTGGAGCTGGACGAGCGCTGGGTCGTGCTCGGGCCCAACGGGGCCGGCAAGACCACGCTGCTCCGGCTGGCCGGCGCCGAGCTGCACCCGACCAGGGGCACGGTGCACCTGCTCGGCGAGCGGATCGGCCGGACCGACATGTCCGAGCTGAAGACCCGCATCGGCTTGTCGTCGTCGGCGTTGAACGGGCGCGTCCCGGCCGAGGAGAAGGTCGTCGACGTGGTCGTCAGCGCCGGGTACGGGGTGCTGGGCCGGTGGCGTGAGGAATACGGCAAGCTCGACATCGGCCGGGCCAAGGAGCTGCTGGCCACGATGGGCATCGAGCACCTGGCCGACCGCACCTACGGGACCCTGTCCGAGGGCGAGCGCAAGCGCACGCTGATCTCCCGCGCGTTGATGACGGACCCCGAGATGCTGCTGCTGGACGAGCCCGCCGCCGGCCTCGACCTGGGTGGTCGCGAGGACCTGGTGGCCCGGCTCTCGGAGCTGGCGCTCGACCCGGACGCGCCGGCGACGGTGCTGGTCACGCACCACGTGGAGGAGATCCCACCCGGTTTCACGCACGGGCTGCTGCTGCGCGACGGCGGCATCGTGGCCCAGGGCCTGCTGGCGGACGTGCTGACCGAGGAGAACCTGTCGAAGACGTTCGACCAGCCGTTGGAGCTCCAACGGTCGGGTGACAGGTACTTCGCCCGCCGCAAGGCTACCGAGGGGTAACCTGCGAGGCGCACCTGCGGAGGTCGAGGAGGACCTGTGGCTGAGTTCGTGAGGCTCGAAGTCGAGGACGGCATCGGCACCATCCGGCTGGACCGCCCGCCGATGAACGCGCTGAACAGGCAGGTCCAAGAGGAGATCCGGTCCGCCGCGCACGAGGCGGCCGACCGCGCCGACGTGTGGTCCGTGATCGTTTACGGCGGGCAGAAGGTGTTCGCGGCGGGTGCGGACATCAAGGAGATGGCCGACCTGTCGTACGCCGAGATGGCGTCCCGCGCGGGCTCGTTCACGTCGGCGCTGCGCGCGGTTGAGGAGATCCCGAAGCCGACCGTGGCCGCGATCACCGGGTACGCGCTGGGCGGCGGCTTCGAGCTGGCGCTGTGCGCGGACCGGCGGATCGCGGGCGACAACGCCAAGGTCGGCCAGCCGGAGATCCTGCTCGGCGTGATCCCGGGCATGGGCGGCACGCAGCGCCTGCCGAGGCTGATCGGCCCGTCCCGCGCGAAGGACCTGATCTACACCGGCCGGTTCGTCGGCGCCGAGGAGGCGTTGCGGATCGGGATGGTGGACGAGGTCGTGGCGCCGGACGACGTGTACGAGGCGGCCCGCCGGTGGGCCGGCCAGTTCGTGAACGGCCCGGTGCGCGCGTACGCCGCCGCGAAGGCCGCGATCGACGGCGGGCTGGACACCGACCTGGGCAACGGCCTGAAGCTGGAGAGCCAGTTGTTCGCGGCGATGTTCGCCACCGAGGACCAGAAGACAGGCATGGCGTCGTTCATCGAGAACGGGCCGGGGAAGGCGAAGTTCAGTGGCCGTTGATCCCAAGCCCCACCCGCACGCGACCGCAGAGGAAGTGCAGGCGGCGTACAAGGACCCCAAACTGGCGAACGTGCTCTACCACGACTGGGAAGCCGACACGTACGACGAGAAGTGGTCCATCTCGTACGACGAGCGCTGCATCACCTACGCCACCGACCGGTTCCGCGCGGTCGCGGGTGACGTCGGGCCGTACGAGCACGCGTTGGAGCTGGGCTGCGGCACCGGGTTCTTCCTGCTCAACCTGATGCAGGGCGGCGTGATCGAGCGCGGTTCGGTGACGGACCTGTCGCCGGGCATGGTCGAGGTGGCGCTGCGCAACGCCAAGCAGCTGGAGCTGCCGGTCGACGGCCGGGTGGCCGACGCCGAGCGCATCCCGTACGACGACGACACGTTCGACCTGGTGGTGGGGCACGCGGTGCTGCACCACATCCCGGACGTGGCCGCCGCGATGCGCGAGGTGCTGCGGGTGCTCAAGCCGGGCGGCAAGTTCGTGTTCGCCGGCGACCCGACGAACGTGGGCAACTTCTACGCCCGCAAGCTCGGGCAGCTGACGTGGTGGCTGACCACCAACGTGACGAAACTCGGTCCGCTGAGCGACTGGCGTCGGCCGCAGGAGGAGCTGGACGAGTCGTCCCGCGCGGCGGCGCTCGAAGCGGTGGTGGACCTGCACACGTTCGACCCGGCGGACCTGGAGCGGACGGCGCGTTCGGCCGGCGCGGTCGGCGTGCGCGCGGTGACGGAAGAGCTGTCGGCGGCGCTGTTCGGCTGGCCGGTGCGCACGTTCGAGGCCGCCGTGCCGCGCGAGAAGTTGGGCTACGGCTGGGCGATGTTCGCGTACAAGACGTGGCAGCGGTTGGCCTGGGTGGACGAGAACGTGCTGTCCAAGGTCCTGCCGCGAGAGGTCTTCTACAACGTCTCCGTGACCGGCCGCAAGCCGGTCTGATGGGGTACGCGTTCAGCCTCGACGACGTGGCGTACCTGCGTTCCGATGCCGGGCGCGCCGCGTTGTCGTCGCTGGCCGACCTGCCGTTGACGCCCGCGTCGCGGCTTGACGACGTGAAGCTGACGAAGCAGGTGTCACCGACGCACTTCGCGGCGGTGCTGGAGACGTTGTTGTTGCGCCGCAAGGCGTCCAAGGTCTTGTTCAGGGACGGGCTCTTCACCTCCGAAGCCCTGCAACAGGCCACACCGCATCAGGTGGCGGCGCACCGGGCACGTCGGTTCAGCGGTCCGGCGCACGACGTGACGTGCTCGATCGGCGCGGACTTGGGAGCGTTGCCCGAGGGGTCGATCGGGTCGGACCTGGACCCGGTGCGGCTGGCCATGGCGCGGCACAACCTCGGTGACGGGGTGCCGCTGGTGCGGGCGGACGCGTTGCGGCCGGTGTCGCGGGGTGTCCCGGTGATCGCGGACCCGGCGCGGCGGGACGCGACCGGGCGGCGGACGTGGCGCCCGGCCGACTTCGCGCCCCCGTTGGACGAGCTGGCCGACGCGTATGCGGGGCGTGACCTGGCGGTGAAGTGCGCGCCGGGCGTGGACTTCGCGGTCGCGCCGTGGGCGGACGAGGTCGAGCTGGTGTCGTTGGACGGGCAGGTGCGCGAGGCGTGCCTGTGGACGCGCGGCCTGGCCACTCCGGGCGTGTCGCGGCGTGCGACCGTGTTGCGGTCGGACGGTCCTGAGTGGACGATCACCTCCGCCGACCCGGACGACTGCCCGGTGGGCGAGCCCGACGAGTGGCTGGTCGACCCGGACGGCGCGGTGGTGCGGGCGGGGCTGGTGCGGCACTACGCGGCGCGGCACGGGTTGGCGCAGCTGGACGAGCGGATCGCCTACCTGACCGGTCCCACGCCGCCGCCGGGTGTGCGGGCGTTCCGGGTGGTGGAGCACGGGCACTACAGCGAGAAGACGTTGCGGTCGGTGCTGCGGGCGCACGACGTCGGGCGGCTGGAGATCCTGGTGCGCGGCCTGGACGTTGACCCGAACGCGTTGCGGCCGAGGCTGAAGCTCAGCGGATCGGGTGAGGCGACCGTGGCGCTGACCAGGGTCGGCCGCCGCCCGATCTACCTACTCGCGCACGCCGAGCGCACTGGGAAGTCCTAACAGAATGACCTCGTCGATAGTTTGATCTTGTCGGATGGGGTGTTGTCCGGTGGGCGTGCAGGGGTCAGCTGCTGCCGGGCATCACCAGCCCGGAGAGCAGGGTGGCGACTTCCTCCGGGTGGACGAGCGGCCCGAGGTGGCTGGTGTGGACGCTGTGCACGTCGAACGGGTTGCCCGGCGTCAGGGCGTCCGCCTCGCGGATGAACCGGTCCTGTAGTTCGATCGGCAGGGATCGGTCCGCGGTGAGCCGGATGTAGGTGTGCGGCAGGTGGCTCCAGACGGTCGGATCGACGCGGTCGTCGCCCGAGTCCAGGCTGTCGTCCGGCTCCAGGGTGTTCAGGGCGGCCAGGAACTCCGATTCCGTGCCCTCGTCCAGTAGCGCGGTCTTCAGCTTCGTCAGCACGGCCGGGTTAGCGGTGCGCCAGTTCAACCGGAATGCCCCCAGGTCGGCCGGGTCGGCCGCGAGTACGTCAGCGAGGTCGTCGAGGAGGCTCGACGCGTTCTCCGGCTCCGCCATGTACCCGGCGGCGCCCAGCTCGACGCAGCACCACGCGGACAGGTAGACGACCCGGTGGAGCAGGTCGGGCACCGCGTTCGCCACCGATGTCACGGTCATCCCTCCCCGGCTGTGCCCGACCAGCACGACCGGCCCGAGTTCGGCCGCCCGCCGCACCACGTCGATGACGTGCGCGACGGCGTCGGCGTGGCTCACCCGTGCCGCGCCGGCCGGCGCGGTGGCGAGCGCGGCCGGGTCCTGGGGTGCTTGGTACGCCGCCGTGAACGTGGCGCCGAAGCCGTGGCCGGGCAGGTCGACGGCGAGTGCCCGGTGGCCGCGCAGGGTCAACTCGCGGGTCATGGGCGCCCACTGGAACGAGTTGCCGCCTGTGCCGTGGACGAAGACGAAGATCGAGTTCATGCCGCGATCCTCACATCCGGCCGTGACCGGGTCCGCAGCACATCGGACTGGAGCCACTGCTGCACGCGGTGCCGAACGTGCGCGGCGTCATCTGCTACGGACACGTCCAACGATCCTGTCAGGAGCAGTCAGCCCGCCAGATGTGCCAGCCTCTCGAACAGGAACGAGCGCAGGCCGTCGAGGTCGGCGTCCATCGTGATGTCGAGCGTCTTCGGCTTGTCCACCTCCAGCCGTTGGTCCACCACGAGCGCGCCCCGGTTCGGGCCGAACGAGCAGTCGACGTCCACCGGGAACGGGGTGCTCGTCAGGATTCCCGGCCGAACCGCCTCCGCCACCGCGACCGCGTCGTGCACCGCCATCCCGTCCCAGCCGAGGAAACGCCGGTAGGTCTCCAGGTAGTCGGGGGTGAGGCCGACGAGCGTGGCGGCGACGTCGGAGGTCTTGGCCAGGTCGGTCAACCACTGGGCGCTCACCGCGCAGCGGCGGGTCAGGTCCATCGGGACGAGCGTGGTCGGCACGTCCTCCTCGACCAGCACGCGGCGGGCGGCTTCGGGGTCGCTCCAGAGGTTGAACTCGGCGGTGGCGGTGACGTTGCCACCCTGCACCCCGCCACCCATGACGACGAGTCGGCCGATCTTCGGCTTCAGGTGGGGGTGCGCGGCGAGCAGCAGCGCGATGTTGGTCAGCGGGCCGATGGGGACGATCGTGACGGGACGGTCGGCTTGTTCGAGGAGTTCACGCATCAGCGTGACGGCGTCACGGTGGTCCGGGCCGCGGGTCGGTTCGGGGAGGGTGTGGGCGTAGCCGGAGAGCCCGTCGGCGCCGTGCGCGCTGGACAGGTGCGGGTGCGGGTGGATCAGCGGTCGGGACGCGCCAACGCCGACCGGAACGTCGTCACGGCCCAGGAGTGCCAGCAGCCGCAAGGCGTTGCGGGTGGTGTTCTCCAGGGAGACGTTGCCGAAGACGGTGGTCACCCCGATCAACTCGACTTCGGGGCTGGCGGCGGCGAGCGCGATGGCCAGGGCGTCGTCCACACCGGGGTCGGTGTCGATGATGAGCGGAGTAGTCACTCGGTTAGTTTGCCGCTGCTCCGCAGACGGCGGGCGGTGGCCCCGGTGGGCATCGATGCGGGCGACCTGGCCGCCGTCTGCGGAGCAGCGGCGATGTCACAGTTACCCTGCCTGCGTGACGAGCATGTGGGGTGCGCCGGTGTGGACGAGGTGGCGTCGGTCGCGCCGTGACCCGGCGCAGGCCAGGTTCCTCACCCTCGCGTCACTGCGCTGGGTGGTGAGGCATCGCGCCTACACGCCGTGGTACCTGGTGCGGTACTGGAGGCTGTTGCGGTTCCGGATTGCGAACCCGCACGTGGTGCTGCGCGGGATGGTGTTCCTGGGCAAGAACATCGACCTGCACTGCCGGCCCGGCTACGGGCGGCTGGAGATCGGCCGGTGGGTGCACATCGGGGACGGCAACGCCATCCGCTGTCACGAGGGGTCGTTGCGGATCGGCGACAAGGCCGTGTTCGGCAAGGACAACACGGTGAACTGCTACCTGGACGTGGAGATCGGCGCGGCCACGCTGATCGCCGACTGGGTGTACATCTGCGACTTCGACCACGTGACGGCCGACGTCACCCTGCCGATCAAGGACCAGGGCATCGTGAAGTCACCGGTGCGCATCGGGCCGGACTGCTGGCTGGGCACGAAGGTCACCGTCACCCGCGGCACGCGGATCGGGCGCGGGTGCGTGATCGGCGCGCACGCCGTGGTGCGGGGCGACGTGCCCGACTTCAAGATCGCTGTGGGCATCCCGGCGAAAGTCGTCAAGGACCGCCGCGCGGACTACGAGGCCGACGCCGTGCGCCGTGCCGCCGTCGCAGACATGGCCCGCAAGGCCCAGGAGGCCTTGGAGCAGTCCCGGAACGGCTCCTAGACCGGCTGCAACTCCTCGCCCGCCTTCCGGTCGTACTCCTCCTGCGCACGGCGGATGTCGTCGATGTGGGTCTCCGACCAGACCCGGATCGCGTCCATCAGACCGCCCACGTTGGCGCCCAACGGGCTGAGGCTGTACTCCACCCGCGGTGGGACGCTCGGGTAGACGGCGCGGTGCACGAGGCCCGCCCGTTCCAGGTCGCGCAAGGTCTGGGTGAGCATCTTCTGGGTGATGCCGTCGAGCCGGCGGCGGAGTTCGCCGAACCGCAACGTGCCGGGCCGCAGGGCGCCGATCACCAGGCACACCCACTTGTTGGTCAACAGGTCGAGAACGGCACGTGACGCGCAATTCCGAAGGAACGCGTCCGCGCCGCCATGGGCACGCAGGTCAGGGACGGTATACACAAGGTACCTAGATACCATTCAGGTGCCTTCTTCACAAGAGGTACCACCCCTGTGAAGCTGTTGACCATGACGAACGAGATGCGAGCGGTGACGGTCGAGGCCTTCGGCGAGCCCGAGGTCATGAAGGTCGGGGACGTCGCGCGGCCGGTGCCGGGACTGGACGAGATCGTGGTCGAGGTGCGCGCGGCCGGCGTGAACCCGGTCGACTGGAAGGTGCGGAAGGACGGCTACTGGCTGACCACGCCGTGGGTGCCGGGTTGGGACGTTTCCGGCGTGGTGGTGTCGGTGCCGGCCGGGGAGAACCGGTTCGAGGTCGGCGACGAGGTGTTCGGGATGCCCCACTTCCCGCGCGCGGCCGGTGCGTACGCCGAGTACGTGGCCGCCCCCGCGAGGCACTTCGCCCGCAAGCCGGCCAACGTCGACCACGTCCACGCGGCGGCCCTGCCGCTGGCCGCGCTGACCGCGTGGCAGTCCCTCACCGAGGCCGCCAAGGTCAAGCCGGGTGACCGGGTGCTGGTGCACGCCGCAGCCGGTGGTGTCGGGCACCTCGCCGTGCAGCTCGCCAAGACCCTGGGCGCCCACGTGATCGGCACCGCGCGTGCGGCGAAGCACGACCTGCTGCGCGAGTTGGGCGCGGACGAGTTGGTGGACTACACGACCCGGGACTTCGCCGAGCTGGAGGACGTCGACGCGGTGCTCGACCTGATCGGCGGTGACGACTACGTGCGTCGTTCGATGCGGGTGCTCAAGCCGGGCGGCGTGTACGTCGGCATGACGAACCCCGGTCTGCTGCCGGAACTCCGGGTGGCGGCGGAGGAACTGGGCGTACGGGCCACCACGTTCTTCGTGGCCCCTGACCACGCCGGGCTGCAGCACGTGGCCGGACTGGTGGAACGCGGTGAGCTGAACGTCCTGGTCGCCGAAACGTTCCCGCTGGTGGACGTCGTGAAGGCGCACGAGTTCGGTGAAGCCAACCGGACCACCGGCAAGATCGTCCTCACCCTCTGAGGGCTCGGGCGTCCCGTCAGAGGAAGACGTTGCCGGTGGGGATCTTGGGGCGGCCGAACGCGGGATGGTCGTGGACGCGGGCGGACCGGTAGACGGCGGCGGTGTCGGCGGCGATCTTCGACCAGTCGAAGTCGGTCGCCAGGCGGGCTTTCGCGGCACGGGCGCGGCGTTGGGCCGACGGGCGGTCGTCCAGCACGGACCGGACCGCCGTGGTCAGACCGTCCACGTCACCGGGCGCGAACGACAGGCCGGTGACGCCGTCCAGCACGACCTCGCCCAGACCTCCCGCGGTCGACGCCACGAGCGGGGTGCCGGCGGCGGCGGCTTCCAGTGCCACGATGCCGAACGGCTCGTACTTGCTCGGCAGCACAACGGAATCCGCCGCCGCCAACGTGGCCGCCAGCGCGCGGTCCGACAGGTGCCCGACGAAGTCCACCGCCCGCCGCACCTTGTGCTTGCGCGCCTGCTCCACCAGCCAGTCCCGGCTCATCCCCGACCCGGCCACGACCAGCCGGGTGCCCGGCCACGCCCGCCGGATCCGGGGCAGCGCCGCGAGCAGGTCCTGCACGCCCTTCTCCCACTCCAGCCGCCCGAAGAACAGCAGCAACGGCGCACCGCCCGGACTGTGCGCGGCACGGGCGGCGGCCACGTCGCTCGAACGCACCCGCCACCGCCGCGGCTCGATGCCGTTGTGCAGCACCGTGACCGACGAAGGCTCCACGTCGAACAGGTGCGCCACCTCGGCCCGCATCGCCGACGAGCACGTGATCACCGCGTCCGCCCGGTTCGCCAGCCACCACTCGACCGAGTGCACCTGCTGGTTCAACGTCTGCGACAGCCACCCGCTGTGGCGCCCCGCCTCGGTCGCGTGCACGGTCGCCACCAACGGAGCGCCGGACGCGTCGGCCAACGCGATCGCCGGATGCGTCACGAGCCAGTCGTGCGCGTGCACCACGTCCGGCCGCCAACCGCGCAGCAACGTCAACCCGGCGCGCGTCATGGCATGGCCCATGGCCAGCGTCCACGCCACCAGGTCCCGCTCGAACACCAGGTGCGTCGGGTCCTCGGCCACCCGGATCAGCCGCACCCCGTCGACCACGGAGTCGGACGTCGGGTGCGTGATCGCGTCCGTCCCCGCCGGCTGGCGGCACAGCACGACCACGTCGTGCCCCTGCGCGGCCAGGTGACCGGCCAGCGCGTGCACGTGCCGACCCAACCCACCCACGACGACCGGCGGGTACTCCCACGACAACATCAGCACGCGCATGGGCCATCCTCGCATCTCCGCACCGTCACGACAGGGCCAACCCCCGCGCGTCGAGGTGCCCGAAAGGACCGTCGACCCGCCGCAGTTCGGCCGCCCGCCGCTGCCCGCGTCCGGCCCGCCGCAGCGCCGCCAGCTCGGCGAACCGGTCCGCGTGCAGCTTGGCCCGGTACCGGGCGTAGTCGGCGGCCGAGTCCTTGGTGACCATGAACGCCCAGTCGCTCGACAACGCCAGCAGCGCCTCGCGCACCGCCTGGTCGGCGACCGGGTCGCGCACCACACCCGAGAAGTCGAGCGCGAGCAGGTCCCGCTGCACGGAAGCGTTGCCGTCCACGATGTCGCCGACCTGGGGCCCGTTCCACACCTGCCAGTCCTTGCCCGTGCCCCACGACGACGGCGGCAGCTCGACCGGCGTGCCGACGTGCCCGGCCTCGACGGCGCCGCGCAGCGTCGTCACCCGCACCCCCGCCGACGGCATCAGCCGCAGCACCGCCTCCAGCCACGCCGGACCCTCGTGCCACCAGTGCCCGTACAGCTCTGTGTCGTACGCGGCGACCACGAGGGACGGCTTGCCGTGCTGCTCCTTCAACGCCCGCAGCCGCCGCACCACCGTGTCCACGAAGTCCGCCGCGTGCCGCTGCACGGCGTCCGCCGCCAGTTCCGGGTCGTACGGCCGCTTGTCCGACGGCGCGACGTTCTTCCCCGTCACCCGGGACGGCTTGAGCCCGCTGGGGTGGTCGTAGGTGTGGAAGTCCCGGTACGCCGGGTCGCCCGGGTAGCCGACCTTCGGCGACCACACCCGGTACGACACCTCAAGGTCACGCCCGAAGCACACCACGTCCGACGAGCCGACCGGCCGACCGGCGGACGTGTCGCCGCGCAGCGACGGCCCGTCCACCAGGAACCGCCGCACACCGGCCCGCGCGTAGTCGTCCTCAAGACCGGGCGCGTAGGCGCATTCCGGCGCCCAGATGCCCTCCGGCGTCGACCCGATCCGGTACGCCGTGTCCGCGAGCCCGGTCCGCAACGAGAACTCCCGCAGCCGGGGGTCGAGCAGCGGCTGGAACGGGTGCGTGGCCGGTCCGCCCAGCAGCTCGACCACCCGCGAGTCCACCAAGGACCGCAGCAACGGCGAGAAACCGTGCCGCCACCGCGTCTCGAACCGCTCCAACGCCCAAGCTGACGAACGGTGCTCGCGCGAAGCGAGGTCCGGCAGCCGGGACGACGCGCTGTGCGCCCGCAGCTGCCAGTTCCCGAGCCAGTCGTGCACACCCCGCAGCGTGTACGGATCGTCCAACTGGGCGGCCAGGACCGGCGTGACGCCCAGCGTGAGCACGTCTTCGCGGCCCTCGGCGGCGAACCGCTCCAGCAGGTCCGCCACCGGCAGGTACGAGTGCGCCCACGCCTGGTACAGCCACTCCTCGCCGACCGGCCAGGCGCCGTGGTGCGCGAGCCACGGCAGGTGGCTGTGCAGCACCAGGCAGAACATCCCCTCGTGCGTCACGGGCGCACCGCCACGGCGACGAGGTCAAGGCTCGCGTCCAGGTCGTCGGTGGTGATCTCGAAGTCCTCGCTGCGCACCGACGCCACCGCGCCCAGCAGGTCGGCGGGCCACTCGCCGCCCTCCACCACCACGGCCACCTGCGCGTCGATGATCGACCCGCCGAACCGCTCGTCCAGCCGGCGCAGCCCGGGGCCGTGCCGCAGACCGGCCAGCACCTCGACCCGCAGGCCCGCGCCGACCAGCAGTTCGGCCAGCTCGGCGGGTGCCAGCTCACGGGTGTGGAACGGGTTGAGCGGGGTGTCCCGGCCGGGGGAGAACGTGATCCGGTTGGGCGTGGTGACCAGCAGCCGCCCACCGGGCCGCAGCACCCGCGCGCACTCGGCGAGGAAGCCCTCCTGGTCCCACAGGTGCTCGATGACCTGGAGGTTCGCCACCACGTCCACGCTCGCGTCCCGCAGCGGCAGCGACGCGAGGTTCCCGCGCAGCACGGCCAGCTCCGGGTACGCGCGGCCGACGTGTGCGGCGGTGATCTCGTCGTAGTCGAGCGCGACGACCCGCGCGGCGTGCTCGGCGATCAACGCGGCGCCGTAACCCTCGCCGCAGCCGGCCTCCAGCACGACCACGCCGGCGCAGTGCCGGACCAGATCCAGGTACGCCGCCTCGTGCCGCCGGAACCAGTAGTTCTCGGCGGCGATGCCGGGGACGGTGCGCTCACCGGTGAGGGGCAGCGGCTCGACGGTCACCCGACCAGCCTAGTTCCTCGTTACTCACGGGTAGGCATCGCCCGCCAACTGAGACGTCACTGTTTCGTGTGAACTTATGGATTGCCGAAGGTTGGTGATTATCGCGGCACGCATTCTTTTTCGGTGGATTCCTTTGTCCAAATAACACTATCGGGTGACGTCCGGCGATCCTGAGTAGATCTTCCCCATAGGTGTTTCCGCTGCCAGCGGCGCGCATGGACGGTGTCCGGAGCGGGTAGTCGAGGGTGGTCACGAGCCGCTCGGGTGCCTTACGCTCGGCACCTCGGCCAATCTTCAGACGAGTGGGGCCGCCATGGGTGCGAAAGAGCCGGAGATTGTTCCGCTGCACACGGGTTTCGACGTGGTCTACCGGGGATTCCACCGGGGTCAGGTGATCGAGCACCTGGAGAACCTCGAAGAACAGCTCAAGTACCTCGGCCTCGACCGCGCCGAGGCGCTGGCCCAGGCGGCCGACCTGCGCAAGCTGCTGGAGATGACCAGGCGCGACCTGGAGCACGCCCGGACCAGGATCGAGCGGCTGGAGATGTCGCCCAGCACGACCACGGGCGCCGGCGAGCGCATGCACCGGATGCTCATGATGGCCGAGGAGGAGTCGAACGACCTGCGCCTGCGTGCCGAGCGCGATGTCGCGGCCCTGCGTGAGCGCACCGAGGCCGAGATGGCGGAGTACCGGCGCGGGGTGGAGGACGAGCTGGCGGAGCGGTGCGCCGAGGCCGATGCCCGCGCCCGTGAGCAGCGTGAGGCCGCCAACCGTCGGGCCGCCGAGTTGGAGCAGCACGAAGTCGACCTGGAACGCCGTCAGGTGGAGGTCGAGGCGCACCTCAAGGCACGCGCGGAGGAGGTCGCTGCCGAGTGCGCCGCCGCCGTGGTGAAGGCCGAGCGGGAGGGTGAGCGGCTGGTGCGGGAGGCCGAGGAGCGGTGTGGTCGGTTGGAGTCCGAGTCCGACGCCAAGCGGACCAAGGCGCAGAACTTCTTCGAGCTGACCATGGCCAGGCAGCGGCACGAGGCCGAGCGGCACTTCGCGGAGCAGGAGCAGTTGGTCAAGGCGCGGGCGGCGTTCCTGATCAAGCTCGCGGTGCGTGAGACGGCGCGGCGGACTGCCGAGATCCAGCAGCAGGCGGATGCGCTGCGTGAGCTGCGCCAGACGGTGGCGGCGCAGGTCGCGGCGGCCCGGATCGCGCTGGACGAGGCGGCGGACCGGGTGCCGAACCTGATTCCCGAGCAGACGACCGCGGCGCAGGCGACCGCCGGGCAGGTAGGCGATGGGCAGGCAAGCGCCGGGCAGGCAAGCGCCGGGCAGGTGGCTCCGGAGCAGGTGAGTGCGGCCCAGGTGAACGCGGCCGACGTGAACACGGCTCAGGTGAGTGCGGCTCAGGTGAGCGCGGTCCAGCCGAGTTCGGGGCAGCCGAGTCCGGCTCAGGTGAGTCCGGCCGAGGTGGGCCCGGCGCAGACGAGTTCGGCACAGGCGGGTTCCGCACGGGTGAGCGCGGAACCCGTGGGACCGGCCCAGACGGGTTCGGCCCAGACGGGTTCGGTGCAGGGCGGTTCCGCGCAGCAGGACGCGGCCCAGGTGGGTCCCGCCTCGGGTGGGTCGGCGAAGACCGGTTCGGCCAAGACGGGTTCGGCGCAGAAGGAGCCGAAGGGTTCGGCGCGGAAAGGTTCGCGGGCGAGTTCGGAGCAGACGGGCACTGACGGGCGGCGCGTCGGTGCTTGAGGGGAGTGCGGTGGTGTCGGGCGTGGTGTTCGTGGTCGGGTTGTGCGCGTTGGCGTTCGCGTTGGGCTGTCTGCTGACGTCCGTCGTGCTCAGGCGTGACCGCGAACAGCCGCCCCCGCAGGCCGCGCCCACACCGTCGACGACAGACCGGACAGACCCGACAGACCGGTTCACGCCGATGATCGACCTGCGGCGGCTGCCGGCGGACTTCGCGACCCGGCCGATCCACCGCAACCCGGTCATGGGCATCCCGCCGGCACTGCCGCCGTCCGAGCCGTCACGGCCCAGGCTGTCCCTCGTGCCGGACCCGGAACCGGACCCCGAACCCGAGGAACCCGTGCGGCAGGACGAAGTTCGCCACATGCACGTGGTCCGCGACACGCCCGTGGTCCGTGACTTGCCGAGACAGGCGGTCGACACGCCGAAGCCCGCGCTGGGCGGGGAACCGGCTCTCGGGAACTAGCGCTTGCGGAACTTGCGCAGCAGCTGCTGCGCCTTCGCCCGGTTGCGCGGGTCGTTGGCCGCGTGCTTGACCTGGTCGGTGATGCGGCGGCCCTTGGGACTGCGGGCGAACTCGGCGATCTTGCTGAACAGAGATGCCATACGGACCTCCTTCCCTGTCAGCTCAACGCTCAAACCCGTTTCCGAGTTCCTGAACTGGCTGAACGGGTGACGCTAGACGGGCGACACCGTGACGCCGAGCGCGCCCGGGCCGACGTGCGCGCCGATCGCCGAGCTGACCTGGGTGACCAGGAACCGCCGCACGTTGGGCAGCTTCTCGCGCAGCGCTTCGAGCACCTTCCCGGCGCGTTCGGACGCGTCGAAGTGCTCGACCGCGATGTCCACCGCCTCCCGGCCCGCGCGCTTCACCGCGATGTCGATCAGCTTGCGCATCGCGCGCTCACCGCCGACCACCTTGTCCAGCGGCGTGATCTGCCCGTCGGCCACGGTCAGCAGCGGCTTCATCGACAGCGCCGACCCGAGCAGGGCGGCGGCCCGGCCGATCCGCCCACCGCGCCGCAGGTATTCGAGCGTGTCCACGTAGAACAGCTCGGTGCTGTTGCGGAGGCTGTGCTGGGCGGCGGCCAGCACCCGGTTCGCGTCACCGCCCGCGGCGGCCGCGGTGGCGGCGGCGACCACCGCGTACCCGAGGCTCATGCCGCACGTCTGCGTGTCCACCACGTGCACCGGCACCCGCACCTGCGTGGCGGCCTGACGTGCCGCCTCCACGGTCTGCGACAGGGCGGTCGAGATGTGCAGGGACACGATCGCGTCCACGCCCGAAGCGGCGGCGTCGGAGTACGCCCAGAAGAACGCGCCCGGGTCGGGCGGCGAGGTGCCGACGTCGACCTGCCCGCGCATCGCGTCCACGAGCTTCGGCACGGGCACGCGGGCCTCGTCGTCCACCACGGATCCGATGCGAACCTGGAGTTGCGCCACCCGAACCCCGAGTTGGTCCGTCAACTGCTGCGGCAGGCACGCGGTGGAGTCCGTGACAATCGCTACTCGCCGGAACATGCGTTCGAACCTAGTCGAGTAGGGGGAGGGTCTGTAACGCCGCCGTCGAGAGGTACGACATTGTCCGAATGCGCTCTTGCCGTCAGTGAGCATCATCACGCGTCGTGGGTGCTTGCTCCTGTTTGCACCCCGGCTACTCGTGGGTAACATCGGGGTGGCCGACACCACCATGCCAACGCGGTGATGACATGGCAGGGTCACGAACAATCCGGCGACCGCAGGCAACTACCGTCGCCAACCCGCGTCGCCGCCCGTCCGCAGGAGGTCGAAGAGGACCCATGAACATTGTCGTCCTGGTCAAGCAGGTGCCCGACACCTGGTCCGAGCGCAAGCTCGCCGACGCCGACCACACCCTCGACCGCGACTCCGCGGACGCCGTGCTCGACGAGATCAACGAGCGCGCCGTGGAAGAGGCGCTGCTGCTCCAGGAGGCGCACGGCGGCGAGGTGACCGTCGTCGCGATGGGTCCCGACCGCGCTACCGACGCGATCCGCAAGGCGCTCTCCATGGGTGCGGACAAGGCCGTCCACGTCTCCGACGAAGCCCTCCACGGCTCCGACGTGCTCAGCACCGCCAAGGTGCTCGCCAAGGCGATCGGCACGCTCGACGGCTTCGACCTCGTCATCGCGGGCAACGAGTCCACCGACGGCCGTGCGGGCGCGATCCCGGCGATCCTGGCCGAGCTGCTGGGCGTGCCGCAGGTGACGCAGGTCCGCAAGGTGACCGTCGAGGGCTCCACCATCAAGGCCGAGCGGGAGACCGACGAGGGCGTTTCGCACCTCGAAGCGAGCCTGCCCGTCGTGGTCAGCGTGACCGAGAAGATCAACGAGCCCCGGTACCCGTCGTTCAAGGGCATCATGGCGGCCAAGAAGAAGAAGGTCACCACGCTCACGGTCGCCGACCTCGGGTTGGACGCGGGCGAGGTCGGTCTCGGCGCCGCCTGGTCGCAGGTGCTGGAGGCGGCTCCGAAGCCGCCGCGCAGCGCCGGTCAGCGTGTCGAGGACGCAGGTGACGGCGGTTCGAAGATCGCCGCGTACCTGGTCGACCAGAAGCTCATCTGAAGGCGGGGAATCGAATGTCTGAAGTCCTGGTCCTCGTCGACCACGTCGACGGCGAGGTCAAGAAGGTCACCTTTGAGCTTCTATCCGCCGCGCGCCGTCTCGGCGACCCGGCCGCGGTGGTCGTGGGGTCGCCCGGCACCGCGGGCAAGGTGAGGGAATCGCTGGGCCGTTACGGCGCGGTGAAGGTGTACGCGGTGGAGTCCGAGGACGCGGCCAACCACCTGGTCACGCCGAAGGTGGACGCGCTCGCCGCGGTCGCGGGCACCTCGTCGCCGGCGGCCGTGCTGGTCGCGGCGACGCTGGAGGGCAAGGAGGTCGCGGGCCGGCTGGCCGTGCGCCTCGGCTCCGGTCTGCTCTACGACGCCGTCGACATCGACGGCGAGGGCGTCGCCACGCAGTCGATCTTCGGTGGCGACTACGCGGTGAAGTCCAAGGTCACCAACGGCGTCCCGGTCATCGCCCTGCGGCCCGGCGGCGTGGAGGCCACCGAGTCCCCGGCCGACGCGGTCGAGCAGGCCGTCGAGGCGCCCGCCGCCAACCCGGCGCTGGTCACCAGGGTGACCGGCCGCGAGCCGGTCGTCGGCGGCGACCGCCCGGAACTGGCCGAGGCTTCGGTCGTCGTGTCCGGTGGTCGTGGCGTCGGCAGCGCGGAGAGCTTCGAGGTCGTGGAGAAGCTGGCCGACAGCCTCGGCGCGGCCGTCGGCGCGTCCCGTGCCGCGGTGGACTCCGGCTACTACCCGCACCAGTTCCAGGTCGGCCAGACCGGCAAGACGGTCTCGCCGCAGCTGTACATCGCGCTGGGCATCTCCGGCGCGATCCAGCACCGGGCGGGCATGCAGACGTCCAAGACCATCGTCGCCGTCAACAAGGACCCGGAGGCGCCGATCTTCGAGATCGCCGACTTCGGTGTCGTCGGCGACCTGTTCGCGGTCGCGCCGCAGCTCACCGACGAGGTCGGCAAGCGCAAGGGCTGACCTGCACGTTCGTCCGATCGGACCCCACGGGGGCCGCGCCACCGCGGTGGCGCGGCCCCCGTGTCGTTCGCGGCCTCACCAGGGTTTAACCGACCTGCCATTGAGGCGTCATCGGAACGACCTGCTCCCGGTCGCCAACCGGTCGGTAGACCAGACCCATGACGCAGCCGCAACTGCTTGTCAGCACCGGTGACGCCGCTTCCGACGCGCCGCGCTACTCCCTGTTGGTCGCGCGTGACAGCGACGAGGTCGTGGCCGCGCAGCGGCTGCGGCACCAGGTGTTCGCCGCCGAGATGGGCGCTGTGCTGCGCACCTCCGTGCCGGGGCACGACGTCGACTACTTCGACCAGTTCTGCGACCACCTGGTGGTGCGGGACGACCGGACCGGCGACATCGTCGGCACGTACCGGATGCTGCCGCCGGAGCGGGCCGCCGAGGCCGGGCGGCTGTACTCGGACGGCGAGTTCGATCTGTCCGCCCTGGACCCCCTGCGGTCGTCCCTGGTGGAGACCGGGCGGTCGTGCGTGCACCCGGACCACCGCAACGGCGCCGTGGTGTCGCTGGTGTGGGCCGGTATCGCCCGGTACATGCTGCTTTCCGGGCACTCGTGGCTGATCGGCTGCGCGTCCGTGCCGCTGCACGACGGCGGGTCGTTCGCGGCGGGCGTGTGGGACGTCGTGGCGGCCAAGCACCACGCGCCCGAGGAGTACCGCGTGACGCCGTTGACGCCCTGGGACGTGGACTCGGTCGCGCGGCCGGACAAGACCGTGCTGCCGCCGTTGCTCAAGGGGTACCTGCGGCTGGGCGCGTGGGTGTGCGGGCGGCCGGCGTTGGACGCCGACTTCGGCGTGGCCGACCTGCCGGTGCTGCTGGGCATGGAGCGGGTGGACCAGCGTTATCTGAAGTTCTTCCTCGGGGAGACGGCGTGAGCGCGAAGCACCCGTGGATGCCCGTCTCGCCCTGTGGTGACGGGTGCGTGGACCACTCGTCGGCGTCGGTCGGGGTGGTCCGGGCGGTGTGGCGGGCGATGGCGGCGACGACGGTGATGCTGTGTGGCGCTCTCGTGGTCCTGGCCGTGCTGTGCGTTCGCGGGCACGCCCGGACGGTGTTGCTGCGGCGGTGGTTCCGGGCGCTGCTGGGGGCGTTCGGCGTGCGGCTGCGGGTGATCGGGCCGGTGTTCCAGGACAACCCGGGACGCGGTGTGCTGGTCGTGTCGAACCACGTGTCGTGGCTGGACGAGTTGGCGATCGACGCGGTGCAGCCGATCCGGCTGGTGGCCAAGCGGGACATCCGGGACTGGCCGGTCCTCGGTCGGCTCATCACCGCGGCGCGCACGGTCTACCTGGACCGGGAGCGGCTGTCGCTGCTGCCGGGGACGGTGGCCGAGTTGGCCGCGGCGCTGCGTGACGGCGCGGCGGTCGGCGTGCACGCCGAGGGGACGACGTGGTGCGGCGTGGCGTCCGGCCGCTACCGGCCCGCGCTGTTCCAGGCGGCTTTGGACGCCGGTGTGCCGGTGCGGCCCGTGGTGCTGCGGTACCTCCAGGGCACGACGCCGTCCACGCGGCCGGCGTTCATCGGGTCCGACACGCTGGTCGACTCGATGCGACGGGTGCTGAGCGCGCGTGGGCTGGTGGTGGAGGTGCACGTGCTGGACGAGGTCGCGCCGGGTCGTGCGTCGACGCGCCGGGAGTTGGCGGCGCTCGTCCAGCAGGAGTCGGAACGGGTCGCGTTCGGGTCGGTCGAACTGCCCGTGCAACCGGTGCACGCGGTGGCCGACCGGACCCGGGCGGCCTGACCGGACGCGGGTGGCTGACCGGCGTCACCCGCGACTCGGCCTCAGGTGCACTGCCAGAGGCCGCGGTCGCGAGGCGGCGCTGGGACGGCGTCATGGCCCGGATTGCGCACCTGGCCGACCTGCGTCATATGGCCTTGACCTCCACCCGGGTAGAGGTTGAACCATTGAGCCGTGACGACGACAGCGGAGACGACCGGTAAGAGCAATCTGTGGACGCCCGAACGGCGGGGGCCGACGGTCGGGATCATCCTTCTCGTCACGCTGCTCGCGTTCGAGAACATGGGTGTCAGCACGGCCATGCCGCGGATGGTCGCGGACCTCGACGGCAACGAGATGTACGCGTGGCCGTTCCTGGCCTTCCTGGCCGCCAGCGTGGTCGCCACCGTGCTGTCCGGGCGGCTGAGCGACCTGCGCGGGCCGAGACCGTCGCTGCTCATCGGGCCCACGCTGTTCCTCGTGGGCCTGATCGTCGCCGGTCTCGCGCAGGACATGACCCAGCTGCTCCTCGGCCGGGTGCTCCAGGGCATCGGCGGCGGGGCGCAGGTGGTCGCGGTCTACGTGCTGATCGGGCTCGTCTACCCCGAACGGGACCGGCCGACGGTGTTCGGCATGCTCGCGTCCGCCTGGGTGGTGCCGTCGCTGGTCGGGCCGGCGGTGTCCGGGTGGCTGACCGAGGTGGTGAGCTGGCGGTGGGTGTTCCTGGGGCTCGCGCCGTTCGTGCTGATCGGGGTGTTCCTGCTGGTGCCCGTGCTGCGGAACCTGCCCCCGCACACGCCTGACCAGAACACCCGGCGCGGACTTCCGCTGGCCGCGCTCGGCGCCGGGTTCGGTGTCGCGGCCCTGAGCTGGGCGGCCCAGCACCCGACTGCCGTCAACCTGGCGATCGGGGCGGCCGGGCTGGTCGCGCTGGCTCCCGCACTGCGCGTGCTGCTGCCCAAGGGCACGCTCACCGCGCGTCGCGGCCTGCCGGTGACGATCCTGGCCCGAGGGCTGCTGGCCGGCTCGTTCTTCGCCGCCGAGGCGTTCATCCCGCTCACCCTGACCGCCGTGCACGGCTACTCGGCCATCGCCGCCGGCATCCCGTTGACGCTCAGCGCGCTCGGCTGGTCCAGCGCCGCCTGGTGGCAGTCGCGCAGGCCGGACATCCCGCGCGAGAAGCTGGTCCGCTGGGGGTTCGTGCTCAACGCCGTGGGCATCTCCGGCGTGACGCTCATCGCACCTTCGTGGGGCCCGGCCTGGGCCACGCCGATCCTGTGGGCGGTCGCCGGAGCCGGGATGGGGATGGCGATGTCCAGTCTGAGCGTGCTCACGCTGGGCGCGTCGTCCGAGGTCGACCGGGGGTTCAACTCCTCGGCCCTCCAGATCAGCGACATGCTGGGCGCCGCGCTGCTGGTCGGACTGGGCGGTGTGCTGATCACCACCATCGCCTCGGCCGCCGCCCCCACGGCCGCCGTGCTGCCGTTCGACCTGTTGATGGTGGGCGTCTCGGTGCTCGGTGCGGTGCTCGCGGGCAGGCTGCGCCGGGCTACCCTGGAAAACTGATGGCCTACTTCGACCACGCCGCCACGACCCCCATGCTCCCCGAGGCGATCGAGGCGATGACCCGGGCGTTGTCCACCACGGGCAACGCCTCGTCGTTGCACACCTCGGGGCGTCGGGCGCGGCGGGCGGTCGAGGAGGCCCGGGAGGACATCGCGGACGCCCTCGGCGCGCGACCCTCCGAGGTCATCTTCACCAGCGGCGGCACGGAGAGCGACAACCTCGCGGTCAAGGGCATCTACTGGTCCCGCCGCACGTCCCGGCGTCGTCGGGTGGTGGCGTCGTCCGTGGAGCACCACGCCGTGCTGGACGCGGTGCAGTGGCTGGCCGAGCACGAGGGCGCCGAGGTCACGTGGCTGGAGCCCGACGGGCTCGGCCGGATCCGGCCCGAGGTGCTGGCGGACGCGTTGGACGACGACGTCGCCGTGGTCACCACGATGTGGGCGAACAACGAGGTCGGCACGGTCAACCCGGTGCGCGAGCTGGCCGCCTTGGCCGCCGCGCAGGCGGTGCCGTTCCACACCGACGCGGTGCAGGCCATCGGCGCGCTGCCGGTCGACTTCACCGGGTCGGGCGTGTCGGCGTTGACGCTCACCGGGCACAAGGTCGGCGGGCCCTACGGGGTCGGCGTGCTGCTGCTCGGGCGTGACGTGGCGACGACGCCGTTGCAGCACGGCGGTGGGCAGGAGCGGGACGTGCGGTCCGGCACGCTGGACGTGCCGTCGATCGTCGGCATGGCGGCGGCGGTGCGGCACGCGGTGGAGCACCAGCTGTCGACGGCGGCTTCGGTGGCCGCGCTGCGGGACGAGCTGGTGGAGTCCGTGCGGCGGGTCGTGCCGGACGTCGCGGTGAACGGCGACCCGGTGCACCGGCTGCCCGGCAACGCGCACCTGACGTTCCCCGGCTGCGAGGGCGACAGCCTGCTGATGCTGTTGGACGCCAAGGGCATCGAGTGCTCGACCGGTTCGGCGTGCACGGCGGGTGTGGCGCAGCCCAGCCACGTGCTGCTGGCGATGGGTGTCGACCCGGTGTTGGCCCGCGGGTCTTTGCGGTTCACGCTCGGCCACACGTCGACGGCGGCGGAGGTGCGGAGGCTGGCCGAGGTGATCGGGCCGGTGGTGGAGCGGGCGCGGACGGCGGGTATCGCGGGGTTGAAGAGGCTTTCCGTCGGCCGGGCCGACAATCAGACGACCGTCGGCCAGACCGACAATCAGACGACCGGCGGCCGGGCCGACAATCAGACGACTGCTGCGGCCGGCCGGGCCGGGAGTCAGACGACAGCGGAGGTGTGACGGGTATGCGGGTGCTGGCGGCGATGAGCGGCGGGGTGGATTCCGCCGTGGCCGCGGCGCGGGCGGTCGATGCGGGCCACGAGGTGACCGGCGTGCACCTCGCGTTGTCGGCCAAGCCCGGCACGCTGCGCACCGGCGCCCGCGGCTGCTGCACCATCGAGGACGCCCGGGACGCGCGGCGCGCGGCGGACGTGCTCGGCATCCCGTTCTACGTCTGGGACTTCGCGGAGCGGTTCACCGAGGAGGTCGTGGACGAGTTCGTGGCCGAGTACGCGGCCGGCCGCACCCCGAACCCGTGCCTGCGGTGCAACGAGAAGATCAAGTTCGAGGCGTTGCTGGACAAGGCGATCGCGCTCGGCTTCGACGCGGTCTGCACCGGGCACTACGCCCGGTTGTCCACTGTGGATGGCGTGATCGAGCTGCGGCGCTCGGCCGACGACGGCAAGGACCAGTCGTACGTGCTGGCCTCGCTGACCCGCGAGCAGCTGGCGCACGCGATGTTCCCGCTGGGCGACTCGACGAAGGCGCGGGTGCGCGCCGAGGCCGCCGAGCGCGGGCTCCAGGTCGCGGAGAAGCCCGACAGCCACGACATCTGCTTCATCCCGGACGGCGACACGCAGGGCTTCCTGACCCGCAAGCTCGGCGAGCAGCCCGGCGTCCTGGTGGACGACGAGACCGGCGCCGTCCTCGGGCAGCACGTGGGCGTGCACGAGTTCACCGTCGGCCAGCGCAAGGGCCTGGGCATCGACGCGCCCGCGCCGGACGGACGGCCCCGGTACGTGCTGTCGCTGGAGCCCGTGAGCGGCACGGTGCGGGTCGGCGCGGCGGAGAAGCTCCAGGTGTCCGAGATCGTGGCGCGGCGGCCGGTGACCCGGATCGAGTTCGACGGTCCGGTGGAGTGCGTCGCCCAGGTGCGCGCGCACGGTGGCCTCGCGCCCGCAGTTGCCGAAGTCGTGGACGGCGAGCTGCTGGTCCGGCTGCGCGCGCCGTTGAGCGGTGTCGCGCCTGGTCAGGCGGTCGCGGTGTACCGGGAAGACCCGGTCGCGGGCGACCTCGTGCTGGCCAGCGCGACGATCAGCACCACCCGCTGACGGTAGGCGTCGTTGTTTTGTCGGTGTCGCCTGAGACACTGCGCATGTGCCGCATGACAACGCACGACGCCGGAGGTCGCTGGTGGATGTAGGGACCCGGGTGAGGGTGGTCGCGAGCAAGCTCGACCACCCGTCCGCGCAACGTCTCGACCCGGAGCAGTTCGAACGGCTGCGCGCGGAGGTCCGCACGCTGCGCTGGGTGGTGCGGGAGCGCCTGCACCGGCCCGAGTGGGCGGGGCTTATCGCCGAGGTGGAGGTCTTGGTCGAGCGGGTCGAGCTGTTGGACCCGGCGGCGCAGCGGGAGATCGAGGTGCCGCCGCAGGCGCGTGGCTCGGAGGAGCGCGTCGTGGAGTCTTTCGGGGATCGAGTGCGGTGCCGTCCCGCGGCGGGCGGTGGCGTCGGGGAAGGTCAGACGAGCGCGTTGTAGCCGGCCGCGGCGACGATGAGGGCGCAGTAGCCGGCCGACGCGAGTGCGACGGTCCGGCTGCGTCGCCGTTCGCTCCACGTGGTGGTGAGGGCCAAGGCCCAGGCCAGGGCCGGCAGCAGCAGGACGCCGTGCATGGCCACGCCGTGCGCGAGCTTCCACGAGCCGCCGCGTTCGGCGATCATCAGCCCGCCGAACGCCAACGCCGCCACGAGGGTCGTCGTGCCCACCCGCACGGCCAGTCGCATGCTCGGCGCGAGGTGCCGGGCGGTGAACGCGGTGACGGTCAGCGCGACCACCGACACGATGAGCATCACGCCGCCCGCCGTGAGCCCGCGGGTGACGACCTGGTCGAACGTCGTGGCCTCGTTGAAGTGCGACGGCACCCGCCGCCACGCCTGGAGCGTCGTCAGCGTCACCTCCAGCACGGAGGCGGCGGTGAACAGCCACACCCAGCCCGGACGCAGGCGCAGCCGTGCGCCGACCCACGCGTAGGTGGCGAGCGTGAGCCCGAACGACAGGCCGAACGTCACCGCCTTGCGCCACGACACCGGCCCTTCCCACGGACCGCCGTCCACGGCGAACACCACGAGGTGGACCAGGCCGGACAGGAACAGCAGCGCGGCCACCCGGTAGGCGAAGCGAGTCGACGTCATGCCATCAAGCGTGGTTCACGGTGCCGTGCCACCGCGTGGGGCGCAGAGCGGCACTACGACGTACGACTCGGAACGTAGGCGATGGCCGGTGCGATGAGTTTTCCCGACTTCCCGGATCTGTACCGGCAGGCGGCGGATGTCCCGCCGCGATACGGAGGGAAGCAGATGGGCTCGATGGTCGTGATTCGCTATGAGACGCGTGCCGAGGTGGCCGACGAGAACGAGCGGCTGGTGCGGCAGGTGTTCGCCCAGTTGGACGAGGGCCGACCGGAAGGCCTGCGCTATGCGACGTTCCGGCTGGCGGACGGCGTGACGTTCATGCACCTCGCGGTGTCCGAGGGGGAGACGAGCCCGCTGGTGGACCTGCCCGCGTTCAAGGAGTTCCAGGAAGCGCTCGGCGAACGGCTGGTCGACGGGGTGGACCGGTCCGCGGCCACCCTGGTCGGCTCTTACCGATTCGCGTAGGGCTTCCGCGCCGCCTGCCTGCCCGGTCGACGCGGGCAGGCAGGCGGGCGGTGAGAGGAGCAGTGGTGTCATCCACGACCCGGGCGGCGGACGAGGACTTCGTCACGGCCGCCGATCCGTTCCGGCGGGAGTTGCTGGCGCACTGCTACCGGATGCTCGGCTCGGTCCACGAGGCCGAGGACCTGGTCCAGGAGATCTACCTGCTGGCCTGGCGCGGCTACCCGAACTTCGAGGGACGGTCTTCGCTGCGCACCTGGCTGCACCGGATCGCGACCCGCGCGTGCCTCAAGGCGTTGGAACGCCGGGCCCGCCGTCCGATGCCGTCCGGGCTAGCCGGCCCCAGTGACGACCCGGAGGCCCCGTTGGCGCCGAAACAGCCCGAAATTCCGTGGTTGCAGCCGATCCCCGACGCGCTGTTCGGCTCCACGCCCGCAGACCCGGCGACGACCGTGGAATCGCGGCACATCACCCGTCTCGCGTTCGCCGCCGCCTTGCAGCACCTGTCACCGAGGCAACGGGCCGTGCTGCTGCTGCGTGACGTGCTGGCCTGGCGTGCGGCCGAGGTCGCCGAACTGCTCGGCACCACCACGGCGGCGGTCAACAGCGCGCTCCAGCGGGCCCGTGCGCGCCTCGCCGAGGCCGACCCGGCCGAGGACCAGGTCGTCCAGCCGACCGACCCGGACCGGCGCGCCCTGGTCGACCGGTACGCGACCGCGTTCGAGAACGCAGACATGCCGGGGCTGGTGCGGCTGCTGACCGAGGACGCGGTGCTGGAGATGCCGCCGATCCCCACCTGGTTCGCCGGCCGGACGAACGTCGAGCGGTTCCTGTCCACCCGGCTGCGCACCCCTGGCGCGATGCGGATGGTGCCCACTCAGGCCAACGGACAGCCCGCGTTCGGTGTCTACATGCGCGACGCGAAGGGCGAGCACTTGGCGCACGCGCTGATGGTGCTCACCCTCGCGGGCGCGGGCATCAGCCGGATCACCCTGTTCCACGACCCCGGCCTGTTCCCGGTGTTCCGCCTGCCGGACCACCTGGCGTGATCATGGGGTCCAGTCGGTGTTCGCGCCGCACAGCACGACGCACGGGAGGTCGCCTGGCACCCGACCGGCCAGCCACGCGGCGAACGGCACGGCCGCCGCCGGCTCGACGGCCAGCCGGAACTCCTCCCACAGCCGGTCCCGGGCGGCCAGGATCTCGTCGTCCGACACGAGCACCGACGTCACCGGGTGGGAGGAGAGGATCCCGAACGGAACGTCACCCACCCGAGTGGCGCCCAACGCGGACGCGGCGACCGAGTCCACCTCGGCGTCGACCGGCATTCCCGCCGCGAGCGCGTGGTGCAGGGCGCAGCAGTGCTCCGGCTCGACCGCGATCGTCGGCAGACCCGACGCCAGCGCCGTGCCCGCGGCCAACCCGCCGCCGCCGACCGCTACCGCGATCACGTCCACGTCCGGCGCGTCGGCGACCACCTCGGCCGCGACCGTGCCCTGACCTGCGACAACGATCGGGTCGTTGTACGCCTCAACGTAGAAGCCAGGCGCTTCGTGGGCCGCCACGACGGCCTGCGCGTACGTGTCGCCGTGCCGGATCAGCTTCGCGCCCGCGGCCTCGATCCGCCGGACCTTGCCCTCCGGCGCGCTCACCGGCACGTACACGGTGGCGTGCAGCCCGAGCAGTTGCGCGGCCTTCGCCACGCCCAGACCGTGGTTCCCGCCGGACGCCGTGACCACGCGATCAGGTGAACCGGCGGCGAGCAGGGTGTTCAGCGCTCCCCGGAGCTTGAACGAGCCGGTGAGCTGGAGGTGTTCGAGCTTGAGCACGATCGGCCGGCCGTCGACCTCCGTGCGCCACAACGGGGTGCGGCGGGCGTACGGGCGGATCCGGTCGGCGGCGGCGGTGACGTCGGCAGTCATCCCACCAGCATGCGCCCGTTCACCCGGTGAACCACCGGTAGACCCACATGACGAGGGTCACCGCGCCCACCACGAAGCACAGCAGCACGACCACCAAACCCAGCAGCACCAACGCATTCGTGCCCCACGACGAGTCGCGGTCGTCGGCCACCGCCAGTTCCGCGCGCAGCTGCGCGTTGGACGCGGACTGCAACGCCGCCAACCGTTCCCGTGCGGTCGGGGTGGCCGCGCCGGACTCGCCGCTCACCCAGTTCAACGCCCCCAGCCGGGCCAGCGGCGTGCGGTACGCGCGTTCGAACGCCGCCACTTCCGCCTCGTCGCGCACCTCGGACAGGTAGCTCCAGCGGCCGGCCTGGGCCGCGTCGCCGAGCAAGCGGCACACGGCCGCCAGGCGGTCGCGCAGGTCCAGCCGGTCGGGGAAGCTCGTGACCAGCCCGATCAGGCGTTGCCGCGCGCGCAGCACGCTGGCGAGGTCACCGCGCTCGACCTCTTCGGCGGCTTTGCGGAGGGTCAGCTCGACCGGCATGAGCGACATCGTCCCAGCCCCGGCAACCGTAGTATCGGCGGGTGATCGCGGTGTCGGTGGTGACCTTCGGCCTCGCCTGGTGGCTCGGCCTCTACCTGCTCGTGCGCGATCCCCGGAAACCGCTGCTCCAGCGTGCCTCGATCGGGTTGCTCAACTACGCGCTGGTGCTCGTCCTGCCGGTGCCGCCGATGCTGTTGGCGGTGTCCGCGGTGGCGTGGACGGGTGTGGTCGTGTGCTGGCTGCCGGTGCGTTATGAGCGTTGGTGGCGGTGGAGCGCGCTGCCGTTGCTGGTGGCGGCTTACTTCGCGCCGTTCGTGGTGCTGGTGCCGTTGGCCGCCGCTCTGGTGCTGTGTCTGCGGTTGCGGCGGGCGTTGCTGGGCGCGGCGACGATCCTGTTCGGCCTGAGCTGCGCGGTGGTGGCGGTGGACGTGCTGCCCGAGGCGTTGGTGCTCGCGTCGGCGGGGGTCGACCTGCTGGTGTTCGGGGTGATCGTGGCCGTGGCGGACGCGTTCGACGAGGGCGAGGCGATCCGGGCGGACATGGTGCGCTCGCTGCTCACGTCGGCTGGGTTGGCGGGGGTGTTCGGCGGGCAGGTGGCGTTGTTCCTGGACGACCGGCTGCTGCCGCTGCTGTACGGGACGGTCGCCGCCGCGATCGCGGTGCAGGTGCTGGCCAACCCGCTGGCGTTGCTGGTGGACAAGGTGGCGGTGCCCGAGGTGGCCGCTTCGCGCGCCGAACTGCGTGACGCGGCCGAGGCGCTGCCCCGCCGTGCGCCGTTGGACAAGACCGAATTCGTGAAGCTGACCCGGCGCGCCCTGAGCAATTACGGCGACCTGGGCAAGCTGGTCGCCAGCCCGTTGACCGAATTGCCGGTGATCGACGCCCGGCTGGCCGCGCGGGGTGCGTCCGACCAACCGCTGGAACGTGCGGCGGAGTTGAAGTCGTTGTTGATGGAGAGCATTCTCCGGCTCAAACCTCGGGACGGCGAGTTCGGCACCAGCGACGAATGGCGGCACTACAACGCGCTGTACTTCTACTACGTGGTCGGCATCCGGCCGTACAGCATGCGGACCAAGCGCGAGGACCTCGATCCGGAGGCGCGGCGGGCGTTGGCGTGGTTCGTGAACCAGGTGCCGGAGCGGACGCTGCACAACTGGCAGAACGCGGGCGCTCGACTGGTGGCGGAAGACCTTTCAGCCCAGGTCGTGAGCTGAACACTGGCAGCCGTTGGCAGTGCTTGGCGTACCGATGGCAGTGGACCTGACCATAGCTTTTGGGCCATGACGACAACTCAGGCACCTCAGGTCCGCAACGACGGTCTGCTCCGCTTCGCCCTCAAGCTCGACGGTGTCGCCTCGGCCGGGCTCGGTCTGATGGCCCTGCTGTTCAACGACCTCCCGACGGGGTTGCCCCACGGGCTCGTGATCGGGCTCAGCGTGTTCCTGCTCGGCTATGGCGTCGGCGTTTTCATCCTCGGTCTGCGGCCCATTCGCCCACTGGTCGCGGTGGTGGTGATCGGCAATTCGGTGTGGGTGCTGGACAGCTTCCTGACCGCGTTCGCCGGGTGGTTCCCGGTGACCGGGCTGGGCGTTTTCCTGATCGTCGCCCAAGCGGTCGCCGTGCTCGGGTTCATCACCCTTCAGGTGCTGGGTCTGCGCCGTTCGGCCTGAGGGTCCGGCTCCGGCCGCGGAATTCGGCCACCACCTGGTCGCCACGGCGCACGGTGATGTCGTAGATACCGCTCCGGCCGAACCTGGCCCGCTCCACCGCTTCGGCCACCAACTCGTCTCCCGCGTGCACGGGGGCGATGAAATCGATCTCCGCCTGCGCCGCCACGGTCACCGAGCCGTGGCGGTTGCACGCGCAGGCGAAGGCCGTGTCGGCGAGCAGGAAGACGTAGCCGCCGTGGCCGATCCCGTGGCCGTTCACCATCAGGTCGGTGACCGTCATGGCGAGGCGGGCGGTGCCTTCGCCGAGTTCGAGCGCCCGGATGCCGAGCGCGGCCGACGCGGCGTCGTTGGCGAGCATGTCCGCGGGTCCGTTCATCCGTGCACTTTAAGGTTTCGCCGGTGCAGGACATCCTTCGCGCCGTCGGCTTGTTCGCGGTGACCAACGTGGACGACCTCGTGCTGCTGGCCTTGTTCTTCTCGCGGGGCGTGCCGGCGTGGCGGGTGGTGCTGGGCCAGTACCTGGGTTTCGTCGGCATCCTGGTGGTCGCGGTGGCCGCCGCTTGGGGTGCGTCGCTGCTGCCCGCGTCCGTGCTGCCGTGGCTGGGGCTGCTGCCGTTGGCGCTCGGGGTGAAGGCGGCGTGGCAGGCGTGGCGCGGCGGGGAGGACGCCGAACCGGTGGCGTCCGGCGCGCTCGGGGTGGCGGCGGTGACGTTCGCCAATGGCGGGGACAACATCGGGGTGTACGTGCCGGTGTTCGCCACCACCGGGATCACCGCGTACGTGATCGTCTTCCTGGTGCTGGTGGGCGTGTGGTGCGCGGCGGGGCGCTTCTTCGCGACCAGGCCGGTCGTCGCGCGGGCGCTGAGCCGTTGGGGGCACGTGGTGCTGCCGGTGGTGCTGATCGGGATCGGCGTGCTGATCCTGCTGGGCTGAGCTTGGGAGTGGTGCGGGAGCGTGGGGCGCGGCACGCCCCCACACCACGTCGTGGGCGGTGCCCCCTGGCGCTCTGGCCACTCTCGGCACCGACAACGTCACGTTAGGTGGTCTGGACCACACCGTCAATGGGTCTAGACCTTTTTGGTCCCGAACGGCCGAGTGGTCCGAGTGGGAGACTGTCCGGGTGGATGCCCTCCCTTGGTCCGCCGGCGCCGCAACCGGCATCGGCTCGCTACCCGGAACCGACCCCCAGGAGGCCGCCAGGATCGTTCTCGGCGAACTCCCGGACCTCCCTCACCTGCCCGAACTCCCGGCTCGAGGTGTCGGCGCGGACATGATCGGCCGCACCGCCGCGATCCTGGTCGACCTGCCGGTCGAGGTGGTGCCGAGCGGCTACCGGACTGCCGCGCACCCCGGTCGGCACCACCGGCGCGCGGTGGACCTGTTGCGCCGTGACCTGGACGCGTTCGAGGAGGCCGCCGAGCCCACGCCGCCGCGGGTGGTCAAGGTGCAGGTCGCCGGACCGTGGACGCTCACCGCGAGCGTGGAGCTGATGCGCGGCCACCGGGTGCTGACGGACAAGGGCGCGCTGCGCGAGTTCACCGAGTCGCTCACGGAGGGGCTGAACCGGCACGTCGCCGAGGTCGCCAAGCGCACCGGCGCGAAGGTGGTCGTGCAGCTGGACGAGCCGGCGTTGCCCGCGGTGTTGAAGGGTCTGCTGCCGACGCCGTCGAAGCTGGGCACGGTCGCCGCCGTTCCGGGGCCGAACGCGCGTGCCGTGCTGCAAGCCGTGATCGAGGGCGTGGACGCGGACGTGATCGTGCACTGCTGTGCGCCGAAGCCGCCGATCACCTTGATCCGTGAGGCGGGTGCGCGCGGGATCTCGTTCGACCTGACGATCCTGGACGAGACGATGTGGGACGAGGTGGGCGAGGCGTGGGAGGCGCAGACCCAGCTGTTCCTGGGCCTGATCCCGAGCACCGACCCCACAACGCCGCGAACCGACCCCACACGTCCGCGCACCGACCCCAAAACGGCGCGCATCCTGAAATCCCTGGCCAACCCCGCCCTGACCCTGGCGGACCGCCTCGGCTTCCCCCGCACGATCCTCGCCACGCACGCCGTCCCGACCCCGACCTGCGGCATGGCCGGCGCGACCGAGAGCTGGCTCCGCCAAGCCCTGCCCCTCACCCGAGACCTGGCCAAGGCCTTCGCCGAACCCCCGGAAACCTGGTAACCCCCGCGCGAGTCGAACGCTCAGGCCCCGCGTGTCGAACCCCCAGACCCCGTGAGTCCTACGTTCAGGACCCGTGAGTCCTACGTTCGCGTACCCCGAATTCAACGCTCAGAACGTCGTGACGCCGCGGCCGGCTGTTCTGAGCGTTGAATTCGGGGGTCCTGAACGTAGGACACGGTGGTCCTGAACGTACGACTCACGGGTTCTGAACGTAGGACTCGCGCGGGGGTTAGAGGCGGGAGAAGGGTTCGGCGTACGTGAAAGGGCCGGTCAGGGCCGGGGTGTACGTGTTGAGCGTGCGGGCCTGGAAGTACGGGCCCCACTCTTCGGCCGACGGGGTGATGCCGAGGTCGGACGCCAGGCGGAAGCTGAAACGGGAGTAGTAGGCCGGGTCGCCCAGCAGCACGACCAAAGGTTCGTCAAGGGCGTCCGCGGCACCCAAAACGGCGTGCATCAACGCCGTGCCGACGCCGATCCGCTGGTGCGACGGCAGCACGCTCAAAGGACCCAACCCGAGCGCGGCCGAACCACCCACAGAAGCACGCGTGCACACCACGTGCCCGACCACCGCGCCATCCACCTCCGCCACCAGCGACAACGCCGGGATCCACCCGACGTCCGCACGCAGCGCCCCCACCAGCCACGCCTCCCCGCCCGGTCGCGCCGCGAAAGCGGCCTCGGTCACGGCATGAATGGCCTCGACATCGGCCGGCGTCTCGCGTCGGATCAGCACGGACCGGACCCTACGACCTCACCAGGTGCACTCCCAAAGGCATTTCCGCCCCACGCAGGAACCCCAGCAGCACGGTCTGGAACGCCCGGCTCGCGGACGTCGGCGCGACATCCGTCCGGTGCGCCAGAGCCACCGTCCGCGAAGTGCTCGGAGCCAACGGCGTGCTGTGCAACGACCGCGTGGCCAACACCGTGCTCGGCACGATCGCCACCCCCAACCCGACCTCCACGAACCGCAGCACGGCGTCCATCTCGCCGCCCTCCACCGCGAACCGCGGCTCGAACCCCGCCCGCCGACACGCCGTCAACGTCGTCTCCCGCAGGTCGTACCCCGGCCGGAACATCACCAACGGCTGGTCACGCAGGTCCGTCAACCGCATCCGCGGCACGCCCAACGGCTCCGCGGACGCGACCACCAGCTCCTCCCGCAGCACGGGCACCACGGTCAACGCCCGCTCCGCGTCCGCCGGCGACACGATCACCAGAGCCAGGTCCAGCTGCCCCGCCTCCAACGCCTGCACGAGGTCACGCGACCCGCCCTCCGTCACCGACACCTGGATCCCGGGGTACGCGTCGTGGTACCTCTTGATCACATCCGCGAACAGGCTGCCGCACAGGCTCGGCGTCGCACCCACCCGCACCCGCCCCCGCCGCAGCCCCACCAGCTCGGCCACCTCGAGCCGGGCCGCATCCACATCGGACAAGATCCGGCTCGCCACCGGCAGCAGGGCCTCACCGGCCGGCGTCAGCGTCACGTTCCCGCGCGCCCGGCTGAACAGCTCCGCCCCGAGCTCCTTCTCCAACGCGTGGATCTGCTTGGAAAGTGAGGGCTGCGCCACACGCGCCTCGGCGGCGGCCCGCGTGAAATGCCGAGTCCGGGCCACTGCCAGGAAGTACACGAGCTGCTGGAGCGTCATAGCCTCAGGCTATCTTCTGGCAACTAACGATGTATTGGACGACTTGTCACAGGTGTTCATAGCGTCACCCCGTGGACACGATCGGGCTCTACCGCACCACCATCGGCAAGAAGGCCGTCATGGCGGTCACCGGCGCCGCGCTGCTGCTGTTCATCGTCGCGCACATGATCGGGAACCTGGCGGTCTTCTCCGGCGCGGAGGCGATCGACGGCTACGGCCGCTTCCTGCGCGAGATCGGCGTGGTCTGGCCGATGCGGATCGGACTGCTGGGCGTCATCGCCCTGCACTTCCTCGCCGCCTACCAGTTGACCGTCAAGTCGCGGAAGGCGCGCGGCAAGTACGAGCACCGCAGACGCGTCCAGGGCAGCTACGCGGCCCGCACCATGCGCTGGGGTGGCGTGATCATCGCCCTGTTCGTGGTCTACCACCTGCTCGACCTCACCGTCGGGTGGGCCAACCCGCACGGCGTGCCCGGCGAGATCTACGCGAACGTGGTCGCCGACTTCCAGCTCTGGTACGTGGTGCTGGCGTACACAGTCGCCGTGGTGGCCTTGGGCTTCCACATCCGCCACGGCCTGTGGAGCGCCACCCAGACCCTGGGCATCACCACCTCGCGCGTGATCGGCCTCGGCGTGGCCGTGCTGATCTGCGCCGGGTTCCTCTCCGTTCCCTTCGCCGTCTTCACCGGATTGGTGAGCTGATATGCCGGACACCCACACCGAAGGTTCCCCGATCGCCGACCAGCGCGCGCCGGACGGTCCGATCGAATCGCGCTGGGACCGCCGCCGGTTCTCCGCCCGGCTGGTCAACCCCGCGAACCGGCGCAACCGCAGCGTCATCGTGGTCGGCACCGGTCTCGCGGGCGGCGCGGCGGCGGCGACGTTGGGCGAACTCGGCTACCAGGTCAAGTCGTTCTGCTACCAGGACAGCCCGCGCCGCGCCCACAGCATCGCGGCGCAGGGCGGCATCAACGCGGCCAAGAACTACCGCAACGACGGCGACAGCGTGCACCGCCTGTTCTACGACACCGTCAAGGGCGGCGACTTCCGGTCACGCGAGTCGAACGTGCACCGGTTGGCGCAGATCAGCACCGAGATCATCGACCAGTGCGTGGCGCAGGGCGTGCCGTTCGCCCGCGAGTACGGCGGTCTGCTCGACACCAGGTCCTTCGGCGGCGCGCAGGTCTCCCGCACGTTCTACGCCCGCGGCCAGACCGGGCAGCAACTCCTCTTGGGCGCCTACCAGGCGTTGGAACGCCAGATCGCCGCCGGCCGGGTCGAGATGCACGCCCGCACCGAGATGCTGGACCTGATCGTGGTGGACGGCCGCGCCCGCGGCATCGTCGTGCGCGACCTCGTCACCGGCGACGTGTCCACGCACTTCGCGGACGCCGTCGTGCTCGCCACCGGCGGCTACGGCAACGTGTTCCACCTGTCGACCAACGCCAAGGGCTGCAACACCACCGCGATCTGGCGGGCACACCGCCGCGGCGCGCTGTTCGCGAACCCGTGCTTCACCCAGATCCACCCGACGTGCATCCCGATCAGCGGCGACCACCAGTCGAAGCTGACGCTGATGAGCGAGTCCCTGCGCAACGACGGCCGCGTGTGGGTGCCGAAGGACGCGCAGGACACCCGCGCGCCGAACGACATCCCCGAGAGCGACCGGGACTACTTCCTGGAGCGGATGTACCCGAGCTTCGGCAACCTGGTTCCGCGTGACATCGCGTCCCGTGCGGCGAAGAACATCTCCGACGAGAAGCGCGGCGTCTACCTGGACTTCCGCGACGCCATCAAGCGTCTCGGCGCTCCCGCCGTGGAAGAGCGCTACGGGAACCTCTTCGAGATGTACCAGCGCATCACCGGCGACGACCCGTACAAGACGCCGATGCGCATCTACCCCGCCGTGCACTACACGATGGGCGGCCTGTGGGTCGACTACGACCTGCGTTCCACCATCCCCGGCCTGTACGTGATCGGTGAGGCGAACTTCTCCGACCACGGCGCGAACCGGCTGGGCGCGTCGGCGTTGATGCAGGGCTTGGCGGACGGCTACTTCGTGCTGCCCGGCGTGATCGGCGACTACCTGGCGGACGCGCCGTTCGAGGCCGTCGACGACAGCCACCCCGCCGTGGCCGACACGATGTCCGAGGTGCGCGGCCGGGTGACGACGCTGCTGGCCGTGAACGGCGACCGCACGGTGGAGTCGTTCCACCGCGAGCTGGGCCGGCTGATGTGGGACGAGTGCGGCATGGAGCGCGACGAGGCCGGGCTGCGCAAGGCGTTGGAGCGGATCCCGGAGCTGCGCACGGAGTTCTGGCAGCGGGTGAAGGTGCCCGGCACGGGTGAGCAGCTGAACCAGGAGCTGGAGAAGGCCGGCCGGGTCGCCGACTTCTTCGAGCTGGCGGAACTGATGTGCATCGACGCCCTGCACCGCGCCGAGTCGTGCGGCGGCCACTTCCGTGCGGAGAGCCAGACCCCGGACGGCGAAGCGCTGCGCGACGACGCCAACTACGCCTACGTGGCCGCGTGGGAGTACACGGGCGTGGGCCAGCCGCCCGTGCTCCACAAGGAAGAGCTCGCTTTCGAGCACGTCACCCCGAGCACGCGGAGTTATTCATGAAGCTGACTCTCCGGATCTGGCGGCAGAGCAGTGCCACCGGGCGGCTGGTGGACTACGTGATGGAAGACCTGTCGCCCGACATGTCGTTCCTCGAAATGCTGGACGTGCTCAACGAGCGGCTGATCACGTCCGGCGACGAGCCGGTGGCATTCGACCACGACTGCCGTGAAGGCATCTGCGGCATGTGCGGGTTGATGATCAACGGGATGGCGCACGGGCCGGAGAAGGCGACCACGGCGTGCCAGTTGCACCTTCGCCACTTCAAGGACGGCGACGTGGTGACCATCGAGCCGTGGCGGGCCGAGCCGTTCCCGGTGGTGCGCGACCTGGTGGTGGACCGGTCGGCGTTCGACAAGATCGTGGCGGCGGGCGGGTACATCAGCGTGCCGGCCGGGTCCGCGCCGGACGCCCACGCGACTCCGGTGCCCAAGCCGGACGCGGACACGGCGTTCGAGGCGGCGGCGTGCATCGGCTGCGGCGCGTGCGTGGCGGCTTGCCCCAACGGGTCCGGCATGTTGTTCACCGCCGCGAAGGCCACCCACCTCGGCGTGCTGCCGCAGGGCCAGCCGGAGCGGTACTCGCGGGCGCGGGACATGGTGGCCGAGCACGACGCGTTGGGGTTCGGCGGCTGCACGAACGCCGGCGAGTGCACGCCCGCGTGCCCCAAGGGCATTCCGCTGACCACGATCGCCCGCCTGAACGCCGACCTGCTGCGCGGTCACACCATCCGCAGCGACAGGTAACCCGTCCCGCACACGAGAAGCGTGGAGAGCAGCCCCAGGAGCAACGCCCTGGGGCTGATCCGCAGGAGCTTCTCGACGCGGACGGACGTGCCGAGACCGAACAGCGCGGCGGCCAGCACGACGGTCGTCACCGTCTTGGCCGGATCCAGGACGGCGGCCGGGATCAGCGGGCTGACCAGCATCAACGCTACGAAGCCGAGCAGGAAACCCAGCGGTGGACGGCTGCCGCGCGCGCCGACGAACGCCACGATGGGCGCGAGCAACGCCACCCGGCCGAGCTTCACCGCCATGGCCGTCGCCAGGCCGGACGCGGGCGCGGCGGCGGCCACCTGCGCGACCTCGTGCACGCTCAGCCCGATCCACTGCGGTGACGCGTTCAGCAGCGGCAACGCGATCATGGCCAGCGTGCCGTAGAGCGTGACCAGGGCGACGCTCGTGGCCACGTGCTCGTCCTCGCGGTCCACCACGCCCTCGACCGCCGCGATCGCCGACGCGCCGCAGATCGAGAAGCCACTGGCCACCAGGACGTAGAGCCCGCGCGGCAGCCGGAGGCGGCGGCCGAGCCACAGCGTGCCGAAGAACGTCACCGAGACCGTGACCAGCACCGCGACCAGAACGCCAGGTCCCACAGCGAGAAGTTGCGGAATGGACAGTTGCAGTCCGAGCAGCACCACTCCGGTGCGCAGCAGTTTCCGGGTGACGCCGCTGAGGTCCGGCAGGCGTGCACCGACCAGCACACCCAGGACCAACGCGGCTATCAGCACACCGTCCACCCTCGGCCTCGCCGACGGCTTCCGGTAGGCGGTCCCTCGCTCTGGGGTCATACCCTTGGGCTATGACCCCGGACCTCGAATCGTTGCGCCTGCTGGTGCTGGTGGGGGAGCTGGGCAGCCTCGGCCGGGCGGCGGAGGAGCTGGGCATCGCGCAGCCGTCGGCGAGCAAACGCTTGTCCACACTGGAACGTCGGCTCGGCCTGGTGCTCGTGGACCGGGGCCGGCGCGGGTCCGTGCTCACGCCGGCGGGCGTGGTGGTGACCGAGCGGGCACGGCGGGTGCTGGACGAGGTCGCCGGCCTGGTCGAGGGCGCGCGGGCGTTGCGGTCGGCGCGGGAGGCCGAGTTGCGGGTGGCGGCCAGCATGACCGTGGCCGAGCACCTCGCGCCGAGCTGGATCGGGGAGCTGCGGCGGGCCCGGCCGGACCTGCGGGTCGGACTGCGGGTGACCAACTCGGAAACGGTCGGCCAGCTCGTGCGTGACGGCGTCGTCGACCTCGGGTTCGTCGAGGCGCCAGGCCCGCTGCCAGGGCTTTCGTCACGGAAGGTGGCCGTGGACCGGCTCGCGGTCGTGGTCGCGCCAGGGCACCCGTGGACCCGTCGACGTCGTGAGGTGACGCCCGCGGAACTGGCCGCGACGCCGTTGGTGATGCGGGAGCGCGGCTCCGGTACCCGCGACACGCTGGACCGCGTGCTGCCGGACGCCTGCGCGCCCGCGTTGGAGCTCGGCTCGACCACGGCTGTGCGCGGCGCGGTGGTCGCGGGGGTGGCGCCGGCCGTGCTGAGCGTGCTCGCGGTAGCCCTCGACCTGGCCGACGGGCGGCTGGTCGAGGTGCCAGTGGCGCTCGACCTGCGCCGCGTGCTGCGCGCCGTGTGGCCGGCCGGACGGCGGTTGGTGGGACCCGCCGCGGAACTCCTCGCGGTGACCACCCGGCGTAGTTCAATGGGCGCATGAGCTGGTTCCGCCGACGCCGTACCGAACCCCAGCCCGAACCCGCGCCCCAGCCGGTGCCGCAGCCGGCGCCCGTCCACCTGCCCAACCCGGACGAGGCCGCGGTCGCGTTCTGGCAGGAGTGGTTCGAGCTGCTGCCGACCGTCAGCGCGGCCCTGGGCGACGGCGAACCGCACCGGGTGGAGGGCGAGATCGGCGCGCTGGTCGCCGACATGCACCCCGACCTGGACTTCTCCCTCGAACGCGGCCACCGGGCGATCTACGCGCTGGTGATCACCAGCCAGGAGGACCCGAAGCTCCGCCCCTACACGGACGCGTGGATCAACGCCGCGCCGCCCGAGGACATGATCTGGGAGTACCACGACTCGGTGCCGCCGGTGCCGGACCCGACCCAGGTCACGATCAACCTCGGCGCGCGCCGGATCCGGCTGGCCGACGTGCGGGTGGTGGCGCAGGTGTCGGACGGTCTGGTCGACGTCGCCGTGTACCACCCGGAGTTCACGAACCTGGACGACGCGGCACGGCAGACGATGACGTTCCTGCCGTTGGACGTCACGCTCGGTGAGCGGTTGGCCGGTGAACGGCTGGGCCGGGTCGAAACGGCGTCGACCGAGCCGGCGGGCACGATCGGCCTGCTGGAGTTCCGCGACCTGGTCCGGGCGATCGACGGGGACACCGCCTGAAATTGTCGGACCCCCTGGTTACCCTCATGCCGTGACCAGCAGCGACCCGTTGAACCCGACCCAGGCTCACGTGCAGGGCGTCGAGGACGTGCCCGCCGACGTGCGGGAGGAGCACGCCGCGTTGGCCGAGGTGGTGCGCGGGCACCAGTTCCGCTACTACGTCCTCGACTCGCCGACGGTCAGTGACGGCGAGTTCGACGAGTTGCTGCGCGAGCTGGCGGCGTTGGAGGAGGCGCACCCCGGGCTGGCCACGCCCGATTCGCCCACCCAGCTCGTCGGCGGCACGTTCTCCACCGAGTTCAGGGCGGTCGACCACCTGGAGCGGATGCTCAGCCTCGACAACGTGTTCTCGGTCGAGGAGTTGCAGGGGTGGTTCGACCGGGTGCGCAAGGAGGTCGGCTCGGAGGTCCACTTCCTGTGCGAGCTGAAGATCGACGGCTTGGCGATCAACCTGCTCTACGAGCACGGGCGGTTGGTGCGCGCGCTGACCAGGGGTGACGGGCGGACCGGCGAGGACGTGACGCTGAACGTCCGCACGCTGGAGGACGTGCCGGAGACGCTGACCGGCACCGACGCCTGTCCCGTGCCCGCGCTGGTCGAGGTTCGCGGCGAGGTGTTCTTCGCCGTGCAGGACTTCCTGGAGCTGAACGCGCGGCTGGTGGAGGCCGGCAGACCGCCGTTCGCGAACCCGCGCAACACCGCCGCCGGGTCGTTGCGGCAGAAGGACCCGAAGGTGACGGCGTCGCGCCGGCTGCGGATGATCTGCCACGGGCTGGGCAAGCGCGAGGGCTTCGAGCTGACGCGGCAGTCGGAGGCGTACGAGGCGCTGAAGGCGTGGGGCTTGCCGGTGTCGTCGCACACCAAGGTGCTGGGCACGTTCGAGGAGGTCGGCGAGCACGTCGGCTACTGGGGCGCGCACCGGCACGACGCCGTGCACGAGATCGACGGCGTGGTGGTGAAGGTGGACGAGGTGTCGTTGCAGCGGCGCCTGGGCAGCACGTCGCGCGCGCCGCGGTGGGCCATCGCGTTCAAGTACCCGCCGGAAGAGGCGACGACCACCTTGCTGGACATCAAGGTGCAGGTGGGGCGGACGGGCCGGGTGACGCCGTTCGCGGTGATGGAGCCGGTGAAGGTGGCCGGTTCGACGGTGGCCCGGGCGACCTTGCACAACGCCGGCGAGGTCAAGCGCAAGGGCGTGCTGATCGGCGACCGCATCGTGATCCGCAAGGCCGGCGACGTGATCCCCGAGGTGCTGGGCCCGGTGATCGAGGCCCGCCCGGCCGACGCGCGCGAGTTCGAGATGCCGCTCACCTGCCCCGAGTGCGGCCACGCGTTGCGTCCGATGAAGGAAGGCGACGTGGACATCCGCTGCCCCAACGCGGCGGCGTGCCCCGGTCAGCTGCGCGAACGCCTCGCCTACCTCGCGTCCCGCAGGTCGTTGGACATCGAGGTGCTGGGCTTCGAGGCGGCGGCGGCCCTGGTCGACTCCCCGGTGTACTCGGACGAGGGTGACCTGTTCGACCTGGACGCGGCCAAGCTGGCGCAGGTCGACCTGTTCCGCACCAAGGACGGCGAGCTGAGCGCGAACGCGGTGAAGCTCCTGGACAACCTGGAAACGGTCAAGCAGCGTCCACTGTGGAGAGTCCTGGTCGCCCTCTCCATCCGCCACGTCGGCCCCACCGCGGCCCGTGCGCTGGCCCAGGAGTTCGGCTCGCTGGAGCGCGTCATCGCGGCGTCGGAGGAGGAGTTGGCGGCGGCTGACGGTGTCGGTCCCACCATCGCGACGGCCGTGCGGGAGTGGGTGGAGACGCCGTGGCGGCAGGCCATCGTGGACAAGTGGCGCGCGGCGGGCGTCCGCATGTCGGAGGACCGCGACACCTCCATCCCGCGCGACCTGAAGGGGTTGTCGATCGTGGTGACGGGGTCGCTGGAGACGTTCTCGCGGGACGAGGCGAAGGAGGCGATCCTGTCGCGCGGGGGCAAGGCGGCGGGCTCGGTGTCCAAGAAGACGGCGTTCGTGGTCGTGGGCGAGTCGCCGGGTTCCAAGGCGGAGAAGGCGCTCCAGCTCAAGGTCCCGGTACTGGACGAGGCAGGCTTCCGCGTCCTGTTGGACGAAGGCCCCGAAGCCGCCACCAAGGTGGCCACGTTCGCCGAGGACCCCGCAGCCACTGAGGACCCCACGGCCACCGCAGACCCCACGGCCACCGCAGACCCCACGGCCACCGAAGACCCCGCGGTACCCGAGTAGGGCGCGGACTCGGCGTGTGAACCTGGCGCGTCGACTTGGCGGGTCGACTTGGCGCGTCGACTTGGCGCGTCGACGTCACGCAAGGGCGGGGAAGCGCGTCACCCACCGCTTCTGCCAGGGCGTTTCCACCGCACGCCGGTTGTAGTGGGCCCGCGTCCACGCCACCGCGTCACCCGACGGCACGCCCGCCAGCACGGCCAGGCACGCGATCACCGTCCCGGTCCGCCCGACACCGCCGCCGCACGCCACCTCGACCCGTTCACCCGCCACGGCCCGCACGTGCAGGTCCCGGATCAGCGCCACGGCCTGCTCCGCCGACTTCGGCAACCAGAAGTCCGGCCACTCGACCCACTCGTGCGGCCACGTGATGCCGGCCCCGCGCTGCTTGCGCATCTTCGCGGACCCCAGGTAGAGGCCGTAATCAGGCGTCCCCTCCGGAGCCGGGTACCGCAGACCCCGGCCGCGCACGAGGGCTTTGTCTGGCAGTTCGATCGCACCGGGAAGGGGCATGACGCCATCATCGCGGCCCGCAGTCTTGCGGACGGTCCGGGGTGACATCCGCCCCGATCCTTGATCGCGCCCGCCCGGCGCAGTTGTCTTGAACACGATCGGGGAGGTTCAGCGAGGTGGAGGGGTACCAGATGGCCGACATCGTGGTGAGGCCCGCGCGGGAAGACGAGTGGGCGGCGGCGGGTGCGATCACCGTCGCCGCCTACCAGGCCGACCGGCACATCGACAGCCACACCGGCGGGTACGCCGACAAGCTGGTCGATGCCCGCACCCGTGCCCGGGAGGCGGAACTGCTGGTGGCGGTGGACGCGGAGAACACCGTGCTCGGCACCGTCACGGTGGTCCAGCCGGGCACCTCCTACGCCGAGGTCAGCCGGGACGGCGAGGTGGAGTTCCGGATGCTCGCGGTGAGCCCGTCCGCACGCGGCCGAGGCGTGGGTGAGGTGCTGGTGCGCGCGGTGGTCGTGCGGGCGCGGGAACTGGGCGCGCGGCGGCTGGTGATGAGCAGTTCCGAGCACATGACCACGGCGCACCGCCTCTACCAGCGGCTCGGGTTCCAACGGCTGCCGGAACGCGACTGGCAGCCGGTGCCGGGCGTGGACGTGATGGCGCTCGGGTTCAGCCTCGAACTCGCATGATCTCGTCGCGCAGCGACCGGTCCCGTGACGCCTGGTCGTAGAGCAGCCCGACCAGCGTCGCGTGGTCCAGCTCGGCGAGGCGGACGCGCAGCTCCTCGTCCTCCGCGTCCGGCGGCGGCACGGTCAGGCCGCGCTCCAGCAGCACCAGGCCGACGGCCACGCAGTGCTTGCAGAAGAAGCCCTGCGAGCCGTACGGGCACGAACAGGTGCCCGTCAGGTGGGTGTCCTCCCACTGCAACGTCACCCGGTACTCGGACGCGCCGAGCACCAAGGCCTCCACGTGCCGCGAGCGCACGGCCAGCTCGGCCACGGAGTCACGGTAGGTCAGCCCGCGCCAGTACGACTTGGCGCCCGCGTAGTGGCGCAGCAGGGCTGAGGTCAGCGTCGGCATGGCGGTATCCAACACCTTGTGGTTCGGTGGGTTTCGTGCTCCAGGCTTGTCTGAACGGCGCCCGCGAGCCGGGCAGTCACCCTAGTCTGCCGATCACCCCGCAGGAGCTGGCGGCGGACGCGGTGGAGTGCGCGGCGCTCGGCGTCACGTCGTTCCACCTGCACCCGCGGGACGTGGTCGGCTTGGAGGTGTTGGCCGGTCCGGAGGTCGCCACCTCGGTCGCCGTGGTGCGCGCCGCCGTGCCGCTCGCCGAGATCGGCGTGACGACGGGCGCGTGGATCGTGCCGGACCGGGTGCGGCGGGCCGAACTGGTGCTCGGGTGGGCGGGCCTGGCCGCCGGACGTCCGGACTTCGCGTCGGTCAACGTGCACGAGGACGGCTGGCTCGACATCGCCACCGCGTTGCGTGGGGCGGGCATCGGGATCGAGCTGGGCGTGTTCCACACCGCCGCCGCGCGAACGCTGCTGGACGCGGGCGTGCCGGAGGGGACGGTCCGGGTGCTGGCCGAGGTCCAGCCGGGGGAGACGACGCGGCACGCCGACGAGCTGCTGGACCTGCTGACGCCGCTCGGCGTGCCGATCCTGCTGCACGGCGAGGACGACAGCGCGTGGCCGGTGCTCGACTACGCGTTGTCGCGCGGGCTGGACACCCGTATCGGTCTCGAAGACACCCTCACCGCCCGTGACGGCACGCCGGCGGTGGGCAACGCGCAGCTCGTGGGGCTTGCCGCCGTGGCGGAAAAGCACTGGTAGAGCGGGTGTCCGGCGTGGTTTCGTTGGTGGCATGGTGTCCACCGACCGGCTCCTGGCCTTCGCGGCCATGTCGTTCCTGCTGATCGTGATCCCCGGGCCGAGCGTGCTGTTCGTGGTCGGCCGGGCGTTGGCGCAGGGCCGCCGTGCCGCGTTGATCACCGTCTTGGGGAACACGCTCGGTGCTTACGCGCTCGTGGTCGCTGTGGCGTTCGGCGTCGGGGCGCTCGTGGAGCGCTCGGCGTTCGTGTTCACGACCCTGAAACTCGTCGGCGCCGCGTACCTGGTGTACCTGGGCGTGAAGGCGGTGCGGCAGCGTGGGTCGTTGCACGCCTCGTTCACCGGGGGTGGTCCGGTTCGCGGTGGTATGCGGACGTTGTGGGAGGGCTTCGCGGTCGGCGTGGCGAATCCGAAGACGATCGTGTTCTTCGCCGCCGTGCTGCCGCAGTTCGTGGACCGTGCCCAAGGCCACGTAGCTGCTCAGATGCTCCTGCTGGGCCTGGTCTTCAACGTCATCGCCGTGGCGTCCGACAGCGTATGGGGCCTGGCCGCCGCCACCGCCCGCACGTGGTTCGCAAGCTCCCCGCGCCGCCTCTCCCTCGTCGGCGGCGCCGGCGGCCTCGCCATGATCGGCCTGGGCGTGACCATCGCCACCACCAGCCGCCACCCCTGAACCCCCGCGCGTGTCGAACCTTCAGGTCCCGCGTGTCGAACCTCCAGGACCTCCGAATTCAACGTTCCGAACGTTCGACTCGGTGGGCCTGAGTGTTCGACTCGCGCGACCTGAGTGTTCGACTCGCGGGTTAGTCGGGGAGGACGACG
Source organism: Saccharothrix ecbatanensis (assembly GCF_014205015.1). Lineage (NCBI taxonomy): Bacteria > Bacillati > Actinomycetota > Actinomycetes > Pseudonocardiales > Pseudonocardiaceae > Saccharothrix > Saccharothrix ecbatanensis. The sequence continues at coordinate 6,061,781 of NZ_JACHMO010000001.1, read as the reverse complement.
GAGACGATGCCGGCCAGGTGGGCGAGGCGGGCCACTTCGGCGGCGCGGAACATGGGGCCGCCGGGACGGCCCACGAGCAGGACGCGGTCCGGTTTGCCGAGAGGGGTGGCGGCCAGCTCGGTGCCCAGCTCCCGCCACGTCTCCGGCACCCAGTCCTCCTCGCCGTCCAGCACGGTCGCCCGCGCCAGCGGCATCCACGGGGCCTCCAGCTTCGTCTCCGGCGCGGCCGACGACGAGGTCAGCCGGCGCACGGTGGACCCGTCCCACGACACGACCACCGCCCACCCCGCCCGGATGATCTTCGGCACGCCCTCGGTGAACACCGCGAGCCCGTTGCGCGGGTCCTCGGCGACCTCTTCGACCAGCTCCAGCTCGCGGTGGGTGTCCAGCACACCCGCGTACGGCCGGACGGCGTCCACCTCGACGCCTTCGATGGACTCGGCGGCCGTGATCAGCACGTCCGGCAGCCGCCCGGAGGGCAGTTCGACCACCAGGTCGTCGATGGCCAGGCCGGCGCCGCGTTCCACCACGTCCACGCTGAGTATGTCGGCCCCGATGGCGCCGAGCGCGGAGGCGACCGCGCCCAGGGTGCCGGGACGGTCCGGGAGCTGGACCCGGATCAGGAAGGACACGGTGCAGGCCTCCAAAGGCTGTGGGTGGAGCATCGAGGTGGAACTCGCCGGTCGATGATTCTCGCAGACGCAGCTTCGCTTTCCGACCCACCAGGCACGTTGCCCACCGGTAAAATCGCGCACCCACGCGCGCGGGCGCGGGTAACCCGGTCGAAGTCCGCCCTGACCAGCCAATAGACTCGGCAGGTCCAAAAACCATAAAACCAGACCCCCGGGGGTTGACGAGGTGCCCAGCATCTCCCGCGACGAGGTCGCGCATCTGGCCCGCCTGGCGAGGCTCGCCGTCACGGACGACGAGCTGGACCTGTTCGCCGGCCAGTTGGACGTGATCCTCCAGTCGGTGGCCACGGTGGGCGACATCGCCACCGCGGACATCCCACCCACTTCGCACGCCGTTCCGCTGACCAACGTGTTCCGCGAGGACGTGGTGCGTCCCAGCCTCGGTCAGCAGCAGGCGCTCGCGGGCGCCCCCGCCGCCGAGGACGGCCGCTTCCGGGTGCCCCGCATCCTGGGGGAGGAAGCATGACCGCCGACGTGATCTTCTCCGCGGAGGCGGCGTCCGGTACCGCCGACGTTATCTTCCGCGCGGAGGCGGAATCATGAACAGTCTGATCCGCAGCACGGCCGCCGAGCTGGCCGCCAAGATCGCGAGCCGCGAGGTCTCCGCGGTCGAGGTCGCCCAGGCCCACCTCGACCGCATCGGCGAGGTCGACGGCCCGGTCAACGCGTTCCTGCACGTCGACACCGAAGGCGCCCTCAAGGCGGCCCGGAAGGTGGACGAGGACCTCGCGGCCGGCGTCCACGTCGGCCCGCTGGCCGGCGTGCCGATCGCGCTCAAGGACGTGCTCACCACCGAGGGCGTGCCGACCACGGTCGGTTCGAAGATCCTCGAAGGCTGGATCCCGCCCTACGACGCCACGGTCACCCGCCGGCTGAAGGAAGCCGGGGTGGTGATCCTCGGCAAGACCAACATGGACGAGTTCGCGATGGGCTCCTCCACCGAGAACTCGGCGTACGGCCCGACCCGCAACCCGTGGGACCTGGACCGCATCCCCGGCGGCTCGGGCGGCGGCTCGGCGGCGGCGCTGGCCGCGTTCGAGGCCCCGCTGTCCATCGGCACGGACACCGGCGGCTCGATCCGCCAGCCCGGCGCGGTCACCGGCACGGTCGGCGTGAAGCCCACCTACGGCGGTGTGTCGCGGTACGGGCTGGTGGCGTTCTCGTCGTCGCTCGACCAGGCCGGCCCGTGCGCCCGCACGGTGCTGGACGCGGCGCTGCTGCACGAGATCATCGCCGGGTACGACCCGATGGACTCCACCTCGATCAACGCGCCGGTCCCGCCCGTGGTGGCGGCGGCACGCGAGGGTGCGAACGGCGACCTGACCGGCGTGCGCGTCGGCGTGGTCACGCAGCTCAGCGGTGAGGGCTACCAGCCGGGCGTGCTGCGCAGCTTCGAAGCGGCCGTGGCGCAGCTCAAGCAGCTGGGCGCCGAGGTCGTCGAGGTCTCGTGCCCGAGCTTCGACTACGCGCTGCCCGCGTACTACCTGATCGCGCCCAGCGAGGCCTCGTCCAACCTGGCCCGCTTCGACGCGATGCGCTACGGCATCCGGGTCGGCGACGACAGCACACGCAGCGCCGAAGAGGTCATGTCGCTGACCCGCGAGGCCGGTTTCGGCCCCGAGGTGAAGCGGCGCATCATGATCGGCACGTACGCGCTCTCGTCGGGCTACTACGACGCGTACTACGGCTCGGCGCAGAAGGTGCGGACGCTCATCAGCCGCGACTTCGAGGCCGCGTTCGCCACCGTGGACGTGCTGGTCTCGCCGACCACGCCGACCACCGCGTTCCGGATCGGCGAGCGCACCGGCGACCCGATGGCCATGTACAAGGCCGACCTGTGCACGATCCCGTCGAACCTGGCCGGCAACGCCGCCATGAGCGTCCCGAGTGGACTGTCCGATGAGGATGGTCTGCCGGTCGGGCTCCAGATCATGGCGCCCGCGTTGCAGGACCACCGGATGTACCGGGTGGCGGCGGCGTACGAGGTCGCGCGCGACGCGGCCCTGGGCACGCCGGTGATCCAGAACGTGCCGCAGTTGGCAGGTGCCCGGTGAAGCGCGGACGCACGATCCTGTCGCTGGTCGGCGCCGCGGGTGCGGCCACCAGCGCGTTCTCCACGTTGAAGGCGGCCCGCGGCAAGAACGACAAGCTCGCGCTGGCCAACGCGGTGGCGAGCATCCTGGTGGCGATCACCGGTGCGGCGCTGGCCGTGCGGGGTCTGCGGAAGGACGGGAAAGCATGACGTCGGTGCACGAGCTGATGGACTACGCCGAGGTCATCGAGCGCTTCGACCCGGTGCTCGGGCTGGAGGTGCACGTCGAGCTGCACACCAACACGAAGATGTTCTGCGGCTGCGCGAACGTCTTCGGCGGTGAGCCGAACACGCAGGTCTGCCCGACCTGCCTCGGCATGCCCGGCGCGCTGCCCACGCTCAACGGCAAGGCGGTGGAGTCGGCGATCCGGATCGGGTTGGCGCTCAACTGCGAGATCGCGGAGTGGTGCCGGTTCGCCCGGAAGAACTACTTCTACCCGGACATGCCGAAGAACTTCCAGACGTCGCAGTACGACGAGCCGATCGCGTTCAACGGCTACCTGGACGTGACGCTGGACGACGGCTCGCTGTTCCGGGTCGAGATCGAGCGCGCGCACATGGAAGAGGACACCGGCAAGTCGCTGCACGTCGGCGGCTCGGACGGCCGCATCCACGGCGCGGAGCACTCGCTGCTGGACTACAACCGGGCCGGCGTGCCGCTGATCGAGATCGTCACCAAGATGATCCCGGGCACCGGCGAGCGGGCGCCCGAGGTGGCGCGCGCGTACGTCACCGCGTTGCGCGACCTGCTGAAGGCGCTCGACGTGTCGGACGTCCGGATGGACCAGGGTTCGCTGCGGTGCGACGCGAACGTGTCGCTCTCGCCGAAGACCACGGGCGAGCTGGGCACCCGCACCGAGACGAAGAACGTCAACTCGCTGCGCAGCGTCGAGCGGGCGGTGCGGTTCGAGATGACCCGCCAGGCGGCCGTGCTGGCGTCCGGCGGGAAGATCACCCAGGAGACCCGGCACTTCGACGAGTCCACCGGCAGCACGTCGCCGGGGCGAACGAAGGAGACGGCGGAGGACTACCGGTACTTCCCGGAGCCCGACCTGGCCCCGATCGCGCCGTCCCGCGAGTGGGTCGAGGAGCTGCGCGGCACGCTGCCGGAGCTGCCGTGGGAGCGCCGCAAGCGGGTGAAGGACGAGTGGTCGCTGACCGACGCCGAGCTGCGCGACCTGGTCAACGCCGGTGCGGTGGACCTGGTGGCGGCGACGGTGGACGCCGGCGCGACGCACACCGAGGCCCGGTCGTGGTGGGTGTCCTACCTGACCAAGGAGGCCAACAACCGCGGCGTCGAGCTGACCGAGCTGGCCATCACGCCGGCGCAGATCGCCCGCGTGATCGGGTTGGTGAACTCGGGTGAGCTGACGAACAAGCTGGCCCGCGAGGTCGTCACCGGTGTGCTGGAGGGCGAGGGCGAGCCGGAGGCCGTCATCGAGGCCCGCGGCCTGAAGGTCGTCTCGGACGACTCGGCGCTGGAGAAGGCGGTGGACGAGGCGCTGGCCGCGCAGCCGGACGTGGCGGCGAAGATCCGCGACGGCAAGGTGGCGGCGGCCGGTGCGATCGTCGGCGCGGTCATGAAGGCGACGAAGGGTCAAGCGGACGCGAAGCGCGTGCGCGAGCTGATCATCGCCCGCTGTTCGTAGCAGTGGTTCCACCGGTGGGGCAGGGCTCTCGTGAGCCCTGCCCCACCGCTGTTTCCGGGCGCCCTTCTGCGGTCACGAGATGCCGTCAGAGTGTTAAGGCGTTCACCCATTCGTGTGGTAACACTCCTTGAAGCGCTTCTCCGGTGCTGGCAGATGGCCTAAGGAACGGGCCAGTGGTTGCTCTCCGTGAAACTGAACCTTCTTGGCTGCGTCCATTTGTGTCACGCTTGAACCGTTCGGCCGGGGTCGGGGGACCCGCCGAAACGATCAATCCGACGCAGAGGACGCCCCGCCCGAGGGGTCTGTTGTAGGGGAGGCAACGCGATGGCTCGTCATGACCCGAACCTCGTCAACCGGATCGACACCGTCGAGGAAGGCATCATCGACGCGGGAACGGACACCGGCGGGGGTGGTGGGGGCGCGGAGCCCACCGGCGGCCCGTACAAGCCGACCGGCGACCCGCTCGTGAAGCCGATGGGCGGCCCGTACAAGCCGACCGGCGACGAGCCGGTGGCGGTCACGCCGACCAACTGATCGCCGAGCGATCTGATCGCCCAGCGACCGACATTGCAGTGACGTCACACCGGGTGCCGCCGACCTCGTGGCCGGCGGTATCCGCCTGTCCCCTGTGATCTCATATGACGGTGCCTGCGCAAACACCCGTTCGCAGACCACGCGGGACGCGCCGCGCCTCCTCCGGGCCGGACGACACGGTCGCGCTGGCCCGGCAGCTGCACCGCAGCGCGTTGGACGCGGCCACCGCCGACCGACACCCCGCCGCGATCCGGCAGATGCGCCGGGGCCTGGCCCTGCTGGAGACCCCGGGCATCGACCCGCAGGCACGGCTTGAGGTCCGCACCCGGCTGCTGAACACGCTGGCGTTCTGCCTCGCCGAGACGGGCAACGTGGACGACGGCCTGGTCCAGCTCGCCGGCGTCGACCGCGAGCTGGCGGGCCTGCGGGACGAGGAGTTGCGCGCCCACCTCTCCACCCTGGTCAACCTCAACCGCGCCGCCCTGCTGTGCCGGGTCGGCCGCATCGACGAGGGCATCGCCCAGCTCGACCGGGAGATCGAGCGCAGCGAACGGCGCCTCACCGCGCACGCCGGCCAGGAGTCCGTCGACCTGCTCGCGCTCGCGTTGTCCAACCGGGGCAACGCGCACGGCGAGGTCCACCGCCACGAGAAGGCCGTCCGCGACCTGAACCGGGCGGTCGAGCTGGCCAACGCGCACGACCTGCCGTTGCGCGCCGCGATCGCCGAGCACGCGTTGGGCAACGCGGTGCAGCGCGCCGGTGACATCCCGGCCGCACTGCACCACTACCACGAGGCCAACCGGGCGTTCCAGGAACTCGAACCCGGCCTGCTGCTGCGGCTGCGCATCGACCAGGCCGAGGCGATGATCAGCGTCGGTCTGGCCGACGAGGCCGGTCGGCTGCTGGACGAGGTGCTGCCGGAGCTGCGCCGCCAACGCATCGGGCAGGACGTGGCCGAGGCCGAGCTGTTCCGCGCGGCGGCGGCGTTGCAGGACGGCGACCTCGTGCTGGCCCGGCGGATGGCGCGGTCGGCGCAGCGGAAGCTGGTGGGGCGCGGCAGTCCGGCGTGGGCTGCGGTGGCGGGGCTGATCGCGTTGCGGGTGGACGTGCTGCGGGCCTTGGAGTCACGGCGGCCGGTCGCCGAAGTGGTGGTGCGCGCCCTGGAGCTGTCCGTCGAGCTGGCCGGGTTGAAGCTGCTCGACCAGGCCGCGTTCGCGCTCGTGCTGGCGGCCCGGCTGGAGATCCGCCGGGGTTCCCCGGACCGCGGCGCCGAGTTGCTGCGCCGCGTCCCCAAGTCACGCCGGATCACGCCGATCGACCACCGGATGCTGCTGCGGCTGTGCCGGGCGGAGCTGGCGCTGGCCCGCGGCAACGAGCGGGTGGCGTTGGCGCAGGCGAAGGCGGGGTTGGCCGAACTGGGCCGGATGCGGGACCGACTGGGTGGGCTGGAACTCGTCTCGGGAACCGCCGTGCACGGCCGTGAGCTGGGTGAACTCGCCGTCCGGCTGGTGCTGGAGGCCGGTGACTCGGCGGCCGACGCGAAGCGGCTGTTCACCTGGCTGGAGCGGACCAGGGCGCAGCTGTACCGGTACGACCCGGCCGAGTCCGCGGTGGATTCCGAGCTGGGCGAACGGATCGCCGACGTGCGCCGGTTGAGCCGGGTGCTGCTGCGGGCCCGCCTCGACGGCCTGCCGACCGCCGAGCTGGAGGGGCGGCTCAAGCAGAGCCAGCGTGCCGCGACGCGGATGGGCTGGACTTCCGGCCCGTGGGGCACGCCGCGCCCGGTCGTGACGCCGGACGAGGTGCTGGCCCGGCTTGGTGGACGGGCCATGGTGAGCTTCGCGGTGTCCGACGACGAGCTGGTCGCCTTGGTGCTGGCCGGGGAACGTGTCCGCATGGTGCGCCTCGGGTCGGCCGCCGCCGTCACGGAGAGCGCGCGCCGCCTGCACGCCGACCTCAACGCGTTGGCGCCGGACTACCTGCCGCCGCTGCTGGCGGAGGTCATCGCGGCGTCCGCGCGCCGTGAGGCGGAGAAGCTGGACCGGCTGCTGCTGCGTCCGCTGGCGCCGATGATCGGCTCGCGGGAGCTGGTCATCGTGCCGACGGGTGCGCTGTACGTGGTGCCGTGGGGTGTGCTGCCGATGTGCGCGAACCGGCCGACCACCGCCGCGCCGTCCGCCACCGCGTGGGTGTCGGCGATCCGGGCGGACCGGGAGCCGGCCACCGGGGTGCTGCTGGTGCGCGGTCCGGGGTTGCACGCGGCGCAGGGTGAGATCGACCGGCTCGCGGGTTACCACGGTGAGGCGAAGCTGCTCGGCGTCAGCGAGGCGCGGGTGAACTCGGTGCTGGAGGCGTTGGACGGCGTGGAGTTGGCGCACATCGCCGCGCACGGCGAGCACGAGCCGGAGAACGCGCTGTTCTCGCGGCTGGAGCTGGTGGACGGCGCGATGTTCGCGCACGAGGTGGGGCGGGTGCGCCGGCCGCCGCACCAGGTCGTGCTGGCCGCGTGCGAGCTGGCGTTGAACCGCGTGCGGCCCGGTGACGAGCCGCTGGGGTTCGCCGGCGCGCTGCTGGCGAGCGGCGCGCGGACGGTGATCGCGGCGTCCAGCCGGGTGGGCGACGAGCCGTCGGCGGCGGCGATGGCCGACTTCCACCGCAACCTCGCGGGCGGGGCGTCACCGGCGGTGGCGTTGGCCGACGCGGTGGCCGTCGACCCGCTGCGCCGCCCGTTCGTGTGCCTAGGCTCGGGCTGACCTCAAACCCCCAGCTCACCCCGTGAGTCCTACGTTCACGTCGCGTGAGTCCTACGTTCAGAACCCCCGAATTCAACGCTCACGCACCCCGCCGCTCGTCGTGAGCGTTGAATTCGGGGGTCGCGAACGTAGGACTCACCCGTTCCGAACGTAGGACTCACGGGTTCTGAACGTAGGACTCACCGGATGGGTGACCAGCCGTTCGCCGGTTGACCGGGTGATCCGCAACCACTACTCAGGGTGTAGGAGTTCTTCGGCGATCGATCGGAGGCGGCCCGGTGCGTTCGTTGTTGATCACGGTGTTGTTGCTGGCCACGATGGCCACCCCCGCGAGCGCCGAGCCCGTCGTCGGCCGGGCCGACCAGCCCGCCAACGGCACGGAACGCAACCACGTCGCCGCTCCCGCGCCACCCCGGCCGGCCGTGGCGAGCGGCCTGAACCGCCCCGACGCCAAGCTCGGCTACCCCCGCCGCACGCTCCTGCGCGCCTACCCGGAGGACCAGGGCGACCGGTCGATCAAGCTCGGTCTCGCGCCGTACCACTCGCTCGCGCCGCGCCTCAACGACCTCCAGCGCCGCAGCGACCGGGTTTCCGTCGAGGTCGTCGGCCAGTCGACCCAGGGACGCGACCTCTACCTGGTGACGCTCACCGCCCCCGAAAGCGCGGCCCAGACCCGCAAGCAGGACGCGTGGCGCGAGAAGATCGAGAACGACCCGGTCGCCGCCGCCCGCGACCAGCTGCTCCGCAACACCTACAAGGCGCCGGTGTGGATCAACGCCAACATCCACGGCGACGAGTGGGAGGGCACCGACGGCGCTCTCCGCGTGATCGAAGCGCTCGCGCTCGGCACCGACCGGCACACGGCGGAGTTCTTACACCGCAACCGCGTCTACGTGAACCTCACGGCGAACCCCGACGGGCGGGTGGCCGGGACGCGGGCCAACGCGAGCGGCTTCGACCTGAACCGCGATTTCGTCACGTCGTCGCAGCCGGAGTCGCGGGCGATGCGGGACGTGGTCAAGCGCATCCAGCCGTTGCTGGTGCTGGACGAGCACGGGTACGTGGCGAACACGCTGATCGAGCCGACCACGCCGCCGCACGGCCAGAACTACGACTTCGACCTCTACATCAAGCACGGCTACGCGGGCGGCCTGCACATGGAGGACGCCGTGCAGGCACTCGGGCACTCGGAGGCGGCCACGCCGGAGATCCCGTTCCGCGACTACGAACCCGGCGTGTGGGACGGCTGGGCGCCGATCTACACAGCGCAGTACTCGATGTACCACGGCGCCGTGTCCTACACGGTCGAGATCCCGTTGCGGGTGAACCGGAACGACTACGTGACGCAGCCCGTGACGGAACTGCGGCGGCGTTCGGCGATCAACACGGACGTGGTCGAGGCGACGATCCGCAGCGCGCTCACGTACGTGCGGGACAACCGGCTTTCGATGGTGGACAACCAGATCGAGATGTTCCGCCGTGGTCTGGCGGGGGAGTCGCAGCGGTTCGTGCCGGACGGTTTCGTGCCCGGTTTCGGCCCGGAGGACCGCTACACCACCGAGTTCCCGCGCGCGTACGTCGTGCCGGTGGGCGATGGGCAGCGGTCCGGTCCGGCCGCGGCACGGTTGGTGGACCACCTGGTGGCGCACGACGTGCGGGTGAAGCGGGCGGAACGGGCGTTCTCGGCGGGCGGTCGGGAGTACCCGGCCGGGTCGTACGTGGTGGACATGCACCAGCCGAAACGCGCTCTGGCCAACGTGATGCTGGAGGCCGGTCGGGACATCTCGGCCAAGGTGCCGGTCATGTACGACATCAGCGGGTGGAGCCACCGGCTGCTGTGGGGCGCTTCGGTGGACGTCGTGCGGGACGGGTCGGTGGACGTGCGCGGACGTGACGTGGCGGCGGCGTCGCCGACCGGTTCGGTGACGGCCCCGGAGGGCAGCGACCTGGCGCTCGTGCCGGCCGACGGCCAGGACGCGGCGGCGGTGAACGACCTGCTGTCGCGTGGGCTGGAGCTGCGTCGGCAGGCGGACGGGACGATCGTGGTGCCCGCCTCGGCACGGTCGGCGGCGGAGGAGGTGTCGAACCGGTACGGGGTCCGGTTCACGGCCGTGGGCACAGTGGGCGGGGTGCCGTTACGGCGTCCGGTGGTGGCCGGTGCGGTGGCGGCGGATGAGCTGAAGGCGTTGCGGGACATGGGTTTCGAGGTGCGACCGGTGTCCACGGACGTGCTGAACGGCGGGTTCGACCTCGCCGCGGTGGACGTGCTGTTCGTGTCGTCGGGGTTGCGGTACGACCAGCTGACCGTCGCGGCGAGGTCGGGGGTGGACGCGTTCCTCGCGCGCGGTGGTGTGGTGACGCGAGGGGCGACGGGGGCGAGGTTCAACGCCGACGCCGGGGTGCTGCCGGTGCGGGCGGTCGCGGGACGGGAGGACGCGAACGGGGTCGTGACGGTCGTGGACGACGCCGGCGAGGTCGGTCACTCGTTCGTGTACGCGCCCTACTGGTTCACCGACCTCGGGCCTGGGGTGAGCGTGCGACAGCGGTACCAGGACGTCGTCGCGGGGCACTGGCTCGCCCGTGCCGACGGTTCCGGTGGGCCGGAGGCGGCGGCCGGTCAGGCGGCGGTGGTGGCAGGCACGTCACCCCGAGGCGCCCGAGCGGTCCTGTTCGGCACCGAACCCCTGTTCCGCGACCACCCGAAGGGCCTGTACCGACAGGTGGCGGACGCCGTCTACCGCACCGCCGCCCACCCGGGAACGGCGCTCTGAGAGCGGGCCGGTTCAGCGAGCCGGCTCAGTCCCTGCCGCCCTCGGGGTCCTGCTCACGCACGATGATCACCACGCGGTCGTCGCTGGAGACCGGTGTGCCGCCCGCGTTCTTGTTCACGGTGCCGACCAGCGCGGTCGTGTCGTCGAGGGCCAGCACCGGGCCCAGGCGGCCGAAGCCCTCGGCGCCGTTCAGGGTCACCTGGGGTTTGCCGGTGAAGCTGCCGTCCGGGTTCATCGGCAGGTTGATCATGCCGGGCACGGCGCCGGTCGCCAGCGCCACCATGTTCGAGAACGACGCGCAGCCGCCGATCCCCGGCCGGTCCGGCCACGACCACGCCGGGTCGCCCAGCGCCTTGCCCGGCTCCACCCGGTACAGCAGGTCGGCCGACGCGCCCGCGTCCGTCACCCAAGTCTTGCTTCCGTCACCCGAAACGCACAGCCCACCGGGCGACTTCAGCCCGCTCGCCAGCACCCGCGACCCGGCCGTCGGGTTGCCCCGCGCCGGCTGGCCGGTGCCGTCGATCCGCAGCACCTTCCCGGCGAGCGAGTTCGGGTCGGCCGCCGACGCCGGGTTGCCGGCGTCACCGGTCGCCACCAGCAGTGCGCCGGTGCGGTCGTAGGCCAGCACGCCCCGGTTGCCCGTCGGCCCCTTCGGGATACCGGTCAGCACCGGCTTCGGCACGTCCCCCGGCGCCAGCCGCATCACCCGGTTGTCGGTCGCCGTGGTCACGTACACGTACACCAGCTGGTCCTCGGCGTACGTCGGCGACAGCGTGAGCCCGCTCAGCCCGCCGTCAGTCGACGCGTCGACCTCGAACTTCGCCACCTCGACCGGGTCGACGTCCTTCGTCACCCTGAGCAGCCGCCCGGTGACGCGCTCGGTCGCCAACGCCGTCACCGCGCCGGTCGTCTGGTTCACGTCGGTCAGCGCCACCCCGGACACCGGTTCCAGGCACGTGCCGACCACGGCCGGGCTGAAGTCCTTGCAGCCCTCGGGCGGCGGCACCGGGGTCGGCTGCTGGCCGGGTTGCTGGCCCTGCCCAGGTCCTTTCGGCAGCTCGCCGGGCAGTTCGGGCACCGGCCCGGCCTGCGGCGTCAACTGCTGGGCCGGGCTCCACCCGGCCGGATCCGGCTGCTCGGGGAAGCTCGTGCAGCCCGCGGCCAGCAGGCCCAGGGCCGAGCCGATCAGCACTCCACGCAGTCGAGACACGCACCCCAGGTTAGGCGCGCGGCCGTGAACGCGAGGTGAGCGGTCCGTCCAGTTCGTGCACGGCCCGGTGCACGGCGTCAGCCCGGTCGAGGAGGAGGTCCAGCTCGTCCGCGACCAGCTGCGGGTCCTCCAACGGCAGGAAGTGCGTGTTCGGCAGCAGTCGCACCCTCGCCTGCGGCAAGCCGGCTACCGGGCCGACCACCCCGTCCGTCGAGGCGAGCAGGTCGTACCGCCCGGCCAGGACGGTTGTGGGGCACGTCACGCCGGTCAGGTCGAGCCGGGGCGACCGGCCCAAGGCCAGCGCGAGGGTGAAGTACCAGCGCCAGTCGTGCTGGAGGTACCGGCGCAGCGACCCGGCCAACGACCCGGCCGGCGCCGCCGCCGACGAACCGTCGAGGCCGCCCCCGAGACCGGCCAGCCGCCCGAGCGCGGCCAGCCCGCCGAGACCGGGTAGACCGGCCAGCCGCCGGAGGCCGGGTAGATCGGCGAGGCCAGCCGCCCGCCCGAGCCCGGACAGTTCGGACAGCCGCCCGAGCCCGGACAGTTCGGACAGCCGCCCGAGCCCGGACAGTTCGGCCAGCCGCCCGAGCCCGGACAGTTCGGCGAGTGAGGCCAGCCGCCCGAGACCGGCGAGACCGGCGAACCGGCCCGGGTCCGGCACTGGCAGCCGGTGCAGCACGGCGTCCAGCAGCGGCCCCGCCGCCTTCAGCGCTGTCACCCCGGACACGCCGATCAGCCGCCGCAGCTCCACCGGCACCCCCGGCAACCCGAGCACGCTCCCGAACGCGTCACCGGGCACGCCCGCCACCAGCATCAGACCGCTCACCCGCTCCGGGTGCCGCAACGCCAGCGCGGCGGCCACCGTCACGCCCATCGACCAGCCCATCACCACGCACCGCTCCACACCGCCGGCGTCCAGCACGGCCACCGCGTCGGCGACGTGGTCGTCCAGCCGGATCCGGCCGGGATCGGCGGGCCGGTCCGACGCCATGGTGCCGCGGTGGTACCAGCTGTGCACCCGAGCCGCCGGCAGCTCCGGCCACAACGTCGGCACCGCGCCGAGGCCGGGGCTCAGGAGCACGTCGGGCCCGTCGGCCTTGGTCCGCCACACCCTGATCCGCGTGCCGTCCGCGGAGAAGACGTCGTGCTCCCGCATGGCGGCAAGTGTGCCGTAACGTGCGAGACCGTGAGCCTCACCGTTCTGGTCCCCGACGAACTCGGTGTCCGCGCGCTGTCCGACGTGGAGGGTGTGCGGCCCGTCCGCTACGAACCGGGGCAGCCGCTCCCGGCCGAAGCCGCGCAGGCGGAAGTCCTGGTGCCCAAGTTCCTCCACGGCACGGACCCGCGTGACGTCTTCACCCAACTGCCGTCACTCAAACTGGTGCAATTGCTGTCGGCGGGCGCCGAGCGGTTCATCGGAGTCGTACCCGATGGTGTGATGCTGTCGACGTGCCGAGGCGCGCACGGCGGCAGCACGGCGGAGTGGGCGATCGGCGCGCTCCTCGCCATCTACCGGGACTTCCCGGTGTTCGAGCGGGCGCGGCAGGACCGGCGTTGGGACTACCACTTCACGGAGACCTTGCAGGACAAGAAGGTCCTCGTGGTCGGCGCGGGCGACCTGGGCGAGCAGTTCCGCCGTCGGCTGGAGCCGTTCGACGCGACCGCGACGCTGGTCGGCCGCACCGCGCGGCCCGGTGTGCACGGCGTCGACGAGCTGCCCGAACTGCTCGGCGACTTCGACGCGGTGCTGGTCGTGGTGCCGCTGACCGAGGAGACCACCGGGATGGTGGACGCGAAGTTCCTCTCCCGGATGAAGGACGGCGCGATCCTGGTCAACGCCGCACGTGGCGCGGTGGTCGACACAGACGCGTTGCTGGCCGAACTCACGTCCGGACGGCTCCGCGCGGCACTGGACGTGACCGAGCCCGAGCCGCTGCCGTCCGACCATCCACTGTGGACCGCACCCGGCCTGTTCCTCACCCCGCACGTGGCCGGCAGCTGCACTGGTCACAGCGAACGCGCGTACGCCGTGGTGGCCGCCGAGGTCGCCAGGTTCGCCCGGGGAGAGCAGCCGGTGAACCTGGTCAAGGGCGAGTATTAGACCATTTGGGTGAACCGGCACGGCGAAACGGACGCTCGCGGAGGTCGTCCGAACCTCCTAACGTGCGGGCGTGGCTACTCACGACGACCGTTCGAACGCATCGAGCGGCTACTCCGACGACGGGTACTACTCCACGAGTGGCGTGGGCGGCGGAGTGCACCACTTCGACGACGGCACCCAGACCACCACCAAGAGCGACACGTTCACCAAGGACACCCAGGGCTTCGACACGACCGGTTACACGCCGATCGCCGACCTGGACAAGCCCACCACCTACGACAACTTCGAAGACGACGAGCGCAAGCCGTTCGGCTGGACCGCGAGCGCCGACATCGGCCTGCTGGTGCTGAGACTGGCGCTCGGCGGCGCGTTCGTCATGCACGGCTTGCAGAAGGTGTTCGGCCTGTTCGGCGGGCCGGGCATGGACGGGTTCACGTCGAACCTCCAGTCCATCGGGTTCCGCGAGGCGCGGATCCTGGCGTGGGTCACCGCGGTGACCGAGCTGGGCGGCGGCGCGCTGCTGATCCTCGGCCTGTTCACGCCCCTCGCGGCGGCCGGCGTGCTCGGCGTGATGATCAACGTCCTGGCGCTGAAGTACAAAGGCGGGTTCTTCGCGCCCAACGGCGTGGAGCTGGAGGCGGCCTACGCGGCGATGGCGTTCGCGGTGCTGTTCGCCGGCCCCGGTCGTGCCTCCATCGACAACAACCGCAGCTGGTTCCGCCACCCGCTGCTGTCCGGCTTCATCTGCCTGGTGATCACCGCCGGCGCCACCGCGGCGACCCTCTACGTCTTCCGGTGAACGGAAACCGGCCGGCGGAAGCACCCGCCGGCCGGTTTCCAGGAAGACCTACTTGTTCACGTCACGCACGGCGCCCGTGGACGCGTCGCTGGCCATCCGGGCGTAAGCACGCAGCGCCGCGGTCACCGGCCGGACCCGGTCCACCGGCTGCCACGGCCGCTCGGAAGCCTCCATCTTGGCCCGCCGCTCGGCCAGCACCGTCTCGTCCACCAGCAGCTCCAGCCGCCGCTCGTGGATGTCGATCAGGATCCGGTCGCCGTCCCGCACCAGCCCGATCACGCCACCGCCCGCCGCCTCCGGCGACACGTGGCCGATGGACAGCCCCGACGTGCCGCCGGAGAACCGCCCGTCCGTGATCAGCGCGCACTTCTTGCCCAGACCCGCGCCCTTGAGGAACGCCGTCGGGTGCAGCATCTCCTGCATCCCCGGCCCACCGGCGGGCCCTTCGTAGCGGACCACGAGGACGTCACCCGGCTGGATCTCCTTCTTCAGGATCGCCGACACGGCCTCCTCCTGGGACTCCACCACCCGCGCCGGCCCTTCGAAGTGCCACAACTCCTCTTCGATGCCCGCCGCCTTGATCACCGCGCCGCGCTCGGCCAGGTTGCCGTGCAGCACGGCCAGGCCGCCGTCCTTCGTGTACGCGTGCGCGACGTCCCGGATGCACCCGCCCGCCGCGTCCGTGTCCAGCTTCGACCACCGGTTGGACGTGGAGAACGCCTGCGTGGTGCGCACCCCGCCGGGCGCGGCGTGGAACAGTTCGACGGCGCGCTTCGACGGCGAAGCTGCGCGGACGTCCCACTCGCCCAGCCACGACGAGATGTCCGGGCTGTGCACGGTGTGCACGTCCTCGTTCAGCAGACCACCGCGCCACAGCTCACCCAACAGGGCCGGGATTCCACCCGCCCGGTGGACGTCCTCCATGTGGTAGTCCGAGTTCGGCGACACCTTCGACAGGCACGGCACCCGCCGGCTCACCGCGTCGATGTCCGCCAGCGTGAAGTCGATCTCGCCCTCCCGCGCGGCGGCGAGGACGTGCAGCACGGTGTTCGTGGAGCCGCCCATCGCCATGTCCAGCGCCATGGCGTTCTCGAACGCCTTGCGGTTGGCGATCGAGCGCGGCAGCGCCGACTCGTCGTCCTGCTCGTAGTACCGCTGGCACAGGTCCACGATCGTGCGGCCGGCCTCGGAGAACAGCTCGCGGCGCGCGGAGTGCGTGGCCAGGGTGGAGCCGTTGCCCGGCAGCGCCAGGCCCAGCGCCTCGGTGAGGCAGTTCATCGAGTTCGCGGTGAACATGCCCGAGCACGAACCGCAGGTCGGGCACGCGGACCGCTCGACCTCGGTCAACCCGGCCTCGTCCACGGCCGGCGACGCGGACGCGGAGATCGCGGTGATCAGGTCGGTCGGCGCGACGGCCACACCGTCCACCACGACCGCCTTGCCCGCCTCCATCGGCCCGCCGGAGACGAACACGACCGGGATGTTGAGCCGCATGGCCGCGTTCAGCATGCCGGGAGTGATCTTGTCGCAGTTGGAGATGCACACGATCGCGTCGGCCTGGTGCGCGTTCACCATGTACTCGACCGAGTCGGCGATGATCTCCCGCGACGGAAGCGAGTAGAGCATCCCGCTGTGCCCCATGGCGATGCCGTCGTCCACGGCGATCGTGTGGAACTCGCGCGGCACCCCGCCGGCCTCGCGGATCGCGTCCGCCACGATGTCCCCGAGGTCACGCAGGTGCACGTGACCCGGCACGAACTGCGTGTAGGAGTTGGCGATGGCCACGATCGGCTTGCCGAAATCGCTGTCGGTCATGCCGGTCGCCCGCCAGAGCGCGCGGGCACCCGCCGCGTTGCGGCCGTGGGTCGTGGTGCGGGAACGGAGCGGTGGCACGGCTCCTCCAGAAGTCTTTTCGAGAGCTGCTACGCGAACGGCGCGCGCGGGGTGGGCGCGGGAGGCTGGGAGCGGTGCCTCAGAGATTACTCCGCCGCAACGCGCCGATGACGAGCACGGCGGCGAGCGCGAGTGTGATCACGTGCACGGCGGTGCACCACAGGCAGATCTTGCCGATGAGCACGAACTCGGCCGCGACGAGGTAGACCACGAACAGCACGCCGACGGCGATCGCCGCCAGCCTGGCCCAGTGCAGCATCTCGTTGCGCCAGGCGAACGGCAGGCACGCGACCGCCATGAACACGAAGAACGCCAGCCCCAGCACCGCGACCGGGATGCCGAACAGCTCGGACTGCTCGCTGCTGGTGACCGTGCCGCAGTCGATCACCTCGCCCTCGGCGCACAGCAGCGCGCCCGCGGTGAAGTGCGCGACGGTGAGGTAGGCCGAGACCGCCAGGCCCGCCAAGGACAGCAGGAGGCTGACGACCTGCACCCAGCCGAGGGTTCGCGTGGTGGAACTCACTCGTCCGACTTTAGCGGCGGCGGCGTCTCGTCCTCGTCGGGTTCGGCAGGGGCGTCAGCGGGCTCCTCGACGTCCGGCACCGCCGTCGGATCGGCCACTCGACCGCCGCTGACCAGCGACAACGTGGGCAGGTGGCCGGCGCGGACGGCGGGCAGCCGCAGCATCGAGTCGTCCGCGAGGACCGCCGACAACCACCCCTTCGGCACAACCTTGATCGCCTTCACGTCCGACCACTCGACCACCCGCTTGCCGAACGTGCTCCGCGCCACGATCCGCTCGCCGTCCACGGTCGTCCGGTTGCGCAGCACCCACCACGCGAAAGCGGCCGGGAGCAGGTAGAGGGCCTGGAGACCCGGCGCGGCCCAGGCGACGGGCGTCGCGCAGACGGCGGCGGAACCGGCGGCGATCAGGGCGGGCGTGGGGATGCGGAACACGACTTTCGGCACGTCGCCAGATGCTGCCACCGGTCCTCCGAGCGGGTGACTCCGACCCACGTCCACGCAGCTGGAGCCGTCCACCATCCGGGAGTGCCGTCCCGCACAGTTGACGCTCCGCACCCTTCACGGTTAACGTCAGGGCCATGCAGCGCAACCTCGTTCTCGTACTTCCCAGGCGCGTCGACGCCTAGGCATTCGAGCTTGCGTCGACGCGCGACCCTCGTCCGGCCCGTATGGGTTGGCGAGGGTTTTTTCGTGCCCGGACCGTGCATTCTCCTTACCCACGAGGCAGACAGATGACCAGCGCAACCTCGCGACCGGCTCCCGGTGAGTCGCCGTCGCCCCGCCCTGGACCGCGGCCGAAGCCGGCCCCACCGAGCGGCGCCCCCGTCCGCATGACCGGCGCCCAGTCCCTCGTCCGCTCGCTGGAGGCGGTGGGCTGCGAGGTGGTGTTCGGCATTCCCGGCGGCACGATCCTGCCCGCCTACGACCCGCTGCTCGACTCCACCAAGGTGCGCCACATCCTGGTCCGCCACGAGCAGGGCGCGGGCCACGCCGCGACCGGGTACGCCCAGGCGACCGGCAAGGTCGGCGTGTGCATGGCCACCTCCGGCCCCGGCGCGACGAACCTCGTCACGCCGCTCGCGGACGCCAACATGGACTCCGTCCCGGTGGTCGCCATCACCGGCCAGCAGTCCCGGCCGCTGATCGGCACCGACGCGTTCCAGGAAGCCGACATCTGCGGCATCACGATGCCGATCACCAAGCACAACTTCCTCGTCACCGACGCCGCGGACGTCCCGCGCGCCATCGCCGAGGCGTTCCACCTGGCCTCCACCGGCCGCCCCGGCCCCGTCCTGGTGGACATCCCCAAGGACGTGCTCCAGGAGATGACCTCGTTCTCCTGGCCGCCGGAGATGCGCCTGCCCGGCTACCGGCCGACGACCCGGCCGCACGGCAAGCAGGTGCGTGAAGCCGCGAAGCTGATCGCCGCGGCCCGTCGCCCGGTGCTCTACGTCGGCGGCGGCGTGATCAAGGCCGAGGCGTCGGCCGAGCTGCTGGCGCTGGCCGAGTCCACCAACATCCCGGTGGTCACCACGCTGATGGCGCGCGGCGCGTTCCCCGACTCGCACCCGCAGCACATGGGCATGCCCGGCATGCACGGCGCGGTCGGCGCGGTCGCCGCGATGCAGAAGTCGGACCTGCTGATCGCCCTCGGCGCGCGGTTCGACGACCGGGTCACCGGGCAGCTGAACTCGTTCGCGCCGGACGCGCAGATCGTGCACGCCGACATCGACCCGGCGGAGATCTCCAAGAACCGGCGCGCGGACGTGCCGATCGTGGGCGACTGCAAGGAGATCATCAGCGAGCTGGTCGACGCGGTCCGGGTGGAGAAGGAGAACGCGGCTGACAGCGTCGACCTCGCACCCTGGTGGGCGCAGCTCAACGCGCTGCGCGAGACGTTCCCGCTGGGCTACGACTGGCCAGAGGACGGCACGCTGTCGCCGCAGTACGCGATCGAGCGGATCGGCGTGCTGACCCCGGCGGACACCCTGTTCACCGCGGGTGTCGGCCAGCACCAGATGTGGGCGGCGCAGTTCATCAAGTACGAGTCGCCGCGCACGTGGATCAACTCCGGCGGCCTCGGCACGATGGGCTACGCGGTGCCCGCCGCGATGGGCGCGAAGGCCGGCGTGCCGGGCGTCCAGGTGTGGGCGATCGACGGCGACGGCTGCTTCCAGATGACCAACCAGGAGTTGGCCACCTGCGCCATCGAGGGCATCCCGATCAAGGTCGCGGTGATCAACAACGGCAACCTGGGCATGGTCCGCCAGTGGCAGACGCTGTTCTACGGCGAGCGCTACTCCAGCACCGACCTGGGCACGCACAAGCACCGCATCCCCGACTTCAAGCTGCTCGCCGAGGCGTACGGCTGCGCAGGCCTGCGTGCCGAGTCGCGCGAAGAGGTCGACGGGGTCATCCAGAAGGCCATGGAGATCAACGACCGGCCGGTCGTCATCGACTTCGTGGTCGGCAAGGACGCCCAGGTGTGGCCGATGGTCGCCGCGGGCACCGGCAACAGCGAGATCATGGCCGCGCGCGGCATCCGCCCCCTGTTCGACGAGGACGAATGAGCGCCCGAGCGGCGTGGATCGCAACGACGAGGACGAGTGACGAGACGTGATGACTAGGCACACCCTGAGCGTTCTGGTCGAGGACAAGCCCGGTGTCCTCGCACGGGTCGCCGGCCTGTTCTCCCGGCGGGGGTTCAACATCGAGTCACTGGCCGTCGGCCGCACCGAGCACCCGGACATCTCCCGGATGACCATCGTGGTGTCGGTGGACGAGCTGCCGCTGGAGCAGGTCACCAAGCAGCTCAACAAGCTCATCAACGTCATCAAGATCGTCGAGCTGGAGCCCGCCGCGTCCGTGCAGCGCCAGCTCCTGCTCGTCAAGGTCCGCGCCGACGCCACGGTGCGCAGCCAGGTCCTGGAGACGGTGCAACTGTTCCGCGCGAAGGTTGTCGACGTCTCCCCGGAGGCGGTCACGGTCGAGGCCACCGGCACGTCCGAGAAGCTCGACGCGCTGCTGCGGATGCTGGAGCCCTACGGGCTCCGCGAGATCGTCCAGTCCGGCATGGTCGCCATCGGCCGTGGCGCGCGCTCCATCACCGCGACCGCGGTGCGCTGATTTTCCGGTTCCGAGGAAGGAAGTACCACCAGTGAGCGTCGAGATCTTCTACGACGACGATGCCGACCTGAGCATCATCCAGGGGCGCAAGGTCGCGGTCATCGGCTACGGCAGCCAGGGCCACGCGCACGCGCTGAGCCTGCGCGACTCGGGCGTCGACGTCCGGATCGGCCTGCCCGAGGGCTCGAAGTCCCGGGCCAAGGCCGAGGAGGAGGGCCTGCCGGTCGGCACGGCCGCCGAGGTCTCCGCGGAGGCCGACCTGATCATGATCCTGGCGCCGGACACCGCGCAGCGGCACATCTACGCCAACGACATCGCGCCGAACCTCAAGGACGGCGACGCGGTCTTCTTCGGCCACGGCTTCAACATCCGCTACGGCCTGATCACCGTGCCGTCCAATGTGGACGTCGCCATGGTCGCGCCGAAGGGCCCGGGCCACCTGGTCCGCCGCCAGTTCGTGGACGGCAAGGGCGTGCCCGCGCTGATCGCGATCGAGCAGGACGCCACCGGCAACGCGCAGGCGTTGGCGCTGTCGTACGCCAAGGGCATCGGCGGCACGCGCGCGGGCGTCATCAAGACCACGTTCAAGGAGGAGACCGAGACCGACCTGTTCGGTGAGCAGGCCGTCCTCTGCGGTGGCGCGTCCGCGCTGGTGCAGGCCGGTTTCGAGGTGCTGACCGAGGCCGGTTACGCCCCCGAGGTCGCGTACTTCGAGTGCCTGCACGAGCTGAAGCTGATCGTGGACCTGATGTACGAGGGCGGCATCGCCCGGATGCGCTACTCGATCTCCGACACCGCCGAGTTCGGCGACCTCACCCGCGGCCCGCGCGTCATCACGCCGGGGGTCAAGGACGAGATGCGGAAGATCCTGACCGAGATCCAGGACGGCACGTTCGCCACCGAGTGGGTGAACGAGGACGACGCCGGCCGCGGCAACTACAAGAAGTTGCAGCAGGAGGGCGAGCAGCACCCGATCGAGGAGGTCGGCAAGAAGCTGCGCGACCTGATGTCCTGGGTCGACCGCCCGATCACCGAAACGGCCTGAGACCAGCGTTTCACCCCCTCGGAGCCCGCAGTGTTCTCGAACGCTGCGGGCTCCGGTATACCTAGGGCCATGACCGACAGCGCGCCCATCTACGACGACAAGGCCCACGTCCGGGGCAACCTCGACCTCACCGCCGCCGAGTGGATCCGCAGCGACGAGGGCGCAGAGGAGGAAGAGGAGCACGTCGAGATCGCGTTCGTCGAGCACACCGACGGCGTGACGTACACGGCGATGCGAAACTCGGCCCACCCCGAGGGCCCGGTCCTCGTCTTCACGCCCGCCGAGTGGGAGGCGTTCATCCTCGGCGTCAAGGACGGCGAGTTCGACGAACCCTGGTGAGCCGCCGGCGGCTCCCGCGGCGGCGCCACCGCGCCCCGTCAGCTCCCGATCGCGGTCAGAACGGTCGCCAAGTCGGTGATCATGGCGTCCTCGGGCGGCGCGACCATATCCTTTCCGTTGGCGACCCTGGTGGTGACCTTGATCAAGACATGCGTCGTGTCGCCAACCACGTAGCCCGCCTGCACGGAACCCGAACTGTCACCCCCGGCGCCTTTCACGGTGTAATAAACCGCGTAGCCGGCATCGCCCACCGGGAGTTCGTGGATCCGGCCGAACTCGTACGTCTTGTCGGACGCTCGTTCCACCAGACTCTGCAACTCCCTCGCCATGTCTTCCTCGGCGGGCGTGTTCGAGTTCTTCTGGCCCAAGCCGACGCTGATTTCCACCTTGCGGTGCACGGAACCATCTTTGTGCGACGTGCCTTTGGGTGGCTCGTACGTACAAGCAGAGCGGTTGGCGACGCGGGTGACAGCCAACTTCCCGGCGGCCGCCGCTTCGAACTTCGCGCACACCTTGTCGCCCGTGGTTCCCTCGGCAACCGGGTTCGCCTTCGCCGCGGCCAGGGTCGGGTGCTCCGCCAGATCGGGCTTGGTGATCTGCGGGTCGCCCGGCTTCCCCTCGCCGCTGAGCGACTTGACGATGTCGGAGATCTCCCGATAGGTGATCTCCTCGGTGAGCGGGTCGGCCAGCACACGCTCACCGTCCTTGGCCGCGCGGTGGACGTTGCCCCACACCGCGACCCACACGAGGTCGTCGCCCGACCGGAACAACGCCTCGGTGTCGGTTCGCGCGCCGGTGGCCCCGGCGGCCTTCCTCACCCGGTGGAAGACGTACCCCCCGTCGCCTGCGGGGAAGTGCTCGATCTTGGTCGACTCGTACTCGGGGTTCTTCTGCTCCGCGTCCCGCATGCGCACGGCTTTGTCGAAGAAGCGCTGGTAGCGGTCCTCGGCTCCGTCTCGCCAGATGGCGACGTCGGAACTCATCATGATCGCGCCGTCGGTCAACAAGGACAGTCCGGGCGTGATGAAGCGGCAGTTGATCCCGCCTTCCGTCGTGCTCCCGGAGATCCGCCGGTAGCCGCGGGCGGTCATCGCCTTCTCCATCGCGCCGCACATCGCGTCGACCCCGTCGCCGTACCGCAGCGCTCCCGGGTCGGGAGCCGTCAACTGCTCCAGCCTCGAGTTCTTCGGGAGGTCCTCGGTCGCCGCCGACGAGCCGCTGTCCGCCTGCCAGTACCACACTCCACCGGCGCCACCGAGCACCAGCACCACGGCGATGATCACCGCGACCAACGGGCCCTTGCGCTTCTTCGGCGTGCCTGGCGGAGCCGCCATCGTCTGCTGCATCGGCAGGGCGGACGGGGGATAGTGCTGCGGCGGGTAGTGCGGCTGCCGAGGGTGCTGAGGACCTTGCGACTGGTGGGACAAGCTGAAATCTCCCCTGTGGTTCGCGGCCGGCGCAGCCACGCCGCTTCGGAACATACGGTTCCCGCGACGCCCGCGATGTCAGGCGAACAACTGACAACCGGCCACCCCGCGAGCCCTCCACTCCGGCGCCGCGAGTCTCCGGCGTCGCGAGTCGTCCGCTCGTGTCCTTGTAGGACGCGCGTACCGTGTTCCAGCAGGTGAAACGGGGCACCCGGATGTCAGTCGCGGGGCAGGAGCCGACTATGCTTGTTAACAAACCGGACACATTGTCGTGGCCGGCCGGCGCGGGTGACGACCTGCTCGACGGCCCCGCGCGCCCCACCCGTTCACACCTCCGGGAGCGACGTCCGTGACCAAGCCCGTTGTCCTCATCGCCGAGAAGCTCGCACCGTCCGTTCTCGACGTCTTCGGTGATGGCTTCGAGGTGCGCCACGTCGACGGCACCGACCGTCCCGCGCTGCTCGAAGCCGTCGCCGACGCCGACGCACTCCTGGTCCGCTCCGCCACCAAGGTGAACGCCGAGGTCTTCCAGGCCACCACCAAGCTGAAGGTCGTCGCCCGCGCGGGCGTGGGGCTGGACAACGTCGAGGTGCCCGCCGCCACCGAGCGCGGCGTGATGGTGGTCAACGCGCCCACCTCGAACATCGTCAGCGCCGCCGAGCACGCCGTCGCGCTGCTGCTCGCCACCGCACGCCAGATCCCGGCCGCGCACGCCACCCTCCAGGCCAACGAGTGGAAGCGCAGCAAGTTCAACGGCGTCGAGGTCCAGGGCAAGACGGTCGGCGTGGTGGGCCTGGGCAAGATCGGCCAGCTGTTCGCCGCCCGCATCGCCGCCTTCGGCACCGAGCTCATCGCGTACGACCCGTACGTCAGCGCCGCCCGCGCCTCGCAGCTCGGCATCGAGCTGGTGACGCTGGAGGAGCTGCTGGAGCGCGCCGACTTCATCTCCATCCACCTGCCGAAGACCCCGGAGACCAAGGGCCTGATCGGCGCCGCCCAGCTGGCCAAGGCCAAGCGCGGCGTGATCATCGTCAACGCGGCCCGCGGCGGTCTGGTCGACGAGGACGCGCTGGCCGAGGCCGTGAAGGAGGGCCAGGTCGGCGGCGCGGGCATCGACGTGTTCTCCACCGAGCCCACCACCGAGAGCCCGCTGTTCGGCCTGCCGAACGTCGTGGTCACGCCGCACCTGGGCGCGTCCACCACGGAGGCGCAGGACCGGGCGGGCACGGACGTGGCCAAGTCGGTGCTGCTCGCGCTGGCCGGAGACTTCGTGCCGGACGCGGTGAACGTGCAGGGCGGCGGTGTGGTCGGCGAAGAGGTCCGCCCGTACCTGCCGCTGGTGCAGAAGCTCGGCACGGTGGTCGCGGCGCTGAGCGCGAAGGCCCCGACCTCGGTCACCATCGAGGTGCGCGGCGAGCTGTCCAGCGAGGACGTCGCGGTGCTGCCGCTGGCCGCGCTGCGCGGCGTGTTCTCCAGCGTGGTCGAGGAGCAGGTCACCTTCGTCAACGCGCCGGGCCTGGCCACCTCGCTCGGCGTGAGCGTCGACCTGGTGAAGGAGCCGGAGAGCGCCAACCACCGCAGCCTGGTCACGGTGCGCGCGGTGCAGGCGGACGGCGCGGTCATCACCGTGTCGGGCACGCTCACGGGTCTCGACCAGGTCGAGAAGCTGGTCGGCGTCAACGGCCGCAGCTTCGACCTGCGTGCCGAGGGCAACGTGCTGCTGCTGGAGTACCCGGACCGGCCGGGCGTGATGGGCACCGTCGGCACGCTGCTCGGCGAGGCCGGCGTGAACGTCGAGGCCGCGCAGATCAGCCAGACCAAGGACGGCGCGGACGCGTTCATGCTGCTGCGCGTCGACCGCCCGGTGGACACCGCGGTGCTCGACCCGATCGGCGCGTCCGTCGGCGCCCGCACGGTGCGCTCGGTCAACTTCGACTGATCTGCGTCCCCGAAACGGAGTAACGCCGCCGAGACCTGCCGATGTATATCGCCGCAGGTCTCGGCGGTGTCACACTTAACGGTTAGTCGTCAAAACTGTGGGTGTCGTCACTCGTTCGGACGAATTGATCGACTCGATCGAGCGGTTAGGTTCCCTCCCACGAGGTTGACCCGGTGCCGTAGAGGGCACGGCACCACGCGGGCAGTTCCCCCGATTCACGACGCTGCCTGCCCGGTCGAATCCGACCTCGGTTGGGGCACGTTGTGAGCCGATCTCGCCTTGTCGCCAGATCAGCCGTGCCGGTGTTGGCCGCGATACTCGTCGCAGGGTCCACCGCCGGTACCGCGCTGGCCGCCGATGATCCACTGGCGCCGTCCGTCGCCGCCGCGCGCGGACTGGACGCGGGCAAGTTGCAGTTGAAGGTGTCCGACCGGCTGACCGCCGCCAAGGGCCGCGTCACCGCGTTCGTGGAGTTGGAGGCCAAGCCGGCCGTCGACACGTTCGCCGAGCAGACCGGCAAGGGCGCGACCAAGCAGCAGGCGAAGGACGCCGCCAAGGCCACCAAGAACGACACCGGCCGGGTCACCGACGTGGTCGTCGACGCCCTCAAGGGCAAGGACTCGGCGACCAAGGAGCTGTTCCGGACCGCGAACGGCGTGCCGGGCGTGGTCGTCCAGGCCGACGCCGCGAAGGTGCGCGAACTGGCCCAGCGCGCGGACGTGAAGTCCGTGCGCACCGTGGTGCCGAAGGTCCGCCAGAACTCCACCGCCGTGCAGCTGACGAACACGCTCAAGGCGTGGCAGGAGTACGGCAAGCTCGGTGACGACACCCGCATCGGCATCGTCGACACGGGCATCGACTACACCCACAGCGACTTCGCCGGCCCCGGCACCATCGAGGCGTTCGAGGCGATCGACGAGACCAAGGTCGACGCCTCCTACTTCCCGACCGCCAAGGTGGTCGGCGGCTACGACTTCGTCGGCAACGCCTACGACGGCAGCAGCGACGACCCGGCGCTGAACACGCCGAAGCCGGACCCGAACCCGCTGGACTGCAACGGCCACGGCTCGCACGTCGCCGGCACCGCCGCGGGCTTCGGCGTCAACGCCGACGGCGCCACGTTCAAGGGCGACTACACCAAGCTCACCCCCGAAGCGCTGGACGCGATGCGCATCGGCCCCGGCACCGCGCCGAAGGCCCTGCTGTACGCGCTGAAGGTGTTCGGCTGCGACGGCTCGACCAACGTCACCGCGCAGGCCCTCGACTGGGCGCTCGACCCGGACGGCGACGGCGACTTCTCCGACCACCTCGACGTGGTCAACCTGTCGCTCGGCTCGGACTACGGCGCCCCGGACGACCCGGACAGCCTGTTCGTGCGCAAGCTCAACGCCTCCGGCGTGCTCACCGTGTTCTCCGCGGGCAACGGCGGCGACCTGTACGACATCGGCGGCTCGCCGGGCAGCACCCCCGAGGCGCTGACCGTGGCCAGCACCCGTGACTCCTACGTGCTGCGCGACGCGGTCGAGGTGACCGCGCCGGCCGGTTCGGCGGGCAAGAAGCCGGGCCAGTACAGCGTGGCCTTCAACTACGAGGGCGCGAACGTCAGCGCAGCCGTCGTGGCGATGTCCGACCCGGCCAACAAGGACGGCTGCCTGGCGTTCAACGCCGCCGACAAGGCCGCCGTCGCGGGCAAGATGGTGTGGCTGGAGTGGGACGACAACGACGCCACGCGTCGCTGCGGCTCGGTCGGCCGGACCAACAACGCCACCGCGGCCGGCGCCGTGGGCGCGGTGTTCACCTCGAACCTGGAGCACTTCAACGCGGGCATCTCCGGCAACGCGTCGATCCCGGTGTTCCAGCTCACCGGCTCGGCCACCTCGGCGCTGCGCCCGGCCCTGGCCGCGGGCACGCTGGCGGTCCGCCAGGCGGGCGACCTGCGCACCTCGCTGCCGACGTTCGACGCGTCGATCACCGACACCCCCAGCTCGTTCACCTCGCGCGGCGTGCGCGGCCCGGTCGTGAAGCCGGACGTGGCCGCCCCCGGTGACTCCATCGCCTCGGCGCTGGTCGGCTCGGGCAACAAGACGATGGTCAACTCGGGCACGTCGATGGCCGCGCCGCACATCGCCGGTGTCGCCGCGCTGGTGCGCCAGGTCCACCCGGACTGGACGCCGGAAGAGGTCAAGGCCGCGGTCATGAACAGCGCGGGCTCCGACGTCAAGGCGGACGGCAAGACCTACGCGCCCAACCGCGTCGGCGCCGGTCGCGTCAACGCCAAGGCCGCGGTGGAGAACCAGGTGCTCGCCTACGTGCAGGACGACCCGGGCGCCGTGTCCGCGTCGTTCGGCACGGTCGAGGTGGCGCAGCCGGTCTCGCGGACCAAGACCATCAAGGTGGTCAACAAGTCCACCAACTGGGTGGACTACACCGTGGGCTACGAGGCGCTGACCCAGATCCCGGGTGTGCGCTACGACCTGTCCGCGACCACCGTGCGGCTCAGCCCTCGCGGCGTCGCCCGGATCACCGTGACGCTGAAGATCGACGACCCGGCCGCGCTGCGCAAGACGGTCGACCCGACGATCGAGGCGAACCACCTCGACACGCCGCGCCAGTACCTGGCCGACGCGTCGGGCCGGGTCGTGCTGACGCCGACCAAGGGCTCCGCGGTCCCGCTGCGGGTGCCGGTGTACTCCGCGCCGAAGCCGGTGGCCGACATCAACGCGCCGAGCAGCGTCCGGATCACGGGCGGCGGCCAGGGCGTGCTGAACCTGACCGGCCGTGGCGTCGACCAGGGCGCGTACAAGTCGCTCGTGAGCGTCCTGGAACTCCAGGCGTCCTCGCCGCGGCTGCCGGAGTGCCGCCGCAACATCACCTCCAACTGCGTGCTGAACAACACGGCCAAGGGCGGAGACCTGCGTCACGTCGGCGTCACGTCCACCGCGCCGCTGGCCAAGGCGCAGGGCAAGCCGGAGCAGTCGCTGCTCGCGTTCGGCCTGTCGACCTGGGGCAACTGGTACAACCTCGGCAACAACACCATCCCGTTCGTCGACATCGACACCAACGGCGACGGCGCGTTCGACTACGAGGTCTACGCGACCAAGCTGACCGACACCGACCTCCTGGTCTCCGTCGCGGTGGACCTGAACACCGGCGCCACCGTCGACATCCAGGGCGTCAACGGCCAGTTCGGCGACGTGGACACCAACGTGTTCGACACCAACGTCGTGGTGCTGCCGGTGCTGCTGTCGGCACTGGGCATCGACCCGTCGGCGGACACGTCGCGGATCAGCTACCAGGTCGGCGTGGCCGGGTTCTACGTGGCGCCGGGCTCGTCCAACGGCCTGATCGACGCGATCCCGACCGCGCTGTCGTTCGACCCGCTCAAGCCGGGGCTGTGGGTGCAGGGTGGCGGCGACGCCGCGCTGTCCTACCAGTCCCGCCCGGGCACCGCGCTGGTGGTCAACCGCGACGCCGAGTCGCTGGTGCTCGACCGCGCGGACAGCCTGCTCGTGCTGAACCACCACAACGCCTCGGGTGACAAGGCGGACGTGGTGCAGGTGCGGGGCCGTTCGGGCAACCGCTCAGCGGACTGACGTCGTGCGTCGCTCTGGCCGGTCGGGGGTTGCCCCGGCCGGCCAGAGCCGTTTAAGCGCATCGGGTGACGACCGAACGGGTGTCTTGAACCGTTCGGGTGTCCCGCAGTCCGGGAGATATGGCCACGGAGGGGTGTTCCGAGTGCGGTTCCGGCGCTCCGGACCGGTAGCCTTTCGCAGTGATAACTAGTCCCGCGCATTGGGACTGATACCTGGGAGGTGTGTGGATGCGGCTCGCAGTGATCCCAGGAGACGGGATCGGGCCCGAGGTCGTCGCCGAGGCCCTGAAGGTACTCGGTGAGGTCGTTCCCGCGGCTGAGATCACCCGCTACGACCTCGGCGCGGCGCGTTGGCACGCCACAGGTGAGTTGCTGCCGGAGTCCGTGCTCGGGGAACTCCGCCAGCACGACGCGATCCTGCTTGGCGCCGTGGGCGACCCGTCGGTGCCCAGCGGGATCCTGGAACGCGGTCTGTTGCTCCGACTCCGGTTCGAACTCGACCACCACGTGAACCTGCGCCCGGCCCGGCTGTACCCGGGTGTGCGCAGCCCGATCGCCGACCCGCCAGAGATCGACATGGTGGTGGTGCGAGAGGGCACGGAGGGCCTGTACGCCGGCAACGGCGGGCTCTTGCGCAAGGACACGCCGCACGAGATCGCGACCGAGGTGTCGATCAACACGTCGTTCGGCGTGGAGCGGGTGGTGCGCGACGCGTTCGGCCGTGCCGCGAACCGGCCGCGCAAGCACCTCACGCTCGTGCACAAGACCAACGTGCTCACGCACGCCGGGTCGTTGTGGTCGCGGGTGGTGGAGGAGGTGTCGTTGCAGCACCCCGACGTGACGGTGGCGTACCAGCACGTGGACGCGGCGACGATCCACCTGGTCACCGACCCCGGTCGGTACGACGTGATCGTGACGGACAACCTGTTCGGCGACATCCTGACCGACCTGGCGGCGGCGGTGACCGGTGGCATCGGTCTCGCGGCGTCCGGGAACCTCGACGTGACGCGGCGCAACCCGAGCATGTTCGAGCCGGTGCACGGCAGCGCGCCGGACATCGCGGGGCAGGGCATCGCGGACCCGACGGCGGCGGTCCTCTCCGTCGCCCTGATGCTCGACCACCTGGGCGAGTCGGAGTCGGCCAGGAGGATCGAAGCGTCGGTGGCTTTTGATTTGGCGACTCGTGACCACTCGTCGCCCGGTGCCACCTACGCGGTGGGCGACCGCCTCGCCGCGCTCGTCTCGTCCAACGTCCGAACCGGCTGACCCCGCGCGAGTCGAACCCTCAGGACCCGCGTGTCGAACGCTCAAGACCCGTGAGTCCTACGTTCAGAACGCGTGAGTCCTACGTTCAGGACCCCCGAGTTCAACGCTCAGAACGGCGGGTTCGACGCTCGGAACGCTGGGTTCGACGCCCAGAACACTGGGTTCGACGCTCGGAACACGTGATCAGGGCCACCACGGCAGCCGTCGTGGTGGCCCTGAGCGCTTCGCGGGCCGTAGGGTCGCCGGTACCGCCCGTGGGGGAAGTCCGGTCGAATTCCGGCGCTGACCCGCAACGGTAGGCCGAGCACCACGCTCGGCGAGCCCGATCACCCGTGGGCGGTGGGAAGAAGCTCCATTCCTGCCGTGGTCCGCGGGACGGGTGCGCCGGCCTGCCACGAGCGGCGTCGGGCGGCCGGTCAGAGGCCACCTGGCCGAAAGGCGACCGGTGACCTCCACCAGCAGTCGGCCCACGACTGAGCCCACGACTGAGCCCACGACTGAGCCCACCGCACCACGCCGCCCGTCCACCGCGGCCCTGTGCCTGGCACTCGCCGCGGTCCTCGCCGGCTCGATCGTCTGCGGTGTCGCGCTGGGTCCGGTGGGCATCCCGTTCGGCGACGTCCTCCGCTTCCTCCAAGCCGCCCTCACCGGCGGAACGATCGACGCCGCCGAAGCAGGCCCCTACCGGATCGTCTGGGACATCCGACTCCCACGCGTCCTCCTCGCGGCCGTCGTCGGCGCGGGCCTCTCGGTGGTCGGCGTAGCGATCCAGGCCATGGTCCGCAACGCCCTCGCCGACCCGTACGTCCTCGGCATCTCCTCCGGCGCGAGCGTCGGAGCCACCGCGGTGGCGACCACCGGCCTGTTCGCCTCCCTCGGCATCTACGCCCTCTCCACGGCCGCGTTCCTCGCCGCACTGGCCGCGATGGCGATCGTCTACCTGGTCGCCGGCCGCAACCTCACCTCGCTGCGCCTCGTCCTCACCGGCACCGCCATGGCCTACGGATTCTCCGCCATCGCCATGCTCCTGGTCTTCCAATCGCCACGAGGAGAGGCCGCACGGGCCGCGATGTTCTGGCTCCTCGGCAGCCTGGGCGGCGTCACGTGGGCGTCCCTGCCGATCGCGGCGGCGGTCGTCGGCGCGGGCATCGTCTACCTGCGAACCCGCGCCAAGCACCTCAACGCGCTCTCCATGGGCGACGAAACCGCCACCACCCTCGGCATCGACGTCTCCCGCACCCGCCAGGAACTCTTCCTCGTCACCGCCGCCATGACGGGTGTCCTCGTGGCGGTCAGCGGCGCGGTCGGCTTCGTCGGCCTGATGCTCCCGCACCTGGTCCGACTGATCGTGGGCGCGGACCACCGCAAGGTGCTCGCCGTGGCGCCGTTGGCCGGAGCGTGCTTCCTCATCTGGGTGGACGTCGCCGCACGCCTGCTCGCCGCACCCGAAGAACTGCCCCTCGGCGTCATCACGGCCGCACTCGGCGTGCCGTGCTTCATCCTGCTGATGCGCCGCCGCGGCTACGTGTTCGGCGGTCGCTGATGGACGTCCGACTCGACCACGTCACCGTCGACCGCATCCTCCACGGCGTCGACCTGCACGCCGGAGCAGGCGAGGTGCACGGCATCGTCGGCCCCAACGGCAGCGGCAAGTCCACCACCCTCCGCTGCGTCTACCGGGCGCTGAAACCGTCCGGGGGAGTGATCCGCCTGGACGGCACGGACATCACCACCGCCAAGATCCGTGACACCGCGAAGGACCTGGCCGCGCTCACCCAGGACAGCCACGTCGAGTTCGACTTCACCGTCGCCGAGGTGGTCGCGATGGGCCGCCTCCCGCACCGCGCCACCCCGCGCCAGGACGAGGAGATCCAAGCCGACGCACTGTCCCGAGTGGACGCCGCGCACCTCGCCGACCGCAGCTTCCTCACCCTCTCCGGCGGCGAACGCCAACGCGTCCTCATCGCACGGGCCCTCGCCCAGCAGCCGAAGGTCCTCGTCCTGGACGAACCCACCAACCACCTCGACATCAGCCACCAACTGGCCGTCCTCGACGTCGTCCGCGGGCTCGGCGTCACCGTCCTGGCCGTCCTGCACGACCTCAACCTCGCCGCCGCCTACTGCGACCGCCTGCACGTCCTCGACCACGGCCGGGTGGTGCGCAGCGGCAAACCGGCGGAAGTGCTCACCCCGGAAGTCCTCCAAGAGGTCTTCCACGTCCGCGCGCACGTCGTGCGCCACCCCACCAGCGGCGTGCCGCAACTGCTGTTCGAACACAGGGAGACCCACCCGTGAAGAGGCTCGTCGCGTTCACCCTGGTCCTGCTCACGACCGGTTGCGGTGCGCGGATCGCCCACACCGAGCCGACCGACACCGTCACCGTCACGAACTGCGGGCAGGAGGCCACCTACGCCAAGCCGTCCCGTGTGGTCACCAACGACACCGGCATCACCGAGCTCATGTTCGCGCTCGGCCTGGGCGACCGGATGGCGGGCTACGTGATCGGCGGCAGCCGGACGAGCGACGTCGAGTCGTCACCGTGGAAAGCGGACTTCGAACGGGTGCCGGACCTCGGCGAGCAGATCACCAAGGAACTCGTCCAGGGCGCGCGGGCCGACATGGTGTTCGCCGGCTGGAACTACGGCTTCTCGGAGAGCACCGGCTTCACCCCGGACGCGCTCAAGGACATGGGCATCGCCAGCTACCAGCTCACCGAGGCCTGCCGTAACGGCGTGGGCACGCAGCGCGGCATCATGCCCCCGCTCGAAGCCCTCTACACCGACCTCCGCAACCTCGGCCGCATCTTCGGCGTGGAGGCCAAGGCCGAGGAGCTGATCGCGGGCTACCGCAAGCAGGTCGCGGACGCGGCGAAGCTGGTCAAGGAGCACCGCCCGAAGGTGTTCCTCTACGACAGCGGCCTCGACCAGCCGTTCACCTCGGGACGCAACGGCGCGCCGCAGGACATCATCGACAAGGCCGGCGGCGAGAACGTCTTCGGCGACCTGGACGACAGCTGGACCACGGTCGGCTGGGAGGCCGTCGTCGCCCGCGACCCGGACGTGGTGCTGATCAACGACTACGCGGACGGCCAGGCGACCACACCGGACGAGAAGCGGGCGTTCCTGGAGTCCTACCAGCCGCTCCGGGACGTTGCCGCGATCAGGGACAAGCGGTTCTTCGTGCTGCCGTACGCGGCACTCGTGGAAAGCCCGCGCAACCCGGCCGCGATCGAGGCGTTCGCCAGGTTCCTCGCCGACAACGCCGGGTAGCGACGGCTAGCTGCACCCAGGATGTGGGACAACCCGTCCGTGGCTTGGTCTCGTCGGGCGGGTTGTGGCACCATCGGCGACGTGGCTCTCCACACCGTCTTCATTATCGCTGAGCGCGTCGGCTAGTGCTTCCTCGAAGCAACCGACGCGCTGACCTCTCGCATCCTGCGGGGGGTCTTTTTGTTTTCCGAGATCTCTAGGAGCCCCTTCGTGACCCCCCTCGGCGATTCATTCCACCTCTTCGACACGACCCTGCGGGACGGCGCCCAGCGCGAGGGCATCTCCTACTCGGTCAACGACAAGCTGGCCGTTGCCCGCCTGCTCGACTCGCTGGGCGTGGGGTTCATCGAAGGTGGCTGGCCGGGCGCCATGCCGAAGGACACGGAGTTCTTCGCCCGTGCCGCCGCAGGGGAGCTCACGCTCAAGAACGCGCAGCTCGTCGCGTTCGGCTCGACCCGCAAGGCGGGCGTCAAAGTGGAGGAGGACGCGCAGGTCAGGGCCCTGCTGGAGGCCCGGACGCCGGTCGTGACGCTGGTCGCCAAATCGGACCGCCGGCACATCGAACGGGCGCTGCGCACGGACGTCGCGGAGAACTGCGCCATGGTCCGCGACACCGTCCGCTACCTGGTGGACGAGGGCCGCCGGGTCTTCCTCGACGCCGAGCACTTCTTCGACGGCTTCGCCTTCGACCCGGACACGTCGCTGCGCGTGCTGGAGTCCGCTGTGGAGGGTGGCGCGGACGTCGTCGTGCTGTGCGACACCAACGGCGGCCAGCTGCCCCTGGGCCTGGCCGAGACCGTCGCCGACGTGATCGCCCGCACGGGCTTCCGCGTCGGCATCCACTGCCAGGACGACACGTCCTGCGCGGTGGCCAACACCATCGCCGCGGTGCAGGCGGGGGCGACCCACGTCCAGTGCACCGCGAACGGTTACGGCGAGCGGGCCGGCAACGCCGACCTCTTCGCCGTCGTCGGGAACCTCGTGACCAAACTCGGCCTTCAGGTGCTACCGCACGAATCGCTGGTCGAGCTCACCCGGGTCTCCCATGCGTTGGCCGAAATCGCGAACATCGCACCCGAAACCCACCAGGCGTACGTCGGGTCGTCGGCTTTCGCCCACAAGGCGGGGCTGCACGCGAGCGCGATCAAAGTGGATCCGGAGCTGTACAACCACATCGATCCGGACACCGTCGGCAACGACATGCGGGTGCTGGTCACCGAGATGGCGGGTCGGGCCAGTCTCGAACTCAAGGGACGTGAGTTCGGGATCGACCTGACCCGCCGGCCGGAAGCGCTCACCAACGTGGTGCGCAAGGTGAAGGAGCTGGAGTCCGTCGGCTGGTCGTTCGAGGCCGCCGACGCCTCCCTCGAACTGCTCATCAAGAACGAGCTGTCCGAGCTGGACACGCCACCGTTCGTGTTGGAGTCGTACCGCGTCGTGCTCGACCACAACCAGGACGGCGTCATCGTGTCCGAGGCCACGGTGAAGGTGCACGTGGCCGGTGAACGGGTCATCGCCACCGCCGAGGGCAACGGCCCGGTGCACGCGCTGGACGCCGCGTTGCGGAAGGCGTTGCTGCCCCACCTGTCCTGGCTGGACGCGGTGGAGCTGAACGACTACAAGGTCCGCATCCTCACGGATCAGCACGGCACCGACGCCGTCACCCGCGTGCTGGTGGAGTCCACCGACGGCGAGCGCGAGTGGACCACCGTCGGCGTGCACGGGAACATCGTCGAGGCCACCTGGCTCGCCCTGTGCGACGCGCTGGTGCACAAGGCGTCCCGGATCAGCCCGTCACAAGCCTGAACCCCTCCGCGGACAGGATCCGGTTGATCGGGTAGAAGAAGGACGATGCGCCGCTGGAGCAGTTGCCGGTGGCGCCCAGCACGTGGCCCTGCGCCTGGGTGCCGGTGAAGACGGGCGACCACTGGTCACCGGGTTCGATGCACAGGCTCGTCCGTGTCAGCCCGTAGACCGTGCCGGTCGGGTAGGAGACGGTGACGTTCTTGGCCACCACGGTGCCGCACCGCCAGCCGGTGGTGCGGCCCACCGTGCAGACCTGCCCGCCGACGGGCGTCTCGAACGAACCGGTGATGGCCTGGTTGTACCCGGCGACGGTGGGCCGCTGGATCCAGGCGTAGGGGTTGGTGATCCGGACGACGGCGTAGGTCGACCGGACCGCGATGATGGGCCCGATCTCGACGCCGCCAGGCCCGCGGACGGTCGTGCCGACGGGGCCGCACGACGGCGAGACCAGCAGGTGGCCGTGCACGTTGAAGCCGTTCGCGCAGCGCATGCCGGTGGACGTGGTGAGGATGGTGCCGGCTTCCAGCGGGGTCGCCGCCGAAGCGGGGGTCGCCGTGGCGACCAGCAGGGTGAGGACGATCAGCAGGGTTCGCATCCCTTCGACGCTAGGGACGAACGGTGCGGTTTCAAGCCGCCGGTTAGGGTGATCTCCGTGCGCATTGCCCGTATCGCCCAGCCCGACGGCCTCGCCTTCGCCGCGATCGAGGGCGAAGGCGACGACCTGACCGCGGTCGAGATCGCCGACGACCCCTTCGCCAACCCCACGTTCACCGGTCGCCGCTGGCCGCTGGCCGACGTCCGCCTGCTGGCCCCGTTCCTGCCGCCCAAGATCGTGGCGATCGGCCGCAACTACGCCGAGCACGCCGCCGAACTGGGCAACGAGGTGCCGGACAACCCGTTGATGTTCCTCAAGCCCAACACCACCGTGATCGGGCCGAACGTCGACATCAAGCTGCCCGCGGTGTCCGAGCGGGTCGACTTCGAGGGCGAACTCGCGGTGGTCATCGGCATGGGCGGCCGGGACATCCCCGCCTCGCGCGCCCGCCAGTCGATCCTCGGCTACACGATCGCCAACGACGTCACCGCGCGCGACCTCCAGAAGGCCGACGGCCAGTGGACGCGGGCCAAGGGCTTCGACACGTTCTGCCCGCTCGGGCCGTGGGTGGAGACCGAGTTCGACCCGTCCGACGTGGCCATCCGCACCGCGGTGGACGGCGAGGTCAAGCAGGACTCGCGGACCTCGCTGCTGCTGCACGACATCCCGGAGCTGATCGAGTACATCTCCGCGGTGATGACCCTGCGCCCCTTGGACGTGATCCTCACCGGCACGCCCGCCGGCGTCGGTCCGCTGGCGCCGGGGCAGACCGTCTCGGTGACCGTCGAAGGTCTGGGCACGTTGACCAACCCGGTCTCGAAGCGCTGAGGCTCCGGCTCCGAGGGTTTCAGCTCCGAGGGTTTCAGCTCCGGGGGTTTCAGCTCCGCTCGATGCGTTCGGGCGCGCGCCGGGCGAACGCCGGCGCGTGCTCGGGCCGCAGCCCGATCGCCACCAGGTAGCCGGGCACCACCTGGAGCCGCGGGAACCGCCGGATCAGCCGGATCACCGACGGCACCTTGCCCTGCGCGATGGTCGACGTGCCCGTCAGCGTCGGCTTCAGGAACGAGTCCTGGATCCGCCGCTGGAACGCCTGCGTCGCCGCGGTCGGGAACCACCGCCGCCGCCGGACCTTCGCCAGCACCTTCGGGCTCAGCTCACCCCGCCGCAGCGGCGCGGCCACGATCGTCGCGGCGGCCACCGCGTCCTGCACTGCCAGGTTGATGCCCACCCCGCCGATCGGCGACATGGCGTGCGCCGCGTCACCGATGCACAGCACACCGTCGCCGTGCCAGCGCCGCAACCGGTCGAGTTTCACGTCCAGCAGCTTCACGTCGTCCAGCGACTCGACGGTCTCCATCCGTTCCGCCAGCCACGGCACGAGGTCCGCCATGCGCTGCCGGAACGCCTCGATGCCCTCCGCCCGCAGCTGCCGGTCGGTGCCCTTGCGGATCAGGTACGCGCACTGGAAGTAGTCGCCGCGGTTGATGAGCACCAGCCCCTGACCACGGCTGAAGCGGCCGGTGCCGCCGCTGGGCTCGTCGGGGTTGCGCGGCACCCGGAACCACCAGACGTCCATCGGCGCGCCGAACTCGTGCACCGGCAGCCCGGCCTGCTCGCGCACCGGCGAGCTCCGCCCGTCGGCCGCGATCACCAGGTCCGAGGCCAGCTCGCCGGTCTCGCCGCCCGCGGTGCGGTAGCGGACGCCCGTCACCTTGCCGTTCTTCCGGACCAGGCCGGTGAACTCGGTGTTCATCCGCAACGTGAAGGTCGGTTCACGCTTGCCCGCGTCGGCGAGCAGGTCGAGGAAGTCCCACTGCGGCACGAACGCGATGTGCTTGTGCGGTCCGGGCAGCCGGGACAGGTCGGCCATCGTCTGCGGGCCGCTGTCCAGCAGCACCTGCATGCGGTCCACCAGCTGGTGCGGCACCTCGCTGAACGACGGCCCGAGGCCCAGCTCGTCCAGCAGCGTCAGCGTGGACGCGTGCACCGTGTCGCCGCGGAAGTCGCGCAGGAAGTCGCCGTGCTTCTCCAGCACCGTCACCTCGACACCTGCCCTGGCCAGCAGCAACCCGGCCACCATGCCCGCCGGGCCGCCGCCGACGACCACGACTCCAGTCGTCTCCATGATCAACCACCCCTCTTTTCAACACCAGTTGAATAAGTTCAGGATGCTCCTCGATACCGGCTCGGTCAAGCCGGATAGTCTGATCGGGTCATGAGCGCATCAGCTGCAAAATCAGAGGTCCGCGTCCGGTTCTGCCCGTCGCCGACCGGCACGCCCCACGTCGGGCTCATCCGCACCGCCCTGTTCAACTGGGCGTACGCCCGCCACACCGGCGGCGCCGTGGTGTTCCGGATCGAGGACACCGACGCGGCCCGCGACTCCGAGGAGTCGTACCTCTCGCTGCTGGAAGCCATGCGGTGGCTCGGCCTGGACTGGGACGAGGGTCCCGAGGTCGGTGGCCCGCACGCGCCGTACCGGCAGAGCCAGCGCCGCGACCTCTACGAGGACATCGCGAAGCGCCTGTTCGAGGCGGGGGAGCTGTACGAGTCGTTCTCCAACGCCGAGGAGATCGACGCCCGTCGCAAGGCCGCCGGGCAGGACCCGAAGCTCGGCTACGACGGCCACGACCGCGGGCTGACCGACGAGCAGAAGGCCGCGTTCCGCGCCGCAGGCCGCGAACCCGTGCTGCGGCTGAAGATGCCCGACGAGGACATCACGTGGGTCGACCTGGTGCGCGGCGAGATCACGTTCAAGGCGGGCAGCACGCCCGACCCGGTGATGGTGCGCGCCAACGGCGACCCGCTGTACCCGTTCGTGAACCCGGTGGACGACGCCCTCATGGGCATCACGCACGTGCTGCGCGGTGAGGACCTGCTGCCGTCGACGCCGCGCCAGATCGCGCTGTACCAGGCGTTGACGCGAATCGGTGTCACGTCGTTCACGCCCGAGTTCGGGCACCTGCCGTACGTCATGGGCGAGGGCAACAAGAAGCTCTCCAAGCGTGACCCGCAGTCCAACCTGTTCCTGTACCGGGACCGCGGTTTCGTCCCCGAGGGACTGCTGAACTACCTGGCGCTGCTGGGCTGGTCCATCGCGGACGACCGCGACATCTTCTCGGTCGAGGAGCTGGTCGAGGCGTTCGACCTGGCCAAGGTGAGCGCCAACCCGGCCCGCTTCGACCTGAAGAAGGCCGAGGCGATCAACGCCACGCACCTGCGCGCGCTGCCCGTCGAGGACTTCGTCAGCCGCGTGCTGCCGTACCTGATCAAGGACGAGGTGCTGCCGCCCGAGCCGACCGAGGAGCAGGTGGCCCTGCTCGCGGGCGTCGCCCCGCTCGTGCAGGAGCGGCTGGTCGTGCTGTCCGAAGCGTCCGGAATGGTCAGGTTCCTGTTCGTCCCGGACGAGGACTTCACGCCGGAGCCGGACTCGGCGGCCAAGGCGCTCGGCGAGGACGCCAGGCCGGTGCTGGAGGCGAGCATCAGCGCCCTGGAATCCCTTCCGGAGTGGACTGCCGCCACGATCGAGGAGGCCCTGAAGGTGTCCCTTGTGGACGGATTGGGCCTCAAACCGCGCAAGGCGTACGCCCCGGTGCGGGTCGCCGTGACGGGCCGTACCGTCTCGCCTCCGCTGTACGAATCCATGGAACTGGTCGGTCGAAGTCGCTCGATCGGCCGCTTGCGCCGCGCGCTCGGGGCAATCTGACTGGTTCGTTCGGGGGGTTCAGCGGTGCTTGACCGTGCAAGAACCGCCAGATATCACCTCTCTGGTCGAGTCGGACGAGGGGTGACCGCACCTAGCCTCACGGGGTGACAACCGCAGCCCCGACTTACACACCTCGGAGAACCGGCGAGATCCGGGCCGTGTGCCTCGACGTCGACGACACCCTTGTCGACTACAGCACATCGTCCCGGGACGCCTTGGCCGCGATGGTCGGCAACGCCGACGCCTGGCCGCTGTGGCAGCGCATCACCGACGAGCACTGCGAACGCCTCCTCGCGGGGGAACTCGAATACGAGACGATGCGCAACATCCGCACGCGCGCGTTCTTCGCGGCCCTCGGTGAGGAGCTGGACCAGGAGGAGGCGACCCGCCGGGAACTGCACCGGCAGGGCGTCCTCGCGTCCGGCTGGCGGCTGTTCCCCGACGTCGTGCCGTGCCTTGAGTGGCTGCGGGCCACCGGTCTGCCCATGGCCGCCGTGAGCAACGCCTCAGGGCGGCACCAGCGGGTGAAAATCGCCACGCTGGGGCTCGCCCAGTACTTCGACACCGTGCTCATCGCGGGCGAAGTGGGCGCGGCCAAACCGGACCGGGTGATCTTCGACACCGCGTGCGCCGACCTGGGCGTGGAACTGGGTGACACGGTGCACGTCGGCGACCGCCTGCACGCCGATGCGATCGGTGCGCGTGACGCGGGGATGAAGGGCGTGTGGCTGAACCGCCAAGGCCCGCGCGAGGGCGCGCTGCCCGCCGGCATCTCCGCCATCACCAGCCTCGCTGAGCTGCCCGAACTGCTCGTCTGCGAGCTGTCGGCCGCCTCGGCGTGACCCCGATTTCCGTTCCGCCGGGCCCGTGGTCTAGTATTCCTCCCGGCGGAACGGACAGCCCCCTGAAGCAAGACCGACAGGGAGCAAGGCCCGGGAAACCAATGGGGTATGGTGTAATTGGCAGCACGACTGATTCTGGTTCAGTTAGTCTAGGTTCGAGTCCTGGTACCCCAGCTGCGGCGGTAGAAAACCACATGTGGTAAGCTACCTCCCAACGCAGGACAGCAAGACAAAGTGAATAAAAAGATCCTGGCCCCGTCGTCTAGCGGCCTAGGACGCCGCCCTCTCAAGGCGGTAGCGTGGGTTCGAATCCCATCGGGGCTACTCGGAAGAACCGCATCTGTATCCCAGGTGCGGTTCTTCCTGTTTCTCGTCTACTCGCACTTCTTGTTCTACCGGCACTTCCGCAAAGCGAAGGCCCGTCACCGTCGAAACCGGTGGCGGGCCTTCGTCGTTGCCTCAGAGACGTGACTGGAGGGCCTCAGCGGCTGCTAGGAGGTCTGCGGCCCACCGCGCGCCCGGACGGCGTCCCATGCGGTCAATGGGGCCGGAAACGGAGACCGCGGCGACGACAGAGCCCGAGCTGTCCCTTACCGGCGCGGAAACGCTCGCCACTCCGGGCTCCCGTTCCGCCACCGACTGCGCCCAACCACGCCGACGTACCTCCAACAAAGTCCGTTCGCCGTAAACGGCGTCGGCGAGAACGGAACGCTGGGTTCCGGGATCCGACCACGCGGCCAATACCTTGGCGCCGGAACCGGCCGTCATCGGCAATCGCGCGCCGATCGGAACGGTGTCGCGCAAACCACTCGGTGGTTCCGCCGAGGACACGCAGATCCGCTGCATCCCGTCCCGCCGGTACAACTGGACGCTCTCGCCCGTGATGTCCCGCAACCGCGGCAACACCGAGGACGCCGCGTCGAGCAGCGGGTCGGTGGCACCGCCCGCCAACTCCGCCAGTGCCGCGCCTGGACGCCAGCGCCCGTCCGAACCCCGTCGCAGCAACCGGTGCACCTCGAGCCCTACCGCCAACCTGTGCGCGGTGGCCCTCGGCAAGCCCGTCCGGTTGCACAACTCGGCGAGCCCACACGGATCCTTCGCGACGGCGTTCAACACGGCCACTGCCTTGTCGAGCACGCCGATCCCGCTATGCTGTCCCACAAGCCGATACTAACTTCCCACTGTCTGGGAAGTCCAGATCTATCGACTGTCCAGATCTTGGGAGAGTTGCGATGAGCCGCACGCTCGCGGAGAAGGTGTGGGAAGCACACGTCGTGCGCCACGGCAGTGGCGCGGAGCCGGACCTGCTCTACATCGACCTCCACCTGCTGCATGAAGTGACCAGTCCGCAGGCTTTCGACGGCCTGCGCTTGGCCGGCCGTCAGCTCCGACGGCCCGACCTCACGATCGCCACCGAGGACCACAACGTCCCGACGATCGACATCGACCTCCCCATCGCCGACCCCGTCTCGCGCCTCCAGGTCGAGACGCTGCGCAAGAACTGCGCGGAGTTCGGTGTCCGGCTGCACCCGATGGGCGACGTCGAGCAGGGCATCGTGCACGTCGTGGGCCCGCAGTT
The DNA here is from genome assembly GCF_014205015.1 of Saccharothrix ecbatanensis. Lineage (NCBI taxonomy): Bacteria > Bacillati > Actinomycetota > Actinomycetes > Pseudonocardiales > Pseudonocardiaceae > Saccharothrix > Saccharothrix ecbatanensis. The sequence continues at coordinate 6,020,231 of NZ_JACHMO010000001.1, read as the reverse complement.
GGGCCTCACGCAGCCCGGCATGACGGTCGTCTGCGGTGACAGCCACACGTCCACGCACGGCGCGTTCGGCGCGTTGGCGTTCGGCATCGGCACGTCCGAGGTGGAGCACGTGATGGCCACCCAGACGCTGCCGCTGCGGCCGTTCAAGACCATGGCGGTCACCGTGGACGGGGAGTTGAAACCGGGCGTCACGGCCAAGGACATCATCCTCGCGGTGATCGCGAAGATCGGCACCGGCGGCGGCCAGGGCTACGTCCTGGAGTACCGGGGCGCCGCGATCGAGGCGCTGTCCATGGAAGCGCGCATGACCGTGTGCAACATGTCGATCGAAGCCGGCGCCCGCGCGGGCATGATCGCACCGGACCAGACCACGTTCGACTACATCGAGGGCCGCCCGCACGCGCCGTCCGGCGCGGACTGGGACGTGGCCGTCGAGTACTGGAAGACGCTGCGCACCGACGACGACGCCGAGTTCGACGCCGAGGTCCGCCTCGACGCCGACGAGCTGACGCCGTTCGTCACCTGGGGCACCAACCCCGGTCAGGGCCTGCCGCTGAGCGCCAGCGTGCCGGACCCCGAGGCGATCGTCGACGAGAACGAGCGCGTGGCCGCCGAGAAGGCCCTGACGTACATGGGGCTGGAGGCGGGCACCCCGCTGCGCGACATCCGCGTCGACACCGTGTTCCTCGGCTCCTGCACCAACGGGCGCATCGAGGACCTGCGTGCCGCGGCGGACGTCCTGCGCGGCCACAAGGTCGCCGAGAGCGTCCGGATGCTCGTGGTGCCCGGTTCCATGCGGGTGCGCGCCCAGGCCGAATCCGAGGGGCTGCACGAGGTGTTCCTGGAGGCCGGCGCCGAGTGGCGCCAGGCCGGCTGCTCGATGTGCCTCGGCATGAACCCGGACCAGCTGAAGCCGGGGGAGCGCAGCGCGTCGACCTCCAACCGAAACTTCGAGGGCAGGCAGGGCAAGGGTGGCCGCACCCACCTCGTCTCGCCACTCGTGGCCGCCGCCACCGCCGTGCGGGGCACGCTGTCGTCGCCCGCCGACCTGGTCTGAGGGAGTACTCCGAACATGGAAGCGTTCACCACGCACACCGGGGTCGGTGTTCCGCTGCGCAGGTCCAACGTGGACACCGACCAGATCATCCCGGCCGTCTACCTCAAGCGCGTGACCCGCACGGGCTTCGAGGACGGCCTGTTCGCCGCCTGGCGCGGTGACGAGCAGTTCGTGCTCAACCAGGAACCGTTCCGCGCCGGCAGCGTGCTCGTCGCCGGGCCGGACTTCGGCACCGGGTCGTCCCGCGAGCACGCCGTGTGGGCGCTCATGGATTACGGCTTCCGGGTGGTCATCTCGTCCCGCTTCGCCGACATCTTCCGGGGCAACTCGGGCAAGCAGGGCCTTGTGGCCGCCGAGTGCTCGCAGTCCGATGTCGAAATGCTGTGGAAGCTGCTGGAGAACGAGCCCGGCGCCGAGGTCACCGTCGACCTGACGAAGAACACCGTTGTGGTGAAGGACTTCACCGCGCCCTTCACCGTCGACGAGTACACCCGTTGGCGGCTGTTGGAGGGATTGGACGACATCGCGCTGACCCTCCGGCACGCGGACGACGTCGCCGAGTTCGAGCAGCGCCGGCCGGGTTGGTTGCCCACTACCGAACCGGTGCCCGCGAGCTGACGCCGAAGGGGCCGGATTCCCCTCCGAACAGCGGAAATCCGGCCCCTTCGAAGCCTCCAGGGCCGCCCGGGTGTCCCTCGACAGGTCGTAATTGCCCACGCCACAACGGAAAATCTGGCGTGGCGATTGGTATTTCCTTGCATATGGGCTTACCGTGGGCAATCAAGTCGGCCCGACTACTAGGGCCGTGAGCGTCCTGGGAGGGACTGACGGTGAACAAGGCCCAGCTCATCGAGGCGCTCGCCGAGCGCCTTGGCGACAAGAAGAACGCGGCTGCCGCTGTAGACGGCATCGTTGACGTCATCGTTCGCAGCGTCCACAAGGGCGAGAAGGTCAACATCACCGGTTTCGGTGTCTTCGAGAAGCGGGCCCGTGCGGCTCGCACCGCTCGCAACCCGCGCACCGGTGAGACCGTGAAGGTCAAGAAGACCAACGTTCCCGCGTTCCGCGCGGGTTCGACGTTCAAGGACGTCATCAGCGGCACGAAGAAGCTGCCGCGCGTCACGGCCGCGAAGCCCGCGGCCGGGACGGCAGCCAAGCCGGCCGCCGCGACGAAGGCACCGGCTACCCGCAGCACCACCGCGCGTGCCACCACTGCGCGCGCGACGCGCAGCACTGGCACTGCCACGCGCGCCGCTGCGGCAGCCACGAAGGCGCCGGCGACCCGCCGGACCGCCGCGGCTGCGAAGCCCGCCGCCACCAAGGCCGCGCCTGCGAAGAGCACCGCGACCAAGGCCACCGCAGCGAAGACCACTGCGGCGAAGGCGACGACGGCGGCCAAGCCGGCGGCAGCCAAGAAGGCCACCACGGCCAAGGCCGCGGCTCCGGCGAAGGCCACCACGGCCGCAGCCGCCAAGCCCGCGGCGAAGAAGGCCCCGGCCAAGAAGAAGTGAAACCGGGCCGGGTGATCACCGGCCAGGCACGCACGACACGCTCAGGGCCCGATGCGGACGCGCACCGGGCCCTGAGCGCTTTCTCCACCACTCCACCCTCTCCACCCCCGCACAGCCCACCTCAGCCCCCTTTCCCCACCACCTCCACCAACCCCCACCCCCCGCCCACCCCCACCCCACCGCGAGCCCAACCTCCAAAACCCGCGAGTCGTACCTTCAGAACACCCGTGTCCTACGTTCAGGACCCCCGAGTTCAACACTCAGAACGCGCGCCCTCCGCTCCGCCACGCGAAACCGCGCGCTCAGCCGCCGCGCACCGGCCACTCAGGCGCCGTGAGTCCTACGTTCAGAACGCGCGAGTCGTACGTTCAGAACACTCGTGTCCTACGTTCGGGACCCCTGAGTTCAACGCTCAGAACACTCGCGCCCGCCGTCAGCAGCTCGGAGCCGGGGCATTCAGGGCTTCGCGAGGTGCTCATCGAGGCACCGCGATTCACGCCTCTGATCCCACTGCGGGGTCAGGCTGGTTGGAACACGTCCGCTGGAACATCCCCGCCGGAACATGCCCGCCGGCGTCCCTGCATTGGCCACTCGGATTGGGGCACCGGCATTGAGGGCACCCGCCTCGCGCACTCGGATCCGGCGAACCGGCCCCGCAGACTGGTATCACTCGCGGATCGGGGAACCGAACCCCACCGCTCACGCGTGATGGCGATGCTTCGCAAGGGTCCCCGCCAGGGACCCCCCGGTTTTCATACTGCCGGCGGGGTCTGACATTTGCGGCGTCCGAGTCGCTTCCTGTGGAGAACTCGCTGTGCTCACTCGGACTCTTACCGTGACCCGGCCGGCCCTGTATTGGTGTCTGAACGATCGCAACGATCGGTATCCGACGGGACGACTCGCGACGCGGTCAGGGGGTGGGCGTGGGCAGGGCCGTGGGGAAATAGTGGGCCGACACCAGGCTTGGCCAGGAGGTGTGCGAGTCCGAAGTGGACCACCCCGGCTCCGGCCGGCGGAACGCCAGCAGCCACGTGCTGCCCTTCTTGCACGGCGTACCGCTCAACGACAGACCGCCCAGGTCGGCAAGGGTGGACACCACATCCGGGATCACGCCCCCCTGGCTGCACACGACCGGCGTCCCCGCCCCGTCCGCGATCTCCAGCAGCCGCACCAACCCGGCCTCACGGTCCGGCCAGTACCCCTCCTCGGACAGCCGAGGCTCCAACAGCACCCCCGCGCCCAAACCCTCCGCCACCCCCTGAACGGTCTCCACACACCGAACCCGAGGCGCCGAGTGCACCCGCGCCGGCCCCCACAACGGCAGCATCGAACGCAACCCGTCCGCCTGCCGCCACCCCGCCGAACTCAACGGCCGCAGGTCGTCGTCACCCTCCCAGCTGTCCCGCTTCCCCGCCTTCGCGTGCCGCACCAGCAACACCGTCGCCAGATCCGCGGGCTCCGCCAGGAAAGCCTCCAGCACCGCCCGGTCCTCGTCCCGCGTCACCACGGAACCCGCCTCGGCGAACGGCACCCACCGCAGCTCGTCGACCTCCTCGGACGGCACAAAAGCCCCCGACGCGGCCTGGGCACTGAAGTACTCCACCACCTTCGGCCTGCCGAAAGCCCGGTACGACACCTGGCACAGGTACCGCCCCAGCACGGCGTGGAAGCCGGTCTCCTCCAGCACCTCCCGCACCGCCGCAGCGGGCACGGTCTCGCCCGCGTCCACCTTCCCCTTGGGCAAGGACCAGTCGTCGTAACGCGGCCGGTGCACGACCGCCACGGAACCATCGCGCCACAACACGGCGCCGGCAGCCCGGATCAACGACTCACCCCAACGCGCGGTGGTTGCGCAGCATCTCGGTCTGGTGGTCGCGCACTCTGGTGCCGTCCGCCGGGGACGCCTCCCACTCGCCGTCCGAACGCAGCACCCAGCACCGCGTCGTGGGCTCCAGCGCCGAATCCATCATCGCGTCCAACTGCTTGATGAGCTTCGGGTCCGTCACCCGCACCTGCACCTCCACCCGCCGGTCGAGGTTGCGGTGCATCATGTCCGCGCTGCCGATCCAGTGCTCGCCGCACCCGACGAAGTGGAACACCCGCGAGTGCTCCAGGAACCGCCCCAGGACCGACCGGACGTGGATGTTCTCCGACAGGCCCTTGATGCCCGGCTTCAAAGCGCACACCCCGCGCACCACCACGTCCACCCGGACACCCGCCTGCGACGCCCGGTACAGCGAGTCGATGACCTGCTCGTCCACCAGCGAGTTCACCTTGATGCGCACACCGGCGGGCTCACCGGCCCGCGCGTGCTCGATCTCCCGCTCGATCCGCTCCACGATCCCGCGCCGCACGCCGTACGGCGCGACCAGCAGGCTGCGGTAGTGGTCCTGCCGGGCGTACCCGGTCAGCACGTTGAACAGGTCGGTGAGGTCCGCGCCGATGGTCGGCTCGGCGGTGAGGATGCCGATGTCCTCGTACAGCCGCGCCGTCTTCGGGTTGTAGTTGCCGGTGCCGATGTGGCAGTAACGCTGGATCCGCGAACCTTCCTGCCGCACCACCAGCGACGTCTTGCAGTGCGTCTTCAACCCCATCAGGCCGTAGACGACGTGCACGCCCGCCTTTTCCAGCTGCCGCGCCCACTTGATGTTCGCCTGCTCGTCGAACCGCGCCTTGATCTCCACCAGCGCCACGACCTGCTTGCCCGCCTCGGCCGCGTCGATCAACGCGTCCACGATCGGGGAGTCACCCGATGTGCGGTACAGCGTCTGCTTGATGGCCAACACCCGCGGGTCCGCCGCCGCCTGCTCGATGAACCGCTGCACGGACGTGGAGAACGAGTCGTACGGGTGGTGCACCAGCACGTCACCCTCGCGCAGCGTGGCGAAGATGCTCTTCGGCGTCTCCCGTTCGCCGAACGCCGAGTGCGTAGCGGGCACGAACGGCGCGTCCTTCAGCTGCTTGCGGTCCACGCTGTGGAGCTGCCACAGGCACGACAGGTCGAGCAGTCCGGGCACCTGGACGACGTCGTTCGGGTCGACTTCCAGCTCCCGCAGCAGCCGTTCCAGCATGTGCTCGGTCATGTCGTCGGCGATCTCCAGCCGCACCGGCGGCCCGAACCGGCGGCGTGCCAGCTCCCGTTCCAACGACTTGAGCAGGTCCTCGTCCTGGTCCTCTTCGACTTCAAGGTCGGCGTTGCGGGTCACCCGGAACGCGTGGCACTCGATCACCTGCATGCCCGCGAACAGCTCGCCCATGTGCGCCGTGATGAGGTCCTCCAACGGCAGGAACGTCGTCGTCGGGCTGCTCCGGTCGTTCTCCACCCGGACCAGGCGCGGCACGTTGTCCGGCACCTTGATGCGGGCGAACCGCTCCGCGCCGCCCTCCGGGTCGCGCACCGTCACGGCGAGGTTCAGCGACAGGCCGGAGATGTAGGGGAACGGGTGCGCGGCGTCCACTGCCAGCGGCGTGAGCACCGGGAACACCTGGTCGGTGAAGTAGTTGGACAGCCGCAACTTCTCGAAGTCGGTCAACTGCGCCCAGTTGACGATGCTGATCGCGTGCTTCTCCAGCGCCGGCTGGATGTGGTCGAGGAACGCCCTGGCGTGCTGCTCGACCAGCTCCTGGGTGCGCTTGGAGATGTTGGACAGCTGCTCGCGCGGGGTGAGCCCGTCCGCGCTGCGCACCGAAAGGCCCGTCTCGTCACGGCGCTTCAGGCCCGCGACCCGGACCATGTAGAACTCGTCCAGGTTCGAGGCGAAGATGGCCAGGAACTTCGCCCGCTCCAGCAGCGGCTGCGACGCGTCCTCGGCCAGCGCGAGCACCCGGGCGTTGAAGTCCAACCACGACAGTTCCCGGTTGAAGTACCGGTCGTCGGGCAGGTCGGCCTGCGCCTCGGTGGCCGTGGCGGCGGGTGGTGAGCTCGGGAACGACCGGGCCGGCGCCTCGGTCGGCTGGGACGCCGCCGTCGTGCCGTTGCGCGTGCCGTTGCGGCGGACAGCCGAGCGTGGTCGCGGCCGGGGGGTGCTCGCCGCGGGCGTGGCCCGTGGCGTCCTCGTCCGTCGTTTCGGCGCGGGCTGCTCGGGGGTGTTTTCCGTGCTCACGACAAGCATTGTTCCCCAGAAAGAGCGACGGCGCGCTGATCGGAGCCGACGACGTGGTGAACTCCGCGTCACACTGGTCGCAGCACGCCCCGTACGTGACCGGCGGCATCCCGCACAAGGGTGACCCGCTGGCCGGCGCGCAGTGAACGCCAACCGCCGGCGGCGACAGCGTCGGCGGACACGTCCACCAGCACGCCGTCGTCGCGCAGCACGGTCGCCGAGCCGTCCGCGTGGTGCGCGCTCACCGTGGCCTGCTCGGTCGGCTGCTTGGTCACGTTGCCAAGCTAGCCGACCGGACAGGGCTGCCGATCCGTGGTCATCGGGTCGTGCAGTGGACCCCGTTGAGCTTGAAGACCGCCGGCGGCACGTTCGGGCCTTGGTAGGCGCCGACGAAGCCGACGTTCACGGTGGCTCCCGGTGCCAGCGACCGGTTGTGGTCGGCGCCGGCGACCCGGACCGTTGCCCCGGTCTGCGCCCACGTGGCGTTCCAGCCGCTGTTCATCTGCTGCCAGCCGGTGGGCCAGTCGAAGGCGAGCGTCCAGTTGTCGACGGTGGCATTGCCGGTGTTGGTGATGTCGACGCTGCCGACGTAGCCGTTGCCCCAGTCGTTGGCGTTGGTCAGCTTGACGGCGCAGGTGGACGCGGCCGGTGTGGTGGTGCTGAACGTGAGCGGCGGGGAGGACCACGAGACCCGGCCCGTGCCGTCACGGGCGATGAGGTTGACCGTGTAGCGGGTGCTCGGCGTGAGGTTGCGCACGGTGAACGTGGTGCCGGTGGTCTCGCCCCACTGCTCGCTGACGGTGCCGTTCTGGCGGTGGACCTCGTACTTGGCGCCCTGGGCGGGCGCGGGCCAGGTGAGCGTCGCCGCGCGGTCCGTAACCGTGGTGGCGGTGGGGCGGGCGGGTGCGGAGGGGCCGGTGGACTGGGTGGCCGGGCGCAGGACCAGCGTGGTGAGCGAGTACGGCGGGAGGGTGAGCGATGCGGCGCTGCCCGTGGTGGTCGAGATGGCAGTGTCGCCGTTGGTGTAGGTCAGCACCTGTGCGTCGGCGGCGGGGGCGTAACCGGCGTAGTCGACCGCGACCGGCTTGGCCACGTCCGGGTCTTCGTTGATCAGCAGCACGGCCAGGCCGCCGTCCGCGCGACGGGCCGCGTGCACCTTGACCAGCGGGTCATTCGCGCCGGCCACGACGAACTGGTCACCGGTGCGGACGAACTTCGACGTCATCGCCAGCCCGTGGTAGGTGGCGAACGGCGTGTTCAGTGGTGGTTGGCAGACCGTGCCGTCGGACAGACAGCCGGCGCTGGAGAGCAGGCCGTAGTCGTGGAAGTCCGGGTGGCCGCCGATCGTGGAGGCGGTGTCCGGTCCGTTGTGGACGTTCCACCAGTCGACGGTGAACACGCCGTTCTGGAGGAGGGTGGCGTACGCGTCGGCGGCGAACAGGGCGCCGGGCTGGGTGTTGCGGCCGTACGAGGTGTTGATCTCGGTCAGCGCGATGCCGAGCTCCTTGCCCGCGTAACGGGCGATCTGCTGACGTGCCAACCGGATCATGTCCGGGACGCGGTCGGTCTTGGTCAGCACCTCCGCCCCGGTCCCGCTCGGGTACCAGTGCAGGATGGCGAAGTCGACCACCGGACCGGCGATCGAGAGCACGACCTGGTTCCACGTCCCCGCGTCGCCGCTGGTGACGAGGCCGTCCGGCCAGTCACCCGGCGTGGTCAGCACCGCGCCGACCTGGATCGTCGGGTCGACCGCCTTCATCGCTCGTGCGTACTCGGCGACGAGGGTCGCGTAGCCGGCCGGGCTCTTGTCGGGGTGGTCGTCGGCTTCCCAGCCGGAGCCGTAGTGGCCGTTGCCGTAGAGCTCGTTGCCGATTTCCCAGTACTTGACGCCGTAGCCCTTTTCGATGTTGGCGTACCTGACCCAGTCGGCTGCTTCCTGCGGCGTGCCGGTGCCGTAGTTGGCGGCCACGATCGCCTGCCCACCGGCCCGCTGGACACCGGCCATGAAGTGGTCGAAGTCGGTGTTCGGGGCGACGTAGCCGCCGGGGGCGGTGTGGTCGCGCCAGTGGTAGATGTCGGAGTACGAGCCGCCGGGGTAGCGCATCGCCTGGACGCCCGCGTCGCGCAGGAGATCGGCGACCTCGGGTGTGCCGAGCTGGGCGTCCCAGATCGCGTGGTTGACGCCGATCGCCGCGTCGCCGACCGATTCCAGTCCGGCGCGGGCGTTGACCGTGACGCGGACGGCGGCCGGGTCTTCTTGTGCCTGGACGATCGGGATGCCGCCCAGTTGGGAGGCGGCGAGCGCGAGAACGAGCAGGGTGGCGGTGCGCGATCTCATCGGCGGTGTCCTCTGCGACGACGGTGTCTGGGAGCGCTCCCAGATTGAGGCCGCGCTGTGGGGCTGTCAACCACCAGCTTCGGGCTCTCGGTGTCGGGTTTGGCCGGGTCCAGCGCACCTGGCTGGCCTCGCCGGGACTGCTTGGCCGGGCCTGCTTGGCCGGGCCTGTCTCCCGGGGCGTGCTTCGCAGGCGTCCCCGCCAAGGGGACCCCTGCTTTGATCTTTCCGGATGGGACCGACAAAGTCGCGTCGGCCGGGGCGGCCTGTGGATAGAACGTCGCGGTGTGGACAACCGGCGCCGGACAAGCGTGAGATCAGCCGCCTACCGGATCAGCTGCCTACCGGATCAGCTGCCGACCGGAATCAGAGCGGCGGCGGTGCGGGCGCCGAGCCCCAGGTTCGCCGCCAACCGGAGGTCCTCCGCCGTGTCCACGTCATGCCGCAACGACGGCCAAGGCCCGACCAGCGCCGTAGCACCCGACGCCATGTGAGCGACCGCCGACGCACCGCCGAAAGCCGGAGCCAGCTCACCACCCGGCTCGGACAGGAGCAACGTCGTCCCGGTCCCCTGCCGGTCCGGGCAGAACGCCCGCCCCCGCGCCGCCGCCAACGCCGCCGCCAACTCCCCGGTCCGCAAAGCCGGCAAGTCCGCCTGCAACGCACCCACCACCGATCCCGCGTCCCGCGACCGCAGCACCCCGAAACCGAACCGCAGCGCCTCGTTCAACCCCTCCGGCCCCGCCACCGACTCGACCCCCAGCGCCCGCAACTCCACCACCACCGCCGGGTCGGACGTGACAGCCAACACACTGCGCACCACCGGCAGCGCCGCCGAAATGGTGTCCAACGCGAACGCGAGCGCGAGCGTCGGACGGTCCAGCCGGGCGCCCACCAGCCGCGATTTGGCCCGGTCCAGGGTCTTGACCGGCACCACCAGGTCCACTTCGGCTCCCACCCCGCCATACTCCCCGATGCCGGCTGGACCTGGCCGGGCCTTCCGGGGAAGACTTCCAGGTCCACGACGAAGAGGGAGTGCAGGTGGCCAAGGAGAAGGGCGGCTTCTGGGTCGGATTCGCGGCGGCGATCTTCTACCCCGCCACCGCGTTGATGGCGCGTCGGCGCAACGAGGACGCGGAGCTGATCCCCAGGACCGGCGGTGCGCTCATCGTGATGAACCACGTGTCGCACCTGGACCCGGTCTACGACGCCGTCTTCACCCGCAAGCAGGGCCGCGTGCCGCGCTTCCTCGCCAAGCACGGCCTCTGGAACGTCCCCGTCCTCGGCTCCGTGCTCCGGGGCGCGCGCCAGATCCCGGTCTACCGCGGCTCGGCCGACGCCCAGCAGAGCCTCCGCGCCGCGCACGCCGCGCTGGAGGAAGGCCTCCTCGTGATCATCTACCCGGAGGGCACCATCACCCGCGACCCGGACGGCTGGCCGATGGCGTCCCGCACCGGTGTGGCCAGGCTCGCCCTGGAGCACGACGTGCCGGTGCTGCCCGTCGCGCGCTGGGGCACCCGCGAGCTGTACGACCACTACCACAAGAAGTTCCGCCCATTCCCGCGCAAGACGGTGGTGACGAAGGTCGGCCCGCCGGTCGACCTGTCCTCCTACCGGTCCCAGCCGCACAACATCGCGTTGCTGCGCGAGGTCACGGACGTGCTGATGAACGAGGTCAAGGGCCTGCTCGCGGACATCCGCGACGAACAGGCGCCCGACGGCTTCTACTCGAAGAAGGCATGACCGTGGACCGGGTCGCGGTGCTGGGCGCCGGATCGTGGGGCACCGCCTTCGCCAAGGTGCTCGCCGACTCCGGCACGGACGTCGTGCTGTGGGCGCGGCGCGCGGAGGTGGCCGACGCCATCCGGGAGAACCGGGTCAACGCCGACTACCTGCCGGGCGTGACGCTGCCCGCGAACCTGGACGCCACGTCCGACGCGGACAAGGCGTTGGCCGGCGCGCAGGCCGTGGTGCTGGCGGTGCCGAGCCAGACGTTGCGGGCGAATCTCACCGGCTGGCGGTCCTCGCTGCCCAAGGGCGCCACGCTGGTCAGCCTCGCCAAGGGCGTGGAACTGGGCACGTTGAAGCGGATGAGCGAGGTGATCCGCGACGTCGCCGGGGTGCCGGAGGACCAGGTCGCGGTGGTGACCGGGCCGAACCTGGCCAAGGAGATCGCGGCCGAGCAGCCGACCGCGACGGTCATCGCGTGCACCGACCACGACCGCGCGGTCGACCTCCAGCACGCGTGCTCCAACTCCTACTTCCGGCCCTACACCAACGTGGACGTGGTGGGCTGCGAGCTGGGCGGCGCGTGCAAGAACGTCATCGCGCTGGCCTGCGGCATGGCGGCGGGCATGGGGTTCGGCGACAACACGATGGCCTCGATCATCACCCGCGGGCTCGCCGAGACGTCGCGGCTGGGCGCGGCGCTGGGCGCGGACCCGTTGACGTTCGCCGGGTTGGCCGGTCTGGGCGACCTCGTGGCGACGTGCGCGTCCCCCCTGTCGCGCAACCGGTCGTTCGGGGAACGGCTGGGGCGCGGCGACTCGCTGGCGCAGGCGCAGGAGGCCGCGCACGGTCAGGTCGCCGAGGGCGTGAAGTCCTGCTCGTCGATCCGGGCGCTGGCCGCGCGGGTCGGGGTGGACATGCCGATCACCGACGGCGTGCACCAGGTGTGCCACGAAGGGCTGGACCCGCGCGTCCTCACCGCCGCGCTGCTCGGCCGTGAACGAAAGGCAGAACGCCAGTGACCTGGGGCGACGGCACGCGCGTCGTGCACTCGACACCGTCCGCGCCGGGGGAGCCGTTCCTGGCGGGGCCGGTGTTCGCGTCGGCCTACCACCTGGGCGGCGAGGACACGTACGGCCGGGCGCACAACCCGACGTGGCGCGCGTTGGAGACGGCGCTGGGCGGGTTGGACGGCGGCACGGCCGTGCTGTTCCCGTCCGGCATGGCGGCGATCTCGACGTTCCTGCGCGTGGTCCTCAAGCCCGGTGACGTGGTGATGGTGCCCGGCGACGGCTACTACCTGACCCGCACGCTGGTCGCCGAGATGCCGGTGGAAGTGGTCGAGGTGCCGACCGCCGGGCCGTACCCGTCGTTCGACGGGGTGCGGCTCGTGCTGCTGGAGTCACCGTCGAACCCCGGGCTGGACGTGTGCGACATCGCGGCGCTGGTCGAGGCCGCGCACGCGGCGGGCACGCTGGTGGCGGTGGACAACACGACCGCGACGCCGCTCGGGCAGCAGCCGTTGCTCCTGGGCGCGGACGCGGTGGTGAGCAGCGACACGAAGGCCGTCGCCGGTCACAGCGACGTGCTGCTCGGTCACGTGTCCACTTCGGACCCGGCGTTGGCGGAACGCGTGCGGGCGGCGCGGACGACCGGCGGCGCGATCCCCGGCCCGTTCGAGGCCTGGCTGGCGCACCGCGGGCTCGGCACGCTCGACCTGCGGCTGAGCCGGCAGGCGGCGAACGCGGCGGCCCTGTACGACGTGCTCAAGGCGCACCCGGCGGTCACCGGACTGCGGTGGCCGGGCGCGCCCGAGGACCCGGCGCACGTCGTGGCGGCGAAGCAGATGCGGCGGTTCGGCGGGGTGCTGACGTTCGAGTTGGCGGACGCCGGCGCGGTCGCCGCGTTCCTCGAACGGTCCCGGCTGGTGTTCGCGAGCACCAGCTTCGGCGGCCTGCACACCAGCCTGGACCGGCGCGCGCAGTGGGGCGACCCGGTGCCCGAGGGCCTGGTCCGACTGTCCGCGGGCTGCGAGGACACCGCCGACCTGGTCGAGGACGTCCTCGGCGCTCTCTGACCAGGCACCTCTGACCGGGCACCACTGATCGGGTCCATTTCGTGGGACTCGGTTGCGTGGTGACGAGGGTGCTGCCACTCTCGTCACCATGTCTTTCCGCGCCATGATCGACGGGCGGGGTCACATCGACCTCAGCCTGGTCGCCAGCGCGCTCTGTCTCTCTCGGTGATCGTCTCGCGTCCCGCGAGCCCCTGAGGCTCGCACTCACCCGAGCCCGAGAAGGAACCATGTTCGCCGTTCCGGAGAACACCATCGCCCTGCCCCAGTCGCACGCCGCGCCGCACCCCGTGCGGATCGCGCTCGACACGGCGGCACGACGTGAGCGCTGGGCCCACCTGCTCCGCTACGACCCCGACACCCGCTTCGCCGCGCTGGTGGAGAAGACCGAGGAGCAGGAGGTGTGGCTGATGAGCTGGTTGCCCGGCCAGCACGCCGACCTGCACGACCACGGCGCGACGAGCGGCGCGTTCACCGTGGTCAGCGGCTCGTTGACGGAGATCGTCACGCCCGGTCCGACCCAGGTGCTGCACCACCTGGTGGCCGGGCAGTCGCGGGCGTTCGGACCGTCGTACGTGCACCAGGTGCGCAACGACGGCGCCGACCCGGCCGTCACGATCCACGTGTACCGCGACGGCGGGCGCACCATCCGGCCGCTGCGGTTCGACCCGGTGTCGGGGACTACCTCCGCGCGGTGACGTGCGGCGGCACGTCCCAGCCGCCGACCAGCTGCGGGTCCGGCTCGGGCTCGCCCCACACCGTGCGCAGCGGCAGCACTCCCGCCCACTTCTCGTTGGCGGCGACCTCCTCCGGGTCGTCACCGGGCGGGCCGCTGCGGATCTTCACGGACGCCTCGGCCAGGTCCAGGGACAGCACGGCGGTCGAGGCGAGCTCCTTCGTCGTCGGCGGGCGGGCGTAGTCCCACGAGCCGGGTGCGATGTGCTCGGTGATGACGCGCACGCCGTGCAGCTTGGCGTCCTCGTCGGTGACCGGTACGGCGGTGCCGTGGATGACGGCCGCGCGGTAGTTCATCGAGTGGTTGAACACCGAGCGGGAGTAGACGACGCCGTCGACGATGGTCACGCTGACGCACACCGGCACCCCGGTCGCGGCCTGGCGGAGGCTGCGCGCGCCGGTCGAGCCGTGGATGTAGAGGGTGTCGCCGTCGCGGCCGTAGCCGGTGGGCAGCACGATGGGCGCGTCGTCCACGACGACGGCCAGGTGGCAGACGAGGGCGGCGTCGAGGACGGCGTGCAGCGCCTCTCGTTCGGTCACGGCACGCTTGCGTCCGCGCTTGATGGTGCTGCGGTCCGTCGGTGACAACGTCATGCGTTGACCATCGCCGGTAAAGTGGCACTCATCAAGCGCCAATTCTCGGCATTCTGAGGAGGCCACTTTGTCGGAGACGGCGTTGGCGGTGGTGTTGGACCGCACGTCGGCCGAACCGCTGGCCGTGCAGCTCGCGGACGCCCTGCGCGCGGCGGCGGCCGACGGACGGCTGCGCAGCGGTGACCGGCTGCCTTCGACGCGGGCGTTGGCCGAGCGGCTCGGCGTGAGCCGGACCGTGACGGCGGCGGCGTACGAGCAGTTGCACGCGGAGGGCTGGATCGCGGGACGGCACGGCTCCGGGACCTACGTGACGACGACGCCGCCGGGTGCGTTGAAGTCGCGGACCCGGCGTGCCGTGGCGCCGCCTGTCGTGGCCGACGTGGTGGACCTCGCTCCGGGCGCGCCTTGGGCGGAAGGGCTGGACCGGGCGGCGTGGCGGCGGGCCTGGCGTGCGGCGGCGGACGTCCAGCCGTTGTTCCGGCCGGCTCGCGGTGGGCTGCCGGAGTACCGGGCGGTGGTGGCGGAACACCTGTTGCGGCACCGGGGGTTGGCGGTGCGCGGCGGGCTGCGGGAGGAGCTGGTGCTGGCGACCGGGGGGACGACGGCGGCGTTGGTGGAGCTGGGGGCGGCGGTGCTGCGGCCCGGTGACGCGGTGGCGGTGGAGGAGCCGGGGTACCAGCGTGCGGTGTGGGCGTTCCGGGCCGCCGGCGTGCGGGTCGTGCAGGCGCCCGTGGACGCGGAAGGGCTGTTGGTGGAGGCCGTGCCGCCGGGCGTGCGCGGCGTGTACTGCTCGCCCGCGCACCAGTACCCGATGGGTGGGCGGATGTCGGCGGCGCGGCGGGTGGCGTTGGTGGAGCGGGCGCGGGCGGAGGGGTGGCTGGTCGTCGAGGACGACTACGACGGCGAGCTGCGGTACGACGTCGCGCCGTTGCCGTTGCTGGCGGCTTTGGCGCCGGACGTCGTGGTGCACCTGGGTACTACGAGCAAGATCCTCACGCCCACGTTGGGCGCGGGGTGGATGGTCGCGCCCGAATCGATCACCGCGGAAGTCCTGGCGTACCGCGATCGGACCGGCACCAGCCCGTCTGCGGCGGGTCAACGCGTCCTGGTGGAGTTGGCGCGCAACGGTGACCTGGGTCGTCACCTCCGCAAGCTCCGCCGTGAGCTGTCGGAACGCCGTGCGCTGCTTTCGGCTGCATTCGCCGAGGCGGGGATTCCCGTGCTGGGGGACGATGCCGGCGCGCACATCGTCGTGCCGCTGCCGTCGGCCCAGGCGGAACGTGACGCGCTCACCGAGGCCTACGACCGCGGGCTGCGCTTGGACGGCCTGGCCCGTCACCACGCCGGCCGGCCGAAGGTCCACGGCGCCGCGATCGGCTACAGCGCCTGCTCCCGTGACCAGCTGACCGCCGCGTTGCCCGACCTGATCCGCATCCTGTCCGCCGCCACCCGCCCGTCCTGAGCGTTGAATTCGGGGGTCCTGAACGTAGGACTCACGCGTTCTGAACGTAGGACTCACGCGGTTAGGCCATCCGGGTAGGGTCCGAGCCATGACACAGCGCAAGACCAAGGTCGCCGTGGTGTTCGGCGGGCGCAGCAGCGAGCACATGGTCTCCTGCCTGTCCGCCGGCAGTGTCCTGCCGCACCTGGACCGGGACCGGTTCGACGTCGTGCCGGTGGGCATCACCGAAGCGGGCTCGTGGGTGATCGGCGCCGACGACACCAAGGCGCTGGAGACGCGGGACCGGCAGCTGCCCACCGTCAACGCGCTGGTTCCCGTGTCCGGCAGCGAACTGGTGCCCGTCGCGCCGAACGACGTGCTGGCCGAGGTGGACGTGGTGTTCCCCGTCCTGCACGGCGCGTGGGGCGAGGACGGCACCATCCAGGGCCTGATGGAACTGGCGGACATCCCCTACGTGGGACCGGGTGTGCTCGCCAGCGCGGTCGCCATGGACAAGGAGTTCACCAAGCGCCTGCTCAAGGGCGTGGGCCTGCCCGTCGGCGAGTTCGTGGTGCTGCGGCGCGACCAGGAGACGTTGACCGAGGCCGACCGGGAACGGTTGGGGCTGCCCGTCTTCGTGAAGCCCTCGCGCGCCGGGTCGTCCGTCGGCATCTCCAAGGTCGTCGACTGGGCCCACCTCGAGAGCGCGATCACCCTGGCCCGCAAGACCGATCCGAAGGTGATCATCGAGGCCGCCGTCTCCGGCCGCGAGGTCGAGTGCGGCGTGCTGGAGTTCCCGGACGGCCGGGTCGAGGCGTCGCTGCCCGCCGAACTGCGCATCGTCGGCGGCGAGGTCGACTGGTACGACTTCGACGCCAAGTACCTGGACGACGTCTGCGAGTTCGACATCCCGGCGAAGCTGGACGAGCACGTGATCCGCGACCTGCGGGAGATGGCCGTCACCGCGTTCCGCGCGCTGGACTGCCAGGGCCTGGCCCGGGTCGACTTCTTCGTCACCGACTACGACGAGCTGGTCGTCAACGAGGTCAACACGATGCCCGGCTTCACGCCCATCTCGATGTACCCGCGGATGTGGGCCGAGACCGGCATCGACTACCCGACCCTGCTCACCACGCTGGTCGAGACCGCGATCGCCCGCGGCACCGGCCTGCGCTAGCCGTCTCGTACCGCTAACCCCTGGTGTCCACGGGGCCCTTGGCGAGCGTGTCTCGGATCGTGGTCGAGATGTCCTGCAAGGGTCCCGTGCCGGCGTCGGACGGCACGGTCAGCGCCACGTACACCGGCCGGTCCACCACGTACCACGTGGACGCCGAACCCTCGGACACCACAAGCCACGTCACGTCGGACACGGTCCGCAGCTCGGAGGTCGGGGTGAGCGCGTTGGGCCGGTCCAGACCGCACCGCAGCACGACGGGCTCGTGCTGCTTGTCGCCCCACGCCAACGCTCCGGCGGGAGCGGGCGACGCCAACTCGCGGCGCGGCAACGTGACCCCGTTCGACACCAGCTGCATCGGCAGGCCGCTCACCAACGCCTTGCACTCGTCCGACTCGGCCTTCGGAGCCGGCACGGGCACCAGCGCGACCGGCCCGGAGTGGTCGGCGGACGGATCGGCCGGCTCGTCCTTGCCGCTCGCGCCGAGGAAGAGGCCCACGGCCGCGACGCCCGCCGCGAGCAGCGCCGGCAGGCCGAGGGCCACGGCGAGCAGCGGTCGGGGGAGCAGCGAGGCGGGTTCCGGTTCCTGTGCCACCCGGTTATGACAACACGGGCCTACAAGTGCACGACAGGGCAGGTCAGGGTTCGCGTGATGCCCTCTACGTTCTGGATACGGGCGACCACGAGCTGTCCAAGCTGGTCGACGGTGTCGGCCTCGGCGCGGACGATGACGTCGTACGGTCCGGTGACGTCTTCCGCGGTGGCCACCCCGGGGATGCCGGAAATCTCAGCCGCCACGGCGGCTGCCTTTCCGACCTCGGTCTGGATGAGGATGTATGCGTGCACCACGGCGTGCCCCTTCGTCGCGACAGGTTAGGTCGGGGTAGGAACGTGGACAGCAACGTACCCCAGTTGGGGTTCCGAATGCTCAGAACGGGAGGCAACCGTGCGTCCGGAGCCGCCGCGGAACGCGGACACGGTCGCTGAGGTGGGTGAGTTCGGTCTCATCCGCCGGGTGACGGCAGGTCGGACGCAGCCGCCCACGACCCTGCTGGGGCCGGGTGACGACGCGGCCGTGGTCGCGGCGCCCGACGGCCGCGTGGTGGTGTCCACCGACGTGCTCGTCGAGGGTGTCCACTTCAGACTCGACTGGTCCTCACCTGAGCAAGTCGGGCGCAAGGCGGCGGCCGTGAACCTGGCCGACGTCGCCGCCATGGGCGCGATGCCAACGGCTTTGCTGATCGGCCTCGCGTGCCCGGCCGACACGCAGTCGTCCGTGATCGAGGGCATCACGGCCGGCCTGTGGCAGGAGGCGACGGTCGCGGGAGCCGGTGTGGTGGGCGGCGACATGGTGTCGTCCGCGACATTGGTGATCTCCGTTACCGCGCTCGGTGACATGGGCGGTCTGGAGCCCGTCACCCGATCCGGTGCGCAAGTGGGTGATGTCGTCGCGGTGTGCGGGAAGCTCGGCTGGGCGGCCGGTGGACTGGCCGTGCTCCAGCGCGGTTTCCGGTCGCCGGTCGCGGTCGTCGGCGCCCAGCGGAACCCCGAACCCCCCTACGCCGCCGGACCCCAGGCCGCGGCGGCGGGCGCGACGGCGATGATCGACGTGTCGGACGGCCTGCTGGCCGATCTCGGGCACATCGCGGACGAGTCGGGCATCGGCATCGACATCCGCACCGAACTGCTGGAAGTCCATCCGCGGCTGATCGACGTCGCGGCGGCGCTCGGCGCGGACGCCCGGCACTGGGCGTTGACCGGTGGCGAGGATCACGCGCTGGCGGCGACGTTCCCGGAGCCGGCCGCGGTACCCGAGGGATGGCGCACCATCGGCACGGTCCGGCACGGCAGCGGGGTCACCGTCGACGGCCGGGCGTACGAGAAACCCCCTGGTTGGGAGCACTGGCGGTAGGTAGCATGGCGAGTGTGGAACTATTCACGCTCGCGTATGACCATCCAGACTCGGTGAAGCTGATCGCCGACCTCCAGCAGGTCTACGTGACCCGCTACGGCGACGGGGACGTCACGCCGGTCGACCCGGCCGAGTTCGCCGCGCCCTTGGGGCACTTCGCGGTCGGGTACGTGGACGACGAGCCGGTGGCCTGCGGCGGGTGGCGCGCCCACGACGTGGCGACCGACTCGCTGCGCACCGGGGACGCCGAGATCAAGCGCATGTACGTGGCGGACGCCATGCGCGGGCGCGGGCTGGCACGGGTCGTGCTGGCCTCGCTGGAGACGGCGGCGCGGGCGGCCGGGCGCAAGCGGATGGTGCTGGAGACCGGGTTGCGGCAGCCCGAGGCGATCCGGCTGTACGAAACCAGTGGATACGCGCGCATCGACAACTTCGGCGTGTACCGGCATCATCCGGAAAGCCTTTGCTTCGCGAAGGAGATCTGAGCGCCGGAAGGGACCGCGATGGCGATCTACGCGTTGGGCGACTACGAGCCGGTGATCCACCCGGACGCCTACGTGCACCCCGACGCGACGGTGATCGGCGACGTGCGGATCGGCGCGCACGCGTCCGTGTGGCCGCAGGCCGTGCTGCGCGGTGACTACGGGCGCATCGAGGTCGGCGCGCGGACGTCGATCCAGGACGGCACCGTGTTGCACTGCACCGAAGTGCACCCGACGCTGATCGGCTCGGAGTGCGTCATCGGGCACAACGTGCACATCGAGGGCGCGACCATCGCGGACAAGTGCCTGATCGCCTCGGGCTCCGTGGTGCTCAACGGCGCCGTGGTGGAGACGGGCGCGATCGTCGGCGCGGGCGCGGTGGTGTCGTTCGAGGGGCACGTGCCGGCCCGGTCGATGGCGCTCGGCGTGCCCGCCCGCGTGCGTGAGGGATACGTCGTGCCGGACGGCGCCTGGCAGTTCGCGGTCGACAAGTACGTGGCCAACATCTTGCTGTACCGCAAGGAACTGCGCCGGCTCGACTGAGATAGATTTCCGCCGTGGCACGTCCGCTTGAGGAAATCATGGAAGCCGGCTGGGCCGCGGCACTCGCGCCCGTCGCCGGTCGAATCGCCGCGATGGGCGAGTTCCTGCGGGCGGAGGTAGCCGCCGGGCGGACCTACCTGCCCGCCGGGGACAACGTGCTGCGGGCGTTCCAGCAGCCGTTCCACGCCGTGCGCGTGCTGATCGTCGGCCAGGACCCGTACCCGACGCCGGGGCACGCGGTGGGCCTGAGCTTCTCGGTGTCGCCGGAGACGCGGCCGATCCCGAAGAGCCTGGTCAACATCTACACCGAGTACATGGCCGACCTGGGGCACCCGAAGCCGTCCAACGGCGACCTGACGCCGTGGACCGAGCAGGGCGTGCTGCTGCTGAACAGGGCGTTGACGGTGCAGCCGGGCAAGTCGAACTCGCACCGGAACAAGGGCTGGGAGCCGGTGACCGAGCAGGCGATCAAGGCGCTGGCCGAGCGGGACTCGCCGCTGGTCGCGATCCTGTGGGGCAGCCAGGCGCGTGCGCTCAAGCCGTTGCTGGGCGCGGACCGGTGTGTCGAGTCGGTCCACCCGAGCCCGTTGTCGGCGGCGGGCGGCTTCTTCGGCTCGCGGCCGTTCAGCAAGGCGAACGAGCTGCTCGTGGCGCAGGGCGCGGAGCCGGTGGACTGGAAGCTGTCGTAGCCCGTAGTGGCGGTTCCGTCACGGTCGGTGATGTTTGGCGGGCGCGCCGTCATTCCGGCCGGTAGTCCGCCGGTGCCACGGGATGACCGGTCTGTCCGACGGCGGTTCCCGCTGCCAGCGTCGAGGGCATGACACTCAAGAAAGCACTCGTCGCACTCCTCGTCGGTCTCTCGGCACTGGTGTTCGGCGGTTCGGCGCTCGCCGAGCCGACGACCAAGGACCCAGTGCCCGTAACCGGCGTGTGGTGTGACGGCGACACGTACAAGTGCACGGCGGCGTTGGAGTTCGGTGACGGCCGGTGGTTCGCCGACTGGAACGTCGACGTCTACCACGGCCGGGCGGAGACCCGGGACATGGTGCCGGTCACGCGCCTTCGGTGCGACGGCGACACCTACACCTGCACGGCGAACCTCCGCTTCGGCGACGGCCGGTGGGTCGCGCGCTGGAGCGTCGACGTCTACCACGACCGCGCGGCGGTGGAGCGCGACCCCGTGCCCGTAACCGGCATGTGGTGTGACGGCGACACCTACACGTGCACGGCGGCGTTGGACTTCGGTGACGGCGGGTGGGTCGCCGACTGGCATGCCGAGGTCTTCCACACATGATCGCGATGGTTCGGGCCGCGTGAACGCCCGGCAGACGACGAAAGGCCCCCGGGACGAATCCCGGGGGCCTTTCACCAAGCTCTCGGCGCGGGTCTCAGCCGCGCACCACCTTGCCCGCCTTCAGGCACGAGGTGCACACATTCAGCCGCTGCCGCGTCGAAGAGGACACCTTCGCGCGCACGGTCTGGATGTTCGGGTTCCACCGGCGGTTCGTCTTCCGGTGGGAGTGCGAGACAGAATGGCCGAAGCCCGGCCCCTTGCCACAGACGTCGCACACGGCAGCCACGTCAGCCACTCCTTAAGGTTCCTGATCGGTACTCACGCCCCGGCGGGCGCGCAAGCGTGCACAAGCCTCAGCCGGGCATGGCAACCCAGTCAGGGTAGCCGGTGGGCCGTTCTGCCTCAAAATCGGGTCAATTACCGGTTCCTGATCCAGTGCTCGGGAGTGGGTCTTGGACCCGCTGCTGGTCACTGCGCGCATCCTGAACGGTGGTGGATGTGCTGGGTCGCCGCGTTCTCGTCCCGTTCGGCGGCACGCTTCGGTGGGCGTGGTCCGTGGTGGGCGGGCGGTTTCCGTCACGCCTGCGGTCACCTGGTGCGGTCTGGGCGGTCCGATGCCCGCGACGATCGCTCCGGTCGTCGTGGGGCGGTGCCGTCCGTCGCCGGATCGGGTGGCCGAGGGCGCGTCGTCCGATCGCGACCGCAGCCGCGTCGTGACGGGTCATGGTGCGCTTGCCGGTGGTCAGCGGCTTGCGCCAGTGCTGGTCGCCCCACCTGCTGGTGTACGCGGGGTCGACGGCGACGATCGCCAGGCCGGCTTCCGCGGCCATGGCGGTCAGTCGGGCCTTGAGCTTGCCGGTGGGCATGCCGGAGATCAGTTGCCGGAACGGTTTGCGGCGGCCGTGTTTCTACCGGGTCTTCTCGGTGGAGAAGTCCAGGTCCTCGACCGCGATCGCGGTGACGTCGGTCTGCTCGGCCCAGTGCAGGAGGCGGGTGAGGGCGTGGCGGATCTGGGCGTCACGGTGATCCGCGGTACCGGACAGGTCGAAGGAGAACCGGTGCGGCCCGCCGACCGGGTTGCCGTGCCGATAGCAGGCGAGGTGATCGGCGTTGAAGTCCACGCCGACCACGCCCGCCGTGCGAGCTGCCGGCCACGGGACAGTCGGTGTGGGTGGGCGCTGCCAGGAGGCTGTGATGTACCAGCGGCCAAGGTCGCCGGAAGCCAACGACCCCAGATGCCGCCCCAGCAGGCGCAACAGCCTCTCGTCCTCGACCGTCAGCCCCCTGAGACGATCCCGGACCGACACACCCGACGGCCCGGCACGACATACGACGCCGC
Organism: Saccharothrix ecbatanensis; assembly: GCF_014205015.1. Taxonomy (NCBI): domain Bacteria; kingdom Bacillati; phylum Actinomycetota; class Actinomycetes; order Pseudonocardiales; family Pseudonocardiaceae; genus Saccharothrix; species Saccharothrix ecbatanensis. The sequence goes on along the minus strand of NZ_JACHMO010000001.1, from coordinate 5,997,909 downwards.
GATCGGCCGACTCAGCCTGACAGCCCCCCACATAGTCCACGGTATCGAACGTATGAACGAATCGCTTGCAGGGCGGCGAACGATCACTCGATCGGGCTGCAACGTCCTCAACAGCACTTGTGCTCACCACATCGACCTCGACGCCCGGCAGTTCCGTACCCTCGCCGCCATGCGGGCTCTCGATGCGGTCGCGGTGCGCAAGTGGGCGGACGCTTGTGTGCGGTCCCTGGACGCCAACCGGGAGGACCTGGACCGCATCAACGTGTTCCCCGTGCCGGACGGGGACACCGGGACGAACCTGCTCCAGACCATGCGGTCGGCGTTGGACGCGTTGTTGAGGACTCCGGTGGACACCGTGGGGGCTGCGTTGGCGGCCCTCGCACGTGGCGCGCTCGCCGGCGCGCGGGGTAACTCCGGGGTGATCCTGTCCCAGGTCCTGCGCGGGTTGGCGGAGGCGGCCCAGGGCGCTTCCACGGCGTCCGGCACGTCGTTGCGGCGGGCGCTCCTGCGGGCCGACGAACTGGCCACCGCGGCCGTCTCCGAGCCGGTGGCGGGCACCGTGCTCTCCGTGCTGCACGCGGCGGCGGAGGCGGCCCGGAACTGCGCGTCAGACGAGCTGGACGACGTTGTGACGGTGGCCGCGAAGGCCGGTGCGGAGGCGTTGGCGAACACGCCCCGGCAGTTGGCCGTGCTGGCACGTGCCGGTGTGGTCGACGCGGGCGGCCGGGGGTTGGTGGTGCTGCTGGACGCGTTGGCGGCGGTGATCACCGGGCGGGTGGTCGACGACCCTCCCTCGTACGACCTTCCTGGGCACGTCCCGGTGCCGCGCGACGCCCTCACCACCGCGCGTGAGGCCGGTTCGTCGGAGTTCGAGTACGAGGTCATGTACCTGCTGGACGACCGGCCGGACGGCTCGCCCGAGATCGAGCGGCTGAAGGGCGACTTGAAGCTGATCGGCGACTGCGTGGCCGTGGTCGGCGACGGCGGCGGGCTGTGGACCGTGCACGTGCACTGCAACGACATCGGCGCGGCCGTCGAGGCGGGTATCCGGGCCGGTCGGCCGCACCGGATCACGGTGGCCCGGTTCGCCGACCAGATCGCCGCTCAGGCGCCCCGCTTCGTGCGCGACCGGGCGATCGTGGCGCTGGTCGAGGGAGAAGGCGCGGCCGAGCTGTTCCGGTCCGAGGGCGCGGTGGTGTTCGAGCCCGGTGACGAGGTGACGGCGGCCGACCTGCTGGCCGTGGTGGTCAGCACGCGGGCCAGGCAGGTGACCGTGCTGCCCGGTGACCCGTCGTTGCGCGAACCGCTGGACGAGGCGGTCGCCCAGGCCGTCGCCGCGGGTCAGGACGTTGTGGTGGTGCCGACGTTCTCGCTGGTGCAGGCGTTGGCGGCGTTGGCGGTTCACTCGCCGTCCCGGCGGGCCGGTGACGACGCGGTCGCCATGGCCGAGGCCGCGGCGGCGACCAGGCGCGGCGAGGTCGCGGTGTCCGAGCGCGAGGCGATCACCTGGGTCGGCCGGTGCGAGCCCGGCGACCTGCTCGGCATGCTCGACGGCGAGGTCGTGCTCATCGAACCGGGCGCGGCGGACGTCGGCGGGCTGGCGTGCCGGCTGGTGGACCGGATGCTCGCCAGCGGCGGTGAACTGGTCACCGTGCTGTTGGGCCGGGCCGCCCCCGACGGCATCGAGCGGGTGTTGGAAGATCACCTCCGCGTCGCCCACCCGGAGGTGGAACTGGCCGCGTACCAGGGCGGACAGCGGGACGCGCTGCTGGTTGTCGGTGTCGAGTAGTTGAATGGGCCGGGATGACGACCTTCGACGACAAGCTGGTGTCGGTGCTCGGCAAGAAGAGCGCCGACGCGCTGGAGGCCGGCCTTGGCCTGACCACGGTCGGTGAGCTGCTGCGCCACTACCCGCGCCGGTACGACGAGCGCGGCAAGCTGACCGAGATCGCCGGGCTGGAGCAGGGCGAGCACGTGACCGTGCAGGCGCGTGTGAAGAGCGCGCGCCAGCGGCGGATGAAGTCGCGCAGCGGCGAGCTGCTGGAGGCCGTGATCACGGACGGCACCAGCGACCTGCACCTGGTGTTCTTCGGGCGCGGCTCGCGGAAGATCGAGCGGGAGCTGCTGCCGGGGCGCGAGGCGATGTTCGCGGGCAAGGTCGGCATGTTCAACGGCAAGCTCCAGCTCGCCCACCCCGACTACCAGGTGCTCGACGGCGAGGACGCGGCGGCGGCTGACTTCGCGGGCGCGTTCATCCCGGTCTACCCGGCGGCGCAGGGCATCCAGTCGTGGAACGTGTCCAACTGCGTGGAGCAGGTGCTCGCGCTGTGGGACGGAGTGAGCGAGGACCCGCTGCCGGAGTCGTTGCGCGCCGCCCGCGGGCTGATCCCGCTGGAGAAGGCGTTGCGGGACATCCACCGGCCGGACGGCTGGGCCGCGATCACGGTCGCGCAGCAGCGGTTGAAGTGGGACGAGGCGATGGCCGTGCAGCTGGCGCTGGCGCAGCGCCGCCGTTCGGCCACGGCCCGCCCCGCGCCCGCGTGCCCGCCCCGGGACGGTCTGGTGCGGGACGCGTTCGAAGCCCGGCTGCCGTTCGAGCTGACGGCGGGGCAGCGGGAGGTCGGCGAGCAGATCGTCCAGGACCTGTCCGGCGAGCACCCGATGAACCGGCTCCTGCAAGGGGAGGTGGGTTCGGGCAAGACGATCGTGGCGTTGCGGGCGATGTTGCAGGTCGTGGACGCCGGGCGGCAGGCGGCGATGCTCGCGCCCACGGAGGTGCTGGCGGCTCAGCACGCGCGGTCGTTGCGGGAGTTGTTGGGTGATCTCGGGCAGGCCGGTGAGCTGGGCGGGGCCGAGCACGCGACGCGGGTGACGCTGCTGACCGGGTCGATGGGCGCGCCGGCGCGGAAGCGGGCGATGCTGGAGATCGTGTCCGGTGAGGCCGGGATCGTGGTCGGCACGCACGCGTTGATCCAGGACAAGGTGGAGTTCGCCGACCTCGGGTTCGTCGTGGTGGACGAGCAGCACCGGTTCGGCGTCGAGCAGCGCGCCGCGTTGAGCGGACGTGCCGGCGGGTCTACGCCCCACGTGCTGGTCATGACGGCCACGCCGATCCCGCGCACGGTGGCGATGACGGTGTACGGCGACCTGGAGGTGTCCGCTCTGCGCGAGCTGCCGCAGGGCCGGTCACCGATCAGCACGTCGGTGGTGCCGGTGGCGGCGAAGCCGGGCTGGCTGGACCGGGCCTGGCAGCGGATCCACGAGGAAGTGCGCAAGGGGCACCAGGTGTACGTGGTGTGCCCGCGCATCGGGGACGGCGAGTCGGAGGACGACGCGGAAGCGCCGCCGAAGGAGGACACGGGCGCTGCAGACCGCCGGCCGCCGCTGGCCGTGGTGGACGTGGCGAACCGGCTGGCCGAAGGGCCGTTGCGGGGGTTGCGGATCGACATCCTGCACGGGCGGATGGCCCCCGAGGACAAGGACGCCGTGATGCGGGCGTTCGCGGCGAACGAGGTGCAGGTGCTGGTCGCCACGACGGTGGTGGAGGTCGGCGTGAACGTGCCGAACGCCACCGTGATGGTGATCATGGACGCGGACCGGTTCGGGGTCAGCCAGCTGCACCAGCTGCGTGGTCGGGTCGGCCGGGGTAGCGCGCCGGGGCTTTGCCTGCTCGTGACGGAGATGCCGGACGGCACGTCCACGATGGAGCGGCTGCGCGCGGTCGAGTCCACTTTGGACGGGTTCGAGCTGGCGCAGCTGGACCTGGAGTTGCGGCGTGAGGGGGACATCCTCGGTGCGGCGCAGTCCGGGCGGCGGTCGGGGTTGAAGATGCTGTCGCTGCTGCGGGACGAGGACGTGATCGCGGAGGCGCGGGTGGTGGCGCAGGAGGTCGTGGAGGCCGATCCGGAGCTGGCCGCGCATCCCGGGTTGGCCGGGTTGGTGGCGGGGATGTTGGACGACGAGCGGGCGGAGTACCTGGAGAAGGCCTAGGCGTACCTGGAGATGGGTTAGGCGACGCACCTGGAGAAGGCTTAGGCGACGCTTGGGCTGGTGGGGGCGACCGCCGTGCCTGGGTCGGTGGGGGCAACCGCTGTTCGAGGGCGGTGTGGGTAGCCTGAGTTGTGCGCCGTTTCCTGTTTGCCCTGGTCCCGCTGGCGCTGGTCGCCTGCACGGCCGGTCCGGCCAGTGAGCCGGCTCCCACCACGTCGTCGCCGCCCAAGGGTGACCTGGCGGTGCTGGCCGAGCGGATCGGGCAGCGGCGGGCCGAGCTGGCCACCGCGACGTTCCACACCGAGGGTTTCGCGTCCGACGGGCAGGCCACCGAAGTCCGGAACGTGGTGGACGGCGCGGTGCGGCAGGACGCCGACGGGCTGACCGGGTCGATGACGATGGACGTGTCGACCGGCGGCCAGCCGAAGAAGATCGCGCTGGTGGTCGTCCGTGACGGCACGTACGTGCAGGTCGAGGGCGCGCCGATGCCGGCAGGCAAGAAATGGGGCTTCTACCCGACGGCCGCGGGTGGCGAGGTGACCGCCTTGCTGCGGGGCTTCGGGCCCAGCGCCACGGTGGGCGCCGAGTTGGACTACGTGCAGCCGCGGGCCGCGTTGATCGTGGCCAAGGGGGCCGAGCAGCTGGACGGCGTGCCGGTGACCCGGTTCGACCTGGTGGTGGACCCGCTGAAGATGGCGAAGGTCATCGAGGACCAGGACACCCAGTTGCAGCACACGCAGCTGGCCGAGTACGGGGTGAAGATCTCCGCGTCGGTGTGGGTGGACGACACCAGCGCGCCGGTGCGGGCCGAGTACCGGTTCGAGTTGGACGGCAAGGTGGTCAAGCAGTCCGCCACGCGGTTCCGTGACTGGGGCAAGCCGGTGCAGATCACCGTGCCGGATCAGGGCGAGGTCGTGCCGGCGGATCAGCTGCCGCAGTAGGCGTTCCGGCAGTCGACGTTCCCGCAGTAGGCGTTCCGTGGCTACTTCGGGCGCTTGGTCGACTTCGGGATCGGCAGTTGGGTGGTCGTCTGCTCGGACCGGTTCGCGGGCTCGGGTTTGGGCTCGGTGGGCGAGGGCTCGCTGGTGTCGGCCTTGACGGTCTTCACGGTCGGCGGCTCGGTGTCGTCCGGCTCGGTGACCGCCGGTTCGGAGGTGTCCAAGGCCGACTCCTCATCGAGGGGACTGAGGGTGGCGACCGCCTGGGACACCGCTTCCTGGGCCGCGGCGAACTGCACGCTCAACGCCTGGTGCACGCGCCGCAGCTCGGCCAGCTTCGTGTCCGCCGCCGTCGTGCGACGGTCGGCGTGGGCGTCCGCCTCGGTGATCGTCCGCTCCGCCTTGGCGTTGGCCTCGGCCACCGCCTGCTCGGCCTTGGCCAGCGCCTCGGCCTCCAGCTCGGCGATCTGCCGCTCCGTCTCCGCGCGCAACTCCGAAGTCTCGGCGCGGGCGGCTTCGCGGAGCTTCACGGCCTCCGCCTTGGCCTCGACGACGTGCACCTCGTGCTCCTTGCGGAGCTTCGTGCGCAGCTCGTCGTACTCCTTGTCGAGGTCGTCGTGGTAGCCCTTGTACTTCTGCTCCAGCTCGACGCGCTTCGCCTCCAGCGCCGCCGCCTTCGCCTCGAAGTCGGCGGTCAGCCGCTCGCGGTCGGCGCGGACCTCGACCAGCAGCGTCTCGTGCTCGCCGTTCAGCTTGGTCCGCAGCTCGTCGTGCTCGGCGGTCAGCTTGGAACGCAACTCCTCGAGCGACTTCTCCAGCTCGTTGCGGCGCTCCTCGTGCAGGCGTTCCAGCTCCTTCGCCCGCTGCTGGTGGGACGCCTCAAGCTTCCGCCGCCGGTCTTCGAGGTCGCCCATCGCCCGCTGGTGCATCGCCTTGCCCTCGGCGGCCTCGCGCGCGGCCTCGGCGCGGGTGGCGTTCGCCTGGTCCAGAGCACCTTGGCGGATATCGGCGATTTCCTCTTCGGCCAACGTCATCATCACGCGGACGCGATCGGTGACGTTCGAGGCGCTGGTCGGGCTGGTGGCCAGCTTGCTCAGCTGCGACTTCACCTTGTCCAATTCGGCACGGGTGGTGCCGAGGAGCTTGCTCAGTTCCGCGACCTGGGCCGACGCCGCCTCCCGCGCCCGGTTCGAGTGCTTGAGGTCGAATTCGAGTCGCGTCACCCGCTCGTTCACCTGGCGCTGGTTGTACCCGCGCAGAACGACGTCGAAATGGGTGCGGGCAGCAGGCTGCCCAGTCCCTTCAGCCCCGGCCATGGGCCAACCCTACCGAGAAGTCGGGAGCCGTAGTCACCCGATGCGGCGAACGCACCGTAACGAGTCGGTCATCCAACGTGTGGGGTGAACGACGATCGGCGGTCCGTGAGGTACGGGCTGTCACTCCGCCCACCGTGTCGGGGGCTGCGCCGGTCGACCCGGCAAGGGAGAATCCACGGGCATGGTCCCCGGTCGCACCTGCTCTTGCCGGGAGAGTGACCGATCACGATGACGTCCGTCACGTGGGATGGAACTCCCGAGGGGCGGGAAGCGCACGGTAACGTGCCTTGATTCCTCGAGTCCTGCCACGACGGTGCCACTAAGGCCCTCTCGGGCAGGGCTCGCCGAGTAACCGGGAGGGAACGCCGCATGTTCCGCAAGGTTCTTGTCGCCAACCGCGGCGAGATCGCGATCCGGGCCTTTCGCGCCGCCTACGAACTGGGCGCCGGCACGGTTGCCGTCTTCCCCCACGAGGACCGCAATTCCCTGCACCGGCTGAAGGCCGACGAGTCGTACGAGATCGGTGAACCCGGCCATCCCGTCCGGGCCTACCTGTCCGTCACAGAGATCATCAAGGCGGCCCGGAAAGCGGGCGCCGACGCGGTCTACCCGGGTTACGGCTTCCTGTCGGAGAACCCCGAGCTGGCCAAGGCGTGCGCCGAAGCGGGCATCACGTTCGTCGGCCCGCCCTCGGACGTGCTCGAACTGACCGGCAACAAGGCCCGCGCCATCGCCGCGGCCCGTGAAGCCGGCCTCCCGGTGCTCAAGTCCAGCGAGCCGTCCAGCGACATCGAGGCCCTGCTCCAGGCCGCCGACGACATCACGTTCCCCGTGTTCGTCAAGGCGGTCGCGGGCGGCGGTGGTCGCGGTATGCGGCGCGTCGAGGAGCGCAGCGGGCTGCGCGAGGCCCTGGAAGCCGCGTCACGCGAGGCGGAGTCGGCGTTCGGCGACCCGACGGTGTTCCTCGAACAGGCCGTGATCGAGCCGCGGCACATCGAGGTGCAGATCCTCGCCGACGGCGAGGGCAACGTGATGCACCTGTTCGAGCGGGACTGCTCCGTGCAGCGCCGGCACCAGAAGGTCATCGAGATCGCGCCCGCGCCGAACCTCGCCCCGGAGCTGCGCGAGCGGATGTGCGCCGACGCGGTCAAGTTCGCCCGGCACATCGGCTACCGCAACGCCGGCACCGTCGAGTTCCTGCTCGACCCGCGCGGCAACTACGTCTTCATCGAGATGAACCCGCGCATCCAGGTCGAGCACACGGTCACCGAAGAGGTGACGGACGTGGACCTCGTGCAGTCGCAGATGCGCATCGCGGGCGGCGAGTCCCTGGACGACCTCGGCCTGAGCCAGGAGACCGTCCAGCTGCGCGGCGCGGCGCTCCAGTGCCGCATCACGACCGAAGACCCGGCGAACGGGTTCCGCCCGGACACCGGCATGATCAGCGCCTACCGCTCGCCCGGCGGCTCCGGCATCCGGCTCGACGGCGGCACCACCGGCGCGGGCACGGCGATCGGCGCGCACTTCGACTCGATGCTGGTCAAGCTCACGTGCCGCGGCCGGACGTTCTCCGCCGCGGTGGCCCGCGCCCGTCGCGCGGTGGCCGAGTTCCGCATCCGGGGCGTGTCCACGAACATCCCGTTCCTCCAGGCGGTGCTGGACGACGCGGACTTCTACGAGGGCCGCGTCACCACCTCGTTCATCGAGAAGCGCCCGCACCTGCTGACCGCACGGCACTCCGCCGACCGCGGCACGCGCATGCTCACCTACCTGGCCGACGTGACGGTGAACAAGCCCAACGGGCCGCGTCCGTCCGTCGTGGACCCGAAGGTCAAGCTGCCGGTGGTCGACCTGAACGCCGAGCCGCCGGCCGGGTCCAGGCAGAAGCTGGTCGAGCTGGGGCCGGAGGGCTTCGCCCGGTGGCTGCGGGAGAGCAAGGCGCTGGCCGTCACGGACACGACGTTCCGGGACGCGCACCAGTCGTTGCTGGCTACGCGGGTGCGGACGAAGGACCTGCTCGCCATCGCGCCGCACGTGGCTCGCATGGCGCCGCAGTTGCTGTCGCTGGAGGCCTGGGGCGGTGCGACGTACGACGTGGCGCTGCGGTTCCTCGCCGAGGACCCCTGGGAGCGGCTCGCGGCGTTGCGCGAGGCGGTACCCAACATCACTTTGCAGATGCTGCTGCGCGGCCGGAACACGGTGGGGTACACGCCGTACCCCGAGGCTGTGACCAGCGCTTTTGTTGAAGAGGCGACGAAGACCGGGATCGACATCTTCCGGATCTTCGACGCGCTCAACGACGTGGAGCAGATGCGTCCGGCGATCGAGGCCGTCCGGGAGACCGGGACGGCGGTGGCGGAGGTGTGCCTTTGCTACACGTCGGACCTGTCGAACCCGGATGAGCGGCTTTACACGCTCGACTACTACCTGAAGCTGGCCGAGCAGATCGTCGGCGCGGGTGCGCACGTGCTCGCGGTGAAGGACATGGCGGGTCTGCTCCGGCCTCCGGCGGCGGCGCGGTTGATCAGCGCGTTGCGCAAGGAGTTCGACCTGCCGGTGCACCTGCACACCCACGACACGGCGGGTGGGCAGCTGGCGACGTACCTGGCGGCCATCCAGTCCGGTGTGGACGCGGTGGACGGCGCGGTGGCGTCGATGGCGGGCACCACGTCGCAGCCGCCGTTGTCGGCGATCGTGGCGGCGACGGATTACACGGACCGGGCGACCGGGTTGGACCTGCGTGCGGTGTGCGACCTGGAGCCGTACTGGGAGTCGGTGCGGAAGGTGTACGCGCCGTTCGAGTCCGGGATCCCCGGGCCGACCGGGCGGGTGTACTCGCACGAGATCCCGGGTGGGCAGCTGTCGAACCTGCGCACGCAGGCGGTCGCGCTCGGGCTCGGGCAGAAGTTCGAGGAGATCGAGGCCATGTACGCGGCGGCCGACCGGATGCTCGGGCGGCTGGTGAAGGTGACGCCCTCGTCCAAGGTCGTGGGCGACCTGGCGCTGCACCTGGTTGGTGCGGGGGTCTCGCCGGTCGAGTTCGAGGCCGATCCCGGGCGGTTCGACATTCCGGCTTCGGTGATCGGGTTCCTGCACGGTGAGCTGGGCGACCCGCCCGGTGGGTGGCCGGAGCCGTTCCGGAGCAAGGCGTTGCAAGGGCGGGCTGCGCCCAAGGGCGTCGCGGAGTTGACGGACGAGGAACTGAAGGGGCTGGAGGACGACCGGCGGGGCACGTTGAACCGGCTGTTGTTCCCGGCGCCGACGAAGGAGTTCCAGGCGCATCGCGATGCGTACGGGGACACGAGCGTGCTGGGTAGCAAGGACTTCTTCTACGGGTTGAAGCCGGGGGAGGAGTACCAGGTCGACCTGGAGCCCGGGGTGCGGCTGCTGATCGGGTTGGAAGCGATCGGTGAGGCGGACGAGCGTGGCATCCGGACGGTGATGGCCACGTTGAACGGGCAGTTGCGGCCGATCCAGGTGCGGGACCGGTCGATCGCGGCCGAGGTGCCGGTGGCGGAGAAGGCGGACCGGACCAACCCGGGTCACGTCGCGGCGCCGTTCGCGGGGGTGGTTACGCCCAGCGTGGCTGAGGATGACGTGGTGGAGGTCGGTCAGACCATCGCGACGATCGAGGCCATGAAGATGGAGGCCGCTATTACCGCGCCTCGGGGTGGGCGGGTCAAGCGGTTGGCTGTTCGGGGTGTGGCGCAGGTTGAGGGTGGGGATCTGTTGGTGGTGTTGGAGTGATGGTCGGCTAGGGGAGAAGCAGAGGGTGGTCCGGTCCGGCCCGATTTGACATGGTGCCGTACGGGTGCCCCAGGCAGGCCAAAGCCGGGCAGGCATGGCGGGAAGTGCGTCCGCCATGCCTGCCCGGCTTCGTCCAGCCTGGGGCACCCGAACCCATGTCAAATCGGGCCTCGTGCGGTGGGTGTCGGTCTGCGGCTTCGGGCTCCGTGCGGTTGCTCACGTCGTGGTGGGGAACCCGTACCGCCTGATGTGGCGTTGGAGGCTTCATGAAGAAGGTCGCGGTCGGGTTGCTCGCTCTTGCTGCTGGGGCTGTCGCTTGGGCGGCGCGGGATGTGCCCTCGGCTTTGGGTGGGAAGCCTGGCGGTGATCGGGTGTTGCGGTCGCCTCGGTATCGGGATGGGAAGTTCCACAACGCCTCGCAGACCCGGACGATGCCGGATGGCGCGGCTGGGACGTTTCGGGAGTTGTTGTTCGGAGGGCAGCAGCGGCACCCGGTGGGGGAGGTGCCCTTGGTGCCTCCTGTCGTGGGGACACCGGATGGGCTGCACATCACCTGGTACGGGCACGCGTCGGCGTTGATCGAGATCGACGGTGCGCGCATCCTCGTCGATCCGGTGTGGAGTGACCGGTGTTCACCGTCCCCTGTGGTCGGTCCGCGTCGGCTGCACCCGGTGCCGCACCGGTTGGACGAGGTGGGGCAGGTCGACGCGGTGGTGATTTCTCATGATCACTACGACCACTTGGACCTGCCTACGGTGCGGGCGTTGACCCGGGACCAGGACGCGGTCTTCGTGGTTCCGCTGGGTATCGGGGCTCATCTGCGTCGGTGGAAGGTTCCCGAGCACCGGATCGTGGAGTTGGACTGGGACGAGTCGCACGAGGTGGCGGGGGTCACTCTGGTGGCCACGGCGGCGCAGCACTTCTCAGGGCGGGGCTTCAAGAGGGACAACACGCTGTGGGCGTCGTGGGTCGTGAAGGGGCCTCGGCACCGGGTGTACTACAGCGGCGACACGGGTTACTTCGACGGCTACAAGCGGATCGGTGAGGAGCATGGGCCGTTCGATGCCTCGCTGATCCAGATCGGCGCCTATGGGCCCGGGTGGCCGGACATCCACATGACGCCTGAGGAAGGCGTGGCGGCGCACCGGGACGTTCAGGGTGGTCTGCTGATCCCGGTGCACTGGGCCACTTTCAACTTGGCCTTCCACGACTGGTCCGAGCCGGTGGACCGGGTGTGGCGGGAGGCGAAGGCGAACGAAATCCCGCTTGCCGTGCCCCGGCCCGGTGAGAGGATCGACGTCGATCAACCCCCGGCGGTCGACGGATGGTGGCAGGCACTCGGATGAGCGGTATGAGGACGGCAGTGGTCACGGGTGGTGGGACCGGGATCGGTCGGGCCATCGCTGCGGAGCTGGTGGCGCGCGGGCTCGATGTGGTGATCACCGGGCGGCGTGAGGATGTTCTGAAGCAGGCCGCGGCTGAGATCGGGGCACGGGCCGTCGCGTTCGACGCGGCTGATCCGGCTGCGGTCGACGCGGCTCTGGAGCACCTGCCCGAGCGGGTGGACGTGCTGGTCAACAACGCCGGCGGTCTGGTCGACGGTGATGACCTCAAGCAGCAGTGGCTGGCGATGTACGAGGCGAACGTGGTCACCGCCGTGCTCGTCACCACGGCGCTCCAAGAGCGGTTGGCCGATCAGGGTCGGGTCGTGACGATCGGCTCCATCGCCGGTCGGCGTGGTGGTGGGAGTTACGGTGCGGCCAAGGCGGCGGTGGAGGCTTGGACGGCTGAGCTGGCGTTCAAGCTCGGTGGGCGTGGCATCACCGCGAACGTGGTCGCGCCCGGCTACGTCTCGGAGACCGAGTTCTTCGGTGGGGGTATGAGCGAGGAGCGGTACAGGACGCTTGTCGCGCAGACCGCCAACGGCCGGGCCGGGACGCCGGCCGATGTCGCGGCGACGGTGGCGTTCCTCTCTTCACCGGAGGCGGGGCACGTCACCGGGCAGGTTGTCGCGGTGAACGGCGGAGCGCACCTCGGACGATGAGACGATGACCGGGTGACCAGGATCGTCGCGGGCGCCGCGGGTGGCCGGAGACTTCAGGTGCCGCCGCGTGGCACCCGCCCTACTTCCGACCGCGTCCGGGAGGCGTTGTTCAGCTCGCTCGAAGCGTGGGTCGACCTGGACGGCGCCAGTGTGCTCGACCTCTACGCGGGGTCCGGGGCGCTTGGCTTCGAAGCACTCTCCCGGGGTGCGGCGCGGGCCACGTTCGTGGAGTCGGACAAGCGGGCTTCCGAAGTCTTGAAAGCGAACGTCCGGCTGGTCGCGTTGCCCGGCGCGACGGTCGTGAACCGGACCGCGGAGGCCGTCGTGGCCGCGGCGGCGGACTCCCCGTGCGATGTGATCTTCGCCGATCCGCCCTACGCGGTGACCGACGAGCAGCTCGACCGGGTCCTCCAAGGGCTGGTCACCAACGGTTGGACGAAACCGGGCTCGGTGATCATCGTGGAACGCGGTGCGCGGAGTCCCGAACCGAAGTGGCCAACTCCCGTGGAATCCTTGCGCAGCAAGCGATATGGCGACACGGCGCTGCATTGGGCGGAACACGTTGACGCCTCCGGGTGATGCGGACCACGCGCCTGAGTGGATGCGTCCGATCGGGTGCTACCGTCCGAAACCATGACGCGTGCCGTGTGCCCCGGCTCCTACGACCCGGCCACCAACGGACACCTGGACATCATCGGCAGAGCCGCGAAGCTCTACGACGAGGTCGTCGTCGCGGTGATGATCAACAAGACCAAGAAGACGCTCTTCTCGGTCGAGGAGCGCACCGAGATGCTGCGCGAGGTGACCGCGCAGTGGCCGAACGTGCGCGTCGACTCCTGGTACGGCCTGCTGGTCGACTACTGCCGTGAGAACGACATCCAGGCCATCGTGAAGGGCCTGCGCGCGGTCAGCGACTACGACTACGAGTTGCAGATGGCGCAGATGAACTACCAGCTCACCGGCGTGGAGACGCTGTTCATGCCGACCAACCCCATCTACAGCTTCCTGGCCAGCTCCCTGGTCAAGGACGTGGCCATGTACGGCGGCGACGTCACCAGCCTGGTGCCGCCGGCCATCAAGGACCGGCTCCTCGCCCGGCTCGCAGAGAGTCGCTGACCGGTCACACGCGGTTAACTCGGATCCCGCTCTCCTGTCACCCGGTGTGGTTACCGTTCACGATCATGAGCGAGATCACATCGCGCACCGTGAAGGTGCTGCTCTCCCTGCTGCTGGTCCTCGCGGGCGCGTCCGTCACGTCCGGCCCGGCGTTCGCGGTCGAGGTGGCGCAGGCCGCCTGCGGTGACACCTCGGCCTTCCGCAAGGTCGCCCTGTCCAGCCTGCCGACCCAGGCGACGGACACCGTCCGGCTCGTCCAGCGCGGCGGGCCTTACCCGTATTCGCAGGACAACCAGACGTTCTACAACCGCGAGGGCATCCTCCCGGCCTGCTACACCGGCTACTACAAGGAGTACACGGTGAAGACGCCGGGCATCTCCACGCGCGGCGCGCGGCGGATCGTGACCGGCAACGCGAGCCCGAAGCTGTACTTCTACACGCCGGACCACTACGCGACTTTCGTCGTGGTGGACATCACCCGGTAGTCGGACACGCCCTGCCGATCTCCCGGCGGCGACGAGATCGGCAGGGCACACTGGGACGGGTACTGCTGTGGGCGCGAGGAGTGAGACGTGTACCGGGTGTTCGAGGCCCTCGACGAGCTGGTCACGATCGTCGAGGAAGCGCGTGGCGTGCCGATGACCTCCGGGTGCGTCGTGCCGCGCGGTGACGTGCTCGAACTCCTCGACGACGTGCGCGACGCCATCCCGGCCGAGCTGGACGACGCCCAGGACGTCCTGGACCACCGCGACGAGCTGGTCGGCAAGGCGCAGCACGACGCGGACCAGGCCGTGAGCAAGGCCCGTTCCGACGCCGAGCGGATGGTCGCCGAGGCGCAGCACGAGGCCGAGCGGATGCTGTCCGAGGCGCGCGCGCGTGCCGAGCGGATGGTGGCCGAGGCCGAGGACCAGGCGCAGCGCACCGTCTCCGCGGGCCGACAGGAGTACGAGGACCTGGTGGGCCGGGCCCACGCCGAGGCGGACCGCATGGTCCAGGCCGGCCGGGCCAACTACGAGCGCGCGATCGAGGAGGGCCGGGCGGAGCAGGCGCGCCTGGTCGACCAGACCGAGGTCGTGCAGGCCGCGCACGTCGAGTCCATCCGCGTGCTGGAGGCCGCCCAGACGGAGGCCATCCGGCTGCGCGGCGAGTGCGACGCGTACGTGGACGGCAAGCTGGCCGACTTCGAGGACCTGCTCGCGCACACCCTGCGCAGCGTCGGGAAGGGCCGTTCGCACCTGCGAGGCCCGGCCGTGGCGAGCGCCGCCGCACCGTTCGACTACCGCGATTAGGACCAAGTGAGACCCGACCGAACTACGCCCCACCTGCCGATTTCACGTCGACGCCGGTTGTCCCGTACCCTTGACCGGCTGGTCGTGGTAAGTCCCCGATCGCACACCAAACATCATGTCTGAGCATCGTCACGCCTCCGCGCGTCCCACAGCGACCGGGCCCTGGGTCATCGACACCAGGGACCTCGGGCGTCGTGCGGGCTCCAGCCGCGGTTTGCGCAGGGCGGTGCCCGCCGAAGGCCTCGGCCTCGCGGGCGTGATCGCGGTGCCGTCGGGTGGCAACGTCGAACTCGACCTCCTGCTGGAGTCGGTGGTCGAAGGCGTGCTCGTGACGGGCACGGCCGCGACGGAGGTCGAAGGGGAGTGCTCGCGCTGCCTGGAGCCACTGTCCGCGCAGGTCGAGGTGGAGCTGACCGAGCTGTACGCGTACCCGGACAGCGTCACCGACGAGACCACCGAAGAGGACGAGGTCAGCCGTCTGCACGACGACCTGCTCGACCTCGAACCCGTGGTGCGTGACGCCCTCGTGCTCGCGCTGCCACAGGTGCCGCTCTGCTCGCCGGACTGCCTCGGGCTGTGCGTCGACTGCGGCGGCAAGCTGGCTGATCTCGGCCCTGACCACGGGCATGAGACGATTGACCCCCGTTGGGCCGCACTTCAAGAGCGGGTCGACGGGAATCGTGACAATCCAGAGGAGAACTAGTCGTGGCCGTCCCGAAGCGGAAGATGTCGCGCTCGAACACGCGCTCGCGCCGCGCTCAGTGGAAGACCAGTGCCGTGCACCTGGTGGCTTGCCAGAACAGGGCCTGCCGCCAGCCGAAGCCGCAGCACATCGCCTGCCCGACCTGTGGCCAGTACGACGGCCGCCAGGTCGTTCAGCCGGCCTGATCACCCCTCTGGCGAAGGTAGCGGCGAATCGTGGGGGGTAGGTCGTCGCGCGGTCGGTCCGCCGACCGCGCCCCGTTGATCGAAGCGCTCGGCGTCCCTTTGGACGCCGAGCTGCTGACGCTCGCGCTCACACACCGGTCGTACGCGTACGAGAACGGCGGTCTGCCGCCGAACGAGCGACTGGAATTCCTCGGCGACGCGGTGCTCGGCCTCGTCGTCACCGACCACCTGTACCAGACCCACCCCGAGCTGCCCGAGGGGCAGTTGGCCAAGCTCCGCGCGAGCGTGGTCAACATGCACGCCCTGGCGGGTGTGGCCCGGGGGTTGGGCGACGACGGGTTGGGCGGGCATCTCCTGCTCGGTCGCGGCGAGGAGCTGACCGGCGGCAGGGACAAGGCGAGCATCCTCGCGGACGGCCTCGAAGCCGTCATCGGCGCGGTGTACCTGCAATTCGGCATAGAGACCGCGCGTCAACTGGTTCACCACCTGTTCGACCCGTTGTTGGCGGAAGCGCCGCTGCGTGGCGCCGGGCTGGACTGGAAGACCAGTCTGCAAGAGCTGACCGCTTCGGCAGGCCTGGGCGTCCCCGAGTACCGGGTTGACGACCAGGGTCCTGACCACCGCAAGGAGTTCACCGCGACGGTGCACGTCGGTGGCCAGGCCTACGGCACTGGCGATGGGAAGACGAAGAAGGAAGCCGAGCAGAAGGCGGCCGAGGCCGCCTACCGCGTGTTGCACGAACGGGTCCGCGGCGAGCAAGAGGCCGCCGCGTCCGGGAACGGCCACGCAACCAACTCGGCGGGCAACCAGACTTCACCCCAGGCTTTACCTCAGGCTTCACCTACTCAGGAAGACTGACGCCGAAATGTATGCCACGAACGTCCGGACGAACCGGCGCGCGCACCACGCGCGCTCGTCCCGCCCGCTGAACGCGAGCCGCAACGGCGGCATCCAGGGTCTGGTCCTCGTGCGCGACACCGCCCAGGCGGGCGGCTGGATGCTCAAGCCGACCAAGCCGCAGGCCGCCGCTTACGAAATGCTCGAAGAGCTGGAGCGTGCCGAGGCCGAGGCCGCCGAGCACGAGACCGAGGACTGATTTCCCGGCCGTGCCCGAGTTGCCCGAGGTAGAAGTAGTCCGCCGAGGTCTGCACGAGCACGTCGCCGGAAGGACGGTCGCTTCGGTCGACGTCCTGCATCCACGCGCGATCCGCCGCCACCTGCCCGGTGCGGCGGATTTCGCCATGCGCTTGACCGGGCAACGCCTGGACGCCGCCCGTCGGCGGGGCAAGTACCTGTGGGTCGACCTCTCGGGTGGCGAGGCGATGCTCGCACATCTCGGCATGAGTGGCCAGATGCTGGTCCAGCCCGCGGACGCGCCGGACGAGAAGCACCTGCGGGTGCGGGTCCGGTTCACCGACGACGGCCCCGAGCTGCGGTTCGTGGACCAGCGCACGTTCGGCGGCCTGGCGTTGGCCGACCTGGTGGAGGTCGACGGCACGTGGCTGCCACAGCCGGTGGCGCACATCGCGCGCGATCCGATGGACCCGGCGTTCGACCCGGACGCGGCCATTGCGGCGTTGCGGCGGCGGCGCACCGAGATCAAGCGCGCCCTGCTCGACCAGACGCTGGTGTCCGGCATCGGGAACATCTACGCGGACGAGGCGCTGTGGCGGGCCAGGCTGCACGGACTGCGTCCGGCGGACCGGCTGACCAGGCCGAAGGCCGCCGAGCTGCTCGCGCACGCCACGCAGGTGATGCACGAGGCGTTGGGTGAGGGCGGCACGTCGTTCGACGCGCTCTACGTCAACGTGAACGGCCAGTCGGGCTACTTCGACCGGTCACTGGCCGTGTACGGGCAGGAGGATGAGCCGTGCCGGCGGTGCGGTACGCCGATCAGGCGCGAGCCCTTCATGAACCGCTCGTCGTATTCGTGCCCGCGCTGCCAACCGCGTCCCCGTGGGAATGATCGGGCACGGGTGGTCGTGCGCGGCTGATCAGCCGCCGGGTCGGTCACCGCGTCGCCGGGTCCGCCAGCCTGCGTAACAACGGGGTCGCGCATCTGAGCGCTTCGAGTTCCTCCGCGGACAGCCGGGAAAGCCTGTCCGACAACAACTCCGCCTCGCCGTGCGCCAGGGACAGGATGGTTTCCCGTCCGAGGCCGGTCAGCTCGACGATGGTGGCCCGCCCGTCGGCGGGATCGGATTCGCGGCGCACCAGCCCGCCGGATTCCAGGCCCGTGACGACCGTGGTCGCCGTGGGTTGCGAGCACAGCGCGCGCACCGCGATCTCGCCGATCCGCATCGGCCCCTGTGACGCCAGTTCCGCGAGCACCAGCAGTTGCGTGGGTTGCAGCCGCCGAACGGACGCGGACTGGCGCAGACTCCGGATCAGCCGGTGCACGGCGACCACGAGTTGTAACGCGTCCTGATTAGTCAGGTTGGTGGTCATCAGACCTCCTCGTGGCTCACTGTGAGTGAGCAAGTGTCCGAATTCGGACAGGACATTCGCACTATCGCAGTACAGCTGTCCAGTAAACGGATTCATTCGCACCCGGATGTACTCACGCTTTCCGCATGAATGCGGAGAAGAGTCCGGCAGAACACCTAAAAGGTGTCGGGCGCCGCGTCAAGGCCGCGTCAGGAAGTTCGCCGAACGTAGTCGGTCACGGTGTCGCGGCGGGTTCCGGGCGTAGTGTCTCAGCGTGACGAAGGTGCTGGTGGTCGATGACGAGCCGCAGATCGTGCGGGCGTTGCGGATCAACCTGTCGGCCCGCGGCTACTCGGTCCTGACCGCGTACGACGGCACGACAGCGCTCAAGGTGGCGGCCGAGGACAAGCCGGACGTGGTGGTGCTGGACCTGGGCCTGCCCGACGTGGACGGCACCACCGTGATCACGGGCCTGCGCGGCTGGACCACCGTGCCGATCATCGTGCTGTCCGCGCGGGTCGACTCAGCGGACAAGGTGCAGGCGTTGGACGCGGGCGCCGACGACTACGTGACCAAGCCGTTCGGGATGGACGAGCTGCTGGCCCGGCTGCGTGCCGCGGTGCGCCGTGCGGCGGTCGTGGAGGGTGAGGACGCGATCGTGGAGACGGCGTCGTTCACCGTGGACCTGGCGGCGAAGAAGGTGCGGCGGGACGGCGTCGAGGTGCACCTGACGCCGACCGAGTGGGGCCTGCTGGAGATCCTGGCCCGCAACCGGGGCCGGTTGGTGGCGCAGAAGCAGCTGCTCCAGGACGTGTGGGGCCCCGCGTACGAGAAGGAGACCCACTACCTGCGGGTGTACCTGGCCCAGTTGCGGCGCAAGCTGGAGCCGGAGCCGGCGCATCCCCGGCACCTGGTGACCGAGCCGGGGATGGGCTACCGCTTCGAGCCGTGACGGGGTTCAGCCCGCCGGGATGGTGGGATGGCGCTCGAACACGATCGTGCCGCGGCACACGAGTTCCTTGTAGAACGCCGCCGCCCGTCCGGTGACCACGCGTTCCTTCGGGCTGTCGTCGGTGTTCACGAACTGGATCAGCCCGTCCCGGCGGCCCAGGCTGATGCACTGCTGGATGTACCGGAAGCCGATCGGATCCGGCTCCTCGCCGTGCAGCCGCTTCGCCAGGCCGCGCACGGCCTGCTGAGTCGTCGGCAAACCGGTCGCGCACGCCATGCGCAGTTCCAGACCGTCGGGCCGCTTGATCGCGGCGGCGTCGCCGATGCCCGTCACGTCCGGGTGGGAGATCGAGGTCAGGGTCTCGTCCACGACCATCCGGCCGTGGTCGTCGACCGCGAACCCGGCTCGTGCCGCCAGGTCGGGCACGCGGAAGCCCGCCGTCCACACGACCGTGTCGGCGGCGATCCGCTCACCGTTGTCGAGCACCAGGCCGTCGGCGCGGACCTCGCCGACCTTCGCGTGGTCGCGCACCCGGATGCCCAGCCGGTCGAACGTCTTGCGCAGGTGCCGTGCGCCCTTCGCCGACAGGGCCTGGCCGAAGCCGCCGTCGGTGACCAGCAGGACGTCCAGGTCCGGGCGGGACTCGGCCAGTTCGGCGGCGGTCTCGATCCCGGTCAGCCCACCGCCCGTGACGGCGACCGTGCGCGTGTTCTTCAGTGCCGCGGCGAGTTTTTCGGCGTCTTCGAGGGTGGACACCGCGTGCGCGTGTTCGGCGGCGCCGGGGACGCCGTCCAGGCTTGCGTGACTGCCGACGGCGTAGATCAGCCGGTCGTAGGTCAGCATCCGGTCGGTGAGCTGGAGCTTGCGGGCGTCGGGGTCGATAGCCGTCACCTGGTCCACCACCAAGTCGACGCCCGTGCCTTTGACGAGGTCGGCGAGCGGGAGGTCGCGCAACGATTGCCCGGTCACGAGCTGGTGGAGCCTGACCCGCTCCACGAACCGGTCCCGTGCGTTGACCAGGGTGACGCGGGAATCGGTCCACTTCGCGGCCAGCTTGGCCGCGGCCAAACCCGCATAACCCGCTCCGACCACCACGATGTGCTCAGTCATTGTTCCCGTCCTTTCGTCAAGGTGGGAGCGAGACGGAAGGCGTGGTGGTGACAACGTTAAGGTGTGAACTGTGTCACAAGTTTCGGTAATCCATACCTGGCAGTTGTCCGACTCGACGATCGCCGCCATCCGGAAACTGCTCGACGCGGCGTTCGACGGCGATTTCGGTGATGAGGACTGGGACCACAGCCTCGGCGGCGTGCACGCCCTGGTCTGGGACGGCGACGAGCTGATCGGGCACGGCGCGGTGGTGCAGCGGCGGTTGCTGCACGCGGACCGGGCGCTGCGGACCGGTTACGTGGAGGGTGTCGCGGTGCGGGCGGATCGACGCCGTCAGGGGGTCGGCGGGGTGGTGATGGCGGCCCTGGAGGACGTCGTGCGCGGTGCGTACGCCCTCGGCGCTCTCAGCGCGTCGGAGGAGGCACTGGAGTTCTACGCGGCGCGTGGGTGGCAGCGGTGGCGAGGGCGGACGTTCGCGTTGACGCCCGCCGGGGTCGAGCGCACCGAGGAGGAGGACGACGGGGTCTTCGTCCTGCCGGTGGCGCCGCTCGACCTGTCCGGCGACCTCACCTGCGACTGGCGTGACGGGGACGTCTGGTAGCCCGTCCCCCGGCTACGGCCCGGACGGCGTCGTGGCCGTGGTGGTGCCCGAGGACGACGTGGGCGTCGGAGGCTCGAAGGACGTCGGCGGGTTGCTCGTCGGCCGACTCGTCGGCGGCTGGGTCGTGGGCTGCGGCCCGGCCGTCGTCGTCATGGTCGACTCCGACGTCGGCTCGGTCGGCTGCGCCCCCGGGTCCTCCTCCGGCTTCGCCTGCGGGGCCTGCTCCTCCGGCTTCGTGCCGGGTTGGGGGCGCTGGTTGGCGGCCACCTGGGTGGACACCGTGACGACCACCGTCGCGGTCCGGGCGTTCGGCACGTGGCTCACCGACGCGCTCGTCCTCGCCTCGGCCGCCGGCCCGGGTGGACCGGGCTTCGGCCCGTCCGTGGCGAGCACGGAGGCGAGGGTGGCGATCACGGTGGCGACGACGGCGCCGCCCGCGGCGAGCAGCACCAGTGAAGGGAACTTCTCCTTCGACGCCGGTGGGGGGACTTCCTCGAACACACCATCTCCCTGTGGGAAACCCGGATGGATGGTCACGTGTTCGGGTTATCGGCCCGGTGGGCCGGACTTCTCAACCGCTAGAACGGTCCTCCACACGATGGTGTGGAGGACCGTTACCTGCTCCGGACGACCTCGTTACGGCGCCGCGGCCGCCGGCGGATCCACCGGCGGCACCGAGGTCGTGGTCGTCGTCGTCACTGGTGGTGGCGTCGTGGTGACCGGCGGGGGCGTGGTCGTAGTGGTCGTGGGCGGCGCGGTCGTCGTTTGCGTGGCCTTCGTGGTGGTCGTCGGCTGCGGCTGCGGCTGTGGGTCGTCCACGGTGGTGGTCGTGGTGGTGCCGTCCGGCCTGGTCACCGTGGTCACGCGGGTGCGGCGCGACGGAGTCGTGGTGGTCGTCTCGGTCGTCGTCGTGGTGCTCTCCGTCGTCGTGGTCGGGCTGATCGACGACAGCGACGACGTGTGCGACGTCGTGGTGATGCTGCTCCGCGACACGACGTCCTGCGGCAACTGGTTGCCCGACGACGCGTCCGTGCTCGCGCCCGCGAAGGACGCCACGGTGGCGAAGATCGTCGACACGGCGACACCGGACGCGGCCAGCAGCACGTGTGGCGACACACGCGGTCGGGTGCGCCCGGGCTCCGGGGTCTCGTACAACGGTTCTCCCATGGTCGTGACGTCTCTACCAGCCGAAGTTCTGGGTCCAGGTCCACGCGCGGGTGTCCAGACCCACGCCGATGGTGGTGAACCCGCAGTTCAGGATGTTGCGCCGATGCCCGTCCGAGTTCATCCAGGAGTTCATGACCTGCTCGGCCGAGCGCTGCCCCTTCGCGATGTTCTCCCCGCCCGGGCTCGGGTAGCCCGCCGCGCGCATCCGCTCGGCGAAGTCCACGCCCTCGGGGGTGGTGTGCGAGAAGTAGTTGCGCGCGGCCATGTCGGCGCTGTGGCCCTGCGCGGCCTTGACGACCCGGTCGTCCACCTTCACCGGATTGCACCCCGCCAGGTCGCGCGCCTCGTTCACCAGTGCCACGACCTGCTGGACCTGCGGCACGTCGGCGGGCGGCGGTGTCGTGGTGGGTTCGGGGGCGGGCTCCGGCGGCGTGGTGGTCGTCGTCTGGACGGTCGTGGTCGTGGTGGTCGGCTCGGTGGTCGTCGTCGTGGTGGTGGTGGTCGCGGGCGGTGGCGGCGCCTGGGTGGTCGGCCGGACCTCCGGCACACGGCTCGGCGCGGGCTGGCCGACACCGCCGACACCACCGACGCCGATGTTGTCCGGATCCGCGCTCTGTGCTGCGCTTTCCCCGACGAACGGGGCGAGCTGGTCCGGGTTGGCGAAGGCGACGCCGGTCGCACCGGCCGCGCCGAGGAGCAGGCCGACGAGTCCGCCGATCACCGATCGGTTACCGCGCCGTGCTGTCACGGTCGCGCACCGTACCACTAACGGGTGAAATGACAGGATGGCTGTCGTGGCTGAAGTAGAGCGAACCGTGCGCCTCACCGCTTGGGTGCGGGGCCATGTGCAGGGCGTCGGATTTCGGTGGTGGACCCGCGCGAGGGCACTTGAGCTGGGACTTGTCGGTTCGGCGTCCAATCTCCGTGACGGCCGCGTCGAGGTGAACGCGGAGGGGGCCGAAGCGGCGTGTCGGGAATTGCTGGTTGCACTCCGTTCGGGCGATACCCCCGGTCGGGTGGACTCGGTCGTGGAGCGCTGGTCGGAGGCCCGGGGCGGATTCAACGGTTTCGTCGAACGTTGAACGCACAAGCGCCCGGTGGCGTACTACTTCGATGTGGACCGTGGCGAAGATGTCGTCAGGCAGCTGTACGGCCGTTGGCGCGGCCCGCTGCACGGCTACGTCATGCGTCTGGTCGGCGGTGACCACCAGCACGCCGAGGACGTGGTCCAGGAGACGCTGCTGCGCGCCTGGCGGCACGCCGACGAGCTGACACCCGCCGACGCGGGGCCGTGGCTTTACACGGTGGCCAGGAACCTGGTCATCTCCGGCTTCCGCAAGCGCGGCGGGCGCAACTCGGAGGTGCCGATCGAGCCCGGTGACCTGCCCCCGGTCGCCGACGAGGTGGACCACGTCCTCCAGAGCTGGCAGGTCGCGGAGGCGCTGCGAGCCCTGAGCGTCGACCACCGCAACGTGGTCGTCGAGCTGTACTACCGGCGGCGTTCGGTCGCCGAGGCGGCAGCGGTGCTCGGCATCCCGTCCGGCACGGTCAAGTCGCGTTGCTTCTACGCCTTGCGCGCGTTGCGCGACGCGCTGGAGGAGCGGGGGGTAACCGAATCATGAGCTGTGACCGGACCGTCGCGCTCGGCGCGTACCTGCTCGGCTCCCTGGACCCGGTGGAGCGGTCGTCGTTCGAGCGGCACGTGCGCGGCTGCTCCATCTGCCGCCGGGAGATGGTGCGGCTCGCGCCGTTGCCCGGGTTGCTATGCCAGGTCCAGCTGTCGGACCTGGAGCTGCCGTTCGAGGACCCGGCGCTCGAGCCGGACCTGTGGCCGTTGCCGGCTGAGGAAGAGCCCCAGCCGCCGGCGCCGCGCAAGCGTCGGCTGATGATGTTGGTCGGCGCGGGGGTGTTGGTGGTGCTCGTCGCGCTGGGAGCGGTCCTGGTGCCGCGGCTGACCGGGGACGACAGCCCCGCCGCCGTGACGTGGCACGCGACCGACGGCACGTCGGGCGTGGTGGCCAGCGCGGACCTCGTCGGCAAGTCCTGGGGCACCGAGCTGTGGATGAAGATCGAGAACATGCCCAAGGGCTTGCGGTGCAAGCTGATCGTGCACGACCGCGCCGGGCGCACCGAGATCGGCGGCTGGTGGGGCAGCGACCACGCGCCGGGCGAGCGCATCCCGGGCTCCACCTCGTTCCCGGTGGACCAGATAGAACGGCTCGATCTGGTCGTCGACATGAAGGTGCTGGTCTCGGTTCGGCCGTGATCGCGCTGGTCAGCGTGCCTACACCTGGTTGGGTGACCGCACGGGTACTCTGCCCCGCGTGCACCTCAAGAGCCTGACGCTGAAGGGCTTCAAGTCCTTCGCCTCGGCTACCACGCTGCGCTTCGAGCCCGGCATCACGTGCGTCGTCGGACCGAACGGGTCCGGCAAGTCGAACGTGCTCGACGCATTGCGCTGGGTGATGGGCACGCAGGGCGCGAAGGACCTGCGCGGCGGCAAGATGGAGGACGTCATCTTCGCCGGCACGTCCGGCCGCGCGCCGCTGGGCCGCGCCGAGGTGACGTTGACCATCGACAACTCCGACGGCGCGCTGCCGATCGACTACGTCGAGGTGTCGATCACCCGCCGGATGTTCCGCGAGGGCGCCACCGAGTACGAGATCAACGGCAACTCGTGCCGGCTGATGGACATCCAGGAGCTGCTGAGCGACTCCGGCATCGGCCGCGAGATGCACGTGATCGTCGGCCAGGGCCAGCTCGCCGCGATCCTGGAGTCCAAGCCCGAGGAGCGGCGCGCGTTCGTCGAGGAGGCCGCGGGCGTCCTCAAGCACCGCAAGCGCAAGGAGAAGGCGCTGCGGAAGCTGGAGGCGATGCAGGCGAACCTGACCCGCCTCACCGACCTCACCGCCGAGCTGCGCCGTCAGCTCAAGCCGCTGGGCAAGCAGGCCGAGATCGCCCGCCGCGCCCAGGCCGTGCAGTCCGAGCTGCGTGACTCGCGGATGCGGCTGCTGGCCGACGACCTGGTGACGCAGCGCGAGTCGCTGGCCCGCGAGGAGCAGGACGAGGCCGTCGCCCGTGCCCGCCGCGCCGAGGTGGAGAAGTCGCTCCAGCAGGCGCAGGTGCAGCAGAACGAGCTGGAGGACCAGGTCGCGGCGGACGCGCCGAAGCTCCAGCAGGCGCAGGACACCTGGTACCGGCTGTCGGCGCTGGAGGAACGGCTGCGCGGCACGGTCCGGTTGGCGGTGGAGCGGGAACGGCACCTGTCGGCGGCCGTGGACGCGCCGCGCGGCGGACGTGACCCGGACGAGCTGGAGGCCGAGGCCGAACAGACCGCCGTGCTGGAGCAGGAACTCCAGGACGGCGTGACGGAGGCCCGGGTCGGGCTGGCCGAGGCCGTCGAGACGCGGGCCGAGCTGGAGCGGATGGTGTCCGCGGCGGAGAAGGCGCACCTGGCCGCCGTGCGGGCGATCGCGGACCGGCGTGAGGGCCTGGCCCGGCTGTCCGGGCAGGTGGAGGCGCTGCGGTCGAAGACGAGCGCGACCGCCGAGGAGATCGAGCGGATGTCGACCGCGCTGGCCGAGGCGGTCGAGCGGTCCGAGGTCGTGCAGCTGGAGCTGGCCGAGGCCCGTGAGGTGACCGGGACCGAGGACGAGGACGACGTTGGGCTGGACGAGCGGCACCGGCTGGCCGTCGAGGCGGACGACGCGGCACGGCGTCGGGTCGAGGAGCTGGTCAAGGCCGAGCGGACGGCCGAGCGGGACATCGCGTCGTGGAAGGCGCGGGTGGACGCGCTGTCGTTGGGGCTGACGCGGAAGGACGGCGCGGGCGCGTTGCTGGCGTCCAGGCTGCCGGGCTTGCTGGGGTCGGTCGCGGCGTTGTTGACCGTGGAGCCGGGGGCGGAGGTCGCGTTGGCGGCGGCGCTCGGGCCGATCGCGGACGCGGTGGCGGTGGCGTCCGGTGCGGACGCGGTGGCGGCGCTGGAGTTGTTGAAGGAGCAGGACACCGGTCGCGCCGGCGTGCTGGTGGGTGGCGCGCCGGTGAGCGTGGACCGGTCTGGCTGGCCGTTGTTGCCTGACGGCGCCTGGTGGGCGGTCGACCAGGTGCAGGCGCCGGAACCGCTGCGGCCCGCGTTGCACCGGGCGTTGGAGAAGGTCGCCGTGGTGGACTCGCTGGCCACCGCGCGGGCGTTGGTGGACGCGCACCCGTCGGTCCGGGCGGTGACGCGGGACGGTGACGTGCTCGGCGCGGACTGGGCCGTCGGCGGGTCCGGGCGCAGCCAGAGCGTCATCGAGGTCCAGGCCGCGGTGGACGAGGCGTCCGAGAAACTGGCGTTGGCGGAGCGCGCGTTGGAGCAGTCCGCTGCCGCTCTTGAAGGCGCACGGGCCGAGCAGCAGTCGCGCCGGGCCGAGGTCACCGCGGTGAAGGACCAGCTCAACGAGGCCAAGGTGCGGCGCGCGCGGTCGTCCGAACGGCTGAACCGGCTGGTCTCGGCGGTGCGTTCGGCCGAGGCCGAGGTCGAGCGCGTGCGGGTGCAGCGGGAGAAGGTCGAGGCCGCCCGAGAGGAGAACCTGCTCAAGCTGGCCGAGCTGGAGGAACGGCTGCTGGTGGCGCAGGAGCAGCCGCTGGACGACGAGCCGGACACCTCCCACCGTGACGAGATGGCCGCCGAGCTGGCCGCCGCGCGGCAGGGCGAGGTGGAAGCCCGGCTGGCGTTGCGGACCGCTGAGGAACGCGCCCGTGCGTTGCAGGGCAAGGCGGAGGGCCTGCGGCGGGCGGCGCGTGCGGAACGTGAGGCGCGGGAACGTGCCCAGCGCGCGCACGCGGCGCGGGCACGGGGTGCGGTGGTGGCGAAGGCCGTGGTGCGCGGCGGCGAGATCGCGTTGGAGAAGATCGCCGCCTCCCTGGCACGTGCCGCCCGCGAACGTGACACGGCGCAGGAACGTCGGACGCAGCGCGAGACGTACCTCGCCCAGATCCGCAACCTGGTCCGCGAGATGTCCGGTGAGCTGGAGAAGCTGACCGACGCCGTGCACCGCGACGAGGTGCTGCGGGCCGAGCAGCGGATGCGGATCGAGCAGCTGGAGACCAAGGTCGCCGAGGAGTTCGGCATCGGCCTGGAGGACCTGGTCGCCGAGTACGGGCCGGACGTGTTCATCCCGCCGTCGCAGCAGGAGGTCGCCGAGTACGAGGCGGCGAAGGAGCGCGGCGAGGCCGTGACGCCGCCGCAGCCGATCCCGTTCGACCGGGACACGCAGGCGCGGCGGGCGAAGCGGGCCGAGCGGGACCTGTCGCTGCTGGGCAAGGTGAACCCGTTGGCGCTGGAGGAGTTCGCGGCGCTGGAGGAGCGGTACAAGTTCCTGTCCAACCAGCTGGAGGACATCAAGGCGACGCGGCGCGACCTGCTGACCGTGGTGAAGGACGTCGACGACAAGATCCTGGAGGTCTTCTCGTCGGCGTACGAGGACGTCGCGCGCGAGTTCGAGATCGTGTTCAAGGTGCTGTTCCCGGGTGGCGAGGGTCGGCTGGTGCTGACCGAGCCGGGCGACATGCTGACGACCGGCATCGAACTGGAAGCCCGGCCGCCGGGGAAGAAGGTCAAGCGGCTGTCGTTGTTGTCCGGTGGGGAGAAGTCGCTGGCGGCGGTGGCCATGCTGGTGGCGATCTTCCGGGCCCGGCCGTCGCCGTTCTACGTGATGGACGAGGTCGAGGCGGCCCTGGACGACACCAACCTGCACCGGTTGATCGGGCTGTTCGAGCAGCTTCGGGAGCACTCGCAGCTGTTGATCATCACGCACCAGAAGCCCACGATGGAGATCGCGGACGCGCTGTACGGCGTGTCGATGCGGGGTGACGGCATCAGCCAGGTGATCTCGCAGCGCTTGCGCGGTGAGGACAAGCCGAAGCGCGCCAAGGTCGCCGCCGCGGTTGCCGCGGTCTTGGAGGGCAAGGTCGTTCCGACCGCCGACGCCGCCGAACTCGCTGCCGAGCCCGCCACCGAGCCCGCGCCCGCCGCCGAGCCCGCGCCCGCCGCTGAGCCCGCGCCCGCCGCTGAGCCCGCGCCCGCCGTCGAGCCGGAAGCGGCACCGCCCGCCGAACCTGCTTAGCGCGCTGACCCCGAACGTTCGCCAGGTTGGGGAAACGCCGCCCACACCGTTGTGGCCCGCGAACTCCAAGCCCACCTGCGCCGCCCGTTGTAGAAGCGCTGGCCGGTCGTGCGGCGGCGCCCTCTGCGGCGCACAACGCCCCTGCTCCGACGACGACGTTCGTCATGCGGCGAAGCAACCTGAACGCTTTCGGCCCGCGTTGGCAAAGACGGGGTGCAAGGGCGAAGCGAAACCCTAGGAGCAACATGCCGTCAGACGCGGAACTGATCGGCAGATCGCTGCGCGGAGACACCGATGCCTTCGTGGAAGTAATCGGTCGCCACGAGGCCGCGATCGGGAACTACCTCGCGCGCAGAGTGGGGCGGCAGGCCGCCGAGGACGTGCTCGGCGATGTGTGGGTGGCGGCTTACGAGTCCCGTGCGACCTATGACGGTTCATACCCCGAAGCCAGGCCCTGGTTGTACGGCGTCGCACTGAACAGGCTGCGACGGCACTGGCGGTCCGAACCGGTCGAACAGCCGGCGTCGGACCTGACCCGCATGGCGGGCGACTGGGATCCCTGGCCGGCGGTGGACGCCCGCGTGGACATGCAGGCACAGCTCCGGAGGGCACTGGCTCGGCTCAAACCGGAAGAGCGGGAAGTGCTGGGCCTGGTCGCCTGGGAAGACCTGACCGTCGCGGAGGCCGGACGGGTGCTCGACATCCCCGCGGGCACGGCCCGCCGCCTGTTGCACCAGGCGCGCAAGACGTTGCGTGAGGCACCCGAGGTGGCCGCGCTGCTGCGAGTCCCGACAACGTGAAAGACACCCCAATGGATGAAATGGATCTGATGAAGAAGCTGCGTGAAGTGCCGTCCCCGAGTCCCGAGGCCTACGACCGTGCTCGCACGGCGCTGCACACGGCGATGGCGGAACCCGTGAACACGGTCGTGCGACCGAAGCGCTGGTTCTCCTGGCCCAAGGTCAGCGTCGCCGCCGTGGGCGCGGCAGCCGTCGCGGCGGCCGTGGTGATGGGTACGACGGGCGGCAACGTCCCGGTCGGCCCTGCCGACGCGGCCCCGCCGGTGGTGGTCGAGTCACCGCTGGTGAAGCTGGCCTCCGAGGTCAAGGCGGCCGGCACACTACCAGGAGACGCGTCGCTGATCATCAACACGAAGTACGGGCCGGACAACACGCCGTCCCACTACTACACCGTCTACACCGACAAGGGCCAGGTCTTCCGCGGCGACTCGGCGACGAGCCTGGCAGCCACAGTCGCCAAGGGCGACGCGGACGATGCGCTGCCGTACGACGCGAACGTGACGGCGGCGGCCCGCCTCGCCGCGAACGGCGACGTGGAGAAGGCCAGGATCGAGATGATCACCGCCTCGGGCAGGAACGTCTGGGGAGTCGGCCTGAGCCCCGCCGATGCGGACAAGGCGTGGGCGCAGGCCCAGGCGGAGAATGCCGAGGAGCTCCGCAAGATCGGCAAGAAGATGCCCGACCCCAAGCCGCGCCCCACGGGCAAGGAACTGGAGGATGGCATCAACAGCACGCTGTGGGACAACACCACGTACGCGCTGTACATCGCCGCCTCCAACGCGGACGTCCGCGCGGGGGTGCTGAAGCTGCTCGCGACCATCCAGGACGTGACCATCGGCACGACCGACGTCGACGGCCAGGCCGCGCTGACCCTCACCGCGGCCCCCGCCCTTCAGGCGGGCCGCAGTACGTACGTGCTCACCGTCAACGCCGACAACGGCTTGCCGATCCGCTCCGAGATCATCCCGGCCAAGGACTCGGCGGAACCGTCCAAGCACTGGGTGGTGGACTACAAGTCGTCCCGCGTGAACCTCGCCGACGTGGTGGCGGGCAAGATCTGATCTTCCTGCCGAACTGTCCTGGGAGGGCCGAGATCACGTCGGCCCTCCTCGGGCAGTTCTGTCCGTGCGTTCGGCTGGCCAGCAGGTGCTTGACGCGCGTCTTCACCGTCTTTCGGCTCGTGGGTGCCGAACCTGCTGGTCGCGGAATGGGTGCTGCGGCGCGGACGGGTCAGTTCAGCCACACCAGATGCACCCGCCGCACCGCCTCGTCCCCGCTTGTGATCTCGAACAGCGTTCGGGCGCTCTCGGCGCTCTCAGAGCTGAGGCGGAAGCCGCCTTCCACGGCGTCGACCTCGGCTCGGTCGGCGTAGGCGAGGCCATAGCCCGCGACCCGGGCGTCTTCCGCATTGCCGTACTCCTCGACGATGGCGAAGAACCGTGGTGCCTCCTCCTTCGCCACCTCGTGCAACAGAGCGGTGAAGACCCTGTCCACGTTCGTGCTCTGCCCGACCCCGGCCAAGTCGTTCACGCGCTCTTCCTTTCGTAGGTCTGGATGAGGTCGGCCAGCACGTCACCGGGCATCAGGACGTTGCCCGCCTGCTCGGGAGTGACCAGCCAGATCACCGGCGTGGTTTCGAGGGCGCTCGGCGGCAGTGGCAGCGGCAACCCCGCCTCGACCACGCGCGCCTCATGGCCCAGCAGCACCGCCGGCAGTGGTGGCAGGACCAGGAAGTAGGCAATCGGCATGTTCGGGAAGGACAACGCCGGCGTTGGGAAAGCGGCGAACCACGGGTCGTCCGCCAGTGCCATGACCAGCGGCTCGGCCACCATGAACGCGCCCAGGCCCGGACCGGTCACGGTGAAGACGTTGGGCTGGTGCAGGCCGGGAGCCGACCACCATTCCCGCACCTGCGAGACATCGGTGGTTGCTTCCGCGATCGGCCGGAGGCAGGGACTGGTGACGGGCTGTTCGTCCACCGGATCGGCGAAGCGTCGGTTGTGCCAGATGAGCAGGCTGCCTGGGACGCGGTGTCCTAGGTGAAGGCGGGGCCGCGATCAACGACTACAGCTCTATCTTCAGCCGGTCGGCCAACTGAAGTAGCGGGGTTTGCTTGCGGCGGGCCCGCTCCGTCAATTCGCGCACCGTCTGGCGGCTCAAGGTGTGGTAGCGCACCCACTCCGGCGCGATCTCCTCTGCGCGAGGAGTCTGTCGGTCGCCGCCTCGTCCTGGTTCAGCTCACTGTGCGCGATGGCGACGTCGAGCAAGTGTCGCGCTCGCCAGGTCGGCGAGACCCAGCCGTTGTGCGGCACCGACTTGACGAGTTCCAAGGCGTAGTCGAAGCGCTCGCTCTCCACTGCGGCGTTCACCGCCGCGATACCGGCGTTCGTCGGCCCGAACGGCGTGGCGTGGATGTTGGTGTCCTTGCCAATCCTGGCCGCCGCCGTCCGAGCCAAGCTCATGTGTACCCGATATCCGGTTTGCCCAGCGCGGTCAGCATGGTCGAGGCGATCTGGATGACCTCGGAGCGCAGGCCGTGCGCGATCAACTGGTCGTCGCCGGACAGTTCGCGCACCGCAGCGCGGGCTTCCGCCAAGAGGCCGGGCAGCATGACGCCGAGTTGGGCGAAGGAACCGTGTTGTCGAATCGACTCGGCTTGCGCCAGCGCCATGCGCAACCCGTCCACGGTCGGCGGCGAGTCGTTGAAGACTTCTTCGTCGACCAGGCCGGGGAAGTCCGACAGCGACGTCAACTCGTCGCGGATGGCGAGGATGCCGACCGCTTCCTCGTCCACCTGCGGCGCGATGGTGCTGGTCTGGCCGAGGAGTTGAGGTACGTCCTTGTCCACGACGCGGGGGCTCGCTTGACGCGTTCGCCGAGGCTGGGCTCGTCGCTCATGCGCGGGCACCTCCCTGCCGGTGCGTCAACAGGACCGGGGCCCAGAATACGCAGGTCAGAGCAGGTGGCGAATGGGTGATCGGGAGGTAGGACAGGGCGTCCCAGCCACTGCGGAACGCAGGTCCGGTCGGTCCGGTGATCCCCGCGGTGGCCGAGAGCGATGCCGTGCCGGCCGTCAGGGCAGGGGACTAGCGGGCGTCCAGCTGCTTGGCCTCTTCGGGCGTCGGGGCAGTGCCGCCCAAGTGCGCGGGTTGCCACCACTGGCCTTCGCCCGAGTCCGCGTAACGGGCCTGCGCGGAGTCCAGCAGTTCCTGCATCCGCTCACGCAGCGCCGCGTCCGTGGTCGGCTCCATCGGCTCACCGATGATGATCGTGATCGGCACGTGCCGCTGCGTCAGCGACTTCGGCCTGCCCTTCGTCCACAACCGCTGCGTGCCCCACACGGCAGTCGGCAGCAGCGGCACGCCGGCCTCCGCCGCCAACCTGACCGCGCCGCTCTTCACCTCCTTGACGGTGAACGACCGGCTGATCGTGGCCTCCGGGAAGATCCCGACGACCTCACCGGCCCGCAGCGCGTCCAAC
This sequence comes from Saccharothrix ecbatanensis, assembly GCF_014205015.1. Lineage (NCBI taxonomy): Bacteria > Bacillati > Actinomycetota > Actinomycetes > Pseudonocardiales > Pseudonocardiaceae > Saccharothrix > Saccharothrix ecbatanensis. The sequence continues at coordinate 5,965,937 of NZ_JACHMO010000001.1, read as the reverse complement.
GCCTGCTGGAACGACGCCTGCCCGGCGGCCCGGTCCACCGGGATGTGGTGCATCCCGCGCATCAGCGGGCCGGACACCCGGTGCTTGAACACCTCGTGCTTGGCCATGAACCGGACCATCCGGCGCGCGGGCTGCGCGCCGTAGCCGGCGAAGATGAAGTCCAGGTACGAAACGTGGTTCGAGGCCAGCACGGCCCCGCCGGTGGCCGGCACGTGGTCCGAGCCCTCCACGGTGATCCGCATGTCGAGCACGCGGAACATCAGCTTGGCCGCGGCGATCACCGGCGGGTACACGCGATCTGGCATGTGTCCAGCTTACGTTACTCGTCAGTAGTGCGATCGTGTTCGCGCACGAGCCGCGGCACGCCCGCCAAATCCTCCTCGTTGCAGAGCAACTTGAGGGCGTAGTAGGGCGAGCCCTTGGTGTCGTCGTAGTCCAGGTGGACCGCGATCACGTCGACCGCTTCACCGAGCCAGTCCTGCGTCTGCCGCAGCCAGGAGGCCGCGCGCTCCAACGCGTTGGGCAGGTCGTCGTCACGGAACTCGACCGGCCGGTACGGGACCTCCTGCACGGTGTCCCGCTGGTTGGCAGGCATCGGTAGGTCTACCGCCACCCCGCTGTCGTTGAGTTCGAGTTGGATCGTTTCCTCGCTCACGGTCCCAGGGTTCCCCACTGCGAAACGCGCGGCAATAGATGTCGGTCATCGGTGACGTCGCGTCGGTGTGTCGATACGCGGTTCCGGCTACTACGCCCGGCGTCCGCCCGGACGTCCGACAACGCCCGGTCAGATCACGACCGGCAGCTCCGCCAGGCCGCTGACCAGCACTTTCCGCCAAGCCAGTTCCTCCACCGGCCGGGCCGCGCGCAGTCCCGGGAACCGCCGCGTCAACACCGCCAGCGCCTCCTGGAGCTCGATCCGGGCCAATTGCGCGCCGAGGCAGAAATGAGGACCCGCACCGAGCGCCAGGTGCTGGTTGGGCGTTCGGCCCAGATCCAGCCGGTCCGGTGCGGCGAACGCGCGCGGGTCGCGGTTGGCCGAGCCGATGGCCGCCATCACGCCGTCACCCGCGCGGATCACCACGCCGGCGATCTCCACGTCCTCCGACGCCACCCGCAGCTGGCCCACCTCGCTGAGCCTGGTGAACCGCATCAGCTCCTCCACCGCGCTCGGCGCCAGCGACGGGTCGCGCGCCAGCCGTTCCCACTGCGACCGCTCCCGCAGCAGGGTCGCGACGAAGCTGGTGATCTGGTTGGCGGACGTCTCGTGCCCCGCCACCAGCAGGTTCAACGCGAACGCGACCAGCTCGTCGTGCGTCAACGGCGTCGTGCACAGCTCGTCCAGCAGGTCGTCCGACCGAGCCTCACGCCGCTTCGCCGCGACCAGCGTGCCCATGTACTCCAGCAGGCTCGCCATCGCCGCCTCGACCCGCGGCTGCTCGGACATCTCCATGCTGTACGCGAGCTCGACCCACTCCCGGAACCGTTCCCGGTCCTCGTACGGCACGCCGAGCAGCGTGCAGATGACCTGGATCGGCAACGGCAGCGCGTACACCTGTCGCAGGTCCACGCCGTCCACCACGTCGTCCGCCAGCTGTTCGCACAGCTCCCGCACCCACGGCCGGGTCTGCTCGATCCGCCGGTGCGAGAACGCGCCGGACACCAGCTTGCGCAGCCGGGTGTGCTCGGGCGGGTCGGTGGTCGGCAGGGTGCCGGGCAGCGGCCGGGACACGCCCACGCGCGGCGCGCCCGCCGCCACCACGCCGGCACGGCTGAACCGCGGGTCGGCCAGCACCAGCTTCACGTCGTCGTAGCGGGTCACCAGCCACACCAGCGCGCCGGCGAGGGTGCGGACCCGGACCACCGGCGCCTCCTCCCGCAACCTCGCCCACGTGGGCGACGGGTCGAAGGAGAAGGCGTCGGCGAACGGGATGTCGAGGACGTCGTCCGTCATGCCCCCGACGCTAGTGCCGGGGAGCCCAGGGGAGCGCAGTGCCAGCGCCATCCGGTGCGCTTCGGCAGGTCGTCCAGCGGGATCCGGCCGTTCGCCCACAGCAGAGTCCGGACGGGGTCGCGGTCGGTCGGCGCCTCGGGGAACATCCGGGTCAGCACCTTCCGCGCGAACTCCGGCGGCATCGCGAACTCCAGCCCGAGGCCGCGTGCCGCGTCGTGGGTGTGCACCAGCATCTCGTCGCACCCCATGCCGGCGAACCCGGCCGGGTCCGCCAGGCCCCACGGGTGCCAGCCGAGCGCGTCCTCAGGGGTCGCCTCGACCACCGCTGCCAGCACGGACGCGAACGCCCGCAACGTCCTGACCAGCTCGGCAGGCGACGAGTCGGGCCGCACGGCGGCCTCCCACGTGCTCAGCTCGACCGACCCCGCCGTGATGTCCGTGGCGTACCAGAGCAGGCAGTCGCAGGCGTGCGCGATCGTCTTCGCCACCGTCCAGTCCATCCCCGGCACGACCGCCGTCCAGTCCCGGTCCACCGCGCCTTCGAGGAACGCCCCGCACAGCTCGGCGACCTCTGTCACGTCCCGCCCCACCAGCACCGAAAACTCCCTCGCGTTCGTCCGACTCGCGGGTGACCATTCCAGACATGTACGACATCCGTCCCGCCGCCCAGGACGACCTGGACGCCGTTCTCGCGTTGATCCTCCGGTTGCAGGCCGACGACGCGCACCACATCGGCTACCTCGGCGAGACGCTCGGCGAGATCTCCGCGGAGCTGGCCGAGTTCGAGCCCGACTGGGCCTCGTGCACCTTGGTCGCCACCGACGACTCCGGCTGGGTGTGCGGTGCGCTCAGCGTCGAGGTCGACGCCGAGTCCGGCCGCGCCTACCTGCACGGGCCGTTCGTCGACGTGCCGGTCAACCACCCGGCGGGCAGCCGGATCTGGGACCAGACCGCCGACGCCCTCTACGCCCAGGCCGCACCACTGCTCGAAGGCATCGTCGATCGTGAGCTGCTGGGCCACACCGGTCACCGGCAGCTGGCCACGTTCGCCGAACGGCACGGCTTCTCGGCCGCCCGCGCGTGCGGCATCCACGTCCTGGGCGGCGATGGGCTGCGTGCCCTCCTGCTGCGTGAGGCGAGTTGTCCGCGAACAGGGCCGGCCCGGGAGATGCGCGTGCTGCCGACCGACCCGGCCGTGCACGAGGCGGTGGCGGTGCTGCACGAGCGGTGCTTCCCCAAGACGTACCTGTCCGGGCGCAGGCTCGTGGACGGCAGCCGTTCGCACACCGTGGTCGTCGCGATGGACGGCGAACGGGTCCTCGGCTACGCCTCCGGCAAGGCCGAGCCGGGCGAGTTCTACCTCGACTTCGTCGCCGTGGAACCGGACATGCGCGGGCAGGGCGTCGGCGCGGCGCTCGTCACCGAACTGGTCTGGAAGCTCGCCGAGAAGTCCGGCGCACGACCGCAGGCCGCCGCCGCGATCCTCGACGGTAACCGGTCCTCGCAACGATTGTTCGCACGGCTCGGTTTTGCGCTCCACCTCGAACTCGTCGCCTACCGAATCGGTAAAGCGGCCTGATTGATCGTTTTCCAGGCGTGCCCCGCCCGGGTTCCCCCGAATGTCGTAGAAACGCTCTTGTGCGCTTGCCGATTTCTTCGGTGAAGACCATCCGCACAGGTCAGGGTGGTCTCTACCAATCGATGGAAAGCAGGCTGGCGCATGCGCAAATCACTCCGTGGCGTATTCACCGGATCTTTGGCAGTGATACTCGCCTTTTCTGGCGCCCTGGTCGCCGGCGCGGAATCCCAGGACACCGAAGGTCGTCTTCCGGGTGACGTGCTCGCCGCGATGCAGCGCGATCTCGGGCTCGACGCCGAACAGGCGAACAGACGCGCGGTCCAGCAGGAAGCGGCCGACCGGCTCGACGACGTGCTGAAGGCACGGTTGGGCGCGGCGTTCGGCGGCGCCTGGTTCGACGGCGCTTCGGGCAAGCTCGTCGTCGGCGTGACCGACGCGAACCGGGCGGACGCCGTCACCGCCGCGGGCGCGCAGGCACGCGTGGTCAAGCACAGCGAGAACCACCTCGAAGCCGTGAAGGCAGAGTTGGACGCCCTCGCGGGAGGCAAGGGCGACGCCAAGCGCAAGGCCGCTCCGGGCCAGGCCGACAAGGCGGCCGTCGCCGGCCTCACCAGCTGGTCGGTCGACCCGGTCGCCAACACGGTCACCGTCACCGCGCTCAAGGGGGCCAAGGGCCTGAAGACGCTGGCCAAGTACGGCGACGCGGTGCGGGTCGAGACCACTGACGCCGAGCCGCAGACCACCGCGTTCCTCGACGGCGGCGACGACCTCAACTACCCGTCCGGAGGCTGCTCGGCCGGCTTCAACATGCGCAACACCGGCACCGGTGTGCGGTACGTGCTGACCGCGGGCCACTGCGGCGCGGCCGGCTCGGTCGTGCGCGGCCAGGGCAGCGTGGTGATCGGCTCGGTGGAGGCCGCGTTCTTCCCGTCCTACGACGACGCGCTGATCCGCGTCACCAACACCGGCGCGTGGACGCAGGGGCCGTGGGTCGACGTGAACCCGCCCAACGGCGGCGTCGTGGTCGTGAGCGGGCACAGCGACTCCCCGGTCGGCACCGCGATCTGCAAGTCCGGCCGCACCACCAAGCTGACCTGCGGCGCCATCACCGCGAAGCGGCAGACCGTCACGTACACCGGCGGTCTGACGGTCTACGACCTGACCCGGCACAACGCGTGCGTCGAGCCGGGCGACTCGGGCGGCTCGAACTACCGCAACTCGGGCACCCGCACCGCCGAGGGCGTGACCAGCGGCGCGCAGCTGTACAGCGTGGGCGGCAGGAACCGCTGCGGCCAGGTCGTCGGCGTGGCGAACGTGTCCTGGTACTACCCGGCCGCGCTCAGCGTGCCGTACTACCAGGCCACCTACGGCGCGACGCTCTGGTGACGCCGTGACGTGAGGGTGGTCGGCCGGCGCGGGAGACGCGCCGGCCGACCACCTGGTTCACGCGGCCTTGGCGGCCACTGCCTCATCGACCTCCGGCGGCTGGTAACCCTTGTGCCGCAACGACATCAGGCCACCGACGATCAACGTCACCAGCACACCGAGCGGCGTGTACCAGGGGTAGGCCAGCGAGACGATCTTCTGGGCGGGCGCGGCCGGCGCGAAGTTGATCTGAAGCGCCGCCTCCGGCCCGACGAACTTCACACCGAGGATCACGAACGCCATCACCACCACCGTGACGCCGAACGCCACGATCGCGTCGAGCTGCTTGGCCTTGCGGAACAGCAGCCCGAGCAGGAACGCGCCGAGCAGCGCGCCGTACGTGAAGCCGGCGATCGACAGGCCCTGCTCCACGATCGGGTTACCGCGGCGGGTCAGCGTGGCGAACAGACCGGCGCACACGATCAGCAGACCGGCCCAGACCACGGTCCAGATCCGACCCTGGCGGAAGACCTCCGCCTCGGTCATCGGCTTCCGCACGACCTTCTGGACGATGTCCGTCACGGTCGAGGACGCCAGCGCGCCGAGCGACGACGACAGCGCCGCCGCCAGGATGCCCGCGATCACGAACCCGGACAGCCCCGACGGCATGTCGTTGACGATGAAGTTGGCGAACAGCTCGTCGTTGTTGTTGAGCCCGAGGTCCTTGACCGGGTTCGCGGCCTTGTAGAACGCCCACAGCATCACGCCGATGAACAGGAACAGGGCGAACTGGAGGAACACGACGACGCCGCTGGCGATCAGCGCCTTCTGCGCCGCGCGCACGTCCTTGGTCGCCATCAGTCGCTGCACGATCAGCTGGTCCGCGCCGTGCGAGGCCATGGAGAGCACCGCGCCGCCGATGAAGGCGGTGACGATCGCGTACGGCGAGGTGAACGGGCTGGCGTTGAAGTCGAAGATCTGGAACTTGCCCGCGTCGGCCGCCGCGCCGAACCACCCGTCGGGCAGCTTCCCGTTCAGCACCGTGATCACCACGAACGCGCCGATGACGTACCAGAGCATCTGGATCGCGTCGACCCACACCACGGCCCGCACGCCGCCGAGGAAGCTGTAGACGACCATCGCGATGCCCAGCACCGCCACGATCACCCAGTAGGACACGTCCACGCCGTACGCGACGAGCACGACCTTGATCGGGATGGCGGTGGCGAACAGCCGCAGGCCGTCCGCGAGCAGCCGGGTGACCAGGAACGTCATCGACGCGGTGCTCTGGATCTTGCTGCCGAACCGCTTGCCGAGGAAGCCGTACGCGGTGATCAGCTCGCCCGCGATGTACTTCGGCAGCAGCACGAACGACACCACGATCCGGCCGATCAGGTAGCCCACGGCCAGGGACAGGAACGTCATCGGGCCCAGGTACGCGATGGTCGGCACGCTCAGCACGGTGAGCGTCGACGTCTCGGCCGACACCACCGACACGCACACCACCCACCACGAGATGCGGCTTTCGCTGACGAAGTAGTCGGTGGCGGAACGCTGCCGCCCCGCGATCCACACGCCCAGCAGCGGCATGCCCACCAGGAACAGCACGATGATGCCGACATCAAGTGCGCGCATGGTCTCCTCCATTTTCCTGCCACTCGTGGCCTGGCAGCCGCTCTTGGCGGCGGATCGTCAATCCCGTCACGGCGGTGATCACGGGCTCGGGCAGGCGCAGCGGGTAGCGGCCGGGGGTGATCGACCCCAGGGGGCGCGGACCGGTGGCGCCGGTGGCGGACGGCACGTTGGCGGGCAGTCCGTGCCAGGTCAGGAAACCCAGCAGGGCGGCGAGGTAGGCCTCTTTGCCCGCCGCGGGCAGTCCCAGTTCGTCGCTCGTCCGAAGGTCCACAAGTCGACCCAACGACTCGACGAGCACGGGGTTGCGCATGCCGCCGCCGGAGCCGATGACCGTGCCCTCGCACTCGGCGGCGATCGTGCGCGCGGTGAGTTCGGTCAGCGTGGCCAGGAAGTCCTCGGCGGGCATGGTCAGCCCTTCGGAAACCCGGTCCAGGTAGGCGCGGTTGAAGTGCTCCTTGCCGGTGGACTTGGGCGCGGGCCGGGCGTAGTACGGGTCGGCCAGCAGGCGGTCGAGCAGTTCGGCGTGCACCTCGCCTCGGCGGGCGAACTCGCCGTCGGTGTCCTGGGTGCGCAGACCGCTGGACAGCACGGTCATCGCCGCGTCCATGAGCGCGTTGCCCGGTCCGGTGTCGTAGGCGACCACACCATCGGGCGAAACCTTGGTGATGTTGGCGATGCCGCCGATGTTGAGGGCGGTGGCCGGCCTGCCCTCGGATTCGGCGAACCCGGCCAGCCACAGGGCGTCCAGCGTGCTCGCCAACGGCGCGCCGTGCCCGCCCGCGGCGACGTCCCGGACCCGGAAGTCGGCCACCACCGGCAGTCCGGTGGCTTCGGCTATCCACGCGGGCTGGCCGAGTTGGAGGGTGCCGAGGCAGCGGCCGTCCTCGACCCAGTGGTGCACGGTCTGGCCCAGTGACGACACGAGGTCGCCCTGGTATCGGGCGGCGACTTCGGCGAACGCCCGGCCGAGCTTCGTGTCGAGCGCGCACAGGTCGGCGGCGCTGGTCGGGGGCCTGCGCAGTTCTTCGGGGAACGGGTGCTCGGCGTGCTCGACGGGGGTCAGCACGACGGTCAGGCCGTCCAGGGACAGCTCTGCCACCGCTACGTCGATGGCGTCCATCGACGTGCCCGAGATGAGCCCGATCACCTTCACGCCCTGTGGTCTATTCCACACAGACCGCTGACGCAAGAGGCTTGGTGGGAAAGTTGCCGGAAATCAACCTGGTTCGTTGATCGCCAACATGCGGTGACGTGCGAGGATTGCGCCGTGTCCACCACGTCCCTGATCTGGATCATCGTCGTCGTCGCGGCACTGCTCGCGGTCGCCCTCGTGACGGGCGTCGTGCTGGCGCGACGCCGGCGGATCAGCCTCACCGAGCGGGAGCCGGAGCAGCCGCCGACCAAGGGCAGCTACCAGGCCGGTGGCGCGATCACGTTCAACGCGCCCGCGCCGCCGGTGGCCAAACCCGGTGAGCCCGCCGAGCCCGTCGCCGAGCCTGCCAAGCCTGTCGCCGAACCTGTCGCCGAGCCTGCTGCGCCTGACGCCGGCGCCACGCCGGCCGACGTGATCGAGCCGGTCCAGCACCCGGTCGCCGACCGCACCGAGGTCGACGGCCAGCCGGGTGTCGGCGACGACGCGGCCGTGCCCCGTGACTCGGTCAGGCGTGGGTTCGTCGAGGTCGACCTGCCGGAAGCGGCGTCCGAGATCGAGGAGATCGAGCCGACGTCGGGTCGGCTGGAGCGGCTGCGCGGTCGGCTGTCGCGGTCCCGGTCGACGTTCGGGCAGGGCCTGCTCGGGCTGTTGGGCGCGGGTGACCTGGACGAGGACTCGTGGACCGACATCGAGGACACGCTGTTGATGGCGGACCTGGGTTCGGCGATCACGGACCAGATCGTCACGGCGCTGCGGGAGCAGATCGTGGCGCGCGGTGTGCGCACGTCCGACGACGCCCGCGCGTTGCTGCGGGACGTGCTGGTCGACGCCCTGCACCCCGAGATGAGCCGCACGGTGAACGCCCTGCCGCACGCGGTGGACGGCTCCGGCGTCAAGCCCGCCGTGCTGCTGGTGGTCGGCGTGAACGGGGTCGGCAAGACCACGACGACCGGCAAGCTGGCCCGCGTGCTGGTGGCCGACGGCCGGACCGTGCTGCTGGGTGCGGCGGACACCTTCCGCGCCGCCGCGGCCGACCAGTTGGAGACGTGGGGTTCGCGCGTGGGCGCGGCGACCGTTCGTGGCGCGGAGGGTGCGGACCCGGCTTCGGTGGCGTTCGAGGCGGTGAAGCAGGGCGTCGAGTCGTCCGTGGACACCGTGCTGATCGACACGGCGGGGCGGCTGCACACCAAGACCGGGCTGATGGACGAGCTGGGCAAGGTCAAGCGGGTGGTGGAGAAGCAGGCGGAGGTGGACGAGGTGCTGCTCGTCCTGGACGCCACCACCGGCCAGAACGGCCTGACCCAGGCGCGGGTGTTCGCCGAGGTCGTCAAGGTGACCGGCATCGTGTTGACCAAGCTGGACGGCACCGCCAAGGGCGGCATCGTGTTCCAGGTGCAGCGCGAGCTGGGCGTCCCGGTCAAGCTCGTCGGCTTGGGCGAAGGCGCCGACCACCTGGCCCCGTTCGAGCCCGCCGCCTTCGTCGACGCCCTCCTCAACTAACCCCGCGAGAGTCCTACATTCAGAACGCGTGAGTCCTACGTTCGGAACCACCGTGTCCTACGTTCAGGACCCCCGAATTCAACGCTCAGAACACGTAGCCGACGGCCTCGGACGTTCTGAGCGTTGAACTCGGGTGTTCCGAACGTAGGACTCACGCGTCGTGAACGTAGGACTCACGGGGGTATGTGTGGGTGGACTGGGTGGAGAGGCGCTGGGCGATGGCCAGGACCTTGGGGACGATCCGGGCCACGGACTCCTTGGTCAGGCGGCTGTCGGGGCCGGAGACCGAGACGGCGGCGAGGGTGGGGGCGCCGTGCAGCGGAACGGCGACGCACCGGACGCCCAGCTCCTGCTCGCTTTCGTCGAGGGCGTAGCCCTGGGTGGCGATCTGGTCTAGAGACGCCACCAGCTCGTCGGCGTCGGTGATGGTGTTCGGCGTGTACGCGGGCAGGCCGGTGCGGGCCAGGAGCGCGCGCACCTCGTCACGCGGCAGCTGGGACAGCATCGCCTTGCCCACGCCGGTGCCGTGCGGCAGCAGGCGGCGGCCCACCTCGGTGAACATCCGCATCGAGTGCCGTGACGGCACCTGCGCCACGTACACCACCTCGTCGCCATCCAGCACGGCCAGGTTCGCGGTCTCCTCGACCTGGTCCACCAACTGCGTCAGGAACGGCCGCGCCCACGTGCCGAACTGCCGCGACGCGCTCTCGCCGAGCCGGATCAGTCGCGACCCGAGCGTGTACCGCCGGTTGCTGTTCTGCCGCACGTACCCCAGCGTGACGAGGGTGCGGATGAGCCGGTGGATGGTCGGCAACGGCAGGCCGGAGGTGGCGGCGAGCTCGGACAGGCTCGCCTCGCCCCCCGCGTCGGCCAGGCGTTCCAGCAGGTCGAAGGCACGTTGCAGCGACTGGACGCCACCCGTGGACTCTCGTGCCACCGGAGATCACTCCTTCGTTGCCGTTCCGCCTTGCGAAAACTATAGTCCGCGAAGTAGAAACCGACTCGGAATCGAGGTGGGCTCCCATGTCCGGTGTTCGCGTCCTCGGGGGCGAAGTGGAGCGCGGGGACGACATCCTCACGCCGGACGCGCTGGCGTTCGTCGCCGGACTGCACCGCGACTTCGCCGCCACCCGGAACGACCTGATCGCACGCCGCGCCGCACGCCGCCCGCTGCGGTTCCTGCCCGAGACGCAGGCGGTCCGCGACGGTGACTGGCGCGTCGCCGAAGCCCCGGAGCCGCTGCGCGACCGGCGGGTGGAGATCACCGGCCCGACCGAGCGGAAGATGACCGTCAACGCGCTGAACTCCGGCGCGAAGGTCTGGCTGGCCGACCTGGAGGACGCCAACACGCCGCACTGGCACAACGTCGTCTCCGGCCAGGTCAACCTGTACGACGCGGCCCGCAGCACGGTCGACTTCACCTCCCCGGAGGGCAAGCACTACACGTTGCGCGACGACGTGCCGCGGCCGACGATCGTGGTCCGGCCGCGCGGCTGGCACCTGCCCGAACGCCACATCGAGATCGACGGCAAGCCCGCCGTGGGCGCCCTGGTCGACTTCGGCCTGCACTTCTTCCACAACGCCGAACTCGGCCGGCCCTACTACTACCTGCCGAAGATGGAGAGCCACCTCGAAGCCCGGCTGTGGAACGACGTGTTCACCGCCGCGCAGGAACGGCTCGGCGTCCCGCACGGCACGATTCGCGCCACCGTCCTGATCGAGACGATCCCCGCCGCGTTCGAGATGGACGAGATCCTCTACGAGCTGCGCGACCACGCGTCCGGCCTGAACGCGGGCCGCTGGGACTACCTGTTCAGCGTCATCAAGTACTTCCGCGACGCCGGCCCGGACTTCGTGCTGCCGGACCGCAACAGCATCACGATGACCGTGCCGTTCATGCGTGCCTACACCGAACTGCTGGTCCGCACGTGCCACAAGCGCGGTGCGTTCGCGATGGGCGGCATGGCGGCGTTCATCCCGAACCGGCGCGACCCGGAGGTCACCGCGCAGGCGTTGGCGAAGGTGCGCGACGACAAGCGCCGCGAGGCGGGCGACGGGTTCGATGGCTCGTGGGTGGCGCACCCCGACCTCGTGCCGGTGTGCCAGGAGATCTTCGACGCGAAGCTGGGCGACAAGCCCAACCAGCTCGACGTGCTGCGGCCCGAGGTGTCCGTGACCGCCGAGCAGCTGCTGGACTTCAAGTCCACCGGCGGCAAGGCGACCCGCGCCGGGGTGGAGTCCGCTGTGGACGTCGGCGTCCGGTACCTGATGTCGTGGCTCGGCGGCAACGGCGCGGCGGCCATCCACAACCTGATGGAGGACGCCGCCACCGCCGAGATCTCCCGCTCCCAGCTGTGGCAGTGGGTGCACAACGACGTGGTGCTGGACGACGGCACGCCGGTCACCGCCGACCTCGTGCGGGAAGTCCTGACCCAGGTCCGCGCCGACCTCGAAGGCGAACACCTGGACCTGGCCGTGGAACTGTTCGAGCAGGTGGCGCTGGCCGACGAGTTCGTGGACTTCCTGACCCTGCCCGCCTACGAACGGATCGGCTGACGTGCCGCGAACGTCGTTGTCGGCGGACTCCGTGCGGGCGGTCACCGCGCGGCTGTCCGATGTGGAACTCCGCGCGCCGACGGGCCGGCAGCCGGTGCACACCTGCTACGTCCCGGCCGACCGTGTGACCCCGTCCACGCTCGGCGACTGGGGTGCGCAAGCGCTTGCGGCCATGGACGGACACGCGCCGGACGGCCTGGCGAACGTGCTCGACCTGCCACCGGAGTCGGCGGACGCCCTCGACGCCAGAGTGCGGGCGAAGCTGGCCGCCGAGCCGGTGGAAGACCTGCGGATCGACTTCGAGGACGGCTACGGCGTCCGGTCCGACGCGGAGGAGGACGCGGACGCCGAACGCACCGCGCTCGTGGTGCGGGAGTGGCTGCGCGGCGGCGTGGCGCCGCTCCGGTTCGGGCTGCGGATGAAGTCGTTCGACACCAGGGCGTTGCGCGAGCGCGGCATCCGGACGCTGGACGTGTTCCTCACCGCGTTGGGCGAGGCGCCGGAAGGCTTCGTGATCACGTTCCCGAAGGTCACGTCGGTGGCGCAGGTCGAGGTGTTCGGCGACGTCCTCGACCTGTTCGGGCTGCCGTTGCGGTTCGAGATCCAGATCGAGACGACGCAGTCGGTCGTGGACCCGCAGGGGCGGCTGGCCATCCCGACGTTCATCGAAGCGGGGCGAGGGCGGGTCAGCGGCCTGCACTTCGGCACGTACGACTACACGGCGGGCTGCGGCCTCGGCGCGGCGCACCAGCACCTGGCGCACGGCGCGTGCGACTTCGCCCGCAACGTGATGCAGGTGTCCGCGGCGGGGACCGGCGTCGCCCTGTCCGACGGCTCGACCAACGTGCTGCCGGTGGGCGACAACGTCCACGAGGGCTGGCGCACGCACTACCGGTTGGTGCGCCGGTCGTTGGCGCACGGCTTCTACCAGGGCTGGGACCTGCACCCGGCGCAGCTCGTGACCAGGTACGCCGCCGTGCACGCGTTCTACCTCGAAGGCGTGGAGGCGGACGCCCGCAGGCTCAAGGCGTACGTCGAGCACGCCGGCGGCGCGATCCTGGACGAACCGGCGACCGCCCAGGCGTTGTCCGCCTCGTTCATCCGCGCCTTGGACTGCGGTGCACTGGAGGAGGACGAAATCCGCCGTGCCACCGGACTCACCGTGACGGATCTCCAGGCGTTGGCCCGGAGAGCGTGACCGCCGTATCGCTTGATCGGGTGAACCTCGAACCGGCGAACGGCCGATTCGCGCGGCACCGGCCAGGGTGTGGGCATGACCATGCGGGCCGGGTTGTGGACCGGGCTGCCGGACTTGGAGCGGGCCGAGTTCCGCTACCAGGTGGTGGCGTGCGCGGCGGACGTCGACGTGCTCATCGACGTGTTGGCGCGGCCCGAGTGCAACGACGGCATGCTGGAGCACTTCGGCCGCCCGGTGGACGCGGAAGGCGAGAGCGACCACAACCTGGTGCTAGCCGTCCGCGGCCCGTGGGGCTACCTCAACTACGTGGACAACGAGTTCAACGGCTGGCCGAAGGGCGACCAGGACGCGCCGTACGTGGACGAGATGTACACGGACTTCCCGCCGGGCGTGGGCGTGCCGCTGACGACGTACCGCGCGATCCTGCTGGAGTTCATGGTCACGGCCAGTCGGCCGACCGTGGTCGACTGGTACGAGGAAGCCGAGCTGTTCCACTCCTGGCGGTTGCAGCGGATGGCCCTGCACAAGGACTGATCAGAACGCGGGCAGCGTGTGCCAGGCCGAACCGGCGTCCTCCGCGTCATCACGCAGCACGGACCCCTCGATGAGCCCGTACGGCCGGTCGGCCGCGTAGAACACCTCGTTGTCGTTCTCCAGCCCGAACGCGGACATGTCGACCGCGAAGTGGTGCTTGTTCGGCATTGACAGCCGTACCTCGGCCACCTCGGGCCGTTCCAGCAACACCGCCTCGCCCATCGCGTACAGGGTCTGCTGCAACGACAGGCTGTGCTTCGCCGCGAACGTGGCCAGCAGCAGCCGCCGGATCTCCGCGAAGCTCGACGCCCAGTCGATCCCGTCGCCTTGGTAACGCCAACGCGCCGTCACGGACGTGGCCAAGATCCGGTCGTACGCCTCCTTCAACGTCGTGTACTTGTCCTGCGGGAAGCCGTGGAACTCCGACCCGGTCGACTTGAGCACCACCATGTCGCGCACGCCCGACACGACCCACGCGCGTTCGCCTTCGACGGTCACGGCGGTAGTCCGCTTCTCGTTGGTGCCTTGCACGAACGAGTGGTCGTTGCCCTCGATCCGCTGCCACGCGTGCTCGTCGATCAGCACCCGTGCGCCGCTGATCGCCTCCTGGGACGAGACGAAGTGCCGTCCCAGCCGCAGCGCGAAGTCCTCGATCTCACCGACCGGCGACTCCTTGGCGAAGGCGTACACCGTGTTCTTCTGCGTGTCGGTCGCGAGCACCTTGGCGTTGTCGCCGGTCAGGTGGGTGTCCGTCAGGTCGCCGCGCAGGGAGGTGCTGACGGTGAGGTCCTTGATCGTGTGCACGGCGCCGTCGCGGGTCACCGTGACCAGCCGGTTCTCCGCTTTCCCGTACTGGTTGGGCCCCAGGACGATGGCCATCGGTCAGCTCCCTCGGTAGGTCGTGAATGCGAACGGGCTCAGCAGGATGGGCACGTGGAGGTGGCCCGGCCCGTCGTCGGCGACCCGGAACGCGATGGTGATCTCCGGGTAGAACGGCGTGTCGACCTCGAACACGAGCCGGTGCACGCCCGCCGCCAGGTCTTCGCCGAACCGCAGCCGGCCGTCGTCGTCGGTCACGCCCCCGGCCAGCACCTCGCCGTCGCGTTCCAGCCGCACCGGCACGCCGACCTTGGGCCCGCCCGCCTCGGCGTCGAGCACGTGCGTGGAGAGCGTCGTCATGCCAGCACCTTTCGCAACCGCAGCGCCGCGATCTTCGCCAGTTCCCGGCTCACCACGCGGAGTTCGGCGGCCGGCGGGTTGTCCATCCGGGCCGCGAGGTCGGCCAGCATCCGCTCGCCGGTCAACCCGGTCGCGCACACCAGGTAGATGTGCCCGAAACGGTCCTCGTAGGCGGCGTTGGCCGCCAGGAGCCGGTCCGCGAGCGACGCCGTGACGCCGGACTGCTCGTCTGCCGACCACTTCGCCGACACACCACCCGTGCGGGCCTTCTCGCCGATGCGCGGGTGACCGGAGATGGCGGTGCGCACCTCGTCGTCGGTCAGGTCGGCGAACCGGTCCGACGCGGCGAGCAGCGCGTCCACATCGGCGTACGGGCGGCCGGCCAGCAGCGCGTCGACCCAGCGCGGCACCGCGAGGCATTCGGTGAGCAGGGGACGGAGCTCGTCCGGAGGTGCGGAGTTGAACCCTTCCAGACCGGGCACTAAGGCTCCCTTTTCTGTATGTCGGAATCCCATTTCCGCAAAGAGGGACGGTACGAGCGCCCTCCGAGCGTGTCAACAGTCTTGCGCCGCCGTCGAGAACGCGCCTACGCTCTCGATATACGGAAGTAAGATTCCGCATTGCGGAAGAACTGGAAGGAAGGCTGATGCGGTACGACGTCAACCTGTCGATCCTGTTCACCGACCTCCCGGTGCTGGAACGACCTGCCGCGGCCCGTGCGGCCGGGTTCGACGCGGTCGAGTTCTGGTGGCCGTTCGCCGAAGCCGTGCCCCCGACCCGCGAGATCGAGGCGTTCGAGGCGGCCGTGACCGACGCCGGGGTCCGGCTCGTGGGCCTGAACTTCTTCGCCGGCGACATGCCGGCCGGTGACCGCGGCCTGGTGGCGTGGCCCGGCAGGGAGTCGGAGTTCCGCGCCAACGTGGAGATCGCGGCCGGTATCGCCACCCGGCTCGGCTGTCGCGCGTTCAACGCCCTGCACGGCAACTTCCCGACCACGGCCACCGCGCTCGAAAACCTCGCGTACGCGGCCGACGTGGCCGCCGGGATCGGCGCGGTCGTGCTGGTGGAACCCCTGTCGGGTGCGCCGGACTACCCGTTGCGCACCGCCGCCGACGTGCTGGCGGTCGTCGACCGGGTCGGCCGCGACAACGTCGCCCTCCTCGCCGACCTCTACCACCTCGCGGTCAACGGTGACGACCTCGACGCCGTCGTCGCCGACCACGTGGCCCGGATCGGCCACGTCCAGATCGCCGACGCGCCGGGCCGCGGTGAGCCGGGCACGGGGGAACTGGACGTCTTCGGCTACCTCTCGAAGCTCGAAGCCAACGGCTACCAGGGCTACGTCGGCCTTGAGTACCAGGCGAAAACCGGAGGGTTCGACTGGCTCGACCGGAAGGACGCGACATGAGCAGGATCGGGTTCATCGGACTGGGCATCATGGGCTCGCCCATGTCCGCCCACCTGGTCGCCGCCGGTCATCGGGTGACCGGTTTCGACCTGAACGAGGACGCGCTCGCCAAGCTCACCGCGGCGGGCGGCACGGCGGCGGCGAGCGCGCGTGACGCGGTCGAGGGCGCCGAAGTCGTCATCACCATGCTGCCGGACCACCCGCACGTGGAGGAGGTCGTCCTGGGCACTGTCCTCGACGGTGTCGCCCGCGGCACGTTGCTGATCGACATGAGCACCATCCGCCCGGAGACGTCCCTCGCCGTGGCCGAGGAAGGCGCGAAGCGGGGTGTGCGGGTGCTCGACGCGCCGGTCTCCGGCGGTGAGACGGGCGCTAAGCAGGCCACTTTGTCGATCATGGTCGGCGGCGAGGAGGGGGACTTCGCGGCGGCGAGGCCGATCCTCGACACGCTCGGCAAGACCGTCGTCCACGTCGGTCCGCACGGCTCCGGCCAGGTCGTGAAGGCCGCGAACCAGCTCATGGTCGGCGGCATCTACGCCCTGGTGGCCGAGGCGATCGTGCTGCTCGAAGCGTCCGGAGTGGACGCCAAGGCCGGCTTGGACGTGCTGGCCGGCGGGCTGGCCGCCAACCGGATCCTGGACCTCAAGCGCGACACGATGATCGCGCGCGAGTTCCGGCCGGGTTTCCGCATCGACCTGCACCACAAGGACATGGGCATCGCGCTCGCCGCGGCCCGCCAGGTCGACGTCGCACTACCGGTGACGGGGCTGATCGCCCAGCTCATCGCGTCCGGCCGGGCACAGGGGTACGGATCCCTCGACCACTCGGCGTTGTTGAAGGTCGTCGAGAACCTCTCCGGGAGGCCCTGATGTCCAGGATCCCTGTCATGCAAGCGGTCGTGGAAGTCCTGAAGAGCGAAGGGATCGACACGGTCTTCGGCTGCCCGGGAGCGGCGATCCTGCCGCTCTACAAGGCGATGGAGCAGGACGGCACGATCGAGCACCTGATCGTCCGGCACGAAGAAGGCGCGACCCACATGGCCGACGGCTGGTCCCGCACGACCGGCAACGTCGGCGTGGCCATCGGGACGTCCGGCCCGGCGGGCACCAACATGATCACCGGTCTGTACACCGCGCAGGCGGATTCCGTGCCGATCCTCTGCATCACCGGGCAGGCGGCGACGACGAAGCTGCACCAGGAGGCGTTCCAGGCGGTCGACATCGTGGCCATCGCGGCACCCGTCACCAAGTGGGCGGTGCAGGTGAAGGAGGCCGCGCAGGCGCCGTGGATCTTCCGGGAGGCGTTCCGGATCGCCCGGTCCGGTCGGCCGGGGCCGGTGCTGATCGACCTGCCGATCGACGTGCAGAAGCAGGAGATCGAGTGGGACCACACCATCGACGCGCCCCTGCCCGTGACGCGGCCCGAACCACATCCGGCACGGGTCGAGCGGGCGTTGGACATGCTCCTGGCCGCGGAACGCCCGTTGTTGTTGGCGGGTGGTGGCGTGATCCTCGCCGAGGCGCACGAAGAGCTGCTGGAGCTGGCGGAGCACCTGCGGATCCCGATCCAGGCCACCCTGATGGGCAAGGGCGCGATCGACGAGGACCACCCGCTCTACGCGGGCATGACGGGCATCCAGACGTCCCAGCGGTACGGCAACGCGTCGTTCCTGGAGAGCGACCTGGTGCTCGCGCTGGGTGCGCGGTTCGGCGACCGCCACACCGGTGACCTTGCGACCTACCGCGGTGACCGGAAGTTCATCCACGTGGACGTCGAGCCGACCCAGATCGGCAAGGTCTTCGGGCCGGACCTCGGCGTGGTGTCGGACGTCAGGGCGTTCCTGCGGGCGCTTCTGGCGTTGGCGAAGAGTCGCGTCGCGCCTCGTTCGGACAACGCCTGGACGGCGCGGACGCGGGAGCTGAAGGCGACCCTGCTGCGGCGCGAGGACTTCGACACCGTGCCGGTCAAAGCGCCGCGGGTGTTCAAGGAGATCAACGAGTTCTACGGCCCGGACACCTACTTCGTCACCGCGATCGGGCTCTACCAGATCTGGTCCGGGCAGCACCAGAAGGCGCACAAGCCGCGGCACTACCAGGTCTGCGGTCAGGCGGGGCCGCTCGGCTGGGAGATCCCGGCCGCGATCGGCGTGAAGAAGGCGCTCAAGCGCACCGATCCGGCGGCCGAGGTGGTGGGCATCGTCGGCGACTACTCGTTCCAGTTCCTGGTGGAGGAGCTGGCCGTCGGCGCCCAGTACGACGTGCCGTTCGTGCTGATCATGCTGAACAACGAGTACCTGGGCCTGATCCGGATGGCCGAGGACCACGGTGGGTACGACATGACGTACGAGGTCGACATCCACTACGACACGGTCGGCTCGGACAACGTCAAGATCATGGAGGCGTACGGCTGCTCGGGAACCCGCGTGACCGAACCGGGCCGCATCCGGGACAGCCTCGAATGGGCGCGCAAGGAAGCCGACCGCACCGGCCGCCCGGTCCTGGTCGAGATCATGATCGAACGTGAGGGCAACACCGCCAACGGCACATCGATCGACACGATGCGGGAGTACGAACCCCTGCCGTGACCCTCCTCGACCACCACGCGAGGTCGACTTCCCAGGCGACCGAGCCTGCCGTCTGCGGAGCAGCGGCCATGGGCACAGTCGCATTGTGGCTGGTCGGATGTCAGAGTGAGGCCCATGGACCTGGTGTTCCGCGCGGCCCGAGTGGTCACCCCTGACGGTGAACGCTCGGCTGACGTCGGCGTCGAGAACGGTCGGATCGTGGCGGTGGCCGACCACCTCGACGGCGACACCGTGGTCGAGCTCGCCGACGACGAAGTCCTCCTCCCCGGCCTGGTCGACACGCACGTCCACGTGAACGACCCCGGCCGCAGCGACTGGGAGGGCTTCGACACGGCCACCAGGGCAGCCGCGGCCGGTGGGGTCACCACGATCATCGACATGCCGCTCAACAGCCTGCCGCCGACGACCACCGTCGCCGCACTGAAGGCCAAGCAGGAGTCGGCCCGGGACAAGGCGCACGTGGACGTCGGGTTCTGGGGCGGCATCGTGCCGACCAACCTGGACGACCTCGCGGACCTGCACGACGCGGGCGTGTTCGGGTTCAAGTGCTTCCTGATCCACTCCGGCGTGGACGAGTTCCCGCACGTCACCGACGACCAGTTGCGGGCTGCCCTGACAGAACTCCGGTCGCGGGACGCGCTGACGATCGTGCACGCCGAGGACCCGCGCGAGGTCGGCGAATCGGGCCCCGGCTACGTGAGCTTCCTGGACTCCCGGCCGCACCGGGCCGAGTCGCACGCCGTCGCCACCGTCGTGGGACTGGCCGAGGAGACCAAGGCCAGGCTGCACGTCCTGCACCTGTCCAGCGGTGAGGCCGTGGACCAGGTCCGGGCCGCGAAGGACCGCGGGCTCCGGCTCACCGCCGAAACGTGCCCGCACTACCTGACGTTCGTCGCGGAGGAGATCGGCGACTCGGCGACGGAGTTCAAGTGCTGCCCGCCGATCCGTGACGCGGCCAACCGCGAACAGCTCTGGCACGCCTTGCGCGACAACGTGATCGACCTCGTCGTCACGGACCACTCGCCGTGCACGCCTGACCTGAAAGAGGGCGACTTCGCCACCGCGTGGGGCGGTATCGCGAGCCTGCAACTTGGCTTGCCCGCCGTGTGGACCCAAGCCCGGCAACGGGGCCACACGCTGACCGACGTGGTCCGGTGGATGGCCACCAACCCGGCCGACCTGGTCGGGCTGGGCGCCAAGGGCCGCATCGCACCCGGCGCGGACGCCGACTTCTGCGTGTTCGCGCCGGACGACGCGTTCGTGGTGGACCGCGCCAAGCTGCGCCACCGCAACCCCGTCACGCCGTACCACGGACGTCCGCTGGCGGGCGTCGTGCGGCAGACCTGGTTGCGCGGTCGGCAGATCGACGACCAACCGCGCGGGCGGTTGCTGACACACCCGCAGGCACCCACTCGGCCCAGCCGAGAACCGGATTGAGGAGCCGTATGAGCGAAGCGCCCGACTGGACCCGACTCCCCGACCTCGCCTGCCGTGCCGTGGGCGGCAGCGTGGCGTGGGCCAACGACGAGTTGTTCGCCGAACGCGAGAACCTGATCCGCAAGCCCGAACCGGAGTACCGGACCTACACGTTCGGGCACAAGGGCCAGGTCTACGACGGGTGGGAGACGCGCCGCCGGCGTGAGCTGGGTGAGGACCATGCGATCGTGCGCCTCGGCCTGCCGGGCGTGATCCAGGGCGTCGTCGTCGACACCGCGTTCTTCAAGGGCAACTACCCGCCGTTCGCGTCGGTCGAGGCGACCGCGGCCAAGGGCTATCCGGCCCCCGACGAGCTGACCGACTGGGAGACCGTGGTCCCGAAGTCACCGCTCGGCGGCGACCGGAAGCACTACTTCGAGGTGTCCGCGGACCGCCGCTACACGCACGTCCGGCTGACCATCTACCCGGACGGCGGCGTGGCGAGGCTGCGGGTGTTCGGCCGGCCGGTGGTCGACCCGGACCTGATCGTCCCCGACGCGCTGGACCTGGCCGCGCTGGAGAACGGCGCGTCGATCACCGGGTGCAGCGACATGTTCTACGGCTCGCCCGCCAACCTCATCGCGCCGGGCCAGGCCGCCCTGATGGGCGAGGGCTGGGAGACCGCGCGGCGGCGTGACGACGGGAACGACTGGGTGGAGGTGGAACTCGCGGCGCCGGGCGTCATCCGGCTCGCCGAACTCGACACCAGTCACTTCAAGGGCAACGCGCCGGGCTGGGCGTCGATCCGGGGCCGGAACGCGCGCACCGGCGCGGAGTTCGACGTGCTGCCCCGGACGCGCCTCCAGCCGGACACCCGCCACCGGTTCCGGATCGACCAGGACGTCGAGACGACCCACGCGCGGCTCGACATCTACCCGGATGGCGGAATGGCAAGACTGCGGCTGTTCGGTGGCTTGACCTCGGATGGCCTCAGGGTGATCACCCAGAGGTACCAGGACTTCTCGTGAGCTACACGCCTGTGTTCTACCGGAATGGGTGTCAGCCCATGGGTTGATTACCGGTAAGACTTCAGTCGGTTGTGGCGTGATCAGCCGCCCTGGAAGCCTGCGGACACCCGATTGGGTTAACAGGAACTAGGGAGGAACCTGTGCGACCGATCATCCGGGCGCTCGGCGGTGTGGCCACCGCCCTCGCGCTCGTCACGGGGACAACGTCATTCGCCACGGCCGAAACGGAACCGCAAGGCGCTACGGGCATCGACTGGAAGCCGTGCCCGGAAATGGCGGAGGTGGAGTGCGGCACGCTGAGCCTGCCCATCGACTGGGCAAACCCAAGCGGTGAGAAGTTCGACCTCGCCTTGGCCCGCCGCAAGGCCACCGACCCGGCCAAGCGAGTCGGGATCATGGTGATCAACCCCGGCGGTCCGGGCGGCTCGGGCGTCGACTTCGCGCTGGGGGCCAACCGCTACTTCAGCCCGGAGGTGCAGGAGCGCTTCGACATCATCGGGTTCGACCCGCGTGGCGTCGCCCGCAGCCAGCCGGTGCAGTGCTCGATCGAGGTGCTGCAGAAGCAGCCTTCGATCCACCCGGCGAACCAGCGGGAGTTCGAGGCGCTCGCCGCCTACAACCGCGAGTTGGCCGCTGACTGCCGAAAGCACAGCGGCCCGATCTACGACCACGCCGACACCGGCGCGGTGGTCCAGGACATCGACGCGCTGCGCCGGGCGCTCGGCGAGCAGGAGATCAACTACTACGGCGTCTCGTACGGCACGCTGATCGGCCAGCAGTACGCCGAGCGGTACGGCCGGAACATCCGCGCCATGGTGATCGACTCGAACATGGACCACAGCCTCGGCACGTGGCGGTTCAACGAGACCGAGGCCGCGACCGCCGAGTCCTCGTTCGAGGAGTTCGTGAAGTGGTGCGACCGCACCGAGTCGTGCGCCCTGCACGGCCGTGAGGTGGCGAAGTTCTGGGACAACCTGCTCGACCGCGCCGACCGCGGCGAGATCGTCGACCCCTGGGACCCCGACTACAAGGTGACCGCCGACGACATCATCGGCACCGCGTTCGGCGCGTTCTACGGTCCCGATTGGACGCAGTTGGCCGAGTTGCTGACCGCTCTGGACACGGGGCAGGCGCCGTCGTCCGCCTTCACCGCACAGGTGGAGACGGCGCACAACCCGTTCACGGCCGTGTTCTGCCAGGACTGGGCGATCCGGGTCGGTAGCCACCGCGAGTTCTCCGCCCTGGTGGACCGCAACCGGCAGATCGCGCCGCACATGCGCGGCTCGGCGCTCGGCCACCAGGCGACGGCCGGCTGCGTCGGCCTGCCGAAGAAGGTGAACAACCCGCAGCACCGGCTGAGGATCAAGGACGCGCCGAAGATCCTGATGATGAACTCCCTCTACGACCCGGCCACCGGGTACGAGTGGGCGGTCAACGCGCACCGGCAGAGCCGTGACACCACGGTCCTGCTGACCTACGAGGGCTGGGGCCACGGCGTCTACGACCGCAGCGACTGCACGCGTGGCGCCACGGACGACTACCTGATCAACCTCAAGACACCGCGTCCCGGCGCGCGGTGCGCCGCGGTCGAGCCCGCGCCGCAGTCGGCCGCGTCCTTGGACGCGGACCGGCCGGCCGGTCCGACCCCGGGCATCCCGGGGTGGCTCGAGTAGCGGGACTGACGAGTCGGGGCCGCCTCCACCACCCGGTGGGGGCGGCCTCCGTCGACCTGGCGGACCCGGTGACCCACGGTCGCCGGGCCGTCCCGCCCGATCACACGAACCACCGCAAAGGCGAGATCGGCTCGCACGTTCCGTCACCGGAAATTCCACTGCCATCGGGACTGGTCGCAGGCTGAAGCACCTGCTTCAAGCGTGCGAAACCTGGCTGTAACACCAGGGGCCGGACAGTTCACGTGCGCGAAACCTTGGGCGCAACCGCGTGAAACAGGACATCCCGATGCTCCCTGCAACCGACGTGCAGTGGAGGTCGACGTGGATACAGGGGACACCGCCTGGGTGCTCACCAGTGCCGCACTGGTGCTGTTGATGACGCCGGGACTTGCCTTCTTCTACGGGGGCATGGTCCGGTCGAAGAGTGTGCTCAACATGATGATGATGAGCCTGGGCGCAATCGCCGTGGTCGGTGTGCTCTGGGTGCTGGTCGGCTATTCCATGGCGTTCGGCGGTGACGTCGGCGCGGGCCTGCTGGGCAAGCCGTTCGAGTTCTTCGGCCTGGACGGGCTGCTCGGCAAGGAATCGCTGGCCGGGACGATCCCGACCACAGTTTTCGTCGCCTTCCAGGCGATGTTCGCCATCATCACGGTGGCACTGATCTCCGGCGCGATCGCCGATCGTGCCCGCTTCGGGCCCTGGCTGCTGTTCGCCGGCCTGTGGTCGCTGCTCGTGTACTTCCCGGTCGCGCACTGGGTGTTCGACTTCGACGGCAAGGACGAGGCCGGCAACGTCGTCGACCCGGGCGGCTGGATCGCCAACGACCTGCTCGCGATCGACTTCGCCGGTGGCACCGCGGTCCACATCAACGCCGGTGCGGCCGGCCTCGCCCTGGCGCTCGTCCTCGGCAAGCGCGTCGGCTGGCCCAAGGACCGGATGAAGCCGCACAGCCTGCCCCTGGTCGTGCTCGGCGCGGGTCTGCTGTGGTTCGGCTGGTTCGGCTTCAACGCGGGCTCCGCCCTCGGCGCCAACGCCACCGCCGGCGTCACCCTCGTCAACACCCTGGTCGCCACCTGCGCCGCGATGCTCGGCTGGCTGGTCGTGGAACGCGTCCGCGACGGCAACGCCACCACGCTCGGCGCCGCGTCCGGCATTGTCGCGGGCCTGGTCGCCATCACCCCGGCCTGTTCCTCGGTCACCCCGCTCGGCGCGATCGCCATCGGCGCGATCACCGGCGCCCTGTGCGCCCTGGCGGTCAGCCTCAAGTACCGCTTCGGCTTCGACGACTCGCTCGACGTGGTCGGCGTGCACCTGGTCGGCGGGCTCTCCGGCACCATCCTGATCGGCTTCTTCGCCAGCTCGGCCGCCCCTGCGGGCATCGACGGCCTCTTCTACGGTGGCGGCGTGGATCAGCTGTGGCGGCAGGCCGTGGGCGCGCTCGCCGTGCTCGCGTACTCCTTCGTCCTCAGCCTGATCCTGGGTTACCTGGTCAAGCTCACCGTCGGCTTCCGGGTCGACGAGGAGTCCGAGGTGGGCGGCATCGACGAGGCCGAGCACGCCGAGACCGCCTACGAGTTCGGCAGCGGCCTCGGCACCCGTGGCGGCAGCAAGCCCAGTGTCGCCGCCGGCGCCACTGCGGTCCTTGAGGGGAGCAACAAGTCATGAAGCTGGTCACCGCGATCATCAAGCCGTTCACCCTCGATGACGTGAAGGCATCCCTGGAGCAGCTGGGTGTGCTCGGCATGACCGTCAGCGAGGTCCAGGGCTACGGCAGGCAGAAGGGCCACACCGAGGTCTACCGCGGCGCCGAGTACGCCGTCGACTTCGTGCCGAAGCTGCGGATCGAGGTGCTGGTGGACGACGCCGCCGTGGAGAAGACCCTCGACGCCGTCGTGGAAGCCGCCCGCACCGGCAAGATCGGCGACGGGAAGGTCTGGGTCACCCCGGTCGACACCGTCATCCGGGTCCGGACCGGGGAGCGCGGCTCGGATGCCCTATAGGGCTCCGGAGTAGGAATGGGGGACGGCCGTATGGAGAACGCCGAGACGGCCGTCGTCACGGCTGACGACCTGGTGCGAGCACGCGATCGGCTGCTCGCGCCAGGTCGGCGCCGTTTGACGGGGGAGTCGCTGCGCGAGGCGCTGGTGGACCTGCACGAGTTCTGGCTCACCGCGCACGCCGCGCAAGCGGGCGTAGGTGGACCGGGCGGTGGGGTCGCGCTGGTCGCCGTGGGGGGTCTGGGCAGGCGCGAGCTGGTGCCCTATTCCGATCTGGACCTGCTCTTGGTGCACAACGGGCACAAGGGCGTGGACCAGATCGCCGAGAAGCTCTGGTACCCGCTGTGGAACTCCGGCATCGGCCTGGACCACTCGGTGCGCACGGTCGGCGAGGCGCTCCGCGTCGCCGCCGGTGACCTGCGCACCGCGTTGGGGCTGCTGGACATCCGCCACATCGCGGGCGACCAGGTGATCAGCCAGCGGCTGGCGGACAGCGCGCGTCAGGCGTGGCGCACGGGGGTGCGCACGCGGCTGGACGAGATGTCGGAGTCGGCGGCACGGCGGTGGGCGCGCAGCGGCGAGATCGCGCACCGCGTCGAGCCGGACCTGAAGCACGGCCGGGGCGGGCTGCGGGACGTCACGCTGCTGGACGCGTTGAGCGCGGCGCAGCTGACCGACCGGCCGTCCGCCGAGGTCAACGAGGCACGCAAGCTGCTGCTGGACGTGCGCACCGAGCTGCGCCGGGTGGCCGGGAAGCCGCGGGACGTGCTCCGTGCGCAGGACGGCGACGAGGTCGCCACCGCGTTGGGGCTCCAGGACCGCTTCATGCTGGCCCGCGCGATGTCGTCGGCGGCCCGCACGATCGTGTACGCGGTGGACGTGGCGATGCGCACAGCGCGCGCTGCCGTGCCCAAGCGTGGACTGGGTGTGTTCGCCCGTTCCCCGCTCAGGCGCGCGCCGGCGAGACGGCCGCTGGACGAAGGCGTGGTGCTGCACGGCTCCGAGGTGGCGTTGGCACGTGACGCCATGCCCAGCCGTGACCCGGCCCTACTACTACGTGTCGCCACGGCCGCCGCACGCAGCAAGCACCCGATCGCCGCTGGCACGTTGGCCAAGCTCGCCGACTCCGCTCCCGAGCTGCGCCAGCCGTGGCCCAGGGAGGCCCGGGAGGAGTTGCTGGCCCTGCTGGGCAGCGGCACGGGCCTGATCGACGTGGTCGAGGCGCTGGACCGCACCGGCCTGTGGGGCAGGCTCTTCCCCGAGTGGGGCGCGGTGCGGGACCTGCCGCCCCGTGACGCCGCGCACACGTGGACCGTGGACCGCCACCTCGTGCAGGCCACCGCGCACGCGGCCCGCCTGGTGACGAGGGTGTCCCGGCCCGACCTGCTGCTGCTCGGCACGCTGGTGCACGACATCGGCAAGGGCAGGCAGGCGGACCACTCCGTCGTCGGCGCCGCGATCACCACCCAGATCGCCGAACGGCTCGGCCTGTGGCCGCAGGACGTCGCCACGCTCACCGCCCTGGTGCGCCACCACCTCCTGCTCCCGCACACGGCCACCCGCCGTGACGTGGAGGACGAGGCCACCGTGCGCCGCGTGGTGGACACCCTCGGCGGCGACCCGGTGCTGCTCGAACTGCTCTACGCGCTGGCCGAGGCGGACGCGGTGGCGACCGGCCCCGGCGTCTGGTCGGACTGGAAGGCGTCGCTGATCCGCGACCTGGTGGCGCGCTGCCGGACGGCGATGGCGGGCGACCCGCTGCCCAAGCCGGAGCCGTTGGACCAACGCCAGCAGGACCTCGCGCAGGCCGTGCTGAGCAGCGGCAGACCGGACGTGCTGATCGACCCGGCCGACCACGCGGCGACCGTCACGGTGGTCGCGCCCGACCGTCCGGGGCTGCTCTCCAGGGCCGCCGGCGTGCTGGCGCTCAACTCCCTCGAAGTGCACGCCGCCACCCTCCGTTCGCACGAGGGAGCTGCGGTCGACGTGTTCACGGTGTCGCCCAGGTTCGGTTCCCTGCCGGACGTGACCCTGCTGCGCGAACAGCTCAGCAGGGCCGTGGACGGCACCCTCGCGCTGGGCGACAAGCTCGCCGCGAAGGAACGCGACTACGGCGGCCCGCCGGCCGACCCGCCGCCGCCGAAGGCGCTCTGGTTCGACGACGAGTCGTCCGGCGCGGTGGTGCTGGAGCTGCGCGCGGCGGACCGGATCGGACTGCTGCACCGGGTCGCGGACGCGTTGGAACAGTCCGGTGTGGACATCGTTTGGGCGCGGGTGTCCACATTGGGCTCCACGGTCGTGGACTCGTTCGCCATCACCGTGCCCGACGGCATGGACGCCGCCCGCCGCCGCAAGATCGAACAGGCGGTCCTCAACGCCGCGGGGTGAAGCCCGCAGAGCGGTTGCGTAGCACTACGCACAACCCACCGCGGGTGCTCACGCTGACGCCGGACCCCCGTGCCGGGGCAGACTTCCTGTCATGGCACGGGGGTCCGCCCGACTGGGGGTGGGGCGGAGGGAGTGTCGCCACCGCGTGGCCGGAGGCGGCCCATCGAGGGGTTGGGCCGCCTCCGGTCGCCTCGGAACTCGTGGTCGTCCGGCACGTCTCTTTAGTATGGACGCGATGACCGCTGTCGCCGTGAGGCCGCGCTCGCTGATCGTGCTGGCCGGACTGCCGGGAGCGGGTAAGTCCACGCTGCTCGCCGCCGCCGACACGGGTGGCGCGCCCGCCGTCGTGTTGGACTCCGACCAGGTGCGCACCAGACTGCGCGCCCTCTTCCCGAAGGCCGTGCCGTACCGCCTCTACCGACCTTTGGTGCACTTCGTGCACCGTGCCCGCATCCTGTGGTTCGCGATTACCGCGACCGGCCTACTGCTGGTCCACGAACCGTCCACCCGACCTACGACCCGCGCCGGACTGGTCGCCGTCGGCGTGCTGACCAACCGTCCTCGGCATTTCCTGTGGCTCGACGCCAGCCCGGAGGAGGCGCTGTCCGGGCAGGTCAAGCGGGGCAGGCTGATCCGCTCACGGTCGTTCACCCGGCACGTCCGCCGCGCGGCCGGGCTGCGCGCCCGCTTCGCCGCCGGTGTGCCGCCACGCGGCTGGCAGGGCCTGACCCTGCTGACCCGCCGGGACCACCTGCGGCTGTCGGTGACGCCGGCGTGAACGGGACGGCTACCCTGGAAACGAGGAAACCCACCGACGACGTGCGAGGTCTGGCGGCAACGTGTTCAACACCCTTTCCGACCGGCTCACCTCGGTCCTGCAGAACCTGCGGGGCAAGGGGCGGCTCACCGAGGCCGACATCGACGCGACCGCGCGCGAGATCCGGGTCGCGCTGCTGGAGGCCGACGTCGCGCTGCCCGTGGTGCGGACGTTCATCGCGAAGGTCAAGGAGCGCGCCAAGGGCGCCGAGGTCAGCCAGGCCCTGAACCCGGCCCAGCAGGTCGTCAAGATCGTCAACGAGGAGCTCGTCGGCATCCTCGGCGGGGAGACCCGCAGGCTGAACCTGGCCAAGACCCCGCCGACCGTGATCATGCTCGCGGGCCTCCAGGGCGCCGGCAAGACGACCCTGGCGGGCAAGCTCGCGAAGTGGCTCAAGGGCCAGGGTCACACCCCGATGCTGGTGGCCTGCGACCTCCAGCGGCCCAACGCGGTCACCCAGCTCCAGGTGGTCGGCCAGCGTGCGGGCGTCCCCGTGTTCGCCCCCGAGCCGGGCAACGGCGTGGGCGACCCGGTCGACGTGGCCCGCAAGGGCATCGAGGAGGCCAAGCGGGCCCAGCACGACGTCGTGCTGGTCGACACCGCGGGCCGCCTCGGCGTGGACGAGGAGATGATGCGGCAGGCGGTGGACATCCGTGCCGCCGTTCAGCCGGACGAAGTGCTGTTCGTGGTCGACGCGATGATCGGCCAGGACGCGGTCAACACCGCGACCGCGTTCGCCGACGGCGTCGGTTTCACCGGCGTGGTGCTCACCAAGCTGGACGGCGACGCCCGCGGTGGCGCGGCGCTCAGCGTGCGCGAGGTGACCGGCCAGCCGATCCTGTTCGCCTCGAACGGGGAGAAGCTGGAGGACTTCGACGTCTTCCACCCGGACCGGATGGCAAGCCGGATCCTGGGCATGGGCGACATGCTCACCCTGATCGAGCAGGCGGAACAGGCGTTCGACGCGGACCAGGCCGAGGCCGCCGCGGTCAAGATGGGCTCCGGCCAGCTGACGCTGGAGGACTTCCTGGAGCAGATGCTCGCCCTGCGCAAGATGGGCCCGATCGCGAACCTGCTGGGCATGCTGCCCGGCGCGGGCCAGATGAAGGACCAGCTGGCCGGGCTGGACGAGAAGCACCTCGACCGGGTCCAGGCCATCATCCGCGGCATGACCCCGGCCGAGCGGGACGACCCGAAGATGATCAACGCGTCCCGGCGGCTGCGCATCGCCAACGGCTCGGGCGTCCGGGTCAGCGACGTGAACGACCTGGTCAACCGCTTCTTCGAAGCCCGCAAGATGATGAGCCAGATGGCCGGCCGCTTCGGCCTGCCCGGCGCCGGCGGCAAGAACAACCGCAAGGGCAAGGGCAAGAAGGGGAAGAAGGGGAAGGGCCGCGGCCCGACGCCGCCGAAGATGCGCGGCGGGTTCCCCGGCATGCTCCCCGGAGGTATGCCCGGAGGTATGCCCGGTATGCCTCCGCAGGGTGGCGCGAACGAACTCCCGCCCGGCCTGGGCGGGCTCGACCAGCTGCCACCCGGCTTCGACCCGTCGAAGCTGAAGTTCGGCAAGTGACCGGCCTGCACCTGCGGGGCGTCGTCCTCCCCGAGGGTGACGGCCCGCAGGACGTGTGGGTGGTGAACGGCCGCATCCGCACCCGGCCGGTGCCGGGCGCCACCACCGTCGTCGACGGCGGCTACCTCGTGCCCGGTCTGGTGGACGCGCACTGCCACGTCGGCCTGGGCGCCAAGGGCGCGGTGGACCTGCCCGAGGCCGTCGACCAGGCGTTGGCGGACCGGCAGGCGGGCACGCTGCTCATCCGGGACTGCGGCTCGCCGCTGGACACCCGCCCGTTGCAGGAGCGGCTCGACCTGCCCCGCATCATCCGCGCGGGCAGGCACCTGGCCCGGCCCAAGCGGTACATCAAGTACATCGGCGTGGAGATCGAGGACCCGGCCGACCTGCCGTCGGCGGTGGCCGAGCAGGTCGCCGAGGGCGACGGCTGGATCAAGCTGGTCGGCGACTGGATCGACCGCGACACCGGTGACCTGGCGCCCCTGTGGAGCCAGGACGTCCTCACCGAGGCGATCAAGGTCGCGCACGAGAACAAGGCCAGGGTCACCGCGCACGTGTTCGGTGAAGAGGCCCTGCCCGCCCTGATCGACGCGGGGATCGACTGCATCGAGCACGGCTCGGGCCTGACCGACGACACCATCGCCCGGATGGCCCGCCACGGCACCGCGCTGGTGCCGACCCTGATCAACATCGAGAACTTCCCGGCCATCGCGGCCGGCGCGGAGAGGTACCCGGCCTACCAGCGGCACATGCGGGACCTGTACGCGCGGAACACCGACACGGTCGCCAAGGCCGTCGAGGCGGGCGTTCCGGTGTACGCGGGCACCGACGCGGGCGGCGGTATCGAGCACGGCCGGATCGTGGACGAGATCCAGGCCCTGACGCGGGTCGGCATGACCCCCTCCCAGGCCCTCGGCGCCGCCTCCTGGGCCGCGCGCGAGTGGCTGGGGTTCCCGTCGCTGACGGAAGGCGCGGCGGCCGACATCGTGGTCTACGACACCGACCCCCGGGCCGACCTCGACGCCCTGCGCCACCCGAAGCTGGTCATGTTGCGCGGCCGGATCCACAGCTGACCCGACCTGACCCGACCCGGCGGCCGGCCTGCCCCGATCCGGCGCCAGCCTGATCCGGCGCTGTTCCGGCCCGGCCGCTGACCCGACCCGGCGGCCTGGCCACCGACAATCCGGCGAAAGGGTGCTCCGGGCGCAATTCTTCCCGCGCCCGGTCACACCGCTGCGGCCGTCAGGGTGATCTTGAACGACCTCGTGCGGTACCCCCACCCCCCGGACCACTACGTTCGGACGAGTGGAGGAACAGCAGGCCCAGGACACCGGCAGGGCGCACTGGGGTTTCCTGGCGTTCTTCGTCGGGCTCGCGGGCTACCACGTCGCGACCCTCGTCTTCACCGCGGCGACCGCCGACCGCTTCGCCGAAGTGGACATCACCGACCCGCCGGTCCTCGGCCCGCTGCTGCTCCTGGTCTTCCTCCCGAACGTCCTCCTCGGCCTGGGCCCCGTCGTCGTCTCCTGGCGCATGGGCAACGGCCCGAACCGGGACTTCGGCCTCGTCCCGACCTGGCGTGACGTCAAAGTGGGCCTGGCCGCGGGCGGCGCGGCGCTGCTGGCCGCCTGGCTCGTCGGCGCGCTGCTGCTCCGCTTCAACCCCGACCAGTCCAGCTCCCTGGAGCAGATCGAAGCGCTTTCCGGGGGCCGCACGGTCTGGCTGGCCGCGGCGGCGCTGTTCGTCCTCATCGGCGCTCCGCTGACCGAGGAGGTCCTCACCAGGGGTGCTCTGTGGCAGGCACTGGCCCACTACAAGATCCCCAGGTTCGCGATCCTCGCCCTCACCGCCCTCATCTTCGCGTTCCTGCACGAGGAGAGCTGGCGCATGATCGGCCTGTTCGCCCAGGGCCTCGCCATCGGCGCGGCCCGCATGATCACCGGCCGGGTGGCCGCCAGCGTCGTCGCCCACGCGGCGAACAACCTGCTGCCCGCCGTCTACCTGTACACCGGCTGATTAGGGTGGATGGCTGTGACACCATCGGATGAACCTCCGACAGGCCTGATCGCCAGTGTCCGCGCGGTCGGGCGTGAGCCGGAACCGGCGCGTGCCGGCCAGCGCTGGGGCTTCGGCGCGTTCCTGCTCGTCGAGGCCATATTCGTGCTGAGTGCGGTTTTCATCACGGCGGTGGCTCGAACCTCGGGCACGGACCTCGCCCGTTCCGTCACGTTCATCCTGATCGGCTCGATGGTGCCGACGGTGCTGGCCGCAGGCGTCGCGGTCGCGATCACCTACCTGCGCGGCAACGGCCCGTTCCACGACCTGCGGCTGGCCTGGGACTGGGCGGACGTGAAGGTCGGCCTCAAGCTCGGCGCGCTCGGCCTGGTGCTGACGTACGTGGCCGCGGTGATCTGGTCGAAGGCGGTCGGCGACAAGAACGCCACCTCCGCCATCGGTGAGCTGGTGGACGGCGCGGGCCTGCCCCTCAGCGCCGCCATCGTGATGTTCCTCTACGTGTGCTTCCTGGGCCCGGTCTGCGAGGAGGTCGTCTACCGCGGCCTGCTGTGGGGCGCGATCGAACGGCAGCGCTGGAGCCGGTGGGCGGCGTTCGTGCTCACCACGGTCATCTTCGCGGCCAGCCACCTCGAACCGCTCCGGACGTCGCTGCTGATCGTGATCGCCCTGCCGATCGGCATCGCCCGCCTGATCACCCGCAGGCTCACCGCGAGCGTGGTGGCGCACGTGATCAACAACTTCCTGCCCGGCCTGACCCTGCTCCTCGTCTCGATCGGGGTGATGCCCGCGTGATCGACCTCAACAGCGACCTCGGTGAGGGCTTCGGCATCTGGCGCCTGGGTGACGACGACGCCCTGCTGGACGTCGTGACCAGCGCGAACGTGGCCTGCGGCTTCCACGCCGGCGACCCGTCGACCATGCGGCGGGTCTGCCGCCAGGCCGCGAGCACGGGCGTGGCCGTGGGCGCCCAGGTCTCCTACCGCGACCTGGCCGGCTTCGGCCGCCGTTTCATCGACGCCGACCCGGCCGAACTGGCCGACGAAGTCCTGTACCAAATCGGCGCCCTGGACGCGTGCGCCAAAGCCGCCGGGATCAAGGTCGAGTACGTGAAACCGCACGGCGCGCTCTACAACGCCACGGTCCACCACGACGCACAGGCGAAGGCCGTGGTGGACGGCGTCAAGGCGTTCGGCGACCTGCCCGTCCTCGGCCTGCCCGGGTCCCGCCTCCTGCACCACGCCGAACGGGCCGGGCTGCGTCCGGTCCGGGAGGCGTTCGCCGACCGCGCGTACACGCCGGAGGCCACGCTGGTGCCGCGCACCCAGCCGAACGCCGTCCTGACCAGCACGGACGCCGTCGTGGCCCAGGTCTTGAGGCTCGCGCGGGACGGTGAGCTGGTGGCGGCCGACGGCACCGTTCTGAAGACGGAAGTCGACTCCATCTGCCTCCACGGCGACACCCCGGGAGCCGTCGAACACGCCCGAAAAGTCCGCGAGGCACTGGAGCGCGCGGGCATCCCCGTGGCCCGATTCGTGCCGCGGTAGAAGTGTCTGGCAGAATGGTCGGTTGTTCGCCGAGGTCGGTCCCTCTCACCGTGCCGTGGCGCCCCAGACACTGGGCTTTCACCACCCGTGCCCCACTCGGGTGAGGACTGCCCGCACCTGAGCACATCGAGAGCACGAGGAGCACCCACACCCGTGGCCGTCAAGATCAAGCTTCAGCGGCTTGGCAAGATCCGTCAGCCGTACTACCGGATCGTCGTCGCCGATGCCCGCGTCCGCCGCAGCGGCAAGGCCATCGAGACGATCGGCAAGTACCACCCCAAGGAAGAGCCGTCGTTCATCGCGGTGGACAGCGACCGCGCGCAGTACTGGCTGGGTGTCGGCGCGCAGCCGACCGAGTCCGTGCAGCGGCTGCTGGAGATCACCGGTGACTGGCAGAAGTTCAAGGGCCTGCCGGGCGCCGAGGGCACGCTGAGGGTCAAGGAGCCGAAGACGAGCAAGGCGGAGCTGTTCGCCGCCGCGCTGGCCGCCGCCGGCGACGCCCCGTCGACCGACGCGACGACTCCGAAGAAGAAGTCGCCGAAGCGGGACGAAGCGAAGAAGGACGAAGCGAAGAAGGACGAAGCCAAGAAGGTCGACGCCGAGAAGGTCGACGCCGAGAAGGTTGACGCCGAGCCCACCGCCGAGGCAGCCAAGGACGAGGCGTGAGCTTGTTGGCTGACGCTCTCGAACACCTCGTTCGAGGCATCGTCGACCACCCGGACGACGTCCGGGTGAACCTGGTCACGACCCGACGCGGTCGCACGCTGGAGGTGCACGTCCACCCGGACGACCTCGGCAAGGTGATCGGCCGCAGCGGCCGCACCGCGACCGCCCTGCGCACCGTGATGGCCGGTATCGGTGGTCGTGGCGTGCGCGTCGACGTGGTCGACACCGATCGCTGACGCGCACATGGACGTCGTCGTCGGCCGAGTGGCCAAGGCGCACGGGATCAGCGGCGAGCTTGCCGTCGACGTGCGCACGGATTCACCCGAGACCAGGTTCGCCCTGGGTTCGGTGCTGACCGCCAAACTGCGTGACGGCACATCCCGCAACCTCACCGTCGCAGCCGCCCGGAACCACTCCGGGCGGCTGCTGGTGCGTTTCGAGGAAGTGCTGACCCGCGACGTGGCGGAGACGCTGCGCGGCACGGTGCTGCTGGGCCGCACCGAGGACCTGCCGCCGACTGAAGACCCGGACGAGTTCTACGACCACGAGCTCGAAGGGCTGTCGGTCGAGCTGCTCGACGGCACCCGGATCGGCGCCGTGCTGGAGATCGCGCACGGGCTGGGCGGCGAGCTGCTGGTCGTCAAGCGCGAGAACGGCGACCAGACGCTGGTGCCGTTCGTGCGCGAGATCGTGCCGACCGTGGACATCGCCGGCAAGCGCGTGGTGATCGACCCGCCCGAGGGCCTCCTCGATGCGGATTGACGTCGTCACGATCTTCCCGGAGTACCTGGACCCGCTGCGCGCCGCGCTGCTCGGCAAGGCCATCGACAAGGGCCTGATCAGCGTCGGCGTGCACGACCTGCGGGACTGGACGCACGACGTGCACAAGGCCGTCGACGACAGCCCGTACGGCGGCGGGCCGGGCATGGTGATGAAGCCCCAGGTCTGGGGTGACGCGCTGGACCAGGTCTGCACCCCGGCGACCCGCCTCGTCGTGCCCACGCCCGCCGGTCGACCGTTCACCCAGAAGCTGGCGCACGAGTACGCCGCCGAGGAGCACCTGGTGTTCGCCTGCGGCCGGTACGAGGGCATCGACCAGCGGGTGGTGGACGACGCCGCCCGCCGGATGCCCGTGGACGAGGTCTCCATCGGCGACTACGTCCTCGTGGGCGGCGAGGTTGCCGTGCTGGTCATGGTCGAGGCGGTCGTCCGGCTGCTGCCGGGCGTGCTGGGCAACCCCAAGTCGGCCGCCGAGGACTCGTTCTCCGACGGCCTGCTGGAGGGCCCCAGCTACACCCGTCCCGAGGTGTGGCGCGACCTCGCCGTGCCGGAGGTCCTGCGTTCGGGCAACCACAAGGCGATCGACCGCTGGCGGCGTGACCAGTCGCTGCGCCGCACCCGCGAACGCCGTCCCGAACTGCTCGACGCCCTGCCCGAGGGCGCGCTCGACAAGCACGACCGCAAGCTGTTGGACGAGCTGGGCTGACGGCTGGGCCGGGGGCGATTTCGTGCCGCCGACCCTCGTCTGGCACACTGGACAGGTTGCTGCACCCGGTTCAACTCATCCGGCGTGCGCTAGGCCCGCCCCCGTGCGCGTGTGTAACTTGAGATAGTCCGCGCCCTGGGGGAGTACGCAATACACGTGAGGACGAGGACGGACCACCGATGAACACCCTGGACGCTCTTGACGCCCAGTCGCTGCGCTCCGACATTCCCAGCTTCCGGCCGGGCGACACGCTGAAGGTCCACGTCCGCGTCATCGAGGGCTCCCGCGAGCGGGTCCAGGTGTTCCAGGGCGTCGTGATCCGCCGCCAGGGTGGCGGCATCCGTGAGACCTTCACCGTTCGCAAGGTCTCGTTCGGTGTCGGCGTCGAGCGCACCTTCCCGGTGCACTCCCCGAACATCGCCGAGATCGAGGTCGCGACCCGCGGCGCCGTCCGCCGGGCGAAGCTGTACTACCTCCGCGACCTGCGCGGCAAGGCCGCCAAGATCAAGGAAAAGCGCGAGGCACGACCGGCCTCCTGACGCCGGGCACACGCGGAAGCAGTAGCCTGCCCACGTGGCAGATCCCGTGCACCGCTCCGCTGATGAAGACGGTCAGGATCCCGCAGCCGAGTCCACTTCGGACCCGGCTGCGGGTGGCAAGACCAAGAAGGACAAGAAGAAGCCCCCGCTCTGGCGCGAACTGCTCGTGCTCGGCGCGACGGCCCTCGTCCTGACGATCCTGATCCAGACGTTCCTCGCGCGGGTGTACGTGATCCCGTCGCAGTCGATGGAGGAGACCCTCCACGGCTGCCCCGGCTGCAACAACGACCGGGTGCTGGTCGACAAGCTGGTCTACGACTTCGCCGAGATCGAACCGGGCGAGGTCGTGGTGTTCCGCGGCCCCGACACGTGGGGCAACAACGACTTCGAATCCGGTCGCTCCGACAACCCGATCGTGGCGGGCATCCAGTCGGTGGCCTCGCTGATCGGCCTCGCGCCGCCGGACGAGCGCGACTTCGTCAAGCGGGTCATCGCGGTCGGCGGGCAGACCGTCGAGTGCTGCGACGAGCAGCACCGGGTGAAGGTCGACGGCAAGCCGCTGGACGAGCCGTACGTCTACTGGCAGCCCGGCACGTCCCCGGAGAACCACGACCCGTTCGAGCCGGTCAAGGTGCCGGAAGGCCACCTCTGGGTGATGGGTGACAACCGCACGAACTCCACCGACTCGCGCAAGCAGGGCGGCGGCGGCGTGGCGGGCACCGTGCCGGAGGACAACGTCATCGGCAAGGCCCGGGTGATCGTGCTGCCGCCGTCCCGTTGGCAGGGCATCGGCGACCACAACGCGCAGGCCGTCGCGATCGGCGCGCCCGCGTGGCAGGCAGGTGTCCCGGCGGGCGCCGGACTGGCCGCGGCGTGGCCCGTGCTGTTCTTCGGGCGGAAGCTCCGCAGCCGGTTGACCAGGGCCTCACAGGCCTCGTCGGTACGCTGACCGGGTGGTAGACGTCGCACCGTCCCGGGGCTCCTCCGACGAGGGAGACCCGGAGCACGAGGACAAGGTCGAGCAGTGGCGTGCCCGCTCGCGCGAAAAGGCCAAGCGCAAGGGGTCGTTCTGGAAGGAACTGCCGATCCTGATCGGTGTCGCGGTGCTGCTCGCGGTCCTGATCCAGACGTTCCTGGCGAAGGTCTACATGATCCCGTCGGAGTCGATGGAGCAGACGCTGCACGGCTGCTCGAACGGCTGCTTCGGGGACCGGGTGCTGGTCGACAAGCTGACCTACGACTTCTCCGAGCCCGAGCCGGGCGACGTGGTCGTCTTCCACGGCCCGGACACCTGGATCAACCAGGACTTCGTGGCCGCCGAGCCGACCAACCCGGTCACGCGGGGGCTCCAGGGCCTCGGTTCGCTGCTGGGGTTCCCCTCGGCGAACGAGGAGGACTTCGTCAAGCGGATCGTCGCGGTGGGCGGGCAGACCGTGAAGTGCTGCGACGACCGCAACCGGGTGATGGTCGACGGGAAGCCGCTGGACGAGCCGTACGTGTACTGGGCGCCGGGGCGCAGCACCGTGCAGGAGTCGTTCGCCGACCTGAAGGTGCCCGAGGGCTACCTGTTCGTGCTGGGTGACAACCGGAACGACTCGTGCGACTCGCGGTGCCAGGGCGACGGTCGCGAGGGTGGTCTGGTGCCGGTGGACAACGTGGTGGGCAAGGCGCGGACGATCGTGCTGCCGCCGTCCCGTTGGCAGGGCATCGGCGACCACGACCCGCAGGCCGTGGCCATCGGGGCGCCCGCGTGGCAGGACGCGCTGCCGGCCGGCGCCGGGCTCGCGGCGGCGTGGCCGGTGCTGCTGCTGGGCAAGCGGGCGAGGGCGCGTTTTCGGAGCGCACGGCTGAGATAGGGTCCAGGGGTGATCCGCAAGCCGCCTCGTGTCCAGGTTCGGCAGACCGCGGGCATCTGGGCGTTCGAAGCCGCGTTGGCCCGTCGCGGTTTCGGTCCGGTGGCTGGTGTGGACGAGGCCGGTCGCGGCGCCTGCGCGGGGCCGCTGGTCGTGGCGTCGTGCGTGCTCAAGCCGGGTGACGCGGCCAAGTTCGACGGGCTCACCGACTCGAAGCTGCTCACCGCCGCCGCTCGGGACCGGATGTTCGACGTGGTGCTCAAGCGCGCGCTCGACTACGCGGTGATCGTGATCCCGGCCGCCGAGGTGGACCTGCTCGGCGTGCACGTGGCGAACATCGAGGGCATGCGGCGTGCTGTCGCTCAATTGGGTGTACATCCCGGGTACGTCTTGACCGACGGTTTCCCGGTTCCCGGCCTCACCGCGCCGAACATGCCGGTGGTCAAGGGCGACCGGGTGGCGGCGTGCGTCGCGGCGGCATCCGTGCTGGCCAAGGTCACGCGGGACCGGATCATGACCGCGTTGCACGAGGAGCTGCCCGTCTACGGTTTCGACGAGCACAAGGGCTACAGCACCCCCGAGCACGCTGCGGCGCTGGCCGAACACGGCCCGAGTGCGCAACACCGCTGGTCGTATGCGAACGTGTCGGCCGCGGCGCTCCGGCACGGACTGGAATCGCCGCACCCGGTGGCGCGCGGCGTGGTTGCCGCCGCCGTGGTCCAGAATGGGCCAACCCCGCAGACCAGCGGTGGCAGGCTCGCGACGAGGAGGGGCGCGGATTCGATGATTACCCGCGCGGAGGCGTAATGAGTGCAGAGGATCTCGAGAAGTACGAGACCGAGATGGAGTTGTCGCTGTACAAGGAGTACCGCGACATCGTCAGCCAGTTCTCGTTCGTCGTGGAGACCGAGCGGCGGTTCTACCTGGCCAACTCGGTGGACGTGCAGGTCCGCAACGCGGACGGCGAGGTCTACTTCGAGGTGCGGATGTCCGACGCGTGGGTGTGGGACATGTACCGCCCCGCCCGGTTCGTGAAGAACGTCCGGGTGATCACCTTCAAGGACGTCAACGTCGAGGAGCTGGACAAGCCCGACCTCAGGTTGCCCGAGGACGGTCCGTTCAACTCCTGATACCCGCTGAATACCCGCTGAGTCGCAGGGGCCTGCCCACTGGGTAGGCCCCTTTGCGTCTTTCCGGCCCATATCCGCCGGGCCCCACACCTCCTGGCCGGCCTCACACCTAGCCCGCCCGATACCCCAACTGGCCCACACCTAACCGGCCTGATACCCCAGCTGGCCCCACACCTAACCGGCCCCCTCTCCACCACCCGGCCCATACCACTCGGCGTCGACAATTCGCCCGGCTCTGTCCACAGGCAGCCGAGTTGTCCACAGTCGGCCGGTTGCCCGTGGCCGGCCCCGCACCACCCCGGCAAGGTCGGATCAAGACCGATTCCGGAGGAGTGGGGCATGAACACGGCGACCGATCTGGGCAAGCGCGGCGAGGACGCGGCGTGCCGTTATCTGGAGCACCAGGGCCTGTCGATCCTGGCCCGCAACTGGCGGTGCGAAGAGGGCGAGCTGGACGTCGTGGCGACGGACGGCACACGCCTGGTGGTGGTCGAGGTGAAATGCCGCTCGGGAACCACCAGGGGCACAGCCCTGGAAGCCGTGACGCCGGACAAACTCGACCGGGTGCGCAAATCGGCGCTGCGCTGGCTGAGCGCCCACCGGGTCGGCCGGGTGGACATCC
The DNA here is from genome assembly GCF_014205015.1 of Saccharothrix ecbatanensis. Taxonomy (NCBI): domain Bacteria; kingdom Bacillati; phylum Actinomycetota; class Actinomycetes; order Pseudonocardiales; family Pseudonocardiaceae; genus Saccharothrix; species Saccharothrix ecbatanensis. Next base: position 5,926,547 of record NZ_JACHMO010000001.1, on the reverse strand, counting down.
GCTACGACGTCATCGCGATCGAATGGCCGCCCGACGGCAAAGTCCGCCTGCACCACCTGCGAGGTGTGTGATGGCACTGGCGCGAACGTGGTCGGTGGCGTTGTTCGGCGTGGACGGCGTGCCGGTGGAGATCGAGGCCGACGTGGGTGTCGGGACCGTGAAAACGCAACTCCTGGGCCTACCCGACGCAGCCCTGCACGAGTCGAAGGACCGGGTGAAGGCCGCGGTCAGGAACAGCGGCCACGACTGGCCGTCCCAACGCGTGACCCTCGGCCTGTCCCCGGCCACGCTGCCGAAGAACGGCTCCGGGTACGACCTGGCCATCGCCTGCGTGGTCCTGGCCGCGGCCCAGGTGATCCCGGGCGACCGCTTGGCGGACACCGTTCTCCTGGGCGAACTGGCGTTGGACGGCAGGGTGCGCACCATCAGGGGCGTCCTGCCGGCCCTGATGGCGGCGAGGCGAGCGGGGCTGACCCAGGCGATCGTCCCGGTCGCCGCACTCCACGAAGCAGCTCTCGTGGAAGGTCTGACCGTCTACGGCGCCGCCACTTTGACCGACGTCCTGGAGTGGCTCAACGGCCAGGAGACCCTCCACCACACCGCTCCGCCGACCATCGCCCCGCCGCCGGACGGCCCGGACCTGGCCGATGTCGTGGGGCAGCCGGAAGCGAGGTGGGCGCTGGAAGTAGCCGCTGCCGGAGGTCACCACATCCTCCTCACCGGGCCGCCGGGCACCGGCAAGACGATGCTGGCCCAACGCCTGGCCGGCCTCCTCCCGCCGCTGTCCATGGAGGAGGCGCTGGGAGTCACGGCCGTGCACTCCATCGCCGGCCTGCTGACACCGGAGGCGCCACTGGTGTCCGCCCCGCCGTTCGTGTCGCTGCACCACTCGACGTCGATCGTCGCGCTGGTCGGTGGCGGTGCCGGCTTGGCCAAGCCGGGCGCGATGAGCCGTGCCCACCGAGGGGTGCTGTTCCTGGACGAGGCGCGCGAGTTCGGGCTCGGGAAGCTGGAGGCCCTGCGCACGGCGTTGGAGGAAGGCGAGGTCCGCCTGGCCAGGCGTGACGGCATCACCCGCTACCCGGCCCGGTTCCAGCTGGTGATGGCCACCAACCCGTGCCCGTGCGCGCCGCCGAAGGACATCGACTGCATCTGCCTCCCGGCGGCCAGGAGGCGGTACGAGACGAAGCTGTCCGGCCCTTTGCTCGACCGGGTCGACCTGAGGGTGGTGATGCGCCCGCTGACCGCGATGAGCCGCGAATTCGTCGCCGACCCCGAGCCCACCGCGACCGTCCGCGAACGGGTGCACAAGGCCAGGACCAGGGCAACGGAACGCTGGGCCGAGCACGGCTGGTTCACCAACGCCGAAGTGCCCGGCCCGATGTTGAGGACGGAGTTCGCCCTTCCCCGCGAGACGACGTCGGCGGTCGATCGTGCGCTCGCCAAGGGAGCACTGACCGGCCGTGGGGCCGACCGATGTTTGCGGGTCGCTTGGACCTTGGCCGACTTGGCGGAAGTCGACCAGCCCACCGCGGACCACGTGGCTGCCGCGCTGGAGTTCCGTGAGCGGAGGATGTCGTGAGCACCGACGAGATCCGGCTCGCCCGCGCCTACCTTTCACGGGTCGCCGAGCCGCCTGCCGTGGCGTTGGCCGGGTTCATCGCCGAAGTGGGGCCGGTGCGGGCAGCGGAGTTGGTCCGGTCCGGCGAGGTTCCCGTGGCGGTCGACAGCGAGACGTCGGCGCGGCGGGCCGTTGACCAGGCTGAGCGGGACCTGGAGGTCGCGGCCAAGGTCGGCGGGCGGTTGTTGGTTCCCGAGGATGACGAGTGGCCCCGGTGGCCTTTCAACGCGTTGACCATTGCCGCGGCGAACGGGTTGCGGTGCGGGCTGGAGCCGTTGGCGTTGTGGGTGCGGGGTGAATTCAGCCTCGCGTCGCTCACCGAACGGGCGGTCGCGGTGGTGGGTAGTCGGGCCTCTTCCGGCTACGGGCAGCACGTCGCCGGTGAATTCGGGTACGGGTTGGCCGAGGCCGGTGTCACGGTGGTGTCCGGCGCCGCTTACGGCATCGACGGCGCCGCGCATCGGGGTGCCCTCACAGCCGGCGGGTTGACGATCGCCGTTCTCGCGTGCGGGGTCGACGTCGCCTATCCCGCTGGTCACCGGGCCTTGCTGGAACGCATTCCCAGCCAGGGTCTGCTGGTCAGCGAGTACCCGCCTACGCATACGCCGGCCCGGCACCGGTTCCTCACCCGGAATCGACTCATCGCGGCACTGGCGGAGGGGACGGTCGTGGTCGAAGCGGGTCAGCGGAGCGGGGCCAAGAACACGGCGGCGTCGACGGCGGCGCTCGGCCGGGTGCTGATGGCGGTGCCCGGGCCGATCACCTCGTCCAGTTCGTCGGGCTGCCACGAGTTGCTGCGGTCGGGGAGCGCGTTGCCGGTCACCAGCGTCGCCGAGATCATCGAGTCGACCGGGCGGCTCGGCGTCGACCTCGTCGAGGCGAACCGGAAGCTCGACACCGGGCCGCCGCAGGGTGACGCGATGCGGGTCTTCGAAGCCTTGGGTCTCATGTCCGGGCACAGTCCGGACATGATCTCCGTGGAGTCCGGTGTCGAACTGCCGCGGGTGCGCGCTTTGCTGCCACAACTGGAACTGGCCGGTCTCGCCGAACGGGTCGAAACAGGTTGGAAGCGCTCCCAGAATGAGAGTTGGCGTGGCGATACTTGACCAAGGGCGCTTGAGGGCGCAGCGTCAGGGGTATGTCCCCGCCGCCGCCCGCTCGGACACGTCGTGTCGATCTTGTCCGCCTGCGCCGTGGGCTGCCCGGAGACGTGACGACAGCCCTTGACCGGTACGAACGCCACCTCGCCATGGAGCGCGGGCTGTCCCCGCACACGGTTCGCGCGTACCTCGGCGATGTGGTCGCGTTGTTGGTCCACTTAGCCGGCGGGTCGCCCGAGCACGCCACCGTGGAAGCGATCGACCTGCCCGGCTTGCGGTCCTGGCTGGCTTCCCAGCATTCCGCCGGTTCGAGCCGGACGACGATGGCCCGGCGCGCTGCCGCAGCCCGCACTTTCACCGCGTGGGCTGCCCGGAACGGCCTGCTAGCCACCGATCCGGGGCCGCGCCTCGCCGCACCCAGGCCCCACCGGACCCTTCCCGTGGTGTTGCGGCCGGACCAGGCCGGCGCGGCGATGGCCGCCGCCGAATTGGGTGCGGAACAGGGCGATCCGGTTGCGCTCCGTGACCAAGCCGTGGTGGAGTTGCTGTATGCGACAGGCGTCCGGGTCGCCGAGTTGTGCGGTCTCGACCTCGACGACGTGGACTACTCCCAAAGGGTGATTCGGGTTCTGGGCAAGGGGAGGCGCGAACGCACCGTGCCGTTCGGCGTTCCGGCCGAACGCGCTGTACGGCGCTGGATGGAACACGGCCGATCAACGCTGGTCAACGACCGTTCACAACGCGCACTGCTGATCGGTGCGCGAGGCGGCCGGCTCGACCCGCGTACCGCCAGGCGGATTGTCCACGATGTAGTGGGCGGGGTGCCGGGAACGGTCGACACCGGCCCCCACGGCCTACGCCACTCCGCGGCCACGCACCTGTTGGAAGGGGGAGCGGACCTGCGCACCGTCCAAGAGCTTCTTGGTCACGCTACGCTCGCAACGACTCAGCTCTACACACACGTCACCGTCGAACGGCTGAAGGCGATCCATGACCGAACCCACCCCCGCTCCTGACGTCGCAGGGGGAGGTTCGCGGACCGCAACCGTGACCTCTCCCTCCGCCGCGCACGTCGGGACCTCGTCGGCGGCGCGCACCCCGGCTGGGACGAACGGTCACCGCGTCGACGGCGAGCACCTGCGCGGTGAAGCCCCACGAGCCGAACCTCGGAACGGCGCGGCCCGACCCGACGAGCCCTTCCGCCCCTCCGGCGGCGCAGCCCTGCCTGACGAACGCCCGCCCGGTGACGCGCTCCCCGGTGACGCCCTGCCCGGTGATCCCCTGCCCGGTGATCCCATGCCCGACCCCGACCCCGACCCCGCCTCTGCCTCCGACCCCGACCCCCTCGCTGCTGACATCGCTGCCGACCTACCCCGCAACGGGCACGCCGTGGCAGCGGTCGTGGGGAGGCCGGCCCACGGGGCATCCGAGCGCACCGCGGATGACGTGGAAGCCGGGATCATCGCGCTCTGGCACACCTACGGCCAGTCGCGACAGCAAGCTCTCCGGGACCGGCTCGTGCTCCACTACGCGCCGCTGGTGAAGTACGTCGCGGGCCGAGTCGGCACCGGCCTGCCCGCGCACGTCGACGTGGGCGACCTGATCCAGTCCGGCATCTTCGGCCTGGTCGACGCGATCGAGAAGTTCGAGCCCGAGCGGGGCCTGAAGTTCGAGACCTACGCGATGCAGCGCATCCGCGGCGCGATCCTCGACGACCTCCGCTCGCAGGACTGGGTGCCCCGCTCGGTCCGCAGCCGGGCCCGCGACGTCGAGCGCGCCCTTGAACGCCTAGGCGCACGGTTCCAACGCACCCCGACCGACCGCGAGCTCGCCGCCGAGCTGAAGATCGGCCTTGGTGAACTGCGGGAGCTCTACGCGCAGCTCCAGCTGACCAGCGTCGTGGCACTGGACGAGCTGATCGCGGCGGGCCGGAGTACCGGTGGTGCGGGTTCGTCCCTGGCCGAGTCCTTGCCGGACGAGGGCGCGGAGGACCCGATCGCGACCCTGGTCGACCTGGACAGTCGCCGCCAGCTCGCCGACGCGATCGCGCAGCTCGCCGAACGGGACCGGGTCGTGGTCACGCTGTACTACTTCGAGAACCTGACGTTGGCCGAGATCGGCAAGGTCCTAGGCGTGACCGAATCCCGAGTCTGCCAGCTACACACTCGCGCGGTGTTGCGCCTGCGCACCAAGCTGAACGAACAGCTGGAGGCCTAGCCACCGGACCGCTCACGCGACTGGTCGCTCAGCGAATCGGTCTGCTCAGCGGCCGGCGATCAGGCGGCGGCTCCACCTTCGACGGGACAAGCGAGCCGAGAGCGGGCCAAGCGGTCAAGTGGGGTTCCGAGGTCGGTGGCCGGGTGGTTCGGGCGGCCCAGGCGATCGGGTGGTCGAGCGACCAAGTGCGTTGGGCTGGGCGGGTCAACGGTCGGGCAGTTGGCGCGCTGGCGATCGAGAGGTCGGGCGGCTAGGTGGTCGGGCGGCGAGGCGATTGGGCGGGCCGCTCGGTCCGGCAGCCGGGTGGGTTGGGCAGCCGGCGGTTAGTGGGCCGGACGAGGCCAGCTAGCGGGCGGGTCGGGGGCCGGGTCGGTTTTGAGGGCCGGCGGCTAGCGACTGGCCGGGGCAAGTGGGTTGGCAGCCAGGGGTTAGTGGGCGGGGCGAGGTCAGCGAGCGGGTGGGTTGAGGGCCGGGTGGGGTGGTGGCCGCGCTTGGCAGCAGGCGGACCGGGCCGGGGGATAGGAGGCGCAACGGGTCCAGGTAGGTGCGCCTGGGCACTACGCGTAGTGCGCCCCAGTGGAGGCAGGCTTCTGTCGGGCAGCCCTCGTGACCCGCGCGCAGTGTGCCGATCCGGTCACCCCGGCGCACCGGCTGACCTCTCCGCACGCTGACCTCCACCGGCTCGTACGTCGTCCGCAGGCCGCCCGCGTGCAACAGCGAGATCACCGGCCGGTCCGCCACCGGGCCCGCGTGCAGCACCACCGCGTCACCCGCGGCGAGGACTGCGGCGCCCGGGGGTGCGGCCAGGTCCACTCCTCGGTGCCCGGCGGCGTACTCGGTCGCCGGGGCCTCGAACACGCGGACCACCTCGCGCGGTGGCGCGAGGGGCCAGGTGAAGCGTGGTGGACGGGAGGCCCGCGCGGACGCCGTCAGGGGCGCCAGGGGTACCGTCAGGAAAGCTGTCAAGGCCAGGACCAGCAGTGTTCGCATCGTGGGAGTCATGGGTCCAGCGTTCCGGCGCGGACCGGGGGCTACCAGTGGCTTCTCCGGAACTGTGGACAACCTCGGGGCCTGTGGACAACTCGGGGCCGGTTCGTTGTTCTCCCCCTGACCGGCGTACACTCGGTCCGCGGCCCGTGTAAGTGCGGGACGACTTCGCGTGCCAATGCAGACCCGACCCGTTCCCACGGCCGAGTCACGGCGTCCGGCGGTCCTGAGGTGAAAACCCTCCGGTTCGGACGACGGCAAGGGCACCAGGGCGGCGGTCCGACCCGGCCCGCCGCGACGAACCGGAACGCGTGCCGGCCTCGAAGCCCGGCGCGCCTGATCGAAGAGGTGCGAACCCGGCCATGGCCGTCGTCACCATGAAGCAGCTGCTCGACAGCGGCGTGCACTTCGGGCACCAGACCCGCCGCTGGAACCCGAAGATGAAGCGCTACATCTTCACCGAGCGCAATGGCATCTACATCATCGACCTCCAGCAGACGCTGACCTACATCGACCGGGCTTACGAGTTCGTTCGGGAAACGGTCGCGCACGGCGGTTCGATCCTGTTCATCGGCACGAAGAAGCAGGCGCAGGAGGCCATCGCCAACGAGGCCCTCCGCGTCGGCATGCCCTTCGTGAACCAGCGTTGGCTGGGCGGCATGCTCACCAACTTCTCCACGGTCCACAAGCGCCTCCAGCGGCTCAAGGAACTTGAGTCGATGGAGCAGACCGGCGGTTTCCAGGGTTTCACCAAGAAGGAAATCCTGATGATGAACCGTGAGAAGGACAAGCTGGAGCGCACGCTCGGCGGTATCCGCGACATGTCCAAGGTGCCCAGCGCCGTGTGGATCGTGGACACCAAGAAGGAGCACATCGCCGTCGGCGAGGCGCGCAAGCTGAACATCCCGATCGTGGCGATCCTCGACACGAACTGCGACCCGGACGAGGTCGACTACCCGATTCCGGGTAACGACGACGCGATCCGGTCCGCCGCGCTGCTGACCAAGGTGGTGGCCGAGGCCGCCGCCGCCGGTCTGATGGCGCGCTCCGGCGCCCGCACCAAGGCCGCCGAGGGCGAGGACAAGCCCGAGCCCGGCCAGGACGAGCCGCTGGCCGAGTGGGAGCAGGAGCTGCTGGTGGGCGCGGACGTGCCCGCTGCTGCCGCTGCCGCCGCTCCCGAGGAGCCTGCTGCCGAGGAGCCTGCTGCCGAGGCGCCCGCCGCCGAGAGCAGCGAGCCCGCGCAGTCCTGATCCACCGCGCGCCGCGCCCACCCGTGAACGGTGGGCGCGGCGCGCGCACAGCACCACCCCAGCGCCAAGCCACGTCGGCGAGCCGACTGACAGATTCAGCGGCGAAGTCGACGATCAGACCGCAGAAGGAACGGGAAATCGCACGATGGCGAACTACACCGCCGCTGACGTGAAGCGCCTCCGCGAGCTGACCGCCGCAGGCATGATGGACTGCAAGAAGGCGCTTGAGGAGACCGACGGCGACTTCGACAAGGCGATCGAGATCCTGCGGATCAAGGGTGCGAAGGACGTCGGCAAGCGCGCCGAGCGCACGACCTCCAACGGCCTCGTCGTGGCCGAGGACGGCGTGATGATCGAGCTGCGCTGCGAGACGGACTTCGTCGCGAAGAACGACGACTTCCAGGAGCTGGCCTCCCGGATCGTCGCCGTCGCCAAGGCCACGCGCCCGGCCGACGTCGACGTCCTGAAGGCCGCGGAGCTCGACGGCAAGAGCATCGAAGCGGTCGTGCAGGAGTTCTCCGCGAAGATCGGCGAGAAGCTGGAGCTGGCCAAGGTCGCCGTTTTCGACGGCACCGTGACCACCTACCTGCACCGCCGCGCCGCGGACCTGCCGCCGGCCGTCGGCGTGATGGTCGAGTACTCCGGCGACAACGAGGACGCCGCCCGCGGCACCGCGATGCAGATCGCCGCGATGCGCCCGCGCTTCCTCACCCGGGACGAGGTCCCCGCGGACATCGTGGCCAACGAGCGCCACATCGCCGAGGAGACCGCTCGCGAGGAGGGCAAGCCGGAAGCGGCGCTGTCCAAGATCGTCGAGGGTCGGGTGAACGGCTTCTTCAAGGAAGTCGTGCTCTTGGAGCAGTCATCCGTGACGGAGTCCAAGAAGACCGTCAAGGCCGTGCTGGACGAGGCCGGGGTCACCGTGACCCGCTTCGCCCGGTTCGAGGTCGGCCAGGCCTGATTCGCGTGAGGGCGGGGTTGCGCGCAGACGTCGCGACCCCGCCCTTGCCGTGTCCAGAGGAGGACCTGTGAGCGCAGAGGTAGACACCGCGAAAGCGGATCACGCCGACGACCAGCCCGTACACGGCTACCGCCGGGTGATGCTCAAGCTGGGCGGCGAGATGTTCGGCGGCGGCGGTGTCGGCGTCGACCCCGACGTCGTGCAGACAGTGTCGCGCCAGATCGCCGCGGTCGTCCGGAGCGGGGTGCAGGTCGCGGTCGTCATCGGCGGCGGCAACTTCTTCCGCGGCGCCGAGTTGCAGCAGCGCGGCATGGACCGCAGCCGCGCCGACTACATGGGCATGCTCGGCACCGTGATGAACTGCCTCGCCCTTCAGGACTTCCTGGAACGCGAGCACGGCATCGAGACCCGCGTGCAGACGGCCATCACGATGGGCCAGATCGCCGAGTCCTACATCCCCCGCCGGGCCATGCGACACCTTGACAAGGGGCGCGTGGTGATCTTCGGCGGCGGCGCCGGAATGCCGTACTTCTCCACGGACACCACGGCCGCGCAGCGCGCGCTGGAGATCGGTTGTGAGGTCGTCCTGATGGCCAAGGCCGTTGACGGCGTCTACACCGCCGACCCGAAGACCGACCCGGACGCGCTGATGTTCGACAACATCACCCACCGGGAAGTGCTGGAACGCGGACTGAACGTCGCCGACGCGACCGCGTTCAGCCTGTGCATGGACAACAACATGCCGATCATGGTCTTCAACCTGCTCACCGAGGGCAACATCGCCCGCGCCGTCCGTGGTGAGAAGATCGGCACACTGGTGAGCACCCCCGGTGGTCGCCCGTCCTTCTAGACCTGCTGGGATTCGAGCCGAACTGCGCACACCAAGGGAGTCAGTCGTGATTGACGAGACCCTCCTCGACGCCGAGGAGAAGATGGAAAAAGCGGTGTCAGTGGCGAAGGAGGACCTGGCCGCGGTGCGCACCGGCCGTGCCAACCCCTCGATGTTCTCCCGCATCGTGGTCGAGTACTACGGTTCGCCGACCCCGTTGAACCAGCTCGCCAGCGTCGCCATCCCGGAGGCGCGCATGGCGGTGATCAAGCCCTACGACGCCACCCAGCTGAACGCGGTCGAGAAGGCCATCCGCGACTCGGACCTGGGCGTGAACCCGAGCAACGACGGCTCGATCATCCGCGTGGTGATCCCGCAGCTGTCCGAGGAACGTCGGCGCGAGATGGTGAAGGTCGCCAAGAGCAAGGGCGAGGACGCCAAGGTGTCCATCCGCAACATCCGCCGCAAGGCCAAGGAAGAGCTGGACCGCCTGGTCAAGGACGGCGAGGTCGGCGAGGACGACGGCTCCCGCGCCGAGAAGGAGCTGGAGAACGTCACCCACCGGTACGTCGCCCAGATCGACGACCTGGTCAAGCACAAGGAAGCCGAGCTGCTTGAGGTCTAGGTCGGTCACGTCGGTTCGGCGGGTCCGGGTCACCGGCCGCGCGCATTGCTTGGCCGGTCGGCGGCCGTGATAGGAGCACACCAGGTGTCAGGCGGCGGTGACCAGGACGCGCCGGAGAAGAGCGTGTCACGCGCGGGGCGCAACCTGCCCGCGGCCATCGCCGTGGGTCTCGGCATGGGCGCCGTCATCCTTGTCGCGCTGTTGACGGTGCGCGAGTTGTTCGTCGGCGTCGTCGCCGCCGCGGTGGCCGTGTCCATGTACGAGCTGACGGGCGCGCTCAAGCGCAGCGCGGGCATCCGGGTGGCGATGGTGCCCGTGCTGCTGGGCGGGCAGGCCGTGGTGTGGCTGGCCTGGCCGTTCGGGCGCGACGGGGTGCTGAGCGCGTTCGTGCTGACCATCCTGGTGTGCCTGATCTGGCGGCTCAAGGACGGCTCGAACGGCTACCTGCGGGACGTCACCGCGTCCATCTTCACGGTCGCGTACGTGGCCGTGTTCGCGGCGTTCGCGGTCATGCTGGTCGTGCCCGACGACGGCGTGTTCCGCGTCCTGGCGTTCCTGATCGGCGTCGTGCTGTCCGACACCGGCGGGTACGCGGCCGGTGTGCTCTTCGGCAAGCACCCGATGGCCCCCACCATCAGCCCGAAGAAGTCCTGGGAGGGTTTCGCGGGCTCGATGGTGGCGGGCATGGGCGGTGGCGCGATCACCGTCGGCGTGATGCTGGACGGCCAGTGGTGGCAGGGCGTGCTGTTCGGCGCGGCGCTGGTGGTCACCGCGACGACCGGCGACCTGGTCGAGTCGCTGATCAAGCGCGATCTCAAGATCAAGGACATGGGCACGCTGCTGCCCGGCCACGGCGGGCTGATGGACCGGATGGACTCGCTGCTGCCGTCGGCCGTGGTGGCCTGGCTGCTGCTGTACGTGTTCGTCTAGCCGCTTCGTCCAGCCGCTAGTCGTCGTACGGGTCGTCTACGCGTGAGCCGGTGTCGTCGTCGGACAGCGGTGTGGTGCGGGATGGGTCGATCACCGAGAACACCGCGCCCGTGTGGTCGGCGACGACCGTGATCCGGCCGAACGGCGTGTCGTACGGCTCCACGGTGACGCGTCCGCCCAGTTCGAGCACCCGGGACGCGGCCGAGTCCGTGCCGATCTCCGGCGCGGCGGTGAAGTACACCATCCAGTGCGGCGGGGTGCCCGGCGCGAACGCACGGCCCATCCGCTGCCGGCCGAGCACGGTGTGGCCGTGCAGTGCCCAGATCGTGTAGTCGACTGCCTTGCCGTCACCGATCTGGGTGATTTCGTAGCCGCACAGCTCGCCGAAGAACTCGTCCGCCCCGTGCCCGTCACGGGTGTTCAGCTCGGCCCACGCGTACGCGCCGTGCCCGACGGTGCCGAACACCCAGTCGGCCGGCACGTGCCGGAAGCCGACCACCGCCCCGGTCGGGTCGGCGAGCAGCGTGACCAGGTCGGACGGTTCGCCGAGCACCGTGCCGCCCAACGCGTGCGCCTTGTCGGCGGTGGCACGGGCGTGCGGCGTGTTCAGGTACAGCGTCCACGCGCTCGGCTGGTCGGCGGCGACGAGTTCGGCCACCGGCAGCCCGTCGACCAGCGCGACCGTGCGGCCCTGGACGTCGGAGAAGTACCAGCCGAAGAGACCGGCGTAGAAGTCGACCGTGGCCTGGAGGTCGCTGGTGGCGATGTCCACCCAGCACGGCGCGCCGTAGTGCAGTTCGGCCAACGCGGGAGAATTCGGGACGATCGACACCGTGTACCTCCTGCAAGCCGCTCCTATTCGATCACGCTACGGCTCTACAGTCGTCGCGTGAAGGGATTCGTCCGCGCCGCGTTGGCCGCCATCCGGCCGGTCGACGTGCTGCCGAGCCCGAACATCTGGCACTGGCCGGAGATCTACGAGATCGAGAACCGGGCGCAGGACGCCGACGGCGCCATCTGGAGCGCGCTGCGCGAGGAGTGCGACTGGGCCGGGCGTGACGTGGTGGACGTCGGCTGTGGCGACGGGTTCCACCTGCCCGAGTTCGCCCGGACGGCGCGTTCGGTGACGGGTGTCGAGCCGCACCCGCCGTTGGTGCGGCGTGCTCGTGGGCGGGTGGCGGACCTGCCGAACGCGGAGGCGGTGGCTGGGCCGGCGCAACGCCTTCCGCTGGGCGACGCGAGTGCGGACCTGGTGCACGCGCGCACGGCGTACTTCTTCGGCCCGGGGTGTGAGCCGGGCATGCGTGAGGCGGACCGGGTGCTGCGTCCGGGCGGCACGCTGGCGATCGTGGACCTCGACGGGTTCGCGGAGCCGTACGGGCCGTGGTTGTGCGCCGACGAGCCCCGCTACAACCCCGTGGCCGTGGAGGGCTTCTTCACCGCCGAGGGGTTCTCGATGCGTCGCGTGCGCGCGCTCTGGCGGTTCGACCGCCGCGAGGACCTGGAAGCCGTGTTGCGCATCGAGTTCTCGAAAGCGGTCGCGGAGAAGGCCATCGCGTGCACGCCCGGCCTGTCGTTCGAGGTCGGCTACCGCGTGCACGTGAGACGCAAGCCGGCCGGGATTGTGCTGCCGTGAAAGCGCTCGCCTAGGATTCGGCACGTGGAGAACAGGAACGCGGGCAGGTTGGGTCGGCAGGTCGGCGTCGTGGGTCTCGGCTGCTGGCAACTCGGCGCGGACTGGGGCCAGGTCGAGGAGTCCGACGCGCTGGCGGTGCTGCACGCCGCCGCGGACACCGGCGTGAACTTCTTCGACACCGCCGACGTGTACGGCGACGGCCGCAGCGAGACGCTGGTCGGCAAGTTCCTGCGCGAGCGCGGCGACGCCGGCATCACGGTGGCCACCAAGATGGGCCGCCGGGTCGAGCAGACGCCGGAGAACTACAACCGCGACAACTTCCTGGCCTGGAACGACCGGTCGCGCGCCAACCTCGGCGTGGACACGCTCGACCTGGTGCAGCTGCACTGCCCGCCGACGTCGGTCTACTCGACCGACGAGGTGTTCGACACGCTGGACGAGATGGTGCAGGCCAAGCGGATCGCCGCGTACGGCGTGAGCGTGGAGACGGTCGAGGAGGCGCTGACCGCCATCGCCCGACCGGGTGTGGCGAGCGTCCAGATCATCCTGAACGCGTTGCGGCTCAAGCCGTTGGAGCGGGTGCTGCCCGCGGCGGCGGAGGCGGACGTGGCGATCATCGCCCGCGTTCCGCTCGCCTCGGGACTGCTGTCCGGCAAGTACACCGCGTCGACCACGTTCGGGGCCGACGACCACCGCAACTACAACCGCAACGGTGACGCGTTCGACGTCGGCGAGACGTTCTCCGGCGTGCCGTTCGAGGTCGGCCTGGAGGCGGTGGAGCGGCTGCGTGCCCTCGTGCCCGCCGGGGCGACCATGGCGCAGTTCGCGCTGCGGTGGATCGTGGACCAGCCGGGCGTCACCGTCGTCATCCCCGGCGCGCGCAACGCCGAGCAGGCTCGTGCCAACTCGGCCGCCGCCGACCTCGCGCCGTTGTCGGCGTCGGCTCAGGACGAGGTGCGCGCGGTGTACGACTCGCTGATCCGCCCGCTGGTCCACGACCGCTGGTAGATCACCGCTGGTGATCCACCCGCCGGTGGTTCGACTGCCGGTGGTTCGACTGCTGGTAGTTCACCGCCGGTGGTTCGACTGCTGGTGGTTGGACCGCCGGAGGTTCACTCTTCCGGGTCGTCTTCCTCGACGTCGAGCTCACCGAGGATGGCGTAGAGCTTGCGTCGGGCCTCACTGAGGACTTCGACGGCCCGCGCCTGCTGCTCACGCGTGCCCGCGTGGGCCATCTGCTGCATCGCCGCACCGAGGTGGCGTGCTGCCGTGCGCAGTTTCGCGGCGTGCGTGTCGAGGTCGTCGGTGACCTGCTGCCACGGCGGCACGCCCTGGAGCTTCGCCGCTTCCGCCTGACCGGTCTCGGTCAGCGTGAACAACTTCTTGCCGCCCGCCTCGTCGGTCGAGGCGACCAGGCCTTCGTCGGCGAGCATCTGGAGGGTCGGGTAGACCGACCCGGGGCTGGGCCGCCAGAGCCCGTCCGTGCGGCCGGAGATCTCCTGGATCATCTCGTAGCCGTGCATGGGGCGTTCGGCCAGCAGCGTGAGGATCGCCGCGCGGACGTTGCCCTTGCGCTGCCTGCCGCCCCCGCCCCGGCCCCCGCCCCGACCCCTGCCGCGACCTGGGAATCCGGGCGGCTCGGGGGGCATCGGCGGCACCATCGGGGGACCGTGGAACGGGCCGCCCCGACCGAAACCGCCGCCGAAGCCGCGTCCCGGTTCACCGAAGCCGTGCTCGCGGTGGTGCCTGTGCCCGTGCGGGCCATGTCCTGGGAAGAACATCGCTGTACTCCTCTTGTCGATCGGTTGTGACATGTCGACGATATATCGGAACGTATCGCGATGCAACGGTGATGTGGGTCGCGGGGGTGGCGTCGCACACTCATGCCGTGGTCGGACGTGGTCCGTGGCCGTGGGACACTGGACGGTGCTATGACTGCCCTCCCCCTTGTTTTCGACGCGCCCAAGCGCGGTCTGCCGCCGCGCCACCTCGCCGACCTCTCCGCCGACCAGCGTCGAGAGGCGGTCGCCGCGCTCGGTGAGAAGCCGTTCCGCGCGGCGCAGCTGTCGAACCACTACTTCGGCCGGCTGACCGTCGATCCGGACGCGATGACCGACATCCCTGCCGCCACCCGGGACCGCCTGGTCGCCGACCTCATGCCGCCGTTGTGGACGGAGCTGCGCAGCGTCGAGGCCGATGCCGGCACGACGCGCAAGACGTTGCTGCGCGCGCACGACGGGACGTTGGTCGAGAGCGTCCTGATGCGCTATCCCGACCGGGCGACGCTGTGCATCTCGTCGCAGGCGGGTTGCGGGATGGCGTGTCCGTTCTGCGCGACCGGCCAGGGTGGGCTGACCCGGAACCTGTCCACGGCGGAGATCGTGGACCAGGTGCGGCGCGGTGCGGCGGCCATGCGTGACGGCGAGCTGCCCGGTGGGCCGGGGCGGTTGTCCAACATCGTGTTCATGGGCATGGGCGAGCCGCTGGCGAACTACCGTCGCGTGGTCGACGCGGTGCACCGGATCTGCGACCCGGCGCCGGACGGGTTGGGGATCTCGCAGCGTTCGGTGACGGTGTCGACGGTGGGTCTGGTGCCGGCGATCCGGAAGCTGACCGAGGAGAACCTCCAGGTGCGGCTGGCCGTGTCGCTGCACACGCCGGACGACGAGCTGCGCGACACGCTCGTGCCGGTCAACACCCGGTGGAAGGTCTCCGAGGTCATGGAGGCGGCGCGGGGTTACGCGGACAAGACCGGCCGTCGGGTGTCGATCGAGTACGCCCTGATCCGCGACATCAACGACCAGCCGTGGCGCGCGGACATGCTCGGCAAGCTGCTGCGCCGGTACCTGGGCCAGTTGGTCCACGTCAACGTCATCCCGCTGAACCCGACGCCGGGCTCGAAGTGGGACGCGTCGCCGAAGCCCGTGGAGCGCGAGTTCGTCCGCCGGGTCAACGACCAGGGCGTGGCCTGCACCGTCCGCGACACCCGAGGCCAGGAAATCGCCGCCGCCTGCGGCCAGCTAGCCGCCGAGGGCTGAGCGGCCCGCCGACACCGCCGCTCTACCGCTGCAACATGGGCGGGCACCACTTCGAGTCGCTCAGGGCGAGTTGCGAAGGCAAGCCGGTGGAGTTCCGGATCGGGTGGGTGCCGGCTTAGCCGGGCACCCCGGTGCTCAGCGGCGCCAGGAGGTGCGGCTGCGGACCTGGTCCCAGACCAGGAGGGCGGCCATGGTGATGCCGGTGAGGACGACCCAGAGGTCTTCGGTGCGGCCCTGGTGGTTGCCGATCAGCAGGGAGAAGACACCCAGGGTCGACAGCCAGCCGGCGATCTTGATGCCCTTGGGGAACCCGCCGTGCCAACCCCACTCGGCCGACGGCTCCTCGTGGGGGTCTACCGCCCGACGCTTGGCCAGTTCCGAGGACGAAGACACAGCCGCACGACCTTCCTGCCCGATCATGTTCACCTACGCCGGTCATCGTCGCACACGCCCGCGCGACCTCGGACGTGAGGTGCGCGGCACTTCGCCCGCCCGACCTGCGTCAACTTTCGTCGGGAACGTTCGAGACCAATGAACGCGGCCGGCGACCAGGGGATTCTTTAACGTTGTCGCCCGTGACGTCTGTCGTTCAGCGGCTCCGGCCCGTCCTGCCGGACCTCCGGGAGGCGCCCGCCGCATTCCTGCGCACCCACGCCGAACGCCTCGGCCGGATCACGCTCTGGCGGGTGGGGCGCGAGGTGCTGGCGGTCCTCGTCCTCCTCTGCCTCGACGTCTTCCCCGGCTTGATCGTCGGCGACTGGCGCCTGTCGGGCTGGC
Organism: Saccharothrix ecbatanensis; assembly: GCF_014205015.1. Classification (NCBI taxonomy): domain Bacteria; kingdom Bacillati; phylum Actinomycetota; class Actinomycetes; order Pseudonocardiales; family Pseudonocardiaceae; genus Saccharothrix; species Saccharothrix ecbatanensis. Next base: position 5,910,576 of record NZ_JACHMO010000001.1, on the reverse strand, counting down.
TGCTGGTGGTCGTCGGAGCCGGCTACGTGGCCCTCTACCTGGCCCGACTGCTGTTCCCGGCACTCGCCCTGCTGCTCGGCACGTGGGTCGTCTTCAGCTCCGAGCACGGCGGCATCGCGATGGTCGTCATGCTCTCCTACGCCGCCGGCTACCGGATCGAACCGTGGCAGCGGGCGCTGCGCACCGCCGTCCTCGCCCTCGCCCTCCACATGATCGCCTGGGACGTGTCCAGCCCCGGCCTGTCCGGCCCGTTCGGCTCCTGGGTGATGCTCACCGTCTACGGCATGGTCATCGCCCTCCCGTTCCTGATCGGCAGGTACGCCGCGCAACGCAACGCGCTGGTCGCGGCGCTCCAGGAACGCGAGGAACGGGTGGAGCGCGAGCGGCGGATGGTGTCGCGCCAGGTGCGGCTGCGCGAGCGCAACCGGATCGCCCAGGACATGCACGACAGCCTCGGTCACCGGCTCAGCCTCATCTCCGTGCACGCGGGCGCGTTGTCGCTGGACCCCGGCCTGGAGGACCGCCAGCGCGAAGCGGTGCAGGTGTTGCGCAGCGCCGCCCTCACCGCGATGGAGGAACTGCGCGGCGTCATCGGCGTGCTGCGACGTGACGAGGAGCCCGAGGAAGACCAGGTGCGGCGCACCGTGGACGCGGTCGACGAGCTGGTCGACGGCGCGCGCCGGGCGGGTGTGCGGGTGAGCCTGGTCCGCGGCGGCCAACCCGTGCCGCTGCCCGTGAAGGTCAGCCACGCCGCCTACCGCATCGCCCAGGAAGGCCTCACCAACGCCAACAAGCACGCCCCTGGCGCGAGCGTCCAGGTCACCGTCAAGTACGAGCCGGACGCCCTGGTGGTGGAGGTCCGCAACAACCCGCCGCGGGTCAAGCTGCCCAAGGGAGCCGGGTTCGGCCTGATCGGCCTGGGTGAACGGGTCCGGCTCGCGGGCGGCATGCTGCACGTCGGCGAACTGCCCACCGGCGGCTACCGGATCGCCGCCGTGCTGCCGTACGAGGAGACCGCCGCGGCGGGCGACGAGCCGTTCGACGAAGAGCCGCCCGAACCGGCCAAGCCCACCGGCATCCGCAAGTGGGCGGGCGTCGGCTCGATCCTGCTGGCCGGGATCGTGGTGGTCGTGGTCGTCGGCGGCTACACGTGGCTCGGCACACAGCCCGTCACCAAAGTGGTGTCCGACGAGTTGTACGACTCGGTGTCGGTCGGGCAGTCGGAGGCCGAGGTGATGGGGCGGCTCCCGGGCGGCGCCGAGCCGCCGCTGGGCGACATCAAGTCCGATTCCAAACCGGAACCAGCCGGGTCGAGGTGCGAGTACCGCGTGGCCGACAAGCAGACCTACTCCTCGCGGGCGACCAAGATCGTGCGGTTCTGCTTCAAGGACGGCAAGCTCGTCGAGAAGTCCACCCACTTGCAGGGGATGTGAACGTGATCCGGGTCCTCATCGCCGACGACGAGCCGCTGATGCGCGCGGGAATCAAGGCCATCCTCGGCACCGCCGACGACATCGACCTGGTCGCCGAGGCCGGTGACGGGCGGGAAGCCGTGCGCATCGCCCTCGAACGGCGGGTGGACGTGGCCGTGCTCGACATCCGGATGCCGCGCCTGGACGGGCTGGCGGCGGCCCGTGAGCTGAAGTCCGTCGCGCCGTCGGTGCGGGTCGTGATGCTGACCACCTTCGGCGAGGACGACAACATCGTCCGGGCGCTCTCCGACGGCGCGGCCGGGTTCCTGCTCAAGGACTCGGCCCCCGAGGAGCTGCTGCGCGCGGTGCGTGCGGTGCACGCGGGGGAGGCGTACCTGTCACCGATGGTGACCAGCCGGGTGGTGGGGATGGTCGCCCAAGTGGGGCAACCTCGCCGCCAGGAGGCGATGCGCCAGGTCGAAGGGCTCACGGAACGTGAGGTCGAGGTGCTGGCGCTGCTCGGGCTCGGCATGTCGAACGCGGACGTCGGCCTGCGGCTGCACATGAGCGAGGCGACCGTGAAGACCTACGTGAGCAGGCTGCTGGCGAAGCTGGGGCTCACCAACAGGGTCCAGGCGGCCCTGCTGGCACGTGACGCCGGGCTGAATCCCAGGCCGTAGGGGTTCGAACACAGGGGGCGGACAGGGGAGTGCCCCCGCCGGCGGATCAGCGGGGGCACTCCGGGAATGGTTCCGGAATGTCGAGAGGCGTTACGCCCTGGCTCGGCTGCCCGTCACCATGCGGTAGATCCCCAGCACGATGAGCGAGCCGAGGATGGCGAGCAGCCAGGTGCTCAGGTCGAAGAACGAGCTGATGTCGGAATTGAAGATCGCCCGCCCGACGAACCCGCCGATGACCGCGCCGACAATGCCGAGCAGCATCGTGATGATGATGCCGCCGGGGTCCCGACCTGGCATGATGGCCTTGGCGATGGCACCCGCGATGAGGCCGAGGACGATCCAACCCAAGATGCCCACGGGGGCTCTCCTTCCTGATGGCCGCGACGGGCTGATCCGTCGTGGCTCTTGATCAGGGAGTGCCCACGTTCGGGTGACATCACTCGCTCGTTATCGTTCCGTTACCCGAGTACCGCTGTGAGTGCTGTCAGGTTCCGTCCGGAACAATGGGCTGTGATGAGCACACCACGCACGGTTCTGGTCCTCGGTTCCACGGGATCCGTCGGCACCCAGGCCCTCGACGTCATCGCCGCCAACCGCGACCGCTTCACCGTGGTCGGACTGGCCGCGGGCGGCGCCGATCCCGCGACCCTCGCCGCCCAGGCCGTCGAGTTCGGGGCCGAGGCCGTCGCCGTGGCCCGGGCCACCGCGGTCGAGGACGTCACGCTCGCCCTCTACGCCGAGGCGCAGCGGCGCGGCTACGCGCAGGGCGCGTTCAAGTTGCCGCGCATCCTGGCCGGCCCCACCGCGATGACCGACCTGGTCGACTCCACCCCCGCGGACGTGGTGCTCAACGGCATCACCGGGTCCATCGGCCTGGCGCCGACGCTGCACGCCCTCAAGAGCGGCGCGACGCTCGCACTGGCGAACAAGGAATCGCTGATCGCGGGCGGTCCGCTGGTGCTCAAGGCCGCCGCGCCCGGCCAGATCGTGCCGGTGGACTCCGAGCACTCGGCGCTCGCCCAGTGCCTGCGCGGCGGTCGGGCCGAGGAGGTCGCCAAGCTCGTCCTGACGGCGTCCGGCGGCCCGTTCCGCGGTCGCACCCGCGCCGAACTCGCCGGCGTCACCGCGCGCGAGGCCATGGCGCACCCGACCTGGTCCATGGGCCCGGTCATCACGATCAACTCGTCCACCCTGGTCAACAAGGGGCTGGAGCTGATCGAGGCGAAGCTGCTGTTCGACGTGCCCTACGACCGCATCGACGTGGTGGTGCACCCGCAGTCGATCGTGCACTCGATGGTCACCTTCACCGACGGCTCCACGCTCGCCCAGGCCAGCCCGCCGGACATGAAGCTGCCGATCGCGCTGGCCCTCGGCTGGCCCGACCGCGTTCCCGCCGCCGCTTCCGCGTGTACTTTCGACGTGGCCACGGCGTGGACGTTCGAGCCGCTGGACGACGAGACGTTCCCGGCGGTGCGGCTCGCCAGGCAGGCCGGTTCCGGCGGGGGCTGCCTCCCGGCGGTGTACAACGCGGCGAACGAGGAGGCGGTCGCGGTCTTCCTCGGCGGCGGCGCGGCGTTCACCTCCATCGTGGACACTGTCGAACGGGTGCTTCAGGAGGCGGACGGCTGGGCGCGTGAGCCGGTCGACGTCGCCGAGGTGCTCGCGGCGGAGGATTGGGCCCGGGCGCGGGCACGGGAACTCGTGTCCACTTCGGTGGGGTCTGGAAAGGACTGACGTGCTCGTTTTTCTGGGCATTCTGCTGTTCGCGCTACTGATCGGAATCTCGATCGCGCTGCACGAGCTCGGCCACCTGGCCACCGCGAAGATGTTCGGGATGAAGGTGACCCGGTACTTCATCGGGTTCGGCCCGCGCATCTGGTCGTTCCGCCGCGGTGAGACCGAGTACGGCCTCAAGGCCATCCCGGCGGGCGGTTTCTGCGAGATCGTGGGCATGACCGCGCTGGACGAGGTCGCGCCGGCGGACCGGCACCGCGCGTTCAACCGGCAGAAGACCTGGAAGCGCGTCGTCGTGCTGTCCGCGGGCTCCATCACGCACTTCATCGTCGGTTTCATCATCCTGTACTTCATGGCCTTCACCATGGGCATCCCGAACGTCAAGGACACGCCCCTCGTCGCCGAGGTCACGCCGTGCGTCCAAAGCAGCACGGAGGCCGACTGCGCGCCCGGCGCGCCCGCACCGGCCAAGAACGCGGGCTTCCAGGTCGGCGACGAGATCCTGGCCGTGGCCGGCACGTCCACTCCCACGTGGAGCGACGTGCTGGAGAAGACCCGCCTGCGGTACGGCTCCACGGACTTCAAGGTGCTCCGCGACGGTCAGGAGATCACCCTCACCGCCGACGTGGCCCGGGTCGACCGCGAGATGCGGCGCAAGGACGGCAGCACCTACAAGTCCGAGGTCGGCGCGATCGGGATCATCCACGAGCGCAACTTCGAGTACAACGCGTTGACGGCGATCGGCGGCGCCACCTCGTTCACCGGCACGATGTTCGAGAACACGTGGCAGGGCCTGCTCCGGTTCCCGCAGAAGATCCCCGCCGTGATCGAGGCCATCGGCGGCGGCGAGCGCGACATCGACAGCCCGGTCAGCGTGGTCGGCGCGAGCCGGCTCGGCGGCGAGGCGGTCGACCGGGGCCTGTGGCAGCTGTTCTGGCTGATGCTGGCGGGCCTGAACTTCTTCGTCGGTGTGTTCAACCTCCTGCCCCTGCTGCCGCTTGACGGTGGTCACATCGCCGTCAACCTGTACGAACGGGTGCGAAACTGGATCCGGAAGCTGCGTGGCCTGCCGGACGGCGCCCCGGTCAACTACCTGCGGCTGTTGCCGCTCACCTATTTCGTGATCTTCGTCGGCGGCTCGGTCACCTTGCTGACGATCACCGCGGACATCGTCAATCCCATCAAGCTCTTCCAGTGAGAGGTGCTAGTCCATGAGCAACGGCGTCATGCTCGGTATCCCGGCGATGCCGCCGCCGGTGTTGTCGGAACGGCGCAAGACCCGCCAGCTCATGGTGGGCTCGGTGGGTGTCGGCAGTGAGTTCCCGGTGTCGGTGCAGTCGATGACGACGACGGTGACGGCCGACGTGAACGCGACGTTGCAGCAGATCGCGGAGTTGACCGCGGCCGGCTGCGACATCGTGCGGGTGGCGTGTCCGACGCAGGACGACGCCGACGCGTTGGCGCAGATCGCGCGGAAGTCGCAGATCCCGGTGATCGCGGACATCCACTTCCAGCCGAAGTACGTGTTCGCGGCGATCGAGGCCGGGTGCGCGGCGGTGCGGGTGAACCCGGGGAACATCAAGAAGTTCGACGACAAGGTGAAGGAGATCGCGGCGGCGGCCCGGGAGCACGGGACGCCGATCCGGATCGGGGTGAACGCGGGGTCGTTGGACCCGCGGTTGATGGCGAAGCACGGGAAGGCGACGCCCGAGGCGCTGGCGGAGTCGGCGTTGTGGGAGGCGTCGCTGTTCGCCGAGCACGACTTCCACGACCTGAAGATCTCGGTGAAGCACAACGACCCGGTCGTCATGGTTCGGGCCTACGAACTGCTGGCCGAGCAGTGCGACTACCCGCTGCACCTGGGCGTCACCGAGGCCGGTCCGGCGTTCCAGGGGACGATCAAGTCCGCGGTCGCGTTCGGCGCGTTGTTGCGGCAGGGCATCGGGGACACGATCCGGGTGTCGTTGTCGGCACCTCCGGTGGAGGAGGTCAAGGTCGGCAACCAGATCCTCCAGTCGCTGAACCTGCGGCCCCGGAAGCTGGAGATCGTGTCGTGCCCGTCGTGTGGTCGGGCGCAGGTCGACGTGTACACGCTCGCGGAGCAGGTCACGGCCGGTCTGGAGGGCCTGGAGGTGCCGCTGCGCGTGGCGGTGATGGGCTGCGTGGTGAACGGGCCGGGTGAGGCGCGCGAGGCGGACCTGGGCGTGGCGTCGGGCAACGGCAAGGGCCAGATCTTCGTGAAGGGCAAGGTCGTCAAGACCGTGCCCGAGCACCAGATCGTGGAGACCTTGATCGAGGAAGCCATGCGCATCGCCGAGGAGATGGGCGAGACCGTCGAAGGCGGCGAACCGGTCGTGACGGTCAGCTGAGAGGTCGGCCGACGGCTCGGTCGGAGGGTCGGCCGGGCGGTCGGCTGAGCGGGTGGCGGACGCGCGGGCAACGCGGTCCATCTGGCAGGCTTGAGACGTGCTGAGGCTGGCTGGCGCACGCCTGCTCGACGAACGGGACCTGACCGAGGTCCTGGCGGTGCTCGCGGCCGACCCGGTGGCGTCCTGCATGGTCGCCGCCCGGGTCGAGGTCGCGGGCCTGGACCCGTGGCGGCTGGGCGGCGAGGTGTGGGCGTACGACCACCGCTCGATGCGCGGCGGCCGGGTCGACGCGCTCTGCTTCGCCGGTCCGAACCTCATCCCGCTCCGCGGTGACACGGCCGCGCTGCGCAGCTTCGCCGACCGGGCCCGTCGCCGGGGCCGGATGTGCTCCTCGCTGGTCGGGCCCGCCGAGCAGGTGCTCGGGCTCTGGGAGGAGCTGGCCCCGGACTGGGGTCCGGCCCGCGAGGTGCGCGCCGACCAGCCGTTGATGGCGCTGGGCGGCAGCCCGTCGATCGCGATGGACCCGCTGGTCCGCCCGGTGCGGCCGGAGGAGTTGGACCGGTACCTGCCGGCGGCGATCGCCATGTTCATCGAGGAGGTCGGCGTCGACCCGTGCGTGGAGGACGGCGGCGCGTCGTACCGGGCGCGGGTGGCCGAGCTCATCGCGGGCGGGCGGGCGTTCGCCCGGTTCGAGGGCGGCGACGTGGTGTTCAAGGCCGAGATCGGCGCCATGTCGACGAAGGTCGGTCAGATCCAGGGCGTGTGGGTGCGGCCGGACCGGCGTGGCCTCGGCATCGGCACGGCCGGCACCGCCGCCGTGGCCGAACGCCTGGTCAGAGGCCTGGGGCGGACGGCTTCGCTGTACGTGAACTCCTACAACGACGTGGCCAGGGCCGCGTACCGCCGGATCGGGTTCTCCCAGGTCGGCCAGTACGCGACCGTGTTGTTCTGACGCGTCGTGGACGTGGTTCCGGCGGAGATCACGCCGGGCGGCCCTCGGCCCAGGGGTGCGCGGCAGGCATACTCGGCGCCGTGATCGCGCGCACGCTGTCCCTGTTCGGGGTGGCCCTGCTGCTCGTCAGCGGCTGCGGCCTGTTCTCCTCCCGTCCCGGTCCCGAGCAGGTGGCCGACGACTTCCTGACCAAGCTCGCCGCCGGTGACGTCGACGGCGCCGCGGGCGTGACCGACGACCCCGGCAACGCCAAAAAGGTGCTGGGCAAGTTCCGCGAGGAGCTGAAGCCCGCCGGGCTGAAGGCCCAGGTCCGGCAGGTGCGTTCGGCCGGCGAGTCGTCCTCCGCCGGCGCGACCGCATCGCTCGACTGGGACCTCGGGCACGACAACGCGTGGAGCTACGAGACCGAGTTCGACCTGCGCCGCGAGGAGGACGACTGGAAGGTGCACTGGGCGCCTTCGGTCGTGCACCCCAAGCTCGCCGCGCAGCAGACGCTGGGTGTCGCCGAGGTGCGGCCCGCGTTGGCGCCCGTGCTGGACCGCGACGGGACGCCGCTGCTGTCGCCCGAGCAGGTCGTGTCGGTCCTGCTCGACGCCAAGGAGGCCGGTGACGTGGGCGCGGTGGCCGGTGCGCTGGCCGCGGCCCTGACGCCCATCGACGCCGCGATCACCCAGCAGTCGATCGTGGACGGGGTGGCGAAGGCGCCCGCCGGGCAGGTGTACCAGGTGGCCGCGCTGCGTGACGCGGACTACCAGACCGTGAAGCCCGTGATCTACGAGTTGCCGGGGGTGCGGTTCACCACCCGGACGAGCCTGCTCGCGCCGTCGCGCACGTTCGGGTCGCAGGTGCTGCCCGCGGTGCGCAAGGCGGTGGAGGAGGAGATCGCCGGGCGGGCCGGGCTGCGCGTCTACACGGTCAACGCGGCCGGTGACGAGGTGGAGACCCTGCACGAGCAGGCGCCGGAGCCGGCTCAGGCGGTGTCCACGGCGTTGAGCCGGACCGTGCAGACGGCGGCGGAGGACGCGCTGGAGTCCGTGCCGCAGGCGGCGATGCTGGTGGCGTTGCAGGCGTCGACCGGCGAGTTGCTGGCGGTGGCGCAGAACGACCTGGCCGACGCCGAGGGCCCGGTGGCGCTGACCGGCCGTTACCCGCCGGGGTCGACGTTCAAGATCGTGACGGCGGCGGCGGCCCTGTCGTCCGGGCAGGCGACCGCGGACAGCGCGTTGCCGTGCCCCGGGAGGACGACCATCGACGGGCGCCGGATCGTGCCGAACGACCACGACTTCGACAAGGGCACCATCCCGCTGCACTCGGCGTTCGCGTTCTCGTGCAACACGACGTTCGCGCAGTTGGCGGCGGGGATGCCGGCGGACGCGTTGACCAAGGCGGCGGACTCGTTCGGGTTGGGGGTGGACTTCGAGATCCCGGCGATCACCACGATCACCGGTTCCGTGCCGCCCGCGACCGACGTGGTGGAGCGGGCCGAGGACGGCTTCGGCCAGGGAAAACTGGTGGCGAGCCCGTTCGGGATGGCCGTGGTGGCCGCGACGGTGGCGTCCGGCAAGATGCCCGTCCCGACGCTGTTGAAGGGCCGGGAGACCAAGGCCGACCACACCCCGGCGCCGCCCGCTCCGGCCGTGCTGGAGCCGCTGCGGGCGATGATGCGCGAGGTCGTCGAGTCCGGCACCGCGCCGCAACTGCGGCCGTACGGGGACGTGCGGGGGAAGACGGGGACGGCGCAGTTCGGGGACGGGACCAACTCGCACGGCTGGTTCGTGGGCTACCGGGGCGATGTGGCGTTCGCGACCCTGCTGCTGGGCACCAACAGCTCCGCCCCGGCGGTCGACGCGTCAGCCCGCTTCCTCGCCGCACTGGGCTGAATGGTCCAACATCAATGTGATACCATGTTACACATGGATCAGATCGGACTTCGCGAACTTCGCCACCACGCGGGCGAGTACGTGCGGCGGGCCGAGGCCGGGGAGAGGATCGCGGTGACCGACCACGGTCGGGTGGTCGCCGAGATCGGTCCTCCCGGCGAGGATGCGCTGTCAGTGCGGGATCAGTTGGCCGCCAAGGGCGTGCTGCTCCGAGGGCGGGGGCGACCGTTCCCCACGCCCCTGCCCGCCACTACGGGCACGCCGATCTCCGAGGTGCTGCGCCAGATGCGTGAAGACGAGCGCTGGTGATCTACTTCGACACCTCGGCCCTGGCGAAGTTGGTCCTGTCCGAGCCCGAGACCGCGGCGTTGACCGCGTGGTTGGACGCTCGAAGCGAGGCGCTGCGGGTCAGCAGCTCGTTGGCCAGGGTCGAGTTGGTCCGAGCCGTCCGGGCCGAGGGTGACGCGGCGATCAGGCAGGCCACCTTGATCCTGGTCGAACTCGACGAGATGCCGATGACCACCGATCTGTTGGACGCGGCCGGGGCGCTGGCCCTCCCGTTGAGGTCGTTGGATGCGATCCACCTCGCGTCCGCCCTGCGCATCCGAACCCACCTCGACGCGTTTGTGGCTTATGACAAGCGGCTCCTGACCGCAGCCGACGACATGGGACTGCCCACGGCCTCGCCCGGTGCGGTCTGATCGACGGCAAAGGGGACAGGCGGCGCATGCGGTGTCACGCTGAGCCGTAATCTGGGGGCATGTCCGTGCGTGCCATCCTCCAGCCAGGTGTTCAGACCCCGCGCCGTCCGGTGCCCGCCCAGATCGCGCGGCCCGAGTACGTCGATCGGCCGGAACCCCAGCGCAACACCGATCCGTGGGTGCAGCCGCCCGAGGTGGTCGAAGCCATGCGGGTCGCGGGGCGGCTGGCGGCGCAGGCGTTGCAGGAAGCGGGCAAGGTCATCGTGCCCGGGGTGACCACGGACGAGATCGACGCGGTCGCGCACGAGTTCCTGTGCGACAACGGCGCCTACCCGTCCACGCTCGGCTACCGCGGGTTCCCCAAGTCCTGCTGCACCTCGCTGAACGAGGTCATCTGCCACGGCATCCCCGACTCGACCGTGGTCGAGGACGGGGACATCGTCAACGTCGACGTGACCGCCTACATCGGCGGCGTGCACGGCGACACGAACGCCACCTTCCTCGCCGGTGACGTGGACGAGGAAGTCCGCCTCCTGGTCGAACGCACGCACGAGGCCACCATGCGCGCCATCAAGGCCGTCAAGCCGGGCCGGCAGCTGAACGTGGTGGGCCGCGTCATCGAGGCCTACGCCAACCGCTTCGGCTACGGCGTGGTGCGCGACTTCACCGGCCACGGCATCGGCCGCACCTTCCACAGCGGCCTGGTCGTGCTGCACTACGACGCGCCGCACGTGCCCACGGTCATCGAGACGGGCATGACGTTCACCATCGAGCCGATGATCACCCTCGGCGGCATCGAGCACGACGTCTGGGAAGACGGTTGGACGGTCACCACCCGCGACAAGAGCTGGACCGCCCAGTTCGAGCACACGATCGTGGTCACCGACGACGGCGCCGAGATCCTCACCGTCTGCTGATCAGCGGCACGAGGGCGGCGGCCACCTCGTCGGGCGCCGTCACCGCGCCCAGGTGGTGGCTGTCCAACTCCACCACCGGCCAGCCCAGCTCACGCGCCGCCGCCGCGGCCTTGGCGTAGGCGGGGCTGAGCTGCACGTACGAGCACGGCCCGGTCCACGCCACGGTGGGCCGGGGCTCCTTCAGGAACGCCAGCGGCACCTCGGGCGCCTCGGACTCGATCTCCTCCAGCACCCGCACGTCCGGCACCATCGCGGACAGCGCCTCGGGCGCGAACCACAGGTCCCAGCGCGGCATCAGCCCGTCCCGCGAGATGGCCTTGAGGTGCGCCATCCGCTCGGCCGGCGCGTCGTCCCGCCAGCTGCGCCCCGGTGTGGGCAGGTCGGCGTCGAGGAACACCAGCCCGCGCACGGGCGTCTCCAGGGCGTCGGCGAACGCGGGCAGCAGCGGACCGGCGCCGCTGTGCCCGACGAGCACCACGTCGCCCTCCGCCAGCGCGCCCTCCACGAGCGAGTCCTCCACGGCGTCGGCGAACACGCCGATCAGCCGCTGGTGGACGGGCGCGGCGTTGACGTTGACCCGCAGGTCCAGCAACACCACCGGGTGACCGAGCTCGGCGAGCGCCCCGGCGAGCGGGCGCAGGCTCGCCGGCCCGAGGTAGGGGCTGTGCACCAGGACTGCGGTGGCGGGGGCGTCGACCATGGTGTGGATGATGTCAGCCGGGACCGACAAAGTCCGATAGTCGGGTCATCGAGCGTGAGGGGACAGGGTGCGGAGTGCGTTGCTCGTGGCCGGCACGACGTCGGACGCGGGGAAGAGCGTCCTGACCGCCGGCCTGTGCCGGTGGTTGACCCGGCGCGGGGTGCGGACGGCTCCGTTCAAGGCGCAGAACATGTCCAACAACTCGGTCGTGACGCGGGACGGCGGCGAGATCGGCCGCGCGCAGGCGCTCCAGGCCGCCGCGTGCGGGCTGGAGCCGAGCGTCCGGTTCAACCCGGTGCTGCTCAAGCCTGGCGGTGACCGCAGCTCCCAGGTCGTGGTGCTGGGCCGGGCGGTGGGCGAGGTGTCCGCGGTGTCCTACCGCGCGCGCAAGGCCGAGCTGTTCACCACCGTTCTCTCTACTTTGGACAGTCTGCGGGACGATTTCGAGGTGGTGGTCTGCGAGGGCGCGGGGTCGCCCGCCGAGATCAACCTCAGGGCGAACGACATCGCGAACATGGGCTTGGCGCGGGCGGCGGACCTGCCGGTGATCGTGGTCGGCGACATCGACCGCGGCGGGGTGTTCGCGCACCTCTTCGGCACGCTCGCGCTGCTCGACCCGGCGGACCAGGCGCTGGTCGGCGGGTTCGTGGTGAACAAGTTCCGCGGTGACCCGACGTTGCTGGAACCCGGTCTGCGCCAGCTCCACGCGCTCACCGGACGTCAGGTGCTCGGCGTGCTGCCGTGGCGGGAAGACCTGTGGCTGGACGCGGAGGACTCGCTGTCCTACGCGGCCGACGGCGTGATCGGCCGACCCGAGCCGCCGCGCGGTGACCAGTGGCTGCGGGTGGCGGTGGTGCGGCTGCCGCGCATCTCCAACGCCACGGACGTCGAGGCGTTGGCCTGCGAGCCGGGTGTGTCGGTGCGGTTCGTCACCGAGCCGTCCAGGTTGGCCGACGCGGACCTCGTGGTGGTGCCGGGTTCGAAGGCCACCGTCGATGACCTGCGCTGGCTGCGTGCCACGGGCTTGGCCGACGCGATCGCCGCGCACGACGGCCCGGTGCTCGGCATCTGCGGCGGGTTCCAGCTGCTCGGCCGGACCATCGAGGACGCGGTCGAGTCGCGTGCGGGTGTGGTGGACGGCTTGGGTCTGCTTGACGTGGACGTGCGGTTCGAGCCCGACAAGACGTTGCAGCAGCCGCACGGCGACGCGTTGGGCGAATCCGTCACGGGCTACGAGATCCACCACGGCGTGGTCACGCGCAACGCCGAGCAGGGATTGATCACCCTGCCCGACGGCACGCCGGAAGGCGCTCTGCGCGGCCGGGTCGCCGGCACGCACTGGCACGGGCTGCTGGAGAACGACGCGTTCCGCCGCGCGTTCCTGCGGTGGGCCGCCGGTCACGCGGGCCGGGACGGCTTCACCCCCGCGCCGGACACGGACTTCGCCGGACGCCGGACCGCGCAGCTCGACCTCCTCGGTGACCTGGTCGCCGACCACCTCGACACCGACGCGGTGTGGGCGTTGCTGGAGAAGGGCGCCCCGCCGGGGCTGCCGGTCATCCCGCCCGCCGGCGCCCCACCGGTCGACTGACTCATCGGGCCGCCACCGGGACGTCGATCACCGGCGGCACTTCGACGCGCGGCGCGCGCCGTTTCACCGTGGCCGCGGCCATGCCGACGATCACCAGGCCGGCGGCGGCGAGGCGGACCGGGGTGACCGTCTCGTCCAGCAGCAGCCAGCCGGACAACATCCCGGCCACCGGCACCAGCAGCGCGAACGGCACGACGGCGCTCGCCTCGTAGGTCCGCAGCAGCAGGTTCCACAGGCCGAAGCCGAGCAGCGTCGACACCCAGGCGATGAACAGGATCGAGCCCACGCCCGTCCAGGTCAGCCCGCGCAACGCGGCCAGGTCGGCGGCCGGTCCCTCGAACACCAGCGACAGCGCGAACAGCGGCAGCACGGCCACCGCGCTGACCCACACGATGAAGTTGAGCGGGTCCGGCGGCCGGGCGTAGCGGGTGGCCACGTTCGCCAGGCCCCACGCCCCCGCACCGAGCACCACCAGCAAGAACGCCGAGATCGGGCTGCTCACGCCGTAGTCGAACGCGATCACCACGATGCCCGCCGCCGCGACGCCCATCCCGATCAGCTGCACCGGCCGCGGCCGTTCGTGCAGCAGCACGGCCGCGAACAGCACCGTGAAGAACACCTGGCTTTGCAGCACCAGGGACGACAACCCGGCGGGCATCCCGGCGGCCATGCCCACGAACAGCAGCCCGAACTTGGCCACACCGAGCGCCAAGGCGACCGCGACGACCCACTTCCACGCCACCTTGGGCCGTCCGACGAACCACAGCGCGGGCACGGCGGCGGCCAGGAAGCGCAGCCCGGTGAAGAACAGCGGCGGGAAATCGCGCAGGCCCACCTTGATGACGACGAAGTTGACCCCCCAGATGGTGGCGACGAGCACCGCGATCGCGACGTGGCGTGGTTTCACGTCTCCGAGTCTCAGGGGCGAGATCGTTTAGCACTAGCGACGAGTTCTGAAGACTTCAGTTTAGAATCGCTACATGTTGGATCTCGGACGGCTCCGCGCCCTGCACGCGGTCGCACGGCACGGCTCGGTCGGCGCGGCGGCCACGGCGTTGGGCTACACGCCGTCGGCGGTGTCCCAGCAGATCGCCAAGCTGGAACGTGAGACCCGCACCACGCTGCTGGAACGCCGGGGACGCGGTGTCGCGCTGACCGACGCCGCCCACCTGCTGGCCGCCACCGCCGACCAGGTGCTGGCGCTGGTCGAGCACGCCGAGGTGGCGTTGGAGGAGCAGCGCGGCGCGGCCGTCGGCGAGCTGCGCGTCGGCGCGTTCGCCACCGCCGCCCGCGGTCTGCTGCCCGCCGCGCTCGTCCGCCTCGCCGACCACCACCCGCAGCTCGACGTGCGGCTGGTGGAGCTGGACCCGCCGGACTGCCTGGAACTGGTGGCGCGCGGCGAGCTGGACCTGGCCGTCACGCACGACTGGATCAACGCGCCGCTGGCCGTGCCGGAACCGGTGTCCCGGGAGCGGCTGGGTGAGGACGTCGCGGACGTGCTGCTGCCGGTCGACCACCCCTTGGCGGAGCGGGATTCCGTCATGCCGGAGGACCTCGCCGGTGAACGGTGGATCTGCCAGCCCGAGGGCACCATCTGCCACGACTGGCTGGTGAACACGTTCCGCGGCGCGGGCATGGAGCCCGACCTGGCGTACCGGATCGCCGAGTACGAGACGCAGTTGGCGTTGCTGGCCAAGGGGATCGGCGTGGCGCTGTTGCCCAGGCTGGGGCGCGGCTCGTTGCCGGACTCGGTGCGCGCGGTGCCGTTCCGGCCGACGCCGACCCGTCGGGTGTTCGCCGTGTGGCGGACGCAGGCCACACGGCGTCCGGCCGTCACGGCCACGCTCACGGCTTTGCGGGCGTGCTGGGACATGCGGGAGACGGCGTGATGTCCCAGCACGGGTGACTTCAGTCCGGGGTGGCTTCAGTCCTGGGGTGGCTTCAGTCCGTGTGACGCTCCAGCAGGTCCTCCAGGAACGCGCCCGCTTCGGCGGCGGCACGGGCCGGGTCACGGTCGCGCACGGCGTCGAGCAGGCCCGTGTGCGACACGTGGTCGTCCTCGTGGTCGGTGTCCACGGTGGCCGTGATGCTGGCCCGGACCGCCTCGGTGAGCCCCTGGTACAGCTCGGCGAGCAGCGTGTTGTGCGAGCACTGGACGAGCATCACGTGGAAAGCGGCGTCCCGTTCGACCAGCCGGCCCCAGTCCTTGGCGGCCAGCGCCTCGTCCCGTTCGGCGAGGAGCGCTTCGAGTCTGACCAGTTCTTCGTCGGTGCGGTGGGACGCGGCGAGCCGGGCGCCCTCGACCTCCAGCGTCCGGCGCACCTGGAGGACCTCGCGCAGTTCGGTGCCGCACATCCGGCGGACCGCGCCGGACAGCTCACTGGTGGCGCGGACGAACGTGCCGTCGCCCTGGCGGACTTCGAGCAGGCCGGCGTGGGACAACGCGCGCACCGCCTCCCGCACGGTGTTGCGGCCCACACCCAGGGCGGTGACCAGTTCCGGCTCGGGCGGGATCCGGCGGCCGACGGGCCATTCACCGGCGGCGATCGCGTTCCGCATCTGGTCGATCACCTGGTCGACGAGCCCGGCCCGCCGAGTAGTGGCCAACGGCACAGCATCATCCTCTCATCCGGACATCCTACGTCTGAGACAGTAGCCGGGTGGCAATCCAGCAGACCCAGTCAGACCGGTCACCCTCGACTGACCACATTGCCACTGATAGTGGTGTCCCCGCGACGATCGAGGGTCATCGTGGCGGTTCCGCGACCGGTGCGGTGCGCCGGAATCGCCAAGTTGCCCTGGTCGGCAGCACCCTGTTGGCGATCGGCGTAGCACTGGCCGCGGCCAACCTCCGCCCGGCCGTGACGAGTCTTGCCGCAGTGCTCGGCGACGTGCGCGTGTCCCTGGGCGTCTCGACGGCGTGGACGAGTGTGCTGACCGCCGTGCCCACGGTGTGCTTCGGGTTCGCGGCGTTCCTCGCGCCGTGGATGGGGCGGCGGTTGGGCATGGCGCGCGCGGTGGCGTTGTCGTTGCTGGTGTTGACGGTCGGCCTGGTGCTGCGGGTCGTGGACGGTCCGGCGGCGGTGCTCGGCGGCACGTTCATCGCGTGCGCGGGCATCGCGGTCTGCAACGTGCTGATCCCGGTGGTGGTGAAGGAATCGTTCCCGGACCGGGTCGGCCTGGTGACCGGCGTCTACACGGCCGCCCTCGCTGCCGGTGCGGCTCTTGGCGCCGCGTTCACGCCTGGTCTGGAATCCACCTTCGGCTCGTGGCGACTGGCCGTCGGCGCCTGGGCTTTCCTGTCCCTGGCGGCGTTGGTGGTGTGGCTGGCCGCCGCACGACACGGCTTCTCCGCCCGTCCGACCACACACCGTCCCGTCGCGGTCCGGTCGCTGTTCCGCAGCCCGTTGGCGTGGGTGATCACGGTGTTCTTCGGCTTGCAGTCGCTGCTCGCCTACACGGTGATGGGCTGGCTGCCGCAGATCCTCGGTGACGCGGGGGTGGACCGGACGACTGCGGGCCTGCTGCTCGCGATCACGATGGTGCTCGGTGTGCCGGTGAGCCTGATCGTGCCGCCGCTGGCCGCCCGACGTGCCAGCCAGTCCGGGTTGGTGCTGGTACTGGGTGTGCTGGCCATGCTCGGCGTGCTCGGCCTGGCCCTCGCGCCGGCCTTCGCGCCCGGCCTGTGGGTGGTCCTGATCGGCATCGGCATGGGCATGTTCCCGCTGGCGCTGGTGATCATCTCGCTGCGCACGACCTCCGGCGCCGACACCGCCCGGCTGTCCGCGATGGCGCAGAGCATCGGCTACCTGATCTCGGCCACCGGCCCGTTCGCGTTCGGCGTCCTGCGCGGTGAGACGGGCACCTGGACGTTGTCGATGCTCCTCCTGGCAGGCCTGCTGGCCGCCCTGACCGCTCTCGGCTGGATCGCCGGCCGGCCCCGCACGGTGTGACTGATAACGCCTCACCTGCCGACCACGATGTGTCGGTTACGGACATGTACGGGAGCCCCGGCCGCACGAGGGGTGCGGCCGGGCTCCCGTCGACTGCCGTGGCTCAGTCGTTCAGCGGCAGGTTGAGCAGGGCGTTCTCGATCACCTCGGGCATGCCCGGGTGGATCCAGTACTGGCCGCGCGCCATCGTCCTGGCGTCCAGGCCGAAGCTCATCGCCTGGATCACCGGCTGGATCACGCTCGACGCCTGCGGCCCGATGATGTGCGCGCCGAGGATCAGCCCGGTGTCCGGGTCGGCCAGGATCTTCGCGAAACCGGTGGTGTCCTCCATCGCCCACCCGTACGCGATGGACGCGTAGGCCTGCGACGCCGCCACGTGCCGCACCCCGCGCTCGACGGCCTCCTCCTCGGTCAACCCGACCGACGCGATCTGCGGTGACGAGAAGACCGCGGCCGGCACGAAGCGGTGGTCCGAGGCGATCGGCGCGTCCGGGTGCAGCAGGTTGTGCTGCACGACCCGCGCCTCGTGGTTGGCCACGTGCTTGAGCTGGTACTCCGAGCTGACGTCACCCATCGCGTAGACGCCCTCGACGGACGTGCGCTGGTACTCGTCCACGGCGATCCGGCCGTCCGGGTGCACGGCCACGCCCGTCGCGGCCAGGTCCAGCAGGTCCGCGTTCGGCGTCCGGCCGACCGCGACGAGCAGTTCCTCGGACTCGACGACCTCCGCGCCGTTCGGGCCCTCCAGGTGCAGCCGCACCACACCGTCCACCCGCTCGGCCCGCACCGCCTTGCGCTTGAGCCGCACGTCCCACTTCTCCGACGCGACCCGCGTGAACCGGGTCGCGACCTCCCGGTCCTCGTGCCGGAGCAGCAGGTCCGACCGCGCGATCACGGTCACCGCCACCCCGAACGACGAGAACACGTGCGCGAACTCGGCCGCCACGAACCCGCTGCCCAGGATGGTGATCCGGGCGGGCAGGGCGTCGAGGCGCATGATCGTGTCGCTGGTGTGGTAGCCGACCGAGTCCAGGTCCGCCACGTCCGGCACGACCGGGCGGCTGCCCGCGGCCAGCACGAACCGGTCGCCGGTGATCACCTCGCCGGTGCCGGTGTCCAGGGTCTTGGGCCCGGTGAACCGGGCCGTGCCCGCGAACACGGTGACGTTCGCGTTCTCCTCGGCCCGCCAGCGGCGCCCGCCCTCGGAGATGGGGTCGATGCGCCCGAAGATCCGGTCGCGCACGTCCGTCCAGCGAACGCCGTCGAGGTGCGCGTCCACGCCGAGCCGCGCGCCCGAGCCGGGTGCGGCGGCGACGTCCGCGGCGTGCACGAACATCTTGGTGGGGATGCACCCGACGTTCAGGCACGTGCCGCCGAACACGCCTTTCTCGACGATCGCGATGTTCCAGCCGGCGAACCGCTCGTCCGCGATGGAGTTGCCGGAACCGGTGCCGATGATGACCAGGTCGAAGTGCCTCACGTCGTGCTGCAACCCACGACGTGAGGCGATCATTCCCGAACCACGCGTGACGCGGTCAGTGGGCGTACGTCGGCACCAGGATCGCGCGCGCCAGGGTGTGGAACGCCAGGTTGAACCCGACTACTGCGGGTGACGAGTCGCGGTCCACGTCCAGCTTCTCCACGTCCACCGCGTGCACCACGAAGCAGTACCGGTGCACCTGGTCGCCGGGCGGCGGCGCGGCGCCTCCGAACGCCCGCGTGCCGAAGTCGTTCCGCACGTGGAACGCGCCGTCGGGCAGCGTGTCGTCGGAGGCGCCCGCTCCGGTGTCCAGCGACGTCACCGACGCCGGGATGTTCACCGCGACCCAGTGCCAGAAGCCGGACGGGATCGGCGCGTCGGGGTCGAAGCACGTCACCACGAAGCTCTTGGTCCCGTCCGGGAACCCGGCCCAGCCCAGTTGGGGCGACGTGTTGCCGCCCTCGAACACGTGTGCCTCCGCCAGCGCCTGGCCGTCGGTCACGTCGGTCGAGTCGACCGCGAACGACGCCACCTTCGGCAGCAGCGAGTAGGGGTCGGGAGCGGTGGGGCGCTCAAGGCTCATCAGGTCCTCCACTCGTGATCTCGTGGGACCCGCAGGACCCTATCGCCGGGGCCTACGGGTCGCAGAGCAACCCGAGTGATCCTCGTGGCGTCTCAAGCCCCGTGAGCGTCACCCGATCGGGTGATAATGGGTTTCAAGGGGGACTGGGATGAGACCGAGGGCACTGGCGGTCGCGGTGGCGGCCGTCATCGCGGTGGCGTGCGCACCAGAGCCGGAAGCGCAGCCGCCGGCGACGACTACTACGACCACTACGACAACGACGACCACCACCACGCCGCCGACGGTCTTGCCGGGTCCGGGCGGCACCACGGTCCCCGTCTTCCAGCACCCGTACGCCTACGGGACACCGCAGCAGCACGTGCCGCCGATCGCCGACGGCATGGTGCCGGTGGTCCGCCGGATCGCGACCGACCGCCCGTACGTGTTCATCACCATCGACGACGGCGCGGTGCGCCACCCCGCCGCGCTGGAGCTGATGCGCAAGAGCGGCGTCGAGCCCACGCTGTTCCTCAACTCCAAGCACGTCGACGGTTACGCGGACTACTGGAAGACCTTCCAGGGCGCCGCGAGGGTCCACGCGCACACCGCGACCCACCCCGACCTCACCGGCACTTCGTACGACTTCCAGCGCGACGAGATCTGCGGCAACGCCGACCTCCTCCGCGCGCAGCTGGGCGCGCAACCGAAGTTGTTCCGGCCGCCGTTCGGGAACTTCGACCACACCACCCGCCGGGCCGCCGCCGACTGCGGTTTCACGGCGTTGGTCATGTGGACCGCGGCGGTCAACGACGGCGTCGTGCAGTTCCAGGCGGGCGGCCGGTTGAACGCGGGCGACATCGTGCTCATGCACTTCCGGCACACGTTCGTGGAGGACTTCCTGGCCTTCCTCGAACGCTGCAAGCTCGACGGCCTGACCCCGGTCGTGCTGGAGGACTTCCTCGCGGACCGCGACGCGGTCGTGTGACGACTCCTTGCCACGGCGTGAAGTCGTGGTGAACGTCCGGTGATCACCGGACCCGCGGCCGGTCCGCCGACCGAGAATTCGGTGTGCAGGTGCTGCGTTCCGCGTTGGAATTCCTGGGTGGACCCGGGCCGGTGCTGCTCGCGATCGGCTTGTTGTTCGCGGCCCCGGTCATCGACCGGCTCTTCGTGCGCCGCAAGCGCCTCGGGTTCCGCGTGCTCTACAACTCCAAGATCGGTCTCGGGCCGGAGCAGCTGCACGACGGCACCGACGCGAACGCGCCGCAGCTGCGCGAGCTGGTGCGGGTGCTGGACCGGATGAGCATCGTGGTGGTCAGGGTCCGCAACACGGGCACCTACGACATCGACGCCGAGGACTTCGCCAAGCCGCTGACGTTCACCTTCGGCGACCGGATCGTGTGGAACGCGAGGGTGTCCGAGGCCGGGTCGGACGAGCTGAAGGACGAGATCCGGCGCAGCCTCCAGTTCTTCGGCGCCGAGCCCGGTCCCAGGGAGACCGACCTCAGGGAGTCGTCACGGGCGTCGCTGCCCACGGTGCGGGCGCGGATGGCGCAGCGGGTGGCCAGGTGGGGCGGGCTGGCGGTGGCCGCGGACCCGCCGGGCGAGCCGGTGTGGCACGGGGTGCGGCTGGAGAACCTGACGTTGCGGCGCAAGCAGAAGTTCAAGCTGCTGGTGGTGCTGCGCGAGCCGGACGGCAACTCGACGGGCGAGCTGGGCAAGGACGTGAAGGTCGTCGGCGACCTGGCCGGCGCGGGCATCGTGCACGACGAGCGCCCGGAACGGCGGCTCACCCTGCCGAGGCTGACGGGTGGCCTGGCCGCTTTGCTCGCGGCCGTCCTGGTGCTGGTCCTGGCGTGGCCGCCGGATTCGACCGACGCGACGGTGGCGTGCGCGTCGGGCACGTTGCGGGTGGAGGGGTCGAGCGTGTTCATGCCGACCATGGCCGCGATCGCCGACCAGTACGAGCAGGCGTGCCCCGACGCGACCGTCACCACGTCCGCGACCGGCAGCATCCAGGGTGTGCGCGAGGTCGTCGGCGGCGAAGAGGGCATGGTGGCGCTGTCGGACGGCAAGCAGGACGTGGAGGGCGTATTCACGCAGCAGCTCGCGATCGTGGTCTACCACGTGGTGGTGCACAGCTCGGTCGGGCTGGACACGATCACGGTGGCGCAGCTGCGCGGCATCTACGCGGGCGCCTACACGGACTGGAGCCAGCTGCGCGGCGGCGCTCCGTTGCCCATCCGGATCGTCGGCCGGGGTGGCGAGTCGGGGACGCGGGAGCTGTTCGAGCGGCGGGTGCTGGGCACGAGCGAGAGCGCGTTGTCCTCCAACGACTGCCGGGCCAAGGACCGTTCGCCGGACGCGCCGGTGATCCGGTGCGAGCGGGACGAGAACGCCGACGTGGTGCGGGAGATCGGGGCGGTGGAGGGCGCGATCGGGTACGCCGACGCGCCGTCCGTGGCGGAGGCCCGCAAGACGAACGCGCTGACCGCGTTGTCGTTGGACGGCAAGGTGTTCGACGCGGCGGTGGGCGTGGAGTCCGGCTACCCGTTCTGGACGGTCGAGTACCTGTACGCGCGGTCGGAGCCGGCGGCGGACTCGTTGGCCGGCCGGTTCCTCAAGTACGCGCGGGAGCACGACGGCGCGCGGGTGCGGATGAAGGACGCCGGGTACCTGCCGTGCCTCACGGCGGACGGCGCGCCACTGGACCTGTGCAACCTGCGTTGAGGCGCGGCGACAGGGCCGATCCGTTTCCGACGTCGCCCGATCGGCCCGACGACGAAG
Source organism: Saccharothrix ecbatanensis (assembly GCF_014205015.1). Lineage (NCBI taxonomy): Bacteria > Bacillati > Actinomycetota > Actinomycetes > Pseudonocardiales > Pseudonocardiaceae > Saccharothrix > Saccharothrix ecbatanensis. The sequence continues at coordinate 5,888,858 of NZ_JACHMO010000001.1, read as the reverse complement.
CCCCGGCCGACACGTGGTCGACCGGGGCTGCACCGGGGAACGTCAGGCGGCCACCGCGGCAGTTGCTTTGGCGGGTTCCAGCGCCAGGTCCAACACCTCGCGCACGTCGCCGACCAGGTGCACGGTCAGCTCCGCCAGCACCGACTCCGGCACATCGTCCAGGTCGGGCTCGTTGCGCTGCGGCAGCAGCACGGTCGTGATGCCCGCCCGGTGCGCGGCCAGCAGCTTCTGCTTGACCCCGCCGATCGGCAGCACGCGCCCGGTCAGCGACACCTCGCCGGTCATCGCCACGTCCGCCCGCACCGGACGCCCGGACAGCAGCGACGCCAACGCCGTCGTCATCGTCACGCCCGCCGACGGCCCGTCCTTCGGCACCGCGCCCGCCGGCACGTGGATGTGCACACCACGCTCCGCCAACGCCTCGGCGCGGTCGTCGTTGGACCGCAGGTACGACAACGCGATCTGCGCCGACTCCTTCATCACGTCACCGAGCTGACCGGTCAGCGTGACGCCGGCCGCGCCAGTGCCCGACGACGCCAGCGACGCCTCCACGAACAGCACGTCACCGCCCGCGCCGGTGACCGCCAGCCCCGTCGCCACGCCCGGCACCGACGTCCGCTCGGCCGATTCCGGCGTGTGCTTGGGCGAGCCCAGGTACCCGCGCAGGTCCGGCACGTCCACCGTCACCGGCAGCTCGGCCTCGTCCAGCGCGACCCGCGCCGTCACCTTCCGCAGGATGCGTGCCAGCGAACGCTCCAACTGCCGCACGCCCGCCTCACGGGTGTACTCGCCCGCCAGCTTCCGCAACGACTCCTCGGTCACCGTGACGTCGTCGGACGTGAGGCCCGCCCGCTCGACCTGGCGCGGCAGCAGGTGGTCGCGGCCGATGACGACCTTCTCGTCCTCGGTGTACCCGTCCAGCCGCACCAGTTCCATCCGGTCAAGCAGCGGGCCGGGGATGGACTCCAGCACGTTGGCCGTGGCGAGGAACACCACGTCCGACAGGTCCAGCTCGACCTCCAGGTAGTGGTCGCGGAACGTGTGGTTCTGCGCCGGGTCGAGCACCTCCAGCAGCGCCGCCGTCGGATCGCCCCGGTAGTCCGCGCCGACCTTGTCGATCTCGTCCAGCAGCACGACCGGGTTCATCGACCCCGCCTCCGCGATGGCCCGCACGATCCGGCCCGGCAACGCGCCGACGTACGTGCGCCGGTGGCCGCGGATCTCCGCCTCGTCCCGCACACCGCCCAGCGCGACCCGGACGAACTTGCGGCCCATGGCCCGCGCGACCGACTCGCCGAGCGACGTCTTGCCCACGCCGGGCGGCCCGACCAGCGCGAGCACCGCGCCGGAACGCCGTCCGCCCACGACACCCAGACCCCGGTCGGCCCGCCGACGCCGCACCGCCAGGTACTCGGTGATGCGCTCCTTCACGTCGTCCAGACCCGCGTGGTCGGCGTCCAGAACGGCCCGTGCGCCCGCGATGTCGTACGACTCCTCGGTGCGCTCGTTCCACGGCAGCTCCAGCACCGTGTCCAGCCACGTCCGGATCCAGCCGACCTCGGGCGACTGCTCGGACGTCCGCTCCAGCTTGTCGACCTCGGCCAACGCCGCCTTGCGCACGTTCTCCGGCAGGTCAGCGCCCTCGACCCGGGCCCGGTAGTCCTGCTCCTCGGTGGCGGGCTTGCCGTCCAACTCGGCCAGCTCCTTGCGGATCGCGGCGAGCTGCCGGCGCAGCAGGAACTCCCGCTGCTGCTTCTCCACGCCCTCCTTGACGTCCTTGCGGATCGTCTCGGTCACGTCCAGCTCGGTCAGGTACTCGCGGCCCCACTCCAGCAGCTTCTCCAGCCGCTCCGTGACGTCGCTGGTCTCCAGCAGCCAGATCTTCCGGTCGTCGTCCAGGTACGAGGCGTACCCGGCGAGGTCGGCCAGCGCGGACGGGTCGTCCACCTGCTGCACCGAGTCGACCACCTGCCACGCGCCGCGCTGCTGGAGGATCGTGGTGACCAGCGCCCGGTACTCGCGGGCCAGCTCACGGGTGTGGTCGTCCACCGGCGCCTCGTCGGCCACCGTCGCCTCCACCCACAGCGCCGCGCCCGGCCCGGTCGTGCCGGTGCCGATGCGGACCCGCTCCGTGCCGCGCACCACGGCCGCGCGCTCGCCGCCGGACAGCCGGCCGACCTGCTCGATCACCGCCAGCGTGCCGACCTTCGCGTACTTGCCGTCCAGCCGGGGCACCAGCAGCACTTGCGACTGCCCACCGGCTGCCTCGCCGGCGGCCGTCGCGGCCTCGATCGCGGCGCGGGCCTCGGCGGTGGCGTCCGAGCCGCTGAGGCGGATCGGCACGACCATGCCCGGCAGCACGACCACGTCGTCCAGCGGCAGCACCGGCAGCGCCAACGTCTCGCCCATGATCCCTCCAAAGTTGAGTCTGTCTGGCTCAACCAAGGTGAGCGCGGGATTGTTTCCGGATGATGTTCGCCCTGAGCGAGCACCCCGGTTCGGCTGTGGCGCGATGCCGGGTGACAGCATTTCGGCCATGGACTGCCGCGGGCGGGCGTGGACCTGGGCGCGTTGGAGGACGACTCGCGGTCCGAGTTCCCGGTCGCCAGGAAGGTCGAGGCGTTCGTCCGGCCCGCGGCCGAGCCGGACGTGGAGGAGTGCCCACCGGACGGCGAGCGGCCGGCACGCTGACCTCCGCGCGGCAGTGGGGTGGGGGCACGAGCGTCCATTCGGGGGTTGTGCCGGATCCGCCCCACCGGAACGATCACGCAGTCGACTGACGAGGAGATGTGTGCGCATGGAGCAGGCGAGCTGGGTTCCGTCATCGGTGGACCTGGACCGGCCGAGCGCGGCCCGGATGTACGACTACTTCCTGGGCGGGTCGCACAACTTCGCGGTGGACCGCGAGGCGGCGAAAGCGGTCGAGCAGATCTTCCCCGGCATGTCCGGCGCGGCCCGCGCGAACCGCTCGTTCCTCCGCCGGGCCGTGCGGTACCTGCTGTCGCAGGGCATCGACCAGTTCCTGGACCTGGGATCGGGCATCCCGACCGTGGGCAACGTGCACGAGATCGCCCAGCAGTCCAACCCGGCGGCACGGGTGGTGTACGCCGACGTCGAGCCCGTCGCGGTCGCGCACAGCACCGCGCTGCTCGCCGACAACCCCCTCGCCGTGGCCATCCAGGGCGACCTGCGCGACCCGGACTCGGTGCTGGGCAACGAAGAGGTCCGCGCGACGCTCGACTTCGACCGGCCCATCGGCCTGCTGATGGTCGCCGTGCTGCACTTCGTGCCGGACTCGGACGAGCCGCACCAGGCGATCGCCCGGTACCGCGACGCGTTGGCGCCGGGCAGTTTCGTCGCCATCTCGCACGGCAGCTGGGACGGCGTGTCGCAGGACGAGCAGCGCAGCGGTGAGAAGGTGAACGCCATCTACCAGCGCACCGACAGCCCGCTGGTGCTGCGCTCGGGTGACGAGGTCGCCGCGTTCTTCGCCGGGCTGGACGTCGTGGAACCGGGTGTCGTGCCGCTGTCTGACTGGCGGAAGGACTCGGACGACGCCTTCATCAACGCGTACGCCGGGGTGGGCCGCAAGGCGTGAACCGGTCACCAGCTCACCGGTAGCTCGACCAGCTCGCGGAACTGGAGGCCGCTGCGGCGGTGCAGCCCGTCCGGCGGCACGGCGAGGCGGAGGCCGGGGAACCTGCGCACCAGCGCGCCCAGCGCGACTTGGAGCTCCATGCGGGCCAGGTGCGCGCCGACGCAGTGGTGGCGTCCGGGGCCGAACGACAGGTGCCGGCAGTCCTCACGCGTCACGTCGAGCCGGTCGGCCGAGGGGAACACCGACGGGTCGAGGTTGGCTTCCCTGGTGCAAGGCACGACCACGTCGCCCGTGCGGATCAGCACCCCGGCCAGCTCGACGTCCTCGACGGCCCGCCGTGGACCCAGCCCGCCGGACTCCGGAGGGCTGAACCGGAGCAGCTCCTCCACCGCCCGGTCGACGAGCGCGGGGTCGTCCGTCAGCCGCCGCCACTCGGTCGGCCGGACCAGCAGCTCCAGCACGCAGTTCACCAGCTGGACGGAGGTCGACACGTGCCCGGAGATGAGGAGGAACGTGAGCAGCCGCCCCGCTTCCTCCGGTTCGAGGTCCGCCACCAGTGAGGCCGCCACCGCTCCGTCCCGCCACACGCCCGGGTCGTCGAGCAGCCGGGCCAGGTAGGTGGTCAGCCCAACGGCTGCCTCGGCGGCGCCGACCGCCTGCTCCGCGTCCAGCGCGAGCAGCGGTCGCGCCCACGCGCGCAGCCGGGTGTGGTCGACCGGCGGCAGGTCCAGCGCGGCGCAGATCCCGGCCGACGTCAGCGGCGCGGCGAACCGCTCGACCAGGTCGACCGGCGGCTCGGTGAACCCGTCGAGCAGGTCCTCGGCCGTGCGTTCCACGAAGCCGCGCAACCGTTCGGCGTGCGCGGCGGTGAACTGCCGGACGGCGGGTTTGCGCACCCTCGTGTGCCGGGGCGGGTCCATGGTGAGGATGAGGTCCGGGTCCAGCGGCACCTGGCGCGTCGCGGCGTGGTCGGGGTGGGCCGCCGCCGCGGAGCTGAACCTCGGGTCCGCGAGTACCACGCGCACTTCCCGGTAGCCGCCCACCCACCAGCCGGTTCCGCCATCCGGCAGGTCAAACCGCTCGATGCGGTCCGTCGACGTGTGCTCCTGGGACATGGCCGCCGCCTTTCCCGATCCCCTTCGGGCACCGGTTCACCGTAATGGGAAATTGCAGGACACGTATGGCGAGAATTCTGCTTTTTCATTCAACAGTGTGGGTTGGGTGAGGATATCTTGCTACCCGGTAAATGGCATCGTACGTTGGTGTCGCTGTTCAAAGGAGCAGTGAAGTCATTCCCGGAGAAAGGCCGGAGCGATGTCGATCAAGGTGAGGTCAACGACCGAGAACCTGAGCACGAAGCACACGACGACCGTGCCGAAACCGTTGACGAAGATGGGGTACAGCTCGTCCTCGTCCACCTCTTGTGACGTGCGCAGGAGCAGGTAACCGCCGGTTGCGCTGCCTGGGACCGCCCGCTGCGCCCAGGCAGCGCGCCTCCTGCGGAGTGATCACCTCGTACCACCGAACGGAGCCGTCCGTGGCCGAACCGACCCGTCCCGACGACGTCCTGCTCACCCTTGCCACGCGCACGAACTCTTATCGCGCGGTGACGCCCGCGTTCACCTCCACGGCGTTCCGCTCGCCGATCGACCGGTACGGCCACCTCGATTTCTGCGGGCCGCCGCAGGTCGCCGAGGAATTCCTGATCTCGACCCGCCTTGACCGGCACGACCGCGAGGTGCCGCACGCGGTCGGCGAATATCTGGACGAGCGGTTCGTCCCGGTGGTCGCGCTGGTCGACACCGAGGACGTGCCGGTCCCGGACCGGGTCGAGCTGCCCCCGTCGGTCGAGTTGCGCGCGCCGCTCGGCCGGGTGATCGGGGACCGGCGCAGCGCGCGGGCGTTCGGCGGAGGCGCGGTCCCGTTCGGGGAACTGGCCACGCTGGTGCGTGCCGCGGCCGGGGTGACGAGGGAGCCGGACGGCGAGCGGATGCCCGGCCGGGCGGCGCCCAGCGGCGGCGGCCTCTACCCGGTGGAGCTCTGGGTGCTGGCGCTGGACGTGACCGATCTGGCGCGCGGGGTCTACCGCTACGCGCCCCGACTCGACGTGTTCGAGCGGTGCCATGACGAACGGGTGGTCGAGGACTTCCTGACCGAGGGCCTGATCGACGTCGGCGACGAGGACCCGTCGCGCGGCGCGGCGGCGATCGTCGCGCTGGTGGCCCGCCCGTGGCGCTCGATGCGCAAGTACGGGCCGAGAGGGCTGCGGCTGGTGCTGCACGAGGTGGGGGCGATGTCCGAGCACCTGCACCTGGCCGGCACCGCCCTCGGTCTGGCGAGCACCGACTGGTCCAGCTTCTACGACGGTCCGGCCAACCGGTGCCTGGGACTCGACGGCCTGCGTCACGTCCTGCTGCACACGGTGTTGGTCGGCCGACCACACACGCGAGCGGAGTGACGATGGACAACCGGGTCGCACCCCGGATCAAGCGGTCGTTCACGGTCGTGGCGCACAGCCCCGACGAGGTCGAACTCCGCGCGGGGGTCTGGCACACCACGTCCCACACGGTCAGCGACAGCGGCGGCACCGGCCGGCTGCTCGACCTGATCACCCGACTGGACGGCACGAACACCACGGCGGACCTCGTGGCGGACGGCCTCGTCACCGACGGGGAACTCGCCGACCTGCTCGGCCACCTGCGCGAGCTGGGGGCCGTCGAGGACAGCCCGCAGTCCGCGCTGGACCACTACCTGGACGAGCACGCCCGGCTGCTGCGCGGTCCCGACCCGGTGGCGCCACCGGTCGTGCGGCTGCTCGGCGACCCGGACCTGGTCGGCCCGCTGGCGCAGCAGCTCACGGCGGGCGACCCGAAGCTCGCCGTCCTCGACGCCACCGACGAGACCGCGCAGCGCGTGCTGGACGACCCGGACACGGCGTGGACCGAGAACCCGTTGCAGCTGGCCGAGAGGCTGGCCCCGCTGGCGCACTGGCGGGACTCGCTGCTGGTGTGGGCCGGGTCGCGGATCGACCCGGTGCGCTGCGCGGTGCTCAACCGGATGAGCCTGCACCTGGGCACGCCGTGGATCCACGGCGCGGTCGACGGGCCTTTCCTGCACGTCGGCCCGACGTTCCTGCCGGGGCGGACGGCGTGCTACGCCTGCTTCGAGAAGCGCGTGCTGATGAACCTGACCGGCGCGGACGCGTACCTGCGTTACAAGCGCGCGCTGGCGACGGCCGCGGTCTCCGGCGGTCGGATGCCGTTGCTGCCGGCGCTGACCGGTCTGCTCACGTCGTACCTGGCGCTGGAAGTGGTCAACTACGCGCACACCGGTGCGGCGTTCACGGCGGGCAAGGTGCTCGCCCTGTACCTGCCGACGTGGGAGACCACCGTCAACGAGGTGCTGCCGGTGCCGGGCTGCCCGGAGTGCGGCACGGTGAGCCGGCGCGACGATTCCGCGCTGTACTTCGACGTCCGGGCGTGGCTCGATGGCCGCTGAGATGCTCGTGGTCCGCCGCACGGCCGGTCGGCGCGCCGCGATCGACGCGCTGGCCCGGCGGATCGTCGGCCCCATCACCGGCCTGATGCCCAACCTCGGTTTCCACACCAGGCCGCGGCACGGCACCCGGGTGGTGATCACGACCGGCGACCTGACCGGCGTGCACCACCTGACCGGCGGAAGCCCGGCCAAACCCGGCAGCCACCACATCGGCGCGGCCGCCGTGACCATGGACGACGCGCTGATCCGCACCCTGGCCGAGTCGATCGAGCGGTACGGCCACTACGCGTTCCCCGCGCACCACCGGTTCGCCTTCGCCGCGCGGGCGGACCTCGACGGGCCGTCACTCGCACCGGTGGAGTTGTTCGACGACGAGCAATTCGCGGACCCGGACTTCCTGTTCGACCCCTACGACCCCGACGCGCCGCTGGGCTGGTGGCGGATGGCCGCGCTGACCGGCGGACCGGACCTGTGCGTGCCCGCGCAGTCGACGCTGGTCGGCTACCCGCCACGCCTGGCCGAGGACGAACCGTGGCTGCACGCGGCCGTGACCACGGGCAGCGCCACGCACACCGACCCGGCCAGGGCGCTGCTGAGCGCGATCCAGGAGCTGGTGCAGCTCGACGCGACGATGGGCCACTGGCACACCGCCACCCGCAGCGCGCGCATCACGTTCGACCAGCGGACGGAGGCGTTGGCGGGCCTCATCGCCCGGTACTGGGACCGCCGCGCGCCGTACCCGGAGTTCCACCTGCTGCCGAGCCCCGACCTGCCGGGGTTCACCGTCGCGTGCCTGATCCGGCCGGCCGGCGACGTGGGACCGGCCGTCAGCGTCGGGCTGGGCGCCGACACCAGCCTGACCTCCGCGATGCACAAGGCGTTGCTGGAGGGCACGACGCTCACGACCATCCCGGAGGAGGAGCCGTCGCCGGGTGACGAGCTGTTCCTCGACTTGGAGGCCAACGTCAGCCACTACGCGAGGCCGGAGAACGCGCACGTGGTGGAGGACCGTTTCGCCCGGTGCGACGCGGTGCGGGCGTCCGACCTGCCACCGGACCGGGGTGACGACGTGCGCACGACCGTGCGGCGTTACGTGACCGCGTTCAGGGCCACCGGGAAGCGACTCCTGTACGGCGACCTCACCACGCCCGACGTCCGCCGGCTCGGCTTCCACGTGCTGCGCGTGTGGTCACCCGACACCCTGCCCCTGTGCCTGCCCGGCGCACCGACCGGACGGCACCCGCGTTACCGGGACTACGGCGGCTACTCGAACACCCGTCCACACCCGTATCCGTGAGGTGCTCACCGTGGTGCGACCGAGTGGTGTCACTCCGGTGGGGTCAGGCGCAGGTCCGGGTCCACGGGCGGCTCGCCGTCGAACGGGTCGCGGGGCACGGCGCCCAGCGCGTCCAACGTCAGCCCGATCTCCCGTGCGTTCGGGTCGGTGGTCGGGGTCGTGGTGAACCAGTCGTACAGGTCCTCCGGGATCCGGTAGCGGTCGGTCAGGTCGCGGTAGAGGTCGGCGCGTTCTCCGGACTGCTCGGCGAGTTCCCGGTACTCCCGCATGGCCAGCCGCATCCGGATCCAGCGGTAGCGGTCGGTCTTGGTGGCGTCGTCCTCGGTGAACCGGGTTCGCAGCAGCCGTCCGGCCTTCGCACCCCGTTCGGCCAGCGCGAGGATCGTTTCGGGGCGCATGAACAGGTTCGTGCCGCCCTCCAGCGCGCCGACGCGGACGTGCGCGATCCGGCCCCGGTAGCCGGGCAGAGCGGACTGCGTGGTGTCGCGCCAGTCCAGCATGGTGTTGAGGATCGCCGTGGCGAAATGCCGGACCAGCCCTATACCGCGCCACGGCGTGCCGCTGGTGGACGCGTCCTGCTCGGGCAGCCACACGTCCCCGTTGTCGCCCGGCGGGTACGACTGGAGGCTCAAGCCGAACGTCGGCCAGCGGGGGAGCAGGTGGTCGAAGAAGTGGATCGGGAAGTTGCTGGTGATGCCGCCGTCGGAGAACCAGTGCACGCGCGGCTCCGGTTCGGCGCGCACCAGCGGGACCGCCGCGATCAGGCCGGGCAGCGGCATGCTCATCCGCACGGCCAGCGCGACCGGGAGGTTCTCCGGCAGCACCTTGACGGTTTCGGCGGGGTGCAGCGGGCAGCGGTGCTCGGTGGCCTCGTCGCCCAGCTTGGCGACGATCCGTTGGGGCAGAACGGTGTTCAGGCAGGTCGGGCAGAACAGCCACGCGGCGGGCGGTTCGGTGAACGGCAGTCGGTAGGGGCGGCCCTCGGACAGGTCCGTGGTCATCAGCACGAGGTTCGTGGTCAGGTCGGCGAACGTGAGGTCCGCCGTGCCGGACAGGTCGTCCAGCCGGTCCGCGATCCAGTCGCTCAACGGGGGCACACCGGTCGCCGCGGGGATGCCGCAGCGGCGGTCCCAGAAGTTCGGCTCGAACGTTCCGGTGCCGGGGATCAGTCCGAAGTGGATGGTCGTGGCCATCCGGTCGAGGAACCGCTTGGCGCTCAAGCCGTACGTGACCGCGACGGCGCTGACGAACGCGAACCCGAGCACCAGCCACCACACCGCTGCGGTGGCCGCGCTCGCCAGGCTCTGCGCCGTCCACCGGGCGCCCAGGGCTACCGGGATCAGTGGGAGGACGAGGAGCAGTGCCGTGCCGATGCGCCGCAGCCAGGCGTCACGGCCGTTCGGGAGGATTCGCAGCACGATCCACGGCACGCTGACAAGGACCACGACCGTGAGGCCGATCAGCACCCACGTCGGTGTGGCACCCCACTCGATCGCGTGGAACCAGAGGGTTGGCCCGACCAGCCACAACGCCAGCGCCAGGCCGAGGAAGACGCGTGCCCGCCGGCCGATCGCGCTGATCAGGGCGAGGAGCATGCACGTCAACGCACTCCGTCCGGTCGAGTCGCGGCGCTGCATCGAGGCCGCCACGATCCGGTACAGCTTCCGGGTGTGCTCGCTGGGCTGGAAGAGTTGCGCCATCCGCCAACCCGGCGCGGCGAACCAGTCGATGATCTCCTTGAGCTTCCGGAACCCGTCCCGTTCCCGCCCCTTCTCGGCGGCGGCCGTGAACGCGGCTCCGATGGCCCCGGCCGAAGCCCCGCCCAACGACCGGAAGCGGTAGTGCTCAGCCAACTCCACAACAGCCCACGGGTACACGACGCCACTGGTCGCCCCGCCCCGCATCGTCAGGTCGCAGTACCGGTTGAAGTCCTCGGCCATGGCGAACCTCCTGGTCTCCATGATCTCGCCGTGAGCGGCACATGGCTCTAGACCAATCGGTTTGTTCACCTACTCGCCCAGTCAGGTGGGCCTTCTCCGTCCACTTAGGTTGCGTCCGTTCGGGTGAAAGTTGGAGGACGCCCATAACGCTGAGTGCTTGCCATCCGAAGGAGGGACAAGCGGACTTTGCGTGTCGAGACGACGAATGCGGGGAAATATCATGGAACGACCCCCTTCCGACTTCTCTGCTTTCGATCCACGCGCGCACGGTCCGGCCGATCAGTCGGTTCCGCAGCAGCCCCAGGGTGCCTGGAGTGCTCCGTCGCCTGCTCCGTCGGCGCCGAGGAAAGGGAAGAAATGGCCTTTCGTGGTCGGCGCGATAGTGGTGTTGGTGGTGGTCGGTGCGGCGCTCGGTTCGACTGGCGGCCAGCTCGATGCGGGTGGGCCTGCTTCATCTGACGCAGCGATCACATCGGCCTCCACGGCTGCCAAAGTGACCACGACGTCTGTGAGAGTCACCACTACCACCACGATCCCGCCGCCCCCGCCGCCGTCGGTATACAGCGGGGCCGGAGATGACGTAATCACGTTGGATCGACCCGTCGGACTCAAGATCGTGAAGTTCGAGTGCCCGGCGTGTTCAGGTAACACGGTGCTGAAAAGCGACGGTTTCGAGTCGTTGTTGGTGAATGAGATCGGTGCCTATAGCGGCACTCGCTGGATGGACATCCGGGACGGCAGTCGCACCACGACCTTGACGGTCAACGCGACGGGCTCCTGGACGGTGACGGTCGGTGGAATCGATTTGGCGGTCATGGCGGAAGGTCCGATGTCCGGGACTGGGGACTCAGTGCTTCTCATGATGGGATCGGCCAAGAAGGTGAAGATCACCAACGTGGGGGAGAGTAACTTCGCCGTTCACGCTGTCTCGCTGAAAGCCGGCCGGGTCGAACTCCTGGTGAACCATATCGGTGGCTACGAGGGCACAGTTCCGCTCTCCGGACCCGCGATGATCCAGGTCGCGTCGAGTGGAAACTGGACGATCACACCCTCATGACGTCCGCCTGGCCCGTCCGCTTCCGCCTGACGTCGTGAGTGCGCTCAGCTTCCCCGCGGTCGCAGCCGCTTCCAGGTCTTCTCGCAGCATGGCCAGTTCGTGCGCCGAGAACAGCAGCGACTCGCCCGAGGACGTCATGAGCCCCACCCGCCCGTCGTCCGCCGAGATCGTCAGCACGGCGCGATGTCCGTCGCCGTCGGTGTAGGAGGTCCACCAGGTGCGGGGCGGCACCGGGATCGCGGTGTTCATCCCGGTGTTCATGGCATCTCCAGTTGCAGGTAGGCGGTGGTGAGGTGGCGACGCAGGTCGAGCAACGCGGGGCCCGGGAACACCAGGCGCAACTGCTGATCTGGTGCGGCCTCCAGCGCCAACTCCATGCCGGTGTCGTTCGAGCGCGCGTGGACGGGTAGCTCGGCGGACCTGTCGTGCGGCAGGACGGTCAGCCACTGACGTTTGCCGTCGGGCTGTGTCACCTCGACCTGTGCCGGCTCGCGGGAGTCCAGCGAGCACAACAACTTCGCTGCTTGGGCTGCGGCGATGGCCACGCTGAACCGGCCTGTCGACGCCAAGTGGAACAGCAGGCAGCGACGATCGGCGCTCAGTTCGATCTGACTGTGGCAGGCACCTTGGTGGGGGACGTACCCCACGACTCGCCTGCGAAATCGAGTCACTTGGGTACTGTACCGCTGACATGGTGTCCCAGGGTCAGTACCGATCCGGTGAACCTGGGTGACTACGGAACGTGGCTAAGGTGATCGCATGGCTACCGGCCGCACCCGGCGCAAGGCGAAGCTGGGTCAGTACATGCAAGCCCTTCGGCTCCGCAGGGATCCGCTGATGATCCCTGAGCGTGCAGCCGAACTGGCGCTGTGCCGCCGCGAGACGGTGACCAGGCTCGAGAACGGCACCAAACTGCCGTCACTCGTGCTCTTGGGCTCCCTGCTCAGTGTGTACGGAGCGTCAGTAGAAGAGCGGGCCGAGGCCCTGCGCTTGAGGAAGTACGCGGCACAGGAGCCCGCAGTCCTGGAGCACGCCGGCGATCTTCCTCCGAAGTACCTGGCGTTCCGCAAGGACGAATCCGATGCGGTCACCGAGCGGACCATCGATCACGTCACCGTTCCCGGCATGTTGCAAACCGCCGGCTATGCCGCCGTCATCGCCGAGGCCGCGCGATGGTTCAACCTCGGCATCGGTTGGGAGCAGCGAGCAGCAGCGGAACGGCAGAGTCGCCAGCGGTTGCTGTCCGGCCCGCTGCGGCTCCACTCGTTGATCGGTGAGGCGGTACTCCACAACCACGTCGGTGGAACGCCGGTCATGGTGGAGCAGTTGCGCCATCTCCTCACCGCAGGGGCGCAAGACAACGTGACGATCCAGGTGGTTCCGTTCAGCGCGGGAGCGTGGGGCACGATGACGGGCTCCGCGATCATCCTCGGCTACGACGACCCGGATGATCAGGGAGTCGTCTACCTGGACTACGCCGCCGGAGGCGAGTCAGTGGACAACAAAGAGAGCGTCGCGGCTTTCACCGCGCTGTTCGAAGACGCACTCCGGTCGGCGTTGACACCGGCCGCTTCGGCGAAGTTGATCAAAGCCGGGTTGCGTAAGCTTGAGGCGTGATGAGCGACCAGGCGACTTGGCGCAAGAGTGCCCGCAGTTCCAGTGCGAACGCTTGCGTGGAACTTGCTGTGGGCGCGGCCCGTACGTCGGTGAGGGACTCGAAGGCCGTTGACGCGGGCAGGCTGGACTTCGACCGTGCCGCCTGGGTCAGGTTTGTCGGGCTGGTCGGGCGGGGCTGAGTCACAGCTGTGACTGGGCGATCCGTTCGATGTCGGCGGGGGTGCCGGACATGATCGTGCGGACGTGTTCGGTGAGCAGTTCAACTGGCCAGTCCCACCACTTGGCGCGCATCAGGCGGGCGACGTCCTCGTCCGCGTAACGCTGCTTCACCGGCTTGCCAGGGTTGCCGCCGACCACCGTGTAAGGCGCCACGTCGGACGTCACCACGGCGCCGGTCGCGATGATCGCGCCGTCCCCGATCGTCACACCGGGCATCACGAGCGTGTTGTAGCCGAACCACACATCGTTGCCGACGACCGTGTCACCGCGCGTCTCCATGCCGGTCATCAGGTCCATCGTCTTCTCGGCCCACGTGCCGCCGAAGATCGTGAACGGGAACGTCGACACGCCGATGTTGAGGTGGTTCGCGCCGGCCATGATGAACCTGGTGCCGGTCGCCAGCGCGCAGAACTTGCCGATGACCAGCTTCTCCGCGCCGTACCCGTAGAGCACGTTGCGGGTCTCGAACTCCAGCGCGTGCTCCGGGTCGTCGTAGTACGTGTACTCCCCGACCTCGATCGTCGGCGACGTCACCAACGGCTTGAGCTGGACGACGCGGTCGGCGTGCGGCAGTGGGTGGAGGACGGTCGGGTCGGGGATCAACAGGGCTCCTAACGCGATTGGTGTTGCGTTAGGATGGCACGATCGCCCCTGCTAATGCAACTGGAGTTGCTTTTGACCTCGAGGCCTGGCGGCCGTTCGGCCCGTGTCCGCGAAGCCGTGCTCGACGCCGTGTACGCCGAACTGATCCACCGCGGCTACCTGGGCATGACGGTCGAGAACGTCGCCGACCGCGCGGGCGTCCACAAAACCACCGTGTACCGCCGTTGGGGCACCGTCGACGTGCTCATCGCCGACGCCCTCGACCACACCAGGGAGACCGACTGGCCGGTGCCCGACACCGGCACGATCGAAGGCGACCTGACCGCCATCGCCACCGAGATCGCCGACACCTTCACCGACCCCGAACGCCGCCAGGTCCCGGCAGCGATCGTCGCCGCCGCCCTCCAATCGACCCGCGCACTGCAAGCGAAACAGGCCTTCTACACCGCCCGCCACACCGAAGCCGCCAAGGTCGTCACGAGGGCGGTGGAACGCGGTGAACTCCCACCGCAAACCGATCCGCTGGAACTCGTCCGCCTCACCTGCGCCCCGCTCTACTACCGGATCTTCGTCTCCGGTGAACCCGTCGACCGAACCACCGCCGAACGCGCCGTCCAATCCGCCCTGGCCGCCGCCCGCACCGGCCTCCTCTGAACCCGACGAACCCAACGAACCCGACGAACCCGACCTGTCGGGGCCGGGCTCAGGACAGCCGGAGGTCCCCCTCCCAGCCCTGGCACCGGACACGGCCCGAGGAGAACACGACGTCGAGCGCCACCCGCCCGGCCCACGGGTGGTGCTCCTCCCGAACGGACAGGACCTCCTCCCCGATGTGGCGGGCGAACGGCGTCTCGTCGGTCACCGGTCCCACCTCGACGTGTCCCAACTCCTGCATGTCGTAGTCCGCATGAGGGTGCGACGCCTCCACGATCAAGCACCAGTCCGAACCGGTTGTGATGTGCGTGCAGCCTTCCGCGCTGTCGACCAGCCACACGTCCAGCGGGCCGATCCGAGCCCCCGAGACCGGCAGGTACCAGGCCGCCACCACGCGCTCAAGCCGTCGACCGACCAGGTGCCGGGGATCTGTCCCGGCACCGTGAAGAGCGCACTCGGGCGGTCGCACGGGGAAACCGTAGCCGGGCGCCCAGCGCCGGCTCGGATGATTTTCGCCCCACTACAGCTCGTACCAGCGCAGGATCTCCGGATCCAGGACCCGGGCCGCGAGGCCGATCCGACGCGCCGTCTCGGTCAGCTCGGCCGCCGCGCCGGGATTGCCCCGCAACGGCAAGGCGGGGTCGTCCAGCTGCGTCACCATGTCGTCGTGGTGGCTGGGCACGAGCAGCTTGGCCCGGGTCGCCCGCAACGCCCGCGCGGTGTAGTCGTAAACGTTTGCGTGGCCGCTCATGCCGAGCACCAGGACGTCCGGCCGCAGCCCCGCGATCTCGCGCTCGACGTAGTTCGCCGTACCCGACATGAACAGCACCGAGAAGTCCCGCACGGTCACCATGTACGCCAGCGAGCCGCCCTCCACCAGGTCGCTGATCGTGGCCGGCGGTGGCGGTGGCGCGGTCAGGGTGCCGGGGGCGAAGTACCCGTAAGCGCCGAACTGGCTGTGCAGGCTCCGGAACACCTGCACGGTGAAGCCGTGGAAGTCCAGGTGCTCACCACTGGACGCCACGATCACGTTGTCCGGCGGCACGCCCTGCGCCGTCAGCAGGTGCCGGTGGGTCTCGGCGCCGATCACGCGCGAACCGTGCTTCTCGACCACGTACGGGATCTCCAGCAGGTGGTCGTAGTGCCCGTGCGTCGCCAGCACCAGCTCCGGCCGCGCGCCCAGGTGCTGGTCCACCAACTCCTTCCGCACCGACAACGGGTAGTCGGCGATGAACTTCCCCTCCTTGTCGAACACCGGCAGCCGGCTCAGGTACGGGTCGATCAGCACCCGCCGCCCGTCGAACAGCAACTCCCACCCCGCGACCCCCAGCCAGCGCAGGCTCACCCCACTGCGACCCGACGCGAACGCCGGCGCCCCCGGCAGCCCCGCACCCGCCACCGCGACGGCCGCCGAACCGATCAACACCTGTCGTCTGCTCACGCACATGCCACCAACAAGACCAGCGGCCCACCACACGTGTCCAAGTCCGATATCACCCTGGCAGCGATATCCGAACCACTATCATCGCTGCTCGTGGACCTGCTGCGGCACCTGCGGTACTTCTTGGCGGTGGCCGAGGAGCTGCACTTCGGGCGTGCCGCGGCCCGGTTGCACATGTCCCAGCCGCCGCTGTCGCAGAGCATCCAACGCCTGGAACGGGAGCTCGGCGTCCGGCTGTTCGACCGCGACGCCCGGCACGTCGCGCTCACCGACGCCGGCCGCCGGATCCTCACCGAAGCCCGCGGCATGCTGGCGGGTGAGGACCGGCTGCGGGCGTTGGCCGGCCGTTTCCGCGACGGCGAAGCCGGCTCGCTGCGCGCGGGCGTGCCGCCGGACCTGGGTGGACGGGCGGTGGCCGCGCTGCTGCCCGCGTTCCGCCGCCGCAGCCCCGTGGAGCTGAAGTTGAAGGAGATCGGCACCGCCGAGCAACTGCGCGCCCTCGCCGACCGGAGCCTGGACGTCGGCGTGCTGCGGTTCCCGTTCGACGTGTCGTGGCTGAGCCTGGGACCGGTCCTGACCAGCCCGCTCGGCGTCCTGCTGCCCCGCGACCACCCACTCACGGCCGCCGCGGACGTCCGGCTGGCCGACCTGAACGGCCTGGCACTGGTCCTGTTCCCGCGCGTCACCGCTCCCGCGCTGCACGACGAAGTGCTGACGACCTGCGCCCGTCACGGCTACACGCCCGCCGAGGTGCACCAGGCCGGCAACCCGGAGTTCGCGTTGGGCCTGGTGCTGGCGGGCGGCGCGGTGGCGTTGCACGACGGTGTCGCACCGCCGGTGGACGCGGCGTGGCGGCCGTTGCGCGGCAACCCGCTGCTGTGGCGGACATCGGCGGCATGGCCGCGCGGAGGCCACACACCCGCGGTGGCCGCGTTCGCCGACGCCGTCACGGAAGTCCTTACCGCACAAGGGATGCGGCACGCCGAGGGAACGTTGCCGCGCTACCCGCGCCCGGCCGCGGAGTACCTGTCTTGACAACCTCCCCTCCCTGAAGGGAGGGGATTCCCCGCCGGGTTCGCGCCCGGCAGTTCCTGTTTCTTCTTCCCCGGAAGGGAGGTTTCGCCGGATGCCTCGCCGACTAGTGTCGGGTCGGTCTTACTCCGGCTCCACAGGCTGTGACCGCCTGCCCGGCGGCCAGGATGTTGCGCGCGGCGTTCACGTCGCGATCGTGCCGTGCCCCGCAGCCGGGGCAGGTCCACTCGCGCACCCGCAGCGGCAGCGTGTCGAGCAGGTGCCCGCAGTGCGAGCAGGTCTTGCTGGAGGGCAGCCACCGGTCGACCACGACCAGGTCACGGCCGTACCAGTCGCACTTGTACTCCAGCATCGACCGCAGATCCGACCAGCCCGCGTCGGAGATCGCGCGGGCCAACGACCGGTTCTTGACCATGTTGCGGACTGCCAGGTCCTCGATCACGACCAGTTGGTTCTCCCGGACGAGTCGACTGGTCAGCTTGTGCAACAGGTCCCGGCGGCGGTCGGCGATGCGGGCGTGGACACGCGCGACACGCAGCCGGGCCTTCGCCCGGTTCGCGGAGCCCTTCTCCTTGCGGGCCAGCGCCCGCTGGGCGCCGGCCAGCCGTTCCCGGTCCCGTCGTTCGTGCCTCGGGTTGGTGATCTTCTCCCCGGTGGAGAGGGTGAGCAGGGAGGTGATCCCGGCGTCGACGCCCACCACGCGGTCGACGGGTGGGGCGTGGGCGACGGTGGTCTCGACCAGGATCGACACGTGCCACCGGCCGGCCGGGTCACGCGACACGGTCACCGTGGACGGCTCGGCGCCCTCGGGCAGCGGCCTCGACCACACGACGTCCAACGGCTCGGCCATCTTCGCCAACGTCAACCGGCCGTCACGCCAACGGAACGCCGACCGGGTGTACTCCGCGGAAGCCCTGCCCCGCTTGCGGGACTTGAACCGCGGATAGCGGGACCGTTTCTCCCAGAACGCGGTGAACGCCGACTGCAAGTGCCGCAGCGACTGCTGCAACGGCACCGACGACACCTCGTTGAGAAACCCCAGGCCGTCGGTCTTCTTCCACTCCGTGAGCAGGGCCGAGGTCTGCATGTAATTCACCCGACGGTGCTCGCCGTACCACGCCGCAGTGCGGGTCTCCAACGCCCGGTTGTAGACCACCCGCACACACCCGAACGTGCGCGACAACTCCACTTCCTGCGCCGCAGACGGAAAGAAGCGGTACCGGAACGCCCGCTTCACCATCGACACCGACGACACCCCTCGGACATTAACGCACCGGCGAATAGACCTTGCCGATGCGGTCGAAAGCACCGGTTTCAGCCCCGGCGTGAACGCCGGGGTATCCACCGACAGGAGCCCAGATGACCGCCGCACGAGCCGCCGCACGGGCCGCCGCCAAGGTGCGCGCCGCGTTCGCCGACGCCGGGGTCACCGGACGCCTGCACGCCGTCGACCTCGACCACCCCGAACGCGAGGTGTCGGTCGGCGCGGACGATCCCGTGGTGCTGGCGAGCGTGTTCAAGATCCCGCTGGTCGTCACCCTGCACCACAGCGGCCTCGACCTGACCCGCCGGATCACCCTCGACCACGACCGCAGCACCGGCCCGACCGGTGTCGGCGGCATGCTCGACCCGGTCACGATGTCGTTGCGCGACCTGGCCTACCTCGCCCTCACCGTGTCCGACAACGCCGCCGCGGACGCCCTGGTCGACCTGATCGGCCTGGACGAGGTCAACCGCACGCTCCGCGAGTTGCACCTGGACAAGACCGTCGTGGTGCACCGGGCCAGGGACTTCGCCCGCACCATGGCCGAGGACGCCGCACCCGGCGAGTTGCCTCGCGCGTTGGCGGATCCCGTTGTGCTGTCACGACTTCGCGCCCTGGACCCGACCCAGACGAACCGCGGCACACCGCGCGACCTGACCACGTTGCTGCGGCACGTGTGGCTGCACGACGAGTGCGCGCCGATCCGGCGGATCATGGCGTTGCAGGTGTGGCCGCACCGGCTGGCGTCCGGTTTCCCGTTCGACGACGTGCGGGTGGCGGGCAAGACCGGCACGCTGCCGACGGTGCGCAACGAGATCGGCGTGGTCGAGTACCCGGACGGCGGGCGTTACGCGGTGGCCGTGTTCACCCGCAGCGCGAGCACCGCGTTCACCCTGCCGGCGGCGGACGCGGTCATCGGGACGGCGGCGCGGCTGGCGGTCGAGCACCTCCGCTGAGCACACGGAATTGTCGGACCCTGCCGGTAAAATCAAACCAGGGGTCCCTCGGGAGGGGACCTCTGCGAAGCGTGACGCACCACCCCGCGAAGCGTCCCGTCCGACGAGTCACGGGCGGGTCAGAGCTGGTCCAGGAACTCGTCCACCTCGGCCAACGCCCGCCGCCGCACCGGTTCCGCGGACAGGAACAGGTCGTGCATCCCGCCGTCGATCGACACCATCGTCACCTGGTTCCCGATCCCCGGCCCCCACCGCACCATGTGCTCCACGTCCAGCACCGTGTCCGCCGTCATCGTCTCCGGCGTCCACCGCTTCGCGTGCAGCAGGCTGCGCTCGGACCGCAGCAGCAGCACCGGCACCCGGACGTCCAACCCGCGATGGACCTGCGCGTGCGCGCGGCGGATCGCGCGCAGCCACCCGGCGTGGATGGGGAACGCCTCGATCGGCTTCCACGACGTGTCGAAGTCCCACTCGCCGTGGTGGTCGCGGTGGATGCTCTCGCCGTACACCGGGCCCATCCCCGGCTTCAGCACGAGCCGCGGCGCGAACCGGCCGACACCGCGGACCAACGCCGTCCCCACGGTCCGCAGCAGCCAAGGCTCGGCCAGGTCCAGCCACGGGCTGTTGAGCACCAACGCGTCCAGCACGTCGTCCGACCGCCGCTCGTGCGCCCACAGGCTCGTGATCAGCCCGCCGGTCGAGTGCCCCATCACCACGAGGTGACGGTGGCCGTCCTCCTCGCGGATCACCCGCACCGCCGCGTCGATCTCCTCGAAGTGCTCGGCCACGTCGGTCACGTAGTTCGCCACCTGGCCGGGCCGCAACGACCTCCCGTACGCCCGCAGGTCGATGGCGTAGAAGTCGAAACCGCGCGCGGTGAAGTGCTCGGCCACGTGGCGCTGGAAGAAGTAGTCCGCGAAACCGTGCACGTACAGCACCGCGCCCCGGACCGCGGGCTGCGCGCACCGGCGGACCAGCGTGGCGGTCGTGTCGCCGCCCAGGGGCAGCGTGCGGGTTTCGTAGTCGGCGCCGAGCACGTCTGCGTTCACCGGGCCAGTGTGCACGCCGATTCGCCCGTTCGGGAGGAGGCCGGTGGCGGGTCGTGGCACTGTGGAGTGATGAGCAGCGAGGAGATCGAACGGTCGACCGCTCGGGTTCGTTTCCCCGGCATCAGCCCGCGGGCGTACGAGCACCCGGTCGACAGGGGGGCGTTGGCGGTCTTGCGCGCGGTGCCGGGCATCGGCCCGGTGTTGCAGGCGGTGGCGGGCGCGTTCACCGAACGGGGTGAACGCCTGGGTTACCTGGCGTCGAGCGTCAGGGTGGGTCCGAAGCAGTACCCGGAGCTGGACCGGCTCCGGCTGGAGACGGCGGCGACGCTGGACGTCGACCCGGTGCCGGAGCTGTTCGTCAAGCGCGACCCGGTGCCGAACGCCATGACGCTGGGCATCGACAAGCCGTTCATCGTGCTCACCACGGGCCTGATCGAACTGCTGGACGCGGACGGCCTGCGGTTCGCCATCGGCCACGAGATGGGCCACGTGCTGTCCGGCCACGCGCTGTACCAGACGATCCTGCAACGGCTCATGCAGTTGCAGTACGGCCTGGGCTGGATGCCGGTCGGCTACTGGGCGATCCGCGCGGTCATCGCGGCGCTGTGCGAGTGGTACCGCAAGACGGAGCTGACGTGCGACCGCGCCGGCCTGCTGTGCGTGCAGGACCCGGCCGCCGCGCTGCGCGTGCACGTGGCCATGGCGGGCGGCATGGACCTCAGCCAGGTCGACACCACCGAGTTCCTGAAGCAGGCCAAGGAGTACGAGCAGGTCGAGGACGTGCGGGACAGCGTGCTCAAGCTCATCCGGACGTGGCCGCTGACCCACCCGCTCGCGGTCGTGCGTGCGGCCGAGTTGCAGCGGTGGGCGGCAGGCGAGGACTACCGCGCCATCCTCACGGGCGAGTACGCGAAGCGCGAGGACGACCGGCCGACGAGCTCGTTCACCGAGGACATCAAGTCGGCGGCCCGGTCCTACAAGGACTCGGCGGCCCAGTCCGAGGACCCGCTGATCAAGGTGTTCAACGAGTTCGGCGACGTGCTGTCGGGCGCGGCGGACAAGGTGCGCAGCAAGTTCACCGGGGCGAACTAGGCCTGTTGGCCCAGCGGAATCGTCCGTTCTGGCTAACCTCCTCCTGACGCCTTAGATCAGGAGGAGGGGCGATGCGGCTTGCCGCGTTGTTGATGACGATGTTGATGGCTCTCGCGGGCACCGCCACGGCGGACGACACCGCGGTGGGCCGGGTGGTGGACGATCGTGTGGTGGGCGGTGAACGGGTGTCCATCGCGGAGCATCCGTGGGTGGTGTACCTGGCGGACTCCGGTGGCTACCAGTTCTGCGGCGGCACGCTGGTCGCGCCGACCAAGGTGGTCACCGCCGCCCACTGCGCGGCGGGCCGGACACCGCGGAACACGCGGGTCGTGGTGGGCCGCGAGGACAAGAACAGCGACCAGGGCCGGGTCGTCCGGGTGACCGACATCTGGGTGCACTCGGACTACCTGACGGCGGACCAGGGTGCGGACGTCGCGGTGCTGACGTTGCGCGACGCGATGGCGGAACGGCCGCTGCCGCTGGCGGGTCCGCAGGACGAGTCGCTCTACGCGCCGGGCACGCCCGGTCGGGTGCTGGGCTGGGGTCGGACGAGCGAGCAGGGCGCGGTGTCGCGGTACCTGCTTGGAGCGACCGTGCCGGTGATGGCGGACGCCGACTGCGCGGACGTGTACTTGCAGTACGACCCGGCGGAGATGACGTGCGCGGGCTACCCGGAGGGTGGCGTGGACACGTGCCAGGGCGACTCGGGCGGCCCGCTCGTGGCCGGCGGGAAGCTGATCGGCATCACCTCTTGGGGTGAAGGTTGCGCCCGGAGGAACAGGCCTGGCATCTACACCAGGGTGCTCGCCTACGCGGACGCGATCGAGGCGCAACTGGTCGCGTGACAGGCCGGGCAGGCGTGCGGACCCCCGGGCCTCGGGGGCCCGCACGCCCGGTCTCGGATGCTCTCGGAGCCAGGGGTTTTCGAAGCCGACGGTCTCGGGTCTGCGGGGTTACAGCACCAGTCCGACCGACATGGTCACGAACACCGCCGCGCACACCGCGTCCAGCGCCG
This sequence comes from Saccharothrix ecbatanensis, assembly GCF_014205015.1. Taxonomy (NCBI): domain Bacteria; kingdom Bacillati; phylum Actinomycetota; class Actinomycetes; order Pseudonocardiales; family Pseudonocardiaceae; genus Saccharothrix; species Saccharothrix ecbatanensis. The sequence continues at coordinate 5,866,526 of NZ_JACHMO010000001.1, read as the reverse complement.
TCGTCACACCGGGCCGGCGCAACGATCCGGCGACGCGCGCCGCGGCCACCACGATCGTCAGCTCCCACAACGCGGCCAGCCCGAGGAACACGGCGGCCAGCATCCCGAGCTGGTACGGCGGGTCGCCGCCGCCGATGAACTGCGGCAGGAACGCCAGGGAGAACAGCAGCATCTTCGGGTTGGTGATGTTGGTCAGGAACCCCTGCTGGAACGGCCGGGGCGTGACCGCGACCGTCTCGCCCGCCGTGCGCCGCAACAGCCCTCGCGTGATCGACACCGCCAGGTAGAGCAGGTACGCCGCGCCGATCCAGCGCAGCCCGGTCAGCACCGCGGGGTAGCGGGCGATCACCACGCCGAGGCCCGAGATCACCAGCGCCACCTGGATGAAGGCCGCGGTGTGGATGCCGGCCAGCGCCAGCAGGCCGGACCGGATGCCCGAGCGCATCGAGGTGCGCAGCAGGAGGAAGGCGTCCACGCCCGGCGTCAGCACGACCACCGCGCAGGCGATCAGGAACGCCGGCAGCTGCGTGAAGTCCAGGTGCATCGGAAACCTCCCTCGTGATCCGGACAGATCGTCGTGATCCAGCCCACATGCAGTGAAATCTTCGGTGACAACGCATCTTAACAATAGATTTTCCGGTTTCCATACCCTGCTGCCGCGCGCTGGACCGCTCCGCTACCTTCGGTCGTCGTCCAGCCACTCGCCGTAGAAAGGTGCTCCATGCGCATCAGCGCGCCGGTCTTCGCCGTTCTCGTGCTGGTCCTGTCCGCCCTCCCGGCGGACGCGATCGTGGGCGGACGCGAGGCGCCGCCCGAACCGTGGGCGGTGGCCCTGTTCGACGCGGCGGGCAACTTCTTCTGCGGCGGCGCGCTGATCGGCCCCGACAAGGTCGTCACCGCGGCGCACTGCGTGGTGGAGCAGACCGCTCTGGGCTTCCGCGACCGCGTCCCGACCGAGGTGACCGCCGTGGCGGGCCGCGCCGATCTCGACACCGGCACCGGTCGGACCGCCAAGGTCACCGCCGTCTGGCGGCACCCCGAGTTCACCGACGTGTCCGCCGGCCACGACGTGGCGACACTCACCCTCGCCGACGCGCTGCCGTACCGGCCGATCCGCATCGCCGACGCCGCGCCGGGACCGGCGACCGTTTACGGCTGGGGCCGGACCGGCGAACTGGCCCCGCCGAGCCGCAGGCTGCACGAGGTCGAGGTGCCGATCCGCGCCGACGACGAGTGCGCCGCGGACGTCCCCGACTACCGGCCCGGCGGGATGCTCTGCGCGGGTTACCCGGAGGGCGGCAAGGACGCCTGCGCGGGCGACTCCGGCGGCCCGCTCACGGTCGGCGGCGAACTCGTCGGCGTCGTCTCCTACGGTCGCGGCTGCGCCCGGCCGGGCCAACCCGGCGTCTACACCCGGTTGAGCCGGTACCTCGACCGAATCTGAGACTGTGGTACCACAGTGTGGTGCGCTCACACCCGTACCCGGCGACGCTGCGCCGGCAGTGGTCGGCCGACCTGACGCCCACGCAGCTCTACGCCGTGCTCAAGCTGCGCGGCGAGGTGTTCGTGGTCGAGCAGAACTGCGTCTACCCGGAGCTGGACGGGCGTGACCTGGAGCCCGGCACCCGGCACTTCTGGCTGGAATCCGAAGGATCAGGGCAGCCGGAGGCGTACCTGCGGCTGCTGGAGGAACCCGACGGCGGCTACCGCATCGGCCGGGTCTGCACGGCCCGCGCCGCCCGTGGCCGCGGCTACAGCCGTCGGCTGATGGAAGCGGCACTCGCCGAGGTCGGGCGGGCCGAGTGCGTGCTGGACGCCCAGACCTACGTGGCCGACTTCTACGCCTCGTTCGGCTTCGAGCCGCAAGGCGCGGAGTTCATGGACGACGGGATACCGCACCTGCGGATGCGCCGGTCTCCGTGATCACCCGCACGGCGCGTTCGATCTCACCGTCGGACAGGTCGGCGCGCGCCGTGAGCCGCAGGCGGGAGATCCGGTCCGGCACCGACGGCGGCCGGAAGCAGCCGACGACCACGCCCTGAGTGCGGCACGCCTCGGCCCACGCGAACGCAGCCTCGGGCGAGGGCGCCTGGATCGACACGACGGCCGCGGTCGGCGTGCTGACCAGGAAACCCTTCTCCTTCAACCGGAACGCCAGGTCCTGCGCGACGTCCAGCGCCCGCGCCGGACGTTCCGGCTCCTCCCGCAGGATCCTCAACGCGGCCAAGGACGCCGCCACGCTGGCCGGCGCAAGACCGGTGTCGAAGATGAACGTGCGCGCGGTGTCGACCAGATGCCGGATCACCCGGCCCGACCCGAGCACCGCACCGCCCTGCGCGCCGAGCGACTTGGACAGCGTCACCGTGGTCACCACGTCCGGCGCCTTCGCCAGACCCGCCGCGTGCACCGCGCCCCGCCCGCCGTCGCCGACGACACCGAGACCGTGCGCGTCGTCCACGATCAACGCCGCGTCGTGCTCACGGCACACGGCGGACAGCTCCGCGAGGGGCGCGAGGTCGCCGTCCACGGAGAACACCGAGTCGGTCACCACCAGCGCCCGCCGCTTGCCGCGCGTTGCCAGGGCATGCGTCACCTGCGGGACATCGCAGTGCCCGGCGACGACCACATCAGCCTTGGACAGCTTCGTCCCGTCGATCAGCGAAGCGTGGATGTGCTGGTCCGCCACGATCGCCGTGCCCGGACCGGACAGCGCCGTCAACGCCGCCAGGTTCGCCAGGTAGCCCGACGAGAACACCAGCGCCGACTGCGCGCCGCAGAAGTTCGCGAGCTCGTACTCCAGTTCCGTGTGCAGCTCGGTGGACCCGGTGACCAGCCGTGACCCGGTGGAGCCCGCGCCCCAGCGCAAAGTGGCCGCGGCGGCGGCCCCGGTCACCCGCTTGTCCCGGGCCAGACCGAGGTAGTCGTTCGACGCCAGGTCCAGGTCGGTCGAGTCGGCCGGACGAGGCCGGACCCGGCGGGCCAGACCGGCTTTCGCGCGGGCTTCGGCCCGCGTGTCGATCCAGTCGAACACCGACTCACCTGTGCGCACACTCACGCCGGCAGTGTCGCATCCGACGGCTACCGTGCCGGCGTGGACCTCTTCCAGGCCGGGCCGGCCGACCTGCGCTCGCTGCGGGACAGCGCGCCGGTCCACCGCGACGAGCGCACCGGGTTGTGGCTGGTCAGCCGCTACGACGACGTGCGCGCGGTGCTGGCAGACCCGGGCCGGTTCCACCCGGACAACGCGCTGACCGCGGTGACCCCGATCCCGCGCCCGGTGCTGCGGGTCCTCGCGCGCGCCGGGTTCTCGCTGCCCCCGACGCTGGCCAACAACGGCACCGACACCCACGGCGACCTGAGGCGACTGGTCGCCCGCTTCCTCACCCCCGCACGGGTCGCTGCGATGGAGCCACGGATCGCGCGGCTCACCGGGGAACGGCTTGATCGGCTGCGCGGCGGCGAGGTCGACCTGCACCCCGTGCTGGCCCGCGACCTGCCCGCGATCGTGCTCATGGAGGTCATGGGCATCGATGACGTGGACATCGACGCGCTCAAGGCGTGGAGCACGGCGTCGTTGGAACTGTTCTGGGGTGACGTCACCGTGGAGCGGCAGTACGAGCTGGCGAAGCCCGCCGCCGCCTTCCACCAGTGGCTGACCGCGCGGATCAAGGCCGCCGACCCGGCCGGTGACGACCTGTTCGGCGCACTGCGGGCGGACGACGTGCCGATCCGGGACGCCGCCGGCCTCTGCTACTTCCTGCTGATCGCCGGCCAGGAGACGACGACCCAGCTGCTGAGCGCGGCGTTCCACGCGGTGCTGCGGCACGGCGACCTGTGGTCACGGCTGGACGAACCCGGCATGGCCGCCGCGTGCGTCGAAGAGGTGCTGCGACGGGACGCGCCGGTGAACACGTGGCGGCGGATCGCGGCCGAGCCGGTCACCCTCTCCGGCGTCGACATCCCGGCGGGCGCGCCGTTGCTGCTGATGCTCGCCGGCAGCGGCTCGGACCCGGAGGTCTTCCCGGAACCCGAGCGGTTCTGCCCCGCCCGGCCGAACGCCCGCAAACACCTGGCGTTCGGCTACGGCAGGCACTTCTGCCTCGGCGCGGGCTTGGCCCGGCTGGAGGCGGAAGTCGTGCTGCGGGAGACCGCCCGCCGGTTCCCCGACCTCCGGCTCGCCTCGGCCGTGCCGCCGCCGATGCTGGGCCTGCTGTCGTTCCGCGCGCCGTTGAGCGTGCGCGTCCGATTGGGGGAACGCCTCGCCGCCGGTGTGACGACGCTCGCCCCCGGCATCCCGGTCCGGGACTTGGAGCACGCCGGGCGAAGTGCGACGATGCCCAGGCTGTAGAGGGGGTGCGCGAGGAAGCCGGTGCGAATCCGGCACGGTCCCGCCACTGTGACCGGGCCTTGGGATCCGGGAGTCAGGAACTCGACCCCCGACTCATCGAACCGGACACGGGCGTGGACACCCGAGGAAGGACACCGCCGCATGGGCGCGCGTTTCCCCTTTTCCGCTGTCGTCGGACATGACGACCTCCGCACGGCTCTGCTGCTCAACGCCGTGCACCCCGGTATCGGCGGGGTGCTCGTCAGAGGTGAGAAGGGGACCGCGAAGTCGACCGTGGTCCGGGCGCTCGCCGCGCTGCTCCCCGAGCTGGACGTGGTGCCAGGGTGTCGGTTCGGCTGTGATCCGGACGTTCGGACGGACTGCCCGGACGGGCCGCACGGCCACGGCTCGGAACGCCACCCGTCGGAACGCCACCCGTCGGAACGCCGCCCGGCCAGGCTGGTCGAACTGCCCGTCGGCGCGACCGAGGACCGGCTGATCGGCTCGCTGGACCTGGAACGCGCCCTGACCGAGGGCGTCCGCGCCTACCAGCCGGGTCTGCTGGCCGCCGCGCACCGGGGTGTCCTGTACGTGGACGAAGTGAACCTGCTGCACGACCACCTCGTGGACCTGCTGCTGGACGCCGCTGCGATGGGCCGCGCGCACGTCGAGCGCGAGGGCGTGTCCGTGTCGCACGCCGCGTCGTTCCTTCTCGTGGGCACCATGAACCCGGAGGAAGGCGAGCTGCGCCCGCAGCTGCTGGACCGTTTCGGCCTCACGGTCGCGGTTCGCGCTTCACGGGACGTGCCGACCCGCACGGAGGTCGTCCGGCGGCGGTTGGCGTACGAGGCCGACCCCGAGGGGTTCGCCGCCCGGTGGGCCGAGGCGGACGCGGACCTGGCCCGCCGAATCGTCGCCGCGCGGGACCGGCTGAAGGGCGTGACGCTGCCGGACGCGGAGCTGCGCCGCATCGCCGGGATCTGCGCGGCGTTCGAGGTGGACGGGATGCGCGCGGACCTGGTAGTAGCCCGCACCGCCACCGCGCACGCTGCTTGGCGTGGTGCTGAGGAGGTGGCGGAGGAGGACGTGGAGGCGGCCGTCCGGTTGGCGTTGCCGCACCGCAAGCGCCGTGATCCGTTCGACGAGCCGGGGTTGGAGGAGGATCAGCTGAACGATGCGCTCCAGCAGGGCGCGGACGCCGCTCAGGAGCCCGAGGACGGCCCGGAGGGTCCCGAGGACCCGGACGACGACGGCGGCGGCTCATCGCCGCCCAGCGACCCACCACCGCCCGAGTCCACTTCGGACGCTTCGGACACTTCGGACGCTCAAAACCCCAACTCAACCGACCACCCGCCCGCCCCCGCCCCCGCCTCCACTCCCTCCTCCACCCCCGCCCCCGCGTTCCGCGCCCGCTTGTTGCAGGTCCCAGGCGTAGGCGAGGGCGCACCGGGCAAACGCTCACGAGCCCGCGCCCGCACCGGCCGCGTGGTCCGATCGTCCACTATGGACGGCGCAGGCCTGCACCTACTAGGCACCCTCGCCGCAGCCGCCCCCCACCAGTCCGCACGGGGCCGCAGCGGTCCGGGCCTGGAACTGCGCGGCGCCGACCTGCGGCTGTCGGTGCGCGAGGGCAAAGAGGGCAACCTCGTGCTGTTCGTGGTCGACGCATCCGGCTCGATGGCCGCGCGGCAGCGGATGTCGGCGGTGACCGGCGCGGTGATCTCCCTGCTCCGCGACGCCTACCAGCGACGGGACAAGGTCGGCGTAGTGACGTTCCGGGGCCGCGAGGCCCACGTCGCCCTGCCGCCGACGAACTCGGTCGACGCGGCGGCGGCCAGACTGCGCGACCTGCGCACAGGCGGCCGTACCCCGCTCGCCGACGGCCTGCTCCGCGCCCGCCGCGTGCTCGAGACCGAACGCGTCCGCGACCCGCGCCGCCGTGCGCTGCTGGTCCTGCTCACCGACGGCCGTGCCACGGCGACCGGGTCCGGCGGTGACCCGATGCGTGACGCGCTGCGCGCGGCCGGGCTGCTGGCGGCGGACCGGGTGGCGTCCGTCGTGGTCGACTGCGAGCACGGCCCGATCCGGCTCGGCCTGGCCGCACGGGTGGCCGGTGCGATGGAGGCCGCGTGCCTGCGCCTGGAAGAGCTGTCCGCGGACCAGGTCGCCGGCGTCGTGCGCGCCGCACGAGCAGCGTAGGAGCGTCGAAATGCCCCAAGGTCAACCATCCGCCATCCCGAACGACGGCCTCAGCACCCGCCAGCGCCGCAACCGCCCGCTGACCGTGCTGCACACCGGCGAGATGAAGGGCAAGTCGACCGCCGCCTTCGGACTCGCGCTCCGCGGATGGAACCAGGGCTGGTCCGTCGGCGTCTTCCAGTTCGTGAAGTCGGCGAAGTGGAAGGTCGGCGAGGAGTCGGCTTTCCGCGCGCTCGGCCGCCTCCACGACCAGACCGGCGAAGGCGGCCCGGTCGAGTGGCACAAGATGGGCGAGGGCTGGTCCTGGACCCGGAAGCAGGGCACCGAGGACGACCACGCCGCCGCCGCCCGCGAAGGCTGGCAGGAGATCGCCCGCCGCCTCGCCGCCGAACAGCACGGCATGTACGTGCTGGACGAGTTCACCTACCCCCTGCACTGGGGCTGGGTGGACGTGGACGAGGTGGTCGAGACCCTTCGGAACCGGCCCGGCCACCAGCACGTCGTCATCACCGGCCGGCACGCGCCGGACAAGCTCGTCGAAGCCGCCGACCTGGTGGTGGAGATGACCAAGGTCAAGCACCCGATGGACGCGGGCCAGAAGGGGCAGAAGGGGATCGAGTGGTGAACCGGCTGGTGGTCGCCGCGCCCGCGTCGGGCAGCGGCAAGACCACCGTGGCCACCGGCCTGATGGCGGCGCTGCGCCGGGCGGGCGACAAGGTCGCCCCCTTCAAGGTCGGCCCCGACTACATCGACCCCGGCTACCACTCGGTCGCCACCGGCCGTCCGGGCCGCAACCTCGACCCGGTCATGGTCGGCGAGCACCGGGTGGCGAGCCTGTTCGCGCACGGCGCGCGCGGCTGCGACCTGGCCGTGGTGGAAGGCGTGATGGGCCTGTTCGACGGCCGGGTCGACACCGAGGGCATCGGGTCCACCGCGCACGTCGCCAAGCTGCTGTCCGCGCCTGTGCTGTTCGTGGTCGACGCCCGCGGCCAGAGTCGCAGCCTCGCCGCCCTGCTGCACGGCTTCCGCGGCTACGACCCGACCGTGCGGCTCGGCGGCGTGGTGCTGAACCAGGTCGGCTCGGCCCGGCACGAACACGTGCTGCGCGGCGCGTGCGCGGAGGTCGGGCTGGAGGTGCTCGGCGTGCTCCCGCGTGACGCGAAGTTCGCGCTCCCGTCCCGGCACCTGGGTCTGGTCACCGCCGCCGAGCACGGTCCGGCCGCGACCGCCGCCGTGGACGCCATCGCCGACGCGGTCGCCAAGCACGTCGACCTGGACGCGGTGCGCCGGCTCGCCGCCGAAGTTCCCGCGATGGCCGTGCCGACGTGGGATCCGCACGCCGAAGTGGACGTTGTCCCGGGCTCGCCGAGGATCGCCGTCGCGGGCGGCGCCGCGTTCACGTTCGGCTACGCCGAGCAGGTGGAGTTGCTGACGGCGGCGGGCGCGGACGTCGTCGTGGTCGACCCGCTGCGCGACGAGACCCTGCCCGACGGCACCGCCGGTCTCGTGCTGCCCGGCGGTTTTCCCGAGCAGCACGCCGCCGAGCTGTCCGCGAACGAGAAGCTGCGCGCCGCCGTCACCGCTCTCGCACGCGCCGGTGCGCCCGTGCACGCCGAGTGCGGCGGCCTGCTGTACCTGGCGAAGTCCTTGGACGGCGTGCCGATGTGCGGCGTGATCGACGCGGACGGCGCGATGACGTCCCGCCTCACGCTCGGCTACCGCGACGCCGTCGCACCACGGGACTCCGTGCTGGCCCGCGCCGGCTCCCGGATCACCGGGCACGAGTTCCACCGCACCGCGTTGAGCGTCCCGCACGGCGCGCGCCCGGCCTGGCAGTGGCGCGGCCACGACCTGCGCCCGGTGGCCGAGGGATTCGTGGTCGGCCGCGTGCACGCGTCGTACCTGCACACCCATCCGGCGTCGTCACCGGAAGCCGTGACCCGCTTCGTGCGGGCCTGCGCGACCGAGTCCGTGCGCTTCGAGGCCACTCGATAGCGGCCACTCGACAGCGGATCGCGCTCGCGCGGTACGGTCCTTGCCCACCAAGCCGAACACGTCGTGGGGAGCAGTTGTGATGACTGGTCGGGTCTCCTTCGTGGGCGCCGGTCCCGGCGCCGCCGATCTCATCACCGTCCGCGGCGCGAAGCGGATAGCCGAGGCCGACGTCGTGTTGTGGTCGCCCGGTGTCATCGAGGTCGAGTGCGTGCGCGAGCACGCCCGCCCGGACGCCGAGCTGGTCGACTTCTCCCGGGTCACCGAGTCCGAAGTGGCCGAGGTGTACCGGCGCTCGTCGGCGGGCAAGCTGAAGGTCGTGCGGCTGCACGCGGGCGATCCGGCGCTGTGGGGCGGCCTGCGCGACCAGCAGGACGTGTGCCGTCGGCTGGGCCTGGAGATCGACGTGGTGCCCGGCGTGTCCCACATTTCCGCCGCCGCGGCGTCCGTCGGCCGTGAGCTGACCACTTCGGACGTCGCCCAGTCGCTGCTGCTGGCCGGTCCCGAGAGCGCCGAGCACATCAGGGAGTTCGCCGCGCACGGCACCACGATGGCGATCTCCGCGTCGGGCGCGCGCACCGGTCTGCTGGTCGAGCAGTTGCGTGCGGGTGGTTACGCGGACGACACGCCGGTCGTGGTGGCGTACAAGGTTTCCTGGCCGGACGAGACGGTCGCGCAGACCACGCTCGGCGAGCTGGAGGCGTGCGTCAAGGAGCACAAGCTCTACCGCACCACGCTGTTCCTGATCGGCAAGGTGCTCGCGCAGTCCACGCCCCGCCGCCGTGCCGCGGTGGTCGAGGGTGACGAGCCGGTGCGCCGGCCGCGGACGTCGAAGTGGTCCAAGCGGGTCCGGCCGGTCGCGGATGTCCAGCCACTGCTGGATTCCGCACCACTGCCGGACGTCCAGCCACCGTCGGAAAGCCGGCAGTCGGAAAGCCGGCAGTCGCGGGGCGTCCAGCCGTTGACGGAGAGTCGGCCGGACCCGGAGTCGCCGTCGGCGGCGGCGTGGTCGGCGGTGCACGACTGGCAGGAGAGGGCGCGCACCAAGCGTCCCGGGCAGCCGAAGGCGAAGCCCGAGCCGGTCCGCGAGCCGGTGCTGGAACTGGTCGTGGAGGTGCCGGAGCCGGCCCAAAACGAGGCCGCCCCAAGCGAGGTCGCCGAAACCGGGCCGGTGACCGGTGCGCCGCGGCCCGCGGAATCGGAGGCGAAGCCGAAGCCCAAGCCGGTGGTCGCCGCCGCCGCGAAGCCCTCGCCGCCCACCGTGCGGGCGAGCACGACGCCGCGCAAGCCGACCGGATCGCGGACGAAGAAGAACAGGCGTGCCAACTGACATGGACGTCGTCGCGCTGCACCGGTTCGTCACCGAAGCCGGTCGTTCCTGGGCCGAGGTCACCGTGGTGGACGCCGAGGCGGTGGGCCCCCGGCACGCGCTGAACGTGTGCCGGGCGCGGCCCGCGGTCGTGGTGTCCGGCGCCGACCCGGCCGAGCTGGCCCGCGGGCTGGCCGGGTGGCGGCGGACGCTGGTGGTCGAGTCCGCCGCCGGTCTGTCCACTGTGGACCCGGCGGACGCGGTGGCGCGGCCGTGGTCCGAGCCGGGCGCGATCCTGTGCCTGGCGGAGCAGAACTTCGCGCCCGAGGGCGAGGGCTGGGCGTTGCCGGACGACGATTTCGCGCACCGCGAAGGCATGATCGCGGTGGCCGAGGTGCGGGCGCTGGTGCTGGCCCGGCTCGGCCCGCGCCCCGGCGTGCTGATCTGGGACGTGGGCGCGGGCCCCGGCGCGATCGGCGTCGAGTGCGCGCGGCTCGGCGCGGCGGTCGTCGCGGTGGAACGCGACCCGGTGCAGTGCGTGCGGATCATCGCCAACGCCTCCGCGCACGGCGTGGACGTGCGGGTGGTCGAGGCGGAGCTGGCCGACGCGGGCGAGCTGCCCCGGCCGGACGCGGTGTTCGTCGGCGGCGGTGGCCCGGACGTGGTGCGGCGGTGCGTGCGGTCGGGCGCCCGGCGGATCGTGGTGGCGACCCCGGACCTGGACCGCGTGGTGCCCGCACGGGACGCCTTGCTGGAGGCCGGTTACGAGGTCGAGGGCAGCCAGCTGTCCGCCGCCCGGCTGACCGGCGGCACGTTGCTGGCCACCAACCCGGTGACCGTGCTGAACGGAAGGAAGAAGGCTTGATCGGGGTGTTCGCCGCCGGCGGGCGTGGGCGGCGGGCCGCGGTCGAGCTGGCCGGGTTCCTCGGGCCGGACGCGGTGGTGCCGGACGGTCCGGTAAGGCCCGCGTTGCGCGCGTTGTGGCCGCGGCTGGGGTCGGCGGTGTTCTTCCTCGGCACGGAGGCGACCGTGCGGCTCGTCGCGCCGTTGCTGCGTGACGAACGGTCCGACCCGGGCGTGGTGTGCGTGGACGGCGGGTACGCGGTGGCGCTGCTGGGCGGCGCGGACGCGTTGGCCGAACGGGTCGCGGACGTGCTCGGCGTGCGACCGGTGACGACGTCCGCGTCGTCGGACTCGCCGCTGGACGAGCTGGTGGAGCTGCTGGACGCCACCGTGGACGGCGACCTCGTCGGGTGCGGCGCGGCGGTGCGCGCGGGCGAGCCGGTGGTGCTGGCGAACCCGCTCGGCTTCCCGCTGCCCGCCCTGCCGGACAACGTGGTCATGGACGGGCACGGGCCCGCCTGGACGGTGTTGGTGGACGACCGCGTGCCCAAGGGACCGCAGCCGGACGGCCTGGTGCGGATCGTTCCGCGCACGCTCGTCGTCGGCGTCGGATCGAGCACGGGGGTGACGGCGTCGGCCGTGTCGGCGGCGTTGGCGCAGCTGGAGGAGCAGCGCGGGCTGGACCTGCGCGCCGTCCGGGCGTTCGCCACGCTGGACCGCAAGGTCGCCGAGCCCGGTATCGCGGACGCCTTGGAGGACTGGGGTTTCTGGCACGACTCGACCACCGCGCCGCTGCTCGCCTACCCGGGCGAGGAGCTGGCGGTGATCCCGGTGCCGAACCCGGCGGAACTCGCCATCGGCATCCCGAGCGTGGCCGAGGCGGCGGCGTTGCGCGGCGCGGTGCAGCTGTCCGGTGGCGGCCGGGTGGAGATCGCCGCCGAGAAGGTGAAGGGCGAAGGGGTGACGGTCGCCGCCGCACGCGTGCTGCCGCGCGGCCGGTTGGCGCTGGTGGGACTGGGTCCGGGTGACGCGGACGAACGCACACCGCGCGCCGAGGCCGAGCTGCGGCGGGCGTCGGTAGTGGTCGGCAACGCCGAATGCGTGGCACAGGTCCGCCACCTGCTGAGGCCCGGCACACGGGTGCGGACGGACGGCGCGGTGCGGTTGGCCGAAGCGGGCGCGGCGGTGGCGTTCGTGGATTCGGGCGCCGGGCCGGTTGTTGCCGGGCCGATTCACGCCGATGTCGTTCGCGTGACGGGCGTCACTCGTCAACTGTGAAGCCGTCCGCAGCCTTCTAAAGGCCCTTGTCGGGTTCGCCGTCTTGGTCCTAGCTGGGAGTGTGCGCCGCGACACGGCGCATCCCTGCCCTGGAAGGATCGACATGGCGAAAACCCTGCATCGCCTGATCACCTCGTTGGCCGCGGCCGTGGCCGCGATAGCCCTGATGACCGTCGCGCCCGCCTCGGCCGACACGTCCGACACCGGTGTGTCGCCGTACATCGTCGGCGGCTCGCGCGTGTCCACCAGCACCTACCCGTGGGTCGTGTACCTGACCACCAGCACCGGCAGCCAGTTCTGCGGCGGCACGCTCGTCCGCGCGAACAAGGTCGTCACCGCCGCGCACTGCGTGAGCGGGCGCACCGCGTCGAGCACCCGCGTGGTGCACGGCCGCGACGACAAGCAGAGCACGGCGGGCCGCGTCGTCACGGTGAGCCGGATCTGGGTGCACCCCAGCTACCGGACCGCGAGCTCCGGCTACGACGTCGCGGTGCTGACCTTGGGCACCAGCATCTCGTCCACCTACCTGCCGCTGGCCACCCCGTCCGACACGGCCCTGTACGCGGCGGGCACGAGCGCACGGATCTACGGATGGGGCACCACCTGCTCCGGCTGCTCGGCGTCCCGCTACCTGCTCGGCGCGACCGTGCCGGTGACGTCCGACGCCACCTGCAGGACCGCGTACTCGAACTACAGCCCGACCTCGATGGTGTGCGCCGGCTACCCGAACGGTGGCACGGACACCTGCCAGGGTGACTCGGGCGGCCCGCTGGTCGCGGGGGGCAAGCTGATCGGGGCCACGTCGTTCGGCCGCGGCTGCGCGCTCGCCGGCTACCCCGGCGTGTACGCGCGGATCGCCTCGTACTACTCCACGATCACCGCGCAGCTGTAGTCCACGGGACGTGCCCACGACCGGGTGGTTCTCCGGCCGTGGGCACGTCCGAGGCACGTCCCGGGTCCGCTGCCAGTCGTCGCGGGCACGCCCGGATCGAGTTCGCGCCGGACCAGCGGGCACCCATCGGGCCGGCGTAGCGTCGTCTGCATGTCGGACCTGCCTGATCTGGAACCGGTGCCGGAGGACTGGGAGCGGGCGTTGGCGGTGGTCGCGCACCCCGACGACCTGGAGTACGGGGCGTCCGGCGCGATCGCGCGCTGGACGGCGCAGGGCAAGCACGTCGCATACGTGCTGGCCAGCCGGGGTGAGGCGGGGATCGACACCCTGCCACCGGAGCAGGCCGGGCCGTTGCGGGTGCGTGAGCAGACCGCCAGTGCCGCCGTCGTGGGCGTGGACGTGGTGGAGTTCCTGGACCACCCCGACGGGATGATCGAGTACGGCCTGCCGCTGCGCCGCGACATCGCCGCCGCGATCCGCCGGCACCGCCCCGACGTGGTGATCACCGGCAACCACCACGAGACGTTCCCCGGCGGGTTCCTCAACATGGCCGACCACGCCGCCGTCGGCCGGGCCGTCATCGACGCGGTCCGGGACGCCGCCAACCGGTGGGTGTTCCGCGACCTCGATCTGGAGCCGTGGAGCGGTGTGCGGTTCGTCGCAGTCAACGCCTCCCCGTACGGCGGGCACGCGGTGGACCTGACCGACACGTTCGACCTCGGTGTCGCGTCGTTGCGGGAGCACAAGGCCTACTTGGAGGCGTTGGGCGGCGACATGGGACAGCCCGAGGTGTTCCTGCGCGAGGCGGCCGAACAGACGGGCGCGCGGTTCGGCGGCAGGCTCGCCGCCGGGTTCGAGGTTCTCGTGATGTGAGCACCAGGGTTGGACAGGACATGTCCGGTGTGGATGCTTCTACCCATGCACGGTGAACAGCACTACCTCGTGGGCCTCGACCTGACCGGTCGGCGGGTCGTCGTCGTCGGCGGCGGCACGGTCGCGCAGCGCAGGCTGCCCAGGCTGGTCGCGGCGGGCGCGAGGGTGGAGGTGATCTCGCCCGAGGTGACCCCGGCGGTCCAGGGCATCGTCGAGGGCGGCGAGGCGACGTGGCACGCCCGCGAATACACCGACGGCGACCTGGACGGCGCCTGGTACGTGCTGGCCTGCACATCCTCGCCCGAAGTGAACGCCCGGGTCACCTCGGACGCCGAGGAGCGCCGCGTGTTCTGCGTGCGCGCCGACGTGGCCGTGAAGGGCACCGCCGTGACGCCCGCGGTCGGCGCGCACGACGGCCTGCTGCTGGGTGTCCTCGCCGGCGGGCAGCACCGCCGTTCCGCGAGCGTCCGCGACGGCCTGCTGTCCGCGCTGCGCGACGGCTCCATCGCCGACCACCACGACCAGCCCGCGGGCGTGGCGCTCGTCGGCGGCGGCCCCGGCGACCCGGACCTGATCACCGTGCGCGGTCGCCGGCTGCTGGCCAGGGCGGACGTCGTGGTCGCCGACCGGCTCGGGCCGCGTGAGCTGCTGGACGAACTGCCGCCGCACGTCGAGGTGGTGGACGCGGCGAAGATCCCGTACGGGCGGGCCGCGACCCAGGACTTCATCAACACCACGCTTGTCGAGAACGCCAAGGCGGGCAAGTTCGTGGTCCGCCTCAAGGGCGGTGACCCGTACGTGTTCGGCCGGGGCTTCGAAGAGCTGATCGCGTGCGCCGAGGCGGGCGTTCCGGTCACCGTCGTGCCGGGCGTGACCAGCGCGTTCGGCGTGCCGGCGCTGGCGGACGTGCCGGTCACGCACCGCGGCGTGGCGCACGAGGTGGTGGTCGTGTCCGGCCACGTCGCGCCGGACGACCCGCGATCGCTGGTCGACTGGTCGGCGTTGGCCCGGCTGAGCGGCACGGTCGTGATCCTCATGGGCGTGGAGCGGGCGGCGGCGTTCGCGGACGCGTTGATGGCGGGCCGGCCGGGCGACACCCCCGTGTCGGTGATCCAGGAGGGCACCACGCGGACGCAGAAGGTCGTCCGGTCCACATTGGACTCCCTGGCCGCCGACATCGCCGAGCACGGCATCCGCCCGCCCGCGATCATCGTTGTGGGACCGGTTGCCGGACTGGCGAAGGAACTCCCGTTCCGCTCCTGACCGCCCATGCCGCCCCGGCGGCGACGACCACGGCCAGCCCGCCCAGGGCGGCCAACGTCGTGCCGCCGGGGTGGACCAGCGACTCACCGCGCAACGCCTGCCACGTGAGCAGCGCGAGCAGTCCGAGGTAGCCGAACGCGGCCACGCCGACCAGTCGGGTGCGGACGCGTTCCACCAGCCCGAACGCGGCCAGGCCCAGTGCCAGCAGGATCATCACCTGGAGGCCGTGCATCCCGACGAAGTGCGGGACGCGCAGGTCGCCACCGGTGGTGCTCCACCCGGTGAGCGGCATCCCCGGTCCACCGTCCGGCACGCCGACGCTGTGCCCGCCGACCAACTCCGCCGGCCGCCCGCCCGCGTCCACCGCCGTGACCCGCTTGCCGATCTGGAACACCATCAGGTAGCCGGTGAACATGCCCAGGACCGCCAGGTACAGCCCGCCGCGCACGGCCCACCGCACGTCCGGCCGGCCGAACCGCTGGAACGACAGGACCAGCGCCAGCGCGATGTTGGCCAGGAACATCGCCGGGATCGCGAGGGCGAACGTGCTCTGGAGGAACTCGTTCAGCGGCTCGTCGGACGTGTTGTAGTGGGTGAACATGCCCCGTCCGGCCTGGACCGCGATCAGCCCGACCTCCATGAACATGATCGCCGCGATCACGGTGCCGAGGCCCGACGTCCACCGGCGTCCCCTGTGCGGCAGGGACAGCATCCACGACAGGGTCGCCGAGTAGACCGCCAGCGACACCGAGAACTTGAACGGCTTCGCCCACACCGATTCCCCTTGCAGCACCCGCCCGTCGACCAGCAGAGCCACCGCGCACCCCACCGCGCCCACCGCCATCACCACGGCCACCCAGAGGGTCGGCCGGTGCCACGTCTTCGTCATGGGACAAGCCTCGACCGACGGGCCGCCGCGATCACTGGTGCGGGCGGGACACCCGGAGGTAGGGCAGGCCACACCCCTCGGTGGGACAATGCTTTCGCTGCGGCCGGAATGGCGGGCCGTGCGGAACGGGGTCGGCGTGGCGGTGTGGGTCCGGTTGGCCGGGGTGGGGCTGGCCAAGGTCAGGTTCGCCTACTCCGCGGTGTTCGAGACGGTCATGGCGGTCGACGGGCTGCGCACCCCGGGAGCGCACGCCGTGCACCTGCCGTGGGTGCGGTGGGCGCGGGAACGGGTCGACGGGATCACCGGCCTGGACACGCTGCTGGCCCGGTTGGAGGGCCCCGCGAAACCGGCCGACCTGATGCCCGTGCCGGACGTGCGGATGCCGGACCTGGAAGCGGAACTGCGTGACGTGCGGCAGCCTGAGGCCGACGTCATCCGGCGCTGCCACGAAGTGCTCATCGCACCGCACTGGAAGCGGATCACGGCGGTGCTGGAGGCGGACATCGCGGCACGGGCGGCGACCCTGGCGGACAAGGGCGTCGAGGCCGTGTTCCACGACCTGCACCCGGAAGTCACGTGGGCCGACGGCGAACTCGTCCTGCACCGCAAGCCCGAACACCGGGTGGACCTGGCCGAACACGGACTCGTGCTGTGCCCCAGCGTGTTCTGCTGGCCGAAGGCGTGGATCGCGATCGACCCCGTCGGCCAGGGCGTGCTGCGCTACCCGGCGCGCGGCATCGGGACGCTGTGGGAGGACCGGAGCACACCGGACGACCTGGCCGCTCTGATCGGCCGCACGCGCGCGCACTTGCTGACGTTGCTCGAAGCGCCGAAGAGCACAGCGGATCTGGCGGTGGCGCTGGGCGTCACGGCCGGTGCCGTGTCCCAGCACATCGGCGTCCTGCGTGCGGCCCGCCTGGTCACGACGCGGCGCGAGGGGCGGCACGTCCTGCACATGCGCACCACGCGCGCCGACGCGTTGTTGAGCTGAATGGGCCTCAGCCGACCGGCGACATCAGTGTTCGGGCCCAGCGCCACCGCCCCCAAGCCGCCGCCGCGGCGATCGAGGTCGTCAGCAGCAGCGCGCTCCCGACCACGTCCAGGACGTAGTGGTTGCCGGTGGTGAAGACGACGGCGACCATCCCGGCGGGGAACAGCCAGGCGAGCAGGGCGAGACGTGGATGTGTGCCGCGTGCGCCCAACCACGCGGCGTAGGCGCACAGCCCCGACCATCCGACGTGCAGGCTCGGCATCGCCGAGAAGTGGTTGCGACCGTTCGTCAGATCACGCGACGCGCCGCGGTTGAACAGGTCGTGCTCGGCCACGATGTCGACGATCCCGGGCAGTGCGAACCGAGGTGGGGACATCGGCAGCAGCCAGAAGACGAGCAACGCCAAGGGCGCCATCACGATCAGGGTGCGGACGACCGTGGGGAACACTTCGTTGCGGAAGAACAGCACCCACAGCAACACGGCGGCCAGCGGCAGGTAGTACAAGCGGTAGTACAGCACCGCCGACTGCGTCAGCACCGGGCTCCGGGCAAGCCACTGGTTGGCCGCCAGTTCGATGTCGAGGTTCAGCGAGCGTTCCAGTGATTGCAGCGCTTGGGCGTTCGCCGTCGCCGCCGCGACATCCGTTCCCGCCAAGTTGTGCAACCACGAGTACACCGTCAGACCGACGACCAGGCCGACGAGTGCGGCCACCTGTCGAGGCCACCGGACACCGGTAGTCATGACGTCGCCGGTCTGGAATCGGGCATCCGAAGATCATAAGCGCGCAGAACGCCTGCCATCCCGGACAATCCCCGAAACGACCTCATGTCGGTGCTCGCGGCGGTGGTCGAGGGTGCGCGGTCGGCGCTACGGGGGCGGTGGCAGGAGATCGACGAAGAAGCGCTGGCCGAGGGCCTCGGAACCCTCCGGGTCTCGGCCGCCGGTTCCGCGGTGGCGTCCCCGGCGATCCGCCTGCGTGCTTCCAGCCAAGGCCGGACAGCTACCACACGCACTCGGCGAAGGACTCGTACAACAACGGCTACCCGTCCAAGTCGAGTGTGCCGGTGCGGTCGAGAGGGCCGTACGGGGACTGCTCCATCGACAGCAGCACGCGCCTGCATTACCACTGCTACACGACGAACGACTACGGCAACACGTGGACGTGGGTACGCGTGGTGGGCCAGGACATCGCGGGCTGGGTGTGGGACGAGAACCTCCAGGGGTACGGCTCTTCCGTCCCTGCTGAGTTCCGCACCACGGCCAGGAAACGCAAAGCAGGGGTCCCCCGCCAAGGGGACCCCTGCTTTTATCCTGCCAGAACGGTCCGACAATTCCGGGCCGTCGAGCCCGCGGTCAGCGCTGTGAAGCCGTGCCCGCGAACCAAATGCTGTGAACTAGTGCTGTGAACTAGTGCTGGGTGCTGCCGGTGCTGGCCACCCGGCGAGGACGACCCGCCGCCGCGCCGCCACGGCCACGCTCACCGTCGAAACGGCCACCGCGGAAACCGCCGCCGCCCGCACCGCCACTGCGACGCGGACCGCCACCGCCGCGACGAGCGCGCACGGGGACCTCCGGCTCGACCACGGGAATGCCGCTGGGCACCCGCGCGCCGGTGATGCGGATCAGGTCCTCGTCACCGGGACGGACCTTGGTCGACGTCGGACGGACGCCCGCCCGCGCGGTCAGGCCCTGAACGGTGCGCCGCTGGTCGTGCGTGACCAGCGTGACAACCGTCCCGGACTGCCCGGCACGCGCCGTGCGACCGGCACGGTGCAGGTAGTCCTTCGGGTCGGCCGGCGGGTCGACGTGCACGACGAGGCTCACGTCGTCCACGTGGATGCCGCGCGCCGCCACGTCCGTGGCGATCAGCACCGGCATCGAGCCCTCGCGGAACTGGCCGAGCACCCGCGTACGCGCGCTCTGCGCCTTGCCGCCGTGCAACGCACCCGCGTGCACGCCCATCGACCGCAGCTTCTTGGTCAACCTGTCCACGTGGTGCTTGGTGCGCACGAACATGATCGTGCGGCCCTCGCGCGCGGCGACTTCGGTGACCACGTTCTGCTTGTCCTCGGCGGACACGAACAGCAGGTGGTGCTCCATCGTGGTGACGCTGCCCGTGGGCGGCGAGACCGAGTGGACCACCGGGTTGTGCAGGTACTGGCGGACCAGCTTGTCCACGTCGCCGTCGAGCGTCGCGGAGAACAGCAGTCGCTGCCCGTCCTGCGGGGTGAGGTCGAGGATGGCCCGGACCTGGGGCATGAAGCCCATGTCCGCCATCTGGTCGGCCTCGTCCAGCGCGGTGAACATGATCTCGGACAGGTCGGCGGTGCCCTGCCGGACGTGGTCCGACAACCGGCCGGGGGTCGCGATCAGCAGGTCGACACCACGGCGCAGCGCGTCGATCTGACGCGGGAACGACGTGCCGCCGACGACCGTGCGGCACCAGAGGCCCAGCGAACGGGCGAACGGGTTGAGGGCTTCCTCGACCTGCATCGCCAACTCGCGGGTCGGCACCAGCACGAGGGCGCGCGGCTTCAACGGCTTGGCCCGGCCACCCGCGAGACGGGACAGCAGCGCCAGGCCGAAGGCCAGCGTCTTGCCGGAGCCGGTCTGGCCACGGCCCAGGACGTCGCGGCCGGCCATCGCGTCGGGCAGCGTCGCGGCCTGGATCGGGAAGGGATCGATGATGCCGGCCTGGGTGAGGGCGCCGAGCAACTCGTCGGACAGACCCAGTTCGGCGAACGAGGGCAGCGGGCCCTCGGGCATCGTGCTCTCGACGTGGTCGGGAATGGTCGTCGCCTGCTCCACCGCGGAAGCGGGACGACGGTTGCCCTGGCCTGGGCGCCTGTTACTGCGGGAACTGCGGAACTGCGGGCGCTCGGAACGGCCTTGGGACATTGTCGGCAAAACAAACCTCCGGGACACGGCACGTCTCGGAGATTGCTCTGCTTCAGCAGGCGCGATCGCGGGGACGGGCCCGGCGCGCGGTCGCGCCGATAGTGGTTGGGACGCACCACCGGCCACTCTGGCGGCCTGGGGCGCGCTCTTTCGGCGCCACCGGGCGGTGCACCACTCAGTCTAGCCGATCATTCGGCGGAGTCGGGCACCCTGGCGGTGTTCTCGCGCACACGCATGACCAGGCGGGCGATCCCGTGCGCACCCCCGACGATCACCGGGAACCACAAAAGCGCACGTGACGAGGGCTTTGCCAGGACGCCCGCACGGCTGAGCCGGCGCCACGCCCACAGGCTGAACGGGGCCACCACCGTCGGCGCGGTGAGCACACCGGGTGTGTAGCTACGGAAAACCGCGCTGCTCGCCACGTGCGTGACTGCGTGCAACCCGAAACCCAGGAGCACGGACTGGAAGAACCGCGACCGGCCGTCGGTGCGCGCGCCGTCCGCCGCCGCGGCTGCGACGACCACCCCGACCACGCCGATGGCGATCGCCGCCTCCGGTGTCGTGGTCGTCGGCACGTGCCGGTGCCGCCGCGTCCACCGGGCCATCGTCGCCAACTCTTCGAGATCGTGCACGACCCACGCGGCGAGCAGGCCCCACGTGACCTTCTTGCTGACCATGGCACTTACGTTACATGATGTAACGTATGTCTGGACGACCGCGGAGCACCCACATCGACCGAGCGTTGAGCAAAGCCACGCTCGACCTGCTGGAGGACGTCGGCTTCGACGCGTTGACCCTCGACGCGGTCGCCGCCCGCGCCGGCGTGAGCCGACCCGCCCTGTACCGGCGATGGCCCACCAAACTCCACCTCGTCGCCCACGTGCTGCTGACCGACGTCATCCCGATGACCGACCCGGACACCGGCAGCGCGCGCGAAGACCTGCTCCGCCTCGCGACCGCGCTGGTCGACGGACTCTCGTGGGTCGTGCTCGCCGTGCACGCCGAGGCACGACGGGTGCCCGGCCTGGTCGACGGATTCCTCGCCGACCGGCACGCCCTGGTCGACAAGATCGTCCGACGCGGCGTGGCACGCGGCGAGCTCCGGGCCGATGCCGACCCGGAGCTCGTGCGCGACCTGCTGTTCGGACCGCTCGTCTACCACTGGCTCGCGACCGACGAACCGCGGTCGCCGGACACCGTCTTCGACGTGATCTGGCCCCTGTTCAGCGTCGGCCCGGCCGTTAGCGCAACCCCGCCAGGTCCAACAGCATCTCGGTGACCTCACGGGGCTCCGCCAACTCCGGCGGCAGGCCCCGCCCGGTGAACCAGCCGGCGACGTTGCGCACGTCCCGCTCCAGGAACTCCGGCCCGCGCGGGTTCGCCACCAGGTCCACCACCTGCGGCAGGTCGATCACGACCAGCCGCCCGTCGTGCACCATCAGGTTGAACGCCGACAGGTCGCCGTGCCCCAGACCCGCGGACGCCATCACGCTCAACGCGTCCACAAGCTGCCGCCACAACCCCAGCAACTCGTCCGGTTCCGGACGCAACTGCGCCAACCGCGGCGCCGCCGCACCGTCCGTGCCGACGAACTCCAACAACAACTCGGTGCCGTCACGCTGCACCGGATAGGGCACCGGAGCGCCCAACTTCCAGAGCGTCGTCAACGCGGCGAACTCGGCCACCGCCCACCGCTCCGCGATGAGGTTCCGGCCGAACGCGCTGCGGTTCGCCATCGCGCGCATCTCCCGCGACCGCCGCATCCGCCGGCCTTCGAGATAGCCCGCGTCCCGGTGGAACAGCCGGTGATCGTTGCTGCGATACCGCTTCGCCGCCATCAGGCAGGAGCGGTCGGTGCCGGGCATGGCGCGTTCCAGCAGGAAGACGTCCGCCTCCTTGCCGGTCTTCACGACGCCCAGCTCGCGGTCCACCGCGGACAGGTCGGTGACCAGCCACGACGGGTACGGCTTCGGCCCCTGGTCGGCGTCACCCCAGGTGGACCACCGGTCGCCGTCCGGCGGGACGTCCGCGGCGACCGCGTCCTCCCGCATCTGGGCGAGACGGTCCTTGGCCTCTTCGGTGAGCCGGCCCCGACGGCCCGGCTCGACGTCGCCCTCGGTGCGTGCCAAGGCCTTCTTGGCCTTCTTGACCTGCCACCCGAGGTCGTCGGCGTGGTCGAAATCGGATTCGAAATCTGCGTAATGCTCGTGCTCGCGCACTGGATGTGCTCCAGGTGAAGGGGAGTGATCGCCCCACCCGGCGCGGTGTGGTCCTTCGCGTCAGGAGTGCGGGGCGAGCGGACGGGTCGGTGCCACGTCCCGGACAGCTGTAGCCATCTGGCACCTCCTCGACTCCGCCGTGGTCTCCACCACCGGCGCTCTGCGCGTACGGGAACAGGTTGCCGTGCCCCGCGGGTCCGCGGCAACCGATTTATCCCGCCGCTTCTTCTTGTGCCTGCGCTTGTGGCTCTCACTTCCCTTGCGAGGCTTACGGGTCCCTCGCGGGGCTTGCGCGCCTTACCGGCCTTACGGGCCTTGCGGGCCTTGTGGGCCTTGTGGGCCTTGTGGGCCTTGTGGGCCTTGTGGTGAGTCCACGCGGTAGCTGCCGCGGTTGCCCAACCAGGCCGCGGCCAGTCCGCCGATCACCAGCGAGTCGTGCCGCAGCACGCGTTCGTCGTGCCACTCGGAGGCTTGCGGCGCGGTCGTGAGCATCCTGGTCCGGGCTTCGGCGCTGAACTCGACCAAGGCCCGCACCGCGTCTTCGACCTCGTCCTCCGCGAGCGGTCTGGGCGTCGGGTCGGACGGGAGGGTGAGCGCGGTGTCGGCGAACGTCGCCGTGGTGCCGAGATCGCGGGCGAGTTGGTGTTCCACGGACTCGGCGTTCACCTGCCGCTGCCGCCACTTCCGGTCCGTCAGGGCGAGGCGCAGACCGAGCAGGCGGGCGAGGCAGAGTCCGGACCACACGCGCTTCAACGCCTCCGGCGCGTCGAGGGTGTCGGTGCGGAGGTCTGCGGTGATTCCCCTGAGTAACTCGGGGACGATCGGTTCGGCGGGCGGGTCGCCGAGTGTGCCGCCTGGTGTGTCGAGGCTCACGCGGTCATTCTGGCACTATCGTCACAAACAGGTGACAGGTAGCTGCACTCTGTCACGCGTTCGGCGGGCAGCGGTGGGCGAACGACCGTCGGTAATCCTTTGGTGAGAGGCCGACCACGGACGTGAAGTGGTGCCGCAACAACGCGGCCGTGCCGAAGCCGCAGCGGTGGGCCACGTCCTCGACGGTGAGCTGCGTTTCCTCCAGGAGTTGGCGGGCGCGCAGGACGCGTTGGCTGGTGAGCCAGCGGTGCGGGGTCGTGCCGGTCTCGGCGGCGAACCGGCGGGCGAACGTCCGTTCCGACATGTTCGCCTGGTCGGCCAGGCTGGCGATGGTGTGCTCGTCGTCGAGCCGGTCCTGGAGCCAGGCGAGCACCGGCTGGAGGCTGTCCGCCTGGTGCGGAGGCGTAGGCAGCGCGACGAACTGGCGTTGACCGCCGTCGCGTTGCGGTGCGACGACCATGCGGCGCGCGATGGTGGCGGTGGTGGCCGCGCCGAGTTCGCGGCGGACGATGTGCAGGCACGCGTCGATGCCCGCAGCGGTGCCCGCGCTCGTGACGATGTCGCCGTCGTCCACGAACAGGACGTCCGGGTCGATCTTGGCGTTGGGGAAGCGTTCGGCGAACTCGGTGACGTGGCGCCAGTGGGTGGTGCAGCGGCGGTCGTCGAGCAGACCGGCCGCCCCGAGGATGAAGGCGCCGCTGCACACGGAGAGCAACGTGCTGCCGCGTCGGCTGGCTTCGCGGAGCGCTTCGATGACGGCGGGTGGGTAGTCGGCGCGGATCGTGGCGGCGGGGACGGCGACCAGGTCGGCTTGGTGGAGGGCCTCGAGGCCGTGGTTCGGGGTGAGGGTGGCGCCGACGCTGGTGGTGACGGGTTTGCCGGGGTGTTCGCCGCAGACGCGGAAGTCGAAGGGCGGGACGCCTTCGTCGGTGCGGTCGATGCCGAAGACTTCGCAGATCACGCCGAACTCGAACGGCGCGAGCCCGTCGATGACCACGGCGGCAACGGTGCGGAGCATGCGTTCACGGTACTTGGCAGGATTTTGATGCACAACGGCACAACTGCCAATTGTGGCAGTATCTTGTGCACCGCAGAGTTGGTGCCATGACTTCGATCCTGTTCGTGCTGGCCGTAGTGGCGCTGGTCGTCTACGGCCTGGAGCGCAACCACCACCGCCAGTTCCGCCTGGGTAGCCGCCTCGCCGGTAGTAGTGAGGTCGAGGACCGAGACGTGCCCCGGATGCAGGCGGACCTACACGCCACCACAAGCCACGACACCGAGCCCACGCACGACACCGAGCCCACGCACGACACCCAGCCGCAGCGCCGGCCCCAACCTCACGTCACCGTCGCCCGCAGGCCGGTCAATCTCCAACAAGTCAATCTCCCAGGATCAGATCAGCGGTGCCTGGCCCAGTGAGGTCGACCCGCATCCCGGCCTTACCCGCCACCCTGATCAACCCCTTGAGGTCACTCGGCTCGGCCCGCGACTGGACGATCGCCCGAGCCAGCCGCCCCTTGTGCGCCTTGTTGAAGTGGCTGACCGCATTCCGCCGCCCCTTCGCATCCTCGGTGACCACGCGGACCACCGCGGCACCGGGGATGCGGGCCAGGGACGTGTACGGACTCGACCGCAGGTCCACGACGAACTCGTCGGCCGACCCCAGCACCGGTTCCAACACCGGCCGCCACAACGCGCCAAGCGGCCCGACCGACGGCAACACGCTCCCGCCCGACAGCCGGTAAGCCGGAATCGGATCCCCACCGCCGACGACGCCGAACAACGCCGACGCCACCGCAAGCCGCGCCGAGGCACGGGCTTTCTCGGTCTTGGTGAGCGACCCGAGGTCAAGCGCGTCGTAAAGCACCCCCGTGTACCGCGCGAGGGCGGGCAGTGTGGGGGAGCTGCGGAGTTCCGCGTTGCGCTCCACCTCACCGGCTTGGCGCTCGGACAGGCCGAGCACGGCGAGGCTCGCGGGAACGTCCGCCGCGAGGTCGACCAGTGCGTCGACCAGCTTGCCTCGCACCGGGGTGAGCTCGGTGTGCGAGAGCTGGTCGAGGTCGAGCGGCGCGCCGGAGCCGCCGAGGGCTTTGGTCTCCGACGGGGGGAGCAGTACCAACACGACGGGCCAGCCTAGGCGCTCGCGCAGTTCCCTTAGTTCGGGCCGGCCCCCGCAGTCCGATCCGCAGTCCGATCCGCAGTCCGATCCGCAGTCCGATCCGCAGTCCGATCCGCGCCGCTCCCGCGGTCCGAACCACCCCCCGCGGTCCGAACCACAAGGTCCCTCTTCAGACCAGGTCCGATCCACGAGGTCCCTCTTCAGAGCGAGCCCTGCGGTCCGATCCTCCCCCTGCGGTCCGATCCGCCGAGGTCGCTGCGGTTTGGTCCTTCCGCTGGGCACTGTGGTCCGATCGTTCCACCGAGTGCTGCGGGTCTGATCCTTGAAGTCCCGCAGCGTCCCTGGAGTCAGCGTCCCTGGAGTCCCCGCCGCGCCGTGCCGCCTCCTTCTTTCCCGGCAACGCGGCTCGTCCGCGGAAAGTTGCCCATTCATATCCGGTTAGCTCGGAAGAGTGACCTCGGAGCGATCCTGAGGCCGGGAACCCGCAGGTCAGCCTGGTTGGCCGATGCAGAACTGGTTGCCGTCCGGGTCGGCGAGGACGGTCCACGTCAGGCCGGGGACGGTGTGTTCGCCTACTTCTGTCGCCCCCAGTCCCACCAAGCGGGCGACTTCGGCTACGCGGTCGGCTACGTGGGTGTCGAAGTGGACTCTGTTCTTTCCCGGCGTCGGGTCATCGACCCGCTGCAGCCCCAGCTGCAAGCCCTCACCGTCCGCCGCCAGCACCAGGAACTCGCCCCAGTCCTGCTTGATCGACATACCGAGCGCCTTGGTCCAGAACTCCGCCAGCCGCTGCGGATCCGTCGTGTCGATGGTGATCATCCCGATCTCGAACGTCATACCGCCGCACGCTAGACCTGACCACCGACAATTCCGGCCGACGCAGCGATGACCAGCGCCAACTCCACCGGCCGGGACAAGAACGGGTGGTGGCCCACGGCCATCTCGACCACCCGATCCGTCTTCGCCGCGAACCCCCGCTGCACAGCCGGCGGCGTAGCGCGGTCCTCCGCACACACCACGTACGTCGACGGCGCGGACACCCCCACGGTCACGGGCTGGCCGAACGCCGCCAGGGACTGCCTGGTCAACCGTTCTGCCCCGCCGGACACGAGTTCGGGGGCGCAGTCCTGCATGAACAGCTCCGCGAACATCGAACTCACGGCTCCGACCGTTCCCCCGTCGAAGTCGAAGTCCAGGAACGGCGGTGGCGGCCCGGGCGCCGCCAGTGACGAGAGCGAGTCTCCCGCCGACGGCACCGTCCCGGCCACGTACACCAGGTGCGACACGTCCACCCGACTCGCCGCCTCGGTGATCACCACACCCCCGTACGAGTGGCCCACCAGCACCGACGGCTTGGTCACGGCCTCGACCACCGCCGACACGTCCGCCTCCAGGTCACCCCCGGCCCCACAGCTCGGCAGCTCCACGGCGACCGACCGCAGGCCGAAAGCCTCCAGCGGCTCGACCATGCGGTGCCACCACCAAGCCGCGTCACGCACGCACGCCCCGTGTACGAAAACGATGTCCATGGGGCAAGACCATCACGGGACGGAGCGTGGGAAGCGCGAGTTCACGGTCGGCGGAAGGAGGTTCGCGGCCGGCTGAACGGACGACCCGCCCACGGGCCGAACGGACGACCCGCTCACGACCAGAACGGACGACCCGACCACGAGCTGAACAGACGACCACCCACGACCAGAACGGACGACCGGGCCCGCGAGAAGGAACCCGTTGGAACTGATCAGGCCCGGTTCACTACCCTTTCCGGACAACCCGCCCACGAGGAGCACCCACCGTGATCACGAGGATGTCGTCGCTGTTCCTGCGCACCCTGCGCGAGGACCCGGCCGACGCCGAAGTACCCAGCCACAAGCTGTTGGTCCGCGCCGGCTACGTGCGCCGCGTCGCGCCAGGCGGTTACTCGTGGCTGCCGTTGGGTCTGCGGGTGCTGCGCAACATCGAGCAGATCGTGCGCGAGGAGATGGACGCGTTCGGCGCCCAGGAGATCCAGTTCCCCGCGCTGCTGCCGAAGGAGCCCTACGAGGCGACCAACCGGTGGACCGAGTACGGCCCCAACATCTTCCGCCTCAAGGACCGCAAGGGCGCCGACTACCTGCTCGGCCCCACCCACGAGGAGCTGTTCACGCTCACCGTTAAGGGCGAGTACTCGTCCTACAAGGACTACCCGGTCACGCTCTACCAGATCCAGACCAAGTACCGGGACGAGGCACGCCCCCGCGCGGGCATCCTGCGCGGCCGTGAGTTCGTGATGAAGGACTCCTACTCCTTCGACCTCACCGACGAGGGCCTGGCCGAGTCCTACCAGCAGCACCGCGACGCCTACATCCGGATCTTCGACCGGCTCGGCATGGAGTACGTCATCGTCTCCGCCACGTCCGGCGCGATGGGCGGCTCGGCGTCGGAGGAGTTCCTGGCGGTCGCGCCGAACGGCGAGGACACCTTCGTCCGCAGCACGGAGTCCGGCTACGCGGCGAACGTGGAGGCGGTCACGACGCCCGCGCCCGCCGAGCAGGACCCGGCGGCGCAGCCCGAGGCGCAGGTGCACCACACGCCGAACACGCCGACCATCGAGTCCCTGGTCACCTTCCTCAACGCCAACACGGACCGCACCTTCACCGCCGCGGACACGCTGAAGAACGTCCTGGTGAAGACCCGGAAGCCCGGCGAGAAGGAGTGGACGCTCCTCGCCATCGGCCTGCCCGGCGACCGCGAGGTCGACCTGAAGCGGCTGGAGGCGGCGGTCGAGCCGGCCGAGGTGGCGATGCTGGAGGAGGCGGACTTCGCCCGCAACTCCTTCCTGGTCAAGGGCTACATCGGCCCGGCGGCGCTCCAGGCCAACGGCGTCCGGTACCTGGCCGACCCGCGCGTGGTGCGCGGCACGGCGTGGGTCACCGGCGCGGACAAGGCCGACCACCACGTGGTGGACCTCGTCGCCGGCCGTGACTTCACCCCCGACGGCACGATCGACGTGGCGGAGGTCCGCGAGGGCGACCCGTCACCCGACGGCAAGGGCGTGCTGGTCGCCGCGCGCGGCATCGAGATCGGGCACATCTTCCAGTTGGGCCGCAAGTACGCGGACGCGTTCTCGCTGGACGCGCTGGGTCCGGACAGCAAGCCCGTCCGGATCACCATGGGCTCGTACGGCGTCGGCGTGTCCCGCCTGGTGGCCGCGATCGCCGAGCAGAGCCACGACGACCGCGGTCTGATCTGGCCTCGGAACGTGGCGCCGGCGGACGTGCACGTGGTCGTCGCGGGCAAGGACGAGACGCTGCTCGCGGGCGGTGCGAAGCTCGCTGAGGAGCTGTCGGCGTCCGGCCTGAGGGTGCTGCTGGACGACCGCAAGGCGAGCCCGGGCGTGAAGTTCGCGGACGCCGAGCTGATCGGTGTGCCGACCATCCTGGTCGTGGGCCGCGGCCTGGTGAACGGCCTGGTCGAGGTCAAGGACCGCCGCACGGGTGAGCGGACCGAGGTGGCGCTCGGCGCCGCCGTTCAGCACCTGCTCGAGGTCGTCAGGGGCTGAGCACGCGAGGTCGCGTCACTCGTTCGGGTCTCATTTCCGGTGATCACGCTTTTCGATCGCCGGAAATGAGGCGCGAGCGAGCGACTGTCAGGCGACCGAGCCGCCGTCTGCGGAGCAGCGGCCATCCAGCACCGCGCTCAGAACAGCCGCGGTGTCGGAGAGGTCGGTGAGCACGATGTGCGCGCCCGCCTCTCGCAGTTCCGCGACGCTGCTGCCGCCGGTCGCCACCCCGATGGCGACGGCGCCGTGGTGCAGTGCGGCGTCCACGTCGTGCGGCGTGTCGCCGATGACCACGGACCGGAACTCGCGGGTGTGCTTGGCGGAGGCCAGCCGCACCGCCTCCAGCACCAGCGCGGGTCGGTGCTCGGACACCGAGCCGTAGCCGCCGATCTCGAAGTCCACGTGCTCGTCCAGCCCGAACGCCGCCAGCTTGTACCGGGCGATCTCGACCAGGTTCCCCGTCACCAGCGACTGCACGACGTTCTCCCGCGCCGCCAACGCCTTCAGCGCCGCCAAAGCACCCGGCAGCGCGTGCCCGTGTGACGGCAGCAGGTGGCGTTCCCGAGCGGCCACGTCGATCAGTTCCGCGTGCAGCCGCGTGACCAGTTCCTCGGTGGGCTCGAGGTCGTGCGACGCCAGCATCTCCAGCGTGATGGCACGCTCGGTGCGGCCACCGAAATTGAGCGGGTGCACGAGGTCCAGGCCCGCCGCCGCGCGCAACGCGGTGCGGTACCACTCGCGGCCGAGACCCCTCGCGTTGATCAGCGTCAGGTCGATGTCCCACAGCACCAGGGTGTTCACGACAGCCGCACGCTCTCCAGGATCCGCTTCACGTCGTCGTCGGACGGCCCCTCGGCCACGTGCGGCCCGCCTTCGGCGACGTTCAGCACGAACACCGACGTCTTCTTACCGTTGCGCAACGCCACCGCGCTGACCGTGGCCTTGGGCGCGTAGCAGGCGCTGGCGGACTTCGGCGTCACCGAGACGCTGACCCGCACCACCTCGGGCTCCGCGGAGTCACCGGACTCGACCTGCGGTTCGGCGATCTCGGGCGGCGCGCCGTTGACGGTGTACCCGCCGGCCGCGATCCGGTTCACCAGGTCGGTGGCGACCTTCTCCAGGTCGTCGTCGGCAGCAGTTCCGGCCATCGCCTGCGCCTGGATCATGCTGCGCCCCTGGCACTGGAACGGCCGCGAAACGTACGACGTGGACATCCGCACCGGCCCGGACGCGCCGGCGCCGGTGGACTCCCACGACGGCGGCAGCTCGTACTCCAGGCCTGACTGCGAGTCCTCCACCGGCTGCCATTCCGGCCCGGACGGCGTGGTCGACGTCGGCGTCGACCCGGACGACGTGGGCGTGGCCTCACTCTTGGAGTTCAGCACCACGAATGCCGTCACGCCGCCGCCGAGGGCGAGCACGCCGACCACGGCGAGCGCGATCCACAACGGCGCGCGGCTCGGTGGCTTCGGTGGCGGTTGCTGCTGGTAGACGCCCAGTCCGGAGTAGCTCACGGGCTCAGCTCCGGCTCAGTGCCCGGACGGAGTCGACCATGGTCTGCAGGTCGGCCTCCGTCGGCGGCTTGGGCTCGGCGGGACCGCCTTCGAGGTCGCCGTTGGACATGAACACGTGGAACCCCTTGTCGCCGCGCAGCACCAGCACCTTCACCATGCCCTTGGTGGCCAGGCACTTGTCACCGGACGTGGTGATGGTGGCGTCGACCTGCACGCCCTCGATTTCAGCCGGCTTGTTGGGCACCTTCACGGGCTTCGGCTCGCTCAGCTTCACGTCGAACTGGGGCGCCGACTCGTAGAACTGGGTGCCGAGCTTCTGGGCGAAGTCCTTGGCCACCGCGGCCAGGTCGGTCTGAGGCACCACGACGCCGCCCGCGCCGCCGCGGGTGAAGCCCCGGCCCTCGCAGTCGTAGGCGCCGACGACGGTCAGGCCGGTCAGCTTCACGTCCGTCATCCCCTCGACCGCGGCGTGGCCGTCCGAGGGGGACCAGCCCTTGGGCACGTCGTAGCTGTACGACAGGCCGGGGACGGGCAGGCAGTTCCAGCCGGGCTGGACCGGCTGGCAGGTGGTGTTCGGCGCGCTCGACTTCGTGGTCGACTTCGCAGTCGATTTCGCGGTGGTGGTCGTCGTGGGCGCGCTGCTGCTCGTGTTCTGGGCGATCGGCGCCGGGGCGTCCGGGCGGGTCATCACGTAGGTCGTCACGCCGGCACCGACGAGCACGAGCACGACCGCGCCGACCGCCAGCCACAGCTTGGTCTTGTCCTTCTTGGGCGGCGGCTCGGCGCCGCCGGAGAACACGCCGAGCCCGCCGTACGAACCGCCGTAACCCTGCTGCGGGTAGCCCTGCTGCGCATGGCCGTGGTCCTGCGGCCCCCAGTCGCCCTGGCCGGGCTGGCCGCCCCAGCCGGACTGGCCGTCACCTGGGTAAGTCACGGCGAAACCGTACCGTGCCGGTTCCCCGTCCCGGACCTCTCCGAGGAATTCAGCACACGTTGACTTCTCTCGTGGGCGCGGCGTAGCGTCGAATTCAACACCTGATGAACTACGCGATCCGATCAACTCCGATCCGATCGACTACGAGGAGGACGACATGGCCGCACTGCACGACCGACCGCCGGCGGTCACCGCTGTGGCCACCGCCGTGGTGGGCGCGCTGATCGCGCTCGTGCTGGGTCTGGTGACGTTCGGCGTCCAGGCGACCGTGCACCCGGAGGCGGTGCCGCTCGCGGTCGCCGTGGGCCCCGATGCGCCACCACAGCTGCGCGGCGTCGCCGACAAGCTCGCCGGTGCGGGCACGGCGGAGGTCACGTGGCGCGTGACCACACCGGGGGAGGCGCGGGACCTGCTGTCCCGCCAAGAGGTCTACGGCGTGCTCGAACTGGCGCCCGCCGGCGCGACCGTGGTGCTGTCCGGCGCGGTGAACCCGTCCGGCACGCAGGTCGCCCAGCAGGTGCTCGCCGGCGTCACGCAAGGGGCCGGGATGCAGGCGCAGGTCCTCATGCTGAACCCGGCGTCCGCCGCGGGTCGGACCGCGCCACTGGCCGCGAGCGCGTTGCTGTGGATCACGGGTCTAATCGCCGGGGCGGCGTTCACGGCGCTGGCACGCAGGCCGAACACGGTCAGCAGGCTGGTCGGCGCCACGACGGCGACCGTGCTGGGCGTCGCGGTCGTGGCGGGCTTCTTCGCCCTGTGGGACTCGGCGCTGCCGCTCGGCTGGGACGTGCTCGGCTACCTCGCCCTGCTCGCCGGGGCGTTCGCCCTGGTCCAGGGCGCTCTGCTGCGGCTTCTCGGCATCCGCGCGATGGCCCTGCTGGGACCGATGTACCTGATCGCGCCCGCTGTCGCCGGTCAGGTGCCGGAACTGCTCGACCCCGTCTACCGCGCGTTGCTGTGGTCGTGGACGCCGTTCCGGTTCTCCGCCGAGGGCCTGCGCGCGCTGCTGAACGGCGGCTCGCCCGACACCGCCCAGGTGTGGGTGTTCGTGGGCATGGCCGCGGTCGGTCTGGCCGTCCTGCTTCTGCCCAAGAAGGTCCTGCCGGAGAAGGGCCTAGCCGGGAAGGAAGGACAGCCGGACCTTGCGGACGGGGTTGTCGACGTTCGTGTCGACCAGGCAGACGGACTGCCAGGTGCCCAGCGCCAGCACACCGCCTAGCACCGGGATCGTCGCGTACGGCGGCACCAGCGCGGGGAGCACGTGGTCACGGCCGTGACCCGGCGTCCCGTGCCGGTGCCGCCACCGGCCGTCGGCGGGCAGCAGCTCGCGCAGCGCGGCCAGCAGGTCTTCGTCGCTGCCCGCGCCGGTCTCCAGCACCGCCAGACCGGCGGTGGCGTGCGGCACCCAGACGTGCAGCAGCCCGTCGCCGTCCACCTCGGCCAGGAAGTCCTCGCACGCACGGGTCAGGTCGTGCACGACCTCGGCCGACCCGGTGCGGATCTCGATCTCTTCACTGCGCATGACCCCAGAGCTTACGAACGCCGCACGTCCGACCACCCGCAATTGCGATGCGACGCCGTCCCCCGATCAGGCAGGATGCGGATCGTGATCCATACCGCGATCGTCACGGGGGCCAACCAGGGCATCGGCGCCGAGACCGCCAAGGCCCTCGCGGCACAGGGAGTCAACGTCCTCATCACGTTCCTGCGCTTCGTGCCCCCGCCGGACCCGAGCACGCCGCAGGAGTACTTCACCGCCCGCGAGTCGGGCGCGGACGAGGTGGTCGCCGCCATCACCGAGGCGGGCGGCAAGGCGCACGCGATCGAGGTCGACCTCACCGACCCGCTGGCGCCCGCCATGCTGTTCGACACCGCCGAACAGGTCTTCGGACCGGTCGACATCCTGGTCAACAACGCGTCCGCCTGGGTCCAGGACACGTTCCTGGCCGCCGAGACCGACAAGTTCGGCCGGCTGCTGGGGGCGGTGACGGCGCAGACGTTCGACGCGCAGTTCGCGGTGGACGCACGGGCCGGCGCGCTGCTGATCGCCGAGTTCGCCCGGCGGCACATCGCCCGCGGCGGGAACTGGGGACGCATCGTCGGCCTCACGTCGGGCGGCCCGCTCGGGTTCCCCAGCGAGGTGACCTACGGCGCGGCCAAGGCGGCGCTGGACAACTACGCCATGGCCGCGGCGACCGAGCTGTGGCCGCACGGCATCACGTCGAACGTGGTCAAGCCGGGCGTCACCGACACCGGCTGGGTCAACGACGCGGTCCGCGCGGAGCACGACGTGTCGCAGCCGGAGGACGTCGCCGGCGTGGTGGCGTTCCTGTGCTCCGACGCGGCGGCCAAGGTCACCAGGAACGTGATCAGCCTGCACTGACGGTTTTCCGGTGGACGCCGAGGCCTGCGAGCCCCTGTGATGGCCTCATGCGCTCATCGTTCGGCACGACCTTCGACGTCCCCCTCGGCTACCTGAACACCGCCGGCATCGGCGTCCCGCCCGCACCCGCCGCCGCCGCTGTGTCCGAGGCCGTGCGGCGGTGGTCGGCGGGCCTCGACCGCCCCACCGACTTCGACCCCCACGTCGCCGCGGCGCGCACCGCGTTCGGGCAGCTCGTGGGCGTGCCGGCCGAACGTGTGGCGATGGGCGCGTCGGGCTCCCAGCTCGTGGCCCTGGTGGCCGCCGGCCTGCCCGCCGACGCGTCCGTGCTGGTGGCGCGAGGCGAGTTCACCAGCCTGACGTTCCCGTTCGCGGCGCGGGGCTTGCGGGTCACCGAAGTCGATCTGGACGAGATCGTGGCCGAAGCGGGCTCGCACGACCTCGTCGCGGTGAGCGTCGTGCAGTCCGTCGACGGCCGGATCGTGGACCTGGAAGGGCTCCGCGCGACCGGCGTGCCGGTGCTCCTGGACGCTTCCCAGGCGGCCGGCTGGCTGCCGCTCGAACTGGACTGGGCGGACTGGGTGGTCGCCGTCGGCTACAAGTTCCTGATGGCCCCGCGGGGGTGCGCGTGGCTCGCGTGCTCGCCCTCGGCGTTGGAGCGCACGGTGCCCGCGGCGGCGAACTGGTACGCCGGTGACGACCCCTGGACCACGGTCTACGGGCTGCCGCTGCGCCTCGCGCCGGACGCCCGGCGGCTCGACATCTCACCCGGCTGGCTGGCCCAGGTCGGCGCCGCGGCGTCGCTGACGTACCTCGCCTCGCTCGACCTGGCGGCGGTCCGCGACCACAACGTGGCGCTCGCCGACACCCTCCTGGCCGGTCTCGGGCTGCCCGCGCGCGGATCCGCGATCGTGTCGCTGGACCTGCCGTCGGCGAGCGAGCGGCTGGCCGCCGCCGGAGTTCGGTCGAGTCTGCGCGCCGGACGGGTCCGGCTGGCGTTTCACCTGTACAACGCCGTGCCCGATGTCGATCTGGTGCTCAAGGCGCTCGGCTGACGCCCGTCCGTTACCGTGAGTCTTTGTGTCGGTTCCTCCCGAATCACCCCAAGAGGTGACGCAGCGGATCCCGCCCATCCGGACGTCGGACACGGCGCCGCTGTGGCGGTCGGAGATCGGTCAGTTGGACTCGTTGCTGAACTCGCCGCCGCCCCGGCCGCCCGCGCCGAAGCCGTCCCGTCGCGGGCTGGTGCTCAAAGGGCTGGGGCTGGTCGGTGTGGCCGTGGTGTCCGGGCTGGTCTGGCTGGTCGTGATGCCGAAGAACGAGCAGACCGGCACACCCGCCCCGACGTCCGCGCCGCCCGGCGAGTTCACCTTCGTCAAGTCGCCGGACGTGCCGGAGCCGCTCAAGGACAGCGACTGCGCGCCGCACGCGTACGGGCCGACCAAGGTTTTCCTGACCACCACGCCGTGCCAGCAGCTCACTCGCGGGCTGTACACGACCACCACCCCCGACGGGGTGAAGGTCTACACATCCGTGTCCGTGGTGCGGATGAAGACCGTCGAAGACGCCGCCAAGCTCAAGGACCTGACCACCCGCGACGGCACCGGCAACGTCAACGACCTGGTCAAGGACGGCGCGGTGCGGGTGCCGAACATGCTCACGCTGGCCAATGGCGGTTTCGCGTCGGAGCAGAGGGACCTCGACGTGATCATCATCGAGTCTGACTCGGCCGTCCACGGCCCCGACGAGACCAGGCACATCCAGTTGATGAAGCGGATCAGCGAAGACGCCATGCGCCTCGCCGCAGACCTGATCCCCTGACCCCGCCGGCGTCAGCCGACGCCGGCGCCCGGGAACGGGATCGACGCCGGCGTCAGCCCGGCCGCCTTGCGCCACCGGGTCGCCCGCACCGCCGCCACGGTCAACGCGTCCAGCGCCGACGTCCGCAGCGTCCCGTCCTCGGTCCGCTCCAGCACCCCGCGCCAGGCCACGCACGCGTCCGTCTCCACCGAGACCAGCGCCGCGATAGCCGACGCCGCGCTGTCCACCGGCTGGGGCGCGAGGTAGGCCGCCGCCGGTGGCTGTGGAGTGGCCCCGGCGTCCCGCAGCCACCGCTCCGTCACGTCCCGCCGCGCCCGGTGCGCGTTCGCGCCGTCGGCCACCGCCGCCACCTGCTGCGGCACCGAGATGAACGCGCTGACCAGCCCGTACGTCCACACCGCCGCGTGCTCGGCGCGCAGCGCCTCCTGCATCGACTCCACGCTCACGACAACGCCTCCACCAGGCTCGCGCACCCGGCCGCCACCGAGGCGACCAGTCCCACCCGGTACGACTGCGTCGACGCCACCAGGTCACCCGCCTGCTTCTGCGCCGCCTGCAACGCGGGCACCAGAGCCTCCCGTGACGCGCCCGGCGGCGGAGCCACCGAAGCCGACGTCGTCGGCGGAACCGACGACCCGGGCACCCGCGGTGTCGCCCGGTCCACCTCAGCCTGGAGTTTCGCGGCGTGCTCGGCCCGCGCCGCGGCCGTCTCCGGCGCGCCGACGGCCGTCGCCAGCGCGGCGTCCGACAGCGCCGTCTTCACCAGCTCCGACAGCGGGTCCGGCGGGGGTGGCGGGGGCGGGGGTGTGGTGCACGCGACTGCCAGCGGCGCGATGGCCGCCGCCAGCAGCACTCCGCGCCTGCTGAACGCCGTTCTTCCGGTCACGTGTGCCGATCCTGCCAGAGCCGCGCCCTCGCCCGTGGCACGTGGGACCTCGCCGAAAGGGATAGTCTGGGCGACCACGGCCGGCGAAGTGCAGCGTCGGTCGGGGTTGCCGTGCCCTCTGCACTCGAAAAGACTTGGAGTCACCACGTGTCCAGCCCGCCGCGCGGAGAACTCGCCGCGCAGCTAGCACCCGTCGTGCGAGAAGAGGTCGAGGCACTCGGCTTCGACCTCGAGCTGCTCGACGTGAACCAGGCTGGGCGTCGCAGGCTGGTCAAGGTGGTCGTGGACGGCGACGACGGCATCACGTCGGACGAGCTGGCGATGGTCGGCCGAGCCGTGTCCGCCGCGCTCGACGCCCACGAGCACCTGATCGCGGGGTCGTACACGCTCGAGGTCACC
This sequence comes from Saccharothrix ecbatanensis, assembly GCF_014205015.1. Classification (NCBI taxonomy): domain Bacteria; kingdom Bacillati; phylum Actinomycetota; class Actinomycetes; order Pseudonocardiales; family Pseudonocardiaceae; genus Saccharothrix; species Saccharothrix ecbatanensis. The sequence continues at coordinate 5,830,079 of NZ_JACHMO010000001.1, read as the reverse complement.
TCGCCCGGCGCGGACCGCCCGCTGACCAAACCGCGCCACTGGAAGCGCAACCGACTGCGGCTGGTGAAGGTCAAGCAGCCGGATCAGGTCGAGTGGTTCGGCCGGGTCGGCGAGGCCGACGACGCCGGAGTCGTGCTGCTGGTCAAGGGCGAGCTGCGCCGCGTCGAGTACAAGACGATCGAGCGCGCCGTCGTCGAAGTCGAGTTCAAGCAGCCGCCGGTCGACGAGCTCGCGCTCCTCGAAGGCAAGCACCTGAAGGAGGAGTCGGAGTGAACGTCGACATCGCCGCTCTAAGGGCGATCGAACGGGACAAGGACATCCCCTTCGACACGGTTCTCGAAGCCATCGAGACCGCCCTGCTGACCGCCTACAAGCACACCGAGGGCCACCACTCGCACTCGCGGGTGGAGATCGACCGCAAGACCGGCGCGGTGCGGGTCCTCGCGCAGGACCTGAACCCGGACGGCTCCGTGCTGGAGGAGTGGGACGACACCCCGGAGGGGTTCGGCCGCATCGCCGCCACCACCGCCCGGCAGGTCATCCTCCAGCGCCTGCGCGACGCCGAGCACGAGCGCACGTTCGGCGAGTTCTCCGCCAAGGAGGGCGAGATCATCGGCGGCGTGGTGCAGCGCGACGCCCGCGCGAACGCCCGCGGCATGGTCGTGGTGCAGATCGGTGACACCGAAGGCGTGCTGCCGCCCGCCGAGCAGGTGCCCGGCGAGTCCTACGAGCACGGCTCACGGCTCAAGTGCTACGTCGTGGGCGTGTCCCGCGGCACCCGCGGCCCGCAGATCACGCTGTCGCGCACCCACCCCAACCTGGTGCGCAGGCTGTTCGCCCTCGAAGTGCCCGAGATCGCGGACGGCACCGTCGAGATCCCCGCGGTGGCACGTGAGGCAGGTCACCGCTCGAAAATCGCGGTGCGCACCACGGTGCCCGGCGTCAACGCCAAGGGCGCGTGCATCGGCCCGATGGGCGCCCGGGTGCGGAACGTGATGAGCGAGCTGGCCGGCGAGAAGATCGACATCATCGACCACTCCGACGACCCCGCCACGTTCGTCGGGAATGCCCTGTCACCGGCGAAGGTTGTCTCTGTCAAGGTGCTCGACGAACGCGCCAAGACGGCCCGGGTCGTGGTGCCGGACTTCCAGCTCTCCCTCGCCATCGGCAAGGAGGGCCAGAACGCCCGGCTCGCCGCCCGGCTCACCGGCTGGCGCATCGACATCCGCAGTGACGCGGAGGCCGGCGGGTCCGCTCCGGCGGGCGCGGCGACATCCGGTTCGGCCGACTAGGCAACAGGGGATAGACTTCTCAGTGGTTCAACGTCGGGGATCGGAATTCGCGCACATCGGCCCGGTTCGTACGTGCATAGGGTGCCGCGCTCGGACGTTGCCCTCCGAGCTGCTGCGCGTGGTGGTCGTGGGCGGGACTGTGGTCCCGGACACGCGTCGACGGTTGGCCGGTAGGGGAGCATGGCTGCACCCCGATCCGGACTGCCTCCGCAACGCCGAGAAGCGACGGGCGTTCCCCCGGGCCTTCAGGGTCCAGGGGTCGCTCGACGTCGAAGGCGTGCGCGTTCACCTCGCGCAGTGTGGGAAGGAGGTCGCGGGATCGCCCCGTGACCAGCAGGAAGCAAGGAAGCAGGTCGACCCGTCATGAGTCAGCCGTGAAGCTGAAGACATGAACGCGCGACGTTAAGACGAGGTCGACGGGACTTGCCCGCCGGCCTCCCTCACAGAGGAGTGCAGTGGCAGGTAAGGCCCGCGTGCACGAGCTCGCCAAAGAGCTCGGTGTCACGAGTAAAGAACTACTGACGAAGCTCGCCGATCAGGGCGAATACGTGAAGTCCGCGTCCAGCACCGTCGAGGCCCCCGTGGCCCGGCGGCTTCGTGACGCCTACGCCAAGAGCGACGGCAAGGCCAAGCCGGCGGGCGCCCGCCCGGCGGCCCCGAAGCCCGCGCCCTCGGCCGAGACCAAGAGCGAGACGACGACCCCGCGCCCGCCGGCACCCGCCGGCAAGCCCGGTCCGCGTCCGATGCCCGGCCCGAAGCCGATGGCGCCGAAGCCCCCGGCCCCGAAGCCCGCCGCCACGCCGGAACCGGCCGCCCCGGCCGCTGCTCCCCAGCAGCAGCCGCAGGCGCCCGCCCCGGCCGCCGCGTCGACTCCGGCCCCGGCTCCCGCTCCGGCTCCGGCCGCCGCGCCTCAGCAGCAGCCGCAGCAGGCACCCCAGCAGGCGCCGAAGACGAGTGGCCCCGGCCCGCGTCCCGGCCCCCGCGTGGCGCCCCCGCCGCAGCAGCAGCCCGCGGCAGCTCAGAACACCCCCCCGTCCGTGGTCCCGCCGCGCCCGCAGTCTCCCAAGCCTGCCGGTCCGCGGCCCCCGCGTCCGGGCAACAACCCCTTCGGTGTCGGCGGTGGCGCACCCGCGCCGCGTCCGCAGGCACCGCGTCCGGCCACGCCCGGCGGCGGCGAGCGCCCCTCCGGTCCCAAGCCCGCTGACTCGCGTCCGGCCGGCCCCCGTCCGGGTGGCTCCGGCGGCGGTCCCGGCGGTCCTCGTCCCAACCCCGGCAGCATGCCGCCCCGGCCGAACCCGGGCATGATGCCCGGTCGTCCCGCGCCCCGCCCTGGTGGCGGCGGCGGTGGCGGCGGTCGTGGTCCCGGCGGCCCCGGTGGCGGCGGCGGTGGCCGCGGTCCTGGTGGCGGCGGCGGTGGCGGCGGCGGTCGTCCCGGTGGCGGCGGCGGCGCTGGTGGCGGCTTCCGCCCCGGTGGCGGCGGCGGTGGCGGTGGCGGCGCCGGTGGCGGCTTCCGTCCTGGTGGCGGCGGTGGCGGCGGCGGTGGCTTCCGCCCCGGCGGCGGTGGCGGCGGTGGCGGTGGCGCACCGGCCGGTGGTGGTGGCGGTTTCCGCGGTCGTCCCGGTGGCGGTGGCGGTCCCGGTGGACGCGGCGGCGCCGCGGGCGCCTTCGGCCGTCCAGGTGGTCCGGCGCGTCGTGGCCGCAAGTCGAAGCGGCAGAAGCGCCAGGAGTACATGGACAACATGCAGGCGCCTTCGGTCGGCGGTGTCCGTCTGCCCAAGGGCAACGGCGAGTCGATCCGCCTGCCGCGTGGCGCTTCGCTGACCGACTTCGCCGACAAGATCAACGCCAACCCGGCTTCGCTGGTGCAGGTGTTGTTCCACCTCGGCGAGATGGTCACCGCGACGCAGTCGGTGTCCGACGAGATCCTGGAGCTGCTCGGCTCCGAGATGAACTACAACGTGCAGGTCGTGTCCCCCGAGGAGGAGGACCGCGAGCTGCTCGGCACGTTCGACATCACCTACGGCGACGACGCCGGCGGCGAGGAGGACCTGCAGATCCGTCCGCCGGTCGTGACCGTCATGGGCCACGTCGACCACGGTAAGACGCGACTGCTGGACACCATCCGCACCGCGAAGGTGGCCGAGGGCGAAGCGGGTGGCATCACCCAGCACATCGGCGCCTACCAGGTGAACACGGAGCTCGAAGGCAACGAGCGCCTCATCACGTTCATCGACACCCCGGGTCACGAGGCGTTCACCGCCATGCGTGCGCGTGGTGCGAACTCGACCGACATCGCGGTCATCGTGGTGGCGGCCGACGACGGCGTGATGCCGCAGACGGTGGAAGCGATCAACCACGCCCAGGCGGCCAACGCGCCGATCGTGGTCGCGGTGAACAAGATCGACAAGGAGGGGGCCAACCCCGCCAAGATCCGTCAGCAGCTCACCGAGTACGGGCTGGTCGCCGAGGAGTATGGCGGCGAGACCATGTTCGTCGACATCTCGGCGAAGCAGGGCATCAACATCGACGGCCTGCTGGAAGCGATCCTGCTGACCGCCGACGCGTCGCTCGACCTCCGCGCCAACCCGGAGATGGAGGCGCAGGGCGTCGCCATCGAGGCTCACCTGGACCGCGGTCGCGGTCCGGTGGCCACGGTGCTGGTGCAGCGCGGTTCGCTCCGCGTCGGTGACTCGATCGTGGCGGGCGCCGCCTACGGTCGCGTGCGCCGCATGGTCGACGAGCACGGCGCGGACATCACGGTGGCGACCCCGTCGCGCCCGGTGCAGGTCATCGGCCTCACCTCGGTGCCCGGCGCGGGTGACACGTTCCTCGTGGTCGAGGAGGACCGGGTGGCCCGGCAGATCGCCGAGCGCCGCCAGGCCCGCAACCGCAACGCGATGAACGCCGCGAAGCGCAAGCGCGTCAGCCTGGAGGACCTGGACGCCGCGCTGAAGGAGACGAGCGCTCTCACCCTGATCATCAAGGGCGACAACTCGGGTACCGTCGAGGCCCTCGAGGACGCGCTCATGAAGATCGAGGTCGGCGACGACGTCGAGCTCCGCGTCATCCACCGTGGCGTCGGTGGCATCACCGAAGGCGACATCAACCTCGCCGTCGCGGGTAGCGCCATCGTCCTGGGCTTCAACGTCCGGGCCGAGGGCAAGGCCACCGAACTCGCCAACCGCGAGGGCGTTGACGTCCGCTACTACACGGTGATCTACCAGGCGATCGACGAGATCGAGCAGGCCCTCAAGGGCATGCTCAAGCCGGAGTACGAAGAGGTCCAGCTGGGACGCGCGGAGATCCGCGACGTCTTCAAGTCCTCCAAGGTCGGCACGATCGCGGGTTGCCTCGTGATGTCGGGCGAGATCCGGCGCAACGCCCGGGCCCGCCTGCTGCGCGACAACAACGTCGTGCAGGAGAACCTGCCGATCAGCTCGCTGCGCCGGTTCAAGGACGACGCGACCGAGGTCCGCGAGGGCTTCGAGTGTGGTCTGACGCTCGGCAACTACAGCGACCTGAAGGTCGGCGACATCATCGAGACGTTCGAGATGCGCGAGAAGCCGCGCGCCTGATCGTCTTCAGCCAGGTGCGGGGCCGTCCTGGTGGCGGCCCCGCACCCTTGAACACCTGGTGATCATCTGTGTTCGTGGGTGCCCTTGAGCTGGACGTGCTGCTCGGCGACGTCCACTCGTTGAAGCAGAAACGGTCCGTGGTGCGGCCCATCGTGGCCGAGTTGCGGCGCAAGTTCGAGGTGTCCGTCGCCGAGGCGGGCCACCTTGACCTGCACCGCCGTGCCCTGATCGGAGTGGCGGCCGTAGCGGCCGACGCCGAGCATGTGAGGGACGTCATGGCCGCCTGCGAGCGGCTGGTGGCCGGACGGCCCGAACTGGAACTTCTCTCCGCCCGCCACCGGATGGTCGGGCCGGAGGACGACTAGCAACTGACGACAGGAGGGGAGCGCCGTGGCCGACCAGGCACGGGCTCGCAAGCTCGCCAAGCGGATCTCGCAGATCGTGGCTTCCGCGTTGGAGCACGAGGTGAAGGACCCCCGGCTGGCCCGCGTGACCATCACCGACACGAGGGTGACCGGCGACCTGCACGACGCCACGATCTACTACACCGTGCTCGGCGAGAAGCTGGACTCCGAGCCGGACCTCGCGGGCGCGGCGGCGGCGTTGGAGAGCGCCAAGGGCGTGCTGCGCACGATGGTCGGCCAGCAGACCGGTGTCCGGTTCACGCCGACCCTGGCGTTCGTCACCGACAACGTGCCGCAGGAGGCACGTCGGATGGACGAGCTGCTGGCCAAGGCGCGGGAGTTGGACGCCGAGGTGGCCCGGATCGCGCACGGTGCGCAGCCGGCGGGCGAGCCCGACCCGTACAAGGCGCCGCGCGAAGCCGAGGACGCGGACTAGCGTCCGAGCGGACTGGCGTCGTGGCCGACTAGCGTTCTTGTCGTGCACAACGACCCGAGCTCGTCCGACGACCTGGCCGCCGACCTCGCCGAGGCCGCCCACGTCCTGTCCACTGCCGCCGACGTCACGCTGTTGGCGCACGTGAACCCCGACGCGGACGCGTTGGGCAGTGCGCTGGCGCTGGGGTTGGCCCTGCACCGCCGCGGGGCGGTGGTCCGGGTGTCGTTCGGCGCGCCGGACGACGTGCCGGAGACCTTGCGGAGCCTGGACGTGGCGGGCCTGCTGGTGCCCGCGTCGGAGGTGCCCGCCGCGCCGCCCGTGCTGGTGGCGTTGGACACGGGCAGTGTCGAGCGGCTCGGGCCGTTGGCCGATCGGGTGTCCACCGCCGGTGTGGTCGTGGTGTTGGACCACCACGTGTCGAACCCCCGGTTCGGGCACGTGAACGTGGTGGACGACCGGGCCGAGGCGACCGCGATCGTGGTGCTGCGGCTGCTGGACGAGCTGGGCGTGGAGCTGGACGAGCCGGTGGCTCGGTCCGTGTACGCGGGTCTGGTGACGGACACGCGGTCGTTCCGGCACGCGTCGGCGTCGACGCACGAGGTGGCCGCGAGGCTGCTGGCGGCAGGCGTGGACGGCGAGGCGGTGGCCCGGCCGTTGATGGACTGTCACCCGTTCGGGTATCTCAGCATGTTGGCGAAGGTGCTCGGCCGGGCGTGCCTGGAGCCGGAGGCCGCCGGCGGGCTGGGTTTCGTGCACGCGGTGGTGACGTTGGAGGACGCCTCCGGGCTGCGGCCCGAGGAGGTGGAGAGCGTGGTCGACCTGGTGCGCACCACGGCCGAGGCCGAGGTGGCGGCGGTGCTCAAGGAGCTGCGGCCGTCGTCGTGGTCCGTGTCGTTGCGCGCGGTGAGCCGGGTGGACGTGCGTGAGGTGGCGCAGCTCTTGGGTGGCGGTGGCCACCGGATGGCCGCCGGTTTCACCGCGAGTGGCCCGGCCGACAAGGTCCTCGCCGACCTGCGCGCCGCCCTGAGCACCGTGGCCGCGTCGTCCTGAGCGTTGAATTCAGGGGTCCTGAACGTAGGACACGGTTGTTCTGAACGTAGGACTCACGGGTCCTGAACGTAGGACTCGCGCGTTCTGAACGTTGGGGGTTCGGGTGGAGGAGCGGGTTTCGGCGCGGCGGGTGTTCGGGCTGGCGGCGCCGGCGCTGGTGGTGTTGGCGGCCGAGCCGCTGTACGTGCTGGTGGACACGGCCGTGGTGGGGCACCTCGGTGGGTTGCCGCTGGCCGGGCTGGCGTTGGGCGGCGTGCTGTTCACGCAGGTCGCGACGCAGCTGACGTTCCTGTCCTACGGCACCACGGCGCGCACCGCACGGCTGTTCGGCGCGGGCCGCCGGCAGGAGGCCGTGGAGGAGGGCGTGCAGGCGACGTGGCTGGCGCTGGCCGTCGGCGCGGTCGTGATCCTGCTGGGGCAACTGCTGGCCGGACCCGCCGCGCGGCTGCTGGCCGGTGAGGGCGAGGTCGCGGACAACGCCGTCTCCTGGCTGCGCATCGCGCTGTTCGGCGCGCCGTTCGTGCTGGTCACGATGGCCGGCAACGGCTGGATGCGCGGTGTGCAGGACACCCGTCGGCCACTGCGGTACGTGCTCATCGGCAACGCCATCTCGGCCGTTCTGTGCCCGATCCTGGTCCACGGCGCGCACTGGGGCCTGGAGGGCTCGGCCATCGCCAACGTGATCGCGCAGGCGCTGTCGGCCGGGTTGTTCCTCAAGGCGTTCCGCGCCGAGCGGGTGAGCCCGCGGCCGGACCACCACCGGATGCGCGCCCAGCTCGGCCTCGGCCGGGACCTGGTGCTGCGCAGCCTCGCGTTCCAGGCCTGCTTCCTGTCCGCCGCCTCCGTGGCCGCACGCACGTCGGTCGGCGCGCTCGGCGCGCACCAGGTCGTGTTGCAGCTGTGGACGTTCCTCGCGCTGCTGCTGGACTCGCTCGCCATCGCCGCCCAGTCGATCATCGGCGCGGCGCTCGGCGCGGAACGGCGGGAGCAGGCTCGCCGGTTCGCCTGGCAGGTCACCGGGTACGGGCTGTGGTTCGGCGTGCTGCTCGGCGTGATCTTCGCGGCGCTGTCCGGCCCGCTGCCCCTGCTGTTCACGAACGACCGTGCCGTGCTGGACGAGATCCCGCACGCCTGGTGGTTCTTCGTGGCGTTGCAGCCGATCGCGGGCGTGGTGTTCGCGCTGGACGGTGTGCTGCTCGGCGCGGGTGACGCGAAGTTCCTGCGCACGGCGACGCTGGCCTCGGCGGCGTTCGGGTTCCTGCCGTTGGTGTGGGCGTCTTACGCGTTCGGCTGGGGGCTGGTCGGCATCTGGAGCGGACTCTCCGCGTTCATGGTGTTGCGGCTGGTCCTGGTGTTGCTGAGGACCCGGTCGGGCGAGTGGGCGAGGGTCGGCGCGGTGTGGTGAGCGGCACCCCGGGAATTGTTAACAATAGGCAACTGTTTCTCGATACTGGGAGTGCCGCCGTACGGAAGACCTAGGAGAACCGCCTTGCCGGTCGATCGCGCCACCAAGAAAGCGTGGCTGATCTGGTCAACCGCCGTCATCGTCTACATCGCCGCCCTGTTCCACCGGACCTCGCTGGGCGTGGCCAGCCTGGAGGCCGGCGACCGCTTCTCCGTCGGACCGGCAGCGCTGGGCACGTTCACCGTGCTCCAGATCGGCCTTTACGCGCTGATGCAGATCCCCACCGGCCTGCTGGTGGACCGCTTCGGCCCGCGCCGCGTGCTGACCGCCGCCGCCCTGCTCATGGGCGCCGGCCAGGTCATGTTCGCGCTCGCCGAGTCCTACCCCCTCGGCCTGGCCGCACGCGCCGTGCTCGGCATCGGCGACGCCATGACGTGGGTCAGCGTGCTGCGCCTCGCCGCCGCCCACTTCCCGCCACGCCGGTTCACCCTGGTCATGACGCTGTCGGCCGCGCTGGGCGGCGCGGGCAACATGGTCGCCACGGTGCCGTTGACGCTGCTGCTGGACAACGTCGGCTGGACGGTGACGTTCCTGATCGCGGGTCTGGGGACGGCGCTGTACGCGGCGGTGGTCGCGTGGCGGGTGCGCGAGGTGCCGGACGGCGTGCCGCAGCCGGTGGTCGAACCGGTGCCGCTGCGCGCGGTGGGGGCGAAGGTCAAGGACGCGTGGGGTGAGCCGAGCACGCGGCTCGGGTTCTGGCTGCACTTCACGTCGATGTCCGCGCCCGCGATGCTCGGCCTGCTGTGGGGGTTCCCGTACCTGGTCGAGGCGCAGGGCCTGTCGAGCACCTCGGCGTCCGCCGTGCTGAGCATGTTGGTGCTGGTGGGGATGGTGGCCGGGCCGGTGCTGGGCACGGTGATCGGCGCCCGGCCGGTGTGGCGGATGCCGATCGTCGGCACGTACCTGGGCGTGGCGATGCTGTGCTGGGTGGTGCTCCTGGGCTGGCCGGGCGGCGTGCTGCCGACGCCCGCGCTGTACGTGCTGTTCGCGGTGCTGGCGGTGGGCAACCCGGTGTCCGGCGTGGCGTTCGCGCTGGTGCGCGACTACAACCCGCTGCACCGGGTGAGCACGGCGACCGGCGTGGCCAACGTCGGCGGGTTCGCCGCGATCACGTTCACCGCGCTGGTCGTGGGCGTGGTGCTGGACGTGGTCGAGCCCTTCGTGGCCGCGCCGAACGCGTACCGGCTCGCGTTCCTGTCCGTGGTCGTGGTGCTGCTGGTCGGCGTGTGGCGCACGGTCGTGTGGTGGCGTCGGGCGCGTGCCGCGGTGTTCGCCGCGGAGGACCGGGGCGAGGCCGTGCCGGTGCAGCTGCGGCGCCGGCGTTGGGACGTGTTCGCGGACGCCTAGGCGGGCGAGGCTTAGGATCCCCGGCTGTGTCCGCAACTTCTCCCGCCCGTCCTGCCAAGCCGACCGTTCCGCCGGGTCTCGTCGTGATCGACAAGCCCGACGGCATGACCTCGCACGACGTGGTGGCCCGAGTCCGTCGCATCCTCGGCACCCGCAAGGTCGGGCACGCGGGCACGCTCGATCCGATGGCCACCGGCGTGCTGGTGCTCGGCATCGAGCGGGCCACGAAGCTCCTGGGCCACCTGGCGCTGGACAGCAAGGCGTACCTGTCGACCATCCGCCTCGGCTCCGCCACGACGACCGACGACGCCGAGGGCGAGGTGCTGTCGACGGCCGACGCGTCCGAAGTGGACGAGGACGCGATCCGGGCCGGTGTGGCGAAGCTGACCGGGCCGATCGAGCAGGTGCCCAGCGCGGTGAGCGCGGTGAAGATCGACGGCAAGCGCGCGTACGCCAGGGTCCGGGCCGGTGAGGTGGTGGACATCCCGGCGCGACCGGTGACCGTGCACCGCTTCGACGTGCTGTCGATCCGCCGTGAGGGCGACGCCACCGAACTCGACGTGATGGTGGAGTGCTCGTCCGGGACGTACGTGCGCGCGCTGGCCCGTGACCTGGGCGCGGACCTGGGCGTCGGCGGTCACCTGGCGGCCCTGCGCCGCACCCGCGTCGGCCCGTTCGACCTGCGCGTGGCCAAGACCCTGGAGCAGCTGGAAGCCGCGCCCGGCCTGTCGCTGGACCTCGACGCCGCCGTGTCCACCGCGTTCCCCCGCCGTGAGATCGCGCCGGGCGAGGCGGTTGCCCTGTCGCACGGCCAGCGCCTGGCCGCCGGTGGGCTGGACGGCACGTACGGCGTCTTCGGCCCGGACGGCCACGTGGTGGCGTTGGCCAAGGACGAGGGGCCGATCGCCAAGCCGTTGGTGGTACTCAACTCCGCCGGCTGAGCCCTACGGTGGAAGCCATGGCGGGATGGGTGTGGCCGGCCGCTGCCGGCGTGGTGACCTCGGCGACAGGCGTGGCGATCAACCTGGCCACGGACGTCGGCGCGAGTCCGTGGGCCTGGGTGGCGGTCGTGCTCCTCACCGCCGTGGGCGTGGTCGTCGCCGTGCGCCTGCAACCGGCCACACCGCAGGCGCCCACCCTCGCTGTGAACAACACCACCAACAACACCACGAACAACACCACCGTGAACAACAGCATCACCGGCGCCCTGAGCGGCGACGTGGTGCAGACCGTGCAGTCCGGCCCGGCCGGTCCGATCAGCCTCGACTCCCAGGCCGGCCGGGACGTCCGGCGCAACCCGTAGGCTTGCCCGCGTGCAACGCTGGCGAGGGCTGGAACACCTACCGGGCGGCTGGGGCCGCTGCGTCGTGACCATCGGTGTGTTCGACGGTGTGCACCGCGGGCACCAGGCGTTGATCGACCGGGCGGTGCGGCTGGCCGAGGAGCGGGGCGTGCCGTGCGTCCTGATCACCTTCGACCCGCACCCGTCCGAAGTGGTCCGTCCGGGCAGCCACCCGGCGCAGCTGACCAGCCTGCACCGGCGGGCCGAGCTGGTCGAGGGCCTGGGCGTGGACGTCTTCTGCGTGATCCCGTTCACGGCCGAGGTGGCGCGCACGCCGGCCGACGAGTTCGCGCACGAGGTGCTGGTCGACCGGCTGCACGTGGCGGCCGTGGTGGTGGGGGAGAACTTCACGTTCGGCCACAAGGCCGCGGGGAACGTGGAGCTGCTGCGCGCGCTGGGCAAGCGGTTCGGCTTCGTGACCGAAGGGGCGGATCTCGTGACCGACGACGGGGTGACGTACTCGTCCACCTACATCCGGGCGTGCATCGACGCGGGCGACGTGTCGGCCGCCGCGCACGCGCTCGGCCGGCCGCACCGGCTGGAGGGCATCGTGGTGCGGGGCGACGGGCGCGGCAAGGAACTGGGCTTCCCCACGGCCAACCTGTCCACCCCGCGGTTCGCCGCCGTGCCCGCGGACGGTGTGTACGCGTGCTGGTTCGTGCACGGCTCCGGCCGCCGCCTCAAGGCCGCGGTGAGCGTGGGCACCAACCCGACGTTCTCCGGCCGGGAACGGCGGGTCGAGGCGTTCGTGCTGGACGTGGACGAGGACTTCTACGGCCAGCGCGTGGCGCTGGACTTCGTGGACCGGCTGCGCGACATGGAGAAGTTCGACGGCGTCGAGCCGCTGCTGGAGCAGATGCACCGCGACGTGGCCGTGGCCCGCGAACTCCTGGCGGACCCGGACGAAGCCTGACGAGTGGACCAGGTGGGTGGAACCGCCCGTGCGACACCCGGCGACCTGGCAGGATGCCTTTCACGTCGTCGGGTCAGGGGAGAGGCGAAGGTGGAGGACCACAACATCGTCCAGCGCAATCTCGCGTTGCAGCGGGAGTGGTACGGCGAGCCCCTGGGCGACCGGGTGCGCCGGCTGGTGGTCGCGTTCGGCGTTTCCCAGGCGCAGCTGGCGGATGTGCTCGGGATCAGCGCCCCCATGCTGAGCCAGGTGATGAGCGGTCGCCGGGCCAAGATCGGCAACCCCTCCGTGCTGGCCCGGATGATCATGCTGGAGCGCAAGGTCCTCACCCCGGACGTGGCCGGTGGCAGCCCCGAGGCGTTGCAACGCGCGCTGGACGACGTGCGGCAGTCGAAACCGACCGTGAGCCGCGAGTCACTGCCCGTCAACGGTGTGGACGAGGAGGCCGTGTTCCCGTTCCTGCGCCGCCTGGCCGACCGCCGCGAGCTGTCGCAGGCCGCCGACGTGCTGGGCGAGGACTTCCCGGCGCTGGCGGAGCTGCTGCGCCGCGCGGGCAAGGGCCGCGAGGCCTGAGCGCCCGCCTCACGGACAGCGCCGGCACGTGAGCCTGTTCTCCGCGATCTTCCCGCCCGACGACGTCGTCGAGGAGCTGCACGACGCGCTCCGCCCGTTCCGCGCGGCGTACCCGCGGCTGCGCTGGCTGCACCCGGCCCGCTGGCACCTCACCGTCCGGTTCTTCGGCCAGGTCGAGCCCGTCGACCCGCTCGCCGGCCTGGACCGGGTGGCCGCGCCGGTGCTGCGGCTGCACGGCAGCGGCACGTTCCGGCAGGTGCTCTGGATCGGAGTGGACGGTGCGCTGGCCGAACTCGGCGAGGCGGCCCACGTGCCGCCGGACTGGCACCCGCACCTGACGGTCGCCCGCGGCGGTGTGCTGCCGCACGTGGAGTTCACCGGTCGTGAGTGGACGGCCACGGAGGTCGCGCTGGTCCGCAGCCGTCCGGCGGAGGGCTACACGGTGCTCGACAGAGTGCCCCTGAGGTGCCCTTGAGCACGTCAAACGCGTAGGGCACGACCACTGCTGGTAACCTCGACAGTTGGGTCTGGCTGCGGTCCGTGGCGGCCTGTACCGACTACCCCGCTCTCGCGGGGCCGCACGGCACTCACCAGTACAAGGAGTAACAAGCACGTGGCACTGACCACCGAGCAGAAGAAGACCATCCTCACCGAGTACGGCGTCCACGACACGGACACCGGTTCGGCCGAGGCCCAGGTCGCGCTGCTGAGCAAGCGCATCGCCGACCTGACCGAGCACCTCAAGATGCACAAGCACGACCACCACTCGCGTCGTGGGCTGCTCCTGCTGGTCGGCCGGCGTCGCCGGCTGCTGAACTACCTGGCCAAGGTGGACATCCAGCGCTACCGCGCCCTCATCGGACGGCTCGGCCTGCGCAGGTGATACGAGCCGAGGGGGAGTGACCACCAGGTCACTCCCCCTCGGTGTAATCGACAACAAAGACGAGGGAAGCACGCGCGGCGCACGGGACGACAGTTCGCCGGTCCTCGGTAGTGGCCCCCTGGTACGAAACCCAGGGGACTTCGATCGAAGACCGGCCTCGTCCGAACCGCGATCCCGCGCCCTGAGCGCGATGTGACCCGCATGACGAGGAGTACCTATATGACGACGGACATCGAGGTCCACGAGACTTCAGCCGTGATCGACAACGGTCGGTTCGGCACCCGCACCATCCGCTTCGAGACCGGTCGCCTGGCCCGCCAGGCGGCGGGCTCGGTCGTCGCCTACCTGGACGACGAGACGATGCTGCTGTCGGCGACGACGGCGTCGAAGCACCCCAAGGAGCACTTCGACTTCTTCCCCCTCACGGTGGACGTCGAGGAGCGCATGTACGCGGCGGGCCGCATCCCCGGCTCGTTCTTCCGCCGCGAGGGCCGCCCGTCGACCGACGCGATCCTGACCTGTCGCCTCATCGACCGGCCGCTGCGCCCGTCCTTCGTGGACGGTCTGCGCAACGAGATCCAGGTCGTCATCACGGTGATGAGCCTGAACCCGCAGGACCTGTACGACGTGGTGGCGATCAACGCCGCGTCCGCGTCCACGCAGCTCGCGGGCCTGCCGTTCTCCGGCCCCATCGGCGGCGTCCGGGTGGCGCTCATCGAGGGCCAGTGGGTGGCGTTCCCGACCCACGAGCAGCTGGAGAAGGCCGTGTTCGACATGGTCGTCGCCGGCCGTGTCGTCGGTGACGACGTCGCGATCATGATGGTCGAGGCCGAGGCCACCGAGAACGTCATCGACCTGATCGGCGAGGGCGCCCCGGCGCCCACCGAAGAGGTCGTGGCGGCGGGCCTGGAGGCGTCCAAGCCGTTCATCAAGGCCCTGTGCGACGCGCAGGCGCAGCTGGCGCAGGTCGCCGCGAAGGCCACCGGCGACTTCCCGACGTACCCGGCCTACCAGCCCGACGCCTTCGAGGCCGTCGAGCAGGCCGCGTCCGGCGAGCTGGCCCAGGCGATGAGCATCGGCGGCAAGCAGGAGCGCGAGTCCCGCATCGACGAGATCAAGGCGTCGGTGCTGGAGAAGCTGGCCGAGCAGTTCGAGGGCCGCGAGAAGGAGGTCGGCGCCGCGTTCCGCTCGCTGACCAAGAAGCTCGTCCGCCAGCGCATCCTGCGCGACAAGGTGCGCATCGACGGCCGCGGCCTCACCGAGATCCGGTCGCTGTCGGCCGAGGTCGAGCTGATCCCGCGGGCGCACGGCTCGGCGCTGTTCGAGCGCGGCGAGACCCAGATCCTGGGTGTCACCACGCTGAACATGCTGCGCATGGAACAGCAGATCGACTCGCTGTCCCCCGAGACGCACAAGCGCTACCTGCACCACTACAACTTCCCGCCGTTCTCCACCGGTGAGACCGGCCGCGTTGGCTCGCCCAAGCGCCGCGAGATCGGCCACGGCGCGCTGGCCGAGCGGGCGTTGATGCCCGTGCTGCCCAAGCGCGAGGAGTTCCCCTACGCGATCCGCCAGGTGTCCGAGGCGCTGAGCTCCAACGGCTCGACGTCCATGGGCTCGGTCTGCGCGTCCACGATGTCGCTGCTCAACGCCGGCGTGCCGCTGAAGGCGCCGGTCTCGGGCATCGCCATGGGCCTGGTGTCCGACGAGGTCGACGGCAAGACGGAGTACGTCGCGCTGACCGACATCCTCGGCGCCGAGGACGCGTTCGGCGACATGGACTTCAAGGTCGCCGGCACCAAGGAGTTCGTCACCGCGCTCCAGCTCGACACCAAGCTGGACGGCATCCCGTCCGAGGTCCTGGGCGCTGCCCTGGGCCAGGCGCGGGACGCGCGGCTGACCATCCTGGAGGTCATGGCCGAGGCCATCGACAGCCCGGACGAGATGAGCCCGTTCGCGCCGCGCGTGACGTCGGTCAAGATCCCGACCGACAAGATCGGCGAGGTCATCGGCCCGAAGGGCAAGATGATCAACTCGATCACCGAGCAGACCGGCGCCGACATCTCCATCGAGGACGACGGCACGATCTACGTCGGCGCGGCGGACGGCCCGTCGGCCGAGGCCGCGATCGACATGATCAACGCCATCGCGAACCCGCAGCTGCCGAAGGTCGGCGAGCGCTTCCTGGGCACCGTGGTGAAGACCGCGGCGTTCGGCGCGTTCGTGTCCCTGCTCCCGGGCAAGGACGGCCTGATCCACATCTCGAAGCTGGGCAACGGCAAGCGCATCAACAAGGTCGAGGACGTCGTCAACGTCGGCGACAAGCTCCGCGTCGAGATCGCGGACATCGACCAGCGCGGCAAGATCAGCCTCGTGCTGGTCAACGACGACGCGGAGCAGGCCCCGGCCGGCGACGCGCCCGCGCAGGACACCGCACCCGCCGAGGCCGAGGCCAACGCGCAGTGACGACTGGCGTCAACGGGACGGCCGCGAGTGCTTCGAGCACTCGCGGCCGTCCGCTTACGCGGAGGCTCGGACACCTCCAGAAGCCCGGCAGCACGGTGTCGCTGGAACGCGATGACGCGGGTGTCGCCGTGCGCCGCAGCCTGCTGCCGTCGGGCCTGCGGGTCATCACCGAGCGCATCCCCGGCGTGCGGTCCGCGTCCGTCGGGCTGTGGGTGCAGGTCGGGTCGCGCGACGAGCGGGTCGAGGTCGCGGGCGCCGCGCACTACCTGGAACACCTGCTGTTCAAGGGCACCGCGAACCGCACCGCGGCGGCGATCGCCGAGGAGATCGACGCGGTCGGCGGCGAGCTGAACGCGTTCACCGCCAAGGAGCACACCTGCTACTACGCGCACGTCCTCGACGAGGACCTGCCGTTGGCGATGGACCTGGTGTGCGACGTGGTGTTCGACGCGCTGTGCGAGCCGCGCGACTTCGAGACCGAGCGCGGCGTGGTGCTCGAAGAGATCGCCATGCGCGACGACGACCCGGAAGACCTGCTGCACGACGCGTTCCTCGACGCCCTGCTGGGCGAGCACGTGCTCGGACGGCCGGTGCTGGGCACCGAGCAGTCCATCGGGGACATGGAGCGCGACGCGCTGTTCGGCTTCTACAAGAAGCGCTACACGTTGCCGCGGATGGTGCTCGCGGTCGCGGGCAACATCGACCACACGCAGGTGATGCGCCTGGTGCGCAAGCAGATCGGCGACCGGCTGGACCGCGTCGGCACGCCCGTCGCCCCGCGCGCCGGCCGGGCCCGCATCCCCGGCTCGCGCAAGCTGGTGCTGCACACCGACGACACCGAGCAGGCGCACCTGATGCTGGGCGTGCGCGGGCTGGACCGGCACGACGAGCGCCGGTTCGCGTTGAACGTGCTGAACGCCGCCCTGGGCGGTGGCATGAGCTCGCGGCTGTTCCAGGAAGTCCGGGAACGGCGTGGCCTCGCGTACCAGGTGTACTCGTCCGTCGGGCTCTACGCGGACGCGGGCACGCTGTCGGTGTACGCGGGCTGCCAGCCGGACCGGCTCGGCGACGTGGCCGGTGTGATCCGCGATGTGCTGTCCACAGTGGCCCGTGACGGGCTGGGCGACGCGGAGGTGGCACGCGGCAAGGGTCAGCTGCGCGGCGGGCTCGTGCTGGGCCTCGAGGACACCAGCTCCCGGATGTCGCGCATCGGCAAGGGCGAGCTGAACTACGGCGACTACCTGTCCGTCGAGCAGACCCTGGCGCGCATCGACGAGGTCACTCCGGAGGAGGTCGCGGCGTTGGCTCGCGACTTGCTGCGACGCCCCGTCGCCGCCGCCGTGGTCGGCCCTTACGCTCACGCCGACGATCTGCCGTCCCAGGTGCACGAGGTGATCTCTTGACTACCCAGGCCGAACCACTCCGCGTAGGCGTCATCGGCGCCAGGGGCCGCATGGGCGCCGAGGTGTGCCGCACGGTCGAGGCCGCGCCGGACATGGAAGTCGTCGCGATGGTCGACGCGGGCGACTGGCTCTTCAACCTGGCCGACGCCGGGGCCCAGGTCGTGGTCGACTTCACCAGCCCCGACGTGGTGATGGACAACATCCGGTTCTGCGTGGACAACGACATCCACGCCGTCGTCGGCACCTCCGGGTTCGACGCGCAGCGGCTGGGCACGGTCGCGGAGTGGCTGGCGCCGAAGCCGGAGCTGGGCGTGCTGATCGCGCCGAACTTCGCCATCGGCGCGGTGCTGTCCATGAGGTTCGCCGAGCTGGCCGCCCCGTACTACGAGTCGGTCGAGGTCATCGAGCTGCACCACCCGCGCAAGGTGGACGCGCCCTCGGGCACCGCCGCGCACACCGCCCGGCTCATCTCCCAGGCGCGTGAGGCGGCGGGCGTCGACCCGATGCCGGACGCGACGACCCAGGAGGCTCCCGGCGCGCGTGGGACGCTCGTGGGCGACGTGCGGGTGCACTCGCTGCGACTGGCCGGGCTGATCGCGCACCAGGAGGTCGTGTTCGGCACGGAGGGCGAGACGCTGACGCTCCGGCACGACTCGCTGGACCGCAAGTCGTTCATGCCGGGCGTGCTGCTGGCCGTGCGGTCGATCGCCAAGCACCCCGGCCTGTCCGTCGGCCTCGACAAGTACATGGACCTCTAGGTCCGGTGAGAGTTCGGTGAGCACCCGCACGGTCGCGTTCCTGATCACCGCCGCGTTGGCGGTGTACTTCGTGCTGCTCGGCGGCCGGGCCGTGGTGCTGATGGGCACCGGCGACCCGGTCGGCATCGGCCTGGGCATCGGCGTGCTGGTGCTGCCGCTGATCGGCGCGTGGGTCGCGTGGACGAACCTGAGGTTCGGCTTCACCACCGAGCGGATGGCCCGGCAGCTCGACGCGGAAGGTGGCCTGCTGGACACCTCCGAGCTGCCGCGCCGTCCGTCCGGGCGGGTGGACCGGGAGGCCGCCGACGCGTGGTTCGACGAGCGCCGGGCCGACGTGGAGTCGCGCCCGGAGGACTGGCGGGCGTGGTTCCTGCTGGCCCAGGCGTACGACCTGGCCGGCGACCGGAGCCGGGCCCGCGACACCATGCGGAAGGCCATCGCCCTGTACGGCTGAGCCGCCTATCGGGTGTGTGTCACACGACCGGGTGGTTCGAGGTGCGGCTCTCCGGGCGGCCGGGTAGCCGGTTGAGCATGGATCGCGCTGCGGTGGACCGCCTCTACGACTGTGACGTGCTCGATCGGCACGGCCGGCCCATCGGACCGGTCGCCGAACTGTGGCTGGCGGACGGCCGTCCGCTCTGGGCCGCGGTGCGCAAGGACGGCGGGGTCGCCCTGGTGCCGATCCGCGGCGCCCAGGTGCGCGACCGGAGGCTCGTGGTGCCGGTGGACAAGCGTGAGGTCGACGACGCGCCCAGGGTCGGCGGGCCGGAGCTGTCCGAAGCCGAGCAGGTCGAGTTGCACGACCACTACGGCTTGAGGGTGCCCGAGCAGCGCCTGGTGCGCCACGAACGCGGCGGCCCGTCCACAAGTGCCCCGTCGGCCGGCGGCACGTCCGCTGGAGGCGCTGGGGTCAGTGCAGCCACCAGCCGGCCACCGCGGCGGGCGACGCGGCGAGCACGCTGAACCGCGCGAACCGGCCGACCATGCCGGTGGAGATGAACAGCCAGGACGACATGCCCGCCAGACCCGCCAGCACGGTGGTGAACATGAACGGCGGCAGGCCGACGACCGAGCTGACCGCGTGCGTGCCGAACATCCAGTGCGGGTGCCGCTGACAGCGCAGGCGCACCCACTCCATCCGCGTCTTCCACTTCTGCCGCCACGGCGACAGCGGCTTGGCCTGCTTCTCCTTGCGCTTCAGGAACGCCGGCAGGTGCAGCGAACCGCGTGCGGCGAGGAAGTACAGCATCTTGCCCAGCACCTGGCCCAAGGCCACCACGAGCCCGATCCACCACCACGAGATGCCCGGCTGCTGGGTTACCAGGCCGATCACGAAGATCTCGATGCTGATCAGAGGGAGCAGCGCGGAGCCGAACGCGATGCCGAACGTGAGGCACAACCACCCGAGCACCCGGCCGAGGCTACCCGTGCGGTCAGGTCGCCAGTAGTAGTGCCAACCCCCCGGTTACCCTTATTTCGCGCAACGGCCGCCCACCGGCGTCCAGGGTGCGCACCGTGCCGTCCGGCTCCCACTCGGCCTTGCCGTAGAAGCCGATCGAGGCCTTGTCCGCCTCCGGCACCCACGCGATACCCCTCGTCGCGCCCGCTTCACGCAGGTGTTCGGTGGCCGTGGCGAGCAGCCTCCCGCCGTGCCCACGCCGTCCCCAGCGCGGCTCCACGAGCACGCTGACCAGCGCCGTCGTCTCGGCGTCCGCGGGCAGGGAGCCGTCCGCGTGGGCCACTTCGTCCTCGGGGGCCTTCCCGGCGACGCAGAACCCGACCGTCCACCCGCCCTCGACGGCGACGAACACCTGACCGCGCTCGACCGCCTCGGACCACGTCCGGGCGGTCTCGTCGACGTCGATCGCCTGGAGGACTTCGGCGGGCACGAGCTCTTCGTAGGCGGTCCGCCAGGTGTCTCGGTGGATGCGGGCGATCTCCGCCACGTCGTCGGGTCGCGCGGTGCGCACTGTGGCGTCGGCCATGTCTGAACCCTAGCGGCGGAAATCCGCGTGATTCGCGGGGTGCCGCGTGACAGCGTCTGCGACGTGCGTTGGGCAGCGTTGGGCGTCGTGTACGTGGTGTGGGGTTCCACCTATCTGGCCATCAGGTTCACCATCGAGTCGATGCCACCGCTGCTGTCGGGCGGATCGCGGTTCTTGATCGCCGGTGCGGTGCTGGCGCTGCTGGTGGCGTGGCGGGGCAGCCTGCGGATGACGCGGCGGCAGTTCGGCTCGGCGGTGCTGCTGGGGTTGCTGCTGCCGGCCTGGGGCAACGGGCTGGTGGTGCTGGCCGAGCAGTCCGTGGCGTCCGGGTTGGCGGCGCTGCTGGTGGCGTCCGTGCCGCTGCACGTCGTGCTGATGCGGCGGTTCACCGGGGAACGCCCGCCGCCGGTGACGTACGCGGGCGTGGCCCTCGGTCTCGTCGGGTTGGGCGTGCTGGTGCTGAACGACGTGGGCGAGTCGTCGTGGTGGGGGCCGTGGGTGGTGCTGCTGGCGGCGTTCGGGTGGGCGCTCGGGTCGTTCCTGAGCTCCCGGCTGGACACGCCCGCGAACCCGTTCGCGTTGTCGGCGGTGGAGATGCTGGCCGGCGGGGCGGCGTTGACGGTGGTCGGCCTGGTCGCCGGTGAGCGGGTGTCGTTCGACGCGATCACGACGTCGTCGTGGGTGGCGTGGGGGTACCTGGTGGTGTTCGGGTCGCTGCTCGCGTTCAGCTCGTACGTGTACGTGCTGGGGCAATTGCCGGTGTCGACCGTGGCGACCTACGCGTACGTGAACCCGGTGATCGCAGTGGTGCTCGGCGTGTGGCTGGCGGACGAGCGGTTCGGGGTGTTCCAGCTGTTCGGAGGCCTGCTGGTGGTGCTGGCAGTGCTCCTGGTCGTGCGGGCGGAGCGGAAATGTCGTACCTGAGTGGGAGTATCCCTGCCGTGCAGAACACGAGCACCGTGCAGAAGATGAGCGCCGACGTCGCCCGACGCATCGCACTCGGCGCCCAGGGTTTCGCCGACCCCCGGCCCGCCGCCGCGCCCACCCGCCGGCACCTGCTGAAGGTGCTGTCCCGGGTGCGGTTGTTGCAGCTGGACTCGGTGAACGTGGCCGTCCGCGCGCACTACATGCCGTTGTTCAGCAGATTAGGCGCGTATGCGCCGTCGTTGCTGGACGAGGCGGCGTGGTCGCACAGCGCGCGCCGGCCCCGGCTGCTGGTGGAGTCCTGGGCGCACGAGGCGAGCCTGGTGCCGGTGGAGGACTGGCCGCTGTTCCACTCCGGGGCGAAGCGCGACGGCTGGTGGAAGAACTACACCGAGATCACCGAGCGCTCGCCGCAGCTCGTGGACGACATCCTGGCGGTGGTGAAGGAGCTGGGGCCGATCGGGGCCGGTGCGATCGAGAAGGCGCTGGCCGGCGGCGGGCAGCGGGCCAAGGAGCACTGGGGCTGGAACTGGTCCGAGGTCAAGAAGGTGTGCGAGTACCTGTTCGGCGCGGGCGTGCTGACGACGGGGTCGCGGCGCAGCTTCGAGCGGCTGTACGACCTGAGCGAGCGCGTGCTGCCGCCGGAGGTGCTGGCCCGGCGGCTGTCGATCTCGGCCGAGGAGGGCTCACGGGAGCTCGTGGCCCGTGCGGCGACGGCCTTGGGCGTGGCGACGGAGCCGGACCTGCGCGACTACTACCGCCTCCAGCCGGCGCGCAGTCGGCAGGCCGTGGCGGAGCTGGTCGAGGAGGGGGTGCTGGAGCCCGTCGAGGTGCAGGGCTGGGGCGTGCCCGCGTACCGGCACGTCGAGGCCCGCGTGCCGCGCCGGATCACCGGGCGGGCGCTGCTGTGCCCGTTCGACCCCCTGATCTGGGAACGGGACCGGACGGAACGGATCTTCGACTTCTTCTACCGGATCGAGATCTACGTGCCGGCGGCGAAGCGGGTGCACGGGTACTACGTCTTCCCGTTCCTGCTGGACGGGGAGCTGGTGGGCCGGGTCGACCTGAAGGCGGACCGCGCCGCGGGCGTGCTCCGCGTGCAGGGCGCGTACTCGGAACCCACCGCGGACATCGGCCGGGTCGCGGTCGAACTGGCCGCCGAACTGCGTCACATGGCCGACTGGCTGGAACTGGACACCGTCGAGGTGATGCCTCGCGGCGACCTCGCGCCCACCCTCAAGGCCGTGGCTCGCTGACGGCCGTAGCTCGCTGACGGGCGGGGCTCCGGTGAAGGCAGGGCTCGTTGGCAGCCAGTGGCTCGCTGAGAGGCAGGGCCACTGACAGGCGGGCCTCGCTGACAGGCGGGCCTCGCTGACAGGCAGCGGCTCGCTGTCGGGCAGCGCCCCGCTAACACGCCGGCTGAAGCACCGCGGCGCGCGCATCGGGGGTGCGCACGCCGCGGCTGGTCTCAACTTGTCGCCGTCGTCACCAGCGCGCTGCCGCTGCCGGTCCGACCGGTGATGAAGAGGGACGCCTCGCCCTCGGGCGGGGTGTCCGAGACGGCCAGCTCACTGCGCGCCGACCCGGAGCTGGACACCAGGTCGACCTGCGCCGCCACCCCCGGCCGCACGCCCACCCGGACGTCACCCGAGCCGGTGCCCATCTGGATCCGCCCGGACGCCGCGTCGGCCACCGTGACGTCACCGCTGCCCGTCCGCACCTGCACGTCGTTCTGCACGGCGCCGAGCCACACGTGCCCGGTGCCGGTGTAGAGCACGGTGTTCCCGCCGATCGACGACACCTCGATGTCGCCGCTCCCGGTCTTCGCCCGCAGCCCGCCCAGCATCGGCCCGAGCCTCAACTTGCCGGAACCAGAGTTGACCTGCGACGACGCGTCCGCACGGTCCACCGTGACGTCACCCGTGCCGGTCTGGATCTCCAACCGCCCGGCGGCCCCCGTCACGGTCACGTCCGCCGCGCCCGCCTTGGCGATCACGTGCGACCCGACCGGCGCCCGCACGGTGACGTCCAACGGCACCGCGCGCAACGGCAGCGCCTTGGACGACTGCACCTTCAGCCGGGTGCCGGACATCTCGACCCGGGCGTCCCGAACGGCCTCCGCCGGACCGGCCGGCTGCGCGCCCCCGTTGCCGAACTGGTCGTTCACCCAGGTCAGCAGGCCGGACAGGCCCGCCGTCCACGACTCGCCCTGCGACGCGTCGTGCTTCACCTCGACGTGCACCCCCGGCTCGTCCACCAGGTGCACCCGCACCCGGCCGGCGAGCAGCGCGACGTCGATCTCGACCACACCGTCGACGTCGAAGCTCTGCTGACGCACTACATCCGTTTCCATGGTCATCCCCCCTCAGCCCTGCACCCAGCCGCGGACGCGTGAGGACGACGAGCCGCCGTCCCCCTGGTCCTTCGGCGGACCCCAGTGCTTGTGGCCACCACCGTGACCGCCACCGTGACCGCCCCGGCGCCCGCCGACCGCGCCCTGCACGGCCTGCGCCACGAATGTGTTCAGCGACATGCCCTGTGACGCGGCGGCCTGTTCCGCCTTGGCCTTCAGCTCGTCCAGCAGCCGCAGGGTGACGCGCGTGGCGTCACCGGCGGAGGGCCGGGGAACTTCCTGTGGCTCGGGTTCGTGTTCTTCCCGAGCGGCCGTGCCGGTGACGACCACCTGCACGTCCCGTCCGTCCAACCGCACGTCGACGACGGGGCCGTCGAGGGCCGCGGTGACCTCCGCGGCCAGGTCGGACAGTGCGTTCATGAGCGCGAGCCGCGCGGCGGGCTCCAAGGCTGCGGACAGCAGGGCCGCGGTGCGCCGGGTGTTGTCGTCCCCGGCGGACGCGGCCGTCGCGAGGTCCTCGCGCAGTGCTGCGATGTACGGCGACAGATCCATGACACCACCATGACGCCAAAACTGACATTAGTCAAGGAAGTCGTGGTGTCGCCATGACGGCACACAGGGCGGCGCGAGGCTGACGGAGGGCCGGCACGGCGAACGGACGCGCGCCGGTCGACCGAACAGAGGCGCTCGCGGCAGCTTCGGTTAGGGTTCGGGCCATGGCTGAGACGGTGGCGCCTAAGGTGCAGTTGATCGCGAAGACGGAGTTCTTCCCCCCGGACGGCGTCCCGTGGTCCACCGACGCCGACGGCGGCGAGGCGCTCGCCGAGTTCGCGGGCCGCGCCTGCTACCAGTCGTGGACCAAGCCGAACCCGGCCACCGCCACGAACGCCGGCTACATCAAGCACATCATCGAGGTCGGCCACCTCTCGGTGCTGGAGCACGGCTCGGTCACCTTCTACATGACCGGCATCTCCCGCTCCCTGACGCACGAGCTGATCCGGCACCGCCACTTCTCGTACTCGCAGCTGTCCCAGCGGTACGTGCCCGAGCGCAACGCCGCCATGGTCGAGCCGGACGTCATCGCGAACGACCCGGAGCTGCACGAGAAGTTCCTCGCCGCCGCGCAGGCGAGCGTCGACGCGTACAACGAGCTGCTGAAGGGCCTGGAGGAGAAGTTCTCCGACGTCCCCAGCGCCACGCTGCGGCGCAAGCAGGCCCGTCAGGCGGCCCGCGCGATCCTCCCCAACGCCACCGAGACCCGCATCGTGGTGACGGGCAACTACCGCGCGTGGCGGCACTTCATCGCCATGCGCGCCACCGAGCACGCCGACGTGGAGATCCGCGCCCTGGCCGTGGAGTGCCTGCGCCAGCTCCAGAAGGCGGCGGCCAACGTGTTCGCCGACTTCGCCATCTCCACCCTGTCCGACGGCACCGAGGTCGCCTCCAGCCCGCTGGTCACCGAAGGCTGACGGCCGGTGAAGCGGCTGATCGTCGACGTCCGGCCGGGGGAGTACACGGTCGCCAGGCTGGCCCCGGACGCGCCGGTGCCGGCCGGGCTGCTCGACGCACCCGGTCTCGTGTCGGTGACCAGGACGCCCGACGAGCTGTCCATCGTGTGCCCGAGTGAAGTGGCGCCGCGATCGGAGACCTCGCAGCCCGGCTGGCGGCTGCTGACCGTGCGCGGTCCGCTGGAGTTCACCCTTACGGGGATCATGGCCGCGTTGTCGGGTGAACTGGCCGCGGCGGGTGTGAGCCTGTTCGCCCTGTCCACATACGACACAGATCACCTGCTGGTGAAGGCCGGCGACCTGGCACGCGCGGTGCAGGCGTTGCGCGCGTCCGGGCACGAAGTCACGAAACCGTGAAACCGGACCGGGCTTCGCAGGGTCTGAAGTAGCGTCCGCCCGGTCCGCGGTCGGGTTTCGAGGAGTGACGGTGACTGGTCCCCAAGGTGTGAGCGCCCAATCCCGCGTCATCGCGGGCAGGTACACCCTGCTCGCCGAGTTGGGGCGCGGTGGCATGGGCGTCGTGTGGCGCGCCCAGGACAACGTGATCGGTCGCCAGGTCGCGATCAAGGAACTCCACCTGCCCGACGGCATCGCGCACGAGGAGCGCCGGGTGCTGGAGGAACGGGTGCTCCGCGAGGCGCGCACGGCGGGCCGGCTGAACGACCCCGGCGTGGTCACCGTGTTCGACGTGGTCGCCGAGAACGGCATGAACTACATCGTGATGGAGCTGGTCGAGGCGGCCACGCTCTCCACGCTGATCAACGCGCACGGCCCGATGCCGCAGGAGCGGGTCATCTCGATGGCCACGCAGGCGCTGTCCGCATTGGACTCCGCGCACCAGGCGGGCATAGTGCACCGGGACGTCAAGCCCGGCAACCTCATGATCACGCCCACCGGCCGGGTGAAGCTGACCGACTTCGGCATCGCCCAGGCCGTGGACGACCCGCGGCTGACCACCGCCGGCAGCCTCATCGGCTCGCCCGCGTACATGTCGCCGGAACGCATCCACGGCCACGAGGCGTCACCCGCGTCCGACCTCTGGGCGTTGGGCGCGACCCTCTGCTACGCCGTGGAGGGCGTCAACCCGTACGAGCGCTCGTCCACCGCGTCCACCCTGCACGCGATCATGAACGAGATGCCGCGGCTGACCAGGGCGCACGGCGTGCTCGGCGCGGTGATCACCGGTCTGCTGATGCCCGACCCGAACGCCCGGCTCACCGGCCCGCAGGCGCGCGCCATGCTGGAACGCGCCGCCGCCCAGCCGACGCCGCCGACGGGTTTCGGCGTGCCGCCGAACTCGACCATGCACTACACCGCGCCGACCGCCGTGCGGAAGCCGTGGCTGAAGAACGCGCTGATCGCCGGCGGTGTGCTGGCCGCGGTCGTGCTGCTGGTCGCGGGCGTGTTCCTGGGCCGGTGGATGTTCACCGACTCGCCGCCCGCCGCGATGGCCGAGACGATCACCTACGGTTCCGACGGCACCATGACGCCGAGCCAGTTCGAGCTCCGCGACGGGCAGTGCGGCGACAACTTCGTCGAGCAGAACATCACCGTGAACTCCACCACGTGCGAGGACAAGCACCGGGTCGAGGTCTTCGCGGTCGGCACGCCGTTCGGCTCGTCGGACAAGCGCGCCTACCCCGAGGGCGAGTGGATGCGGGAGTACGCGGAGCGCTTCTGCACGCTGCACTTCATGTCCGACCGGGTCCCGGTGGAGGACAAGACCACCAAGTTCCGCTACGTCGCCGTGATGCCGACGTCGAACCAGTGGAAGCCGGACCCGAGCGATTCGGACGACAAGGGCAGCCGCGAGGTGTTCTGCGTGCTGTGGAACACGGACAAGAGCGAACTGTCCGAACAGGTGTACGCAGAGTAGGTGCGGTGTAGGTGCTGTCGTCGCAGCTTGCGGAGGGTGACGCGGTAGATTTCCGGATATGACCGGAAGTCCTACCGCCTCGCCCGGCCGACCCTTCGGCCACGTGCTCACCGCCATGGTCACCCCGTTCGACGCCCGCGGGGCGGTGGACCTGGACAAGGCGCAACAGCTCGCCGAGCACCTCGTCGAGCTGGGCAACGACGGTCTCGTGCTCAACGGCACCACCGGCGAGAGCCCCACCACGAGCGACGCCGAGAAGGCAGACCTCATCCGCGCCGTGGTCGAGGCGGTCGGCGACCGCGTGACCGTGGTGAGCGGCGCCGGCACGTACGACACAGCGCACAGCGTGCACCTGGCCAAGGAGGCCGAGGCGGCGGGCGCCCACGGCCTGCTGTTGGTCACGCCGTACTACTCGCGGCCCACCCAGGAGGGTGTGTACGCGCACTTCACCACCATCGCGGACCAGGTCGGCGTGCCGGTGATGCTGTACGACATCCCGCCGCGCACCGTCATCCCGATCGACGTGGAAACCCTGCTGCGCCTCGCCGAGCACCCCCGCATCGTGGCCGTGAAGGACGCCAAGGGCGACCTGCTCGCGGGCAGCAAGGTCATCGCCGGCACCGACCTGGCCTACTACTCCGGTGACGACCCGCTGAACCTGCCCTGGCTGTCGGTCGGCGCGGTCGGCTTCGTCAGCGTCATCTCGCACTTCGCCGCGGACCGGCTGCGCGAGATGCTCGTCGCCTACGAGTCCGGCGACGTCGTCGGCGCGACCGCGATCCACCACTCGCTGCTGCCGCTGCTGCGGCCCTTCAGCCGGATGCCCGGCGTCACCTACGCGAAGACCGCGCTGCGTGTGCGCGGACTCGACGTGGGCGACCCGAGGCTGCCGCTGGTACCCGCTTCAACCGAGGACATCGAGGCCGTCGAGGCCGAATTGGGAGTCAACGCGTGATCAACCCGAACTCACCCCCGCCCGCGCTGCCAGACGGAGCCCTCCGCCTCGTCGCACTGGGCGGAATCGGCGAGATCGGCCGCAACATGACGGTGTTCGAGCACGCCGGCCGGCTGCTCGTCGTGGACTGTGGCGTGCTGTTCCCCGAGGACGACCAGCCGGGCGTCGACCTGATCCTGCCGGACTTCCGGGCCATCGAGGACCGGCTGGACGACATCGAGGCCGTGGTCCTGACGCACGGCCACGAGGACCACATCGGCGCCGTGCCGTTCCTGCTCAAGCTGCGCCCGGACGTGCCCGTGGTCGGATCCCGGCTCACCCTGGCGCTGCTCGCGGCCAAGTGCCGGGAACACCGCCAGACGCCGCGGCTGGTGGAGATCGGCGACGGCGAGCGGCGCTCGTTCGGGCCGTACGACCTGGAGTTCTTCCCGGTCAACCACTCCATCCCGGACGCCGTCGCGGTCGCCATCCGCACGTCCGCCGGCGTGGTGCTGCACACCGGTGACATCAAGCTCGACCAGTTGCCGCTGGACGGCAGGCTGACCGACCTGGCCGGGTTCTCCCGGCTCGGCGACGAGGGCGTCGACCTGTTCCTGGTGGACTCGACCAACGCCGAGGTGCCCGGGTTCGTGGTGCCGGAGCGCGAGATCGGGCCGGTGCTGGAGAACGTCATCCGCAAGGCCAACCAGCGTGTGATCGTGGCGTGCTTCGCCTCCCACGTGCACCGCGTGCAGCAGGTGCTGGACGTGGCCGTGCAGTACAACCGGCGGGTCGCGCTGGTCGGCCGGTCGATGGTGCGCAACATGGGCATCGCGTCCGAGTTGGGCTACCTGCGCGTGCCGGAAGGGCTGTTCGTGGACCTCAACGAGGCCATGGACATGCCCGAGGACCAGGTGCTGTTCGTGTCCACCGGGTCGCAGGGCGAGCCGCTGTCGGCGCTGTCCCGGATGGCGCGCGGCGAGCACCGGCAGATCTCGATCAAGGCCGGGGACACGATCGTGCTGGCGTCGTCGCTGATCCCGGGCAACGAGAACGCGGTGTTCGGCGTGGTGAACGGTCTGGCGCGGCTCGGCGCGACGGTCGTGCACCAGGGGAACGCCAAGGTGCACGTGTCCGGCCACTCGCCCGCCGGTGAGCTGCTGTTCCTGTACAACGCGGTGCGGCCGACGAACGTCATGCCGGTGCACGGCGAGTGGCGGCACCTGCGGGCGAACGCGGCGCTGGCCGTGGCGACCGGGGTGGACCCGGAGCGGGTCGTCATCGCCGAGGACGGCGTGGTGGTCGACCTGATCGACGGCAAGGCGGCGATCAGCGGCAAGGTCGAGGTCGGGCACGTCTACGTGGACGGGCTGTCCGTCGGTGATGTCGGCGAGTCGACGTTGTCCGACCGGCTGGTGCTCGGCGAGGGCGGGTTCATCGCCATCACCGTGGCCGTGGACTCCACGAACGGTCGCGCGGTCGCACCGCCGACCGTGTCCGGGCGCGGGTTCTCCGACGACCCGAAGGCCTTGGACCAGGCCGTGTCACTGGTGGAGATGGAGCTGTCCCGCACGGAGGCCGAGGGCATCACCGACTCGCACCGCATCGCGCAGGCCGTGCGCCGGGTGGTGGGCCGTTGGGTCGCCGAAACCTACCGCCGTCGCCCGATGATCGTGCCGACCATCATCCCGGTGAACTGACGCGCAGCGAGCCGAGCCGGCACCGGACCCCGGTGCCGGCTCACGCGCTCGCGCCCGCCGTGCCCGCTGCCGCTGTGCCCGCGACCCCTGTGCTCACCGAAGCCGCGACCAACGCCGACGCGGCGGTCCGTGCGACCCGTGCGGTCGTCGGGAACGCCTCCAGCACCCCGTCCGCCAGCACACCGTCGATCATCACCGTCAACGACCGCGCCAGCGCCGCGGGCTCACGGGCGCCGGCCGCCGCCGCCATGCCCTCCACCCACTCCCGGACCTCCCGCTTGTGCCGCACGGTCCGTTCGTGCACGGGCGTGCCCGCCGGGCTCTCCGCGGCGGCGTTGACGAACGCGCAGCCCCGGTACCCCTCCCGCAGGCACGCGGCCTCCAACGCGTCGAACATGCCGACCAGCTGCTTCGCGGGATCGGGTCCGGCCGCCTCCGCCGCCTCCCGCAGCTGCGCCTTCCACACCACGTCGACCTCGTCCAGGTACGCCAGCACCAAGTCGTCCTTGCCCGGGAAGTGCTTGTAGAACGTCGCTTTCGCCACCCCGGACTCGGCGATGATCGTGTCGACGCCGACCGCACGCAGGCCGTGCGCGTAGAAGAGCCGCAGGGCCGTCTTCACCAACTGGTCCCTGGCTTCTCCTCGCTTCGCCATCTTGCAACTGTACAGACCTGTCTGTTACGTTCACGATCTAGTCAAGTAGACAGACCTGTCTGTAAAGGTGGAGTCATGAGAATCGGCGTGCTGGGCACCGGCATGGTGGGACGGGCGCTCGCCGGGCGTTCGGCCGAACTGGGCCACGACGTGCGGATGGGCACCCGGGACGTGGCCGCGGCCCTGGCGCGGCCGGACGAGGAGTTCCGCCGGTGGCGCGACGAACACCCGTCCGTCGTCCTGGACACCTTCGCCGCGACGGCGGCCCACGGCGAAGTGGTGATCCACGCGGGCACGGGGGCGGCGGCGCTCGACATCCTCGACGCCGCGGGCCCGTTCGACGGCAAGATCCTGCTCGACCTCGCCAACCCGCTCGACTTCGCCGCCGGCTTCCCGCCCACCCTGTCGGTCAAGGACACCGACTCGCTGGGCGAGCAGATCCAGCGGGCGCACCCCGGAGCGCGCGTGGTGAAGGCGTTGAACACGCTCAACGCCGACCTGATGGCGCGTCCGGCGACGCTGGCGGCGGGGGATCACAGCGTGTTCGTGTCCGGGAACGACGACGCCGCCAAGGCCGTGGTGACGGGGCTGCTGAAGGAGTTCGGCCACACCGACGTGATCGACCTCGGCGACATCACCACGGCCCGCGGCACCGAGATGTTCCTGCCGTTGTGGCTGCGGCTGATGCAGTCGCTCGGCACCTCGGCGTTCAACATCAAGGTGGTGCGCTGAGCTACTCCGGTCTCCAAGGGCTCTTGCCCGTGGTCGGCCGTGTGGGGTCGTGGAACTTCGGCAGGTCCGGCTCGTCGATCCGCAACGGCACCAGGCCCGCGGTGATCGCACGCATGATCCGCTCGTGCGCCCGCCGCGCGTCACCGGGCTTGCCGTCTTCCAGTCCCGACAGGTCCACGGGCTTGCCGAAGTGCACCTTGAACGTCGGCCGCCGCCGCATCCCGCGCACGTAGGACGTGAGGTACGGCTTGACGTCCTCCCAACCGTCGACGTGGGTGTTGCCCCAGTAAACGGCCTCGTGCGCGCCCCACTGGCTGACCGGGACCACCGGGATGCCGCCGCTCAGCGCGAGCCTGGCGGCGCCGGTCTTGCCCCGTTCCGGCCACAGCCCGGGATCGAGGCTGACGCGACCCTCCGGGTACAGCGCGATCGGGTCGCCGCCGCGGCGCAACGCCTCGACGGTCCGGTGGTAGGCCTCGCCGACGTCCGCCGCCGCCCGGTCCACCCGCAGGTGGCCGGAGCCCCGCAGCAGGGGCCCGAGGACCGGTGCGTCGAGCAGACCGCCCGCGAGCAGGAAGCGCGGCGCGACACCGATCCGGCGGCAGGCGGCGATCAGCACGAACGGGTCGAGGTTGCCGATGTGGTTGGACGCGAGCAGCAGGGGACGGCCCCTGAGGTCCGCCGGGATGTCGCCGGTGACTTCGAGTCGTCCGCTGAGGCCGACGACTCCTTGGTCGACTGCGGTCAGCACGCGCCACAGCAATGGTGTGGACACAGCGCGAAAGGCTACGGCGTGTCGAGGTGTCGGCGCACCGCGTTCCGGGCAACTATGGGGGACTGGCAGCGCACGTCACGTCGAGCGTGACCGTTGGGGCTGGTGGGGTTCGAGGGACTACCGTATACATCATGGCCGGCCGACCTGGGACTACGCGCAAGGGCTCGACCCGCACCACCGGATCCGGGTCGAAGCCCCGTTCGAGCGCGTCCCGTCCGGCGGCGAAGCGGGCGCCCGCCAAGCGCGCCCCGGCCAAACGCGCGCCGGCCAAGAAGTCCTCCGGTTCCGTCGGCAAGGTGTGGGGCCTGCTCGGCCGCGGCGTCGGTTCGGTGGTCCGCGCGGTGGGCCGTGGCAAGGAACTCGATCCGGCACACCGCCGTGACGGCCTGGCGCTGGTGCTCATCGCGCTGGCCGTGATCACGGCCGCCGGCGTGTGGTGGCAGGCGGGCGGACCGGTCGGTCAGTGGGTCGACGTCGCCGTGCGCAGCTCCGTCGGCGGCCCCGCGGTGATCCTGCCCGTGGTGCTGCTGGCGATCGGCGTCACGCTCATGCGCACCGACCCGAACACGGAGGCCCGGCCCCGTCTCGTCATCGGCGCGATGCTGGTCACCGTCGGCTTCCTCGGCATGTTCCACCTGATCGGCGGCCTGCCGATGGACCCGATCGCCCGCCGCGACGCCGGTGGCGCGCTCGGCTACCTCGCCGGCGGGTTCCTCGCCCAGGGCCTCACCCCGTGGGTCGCCGGACCGCTGCTGGTGCTGATCTTCGGCTACGGCGTGCTCCTGCTGGTGCACCTGCCGATCCGCGAGGTGCCCGCGAAACTGGGCAGCTTCCTGCACCGCAAGGCGGAACCGTCCGACGGCTTCGAAGACGAGGAACCGGAGGCGGAGCCGGAGCCCGAGGAGAAGCCGGCCAAGCTGCGCCGCCCGTCCCGCAGTCGCCGCCAGGCCACCGCCGTCCCCGACGAACAGCCCGAGCTGCCGCTGGACGAAGAGCCGCCTCCGCCGCCCGTGAAGCCCGCGCCCAAGCCCAAGTCCACCCCGGAGACCCCGAAGACGGCCGCGATCGCCGTGCGCGCGGTCGAGGGCGACTACCGGCTGCCGCCGCCCACCATCCTCAAGGACGGGGACGCGCCGAAGGCCCGCAGCAAGGCCAACGACCTGATGATCGAGGCCATCACCGGCGTGCTCGACCAGTTCTCCATCGACGCGCAGGTCACCGGCTTCACCCGCGGTCCCACGGTCACCCGGTACGAGGTGGAACTGGGTCCGGGCGTGAAGGTCGAGAAGATCACCGCGCTGACCAAGAACATCGCCTACGCGGTGGCCACCGACAACGTCCGGCTGCTGGCCCCGATCCCCGGCAAGTCGGCGGTCGGCATCGAGGTCCCCAACAGCGACCGCGAGATGGTGCGCCTCGGCGACGTGCTGCGCTCGCCGTCCACGGTCAACGACAACCACCCGATGGTGATCGGGCTGGGCAAGGACATCGAAGGCCACTTCGTCACCGCGAACCTGACCAAGATGCCGCACCTGCTGGTCGCGGGCTCCACCGGTTCCGGCAAGTCCAGCTTCGTGAACTCGATGCTGGTGTCGCTGCTGGCGCGGGCCACGCCGGAGGAGGTGCGGATGATCCTGATCGACCCGAAGATGGTCGAGCTGACGCCCTACGAGGGCATCCCGCACCTGATCACGCCCATCATCACCCAGCCGAAGAAGGCCGCCGCCGCGCTGTCCTGGCTGGTCGAGGAGATGGAGCAGCGCTACCAGGACATGCAAGTCAACCGGGTGCGGCACATCGACGACTTCAACCGCAAGGTCAAGTCGGGGGAGATCGTCGCGCCACCGGGCAGCGAGCGCGTCTACCGGCCGTACCCGTACATCATGGCGATCGTGGACGAGCTGGCCGACCTGATGATGACCGCGCCGCGCGACGTCGAGGACGCGATCGTCCGGATCACGCAGAAGGCGCGTGCGGCGGGCATCCACCTGGTGCTGGCGACACAGCGGCCGTCCGTGGACGTGGTGACCGGTCTGATCAAGACGAACGTGCCGTCCCGGCTGGCGTTCGCCACGTCGTCGCTGACCGACTCGCGCGTCATCCTGGACCAGCCGGGCGCGGAGAAGCTGATCGGCATGGGCGACGGCCTGTACCTGCCGATGGGCGCCTCGAAGCCGGTGCGCGTGCAGGGCGCGTACGTCGGGGACGACGAGATCTCCGAGATCGTGAACTTCGCGAAGACCCAGGCGCAGCCCGAGTACACGGACGGCGTCACGGCGGCGAAGGCGGGCGAGAAGAAGGAGATCGACGCCGACATCGGTGACGACCTGGAAGTGCTGATCCAGGCCGCGGAGCTGATCGTCACGTCCCAGTTCGGCTCGACGTCCATGCTGCAACGCAAGCTGCGCGTGGGCTTCGCCAAGGCCGGACGCCTGATGGACCTGCTGGAGACGCGCGGCGTCGTGGGCCCGTCGGAAGGCTCGAAGGCCCGCGACGTGCTGATCAAACCGGACGAGCTGGACTCGCTCGTCTACCTGATCCGCGGCGGCTCGGGCCCCGCGGACGACGCCGACGAGGACTGACCGCGGTTGTTCCCCCGCCGGAAACGCGGCGGGGGAACGTCCAGAACGGCGTCAGCTGGCGCCGAACTGGCGCACTGCCTGGTAGTAGGCGTCCGCGGTCCGGTTGCAGGACCAGTTGCCCGCGCACTGGTGGTACATGTCGGACTTGAAGTTGTTGTCGATCCGCAGCCGGGTCGTCTCGTTGAACCGACCCTGCCGCTTGTAGTTGCGGTAGCCGAAGTCGTGCCGGTGGCAGGCCGGCAGGAACTTGAACCCGAACGGGTTGTCCGGCGACCAGGAGCAGCCGTCCGACGACCAGTCGAGCTGGGTGCTGTACGGCCGCTGCGTGCGGATGGACGCGAACTGGGCCAGGGACTTGCTGAAGAGGTAGTCGTCGGTCACCGCCGGAGCGTTGATCGCCGCCTGACCGACACCGGCGCCGACCAGCAGGGCGAGTGAGGCGACCATGATTGCGAACGTGTTGCGCAGGGATTTCGCGAGCACTGTGCTTCCCCTCGGTTTTAAGGTTTGAGGGTTTGTACCGGTCGATGATCAAAGGGCAACAGCCCCGATCGGCTCACTCCGTCTCAATTACGGGTGAACTTCCGGCCGTCGGCGATCACAGTGGCGGACCGGACTGGCCGGTTCCGAAATCCCAGGCGTGGCAACACTTCAGCGCCCGCCGCACCGCCGAGCGAGTGCCCGCGTGAGACGTTGCTGGGCCATCCGGAGGTAGATCGGTTGGACTGCATCGCCCTGTCCGGTTAGGCCGATCCACCGGTCACGCCGGCTCTTCTTGTCCAACGTCGGTTGGTCCGCCCGCACGAACGTTGGGTTCGGAGTCGGTGGCCGGGACTTCGCGCAGCCGTAGGCAGTTCGGCGGAATGCCATGTCCGGTACGGGTTTCCGCCTCACCTAGCACCCGATCGAGCGCCCGTTCAACCCCTGCCGGCCCCTGCGTGAACCCCTAGCCACGCAAGGGATCCAGTCCACTGCGGAGCGTCCACATCGGACGCTGTCGGCACGGCGATCACGTCGTGCGCCTGCGGTAGTACTCCGACACCCATGGCCCGATCAGGCACACCGCCAGCACGTACCCGAACACGACCGGCCACACCATCACGCCCAGCGCGGTGAACCCGGACCGCACCACCAGGTACTCGGCGACGA
This sequence comes from Saccharothrix ecbatanensis, assembly GCF_014205015.1. Lineage (NCBI taxonomy): Bacteria > Bacillati > Actinomycetota > Actinomycetes > Pseudonocardiales > Pseudonocardiaceae > Saccharothrix > Saccharothrix ecbatanensis. The sequence goes on along the minus strand of NZ_JACHMO010000001.1, from coordinate 5,794,999 downwards.
ACAGCAACGTCCAGAACACCAACCGCTTCACCCCGGACCGCAACGGGTGCCGACCGATGGACCGGTCGTACCGGTATCCGGCCCGCAGTCCGACCAGCGCCCCGAGGACCGCGATCACGCCGCTCTCCGCGAGTGGACGCCCAGGCCTTCGACCTGGGCGGGACCCGCGGTCACCTGTGCGGCTCGTCGTGCTCGTCACCGCGGTCGAGGAACCGCTGGATCGTCGGCTCGTCGGGGACCTCGTCGTCCTCCTCGGTCTCGATGAGACGCTCGGCGATGGCCACCGGCTCCTCGACCCAGGCGGGCTTGAAGTCGTCGCTGGGCAGCAGTTGGTGGCGGCGGGCGAACTCCTCCGCCGCGTCCCTGATCGACTCGCGCAGCGTGCCGATCACGACGGTCTCGGCGGTGTAGGTCAACTCCACGAGAAGTGCGCGCATGCGGTCGAGTTGGTCGTCCTGGCCCGCGTTGTCGGCCAGTTGCGGCCACAGGTGGCGCTCGAACACCTCGACGAAGTCGGCCGCGATGGTGTCGGTGGAGGTGCGCAGGTTCGCGAACTTGTCCAGCACGTCGTCGCTCGGGACGCTGAGCGCGGCGAGCCGGTTGCCCGAGTCCAGCGCCCAGCGGCGGACGTGCGGCCAGCCGCGTCGCCAGCGGACCAGGCCCAGTTGCACGGCGCGGCGCAGGACGCGGGGGCGGATGTCGCCCAGCGGGACCAGGCGGGTGATGTCGCGGACCTTGATCCGGACCCAGTCGTCGGGGCCTTCCGCCTCGCCGAGACCCAGCACCGCAGCGACGCTCGCGCCCTTTTCGCGTGCCTTCACCAGTTCGGCGATCGCGGGCAGCGAGAAGCCGCGCGACTGGAGGCGTTGGACGAGCGTGAGGCGTTCCAGGTGGGAGGCGTTGTAGTAGGCGACTCGGCCTTGCCTGCGAGGGGGGTGCAGGACGCCCTTGGTCTGGTACATGCGGATGGTGCTGCCCGGTAGACCGACCCGGACCGCCAACTCGTCGACCGTCCACTGCTCCACGATGCCGATCTTGGTGGTCGGCGTTCGTTGAGTCAAGACTCTTCGAGTGATTACTCGAAGAGTTACAGGTGCAGGAGCATCCGCGAGTTGCCCAGGGTGTTGGGCTTCACGTACGAGAGGTCCAGGAACTCGGCCACGCCTTCGTCAGCCGACCGCATGATCTCCTCATAGACCTCGGGCGACACCGGCGTGCCGTCGATCTCCACGAAGCCGTGCTTGCCGAAGAAGTCCGTCTCGAAGGTGAGTACGAACAGGCGTTCCAGCTGGAGCTCGCGGGCGGTCTCGATGAGCCGGTGCACGATCCGGTGGCCGATCCCGCGCCCCAACGCCGTGGGCGCCACCGCGACCGAGCGGATCTCGGCCAGGTCCTCCCAGAGCACGTGCAGCGCGCCACACCCCAGGACCACGCCGTCGTCTTCGGCGACCCAAAATTCCTGGACGTCCTCGAACAGCGTCACCAACGGCTTGGCCAGCAACACCTTGCCCGCGTACGCGTCGATGAGGGTCTTCATCGTCCGCACGTCGCCGGTGCGGGCGCGACGCACGTTGATCGGGTCGTTCACGCGCTCAACGTAACCTCCGCCCGCCGCCGGCTCCTACTCGGCGGTCTGCATGGTGAAGTATCTCCTTCTTGGCCTCTAGGCGGAGAACCACGCGAACCCGTTCAAGCCCGATCCCACGGCCCGGTTTCGAGGTCGACGAGTCGAATTGGTGAATGCCGGCCGGACTGCTCGCCGCGGTGCCGCTCGCGGCCGTCGGCACCGCCTGGAGCTGGCCGGCTCCACCTGCTCTCCGACCGCGAGCCTCGCGGAGAGCGCAGCCTGGAACGGCGCTATCCGGCCGGCCAGTACGGCGGCGCCCCTCAGACGCACGAAGCGCGATTTGTGAACGGCAAAGGCTGACGGCCATGCGCGAGAATTCGCGGGTCGGTTGAAGCGGGCCATTCCCGCGCGCCGGAACAACCGTGCTGCACGTTCCCGGCTACGAGAAGAAGCTCGACTTCACGACCTTCGACGGGCGCGTCGAGGACGCCGTGGCGCGCGCCGCTCTCCTCGGACCCGACAACCCGGCCACGGACGTCGGGCGGCTCGTCCGGACCGTCCTCCACACCTGACCTGGACCGCTCGTCGCACCGACCACGCCGGGCCGGGCGGCGGCGGCGTCCGCGCCGGTTACGCTGAGCACCGTGTCTTCCCCCACCACGTCCAAGCGCGTCGCCATGCTGACCCTCGGGTGCGCCCGCAACGAAGTCGACTCCGAAGAACTCGCCGGCCGCCTCACCGCCGGCGGTTGGGAGCTGGTCGACGACGAGGCCGACGTGGTCGTGGTGAACACGTGCGGCTTCGTGGAGTCCGCGAAGAAGGACTCCGTGGACACGCTCCTCGCCGCCGCGGACAGTGGCGCGAAGGTGGTCGCGGTCGGGTGCATGGCTGAGCGGTACGGCGCCGAGCTCGCCGACAACCTGCCCGAGGCGAACGCCGTGCTCGGGTTCGACCACTACACCGACCTCTCCGACCGCCTGGACGACGTCCTCGCAGGTCAGAGCATCGAATCGCACAAGCCGGTCGACCGGCGCACGCTCCTCCCGCTCACCCCCGTGCAGCGCCAGAAGGCCGCCGAGGACGTCCAGGTGCCCGGTCACGGCTGGGGCCCGCGCGTCCTGCGCACCCGCCTGACCGACACCCCCGTCGCCCCGCTGAAGATCGCCTCCGGCTGCGACCGCCGCTGCTCGTTCTGCGCCATCCCGTCGTTCCGCGGCGCCTTCGTGTCCCGCCACCCGGACGAGGTGGTGGCCGAGGCGGTGTGGCTGGCCGAGCAGGGCGTCCGCGAGGTCTTCCTGGTCTCCGAGAACTCCACCTCCTACGCCAAGGACCTGCCGCGCGAGCTGGGCGGCCTCGAACAGCTGCTGGAGCGGCTGGCGCAGGTCCCCGGCATCGACCGGGTCCGCGTGTCCTACCTCCAGCCGGCCGAGACGAAGCCCACGCTGGTCAAGGCCATCGCCACCACCGAGGGCGTGGCCGACTACTTCGACATGTCCTTCCAGCACTCCAGCGAGGCCGTGCTGCGCCGGATGCGCCGGTTCGGGTCCACGGAGTCGTTCCTCGGCCTGGTCGAGCAGATCCGCTCGCTCGCACCGCGCGCCGGCATCCGCAGCAACGTCATCGTCGGCTTCCCCGGTGAGACCGAGGAGGACGTGGCCGAGCTGGAGCGCTTCCTCACCGCCGCCCGGCTGGACGCGGTCGGCGTGTTCGGCTACTCCGACGAGGACGGCACCGAGGCCGAGAACCTGCCGGACAAGCTGGACGCCGACACCGTCGCCGAGCGCGTCTCCCGCATCTCGAACCTGGTCGAGGAGCTGATCTCGCAGCGCGCGGAGGACCGCGTGGGCGAGGAGGTCGTCGTCCTGGTCGAGACCGAGGAGGACGACGAGAGCGACTGCCTCGGCCGGGCCGCCCACCAGGCGCCCGAGGTCGACGGCGAGTGCGTGGTCACGAACGCCGACGGCCTGAAGGTCGGCGACCTGGTCCGCTGCCGGGTCGACGCGTCCGAGGGCGTCGACCTGGTCGTCACAGCGATCGAGGTGCTGCCGAGGTGACGGAGCCCGCGCGCGTGCCGGTGCTGAACATCGCCAACGTGCTGACGATGTCCCGGCTGGTGCTCGTGCCGGTGTTCCTCTACCTCCTGTTCGTCGAGGACGGCCACCAGACCTGGTGGCGGCTGTGGGCGTTCGGCGTGTTCGCCCTCGCGTCGGTCACCGACCACATCGACGGCAACCTGGCCCGCAAGCACGGCCTGATCACCGACTTCGGCAAGATCGCCGACCCGATCGCGGACAAGGCGCTGACCGGCGCCGCGCTGATCGGGCTGAGCCTGCTGGGCGATCTGCCGTGGTGGGTGACGATCGTCATCGCGGTGCGCGAGCTGGGCGTGACGCTGCTGCGCTTCTGGGTCATCCGGCACGGCGTGATCCCGGCCAGCCGGGGCGGGAAGCTCAAGACGCTCGTGCAGATCGTCGCCATCGGCCTGTACATCCTGCCGCTGCCGGCGTGGCTGGACGTGGTCGCGGTGATCACCATGGGCGCGGCCGTCGTGCTGACGGTCGTCACCGGCGTCGACTACGTGATCCGCGCCATCCGGCTGCGGGCGAGGGGGAAGCGGGCGGTGGCCGGGGCCTGATGAGCGAGCCGGCGAGCGAGTCGTTCGACACAGCGCCCCCGTGCTCTGCCACGCCGAGCCCTGGCGAGGTGTGCGCATGAGCGCTGAGGACGTCGTCCGCGCGCTCCTGGCGCGCGGCGAGACGGTCGCCACCGCCGAATCCCTGACCGCGGGCATGGTGACGGTCGAGCTGACGTCCGTGCCCGGTTCCAGCGCCGTGGTGCGCGGCGGGCTCGTGGTCTACGCGACCGACCTCAAACAGGCGCTCGCGGGCGTGGACGCCGCGCTGCTGGCCGAACACGGCGCGGTGCACCCCGAGGTGGCCCGACAGCTCGCCGAGGGCGCACGGGAGCGCTGCGGGGCGACGTGGGGTCTCGGGCTCACCGGAGTGGCCGGTCCGGACCCCCAGGACGGGGTCGCGCCGGGCACCGTCCACATCGGTTTGTCCGGTTCGTCCGGTTCTTCGGTGGAATCGCTCACTCTCGGTGGTGACCGTGGACAAGTCCGCAGAAGATCCGCGATGGCGGCGCTCGACCTCCTGCTGGCCCACCTGAAGATCCCCGTCGAGTGACTTGAGCAGGGCGTTTCCCGTCACACCGGGCAGTGCGCCCGGGAACTTACCCGCGAGTTCACTCGTTCGCCCTTGGCGGACGTGTCCGGAAGTCACTGCCCGTCGACGGAACGGGTCGGTAACGTGGTGGCACGGCCGGCCGGAAGGAGGCGCGCGATGACCGTGCTGCTACGCGAGGCGATCGGTGATCGGCTCCGCCATGCCCGCACCACCCAACGCCGCACGCTGCGCGAGGTCTCCAGGACCGCCCGCGTCAGCCTGGGGTACCTCTCAGAGGTGGAGCGTGGCCGCAAGGAGGCGTCCAGCGAACTGCTGGCCGCGATCTGCGAGGCGTTGGACCTGCCCCTGTACGAACTACTGCACCTGGTCGCCTCGGACATCGGCGCGCTCCACCAGCCGGTGCCCACCCCGGCCGAACTCGCCGAACGGGCCGCTCCCGCGCCCGCGGGTCTGGAGGGCGGCACCATGGTGCCCGCGGTGATCGGCAACGACCTGTCCGACCTGCGGTTGCAGCCCGTGCTCACGCACCGGCTGTCCACTTCGATCAGCAAGCCGCGCAACGCGGTGGTGGCGGCGTAACCACAGCGCACCCGTGGAAAGCCGAGCCGGTCCGACCGGCTCGGCTTTCGGCGTTTCCCCGGTCGGGGTTTTCCGCGTTCCCCGGTCGGGCGTGCAACGACTTGGCATCCGCGGCCGGGGTCGCCGCGTCGGCCGGAAGCCGGGCGGGCAGGATGACCATGCCGACGAAAGTCAGGGGGTGACTCAGGGTGAACCCGGATATCTCCCCAGGTCGGTGGAAGCAGCGCGGGACAACTGACACGATGGAACCAACACCGGCACCGGGTCGTTGCCAATCACGAGCGCGAGCCAGGGAAGTGCGGAGAAGGCAGGCGTAGGAGATGGCCAACCCTTTCGTGAAGGCATGGAAGTACTTCATGGCGGCGTTCTCGTCCAAGATCGACGAGCACGCCGACCCGAAGGTGCAGATCCAGCAGGCCATCGAGGAGGCTCAGCGTCAGCATCAGGCGTTGTCCCAGCAGGCCGCCGCGGTGATCGGCAACCAGCGCCAGCTTGAGATGAAGCTCAACCGCCAGCTGGGCGAGGTGGAAAAGCTCCAGGCCTCCGCACGTCAGGCGCTCGTGCTCGCGGACGAGGCGCGCGGCAAGGGCGACGAGGCGCGGGCGACGCAGTTCGAGACCGCGGCGCAGGGCTTCGCCACCCAGCTGGTGACCGCCGAGCAGAGCATCGAGGACCTGAAGACGCTGCACGACCAGGCGTTGCAGGCGGCCACGCAGGCGAAGCAGGCCGTCGAGCGCAACGCGATGGTGCTCCAGACCAAGCTCGCCGAGCGCACCAAGCTGCTCAGCCAGCTGGAGCAGGCGAAGATGCAGGAGCAGGTCTCGCACTCGCTGCGCCAGATGACCGAGCTGGCCGCGCCGGGCAACACGCCGTCGCTGGAGGAGGTCCGCGACAAGATCGAGAAGCGGTACACCACCGCCCTCGGGTCCGCGGAGCTGGCGCAGAACTCGGTGCAGGGCCGGATGCTGGAGGTCCAGCAGTCGACCACCGAGATGGCGGGCCACTCCCGGTTGGAGCAGATCCGCGCCTCGATGGGGGGCGGCAAGGTCGCCGGCGAGGTGACGAGCGGTCAGCCCAGCGCGAGCGCGAGCATCCAGCAGGAGATCCAGCAGCGGGTGCAGCAGACGCAGGCGCAGCCGACCCAGCAGATGCAGCAGAACCCGCCGGCGAGCCAGGGCTGAGAGGGTGGCGTCCGCGATGGATCCCCGGCGGAAGGCAGCCGGCGAGATCGCCAAGGTCATCGGCGGTCAGTTGCAGGGCCAGATCCTCCAGGGCCAACTCGCGGACCAGGTGAAACGGCGGTACGCCGCCTGGAACGACCCGCGCGCGAAGCTCGATCGGCAGTACCGCCGGTCGAGCCGCGTGCTGACCTTCTGGTTGATCGTGCTGGCCCTCCTCGCGGTGGTCGGCACGCTCACCATCGCCGGTGTGCTGCACGAGGGCGTCGGGATCGGCGCGGCGCTGGGCTTCGCCGGCACGTCGGTGCTCGCGGTGCGCACGAAGATGAAGCTGGGGCGCGTCGACACCGAGCGGAAGCAGCTGGCGGCGGCGCCGGTGCGCGTGCCGCTGCCCGCCCGTTCCTCGGCGGCCCGTCAGCCGATGGAACGGCTGGAGGACGCCGAGGACACGTTGCGGGAGCTGCTGCGCCAGCTCGACTCGGACGCGCTGACGTCCGTGCCGACCGACTCGGTCGAGCAGGCTCGCGCCACCGGGGCCGAGGCCGCGTCGGCGATCCGGGCCGTGTCCCACCAGTTGCAGGCGGTGGAACGGGCCCGTGACACCGCGCCGCCGCTGGACCGCGCCCCGCTCGTCGAGGGCGTGCGAAGACTGCGCGTCCAGCTGGACGAAGGTGTGGACGGCTACTGCGGCTTGGTCGCCGCGGCCGGTCGGGTGCTCGCCGAGAGCACCGCGTCCAACCCCCGGCAGGTGCTGGACGACGCGGCGGACCACCTCGCGGGTCTGGCGTCCGCGCTGCGCGAGCTGTCCCGCTGAACGGCGACGCTGAACGGCGTCACGGAACGGCAGGCACGGAACGGCGACGCGGGGCGGCGGGCACGGGACGGCACGGGGCCATCTGCACGAACCCCGGTTACCTCACGTTGCGTAGCGGAGTTCCGCTGACCCGATCGTGATGCTGGCGTACGCTGCTGCGATCGTGTGATTATCAGACCGTTATATAGCCGCAGCCACTACTTGGCGTGGCAGGATCCCTTGGTCGGACAGCGTGGTCCGTCCTGGTCGCGGGGGAGGTCATTGAGTGGCGTTGTGGTCCGTGCACGGTGATGGCCGCCCGATCGACGGTGACGCCATCGCGCCGCAGGAGCGGCCGAGTTGGCCGCGCACCATCGGTTTCGGCGCCCAACACCTGGTCGCGATGGCCGGCGCCACGATTCTCGTCCCCGCCACCACCGGTCTCCCGGTCAGCACCACGCTGCTGTTCTCCGGCGTCGGCACCCTCCTGTTCCTGCTGATCACCCGCAACCGGGTGCCCAGCTACCTCGGCGCGTCGTTCGCGTTCATCGCGCCGCTGTCGGCCGCCCGTGACGAGGGCATCGCCGCGCAACTCGGGGGCGTGCTGGCCGCCGGGCTGCTGGTGATCATCATCGGGGTGGCGGTGAAGGCGCTGGGCGTGCGGCTGCTGGAGGCCGTGATGCCGCCGGTGGTGACCGGCGCGGTGGTCGTGCTGATCGGGCTCAACCTGTCCCACCGGGCCACCGACTCGTTCGCCGAGCAACCGCTGCCCGCCGCGGTGACGTTGGGCATCATCCTGCTGTGCGGCGTGCTGGGCCGCGGGTCGTTCTTCCGGTTCTCCGTGCTCATCGGCGTGGTCGCCGGGTGGGTGCTCGGCTTCTCGCTCGGCCTGGTCGACCTGGACGCGGTCGGCGCGGCGGCGTGGTTCGGCCTGCCCGAGTTCCACGCGCCGGAACTGCGCCCGTCGGTGACGCTGCTGGTGCTGCCGGTGGTGATCGTGCTGGTCGCGGAGAACGTCGGCCACGTCAAGGCGATCGGCGCGCTGACCGGCCGCAACCTCGACGGCAACGTCGGCGACTCGATCATCGCCAACGGGGTGTCCACCGCGCTGGCCGGTTTCGGCGGCGGCTCGGGCACGGCGACGTACTCCGAGAACATCGGCGTGATGGGCGTGACCAAGGTCTTCTCCACCGCCGCCTACGCGGTGACCGGTGTGGCCGCCGTGGCGATGTCGTTCTCGCCGAAGGTCACGGCGGTGCTCGCGACCATCCCGGCGGGCGTGGTCGGTGGCGCCACCCTGGTGCTGTTCGGCCTGATCAGCCTGGTCGGCGTGCGGGTGTGGATGGAGAACCGGGTCGACCTGACCAACCCCGGCAACGCGCTGGTCGGCGGCGCGGCCCTGGTCGCCGGGGTGGGCGACCTGACGTTGCAGCTGGGGGACATGGAGCTGGGCGGCCTGGTGTGGGGCTCGCTGCTGGTCGTGATCCTGCACCCCGTGCTGCGCTCGCTGCGCGCGGCCCGAAGCTCCTGATCAGACGCACTCCTTGTTGATGCGGTAGATCAGTCCGGGGCCCTCGAAGATGAACGCGGTGTAGATCTGGAGCAGGTCGGCGCCCGCGTCGAGCATGCGCTTCGCGTCGTCCACGCTCGCGATGCCGCCCACGCCGATGATCGGCAGCCGGCCGTCGGTCTCCTTGCTCACGAACCGCACCACCTCGCGGGCGCGTTCGGTCAGCGGCTTGCCGCTCAGCCCGCCGGCTTCGTGGGCCAGGTGCCGGTCGGCCGGGGCCAAGCCGTCGCGGGACAGCGTGGTGTTGGTCGCGACCAGGCCGCTGACCTGGTGCGCATCGCACACTTCCAGCAGTTCGGCGATCGCCTCGTCGGTCAGGTCGGGGGCGATCTTGACCAGGATCGGCTTGCGCGGCGCCGACCCGGCCAGCTCGTCCGCGGTGGTGTTGAGCGCGGACAGCAGCTCGGTCAACGCGGTCCGGTCCTGGAGGCTGCGCAGGCCCGGCGTGTTGGGTGAGCTGATGTTGATGGCGAAGTAGTCGCCGTGCTTGTACAGCGCGCGCAGGGACGTCTGGTAGTCCTCCACCGCGTCCTCGACCGGTGTCACCTTGGACTTGCCCAGGCTGATGCCCAGCGGCACGGGCAGCGGGCCCAGGCGGTCCAGCCGGTTGGCCAGCTCCTGCGCGCCGTCGTTGTTGAAGCCCATCCGGTTGATGATCGCTTCGCTGTCGCGCAGCCGGAACAGGCGCGGCCTCGGGTTACCCGGCTGCGGGTGCCGGGTGACCGTGCCGACCTCGATGAACCCGAACCCGAGCGCGGGCCACGCGGGCAGCGCCCGGCCGTTCTTGTCCAGGCCGGCGGCCAGTCCGACCGGGCCGGGGAACCGCACGCCGAACACCGTGCGCTCCGCCGCCGACTGCCTCGGCACGAGCTTCGCCGCCGGGCTCATCAGCTCCAGGAGGCCGAGCGTGGTCTCGTGGACCCGCTCCGGGTCCCCACCGTGCATCCGGAACAAAGCACTGCGCACCACGCTCTTGTAGATCACATAGCAACCCTAAGCGATTGGTCCCGGCTGGCAGCGCGGGCACCAGTACGCTGGGCGCTCCATCACACCCACGCCCTGCCCGCCGACCTTGATCCTGGTCCCGCAGCGCAGGCACGGCTTGCCGCCGCGCTCGAACACCCAGTGCTGCCGGCCACGCCCCATCAGCCCGGTCGTGCTCTGCTCCGGGTGCCAGGCGTTGGCGAGCAGCAGCTTGCGCGCCAACCGCACCGCCTCCGCCGGATCCACCGCCGACACCGGGCTCCACGGCGACACGCCCAGCAGGAAGCACACCTCGGCCTTGTACAGGTTCCCCACGCCCGCCATCACGCGCTGGTCCAGCAGGGCCAGGCCCAGCTCGCGGTCCGGGTCCGCGGTCAGCCTGGCGACCGCCTCGGCCGCACGCCCGTCGTCCCAGTCGCCCAGCAGGTCCGGCCCCAGGTGCCCGACGAGCCGCGTCTCCTGGTCGGTCGGGAGCAGTTCGAGGTCGTGCAGCGCGAACCCCACCGCGACCCGGTCGGGCACTTCCAGCAACGCGCGGACCTGGTGACCGGGCCGCCGCCAGCGTTCACCGGGCCGGTAGAGGTGCCACGCGCCGTCCATCCGGAGGTGGCTGTGCAGGCTCAGACCACCGGAGAAGCGGGTGAACAGGTGCTTGCCGACCGAACGCACTTCCAGCACGTCCCGGCCGCTCAGATCGGCCGTGGCCCACGTCGGGTGGCGCAACTCGCCGCGCAGCAGCCGGCGGCCGGCCAACGCCTCGTTCAGGCGGTGCCCGGCCAGGAAGACCGTGTCACCCTCGGGCACCGCGGTCGGACTCGGGGAGCGGCGTGGTGGTCACGCGTCCACCGCTTCCTCGATCTCTTCGTCGTCGAAGTCGTGGTGCACGGCCCTGCGTCTACTCCGGCTGATCCGCAGTATCCGCGCCAGCACCAGGTTGAACGCCAGCGCCACCTCGCGCGCGCCCGGCGTGCCCCATTCGTGGATCGGCATGCACGCGCCCTGCGCCTGCTGCACCGCCAGCCGGTCCGGCAGCGCCACCGGCATCACCAGCGGCCCGAAGATGTCGCGCAGCTCGTCGATGCGGAACTGGTGCTCGTGCGACCTCGGCCGCACCCGGTTCACCACCACGCCCAGCGGCTGGAGCTCCTCGTTGTGCTCACGTTCGGCCTGCACCGCCTCGAACGCCCGCTGCACGCCCGCCACCGCGAACATCGTCGGCTCCGTCACCAGCAGCGCCCGATCGGCCGCGACCAGCGCGGACCTGGTCAGCTGACCCAGTGAGGGCGGGCAGTCCAGCAGCACCAGCTGGTAGGGGTCTTCGTCGTCCCGAAGCACCCGCAGCGCCTCGCGCAGCCGGCCGAGCCTGGTCTCGCCGGGGTCGGGGTGGTTCAGCGACTCCGCGTCCTCCGAGCCGGCCAGCACGTCCACGCCGTCACCCCACGCGCTGGGAGCGATCGCCTTGCGCAGCGTGTCCTCACTCGGATCCTGGAGGACGTCGTAGACACTGGCCTCGGTGTCGTCGGGTTCCAGCGTCGAGGTGGCGTTGCACTGTGGATCCAGGTCGATGACCAGCGTCCGGATCCCACGCCGAAGCGCGGCCGACGCCAGACCGAGCGCGACCGTCGTCTTCCCAACGCCACCCTTGAGGCTGAGCACCGCCACCGTATGCACGTTGTGCAGCCTACGGCCCTTACGCTCTACGTCCATGCGACCGGACGCCGTACACAGGGTGCTCGACGCCGAGCTGACCGCCGCGCGCGACCGCAGGGGCGGTGAACCGCCGCGGGTGCTCGACGTGGGTGGTGGCAGCGGCGTGTGGGCCGTGCCGCTGGCCGTGGCCGGGTGCACGGTGACGGTCGTCGACCCGAGCCCGGACGCGCTGGCCACGTTGCACCGCCGTGCCGCGGACGAGGGCGTGCTGGACCGCATCACCGCTGTTCAGGGCGACACGGACGCGTTGGACCGGGACGGCTCGGCGGACCTGGTGCTCGGGCACGGGCTGCTGGAGGTCGTGGACGACGCCGGTGTCGCGCTGGCCGCGCTGGCCGCCGCCGCCGCTCCGGGTGGCGCGGTGTCCGTGCTGGTGGCGAACCGGTACGCGGCCGTGCTGCACCGCGCGATCGCCGGTCGGTTGGTCGACGCACGGCGGCTGCTGGACGACGAGTCCGGTCAGCTCGTCGGCACCCGTGACCCGCTGCTGCGCCGGTTCGACGTGGTCGGGCTGGAGGCGTTGGTGCTGGCCGCGGGCCTGAAGGTGGAGCTGGTCCAGGGTCACGGCGTGGTGTCCGACCTGGTGCCGGGAGCGGTGCTGGAGGCCAACCCCGGGGCGGCCGAGGCGCTGGCGGAGCTGGAGCTGGCCGCGGCGGCTCACCCGCCGCTACGGGACGTCGCCGCACGCCTGCACGTGATGGCGCGAAAGCCCGCGTGACTTCGGTTACCCGCCGCAACCTTTAGTCCGATTATTCACCCGATCGCGTTCTAAACGCGTCCATTCAGACCAACTTCGTGTGATCGGCGTCATCCTCGAGTGGGTGCGACGTCGCGTTGGCATGTGCCCCCAATGGTCGTCCAGCGCGCGGACGCCGAGGAGCTGGCGATGACAACAGTGTTGGGCGGATCCGGGCCGGTCGGGTCCGGATTGGTCGGGTCGGGGTTGGTGGCGGGACTACGAGGTCACGCGGGGAGGGCGGTGGTGTCCGTGCGGTTCGGGAACGCGCGGTCCGCCGCCCCGGCCCGGCGGGAAGAGGGACCGGAGGAGTTCGTCGAAGCGGCGGTCCGGGGCGAGCGGCGGGCGGTCGAGGAGCTGCTGGCCGTGATCCGGCCGGTGATCGTGCGGTACTGCCGGGTTCGGGTCGGCCGCGGTGACCGGTCGTCGGCGTCGGCGGAGGACGTGGCGCAGGAGGTGTGCCTCGCGGTGCTGAAGGCGTTGCCGGGCTACCGCGAGCAGGGTCGGCCGTTCATGGCCTTCGTGTACGGGATCGCGGCGCACAAGGTCGCCGACGCGCACCGTGCGTCCGCGCGCAACCGGGCCGAGTCCGTGCCCGAGCTGCCGGACGGGCCGGGCGCCGAACCGGGTCCCGAGCAGCGGACGCTGCACAGCGAGCTGTCCGACCGGATGGGCCGGCTGCTGGACGTCCTGCCGGACCGGCAGCGCGAGATCCTGGTGCTGCGGGTCGTCCTGGGCATGTCCGCCGAGGAGACCGCCGTCGCCGTCGGCTCCACGCCCGGCGCGGTCCGGGTGGCCCAGCACCGTGCGCTGGCCCGGCTGCGCAAGGCGTTGGACGAAGCTCAGAACTAGTGACTAGTGCCGCCAGCGGGTCCGCGCGGCGATCTCCTCCGGTGAGCAGTCGGCGAACCGGGTGATCTCGCCGCGCCGCACGTCGGCGATGGTCTCGGCGAACTCGACGCCGAACGCCTCGGTCAGCACCTCGTCCGCCTCGAACGCCGCCACCGCGTCCTCCAGGCACGTCGGCAGGCGCTTCGCATCGGCCAGCACCGCCGGGTCCACCCCGACCGGCTCGGGCAGCCGGGCCCGGTCCACGATCCCCGCCAGGCCCGCCGCCATCGTGGCCGCCACCACGAGGTACGGGTTCGCGGACAGGTCGTAGCACTTGACCTCCAGGTCACGGCCCGCGACGAGCCGCAGCGCCGCCTCCCGGTTCTCCAGGCCCCACACCGCGAACGCGCCCGCCCAGTGCTGTGGCACGAGCCGGAGGTAGCTGGCCACGGACGGCGCGCCGATCGCGCACAACGCCGGCGCCCGCTCCAGCACACCCGCCGCGAACGCGTCGGCCTCGTCGGTCAGCCCGAACCAGCCCTCGCCGCCGTCGAACAGGTTCCGGCCGTCGCGCCACAGGCTCATGTGCAGGTGACCGCCGTTGCCGACGCCGTCGGCGACGACCTTCGGCGAGAACGACGCGCGCAGGCCGTGCCGGATGGAGATCGCCCGGATCGTCTCGCGCACCAGCACCGACGTGTCCGCCGCGTGCACCGGGTCCTCGGGCGTCGTGGACAGCTCGAACTGGCCGGGCGCGTACTCGGGGTGGAACTGGAGCACCTCGACGTCCTGCTCTGCCAACGCGGACAGCAGGTCCGCGGCGTAGTCGGACAGCTCCACCTGCCGGGCGTGGCCGTACGCGGGACCGGTGGCGGCGGGCCGGAACTCCTCCGTGTCGCCCTGCCCGACGACCCACTCGACCTCGAAGCCCGCCTGGACCTCGTAGCCGTGCACGGTCAGGCGGTCGGCGACGGCACGCGCCAGGCCCCGTTCGTCCTGCGGGTGCGGCTCGCCCTGCTGGTCGAAGCGGTCGGCCGGGGCCCACGCCCAGCCCGGCTGGCCCGCCAGCACGGTGAGCCGGTCCAGGTCCGGGCGCAGCCGCAGGTCGCCGACCGGGCCGCCCGCGTGCCGCCCGGTGATGATCGTGTCGTCCAGCAGGAACACGTCGAACACGGGTGACGCGCCCACGCCGTCCGCCGCGGCTCTGGGCAGGCCCGCGAGCGGCACCGACTTCACCCTCGTGATGCCGCTGTGGTCCACCCACGTGAGCGCGACCGCGACCACGTCCTGCTCCAGCAGGTCGTCCACAAGTTCGGCGGCAAGCGCACGGCGGTGCTCCCGCTCGGCTGTGTCCATCTGGCGTGGTTACACCAGGTCTCTAGTCTTCAACAAGTGGAACCACTGCTGCCTTGCGTGGCGTCGTTGCGACTCGTGGACCACCACTGCCACGGGGTGCTGCGGGCCGACGTCGACCGGGACGGGTTCGAGTCGATGCTGACCGAGGCGCCCTCGGTGTCGCCGCTCGGAACGTCCCTGTTCGACTCGTCGCTGGGCCTGGCGGTGCGGCGCTGGTGTGCGCCTTTGCTGGATCTGCCGGTGCTGGCGCCGGCCGACGAGTACCTCGCGCGGCGGCTGTCGCTGGGTGCCGCGGAGGTGAACCGGACGTTCCTCGTGGCGTCGGAGATCTCGATGTTCCTGGTGGACGGCGGGCTGTCGCCGGAGCGGTTGGCCGGACCGTCGGTGTTCACCCATTCGAGTGAACTTCCGGTGCTGCGGCTGGAGCGGTTGGCCGAGGAGCTCGTGACGGAAGGCGCGGCCGGTTTCCCGGACCGGGTGCGCTCGGCGCTGGCGTTGTCGTCGGCGGTCGCGACGAAGTCGATCGCGGCCTACCGGGTGGGGCTCGCGCTCGACCCGGAGCGGCCCTCGGACGCCTCGGTCGTCGCCGCGGCCGACCGTTGGCTGGCGTCCGGATCGTCCCGGTGCGCGGACGAGGTGATCACCCGGTTCCTGGTGTGGGAGGCCCTGGAACGCGGGTTCCCGGTGCAGTTCCACGTCGGGTACGGCGACTCGGACCTGTCCCTGCGCGACTGCGACCCGCTGCTGCTGACGGACCTGCTGCGGGCGACCGCCGGGCTCGGCGTGCCGGTGATGCTGCTGCACAACTACCCGTTCCACCGCAACGCCGGCTACCTGGCGCAGGTGTTCCCGCACGTGTTCGTCGACGTCGGCCTGGCCACGCACGCGGTGGCGCACCAGGCGAGCCGGGTGCTGGCCGAGGCGCTGGAGATCGTGCCGTTCGGCAAGTTCCTGTTCTCCACCGACGCGTACGGGTTGGCCGAGCTGTACTACCTGGGCGCGTTGTTCTTCCGCCGTGCGCTGTCCGATTTCCTGTCGCACGGGCTGCGCGCGCATGCTTTCGCCCTGGCGGACGTGGAGCGCGTGGCCAACCTGATCGGGTGGCGGAACGCGCACCGGGCCTACCGGCTGACGTAGAGTGTCGAACGCTTGTTCGGTTCCTGTTGGGGGTGGTCGTGGGCCGTAGCGCGAACCTGCCGCGCGGTCTGGTCGACCGCTTCATCGTGCGCGGCGACACCTGGCCGGACGACACCGGCTGCTCGATGCTGCACGTCGACATGGACGCCTTCTACGCGTCGGTGGAGATCCGCGACCAGCCGGAGTTGGCGGGCAAGCCCGTGGTCGTGGGCGGCACGGCGAACCGGGGCGTGGTGGCGGCGGCGAACTACGTGGCCCGCGAGTTCGGCGTCCGGTCCGCGATGCCGATCGCGCACGCCCGCAGGCTCGCGCCGCACGCGGTGTTCGTGGTGCCGAACTTCGCCCGTTACCAGGAGGTCTCGCGCGGGGTGATGTCGATCTTCCGCGACATCACCCCGCTGGTGGAGCCGTTGAGCCTGGACGAGGCGTTCCTCGACGTGAGCGGTGCTCTGAAGCGGATGCGGTCGAGTCCGGCGCAGATCGCCGGGCTGATCAGGGCGCAGGTGGAGGAGGCGCACGGGATCACGTGCTCGGTGGGCGTGGCGCCGACGAAGTTCCTGGCCAAGCTGGCGTCGGGGATGTGCAAGCCGGACGGCGCCATGGTCGTGCCGCGCACCGAGGTGCTGTCGTTCCTGCACCCGTTGCCGGTGTCGGCGCTGTGGGGTGTGGGGCAGCGGACGGCCGAGCAGCTGGACCGGGTGGGGCTGGAGACGGTCGCCGACGTGGCCGCGACCCCGTTGCCGCGCCTGCGGAAGGTGCTCGGGGTGGCGTTGGCGGAGCACTTGCACGCGTTGGCGCAGGGGCACGACGACCGGCCGGTGGTGCCGTCCACGCGGGAGAAGTCGATCGGGGCGGAGGAGACGTTCGAGGTCGACCACTTCGACCGGGAGTTGCTGCGGCGGGAGCTGCTGCGGCTGGCGGAGCGTTCGACGGCGAGCTTGCGTTCGCGGGGGCTGCGCGGTCGGACGGTGTCGATCAAGGTGCGGTTCGCCGACTTCACCACGATCACGAGGTCGAAGACGTTGCGGGTGGCGACGGACGTGACGCACGAGGTGTACCGGACGGCGTCGACGCTGCTGGACGAGCAGGTGCCGGCGGGGGCGGTGCGGCTGATCGGGGTGCGGATCGAGCAGTTGGTGGAGGGCGACGGCGGCGAGCAGCTGATGTTCGACGCGCCGGAGCGCGGGTGGCGTGAGGCGGAGCAGGCGGCCGACCAGGCGCGGTCGAAGTTCGGCAAGGCCGCGATCCGCCCGGCTTCCCTGCTGGCCCAGGCACCGGCCCGTTCAGGCCTCAACGAACCAAAACCCGACCGCCCCACCCCCGACCGCTCGAACCCGGGTGGCTCGGATCCCGACCGCTAGAACCCCGCCGCCCACCCCCGACCGCTCGGATCCCGCCCGCTCGGACCCCAGGGTCGGCTCCCGACCGCTCAGATCCCGACTCCGACACCTGAGCCGGAATCCCGGCGCCCGAGCCCGCAGCGGTTCGAATCCCGCCCACTGCGGCTTGATCGGGTTCGGGGGTCCGACGCCGGTCAGCGCCGTTCGGGTGGTCGCCGGCCTGATCCACACCGCGCGGGTCGATCACCCGGCACAGTGGGGACCGTGGATCGGTTCTGGGGCCTGCTCACCCCGGCCGAGCATGACGTGCTCGGCGTGACGGGTGTCGAGCGCGACTACCCGCCCGGCTCGGTGGTCTGCCACGAAGGCGAGGTCACCGGGCACGTGCTGGTCGTCCGCCGAGGCCTGCTCCGGGTGACCGCGACCACCGCGAACGGCAGCGAGAAAGTGCTCGCGGTGCGTGGTCCGGGCGATCTCGTGGGTGAGCGTTCGGCGGTCGACGGCCTGCCCCGCTCGGCGACCGTGCGGGCTCTGGGCGTGGTCCGGGCGTTGGTGCTGTCCGCCGCGTCGTTCGCCACGCTCTGCCAGCGGAACCCGGGCATCGCGTGGGCCGTGCTGATCGTCGTCATGGCCCGGCAGCGCGACACCGACCGGCAGCGGGTGCAGATCAGCGGCACCGCCACCCAACGCGTCGCCGCCGTCCTGATCGACATGGCGCTGCGGCGCGGGATCGCCGACCAGGGCGTCATCGCGCTGAGCCAGGAAGAGCTGGCCGGGATCGCCGGGACGTCCCGGGAATCCCTCGTGCGGGTGCTGCGCACGCTGCGCGAAGAGGGCATCATCAGCACCGGGCGGCGGAAGATCGACATCCATCACGTGGGCCGTCTCTACGACTTCACCAACTGATTTCCCCTTGTGCGTCATCTGACGCGGAACTCGACTGCCACACCTCGTACAAATGTGACATCAGTCGAGATCAGAGGGGGAGTCATGAACCACAACGAGGAGCCGGCCAAGTCCCGCCGCCAGTTCACCGAACGCCTCGCCTGCACGCTCGTCTTCACCGCCGTCCAGCTCTGGGCCGCCGTCGTGATCGTCTTCAAGGCCGACGTCGACGGTGTCGTCGGGCTTGCCATCGCGCTGGTGCTTTCCGGCGGCCTGATCGCCGTGCACGACGCCTGGCGTGACGTCCGCTCCGTCCGGCGCGAGCTGGACGTCGAGATCCGCGAAGACCTCGTGCGCCTCTAAGACCAAGCGGCGGCCAACGAGGGGTGGCTGCCGTTTTCCGAGGCCTTCCGCAGACGGTCGGGTCTGCGGAAGGCCTCCTTTTCGTCCTGCCCGACGGAAGTTGTCCACAGCCCCGCGAGTTGTCCACAGTTCGCGATCTCCGCATCGACGTTCCCAGCCCGACCGCCGATCGTGGACACATGCGAACCACGAACCGCACCACCATCGACGTCGACGCCCTGGGCGGCCTCTTCCCGGGCCGCGTCGCCACCGCCTCGGAACTGCTGGGCCTCGGCCTGCCGACCGGGGAGCTGGGTGTCCGCTGCCGGCCACGAGGCCCGTGGCAGCACCTCCTACCCGGGATCCTGCTCCTGGCCCGAACGCCGCCGACCCGTGCGCAGCTGGTGCGGGCGGCCCTCCGGTACGGCGGCCCTCGCACGTTGCTCACAGGTGTGGACGCGCTCCAACTGCACGGCATGAGGGCGTTGCCGGCCACCGGACCGGTGCAGATCCTGGTCGACCGCCCGGTCGAGCCGACGGACAAGGTCCGCGTCACGCGCGTCCGCCGGTTACCGGAGCCGGTCCTGCGCAAGGGCTTCCTGACGGCCCCGCTCGGCAGGGCCGCGGTCGACGCGGCCGGCGCCCTGTGCGTGCGTGACGACATCCGGATCGTGCTGACCGAGGTGGTCCGCCACGGCGGCGTCCCGTTGGCCGATCTCAGACCGTGGCTGTCCCGTGGTTCGGACCAGGTCCGGCAGGTCCTGGCCGAACTGGCGGACGGCGTCCGCTCGGTGCCGCAAGCCTGGGCGAGGGCCGTGCTGGACGACTTGGCGCTGCCGAGCCCGCGCTGGAACGTCCCGGTGCGTACCGCCGAGGGCCGCCCGCTGGGTATCGCCGACGCCTGGTGGGACGACCTCGCCCTGGCGTGGCAGTTCAGCACGCCGACATCCCGTGGGGATCTCCTCGCGGCGGCGGGCGTGATCGTCCTCCACACACCGCCCGCCCGACTGCGCCAAGTCCCGGCGGCCGTGGCGCAGGACGTGCTCCGTGCCGCCACGCGGGCGGGGCAGCGCCCCAGACCGACGATCAAGGCCGGCAAGGACCGCGCCATCGTCGGCGCGGATGTCGGCGCGGATGTCGGCGGGGATGTCGACGCCGGCAGAGGAAAGGAGTCGAGCACGATCCACCAGTGACGCTCCGCACACGATGCGGGCCGGTTCCGCAACCGGAGGCGCCGGGCGGGCTTCGTGGTCCCGAAGTCGGCCGCCTGAGGAGGGGGTGCGGGTTAGCCCGGAGGGGGCGAGGTTTGTGATCTCCGTCTCGAGCACCGGCCGGGATTGCGACGATCCGGTCCGTGTGACGGTCGGGTAGGCCGGAAATCGGGCGGTTTGGGTCCGATTCGAGCGTTGACGAACCCCTCCAGACCGCAGTCCGGCGGTCCCAGCCCGCAGTTCCACCTCGCAACGGAGTGAACAACTGATCACGCTGAGCACTTGACAGCCGGAGAAGAGGCGACTTGCGCGACCTCACGGTGGTCTGACCGTTGACCCGTGAGGATGATGGTGACAGAACGAACCGCTTAGGGGCACGGACTGGGTAGTCGGGGAGCCTCCCGAATCGTATCCTGGTTGTGACGCCCCCAGGGCGGGGCGTCCGCCGGGACCGGCGGCAACCGTGAACACCCGGCGCCCGCGACCGCTGTGCCGGAGGAGGAGCCATGCCACTCTCCGAGCACGAGCAGCGACTGCTCGACCAGATCGAGCGCGCGCTCTACGCCGAGGACCCGAAGTTCGCATCCACTGTGCGCGGCGCCAAGCTGCGTAAGCCGTCCCGACGGCGTCGTATCCAGGGCATCGCGTTGTTCGCCGTGGGTGTGGCACTGCTCGTTACGGGTGTGATGTTGCCGAAGCTCGCTGGTATCCCGGTGGTGAGCGTGGTCGGCTTCCTGTTGATGTTCTTCGGCGTGCTGCTCACCGTGACGACATTGCGTCGTGGTGACCAGGGTGCCGAGGAACCCAGCGAAGAGGGAAGCCGGCCCAGCCGCAGCTCGTTCTCTCAGAAGATGGAAGAACGTTTCCGTCGCCGTTTCGAGGACGAGTAGTCCGCGCGACAGCCCAACCGAACAACGCACACGGCCCGCCCCGCAACCACCGGGGCGGGCCGTGCGTTTCTGTCCAGGAGCCGATGGGGCCGAGGCTTGCGGGCCAGTCGTGCGGGTCTAGCAGTGCGGGGCCGGTCGTGCGGGGCGGGTCGTGTGGGGCCGCTCGCGCGGGTCTAGCAGCGCGGGGCTGGTCGTGCGGGACAGGTTGAGCGGGCCGGTTGCGTGAGGCGGTTGCGTGCGCCGGTCGTGCGGGGCTGGTTCTGGTTGTGCCTGGCCGGTTGAGCGGGCCAGTTGTGCGGCAGCAAGGGTCGGCTCAGTCCTGCGGTCCAGTGCCCCCCGGCGTGCTGGCGTGGCCAGGCCCGGCGTGCCCGGTAGTGCGGGCCCACTCCTGAGTCCGCACTACCGCACTACCGCACTACCGCACTACCGCACCATCACCGCACTACCCGGCGTAGACCGGGGCGCTCAATCCTGCTGGTCGGTATCGGCCGGAGGCTTCGGCTGGAGCACCGACCGGGGCAGGAACTTCGCCTTCAACGCCAGCGGCGCGTTTCGGTTCAGGCTCTGCCGCACGCTGTCCACCGCACCGGGCAGCGACGGATCCGCCGCCGCCTGAGCGCTGTACCACGACCGCTCCACCGCGCCCACGACCGCACGCAGCCCGTTCCGACCCTGCTCATCCAGGTTGTGCACCCGCACCAACCGCCGCGCGGCCACCCGCACGGTCTCGGTCACCGGCACCCGGGTACCCCGGTCCACCGACTCCGCGATCAGCTCCTGCCACGCCGCGCCCGCCGCGTCCGGCCCCAACCCGGCCACCGCCCGCAACCGCTCCCGCCGCCGCCACACGCGCACGGTCGCCGGCGCGGCTGCCGCCGCCAACAGCACCAGCACCACGGCCAACGGCCACGACACCAACGCCACCACCAGCCCCGACACCAGCACCCAGGCCACCACGGCCGTCACCAACGCCGCGCGCCGCACCCACGGCGCCTGCCTCAGCCACACCGCCTGCCCCGGCAACACCTGCCGATCCGGCCGGTCGGGTCGTGCCGGACCGGCCCGCGACGACCCGCCGAACAGCACCGGCGCCGTCACCAGCAGCGCAATCACGAACGCCACGATCAACGTCGCCAGGTGCCACGTCGGCGTCGGCTCGTCTGCCTGGCCCGTCCCGTCTTCGTTCTGCGCACCCGGCACGGCCGAAGCGGAGTTGCTGGTACCCGGCGCCACCGTCGTGGTCGTGGTCGTCGTCGCACCCGCGGTGGAGCCGTCTTCCTCGTCGTCGGGGCTCAGGCCGGAGATGTACGGCGGCGTGACGCCCCGCCCGTCGGACAGCGGCGTCGGGTCGAAGACCATCCAGCCGTAGCCGGGGAAGTAGATCTCCACCCACGCGTGCGCGTCCTGCGAGGTGATCGTCTGGTAGTCGCCGACGGGGAACCCGGCGGTGAAGCCCAGCGCCACCCGCGACGCCATGCCGACCGACCGCGCCATGATCGCCATGGCCGACGCGTACTGCTCGCAGAACCCCTTCTTGCCCGTGAGCACGAAGTCCGCCAACGCGTCCGAGGACGTGTTCGTGTCCGACGTCTGCGTCGTGTACGTGAAGCCCTGCGTGCCGTCGGTGAAGTACCGGTACAACGCGGTCGCCTGGTCGAACTGGTTGTCGTGCCCGGAGACGATCTGCTGCGCCAGGTCCGCCACCCGGCTCTCGACGCCCGGCGCCTCCAGGTACTCGTCGTCGACGTCCACCTGGCCGCTCGTCCGCCGCAGCGTGTCGGCCGACGGCGTCTCCAGCACCGTCTCCAGCGTGTACTCGCCGGACTTGCGCGCCCGGACGCTGTAGACCATGCCGCGCACCGGGTCGTACCGCCAGTTGTCGTCGACCTCCTGGATGCCGCGCGGCCGGCCGTAGACCGGCAGCCAGTTGTCCACCCAGTTCACCGGCTCGATCTTGACGTTGACGACCTCGCCGTCACCCTGGTCGCCGGGCTGTCCGGGCAGCGGACCATCGCTCGCGGGCACGCCCTCCGGCATGTTCCCGCCGAGCTGCCAGCCCTTGTCCGGCACGTACTGGCGCAGCGTCATCGCCCGCAGGTACGCCGAGGTCGGCAGGTCGCGGACCCGGAACAGCTCCCGCGGCGCGCCCTGGTTGAGCATGCCGCGAAGCTCGGTCATCGGGTCGATGCCCAGACCGCCGGAGCCGCCGCCGATCTGGTCGCCGGTGCCGGGCAGCCGCCCGACCGTGCCGACGAACGCCATGCTCGACCCCGCGACCAGCGCGATCACCGCGGCCAGCCCTGCCACCGCGGACGCCGCCGGACCCGCTCCGCTCTGCCCACTGCCGGGCAGCTTCCCTCGCCACGCCTCGTGCTTGTGCTGTCCGTCCACGGCCAGCAGCAGCGCGAACGCCCCCACACCGACCACGAACGTCCACGCCGGCAGCATCTCGTCGGCCAGCGACGCCGGCACCGCGAACACGCACAGCAGCACCAGCCCTGACGCGGCGGGCGCCTTGAGGCCGACCGCCAGGGTGTCCACCAGGATCGCGACCAGCCCGATCGCCACCATCACCAGGCAGCGCATGGCCTCGCTGTCCGGCACCGGCGGCACACCGGTCTGCACCTCGACCATCGCCTCGCCGAGCTTCGCCACCAGGTCCGTCAGCGACTGCGGCCCCGGCAGCACGACCAGCACACCGCTGCGGGTGAAGATCGTCACCAGCACGGACGTCAGCGCCAGCAGCTGACCGAGCCCCACCACCGGCGCGGGCAACCGGGTCGAGCGCAGCAGCACGCCCGCCCCGCCGATCACGGTGATCGCCACGGCCAGGTACACCAGCCACAGCCCGCCGGAGATCACGCCCGACAGCGCCGTGGCCGCGCACAGCGTGGCCAGACCGGCCACCGCCGGCGTCACGCTCACCACCCTGTCCTGCGGAGCAGCCGTTCTGCCGGTCACCTAGCCCACCTCCGTGCGCACCACGGGCCCGCGGTTGCCCGCGCTGTGGCACAGCTGCTGCCAGACCTGGTCCATCGGCGTCGTCGGCCGCGCCACGACCACGCCCCACCCCGCGCCGCTCAACAACCGCTCGGCGTCGGCCGGGTCGGGCGCCGGGTCCTCCGACGCGGACGCCCACGCCCGGACGTCCATCACCACCGCGAGACTCCGCATACCGCGCGGCCGGTTGCGCACCAGCGCGTCCACCACCGCGGGCGTGCTGCCGCCGAGGATCGCGACGACCTCCTGGCCCGCGCCGGGATCGATACCGGCGGCCGGCTCACGGCGGTGCGACGGCGGCAACGCGGCCAGCGCGTCCAGCACCACCGAGTCGCTGTACCCGCTGTCGCCCTGCCCGCCCGCCAACACCCGTCCGTCGTCGCCGACCAACCGCACCCGGTGGCCGTACTTGTGCAGGTGCAGGCAGATCGACCCGGCCAGCGACACCGCCCACTCCAGGCTCGCGCCGGGACCGCTGCCCCGGTGCGCGACCAGCCGGTGGTCCAGGAGCACGGTCGTCCCGCCGCGCCACGGCCGTTCCTCGACGCGCACCATCAGGTCGTCCCGCCGCGCGGTCGAGCGCCAGTGCACCTTCCGCAGGTCGTCGCCGTGCCGGTACGGGCGCACCACCGCGTCGTCCTCACCCTGCCCGGCACGCAGCCGGATCGAGCCGTCGTCACCCGAGCCCATGCCCGAACCGCTCGGCAGACCGGTCAGCTGCACGACCCGCGGCACCACGACCAGCCGGCTGCGGCCCGCCATCTCGCGGTCGAACTCGGCCAGGCCGAACGGATCCGTGATCCGGGCCATCAGCGGACCGACCTGCTGCACGCCCCGCATCACCGGCTTGAGCGGGTACCGCAGCACGGTCACGATGTTGCGCGGCAGCCGTTCCACCACGAACCGCGGGCGTGCGCCCAGCGCGTACGGCACCGCGTCCTCCAGCAGCAGCCCACCGGTCGGCAGCCGGCCGGCGCTGCGCAGCTCCACGCGCACGTCCGTGGCCGAACCGACCTGGACCCGGTTCGGGTGCATCATGCGGTTCGCGTGCAGGCCGATCCGGGCCCGCTGCGCCAACCACGCCGCCAGCAGCGGCAAGGCGACCACGAACGCCGACACGCGCAGGAGGTCGCGCTCGTTCAGCACGATCGCGCACAAACCGGCCGCGAACCCCGCGGCCAACAGGCACCGACCCCGGGTGGTCAGCCCGGACAGGGCTCCGCGCATGTCAGCGGTGGTTGTTCGGGTTGACGTTGTGCAGGAACTGCGCGGTCGGGTCGAGCGCCGCGTGCGGCACCGGCACCCGCTGGAGCAGGTTGCGCACCAGGTCGGTGGCCGACCGGCGGGCGGCCTGCGCCTCCGCGGTCAGCACGAGGCGGTGCGCGAGCACCGGCACGGCAACCGCGTGGACGTCGTCCGGCACCACGAAGTCACGACCGGCCAACGCGGCCTGCGCCCTGGCCGCCCGCACCAGGTGCAGCGTGGCGCGCGGCGACGCGCCCAGCCGCAGCTCCGGCAGCCGACGGGTGGCGCCGACGAGCTCCACCGCGTACCGGCGGATCTCCGGCGACAGGTGCACCCGGCGGACCACGTGCACCAGCTTCAGCACCATCTCCGCGTCGGACACCGGGCGCAGGTCGGCCATCGGGTCGTGGCCCGCGTGCTCGTCCACCATCGCCAGCTCGGCCGCCGGGTCCGGGTAGCCGATGGAGACCCGCGACGTGAACCGGTCGCGCTGGGCCTCGGGCAGGGCGTAGGTGCCCTCCATCTCGATCGGGTTCTGGGTGGCGATCACCATGAACGGCGCGCCGAGCGGGTAGGTCTGCCCGTCGACGGTCACCTGGTGCTCTTCCATGCACTCCAGCAGCGCCGACTGCGTCTTCGGCGAGGCGCGGTTGATCTCGTCGCCCACCACGATGTTCGCGAACACCGGGCCGGGGCGGAACTCGAAGTCGTTGTCCTGCCGGTTGTAGATCGACACACCGGTGATGTCGCTGGGCAGTAGGTCGGGGGTGAACTGGATGCGGCTCACCGTGCAGTCGATCGACCGGGCCAACGCCTTCGCCAGCGAGGTCTTGCCGACGCCCGGCACGTCCTCGACCAGGAGGTGGCCTTCGGCCAGCAATGTGACGAGCGCGACCCGCACCACGTCCGGCTTGCCGACGATGACCTTTTCGACGTTCGCGGCGATCCGCCCGACCACGGCGTGGAGCTCGGCGAGCGCTTCGTCGGGCCTGCCCGGCACGGTGCTGTTGGTGACAGCGTTGACATGCTGGTTGTTGTGCACCTGTTCGGCCGCGGGCGCGCCTCCGTAGGAGTGTTCTGGCAGCGCGGCTGGCTGTGTACTCGGAGTCACTCGACCTCCTGGAGCGGGGCGCGGCCCTACCGCGACCGGTTCGCGGTGGCGGTGAGCGTTTCACGCAGTGTGTCAAACCAGGGCAAAGCGCCCCACAAGCATTGAACAGTTCGGTGCTCACGGGTTCCACGGCCCGTGGGCCCGGCCGGTTCACCCCACTTCACCACCATTCCCCACCATCGTGTCGCCTGAACCGGTTTTGCCCGATTTC
This sequence comes from Saccharothrix ecbatanensis, assembly GCF_014205015.1. NCBI lineage: Bacteria > Bacillati > Actinomycetota > Actinomycetes > Pseudonocardiales > Pseudonocardiaceae > Saccharothrix > Saccharothrix ecbatanensis. The sequence continues at coordinate 5,769,138 of NZ_JACHMO010000001.1, read as the reverse complement.
GCTGCGCCATCCGAGTGGAGTTCAGCCGTGATCGGCTCACCCGCGGCGGTGGTCACGGCCGTCGTCCCCCACCACGCTCCACGTCGGCCATCTTCGCTCTACCTGCGTAAACGCTTCACGCCTCGGCGTGCAACCACCCGTTTCAGCGTTGACTGTGGTGAAAAGTGGGGTACTGTGGCGGCCGGTGGGGCAGACGGGGGCTCCACTGCCGGTCGGAAGTCCGTTCCGGCATCGGGAGGTGGTTGCCGTGTTCCTGGGCACTCACTACCCGAGGCTGGACGACAAGGGCCGACTGACGCTGCCTGCGAAGTTCCGGGACGCGCTAGCGGGGGGTCTCATGGTCACCAAGGGCCAGGACCACTGCCTCTACGTGTTCCCTCGGGCCGAGTTCGAGCAGATGGCGCGCAAGGTCGCGGACGCACCTTTCACGAATGAGGCGGTCCGCGCCTACCAGCGCTATTTGTTCGCGGGGACCGACGAGCAGCGGCCGGACGGCCAGGGCCGGGTGTCCATCGCACCGGAGCTGCGCCGCTACGCGGGGCTGACCAAGGAGTGCGTGGTCATCGGCGCGATCAACCGGCTGGAGATCTGGGACGCGCAGGCGTGGCAGACCTACCTCGACGAGCACGAGGACAGCTACGCGACCGCCCGCGAGGAGGTGCTGCCCGGCGTGTTCTAGACCGGCTTGACCGGCCGTTGTTTCGAGGTTTCGGGTGCCGTGAGGCCTCGGTCCGCTCGGCTTTCGGCCCTGGCGCACCTTCCCCGGCGCCAGGTCTGACGGGCGGGCGGGGACCTGACGACACCCGAACTTTTTGTCTTGTGAGGGGGGACCATCCAGGGAGGGGACATGGTGGAGCCAGCGCGGCACGTGCCGGTGCTGCTCGGCCGCGTCCTCGATCTGCTGGCCCCCGCGTTGGCCGATCGGGACGCCGTGTTCGTGGACTGCACGCTCGGTCTGGGCGGGCACTCCGAGGCTGTTCTCCAAGCGCACCCGCGGGTGCGCCTGATCGGGCTGGACCGTGATCCGCAGGCGATCGAGCTGTCGCGGCGACGGCTGGCCCCGTTCGGTGATCGCGTGGAGTTCGTGCAGACCACCTACGACGGGATCGCGGACGCGGTCGGCGGCGCGAAGGTCGACGGGATCCTGATGGACCTCGGCGTGTCCTCGCTCCAGCTGGACGCCGAGGAGCGCGGGTTCGCGTACTCCAAGGACTCGCCGCTGGACATGCGGATGAGCGCGGGCACCGGGATGACGGCGGCCGACGTGCTGAACACGTACCCGGTCAACGAGTTGACCAGGATCCTGCGCGACTACGGCGAGGAGCGGTTCGCCCGCAAGATCGCCGGCGCGGTGGTGCGGGAACGCGAGCGCGAGCCGTTCACGACCAGCGGTCGGCTGGTTGAGCTGCTGTACGACGTGGTGCCGGCGGCGACCAGGCGGACGGGCGGGCACCCGGCGAAGCGGACGTTCCAGGCGTTGCGCATCGAGGTGAACGAAGAGCTGGAGTCGCTGCGACAGGCGCTGCCCGCCGCGTTGTCGGTGCTGGCCGTGGGCGGGCGGATCGTCGTGGAGGCCTACCAGTCGCTGGAGGACCGGATGGTCAAGCGGGCGTTCACCGCGTTGGCCACGTCCACGTCGCCGCAGGACCTGCCGGTCGAGTTGCCCGGCCACGGACCGCAGCTGCGGTTGGTGACCAGGGGCGCCGAGCAGGCGAACGAGCAGGAGATCGCGGACAACCCCAGGGCCGCCTCGGTGAGGCTGAGGGCGGCGGAACGCATCCGGGAGGCGACATGACCGCACCGGCACGGGCCGGCGGCGGTGTGCCGTCCCCGGCCCGGACTGCCAAGCCCCGTGAGCGCGCGCTGAAGGCCGTGCCGGCGGAACGTCGCCGGTCGCCGGCGGCGGAGCGCGCCTACGCGCGGCGGGCGCAGCGCAGTTCGGCGGCACGCGGTCCGGCGGTGACCCGTCAGCCCGTGGTGGCGCCCAAGGCGCCGTTCGTGGTGATGGTGATGGTCGTGCTCGGCGTGGGCATCACGGCGATCATGTGGCTGTCCACCCAGGCGACGGCGGACTCGTACCGGTTGCAGGACGCGCGGGCCGAGGAGACCCGGCTCGCCCGGCAGGTCGAGCAGCTGCGGCAGGAGGTCGCGCTGGCCGAGTCGCCGCTGAACCTGGCCGAGGCCGCGGCGAAGCTGGGGATGCTCCCGGCGGGCGACCCGGCAAGGTTGCGGAAGCTGCCGGACGGGACGGTCGAGGTGTACGGCAAGCCGTCCGCGGTCGAGCCGCCACCGCCGCCCGCGTCCGCCGCGCCTCCGGTCGAGGCGCCGGCCCAGAACCAGCCGGCGCAGAACCAGCCAGGCAACCAACAGCAGACGCCACCCGACCAGGCGGCCTCACCGCCCGCGGGCCAAGCCGTCTCACCGCCCGAGGGCCAGGCCACCCAGCCGCCGGCCGGGTCGGAGCAGGCCGGGCCGAATCCCGCGGGACAGCCGGTACCAGGAGGTCAGTGATGCCGGGGCCCAGCCGGGGCAGGCCCGTGCGACGCCCGTTGTCCGTCCGGGGGCCCGCCCCCAAACGACGGCGCGGCAACAGCCGGGTCCGCCTCACGGTCGGCCGGCTGCTGCTGGTGGGCGCGCTGGTCGCCGCGGGCATCAAGCTCGTGCACGTCCAGGGCTTCCAGGCGGAGGCGCTGTCCGCGCGAGCCGAGCGGCAGCGCGCCACGCCCATCGACATCCCGGCCGCGCGCGGCTCGATCCTCGACCGCAACGGCAAGCAGCTGGCGTTCAGCGTCGAGGCGCGGGCGCTCTACGCCGTGCCCCAGCTGATGCGCCAGACGTGGGCCGAGGAGCTGGAGGCCAAGCCGGAGATCGGCAGCTTCGAGGACCGGGTCGCGGCCATCGCGGGGTTCATCGAGCAGACGCTCGGCCGCGAGGTCAACGGGCAGAAGACCGACCGGGACACCATCCTCGCCAAGCTGTCCAAGGACACCACGTACATCGAGCTGGTCGACAACGTCGATCCGGGCAAGGCCGCCGTCATCACGGAGAAGTACGCCGACATCGGGTCCGAGTACCGGGCCGTGCGGGTCTACCCGAACGGCGAGCTGGCCTCGAACATCGTCGGCGCGGCGAACTGGCGCCGGGACAAGGAGCCGCCCGCTACGCACGGCCTGCTGGGGTTGGAGAACGCGCAGGACAACCTGCTCGCCGGCAGCAACGGGCGCCGGGTCGTGGACACCATGCAGGGCAACAACGTCGTCATCCCGGGGCCGGGGCGATCGCGTGAACTGGCCGCCGCCACACCCGGTAAGAGCCTCGAACTGACGTTGGACGTGGACACGCAGTACGCGTTGCAGCGCATGGTGAAGGACTACACGGCCAAGAGCGCGGCACGCAGCGGGTCCGCGGTGGTGCTCGACCGCCGGACCGGCGAGATCCTGGCGATGGCCAACGACAAGACGTTCGACCCGTACGACTTCGGCAAGGCCTCCGAGGACCAGTTGCGGAACATCGCCGTCACGTCGGTGTTCGAGCCGGGTTCGGTGAACAAGATCGTGACCGCCGCGACGGCCATCGAGGACGGCGTGTTCCAGCCGGACAGCGTGCTCCAGGTGGACGACAGCATCAAGGTCGCCGACCGGGTGGTCGGGGACGCCTGGCCGCACGGTCGGCTGGACATGACGTTCACCGGCGTGTTCGCGAAGTCCTCCAACGTCGGCACGCTGATGGCGGCGCAGGAGATCGGGCGGGACCGGTACTACGACATGCTGCGGAAGTTCGGGCTGGGCGAGCGGACGCAGTCCGGCCTGCCCGGTGAGGAACCGGGGTTCGTGCCGCCGCTCAACCAGTGGTCCGGGTCGACGTTCGGCAACCTGCCGATCGGGCAGGGCCTGAACATGACGCTGCTCCAGATGACCGGGATGTACCAGGCGATCGCGAACGACGGCGTGCGCATCCCGCCGCGGATCGTGCGGGCCGAGGTGTCGGCCGATGGCAGTCGCAAGGAGATGGGGCCGCCGCAGAGCGAGCGGGTCGTGTCCCCGCAGACGGCGAAGACGGTGCGGGAGATGTTCCGGGCGGTGGTGCAGAACGCGCCGGGGCAGACCGGCACCGGGCCGTCGGCGGCACTGCCCGGCTACCAGATCAGCGGGAAGACGGGGACGGCGCAGCAGATCGACGCCAAGTGCGGCTGCTACAGCAACTCCCAGCACTGGATCACGTTCGCCGGCATCCTGCCCGCCGACAACCCCAGGTTCGTCGTCGGCATCATGCTGGACAACCCGACCGTCGGCCCCCAGTCCGCCGCGCCGCTGTTCCACGACATCGCGTCGTACCTGTCGCAGCGCTACCAGGTGCCGTTGTCCGCCGAGCAGAGCCCGATCGTGCCGCTGGTGCTGTGAGCCGGTAGGTGCGGTGATCCGGGCGGGCGCGGCTTCCACAGTGGCCTTGGCGGCACCGCGGGTGGTGGGCGCGCGTTGCACCTGCCCTGGTGCCCGCGTCGGCCCTCCAGCCGAACTTCCGCAAGACTGCCACCGTAGGACCCGCGTCGGGCCACGACGAGGCCCGCGTGGGCAGGCGTGTTGCCCGCTCGACCGCATCCGGCCGTGCCGACCGGGGGAGGGGGTGGAGGTTGTGACGAACCCTCGGCACCGGTCCGGAGTGGACGTGCCGGGCGACCACTCTCCGTACGCCGGTAGCCTTCCGCGCGTGCCTGCCAAGCTAGGGGGCAAGGTCGCGACCGCTCCGCCTCGCCCTTCCCGCACCCAGCCCGTCGCCGTGTCCGAACTCGCCACGACGGTCGACGCGCACCTGACCGCTCCCGACCGGGCACATGTCCAGGTCGGCGGCGTGACGTTGCGCGCCCAGCACGTCCGACCGGGAGACCTGTTCGCCGCATTGCCGGGCACACGCGTGCACGGCGCCGACTTCGCCGCCCAAGCCGTGGAGAACGGCGCGGTGGCCGTGCTGACCGACGCGGAGGGCGCGGAGAAGGTCCACGGGGTGCCCGTGCTGGTGCACCCGGACCCGCGCGCCGTGCTCGGGCACCTCGCGTCCCGCGTCTACGGTCACCCGTCGACCAGGCTGAACGTGTGGGGCGTCACCGGCACGTCCGGCAAGACCACCACCAGCTACATGATCGACTCGGTGCTCCGGGCGGCCGGTCGCGCCACGGGGCTCATCGGCACGGTCGAGACGCGCGTCGCCGGTCGCCGGCTGGACAGCGCCCTCACCACGCCCGAGGCCCCTGACCTGCAAGCCCTGCTGGCCGTGATGCTCGAATGCGGCACCACGGACGTCACCATGGAGGTCTCCAGCCACGCGCTGCGCCTCGGCCGGGTCGGCGGCGTCGGGTTCTCCATCGGCGCGTTCACCAACCTCTCCCAGGACCACCTGGACTTCCACCCCGACATGGAGGACTACTTCCGGACCAAGGCCGAGCTGTTCGACGGCCGGGCCCACACCGAAGTGGTCTGCGTGGACGGCGAGTGGGGTCCCCGGCTGGTCAAGGACCACACCGTCACGGTCGCCACGACGAAACCGGCCGACTGGACGTCCGCCGACGTCACCGTGTCCGCGACCGGCGAGCAGGCGTTCACCGCGCACGGCCCGGACGGCGTCACGATCGACGTCGAGCTCAGCCTCCCCGGCGACTTCAACGTCGCCAACGCCCTCCTCGCGATCGCCTGCCTGCACTCCCAGGGCGTCCCGACCGAGGCCATCCGCGAAGGCTTGAAGAACGTCCAGGTCCCCGGCCGGATGCAGCGCATCGACGAAGGCCAGGGCTTCACCGCAGTCGTGGACTACTCGCACAAGCCCGCGGCCGTCGCGCTCGCCCTCGACGCGGTCCGCGCCCGTGCCACCGGCCGGATCATCACCGTCCTGGGCTGCGGCGGGGACCGTGACACGGCCAAGCGGCCACTGATGGGCGAGGAGGCGGCCCGGCGCAGCGACGTCCTGGTCGTCACCGACGACAACCCGCGCAGCGAGGACCCGGCGGAGATCCGGGCGGCGATGCTGCGCGGCGCGCTGGCCGTGCCGGACGACGAACGCGGCGAGGTCGTGGAGATCGGCGACCGCCGCGGCGCCATCGAGCACGCCGTGTCCCTCGCACGCGCCGGCGACGTCGTCGTGATCGCGGGCAAGGGCCACGAGACCGGCCAGGAGGTCGCGGGCGTCGTGCACCCGTTCTCCGACGTGGACGCACTGACGAACGCGATCCGGGGAGCCGTCAAGTGATCCAGCTGAGCCTGGCCGAGATCGCCGAGGCGGTCGGCGGCAAGCTGCACAACGCCACCGGCGCCGAGGTGGTCACCGGCAGCGTCGAGTTCGACACCCGCAAGGTCACGGTCGGCGGCCTGTTCGTGGCGCTGCCCGGTGAACGCGTCGACGGCCACGACTTCGCCGCCCAAGCGGTCACGCAGGGTGCGGTCGGCGTGCTGGCCGGACGCGAGGTCGACGCGCCGGCCGTCATCGCGCCGCCCGTCGAGCAGTCCGCCGGCAAGGCCTACGTGCTGTCCGGCGACACGGACGGCGCGGGCGCGGCGGTGCTCGCGGCACTGGCCAGGCTCGCCCGGCACGTCACGGACCGGCTCGAAAACCTGACCGTGATCGGCGTGACCGGCTCGTCCGGCAAGACGTCCACCAAGGACCTCATCGCCCAGGTCCTCGCGCCCCTCGGCCCGACCATCGCGCCGCCCGGCTCGTTCAACAACGAGCTGGGCCACCCGTGGACCGCCCTGCGCGCCGACGAGACCACCCGGTTCCTGGTGCTGGAGCTCAGCGCCCGGGGCGTCGGGCACATCGCCGAGCTGTGCCGGGTCGCCCCGCCGCGCGTCGGCGCCGTGCTGAACGTCGGCAGCGCCCACGTCGGCGAGTTCGGCTCACGGCAGGGCATCGCCCAGGCCAAGGGCGAGCTGGTCGAGGCGCTGCCCGAGGACGGCGTCGCGGTCCTGAACGCCGACGACCCGCTGGTCGCGGGCATGGCCCCGCGCACCAAGGCCAGGGTGGTGCTGGTCGGCGAGCACCCGAACGCCCACGTCCGCGCGACGGACGTCGAGCTGGACGAGCAGGCCCGCGCCCGCTTCACGCTCGTCACGCCGAAGGGCGAGGCGGCCGTCCGGCTCGCCGTCCACGGACCGCACCAGGTCGGCAACGCCCTCACCGCCGCCGCGATCGCCCTCGAACTCGGCGCGACCCCGGAGCAGATCGCGCAGAGCCTCGGCAACGCCGAACGGGTCTCCGCGCATCGCATGGCGGTCTCCGAACGTCCTGATGGTGTGACGATCGTCAACGACGCGTACAACGCGAACCCGGAGTCGGTGCGCGCGGCCCTGAAGTCGCTCGCCACCATCTCCAGGGCCGCCACGCCCGCCCGCCGGAGCTGGGCGGTGCTGGGCCCGATGGCCGAATTGGGTGCGGATTCGATCCGCGCGCACGACGAGATCGGACGGCTCGCGGTCCGCTTGGACATCAACAAGCTGGTCGTGGTCGGTCAGGACGCCCGAGCGATGCAGCAGGGGGCGCACCTGGAAGGATCATGGGGAGAAGAAGCGATTTTGGTGCCCGACGTGACGGCGGCCGTCGAGCTGCTGCGCGACCAGGTGCGGCCCGGTGACGTCGTCCTGGTGAAGGCATCCAACTCATACGGCCTGTGGCGGGTTGCCGAGGCTCTCCTGGAGGCGGTCAGCAAGTGAAGAGCATCCTCATCGCGGCGGCCATCGCGCTGATCGCGTCGATCATGCTGACGCCGTACCTGATCAAAGTCTTCTCCCGGCAGGGTTTCGGCCAGGAGATCCGCGAAGAGGGCCCGCAGAGCCACAAGACCAAGCGCGGCACGCCCACCATGGGCGGCGTCGCGATCCTGGTCGCGATGTGGGCGGGCTACCTCGGTTCGCACCTGGTGAACTCCATGTCGGCGTCCGCGCAGGAGCAGACGCCCAGCGCGTCCGGCCTGCTGGTGCTGATGCTGACCACGTCGCTCGGCCTCGTGGGCTTCCTGGACGACTTCATCAAGATCCGCAAGCAGCGCAACCTGGGCCTGAACAAGACCGCGAAGCTCGTCGGCCAGTTCCTCGCCACGATCATCTTCGCGGTGCTGGTCATCCAGTTCCCGAACAAGGACGGGTACACGCCCGCGTCCGTGAACCTGTCGTTCGTGCGCGACATCTCCGTGGTGTCGTTCGGCGTCGTCGGTTTCGTGGTGTTCTGCTACGCCGCGATCAGCGCCTGGTCGAACGCGGTGAACCTGACCGACGGCCTGGACGGTCTGGCCGGCGGCACGTCCGCGATGGTGCTCGGCACCTACGTGGTGATCAGCTTCTGGCAGTTCCGCTACAACTGCTCCAACCTGCTCGTGGCCGGCTGCTACGACGTGCGCGACCCGCTGGACCTGGCCGTGGTCGCCGCCGCCGCGATGGCCGGCTGCATCGGCTTCCTGTGGTGGAACGCCGCGCCCGCCAAGATCTTCATGGGTGACACGGGCTCGCTCGCGCTGGGCGGTCTGGTGGCCGGTCTGGCCATCACCACCCGCACCGAGCTGCTGATGGTCGTCATCGGCGGTCTGTTCGTGGTCGAGGCGCTGTCGGTGGTGTTGCAGGTCGCGGTCTTCCGCACGTCACGGCGGCGGCTGTTCCGAATGGCGCCGTTCCACCACCACTTCGAACTCGCCGGCTGGGCCGAAACCACGGTGATCATCCGGTTCTGGCTGCTCGCGGGCATGTGCTGCATGCTCGGGCTCGGCCTGTTCTACAGCGAGTGGCTGACCGCGGTCGAGAGCTGACCATGGGATTCCTCTCAGGTCGTCACGTCCTGGTCGCCGGCGCCGGGGTGACCGGCCGGTCCGCGGCGGAGGCGTTGCTGGCGGCGGACGCCGTGGTGACGGTGACCGACGGTTCGGCCGACAACCTCGCCGCGCTGGAGCAGCTGCTGCCCGGCGTGACGCTGGTGCCCGGCTTGGTCGCGCCGCCGCCGGGGACCGACTTGGTCGTGACCAGCCCCGGTTGGCGCCCGTCCAGCCCGTTGCTGGTGGCGGCCGCGGCGGCGGGCGTCGAGGTGATCGGCGAGGTCGAGCTGGCCTGGCGGATGGGCATGGAACTGGCCGACCCGCCGACGTGGCTCGCGGTGACCGGGACGAACGGCAAGACGACGACCGTCGGGATGCTGGAGTCGATCCTGCGCGCGGCGGGGCTCGACGCGGTCGCGTGCGGCAACGTGGGGTTGCCGGTGGTGGACGCGTTGCTGGCCGGGCGTCGGGTGCTGGCGGTGGAGTTGTCGAGCTTCCAGCTGCACTGGTCGCCATCCGTGCGGCCGTTCGCCGGGGTGCTGCTGAACCTGGCCGAGGACCACTTGGACTGGCACGGGACGTTCGAGGCGTACGCGGCGGCGAAGGCCGGTGTGCTGACCGGTGAGGTCGGGATCGGCGGGGTGGACGACCCGGTGGTGGCGCGGCTGTTGGCGCGGTCGTCGGCTCGGGCGCACATCGGGTTCACGCTGGGGTCGCCGGAGGAAGGTCAGCTCGGGGTCCACGACGGGCAGTTGGTGGACCGGGCGTTCGGGGCTTCGGACACGGTGTTGCTGCCGGCGGACGACGTTCGGCCTGGTGGGCCTCCCGGGATCGCGGATGCCCTGGCTGCTGCGGCTTTGGCCCGTGCGCACGGCGTTCCCGCTTCGGCGGTGGCACGTGGGTTGCGCGAGTTCCGGCCGGGGGCGCATCGGGCGGTGCTGGTGGCGACGGCCGGTGGGGTTTCGTACGTGAACGACTCGAAGGCCACGAATCCTCATGCTGCTGCGGCGTCGTTGCGGTCGCACGAGCGTGTGGTGTGGGTGGCCGGCGGGTTGCTCAAGGGTGCGTCGGTGGACGAGTTGGTGCGCTCGGAAGGGCATCGGCTGCGTGGTGCGGTGGTGATCGGGGCGGACCGCGAGGTGATCGCTTCGGCGTTGGCCAGGCACGCGCCGTCAGTGCCGGTGGCGGTGCTGGATGACGCGTCTGACGCTGCCATGGAAAACGCCGTGCGCGCTGCCCGTTCGATGGCTCAGGACGGGGACGCGGTCGTGCTGGCCCCGGCGGCGGCGTCGATGGACATGTTCAGCGACTACGCCCATCGCGGGCAGGCGTTCACCGAGGCCGTGCTGAAGCTGACCGGCTGAGCTGGTTCACCGGGACCGCTGACCGAGGTCCGGGTAGATGCTGTCCGGGTCTTTGAGGTAGGTGTGGGCGGCGTCGATCACCGGGCACGGCCAGGGGGTGCGGGTGAACCGGCCGTCGATCCACGTCGGTGCGCAGCCGAGGCAGAGGCCGAGGATGTCGGCTTGGTGGTTGCCCAGCGTGCCGCGCAGGGCGGCGATCAGGCGGGGGACTTCGGTGCGGGCCACGGTGAGGATGGTGTCTTCGTCGGTCTGGTGCTCGTCGGTCAGCTGCTCGACGGCGTCGAGGTAGCCGAGCATGTCCTGGTCCAGCAGGGAGAAGGCGCGAGACAGCGCGTCGGAGATCATGCGGCCAAAGGTGCACCTCAGATGGGTGTGATGCAACTGCGCATCGTGCCTATCGGCATAAGTTCACCCGATCAGTGGCCTGGTTTCCCGCTAATGTCGCACCATGCCGCAGAACCAAGGTCCGGGAGTCCGGCGACGCGTCCTGGCGAGCGCGCTGACCCAACTCCGGGAGGAGGCCGGGCTCGACTTCGATGACGTGGTCGAGAACCTGGGCTACTCGAAGTCGAAGATCAGCCGCATCGAATCGGCGTACACCGGTGTGTCCATAGTAGACACCAAGGCGCTGGCCGAGCTTTACGGGGCCGCTCCGGAGAAGATCGCCTGGTTGCTGCGGTTGGCGAAGGTCGCGAAGAAGCGCGGCTGGTGGCATGTGTACGGCGATGTGCTGTTCGACTGGTTCTCGGAGTACGTGGTCCTGGAATCCGAAGCCACCACGGTCAACATCTTCGAGATCGACCTCATCCCCGGCCTCTTCCAAACGCCGGCCTACTCGTGGTCGTCCATGCGTGCCTACGCACCGGACGCGACCGACGAGGTCATCAACAAACGCGCCGAGCTGCGCCAGACGCGGCAGCGCCGGGTGGAGGACGGATCGCTGTCGGTGTGGGCGATCATCGATGAGGCGGCACTGCGTCGGGCGGTCGGTGGCGCGGAAGTGCACGCGGAACAGTTGAACCACCTGTCGAAGGTGGTCGAAATGCCCAATGTGACGCTCCAGGTGCTGCCTTTCGGCAAGGGCCAGCACATGGCGATGGGCACCGCCTTCCACCTGCTGAAGTTCGTTGACTTCCCGAGTGTCGTCTACATCGAGAACCTGACGGGTGGCCTCTATTTGGACGAAGCGGCCGAGGTCGAGCGGTATAGCCTGGTGTTGGATCATCTGCGTGCCACGGCGCTCGACCCGCAGGACTCGATCGCACTGATCAGGCGGGTGATCGGTGGCCTCTAGCTCGCCCAGGGAGATCGTGATGTCGGAGTGGCGTAAGAGCAGCCGCAGCAACGGCGGTGGTGAGTGCGTCGAACTGTCGGTCTGGCGCAAGAGCAGCCGGAGCAACGGTGGCGGTGCCTGCGTGGAGGTCGCCTCGTCGGTCGACGCGTTCCGCGTCCGCGACAGCAAGAACGCAACCGGCCCGACCCTGTCCTTCACCGACCGCTCGATGACCGCGTTCCTGGCCACCGCCAAGCGCGGCACTCTCGACCACGCGTGACCGGGCGCCGACGATGACGATCATGGCCACGTGGACCGACTTCGTGCCGGGCACGGAGTGGGAGCGGGCGACGCATGAAGTCGAGCTCGCGTCGCGGGCGGAGGTCCGGGAGTTCGTGGACCTGCTCGCCTGGCCGAACACCAGCGAGGCGGTCCTGATGCACACCGCCCGCCCGCTCCGGACGAACGAGTTCACCGGCGAGGTGGGCAGCGATCACCACGTCGTCGTGGGTTTCTTCAAAGGATTCGGTTACGTCGAGTACACCGACACCGATCAGGTCAGTCGGATCGTCGGCGATCTTTCCTCACCGGAGTGGCGCACGACGGTGAGTGACCACTTCCCGCCTGGCACCGGCGTTTCCCCGGCCACGCTGATCGCCCTGATCGACGAATTCCGCGTCACCGCCACCCGTCCCACCATCGTCCAGTGGCGGCACGCTTCAGCCGGGTAGCCTGGCGTGATCATGGTCGCGATGGGCGACACGCGGCGGATTGTCGGCTTTCGCCGCCCGCAGGGGGAGACGATGGGCGCATGACTGCGGTGGACCGTACTCCGGTGGAGCGACCGCCCGGAGCGCGGCGGCGTACCGGGCGTGCCAAGCGCGCCGTCACGCGGACGTCCTTGACCGCGTGGCTCGGCCGGCCGTTGGCGGACTTCCACCTGCTGCTCGCCATCTTCGGCATGCTGACCGTGCTCGGCCTGATCATGGTCCTGTCCGCGTCCGCCCCGGACGCCGCCGCCGGCGGTGAGTCCGCCTACAGCGTCTTCAAGAAGCAACTCCTGTACGTCGGCGTCGGCGCGGTGATCTTCCTGATCGTGCTGCGCATCCCGCTGCGCACGATCCGGCACGGCAGCACGATGGCGATGCTCGTCTGCGTGGTCCTGCTGGTCCTGGTCCTCACTCCACTCGGGACGATGGACTACGGCGCGCAGTCGTGGTTCAAGGTCGGATCGGTTTCGTTCCAGCCCATCGAGCCGGCGAAGCTGGCACTGGCGCTGTGGGGCGCGCACGTCCTGGTCACCAAGCGCGCGCTGCTGGACCAGTACCGGCACATGATGGTCCCGGTCGTCCCGGTGGCGATGCTGGTGTTCGCGCTGGTCATGCTGCAACCGGACCTCACCGGCACGATCACGCTCGGTATCGTGCTGATCAGCCTGCTGTGGTTCGTCGGCGCGCCGATGCGGATCTTCGGTGTCATCGCGATCGGCGCGGTGACGGGGGTGCTGGTGCTGGCGCTCGGCGCGGACTACCGGCTCAAGCGGGTGGAGAGCTTCCTCAACCCGGAGGCGGACCCGCAGGGTGACGGGCTCCAGGCGTTGCAGGCGCTCTACGCGTTGGCCGAGGGCGGGTTCCTCGGAAAGGGCCTCACCAACGGCAGTTCGAAGTGGCGTTATCTGCCCAACGTCCACAGCGACTTCATCTTCGCCGTGATCGGCGAGGAGCTGGGCTTCATCGGCTGCCTGCTGGTCCTCGGCCTGTTCGGGCTGCTGGCGGTCGTCGGCCTCCGCATCGCCGCGCGCAACACCGACCCGTGGATCCGGATGGTGTCCGCGACGCTGACCGTGTGGCTGGTCGCGCAGGCCGCGATCAACATCGGCTACGTGGTCCAATTGCTGCCCACCACCGGCATCACGCTGCCGATGATCTCCTCCGGCGGCACGTCCATCGTCACCACGATGGTGGTGTTCGGCATCCTCGCCAACTGCGCGCGCCACGAACCGGAAGCGGTCTCGGCGTTGCGCAAGCTCGGCCCCGGTCGGGTCGGCGGCGCGCTGAAGCTGCCCGCGCCCGAGGCGTACAAGCCGCCGCCGAAGCGCCGCCCCTCACGACCGTCCACGCCGCCACGCGGTCGCAAGGCCGCGCCGCCGCCCGTGGACGAGAGGCGGATGGCCGGTCGTCACGCTCCGCCGTCGGAGTACCGTCGTCGCGAATCCCGAAAGGCCGGCCAGGACCGGGACGTGCGGTCCCGGCGCCGTGACGGGCGTTAGCCGTTCACGAAGCCGATCCAGAAGCGGTCCACCGAGCGGTTCACGAAGCGGTTCACCTATACGAGGAGGAAGTGCGTGACCAGGGTTCCCCAGCAGGTCGGACCGTGTGTGGTGGTCGCCGGGGGCGGCACCGCCGGGCACATCGAGCCCGCCCTGGCCCTGGCCGACGCGGTCATGCGGCTGCGGCCCGACGCGCGCGTGGTCGCGCTGGGCACCGAGCGCGGTCTGGAGAGCAGACTCGTGCCGGCCCGCGGCTACCCGCTGGAGTTGATCCCGCCGGTGCCGATGCCGCGCAAGCCGACGCCCGACCTGCTCAAGCTGCCGATGCGGGTGCGTGCCGCGGTCCGTGACACGCGTGCGGTGCTGGAACGTGTCGGCGCGGACGTCGTGGTCGGCTTCGGCGGCTACGTCGCGCTGCCCGCCTACCTCGCCGCGCGCGGCCGGGTGCCGATCGTGGTGCACGAGGCCAACGCCAAGGCCGGTCTCGCCAACAAGGTGGGCGCGAAGTTCGCCGAACGGGTCGCCGCCGCCGTGCCCGACTCCGGTCTGACCGACGCGGAGATCATCGGCATCCCGCTGCGCTACTCGATCACGTCCCTCGACCGCGCGGCGCTGCGCGCACAGGCCCGCGCCCACTTCGGGCTGCACCCGACCGCGCCGACGCTGCTTGTGTTCGGCGGCTCGCAGGGCGCCCGGTCGATCAACAACGCGGTGTCCGGCGCGGCGTCGGCGTTCGCCCAGGCCGGGATCGCCGTCCTGCACGCGCACGGCCCCAAGAACACGGTGGCGGTCCAGTCGGTGCCGGGCGCGCCGCCGTACGTGCCGGTGCCGTACCTGGAGCGGATGGACCTCGCCTACGCGGCGGCGGACGCGGTGCTGTGCCGGTCCGGCGCGATGACGGTGGCCGAAGTGTCCGCCGTGGGCCTCCCGGCGGTGTTCGTGCCGCTGCCGCACGGCAACGGCGAGCAGGCGCTGAACGCGTCCACAGTGGTGTCCGCCGGTGGCGGCATCCTGGTGCCGGACGAGCAGTTGACGCCGGAGTGGATCTCGGCGAACGTGGTCCCGCTGGTGGCGGACCGCAACCGGCTGGCCGCGATGACGACGGCCACGCTGAGCACCGGTCACCGTGAGGCCGACGAGGTGCTGGCCCGCATCGTGCTTGAGGTGGTCAAGAAGTGAGTGACGTCCTGGACCGGGTGCACCTGGTCGGCATCGGCGGGGCCGGCATGAGCGGCATCGCGCGCATCCTCCTGGCACGCGGCGCGCACGTGTCCGGCTCGGACGCCAAGGATTCACGCACCGTGCTCGCGTTGCGGGCGCAGGGCGCGCAGATCGCGGTCGGCCACGCCGGCGCGAACCTCGACCTCCTGCCCGACGGCCCCACGGCGGTCGTCGTGTCGACGGCGATCCGCGAGGACAACGCCGAGCTGGTGGAGGCCCGCGCACGCGGCGTGATCGTGCTGCGGCGGGCCGAGGCGCTGGCCGCGTTGATGCTGGACCACCGGGTGGCCTGCGTCGCCGGCACGCACGGCAAGACCTCGACCACGTCCATGCTCACGGTCGCTCTGCAACATTGCAGAATGGACCCGTCCTTTGCGATCGGCGGTGACCTGAACGAGTCCGGGGCCAACGCCCACCAGGGCACCGGCGGGGTCTTCGTCGCAGAGGCCGACGAGAGCGACGGCTCGTTCCTCTTCTTCTCGCCCTCGGTCGCGGTCGTGACCAATGTCGAGGCCGACCATCTGGACCACCACGGCACCGTCGAGGCGTACGTGGCCGTGTTCGACTCGTTCCTGGAGCGGATCCAGCCGGACGGCGTGCTGGTCGCGTGCGCGGACGACCCGGGCGCGGCGGCGCTGGCCGAACGGGCCGCGAAGCTCGGCATCCGGGTCCGCCCGTACGGCCGCACGGCTTCCGGTCCCGGCTCGGCCCGGCTGCTCGACTACCGGCCCGAAGACGGCGGCGGCGTGATGAAGGTCGAACTCGACGACGACGAGGTGCTGGACGTTCGGGTGGCCGTGCCCGGCGAGCACATGGCGGGCAACGCGCTCGCCGCGCTGGTCGCCGCGCTGGAACTGGGCGCGGACCGCAAGGGCGTGCTGGCGGGTCTGGCCGCGTTCGGCGGCGTGCGCCGGCGGTTCGAGTACAAGGGCCAGGCCGCGGGCGTGCGGGTGTACGACGACTACGCCCACCACCCGACCGAGGTGTCCGCCCAGATCGCCGCCGCCCGGCCGGTCGCCGGCGACGGCAAGCTGGTCGTGGTGTTCCAGCCGCACCTGTACTCGCGGACCCGGCTGTTCGCCGAGGAGTTCGCCGCCGCCCTCGGCACGGCCGACGCCGTCGTGGTGCTCGACGTCTACGGCGCTCGTGAGCAGCCGGAGCCCGGTGTGACCGGTGCGCTGGTCTCGGGCCTGGTGCCGCTGGATGTCGGCAAGGTGTTCTACGAGCCGTCGTTCGACCGGGTGCCCACGTTGGTCAAGAGCCTGGTCGGCGAGGGCGACCTGATCGTCACCATGGGTGCGGGCGACGTCACCATGCTCGGCCCGGAGATCGTCGGCGAGCTGGATCGGACATGAGTGCGACGGCGGCGCGTCGTCGCCCGGCCGCGTCCGGCCCGGACTCCCGCCCGGCGCCGCGTCGTCGCCCGCCGCGCGGCAGGTCACGTCGTCCGGTGCGGCGGCCGTACCGGCGTGCGGTGGTGCGCCGCCGGCTGATCGCGATCATGATCATGCTCGTGGTGACGGCGGTCGTCTGCACGGTCTGGTTCACGCCCGCGCTCGGCGTCCGTGAGGTCGAGGTGCGTGGCGCGGTCCACCTGACCGGCGACCAGGTCCGCGAGGCCGCCGCCGTCGAGCCCGGCACGCCGTTGGTTCGGGTGGACGTCCACGCCGTCGACGCCAGGGTCCGCGAACTGCCCCGCGTGGCCGGGGTGCACGTCGAACGGCTGCTGCCCGGCACGCTGCGGCTCACCGTGGACGAGCGGGACCCGGTCGCCATGATCATCTCTCCGGACGGCGCGCACCTCGTGGACGCGACCGCCAAGGACTACGCCACCGTGACCAGTCCGCCGTCCGGGCTGCCGGAGCTGAGGGTGGGTCCGGACGCGCTCGCCGCCGCCGTCGGCGTGATCACGCAGCTACCCGAGGCGTTGAGGCGTGAAGTGCTGATCGTGACCGCGGACACACCGTCGGACGTCCGGGTGACGTTGAGCGCCGGTCGGGAGGCCCGCTGGGGTTCGTCCGCCGACACCCCGCGCAAGGCCGCCGTGCTGGAGGTCCTGATGACCCGCAAGGGCACCGTGTTCGACGTGTCCAGCCCGGAGCTGCCGACCGTGTCGTGAGATCGGCGTCGTGGGATCGGCGTGGTGGGATCGGCGTGGTGAATACCGCCACACCGGTCGATGGTGAAAGTCGATCGCCCGGCCCGGACCCGGCGGCGATACTCCGGGGATGACCCAGACGCCGGTGGACAACCGGATCGAACTTCCTTTCACCGGCGACGAACGCACCCTGCTGGGCGGATTCCTGGACTTCCTGCGCGGCACGATCGAGCTGAAGTGCGCCGGTCTGAGCGACGAGGACGCCCGGCGTTCCGTGCTCCCTTCGCAGCTCAACACCGCTGCGGGGGTCGTCAGGCACCTGCGTTGGGTGGAGCACTACTGGTTCGAGGTCGCCCTCGGCGGACGGCCCAGCGCGGCCCCCTACACGCAGGAGGACCCGGACGCGGATTGGCGCGTCGAGCCGGGTGAGACGATCTCACGATTGATCGACGACTACGCTGCGCAGTGCACGGTGAGTCGGGAACTCGTCGCGGGCCTCGATCTCGACCACGAGGTGGCGTTCCGCGGCGACAAGGTGCTTTCCGTGCGCTGGGTGCTGATCCACATGATCGAGGAAACGGGTCGGCACGCGGGGCACCTGGACGTGGTGCGGGAACTGCTCGACGGGATGACCGGCGAGTAGAGACCGCTCACCCGGTCAGGACACAACACGGCGTGGCTGCTGGACCGAGGCATTCCCGATGCATAACGTCCAGCAGGAACATACGGGGTTGACATAACTCTGAACCTCTGGTTGAGAGTTTCAATCCGGGTGGAGATCCGTCCGGGCTGTGACACCGGTGGTCATCCACTCCAGCACATGAGCACGGACACGATCAGGAAGGCGGACCGATGACGCCCCCGCACAACTACCTCGCGGTGATAAAGGTCGTCGGCATCGGCGGTGGCGGTGTCAACGCCGTCAACCGCATGATCGAGGTCGGGCTCAAGGGTGTCGAGTTCATCGCGGTGAACACCGACGCCCAGGCGCTGCTCATGTCGGATGCCGACGTGAAGCTCGACATCGGCCGCGAACTCACCCGCGGCCTGGGAGCCGGCGCCAATCCCGAAGTCGGCCACAAGGCCGCCGAAGACCACCGTGAAGAGATCGAGGAAGTCCTCAAGGGCGCGGACATGGTGTTCGTGACCGCCGGTGAAGGCGGCGGCACGGGCACCGGAGGCGCGCCCGTGGTGGCCTCGATCGCCCGCAAGCTCGGCGCGCTGACCATCGGTGTGGTCACGCGACCGTTCTCGTTCGAGGGCAAGCGCCGCGCCAAGCAGGCCGAAGACGGAATACAGGCCCTGCGCAACGAGTGCGACACCCTCATCGTGATCCCCAACGACCGGCTGCTCCAGCTCGGCGACATCGGCGTTTCGCTGATGGACGCGTTCCGCTCGGCGGACGAGGTGCTGCTGTCCGGTGTCCAGGGCATCACCGACCTGATCACCACCCCCGGTCTGATCAACCTCGACTTCGCCGACGTCAAGTCGGTCATGTCCGGCGCGGGCAGTGCCCTGATGGGCATCGGCTCTGCGCGGGGCGAGGGGAGAGCGGTCCAAGCCGCCCAGAAGGCGATCAACTCGCCGCTGCTGGAAGCGTCGATGGAGGGTGCGCACGGCGTGCTGCTCTCGATCGCCGGTGGCAGCGACCTCGGGCTGTTCGAGATCAACGAGTCGGCTTCGCTGGTGCAGGAAGCCGCCCACCCGGACGCGAACATCATCTTCGGCACGGTCATCGACGACTCGCTCGGTGACGAGGTTCGTGTGACGGTGATCGCGGCGGGTTTTGACAGTGGCGGGCCGACACACAAGAAGTTGGAGCCTCAGGCTCTGTCCAGCCCGCCGCGAGGCACCCCGGTGGCAACCGCCACCGCGGGTCAGGTCAACCACACCCAGCCGGAGCACCACCAACAGCCGCACCAGCAGCCGCAGCCCGTGCAGCACCAGCCGCACCAGCAGCCCGTGCAGCACCAGCAGTCGCAGCCCGTGTCGCAGCAGATGGACCAGCAGCCCCCGGTCGTGCCGCCCCGTCCCGTCGTGCCGCAGCAGCAGCCCGGCCAGGGCAACGGCCAGTCCCAGTACGGGACGCCGCAGCCGACCATGCCCAGGTCGCTGACGCCGGGGATGCAGGGGAACACCGGCGGCACGTTGCCGAACCGGGCCGTGCCGGTGACCGACGACCCCGACGACGAGGTGGACGTGCCGCCGTTCATGCGGCGCTAACCCCTCGCCACACCACCGACGCCGCGCCGTCCCACCCGGGACGGCGCGGCGCCGCCATGTCACCCCCTGCGCGAGTCGAACCTCCAGGTCCCGCGTGTCGAACACTCAGGCCCCGTGAGTCCTACGTTCAGGTCCCGTGAGTCCTACGTTCGGAACGCGTGAGTCCTACGTTCGCGACCCCCGAGTTCAACGCTCAGTACAAGATCGTTTGTTCTGAGCGTTGAACTCGGGGGTCCTGAACGTAGGACACGGTGGTCCTGAAGGTACGACTCGCGCGTTCTGAACGTAGGACTCACGCGGGACCTGGAGGTTCGACTCGCGGGGTCTGGGAAGCTGGGGGTGTGCGCATCCGTCGTGTCGTGACCACCCGTGAAGGTGGCGTGTCCAAGCCGCCGTACGACTCCTTCAACCTCGGCGACCACGTCGGCGACGACCCGGCCGCCGTCGCGGCCAACCGGAAGCGGCTGGCCGAGGGCATCGGCCTCGAACCGGAACGCCTGGTGTGGATGGAACAGGTGCACGGCCGGACCGTCGCCGTGGTGGACGGGCCGGTCGACGGGCCGCTGGAGGCCACCGACGCCGTCGTCACCGCACAGGAACGGCTGGCGCTGGTGGTGCTGACCGCGGACTGCGTCCCGGTCCTGCTCGGCGATCCGGAATCGGGCGTGATCGGCGCCGTGCACGCCGGACGCGTCGGCGCACGTGTCGGCGTCGTCCCGGCGACCCTGGACCGCATGGTCGAACTGGGGGCGCGGAAGGACCGGATCGAGGTGCTGCTCGGCCCGTCCGTCTGCGGGCAGTGCTACGAGGTGCCCGCCGCGATGCGCGCCGACGTCGAGAAGCACCTCCCCGGCAGCGCGTCGAAGACCCGGTCCGGCAAACCGGCGCTGGACCTGCGGGCCGGCCTCTGGCAGCAGCTCGCCGACGCGGGCGTGGGCAGGCTCGGCCTGGACCCCCGGTGCACGTTCGAGGAGAAGTCGTTGTTCAGCCACCGCCGCACTCCGGGCACGGGGCGGCTCGCGGGCGTCATCTGGATGGAGTCATGAACCGGCGCGAAGAGCTGGCCCTGTCGCTGGCCGAGGTCACGGAGCGGATCGCCAAGGCTTGCGCGGCGGTGGGGCGGTCACCCGAAGAGGTGGACCTGTTAGCCGTCACGAAGACGTTCCCGGCCGAGGACGTCGCCATCCTGAGCGACCTCGGGCTGGCCGACTTCGCCGAGAACCGCGACCAGGAGGCCAACCGCAAGACGGCCGAGTTCGCCGGACTGCGCCCGGACGCGCCCGCGAAGTGGCACATGGTCGGCTCGCTCCAGCGGAACAAGGCCAAGTCCGTCCTCCGCTGGGCGCACCGGATCGACACGGTCGACTCGATCCGACTCGCCGACGCCATCGCCAAGGCCGCCACCGAGCCGGTCGAGGTGCTGATCCAGGTCAGCGTCGACGGCGACGAGGCCCGCGGCGGTCACCCGATCGGTGACCTTCCGCGACTGGCCGATCACGTAGCACTATCGAGTGAACTTCTTTTGCGCGGTGTGATGACTGTCGCACCCCTTGGCATGTCTCCACAGCAGGCGTTTGCCGCTCTATACGAAGCGGTAACCCGCTTGCGGGACGATCATCCCGATGCCACCGTGATCTCGGCGGGGATGAGCGGTGACCTTGAGGACGCCATCGCGCACGGATCCACGTGCGTGCGTGTCGGAACAGCGTTGCTGGGCAGCCGGAGGCTAGCCTCGCCGTAACTGTCCGGAACCTCTGGGACGGCCGCGACGTCCTTGCGGGTAGGGATCTCGGCGGAGGAAGGGCTCAAGCCATGAGCGGGTTTCACAAGCTGAAGGCCTACTTCGGGATGGTTCCCGCCGAGTACGCCGACGACCCGGCCGCCTACGAGGAGGACCGGCGCTACGCGGACTACAGGGCCGAGTACCCGGATTCGGAGGAGTACGAGCCCTACCCCGAGCAGCGGACGGCCCGCCGCCGTTCCCCCAACGGCTACCGGGCCGAGTTGGACGTCGCGGACGAGCTCGAGCCGGAGCGCGGCGTTCGTCCACGACGTTCGTGGAGCCCGGAGACGCAGGGCGCGCTGGCGGTCGAACCGCAGCGCGAGCCGGTCGGCAGGCTGCGACCTGCCGCCGACCCGCCGAGCCACCCGCTCGCCCGCATCACCACGCTGCACCCGCGCAGCTACAACGAGGCGCGGACCATCGGCGAGCACTACCGCGACGGCACGCCGGTGATCATGAACCTCACCGACATGGACGACGCGGACGCCAAGCGGTTGGTCGACTTCGCGGCCGGGCTCGCGTTCGCGCTGCGCGGTTCGATCGACAAGGTGACGAACAAGGTGTTCCTTCTCTCACCACCGAACATCGACGTGACGGCTGAGGACCGGAGGCGCCTGGCGGAGGGCGGGTTCCTCAACCAGGCCTGAGAGATGGCACAGTTGACGCTGTGGATGCCCTCTGGCTCGTGGTCTACTACGTGTTGTTCTCGTTCTGGCTGCTGCTCACGGCGCGTGTCGTCGTGGAACTCGTCCGAAGTTTCGCCAGAGGATGGCGGCCTGCGGGCGGTGTCGCGGTGGCGCTTGAGACCGTCTACACCGTGACCGATCCCCCGGTCCGGCTGCTGCGTCGGATCATCCCGACCGTGCGGATCGGGGGCATCGGACTGGACTTGTCCATTATTGTGCTGTTGCTGGTCGTTATCATTCTGATGCGAGTAGCCGATCCCAGGTGAGGGGACCAGGGATGTCCACAGCCCAGGAGTGCGTGAGGTGATCTGATGCCGTTGACCCCCGCGGACGTGCACAACGTCGCGTTCAGCAAGCCGCCGATTGGCAAGCGGGGCTACAACGAGGACGAGGTGGACGCGTTCCTCGACCTGGTTGAAGGCGAGCTAGCTCGCCTGATCGAGGAGAACAACGACCTGCGCCAGCAGGTCGAGCAGCTCGACCAGCAGGTCGAGACCGCGCGTGCCGACCTCGAAGACGCCCGGGCGAAGGTTGCCGCGGGCGTCGGCCCGAGCCGTGTCGTCGACGAGCCGCGCCGGCTCGCCCCGGTGCCGCCCCCTTCGGCACTGGAGCAGACCGCTCCCGGTGGCGGTGGCGGCGGTGGCGACCACCACGTTCAGGCCGCGAAGGTGCTCGGTCTGGCCCAGGAGATGGCCGACCGGCTCACCGGTGAGGCCAAGGCCGAGGCCGACGGGATGCTGTCGGAGGCGCGGACCAAGTCCGAGCAGCTGTTGTCCGAGGCGCGAGCCAAGGCCGACACGATGGTCAACGAGGCGCGCACGCGTGCCGAGACCATGCTCAACGACGCGCGGACCCGCGCCGAGACGTTGGAGCGGCAGGCCCGTGAGAAGGCCGGCGCGCTCGACCGTGACGCGCAGCGCAAGCACGCCGAGGTGATGGGCAACATCACCCAGGAGAAGAACACGCTCGAGAAGCAGATCGACAAGCTTCAGACGTTCGAGCGCGAGTACCGCACCCGGCTCAAGACGATGCTCGAGTCGTCGCTGCGAGACCTTCAGGACCGGGGTCCCGCCGCGCCGTCCGACGGGCGTCAGCAGGGTGGCTACTCCTTCGGGGCGCGCGCCGAAGCCGGCTGATCGGCGTAGCTGATCTACTCTGCTCGACGTGCTCTACATAGTCCTGCTGTTGGTGCTGGCAGCCCTGGGGTTGCTCGTGCCCGCGCTGACCAGCGCCCAGACCTATTGGGCGTGGTTGTCCGTGGGCGCGAGCGGGGCCGCTGCGGTGGTCCTCGTGCTCGACTGGTGGCTTCGTCACCGGGCGGGCGCCCAGGCTGCCGGCACAGACGTTGTTGATCACCCTCAGGTTAGCGTTGGTGATCAACAGCGCGGGACGGGGGTGGAGGAGGTCGAAAGTTCACCTGATCAGGCAGAAGTCGAGCCTGGCGAGGAGGACACGGACGCCGCCGACTCCCTGATCGTGAGCGAGCTCACCGACGAGGTGCGGGTACTGGACGAACGTCCCCGCTACCACCTCGCCGCGTGCTCCTGGCTCGCGTCACGGCCTTCGCTGGGCCTGCCGATCAACGAGGCACGCCAGCTGGGCTTCACGCCGTGCGCGGTGTGCCGTCCCGACTCAAGCCTCGCGGCTCTGAAGCGGGCGACGCCGTGACCCCGCGAGTCGCGCGGTCGGCAAAGTGGTTTGCGCGGTTCGGCTACCCTGGGTGGTAGCAAGGCGTTGATCCGGCCATCACCGGGGAGCTTCCGGAAGAACGGGCGCGTGCCAGGTGGGACGCGCCTCAGTAGAACCGGACGGGTGCGGCCCGTCACAGCCGTCGAAGAGAGGCCAGTGCCTTCGCGCCCTGGCAAGCGGGGTGGTACCGCGGTGCGCCGTGACCGGCGTGTCGTCCCCGTGAGCCGGTTGGACGCACGCGAGGAGCAGCACGATGGCCTACCCGAAGGCAGGCGAGGGTTCCGTTCCCTCCCAGCCGTCCTTCCCCGCCCTCGAAGAGGGTGTCCTCGACTTCTGGAAGTCCGACCGGACGTTCCAGGCCTCGATCGACGCCCGACCGGCGGGGGACAACGGGGCGAACGAGTTCGTCTTCTACGACGGCCCGCCGTTCGCCAACGGCCTGCCGCACTACGGCCACCTGCTCACCGGCTACGTCAAGGACGTCGTCCCGCGCTACCAGACCATGCGCGGCAAGCACGTCGAGCGCCGGTTCGGCTGGGACACCCACGGCCTGCCCGCCGAGGTCGAGGCGGAGAAGCAGCTCGGGTTCTCGTCGAAGAGCGAGATCGAGGCGTTCGGCATCGAGAAGTTCAACGAGGCCTGTCGCGCGTCGGTGCTCCAGTACACCGACCAGTGGCGCGACTACGTGACCCGGCAGGCCCGCTGGGTGGACTTCGACAACGACTACAAGACCCTCGACCTGGACTACATGGAAAGCGTCATGTGGGCCTTCAAGACCCTGTGGGACAAGGGTCTGGTCTACGAGGGCTTCCGGGTGCTCTGGTACTGCTGGCGCTGCGAGACGCCGCTGTCCAACACCGAGACCAAGATGGACGACACGTACCGGGACCGGCAGGACCCGGCGGTGACCGTCGGCCTGCGCCTGGAGACCGGCGAGCTGGCCCTCGTCTGGACGACGACCCCGTGGACGCTGCCGTCGAACCTGGCCGCTGCCGTGCACCCGGACGTGGACTACGTGACGGTCGAGGCGAACGGCGAGCGCTACCTGCTCGCCGAGGCCCGTGTGCCCGCGTACGCCCGTGAGCTGGGCGAGGAACCGCCGGTCGTGGCCCGCTGCAAGGGCGCCGACCTGGTGGGCCGGAAGTACGCCCCGCCGTTCGACTTCTTCGTCGGCCGGGAGAACGCGCACCAGGTGCTGGCCGCCGACTACGTCACCACCGAGGACGGCACGGGCCTGGTCCACATCGCCCCCGCCTTCGGTGAGGAGGACAAGCTCGTCACCGACGCGGCGGGCATCGAGGTCGTCGTGCCGGTGGACGCCCACGGCCGGTTCACCGTCGAGGTGCCGCCGTACGAGGGGCTGCAGGTCTTCGAGGCGAACAAGCCGATCATCCGCGACCTGAAGGAAGCGGGTCTGCTGCTGCGCCACGAGACCTACGACCACCCGTACCCGCACTGCTGGCGGTGTGACAACGCGCTGATCCAGCGTGCGGTGTCGTCGTGGTTCGTCGCGGTCTCGCAGTTCAAGGACCGGATGGTCGAGCTGAACGGGCAGATCAACTGGGTGCCCGAGCACATCAAGGACGGCCAGTTCGGCAAGTGGCTGGAGAACGCCCGCGACTGGAACATCTCCCGCAACCGGTTCTGGGGCTCGCCGATCCCGGTGTGGGTGTCGGACGACCCGGCGTACCCGCGGGTGGACGTGTACGGGTCGTTGGACGAGCTGGAGCGCGACTTCGGCGTGCGTCCGGCCGACCTGCACCGGCCGACGATCGACAACCTGACCCGGCCTAACCCGGACGACCCGTCCGGGCAGTCCGTGATGCGCCGGGTGCCCGAGGTGCTGGACTGCTGGTTCGAGTCCGGCTCGATGTCGTTCGCCCAGGTCCACTACCCGTTCGAGAACGCCCAGTGGTTCGACGACCACTACCCGGGCGACTTCATCGTCGAGTACAACGGCCAGACGCGCGGCTGGTTCTACACCATGCACGTGCTGGCCACGGCGCTGTTCGACCGGCCCGCGTTCCGCAACTGCGTAGCGCACGGGATCGTGCTGGGCGACGACGGGCAGAAGATGTCCAAGTCGCGCAAGAACTACCCGGACGTCAACGAGGTCTTCGACCGCGACGGCTCGGACGCCATGCGCTGGTTCCTGATGGCGTCGCCGATCCTGCGTGGCGGTGACCTGGTGGTCACCGAGCGCGGTATCCGTGACGCGGTGCGGCAGGCCGTGCTGCCGTTGTGGAACTCCTGGTACTTCCTCGCCCTGTACGCCAACGCGGACGGGGTCGAGGGGACCTGGCGGACTTCGTCGTCGCACGTGCTGGACCGGTACGTGCTGGCGAAGACGCACGACCTGGTGGCCGACGTGACCGCGCAGCTGGACGAGTACGACATCTCGGGCTCGTGCGCGTCGATCCGGGAGTTCCTGGAGGTGCTGACCAACTGGTACGTGCGGCGTTCACGCGACCGGTTCTGGTCGGGCGACCAGGACGCGATCGACACCCTGCACACCGTGCTGGAAGTCGTGTGCCGGGTGACCGCGCCGTTGCTGCCGTTGACCACGGAGTCGGTGTGGCGCGGGCTGACCGGTGGCCGGTCGGTCCACCTGGCGGACTACCCGTCGGCGGCGGACCTGCCCGCGGACGACGCCCTGGTGGCGGCGATGGACAAGGTGCGGCAGGTGGCGTCCACGGCGTTGTCGCTGCGGAAGTCGAACAAGCTGCGGGTGCGGCTGCCGTTGGCGAAGCTGGTGATCGCTTCCGCGGACGTGGCGCAGTTGGCGGCGTTCGCCGAGGTGCTGCGGGACGAGGTGAACGTCAAGGAGGTCGAGCTGACCTCCGACGTGGACGCGCACGGCCACTTCGAGCTGGCGGTCAACGCGCGTGCCGCCGGGCCGCGGCTCGGGCCGGAGGTGCAGAAGGTCATCAAGGCCGTCAAGGCCGGTGACTGGCAGGAGGTGGACGGTCGCGTCGTGGCGGCCGGGATCGAGCTGTTCCCGGAGGAGTACGAGCAGCGGCTGGTGGCGACGGACAAGGGCGCGACGGCGGCGTTGCCGAACGGCGGCGGGCTGGTCGTGCTGGACACCGTGGTGACGGAGGAGCTGGCGGCCGAGGGCATGGCCCGTGACCTGGTGCGGGTGGTGCAGCAGGCGCGCAAGGACGCCGGGTTGGACGTGTCCGACCGGATCGCCCTGACGTTGCAGCTGCCGCCGGCGGTCGAGGCGGCGGTGCGGCAGTTCGAGGCCTTCGTGAAGGAGGAGACCTTGACCGAGTCGATCGAGTACGGCGAGGTCACCGAGGGCTCGGACGGTGTGGTCGGTGACGGCCAGAAGGTCCGGGTAGCGGTGCGCCGGGTCTGACGCGACGGCGGTATGAGGAGGGGTCGGGAGCATTCGTCCCGGCCCCTCCTTCGCGTTTCCGCAAGGTCAGGGAGGCTTGTTGGTGGACGAGTTCACGTTCGACCGCGACCTGGTGCGAGCGCTGCTGAGAGAGCAGCACCCGGATCTCGCGGACCTCGAACTCCGGGACGTCGACGGCGGCTGGGACAACCGGCAATGGCGACTCGGGGAGGAACTGGCCGTGCGGCTGCCGCGCACCGAGCGCGCGCCTGCTCTGCTGCACACCGAGCAGACGTGGTTGCCGCTGTTGGCGAACCGCCTGCCGCTGCCGACACCCACCCCGGTGCGGATCGGCAGACCTTCGAGCCTGTTCGGGCACACCTGGACGATCGTGCGCTGGGTCGAGGGCGAGCCCGCCGATCACACGCCGGTCACCCGCGTCGACGAGGCCGAGGTCCTCGCGGAGTTCCTCAGGGCGCTGCACCACCAAGCGCCCGCCGACGCGCCGGTCAACGCCACGCGAGGCATCCCTCTGGCGGGATTGCGGGAAGGGGCCGAGGACTGGTTCGGGCTCATCGGCGATCACCCGAGCGCCGACAGCGTGCGGGACGTGTGGGAGAAGGCCGTGGCAGCACCTGTCTGGCTGGGCGCGCCGCTCTGGCTGCACGGTGACTTGCACCCGGCGAACGTGGTCGTCCGGGACGGGATGCTCGCCGGGGTGATCGACTTCGGCGAGCTGTGCGCGGGCGATCCGGCGACAGATCTTTCCGCCGCCTGGATCCTGTTGCCGGCAGGCGCGGCCGGTCGGTTCTTCGACGCCTACGGGCAGGCCGACGAAGCGACCGTCACCCGCGCCCGTGGCTGGGCCGTCCTGCGCGCCCTGGGCCTGATCGGGATCGGGCGGAACGGGAGGCTCGGTCTGCCAGGGGGAAAACCGACCTGGGAACCGGCGGGCTACGCCACCCTCGAACGGGTCCTGGCGGTGAGCTGACGGCCTGGTCAGCGGATGTCGTGCTGTTCCAGGCGTTCTCTCAACCGGGTCAGGCAACGGCCCCTTGTCGGGCCGATCGAGCCGCGGGGCATGGAGAGGGCTTCGGCTACGGCGCGGTATTCGGCTCGGCCGGCCAGGACGGTCAGGCGGAGCAGTTCCTGGCAGCGGCGGGGGAGGGTGGCGAACGCCTGCCAGAGGCGGCGGTCGCGGTCGTCGCGGAGGGCTTCCGGTTCCGGCAGCCAGCGGTCGTCGGGCATGTCCATGGCCGAGTCGGTGGACAGCGCCGGGCGGCCGTTGCGGTCCCGCCAGGCCCGTTGCGCCTCACGGCGGGTGGCCACGATGAGCCAGCCGGCCACCGCACGCGGTTCGGCGAGGCGGTCCAGGTGGCGCAGGAGGCTCAGCCAGACGGTCTGCACGACGTCCTCGGCGGTGGCCTGGTCCAGGCCGTTGCCCCTGGCCACGTGCCACACCAACGGCGTCAGCTCGGTCACCAGCGAGTCCAGCGCGGCACGTGAGCCGGCACGGGCGGCCACGACCAACGCGGCCTGACGCTCGTGGACGGAGGCCTGCGCCATGATCGCGGCCACGCCCAGGTCGTCGGTCCCCGGATCCTCCGGGATGGCTTCGACAAGCTCGGCGCGCAGCTGGTCCAGCCGTGGGTCCAACTCGTCCGTCACGACGTCTCCTTCCCGCGCTGGGAGCCCCGCGCCCGTCGCCCCTCGTTGCCGACCCGCTCGCTGATCTCCGCCCGCGCCTGCGACACGTACCGGCGCACCGACTCGCGCCGGCAGCCCAGCACGTCGGCGATCTCGTCGTCGCCGAAGTCCCAGAACCGCAGCGCCAACGCCGTGCGCAGGTGGTCCGGCAGGTTCACCACGGCCGCCAGCGTGCTGATCAGCTCGTGCCACGTCTCGGCGTCCCGCTGCCTCGGCACCAGGATCCGGTACGTGCCGCGCTGCCGGGCGACGACCTCGTCGGTCAGGTCGCCCGGCCGCTCCCGCCGGCGGGCCTGGTCCACCAGCTGGTTGCGGATCGTCTTCACCAGCCAAGCACGTCTCGACGGCGGGGCGATCACCGGCCAGTTCCGCCACGCGCCGACGAACGCCTCCTGCACCGCGGACTCGTGGTCCAGATGAGGCGACATCACCGCCGCGAAGCGGAACAACCGCGTGCGCTCCCGGTGGTAGAAGTCGCTGAAGGTGGCCGCGTGGTCGTCGGGATCCTCCGGCGTCACGAACCCTCCCCCCTCTGGTCCCGGTACCGGGTAGACGGACGAGACCGGGGGTTGTGGAGGAAATCCGGTCAAGCGGGTTGCTTCACGCTCCTCTCGGTCGCCGTGCGCATCAAGCGGACCCACGGAGACCACCTGGCCCGGTGAACGGGCGGGTGGCCGAGCGCGCGGGCGGCGTTGTCCAGCAGGTCCTCGATGAGCGCGTCGTGCAGCCACCGCACCGCCAGCGGCCACCCCAACCGCATCAGGCCGCGCGTCCGAGCGGCGATCGTGTGCTTCAAGCCACCCGGCACCGCTTCCAGCACGTGCGTCCCGACCAGCCCGAAGCTCGGCGCGAACGTGAACTCGACCCGTTGACCGGGGACGTGGTCGGTGCAGCTGTAGCGGATGAACGCGTGCCCGCCCTTCGCGCCGACGCCCAGCGGCCGGTCGAGGACCAGCGGGGGCCAGGCCCCGGGCCACAGCTCCACGATTCTGTCGATCACTTCCGCGCTGTCGGGGATCTGCCGGACGTGCACGTTCTCGATCATCACAACCTCCATACGCTACCGTATGGTAAGCGACCGTACGGTAGCGTATGGAGCCGTGGCAAGGCGGACGCAGGACGACTGGACCGGGGTGGCTCTCCGTGCTTTGGCCGAGGGCGGGGTGGCGGCGGTCGCGGTGGAACCGCTCGCGGCGCGGCTCGGCGCGACCAAGGGCAGCGCCTACTGGCACTTCCCCAACCGGGAGGCCCTGCTCAAAGCCACCCTCGAACGCTGGGAACGCCGGCACACCGAGGCCGTGATCGAGATCGTCGAGTCGGTGCCGGACCCGCTGGAGAAGCTGCGGGTGCTGTTCGGCAAGGTGCTGGAGGACGTGGAGGACGGCGCGGTCGAGCTGGCCCTGCTCGCGGCCAAGGACGACCCGGTCGTGGCACCCGTCCTGCGCCGCGTCACGGACCGCCGCATCGGCTACCTGCAGGACCTGTTCGGCGAACTCGGCTTCACCGCCGAGCAGGCGCACCAGCGGGCCGTCCTGGCGTACTCGGTCTACCTCGGGCAGGCCCAGCTGCTGTCGTCCGCGCCGGACCTGGTCAAGGCGCGGCGCGCGTTGCTGGAGGAGACGCTGGCTGTCATGACGCACCGTGCCTGACGTGTTCAGGTTCACCATTCGGGTGAAGCCGGGTGCGAAGCGGGAGGCCGTCGGCGGCCGGTGGGGTGACGACGCGCTCGTCGTCGCGGTCGCCGCGCCCGCCGTGGAAGGCAAGGCGAACGAGGCCGTGCGGAAGGCGCTGGCCAGGGCGTTCGGCGTGCGGAAGCAGGACGTCGACGTCATCGCGGGCGAACGCGGCCGGGACAAGGTCATCCAGGTCGACCCCGCGCCCGCCGGAGCCGCGGACGTGTTGGCCCGCCTGCTCGACGGCTAGCCGTGATCATCGGCCGGTGACACTCCGTGCGTTCCGAATTCGTCCATCTCGGTGTCACCAGGGAGAATGACCCGACGGTCGATGACAGCGGGGAACGACGCGTGGAGGTCGAGTGGGCGGTGTGACGGGCTTCCTCGGCATCGCCGCCGCGGTTCTCCTGCTTTCGGTCATCGCGGTCAGGGTGTCGATCCGGCTCGGGTTGCCGTCCCTCCTGCTCTACCTGGGCATCGGCGTGCTGCTCGGCGAGGCCGTGGTCGGCATCGAGTTCGAGGACGCCGACCTGACCCGGTCACTGGGCACGGCCGCGCTCGTGCTGATCCTCACCGAGGGCGGTATCACCAGCCGGTGGAGCGAGGTGCGGCCCGCGCTGGGCCTGGGCATCGCGCTGTCCACGGTGTCCGTCGGCGTGAGCATCGCGGTGACGGGGTTCGCGCTGCACTTCCTGCTGGACATGGACTGGCGCACCGCGTTGCTGTGGGGCGCCGTGCTGTCGTCCACCGACGCCGCGGCCGTGTTCAGCGTGCTGCGCGGGGTGGGCGTGGGCAAGCGGCTCATCGGCCCGCTGGAGCTGGAGTCCGGCATCAACGACGCGCCGGTGTACATCGCCGTCGTGCTGCTGGCCGCACCCGAGCCGATCACGTGGACCGCGCCGCTGCTGATGGCCTACGAGCTGATCGCCGGCGCGGTGATCGGCATCGCGCTCGGCTGGCTGGGCGGCATCGGACTGCGCCGCGCCGCACTGCCCGCCACCGGCCTGTACCCGCTGGCCACGGTCGCCGTGTGCCTGCTCGCCTACACCGTGGGCGACCTCGCGCACGCGTCCGGCTTCCTCGCCGTCTACATCGCCGCCCTGGTGCTCGGCAACGCCCGGCTGCCGCACCGGGCGGACACCCTGTCGTTCGCCGAAGGGCTGGGCTGGATCGCGCAGATCGGCCTGTTCGTGCTGCTCGGCCTGTACGCGTCGCCTGGCCGGCTGCTCGACGCGCTGGTCCCGGCGCTGGTCGCGGGGGCCGTGCTGGTGCTGCTGGCCCGGCCGCTGTCGGTGCTGTGCGCCGCGCTGCCGTTCCGGGTGCCCTGGCGGGAACAGGTGTTCATCTCGTGGTCCGGGCTGCGCGGCGCCGTGCCGATCGTGTTCGCCCTGATCCCGCTGATCCAGGGCGTGCCGGGCGCGCAACAGCTGGTCGACGCGGTGTTCGTGCTGGTCGTGGTGCTGACCCTGGTGCAGGGGACGACCCTGCCGTGGCTCGCCAAGTGGCTGAAGCTGGTCAAGTCCGGTGAGGCGCAGGAAGTGCAGGTCGACTCGTCGGCGCTGGACGAGCTGGGCGCGGAACTCCTCCAGGTCCGCATCCAGCGCGGCTCCAAGCTGCACGGCGTCTACCTGTCCGAACTGCGGCTGCCGCCGGGGTCGTCGGTGAGCCTCGTCGTCCGCGACAAGGACGGCTTCACACCGCAGCCGACGACCCGGTTGCAGGAGCACGACCAGCTGCTGGTCGTGTGCACGGAGGCCATGCGCACGGCGACCGAGCAGCGCATCAGGGCCGTGGACCGGGCCGGCCGGTTCGCCCGCTGGAAGGGCGATGTAGGTCTGCCGTGACCGGGTCTCCCAGGATGTGAACGCCCTCGACGTGAGCGGGCGCACTGGGTTACCTTCGACGTGAAGGTCATGAGTGCCAGCGACAAGCCCGGGCTTGCTGGCCGGCAACCCTCCTCCGCGGTGGGGTGCCCCCGGTGAGGACCTGGCCTGGCGCGCAGGGCGCCCGGCAAGCGCGGGCTCCCTCTCCGGCGGGGTCCCGGACCCCGGAGGCGTCACGTCATGACCGTCGCTGTTCCCCGAATCTCTGTTGCCGCGCTGCCGCGCGTCGTCGGTTCCACGCTGCGAGTGCCGTTGGTGACCGGTGAGCGCGTCGAGTACGCGAACCTCGACCACGCGGCCAGCGCGCCCTGTCTGGAGCAGGTCCGCGACGCGGTGGACGAGCTGCTGCCCTGGTACGCCAGCGTGCACCGGGGCGCGGGCTTCGCGTCCCAGGTCAGCACCAAGGTCTACGAGCAGGCCCGCACGTCCGTCCGCCGGTTCCTCGGCGCCCGTGACACCGACGCCGTCGTGTTCACCCGCAACACCACCGACGCGCTGAACCTGCTGGCCAGGAGCGTGCCGAAGCACACCGCCGTGATCCTGTTCGACACCGAGCACCACGCCGCGCTGCTGCCGTGGCGCGGTCCGAACGTCCGCCGCCTGCGTACCCCAGCCTCGCCCGCTACGGCGGTGTTGGACCTGGACCGGGCGTTGCGCGAGGCGCCGGTCGGCCCGCGCCTGGTCGTGGTGACCGGCGCCTCGAACGTCACCGGTGAGGTGTGGCCGGTGGCGGAATTGGCGCGGGTGGCCCGTCGGCACGGCGCCCGGATCGCCCTGGACGCCGCCCAGCTCGCGCCGCACCGCCCGGTTGACGTGCGCGCGCTCGACGTCGACTACACGGTGTTGTCCGGGCACAAGATCTACGCGCCGTTCGGTTCGGGTGTCCTGGTCGGCCGGTCCGACTGGTTGCAGGCCGCCGAGCCGTACCTGGTGGGCGGCGGGGCGACTTCCCGCGTCACGGACCACGGCGACCGGCTGGGCGTGGCCTGGTCCGCGGTGCCCGAGCGGCACGAGGCCGGCACGCCGAACGTGGTGGGCGTGCACGCCCTGGCCGTGGCCTGTGACGTGCTGGGTCGGAGCTGGGAGCAGACCGTCGAGCACGAGCGCGCGCTCCTGGCCAGGCTCCGCGCGGGCCTCGCGACCGTTCCCGGCGTGCACGAGCTGGCTCTTTTCGGCGCCGAGCACGACCGGGTGGGTGTGGTGAGCTTCACCGCCGGCGGTCAGGACGTCGGCTACCTCGCCGCGGCGCTGTCCGCCGAACACGGCATCGGCGTGCGTGACGGCGCGTTCTGCGCTCACATCGCCGTGCACCGTCTTGCGCACGGCGAGCGCGCGCTGCGGGCGTCCATCGGCCTGGGCACGACCGAAGAGCACGTGGACCGTTTCGTGGCCGCGCTGCGCACGCTCGTCACCGAGGGCTCGCGGTGGGAGTACGAACTCCGCGACGGCCGCTGGGCCCCGTTGAACGACGAGCGCGCGCTCCCGCCGTTCCTGCGCTGACCAGCATGCTGGACAATGGCCCGGTGAGCACCGATCCCAACACCGAGCCGGACACGCCGGAACAGCCGGACACACCGCTGCCCAAGCGACGGGTCCTCCTGCTGGCCGTCATCGCACCGCTCGTGTTGGCCGTCGACCTGGTCACCAAGATCCTCGCGGTGGAGCACCTGGAGGGGCGTGAGCCGGTCGAGCTGTTCGGCGGCCTCCTCTACCTGCCGCTGATCCGCAACACCGGCGCCGCGTTCGGCCTGGCCGAGGGCTGGACGGTGATCCTCGCGCTGATCGCGTTCGGCGTGGTCGGGTTCATCCTGTGGATCGCGCGCCGGCTGCGGTCGGTCGGCTGGGCCATCGGCCTCGGCCTGGTCCTCGGCGGCGCGATGGGCAACCTCGTGGACCGCGTCTTCCGAGGTCCCGGCCCGTTGCGCGGCGGCGTGGTCGACTTCATCTCGGTGCTCGACCCGTGGGGGAACTTCTTCCCGGTGTTCAACGTGGCGGACTCCGCCATCTGCGTGGGCGGCGGCGTGATCGTGCTGATGGCGCTGCTCCAACGTGACTACGACGGTACGCGCGTGGAGAAGCCCGCGGCCAAGAAGGCGGGCGCATGAGCGAGCTTGCGAGCGAATCATCCAACACAGTGCGCGCCGCTCTTGCCGCACCGAGCGCCAGCGAGGTGCGGGCATGAGCGGCTATAGGACCCTTCCCGTTCCGGACGGTCTGGACGGGATGAGGGTCGACGCCGGTCTGGCCAAGCTCCTCGGCCTGTCCCGCACGGTGGTGGTCGGGCTGACCGAGTCCGGCGACGTGCTGCTGGACGGACAGCCAGCGGGCAAGTCGGACCGGCTGATCGCGGGCTCGGTGCTGGAGGTCACCCTCCCCGAGCCCGAGCGGCCGATCCAGGTGCAGGTCATGCCGGTGGAAGGCCTGGAGATCCTGCACCAGGACGACGACATCATCGTGGTGGACAAGCCGGTCGGCGTAGCCGTGCACCCCAGCCCCGGCTGGACCGGCCCGACCGTGGTGGGCGGACTGGCCGCGGCCGGCATCCGGATCGCCACGTCCGGAGCGGCCGAACGCCAGGGCGTCGTGCACCGGTTGGACGTCGGCACGACCGGCGTCATGGTGGTGGCGAAGAGCGAGCACGCCTACTCGGCGTTGAAGCACGCGTTCAAGGAACGCACCGTCGACAAGCTCTACCACGCGCTCGTGCAGGGCCACCCGGACCCGATCAAGGGCACCATCGACGCCCCTATCGACCGGCACCCGAAGCACGACTACAAGTTCGCCGTGATGGCCAACGGCAAGCCCAGCATCACGCACTACGAGGTGGTGGAGGCCTTCCGGGCCGCGTCACTGCTCGACGTGCACCTGGAAACCGGCCGCACGCACCAGATCCGGGTGCACTTCTCGGCGCTGCGGCACCCGTGCGTCGGCGACCTGACCTACGGCGCCGATCCGTCGCTGGCCAAGCGGCTCGGCGTGACCCGGCAGTGGCTGCACGCCCGGACGCTCGGCTTCCACCACCCGGCCGACGGGCAGTGGGTTTCGTACACCAGCGAGTACCCGGCCGACCTCGCCGCCGCGCTGGAACTGTTGCGGGCAGAGGGTTACTGACGTTTTTCGGGGGTCGCGCGGACGAAAGTCTTGCGCCCGGCGGGTGATGTCGGACATATCGCTTTCCTCAGGTCGTTTGTCTTGCGAAGCTTTTGACAAATGAGTCCTGGGGGGAGTGCCGGAATGGACAACAGGACCCGACTGGTCGTGCTGCTGGGGTCCCTGTGCCTGCTGGGGCCGTTGTCGATCGACATGTACCTGCCGGGGTTCCCGGCGATCGCGGCGGAGTTCGGCGCGGCCGAGTCGCAGATCCAGCTGTCGCTGACGACGTTCATCCTCGGTCTGTCGGCGGGGCAGCTCGTGGTGGGACCGCTGTCCGACTCGTGGGGCAGGCGTCGGCCGCTGTTGGTCGGGATCGGCAGCTACGTCGTGATCTCGCTCATCTGCGCGGTCGCGCCCAACGCCTTCGCGTTCGCCGGTCTGCGCCTGCTCCAGGGGCTGGGCGTGGCGGCCGGGTTCGTGATCGCGATGGCGGTCGCGCGGGACCGGTTCGAGGGTGTCGCGATGGCGCGGTTCATGTCGCTGATGATGCTGGTCAACAGCCTGGGGCCGGTGTTGGCGCCGGTGCTCGGCGGCCAGCTGCTGAGGTTCACGTCGTGGCGCGGGACGTTCGTGGTGCTCGGTGTGCTCGGGTTGCTGCTGCTGATCGCCCTGGCCGTGGGGCTGCCGGAGACGTTGCCGCAGAGCAAGCGGCGTCCGGCGAACCTGCTGCTCACGTTGAAGGTGTTCGGTGGACTGCTCGCCGACCGCAAGTTCCTCGGCTACGCGCTGGCGTCGGCGTTGGCCCTTGGTGCGCTGCTGGCGTACGTCGCCGGCGGGTCGTTCACGTTGCAGAACGTGTACGGGCTCACGCCGCAGCAGTTCAGCCTGGTGTTCGCGCTGAACTCGGTGGCGGTGCTGCTGGCCGGCCTGCTCAACACCGCGCTGACCGGCCGCGTCATGCCGCGTCCACTGCTCAAGATCGGCATGGCGGGCTGTGCGACCGGCGGGGTGGGTCTGCTCATCGGCGGTCTGGTGGGTGGCGGCCTGGTGACGTTCCTGCCGCCGTTGTTCCTGCTGACGATGAGCGTCGGCCTGCTCATGCCGAACGCCTCGACGCTGGCGATGTCCCGGCACCCGGAGGCGGCGGGCAGCGCGTCGGCCGTCCTGGGTGTGACGACGTTCCTGGTCGGTGGCCTGATGGCGCCGCTGGTCGGTGCGGGCGGGTCGGCGAGCGTGCTGCCGATGGTGACCGTGATGGCGTCCGCGACCGTGCTGGCCGTGATCCTGTTCGCCACGCTGACCAGGGGCGACGTGGGCATCACCCGTGACACCGACCCCACCCCGATCCCCGCCTGACCCCGTGAGTCCTACGTTCGGAACGCGTGAGTCCTACGTTCCGGACCCCCGAGTTCAACGCTCAGGACGCCGCCCACCGTCCTGAGCGTTGAATTCAGGCGTTCTGAACGTAGGACTCACGGGTCCTGAACGTAGGACTCACGGGTTAGTCGTCGGTGGTCCAGACCAGGGTGTTGAGGTCGGTCTCGGGGCGGGAGCTCCAGCGGACCGAGAAGATCACCGTGTCCTCGGGCAGGATGTAGACGGTGTGGCCGCCGGCGGTCTCGCCGGGCTGGATGCCGATCTTGTGCGGCGGCCGGGAGGACAGCGACACGGGCGCCTTGGCGACCGTCTCACCCTTGTTGGTCATCAACATCAGGTACATGTCGGGCAGCGAGTTGAACGGCACCTGGCCGACGTTCGCCAACTCCGTGTGCACGACCACGGCCCGTTCACCGGCCGCCAGCTTGTAACCGGCCGCCGTGAACAGGAAGTCCGCCGGGTCGACCACCTCGACCAGTTGGATGGTCAACCGGGCGCCCTCCAGGCCCTCGGTCTCCAACGTGGTGCCGATCTTGCCGGTGCGGGACCGCGGCGCGGGCGCCTGGTCACCGCGTGCCCAACCGGACGTGCCGGGCACGCCCCACGTGCTCATCGGCTCCGACACGGGCACCGGTCCGGACCCGCCGTGCTGCGCCGGGAACGGCGCGCTGGGCGGCCCCTGCGGAACGGGATGACCCGGGTACGAGCCGGACGGCGTGCCGTGCACCGTGCCGGGCGTGGGCGGGTACGGGCCGCTCGGCGTGCCGCGGACGGCCTGGCCGCCGGGCCCCGAGTAGCTGCCCCACGCCACGCTGTTCGCCAACGCCTTGCGGATGCCGTTCGGGTCGCACTCCACGCCGACCAGCAGCGGCAGCCCACTGCCGGACAACGTGATCAGCCGGGCGGCGGCCTCCCGCGGGTCCATGCCCAGTCGCGCGGCCACCTCGTGCACGGCGGCACGGCCCATCTCGGCGATCATGGCCAGGAGACGGGCGTCGACGGGATCCGGCGCTACCACACTGAGAACGCTACCCGGCTGGATGGATCTCCGTCTCATCGACCCGCCCGCCCAGTTCCACGTGACCGGGGAGTGTCGTGGTGATGCGAGCCCGACGTCGTTATAGGGTCGAGCGCGTCTTGCCCGAGCGCTTTGAGTCCCGGGCCCGCTGCGATCTTCAGGGGGGTTTGGGTGTCCGACTCGTTTGTGCACCTCCACGTGCACACCGAGTACTCGATGCTCGATGGCGCGGCCAAGCTGAAGGACATGTTCGCCGAGTGCGAGCGGATGGGCATGACGGCCGCCGCGATCACCGACCACGGCAACATGTACGGCGCCTACGACTTCTACCGGCAGGCGACGTCGGCCGGGGTCAAGCCGGTGATCGGCATCGAGGCGTACCTGGCGCCGGAGTCGCGCTTCAACAAGAAGCGCGTGCTGTGGGGCGACCCGGGGCAGAAGTCCGACGACGTCTCAGCCAGCGGCGCGTACACCCACCAGACCATCTGGGCCCGGAACAACGAGGGCCTGCACAACCTGATGAAGATGTCCAGCCGGGCCTCCACGGAGGGTCAGCTGGGCAAGTGGCCCCGGATGGACGTCGAGCTGATCGCCGAGCACGCGGCGGGGCTGATGGCGACCACCGGCTGCCCGTCCGGCGAGGTCCAGACCCGGCTGCGCCTGGGCCACGAGAAGGAGGCCCTGGAGGCCGCCGCGAAGTACCGCGACATCTACGGCGCGGAGAACTTCTTCGTCGAGCTGATGGACCACGGCATCGAGATCGAGAGCCGGGTCCGGGGCGGGCTGATGGACATCGCCAAGAAGCTCAGCATCCCGTTCGTGGTGACCAACGACTCGCACTACACCTACTCCGAGGACCGTGACGCGCACGCGGCGCTGCTGTGCGTGCAGACCGGCAAGACGCTCGCGGACCCGAACCGGTTCAAGTTCGACGGCACGGGCTACCACCTGAAGTCGCCGGACGAGATGCGCGCGATCGACTCGTCCGACGCCTGGCAGGAGGGGTGCCGCAACACCCTGCTGGTGGCCGAGAAGGTCGACACCACCGGCATGTTCGCCTTCCAGAACCTGATGCCGCGCTACCCGACGCCCGACGGGCAGACCGAGGCGGACTACTTCCGCGAAGAGGTCTGGGAGGGCATGCGCCGCCGGTTCCCGGAGGGCGTGGACGAGGTGCACCGCAAGCAGGTCGAGTTCGAGATCGACGTCATCCTCCAGATGGGCTTCCCGTCCTACTTCCTGGTGGTCGCCGACTTCATCAACTGGGCCAAGGCCAACGGCATCCGGGTCGGCCCCGGCCGTGGTTCCGCCGCGGGCGCGCTGATCGCGTACGCGATGGGCATCACGGACCTCGACCCGCTGGCCCACGGCCTGATCTTCGAGCGGTTCCTGAACCCGGACCGGGTCAGCCCGCCCGACATCGACATCGACTTCGACGAGCGCCGGCGCGGTGACGTGATCCGGTACGTCACCGAGAAGTGGGGCGCCGACAAGGTCGCCCAGGTCATCACGTTCGGCACGATCAAGGCGAAGGCGGCGATCAAGGACTCGGCCCGCGTGCTGTACGGGCAGCCGGGCTACGCGGTCGCCGACCGGATCTCGAAGGCCATGCCGCCCGCCGTGATGGGCAAGGACATCCCGCTGGCGGGCGTCTTCGACCCGCAGCACAAGCGGTACTCCGAGGCCGCCGAGGTGCGCGCCCTCTACGAGACGGACCCGCAGGTCAAGGAGATCATCGACACCGGCCGCGGGCTGGAGGGCCTGATCCGCAACGCGGGCGTGCACGCCTGCGCGGTGATCATGTCCGCGGAGCCGCTGACGGACCACATCCCGGTCTGGAAGCGCCCGCAGGACGGGTCGATCATCACCCAGTTCGACTACCCGACGTGCGAGACGCTCGGCCTGCTGAAGATGGACTTCCTCGGCCTGAGCAACCTGACCACGATCGACGACGCGCTGAAGAACATCGCGCTCAACGGCAAGGGCGACGTCGACATCACGACTGTCGCCCTCGACGACCGGAAGGCCTACGAGCTGCTGGGCCGCGGTGACACGCTGGGCGTGTTCCAGCTCGACGGCGGCGCCCTGCGCGACCTGCTGCGGCTCATGCGCCCGGACAACTTCGAGGACGTCTCGGCCGTCATCGCGCTGTACCGGCCGGGCCCGATGGGCGCGAACTCGCACACGAACTACGCGCTGCGCAAGAACAAGCAGCAGGAGATCACCCCGATCCACCCCGAGCTGGAGGAGTCGCTGGCCGAGATCCTGGACACGACCTACGGGTTGATCGTGTACCAGGAGCAGGTCATGGCGATCGCGCGGAAGGTGGCGGGCTACACGCTCGCCCAAGCGGACCTGCTCCGCCGCGCGATGGGCAAGAAGAAGAAGGAGATCCTCGACAAGGAGTACGAGGGTTTCGAGGCGGGAATGCTCGCCAACGGCTACTCGCCCGAGGCGATCAAGACGCTGTGGGACATCCTCGTCCCGTTCGCCGACTACGCGTTCAACAAGGCGCACTCCGCCGCGTACGGCCTGATCGCGTACTGGACCGCGTACCTCAAGGCGAACTACCCCGGCGAGTACATGGCGGCGCTGCTGACCACGAACTCGGACAACAAGGACAAGTCGGCCGTCTACCTGGCCGAGTGCCGCCGGATGGGCATCACGGTGCTGCCGCCGGACGTCAACGAGTCCGAACGCGAGTTCGTCGCGGTCGGCAACGACATCCGGTTCGGCCTCGGCGCGATCCGCAACGTCGGCGCGAACGTGGTCGACGCGATCATCAGGACCCGCAAGGAGAAGGGGAAGTTCGCCGACTTCTCCGACTTCCTGCGCAAGGTCGACGTCCAGGCGTGCAACAAGAAGGTCGTCGAATCGCTGATCAAGGCGGGCGCGTTCGACTCGCTCGGCCACCCGCGCAAGGGCCTGCACATGGTCCACGTCGAGGCGGTCGACGCGATCATGCTGACCAAGAAGGAAGAGGCGCGCGGCCAGTTCGACCTGTTCGGTGACGGCGGCGGCGACGACGCGGGCGTGTTCGACGTGAAAATCCCGGACGAGCACTGGGAGGCCAAGCACCAGCTCACGCTGGAGCGGGAGATGCTCGGCCTGTACGTGTCCGGGCACCCGCTCAACGGCGTGGAGCAGCTGCTCGGGTCCTACTCGGACACGTCGATCCCGCGCATCCTGGAAGGCGACGTGCAGGACGGCACCCAGGTCACGCTGGGCGGCATCCTCACCACCGTGACCCGCCGGGTGAACAAGAACGGCGAGCCGTGGGCGTCGGCGATGCTGGAGGACCTGGCGGGCGGCATCGAGGTGCTGTTCTTCCCCAAGAGCTACATGGTGCACGGCATGTCCGTGGCCGAGGACGCGATCGTGCTGGTGAAGGCGCGGGTGGCGAAGCGGGAGGACCGGACGTCGCTGATCGCCAACGACCTGGTCGTGCCGGACCTGTCGGAACTGGGCGCGCAGGCGTTGAAGCTGAAGGTGGCGGCGTCGCGCTGCGACCCGAAGCTGGTGACGTTGCTGAAGGAAGTCCTCTCCGCGCACCCCGGCACCACCGAGGTGCACCTGAACCTCGTCATCAACAGCAGCCGCAACACGTTGCTGAAGCTGGACGACGCGCTGCGGGTCACGCCGACGCCGTCCCTCATGGGCGATCTGAAGGCGCTGCTTGGACCAGGGTGCTTGGGATGATCGGGTGACGTAGGTCCCATCCGGGGACACGAGGGAGTCTCGAATCGTTGAGTGAACAGGGTTTACTCGACTGAGGAGGAGATCCCTGTGGGGGAGAAGATCGCCGGTCTCGACGTGCTCGGACCCGAGTACTTCACCGACCCGCACGCCTATCACGCGCGGATGCGCGAGCAGGCGGCGGCGACCGAAGTGGTGTTGCCGCGCGGCACGAGGGCGTGGCTCGTCACCCGGTACGAGGATGCCCGGCACGCGCTGGCCGACCAGCGGTTCAGCAAGGACTACCGGGCTTTCCCGGACGTCATGCGGCGCAACAAGGTCGGGGACGACGACGTGCCGGAGGA
Organism: Saccharothrix ecbatanensis; assembly: GCF_014205015.1. Lineage (NCBI taxonomy): Bacteria > Bacillati > Actinomycetota > Actinomycetes > Pseudonocardiales > Pseudonocardiaceae > Saccharothrix > Saccharothrix ecbatanensis. The sequence goes on along the minus strand of NZ_JACHMO010000001.1, from coordinate 5,727,619 downwards.
GTTCGACCAGTCCCTGATGAAGCACATGCTGAACCTGGACCCGCCGGACCACACCCGGCTGCGCAAGCTCGTCACCAAGGCGTTCACCGCGCGGCGGGTCGAGCAGCTGCGGTCCCGGGTGCAGGAGATCACCGACGGGCTGCTGGACGAGATGGCCGCGAAGGCCGCGACCACCGGCGCCGGGATCGACCTGGTCGACGCGCTGTCCTTCCCGCTGCCCATCACGGTGATCTGCGAGATGCTCGACGTGCCGCTGGACCAGCGCGACGACTTCCGGGCGTGGTCGAACACCCTCGTCCTCGGCGGCCCGGACGCGGACGCCGTGCAGGAGGCGGCGGGTCGGATGGCGGACTACCTGACCCGGCTGGTCGAGCACAAGCGGTCCGACCCGGGTGACGACTTCTTCTCGGAGCTGGTGCACGCCGACGAGGAAGGCGACCGGCTCGACCACATGGAACTGATCTCCATGGCGTTCCTGCTGCTGGTCGCCGGGCACGAGACGACGGTCAACCTGATCACCAGCGGCGTGCAGCTCCTGCTCCGCCACCCCGACCAGGCGGAGAGGCTGCGCGCCGACCGGTCGTTGCTGCCGGGCGCGGTGGAGGAGTTCCTGCGCTACGAGAGCCCGGTCAACCACGCCACGATCCGCGTCACCGTGGAGGACGTCGAGGTCGGCGACGTGGTCATCCCGAAGGGCAGCGTGGTGGTCGTGTCGCTGAACGGCGCGAACCGCGACGCGGACCGGTTCCCCGACGCGGACCGGTTCGACATCACCCGGCCCGCCGGCGGGCACCTGGCGTTCGGCCACGGCGTGCACTACTGCCTGGGCGCGCCGCTGGCCCGGATGGAGGGCGAGATCGCGATCGGGTCGCTGCTGGACCGGTTCGACTTCGCCCTGGCGGCCGACCCGGAGTCGCTGCGGTGGCGGCAGGGCACGCTCATGCGCGGGCTGGAGTCGCTCCCGGTTAGCCTGACGCCCCGTGGACCGCGATGAGCTGCTGAAGCTGGACCAGGCACACGTCTGGCACCCGTACGGCCCGATGCCGGGCACCCTGGAGCCGCTGGTGGTCTCGTCGGCTTCGGGGGTCCGGCTGCGGCTGGACGACGGCCGCGAGCTCGTCGACGGCATGTCGTCCTGGTGGGCCGCGATCCACGGCTACCGGCACCCCGTCCTCGACGAGGCGGTGCGCGACCAGCTCGGCCGGATGAGCCACGTCATGTTCGGCGGCCTCACCCACGAGCCCGCGGTGGCGTTGTCGGCACGGCTGGTGGAGATCACGCCCGAGCCGTTGCAGCACGTGTTCCTGTGCGACTCGGGCTCGGTGTCGGTCGAGGTCGCGGTCAAGATGGCGGTGCAGTACTGGCGTTCACAGGGCCGGCCGGAGAAGCGGCGGCTGCTGACGTGGCGCGGCGGGTACCACGGCGACACGTTCCAGCCGATGTCGGTGTGCGACCCGGAGGGCGGGATGCACTCGCTGTGGCGGGGCGTGCTGCCGGAGCAGGTGTTCGCGTCCGCGCCGCCGCGCGACCTGGAGACCGCGTACGTCCAGGAGCTGGCCGACCTGATCGAGGCGCACGCCGGCGAGCTGGCCGCCGTCATCGTGGAGCCGGTCGTGCAGGGCGCCGGTGGGATGCGATTCCACGACCCGCGCTACCTGCACGTGCTGCGCGAGCTGACGTTGGCGCACGACGTGCTGCTGATCTTCGACGAGATCGCCACCGGCTTCGGCCGCACCGGTGAGCTGTTCGCCGCCGACCACGCCGGGATCAGCCCGGACGTCATGTGCCTTGGCAAGGCGTTGACCGGCGGATACCTGTCGATGGCGGCGACCCTGTGCACGTCACGCGTGGCGGACGGCATCTCGCGCGGCGACGTGCCGGTGCTGGCCCACGGGCCGACGTTCATGGGCAACCCGCTCGCGTCGGCGGTCGCGCTGGCGTCCACCGACCTGCTGTTGTCCCAGGACTGGAAGGGGTCGGTGGGGCGGATTGAGAACGGGCTGAGGTCCGGGCTGGCGCAGGCCCCCGGTGGCGTGCGGGTGCTCGGCGCGATCGGCGTCGTGCAGCTCGACCACCCGGTGGACATGGCCGCCGCGACCGCCGCCGCCGTCGACCACGGGGTGTGGCTGCGGCCGTTCCGGGACCTGATCTACACCATGCCGCCGTTCATCAGCACGGACGACGACGTGGCCGCGATCAGCGCCGCCGTCGTCGCCGCGGCCGAGGCGTCACACGCGCAGCAGGGTTGAGCCCAACACCAGCAGCAGGGTCGCGTAGGCGACGCAGATCCAGCCGACGGTCTGGTTGGTCGGCCTGCCCTTGCGCTTGAGCACCACGCCGGACACCAGCCACCAGCCGAGCGCGGCCACGCCGAGGGCCGGCGGCGCGGCGAACACGCCGTACCCACCCGAGTAGACGCCCGCCCAGAAGTCCACCGGCAGGCTGACGCCGTCGGCGTAGTAGGTGGGAACGCACACCACCGCGACCGCCGACCACACCCAGGCCACGCCCTTGAGCCGGTTCGCCGTCCCGGGTTTCGCGGTGCCCCGGTTGAAGGCGACCACGGCCCACGCGATGAACGCGCCACCGACGAACAGCCAGCCGGTCACCGTCGACACGACCGGCACCCGGCCGACCACCTTGCCCAGGGTGGGGAACACCAGGTCCCACATGATCAGGTGCCCGCCGATCAACCAAGCGGTTGCCGCCACGACGATGAAGGTCTGCACGCCGCCGCTCTGCCGGTCGAACCAGTTTTTCGGCTTGGTCCGCACGGCCGGCTGGGGGAAACGGGTGGCTGCGATGACCGCGATGTTGTCGCGCTCCTGCTGGGTGCTCCGCTGTCGGCGCTTGCGTCTGCCGTTCTTGCCCACGTCAGTGCTGGACGGCGGCGGCGAGTTCGGTGTTCGTCGGCTCGATCAGCACCCGGCCGTCCGGCAGCACGACCACCGGGATGTTCTTGCGTCCGCCGGCGATCTCGATCGCCCGGTCGCGGGCCGCGTCGTCGTGTTCGACGTCGACCTCGGTGAACGGCACTTCGTGCTCCCGCAGCCATGCCTTCGCCCGTCGGCAGTCGCCACACCAGTCCGCACCGTAGAGAACGATCTCACTCATGCGTGTGACTTTAGAACGCGGCCGGCCGCGACTCTACGTGAACGCCTAGGCTCGGTGCCCGTGAGCGTCCTCGTGATCACCGGCACGGGCACCGAGGTCGGCAAGACGGTGGTCGTCGCCGCCTTGGCGGCACTGGCCGTCGCCGAAGGCCGACGGGTCGCCGTGCTCAAGCCCGCGCAGACCGGCGTCGCCGACGGCGAACCGGGCGACCTCGCCGAGGTGGTCCGCCTCGCCGGCCCGGTCACCACCCGTGAGCTGCGTCGATACCCCGAACCGCTGGCGCCGGCCACGGCCGCGCGCCGGTCCGGCCTGCCCACCGTGCACCCCAGCGAGATCGCCTCGGCGGCCGTGGCGCTGGACGAGACGCACGACCTGGTGCTGGTCGAGGGCGCGGGCGGGCTGCTGGTCCGGTTCGACGACACGGGCTCGACCATCGCCGACGCGGCGTGGGCGCTCAACGCCCCCGTGCTGATCGTCTCCCACCCCGGCCTCGGCACCCTGAACATGACCGCGCTGACCTCGGAAGCCCTGCTCCGGCGGGGTCTGGAGTCGATCGGCGTGGTGGTCGGCCGCTGGCCTTCCACACCCGACCTGGCCACCCGCACCAACCTCGTGGACCTGCCCGAAGCCGCCGGCGCGCCACTGCTCGGCGTGCTGCCCGACGGGGCGGGGTCGCTGGACCGCACGGAGTTCGCCGAAATGGCCCGGGACGCCCTGTCGCCGTGGTTCGGCGGCGACTTCGACCCGGAGAAGTTCGCCGCGCCGCACACCTGCTGACCGAATCCAGTGACGCACATCGCTGGGACCGGCCCAGGTCCGTGCGGCAGACTGCACGGCGGACCACCGCCGGAGTTCCCGAGGAGAAGTCGTGACCGCAGCGCCCGAACAGGTCGATGTCCTCAGCGTTGCCCGTGAGCAGGTGCTGGAGCAGGGCGTCGGGCTGTCCGAGGAGCAGGTGCTCGAAGTCCTCCAGCTGCCCGACGAGCGCATCCCCGACCTGCTGGAGCTCGCGCACGCGGTGCGCATGCGCTGGTGCGGGCCGGAGGTCGAGGTCGAGGGCATCGTGTCGCTGAAGACCGGCGGCTGCCCCGAGGACTGCCACTTCTGCTCCCAGTCCGGGCAGTTCCCGTCGCCGGTGCGCTCGGCCTGGCTGGACGTGCCCGGCCTGGTGAAGGCCGCCCGGCAGACCGCCGACACCGGCGCGACCGAGTTCTGCATCGTCGCCGCCGTGCGCGGGCCGGACAAGCGGCTGCTGTCGCAGGTGCGCGACGGAATCAAGGCCATCCGCGAGGACGGCAACGACATCCAGATCGCCTGCTCGCTCGGCATGCTCACCCAGGAGCAGGTGGACGAGCTGGTGGAGATGGGCGTCCACCGCTACAACCACAACCTGGAGACGGCCCGCTCGCACTTCCCGAACGTGGTCACCACGCACTCGTGGGAAGAGCGGTGGGACACGCTCAAGATGATCCGCGAGGCCGGTATGGAGGTCTGCTGCGGCGGCATCATCGGCATGGGGGAGACGCTGGCGCAACGCGCCGAGTTCGCCGTGCAGCTGGCCTCGCTGGAGCCGGACGAGGTGCCGCTGAACTTCCTCATCCCGAACCCCGGCACCCCGTACGAGAACTACCCGATCGTGGAAGGCCCGGACGCCCTGCGCGCGGTCGGCGCGTTCCGGCTGGCCCTGCCGCGGACGATCCTGCGCTTCGCCGGCGGCCGTGAGCTGACGTTCGGCGACCTCGGGGCCAAGCAGGGCATGCTCGGCGGCGTCAACGCGATCATCGTCGGCAACTACCTGACCAACCTCGGCCGCCCGGCGCAGCAGGACCTCGACATGCTGGGCGAGCTGTCCATGCCGATCAAGGAGCTGAGCAAGACCCTGTGACGTACTGCGGATACTGCGGCAAGGACCTTGCCGCGACGGACCACTCGGCGTGCGCCTCGCGGCTCGGCGTGATCGACCCGCCGCGGTTCTGCGGCGAGTGCGCGCGCCGGATGGTGGTGCAGGTGACGCCCGCCGGCTGGACCGCCGCGTGCAGCCGCCACGGGGAGATCACCTCCGCGCGGTAACCTGCCCTGCATCTGGTCACGTGTGCAGGGAGGTCGTCGGGTGGCGGAGCAACCGGTGGACGAGCGGGCCACGCCCGTTCGGGTGCCACCCGCGCCGGCGTTCGAGTACTACTACGTGGTGCAGCGCCCGCGGGTGGTGGTGAAGCGGGACCTGCTGCCCGCGTTCTCCGTGCTGTCCGCGATCGCGCTGCTCGGGCTGCCCGTGGGGTGGCTGTGGGCGTGGCTCGCGCCGCCGCAGAACGTGGTCGTGCAGCAGGACGCGTCGATGGTCCCGGTGACCGGTGAGAGCTACCACCGGCTCGACGGGCTGATGCTGTTCGTGCTGATCGGGCTGGGCATCGGGCTGATCACCGGCATCGCGGTGTGGATGCTGCGGGAACGGCGCGGGCCGGTGGTGATGCTGGCGGCCACGCTCGGCTCGGTCGTGGCGGCCTACCTGGGCCAGCTGACCGGCACCGGGACGGCCGCCGGCAAGTACACCGTCGGCGCCGCGCCCGAGGTCGGTGACGTCATCGCCCTGGCCCCGGTGCTGGAGACGTGGTGGGGCGTGCTGGCGTGGCCCTTGGGCACGGCGCTGGCGTACGGCTGCCTGGCCGCGTGGAACGGTCTGGACGACCTCGGTCGCAGGCTGGGTTAGGTCCTCCTTTCGGGTTGGACCCGCCGGGTCAGAGCCGGTACTCCGCGTCGGGCACGTCGGTGACGAACATGTGCCCCGGCGCGTGGCCGCCGTGGTGCCGGCGCACCTCTTGCGGTGTCGTGGTCATGTCAGCACGGCGCCCTTCGTCTCGGGGAGCCCGAGGAGCGCCAGCACGGCGATGCCGTACGCGATCGCGCCGACGATCATCGCGCCACCCACGCCCGTGCTCTCCGCCAGGAATCCCACCAGGGCCGGGAAGAACGCGCCGACCGCGCGGCCGAAGTTGTAGGTGAAGCCCTGGCCGGTGCCGCGCAGCTCGGTCGGGTAGAGCTCCGCGAGGAACGCGCCGAAGCCGCTGAAGATCGCCGACGAGGTGAAGCCGAGCGGGAACGTGACCAGCAGGATCAGCCAGTTCGCGCCCGCGGGTATCTGGGTGAACAGGACGAGGAGGATCGCGCTGAGCACGGCGAACAGGGTGAAGGTGCGCTTGCGGCCGAGCCGGTCGGTCAGGTAGCCGCCGGTGACGTACCCGGCGAACGCGCCGGTGATGAGCAGGGCCAGGTACCCGCCGGTGCCGACGACGCTCAGGCCGCGTTCGGTCTTGAGGAACGTCGGCACCCAGCTCGCCAGCGTGTAGTAGCCGCCTTGGACGCCGGTGGCGAGGAGTGCGGCGAACAGGGTGGTCCGGCCGAGTTTCCCGGCGAAGACGGCCTTGAAGTTCCCCTTGCGCGGGCTGGACTTCAGCGCCGTCTCGGCCTTCGGGGCGTCCTTGACGTTGCGGCGGATGTAGAAGACGAGGACGGCGGGGATCGCGCCGGTCCAGAACAGCACGCGCCAGGCGATGTCCTGGGGCAGGAAGCTGAACACGACGGTGTAGACGATCACGCTCAGGCCCCAGCCGACGGCCCACGAGCTCTGGATGAACGCGACCGTGCGACCGCGGTACTGGGGTTTGCAGTACTCGGCGACGAGGATCGCGCCGGCCGCCCACTCGCCGCCGAAGCCCAGGCCCTGGAGGGCGCGGAACACCAGCAGCGTCTCGTAGCTGGTGGCGAAGCCGCACAGGACGGTGAAGACGGCGTACGTGATGACGGTGATCATGAGGGTGCGGACCCGGCCGATGCGGTCCGCGAAGATGCCCGCGATCGCGCCGCCGAGGGCGGAGACGACGAGGGTGACGGTGTTGAGCAGGCCCGCTTGGCCTTGGGTGATGCCGAAGTAGGCGGTGATGGCGAACAGGCCCAGGGGGAGGACCTGGAAGTCGTAGGCGTCCAGGCCGAAGCCGCCGAACGCGCCGACGAACGCCCGTTTGCCGTTGCGACCCAGCGTGTGGAACCAGGCGAACGGGCCTCGGACTTCCTCGGTGTCGATGTCCGTGGTGCTCATCTCGGGGATCACCTCGCAGCCGTGAGGGTGTGCCGTACCCCACACGCTAGAGGATTGTTGAACAATCCCACCATAGAGCAAGAGGGCGAACCACCCCGTCGCGTGAGTCCTACGTTCGCGACGCGTGAGTCCTACGTTCGGAACAGGCGTGTCCTACGTTCAGGACCCCCGAGTTCAACGCTCAGGAGCCGCCGGGGGCCTTCCGCCGGTCGAACTCCGGGTAGAACTTGCGCATCAGGGCGAACGTCTCGGCGAAATCGAGTTGGCCCGACGTGGGCTGGTGGCCGATGAACGTATAAGTGAGGCGCGAGCCCAGAGCGGGGAAGAAGATTCGTGACGCGGTGCCGGTCGCGCCCATTGCGATGACGATCATTTGCGTATTCTCGCCGGCGTTCAGCAAAAGCGATGCCAGGGTCTTCACGTCGGTGCCGGACGTCGCCATCGTGGAGATTTTGACGATATCGGCCCCGGCGGTTTCGGCGTCACGGACAATGGCTTCGAGCGAGTCGAGACCGGGCGTGTGGTCGAAATTGTGGTACGACACGATCGACAGCGCGTCGTGCGCACGCGCCGCGCTGATCACGTCGGTCAGGATGCCGCCCGACGACAGCTCGACGTCCACCGCGTCCACCAGCGGCGCGACGGCGCGGAACAGGTCGAGGCGCTCCTCCTCGGTGCCGCCCCACCCGCCACCCTCGACGGCTGAACGCACGGTCGCCAGGACCGGCAGGCCCCGGAACGCGTGCACCTTTTCCAGCACGTGCCCGACATCGGTCCGCGAGAACCGGTCGATGCGCAATTCCGCCACGTCGACACCGGAAGCCAGCGCTTCCCGGGCCGCACGCTCGCAGTCGTTGTCGTCGAAGCTCACCGCGACCAGGGGCACACCGCCGTCGACCAGCGCACGCATGGTATTCATTCGCGGGATCCTACACCGGGCGCCGGAACGGTCAGTTGCGATGAGGCAGGTGGCCCAATTCCGACAACGGCGCGGGCACGGCGCTCAGCGCGTCGAGAATGCCCGCCTCGCGGTGCAGCACTTTCCGCACGAGCCGCAGCCGACGCGCCGGCGACGTCTCCTCCAGCAGCCGCTGCCGGTCCTCCAACGTCAACAGGCAGTCGCCCGCCAACGCGTACGCCAGGTCGGCCATCGCCGTGTCGGCCGCCGGCGGCCGGCGCGTCACGCTCTCGTACGCCACGTCCCGGTACCGCCCGTGCGCCGCACGCGCGCTCTCCGCCAACAACGGCAGCACGGCTTCGACCTCCGGCGGCGCCTCCGTGTCCGGCAGCCACCGCACCGACGCGATCAGGTACGGCGCGCTGTCCCCGTCCACGTCCAGCAGCCGGAACCGCCGCCCGCCGACGGTGGTCAGGTCGTACCGCCCGTCCGGCAGCCGCCGCGCCTCCTGGAGCACCGCCGTGCACCCGACGTCGCACAGCGCCTCGACGTTCTCCGCGCCGACCTCCCACCCCTGCTTGATCGACACGACGCCGAACGTCCGCTCCGGCACCGCGCCCGTCACCAGGTCGACGGTCAACTGCCGGTAGCGGGGCTCGAACACGTGCAGCGGCAGGGACGCCCCGGGCAGCAGCACGGTGCCCAGCGGAAAAAGGGGGAGCGTCGTCGTCACGAGCCCAAGCTACGGGTGGACGGTGGCCGCAGCACGGCGAAGGGATCGGTGATCCGCATTTCCCCGGACACGAACCGGAACAGCGCCGCCGGCCGACCACCGGACGGCCCCGGCTGCACGGTCCCGCCCGTCGGCTCGAGCAACCCCCGCCGCGACAGCACGCGTTGCAGGTTGGTCGCCGACACCTTGTATCCCAGCGCCGCCGAGTACAGCGAGCGCAACGCGGAGATCGTGAACTCCGGCGGCGCCAACGCGAACCCCAGGTTCGTGTACGACAGCTTCGACGCCAGCCGGCTCCGGGCACGGCGGCAGATCGCCTGGTGGTCGAACGCCGTCGAGGGCAGGGTGTCCACGGGGTGCCACGCCGTGTCGGACGGCACCACCGGGTCGATGTGGGACGGCACCAGGCCGAGGAACGCCGTCGCCACGACCCGGAGGCCGGGCACCCGCGCGGGGTTGCTGAAGACGGCCAGCTGCTCCACGTGTGACAGTTGTCGCACGTCCACTTTCTCCGCCAGCTGACGCCGGATCGACGTCTCCACGTCCTCGTCGTCGCCGAGTCCGCCGCCGGGCAGTGACCAGCGGTGAGCGTGCGGTTCCCGAGCGCGCTCCCACAGCATGACCTGGAGTGATCCGGCTCTCACCTGGAGCACCGCGGCCAGCACCTCATGCCCGGCAAGTCCCACTCGGCTGATACTATCGGCCACGTTTTCGACCTATAGGCGAAAACCTGGCTCAAGGGAGGAACCCATGGTCGCCACCGCCTATGTGGAGCGCACCTCGGACGGCGCCTACGACGGGATCGCGCCGGACGCCGCATGGCGTGACGAGGTGCTGGAGCTGGCGCGCGAGCGGGACGCGGTCATCCTGGCGCACAACTACCAGCTCCCCGAGATCCAGGACATCGCCCACCACACCGGTGACTCGCTGGCGCTGAGCCGCATCGCGGCCGCGAGCGACGCGTCCACCATCGTGTTCTGCGGCGTGCACTTCATGGCGGAGACGGCGAAGATCCTCGCGCCGCACAAGACGGTCCTGATCCCGGACGAGCGGGCGGGCTGCTCGCTGGCCGACTCGATCACGGGCGAGCAGCTGCGCGAGTGGAAGACCGAGCACCCCGGCGCGGTGGTCGTCTCGTACGTCAACACGACGGCCGAGGTGAAGGCGGAGACGGACATCTGCTGCACCTCGTCGAACGCGGTGGACGTGGTGAAGTCGATCCCCGCCGACCGCGAGGTGCTGTTCCTGCCGGACCAGTACCTCGGCCAGCACGTGAAGCGCGAGACCGGCCGGGAGAACCTGCACATCTGGGCGGGGGAGTGCCACGTCCACGCGGGCATCAACGGCCCGGAGCTGGCGGCGCGCGCGGCGGCGAACCCGGAGGCGGACCTGTTCATCCACCCCGAGTGCGGCTGCGCCACGTCGGCGCTCTACCTGGCGGGCGAGGGCATCGTGCCCGGCGACAAGGTGAAGATCCTGTCGACCGGCGACATGATCACGGCCGCGCGGCGGACCAGCGCGAAGTCGGTGCTGGTTGCCACCGAGATCGGCATGCTGCACCAGCTGCGCCGGGCCGCGCCGGGGATCGACTTCCGGGCGGTGAACGACCGGGCGTCGTGCCGCTACATGAAGATGATCACCCCGGCGGCCCTGCTGCGCGGGCTGCGCGAGGGCAAGGACGAGGTGCACGTCGACCTGGAGACCGCCGAGCGGGCCCGGGGCGCGGTGCAGCGCATGATCGAGATCGGGCAGCCCGGCGGCGGCGAATGAACACCCCGCTGTGGGAGGCGAGAGCCGACCTGGTCGTGGTCGGCACGGGTGTCGCCGGTCTGACGGCGGCGCTGCGTGCCCGTGAGCTGGGGCTCCGCGTCCTGGTGCTGACGAAGGCGTCCGGTGAGGACGGCAACACGCGCTGGGCTCAGGGCGGCGTTGCCGTCGTGCTGCCAGGCGAGCACGACGAGGGCGACTCGGTCGACGCGCACGTGCGCGACACGCTGGTCGCGGGTGCGGGGCTGTGCGACGAGGACGCCGTGCAGGCGATCATCGCGGGCGGTCCGGCGGCCGTGGCCAGGCTGCGCGAGCGCGGCGCGGTGTTCGACGCGTCGCCGACCGGTGGGCTGGCCCGCACGCGGGAGGGCGGGCACAGCGCGTTCCGGGTGGTGCACGCGGGCGGTGACGCGACCGGCGCGGAGGTGGAGCGCGCGCTGTTGGCGGCGGCGTCCGACGGGCGGGTGCCGGTGCTGGAGCAGCACGTCGCCGTCGATGCGATCAGGACTCCGCTCGGCCAGGTCTGCGGTCTGCTCGTGCTGGACGGCAACGGCGTGCCCGGTGTGCTCAGCGCGCCCGCGGTGCTGCTGGCCAGCGGCGGCCTCGGCCAGCTGTACCAGGCGACGTCCAACCCGGAGGTGGCCACCGGCGACGGTCTGGCGCTGGCGTTGCGCGCGGGCGCGGTGGCGGCGGACGTCGAGTTCGTCCAGTTCCACCCGACCGTGCTCTACACCGGGCGCGGCGCGCGTGGCCGCTGCCCGTTGGTGACCGAGGCGGTGCGCGGTGAGGGCGCGGTGCTGGTCGACGCGACCGGCGCGCGGGTCATGCGGGGCATGCACCCGCTGGAGGACCTGGCGCCGCGGGACGTCGTCGCGGCGGCGATCACCCGGCACATGGCGGCCTCGCCCGGCGGCGTGGACGACCACGTCTTCCTCGACGCCACAGGCATTTCCGACTTCGCGCGCCGGTTCCCGACCGTGCACGCGGCGTGCCGCCAGGCGGGCATCGACCCGGCGGGCGAGCCGATCCCGGTGGCGCCCGCGGCGCACTTCGCGTGCGGCGGCGTGGTGTCCGATGTGGACGGACGAACGGGCGTGACCGGCCTGTACGCGGCGGGTGAGGTGGCCCGGACCGGGCTGCACGGCGCGAACCGGCTGGCGTCCAACAGCCTGCTCGAAGGCCTGGTCGTCGGCACGCGCGCGGCCGAGGCGGTCGCCGCGGACATCGCGCTCAACGTGCTGGCCCGCTGCTCTGCCACCGGACCCGTGCAGTTGCCGACGGCGCCGGTCGCGGCACGTGACTCGTTGCAGCGCGTCATGTCCCGGTACGCGGCGATCGGCCGTGACGCCGAGGGCCTGGCCGTGGTGGGCTCGGTGCTCGACTTGTCCACTGTGGACCGTGTGCTGGACACCCGGGAACTGGTGGAGGACGCGGCGCTCACCGTGGCCGCGCGTGCGCTGATCGCGGCGGCGGCGGAACGTGACGAGTCGCGCGGCTGCCACGTCCGCACCGATTTCACCGAGCGGGACGAGGTGCGCTGGTCGCGCAGCCAGGTCGTCCGGCTCAACCCGTCCGGCCAGCCGGTGCTGGCGGACCCGGTCGTCGCGATGGGAGTGGCATGACCGCCCAGGAAGAAGCCCGGGAAGAACTCGACATGCGGGACGTGCGCCGCGTGATCGCGACGGCGCTCGAGGAAGACCTGCGGTACGGCGCGGACGCGACGACGGAGGCCACCGTGCCCGCCGACGCGGTCGCCGTGGCCGAGTTGACGCCTCGCGCGGCCGGTGTGCTGGCGGGCGTCCCGGTGGCGCTGGAGGTGTTCCGCCAGGTCACCGACGTGGAGGTGCTGGAGCGTCGGGAGGACGGCGACAAGGCCGTGCCCGGCGAGCCCGCCCTCGTCCTGCGCGGATCGGTGCGCGGCCTGCTCACCGCCGAGCGCACGGCGTTGAACCTGCTCTGCCACCTCTCCGGCGTGGCCACGCTCACCGCCGCCTGGGTGGACGAGATCGCCGGCACCAAGGCGCGCGTGCGCGATTCCCGCAAGACCCTGCCGGGCCTGCGGCTGCTGGAGAAGTACGCGGTCCGCCGTGGTGGCGGCGTGAACCACCGGCTCGGCCTCGGCGACGCCGTGCTGATCAAGGACAACCACGTGCGGGCCGCGGGTTCCGTGCGGGCGGCCATGGCGGCCGTGCGCGCACACGCCCCGCACCTGCCGTGCGAGGTCGAGGTCGATTCGCTGGAGCAGCTGGACGAGGCCGTGGCCGAGGGAGCGGAACTGGTGCTCCTGGACAACTTCACCGTCGCCGACTGCGCGGAGGCGGTGCGGCGTGCGGGCGGCGTCCGGCTGGAGGCCTCCGGCGGGCTGACGCTGGCCGTGGCCCGCGCCTACGCCGAGACCGGCGTGGACTACCTGGCCGTCGGCGGCCTCACGCACTCCGCCCCGGCTCTGGACTTGGGGCTGGACCTGCGCTGAGCCGCCGACAGGGGTCGGACGCACCCGCGCCCGGGGCACTAGGCGCGGGTACGCCCTGGCTCAGGTGGTGTCGCGCCGCTTGGTCTCGTCGGGCCGCATCATCTTGTCGTCGCGCCGCATGGTCGGCTCGTCGCGCTCCACGTCCACGCGCTCCTTGCGGACCTGGCCGCGGACGTGCTCCTGCTCGGTGACGGTCTCCTTCTCCAGCCGGACCTTCTCCACCGGCTTGACCTTCTTCTCGACCACCGGCTCCTGCCGGCGCAGCGTGACTTCGGCTTCCTCCTCGGTGAACGCCTTCCCGGTCGGCTCGCCGTCGGCGGGTTCGCGCACCACGCGGACCTCTTCGTGCGTGACCGGCACGGTGACGTCCTTCTGCTCGGTCACCACGTGCTTGACCAGCCGCACCCGGCCGGCCTCCGACTCGCGGGTGCCGACTTCGATGTCTTCCTCGTACCGCGTGACCGCGTCACCGGTCCGGGCCTCGTGCCTGCCCCGCTGACCAGCGGTCTGTCCGGCCGCCGTTTGTCCGGCCGCCGTCCGTCCTGTCGTGGTCTGACCGGCGACGGTCTGCCCGGTGGTCTGCTCGGGCATCCGGCTGGGCCCGCGCCCGGTCGCCATCCGGTCGCCCGGCATGCGCTGGCCGGTCTGCCCGGTGGTCGTCCGGCCGCCCGCCATGGGCGCCGTGTCGGCACGGCCCCGGCCCGGGAGCCGGTCGTGCTCGGCGGTGCGGTGGGACGGGATCAAGCCGTAGTACTCGTACAGCTCGTCCTGCTGCCGGTCGGACATGTGCTGGTCCGACACGTCGATCCGCGGCGCGTCCTTCACCTGCTGCTTCTCCACGGGCACGGTGACAACGCCGTTGCCGAGGGTCGCGTCCTGGATCGGCACGAACGACTCCTTGAGACCGAACAGGCCGGTGTGCACCGAGGCCCACATCGGCCGACCGTCGCGGTCGTCGAGCCAGACCTGTTTCACCGAGCCGATGCGCTCACCGTGCTCATCGATCACTTCACAGTCGTACAGACGGTCCACTTCGGCCTGGTTGATCATGGCCAGAGTCCCCTTCGCGTGTGTTTTTACTTCCGCGCAAGGATTCCCGGGGTAAAGGGCCACCTATTCGGCTGCCACCCGATTGTGTGATGGGGGGTTCCCCCGAAAGATATTCAGAGCCGACGGTTGCCCAGGACCGGCAGGGTCCGCCGCGCCTCCGTGACACTCTGGGTGTCCACTTCGGTCAGGATCAGGCCCGGTTCGCCGGCCAACCGCTCGACCACGCCACCCAGGGGTGAGACCACCGCGCTGAAGCCGATCCCCGTGGGCGCGCCGCCGTGGTCGACGCCGGGGTCGGCCTGGCCGCACGCCAGCACCCACGACGTGCAGTCCAACGCCCTGGCCCGCACCAGCAGCTCCCACTGGTCCCGCTTGCCCGGCCCGGCGCCCCACGACGCGCACAGCAGCACTGCCGTCGCGCCCAGGTCCGCCAGCGCCCGGAAAAGCTCCGGGAACCGCACGTCGTAGCACGTGGCCAGGCCGAACGTGACGCCGTCGACCTCCACCACGACGGGCTCGGAGCCGGGCGCGACGGTGCGCGACTCGGCGAACCCGAACGCGTCGAACAAGTGGATCTTGTCGTAACCCAGGTGCCGCCCACCGCCGGTGACCAGCAGGGTGTTCGCCACGCGGCCATCTGGCGAGGGGGTGAACATGCCCGCCACGACGACCACGCCGTGCTCGTCGGCGATGTCACGCACCGCGCTCGCCCACGGCCCGTCCAGGGGCTCGGCCACCGGACCGAGTGACACCCCGAAGCGGCACATCGTGGCCTCGGGGAACACGACCACCCGCGCGCCGCCGGCCGCCGCGCGTTTCGTCTCCGAACGCACCAGGTCGAGGTTCGCCGTCGGATCGGTGGAGGAGTTGATCTGACAGAGGGCGACACGCATGTCGCCCACTCTAGGTAGTGTCGGGACTCGTGCGCCCCCTACTGCCCCTGCTTGTCGTCACAGCCGTCCTTGCCGTTGCGGGGTGCACCGGCACGACCACACCGAACGCCGAGGGCACCGCGGACGGCAGCGCGATCGTGCTGGCCGACCCGGTCGAGCCGACCACGCTGAACCCGCTGCTCGGCTACGGCCGCGAGGGCGTGTCCAAGCTGTACGACGGCCTGGTGGAGCACCGCGCGGACGGCTCGGTGCGGCCCCAGCTCGCGGTCGGCGCACCCGCGCCCGCCGCGGACGGGCTGAGCTGGACGGTGAGGCTGCGCGACGACGTCAAGTTCGCGGACGGCACGGCGTTCGGCCCCGAGGACGTGGTGGCCACCTACCGGACGCTGCTGGACCCGGCGTCCGGCTCGACCGAGCGCGCCGCGTACCCCGAGCTGACCGGAGTGGAGCAGCTGGACGTGCGCACGGTGCGGTTCGCGCTGGCCAAGCCGTGGGCGGCGTTCCCGCACATGCTCGTGCTCGGCATCCTGCCCAGCGAGGCGCTCGGCGTCCCGCTGCGGGACGTCCAGCCGGTCGGCACCGGCCCGTACCGGCTGGCGGAGTGGCGCAAGGGCGACCGGATGGTGCTGGAGGCCAACGCCTCGTACTTCGGCGGTGAGCCGAAGATCCGCAAGCTGACCGTGGTGTTCGTGCCGGACGACAACACCCGGGCCCAGCGGATGCAGGCGGGGGAGTTCGACGGCACGGTGCTGCCGCCCCGGCTGGCCGCGTCCTTCGGCACCACGAACGGTATGCGGGTCGTCACACACCGCAGTGCCGACCTGCGTGCGATCACCCTTCCGGGCGGCGGCCAGGTGACGGGCGACGCCGCGATCCGGATGGCGCTGAACCACGCGGTCAACCGCAAGGGCATGGTCGACAACCTGCTGGGCGGCAAGGGCTCGCCGGTGAGCACGCCGGTGCCGGACACGCTGCCGGAGTTCGTGGAGACCGGCGCGCGGTTCGAGCACGACAAGGCGCAGGCCGAGCTGCTGCTGGACCAGGCAGGCTGGGCGCGCGGCACCGATGGCGTGCGTGCGCGCGACGGCGTGCCGGCCCGGTTCACGCTGATGTACCCGATCGGCGACGTGGTGCGCGCCGACCTGGCCACCGCGTTCGCGGCGGACGCCAAGGCGGTCGGGATCGACGTGCAGCTGGCCGGCCTGAGCTGGGAGGCCGTCACGCCCAGGCTCGGCGTGGACGCGTTGCTGCACGGCGCCGGCACCCCGTTCGACCCGGACCTGATGACCTACCAGCCGCTGCACACCGGCAACCCGTGGGGCTACTCGAACCCGCAGGTCGACGCGGCCCTGGACACCGGGCGCTCACTGCTGGACCCGGCCCAGCGGGCGGCGGCGTACAAGCAGTTCCAGCGGGCGTACGCGGCGGCTCCGGGCATGGTGGTGCTCGCGTCGGTGCAGCACACGTACGTGATGCGGGAGAACTGGAACGGCTACCAGGAGGTCGTGGACCCGTACGCCCACGGCGCGTTGTCCTGGGGACCCTGGTGGAACCTGGAGAAGTGGACGCCCCGATGACGATCTTCCTCGACTCAGCTGGTTCCTCGCTGCCGCCGGAGGAGGTGTCGGCGGAGGTCTTCGCGCACCTGCGCCGGGAATCCGAGATCGGCGGCTACGTCGCCGCGCGGGAACGCGAGGACGACCTTGAAGCCGGTTACGGGGTGTTCGCCGAGCTGCTGGGCGCCGAGCCGGACGAGATCGCGTTCACCGACAGCGCCACCCGTGCCTGGCTGACCGCGTTCGACGCCGTGCCGCTGGCCGCCGGCGACCGGGTGCTCTACAGCGAGGCCGAGTACGCGGGCACCGCGATCCCCATCCTGCACCGGGCCCGCGAGGTGGGCGCGATCGCCGAGGCGGTGCCGTCCGACTCGTCCGGGCAGATCGACGTGGGCGCGTTGAAGGAGATGCTGGACGAGCGGGTCAAGCTCGTGTCGCTGGTGCACGTGCCGACGAACAGCGGCCTGGTGAACCCGGCTCGCGAGGTCGCCGACGCGGCGCACGACGTGGGCGCGCTGGTGCTGCTGGACGCGTGCCAATCGATCGGGCAGATGCCGGTGCGTGCCGACGAGCTGGGCGTCGACCTGATCAGCTGCACCGGCCGGAAGTGGCTGCGCGGCCCGCGCGGCACGGGCGCGCTGGTGGTCCGGCGTGAGGCGGCACGGCGGATGCGGCCGAGGCTGATCGACCTGCACAGCGCCGAGTGGGTCGGGCCGCACGACGTCCGGCTGCGCGAGGACGCCAGGGTCTACGAGATCTGGGAGGCGAACATCGCCGCCCGGCTCGGCCTCATCGCCGCGGCCAGGCACGCGCTGGCCAAGGGCTTGGACGTGATCGAACGCGAGGTCGCCGACCGGGCGGGCCGGCTGCGTGCCGGACTCAGTGCCTTGCCGGGCGTCACGGTGCGGGACGTGGGCGAGCGCATGGCGGGCATCGTCACGTTCACCGTGGACGGCGTCGGCGCGGCCGACGTGCGTGACCGACTGGCTCGTGAAGGTGTGACGGTCACCGTCAGCTCGGCGTCCTCGACGTTGCTGGACATGACCCGGCGCGGGCTGGACGAGGTCGTGCGGGCGTCGCCCCACTACTTCGT
The DNA here is from genome assembly GCF_014205015.1 of Saccharothrix ecbatanensis. NCBI lineage: Bacteria > Bacillati > Actinomycetota > Actinomycetes > Pseudonocardiales > Pseudonocardiaceae > Saccharothrix > Saccharothrix ecbatanensis. Next base: position 5,709,949 of record NZ_JACHMO010000001.1, on the reverse strand, counting down.
CCAGCCCGAGCAGGTGGATCAGGCCGTGGAGGCCGTCAGCAGGTGCGCCCGGTGATGCGCGGGACGCAGTCGGAGTAGTCCAGGAACAACTGGACCGCCGTGTCGTTGCGCGAGGTCTGCGCCGCGATCACGGTGTCGCGCGGGTAGAAGCCGCTGGTGCCGCTCGCCGACCTGGGGTACATCTCGAACGTGTAGCTCCAGATCTTGTGCGCGGCCCACATCCAGTCGTCCACGCTGCCGTCGGTGATGTACAGGTCGCTGGCCTGCTGCGGCGTGTACCCGTTCAGCGACGCCATCCGCCGGCCCATGGTCTGGAACACGTTGGCCTGCGTGGCGTCCAGACCGGCGGCCGTGTCGGCGTACGTGTAGCCGTACGGCCAGAGGATCAGCTCCGAGTACGTGTGCCAGTCGATGTGCGTCTTGATCTGCTGCACACCGCCGACCACGCGCGTGCCCACGAAGTCGCGCACGCGGGCGACCTCGGGAGCGGAGAACGCGGACGTGCCGCGGTACGTGTCGCTCGACCCGCTGCCGCTGGAGCCGCCGCAGCAGCCCCACTGGTAGCCCCAGTTGCGGTTCGGGTCGGTGCCGACCGCGGTGGAGTTCGGCTGCCGGTTCTTCCGCCACGCGCGGAACGAGCCGGTCGCGATGTCGTACTCCGCGCCGTCCGGGTTGACGCTGGGGATGATCCAGATCTCCCGGCTGTCGACCGCGCTCTTGACGGCCGCGTTGGACGCGTAGTTGTCCGTGTACCGCTTGATGATGTGAAGGCACATCTCCACGGTGAGGTGCTCGCGCGCGTGCTGGTTGCAGGTGAACAGCACCTCGGGCTCGGCCTCGTCCACGCCCGGGTTGTCGCTGATCTTGATCATCCACAGGTCCCGGTTCTGGTACGACTTGCCGATGCTGCGCATCGTGACCAGGTTCGGGTGGTCGCGGACGGTCTGGTTCAGCTCGGCGACCATCTCGGCGTAGTTGTGGTAGCCGGCGTAGCCGGACGGGAAGTCCTGGGCGCCGACCTGCGGGTCGGTGAAGTCGGCCTTGCCGAGGCCCGCGAGCTGGGCGTCGGCGTCACCGGTGTTCTTCATGGGCAGCCCGGTCGCGCGCAGCGCGCGTTGCTGCCGCGGTTCGGCGATGACGGTCAGCCGGTCGCCGTCCTGGCCGAGGACGTCGACGCCGGTCCGCGCGACCTTCGTGCGCGCCTCCGGGCTGGTCGCGGTGATCTCGAAGACGGTCCGCTGGTTCTGCTCGGTCGAGGGCTGTGCCGACCCTGGGTGCACAGGGAGCACCAGGGTCACGCCCGCTACCAGTGCGGCGGCCACAAGGCCGCGGCGCTTGGTGAACATCAAGCCTCCATCATCAGCAGGGTTGCGACGGAGATGTGCGGCGCCAGATGTGCCGCACACGCAGCGTGGCCCGGTGGTGACGGACAGAGGTAGCCCCCGTTTGTCGGGTTGGCCGTCGCGGTGCGGGGTGACAGTTGACGGACTGGACCGCTGCGCGCGCCGTCCATTGGGCTGAATGGTCTAAGGTCGGCAGCCCGAACTCGTCCGGGCCGAACGCGCAGGGGAGACCGTGGACCCGAAGAGCGAGGTTTCGAACGTCGTGAATTCGGACCGGGTCGGCGCCGTGTTCCAACCGGCTTCCGTCGGCAGCATGCCGGTCACCGTCCACAACCACCCGGTCCCGGAGATCAAGGTCGGCCACGGTCTGGTCGTGGTGAACCGCCTGCTCGGCGTCGCCTTCCTGCTGGTCCTCATCCTGCTGCTGGTAGTGGTGAGCCCAGGGCGCTCCGGCCGCCAGTCGGGCGCTCCGGCCGCCTTGTCGCCCACTTCGACCACCCTGCCCCCGTCGACGACGACCAGGTCGCCCGCCGCGCCCGTGCTCGGCGTCGTGCCGCCGGTTCCGTCCGCCACGCCGCCCGGTCCTCGCATCGAGATCGCCGTCGGCGCGCCGACGGGCAGCGCCCGGTGCGAGAGCCCCAGTTGCCACTGGATCGACACGCGGCTCAGCGGGTTCCCGCCGATCGCCCGGATCGAGGTCGTCGCCATCGGCGACGGGCGGGATTTCAGCGAACCGTGCGTCACCACCGCTGACGCGAACGGCGCGGCGGTGTGCGGTGACACGCGTTACGACGTGCCGGGGGCGCAGGTCTACGCCTACGTCGACCTCGGGGACACCAGGATCACCTCGAACACACTCACGTGGCCCGAGAGCTGAGAACCGGTTTTCGGGGGCCGCGACCGTCCCGGGTTCCGCGCGGGGTGACAGTTGACGGAATTCGGGACCGCTTACCCTTGGAGGCATGCTCAACCGCATCGACCTGCGAGGTCGGGTCCCGTCACCGGCAGAACTGCGTGCCGCGCTTCCGCGCGCCGAGGTCGACGTGGACGCGGTGCTGCATCATGTCCGGCCGCTGGTGGACGACGTGCGCGAACGGGGCGTCGAGGCCGTGCTGGAGCACGGCGAGAAGTTCGACAAGGTCCGGCCCGCCTCGATCCGCGTGCCCGCGTCCGAGCTGGAACGCGCGCTGGTCGAGCTGGACCCGGCCGTGCGCGCGGCGCTGGAGGAGTCCATCGCCCGCGCCCGCAAGGTGCACGCCGACCAGCTCCGGGTCGACACGACCACGCAGGTGGTGCCCGGCGGCACGGTGACCGAGCGCTGGGTGCCGGTGTCCCGCGTGGGCCTGTACGCGCCCGGTGGCCTGGCCGTGTACCCGTCCACCGTGGTGATGAACGTGGTGCCGGCGGAGCTCGCGGGCGTCGAGTCGCTGGTGGTCTGCTCGCCGCCGCAGGCGGAGTTCGACGGCCTGCCGCACCCGACGATCCTGGCCGCCGCCGCACTGCTCGGCGTGACCGAGGTGTGGGCCGTCGGCGGCGCGCTCGCGGTCGCCCTGCTCGCCTACGGCGGCACGGACACCGACGGTGGCGTGCTGGAGCCGGTCGACCTGGTGACCGGTCCCGGCAACATCTACCTGACCGCCGCCAAGCGCCTGCTGCGCGGCCTGATCGGCATCGACTCCGAGGCCGGGCCGACCGAGATCGCGATCCTGGCCGACGAGACGGCCGACCCGGTGCACGTGGCCGCCGACCTGATCAGCCAGGCCGAGCACGACACGCTGGCCGCGAGCGTGCTGGTGACCACGTCGGAGGAGTTGGCGGACGCCGTCGACGCCGAGCTGGACCGCCAGACCGCCGCGACCAAGCACAGCGAACGCGTGCGGACGGCGTTGCGGGGCAGGCAGTCCGGCACCGTGCTGGTGTCCACTGTGGACGACGGCCTGCGGGTGGTCGACGTGTACGCCGCCGAGCACCTGGAGATCCAGACCGCTTCCGCCCGTGAGGTGGCTTCGCGGGTGCGCGCGGCCGGCGCCGTCTTCGTCGGGCCGCACTCGCCGGTGTCGCTGGGCGACTACTGCGCGGGCTCCAACCACGTGCTGCCCACGGCCGGCTGCGCGCGGCACTCGTCCGGGCTGTCGGTGCAGACGTTCCTGCGCGGCATCCACGTGATCGACTACAGCGAGGACGCGCTGCGCGACGTCGCGCCGCACGTCGTGGCGCTGGCGAACGCCGAGGACCTGCCCGCGCACGGCCAGGCCGTCATGGCGAGGTTCAACCGGTGAAGCCGATCGGATCGCGGGTGGAGCAGGTCGACCTCCCCCTGCGCGACGACCTGCGCGGTCGGACGCCCTACGGCGCGCCGCAGCTCGACGTGCCCGTGCGGCTGAACACGAACGAGAACCCGTACCCGCCCACGCCCGCCCTGGTGGCGGACGTGGTGCGGGAGGTCGCCGCCATCGCCTGCGAGCTGCACCGCTACCCCGACCGGGACGCGGTGGCGCTGCGCGAGGACCTGGCCGCCTACCTGACGTCGTCCACGGGCGTGCCGCTGATGTCGGCGAACCTGTGGGCGGCCAACGGGTCGAACGAGGTGTTGCAGCAGATCCTCCAGGCGTTCGGCGGCCACGGGCGGACGGCGTTGGGCTTCGAGCCGTCGTACTCGATGCACCCGATCATCGCGGCCGGCACGCGCACCGAGTGGGTGCCGACGCCCCGCCGTGCCGACTTCTCGCTGGACGTGGAGCGCGCGGCGGAGATCGTCGCCGAGCACGCACCGGACGTGGTGTTCGTGACGAGCCCGAACAACCCGACCGGCCAGAGCCTGCCGGTGGCCGACCTGCGCGTGCTGATCGAGGCCTCGCCGGGGATGGTCGTGGTGGACGAGGCGTACGTCGAGTTCTCGTCGCGGGAGAGCGCGGTCGTGCTGCTCGACGACTACCCGGCCAAGCTGATCGTGAGCCGGACCATGAGCAAGGCGTTCGCGTTCGCCGGCGGTCGGCTGGGCTACCTCGCCGCCGCTCCCGCCGTGGTGGACGCGTTGCAGCTCGTGCGGCTGCCCTACCACCTGTCGGCGTTGACCCAGGCCGCCGCGCGGGCGTCGCTGCGGCACGCGTCCGAGACGCTGGGGTCGGTGGCCCTGCTCGCGGCCGAACGCGACCGGGTGATGGACTCGTTGGCGGGTCTCGGCTTCTCGGTCGTGCACAGCGACGCGAACTTCGTCCTGTTCGGGTGGTTCGAGGACGCGCACGCCACGTGGCGGTCGTACCTGGAACGCGGTGTGCTGATCAGGGACGTCGGCATCGTCGGACATCTGCGGGTGACGGTCGGTACTCCGGAGGAGAACGACGCGTTCCTCGCGGCGAGCAAGGAGGTTGGCCGGTGAGCCGGGTCGGCAAGGTGGAGCGGACCACCAGGGAATCGTCGGTGCACGTCGAGATCGACCTCGACGGCACCGGGAAGGTCGAGATCGGCACGGGCGTGCCGTTCTACGACCACATGCTCACCGCGTTGGGCGTGCACGGGTCGTTCGACCTGGTCGTGCGGGCGACGGGTGACGTGGAGATCGACGCGCACCACACCGTGGAGGACGTGGCGATCGTGCTCGGCCAGGCGTTGCGGGAGGCGTTGGGGGACAAGGCGGGCATCCGCCGGTTCGGCGACGCGTGGATCCCGATGGACGAGACGCTGGCGCACGCGGCGGTGGACGTGTCGGGGCGGCCGTACTGCGTGCACGTGGGCGAGCCGGAGCAGTTCAACACCTTCACCATCGGCGGTAACTACCCGTTCGTGCTGAACCGGCACGTGTTCGACTCGCTGGCGTTCCACGCGGGCATCGCGCTGCACGTCCGGGTGGAGTACGGGCGGGACCCGCACCACATCACCGAGGCGCAGTTCAAGGCGGTCGCCCGGGCACTGCGCGCCGCCGTCGAACCGGACCCGCGCGTGGGAGGCGTCCCCTCCACCAAGGGCGTCCTCTAGTGCCCAAGGAATACGTGGTCATCGGCCTGCTGGCACTGGCGGGCTTCCTGATCGGCGGCGTCTACAGCACCTGGAAGACCGCCCGAGGCCTGGCGATCATCCTGCTGATCCTCACCGTCGTCACCGCCGGCGCCGCCCTCACCTGGCTCCTCTGACCGCCCGGACCTGAACGTAGAACTCGGGGTACCTCAACGTTCGACACGCGGGGCCTGAGTGTTCGACACGCGCGAGTCGAACACTCAGGCCCCGCGTGTCGAACACTCGTGTCCCTCGAGTTCAACGTTCAGGACGGCGGGCGCGGGCGGTTTGGCTGTCTGCGTATGGTTGGTCACATGTCGTCACCGGGTGAGACCACCATCACCGTCGGTCGTCCTCGGGAGCGGGCCGACGCCGCCCGCAACCGGGCCCGCGTGCTCGCCGCCGCGGAGGAGGTGTTCGAGGCCGCGGGTGGGGCGGTCGGCGTCACGATGGAGGACATCGCCAGGGCCGCCGGCGTGGGTCGGGCCACGCTCTACCGGCGTTACCCGGACACGACGTCCATCGCGCAGGCGCTGCTGGACGAGCACGAGTACGAGATCCAGGAACGCATCCTCAGCGGACCGCCGCCACTGGGCCCGGGGGCGCCGCCGGACGAACGGCTGGCCGCGTTCTACCGGGCCATGGTGGCCCTGCTGGAACGGCACCTCCACCTGGTCCTCGGCGCGGAGACGGGCCGGGCGCGGTTCCGGGCCGGCGCCTACGGCTTCTGGCGGCGGCACGTGGCCGCACTGGTCGACGGCGCCCCGGCGGCCGTGGTGGACGCCCTGATGGCGCCCCTCGCCCCCGAGGTCTACCAGTACCAAAGACAGGTGCGCGGCCTCGGCCCGGACGAGGTCGTCGCGGGCCTCGACTGGCTCACGAGACGTGTTCTCGCAGGTAGTTAGGCGGCACGGCGGCAGCGAGCCACACGCCGTTCGCGCTCACCCGGAACTCGTGCCCGTCGGCCGACATGGCGGCGGCGTCGACAACCAGCACCACCGGCTTCCCCCGCCGTGACCCGACCCGCACCGCCGTCTCGACGGTCGCGGACAGGTGCACGTCGTGCCGCGCCATCGGCCGCAGCCCGTCGCGGAGGATGTCGGGCAGGAACCGCCCGATCGTCCCGTGGTACAGCTCGGCGGGCGGCTCGGCCACCGGCAGGTCCAACGACACCGCCACGGTGTGCCCCTGACTGGCCCGGATGCGGTCGTCCTCGATCGCGAACCGCTGCTTGTCGTTGCCCTCCACCACCTCCAGCACCCGCGCCCGGGTCACGCCCAGGGCGCGCACCAAATCGTCCAGGTCCACCCACCCGGCCGCGTCGAGCGTCAGCCCGACTTCCTCCGGCGCGTGGCGCAGGACCTTGGACATCCGCTTCGACAAGCGGACCATCTGCTTCATCTCTTGCACGACTTCCAGTGCAGCACGGCACCACAACCAAATTTCACGTGCCGCCCTCCACTGCGGGCTTGAGCTTCGGCGCACCGGGACCGTCCACGGCCTGCCCGTCGTCGAAGTTGTGCAGCGAACAGCTCCGCAGCGACAGGCAGCCGCACCCGATGCACGACGTCAGCCGGTCGCGCAGCCGCCGCAACGCGTCGATCCGCGCGTCCAGCTCGACCTGCCAGTTGGCGGACAGCCTGCTCCAGTCGGACTTGGTCGGCGTGCGGTTGTCGGGCAGCGTCGCCAACGCGTCGTGCACGTCCTCCAGCGACAGCCCCACCCGCTGCGCCGTGCGGATGAACGCCAGCCGCCGCAGCACGTGCCGGGGGTACCGCCGCTGGTTGCCCGTGGTGCGCTCGGACGCGATCAGGCCCCGTTCCTCGTAGAACCTCAGCGCGGTGTGCGGCACGCCGCTGCGTTCGGCCACCTGACCGATGGTCAACATCTCCGGCAACTTGCTCACGTGCCCATCCTATGGGTTGACCTCGACCTAAGTCGAAGTTGTTTGGTGGAGGCATGACAGTCACGAGGGAGTCGGGGTTCGCGGACATACCCGCGTTGTTCCGGCGGATGACAGGGGATGAGAAGCACGAGTGGGCGGCGGCGTCCACCCTGGACGTGCTGTGGGTGCTCTACGACCGGGTGCTGGACGTGTCGCCGGACCGGGTGGACGACCCGGACCGGGACCGGTTCCTGCTGTCGAAGGGGCACGGGCCGATGGCGTACTACGCCGTGCTGGCCGCGAAGGGCTACCTCGAACCGTCCACACTGGACACCTGGACGGCGTGGGACTCGCCGCTGGGCCAACACCCGGACCGGGTCCTGGTCAAGGGCGTCGAGATCAGCAGCGGCTCGCTGGGGCACGGTCTGCCGATCGCCGTCGGCACCGCGCTCGGCCTGCGTCTCCAGGGACGCGCCGCGCGGACGTTCGTGCTGGTCGGGGACGCGGAGTTGGACGAGGGCAGTAACCACGAGGCCATCGCGCTGGCCGGACGGCTCGGGCTGGACCGCCTCGTCACGGTGGTGGTGGACAACGAGTCCGGCACGCACGGGTGGCCCGGCGGGGTGGCGAAGCGGTTCGAGGTCGAGGGGTGGCAGGCGTCCACAGTGGACGGCCGCGATCACGACGCGCTGCACGAGGCATTCACGCAGCAGCACGAAGGTCCGCTGGCCGTGGTGGCGAAGATCCGGAAGGGGGACTGGTGATGTCGATGCGACAGGTGTTCGTGGACACCGTGGAGGACGTGATGCGGCACGACCCGCGGGTGGCGGTCGTGATCGCCGAGATCTCCCGCGACGTGTTCACGCCACAAGAACGCCTGATCAACGTGGGTATCCGCGAACAGGCGTTGGTGAGCGTCGGCAGCGGCCTCGCGTTGAGCGGGATGCGTCCGGTCGTGCACACCTACGCGCCGTTCCTGGTCGAACGGCCGTTCGAGCAGATCAAGCTGGACTTCGGCCACCAGGACGTCGGCGGCGTGCTGGTCAGCATCGGCGGCTCCTACGACGACCCCGTGTGGGGCCGCACGCACCAGGCTCCCGGTGACGTGGCGCTGTTCGACACCCTGCCCGGCTGGACGGTCCGGGTGCCCGGACACCCGGACGAGGTCGGGCCGATCGTCCGGGACGCCCTGGCGCGCGACGACCGGATCTACATCCGCCTGTCGCTGCGGGAGAACGAGTCGCCGCACCCGGTGGTCGAGGGGTTCACCGAGTTGCGGCGCGGACGGCAGGGCGTGGTGGTGGCCGTCGGGCCGATGCTGGACAAGGTGCTGGAGGCGACCCGGGACGTGGACGTGACCGTGCTCTACGCGACCACCGTCCGGCCGTTCGACGCGGCGGGTCTCCAGGCGGCGGTGGACCGGGCGGACCAGGCCGACGTGCTGCTGGTCGAGCCCTACCTGGAGGGCACGTCCGCGCACTTGGCGGCGGAGGCTCTGGCCGACGTGCCGCACCGGCTGCGGTCCCTCGGCGTGCGGCGTGACGCCGAACTCCGCGCCTACGGCACCGCCGAGGACCACGATTCGGCGCACGACCTCGACGTGCTCGGCATCGCCGCCGCCGTGCGTCGGATGTTCGGTCACCCGGCGGCTGCGGCATGATCTCTGCCTGTGAGCGTGCCGAGAACCCTGATCTGGACACCCGCGCCGACGGCGGAGTTGCAGCTGAACCTGCACCGCGCGGAGGCGGGCCCGGCCGCCCTGGTCCCGGTGGCGTCCGGGACCGTGCTGCTGCCGCGCAGGCAGATCGGGTTCGCGGACGCCGCAAGGCTCGCGGAGCAGGTGCGGGAGACGGGCGCGGCGGCGTTGATGGTGCGCTGGACTCCAGGTGCTGAGGTGTGGACCGACGGCGAGCGGGCGGGCTCCACCGGCCCGGCCCGGCGGCTGGTCGGCCTGCTGCGCTGGTGGCGGCTGGACGCCCGTCCCCTGCCCGTCGACCTGCCCGCGGACGTCGCCGAGGTGCGGGCCCTGGTGGACGAGGGCCGCGCCGACACGTGGGTCACCGCGCTGCCGGACCGGGCCGGCCTGCCCATCAACACGGTGCTGCCGGTGGTCCCGGTGACCCAGGGCGGTTCACCGTTGGCCTAACCTGGTGACGTGCCACGAGTCGTTGTGCTGGACTACGGATTCGGCAACATCCGCTCCGCCGAGCGCGCGCTCCAGCGCGTCGGCGCCGACGTGGAGGTGACCGCCGACCATCGGGCCGCGCTCGACGCGGACGGCGTGGTGGTGCCCGGTGTCGGCGCGTTCGCCGCGTGCATGGCCGGTCTGGACGCCATCAGGGGCGGTCGGCTCATCGGCCAACGGCTCGCCGGCGGACGTCCGGTGCTCGGCATCTGCGTCGGCATGCAGATCCTGTTCGAGACCGGCATCGAGCACGGCGTGCGCACCGAGGGCTGCGGCGAGTGGCCGGGCACGGTGGAGCGGCTGGAAGCGCCGGTCGTGCCGCACATGGGCTGGAACACGGTCCGCGCGCCGGAGGACACCAAGCTGTTCGCCGGCCTCGACGCGGACACTCGCTACTACTTCGTGCACTCGTACGGCGTGCGCAAGTGGGAGCTGGACCCGTCGGACACGCTCAAGGCGCCGCTGGTGACGTGGGCCGAGCACGGCGGCGACGAGTTCGTCGCGGCGGTCGAGAACGGGCCGCTGTGGGCGACCCAGTTCCACCCCGAGAAGTCCGGTGACGCGGGTGCCCAGCTGCTGGAGAACTGGCTGAAGAGCTTCAACTAGCTTCAACTAGGCTGTTCGTGTGACTTTCACGCTGCTCCCGGCTGTTGACGTGGCCGATGGCCTGGCCGTTCGCCTCGTCCAGGGCGAGGCCGGCACCGAGACCAACTACGGCGACCCGTTGGACGCCGCCCGCGCGTGGCAGCGCGACGGCGCCGAGTGGGTCCACCTGGTCGACCTCGACGCCGCGTTCGGCCGCGGCAGCAACCGCGAACTGCTGGCCCGCGTGGTCGGCGAGCTCGACGTGAAGGTCGAGCTGTCCGGCGGCATCCGTGACGACGCCTCGCTGGCCGCCGCGCTGGCGACCGGCTGCGCCCGGGTGAACCTGGGCACCGCCGCGCTGGAAGACCCGGTGTGGTGCGCGAAGGTCGTCGCCGAGCACGGCGAGAAGATCGCGGTGGGGCTGGACGTCCGGATCACCGACCAGGGCCACCGGGTGGCCGCGCGCGGCTGGACGAAGGACGGCGGCGACCTGTGGGAGGTGCTGGAGCGGCTGGACCGCGACGGCTGCGCCCGCTACGTGGTGACGGACGTCGGCAAGGACGGCACGCTCCAGGGCCCGAACGTCGACCTGTTGCGCGAGGTCTGCGCACGCACCGACGCGCCGGTGATCGCCTCCGGCGGGGTGTCCAGTGTGGACGATCTGATCGCGCTGTCGAAGCTGTCCCGCGACGGTGTGGAAGGCGCGATCGTCGGCAAGGCCCTCTACGCGGGCGCGTTCACGCTCCCGGAGGCGCTGGCCGCCGTGCGCGATTGATCGCGTCGTTGATCTCCTTGACGATGTAGGCCTCCGCGGCCTCCCTGGTCACACCCGTGTCGTCCAGGGCCTTGGCCGCGGTGCCGCCACCCTCGGCGAGCAGGCCGAGCAGCAGGTGTTCGGGACCGACGAAGGTGTGGCCGTGGCGCAGTGACGCGCGCACGGCCAGTTCCAGCGCCTTCTTGCAGTGCGTGGTGAACGGCTGCGGCTCGGGCCGCTGCCGGACCGTGCTGTCCAGCGCGTTGAGCACGGCCATCCGCGTGGTGCCCTCCGACGCCTCCAGCTTGGCGATCGTCTTCGCGGCCAGGCCGCCGGACTCGTCCAAGAGCCCGAGCAGCAGGTGTTCCGTGCCGATGTGCTCGCTGTACCGGGCGTGGTGCCGGGCCAGCACGACGACCCGCCGCGCGCGGTCGGTGTAGCGGTCGAAGCTCGGCTTCAGGTCCGGCGACTCCTTGGGCACGAACCGCTTCTGCGCGGCCTGCTTGGTGACGCCGATGCTCTCGCCGATGTCGGTCCAGCTCGCGCCCGCGCGCCGTGCCTCGTCCACGAAGTGGCCGATGAGGTGATCACCCAGCTCGTCCAGCTGGCCGCTCAGCTCCACGGCCGCGGTGAGTCTCCCGAGCACGTCCGGGTGTTCCGACGCGACGGTGACGATGAGGTCCGTGAGCTGGACCGGCGGGGCTACCACCCGTCAACTGTAGGTTGACGGTCGTGGGCCGGTCAACTTCAGGTTGACGGCGTGATCTCGATGCCCACGGTGCCCTCACGGCCTCGACGGAGTCGGCTGCCGAAGAGCGTGATCCGGCCCATCACGCCGTACTTCTTGGCGATGAGGGACCGGACGCGGTCGCTGCCGGCCTGGTCGAGCAGTCGCGCGGTGGCCGGGATCTGCTCGCCGGTGGGCTTGCCCTTGATGTCGCACGGGCCGATCCGGACGTCGCCGGAGCGGCGGATGCGCTTGACCTTGCCCGCGTCGGCGGCGGACCACGCGTACAACGTGCCGCCCTCGCCCGCCACCCAGACCGGTGTCGGCACGGCGGCGCCGTTCTTGCGGAAGGTGATCAGCAGCAGGTACTTGCCGGTTGCGAGGTCCATGTCACGCAACGTTAGCCGCCGCGCGACGTTGGCCGGAACGCGGAAGAGCCCCGCCCCCACAAGTGGGAACGGGGCTCAACCGGTAACGCTCAGGTCAGATGACCGTCACGTTGGTGGCCTGGGGGCCCTTGGCACCCTGGCCGACATCGAAGCTCACGCGCTGGTTCTCTTCCAGGCTGCGGTAGCCGCCGCTCTGGATCTCCGAGTAGTGGACGAACACGTCAGCGCCGCCATCCTCGGGGGAGATGAAGCCGAAGCCCTTCTCCGAGTTGAACCACTTCACGGTGCCCTGCGCCATGCTTTACTCCTCATACAGCTACCAACGGGGCGAACGCACCCGCTGCGGCCGGTCCAAACGCTGACCCTGAGGAATCACACGCTCAAACGCGTTTCGCGAGCGTGGATAAACACGAACACAAAACTTGCGACCTCCATAAGTGAACCACACTTTGGCCGCCACGTCGCCCCCTCGGCACGTGTCCCACGTCCCATCCCCCCGAAAGTGGGACCGCGAGTCGAACGTCCGGGCCCCTCGTGTCGAACCTCCAACCCCCGTGAGTCCTACGTTCAGACCCCGTGAGTCCTACGTTCAGGACCCCCGAGTTCAACGCTCAGAACACGCCGGCCCCCCGCTCCGACGCCGCCGGTCGGGCGGTCGGGCACCGCGAGCCGGCCGCTCGGAGCACCCCCGTAGGCTTTTACCCATGTCAGTAGCGGTGCGCGTGATCCCCTGCCTCGACGTCGACCGGGGCCGGGTGGTGAAGGGCGTGAACTTCACCAACCTCGTCGACGCCGGCGACCCGGTCGAGCTGGCGCGGGCCTACGACGCGGAGGGCGCGGACGAGCTGACGTTCCTCGACGTGACCGCGTCGTCCAGCGACCGCGAAACCACGTTCGACGTGGTCAGGCGCACCGCGGAGCAGGTGTTCATCCCGCTCACGGTGGGCGGCGGCGTGCGCAGTGCGGACGACGTGGACAAGCTGCTGCGCGCCGGCGCGGACAAGGTGAGCGTCAACACGGCCGCGATCGCACGTCCCGAGCTGCTGGGCGAGCTGTCCCGCCGGTTCGGCGCCCAGTGCATCGTGCTGTCCGTGGACGCACGGCGTGTGCCCGAGGGCGAGAAGCCGACCCCGTCGGGGTTCGAGGTCACCACGCACGGCGGGCGCAAGGGCACCGGCATCGACGCGGTCGAGTGGGCCGCCCGTGGCCAGGAGCTGGGCGTCGGCGAGATCCTGCTGAACTCGATGGACGCCGACGGCACCAAGGCGGGCTTCGACCTGGAGCTGATCCGGCTGACCCGCAAGGTGGTGGACGTGCCGCTCATCGCCAGCGGCGGCGCGGGCGCGTTGGAGCACTTCCCGCCGGCCGTGGCCGAGGGCGCGGACGCCGTGCTCGCCGCCAGCGTCTTCCACTTCGGCACGCTGCGCATCGGCGACGTGAAGAACAGCCTGCGCGACGCGGGCGTGGAGGTGCGCTGATGTTCGCTCCCCGCAACGCGCCCCCCGAGGTGGCCCTCGCGATCCTGATCGGCGTGGTGGGCGGCCTGGCGTTCATCCTGATGGGCGCGATCCAGTGGCAGCTCGACGGTGACCCGAGCTGGATCAAGTTCCCGGTGATCGTCGCGGTGCTGGAGCTGCTGGCGGTCGGCGGCCTGGTCGCGGGCCCCCGTGCGGCCCGGCTGACGGCCGCGTTCGTGTTCGGTGTGGTGGCGCTGATCCACCTGCTCGCCGTGCTCAACCAGGGCGCGCTGTGGATCCGCGTGCTGTCCGGTCTCATCTCCGCGGCCCACGTCTTCGCCGTCGTGCTGCTCAACACCCGGCCCGCCCGGATCCACTTCATCGGAGGAAAGCGTTGACCAGCGCGCTCGACCCGTCCATCGCGTCACGGCTCAAACGCACCGCCGACGGCCTCGTGTGCGCCGTGGCGCAGCGACGCGGCACGGGGGAGGTGCTGATGGTCGCGTGGATGGACGACGAGGCCCTGCACCGCACGCTCACCACCCGCCGCGCCACGTACTACTCGCGCAGCCGTCAGCAGCTGTGGGTGAAGGGCGAGACGTCCGGGCACACCCAGTACGTGCACGAGGTGCGGTTGGACTGCGACGGGGACACCTTGCTGCTGGTCGTGGACCAGGTCGGCGCGGCCTGCCACACCGGTGACGCGACGTGCTTCGACTCGACCGTGCTGCTCAGCCCAGATCCCCGGTGAGGTAGCGCTGGACGTTGGGCGCGATGGCCTTGACCAGCGTGTCCACGTCCGCCGACGCGAGCGGCTCGAACCGGACCACGTAGCGCACCATGCCCATGCCGATGATCTGGCTGGCGGCCAGGGTCGCGCGCAGGTCGCCGTCGGGCGCGTCGAGGTGCACCACGATCCGCCTCAGCAGGGTGTTCACGAAGAAGCCGCGCATCACCTCGGCGACCTGGTCGTGGGACGTCACGCTGCGCACCATGGCGGCGAACGGGCCGCCGCCGATCGGGTCCCAGACGGTGAGGAACGTGCGCACGATCCGTTCGCCGATCGCCTCGTCCGGGCCGTCGAGCAGGTGGTCGACCAGCGTGTTCGGGTCGATCGGCAGTTGCAGCACGGCCTTGGCGAACAGGCCTTCCTTGCCGCCGAACCAGTGGTTGACCATGGCCGCGTCCACGCCCGCGCGTGCGGCGATGTGCCGGACCGTCGCGCCCTCATAGCCGCGTTCGACGAACACCTCGCGTGCGGCGGCCAGCAGCGCGGCCTTGGTGTCCTCGCCGCCCGACCGCCGGCCACGGCGCTTCGGTTCGGTGTGTTGCGAGCCTGGGTTCACCCCACCATCATGCGTGAGGCCCGCAAGTTTTTCAACGCGCGTTGAAATAGAGCCCGGTCGAAGGGGTGCACGGACACCACGGGCACAATGTCGCTCATGGTGAGCGTCATCGGTGCAGGTGTGGGTCTGGGCGAGGTCAGCCCGACGCGCGAGGAGTTCCGCGAGCTCGCCGCCGAACGGCGGGTCATCCCGGTGGTGCGGCGGCTGCTGGCGGACGCGGAGACGCCGGTCGGGCTGTACCGCAAGCTCGCGGCGGACCGGTCGGGCACGTTCCTGTTCGAGTCGGCGGAGAACGGTCGTTCCTGGTCACGCTGGTCGTTCGTCGGCGCGCGCAGCGCCGGCGCGCTGACCGCGACCGGCGGCGAGGCGTTCTGGCAGGGCCCGCACCCGGTCGGGCTGCCCGAGGGCGGCGACCCGCTGGCCGCGCTGCGCGAGACGATCGAGGTGCTGCGGACCGACCCGCTGCCCGGTCTGCCGCCGCTGACCGGCGGCATGGTCGGCTACATCGGCTACGACGCGGTCCGCCGGCTGGAGCGGCTGCCGTCGCTGACCGAGGACGACCTGAACGTGCCCGAGCTGGTCATGCTGCTGGCGACCGACCTGGCCGCGCTGGACCACCACGAGGGCACCGTCACGCTCATCGCCAACGCCATCAACTGGGACGATTCACCGGAACGTGTGGACGCCGCGTACGACGACGCGGTGGCCCGCCTCGACCGGATGACGCAGGACCTCCAGAGCGCCGCCCCGCCGTCGGCCGCCGTGTTCGCCCGGCCGAAGCCGGAGTTCGTCCGCCGCCGCACGCAGCAGGAGCACTACGCGGCGGTGGAGAAGGCCAAGGAGGCCATCCGCGCGGGTGAGGCGTTCCAGGTCGTGCTGTCGCAGCGGTTCGAGATGCGCACCGAGGCCGACGCGCTCGACATCTACCGCGTGCTGCGCACGTCCAACCCCAGCCCGTACATGTACCTGCTGCGGCTGGACGACTTCGACATCGTCGGGTGCAGCCCGGAGTCGCTGGTGACCGTGCGCGACGGCAAGGCCACCACGCACCCCATCGCGGGCACCCGTTGGAGGGGCGTGGACGAGGAGGAGGACGCCTTGCTGGAGAAGGACCTCCTCTCCGACCACAAGGAACGCGCCGAGCACCTGATGCTCGTCGACCTGGGCCGCAACGACCTGGGCCGGGTGTGCAAGCCGGGCTCGGTGACGGTGGTCGACTTCTTCAAGGTCGAGCGGTACAGCCACGTCATGCACATCGTGTCCACGGTCAGCGGCGAGCTGGCGGACGGGAAGACGGCGTTCGACGCGGTCGCCGCGTGCTTCCCGGCGGGCACCCTGTCCGGCGCGCCCAAGCCGCGGGCGATGGAGCTGATCGAGGAGCTGGAGCCCACTCGGCGCGGGCTGTACGGCGGTGTCGTCGGCTACCTGGACTTCGCCGGCGACGCCGACACCGCGATCGCCATCCGCACCGCTCTGGTGCGTGACGGCGTGGCGTACGTGCAGGCGGGGGGCGGCATCGTGGCCGACTCCGACCCGGTTGCCGAGGACAACGAGTGCCTGAACAAGGCGGGCGCGGTGCTCTCCGCGATCGCGACCGCCGGGACCATGGCGCCGGCGGTGGACCCGGCCCGTGTCTGACGTGCCCGCGTCCGGCGTGCCAGAGCGCGATGGGCCGGTGTCGGACGTGCCCGCGCCCGACGGGCCAGAGCGCGACGAGCCGGTGCGTGACAAGCCGGTGCCTGGCGCGCCCGCGCGCGACGAGCCGGTGGCTGAGGAGCCCAGGCCTGACGAGGGCACGCCCGACTTGCCCGCGTCGGACGGGCCAGGGGTGAGGCCGGGCAGGCGTCCACTGTGGATCGTGGTCGCCCTGCTGCTGCTCGGCGCGGCGGCGTTGTGGGGCGTTTCCGGCATCACCTGGGACGCCTCGGCGGACCGGACCGGCGCGGACGTCGTGCCCGCACTGACCCCGCTGGCGTTGCTGTGCCTGGCCGCCATCGCCGCCGTGGTGGCGTTGGGCGGCTGGGTGCGGCGCGTGCTGGGCGTCGTCGTGCTCCTCGCGGGAGCCGCGGCGGCGTTCCAGGGGTTGGACGCCGACGGACCGGCGACCGGCCGCGGCCTGGTGCTCCTGGCGGCGTTGTCCGTGGTCGCCGCGGGAGTGCTGCTCGTGGTGCGGGGTTCCGCCATGCCACGTCTCGGAGGCGGCTACCAGACGCCCGGCGCGGCCAAGAAGAACGCCGATCCCGAGCGCGACCTGTGGCACGCGCTGGAACGCGGCGACGATCCCACGGACCGGGACTGACCACGCGCCGGCGGCCGACCGGACCAGCGGTCCCGCACGTTTGCGCACGTCGGCTCGTGAGGGCCTTGGTCAGCAGCGCGAACGGGCCTACCCCGGTGGCCGGACGCCGGTCCCGGCGGGGTTAGCATCCTCGTGGCGGGAAGGGGAGCATGACGTGCGGGAGCTTGCGACTGAACCGGAAGGTCTGACGGAGTCGAGCGGGGTGCGCGGATGACCGTGCTCGAATCGATCATCGAAGGCGTCCGCGAAGACCTCGCCACACGTGAGGCGGCACTGCCCTTCGACGTGCTCAGGGAGAAGGCGACCAAGGTGCCGCCGCCGCAGGACGTGATGTCGATCCTGCGTGGACCGGGTGTCGGCGTGATCGCCGAGGTCAAGCGGCGCAGCCCGTCCAAGGGACAGCTGGCCGACATCGCGGAGCCCGCGGAACTGGCCGTGCAGTACGAGCTGGGCGGCGCGCGTGCGATCAGCGTGCTGACCGAGGAACGCCGCTTCGGCGGGTCCCTGGCGGACTTCGACGCGGTGCGCGCGGCGGTGGGGGTTCCCCTGCTGCGCAAGGACTTCATCGTCAGCCCGTACCAGGTGCACGAAGCCCGCCTGCACGGCGCGGACCTGGTGCTGCTGATCGTGGCGGCGCTGGAGCAGAACGCCCTGGTCGCCCTGCTGGACCGGGTCGAGTCGCTCGGCATGACCGCCCTGGTCGAGGTGCACACGGCCGAGGAGGCCGACCGCGCGCTGGAGGCGGGGGCGAGCGTCATCGGCGTGAACGCCCGCAACCTGCACACCCTGGAAGTGGACAAGGACGTGTTCGGGCGGATCGCGCCCGGCCTGCCCTTCGACACCATCAAGATCGCCGAGTCCGGCGTGTCCGGTCCGGGCGACCTGATGGCGTACGCGGGCGCGGGCGCCGACGCGGTGCTGGTCGGCGAGAGCCTGGTGACGAGCGGCGACCCCAAGGTCGCGGTGAACAAGCTGGTGACCGCGGGATCGCATCCCGCGTGCCCCCGGCCCAGTCGATAGCACCGAGCAGGTAGAGGGAGAGCGCATGTCGCGCGGCCAGTTGGCTCCGACACCCCACGACCCGGACGAGCGCGGCCACTTCGGGCCGTGGGGCGGGCGGTTCATGCCGGAGGCGCTCATCGGCGCCGTCGACGAACTCGCCGCGTTCTACGAGAAGGCCAGGGTCGATCCGGAGTTCCTGGACGAGTTCGCCCGGCTGCTGCGCGACTTCGCGGGGCGTCCGTCGCTGCTCACCGAGGCGCCGAAGTTCGCCGCGCACGCGGGCGGCGCGCGGGTGTTCCTCAAGCGCGAAGACCTCAACCACACCGGCTCGCACAAGATCAACAACGTGCTGGGCCAGGCGCTGCTCACCAAGCGGATGGGCAAGAAGCGGGTCATCGCCGAGACCGGCGCCGGCCAGCACGGCGTCGCCACCGCCACCGCGTGCGCGTTGATGGGCCTCGACTGCGTCGTCTACATGGGCGAGGTCGACACCGAGCGGCAGGCGTTGAACGTCGCCCGGATGCGCCTCCTCGGCGCGCGGGTCATCCCCGTGAAGACCGGCTCGCGCACGCTCAAGGACGCCATCAACGAGGCGCTGCGCGACTGGGTCGCCAACGTCGAGGACACCCACTACCTGCTGGGCACCGCGGCCGGGCCGCACCCGTTCCCGGTGCTCGTGCGCGACTTCCACCGGATCATCGGCATCGAGGCGCGTCAGCAGATCCTGGAGAAGGCCGGCCGCCTGCCCGACGTGGTGGCCGCGTGCGTCGGCGGCGGCTCGAACGCCATCGGCATCTTCCACGGGTTCATCGACGACCCGTCCGTGCGGCTCGTCGGCCTTGAGCCCGGCGGCGACGGCATCGACACCGCCCGGCACGGCGCGACGCTGACCGCCGGCACGCCCGGATCGCTGCACGGCGCGATGTCGTACGTCCTGCAGGACGAGGACGGGCAGATCACCGAGGCGCACTCCATCTCGGCCGGCCTGGACTACCCCGGCGTCGGGCCCGAGCACGCGCACCTGAAGGACACCGGACGCGCCGAGTACCGGCCGGTGACCGACGCCCAGGCGATGGAGGCGTTCGCGCTGCTGTCCCGGGAAGAGGGCATCATCCCCGCGGTCGAGTCGGCGCACGCGCTGGCCGGCGCACTAGTGCTCGGACGTGAACTGGGGCCGGAAGGGTTGATCCTGGTCAACCTGTCCGGTCGCGGCGACAAGGACATGGACACCGCGATCAAGTGGTTCGGCCTGGGGGTGGAGTCGTGAGCAGGCTGGCTTCGGTCTTCTCGACCTGTCGGGCCGAGTCGCGGGCGGCGTTGATCGGGTACCTCCCGGCGGGCTTCCCGTCGGTCGAGGGCTCGAAGGACGTGCTGAAGACGATGGTGTCGGCCGGGTGCGACCTGGTGGAGGTCGGCCTGCCGTTCTCCGACCCGGTCCTGGACGGCGTCACCATCCAGCGCGCGGCCGAGCAGGCGCTGCGCGGCGGGTTCCGGGTGCGGGACCTGTTCGGCGTGGTCGAGTCGGTGGTGGCGGCCGGTGGGCGCGCGGTCGTGATGACGTACTGGAACCCGGTGCTGGCGTACGGGGTGGACCGGTTCGCGCGTGACCTGGCGGCGGCCGGCGGGCTGGGCGTGATCACGCCCGACCTGGTGCCCGACGAAGGCGCCGCGTGGATCGAGGCCACCGACGCGCACGACCTGGACCGGATCTTCCTGGTCGCGCCGTCGTCCAGCGGTGAGCGCATCGACCTGGCGGCGAAGTCTTCGCGCGGGTTCCTCTACGCGACGTCGGTGATGGGGGTGACCGGGGCGCGCGATGTCGTGTCGTCGGCCGCTCCGGCGCTGGTCAAGCGGGTGCGTGAGCACACGGACATGCCGATCGGCGTCGGGTTGGGCGTGCGGAACGGGGCCCAGGCGGCGGAGCTGGCGGCGTTCGCGGACGGTGTCATCGTGGGGTCGGCGTTCGTGTCGGCCGTGCAGGACGACACCGTGGCGGCGCTGACCGAGGACTTGGCCACCGGGGTCCGCCAAGTGCCAACACCCGCTTAGCACGCACGTTCGAGTGAACTACGCCGTTCGGCGGCCCTGAACCGCCGAAATCGTCGGCGCCCGTCGGCATGCTGGGCTCGTGATCAAGCCCATCTACGACCCAGCGTGCGACACTGGCGTGCGTCGGGCTGCCTCCGGAGGTGATGTCGCATGGCGCTGCCGGCGGACTACGAACGCCACTTCGACCATCCCGCTCCGTCGTTCCACCACGACGGGCCGTGGACCCTTGAAGAAGTGCTCGCCCTGCCCGATGACCGGTCGCAGCGCGTCGAACTGGTTGACGGGGCGCTGCTCGTGAGCCCCCTCGGCACCGCCCGGCACCAGCGGCTCGTATGGCGGGTCTGCTCTGCGTTGGCGGCTGCTTGTCCGCCTGCGCTTGAAGCACTGCCCGGCCTCAATGTCGGCCTGTCCGGCGGTCGAATGCTGATCCCAGATGTCACGGTCAACCACGTGGGCTTCGACGGGCTGCTGCTGCCGGTCGATGACCTGGTGCTGGCAGCAGAGGTGTTGTCGCCGAGCACTCGGCTCCAGGACCTCACCCTCAAGAAGCGGCTCTACGCCGAGGCCGGAGTGCCGTTCTACCTGGTCGTAGACCCGAAGGGCGCTGAGCCGGTTGCCACCCTGCACGAACTCGACGGCATCGAGTACGTGGAGATCGCGCGCAGCGAGGGCAGGTTCCTGAAGCTCGAACGACCCTTCCCGGTAACAATCGAGCTGTCCCTCTAGGACGAACGGGCGCACCCACTACGGTGGTGGCCGTGGTGACGACTTACCTCGCGACGATCCCCAGCCCCGACCAGGGCGTGTGGCAACTGGGACCGATCCCGATCCGCGCCTATGCGCTCTGCATCATCCTCGGCATCATCCTGGCCATCTGGTGGGGTGAGCGCCGCTGGGTGGCCCGTGGCGGGCAGAAGGGCGACGTCACCGACATCGCCGTCTTCGCCGTCCCGTTCGGCCTGATCGGCGGTCGGCTCTACCACGTGGCGACGGACTACCACAAGTACTTCGGTGAGGGCCGCAACCCGCTCGACGCGCTGGCCATCTGGAACGGTGGCCTGGGCATCTGGGGCGCCATCGCGCTGGGCGGCGTGGGCGCCTTGATCGCCTGCCGGCGCAGGGGCATCCCCCTGCCCGCGATGGCGGACGCGCTGGCCCCCGGCATCGTCGCCGCGCAGGCCGTCGGCCGCCTCGGCAACTACTTCAACCAGGAGCTGTACGGCGGTCCCACCACGCTGCCGTGGGGCCTGGAGATCTACGAGCGGGTCGACCCGGACACCGGCTTCAAGGACGACCTGGCCGGCGTCGCGCTGGACCACACCCCGATCGCGATCGTGCACCCGACGTTCCTCTACGAACTGCTCTGGAACCTCGGCGTCGTGCTGCTGATCGTGTGGGCCGACCGGAAGTTCCGGCTGGGCCACGGCCGGGTGTTCGCGCTGTACGTCGCCGGCTACACGGCCGGCCGGTTCTGGATCGAGATCATGCGCGTCGACCCGGCCACCGAGGTCTTCGGGATGCGCATCAACGTGCTCGTTTCCGTGCTCGTGTTCATCGGCGCGGTCATCTACTTCGTGCTGGCCGCGAAGCGGGGCGAACGCGAGGTCATCGTGCGCCGTGATCCCGACGACGAATCGGACGCGTCCGCTTCGGACGACGCCTCCTCGAAGGACGATGCCTCCTCGAAGGGGCAGCCGGGGTCCGAGAAGGCTGTGTCCGAGAAGTCGGAGTCAGAAGAGCCCGAGGCACCCGAAGAGGCGACCGTCCCCGACACGAACACCGCGTCCGACAAGTCCCCGGACACCGGCGACAAGCCCGGCCAGTAGGCGCGGATGCGCATCCTCGTCGTCGAAGATGACGACCGGGTGGCGCGGGGCCTGCTCACCGCACTCCGGCACGCGGGCTACGAAGTCCACCGGGTGGGCACGGCCGCCGCGGCGCTGACCGCACCACCGGCGGACGTCGTGCTGCTCGACCTCGGTCTGCCCGACGGCGACGGCCTCGACGTGCTGCGCGAACTCCGCCACCGCACCGGCACCGCCGTCATCACCGTCACCGCGCGCGGCGAGGAGCGGGAACGCGTCCAGGGGCTGCGCCTCGGCGCGGACGACTACGTGGTGAAACCGTTCGGCACGGCCGAGCTCCTGGCCCGGATAGAGGCGGTGCTAAGGCGCACCCGCGCCGCACGTGCCGCCGAACGGGAACACCAGGTGACCCTCGGCCCGCTCACCCTGGACCCGGGCAGCAGGCAGGCCACCATCAACGGCGAACCGGTGACCCTGACCCGCAAGGAGTTCGACCTGCTCGCCCTCCTCGTGGGGCGGGCGGGCACGGTCGTCAGCCGTGACCTGATCGTGGACCAGGTGTGGCAGGCGCACTGGGAGGCGCCGTCACGCACGCTCGACACCCACATCGCCGCCCTGCGCGGCAAGCTGGGCGACGCCCTCCGCATCGAGACGATCAGAGGTGTGGGCTACCGGGTGGCAGCCCACACCTGACCTCACATCAGCTCGTCAACGGCGATCGGTCACCACACGTGGGCGACGTCCACCACGACCCGTCCGGGAAGGGTGAAGACCCGGAACGGCAGCCGTGCCCGCACACCGAGCCCGACCGTCGTCTGACCCTCGAACGACCCGGCCCACGCGACCTGGCGGAACGTCGAGAACCCGGTGACGTTCACCAACTCCGACGGGTTGGCGAAGCGGTAGGTCGGGTTGCCGTAGTGGTCGTAGGCCGGCGAGTTGACGGTGATCCGCAACTTCGCGCCACCGCGCAGCGGAACCGGGAAGCCGGACCCTTCCTGGACCACTTCGGACACGTACTGCACGTTGTAGCCGTCGTTCGTCCCGATGAAGTCGAACACCAGCCGGTCGTAGCACTCGTGTCTGCCGGCCCGGATGTTCGTCAACGCGCCGGTGGTCGTCTGCGACGCCACCTTGGGGCCGGAACCCCAGTAGACCGTCGGGCAGGCGGTCGTCGCGGCGGACGCCGTCAGCGGCGCCACCATGACGATCGCGGTGACCGCGGCCAGCACTAGCGCAACCTTGCGTAGCATGCTGATTCCCCCGTTCTCCCTACTCTCGCGGGCCGGATTGGCCCACTGTGATATGACGCACATCACCCTGGGGAGGTTGTCTCCGCGTTGCTGCGCCGTCTGCTGGTCCTCATCGTGCCGCTGCTCATCGCGCTGGTGGCGGCCCTCGGCGTGCCGCTCGCGTTCGCCGTCGTGCAGCGGGAGAGCCAGGTGACCTACCTCGACCGGTTGGGCGATGCGGGACGTTTCGCGTCGCTGGCGGAGAACGCGTTGGCGTCGGGCAGGCTGACCGCGCTGCGCGAGGAACTGATCCGGTACGACCAGCTCTACGGCATCTCGGTCGGTCTGGTCCGCACCGACGGCACGGTGGTCGAGGCCTCCCGCCAACCGTTCCCGCTGACCGACCCGCACGTGGAGGTCGGGCTGAAGGCGGCGTTCGGCGGGTACCGGGGTGAGGCGGACCAGTCGGTGTGGCCGTGGGAACAGGTGAACCTGGTCGTGGTCGAGCCGGTGGGACGGGACAGCGAAGTGGTGGCGGCGGTGGTGACCATCTCCCCGACCGACAGCCTGAGATCCGCGATCCTCCGCCAGTGGGGCCTGCTGGCCCTCGCCGGTCTGGTGCCCATGCTGGGCGTGGTCGCCGTCGCCTGGCCGATGTCCCGCTGGGTCCTCCGGCCGGTCCGCCGACTGGACGAGGCCACGGCCGCGGTCGCCGGTGGCCAACTGGACGCCCGCGCGGACGAACTCGGCGGTCCACCCGAACTGCGCAGACTCGCCACCAGCTTCAACGTGATGGTCGACGTGGTCGGGAAAGCCCTGCGCAGACAACGCGTGTTCGTCTCGGACGCCTCCCACCAACTCCGCAACCCGCTGGCCAGCCTCCGCCTGGCGGTGGACAACCTCGCCCCGCACGTGACCGACGACGCGGGCCGTGAGGCGCAACGCATCGCGGTGGACGAGGCGGAGGAAATGGGCCGCGTCCTGGACACCCTCCTGGCCGCCACCCGGCTGGACAGCGCCTCCGCCGCCGAGCCCGTCGAGGTGGACAGCCTCCTGGCCACCCACGTCCCCGGCTGGCGCGCGCTGGCGGGTGACATGAGCCTGGACATCGCCGTCCCACCCGGCCTACGCGCGCTGGAGCCGCCCGGTGGTCTGGGGAGCGTGCTGGACGAACTGGTGGGCAACGCGATCCGACTCTCCGGCGGCACCCGCGTCCGGGTGTGGGGGAGGGCTGCCGACGGGCGGGTGGAGCTGCACGTGACCGATGACGGCACGGGGCTGACCGACCAGGAGCGGGCCGACGCGTTGAGGCGGTTCTGGCGCGCGCCGCGTCACCAGAACATCGCGGGCACGGGGCTGGGGTTGGCGATCTGCGCCGAGCTGATCGGGTCCGCCGGCGGCGAGCTGGAGCTGCTGCCCGCCGAGCCGCACGGGCTGAACGCGGTGGTCCGCCTCATCGCGTGACCTCCGGCGGGCGCACTGGGGCAGGGTCCGGCGCTTGTGGTCCGGCTCATCGCGTGACCTCCGGCGGGCGCACTGGGGCAGGGTCCGGCGCTTGTGGTCCGGCTCATCGCGTGACCGCCGGCGGGCGCACCGGGCACCGCTCAGCGCTTGGTGGCCCGGAACCAGCGTTCGGCGCCCTTGTGCAGCGGCACGCGGCCGGTGGCTATGCCGGTCCGGACGTTGATCCGGCTCGCCTCAGGATGCCCCGCCGCGATCCGCTCGGACTGCGTGAACACCGTCCGCGTCACCACCTCCACCACATCCGCGTCCAAAGCCGTGCGCGCCAGCAACAGGTTCGGCACGGCGAACGTGCGGCAAGGTCCGAGCGTCCCGTACGTCGTGGCCGGGATGGTCGCGGGCACGTAGGGACCGGAGTAGACGGCGGCCAGGCGGACCGCCTCGTCGGGAAGGTCCAGCAACCGCAACGGAAAGGTGTCGAGGATGTCCGTGATCGCGGGCGTCGGGATGCCGGTCAGCGCGAGGAACGCGTCCAGCGTGCCCGCCACCAGCTGACGTGACGCCTCGGCGTGCGCCATCCGCCGGGCATCCACCGGGATGCCCAACAAGGACAACAAGCGGGTCGCGGTGAACTCCGTCCCGGACTCGGTCGGCCCGAACGACACCGGTCGGCCGGCCAGGTCGGACAGCCGGCGCACCGGCGAGTCCGCGGGCACGACCACCTGCATGAAGCTGTCGTACAGCCGCCCCACCGCGCTGATGCCGGCCGGATCGTCCGCGCTCAACAGCGCGCCGCCCACCAGGGGGTCCAGAGAGGACAGTCCCAACTGGACCGCGCCTTCCTGCAACAGCCGCACGTTCTCCACCGACGCCCCGGTCGAGCGGGACACCACCCGCGTCTCCGGCAGCTCGTCCGCCAACGCCGACGCCAGCGCCCCGCCGATCTCGCGGAACACCGCGCCGTCCGGACCGGTCGCGAGGACCAGCTCCTCCAGGACCGGCGCGCCACCCGACGTGCACGCAGAGCACGGCACGCCCGCCGCCAGAGCGGCCAGCAGCACCGAGCGCCGGGAGAGCACGACCGCAGACTAGCCCCGTCGGACGCGTGAACAGAGTGTTACGTCAGAGGGACCTGAAGTTTCCGGCGCACTCCTTGTCGCGGCCCCGCCCTGTGCTCAGGATCACCAACCAACCCCACCGCAGGCAAATGGTCCCCTTGGAGGAGACGTGGTCAGCGCGCCGACACGTGAGCGCAAACCGATCTACAAGCACCTCTACTTCTGGGTCCTGGTCTCGATCGTGCTCGGCGTGATCGTCGGCTACGCGTTCCCGGCCCAGGCGTCCGGCATGAAGTGGTTGGCCGACTTCTTCATCGCCCTCGTCAAGATCGTCATCGCCCCGACCATCTTCTGCACCATCGTGGTCGGCATCGCGGGCCTGGGGAACCTCGCCAAGGCGGGCGGCCTGGCGCTGCGGACGATCCTCTACTTCACCGCGATGACGACGGCGGCGCTGGCCATCGGGCTCATCGTGGTCAACCTCGTGCAGCCCGGCCACCACGGCGCGTCCGTCCCGCTGAACGACGCCGCGGCGGAGAAGACGCTCGCCGACGCCGCGACCGCCGAGACGGGCGTGACCGGCTTCGTCCTCAGCCTGGTGCCCAAGTCGTTCCTCAGCGCCTTCACCGACGGCCAGCTCATCCAGGTGCTGGTCATCGCGGTCCTGGTGGCGGTCGCCGTGGCCGGCATGGGCAAGCGCGGCGAGAAGGTGGTCGCGGCGCTCGACACCGTCTCCAAGGTCATGTTCGGCGTCATCAAGATCGTCATGTACGCGGCGCCGATCGGCGCTTTCGGCGGCATCGCCTACACGATCGGCAAGTTCGGCGGCTCGATCCTGGGCAAGCTGGCCTGGTTGATGGGCTCGTTCTACGCGACGTGCCTGCTGTTCATCCTGGTGGTGCTGGGCGGTGTGTCCCTGTACGCGGGCTTCTCGATCTTCAAGTTCCTCCGGTACATCAAGGACGAGCTGCTGATCGTGCTCGGCACGTCGTCGTCCGAGACGGTGCTGCCGCGGATGCTGGTGAAGCTGGAGGCGGCGGGCGCGGACAAGTCGGTGGTCGGCCTCACCATCCCGACCGGCTACTCGTTCAACCTGGACGGCACCTGCATCTACCTGACCATGGGCGCGATCTTCATCGCCCAGGCGACGGGGGTCGAGGTCGGCCTGGGCACCCAGATCGGGCTGCTGCTGTTCATGCTGCTGGCCAGCAAGGGCGCGGCGGGCGTGACGGGCGCGGGCCTGGTCACGCTGGCGGCCTCGCTGAGCGCGTTCGAGGCGAACAGCGCCATCCCGGCGGTCGGCATCGCGCTGATCGTGGGCATCGACCGGTTCATGTCCGAGGCGCGGGCGATCACCAACATGATCGGCAACGGCGTGGGCACGCTCGTGGTGGCCCGCTGGCAGGGCCAGTTGGACCGGGACCGGCTGCGGGAGGTCCTGGACAACCCGACGCAGGTCGACGTGGACGCCCTGATGGAACGTCAGCACAGTGACGACGACGGGCCTGGCGTCCGTGAACCGGTGGGCGCCGGCGCGGCCCGATAAGAGCTACCCGGCCGTGAGCCCCCGGATGTCGCCGTCCTCTCCCACAGGCAGGCGGCGGCACCCGGGGGCTCACCTGGGCTTACGCGGCGTCAGGGTGCTGTAGGCAAGCTCTCACCGACGCGCGCGGAGGCCACCGCTCGGTTATGCTTAACAACGCGTAACAAGTCGGCCCCGGTATCGCTCTTTCGGGCCGAATCGTTACGGCACGTCGACCGAGATCACCCGATGGATGGTGTGGTCCGGTTTCGCGACTGTTAAAGTCGCGTCAACACGCGGGCCATCGTCGTCCCGTGCCCAGTTACCCGGATTCCAGGACCTGGACACGAGGACTCGTTCTTTCACCAAGGACGACGAAGGAGGTCTGCGCAGTGATCTTCTCCGCCATCCCGTCCCCGCAGGGGCTCTACGACCCCGCCGCGGAACGAGACGCTTGCGGTGTGGCGATGGTCGCCGACATCAAGGGCCGGCGCTCGCACGACATCGTCGTCGACGCGCTCACCGCGCTGGCCAACCTGGAGCACCGAGGCGCGGCGGGGGCCGAGCCCACCAGCGGCGACGGCGCCGGGATCCTGCTGCAACTGCCGGACGCGTTCCTGCGGGACGTGCTGGACTTCGAGCTGCCCGAGCCCGGCGCGTACGCGGCCGGCATCGCGTTCCTGCCCGCCGACGAGGGCGACCGCGCGAAGGCGGTCGAGCTGGCCGAGCGGATCGCCGGCGAAGAGGGCCTGGAGGTCCTCGGCTGGCGCGACGTGCCGACCGCCCCGGACCACGCGGGTGTCGGCCCGACCGCCCGGTCGGTGATGCCGCACTTCGGGATGCTGCTGCTCAAGAGCGAGACCGGCGGCCACGGCGTCGACCTGGACCGCCTCACGTTCGCCGTGCGCAAGCGGGTGGAGCACGAGACCGCGGCGGCGGACGTCGGCACGTACTTCCCGTCGCTGTCGTCCCGGACGATCGTCTACAAGGGCATGCTGACCACGGGCCAGCTGCCCGCGTTCTTCCCCGACCTGCGCGACGAGCGGCTGGCCAGCGCCATCGCCCTGGTCCACTCCCGGTTCTCCACGAACACGTTCCCGTCGTGGCCGCTGGCGCACCCGTTCCGGTACGTCGCGCACAACGGTGAGATCAACACCGTCCGGGGCAACCGGAACCGGATGCGGGCCCGTGAGGCGCTGCTCGACTCCGACCTCATCCCCGGCGACCTGGCCCGGCTGTTCCCGATCTGCCACCCGGAGGGCTCCGACTCGGCGAGCTTCGACGAGGTGCTGGAGCTGCTGCACCTGGGCGGCCGGAGCCTGCCGCACGCGGTGCTGATGATGATCCCGGAGGCGTGGGAGAACCACACGTCGATGGACCCGAAGCGCCGCGCGTTCTACGAGTTCCACGCCAGCCTGATGGAGCCGTGGGACGGCCCGGCCTGCGTCACGTTCACCGACGGCTCGCTGGTCGGCGCGGTGCTCGACCGCAACGGTCTGCGCCCGGCCCGCTGGTGGCAGACCGCCGACGGCCGCGTGGTGCTGGCCTCCGAGACCGGTGTGCTGGACGTCCCGCCGGACCAGGTCGTGGCCAAGGGCCGCCTCCAGCCGGGGAAGATGTTCCTGGTCGACACGGTCGCCGGTCGCCTGGTCGACGACGACGAGGTCAAGACCGCGCTGGCCGAGGAGAAGCCGTACGACGAGTGGCTGCACGCGGGCCTGCTGGAGCTGGCCGACCTGGCCGACCGCGAGCACGTGGTGCAGAGCCACGAGTCCGTGGTGCGGCGCCAGCTGACGTTCGGCTACACCGAGGAGGAGCTGCGCGTCCTGCTCGGCCCGATGTCCACCGCCGGCGCGGAGCCGCTGGGCTCGATGGGCACGGACACCCCGGTGGCCGCGCTGTCGCAGCGTTCCCGGCTGCTCTACGACTACTTCGTGCAGAACTTCGCCCAGGTGACGAACCCGCCGCTGGACGCGATCCGCGAGGAGATCGTCACCAGCGTGTCCCGGGTGATGGGCCCGGAGCAGAACCTGCTGGAGCCGGGCCCGGTCAGCTGCCGGCACATCAAGCTGACCTACCCGGTGATCGACAACGACGAGCTGGCCAAGCTCATCCACATCAACGACGACGGCGACCTGCCGGGCTTCGCCTGCACGGTCCTCAGTGGACTGTTCGAAGTGGACGGCGGCGGCGAGGCGCTGGCGGCGGCCGTCGAACGGGTGCGCCGCGAGGCGTCCGAGGCGATCGCGAACGGCGCCCGCACGCTGGTGCTGTCGGACCGCGACTCGGACCACCGGATGGCGCCGATCCCGTCGCTGCTGCTGGTCTCCGCGGTGCACCACCACCTGGTGCGCACCAAGGAACGGCTGCGCGTGGCGCTGGTCGTGGAGACCGGTGACGCCCGCGAGGTGCACCACATCGCCGCGCTGCTGAGCTACGGCGCCGCCGCGGTGAACCCGTACCTCGCGTTCGAGACGATCGAAGACATGATCAGCACCGGCGCGGTCACCGGGATCGAGGCGCGCAAGGCCGTCCGGAACTACGTGACTGCGCTGGTCAAGGGCACGTTGAAGATCATGTCCAAGATGGGCGTCTCGACCGTCGGCGCGTACACGGCGGCGCAGGTGTTCGAGGCAGTGGGCCTGTCCAAGGACATGCTGGACGAGTACTTCACCGGCACGGTGTCGAAGCTCGGCGGCGCGGGCCTGGACGTGCTGGCGGAGGAGGTGGCGCTGCGCCACCGCCGCGCCCACCCGGACAACCCGACCGACCGCGCGCACCGGCGGCTGGAGGTGGGCGGCGAGTACGCCTACCGCCGCGAGGGCGAGCTGCACCTGTTCACGCCGGAGACGGTGTTCCTGCTCCAGCACGCCACCAAGACCGGCAAGCAGGACGTCTACCGCCGCTACACCGACGAGGTCGAGCGGCTGTCCCGGATGGGCGGCACGCTGCGCGGGCTGTTCGGGTTCCAGACCGAGGGCCGCACGCCGATCCCGATCGACGAGGTGGAGCCGGTCTCCTCGATCGTCAAGCGGTTCAACACCGG
Source organism: Saccharothrix ecbatanensis (assembly GCF_014205015.1). Classification (NCBI taxonomy): domain Bacteria; kingdom Bacillati; phylum Actinomycetota; class Actinomycetes; order Pseudonocardiales; family Pseudonocardiaceae; genus Saccharothrix; species Saccharothrix ecbatanensis. Next base: position 5,679,811 of record NZ_JACHMO010000001.1, on the reverse strand, counting down.
CGCCATGTCGTACGGGTCGATCTCGGCGGAGGCGCACGAGACGCTGGCCATCGCGATGAACCGGCTGGGCGGCCGGTCCAACAGCGGTGAGGGCGGCGAGGACCCGGAGCGGTTGTACGACCCGGAGCGGCGCAGCGCGGTCAAGCAGGTCGCGTCCGGCCGGTTCGGCGTCACCAGCGAGTACCTGGTCAACGCCAGCGACATCCAGATCAAGATGGCGCAGGGCGCGAAGCCCGGCGAGGGCGGCCAGCTGCCCGGCTACAAGGTGTACCCGTGGATCGCGCGGACCCGGCACTCGACGCCGGGCGTGGGCCTCATCTCCCCGCCGCCGCACCACGACATCTACTCGATCGAAGACCTGGCGCAGCTGATCCACGACCTGAAGAACGCCAACGAGCAGGCCCGCGTGCACGTGAAGCTGGTCAGCGAGGTCGGCGTCGGCACGGTCGCGGCGGGCGTGGCGAAGGCGCACGCGGACGTGGTGCTGATCTCCGGCCACGACGGCGGCACCGGCGCGTCCCCGCTGAACTCGCTCAAGCACGCGGGCACGCCGTGGGAGATCGGCCTCGCCGAGACCCAGCAGACGTTGCTGCTCAACGGTTTGCGCGACCGGATCACGGTGCAGGTCGACGGCGCGCTGCGCACCGGCCGTGACGTCGTGGTGGCCGCGCTGCTCGGCGCGGAGGAGTTCGGTTTCGCCACCGCGCCGCTGATCGTCGCGGGCTGCATCATGATGCGCGTCTGCCACCTGGACACGTGCCCGGTGGGCGTGGCCACGCAGAACCCGGAGCTGCGCAAGCGGTACACCGGGCAGGCCGACCACGTGGTGGCGTTCTTCGAGTTCGTCGCCCAGGAAACCCGGGAACTGCTGGCGTCCTTGGGTTTCCGCACCATCGACGAGGCCGTCGGCCACGCCGAGCTGCTGAAGACCGACGAGGCCGTCGAGCACTGGAAGGCGGCCGGGCTGGACCTGTCGCCGGTGTTCGAGGTGCCCGAGACGCCGTACCACACGGCCAAGCGCAAGGTCCGCGAACAGGACCACGGGCTGGCGCAGGCGTTGGACCGCACGCTGATCCAGCTCGCCGACGCCGCGTTGGAGGACGCCCGGCCGGTGCGGCTGGAACTGCCGCTGCGCAACGTCAACCGCACCGTCGGCACGCTCCTCGGCGCCGAGGTGACGCGCCGGTTCGGCGGCGACGGCCTGCCCGACGACACGATCCACGTGACGTTCACCGGGTCGGCCGGCCAGTCGCTCGGCGCGTTCGTGCCGCGCGGCATCACGCTGGAGATGGTCGGCGACGCCAACGACTACGTCGGCAAGGGCCTGTCCGGCGGGCGGATCGTCGTCCGACCGCACCCGGACGCGCCGTTCGCGGCCGAGCAGCAGGTCATCGCGGGCAACGTGATCGGCTACGGCGCCACGTCCGGCGAGATCTTCCTGCGCGGACGCGTCGGTGAGCGGTTCTGCGTGCGGAACTCGGGTGCGCTGGCCGTCGCCGAGGGCGTCGGCGACCACGCGTTCGAGTACATGACCGGTGGCCGGGCCGTGGTGCTCGGGCCGACCGGCCGCAACCTCGCCGCGGGCATGTCCGGCGGCGTGGCGTACGTGCTCGACCTCGACCCGGCGGCGGTCAACACCGCCATGGTCGAGTTGCAGCGGCCCGGCGCGGACGACCTGCGCTGGCTGCGCGAAGTGGTGGAACGCCACCACCAGCTCACCGGATCGGCGGTGGCCGCCTCGCTGCTCGGCGACTGGCCCCGGCGTTCCGCGTCGTTCACCAAGGTCATGCCCGGTGACTACCAGCGCGTGCTCGAAGCGATGAGGCTCGCCCGCGCGGAAGGCAGGGACGTCGACCAGGCGATCATGGAGGCCTCCCGTGGCTGACCCGTACGGTTTCCTCAAGCACTCCCGTGCCGAGCCGAAGAAGCGGCCCGCCGCGGAACGGCTGTCCGACTGGAGCGAGGTCTACCTCGACGTCCCGGCGGAGCAGCGTGACGCGGACGTGCGCGCGCAGGCGACGCGGTGCATGGACTGCGGCATCCCGTTCTGCCACTCAGGGTCGGCCGGCTGCCCGCTGGGCAACCTGATCCCGGAGTGGAACGACCTGGTCCGCACCGGCGACTGGGAGCTGGCGTCGGACCGGTTGCACGCGACGAACAACTTCCCTGAGTTCACCGGCAAGCTGTGCCCCGCGCCGTGCGAGGCGGCGTGCGTGCTGGCGATCAGCCACGACGCGGGCGGCGCGGTCGCCATCAAGCGGGTCGAGGAGACCATCGCCGACGTGTCCTGGGAGCAGGGCTACGCGCGGCCCGTGCAGGCACAGGTGGTGTCGGGCAAGCGGGTGGCGGTCGTCGGCTCCGGTCCGGCCGGGCTGGCGGCGGCTCAGCAGCTGACGCGCGCCGGGCACGAGGTCACCGTGTTCGAGCGGGACGACCGGCTCGGCGGGCTGCTCCGGTACGGCATCCCCGAGTTCAAGATGGAGAAGAAGGTCCTGGACCGGCGGCTCGCGCAGCTCCGCAAGGAGGGCACGAAGTTCGTCACCAGTTGCGAGGTCGGGGTGGACCTGACGGTGGACGAGCTGCGGTCGAAGTTCGACGCGGTCGTGCTCGCGGTCGGTGCTCTGCGCGGCCGTGACGACACGACGACGCCGGGCCGTGAGCTGCAAGGCATCCACCTGGCGATGGAACACCTGGTGCCCGCGAACCGCGCGTGCGAGGGCGACGGTCCGCCGGCGATCGACGCGGCGGGCAAGCACGTCGTGATCATCGGCGGCGGCGACACCGGCGCGGACTGCTACGGCACGGCGTCCCGGCAGGGCGCGGCCTCGGTGTTGCAGCTCGACCAGTACCCGATGCCACCGTCCACTCGGGACGATTCACGGTCGCCTTGGCCCCTGTGGCCCTGGATCCTCCGCACCTACGCCGCGCACGAGGAGGCGGGGGAGCGGAAGTTCGCGGTCGCGGTCGAGAAGTTCGTCGGCGATGAGGACGGGCACGTGCGGCAGATCCAGCTGCGCAAGGTGCGGGTGGAGAAGGACGCCACCGGCCGACGTCAGGTGGTGCCGACGTCCGAGGAGGTCGAGGTGCTGCCGGCGGACCTGGTGCTGCTGGCCATCGGCTTCGAGGGCGTCGAGCACATGCCGTTGCTGGACGGGCTCGGCATCCAGCTCACCTCGCGCGGCACCATCTCGTGCGGCTCGGACTGGCAGACGCAGTCGCCGGGCGTGTTCGTCTGCGGTGACGCCCACCGCGGCGCGTCCCTGGTCGTGTGGGCGATCGCCGAGGGCCGTTCGGTGGCCAACGCGGTGGACCGCTACCTGACCGGCTCGTCCGACCTGCCGTCCCCGGTGATCCCCAACATGCTTCCGCTCGCCGTGGTGTGATCCGCCGGATCGCCCCTGGGCCGCCCCGACAGCGTCGTCGGGGCGGCCTTCTTGGTCATTCTCCTTCGACGTCACCCACCCAGATGGGTGGCAGTGCGGGCACCTTGCCTTCGAGTGCCGCGTCCACTAGCGCGGCGCTCGCCGGTTTCAGCCGGGACGAGCGCCGTGCCTCCACCAACCGGTCGCGCAGCAAAGGCGCCGACAGCGCCGCCGCCGCATGCTCCACGACCTTCGGTCTGCGGTGGGACAGGCACGCCACCAGAGCGTCGGCCACCGACTCCACCGCCTCCGGTGCGACGGCACCGTCCCTGATGAGCCGGCGGAGCGCCACGGCGGCCTCCGCGCGGATGTACCACTTCCGGTCCCGCAACGCCTTCACGACGAGCGGCAACGCGGCCGGGTCCGCCGTGTCACCGAGGGACAACACCGCGCTGAACCGGCGGGTCGTCCGCCAACTCGTCACGTCCCGTCGATAGTGCTCGATCGCCGACGCGCGACGGAGACGGGGAATCCCGTGCACGATCCCCAGAGGGCTGCGATAGGCCTGACTGCGCATCCAGGCGTCGATCCGGCCCGGTTTTCTCCCGGGCTTCGGCTGCTGCGCGAAGTAGGCGAGCACGTAAGACGGGTCCCGGTCCCGGTCCCGCTCCGCGAGGATGCGGCAGAGTTCCGCCCTCACCGCCGAATGGTCTTCGAGCAGGGCCAGGATCTTGTCGTCCAAGCCCTCCTCGGTGCTGTCGATCAAGCTTCGGATGTGCGCGCGCCGATCCGGCGACTCCACATCCAGCACTGCGGCGAGAGCGCTGTCGCTGGACAACATCGTCCCTTCGATAATTTCCACGTCACTTGGGCTGAATAGGTCTTGTGCCGCCATCGGATGGCCGGGTAATGGGCCGGTGGCACCATTCGAGTCGGCGAGTGGGCGAAGTTCCGCCTTTTCTGTATCGGATCGACGTTTCCGGCGACCTAAGCGATTGAAGAACCTTTCCCCGACGAAAGGATATCGCGGTGAATATGCGTAGATCTTCGAGACGTGTCGGCGTGGTGCTCGCGAGCGCGTTGCTGGCGACGCTCGGGCTGGTGTCGACGGCGTCAGCGGGGGCGTCGAAGGGCGTGGAACTGGGCGCGAGCGACACCGAAGGCGTGACCATGTCGGCCGCGTCGGCGCGCGGGCTGCGCGGCGTGTCCAGCTACGAGGGCACCGGCGTGCCGAGCGACGTGACCGCGTACGGGGCGCAGCGCGTGCCCGCCGGGCACCGGATCGAGGGCTACTCCTCGCCCACCGGCGACGACTTCGGCACCCAGTCGATCATCGGCGCGGACGGCCGCGTGCGGGTCAACCCGACGACGAGCTTCCCGGCCCGCGCCACGGTGCTCATCACCCGCACCGTGAGCGGTGTCGAGCGGCTGCACTGCACCGGCTGGATGTTCGGCGCGAGCCTCGTGCTCACCGCCGGGCACTGCGTGTTCAACCAGAGCACCGGCTGGTACACCGGCCAGCTCAGGTTCTACCCCGGCGCCAACGGGACCACCTACCCGTACGGCTCCTGCACCGCCGCGACCTTGCGGTCCAACACCGGCTGGACCGTGGACGGCAGCGCCGACGCCGACTACGGCGGCGCGAGCCTGAACTGCTCCATCGGCAACACGACCGGCTGGTACGGCGCGTACTGGACCACCGCGTCGCTCAACGGCACCTCCACCACGATCCAGGGCTACCCCGGCGACAAGTCCCAGCAGCAGTGGATCCACTCCGACCAGGTCCGCGTGAGCAACTCGCTGCGCCTGTACTACGACAACGACACCGTGGGCGGCAACAGCGGCAGCTCGGTGCACACCGTGCGCGCGGCAGGGTCGTCCGGGTGCTCCGGCCGGTGCTCCCTCGCGTTCCACGCTTACGGTGTCGGCTCGGGCGCGCACAACAGCGGGCCGCGCATCACCGAGAGCCGGTTCAACCTGGTCCTCGGCTGGCGCTGAGGACAGACGCCGCGAACAGACGCTGAGGACAGGCGCCGCGAACAGACGCTGAGGACAGGCGCCGCGAATCGGCACTGGGAATTGGCGTCGAGAATCGGCGTTGACGCAACCGCGAAGCCCGGCCGTTCCGTCCTGCAGATGACCGAGAGGAGCAGATCGTGCGACGTCCACTCCGCATGCGAGCGGTCCTGCTGATCGGCATGCTGGTGCTCGGGGCGTGCGGTCGGGAATCCGGCACGTCGGACCAGGACCCCCAGCCGCCCCTGACGAACACCCAGGCCACCGTCACCGGCGTGGTCGTGGACCAGGGTGGCCGTCCCGTCGACGGCGCCCTGGTGCAACCGAAGTCGCTCGACTCACCACCGCTGCCCGTGCCGGAACTGGCGGTCTTCTCCGGACCGGACGGCCGTTACGAATGGCACCTGGCCGCGGGCCGCTACGAGTTCACCGCCACCAAGGACGACCGGACCGGACCACCGTCCGAGGTCACCGCGGGGGCGGGCGCGACGGCGCAGGTGGAACTCCACCTGCCCTGACCTCGCCCGCCGACGAGAGCCCCGACGCGCGAACCGCGTCGGGGCTCACCTCGTGGTAGCGCGGTCAGACCCCGGTCACCGCGCGCACCGAACGGATGTGGCTGACCAGGAACTCGCAGTGCTCACCGCGAGGCGCGCGGCTGGCCTTCAGGTTGCCCGCCGCGTGGTCCACCGGCGTGATCACGTGCTTCACCGTGCTCCTCGGCCCGTTCGCCACGGCGATCTCCACCGACGTCCGGCCGGCCAACGCCTCCGCCAGCAGCACGACCTCCGAATCCCGCAGCACCAGCGACTGGTCCCGCAGCAGCCGCACCGTCCCGATCCGCTGCGAGTCCGCCGTGGGCACCACGAACCTGGGCCTCGGCCGCTCCCGCTCCACCAGCGCCGTCGCCAGTTTCGCCAGCTCCTGCCCCGTCAACGGCATCCGCCACGCGCCCTCGGCCACGCGCGGAGGCGGGGGCTCGACCCGGCGCCGGGACACCCGCTCCACCATCGCGATCCCGTCCGCCGTCGACGTCGTCGGCGCGTAACCGGCCGCCCGCAGCAACGCCAACGTCTCGGCGACCGGCTGCGACGACGCCAACACCGTCGGCCCCAGGTGCTGCAACGACAACGGCGTCAGCAGCCGGTGCCCGGCGATCTCCCGCAACAGCGCCGGGTCCTCCGTCCGCACGCAGCACGCCACCGGCGTCACCGTGATCCGCCCGTGCTGCCGCGCCACCTCCCGCACCAGGTGCTCCAACGTCGGCGGCACGCCGTGCTCGGCCACCGACGCCAACCGCGCCAGCAACGCGTCCGGCTCGTGCCCCGCGTCCAACGCCCGCCGCACGCTCGCCCCGCTGAACCGCCACCCGCCCGTGGCGCAGTCCGCCGCCAGGTCCAGCACCCCGCTCAGCTCGCGCGACGGCAACCCGGCCACCACCGCGGTCAGGTCCGGCCGCAGGTGCGCGGTCGTGGCGGCGGGCGGCACGAACCGGTCGGCCACCTCCGCCGTGACGCCCGCCAACACCGCCCGGCCCAGCGCGGTCGACGCGCCCAACGCCACCAGGCCCACCGACTCGGCCTCCACCAGCGCCGCCTCGGTCGCCGTCCGCCCGTGCACCGCGGGCCGCGTCCACACCAGGTCCGCCACCACCTCGTGCCGGTGCTCGTACGCCTCGTCCTCGCCCAACAGCGCGTACCGCTCCAGCACGCCCCGCCGCGTCCGGTCGCCGAACTCGTTCGAAGCCGGCTCCGCCGACGCCGCCCGCTGCTTGCCCGGCGTCCACGCCATCCGCGGCCAAGCGTCGGCCAGCGCCGTCAGCCGACTGGCGGGCGACTCGTCCCGCCACGCGTCCGACCCGCTCGTCGGCGCCAACCGACCGTCGTCCGCCGCGAGCAACCGCGCCTCCAACGCCAGGTCCAGCCACAGCCGCGCCCGGCACTCCTCGGTCCTCAGCAGGCCGGCGATCCGCCGCAGCTCCCGCAGCCCCACCCCGGTCCGGCACGTCACCTGCTCGACGTCGCACAGCTCCACCAGCCGCGTCACACCATCCACAGTGGACGTCGCAGGCGCGATCGCGGCCCGGTCGGCGAAACCGCGGTGCTGGGCCGCACGGCGTGGCGTGCGCGGCGCGGGCGTGATCCGGCGCGGCGGCTCTTCCTCCAACAGCCGCAGACCCGGCGAACTGACCAGCTTCCCGCCCACCGACCACAGCAGCGCCCGCGCGCGCAACTCGCCCAACGTCCGCTTCAACTCCGCCCGCGACGCCTTCCCGTTGCAGCGCAACTGGTCCGCCAGCACGTCCACACCGACCTCGTCACCGAGCCGCAGGGCGGTGTCCAACACGTCACGGCAGGCCTGGTCCAACCCTTCGACGGCCGTCCGCAACGACGCCGCCGTGGCCATCTCGTCCGCCAGCGCGCGCAGCGATTGCGGCCGACCTTCCGCGGCGTCCTTGCGCAGCGCCAATATGTCCCGGATGTCCTGTGCGTCGAGCCCCCGCAACCAGCCGGCCAGCGCCGCTTTCCTACCCACCCGGCGATTATGCACAGAACGTGACAGGTCGGTCATGCTGTGCGATAGGGCGTTCGAATGAGCCACCTATGGACGAACGTAAGCTGGGCGCCGTGGAATTCACCGGCTTCGGCGAACACGCCATCGACTTCTACGACGGCCTCCAGGTCGACAACTCGAAGGCGTACTGGGAGGACCACAAGAACGTCTACCTGGAGGACGTCCGCGCGCCCATGGAGGCGCTGCTCGCCGCCTTGGAGCCGGAATTCGGCAAGGGAAAAGTCTTCCGGCCCTACCGTGACGTGCGGTTCAGCAAGGACAAGACCCCCTATAAGGACCACTGTGGCGGTGTGGTCGAGCTGGGCCGCGGCGGCGGGGCGCACTACGTCCAGATCGGCACCGAAGGGCTGTTCGTGGCCGGTGGGTCGTTCGCCATGGCGTCCGACCAGCTCGCACGCTTCCGCGAATCCGTGACGGACGACGTGCGCGGACGTGCGCTGGAGAAGCTGCTCGCCAAGCTCGCCCGCACCGGCTGGGAGCTGCGCGGCGACAAGCTCAAGCGGGCACCGCGCGGCTTCGACCCCGACCACCCCCGGATCGAGCTGCTCAAGCACAAGCGCCTCTACGTGGCGAAGGTGTGGCCGCCGGACGACGTGCTGCACGAGCCGGAATGCCTGGACCGCGTGCGCGACGCGTGGCGCGAGGCGACCCCGTTCGTGGACTGGTGCGCCGACCACATCGGGCTCACCGAGGTCGGCTTCCGCTGACCGGTCTCCGCCTCGCGATCAGGTAGCCGAATGCGATTCCGGCCACATCCACCAGTCCGTCCAGGACGTCGCCGCCGCGACCCAGCGCGGTGATGAGCCACTGCAACACTTCCGAGACCGCGGCGTAACCGATCAGGCCCGCGACCAGTGGCGTGAGCGGCAGCCTGCCGTACCGCCCGGTGGCCGTGAGCAGGGCGAACAGCAGGAAGTGCACCACCTTGTCGGTGCCCGGCGGCGCGGTCGGCACACCTGACGCGGGGGTGAACAACACGATGACGCTGAGCAACGCAGCGACCACGAACGGAAGGATTCTGACGCCCACCGGGCAGATTCTGCCGGTTTCGCGGACGTTACCCCCCGGTACATCCTGATCGGTCCAGTGACAGCGACTACTCTCCTGAGACGTGAGTCGACGCGCGAAGATCGTCTGTACGATGGGCCCTGCCACCGCGACCGAGGACAAGGTCAACGAGTTGGTGGCGGCCGGTATGGACGTTGCCCGGATGAACTTCAGTCACGGCAGTCATGCCGACCACAAGCAGGTCTACGAGCTCGTCCGCGCCGCGGCCGACGCCTCGGGCCGTGCGGTGGGCATCCTGGCCGACCTGCAAGGACCCAAGATCCGCCTGGGCCGGTTCGCCAACGGCCCGGTCGAGTGGCGCAACGGTGACATCGTCCGGGTGACGGTGGAGGAGGTCGAGGGCACCCACGACCGCGTCTCCACCACCTACAAGCAGCTGGCGCAGGACGCCAAGGTCGGCGACCGGCTGCTGGTGGACGACGGCAAGGTGGGCCTCGTGGTCACCGAGGTCGACGGCCCGGACGTGGTCTGCGAGGTCACCGAGGGTGGCCCGGTCAGCAACAACAAGGGCCTCTCGCTGCCCGGCATGGACGTGTCCGTGCCCGCCATGTCCGAGAAGGACATCGAGGACCTCGAGTTCGCCCTCAACCTGGGCGTGGACTTCATCGCCCTGTCGTTCGTGCGCTCGCCCGCGGACATCGACCTGGTCCACCAGGTCATGGACCGCGTGGGCCACGGCCGCAAGCCGGTCATCGCCAAGATCGAGAAGCCGGAGGCGGTCGACAACCTCGAAGCGATCGTCCTCGCCTTCGACGGCGTCATGGTCGCCCGTGGCGACCTGGGCGTCGAGCTGCCGCTGGAGCACGTGCCGCTGGTGCAGAAGCGGGCCATCCAGATCGCCCGCGAGAACGCCAAGCCGGTCATCGTGGCCACCCAGATGCTCGAATCGATGATCACCAACTCCCGGCCGACCCGCGCCGAGACGTCGGACGTCGCGAACGCGGTGCTCGACGGAGCGGACGCGCTGATGCTGTCCGGTGAGACGTCGGTCGGCCGGTACGCCATCGAGACGGTCAAGACGATGGGCCGCATCATCGAGGCCGTCGAGACCGAGTCCACCGTGGTCCCGCCGCTGACGCACGTCCCGCGCACCAAGCGCGGCGTGATCTCGTACGCGGCGCGGGACATCGGCGAGCGGCTGAACGCGAAGGCGCTGGTCGCCTTCACCCAGTCCGGTGACACGGTGCGGCGGCTCGCCCGCCTGCACACGCCGCTGCCGCTGCTGGCGTTCACGCCGGAGCCCAGCGTGCGCAGTCAGCTTTCTCTCACCTGGGGCACCGAGACGTTCATCGTGCCTAAGGTGGACTCGACGGACGAGATGGTCCGCCAGGTGGACCTGTCGATGATCGACATCGGCCGGTACCAGCCCGGCGACCTCGTCGTGGTCGTGGCAGGCTCGCCGCCTGGCACCATCGGCTCGACGAACCTCATCCGGGTCCACCGCCTGGGAGAGGACGACCACGCTTAGGAGTTGACGTGACCGAGGCTGCCCGCGCCGCGGCTTCCGCCGAGTTCTCGGACGTTCCACTGGACACCGACGGCGTGCCGCACGGGCAGCCCGTGCTCGACCGCCTCGTGGCGCTGCTCGACCTGGAGCGCATCGAGGAGAACATCTTCCGCGGGGTGTCGCCCGCCGAATCGCCCGTGCGGGTGTTCGGCGGGCAGGTCGCCGGTCAGGCCCTGGTGGCCGCCGGGAGGACCGTCCCGCCGGAACGCCGGGTGCACTCGCTGCACTCGTACTTCATCCGCGGCGGCGATCCGACCGTCCCGATCGTGTACGAAGTGGACCGCATCCGGGACGGACGGTCCTTCACCACCCGCCGCGTGGTGGCCGTCCAGCACGGCAAGGCGATCTTCGCCCTCTCGGCGTCGTTCCAGTTGGACGAGCCCGGCCTGGACCACCAGGAGCCGATGCCCGACGTCGCGCCGCCGTCCTCCCTGCCCACGTACGCCGAATCGGCGGCCGGGTACCTGGAGAAGATCGGCATGGCGCGGTTGCCCCGGCCCATCGACATCCGGTACGTGACGGAGCCGCCGTGGCGGGCGCGTGAGGTGGGGCCGGGTGAGGCGCGCAGCCAGGTGTGGATGCGGGCGGACGGCAAGCTGCCGGACGACGACCTGCTGCACGTGTGCGTGCTGGCGTACGCGTCGGACATGACTTTGCTCGACTCGGTGCTGGTCCGCCACGGCGTGTACTGGGGCACCGACAAGGTCCTGGGCGCCAGCCTCGACCACGCCATGTGGTTCCACCGCCGTTTCCGTGCGGACGAGTGGTTCCTGTACGACTGCGCCTCACCGTCGGCGTCGGGCGCGCGCGGGCTGGCGACGGGCCGCTTCTACAGCCAGGACGGCCACTTGGTGGCTACCGTGGTGCAAGAGGGCTTGCTCCGGGTCCTGTAGTCGATCAGCTACGTTGTGCAGTCAATGGAGCGCGCAATGAGAGGTGGGGTCGCGATGAGCGCCATGCCCTGGCCTGACCACTTGCTCACACTTGAAGAGTGGGACGCGCTACCGGAGGACGAGTCGCACCACGTCGAGCTGGTCGAAGGAGTCTTGGTAGCGGCCCCGAAGCCGGCGCCCAAGCACCAATTGGCGATGAAGCGATTGGGAACTTGGCTCGATGAGCAACTGCCTCCCGACGTGGTGGCGGTCCCGGATGTCGACGTCCTGATCGACCCGACGCCTCCGATAACGATGCGTGCACCGGACATGGTGATCGTCCCGACAGAGCGTGCCGAGGAGTATCCGAAGCGATTCGATCCCGATGACGTCCTGCTCACGGTCGAGATCGTGTCGCCGGGGACGGGGCGAGTGGACCGCGTGGTGAAGCCGATGGAGTACGCCGACGCCGGCATTCCGCACTACTGGCTGGTCGAACTCGACGAGCCGATCACGCTCACCGCGTTCACCCTGGTGGACGGCGAGTACGAGCACGTTGGCGGCGGCACCGGGAAGGTCGAGATCCCGAGCCCCTTCCCGGTTGTCTTCGACCTCGACGCGCTGCTCCGCCGCTAAGCGCTCAGCGCGTCCCATAGCGCGCGGACGTGGTGTTGTCGGGTGGACTCGGCGCCGATGGCGATGCGGATCGCAAAGCGGCCGTTGACGGTGGTGTGGGTGATGAACGCTTCGCCGGCCGCGTTGACGCGGTCCATCGCGGCCTTGGTGGGTTCGTCGCCGTCGCGGTGGGCGATGGTGAGCAGGGAGAGGGAGCGCGGGGCGACGAGGGTCCAGTTGTCGTCCGCCGTGACCCACGATTCGAGCAGCGCCGCCAGTTCGACGTGACCACGCAGGTGCGCGCGCACGCCCTCCAAGCCGTACCAGCGCAGCACCGACCACAGCTTCAACGCCCGGAACCGCCGACCCAGCGGGATCTGCCAGTCCCGGTAGTCGACCACCGCGCCCGACTCCGTCGCGGTGTTGCGGAGGTATTCCGGGAGGATCGTGAGCGCGTCCACCAGCACGTCCGGGTGCGCCGTCCAGAACAGGGTCAGGTCGAACGCCGTCAGCATCCACTTGTGCGCGTTCGCGGTGAACGAGTCGGCCTGGTCCAGACCGTCGAACAAGCCCCGGAACTCCGGGCACAGCGCCGCCGGACCGGCCCACGCGGCGTCCACGTGGAGCCAGATGCCGTGCTCGGCGCACAGCGAAGCGATCTCGCGCACCGGGTCCACCGCGCCCGTGCCGGTGGTGCCGATCGTCGCGCACACCATGACCGGCTTGCGGCCCGCCTCGACATCGGACCTGATCCGCGATGCCAGGTCGTCCACGCGCATGGCCAGCGCCGCGTCCACCTCGATCGACCGGACGGCCTGTTCACCCAGTCCGGCCATGCGTGCGGCGCGCTCGACGGACGAGTGGGTCTGCGACGACACGTACACCGTCTCGCTGCCGTCCACGCCGGTCTGCCGCCACTTCCCACCTGACGTCCGGTGCAGCGCGGCCAGGAGCGCGACCAACGCGGCCGACGACGCGGTGTCCTGGATGACGCCACCACCGAGGAACCGGGCGGGCAGGCCCATCGCGCCGACGAGTTCGTCCATCAGGTGCTGCTCGACCTCGGTGGCGGCGGGCGAGGTGGACCACAACATGCCCTGCACGCCCAGGCCCGACGACAGCAGGTCGCCCAGCACCGACGGCAGGGACGCGTTCGCCGGGAAATAGGCGTAGAACCCCGGGTGCTGCCAGTGCGTGGTGCCGGGCAGCACGACCCGGTCCAGGTCGGCGAGCAGGGCGTCGAAGCCCTCGCCCTGTTCGGGCAGCGCGCCCAACTGCCCCCGCACCCAACCCGGCTCGACCTGCGACTTGACCGGGAAGTCCTCGATCCGCGCACGGTAGTCGGCGATCCAGTCGACCACCTCGTGGCCGATCCGCCGGAACTCGTCAGGGTCCATACCAAGAAATCTAGACGCGCCGCCTGCGGTGGGTGGGGCGCAGGTCGTTCGGCGGCGTGAGGGCACGCGTCTCGACCCGTTCCAGCACCACCGAGCTGGTCAGGTTCCGCACCTCCGTGCGCGACGCGATCTTGTCCATCAGGAACGCCTGCAAGTGCGTGCTGTCCGCCACCGCGATGTGCACCAGGAAGTCCGCCTGCCCGCTGACGTGGAACAGCGACCGCGTCTCCGGCTGCGCCATCACGAACCGCCGGAACCCGGCCACCACCGGCCTCGTGTGCGGCCGGACGTTCACCGAGATCACCGCCTCCAGCGGCAGGCCGGTGGTGCGCGGGTCGACCACGGCGTGGAAGCCGGTGATCACGCCGAGGTCCCGCAGCCTGCGCACCCGTTGCAGGCACGTGGACGGCGCGATGCCCACGCGCTCCGCGAGGCTCCGGTTCGGCAGCGTCGCGTCGTTCTGCAACGCCTCCAGGATCAGCCAGTCGACCGAATCCAGTTCGGCTGTCTCGTTCACAACCGAATACTGTAACCGTCAGGTGGAATACACCCGAACGTGTGACCGAGGATGCCGGCGTGCACATCGCCTGGACCTCCTTCCTGCTCGCGCTCGTCGTCGTCACCGTCGTGCCCGGCCCTGATTTCGTGCTGGTCACCGGGAACGCGGTGCGCGGCCTGCGGTACGGCGCGGTGACGGCGGCGGGCGTGGTCACCGGGCTCCTGGTGCACGCCGGGCTGGCCACGGTGGGGCTGTCCGCGCTGGTCGCGGCGGTGCCGGCGGCGTTGCTCGCGGTCAAGGCGGTGGGCGCGCTGTACCTGGCGTACCTCGGCGTGATGACGTTGCGGGCGGCGCGGGCCGGTGGGCCGATCACCAGGGCGCCGAAGTCGGACCGGTCGCTGTTCCTGCGCGGTGTGCTGTGCGACCTGCTCAACCCGAAGGTGATGCTGACGTTCCTCAGCCTCGTCCCGCAGGCGATGGACCCGGCCTCGCCGCCACTGCCCCAGGCGGCGCTGCTGTCGGCCGTCGCGGTGGGCGTGTTCGCGTGCTTCTGGGCCGTGGTGGTGCCGTTGGCGGGCCGACTGGCCGTGCTGCTGTCACGGCCGAAGGTGCGGCCGGTGTTCGAGCGGCTGTGCGGCGCGGCGCTCCTCGGCATGGCCGCCTCGGTCCTCGCCGCGTGATTCTCGTTATCGTGTCGCCGTCCGACCGTCTCCGGTGGGTAAGAGCCCGACTCGGACGAGGGGAACGGTATGCGCACACCAGGGGACGCCGCGGCGGTGACGGCCGCGCAGCGGGGCGAGCCGGGCGCGTTGGACGCGCTGGTGGCGGCCTACCTGCCGCTGGTCTACAACGTGGTGGGGCACGCCCTGGCCGGGCACCCGGACACGGACGACGTTGTCCAGGAGACCATGCTCCGCGCGCTGAACGGGCTGCCGAAGCTGCGTGAGCCCGAGTCGTTCCGGTCGTGGCTGCTGGCCATCGCCCTGAACCAGGTGCGCGACCACCACCGGACCCGGCTGCCCCTCGCCGACGCGGAACCCGTGGACATCGCCGATCCGGGCGCGGACTTCGCCGACCTGACCGTCACCCGGCTCCAGCTCACCGGGCAGCGCCGGGAGGTCGTGGCGGCCACCCGGTGGATCGGCGACGACGACCGCGAGCTTCTGTCCCTGTGGTGGATGGAGCAGGTCGGCCGGATCACGCGGGCGGAGCTGGCATCCGCGCTCGACCTCACGCCGCAGCACGCGGCCGTGCGGGTGCAGCGGATGAAGGCGCAGCTCGACTCGGCACGGGTGGTCGTGCGGGTGCTCGCCCTGCCGCGGTGCGGTGAGCTGGCCGTGGTGATCGGGGATTGGGACGGGCAGCCGAGTGCGTTGTGGCGCAAGCGGATCGTGCGACACGCGCGGGAGTGTGACCGGTGTGCGCGCGGGTTCGACGACTTGGCGGCGGTGGACGGGCTGCTGGCCAGGATTCCGCTCGTGCCGCTGCCGGCCGGGTTCGACCTGCTCCCGGCGCAGGGTGTGGAGCCGGTGGGCGTGGAGTCTGTGGTCGCCGTGGCGAAGAAGGGGTTCTGGGCGAACGCCGCCACCAAGCCGTTGATCGCGGCGGCGGCCGTGGCCGCGGTGGCGGGCGCCGTCGTGCTGCTGCCCGTAGAGCGGCAGCAGGTGTCGGTCGCCGCGCCGGTCAGCGTGACGACGACGACCACCACCCTCGCGCCCACGACCGCCGGAACGACCACTCCTCAGCCGCCCGCGTCCACACCAACCCCGACACCGGCTCCCGCTCCGGCACCCGCACCGGTCACCAAGTCGATCAAGAAGGGCGTCAGCACCTGGCACTTCGACGGCGTGACGCGGGCGCTGTCGGACGTCGGCGCGGGCTGGTTCTACAACTGGGCCACCACCAGGGAGAACGTGCAGGCGCCCGGTGTGGAGTACGTGCCGATGATCTGGGGCGCGAAGACCATGACGCCCGAGAACCTCGAAGCGGTCAAGGGCCAGGGCACCACGCTGCTCGGCTTCAACGAACCGGACCTCGCCGAGCAGTCGGACATGACGGTGGAGCAGGCGCTGGACCTGTGGCCGCGACTCCAGGCGACGGGGATGCGGCTGGGCAGCCCGGCCGTCGCGCACAGCGGTGACAAGGCCGGCGGCTGGCTCGACCGGTTCATGGCCGGCGCGCGGGAACGCGGGCTGCGGGTCGACTTCATCACGCTGCACTGGTACGGCTCGGACTTCGGCCCGGCCGCCGTCGGTCACCTGAAGAACTACCTCGACGCCGTCCGAGCGCGCTACGACTTGCCGATCTGGCTCACCGAGTACTCGTTGATGGACTTCTCCGGCGGCGGTGTGCGCTATCCGGGCGAGCAGGAGCTGGCGGACTTCGCGGGCGCGTCGTCACGGATGTTGGAGGATCTGTCCTATGTGGAGCGCTATGCGTGGTTCGCGCTCCCCGCGGACAAGCCGGGCACGGGGCTGTACCTGCCCGGCGGTGCGCCGAACCGGGCCGGCGAGGCCTATCGCGCCACCGGTTAGGTGAGCGCCCGCCACCGGTGGTGCGGTGGCGGGCGCTCCGCGGTACCCGGCCCGTCGCCGGTCGTGCGGTGACGGGCCGGGCCGCACGTGGCAGTTGCGTTGGACCACAGGGGTCAGACCGGTCAGACGACAGCGGTCAGGCCACGTTCCACTTCTGGTTCGCCCCGCCGGTGCAGGTCCAGATCTGGAGCCTGGTGCCGTCGGCGCTGGTGTTGCCGGTGACGTCCACGCACTTGCCGGTCGCCGGGTTCACCAGGTCGCGGCCCGCCGTGTAGGTCCACTGCTGGTTCGCCCCGCCCGCACAGCTCCACAGCTGGAGTTGAGCGCCGTCGGCGGTGCCGTGGTCCTTGATGTCGAGGCACTTGCCCAGCGCCCGCAGCGTGCCGTCACCGGGCCGCGACCACTGCTGCGCCGAGGTGCCGTTGCACGTGTACAGCTGCACGGCCGTGCCGTCCACGCTGCTGCCGCCCGCGATGTCGACGCACTTGCCGGCCAGACCGGTGATCGCGCCACCGCCCGTGCCGCCGCCACTGCCCGGCGTGCCCTGCCAGGTGAACGTCGCCGACGTGCGGGCCGGCAGCGTGTAGGTGAAGGACTGGTTGCCCCAGTTCACCCGGATCGACTGGGACGACGTGCCGCCGTTGTGCGCGATCAGGGCCTTCGAGCCGTCCGGGTTGCGGTAGGCGACGTTCTGCACCGTGCCGTTCGCGGTGGAGTCGATCCGGTGCGCGCCCGGCTTGACGAACTTCGTCAGGTGACCGGTGGTGTAGTACTCGATCGTGTAGTCCACCTGACCGGCCCGCGAACCGCCCTCCTGGACGGTGATCAGCCCGGTGCACGTGCCGCAGCCGCCGTTGTGCGGCCCCATGTTCTGGTTCAGCGCCAGGCTCCACTTCACGATGCTGGAGCTCCAGTTGCGGGCGTGTTCGACGATGTCGCCCATGTCCTCGTTGTGCTGGTTCGAGACCCACGTGCCGCCGGAGTGCTCGGTGCTGAACTGCTTCACGTTCGGGTACTGGTTGTGCACCTGCGTGCCCACGGCCGGCTCGCCGAAGTAGTCGTGCCACGCGATGCCGCCGAACAGCGGGTCGTTGCGAACGCCCGCGTCACCGAGGATGGCCGCGCCGAAGTTGGCGTAGTCGCCGTAGTTCCAGTCGTGCACCAGCACCTTGGTGGTGATGCCCGCCGCGCGGAACGCCGGGTAGACGAAGTTCTTGGTGAACTCGACCAGCCCGGCCGGGTTCCAGGCCATGCCGGGGTAGTTCATCGCGGTCGGGTTGGAGGCCTGGCAGCAGTTGGGTTCGTTCTGCACCGAGATGTACTTGAGCGGCACGCCGGCCGCCTGGTAGCTCTGCACGTACTTGACCAGGTACTGGGCGTACGTGGGGTAGTGCTCCCACTTCAGCCAGCCCATCTGGTCCATGCGCCCGTTGTCCTTCATCCAGCCCGGCGCGCTCCACGGCACGCCCTTCACCGTGAGGGCGGGGTTGAGCTGGCGTGCCTGCTGGGTGAGGAGGCGGACGTTCGTGTCGTAGCCGTTGGCGCCGAAGTCGTTCAGGTCGCAGCACGTGTCGTCGAGCGAGACGTGGCCCGGACGGGACAGGTCGGACGCGCCGATCGGGTTGCGCACGAACGACAGGCCGATGCCGTCGACCGGGTGGAACAGCTTGCGCATCACCGCGTCCCGCGTGGCGGCCGAGACGGGACCTCCGCGCAGCAGGTACGCGGTGGTGTCGGTGATCGACGCGCCGCCGCCCTCGAACTGCTGGTAGGTGGTGCCCTCGTTGACGGTGATGGTGTGGTTCGCGCTGCCGCCGTTCGTGCCGAACGCGACGGACGGCTGCTGGGCGAGGCCGCGGGTGACGGTCCGGCCGCCCGAGTCGGACGTGGTGGTCAGGTAGACGTTGACCGTCTCGCCCGCGGCGGAGGCGGGTGACGAGGCGGTGACGGCGGCCGCGAGTGTGATCACGGCTATACCGGTGCTGATGAACGCCCGACGGTGGGGAGAGGGCACCTCGGACTCCTTTCACGACGTTGTGCACAGGGTCATCGGCGACTGAAACAGAATGGAACATTTCTGGAACATCTGCGCACCTGAAGGAAACAATGGCGCGCAACCCGTGTCAAGGCCGCCGATCGGGCCCGGTGAAACCCGGTAAAGACCGTGAAAAGAGGGTGCGTCAGACGCGCGGCGCAGGGCCTGTGGACGCCCTGACCACCAGTTCCGTGGCCAGCTCGACGTGCAGCGCTTCCAGCTCGTGCCGGTCCAGGAGCCGCATCAGCAGCGTCACGGCCATCCGGCCCATCTCCTGCAACGGCTGCCGCACGGTGGTCAGTTCCGGTCGCGTGGCACGGCTGAGGTCGAGGTCGTCGAAACCGGCGACGGACAGGTCGCGCGGCACGTCCAGCCCGTGTTCGCGGGCCGCCCGCAACGCCCCGACCGCCATCTTGTCGTTGAACGCGACCAACGCGGTGGGCCGGTCGGGCAGGTCGAGCAGGTCGCGCGCGACCAGGTAACCGTTCTCCGTGGTCGGCTCGTCCACGTGCCGCAACAGCTCCGCCGACGGCAGCACGCCGACGTCTGACAACGCCGCCGCGTACCCCGCGAGCCTGCCGTCGCTCGCCAGCCAGTCACCCGGTCCGCCGATGATCCCGATCCGCCGGTGGCCCAGCTCCACCAGGTGCGCCATCAGCCGCCGCGCGCCCGCGAAGTGCGCCGCGGACACCGAGGCCACGTCGCGCGGCAGCTCGGTGCGCGGGTCGACCACCACGAACGGGAACCGCCGGTCCCGCAACCGGACCAGCTCCTCGACCGGCTCCGGCGGCAGTATCAGGATCGCGCCGCCGATGTCGGACCGGGCGGCCAGGCCGGGCAGGACGGACGCGCGCTGCGCCGACGTGCCGGCGTTCAGCAGGACCTGCCGGTGGTGCAGCGACAACGTCTCGGCGACCGTGGACACGATCAGTCCGAAGTAGTCGGTGAGCAGGTACGGGCAGCGCACGTAGATCGGCCCGGCCGGCTTCGCGCCACGCGGCCTCGGCGCCTCCGCACCCAAGCCGGCAACGGCCTTCAGCACCAGCTCACGGGTGTGCGCGGCGACGTTGGCCTGGCCGTTCAGCACCCTGGAGACGGTCGCGATGGACAGGCCGGTCGCCTTCGCCACGTCCCGCACCGTCGCCCTGGCCATCCACGCCCCCTGTTCCACTCCTGTTTCAGGACGTTACAGGAGTGATCGACGCCGCACTGCGCAACGGGCATTCAGGGGTGTCACACAGGTGCGCGCGGGCGCGGATTTAGGCAGGCTGTGCAGATGACCACCTCCGAGGCATCCGCGCGGATCGCCGTCACCGGGCTCGCCGTCATGGGCAGCAACCTGGCGCGCAACCTCGCCCGACACGGCTACCGCGTCGCCGTGCACAACCGCAGCCACGCCCGCACCAAGGCGCTCATCTCCGAACACGGCCACGAGGGCGACTTCGTGCCCGCGGAGACGCTGGAAGAGCTCGTGGGGAGCCTCCAGACGCCGCGCCAGATCATCATCATGGTCAAGGCGGGCGGGCCGACCGACGCCGTCATCGACGAGCTCGTGCCCCTGCTGGAGCCGGGCGACATGGTGATCGACGGCGGCAACGCGCATTACGCCGACACCCGCCGCCGCGAGGCCGCGTTGAAGGAGGTCGGGCTGCTCTTCGTCGGCGCGGGCATCTCCGGCGGCGAGGAAGGCGCGCTGAACGGCCCGTCGATCATGCCGGGCGGGCCCAAGGAGTCCTATGAGCACCTCGGGCCGGTGCTGGAGGACATCGCGGCCAAGGTCGACGGCGTGCCGTGCTGCGTGCACGTCGGGCCGGACGGCGCCGGGCACTTCGTGAAGATGGTGCACAACGGCATCGAGTACGCCGACATGCAGCTCATCGCCGAGGCGTACGACCTGCTGCACCGGGTCGGCGGCATGACGCCCGCCGACGTGGCCGAGGTGTTCCGCGGCTGGAACAGCGGCGACCTGGAGTCGTACCTGGTTGAGATCACCGCCGAGGTGCTGGGCCACGTGGACGCGGAGACCGGCGCCGCGCTGGTCGACGTGATCGCGGACGAGGCCGAGCAGAAGGGCACCGGCCGCTGGACCGTGCAGGAGGCGCTGGAGCTGGGCGTGCCGGTGACGGGTATCGCGGAGGCGGTGTTCGCGCGGTCCCTGTCCGGGCGGGCGGGGCAGCGGCAGGCGGTGCGCGAGGCGTTCGGGCCGGCCGAGGTCGCGGGCGGGGCGGACGAGTCGCTGGTCGAGGACGTGCGGCAGGCGCTGTACGCGTCCAAGGTCGTCGCGTACGCGCAGGGCTTCGACCAGATGCGGGCGGCGAGCGCCGAGTACGGCTGGGACCTCGACCTGGGCGCGATGGCCACCATCTGGCGTGGCGGCTGCATCATCCGGGCCCGGTTCCTGGACCGGATCCGTGAGGCGTACGACAAGGCGCCGGAGTTGCCGTCGCTGTTGGTGGACGACTACTTCCGGGACGCCGTGCGGTCGGCCGAGGCGGCGTGGCGGCGGGTCGTGGTGAAGGCCGTGACCGCCGGCGTGCCCGCGCCCGGTTTCGTGTCCGCGCTGGCGTACTACGACGGGCTGCGGTCCGAGCGCCTGCCCGCGTCCCTGATCCAGGGCCTGCGCGACTTCTTCGGCGCGCACACCTACCGCCGCACCGACCGCGAGGGCAGCTTCCACACCCTCTGGTCGGGCGACCGGTCGCAAGTAGACGCCTGAGCGAATTTTCACGGAGACCCCGTCACGGCCGACTGTCGGCTGTGGCGGGGTTTCCCGCTGTCGGGGGTAAATGCCGTCACCTCGGGTGACGAAGCGGGCGTTGATCAACACGTCCGGGTGGAACGCCTGTCAGATCGGCCAAATCCTCGTCATTATGGTGTGGACGCGACCTGTGCGACGCGGGCTGTGCCGACACGTCCCCTGTGCCGACACGGAGGTGCCACCGTGGCAAACCTTCACCACCGCGCCGGAGCCGAGTGCCGATCCGCCGGACTCGATGCCTGCTGGCCTCGTCCGCCGCTGCCGCCCTTAGCGCGGCCGTAGGCACCTCCCCGAACGACGACACCCCGCGCCCTCGTGCGGGGCGATGACCCGTTGCGCTCGAAAGGACCTGACATGAACCGCCCACGCCCCAACAAGTCCCACGCCGGCGAGCACACCACGGCCGGTCCTCCGGGCGGCTTGGCCGCCGTGCTCCGACACGACCTGCCGGCCTCCGTCGTGGTGTTCCTGATCGCCGTGCCGCTGTCGCTCGGCATCGCCGCCGCGACCGGTGCTCCACTGATGGCAGGGCTGATCTCCGCGGTCGTCGGCGGCGTCGTGGCGGGGGCGTTGGCCGGTGCGCCGTTGCAGGTCAGCGGGCCGGCGGCGGGCATGGTGGTGATCACCGCGGGCATCATCGCCGAGTACGGCTGGGCGGCCACGGCGGCCATCACGCTCGCCGCCGGCCTCGTGCAGATCGTGTTCGGGCTGAGCCGGATCGGTCGGGCCGCGCTGTCCCTGTCGCCCGCGGTGGTGCACGGGATGCTCGCCGGCATCGGGCTGAGCATCGCGCTGGGCCAGGTCGCCGTCGTCCTCGGAGGCACGGCGGCCACGTCCGTGTTCGACAACCTCGCCAGGCTGTTCACCACCGACGTGCGGTGGTCCGCGCTGCTCGTCGGCATGCTGACCGTGGCGGCGCTGCTGCTCTGGCCACGCGTGCCGCGTGCCGCGTTCGTTCCCGCGCCGCTGGTCGCGGTGCTGATCGCGACGCTGGCCGCGCTGGGCCTCGACGTGGCACGGGTCGACCTGCCCGGTGATCCGCTGGGCCAGGTCGTGCTGCCGCAGATGCCGTCCGGCAGCTTCGCCGGGATCGTGTTCGCGGTGCTCACGGTGGCCGTGGTGGCGAGCGTCGAGTCGTTGCTGTCGGCCGTCGCCGTGGACAAGCTGCACGACGGGCCGCGCGCGGACCTCGACCGGGAGCTGATCGCCCAGGGCGCCGCCAACGCGGTCGCCGGCGCGCTCGGCGGACTCCCGGTGACCGGGGTGATCGCGCGCAGCTCGACCAACGTCGCGGCGGGCGCCCGCACCCGTGCGTCGACCGTGCTGCACGGCGTGTGGATCGCGGTGTTCGTGCTCGCACTGGGGTCGGTGCTGGAGCTGATCCCGTTGGCAGCCTTGGCGGGTGTGCTGTTGGTGGTGGGCGCGCGGCTGGTGAGCGTCCGGCGGATGCGTGCGCTGTGGCGGCACGGTGAGTTCGCGGCGTACGCGGTCACCGTGGTCGGTGTCGTGGCGCTCGGGCTGGTGGAAGGCGTCCTGCTCGGTGTCGCGGTGGCGGCGCTGCGGTCGCTGCACCGGCTGACCCGCAGCTCGGTGCGCATCGAGCCCGAGGCGGACGGGTGGCGCGTGGTGATCCGCGGCTCGCTGGTGTTCCTCGGCGCCGGACGGCTGGTGCGCGGGCTGCGTGCCATCCCGTTGGGGCAGCGCGTGGTGCTGGAGCTGCACATCGACTTCCTCGACCACGGCGCGTACGAGGCGATCGACGACTGGCGCGTCGGTTACGAGCGGCTGGGCGGGCACGTCGAGGTGGACGAGGTGCACGACACGTGGTTCAGCAAGGCCACCAAGGGGATCCCGGCGCTGCGCAAGACTCCGCTGTCGCCGTTGCCGAGGTGGTTCGCGCCGTGGTCGCACTGGCAGCGCCGGCACGCCGTGACCCTGCCCCGGCAGCGCATGGACGTCGACCCCATGATCCGCGGGATGCGCGAGTTCGAGCGCACCACCGCGCCGCTGGTCCGCCCGTTCCTGTCGGAGCTCGCCGCGCGGGGCCAACGCCCGCGGCAGCTGTTCATCACGTGTGCCGACTCCCGCGTGGTGCCCAACCTGATCACCACCAGCGGGCCGGGTGACCTGTTCTGCGTGCGCAACATCGGCAACCTGGTGCCGATGGACGGCGAGGACTCGGTCGGCGCGGCGATCGAGTACGCGGTGGAGGTGCTGAACGTCGGGACGATCGCGGTGTGCGGGCACTCGGACTGCGGCGCGATGAAGGCCGTGGTGCACGGTTCGACCCGGCCCGGCACGCGGCTGCACGCGTGGCTGAAGGGCGTCGAGCCGAGCCTCGTCCGGTTCCACGCGACCGAGTCGGACCTGCCGGTGGTGGACCGACTGGCGGTGGCGAACGTCGCGCAACAGCTGGACAACCTGCTGACCTACCCAAGCGTGCGCGAGGCCGTGACGACGCGGTCCCTGCGACTGGTGGGCATGTACTTCGACATCTCAGCCGCCCGCGTCTACCTGGTGGACCCGGAACGCGACGGCCTGGAACCAGTCTGCGTATAACCGCCGCCCACGAGATCGAATCCGGACCACGAGCGGTCTGCCGCCGCGGAGCGGCAAATCGAACTCAGTCAGCGACCGAGCCCGCCGTCTGCGGAGCAGCGGCCATCCAACACGGCCATCAAACACAACTGCGCCCCGAGGTAGGCGCGGCACGGTGACGGCAGTCGGCGGCTCCACCTGCGGGTCCGGCAGGTGGGGCAGCGGCCATGCTCGTCCGGGGTGTGCTCGTCCAGCAACGCCTTGACGGCCGCGACCACGCGGGGCAGTTCGCAGCGGGCCAGTTCGACCGCGGTCTCGTCGTCACCGGTCGACGCCAGGCGTACCAGCGTGGCCAGGTGCTCGTGGAGGGACCTGTCGAGCTGGCTGAAGACGGTGACGGACACCTTCGGCGCTCCTTCCCTGACTGGATGGGCCGTGCTCCACGCAGCCTCTTACCGCATCCGGCCGACTGCAAGTTGCACTACACGAATGGATGACGTCGCTTTGCGCCGTTGTCGCCGGGCCACAGACTGTGCTTTGCCGCAAGGGCTGGAGGTCACCGAATGGGAAGGCAAACGGATGGCACGGGGCAGCAGCCCGACGCTGCGCAAGCGTCGACTGGTCAGCGAATTGCGCAGATTGCGTGAAGCGGCCGGCCTGACGATCGATGAGGTCGGCGAGCGGTTGGAGTGCTCGGCCTCCAAGATCAGCCGTATCGAGACCGGGCGGGTCGGCGTCACGCCGCGCGACGCCCGTGACCTGCTCGCGGTCTACGGGGCCGATCCGGTGACGCTGGAGGAGCTCGTGCAATTGGCCCGTGAGGCGCGGCGCAAGGCTTGGTGGGATGAGTTCGGCGATATCGCGCCCGGCCGTTACGTCGGGTTCGAGGCGGACGCCGAGTCGGCGCGCACCTATCAGGGGTTGATGGTGCCCGGCCTGCTCCAGTGCGAGGCGTACACGAGGGCGTTGATCCGCGAGGTGCTGCCCGACGCCGCGCCCGCCGAGGTGGACCGGCGGGTGGAGTTGCGCAAGGCGCGGCAGGCGTTGCTGGTGGAGGACGACCCGCTGCGCTTGCACGTGGTGATCGACGAAGCCGCCTTGCGTCGGCTGGTCGGCGGCAGGGAGGTGATGGCCGAGCAGTTGCGGCGACTCGGTGAAGTCGGGGAACTGCCGAATATCACCCTTCAGGTTGTCTCTTTCGAGTCCGGCGGACATGCCGCGATGGACGGCCCGTTCGTGATCCTGACGTTTCCCGAGCACCTTGATCCGGACGTGGTATACATCGAAAGCACGCATGGCGACGTCTATTTGGAGCAGCAGTCGGACGTCGTCAGGTATGCCGACATGTTCGCGCGGCTCTGCGCGGAATCGCTCGACCCGGCCGCGTCGTCCGCGCTGATCGGGAGGGTGGCGCGCGAGCTCGGTTGAGAACCGGGGTGAATTGCCATGCAACGGGAATGGCGCAAGAGCACGCGGTCGTCGGCGGGTGGTCCGGAGTGCGTGGAAATAGCGCTCGACCCGACCGGCGCCGGTGTGCGTGATTCGAAGAACCCGACCGGCGGCGAGTTGGACTTCGGCGCCACGCCGTGGGTCCGATTCGTCGGCACGGCGAAGAACGGTGTGATCGACCCGCGCTGAGGAAATCGTTCTGCGGTCTGCTGTTCGGGGACGTTCCCCAGGGTTTCCCTAGGGCACGTCCCCGACTTCTGTCACGGATCTGTACGACCGTGGTCTGGTGGCCGGTCAGTCCTCGGTCGGATGTGCCCGGCGGTGACTTCGCGGTGGACTCCCCTTAGCCTGCACTCCGGTGCTCGCTCATGATCCACACGTCATGATCCACAGGGGGATGAACCATGGCATTGCTGACCGACGCCTTGGAAGGGCTCGCCGGTCTGCCCCAACCCGCCGTGCTGGCGGTGACGGGCGCGTTGACGTTGGCCGAGTGCACGCTGGGCGTGGGGTTCATCGCACCGGGGGAGAGCGCGCTGCTGTTGGCGGCCACCACGGTGACGACCGTGCCGCGGTTCCTGGTGATGTGGCTCGTGGTGTCGGTGTGCGCGGTGGCCGGTGACAGCATCGGCTACTTCCTGGGGCGCAAGTACGGCGACCGGCTGCGTGAGAGCAAGATCGTGCGCAAGATCGGTCAGGAGCACTGGGACAAAGCGGGGGCGTTGCTGCGCCGGCGTGGTGCGTGGGCGGTGTTCTTCGCCCGGTTCATGCCGGTGGTGCGGACGTTGGTGCCGGCGTCGGCGGGTGCGTCGAAGCTGGAGTACCGCCGGTTCCTGCCCGCTTCGATCGCGGGTGCGGTGAGCTGGTCGGCGTTGCACATCGGGATCGGGTCGGCGGCGGGCGCGTCGGCGAAGTACATCGAGTCCGTGTTCAACGGTGTGATGTGGGTCCTGATGGCCGTCGCGATCGTGGTCGGCGTCGTGGTGGTGCTGCGCCGTCGTCGCGCCGCGTCCAAGGCCACCGAGCCCCGCGAACTCGAAGAAGTCGCCTAACCCTCCGCGTGAGTCCTACGTTCAGAACGCGCGAGTCGTACGTTCAGGACCACCGTGTCCTACGTTCAGGACCCCCGAATTCAACGCTCAGAACAGTCGATCTTGTACTGAGCGTTGAACTCGGGGGTTCCGAACGTAGGACTCACGGGTCCTGAACGTAGGACTCACGGGGTCTGGAGGTTCGACACGCGGGACCTGAGTGTTCGACTCGCGCGCGGGGAAAGGCTGAAGGGGCCGTGTGCGGGGGTTCGGATCCCGGACGCGGCCCCTTCAACTGGGGGAGGGCAAGGAGGTGGGTCGTCCCCTACCGGACGGCCCGTCTCCGGGTGGAGAAGGGGACGAGGGCGGGCCGGCGTTCCGCCGCCGCGGGCTGGATGCCCCTTGCACGCCGGCCTGCCCTCGTCGTTCATGGAGAGCAGCGGATGTTCCGCTGTCTGGCCCAACCTGCCGCACCTGGGTTCGCCCTGTGTGGTTGATCGGACACGCTTAGCGTAAGAATGCGGCTACAGGACGACTGGAGCCCCACTGAAGTGATCTCCTGGGCTCCTTCGTGGGCTTCGACTTTCGGCGAAGGAACGGTCGGTGGCAGACGGCGGCGGAGAGCGCTTGCGGTTCGAGGTGCTCGGCCTTCTCCGGGCGGTGCGCGGCGGCGGGGAGGTCGACCTCGGCGCCGCCAAGCAGCGTGCCGTCCTGGCGGTGCTGCTGCTCGCCCGCAACACCCCCGTCAACCGGGGCCAGATCATCGAGGCGGTCTGGGGCGACAACACGCCCAGCAGCGCGGTCAACCTCGTCCAGACCTACGTCGCCGGACTCAGACGCGCGCTGGAGCCACGGCGGGCACGGCGCGCACCGGCCGAGCTGCTGACCTCCGTCGGTGACGGCTACCTCCTGCGCGTCGACCCGAACGCGGTCGACCTGGACGAGTTCGAACGCGGTGTGGCGACGGCCGCACGGCTCCGCTCCACCGGTGACCTGGTCGCGGCGGCCACCACGCTGGACGACGCCCTGAGCCTCTGGCGCGGTGAACCGCTGGGCGGCGTCGCCGGACTGTTCGCCGAGGTCGAGCGCGGCCGGCTGGCGGAACGCAGGCTCGCGGTGCTGGAGGAACGGGCCGAGCTGCTGCTGTTGATCGGCCGCGGCGCGGAGCTGGTGCCGTCCCTGACCACGCTCGTCGGCGAACACCCGCTCCGCGAACGCGGCCACGGCCTGCTGATGCGGGCCCTGTGCCAAGCGGGACGGCAGGCCGAGGCGTTGGGCGTCTACCGCGAGGCACGCCGGGTGCTGATCGACGAGCTGGGCGTCGAGCCCGGCCCGGAGTTGCGCAAACTCCAGCAGGCCGTGCTGTCCGGCGAGAACCCCGAACCCGAGCGCCCGACCCGGCCGATGACGCTGCGCCCCGTGGGGGAGTCGGCGCCCGCCATCACGCCCGCACAGCTGCCGCGCGCCTCGGCGACCCTGATCGGCCGCGACGACGAGCTGAAGAAGCTGGACGGACTGCTGGCCGCGCACCAAGACGGCGGCCTGGTGCTCGTGGTCACCGGCCCGGCGGGCGTGGGCAAGACGGCGCTCGCCCTGCACTGGGCGCAGACCGTCCGCGAGGACTTCCCGGACGGCCAGCTGTACGTCG
Organism: Saccharothrix ecbatanensis; assembly: GCF_014205015.1. Lineage (NCBI taxonomy): Bacteria > Bacillati > Actinomycetota > Actinomycetes > Pseudonocardiales > Pseudonocardiaceae > Saccharothrix > Saccharothrix ecbatanensis. The sequence goes on along the minus strand of NZ_JACHMO010000001.1, from coordinate 5,651,908 downwards.
ACCTGCACGGCTACGACCCGAACCAGGAGCCGCTGGGCGCGGGCGAGGTGCTGAGCCGGTTCCTGCGCACGCTGGGCGTGCCGTCACCGGACATCCCGGTCACCGCGGAGGAGCGTTCGGCGCTGTTCCGGACCCTCATCGCGGACCGCCGCATGGTGGTGATGCTGGACAACGCCCGCGGCTCGACCGAACTGCTGCCGCTGCTGCCCGGCCCGCCGTCGTGCGTCGTGGTGACGTCCCGCCGGCGGTTGGTCGGCCTGGTCGCGCACGCCGAGGCACGGCTGGTCGAGCTGGACATGCTGGACGTGGACGCGTCGGTGGCCGTGGTGGGCCGGATCGCCGGTCGGGACGGGACGGAGGCCGCCGCGCTGCGCCGGTTGGCCGTGCTGTGCGACGGCCTGCCGCTGGCGCTGCGGATCGCGGCGGCCCGGCTGGCGGTCGCGCCGACGTTGCGGGTCGCCGAACTCGTGGCCGAGCTGGACGACGAGCACGGCCGGTTGGCGGCTCTGGGCCTGGAGGACGAGGACTCGACGGTCCGCGCGGCGCTGGACGCGTCACGCCGGGCGCTGTCGCCGTTGCCCGCACGGCTGTTGGCGTTGCTGGGCCTGCACCCCGGCCCGGACGTGACGGCGTTCGTGGTGGCCGCCATGGCACGGGTGCGGGTCGGCGAGGCGCAGCGCGCGCTGGACGCGTTGACGGCGGCGAACCTGCTGTCGGTGAACGAGCCCGGCCGGTACGGGGCGCACGACCTGGTGCGCGTCTACACCCGGACGTTGGCCGCCGAACTGCCGGCTGACGTCCGGCGCGAGGCGACCGGCCGGATGCTGGACTTCTACCTGCACTGCGCGGACCTCGCCGACGGTCAGCTGCCGGTGGGGCGCGGGAGCGTGCGGGTGGCGCCCGAGCACGTGCCGGTGGAGCTGCCGAAGCTGTCCGGTCCGGCCGCCGCGACCGCCTGGCTGGACGCCGAGCAGGGCAACATCATCGCCGCCGCGGAGTTGGCCGCCGCACCCGCCGCGGCCCCGGAATGGCCGGTGCACGCGTGGCAGCTGCCGTACACGCTGTCGCGGTTCCTGTGGCTGCGGGCGGACCGGACGACGTGGCTGCGGACGACGGAGGCCGCGCTGGAGGCGGCCACCACGCTGGGTGACCCCGAGGCGAAGTTCGTGATGCTGTTCAACCTGGGCATCGTGCTGGCCCAGTTCCAGCGGATGGACGAGTCGCTGGTCCGGCACCGCGAGGCGCTGGACGTGGCGCGCGCGTCGGGTGACCTGAACGCGCAGGCCAGGGCGTTGACGACGGTCGCCGACATGCTGGCGTTCCTGGGCCGGCTGGACGAGTCGGAGGCGTCGTACCGGGAGGCGCTGGACGTCAGCCGGTCCGCCGGGTCGCGGTGGGCCGAGGCGAACGCCCACCACAACCTCGGGCTGCTGCACCTGTCCTCCAAGCGGTACGACGACGCCAAGACGTGGCTGCGGGCGGCGGTGACGATGTACCGGGAGGTCGGCGAGCAGTGCGGTGAGTCGACCTGCCACACGGACCTCGCGGTGGTGCTGCTGGAGTCGGGTGAGGAGGGCGAGGCGCTGGCGTCGGCGCGCACCGCGCTGTCGGTCGCCTCGGCCGCCGCGAGCCCGTACCACCAGGCGATGGCGCACGACCGGCTGGCGACCGTGTTCGACCGGCTGGGGCTGCCCGGCGCGGTGGCGCACTGGCAGCGCGCGCTCGCGCTGTTCACCGAGCTGAACGCCCAGGAGTCGGACCAGGTGCGCGAACGCCTGGCCCGCGCCCGCGCCACCACCGCCGTCTGACACCCCGCCGTCTGACACCCCGCCGTCTGACACCCCGCCGTCTGACACCCCGCCGTCTCACACCCCCGTCTCACACCCCGCAGTCCGACATCCCGCGGGTGAAGCCCGATCTCCCTGATCGGTCGAGTGGTCTGGACCTATTGACATTGAGGTCTAGACCTATTTACGTTTCGTTCAGCTGCGTCGTGGCCGCCGCCTCGTGCAGGAGGAGTCGGTCGTGTCCCAAAGATCCAGGTTGTTGCCGTTGATGGCGTTGCTCGCCACGGTGGCCGGCCTCGTAGTCGCCGTCGTGTCCCCGTCCACGTCCAGTGCCGCCGCCGGCGAGGAGTGTCGACCGGACGGCCTCTACCAGACGCCCGGCGTCGCCGTGCCGTACTGCTCCGTCTACGACACCGAAGGCCGGGAGTCGATGGGCGCCGCCCACTCCCGCCGCGTGATCGGCTACTTCACCAGCTGGCGCACGGGCCGCAACGGCTCGCCCGCCTACCTGGCGTCCGACATCCCGTGGACCAAGGTCACCCACCTCAACTACGCGTTCGCGCACCTCGACGCGCAGAACCGGGTCTCGGTCGGCCCCGACGGCCCGGACAACGCGTCCACCGGCATGACGTGGCCGGGCGTCGAGCTCGACCCGTCCCTGCCGTACAAGGGCCACTTCAACCTGCTCAACAAGTACAAGAAGCAGTACCCGGACGTTAAGACGCTGATCTCGGTCGGCGGCTGGGCGGAGACCGGCGGCTTCCTCAACGCGGACGGCTCGCGCAACGCGTCCGGCGGGTTCTACAAGCTCGGCGCGCAGCCGCAGTCCACTGTGGACGCGTTCGCCGACTCCGCGGTGCAGTTCATCCGCACCTACGGCTTCAACGGCGTGGACATCGATTACGAGTACGCCACGTCGAACAACCACGCGGGCAACCCGGACGACTTCTGGATCTCCAACGCCAACCGCGGCACGCTGTGGGCCGGCTACGAGAAGATCATGAAGACGCTGCGGGAGAAGCTGGACCGCGCCTCGCAGCAGGACGGCAAGCACTACCTGCTCACCGCCGCCGTGCCCGCCTCGGGCTGGTTGCTGCGCGGCCAGGAGGCCTACCAGGTCACCCGCTACCTCGACTACCTGAACGTGATGAGCTACGACCTGCACGGCTCGTGGAACCACTTCGTCGGCCCGAACGCCGCGCTCTACGACGACGGCAAGGACGGCGAACTGGCCGCCGGCGGCGTCTACACCGCGCCGCAGTACGAGGGCATGGGGTACCTGAACACCGACTGGGCGTACCACTACTACCGCGGCGCGATGCAGGCCGGCCGGATCAACATCGGCGTGCCGTTCTACAGCCGCGGCTGGCAGGGCGTCACCGGCGGCACGAACGGGCTGTGGGGCCGGGCCGCGCTGCCCGACCAGACGAAGTGCCCCGCCGGCACCGGCTCGACCGTCGGCTCGACCACCCCGTGCGGCAACGGCGCGGTCGGCATCGACAACCTGTGGCACGACTCCACCGCCGGTGGCGCGGAAGTCCCGTCCGGCGTGAACCCCATGTGGCACGCCAAGAACCTGGAGAACGAGATCACGCCGGACTACCTGGCGCAGCACGGCCTGGACCCGGCGAACGACCCGACCGACCGCGTCACCGGCGCGTACAACCGCTTCTACGACAGCACGCTCACCTCGCCGTGGCTGTGGAACGCGGACAAGAAGGTGTTCCTGTCCACTGAGGACGAGCAGTCCATCGCGGCCAAGGCGAAGTACGTGGCGGACAAGGGCATCGGCGGCATCATGATCTGGGAGCTGGCCGGCGACTACCGCTTCGACGCCGCCAAGGGCCAGTACACCGTCGGCGACACCCTGCTCACCAAGATCAACGACGGCCTGCGCGGCGCGGCCCCGTACGGTGCGCGCAAGGCCGCCGGGACGACGCCGACCCGGGTGCTGGACGTCAGCGCCACCGTCTCCGGGTTCGCGCTCGGCGACAGCAACTACCCGATCACGCCGAAGCTGAAGATCACCAACAACTCGACCACCACCCTGCCGGGCGGCACGAAGATCGAGTTCGACTACGGCACGAGCGCGCCGGGCAGCATGTCCGACCAGTCCGGGTTCGGGCTCAAGGTCACCGCCAAGGGCCACTCGGGCGGCAACGTCGGCGGGCTGAAGGGCGACTTCCAGCACGTCGAGCTCACGCTGCCGACGTGGCAAGCGCTTGCGCCCGGCGCGTCGGTGGACGTGGCGCTGAGCTACCAGCTGCCGATCGCGTCACCGTCGAACTTCAAGCTCACCTTCGGCGGCCAGTCCTACGCCATCGCCTCCGACCACCCGCGCGGTGGCGGCGGCACGGATCCGACCACGACCACTCCTACAACTACTACGACCAGCCAGCCGAGCTGCACCGTGCCCGCGTGGGACCGCGCCAAGGTCTACAACGGAGGCAACGAGGTCTCCCACGGCGCCAAGCGCTGGCAGGCCAAGTGGTGGACGCAGGGCGAGGAGCCCGGCACGACCGGCGAGTGGGGCGTCTGGCGGGACCTCGGGGCCTGCTGAGGGTCTCTGAAGTGCGCTGACGCACACCTGAGGCATCCCTTACCCGCCGTCTGCTGCCCCTTACGGCGGCGGGTAAGGGGACCAACGCGCTAACCCACGTGAACGACGGATGCCCGCGCCGGTCCCTCAGGACGAATCTTCGTGTCATCAGAGAAGCAGGACGACACGAGGAGCAAGTCATGGACTGGACGACCGAGGGCCTCCAGGCGGAGATCGACTACCGGCAGGCCTCGCTGCGCCGCGACGCCGCGCACTACCGGGTCAGCAGGCAGTCGCTGCCGGCCAGGCCGTCCTGGTGGCGGCGGCTGGGTCACCGTCCCGGCCCTGATCTGCAGGGGGAGCCGAACGGCCACCGCGACAACGGCCACCGCGACGCCGCCTGAGGTGTGACAGCATGCCTGGTGTGGCACGCCTGGGTTCCGGAATTCCGTTGGTGGCGCGTAGCAGGGAGATGACCAGGCTGCGTGCCGCACTCGACGAAGCCGCAAGCGGCACGGCGGGCGCGATCCTGCTCTCCGGTGACGCGGGCGTCGGCAAGACGCGGGTGGTGGACGAACTGACCGCGGCGGCGGGTGACGCGCTCGTGCTCACCGGCCGCTGCCTGGACATCGGCGAGACCGGCCTCCCGTACCTACCCTTCACCGAGGCGTTGGGGCAGGTGCGGGCCGCCGGTCTGCTCGACGTGGCCGCCCGGCCCGCCCTCGGCCTGCTGCTGCCGGAGCTGGCGCTGCCGCCCGGCCACGACGTCAACCCCGGCGTGTCCGGCCTCCCGTCGCACCTGGTCGGCCGCCGTCCCGAGCAGGACGTCGGCCAGCTCCAGCTGTTCGACGCGGTGTACGGGCTGCTGTGCGAACTGGCCGAGCGGCGGCCGGTGCTGCTGGTGCTGGAGGACCTGCACTGGGCCGACGCCTCCACCCGTTACCTGCTCTCCTTCCTGCTTTCCCGGCTGCGCTCGCAGCGACTGCTGATCATCGGCACCTACCGCTCCGACGACCTGCACCGGAGCCACCCGCTGCGTCCCCTGCTCAACGAGCTGGTCCGGCTGCCCGCCGTGCAACGGCTCGACCTGGCCCCGTTGAGCGCGATCGACGCCCGGTCGTTCGTCGCCGCGCTGGCCGACGACCTGCCCGACGACGTGCTGCTGGAGGTCGCCGAGCGCTCGGACGGCAACCCGTTCTTCGCCGAAGAGCTGATCGCGGTCGCCAGCTGCAGTGACGGCCGCGTGCCGTGGACGCTCGCCGAGGTGCTGCTGGCCCGGATCGAACGCCTGTCCCCGGACGCCCAGCGCGTGGTGCGGGTCGCGTCGGTCGGCGGCCGTTCGGTGCGGCACGACCTGCTGCGTGACGTGGCCGGCATGGACGACGTGGTGCTGGACGGGGCGCTGCGTGAGGCGGTGCAACACCACGTGCTGCTGATCAACGACGACGAGGTGTACACGTTCCGGCACGCGTTGCTGCGCGAGACCGTCTACCTCGACCTGCTGCCCGGAGAACGCGCGCGGATGCACTCCGCGTACGCCGACCGGCTCGCCTCGTCGGGTGGCAGGGGCGCCGCCGCCGCGCTGGCCCACCACAGCCTGGAATCGCACGACCTGGCCCGTGCGCTGCGTGCGTCGGTGGACGCGTCGAACGAGGCTCAGGCCGCCGGCGCGCCCGCCGAGTCGCTGCGGCACCTGGAGCAGGCGTTGAAGCTGTGGCCAGCGGTGCCCGTCGGTGACCGGCCGTCCGGGCTGACCGAGCTGGAGCTGCTGCGGAGCGCGTCGTGGGCGGCGGGGACGGCCGGTCAGCCGGAGCGGGCCATCGCGTTCGCCCGGACCGGCACGACCGTGGTGGACGAGTCGGATCCCGAGGGCGCGGCCGTGATGTGGCGGCGTTTCGCGCAGGCGTTGCAGGTGCTCGACGGCACGGACGACGAGAAGTACCACGCGGTGGAGGAGGCGTGGCGGCTGGTCCGGGACCGGTCCGCGAGCCCGGCCCGCGCGTGGGTGCTGGCGGTGTGGGCGGCGGCGTTGCGGCACGACCGCAAGTACGTCGAGGCCCGTGAACGCGCCGAGATGGCCGTGGCGGACGGGCGTGTGTCGGGTGCGGAGTCGGCGGTGGCGGACGCGTTGACCACGTTGGGGCTGCTGGACGAGCCCGAGGGCGAGGTGCCGCGGGCGCGTGAGCACCTGCTGGCTTCGGTGGCGTGCGCGATGGAGGCGAAGGCGGTCAGCACCGAGTTGCGCGCCCGGTACTTCCTCGGCGTGCACCACTACGACCTCGGTGAGCTGGACGAGGCCGGTCGGGTGTTCGACGAGGGCGTGGTGCGGGCGAAGGCGACCGGGCTGACGTGGAGTTCGTTCGGCTTGGAGCTGCGCATCCTCCAGGTGCTGACCAGGTATTACCGGGGTGAGTGGGAGGGCGCGGCGACGGCTGCCGAGCCGCCCGGCCTGCGGGTGTCGAGCACGGTGTCGGCGCGGTTGGCGGCGGCGGGGACGCACGTGGCGGTGAGCCGGGGCGAGTTCGAGCAGGCCGAGCGGATGATCCGGGAGCTGCGCGCGGACTGGCACCGTGACTTGCAGATCGCGTTGATCACCGGTGGCACGGGCGCGGAGCTGGCGTTGTGGCGGGGGCAGCCGGAGCTGGCGGTGGACCGGGTCGCGGACGCGATCAGCTGGTCGCGTCGGGAGGGCGAGTGGATGCTCGCCGGTATCCGGCTGGCGGCGTTGGGCGTGGCGGGGTACGTGGAGCTGGCCGCGCGGGCACGTCGTCGGCGGGATACGGCGGGTGAGGCGGAAGCCGTGCGGGCCGGTCGGGAGATGGCCGCTTACGCGTGTACGACGGCGGAGATGGGTGTGCCGCGCACGGGGGTGTTGGGGCCGGAGGGGGTTGCGTGGCTGGCGCGGGCGGCGGCTGAGGAGTCGCGGTTGACCGGCGCCGGTGACGTGGAGCTGTGGCGGCGTGCGGTGGACGGGTTCGGCTACGGGTCGGTGTTCGAGCAGGCCGTGTGCCGGTGGCGGTTGGCGGAGGCGTTGCTGGCGGCGGACCGGCGGGACGAGGCGGCGGCGCAGTTGCGGCCGGCCAGTGCGGTGGCGGACGAGCTGGGCGCGGCGCCGTTGCGTGAGGCGTTGGACCTGGTGGCGCGGCGGGCGCGGGTCGCTTTGCGTGACGTGGGGCCACGTGACCGCGTCGACCCGTTCACGCCGCGTGAACGTTCGGTGCTGGAGTTGGTCGCCCAAGGCCGCACCAACCGTCAGGTGGGCGAGGAGCTGTACATCTCGGAGAAGACCGTCAGCGTCCACTTGAGCCGGATCATGTCCAAACTGGGCGCCAGCCGCCGCGCCGAAGCCGTCGCCAACGCCTTCGACCGCGGCCTCCTGGACCACCCCGACTAACCCCACCTTCCGCGCGAGTCGAACCCCCAGGTCCCGCGTGTCGAACTTCCAGATCCCGTGAGTCCTACGTTCAGGACCCGTGAGTCCTACGTTCGCGTACCCCGAATTCAACGCTCAGGACGGCTCGGGCCGGCCGACCCGTGTTCTGAGCGTTGAATTCAGGGGTCCTGAACGTAGGACTCACGCGACGCGAACGTAGGACTCACGGGGTCTGGGGGTTCGACACGCGGGCGCTGGGGGTTCGACTCGCGTGCAAGGTCAGACCGGGGGACTAGGGGTGTCATACCGGCGGTTGACGCGCGGTTCCGCCGTTGGCGTGACGACCGGGGACGCGGACGGGGCTTAGCTTTCCCCAAGTCAGGGAAGCTAGGGAATGAGGGAGCATGTCCGCACTGGTGTCCGACGTCGGGACCCGCACCGCTGTAGCCGCCGAGAACCTGGTGAAGGTGTACGGCAAGGGCGACACCGCCGTCCGGGCGCTGGACGGGGTCAGCGTCGCCTTCTCGGCGGGCCGGTTCACGGCCATCATGGGCCCGTCCGGGTCCGGCAAGTCCACGCTGATGCACTGCCTCGCCGGGCTGGACAACGTCGACGGCGGCAAGGTGCACGTCGGCGGCACCGAGATCACCACCCTCGGCGACAAGGAGCTGACCAAGCTCCGCCGCGACCGGGTCGGGTTCGTCTTCCAGGCGTTCAACCTCCTGCCCACCCTCTCCGCCGAGGCGAACATCCTGCTCGGCCTCGAACTCGCCGGCCGCAAGCCCGACCGCGAGTGGTTCGACACGATCGTGGACGTGCTCGGCCTGCGCGACCGCCTCAAGCACAAGCCCAGCGAGCTCTCCGGCGGCCAGCAGCAGCGCGTGGCCTGCGCCCGCGCCCTCGTCGCACGCCCGGACGTGGTGTTCGCCGACGAGCCCACCGGCAACCTCGACTCACGCTCCGGCGCCGAGGTGCTGGACTTCCTGCGCATGTCGGTGCGCAAGCTCGGCCAGACGGTGATCATGGTGACGCACGACCCCGTGGCCGCCTCCTACGCCGACCGCGTGGTGCTGCTCGCCGACGGCCGCCCGGCCGGCGAGATCGACAGCCCGACCACCGACTCCGTGCTGTCCGCGCTCAAGCACCTGGGGGCGTGACCTGATGCTGCGCACGATCATCGCGGGTCTCCGTGCCCGCACCGCGCGGCTCGTGCTGTCCTCGGTGGCGATCGCCCTCGGCGTCGCCTTCGTGACCGGCACGCTCGTCCTGGGCGACGCCATGAACGCGAGCCTGCAGGACGAACTCGCCAAGGGCACGAGGAACGTCGACGTCGCGGTCACCGCGTCCGGCGAATCGTCCGGTGTGGACGGTATCGGCCCCGAAACGCTGGCGGCGATCCGGCAGGCGCCGGGAGTGGCGGGCGCCGACGCGCGTGACGCCCAGCCCGTCCCGGTGCTCACGTCCAACGGCAAGGCCAAGCCCGCGTGGGCCGTTTCCCTCGCCTCCAACGAAAAGCTGCGCGAGTTCGACCTGAAGGACGGGCGTTACCCGACGTCGGCCGACGAGATCGCGGTCGACAAGCGCACCGCCGCCACCGCCAAGCTCACCATCGGCCAGCCGGTCGTGTTGCTCGGCAAGGACGACACGCGGCACACGTACACGCTCGTCGGCACGTACCAGCAGGGCACGAACACGATGTCGCTGTCCGGCTACGACCACGTCGGACTCACGCCTGAGGCGTTCCAGGCGTTGCAGCCGGAACGCCCGCCGTACCAGGTGGTCGCCACCGCCGCGGCCGGGTTCACCCAGCAGCAGGTCGTGGACAACGTCCGCAAAGCCATCGGCGACAAGGGTTTCACGATCCAGAGCGGCGAGGAGCTGACGAAGGAGGCGCTGGCCCGGGTCGAGTCCCAGGCCGGCGAGTTCACCACGCTGCTGCTGGCGTTCGCGCTGATCGCGCTCGTCGTCGCGGCCATGGTCATCTACAACACGTTCACCATCCTGGTCGCCCAGCGCACCCGCGAGCTGGCCCTGATGCGCTGCGTCGGCGCGAGCCGCGCCCAGGTGTTCCGCGGCGTGCTCGCCGAGGCGCTGGTGATGGGCCTGACCGCGTCGGTGATCGGTTTGTTCGGCGGGATCGGCGTGTCCGCGTTGCTGCAACGGGTGATCTTCTCGTTCGGTGGCGCGGGCGAGGGTGAGGTCTACCTGCCGGTGTCGGCGACGACGGTGGTCGCCGCGTTCGCCGTCGGCACGCTGGTGACCGTGCTCGCCGCGGTGCTGCCGGCCCGCAAGGCGACGAGGGTCGCGCCGGTGGCCGCGCTGCGCAGCCAGCCCGACAGCGGCGAGGAGGTCGCCCGCACCGGCGTCGTCCGCGTGCTGACCGCCGTGCTGTTCGCGGTGATCGGCATCGGCGCGATCGTGTTCGGCATGAGCGCGGACGACGAGGAAACGGCCATGCTGGTCAGCGGCTCCGGCACGATGGCGCTGCTGGCCGCGGTGCTGGTGCTCGGCCCGCTGCTGGTCGGCCCGGTCAACCGGGTGCTCGGCGCGCTGCCCCGGGCGTTGTTCGGCGTGCCCGCCAAGCTCGCCTCGGCCAACGCCGGCCGCAACCCCAAGCGCACCGCCGCGACGACGGCCGCGCTGATGATCGGCGTGACGATCGTGGCGCTGGTGACCGTGGTCGCGAACAGCGCCAAGGAGACCGCCAACGCCCAGATCGACGAGCGGATGCCCGCCGACTACACGGTGACGTCCTCGGTCTACGACCGGTCGCTGCCCGAGGAGCTGGCCACGCAGCTGGCCGCCGTGCCGGAGGTGGCGAAGGTCGCGCCGACCACCAGGGTCTTCGGCGAGCGCGAGTACTTCACCGGCATCCCGCGTGACGCGATCGGCGACCTGTTCCGGCCGAAGGTCACCAGCGGGTCGCTCGCCGACCTGGTCGACGGCACGGTGGCGGTGAACGCCGACTACGTCGAGCGCGGCAACGTGTCGGTCGGCTCCGTCTTGACGATCCAGACGGGCAAGGGCGACGCGCAGCAGCTGAAGGTCGTCGCGGTGATCGAAGGGCAGCGGCTGTCCGACGGCATCATGACGATGGAGACGTCGCGGCGCTTCCCGGAGGCCGCCGAGGGCTACGAGAGCATCCTGGTGAAGCTCAAGGACGGTGTCACGAACGGGCGCGCGGCGGTGGAACGGGTCACCGACCCGTCGCCGCTGGCCCTGCTGGACAGCGCCGCGGAGACGAAGGAGCAGCTGAACCAGCAGCTCAACCAGGTGCTGGCGTTCATCTGGGCGCTGATCGGGCTGGCCGTGCTGATCGCGTTGTTCGGCATCGCCAACACGCTGACGCTGTCGGTGCTGGAGCGGACGCGCGAGTCCGCGTTGCTGCGGGCGCTCGGTCTGACCCGCGGTCAGCTGCGACTGATGCTGGTGATCGAGTCGGTGCTGATGGCGTTGATGGGCGCGTCGATCGGCCTGCTGCTCGGCATCGGCTTCGGCTGGGTGCTCACGCAGGCGTTGACCACGGACACCATCGCGGTCGACCTGGTCGTGCCGTTCGGGCAGATCGGCGTGATGCTCGCCGGCGCCGTCGTCGCGGCCGTCGTGGCGGCGGCGCTGCCCGCCCGGCGTGCCGCCCGGACCTCGGTCGTCGCGGGGATGGCCGAGGCGTGAAGGACGCCGGTGGCCCGTTCTTCTTCGGTGGCCTGTTCCACTTGGGGTAGGAACGGGCCACCGGGGTCTGCCCAGTGCGACGCGGGTCACAGAATTTCTTGCGAGCACGCGTCACGTCCGGGCCTGAACCCCCTCTAACAGGGTGCGGGATGGCCCGGGCGAGGGCCGGGCCATCCGGCCTCCTCCAGCCCTTTTCCGGGCAACCACGACCGCTCACGCGTTGTAAGCGCAGCGGTCACGTTCGGCGCACAAGAGCGCTTCAGAATGTTGCGGAACGGTGTCGACCGGTACTTCCCGGGTTGACAGCGCACACCGTCACTCACGACTGTGAGAGCGCTCTCATGAAGCCGGGTCGGAAACCGGCGAGTGCGTCGAGGAGGACGGATGAGCAGGACTCTGGTCGGCCGGACGACGGCGATCACCGCGGTCGCCCTGGCCGCGACCCTGGTGGCCGCGTGCGGCGGTGGAAGTGACGCGGGCGACGGCAAGGTGAAGCTGTCGATCGGTGTGTTCTCCGACTTCGGGTACGCCAACCTGATCAAGGAGTACCAGGCGTCCCACCCGGACATCGAGATCGAGCAGCGCACGGTCAAGATGGAGCAGCACCACACGCAGCTCGCCACGCAGCTCGCGGGCGGTCGCGGCGCGGCGGACATCGTCGCGATCGAGGAAGGCAACATCACGCAGTTCCGCCAGTCCAAGGACAAGTTCGTGAACCTGGCGGACTACGGCGCCAAGGACCTCGAAAGCCAGTGGGCCGCCTGGAAGTGGAACCAGGGCGCCACCGACGGCGGGAACTTCGTGCTGGGCCTCGGCACCGACATGGGCAGCCTCGCCCTCTGCTACCGCCGCGACCTGTTCGAGGCCGCCGGCCTGCCCGCTGACCGCGAGTCCGTCGGCAAGCTCTGGCCGACCTGGGAGAAGTACCTGGAGGTGGCCGACACCTTCAGCCAGAAGACGCCGGGCAAGAAGTTCGTCGACACCGCCCAGAACGTCTACAAGGCGATCCTCGACCAGACCGAGGAGGGCTACTTCGCCAAGGCGGACGACTCGTTCATCGGCGACAAGAACGACAAGGTGAAGCAGGCCTTCACGCTCGCGGCGACGCTGGGCGAGCGGAAGCAGACCGGCGCGCTGGCCCCGTTCAGCCAGGACTGGAACGTGGCGCTCAAGCAGGCGTCGTTCGCCACCACCACCTGCCCGGCATGGGCGCTCGCGCTGATCAAGGCCGGTGCGGGTGACGAGGCCGCGGGCAAGTGGGACGTGGCCGCGGCGCCCGGTGGCGGCGGCAACTGGGGCGGCTCGTTCCTGGCCGTGCCCAAGCAGGGCAAGCACCCCAAGGAAGCCTACGAGCTGGCCAAGTGGCTGACCGCGCCCGAGCAGCAGAAGCGGATCTTCAAGGAGACCGGCAACCTGCCCAGCGAGCCTGCCGCGTACAAGGACCCCGAGGTCACCGCGACGACCAACGAGTACTTCAACAAGGCGCCGGTCGGCCAGATCTTCGGCACCTCGGCGGAGAGCCTGAAGCCCACCTACCGCGGCACCAAGGACTCCAAGGTCGCGCCGGTCTTCGGCAACGCCCTGTCCCGCGTGGAGACCGGCAAGCAGTCCACCGCGGAGGCCTTCGCCCAGGCCCTCCAGGAAGCGCGGGACGCCGTCAAGTGACGGTCGCACCCGAACGGGCCGCGGCGGGACGGGGCACCACGCCCGTCCCGCCGCCGGCGCAGCGCCTGTCGTGGCGGGACAAGCTCGGTCGGCTGGACACCAGGTACACGCCGTACCTGATCATCGCGCCGTTCTTCGTGGTGTTCGGGATCTTCGGCCTCTACCCGCTGCTGTTCACCGCCTGGGTGTCGCTGCACGAGTGGCAGCTCATCGACGGCGACCAGGGCTTCACCGGCCTCGACAACTACGCCGAACTGCTGTCCGACAAGAACTTCTGGAACGCGCTGGGCAACACCGTCAGCCTGTTCCTGCTGTCCACCGTGCCGCAGCTGTTCGCCGCGCTCGGCCTGGCCGCCCTGCTGGACCGCGGCCTGCGCGGCCGGGCGTTCTGGCGGGCGGGCGTGCTGCTCCCGAACGTGATCTCGGTGGCCGCCGTGGCGCTCGTGTTCGCGCAGCTGTTCGGCCGCGACTTCGGCATCGTCAACGCCCTGCTCGGTTTCATCGGCGTCGACCCGGTCGACTGGCACGCCGAGACGTGGGCCTCGCACCTGGCCATCAGCTCGATGGTGATGTGGCGGTGGACCGGCTACAACGCGCTGATCTACCTGGCCGCGATGCAGTCGGTGCCCAAGGACATGTACGAGTCGGCGATGCTCGACGGCGCGTCCCGGTGGCGCGTCTTCTGGTCGATCACCGTGCCGAGCATCCGGCCGACGATCCTGTTCACCGTCATCGTGTCGACCATCGGCGGCATGCAGCTGTTCGTCGAGCCGCAGCTGTTCGACCCGGGCGGCACGGCCACCGGCACGGGCGGTGACGACCGGCAGTTCCAGACCCTGGTGATGTACCTGTACGAGAAGGGCTTCCGGCTGTTCGACGCGGGCTACTCGTCGGCCATCGCGTGGGTGCTGTTCCTGCTGATCCTGGTGGTCGCGGTCGTGAACTTCACGGTGGCGCGGCGCATCGCGTCGAAGGGGTGAGCCGATGACCGCGAAACGTCTCACGCGCTCCGGACCGGTCGCCTACGCGCTGCTGGTGGTGATCCTGCTCGCGTCGGTGTTCCCGCTGTACTACTCGTTCCTGATCGCGAGCAAGGACAACTCGGCGCTGGGCGAGGCGGTGCCGTCGCTGATCCCCGGCGGGAACCTCATCGACAACCTGACCAGGGTGTTCGACACCGTCGACTTCTGGCTCGCCATGCAGAACTCGCTGGTGGTCGCGGGCACGGTGGCGTTCAGCAACGTCGTGCTCGGCACGCTGGCCGGGTTCGCGTTCGCCCGGCTGCGGTTCCGCGGCGGCAACTCGTTGTTCCTGATCGTGGTCGGCACGTCCATGGTGCCCACGCAGCTCGGCGTCATCCCGCTCTACATGCTGATGTCGGACCTCGACTGGTACGGCACGCTCCAGGCGGTGATCGTGCCCGCGCTGATCGGCGCGTTCTCGGTGTTCTGGATGCGGCAGGCGTGCGAGGAGTCCGTGCCGTACGAGCTGATCGAGGCGGCTCGGGTGGACGGCTGCTCGGTGCTCAAGACGTTCTGGCACGTGGCGTTCCCGGCCGTGCGGCCACAGGCGGCGGTGATGGGCATGTTCACGTTCATGACGGCGTGGAACGACTTCTTCTGGCCGCTGATCGTGCTGGATCCAAACGACAGCCCCACGGTCCAGGTGGCATTGTCGACGCTGGCCAGCGGTTACTACACGGACTACTCGCTCATGCTCTCCGGCGCGTCGCTCGCGGTGCTGCCGGTGGTGGGGATCTTCATCCTGCTGGCACGACAGATCGTCGGTGGGATCATGCAGGGCGCTGTGAAGGGGTGAACTTTCGGATGACGACAACCGACCCGGACACCGAGGTCGGGCGGGACCTGCTGCGCTTCCCACCGGATTTCCTGTGGGGAGCCGCGACAGCGTCCTTCCAGATCGAGGGTTCTACCACGGTCGACGGCCGTGGACCGTCCATTTGGGACACATTCGCGGCGAAGCCGGGCGCGATCGCGGGTGACGACACCGGCGACCCGGCGTGCGACCACTACCGCCGTTACGCCTCGGACGTCGGCCTGATGGCCGAGCTGGGGCTGGGCGCGTACCGGTTCTCGCTGGCGTGGCCGCGGATCCAGCCGCTCGGCTCGGGCCGGGTGGAGCCCAGGGGACTGGCGTTCTACGACCGGCTGGTGGACGAGCTGCTGGGGCGGGGGATCCAGCCGGTGGCCACGCTGTACCACTGGGACCTGCCCCAGGCGCTGGAGGACGAAGGCGGGTGGCGCAACCGCGACACGGCGTACCGGTTCGCCGAGTACGCGGCGTTGACGCACGAGCACCTGGGCGACCGCGTGCAGCTGTGGACCACGTTGAACGAGCCGTGGTGCTCGGCGTTCCTCGGGTACGCGAACGGCATCCACGCGCCGGGGATCGTCGATCCGAAGGGGTCGCTGGAGGCGGCCCACCACCTGCTGCTCGGGCACGGCCTGGCGGTGCGGGCGATGAGCGTGCAGGCGCCGGCCGACCACCGGTTCTCCATCGTGCTGAACTTCTGCGCGATGTTGGCGGAGGACTACGCGTCCGAAGGGGAGGCGGTGCGCAAGGTCGACGGCCTCCAGAACCGGCTCTTCCTCGACCCGTTGGCCGGTCGCGGCTACCCGCAGGACGTCATCGACGACACCGCGTGGCTGGGTGACTGGACGGAGGTCGTGCGGGACGGCGACCTGGACGTGATCGCGACGCCGATCGACTGGATGGGCGTGAACTACTACAGCCCGACGCGCGTCGCGGTCGCCGCCGATCCCGAGGTGGTGACCGGCGGGCCGTTCCCCGGCTTGCGCGGTGTCGAGTTCCTGCCCGCGCGCGGTGACGTGACCGGGTTCGGCTGGGAGATCGACGCACGGGGCCTGACCGAGCTGCTGGAACGGCTCGGGCGCGAGGTCGACCTGCCGCTGGTGATCACCGAGAACGGCTCCGCGTTCCCCGACGTGGTCGAGGGCGGGGAGGTGGTGGACGAGGCGCGGACCAGGTACCTGGTCGACCACCTGCGCGCGGTGCACCGGGCCATCGCGGCCGGGGTTGACGTGCGCGGGTACTTCGCGTGGTCGCTGCTGGACAACTTCGAGTGGGCGGCGGGCTACAGCCAGCGGTTCGGCATCGTGCACGTCGACTACGACACGCAGGTGCGCACGGTGAAGCGGAGCGGTCACACGCTGGCCGGGGTGATCGGCGTCAACGCCGTCCCCGCGACCGGCTACGACGTGACCTGACCCGAACTCGGGGGCTGCCTGGTGCCGCTGGGGCAGCCCCCGACCTTCACCCGACCTTGCTGCCGTACACGTGCTCGACCGCCAGCGTGATCAGGACCCGGCGGTCGGACACCATGACGGACCGGTATTCGTCCCAGTCGGGGTGCTCGCCGGCCGCGGCGCGGTAGTACTCCACCAGCGCCTCGACCTCGGGACCGTGCGGGTCCGTCCCCGGCCCGATCAGCGTGACGCCGCCCTCGGCGGTCGCCCACTTCCAGCCGTCCTCGCTGGTCACCTCCAACGCGGCCCGCGGGTCACGGCGCAGGTTGGCCACCTTGGCGGTCCGGTCGGTCGTCGACACCCGGACCACCCCGGCCGCCCGGTCGTACGACGGCTGCACGGGGGAGAGCTGCGGGCGTCCGTCGGACTTGATCGTCGCCAGCACGCCGAGCCGGCTCCGCTCCAGCAGGTCGTGCGGATCGAAAGACACGTCTGTCATGCCACGGACAACCCCCGACCGCCCGCCGCGTATTCCGGCGTGACGGGACTACCGCGTCAGGCGGACTCGCGGCGGATCAGGACCGTCGGCAGCACCTCGCGCCGGGCCCGGATGTTCTCGCCGCGCAGGAGTCGGAGCAGGTGGGTCACCATGTGGCGGACCTGCGCGCTCGTGTCCTGCTGCACGCTCGTCAACGTCGGCGTGGTGTGCGGCGCGATCATCGGGTGGTCGTCGAAACCGACCACGGCGACGTCCTCCGGCACCCGCTTGCCGGCTTCGCGCAACGCGTCCAGCGCGCCCGCCGCCATGTGGTCGGACGCCACGAACGCCGCGTCCAGGTCCGGCACGCGGGCGAGCAGCTTCTCCATCGCCCGCCGGCCGCCCTCACGGGAGAAGCCGCCGTCCTCGGTCAGGAACGCGGTCGTCTCGTCGTCCGCGCCGACCGCCGACCGCCACCCGGCCAGCCGGTCCATCGCCGAGTGCTCGTCCAGCGGGCCCGTCACCGAGACGATCTTCTTGCGCCCCAACGACATCAGGTGCTCGGTGGCCAGCAGCCCGCCGCCCTCGTTGTCGTGGTCCACGGTGTGCAGGCCGCGCAGCGAGCCCCACGGCCGCCCCGCGTACACGACGGGCAGCGGCAGCTTGCGGGCCACCGTCGGCAGTTGATCGCCCTTGTGCGGCGCGAACATCAGCGCGCCGTCCACGTGCCCGCCGGCCATGAACCGCTCGGCCCGCGCCTGGTCCTGCGGCGAGTGCACCAGCATCAGCACCATCTGCACGTCCGCGTCGGCGAGCGAGCGTGCCGCGGAACGGATCAGCCACGCGAAGTGCGGGTCGTCGAAGATCTTCGGCTCGGGCTCGGAGAACACCACCGCCACCGCGCCGGAACGCCGGGTCACCAGCGCCCGCGCCGCCTGGTTCGGCTGGTAGCCCAGCTCCATCACCGCCGCCGTCACCGCTTCGTGTGCCTCCGGGCTCACCCTGGGGGACGCGTTGAGCACCCGCGACGCCGTCGCACGGGAAACGCCAGCCTTCGCCGCTACGTCCTCCAGCGTGGGCCGGGCGCTTGAGTGCGATGAAACGGACACGAGCACCACTCCTCGACGATCGCCATACGTAACCAGCTTAGCTGGAGGCGATCTGTCGGGAAGCGCTCTCACGTCGACCCGGACCGGCGATCTCCTGGCGGCCCGTGGTGATCGACACCCGGAGCAACCCGTCCTCCCGGCGGACCGCTGTCGGCAGCCCGGCCCTGGCCGCCGTGCGGAGCAGACCGGTCTCGACCGGCAGGCACCAGCCGACCAGTTCGAGCCGCCCGTCCGCCCGTGCCGCGCCGGCCAGCGCGGCGAGCAGCCCGGTGCCGACGCCGCGACCCTGCCACCCGTCCTCCACCAGCAACGACACCTCGGCGCTGTGCGGGTCGGACATCGGGATGAGCTGCCCCATCGCCACCACGCGGTCCGCGCACTGGGCCACCACCGTCGTGCCGCGCGGCGGGCTGAGCAGCCGGTGCAGCCACCGCCGCGGCACCGTGCGCATGCCCGAGTGGTAGCGGTTGAACAGGGTGCCCATCGAGCACCGGGAGTGCAGCTCGGCCACGGCTTCCTCGTCGCCCGCACGGCCCGGCCGCAGCACGACCGCCATGCCGTCGTCGGTCAGCAGCGCCGTCGACTGCGGCATCGCCACGCCCTCGTCCGACAACAGGTCGATCAACGCCTGCCCGCGGGCCAGCTCGACCTGGGTGAACGGCGACCACCCCCGCCGCGCGAGCACTACCAACCCACCCTTCGTAACCAGCCGAGCTGTGTTTGATTGCGCGGAGGTCTCGTGGTCTGGCGCGTCGTCGGGCAGGACTACGACGGAGTCCGCGGCCAGCACGGCGCGCAACGCGTCGCACACCGCGCCGGGATCACGCATCGCGTGCCCGGCCGCGCGCAACGCCGCCGTCGGAGCATCGACCAGGTCACGCATGTCCGCGGCTGTGATGCCGACGCACCGGCCGCCCTCGGCGCGCACCGCCGCCACCAGGTCCGCCGGCAGCAGCCCCGGCCCGGCCCGCACCACGAGTTCGTCGATGACGCCGCCGGGCACCGGGATCACGGACAGCGACAGCACGTTGCAGTCCTGGTCCGCCAGCCGGATGGTCACCCGCGCCAGAGCGCCGGGACTGTCGTCCAGCTCGACGCGCAGCCGCCAGGTGTTCGGTGTGGTGTCCATGCGCCCAGGCTGCTCGTCCGACGTTGCCGCGCGGGGGCGCTGAGGTTTCGGCTCCGTTGAGGGGGCCGGTCCGACCGGGGTCCGGGCCTGTGCGTTTAAGCCGTCGCAGCTCAGTCGTCGCAGCTCAGCCGTTGCAGCGCGTCGCAGTGCGTCTCAGTCGTTGCAGTGCGGCGGCGGGAACAGGTTGAGCGGGCTGCACGGCCACTCGCTGTTCCGGGTCTCCGTCGTCGTGGTCGTCACGGGCGGAGCCTCGGTGGTCACCGGCGGTGGCGGTGGCGGCGGGGGAGTCGTCGTCGTGGTGGTGGTCTTGACCTCGGCGGTCGGGCTGGCCGCCGGCGGTCCGGCTTCCGTGGTCGGGACGGTCGTCGTCGGGATCGGGCTGCCGCTGCCGCTGGTCGACGGTCTACCGGTGATCCAGGTCGAGGCCGGGGTGTCGGCCTGCGGTCCGTCGTTCATCCCGTCGAGGACCACCCCGATGAGGACACCGGTCAGCGCCGACGCCGCGACGGCCAAGCCGCACGTGGCCCACAGCACCCGCACAGCGATCCTCCTAACAGAACGTACTCGTGGCGCGACGGTGAGCCGAACACTACCGCCCACGAGGACAACGAACGGAACGGCTCGACGGTGACGGGTCACCGGCCGACCCGAGCCTCGCCGCGACCGGACACGGCAGCATCACACGCACGGTGAGTACAAGGAAAGGCCATTCCCGAGATCTGTACACCCCGACAGGCGTCCCTCAGTCGCGTTCGCCGCGGCTCTCCACCGCCGCCAGTCGACGTTCCAATAACGCCGTGCCGAGCACCCGGGCCAGCACCAAACCGGCTCCGGACAGCCCGGCCACCAACACCGCCCCGGTCATATGCCAAGTAGGTGCGTCACCTGTGCAGGTGAACACTTCCGTGAACTTCTCCGAGGAGCAGGTCACGAATGGCACCGAGGCCAGTCCGATGCTCGCCGCGGCGACCCCTCCGAGCAGGGCGGACCCGAACGTGCGCATCAACGGGAACACGGCGTTGGCCGCGCCGACGGCGGCGATCGCGAACAGCAGCGGCACCGGGTGCGGGAACGGCCCGAACGCGGCGCAGCCCACCATGAGCGCGCACACGATCGCCAACCCGGCCCGTTCACCCACCCGGCGACCCTAACAACGCCGGCGGGGAGGCGTCAGAACTTCGTAACCCGGTTTGGCCCCACGCGCGGCGTCCGATTCGTCAGAGTTGTCGGTACAAGACGACTTCGGAAGGCGTGCGATGTCCAAGCGGGTTGTAGTGGTCGGTGTGGCCGGTGTGCTGGTGGTCGCCCTGGCGGTGGGGCTGTACCTGTTCCAGCCGTGGCGGTTGATCACCGACCGGACTGCGGACGAGGCGTTGCTGGTGCCGGTCACCACGACGACCACGACGCCCGCGACGGTGGGTTCGAGCGCGGCGGCCCCGGTCACCACGACGTCGGCCGCGCCCACCGGTCCGGTCGCGTTGGCCACCGGGCCGTTCCGCTCGCTCGACTACACCACGAGCGGTAGTGCGACGCTGGTCCGGACGCCCGACGGAAAGCTCGCCGTCCAGTTCGAGGGACTGGACACGACCGACGGCCCAGACCTGCACGTGTACCTCTCGGACAAGGCCGCGGACTCGCCCGAGGCGGCGTTCGACTCCGGTTTCACGAACCTGGGAAAACTGAAGGCGAATCGCGGAAACCAGGTCTACGAGGTGCCCGCGGACATCGACCTGACGACCGTTCGCAGCGTCGTGATCTGGTGCGTAAGGTTTTCCGAGGGTTTCGGAGTAGCTCCCCTGGAACAGGCCTGACACATAGCGGAAACAAATCTCAATTGGCGTGGGGTTATCGCCGTATTGACGTATCTGGTCTAGACCACATAAGGTTATGGGCACCACGACGTCCCTCGACGATGGGCGGGCGGATGCCCCACCGTCGAGGCGCCGGCTCACTGGGGTGGGCCACCGTGGCGGCGGCGCGGTACGTTCTCTCCCCACACCGCGCCGCCGTTCACGGCTCTGATGCGACACTGTGAGTGATGCTCACCAGGACCATCGCCATCCACTACGTCACCGCCGCACTGCGCGGTGCCGCACGGCGTGGTCACGACATCGCCGGGCTTCTCGCGTCGGCCGGTATCGGCGAGGCGCTGCTCGCGGACGAACGGGCCCGCGTCACCCCCACCCAGTACACGAAGCTCATCCAGACGCTGTGGGAAGTGCTGGACGACGAGTTCATGGGCCTGGGGCCGCAGCCGAGCAAGCGCGGGACGTTCCCGACCATGTGCCTGCTCGCCGTGCACTGCACGTCGTTGGGTGACGCGTTGCGGCGCGGCCTCGCGTTCTACGGGCTGTTCGACGTGCGGCCGTCGATGGCGTTGTCCGAGCGGGACGGCGTCGCCGCGTTCACGCTGTCCGCGGAGGGCGTGGACGACCCGGACCGGTTCCTGGTCGAGTCGCTGCTGGTGCTGTGGCACCGGTTCTCGTCGTGGCTGATCGGCCGCCGGATCCCGCTGCGCGGGGTCGACCTGGCGTACCCGGAGCCGGCCCACGGCGCGGAGTACCACCTGATCTTCGGCGCGCCGCTGCGGTTCTCGGCGCCGGCGACGACGTTGACGTTCGACGCGCGGTTCCTGCGGATGCCGGTGGTGCAGGACGAGTCCGCGTTGCGCCGGTTCCTGCGGAACTCGCCGGCCGAGCTGCTGTCCCGGCGCGACTACGGCGCGGACGCGTCCAGCCAGGTGCGGCGGATGCTGGCCGGCGGGGTGGCGGGGCTGGAGCACGTGGCCGCGCGGCTCGGGGTGAGCGCGCCGACGTTGCGGCGGAAGCTGGCGGCCGAGGGCACGTCGTTCCGCGAGGTGCGGGAGCAGCTGCTGCGGGACCAGGCGGTGGCGAGCCTGGTGCGCGGCGGCGAGTCGGTGGAGGAGTTGGCGCTGCGGCTGGGGTTCTCCGAGGCGAGCGCATTTCACCGAGCGTTCAAGCGGTGGACGGGTAGCAGTCCTGGAACGTACCGGGGTGGGCCTGCAAGCTGACGCAGGCGGCCGTTCGGGTCGCCAACTGCGTCCGAACGGCCGTGTCCGGATAACTTCCAACACGGTGGACTGATATCGCGTAATTTCTCACCCACCCTGCGGGAGTCCCCGTGTCCCCACGCCCTCGCTCCTCCGCCCTGGCCGCGGTGCTGGTGCTCGCCCTGGCGGCGCCCGCGGCACACGCCGAGCCCCCTGCCCCCGTCGTCGACCTGCCCGGTGTGGCGGTCGCGCCCGCCGTCGACCCAGCCCGCCGCATCGAGACCGCGCGCACCACCCGCCCCGTCGCTCCGGGCGTCTCCCTCAGCTCGTTCGACTGGTACGAGCCGGGCGGCGCGGGCGGTTGGATCCGCGGTGACGCGCTCACCGTCGACCTCACCGCGGGCACCAAGGTCGACTACCTGTACCCCGGCACGGTCGCCGCCGCCGAACCGCTTTCCGCGCAGGCGGACCGGACCCGCGCGGTGGCCGCCGTCAACGGCGACTTCTTTGACATCAACAACTCCAACGCGCCGCAGGGCGTCGGCGTCCAGGACGGCCGCACGGTGAAGTCGCCCGCCGCCGGGCACCGTCGCGCGGTCGGCCTCGACGCGGCCGGCGTTGGCCGGGTGATGGAGGTCTTCTTCGACGGCAAGGTCGTCCGCGAGGACGGCACCTCGATCCGGTTGGACCAGCTCAACGGCGCGGCCATCCAGTCCGGTGGCGTCGGCGTGTTCGACCCGATCTGGGGCTCGTACAGCCGGGCGCGGGCCGTGCAGGGCGCGTCACGCGTGACCGAGGTCGTGGTGCGTGCGGGCGTGGTGACCGAACGGCGTGCTCTCGCGGGCGCGGACCCGATCCCCGCCGACGGTTTCGTGCTCGTCGGGCGGGAGGCGGGCGCCGACGCGCTGGCCACCCTCGCCGTCGGGCAGCGGATCACCGTGGAGCACACCACGAAGGCCGGTGACGGCAGCTCGTTGCGTGCCGCGATCGGCGGGAACCAGTTGCTGCTCAAGGACGGCGTGGTGGTCGCGCCCGACGACCCGCTGCACCCGCGCACGGCGGTCGGGTTCTCGGCGGACGGCAAGAAGATGTTCATGCTGACCGTGGACGGCCGCCAGGGCGCGTTCATGCTCGGGCTGAACCTCAAGGACGTGGCCTCGATCCTGCTGGAGATGGGCGCCCACAACGCGCTCAACCTCGACGGCGGCGGTTCGTCCACGCTGGTGGCCCGGATGCCGGGCGCCGAGTCGGTGGACGTGGAGAACACCCCGTCCGACGGCGGCGAGCGCTTGGTGCCCAACGGGTTGGCGTTGTACGCGCCGGAGGGCAGCGGCTCGCTGACCGGGTTCTGGGTGCGGACCGCGATCGACGCGCGTCGGGCCCCGGGTGCGGACACCGTGCCGGGCGGGCATCCCGAGCGGGTGTTCCCCGGGCTGACCCGGCGGCTGATCGCCGACGGGCACGACGAGACGTACGGGCCGGCACTCGACGAAGCGCACCGGTGGCACACGGCCCGTGCGGACGTGGGCAAGGTGGACGAGAACGGCGTGTTCCACGCACTGCGGCCGGGCAAGACGACCGCTGTGGCGCAGCGTGGTGGAGCGTCCGGCGAGGTGGAGCTGACCGTGCTGGGCGCGTTGGCCGGGCTGTCCGCGACCACCAGCCGGCTGAGCCTGCCCGAGGTGGGCGGCGTCGGCGGGTTCGGTGTGGTCGGGCGTGACGGCGACGGGTTCACCGCGCCGGTCGAGCCCGCCGACCTGGCGTTGGAGTACGACCGGTCGGTGGTCGACATCGCGGCCGGGACCAACGGCGACCTGCGGATCACGGCTCTGAAGGCCGGTGCGACGACGGTCGTGGCTCGCGTGGGCGAGCACGTGGTGCGCGTGCCGGTGACGGTCGGCCTGGAGGAACGGCTGATCGCCGGGTTCGACGACGGCGCGGCGTGGAAGTTCGGCACGGCGCGTGCCTCGGGCTCGGTGACGCCGGTGTCCGAGGGGCACACCGGGGCCGGGCTGCGGATGACGTACGACTTCTCGAAGTCCACGGGCACCCGGACCGCGTACGCCATCCCGCCGCAGCCGATCGAGGTGACCGGCCAGCCGTTGGCGTTGGGCGCGTGGGTGTACGGGCACGGTCGCGGGGAGTGGACGGCGTTCACCGTCACCGACGCGTCCGGGATCAGCCGCTCGCTCTACGGGCCGTACATCACGTGGACGGGGTGGCGGTACCTGGAGGTGCCGGTGCCGTCCGGGCTCGCGTTCCCCTTGCGGGTGAACAGGTTCTACACGATCGAGACCAAGGCGGACCGGCAGTACACCGGCGAGGTGATCGTGGACGACATCGTGGTCAAGGTGCCGCCCGCGGTGGAGCTGCCGGTGGTCACGGAGCCCGCGGACCGGTTCGTGGTGCAGGACGGCACGGTGGCCGACAAGCCGTGGCGGTTCGCGGTGATGTCCGACGCGCAGTTCGTGGCGCGCAACCCGGACAGCGAGCTGGTGCGGGCGGCGCGGCGGACGTTGCGGGAGATCAAGGCGCAGCGGCCGGACTTCCTGGTGGTGAACGGCGATTTCGTGGACGAGGCTTCGCCCGCGGACCTGGCGTTGGCGCGTCGGGTGCTGACGGAGGAGCTGGGTGACGAGCTGCCCTGGTACTACGTGCCGGGCAACCACGAGATCATGGGACCGGGCACGATCGAGAACTTCCGGCGCGAGTTCGGCGCGACGAACCGGGTGTTCGACCACAAGGGCACGCGGTTCGTGCTGATGGACTCGTCCACCGGGACGTTGCGCGGCGGCGGGTTCGACCAGGCCGTGATGCTGCGGGATGCGTTGCGGGACCACTCCGCCGTGCAGTCGGTCGTGGTGATGGAGCACCACCCGCCGCGTGACCCGACGCCGACCAAGGGCAGTCAGTTGACCGACCGGCTGGAGGCGGACGTGGTCGAGGACTGGTTGGGCGACTTCCGGCGCACGACCGGCAAGGGCGCGGCGTTCATCGGGGCGCACGTGGGGCTGTTCCACGCTTCGCGGGTGGACGGGGTGCCGTACCTGATCAACGGCAACTCGGGCAAGGCGCCCGCGGGTGAGGCGGGGCGCGGTGGGTTCACCGGGTGGACGATGCTCGGTGTCGATCCCGGTTCGTCGGGTGATGACTGGCTGGCCGCGGAGATCCGCCCGCACGTGGACGGGTTGGCGCTAACCGTGCCGTCGACTGTCCGAATCGGCAGCCCCACCGTCGTCTCCGCCACTCTGGCCCAGGGCTCACGGCAGGTGCCGGTGGCCTATCCCGTCTCGGCCGACTGGTCCGGTTCGCCGAAGCTCCACATCGGCGCGGAGTCCGGTGTGCGGCCGTGGCACGTGGCGTGGCTGGACCCGGTCACCGGCGCGTTCACGGCTCTCCGGCCGGGTCAGGTGACGGTCGCCGTGACCGTCAACGGCGTGACGCAACGCACCGACGTCACCACCGCCCTCCCCACCCCAACCCAAGCCGTCGCCTAACCCACCCCGCGTGAGTCCTACGTTCAGGACCCGTGAGTCCTACGTTCAGAACACCTGAGTTCAACGCTCAGGCATCCTGAGTTCAACACTCAGGAGGCTGAACGTGCGATCGCTGCTCACTGTCATCGCCGAAGACGACGACGTCGCCCGGTTCTTGGGCTGGCCGGGCGACCTCGAACTCGATCGGGCGGACCACGTCGAGGAAGTCCACCTCGCGTCCGGCGCGACGCTGGAGGGGTTCGCGGGTGACGGGTGCGGCGGGACGTACTTCTTCTGCGGTGACGGTGGCGAGGAACGTCCGGTCCTGTACGCGGACTCCGAAGGGCGCGCGTGCATGCTCGCGATCGGCCTGCCGGAGCTGCTGCGGCTTCTGCTGGTCGTGCCGTGGTGGCGGGACTGCCGGACGTTCACCGCGGAGGAGAGCGCCGCGCGTGCCGCCGAGTACGTGCAAGACATCCCAGACCTGGTCGCTCAACGTGACCGCGCGGCCGCAGCCCTGGGCCTGACCCTCCCCACCGAGACCGAAGTCCTGACCCGCCTCCACGAGGTGGCCACCGGCCCCGGCAAGGACTTCGTCCTCATCTTCACCCCCGAGAACGAGCCCTACGACCCCCTGTTCCAGTGAGTCCTACGTTCAGAACGCGCGAGTCGTACGTTCAGGACCACCGTGTCCTACGTTCAGGACCCCTGAATTCAACGCTCAGAACAAACGATCTTGTACTGAGCGTTGAATTCGGGGGTTCCGAACGTAGGACTCACGGGTCCTGAACGTAGGACTCACGGGGTCTGGAGGTTCGACACGCGGGGCGTGAGGGTTCGACTCGCGGGTTAGAAGGGGGTGTTGCGGGTGGCGCGCTCGCGGAGCGAAGCGGGCGGGCGGAAGCGTTCGCCGTACGTGTCGGCCAAGTAGTCCGCGCGCTCCACGAACTCCGCCAAGCCGTACGAGTTGACGAACTGGAGCGTGCCGCCGCTCCACGGCGCGAAGCCGAACCCGAAGACGCTGCCGACGTTCGCGTCACCGACCGACGTCAGCACACCCTCGTCCAGGCACCGCACCGTCTCCAACGACTGCACGAACAGCAGCCGGTCCTCCACGTCCCGCTCCGTCACGCCCGCATCGGCCCGCACGTACCGCGCCAGCCCCGGCCACAGGAACTTCCGGCCCTCCGACGGGTACTCGTAGAACCCCGCCCCGCCGGACTTGCCGGTCCGACCCTCGCCGACCAGCTCCTCCAGCACCCGGAACGCCGGATGATCGGCCAAAGCGCCCGAAGCCGAAGGGTCGTCCGCCAACGTCTGGTCACGGATCTTCAGCTGGAGCGTCAACGTGACCTCGTCCGACACGGCCAGCGGCCCGACGGCCATCCCGGCACGCCGCGCCACGTTCTCGATCAACGCCGGCGCCACGCCCTCCGCCACCATCGACACGGCCTCGGTGACGTAAGTGCCGAACGTCCGTGACGTGTAGAAGCCGCGGCTGTCGTTCACCACGATCGGCGTCTTGCCGATCTGCAACACGTAGTCGAACGCCCGCGCCAGCGTCTCGTCCGACGTCTCCGCGCCCCGGATGATCTCCACCAGCCGCATCTTCGGCACCGGCGAGAAGAAGTGCAGCCCGACGAACCGCGAGGGATCACCCACCGCCGACGCCAGCCCGGTGATCGGCAGCGTGGACGTGTTCGACGCGATCACCGCGTCCGGCAGGGCAGCGGACTCCGCCGCCGGCAGCACCTTGTTCTTCAGCTCCCGGTTCTCGAACACCGCCTCGACGATCAGGTCGCACCCGGCCAGGTCGGCGTCGGAGTCGGTCGGCGTGATGCCCGGCGTGTCACCGGCGCCGCGCCGCGCGCCCTCCAGCGTCACGTCCTTCAGCACCACCTCGATGCCGGCCTTCGCGCTGACCTCGGCGATGCCCGCGCCCATCATGCCCGCGCCGAGCACGCCGACCTTGGACACCTTCGACGCCGGCACCCCGGCCGGCCGCGACTTGCCCGCGCCGATCTCGTTCAGCTGGAACCAGAACGTGTTGATCATGTTCTTGGAGACCTGGCCCGAGGCCAGCTCCACGAAGTACCGCGTCTCGATCCGCAACGCCGTGTCGAAGTCCACCAGCGCGCCCTCGACGGCCGCCGCCAGCACCTTCTCCGGCGCCGGGTACACGCCGTGCGTCTTCTTCCGCAGCACGGCGGGCGCCGCGGCGAGCAGGCCGTACATGTTCGGGTCGCCGAACCGCACGTCCGGCACCACGTACCCCGGCTTGTCCCACGGCTGCTGCGGCGCCGGGTTCTCCTTGATCCACGCCCGCGCCTGGGCGATCAGGTCCTCGCGCGACGAAGCCAACGAGTGCACCAACCCGGCCTGCAACGCCCGCGCCGGCCGCAACTGCTTGCCCTCCATCAACAGCGGCAACGCCGGCTGCACGCCGAGCAGCCGCACCATCCGGGTCACGCCGCCACCGCCGGGCAGCAGGCCCAGCGTCGCCTCGGGAAGGCCGATCTTGATCTTGTCGTCGTCCAGCACAACCCGGTGGTGGCACGCCAGCGCGATCTCGAACCCGCCGCCCAGCGCACTGCCGTTGATCGCCGCGACGACCGGCTTGCCCAGTTGCTCCAACCGCCGCAGCTGGCCCTTGACCTCCTCCAGGAAGCCGAGCGACTCCAGCGCGTTCTCGGGCGTGATCTGGATCAGCAGGTTCAGGTCGCCACCCGCGAAGAACGTCTTCTTCGCCGACGTCAGCACCACACCCGTGATGTCGTCACGGGCGGCCTCCAGCTTGGCGACCGCCTCACCCATGTCCCGGTGGTACTCGGCGTTCATCACGTTCGCCGAACCGGACATGTCCATCGTGAGGGTGACGATCCCCTCGTCGTCCCGCTCGAAGTGGATAGCCATCAGACCCTCTCGATGATCGTCGCGATGCCCATGCCGCCGCCCACGCACAACGTGGCCAGCCCTCGCCGCAGGTCCCGGCGCTCCAGCTCGTCGAGCAAGGTGCCGAGGATCATGCAGCCGGTCGCGCCGAGCGGGTGGCCCATCGCGATCGCGCCGCCGTTGACGTTGACCTTCTCGTCCGGCAGGTCCAGTTCCCGCTGGAACCTCAGCACCACCGACGAGAACGCCTCGTTGATCTCGAACAGGTCGATGTCCTCGACCGTCAGCCGGGCCTTGTCCAACGCCTTGCGCGCGGCCGGGGCCGGACCGGTCAGCATGATCGTGGGCTCGGTGCCGATGACCGCGGTGGCGATGATCCGGGCGCGGGGCGTGAGGCCGAGGTCCTTGCCCATGCGGGCGTTGCCGATCAGCATCGCCGCCGCGCCGTCCACGATCTGCGACGAGTTGCCCGGCGTGTGGACGTGCGAGATGCGCTCCACGGTCGGGTAGCGGTCGATGGCCACCGCGTCGAAGCCCAGGTCGCCGTGGAACGCGAAGCTCGGCTTCAACTTGCCCAGGGCTTCGAGCGTGGTCTCGGGACGGATCGCCTCGTCGTGGTCGAGCACGACCGCGCCGTTCTGGTCGACCACGGCCACCAGCGACCGGTCGAAGTACCCCTTGTCACGCGCCAGCGTCGCCCGTTGGTGCGAGCGCAGCGCGAACGCGTCAACGTCGTCCCGGCTGAACCCCTCCAACGTGGCGATCAGGTCGGCGCTCACGCCCTGCGGCACGAAGTTGACCGCCATGTTGGTCTCCGGGTCGGCCATCCACGCGCCGCCATCCGAGCCCATCGGCACCCGCGACATCGACTCGACGCCGCCCGCGACCACCAGGTCCTCGAACCCGGACGCCACCTTCGCCGCGGCCAGGTTCACCGACTCCAGTCCGGACGCGCAGAACCGGTTGAGCTGCACGCCCGCCGGCCGCAGGTCCCAGCCGGCCGCCAGGACCGCCGTGCGGGCGATGTCCGAGCCCTGCTCGCCGACCGGCGACACGACGCCGAACACCACGTCGTCCACCGCCGAGGTGTCCAGGTCGTTTCGCCGCGCCAGCGCCGCGAGCACCCCGGAAGCCAGGGTGATCGGCTTGACGCTGTGCAGCGATCCGCGCTTTCCCCTGCCACGCGGTGTGCGCACCGCGTCGAAGATCAAGGCTTCGCTCATGTACTCAACGGTAGGGACACCAAGCACCGTTGCCCATGACCGCACAAGGTGACTTATTAGCTCACGGAGCAGCTCCAACACCCACGACCTCGACCGGGACGCCGTCCGATCCTGACAATTGTGCTCACGATCACCACTCACGTTGGCATGTCGCGGTCATGGCGGCGGGGGCCGGACGGTGGGAACGTCATCCTCATGCCAACTCGCCGTTCCGCATGGATGAACGAGGACCTCGACCAGTTGCGCAAGCTGGCACGGACGTTCTTCGAGAGGGAGTCGGTCCCGCACCACGAGCGCTGGGCCGCGCAGAAGCAGGTCGACCGGGACTTCTGGAACAAGGCCGGGGAGATCGGGCTGCTCTGCCTGTCCATCCCCGAGGAGTACGGCGGTGGCGGCGGCACGTTCGCGCACGAGGCGGTCCTGCTGGAGGAGCAGGCGCGGTGCGGCGACAGCGCGTGGGGCAACAGCGTGCACAGCGGGATCGTCGCCCACTACATCAACGCCTACGGCACCGAGGAGCAGAAGCGGCGCTGGCTGCCGAAGCTGGCGTCCGGCGAGTCGGTCGGCGCGATCGCCATGTCCGAGCCCGGCGGCGGCTCCGACCTCCAGAACATCAAGACGAAGGCCCTGCGCGACGGCGACGAGTACGTGCTGTCCGGCTCCAAGACGTTCATCACCAACGGCGCGCAGGCCGACCTGGTGATCGTGGTCGCCAAGACCGATCCCGGCCAGGGCGCCATGGGCATCTCGCTGCTGGTCGTGGAGACCGAGTCGGCTCCGGGGTTCCGGCGCGGCCGGGTGCTGGACAAGATCGGGCTGAAGGGCCAGGACACCGCCGAGCTGTTCTTCGACGACGTCCGGCTGCCCGCGGCGAACCTGCTCGGCGAGGCCGAGGGCCAGGGGTTCGTCCAGCTCATGCAGCAGCTTCCGCAGGAACGGCTGATCATCGCGGTGGCGTCGGTCGCGGGCATCGAGGCGGCCGTGGACCTCACGCTGGCGTATGTGAAGGACCGCACGGCGTTCGGGCGGGAGCTGATCAAGTTCCAGAACACCCGGTTCAAGCTCGCCGAGTGCGCCACCGAGGCCCGCGTGACCAGGGCTTTCGTGGACCAGTGCATCGCGGAGCACCTGGAGGGCAAGCTCGACGTGCCCACGGCGGCGATGGCCAAGTGGTGGGCCAGCGAGCGCCTGTGCACGGTGGTGGACGAGTGCGTCCAGCTCTTCGGCGGCTACGGCTACATGACGGAGTACCCGATCGCCCGTGCGTGGGCGGACGCACGCGTCCAGAAGATCTACGGCGGGACGAACGAGATCATGAAGGAAATCATCGCGAGGTCGCTCTAGTGCCGGGGCCGCTGGAAGGGCTGAAGGTGGTCGAGCTGGCCGGGCTCGCGCCCGCGCCGTTCGGCTGCATGGTGCTGGCAGACCTCGGCGCGTCGGTGGTCCGGGTGGACCGCGTCAGTGGCGGCACCGAAGTGCCCGTGCTGGGACGTGGGCGGCGGTCGATCGGCGTGGACGTGCGGCGGCCCGAGGGCGCCGAACTGGTGCTCAAGCTGGTCGCCGAGTCGGACGTGCTGATCGAGGGCTTCCGGCCGGGCGTCACGGAACGGCTGGGCATCGGGCCGGCGCAGTGCCTGGCCCGCAACCCGAGGCTGGTCTACGGGCGGATGACCGGGTGGGGCCAGGACGGGCCGCTGGCCGACCGCGCCGGGCACGACATCAACTACATCTCGGTGGCGGGCGCGCTGGAGCCGATCGGACGGGCCGGCGCGCCGCCGACCGTGCCGCTGAACATCATCGGCGACTTCGGCGGCGGTGGGCTGCTGCTGGCGATGGGCGTGCTGGCGGCGCTGTACGAGCGGGAACGGTCCGGGCGCGGGCAGGTGGTGGACGCGGCCATGGTCGACGGCGCGGCGCTGCTGACCACGTTCCTGCACGGCATGTCGTCCATGGGCGCCTGGTCCGGCGCACGCGGGACGAACCTGCTGGACGGCGGCGCACCGTTCTACGACGTGTACGAGGCGGCGGACGGCCTGTTCGTCAGCATCGGGGCGCTGGAGGAGAAGTTCTACGCCGAGCTGCTGGCGGTGCTGGGGCTGGCAGACGCGGACCTGCCCGGACGGCATGACCCGGCGAACTGGCCGGAGCTGCGGGCCCGGATCGGCGCGACGGTGGCCACCAGGACGAGAGACGAGTGGGCGGCGCTGGCCGAGGGCACGGACGCCTGCCTCGCGCCCGTGCTGACTCCCGCCGAGGCCGCCAAGCACGGTCACATCGCGGCGCGAGGGACGTTTGTCGAGGTAGGAGGCGTTTCGCAGCCCGCACCCGCGCCCCGGTTCGAGCGGACGCCCGCGTCGGCGCCGAACCCGCCGCCGGTGGTGGGTGAACACACCGTCGAGGTATTGGGCGAACTGGGACTGGGAGAAACCGAGATCGATCGTCTGCGGCGATCGGGCGTCATCGGCTGACCCGCTTCCGCGCCGCCGAGATGATCGTCGGCACGATCGTGGAAAAGGGCGCGGGAAATCACCTGAAGGGGTAACGGAAATGTGTGACGGCCGACATCGGCCTTGTCACGCTCGGTGCGTACACCGGCGCAATCAGGTGATGAGCTACGAGAGCCGACGGAGCGCTGACAGTGTCGATGAACCTCGATGTCCGTGCCGGGGGGATGGGCGAGTGGCCCGTACCTTGGTGATCGGCGGGACCCAAGGTCCCCTTGATCGTCCGTTCGGGTGACAGTGGGCGTCGCTCAGGCAGGGTTTTTGGTCGGTGGTGAGACCGGTCGAGCGATGACGGCGGGTTCCGCCGTCATCATCCGGGTGAATGGGGGACCATGGCGGGTGACCCGACCGGAGCGGCGCTCGGCCGCCCTGCCCTGTGATACGGACGGAGACCGATCAGTGAACGTCAAGAAGGTGGTGACACTGGCGGCGGTCGCGCTGGTGCTGTTCCTCCTGATCACCCAGCCCAACGAGTCGGCGGAGGCGGTGCGGACCGCGCTCGGCTGGCTCCAGTCCGGCGCCGAGTCGATCATCACCTTCGTCCGCAGCCTCTTCGCGTAGCCGGCCCGGCGAACTCCGCTCAATGCGGTCACGATCGGTGATCACGCAGGTCAGACGTTGCACCGTACGGGTGGAATGAGGGCTATAACGCCCTGGTAACAGGGTTTTAGACAAACAAGGGTCTAGCGGTTGTCGTTACCCGCTAATACGGTGCGTCGCATTGGCTGATCTTCGACCGATGGGAGGCAGAATGGTCGAGGACTCCGGAGTCGACGAGCTGTTGCGGCAGTGGGCGGCCGAGCGCTCGGATGACGCCGAGCTGCAAGAGGTGAACCGGATCAAGGACGCGTGGCTCGCGGAAGCCCCGCCGTCCGTTCCGGGAATCCCGGTGCAGCGGGCGAACGGCGGTTCCCGCGGCCTGGTGAAGGTCGAGTCCGCGGATCCCGCGTACGTGGCAGCGATGCGGAAGCGGGCGCCCGAGGTGCCCGAGGCTCTGCTCGCCGCCGCCGCCAGCTACTGGCAGCTGGTGGGAGACCTGCGCGAGGCGGAGCAGTGGTGGGACGCGGGCATCAGCCCGTTGGACCAGCGCGCTCTGGACTACCGGGCGGCCGGGCTCACACCCGCCGACCTCGGTCGTCGCCTCGGCCCGATGACGGTGCTCCAGCACCTGCGTCGGGGTAGCGCGGCAGCCTGGTGCGTGGCCAGGTTGCAGAGGCAACGCCGGGACGGCGTGGCCTAGTCGGATCGAGTCGGGGCGGGCTCCTGCGCGGTAGAGGAGCCCTTACCTTGAGGGGCGGGCTCCTGTGCGGGGAGCCCCAGCCCCGGAGCAGTACTCTTGAGGCGTGCGTGGCCTCATCACTCCCCGGCGTCTGGCCATAGCGGCCGTCTGTGTGGCGGCGATGGTCGTGTGCTGCGGCTTGGCCTACTGGCAGTGGGAGCGGTTCTCCACGGCCGGCGGCTCGTTCCAGAACCTCGGCTACGTCTTCCAGTGGCCGCTGTTCGGCCTCTTCCCGGCGTTCATGGTGTGGCGCCTGCGCAAGCTGGACGCCCGCCGCAAGGCCGAGGAGGCAGCCGCCGCGGCGGCCGGTGACCCGGACGACGCCGCTGATGAGGCCGTCCCGGAGCCGGTGGTCGCGCCGTCGCGGCCGGTCGTTACCGTTGAGCCCGTCAGAGCACCCGCGCACGACGACGAGGACGAAGAGCTCGCGGCCTACAACCGCATGCTCGCCGCCCTCAACGCGCGGGACCAGCGGTGAACGAAGGTAGGGCGATGAGCGGCGCGTTGACCAGGTTCCGGTTCATGGCTTACGTGGTCGGTGTCGGCCTGCTGCTCCTGGTGCTCGCGATGATCGCCAAGTACGCGGGCGACAGCGAGGGCATGATGCAGGTCGTCGGCCCGGTCCACGGCTTCCTCTACGCGGTCTACCTCGTGCTGACGGTCGACCTCGCGCTCAAGGCCCGCTGGTCGATCAAGGGCACGGCGCTGGTGCTGCTCGCGGGCACGATCCCGTTCGTGTCGTTCTACGCCGAACGCAAGGTGGTCGAGAGCGTCCGGGCCGAGAAGAGCCTGTGACCCGGGCCCACCCGAGCGCTCTCGTTTCGCACGTGTGATTCTCGGACCAGCCCCGCGCCGACCCGACCGGTCGGCGCTGACGGCATGTCCGCACCCCAGGGAGGACCTCGCCTGATGGAAAGCCGCCGCACGCCCCTGCACGCCGAGCACGAAGCGCTGGGCGCCATGTTCACCGACTTCGCGGGCTGGCGGATGCCGCTGCGCTACGACAGCGAGCTGGCCGAGCACCACGCCGTGCGCACGTCCGCGGGCCTGTTCGACCTCACCCACATGGGCGAGATCGTGCTCACCGGCCCCGAGGCGGGCGCCGCGCTCGACTACGCCCTGGTCGGCCACGCGTCCGCGATCCGCCTCGGCCGCGCCCGCTACACGATGATCTGCGAAGCCGACGGCGGGGTGATCGACGACCTGATCGTCTACCGCACCGGCGAGCAGGAGTACCTGGTCGTCGCCAACGCCTCCAACGCCGCCGTCGTGCGCGACGCGCTGGTCGAGCGGGCGAAGGCCTTCGACACGGCGGTCGAGGACAGGTCGACCGACTACGCGCTGCTGGCCGTGCAGGGCCCGAAGGCCACCGAGATCCTCGCCGGCCTCACGCCCACCGAGCTCGCCGAGGTGAAGTACTACGCGTCGTACCCGACCGAGGTCGCGGGCAAGTCGGTGCTGCTGGCCCGCACCGGCTACACCGGCGAGGACGGCTTCGAGCTGTTCGTCGCGCCGGACGACGCCGCCCACGTCTGGCAGGCGCTGCTGGAGGCGGGCGAGCCGCACGACCTCAAGCCCGCCGGCCTCGGCTGCCGCGACACGCTCCGGCTGGAGGCGGGCATGCCGCTGTACGGCAACGAGCTGGGCCGCGACCGCACGCCGTTCCACGCGAACCTCGGCCGGGTGGTGAAGCTGGACAAGCCCGGCGACTTCGTCGGCCGCGAGGCCCTGGCCGCCGTCGCGGAGCAGGGCGTCGACCGCAAGCTGGTCGGCCTGAAGACCACCTCGCGCCGCGCGCCGCGGCACGGGTACCCGGTGCTGGACGCGGCGGGCGACCCGATCGGCGAGATCACCAGCGGCGCGCTGTCGCCGACGCTCGGGTACTCGGTGGCGATGGCCTACGTCGCCGTCGGCGAGACTGAGCCCGGCACCCGGCTGTCCGTGGACGTCCGGGGCAGGCACGAGCCGGTCGAGGTCGTGGCACTGCCGTTCTACACGCGAACCAGCTAAGGGAGAGACCCACCATGTCCGAGCACTTCAACGCCTCTCTCGCGGAGTTCGACCCGGAGGTCGCGGACGCCGTCGCCGCCGAGCTGCGCCGCCAGCAGGGCACGCTGGAGATGATCGCCTCGGAGAACTTCACGCCGGTGTCGGTGCTCCAGGCGCAGGGTTCGGTGCTGACGAACAAGTACGCCGAGGGCTACCCGGGCCGCCGCTACTACGGCGGCTGCGAGCACGTCGACGTCATCGAGCGGCTGGCGATCGAGCGGGTCAAGGCGTTGTTCGGCGCGGGCTACGCGAACGTGCAGCCGCACTCGGGCGCGCAGGCCAACGCGAGCGCGATGTTCGCGCTGATCCAGCCGGGCGACACGATCCTGGGCCTCGACCTGGCGCACGGCGGGCACCTCACCCACGGCATGCGGATCAACTTCTCCGGCAAGCTCTACAACGTGGTCCCGTACCACGTGTCGGAGGAGGACGGCCGGGTCGACATGGCCGAGGTCGAGCGGCTGGCCGCCGAGTTCAAGCCGAAGCTGATCGTGGCGGGCTGGTCGGCGTACCCGCGTCAGCTCGACTTCGCCGAGTTCCGCCGGATCGCCGACTCGGTGGGCGCCTACCTGATGGTCGACATGGCGCACTTCGCCGGTCTGGTGGCGGCGGGCCTGCACCCGAGCCCGGTGCCGCACGCGCACGTCGTGACCACGACCACGCACAAGACCCTCGGCGGTCCGCGCGGCGGTGTGATCCTGACGAACGAGGCCGACCTGGCGAAGAAGATCAACTCGGCGGTGTTCCCGGGCCAGCAGGGCGGTCCGCTGGAGCACGTGATCGCGGGCAAGGCGGTGGCGTTCAAGCACGCCGCGTCGCCCGAGTTCGCCGACCGGCAGCGGCGCACGGTCGAGGGCGCGAAGATCCTCGCCGACCGGTTGTCCCAGCCCGACGCGGCGGCGGCCGGCGTGAAGGTCCTCACCGGCGGCACGGACGTGCACCTCGTGCTGGTCGACCTGGTGGGGTCGGAGCTCGACGGCAAGCAGGCCGAGGACCGGCTGCACGAGGTGGGGATCACGGTGAACCGCAACGCGGTGCCGAACGACCCGCGTCCGCCGATGGTGACGTCCGGCCTGCGCATCGGCACGCCGGCGCTGGCCACCCGCGGCTTCGGCGAGGCGGACTTCGTCGAGGTGGCGGACGTCATCGCGGCGGCGTTGCAGGCGTCGCCGGACCTGACCGAGCTGCGGTCCCGGGTCGAGGTGCTGGCGGCCAAGCACCCGCTGTACCCGAACCTGTGAAGTACGCCACGAAATAGCCCGTGCCGACTGGAGGTTGTCCCGTGCGCCACCCGCGTACGGGACAACCGAAAGAGGCATCATGACCACGACGTTCGACGCGTTGGCGCTGCCGCGCGACGCACAGGACCTGCTCTTCCGCGAGGCGCGCACGGCGAACGCGTTCACCGCCGAGCCCGTGACCGACGAGCAGCTCCGCGAGGTCTACGAGCTCGTGAAGTGGGGCCCGACGTCGATGAACAGCCAGCCGCTGCGGGTGCTGTTCGTGCGCGGCGAGGAGGCCAAGGCCCGGCTCGCGCCGCACATGTCGGAGGGCAACCGGGCGAAGACGGCATCCGCCCCGGTGACCGCGATCCTGTCCGCCGACACGGACTTCCACGAGCACTTCCCCCGGACGTTCCCGAACTACCCGGGCGCCAAGGCCGCGTTCGCCGATGACGCCGGGCGGACCGAGGCGGCCAAGATGAACGCCCTGCTCCAGGTCGGCTACTTCATCCTGGGCGTCCGCGCGGCCGGTCTCGCCGCGGGCCCGATGAGCGGCTTCGACAAGGACGGCGTGCGCCGCGAGTTCTTCGCCGACACGACCCTGCTCCCGCTGGTGATCGTCAACATCGGCCACCCGGACCACTCCGGCACCCACCCGCGCAACCCGCGCCTGGACTACGCCGAGGCCGTCAGCGTCATCTGACGCGTGCCGATCCCCCGGCCAACCCCAGGCCGGGGGATCAGTGTCTCCACAGTGGACCAGACGGCCGGTGGACTAGGCGGCAGGCGCCGTCACCCCCGGCGGCAGGCACTCCACGTTGCGCTTCCCGTTGGGCTGCACCACGAACCAGGTGCCGCCGACACCCTGGCCCTTCCACTGGCCCGGCGCCTCGTCCTTCGCGTAGGTGTAGAGCGGCCAGCCGTCCAGGGTCACCTGCTCGCTGCCGTCGGCCCGCTTCACCGACGACACGAGCGCCGGGTCGACGCCCTGCAACTGCGGCGTGCCGTTCGACAGCACGGGCGGCCACGTGACAGCGCACTGACCCTCACAATTGGACTTCGCGGGCTTCGGCGTGTCCTTGTCGAACCGGTACAGCGTCCGGCCGTCGCCGTCCTGCACGACGTCGCCCATCTTGGGAACGCTCTTGCCCACCAACGAGACCTGGGGACCGGACGGCGCGGGTGCGGCCTGGCCCGCCGGCGTTTCGGCGGTTTCCCCAGCGATGGTCTCCTCGGCGGTCGTCTCCTCGGTGGGCGCCGCCTCCGCACTGGTCGGAGGGGCCAAGGGCTCCTGCACGTCGCCGTAGTCGCCCTGGGCCGCGGCACCCACCTGCTCGGTCTGCGCGACCGTCCTGCCTTGCAGGCCGGTGGCGTTGGAAGTCCACATGACCAGCGCGAGCACGGCAGCCATGCCGCCCGCGACGGCGATGGCGATGCGGTTTCGTCGGATCACACTCACTCCTCCTTGGTCCGTCAATCGCTCCACCGACCAATACGGCCCTTCCTCGGACGTGGTTCAGGCCCGGCGCGGAGACAGGGGTCGGCCCGCTCGCGCACCGACGTCCGGGCCGACCCCTCGGACACCACGTAGGGTGTTCCGGTGGGCAACGAGATCTCTTTCCCGCGCCAGCACGCGCGCACCCAGCGGTTCACCCTTGGCGCACCGCGCACCTTCACCGTGGCTCCGGACGGCGCCACGGTGTACTTCCTCCGCACCGCCGCGGCCACGAGCCGGGCGAACGGCCTGTGGGCGTTCGACACCGCGACCCGGTCCGAGACGCTGCTCGTCGACCCGAACACGCTGCTGACCGACCCCGAGGACCTGTCCCCGGAGGAGCGGGCACGCCGCGAGCGCACCCGTGAGCAGGCGGCGGGCATCGTCGGCTACGCCACGGACGGCGCCGTGCGGCAGGCGGTGTTCGCGTTGTCCGGCAGGCTGTTCGTGGTCGAACTCGCGACCGGCGCGGTGCGCGAGCTGCCGGTCCCGGGCGCGGCCATCGACCCCCGGCTCGACCCGACCGGCCGCAAGGTCGGGTACGTGGCGGACGGCGCGCTGCACGTCGTGGAGCTGGAGTCGGGCGCGGACCGGGTGGTCGCGGCGCCGGACGGGCCGGACGTGACGTGGGGTCTGGCGGAGTTCATCGCGGCCGAGGAGATGAGCCGGTACCGCGGGTACTGGTTCTCCCCGGACGGCGAGCGGGTGTTGGCGGCCCGGGTGGACAACGCGCCCGTGCCCCGCTGGCACATCGCGGACCCGGCGAACCCGGACAAGCCCGCCGCCGAGATCGCCTACCCCGCCGCGGGTGAGGCCAACGCGGTGGTCGGCGTGTCGGTCTTCGGCGCGGGCCGGGTCGACGTGACGTGGGACCGCGACGCGTTCCCGTACCTGGCCACGGTGTCGTGGTCGTCGCACGGCAAGCCGCTGCTCCAGGTCCAGTCACGGGACCAGCGCCGCGCCCTCGTGCTGGCGGTGGACGTCGAGACCGGCGCGGTGGACGTGGTGGCGGACGACACCGACCCGCACTGGCTGGAGATCGTGCCGGGCGTGCCGCGCTGGACGCCGGACGGCGAACTGCTGCGCGTGCTGCCGATCGGTGACGCGAACCGGCTCGTCGTGGGCGACCGCCCGTGGACGCCGGACGGGTTCCAGGTGCGCGCGGTGCTGGACGTGGCCGAGGACGGCGTCCTGGTGTCGGCGTCCACCGACGACCCGACGCAGACGCACGTCTTCCTCGTCACCGCCGACGGACGCACCCGACTGTCCACTGAGGACGGTGTGCACGGCGCGGCGCGGGCGGGCGGCGTGCTGCTGCTGGTGTCGTCGGCGATGGACCGCTTCGGGCCGAAGGTCACGCTGTCGACCGGCGGCGAGATCGGGACGTTCGCGGAAACCCCTGTGCTCACACCGGAAGTGCGGCTGCGGACCGTTGGCGAGCGGGAGTTGAGGACGGCCCTGCTGTTCCCGCGCGACCACGTGCCGGGCGTGAAGGTGCCGGTGCTGCTGGACCCGTACGGCGGGCCGCACGCGCAGCGCGTGGTGTCGGCGCGGAACGCCTACCTGACGTCGCAGTGGCTGGCGGACCAGGGTTTCGCGGTCCTGGTGGTGGACGGCCGCGGCACGCCCGGTCGTGGGCCGGTGTGGGAGCGGGAGATCGCGTTCGACTTCGCCGGCGCCACCCTCGAAGACCAGGTGGACGCCCTGCACGCCGTCGCCGCCGTCGAACCCGACTTGGACCTGACCAGGGTGGGCATCCGCGGCTGGTCGTACGGCGGGTACCTGGCCGCGTTGGCCGTCCTGCGCCGTCCGGACGTGTTCCACGCGGGCATCGCGGGCGCTCCGGTCACCGACTGGCGGCTGTACGACACCCACTACACCGAGCGCTACCTGGGCCACCCGGACGACAAGCCCGAGATCTACGACGCGAACTCGCTCATCGCCGACGCCCCGAAGCTGGAGCGCCCGCTGATGATCGTGCACGGTCTGGCGGACGACAACGTGGTGGCCGCCCACACCCTGCGCCTGTCGTCGGCACTGCTGGCCGCCGGGCGTCCGCACACCGTGCTGCCGCTGTCCGGCGTCACGCACATGACCCCGCAGGAGCAGGTCGCGGAGAACCTGTTGCTGCTCCAGGTCGATTTCCTCAAGCGCTCACTC
Organism: Saccharothrix ecbatanensis; assembly: GCF_014205015.1. NCBI lineage: Bacteria > Bacillati > Actinomycetota > Actinomycetes > Pseudonocardiales > Pseudonocardiaceae > Saccharothrix > Saccharothrix ecbatanensis. The sequence goes on along the minus strand of NZ_JACHMO010000001.1, from coordinate 5,611,618 downwards.
GCCTGAACCGCGTGAGTCCTACGTTCGCGTTCTGAACGTAGGACTCACGCGGCGGTGGGGGTCACGCCAAAGAGTGCCGCACCAGGTAGGGCGGGATCGAGTTGCCGACCAGGGCGAGGTCGTCGATCGTCTCCGGCTGGTAGCCGCACTCGGGCAGGCGCTCGACCATGAGGGCGGTCGGGTCGGCCACCTCGTCGGCCCGCCCGAACAGGTAGGCCCACTCGTGCTCGTCCGAGCCGTAGTACGCCACCGTGTCGAACACCTCGTTGAACCGCTGCCACATCCGGATCAGCGTGGTGTTGCGCCACATCGTCTGGCAGCCCGCCTGCGACACCACGACGCCGCCCGGCGTGAGCAGCGCCTTGCACAGGGCGAGGAACTCCGCGCCGTACAAGCGGTTGTGCTGGGCCTCTTCCTCGCGCTCGTCCGGCAGGTCCACCAGGACGATGTCGTAACGCTCCGACGTCGTCCGGATGTACTCGTAGCCGTCGATGTACTGCACGCGGATCGCGCCCTCGCCCTTCTCGGCGAGAGCGAGCTCGTCCTGCGTGTACCCGTACGGCAGGTGCTCGGCGCACAGCCGCACGGCCTGCGAGTCGATGTCGATGTGGTCGACCACCGAAGCGCCCGCCGCCACCGCCATCTGGCACACGACGCCCTCCGACGACCCGATGACCAGCACCCGGTCGACGCGGTCGGCGAGCAGCAGCGCCGGCGCCATCAGCGCCTCGTGGTACGTCAACTGGCTGAACTCGGTGCTCTGCCGGTCGTCGTCGCAGAACAGCGACAACCCCTGGGCGGTGCGCGCGATCACCAGGTGCTGGAACTCGGTCCGGGTGTCGACCACGACCTCTTCGACGTCCCAGTGCCGGGTCATCCCGGCCGCGAGCGGTTCGCGGATCAAGACGCTTTCTCCTCACCGACGAGCGCGGGGACGCGACGACCCCGGCTGACCATGTCCGTCCGTGCCGACGCAGCTCCCAGCGCTTCGGCCAGCAACTGCACCGCGAGCGCGGGCTTGGCGCGCGTGCCGCAGGTGAACACGTCCACGAACACCGCTCCGACTTCCGGATACGTGTGGATGGACGCGTGCGACTCCGACAACAGGGCCAGCACGGTGACCCCTTGCGGCTCGAACTGCTTGGAGACCACCTCCAACACCGTGGCATCCGCCTGGGTGAGCGCTTCACCGAGCGCGTGTCGCAGGAACTGCTCGTCGTCGAGCAGTTCGGGGCTCACGCCTTCAAGCTCGGCGAGCACGTGCTGTCCTGCGAACAAGCCAACCGGCTCGGTTTCGCACGGGAGTTCGGACATCAATCACTCCAAACATCTTCAGGAGGTGCACTGCGACGGACAGGCGGGGGCGTGCTCATCGCACGCAGTGGGTGGCCAGCGGCGGGAAGCCGTTGAACGCCACCGAGGAGTAGCTGGCCGTGTAGGCGCCCGCGCCGAGCAGGTCGACGTGGTCGCCCGCGCGCAGCTCCAGGGGCAGCTGGTAGCACGTGTTCTGGTAGAGGACGTCGTCCGCGTCGCACGTCGGGCCGGCGATCACGACCGGGCCGACGGGTCCACCGTCCCGGCTGGTCCGCAGCGGGTAGGCGATCGCCTCGCCCTCGGTCTCCGCCAGTCCACCGTACCTGCCGATGTCGAGGAACACCCACCGGCGTTCGTCCGAATAGGACTTGCGCGCCACGAGCACCACCTCGGACCGGATGACGCCCGACTCGGCGACGATCGCGCGTCCCGGCTCGATCATCACGTGAGGCTTGAGGTCGCCGAAGTGGCGTTCGATCGACGCGGTGATGGCCGCGCCGTACACGGACAGTGGAGGTGGCTGCTCCAGGTAGCCGGCGGGCAGGCCGCCGCCCAGGTTGACCGTCGTCAGCGACAGGCCCTCGGCGCGCAGCTTCGCGGTGACGAGCGCGGCGTCGGCGATCGCGGCGTCCCAGCCGCCCGGGTCGAGCTGCTGCGACCCGGCGTGGAACGCCACGCCCAGCGGAACGAGCCCCGACTCCGACGCCAACCGCAGCAAATCCGTCGCCATTTCGGGCGAGCAGCCGAATTTCTTGCCGAACGGGTAGGTGGAACCCTTGCTGTTGACCAGGATCCGCAGCATCACGGACGCGCCGGGCGCGTGCTCGGCGAGCGCGAGCACGTCCTGTTCGCTGTCGGACACGAACAGTCGCACGCCCCGCCCGTACGCGTAGGCGATGTCCCGCGCCTTCTTGATCGGGTTGCTGTACGAGATGGTCTCCGGCGCGGCGCCGCGCGCCAGGCACAGGTCGATCTCCGCGGGGCTGGCGACGTCGAACGAACACCCCTCGGCGGCCAGCAGTTCGACCACTTCGGGCGTCGGGTTCGCCTTGACCGCGTAGAAGATCCCCGCCCGCGGCAACGCCGAACGGATGGCCGTGAACCGGTCGCGCACGGTCGGCAGGTCGATCACCAGACAGGGGGTGTCCGGTCGCTCATTGTCCAGGAAATGACGGATACGAGCTGTTGCCTCGTCAAGCCGTTGATCGGCAAAGCTCTTCGTCATCTCGCTAGGGGTCCCCCTCCGCAACCGTGTTCGGGCACGGCCGTCCACTCTAGGTGGTGCGGGCGAAAAATGCGCTATCGGCCGGCGAAGTTGTGATGCAACTCCAGGACGGTGATGTCCGGCGGCGCGCCGACCCGCACCGGCGGACCCCAGAAGCCGACGCCGTTGGTCGTGTAGACCTGCGTGCCGTCGATGGTCTCCAGCCCGCTGCGCATCGGCTGTTGGAGGCCCACCGCGAGGTGGAACGGGAACATCTGGCCGCCGTGCGTGTGCCCGGACAGCTGGAGGTCCACCCCGTGCTTCGCGGCTTCGCGGACCTGCACCGGCTGGTGCGCCATGAGCACCACGGGCTTCGACGTGTCCCGGCCGTCCAGGGCGCGGGCGTAGTCGGGGCCGTCGTCGAAGGCCGCGCCGGTGACGTCGCTGACGCCCGCGAGGTCGAACGACGCGCCCGCCCGTTCGATCGTCAGCCGCTCGTTGCGCAGCGGGCTCACGCCGAGCCGGTCCAGCTCCGTCAACCACGGCTCGGCGCCCGAGTAGTACTCGTGGTTGCCGGTGACGAAGAAGCTGCCGTGCGTGCTCACCAGGTCGCGCAGCGGAGCCGCCGCCTCGCCCAGTTCGTCCACCGTGCCGTCGACCAGGTCGCCCACGATCGCGACCAGGTCCACCTGCTGCTCGTTGATCATCCGCACGACCCGTTCGGTGTGCGCGCGGCCGAGCAGCGGTCCCAGGTGGATGTCGCTCACGACCGCGATGCGGTAGCCGGACAGCCGCGGGTCGAGCTTGCCCAGCGTCACGGGCACGCGCTTGAGGACTGGGTCGCCCAACGCCTGCGTGGCGCCGTACGTGACGACGCCCGCCGTGGCCACCCCGCCCACGACGGCGAGCGACCGTGCGATGAACAGCCGTCGGCCAGGGTCGGCGGGCTGCTCCGGCGCCTCCGGCTGCTCCGGCGTCTCTGGTGTTTCTGCAACGGCGTTGGGCACGCCCGCCGCGACCGCCACCTCCAGCCGCCGGGTCGAGCGCAGCATCAGCAGCCGGGGGATCTCCAGCACGCCCAGGATCAACGAGAAGTAGAACGCGCCCGCCAGCCAGATGAACCCCGGCCAGGCGACCGCGTCACCGAGCGCCCACCCGAGCCTGCTCACCGACAGGCCGGCCATCACCAGCACGTAGAGGAGGAGCACCACGACGGTGCCGATCCGGCGGCCACGACCGGGCAGCGTCGTGTCCCGGACGGCCCGCTTCCAGATGTAGTAGTGGGCTGCGCCCATCACGACGGCGAACAGCACGAAGAAGAACAAGCAGGGCCTCCCGAGTGGTGATGAGACCAGTTTCCACGAATCCCCGGAACCCGCATGCAACCCCCTGAGCGCCCGCGAGCGTGATTACCTCGTACCGCAGCACGGGGGAGGACAGATGAGTGATCGGGACACCGCGTTCGCCGAGTACTTCGCGGCGCGGTCCGATGCCATGCGTGGCACGGCGTACCTGCTGTGCGGCGACTGGCACCGTGCCGAGGACCTGGTCCAAGCCACGTTCACCAAGCTTTACGTGGCGTGGCGGCGGATCGACCGGCACGAGGCACTCGACGCCTACACGCGGCAGACGCTGGTTCGGACGTTCGTGTCCGAACTGCGCCGTGGCTGGTTCCGCAAGGAGCGGGTGAGCGAGACGGACGTCGACACGGCGGCCGTCGGACGTGGCTCGACGGAGGACCGGCTGGTGCTGCTGGCGGCGCTGGCCAAGGTCCCGCCGCGGCAACGGGCCGTGCTCGTGCTCCGGTACTGGGAAGACCTGTCGGTCGAGGAGACCGCCAGGGCGTTGAACTGTTCCGAAGGAACGGTGAAGAGCCAGGCCGCGCGGGGGCTGCAGACGCTGCGCGGCCTGATCACCCCTCAGCAGGGAGAGATGGTGCGATGAACGAGCACGAGCTGAAGAGCGCGTTGCAGGATGTGATGGTGGCGAGCAGCCCGCCGCCACCCATGGATGCCGGGGCTGCGCTGGACCGGGGCCGCCGTGCGGACCGCCGCCGGAAGGCCACGTGGGCGGTGGCGGTCGCCGGACTCGGGGTGGTCGCCATCGCGGTCGGCGCCGTGCTGGTGCCGAACCTGGCCGGTGGCGACGGCGTCCAGGTGGCGGGAGGGCAGTCGTCGGTCCCGGCGAGCGCGCCGCCCATGACCAGCGTGCCGCCGTCCGTCACGGCGACGCTGAGCCCGCCGCCGACGTCTGAGGACGCGAAGGCGTCCACCGAGAGGCCGTGGCCGAACGGGCAGGGCGACCGGACCTCGACCAACGGGCCGCGAGCGGACAAGAGCGTGGCGGTGCTGAACGACCTGGGCTCGTCGTTGCCGAACGGCGTGGAGGCCGTGGACAAGGCCGCGGTCGGAAGGCTGGACTACGGGCCGTTGCGGCGCACCCAGTCGCAGTTCGCGGACTACACCGCCGATGGGCTGGAGATCTGGGAGTACCTGGCGTACACGCCGGTGGTGCGCGGCGGCACCGAGGGCGTCGGACACCTGTGGATGCAGGTCGAGACCAAGGGGAACTCGCGCGTCGAGGACGTGTCGGGCTGCGGCATGGTGATCCGCCAGACGTACCCGGTAACCGACGGCAGCGGCCGTTGCGACATCCTCGACGTCGGCGGCAAGCAGGTCGTCGTCGTCACGGCGGCCGGCCCGGAGAACGGCATGGAGCAGGCCGCCTTCTACCGGTATGACGACAGCACGCTGGTGATCGTGGCCCAGTCCCGGGAGTACCTGAACTCCGGTCACCCGGCGCTGGCCGAGAGGCCGCTGACGTCGCAGCAGCTCGCGGCGATCGCGGTAGACCCGAAGTTCCACCTGGACTGAGTCGGGGAGGGACGGGGAGGCCGGGCAGCGCGTGTGCCCGGCCTCTTCGGTCTTGCCGGTGTCTTCGGTGTCTTCGGTGTCGGAGTGTGTCCGGGTCCCGGTGTGTCGTCCGTCCAGGGGTACTCCATCCGGGTGTTCGTGCAGGTAACGTCGTGTCCGCCATGCGGACCCTGCTCATCGACAACCACGACTCGTTCACCTTCAACCTCTTCCAGTACCTGGCCGAGGTGAACGGGCGCGAGCCGGTCGTCATCACCAACGACGACCCGCGGTTCCGGCTGTCCGACCTGCGCCGGTTCGACAACGTGGTGATCTCGCCCGGTCCCGGACGGCCGCAGCGGGAGGCCGACTTCGGGCTGTGCCGTGCGGTGATCGAGCACGCGGAGATCCCGCTGCTGGGGGTGTGCCTCGGCCACCAGGGGCTGTGCCTGGCGCATGGCGCGTCGGTGGGGCTGGTGCCGCCCCGGCACGGCGTGGTGGACCTGGTGCGGCACACCGGGGTGGACCTGTTCGCCGGCCTGCCGTCGCCACTGCCCGTGGTGCGGTACCACTCGCTGGCCGTGTCCGATCTGCCCGATTCGCTGGAGCCGATCGCCTGGACGACCTCGGACAACGTCCTGATGGCCGTACGCCACCGCTCCCGCCCCGCGTGGGGTGTGCAATTCCACCCCGAGTCGGTGTGCACGTCACACGGTCACCAGCTACTGGCCAACTTCCACAACCTAACCGCCGCCGCTGCCGTCGAGCCCGCAGTCACTCCTCCCCCCTCCGTGGCTCCCCCTCCCGCCTCCAACTCTGCGCGCGCCCCCTCTCCCCCTTCTCCTCCCTCCGTCGCTTCGGCGCGGGAGGTGTTGGTGCGGCGCGTGGCCGTGCACCCGTCGGCGGAGGACGTCTACGCGGCCCTGTACGGGGCGTCCGAGAACGCCTTCTGGCTGGACAGCAGCCTCGTCGGCGCACGGGGTCGGTTCTCCGTGATGGGCGACGCCCAGGGCCCTCTGGCGCGCGTGGCGACGTACGACGTGTGGACCGGCGCGGTCACGGTGGACGGGGTGACGCATCCCGGGCCGTTCTTCGACTGGCTGGAGGCCGACCTGGCCGCGTGGCGGGTGACGCAGCCGGACGTCCCCTTCGAGTTCGCGCTCGGCTGGGTCGGCTACCTCGGGTACGAGCTGAAGGCCGAATGCGGCGGAGTGGCCGCGCACCGTTCGGAGCAGCCCGACGCGGCATTCGTGTTCGCCGACCGGGCGTTGGTTTTCGACCACGTTTCGAGATGCGTCTACCTGTTGGCGTTGTCCGACGAGGACGGGTGGTTGGGCCGAACGGCCGATTTCCTGCGTGATTTCACCGCGTCGCCCGCATCGGCTCCCCGACCACCGCGTGCGGAGTCCGTGCAGGCGCGGCATAGCCGTTCGCACTATCTCAAGCTGGTGGCGGCATGTCAGGAGGCCATCACGGCGGGCGAGAGCTACGAGGTATGCCTGACGAACACGGTGACGTGGCGCGGCGTGGTCGACCCGTGGGACGCCTACCGGTTCCTCCGCGCGGAAAGCCCGGCGCCGTTCGCCGCGTTGCTCCGTTTCGGCGCGCTCTCGGTGCTCAGCACTTCACCCGAGCGGTTCATCCGGGTGGACCGACAGGGTGTCGTCGAATCCGAGCCAATCAAGGGCACGAGACCCCGCGGGGCCACCGCGGCCGAGGACGAGGCTTTGCGCACAGCCTTGGCGACCAGCGCGAAGGACCGGGCCGAGAACCTCATGATCGTGGACTTGGTCCGCAATGATCTGGGCCATTGCGCGGAAGTCGGCAGCGTCGAGGTGCCCAGGATCTTCGAGGTGGAGAGCTACGCGACAGTGCACCAGCTCGTCAGCACGGTTCGGGCCAGACTGCGTTCCGGAAGTTCCGCCGCCGACGTCGTTAGGGCGGCGTTCCCGGGTGGGTCCATGACGGGTGCGCCCAAGATCCGGACAATGCAGATCATCGACGGGCTGGAAGCCGGGCCCAGGGGTGTCTACTCCGGGGCGCTCGGTTACTTCTCACTCTCCGGAACGGCCGACTTCAGCATCGTCATCAGGACGCTGGTGGTGGACCGGGACAAGGTGAGTTTCGGGGTGGGTGGCGCGGTCATCGCGCTGTCCGACCCGGCGGAGGAATTCGAGGAGACCGCGGTCAAGGCGACCGCCCTGCTCAGCCTGCTGGACGCCGAGTTCCCGGGGCGCACCAGAATGACGTGAGGGTCTCTGACCTGCGTTTTTCCCCTGCGGCAGTGGCGGTCCACCGCAGGGGAAAACGACGCGACTCAGGAGGCGTGCGCTTCCTGGAACTGCACGACCAGGCCCTGGGGAATGCGACCGCGGTCGGAGATCTGGTGGCCCTGCGCGCGCGCCCAGTCCCGAATCGCCTGCGCCTGCGCCTTGTCACCAGCCTTTACCGTGCTCTTGCCGGTGCCCTTGCGCTGCTTGCGGCCACCCGCGCGGCGCGCCTTGGCGACGAAGTCGGCCAGGGAGTCGCGGAGCTTGTCCGCATTGTCCTTGGAGAGATCGATGGAGTACTCCACTCCGTCCAGCGCGAAGGTCACGGTCTCGGCGGCTTCGCTGCCGTCGAGGTCGTCGATGAGTTGGACGACGGTCTGCTGTGCCACTGTTCCTCCGTGTGTGCTCGCATAGCGCGTGCTGCCTACGACTTGTTCTGCGCCACACGCTTCGACGACACCATAGTGCACGAGAGGAATATCGCCTAACCTTTCGCGCCGAAAATGTGACTGATGCCCCCGGACGGGTCATTTCGCCGGCTAAACCGCACCCGCCGAAATGCGAGCAGCCCGAAGGCTTGCCCGTGGTGCCGGTCACACTCGGTCGAGTGGCCTATCCTGGGAGTCGGGTACCCGCCCAGGGTAGGGAAGGTCGGGAGCGATGCACGGTTACACGCCGGACAAGGACGCGTTCCTCAAGCGATTGCGGCGCATCGAAGGGCAGGTCCGCGGCCTCCAGCGGATGGTGGAGAACGACGAGTACTGCATCGACGTGCTGACCCAGATCTCGGCCGCGACGAAGGCGTTGCAGGCGGTGTCCCTGGGTTTGCTGGACGAGCACCTCAAGCACTGCGTGGCGCAGGCGGCGGCCGAGGGGGGCGAGGTGGCGGACGCGAAGATCGCCGAGGCGTCCGCCGCAATCGGCCGCCTCGTCCGATCCTGACGCGCGGGGGGATGCCCGGCCGTCGCTCCCCGAAGTCGGGGGTCGTGCGGCGGCCGGGCAACCTGATCGAGTAGAGTGCTCCCACCGGCCCCCGTAGCCCAATCGGCAGAGGCAGCGGACTCAAAATCCGTCCAGTGTGCGTTCGAGTCGCACCGGGGGCACATCGCGATTCATCTGAAGTTCGGCCCCTGACCGGTTGTTCTGCTGGTCGGGGGCCGAACTCGTTCTGCCTGGTCGGCTCGTCGGGTGCGGGGCTTGGGTGCGGGTTGTCGCAGGCGAACTCGCGGCGTACCGTATCCCATCGGATACGTCACTGGAGGGCCGGTATGGCGGATATGACAGAGATGCTCGTGCAGGCGAGACGCGCTGCGGGGCTCAGTCAAGAGGAACTGGCACGTCGAGCAGGTACTTCGCGGCCGACGCTGTCCGCCTACGAACACGGACGGAAGTCGCCCACGGTGGACACGTTGGGGCGGTTGCTGGCTGAAGCCGGTCACGAGTTGGTGGTCGTGCCCGTGCCGCGGGTTGTCGAGCACGTAACTTCGCGTGGTCGCGTGGTCTTCACGTTGAGCGAGCTTCCTCGTCTTCCGATGGACCGGGCCTTTTCCGTTGTGACGCTGCCGATCCACTTGAACTGGTCTGCGCCGGGGCGGTGGTTCAACCTGGCCAACCGGTCCGAACGGGCACGCGTCTACGAGATCGTGCTTCGCGAGGGTGGACCGGAGGACGTGATCACGTATGTTGACGGTGCTCTGCTCGTCGACTTGTGGGACGAACTCGTCCTTCCTCGTGACGTCCGAGCCGCTTGGTCGTCGGTTGTCGGTCGTGCGGCGGCAGAGGCCGCGTGATGCCTGACGAGTCGTCTCCGGAAGGCTTGACCGACTTCCAGGTAGAGGTGGCCAGGGTGTTCTTCGGTCTCGCGGAGAGCGAGGGGTTCCTGCTCGCCGGAGGCGCGGCACTGGTGGCTCAAGCCTTGACCGACCGGCCCACGCAGGACTTGGACTTCTTCGCCGGCCCCGACAGCGGAGATGTCGTTGCCGCTCGTGACGCCTTCGAAACGGCTGCGCGAGAGCGGGGCTGGTCTGTGCGGCGAGTGCGGGACGGGGTGACGTTCTGTCGGCTGGTGGTCTCCGGGCCGGATTCGCTGGTGGTCGACCTCGCTCTCGACACGCCTCCGAGCAGGCCGCCCACGGCCAGCTTCATCGGGCCGACGTTCGACTTGGAGGAGCTGGCCGGCCGTAAGACGCTCGCCCTGTTCGACCGTGCGGAAGCTCGCGACTTCACGGACGTCTACGCGCTGGTCCACCGCTATGGCAAACAATTGCTGCTCGCCCGCGCCGCTGAAGTCGACATGGGGTTCGACATGGCGGTCTTCGCGCAGATGCTCGGAACGCTGTCCCGCTTCGAGGACAGCGAACTCCCCATCCCCGGTGACCGAGTGGCGGAACTTCGGTCGTTCTTCGCGAGCTGGGCCGTCGAGCTGGTTGACGACCGCCCTAGTTGATCATCCTTTGTGGACCCGGCTGTCCATGGGCGTGTCCATGAACCACTGTGCCACCGCGCCTGCGCCACCTCCATGATGCAACCACGGGACTCGGTCGCCAGTGGTGACGTCGATTGCCTGGCTTGACGGTGGACTCAAATCCGTCCAGTGTGCGTTCGAGTCGCACCGGGGGCACATAGTTGGACCACATAGGATCGGCCCCTGTCCTCGACTGATGAGGTCAGGGCCGATCTCGTGTTGGCCGGCCGCCGTGTCCGGCCGTCACCTGCTGTCCATGGCCATCCGTGCCGAATGCGCGCCGAACTCCGGCCGGTCAATCCTCAGTGCGGTAGATGCCCCACAACTGCTTGCGCGCAACCGCCTCCTGTCCTGGAAGGCACGTGGCGTAGATCTTGAACAGGACTGCAGCCGGATGTGGTTGCGCAGCACCACCGCCGGCTGCGGGGGACACGGCGCCTGTCGTGTGTCGCCTTCTCTCGGTGCTTCAGCTGCCGCAGTCGACGCCCGGCTGGTCACCGCAGGCCGTATTCGATCCGGCCGCCTGACTTGGCAGAGCATGAGCGGTTCGGAGTTGCGGTGGGCCATGTTGAACCACGTCACCCAGGTCGCTACGTACTACCGCGGCGAGATCCACTTGCAGGCACAGGGGAACGAGCGGATTCCCGGCGGGGGATCCGGCGGATACCGGACCCGTCCGCCGCCGCTTCGGCCATGCTGGCGCGGTCGACGGACGCGGGGGAGCGAGTGGCACCGGAGGACGAGGCGATGTTGATCGCCGGGCCGCGGCGGGTCGCGGAGGTGGCGGTGGCGGCGCTGGCGGGGGTCGGGGCGTTGGTGTTCGACGGGAACGGGATGGTGCGTGCCGTCCGCACGGGCGGGGCCGTGACGCAGGCGCAGGCGCGCGTGTTGGCGCTGGCGGCGCGACCAGGGTCGTTGGGGGCGCTGGTGGACGGGGTCGCGGCGCAGGTGCGGGTGGAGCCGTTCATCGAGCGGGGCCTGCTGGTCCCGCCGCGACGGTGGCGGGCGCTGACGCTGGTGGCGTGGCTGGGGAACCTGGCTGCGATCGGCGTGCTGGCGGCCCCCGCGTTCGGCGTGATGCCGACGGTGGTGCTGCCGTTGCTGATCGGGAGCCTGTTCGTCGGTGGTGTCGCGGGCCATCTGCGCGGGCCGATGGTGGGGCCGGGGTGCGGGCTGGCGGCTTCCCTGCGCCGGACGCCGCTGACCTCCGTGCCGCCGCTCAACCGGGTGGCGCGGGCGGGCTTGCAGGGAGGCACGTCGCTGACCCCGGAACGCAGGCCGATGGGCGGGCTGCTCGGCGTGCCGGGTGCGGCGCCGCCGCAACGGGGCAGGGTGGGCGGCTGGTTCAAGGGTTGGGTGTCCGGACGCCCGTCGTGACTCCCGGACGGTCCGGGGAATGCTCGCGGCGCCACGCTGATTGATCCGAACACGTCCCGGTCGCAGTGCCCGGAACGTATTGCCACGCGTGGCGAACGGGTGCGGTTCCACTTCCGGGACACGCGCCGGATTCCGGCTTCGACGGCGGGGACCTGTGGGCCTGGCGTCAGCCTTGGTCGACGAGGGTGGCGGGGATGTCGGTGGCGTCGTAGAGGTACCAGCGGTCGAAGCGCGCCTTGCGGTCCTCGAAGACTCGGCGGTTGACGCTGGTGTAGTCCGGGTCCACGGAGCTCTGGATGTAGGACGCCCGGACGTGGCGGCCCTCGCAGCGGTCACCGTTGCGGTACTTCTCGTAGCCTTCGCGGTGGCGTTGGTCGACGCGTCGGAGGCTGACGTCGATCGGGACGTCCAGGAACAGCGCGGTGAACCGGTCGTAGCCCTTGTCACGCAACCGGTCGAGCCGCCGGTCGACCGAGCCGTGGGAACTCATGGTGGTGTCCCAGACGACGTTCTTGCGGCTCTGGGCGGCCATGCCGGCGACCAGCCCGGCGATCACCGAAGCCTCCTCCTGGACCAGTTCCGAGCCCTCCAGCGGCGCGATCCCGTCAATCTGGGGGACCAGGCCGTGCTCGCACAGCTTCTCCTTCGCGTCGTCGGCGTTGAGCACCAGGTAGCGAGACGGGTCCACGTCGGGGTTCTGGTTCAGCGCCGTCGTCTTGCCCGCGCCCGGCAGACCGCCGGTGAACAGCGCCTCGCCCTCGTCGGGCACCCACGCGCCCCGCGCGTACAACTCCGCGGCGATCCTGCGCTGCCACGCCGCGCGTTCGGGAAGCCAGCGGACGCCGTCACCGTCGACGGTGTGCGTGACCGCGGTGGCCCTGCCCTGTTCGAGTGCCTCGGCGACCTTGGCGTCGACCTCCCGGACGTGGGCGGCCCACTGCTCGTCGGTCAGCGGTTCCAGAGCATCGAGTCCACCGGCCGAGGCGGCGACCGGCGTGACGACCGACGAGGCCGCCACCAACGCCGCGAGCAGGAGCCGCGACCACCACCGTCGCTCGGGCTTCTCCGACGTTCCGGCTGCTTCCGCTTGGCGCATTCTGCCCCTCCGCGCGTCACAGGACACCGCCACCGGCGTCCTTTGGACGCAGAGTGGTCGCACTACAGGGATCCGGCCGGCCGGTCTGCCCGGCACCACCTGGACAGGTGGTGCCGGGCAGAGGTGTCGGGTGAACGCCGGCACACACGGTCATCGCCGGCACGCGGATCAGGTCTTCCGGACCGGTCCACCGCACAGCCGACCGTCGGGGCGCCTCTGGGTGACAGGGCAAGGGCCGGACCGGTTGGCGCCGGCGAGCTGCGGCTGTGAGGCGTACAGGTGGCCGAATCGCCGCGAACGGGTTTCCCGAGATACCGAGCACCTGTTCCGCTGATCGGGGGCCGAGCTCGTTCTGTCTGGTCGGCTCGTCGGGTGCGGGGCCGGGTGCGGGTTGTCGCAGGCGAACTCGCGGCGTGACGTATCCCATCGGAGACGTCAGTGGAGGGCCGGATAGCGGATATGGCGGCGATGCTGGTGCGGGCGAGGCGCGCTGCGGGCTCAGTCAAGAGGAACTGGCACGTCGAGCAGTTGCCCATGAACCGCTGTGCCCGGCGCGGCCCGACCGCGCCGTCAGCCCAGCATCTCCGCGAGCTTCCTCCGGTCGACCTTGCCCATCGCGGACACCGGCAGCTCGTCCACCGCGACCAGGCGCGCGGGGATCATGTACTCCGGCAGCGACCTCGCCAGCTCGGCCCGCACGTCGTCCGGCGCCGTGCCGCCACGCGGCACGTAGAAGGCCGCGATCTCCGGCCCGTGCGCGCCCGACGCGGCCACCACCGCCGACTCCTCGACCATCGCCTCGCACCGGTTGAGCGCCGCCTGCACCTCGCCCAGCTCGATCCGGTAGCCCCGCACCTTCACCTGATCGTCCACCCGGCCGAGGAACCGCATCGTCCCGTCGGGCAGCCAGCAGGCGCGGTCGCCGGTGCGGTACATCCGATCCTCGCCGGGGCGGACCACGTCGGGCAGGAACTTCCGCGCCGTCAGCTCCGGGTCGCCCTCGTACCGCGCGGCCACGCACTCGCCCGCGATGTACAGGTCGCCCGCCACGCCGACGGGGCACGTGCGCATCTGCTCGTCCAGCACGTAGTACCGGGCGTTCTGCATCGGCCGGCCGTACGGGACGCTGGGCCAGTCGGGGTCCACGGTCGTGACCGGGAAGTGGTTGGACCACACCGTGCACTCGGTCGCACCGCCCAGCGCCACCACCAGCGCCGAGGGGAACTGCGCGCGCAGCCGGTCCGGCATCGTCAGCGGCACCCAGTCGCCGCTCAGGAAGACCAGCCGCACCGGACGGGACGCCGCGCCCTTTCGCAGCTCGAGGAACGACAGGACCACCGACATCGCCGCGGGCGCGGAGTCCCAGAACGTGATGGGCTCGACCTCCAGGATGTCGGCCAGGTGGTCGGGGTCGGCGATCAGGCGGTCCTCCACGAGCCGGATCGACCCGCCCGCGGCCAGGATGCCGAACACGTCGTACACCGAGAGGTCGAACGAGAACGACGTGACCATGAGCAGTTGGTCGGCCGACGTCACCTCGTACGTGCGGTTCACCCAGTCGATCAGGTTCACCACGCTGCGGTGGCGCACGGCGACCGCCTTGGGCAGCCCCGTCGAACCGGACGTGAAGATCGCGTAGGCCAGTGCGCCGGAGTCGATGCCCGCGGCCACCGGGTCGGCGGGCAGGCGGTCGACGTGCCAGGCCGTGGTCACCGGCGCGATCGGACCCGGACCGCCCACCCGGAGCAGCACGTCGTAGCGGTGGGCCAGCTCGCCGCGGAACCCGCCGTCGCGCCGCCGGACGTCGACGGAGGCGAAGCGGTCACCGCGGTCGGCAAGCCAGGCGAAGAACGACGGGGGCACGCGCAGGCCGCGGTGCTCCTCGTGATCGGGGTCGATGAGGTCGGCGAGCACGACGGTCCCGCCCTCGCCGAGCACGTCCGCCACCGCGTCCAGCACGTCGACCAGGTAGTCCAGCCCCGGGAAGAACTGCACGGTGCTGGCGAGGACCGCCACGTCGTACCGCCCGCGGGTGTGGCGCGCGACGTCATGCGCGAAGCCGACGGCCAGGTGCGCGCCGGGGTGCCGCGCGCCGGCCTTGCCGATCGCCACGGGGGACGGGTCGACGCCGGTGTAGTGCGCGACGAGCGGCGCCAGCTCCCGCAGGATGAGACCGGTGCCGCACCCGATCTCCAGCACGCCGCCGGACGGCCCGAGGGCGTCGGTGACGAGACCGGCCACGTGTCTTGCGTACGCCCGGACGTCGTCCTCGGTGTAGCTCTCGGCGGAGTCGCCGCGGTTGAAGCCCGCGGCCACCAGCTCGTCGTCGCTGCCCGCGACCACGTCCCACATCTCGCCGAGCACGTCGGTGTCGAGGCGGTCGGCCCACGGCCGCTCGGCCGGCTCGTCGAAGCACACCACGTGCCGCAGGCCGGGCACGGACCACCGGATGCGCTCGGCCACCGGGTAGTGCGCCCGGTCCACCAGCAGGTACCGCACGTTCAGCGACGACAGCAGCGTGACCAGGCGTTCGGCGGGCCACCTCGGGTCGAGCGGGACGTACGCCGCCCCCGCCTTCACCACGGCGAGCAGCGCGGTGACGGTCGCCGGCCGGTGGTCGCCCAGCACGGCGACGTAGGCCTGCTCCGGGACGCCGGAGGCCTTCAGGTGCCGGGCGAGCCGGTTCGACGCGGCGTCGAGCTCGCGGTGCGACACCGTCGCGTCGGCGGTCACCAGCGCGGGCCGGTCGCCGTGCCGCTCGGCGGCCTCGGCGACCAGCTGGTGCACCAGGGCGTCCGAGCGGAACTCGCGGGCGGTGTCGTTCCAGCTCTCGTCGGGGAGGACGGCGGTCTGCGGTGAAGCGGTCACGTCAGGCTCTCCGGAGCGGTCGGGGCGCGGTCGTCGGCGGGTCGGGCGGTGACGGGCACGAGGTGGTCGCCCCGCGTGCGGTGCGGCTCGCCCCGCGTGCGGTGCGGCTCGCCGGCGGTGTCGGTGTGGTCGCCGGTGTGGCTGTGGTGGCCGGTGTGGCTGTGGTGGCCGGTGTGGGTTTGGTCAGCGGTGTGGCCGTGGTCGGCGTTGTGGTCGCGGAGGAGGTCCGCGAACCGCCGGGTGATCTCGGCGACGGCGGCGGCGCGGTCGGCGCCCATCGAGGTCGCCCGCGCGTCGAGCAGCGAGGCGGTCGGGTTGGCGCCGCCGGGCGCCCCGTCCACGGGAACCAGCACCACCTCGTGCCCGTCGGCCCGCAGCGACGCGGCCATCTCCCGGGCGATGACGGCCCCGGTCGACGTGCCGGCCAGGTGGTACGGGCCGCGTCGCTGGATCGCCCGGACCCGTGCGACGTACTCGGCCGCCGCCTCGCGCAGCGACGACGCGACCGGGCCGTCGCCGTTCAGGCCGCGCGCCTGCAACGCGTAGACCGGCCGGCCGGGTTCGAGGTGGTCGAGCGACGCGGCGAAGTGCCGGCCGAGCCCGTCCGCACCGTGGACGGCGAACAGCGGCGGCAGCTTCCCGTGCAGCCGCAAGGCCAGCACCGGCTCGTAGGCGCCGCCGTCCGACGCGCCGGCGAGCCGGACCAGACCGGCCACGGTGGACTCGCGCAGCACGTCGCTCAGGACCACCGCGCCGCCGAGCGCGGACCGGATGCGCGCGGCCAGCTTGGCCATCAGCAACGAGTGCGCGCCCAGGCGCAGGAGGTTGTCGTCCGGCGACACGGACGGCAGCCCGAGCGCGTCGGCGAAGAACTCGCACAGGACGTGCTCGCGGACGCCGTCCGGGGCGCGGCCCGCCGACGTGGTGGCGCGGGGCTTGGGCAGGGCGCGCCGGTCGAGCTTGCCGCTGGGCGTCAGCGGCAGCCGGTCGAGCAGCGTGACGGACGCGGGGACCATGTGCTCCGGCAGCCGGTCGCGCAGGTGGTCGAGGAGGTCTTCGACCAGCGCTTCGGGCACTGCCCACGTCCGCTCCCGCGCGGTCGGGGCCGAGGTGGGGGCGTCCGGTCGGCGCGCGAACACGTTGACCAGACCGGTGCCGCGCAGCGGGTCGGACAGGTCGACGGCGACGGTGAAGCCGTGCCGCCGCAACAGGTCCAGCACCGCGTCGAGCCGACCGTTCTCGTCGTGCACCTCGGCGACGACCTGTGCCACGCGCGGCCAGTGCTCGTCGCGGACGCCGCGCAGCACCTCCAGCTCGCTCCGCTCGGCGTCGACCTTCAGCAGGTCCACGCGCTCCACGCCGTGCTCGTCGATGACGTCCGAGACCGTGCGCAGCTCGCAGGTCACGCGCGTGGCGCGCAGCCGGTCGGTCAGCAGGTCGGCCAGGTCGGGCGCGGCGATCGTGCCAACCTCGGAGCCAACCTCGGAGCCAACCTGAGGGCCCGCCCCGGCGCCTCCTTCGGCGCCGAACCCGTTGCGCAGGTACGTCTCCACGACCGCGCGGTCGGCCGCCTCCTCGGCGAACCGGCCGGACATGATCGACAGCTCGGGGTAGTAGGTGAACGCGTCCGTGCCGGCCCGGTCGGCGATGCCGCAGTTGAACAACCGGGCGTCGACGTCGTGCAGCGCGCAGTTCGCGGACAGGGTGGCGAACAGCTCGGGGATCGGCTCGAAGCAGTAGACCGTCCCTTGTGGACACTCCTGGGACAGTTGGAGCGCGAAGTACCCGATGTGCGCGCCGATGTCGAACACCACCGCGTCGGGCGGGAGGGTGATGCCGCCGCGCAGGTACTCGCGCCTGGTGAAGATCTCCTCGTGCAGGAACTCGGCCTCGGACCTGCTGCGGCCGAACATCACCACGTCACGGCCGACGCGTTGCAGCGGCAGGTCCGGCGTGGAACCCTCCGCGGCCCACGTGACGAGGTTGCGCACGGCGCCGGCCCGCGACCCGTCCGGCACGGCGTACGCGACGGGAACCGCCGAGCCCGACCGGTCCCGGTGCACCGAGACCGCCGCCCGGGCGACCGCGGGGTGGGCCGTGAGCGTGGACTCGACCTCGCCGAGCTCCACCCGCATGCCCCGGATCTTGACCTGGTCGTCGGCCCGGCCCACGTACTCCACCGCCCCGTCCGGCCGCCTGCGCCCGAGGTCTCCGGTCCGGTAGAGCCGTGCGCCCGGCGGGCCGAACGGGTCGGCCACGAACCGCTCCGCGGTCAGGCCGGGGCGGTTGAGGTAGCCGAGGGCCAGCTGGGCGCCGCCGAGGTACAGCTCGCCCTCGGTCGCCTCGCGCATCCGGTCGTCGAGCACGTGCACCCGCGTGTTCCACACCGGCCGCCCGATGGGGACGACCGGCTCGGCGTCGTCGGGGGAGCAGGAGTGGTAGGTGACGTCCACAGCGGCCTCGGTGGGGCCGTACAGGTTCTCCAGCCGGGCGGAGGAGGTCCGGAAGAACCGGTCGCGCAGCTCGGCCGACAACGCCTCGCCGCTGCACACGACCAGCTCCAGGCTGGGGCAGTCGGCGGAGGACGGCTCGTCCAGGAACACGTCCAGCATCGACGGCACGAAGTGCGCCACGGTGATCCGCTCGGCGCGGATCAGGTCGGCGAGGTACCGGGGGTCGCGGTGACCGCCCGGCCGGGCCACGCACAGCGTCGCGCCGACCGCCAACGGCCAGAAGAACTCCCACACCGAGACGTCGAACGTGCACGGCGTCTTCTGCACCACCCGGTCGCCCGCGGTGATCGGGTACTGGTGCTGCATCCAAACGAGCCGGTTCACGATCGCGCCGTGCTGGACCACCACGCCCTTCGGCCGCCCGGTCGACCCGGACGTGTAGATCACGTACGCGGGGGTGGCCGTGGTGACGCCCGACCGCTCGGGGCTCGTGGCGGGCAGCCGGTCCAGGTCCGCGGCGGTGCCCGGCGAGTCGACCGCGACGACGTTCGCGTCCGGCGGGAAACGCCCGGCTGCCTGCGCGACCGTCGTCAGCACGGCCACCGGGGCGGCGTCGACGAGCTGCTGCCGGACCCGCTCGACGGGGTCCGCGCCGTCCATCGGAAGGTAGGCGGCGCCGGCCTTGTGGACCGCGTGCAGCGCGACGACGAGCGCCACCGAGCGGGGCAGGTCGACCGCGACGATCCGGCCGGGTCCGGCGCCGCGCGCGACCAGCAGGCGGGCCAGGCGGTTGGCGCGCTCGTCCAGCTCCAGGTAGGTGACGACCTCGCCGTCGAAGCGCACCGCCTCCGCGTCGGGCGTGCGGGCGGCCTGCGCCTCGAAGAGGTCCGGCAGCGTCACGGCGGGCACGTCGTGCGCGGTGTCGTTCCAGCCCGGCGTGTGGTCGGTCATCACGGCGTCCCCGGCCTAGCCCGCGACCGGACCGCGGAACGTCGGCCGCACCATGGCCTGGTCGTAGCCGCCGGACCGCTGCTCGGCGGGCCGGGGCCGGTCCAGCCGCACGAGCACGCGCTTGAGCCAGCGGTCCGTGCCGTCGAACCGGGCCCGGTAGGCGGCCCGCCCGTGCACCGCGATGTCGTTGTCCACCAGGAGGATGTCGCCCGCCTGGATCGGCACCTCCTCGCTGGACGCGTCGATCGCCTCGCCGAGCCGGTCGTAGGCCGCGCGCAGCTCGGCGTCGTCGGTGAGGAACCGGGTGTACGACGGGTCGTAGCGCAGGCAGAGGCCGTCGTCGGCACGCCACACCGTCGCCATGGCGTTCTCGGACAGGTCGCCGCCCGACCAGTCGCCGGGGTAGGAGTCGTCCGGCACGATCACCAGGTCCGGCCGGCTCAGCACCACAAGGTCGCGCTCGTCGAGCACGACCCGGCGGATGCTCGACAGGAGGCTGCCGACGCGGTCGTGGTTGCGGAAGCACGCCAGCATCAGCAGGTCGGGGCGGTCCGGGTGGAACGCGTCCTCGGTGTGCCAGGCCAGCGCGGTGGTGCTGCTCGCGCCCACCTGCATGTCCTCGTACCCCGCGCTCGGCACGATGTCGTGCACGATGCGCCCGGCCTGCTGCCCGGCCCAGCCGAACACCTGACCGAGGGACGAGCCGACGAGGACGAGCGCGATGTCCACCGCGCGGGTGGCCTCGTCGCCGCCTTCCTTCCAGTGCAACGGGGTGGGCCCGGGGTCGCCGAACTCCGCGAGCAGACCGCTCGCCACCGACCAGCCGGTGGTCCGGTCCGGCAGCGCCACCACGTCCGCCAGCGCGGCGGACAGCTCGGCCGGCACCCGTTCCAGGTGGTCGGTGAGCACCGTGTCGGAGGTCGCGCCGGCCCGCGCCAGCCCACTCGCGATCTCGTGCAGCAACCGGGCGGCGTCGTGCGTCGCGCCGTCGCCGCCGGAGTTCGTCTCCACCACGAGGTCTCCTCTTCGCGCTTCTCCGCGCTCCAGGCGAGCTGAATTCGTCGACCGTGCGGGAATCCGCTGATCGGCGCATTCCTATCAGGTGGGGATGACCGCCGGCTATTTCGAAGATTTAATCAGCGACCCACCCTGTTAATGCCTGATTAACACCGCACGGTTGACCTGAGGGTGTTCAGCGGTGCTTCACGGTGGAACTGCGCTGTGAAGCAAATGAGGGCTTCTCCGCACCGCCGGGAGGTGTCCAAGATGGCATCGGACAGCCGTTCCGGTAGGTGAGATTGGGCCGAGTGCGATGAGCGAATACGTGGTCTTGATCAACGAAGAAGAGCAGTACTCCATTTGGCGAGCCGACCGGCAGCTGCCCGACGGCTGGACTTCCGCGGATTTCACGGGAAGTCGCCAGGAGTGCTTGGACCACGTCGACCGGGTGTGGTCGGACATGCGACCGCGCAGCATCCGGGAAACCGCCGAATAGGGCCGTGACAATGGCGATCCTGCACGAACTCGTCTACCGGCAGGCGGCGCGCACGCCGAACGCGGTCGCGGTGACCACCGCGGGCGCCGACGTGACCTACCGCGAGCTGTGCCGCCGGGCCGACCACGTCGCCGCGCGGCTGCGCCGGCTGGGCGCGGGCCCGGAGTCGCTAGTCGGCGTGCCGACCGACCGCTCGACGCACACCCTCGCCGCGACGCTCGGCGTGCTGAGGTCCGGCGCGGGGTACGTGCCCTTCGCGGCCGACCTCCCCGCGCAGCGGCGTGCCCACATCGTGGCCGACGCCGGCATCGAGCTGTTCGCCGGTTCCGCCGACGCGCTGGCGGGCGTCCCGGAGGGCCGGGCGGTCGTCTCCGCCGGCGAGGAGACCGACGAGGACGTGTCGGCGCCGGTGGGGCCGGACAACGTCGCCTACGTCATCTACACCTCGGGTTCGACCGGCGTGCCCAAGGGCGTGGTCACCCCGCACCGGCAGGTCGTGAACTCCACGCTGGCCAGGTATTCGGTGTTCCCCCGGCCGTGCGCCTCGTACGTGATGCTCGCGCCGTTCACGTTCGACGCCGCCGTGGCCGGCATCTACTTCACGCTCGGCACCGGCGGCAGGCTCGTCGTGCCGACGGCGGACGAGGTGCTGGACCCCGCGCTGCTGGCCGAGCTGATCGTCCGCGAGCGGGCCACCCACGTGGACGGCGTGCCGTCGCAGTACGCGGCCCTGCTGGCCTACCACCCCGACGCCGTGCGCGACGTCGGCTGCACCGTCCTCGCCGGCGAGCAGCTGCCCGCCGAACTGGCCCGCAGGCACTTCGCGGCGGCGCCGGACAACGCGCTGTTCAACGAGTACGGCCCCACCGAGGGCACGGTGTGGAGCACGGTGCACCGCTGCCGTCCGGCGGACCTCGACGACCCCGCGCCGCTGGTGCCGATCGGCAGGCCGATCGAGAACGTCCGCGTGCGCCTGCTCGACGACAACCTCGACGAGGTGGAACCCGGCGAGGTCGGCGAGATCCACATCGCCGGCGCGGGCCTGGCCCGCGGCTACCTCAACCAGCCGGGGCTGACCGCGGACCGGTTCCGGCCTGATCCCACGGGCGCGCCCGGCGACCGCATGTACCGCACCGGCGACCTCGGCGTGGTCGACGAGCGCGGCGACCTCGTCTTCCGCGGCCGGGCCGACGCCCAGGTGAAGGTGCGCGGCTTCCGGGTGGAGCTGGGCGAGGTGGAAGCCGGCCTGCTGGCGCACCCCTCGGTGGCCGCCGCCGCGGTCGTCGCCCACGAGACCGCGACCGGGACCCGGCTCGCCGCGTTCGTCGAGGTCGCCGGAACACCGCCGACCGCGGCGCAGCTCAACGCCGTGCTCGCCGAGCGCGTGCCCGACTACATGATCCCGGCCCGCTGGGCGCAGGTGGACCAGATCCCCCTCACCGGCCACGGCAAGGTCGACCGGCGAGCGCTCGCGGCGTCGGTGCACTCCCTCGGCCGGCCGCTGCCCGCCGGGCCGGCCCTCCCCTCCCGCCCTGACGACGTGAAAGGCCATGACCGTGTCGAGCTTGCCTGACCTGCCGGTTCCGAACACCCCGGCGCTGCCCGCGGACGACGTGGCCGACAGCCTGACCCGGCACGAGTGGGCGGGCCTGATGAACACCCACAACCTCGCCGACGGCCACGCGCGCCAGGCGCAGACCCCGCGGATGCGCGAGGTCGTCGCCCGGCTGCCCGAGCTGTACACCACGGCGGACGAGGTGCCGCAGCTGACGTTGCAGCGCGAGTTCGAGGAGGCGTTCTACGGCCTCGCCGGGCAGCACAGCGTGGTGACCCGCGAGCGCCGGCCGCTGCACCACTACTCGTCGTCGCTGTCGATCGAGGTGGTGGCGAACTACCTGCGGGAGAAGGGGTCGCGGGTCTCGCTGCTGCACCCGACGTTCGACAACATCCCCGCGATCCTGCGCCGACACCAGGTGCCGCTCACCCCGATCACCGAGCGGATCTTCACCGAGCCGGACGACCCGGCGTTCTACCGGGACACCGACGCGATCTTCCTGGTGACGCCGAACAACCCCACCGGCGCCGACCCCGCGCCGGACGTGATGCGGACGATCGCCCGGCGCTGCGTCGAGCACGACGTGCTGCTGATCGTGGACTACAGCTTCAGGTTCTTCAGCGCGCACCTGGCCGACTGGGACCAGTACGCCTACTTCGAGTCGATCGGACTGCGCCACATCGGCATCGAGGACACCGGCAAGACCTGGCCCACGCTGGACCTGAAGATCGGCTCGCTGATCGCCGACGCGCGGGTGTACCCGAGGCTCCAGGAGATCACCGACGACCTGCTGCTCAACGTGTCGCCGTTCATCTTCGCGCTCATCCGCGACTACGTGGACGCCGACCGCGAGCTCAGCTCCCGCCAGGTCGGCGCGGTCAACCGCGGCGTGCTGGAACGCGCGCTGGAGGGCGGCCCGGTGACGCCGGTGCCCGCGGCCGGTCCGATGAGCGTCGCGTGGCTGCGGCTGCCCGAGGGCTGGCGGGCGGACGACCTGTGCGACTGGCTGACCGAGCAGGAGGTCTCGGTGCTGCCGGGGTGGCCGTTCTTCTGGGCGGACCACTCGGCGGGCGAGGGGTTCGTCCGGGTGGCGCTCATGCGGTCGGAGGGCGACTTCGCCGACAGCGCCCGCGCGCTCGCCGAGGCGTTGGAGCGCTACGCGTCCCGTGGCCAGGGCGCGCCCGACACGGGGGTGGACACCGACGCGCTCGTCCTGCGGCTCGCCGCGGAACTGCTGGAGCGGCCCGACGCGACCCTGGCGGACGACTTCTTCGCGCTCGGCGGCGACTCGATGTCGGCCATGCACCTCGTGGGCCGCATCGCCAAGGAGACCGGGCTGCCGCTGCGGGTCAAGGCCATGTTCGACGGCCCGGTGCTCGGCGACCTCGCGGCGCGCGTGCGGGAACTGCGCGAGCGGTCCGCCGCCGCCGGCACGCAGGCTCCCGCCGACCCGCTGGACCGGCTGCGGATGTCGTTCGCCGCCCGGCAACCGGGGGCGTGAGCGGTGCGGTTCACCCCGGACGAGGTCACCCGCGGGCTGCTCGACGAGGTCGACCGGGTCTTCGCGGACGCGGGCCCCGGCGCGTCGCGGCGTGAGCTGTTCGCCCTGCTGGGCGATCGGCGGCTGGTGGCCGTGCACTACCCGGAGGAGTACGGCGGCCGGGGCCTGCGGTTGACCGACCACGCCGCGGTCGCCGAGCGGATGGGCCTGGCCGGGCTGCCGGACGAGGTCCACCTCGTGACGGTGCAGGGCGTGGGCTGCTCGCTGCTCACCGCGGGCACCGAGGAGCAGCGCCGCCGGTGGCTGCCGCGCGTCGCCGCCGGCCGGGCGTTCGCGAGCCTGCTGCTGTCCGAGCCCAACGCGGGCAGCGACCTGACCGCCATCGAGACCACCGCCGTCCCGGACGGCGACGGCTACGTCGTCACGGGCCGGAAGGCGTGGAACCTCTACGCCGACTGGTCGGACTTCGGGCTGGTCTCGGTCCGCACCCGAGCCGGGCGGGACCGCTACGACGGCATCAGCTTCCTGCTGGTCCCGTTCGACGCGCCGGGCGTCGCGCTCCGGCCGGTGCGGCGGGAAGCCGGTGAGCCGTACTACACCGTCGTGCTGGACGGGGTCCGCGTCGGCCGGGACGCGCTGATCGGCCCGGAGCACCAGGGCTGGCCGCTGCTGATCCGGGCGATCGGGTTCGAGCGCGCGGGTTTCGACTACCTCAGCCGTGCCCAGCGGTGGCTGCGCACGGCCGGGGAGCTGGTCGACGCCGCTCCGCCGGCCGAGCGGGCACGCCTTCGGGTGGACCTCCTGCGCCACGAGCGGGCGGTGGCGAACGCGCGCGCCTTGGCGTTCCGCGCGGTCAACACCGCCGACGGGTTCGACATGGACGAGGTGGCCTCCGCCTACTCGAAGCTCGCCTGCGGCGAGGCGGCGCAGGGCGTGGCCCGGTGGGCCGCCACCGAGCTGACCGGCGGGGCCGACGGCGACCGGCTGCGGGTCGTGCGGCACGCCCTCGCCGAGGCGCCCGAGCTGTCGATCTCCGGCGGCGCCGTCGAACTGCAGCTGGACCTGATCGCCGTCGACCAGTGCACCGGGAGCGCCTGATGGACATCACCCTCGGGCCGGCACAGCGGGAGCTGCGCGGGCTCGTCCGCGACCAGCTCGCCGACGTCGTGCCGGACGACCCGCACGCGGTGTGGAAGAAGCTCGCCGCCACGGGGCTGGTCGAGCTGGCGCTGCCCGCGGACCAGGGCGGCCTCGGGCTCGGGCACGCCGACCTGTGCCTGGTGCACGAGGAACTGGGCGCGCGGTTGTGCGACGGCCGGTTCGTCCGGGGCGCGCACGTCGTGCTCGACCTGTGGGCGCCGGACTCGGCTGCCGTGGCGGAGCTGCGCCGGCGGACGCCCGCCGTGGACGCGGGCCGGGTCGTGCCGCTCGGCCCGGCGCCGCACGACGGGCCGCGACCGGAGGTCGTGGTGGACGTGGCGGACGGGAACCGGCGGTGGGAACCGGCAACCGGAGAGTCCGAAGTGGACACTTCACCCGTGTCGGCCGACGTGGTCGACGCGGCACTTCACCGGGACCGGGTTCGCGGCGCGGCGTACCACGTCGGCGTGGCGCGGCGGGCGGTGGAGCTGGCGGCGGACCGCGTGGCGACCCGTCTGCTGGGCGGCCGGCCACTCGTCGAGCGGCAGGCCTCGGCACACCGCCTGGCCCGTGCGGCGATCGCCGTCGAGCTGGCCAGGGTGGAGGTGTGGGAGGCGGCCTGCGCCCTCGACGCGGGCGTGGACCGCCACCTATCGCGCACCGCGCTGGCGACCGCGGTGGAAGCCGCCATCACGGCCGCGCACGCCGTAGTGCAGCTGCACGGGGCCGCGGGAACGTCCGACCCCGCGGTCGGCGCGGTCTACCGGGCCGCCTACGGCGCGGTCGACGTGTGGGGACCGCCGTCGGTCCTGTGGCGGGCTGCGGCGGACGAACGACACGGCGTGGAAGGGGTGGCCGCATGAGCGGGCAGGACTGGCGGAACGTCACCGTCGGCGGTGAGCGGACAAGGGTGCGCGTGCTCGCCGACCTCGACCGCGACGCGCCCTACCTCTGGCCGTCGGTGGGCGAGTACCCCGTCTACGACGACTACCTCTACCACGTGATGCTGGAGGACGAGCCGCGCAACAAGCTCTTCCGCGACGCCATCGCGCAGGAGGCCCCTGGGGCGACCGTGGTCGAACTGGGGTGCGGCCCGGACCTGCTGTGGACGCTGTGCGCAGCCGAGGCGGGCGCGGCACGCGTGTTCGCCGCCGACGTCAACGAGGACAGCGCCGCACGGGCCGCCGACCTCGCGAGCACCACCGCCCACGACATCCGGGTGTTCGGCGGCGAGGCGACGACGTTGTCCCTGCCCGAGCCCGCCGACCTGTGCATCGCCGAGCTGGTCGGCAACATCGGCGGCGCGGAGGGCATCGACGCGGTGCTCGCCGACGCGCGCCGCCGGCACCTGAAGCCCGGTGCGGCGACCGTGCCGGCCGCGGTGGGCACGCGGGCGGCGGCGGTGTGCCTGGACGACCTGCTGGGCGGCCGGTACGGCGTCCGGCCCGAGTACGTCGACTACGTGGAACGGCTGCTGGACGCCGCGGGCGGGTTCTTCGACCTGAGGTTCTGCGTCGGCAACGTGGACCGCTCCGCGCTGCGCACCACCGACGCCCTGGTCGAGGACCTGCGCCTGGACGAGGGCGTGGCCGACTTCCCGTCCGTCCGGCTCGACGCGCTCGGACCGGGCCGCGTGGACGGCCTGCTGCTGTGGCTGAACATGCGCTGCGCGCCGGGGCAGCCCGTGCTGGACAGCCTCGACACCGTCACGAACTGGCTGCCCGTCTACGTGCCGTTCGCCGAGGCGTTCGACCTCGCGGACGGGGACGTGATCGACCTGGAGTGCCGGGCCGAGACCGTCGCGGACGACATCCACCCCGACTACGCGTTCACCGGCGCCCTGGTCCGCGCCGACGGCGGCCGTACGCCGCTGGCCGCCGACTCCCGGTACGCGGGCGGGCCGTTCCGCGCCTCGCGCCTGCACCGCGCCCTGTTCGAGTCCGAGCCGACGGCCGCGCGACGCGGCAGCAGGGGACGTTGACGTGACGACGAAGGAAGAAACCGAACCGGTGCTCGACGTCGTCGGGTGCGGGTTCGGCCCCTCGAACCTGGCGCTGGCGATCGCGCTGGAGGACGCGGGCCTGTCCCGGGTGGCGTTCTTCGAGCGGCAGCCGGAGTTCGGGTGGCACCGGGACATGCTGCTCGACGGCGCCACGATGCAGGTCTCGTTCCTGAAGGACCTCGTGACCATGCGGAACCCGGCGAGCACCTACAGCTTCGTCGCGTACCTGCACGAGGTAGGCCGGCTGACGGACTTCATCAACAGCAAGATGCTGCACCCGTACCGCACGGAGTTCCACGCGTACCTGGAGTGGGCGGCGGCCAAGGTGCGCGTCCCCGTGCATTACGGGGCCACCGTGGAGGGGTTGCGCGTGGTCGCGGTGGGCGAGGCGGACGAGTACGTCGAGGTCGCCGTGCGCACCGACGGGGGTGTGCGGATCCACCGCGCCCGCAACGTCGTGATCGGCGCGGGCCTGGCCCCGCACCTGCCGCCCGGTGTCGTGCCCTCCGACCGCGTGCTGCACAGCGACGGGCTGCTCGGCGCCGTCGAGGGCCTGCGCGCACGACGCCCCCGCCGGCTCGCCGTGATCGGAGCGGGTCAGAGCGCCGCCGAGGTCGTCGACTTCCTGCACCGCGAGTTCACCGACGCCGAGGTGTGCGCGGTGTTCTCCCGGTACGGCTACAGCTCCGCCGACGACAACCCGTTCGCCAACCGGATCTTCGACCCGGAGGCGGTGGACACGTTCCACGCCGCGCCGCCCGGGGTGAAGGACTTGTTGCTGCGCTACCACGCCAACACCAACTACTCGGTGGTCGACGCGGAGCTGAGCACCGAGCTGTTCCGCAGGCACTACCAGGAGAAGGTGCGCGGGCGGGAGCGGCTGCGGGTCGTCAACGCGGCACGTCTGCGTGACGTCGAGGAGCACGCGCAGGGCGTGCGGCTGTCGGTCGAGCACCTGCCCACGGGCGCCGTGGACGTGCTCGACGCCGACGCCGCGGTCTTCGCCACCGGCTACCGGCCGGTCGACCCGCTGGCGCTGCTCGGCGACCTCGGCGGCGACTGCAAGCGCGACGCGGACGGCAGGCTGCTGCTGGAGCGGGACTACCGCGTGCTGACCTCGGGCGCCACCCGGTGCGGGATCTACGTCCACGGCGGCGGTTCCGAGCACACGCACGGCATCTCGGCCGGCTTGCTGTCCACCACCGCCGTCCGCGCCGGCGAGATCACCCATTCCGTCCTCGACCGGCTCGCCTGACACAGGAGGTGTGCGATGTACGTGCCCAAGCAGTACCAGAGCCGGGAACACGCGTGGACGCGGTTCGTCATGCGCAACCACCCGCTGGCCACGCTGGTGACGCCGGGACCGAGGGTTCCGCAGGCCACCCACGTGCCGGTGATCTTCGCGCCGGGCTCGCCGCAGAGCGGTGACGTGGTCGGCACGACGTTGCTCGGCCACCTGAACCGGGCCAACCCGCACTGGCGCTGGCTGGAGGACGACATGACGGCGAAGCTCGTCTTCGCCGGCCCGCACGGGTACGTCACCCCGGTCGACTACCACACCGAACCCGCCGCGCCGACGTGGAACTTCGTCACCGTGCACGTCGTCGGCACGCTGCGGCGTATCGAAGACCTCGACGGGACGCTGGAAGTCGTGCGCGGCACCGTGCTGGCGTACGAGAACGACTTCGGCGTCGGGTGGAACCCCGAGTCCTCTTTGGACTACTTCCGCTCGATCGGCCGCGCCGTCGGCGCGTTCCAGCTGCGGGTCGAGCACGTCGACGCGATGTTCAAGCTCAGCCAGGGCCAGACCCCAGAGCAGCAGGACCGGATCATCGCCCGGTTCGAGGCCGCCGACTCGGGGGTACGCCGCGACGTAGGGAGGATCATGCGCGAGTTCGGTCTTGGCACCGCCGCGTCGGTGGATGTGGAACGGCCCTCGGTGTGGGGAGGCGCGGCCGACCCGCCCTGCCTCCTGGAGTCCCTCGTGGACACCGCGAAGCAGCGCCCGGACGAGGTCGCCGTCGTGGACGACGAGCGGGAGCTGACCTACGCGGAACTGCTCGGCTGGGCGGGCGATATCGCCGGCCTGCTGCGCGACCGCGGCGTGGCGGCGGGCGACCGGGTCGCCGTCGCCGGTCCGCGCAGCGCCGAGGTGGTCGCCGCGATGCTCGGCGTGCTGAGCGTCGGCGCGACGTACGTGCCGCTGGACTCCGAGTACCCGGCGCGGCGGTTGGCGCACATGCTGTCCGACAGCGCGCCCAAGGTGCTGCTGCACGTCGGGGCGGCGCCGGAGGTCACGACCGGCGCGGCCGTCGTCGCCATCCCCGAGCCGCGCCCCGGCCACGCGCCGGACCCCTCGGCGTGGCCCGTCGTCGCGTGCTCGGCGGACCTGCCCGTCTACGTCATCTACACGTCCGGCTCCACGGGCCGGCCCAAGGGCGTCGCCCTGCCGCACAGCTGCGTCGACAACATGGTCGAGTGGCAGCGCGGCCACTCGCGTCGCCCGGACCCGCGCACCGCCCAGTTCGCGCCGCTCAACTTCGACGTGTGCTTCCAGGAGATCCTGGGCACGCTGGCGGGCGGTGGGACGCTCGTGATCGTGCCCGAGCGGCTGCGCTCCGACCCGTTCGAGTTGCTGGACTGGCTGGCGGACAACCGGATCGAGCGGCTGTTCCTGCCGTACCTGGGTCTGCACATGCTGTCGGTCGCCGCCGCGTCGGAGAAGTCGTTGGCGCACCTGGCGCTCCGCGAGGTCAACACGGCCGGGGAGCAGATCGTCTGCTCGCCGCCGATCCGGGAGTTCTTCACCCGGCTCGCCGACTGCCGCCTCGACAACCACTACGGGCAGAGCGAGTCGGCGATGGTCACCGCGCACACGCTGACCGGACCACCGTCGCAGTGGCCGTCGCAGCCGCCGATCGGCGGCCCGCTGCCCGGCTGCGAGCTGCTGATCGACCCGGTCGAGCCGGACGACAACACGATCGGCGAGCTGCTGGTGGCGGGCGCGCCGCTGGCCCTGGGCTACCTGAACCAGCCGGAGCTGAACGCTCGGCGGTACATCACCATCCCGCCCACGCCGCAGGGGCACACCCGGGCCTTCCGCACCGGTGACCTGGTGCGGCTCGACGGGGACGTCGTGCAGTACCTGAGCAGGCTCGACCACGACGTGAAGATCCGCGGCACGCGGGTGAACCTGCTGGAAGTCGACGCGTGCCTGCTCGAACAGCCGGGCGTCGCCGAGGCGATCTGCGTCGTCGTGGAGCTGTCCGAGGGCACCCGCAGCCTGCACGCGGCCGTGACCGCCGAGCCGGGCCTGCCGCCGCTGGACGTCGCCGCGCTGCTCGACGCGTTGCGCGAGGTGCTGCCGGCGGTGTCCGTGCCGGTGTCGCTGCACGTCCTGCCGGAGCTGCCGCTCACGTCGAGCGGGAAGATCGACCGCGAGGCCGTGGTCCGGCAGGTCGCCGAGCGCATCGACCAGCGGTCGAACGCGGTGGGCCGGCATGGCTGAGCGCGGGGTGGACCACGCGATCGTGGTGAAGGGCGTCCGGGTGGACGCCACGAAGGTGACCGCGGAGCTGCTGGCCGACCCGCTGGTGCGCGAGGCGGCGGTGACGGCGGTCGACGGGCGCCTGGTGGCGTACGCGGCGCCCGAGCGGTCCGCCGACGTCTCCGAGGCGCGGGCCGCCGCCGTCGACTCGTGGCGGGCGGTGTTCGACGAGACCTACGGGTCCATCGGCGACGACCTGACGCCGGCGGCTGCGACCACCGGCTGGAACGACAGCTTCACCGGCAAGCCGATCGCGCCGGCGCAGATGGCGGAGTGGGTCGACACGACGGTCGCCCGCATCGCCGCGCTCGCGCCGAAGCGGGTGCTGGAGATCGGCGCGGGAACCGGTCTGCTGGTCCGGCCGCTCGTGTCGTCGGGGACCATCGACACCTACGTGGCGACGGACTTCTCCGCGTCCGCCATCACGGTGCTCGACCAGCTCGCCGACGAGCTGCGGCACGCCGGCGCGACCACGAAGCTGGTGGTGGCGGAAGCGGACGCGGTGGACGCGACCCGCGTCGCCGACGGCGAGTACGACGTCGTGGTGCTCAACTCCGTCGTCCAGTACTTCCCTTCGCTGCACTACCTGACGGAGGCGTTGGACGCCGCGCTCGCCGTGGTGCGGCCCGGCGGCCACGTCGTGCTGGGCGACCTGCGCAACGAGGCCGTGGCCGACGCGTTCTTCGCCCTGAAGCACGAGCTGCGCAGCGAGGCGGACGACGTGCGGGAGGCGATCCGGCACGACCGCAACCACGACGGCGAGCTGAGCGTCGACCCGGCGTGGCTGGCCGCGGCGCCCGCCCGCGCGCCGCGGGTGACGCGCGTCGAGATAGCGCCGCGGCGCGGCGAGTCGACCACCGAGATGCCGCTGTTCCGCTACGACGCCGTGCTGCACGTCGACTGCGCCGACACCCCGGAGCGGGTCGTGCCCGAACCGGGCGCGGACCTCCAGCTCTCGGCGCTGGAACGCCGCCTGCTCGCCGGCTCCGAGCCGTTCGGCTACCGGGCCGTGCGCAACGGTCGGCTGGACGAGGCGCTGGCCGCCCGCGACCGGCACGGGTTCACGCCCGCCGGCCGTGCCGCCGGGACCGGCCCCGGTGTCGACCCGGAGGTGCTGTGGCGGCTGGCCGAGCGCCACGGTTGGCTGGCGCGGGTGAGCTGGGCGGACGGCGACCCGGACGGCGCGTTCGACGTGACGCTGCTGCCGCCCGCGCTCGCCGCCGCCACGCACTTCCGGTTCGCGGACCCGGTGTCGGCCGAACCGGTGGTCGCGGAGGTCTACCCGCCCGGTGTGGCGGCCGTGTTCACCGACCGCGTGCGCGGCGGCCTGGCGCAACGGCTGCCCGCCGTGCTGGTGCCGGTCGACGTGGTGTGGGTGACGGACCTGCCGCGCAGCGGCGGTGTGGTCGACGTGACCGCGCTGCCGCGACCCAGGGCCGACGCGACCGCCGTGCGCGCGGAGTCGGAGAACGCCGAGGCGTCGGCGCTCGACGTGATCCGCGAGGTGTTCGCCAAGCGCCTGGGCAAGCCGTGCGGGCCGGACGACAACTTCTTCGCGCTCGGCGGCGAGTCGTTCACCGCGGCCATGTGCGTGCGCGACCTGCGCCAACGAGGGGTGACCCTGTCGATCAGGGACCTCTTCGAGCACCGGACGCCGCGCGTGCTCGCCGAGCACCTGTCCTGACCCCGGGCGCCTGCCTCACCCCGAACACCCCGAACACCCCGCCCGACCGTGTCCGACCGAGGTCCCCACCGACAGAGATGGATCGCCGCACCATGTCCAGCGACACCTTTCCCGTCACCCACGGGCAGCGGGGACTGTGGTTCATCCAGCAGATGGACCCGGACTCCCCGGCGTACAACGACGGTGAGGCGTTCCGGCTGACGGGCGCCCTCGACGTCGCCGCGCTCACCGCCGCCGTCGAGCGGCTGACCGCCCGACACGAGCCGCTGCGCACGCGGTTCACCGTGGTGGACGGCGAGCCGCGCCAGGTCGTGGACGACGTCTGGGGTGGCCGGGTCGAGGTCGTGGACGCGGGTCCGGCGCCCGACCGGGACGCGGCCGCGCACGAGTTCGCCGAACGCGTGATCGCCCGGCCGTTCGACCTGGCGGGCGGCGTGCTGTTCCGGGTGGAGGTGCTGCGGTTCGACGAGTCCGACCACCTGCTGGTGTTCGGGCTGCACCACGCGGTCGGCGACGGCTGGTCGCTGACGATCCTGCTGGACGAGGTCGCCGAGGCGTACCGGGCGGAGGTGGAGGGGCGGGAGCCCGTGCTGGAGCCGCTGCCGGTCCGGTACCGCGACTACGCCCGCTGGCAGCAGGAGGACGTGTACGCGGAGGAGATCCGGGACCAGGCGGCCTACTGGGTCCGGCACCTCGACGGCGTGCCGCACGCCGTGGACCCGTTGTGCGCCAGGCGGCCCGGCGTGGAGCCGGTCGGGCGGCTGCACGAGTTCACCGTGCCCACCGAGCTGACCGCGGCGCTGCGGAAGGCGTCGCGCGAGGCCGGCACCACGCTGTTCATGACGCTCCTCGCGGTGTACGAGGCGTTGCTGGCGCGGGTGAGCGGCGCGGACGACCTGATCGTGGGCGTGCCGGTGCTGGGCCGGCCGGTCCCGGAGGTCGAGCCGCTGATCGGCCTGTTCGTCAACACCCTGCCGCTGCGCGCGGACCTGCGCGACGACCCGACGTTCGCCGACCTGCTCCGGTCCGTGCGGGAGACGCTGCTGGCCGGTTTCGGGCACCAGGACGTGCCGCTCGAAGAGGTCGTCAAGGAGGTCAACCCGGCCCGCCGGGCGGGCGTCGCGCCGCTCGTGCAGGTGATCTTCCAGCTGTTCGACGGCGACTTCCGGTACGAGCTGGACCTGGCGGGAGTGCGCGCGACGCAGCTGCAGGTGCTCGGGCGGGCCGTGCCGTTCGCGCTGTCGCTGGACTTCTTCCGCGACGGTGACGGGCTGGCCGGTCGCCTGAACTACGACAGCGCCGTGTTCGACGACGGGTACGCGGCCCGCTTCGCCGAGGTGTTCACGTCGCTGGCCGCGCAGGTGCTGGCCGATCCGGACGCCCCGGTGTCCCGGCTCGACGTGCCGGCGGACCTGGTGCGCGCGTCCACCACCACCGACACGACGGAAGCCGCGGACACCGCAGTGACGCGGTTCGAAGCGCCCCGGCCCGGCGTCGAGCAGCTGGTGGCCGAGCTGATGGCCGACGTGCTCGGCGTGGACCGGATCGGGCGGCAGGACGACTTCTTCGCGCTCGGCGGCCACTCCCTGCCCGCGACCAGGCTGATCTCGCGGATCAGGGACGTGCTGGACGTGCGGGTGACCGTGCGGTCGCTGTTCGACCACCCGACGGTCGAGCGGTTCTCCGCGCTGCTGTCGGACCTGCGGGGCACGCCGCGCAAGCCGTTGGACGTGGTGGCGGGCGACGGTCCCGCGCCGATGTCGTTCGCCCAGCAGCGGTTGTGGTTCGTGCAGGAGCTGGACCCCGCGAGCACCGCCTACAACCTCGGCGAGGTGTCCCGGCTCTCCGGTCCGCTCGACCTCGACCGGCTGGCCGGGGCCGTGGCCGGGTTGGTGGCCCGCCACGAGTCGCTGCGCACCCGGTTCGCCGTGGTCGACGGCGCGCCCGTGCAGCTCGTGGACGACGTGTGGCAGGGCCGCGTGGCGGTGGTCGACGCACCGCCCACCGCCGACCTCGACGCCGCCGCGCGGGCGTTCGCGCTCGACGTGCTCGCCCGGCCGTTCGACCTGGCGCGCGGGCCGCTGTTCCGTGTCGACGTCCTGCGGTTCGACGACGAGAACCTGGTGCTGGCGCTGGGCATGCACCACATCGTCAGCGACGGCTGGTCGATCGGCCTGGTGCTGGACGAGCTGGCAGGGCTGTACGCGGGGCACGAGCTGCCGCCGCTGCCGGTGCGGTACCGCGACTACTCGGTCTGGCAGCACGCCGAGCTGGGCGCGGGCATCGCCGACCAGCTCGCCCACTGGCGTGACGCGATCGCGGGCGCGCCCACCGTGATCGACGCCCTGCGTCCCCGGCGGGCGGTGGACGAGCGCGGCGGCATCGAGGGTTTCGTCGAGTTCGAGCTGCCCGCCGACGTCGTGGCCGGGCTGCGGGCGCTGTCCCGCGAGACCGGCGGCACGCTGTACATGACGTTGCTGGCGGTGTTCGAGGTGATGCTGTCCCGGGTGACCGGTCAGCGCGACCTGCTCGTCGGCATGCCGGTGGCCGGTCGGACCGCCGCGCAGGTCGAGGGGGTCGTCGGCTTCTTCGTCAACATGCTGGCGCTGCGGGCGGACCTCCGTGAAGACCCGGTGTTCACCGACCTCCTCGGCGCCGTGCGCAAGGTGGTGCTCGACGGGTTCGCGCACCAGGACCTGCCGTTCGAGCGGCTGGTCGAGGCGGTCGCCCCCGAGCGCGAGGCCGGCGTGCAACCGCTGGTGCAGGTGGCCTTCCAGGTGTTCGAGGACGAGACCGGCCTCGGCTTCCGGCTCGGCGACACGACCGCGACGCCGGTGCTCGACACCCCCGGCGTGCTCAACGCCGACCTGCCGCTCGCCATGGACCTGTACCGCGACGGCGACCGCCTGCGCGGCCTGATGACGTTCAGCGAGTCGGTGTTCACCTCCGCCGAGGCCGACCGGATCGTCGCCACGTTCCTGCGCCTCGTCGCGGAGGTGCTGCGCGACCCGGCGCGCCGCGTCTCGCAGCTTCCCGCGTCCGGGCACGACTCGGCGGGCGGCCTGCTGTTCGGCAGGGCCACCGCGGCGCGTGACGCGTCGCTGGTGGACGAGTTCCGGCGGCGGTGCGCGCGGACGCCCGACGTGGTGGCGGTGGCCGACGCCGACGGCGCGTGGACGTTCGCCGAGCTGGCCCGTGCCGCCGACGCCGTCACGGCGGCCGTCGCCGACGCGGGCCCGCTGGTCGCCGTGGCGGGCAGGCGGACCCGGCTGGTGGTGGCGGCCGAGCTGGGGGTGCTCGGCGCCGGAGCCGCCGTCGTCCCGCTGGAGCTGTCCGACCCGATCCGCCGGGTCCGGTCGGTGGTCGAGACCGCCGGGGTGTCCGTCGTGCTGTGCGACGACGCGTCGGCGGCGTCGCTGGAGCCGTTGGGGCTGCGGCGGATCGCGCTGGACGAGGCCGTCGCCGGCCCGGTCGGCGCGCCCGGACCGGCGGTGCGGGCGGGCGACCTGGCGTTCGTGCTGTTCACGTCCGGCTCGACCGGCGTGCCGAAGGGCGTGCTGCTCGAACACGGGTCGCTGGTGAACCTGCTCGACGCGCACCGCCGCACGCACTTCGGCGAGGCCGGGTCCCGGCGCGTGGCGCTGACCGCGTCGTTCGCGTTCGACGCCGCCGTGGACCAGCTGTTGTGGCTGGTCGGGGGGCATGAGCTGCACGTGGTGGACGAGGTCACGCGCCGCGACTCCGAAGGTCTGCTGCGGTTCGTGCGGGAACGCCGGATCGACGTGCTGGACGTCCCGCAGTCGCAGATGGCGCAGCTGGTCGACCTCGGCCTGCTCGACCGCGACGGGCACCGGCCGACGACGTTGATCATGGGCGGTGAGGCGATCCGGCCCGCGCTGTGGCAGCGGCTCGCGGCCGAGGACGGCGTGGACGCCTGGAACTTCTACGGCCCCACCGAGTGCACCGTGGACGCGTTGACCTGGCGGCTGCGCGACAGCGACACCCCGCTCATCGGCACGCCGATCGACAACACGGCGGTCTACCTGCTCGACCGCAGCGGCGACCCGGTGCCGGAGGGCGCGGTCGGGGAGATCTTCCTCGCCGGACGCCACCTGGCGCGCGGGTACCTCGGCCGCCCCGGCCTGACCGCCGACAAGTTCGTGCCCGACCCGTTCGCGGCCGAGCCCGGCGCGCGGATGTACCGCACGGGCGACCTCGGCCGGGTCGGGCCGGGCGGCGCCGTCGAGTTCCTGGGCCGCTCCGACCACCAGGTGAAGGTGCGCGGGTACCGGGTGGAGCTGGGCGAGGTGGAGTCCGTCATCGCCGCCCACCCGGACGTGGTCGACGTCGTGGTGAGCTTCCGCGACGTCCGGGGAGAGGGCGCCGAACTGCTCGCCCACGTCGTGCCCTCGGCGGGGACGCGGCCCGGCGCGGAGGACCTGCGGATGCTCGTGCTGTCGCGGCTGCCGGAGTACATGCTGCCCAGGGCGTTCATCCTGGTCGACGAGCTGCCGAGGCTGGCGAGCGGCAAGGTCGACCTGGCGGCGCTGCCCACCGCGGCGCGGGACGACCTCGACGTGCACGCCGCTCCCCGGTCGGGTGCGGAGCAGGTCGTCGCGGCGGTCGTGGCGGGCGTGCTCGACCTGCCGCGCGTCGGCCGGACCGACGACTTCTTCAAGCTCGGCGGGCACTCCCTGAGCGCGGGCAAGGTCGTCGCGCGGACCCGTGAGCTGTTCGGCGCGGCGGTGTCCGTGCGGGCGCTGTTCGACAACCCCACGATCGAGCGGTTCGCCGCCGTCGTCAGCGCCTCGGCGAAGACCGCGCCGACGCCGATCGCCAAGGTCGACGCGCCCGGCCCGCGCCCGCTGTCGTCGGCGCAGCTGCGCCTGTGGCTGCTGGCCGAGCTCGAACCCGACTCGACCGCGTACAACATGGGCGAGATGTACCGGCTGCGCGGCCCGCTCGACGTGGCCGCGCTGACCACGGCGGTGGAGAACCTGGTCGACCGGCACGAGTCGCTGCGCACGCGGTTCCCCGTGGTCGACGGCGAACCCGCGCAGGTGGTGGAGCCGCGCCGGCCCGGAGCCGTCGAGGTCACGGTCTGCGCGCCGACCGCCGACGACGCGATCAAGGCGTTCACGGCC
The DNA here is from genome assembly GCF_014205015.1 of Saccharothrix ecbatanensis. Lineage (NCBI taxonomy): Bacteria > Bacillati > Actinomycetota > Actinomycetes > Pseudonocardiales > Pseudonocardiaceae > Saccharothrix > Saccharothrix ecbatanensis. Next base: position 5,574,701 of record NZ_JACHMO010000001.1, on the reverse strand, counting down.
CGCGTCATGGGTCGGACCTACGACCTGGAGCGAGGTCCGCTGTTCCACGCCGAGGTGCTGCGCCTCGGCCACGAGGAGCACGTGCTCGCGCTGAGCATGCACCACATCGTGTGCGACGGCTGGTCCGTCACCCTGATGCTGGACGAGATCGCCGCGACCTACCGGGCGCTGACGACCGGCGAGCCGGTGCCGTCCGAGCCGTTGCCGGTGCAGTACGGCGACTTCGCCGTGTGGCAGCGGGAGGCGTTGCGCGGACCGGCTCTGCGACGGCAGCTGACGTACTGGCTCGACCACATCGCGGGCGCGCCGGTGGTGCTCGACCGGCTCGCGCCGGGGGAGCGGACCGCGTCACGGCGCAGCACCACGGTGGAGGTCGTGCTGTCGCCGGAGCTGACGGCGGGCCTGCGCGAGCTGGCGCGCGAGGTCGGCGGCACGCTGTTCATGGCGGTGCTGGCGGCGTTCCAGGTGCTGGTGTCGCGGCTGAGCGGGCAGCGCGACCTGCTCGTCGGCGTGCCGGTCGCGGGCCGCACCGCGCCCGAGGTGGAGAACCTGGTCGGGTTCTTCGTGAACCTGCTCGCCGTGCGCGGCGACCTGCGCGACGACCCCGCGTTCATCGACGTGGTCGCCGGCGCGCGGGACGCCCTGCTGGGCGGGTTCGCGCACCAGGACCTCCCGTTCGAGCGGTTGGTGGAGGCGGCGAACCCGGACCGCGTGCCGGGCGTGCCGCCGCTCGTGCAGGTGGCGTGCCAGCTGTTCGAGGAGCCCGCCGACGGCACGTTCGACCTGCCGGGCCTTGACGTGACGGCGCTGGACACCGACACCGACGCGCCCCGGTTCGACCTCAACCTCGACCTGTTCCGCGACGGCGAAGGGCTGCGGGGCTCGTTCTACTGCGCCGAGTCGGTGTTCTCCGCCGAGGACGCCCAACGGCTCGCGGAGCTCTTCACCACCCTCGTGGCCGCCGCGGTGGACGACGCCGAGGCCCCGGTCTCGGAGCTGCCGCTGGTCGTGGACGCCGACGTGGAGTCGTTGGCGGCGCTCGGCGAGGGCCGGCAGGCGGCCGAGCCCGCCGACACGCTGGTCGACGCCTTCCGCCGCCGTGCCGAGACGATGCCGGACGTGACGGCGGTAGTCGACGCGCACCGGTCGTGGACGTACGCCGAACTGGCCGACGCCGCCGGGTCCGTCGCCGCCGCCGTGGGCGGGCGCCGGCACGTGGCGGTCGCCGCCGCGCCGTCGGGCCTGGCCGTCGCGGGGCTGCTCGGTGCGCTGGGCGCGGGAGCGGTGGTCGTGCCGCTCGACCCCGAGGACCCGCCGGCCAGGCAACGGCTCCTGCTCGACGCCCTGGGCGCCGACGTGGACGTGGTCCTCTGCGATGACGCCGCGACGACCGTGCCGCACGTCCGGGGCTTACCGCTCGACCAGGCCGCCGCCGCGTCGGGCGACCTGTCGTCCCCGGCGCCGGGGGACGCCGCCGCGGTCGTCTTCACTCCCGGCACGGCGCACGGACCCGCCGGCCTGGTCCTGTCGCACGGCGCGCTGTCGGACCTGCTGCGGTCGCCGCACCTCCAGGCCGCGACGGGCCGGCGGCGCGTGGCCCTCACCGCGACCGGCGAAGGGCTGTGGGAACAGCTGGCGTGGCTGGCCGCCGGGCACGAGCTGCGCGTCGTGTCGGACGTCCCGGCCGCGGTGGCGGGCCGTGCGGTCGACGTGGTCCGACTGACCGTGCCGCAGGCGCGGCGGTTGCTCGACGTCGGCGCGTTCGACGACGCCCGCGTCGTGGTGCTCCTGGAAGGCGGGACCGTGCCCGTCGACGTGTGGCGCGGCGTGGCTCGGGCCGCGGGCGTCCGCGAGGCGTGGATGCTCTACGGCACGCCCGAGGGCGGTGCCGACGCGCTGACCTGTCGGCTGTCCGACAGCGCCACTCCCGTGGCGGGCAGGCCGCGACCGGGCCGCGTGGTCCGCGTGCTGGACGCGGCGGGCCGGCCCGTTCCGCCCGGTGTGGTCGGCGAGGTCCACCTCGGCGGGCACCGGATCGTCGGCCACGTCGGCGCGTCGGACCGGTTCGTCCCCGACCCGTTCGCCCCGGACCTCGGGGACCGCCTGTGCCGCACCGGGGACCTCGGCCGGTTCACCGCCGACGGCGTGGTCGAGCTGGTCGGCCGCGCGGACCGGCGCACGCTGGTGGGAGGCCGCCTCGCGGACCCGGCGGAGGTCGAGGCCGCGCTGGCCGCGCACCCGCGCGTCCGGGCCGCCGTGGTCACCACGCGGGACGACCGTTTCGTCGCCACCGTCGTGCCAGGGGAAGACGACCACGCCGAGGCGCCGCGGTCGCGGCTCGACGGCGGCGTCACCGACGAGCCGTTGCCCGAGCCGCAGCTGCGGGACTGGGTGGAGGGGACCGTCGACCGGCTCCGCGCGCTGCGACCGACCCGGGTGCTGGAACTCGGCGCGGGAACCGGACTGGTCCTGCGCGCGCTGGTGGAGGACGGGCACGTCGAGCACTACCGGGCGACGGACGTCTCCACCGCCGCCACGGCGGAGCTCGCCGAGGTCGCCGCCGCGCTGAAGCCCTCCGGCGCCGTCGTCGAGGTCGTCCGGGCCGACGCGCTCGCCGCCCTCGCGGACGCCGGCACCGGCTACGACCTCGTGGTGGTCAACTCGGTGGCGCGGCACTTCCCGTCCACGCGGTACCTGGACGAGGTCGTCGCGGCGTCCGTCCGGGTGCTGGCGCCGGGCGGGCACCTGTTCCTCGGCGACCTGCGCAACGCCGAGCTGCTGGAAGCCGCAGCCCACCTCAAGCACCACCTCCGCGGTGGTCCCGACGTCACGCCCGAGGCGGTGTCCCGGCTGGCCGCGCGAGAGCTGCGGGTGGACGGGGAGCTGGCCGTGTCGCCCGCGCACCTGGCCGGGTTCGGTGCGCGGTGGCGGCGGTTCACGGCGGTGGAGATCGCGCCCCGGCGTGGCGAGTTCCCCAACGAGATGACGCTGTTCCGCTACGACGCCGTGCTGCACCTGGGGTGCGCGCTGCCCGACGGCGACATCGAGTGGGAACCGGGCGAGGGCGCGACGTCACGCGCCGTCGAACGGCGGCTGACCGGACCGCGCCGGGCGTTCGGGCTGCGGGGCGTGCGCAACGCCCGGTTGGCCGAGGCCGCCCACGTGCTGCGCGCGTGCGGCGTGCGGTCGGAGGACGACACGGCTCCGGGGCTCGACCCGCAGGCGTTGTGGCGGCTCGGCGGGCGGCACGACTGGCACGTGCGGGTGAGCTGGGCGTCGGCCGACCCCACCGGCGCGTACGACGTGTCGTTCCTGCCCGAGGCGGACCACTACGCGCTGGCCGACCCGCTGCCGCGGACCCACCGGCCCACCGCCGGCCGGACCGTGCTGTTCCCGCCGGCGGTCGAGGCGGGGCTGCGCGACGAGCTGCGGGCCGCCCTGGTCGACCGGCTGCCCGCCGCCCTGGTGCCGGCGGACGTGTCGCTCGCGGAGTCGATCGAGGAGACCGACGGTGGCAGGTGACGTGGTGATCCCGGCGTCGTCGGCGCAGAAGCGGTTCCGGCTGCTGCACGAGCTGGCCGACCACCCGGGCGCGCTCACGCTCCCGGTGGCGTTCGAGCTGCACGGCGACGTGGACGTGGACCGGCTCGACGCGGCCGTCGCCGCCGTGGTGGCCCGGCACGAGGCCCTGCGCACGACGTTCGACGAGGTCGACGGCCTGCTGCACCAACGGATCGCGGACCGGCGCGCGGGGCTGGAGTACCTCGACCTGTGCGACGAGCGGGGGATCGACCTCGACGCGGCGGTGCGGGTGCTCCTGGAGGACAACGACACCCGGCCGTTCGACCTGGTCACCGGACCGGTGTTCGGCGTGCGGCTGGTCCGGCTGGAGCCGCGGCGGTGGCTGTTCCTGCTCGCCGCGCACCACGTCGCCGTGGACGCATGGTCGCTGCACGTGGTGCTGCGGGAGATCGGCGAGCGGTACGCCGAGCCTGACGCGGCGCCGGCGGCCCGGCAGTACCGGGAGGCCGTGGCCGAGGAGGAGAGGTGGGGCGGCACGGCCGAGGCGGACGCCGAGGTCGCGCACTGGCGCGACGTGCTGGCCGGCGCGCCCGACCCCGTGCCGCTGCCGGGCGCGCCGCGCCGCCCGCCCCGCCGGACGTACGCGATCGACCAGGTCCCGATCCCGATCGACGGACGGGTCGCGGCGGCGTTGGACGAGGTCGCCGTGCGGTCCCGCGCCTCCCGCTTCGCCGTGCTGCTGGCCGCCCTGGCGCGGTTCTGGGCCCGCACGACCGGCAGCGCGGACCTCGTCGTCGGCACGCCCGCCGGCGGTCGGGCGAGCTTGGCCGACGAGACCGCGGTCGGTCCCATGATCAACACCGTGCTGCTGCGACCCCGCGTCGACGCCGCCGTGCCGTTCGACGAGGCCGTGCGGCGGGCGAGGGACGTGACGTTCGACGCGCTGGACCGCGGTCGGGTGCCGTTCGACCGGGTGGTGTCCGCGCTCGCGCCCCGGCGCGACCCGTCGCACTCGCCGTTGTGCCAGGTCATGCTGATCACCCAGCGGGGACTGGCCGGTTCGCTGGCGCTGCCGGGTGTCGAGGTTCGGTTCCTGCCGCGGCCCGCGCAGCGCACCTCCGACCTCGACCTGACCTTCATCGTCGACGCGGAGGCGGCGGGGGCGGACGCGGTTCTGGAGTACGCGACGGACCTGTGCTCGGCGGCGGAGGCCGCCGACATCGCCCGGGGGTTCGCGGACGTGCTCGCCGAGTCGCTGCTCACCGACACGCCCGCCGACGAGCCTGCGGGCTTCCCGCCCACGCGTGACGTCCGCGGCGGGCCGCGACACCGCCACGACGAGCCGATCGGACCGACCGCCGTGGCGGCGCTGCGGGACCTCGCCGGTGACGTGCCACCTCTTGCCGGTGACGTGCCACCTCTTGCCGGTGACGTGCCGTCCCTTGCCGGTGACGTGCCGTCCCTTGCCGGTGACGCGCCGTCCCCCGCCGGTGACGTGCCACTCCTCGCCGTGGTGCTAACGGCCGTGGGCGTGCTGGTGGCGCGTCACGACGGCGGGCCGAACCCCGTGGTGGGCGCGCTGGTGGACGGCGGACGACCGCGCGCGGTCCGACCACGCCTCGACGACGACCCGACGTTCCGCGACGCGGTCGGCCGCACCGTCGCGGCGCTGACCGACGCGCGTCACGGCGCCGGCTTCGGCGTCGCGGTCACCACCGAGGCCGGGTGCGCAGGGGACGACGCGGACGTCGTGATCGCGCTCGTGCTCGACGAGCGGCCGCGGTTCGAGTGGACCTACGACGCCGACCGGTTCGACCCGGCCGCGGTCGAAGGACCGGCCGCGCGGCTGACCGTGCTGCTCGACTCGCTGCTCGCCGCGCCGGACCGCCCGGTGTCCGGGGCCGACCTGCTCCCCGCCGCTGAGCGGGAGGTGGTGCTGCGTGCCGGGCGCGGACCGGTCGTGCCGATCCCCGCGGACGGTGTCGTGCCGCTGATCGCGGCCACCGCCGCCCGGACCCCGGACCGCCCGGCCGTCCGCTGCGGCACGGAGACCCTGACCTACGGGGAGCTGGACGCCGCCGCCGACGACCTGGCCGCACGGCTGGTCGCGGCCGGGGTCGAGGCGGGCGCGCTGGTCGGCCTGTGCCTGGACCGGTCGGTGTCGGCGGTGGTCGCGATCCTGGCGATCCTGCGGGCGGGCGCCGGGTACGCGCCGCTCGACCCCGACCTCCCCGCGGCCCGGATGGCCCGGCTCGTCGCCAACGCCGGCATCCGCTCCGCGGTGACGTCGGCCGACCTGCGGGACCGCGTCCCGACCCCGGTGGCGGTGCTGGTCGACGCCACCTCGCCGACCGCCTCGCCGACCGCGGCGCCGACCACCTCGCCGCCCGCCGCGCCGCCCGCCGCGCCGACCATCTCGCCGACCGCGGCGCCGCCCGCCGCGACTCCCGCGCCGGACGACCTGGCGTACGTGATCCACACCAGCGGTTCGACCGGTGAGCCGAAGGGCGTCGCGGTCGAGCACCGCAACCTGGCCAACCTCGTCGTCCCGCTGATCGCGCACATCGGCCTGACCGGTGACGACGTGGTGCTGGCGGCGGCGCGGTTCTCGTTCGACATGTCCATCTTCGAGCTGTTCGCACCGCTGGTCGCCGGCGCGTGCCTGGTCCTGGCCGAGACGGGCGTGGCAGGGGACCCGGACCGCCTGCGGGACCTGATCGGGACCTCCGGTGCGACGGTGATGCAGGCGACGCCGTCGTCCTGGCAGAACCTCCTCGACGCCGGGTGGCCCGGCAGCCCTTCGATGCGCGCGCTCTGCGGCGGCGAGCCGCTGACCGACGCGCTCGCCGCCCGGCTCGCGGCGCGGGTGGGGACGCTGTGGAACATCTACGGCCCGACCGAGACCACGGTCTGGTCGACGTGCGACCGCGTCGACCCCGCGGACCCCGTCGTCACGATCGGCGTGCCGCTGGCCAACACCAGCTGCTACGTGGTCGACGGGCGCTCGCAGCCGGCGCCGCCGGGCGTGACGGGGGAGCTGTGCGTCGCGGGCGGCGGTGTCGCGCGCGGCTACCTGGGACGACCCGAGCTGACGGCGCAACGCTTCGCGGAGGACGTGGTCGGCGGCGCCGGCCGGTTGTACCGGACGGGCGACCTCGCCCGGCTGCGCCCGGACGGGCGGTTCGAGCTGCTGGGCCGGCTGGACCGCCAGGTCAAGCTGCGCGGGTACCGCATCGAGCTGGGCGAGGTGGAGGCCGTGCTGGGCCGTCACCCCGGGGTGCGGCAGGTCGCCGTCGTCGTCGCGGGCGACGACCCCGCGCGCCGGCACCTGGCGGCGTACGTCGTCGGCGACGCCGACCACGGCGAGCTGCGCGCCACGGCGGCCGAGCACCTGCCGTCGTACATGGTCCCGTCCCGGTTCTTCACGCTTGACGCGATGCCGTTGTCGCCGAACGGGAAGCTCGACCACGCCGCGCTCAAGAGTCCACAGTGGACCGACGTGAAGCCGTCCGGCCCGTTGCCGCGCACCGAAACCGAACGGCGGGTGGCGGAGGTGTGGCGCGAGGTGCTGGGCGTGCCCGATGTGCGGCTCACCGACGACTTCCTGGACCAAGGCGGCCATTCGCTGTCCGCCACGATGCTGATGGCCCGGCTGAACAAGCTGTTTGCAGTACGGTTGCCGATGCGTGCGCCGTTCGAGGCGTCGACCCCCGCTGGCCTGGTAGCGCTGATCCGCCCCACGACCGAGGAGAGCAGAACCGAATGAAAGCCCCTCTTCCGGTGCGGATCGTGGTGGACAACCCCCGGATCAGGCCGGTCCTGCTGTGGTCGTTCCTCGCGCGGCTGCCGCTGGGCATGGTGTTCGAGGCGCTGCTGTTCGGCGTGCAGAAGGCGACCGGTTCGCTCCAGCTCGCGGGCGTGGTGACGGCGACCGCCGCCGTCAGCACCGCGGTCGGCGCGCCCGTGCAGGGCCGCATGCTCGACCGGTACGACAAGAAAGTCGTGGTCCGCTGGTTCGCCGTGGCGCAGGTGCTGACCCTGGCCGTGCTGAGCTTCGTGACCGCGACCGACCGGCTGCCCTCCGGGGTGCTGATCGCACTGGCCGTCGCGGTGGGGTTCACCATCCCCGCGCTGTCGGCCATGACCCGGCTCGTGCTGAAGAACGGCACGCCGGCCGGCGACCTCAACGCCGCGTTCAGCCTGGACGCGACCACGTTGGAGTTCATCTTCATCATCGGACCGGCGCTCGCCGCGTGGGGTGTCGTCGCGGCCGGTCCGTCGGTCGTGTTCGGGGCCAGCGCGGTCTGCGTGCTCCTCGGCACCGCCTTCTTCCTGTACACCACCGATCCCACCTGGTTCCGGACCGGCGCCACCGACGAGGCCGATGAGCACGGGGGCAGGAAGGGCCGCCGCAAGCGCGTCGTGCCCGGTCGCGCGGTCGCGTGGTTCGTGCCGTCGATCGTGCTGTGCGCCATCCCGCTCGGCGTGGTGGAGGCCGGTCTCATCCAGCTGACCGTCGAGCGCGGCGACTCGATCACGCCGGTCGGCATCGCGCTGTCGCTGCTCGGCGTCGGCAGCCTGGTGGGCGGCCTGGTCTTCGCCGCGGTGCGCTGGAACGCGAAGCTGAGCGTGCAGTTCGTGCTGCTGTCCGTGGCGCACTTCGGCATCCTCGCGGTGCTCATCACCCGGCCGAACTACGTGGTGACCGGGGTCGTCCTGGTGCTGGCCGGGTTGTTCGTGGTGCCGCTGCTGAGCCTGACCAGCCAGCTGCTCGACCGGCTCAGCCCGCCCGAGGCCTGGGCGGAGTCGCAGAGCTGGGGCGGAGCGGGCAACACCGCGGGGTCCGCCATCGGGCTCACGCTCGGCGGCGTGGTCGCCGGCGTGAGTGGATCGCTCACCGGGTTCGTGGTCGCGACGGTGATCGCCGTCGTCGGCATCGTGGTCGCGCTGCCCGCTTTCCGCGGCGGTCAGGACCTCAGTGGCACCGTCGTCGCGGAGAAGGTGGCGCAGCCGTGATCGGTGTGAACGAGGACGTCCTGGTGCGGTTGGCCGGCCCGGACGAGCCGGAGCTGGAGCTGGTCGTGTTCCCGGGTGCGGGCGCCGGCCCCAGCGCGGTCGTGGCGTGGCGCGACCTGGTGCCGCCGACCTGGCGGCTGAGCGCGGTCTGCCTGCCCGGTCGCGGCGCGCGCTTCGGTGAGCCCGTGTTCGAGGAACCCGGCCGCGTCGCCGACGAGGTGGCCGCCGCGCTGGCGGGCGTCGACCGGCCGGTGGTGTTCGCCGGGCACAGCATCGGGGCGCTGTGGGCGCTGGAGACCGCGACCAGGGTGCCGCCGGCACTCCTGGTCACGGCCGCCTGCCAGGCGCCGCCGCCGGGCGGCACCGTCCCCACCTTCGAGGCGTCCGAGGAGGACGACCGCGAGTTCATCCGCGACCTGCTGGTGGCGCTCGGCGTCACCGACGAGGACACGCTGGACGAGCTGGTGGACATCTCGGTGCCGGTGCTGCGGGCGGACATCGACCTGGCCGCGCGCTGGGCCGCGCCCGATATCCGCCTCGCCTGCCCGATCCTGTCGTTCTACGGCACGGAGGACCCCACACCCTCCGTGCCGTGGTCGGACTACACCGCCACCGCCGACGTGGTCACCGTTCCCGGAGACCACTACTTCTTCCAGAACTCCGGGCCGGCGGTCGTCGCGGAGCTGACGGCGCGCGTCGCCCGGTGACCGCCGCCTAGGAGACGGCCATCATCCGTTCGAGGTGCCGCGGGTTCCGCTGCACGGCCTGCGCGACGTAGTTCTTGCGCAGCAACTCGTGCAGGTCGGGCCCGAGCTGGTTGGCGACGGGGTGGTCGCGCCAGGTCAACGCGTGCCTGGTGCTCGGCGCCGACTTGAGCGGGATGCGCACGACCCCCGGCACGGGCGTCCGCGACGGCGGGGCGATGTCGATCGCCGTCGTCATCCGCAGCAGGTCGTCGATCAGTTCCGTCGAGTCGACGTGGTGCACGAACCGCAACGTCACCGACTGCTCGGCGAAGATCCGCACGACCAGGTCGTACAGGTCCTCGACGGGCGCGATGAGGTCGAAGTCCCGCAGGTCGGCGATGTCGAGGACGGCGCGCTTGGCCAGCGGGTGGTGCTCGCCGAGGTAGGCCCACACCGAGTCGTGCGCGATGTCCTGGCTGTGCAGGCCGGTCAGGTCCAGCTCCAGCCGGGTCGTCACCCCGTACCAGGTCTGCCAGACCAGGAAGTCGACCTCACCCCGACGCAGGTCGTCCAGCCCCAGCGTGGTGGACCGGTAGTGCCGGGGTTCCCACTGCAGCAACGGTTCCAGCGCCGTGATCCGGTCCCACACCGTCGCCGGGTTCGTCCGGCAGAACCCCACCCGCAGCGGTCTGCGGAGGTCGTCGCGCCGCCGGTCGCTCGGCTGGGCGACCTCCCGCTGCGTGGTCTCCCAGATCCGGTCGATGACCGTGATCGCCTCCAACACCGCCTTTCCCGATTCGGTCAGGGCCACGGTGGTCGTCGTGCGGTCGAGCAGCTTGTTGCGGAGCGAGCGCTCCAACCTCCGGATCCGCTGGGAAACCGCCGACACGGAGACGTGAAGGCGCTTTGACGCCTTGGTGAAAGACCTTTCTTCGGCGACCAGCCGAAATGTGCGCAGATCAACCCAATTCACGAATCCCCCAATTCTGTGAAGCCTTGCGCCTTAGACCATAGCACCGCCGAACGAGCGCACGCGGGCTTTCGGGGACCGCTCCCCGGGAACTCGCGGGGGCGTGCGCGGGCAAGCCGGGAAATGGCTGTGACGTGTGCCACGTCGTCCCGCGTTGGGGGTCCGGCGGGCGGAAAGCGGTGGTAGAACGTTTATTCGGTGTCACTGCGAAACCCGATCCGAGGTCAGGTCGGGCACGGTCGCGGGGCGGTGGGGCGACCCCGGCGCGCGGCACGGCCACCGTCCGGCGCGGAACCGCATTGCGTCGACGTCGGCACCGAAGCGCGGACGTTTATCGCCCGATATCACGGCCGACGAGCGCCGTTCAGAAATGACCGGCCGCGAACTCCTCCCGGTCACTTTCGGTGATGGTTCGTGGTCCGATGTGTCCCGCCGGCGGGAATGCGGGCGCGTCGATCGCGGGCGTCGCGCCCGTCGCCGCCATCGGGTGTCGATCGACGCCCTTCGGGCACGAATGGGGTTGGCGAAGAGGTGCAGTGGTGCTCGAAGAGAAACGCCGCACGTCCATTGACGTCGTGGTCGGCGTGATCGAGGCGGCCGGCGCCTGCGTCATCGTGGTGGGCGCGGCCGGGCCGCCAGGTCGTCCAGCACGAGTTCCGGGCGTGGCGTGGGCGGGAAGCACGTGGTGAGACCGGTGTCGGCGATCCACACCGCGGGCGCGTCCGCGGTGGTCCACGACGACGCCCTTGGGGCGGCCCGTCGAGCCCCACCACAACGCCAACGGCATGCCGAACGGTGACGCCGCCAGATCGCTCAACCCCGACCACCTGGTCGGGCGGAGTCGGGGATGTGCGATGGCGGATCGAGTTCCCCGCCGGTCATGCCGCCCGCCCTCCGCCCGCGCCCGCCCTCCGCCCGCGCCCGCCCTCCGCCCGCGCGCGGCCTACCCGGGTGGCGCGCTGTCCACTGTGGACACTCCCTGGCTCTCCGGGGAACAAGCCGTTGATCGCCGACGGCGGGGCCCGAGATCGCCTAAGCCGCACGCCTCGGACGCACCCTCGGAGACGAGATGCAGGAGGTCTGCTCCCACATCGCCGCCGAAGTCGAACACCGACTCCTCACGGGATTGCAGAACCGCTCTTCCGGATACGATGCAGGGCGTCGCTCCGTTCCCCGATTCCTGTGCGAAGGACATTGATGACTTCCGCGCGTGCGTACACCGCGACTTCAGCCAGGGACCCGCTCGTACCCGGTGTGGTCGAACGGCGTGCTGTGGGCCCGAAGGACGTGCTCATCGAGATTGCCTGGGCTGGGATCTGTCATTCCGACATCCACACCGTTCGGGGTGACTGGGGCCGGGTGTCGTACCCGCTCACCGTCGGGCACGAGATAGCCGGGACCGTTGTCGGGGTCGGGTCGGAGGTCACCGCGCACGTGGTCGGCGATCGGGTCGGGGTGGGCTGCATGGTGGACTCCTGCCGCGAGTGCCCGAACTGCCTGTCGGGCAACGAGCAGTACTGCCTGCGGGGGTTCACCGACACCTACAACGGTGTGGACCGGGACGGCCGTGTCACCCAGGGCGGCTACTCGTCCCACATCGTCGTCGACGAACACTTCGTGCTGCGCGTCCCGGACGCCATCCCGTTCGTGACGGCCGCCCCGCTGCTGTGTGCGGGCATCACGACGTACTCGCCGCTGCGGCACTGGAAAGCCGGGCCCGGCAAGAAGGTCGCCGTCGTCGGCTTGGGAGGGCTCGGCCACATGGCGGTCAAGCTGGCCCACGCGATGGGGGCCGAGGTGACCGTGCTGTCGCAGAGCCCGCGCAAGCGCGAGGACGGGCTGCGGTTCGGCGCCGACCACTACCACGCGACCAGCGACCCGGCGACCTTCAAGCGGTTGGCGAACACCTTCGACTTGATCGTCAACACGGTCAGCGCCCCGATCAACCTCGACGGCTACTTGAGGCTGCTCGCCCTCGACGGCACGATCGTGAACGTGGGCGCGCCACCAGAGCCGGTCCCGGTGACCCTGTTCACGCTCTTCGCGAACCGCCGCTCGTTCGCCGGATCGACGATCGGCGGTATCGCCGAGACCCAGGAGATGCTCGACTTCTGCGCCGAGCACGGCATCGCCCCCGAGGTCGAGGTCATTCGCGCCGATGAGATCAACGTTGCGTGGCAACGCGTCCTCGACTCCGACGTCCGGTACCGGTTCGTCATCGACATCACCACCCTCGCCGACTGACGGAGCCCGTTGCCGCGCGACGACGCTGTGTCGGATCGGGTGAGGGCTGCTTGATCGGTGGGTGCAGGGCGGGGAACTTGCCGTGGTGGTCGCGGGTGCGACCACCACGGCGGGTGGGGCGGTTAGGGCGCCCAGGGCGCGGCGACGTTCCAGCTGCTGTCGGCGGTCAGGGTCTGCGGTCGGTTGAAGCCCGAGTCGTTACCGGAGGCGATGTACACCTGTGAGGCGTAGTGGCGGAGGTAGGAGCCGGGGGTGTTGATGGATTCGAACGTCACGCCGGTGCCGCCGATGCCCGGTCGGGCGCAGAAGGTGGCGTCGGCGCGGAACCCGGCCGTGTCGTCGTTGGATGAGTTGCGTACCCGGCTGTCGGCGTGGCGGAGGTACTGGCCGGGGAAGTTGACCGACTCGAACGAGTAGCAGGAGGAGTCGGCCAGGCCGCGTCGGACGGTGTAGGTGGCGTCGGCCTTGAGGGTGGCGCCGCTGTTGGCGTTGACGATCTCGGTGTAGGCGAGGCTGTTGGAGTGCCGCAGGTAGCGGTCGGTGTGACCCCACGTGGTCACCCGCAGGGACTGGCGCACGTCCGTGGGGAGCAGCACCGAGCTGCGCCACAGCGCCGGGCTGCCGGTGTTCCAGGTGGCGTCGGCGGCGAAGCCGGTCGCGGTGTCCCAGGCGTTCGTGCCACCGCTGCGGGCCAGGTACACGTTGTCGGCGTAGTGCCGCAAGTACATGCCGGGGAAGTTCGCCGACTCGAACGACGTTCCGCCTGCCGCCAGACCCGGCTTGGCGCACCAGGTGGCGTCGGCGCGGAACGAGCTGCCGTTGTCACTGTCGATGCGCACCCGGCTCTTCGCGTGCCGCAAGAACTTGCCGGGCGAGTTGACCGACTCGAACGAGTAGCAGCGCGGATCGGACAGACCCGTCACGGTCTTGTAGGACGCGTCCTGGCGGGCTCCGTCGGAGCTGCCCGTGTTCAGCACGTCGGTACGGGCGTTGGAGTCGGAGTGCCGCAGGTAGCGGTCGGTGTAGCCGGATGTGGTCACGCCGAGCGAGCGGACGTGGCCGGGGGTCAGCTTTACGGGTGAGTTGAGGTTGCGTGAGGTGTTGATGAGGTCGGTGTGTGCGGCGCGTAGTTGGTTGGTGTCGACTTTCTGTACGCGGCGGTCGTAGGTGAGCAGGCCGTTGTACTCGCCTTCGAGGTCGGTGATCTCGGTGTAGACGTAGGCGGAGACGCCCTTGGTGGTCATCAGGTGTTTCACGTCGCGGACCATGCCGGTGTAGCGGTCGTTGAGCTGGGCGTTGCTGTGGACCTGTTCGTAGGCGAAGAACTTGCCGTTGGGGCTGTACTCGTGGTCGGGGGTGCGCAGGCCGACGCCGCCGAACTCGCCGAGCACGGAGAAGCGGGTGTCCGAGGGGCGTGGTGCGTCGGGTCCGGTGTAGATGTGCCAGTCGATCATGTCGCCGGTGCCGGGGTCGCCCTTGGAGGCGCAGCAGTTGTAGCCGCTGTGCGCGTTCATCAGCCGGGTCGGGTCGTAGTTCTCGAGGGCGGTGGTGAGGGTCTTGGTGTCGGCGAGGTTCCATTCGCCCCAGCCCTCGTTGAACGGCACGTAGGCCACCACGGAGGGGGAGAAGCGGTGCTCGTCGACGATCTCGCGGGCCTCGGTCTCGAACTGGGCGATCTGCGCCTGGGTGCGGTTGTCGTCGAACGCGGGTGTGGACGGGACGTCCTGCCACACCAGCAGGCCGAGCCGGTCGGCGTGGTAGTACCAGCGGGCGGGTTCGACCTTGATGTGCTTGCGGACCATGTTGAAGCCCAGGTCCTTGTGCTTCTGCAGGTCGAAGGCCAGGGCCGCGTCGGTGGGCGCGGTGTAGAGGCCGTCGGGCCAGAAGCCCTGGTCCAGGGTGCCGACGTGGAACACGAACTCGCCGTTGAGGGTGGGTCGCAGGACGCCGTCGATCACTTTCTTGCCGACCTCGCGCATGCCGAAGTAGTTCACGACCTGGTCGACGGTGTTGCCGGAGGCGTTGCGCAGCGAGACGCGCAGGTTGTAGAGGTGGGGGTCGTCGGGTGACCAGCGGCGGGCGTTGGGTACCGGGACGGAGAACTCGGTGAACCCGCCGGTGGCGCCGCCCACGACGGTCGTGCCGGTCATCGCCTCGGCCAGCACGGTGTGGTCCTTGACGTCCCCGCGGGTGAAGACCCGGACCCGGGCGGTGTTGTCGGCCAGGTTGGGGCGGATGTCGACCGAGTACACCGACGACGTCGGGGTCGGTTCCAGCCACACCGTCTGCCAGATCCCCGACGACGGGGTGTAGAAGATGCCGCTGGGGTTGTTCACCTGCTTGCCGACCGGCTGCTTCTCGCCGCGGCCGTCGGTCGGGTCGTAGACGCGCACGACGATCTCGTTCGTGCCGCCGTTGAGCTGCGCGGTGACGTCGACCTCGAACCGGTCGTAGCCGCCCCGGTGCGTGGTGACCTGCGTGCCGTTCACCCACACCGTGGCCTCGTAGTCCACCGCGCCGAAGTGCAACTGCACACGCCGGCCGGACCAGGACTGCGGCACGGTGAACGTGCGCCGGTAGAACATCAGGTCGCGGTTGTCGTTGCGCATGATGCCCGACAGCGCCGACTCGATCGGGTAGGGCACCAGCACGCGTTCGGGCAGCGTCTGCCCGAGCGGCGGCGAGGCGTTGCGGTCGACGTTGCCCGCGTCGTCGGTCGCGGGGTTGAGGAACTCCCACTCGCCGTTGAGCGACTGCCAGTCCGAGCGGGTCATCTGCGGACGCGGGTACTCGGGCAGGGGGTTGGTCGTGGACACCTGGTCGGTCCACGGCGTGGACAGCGGCGGTGTCTTGGACACGATGGCGGCGGACGCGATCGGTGTGGCGACGGGCACGGCGACGAGGCCGGCGGCCAGTGCCAGCACGGCCGCCGTCGAGGCGACGAGGCTGCGCATGGAACTCCTTCAGGTGGAGGTAACGGGTTGCGACACGGGTGGATGGCGTTCACGCACACGTCCGAAGCGGACGTGGTGACTGCGATCTCGACCTCGACTCCGGGCAGCCGATGCCTTGGCGGAGCACCCCACTCCGGGGTGGCCGGGTCTCCCCGGTCGTCGCCGCCGGCTGCTGTGCGCGGCCGACTGCGACATGGGTTGCTCCTGACCCCAGTGACTCAGGTCACGAGCCATTTCTTACATCGTTGGTACAACGTTGTAAAGACCTGGATCACACTGAGGGGCGTCGCCGCGCTCGCCGGCTTGTCGGCCGGGGCGGCTCGGTGGCTGCCGTTAACGGTATTCAACAAGAAACAACAGAAGCAAACAGAGTGACTAGGCTTTCTGCGTGATCTTGTTGGTTACAACGATGTAACAACGCACTCAAGTTACGAAGGAATGACGTCAACAGCCTTGACGCCCTCGTCTTCCGAGGTTCAAGGTTGCGACCCAGTGACATCGGTCACGCAGCTCGCCGCCCGCCACGTGCCGGGTTCACACGGAGGAAGATCCAGTGCTGAAGAAGATCACGACCGCCGCTGTCGCGGTCATGTTGGCCGCGTTGACCGCGTGTGGTTCCGGTGGGTCCGGGGACGCGGGGTCGACCGGCGCCAAGGATGACGGCAAGATCACGATGGGCTTCGCTCAGGTGGGCGCCGAGAGCGGCTGGCGCACCGCGAACACCAAGTCGGTCCAGGAGTCGGCCGGGAAGGCCGGGGTCGACCTGAAGTTCTCCGACGCGCAGCAGAAGCAGGAGAACCAGATCAAGGCGATCCGGTCCTACATCCAGCAGAAGGTGGACGTCATCGCCTTCAGCCCGGTGGTGGAGACCGGTTGGGACGCCGTGCTGCTGGAAGCCAAGCGCGCGAACATCCCGGTGATCTTGACCGACCGCGCGGTGGACGTGGACGACACGTCGCTGTACAAGACGTTCCTCGGCTCGGACTTCGTGCTGGAAGGCAAGAAGGCCGGTGAATGGCTGAAGGAGAACGCGGCGGGCGCGAAGAACGTCGTCGAGCTTCAGGGCACGACGGGCGCGGCGCCTGCGATCGACCGCAAGAAGGGCTTCGAGGACGCCATCGCGGGCACGGACCTGAAGATCGTGGCGACGCAGACCGGTGACTTCACTCGGTCGGGTGGCAAGCAGGTCATGGAGGCGTTCCTGAAGTCGGTGCCGCAGATCGATGTGGTCTACGCGCACAACGACGACATGGGTCTGGGCGCGATCGAGGCGATCAAGGCCGCGGGCAAGGTGCCCGGCAAGGACATCAAGATCATCACCGTGGACGCGGTGAAGGACGGCATGACCGCGCTGGCCGCCGGTGAGATCAACTTCATCGTCGAGTGCAACCCGCTGCTGGGTGACCAGCTGATGGAGCTGGCGAAGAAGGTCGTGGCGGGTGAGGAAGTGCCGCCGCGCGTGGTGACCGAGGAGACCTCGTTCACCTCGGAGCAGGCCAAGGCCGCGCTCCCCGACCGCAAGTACTGATACCGAGCCGCGGCCCCCGCCACTCTCCGGGAGTGGTGGCGGGGGCCGCACCCATCGTTACGTGAGGATCTTGTCGTGAGGTTCGTGTGAGGGGAGTTGTCCGGTGACCGAGCCGGTCGTCGACATGCGGGGTATCTCGGTGGAGTTCCCCGGAGTGAAAGCCTTGCAAGAGGTGGATTTCCGGCTGTTCCCCGGCGAGGTCCACGCGTTGATGGGCGAGAATGGAGCGGGCAAGTCCACGCTCATCAAGGCGCTGACCGGGGTGCACCCGCTCGCTGCGGGCGAGATCCGCTACGCGGGCGAGTCCGTGTCGTTCGGTGGGCCGGCGCAGGCGCAGGCCGCCGGGATCAGCACGGTGTACCAAGAGGTCAACCTGTGCGCGAACCTGACCGTGGCGGAGAACATCCTGCTCGGGCGTGAGCCGCGCAAGTTCGGCCGTATCGACGGCAAGGCGATGCGCGCGCGTTCCGCCGAGCTGTTGGAGCGCATCGGCCTGCACATCGATCCGGGCTCCGTGCTGGAGAGCCACCCGATCGCGGTGCAGCAGCTGGTCGCGATCGCGCGGGCGGTCGCGGTGGACGCGCGGGTGCTGGTGTTGGACGAGCCGACGTCGAGTCTGGACGTGGACGAGGTCGCGGAGCTGTTCCGGATCATCCGGGTGCTGCGGGACGAGGGTGTCGCGGTGCTGTTCGTCTCGCACTTCCTGGAGCAGGTGTACGAGATCTCGGACCGGATGACGGTGTTGCGCAACGGCCGGTTGGTCGGCGAGTACGCCACGGCGAAGCTGAGCCGGATCGAGCTCGTGTCGGCGATGCTGGGCCGTGAGATGGGCGTGTTGGAGGAGATCGAGCGCCGTTCGGGCACGCCGGGTCAGGCTTTCCTGGTGGCCGAGGGGTTGGGGCGCAAGGGTTCGGTCGCGCCGTTCGACCTGGAGATCCGGTCCGGCGAGGTGGTCGGGATGGCCGGGTTGCTGGGTTCGGGTCGCACGGAGGTGGCGCGGCTGCTGTTCGGCGCGGACAAGGCCGATTCCGGTCGGGTGCTGGTGGATGGCAAGGCGGTGCGGTTGACCGGGCCGAGGGCGGCGATCGGGGTCGGTCTCGCGTTCTCGTCGGAGGACCGCAAGGGCGAGGGCATCGTGGCCGACCTGAGTGTGCGGGACAACCTGATCCTGGCGTTGCAGGCGGCGCGCGGGTGGGCGCGGCCGGTGCCGCGGAAGCTTGCCGACGAGTTGGTGGCGAAGTACATCGAGTTGTTGGACATCCGGCCTGCCGATCCGGACCGGGCGGTCGGGAACCTGTCGGGCGGCAACCAGCAGAAGGTGCTGTTGGCGCGGTGGTTGGTGACCGAGCCGAAGCTGTTGATCCTGGACGAGCCGACGCGCGGTATCGACGTGGGCGCGAAGGCGCAGATCCAGAAGGTCGTCGCGGATCTGGCGGCGGAGGGCATGGCAGTGCTGTTCATCTCCGCCGAACTGGAGGAGGTGGTGCGCGTGTCCGACCGCGTGGTGGTGATGCGCGACCGGCAGAAGGTGGCCGAGTTGGACGGTGACGTGGGCGTGGACGACGTGATGGCGCTCATCGCGGGCGGCGTCGACCACGGCGTCGACCGCGGTGTGGAGAAGGCGGTGGTGTCGTGAAGAACCGACTGTTGTGGCCGGTGTTGGCGCTGGTCGCGTTGCTGGTGTTGAACGTGGTGGTGACGCCGTCGTTCTTCTCGTTGCGGTTGCAGGACGGGCACCTGTACGGGAGCTTGATCGACATCCTGCGCAACGGCGCTCCGACGTTGTTGATCGCGTTGGGCATGACGCTGGTGATCGCCACGCGCGGGATCGACCTGTCGGTCGGTGCGGTGGCGGCTATCGCGGGTGCCGTGACGTGCACGTACATCGCTTCTGGCGGTGATGCGTGGATCGGCATGGGTCTGGCGTTGCTGTTGTGCGCGGCGCTGGGGCTGTGGAACGGGTTCCTGGTGTCGGTGCTGGGCATCCAGCCGATCATCGCCACGCTGGTGCTGATGACGGCCGGCCGCGGTATCGCGATGCTGATCACCGAGGGCCAGATCGTCACCGTGAACGACGACTCCTACCGGCAGGTGGGCGCCGGGTTCCTGGTGCTGCCGATCGCGATCCTGATCAGCCTGGCGGTGCTGGGGCTGGTGGCGTTGGTGACGCGGAAGACGGCGTTGGGGCTGCTGATCGAGTCGGTCGGGGTCAATCCGTCGGCGTCGCGGCTGGCCGGTGTCAAGGCGCGCACGATCATCTGGACCGTGTACGTGTTCGCGGCTGTGTGCGCGGCGGTGGCGGGGCTGATGATCAGCTCGAACGTGAGCGCGGCGGACGCCAACAACGCCGGGTTGTGGATCGAGATGGACGCGATCCTGGCGGTTGTCATCGGTGGCACGTCGTTGGCGGGTGGCCGGTACTCGTTGACCGGGACGCTGCTCGGCGCGTTGATCATCCAGACGTTGACCACGACGGTCTACTCCATCGGCATCCCGCCCGAGATCACGTTGGTGTTCAAGGCGGTCGTGGTGATCGCGGTGTGCCTGATGCAGGCGCCGGTCCGGATTCGGGTTCGTGGTGTTCGTGGTGTTCGTGGGAAGCAAGGAGTGCCCGCGTGAAGCAGTCAGTGGTGGTCACGCCGCAGGCGCCGTCCGCGCCCGGTGGCAAGCCGTCCGGCCGCAAGTCGTCCGGGTTGGCCGTGAGCGTGCCGAAGCGGTTCCTGCCGGTGATCGCCACGTTCGTGGTGTTCGTGGCGACGTTCGGTGTCGGCTCGGTGCGGTACGAGGGGTTCGCGTCCGGTCAGGTGATGGCGAACCTGTTCATCGACAACGCGTTCCTGATCGTGCTCGCGGTGGGGATGACGTTCGTGATCCTGACCGGTGGCATCGACCTGTCGGTGGGGTCGGTGGTGGCGTTGTCCACGATGATCGCGGCGGCGATGCTGCGGGCCGGGTGGCCCGCCTGGCTGACGGTGATCGTGGTGCTCGCGGTCGGGTCGGGGCTCGGGTTGGCGATGGGGTGGATCATCCACCGGTTCGGCGTGCAGCCGTTCATCGTGACGTTGGCGGGCATGTTCCTGGCTCGTGGGCTGTGCTTCGTGATCAGCGTGGAGTCGGTGTCGATCAAGGACCCGACGTTCCGCGACATGGCCACCGGGTCGGTCGAGCTGCCGGGTGGCGTGACGATCACGTACGGCGTGGTGATCGCGCTGGTGGCGGTGATCGCGGCGGTGTACGTGCTGCACCTGACGCGGTTCGGGCGCACGGTGTACGCGGTGGGCGGCAGCGAGTCGTCGGCTCGGCTGATGGGTCTGGCGACCACGCGGGTGAAGATCGGCGTGTACGTGATCAGCGGGTTCTGCTCGGCGTTGGGCGGGCTGCTGTTCAGCCTGTACATGCTGTCCGGGTACAGCCTGCACGCGGTGGGCATGGAACTGGACGCCATCGCCGCTGTGGTGGTCGGTGGCAGCCTGCTGTCCGGTGGGGTCGGGTTCGTGATCGGCTCTGTGGTGGGTGTGCTGGTGTTGGGCACGATCCAGACGCTGATCTCGTTCGAGGGCACGTTGTCGTCCTGGTGGACGAAGATCGTGATCGGTGGGTTGTTGCTGGCGTTCATCGCCTTGCAGCGGATCATCGTGCGGCGGACCTGACCTCGGTCTCCATTTGAGCGAGCCCCCGTCTCGAAGCCGCTGCCGGTCCAGTCAGGGTCAGGAAGGTTTGCGGGCGCCCTTGCAGGCTTCGATCCGGGCTTGGAGGAAGCCGAGGCGGGGGTTGTCGAACGAGCTGGACCACGGTTCGCCGTCGGCGTGCGGACCGAGCACGCGGAACTGGTCGACTGCCTCGTCGTTCCTCTTGTGGATCATGAGGGCGACGATCGCCAGGCCGCGGTCGGAGCGCAGGGCCTTGGTGGCGGCGCCTTCGGCGGCCAGGCGGGGCAGGAGGGTTTCGAGGGCGTCACGCACCATCGGTGTGTGCCACACGTTCGGGTCGTCGCCCACCCCTTCGGTGGCGGCCATGAGCGGTAGTGCGGCGAGGGCGGGGGAGGTGGAGGCCGCGCGGATGGCGAAGTCGCACATCAGCTCGTGCGACCCGCGCCACTTGCGGCACCAGTACTGGAGTGCCTGCACGTGCGAAGCGCGGTGGTGCGGAGCGCGCTCGACCAGTTCGTCCCACACCCGGCCGAACCGGTCGTGGTCGTAGGACAGGCCGCGGGCCACCATCAGCAGCGCCATCCACGGCGTGGGGTCTTCCGGCAACGCCTCGGCCGCCCGGTGGGCCACGGCCTGCGCTCCGGACAACAAGCGGCCGAACCCCTCGAACTGCTCCTTGCTGGTCTGGGCCGCCCGTGCCGAGCCGCGCACCTCCCACGCCGCGTACACCAACGACACCGCGCGCAGGGCTCCGAGATCACCGCTGGACGGATCGGCGTCGTGCCAACGCCGGATGAAGCTGTCGTCCTTGACCGTGAGGTCCGCCAGCGCCCGCACCACGTCGTTGCGACGTTCCCAATCGCCCCACGTGGACGACATCAGTCGCGCGGCGGGCTCCCACAGGCCCTCGGTCGCGGCGGCGCACGCGGCGTCCAGGTCGGCGTCGGCCGGTCCCGCCACGACCACGTCGGCGTGGGGCACCAGGCCCCAGCGGGTCACGTCGACCTTGCCCCAGAGGCGTGGTGCGACCAACTCCTCGGGCAGGTCCTCGAACTCGACGCCCCGCCGCTTGGCCTCACGCATGAGCGAGATGACGGCGAGGACCGTTCTGGGCTTCTTCAACAGGGACAGGACCACGTGTTGCTCTCCTGGGTGAGGCCGGCGGGGCGGACCGCACGGCCGCCGGGGGAGTCTGCAACACCGGCTCCCGTCGACCAAGCGGGTTGCCCGATTCGTGATCAAGGGCTGCACCGTTGCACCGCCAAGCGCGCGAAGCCGGGATTTCGCACGTGTCCGGGAACTAGCATTCCGCCGTGGACATTTCGATGTGGGTGGCCTACGACGAGCAGCGCCTGCGCCGCTTGATCAAGTTCCTGCTGCGGCGCACGATGATCCGGCTCCGCGTCCTGAGTGCGTTCTTCGCGGCCCTGGGGATCGTTCTGCTGATCGTGGCCTCCCGCCCCGTCCTGCCGATAGCCGTGATCGTCGGCGCCGTCGTCCTCGCGACGCTGGTCGAGCCGTGGGCGGTGCGGCTGTCGGTGCGCGCGCAGCCCTCCGTCGTGCGGGAGGGGTATCAGCTGACGCTGGACGACAACGGCATCGCGATGAAGTCAGGGGTGTACGACTCGCGGATGGCGTGGTCGACCCTCGACCGGGTCGAGGAACGGCCCGAGGCGTGGTACCTGATGTTCGGGCAGGCCCAGGCGTTGGCCGTGTACAAGGACCAGATGACTCCGCAGCAGCGGGAGCAGTTCGCGGGGTTCATCGCACAGCGGCAGTCCGACTTCAGGTCATAGCCTTCACGTCATGGCCGTTGGTCCACGGCTTCAGTCGTCCAGGCTGCCCATGGTCAGGTTGACGGTGGTGCCGGTCATCCCGCTCGCCCTGTCGGACGCCAGGAAGACGGCCGCGTTCGCCAGCTCCTCAAGCGTCATCAGCCGTCGTGCGTGGGTCTTGGCGGCGAGGAAGTCCTGCCACTGCTCCCAGGTCATCCCGGTCGCCTTGGCGCGCGGCTCGAAGCCGTCCCTGATGGTGGGCGTCTCGGGCATTGCCTGCGGTCGCAGCCCGACCACGCGGATGCCTTGAGGAGCGAGTTCGGCGGACAGACTGCGGGTCAGCGACTCCTTGGCGGCCATCGCCGGTCCGTAGCCGCCCACCAACGGGATGCCCGTCCGTGAGTGGAGCGCTGTCACGGTCATGATCACGCCCGAGTTGCGCGCGACCATCCGTCGCGCAGCCAGGCGTGCGGTGAGGAAGTACGACGTGACGTAGCTCGTGATGGGCAGCGAGAACTGTCCGACGTCCAAGTCGGTCAGGGGCACGCCCAGGATGCTCGTGTTCGGGATGCCGACCGCGTTGAACGAGATGTCGATCCGGCCCACCTTGTCGATTGCATACTGTAGATGGTCGTCAATGGCCTGCTCGTCCAGCGCGTCGACCTCCGCCGCCTCCGCCTTGCCACCGGCCGAAGCGATGCCCTTGGCGACGACTTCGACGGAGGCCGACCGGCGCCCGGTGAGGAAGACCGTCGCACCTTCCGCCGCGAACGCGCGTGCGACAGCGCCGCCGATCGAGCCCCCGGCTCCGTAGACCACCGCGACCTTGTCCTTCAACATCGTCATCGCCCCATCTCCCGAGTGCGGTTCGGAGGTGTAGGCCCCGCGAGGTCGGCGAACTGGGCGTTCGTCGACCGCCCAGTTCGCGGCGCGGCCGGTGTCTGCACAGGATGGAAGCGGAGACAGGAGGTGGAGCCGTGATCGACCTGGTCGCGTCGGCGCGGGCCGGGGACGGTGAGGCGTTCCGGGAGCTGACCGAGCCGTACCGCCGGGAGTTGCAGGTGCACTGCTACCGGATGCTCGGCTCCCTGCACGACGCCGAGGACGCCTTGCAGGACACGCTGCTGGCCGCGTGGCAGGGGATCGGACGGTTCGAGGGCCGCGCCTCGATTCGCACCTGGCTCTACCGGATCGCCACCAACAGGTGCCTCAACGCCCGTCGGTCGGCGAGCCGGAGGCCGGCCCGGTGGGACATGCCCGGCGTCGACGTCCCCGAGCCGACCCGGCTGGGTGAAGTCGGCTGGCTGGAGCCGTACCCCGACGTGCTGCTCGAAGGTGCGATGCCGCTCGGTCCGGAGGCCCGGTACGAGCAGACCGAGGCCATCTCCCTGGCCTTCGTGACGGCTCTCCAGGTCCTGCCGCCCCGCCAGGTCGCGGTGCTCGTCCTGCGTGACGTGCTCGGCTTCCACGCGAGCGAGGTGGCCGAGATGCTCGACTCGACCGTCGACTCGGTCAACAGCGCGCTCAAACGGGCCCGCGCGGGCCTGCGACACCTGCCGTCCGAACCGTCCGAACGTGAACCGGCTCCGGGCTCGACGTCCGAGCAGGCGCTCGTGGAGCGGTTCGTCCGCGCCTACGAGTCCGGGGAACCCGCCGCGCTCGTCGCCCTGCTCACCGACGACGTCTTCATCTCCATGCCGCCGATCCCGCTCGAGTACGAGGGGCGCGACGCGGCGGCCCGCCTGTTCACCGACATCTTCCGTTCGGGTCGGAGGGTCGACCTGGTGCCGACGCGTGCCAACGGCCAACCCGCGTTCGGCGCGTACCTGCGTGCGTCCACCGGGGTTCGCCCGGGAGCGGGATTGTTCGTCCTCACCCTTGCCGGCAACCGAATCCGCGCCTTCACCCGCTTCGAGAGCACCGTGTTCCCGTGGTTCGGGCTGCCTCACTCGCTTCCCGAACGGTAGTGCCGCACTAATGCGGGGAAGCTGTGGTGAAGCGCTGCGATGATCCGTTGATCAGCCTGGGCGAAGGCGGATCTTCATGCGCGGTGATCGCGGAGCGGTGTCCGGGTACGACGCGTTCATGTCGTACAGCCACGCGCACGACGGCAGGCTGGCCCCGCTGTTCCAGCGCGAGGTGGAGCGGTTCGCCAAGCGGTGGAACCAGAGTCGGGCGTTGCGGGTGTTCCGGGACGACGCGAACCTGGTCGCGAGCGCCGCCCTGTGGCCCTCGATCGTCGCGGCGATGTCCACCTCCCGCTGGTTCGTGCTGATGGCGTCACCCGACGCGGCCCGGTCGCCGTGGGTGGACGCCGAGGTCGCGTGGTGGCTGGAGAACCGGTCGATCGACACCCTGCTGATCGTGGTCACGGCGGGTGACGTGGTGTGGGGTCCGGGCGGTGTCGACCGGACGGCTTCCACCGCGCTGCCGCCGTCGCTGGTGGCGGCGCTGAGGGTGGAACCGCGGTGGGTCGACCTGCGCGCCCTCGTCACCGCCGAGGAGATCGACTGGGCCGATCCCCGGTTGCGGGACAGGGTGGCCGACGTCGCCGGCGCGATCCACGGCGTCTCGAAGGACGCCGTCGTCGGCGAGCACGTCCGGCAGCACAGGCGCACCATGCGGCTGGCCCGCGGCGGCGCGACCGCGTTGGCCGTGCTGCTGGTCGCTGCCTTGGTCGCGGCGGTCGTGGCGGTGTGGCAGGGCACGGAGGCGACGCAGCAGGCGCGGATCGCCACCGCGCGGCAGTTGGCCGCCACCGCGCTGTCCGAAGTGGACAACCAGCTCGACCTGGCGCAGTTGCTGGCGGTCGAGGCCCACCGGATGAACCCCGACGACCCGCAGACGCGGGCGGCGCTGTTCCAGGCGTTCGCGGCGAGCCCTTACCTGAAGCGGCACCAGCAGTTGGGGCGTCCGGTGAGCGCGGTCGGCAGTGGGCAGTCCGTCGCGGTCGCGGGCACGGCGGACGGACACCTCGTGCGCTGGGACGTGCGGGACGACCGGACCACGTCCACCCAAGTCGGGGAACGTGCCGTCACCGCGGTTGCCGCGTCCGACGACGGTGGGGTGATCGCGGCGGCCGACGGCACTGCCGTGGTCTTGTGGCGCGGCGACGACGGGAAACCCGAGCAGGTCTTCGAGGGCCCGGCGAGCGGCGTGGCCGTGTCACCGTCCGGGAAGACCGTCGCGGTGGCGGGCGGCAGCGCTCCCTTCGATGACGGACCGTTGCCGCTGGTGGTGATCGACGGGACTACTGGCGCCGAACTCCGGCGCACCACCGTCCCCTTCGCGCCCGGCCACCTCGCGCTGCCCGACGACAAGACCCTGATGATGAACACGGGGGCCGATTCCTGGCGGCGACTGGCCGTCGCGGACTTCCGTCAGACGGACGAGTCCGAAAACGACATCCGCACTCCCGCGGCCTTCTTCTGCTGCGGCTACTCCCGCAACGGCGCGTACTTCGCCTGGGCGAAGTACGCGGACTTCCGCGTCCAGCCACAGTCGAACACGCCGGCACAAGGCGTCATCGCCGGCTCGTCGATACCCATCGAGCAGCCGGAGGAGTTCGCGGTGAGCGACGACGGCACGATGCTCGCGGCGGCCGGCGGCGAAGTCCTCTACGTGCAGGGGGACTTCCGGCGGCAGATCCCGCAACGGCTGCCGGGCGCGGGCCGGGTCACCGGGCTCGCGTTCCTCGACCCCGACCGGCTGGTGTCAGGCAGCGGGTCCGCTCTGATCCTCTGGGACCTCACGCAGGTGTCGCGGGCGTTGGCGGGTCCGCCGAGCGACGCGCCGGACTCCAGCAACGCGGGGCCGCCGCCGAGG
Source organism: Saccharothrix ecbatanensis (assembly GCF_014205015.1). NCBI lineage: Bacteria > Bacillati > Actinomycetota > Actinomycetes > Pseudonocardiales > Pseudonocardiaceae > Saccharothrix > Saccharothrix ecbatanensis. The sequence continues at coordinate 5,548,531 of NZ_JACHMO010000001.1, read as the reverse complement.
GTGGCGGTGTCCCCGGACGGCCGGTGGGTGGCGAGCGCCGGGGAGGGCGAGGACGTGCTCGTCCGTGATGTCGCCGAACAGCGGGACCTCCCGGTCCAGCACGCGGTGCCGAACGCGCTGCCGGTGTGGTCCGCGGACAGCGGGACGCTGATGCTCTTGGGTGACGACGGCGGGCACGACGCGACCCTGTGGTCGGAGGGCGGCGCGTACCGGGGGTGGAAGCGGGAGGCCGGTGGCCGGGTCTTCGCCGCCGCCGCTTCACCCGACGGGAAGTCGTTGGTCTTGGTCGGCGAGGCGGGCGTGGTGGAGCGCGATCCGGACGACGGCCGCGTGCGGCTGCACGTGCCCGTCGAAGGACTGCCGGAGGACAGCGGATCAGACCGGCAGTGGACGGCGGCGGTGCGGCCGGACGCCCGGTTCGCGGCGGTGATCGACGGGAACGGCTCGGTGCGCGTGATCGACGTCGAGGCTGAGGAGAGCCGGGCGCTGCCGCGTGCCGGGGCCGTGTCCGTCGCCTACGGACCGGACCACCTGGTGGTGCGGCACGAGGACTCCGGCATCGAGGTGTGGAACGGGGACGCGACCGAACTGCTGCGCGTGGAAGCCGCCGACGCGAGCTACCAGCGGGCGATGGCCGTGGTGGGCGACCACGGCCTGCTGGCCCGGATCACCGCGCAGGGCACGGTCGTGCTGTCCGACGTGGCCACCGGCGAGCCGCTCGGCACCGTGGCCCTGCCGATGCCGGAACGGTCGACCGGCGCGCCGCCGTGGGGTTCGACGACGGTCGTGGCCAGTGGCCGCGGCCTGGCCACCGCCACGTCGTCCGGCGCGGTGGTCCGATGGGAACTCGACCCGGCCCGGTGGCGAGACTCGGCGTGCGCCACCGCCGGCCGCGACCTCACCGCCGACGAGTGGCGCGGCTACGTGGACCTCGATCCGCCGGAGAACCTCGACTGCTCAAGGTGATACCGGACAAATATCGACCGAATCGGACGTTCGCCTGGGACTATTCGCGCACCAGACGCGGCACGATGCCCGTCACGCACATCCCAAAGGTGGACATGAGATCGTCCGGAAGACCGGGGCGCGTCACGCGTACCGGAATGCTCGTCGCTGCCCTGATCGGCAGCCTCGCGGCGGTGCCCGGCACCGCCGCCGCGGCCCAGAGCCCGAACTGGGACACGCAGAACTCCACGAAGTGGCTCACCACCGACTCCCGCACCCCGGACCAGGCTGTCACCACCGGTGACGCGCGGGTCGGTTCGTGGCGGGACGCCGAGGGCAAGCACCACATCGGCAAGTCCTACTTCACGTTCGACCTCACCCGGTTGACGGGCACCCAGCTGTTCACCGCGTCGATCCGCACGCCGGAGCTGTCCGCGAACGACTGCGAAAAGCCGCGTGCGACCGAGGTGTGGGTCGTCGAGCAGTCGGACACGATCACGTGGGCGAACCCGCCGCGCGAGGTGGTCCGGGCAGGCGGCCCCACGGCCGCGTCCGGGTGCACGACGCCGTGGCTCAATTGGGACGTCCTGGACGTGGTCAAGCAGGCCATCGGTGAGGGCCGCACGTCCCTCACCGTCGCCGTCCGCGTCTCCGAGGAGTTCCAGGGTGACGTGGCCTACGGCCGCACCCACAACGCCTTCGCGGTCCTGAACACCACGTTCAACACCCCGCCCGGGACGCCGACCAACCTGCACCTCGAACACCTGCCGTGCACCGCCGAGCCGACGTACTTCCACGGCACCCGGCCGTACGTGTCCGCCACGGCGAGCGACCAGGACGGCACGTACGGACTGGACGGGCGGCTGGCGTTCTGGCCGGTCGACGCGCCGGACCAGCGCGTCGAGGTCCAGACCCAAGGACGGGACCGGGTGACCGGCTGGTTCCCGGAGGGCATGGTCCAGGACGGCGGCACCTACGCCTTCGCCGCCCGTGCCGAAGACGGCTTCGCCAACTCCGAGTGGTCCGCGCCGTGCGTGTTCACGGCGGACCTCACGCGGCCGGCGAATGCCCCGACGGTCACCTCCACGGTGTACCGGGAGAACGGCGGCCCGCCCGGCGACGGCGGCGACGGCATCCCTGGCGACTTCACGTTCAGCGCCGACGGCGACCAGGACGTGGTGGCGTTCGCCTACTGGGGGATCGGCATCCAGGGCGGCCGGGTGGCCGCCGACCAGCCTGGTGGTTCCGCCACGGTGACGGTCACCCCCGACACCGACGGGCTGATCTCCATCGAGGTCAGCGGTGTCGACCGCGCGGGCCACCAGTCGCCGGTCCGGACCTACCTGTACTGGGTGGCGTCCACGGCCCCGTCGGCGGACGTGTCGTGGTTCGAAATCGGTGTGCCGAGGGACGTCGTGCTCACCGCGGGCCAAGTCGGTGCGACGACGTTCGTCTACCGGCTCGACGGCGGCGCCGAGCAGACGGTGCCGGTCGGCGAGGACGGCACCGGCCGGGTGACGCTCGTGTTCCCCGAGCCCGGACAGACCTCCCACGCCTTCACGCTGTGGACCCTCGACGCCACCGGTTCCAAGTCGGGTGTCTACGAGCACTACATCCACGTCGACCAGGTACAGCCGTGGGTGGATGTCGACGTGTGGGCCGGCCTTGTCGGTGAGAAGCGGGTCTTCACCGTGACGCCGAACCGGACCGGTGTCGTGTCGTACGTGTACCGGATCGGCGAGGAGCCCGAGGTAGTCGTGCCCGCCGCGCCTGACGGCTCGCTGACCTTCGAGTACACCCCGACCGTCCCGGGCTACTCCACCGTGCTCGTGGCGAGCGTGAACGGTGCGGGCGTCCGTTCCGGCTGGGGCGAGTCCGCTCTCATCGCGGATGCCCCCGCACCGGCCGTGACAAGCACGGAGTACCCGGGGTATCCGGAAGGTGGCGGTCCCGGCGTCACCGGCACGTTCGCGTTCTCCTCCCCGCAGTTGCCGGTGGTGTCCTACCGGTACCGGTTCAACGACGAGGCGGAGCAGACGATCGCGGCGGGGGCCGAGGGCACGGCGTCGGTCCAGTGGACGCCGTCGAAGCCCGGCTATCACTCGCTGAAGGTTCGTGGCGTGACCGCGACTGGTGTCGAGACCGACGAGTCGTACTTCTCGTTCCGGGTCAAGGCCCTACCGCCGACGGTGACCAGTCCGCAGTTCCCGGACGGCGGTCCCTCGACCGCCAAGGTCGGGCAGCCGATCGAGTTCACGGTCACCCCGGCGTTGCCCGGATCGCACGAGGTGCTGTGGTCGATCTCGTTCAACCCGCCGCAGGTCGCGCCGGTCGGTCCGGACGGCAAGGCGAGGTTCACCTACACGCCCCTCGGGTCGTTCCAGCTCACCGTGTCGAGCAGGACGCCCGGAGGTGTCGTGTCGGGTGACGTGACACGCACGTACAGCGTGCCGCAGTAACGGTGTGGCCCGTCGGGCGAAACCCGACGGGCCACAACCCCGAACTACTGGACGCTGGGCCAGCCCGCCGAGTCGTAGACCAGGCGGTTGATGCCGAGCAGCGACACTCCGTTGTCGGCGTAGTAGTGGTACACCAGGAAATCGCCGTCGGTGTCGGCGAGGACGGCCTGGTGGCCCGGCCCGTGGATGCTGCCGTGCGAGGCCAGGATCTGCGTGCCGCCGCCCGAGTTCATGTTGACGCCGTTGCGGTCGTAGTACGGCCCGGTGACGCTGGTAGAACGGCCCACCATCACCCGGTACGTGCTGGACGCGCCCTGGCAGCACCGGTCGAACGAGACGTACTGGTAGTAGTACGACCCGCGCTTGAAGATGAACGGCGCCTCGATGTCGCCGCCGCCCCGCCCGGCGATGCTCAGGAACGTGTTGTTGAGCCGCATCCCGGTCGACGGGTTCAGCTCGATCATCTTGATGCCGGACCAGAACGAGCCGAAGTTCAGCCACCAGCGACCCTGGTCGTCCACGATCAGGTTGCCGTCGATGGCGTTCCAGTTGTCGCTGGTGCGCGATTCGATCACCAGACCGCGGTGGGTCCAGGTGCCGGAGTTCCCGCTCGGGCTGGTGGCCAGGAAGATCGCCGACCGGTTCGAGCCGAACGACGAAGCCGAGTAGTACATGTAGTACTGGCCGTTGTGGTACGAGATGTCCGGCGCCCAGAGGTTGCGCCCGCCGTTGGTGTAGGTCGTCGTCCACGACGCGCCGCCGGGGAACGCCTGACCCGCGTTGCGGAACGTGGTCCGGTCGGCCGACGTCTTCAGCGCGATGTTGTCGCCGGTGTGCGCGACCAGGTAGTCGCCGGTCGGCCGCTTGACCACGGTCGGGTCGTGCACGCCGACGTCACCCGTGACGTAACCGGGGTTCGGGTAGCCGGCCGACCCGGTGGACCACTTCTGGTTGGGCGTGCCGGTGCACGTCCACAGGATCACCCTGGTGCCGTTGGCGGTGCCGTGGTTCAGCACGTCCAGGCACAGCCCGGAATTGGTCGCGGTGACGGAGCCGTCGCCGTTGAGCCGGAACTTCTGGTTCGCCGCACCGGTGCAGCTCCAGATCACCAGCCGGGTGCCGGCCGTGGTGCCGTGGCCGTAGGCGTCCAGGCAGCGCGTGTCGTCGAACGTCCGCAGCTCACCGCTGGAGGTGAAGTGCCAGCCCTGGTTCGCCTGCCCATTGCAGTCCCAAATGGACACTTCTGTGCCCAAGGCGGTGTTGTTGCCGGCCACGTCCAGACAACGCCCGGACCCGGCGCCCACCAGCGGTGAGCCGATGACCGCCGACGCCGTGGGCGCGGTGATCAACGCTGCCGCCAGTGCGGCCACCAACAACGCGGCTCTGCCGAGCCGGATCGTGCTTTTTGCGGGGAACATCCATTCCTCCAAAAAGAACTGTGGTCAGTAGCCGATCTGGAACGTGGCGTCGGCGCGGTCCGCCGTCGTGCTGATCGGGTCGATGCGCAGGACGTAGTTGGCGTGCCTGAGGTGCCGGTCGGGGAAGTTGTGCGACCGGAACGAGGTCCAGGCGCCGTTGGCCAGGCCGGGGACGCGGTGGAACGTGGCGTCCGCCGCGAACGCCGCCGAGCCGTCGTTGGCGGCGAGGCCGACGACGTAGCCGGCGTGCCGCAGGTAGCGGTCCGGGAAGTTCACCGAGCGGAACGAGACGCCGCTGGACGAGGCGAGACCGGCGACCAGCCGCCATTGCGAGTCCTGGTACGGGTCGAACGGGTACGGGTCGATGCGGGCCGCGTTGTCGGCGTGCCGGATGACGTGGTCCGGGAAGTTGTAGGACTTGATCCGGTTCCACGCCGGTGCGCCCCATCGCGACAGCAGGTTGGCGTGCTCGGTCGCCGTGATCGGGCAGATGGTGGGGTGCTTGGCGTTCAGCGGCTGGCTGTACTGGGCCTTGGTGAGCGGCGTCCAGCTGTTGGTGTTGATGTCGCCGCTGCGCCACGCGTACAGCTCGCCGTTGACGGGGGAGAACGAGTCACCCCACAGCCACCACTCGTTGCGGTCATTGGCTTTCACCACGATCGGCGCTTCGATGCCGCCGTTGACCACGCCGCTGGTGTAGGTGGTGAAGCTGCGCGGGTTCAACGTGCTGGAGCGCGCCCCGTACAGGCGGCCGTCGGTGAAGCTCTTGTAGTACAGGAAGTTCGTGCCGCTGCCTACGTGCACGGTGGCGTCGAGGACGTTGAACCCGGGGTCGAAGAACAGCTGCGGTGCGCCGATGGTGACGAAGTCGGTGGTGTAGTTGACCCAGATCCCGTCACGGCCGCCGCTGTTGGCGGAGTAGACGATGCCGTACTGGCCGCGGGCGGCGTCCCAGAACGCCTCGGGCGCCCACGTGTGGGTCGGCATGGAGTGCATCTTCAGCCTGCGGTAACCGGTGAACGACCGCAGGTCCGGCGAGTCCCAGGCGTGGATGTACTGGTTCTGCCGGGTGAAGTCGGTGCCGGTCAGGTCGGTGGCCAGGACCACGAACCCGCCGCTCTGCTTGCGCATGATGAACGGGTCGCGCAGACCACCCGTTCCCGCGGTAGGCGTGGCGACCGGGTTGTTCTGGTTCAACGGGGTCCAGGTGAGCCCGTCGGGGCTGACCGCCAGGTGCAGCGCGTACCGGTCGGCGAGTTTCGACGGCGACTCGGTGAAGTAGCCCATCACGTAGGCGGAATCACCGGGAGCGGCCTGTGCGGTCAGGCGGGCGGCCCCCGTGAGGGCGACCGCGGACAAGCCACCAGCCAGGAATGTGCGTCTTTGCAACATGGACGTCCTTGTCCACTGGGAGGGTGAGGGGGTGGTGGCCGGCGGCGGGAGACGTGCCGCCGGCCACCTGGCAGGGCAGTTCGGTCAGGACGTGGGTTCGCCGGAAGGAGCGGCGAGCTGGGTGCCCAGCCGGACCGGGGTGCCGAAGTTCGGCGTGCCGTCCGCGTTCCAGGTGAACTTCTGCGCCCGCGTGGAGCGGTTCATGTCGCAGCCGCCGCCCGCGGAGTCGTTGGCGTGGTAGACGATCCAGTCCTCGGTGCCGTCGGGCGACTTGAAGAACCCGTTGTGGCCCGGGGCGAACACGCCGTTGCCGTCATTGCGCTGGAACACCGGGTTCGGGGACTTGGTCCAGTGCGCGCGGTTGAGCGGGTCGGTGCCGGTGAGGGTGAGCAGGCCGAGCTTGTAGTCCGGCCCCCAGCACGCGCTGGCCGAGTACACGATCATCGTGCGACCGTTGCGGTACAACGGTTCCGCGCCCTCGTTGACCGGGTGCGTCTGCCGTTCCCACGACAGCGTCGGCTGGCTGATCGTGCGGCGGGTGCCGCTGATCGTGTACGGGTTGGACAGCGGTGTGATCGTCAGCGACTGGGTGCCGTCGGTCGCGCTGCCCATCAGGTACAGCCGGCCGTTGTGCTGGAGGATGCTCGGGTCGAGCTCCCACGTGCTGCCCAGGTCCGCCTTGAACGAGTACGGGCCCATCGGGTCGCTGCCGGCGGCCTCCAGGACGTGCAGGCGCTGGGTGGGGTTGAAGTCCTGCACGTTCTGCCCGGCCACGTAGTACAGGTACCAGCGGCCGTTGAGCAGGTGGAACTCCGGCGCCCACATGTTGCAGCACCCGTTCGGCCTGGTCAGGTTGAAGATCACCTGGTCCGGAGCCGTCGACAGGCCCGCCAGCGTCCGCGAGCGGCGCATCGTGATGGTCGAGTTCCACGTCGTCGTGGCCAGGTGGTAGTAGCCGTTGTGGTACTGGAGCCACGGGTCGGGGCCGTTGCGCTTGATCGGGTTGGCGAACGTGCCCGGCGCGGTGGAGCCCAGCTTGACCAGCTGCCACTGCTGGTTGTTGTCACCGGTGTCGGGCCACTGGATGAGCTGCGCGCCGTCGGCGGTGGAGAAGTCGAGCACGTCCACGGCCTTGCCGCTGTTGCGGTTGATCAGCCGGACGTGCCCGCCCGCCGAGTCGGCCAACCGGAACTGCTGGTTCGTCGCGCCGCGGTCGGTCCACTGGATCACGTTCGCGCGGTCGGCGGTCGACGAGCCCTCGATGTCGAGGACCTTGCCGCTGTGCACGGACCTCAGCCGGTAGTAGCCGTTGCCGGAGTCCAGGAACTTCCACTGCTGCCAGGCGCCGTCGTTGCGCGTGTACTGCGAGATCCGCGCACCGTCGTTGGTGGCGAGGTCGTAGACGTCCAGCGCCTTGCCGCTGTTGCGGTTGACCAACACGTACGTCGCGTTGGTGTCGACCACGGCGGCGGACGCCGACTGCGGCAGGGCGATCACACCACCGCCGAGCAGGACCGCCGTTGTGGCGAGGACGAGGGCCGATCTCATGTTGTTTCTCCTTGCGCCATTGCAGGGAACGAGGTGGCGGCGTGGAGCTGCGATACTCGGTCTGTTAACGCTAACAGGACGAGTCCTGGAACTTCAACAGTCAATTGGTGACGCTGCTGCGTTCGGCCCAATGAGACGGTCGTGTGGCGCTTTTGGCGACGTTGTGGCCGGGTTTCGGCGATGACCGCGATCTGTTAGCGATAACAGAGATCGTTTCACTGTCGGTCACGTCGGTGGCCGTGCGAGAACGCCGGAGGGGCACCGGGCCGGTCGGCTCGGTGCCCCTCGTGGCGCGGAACCCGCGTGCTACCCGGCGGAGCAGGTGGGCGACATGCCCGCGCCCGTGCCGGTGGCCTGGTAGCCGAACTCGACCGACTGGCCGGCCGGGATCGAGCCGTTGAAGCTGACGTTGGTGAACTCGACCGCCCCGCTGTTACCGCTGCGGTTGACGTTCCAGGCGTTGGTGATGGTCGCGCCGGAGGGGAGGGTCATGGCGACCTTCCAGCCGTTGACCGGCGAGGAACCGGCGGTCACGCGCACCGTGGCGACGAAGCCGCCCGTCCACTGGTTGATCGCCGCCGACGCCGAGCAGCCACCGTTCGGTGAACTGGTCGTGGTGGTGGTCGTACCCGTGGTGGTCGTTGTGCTCGTGGTGGTGGTGGTCGTCGACGTCGTGGTGGGGGTGGTGGTGTCGTCGGTCAGGGTGGGGGTTTGCCAGGTGCGCCACTGGGCGAGGTTGCCGGCGGCTTTGCTGGAGATGCGCATGGCGCCGGTGGCGGTGCCGGTCTTGTGGAGGAACTTCTGGATGTTCTGTTGGAGGGGGGTGCGCCATTCGGTGCGGTTGGCGCAGTGGCTGCCGTCGGAGACGTCGGACCAGTAGGTGATGTTGGCGCCGGCGCCGAGTGCCTTGTAGACCTCGGCTCCGCCGAGTGCGGCGACGCTGGCCGAGCGGGGGCCGAGGTTGGCGATGTGGGGGTTGTCCATGATGAACAGGCCGCGTGGGGCGACCATGGCGACGAGCTGGTGGGTGTCGATGGGTGCGCCGTTGGGGTTGCCGGTGTAGGAGTTGAAGGCGTCGCCGAACCAGGGTTGTTCGCCGTAGGCGCTGCTGAGGCTTTGGGCGCCTTCGCCGGGGATGCCGCGGTAGATGGGGACGCCGGCGGTGCCGGATTCGATGGGCATGGTCAGGGCGATGCGTTGGTCGAACACGCCGACGGCGAAGGCGCCTTTGCCGAAGCGGGAGCAGCCGGTGACGCCGACCGCGTCGGCCTTCAACACGTTGCCGCCGGAGGTTTCGATGACGTCGATGATGCGGCTGACGCCCCAGGCCCAGGCCATCATGATGCCGGTGCTGCTGGTGGCGCCGTAGACGCTGTAGAAGGCGCCCTGCTTGTTGTTGCGCGGGGTGCCTTCCTTGCCGACGGTGTAGGGGTCGTAGTTGATGACCGCGGCGCCGGCGGCTTTGATGGCGGCGGTGTCGGCGCCGAAGCCGCCGAGCACGACGACGGCGGGGAACGGGCCGGTGCCGCCGGGCAGTTCGACGCGGGCGGAGAAGCTGCTGCTACGCCCGTTGTGGGACACGTTGACGGTGATGTTGCTGCTTGAGACGGTGCCGGTGACGGTGGACGGCTTGGCGGGCTTGTCGCCGTAGACGTGCCGTTCCGCCAGTTCGCGGATCTCCGCCCGCCGGCACCGCCAGTCCGACTTGCTCGCGATCCGCGACCCGTTCAGCTTCGTGAACGGGTCGGGCAACTGCGAGTTCGACGGGAACGAGCCCGGCAACGACACCGGGCAGTCCGCGCCCTCGTCCTCGACACCGACAGCCGCGACACCGACGTCGGCCACGGCGGAGTCCGAGTGCGCTATCGCGGTCAACGCTCCGGCGAACGTGAGCGCCGCCACCGCCAACATGACGACCGTCGAACGGATCTTGGAGCGGCCCGGGCTGATGTCCACGGGGGCTCTCCTTCCGGATGGGTGGGCGTGACCAGGGACGGCGGCGATCGATGATCACTGAGGGCGAATCGACCTAAAGTTTCGATCGAATCAGCGAAACATGTCAATGCCGCCATCCGCCCACCCGGTCTCACTTGGCGCGCCCCACCCCCACACCCCCCGTGAGTCCTACGCCCAGAACCCGCGAGTCGAACCCTCAGGCCCCGCGTGTCGAACCTCCAGACCTCGCGTGTCGAACCTCCAGACCCCGTGAGTCCTACGTTCAGGACCCGTGAGTCCTACGTTCGGAACCCCCGAGTTCAACGCTCAGTACAAGATCGTTTGTTCTGAGCGTTGAATTCAGGGGTCCTGAACGTAGGACACGGTGGTCCTGAAGGTACGACTCGCGCGTTCTGAACGTAGGACTCACGCGGTGGGGACGTGGGACTGGCGGGGGTTACTCGGGGTTGTCGTCCGTCTTGCGGGCCTTGCGGCGCTGCTCCTCGGCGCGTTCACGGCAGCGGCGGAGGAACTCGGCGTCGGACTCGGAGTCGGTGGCGGCGAACCGGCCGGGCCGGTCGTACTCGGGGAACGAGGGCGTGCCGCGTTCGTACGCACGCGCGCTCCCAGCCGGACGCACCGGCCGACCAGCGACCAGCCAGACGAGCGAGCCGACCAACGGGAAGAACAGCACGATCAACAGCCAACCGACCTTCGGCAGGTTCCGCGCGTCACCGTCGTCGGTGGTGATGACGTCGATCAGGCAGAACAGCCAGAGGCAGAGCGTGAGAAGCCCGAAGAAGCCACCGAAGTACAGCATGTGCCCACATCCCCCAAAGTCGACCGGGAGATGCTACCGCAAGGGGCACAAGGCATCGGTCAACGGTCGAGTTGCCCGACGAGCACCCGCAACGCCGAACGGACGTGCTCCTCGGCGTGGTGGGTGACGGCGTCAGCGTCACCGGCTGAGAGCAGCCGCACGATCTCCCGGTGCTCGTCCACGACCACCGCCCGGTAATCGGGGTAGCCCAAGCGAATCCGGGTGAGCTGGAACAGGTGCACCTGCGAGCGCACGGCGTGCCACGCGTCCAGCAGCCGCCGGTTGCCCGCCGCCTCGTAGATCGCGTCGTGGAACTCGATGTCCAACGCCAGCAACTCGGTGCTGGGCGCGCCCGACGTCAATCGGCGAGCCATGACGTCGACCAACCGGCCCAACGCGTCGAGGTCGACGCGGCCGATCGCGCTGCGGCCCGCCAGTCCTTCCAGCGCGGCCCGGACCGAGTAGACCTCCTCGGCGTCCTGGACCGTCAGGTCGATCACCCGAGTGCCGCGGTGCCAGGCGCTGCGCACCAACCCCTCCCGCTCCAGCACGGCCAGCCCTTCGCGCACCGACCCACGGCTGACGTCGAGTGACGCGGCCAGTTCCACCTCGCGGACCGGCGAGCCCGGCGGGAACACGCCGGCGAGGATCGCTTCCCGGATCCGGTCGGCCGCCTCGTCCGCCAGTCCTCGTCGGTCGGCCTTCCTCAGCGCCTGCATAATGTCGAATGTTGACATCAGCCGAACCGGTGGTCAAGGTGGAGGCATGAAACCCGGCTTCCACCTCGCGGTTCCCGTCGACGACCTGGCCGAGGCACGCGCGTTCTACGGCGGCGTGCTCAACCTCGAAGAGGGCCGCTCGGCCGACAAGTGGGTCGACTGGAACTTCTACGGCCACCAGTTCGTGACCCACGTCGTGCCGGGCCCGCGCGCGGATTCCGGCCGCAACCCGGTCGACGGCCACGACGTGCCGGTGCCGCACTTCGGCCTGATCCTGCCGATTCCCGAGTTCCACGCGCTGGCCGACCGCCTGCGTGCCGCCGGAACGGAGTTCGTGATCGAGCCCTACCTGCGGTTCGCGGGCGAGCCGGGCGAGCAGTGGACGATGTTCTTCCGCGACCCGGCCGGCAACGCGCTGGAGTTCAAGGCCTTCAAGGACGAGTCGCAGGTGTTCGCGAAGTGAGCCGGGGTGTGCTGGTCACCGGCGGCAGCCGGGGCATCGGCGCGGCGATCGCGGACGCGTTCCGCGAATCCGGGGACAGGGTCGTCGCGCTCTCCTCGACCGACGTCGACCTGGCCGATCCGGACGCGATCGCGAGGGTGGTCGACGCCGCCGCCGACACGCTCGGCGCGATCGACGTCCTGGTCAACAACGCCGGTCTGGTGGAGTTGGGCTCGCTGACGGACAAGTCGTACCAGGAGTGGCAGGGGTTGTGGCGCCGCACGTTCGAGGTGAACGTGTTCGGCGCGGCCAACATGGCGTACTGCGTCGCGCGGCACATGATCGAGCGGGGCGTTCGCGGGCGGATCGTGAACGTCGGCTCGCGTGGCGCTTTCCGCGGTGAACCGGACATGCCGGCCTACGGCGCGAGCAAGGCCGCACTGCACTCGATGGGGCAGTCGCTGGCCGTTTCCCTTGCCCCGCACGGCATCGCGGTGACGTCGGTGGCGCCCGGTTTCGTCGGCACCGATCGGGTGGCGCACATGGTGACCGACGATGTCCGCCGGCAGAGCCCGTTCGGCCGGGTCGCGGAACCGGCGGAGATCGCCGCCGCCGTGGTCTACCTGGCCTCGCCCGCCGCCGAGTGGGCGTCCGGCACCGTGCTCGACCTCAACGGCGCTTCATACTTGCGGACGTGAAGAAAACGGACAGGTCCGGCTCGGTCGGGGTGATGCTGCCCCGCGACCTCGCACCGGCACAGGTGCTGCCGTACGCGCGGCGTGCGGACGAGCTCGGGTTCGACGAACTGTGGGTCGTGGAGGACCTGGGCTTCCGCGGTGGCATCGCCCAGGCGGCGGCCGTGCTGGCGGCGACGGAGCGGATCCGCGTCGGCATCGGGCTGTTGCCGGTGGGAGCGCGTAACGCGGCGTTCGCGGCCATGGAGATCGCGACGCTCGCCCAGCTGTTCCCCGGTCGGGTCGACATCGGCATCGGGCACGGGATGCCGGCGTGGATGCGGTCGGTGGGGGAGTGGCCGGCGAGTCCGCTGACGTTGTTGGACGAGTACCTCCGCGCGGTGATCGCTTTGCTGCGCGGCGAAGCGGTCGAGCCCGGCGAGTACGTCGCGCTGGACGCCGTTCGGCTGGAAGGCGCGTGCGTGCCGGACGTCCCGCCGCTCGTCCTCGCGGGAGTGCGGGGGCCACGGTCGCTGGCCGTGTCCGGGAAGGTGGCGGACGGGACGATCCTGGCCGAGCCGACGACGCCGGAGTACGCGCGTGCGGCCCTCGAGCAGATCGACGCGAACCGGCCGCACCGGCTCGTCGGGTACAACGTTGCCGCTGTTCACGCCGACGCGGCCGTGGCGATCGACGCGGTCCGCGCCGGGCTGGAGTGGATCGGTGAGCCCGACTGGGCGCCGCACCTGGCCCCGCTGCCGTTCGCGGACGAGTTCGCGGCGCTGCGGCGGGAGTCCGGGAGCCGGGAGGAGTTCGTGCGCCGACTGCCGGAGGAGTGGGTGCGGCAGCTCTCGGTGACCGGCACGCCCGACGACGCGCGGGCGAGGCTGGACGAGCTGTTCGCGGCCGGCGTGGACAGCGTCGTGCTCATCCCGGTGGGCGCGGATCCCTTGGAGAGTCTGGCAGCGGTTCTGTAGCGGGCACGTAGACGACCAGGCGGTGGTCCTCGTCGCCGGGCACGCCCAGGCTTTCGTACGCCAGCCGCAACGTGCCGGCCTCGGGGTGCTGCCACTGCTCGACCCCGGTCCCGGCGGGCACGGCCGACGCGGCGAAGCGGCGGCCGAACTCCGCGCCCGCCGTGATGGACAGCTCCTCGGCGAGCATGGCCGCCGCGCCGTCGCCCAGGTCGGCTGCGGCACGCAGGGCGGCGGCATGATCGTCGGCCACCCGTTCCCACTCCGGGAACGCCGTGCGCGCCCTGGCGTCGCCGAACACGAACCGGGCGAGGTTGGGCTGGTCGGCGTCGAGCAGACCGGCCGGCCCGGCGAGCCACCGGAACCCGTCGGTGCACGCGAGGACGTCACCCTGCGCGTCGGCGACGAACGCGGGCGTCGGCTCCAGCCGGTCCAGCAGCGCCAACACGGTGGGACGTACGGGAAGGGGAGCCGTCGACGCCGGGCACAGCGCACCGCCGCCCGCCTTCACCAGGCGGTGCAGGTGCACGCGTTCGTGTGACGAGAGGCGCAACGCGTCGGCCAGCGCCCCGAGGACCTGCGCCGACGGGTGGCGGTCGCGTCCGCGTTCCAAGCGGGTCAGGTACTCGACGCTGACGCCCGCGAGTTCGGCCAGCTCGCCCCGGCGCAGACCCGGCGTGCGGCGGCGTGAACCGGTCGGGAGCCCCACCTCGGCCGGAGTGATCGCCTCCCTCCGGGCCCGCAGGAACTCGCCCAACGCGTTCATGGTCGCCGAGTCTAGGTCTGCCCAGAGGGTCCCTGACGGGGCCTCCCTCCGGCGGACCGGCTGTTCCACGCTGTGCGGCATGAGGTACCGACTCTTCGGCCAGACCGGCCTGCGCGTGTCCGAACTCCTGCTGGGCACGATGACCTTCGCCGATCCCGCCGAGGCACGCCGCATCATCGACGCCTACGCCGACGCGGGCGGCAACGTGCTCGACACCGCGTCGGCTTACGGCGGCGGCGAGGAACTGCTCGGCTCCATCGTGGAGCGACGCGACAGGTTCGTCATCGGCACGAAGTACACGCTGTCGCGCGACGCCGCCGACCCCAACGCCTCGGGCAACCACCGCAAGAACCTGGCGCGGTCGCTGGACCGGAGCCTGCGCCGGCTGCGCACCGACTACATCGACATCTACTGGGTGCACATCTGGGACCGGCACACCCCGGTCGAGGAGACCATGCGGGCGCTGGACGACGCCGTCCGCGCCGGGAAGATCCTCTACACCGGCATCTCCGACGCGCCGGCCTGGGTCGTCGCCCACGCCAACACGCTCGCGCGGTGGCGCGACTGGACGCCGTTCGCCGGCCTCCAGGTGCCCTACAACCTGCTGAAACGGGACGCCGAGCGCGAGCTGCTGCCGATGGCCGAGGCGCTGGGACTGAGCGTGACCGCGTGGGCGCCACTCGCCGCGGGCAAGCTGTCCGGAACCGTCGACGCACCACCCGGATCTCCCCGTTCGAAGCGCGTGGACCCCGCTTCACTGACCGCGCGCGACCGTGCGGCGGCCAACGCGGTCCGCACGGTGGCCGACGAGCTGGGCGTCCGCCCGGCACAGGTGGCGCTCGCGTGGACGCGCGCCAAGTCGCGTGCGGTGCTTCCGCTGGTCGGCGTGAGCAGCGTCGCGCAGCTCACCGAGAACCTCGGCGCGCTCGACGTCACCCTGCCCGAAGACGCGGTCCGTCGGTTGGACGAGTCGGTGGAGTTCCGGCTCGGCTTCCCCTCCGACTTCATCGCCGAGTGCGAGCCGAGCCCGTTCGTCTTCGGCGACACCGCCACCAGCGTCGACCCGCGCTGAACGGTCAGGCCTTCAGGATCGCGTCGATCGCCGTAGGCACGATTTCCAGCAGCTGGGAGTGCACGTCGGCGGACTCGCCCTTGGCGGCCACGGCGACCACCGACATGAGGTTGTCGCGGCTGAGCACGGCGGCGCAGACGTGCGCGCCCGGCTGGAACTCCTCGCAGTAGCCGAAGATCCCGGACAGGATCGGGTTCTTCGGCATCTCGGTGTCGGCGCGGACCGCTCGCGTCGACCCGTCGTCGTGGCGGTACGAGGCGCACGTCCTCGCGCGGTCCGCGATCCGGGCCAGGATCTCGCCGGCGGTGGTGTCCTCGAAGCGGTGCACGTAGTTGAACGCCGAGATGCGGTCGCTGCCCCACGACCGGTAGTACGACGTGTACTTGCCCGGGTCGCGGACGCCGCCGCACATGTCCACCACGTTCCACTTGCCGTACTTGTCGTCCTTGGGCTGGTCGGCGCCGTGCGTGACGAAGGTGTCGACCGGCAGGGCGGCGGCCTTCAGCCGGCGCGGACCGAGTTCCGGGTCGACCGACCGAGTGGTCGTGGTGGTGGAGGTGGCGGGCGGCTCCGACACCGCCGTCGATGTCGGTGTCGCCGTCGGTGTCGGCGAACAGGCCGTGACCAGCAATGCCACGACGACCAGCGTGTGTCTCAAGTGTCCCCCCTCGGTGCCGGCCGGGATCGTAACCTCCGATATACGTGTCACCGGAACGATCATGGCGTCGGCTGCGTCTGACGGCGTGGTGTCGAGTGGACGGATGGGTGGACATGGCGGGGTTCGGAGCGGTGCCCGAGGAGTTACGGCGGGCGGCCGGTGAGATCGGTGACGCGGGCGACAAGACGGCGGGCCTGGTGTGGTGCGGGCCCAGCGGCGAGTACGGGCACGACGGCGTCGCCGGAGCCTGGGAGCTGTTCATCCAGGAGATGAAGGCGTACGTCGAGCGGCTTCGGCAGGAGGCCGACGAGCACGCCATCGGGCTCCGCGCCGCCGCGTCGTCCTATGTGGACGTCGACGGTGAAGAGGCGGTCGGGTTCGGCCGGCTCGGGGAACCGGCGCCCGCCGGCGACATCTCGCGCCGCCTGGGGACCACGCCGCTGAAGCCGGTGTCCTGATGGCGGCCCGACTCGGCGAGACCAACGACCCCAAGGCGCTCATCCCCGGCGAGCCCGAGCTGATCACCGGTGACCTCCGCCAACTCGTGCAGACGCTGCGGGCGGTCGTGGCGGTCGGCGAGGACCTCGGCCGGATCGAGCCCGGCGGCTGGAGCGGTGACGCGAGCACCGCGTTCCGGTCCGTCTTCCGGTCCGAACCGCCCCGCTGGCTCCAGGCCGGCGAGGACCTGGGCGGCGGCGGGCAGGCGCTGGCCGACTACGGCGACGTGCTGGTCAAGTGCCAGTCCGAAGCGCAACGCGCCGTCGAGATGCACCTGGAGGCGCAGGCCGCGACCCGCCTCGCCGTCGCGCAGCACGACGCCATGGTGCTGTCCGGCACGACCGCCCCGTTCCAGGACCCGGGCCAGGCCGCCACGGCCAACGCCCAGAAGGTCCTCGACGACGCCCGCGCGGGGCTGTCCGGCATCGGTGACGTGGTCGCCAAGGCGCTCGGCTGGGAGTCCGACGGCAAGGGCGGCTACAAGAAGTCGTTCGGCAAGGACTCGTTCGGCGCCTCCCACCGCGAGACCGACGAGAACGGCAAGGACCCCGGCGGCTGGCAGAAAGGTCCGGGCGGCAAGTCGTACCAGGGCAAGACGGGCAGCGAGTCCGAACGCCTGCTCACCGAGGCGATCGCCGAGGTCGCGAAGAAGTTCGGCATCGACCTGCACGAGCGCACGGCCGGCAAGGACTGGCAGGTCGACGTCGCCCACGGCAGCAAGGAAGGCGACTTCACCGCCGGGCCGCTGTCGGGCAGCGGCAGCATCAGCGGCTCGGTGCTCGGCGCGGAAGCCGGGGTGACCGCGACCGCGAGCGCCGCGGGCGTCACGGTGGGCGCGAACGCGAGCGCGTACCTGGCCAAGGGGCACGCCGAGGGCGAGATCAGCCTCGGCAAGCACGCGGGCGTCTCGGGCAGCGCGGACGCCATCGTGGGCGCGTCCGCCGAGGCCAAGGGCACGGTCGGCTGGCTGGGCGCGAAGGGCAACGCGGAGGCGTTCGCCGGCGCCAAGGTGTCCGGTGAGGCGAGCGCCGAGGTCGCCGGCATCGGCGCGGGCGTGAACGGCGAGGCCTGGGCGGGCGTCGGCGCGCAGGCGAGCGGGCAATTCGGCATGGGCGAGGACGGCAAGTTCCACATCGGCGGGTCGCTCGGCGTCGGGTTGGGCGTGGGTGGCAAGGTCGGGTTCGACGTCAGCGTCGACCCGGTCGAGGTCGTCGAGACGGTGATCGACGTCGCGGACGACGTGGGCGAGATCGCGAAGGACGTCGGGCGCGGCGTGGAGAACGTGGCCGAAGGCGCCGGTCGCGCGATCGGCCGGTTGTTCGGCCGATGACCTACCGCAGGATCGCAGGAGGAGACGCAGGCATGGCCACCACCCTTCCGGTGCCGATCGAGTTCTCGCTGCCCGACGGGTGGCTCTCGGCCCCTCCCGACGAGGTGGGCGCGTCGCAGGCGGCGTTCGTCGCGCTGCACCCCGGCTCCAGCGCCGGGTTCACCGCGAACGTGACGATCAGCGGCGAGGTCCGCACGGACGTGACGTTGGCGCAGGTGGCGGCGGAGGCCGCGGCACGGCTGGAACGCGGCGTCGGCGGCCCGGTCGAGATCGGGCGGCGCAACGAGCTGGAGTCCGCCTACACGCAGGTCGTGCGGATGACCGTGCCGATCGACGGCCGGCCGGTGGAACTGGTGCAACTGCAGGTTTTCCTGGCCATGCCGGACGTGCGCGACAAGAGTCGGCGCGCGGTGCTGGAGATCGTGCTGAGCGCGACGCCGGAGCAGTTCGAGGACCTGGTGGGCGACTTCCAGGCGTTCCTCAAGACCATCCGCCCGGACGAGGGAGTGACCCGGTGACCGAGTCCGCCGAGATCCTGCTGCGCCGCATCGAGGCCATCGACACGGCCGCCGCCGACAACCGGCTGCGCGCGGAGTCGTACCAGCGCATGGCGGAGGACTTGAAGGACGTGGTGGGCACTGCGACGTCCGACGACGGCGTGGTGACCGTGGTCGCCGGGTCGGACGGCACGGTCAGGTCGATCACGTTCGGGGCCGCGGTGCGGACCACCGACCCGGCGGCGCTGTCGTCCACGACGTTGCGGACGATCGCGTCGGCCCGGGTGGAGGCGGCCCGCAGGCAGGCCGAGGTGGTCCGGTCGGCGCTGGGTGACACGAAGCTGCTGGACCAGGTGCTGGCCGAGGACCGGCGGCTGTTCGGCGACGAGGCCCCGCAGGAGCCGCACGCCATCGCGCCCCGCGTCGTCCGACGTGAGGCGCGGGTGGTGGACGAGGAGCCGGAGGCGGCCTACCAGAGCCGCCCGGCGTGGTGAAGCTCGGCTAGTCGCCGGCGGGGCAGACGCAGCCCCTGGTGTGGTGCTCGGTGGTGGTCGCGGTGCAGAAGCGCATCGCGATCCGGTCGTGCGAGGCCCACGAGTGCTTGCACGCGACGCACTTCGGCGACGCGGCCCCGTCGGCCTCGGCGGCTTCGGTGGTGACATCCGACTCGATCGTCGGCAAGACCTGGTTCATCTGATCCATCCAGTCCGCACGCACGGAGCAAGTCGTAGACACCACGCCCGAACGGACGACGAACCGCCCGCCAAACGAGGTCCCGCTCACGGGCGATGCGAGAAGGCATCGGGAAACCGGCAACGTGGAGCATGATGCTCGAACGGTTCCCGCCACCACCCACGGTACACGCCGGGCCACGTCCCGCTCCCGTCGGGCAGCTGCGCCGATTGTCACGGAATACGCATTTCGCGCACTTCCGAGCCACTTCCGAGCACGGCCAACTGCCCGTGCCGGTGGCACGGGCAGTTGTGGTCGAACGGGGGTCAGGCCGCGGAGGCCTTGAGCTTGCGCGCCAGGAATTCCGGCCTCGGCCAGCGGACCTTGGTGGCCCAGCCCAGCTTCTCGAAGGCCCAGATGAAGCGCGCCGAGATGTCGATCTGCCCGCGCCGCACGCCGTGCCTCGCGCACGTCGGGTCGGCGTGGTGGGAGTTGTGCCAGGACTCGCCCATGGAGGCGATCGCCAGCGGCCAGAAGTTGGCGGACTTGTCCCTCGCCGTGAACGGCCGGTCGCCGATCATGTGGCAGATGGAGTTCACGGACCACGTCACGTGGTGCAGCACGGCGACGCGCACGAGCCCGGCCCAGAAGAACGCGGTCAGCGCGCCCCACCAGCTCCACGTCACCAGGCCGGCGATGAGGGCGGGGGACAGCAGTGTCGCGACGGTCAGCGCCGGGAACCAGCGGTTGACGCGCTGGATGTCGGCGTCGGCGAGCAGGTCGGGCGCGAAGCGTGCCGCGTTGGTCTGCTCACGCTGGAACATCCACCCGAGGTGGGCGTGCCAGAAGCCCTTGGCCAACGCGCTCGCGGACGTGCCGAACCGCCACGGCGAATGCGGGTCGCCGTCACGGTCCGCGTAGGCGTGGTGCCTGCGGTGGTCGGCGACCCAGTCGACGACCGGCCCCTGCATCGCCATGCTGCCGACGACGGCGAGCGCGATCCGCAGACCGCGGTTGGCGGTGAACGCCCCGTGGGTGAAGTAGCGGTGGAACCCGATCGTCACGCCGAGGCACGTCAGCGTGTAGAAGAACAGGGCCAGGCCGATGTCGAGCCAGCCGAGGCCCCAACCCCAGGCCAGCGGCACGGCGGCGGCCAGCGCGAGCGCCGGGATGACGACGAAGAGCTTCACCAGGAACACCTGGGTCGACGACTTCTCACCGGCCAGCATCGGCTCGGGCCCGTTGTGCGAACTGTCCGGCGTCGAACTCTCCGGTGGCGGATTCGTGCGAACGGCTTCAGTCAACGGGGATACCTCCGTGCGTGCGGTGACCTGGTCTCCGCCGCCGGGGTCTCGGGCGATCGGTGTGGGTGTCGCCCAGGGCGACGATGCGACGATGCGGCGAATGCCGGTGCCCCCCGCCCCCGAAGGGAACGAGGGGCACCGGTTTTCCGCGTCTCCGTCAGCGTTTCAGCTGGTAGGAGCAGGTAGGTGGGATCAAGCGGCTCAGACGGCGCGGACGCCGACGGCCTGGAGGCCCTTGGGCCCCTGGTTGATCTCGAACTGGACGTGCTGGTTCTCTTCCAGGCTGCGGTAGCCGAAGCCCTCGATCTCCGAGTAGTGCACGAACACGTCCGGGCCGTTGTCGTGGGAGATGAAGCCGAAGCCCTTCTCCGAGTTGAACCACTTCACGGTTCCCTGAGTCATCTGTTCTCTCTTCCTTGGGCAGTGCTGGATCGGCGCCGCTGAACCGCGGCTCCGGGTCGGATCTCAGACGACGACTTCTCCAGCTTGTCCTGCAAAGCAAAGAAAGAACTTCGTCCGCAACATCATTCCCGCGAAACTGCTGTGGAAACACGGACACAAAATTGACGACCACTCCGTACAACCCACCGGGGCCCGGATTAGTTCCCGCACGCCGCCTTGTCACCCGTTTGGCGGAACACCGGCTTGGTCCCGTGATTGGCCCCGTGCCTGGTCACAGCCGTGCGGGCGCCAACTCCTCTTCCGCGTGCACGACCATCGACTCCAGCGCCGGGCCGCCGAACGTGGTGGCCATGGCGACGTCGGCGGCGTCCCGGCCGCGCCCGATGACGACCCGACCCTTGCGCCGGGCGTTGTTGCGCGGGTCGAACGTCCACCACCGGTCGCCCAGCCGGACCTCCACCCACGCGGCGAAGTCCATCGGCGTGCCGTCGGACGCCACGTCCAGGGCGGGCAGGTAGCCGAAGACGTACCGCGCCGGGATGTTGAGCGCACGGCAGAACGAGATCGCCAGGTGGGCGTAGTCCCGGCACACGCCCGCGCCCGACGTGTTGACGTCGGCGGCCGTGGACAGCGCGGTGGAGCTGCCGTAGCCGAAGCTCAGGTGCTCGTGCACGTGCGCGCAGATCGCCCGCACCCGGCGGTAACCCGGGGCCAGCGAGCCGAACCGCTGCCACGCCTCGTCGGCGAGCACGTCGGGCAGGCAGTAGCGGCTGGGCAGCGTGTAGTGCAGCACGTCGTCGGACAGCTCGTCAGGGGCCGTTTCCGGCGCGTCCTCGTCGGCTTCCTCCGGCGCGTCCGCCACTTCCGCGAGCGCGCTGTAGTGCATTGTGGACAGACCGCTCGGCAGAACGACGCGTGAGCACAGGTTGCCGTACAGGTCCACGTAGTGGCGCATGGCGACATCCGGCTCGACCGACAGCCGTTCGTTCGTCACCCGCACGTCCTGGTCGCGCGCCGGCCGCACCTGGAACACCGTGGGGGTGTCCACTTCGGCCCGGTACGTGAACGCGCACCCGATGCGCAGGAACCTTCGGTCCGAGGCCGGACCGGCGTCGCTTTCGGCAGCCGACCCCATGTCGGTGCTCCCGTCCCCGGTCTGGACCGGACCGGATCGGTTTCGTCGGGGACGAAGCCGGCTCTACCGCCGCCCTGCGAGTTGCGCCCGACACGCCCACCATAACGCTGTGGCGCCCACGGCACCACGACGTGTACCGTGGGTGTCATCGGGGCGATTCATATCTTCTGAACCCGAAAACCCTCGCGCCGTGTGAGGATCTCCGGCCCGGCATCGCCGGCCGTGAGCACGCAGCGGACGCGGAGAAAGTCGGAACACATGTCAACTTCGTTCAACGAGCTGTTCAGCCACCCGGACACGACCCGGACCGAGACCGCCAACGGTCTGGGCCGGGACGAGCAGCGGTCCTACACCGATCTGTTCCGCGAGCCGGCCGACGTGCCGCCGCAGAACACCGGCGAGATGGCCTGACCGCGGTAGCCCGAACCGCTCTGCGGAGCCTGTGACGGAGCCCGCGACCGAACCGGTCGCGGGCTCCGCTTCAAGCATGTCCAGACCTCTGGGCACTACCGGTAGTGCGGTCGGTGGCCGCCGACGCCCTCGTCGTCCGCGCCGTGCCAGAAGTCCGGCGCGTACGGCGTGTCGGGCACGGTGACCAGGTCCTCGGGCCGGCGCGGAACCGGAGGGGCCGGCGCACCGGCCACCTCCGCCACCTCGTCCACGTCGATCGCGAGCCGGTCCAGGTCGTTCACCAGCCGCCGCACCCCGGGTGGTCCCGGAAGTCCGCGCGCAAGGCGTCCGTGTGCGTGCGGGCCTGGTCGATCAACGCCCGCAGGGCCGTCAGTTCGCGATTCGACATCGTCACCTCACAACGGGATGTTCGTGTGCCGCCCTCGGCCGGCCGGCGCGTTCGCCAGCGCCTTCGCGATCCTGACCCGGGTCTCGTCCGGGGAGATCACCTCGTCCACCACGCCGAGCGACATCGCGCGGTCGACGCCGCCGGCGATCCGGCGGTGCTCCTCGATCAGCTTCTCGCGCAGCTCCGCGCGCTCCGTCTCGTCGGCGACGGCGGCCAGCTTCTTGCGGTGCAGGATGCCCACGGCGGCTTCCACACCCATGACGGCGACCTCGGCGTCCGGCCACGCGAACACGGCCGTCGCGCCCAGCGAACGCGAGTTCATCGCGATGTACGCGCCGCCGTAGGACTTCCGCGTGATCAGGGTGATCCGGGGCACGGACGACTCGGCGAACGCGTGCAGCAGCTTCGCGCCGCGCCGCACGACGCCGCCCCACTCCTGGCCGACGCCGGGCAGGTAGCCGGGCACGTCCACGAGCACGACCAGCGGCACGCCGAGCGAGTCGCACATCCGCACGAACCGCGCGGCCTTCTCCGCCGACAGCGAGTCGAGGCAGCCGCCCTTGCGCAGCGGGTTGTTGGCGATGATGCCGACGGTCCGCTCGCACAGCCGGCCGAGGCCGACCACGACGTTCGGCGCCCAGCCGGCCTGGAGCTCCTCGAACACGGCGTCGTCCAGCAGCCGGTTGATCACCGGGTGCACGTCGTAGGCACGGCGCGGCGACTCGGGCAGCAACGCGCTCAGGTCGTCGGGCTCGCCCGCGGACGCCACCTCGATCTCGCCGGGCCGGCTGAAGAACCCGGTGAGCCGACGCGTGCGCCGGTAGGCCTCTTCCTCGGTGTCGACCACGATGTGCGCCACGCCGGACTTGCGGCCGTGCGCGACGGGACCGCCGAGGCCCTCCATGTCGATCACCTCGCCGGTGACCGTCTTCACCACGTCCGGGCCGGTGACGAAGATCCGGGCGTCGTTGGACATGACCACGATGTCGGTCAGGGCGGGGCCGTAAGCGGCGGCGCCGGCGGCCGGGCCGAGCACCACGGAGATCTGCGGCACGACGCCGGAAGCGCGGGTCATCGCGGCGAACATGCGGCCGACGCCGTCCATCGACTCGACGCCGTCGGCGAGCTTCGCGCCGCCGGAGTGCCACAGGCCGATGACCGGGACGAGCTGCTCGACGGCGGTCTCGATGGCGCGGACGATGTGCATCGCGCCGGGCCAGCCGAGGGCGCCGCCCATCTTCGTCGCGTCGGTGCAGTAGGCGATCACGGGTCGGCCGTCGATCAGGCCGCTCACCGCGCTCACGCCGCTGTCGTCCGCTTCGTGCAGCGGTTGTGCGGAGTCCTCGTCCAGCAGCCGGCCGAGCCGGACTGACGGTGCGCGGAAATCGGGCTCGACAACGCGAGCGTCGACGTGGGCGGGCACGGTCTGCGCCGTCATGGGTCCCCCGGGTATGCAGGATGGTGTCAAAGACGGAATATGACCGCCCACGACTGTGGGGGGAACCCCAGAAAACCCCCTGCACCCACCCCTATGGGGGCCACTTCCCCTCGGTGCGGTCGGCACACCGAGGGGGATGCGAGTGGCTTGGCTCTGGCGTCGGTCATCCGTTTCTTACCCGGCTTCTTACCCGGCGTTCACCCCGCGCGCCAGAGGGCGGGCACGTTCGGCGGCTCCCAGCCAGGCTGGGCGAGGTGGGCTTGCAGGCACACGTACCCGGTTCCGCCGTAGGTGACGTGTGCTCCGGTCGCGTAGTTGGTGCCCGCCGCCCACGTGCCGCCGCCCGGTGACGACGTGGTCGTGGACGTCGGCTTGGTGGTGCTGGTCTGCGACACGTTCAGCACGAAGTCGAACTTCGCCTCACGGCCGCTGCCCACGGTCCGCACCGCCATCAGCAGTCGTGGGTCGAAGAGGCTGTCGGTGCTGTTCCGCGGCTCGCCCGGGAAGTAGAGCTGGGTCGTGAGCACCGGGCGTCCGGGCGCCTGAGCCTTCACGTGGAGGTGCCGGGTGCGGCCGGGGTAGAGGCCGGGCACGATCGTGGTCAGCGTGAACGCGCCCGCGGCGTCGGTGAACTGGTGGCCGCGGAAGCGGAAGCCGGCGTTGTCGTAGACGCCGTTGACGTCCGCCTGCCAGAAGTCCAGCAGCACGTTGCCGAGCGGTTGGCAGGCCAGGCCGAACACGTAGCCGGTGACGGTGAGCCGGGTGCCCGGCGTGCTGCCGTCGACCAGTGACGTGCGGCGGGGCGAGTTCGGCTTGAAGTAGGGGCCTTCCATCTGCGGTGGCGTCGGGTCGTCGCCGTCGTCGCACGCCGGGGTGACGTCCAGCGGGCCACCGTCCGGGCCGACCGTGCGGGCCAGCGCGGGCACTCCCATCAGCGCCGCGGGCAACGCGACCCCGGCGGCGAGCGCGGCACGCAGCACGGTCTTGCGACTGAGGTGGGCGTCCGTCGCGTCGTCCGGTGCGCTGTCCGGTGCGCTGTCCTTCGATGCGTCCATACCTGCTCCTCGTGGGTGGGTTCGCCAGGAATCCACCCCGAACCTAGGGACGCCGGCCGGCCACGACGATGGACTGGAACCGCGGTTCGTGGTGATCCTCGTGGTCGCTGTTGCCGGTGTCCTGACTGTGAATGCGTCACGGTGAACGGGTTTCGCCGCCGCGGCGGAAGGCTCCGGGGCTCAGGCCCGTCTCCCGGCGGAAGAAGCGGCAGAAGTACGCAGGGTCGGCGAAGCCCGTCCGGACAGCGACCTGCCGCACGGTCAGGTCCGTCTTGGCCAGCAACCGCTTCGCCTCGTGGGTGCGCGCTTCCCGGACGAGCTGCGACGGCGTCCGCCCGGTCGCCGCCTTCACCGCCTCGGTGAGGTAGCCGGGCGTGACGCCGATCCGCTCCGCGTACGCGCCCACCGACCACAGCGCGTGGTCCGTGCGGCCGACCAGCCGGACGAACTCCTCCGCCACCGCACCCGCCCGCGCCGGAGGCGGTGCGGCCGGCGTCGCGCGCAGTCTGGCCGCACGCACCACGAGCACGTGCAGCAGCGCGCGCAGGATCGTTTCGACGCCTGCCTCACCACGTCGGTACTCGTCGTCCAGCTCGGCGACCAGGCGCGCGATTCGGGCGTGGGCGGGCTCGTCCAGCGTCAGCCACGGGCGCTCGCTCAACCGCCGCAGCAGCTCGCGGTCGGCGGGGTGGTCGAGCAGGAAGTCGTCGGTGAACAGCAGGACGGACCCGGTCAGGTCCCGCGTGTCCTCCCAGTGGTGCACCTGGCCGGGCGCGATCACGCACAGGTGCGGCGGGCGCAGCTCCCAGCGGGCGAGGTCGACCACGTGCGTGCCGATGCCGCCGGTGACGTGCACGATCTCGTGGAACGTGTGCCGGTGCGGGAACGCCGCGCGCGACAGCGGGCCGATCGTGTCGAACGTGCCGACGGCGAACGGCAACGCGTTCGGCAGCGGCACTTCCAGCCGGTGCACGGGCAACTCGCCCTCGCGGGGCGTCCGGCAGGGCGTTCCCGGTGGCACGGTGGTGCCGCGCATCGTCCCGATCCTCTCGCCTGAAGGTCCAGACCAATTCTCGTCGCGGTCACCATGGCACGGTCGGGTGATCGTGGGAACACGGCGCGGCAAACGGGCACGTCACCGCGCTCGCGTTCAGCCCCGACGGCCGTCACCTCGCATCCGCCGGCCAGGACGGCTCGGTACTGCTGTGGGACACCGACCGGTCGACATGGCGGGCCCTGGCGTGCCGGATCGCACAGCGACAGCTGACCGCGCAGGAGTGGAGCGTGTTCGTCGGAACCAACCGGCCGCAGCCCACGTCCTGCTCCTGACCCCACCCCGTCGAGGCGACTCCAGGAACGACTCTTCTCACGGGCGATGCGGGACCGTGCTGGGGACGGTGATCGGTCAGCGGCACGTTCCTGCCGCTGGCGGTGGTCCTGTAACGCTCCCTCGCCACCCGAGCCGCCTAACGCCCCTTGTGCGGGCTCGGCCGTCAGCCGAGCCCACACCGGTGTTTGGCCTCACAGGTGTGGCGACTTCGTCGCCTCAAGGGGAAGTCGGAGGGGCGATCACACACAGTTCGCGGTGGTAGGTGATGTGGGCGGCGTCGATGGGGTGATCGGGCACGACGCGGAGCTTGCCCACCTCCACCCGGTCGCGCACCCGGCGCACGACGTAGTCCTCGTCCACGTACAGCCCGTACCCGTCGAACTGGACGTGGCAGTTCGCGCACAGGCACAGCAGGTTCTCCAGGTCGTCAGGCCCGGTGTGCACGGTGAGGCCGCGGATGTGCGCGGCCTCGCTGTAGTAGCCGAACCCGGTGCTGAGCCGGGTGCCGCAGAACTGGCAGGTGTGGTCGTACAGCGCTTTCACCTTCTTGACCACCTTCGGGTCGCGGACGACCGACGACCCTTGGTTGGGCCGCCGACGCCGTTCGCCAGGGGTGTCCGCGTCGCGCTGAGGCCCACCGCTGACCGTCAGGTAGTCACCGAGGCCCACGCTCGCCAAGAGGCTCTCATGGTCCTCGATGTCGTCGAGGTGCCGAGAACGCAGTGCGTTAATGGCCTTGGTGCGGAAAGAGACGTCCATCAGGAGCCGGTGGAACTCGTCGGTGAAGCCGGCCCTCGGTTCCGGCGCATTCGCGGCGCTCGAAGGGGTCTCCTCAGGATCGATCCGCCAAAAGCTGGTCCGTCTCAGGTCGTAGAAGGGGCGTTCCACCTCGTCGGCGCCCTCTACCCCGCAGGCGGTGAGCACCATGGAGACCCCCTGCCGGAACGTCGACAGGGGGTGCAGCCGCGGCTTGTCCCCGACCTGGCCGATCGTCCACAGCAAGGCGACCGATTCACTCTTCGCGCTCCGCTCCGGGCTGTGAAGGGTGAGCAGCTCCGTCATATGTTGTTCGACGGAGAACGGGCCGTCGGGCGACGGCTTTGTCGGCTTCGGCTGTTCGGTCGGCGTGACGAATTTCCCTGCGGGAACGAGCGTGACCGAGCGCAGCGTCTCCTGTCTGGTCGCCCGGAGGACCAGGTCGGTCGCGTCCTCCCGGATCAACCGCACATCGCCCAGCGCCATCATGTGCTCGAACGTCTCACCGGTCTTGTCGGCGCCCCAGATCGAACGGGCGGCGGCCGGGTTGTGGAACAGCTTGAGGATCACCGCTTCGGCGATGAACGTGCGCTTGGCGTAGAACAGCACGCGGTCACCGACGCGCCGGCCGCGGATCGCCTTCGCCTTCAAGCTGTTTTGCTTTGCCGGTGCCGGCGGGGTGTTGCCCCACAGCTTCGCCGTTCCATCGCGGTACAGCGCTTGCAGTTCGGCGAGGTCTTCGCCGAAGGCGTCGGCGTGGTCGGCGAGCCGGACCCCCTTCTCGATGGTCCGCTTGAAGTTTCCCGGCCCGCCGTCACGGGCGCCGCCGCGCGGTTGCAGCAGGAGCTGCTGCGGATCACGGCGCTCCTGCACCACGAACCCGAGCCCGCGCAGGTGAAGGCCCACGGTCGCGTGTCCGCCGCTGAACTCGCCGGGGGTGAGCGCCCGGCCGTCCAGGAACTCATGCGCCACCCCGACGATCGCCTTCGAGTCGTACTGCTTCCCGTTGTGGACCACGACGAAGCGGCGCGCCTTGTCGTACCCGTACCGCTCGAGGAAGGCGTCGCGGCCCACCTCGTCGAACCGCGCGATCGCAGCAAGCACGTCTTGGCCGCGGACGTCCCGGTAGCTCATGGACGCAGAGTAAGGGAGGGGTCCGACAATTCCTGGCGCGAGGCGAACAGGCCCATCAGGAAGTCCTGGGTCTCCGGGTCGGTGGAGTGGAATCGGCAGCCGGAGGTGCCCCGGGTTGCGAGCACCCAGTATGTGTTCAGGGCCAACTGGCGGTACGCGTCGGGAGCGACGTTCTCCATCACGTCGTCGTGGCTGTGCTCGGGCCGGCCGACCCACTCGCCGTCCCGGCGGACGAGGTCGGGACCGATGATCACGCCGCTGTAGTCGTACTCGAGCGCCTGCGCGGTGTAGACGCACCCGACCTGGTTCTCGCCACCCGCGTCCGTCGCCCAGAACTCCCTCTGCGGCGCCGTGACGGCATCGCCGTCCATCCGGGTCATCATCGAGTTCCACGGTCGCCGCCAGGTGCGCGGCCCGCCGTGCTCGTCGGTCCACTCGATCACGACATCCTCGCTGAGCGGCCGGTTGACCCCGTCCTTGCTCCACTCCCAGCAGAAGCCGGCGGAGATGCGGGCCGTCCGCCCGCCACGACCGCGTGCGCGGATCCACGCGGACAGCTCGTCCGGATTCGCCGCCAAACCCACCTCGTACTGGCCCGGCACCCACGGCTCGGCCTCGCCGTCCACCGAGAAAAGGCGGTCCAGCCAGTTCAGGTACCGCTGCGAGCCGCCACAGCGGAACTGGCTGGTCAGCGTGATGTGCGTGAACTCGGCGTCGAACCTCTCGGCGGTCTGTGCCAACTCCGAGACGCTGACCCCCTCATTCGGCCGGATGACCTGCCGCTCGTCGAGGAAGAACACGCTCACGGGCGAGTAATGGATCAGCCGATCGAGGGTGCGGTCGCTCCGGCGCAGCCGCTGCGCCTCGTCGATCAGCGGGATGACGTGGGCGTCCGACCGGCTGGGGCGGAAGCTGTCCGGAACCAGGAAGAGCTGTTTCGCCCCAGGGAGTTCGGTGGCTCGAACCAACTGCCGGCGCAAAGTGCCGGAGGGTGTGATGAATCGCGTCTGCACCTCGCCACGCGGCGACTGGATGCGTGGGATGTCGGCCAGCAGCCGAAGCGCGATCACGGTCTTCCCGGTGCCGGGACCGCCGGTGACCGCGATGACCTGCCGCTTCGTCGTCCGCTCCGGGTCGAGGGTGCGCAGGACGCGGACCTGCGCCGTCTGCTGGTCGCCCAGGAGTCGGAACTCCGACTTCTGCGACAGGATGTTGTCGAGGTCCTCGAACACCGACTTCGACGGCCGTTGCCTGGCCCTGACGAACTTGTCCACCTGCTCGGACGTTGGCGGACGGAGGTCCTCGCAGCGCAGCAGCCGCGCCAGCTCGCCGCCGTCCGTTCCCGACAGGTCCGCTTGGCCGACGATCGGCACGTCTCGGCTGCCGTGGCTGTCCACCACGGCGTGTCGCAGCCGGTGCACCACGTCGACCGGCGCGTTGTGCAGGAACGCGACGCCCCGGTACTCGAGGTCGAGCGTCGCCTCCTCCAACCAACCCTCGAGGTGGCTGGTGTAGCCGAACGCCTGGCGGCAGGGGTGTGTCCGGACGACGTCGTCCAACGCGACCTCGAGCGGTGACGTCCAGGTGCAGCGGCTCCACTGCTTGAGTTCGACCACGACCCCGGTGAGGCCGCCGCGGGGTCGCGCGCCGAGCACCAGCGCGTCCACCCGTTCCGCGCTGCCCGCGAGCGTGTACTCCAGGAGCAGCCACGACCCGGCCTGCCCGGCCCGGTCCAGCGCGTCCAGCAGCACCGGCCAGCTGTTGGTCCAACTCCGCAGCTCGGCCGCTCCCGGCGGTTCCCCGTGCTGCTCCTCGAAGCGATCCGCGCACTCGCGCGTGAACCGGCGGGGTGACGACCGCATCGCCTCACGGGTCTCACCCACCTGCCCGCAGTGGACGTACATGATCTACAGCTACCAGAGAGCCCCACCAAGGAACGCATGAATCGCGAATCCCGCCTGGGACCAGCACCGTCACGGCCGGAAGGCGCTCATTGCGATGCTCGCGTGCTCGTTCGGCTGCGACCGACTCCTCGAGCTCGGCCACGTCTCGGTGGACGACGACGGCGCGGTGCTCGCCGCCGCCACGGGTGGCACGCTCGATCTGCAACCTTGAACTGCTGCGGTGCCGGGTCACGGACGCCTTCCACGAGCGGTCGGCACGGTACTTCGTGCGGCATCGCCGGAACCGGTTCAAGGGTCGGACCGAAGGGAGTGTCGGAGGGGTCAGTTAGGATCGCGCGATGGCTTCGCAAGAGGTGCTGCGAAGGATTTTCGGGTACGAGTCCTTCCGCGGGGAGCAGCAGGACATCGTCGACCACGTCATCACGGGCGGCGATGCGTTGGTGCTCATGCCCACCGGGGGTGGGAAGTCGCTGTGCTACCAGATCCCCTCCCTGGTGCGCGACGGCACGGGCGTCGTCATCTCGCCGTTGATCGCGTTGATGCAGGACCAGGTGGACGCCCTGCGCGACCTCGGCGTCCGCGCCGGGTTCCTCAACTCCACCCAGTTCCCGGACGAGCGCGCGCTGGTCGAGGCCGAGTTCCTGGCCGGTGAGCTGGATCTCCTCTACCTCGCCCCCGAACGCCTGCGCACCGAGCAGACCACCCGCCTGCTGGAGCGCGGCAAGATCGCCCTCTTCGCCATCGACGAGGCCCACTGCGTCTCCCAGTGGGGCCACGACTTCCGCCCCGAGTACCTCGCCCTCTCCCACCTGCACGAACGGTGGCCGGAGGTGCCCCGGATCGCGCTCACCGCGACCGCCACCCAAGCCACCCACGCCGAGATCGCCGAACGCCTCCGGCTCGGTGACGCGAAGCACTTCGTCGCCAGCTTCGACCGCCCGAACATCCAGTACCGGATCGTGCCCAAGAACGAGCCGAAGAAGCAGCTGCTGGAACTGCTCCGCACCGAGCACAAGGGCGACGCGGGCATCGTCTACTGCCTGTCCCGCAACTCGGTGGAGAAGACCGCCGAATTCCTCACCCAGAACGGCATCCCGGCCCTGCCCTACCACGCCGGCCTCGACTCGGGCACCCGCGCGCGCAACCAGTCCCGGTTCCTGCGCGAGGACGGCCTGGTGATGGTCGCCACCATCGCGTTCGGCATGGGCATCGACAAGCCGGACGTGCGGTTCGTCGCCCACCTCGACCTGCCGAAGTCCGTGGAGGGCTACTACCAGGAGACGGGCCGCGCGGGCCGGGACGGGCTGCCGTCCACCGCCTGGCTGGCGTACGGGCTCCAGGACGTCGTCCAGCAGCGCAAGATGATCGACGACTCCGAGGGCGACCAGCAGCACCGCCGCAAGCTCATGGCCCACCTCGACGCGATGCTCGCGCTGTGCGAGACGGTCGACTGCCGCCGCGTGCGGCTGCTCGACTACTTCGGCCAGTCCAGCACGCCGTGCGGCAACTGCGACACGTGCCTCGTGCCGCCGGAGACGTGGGACGGCACCGTGGCGGCGCAGAAGGTGCTGTCCACGCTGGTCCGGTTGCGCAACGAGCGGCGGCAGAAGTTCGGCGCGGGGCAGACGATCGACATCCTGCTCGGCCGCAAGACCGCGAAGGTCATCCAGCACGACCACGACCAGCTGAAGGTGTTCGGCATCGGCGCCGAGCTGAACGAGAGCGGCTGGCGCGGGGTGATCCGGCAGCTGCTCGCGCAGGGGCTGATCGCGGTGGAGGGCGAGTACTCGACGCTCGTCGTCACGCCGGGCAGCGACGAGGTGCTGTACCAGGGCCGCAAGGTGCTGATGCGGCGTGAGCCGGAGCGCCTGGCCAAGGTCAAGACCACGAAGAGCGCAGCGGCGCAGGTGGAGCTGACGGCCGAGGCGACGCCGGTGTTCGAGCGGCTGCGGGCGTGGCGCGCGGCGACGGCGAAGGAGCAGGGCGTCCCGGCTTACGTGATCTTCCACGACGCGACGCTGCGGCAGATCGCGACGTCCGGGCCGTCGACGTTGGACGAGTTGGGCACGGTCAACGGCGTGGGCGAGAACAAGCTGGCGAAGTACGGGCAGCAGATCTTGGACACGTTGAGCGCATGAACGACCTCCGTGCCGACTGCTCGCGTTGCTTCGCGCTGTGCTGCGTGGTGCCCGCGTTCGCCAAGTCGGTCGACTTCGCGATCGACAAACCGGCGCGCACGCCGTGCCGGAACCTGCTCGCGGACTTCGGCTGCGGCATCCACACGAAGCTGCGGGAGTCCGGGTTCACCGGCTGCACGGTGTACGACTGCTTCGGCGCCGGTCAGCAGGTGGCGCAGGTGACGTTCGGCGGGACGAGCTGGCGTGACGACCCGGCGTCGGCGGCGACCATGTTCGACGTGTTCCCGGTGATGCGGCAGCTGCACGAACTGCTCTGGTACCTGACCGAGGTGCGGTCCCTGGACAAGGCCCGCGCACTGCACCCCGCTGCCCGTGATCTCAAGGCGAAGATCGAAGCGCTCACCGCCGGCTCGCCGGAAGAGCTGCTGGCTGTGGACGTCGGCCCGTACTGGGAGCAGGCGAACGCGCTGCTGCTGAAGGCGAGCGAGCTGACCCGTGGCAAGGGCAAGAACCGCCGTGGCGCCGACCTGATCGGCAAGGAGCTGAAGGGCGCGAACCTGCGTGCGTCCAACCTGCGCGGGGCGTACCTGATCGGCGCCGACCTGCGTGGGGCCGACCTGCGCCTGGTGGACTTCATCGGCGCCGACCTGCGTGGCGCGGACCTCTCCGGCGCCGACCTGACCGGCGCCCTCTTCCTCACCCAGGCCCAGGTGGACGCTGCCAAGGGCTCCCGCGCCACCAAACTCCCCACCACCCTGACCCACCCCGCTCACTGGCCGTAACCCTCCGCGCGAGTCGAACCTCCAGACCCCGCGTGTCGAACCTCCAGACCCCGTGAGTCCTACGTTCAAGACCCGTGAGTCGTACCTTCAGGACCACCGTGTCCTACGTTCCCGTACCCCGAATTCAACGCTCAGAACAGCTCGGGCCGGCTGACCTGTGTTCTGAGCGTTGAATTCAGGGGTCCTGAACGTAGGACTCGCGCGACGCGAACGTAGGACTCACGGGGCTTGAGTGTTCGACACGCGGGACCTGGGGGTTCGACTCGCGGTGTACGTCGGGGGGCGTAGGTGGGGGTGCCGCTGTCGGGCGGACGCGGTGAGGGGGTGAGGCGGGACACGCTGTGCGGCATGAAACCGAAACTGCGGAAGTCGTGGCTGCTGCTGCACGTCATCTCGTCCGTCGGCTGGCTCGGCGTCACGATCGGGATGCTCGTGCTCGCACTGGCGGCGTTCGACGCGCCCCAGCTCTACCAAGCCATGTCACTGCTCGGCGACCTCGTCGTGTTACCGCTCGCACTCACCGCGCTGGTCACCGGCGTCGTCCTGTCCCTGGGCACGAAGTGGGGCCTGGTGAAGCACCGCTGGGTGCTGGTGAAGTTCGTGCTGACCGTCATCGCCGTGATCGCCACGACGTTCTCCCTGCGTTCCGGCCTGCACGAGGCCGCAGGCGGAGTGGTCGCGGCCGGCAGCGACGTCCTGGTCGCCTGCTGCGTGTCCCTGACCCTCTACACCTTCAACACCGTGCTGTCGGTGTTCAAGCCGTGGGGTCGGACGCGGTGGGGCTGAGCCCGGCACGCCCCAATTCGGCACGTCCCAACTCGGCACGCCCCAGCTCGGCACGCCGCCGCTCGACACCCGCCGCCACCTCCACCGGATCGCACGACGCCAGGTGGTCGCGGACCAGGTCGTGCGGGAACCGGTGCTCGTCCACCAACAGCACCCGGTCCCGCGCGGACTGGAGGATCGCCTTGCGCCCCAACGGGAACTCGTCCAGCGCCAACGGCCGCGCGAGCAGCCCGGCCACCACGTCGAACGGCCGGTTCACGACAGGCGTCACCGCCAGCCCCAGCAGCACACCGGTCACCGCACCCAACGCCGAAGGACGAACCGCGGCACCCGCGAGCGCCGCCAGCCCCACCCCGACCAAGCCCGCCACCGGCAACCACCGCAGCCCGATGGCGCCCCGCGCGTGCAGACCCGCCCACACCCCACGCAGACCACCGACGAACGCACCCACCACCGCCCCCGACGCCAGCCCGATACCGAGACCGACCGGCAGCTCGGCGCCAGGCCCCGTCACCACAGTCACCCCGACCGGCACCAACGCACACGCCAACGCCCAGTACCGGTCACGCGTGTTGCCGTACGCGACAAGCAGCGCGACCACGACGACCACCCCGTACCCGACCGCCGGAGGCCACCCCGAAACCAGCCCACCGAGCATCCCGCCCAGCACCGCCACACCACCGGTGACGAACGCCCCAACCACGAAACCCGTTACCGCCCAACGCCTTCCCCGCCGCACATCACCACGGACCGCGATGAACGCACTGCGCGGCACACCGAGCGTGGCGACAGCGGTGACGACGCCCGCCACCAGACCCAGGCGCACCCCGACCACGAAGCACAACGCGGTCGCCGCACCCGCCAACGCACCCGGCGCGGCCCGGCGGAACAGCCGCCACACCACGTCCGTGCCGACGAAGTCCAGCCACACCTCCCGCGACGGCAACCGGGACCGCGCCTGGAGATCACCCTGACGCCTGGCGATCCGGGCCAGGAACCGCAAAGCCCGCACCGAACGCTCCGAAGAGCCCGAGGAACCAATAGAACCCGAAGAGCCGGAAGGATCACGCGCCACCGACTCCACCAGGTACGTCTCCAGCACTCCCCGGTACTCCGCACGCCCCGCCCGATACGCCAAAGCCAGCAGCCCGAACGCGAGCGGCGTGCGCACCTCGTCCCACAGCTCCGGATCCTTCTCCAGAGCCTCACGCAGCCCATCCAACCGCGGACCACAAGCCGCGATCAGATCCAGGACCTCGTTACGCCCCAACGGATCCACCCGCACCACGTCACAACGAGGCAAGTGCTGGTACTCGTCACCCGCGCTGCACAGCACGACCTCCCGCAGCTTCAACGCGGTGATCCAGGCCAGGCACTCCACCCGGTCCGCCGGGGACAACTCGTCCAGCCCGTCGAACAACAGCACCAGGTTGCCCTGCCGCAGCCACACCCGCCCCAGCCGCGCCCCGATCCGGTACCGCGACGACAACGCCCGCAGCAGCCACTCGCCGAAGTCGTCGTCCCGCCGCCACCCGCCCAGGTCCACCACTGCCGGCACCGGCAGGCTCAGGTCCTGCCGCGCCCGAGCCGCCAACGTCTCCGCGAGCGACAGCAGCAACGTCGTCTTCCCCGCCCCCGGCGACCCCACCACGATCAACGGGTGACGGATGCGCGTAGGCAGCCGCGGCCCCACCCGGGGCACGACACCGAGCTTCAGCCGCACCTGCTCGGCCAACGACCCGTCCACCCGCGCCCGCACGAACCGTTCCACCAAGTCCAGCGCCGCACGCCGATTAGCCGAGTGCGAGGGACGCCGTTGCAGCACGAGCGAGCGAAGCGGTTCCCACGCCGCGAGGCACACTGTGAGCGCGCACAGCACCGCCAGCGCCGGCCACAACCACGCCGCGTACGGGCCGAGCACGTCCAGCGCCGACCCACCCGTGGCCATGTTGACCGCGACGGGGACGAGCACGAGGCACGTCACCGCACCCAGCCCGATCAGCGCGATCAGGCGGGAGGTCCG
Organism: Saccharothrix ecbatanensis; assembly: GCF_014205015.1. Taxonomy (NCBI): domain Bacteria; kingdom Bacillati; phylum Actinomycetota; class Actinomycetes; order Pseudonocardiales; family Pseudonocardiaceae; genus Saccharothrix; species Saccharothrix ecbatanensis. The sequence goes on along the minus strand of NZ_JACHMO010000001.1, from coordinate 5,512,726 downwards.
GCCGAGCCGTCGCGCGTCCATGTGCCCCTTCCGCCAAGTCGCGCTCGACGGTAACGGCGTTCGGAGCGAGGTGGTAGAAGGGTTCCCGTGGTCGACCGGTCACGATCCGTGTCGAACCGGGGCCTTCAGGAAGTCCACGAGCAGCCGGTTCACGGCCTTCGGCTGTTCCAGGTAACCGAAGTGGCCCGCGTCGGCGACCTCCGCGTACCGCGCGCCCGGGATCGCGTCGGCCACCTCGCGCGCCAGGTACGTGGGCAGCACGCGGTCGTCCGCGAAGCCCACCACCAGGCAAGGCACCTTGATCCCGCGGTACGCGTCGAGCCGGCTCTCGGTCTCGTTCATCCCCATCTGCGCCCGCACGCCCTTGCCGACGGTGGAACCGTTCAGCTCCAGGAGGTCCAGCCAGTCCCGCGCCGCACTGGGGTCACGCAGCGTCGCGGGGGACAGGTTAAGCACCGCCGTCACCGCCGCGAAATACTCTCCCGGCAGCTTGATCCCCTGGTCGTGCAGCGCCCGCTCACCCCGTGACAGGGCGCTCTGCAGGTGGTCGTTGCGGCCCGCCGTCGCCAGCATCACGGCCTTCGAGACCAGGTCCGGACGGGCCAGGGCCACTTCCTGCGTCACCCGCGCGCCCATCGACGTGCCGACCAGGTGCGCCCGTCCGCCGAGCGACTCGATCAACGCGACGGTGTCGCCGATCATGTCCTCGATCGCGATCCCGGACGCGCACTCGTCCGTCGGCGGGATGCCCCGGTTGTCGACCGTGGCCACCCGGAACCCGGCGGCCTTCAGCGCGGGCACCTGGTGCGCGCGCCACACCCGGCCGGGGCTGCCGGTGCCCATCAGCATGACGACGAGGTCACCCTCGCCGTCGACCTGGTAGCTGAGGTTGATCCCGTTGAGCGCGACGATCGGCATGGCCCGCAGGTTACTCAATTAGGGTGAACGCCATGAGGCGAGTGATCCTTTCAGGCTCCACGTTCGAAGAACAGATCGGCTACGCGCGGGCCGTGGTCGACGGCGACTGGGTGCACGTCTCCGGCACCACCGGCTTCGACTACGCCACCATGACCATCTCCGACGACGTGGTCGCGCAGGCCGAGCAGTGCCTGGTCAACATCGGCGCCGCGCTGACCGAGGCGGAGTGCGCCTTCGCCGATGTCGTCCGCGTCACGTACTACCTGCCCGACGCCAAGGACTTCGAGCCGTGCTGGCCCGCGTTGCGCGCGGTGTTCGGCGAGGTGCGGCCGGCCGCGACGATGCTGGAGTGCGGCCTGGCCGACCCCCGGATGCGGATCGAGATCGAGGTCACCGCCCGCCGCCGCGCCTGATCAGCGGGACGTGATCAGCGCGGCCCGTGCGCCGGCCACTCGATGGCCGGGCAGCGGTCCATGACCACGTCCAGCCCGGCCGCGGTGGCCCGCTCGTACGCCGCCTCGTCGATCACGTCGAGCTGGAACCACACCGCCTTCGCGCCGATCTCCACCGCCGCGTCGGCGAACTCGCCCGCCGCCTCCGACCGCCGGAACACGTCCACCACGTCCACCGGGAACGGGATGTCGGCCAGCGACGCGTAGCCCTGCTCGCCGTGCACGGTCGGCGCGTCGGGGTGCACGGGCACGATCCGCTTGCCGTGCTGCTTGAGGAACCTCGCCACGCCGTGAGCGGCGCGCTGCGGGTGGTCGGACAGCCCGACCACGGCCCAGGTCTCGCCGTCCGCCAGGATCCGGCGGATCTTCTCGGGGTCACCCCAGGGTTCGGTCATGGCACCAGCCTAGAACGGGCTGACATGAACCTCTTTCGCGTTTAGTCTGGCGAAGTCCGCCGCCGCGGAGCCTTCGAGAGGACTTCTTGATGCGCGCCACCCGATCAGCCCTGATCGTCACGCTCGCCGCCTCCCTGACCGCAACCGCACCTGCAACCGGAACCGCACCCGCGCAGGCACAGACACAGGCACAAGCCGCCGACGGCGTCTACTACCTCCAAAGCGTCACCACCGGCCTGAACGCCGGCGTCTCCGGCACGTCCGTCCTCCAACGACGACCCAAAGGCGACGAGGACCGCCAGCAGTGGACCCTCACCGGCCGCACGCTGCGCGAAGGCACCCAGTGCCTGGGCCGCCAAGCCGACCAGGCCGTGGTCATGGCGTGCACCAGCCCCGACGCGCAGTGGGACGTGCTGCTCGACGGCGACCGGCACCGGCTCAAGGTCCCCGGCGTCGACCGCCACCTGATCGCGTCCGGCACGGACCAGGTGCGGATCGGCACCGGCGCTGACCGCTGGTACCTCACTCCCGTGTCACCCCAACGTGTGCCGGTGCCGGTGGAGGGGGAGCGGCGGCTGGACCAGGTCACCTTCCTCACCACGCACAACGCCTACGCCAACGGCGTGGACGGCGGCTTCGCCCCGCCGTTCGTGAATCTCGCGCCCAACCAGGCCCGCGGGATCGAGCAGCAGCTCCGCGACGGCGTGCGCGGGTTCCAACTGGACATCCACCAGACCCCGGACGGCGCGATCCTGTGCCACAACAGCTGCACGTGGGTCAGCCGCCCGGTGGCGCTGTGGGTGGACGTGCAGCGGATCGTGGACTTCCTCAACCGCAACCCGAACGAGTTCGTCACGGTGTTCCTGGAGGACTACGTCTCCGCCGCGGTGCTGCGCTCCGAGCTCGCCCGCGTCAACGGCCTGGCGAACGTGCTGTTCCGCCCCGACCAGGCGGGCGTCCGGACGAACGGCTGGCCGACCCTGAACACGGTGCGCGCCAACAACAAGCGGCTGATGATCTTCACCGACCACGGGCGTTCGGGCGACTCGCCGCAGCGCGACACGTTCGGCGTGATGTACCAGTCGGAGTGGACGGTCGAGAACTACTGGTCGATGGGCTCCGGCCTGGGCGCGTCGGACTGGTCCTGCCACAGCCGCTGGGCCACGCCGCTGAACCGCACCGAACCCGGTTTCCGGCCGCTGTTCGTGATGAACCACTTCCGGGACGTGCCGATCACCGGCACGGCGACCACCGACAACGGCAAGCTCGCCGACCGCGCCCGCCGGTTCTGCGAGCCCGCCGCGCGCAAGACGCCGACGTACCTGGCCGTGGACCACTACCACCTCGGCAACCCGATGGCGGCGGTCCAGGCCCTGTCCGGCGAACGGTTCTGAGCCGGTCCTAAGCCGCGGGTCGCGGCAGTCCGCAACCGGGGGCGGTCAGGTCGACCCGGCCGTCCCCGGTCAGGCAGGGCGCCAGCTGGTGGGTCACCTGCCCGTACCGGATGCCCTGGCGCACCGTCACCTCGCCGGACTCGTCCACCTCGCACGGGTTGTCGAGCGTGCACCGCTCGCCGTTCTCGTTGCCGGTGTTGTTCACCGCCACGACCTTGCCGGTGGCCGCGTCCAGCACCGGGGAACCCGACGTGCCGCCCTTGCTGTCGCACTGCGCGGTGTAGCGCATCGAACCGCGCCAGGTCCACCGGTCCTCGCGCAGTTCGTGCACGTAACCGTCCGCGTGGCACGCGTAGATCTGACGCCAGTAGCCCGACACCAGCCGGATGCCGATGCCGATCTCCGGGTGCGTCGGCGACAGCTCCAGCGCCCGCGTGCCCATCGCCTCGACCTCGGCGTAGGTGGAGGTCAGCCGGTACAGCGCGACGTCGGTCCCGGACATCGTCGCGTAGGCGAGACCGGACGACCGCAACGTGCCGAGCGTGCCGTCGCCGTCCTTGTCCAGCAAGGTGAACACCCGGTCCGCAGGCTCCTCCACGACGACCTCGTCGACGCCCAGGAGCCGCACGCAGTGCCCGTTGGTCAGCACCATCGCCGGGTCGGACGGATCGTGCTCCGGCGGCCGGACCACCGATCCCGAACAGCCCCGCAACGACACGATCCCGGTGAAGTCGATTTCGACGGCCGGCGCTGTGGGTGTCTCTGGTGCGGCCGGCGTCTGCACTGCCGACGCCGGCGCGGTGAACAGGGACAACACGAGTACGGCGGCGAGAAAGGCAACCAGGTGGCGCATGGGCGGTGATCCAATCAGCCGCCGCCGAACACCGCAGGGCCGTTCACCCGCAAGCGTTATGCCCGCGCGTCATTCGCCCTTTTCACCGTCCGCGAGTTCACGCAGGAAGTCCAGATGGCCGACGTGCCGTGCGGTTTCCTGCACGACGTGCGCGAGGACCCAGCGCACCGTGCGGCCCTTGCCGTCGTGGTCGCCGCGTGTCCGGTCGTCCGCGCCCAATCCGTCGAGCGCGCGCTCCGACCGTGCCCACTCGGCCCGGTACTCGTCGATCACCGACTCGACCGTGTCGCCCTCGTGCATGCGCCACGACGCGTCCGCGTCCTCACCCCACAGCGACGGCAGCTCCACGCCGCCCACCTCGATGGACAGCCACCACCGTTCCACCGCCGTCAGGTGCCGCAGCGCACCGAGCGCGCTCACCACCGGCGACGTCGGGATGGGCGCGGCCGTGGCGTCCGCCCAGCTCAGCCCCTCCACCTTCGACACGGCGGTGAGCCGCAGGAAGGTGAGGAACTCGGTCATCAACCGCAGCTCGTCCTGGGCGTCGGGGCTGGGCCACGTGCGTTTGTTCGAACTCATGTTCGACACCTTACCGAGAGCGGTTAACGCCAACGTGTCATCATGCCGCCGAGCGCCGATTCGTGCCGGTCGTCACCGGTTGATCGTGTGGGCGTCGCGGCACGGAGCCGGAGCTTGCTATCGTCGGAAACGGCGTGTGTGAGCAGACGTGAGGCTGGAGCCACTCCCCGGCAAGCGGGTGGCGTGATCCGCCGCGGGGTGAGGGCACCCCTGCTCATGGAAGACCCACCTGACACCGTTGAACGACGCGTAACGCGTCCTTGTTGCGCCGAGCCGGGCGGCGGGAGCGAGGACTGCCATGGCGCGATCGTCGTTGACCGAACAGCTGGTCGACCTCCGCCGGACCTACACCGGCGAGAACCTGTCCCAGGCCGTGCCCGCGGTGAAAGCGGTGCTGCACGACCTGCCCGATGACCGCCGTGAACGCGTGGTCGACGCCTTGCGCGGCGGCAAGGCTGACGTGCGCGGCCTGTTCCTGCCCGACGCGGAGGGCGACGACCAGCGCGCGCTCGAATCCGTGGTGCTGCAAGCCGGTCTGGACGCGGGCGCCCACCTGCAACTCCGTCCGCCCGCGAGCATGTTGCGGCCGGCGCACGCGTTCAGCGCCGTCGAGCCGGGCAGGCAACTCCGCCTGCACCTCACCGAACACGCCCTGGGCCCGCTGCTCTACGAGTTGCTGCCCAGGTATGACGGCGAGTGGGCGGCGGGGGCGGCCGGTCTGCGGGTCACCCACCACCCCCGTTCGGTGGAACTGCGGCTGCTGGGCCTCGACGCGTCCGTGCACTTCGCGGGCGTGGACGAACGGGCGTGGGCCGACGGGATGAAGTACGTGCGGAACCTGCTGGCGGGCCGTGACATGAGCGCGACGTTCATCGACGGGCCGCTCACCCAGGTCGAGCGCGACCGCCTGGCCGAGGCGCCGCGCCCGACGGGTGTGGGCAGTGCCGTGCTGCGCCGGTACCACCTGTTCGCCGCCGCGCCGTGGGTGCGTGCGCTGGCCCAGGGCGACCAGTGGTGGGTCGAGTGGCCCACGAGCCTCAGCGTGCCGAAGATGGTTGATCAGCTGTTGCACCCGGTGTTCGGGCTGCCGGGGTGTGTGGAAGTTCCCAGTGTCGGGGGCGGTCTCGGCATCTCGACAGGCTGGTACGACCTATTCCTGCGCGAGGTGGACGGTCCGAACCCGGAGCACGAGCCCGCGCTGGCCGCGGTCGAGTGGCCGCGGGGCGTGACGGGCTGGTGGGAGCCGCCGCAGGCGGTGCGCTGACCCGCAGTGCCGGGCGTCCACACGGGCGCCCGGCACGCCCTGGGCCCGCAGTTGCCTGCGATAAGCAGACCCGATCGGGTCACACCTGCCGCCGACTGGTGTCCAGCCGCCCGATCGACAACCTGGCGCAGGCTGGTGTCCGCTTGCCCTGATTGGCTCCTCGCCGCGACAGGGTGTCCACCTGCCTGGTCGACACCCTGTCGCGGACCGTGTGCCGCCGCCCCGATCGGCCTCCCACCGCACGATGGCGTCCACCCGGCGCGTTCGGCCGATCGGCCAGGCCCGAACCGACCAAGCCGGCGGCGGTGGCCGCGATCACGGCCAGGTCGCCCCGGTGCGGCCCGACCCGCCGGTAGACTGCGGTTTCGTCCGACGCGACCGCGTCGAGCCGCCGTCAGAACGTCAATGTCAGGAGGACCCCGGTGACCCAACCGGCTGCCGAGGCCCAGCCCGAGGCCGCGCCACGGCGTGTGCTCGTGGCCGAGGACGAAGCCCTCATCCGACTCGACCTGGTCGAGATGCTGCGCGAAGAGGGGTACGAGGTGGCCGGTCAGGCCGCCGACGGCGACGAGGCGGTCACGCTGGCCACCGAGCTGCGACCGGACCTGGTCATCATGGATGTCAAGATGCCGAAGGTCGACGGCATCGAGGCCGCTTCGGTGATCGCGGGCAAGCGCATCGCCCCGGTCGTCATCCTCACCGCGTTCAGCCAGCGCGACCTCGTGGAGCGCGCGCGTGACGCCGGCGCGATGGCCTACCTGGTCAAGCCGTTCGCCAAGCGCGACCTGGTGCCCGCGATCGAACTGGCGATGAGCCGGTTCGCCGAGTTGCAGGCCCTGGAGAACGAGGTCGCCGGGCTCACCGACCGCCTGGAGACGCGCAAGGTGGTCGAGCGCGCCAAGGGATTGCTGATGACCAAGCAGGGTCTGTCGGAGCCCGAGGCATTCCGTTGGGTGCAGCGGACGGCTATGGATCGCCGCACGACGATGAAGGCCGTGGCCGAAGCCGTCATCGAAAACTTCGGGTGACTAACCCCCGCGAGTGATACACGTTCGAGTATCGGACAGTGCCTCGGCCATTGTTGGTCACAGCCCGCATTGACCACGTGACCTGCGGCGATTTGAGCTGGATTTAGGGTTGTTAACGTCAGGGCATTTTCCGGTGACTACCGTCACGATGTGGACACAGAGCAGTAAGACCACCTGTTCATCGAACTCACTTGAAGCTACGTTCCTGCCCTAACCCAGCCCTCGTGTGAGGGCATCCGCCTACCGGCGGGATGGTTGGTGTCATGGGAGGTATTCCGGTGTCAGGAGCACGACTCGGCCGAGTTCTGGCGCTGGCGGCGGCTTCGTCGCTGGTGCTCGCGGCTTGCGCTGGAGGCGGCGGCGGTGGCGACGCGGGTGGCGAAGTCACCTCGGTCAAGATCGGGTTCATGGGTGACCTCACCGGTGAGAACTCGGCGATCGTGATTCCGCCCCGGAACGGCGCGAAGATGGCGATCGACGAGTACAACGCCACGAACCCCAAGGTCAAGATCGAGCTGGTGCCGTACGACAGCCAGGGCAAGCCCGACCAGGCGACCTCGCTGATCACGAAGGCAGTCACCCAGGACAAGATCGTCGGCCTGATCGGCCCGGCCTTCTCCGGTGAGTCGAAGGCCATCGGCGGCCAGCTGGAGGAGAGCAAGCTCCCCAGCGTCTCGCCGTCCGCCACGAACCCCGGCCTGGCGCAGAACGGCTGGACGTACTGGCACCGCGTCGTCGCCAACGACGACGACCAGGGCCCCGGCATCGCCGAGTTCCTGGTGAAGGCCAAGGCCCCGAAGAAGGCGTTCGTCCTGTCCGACGACCAGGAGTACAGCGTCGGCCTGGCCGACGCCGTCGCCAAGTCGTTCGAGAGCGCCAGTGTCACGGTCGAGCGGGACAAGTTCGCGAAGGACGCGTCCGACTACTCGTCCACCGTCACTAAGGTCGCCGCGTCGAAGCCCGACGTGATCGTCTTCGGCGGTTACTACGCGCAGGCCGGCCGGCTGCTCAAGCAGCTGCGCGACGGCGGCGTCACGGCCATGTTCGCTTCCGGCGACGGCTCGCTCGACCAGCAGCTGGTGACCGGCGCGGGTGCCGCGGCGGCCGAGGGCGCTGTCCTCGCCTGCCCGTGCAACATCCCGTCGGCGGACGTGACCGGCCCGTTGAAGGAGTTCTTCGACAAGTACAAGAAGAGCGCCAACGCCGACCCGGCGATCTACGCGACCGAGGGCTACGACGCCGCGACTGCCTTCATCAAGGCCGTCCAGGCGGGCAACACCACCGGTGAGAAGATCAACGAGTACCTGAAGACGATCAGCTTCGACGGCATCTCCAAGCCGATCAAGTTCAAGGCGAACGGCGAGCCGGAGAACAACGCGATCTTCGTCTACCAGGTCAAGGGCGGCGTCCTCAAGCTGCTCGGGCCGGCGGAGGAAGCGAAGCTCGAAGGCTGATCCGGGACGGATTAGGCAAGCAAGCTAGCGAGCTGGGGAGCGGGCGCGCGTCGTGGGAACGACGGCGCCCGCTCCCCACCACTATGGCTATGTTCTCTCCCCGCCCGTCTCGTGAGGCAACCTGTCATGCTTGATGATTTCCTCAACCAGTTCCTACCCAGCACGGTGGGCGGACTGGTGTTCGGCTCCATCTACGCGCTGATCGCCCTCGGCTACACGATGGTCTACGGCGTGCTGCGTTTGATCAACTTCGCGCACTCCGAGATCTTCATGATCGGCACCTTCACGTCGCTCGTGGTGATCACCGCGGTCGCGCCCGCGTCGCCACTGACCGGGTTCGCGCTGTTCGGCGTGATGCTGTTGATCATCGCGTTGTCCGCCCTGATCTCCGGCGGAGCCGCGATGCTGCTTGAGGTGGTGGCCTACCGGCCGCTGCGCAAGAAGGGGGCCACCCGGCTCACCGCGCTGATCTCCGCGATCGGCGCGTCGCTGTTCCTGCAAGAGCTGTTCGCGCTGGTCATCATCCCGTGGCTGACCGGCAAGCCCGGCCGCAACCAGCAGTCGTCGCCACGCCTGGTCGACCGCGACACCGTGTTCTCCATCGGCAACGCGGCGATCCGCACCGACCACATCATCGTGATCGTGGCCGCCGTCATCATGATGATCGCGCTGGACCGCGTGGTGAACCGCACCAAGATCGGCCGCGGCATCCGCGCCACCGCGCAGGACCCCGAAGCCGCCGTGCTCATGGGCGTCAGCATCGACAACATCGTCCGGGTCACGTTCCTCCTCGGCGGCGCGATGGCCGGTGTCGCCGGCGCGCTTTACCTGATGGAGTTCGAGAACACCGTCTTCAACGTCGGTTTCGTGCTCGGCATCAAAGCGTTCACGGCGGCCGTGCTCGGCGGTATTGGCAACCTGCGCGGCGCACTGCTCGGCGGTGTCGTGCTCGGCCTCATCGAGAACTGGGGCGCGATCTTCCTGGGTTCGGAGTGGAAGGACGTGATCGCGTTCACCGTGCTGGTGATCGTGCTGATGTTCCGCCCGACCGGCATCCTGGGTGAATCCCTACAGAAGGCCCGCGCATGAAAGGCAACGGAGTGACTGGCAACGCGAATCCGTTGAGGCGTGTGGGCGCCTTGTTCGACGGCGCCCGCGACTGGTGGGAACACGCCAAGGTGTGGCAGCGGTACCTCGTGTACCTGGGCGCGATCGTGTTCGCACTGGTGCTGCCCGCGCCGTGGATCGGCAGCTTCATGTCGCCCGGCTCGGACTGGACGACGGTGCTGATCTACCCGATCGGCACCTACATCCTGCTCGCGATCGGCCTGAACATCGTGGTCGGCCAAGCGGGCCTGCTCGACCTCGGTTTCGTCGCGTTCTTCGCCATCGGCGGCTACTCGGTGGCCTACTTCGGCACCCAGTACGGCTGGAACTACTGGGCGACGGTCGCGTTCGGCATCCTGATCACCGCGGTGTCCGGCGTCATCCTCGGCGCGCCGACGCTGCGCCTGCGCGGCGACTACCTGGCGATCGTGACGCTCGGCTTCGGTGAGATCGTCCGCATCACGGCGAACAACACCGACGAGATCGGCGGCGCGCGCGGCATCACCAACATCCCGCACCCGACGGACATCCCGGGTGTGGTCGAGTTCGCGCTCCTGCCCGCGCCGTACTACTACCTGATGGTGGCCGCCATCATCGTGGTGATCATCTTCTCGGTGCGGTTGCAGAAGAGCCGGGTCGGCCGCGCGTGGGCCGCGATCCGGGAGGACGAGGACGCGGCCGAGCTGATGGGCGTGCCGACGTTCAAGTTCAAGCTCCTCGCGTTCGCCATCGGAGCCATGATCGGCGGCCTGGCGGGTGGCATCTACGCGGGCAAGGCCGTGTTCATCGAGCCGAACACGTTCCCGTTCATCCTGTCCGCGACGATCCTCGCCGCGGTTGTGCTCGGCGGCTCCGGCAACCTGCCCGGCGTCATGCTCGGCGCGTTCGTCATCGCCTGGCTGCCGGAGCGGTTCCGCGAGGTCGAGTGGCTGAAGGACGCGCTCGGCGGCAAGGACCCGGCGGAGTTCCGCATCCTGCTGTTCGGTGGCGTGCTGGTGCTGATGATGGGCTTGAAGCCGGAAGGCCTGCTGCCCTCCCGAAGGCGCAAGGCCGAACTGCACGAGGGCACCGGCGGCATGGGCACGATGGGTGCCGAGGTCGCGGGTCCGGACACCGATGTGACCACGACGGAGGCGGCCAAGTGAGCACTCCCGTCCTTCAGCTGGACAACGTGACCATGCGCTTCGGCGGCGTGGTCGCCCTCCGCGAAGCGAAGATCAGCGTCAACCAGGGCGAGATCTTCGCCCTGATCGGCCCGAACGGCGCGGGCAAGACCACCGTGTTCAACGTGGTCACCGGCGTCTACCAGCCGACCGAGGGCCAGGTGCTGTTCAACGGCACGCGGATCGACGGCGGCAAGCGGTTCAAGATCACCAAGCAGGGCATCGCCCGCACGTTCCAGAACATCCGGCTGTTCCACAACATGTCGGCGCTGGAGAACGTGATGGTGGGCGCGGACGCGCACCACAAGACCGGTGCGATCGGCGCCACGCTGAACCTGCCCTGGCACCGCAAGGAGGAGAAGCGCGGCCGTGAGCTGGCCCGGGAGCTGCTGGACTTCGTCGGCATCCCCGGCCGGATGAGCGAGACCGCGAAGAACCTGCCCTACGGCGACCAGCGGCGGCTCGAGATCGCCCGCGCCCTGGCCACGGACCCGAAGCTGCTCCTGCTGGACGAGCCCGCGGCGGGGATGAACCCGGCCGAGAAGGAATCGCTCCAGGCGCTGATCCGCAAGATCCGCGACAGCGGCCGGACCGTGCTGCTGATCGAGCACGACATGAGCCTGGTCATGGGCGTCAGCGACCGCGTGGCGGTGCTGGACTTCGGCCAGCTGATCGCAGAAGGGCTCCCGCAAGAGGTGCAGAACAACCCGAAGGTCATCGAGGCCTACCTGGGGGTGTCCGACGATGCTTCTTGAGATCAAGGACATCCACGTCCACTACGGGAAGATCGCCGCGATCAAGGGCATCAGCCTCGAAGTGGACGAAGGCGAGATCGTCTCGCTGATCGGCGCCAACGGCGCGGGCAAGACGACGACCCTCAAGACGATCTCCGGCCTGCGCCCGCTGACCAGCGGCCAGATCCTGTTCAACGGCGCGGACATCTCCAAGATGCCCGGCCACAAGCGGGTCGTCGCGGGGATCGGCCAGTCACCGGAAGGCCGCGGCGTGTTCCCCGGCATGACGGTGCAGGAGAACCTCCTGATGGGTGCCTACACCCGCAAGGAGGCGCTGGACGCCGACCTGGCCGAGGTCTACGAGCTGTTCCCGCGGCTCGCCGAGCGGAAGAACCAGTTCGGCGGCACCATGTCCGGCGGCGAGCAGCAGATGATCGCCATCGGCCGGGCGCTGATGACCAAGCCGAAGGTGCTCCTGCTAGACGAGCCGTCGATGGGCCTCGCGCCCATGCTCATCGCGCAGATCTTCGAGATCATCAAGGAGATCAACAAGCGTGGCACGACCGTGCTGCTGGTGGAGCAGAACGCGCAGCAGGCGCTGAAGCTCTCCCACCGCGCGTACGTGCTGGAGACCGGCCGGGTCGTCAAGAGCGCCCCCGGCCTGGAGCTCCTGGACGACCCGCAGGTGCGCGCGGCGTACCTCGGCGGGCACTGAGTCCGGGCACTGAGTCCGGGAACTGAGTCCGAAACCCGCCGGCCCAGCCTTGGTCAAGGCTGGGCCAGCGGGATCTCGGTGCTCGACTGGTCCTTCAGGTCGGTCAGCGTCGGACCGCCGTACACCCGCAGGGCCAGCGGTTTCGCGTCCTTCGGCAGGTCGTAGTAGACGTCGTACTCCAGGCGCACGTTCGCGCCGAGGTCGATCGTCTCCGGCTGCCGCTTCACGTTCATCGCCTGCGTGTCCACCGCGTGCTCGGCCTCGAGGTCGTCGATCATCACGTGCCGGCGCGCGTCGAACGACACGCTGCTGCGACCGTTGTTGATCACCGTCAGCCGGATACGGACGAACTGGCCCTTGGCGTGGTACTCGGCGTGGCTGCCGATCAGCGTCGGCATCTCCGTGGTCAGCCCGACCAGCGTGAACGCCGTGTCGCCGTCCGACGTGGTCGGGATCTTCAGCACCTTCTCGTCCGGCCGCACCGCCTGCGCCGGCACCGGGTACGTCGGGGCGGGGGACGTCGCCGACTGCGGGCCCGCCTCGACCGGGATACCGCCGCACGCCGTCGCCGACCCGGCCGCCAGGACCACGGACATCACCGCCACCAGCCGCCGCACGCCCACCTCCACTCCACGGGTTCCCCACTCCGGGTGTTCCACGCCGGCGGGGAGCCGGACCGCACATTCACGCTTTAGGGGCATCCTTGAGGAAGCACGTGAGCCGGGCCGTGCACGCGCGCCGCCCCTGCTCGTCGGTGATCGCGATCTCGTAGGTGGCGGTGCTGCGACCGCGGTGGATCGGCGTGCACACACCCGTGACGACACCCTCCGTGACGCCCCGGTGGTGCGTGCAGGACAGCTCCAGCCCCACCGCCAGCCGTTCCGGCGCCGCGTGCATGGCCGCCGCGACCGAGCCCAGGGTCTCCGCCAGCACCGCGTTCGCGCCGCCGTGCAGCAGCCCGTACGGCTGCCGGTTGCCCTTCACGGGCATCGTCCCGACCAGCCGATCGGCATCCCAATGGGTGATCTCGATGCCGAGTTTCGAGGTCAGCTGCTCGTGGTCGGCGTCGTGGTCGGCGCCGGGCATGTCCTCGGGTGCTGACGTCACGTGCGCTCCACTCGGTTGCTCCACTCGGTGCAGAAGTGTCGGACCCTCACCCTAGACTCGCCGGCGTGAGCACTTCAGAAGCCTCCCGTCTGCTGCTGGTCGACGGCCACTCGATGGCCTACCGGGCGTTCTTCGCGCTGCCCAAGGAGAACTTCCAGACCGGCACGGGCCAGACCACCAACGCGGTCTACGGCTTCACCTCGATGTTGATCAACCTGCTGCGCGACGAGAAGCCCACCCACATCGCGGTGGCGTTCGACGTCTCGCGCAAGACGTTCCGCAGCGAGGCCTACGCGGAGTACAAGGCCGGCCGCAGCGAGACACCGCAGGAGTTCCGCGGCCAGGTCAGCCTCATCGAGGACGTGCTCGGCACGCTTTCCATCCCGGCGCTCTCGAAGGACAACTACGAGGCCGACGACCTGATCGCCACGCTCACCACCCAGGCGACGGCGGCGGGCTTCGAGGTGCTGATCTGTACCGGCGACCGGGACGCGTTGCAGCTGGTCACGGACAAGGTGACGGTGCTGTACCCGGTCAAGGGCGTGTCCGAGATGGCCCGGTACACCCCCGACCTGGTGCTGGAGAAGCAGGGCGTGCCGCCCGAGCTGTACGCCGACTACGCGGCGGTGCGCGGCGACTCGTCGGACAACCTGCCGAACACGCCCGGCGTCGGCCCGAAGACGATCGTGAAGCTGCTCACCCAGTTCGGCTCGCTCGACGGCCTCATCGACCACGTCGACGAGGTGGCCGGCAAGGTGGGCGACGCGCTGCGCGCGAACCTGTCCAACATCATGCTGAACCGGCAGCTCACCGAGCTGGTCAAGGACGTCGAGCTGCCCCTCGGCCCGGCCGACCTCGAAGCCAGGCCGTGGGACCGGGACGCGGTGCACCGGCTGTTCGACGAGCTGGAGTTCCGGGTCCTGCGTGACCGGCTGTTCTCCACCCTGTCCACCGCCGAGCCGGAGGCCGACGAGGGCTTCACGGTCAGCGGCGGCGCGGTGCCGGTCGGCACGCTGGCGTCGTGGCTCGACGCGCACGCCCGGTCCGGCCGGGTCTCCGTCGCGTTCCGCTCGTCCGCCGGCGAGATCGAAGGGCTGGCGCTCGCGGCGGTCGGCGGCGAGGGCGGGTACGTCGACGTCGCGTCGCTGACCGAGGAAGACGAGAATGCGCTGGCCGCGTGGCTGGCCGACGAGTCGGTGCCGAAGGCGGCGCACGACCTGAAGCTGCCGCTGCGCCAGCTCAGGGCACGTGGCTGGAAGCTGCGCGGGATCACCAGCGACACGGCGCTGGCGGCGTACCTCGTGCGGCCCGGCCAGCGGTCGTTCGCGCTGGACGACCTGGCGCTGCGCTACCTCAAGCGCGAGCTGCGCGCGGAGGAGCCGGACGACGGCCAGCTGTCGCTGCTGGCGGACGAGGACGAGGAGCGCGAGAAGGTCGCGACGTCGACCATCGTGCGGGCGTTCGCGGTGGGCGAGCTGGCCGACGCGCTGGACCGCGAGCTGGTGGCCACCGGCCAGGCGTCGCTGCTGTCGTCGTTGGAGCTGCCGCTGATGATGGTGCTCGACGAGGTCGAAGCGGTCGGCATCGCGATCGACTCCGAGCACCTGGCGGCGTTGGAGGCGCACTTCTCGGCGGGCGTGAAGCAGGCCGCGCAGGACGCGTACTCGGTGATCGGCAAGGAGATCAACCTCGGCTCGCCCAAGCAGCTCCAGACGGTGCTGTTCGACGAGCTCCAGATGCCGAAGACGAAGAAGACCAAGACCGGGTACACGACGGACGCGGACGCGTTGCAGAACCTGTTCGAGGCCACGCAGCACCCGTTCCTCCAGCACCTGCTCGCGCACCGGGACACGACCAGGCTGAAGTCGACGGTCGACGGGCTGCTCAAGTCGGTGGCCGACGACGGCCGCATCCACACCACGTTCCACCAGACGATCGCGGCGACCGGGCGGCTGTCGTCCACGGACCCGAACCTCCAGAACATCCCGATCCGGACGGACGAGGGGCGGCGCATCCGCGAGGCGTTCGTGGTCGGGCCGGGCTACAGCGAGCTGATGACGGCCGACTACAGCCAGATCGAGATGCGGATCATGGCGCACCTGTCCGAGGACGCGGGCCTGATCGAGGCGTTCCGCAGCGGGGAGGACCTGCACACGTTCGTCGCGTCGCGGGCGTTCTCGGTGCCCACGTCGGAGGTGTCGGGCGAGCAGCGCCGGCGGGTGAAGGCGATGTCGTACGGGTTGGCGTACGGGCTTTCGGAGTACGGGCTGGCGCAGCAGCTGCGGATCTCGGCGGCGGAGGCGCGGGAGCAGAAGGAGGCGTACTTCGCCCGGTTCGGCGGCGTGCGCGACTACCTGCACGCGGTGGTGGAGGACGCGCGGAAGAAGGGCTACACCGAGACGATCCTCGGCCGGCGCCGCTACCTGCCGGACCTGACCAGCGACAACCGGCAGCGCCGGGAGATGGCCGAGCGGATGGCGTTGAACGCGCCGATCCAGGGGAGCGCGGCGGACATCATCAAGGTGGCGATGCTGGGCGTGTTCCGTGCGCTGGAGGAGTCCGGTCTGAGGTCGCGGATGCTGCTCCAGGTGCACGACGAACTGGTGCTGGAGATCGCCGAGGGCGAGCGCGAGCAGGTAGAGGCCCTCGTCCGCGACCAGATGGGCCGGGCGTACGAGCTGTCGGTGACGATGGAGGTCTCGGTCGGCGTGGGCCGTTCCTGGGACGCCGCCGCGCACTGACGCCGCGCGCTGACGCCGCGCGCTGACGCCGCGCACTGACGCCGCGCGCTGCTGACGGGCGCTGCTGACGGGCGCTGCTGACGGGCGCTGCTGACGGGCGCTGCTGACGGGCGCTGCTGACGGGCGCTGCTGACGGGCGCTGGCGCGCGCCGACACGCCGCCGCGCACTGAGCCGCACTGACGGGCGCCGACGCGCGCCGAGCGGGTCGCCGCCGAGAGCAGCCGGTTCTGCGCGGGTCCGCCGGTCGGTCCGCCGGGTGGGTTTACCCAGGGTCGCCAGCCGGCTCAGCTCGGGTCGCGCAGCGGCGTCACCCGGACGTCGCGCGCGGTCAGGTCGGCGCCGCACTCGTCGCACGCCACGTGCACCCCGACGCCACCCCCGCACGAGCGGTGGTGCAGGTCGAACGATGGGCCCTCGTCCGGCGACATCCACTTGTCGCCCCACTTCCGCAGCGCCATCAGCACCGGGTACAGGTCGAGACCCTTCTCCGTGAGCCGGTACTCGTAGCGCGTCCGCACGTCCTTGTACGCCTCCCGGCGCAGGATGCCCTCCTCGACCAGCGTGCCCAGCCGTTCGGTCAGCACGCTGCGCGAAATGTCCATCGCCGCCTGGAAGTCCTCGAACCGCCGCGTGCCCAGGAACGCCTGCCGCAGCAGCAGCAACGTCCACCGCTCGCCCAGCAGGGCAGCGGGCAGCGACACCGTGCACAGCTCGTCGGCAACCTTCACGGGGGCCATGTCAGTCGACAATACCCCTTGCGTTCGGAAAACGGATCCAGCTAGGGTTCGGAATCCGAACTCAAGGGGCGTGCGCCATGAAAGTCCGCGAACTGAACGCCGCCGAAGCCGGTGCGGCGGTCGACACCGTCTTCCACGGCCTGTCCCCGCAGAGCCGCTACCTGCGGTTCCACGCTCCGATGCCGCGCCTCACCGCCACCATGCGCCGCCAGCTCACCGACCTCGACGGCTACCGCAAGGCCGCCGTCGTCGCCGAGTGCCACCGCACGCCCATCGGCATCGCCCGCCTGGCCGCGACCGGCGACGACACCGCCGAGATCGCCCTCGCCGTCGTCGACCCGTGGCAGCGCAAAGGCGTCGGCACCCGGCTCATCACCGCCCTCGGCCGGCTCGCCACCGACCTCCGCTACACCGAGCTGCACGGCGACGTCCTCGGCCACAACGAACCGATGCTGCGCCTCGTCGCCCGCGTGTTCCCCGGAGCGCGGCTGGTCCGCGAGGAGGACGACGTCATCCGGGTCACCTATCCGTTGAACTACCAGTTGACCCACGAAGACCTGGTGGCAGACCTCCGGTGGTGAGCACAATGACCCGCATGCGACGGGTCTTCGGGTTGGCGCTCATCCTGGTCCTGCTGGCACCACCGGCGATGGCGTCATCGCCGCCCGGCGACCAGCCACTCCCCGGCTACACGATCAACAACCCGCCCCTGCCGCCCGCACAGGTCGGCGGCGAACCGTCACGGGTGCTGCAAGGCGTGCACGAGCACGCCGCGTACATCATCGAGGTCCCGCCGCGATGGAACGGCCGCCTCGCCATGTGGGCCCACGGCTACCGCGGCGCGAGCACCGTCCTCACTGTCGACCCGCCCGGCTTCGGACTGCGCCAGAAGCTCCTCGACCAGGGCTTCGCCTGGGCCGCGTCCAGCTACTACGCCAACACCTACGACGTGAAAGCCGGCGTCCTCGGCACGCACGACCTGGCCAAGCACTTCCACAAGCTGGTCGGCAAACCGACGGACACGTTCATCGTGGGCGCCTCCATGGGCGGCCACGTCATCGGCCGGTCGCTGGAGCAGTTCCCCGGCTTCTACAAAGGCGCCCTGCCCCTGTGCGGTGTGCTCGGCGACCACGAGCTGTTCGACTTCATCCTCGACTACAACGTGGTGGCCCAAGCCATCAGCGGCATCCGCGCGTGGCCCGCGCCGCAGGACTACCTGAGTGCCGTCGTCCCGCGCATCCAGGCCGAACTCGGCCTGACCGGCACCCCGAACGAACGCGGCGCGCAGTTCGTCTCCATCGTCACCAACCGCAGCGGCGGGCCGCGTCCGGGTTCGGCGCAAGCGTTCGCGTTCTGGAAGGACTTCCTGTTCGGTCTCGCGGTCACGGCGTCGGGGGAAGGGCTGGCCCAAAGTCCCGGTCAGATCGCGACCAACGCGACGACCCGGTACGAGCCCAACGCGCCGGTCGACGTGAACCGGTCGGTCGAGCGCGTCCTGCCGCAGAACCTCAAGGCCCGTCTGACGCCGAAGCTGACCGAAGTGCCCCGCATCGCCGGCCGTCCGACCGCGCCGGTGCTGTCGCTGCACGGGCTGGGCGACATGTTCGTGCCGTTCTCGATGGAGCAGATCTACTCGCGGGACGTCGACCGCAACGACCGCGGCCACCTGCTCGCGCAGCGGGCGATCCGCACGATCAACCACTGCGAGTTCAGCCCGACCGAGGTGGGCACGGCGTGGGACGACCTGGTGACGTGGGCCGACACCGGCCGCCGGCCCGCCGGTGACGTCGTGGACGACCCGGCCGTCGTCGCCGCCCCCGACTACGGCTGCCGCTTCAGCGACCCCGCCGCCTACACCGCGCCGAACACCACCCGCCGCCTCTTCCCGGCCTGCTAGGCGTTCTGGGCGGATTTCAGCAGACGCACGCCGATCGGGATCGCCTCGCCGAGCAGGCCGATCCCGATCGACAGCGTCAACGCGTTTTTGACGTGACTGTGCTAAGGGGCCGTGCCCAAGGTCGTAGATCCCGATGTCCGCCGCCGCGAGGTAGCCGAAGCCGTGTTCCGCGAAGTCCGGCGGCACGGCCTGGAGCAGGCGTCGCTGCGCAACGTCGCCGACGAGGCCGGCCTCGCCGTGGGGTCGGTCCGGCACTACTTCGCCGACCACGACTTCCTGCTCCGGTTCGCGCTCACGGAACTCACCGACAGGTTGGAGCGCCGTGTGCTGGCCGTGCCGGGCAGGCTCGTTCCGCGACGACGCCCGAGGTCCGGCGGCAGGCGGTCGCGAACCTGCTCGGCGAACTGCTGCCCCTCGACCCGGACCGGAGGGACGAGTCGGAGATCTGGCCTTCGTCACCGCC
Organism: Saccharothrix ecbatanensis; assembly: GCF_014205015.1. Lineage (NCBI taxonomy): Bacteria > Bacillati > Actinomycetota > Actinomycetes > Pseudonocardiales > Pseudonocardiaceae > Saccharothrix > Saccharothrix ecbatanensis. The sequence continues at coordinate 5,493,724 of NZ_JACHMO010000001.1, read as the reverse complement.
GCGCGCACCTGGCCGACGCTGAAGCCGGAAGCACGGCGGTTGCACGCGGGGATGCGGACGCTGATCGGCAAGATCCTGACCGAGGGCGGGGTGGCGGACCTGGCGCTGGAGACCGAACGGCTGGCCTCGCTCCTCGACGGCCTCGCCGTGAACGGGGTGCTCCAGCCTTCCCTGACCACGCCGGATGTCATGCGCGCGGTGCTGCGTCGGCACCTGGAGTCGCTGCCCAGCCGGTGAGAACCGCGCTTGACGGTGTGTCGCGCGGGCGGGCTAGGGTGGTGGAAAGCGCTTACCTGGAGGCTTGGCATGGCACACAAGCGTTACGCGGTCGTGGGCACCGGTGCGCGGGCGGAGCTGCACATCGACGCGATCGTCGCGCACGCGGAGCGGGGGGAGTTGGTGGCGTTCTGCGACGTCAACCCCACTCGCATGGCGGTGCACAACGAACGCCTGGCCCGGCCCGTGCCGACGTACGCCGCCGAGGACTTCCTCCGGATGATCGAGGTGGAGCGGGTCGACGTGGTGGTCGTCTGCACCGTTGATCGGCACCACGACACCTACATCGTGGAGGCGTTGGACGCGGGTTGTGATGTCGTGACCGAGAAGCCGATGACGGTCGACGCGGCCGGCGTGGGCAAGGTGTTCGACGCGGTGGAGCGGAACGACGGTCAGGTCACCGTCACGTTCAACTACCGGTACAACCCGGTGCACGAGAAGGTGCGAGAGCTGCTGACCGGTGGAGCGGTGGGCGAGATCGGTTCAGTGCACTTCGAGTGGCTGCTGGACGTGCGCCACGGCGCCGACTACTTCCGGCGCTGGCACCGGGACAAGGCGAACTCCGGTGGCCTGATGGTGCACAAGGCCACGCATCACTTCGACCTGCTGAACTGGTGGGTCGATTCAGTGCCGGAGGTCGTGTACGCGCACGGGCGGCTGTTCTTCTACGGGGAGGAGAACGGCGAACGTCACGGCAACGGTCGGCCCTACGGTCGGGTGCACGGTTCACCGGAGGCCGTGGACGACCCGTTCGCCCTGCACATCGACCGCGACCCGTGGCTGCGCCGGTTGTACTTGGATGCGGAGCACGAGGACGGTTACCAGCGGGACCAGAACCCCTTCGCGCCCGGTGTGTCCATTGAGGACGACATGTCTGTGCTGGTCAGGTATGCGAGCGGTGCGAACCTGACGTACCACCTGACCGCGTACTCGCCGTGGGAGGGCTATCGGCTGATGGTCAACGGCAGTAGGGGGCGGCTGGAACTGGAGGTCGTGGAGAACAGTTGGGTGAGCGGCCAGCAGCCCGCGGTGCACGGCAAGGAGGCGAATCCCGAGGAGGGCAGTGCTCGGCTGACGGTCCAGCCACTGTTCGAACGGGCACGGGAGGTTCCCCTGGAGTTCGGCAGCGTCGGGCACGGCGGTGCGGACGCGCGGATGACCAAGGTCCTGTACGGCCCACCCGGCCAACCGGACCCGCTGGCCCGGCAAGCCACCCACCGTGACGGGGCACTCTCACTGCTGACGGGTTTCGCCGCCAACCAAAGCTTCGAAACCGGCCACCCAGTCCACGTAACCGACCTACTCAACCTCCACTAGCCCCGCCCACGCCCACCACCACCGACGTGCCCCGCTCGCGCCGACCTGTGCACGAACGCAACCGCTCGCCCAGCCCGCGCCCAGCCCGCGCTGCCGGCTGCCTGCCCGGCCGGGTTGTGGGCCGGCCATCTCACGTCAGGCGCTGCCCAACTGCCGTCAGGCGCTGCCCAACTGCGCCCCGAGCCCCTATACGCCTTGCCCGGCGATCGGCCCGCTCGCGCACCGGCCGACCCACACACCCGACCGACCCGCGCGCGTGCCCGATCGACCCGACCGACCCGCGCGTGCCGATCGACCCCACCGACCCGCGCGCGTGCCCGATCGACCCGACCGACCCGCGCGCCCGACCGGCTCGTGCGCGTGCGCGACCGGCCGCCGTGCGTGTCCGATCGACCCGCGCGTGTCTGACTGACCGCCGTGCCTGCGCGACCCGACCCGTGGTGGGCGGCTGCCAATCTGGCCCGATCCGATCCGCTGTCCGACCCGACCAGGTTGGCAGACGCTCACCAGGTTGGCAGACGCGTACCCGTTACCCGCACCCGTGCCCGTGCCCGTGCCCGACCATGGCCCGTGTGCGTGTTCCGCGTCCGACCAGGGCCTGTCCGACCAGCCTGCATGACCAGCCACCTGCATGACCAGCCACCTGCCTGACCAGTCTGTCCACCTCGCCTGCCCGACGCCTCACCCACCTGTCCCCGCCGCGCCGCCGCCTCCTTCTTTCCCGGCAACGCAGCTCCTCCGCCAAAAGTTGCCCATTCATCGCCGGTTAGCTCGGAAGGGTGATCTTCAGTCGGTGTTCCCCGGTCTTCACCAGGGCTTGCGGTGCGGCGGTAGCCTGGCTCGGTGCCGCTCTTGGGACCCACCGACGAGTTGCCGCACCCGCCACGCCGGGTGCTCGTGGCCGGCACGTCCGGCTCGGGGAAATCTACCCTGGCGAACCTCGTCGCCCGCACTCTTGGCTTGCCCTATGTGGAAATGGACTCGTTGTTCCACGGTCCACAGTGGACAAAACGGCCGGAGTTCGAGTCCGACGTGCGTCGATTCGTCAAACTCGGCGCCTGGGCGACGGAGTGGCAGTACAGCCCGGCCCGGCCGGTGCTGCTGGAGCACGCGGACACGTTGGTCTGGTTGGACCACCCCCGGCACGTCGTGATGCGCCGGGTGGCGGTGCGCACCGCGGTCCGCCGCGTCCGCCGCCAGGAACTGTGGAACGGCAACGTCGAACCGCCCCTGCATACGGTGTTCACCGATCGGGAACACCTGCTGCGCTGGGCGTGGAAATCGCACAGCCGCACCGGCGAACGAGTCCGCGCCGTGCTCGAAGGAGAGCACGCCGAACGGGTCACGGTGGTGCGTCTGCGTGGGCAGCGTGAGGTCGACCAATGGCGGTCAGGCCCTCTGCGCCGGGCCGCCGAACGGGGCGAGGAGTCGGTGCGATGAACGAGCGGACGGCGTTGGTGTTGGGCGGCACGGGGATGCTGAAGGGGTGCGCGGACGAGTTGCTCGCGCAGGGGTGGCAAGTGGTGCTCCCCAGCCGCCGCCCGGAGGGGACGTTGGGCCGCGCGGCCAAAGCGGCGTTGCGCGGGCGCAGCCATTTGCCGCACGTGAGCGAGGTCCGGGAAGTCGGCGAAGCGGAGCAGATCACGGTGACGGCGGACTGGTCCCGACCGCAGGAGCTGGTGGACCGGGTCCGCGAGGTGATGGACCGACCGGCGGACCTGCTGGTGGCATGGGTGCACGCGAGCTACCGCGACGACGTGCTCAAGGCCGTCGCACCCCTCCTCGCCCCGCACGCCCCCGTGGTGGAGGTCCACGACAGCGGCGCGATCAACCCGGTCCGCGGCGTGCCCGACCCGGCCCTGGACGGCCACCCGACCCAGCAGGTGGTGCTGGGCTTCATCCGCCACGGCGGCAGCACCCGCTGGCTCAGCCACGAGGAGACGTCGGTGGGCGTCCTCGAAGCCGTGCACCGGGCCTTGGCCGGCAGACCGCCGTCGGTGCACCAGGTCGGCGAGGTCGACACCTGGGTCATGCGGCACTGACAGCGGTCCGACAGTAACGTCCAGCGAGAAGCACCACCGACGGGCTCAGCTCGGCCGCAAACCCCGAACCAGCGACAACACCGACTCCCGCACGTCCGCGAGGCTGCGCTCCGGCTGGAACACCTGCCAGTCCAACGCGATCACCAGCAGCGTGCCGAACAACGCCGCCGACGCCGTCCCCACCTGCACACCCTCCGGCAGCCGGCCGGTGTCTGCCAGCCGCTGCATCTGGCCACGCACGATCGACACGATGTCGTCCCGCAGCAGGCTCAACGTGTCGTGCCACTGACCGGGCGTCCGCCACAGCTCGGACACCAGCAACTGCCCGAACGCCGGGTACTCGGCGAAGAACCCGAGCATCCCGTCCACCAGCGACGCCATCGCCGACGACGTCTCCGACTCCTCCTCGGCCACCCGGAGCCGAGCCGCCAACAGGTCCACGCCGTGCCGCAGCAACGCGTCCACCAGCGCGTCCTTGCTGGCGAAGTTGTAGTAGACGGTCCCCTTCGCCACCCCCGCCTCGGCGGCGATCTCGTCCACCGTCACGCCCGCCGCGCCCCGCTCGCCGACCAGCCGCAACGCGGCGTCGAACAGCTTCTGCTTGGTCACGGCGGTACGGCCCGGTCGCGTGCCGGTCACAGGCGCACCCCCTAGCTCACAGCGCCAGCTCGGGCCTGAGCCGAGCCGGCGTCCACACCCGCTGCCGGTACGCGGCGAGCGTCGCCAAGGCTAGGCCCGCCACCAGGTACCCGACCAGGATCACCGCGTCCCGCCCCACGCCGCCCAACGGCCCGCCGTACATGAGGTGCCGAAGCCCGTCCACCGCGTACCCCATCGGCAGCCCGTAATGCAGCGGGTACAACGCCACGGGGATGGTCTGCCACGGGAACGTGCCGCCGGCGCTCACCAGCTGCAAGATCAGCAGCACCAGGCCGATGAACTTCCCGACCGCGCCGAACATGGCGTTCAACGCGTGCAGCACCGCCACGAACGTCGCCGACACCAGCAACAGGAACGCCAACACGCCCACCGGGTGCGCCGGCCGGATGTCCACCACCACTGTCACCACGGCGAACATCACCACGACCTGCGCCGCACCCAGCAGCACACCCGGCAGCCAACCGCCCAAAGCCACCCGCAGCGGCGACTGCCCACCCGCCAACCCCCTCCGTGACAACGGCCTGAGCAGCAGGAACAACACGAACGCCCCGATCCACGTCGCCAGCCCCAGGAAGAACGGCGCCAGCCCGGCGCCGTAGCTGCCCGCCGACGTCTGGCTCACCCCGCGCACCGAAACCGGGTCGCCGATCGTCCGCGCGGTCGACTCACGGGTGGGGTCATCGGGATTCGGGATCTCCTCGACCCCCGCCACCAAGCCGTCCCGCAGCCGGTTCGCCCCCTCCACCAGCTGTCCGGAACCGTCCCGCAGCTGCCCCGCGCCGTCACGCACCCGCGCCGCCCCCGACGCCACCTGGGCCGCCCCGTCGTTCAGCCTGACCACGGCGTCGGTCAACGCGGGCGTGCTCGCGGCCAGTTGCGCCGCACCGTCGGACACCTGACGAGCGCCGTCCGCCAACGTCCGCAGCTGCCCGGCCGCACCCTGGACCTGGGCGTTCGCGTCGTCCACCGGCTTGCGGACCTCGCCCAACGCCCCGACTACGCGGTGCACTTCCTCCTCCGAGAACCCGAGCGCACGCAGCCGCGCCGCCACGTCCCCGTCCACCGCGCCGAGCCGGTCGACCAGACCCTGCGCCTTGACCGCGTATTCCTCGGCCGTCACCGCGACCTTCTCGTTCCCGTCGGCGACCTGCCGTGCCCCCGACGCCAACCGCTCGGCCTTCACCGGCAGGTCCGCCGTCGAGTCGCGCAACCGCGTCAACCCGGACGACACCTGCGCCGCACCGTCGGCCAACGGCGCCGTGCCGTCCGCGAGCTGCTGAGCACCGGCGTACGCGTCCTGCTGACCGCCGGCGAGCTTCGTCGCGCCGTCCGCGGCCTCGGCCGTCTTCTGCCGGATCGTGGAGAAGCCCAGCAGCAGCCGGTCCGCGGCCTCCGCGCCGACCTCCACCGACACCGACCGGCGCACCTCGGCGACCACCTGGTTGGCGATCGTGGACCCCAGGTAGTTGTTCGCGTCGTTGGTGGTCAGCACGATGACGCCTTGCCGGGGCGTGAAGTCGCCGGACGACAGCAGGGCCTGCGAGAAGTCCTCGGGCAAGGTCAACCCGAACGTGTAGGTCCCGTTGCGCACACCCTCTTCGGCCTCCGCCGCGTCCACCCGCTGCCAGTCGAACCGGCCGCCGCGCACCAGCTCCTCGGCCACGTCGTGCCCGGCGTCCACGTGGGTGCCGTCGCTCGCGGTCGCGCCCTTGTCCTCCACGACCAGCGCGGCCGGCACCTGGTCGAGGTGCGCGTACGGGTCCTTGTTCGCGTACAGGTACAGCGCCGCGTAGAGCAGCGGCACCAGCGTCAACGCCACCACGGCGAGCTTGGGCAGCCGGCCGGAGGTGACCCGGCGCAGCTCGTTGAACGCCATCCGGACGGCGGTCACTCGGACTCCTCGGGAACGTTGTCGGGAACGTTGTCGGCGCCGATCCGCGCGACGGGCACGCCGAGGACGCCGGCAGAAGTGGTGGTGCAGAGGGCGACCACCGACCGGTCGGGCGTCACGTGCCCGCGCGCCAGCTCCCACCAGCCCTTCGGGTCGCCGTGGTAGCGGTCGGGGCTGTCCAGCACGAGCGTGTCGGCGCCGGGACGGCCCGCGGCCAGCTCCAACGTCAGCGCGCACCGGGTGGCGGCCGGGACCTGCTCGAACCGGTGGTCCAGGTACTCGTCGGCGCCCCGCTCGACCAGCCAGTCCGCCACCGCCTTGCGCCCGCTGCGGGCGCCGTTCATGGCCAGTTCCTCGCCGACCACGCCGGCCAGCGTCAGCGATCCCTCGGGTTCGGTGACGTCGGGGGAGTCCACCAGCACCACGCGCTTGCGCAGCTCGGCCGGAGAAGGGGAGACCTCGCCGGTCGTCGGGCGCATCCGCCCGGCCAGCACCAGCCCGAGCGCGGTGTGCCCGGCGCCCGGATCGCCCGCCACCAGCACCAGCTCACCCGGCCTGACCAGCACGGACGTCGGCTCGAGCAACGGGCCGTGCGGCCCGGTGACGCCGACGTGCCGAGCGTGGATCTGCACTGCGGACCTCCTATTCGAACTGACCGGTCAGTTCAAATAGTCGTCCGGCACGTGCCGAGTCGCAAGCGTGTGTGACTTCAAGCAGGTGTGACTTCAAGCGGGCGTGACTTCGAGCGGGTGCGACCTAGCGCAACGCCCCCGCCGGGCGGACCTCCCACATCGTCCACAGTGGACGGTAACCCTGGCGCGGCCAGAACACCGAGGACAGCGGGTTCGGCGGGTTGTAGTACAGGTAGGTGCCGACCGTGCCCAGTCGGTGCAGCTCGCGGTGCGCGTGCGCCATGATCTGGCGGCCCAGCCCGGTGCCCCGCGCGCCCGGCAGCACGGACACGCAGTTCACGTAACCCCACCGCCCGTGCGGCAGCCTGGTCGCCGTCCAGTTGCCCGGCTCCGACGTCACCACCGCGCACTCGGCCAGCGCCACCGCGATGCCGTCCCGCTCGGCCAGCCACGCCGGACCGCCCGCGGCCAGCCGCTCGGCCAACGTCCGCCGCTTCAGCTCCACCGCGTCCGGCCGGTGCACCGTCGAACCCACCATCGACGAGTAGCGCAGCTCGGCCAGCGCCAGCGTCAGCACCGTCTCCAGGTCGGCCGGCGTGGCCCGGCGGATCGTCGCGGTGCCCGTCACCGGCGGGGGAGGGCCCTGCCGCACGGCGATCACGGTCAGCGGCACCAGGCCGTGGTCCAGCAGCGCCCTGGTCGCCTCCGCGTCCCGGCTCGGCCAGATCAGCACGCACGCCGAGTCGCGTTCGGCCGGCGAGAGCAGGTCCAGCCGCTTGCGCCACGCCCGCAGCAACGCGTCCATGCCCGCCGCGCCCGTCGCGCCAAGCAGCGGCGTCAGCTCCCACACCTCGGTGGCCGACCAGAGCCGGGCGGCCGACCGCCGCTCGTGCACCTGCCGGTGCAGCACGCCCGCGACCCTGGTGCCGTCCGGCAGCGCGGCGGTGATGACGTCGCCCTCCGGCGGTGCGATCACCGACGGCAACAGCGGGTCGACGCTCGCGAAGCGCGCGCTCTGCGCGTCCATCAGCCCTTGACCGACGGTCATACCAGGCAGATTACGGCTTGCGGGTGCGGAAGATCGCGGTGCCCGGGAACAGCCGGCCGCGCAGCGGGCTCCACTGGCCCCACGTGCGGGTGTGCCCCGCCGGCCACTCCGGCTCGACCACGTCCACCAGCTCCAGGCCCGCGCCGACGAGCGCCCGCACGTAGTCCCCGGTGGTCCGGTGGTGCTCCACGTACGTCGCCCGGCCGCTGTCGTCGACCTCCACGTACGGGGTGCGGTCGAAGTACGACTGGGTGACGGTCAGGCCGCCCGGCCCCGGGTCGTCCGGGAAAATCCACCTGATCGGGTGAGTCACCGAGAAAACCCACGGCGCGCCCGGCCGCAGCACCCGCGCGACCTCGCCGAACACCTCGCCCACGTCCGCCACGAACGGCACCGCGCCGAACGCCGAGCAGGCCGCGTCGAAGCTCCCGGACGCGAACGGCAGCTGGTCCGCGCTCGCCTGCACCAGCGGCACGGCCACGCCGGTCGCCTCGTTCGCCGCCACGGCGTGCCGCAGCATCCCCTCAGAGATGTCGAACGCCACCGCGTGCGCACCACGCGCCGTCAGCCACCGGGCGCACGGCGCGGAGCCGCAGCCGACCTCCAAGATCCGACGTCCGCGCAGGTCACCGAGGTATCCGGCGTCCTCCTCGCGGACACCCTCCGGGCACCAGACGAAGTCCGCCGAGCCCAGGAAGTCGCCGTGCTCGGCGTGGTAGTCGTCCGCGTCGGCGTCCCACCAGATCCGGTTGGCCGTCCGCGACTCGGCCGCGTCGACGCCCCGCTTGGCGATGCCGGTCGTGCCGAGCGCCTGTTCCGCGCTCGCGTGCTGGTCGGACACACTGCTCCATTCAAGGGGGTGCGTTTGCCGGGTGGACGGCCGGCCGCGTACGATATCGCCCGCGTAGTGGGTTCGCGCTGTCCTTGATCGGTGATCACCTGGTGAGTCGGTCTTCGCGGTGGGGCGCGCCCTCCGCGTAGCGTTGAACCCGCAGGCCCAACCCCAATCCGTACCGGAGCCACCTACCTAATGTCCACCGACACCACCACTGTCCCGGTTGCCGCTGCGCCGAAGCAGGTCGCCATCAACGATATCGGGACGGAGGAGGACTTCCTCGCCGCTATCGACAAGACGATCAAGTACTTCAACGACGGCGATATCGTCGAAGGCACGATCGTCAAGGTCGACCGGGACGAAGTCCTGCTCGACATCGGCTACAAGACCGAGGGCGTCATCCCCTCGCGTGAGTTGTCGATCAAGCACGACGTCGACCCCAACGAGGTCGTCAAGGTTGGTGACGAGGTCGAGGCTCTTGTTCTCCAGAAGGAGGACAAGGAAGGTCGGCTGATCCTCTCCAAGAAGCGCGCGCAGTACGAGCGCGCCTGGGGCACCATCGAGGCGCTCAAGGAGAAGGACGAGCCCGTCAAGGGCACGGTCATCGAGGTCGTCAAGGGCGGCCTGATCCTGGACATCGGCCTGAGGGGCTTCCTCCCCGCCTCCCTGGTCGAGATGCGCCGCGTGCGCGACCTCCAGCCGTACGTCGGCCGGGAGCTCGAAGCCAAGATCATCGAGCTGGACAAGAACCGCAACAACGTGGTCCTGTCCCGCCGTGCGTGGCTCGAGCAGACCCAGTCCGAGGTCCGCAGCGAGTTCCTCAACCAGCTGCAGAAGGGCCAGGTCCGCAAGGGCGTCGTGTCCTCCATCGTCAACTTCGGTGCCTTCGTGGACCTGGGTGGCGTGGACGGCCTGGTGCACGTCTCGGAGCTGTCCTGGAAGCACATCGACCACCCGTCCGAGGTCGTCGAGGTCGGCCAGGAGGTCACGGTCGAGGTCCTGGACGTCGACATGGAGCGCGAGCGCGTGTCGCTGTCGCTCAAGGCGACGCAGGAAGACCCGTGGCGCCAGTTCGCCCGCACCCACGCGATCGGCCAGATCGTGCCGGGCAAGGTCACCAAGCTCGTCCCGTTCGGCGCGTTCGTCCGGGTGGACGAGGGCATCGAGGGCCTGGTCCACATCTCCGAGCTGGCCGAGCGCCACGTCGAGATCCCGGAGCAGGTCGTGCAGGTCGGCGACGACGTCATGGTCAAGGTCATCGACATCGACCTCGACCGTCGCCGGATCTCGCTGTCGCTCAAGCAGGCCAACGAGGGCTTCACGGTCGACTCCGAGTTCGACCCGACCCAGTACGGCATGGCCGCCGAGTACGACGACCAGGGGAACTACATCTACCCCGAGGGCTTCGACCCGGAGACCCAGGAGTGGCAGGACGGCTTCGACAAGCAGCGCGAGGAGTGGGAGCGTCAGTACGCCGAGGCCCACACGCGCTACGAGGCCCACATGAAGCAGGTGGCCAAGGCCGCCGTGGCCGAGGAAGAAGCTGCCGGGGAGACGAACTACTCCTCCGGTGGCGAGGCTCCGGCCGCCGCGACCTCGTCCAGCACGGGCGCTCCGGCTCAGGCCGGCGGCACCCTGGCGAGCGACGAGCAGCTGGCCGCGCTGCGCGAGAAGCTGTCGGGCGGCGTCTGAGCAGCACCGGCCGACGGCACCTCGTCGGCTGATTGATCGACCCGATCGCCCCCTACCCCTCGCGGGTGGGGGGCGATCGTCGTTTCGGCTTCTAAGCGGTGCGAAGTCGTTGTGGTGCGTTAAGTTAAGAGTCCTATGAGCGTGCGGACGACGGTGTTGGCGGCTGTGGTGGTGCTCGTGTGTACGGCGTGCGCCACCGAGATGCGGCCGCCCCCGGCCGCTCCGCAGATCCCGACGATCCTGCCGCCGACGACGTTCACCAGAGCGCCGCAGATGACCGACAGACCCTTGCCGGACGACTGCGAGCTGATCGTGCCCGTGGCGAGCGTGCACAAGTTCCTCGGCCGTGAGCTGCCCGGCGAGTTGAGAACGATCATCGGCATCCCGGAGCCTTCGCTCGCCCGGACCGGGAAGGTCGACTGCTACTACGGCCTCGGTGAACGCCAGCCCCTCGGCGCCGCGCCCGTCGTCGTCGGCCTGGCCACCTACGCGGATCCCGCGGCTGCCGGCACCCGGGTCGAGGAGAGCGTGGCCGCCGAACGCGAGGACGGCGCTTCGGTCACGCAGATGGACGTGGGCAAGGTGAAGGCGTCGCTGGTCAGCACGAAGGACGAGCGGCTGCTCATCGGGTCGCTGGGCAAGACCACGTTCGTGAGCCGCGCGAAGGTCGGCGTGTTGCCGGACGACCAGGTCGGGATCTTCCTCGCGGCTTTGGCCCAGCAGTCGATGACGCCTATCGAGGACGCCTGAGGGTTCGGCGCTGGGGGTTGGGCGCTGGGTTTGGGTGCTGGGGGTTGGGCAGGGCATGGCAGGCTGGTCGCCATGTTGCGCGTGGGGCTCTCCGGGGGAATCGGGTCGGGCAAGTCGACGGTGGCGGGCAGGCTCGCCGAGCACGGAGCGGTGGTCATCGACTCCGACCGGCTGGCCCGGGAGGTGGTCGAACCCGGCACCGACGGCCTCCGCGAGATCGTCGAGGCGTTCGGCCCGGACGTCCTGGACGCCGACGGCGCGCTGAACCGGCCGGCCCTCGCGGCCAAGGTGTTCGGCGACGAGAAGTCCCTGGCCACGCTGAACGGCATCACGCACCCCAAGATCGCGGCCCGCACGGCACAGTTGCTCGCCGCCGCGCCCGAGGACGCGATCGTGGTGCACGACGTGCCGCTGCTGGTCGAGAACGGCATGGCGCCGCTCTACCACCTGGTGCTGATCGTGCACGCGGACCTCGACCAGCGCCTCGCCCGGCTGCGTGACCGGGGTATGGCGGAGGAGGACGCACGCCGCCGCATCGCCGCGCAGGCCGACGACGAGCGCCGCCGGGCGGTGGCGGACGTGTGGCTGGACAACTCCGGGCCGAGGGACGTGGTGCAGGCGCAGGTCGACGCGTTGTGGGCGGATCGGCTGGTGCGGTACGAGTCGAACATCAGGCTGCGCCGGTACGCGGCCGGTCCGCCGATCGTGGTGCCGTACGACGAGACGTGGCCGGTGCAGGCGGAACGGGTCGCGGCACGCATCCGGCTGGCGGCGGGCGGGCGGCGGGTCGAGCACATCGGCTCCACGGCTGTGCCGGGGCTCGCGGCCAAGGACGTGCTGGACTTCCAGCTCGGCGTGACGTCGCTGGAAGAGGCCGCCGGGTTGGAGGAGTCGCTCGCGCCGGCCGGGTTCCCGAGCCTGGGGATCGGCGAGGACACCGTGCGGTACGAGGGTGACGCGCCGGAGGACTGGCACAAGCGGCTGCACGCGGGTGCGGACCCGGGTCGGCGGGTCAACCTGCACGTCCGGGTGGAGGGCGGGCCGGCGTGGAACTGGGCGATCCGGTTCCGCGACTGGCTGCGGGCCGACGAGCGGGCGCGGGAGGAGTACGCGGCGCTGAAGCTGGAGCTGGCCGAGCAGCACAAGGGTGACGTGGACGGGTTCGCGTACGGCGAGTCCAAGGATTCTTGGATGGCGGCGGCTACGGCGAGGGTGGATGCGTTCTACGGGGGCGCGCGGCCGTAGGCGTTCAGCGTTCGTAGGCGTTCAGGTTGTAGGCGGTTACTACCAGAGCGACGTTGCTAGAGCGACGGCCACATGTCGTAGATGCCCCGGTGGGTCAGCCACGAGCGGAGGTCGTGCCGGTGCAGGCTGACCTCCTCCAGGGTGCGGTGCACGGTGCGCAGCGCCTGGTCGGCGTCGGCGGGGCCGAGGACGCGTCCGGCGACGGCGGCGGCGAACTCCTCGCAGCGCACGATCCGCGCGGTCGTGCCACCCGGCACGGCCAGGCCCAGCAGCAGGTCCGTCGTGCGCCACGAGCGACCGTCACGCTGGACGCGGACCGCGCTGAGCACGCTCGGACCGCTGCGCGCGTGCCGTGAACGGGGCCGGTGGTGGGTCAGCCGGAGCCCGAGCTCGGGCATCAACCAGGTGACCTCGGAATCGGAGAACGGATCGTCCGGGGTGGGGCATTCGAGCCGCAGACCCCAGGGCTCCACCCGACAGGTAGACAGGTACCGCGACATCCCACTGGAGTAGCTGCGAACTGCGCTGACGGTGTCGACAACGTCGACCAGCTGAGGTGTGATGACCGCTCCCACGCGACCCGAGGGTAGCCGGAGATGTGCTCCGCGTAACTATGCGGGTTGATTCGTTACATCACGGTCTGTGTGGTACGCGGTCTCTATCAGGTGACGGGACACCGATGGCGGTTGACCAGCAAGTGTGACCGTCTGTATTACCGGGGACGCCATGTCGTGACCGTGCCCTGGGACGCGAGCCAGCGCACCGCGTCGTGCCCGTGCGCCGCGATCCCGGCCACCGCGCGGTACGTCGTCTCCAGCGCCCACTGCGCCCGGTCAGCCTGGACGAGGCCCTGGTCGAGGGCGGTCAGCAGCTCGTCGGTGTCCAGCACGGTCACGCTCCGGCCGGTGCGCACGACCAGGTCCAGGTACAGGTCGACGGTCTTCCACACCGAACCGCTGGAGCTGATCTCGACCACGTCCACGTACAGGTCGTAGTCGCGCTCGTGGCCGGGGTGCCAGGACTGCCGGGTCAGCCGCAGGCCGTGCGCGGGCAGCAGCCAGGACTCGAAGTGGGTGAGGTGCGGGTGGCCGGGCACCGGGCGGAACATGTACAGGCCGTCCTGCGTCAGCCGGTACTCCTCGACCCCGCGCAGGTAGCCCTTGGGATCGGTGTTGCTCTTCGCGTCGAGGTCGAAGTACTCGATCTTCGGCGGGTGGATGTGCATGCGGGTCCCGGCGGCACTCGACGTCACAAGAGCGACTTTAGGCAACGACCCTCCTGGGATGCCCCTTCCTGTCACCCAAAAGGATGATGATCGCTTAGTCTTCCTGCCATGTTCGGCATCATCCGCCCTTGTCGCAACCGCCTGGGCCCTGAGCTGCGAGAGTCCTGGCTGGCCCACCTGTGCGGGTTGTGCCTGGCGTTGCGCGACGACCACGGCCACATGGCGCGGGTGGTCACCAATTACGACGGTCTGGTCATCTCCGCGCTGGTCGAGGCGCAGGTGGGACGGTCGAGGCGTGCCGCGGGGCCGTGCGCGCTGCGTGGGATGCAGTCGGCGGACGTGGCCGTGGGGGCTGGTGCGCGGTTGGCCGCGACGGTGTCGCTGGTGCTGGCGTCGGCGAAGGTCGGCGACCACGTGTCCGATGGTGATGGCGTGTTCGCGCGTGCGCCGATGCGTGGGGTCGGGAGGCAGGTGGCGCGGCGGTGGGCCGCGCAGGCCTCGGCCACCGGGTTGGACCTGGGGTTTGACACGGCTGTGCTGGTGGACGCGGTGCGGCGGCAGTCGTCTGTCGAGGCGTCGGCTGGGGTGGGGTCGTCGGTGGTCGTGGTGACCGAGCCGACGGAGACGGCAGCGGGGGAGGCTGTGGCGCAGACCGCCGTGTTGGCCGGGCGGCCGGGGAACGCGGAGCCGTTGCGCGAGGTGGGGCGGCTGTTCGGGCGGACGGCGCACCTGCTGGACGCGGTGGAGGACCTGGAGGCTGATCGGGCTTCTGGGGCTTGGAACCCGTTGTCGGCTACTGGGACGACGGTGGACGAGGCGCGGCGGTTGTGCGATGACGCGGCGTTGGGGATCAAGCTCGCTTTGAAGGAAGTGGAGTTCGCGGACGACCGGCTGGTGCACGTGCTGTTGGTGCATGAGGTGCAGGAGTCGATTCGGCGGGCTTTTGGTGAGTCGCATGGGCATGGGCATGGGGGTGCGGGTGGGCCGCACGTGCACAACCCGCCTCCGCCGCCTGGGTGGCAGCCTGGGCCGGGGATGTACCCGCCGCCTGGGCCTTATGGGCAACCGGGTCCGTACCCGCCGCCCGGGCAGTATGGGCAGCCCGTTCATCCCGGGAGCGTGCCGCCGCCTGGTCATGTGCCGCCGCCGGGCGCGCCGGGTGGCGGGGGGCCGCCTGAGCCGCCGAGCGGTGGCAAGAAGAAGCGCGGCGGTGGGCCGATGAAGCCCGGTAGCGGGCTGTGGTGCTGGCCCAAGCTGAAGGAGCCGCCGGTGAGCCGCGGCATCCTCCTGGGCTGTCTGGCGGTGCTCTACCAGTGCGGCACCTGCCAGCAGTGCTGTCGCGACCCCTTCCCCGGGCCGTTCAGCGGCAAGCCGAACGACTCGTGCGGGGACTGCTCGTGCCCGGACTGCTCGGGCTGTTCGGGCTGCTCGGGGTGCGACTGCAACTGCTGACCTGGGGCGATGGGAGATTGTCGTACCCCCGGCGTACCGTCGTGTTCGTGGCTTTCCCTACCGAGATCCCGGTCAAGGCGCACTCGTCGCATCGTCCCGTCGGTGACATCCCCCGTACCGACGGGAAGTTCCGCGTGGTCAGCGACTACCAGCCGGCGGGCGACCAGCCCGCGGCGATCGCGGAGCTCGAACGGCGCATCCGTGCCGGGGAGAAGGACGTGGTGCTCCTCGGCGCCACCGGCACCGGCAAGTCGGCGACGACGGCCTGGCTGGTGGAGAAGGTGCAGCGGCCGACGCTGGTGATGGCGCCGAACAAGACCCTGGCCGCGCAGCTGGCGAACGAGCTGAAGGGGTACTTCCCGGACAACGCGGTGGAGTACTTCGTCAGCTACTACGACTACTACCAGCCCGAGGCGTACATCCCGCAGACGGACACGTACATCGAGAAGGACTCCTCGGTCAACGAAGACGTCGAACGGCTGCGCCACTCGGCTACCATGAGCCTGCTGACCAGGCGTGACGTGATCGTGGTCGCGTCCGTGTCGTGCATCTACGGCCTCGGCACGCCGCAGTCGTACCTCGACCGGTCGATCAATCTGGAGGTGGGCGGCGAGGTCGAGCGCGACCTGCTGCTGCGCGCCCTGGTCGACATCCAGTACACCCGCAACGACATCGCGTTCAACCGCGGCACGTTCCGGGTGAGGGGTGACACGGTCGAGATCATCCCGGCGTACGAGGAGCTGGCGCTGCGGGTCGAGTTCTTCGGCGACGAGATCGACAAGCTCTACTACCTCCACCCCTTGACCGGTGACGTGGTCAAGGAGGTGGACGAGCTGCGCATCTTCCCGGCCACCCACTACGTCGCGGGTCCGGAGCGGATGGAGAAGGCGATCGGCAACATCGAGGCGGAGCTGGCCGACCGGCTGGCGACGCTGGAGCGGCAGGGCAAGCTGCTGGAGGCCCAGCGCCTGCGCATGCGCACCGCGTACGACGTCGAGATGATGCGCCAGGTCGGCTTCTGCAACGGCATCGAGAACTACTCCAGGCACATCGACGACCGCGGTGCGGGCACCGCCCCGGCGACCCTGATCGACTACTTCCCGGACGACTTCCTGATGGTCATCGACGAGTCGCACGTGACGGTGCCGCAGATCGGCGGCATGTACGAGGGCGACGCGTCGCGCAAGCGGAACCTGGTGGAGCACGGCTTCCGGCTGCCGAGCGCCATGGACAACCGCCCGTTGACGTGGGAGGAGTTCGCCGACCGGATCGGGCAGACGGTCTACCTGTCGGCCACCCCCGGCCCGTACGAGATGGGGCAGGCGGGTGGCGAGTTCGTGGAGCAGGTCATCCGGCCTACCGGCCTGGTCGACCCGGGGGTCGTGGTCAAGCCGACCGAGGGTCAGATCGACGACCTGGTCCACGAGATCCGGGTGCGGGCGGAGAAGGACGAGCGGGTCCTGGTCACCACGCTGACCAAGAAGATGGCCGAGGACCTGACCGACTACCTGCTGGAGTTGGGGATCCGGGTCCGGTACCTGCACTCCGAGGTCGACACGCTGCGCCGGGTGGAGCTGCTGCGCCAGTTGCGGCTGGGTGATTACGACGTGTTGATCGGCATCAACCTGCTGCGGGAGGGGTTGGACCTGCCGGAGGTGTCGCTGGTGGCGATCCTCGACGCGGACAAGGAAGGTTTCCTGCGTTCGGGGACCAGCCTGATCCAGACGATCGGCCGTGCGGCTCGTAACGTGTCCGGCGAGGTCCACATGTACGCGGACCGGATCACGGACTCGATGCGGCACGCGATTGACGAGACCAATCGTCGGCGGGCCAAGCAGGTCGCTTACAACGAGGAGCGCGGGCTTGACCCGCAGCCGTTGCGCAAGAAGATCACGGACATTCTGGAGCAGGTGTACGCGGAGGCCGAGGACGCCATCGCGCCCGGGGGGTCGGGTCGTAACACGTCGCGTGGGAAGAAGCCGACTGGTGATCCTGGTGCCAGTGGGCGTGCGAGTTCCGGGGTGTTGGTGGATCGGGGAACGGGCACGATGGCTCGTTCCGAGTTGGCGGATCTGGTGCAGCAGTTGACTGATCAGATGATGAACGCGGCTCGGGAGTTGCAGTTCGAGCTGGCGGGTCGGTTGCGGGATGAGATTCAGGATTTGAAGAAGGAGTTGCGGGGGATGGACGCGGCTGGGGTTAAGTAGGGGTATCCCCCGGTCGGTGCGGCCGGCTCGATTTGACATGGGGCCCTTACAGGCGCCACAGGCAGGCCAAAGCCGGGCAGGCGTGGCGGGAAGAGCGTCCGCCAAGCCTGCCCGGCTTCGACCAGCCTACGACACCCGAACCCATGTCAAATCGAGCCTCTGCGGCCACTGTCGGTTTGGTGCGGGTGGCGGGGTTTATCGGGTTAGTGCTGCGCGGATCTTGGTTACTGCTTCGTGTTCGGCTTGGCCTACTTGGCCGTCGGCTGCGGCGACTTCGTTGCAGATTGCCAGTACGGCGGTGGGGAATGTGGTGGCTTCCTGGGGGGCTTTGGTGGCCAGGATTGCCATCGAGTTCTGCAGTGCTTCCAGTACGCCGTTTTCCACGTCGGTGGTGGTGCCGGCGGGTAGTTCGGGGCGGGCGGCGCCCAGGAGGTGGCGTAGGTGTGGTGAGAACGTTGCCATGGCACGGATTCCCGCGTGGCTTTCCTCGTCCAGGGCACCCGGCTCCGCGGTGGACACCAGCACCATCGCGCCGAAGACCGCCGTGCGCAGGGTCCGGCTTTCCTCGTCCGTGTAGACAGTCACCTGATCAGCTTAGAGAAACGGCGCACCGGGGATGTCCCGGTGCGCCGTTTCCCCTGGTCAGCTGGTGATGTCCTTGCGGGCGAACTTGCGGGCTGCCAGCAGGGTGAAGAACGAGCCGAAGGCGAGGGCGGAGAAGGTGCCCTTCGCCATCTGCGACCAGTCGACGTCGGACGACAGCAGGTCCACCCACGCCAACGCGTAGTGCGTGGGCAGGTAGTCCCGCAGGCCCTCCAGCGCCGTGATCTGGTCGAGGATCTGCGACACGATCGACGCCACCACCGCGCCGCCGACCGCGCCGAGGGGCGCGTCCGTCGACACCGAGAGGTACAGCGCCAGGCCTGCCACCCAGAACAGGTGGATCGAGATGTAGACGACGGCCAGCGCAATGCCGTAGACACCGGCGCCGAAGGACGCGGCCTCACCGGTTGGTGAGACTGCTTCTCCCGCGCCGTACCAGATGACGCCGACGCCGAGCGCGATCGCGGGCAGGAGTGCCAGTGCGAAGACCGACATCAAGCCGGAGGCCAGGGCCTTGCGCCGGAGCAGGCGGTGGCGGGGGATCGGTGCGGCCAGCAAGTACTTCAACGACGACCACGACGCCTCGGACGCGATCGTGTCGCCGAAGAACAACGCCACGATCATCGGCAGCAGGAAGCCACCGCTGACGAACAGCGTCAGGATCACGAAGTTGACGCCGCTGGCCGTGGCCAGGTCCACGAAACCGCCCGCACGGCGGTTCGGCGACGCCTGCCCCAGCTCGAACGCCACCACCAGGATGAACGGCAGCAGCACCAGGAAACCCAGCACCAACTGCGTCCGCCTGCGGCGTAGTTGTCGGATCAGCTCGACCCGGACGGGCAGGGTTCGGCCTGCTCGGTAGCCGACCTTCGAGCCGTCCGGCGCTACCGAGGAGTGCTCGGCCTCCGCCGCGTCCGTGAGATCGGAGATCGCGGCCGGATCAGTGTGTACACCGTTCTCGCTCATTCGCCCACCAACTCGAGGAACGCGTCTTCCAACCGCCGACGGGGGCCGGCCTGGTCCACGGCGACGCCTGCTGCCACGAGGGCCTGCAACGCGGTCGCGCGTGGCATGCCGTTGAGGCTGGCGTGGACCTGTTCGCCGTCCACGTGCACGTCGTGCACGCCGGACAGGCTGCGTAGGACGGTGGCCGCTTCGTCCGGTTGGTCGACTCGGAAGCTCGCCTCGCCGCTGCCCGTCGCGATCTCGTCGACCAGACCGGCCGCCACGAGCTTGCCCTTGTGCATGACGACGACGTGCGAACACGTCTGCTCGACCTCTGCCAACAAGTGCGACGACACCAGGACCGTTCGGCCCGCCGCCGCGTAACGGCGCAGGACCTCGCGCATCTGGTGGATCTGGGGCGGGTCGAGGCCGTTGGTCGGCTCGTCCAGCACGAGCAGGTCAGGCAGGCCGAGCATCGCTTGGGCGATCGCCAGCCGCTGCCTCATGCCCTGGCTGTAGGTGCGCACCCGGCGGTTCACGGCGTTGCCGAGGCCCGCGATCTCCAGGGCCTCTTCGATGTGCGCCTGCTCCAGCGGACGGCCGGTCGCCGCCCAGTAGAGCTTCAGGTTCTCGGCGCCGGAGAGGTGCGGGAGGAAGCCGGAGCCCTCGACGAACGAACCGATCCGGGACAGCACGGGTGCGCCTGGGCTCACCCGGTGGCCGAACACGCGGATTCCGCCCTCGGTCGGCCGGATCAGGCCCATCAACATGCGCAGCGTGGTGGTCTTGCCCGCGCCGTTCGGGCCGAGCAGACCTAGTACCTGGCCGTGCTCCACCCGGAACGACAGGTCCTTCACGGCGGTCAGACCACCGGGGTAGGACTTGGTCAGGTTCTCGATCACCAGTGGCACGGATTCGAGGTCCGGGTCGACGTCGGCGGTCAGCCTGCGGCGGAACCAGGCCACCACGCCGGTGATGACGACGATGGCCAGGACGATCGCGATGCCCCAGAGGGCCGCGGTGGGCACGTCGCTGGTCGCGTTCACGCCTGCGACCACCGGGACCGACAGGGTCGGTGCGGCCAGGGAGATGCGGTAGGCGGCGGGCTCCTCCGCGTTCGCGTACGCCATGTCGGTGGTCGACACGACGAGTTGCAGGCGGTGGTCCGCTTCGACCGGGCGCACCGCGCCGGGCAGGGTCACGGTGACGTCCACCGGGGTGCCGTCGGCGGGCACGGCCACGCGTACCGGGGCTACGGCGGAGCCTGGCAGCGTCCGCACGCCGCTGCCGTCCGCGTCGTACAGCTTCACGAACAGGACCGCGCCTTCCGGGGGCACGGGCTGGCCGGGCACGGCGGCGACCCGCAGTTTCACGGTGGACGCGCCGGTCAGGAGGGTCTGCGCGGTCTGCGGCTCGCTCTGGAACACCGCCGCCTGACCTGGCAGGTCGAGGGAGAGCCTGGACGACAAGGAGCTCGACCCGGCCAATGCCGATCCGAGACCGGGCAGGCTGGACACCGCCGCCGGGTTGCCGCCGGCCGGGTTGACCACGATCTGCTCGCGGCCGGAGAGTTCGATGTCCTTGCGCTCGGTGCGGGCTGCGCCGTTGAGGCCGGGGTAGCTCGGTGCGACGACGTTGCGCAGGGACGGCGCCCCGCTGCTGCGGAACGCTCCGACGACCGTGTACTCGAACGCCGTGCCGGGATCGGTGCCCTTGCCTTCCAGGTGGAACGCCATCCAGTCGGCGATCTGGCCGCGCAGCTCAGGGCCGGGCGAACCGCCGTCGTGGCCGCCGGAGTACCAGACGACCTTGACCTTCGCGCCGTTCGCGGCGATCTCGCGGGCGTTGGCGTCGGCCTGGTCCAAGCCGAACAGGGTGTCCTGCTCGCCCTGGACCAGCAGCGTCGGCTGGGTGATCTTGTTCGTGACCGCTGAGGGGGAGGCTCGGCGGAGGATTTCGAGGGTCTGCGGTCCTGCTTTGCCGGTGGTGGCGACCTCGGTGTACGCGGCGCAGACGTCGGCCTGGAAACGGCCGCAGGCGCCGTTGACCGGACCTGCCGGTCGGGGGTCGCCCTGTTGCTGGGGCGGCGTGGTGGCCGCAGTGGCCGCAGGGGCCGCGTCGTCGTCGTCCTGACCGGGCTCGGAGGCCTCCTGGCCCGGGTTCGCGGTGTCCGCGCCGGACAGGCCGGCGGAGAAGAAGATGCCCGCCCACGACCGCTTGAACACGCCGTCGTCGGCGAACGCGCCGGGTGACGGGGTCTCGCCGGCCACGCCGTCGGCGCTCGCCGAGTTCGGCAGCAGCGCCTGGCCGAGGTCGTTCCAGGTGATGACGGGCGCGATGGTGTCCACCCGCTGGTCGACGCCGGCCAGCGACAGCGCGAGCGCGCCGCCGTACGAGCCGCCGGTCACACCGACCTTGGGGTCACCGCCACCGTCGGTCACCACCTCCTCCCGGGTGGCCAGCCAGTCGAGCAGCTTCCGCGCGTCGCGGACCTCGTGGTCCAGCGAGTTCAGCGCGATCTGCCCGCTGCTGCGGCCGAAGCCGCGCGCCGAGTAGGCCAGCACCACGAACCCGCGCTGCGCGAGCTCGTTCGCCTGGGCCGCGACGCTCGCCTTGCTGCCGCCGAAGCCGTGCGGCAGCAGCACGGCGGGCGCGGGTGTGCGTTCGGGCAGGTAAAGGGTTGTGTCGATCTGCACGGTGCGGTCGCTGTCCGGACTTTCCGGCACGTCGATCACCGCTTCGCGGGTGCTCACCGGGGCGGGGTCGTCTCCCTGGCGCGTCCATACGACGAAGGCGCCCACAAGGGCGACCAACACGACGAGCGCGGGGAGCGACCACCTACCGCGGAGGCGGTTTAGGGAGGCCACGGCGTTGACCATATGCGCGATTGCCTGAGAACGGGCTGTCAGTCGAGCGGGTCGCCCCTCAGGCGCGTCACGGTCGTTCGGAAGGCCCCGGACGGGTGCGTCTGATCACCTCCGCTGGCGCGAAACCGCATTCATGCGTGAGACTGTGTCCAGCGTGGAGGGGAGTACTCCCTCGCGGCGGTGTCGTCAGCACGGAGCCTGGCGTGAGGTTCCCGGTGCCGCCGGTCGGTTCTACGGAACCGGCGGAGGAGACCTCCGGTCATTGGCGTGCGCGCGATGCACCGGAGGTAACTGTCTGATGTCTGTACCCGTGTGGCTGTGGTTTGCCACGATCGCCGGCCTGGTGGTCCTGCTGGCCATCGACCTCTTCATCGTCGACCGCAAACCGCACGAAGTCACCATCGGTGAAGCTGCCCGGTGGGTCACCTTCTACGTCGGTGTCGCGGTCCTGTTCGGCATCGGGATCTGGTTCTGGTCCGGTGGTGTCTACGCGGGCGAGTTCTTCGCCGGGTACATCACCGAGTACTCCCTGAGCGTCG
This sequence comes from Saccharothrix ecbatanensis, assembly GCF_014205015.1. Taxonomy (NCBI): domain Bacteria; kingdom Bacillati; phylum Actinomycetota; class Actinomycetes; order Pseudonocardiales; family Pseudonocardiaceae; genus Saccharothrix; species Saccharothrix ecbatanensis. The sequence goes on along the minus strand of NZ_JACHMO010000001.1, from coordinate 5,471,498 downwards.
ACAACCTATTCATCTTCCTGATCATCATGACCACCTTCAAGGTGCCCGCGATCCACCAGCACAAGGTGCTGCTGATCGGCATCCTGATGGCGCTGGTCATGCGCGGCATCTTCATCGCGGTGGGCGCGGCGGTCATCGCGGAGTTCAGCTGGGTCTTCTACCTCTTCGGCCTGTTCCTCATCTACACCGGCTACAAGCTGGCGCGGACGGACCACAACGAAGAGGAAGAGGAGTACAAGGAGAACATCGCGCTGCGGCTCGTCCGCAAGGTGTACCCGGTGACCGCCGGCTACGAGGGCGCCAAGTCGTTCGTGAGGATCGACGGCAAGCGGTTCGTCACGCCGATGTTCATCGTCATCGTGGCCATCGGCACCACGGACCTGCTGTTCGCGCTCGACTCCATCCCGGCGATCTTCGGCCTGACCAAGGAGCCGTTCCTGGTCTTCACCGCGAACGCGTTCGCGTTGATGGGTCTGCGCCAGCTGTACTTCCTGCTCGGCGGCCTGCTGAGCAAGCTGGTGTACCTGTCGATCGGGCTGTCGGTGATCCTGGGCTTCATCGGCGTGAAGCTGATCCTGGAGGCGCTGCACACCAACTCGCTGGGCTTCATCAACGGCGGCGAGCCGCTGCACGTGCCGACCATCGGCATCGAGCTGTCGCTTTCGGTGATCATCGGTGTGCTGGCCATCACCACCATCGCGAGCCTCGTGAAGGTGAAGCGGGACGCGGCCGAGGCGGTTGAGCAGGCGTCCGGGAGTGACCATCTGTGAGCGTCAAATTCTCGTGAGTCTTGCTAAGAATCGGTGCGGTAGCGTCCTGAGGCGTGCGCCCCGATGACTTGCGATCGCTGACCCTGCCCGGCTCCGTGTCGGTGCGCGGTGACCTCGTCCTGGTGGACGTGACCTGCCCGGACGTCAGCGCGAACGCCTACCGGGGCGGCCTGCACCGCGTCGCCCCGGACGGCGGCGGGACGCGTCGTTGGACGTGGGCGGAACGCGACCTGGCCCCCCGGATCTCACCGGACGGGCGCTGGGTCGCGTTCCTGCGCGTCACCGCCCGTGGCAAGCCGCCGCAGCTGCACGTGATGCCGGCCGACGGCGGCGAGGCGCGTCGGGTCACCGACTTGGCGCTGGGCGCGGGCGTGCCGGTGTGGGCGCCGGACTCGCGGCGGATCGCGTTCACCTCGCGGGTGCCCGAGCCCGGCCGTCACGGCGTGCCGGTCGCCGAGGGCGAGGAAGCCCCGACGCCGGACGCCGAGGCGCCGCGCCACATCACCCGGCTCGACTACCGGCTGGACGACATCGGCTTCACCGCCGACCGGCACTCGCGGGTGTTCACCGTGGACGCGCTGGACCCGGACGCCGAGCCGGTGGAGCTGACCGACGGCACGTTCTCCGCGGTCGATCCGGCCTGGACGGCGGACGGCGAGCGGGTGCTGTTCGTGGCCGAACGAGACCTCGGCGCGACCGAGACGTTCAACAACGACGTGTACTCCGCACCGGCGTCCGGTGGCACGCCCGAACTGGTCGTGCGCACCCGGGGCGGGGCCGCGTACCCGGTCGCGCTGCCCGACGGCGGCGTGCTGTTCTACTCGCCCGAGCAGGCGCCTGGCCAGGCCGCCATCGCGCGCAACATGAGCCTGTGGCGGTTCGACGGTGAGCGGGTCACCCGGCTCACCGACATGGAGACGGTGGACTGCGAGAAGGCCGCCGGTCCGCCGGTGGTGACCGACGCGGGCGTGCTCGTGGCGGTGCGGAACCGGGGCGCGATCGAGCTGCGCCGGGTGCCGCTGGACGCCGACGACGCCGTGCTGGCCGACCTGGAAGTGCTGGCCGGTGAACGGGCCGAGGTGAAGTCGTTCGCCGCGGACGGCGACCGGATCGTGGCCGTGGTGTCCACTTCGGACAACACCGGCGAGGTCGTGCTCGTGGGCGGCGGCACGCTGACCGACTTCGGCTCGAAGGCGCCGCTGCGACCGGCCAAGGAGCTGACCGGCGCCGCGCCCGACGGCTACCCGGTGCACGGCTGGGTCGTGCTGCCCGAGGGCGAAGGGCCGCACCCGGTGGTGCTGGCCGTGCACGGCGGCCCGTTCATGTACCACGGCTGGGGCTTCTTCGACGAGGCCCAGGTGTACGCCGCGGCCGGGTACGCGGTCGTGCTGCCCAACCCGCGCGGCTCTGCCGGGTACGGCCAGGCCCACGGCCAGTCGGTGATCGGCGCGTTCGGCACGGTCGACGTGGACGACGTCCTCGCCGTGCTGGACATCGCGCTGGAGGACCCGGCCCTCGACGCCGACCGCGTGGGCGTGATGGGCGGTTCGTACGGCGGGTTCATGACCTCATGGCTGGCCGCGCACCACGGCGAGCGGTTCCGCGCCGCGTGGAGTGAGCGCGCCGTCAACGCGTGGGACTCGTTCGGCGGGTCGTCGGACATCGGCTGGTTCTTCGCAGACGCCTACTGCGGGCCCAGCCCGGAGGCGCAGCGCGCGATGAGCCCGCTCACCTACGCCGAGAAGATCACCATGCCGTTCATGGTGGTGCACTCCGAGCACGACTGGCGCTGCCCGCTCGAACAGGCACAGCGGATGTTCGTCGCCCTGCGCCGCAACGGCGTCGAGGCGGAGATGCTGGTGTTCCCCGGTGAAGGCCACGAACTCACCCGCTCGGGCAAGCCGCGCCACCGCAAGCAGCGGTTCGACGCGGTGTTGAAGTGGTGGGGCCGCCATTTGGTCTGAAATACGGCAAAAGCCGGGATCGGCGACCTCCGCGGGCGGCAGACTGGTTGCTCGCGGAGGGAGGCACGATGGCGATCCCGTCGAACTGGCCCGTCGGAACCTATCTGGACACGCTCGGTCCTGTCGCGCAGACCGCACTGCTCGGCCTCGGAGTGCCGAAGCTGTTCCGGCGCGGTGACGTGATCATGCGAGAGTCCGAGCGGTCCGACTACGTCGTGGTGCTGGTGCAGGCGCTGGTCAAGGTGACCGAGACGCTCGGCAACGGGCGGGTCGCGCTGCTCAACATCAAGGTCGGCGGCGACGTCGTCGGCGAGATGGCGTTCCTGAGCGGCGAACCGCGCTCGGCGACCGTGACCGCGTGCGTGGACACCAGAGCGCGGGTGGTGGCGTCGGCGCAGTTCCAGCGGTTCCTCGGCGAGCACCCCGAGGCGAACCTCGCCCTCACCCGGATGATCATGAAGACGCTGCGCTGGAACCAGCAGCGCCGGGTCGACGTCAACGGCTACTCGGCGGTGGTGCGGCTGGCCCGCGTGCTCAACCACCTGGCCGACGCCTACGGCAGACCCGGACCGTACGGCGTCACGCTGAAGCTGGGCCTCACGCAGGGCGAGCTCGGGTCGCTGGTCGGCGTGGAGGAGGACACCGCGCGGCGCGAACTGCGCGTGCTGCGGGACCGCGGCGTCATCAGCATGGGGTACCGGGCGATCACGATCGTGGACCTGGACGTGCTGGCCGAGGTCGCCTGCGCCTGAGCGGTTTCGAAAGCCGCCGGGAACCGGAAACCGGCCGGAAACGGGAAACCCGGCGTTCGCCCTACTTCCGGCGACCGGACGGCCGGATGCTGTGGTGGTGACAACAGACACCATGACACCGCTCGACGGACTGGTCTACCGCCTCGTGGTGGCCGTGGACGTCGAGGGGTACAGCAAGCTCGACGCGCTGGACCAGTCCCTGGTGCAGTCGAGGCTGGGCGAGGTCATGGACCTCGCCGCCCACCACGCCGGACTGGACCGATCCCACTGGTACCGACAGCTCCGCGGCGACGGCGAGCTGGCGGTGCTGCCGGCCGACGCCGACACCGCGTGGGTGATCGCCCACTTCACCGACGCGCTGGCCGCCGCGCTCGCCGAACTGCGCCGCGCCGGCACCCCGTTGCGGATGAGGGTGGCGATGCACTGCGGCACGCTCACCGCGGGCCGGTTCGGGCTGGTCGGCGACGCGCCGATCGTGACGAGCCGGCTCCTGGACGCCAAGGTGGTCCGCCGCGAACTCGCGTTGGCCGACGGCGACCTGGTGCTGATCATCTCGGAGCGGCTGTTCGACGACGTGGTCCGCACCCGCTTCCACGACCTCGACCCGAACAGGTTCCGGGCGACCCGCTTCCGGGTGAAGGGCATCTCCTATGCGGGTTACCTCTGCCCCGGCCCGGCGCGGCGGGGCTAGCGGACGGTGCCGTGCGTGCGGCACGCTCTCCCGATGCAGTGGACCGTGCGGGCCGGACAGCCCGACGACGCGCCCGAGATCGCCAGGATCAACGTCGACGCCTGGCAGCACTCGTACCGGGGGATAGTGGACGACCCGGTGCTGGACCGGATGCTGCCCGAGAGCAGGCTCCCGGCGTGGGCGCGGGTGCTGCGGCTGCCGGACCCCAGCCGGGTGTTCGTCGCGGTCGAGCACGGCACCGGCAAGATCGGGGCGTACTGCGCGGTCGACGCGGTCCGCGAGTCCAAGGACGCCCACCCCGACCTGCACACGGGTGAGCTGGTGGCGATCTACGCCGACCCCCGCTACCACGGTCGGGGCGCGGGCCACGAGGTGCACGAGGCCGCGGTGCGCCACCTGATGGAGCAGGGTTTCCGGTACGCGGTCCTGTGGGTGTTCCAGGACAACACCAAGAGCCGGGCGTTCTACGAGTCGCACGGCTGGCGGCACGACGGGCTGGTGCACCGCTACGAACTGGGCGACCAGCACCTGCCCGAGGTCAGGTACGGCCGGTTCCTGCCCGCGCCACGCAAACGCGGCAGGCAGGCGACGAAGGTCTGAGCGGCCCGCGCGTCACCCGAGCAGCGTGTAGTTCAGCTCCTCGCACACCCGCGCCAGCGGCAGGTCCAGGCCCGGGTGCTCCAACGGCAGCAGCACGTCCGGTGAGACGGGCAGCCCGGAGCCGCCCGGCGGGTCCCACAGGCACACGGCGGGATCGCCGGAGTCCATCGACGACCGGTACCAGAGCCCGTCCAACTCGGGGTAGGCCGCCCGGATGGCCCGCGCCCACTGCTGCGTCACGGCCTTCGGCCCGGAGCTGATCTCCTGCGAGGCGCCCACTCTGGTCGGCCACAGCCCGGCCAGGTCGAGCAGCCGCAGGGTCCGCCGGGGGCGCAGCACCACCAGGAACGGGCTGCGCGTCCGCCGGTCCACCACGGACGTCGCCTGGTACACCTCCGCCACCGACGTCCGCACGGACAGCCCGAAGTACAGCACCCCCTGGTCGTGGGCGTGCGTGGGCGACCCGTCGGGGCCGGGTGGCTGGGTGTCGAACCGCGCGTGCGGCAGGGGCCCGGTGTACCGGAAGCTGTTCCACCGCTGCGGGTGCAGGCCCTTCGCGGCGAAGATGCGCACCAAGCGGGTGGCCCGGTGGACCGCCACGACGTCCTCGGTGCGGCGCAGGTTCGCCTGGAGCACAGCGGGAGCGGGCGGCAAGGGAAGCCGTGACATTCGCGTCCAAGGTTCTCGGCGACAGGATCATCGACGGCAAGGTCATCGACGGCAGGTCTCGTGGCCGACGGCGTCGTCGTCGGCAGGGTTGTCGCGGGGGGTTTTCGGCAGCCGGTGTCTCGCGGTCGGTGTCGCCGGCCGTTGGTGTTGCCGGCGGTCGGAGGTGTTGGCCGTTGGATGGAGTTGTGGCGGTCGTCGGTTGTCGCGGTCGGGTCAGGCAGGCGTGCCGAGCTGCGCGGCCGGCGCCGTCACCCGGCGCGGCTCGCCACCCGCCAGCAGCCACTCGCGCGGCGTCGTCGGCTTGCCGTCCACCAACAGGTCCTCCTGCTCGGTCGTCATGAACCCGGCCACCACCAGCGCGGGCTGGTCCGCGGGCACGGCGGCCAGCACGGCCTCCAGCCCCGGCAGCACGCCACCGCCGGCGAACTGCCAGGCGGGCAGCCGCCAGCTGCCCCGGTCCTTCCAGCCGACCAGGCGGCCGACGCCCAGCCGGTGCCGGATGCGGCTGGTGTCCACGCCCAGCTGGCGGGCGGCCTCGGCCACGGTCAGCGCCGAGTCCCGCAGCACGGCGTGCGCCACCACGGTCCGCGCGCGCCCCTGGTCGTCGCTGACGCGGTGCGGGCTCAGGTCCAGGCCCACCTCGACCAGCGCGTCGCGTTGGTCCGGTGGGAAGTAGCTCGCCGGATCGGGGTGCGGCGGCGCCAGCTTCTTCGCCGCATCGGCCACCAGCGACAGGAACTCGTCCGGGGTGACCTGGAGGCCTGCCTTGGCCAACACCGACTCCAGCGCGGGACTCATGCGCACAGGGTATCCCGTGCGTGCGCTTTTGTGCGCCCAGGTAACCCGATCGTCCGAAGTGCTCGACTGTGTGCGCACACTTCGCCACCCTACGTAAACGAGCGAGGTGGGGCATGGTGATGTCGACCTCACTCGGGGCATCGGCAGGTCGTCCCGGCCGCCGGCTACGATGCCGCCGGAAGACATATCGGGGGTGTTCGGTGGCGGTGCCGGTTCGAACGGACAAGCGGGTCGTCGGCGTGTGGGTGGCGGTGATGGCCGTCGCGCTCGCCGTGGTCCTCATCCGGTCGGGCACCGGCCTGATCGACCTGCGGGTGTACCGCGTCGGCGGCGAGGCGTGGCTGGAAGGCGTGCGCCTGTACGCCGATGGCTTCCCGAAGCCGCTGGACGGGCCCGCGCTGCCCTTCACCTACCCGCCGATCGCCGCGGCCCTGTTCTCGCTGCTCGCGGTCGTGCCGTGGTCGGCGGCGGTGCTGGTGTGGACCGGTCTCGGCCTCGTGCTGCTCACCGTCGTCTGCCTCGCGACCGCGCGCCACGTGCACGGCCTCGGTGAACGCGCCGTGCTCGTCGGCCTCGGCGTGGCCGCCGGGTCGCTGGTGCTCGAACCGGTGCGGGAGACGCTCGACTTCGGCCAGATCAACCTGCTGCTGATGGGCCTGGTCGCGCTCGACTGCCTGCTGCCGAAGACGAAGTGGCCGCGTGGTCTGCTGATCGGCCTGGCCGCCGCGATCAAGCTCACGCCCGCGTTCTTCGTGTTGTTCTTCCTGCCCCGCCGCCAGTGGAAGCCCGTGGTGACGGCGTTCGCGTCGTTCGTCGGGTTCGGGCTGGCCGGTCTCGTGGCCGCGCCGACGGACACCAAGCAGTACTGGTTCGAGGCGCTGCTCGACCCCGGCCGGGTGGGTGGCCTCGCGTACGTCGGCAACCAGTCGTTCCGCGGCCTGGTGCACCGGCTCGGGCTGACCGGGACGGCGGAGACCGTCGTGTGGGGGCTGCTCAGCCTCGGTGTGGTGGTCCTGGTCTGGGTCGCCGTCGCGCGCGCCAAGGACGACCACGTGGCGGCACTGCTCGCGGTCGCCGTGGGCGGGCTGCTCGTGTCGCCGGTGTCGTGGTCGCACCACTGGGTGTGGATCGCGCCCGGCCTGATCTACCTGGCCTACCGGTCGAAGCTGTGGACCGGGCTGCTCGCGTTGCTGTTCCTGGTCGCGCCGATGTGGTACCTGCCGCACGAGAAGGACCTGGAGTTGCAGTGGACGTGGTGGCAGCACCTCGTCGGCAACGCCTACGTGTGGGTCGGCCTCGCCGTGCTGGTGGTGCTCGTCAGGCCCCGCCGGTGATCATCGCGACCGCGCGTTCGCGGGTCGCCTCGTCCACCTCGCCGAGCCGGAAACCGCGGGCCACGATGTGCTCCACCAGGTCCGGCTCCGGCGGGAGGCCGTGCTTGCGCAGGTAGTGCGGCACGGCGCCGGCCCAGATCCAGGCGCCGTCGGTGCGGAAGTTCAGCGGCACGTCCCGGTCGGTGGGGACGAACTCGTCCACGTCCAGGTCGCGTGCGGCGAGCACGACCGGCGCGCCTTCCAGGTAGCCGAGCAGGGCGTCGCCGAGTTGGCGGTCGATGGCCTGCCGGTTGACCACCGGACGGCCTTCCTCGTCCCGGCCGTCGTAGACGTGCGCGGTGCGCAGTTCGCCTTCCTGAGCCTGCTGGACCTGCTGGACGGGTGCGGCGGGCTGTTCCGGCTCCGGCTCGACGGGCGTGGGGAGCGGCGGCAGACCCAGCCGTTGGCGCAGCCACTCCGGGATGCGCTCGTCCTGGCGGGGGAACGTGCGCAGCTCGTCCTGGAAACCGATCAGCGGCGGCGCGTTGCGCCAGCGCGGCTCGTCCTCGGCGTTGAAGTCGACCGAGAACGCCGCGGGCGCCTCGATCTCGTACACGGCGCTCAGCCACGTGCCGCGGACCGGTTCGTACATGCCGGTGCGGAGCTGGCCGAGCAGCTGCACCATGTCCATCGGCGGGCGCACGGGCCGCCACTGGCCGTCCGGGCCGGCGAACGCCAGGTCCACCTCGATGTGCCGACCGGCGGCCCGGTACTCGGCGCGGACCCGCTGCCAGCCCGGTGGGAGCGCGGGGAGCATGGCGCGGCCGATCTGCTTGACGAGCTGGTTCTGCTCCTGCTCGTTCAGCGGTGTGGCTGGCTGGCTCATGCGACGAACACCCCTTTGGCTCCCCCCGACAATGTGCCGCTGATCTTAACGGCCACAACACGTCGACGTGGTCCGGTCGGCCGAGTCACGGCGTTGCCAGGCCGCGTTCCCGGACCCGGGTGCCGTCCACCACGCGCGACGGCAGGTAGTCGGACCGCACCGCGACCGGAGTCCCGGTGTCGTGCGCGAAGGACGCCAACGCCAGCGGGCCGAGGGCGATGAAGCCGAACGGGGAGTCGGCGTCGTCGTCGGTACGGGTCCAGTACTCCTTGTGCAGCTCCAGCGCCTCCGCCAGCGCCCGGTTGAATTCGTCGCCCAGGTGGTGGAAGACGTCGAGCAGCGGCACCACGATCTTGAGCACGTAGTCGCGCCGGAGCGGGTGCAGGCCCGCCGGGTCGGTCGCGCGCAGGGCGGCGTTGAGCGCTTCGGCGACGCCCGGCTCCTGGCGGGCGAAGCGGCCGAGCATGTCGACCATCGCGAACGCGTACTCGGGCTCCGAGTCGTCCGCCGCGCGCAGCACGTCCACCGGGACCGCCGCCAGCTGCTGGATCGTCGCCTCGTCACGGGCCGCGTAGGCCAGCCACGTCGCGGTGAGCCAGGTGGTCGCGGACGCGAAGTACTCCGGTCCGGTCGCGGTGGCCTGGACCGACCGGTCGCCCAGGTCGAGCTCGACAGTCGTGCCCGGTTCGGCGGTGGCCACCGTGAAGATGGCCGAACCCACTCGCGTGGCGAACAGCAGGCTGTCCCACGTGCCGCCGTTGCTGCCCTTGGGGTCGACCGCGCACTGGTGGCCGAGGTGGCGCAAGGCGTTCGACAGCAGGCTGTTCAGCGCCGGCGTGCGGGTCGCGACCGCCGCGACGTCGCCTTCGACGAGCTGCTTCAGCTTCTCCAACTGCCCTGCGGAGAAAGCCGGGAACATCTCATGCCGGCTCACTTCGACCGGCTCGCCGTCGTCTTCTTGGTGTCCGGCCGGTGCGCGCCCGCCGTCACGGCGTGGGCGGCATGGTGTCCACCAGGAGGTTCCCGTTCTCGTCCCACTTGCGGTGGCCCAGGTGGTCGGCGTGGTCGCCGAACAGGGTCTCCTCGGCGACCACGCCGTTCGGGTGCCACCTGCGGTGCAGGCCGACGGGAAGGCCCATGCGCATAGTGCCCTCCTTGTACGGCCGGTCGTCGGGGTACCACTCGCGGTACGGGCCGTCCTCGGCGCCGGTGTCGTAGGTGTACAGGGTCGCCAGGCTGCCGTCCGGGCCCTGCTCGACCACCTCGCCGGTGAACGGCTCGCCCTGGTAGAACACCAGGCCGCCGTCGTCCTCGACGTCGTCGGCATCAACTCGCATGGTGGGTGACCTTCGGTGGGAGCGTCTGGATTTCGGGGTGGAACGGCGGCTGGGTGAGCTTCTCGGTCGCGCTGGGGACGCCGTCGATCATCCTGGTGCAGTTGGCGCAGCACGGCGCGATGTCGGGGAAGTCCCCGGTCGCGTTCGGCCCCTTGCCCGGCGGGATGAAGGCGTTGTCCACCATCATCTCGGACAGGATGCGGTCCAGCTCCTCGGGGGACACGTCGGCGGGCACGCCGCGGTCGTTCAGCATCTGGTTGACGTTCTTCACCTCGGCGTGCCGGGTCGGCGCGTCGTTGATCGGGTAGTCGTACCTGATCTCGCCGTGCTTGTTCGACATCGGCTGGCCTTCGAGCCCCGGACGCCGGTCGGGCTGGATGTAGCCGGGGGTCGAGCCGTCCGGCTGCGGGTTGCCGCGGATGGCCTCCTGCCGTTCGTGCAGCACCGGGTGCAGCTTGTCGTTCGGGATGACGTCCGTGGACGCGCCGTTGATCGACTCGTACACGTGACCGGTGCGGTGGTCGATCGACACGGACACGCAGACGACGTTCTTGGTCGGCCACTTGTCCGGGTTGCGGCGGGGGTCGTTCCGGATCTCCTCCGGGATGATCGACCGGTCCTCGACCTTCGACTGGATCAGCTTGGCCCGGTCGGTCAGCACCTCGCGCTGGTAGTCGTCGATCGGGCGACCGTCGTAGTGGGTGATGAGGTCGTTCTCGTCGAACGTGCACCGTTCCGGGTCGAGCGTTTCCAGCCGTTGGGGCTGCGACGGGTCCGGTGGCGGCTGGTCCGGGTGGTGGTCGAACTGCGGGTCGCGGGCGTACTTGTCGTCGCTGCCCTCGTTCGCCGTGTCGTCCGTGGTGTCGTTCGTGGTGTCGTCTGCGGCCCGGTCCTTGGCGTCGGTCGGGTCGAGGTCGTGCTGGTCGGTGGTGTTGGTGCCGGGGGCGAACCCGTCGTCGCTTGCTTTGGCGCTGCTGCCGTCGGGGCGGTGGGTGTTCCACTCGCCGTTGGGCGGGATCTTGGGTTGGCGGTTGCCGTCGGGGCCGATGTGGGCGTCGCTGGTGTAGACGCGGCCGTTGCTGTCGGTCCAGGCGGGTTTGGTGGGCGCGAGGACGTCGGCGCCGGTGTGGGTGGAGAGGCGGTTGGCGAAGTTGTTCGTGCCGGCGTCGCAGCCGATGAGGCGGATGGGCGTTTTGCCGTCCCAGCCGTTGCGGCGCAGGAGATCGCCGTACTGCTCGGGGGTGTAGGTGTTGTTGCCGATGCGGGCGCGGCCGTCGGGGGTGATGTGGACGTCGGCGGTGAAGTAGCGCGGGTCGGCCGGGACGCGGTGGGGTAGGTCGCCCATGGCGGGGTCGCCGCGGTGGTGCGAGATACCGGCGGGGGTCGTCTCGCCGTGCCGGGCGTGCGCGTCGTCGATGTCCGGTCGATCTGCGTCGGGGCGATCGGTGTCCGGGGTGTCGGTGTCCGGGTCCCGGTGGGTGCCGTCGGGGTTGGTGCCGTCGGGACGGTCGGTGTTCGGCTGATCGGTGTCGGTGCGGCCGTCGGTGCGGTCGTTCGGACGGTCGACCGGGCGGTCGTTGGGGCTGCGGTTGGGGTCCCGGTGCGGGGATTCGGGGTCGCGGCGGTGCTGCGGGCCGGCGTCGGGATCACGACGAGGGCTGGGCGGACCGTCCGGATCGCGTCGGGGACTGGGCATGCCGTCCGGGTCGCGGCGTGGCGGTGTCCACGAGTCGGGGTCGCGGCGCGGGTGGGGGGCGCTGTCCGGGTCTCGTCGGTGTTGTGGGCCGGTGTCGGGGTCGCGCCGTGGGGCGGGTGGGCCGTCCGGGGCGCGGTGGGTGCCGGCGTCCGCGTCGCGGCGGGGCTGCGGTGGGCCGTCCGGGCTGCGGTGTGGTGGTTGGGGAGCGTCGGGGTGGGGCCTGGGCTGGTTGTGCGGGCCGGGGCCGTTGGGGTTCGGGCGGTCGGGGGAGGTGGGGTGGCCGCCGGGTCCGTCGCCGCCTCGGGGACGGGCGTTGTCCGGGTGGGTGCTCGGCGACGGGCCGCCCTGAGGCCCGCCACGGTGGTGCGGCGGTCCCGCGTTCGACGGCCCGCTGTGCGACGGACCAGTGCCACCGGGTCCGCTGTGCGCAGGACCGCTGTTGCCGGGTCCGGTGTGTGACGGACCAGTGCCGCCGGGTCCGCTGTGCGAAGGGCCAGCGCCGCCGGGACCTGTGTGCGTGGGGCCGCTGTTGCCTGGGCCGCTGTGCGACGGACCCGTGGGTCCGGTGCTTGACGGGCCGAATGAGGACGGCCTGGGGCTTTCCGGGCTACGGGTGTTCGGTGCGCCCGTGCCGAGGTCGCCCCGGTTGCTGGGCGTGCCGGCTGTGCTGGGCGCGGAAGGTGTGTTGGGCGCGGAAGGTGTGTTGGGCGTTGCAGGTGTGCCGGGCGTGCCGGTCCAGCCGCCGCCCGCTCCTGGCCTGGCACCGGACCCCGGTGCGCCGCCACCCGGAGCGCCACCGCCGGGCGCGCCACCACCTGCCGGTGCGCCGCCGCCGGCAGCCGCTGCGGGCTGGTTGGTCTGCGGAGCGGAACCAGGGTCGCGGGATGGAGCGGGCGCGTTGGGCTGGTCCGCGCGCGGTGGGGCTTCTGGGGTGGCGGCGGTCGAGGTTGCGGTCTGGTCCAGCCTTGACGGGGTCGGTGCGGTCGGTGAGCCGCTGCCGTTGCCGGGGGTGCCTCCACCGGCGGGGCTGCCACCGCCACCGCCACCGGCTGGGCTGCCACCATTGGGGCTGCCGCCGCTGGGGCTGCCGCCGCTCGGAGCACCGCTGCCGTTGCCGGGGCCACCCGAGCCGGGGCCGCCGTTGCCGGGGCCACCCGAGCCGGGGCCGCCACTGCCGGGGCTGCCGTACGGGCCGCTGCCACCGGGACCGCCGCCGGAGTTCCCGCCGGGGCCGGTGGTGCCTGACGGGACGTGCCCGCCGGGGGCCGGGCCGCCGATGGTGGGGCTCGCACTGTGAGGAACGTTCCCACCAGGGGCCGGGCTCCCGGGACCACCGCCACCAGGCCCGGTCGTCCGAGGGCCGGGTGCGCTGCCGCGCGGTGACGTGTCAGCGTCGGGACTGCCCGGATCACGGGTGGGGCGGGTCGTCGGCGGAGGCACGTCGGACGGATCGCTCCGGCCCGGCCTCGACGTCGACGAATCCGCGGGCGTACCCGACGTGGACGTGGTGTCGCCCGGACGTGTGGTCGACGGCGGGGAGTCCGGAGAGGACGAAGAAGAGGAAGGACTGGTGCTCCCCGGCGACCCGGACGGCGTGTCGACGTCGACGTTCCCGGTCTGGAGGAACCCGCCCTTCTTGATGTTCTTCGGGTCCAGCACGTCCAGCCCGGTGGCCTTGCCCGCGAGCTTCCCGACCACCTTCATGATCTTCTCGAAGACCTCGACCAGACGCTTCAGCATCGGCGAGACCTTCTTGATCGTGTTCAGCAGGTCCTGGATGATCTTCGCGATCTTCGCGGCCCACTTCGAGATCGCCGTCACCGCCTGCGCGACGATCACCGGCGTGCCGAACCCGAGCGTGAACACCGCCTCCAGCACCCACGCGATGAGCTTGCCCACCAGGTCCGCGATCAGGTCACGGACCATCTCGCGCACGAACCCGACGACCATCCCCATCAGACCCACGACCGTGCCGACGGTCCCCGCCGCCGACGCCGCACCGGCCAACGCGTCCCCGTGCATCGCCGAATTGGTCCGGTACGAGTCCGCCGCCGCACCCGTCCATCCCTCGGTGCCCGACCGCACGGTGTTGTTGTAGTCCTCCGCGACCTTCCCCAACTCGGTGGCCACGTTGCTCCACGTCGTCGAGTACGACTCGATCACCGGCGGATCGCCCGCCAACCAGTCGAGCATGTCCTTCAACGGCTGCACGTGCTCCATCAGGAACGACGCCGCCGACGACAACAACGTCCCGAACGGGTCGATCGCCATCGCCGCCGCGTCCGCCGCGAGCCCGACCATCCCCAGGCCGGCCTCGACCCAGTTCCCGTCCTTGATCCCGTTGTAGGTGTCCATCGCCGACTCCGCGATGGAAAATCCCGTCGCCCAGCCGTTGTCACCGGTGCCGGCGTTGACGAAACCACCCGGCTCAGCCGGCGGCGCCGCCACCAGCGGGTTCTCGCCCGCCATCACTCACCGGCCTTGAAGCTGTCCCGGATCGCGTCTTCCATCTCGCGGTACTGGTCCACTGTGTCCTTCACCGACTTGCCGGCGGCGTCCATGGCCTCCACGGCGCCCTGGAGCGCGTCCAGCCCCCACTGCTCGACCGGGTCGAGCATCATCCGGAACGGTTGGCAGATGATGCCGTACGCGTCGGTCGGCATGCTGACGGTCTTCGCCGCGTCCACCGCGCCCTGCAACCGCGCGCCCAGGTCGTCCAACTGCTTGCCGTGCGCGGCGAGCGTGTCCGAGACGATCTCGAAACCGGCCATGTGATCCCCCTGGAAAGGCTGGCTGGGTAAGGAAGTTGGCTGGGAAAGGGGCTGGGCAAGGGCCGGGACAGGCCTAGGAGAGGAAGGACTGCCCGTCGAAGTCGTCGTCGTCCGGCCTGCGCGTGGGCCGGCGCGGCGGGGGCTGGGGAGCGGGCGGCGGCGGGCTGAACGGCTGCGGGGTGTACGGCTGCGCGGGCGGGGCCGGGCGCGGGGCGGGAGGCGGCGTGTCGTCGTCCTCGATGCCGAACCGGATCTCACGGCCGACCGCCGGCGGTGGCGGAACGTCCTCGTGCGGCGGTGCGGGGAAGTTGCGCTTGGCCTCGTCGAACAGGACGTTGGCCGTCTCGTCCTGGGTGCCGATGGTCTCCGCCATGGCCTGCTGGAGCAGTTCCGGGATGCGAGACTGCGCCCGCTGCAACGTCCGCATCACCTCGGCCGACACCTCGGCCATCCGCTTGTCCTTGGCGGACTCGGCGATCTCCAGGTGGGTCAGGATGCCGTTCGACCCGATGGTGAGCCGCACCGAGCCGTCGCGCGAAGCCTCGGAGATGGTCATCCCCTGCACGCGGGTGGCCATCTCCTGGTAGCGCTCGGCCTTCTCCTGGATGCTCTGCTGCCACTGGCCGAGCATCCGCTCGGACGCACCGATGTCCTCGGGCACGGCGGCTTTCCCCTCGATGACGGCGTTGACGCCGGTATGTCCGGTCCTATGAGGCCGGCTTGCCCGGTCCTATGAGGATGATGACGCGATAGTGAACGGCCCGGTTCCGCCCGGCCACCGAATTTCTCCGGCCGGAGCGGCAAGGGGGACCGGGCGGCCGCCGCCCACTCGGCGGCGGCCGCCCACGATCCTTGGTCGCCTGTCTATTTCACGCCGAGCAGGTCCACCACGAAGATCAGCGTCTCACCGGGCTTGATCGCGCCGCCCGCGCCGCGGTCGCCGTAGCCGAGGTGGGCCGGGATGACGAGCTTGCGCCTGCCGCCGACCTTCATGCCCGCGACGCCGCGGTCCCAGCCGGCGATGACACGCCCGGCGCCCAGCGGGAAGCTGAACGCCTCGCCGCGGTCCCAGGAGGCGTCGAACTGCTCGCCGGTCGAGTGCGAAACGCCGACGTAGTGCACGTTCACGAGCTGACCGGGCGCCGCCTCGGGGCCCTCGCCGACGGTGATGTCCTCGATCACCAGGTCGGCGGGCGGGGCGCCCTCGTACGGCTCGACCACGGGCTTGCTCGGGGCCATGTTGACTCTCCTGTGTCGCTCCGCCCCGGACGGGGGCGTTGGGCAAGGTCCTGGCCTACTCAATCACGTCACTGTTCGTGTAGGCCGATCGGCCTACACCCCCCACGTCGGACTCGGCGCGCAACCCTTTCGCCACTTCGTCCCGTCCTGTGGACATGACGAGACGGCCCTGGGGTTCGCGGGCGGCGCTGTTCGGTGGCGTCGCACTGGTGGTGGGGGTGAGCGCGGCGTCGGCCGTGCCCGCCGTGGTGGAGGACTGGCGGACCGTGCCGCCGATCGAAGCGGTGCCGGTCGACTTGGTCGCGTTCGACACCTGCGACACCGCTCTGACAGGACTGCGCGACGCGATCCGCCCTCACGTGGGCGTTCACGGGCTGGGCTCCCCTTTCATGAGCACCCACGGTCAGGTCGTGGAGGATTCGAGGGCAGGCGCGGAGTCGAGTGCGGGCACACCGAAGGTCGCGGCCGAGGCGCCCGAGCACTCCAAGACGAACACGCACGAGGCCGGTGTGGACGAGCCGGACCTGGTGAAGACCGACGGCAAGCGGGTCGTGACGGTCGCCGACGGCAAGCTGCGCGTGCTGGACGTCGCCACCCGCCGGATCACCGGCACCCTCGACGTGCCCGGCGGCCACGCCTCCCAACTGCTGCTGCACGAGGACCGCGCGCTGGTCGTCGGCGGCGGGGACGGCATGACGGGGCACCGGATCGCGGTCGACAGCCCGCACGAGACGTACTCCGAGGGCGCGTCGGTGACGTTGGTCGACCTCGCCGCCGAGCCGCGCATCCTGAACACGCTCACCGTGGACGGCCGGTACGTGGACGCCCGCCAGGTCGACGGCGTGGTGCGCGTGGTCGTCCACTCCGGACCGCGACTGCCGTGGGTGTACCCGACGGACGGCCGCACCGAGGCGGAATCCCTGATCGAGAACCGGGCGCTGGTCGCCACCGCGCCGATCGGGGCGTGGCTCCCGCGCTACGAGCTGACCGCCGCCGACGGCTCCCGCTCGGACGGCTCGCTGGTGGCGTGCGACCGGATCAGCCACCCCGAGCAGCACTCGGGCACGTCCATGCTGTCCGTGCTGACGTTCGACTTCCCCGGCGACCTGGGCAACGGCGACGCCGTGACGATCATGGCCGACGGCGACACCGTCTACGGCACCGGAACGTCGCTCTACGTGGCAGACGACCACCACCTGCGGCCGAGGACGCGCACCGCGCCGAACTCCTCGCGGGACACCGCGATCCACCAGTTCGACATCTCGCAGCCCGGACCGCCGAAGCACGTGGCGTCCGGCCGGGTCGGCGGCACGCTGCTGAACCAGTACTCGCTGTCCGAGCACCAGGGCCATCTGCGGGTGGCGACGACGTCCAGTGACGGGCCCGGCGCGCCCGGCATCCCGAAGAAGCGGCCCACGACGCAGAGTTCGGTCACCGTGCTGAAGGCGGACGGCGGGAAGCTCCAGGAAGTCGGCAGGCTCGACGGCCTCGGCCTGGACGAGCGCATCTACAGCGTCCGGTTCGTCGGCCCGGTCGGGTACGTGGTGACGTTCCGGCAGGTCGACCCGCTCTACACGCTGGACCTGTCCGACCCGGCCAAGCCGCGCAAGGTCGGCGAGCTGAAGATCACCGGCTACTCGGCGTACCTGCACCCGGCGGGCGACGGGAAGCTGATCGGCGTCGGCCAGGAGGCCACTGCGCAGGGCCGCACGACGGGCACGCAGGTGTCGCTGTTCGACGTGTCGGACCCGGCCGTGCCGACCAAGGTCGCGGGCCACCACCTGCCGGGCGCGAACTCGGAGGTCGAGTTCGACCCGCACGCCTTCCTGTACTGGCCCGCGCGCGACCTGATCCTGCTGCCGGTGCTGAACATGCCCGTCGGGCGGAAGCCGGTCGAGCCGATGCCGAGCGGACTGCTGGTGCTCAAGCTCGGTGACGGCGCGTTCACCGCGATGGGCACGATCCGGCACGAGGCGTCGAGCTACGAGCCGGGCATCCGCCGGGCGCTGGTGATCGGCGACGACCTGTGGACGGTGTCCGCCGCCGGGATCCAGGTCACCCGGATCGACGGCCTGTCCACTCAGGCGTGGGTGCCGTTCACCTGATCTGGTTGTGGAGCAGGCGGTGCGCGAGGACCGTGCCGCCTGCCATCGCCGCCGGCAGCACCACCAGCGCCGCCAACGGGATGAGGCACAGCAGGTAGGTGGGCACGGCGAAGCCGAGCGTGACGGCCCGCCGCTTGCGCAGCACCTGCCGCCGCACGCCGAGCTTGAGGCCGCGCCGGGTGAACGGGATGCCGGTCAGCTCGATGCCGAGGATCGTCGCGTTGACGCACACCGCGATCACCGGCACCACGGTCTGCCCGATGACCGGGATGAACCCGGCGGCGAACAGCGGGATGGCGCACAGGATCGCCAGGCCGATGAGCATCACCGCGTCCCGGATGCCCACGGCGGCGGACTTCGCCCAGCCCGCCTGGTCGGCTTCGGGCACGCCGCCGAGGTGGGTGTCCTCCACGGTCTCGGCGATGTGCTCGTAGAACGGGCCGCCGATGATCAGCGTGATCGCGGTGAACAGCAGCAGCCCGATCGCGATGAACGCGCCGATGATGGCGAACCCGGCGGCGAACCGGGTGGCCGCGCGCACCCCTTCGTTCCAGTCGTCGGCGAACGGCGTGGCCCAGGCGGCGATGTCGTCGATGTAGGCCGCCAGCGCCACCGCGCCGCCGATCAGCAGCACTGTCGTCAGCAACGCCGGGATCGCGCCGATCAGCAGCAGTTTCGGTGAGCGGAACACCAGCCCGAAACCCTGTCCGAGCAGTCCTACACCGGTCGAGAAGTCCCGCATCACCCTGATCACCGGCGGAGCATATCGGCGTGGCCGGCCACATGAACCCGTAACGGTCGCGCGACCTCGGTAGCGGGGGGCGAGCGGTCCCCGTTGACGGCGGTCGCGTGGTCCGGGGAGCGGCGGTCGAGCGGTCCCCGTCAACGGCGGTCGCGTGGTCTTGGGAGCGGCGGTCGCGCGGTTCTGGGAGCGGCGGTCGCGTGGTCCCCGTAACGGCGGTCGCGCGGTTCTGGGAGCGGTGCCAGGATGCGGGGTCTGTGCGGAAGGATGTGGTCATGGCACTCGATCGCACCGACCCGACGACGGGCCGGCCCGCGGTGGTCGTCCCGGAGGCGCCGCTGCCGCCGTTGCCCCGATCGCTGTGGAAGAGCCGCGAAGTGCGGGAGGCGGTCCGCAACCAGTCGCCGGGCGCGGTCGTGGCGGTGGCACGGCGGGCGCACGGGCTGCGCCAAGGCGAACTGGGCTCGCTCGCCGGGTTCTCCCAGTCGGCCATCTCGCGGCTGGAGTCCGGCAGCAACATCTCCTACGACCTGCGCGTGCTGCGGCCGTTGCAGCGTCTGCTGGGCATCCCGGCGCACCTGCTCGGCCTGTCCGACAACACGCTTCCGATGGACGCGGCCGACGTCACGCGCCTCGCGCCCGGCTTCGCCGACCTGCTGAACGGCGTGGTCGGTGTCGACGTCGACACCCTCGTGGCGCTCACCAGCGCGGCCGTGTACGGGGGGTCCAGCGGGTCCGGCGGCGCTATCGCGGACGACGCGCTGAGTTGGTTGCGGTCGCTGCGGCGGATCATCAACGACGCGCACAACTGGCGCAGCTCCCGCGCCCTGCTGCCCATCGCGCGCGGGATGTACGACTTCATCGAGGTGCTGAGGCGCTCGGCGCGCGGTGAACAGCGTCGGGAACTGCTCGTGATCGCCGCCACCTACGCCGAATTCCTCGGCTGGATGCACGACGAGATCGGCGACCCGCGCGGCGCGATCCAGTGGACGACCCGCGCGCTGGAACAGGGCCAGGCCGCCGACGACCGGGACGTCGTCGCCTACTCCTACGTGCGGATGTCCCAGCTGGCGGAGGCCGACGGCGACGTCGACCGCGTGGTCGGCCTGGTTCGCGCGGCCTGCCGCGAGCAGGCCTTGGGCCCGATGGTGCGCGCCCTCGCGTTCCGGCAGGAGGCGCGCGCCCTGTCCGTGGCGGGCGACGAGGCGTCCTGCATGGACCGGCTGGACGCGGCGCGCACGGAGTTCGAGCGGGTGTCGCCGCGGACCGACGACGAGTACTGGATCGGCTACTGCGCCACCGCCGAGCACTTCGACATGGAACGCGCGGCGAGCTGGTTGCAGCTGGGCAAGCCGACCCGTGCGATCGAGGTCTACCGGGACGTCCAGGACCGCGTGTGGCGGCAGCTGTGCACGTGGGAGCAGGGCGTGCACATCGCCAAGCTCGCCCACGCGCACGCCATGGCCGGTGAACAGGAGCACGCCATGTCGCTGGCGTACGAGGCGCTCGACAACGCCCGCGTCACCAAGTCCTCGTTGGTGCTGCGTGAGCTGGGCAAGCTCGGCAAGTGGGAAGGGGCGCCGGACGTCGCCGAGCTGGTCCGCGAGATCCGCTGAACCGATCCCTATGCGACTTCCGGGTACGGCCCGGCCGATCGGCCGTCGACGCTGGGTTACCCGGCGGTCACGAAGCACGATGGAAGAGTGATCGAACCGGAAGCCACGGAGCCGACGTCCCAGGACGCTGCCGGTGACCGGCACACCGACGTCAGGCAGCAGATCGAGGTTAGGCAGATCGAGGTCAGGCAGCAGATCGAGGTCAGGCAGCACTGCGGGCCGTACTGGCTGGACTTCTACGCGACCTCGGACGCCGTGGTGTGCGTCGTGACCGACGACGAACTGGTGTCCTCGTGAACTTCTCGCAGCGCTCCCACGACCCGGTGCTGCTCGTGCGCAAGCGGGGTGGGTTCGAGGGCGAGTGGGAGCGGTCCTGCCACCTGGTGCCGCTGCCGGACGGCACGCAGTCGGCGCTGCTGACGTTGTGCGGTGAACGGATCGACGTCGGTTCGGCGGAGCTGTTGCCCGAGCCGGAGGGCATGCCGTGCGTGGCGTGCCTGCTCGTCGCGCCGCCGCCGCGGACTTGAGTCGGCGGACCTGAGTTGTCAGCCGCCGCGGACCTGAGTCGTCAGCCGCCGCGGACTTGAGTCGTCAACTGAGGTGGCGGGCCAGGTCCCGGAGATCCTTGCGGATGTTGGCCCGCACGAACCGCGCCATGAGCGGACCGACCAGCCGGTAGTGCCGGCTCGCGTCACCGCGGATGCGGATGGAGGCCGACGTGCCGCCGCCCGGGGCCGGGTCGAACCGGTACGTCACGTGCATCGGGAACGGTCCGGCGACCGACTTCATCTCCAGCAGCGTCGGCGGGTCGTGCGCCAGGACCCGCAGCACGTAGTCGATCTTCTTGCCGAGGAAGTGCGCGGTGCGCGTCACCTCCGCGCCGACACCGAACCCGCCGCCGGGCGCGGGCGTGCTCAACTCGGCCCGCTTGATGCCCTGCGTCCACTCGTGGTCGTGGCGCCAGTCCATGGCGTACCGCGCCACGACCTCCGGTGGTCGGGGGATCACTCGACTCGCGGACACGTCCACCGGTCGATTGTCCACCCGGGAGCGGGGGCGTACCCGGCGGAGCGGGTCGGCGGCGGCGGAGCGGGTTAGCCGGGCGGAGCGGGGTCGCGCCCGGCGGTGCGGGGCAACCGGGCGGAGCCCGGTGGAGCGGGGCAACGCCGGTGGAGAGGGTCAGCGGCGGCGGCGGCGGAAGCTGAGCGCCTTCGTCCCGGCGCCGACACCCGCGAGGTGCAGCGCCACGCACAGCAGTCCGGCCATCAGGAGCGTCCCGCCGTCGAGCACGGTGCCGAACGACGCGTTCGCCAGGTCGAGCAGGAGGGCGAGGCCGAAGATGACCGCGGCGATGATGGCTAGCACTGGTGCCTCCAGGTGGGGGTGGTTACTCACCAGTTACCCCGCCGCGACGTCCCCCAAGCAGGCATTCGGCCCAACTTGAAGCACCAGGTAGGTCAACGGCTCGGGGTGCGCTCGCCGTTGCCCGCCACGAACGCCGGCGCGCAGATCTCGCCGACCGCGTCGTGGTCCGATTCCCGGTAAGGCCGGATCAACACGGTGCTATCCCACTGTCAGCCGCGGCACGCCGGTGCCCGACGCGGCCCAGGCCAGCAGGCCCGCCACGTCCACCCCGTGCGGCGGGTCTTGTAGATACGGCGAGATGTTGCGCGCCCCCCGGCCCAGCAGTGCCGAAGCGCCGGACGCGTTGCCTCGCAGGGAGTGGGTCATGCCCACGGCCAGTTGCGCCAACCCGCGCCACAGCTCCTGTTCGGACTCGGGCGCCGTTTTCCACGCGTCCTCCAGCACTTCGTGCGCGTGGAACGGGCGGCCGAGGTCGAGCAGGCGCTGCGCCTCGGCCAACGCCTCCGCGGGCGTGCGCGGCACACCCTCGGGCTGCCGCTCGACGCCCGGGGTCCCGTAGGGCAGCGGACGGCCGAGCCCGTCACGCGGTCTCGCGTTGCGGGCCCGGCCCTGCTCATCGCGGTCGCGCGGGCTGGTCGACACGTCTTGATCGTGTCACGAACGACGTCCGTGCGAAACGGCCAGCCCTTGATCGAACGGCCAGCCCCTGATCGAACGGTCAGCCGTTGATGGAAACGGTCAGGCCTTGATCGGACCGGAGAAGCGGATGTGGTTGCCCGACGGGTCGCGGAAGGCGCAGTCCCGCACCCCGTACATCTGGTCCATCGGCTCCTGCATGACCTCGCCGCCCGCCGCGCGGACCCGTTCGAATGTGGCGTCGCAGTCGTCCACCTGGAAGATGACCGACCCCAGCGAGCCCTTTGCCATCAGCTCCTTCATCGCGACCGCGTCGTCCGCCGGCCGGCCCATCTCCGGGTGCTCCAGCACGAGCTGGACGCCGGGCTGGTCCGGTGACCCCATGGCCAGCCAGCGGTACTCCTCGACCGGGGCGTCGATCTGCACTTCGAGGCCGATCACGTCGCGGTAGAAGACCAGCGCCTCCTGCTGGTCGCGAACCTGGAGGAACGTGTGGGAAATCCTGATGCTCATGCCCGTGAACCTATGCCCGCTGGTCAGGCGCGTGCTTCTCGAAATCTGCTCGGTCGGGTGACGGCCTTGGACCAGCACGCGGGCACTATGGCGACCGCGTCGTGGCGGCGGGCCCGGTAGGCGCTGGGCGTCTCGCCGACGAGCTCGGTGAACCGCGAGCTGAACGAGCCGAGCGACGTGCAGCCGACCTCCATGCACACCTCGGTGACGGTGAGGCCACCCCGTCGCAGCAGGGCCTTCGCGCGTTCGATGCGCCTGGTCATCAGGTAGTTGTAGGGCGTCTCGCCGTAGGCCAGCTTGAACTGCCGGGCGAAGTGCGACGGCGACATGAGCGCGGTGCGGGCCATGGCGGGCACGTCCAGCGGACGGGCGTACTCGCGGTCCATCAGGTCGCGTGCCCGGCGCAGATGGGCGAATTCTTCCGGTCGCACACGAACAGCATGGCACGGCGATACTGGCTGACGTGTCCGAACAGGAACCGGCGGGCGTGTCCGAACAGGACTGGGTCCTGCACGTCGACCTCGACCAGTTCATCGCGGCGGTCGAGATCGCGCGCCGGCCTGAGCTGCGAGGCAGGCCCGTGGTCGTCGGAGGAGCCGGCGACCCGACGCAACGCGCCGTGGTGGCCACCGCGTCCTATGAGGCGAGGGAGTTCGGCGTCCACTCCGGGATGCCGTTGCGGCTGGCGAAGAAGAAGTGTCCGGACGCGGTGTTCCTGCCGTCCGACGCGCCCGCCTACGAGGAGGTGTCCGCGCACGTGATGGACGTGCTGCGCGAGCTGCCCGTGGTGGTCGAGGTGATCGGCTGGGACGAGGCGTTCCTGGGCGCCCGCACGGACGACCCGGAGGCGCTGGCCCTCGCCGTCCGGCGGGCGGTGAAGGCGGAGACCGGGCTGGAGTGCTCGGTCGGCGTCGGGGACAACAAGCTGCGCGCGAAGCTCGCCACCGGGTTCGCCAAGCCCGCCGGCGTGTACCGGCTGACCAGGGAGAACTGGGTCGAGGTGATGGCCGGACGGCCGGTGACCGCGTTGTGGGGCATCGGTGCCCGCACGGCGGCCAAGCTCGCTTCTCTGGACGTGCGGACGGTCGAGGAGTTGGCGCGTGCGGATCTCGACGTGTTGGCCGCGCGGTTCGGGCCGGCGATGGGGCCGCACTTCCGGCAGTTGGCGTTGGGCGCGGGCGACACGAACGTCACCGCGACGCCGTGGGTGGCGAAGTCGCGCAGCCGGGAGACGACGTTCCAGCACGACCTGACCGACCCCGAGGAGATCCGCGAGCAGGTGCGGCTGATCGCGCGGCGGGTGGTGGAGGACGTGCGCGAGGAGGGGCGGACGGTGGTGCGGGTGGTGGTGAAGGTGCGGTTCGTGCCGTTCTTCACCTACACGCGGGGGGTCTCGCTGGACGCGGAGACGATGGAAGCGGCGACACTGGAGACGGAAGTGATCGAGGATGCTGCCGTGGCGGCGTTGGCGCGTTTCGAGGACACTCGCGCCGTGCGTCTGCTGGGTGTGCGTGTGGAGTTCAGCGGGGAATGACTGCGGGTGCGATGACTGTATGGGGGCGATGACTGTGGGCAAAGTGGTGTTGAACGGTTCTGTGTCGTTGGACGGGTACAGCGCCGGGCCGAATCCGAGTGACGACCACCCGATGGGCGAGGGCGGTGAACGGCTGCACGAGTGGATGTTCGCCGAGGGCTCGGACCGTGACGCCGAGTTCGCCGCGACCGTCGGCGCGGTCGTGCTGGGGCGAAGGACGTTCGACCTGGGGTTGCGGTTCTGGCAGGACACGCCGTTCCCGGTGCCGAGTTTCGTGCTGACCCACGAGGGGCGGCCGCCGTTGGCGATGAAGTCGGCGTCCTTCACGTTCGTCACGGACGGGCCGAAGAGTGCTGTCGGTCAGGCGCGTGAGGCGGCGGGGGACAAGGACGTGCTCGTCATGGCGGCGGCGGAGTCTGCTCAGCACGTGTTGCGTGCGGGGCTGGTGGACGAGATCCGGCTTCAGTTGGTGCCGGTCTTCCTTGGTGGCGGGGCGCGGTTGCTGGACGGGTTGAAGCCGACCGAGTTGGAGCGGATCGCGGTGGCTGAGGCGGATGATGTGGTGCACCTTCGGTTCCGCGTGTTGAAGTGATGTAAAGCGAAGCGTCAAAGCAGTAGAGCAAGAGCAAGAGAGTCCTCGCCGGACGGGCAGATCAGCAGGATGACCGGGTTTGGACGTTTACTCACGTGCCAGCGTGGTTCGGGTTTCGTGTCATCCCGCCGACCTCCACAAGGGCAACCACACGTGTCAAGGGGGCCGTTCCAGCCCATCGTTCCTGTGGGCGGGGAGGTGCCCCCTTGACACGCGCGGTTGGGCGTTGCCAGGTCGGCGGGATGACACGAAACCCTTCCTTGTGGAGAAGGGGGCGTGACGTGGTAGTGAAGGGGGGCGTGACGTGCTTATCGTGCGGTGATGCTGTCCATGACGGTGTAGAGGTGGGCGGCGGTGGTTTGGTCGAATTCAGGTCTGTTTAGGTTGATCGGGGTGCCTGCTCGTGACGCGGTTAGGGGCGTGGTGGGCGGGTTGGTCAGGAATTGGTGGACTTGGGCTGCTGCGTCGGTGACGTTTCGGGCGAATAGTCGGGCCACTGCGTCCAGTGCCTTGCCGCGTAGGCCGCCGACCTGCGTGCCTAGGCCGCTGTTCACGAACATCGGGTTGTGCAGCACGTAGCGGATGGCGCTGTTCGGGTGGCGGTCTGCGAAGCCGGCGCCTAGCAGGTCGGCGGCGCGGGCCGCTTGGCTGACTGCCCGGAACGGGCGGTACTTGCTGGTCAGTGCCAGGTCGTTCCATTGGATGCCTGGTCCGCGCAGGCCGGCGACGCCGCACACGCTCACGACCACTGCCGTGGTGGGGAGTGCTGGTAGTAGTCGTTCTACCAGTAGGAATCGGCTCACTGCGTGCAGTGCGAACGTGTGTTCCAGGTCGTCGGCGGTGACGACTCGGCGGGGGTTGAAACGGCCCGCGCCCAGCACTAGGTGGTCGACGACGTCGAATCTTGCTGCCACCTCGTCGGCGACGGCTGTCGTGCCCGCTACTGTGCTGAGGTCGCCGCGGATCAGTTCGACGCCTTTGGGGGCGGTGGGCGATCGGCCCACGACCGCCACTCGGTGCCCCTCGCTCGCCAGTCGTGCCGCCAGTGCCTTCCCGATGCCGTTCGTGCCGCCCGTGATCACCGCGTTCGCCATAACCTGAAGCCTGGATCGTGGCGCGACGACACGAAAGAAGGCACATCCATGTCACTGGTCTCCGTGCCGGTCACCCCGGCCGACCGTGTTGCCTGCGGGGTCGGGGACGTGTTGGCCAGGGTCGGCGACAAGTGGAGTCTGCTTGTGCTGGCGCTGCTCGCCGAACGCCCCTACGGCTTCAACGAGCTGGACCGCGCCGTGCACGAGCTGAGCCGCCGCATCCTCACCCGCACCCTGCGCCAACTGGAACGCGACGGGCTCGTCAGCCGCGAGGTGCGGCCCGGCAAGGCCGCCGGCGTGGAGTACGCGGTGACCGGGCTGGGCCGCTCCCTGCTGGACCTCGTCGTCCCCCTGGGACAGTGGGTGCTGGAGCACGGCTCGGTGATCGAAGCCGCGCGCTCCCGTTACGACAACGCGTCCAGCACCCGCCGCGCGGTGTCCACACTGGACTGAGGGTTCTGGCCGGTGACCAGGTTGCCGTCCACGACGACCGTGCTCGACCACGCCGGCCCGGTCTCGGGCACGGCGCCCAGTTCGCGCAGCCGCGACTCAACCAGGTACGGCACGGCCAGGCCGCCCTGGCGTTCCTCCTCGTCGGTGAACACGGTCAGCCGGCGAACGCGAACGTGCCGTCCTGGCGCACCGCCGACAGCAGTCCTGCCGGTTCGTGGCACAGCGCGCCGACGACCTTGCCCAGCGTCGCGGCCTGACCCAGCCGGCGGTCAGCGGGCACCTCGCCCGGCTGGAACGGGAGCTCGGCGAGCCGCTGTTCGTGCGTTCCAGCCGGGGCGTCACGCCGACCTCGCGGGCCGACGAGCTGGCACGGCGGGTCGGCGCGCACGTGGACGAACTGCGGTCGGCGCTGTCCGAAGTGGACGATCGTGCGGCGTACGCGGGCACGGTGCACTTGGCGGGGGCGGTGGAACTGATGGCCGCACGGGTGCTGCCCGCGTTGGCGCCGCTGACCACGCGGGGGCTGCGGCTGCGGATCACCCTCGGTCTGGCCGACGACCTGCTCGCCGCGCTGGCCAACGCCCGGCTGGACCTGGTGGTGTCGTCGGTGCGGCCCACCGACCGCGCGCTCGTCGCCACGCCGTTCGTGGACGAGGAGTTCGTGCTGGTCGGCGCGCCGACGTTGGTGCGCACGATCGACCGTTCCCTGTTGGCGGTCGACCCGGTGCGGGCGTTGGCGCACCTGCCGCTGGTTGCGTACGCGGAGGAGTTGCCGATCGTGCGGCGGTACTGGCGCAGCGAGTTCGGCCGCCGTCCGCCGAACCCGGTCGCGGTCGTCGTGCCGGACCTGCGGGCGGTGCCGGCGGCGGTGGTCGCGGGTGTCGGTGTGTCGGCGTTGCCGCGTTACCTGGCCGATCCGGCGCTGGCGGCTGGCTCGGTCGAGTTGGCGCACCAGGCCGCCGTTGAACACGTTGTTCCTGGTCACGAGGGTCGGTGGGCTGGCGAACCCGTCCGTGGCGCTGGCGCACGGCCACCTGATGGCCCGCTCGCGTGACTGGGGTGGGCTATAACGTTTGCGGCATGCTTGTCGAACTGGCCATCGGGGACGCGTACGGCGCGGGCTTCGAGTACGCCGACCGGTCCCTGGTAGCCGGTCACAACACGCTCGCCGGGTACGTGCAGCACCCCCGTCACCTCGGCATCCGGCCCGGTGCGTACACCGACGACACGCAGATGACGTTGGCCTTGGCGGAGCTGCGGGTGTCCGGTGCGCCGTGGACGCCGGAGAACGTGGCGTCGGCGTTCGTGACCGCGTTCCACCGCGACCCGCGCGAGGGTTACGCGCGTGGTTTCCACGCGTTCTTGGAGACCGTCCACACCGGCGCGGAGTTCCTGGAGCGCATCCGTCCGGACAGTGACAAGAGCGGTGCGGCGATGCGGGCCGCGCCGGCCGGTCTGCTGCCCACCGTGGCCGACGTGCTGCACCACACCGACGTGCAGGCCAAGGTCACCCACGACACGCCGGACGGTGTCGCGGCGGCGCGGGCGGCGGCGCTGGCCGTGCACTACTGCCACTACGGGTTGGGGCCGGTGGCGTCGGTCGGCTCGTGGATCGCCGAACGGCTCGGCTCGGACGTGTGGGCACAGCCTTGGCGGGGCAAGGTCGGGTCGAAGGGCGTGATGAGCGTGCGGGCGGCGTTGACCGCGTTGTCCGCCGGCGGCTCGCTGAGCTCCGTGCTGCGGGAGTGCGTCGCCTTCACCGGGGACGTGGACACGGTCGCCACCGTCGCCCTCGCCGCCGCGTCACGGTCCGCCGAGATCCGCGCCGACCTGCCCGCCGTGCTGGTGGACGGGCTGGAGAACGGGCCCTACGGCCGCGACCACCTCGCCCGCATGGACGCTCAGCTGCTGTAGTGGTCGAGCAGTTCGGCGACCCGGTCCGCCGGCCACGGGCAGCGGATCTCGCCGAACGTCGCCGCGAAGAACAGCTCCAGGTGCGCGTGCCAGGCCGCAAGCGCTTGCGGCGCGAACGCCGGGTCGTTGATCGCGTGCGTCAGTTCGACTGTTGTGCCCTGGTCCGGGTCGTGCCGGAACTCCCAGCGCACCCGTCCGGTGGGGGAGTCGAACGCCAGCACGCGCGGCGGCGTGCGCTCGACGACCGGGCCGGCCGGCACGTGCGGGTTCGTGGCGCGGGTCGGCACGCCGTCTTCGTCCTCGGTGAGGAGCGCCCACACCTCGTCCAGCGGACGCCAGACCAGGTCGCGGACGAACCGCACCACGCCGCCGTCCAGCCGGCCCTCGTCCAGCCCGAACTCCCGGATGTACCGCTCCATCGGCCCGAGCATGTCCGCGGGCGGCTCGAACGGGCGGTCGGCCAGCCGGGCTTCGAGGCCTGCGAGGCACGTGTCCCAGCCCGCGGCGTTGCGCCCGGCGCCGTGCTCGTCGCCGAGGACGTGCGTGAACACCAGCAGGCAGCCGCGTTCGTGCGGCACCAGCTCGAACCGCAGCACGTCGGTGTTCCAGCGGAACGCGAACACCTTGGGCGGGTCGGATTCCAGCACCTCGCCGGTGGCGACCTGGTCGGGGAACGAGAACGTCATCTGCCGCCC
This sequence comes from Saccharothrix ecbatanensis, assembly GCF_014205015.1. Classification (NCBI taxonomy): domain Bacteria; kingdom Bacillati; phylum Actinomycetota; class Actinomycetes; order Pseudonocardiales; family Pseudonocardiaceae; genus Saccharothrix; species Saccharothrix ecbatanensis. The sequence continues at coordinate 5,442,753 of NZ_JACHMO010000001.1, read as the reverse complement.
GTCGATCGCCACCGCCGCCGGGAACCAGTGCGCCAACTCGTCCGGTTCGGTCACCGCCCGCCACACCTTGGCCGGCGGGTGCGCGAGCACCCGTTCGAACCTCAGCACGGGCTTGCCGTCGATCCGCCGCAGCTCGGTGCTCATGAGTCCCCGTCCTTCCTGTCGTCGCTGTCCTCCGTGTGGTCGGTCCCGTCGTCCCCTTGGTCGATCGCGTCCAGGCGGCGTTCCAGGGCGTCGAGGCTTTCCTCCCACATCCGCCGGTACGGCGCGAGCCACGCGTCGACCTCGGCCAACGGCCCCGGCCGCAGCCGGTAGAGGCGTCGCTGCGCGTCCCTCCGCACCTCCACCAGACCGGCCTCCCGTAGCACCTTGAGGTGCTTGGACACCGTCGGCTGGCTCACCGAGAGGCCGTCGACCAGGTCGTTGACCGGCCGCTCGCCGTCCCGCAGCACGTCCAGGATCCGCCGCCGCTGCGGGTCGGCGAGCACGGCGAAGGTAGATGCCATTACGGCAATATAGCCCGCACGGCATATGCGGTGTCAACCTCGGTCGGCAGACCTCAGGAGACCTCGGCGGGCGTCAGGCGACCTCGGCGGGCGTCAGGCGACCACCTCGGCCCGGCGGATCGGCATGAGCGGTTTGGGGGTGGTGGTGAGGAAGTCGGCCACCAGGGTCGTGCACAGGTCCGGCCGCTCGAACAGCATCAGGTGCGAGGTGCCCGGCAGGACGCACAGCTGCGCGTTCGGGATCCCCTGGTACAGCGCGACCGTGTGTTCCAGGTGGACGATGTCGTCGTCGCTGCCCAGCACGAGCGTGGGGCTGGTGATCGCGCCCAGGTCGACCACCTCCGGGTCGTGCGCCGCCTGGGCGAACTTGTCCACGACGACCGGCAGGTGGTCGCGCCCGTCCGGGGACACCTCGGCGTACCGGTCGGCGATCTCGGCCGGCAGCTCGCCGCCCGGCGCCGGCAGGAACATCCAGCCGTCCTTGGCGTAGGCCGTGTTCAGCACCACCAGCCGCCGCACCAGGTCCGGTCTGCGCTGCGCCACGCCCAGCGCCACCACGCCGCCCGCGCTGTACGCCGCCAGGTGCGCGGAGCCTCCGACGACCTGCTCCAGGAACGAGATGACGTCGTTCGTCAGGATGTCCATCGACACCGGCCCTGGCACGTCCGGCGTCCGCCCGTGGCCCCGGCGGTCCACCAGGTGCACCCGGAAGCGGTCCGCCAGCCGGGCCAGGTTCGGTTCGAAGTCCCGCGAGTCGCTGAAGCCGCCGTGCAGCAACACCAGCGGCTCGCCCTCGCCACGCACCTCGTGCCAGGTGCGCACGCTGTTCACCGTCTCGTACATCAAGTTCCTCCCGTGGGTCTCACCTACTCGTACGGGAGGGGTGCGACAAAATCATCGGCAGACCGAAGAATCCGAACAGATGATCACCCAGATAGGTGGTGGAACCGACCATCAGGGAACCCGAGAACTCCACCAGCACCAGCGCGAACGGCCGGTACGCGCCGTCCTCGCCCGGCCGGTACTGGCCGAACGCCGGCACGCCGTTGGCCCACGTCGGGACCAGGCGGGCGGTCTCGCAGCCACTGTCCCCGTAGGACAGCGCGGTCGCGATGTCGGCCCGCCCGCGCAGCCACCACGAGAACGGCGGCATGGTCATCGTCGCGTCCTCGTGCAGCAACGCCACCAACGTCTCCACGTCGTGCCGCTCGAACGCCGTCGTGTACCGCTCCAGCAACGCCTTGTCGAACGGCTGCAACGGCTCGGGCTTGCGGTCGGCGAGCGTCGCCCGTGCGCGTTGCAGCGCGCTGTTCACCGAAGCGACCGTGGTGGACAGCAACTCGGCCACTTCGGACGCCTGCCAGCACAGCACGTCCCGCAGGATCAGCACCGCCCGCTGCCTCGGCGGCAGGTGCTGCAACGCGGCCACGAACGCCAGCCGCACCGACTCGCGCCCCTCGGCCACCTCGTCGGCGGGCAGCACCCGCGCGTCCGGCATCGGCTGCACCCACGTCGCGTCCGGCAGGGGCACGCCCAGCGGTGTGCCGATCGCGGCGGGCGACGTCAGGTCCATCGCCATCGCACGCCGCTGAACGCTGCGCAGCATGTCCAGGCACACGTTCGTGGCGATCGAGTACAGCCAGCTCCGCAGCGACCCGCGCCCCGGGTCGAACGTGCGCCAGGCCCGCACGAACGTCTCCTGCACGGCGTCCTCGGCCTCGAACGGCCCGCCCAGCATCCGGTAGCAGTAGCCGGTCAGCTCCACGCGATGCGCTTCCAGGTCCACCCCCACACGTTAGGATGAATTCCGGCGCCTCGACCCCGGTGCGACCCACATCATGCGTGGCACGACCGCGTGAACTCTTCCGCTCGAATGATCCGAGGAGCCCTCGTGCCGCGCACGTTCACCGGTTCGCCCGTCCGCGACCTGCTCGCCCTCACCGCCCGCCCCGAGGTCATCTCGTTCGCCGGCGGCCTGCCCGCGCCCGAGCTGTTCGACGTCGACGGCCTGCGCACGGCGTTCGACCAGGCGTTGTCCCGCCGTTCCCTCCAGTACGCGCCCACCGAGGGCGACGTCGACCTGCGCGTCCTGATCGCCGACCGGCTGACCGGGCGCGGCCTGGCCACCGGCGTGGACGACCTGCTCGTCACCAGCGGCTCGCAGCAGGCGTTGACGCTGGTCGTGACCGCCCTGCTGGAGCCGGGCGCGGTGGTCGCGGTCGAGGAGCCGACGTACCTGGCGGCGTTGCAGTGCTTCCAGCTCGCCGACGCGCGGATCGTGCCCGTCGCCGGTGACGAGCACGGCATGGACCCGGCCGCGCTGGCCGACGTGATCGAGCGGGAACGCCCGGAGCTGCTGTACCTGGTGCCGACGTTCGCCAACCCGACCGGCCGGACCCTTAGCCTGGAGCGGCGGGTCGAGATCGCGGCGCTCGCCGACCGGCACGGCCTGTGGGTGGTCGAGGACGACCCGTACAGCGAGCTGCGCTACCGCGGCGAGCCGGTGCCGTCGCTGGCCACGTTGAGCGACCGGGTGCTGTACGCGGGCAGCTTCTCCAAGGTCGGCGCGCCGGGCATGCGGCTGGGCTGGCTGCGCGCGCCCGAGTCGCTCATGCGCACGCTGGTGATCGTGAAGCAGGCGGCGGACCTGCACACGTCCACCATCGACCAGGCCGCGGCGGCGGCGTACCTGAAGGCCAACGACCTGGACGAGCACATCCGGGGGTTGTGCGCGGCGTACCGGGAGCGGCGGGACGCGATGATCGCGGCGCTGCCGTCGACCGTGCCCGCCGGGACGCGGTGGAGCGATCCGGACGGCGGGATGTTCGTGTGGGTGACCCTGCCCGACGGGATTGGGCGGGGTGGTGTGGACACGGGTTCGCTGGTGATGTCGGCGTTGGAGCGGGACGTGGCGTTCGTGCCCGGTGCGCCGTTCTACGCGACGACGCCGGACCGGTCGACGCTGCGGTTGTCGTTCACCACGAACACGCCGGACGACATCGCCGAAGGCATGCGCAGGCTGGCCACCGTCCTGCGTTGACGCTTCATGGCCCACCCGTGTGTTTCGCACGGGTTTGTCGTGACACCGCGAGGGTGGGAGTTGCGCGTCGCCGGCCCCAACGTGGTTCCCATGGAACGGACTTCGATTCTCTCCCTCGCGGTGTCGACCGCGTTGGGCATCGCGATCATCGCCGACGGCGATGACGACTGGACCGGCTTCGGCACGTGGGGCCTGGTCGCGTGCGCTCTGGCGTACTTGGTGATCGGGTTGGTGCGGGGCGAGCTGAAGCGTCCCCGGGTGGCGTTGGTGCAGCTCGGCGGCGTGGTGGCGTTCGGTGCGGTGGCGACGGTCGCGCTGCTCGTGGACCCCGACGTCGGCCGCTACGTGGTGGCCGCCGGGTGGCTCGCGCACGCCGCGTGGGACCTCGTGCACTTCCGCGCCCGGCTCGTCGTGCCGACCTGGTGGTCCCTCGGCTGCATCGTGGTCGACACGTTCGTGGGGGTGTCGCTGGCATGGTGAGGCACTTCGTGGAGATGCTGGTGGCGATGGTGGTCGGGATGGTCCTGCTCGACCCGGTGTGGGGGCTGGTGGTGGCTTCCGACGTGCTCGCGCGGGGCGATGTCGCGGCGATGGTGATGGCGACCGACATGACGGTCGGGATGTCGCTGTGGATGTGGTTCCGCCGCCACCCGTGGCGGGAGGTGGTCGAGATGGGCGCGGCGATGTACGTGCCGTTCCTGGTGCTGCTCGGGCCGTTCTGGGCGGGCTGGGTGTCGGCGTCGGCCCTGCTCACCGCCGGGCACGTGCTGATGCTGCCGGCCATGGTCCTGGTGATGTGGCGGCACCGCGCATGATGCGGCGCGCGAGGGTGCTCACGCTGGTGTCGTTGGGCGTGGCGTGGTCGACCAGCCTGACCGGGCCGGGGATCGGCGTGCTGCTCGAACCTCGGCCGGTCTGGCAGGTGCTCGGGCTGGTGGGCGTCGTTTTGTTCAGCGTGGCGCACGCCGGGGTGCTGTACGCGGCGGTGACACCGGTCGCGCGGGCGCCGTGGGACGCGGCTTTCGTGGTGGCGTCGTTGTTGTCGGTGCCGCTGCTGGCACCGGTCGCGGTCGGGCGGTGGGACACGTGGGCGTGGGTCGGCGCGTCGCTCGTCGGGACGGCTCCGGTGCTCGTGCGGCGGTGGTGGGTGATGGCGCCGTTCGTGGTCGTGGTCGCCGTGGTGCTGTCGCCGGAACCGTTGCGGGCGTTGGTGATCGCCGGTGGTGTGGGCGTCGGGTTGGCGTTGATGCACGTGCTGCCGGTGTGGCTGTGGGACCTGGTCGTGCAGGCGCAGCAGGGACGTGAGGCGCGGGCGCGGTTGGCGGTGATCGAGGAGCGGTTGCGGTTCGCGCGGGACGTGCACGACCTGCTGGGGCACCGGTTGACGGTGATCGCGTTGAAGGCGGAGTTGGCCGCACGGCTGGCGGACGTGGACGCGTCGCGGGCCGGTGCGGAGGCGGGGGAGGTGCGGGAGCTGGCGGCGTCGGCGTTGGCGGACCTGCGTGAGGCCGTGCACGGGTACCGGGCGGTGGAGCTGGACGAGCAGGCTTCGGCGATCGAGCAGGTGTTGACCTCGTCGGGGGTGCGGTGCACGGTGTCCGTGCCGTCGTCGTTGCCGCCGGCGGCGCGGGAGTTGTCGTGGGCGTTGCGGGAGGCGGGGACGAACGTGTTGCGGCACAGCCGGGCGCGGTGGTGCACGATCGAGGTCGTGGTCGACGGTGACGACGTCCGGCTGACCGTGGCCAACGACGGCGCGACCGGCGCGCGGGGGCACGGGTCGGGGTTGGGCGGGCTGGCCGAGCGGTTGGCGGAGGTCGGTGGGTCGTTGCGCACGGGGGAGGAGGACGGGGTGTTCACGCTGGTGGCGACCGTGCGGTCGTGATACGGGTGCTGTTGGCCGACGACGAGGAGCTGATCCGGGTCGCGGTGGCGGCGCTGCTCGGGTTGGAGCCGGACCTCGAGGTCGTCGCGCAGGCCGCTGACGGTCGGGAGGCGGTGCGCGAGGCGTTGGCGCACCGGCCGGACGTGGCCGTGGTGGATCTCCAGATGCCGTTGCTGGACGGGTTCGAGGTGACCGCTTCGCTGGCGTCGTCCCTGCCGTCGTGCGCCGTGGTGATCCTGACCGGGCGTGGCAAGCCGCCGCACCTCCAGCGCGCGCTGTCGGCCGGGGCGAAGGGGTTCCTGCCCAAGGGTTCGCCGGGCGGCACGCTGGCCGACGTGATCCGGCGCGTGCACGGTGGCGCCCGGTACGTCGACCCCGCTTTGGCGGCGGACGCGCTGACCACGCCACCGTGTCCGTTGACGCCGCGTGAGCTGGAGGTGCTGCGGCTGGCGGAGTACGACACGCCGGTGGCGGTGATCGCGCGGCGGACGCACCTGTCCGCGGGGACGGTGCGCAACCACCTGTCGGCGGCGGTGGCGAAGCTGGGCGCGACGAGCCGTTCGGACGCCTACCTGACCGCGCACGACAACGGCTGGCTCTGATCCCCGGTCCGGCCCGGTCCGGGGACCGGTTCGGCGCGGCCCTCGGCAGGTAGCGGAAGTTTCCGCCCGCCCGAGCCTTGGCACAGGGTGCCCGGCGTCCCTACTTTCCAAGCATCACAAGGGAAGAGGGGGCCACATGACCGACCACACGCAGTCGATCCCGTCGCCGCGCCCGCCGACCGGCGCCCGTCCGGCGGTGGTGCTGCTGGCCGTGCTCGTCGTGGTGCTGTTGGGCGCGTCGGTGTTGACGGTCGTGCTGTTCGTCGGAGCGCGGGAGGAGCACGGGCTGGAGGTCCAGGAACTGGACCGGACGAGCGTTTCGCTCAGTGAGGCCGAGGATCGGCTCGCCGCGACGGACACCGCCAACGACGAGGTGGGGAACCGGATTTCGCGGCTGGAGACGCAGAACGCCGAACTGCGCAAGTGCGCCGTGCCGACCAAGGACATGATCATCGCGGCCAGGGATGAGGACGACGCCGCCCTGCGCCCCGCCTTCACCCGCGCGACGGACAACTGCTGAGCTGGGAGCACTCGCATGACGACGCCCGAAGCCGACCGACAGCCCACCACCCCGCCGGAACCTTTCCCGACGTCACAGCCACTGCCCTCGGCCCACCCCGCCACCGTGCCGACAGCCCAGCCGACCCCGCCGCAGCCGATGCCGGCGTCCGAGCCCCAGCCTGTCGCCGCGCAGCCCCAGCCCGCTGCCCCACCAGAGCTGTTCCCGATGTTGCCGCCGCAGCCCCAGATCGCCACCCTGCCGCAGTCGGCGCCGGCATTCGAGCCCCAACTCCAGCCCGATGGCCCCCAGCCCCAGCCCGCCACCCCGTCGAACCCGTTCCCCGCGTTGCAGCCGCCGCTCCAGTCCACTGGCCGGCAGCCCCAGCCCGCCACCCCAAGCCGGGCGCCGATCGTCGTGCTGACCGTGATGGCCACCGTGTTCGCCCTCGCCACCGCCGTCTTCACGTTCCTCTACCTGGGCGAACGAGCCGACCGGGACGCCGCCGCCGCCACCCGCGCCGACCGGGAGCGGGGCCTCGCCGACGTCCGTGGCCGACAGGACGAACTCGACCGGGCCCTGGGCACCAACCGCACCCGCGAAACCGCCCTCACCACCGACAACAACCTGCTCACCACCTGCGTGGAGGCGGCGAAGCAGTACTTCGACCTGCCGCCCGGCCAGCAGTCACCCGAGAGGTCCCGGGTCTTCCGCGTCATGTACGACGTCTGCCCGAAGATCTGACTCCGCCGCAGCCCGGACGCCGCGGACCGCGAGCCGGTCCGCGCGTTCGTTCTCCGGGTGCCCCGCGTGCCCCTTCACCCAGTGCCACTCCACCTGGTGCGGTGTCGCGGCGGCGTCGAGGCGTTGCCACAGGTCGACGTTCTTGACCGGCTGCCGGGCGGACGTCAGCCACCCGTTGGTCTTCCACTTGGCCATCCACGACATGACCCCGTTCCGCACGTACGTGCTGTCGGTGTAGATCCGCACCACCGACGGCCGCTTCAGCGTCTCCAACGCCCGGATCGGAGCCATCAACTCCATCCGGTTGTTGGTGGTGGCCTCCGACTCCCCACCGAACAGGTCCCGCTCGTGCGTCCCGTACCGCAACACCGCGCCCCAACCGCCCGGCCCGGGATTCCCGCTGCACGCGCCGTCGGTGTAGATCTCCACCACCTGCTCCATGCGGCGAAACATACCGAGCCGATCCGGCCACCCGGGACACGGCGTTGAGCACGCCTCGCCGCCGACCTCACGTCACTCTGCGTTGCGCCGAGAGCGCAATCGCCTTCCGCAGCCCGCCGCCCGTCGGCACGCTGTCCGCATGGCACTGGGATTCGCGGGTGAGGTGGCGGACTTCTACCACCGGTATCGGCGGGGTTATCCGCCGGCGGTGTTCGACGCGGTCGTGGCGGCGTTCGGGCTGACGTCCGACGACATCGCGGTCGATCTCGGGTGCGGCACGGGCCAGGTGACCGTGCCGCTCGCCGCGCGGGTGCGCGCCGTGGTCGGGGTCGATCCGGAGCCCGACATGCTGGCGCACGCCCGACGTGCGGCGGCGGAACAGGGCGCGGCGAACGTGGGTTGGGTGATCGGGACGGACGCGGACGTGCCCGCGTTGCGCGCCGTGCTCGGCGACGGGTCGGTCGGCGCGGTCACCATCGGGCAGGCGCTGCACTGGATGCGGCACGACGACCTGTTCGCCTCGACGTTTCCGCTGGTCAGACTTGGTGGCGGCGTGGCTGTGCTGACCAACGGGACGCCGCTGTGGTTGCAGGACGGCGACTGGTCGCGGGCGTTGCGCGAGTGCCTGGAGCAGTGGCTGGGGACGCGGGCCGGCACCGCGTGCGGCACCGATGACGCGAGCCAGGAGCGTTACCGGGAAAGCCTTGCCGCCGCAGGGTTCCAGGTCTTCGCGCACCACGTCGACTACACCGGCACCTTGGACGTGGAGTCCATTGTGGGCGGTGTGTTCTCGGCCCTGCCCGTCGACCGACTGCCTCCGCCGGACGAGCGCCCCGCCTTCGCCGACCGTGTCCGCCGTGCGCTGGAGCCGCACGCGCCGTTCACCGAGCACGTCCACGTCACCGTGCTGACCGGGCGGCGGGATACGTGAAGATGGGCGGGTGAAGTGGTCACGAGCGGTGCGGCACGTCGAGGAGTTGGCGGCCAAGTGCGGTGAGTTGGCGAGCCTGCCGAGTTCGATCCATCCGTTGCGGGTGGTGGAGCTGTGGGCGGTCGGGGACGTCCTGGGTGAGCCTCGGGACCTCGAACAGGTGACCGTCGCCGTGGTGGTCGACCTCCCCGTGGACGACGTGCCGTGGTTGAGCGAGCCGCACGGGGCCGAGCACTGGGCGAACGCGAGCCGGATGTCGAGGAACCCGATCAGGCCGCTGTGGCGTTCGGCGCGCGCGCCGGTCTGGAACCACGTCGTCCACCGTCCCGCGCTGGTCTGGAATTCGGTGGACGGGATCGTGGAGGAGACCCTGGCGGCGCTCCTGGACGGACGTGGTGAGCAGGCCCGGCTGCCAGCGCCCGGAGCGGACGAGCTGCGTGCGCGGCTGGGTGAGGAGTTGGCGGTGAGCCTGCGGGCACTGCGCCGCCAGACCCGTGCGTACGAGGAGAAGCGGTGGAGTCCGGGCAAGCTCACCACGGTCTCGGACGCCTTGTGGCGGGTCAGCGAGGGCTACCTCGACGTGCTGGACGCCCGGCGGGCGAGTGACTCAACCATGTGAGGGCTTCCCGTGCCCGGTCTGCTCATGTCATCAAATCAAGGGTCCGACCGGGACCGGGCGGATTTACTCCTCCGACGGCGCCTCCAATCCCGCACGGTGAGCCAGAGCAAGATGGCGAACGGCACGCTGTAGAACAGAAGGCCGCCAACAGTGTTCGCCACAGTTTTGGTCGGCCAGCCGTCGGTCAGGGACAAAATTATGGCGACCAGCGTTCCAATGCCGAAAAGTATGGTGGTCGACCACAGTGCGATCCTGCCCAGCCACTTCCAGGCGCTCACTCCCTTGTCCTTGATCGCAGTTGTGCGCAGGTCTTTCAGGGTCATCGACCCGCGAACGGGTGCACCGTCGGAGTGCTGAATCGCGACTGGCTTTCGCAGCCAGTCGTGCAGAGTCGCCGCTTCGCTCGGCACAATGCGCCGTCGGGTGGCGCCCTCCCACGCGGCACGAATGCCATGACCGAACCCCGCGACGTAGGCGTGGCTCGGCGTAAAATGAGATTCGACTGCTTCGGGCGGTGCCGCGTATGTGCCCAAGTATCGGGCGACCAAGGGTAGCCAGTTCGTCAGAGCGGGGTCCGGGGATGTCCGACCCGTGGCGATCAGTCCCCACCTTTCCCGCCACGGCTTGAGCCAGCGTATAGGGTCGAAGTTCGCTGAGATCGCCGCCTCGACTGCGAACAGCGGAAGGTCCATGGTCAAGGAAAAGCCGTCGCGGTTACCTTCTCGCTGATCGGCGAGTCGCCGCTGTTGTGTGGCGTCGTGGGGTGATGCCGCCGCTGCATTGTCACCAGAAGGTCGTGGCGGCGGCGTTGGCGCATCAGGTGCAGGCGTCCCCTGCTCATCAAGCGAATCTGGAGTACTTGGCGTATCTGCCGGCGTAGTGTGCGAAATGCGTTCCGCATCGGAGGTCGAACTGGGCCCGACTGGCGGGATCTCGGGCGTTGACCTCGGAGGAGGAAGCCACGATTCCCTGGTTGTGAGGCGTACGATGGCGAACCGGACGAGTCCGTTGCGGTTGCGATAGGGGATCCCTGCGTACACCGAACCGTCCTCGTCGACGGTCAGACATCCCGTCGCGGTGTCGCTTTCGGCTACTTCTCCGATAACTGCTCTACGTTCTGTCGTCAGGTCCGTGGCCCATAACTTCGAGCTGTGGTCGAGCGTCATGATCAATCTGTCGCTCAACACTGTCAGTGCTGCCGGGTGGGAACTCGGAACGGCCTCTGTCAGTTCCGCAATGTCCGAACCGGACATGATGATCGAATTCCGGGCACCGGTGACGACGATTTGCTCGGTGTTCAACCACGCCGCACCTGTAGTTCTGTCCGGCAGGCTGGAGGTTGCATCCGCGTTCGCGGAGCCGTCGACTTCGCCCTCCAGTCTGGAAAGCGTGGCCGGAGTCCTTCTTCCGTCTTTCGACAAGCCGGGATCGAGGTGCCACGGAGAACTGTCCGGGCCAAGGAGGAGTTGATGGTCCCTGCTGGCCGATGCGCCGGATGGTATCGGCTTCAATACACCGTTCTGATAACGTCCGACCCCGTGGGCCCTGTGTAATAGGATCGAACTGTCCATCGGTAAGGGATTGCCGTGGCAGCCACTCAAGGGAACGGCCCAGTACGCCTTCTGTGCGGCGAGGTCAATCGACAACACGCCGTCGTCTGTCGTGGCGAGCAGTTTGCCTTGGCCCTGGGAGGCGATACCAAGGTGGCGAGATTCGACGTCCTCGACCACGATGTCGGCTCGCACGTGCTCTGCAATTGATCGAAAAACCTTGGTATCCGACCTGCGTGCCGTACCGATTTTTAGCTTCGGGATGGCGCTCCGTGGGGTGAGCAAGTCTTTCAACGGTGCGTGCGCCTGGCCGTGAAAAGATGCGGCATCAGTGATGAGGTCGAGCATTTCCGGCGGTGGAATGAAACCGCTGATCATCGCGTCCCAGTGGTTCCCGTCGAGCAAGACCATGTCCAGCCGCCGCCCTTTGTCCACCTCCGCTAAGGCGTCCGGGCTGTAGCCGTGCATCGACAGGAAGACACCGGATACCCCGACCATGCGCTGCTCGACGCGACGTTGGAGCTTGGCGATAGGACCGGTCCCCGTGCTCTTCTTCTCCCACTTGGCTTCCAGGATGAAGCGGCGTCCTGCGTAGCTGAACGTCACGTCCAGCTCACCGACACTCTGCTGGTTCGCCTTGGCGACAATGCCGAAAGTGGTGAAGAGTTCCGCGATCAGGCCGTTGAATCGCTGCCCGCGTGCCTGAGGGCTCATGTTGTCGCGCAGTTGGTGGAGGTCGGAGTACTCGCGTACAAGCCTGCGCCACTTGGTCGGATCTTGGAGCACGACCACACTCTGCCTTAGTTCCTCGTCGCCTGACAGTACGGAGGCCCAGCCGAAGTTGAACTGTAGTGGGGGATAGCCGATCGAGCGCCGTGGTTGAGCGTGCCGCGCGGAGCCGAGCACTGGGCGAACGCGAGCCTGGGCTTGCCGATGTCGGACTGGCCGTGGATGACGAACTGCGTGCGCGGCTGGGTGAGGAGTTGGCGGTGAGCCTGCGGGCACTGCGCCGCCAGACCCGTGCGTACGAGGAGAAGCGGTGGAGTCCGGGCAAGCTCACCACGGTCTCGGACGCCTTGTGGCGGGTCAGCGAGGGCTACCTCGACGTGCTGGACGCCCAGACCTCCTGAAGAGGCCGGTAGTCGATGACGGTGATCTGTTCCCCGTCGACGAGTTCACGTGCCCGCGGGGAGATCAGGAACTCGTAGTCGGACCGGCGAACCTGCCAGCCGCCGTGTCCGGACCGGTGATCGGCGACGCTCGGGTGCACCGCCCACTCGCTGAGGCCCGGCGGCAGGTCGCGCAGCAGTCGGGCGTACCGGGCGGGCTTGGTGTCGACGTCGACGGAGAAGCTGTCCAGGAACGGGTTGTCGGTCACCGGCAGTCCGCGCCGCCGCCGCATCCGCCGCCGGCCCTCGTCCAGCCAGACCCGCACGGCGAGCCCGTACCCGGCCGCCAACGTCCCCGTGAGTTCGAGGATGTCGTCACGTCCGCCGTCGGCCACGGCGTCGATCTGCGCACGGAACTCCACCTCGACCTCGTCCAGCCTGGCGCGGGCGAGCAGCGTGGCACGTTCGTCGGCCGTGAACAGCCGGCCCGTGTCGTCCAGCAGCGAAGGCACCCCCTCCGCCAACGGACCCCACTGATCGGCGACCGAGTCGCGGACCAGCGTGAGGTGGATGCCGAACGTGATCCCCGGATGCCGTCGGAGCAAGTCGACAGCGTGCCGAGCCGACGGACCCACCGCCATCAAACTGCACGAACGGGCGATCCCCACCTCGATCGACTCGACCACCGCGACGTCGATGTCCTCGTTCATGCCGAGGTCATCGCAGTTGACGATCAGCACCCGCGCGTCAGGCGGAAAACCCCAGCAACTCACTCGACCGGGTGAAACCGTCGTGATCCATCCCCGCAGTGCGGGCCACCACCGAGAAATCCCGCGCCCGAATTCCGGCCGGCTACGATCGCCGACGTGGACGAGCCGAGGATCCCTGTCGCGGGAATGTCGATCAGCATCCGCACCCGCCGGGACGTGGTGGTGGTAGACCCGGACCGCTTCCTCGCTGCCGCCCGGTCCGCACACCACGACATGAACCCCGGGCTGACCGACGCCGAGGTGGCCGAGGCGATCGCCGACGTCACCGACGCCGTGTACGCCCTCCTGGAGCACGGCGACCTGACGGCCGGCCCACCTCCACAGCCACCCTCCCGCCGGTCGCCGGGCGTCCCCGACCGTCCCGACGGCCTGTCATCCGCCGGATGGATGTCCGAAGTCGTGTTGGGCGAACAGCCATTGCAGGACTACGGCTGCTTCCTGCCCGAAGACCTGTTCGCCCGCCAACCGGACCGGGGAACCTCCGAGCGGGGTTGACGGGCCGCAGGTTCGCCTGACGCGAAACCCGGTTCGGCCACGACCCGCGTGCCCCAAGCTTCGGATGTGGTCACGATCGAGGTAGTGCGCGGGGACATCACCCGCCAGGACGTGGACGCCATCGTCACCGCGGCGAACGAGTCGCTGATGGGCGGGGGAGGCGTCGACGGCGCGGTGCACCGCGCGGCCGGGCCGCGGCTGGCGGAAGCGGGCGTGTACGGGTTCCCTGCGGTGAGGCGGCCCGGATCGCCGTCATGTGACAGGTGGTCGAGCACGGGCTGTCGGCCTCGAAGGCTCGGCCTCAGAGGTCGGACGGCGCCCGACGCGTCACGTGCCCGATGTGGTGGGACGTGGCGATGGCTATCCAGCGGGGCACGGTGCCCGCGGTTCTCCCGCCCCCTCGCCCGCAACGGGTCAACTCGTGGTCGCCCCACGAGAAGTTCCTACCGGCGAACTCCGGCCGTGCCAGCAACTCCTCCGCCAAGGCGGTGAAGGCCTCGACGGCGGCACCCCGCACCGGTTTGCCGTCTTCCCTGGCGAGTTGTCTGCGCAGCGCCACCATGGAGCCCGGAGCCGTGTAGTAGAGGTACGGGTTGACAGTTCTTGGGCCAGGGGCCCCGCCTTTGGGCGGCACCGGGTGGACCACGCCGTAGTCCCCGTAGTTCACCACCCCGCCCGTCTGCTCGGTGACCGCATGCCACAGAGGAACTTCGGGGCGGTGACGAGCAGTCGTGGCGAAGCCGTTCCGGCCGGCCGGGATCGAACCGGCCAGCAGCGTCGTCGACGACGGTCCGATGGCGTCGAGGACGGTTCCGATCAGTCGTGCCGCCCGTGTCACCTGGGTGGGCTGCACGGTCTCGACGAAGCCGAGGTCGAGCACGGCGTGCAGCTGCCCCGCCTCGACACCGGTCCGGCTGACGACGCGCCGGAGCCGGTCGACGACCTCTGCCGGCGGGGTGGCGACTCCGCGCACCCGCACGACGACGTCCCGCGGCCGGTGCTGCCGGAGCAGCGAGATCGTCCTGAGTTCGTCGTCCGTCGCCGAGTCGGCGATGACGGGGATCAACGCGGTGACGTCGAGCGCCAAGAGCCCGAGTTCGTCGTGCAGCGCGTTCCCGATCTGCTTGTCGAGGAATTCGAACGGGCCGCCCGGCTGGCGGGCCAGCGGACTGGTTGCGCTGAGCAGGTGCGCGTCGATCCACAGCGGTTTGTCGTGCGCCGCCGCGTCCACCGCGGCTCTGGTGAGCCCAGGCAGGAGTTGCCCCCCTTCCGCTACACCGACGGAGTCCAGCAATTCCACGAGGATCGCCGGTCGCGTCGCGGGGATCGCCGGAAGGTGGCGGAGCGCGTCGAGTTCGCCCTTCTTGCTCTTCAACGCGACCAGTGGGGTGAAGGTCATCACGCGACTCCCTGCCGAAGAGCGCCTGTGTTTGCAAGCCGGGCAGCTTCGATCCTGGAAGTTCGACCGGTCTGCTGCCGCCTGCCGATCGGGTGATCTTCGGCTTCCGTCTCGCGCCGAGAGCCCTGTGACTCGCGAGGAATCCAGCCCTCCGCAAAAATGCTGTCGAATCTGGTCCGCGTCGTCTACGATCCTGAAGCCGACACCCTCCACTGGGCGAAAGCCACCGCGCATTTGCGAAACGCGAGTCGAATTGGCGACGAACTCAAATCGCTCCAGGTACCCCGTGAGTTGGTGCTGGCCGACGACACGTTGCCCGGCTTCGTCGAAGAACTCCGCCTCCACCTCTACTCGCGCACCGATCTCATCCACGCCTTGGTCGATCACGTCGGCGCCAGTGTCGAGTCCACCGACTACGTGGTCCACTTCATCAACGAGTTCGGCGATCTCCTCTTCTTCCAGCAGCGATTCGGCGCGCCATGGGCGGTGTTGCGCCACAGCGGGGGAGGAGGAGGTCAATCTCTTCCTCGATCACCACGATGCCCCTGGCCGTGTGGTCCTGACCGTGGACGAGCGGATGTGGGTGCGATTGTGCGCGACTGCGAGCGCGTGGTGGCGCGAAGCACCGGCGCGGAAGGGCTGAGCGCGAAGCAGGTCGTGCGGGTGGAAGGGCTGTCGTTCCCGACGGACAGCCCGCCTGCCGGCGCACCAGCCGCCTGGTGTCGATCCAGGCCCTGCCAACTCGGTGGCAGCAGCCCGGAAGTCACCGTCGTGGTTACCGTCGTCGGGGAGATGATCTCGCAGCAGTGAAGCCATGCTTGAATGAGCATGTCGGATCGAAGTACGGCAATGAGCCACTATTGTCCGACCGCACCCGACTTGTCGCGGAACCTCTTCCCGGTCGCCGCGCACCGTGATTCGGAGGTTCCGTTGCCGAAAGTTCCTGACGCTCGCAGACCCAGCCGTGCGGCGGTCAACGCGCTGCGGACGCTTCTGGAGCGACACGATCACATAGTTCAGGAGGTGGACGGCCAGAACGACTTCGGCGAGGACCAGCACGTCACGTTCACCGAGGACGGCCAGGTCACCGGCGACCTGGTCAAGATCCAGGTCAAGGGCGGCCGTTCATGGCGCAGGGCCGACGGGTACGCCGTGCCGATCGGTGACCACGGCGGCACGTGGGCCGATGGCAACATCCCGGTGCTCTGCGTTGTGCACGACCCGGACACCGACGGTCTCTACTGGGCCAATGCCACCAAGCAGCTGCTGTCGGCGCGGCGCGAGGGCAAGGTGGTCAAGACGATCACCATCGGCCCGGACCGGAAGTTGGACGATGAATCCATTGCGGACTTCGTCGCCGACGTCAGGCGTTACCTGAGCCGTTATCGGGGCAACCGGATCATCCAGGCCCAGTTGGGCGAAATGGCGGGCGTCGAATTCGGTCCATCGGACATCGTGCAGCACCACGTGAACGTGGACGGCGAGGATATGATCTTCTGGCAGCGCCGGGGTGAGGGATTCGCGACCCTGTTGCACAGCGACCTCGACTGGCATCCGGAGCACATCGGCCCTGAGCATTTCCACCCCCACGGTCGACCGGGCCTGCTTCCCGGCATGTCCGTAGTGGCGAACACGATACTGAGCAAGGCCGAGGCGCAGTGGCTGGCAGCCTGCTTCGACGCGGCTCGGTGGGCTCGCGAACCCGCCGTCGACGATCCGCCGCTGCACACCAACCTCGACGCACGTGACAACTACGTGGCCAAAAGGGTCGAACTCCGTCTTCGGATCGACCCCGACGCGTTGACCCGGTCGATCCAGGAAATCCGCACCGAGATCGAGATCGACCACGACCTCGCTACCACCGGCGCGGAGTTGAAGTCGGATGCCGAGGCATGTGCCGAAGCGCTGGCGAAACCGTGGCGTGAGATGTCGGACAAGGCGCGTCGGCTCGTCACGTTCTACCTGGTCAGAGAAGTTCGGGTGGAATCGCCCGCGTTGCCGATCGACGAGCAGTTCCGGATCGTCTGGCGATGCCCCCGGCCGGCTGCGGAATACGGCTTCGGCGCGCGGGTCGGACAGCCGAGCACTCGCATGTCGTCGAACCGGGAGCTCGTATCGGCCTTCGAGCTCAGACCGGGCGACAGGATCTACTGGCTGAGTCGGCATGGGAACGAACGCGGCCGGAGCGTTTCGGCCGTCTGGGATTCCGAAGACACGCCCGGAGCCGTCTGCGTGCTTTTCGATCAGCTGATGCTGGGGGACACCTTCTGGCCTGAGGAGTTGTTCGCCCGGAAGGTGTCCGCCGAACCGCGCTCCGGCGCATTCCGCGCTTAGCTTCCCCGCGGCGAAACGGGCCGCCTGGGGGTCAGGCGGCTCCGTCGGGAAGTGCTTCAGGTCACCAGCCGCGCGAACGCCACTCGTCCAGGTGAGGTCGTTCACGCCCCAGAGTGGTGTCGTCGCCGTGACCCGGGTAAACCCACGTCTCATCAGGCAGAACGTCGAACACTCGGGACGACACGTCGTCGATCAACGACGTGAAGGTTTCAGGTGACGTCGTTTTGCCGACCCCTCCCGGGAACAGCGAGTCGCCGGTGAAGAGGTGGGGGTGCCCGCTTGGGTCGCGGTACAGGAGGGCGATGGAGCCCGGGGTGTGGCCGCGCAGGTGGATCACCGTCAACGGCACTTCGCCGACGTGCACGGTGTCACCATGCTCCACCAGCACGTCCGGTGGAATCGGCAGCACGCCCGCGTCCGCGGCATGCGCGACGGTGTTCGACCCGTTCGCGCCCGCCACCGCGCCGAGAGCACCCCAATGGTCCGCGTGCTGGTGCGTGGTCACGACCGTCTTCACCCGGGGGCGGTCCACCGAGTGGCCCACCACGTCCGACAGCCGTTGCGGATCGGCCGCCGCGTCGATGAGCAGCGCCTCGCTCGTCGCACGGCACACCAGCAGGTAGGCGTTGTTGTCCATCGGCCCGACGGAGATCTTCGTGATGGTCAACGCGTCCAGCGTGCGCCGTGCCGCCGGCCCGCCCGGCGTCACATGCCCCGTGTAGTCCTCTAGTACGTCCACATTGGCCGACGGTAGCCGACCGGACACCCCTCAGGGTCCGCACGACCCGACCCCTAGGGTTGAAAACGGTCACCACCGCCATCACCGATGTCCTCCGAATAGGGTTTTCGCACCTCGTGCCTACCAAACGCCGGATCAACTGGGACGTCCTGCGCATCCTCGCCGTGCTGTGCGTCCTCCTCCAGCACGCCACCCACGCCGGCCCGTCCGTCCACTCCGAACTCGGCCGCCCGTTCTTCGTCTTCAGCCTCGAATTCGGCGCGAGCGCGCTCGTCGTGATCTCCGCCTTCTTCGCCTGCGCGTCACTCGCCAAGGGCGAACCGGCCCGCTTCCTGCGCAACCGCCTGGCCCGCCTGGTACCCGCCTACGTCGTGGCCGCCACCTGCACGTACGCCGTCCTGCGCTACCTCGCCCCGGCCGGCTGGAGCCACCTCGAACCGCGCGACCTGCTCTTCAACGCCCTCATGCTCCAGAACTGGTTCCCGGACGTCCGCCTGGTCGACTTCTCCTACTGGACCCTCCCGGTCCAGGTCACGGGCTTCGTCGCGGGCGCGCTGCTGGTGTCGAGGGTCCGCGGCCGGGCGGTCAAGGCGCTCCTCTGGACGCTCGTCGCCCTGCCCCTGGTCACCCGCGTCTGGACGGTCGAGGACGGCGTGGTCCGCACCCTCTACGACGGCCTGGGCGTGCACCGCGGGCAGCTGTTCGCCATCGGCGTCGGCATCTGGCTGTGGTCGAAGGGCCGCCTCGGGGACCGGCACCTGTTCGCCCTGCTCACCGCGTGCCTGCTGGCCCAGACCGTGCACAGCGCGGACTTCGAGTCGACCGTCGGGCTCGGCGTGCTGCTGATCGGCGTGTGCGCCGCCGCCGGCGGCCGGGACTGGGACATCGCCCCCGTGCGCCTGCTCGCCCGCCCCATCAAGTGGCTCGCCGGCATCTCGTACGGCGTCTACCTGGTGCACCAGGAGATCGGCTACGTCGTGATGGCGAAGGTCGCAGCCTTCGGCCCGTGGACCGAACTGGCCGCCTTCACCGGCACCGCCGTCGTGCTCGGCTGGCTGCTGACGAAATTCGTGGAACGCCCGGCGCACCGCGCCCTGACCACAAGCCGACCCGACACGAGCCGCGACCCCGCGAGCGGCAGCCCCGTGAGCGGGAACACCGTGAGTCGCGACACCGTGAGCGGCACCACCAGCCGCACCACCGCGGGCCGACCAGCCGCGAGCCGCCCCACCCTGGTCGGCCTGCTGCTCACGGCCCGCCTGCACTCATCTCAGAGCCACTTGGGCAGCGTCGGCGCCGTCCCGTTCAGCCGTGCCCCGCTCTGGCGACCGGTCAGCCACGCCAGCACGTCGGCCGCCGCACCGCTCACCGTCGGCGACGTCTCACTGGCCGCCGTCAGCGCCCAGCTGCGCTGACGGCCGTCCTGGAACGTCACCTCCAACCGCGCCCCGGGCACGTCCGGCCGGTCCGCGTACTGGCCGACCGCGTCCTCCACGAACCCCTCCAGCAGCTCCACCGGCAGGTCCTCGAACCCGATGCCCCGATCCAGGTCGACCAGGTGGAACCACACCTCGCGCAACCGCAGCCACGGCACCCGGTGCGCCAGGAACACCCCGCCCTTCGGGTGCACGACCTCCGCCTCCCACGCCGTCGCGGGCAGCTCACGGGCGGCCGTGGCGAAACGCTGGCACGCCGCGTCCAGATCGGCCCGCAGCAGCTGCGGCAGCCTCCGCGCGCCCTCGGTGATGTCCGCGTCACGGTCCGCCGCGCTCGGGTACATCAAGTGCTCGACGCCGGTCTTCGCCCACGTCAGCAGGTTCACCAGGGCGTCCGCGTTCCGTGCGACATGCGTCACCACGTGCCCGCGGCTCCACCCCGGCAGCAGGCTCGGACCGCGCAACGCGGTGAGGTCGAGGGCCGCCACGACCTCGTACAACACCTCCGTCGCCCGGTCGACCTCGGCGAGTCCGGTGACCGCGTCTTGGACCGCGGCGGACTGCTCGCGGGGCGCGGGTACGCTCGTCCGGTCGGATCGGACCTGGGCGGCATCGGCGAAGCTCATGGGCACCTCATCCCGGAGTATGCGGCCGAACGGCCTATCGCCCCAGCGTAGGGGCCTTGACTACCTGTCGGTAGAGCCGTTGGCGCACGATCCCGGAAGTGCCCGTAACGGTTTTGTCGGTGGTCGCACCTAGCATGGTTGACGCCCTCCCCGACAGGGCCGAAGCAGTGGTCCGATACGCTTTTCGAACATCTGTTCGGGGGAAGGTCGAATACCGAAGGGAACCGTTGTGGCTGACCGGCTTGTCGTTCGCGGGGCGCGCGAGCACAACCTGCGAGGGGTGGACCTCGACCTGCCGAGGGACAGCCTCATCGTGTTCACCGGGCTCTCGGGCTCGGGCAAGTCCAGCCTCGCCTTCGACACGATCTTCGCCGAAGGCCAGCGCCGCTACGTCGAGTCGCTGTCGGCGTACGCGCGGCAGTTCCTCGGTCAGATGGACAAACCGGACGTCGACTTCATCGAGGGCCTCTCGCCCGCCGTGTCGATCGACCAGAAGTCCACCAGCCGCAACCCGCGGTCGACCGTGGGCACCATCACCGAGGTCTACGACTACCTCCGGCTCCTCTACGCCCGCGCCGGCAAGGCGCACTGCCCGACCTGCGGCGAGGCGATCAGCAAGCAGACGCCGCAGCAGATCGTGGACCAGGTGCTGGCGATGGAGTCCGGCACCAAGTTCCAGGTGCTCGCGCCCGTCATCCGGGGCCGCAAGGGCGAGTACCTCGACCTGTTCTCCACCCTCCAGTCCCAGGGCTACTCGCGCGCCAAGGTCGACGGCGTCGTGTACGCGCTGGGCGAGGTGCCGAAGCTGAAGAAGCAGGAGAAGCACCAGATCGCGGTCGTGATCGACCGGTTGAGCGTGAAGGCGAGCTCCAAGCAGCGGCTGACCGACTCGGTGGAGACGGCGCTGCGCCTGGCGGACGGCCTGGTCGAGCTGGAGTTCGTGGACGTGCCGGAGAACGACCCCGGCCGGGTGCGCGGCTTCTCGGAGAACCTGGCCTGCCCGAACGCCCACCCGTTGGCGATCGAGGACCTGGAGCCGCGGTCGTTCTCGTTCAACTCGCCCTACGGCGCCTGCCCCGTGTGCACCGGCATCGGCGTGCGCAAGGAGGTCGACCCGGAGCTGGTCGTGCCGGACGACGAGCTGTCCCTGGCCGACGGCGCCATCGCACCCTGGGCGAGCGGCCAGACCGCCGAGTACTTCACCCGGTTGCTGGAGTCGCTGGGCCTGGCGATCGGGTTCCGGACGGACACGCCGTGGCGGCAGCTGCCCACCAAGGCGCAGAAGGCGGTGCTGCACGGCGTCGACGAGCAGGTCAACGTCCGCTACAAGAACCGCTACGGCCGTGAGCGCTCCTACTACGCCAACTACGAGGGCGTGATCCCGTTCCTGGAGCGGCGGCAGGAGCAGACCGAGTCCGAGTACATGCGGGAGAAGTACGAGGGCTACATGCGGGAGGTGCCGTGCCCGTCGTGCCAGGGCACCCGCCTCAAGCCGGAGATCCTGGCCGTCACGCTGCACCACGGGCGCAAGGGCGACAAGTCCATCGCCGAGGTGTGCGCCATGTCGGTGGGGGAGTGCTCCGAGTTCCTGGACGGGCTGAAGCTCGGCAAGCGCGAGTCGATGATCGCGGGCGCGGTGCTCAAGGAGATCCAGGCCCGGCTGCACTTCCTGCTCGACGTGGGCCTCGACTACCTCTCCCTGGACCGCGCGTCCGGCACTCTTTCGGGTGGTGAGGCGCAGCGGATCAGGCTGGCGACGCAGATCGGCTCCGGCCTGGTCGGCGTGCTGTACGTGCTGGACGAGCCGTCGATCGGCCTGCACCAGCGCGACAACCACCGGCTGATCGAGACGTTGAGCAGGCTGCGCGACCTGGGCAACACGCTGATCGTGGTCGAGCACGACGAGGACACCATCCGCACGTCCGACTGGGTGGTCGACATCGGTCCGGGCGCGGGCGAGCACGGCGGCAAGGTCGTGCACAGCGGCCCGTACAAGGAGCTGCTGAAGAACAAGGAGTCGATCACCGGCGCGTACCTGTCGGGCCGCCGGTCGATCCCGATGCCCGCGGTGCGGCGCAAGGTCGACAAGAAGCGGCAGCTGACCGTGGTGGGCGCGCGGGAGCACAACCTGCGCGGCATCGACGTGTCGTTCCCGCTGGGTTGTCTGGTGGCGGTCACGGGCGTGTCCGGTTCGGGCAAGTCCACGCTGGTCAACGACATCCTGGCGACCGTGCTGGCGAACAAGCTCAACGGCGCACGGCAGGTGCCCGGCCGCCACACCCGGATCCGCGGTCTGGAGGAGGTCGACAAGCTGGTGCAGGTCGACCAGTCGCCGATCGGTCGGACCCCGCGGTCCAACCCGGCCACCTACACGGGTGTGTTCGACCACGTGCGGAAGCTGTTCGCGTCGACCACCGAGGCGAAGGTGCGCGGCTACCAGCCGGGGCGGTTCTCGTTCAACGTCAAGGGCGGGCGCTGCGAGGCGTGCGCGGGCGACGGCACGATCAAGATCGAGATGAACTTCCTGCCGGACGTGTACGTGCCGTGCGAGGTGTGCAAGGGCGCCCGGTACAACCGCGAGACGCTGGAAGTGCACTACAAGGGCAAGACGATCGCCGAGGTCCTCGACATGCCGATCGAGGAGGCCGCGGGGTTCTTCGAGCCGATCAACTCGATCCACCGGCACCTGCGCACGCTGGTCGACGTGGGCCTCGGGTATGTGCGGCTCGGACAGCCCGCGCCGACGTTGTCCGGTGGTGAGGCGCAGCGGGTGAAGCTGGCGGCGGAGTTGCAGAAGCGGTCCACCGGCAAGACGGTGTACATCCTCGACGAGCCGACCACCGGTTTGCACTTCGAGGACATCCGCAAGCTGCTCGGTGTGATCAACGGGTTGGTGGACAAGGGCAACACGGTGGTCGTGATCGAGCACAACCTCGATGTGATCAAGACGTCGGACTGGGTGGTCGACATGGGCCCGGAGGGTGGGTCCGGAGGAGGCATGGTGATCGCCGAGGGCACGCCGGAGCAGGTAGCCGACGTCGCAGACAGCTACACCGGCCAGTTCCTACGCGAAGTCCTGCCCGCCGAGGCCGCGGTCGGCTGAGGCAAAGGGTTCGGCTGAGCGGTCCGGCTGAGCCAAGATCACCCAAAGGCGTTACGGCACTTCGGGGATGAATGGTAAACCGGATTGCGTTGCCGGAATTATGGAGGCGCGACGGCCCAGGCATCCACTCAGACGCCCGCCCCCGGAACCCCGCCGCCGAAGCCGGAAGAGCACCACCGGACAGATTGGCCACCGGAAGGGTGCTGCTGGACGGACGCGGCTGGACGGGTGCCGGCGGACGGATGCCGGTGGACGGACGTCGGTGAACGGATGCCAGCGGGGCGGACGGATGCCGGCGGAAGGTCCCGGTGGACGGACGCCGGTGAACGGATGCCGGGCGGGCGGCGCCGGCGGACGGGTGATGGGTGCGGACGCGGTGGTCCGGATGGGTGCGGACGCGGGCGTAGTGCGTGATCATGGTGGTATGCCCCTGAACTCGTACCGATTCCGCAGTGTGTGGTCGGTGGACAGCACTCCCGCGCAGACCTTCGACGTGCTGGCCGACCTGCGCAGCTACCCGCACTGGTGGCGTGAGGTGCGGGAGGCGCGCCAGGTCGGCGAGAACGCGGCCGAGCTGCGGTGCCGTTCCGTGCTGCCGTATGACCTGGTCTTCGAGGCGCATCACAACGCCAAGGATCCGGACGCGGGGTTGCTGCGCGCCGACCTGCTCGGCGACATGGACGGCACGGTGAGCTGGCGGATCTTCGCTGACGGCGCCGGCTCGCGCATCGTGTACGACCAGCAGGTCGTCGTGTGCAAGCCGCTGGTGCGTCGACTGGCCCTGGTCAGTCGCCCGATCCTGAAGGCCAACCACGAGCTGATGATGCGCAGCGGCCAACGCGGCCTCCGGACCTACCTCGCCGGCTTCCAGGCCGCTGCCAATCCCCAAGCCCTCGCTGCCCC
The DNA here is from genome assembly GCF_014205015.1 of Saccharothrix ecbatanensis. Classification (NCBI taxonomy): domain Bacteria; kingdom Bacillati; phylum Actinomycetota; class Actinomycetes; order Pseudonocardiales; family Pseudonocardiaceae; genus Saccharothrix; species Saccharothrix ecbatanensis. The sequence continues at coordinate 5,419,025 of NZ_JACHMO010000001.1, read as the reverse complement.
GCAAGCCAGTGAAGCCCCGCAAGCCAGCCAAGCCGCCTCCAACTCCTGAGGCGGCCGGCCGTTCCTGCCGCAAACGAGTGGGCGTTCGGAACGCGCGTGTCGTACCTCTAGTGGTCCGTCTTTGAAGTCCTCTGAGGGTGGTCTACTTGAAGACCCCGGAGCAGAGGGCGTAATGCGCGTCGGCGGGTATGTTTGCCGATCCCGATGTGCAGGTGGCGTGCATGGGTGACGGCGACGAACCGGTCGGGGAACACGGGCAGGTACTTCATCGTCTTGAACAGCTTCTCCGAGTACGGGTTTTCGTTCGAGATGTGGGGGCGGGACCTCGACCGAGTGACGCCGAGACCGGTCGGCGATGTTCTCACGGTCTTGAACGTCATCGTCGTCGCAGTCGCCCTTCGCGGGGGCCGGTCAGTTTCGTGATGTCCCACGAATGCACCTGATCGGGTCCGGTCCCGGGTAGTTCGACCTTCCGGGACGGGTGGCAGACTTGCGCCTTTTCGGCCAGCACGCGATACCTGGTCGACTCCGACCCGACGTACTGGCTGCATTCGAGAGGATCGCGTAGACCCTGCGACGGCGGCTTATCTTACGCGCCAGGTCGGCGTCCGTGGTCTCCGTGATCTGCTCTATGAGCACGTGCACTCTTCCGATGACCTCCTACGCGATCTCCGTCGTGGCGAGCTTCGCTCCGCCTTCGCGGGCTGCCGGCGCAGCGAGGCGATCTCGGCCTGCTCCTGGGAGGGTCGGCCGAGCGCGTCGCCAGGGTTCCTGCCCTCCACAGGCACCTCCCTCCTGAAACGTCAGGCCATCGGCATCGGCACCTGGAACGACGACCCCGCACCCTTCACTAGGAAGGAGCCGCTTGGGCTAGAAAGCTGCTGAAAATAAGGTTCAACTGGTCCAAGAACTTGAAACCGGTTGGCGTATATGTATTAAGGGATTCGTCAGCACATGCCATCACCATGCGATTCGAGGGATCCGGAAGTTCAGTGGTGGAGATATTCCATATCACAGCACCGAATACGGCACAAATTAATCCGGCGCGAGCCCAGCCGGGAAGCTTGTGTCGCCTGACCGGTAGAACCATGATAAAAGTCATGGCGATCAGCAGAGTTCCTGATGCCACCTTGCCGCCGCCAAGCAGCACGACACCGCACAATCCAGTGAGGACGATTCCTGTCCGCATCGCCATCTTCTTGAGGGTGTCCATCGGGGGATTTCTCCTTGTTCGCGATCGGACCGTTCGGCGGCCTCGGCCGGAAGGCTCTCTGTTAATGCTGCAAGCGCTCGCCCCCGGGGCCAATAGTGCCAGGACGGTCCGACCCGAACCTGTGGATTCGATTAGAATTGACTAAAAATTCGATGAGGGCGTCGATAAATCCGCCGGTCGACCGCGTAGGTGTGGGGCGGCGTAGTTGTCCATCGCCAGGTGCGGCTCGACCTGCTCGCCGTCGGCGCCGGTGACGTCTGGGTCGGTGCGCTCGATCTGCTTGAGGAATGCCAGGAACTCGCTGTTGCGATGCCAGGGCTTGAGCACCTCGGTCAGCTTGCCGGTGGCGACCTCCAACGCGGCGAAGAGCGTGGATGTGCCGTGACGGACATAGTCGTGGCTGCGTCCAGAACAACCGTGTCCTACGTTCAGGACCCCCGAGTTCAACGCTCAGGACGGCTCGCCGCCGGTGCCGGTGCCGGTGCCGGTGTCGGCAGGTGGTCAGGCGCGCGCCGTGTGTGCCGGAGCTGCTGGCGGTCAGGTGCGGTGGCGTAGGGAGTGGCCGGGGAGGGCGTCGGTCCGCCGACCCTCGTCGATCACCGGCACCCCGTTGACGAGCACGTGCGTGATACCGACGGCGGCCTGTCGGGGCCGGTCGAACGTGGCCCGGTCCGCCACCGTGTCCGGGTCGAACAGCACCAGATCGGCCGCGTAGCCCTCGCGCACGAGCCCACGATCGGCCAAGCGCAGACGCCGAGCGGCACGCCCGGTCAAGTGGGCCACGCATTCCTCCAACCCGAGCACCCCCAGCTCCCGCACGTACCGCCCGAGATAACGCGGGAACGTGCCCCACCCGCGCGGATGCGGGCGGGCGCCTACCAGCAGGCCGTCACTGCCGCCGGTGTGCGCCGGGTGGCGCATGATCGCCCGCACGTTCTCCTCGTCCCCCACGTGCATCAGGCACGACGTCCCCAACCGCTCGGAGATCAGCACGTCGAAGTACAGCTCGGCGGGCGGTCGTCCGGCCAGGCGCGCGGACTCCGCGACGGAACGCCCGACCAGGTGCGCGTTCTCCGCCGCACGCACCCCGTTGACCTCGATCGCCCCCCAGTCCACCGGCACCCCATGGCACCCGTCCGACCCGGTCTCCTCGATCTCCACCCGGATCCGCTCGCGCACGTCCACATCGGACAGACGGGCCAACGTCGCCTCCGGCCCACCCGCACCGGCCCAGCTCGGCAGCAACGCGGACAGGTACGTCGCCCCCGCCAGGTACGGGTACGTGTCCAGCGTGACGTCCACGCCCCCAGCCAAGGCGTCGTCGAGCAGGTCCAGCAGCTCACCCGCCCGACCCCGGTTGACCTCGAAGTTCATCGTCGCGTGCGCCAAGTGCAACGGGCACCCGGACTCACGCGACACCCCCACCATCTCCGCGTACGCCTCCAACGCGCCGACGCCGTAACTGCGGTGGTGCGGGCTGTAGAACCCGCCGAGCCCACCGACCACCCGGCACAACGCCGTCAGCTCGGCCGTGTCCGCGTACATGCCGGGCGTGTAGGTCAACCCCGACGACATCCCCACCGCACCCTCCCGCAACGACCGCGCCAGCACGGTCCGCATCCGGTCCAGTTCGGCGTCGGTGGCGGGCCGGTCGTCGTACCCGACGCACAGCATCCGCAGCGTCCCCTGCGGCACGAGGTAAGCGGCGTTGACGGCGATGCCCTGGTCGAGGCGGTCCAGGTACTCGCCGACCGACCGCCAGTCCCAGTCGAACCCCGGCGGGTCGTCGTTCCACCCGGCCAACTGCCCGCGCAGCACGGCCAGCGCCGCGTCGTCCACCGGCGCGTACGACAACCCGTCCTGACCGAGGACCTCCGTCGTCACACCCTGGGACACCTTGGCCAGGTGGTCCGGCTCGGCCAGCACCCGGAGGTCGGAGTGCGAGTGCATGTCGATGAACCCCGGCGCGAGCACCAGGCCGTCCGCGTCGACAACCCGACGTGCCCCGATCCGACCGCCGATCGCGCCGATCCGACCGTCGCGCACACCCACGTCGGCCAGGTACGCGGGCGCGCCGGTGCCGTCCACCACCCGTGCGCCCCTGAACACGATGTCCACGCCGCCGCCCCCAGACGTGTCTCAGAAGTACGTGCGCACGAAGTCGACCACGGTGGTGCCCTCGACCACCGGGATCAGCGGCCACTTGTCGAACACCGTGCACGGGTGCGACAGACCGAGACCGACCCAGTCGCCGACCTCCACGTCATCACCGGACAGCCGCACGAACGCGTGCTGGTCGTTGAGCGCCGTGACCTCGGCCTTCAACGGCCGCTCCACACCGTCCCGACCGCGCACGACCTGCGGCTCCGGCAGACCTTCGTCGAACGACGCGTCCCGCTTGCCCAACGTCAGCAACGCCAGGTCCGGTTGGGGCCGCGACGTCACCTGCGCCCACGCCCGCAAGGCCGGCCGGAACGGCTCCGCGCCCGGTGTGCGGCCGAACGGCGAGATACCGCGGTAGAACCCGTCGTCGTGGGTGATGTACGCGCCGCTGCGCAGCACCGGCCGCACCGGGAACGGCCACGGCTCGGTCAACCTCGCCGCCACCTGATCGAAGTAAGCGCTGCCACCGGCCGTGACGATCGGCTCGTCCACCTCGAACAAGCCACCCAACCCGATCGCCAACTCCCGCAACGAGGTCAGGTAACCGTCCACAACGGACTGCGCCGCGACCGACGCGTCATGCGCCAACGCGCCCTCGTAGCCACCGACACCCGCCAACCGCAACGCCGGACTGGCCACCGCCGCACGCCCGACGTCGAGAGCCGTGGCAAGATCACGCGCCCCGGTCCGGCCACCGGCAGCACCCAGCTCGACCAGCACGTCGACCGGACGCGCGACCGCACCCAACGCCTCCGTCATCCGCGCCACGCCCGCCACCGAATCAACCCAACAGGTGAACTCGAACGTGTCGTCGGCGGCCAGTTCCGCGGCCAGCCACCGCAGTCCGGCCGGGTCCACCAGCTGGTTGGCCAGCACCACCCGCCGCACCCCGAACGCCCGGTACACCCGGAGCTGGCTGATGTTGGCCGCCGTGATGCCCCACGCGCCGTGCTCCAACTGGCGGGCGAACAGCTGAGGGGCCATGGTCGTCTTGCCGTGCGGGGCCAGCAGCACACCGCGGTCGGCGCACCAGCGGGCCATCGTGGCGAGGTTGTGCTCCAGCGCGGCGGCGTCCAGCACGACCAGCGGCCCGACGAAACCACCGGTGAACAGGTCGAGCCGGCGCGCGGCCACGTCGCCGAGCGTCGCGCCGAACACGTCCGCCGGCAGGCCCTTGAACCGCCAGTCGGCCCGTTCGTCGCGGATGGCGGCCACAGCGTCCAGATCCACAGCGTCCAGGTCCACGTTCCCGCCCCTCACGTTGCATGTAACGCAACGACTATTGCGCGATGTGATCACCCAGTGTGTAACATTCGGTCGCCCACCCCGTCAATCGAGCGAGACCCCCGAGCCCAGGGAGGACGGATGCGGTTCGACCTGCCGGGCGCCGTGGTGTGCCTGGGCGAGACCATGGTGGTCCTGGTCCCCGCCGAACCCGGCCCGGTGCGCGCCGCGCGGACGTGGACGCGAGCGATCGGCGGCGCCGAGTCCAACGTCGCCATCCACCTGGCCCGGCTGGGTGTCCGCAGCCGGTGGGTGAGCGCCGTGGGCGACGACGCGTTCGGCGGGGCCGTCCTCGACACGGTCGGCGGCGCGGGCGTGGACGTCACCGGTGTGCGCGTCGACGCGGACCGGCCGACCGGCCTCTACGTCAAGGAAGCGAACGCCGACGGCAGCCCCGTCCGCTACTACCGACGCGGCTCGGCGGCATCCGCCATGGGCCCGGACACCATCGACCGGCTCAACCCGGACGACGTCCTGTTGACGCACGTCAGCGGCATCACGGCGGCCCTGTCCGACACCTGCCTGGACCTGATGCGCGCGATCCTGACCCGACCGCGCGCCGTCCCCGTGTCGTTCGACCTCAACTGGCGGCCCGCGTTGTGGCGCGACCGCGACCCGTCGGTCCTGCGCGACCTGGCCGACGCCGCGGACATCGTGCTCGCCGGCGAGGACGAGGCACAGACCGTATGGGGCACAGGCGATCCGGCGGAACTGCGAGCCCTGCTGCCCGGCCCGGAAACCCTCGTGATCAAGCAGGGCGCGCGCGGCGCGACCGCGGTGGAAGGCGACGCGACGACGTTCCAGCCCGGCCTGCGGGTAGACGTGGTGGAACCGGTCGGCGCCGGTGACGCGTTCGCCGCCGGCTACCTCGCCGCGCACCTCGCCGGCGAGCCACCCGCGCGACGCCTGCGCGCCGGCCACCTCCAAGCCGCCGCCGCACTGCTCACCAGGGAGGATGTCGGCGACCCGCTGCCGCCCGCGGTGACCGTGCCACTGCTGGACGCCGACTCCCGCACGTGGGCCGCCGCACACCTGAGGAGACGTCGATGAGCCAAAGCCTGGACCGGGCGCTGACCCTGGTGGGGGAACTGGCCACCGGACCGAAGACGCTGGACGAGCTGTCGGGCGTCATCGACGTGCACAAGTCGACCGCCATGCGGCTGCTCCGGACCCTGGAGTCGCACCGGTTCGTGCAGCGCGAAGGCGTGCACCACTACCGGCTCGGCACCGCGCTGTTCGACCTGGCCAACCGGGCACTGGAGGAGCGGGACGTGCGGCGCAGCGCCGAAAACGCCCTGCGCGAGCTGAACACCCGCACCGGCTACACCGTCCACCTCGCGTCCTACGAAGGCGGCGAGGTCATCTACATCGACAAGTACGACAGCACCCACCCCATGCGGATGTACTCGCGCATCGGCAGACGCGCCCCGCTGCACTGCACCGCCGTGGCCAAGGTGCTGCTGTCGGACCTGCCCGAACCGCGTCGCCGCGAAGTCGCGCACACCATCGACTACGTGCCGCTGACCGCGAACACCATCACGACACCGGACGCCTACCTGGCCGAACTGGAACGCGTCCGCGCCGCCGGCTACGCGGTGGACAACGCCGAGCACGAGGACTTCATCCACTGCATCGCGGCCCCCGTCCGCGGCGCGCGCGGCGGGGTCGTGGCGGCCGTGTCGATGTCCGTGCCCAAGGTGCTGCTCGACTTCGAGGGCCTGCTCGCCCACCTGCCCGACCTGCTCGCGACCGCGCGGGCGGCGTCCGTCGAGTGCGGCTGGTCGCCCCGCGACTGACCACCCACCAGAGAAGGAAGCACATGCAGAAGACCGAGATCAGGACCGCCGACGCGCCCACCCCCGTGGCCGCGTTCTCCCAGGGCGTCCGCAAGGGCCCGATCCTCCAGGTGGCGGGCCAGGTCGCGTTCGACCCGGCCACCGGCGCCGTCGTCGGCGACACCGTGGCCGAGCAGACCCGGCAGGCACTGCGCAACGTGGTCGCCGTGCTGAACGCCGGCGGCGCGTCCCTCGCCGACGTGGTGATGATCCGCGTCTACCTCACCGATACCGCGCACTTCGCCGAGATGAACGCCGTCTACGACGAGTTCGTCACCGAAACGCCGTTCCCCGCGCGCACCACCGTCTACGTCGGCCTGCCCGCCAAACTCCTGGTCGAGATCGACGCGCTCGCGGTGCTGGACTGACCCTTACTTCTGCCGGTTGTTCTGCGTGGTCTTCGCCGGCCACGACGGCTTGACTTCGGGACGCAACCCCCTCGGAGAAGCACGTCATGGAAGGACCCGGCGATGGCTAGGAACGCATCCCCGATCGGCTGAGCGCGGACACCACCCGCCGCCCCGGCGCGGACGGCGGCGGTCTACGGATCCGCCCTCGCGGCCACGGCCCGGTCACGGCACACCCCCGCCGCGACCGGGTCGCCGAGGTCGTCGTGCACCTCGGCCAACGCGTCGAGCGCACCCGCCAGGCGGCGGTGACGATGCCCGCCCGCCAACTCGACCGCCGAAACCAGCTCCGCCCGCGCCCCCTCCGGATCACCGAGCCGGTGCAGCGCCAGCCCACGCAGGTAGCGGGCGTCACACATGCTCGGCAACGCCGTGCGCACCAGCCCCAGCGCCTCCTCGGCCGCCGCCAACACCTCCGGCCACCGCGCCAACCGGCACAGGCTCTCCGCCATGCGCACCAACAACGTCGCCGACATCTCCGCCGTCATCACCGGCGCCAGCTCCAGCCGCCCGGACCGCACGTCCGCCAAGAGCTCCCGGTTCACCTCCACCGCGTCCTCGTGCCGCTCCAACCGGTCCAACACCAACGCCAAGCAGGACAACGAGATCCGCTCGCCCAACGGGTACCCGGCCGCCCGGAACAGCTCCTGCGCCCGCCGCGCGCTCTCCTGCGCCGCCTCCAACAGCCCGGTCCGCAGCTCCGACACCGACCGGTAGTGCAGCGCCCAACCCTGCTCCCGGACGTCCCCCGCCTCCACCGCCGCACGCCACGCCTCGCCGTGCAACGCCAACGCCTCCGCGTGCCGCCCCATCAGCACCTCCAGCGTCCACGTCAGGAAGTTCAGCTGCACGGCCTCGTCCCGCACGCTCCCCAACACCCGCGCCGCCGCCACCCCCGCGGTGAACACCTCCACCCACGTCTCACCACGCCCACGCTGGTCGGAGTACCAGTGCATCGCCGTCGCCAGCGCCAACACCTCGGCGTGCGAACCGTCCGCACAAGCCCAGCGCAGCGCACCCAGCCAGTTCGCGGTCTCGGCCACCAGCCAGGCGTCCGCCTCCTCCTGGCTGCCCAACGCGCCCAACGCCCTCGAAGACCCCAACGCCTCCGACTGAGCGTCCGGCCCGAAGAACCCCGCCGCCTCCACCGCCGTCCCGAGCAGCCAGTCCACCGCACGCCGCCGCGCCCGCCCCACCACCGGCGCCGGCTCCTCGTCCGCCAGCCGTTCACCCGCGAACACCCGGATCAGGTCGTGGAACACGTACCGGCCGGGCACCTCCGCGGTGTCCAGCAGGCTCATGTCGACCAGCTCCTCCAACGTGTCCTCGGCGGCGAACCGGTCCACACCGGCCAGCACCGCCGCCAACTCCGGCCCGAAATCCGCGCCCGGCACCAACGACAGCCGCCGGAACAGCACCGCCGCCTTCGCGCCCAACTGCCGGTACGACATCTCGAACGCCGTCCGCACCTGGAGATCGCCCGCCGTCAACGCGGACAGCCTGCGCCGCTCGTCCCCCAGCTGACCGGCCAGGTGCCCGATCGTCCACTTGGGACGGCTCGCCAACCGGTTGCCCGCGATCCGCAACGCCAGCGGCAGGTGCCCGCACAGCTTCGCCACCCGCGCCGTCGCCACCGGCTCCGCGCCGACCCTGGCCCGCCCGGCGATCGCGCCGAGCAGCTCGAACGACTCGCCCGCGCCCAGCACGTCCAGCCCCAGCCGCCGGCCCGCCTCCAACCCACCGAGCACCAACCGCGACGTCACCACCACCAACGACCGCCCGCCCGTCGCCAACAACGGACGCACCTGCGCCTCGTCGGACGCGTTGTCCAGCACCAACAACGTCGACCGCTCCCGCAGCCGCGCCCGGTACAGGTCCGAACGCTCCCCCTCGCCCGCCGGGATGTGCTTCTCCGCCACACCGAGCGCCAACAGCATCCGATGCACCACCTCGGAAGGGTGAACCGGCCGCACGTCCATGCCACGCAGGTTGAAGAAGAAACACCCGTCCGGGAAACGCGACGCCAACCGGTACGCCGCCCGCACCGCCAACGCCGTCTTCCCCGCACCCGGCGGACCATGCACCACGACCAGCGACGTGGCGCCCGCCCGCGTCTCCTCCGCGACCGCCGCCAACACCGCCAACTCGGCCTCACGCCCGGTCAGATCCGCGACATCCGGCGGCAACACCGACGGCGTCACCGACGGCGCACGCCGCACCCGGCCCTCCTTGGCCGCGTCCAACAACGCCCGGACCTCCGGCTCGGCCAACGCCAGCACACCGGCCAACGCCTCCACCGTGCGCCGCTGAGGCCCCTTCGCCCGACCGCGTTCCATGTCGCTGATCGCCCGCACGCTGACCCCGGAGCCCTCCGCCAGCTCTTCCTGCGTCAGCCGGACCCGCGACCGGTGCGCGCGCAGCAGCTCGCCGAACGTCGTCGCCACACGTCGGAACAGTAGTGCGCGCCGACCCGCCGACCGCCGCTGACCTGGGCGATGCCGATCACGTCGGTTTCCCGTGACGCCTTACTGGTAAGACCACACCTCATGAAGTGGTACGCGGATCGTTCGCCCCGGTTGGCGCGGCAGGTGGTGGCCGATCTGCTCGCGGTCGCCTGGATGTGGTTCTGGGTGACAGTGGCCCTGGCCGTAGGAGACGCGGTCCGCACGTTGCGCGCGCCGGGTGACGGGCTCGTCGACGCCGGGCGGAACCTGAGCGAGACGTTCGGGGACGCCGCCGCCAAGGCCCGGGACGTGCCACTGGTCGGCGACCAGCTGGCCGACGCGCTCGACCGCGGCAAGTCGGCGGGCGGCACGCTGTCCGACGCGGGCGGCGCCCAGATCGACGCCGTCGAGACCACCGCCCTGTGGCTCACCGTCGCGTTCATCGCCCTGCCGCTGGCGTTCCTGCTGATCACGTGGCTGCCGCTGCGGCTGCGGTTCGCCCGGCGGGCCGCCGTGGCACGACGACTGCGTGATCAAGGCCGCTACGACCTGCTCGCGCTGCACGCGCTCAACACCCTGTCGCTGCGGGACCTGGCGGCGTTCCCCGGCGACCCCGTGGAGGGCTGGCGCCGGCAGGACGCCGAGGTCGTCAAGGCCCTCGCGGACCGGCAACTCAAGGCCAGCGGAGTTCACCCCAGCGGAATCCACCCCAGCGGAGTTCACCCCTGACAGCACAACGCCGGGGCCCCGTGTGGGACCCCGGCGTTGTGCCTGCTTAGAGCCTTAGCCCAGGTAACGGTGCCAGAAGTACTGACCCTGCGGACCGTAGAGGACCACGTTCGAGTCGTTCTGGACCATCACCCGGTCCGCCGTCGTGCGGTCGGAACGGCTGTGCCACACCGGCACACCCGCGGCCGTGTAGACGACGAAGTTGCCGTCCGTCTGAAGCGTCGCGTGCGTCGCACCCGAGCCGTTGGAACGCGTGTGCCACAGCGGCTGACCGGACGCCACCGCGTACAGCACCAGGTTGCCGTCCGTCTGCATGATCAGCTTGTAGCGGCTGTCGTTGGACGTCTTGCTCTGACCGGCGTTCAGACGCTCGCCCTTGGCCAGCGTGTCGTTGACCGCGTTGCCCGTGAACAGCAACAGGTTCGGCGAACCCGGACCGGCGTCCGAGATCCGGTTCGGCGTCGCGACACCCTTGAACGCGGCCTGGACCTGCTCCGGCGTCGCGGTCGGCTTGCCCGCGAGGTACAGCGCCGCGGCACCCGCCACGTGCGGCGCCGCCATCGACGTGCCGCTGATCACCGCGGTCTCGTAGTCACTGCCGTTCCACGTCGACCTGATGTCCAGACCCGGCGCGTACATGTCCGTGCAGGTGCCCCAGTTGGAGAACCACGCGCGGCCGTCAGTGCTGCTGGACGCGTTGACCGTGATGCCCTCGGCCACGCGGCCGGGGGAGTAGTAGCACGCGTTGTCTTCCTCGTTGCCCGAGGCGAAGGTGTACGTGATGCCCGACGCGATGGAACGGCGCACGGCCGAGTCCAGGACGTCGTCCGCCCAGCCGCCGAGGCTCATGTTCGCCACAGCCGGCTTCTGCGCGTTCGCGGTCACCCAGTCGATACCCGCGACGACGCTCTCGGTCGAGCCCCAGCCCTCGCAGTCGAGGACCTTCACGGCGTGCAGCTTGACGCCCTTCGCCACACCGTGCGCCGTGCCGCCGATCGTGCCGGCGACGTGCGTGCCGTGGCCCGCGCAGTCGTAGTTGTAGCCGTCACCGCTGGTGTTGATGTCGAACGTCGCCCGGCCACCGAAGTCGGTGTGCGTCGTGCGGATGCCCGTGTCGATGACGTAGGCGTGCACGTTCGAGGCCGTCGTGGTGTAGCTGAAGTGGTTGTTCAGCGGCAGGTCACGCTGGCTGAGGCGGTCGAGGCCCCACGACGGCGGGTTCGGCTGGTCGATCGACGCCTTGAACTTCTGGTTCTGGGCGACGAACTCCACTGCCGGGTCGGCTGCCAACTTCTTGGCCGCCTGCTCGTTCATGGACGCCGAGAAGCCGTTCAGCGCGGTGCTGTAGCGGTGCTTGACGTTGGCCCCCACCTTCGCGGCGACCGCGTCCGTCTGGCCCGCGTCCTTCAGCACCACGATGTAACTGTCCACCACGGTGTTAGGTCTGCCCGCGTTGCGGATTTCACCTTCCGCGGCGAGCGCCGGCGTGACTACCAACGCCGATGCCACGACAGCGGTGCCGACCGTGCCGACTATCCGATTCCAAGGCGCGCGAAAACTACCCATGTCTGGGTTCCCCCCTTGAGCAGGGTCGATGTACAGGAGTTCGCGCGAACGTGATGCGAACAATAGCCAAGAAGGCCCCGAACCCCTACCCCTTAATTCACACACCCCTAGGACGTGAGCGCCGACACGCAGGTCGTGCCCGGTCCGACCTGCGGAAAAGCGATGTGGATCACTCGCCTTGTCCCGCCGGGCGGGAGGCGCGCACCGCGAACGCTCAACCCCGTTGTCCCGAACGTACGACTCGCGCGTTCCGAAGATGGGGCGCATGCGTTACGAATTCACTACGCACCGTTAGTAGACGGGGCCGGTGTACTTCTCGCCCGGACCCTGGCCCGGCTCGTCCGGATATGCCGACGCCTCGCGGAACGCGCGCTGCACGGACTGGAGACCCTCGCGCAGCGGACCGGCGTGCGGGCCCAGGTACTCGGCCGACGCCGTCACCAGACCGGCCAGCGCGGTGATCAGCCTGCGCGCCTCGTCCAGGTCGCGCCGGGGGCTGTGGTCCGGGTCCTCGTCGGCCAGGCCCAGGCGGTCGGCGGCGGCGGAGAGCAGCATGATCGCCGCCTTGCTGATCACCTCGACGCTGGGAACATCGGACAGGTCGCGGACGTTGTTCGAAGGCAGGTCGGTCACGGGAGCCATTCTCGCAACCAACCCGGTCGGGTCGCCGGTTCGGGGGTTGACAAGGCCGTCTGCTACTATTCTCCGCGCGACCAGTCCCCGCACCTGTGGGGACGGCAAGTGGAGCCCCGCTCCCACCCGAGTCTGCCGCTTCGTGCAGGTGGCCGGGTCCGGTCCATCGAAGGGTCGACTGCGCCCTTCGTTGTGCGATCGGTAGGAAGCGGGCCTCACACCGGGCAGGTGTGGGGCCTCTTGTCTTTGGCGCACAACGAGTCACAAAGGACGTGAATGACAAGTCCCTCGAACCGAGGTGCTCCGGTGAGCACCGAGCCGCGCATCAACGACCGCATCCGCGTGCCCGAGGTTCGTCTGGTCGGGCCGAACGGCGAGCAGGTCGGGATCGTTCGCATCGAGGACGCGCTCCGACTCGCCCAGGAATCGGATCTCGACCTCGTCGAGGTCGCCGCACAGGCTCGGCCGCCGGTCTGCAAGCTCATGGACTACGGCAAGTTCAAGTACGAGAGCGCGCAGAAGGCCCGTGAATCGCGCCGCAACCAGCAGCTGACGGTCATCAAGGAGCAGAAGCTCCGGCCGAAGATCGACCCGCACGACTACCTGACGAAGAAGGGCCACGTGGCCCGCTTCCTGTCGCACGGGAACAAGGTCAAGGTGACCATCATGTTCCGCGGCCGCGAGCAGTCCCGGCCGGAACTGGGATACCGACTGCTGCAGAGGCTCGCCGAGGACGTCGCGGAGCTGGGCTTCGTCGAGTCGAACCCGAAGCAGGACGGCCGCAACATGATCATGGTGTTGGCGCCGCACAAGACCACGAAGACCCGTCCGATCAGGAACGACAGCGCCGACGAGGCGACGGACGAGTCTGTCGAAGAGTGATCTCCCGGCCCCAGGGCCGGGAGCAAGCATGGCCGCCCCCACCCCCGGTGGCTGCACGAGACTGAGGACGGAAATGCCCAAGAACAAGACGCACAGCGGGACCTCCAAGCGCGTGAAGGTCACCGGCAGCGGCAAGCTGCTCCGCGAGAAGGCCGGCAAGCGCCACCTGCTGGAGAAGAAGTCCAGCAAGCTGACGCGTCGCCTCTCCGGCACCACCGAGGTCGCGAAGAACGACGTGCCGCGGCTGAAGAAGCTGCTCGGCCTCTAAGACCTTCACCCCCTTGAACACCGGGGCCCTCCACCGGCCCCACGAGATCGACAGGATGGACCCGTGGCACGCGTCAAAAGGGCAGTGAACGCCCAGAAGAAGCGCCGTACCACCCTTGAGCTCGCCAGCGGTTACCGCGGCCAGCGTTCGAGGCTGTACCGCAAGGCCAAAGAGCAGGTTATCCACTCGCTCAACTACGCCTACCGGGACCGCCGCGCCCGCAAGGGTGACTTCCGGAAGCTGTGGATCCAGCGCATCAACGCCGGTGTCCGCGCCAACGGCATGACGTACAACCGCTTCATCCAGGGCATGCGGCTCGCCGAGATCGAGGTCGACCGCAAGATCCTGGCCGAGCTGGCCGTCAGCGACCCGAACGCGTTCGCCGCGCTGGTGGAGCTGGCCAGGGCAGCTCTGCCCGGCGACGTCAACGCGCCCGCCGAGGACAAGGCCTGAGCGCGAACGACCGCGCACCACGACCCGGGGAAGTTCCGTTCACCGAACGGACTCCCCGGGTCGTTGCCGCTAGGCGCCTGACCAGACGCCCCGGCCGCGACCGCGCCGAACGCTTCCTCGCCGAGGGCGCGCAGGCCGTCCGCGAGGCCCTGTCCTGGGCCGCCGCCGGACGCGGCCAGGTGCACGAACTCTTCGTGACCGCCGTTGCCGCCGACCGGAACCCGGTGTTGGTGCGCGAGGCGATCGACGCCGGTGTGCCGGTGAGCGCCGTGACCGACAAGGCCGCCGCGGCGCTGTCGGAGACCGTGACGCCTCAGGGCGTCGTCGCGGTGTGCTCGCTGGTGGACGTGCCGGTGTCGGTGGCGCTGTCGCCGGGGGTGCGGCTGGTGGCCGTGCTGCACGGGGTGGCGGATCCGGGGAACGCGGGCACGGTGGCCCGGGTCGCGGACGCCGCCGGGGCCGATGCGGTGATCTTCGCGGGCGACACGGTCGACCCGCACAACGGCAAGTGCGTGCGTGCGTCGACGGGCAGCGTGTTCCACCTGCCGATCGCGCGGGTGCGCGATGCCGGTGAGGCGTTCGCCGCCTGCAGGGAGGCGGGGCTACGGCTGGTGGCGGCGGACGGATACGCACCCGAGGACCTCGTCACCGCTGACCTGCGTGGGGATCTCGCCGTGCCGACGGCGTGGGTGTTCGGCAGTGAGGCGCACGGGCTGCCTGATGAGGTGGTGGCCGGGCTGGACGCTTCGCTGAAGGTGCCGATCTACGGTGGCGCGGAGAGTCTCAATCTGGCGACTGCCGCTGCGGTGTGCCTGTATGCGTCGGCTCGGGCCCAGCGGGCCTGACCTCAGGTCTGGCCGGGCTGACTTCCCGTTGCCACAAATTCCATAACTTCCCGCCGGTCTGACTCCACCAGCCCGCCGGTCCGACTCCGCTGGATCTGACTCCTGCGGTCCGACTCTTGCGGTCTGACGCGCGCTGCCCTGGCCGGTCTGACTCGCGCTGCCCCGGCTTCCCGCTGCCCTGTGTTCCCCCTTTGTCTGGGGTGCCTGTGTCTGGGGTGCCTGCCGGGCTGGCTTTCTGGCACCCGACGTTTGTGGGGTGCTGGGGCCGCGCTGCGTTTGTGCCCGTTTGTTCCGCGAGCGTGAGTGCGCAATCCGCAAGCGTGAGCGCGCGGGGCTGAGTGGTTTTTCCGTCGGCCGGGTTTGTGTGTTGGGTTAGTTGGTGGTGCGGGACTCCTGTCTGCTCGCGTGCCTGTGCCGGGCCTCCTTCCTTGTTATAGGCGACGCGCGAAGTGGATTTTGGTTCACGGTGTGCAGGTGGTTCGCTCGATGTGGTGATCGTGGTTGACAGTTGGGGTGGTTGGTGGGGGGAGGTGTTTTCGCTGGTGGAGGGGTCGGAAAGGGTCTTCGGCTAGTCCTCTAGGCGGGTTGCCAGGGCGCGGAGTAGGGGGTCGCCGGTGGTGGGTTTGGATTGGGCTCTCAGGGCTTCGTCCAGGACGTTGGCGATGTCGCCGAGGATCTGGGGTGGCGTTTCGTCGTTGATCAGGGTGCCTGCCCGGCGGGCTTCTGCTTCGGCGTTGACCGGGTCACCCGAATCCAGCAGGAACCTCGCACCCCGCGCCACCAGGAACGTCTGCCAGTCGGCGTCCTCCAACTGCGCGGCCAACTCCTCGGCGATGCCGTTCTGCTCGATCGCCGCCGCGTATTCGCCCGCCTGAACGTGCAGGAACGCCCGGATCGCGGCGATCCGCGCGGTCAAGTGGGTGCGGTGGTCCGGATCTTCGACTGACGGCACCAGCGCTTCTGCCTCGGTCAGCGTGGTGGCGCATTCGGCGGCTTCCTCGTTCGGCAGCGCGGCCGCGGCTTCCACCAGGGAACCTGCCGCCTCGGCGAACTCGGACACCGACTGCCACGCCGCCGCCGCGCCCTGGTAGGCGGAGGCTGCCTCTACCCGCAGGTCCAAGCGGCGGAGGACGCCGGCTAGGACGTCGAGGACCATGGCTCGCCGCCACGGTTCGTCTGCGGGAACGAGGCCGAGGGCTGCTTCCAGGTGGCGGCGGGCGGTTTCGGTTTCGTCGAGGCGGGCGCAGACCTGGCCCAGTCGGTAGCGGACGGGGACGACCACGTCCGGGTCCACGTCGTCGGATTCGATGACGCGGACGGCTTCTTCGAGGGCTTCCGCCGCTTCCACGTAACGGCCCGACTTCAGGTAGCCGCCCGCGAGCGCGTAGCACGCCTTCGCCACGTCATCGGGTACACCGACCTCATGGCCGGCGGTGACCGCTTCACGCAGCTCCACCAAGTGCTCGGCCTCAAGACCCAGCCGTTCCACCGACGCCACCCGCTGCCGGTGCGCCTCGGCCGTCCACGGGCCGCGTGGCGTGCTGAACGACGTGACGAACTCGGTCGCCGTGCGCACCGCGTCCTCATCACCCTGGACGGTCTGCACCTTCAGCAGCAGTCGAAGGGCGTCGAAACGGACGGATGTGGACGGGTCGGCTGCCAGGATGTCCGTCACCTCGGCGTGCGCCTCGTCCAGCCGACCGGTCGACGCGAGGTGCTGGGCACGGTCGCAACGGGCCCGCGTCACCAGCTCCGGGGCCTCCGACTCGGCCAGCTCCAGCGCCTCGGCGGTCAACGCGCCGTGCTCCTCGGCGTAGGCGGCCTCGTCGTCGCCGGCCGAGCCGGCGTCCGCCGAGTCGGAGGCGTCGGCCAGCAGGTCCGCCAGCAGCAGCCTGGTCAACACGCGTGTGTAAGCGGTGCCGGCGACCTCGGCTTCGGCCAGGCACGTGCGGGCTATCACGGTCGCCGCCGCCAGCCCGTCCTCCTCCGCACGCAGCCCCGCACCACGCGCCCGGTAGCGGTTGGCCAGGTCGTGCTCGCCGCACGCGGCCAGTCGGTCGATCGCGGCGTCCAGCTCGGCCACCACCTCGGCCTTCGGCCGCATGTGCCCGCTCGCGGTCGCCCGCCGGGCCGCGACCAGCGCACCCAGCGACTCGGGCAGCAACGGGTCCATGTCCTCGGGCAGCGACCGCAGCAGCCGCATGCCGACGATGAACTCGCCCTGGTCGAACGCGTCGCACATCCGCTGCGCCAACTCCACCGGGTCGGCGACCGTGATCGGCTCCTCGACCATGGGCACCGGGGGCGCGGCGACGGGCACGGCCAGCGGCACCGGGATGGTGTCCTGGGCGGCCAGCGTCGCCTTGATCCGGGTGCTCACCGCGGCGGTGCCGTTGCGCTGGTCGAACCGGCCCGCGATCTCCAGGGCCTGCGCCTCCAGCAACTCCCGCAGCTCCGGCGCCGACAGCACCGTCGTCCGCCCGTCCCGCGGCACGGCGAACTCCTCGTCGGCCGACACCCGGCTCAGCAGCAACGCCGCACCCGCCGCGAAGTGCATGGCCCGTGACGGGCTGGTCGAGTGGTGCACCCGGTGCAGGTGGCCGCGCAGCAGCTCGACCCCGCGCCGCACGTTCCCGGACGTCGCGCAGAACTCCAGGTGGTCGTCCAGGTAGCCGCCGACCATGTCGTCACGCACCAGCCGGTACGCCACCACGTGCGCCTGCCGCGCCCGGTCCAGCTCCCCGAGCGCCACGAACGCTGGCGTCAACGTGGTCAGGATGCCCTGCGGCTGCGTCG
The DNA here is from genome assembly GCF_014205015.1 of Saccharothrix ecbatanensis. Lineage (NCBI taxonomy): Bacteria > Bacillati > Actinomycetota > Actinomycetes > Pseudonocardiales > Pseudonocardiaceae > Saccharothrix > Saccharothrix ecbatanensis. The sequence continues at coordinate 5,401,507 of NZ_JACHMO010000001.1, read as the reverse complement.
CGCACCCCGTCTCCTGCGCCAACTGGTGCTCCGCGTGCGCGACCGCCTCGGCGTGCCTGCCCTGCCGGATCAGGTGCCCGGCCTGCTCCTCGATGACGCACGCCTCGCAGTCGCTCATCGGACCGCGGTCCATCGCGAGGTAGCGGGCGAAGTGCTCCCGGTACGCCTCGTCGTCGCCGACGTGCGCGGCCAGGTCGGCGCGCGCGCCGTGCACCGGCTGCATCGAGTACCCGAGCCGCTGGTAGCGGGCCGCGAGCTGGTCCACGAACGAGCCGATCTGCGCCAACGTGAACCGGTGGTCGGCGATCAGGCCGCTGACGATCCACTTGTGCGCCCAGTCGAAGCTGTGCGTCTCCCACTCGTCGAACGCCGTGGCGTCACGCTGCTCCGCCGTGCCGCACCACGCGAATGGGGCCAGCATCAGGTCGTAGCGGCCCAGGTCGTACGCCGAGCGGATCAGCGCGATCCGGCAGCTCACCGCCAGCGGCAGGTGGTCGAGGGCGTCCGCGGCCCGCGCCGCGCGTTCGAGCGCCTCGTGCCGTGCCATGCCCTCGGGCAGGTGGTACGCCTCCACGAACTGGCGCTCGGCGGCTTCCTTGTCCTCGTTCACCGCAACATCATCCCTTTTGCCCATCCACAGCGCGGTCCAGCAGTTCCAGGAACGAACGGTTCAGCGCCGCGGTGTCCTTGGGGCGCATCGGACGCCGTGCTTGCAGCAGGGCGTGCACGTACAGGGACTCCACGGTCAGCTCGACCAGCGCCGGGTCGTCCAGCCCCGCCAGTCGCTTCACCAACGGGTTGCGGCAGTTGAGCACGAGCCGCTGCGACGCGTCGGAAGTGGACTCCACCAGGCTGCCCAGCAGCTCCGCCCACAGCGGGTCGGCCTGCTCGCCGACCTGCTCGGCGTCCCGCTTGCGCTCGGCTTCCACGTTCGTCACCAGCAACGCGGGCAGTGAGCCGGGGTCGAAGTCACGTGGCACGACCTCGCAGTCGTGCCGCTCCAGCACGTCCTTCGCCTGCACCAGACGCTCGCGCAGCGCGCGCTCCAGGTCGGCGTCCGGGTCGTCCAGCGCGGCCAGCACCTCGCTCGGCGCGACCCGGCGCGCGGCCGTCGGGCCGTCCAGCGCGACCAGGCGCTCCATGATCTCCACGTCGTAGGCGTAGCCCGCGTTGACCAGGCCCATGCCCTGGGCGTGCGCGACCGGCGCGAGCTGGCGGAACTCGTCCACCTCCGGCACGTGCGCGATCACGCCGTGCTTGCGGCGGAACTGGCGCAGCGACTGCGGGCCGTCGGTGGTCTCGAACGGCAGCCACCGCTCGACCAGGCGCAGCATCTCGTCGTCCACCCTGGCCAGCGACTTGATGCCCAGGTGGTGCGCGTCCAGCAGGGCCTGGGTGCGCTCGGGGCTCGTCGCGTCGAGCCGGACCAGCCAGTCGCGGACCTGACGACCCAGCTCCTCGCGCACGGCCAGCAGCGTCTCGTCCTGGTAGAGCGCCTCACGGCTCGCGGTCGGCCGCAGTGACGTCGTGTCGACCACGCAGCGCACGAAGTACGCCCACTCCGGGAGCAGGCCTTCGATGGAGTCGCCGACGAGCATCCGCTTCAGGTAGACGCGGTGCGACTGGCGGGCGCCGGGGTGCACGCCGCGCGGCAGCACGTACGCGACGCCCTTCAGGCCCACCGTCGGCACTTCGACCGGGATCGCGTCGAACGGCCGCACGCCCAGCACTTTCTCGCCGTACGCCAACGGGTCCTCGGTCCACGGCAGCTCGCCGTGCGTGATCACCTCGTCGCCGATGCTGACCTTCACCGGCAGCAGCTCGCCGTACTCCGCGACCAGCGCGCGCACCACGTCCAGCTCCAGCCAGTGCTCGGAGTCGCGGTGCGGCACCAGCTCGATGGTGGTGCCGACCTCGACGCGGGCGTCGTCGTCGACTTCCACCTCGTAGTTGCCGGCGGCGTCGGCCGTCCACCGCACCGCGGGCCCGCCGCGCGCGGAACGGCTGACGAGCCGGATGCGTTCGGCGACCAGGAACGCGGACAGCAGGCCCACGCCGAACTGGCCGAGGAACCCCTGGCGGGCGAAGCCGAGGTCGTCCCGCTTGGACGTGCGGCCGAGCGTGGAGAGCAGGTCGTGCACTTCGCGCTCGGTGAGGCCGATGCCGGTGTCGGAGATGCGGAGGGTGCCGCCGGAGGACCCGACCGGCTCGATCACGACCTCGCCCGGCGCGTCCGGCTGGAGCGCGCGGCGGGCGGTGATCGCGTCCACCGCGTTCTGCAGCAGCTCTCGCGCGTACACGCGGGGGCTGCTGTAGAGGTGGTGGCTGAGCAGGTCGATGATCCCGCGCAGGTCGACACCGAAGGTGTGTGCCATGGGAGTGGAGGTCACCTCGGGTCAAGGTCATGTAGGACGGACGATTCTAAGGGGCTTGCCGGCGGCTTGTGACCCGGTTTTCCGCTGATCGCCCGCCGGGGTCCTGCTCGCGTCGTCAAGACTGCCACGGCCCACCGACAATTCCGGCCGCGGTGCGATTCCGGGCGGCGGAACCCGGGCCGGTGGCGCGGGCGGGCGGACGAATCCGCGCGTCGTTCCGTGAGTGCGCTATCACGCTGAGTGGGCCCTGTGGGCGGTGGTGCGGTCGGTGTCCGTCCGATCACCTAGGATCGACCCGCTGCTCCGCATGCCGTGCGGAGGGCTGACCACCTGTGTCCGTGACGGGAGCTGTCCACCAACCATGTCCGGAGCCAACGACCCGTACGACCCCAAGCAGGTCGCGGCGCTCTCCCCGGAAGCGCTCGAAGCGGCGGTCGCGCAGGCTCGTGAGGCGTTCGCGAAGGCGGCCGACCTCGACGAGCTGGCCGCCGTGAAACCGAGCCACCTGGGCGACCGCTCGCCGGTCCTGCTGGCCCGCCGCGAGATCGGCGCGCTGCCGCCGGCCGCCAAGTCGGACGCGGGCAAGAGGGTGAACGAGGCGCAGAACGCGGTCAAGCTCGCGTTCGAGGAGCGCCGCGCCCGGTTGCAGACCGAGCGCGACGAACGGGTGCTGCGCGACGAGACGGTCGACGTCACGCTGCCGTGGGACCGGGTGCCCCGCGGCGCCCGGCACCCGATCTCGACGCTCGCCGAGCGCATCGCCGACGTGTTCGTGGCCATGGGCTACGAGGTCGCCGAGGGCCCGGAGCTGGAGACCGAGTGGTTCAACTTCGACGCGTTGAACTTCGGCAAGGACCACCCGGCGCGCTCCATGCAGGACACGTTCTACGTGGGCCCCGCAGACTCGGGCCTGGTGCTGCGCACGCACACCAGCCCGGTGCAGGCGCGGGTGCTGCTCGACCGCGAGCCGCCCCTCTACGTGGTGTGCCCCGGTCGCACGTTCCGCACCGACGAGCTGGACGCCACCCACACCCCCGTCTTCCACCAGGTCGAAGGCCTGGCCGTGGACAAGGGGCTGACCATGGCGCACCTGAAGGGCACGCTCGACGCGTTCGCCCGCGCCATGTTCGGCGAGGACTCCAAGACCCGCCTGCGGCCGAGCTTCTTCCCGTTCACCGAGCCGTCCGCCGAGGTGGACGTGTGGTTCCCGGAGAAGAAGGGCGGCGCGGGCTGGGTCGAGTGGGGCGGCTGCGGCATGGTCAACCCCAACGTGCTGCGCAACTGCGGCGTCGACCCGGACGTGTACTCGGGGTTCGCGTTCGGCATGGGCCTGGAGCGCACGCTCCAGTTCCGCAACGGTCTGCCCGACATGCGCGACATGGTCGAAGGCGATGTCCGCTTCACCCAGCCATTCGGAACGGAGGCCTGACCGGTGCGCATTCCGGTTACCTGGCTGGTCGAGAACCTGGAGTTCGCCGAGAACCCCACCCCCGACCAGCTCGCCGAGGCGTTCGTGCGGATCGGCATCGAGGTCGAGGACGTCCACCAGCTGGACGGCGTCACGGGCCCGCTCGTGGCGGGTCGCGTGGTGGAGATCGAGGAGCTGACCGAGTTCAAGAAGCCGATCCGCTACTGCCAGGTGGAGGTCGGCCCGGACCAGGTCAACGGCATCGTCTGCGGCGCGACGAACTTCCGCGAGGGCGACACGGTCGTGGTGGCGCTGCCCGGCGCGGTGCTGCCGGGCGACTTCACCATCGCCGCCCGCAAGACCTACGGCAGGACGAGCGACGGCATGATCTGCTCGGCCCGCGAGCTGGGCCTGGGCGACGACCACGCGGGGATCATGGTGCTGCCCAGCGGCACCGCGCAGCCCGGTGACGACGCGCTCGAGCTGCTCGGCCTGGGCGACACGGTGATCGAGGTCGCGCCGACGCCGGACCGCGGTTACGCGTTCTCGGTGCGCGGCCTGGCCCGCGAGATCGCCTGCGCGTTCGACGTGCCCTACCGCGACCCCGGCACGGCCGAGGTGCCCGAGGGCGAGGGCGAGGTGCTGCCCGTCCACATCGAGGACCGGACGGCGTGCTCCCGCTTCGTGGCCCGCCGCGTCAGCGGTGTCGACCCGACCGCGCCCACCCCGTGGTGGATGCGGCGGCGGCTGATGCTGGCCGGGATCCGGTCGATCTCGCTGCCGGTGGACGTCACGAACTACGTGATGCTGGAGCTGGGCCAGCCGCTGCACGCGTTCGACGCGTCGTCGGTCAAGGGCGGCCTGGTGGTGCGGCGCGCGGTGGCCGGCGAGAAGCTGACCACGCTGGACGAGCAGGTCCGCGCGCTGGACCCGGACGACATCGTGATCGCCGACGACAGCGGCGTGATCTCGCTGGCCGGTGTGATGGGCGGCGCGAGCACCGAGGTCGGCACGGGCAGCACGGACATCCTGCTGGAGGCGGCGAACTGGGACCCGGCGTCCATCGCCCGCACCGTGCGGCGGCACAAGCTGCCCAGCGAGGCGGCGAAGCGGTTCGAGCGCACGGTGGACGCGGCGTTGGCGCCGGTCGCGCTGGAGCGCGCGGCACGCCTGCTGGACATGTTCGCCGACGGCAGCATCAAGCCGGGCCGCACGGACGTGGGCGCGCCCACGCTGCCCGAGCCGGTGACGATGCCGATCGACCTGCCCGACCGGGTCGCCGGCGTCCGCTACGCGCGGGGCGTCACGGCCCGTCGGCTGGGCCAGATCGGCTGCCAGGTCGAGGTCACCACCGGCGACGACGGCGCGACCATGGTCACCGCCGTGCCGCCGACGTGGCGCACGGACCTGACCCAGCCCGCCGACCTGGTGGAGGAGGTGCTGCGGCTGGAGGGGTACGACACGATCCCGTCCACGCTGCCGCCCGCCCCGGCCGGTCGCGGGCTGACCGAGCAGCAGCGCCGTCGCCGCACGGTGTCGCGCGCGCTGGCGGAGAACGGGTTCGTCGAGGTCAAGCCGTTCCCGTTCATCGCGCCGACGGTGTTCGACGCGCTCGGGCTGCCCGCGGACGACGTGCGGCGGAACACGGTGACCGTGCTGAACCCGCTGGAGTCGGACAAGCACGCGCTGGCCACCACGCTGGTGCCGGGGCTGCTGGAGACCGTGCAGCGGAACCTGGCGCGCGGCCAGAAGGACCTCGCCGTCTACACGATCGCGCAGGTGACGTTGCCGCGCACGCAGCAGGTGCCGGTGCCCGAGGTGGGCGTGGGCGAGCGGCCGTCGGACGCGCAGGTGGCGTCGTTGCTGGCCGCGTTGCCGCAGCAGCCGGTGCACGTGGCGGCCGTGCTGGCGGGCAACCGCGAGCAGGCCGGTTGGTGGGGCAAGGGCCGTCCGGCGGACTGGGCGGACGCGGTGCAGGCCGCGCGGCTGGTCGGCCAGGCGTACGGGGTGGAGCTGACCGTGGTCGCCTCCGACCTGGCGCCGTGGCACCCGGGCCGGTGCGCGGAGCTGCGCGTCGGTGACTGGCCGGTGGGCCACGCGGGTGAGCTGCACCCGAAGGTCGTGGAAGCGCTGGGCCTGCCGAAGCGGACCGTGGCGCTGGAGCTGGACCTCGACGCGATGCCGTTGACGGACGACCGGCCCGCCCCGATCGTGTCGGCCTACCCGCCGGTGCTGCTGGACGTGGCCGTGGTCGTGTCGCTGGAGGTGCCCGCCGATCAGGTGGCGCGGGTGCTGCGCGGCGGCGGTGGGGCGTTGCTGGAGGACATCCGGCTGTTCGACGTCTACACCGGCGACCAGGTCGGCGAGGGCAAGCGGTCGCTGGCGTACTCGCTGAGGTTCCGCGCGCCCGACCGCACGCTCACCGTGGAGGAGGCGACGGCGGCACGTGACGCGGCCGTGGCCGCCGCGGCGGAGCGCTTCGGCGCGGTGCTGAGAGGCTGAGGAACGGTCCTGGACCCGCACTGGTGCGGGTCCAGGACTGGGCCGGACGGGTGAACCCCTCCATTATCGGGTGAGGGTGAACGCCCTGGTCAGTGGTCGTCACCGTGCGTGTCAAGAGGTCCAAAGACCCGTTTATCCGGGCCGCGTTGGTCCTTGCGCGCAGGTTGAACGTTCTCCAAGATTGGTTCCGCGGCCCGCTGGGCCGAGGGGCGAAGCGATGAACCGCCGGGCGAGTCTGGTCGCCGGTCCGACGGGGAGCTAGCGGCGAACCCACCGCCTGGGGCAGCAATCGAGTGAGGTTGACTCATGCGCAGCTTGGGTCCGCGGATGGAAGTCGCCGTCGCCATGAGCATCCTCGGTGTGGGCGCCGCCGTGGTGGCCGCCATGCACCTGACCTGGCCCGAACCCGAACTTCCCGCCATGGCGTACGCGGTCAGCGGCGGTGAGGTGTCCGACCTGAAGCCGTTCGAGATCAACGACGTCTCCGGCGGCGCGGTCGAGCTGACGCCGGGCAGCGAGGGCTTCCGCCTGGTGCGGCTGTCCAACCCGAACAGCGTGGACATCGTCGTGCTGACGCTCCAGGCCGTGCCCGGCCAGCCGATGGACGAGGCGCACAACCGCGTGCCGGACTGCCCGGCCGACGTGCTGACCGTGGTGCCGATGCCCGAGCCGGTCGTCATCCCGCCCGCCGGGTCGGTCGAGGTCGAGATGGTCGTGCAGATCGCGCACGACCTGCCCGCCGCGTGCCGTGACCTGGTCTTCCCGTTGACGTACTCGGGCCGGGCGGCGCGCGGCTGAGGCCCGGCGCCGGATCACCGCCACGAGTCCGCTCGGCATGACACCGCGCGCCGCTCCGGTGTGCAAGGCTTTCCGCATGAGCGAGTACGACTACGACCTGGTCGTCATCGGGTCCGGCCCCGGCGGGCAGAAGGCCGCCATCGCGGGCGCCAAGCTCGGCAAGCGGGTCGCGATCGTGGACCGGCCGGACATGGTGGGCGGCGTGTGCGTCAACACCGGCACCATCCCGTCGAAGACGCTGCGCGAGGCGGTGATGTACCTGACCGGGATGAGCCAGCGCGAGCTGTACGGCGCGAGCTACCGGGTCAAGGAGGACATCACCATCTCCGACCTGCTCTCCCGCGCGCAGCACGTGATCGGCCGCGAGGTCCAGGTCGTGCGCGCGCAGCTGCACCGCAACCACGTCGACCTGCTCAGCGGCACCGCCCGGTTCCTCGACCCGCACACGATCGCCGTGGACGGCGCGCACCGCGGCGAGCACCACGCGGTCAGCGGCGAGAAGATCGTGATCGCCACCGGCACCCGTCCCGCCCGGCCCAGCCAGGTGGACTTCGACGAGGAGCGGGTCCTCGACTCGGACGAGGTGCTGGCGCTGGAGGAGATCCCGGCGTCCCTCGTCGTGGTCGGCGCGGGCGTGATCGGCATCGAATACGCGTCCATGTTCGCCGCGCTGGGCAGCCGGGTGACGGTGGTCGAGCAGCGCGACCGGATGCTCGACTTCTGCGACCCGGAGATCGTTGAGTCGCTGAAGTTCCACCTGCGCGACCTCGCGGTGACGTTCCGGTTCGGCGAGAAGGTCGTCAACGTCGACGTGTCCGAGTCCGGCACGGTGACCACGCTGGCCAGCGGCAAGCGCATCCCGGCCGCCGCGGTGATGTACTCGGCGGGACGGCAGGGCAACACCGAGGCGCTGGACCTCCAGCTCGCGGGCCTGGAGGCGGACAACCGCGGCCGGCTGTCCGTGGACGAGCACTACCGCACGCCCGTCGAGCACATCTACGCGGTCGGCGACGTCATCGGCTTCCCGGCGCTGGCCGCCACGTCGATGGACCAGGGCCGCCTCGCCGCGTACCACGCGTTCGGCGAGAAGGCGCGTGAGCTGTCCGCGCTCCAGCCGATCGGGATCTACACCATCCCGGAGATCTCCTACTGCGGCGCCACGGAAGCCGAGCTGACGTCGTCCGCCGTGCCGTACGAGGTGGGCCTGGCGCGGTACCGGGAGCTGGCCCGCGGCTCGATCGTCGGCGACGCCTACGGGATGCTCAAGCTGCTCGTGTCCACTGTGGACCGCAAGCTGCTGGGCGTGCACCTGTTCGGCACCGGCGCGACCGACCTCGTCCACATCGGGCAGGCGGTCATGGCGTGCGGCGGCACGGTGGACTACCTGGTGGACACCGTCTTCAACTACCCGACGCTGTCCGAGGCGTACAAGGTGGCCGCGCTGGACGCCACGAACAAGATCCGCGCCCTGGAGCGCTTCGGCGCCTAGTCGGTTCGCCTAGGCGTTTTCCGGCAACCGGCCGAGGAACGCGGCGATCAGCGGCGCGATCTCCGGCAGCTTCTCCTCCAACGCGAAGTGCCCGGTGTCGAACACGTGCAGTTCGGCGTCGGGCACGTCGCGCAGGTACGCCTTCGCGCCGTCCTCGGTGAAGATCGCGTCACCGCGGCCCCAGACGATGAGCGTCGGCGGCTTCGCCGTGCGCAGCCACTCCTGCCACTCCGGGTACCGGGCGACGTTGGAGCGGTAGTCGAGGGCGAGGTCGACCTGGATGTCCTGGCGGCCGGGCAGGTCCAGGAAGTGCTGGTCGAGCGTCCAGCCGTCGGGGGAGAGCAGCGCCGGGTCGGTGGCGCCGTCCTCGTACTGGCTCTTGGTGAACGCGAGCGTCATGAACCCGGCCGCCACTTCGCGGTCGTCGTTGGCGATGAACGCGCGCGCGTTCTCGGACAGTCCGTCGGTGTAGGCGTTGGCGTTCTGCACGACCAGGCCGGTGATCAGCTCGGGCCGTCGCACGGCCAGTCGGAAGCCGACCGGGCCGCCGAAGTCGAACGCGTAGAGGGCGAACCGGCGCAGGCCGACCGCGTCCACGAACTTCTCGACGGTGTCGGCGAGGCGGTCGAACGTGTGCGGGCCGTCGAGGTCGCCGCTGTGGCCGAAGCCCGGGTAGTCGGGCGCGACGAGGTGGAAGCGGTCGCCCAGCGCGTCGATCAGCCGGCGGAACTGGTGCGAGGCGCTGGGGAAGCCGTGCAGGAGCAGCAGCGTGGGCGCGGCGACCGGGCCGGCTTCGCGGTAGAAGACCCGGACGCCGTCGACGTCCACATGCCGGTGGAACACGTTGGGGATCATGCGGCCGACTGTACCTAATGGTTTGACCCGGTATCAACCATTAGATTCGAGTAGTGCGGTGACGAGGTGCAGTCGCGCGTCGTCGACGTGCCGCAGGGGAGGGACGAGGAGCGTCGGCATCCCGGCCTCCACGCCCGCCCCGTCGCGGGTGGAGCGGTCGCCGACCATCAAGGTCTCCTCCGGCGCGGCGCCGAGTTCGTCCAGCGCGAGCCGGAAGATCGCCGGATCGGGCTTCACCAGACCGTGCTCGAACGACAACACGAACGAGTCGACCGGCAGACCTTCGAACGCCGGTCGGATGTCGAAGTGGATGTCGCTCAGCACCCCGATCCGCACGCCGTGCTCGTGCAGCTTCCGCAACGTCGGCGCGGCGTCCACCGCGAACGGGTTGAACGCCAGGTCGCACTCCACCGCGTACAGCGAGTCGGCCAGCTCCCGATCGAACCCGGCCGCCCGGAATGCCGCGTGACACGTCTCCCGGTGCAGGTCGGCGTCGGTGTCCATGCCCGGCGCGTCCAGTCGGCGCACGTCCAGCCTCCCGATCACCTCGGCGGTCTGCCCGACGTCGCGCCCGATCCGCCGCAACGCCTCCGCCACCCATCCCCGGAAGGTCGGCGCGAGCACCAACGTGCCCCGCCAGTCGAAGATCACGGCCCGCAGCCGGTCCGACATGCACGCTCCCTGTCGTCACGGTGAGTAGTTCCCGACTCACTCGTGTGAAGGCTCCCGCACCACTCCCGCCGGTGACTAGGTTTTTTCACAGGACCCGAACCGTGGGAGGCCGCCATGGCCGCGATACCGACGACGCCCCTGTACATGCGCCGGATCGGGTTCGACCCCGATCCCGGGCTGGCCGTGCTGCGGGAGGAGGACGGCGTCCGCCGGGTCGATTCGCTGCTGGGCGGGCCGGCGTGGCTGGTCACCCGGATCGCGGACGTCCGGCAGGTTCTCGGCGATCCGGTGCGGTTCGGCAACTCCCGGCACCACCTGGTGCCCGGCGCGCCCGCGATGACCGAGGAGGAACTGGCCGCCATGCTGCCGGGCAACCTGCTCGGGTTCGACCCGCCCGAGCACACCCGGCTGCGCAGGCTGCTGATGCCGGAGTTCACCGTCCGCCGGATGCGCCGGATCGAGCCGCGGATTCACGAGATCGTGAACGACCACCTCGACGCGATCGAGCGCGAGGGGCCGCCCGCCGAGCTGGTCGCCGACTTCGCCCTGCCGATCCCGGCCCTGGTGATCTGCGAGCTGCTCGGCGTGCCGTTCGAGGACCGGGACGACTTCCAGAGCCGGTACACCCGGTTCTTCGACGTGTCGCTGTCCATGGCCGAGCGGTACGCCGTGCAGGCCGAGGCGAAGGCGTACCTGGCCGAGCTGGTCGCGCGGGCGCGGGTCGAACCGGGGGACGACCTGCTGGGCATGCTCGTCCGTGACGAGTCCGCCGGTCTTGACGACCGGGAGCTGGTCGGCATCGCGGACCTGTTGCTGCTGGCCGGCCACGAGACCACGGCCAACATGCTCGGCCTCGGTGTGCTCGCGCTGCTGCGCCACCCGGACCAGTTGCGGCTGCTGCGCGACGAAGCGGACCGCGTCGACGCCGCCGTGGAGGAGCTGCTGCGCTGGCTGACCGTCGTCCACACCGGCGTGCCGAGGGTGACCACCGCGGAGGTCGAGCTGGGCGGTCACACGCTCGGTCCCGGTGAGCTGGTCGTCTGCTCCCTGCCGGCCGCCAACCGCGACCCCCGCTTGGTGCGCGACCCGGATGGGCTGGACATCACCCGTGACGCGGGCGGGCACGTGGCGTTCGGGCACGGCGTGCACCACTGCCTGGGAGCGCCGCTGGCCAGGATGGAGATGCGGATCGCGTTCCCGGCGCTGCTGCGCCGGTTCCCCACGCTCCGGGCCGTGGAGCGGGAACCGGAATACCGGGCGCAGCAGGTCGTCTACGGGCTGGCGTCGCTGCCCGTCACGTGGTGAACCGGCACACCACGGTTGACCACTAGGGCGCCCCGCCAGTCGAGCTCACGGCCCGGAGCCGGTTCGACGTGCGCACTCTCAACGCCTCCTGGAGGTGCTGTGGCCGAGGGCGGCGACGGCCGATAGGAGTAGTCCGACGACGAACAGCCCGATGCCGAGGCCGATGTAGTTCGTCGCCTCGACCGGACCGGCCGCTCGGCTGCTGCGCGCGCCGGGGTCGACGAACGTGCCGCTGTCGAGGTCGACCACGTGGCCGTCGACGGTGATCAGTCGCTCGTTCTCGGGGATACCGCCGGGAAACGGATCGCCGGGAATCCCGCCACCGGGAAACGCTTCGCCGGGAAACGGATCGCCGGCAATCCCGCCGCCCGGGAACGGATGGGGCCCCGCTGTAGCGCCCCCGCCGCTCACTCCACCGGCGGAGTCGATGATCCCCAGGCCGATGATCACGAACCCCGCGATCAGGGTGAGAGAGCCGACCCACGTGAGCACCTTGACCCATGGCGGCGCCGTCGACAGGTCGAGATGGCCGCGCCGCTTTCGGCCGTGCCGGAAGCGGCGATCGTGGTGGTGGGAGTAGTGCGACCCGTGGCTGTGGTCCCAGTCGCTGCCGGAACCGCCATCGTATGGACCGGCGTCGTAGGAGCCGCCGTCGAAACCGTAGTCGGAGCTACTGGAGCTGTCGGTGGAGCTGCTACTGGAGCTGTCGTGCGAATCGTCGCTCATCGGTGTTCCCCCTGATCCCCTTGTGCGGCAGGGATAGCACGGTCCGACCGTCCGCGATGCCGCTTTCGCTGATCACTAGGGTGGCGCCATGGCGCTGCCCCGAGCTGTCAAGTTGCTTCTTGTCGCGGTGTCGTTACTGCTCGTGGCGTTCGCGCTCGACGTGGCCACCATCCTCTACAGCTTCGAGCACGTCGACCGGGTCTTCGCGCTCGCCCACACGGACACCGACACGTCGATGAACGGGCCGGTGGCCGAGGGGTTCACCTATCTGGCGTGGATGGCGTCGTTGGTGATCATGGGTGTGAGCGCGCTGCTGCTCGTGCTCGCCGCCTCGGCACTGCTGCGCCGCCGGTGGTGGGGCTACCCGCTGACCCTGGTGGTGATGATGCCGCACGCGGCGTTCACGGCGTGTGCGCTGCCGACCGTCGGCTGGCGGACCCGATCCTCCCCGAGCCCGCAGGACCACGCCCCCTACTACGACCCCGCCGTCACGCCACTCGTCGTGCAGATCGCGGACGTCGCCATGATCCCGTTGGGGTTCGTTGGCGCGGTCGGCGCGCTCGTCCTCCTGGCACTTCCAGTGACCCGCCGGTTCCAGAATGAGGTCGAGCGACCGAATCCGGGTTGAGTGACTTTGCATCAGCGTGCATACTTATCCGCATGACGGTACGCATCGCGGTCGCCGGGGCCAGCGGGTACGCCGGGGGTGAGGTGCTCCGGCTCCTCCTCGGCCACCCGGACGTGGAGATCGGCGCGCTCACCGCCGGCGGCAACGCGGGCAGCAAGCTGTTCGCCCACCAGCCGCACCTGCTGCCGCTGGCCGACCGGGTGCTGGAGGAGACGACCGCCGACACCCTCAAGGGCCACGACATCGTCTTCCTCGCCCTGCCGCACGGCCACTCCGCCGAGATCGCCGCGCAACTCGGCGAAGACACGCTGGTCATCGACTGCGGCGCGGACCACCGGCTCACCGACCCCGTCGCCTGGGACCGATGGTACGGCGGCACGCACGCCGGCAGCTGGCCCTACGGCCTCCCTGAACTCCCCGGCCACCGCGACGAGCTGCGTGACGCCCGCCGGATCGCCGTCCCCGGCTGCTATCCGACCGTGTCCTCGCTGGCCCTGGCCCCCGCGATGGGACTGGTCGAGCCCGAGGTGACGGTGGTGGCGGTCTCCGGCACGTCCGGCGCGGGCAAGTCGCTCAAGGCCAACCTCCTCGGCTCCGAGGTCATGGGCTCGCTCAGCGCGTACGGCGTCGGCGGCGCGCACCGGCACACCCCCGAGATCGCGCAGAACCTGTCCAAGGTCGCCCAGGAGCAGGTCAAGGTCTCGTTCACGCCGGTCCTGGCCCCGCTGCCGCGCGGCATCCTCGCCACCTGCTCGGCGACCCTCAAGGACGGTGACACGGACGTCCGCGCGGTCTACGAGAAGGCGTACGCGGACGAGCCGTTCGTGCACCTGCTGCCCGAAGGCCACTGGCCGACGACGGGCGCGGTGCTCGGCTCGAACGCCGTCCAGCTCCAGGTGGCCGTGGACCGCGACCTGGACCGGCTCGTGGTGGTCGCCGCCATCGACAACCTGGCGAAAGGCACCGCGGGCGCCGCGGTGCAGTGCATGAACCTGGCACTCGGCCTGCCGGAGACCACCGGCCTGTCCACCGTGGGAGTCGCACCGTGAACCGCAATAGAGGCGTGACCGGACCGAAGGGCTTCAAAGCCGCCGGTGTCGCCGCCGGCATCAAGGAGTCCGGCGCGCTGGACCTGGCGCTCGTCGTCAACGAGGGGCCGGGCCAGGCCGCCGCGGGCGTCTTCACCACCAACCAGGTCAAGGCCGCGCCCGTCCTCTGGACCCAGCAGGTGATCAAGGAGCGCAAGCTCCACGCCGTCGTGCTGAACTCCGGCGGCGCGAACGCGTGCACCGGCCCCGAGGGCTTCCAGGACACCCACGCCACCGCCGAGAAGGTCGCCGAGGTGCTGGACGTCGGCGCGATCGAGGTCGCGGTGTGCTCCACCGGCCTCATCGGCGAGCGCCTGCCGATGGACAACCTCAAGGCGGGCGTCGAGAAGGCGGTCCAGGAGCTGGACGGCACCGACCAGGCCGGGCTGAACGCCGCCACCGCCGTGATGACCACCGACACGCACCCGAAGCAGTCCTGGGCGAGTCACCCGGACGGCTGGTCCGCGGGCGGGTTCGTCAAGGGCGCGGGCATGCTGAACCCGAACATGGCCACGATGCTCAGCGTCATCACCACCGACGCGGTGATCGACGGCGACGCCCTCGACGCCGCCCTGCGCGCGGTGACCGCCAAGACCTACGACCGGATCGACGTCGACGGCGGCACGTCCACCAACGACACCGTGCTGGTCCTCGCCTCGGGCGCCTCCGGCGTCACGCCGACCGCCGACGAGTTCGCCGAAATCCTCACCGCGGTGGCGAAAGACCTGGTCAAGCAGCTCCAGCAGGACGCGGAGGGCGTGACCAAGGAGGTCTCCATCACGGTGAACGGCGCGCTCACCGAGGCCGAGGCGGTCGTCGTCGCCAAGACCGTCGCCGAGGACAACCTGGTCAAGACCGCGCTGTTCGGCTCCGACCCGAACTGGGGCCGGATCGCGATGGCCGTCGGCCGCGCGCCGGCCACCGTGGACCAGCACGAGCTGGGCATCACGATCAACGGCGTGACGCTGTTCGAGCACGGCCACAAGGCGGCCGACCGGAGCGAGGCCGACCTGTCCGGCCGCGACGTCGACATCGTGATCGACCTGAACGTCGGCGACGGCACGGCCACCGTGCTCACCACCGACCTGTCGCACGCCTACGTCGAAGAGAACAGCGCGTACAGCTCGTGAACGCCCACGAGAAAGCCGGCGTCCTGATCGAGGCGCTGCCCTGGTTGCAGCGCTTCCGGGGCGCGACCGTCGTCGTCAAGTACGGCGGCAACGCGATGGTCGACGACGAGCTGAAGCGCGCGTTCGCCCAGGACATGGTGTTCCTGAAGCTCGCCGGCCTGCACCCGGTCGTCGTGCACGGCGGCGGCCCCCAGATCGCGGCGATGCTGAAGCGGCTGGGCATCGAGAGCGAGTTCCGCGGCGGCCTGCGGGTCACCACGCCGGAGGCGATGGACGTCGTCCGGATGGTGCTCGTCGGCCAGGTCCAGCGGGAACTGGTCGGCCTGATCAACGAGCACGGCCCGTTCGCGGTCGGCCTGTCCGGTGAGGACGCCCACCTGCTGACCGCCGCACGCCGACCGGCCATGGTGGACGGCGAGCCGGTGGACATCGGCCTGGTCGGCGACATCGTGGACGTCAACCCGGAGGCTGTGCTGGACATCGTCCACGCGGGCCGCATCCCGGTCGTCTCCACGGTCGCGCCGGACGTCGACGGCGTCGTCCACAACGTCAACGCCGACACGGCGGCGGGCGCGGTGGCGGTGGCGCTGAAGGCCGAGAAGCTGGTCGTGCTGACCGACGTGGAAGGCCTGTACGCGGACTGGCCGGACAAGAGCTCGCTGCTGCACCAGGTGCGCGCCGACCAGCTGGAGAAGATGCTGCCGGACCTGGACAGCGGCATGGTGCCGAAGATGGAGGCCTGCCTGCGCGCGGTGCGCGGCGGCGTCCCGGAGGCGCACGTGATCGACGGCAGGCTCGCGCATTCGGTCTTGCTGGAGGTTTTCACCTCGGAGGGTGTCGGGACAATGGTGTTGGGGGACAGCGAGGCATGAGCGACCAGCAGCGGTGGCAAGCCGCGATGATGAACAACTACGGCACACCGGGCCTGACGCTGACCCGCGGTGAGGGCGCGCACGTCTGGGATGCTGACGGCAACCGGTACCTCGACCTGCTCACGGGTATCGCGGTCAACGCGCTCGGCCACGCGCACCCGGCCATCGTCGCGGCCGTCACCGAGCAGATCGGCAAGATCGGCCACACGTCGAACCTCTACATCAACGAGCCCGCGCTGAAGCTCGCCGAACGCCTGCTGGACCTGTCCGGTGTGGACGGCGACGGCCGCGTGCTGTTCTGCAACTCCGGCGCGGAGGCCAACGAGGCCGCGTTCAAGCTGAGCCGCCGCACCGGCCGGACCAAGGTCGTGGCGACCGACGGCGGGTTCCACGGCCGCACGATGGGCGCGCTGGCCCTGACCGGCCAGCCCAAGAAGCGCGAGCCGTTCGAACCGCTCGTGCCCGGCGTCGTGCACATCCCGTACGGCGACGTGGCGGCCCTCGAAGCCGCCGTCGACGACGACACGGCCGCGTTCATCGTGGAGCCCATCCAGGGCGAGAACGGCGTGGTCGTGCCGCCTGAGGGCTACCTCCATGCCGCCCGCCGGATCACTGCCGAGCACGGCGCGCTGCTCATCCTGGACGAGGTGCAGACCGGCGTCGGCCGCCTCGGCACCTGGTTCGCGTTCCACCAGGCCGGGATCGTGCCGGACGTGATCACGCTGGCCAAGGGCCTCGGCGGCGGGCTGCCGCTGGGCGCGTGCATCGCGGTCGGCGCGGCCAAGGACCTGTTCGAGCCGGGCCAGCACGGCACCACGTTCGGCGGCAACCCCGTGTGCTGCGCCGCCGCGCTCGCGGTGCTGGACACGATCGCCGCCGACGGCCTGCTGGAGCACACCGCCGCGGTCGGCAAGGAGATCGCGACCGGCGTCGAGGCGCTGGACCACCCGCTCATCGCCGGTGTGCGCGGCGCGGGCCTGCTGATCGGCATCATGCTGCGCGAGGCGGTCTCGGCGAAGGCCGCGGCGGCGGCGCAGTCGGCCGGCTACCTGATCAACCCGATCCAGCCCGACGTGATCCGGCTCGCCCCGCCGCTGGTGCTGGACGAAGCCGACGCCCACCGGTTGGTCGCCGACCTCCCGTCGTTCCTGCCTTCGCCCGAGGAGTCGTGATGGTGCGCCACTTCCTGCGTGACGACGACCTGACCCCCGACGAGCAGACCGCCGTCCTCGACCTCGCGGACGAGTACAAGGCCGACCGGCTGGCCGCCAAGCCGCTCGCCGGGCCGAAGTCCATCGCGGTGATCTTCGAGAAGAACTCCACCCGCACCCGCCTGTCGTTCGAGGTGGGCATCGCCCAGCTCGGCGGCAACCCGGTGATCATCGACGGCCGCTCCATGCAGCTCGGCCGCGAGGAGACCATCGAGGACACCTCCCGCATACTGTCCGGGTACGTGGACGCCGTGGTCTGGCGGACGTTCGCGCAGAAGCGCATCGACGCGATGGCGGCCGTGTCCCGCGTCCCGGTGATCAACGCGCTGACCGACGAGTTCCACCCGTGCCAGGTGCTGGCCGACCTCCAGACCATCCGCCGCGTGCACGGCAAGCTCGCCGGCCTCACCGTCACCTACCTCGGCGACGGCGCGAACAACATGTCCCACTCGATGCTGCTCGGCGGCGTCACGGCGGGCATGCACGTGCGGATCGCCGCGCCCGAGCTGTTCCAGCCGCTGCCGTGGGTGCTGGACGACGCCCGCAAGCGCGCCGTGGAGACCGGCGGCTCGATCCAGGTGATCGAGGACCCGCGTGAGGCCGTCGACGGCTCCGACGTGCTCGTCACCGACACGTGGACGTCGATGGGCCAGGAGAACGACGGCCGCGACCGGACGCGCCCGTTCCGGCCCTACCAGCTCAACGCCGACCTCGTCGCCGCCACCGGCGTGAAGACGACCGTGCTCCACTGCCTGCCCGCGCACCGCGGCCAGGAGATCACCGACGAGGTGCTGGACGGCCCGGACAGCGCCGTGTGGGACGAGGCCGAGAACCGCCTCCACGCCCAGAAGGCGCTGCTCGTGTGGTTGCTGGAGCAGTCACGATGACCAGGACCGCGCGGCAGGCCCGCATCGTCGAACTGGTCGCCCAGCGCGCCATCCGCAGCCAGTCCGAACTGGCGAAAACGCTGGCGGTGGAAGGCATCGAGGTCACCCAGGCCACGCTGTCACGCGACCTGGACGAGCTCGGCGCGGTCAAGCTGCGCGGTCCCGACGGGGGCGCGCCCGTCTACGTCATCCCCGAGGACGGCAGCCCCGTGCGCGGCGTGCAGGGCGGCACGTCCCGCCTCACCCGCGTGCTCGGCGAACTGCTCGTGTCGGTGGACCACTCCGGCAACCTCGCCGTCCTGCGCACCCCGCCCGGCGCGGCCCAGTTCCTGGCCAGCGCGCTGGACCGGGCCGCGCTCAACGACATCGTCGGCACCATCGCGGGTGACGACACCATCCTCGCCGTGGCGAGGGAACCGCTCACCGGAGCGGACCTGGCGGCCAGGGTGACCGCGCTCGCCGCGGGCCAGGACCAGCCCCAACCAGGAGAAGGCCAGGGAGAAGACCGACACCAAGGAGAAAACCATGAGTGAGCGGGTGGTTCTCGCGTACTCCGGCGGGCTCGACACCTCCGTCGCCATCGGCTGGATCGCCGAGGAGACCGGCGCGGAGGTCGTCGCGGTCGCGGTGGACCTCGGCCAGGGCGGCGAGGACATGGACACCATCCGCCAACGCGCGCTGGAGTGCGGCGCCGTCGAAGCCGTCGTCGCCGACGCCCGTGACGAGTTCGCCGAGCGGTACTGCCTGCCCGCGCTCCAGGCCAACGCCCTCTACATGGACCGCTACCCGCTGGTGTCCGCGCTGTCCCGGCCGCTGATCGTCAAGCACCTGGCCGAGGCCGCGAAGTACCACGGCGCGACGACCGTGTCCCACGGCTGCACCGGCAAGGGCAACGACCAGGTGCGCTTCGAGGTCGGCATCGGCGCCCTCGCGCCCGACCTGAAGGTCATCGCGCCGGTCCGCGACTACGCGTGGACCCGGGAGAAGGCCATCGCGTGGGCCGAAGACCGGAACCTGCCGATCGACGTGTCGAAGAAGTCGCCCTACTCCGTGGACCAGAACGTGTGGGGCCGCGCGGTGGAGACCGGGTTCCTGGAGGACATCTGGAACGCGCCGATCGAGGACGTCTACTCGTACACGCAGGACCCGGCCGAACCCCGTGACCCGGACGAGCTGGTCATCACCTTCGACAAGGGCGTCCCGGTCGCCATCGACGGCGAGACCGTGACGGCGCTGCAAGCCGTCCAGGAGCTGAACCGGCGGGCCGGCGCGCAGGGCGTCGGCCGGCTGGACATCGTCGAGGACCGGCTGGTCGGCATCAAGTCACGCGAGGTCTACGAGGCGCCCGGCGCGATCGCGCTGATCACCGCGCACCAGGAGCTCGAGAACGTCACCCTGGAACGCGACCTGGCCCGCTTCAAGCGGCAGGTCGAGCAGCGCTGGGCCGAGCTGGTGTACGACGGCCTGTGGTTCTCGCCGCTCAAGTACGCGCTCGACAGCTTCATCGACAACACCCAGCGGCACGTCACCGGCGAGATCCGGATGGTGCTGCACGGTGGCCGCGCGGTCGTCACCGGGCGGCGCAGCGACGAGTCGCTGTACGACTTCGCCCTCGCCACGTACGACGAGGGCGACACGTTCGACCAGAGTCTGGCCAAGGGCTTCGTGCAACTGTGGGGCCTGCCGAGCAAGATCGCCGCGAAGAGGGATTTGGGCAAGTGAGCGCACTGTGGGGTGGCCGGTTCGCCAGTGGTCCGGCGGACGCGATGGCGTTGCTGTCGGCGTCGACGCACTTCGACTGGAGACTGGCCCCGTACGACATCAGGGGATCACGGGCGCACGCCCGCGTGCTGCACCGCGCGGACCTGCTGACCGCCGACGAACTGGACCGGATGCTGGCGGCGCTGGACGCGCTGGAGGCCGACGTCGCCGCCGGGGTCTTCACACCGACGCTCGCCGACGAGGACGTGCACACCGCGCTGGAACGCGGCCTGATCGAACGGGCCGGGCCCGAGCTGGGCGGCAAGCTCCGCGCCGGCCGGTCCCGCAACGACCAGGTGGCCACGCTGTTCCGGATGTGGCTGCGTGACGCGGCACGGCGCGTGTCGGCGGGCGTGCTCGACGTGGTCGAGGCGTTGGCGGACCAGGCGACGGCGCACGCCGCCACCGTCATGCCCGGCCGCACGCACCTCCAGTCCGCGCAGCCCGTGCTGCTCGCACACCACCTGCTCGCCCACGGGCAGGCGTTGCTGCGTGACGTCGACCGCCTGCACGACTGGGACAAGCGCACCGCCGTGTCGCCCTACGGGTCGGGCGCGCTGGCGGGCTCGTCGCTCGGGCTCGACCCGGCGGCGGTCGCGGCGGAACTGGGCTTCGACGGCCCGGTGGAGAACTCGATCGACGGCACCGCGTCCCGCGACTTCGCCGCCGAGATCGCGTTCGTGCTGGCCATGATCGGCGTCGACCTGTCCCGGATCGCCGAAGAGGTGATCATCTGGACGACCGCCGAGTTCCGCTTCGCGGTGCTGGACGACGCGTGGGCCACCGGCAGCTCGATCATGCCGCAGAAGAAGAACCCGGACGTCGCCGAGCTGACCCGCGGCAAGTCCGGCCGGCTCATCGGCAACCTGACCGGCCTGCTGGCCACGTTGAAGGCCCAGCCGCTGGCCTACAACCGGGACCTCCAGGAGGACAAGGAGCCGCTGTTCGACTCGGTCGAGCAGCTGGAGCTGCTGCTGCCCGCGTTGGCCGGGATGATCTCGACCATGCGGTTCGACACCGAGCGGATGGCGTCCCTCGCGCCCGCCGGGTTCACCCTCGCCACCGACATCGCCGAGTGGCTGGTGCGGCAGGGCGTGCCGTTCCGGGTCGCGCACGAGGCGGCGGGCGAGTGCGTCCGGGTCGCGGAGACGCGCGGCGTGGGCCTGGAGGAGCTGACCGATGAGGAGTTCGCCACGATCTCGCCCGCGTTGACGCCGGACGTGCGTAGCGTGTTGACCGTGGAAGGTTCCATCGCGTCACGCGACGCCTACGGCGGCACCGCGCCCGACCGGGTCGCCGAGCAGTTGAAGAGGTTGCGCGACAAGGTGTCCGTTGCCCGCAACGCCTAGGCAGTTCACCGAGCAGGAGCTCGCCGTCGACCCGATCGACGCCGCGCGGCTCCTGCTCGGGAGCGTCATCGAGTCGACCACCCCCGAGGGCGTGGTCGGGGTGCGGATCGTGGAGGTCGAGGCGTACCGGGGCGGCGACGACCCGGCGTCCCACTGCTACCGCGGCCGGACACCGCGCAACGACGTGATGTTCGGCCCGGCCGGGCGGCTCTACGTGTACTTCGTCTACGGCATGCACTTCTGCGCGAACGTCGTGTCGCTGACCGACGGCGTGCCGGGAGCCGTGCTGCTGCGTGCCGGCGAGGTGGTGACCGGCAACGCCCTGGCCCACACCCGCCGCCCGTCCGCCCGCAGCCACGCCGAACTGGCCAAGGGCCCGGCCAGGCTGACCGGCGTCCTCGGCCTGGACCGCGAGCACAACGGCGTGAACCTCACGTCGTCCGACGCGTCCGTGCGGCTCCTGGCCGGCGACCCGCTCCAGCCGTCCGACATCCGCACCGGCCCGCGCGTGGGCGTGGCCGTCGCGGTGGACGTCCCGTGGCGGTTCTGGATCGACTCACCGGCCGTCAGCACCTACCGCCGGGGCACCCGCCGCACCCGCATCGCCGCCGTGCCACACCTCGGGTCGTCCGTTCCGGACGCCTGACCCGCGTCAGACCACGCCGAACACGTGCGTGCCGGGGGCGCCCGCGTCGTCACCGGCCCAGAACTCCACCCAGTGGCCGACGAACTCCGACTTGGAGATCGACCCGTCGCCGTCCAGGTCGAGCCGGGCGAACACGGCGTCCGTCGGCGTGTCGTCCCCGATCCAGGCGTGGATCATCCGGGCGTACTCGGGCGCGGACACCGCGCCGTCGCCGTCCTCGTCCACCGCCTCGAACATCGACTCGGCCGTGGCCACCACCAGGTCGAGCATGGTGCCCAAGTTGCTCACCACGGACAGCACCTCGTCCACCGTGACCTTGTCGTCGCGGTCCTGGTCGGACGCCGCGCGCAGCGCGTCCCACCAGCCCATCATGATCTCCCGCAGCCGCTCGTGCTCGTCGGCGCCCCGGATGTCCACCCACCGGTCCGTCAACGCCTCGAAATCGGCCCGCTCGAGGAACCCGTCGCCGTTCACGTCCATCGCGGTGAACACGATGGAGGTCTTCTTCCGCTGCAAGTCGCTGGCCACGCAAGCAAACCTGGCGGGGGAACGCGGCCAGGACAATTGACCAGCCGGGGCAAACCCGTGTGCGCGAGAGTGAACAACTCGGTGACCCTCGGTAGCGCCCCGGTCTTCAGCCCCGGACCACAGCGCCTGGACCCTCCGCGTCCGCCCGTCCGCGTCCGCCCTTCAGCGCCGAACCTCCAGCACCCCGCCCTCAGTGGCCCCGCCCTCAGCGCACCGTCCTCCGGTACCACGTCCGCCGCTCACCCGCGGGCAGCGCGATCCGGCTGATGATGTTCGTCAGCACCGCGCCGATCACCAACCACAACAACGCGGCCAGACCGTCGTTGAACAGGGTCCGCACACCGGGATCCGCCGGCGTGAACAGGTCGCGCAGGCCCAGCGACACCGCCGCCGACCACGAGTCGATCAGCTGGGCGAACCCGTTCGCCGGGTTGGCGCCGCCGATCACCAGGAAGATGTGGATCGCCAGCACGATGGCGAACAGCCAGCACAACAGGTCGATCACGGCGCACACCACGCGCACGGTGCGCACTCGGCCGTCGGTCCGCTCGACGACCTCCTCCCGCGACGGGTACGCCGCCTCCGTCGGGGGGATGTACTCGGTAGGGCGGTTGACAGGACGGTCAGCGGGACGTGGGTCGCGATCCGGGTAGGTCATCGCCGCGGTCCTCTCCACTACATCGGGGCCCCCTCGCCGACTACCCCGCACGGGCACCGGCTCAAACCGGTTTGACCAGGTGGGGGAGAATGGCGTCCCGTGAGCGAGCACATCCTCGATGAGCTGTCCTGGCGCGGCCTGATCGCGCAGTCCACCGACCTCGACGCGCTGCGGAAGGATCTCGACGCGGGCCCGCTCACCCTCTATTGCGGGTTCGACCCGACCGCGCCCAGCCTGCACGCCGGCAACCTCGTCCCGCTGCTCATGCTGCGCCGCTTCCAGCGCGCCGGGCACCGGCCGATCGTCCTCGCGGGCGGCGCCACCGGCATGATCGGCGACCCGCGTGACAGCGCCGAGCGCGCGCTCAACACGCTGGACACCGTCGCCGAGTGGGCCGGGCGCATCCGCGGCCAGCTGGAGCGGTTCGTCGAGTTCGACGACAGCCCCACCGGCGCGATCGTGGTCAACAACCTGGACTGGACCGGCAACGTCTCGGTGCTGGAGTTCCTCCGCGACGTCGGCAAGCACTTCTCGGTCAACGTCATGCTGGCCCGGGACACGGTCAAGCGCCGCCTCGAAGGCGACGGCATGTCGTACACCGAGTTCAGCTACCTCCTGCTCCAGTCGCACGACTACCTCCAGCTCAACCGGAAGTACGGGACCAGGCTCCAGGTGGGCGGCTCCGACCAGTGGGGCAACATCGTCGGCGGCGTCGACCTGGTCCGGAAGGTCGACGGCAAGCCCGTCCACGCGCTGACCGCCCCCCTGGTCACCGACGCCGAGGGCCGCAAGTTCGGCAAGTCCACCGGCGGCGGCAACGTGTGGCTGGACCCGGAGATGACCTCCCCGTACGCCTGGTACCAGTACTTCGTGAACGTGGGCGACGCCGACGTGCTCCGCTACCTGCGGCTGTTCACGTTCCTGTCCAAGGAGGAGCTGGCCGAGCTGGAGCGGCAGACCACCGAGACGCCGCACCTGCGCGCCGCGCAGAAGAAGCTGGCGGAGGAGTTCACCAACCTGGTCCACGGCGAGCACGAGACCACGCAGGTCATCGCGGCCAGCCAGGCCCTGTTCGGCCGCGGCGAGCTGCGCGAGCTGGACCTCTCCACGATCGAGGCCGCGATGGCCGAGGCGCCGACCGGCGAGGTGCGCCTGGCCGACGCGCCGACCATCGTGGACCTGCTGGTCAGCTCCGGGCTGGCGGAGAGCAAGGGCGCGGCGCGGCGCACCGTGAAGGAAGGCGGCGCCTACGTGAACAACGCGAAGGTCGCCGACGAGGAGTGGGTGCCCGCCAAGGAAGACCTGCTCCACGGGACGTGGCTGGTCGTCCGGCGCGGCAAGCGCAACACCGCCGGCGTGCGGGTGCAGCTCTGACCTGCGCGAAGGCGTTCGAAGAGCCGGTACGAAGGCCGTCGGTCCCCCGTGGACCGGCGGCCTTCGACGTTCGTCGATGTGATCGCGGTCACACTGTTGCAGTCGGATCGGGTCGGATAGCGTGGAGTCGAGTGCACCACGGGCTGCTGACCTGCGGTTTCAGCCAGTGGTGTGGTGCTGCGCCCCCGATTTGACCTCCGGTTCGGGTGCGTGTAACTTTCTCCATGTCAGCGCGGAACGGGCCGGGAAAACCGGAACGGAGCGCTGCAGGTCACGAACCAAGCTCCCGCTAGCGTGGTAGAGTGGGTGATCTGGAAACGGAAGACCCAGTCCCGGCTCGTCTGAGCCGTTGCGGCCAGGGCGTCTAGTTTCACCACAGCATTTCTGAATCACATGCCTCGGACCGAGCCGCGCGAGCGGTGAGTGATGATGAGCGCGTGTTCTTTGAGAACTCAACAGCGTGCCGAATAGCCAGTAAATTTATGAACCTCTGTCAAGAGGTTTCCTTTGAGATTGTTACTGGACAACTGACATTAATGTCAGTGTTGTTCGGAGCGATCAAACATTCCTTATTGGAGAGTTTGATCCTGGCTCAGGACGAACGCTGGCGGCGTGCTTAACACATGCAAGTCGAGCGGTAAGGCCCTTCGGGGTACACGAGCGGCGAACGGGTGAGTAACACGTGGGTAACCTGCCCTGTACTCTGGGATAAGCCTGGGAAACTAGGTCTAATACCGGATATGACCTGCCTCCGCATGGTGGTGGGTGGAAAGTTCCGGCGGTACAGGATGGACCCGCGGCCTATCAGCTTGTTGGTGGGGTAATGGCCTACCAAGGCGACGACGGGTAGCCGGCCTGAGAGGGTGACCGGCCACACTGGGACTGAGACACGGCCCAGACTCCTACGGGAGGCAGCAGTGGGGAATATTGCACAATGGGCGAAAGCCTGATGCAGCGACGCCGCGTGAGGGATGACGGCCTTCGGGTTGTAAACCTCTTTCAGCGGGGACGAAGGGCAACTGACGGTACCCGCAGAAGAAGCACCGGCTAACTACGTGCCAGCAGCCGCGGTAATACGTAGGGTGCGAGCGTTGTCCGGAATTATTGGGCGTAAAGAGCTCGTAGGCGGTTTGTTGCGTCGGCTGTGAAAACTTCACGCTTAACGTGGAGCCTGCAGTCGATACGGGCAGACTTGAGTTCGGCAGGGGAGACTGGAATTCCTGGTGTAGCGGTGAAATGCGCAGATATCAGGAGGAACACCGGTGGCGAAGGCGGGTCTCTGGGCCGATACTGACGCTGAGGAGCGAAAGCGTGGGGAGCGAACAGGATTAGATACCCTGGTAGTCCACGCCGTAAACGGTGGGTGCTAGGTGTGGGGGACTTCCACGTCCTCCGTGCCGCAGCTAACGCATTAAGCACCCCGCCTGGGGAGTACGGCCGCAAGGCTAAAACTCAAAGGAATTGACGGGGGCCCGCACAAGCGGCGGAGCATGTGGATTAATTCGATGCAACGCGAAGAACCTTACCTGGGCTTGACATGCACTGGAAAGCCGTAGAGATACGGCCCCCCTTGTGGCCGGTGTACAGGTGGTGCATGGCTGTCGTCAGCTCGTGTCGTGAGATGTTGGGTTAAGTCCCGCAACGAGCGCAACCCTCGTTCCATGTTGCCAGCGCGTAATGGCGGGGACTCATGGGAGACTGCCGGGGTCAACTCGGAGGAAGGTGGGGATGACGTCAAGTCATCATGCCCCTTATGTCCAGGGCTTCACACATGCTACAATGGCCGGTACAGAGGGCTGCTAAGCCGTGAGGTGGAGCGAATCCCACAAAGCCGGTCTCAGTTCGGATCGGGGTCTGCAACTCGACCCCGTGAAGTCGGAGTCGCTAGTAATCGCAGATCAGCAACGCTGCGGTGAATACGTTCCCGGGCCTTGTACACACCGCCCGTCACGTCACGAAAGTCGGTAACACCCGAAGCCCGTGGCCCAACCCGTAAGGGGGGGAGCGGTCGAAGGTGGGACTGGCGATTGGGACGAAGTCGTAACAAGGTAGCCGTACCGGAAGGTGCGGCTGGATCACCTCCTTTCTAAGGAGCATTCCTCACCGGTCTTCTTTCGAGAGGGCCTGTGGAGAGCCATGCCGGCGGCGAATGATCGTCGGATGGTCGCTCAATGATGTGGATGCTGGCTATATACAGAATCCTGGGTTGTTTGGAGAGTTAGTACGGTTCCTTCGGGAACATGGAAGGGTCTCCAGAGGGTTCGAGACTTCTGTTCGGCACGCTGTTGGGTCCTGAGGGAACACGCACAGTGTTTTGCTCAGCGAGGAAGCGACAGGACGGTCTCCGTCCGCGAACCGCCAGCTCCGGTTGGCAGGCGTGGGCATCGTGGGATGGTGTCTGGTTGTTCTTTGAGAACTGCACAGTGGATGCGAGCATCTTTGTGGCAAGTTATTAAGGGCACACGGTGGATGCCTTGGCACCAGGAGCCGATGAAGGACGTAGGAGACTGCGAAAAGCCTTGGGGAGCTGTCAACCGAGCTGAGATCCAAGGGTATCCGAATGGGGAAACCCGGCCCCAGTCATGTGGGGTCACCCACGCCTGAACACATAGGGCGTGTGGAGGGAACGCGGGGAAGTGAAACATCTCAGTACCCGCAGGAAGAGAAAACAACCGTGATTCCGTGAGTAGTGGCGAGCGAAAGCGGAAGAGGCTAAACCGTATTCGTGTGATACCCGGCAGGGGTTGCGTGTGCGGGGTCGTGGGACCTGTTCGTCAGTTCTGCCGAGCTGACAAGAAGTCATAAAACGGTGTCGTTAGCGGAACGCGTCTGGAAAGCGTGGCCGTAGAGGGTGAAAGTCCCGTACGCGAAAACTCACCGTCTTCTTACAGTGTTCCCAAGTAGCAGCGTACTCGTGAAATTCGCTGTGAATCTGGCGGGACCACCCGCTAAGCCTAAATACTACCTGGTGACCGATAGCGGACTAGTACCGTGAGGGAAAGGTGAAAAGTACCCCGGGAGGGGAGTGAAATAGTACCTGAAACCGTGTGCCTACAATCCGTCGGAGCCTTTAGGGGTGACGGCGTGCCTTTTGAAGAATGAGCCTGCGAGTTAGTGCTGCGTGGCGAGGTTAACCCGTGTGGGGTAGCCGTAGCGAAAGCGAGTCCGAATAGGGCGTTTGAGTCGCGTGGTCTAGACCCGAAGCGGAGTGATCTAGCCATGGCCAGGGTGAAGCGTGGGTAAGACTACGTGGAGGCCCGAACCCACCAGGGTTGAAAACCTGGGGGATGAGCTGTGGTTAGGGGTGAAAGGCCAATCAAACTCCGTGATAGCTGGTTCTCCCCGAAATGCATTTAGGTGCAGCGTCGTGTGTTTCGTGCCGGAGGTAGAGCACTGGATGGTCTAGGGGGCCCACAAGCTTACCGAAATCAACCAAACTCCGAATGCCGGTACGTGAGAGCGCGGCAGTGAGACTGCGGGGGATAAGCTTCGTAGTCGAGAGGGAAACAGCCCAGAACGCCGGCTAAGGCCCCTAAGTGTGTGCTAAGTGGGAAAGGATGTGGGGTCGCCCAGACAACCAGGAGGTTGGCTTAGAAGCAGCCACCCTTTAAAGAGTGCGTAATAGCTCACTGGTCAAGTGGTCCTGCGCCGACAATGTAGCGGGGCTCAAGCACACCGCCGAAGCCGTGTCATTTCAGTGTAACGCTGGGATGGGTAGGGGAGCGTCGTTCAGCCATTGAAGCGCCGGAGTGATCCAGGTGTGGAGGCTGGACGAGTGAGAATGCAGGCATGAGTAGCGAAAGACGAGTGAGAAACTCGTCCGCCGGATGACCAAGGGTTCCTGGGCCAGGCTAATCCGCCCAGGGTAAGTCGGGACCTAAGGCGAGGCCGACAGGCGTAGTCGATGGACAACGGGTTGATATTCCCGTACCCGTGTGAACGCGCCCATGGCGAACCTTGTGATACTAACCGCCCGAAGCCCGGGGGTTGTCTTCGGATGACCTTCGACGTGGAGCGCGGGACCTGAACTTGTAGTAGTCAAGCGATGGGGTGACGCAGGAGGGTAGCTCCGCCAGTGAGTGGTAGTACTGGTGTAAGCGTGTAGGCCGTAGCATAGGCAAATCCGTGCTGCATTAAGGCTGAGACGTGATGCATAGCCGATTGAGGCGAAGTAGAGTGATCCCATGCTGCCGAGAAAAGCCTCTAGTGAGTGTTCATGCGGCCCGTACCCCAAACCGACACAGGTGGTCAGGTAGAGAATACCGAGGCGATCGGGCGAACTGTGGTTAAGGAACTCGGCAAAATGCCCCCGTAACTTCGGGAGAAGGGGGGCCGAGGGATTTGAAGCCCCTTGCGGGCTAGGATTTTTCGGCCGCAGAGACCAGCGAGAAGCGACTGTTTACTAAAAACACAGGTCCGTGCGAAGTCGCAAGACGATGTATACGGACTGACGCCTGCCCGGTGCTGGAACGTTAAGGGGACCGGTTAGTCTTTCGGGGCGAAGCTGAGAACTTAAGCGCCAGTAAACGGCGGTGGTAACTATAACCATCCTAAGGTAGCGAAATTCCTTGTCGGGTAAGTTCCGACCTGCACGAATGGCGTAACGACTTCTCGACTGTCTCAACCACAGGCCCGGCGAAATTGCATTACGAGTAAAGATGCTCGTTACGCGCGGCAGGACGGAAAGACCCCGGGACCTTTACTATAGCTTGGTATTGGTGTTCGGTTCGGCTTGTGTAGGATAGGTGGGAGACTGTGAAGCGCTGACGCCAGTCAGTGTGGAGTCGTCGTTGAAATACCACTCTGGTCGTACTGGATGTCTAACCTCGGTCCGTGATCCGGATCAGGGACAGTGCCTGGTGGGTAGTTTAACTGGGGCGGTTGCCTCCCAAAGAGTAACGGAGGCGCTCAAAGGTTCCCTCAGCCTGGTTGGCAATCAGGTGTCGAGTGCAAGTGCACAAGGGAGCTTGACTGTGAGACCGACAGGTCGAGCAGGGACGAAAGTCGGAACTAGTGATCCGGCCATGGCTTGTGGAAGCGTGGTCGCTCAACGGATAAAAGGTACCCCGGGGATAACAGGCTGATCTTGCCCAAGAGTCCATATCGACGGCATGGTTTGGCACCTCGATGTCGGCTCGTCGCATCCTGGGGCTGGAGTAGGTCCCAAGGGTTGGGCTGTTCGCCCATTAAAGCGGTACGCGAGCTGGGTTTAGAACGTCGTGAGACAGTTCGGTCCCTATCCGCCGCGCGCGTAGGATACTTGCGGAAGGCTGTCCCTAGTACGAGAGGACCGGGACGGACGGACCTCTGGTGTGCCAGTTGTCCTGCCAAGGGCATTGCTGGTTGGCTACGTTCGGAAGGGATAACCGCTGAAAGCATCTAAGCGGGAAGCCTGTTCCTAGATGAGGTATCCCACCCCTTTGTGGGTTAAGGCCCCCAACAGACCATTGGGTTGATAGGCCGGAGATGGAAGGTCGGTAACGGCTGGAGTTGACCGGTACTAATAGGCCGAGGACTTGTCATGAAGACGCTACGCATCCACTGTGCGGTTCTGAAAGAACCGAACCGGACCATCTGGTCCAGACATTGTGTCTGGGTCGGGTGCCTACGGGTTGGTAATTTCATAGTGTTTCGGTGGTCATAGCGGTGGGGGAACACCCGGTCCCATTCCGAACCCGGTAGTTAAGCCTTCCAGCGCCGATGGTACTGCACTCGTGAGGGTGTGGGAGAGTAGGACGCCGCCGAACATTCTTCCCTGAAAGGGCTTGTGGTTGGGGGCACATTGATTTGTGCTCCAAACCGCAAGCCCTTTCGGCGTGTCCACCAGTAGGAGGAGCTAGTGCCCAGGTTCGGGGATCGACCCGGCGACCGTCAGCGTGGCCAGGGAGACCGACCGCGCCGATCCGACGACGGTGGCCGTGCCCAGGGATTTCGTAAGCCGACCACCAGCAGTGGTGGCCGTGACGCCCGTGGTTCGGGTGAACGGTCGACCGGTGGCCCGCGTCGGGATGACCGGCCCGGCAACGACCGGTACACCAGTGGTGACAAGCCTCGCGGTGGCGACCGGCGAGATGACAACCGAGGCGAGCGGCCTCGTTATGACAAGCCTCGTGACGACCGTGGCGCCGCTCCGCGCCGGGACGACAACCGTGGCGCCGCTCCGCGCCGGGATTCCGGTGAGCGGCCCCGCTATGACAAGCCTCGTGACGATCGCGGCAGCGCGCCGCGGCGCGACGACCGCACCGGTGACCGGGGCGGGTTCCGGCGCGATGACAGCCGTGGTGAGCGGCCTCGTTACGACCGTGGCTCTTCCGATCGCGGTGCGCCCCGTGGGGCTGACCGCGGTGAGCGACCCAGCTACCCGCGTAGGGACGACCGGCCCAGTGGCGGTTACCAGCGCCGCGATGACAAGCCCAGTGGTGAGCGCAGCAGCTACCCCCGTCGGGATGACCGGCCGAGTGGTGACCGTGGTGGGTTCCGCAAGGTCGACCGCGGTGGTGAGCGCAGCAGCTACCCGCGTCGTGATGACCGGTCCAGCGGTGACCGCCCGAGCTACCCCCGCCGCGATGACAAGCCCAGTGGTGAGCGCAGCAGCTACCCGCGTCGTGATGACCGTGCGGGCAGTGGCCGTCCCAGCAGCGGTGGCGGTTACCCGCGTCGGGACGACAAGCCGAGCGGTGACCGCGGTGGTTACCCGCGCAGGGACGACCGTCCCAGTGGCGACCGTCCGAGCTACCCGCGTCGGGATGACAAGCCCAGTGGTGAGCGTGGTGGTTACCCGCGTCGGGATGACCGGCCGAGTGGCGACCGCCCGAGCTACCCCCGTCGTGATGACCGGCCGAGTGGCGACCGTCCCAGCTACCCGCGTCGGGACGACAAGCCCAGTGGTGAGCGTGGTGGTTACCCGCGTCGGGACGACCGACCCAGCGGTGACCGCCCGAGCTACCCCCGCCGGGACGACAAGCCCAGCGGTGAGCGTCCCAGCTACCCGCGTCGTGATGACCGTGGTGGCGAGCGCACCGGTGGTTACCCGCGTCGTGATGACCGTTCCAGCAGTGACCGGTCGAGCAGTGACCGTCCCAGTGGGGAGCGCAGCAGCTACCCGCGTCGGGACGACCGGCCTCGTTACGAGAAGCCCAGCCACGGCAGCAAGCCGCGGCAGGACAAGCCTCGTTACGACAAGCCCTCGCATGACCGGCCTGCGCACGACAAGCCGAGTGACGACCGTCGGGACGCGCGGAGCCGTGATCGGGCCGCGAGGTTCCAGGACCGGGTCGCGCAGACCGACGGCTCGCAGGTCACCGAGGACACCGCTGCCGACGACGCTGTGGTTGACGCAGCCGAGGTTGACGCAGTTGTCGTCGACGCGGTTGAGGTCGAGGCGGTGCCGGTCGTTGCTGACGACCAGGCCGACGCCGACCAGGACGATGCTGAGGCTGACGGCGAAGTAGAGGTCGAGGCAGACGTCGAGGCTGAGGCCGGCGAGCTGGAAGCGCCTGCTGCTGCCGAGCCTGCTGTGGGCGAGGCGGCTGCTGTGGCCGAGACGGCTGTGGCGGACGAGCCGGTGTACGTGCGGGCTCGCACGCCTGAGGTTCCTGAGGGCGCCGACATCTCCGCGCTCGACCCCGAGGTCAAGCAGGAGCTGCGCGGGCTGCCCAAGGGTCTGGCCGACATCGTCGGTCGGCACCTGGCCGCAGCGGGCATGCTGATCGACAGCGAGCCCGAGCTGGCGTTGGAGCACGCGCGGTACGCGCGGTCGAAGGCGGCGCGGGTCGCGGTGGTTCGTGAAGCCGCCGGGCTGACCGCCTACCACGCCGGTGAGTGGGCCGAGGCGTTGTCCGAGCTTCGGGCCGCACGTCGCATGTCGAGCAGCACCGGGCACGTCGCGGTGATGGCCGACTGCGAGCGGGCGCTGGGGCGTCCGGAGCGGGCGATCGAGCTGGCACGTGAGGCGCAGGTGGCGACGCTGGCCCCCGAAGAGGCGGTGGAGCTGCGGATCGTGGCGGCCGGCGCTCGTCGGGACATGGGTCAGCTGGACGCGGCCGTGGTGGCCCTCCAGGGCGACGACCTGGACGAGAAGCGGCGTGAGCCGTGGAGCGCCCGGCTGTTCTACGCCTACGCGGACAACCTCGAAGCCGCGGGCCGCACCGACGAGGCCGTCAAGTGGTTCCTCAACGCGGCCCAGGCGGACGACGACAACGAGACCGATGCCGCCGAGCGGGCGTTCGACCTGAGCCCGCAGGAGTGAGCTCGTAGAAGTGAACCGGCTGGAGTGAACCGGCTGGGGTGAGCGCCGAACGGCGTGAACCCCGAAGGCGCAACACAAGTCACACCTGAAGGCTCGGCGCCACCCGGCGCCGAGCCTTCAGACTGTCCGTAGGACACCGCGAACGGAGACGCCTGTGCTGCTGGCCCGCTACGACGCCCTGCTGCTGGACCTCGACGGCACGGTCTACCGGGGCCGGGAAGTCGTCCCGGGCGCGGTGGAGGCGGTCGCCGCCGCCCGTGAGCACGGCACCGGCATCCGGTTCGTCACGAACAACGCGTCCCGGTCGCCGGAAACCGTCGCCGAGCACCTGAACGAACTGGGCTTCCACGCCGCGCTGGACGAGGTGAGCACGAGTGCCCAGGCGGGCGCGGCGATGCTGCTCGACCTGGTGCCGGCCGGCAGCACCGTGCTCGTCCTCGGCACGGACGCGTTGGCAGAGCAGGTGCGGCTGCGCGGGTTCGAGCCCACCGACCGCGCCGACGGCGCCACGGCCGTGGTGCAGGGCCTGTCGCAGGACCTGGGTTGGCGTGAGCTGGCCGAGGCGTGCGTCGCGATCCGGAACGGCGCGCACTGGGTCGCCTGCAACGTGGACGCGACGCTGCCCACCGAACGCGGTCTGCTGCCCGGCAACGGCTCGCTGGTCGCCGCCCTGAAGACGGCCACCGGCGTGGAACCGCTGGTGGCGGGCAAGCCGGCGACGCCGTTGCTGGAGCAGGCGGCGAAGTCCGCGGGCGCGCAACGGCCGCTGGTCGTGGGCGACC
Organism: Saccharothrix ecbatanensis; assembly: GCF_014205015.1. Classification (NCBI taxonomy): domain Bacteria; kingdom Bacillati; phylum Actinomycetota; class Actinomycetes; order Pseudonocardiales; family Pseudonocardiaceae; genus Saccharothrix; species Saccharothrix ecbatanensis. The sequence continues at coordinate 5,368,215 of NZ_JACHMO010000001.1, read as the reverse complement.
GGCTGGACACCGACATCGCGGGCGCGGTGAACGCGGGCATGGACTCGTTGCTGGTGCTCACCGGCGTGTCCACGGAGGCGGAGGCGGAGAGCCTGCCGGAGGACCTGCGTCCTACCTACGTGGCTGCCGACCTCTCGGTGCTCTTTCGGCTACCTTGAATCCCGTGAGCTTCGAGGTTCCCCTTCCCGGCCCGCCGCGTGATCCCGTGGCCGGGATCGACGACGCCCTGGCCGGTCTCGACGGGCTGGATCAGCTCGACGTGGTCGAGCACGTGGCCCGGTTCGACGACGCGCACACGGCGTTGACCGCCGCGTTGTCCACCATCGACAAGGTCTGACCGGTGCCGCGCAGGGCTCGGCTGGACGCCGAACTGGTCCGCCGCGGGCTGGCCAGGTCACGGGAGCACGCGAGCCAACTCGTCGCCGAGGGCAAGGTGACCGTGCGGGGCACGGTGGCCACGAAACCCGCGACCGCCGTCGAACTGGACACCGCGTTGGTGGTCCGTGAGACCGACGACCCGAACTACGCCTCGCGGGGCGCGCACAAGCTGGTCGGCGCGCTGGAGGCGTTCGAGGCGGTGGACGTCAAGGGCAGGCGCTGCCTGGACGCGGGCGCGTCGACCGGTGGGTTCACCGACGTGCTGTTGCGCGCGAGGGCTCGGGAGGTCGTCGCGGCCGATGTCGGCCGGGGGCTGCTGGACTGGCGGTTGCGCACCGACGACCGGGTCGTGGTCAAGGACAAGACGAACGTCCGGTCGTTGACCCCGGAGGACATCGGCGGTCCGGTCGACCTCGTCGTGGCCGACCTGTCGTTCATCTCGTTGCGGCTGGTGCTGCCCGCGCTGACCGCGTGCCTCGACGGGGAGGGCGACCTGATCCCGATGGTGAAACCCCAGTTCGAGGTGGGCAAGGACCGGCTCGGTTCGGGCGGTGTGGTGCGGGATCCGGAGTTGCGCGCCGAGGCGGTGCTGGACGTGGTCGCGTCCGCGGCCGGGCTCGGCCTGCGGCTGCACGGCGCCACCGCCAGCCCTCTGCCCGGACCGTCGGGCAACGTCGAGTTCTTCGTCTGGCTGCGCCGGGGCGAACCCCTGGACGCCGCGGACGCCACCGCGCTCGTGCGCGCCGCCGTAGCGGAAGGGCCCCAGTGAACGCCCCCCCAGTGAACTCCGGCCCGGCGAACGCCGACGGGGCCAGTGCTCCGGCGACCAGGGAGATCCTGCTGGTCGTCCACACCGGACGGCGCAGCAACGTGCTGGTGGCCCAGGAGGTCGCGGCGCGGTTCGCGGCGGGCGGGGTGCGGCTGCGGGTGCTGGAGGACGAGGCGCCCGAGCTGGACCCGTCGTGCTTCACGCAGGTCGTGCTGGCCGATGAGAAGGCCGCCGAGGGCACCGAACTGGTGTTCGTGCTCGGTGGTGACGGCACGCTGCTGCGCGCGGCCGAGTTGGCGCGGGCGGCGGGTGTGCCGGTGCTCGGGGTGAACCTGGGCCGGGTCGGGTTCCTGGCCGAGGCGGACTCCGACGCGCTGTACGAGGCGATCACGCACGTCATCGACCGCGACTACGAGGTCGAGGAGCGGATGACGGTCGACATCACGGCGTCGGTGAACGGCGACGTGCTGGAGAGCACGTGGGCGCTCAACGAGGCCAGCGTGGAGAAGAGCACGCGGGAACGCATCCTGGACGTGGTGGTGGAGGTGGACGGGCGGCCGGTGTCGGCGTTCGGCTGCGACGGCGTGCTGGTGGCCACCCCGACCGGGTCGACGGCGTACGCGTTCTCCGCGGGCGGGCCGGTGGTGTGGCCGGACGTGCAGGCGCTGCTGGTGGTGCCGAGCAACGCGCACGCCCTCTTCGCACGCCCGTTGGTCGTGTCGCCGGGGTCCGTGGTGGCGTTGGAGGTCGACCCGGGGGGGCATCCGGCGGTGCTGTGCGCGGACGGTCGCCGCACGGTGAACCTGCCGCCCGGCGCGCGGGTCGAGGTGGTCGGCGGGCGGACCCCGTTGCGGCTGATCAGGCTGCGGCCGGGACCGTTCACGGACCGGCTGGTGGAGAAGTTCGGGCTGCCGGTGCAGGGGTGGCGCGGCCCGTCCGCCGGCTGACGATCGAGGTGAAGATCAAGTAAGGCGCACCGGCCCCCGAGCACACGCTTTGTCCGTGTCGCCCAGTAGTGTTCGGCACGTGCTGGCCGAGATGCGCATCCAGGGCCTCGGTGTGATCGACGAGGCCACCCTTGAGCTCGACGCCGGTTTCACCGTGGTGACGGGCGAGACCGGTGCGGGCAAGACGATGGTCGTGACCGGGCTCCACCTCTTGGGCGGTGGTCGGGCCGAGGCGTCCCGCGTGCGCAACGGCGCGGACAAAGCGGTGGTGGAGGGGCGGTTCCACGCGCCCGCGGGCAGCCCGGCGGCGAAGGTCGCCGAGGAGGTCGGCGGTGAGCCGGACGACGACGGCAGCGTGATCGCGATCCGCACCGTCGGCGCCGACGGCCGTTCCCGTGCCCACCTTGGCGGTCGTTCCGTGCCGGTCGGGGTGCTGGCCGAGCTGGCCGAGCAGCTGCTCGCCGTGCACGGGCAGAACGACCAGCTGCGGCTGCTGCGGCCCACCGAGCAGCGCGCCGTGCTGGACCGGTTCGCCGGTGACGACGTGGGCGAGCCGCTGCGCGCGTACCGGAAGATCCGCGACGAGTGGCTGCGGGTGGCGACGGAGCTGACCGAGCGCACCGCGCGGTCGCACGAGCTGGCCCGCGAGGCCGAGATGCTGCGGCACGGCCTGGCCGAGATCACCTCGGTCGACCCGAAGCCCGGTGAGGACGAGGAGCTGGTCGCCGAGGCGCGCCGGCTCGCCGACGCCGACCAGTTGCGGGAGTCCGCGACCGGCGCGCAGTACGCGGTGGCGGGCTCGCCGGACGGCGACCCGGACGTGCCCGGCGCGTTGGGGCTGATCGGGGAGGCCCGGCGGCGGCTGGCGGCCTCCGACGACCCCCAGCTGCGCGGGATGGAGTCGCGGCTGGTGGAGGCGGAGACGCTGCTGGCCGATGTGGGCACGGAGATCGTGTCGTACCTGGAGCACTTGGACGCCGACCCGGCGCGGCTGGAGCAGGTGCTCGCCCGTCAGGCCGAGCTGAAGTCGTTGACGCGCAAGTACGCGGCGGACGTGGACGGTGTGATCGCGTGGGCGCAGGACGCGTCGTCGCGGCTGTCCGGGCTCGACACGTCGGACGAGGCGTTGGCGGCGTTGGCCGCGCGGCGTGACGAGCTGGCCGTGGAGCTGGCCGGGTACGCGAAGCAGGTGACGACCGAGCGGGTCTCGGCGGCGGAGGAGTTGGGCCGCGCGGTGTCCGAGGAGTTGACCGGGCTGGCCATGCCGCACGCCACGGTCGAGGTCGCGGTGCGGCCACGGGTGGCGGAGCCGGGCGATCCGCAGGCTGTGGACGTGGACGGGCAGCGGTTGCACGCGGGCACGGGCGGTGTGGACGACGTGGAGCTGCGCTTGATCGCGCACCCCGGCGCGCCCGCCCTTCCGGTGCACAAGGGCGCGTCCGGTGGCGAGCTGTCCCGGGTGATGCTGGCGCTGGAGGTCGTGCTGTCGCACTCCGACCCGGTGCCGACGCTGGTGTTCGACGAGGTCGACGCGGGTGTCGGCGGTCGGGCGGCGGTGGAGGTCGGCCGTCGGCTGGCCCGGTTGGCGCGCAGCCACCAGGTCATCGTGGTGACGCACCTGCCGCAGGTGGCGGCGTTCGCGGACCGTCACCTGGTGGTCGACAAGACGGCGGACGGCGTGCTGACGCGCAGTGGTGTGCGGAGGTTGGACGAGTCGCAGCGGGTGGTCGAGCTGGCCCGGATGCTCGCGGGCATGGACTCCACCGACACCGGTCGTGCGCACGCGGAGGAGTTGTTGGCGGCGGCGAAGGCGGACAAGGAGAGCGTGCCGGTGGTACGCCGCAAGGCGCGGAAGAAGTGAGCCGGAGGCTTCTCGGGGTGCTGCTGCTCGTGGCGTCCGCCGCGACGGCCGTGGTCGGCACGTTCCTGCCGTTGTACTGGGAGGGCAGCGTTTTCGGCGCCCGCCAGGACGTGCGGATCGGGTTCACCACGACGTCGTGGCGCGTGACCACGGATTCGAAGCAGATGGACATCGACCTCATGCTGGGGTCGAGCCCTCAGTTCGGGGTGCCGATCGTGCTGGCGGCGGTGCTGCTGGTGGTCGCGGCGACGCTCGTGTTCCTGCCGGAGCACCAGCGGTTGGCGGCCCGGTACACGGCGGTAGGCGGCGCTGGTCTGCTCGTCGGGGCGGTGTCGGTGACGGCAATGGTGGTCATGGCCGCGGTGTCGCACGAGGACGAGTCCACGTTGAGCAGCTACACGGAGGAAGTCCGTGCGGGCACCTGGGTGTTGGTCGCGGCGGCGGTGGTCGCGGTGGTCGGCGCGGTGCTGATCCACAGCCGGCGCGCCGAGCCGCGTCCCGAGGGGGCGGTGGTGCACCGGGTGGACGGGGACGACGACATGGACACCCCGCCGTTCGGGATTCCGGTGGCGGAGCTGCCGGTGGTCGAGATCGCGCCGATCCCCGAGACGGTCGTGGTGGAGGAGAAGTGAGCCGGCGGCTGTTAGGCGCGGTCTTGCTGCTGGTGGCCGGTGTCGTGGCGGTGGTCGGCACGTTCCTGCCGTTGTACTGGGAGGGCAGCTACAACGGGGACGGCCGGCGGCAGGCCGTCATGTCGTCGTGGAAGCTCGAGTTCGCGTACACCACCCCGGAAGTGGACGGCGAACCCTGGCAGAGCCCCCAGTTCGGGGTGCCGATCGTGCTGGCGGCGGTGTTGTTGGCAGTCGCGGCGGCGTTGGTGCTCCTGCCGGAGTCGCAACGGCTGGCGGCCCGCTACCTCGGGGTGGCCGCGACGGGTCTGCTGATCGGTTCGGTGGCGGCGACGGGTTCGTTCGTGGCGTCGGCCGTCGGCTACGAGCACTTCGCCGGGGGACTGGGCGAGGGCACGTGGATGTTGGTCGCGGCGGCGGTGGTCGCGGTGGCCGGTGTGGTGCTGATTCACAGCCGCCGTGCCGAGCCGCGTCCCGAGGGGCCGGCGGTGTACCGGGTGGACGACGACGCGGACGAGGACGTGGACACCCCGCCGTTCGGCATACCGGTGGTCGAGATCGCCCAGATCCCCGAGAGCGGGCACGAGCGGACCACGGACGGGGAGGATCGCGCCAAGTGATGCCCTACGCGAGCGTTTTCCCGGTGTGGCACAAGGAGACAGCGACGTGAGCCGGCGGCTGTTAGGTGCGGTCTTGCTGCTGGTGGCCGGTGTCGCGGCGGTGTTGGGCACGTTCCTGCCGTTGTTCCGACAGGGCCATGCCGGGGACGGCGGGTTCATGGCCGTCGTGTCGTCGTGGCGGACGGCGTACTTGAACGTCCCGCAGGGACTCGATCTCGATGCCTTCCAGAGCCCTCGGTTCGGGGTGCCGATCGTGGTGGCGGGGGTGTTGTTGGTGGTCGCGGCGGCGTTGGTGTTCTTGCCGGAGTCGCAACGGCTGGCGGCCCGCTACCTCGGGGTGGGCGCGACGGGTGTGCTGGTCGGTTCGGTCGCGGCGACGGGTTCGTACGTGGCGTCCCTGCTCGGCAGGACGCGTCCGCCCGAGGACCCCGGGGCCTACGTCGAGGACGTGGGCGAGGGCACCTGGATGTTGGTCGCGGCGGCGGTGGGCGCGGTCGTCGGCGTGGTGCTGATCCACAGCCGGCGCGTGGTCCCCGTCGCCGGGACGGTGGTGTACCGGGTGGACGACGACGGCGACGAGGACATGGACACGCCGCCGTTCGGGATTCCGGTGTCAGAGATCCCGGTGGCGGAGATCCCGGTGGTCGAGGTGGCGCAGATCCCCGAGACTGGGTACGAGCGGCCCGCCGAGGGGCCGGACCACCCGAGGTAGCACCGCGAGTCGACGCGACGGCGGTGCGCCGATCCACGTCACTCTACCGGGTTAATCAGTCCACTGTGGAATGGTGACGGCACTGACCAGCCCGGATTCGTTCGGCGTGTTGGCAGCCGAACCGCGCGCGATGTGAGTCACCATCGGTTCATGAAGCTCTCCGGGTTGCTCGGCCGCACGAACCGCGAACTGCCAGGGGTCGTCGGCGTGGCGCGGGTCGATCGTCGTTCGGGCGACTTGCTGCGCCGGCTGAGTCCCGGTGACGTCGCGGTCCTCGACCACGTCGACATCGACCGCCGCACGGCCGAGGCCCTCGTGCACGCCGGGGTGGTGGGCGTGGTCAACGCGTCGTCGTCCATCTCCGGCCGGTTCCCGAACCTGGGCCCGGAGCTGCTGGTCGAGGCCGGCATCCCGCTGGTCGACGGCGTCGGCACGTCGGTGCTGCGCGACCTGAAGGACGGCACGAAGCTGCGCCTGCACGAGGGCGCCATCTTCGTCGGCGACAAGGAGGTCGCGCGCGGCGCCGAGCAGACCGCCGAGTCGATCGCCGACGCGATGATCGAGGCCAAGGCGGGCATGGCCGCGCAGCTGGAGGCGTTCTCCGCGAACACCATCGAGTTCCTGCGCCGGGAACGCGCGCTGATCCTCGACGGCGTGGGCGTGCCCGAGCTGTTCGTGCCGATCCGCGACCGGCAGGTGCTGGTCGTCGCGGGCGGCCCCACGCACGCCGAGGAGCTGCGCAAACTCCGCAAGTACATCCGGGAGTACCGGCCGGTGCTGATCGGCGTCGACGCGGGCGCGGACACCCTGCACGCCGCCGGGTTCAAGCCGGACGTCATCGTCGGCGACCCGGACGCCATCAGCACCGAGACGCTGAGGTCGGGCTCCGAGGTCGTGGTGCCGGCGCAGGTCGACGGCCACGCGCCGGGCCTGGAACGCATCCAGGACCTGGGGATCGGCGCGGTGACGTTCCCCGCGACGGGCAACGCCGAGGACCTGGCCCTGCTGCTGGCCGACGCCCACGGCGCGTCGCTGGTGGTGACCGTCGGCCTCCAGGCGGGCCTGCGCGAGTTCCTGGACCGGGGGCACTCCGGGTCCAACCCGTCGACGTTCCTCACCCGGCTGAAGCTGGGCAACAAGCTCGTGGACGGGCACGCCGTCGCCGCGCTGCACCGCAGCCGCGTGTCGCTCGGTGTGATCGCCTTGCTGGTGCTGTCCGCGGTCGTGGTGATGGTCGCCGCGCTGGCGGTGTCCGGGGTCGGCCAGGTCTACGTGGACATGGCGGCCGACGCGTTCCGATCCGTCGTCGACTGGTTCAGGGGGTTGTTCGCGTGATCTCGCTGCGCTACCACATCGTCTCGATCACCGCGGTGTTCCTGGCGCTCGCCGTCGGGGTGGTGCTCGGCTCCACCGCCATCAGCGGCCGGCTGCTGTCCGGGCTCAACGACGACAAGAGCGCGTTGGGCCAAGAGGTCTCCACGTTGCAGGCCGAGCGCAACGCGTTGGACGCCCGGGTCGCCGACTCGGACCGGTTCGCCACCTCCGTCGGCCCGCTCGCCGTGAAGGGGCAGCTGGCGGAGCGCACCATCGTGGTCGTCACCACCGCCGACGCCAAGCCGAACGACCGGGACGCGCTGACCGAGCTGCTGCGGGCGTCGGGCGCGACGGTCACCGGCGAGGTGCAGCTGACGGAGTCGTTCGCCGACCCGGACAAGGCCGACCAGCTGCTGAACCTGGTCGCCCGGCTCCAGCCCGCGGGCACGCAGCTGCCCACCGGCGCGGACCCCGGGACTCGGGCGGGAGCGTTGCTCGGCACGCTGCTGCTGATCGGCAAGGACGACAACCAGCCGCAGGCCACGCCGGACGAGACGGCGGCGGCGTTGGGTGGGCTGGCGAGCGCCGGTTTCGTCAAGCCGGGCGAGAACGTGCGGCCGGCGCAGCTCGCGGTGGTGTTGACGGGTGGCGCGGTGCGGGGTGACTCGGCGGCGGACCGGGCGGCGACGGTGGCGCGGTTCGCGAGCCAGCTCGACCGGTCCGGTGCGGGGACGGTGTTGGCGGGCGGTTCGGGTTCGGCTGATGGGACCGGCGCGGTCGGCGTGGCACGGGCTGACACGGCGGCCACGTCGGTGCTGTCCACCGTGGACAACGTGGACACGGCGGCTGGGCGGGTGGTGACCGTGCTGGCGTTGCGGGAGCAGCTGGAGGGCCGGTCCGGGCGGTACGGGGTGGCGGGCAACGCGGAGGGCACCGCTCCGGGGGCGGTGGGCTGACCCCCTGGCCGGGGTGGCGGCGCGGCGCCGGGGTTGGCAGACCTGCCTGGGGTGGCGGCGCGGCGGTGGGGTTGGCAGACCCGTCTGCCTCCGGGTGGCGGGCAGCGCTCCGGGTGCCGCGCCGAGGGCTGCGGGCCCACTGGGCCGACCGTTGGCCGATCCCTGGCCGGCACCGGCGTTCCGGGCACGTTCCAGGGCGTTCCGGGATGTTCCCGGGTGTTTCCGCGTGGTTCACCGGCCCCCGGCGCCCGGTCCGGACGGCCGTAGGCCATCCGAGTGACACGCCACCGGGCCTGCCGGCGCGCTGGGTGACCGGCGGCGTGTTAGCGTTAGGGCCCGTGGACAGGGCGCTGAGCTGTGCGGAACCACCGCAGCCGGTCCCCTTGCGGACATCCAGACCACGGGGAGCCTCTTTGGTGCAGCAGGCACGTACGACCAAGCACGTTTTCGTCACCGGGGGTGTGGCGTCGTCCCTCGGCAAGGGGTTGACCGCGTCGAGCCTCGGACAGCTGCTCACCGCACGTGGACTCCGCGTGACCATGCAGAAGCTGGACCCGTACCTCAACGTGGACCCGGGCACGATGAACCCGTTCCAGCACGGCGAGGTGTTCGTCACCGACGACGGCGCGGAGACCGACCTCGACATCGGCCACTACGAGCGGTTCCTCGCGCGTGATCTGTCCGGTGACGCGAACGTCACCACCGGGCAGGTGTACTCCGAGGTCATCGCGAAGGAGCGGCGCGGCGAGTACCTGGGCGACACGGTCCAGGTGATCCCGCACATCACCGACGAGATCAAGCGGCGCATCCGCGCCATGGCCGAGCCGGGCTCCGACGGCGTCACCCCGCACGTGGTGATCACCGAGGTCGGCGGCACGGTCGGCGACATCGAGTCGCTGCCGTTTCTGGAGGCGTGCCGACAGGTGCGCCACGACGTCGGCCGCGACAACGTCTTCTTCCTGCACGTCTCGCTGGTGCCGTACCTGGCGCCGTCGGGCGAGCTGAAGACCAAGCCGACGCAGCACTCGGTCGCGGCGTTGCGCAACATCGGCATCCAGCCCGACGCGATCGTGTGCCGGGCGGACCGGGAGATCCCGGACGCGTTGAAGCGCAAGATCGGCCTCATGTGCGACGTGGACCTCGACGCGGTGGTGGCGGCGGTGGACGCGCGGTCCATCTACGACATCCCCAAGGTGCTGCACGGCGAAGGTCTGGACGCGTACGTGGTGCGGCGGCTCGGGCTGCCGTTCCGCGACGTCGACTGGACCGTGTGGGGCGACCTGCTGGAGCGGGTGCACAACCCGTCCGAGAAGGTCCGCATCGCGCTGGTCGGCAAGTACGTCGACCTGCCGGACGCCTACCTGTCGGTGACCGAGGCGCTGCGCGCGGGCGGGTTCGCGCACCGCACCAAGGTCGAGATCGTGTGGGTGCCGTCGGACGAGTGCCAGACGCCTTCCGGCGCGGCGCACGCGTTGGGCGGGCTCGACGCGATCCTCATCCCCGGTGGTTTCGGGGTGCGCGGCATCGAGGGCAAGATCGGCGCGATCACGTACGCGCGGACCCGTGGCATCCCGTTGTTGGGGCTGTGCCTGGGGTTGCAGTGCATGGTGATCGAGGCGGCGCGGAACCTGGCCGGGATCGCGGACGCGAACTCGTCCGAGTTCGAGGACACCGGCACGCCGGTCATCAGCACCATGGCCGACCAGGAGGACGTCGTCTCCGGGCAGCGGGACATGGGCGGCACCATGCGGCTCGGCGCCTACCCGGCGTCGCTGGCGGCGGGGTCGCAGGTGGCCGCGGCCTACGGGTCGGTCGAGGTGTCCGAGCGGCACCGGCACCGGTACGAGGTGAACAACGCGTACCGCTCGCAGCTGGGCTCGGCGGGGATGGTGTTCTCCGGCACGTCGCCGGACGGGCGGCTGGTGGAGTTCGTGGAGCTGCCGGCCGACGTGCACCCGTTCTTCGTGGGCACGCAGGCGCACCCGGAGCTGAAGTCGCGTCCGACCCGTCCGCACCCGCTGTTCGCGGCGTTCGTGAAGGCGGCGTTGGACTACCGGCTGGCCGACCGGCTGCCGTTGTCCGAACCGGCTGGGGCGGCGCAGTGACTTCTCCCAGGCATGCGTTCTCGACGGTGTCGTCGCAGGACGTGCACGTGGGGCGGGTGGTCGCGTTGCGTGTTGACGAGGTCGCCATGCCCGGTGGTGGGACGGCGTCGCGCGAGGTGGTGGAACACCTCGGTGCGGTGGCGGTGGTGGCGTTGGACGAGACCGGCGCGGTGACGTTGATCCACCAGTACCGGCACCCCTTGGGGCGTCGGCTGTGGGAGCTGCCCGCCGGGTTGCTGGACGGGGGTGACGAGACGCCGCTGGCCGCCGCGCGCCGTGAGTTGGCCGAGGAGGTAGGGCTGGCGGCGTCGGAGTGGGTGACGTTGGTGGACGTCGCCGTGTCGCCGGGGTTCACCGACGAGGTGGTGCGGGTGTTCCTGGCCCGTGGGCTGACCGTGGTGGACCGCGAGGTGCAGGGTGAGGAAGAGGCCGACTTGGAGGCGCACAGCTTCCCGTTGGCCGAGGCGGTGGACATGGTCCTGGCCGGGGAGATCGTGAACGGCCCCGCCGTGTCCGGCCTGCTCGCCGCACACACCGTGGTCACCGGCGGCGCCTCCGGCCGCCCGTCCGACGCCCCCTTCCCCGACCGCCCCACCCGCTTCGCCTCCCGCTAGCCCACTCCTTTCACCGCGCGAGTCGAACCTCCGGACCCCGCGTGTCGAACCTCCAGACCCCGTGAGTCCTACGTTCGCGTCCCGTGAGTCCTACGTTCGGAACACCTGAATTCAACGCTCAGAACAGTGGTCGGCCGGTCCGAGCTGTTCTGAGCGTTGAATTCGGGGGTCCTGAACGTAGGACTCACGCGTTCTGAACGTAGGACTCACGGGGTCTGAGTGTTCGACACGCGGGCGCTGGAGGTTCGACACGCGGGAGGATGGGGGTGTGAGTGTGAGGTTGAGTGGGGTGCGGGGGCCGCTGGCGGTGGTGGGAGCGGCCGTTGGCGGGTGTGCGGTGTTGATGTTCGTGGACCCCAACGAGCAGGGGGCGTTGCTGCCGCCCTGTCCGCTGTTCGCGTTGACGGGGATCCAGTGCCCGGCCTGCGGTTCCACGCGGATGGTGCACGCGTTGCTGCACGGTGATCCGGTCGCGGCCTGGCAGTTCAACGCCGTGATGCTGGTCGCCGGGCTGCCGTTGCTGGCGTGGCTGTGGGTGCGGTGGTTCCGGGCGGCCAGGGCCGGACGGCCCGCGCCGCCGGTGTCGCGGAAGGTCGGCGTGCCGGTGGTGGCACTGGCCGTCACGTGGATGCTCGTGCGGAACCTAGTCGCGTAGCTTGCGGCCTTCGCCGTCCGTGCCGCCGTTGACCAGCAGGATGATCCCGTCGACCAGCGACCAGATGCCGCAGCCGCCGCACGTCAGCAGCTGCGCGATGCCGATCGCGGTGTCGCCGATGTAGAACCGGCCGATGCCGAACGGCAGCACCAGTTGCAGCACGCCCGCCGCGACGCGCGACTTGTCCGACAGCGGCTCGCCGGTGAACGGGTCCACGCCGAACGGGGCGTCCGGGGAGAAGCCCGGGTAGCCGTAGCCGGGCTGGTAGCCGTACGGCGACCCGTGGATCTGGTTCATGTCCGCGTAACCGGGGGGCGGGTAGCCGGGCGCGGCGTAGCCCGGCGTCGGGTAGCCGGGTGTCGGGTAGCCGGGTGTGGCGTAGCCGGGGTGCGAGCCGGACGGCGGGTTGGTCGGCGGGTACGTGGGCGGCAGGAACACCGGGTGCGGCTGCGGCAGGTCCTGGAACAGGGCGGCCAGCTCCTGCGCCGTCTGGGCCGCCGACGCGTAACCGACGCGCTGCTCGTACTCGCCGATCTCCAGCCGGCCGGCCGCGAAGTGGTCGTTCAGCGCGCTGATCGCCTCTTCACGCTGCTGGTCGCCGATGCGCACCTGGTGTGGTTCCGACACGGTCAAAACGCTAACAGCCGTCAGGCCCGATCGAGCCGGAACCCGCTTGTCGACCTACGCTTCGGTGGTGCCGGCCCGAACGATCCGAGACGTGAAGCCCGAGGTCCGGGTGGTGATCGGCGCGGGCACGGCGCCGCCCGGCTCGACTCGGGCGCTCGGGAAGTTCACACTGCCGTGCGTGACAGCGTTGGCGGACAAGGGTTTCGGATCGGCGATCAGCGTGCCGGACCAGCGGTGAACGGCGGCGAGGCGGCGGAATTGTCGGACCCCGAAGGTAAGGTGAAAGCAGGGGACCCCCTGGCGGGGACCCCTGCGGGGCGTGCGATGAGGGCCTACCTGGACCACCTGGCGGTGGAGCGGGGCACGGCGCGCAACACGCTCGACTCCTACGGCCGTGACCTTCGACGGTATGCCGCGCACCTGGCCGGCAAGAACGTCGCGGACCTGACCGACGTCACCGAGCCGCTGGTGGGCGACTTCCTGGCGACGCTGCGCGAATCCGGACTGGCCGCCTCGTCCGCCGCACGCACCCTGGTCGCCGTGCGCGGCCTGCACCGCTTCGCCCACCGCGAAGGCCTCACGCCGCACGACCCGGCCCGCGCCGTCCGCCCGCCGACCCCTCCACGCCGACTGCCCAAGGCACTGCCCGTGGACGACGTGCTGAAGCTCCTCGACGGCCCCGGCGACACCCCCGCGCAGCTCCGCGACCGCGCCCTGCTGGAACTGCTGTACTCCAGCGGCGCCCGGATCTCCGAGGTCGTCGGGCTGGACGTGGACGACGTCGACGCCACCGAACGCACAGTGCTGCTCGACGGCAAGGGCGGCAAGCAGCGGGTCGTGCCCGTCGGCCGCCCCGCCCTCCAGGCCCTGGACGCCTACCTGGTGCGCGCCCGCCCGACCCTGGCCAAACGCGGCACGCCCGCGCTGTTCCTCAACGCGCGAGGCGGCCGGCTGTCCCGGCAGACGGCGTGGCACGTGCTCAAGACCGCCGCCGAACGCGCGGGCATCGAGGCCCAGGTCTCCCCGCACACGCTGCGCCACTCGTTCGCCACCCACCTGATGGAAGGCGGCGCCGACGTGCGGGTCGTGCAGGAGCTGCTGGGCCACGCCTCCGTCACCACGACGCAGGTGTACACGCTGGTCACGGTCAACACCTTGCGCGAGGTCTACGCGACCGCCCATCCTCGCGCATCGGGTGGAATATGAGTGCTCCACAGGTACCGTGTGCGCACCTGACCGGGTACGCCACCCACGAGCACAGAGTCCGACGAAGCACAGAGTCCGACGAGCTGGAGGTGCCGACCAGGTGCCGAACTTGGACGAGCCCGAGCGCCGGGCGATCGAGCTGGGCGCGGTGCTGCACGCGTTGAGCGATCCCACCCGGCTGGCGGTGGTGCGCCAGATCGAGGCCGACGGCGAGCGCCTGTGCGGCGCGCTGATGGTGGACGTCGCCAAGTCCACGCTGTCGCAGCACCTGCGCGTGCTGCGGGAGGCGGGCATCACCCGGACCAGGGCGCGGGGCAACCAGCGGTGGGTGTCGCTGCGCCGCGACGACTTGGACGACCTGTTCCCCGGACTGCTCGACGTGGTGCTCCGCGCGGCCGACCGGATGGGTGGCCGACCGGCCGAACGGGCCACCGCCGGCGCGGGCGGACAAGGCACAACGCGCTGAGAACGGTTGCGCGCGCTTCGGCGAGGCGCGTTGCCGGTGGACCCCGGTGTGCCTAGGCTGCGCCCAGGCAGAGGACTAGGAATCGGGAAGGCGATGTCGACACCGGAGCACGCGGGCCAGACGTGGGGCGCACCACCCCCACCGCCCCGTTCACCGTCCGGTGTGCCGCGCGCCTCGGTCGAGCTGAGCCTCGCCCCGCACGCCGCACCCGCGGACGAGGACCACACCGAGCAGGTAGCGGGCGACATGGGGCCGACCGGCCGCCCGCTGCGCAAGATCGCCGATCCGCCGCTCGTCGCCCGTCACGGGCCGGCGAAGATCCTCGCGGTGTGCAACCAGAAGGGCGGGGTCGGCAAGACCACGTCCACGATCAACCTCGGCGCGGCGCTCACCGAGTACGGCCGGCGGGTGCTGCTGGTCGACTTCGACCCGCAGGGCGCGCTGTCCGTGGGCCTCGGCGTGCACCCGCACCAGCTCGACCAGACGATCTACAACGTGATCATGGAGCGCAACGTCGCCGTCGACGACGTGATCATGCGGACGCCGGTCGAGGGCATGGACCTGCTGCCCAGCAACATCGACCTGTCCGCCGCGGAGATCCAGCTGGTGTCCGAGGTGGGCCGCGAGCACACGCTGGTGCGCACGCTGCGGCCCGTCATCGAGCACTACGACTACGTGCTGGTGGACTGCCAGCCGTCGCTCGGCCTCCTCACGGTCAACGCCCTCGCGGCGGCGGACGGCGTCCTCATCCCGCTGGAGTGCGAGTTCTTCAGCCTGCGCGGGGTCGCCCTGTTGATAGACACCATCGAGAAGGTCAGGGAGCGGTTGAACCCGAAGCTGGAGATCACCGGAATCCTCGCCACCATGTACGACCCGCGCACCCTGCACTCCCGCGAGGTGATGGCGCGCGTGGTCGAGGCGTTCGGCGACGTCGTGTTCGACACGGTGATCAACCGCACGGTCCGGTTCCCGGAGACGACCGTCGCCGGCGAGCCGATCACCAGCTGGGCGCCGCGCTCGGCCGGCGCGAAGGCCTACCGCGCGTTGGCGCGCGAGGTGATCGCCCGGTGACCCGACGCCCATCACTGCCGGGCGCGTCCGAGCTGTTCCGCCTCACGACCGCTTCCGCTCCCGCGCCTCCCGCGCCTCCCTCGCCTGCCGAGGTGCCGGAGCAGGAGCAGTCGGCGCAGCGGCGCGGCACGGGTCGGCAGAAGCACTCCACGAAGATCACCGTGTACGTGTCCGACGAGGAGCTGCTGGCGCTGGAGCACGCGCGGTTGGCGTTGCGCGGTGAGCACGGCTTGGCGGTGGACCGGGGGCGCGTGGTGCGTGAGGCCATCGCGATCGTGCTGGACGACCTCGAAGGACACGGCGAGGACTCGCTGCTGGTGCGTAGGTTGCGCGAGCGGTGAGCGGTGACGCACCCGGAGCGGAACCCGAGGTGCCGGTCGGAGCGGACGTGCCGGTCGAGCCCGTGGAACCGGAGCCCGTGGCGGTCGGCGACGGCCGGTTCAAGGTCAAGCTGACCAACTTCGAGGGCCCGTTCGACCTGCTGCTCCAGCTGATCTCGCAGCACACGTTGGATGTGACCGAGGTGGCGTTGCACACGGTCACGGACGACTTCATCGCGTACATCCGGGCGTTGGGCGACCAGTGGGACCTGGACGAGACGACCGAGTTCCTGGTCATCGCGGCGACCCTGCTCGACCTCAAGGCGGCCCGGCTGCTGCCGCAGGGTGACGTGGAGGACGAGGACGACCTGGCGTTGCTGGAGGCGCGGGACCTGCTGTTCGCGCGGCTGCTCCAGTACCGGGCGTACAAGCAGGTCGCGGCGCTGTTCGCGGAGCTGGAGCGGGGTGCTTACCGGCGTTACCCCAGGTCGGTGGCGTTGGAGCAGCGGTACGAGGGGCTGCTGCCCGAGGTGATGCTTGGGGTGGACGCCCAGCGGTTCGCGGAGATCGCGGCGGTCGTGTTCCGGCCCAAGCCGCCGCCGACGGTGTCGACGTCGCACATCCACCAGCACCGGGTGTCGGTGCGGGAGCACGCCGAGATGCTGCGGGTGCTGCTGTCGGAGGCGGGGACGGCGACGTTCGCCGAGCTGATCGCCGGGTGCACGGAGACGATGGAGGTCGTGGCGCGGTTCCTGGCGCTGCTGGAGCTGTACCGGGAGCGGGCGCTGGCGTTCGAACAGCCGGACCCGCTCGGCGAGCTGCGCATCACGTGGGTCGGCGGGACCATCGAGGAGGCGCAGGCGGAGGCCCGCGACGAGGACGAGGAGTACGGGTGAGCGACCACCGAGCAACCGGGCCCGAGCCCGCCGCCGACGAGCCGACCGGCCAGGTTCAGGCGGTGGGGCAGGGGCACGCCGAGCCGGTGGGGCAGGGGCAGGTGGAGCCGGTGGGCAGGGTCGAGCCGGTCGGGCAGGCCGCGCAAGTGGAGCCGGTGGGCTTGGCCGAGCCGGTCGGGCAGGCAGAGTCGGTGGAGCGGGTCGAGCCGGTCGGGCAGGTCGCGGTGGAGTCGTTCGCGGCCGGCTACGAACCGGCCGCGGACGCGGAAGTCGATGTGACCGGGGCGGTCGCGGATGCGGAGCCGGTCATGCCTGGACCGAGCGCGCCTGTGCCTGACCTGGCCGTGCCTGACCTGGCAGTGTCGGACACAGCGCCGGCGAAGGCCGTGCCGGACACCACAGCGCCGGAACACGAGGCAGTGCCGGAGGACGAGGCTGAGGCGGGCGGGTTGCCGGACCTCACCGGGGACGCCGAGTTCGAGGGCGCGCTGGAGTCCATCCTCCTCGTGGTGGACTCCCCGATCTCCGAGGAACAGCTCGCCGGCGTCCTCGAACAGTCCGTGAAGCGCGTCACCGCCACCCTCCGCCGGCTGGCCGCCCGGTACACCGAACAGAGCAGCGGTATCGACCTGCGTAGAATCGGTGACGGCTGGCGGTTCTACACGCGGGACCGCTTCGCGCCATTCGTGGAGAAGCTGCTGCTCGACGGGCAGCGCGCCAAGCTCACCAGGGCCGCGTTGGAAACCCTCGCGGTCATCGCCTACCGGCAGCCCGTGACCAGGGCCCGCATCGCGGCGGTGCGCGGGGTGAACGTCGACGGGGTCATCCGCACGCTCGTCGCGCGCGGCCTGATCGCCGAGACGGGCACGGACTCCGACACGGGTGGCATCCTTTACCGCACGACCGAACTGTTCCTGGAGCGGTTGGGGCTGTCGTCATTGGGCGACCTGCCGCCGATCGCCCCCCTGTTGCCCGAAGTGGATGCGATCGACGATGTCTGACCGTGCCGTGCCGAATTCCTCGGGTCCGAACGCCTCGGAGCACACCGAGGGGATCCGGCTCCAGAAGGTGCTCGCCAAGGCGGGCATCGCCTCGCGGCGGGTCGCCGAGGAGCTGATCGAACTCGGCCGCGTGCAGGTCGACGGCGAGGTGGTCACCGAGCAGGGCCGCCGCGTCGACCCGGACACCGCCGTAGTGCACGTGGACGGTGTGCGCGTGGTCCTCAAGGAGGACGTGGTCACCATCGCGTTCAACAAGCCGCGCGGCGTGCTCTCCACCATGCACGACGACTCGCACCGCCCGTGCGTCGGCGACTACCTGCACAACCGCAAGGAGCGCCTGTTCCACGTCGGCAGGCTGGACGCCGACACCGAGGGCCTGCTGCTGCTGACGAACGACGGCGACCTGTCGCACCGGCTGATGCACCCGTCCTACGAGATCTCCAAGACGTACCTGGCCGAGGTGCCCGGCCCGATCGCGAAGGACCTGGGCAAGCGGCTGCGCGCGGGCATCGAGCTGGAGGACGGCCCGATCCGGGTCGACTCGTTCAAGCTGATCTCCGCGATGCCGGGCAAGGCGCTGGTCGAGGTGGTCCTGCACGAGGGCCGCAAGCACATCGTGCGCCGCCTGCTGGACCACGTCGGCCACCCGGTGCTCGGCCTGGTCCGCACCGCCGTCGGCGAGGTGCGCCTGGGCAACCAGCGCCCCGGCTCGATGCGGGTCCTCAACCGGCAGGAAGTCGGCTCGCTCTACAAGGCCGTCGGCCTGTAACGGGCTTGTGGTGGGAAGATCACTTCCTGAAGTTTCCCCACCACTCGTTGTGGCGACGCCTTTCACTCTCTAGATTGAGCCAGTCGGCTGGCGTTGATCAACTGGGAAGAGGCGTTGCGCGTGCGTGCGCTCACCCGAGGACTGCTCGGTGTCGCCGGGTTCCTCGTAGTCTGGGAGCTGTTCGGTCGCTCCGGACTGGTTCGCTCGGAGTTCCTTCCACCGCCGTCCGTGGTCGCGGTGGAACTCGTGAAGTTGTTGGGGGATGAGGCTTTCCTGAGGGACGTCATCGCGACGGTCCTCGCGTTGCTCATCGCCGTTGGTCTGTCGGTCGGGATCGCCGTCCCGCTCGGCCTGGTGCTCGGCAGCGTGGCGTCGGTACGGCACGCGACCCGCGCCGTGGTCGAGTTCCTGCGTCCCATCCCGTCGGTGGCGATGATCCCGCTGGCGATCGTGGTGCTCGGCATCGGGCCGGAGACCAAGATCACCCTCGCGGTGTACGCGGCGATCTGGCCCATCCTGTTCAACACCATCTACGCGCTGGACGAACTCGACCCCCTGCTGGTCGAGACGGCGCGTGCGTTCGGCACCGGCCGGGCGCGGGTGTTGGTGTCCGTGGCACTGCCGAGCGCGTTGCCGTTCGTCCTCACCGGCATCCGGCTCGCCGCCACGACGAGCCTGGTCGTGGTGGTCAGCGTGGAGCTGCTGGAAGGCGGCTCCGGCGGACTCGGCCAATTCATCGCCATCGCGCGCAGCGGCTCCGGGCGGATGGACATCGTCCTCGCCGGGACGGTCGTCGCGGGCGTGATCGGCTACCTGCTCAACGAAGGCCTGGAACGCGCTCAGCGCCGCTGGGTCGGCTGGAGCTCGGTCACCGGAGGTAGGTCGTGAACCGGTTCGTCCAGCGGTGGGCGGTGTTCGTCGGCCTGGTCGTGGTCTGGGAACTGCTCACCTTGTACGCCGACGACCCGTTCTTCCCGCGGCCGTCCAAGATCGCCTTGGCGGCGCAGGATTTGTGGTTCTCCGGTGACGTCGGTGACCTGTTCCTCACCGACACGGTGTTCGAGCACGTCCTGCCGAGCATCGGCCGGCTGCTCGGCGGGTGGGCCGCCGCCGCCGTGATCGGCGTTTCGCTCGGCGTGGCGCTCGGCCGTTCCCAGAAGGCCAGGGAGTACGCCGGGCCGCTGCTGACGTTCATGCGCTCGATCCCGCCGCCGCTGCTGGTGCCGGTGTTCCTGCTCGTGTTCAACGTCGGCACGCAGATGCAGGTCGCCACGATCATCTTCGGCGTCCTGTGGCCCATCATGCTCAACAGCGTCGACGGCGCCCGCTCCGTCGACGCCACGAAGTTCGACACCTCGGCGGTGTTCCGCATCCCCAAGGTCCAATGGGTCCTCGGCGTCGTCCTGCCTTCCGCGGCGCCGAAGATCTTCGCCGGGCTGCGGGTCTCCCTGTCGCTGTCGCTGGTGCTCATGGTCGTGTCCGAACTGGTCGGCACCGACAACGGGATCGGGTCGCAACTGCTCGTCGCACAGCGGCAGTTCGACTACCCCGACATGTGGGCCGGGATCGTCCTGCTGGGCGTCCTCGGCTACGCCCTCAACACCGTGCTCCTCAGCTTCGAGCGCAAAGCCCTTGCGTGGCAACCGAAGCAGGAGCGCACCCCCGCGACGGTGGAGGAAAAATCATGACCGCGATGCTCGAAGTGGCCGACCTCGGCCACACCTATCAGGCGAAGGACGGCGCGCACACCGCGATAGCCGACCTGTCGTTCACCGTCGGCGCCGGCGAGTTGGTGTGCGTGGTCGGCCCGTCCGGCTGCGGCAAGTCCACACTGCTGCGCACGATCTCCGGGCTGATCCGCCCCACCAAGGGCGAGATCAGCCTGCACGGCAACGAGGTTCGCGGCGTGCCCGAGGACCTGGCCGTGGTGTTCCAGGACTACAGCCGTTCGCTGTTCCCGTGGCTGACGGTGCAGAAGAACGTGGAGTTCCCGCTGCGCCGCACCCTGGGCCGCTCGCAACGCCGGGCGCGCGCCGCCGAGGCGTTGGAGTGGGTGGGCCTGTCCGACGCCGGCCGCAAGTACCCGTGGCAGCTGTCGGGCGGCATGCAGCAGCGGGTCGCGATCGCCCGGGCGCTGGCCTACCGGCCCGCCTTGCTGCTGATGGACGAGCCGTTCGCCTCGGTGGACGCGCAGACCCGGTTCGAGCTGGAAGACCTGCTGCTCAAGGTGCGGACCGAACAGGACACCACGGTGCTCGTGGTGACGCACGACATCGACGAGAGCGTCTACCTGGGCGACCGGGTGCTGGTGCTCTCCACGTCGCCCGCGTCCGTGGTGGCGGACCTGAAGGTCGACCTGCCCGGGCAGCGGGACCAGATCACCACGCGCGAGTCCGAGGCGTTCGTGGCGCTGCGGGCCGAGGTGGCGCGGCTGCTGAACGTCGGCAAGACCTCCGAGGAGGTCAAGGCGCGGCGCAAGGAGAACGAGCAGCAGGCGGCGAAGTGGGCCGAGGCCGAGCGCGCGGAGGTTTCGCGGGTCGAGGCGGAGGACCGCGCCACCACCTGACAGAGCCCTGAAGTGCTCTAGGAGCGTCCAGCGGGCGATCTCCGGCTGTGCATGCCCGGTAGCGGGCGGCGCCGGGGGTCGCCCGTTGTCACGTCCGGAGAACGGCTCGGGACCGAAGAGGCTTCGACGGGTCTCGTTGGCAACGATTCGACATCGTTACCGTCCCGGCATGGTCGCCGTGCGGCCGTCCCAAAGTTCACCGCTGTGGTGGAATAGTCACGCACGGTAGGCGTCCGGCGTCTTTCCGGGACCTGGCGAGACATTCCCATTAATGATTCCGATGGGTCGCCGGCGCTGCCCGGAGGGATGTGAGGGGTGCACACGACCGTCCAGTACCCGGAATCGGCGGCCGATATACCCGGTGGCCCGGCGGAATTGCCGCGTTTAGCGAGACTTCGAATGTTGCGAAAAATACGGGACGCGCTCGCCTTGTTCTCCGGGCGAAGTACACCGATGGGCTTCGGTGGAGAACAAGGCGGCGATGGTCCTCTCGCCTTACGGTCCGTTTCCTGGAATAACGGTCCCGTTAATCGCCCGCTCGACCTCAAGGCCCAACGTAGTTCTGCGCGAAATAGCCGGCGGAGGAGCCGGAGGCGATGAGGTGTTCGAGTCTGGCTTGACCCAAACGGCTCAAGAACGGCTCCGGCGAACGGTGGATCATGAACACCATCCACTGCGAGAATTCCTGCGCACGCCACACGCGCCGGAGGCAGATCTCGGAGTAGCTCCGCAGGCCTGTCTCATCACCCGTTCGGTGGTAGCGGACCAGTGCGTCGGCGAGCACCTCGGCGTCGTGCAATGCGAGGTTCATTCCCTTTGCGCCCACGGGCGTGATGATGTGCGCGGCGTCCCCCAGCAGGTAGAGGTTGCCGTGGTTCATCGGTTCGACCACGTGGCTGCGCATGTCCAGGATGCGCTTCTCGACGATGCGGCCCTCGGCGAGCTTCCAGTCGGAGTCCCGCAGTTCCAGCCGCTTGCGCAGCTCCGACCACACCCGCTCGTCCGGCCAGTTGTCCACCGTGTCGTCCACCGGGACCTGGAGGTAGTAGCGGGAGACGGTGGCGCTGCGGAGCATGTGGCCCGCGAATCCATCCGGGTGAAGTGCGTAGATCACCTTATGGGTGGATGGCGCCGCCTCGGCGAGGATGCTCAGCCACTCGATGCCGTGCTGGTGGCTGAACTCCTGGACGGCGCCGGCCGGGATGCTGCGCCGCGTCACGCCGTGGAACCCGTCCGCGCCGGCGATGAACGAGCAGTCGAGCCGCTCCTCCGTGCCGTCGGCGTTCTTCCAGGTCAGAGAGGGTTCCGTGGACTCGATGTCGTGCAGTTCGACGTCAGTGACGGACCACCGGACGTCACCGCCGCGGTCGTCGACGTAGACCCGGGCGAGGTCCTGGACGACCTCCTGCTGCGGGTAGATGTAGTGCGTCTGGCCGTCGTACAGGGTGGCGTAGTCCACCTCGTACGCCTTGCCGTTCACCCGGAATTCGCAAGCACCATGCCTATCCGCCTCTTGGAGCAACCGGTCCGCGAGGCCGTGTTCTGTCAACATTTGCACCGCCCGGTGCTCCAACACCCCGGCACGGGGCCGGGTCTCGATGTACTCCCGAGTGCCTTTTTCCAGCACTACGCAGGGGATTCCGGCCTCGTGGAGCAGGTTCCCCAACGTCAATCCCGCCGGACCCGCTCCGACGATGCCCACGGGACGCCGGTTGCTCTGTACGGCCCATTCCGCGCCAAGATCGCTCACCGCATACCCCACCCTCTGGACAGCCTGTGCAAAGATGCTCACCGAAGGTAGTGGATCAGCCTTCGAGTGTCGGTCGACTGGGGTCTTGCGGAACCACGCGTGTCACGTTGAGTGGTCCCGCAGCGCCCTGGTCGCTCGTGCATCCTGCCCCCGCCATGTCGCCACTCCAACAGGAGATGCCCCCCATGACTCGAAGAGTCGGCCTCTCGGCCCGAAGGATCTTCGGCGCAGTGTCCGCTGTCGCGATGCTCGCCGTGGTATCCGGCTGCGGTCTGCTCGGTGGAGCCGAGGAGAAGCCCGCCGAGACCGCATCCGCGGGCAAGCTCGAAAAGGCCAAGATCAATCTCGGCCTCCTCCCCATCCTCGACGTCGCGTCGGTCCACGTCGCGATCAAGAAGGGGTACTTCAAGGAGGAAGGGCTGGAGGTCGAGGTCAAGATCGTCCAGGGTGGCGCCGCGGCCATCCCGGCTGTGATCAAGGGTGACCTCGACATCACCTTCGGCAACTGGGTCTCGTTCATCACCGCCGAGACCAACGGCGCCGCGAAGGGCGTCGACGGCCTCAAGCTGATCAACGACGGCTACCAGGCCAAGCCCGAGATGTTCCTGATCCTCGCCAAGTCCGACTCGGCCATCAAGTCGCCGAAGGACCTCGAGGGCAAGACCATCGCGATCAACACGTTCAAGAACATCGCCGAGCTCACCGCGAAGGCCACGTTGGAAGCCAACGACGTGAACCCCGACAACGTGACGTTCAAGGAGTTCCCGTTCCCGGACATGGAAGCGGCGGTCCAGAACGGCACGGTCGACGCGGCCTTCATGGTGGAGCCGTTCATCAGCCGCGCCCAGCGGGCCAGCGGCCAGATCACGGTGCTCGACGCGGCGTCCGGCCCGACCGACGGCATCCCGATCGCGGGCTACGGCACGACCGGCAAGTTCGTGAAGGAGAACCCCAACACCGTCGCTGCGTTCCAGCGCGCGATGGCGAAGGGCCAGCGCGACGCGGCGGACCGGCCCACGGTCGAGCCGCTGCTGGTGGAGTACGCCAAGGTCGACAAGGAAACCGCCAGCCTCGTGCACTTCGGTGAGTTCCCCACGACCCTGGACGCCACCCGGTTGCAGCGCGTCGCGGACCTGATGCGAACCTACAAGCTGCTCGAGAACGAGTTCGACGTGAAGACGATGTTGGTCGGGGCGTCGGGTAGCTGATCGGACGGGGGGAGTCCGGTCGGGCTCCCCCCTCCGGTGTTTCCCGTCCGGGTCGGACGCATGACAAATCAGTGAACGCCGGTTAGCGATCGTTTAGCGCGTCCGACTGTGGCGTGCGCGACAATGGTTGATTTGCGAACTACCGGCTTAGTCGTCCGAACGGCGGTATGACTCGGGGGAAATTTCCACCAAGATCCACCGGGTTTGCAGGGAAGTGTCGATATCACTGGCTGGGGGGCTGGGGAGTGTGCTGACGGTGCGCGGTCATGACGACCACGCCTCCGGGAGAGATCCGGAGCGGATTCAACTCGACGCGGGTGCCGCGAGCAGCGGTCCACCCGACTCGGGTCCCAGCACAGGCGCCGTGCCCGCCGACCGGGGAATGTCCCGGTGGCGTCTGCGGAACTGGCGCCTGCGCAGCAAGCTGGCCGTGGTGCTCTTGGTGCCCGCGCTGAGCACGCTGACCCTCGCGGGGCTGAGGCTGAACACCCAACTCGACGATGTCGAGCTGTTCGGCCAGGTCCAGCGGGAGCTCCAGCTGTCCGCCCAGACGGCGGCGGTCGCGGACGCGCTGCAACTGGAGCGCGACGTCGCGGTCTGGTTCGTCGCGGGCGGCCGGCAGGCGAACGCCAACGAGCTCGTCATGCGGTCGAACAAGGTCGACACCGAGATCGGCAGGCTGCGGGACGTCGCCGCCGCCACGACCGGTATCGACGAGGCCGTGCGCGAGGCGTTCCAGAAGTCGTTGCAGTCCCTCGACGGGCTCGACGCGCTGCGGAACACGGTCACCACGACCAAGTACCCCGACATCTCGGTGCACAGCGCCTACGGCCAGGTCCTGGCCGCGCTGTCGCAGGTGCACCGAGCCACCGCGAGCAGTGAGAGCCACGAGCGGATCATCCCGCTGTCCGGGGCGAACCTCGCGCTCTACAGCGCCAAGGAGCAGCTGACCCAGCAGAACTCGATCCTGCTGTCCACGGCCAAGCGCGGCGAGTTCGCGCCCGGCCAGGTCAACGCCCTGCGCGCGGCCCAGTCCCGACTGGACGCCGCGCTGACCGACTTCGCCATCACGGCGAGCCCGGAGAACCGGCAGCTGCTGTCGGACAAGGTGTCCGGCTCCTCTGTGGACGGTCGCAACCGGCTCGTGCAGCTGGCGCTGGTGCAGCAGGCCGACTCCGGCCGCGTGTCCATCTCCGACGCCGACGTGATGCGCGTGGGCGAGGAGACCGCGGCGCTGCTGCGGTCCGTGTCGCAGGACATCGAACGGCAGGCGGACACCGAGTCGGTCGAGCTGACCGAGGCGGCCCGCGCGTCCGCGTGGCGTGACGCGGCACTGGTCGCCGCGGCACTGGTGGTCGCGTTCGCCCTCATGGCCTTCGTCGCCCGCTCGATGCTGACGCCGCTGCGCCTGCTGCGCCGCACCGCGTTGGACGTGGCCCGCAACCGGCTCCCGGAGGCGATCAAGCGGATCCGGACGCACCGCGACCCGGCCCGTGCCGCGGAAGAGGCGCTGGTGCCGGTGCCGATCAACACGACCGAAGAGGTCGGCCAGGTGGCGCGGGCGTTCGACGCCGTGCAGCGCGAAGCCGTCCGCCTCGCGGTCGAGCAGGTGGCGCTGCGCGCGAACGTCAACGACATGTTCATCAACCTGTCCCGGCGTTCGCAGGCGCTGGTCGAGCGGCAGATCACCGTCATCGACCGGCTGGAGCAGGACGAGCAGGACCCGGACCAGCTGGCCAGCCTGTTCGAGCTGGACCACCTGGCCACCCAGATGCGCCGCAACAGCGAGAACCTGCTGGTGCTGTCCGGCACCACGGTCAACCGCCGGGTCACCCGGCCGGTGCCGATCTCCGAGGTGCTGGGCGCCGCGGTCTCCGAGGTGGAGAAGTACGCCCGCATCCAGATCGCGCCCGCGCCGGAGCTCAAGGTCCAGGGCCGCGTGGTCAACGACCTCGCGCACCTCATCGCCGAGCTGCTCGACAACGCGACCGCGTTCTCCAAGCCCACCACCAAGGTGACGGTGCGGGCCATCGAGACGCGGCGCGGCGAGGTGTCGATCCGCATCCACGACCGCGGTGTCGGCATGCAGGAGCAGGACGTCATCGACGCCAACATCAAGCTCGCCGACCCGCCCGAGGTCGACGTGTCGGTGGCCCGCGAGATGGGCCTGTACGTGGTCGGCCAGCTGGCCAAGCGGCACGAGATCCGGGTGACGCTGACCAACAACGACGACATAGAGGGTGGCGTGACCGCGCAGGTCGTGCTGCCGGTCGGACTGCTCCACCGCGGCCCCGAGCAGATCCAGGCCCAGCCGGCGCCGCTCGCGCTGCCGCAGCGGCAGGCGAACCCGGCGCTGGAGGAGAGCGGCGTCGGCGTGCTGGCGGGCGTGCCCAAGTGGACGCCGGAGATCGCACCCGGCGGCTACCAGCCGCTGGACGCGACGCCCGCGCCGTTCCCGCAGGTGGTGCACACGCACGAGGCCGACCCCGGCGGGTACTTCGAGATCGAGCAGACCCCGGCGGCCGACCTGTTCACCGCCACGGTGACCGAGACCGTGCCCCCGGTGGACGACGAGCTGCCCGACTACTCGTACCCGCCGTCCACCCGGCAGCCGGAACCGCCGCCGCCGGTGGTCGAGGAGGACGACGCGTCCACCCAGCGGCTGCCGATCTACGAGGACGTGCTGTCCCGGTGGTTCCAGGGCGGCGAGGCCGAGGCGGCCGTGCAGGGCGAGCTGGGCGACCGCAGGCCGACCACGGCCCCGCCGGAGACCGCGTCCGAGCGGACGATGTTCGCCGACCGCGCCGAGCTGATGGGCTCCGACAACGCGATCGTCAACGGTCACGGGACGGCGTCCGAGCAGACGGCGTACACCGACCGGTCCGACCTGATCACGCCGCCCGCGCCGGCCGCGGCGCCCCGGGCGTCGACACCTCCGCCGGCTCCGCGCTCCGCGACCCCGGGCGGACTGCCCAAGCGCGAGCCCGCGCCGTCCGCGATCCCCTCGTCCGGCGCGGTGGCGGCGCCGTCACCGTCCCCGGGCTGGGGCGCCGCGGAGGACAGCTGGTCGACGGCCAGCAGCGTGCTGAAGGCGCCGGTCGACGACACGACGACCGCGGGCCTGCCCAAGCGCGTCCCCAAGGCGCGCCTGGTGCCCGGCTCGCTCACCGCGCCCGCGCCACGCGGGTCCGCGCCGACGGCCCAGCCGTCCGCGAACGGCTCGACGCCGTCCGGTCTCGCGACCGCCGCTCCGCCGCGCCGGTCCGCCGACCGGTTGCGGCAGCGTTTCGCCACCTACCAGCGGGGCGTGCAGCTGGGCCGCCAGACCGGCGACGACGCAGGGATGCCTTGGGAAGGCCCGTCATTCGGCAACGTTGACAACAAGGAGCAGAAGTGACCACCGCAGCCGAGGAAATCGACAACTTCAGTTGGCTGGTCGACGACTTCGTCGCCCGGGTCGCGGGCGTCGCGCACGCGATCGTGGTCTCCGCGGACGGCCTGTTGCTCGCGTCCTCGGAGCGGTTGCCGATCGATCGCGCCGAGCAGCTCGCGGCTGTCTCGTCCGGTCTGGTGAGCCTGAACCTCGGCGCGGCACGCTGCTTCGAGGCCGGTGACGTCAAGCAGACCGTGGTGGAGATGGAGCGGGGCTACCTGTTCCTGATGTCGATCAGCGACGGCTCCTGCCTGGCCGTGCTGGCCGCGCCCAACTGCGACATCGGCCTCATCGGTTACGCGATGACGCGCCTGGTCGAGCGGGTCGGCGTCCAGCTCACCCCGGAGATCCGCTCGCAGCTGCACGTCGCCATGCG
Organism: Saccharothrix ecbatanensis; assembly: GCF_014205015.1. Taxonomy (NCBI): domain Bacteria; kingdom Bacillati; phylum Actinomycetota; class Actinomycetes; order Pseudonocardiales; family Pseudonocardiaceae; genus Saccharothrix; species Saccharothrix ecbatanensis. Next base: position 5,340,966 of record NZ_JACHMO010000001.1, on the reverse strand, counting down.
CGGCTGAGGTCCCACCACCCGGCGAGGTCCTACTACTAGGGAAAGCAGAGCAACATGAGCGGTGGCGCTCCCGGGCGGACGGGGACACCCGCGGCGAGCCTGACCGTCACGTCGACCAAGATCGTGGTGGCGGGCGGGTTCGGTGTCGGCAAGACGACCTTCGTCGGGTCGGTGTCGGAGATCGTCCCGCTGACCACCGAGGCGGTGATGACCGAGGCCAGCGTCGGCGTTGACGACCTGTCGGCGACGCCGAACAAGATGACCACCACGGTGGCCATGGACTTCGGCCGCGTGTCGCTGGACAGCGACCTGATCCTGTACCTGTTCGGCACGCCCGGACAGCACCGGTTCTGGTTCATGTGGGACGACCTGGTGCGCGGCGCGATCGGCGCGGTCGTGCTGGTCGACACCCGCCGGCTGTCGGACGCGTTCGCCTCGATCGACTTCTTCGAGGACCGCGAACTGCCGTACGTGGTGGGCGTGAACTGCTTCGACGGGCTGCTGCACCACCGCATCGAGGACATCAGGGAGGCGCTGACGATCGACGAGTCGGTGCCGATCGTGCCCTGTGACGCGCGGAACCGGCAGTCGACCAAGCAGACGTTGATCACGCTGGTCCAGCACGCGATGCGGCTGCCGACGTTCGCCTGATCGTCGGATCGAGGGGGCCGTGACCGGAAATCGGTCGCGGCCCCCTCGCCGTTCGGGACAGAATCGGCCAGGTGGCAGATTCTTTCGAGGACCCGGACCTGGCCGCCTACTACGACCTGATCAACGAGTTCGGCGAGGACGACCACTTCTACATCGACCTCGTGATGGCCGCCGACGCCGTGCTCGACGTGGGCTGCGGCACGGGCATGCTGCTCAAGGCCGCCCGCGCCGGTGACCACCCCGGTCGGCTGGTCGGGCTGGACCCGGCCGAGGGCATGCTCACGCAGGCGCGGCGCGATCCGGGTGTCGAGTGGATCCGGGGTGACCTCGGCACGGTCGCGTTCGACGGCGAGTTCGACCTCGTCGTGATGACCGGGCACGCGTTCCAGATCTTCCTCACCGACGACGAGGCGCGCGCCCAGTTCGCCGCGATCCGCCGGGCGCTCAAGTCGGACGGGCGGTTCGCGTTCGAGACCCGCAACCCCGGCGCGCGGGCGTGGGAGCGGTGGACGCCCGAGAACGGCACCGACATCGTCGGCCACGACGGCGAGCGGGTGCGCGTCGAGCACTTCGTGGAGAGCGTGGAGGACGGGCTGGTCACGATGACCGAGACGTTCAGCAGCCCGGACTGGCCGGAACCCCGCGTCGACCGCGGCACGCTGCGGTTCGTGGCGGCCGACCACCTCGACTCGCTGTTGGTCGAGACCGGGTTCGAGGTGGTCGAGCGCTACGGGTTCTGGGACCGGACCCCGCTCGCCGACACCAGCCGCGAGATCATCACGATCGCACGACCAGGTCCACTCCGGGCAGGTCCACCCTGGGAATATCCCAACCGCTGACGACCAGCGCGCCGGTCGCCCGGACCAGCGGCAGGAGTGCGGTCAACGCCTTGTGCGCCAACGCTTCCGGTGGCGGGGCGGCCGGTTCGACGCCGTGCAGGCCGTGACGCTCCACAATGGACAGCTCCGGCAGGGCGAACGTGACGCCGTGCAGCAGGCGGCGGACGTCCATGTCGGCCAACGTGGTCAGGTTGTCCTCCACCGCGTCCAGGCCCTCGGCCAGGCTCTGATCGGTGGTGAGGGCCTGGGCGGCGAGGCTGAGCCACAGCTCCCGCGGCGCCAGACCGGACGCGCGCAACGCCTCCGCCACCCGTGCGGTCAGGTCCGGGTCACGGGACTGGTCCGGTGACAGCTGCACCAGCACCGGCAGCCCTTCGGCGGCGGCGAACTCGCACGCCTCCTCCAGCACCCACTCGGCCAGCGGCCCGCTCAGCCCCAGCTCGTCGGCGAACCGCAGGCACTCCGGGTGCGACACCGGACCGCTCTCGGCGTCGTGCCACCGCAATCTGGCCGCCACCGCGACCTGCTCGCCGTCCCGTGTCACCGGCTTGTAGTCCAGCGCGATCTCGCCGTTCTGCAACGCGCCGGGCATGGTCGCGATCAGGGACAGCCGGGTGCGGTCGCGGGCGTCCTGCCCGGCGTCGTAGATGCCCCACTGGCCCTTGCCGCCGCTCTCCGCGCGGCGCAGCGTGCTGTGCGCCTGCCGCAGCAACGCCATCGCGTCCGACCCGCGCGCCGACGTGCGGACGAAACCCATCCCCGCGGACACGCCCACACCGTGCCCGGCGAGGTGCACCGGCTCGGTCAGCGCGGCCTCGATCGACCGGGCCAGCGCGGAGATCCCCGGTGTGGTCGGCGAATCCTCGATCAGCACGACGAACTCGTCGCCGCCGATCCGCGCCACGGTGGCGTTCTCGCCCGACACCACCTCGGTCAGCCGCCGTGCGACCACCTTCAGCAGTTCGTCGCCGTACTCGTAGCCGAGGCCGTCGTTCACGATCGCGACGCTGTCCACGTCCAGGTAGCACAACGTGATCGAGCCCGGCCGGCTCAGCACCTGTTCCAGCTTCGGCAGGAACCCCTGCCGGTTCGGCAGACCGGTCAGCACGTCGTGCAGCGCCTGGTGTCGCAGGTAGTCGCGAAGCACGCGCTGCTCGGTGGTGTCGTCGACCACGGCGACGTGCCAGCGGGGTCGTCCGTCCGGGTCGCGGACCACCGACGTGGCCACGTTCACCCACACCGGGTCGCCGGCCGCGTCGGTGAACTCCCGCTGCACCTTGACCTCGTCCGCGACGAACAACGTCGACAGGTCGGCCGACGGCAGCATCGCCTCCAACGCCGGGTTGACCACGACCAGCGCGCCGTCCGGGTCGAAGATCGCGATGCCCGCGGTGGAACCGACGAAGACCTGCCGGAACAGCTCCGGCAGCTCCACGGCCCAGATCTCGCCGGCCGACAGCTCACCGGCTGACAGCTCACCGGCAGGTAGGCCGCCTGATGCCGCACCGACGGCCGACTCGCCGTGCGGGCGCGCCACAAGGGCCGAGGCGGCGTCGATCTCGGCCGGGGTCGTTCGGGCCTGCTGGGTCATGTGGTGGTGTGCGGCGGTGGGTGAAGATCAGGTCGCTGAATCTTGCGACCCACGGCCACCGCAGTCAAGGGGCCGGGCGTGCGAACGCCCGCCACGAGCACCCGGGTGCCGTGACGGGCTAGACGCAGACCCAGTCGGTCATGACCGTCCTGCCGTCGACCTCGCAGCGGAACCGCACGGGACCGGCGGGCGGCGGGCCGAGCAGGAACATGCCCAGCTCGTCCAGCTCCGCGTCCTCCACCGGCCCGGTCGCCGTCAGCAGCCACACCCGGCCCGGCCGGGCGGGCAACACCTGGCCGGCGACACCGGCCTCGGTCACCTCTACCTGCACCGAGAAGCCCTCCGCGTCGAACACGAGCTGCCGCGCCGTCTGCGCCGCCCGCGCCCGCTTCGCCAGCCCGGCGTCGAGGATCGAGTCGTAACTCGTCAACGCCAGCAGTTCGGCGTCGACCGTGCGCCACGTGTACGCGGCACGTGCCGCCTGGAGCAGGTGCTCGGGCACGTCACGCTCCTCGGCGAGTGCCGCGCGCAGCTCCCGCAGCAGCACCTCATCGCTTTCCCACCCCGGATCGTCCCTCAGCACCGACCACACCTCCTCCGTCGTCCGTGTGCGGGCCGACCAGCCGCAGCACCGCGGGAGTCTTGCGCAGCTTGTCCAGGCACCTGATCCGGGTGGGCCCGATGCTGCCCACCGGCATCGCCAGCTCCTCGCCGACCGCCGCGTAGCTGGGCGGCGGGTCCGCCATGAGCTTCGCCAACAGGACCTGGCAGTGCTCGGGCAACGCCCGGAAGCCCTCGCGCAGCGCCTGCCGCCGTTGGGCGGCCTCCATCTCCTCGTCCAGGTCCGCGACCGCGTCGTCCGGGCTCGCCGGCTCGTCCTGCGACTGCGGGTCGTACGGCTGGGTGCGCTGTTGCATGCGCAGCATCCGCAGGCACTCGTTGCGGGTCGTCGTGGCGATCCAGCCGGGCAGCGCGTCCGCCTCGCGGAGCCGGCCGACCTGCTCCACCAGCCGCAGCCACACCGTCTGGTGCACGTCCGCGGCGTCCGCGGGGCGCAGCCGGTGCCGGTGCACCACGGCCAGCACGAGCGGCGTGTAGCGCGCGACGATCTCGTTCCAGGCGCGCTGGTCGCCCTCCGCCGCCGCCGCGACGAGCGCGGCGATCGGGGATGCAAGGGTCACGTCCCCTCCTCTTGTCCAGGGGATGCTGCGCCTCCGCCCCGGTCTGCGCCGGCGCGGACCCCAGCCGGGTCACGGACTTCGGATTCGTTGCTGCCACACACTACGGAGCACAGACCCGACCGTCAGATACAGGATTGGATGGCGCTGTGCTGGATTGAGCCGCCTCCGGCGTCGCGGTCAGGGTATGAAGATGCCGTAGCCGGGGAAGAACTCCGAGCCGGCCAGTAGGTGGTCGCGTGCGGCTGTGGCTGACAGGCCGAGGGTGGTCATGGTTTCGGCGATGCGGCCGGCTACGTGTGGCGCGGCGAACGATGTGCCCAGCCAGTACGCGAAGCGGTCGTAGACCTCCGGCGGCTCGCCCGGCAGCACCCACTGGCCCTTGAGGAACGTGCTGGTCCGGTTGCCGACGGCGCAGGCGTCCACCCAGTGCCCGTGGTTGGAGTAGCACGCCGGGCTCCGGGTCGCGTCGAGCTCCTCGGCGACCGCCGCCACGGCGACCACGCGCTGGAGGGCGGCGGGCCAGCTCGGCCGGTTCGTGCCCTGGTTGCCCGCGGAGGCGACCACCACCACGTCGGCGGGCAGCGCCGCGACCGCCTTGCGGATCGGCTCGGACGCCACGTCGTCCTGCGTGAAGCAGCCCAGCGAGATGTTGATGATCTGGACCTTCTCGTCGAACGAGGTCAGCGCCTTGGCGAAGTCCTCCTCGGTGCCCAGGCCGGTCGGGTCGAGCGCCTTCTCCGGGTCGAACCGGACACCGGGCGCGGCCTGCCGGACCACGCCCGCGACGAACGTGCCGTGCCCGCCTTCCATCGCGAACACGTCGTCGTGCGCGTAGGCGGCGTCGACCTCGTCCAGCTTGGGCAGGAACGCGTTGGCCAGCCACAGCGGGTGGTCGTTCCCGGCGGACTTCGAGATGCCCGTGTCGACGATGCCGACGACCACGCCCTTGCCGTGCCCGGCGGCGGCCTTGTCCGGGTCCGGCAGCGGGCCGGCGACCTTCGGCGGCTGGCCGGGGTGGCCGTGCATGTTGCCGCCGTGGCCGACCAGCACGTGGTGCGGCTGCACGAACGGGGTGCGCTCGCCGGGCCACTGCTCCGGGTCGCGCAGCAGGCGGACGATGTCCGGGATGTCATCGGAATTGCGCGGCAGGACGAACCGGACCATTCCAGCGAAATCCCGGCCCCGCTGGTAGCCGATGCCGTTCTGCGCCAGTTTCCGGGCCACCCGATCGGCGTCCTGCGGAATGGTCAGCAGCTCGCCCGCGACGAAGATGAATTCCCGTCCGCGTTCGGCGTGCAGCCGGAAGTTCTTGTGTTCGAGGAGGGCCTGGTGGAAGGCTCTTTGATACAACTCGGAGCGATTCGATGGTTCGGACACCGAGGCCTCACAGCAGCGTCGACGGGGCTGAACAGCAAGCTACCACAGGGCTCTTGGTAATAAGGTGGGTTCGTGGCAGGGGTTTCCGCCGCCGCAGCACTGGAAGCCCGGCAACGGGATCCGCGGGCGGCAATAGCGATGGGCCGTTCGGCGCTGAAGGCGGCACGAGCGGTGGGCGACGCCGAGGAGGCGTCCATAGCCGAGCGCGCGATCGGGTTGTCACTGCGCGAACTGCACGACTTCGAAGGCGCGCTGACCCACCTGCGCCGGTCCATCCGTGCCGCCGAACGAGCGGGTTCGACACGATTGGCCGCACTGGCGAGAGTGAGTCTCGCATTCGTGCTGTCGAACACCGGGCGCCACGCGCTGGCGTTGCGCGCGATCAACGCGGCACTGCCCGAGCTGCGCGGCGGCGACGCGGACATCGCCCGGATGCAGCGCGGCCTGGTGCTGCACTACCTGTGCCGGTACGAGGAGGCCCAGCGCGAGTACAACTGGGCGATCGAGGCCGCCCGCCGCACCGACGACAAGCTCGGTGAAGCGCGCGCCCGGAACAACCGGGGGCTCCTGCGTGCCTACACGGGCGGCCTGCGTGCGGCGGACGAGGACTTCGACCGCGCGGCCGTGCTGTACCGGGAGCTGGACCAAGGGCTGGCCGTGGCGGACGTGCGGTGGAACGCGGGCATCTCGGCGTCACGGGCGGGTGACGTGCCGCGCGCGTTGACCATGTTCGCCGAGGCCGAGCGCGAGTACCGGCGGCTGGAGGTGCCGCGGCCCGCGTTGCTGATCAACCGGCTGGAGCTGCTGGTGTCCGTGCCGCTGCTGGAGGAGGCACGTGCGGCGGCCGACCGGGCGCTCGCGGAACTGGGCGGCGACCTGGTGCTGGCCCGGTCCGAGGCGTTGTTCTACCGGGCCCGGATCGCGCTGCTGGAGGGCGACCTCGACCTGGCCGTGGAGCAGGCGGTGGCGGCGCGCAAGGGGTTCCGCCGGGAGAAGCGCGAGGTGTGGGAGGCGGGCGCGCGGCACGTGGAGCTGCGCGCGGCCTACCTGAGCGGACAGCGGACCAAGGCCCTGGTGACGGCGCTGACGAGGGTGGCGTCCCGGCTGGACGAGCTGGGGTGGCCGATGGCGGGCCTGGAGGCGCGGGTCGACGCGGCCCTGGTCGCCCGGGACATCGGCGACCGCAGGCGTGCGGTGACCGAGCTGTCGACGGCGGGCGCGGCCAGGCGCGGCGGACCGGCGGCGCACCGCGTGCAGGGCTGGTACGCCGAGGCGATGCGGCGTGACCTGCTCGGCAACACGCGCGGCGCGCAGATCGCGTTGCGGCAGGGCCTGGCGCTGCTGGACGAGTACCGGGTGTCGCTGGGGGCGCCTGAGCTGCGGGCGTTGAGCGGCGCGCAGGGCAAGGCGCTGGCGTTGGAGGGCCTGCGGACGGCGGTGGCCGGCGGGCGGGCGGGTCGGGTGCTGAGCTGGGCCGAGGCGTGGCGGGCGGGCGCGCTGCGGATGACGCCGGCCCGGCCGCCGGAGGACTCCGGGCTGGCCGACGCGCTGGCCGAGCTGCGGGCCGTGGCGGCGGACCTGGAGGCGGCGTCCACTGCGGGACGTCCCACGGCGGCGCTGCGGCAGCGGCAGGTGCGCGGCGAGCAGCGGGTGCGCGAGCTGACCCGGCAGGCCGGTGGCGGCGGCGCGGTGTTCAAGCCGCCTGCGGTGCGTGACCTGGCGCGGGCGCTCGGCTCGTCGGCGTTGGTGGAGTACATCGACCACGACGGCGCGTTGCTGGCGGTGGTGGTCGCGGGCGGTCGGGCGTCGCTGCACCGCCTCGGGCCGCTGGACGCCGCGCTGCGCGAACTGCGGCTGCTGCGGTTCGCCCTGCACCGGCTCGTGACGCTGCCCGAGCACGTCGACCGGACGGCGGTGCGCGCGGGCGCCGAGCACGCGGCGAAGTTGTTGCAGGCCAGGCTGCTGGAGCCGGTGCGGCGGCGGCTCGACGACCGGCCGCTGGTGCTCGTGCCGACCGGGAAGCTGGGCGGCCTGCCGTGGTCCGCGCTGCCCGCGTGCCGCGGCCGGTCGGTGACCGTGGTGCCGTCGGCGACGGTGTGGCTGCGAGCCGCCACCTCCACCCTGATTTCACACGATCGGGTGGTCTTGGCGGCGGGTCCGCGGCTTCCCGCCGCGCCGACCGAGATCTCCGCGATCGCCTCCGGCTCGCCACCGGGCAGCTCCGCGTCGGTGCTGGTGGGCGCGTCCGCGACGGTGGACGCGGTGGCGGCGGCGATGGACGGCGCACCGCTGGCCCACGTGGCGGCGCACGGCTCGTTCCGCGCGGACAACCCGCTGTTCTCCGCGCTGGAACTCGCGGACGGGCCGCTCACCGTCTACGACTTGGAACGGCTGCGCACCCCACCGGCTCGGGTCGTGCTGTCCGCGTGCGACTCGGGCCTGTCCGCGGTGCGGCCCGGCGACGAGCTGATGGGCTTCACCGCCGCGCTGCTCGGGCTCGGCACCCGGACCCTCGTCGCGCCGGTCGTCCCGGTGCCGGCCGAGGTCACCACACCGCTGATGGTCGAACTGCACCGCAGGCTGGGCAAGGGCGACTCGCCCGCGATGGCGTTGGCCGGGGCGCAGGAAGCGCACCGGGAGGACGGCGACGCCGCGTACGCCGCGAGCGCCGGGTTCCTCTGCTTCGGCGCGTAGCGACTCTCTCGCGTAGCGACTCTCTTGGGAGGACAGGACATGGCGTTCGACGAACACCTTGCCGAACGGATCCGCGACGAGATCGGCGACCTGCCCGGCGTCAGCGCCAAGCGCATGTTCGGCTCGCTCGTGTTCCTGCTGCACGGCAACATGCTGGTCGGCGTGAGCGGCGACGACATGATCGCCCGCGTCGGCCCGGACGCCGCGGACGCGTGCCTCGCCCTGCCCGGCACGAAGGTCTTCGACCTCACCGGCAAGGTGATGCGCGGGTGGGTCGTGGTCGACGGCGCGGTGCTGGACGAGGACTCCGGGCTGACCGACTGGATCGGCCGGGCGCGGGAGTTCGTCGAGGCGTTGCCTCCGAAGTAGAGGGCCTCCCAAGTGGGGCCTGCCAAGTGGGGCCTACCAAAAGTGGGGGCCTGCCAAGTGAGGGCCGCCAAGTAACGGCCGGCGCGAGTACGAGGCTGCCCAAGTACGGGTCTGTCCAAGTAGGTTGGCCGGGTGGACGCACACGACATGCTCGCCGTAGCGGTGGCCGAGGCCCGCGCCGGACTCGCCGAGGGCGGCATCCCGATCGGCGCGGCGCTGTTCGCCGCGGACGGCACGCTCCTCGGCCGCGGCCACAACCGGCGCGTGCAGGACGGTGACGCCTCCACCCACGCCGAGACCGCCGCGTTCCGCGACGCGGGCCGCCGGGCCGGCTACCGGGACACGATCATGGTCACCACGCTGTCACCCTGTTGGTATTGCAGCGGTCTCGTTCGCCAGTTCGGGATCCCCCATGTGGTGATCGGCGAGGCCCGGACGTTCCACGGCGGTCACGACTGGCTCGCGGAACACGGGGTGCGGATCACCCTCCTGGACGACCCGGAGTGCGTTCGGATGATGACCGACTTCATCGCCGCCAAGCCGGAGCTGTGGTTCGAGGACATCGGCGAGGACGTCAGCGCGGACATCGGTCAAGAGCAGTCTTAACGCGCCGCGCTCCGCGTGGACACAATCCCGACACGGGGCGTGTCCAGGATCAGCGGGCATGGAACGTTGGCGCGTAGACGAATCGCTCGACGCACTGGTGCTGGACGAGACCGCCGTGGCGGTGGAGGTGCCCGCGAGCTGGGGCGCCGAGGTCAGCCACCAACTCCGCTCGGCCGGCCCGCTCGGCCCGATCCTGGCCATCCCCGGCCCGCGGCTGCGCTGGTTGTTCCTGGCCAGACCCGATCCCGGACCCGTGCCGCCGCACGTGCCGCCACCCCACGTCCGCTACTGGGACGGCCCGCGCCGGATCCCGGCCGCCGAGTCGAGGTGGGTCGTGCCCCCGGCGGGCGCACTGCCCCCGGTGGGGGCGGTGCGCTGCGCCATCAGGACTGTCCGCCGGTTCGGCTAGAACCGGCTCAAAGCCTCGTCGACGGAACCGACGACGGTGAACACGGAGTCCAGACCGGTCGCCTCGATCGGCCGCTGCGTCGCCCGGCTGGTCGCCACCAGCACCAACGGGATGCCCAGTTCGCTCGCCCGCTGACGGCCCACCACCAGCGACTCCAGGCCCGCGGAGCCGAGGAAGCGCACCCCGCCCAGGTCCACCACCACGGCCCGCACGTTCTCGACCAGGTGCTCCTGCAACGGCCTGGCCAACTCGTCCGCGCTGCTCGTGTCCAACTCGCCCGACACGTGCAGCACCACCACGCCGTCCGAGGGTCTGTCGACCCTTACGGAAGCGAGCGTCGCCGCGGGTTCTGGCACTCTGGTTCTCCTCTCACTCGATCGACGCCGGATCGGCGTCGACTTCACGGTAGTCCTCAAAAGGCCTCGTCAACCGTCTCGGCGAGGATCAGGTCCACGAGCCTGCGGGCGTCGGGCGAGCTGCCGAACGCCCTGCGCTGCCGCGCCGCGCCGCTGCCGTGCGCGTCCAGCCACCCGACGTGTTCCTCCACAGTGGACAGAGCGTCGGCGTCGCGGAGCGCGTTGCCGCACCAGGCAACCAGTTCGGTGAGGCGGTCCCGGGCGGGCACCAGGTGGCCGGTGCGCGGGTCGACCGCCAGACCGTCCACACCGTCCCGCGCGGCCCGCCAGTAGGCGGCGCGCAACAGCACGTCGTTCACCCGTTCAGGTTCACCCGAGTCGGCGGCGGTGCGGGCGAACGCCCGGATGACCTCGGCGATGACGACGGCCTCGCGGGCCGTCATCGGGATGTCCGAGACCCGCACCTCGACCGTCGGGTGCTGCGCGGACGGGCGGACGTCCCAGTAGACCATGCCGGCGTCGAGCAGCACCTCGGTCGACTCCAGGGCGCTGACCAGCCGGTCGTACTCGTCGCCGGACTCCAGGTGCGGCGGCGGGCCGCTGACCGGCCAGCGCGACCAGACGACCGAGCGCCAACTCGCGTACCCGGTGTCCTCGGCGTGTTCGATCGGGGAGTTCGCGCCCAACGCGAGCAGCGTCGGCAGCCACGGGCGCAGGGCGTTCGACACGCGGACGGCGACGTCCCGGTCCGGCACGCCCACGTGGACGTGCAGGCCGCAGACGCCCTGGCCGCCGATGATCTTGCGGTGCGAGTACCGCATCAGCCGGTAGCGGGCGTCGTCGGTGTCCGGTGGCGGCCCAAGCGTGCCGATCGGCGGCACCGCGGAGGCCAGCAGCCGGCAGCCCGCCGCGTGCGCGGCCTTCGCCAGGTGGGTCCGGCCGAGCAGGACCTGTTCCGCCAGCTCCCCGGCCGTCCCGCACACCGGCGTGGCCACCTCGATCTGGAACGGCGTCAGCTCGCGCTGCACGTCCATGTCGGTGTCGGCGTGCTGCGCGACCGACTCGGCCAGTGGCACGGGTCGGCGGGACTCGGGGTCGACGAGCAGGAACTCCTGCTCGACTCCGACGGTCCACGGCGGGGTCATGACGGTCCCGTACCCACTTGGCGGCCCGTTCAACCCCTGTGTCGGCATCCGGTCGCCCAGTGGTGGTTTCGGGCCGGTCCAGCCGGGAACCTGCCCGCTGTGAGACTGCGGCGCAGCGACCCGTCCGGCCCCGGCTGGCACCGCCGCGCCCGTGGCCGCGGGTTCCAGTACACCGACGCCACGGGTGCGCCGGTCGATCCCGAGTCGGTGGAGCGGATCAAGTCCCTCGCCATCCCGCCCGCGTGGCGCGACGTGTGGGTGTGCCCGTACCCGAACGGGCACATCCAGTCGGTGGGCACGGACGCCGCCGGCCGCCGCCAATACCTGTACCACCCGCGGTGGCGGCAGGACCGGGACGAGGAGAAGCACGACCGGGTGCTGGCGCTGGCGCCGACGTTGCCGGCGTTCCGGGCGGAGGTGGGGCGGGAGTTGGCGTCGCGGGGGCGGTCCCGTGACCGGGTGCTGGCGGTGGCGTTGGCGTTGCTGGACCGGGGCGTGTTCCGGGTGGGGAGTGAGGAGTACGCGGCGGACAACGGCACGCATGGCGTGGCGACTCTGCTGTGCTCGCACGTGGCTGTGGGCTCTTCGGGCTCTTCCGGCTCTTGGGGCTCTGCGGGCTCTGCGGGCTCTGCGGGCTCTTCCACTGTGGACTTCTGCTACCCGGCCAAGGGCGGGATCGAGTTCACCGCTTCGGTGGAGGACGCGGCGTTGGCGCGGGCGGTGAAGTCGTTGCTGCGCGGGCGTTCCGGTGGGGATCGGCTGTTGGTGGACGTGCGGGGGTACGAGGTCGGGTCGGATGACGTGAACGAGCGGTTCAAGGAGTTGGTGGGGGCGGAGTTCTCGGTGAAGGACTTGCGGACTTGGCATGCGACGGTGTCGGCTGCGGTGGCGTTCGCGCGGGAGGGGCGGCCGGAGTCGCGGCGTGGGCGGAAGCGGGTGGAGGTGGCGGTGATGCGGGAGGTGGCGGAGAGCTTGGGGAACACGCCGGCGGTGGCGCGGAAGTCGTACGTCGATCCGAGGGTGGTGCGGCTGTTCGACGAGGGGCGGTTGATCAAGCCGAGGTCGGGTGATCGTGAGAAGGTGGAGCGCGCGGTGTGGCGGATGCTGCGCGGTGCCTAGGGATGCGTCGGAGTCCCGCTACACGATTGGGTGATCATGGGCCGAAAATGTACGGAAACACTGTTACCGATACTCGGTTGAAAACCAGCGGAGCCCCGAACCACCCCCGACCCTCACTCCCGAACGACCCAGGCCCTCACTCGCGAACGACCTCCGACTCCTACTTCCGCAGCAACGCCCGACCCTCAGTCCCGCAGCAACGCCCCGACATCCTCATGCAACCGAACCGCCCCACCGACAAGCACGATCTCGGCCTCACAAGCCACCGCCCGCAACGGCAGCACCTCGTCGGCCCGCCCACCGTCGACCTCCTGCGAGCCCACGACGGTGTCGGTGAGCAACAACGTGTCGACGCGCCCGTCCTCCAGCGCCCGCCCGACCGCCTCCAGCCCGTGCACCGCGCGCCCGGTGAGCCGAGTCGACTCGTCCCGGAACCGCTCGACCACCACGCGCCGCGCGTCCTGATTCGCCCGCCCGGCCAGGTGCAGCACCGCCCGATCCGGTGACCCCTCCACCTCGACCACCAGGTGGTGGTAGCGGGTAGGAAGTGCCACCCGCAGCGATTGCCGCCCGGCCACCGGCCCGGCCAGCACCAGCAGTGGTGCGTCGAGGCGGTCCACGAGCGTCGCGGCCTCCTCGGCGACGTCCGCCAACTCCGCCGCGTCCAGCCGTCGGCCGGGTCGGCGCGCGCCCACCGTCGCCACGGCCACCGGCCGCCCGGTCGGGTCCACCGCGCGCAGGTCCGCGCCGTGCTCGCCGACCTCGACGACCACGTGCGGGAGGAGGGGTTCGGAGAGGTCGACCAAGGGGAGCACGTACGGGAGTGGGCCGTAGCGCGCGGTGTAGCCGGTGGGTGGGACGGGGACGTAGCGGTCCAGCAGGACCCGGCCGTCGCCCAGGATGAGACCCCGGCCGGCGAGGCCGCGTGGGGTCACGCTTGAGGTGATCGCGTTGTGCGCCAAAGCGACCAGGTACGCGTCGGCCTGCTGGGCCTGGAGTTGATCGCGCATGGCCCGCCACCGCAGGTCGACGTGATCGCCTACGTCGAGGAACACGGAGACGAACGGGCCCTCGACGTCCAGCAGGTCTTGCAGACTCGCCGTGTGCATCGGTCCTCCCCGATCGGTCACTCGGGTGGTACCCGAAAGTGGCTCGATGCAACCGTTTTGGCGGAGCGGTGCGGAGGTCGGCCGGTGGTGGTTCTGCGCGAAAGTGGGGCGGTGTAACGCGAAAGTGTGCAACGCGACCGTGTGCGGCGCCGAGAGGGTACGAGGGGCTGGCAGGAGGAGACGGCAGGAGGAGACGGCAGGAGGAGTGGGCAAGCGGGACGGCAGGCGGGGAGGGGAGGTGCAGGCGGGCGGGAGGCCAGGGCAGGCGGGGAGGACACGCAGAGAGCTAAGGGGAGTGATGTGGGTGGCGGGTGCAAGTGGATGGCGACCGGGATGGGGGCAGGCGAGGGAAGGGAGGGGTGGGGCGGGAGCGGGCGGTGCGGGGGTGTGGCCGGGGGATTGGGGGGTTAGCGGGAGCGGGCGGTGCGGTTGGCGTGTTGTTCGCACCAGGCGCAGCTTTCGGCTACGGCTACTGAGGCGAAGCCGATCAGCAGGTGCACGACGTTCCCCACGGTTCCCGCGTCCATCGCGCCGTCGGGCTGTCCTACGCCGAACGCGAACACGACCAGGTACACCACGCCCAGCGCACTCCCCGCCATCCGGGCCACACGCGTGCGCACCGCCGCTACTCCGATCACCAGACCGGTCACCACGTGCAGCACCCCGGGAGGCACCTCGCCCCGCACAAAATCCACCACACCCCACAGCGTGAGCAACACGCCCAACCCCAGGGCTGCTCGCTGCGGCCAGGCCAGGCTCCCCAGGCTCGTCACCACTGCGACCACCCCTTCCGCCTCGTCGAGCCACCCGCGGAACCCCACCTGACCACCGGGCCGTGTGCTGTTGGGTCACTGAGCGCTATCACCGCTATCACTACTCATCATCGAGCAGAGACCGCAATCGGGCCAGTGATCGGCTCAGAAGGCGCGAAACGTGCATCTGCGACACGCCCACCGAGTCCGCGATCTGGCTCTGCGTCATGTTCCGGAAGAACCGCAACACCACGATCCGCCTCTCCCTCTTGGGTAGCCCGCGCAGCATCGGATCCAACGCGTGATGCAGCTCGACCACCTCCAAAGCCGGATCGTCGCAGATCAGAGCATCGGCGTAGTTCAACTCGTCGCTGATCGACTGCTCGTCCAACGACAGCAGGTGGTACGCCGACGTCGCGTGCAGCCCCTCGTACACCTCGTCCAACGCGATGCCGAGGTGCCGTGCCACCTCACTGGGCGTCGGCGTCCGTCCGGTCAACCGGGACAGCTCCACCCGCGCCGCGTCGATCGCGACGCACAGTTCCTTCAACCGCCGCGGCACTCTGACGGCCCACCCCTGGTCACGCAGGTACCGCCGCACCTCGCCGGTGATGGTGGGCACCGCGAACGCCAGGAAGTCGATCCCCCTCGACACGTCGAACCGGTCCACCGCGTTGATCAGCCCGAGCGCCGCCACCTGCCGCAGGTCCTCGACCGACTCGCCCCGCTCGGCGAACCGGTCGGCGATGTGCCTGGCCATCGGCAGGTGCTCGGTCACCAATCGATCGCGTATCCGCTGGTAGTGCTCGCCGTCCCGCTCGGCCTCCGCCAGCTCGTGGAACAGCGGCTGGTAGTCCACGGCGCTCACCGCTGACACCCGTTCATCGCCGACACCCGCTCACGCCAGATACCCGCTCATGCCCGACACCCGCTCATGCCCGACACCTCAGCTCGACCCGCAACCGCCCTTCCCCATCGATCCAGGTCGCCACCGCGTCGGTCACGGAACTGACAACCCTCCAGTACAAGGAGTCATGATCCGGCACGGTCATCGCGGCCGACCTCACCTCCGCCCGGAAGCGCACGGAATCACCTTCACGGGCGAACCGGCACCGCAGTTCGGACGACGGCGCCAGCGACCGCGCGATGAGCGCGGTGCACGCCTCGTCGACGGCGATGACCAGGTCTATGGCCAGCTCAGGCGTGGACCGGGCGAGCGCACCCGCGACCGCGCGGACGGTCGAGAGGTAGGCCGGTCTCGCCGCCACCCTGAGCTCAAGCTCCGAGCCGTCCATGTGTGGCGAACGCTCCTCACAACCCCGTTGTCGTCGCCGGGGGCATACCCACGGACCCCTCCCGCTACACCCGTCCACACAGGACCGAGCAACAGAATCGTGAAAGCCGAACATGCCGTGAGCTGGTTCATCACGGTTTGCGAACAGCGGTAGGTAACCGTGTGACTGGAGTCATACTGATCGCCACCCCGACATCCCCACGGAGGCGCCTGGTGCTTGAGGCGAACAACCTTGAGGTGGTCTACGACGACGTGATGTTGGTGCTGCGCGGTGTGAGCCTGAGGGTGCCCGAAGGGCGCATCGTCGCTCTCCTGGGCGCCAACGGAGCGGGCAAGACGACCCTGCTCAGGGCGTTGTCCGGCCTGCTCGACGTGCACGACGGCAAGATCACCCGCGGCCGGATCACGCTCGACGGCGAACCGGTCCACCGCTCCTCCCCGACCCGCATCGCGTCGCTCGGCGTGAAGCAGGCGCTGGAGGGCAGGCGCATCCTCGGCGAGCTCACGGTCGAGGAGAACCTGCGCGTCGGCGGGCACAGCAGGCCGCGCGGCATCAAGCAGAACCTGGAACGGATGTACGAGCTGTTCCCCAGGTTGAAGGAGCGGCGCAGGCAGAGCGCGGGCTACCTGTCCGGCGGCGAGCAGCAGATGCTGTCCATCGGCCGGGCGCTCATGTCCGAGCCGCGCTACCTGCTGCTGGACGAGCCGAGCCTGGGCCTCGCGCCGCTCATGGTGCAGCAGATCCGCGACCTCATCGTGAAGATCAACGCGGCGGGCACGACCGTGCTGCTGGTCGAGCAGAACGCGACCATGGCGCTGTCCATCGCCGACCACGGCTACGTGCTGGAGAACGGCAAGGTCGTGATGGACAAGCCGGCCGCGGCGCTGCTGGCCGACGAGGACGTGCGCGAGTTCTACCTGGGCCTGCGCGGCGAGGGCGCCACGCAGTCGTTCCGCGACGTGAAGCACTACAAGCGGCGGAAGCGGTGGTTGTCGTGAGCCTTCCCGACGAGGACGCCCAGGCGAACGTCCTGGAGATGGACCAGGTGACGCTGGCGTTCGACGGCGTCACGGCCGTGGACGGCGTGTCGTTCCACGTGGCCGCGGGCGAGTTGTTCGCCATCATCGGGCCCAACGGCGCGGGCAAGACCTCGATCTTCAACGTGCTGTCCGGCGTCTACCGGCCGCAGAAGGGCTCGGTCCGGTTCCTGGGTGACGAGATCGTGGGCAAGCGCCCGCACAAGATCGCCGCCATGGGCATCGCCCGGACGTTCCAGAACATCGAGCTGTTCGGGCACCTCTCCGTGGTGGAGAACCTGATGTTGGGCCGGCACAACCACATGCGGTACGGGGCGCTCGCCGCGTTCGCGTGGGTAGGCCGGGCCCGGCGTGAGGAGCTGGCGAACCGGGCGGCCGTCGAGGAGGTCATCGACTTCCTCGAACTGGAGCAGTGGCGCGGCCTGCCCGTCGGCCTGCTGCCGTACGGGGTGCAGAAGCGCGTCGAGCTGGGGCGCGCGCTCGCGATGGAGCCGAAGGTGCTCCTGCTGGACGAGCCGGTCGCGGGCATGAACGTCGAGGAGACCGAGGACATGGCGCGGTTCGTGCTGGACGTCCGGGACGAGCTCGGCATCGCGATGGTCATGGTCGAGCACGACATGGGCCTGGTGATGGACCTCGCGGACCGGGTGATGGTGCTCGACTTCGGCAAGCCCATCCGCACCGGCACGCCCGCCGAGGTGCAGCAGGACCCGAACGTCGTGCGCGCCTACCTGGGCGAGGCGCACCAGACCGTGGGAGGTGTCGCATGACCGCCCCGACCACCACCGCCACCGGCCTGACCACCATCGCCACCCGCGTGCGGGACCGGGCGAAGTCGGCCCCGGACACGGTGGCGCTGCGGGCCAAGGACTTCGGCATCTGGCAGGAGGTCGGCTGGTCGCGGTACTGGGACCAGTCGGAGCTCGTCGGGCACGCCCTGCTGGCGCTCGGTGTCGAGCCGGGCGATCGGGTCGCGATCCACTCGGAGAACCGCCGCGAATGGCTGTACTCCGACATCGGCACGGTGGCCGTCCGCGCGATCACCGTGGGCCTGTACCCGACGAACCCGGCGAGCGAAGTCGCCTACCTGCTCTCGCACTCCGGCGCCCGCGTGCTGATCGCCGAGGACCAGGAGCAGGTGGACAAGGCGCTCGCCGTGCTGGACTCCCTGCCCGACCTGGAGCGCATCGTCTACATCGAGCCGCGCGGCATCCGGCACCGCTACGACAACCCCAAGCTGCTCGCCTGGGAGGACTTCCTGGCGCTCGGCGCGGAACACCGGGGCTCACACCCCGACGCGGTGGACCGGCGGATGCGGGAGGCCGCGCCGGACGACGTGATGACGTTGATCTACACGTCCGGCACTACCGGGCCGCCCAAGGGCGCGATGCTGACCGTGGCGAACGTCGAGTTCGCGATCGAGTCGCTGGTCGAGGGCGGAGGGTTCACCGACCCACCGCCGTCGCCGAAGGACATCACCCTCTCCTACCTCCCGCTGTGCCACGTGGCCGAACGCATCTTCACCACGTGGTTCAGCGCGTCGGCCGGGGTTCAGGTGCACTTCGCCGAGTCCATCGAGACCGTGCAGGCCAACCTGCGCGAGGTGCAGCCGACGATCCTGTTCGGGGTGCCGCGGATCTGGGAGAAGCTGTTGGCGGGCATCACGATCAGCGCGTCCAGCGCCACCTGGCTCAAGCGCATGACGACCCGGTTCTGGCTGAACGTGGCCGACGGGCTCGGCGAACGGCTGGTCCGCAACGGCGGCGAGCACACGTTCGGCACCCGGCTGAAGTACGGCGTGGGCTGGCTGTTCTGCTTCCGCGCGCTGAAGACGCGGATCGGGATGCGGCACGTCCGGTACGCGTCGTCGGGCGCGGCGCCCATCGCGCCGGAGGTGCTGCGGTTCTTCATGGGCATCGGCGTCCCGATGCACGAGGTGTACGGGATGACCGAGAACAGCGCCATCGCCACCGGAAACCGGCCCGGCCGGGTCAAGGTCGGCACGGTCGGCGAGCCGCACCCCGGCGTGGAGCTGCGGATCGCCGACGACGGCGAGATCCAGACCCGGCACCGGGGCGTGTTCGCGGGCTACTGGCGCGACGAGGACGCCACCGGGCGGGCGATGACCCCGGACGGGTGGTTGCGCACGGGTGACGTCGGCGAGTGGGTGGACGGCACGCACGTCCGCATCACCGACCGGATGAAGGACATCATCATCACCGCGGGCGGCAAGAACGTGGCGCCGTCGGAGATCGAGAACGCGCTGAAGACGTCGCCGTACATCAAGGAAGCGATCGTGGTGGGCGACCAGCGGCCGTACCTGGTGGCGCTGATCGGCATCGAGCAGGACACCGTCGGCCACTGGGCCAGGCAGCGCCGGATCGCCTACACCACCTACCGCGACCTGGCGGAGAAGGACGAGGTGCGGGAGTTGGTGCAGGACATCGTCACGAAGGTCAACGAGAAGTTCGCCTCCGTGGAGCAGGTGAAGAAGTTCCGCATGCTGCCCAAGGAGCTCGACCACGAGGACGGCGAGCTGACCGCGACGCAGAAGGTGAAGCGGTCGGCGCTGGCCAAGGTGTTCGGCGACCTCGTGGACGACATGTACCTCGGGGGGCGCGGATGAGCGAGTTCGTGCAGTCGATGCTCCGGGGCCTGGGCTCCGGGTCGATCTACGCGCTGCTGGCGCTGGGTTTCGTCATCATCTACAAGTCCACCAGGGTGATCAGCTTCGCCCAGCCGGCGTTCATGCTGGCGGGCGCGGTGCTGGTCAGCTACCTGGCCGCGGAGATCGGGTTCTTCGCGGCCGTGCCGGTCGCGGCGGTGCTGATCGCGGTGCTGGCGCTGGGCGTGGAGCGGACCGTGCTGCGGCCGATGATCGGCAAGCCGGTGTTCGTGGTCGCGATCATCACCATCGGCGTGGACGTGGTGGTGCGGGTGGTGACCAACTCGTTCATCGGGCTGGACGTCCGCCAGGTGGGTGACCCGTGGGGCCTGTCGACGGTGACGCTGTTCGGCGTCGACGTGCAGCAGCGGTACCTGGTGATGTTCGTGACGACGGCGGTCGTGGTCGCGGTGCTGTTCGCGTTCTTCCGGTTCTCCCGGATCGGGCTGGCCATGCGCGCGGTCGCCTACGACCAGGAGGTGGCGCTGGCGCAGGGCATCTCGGTCGGCTCGGTGTTCGCCCTGTCGTGGGCCATCGCGGGCGGGCTGGCCGCGCTGGCAGGGGTGTTCGTGGCCACCGGCGCCGGTGTCGACCAGCAGCTGTGGGTGATCGCGCTGAAGGCGTTGCCGGCGATCATCCTCGGCGGGCTGGACTCGCTCGGCGGCGCGGTCGTCGGCGGGCTCGCGGTGGGGGTCGTCGAATCGCTCGTCGGCACCTACCAGGGTGACGTCGCGCCGTGGCTCGGGCCGAACTTCGCGCTCGTCGCGCCGTACGTGCTGATGCTGGTCGTGCTGCTCGTCCGGCCCTACGGGCTGTTCGGCAGCAAGGAGGTGGAACGAGTGTGAAGGGCCGTCCAGGGCTGTACACCTCTTACGCGCAGGACACGGCGTTCCTCAACACGCGTCCCAAGCGCTCGTGGACGGGCGCGCTGGTGGTGTTCGCGCTGCTCCTGCCGTTCGCCGTCACCGACGACCTGCTGACGCTGCTGGCCACCGGTTTCGTGGCGGCGATCGGCGCGATCGGGCTGAACATCGTGACCGGGTACGCCGGCCAGGTGTCGTTGGGCCACGCGTTCTTCCTGGCCATCGGCGCGTACACGGGAGCCGCCCTGTCGGGTGACCCGGACGGGCGGGTGCTCGGGTTCGGCGTGACGGAGCTGCCGGTGTGGCTGCTGGCGTCCGGGCTGGTGGCCGGGCTCGCGGGGCTGATCGTGGCCCCGATCGCGGCCCGGCTGCGCGGGCTGTACCTGGCGATCGTGACGCTGGGGCTGGTGTTCCTGGGCGAGCACGTCTTCCGGGAGTGGACGTCGCTGACGGGTGGTCCCGGTGTGGGCCGGCCGGCGGCGGTGCCCGAGCTGTTCGGCGTGCGGCTGGACCGGGCGTCGGCGTGGTTCACCGGGCCCCAGCAGCTGTACCTGCTGATGTTCGTGCTGCTGGTGATCTTCGGCGTGCTGGCGCGGAACCTCGTGCGGTCGAGGATCGGGCGGGCGTTCGCGGCGGTGCGGGACCGGGACCTGGCGGCGGCCGTCATCGGGGTCGACCTGACCCGGTACAAGGCGCTGGCGTTCGCCGTGTCGTCGTTCTACGCCGGTGTGGCGGGCTCGTTGCTGTTCGTGGTCAACGGGTTCTTCGACCCCGGCTCGTTCGGCCTGCTGCTGTCGGTGCAGTACATCGCCATGGTGCTCATCGGCGGCGCGGGCACGATCTCCGGCGCCATCATGGGCGCGCTGTTCATCACGCTGCTGCCGCGCATCACCCGGGAACTCCCGACGGTGCTGCCGTTCATCAGCTCCGACGCGACCGGCGGGATCTCGGTGTTCCAGGTCGAGGCGGTCCTCTACGGGCTGCTGATCGTGGTGTTCCTGATCGTGGAGCCACGGGGCCTGTTCGGAATCTGGGTGCGCGTGCGCAATTACTGGCGCACTTGGCCTTTCTCGTACTGAAAGGGTGGATGGGATGGCAAGTCACAGAGCGGTGCTCGCGATGCTCTCCGTGGTCGCGTTGGCGGCGGTCGCGTGTCGCGGAGGCGACGGCGCGGCCCCGCAGGAGGGCAAGGGCGGTATCAAGGTCGATTTCGGCGTGACCGGCGAGCCGTGCCCGGACACCGGCCACAGTGACCGGGGCTGCATCTACCTCGGCTCGATCTCGGACCTGACCGAAGGGCCGTTCAAGACGCTGGCGGTCCCGATCACCGACGCGCAGAAGGCGTTCTGGAAGCGCGTCAACGACCAGGGCGGCATCGGCGGCTACGACGTCGACGTCACGTCGTACGTGAAGGACAACAAGTACAACCCGCAGATCCACAACCAGGTGTACCAGGAGATCAAGGGCAAGGTGCTGGCGCTGACCCAGACCCTGGGCTCGCCCACGACCGCCGCGATCCTGCCCGACCTGGAGAGCACGCAGATGGTCAGCGTGCCCGCGTCGTGGACGTCGCTGTGGGGCGTGGAGGAGGTCATCCTGGAGTCCGGCGCGAACTACTGCGTCGAGTCGATGAACTCGGTGGACTACGCGGTGGACAAGCTCGGCGCGAAGAGCGTGATGGCCGTGCACCTGCCCGGCGACTACGGCGACGACGCCGCGGCGGGCGCGAAGATCGCGGCGGAGAAGCGCGGGGTGCCGTTCACGAACGCGGTCACCCAGACCGGGCAGGACAACCAGGGCGGCGCGATCGACGCGGTGCTGGCGAACAAGCCGGACGTGGTCATCCTGACCACCGGGCCGACGGACGCCGCCGTGATCATCGGCCAGACCGCGGCGCGCGGGTTCAAGGGCAAGTTCATCGGCACGTCGCCGACGTGGAACCAGGGCCTGATGCAGAGCCCGGCCGCGCCCGCGATCAAGGCGTTGTACATGCAGTCCGCGCCGTGGAAGACGTGGACGACGGACTCGCCGGGGCACAAGGCGCTGCGTGAGGCGCTGCCGTCGGTGACGCCGAACGACGGCTACACGTCCGGCTGGGTGTGGGCGTACCCGTTGAAGGCGGCGCTGACGAAGGCGGCGGAGAACAAGGACCTGACCCGGGCGGGGCTGCTGAACGCGGTGCGGCAGCTGAAGTCGGTGGACTACGAGGGCATGCTGCCCGAGGGCGCGGGCAACTTCGCCGGCAACCCGAACGACAGCACGTTCCGGCAGACGCTGATCTACAAGCCGGACGAGGCGGGGCAGACCGGGCTGGCCCTGGTGGAGGACTTCTTCACCGGGCCGACGGCGAAGGACTTCAAGTTCGAGAAGCCCTGCTACACCTGATTCCGGACCACCGCTCCGCTTGGACACCGCGACGCCCCTGCCACTCTTCCGGCAGGGGCGTCGCGGTGTCGGTTGGCTTGGCGTCAGGCGTCGAAGCGCCCGGCCTTGATCGCGGTCAACATCGAGGTCAGGTCGATGTGCAGGACCGGTCCGGTCGAGTTCTTGCTGTCGCGGACCGCTCCAGTGCCGATGTGTGCGACTTCGACGCAGTCGGACTGCGATTGGGACCGGGACGACTTGCGCCACGTGACTTCGACGCAGTTGGACTGCTCCGACCGGGAGGACTTGCGCCACGTCTGGGCTGGTTGCTGCATGGTTCACACGTCCATTTCGTCTCGCAGGGCGATGATTCGGCGCAGCGACATTGTCGCACTCAGCGCGACTTCGCCGAGTCGTGCCGCCCGACGCAAATAGGGCGTCGTGAACGGCTCGTCGTCCAGGAACGCGGCGGATCGCGCCATCTCGACGTGCACCACGACGGTGGGCGGCACATCGAGGACCATGAACGCCTCCACGCGTCCGAGTCGCGGCATCGCCTGGATCGGCACGACTCGGATGGTGACGTTCGGCCGCTCCGCCGCTGTCGCCAGCGCCGCCAACTGGTCGCGGTGGATCTCGTCGTTGCCGATCAACGCGGCTTCGCCGATGAGCGCCGTGTACTGCACGTCCGGCCGTGTCAGGCGTTCCTGGCGGCGGAGTCGTCCGGCCAGTCGTGACTCCACCTCGTTGGGCGCGACGCCGTCGTCGAGCATGAACGCACCGGCGTACTCGGGAGTCTGCAACAGACCCGGCACCAGCAGCGGAGACCAGTTCGTGATCTTCCTGGCGCGGTCCTCGTAGTCGGCCAGGGTCGCCGATTCGCGCGTCATCCCCGGCATGTTCAACTCCCACCAGCCGGGGTCGTTGAGCGTGCGGGCCATGGTCAGCAACTTGTCGCGTTGGCCGCCTGTCACGCCGTAGAGCGCGAGGAGACCGGCGACTTCGTCGGCCGAGATGTTGCGCTGGCCGGTCTCCAGACGTGACAGGACCTGCTTGGACAACCCGATCGACGCCGAGGCGTGCTCCAGCGTGATCTTGGAGAGCTTGCGCAGGACGCGCAGCTCCGCGCCGAGGCCTTTGGCCTTGGGACCAGGTGACTTCCTCGGCATGGGAACTCCGTTCGGGTGACTGCGGTTGCCAGTGTTTCCGGGAATGTGGGACGTTTTTCCGGGAAGGCTAGGGAGTATCACGTAGAACTTTGCCACACGCTGTGATCGGACGATCACGGGGTCCGTCGGAGCTTGGCGCGGTGATCAAGAAAGGGTGGGTCGTGACGGTGGGATCAAGTGGGGACCGGATGAGCCTCAACGTCAGCATCGGTGCGGGTGAGGAGCTTCACCTGCGTGGCGCGATGGAGGGACGGGTGATCTTGACGATCGGCCTCGGGATCGAGATCGTCTTCGATCGGGGGCAACTCGTGGCCCTGCACGACCAGGCGAGCGTGGCGCTGCGGGATGTGGACCTGGTGGCGGCAGCCGATGAACGGCTTGACGTCGTGTCCGACGCCGCCGCGTACGCCCGGACGGCAGCCGGACGTGCGTTGCGACAGGCCGAGTCGGCGCGTTCGCACGACGACGCCGAGCGGGTGCGCGTGGCGGCACGGGCGGCGATCGCCGCTGCCGACGCGGCGAACGCGGCGGTGGAGGCGGCGGTCGAGGCGATGTTGACCGCCGAGGACGCCACGGACAAGGTCGTGGCGGCAGTCGCCGCCGGGGAGGACACCGGCACGGCTGGGCGCATTCCGCATCTGGTGTGACGGCCATGCCGGTGCGGGCGGGGGCCGGCGCGGTCGAACAGCGGACGTGCGGTGATGTTCGCCGGCAGGGTAGGCCGATCGGTCGACGCGGAGCGGAGGGCGTGGTGGTCTGGCACAGGAGCTGACAGTCGGCCGGGGTTTCGTCCTATCGTGAGGTGTGTCCTGGTCGCCCGGGTGCGGGCGGCCCGGAGCCCGTCGCACCCGAGAACCGGAGGACGTCGTGTCGCTCGCCCGGGAACCGGACACCACCCCGACCACCCCCACCACGAAGACCCGCGGACGCGTCGAGCCCGACATCGACCCGGCGTCGACCCCCGTGCCGGGGCGGACGTACCCCGCACCGCCCGGTGTGGTCCGCTCCCTCGCCCTGGCGTTGCAGCGCACGGCGGGCAACGGGGCCGCCACCGCGCTGGTCAAGGGCTCCGGCCCGACCGTCCAGCGCGCGGACATCGTCGAAGAGCCGAGGTACGTGCAGTCCGGCGTGCTCCGCGGCGAGAAGACGGACGGCGGCCTCAAGAACGCCGAGTTCGACTTCAAGGCGAAGTTCACCCCGATGCCGAAAGGCGCCGATCGGCACCCCTTAGAGGTGCGGCAGGACATCCGATGGGACGAGGAGTACGAGGAGACCGCCGGAAGCGCGCCGCCGCACTTCGGTGGTGCCGCGGCGGGCGACTGGCACGAGGACCGCTTCCCCGACACCGACGCCGAGGGCGACCGGCCCGCAGCACCCGGCACGCGGTACGGCCACCGGGACGGCCCGTACGCCAACCAGTTCCAGGAACTGGAAGGCGACTTCGACAAGTACGTGGAGGCCGGCCACGGGAGCACCTCTGAGCGGCTGCTCGGCGAGCAGTACGACGGGAGCGACTCGCCGAAGGTCCTGCCCGGGTCCCAGGGGAAGTTCGACTTCCGGCTCAGGGCGGTGGACACGAGCAAGGGCGGTCAGGTCGTCGCCACCAGCGAGACCCTGACCGTCGACTGGAACGACGACGCCACCGCGCCACTGCCCACAGGGGCAACCGGCGCTGCCCCAAGGTTCGCCGGGTCGCCGCTGGTCGCGGACGTGGCGGACGGGCCATCGTGGGAACGTGATCCACGAGGTTGACGAGGCGTTGAGGCGGTTGGTCCGGGACGACGCGTTGCGCGGCACGGATGTCGAGGTCGCGTTCGAGGCGCCCACCAAGGACTGGGCCGCACGGCGGAACGCGCCCACGGTCAACGTCTACCTCTACGACATCCGGGAAGACCTCCGGCGACGGCAGCGCGGCCTGCTGAACGAGTACGACAACGGCCAGGTCACCGCCCGCCGCCTGCCGCCGCGGCACATCAAGCTGTCCTACCTGATGACGGCCTGGACCCAGCGGTCCGAGGACGAGCACCGGTTGCTGTCCGAACTGCTGGTGGGCTTCCTGCGGCACGAGTCGGTGCCGGTCGAGCTGCTGACCGGGTCGCTGGTGGCCCTGGGGCTCCCGGTGCCGATGACGATCGCCCTGCCGCCGCCCGAGGACCGCGCGTTCGCGGACGTCTGGACCGCGCTCGGCGGTGAGCTGAAACCGTCGCTGGACGTGGTGGTGTCCGCGCCGATCGACTCCGGCCGGGTGTTCGCGGCCGGTCCGCCGGTGGACGAGGGCATGCGGTTGGCCATGGGCGACGACTCGGTCTCCCACCGCGTGGCCATGAGCCGCAGGCGACCGTGACCAGCGGCAGCCTGCCTCACCTGTTCGCGCGGCTGGCCGCGCTGGAGCGGCGGATCCGGGCGGCGGTGGCCGTGCGGCGCGGCTCGGATCCCAACCCGGACGACCCGTTCCGCGGCCTGTACCTGTCCGACGAGGCGATCGACGCCCTGCTGGCGTCCCGGCGTGAGCCGTACGTGCCGTTCCAGGCGTCGGCGGCGTCCGGTCGGCTCGGTCGGCTGGCGGAGACCGCGCGGCTGTCGGGGCTGGACGTCGAACTGCTGCTGGTGGCGCTCGCGCCCGACGTGGACAGCCGGTTCGAGCAGTTCTACGGCTACCTGAACGACGACGTGACGCGCCGCCGTGCGACCGCTGGCCTGGCGTTGCGGCTGTGCGGGCTGCCCGAGGCGTCCGCGACGGGCCGTGCGCGGCTCGACCCGTCGTCACCGCTGCGGTCCGCCGGGCTGCTCGTGGTGGACGACCGGGAGCGGCCGTTCCTGTCCCGGTCGCTGCGGGTGCCGGACCGGGTGGTCAACCACCTGCTCGGCGACGACCTGGCGGACGCGGCGCTCGCCGGTGTGGCCAAGGTCGTGGACGAGGTGACGGCGGCCGACGTGGGCAATCTAGTACGCGCGTTCCGGGCCCAGGTGCGGCTCGCCTACCTGCGGGAACGTCCAGGCGGCGGTGCGCGTGAGGTGGCTGCCGCCGCGTTGGGCCACGCGGGGTTCGCCGTGCTTGAGGTCGACGCGGCCCGGCTGCGTGCCGAGGACGTGTCGACGGTCGCGGTGCTGCGGGAGGCGGTGCTGCGCGGCGCCGGGGTGGTGCTCGGCCCGGTGGAGGAGGAGCCTCCGTTGGCCGCGTTGACCCATCCTTCGGTGCCGCTGGTGGTGTTCGGCCCGAACGTGTGGGACCCGCGCTGGAGCCCCGACCCGCCCCTGCTGCACGACGCGGCGCCGCTTCCCGTCGCCGACCGCGCCGACCTGTGGCGCCTGAAGCTGGACGGCCGGCTCGCGCCCGGTGTCGACCCGGCCGCCGCCACCGCGCACTTCGTGCTCGGCCCCGGCCAGATCACCCGTGCCGCCCGTGCCGCGTCGGTGTCCGCGCTGGTCGACGGCGGCGTCGTCACCACGGAGCACCTGCGTGCGGGTGCGCGTAGCCAGAACGCGGCCGGCCTGCAACGCCTCGCCCGCCGCATCGAGCCCGCCGTCGGCTGGGACGACCTGGTGCTGCCGACCGGCGTGGTGGGCCTGCTGCACGAGCTGGCCGCCCGCGCCCGGCGCCGCGACCAGGTCATCGACCAGTGGCGGATGCGGCCGGGCGGTGGGCGGGGACGCGGCGTGACCGGGTTGTTCGCGGGCGACTCGGGCACCGGCAAGACGATGTCCGCCGAGGTCATCGCCTCGTCGCTGGGGCTGGACATGTACACGGTGAACCTGGCGACCGTGGTGGACAAGTACGTGGGCGAGACCGAGAAGAACCTGGAACGGATCTTCACCGAGGCGTCCGGCGTGAACGGCGTGCTGCTGTTCGACGAGGCCGACGCGATCTTCGGCAAGCGGTCGGAGGTGCGGGACGCGCACGACCGGTACGCCAACATCGAGAGCGCGTACCTGTTGCAGCGCATGGAGACCTTCGACGGGATCGCCGTGCTGGCCACGAACCTGCGGGCGAACCTGGACGAGGCGTTCACCCGGCGGTTGGACGTGGTGGTCGACTTCCCGCTGCCGGACGAGCCGCTGCGCCGGCTGCTGTGGGACCGCTGCCTCGGCGAGACCGCGCCCCGCACCGAGGTCGACCTGGACTTCCTGGCCGGCGCGTTCGAGCTGGCCGGCGGGCACATCCGGTCGGCCGCCGTGACCGCCGCCTACCTGGCGGCCGAGA
The DNA here is from genome assembly GCF_014205015.1 of Saccharothrix ecbatanensis. Classification (NCBI taxonomy): domain Bacteria; kingdom Bacillati; phylum Actinomycetota; class Actinomycetes; order Pseudonocardiales; family Pseudonocardiaceae; genus Saccharothrix; species Saccharothrix ecbatanensis. The sequence goes on along the minus strand of NZ_JACHMO010000001.1, from coordinate 5,313,174 downwards.
ACGGCGGGCCGGTGGGGATGGCCGAGGTGGTCGGCGCGGTGGCGCGGGAGTACCGGAAGCTGGGGCGGCTGGTGGGTGAGCGGGAGTTCGGGCGCTACCTCGGTCTCGCGGCGGACGGCGCGGCCCGGTGACTGCCCTTTCGGGCAGCGACCACCGCCCTCGCGGTCGTGGTCCGGCCCGTGGGGCGGGGTTCAGGATGGATGCGGGCTCCGAGGTACCAGGAGGCGACCATGCGTGGGCACGAGCACGGGCACGAGAGTGACGGCGCGTTCCGGCCGAAAGGCGACCGCGCCGAGCGCGAGGACCACGACCTGCTGGGACGCGCGGCAGCCGCCGGGCGACCGGACGTGCTGGGCCCCGCCGGGATGCTCGACCTCCAACGGGCGGTCGGCAACGCGGGCGCGAGCACGCTGGTCGAGGAGTCGTCCGTCCACGATGTGGTGAACTCAGGCGGTTCGCCGTTGGACACCGGCGTGCGCGAGGACATGGAGGGCCGCTTCGGCCACGACTTCGGCGACGTGCGCGTGCACACGGACGGCGCGGCGCACGAGTCGGCGAAGTCGCTCAACGCGCAGGCGTACACCGTGGGCTCGAACATCGTGTTCCAGCGCGACAAGTACGACCCGTCGTCCGACTCGGGCAAGCACACGCTGGCGCACGAGCTGACGCACGTCGTGCAGCAGCGCAGCGGCCCCGTGGACGGCACGGACGTCGGTGGTGGCGTCAAGGTCAGCGACCCCTCGGACCGCTTCGAACGTGAGGCGAGCACCAACGCCGACCACGTCATGTCCGCGTCTCCCGCTGTCGCTCCCGCTGCGCAGCGCGTCACCGACTCCGTGATCCAGCGCGAAGAAGCTCCACCTGCCGAAGAGGGCGAGGAGGAGAAGATGGCGCAGACCTACGTCGGGCCGGCCTCCGTGCAGCGGGAAGAGGACGAAGAGGCCGAGTAGGTCACGTCCCATCCGGCCCCTTGAACCCGTCGTCGATCCGCCACACCCCGGTGCCGCTCTCCTCCGCGCCCTTGGACGTGTTGCAGGATTGGCACATGCCGTGCAGGTTGTCCAGCCGGCTGTAGAACTCGGCGCGGACCGCCTGGTCGGACATCCGCCCGGTCTCGTTCCAGTGCTGGATCACCGACGCGTGCCTGGTGGTCGGCGATGAACGCGGCCTTCGCCTTCGCCTCGCCGGACTCGAAGCGCTTGGCCACCTCGTCGTCCAGGTTGCCCAGCACCGCCTCGACCTTGGTCTTCGTCTCGTCGAAGATCGCCTTGAGCTCACCGGTGATCCTGATCCGGTCCTGCTAGTCCTTCGACTTCGTCGCGTTCTCCGCCGCGGCGGACTTCTGCGCCTGGTTGCCCTTCGCGCCGGTCAGGCCCGCGACGGCCGCCAGTCCGGTGGCTTTCGCGTCACCGGTGGCGGCGGCCAGCGTCTGCGACTCGGACGCCCGCACGGCGGCCGGCGTGGTGTCGCTGTGCTCCTCGCCCTGCTTCTTCGCGGTCAGCGCCCCGGTGAAGTCGGGCTCGTTGGACCGGGCCAGCTGCTCCCCGGTGACGCCCGCCTCCGTCATCTTGGCGTTCGTCTCGTGATTGTCCGCGCTGAGGTCGGTCTGCCCGGCGGGCGCCTTGTCCGGCACGGCCTTCCGCGCGTCCGGCGGCAACGACCGGAAGGGCGGTCCGGGCCGCCCGAACGGGCAGCTGCACCTTTGGGCAGCTATCGGCGTACCCCGGCACAGCCTCGCGGTCGTTTCGCCCGCCGCCGAACCGCAGCAGCATCGACGGCACTCGCTCCGAGAACGAGCCAGACCCGAACCATCAGCACGACTTGGGAGGCACGGATGCCCACCTATCTCTCGCCGGGGGTGTACGTCGAGGAGGTGGAGGCAGGTGCGCGGCCCATCGAGGGCGTGGGCACCGCCGTCGCCGCCTTCGTCGGCTTCGCGGCCCGAGGCCCGTACAACACGCCGACGCTGGTCTCCAACTGGGCGCAGTACACGCAGGTCTTCGGTGACTTCCTGCCGGACTGCTACCTGGCCCAGTCGGTGTACGGGTACTTCCTCAACGGGGGCACCAACTGCTACGTCGTCCGCATCGGCGGTGAACGCGCCAAGAGCAACGGCCACGTGCCCGTGAGCTCGGGCGCGCAGGCCGTGCTGGGCGGCTACAAGGTCACCGCGCGGGAGCTCGGCGCGGGCGAGATCACCGTGGAGGTCGCCGACCCGGCCGGTGAGAACCAGCCGGAAGACCGGTTCACGCTGCTGGTCAAGCAGGACGGCAAGGTCGTCGAGACGCACCAGGTGAGCAGCAAGCGCACCAAGGAGCACGTCGTCACCGTCGTGCGGGAGAAGTCGAAGCTGATCACCGTCGAGGAGACCGCGCCCATCGCGGTGGCCAGGCCGGACAAGGGCAGCGTGACGTTGAAGGAGGCCGCCGCGCCGGCCGCGCCGCCGGCCGTGCCGCTCAGGATCGCGGCCGACGACTACGTCGGCGACGTCTCCGACCGCACCGGCTTCGGCGGCCTGGAAGCGGTCGAGGAGATCACCATGGTCTCGGTGCCCGACCTGATGAGCAGCTACCAGCGCGGCGCGATCTCGCTGGAGTCGGTGAAGGCCGTGCAGCTCGCGATGATCGCCCACTGCGAGCTGATGGGCAACCGGATCGCGGTGCTCGACCCGCCGCCCGGGCTGAACCCGCAGAAGGTCAAGGACTGGCGGATGAACGGCGCCGGCTACGACTCGAAGTACGCCGCGCTCTACTACCCGTGGATCAAGATCTTCGACCCGGCGAGCAACGACCACCTGTTCATCCCGCCCAGCGGCCACATGGCCGGCGTGTGGGCCCGCACGGACGCCACGCGCGGCGTGCACAAGGCGCCCGCGAACGAGGTCGTGCGCGGCGCGGTGGCGTTGGAGACGCAGCTGACCAAGGCGGAGCAGGAGCTGTTGAACCCGATCGGCGTCAACTGCGTGCGGTCGTTCCCCGGTCGTGGCATCCGGGTGTGGGGCGCGCGGACGCTGTCGTCCGACCCGGCGTGGCGCTACCTGAACGTGCGGCGGCTGTTCAACTACCTGGAGGAGTCGATCCTCAACGGCACCCAGTGGGTCGTGTTCGAGCCGAACGACGACGCGCTGTGGGCCAGGATCCGGCGCACCATCAGCTCTTTCCTGGTCACGGAGTGGCGCAAGGGCGCGCTGTTCGGGCTGACGCCGGACGAGGCGTTCTACGTGAAGTGCGACCGGGAGACCAACTACGCCGAGACCATCGACCTCGGCCAGGTCATCTGCGAGGTCGGCATCGCGCCGGTGAAGCCCGCCGAGTTCGTGGTGTTCCGCCTGGCGCAGATCTCGGGCGGCACCAGCCTCGTCAACGAGTAGTCGTCTCGTCCCGTCCACTAGTTAAGGCGGTTGGTCATGGCTCTTCCCGACCTCGACACCTCGGTCGGCCACTCGTTCGGCCTGGAAGTCGACGGCGTCGCGATCAAGCAGATCTCCGAGGTCTCCGGGCTGAAGATGGAGCAGGACGTCATCGAGCTCAAGCAGAACACGCCGGACGGCAAGTACGTGATCAAGAAGCTGCCCGGCAGGCCGAAGGCGGGCGAGGTCACCCTCACCCGCGGTCTTACCGGCGACAACAGCTTCGAGAAGTGGGTCAAGGACGCGCACTTCGGCAAGATGGCGAGTGCCCGCAAGGGCGGGGCGATCATCGTCTACGACTACGAGGGCCAGCCGATCAAGCGGTACAAGCTGACCAACGCGTGGCCGAAGTCGTTGGAGATCGGGTCTTTGAAGGCCGGCGACACCAGCGTGCTCACGGAGAAGCTCGTCGTCACGTACGAGATGATGGAAGTCGAGTGACGCCATGCGCAGGATGATGGCGGCGATCGCCCCCGACGTGTCCGCGGTGCCGGTTGTAGCTCCTGTCGGAGCTCCTGGTGGAGCTCCTGTCGTGGAGCCGATGCGCACGGAGTTCGCCTTCGAGTTGCCGCGCGGGTACGTCGACGACGGCGGCGTGGTGCACCGCTCCGGCGTGATGCGCCTGGCGACCGCGCGGGACGAGCTGGTGCCGTTGCGGGACGACAGGGTGCGGGAGAACGCGGCGTACCTGACCGTGGTGCTGCTGGCGAGGGTGATCGTGCGGATCGGCGCGGTGACCGACGTGCACGCCGGTGTCGTGGAGAACCTGTTCGCGTCGGACCTGGCGTTCTTGCAGGACATGTACCGGCGGGTGAACAGCGAGGGGCACACCCGCGCGGCGGTGGCCTGTCCCGAGTGCGGGCACGGGTTCAGCGTGGACGTCGCGGGTGGGCGCCTGGGGGAATCGTGACGTACGCGGCCGACCGGCTGCACGAGGAGGTCGCGTACGTGGCGTACCACTTCCACTGGTCGTGGGACTCGATCCTCGACCTGGAGCACCCGGACCGGCTGCGGTACGTGGCCGAGATCGCCCGGATCAACACGCGGATCAGCCAGGGACGGTGAGGGGCGATGTGGCCGTGGCGACGCGTTCGACCCGCGCCGCCGCCGGCGTTGCCGGTGCGGCGTGCCGAGTGGCGTGGGCTGCCGCCGATCCAGCGGGTGGTGGCGGCGCACCCGTTGGCGAACCCGGTGGAGCGCTTCTCGGGGACTTTGGCGTCGTGGCAGTCACCGGCCTACCTGGCGCCGTTGGCACACCGGGTCGGGGTGGACGAGCCGTCCGGGGTGATCGACGGCGTGGTGCAGCGGGTGGAGCAGGCGGAGGCGTTGCCGGGTGACCTGCCCGTCGCCCAACCGCCTGCACGCAAGCCGCGCGGGGGTGGTTTGTGGTCGCGGGTTTGGGGATCGGCACAACGCGAAGTGGTGCGGCCGGTGCAACCGGTGCAGCGGTTGGAGGTCGGCGAGGAGAGCGCTGAGGAGAGCGCTGAGGAGATCGCCGGCGAGTCGGGTGGGGAGTCGGGTGGGGAAGCTGCCGGGGATGTCGGCGGTGATCCGGATGCGCAGACCCTCGGCCCGGAACCTGAAGCCGCGCGGGTGCCTGAAGCCGCGCCAACGCTCGAAGCAACCCCAGGCATTCAGCCCGGCCCAGAGCCGGTGACCGGACCGGTGTCGGCAGTCCGGCCGGAGACGGAACCGCAATCGGGTCCGGAAGCCGCGCCGAAGCTGGACGCCGTGCAGAGGTTGGTGGCCGGACCAGGGCTGGACGCGGCACGGCAGTCGGTGGCCGCGCCGGAACCGGCACTGGCACCAAGGTCGGTTGTCGCACCGGAGCCCGGAGCAGCGCAGAGGCTGGTAGCGATGCCGACGCCGGAAGTGGCGCAGAGGTCGGTAACTGCTCCGGAGCCTGGAGTCGCGCAGAGGTTGGCGGTCGGCGCGGGGCTGGAAGTGGCGCAGAGGACGGCTGCCGCGCCGGGGTCGGAACCGGGGTCGAGGTCTGTTGCTGAACCGGGGCTTGGAGCGGCATCGAGGTCGGTCGCTGCGCCAGGGCCGGAACCGGGATCGAGCTCGGACGCTGAACGGGGGCTTGGCGCGGTATCGGGGTCGGTTGCTGCTCCGGAGTCGGGAGGCGCGCAGGGGTTGGTGGCTGGGCCTGGGTTGGATGTGGCGCAGCGGTCGGTGGCCGCGCCGGAGTCGGAAGCGGTATCGGGGTCGGTTGCTGCTCCGGTGCTGGGAGCCGCGCAGGGGTTGGTGGCTGGGCCTGGGTTGGATGTGGCGCAGCGGTCGGTGGCCGCGCCGGAGTCGGAAGCGGCATCGAGGTCGGTTGCTGCATCGGAGCTGGGAATCGGGCAGAGGTCGGTGGCCGCACGCGAGCTGGAAACTGGGCAAAGGTCGGTGGCTGCACCCGAGTTGGAAACCGGGCAGCGGTTGGTAGCTGCACCAGGGCTGGAAGCGGCACCGCGGTTGGTGGCCGCGCGGGAGATGGAAGCAGCGTCGGCGTCGGTGGCCGCGCGGGAGATGGGAGCGGCATCGGGGGCGGTGGCTGTACCGGAGTCGGAAGCTGTGCAGAGGGTGGTAGCCGGACCGGAGCTTGAAGTGGCGTCGAGGTTGGTGGCGGGATCGGAGTCGGCGACCGCGCAACGGTTGGTGGCCGGACCGGCGCCGGCAGTGGCATCGCGGTTGGGCGGGCCGAAGCTGGAAACGGCGTCGAGGTTGGCCGCTGCGCCGGAGCCGGAAACCGTGCAGAGGCTGGTCGGTACATCCACGCTGGAATCGGCACTGCGGTCACATGCCTCGCCGACCCGGGAAGCCGGACCACCGCCGGGAGTTGCACCGGCACCGGCGGCTGCGCAGGGGTCTGCGGTGACCGTCGGGTCGAATGCGCAGCGGTCCGTTGGCGAGGCCGTGCCAGCACCGGGCTTGTCATCTGGGCGTGGGCTTGGTGCGCCGATCGTCGGCGAGGTCGCTGGGCCGTTGCTCGGCGCACAACGTCAGGTCGGGCCGGTGGTGCAGCGTGACGTCGTGCCAGAGAGCGGAAATCCCGGTCGGCTGGTGCCGGGGTTGGGGCGGCCTCTGGTGCGGGACGCTCCGGCGGCTGAACAGCCGGTCGTGGCACGGTTCAACTCGCAACCCGGCCCTCAGGCCGACTCGCGGGTCGAGTACGTGCAACGGGAGGTCGAGGTTCAGCCTCCGCCGTTCGTGCCGGTCGAGTCGGTGCAGACCGCCGCCGCCGAAACGCCCCCAGCCCCGGCCCAGGCACCACAAGCAGCACAGGGCCAAGAGCCTGAGGAACTGCTCAAAAAGCTCTACGACCCCCTTGTCCGCCGGCTCAAGGCCGAGCTCTGGCTCGACCGCGAACGGCGCGGAGCGTTGACCGATCGGTGGAGGTGAGCGGAATGGCCGAGGTGGATGAGGCGGTGGCCGTGTGCTTCGTCGTGCGCATCGACGACGAGAGCCTCGGCTCCTTCAACAGCTGCGACGGGCTCGGCATCGAGTTCACCGTCGAACAACGCGAAGAGGGCGGCAACAACGGCATGGTCTGGCAGCTGCCCACCCGCATCAAGTACTCCAACGTCAAGCTGTCCCGCCCCGTCACCAAGGAGAGCGCCAAGATCATCAAGTGGATCGCGGGCATGGCGGCGGGCATCACGCGCAAGACCGCGATCATCGAGGCACGCACGCTCGCCGGCACGGTGGTCGCCAGCTGGGCGCTCTCCGGCGTCGTCCCGGTGCGGTGGAGCGGACCTCAGCTGTCCGCCGACTCCCCGAAGGTCGCCACCGAGACCCTCGAACTCGCCCACCACGGCTTCCTCAGCACGGCGAAGTGACGCCATGGCCTCCCCGATCACCTTCACCTCGGCGGGCTCCGGCAAGACGACGAGCTACGCCGCGCCGACCAACCTCCAGAAGGCCCTGCTCAGCGTCCACCGCCCCCCGAAGGCCGGCGGCGCCGCGAAGCCGGGCGACCTCATGCACGAGATCACCTTCCAGTTCAACCCCAAGGAACTCTCGCTGACCAAGAACGCCAAGTGGGAACGCAGCCGGCAACCGAACGTCGCCAAGAGCGGCACGCCGGAGTTCAAGGGCTCGGACCCGTGCAAGCTCGTCCTCGAAGTCTTCCTCGACGCCACCGAACGCATGGACGACGACGTGGTGAAGAAGGTCGAGCAGCTGTTCGGCTGCTGCGTGCCCACCGAGGACAGCCGCCAGCACGGCAAGGGCTCCCCACCATGGGTGATCTTCAAGTGGGGCGGCATGACGGGCTTCCCGGCGTTCGTCTCCAGCGTCAGCGCCAAGTACACCCTGTTCACGCCCGCCGGCGTCCCGGTCCGCGCCACCTGCACGGTCAACCTGGAGGAGATCGCGGGCGAGCAGGGCGGCCAGAACCCCACCTCCGGCGCCCTCGCCGCACGCGACTCGCACGTCCTCGTCGCGGGCGACACCCTGCAATCCCTCGCCTACAAGGCCTACGGCAACGCCGAGCTGTGGCGGGAGATCGCGGAGGCCAACGACATCGACGACCCGATGCGGCTGCGGCCCGGCGCACGGCTGCTGGTGCCCGCGTTGGAGGAGATCCGCGATGGCCAATGAGACGTTCGCCAACTCCCTCGTGGTCGAGGTGGAGAAAGGCCCGCTGCCCGCCGACGTGAAGTCCCTGCTCACCCACGCGTTCGTGGACGACAGCCGCAACCTGCCGGACGTGTTCGTGCTCCGCTTCCGCGACCCCGGGCACGTGGTGCTGGACAAGGCGAAGATCAAGATCGGCACCAAGATCGCGCTGAAGGTGCAGACGTCCGACCCGGGCGGCCCGCAGCCGTTGATGAGCGGCGAGGTCACCGCGGTCGGCGTCGAGCTGGACGCCACCGGCACGTTCACCGAGGTCCGCGGCTACGACCTGGGGCACCGGCTGTTCCGGGGCAGCCGCGTCGCCGCCTACCCGAACATGACGATCGCCGACGTCGTCCGCAAGGTCGCGCAGCGGGCGAACATCCCGGTCGGGCAGATCGACGACGTCAAGGGCTTCGGCCGCCCGCACACGCAGCTCAGCCAGGACGGCGTCAGCGACTGGGAGTTCCTGTCCCGGATCGCCGGGCTGGTCGGCGCGCAGATCGCGGTGGTCGAGGGGAAGCTGGAGTTCCAGCTCGCCGAGGAACCCAAGTCCGCGCCCGCCCCGAACGCCAAGGCCAAGGCGAACCCGCTGGTGCTGGAGATGCACCGCACCCTCCTCTCCCTGCGCGCCGCGATCACCGCCGCCGAGCAGGTTCCCGAGGTGCAGGTGCGCGGCTGGGACCCCGAGAACAAGCAGGCCGTGGTGGCCAGCAAGCCGTCGAGCGCGCTGGGCACGGAGGTCGCGGGCCTCGACCCGGTCGCGTTGGCCGGGAAGTTCGGCAGCCCGCCGTTCCTCGCCGGCGGCACGCACCGCAGCCAGGCCCAGGCGAACGCGGTCGCCGCCGCGCTCGGCACCCAGCTGGGCGGCGCGTGCGCGGAGCTGGCCGGTGTGGCGCGCGGCAACCCCAAACTGCGGGCGGGCACGGCGGTGGCGTTGACGAACGTCGGCGAGCCGTTCGCGGGCAAGTACACGCTCACCAGCACCCGGCACCTGTTCGCCGAGCAGGTCGGCTACACCACCGAGTTCACCGTCTCCGGCCGCCAGGAACGGTCCCTCTACGGCCTGGCCAACGGCGGTCCGGGCGGTTCGGCGGACCGCGGCCTGGTCCCGGCCGTGGTCAGCGACGTCCGCGACCCGGCGAAAACGGGACGGGTCAAGGTCACCTACCCGTGGCTGTCGGCGGACTACTCCAGCGGCTGGGCGCGGACCGTGCACCCCGGCGCGGGCAACGGCTACGGCGGACTCGTGCTGCCCGAGGTCGGGGACGAGGTGCTGGTCGGCTTCGAGCACGGCGACTTCGACGCCCCCTACGTCCTCGGCGGCCTCTACAACGGCAAGGACGCGCCGCCCACGCTCACCAAGGACCCGGTGGACGGCAACAGCGGCGAGGTCGTGACCCGCGGCTTCGTCTCGCGCAAGCACCACAAGGTCGAGTTCCTGGAGGACGAGGGGATCGTCATCTCCAGCGGTGACGGCAAGTTCGTGGTGAAGCTCGACCAGAAGAACCAGGTGGTCGAGGTGACCAGCGGCAAGGCCGTGACGATCAAGGCGCAGAACGGGGTGACCATCGACTCCGGCACGGGCCCGCTGGAGCTGAAGGGCCAGAAGATCACCGCCAAGGCCCAGACCGACGTGACCATCGAGGCGGGCGCGCAGCTCAAGGCGTCCGGCACGGCCGGGGTCAAGGTCGAGGGCGCGACGGTCGCGGTGACCGGCCAGGGCCAGGCCGAACTGACCGCGAGCGGCCCCGTGACCGTGCGCGGCGCGCTCGTCCGGATCAACTGAAGCTCGTCCGGATCAACTGACGTTTCGAAGGGGGAGGGGCGGATGCCACCAGCGGCGAGGGTCGGCGACCCGACCGGGCACCCGGGCGTGCTGGCGCCGCCGGGCGTGCCGACCGTGCTCATCGGCGGTATGCCCGCCGCGACCGTGAGCGGGCTGCACACGTGCACGTTCCCGGGCCTGCCACCGCACCCGCCGACGCCCGTCCTGCCGCCCGGCTGCCCGACCGTGCTGATCGGCGGCCTGCCCGCGGCCCGGATGGGCGACCTGGCGGGCTGCGGCGCGCCGATCGTCGTCGGCTGCCCGACCGTCCTCATAGGAGGGTGATGTGGACTTCATCGGCCGCGGCCTGGCCTTCCCCGTGCACACCGACGCCACCGGCTCGGTCGCGCTGGTCGGCGGCGAACGCGAGATCGTGGAGAGCATCCGGCTGATCCTGGCCACCGCGCCCGGCGAACGCCCGATGCGGCCCGAGTTCGGCTGCGCCATCCACGACCTGGTGTTCGCGCCCGCGGACGCGGCCACCGCCGGCCGCATCGCCTACGAGGTGCGACTGTCCCTGGAACGCTGGGAACCCCGCATCTCACTCACCGACGTGTCCGTCGGCTTCGACGAGGTCGACCAGGGCACCCTGCTCATCGACATCCGGTACGCGTTGCGCGGCACGAACGACCCGCGCAACCTGGTGTTCCCCTTCTACGTCATCCCGCCGCACGAGGCCGACGAGGAGGGCGCGCGATGACGTCCCTGCCCACACCCAACCTGGACGACCGCCGGTTCCAGGACCTGGTGGACGAGGCCAAGCGCCGCGTCCAGCAGCACTGTCCCGAGTGGACGGACCACAACGTGTCCGACCCGGGCGTGACGCTGATCGAGGCGTTCGCGCACATGGTGGACGAGCTGCTGTACCGGCTGAACCGGGTGCCCGACCTGCACTACCTGCGGTTCCTCGACCTGATCGGGGTGACGCTGTTCCCGCCGACCGCGGCACGTGGCGAGGTGACGTTCTGGCTGGCCGCGCCGCGTGACGTGCCGGTGGTGGTGCCCGCGGGCGCGCAGGTCGCCACCGAGCGCAGCGAGGTCGAGGACCCGGTGGTGTTCACCGTGGACCGGGAGCTGAGCGTCGTGCCGTGCTCGTTGACGCACCTCGTGACGGCGGTCGGGGACACCGGCATCCCGCCCGCGGACCGCACCGACGAACTGCGTGACGGCAAGGACCCGGAGGTCTTCGCCGACCCGCCCGCGCCCGGTGACGCCGTCCTCTTCGGACTGTCGGACGCGGTGCCCGGCTGCGCGGTGCTGCTGCGGATCGAGGCACGCGCGGAAGGCCGTGGCGTCGACCCGCGTGACCCGCCGTGGGAGTGGGAGGCGTGGAACGGCACCGGCTGGAGCCCGTGCGAGGTGGACCGCGACACCACCGGCGGCTTCAACCAGCCCGGTGACGTGGTGCTGCACGTGCCGGGGACGCACGCCGTGTCGGTCATCGCCCGGCAGCGCGCGGGGTGGTTGAGGTGCCGGGCCATCGCGCCCGCTCCGGACCGGCCGTTCTACCAGCGCCCGCCGAAACTGCTGTCCGTCACCGCCGCCACCATCGGCGGCACGACCACCGCCACGCACGCGGACATCGTGCGCGGCGAGACCATCGGCGTGTCGGAAGGCGTTCCGGGACAACGGTTCCCGCTCGCCCGGACCCCGGTCGTGGTGGACGACGGCACGCTCGTGGTGGAGGTCGCCACGCCGGACGGCTGGGAGGAGTGGCGCGAGGTGCGGTCGTTCGCCGAGTCCGGGCCGAACGACCGGCACGTCGTGCTGGACCGGGTCGGCGGCGAGGTGATCTTCGGTCCGGCCGTGCGGCAACCCGGCGGCGGCGTGCGCCTGTACGGGGCGATCCCGGCGAAGTCGGCCGCGATCAGGGTGCCCGAGTACCGGACCGGCGGTGGCCTGCGCGGCAACGTCGCCCGCGGGTTGTTGCAGGTCCAGCGCGACCCCGTGCCGTTCGTCACCACGGTGACCAACCGGCGTCCGGCGTCCGGCGGGGTGGCGGGGGAGTCGGTGCGCGACGCGGCGTTGCGCGGGCCGTTGCTGCTGCGGACGCGCGACCGTGCCGTGACGGCCGAGGACTACGAGGTGTTGACGCGGGAGGCCGCGCCGGAGATCGCGCGGGTGCGGTGCGTGCCCGCCGGACCGGGTTCGGCGGCGGTTCGGGTGCTGGTCGTGCCTGCCGTGGGGGCGCACGAGGAGTCGGACTTCGCCGCGTTGCAGCCGAGCGCGGACGTGCGCGGCCGGATCGAGCGGTTCCTGGACGAACGCCGGTGCGTCGGCGCGCGGGTGTCCGTCGAACCGCCCTACTACCAGGGGGTCACCGTCGTGGCGCAGCTCAAGGCCAAGGCCGGCACGCCCGAGGACGTGCTGCGGACCCGGGCGGTGCAGGCGTTGTACGACTACTTCAACCCGGTCAGCGGCGGGCCGGACGGTGACGGCTGGCCGTTCGGGCGGCCCGTGCAGTCCGGTGAGGTGTTCGCCGTGCTGCAACGGCTGCCGGGGGTCGAGCTGGTCGAGGAGATCAAGCTGTTCGGCGCGAACCCGGTCACCGGCGAGCGCGGCAACGCGGCGGCCCGGCTCGACCTGCCCGCCAACGGGCTCGCGTTCTCCTACGGCCACCAGGTGCGGGTGGCGCGATGACGACCCCGCACCCGTTGGCCGAGCGACTGCCCGGCGTGTACCTGGAGGACGGGTTCACGCAGCGGTTCCTGGTCGCTTTGGACGAGGTGCTGGCGCCGGTGTTCACCACGTTGGACGGGTTCGCGGGCTACCTGGACCCGCGGCTCGCGCCGGAGGACTTCCTGGAGTGGCTGGCGCACTGGGTGGCGCTCGACGTCGGCGAGGGCTGGTCGGTGCCGCAACGGCGGGCGCTGGTGGCGCGGGCCGTCGAGCTGCACCGGTGGCGGGGCACGCGGCGTGGGCTGGCCGAGCACGTGGCGTTGCTGACGGGTGGGCAGGTGGAGGTGCGGGACAGCGGCGGCTGCACGTCGACCGACCGGCCGGGTCTGGCGGTGGCCGAGAACCCGCCCCGCGTGCACGTCCGGGTGCGGGTGGCGCGGCCCGATCAGGTGGACCGGACCCGGCTGGTGGCGGCGATCGCCGATGCGGTGCCCGCGCACGTCGCGGTGGAGCTGGAGGTGGTGGGGGCATGATCGTGTGCACGCAGTGCGGTGAGGGCAACGCGCCTGGCTCGGAGTTCTGCGGCGCCTGTGGGACGTACCTGGAATGGGAACCCGCGGCGGCGGCCCAGCCCGTGCCGGGCCAAGCCGGGCCACCGGGCAACCAAGCGAACAGCCAACCGATGCCCTCGCCACTGCCGACACGCGGCGGACCGAACCAGGGGCCGCCGTACCAGCCGGTCCCGCCGCCGAGAGGCACCCGGTGGCAACCCCCGCCCGGACCGAACGCACCCGGACCGAACGCACCCGGACCGAACGGTCCGGTGCAAGGCGGCCCGGGTTGTCCATCACCCGGCCACTCGGGCTCGGGTTATCCGCCGCCGGGTCAGTCCGGGCCGGGGTTCGCACCGGCGCGGCAGTTCGGACCCGAGCAGCCACCAGGCCCGCCGAGTGCCCGACAGCATGGCCCCGAACAGCACGCGCCCGCACAGCCCGGCCCTGGACAGGGCGGTTCTGGACAACCCGGCGCGATGCAGCCCGCCCCACTGCAACCCGGCGCGATGCAGCCTGCCCCACTGCAACCCGGTGCGATGCAACCCGGCGACCAGAAGCCGACCACCGGCGGTCGCCGGCCGCGCTTGACCGAACGCCGCGCGGCCCAGCCCGGTGACCTGATCTGCGGCCAGTGCGGCGAAGCGAACCCGCCCTCCCGCAAGTTCTGCGCCCGCTGCGGCTCGGCGCTGGTCGAGGCCGAAGTGGTCGCGGAGAAGTGGTGGCGTCGCTTCCTGCCCAAGCGCAAGCCACCGGAGGCGGGCACCCGCCCCAACCGCCACCGCGCCGGCTCCGCCAGACGAGGCATCGGCAAGGCGCTCCGCTGGTCCTTCCTGGTCGCCCTGCTCGGCGCGGTCGGCGTCTACGGCCTGGTCCCGTCGTTCCGCAGCCTCGTCAACGGCCAGGCCACCTCCATCGTCAAGGACGTCAAGGGCCTCTTCGTCGTCGAGCTCACCCCCGTCCGCCCCACCGGCATCACGGCCAACGCCGAATCGCCCGACCACCCGCCGCTGATGGCCGCCGACAACGCGAAGAACACCTTCTGGCTCGCACCCGTCGAACCACAGCAACCGGCCCTCACGCTCGATTTCGGCCGTGAGGTGGACCTGCGCGAGGCCATCATCAGGGTTGGCAACCCCGACGACCTCCAAGCCGCGCACCGGCCCAAGAAGCTGCACCTCGTCTACTCGACCGGCAAGACGTTCGACCTGGACATCGCCGACACCCCGGACGAGCAGCGCGTCAAGATCGAGAACAGCGCGGGCGCGACCAACGTCGAGGTGCACGTGGTCGAGCTGCACAGGTCGTTGCGCGGCAACGAGGTCGCGCTCGCCGAGATCGAATTCTTCGCGGTGAGGTGAACCGTGCGACACCTGGCGCTCGCGGTCCTCCTGCTGGCCGGCCTGGTCGTGGCCGCCCGCCCGGTGGCGACCGCGCAACCACCCGATCCGACCGCGCCTTACCGGATCGGGGTCAGCCGGACCGGTGACATCTGGAGCACCGACGCGGACGGCGACGACCCGCGTCAGCACACGAACACCCGCCGGCCCCGGGAAACCGACCCGGACTACTCACCGGACGGCACGCTCGTCGCCTACACCGTCGACCCCGGCAGTGACGCGCGGACCGAGGTCGTGATCGCGAACGCCGACGGCTCGAACCCCCGCCGGCTGAGCGACCGGGAAGGCGAGCGCCAGCCTTCCTGGTCACCGGACGGCACGATGATCGCCGTCACCGACGACGAGGGCATCAAGATCGTGCGGGTTTCCGACGGGGCCGTGCTCGACTCGATCCCCGCCCCCGCGCACACGGAAGTGGAGGACAGCCACCCGGCGTGGTCACCGGACGGCGACACGATCGCCTTCGCCCGCGACACCCGCCGCGCCACCACCCCGCGCGTCACCCCGTTCACCGTCGGGGCGTCCGCTCAGGACTCGTTCACCACCACCGCGACCGTGCGCACGCCGACCGTCCTGGCGAAGCCCGAGATCATGTTCCTGGTCGACACCACCGCGTCGATGGTCACCACGATCGACGCCCTGCGCACCAACCTCGGCAAGGCGATGGGCCGGATCGCCGACGCCGAACCGGAGGCCACGTTCGGCCTGGCCGCCTACGAGGACTTCACCGACGGCGTCGAGCGCCGCTTCCGGCTCGTCGCGCCCCTGGGCAAGGCGGAGGCGGTGCAGACGGCACTGGGCCTGCTGGACCTCGGGGACGGCGGCGACCTGGAAGAGGACTGGTTCAACGCGCTGCACGAGATCGCCAGGAGCACGAACGCGGACGGCTCGTACAAGGTGTTCAGCAAGCCGGGCACGAGCCGGATCATCGTGCTCGCCGGTGACGCGAGCAGCCACGAGTGCGATCCCACCTGGCCCAACCCGACCGTCTCACCCACCCCCACACCGACGCCCACCACGGACCCGGGCCCCGCGATCCGCGCCCAGGACGAGCCGGAGGAGTGCGGCCCGTACTGGCAGCGCTCCACCGTCATCGAGGACCTCACCAGCCGCGACGGCGACCCCGCGCCCCGCGACATCCACGTGGTCGGCGTCCCGGTCATCACCTCGGAGGACGAGAGCCTGGACCGACAGGGTCAGGCCACCGAGATCACCCTGGCCACCGACGGCGCCCTGATCGACGCGGGCGCGTCACCGGACGACATCGTCGCGGCCATCGAGGACGGCATCACCCGGATCCCGGTCACGGTCCGCCCGATCGCGGCCTGCCCGGCCAACGTGTCCGTCACCTTCCAGCCCGAGTCGGCGACCGTGGGCGGCAACACCGAGGTCAAGTTCACCGAGACCGTGCGGTTCGTGGAGCCCGGACCGTCCAGTGCCGCCTTGGGCGACGTCCGCTGCACGATCCGGTTCGAGTTCGACGGCAAGACCCCCGACCAGCCCTACGAACAGCACCTCGACATCACCCGACGCGCCGGCCCCACCCTCGTGGTCGAGAGCCAGGCCACGTCCAGCCCGAACGGCGACCCCGTCCCGGTCACCTTCACCACCACCGCGACGAACGCCGCCGGCGCGGCACTCCCGGTGCGCTGCGACGCCACGTCCGGCGCGCTGTTCCCGGTCGGCCTGACCACCCTCACGTGCAGCACGACCGAACGGGGCCGCACGGTCACCGCACGCACTTTCATCACCGTCTACGCGCCTGACCCCAACTCTTTCCGGGACATCTGGCTCGCCGAGCTGGACGGCACGGAACTGGACGGCACGTCCGTCCGCCGCCAACTCGACCTGACCCGCCGGTTCACCGGCGGCTGCGGCCGTGACGACAGCGCGCCCGCGTGGTCGCCGGACGGCACCCGGCTCGTCTACGAGCACGCCGACGCGCTCTGCGTGGCGATCCTGGCCGGTGGCAGCGCGACGAGGATCGTGAGCGGCAACCCGTCCGACCCCGCGTGGTCGCCGGACGGCGCGCTCATCGCGTTCAGCCGGTACGACGGGGACAGCCCGAGTCTGGTGTGGACGGTCCCGCCCAGCGGTGGGGACGCCGGACCGCTGATCGCGCTCGACGAGGATGACGTGACCCAGCCCGCGTTCCAACGCCTGCCCGACCTGCGGCTTACCGGCGCCGCCGTGCCCGCCGAGATCGTGTTCGGCGGCACCACGACCGTCCGCCTCAAAGTGACGAACGTGGGCCTGACCGCGCCGCGCGCCGCCAACGTGGCGATCACCGTGCCCGCCGGGCTGCTCGTCGACGGGATCACCACCACCGTCGGCACCTGCACGGCGACGACGTGCACCCTCGGACGCCTGGCTCCCGGCGGCGTTGCCGACATCCAGCTCACCGTCACCGGCACGACGGCCGGGCGGCACGTGGTCCGCGCGTCGCTGCCCGACGACGTCAACCCGGGCGACAACCGGGTCGACATGCCGATCACCGTGGCCGAGGAGGTCCGACCACCGGCCAACCCCGGCTCGCTGTCGATGGCCGTGGCGCTCGCGCCGTTGGAGAGCTACGTCGGCGGTGACGACCTGGTGCTGTCCTACCGGGTTCGCAACGGCGCGCCCGAGCCGATGACCGACGTCCGCGTGGTGACCGCCCTGCCGCCGCAACTGCTCCCGGTGAAGGCCGTCGTGGGCTGCTCGGCCGACGGCGCGACCTGCCCGATCGGCACGCTCGCGCCCGGCCAGGAAGCCGAAGTGCGGGTCACGCTGCCCGCCAAGGCCGCAGTGGCCGGCACGGCGGGCGGCTCGGTGATCGGCGTCGGGCCGGACAGCAACGCGGCCGACAACACCGCCGCGACCGGCGTCCTGGTGCGGCAGCCGGAGATCACCGTGGCGCCCGGCGTCGGGCCGACGGGGTTCGTGCCGCGCGCCACCGGCAAGGCGTTCCCGCCCGGCGCGACGGTGAAGCTGGCGTGGACCGTCGGCCTCTCGCAGACGCCCGGCTTGGTCGTCGTGAAGGCCGACGGCACGTTCGACACGCAGTTCCTGGTGTTCCACAACGACCGCATCGGACCGCGGCAGCTGGAAGGCACAACGGTCATCGGCCCGGCGTTCGGCCCGGTGCGGTCCAAGGACTTCCTGGTCGTGCGCAGTGCCCTCCAACCACCCGATTTCGTGAACCGGTGACAACCCGGCGCACCTGAGATCCGGGGGTCTGCCCGTTGGGGCAGCGCCGGTCGCACCCCGTCCCACCCTTCCGCCAGTCCCAGGACCGACCCGACCACCGGAGGATTCACGCCATGGGCGCAACCGCGACGCTCTCCGCCACCGGCCTGGCCGTGGCGCCGGGCGAAGACGTCACGTGCACGGTCGTCGTGCGCAACACCGGAGACCTGGTGGACGAGTTCACCGTGGACGTGGTCGGCGACGCGGCCGAGTGGGCCACCGCCGAACCCGCCTCGGTGAGCCTCGTGCCGCAGGCGTCCGCCTCCGTCGTGGTGCGGTTCGCGCCCCCACGCGCCGCCGAGGTGGCCGCCGGCCCGGTCGCCTTCGGCATCCGGGTCGTCTCCCGCGAGGACCCGTACGGGTCGGTGGTCGAGGAGGGCGTGGTCGAGGTCGGCGCGTTCACCGACATGTCCGCGGAAATCGTGCCCGCCAAGGTGGAGGCCGGGGCGCGGGCCAAGTTCGAGGTGGCGATCGACAACGTCGGCAACCACCCGGTCGCGGTGCGGCTGCACCCGGCCGACCCGGACGGCGAGCTGGAGTTCAAGCTCGACCGGACGGACATCATGCTCGCGCCCGGCACGGCGGCGTTCGTGAAGATGACCGCCAAGCCGCGCAACACGTTCCTGCGCGGACCGTCGCAGCCCCGGCCGTTCCGGGTGGAGGTGGTGCCCAGCTCCGGTCCGCCCCTGACCGCGGCGGGCACGCTGGTGCAGCGGCAGCTGCTGCCGAAGTGGCTGCTGCCCGCGTTGATCGCGCTGCTGGCGTTGGCGGCGGTGCTCGCCGCGCTGTGGTTCACGGTGCTGCAACCCGCGGTGAAGTCCGCCGCTCGGGAAGCCGCCGTGCAGCAGGCCGACCAGGTCAAGGCCGCCGCCGACGAGGCGCAGGTGGGCGCCGGGCAGGCCCAGGAGCAGGCCAAGGCGGCCGAGGTGAAGGCGGAGGAGGCGATGAAGGCGGCCGGCCTCGACCCGGACGCGGCCCCCGGCTCGCCGCCCACCGCGAAGCCGAACCAGGCGCCCGTCGCACCCGGCGAGCCCACCGACTTCCGGGTGGCGGCCGACGCGGCGATCGTGGCCAACCCGGACGTGTTCACCGACTTCGTCTTCACCCCGCCGGCCGACAAGACGCTGCTGATCAGCGACATCGTGTTGCAGAACCCGCGCGGCGACACCGGGACGGTCCGGGTCGTGCGTGACGTCGAAGGCGCCCGCACCGTGCTGCTGGACCTGGGTCTGGCGAACTTCCGCGATCACGACCTGCACTACGTGGAACCGCTGCGGTTCAAGAAGGGCGAGAAGATCGTGGTGCTGGTGAGCTGCCAGAACCCGGCGGAGAAGGGCAACTGCAAGCCCTCGGTGACCTTCTCCGGCCGGGCGCTGTGACCAGCGGTGACCAGCGGTTGCCCCGGTCGGTTGTGAGCGGCTCAGATCAGGCCTTCGCGGAGCGCGAAAGCCACCGCGTGCGCCCGGTTGCGCAGCTGGAACCGGTTGGTGATGTCGTGCAGGATCGACTTGACCGTGCGCTGCGAGTAGCACAGCTTCTCGGCGATCTCGCGGGTCTCGAAGCCGTCCGCGATCAGCCGCAGCACCTCGGTCTCCCGGTCGGACATGCCGGCCATGCTCCAGCCGTTGGGGTTGAGCACGTTGCGCTGCAACCGCGACACCCGGTCCAGCAGCCGGCCGAGCAGGTCCGCGGGGAGCGCGCCGTGGCCCGACGCGGTGGCCTTCACCAGGCGCACCAACGTGTCGGGCGTCGCGTCGGACCGGCGGATCACCGCGGACACCCCGCTGCTGACCACGTTCAGCAGCTCGGGGTCGGCGATGTCGCCCGCGACCAGCACGATGCCCGCGCTGCCCGGCGCCTGGAGCCTGCGCAGCAGCTGCTGCGCCTCGCCGTCCAGCCGCTCCAGCACGACCAGCGCCACCGGCGCGGGCTCGTCCGGCTCGACCAGCCTGATCTCCGGCCGGGACCGCAGCGCGGCGGTGACCCCGGCCCTGGTGATGGAATCCGTCGCGTGCAGGGCTACCGCGACCTGCTCTGCGTTCATCCTGTGCTCCCGCCCTCATACCCCCGATACCGCTACCGCCATCGTCCCGAGCCGACGTGTCCCGGCACTACGGGCGGTGTGTCCCGATGTGTCCCGGCGCCTCGCCCAAGCCGGCCTGCTTCGCCCGGGACACGGCCTGGGCGCGGTCGGCCACGTGCAGCTTGCGCAGGATGTTCGACACGTGGTTGCGCACCGTCTTCGGGCTGAGCACCAGCGACCGGGCGATCGCGGCGTTGCCCCGGCCGTCGGCCATCAGCCGCAGCACGTCCCGTTCCCGCACCGTCAGCTCCGGGAACGCCTCCACCCGTTCGGGTGGCGCGCTGCCGAAGAACGCCAGCAGCCGCACCGCGATCGCCGGGCTGAAGATCGCCTCGCCCTCGCCGACGGACCGCACCGCCCGCACGATCTGCTGCGGCCGTGCCGCTTTCAGCAGGTAGCCCAACGCGCCCGCGCGCATCGCCGCGAACACCGACTCGTCGTCGTCGAACATGGTCAGCACCAGCACCCGCACCGACGGGTCGTGCGCCACGATCCGCCGCGTCGCCTCCACCCCGCCCAGGTCCGGCATGTTCAGGTCCATCACCACCACGTCCGGGTGAAGTGACGCGGCCATGGACACCGCCATCCCGCCGCCCGACGCCTCACCGACGACTTCGAGATCGGGTGCGGCGGCCAACGCGGCGGCCAGGCCGTACCGGAAGAGCGGGTGGTCGTCCACGACCAGCGCCCGCAACGCCGCCATCCCGCGTCACACCCCGCCCACGACGGGCAGGTCCGCCACGACCAGCGTGCCGCCGTCGGCGGAGAGCTCCATCCGCCACGTGCCGCCGACCTCGTGGGCGCGTTCGCGCATCGAGTTGAGCCCCACGCCGTCACCCTGCGCCGGCACCGCGGCGCCCACGCCGTCGTCCACGACCTCCACGCGCAGGCAGCCGTCGAACCGCAGCCGCACCGAGCAGTGCCGCGCGCCCGCGTGCCGCACCACGTTCGTCAACGCCTCGCAGATGATCCGGTACG
This sequence comes from Saccharothrix ecbatanensis, assembly GCF_014205015.1. NCBI lineage: Bacteria > Bacillati > Actinomycetota > Actinomycetes > Pseudonocardiales > Pseudonocardiaceae > Saccharothrix > Saccharothrix ecbatanensis. The sequence goes on along the minus strand of NZ_JACHMO010000001.1, from coordinate 5,292,476 downwards.
CCGCCACCTGCACCGACACCGGCAGTTCCGGCATGTCACCGCACCGCACGTCCACCCGCACCGGGTGCCGGTCGGCCAACGACGCCACGTGCGCCCGCACCGCGTCGACCAGGCCGAGCCGCGCCAACGCCGCCGGGCACGCGCCGGAAGCCAGCCGCCGGATCTCGTTGACCGCGGTGTGCGCCTCTTCTTCGAGCCGGGCCAGCAGCAGGGCGGCCGACCCCGGATCGTGCACGGCCAGGTGCCGGGCCGCGCGCAACCCCAGCGCGATCGCGACCAGCGACGGGCCAAGACCGTCGTGCAGGTCCCGCAGCACCCGGCGTCTCGCCTCGTCGGCGGCGTCGGCGGGAACGATGAACTCGCGGCGCATGTCCCCTCCCCCAAGTGGGTGAGCGCGCGGGCTGCCTCGCCGTGACGGTGGGCCGCCTCGCTGTAGTGGAAGTCGTCCCACCGCGACATCCCGTTTCAATCAGCGGCGAGGTTCCACCTTTGGAGGTAACGAAACCGGAATGCGGTGACGGAACGACGTATCAGGGCGGCCCGACCGTGCTCCATACGGATAGTGAGAACCACGGGAGGGTGGCATGGCGCAGACGAGTGGCCGGGCCGTTCTGCAAGTGCACCCGACCAGACTGTGCAACCTGCGCTGCCTGCACTGCTACTCCAGCTCCGGGCCGGACGTCGCTGAATCGGTTCCGATAGCGGTGCTGTCCACAGTGGTCCGGGACGCGGCCGGGCTCGGGTACGACGTGCTGAACGTGTCGGGCGGCGAACCGTTCCTGTACCCGGAACTGCCCGCGTTGCTGCGCGCGGCCCGTGCGGCGGGAATGCGGACGACCGTCACGACGAACGCGGTCGCGTTGACCCAGCGCCGGATCGGGCTGGTGCGCGGGCTGGTGGACCTCGTGGCCGTGTCACTGGACGGCGACCGCGCCACCCACGACCGGATCCGCGACCAGGAAGGGTGCTTCGACAAGGCGCTCGCCGGTATCCGCCGGTTCACCGAGGCGGGCATCCCGGTCGGCGTCATCACCACCCTGACCCAGGGCAACGCCACCCAGTTGGGTGATGTCGCCCTCGCCGCGGCCCAGTCCGGCGCGCTGCTGCTCCAGGTCCACCCGCTCGAACCGGAGGGCGCCGCGAACCGGCTGATGGCCGGTGAACGCCCGGACTCGGTCGAACTCGCCTACGCGGCGGTGGAACTGGGCCGGATCGCCGAGGAGCACGGTCTCGCGGTGCAGCTGGACGCGGTGCCGCGGACCATGCTGGCCCGCAAGCCGGAGGCTTTCATGGCCGTGCCGGTGGACGAGGGGCAGGCGCTGGGCCGGTGGCTGACCCCGTTGGTGATCGAGTCGAATGGCGCGGCGGTGCCGGTGTCCTACGGTTTCGACCGCCGCTACGGGTTGGGCAACATCCTGGACCGGCCACTGGCCGACCTCGCGGCGAACTGGGACGCCGCGCCGTTCCTCGCCTTGTGCCGGGCGACCTGGCAACGCCTGGTCGACGGCCGCACCGGCCCGCTCGTCCCGTGGTACGGCCACCTGCTCCGAGCGTCCCGCGCCGCACGTCCGGCCACCGCCGGCCGTTAGCCCAGGCGCGACCGGAGCACTCAAACCAGCAGCTCCGCCGCTTCCCGTGTGTTGATCACCCGATCCGGTGTCACGCCGCACTTCTCCGCCCGCTCGCACCCGAACGACAACCAGTCCAACTGCCCCGGCGCGTGGGCGTCGCTGTCGATCGAGAACGAGCACCCCAGCTCCAGCGCCAGCCGCAGCAACCGCTCCGGCGGGTCACGTCGCTCCGGCCGGGAGTTGATCTCCACCGCCGTCCCGTGCTCGACGCAGGCCGAGAACACCGCCTCCGCGTCGAACGTCGACTCCGGCCGTCCCTTGCCCACCACCAGCCGCCCGGTGCAGTGCCCGAGGATGTCGACGTTCGGGTTGGACACCGCGGCGACCATCCGCCGGGTCATCTCAGGCGCGGGCATCCGCAGCTTCGAGTGCGCGCTGGCGACCACCACGTCCAGCCGCTCCAACAACTCGGGCCGCTGGTCGAGCGACCCGTCGTCCAGGATGTCCACCTCGATCCCGGTCAGGATCAGGAACGGCGCCAGCTCCACGTTCAGCTCGGCCACCACGTCCAGCTGCTTGAGCAGCCGGTCCGCGGACAGCCCGTTGGCCACCGTCAACCGCGGCGAGTGGTCGGTCAGCACCATCCACGAGTGCCCGAGGTCGCGGGCCGCCTCGGCCATCTCGCGGATCGGGCTGCCGCCGTCCGACCAGTCCGAATGCGTGTGGCAGTCGCCCTTCAGCAACGCCCGCAGCGCCTGCCCGCCGACCACCGGTTGCTCCCGGAACTTGGCCAAGTAGGCCGGTTCCCGCCCGGCCACCGCGTCCGCGATCACCCCGGCGGTGGCCTTGCCGATACCGGGCAGGTCGGTCAACGTGCCCGCCGCGACCCGCTTCGCCACCTCGCCCTCCGGCAACGCGGCCACCACCTCCGCCGCCTTCCGGAACGCCCGCACCCGGTAGGTGGGTTCACCCGCGCGCTCCAACTGGAACGCCACCTGTCGCAATGCCCAGAGCGGATCCACGACGTCCTGTCTACTCCGCCCGCCGCAGGAACGCGCGCCAACCGCCGAACTCCGTGATGTCCCGTGCGCCGGCCAACGCATACCGCTCGCACGTGAAGCCGGACACCCGCGAACCGTCCGCCAGCTCCACCGACCCGATCGCCATCGGCGCGGGCAACGACGCCACGAAGTCGCCGAACGCCGCCACCGGCAGCTCCCACACCTCGGCCTCGACCGCGCCACCACCCTCATCCCGCACCAGCCCCGGCTTCGGCGGCACGGTGTCCAGCGCGAACAACCGGTACCCGGCGGCCGTGGACGTGGCCGACACCAGCACCCCGCCCCTGGCCACCAACTCGACGTTCAACGGTTGGCCGCTCAGGTGCGCGCCGACCACCGCCACCCGCACCACCTCGGGCACGGACCGCGCGATCCCGGCCAGCACCCGCTCCGAATGTCCGCGCCCCACCAACGAGATCCCGAACGGCAGCCCGTCCACCACCCCCGCCGGCACCGCCAACGCCGCAAGCCCGAACAGGTTCGCGAAGTTCGTGAACCGGCCCAGCCGGGCGTTCACCCCGAACGGGTCGGCCGCCACCTCCGCGATCGTCGGGTGCTCGACGGTGGTCGGCAGCACCAGCGCGTCGACCAGGTCCAACTGCTCGTGCGCGAGGGACCGCAGCCGGGTCAACTCCTCCTGGTCCGCGAACAGCCGGTGCGCGGGCACGTCCCGGGCCGCCGAGATGATCGCGCCGACCGTCGGATCGACTTCACCGGCGTGCGCGGACACGAAGTCGCCCACCGCCGTGTACCGCTCGGCCACGAACGCGCCCTCGTACAGCAGCCGCGCCGCCGCGAGGAACGGCTCCAGGTCGATCGGCACCAACTCGGCCCCGGTGAACCGATCCACGGCCGCCTCGAACGCCGCCGCCCAGCCCGGAGCCAGCGAGCCGACCGACACCGGCACCCCCAGCCGGTAGGGCAGCGACAACGGGGGAGCGGCGGGCAGATCGCCTGCGCACGCCAACGCCCGCGACGCCTCGTCCACCGTCCGGGCGAAGATCGACACGCAGTCGAGGCTCCGGCACGCGGGCACCACGCCGTCCGTCGGGATCACGCCGTACGTGGGCTTCAGCCCGACGATCCCGTTGAACGCCGCCGGCACCCGTCCGGACCCGGCCGTGTCCGTCCCCAACCCCAGGTCCGCGATCCCCAACGCCACCGCGACCGCCGAGCCTGAACTGGACCCGCCGGACACCCGTGCCGGATCGACCGCGTTCCGCACCGCCCCGTACGGGCTGCGCGTGCCGACCAGGCCGGTGGCGAACTGGTCCATGTTCGTGGTGCCCAACACCACCGCCCCGGCCGCCCGCAACCGCCGCACCACCTCGGCGTCCCGCTCCGGCTTGTACGCGTAAGCCGGACAACCGGCCGTGGTCGGCAACCCGGCCACGTCGATGTTCCCCTTGACCGCCACCAGTTTCCCGGCCAACGGCCCGGACGCGGCGGCGAACTCGGCCTGGACGTCATCCTCCGGCCGCAGGTCGATCCAGATCTCCGGCCGGTCGACCTGCCGGATCCGCTCGTACGCCGCCGTCACCCGGTTCACGCCGCACCCCTCTCCGCCGCATCTTCCGCCGCCGGCTTCCACTCGCCGAGCACGACCAGCGCCGTCCCCGGCGCCACCTGGTCACCCGGCGTGGCCAGCACCTCGACCACCTCGCCGTCGGCGGGCGCGGGGACCACGGCCTCCGACTTCATCGCCTCCAACGACAACAGCGGCTCACCGGCCCGCACCCGGTCACCGGGCTTCACGTCCACCCGCCACACCGTGGCCACGAACGGCGCCTCCACCACGTGCCCGCCGGGCGGCGCGGTCACCGTCACCGGTTCCGCCACGGTCAACTCGGGCTCCGGCCGGGGCGCGAACTCACCCGCCGCCTCCCACGCTGCCCGTTCCGCCGAGAACGCCGCCGCCTGCCGTTCCCGGAACTCCGCGATGCCGGACGCGTTGCGCGCCAAGAACTCCTCGTGCTCGGACAGCACGAACTCGCCCGGCTCGACCTTCAGCTGCAACCGACCGGCCGCCATGTCCGCCCGCAGGTCCAGCAGCTCCTCGGCCGACACCGGGTACCACTTGATCCGGTCGAAGAACCGCAGCAGCCACGGGTCGCCGTCCTGCCAGCTGCGCCACACCTGCACGGTCCGGCCCACGAACTGGTACCCGCCAGGCCCTTCCATGCCGTAGACGCACAGGTACGCCCCGCCGATGCCGACGGAGTTCTCCGCCGTCCAGGTGCGGGCCGGATTGTATTTCGTCGTCACCAGACGGTGCCGTGGGTCCAGCGGGGTCGCCACCGGTGCGCCCAGGTACACGTCACCCAGGCCCAGCACCAGGTACTCGGCGTCGAACACGGTCCGGTACACGTCGTCCACAGAGGACAGACCGTTGACCCGCCGGATGAACTCGATGTTCCACGGGCACCACGGCGCGTCGTCCCGCACCCCCGCCATGTACCGGGCGATGGCCTCGCGGGTGGCGGGGTCGTCCCACGACAGCGGCAGGTGCACGGTCCGGCTCGGCACGACCAAGTCGCGCGTCGCCGGCAACGTCTCCTCCACCTCCCGCACCAGGTCCAGCACTTCGTCCGGATGTGCCCTGACCTGCAACGACCGGATGCCCGGAGTCAACCCGGAGATCCCGCGCGCCTCAAGTGCGGCGGCCAGCGCGTGCACCCGCATCCGCAACGCCAGGTCCAGCTGCATCGGCCCGTACTCGACCAGCAGGTTGTCGTCACCGCTGCGCCGGTACGTCACCGAGGGCCGCCCCGGCGTCTCCTCCAGCCGGGCCAGCACCCCGCCGTCGACGTGCGCCGCCCGCCGCCGCCCGGACACCGTCACCGGCACGAACCGCACCGTGTCACCGGGCCTGAGCTGCCCGAGCTTCCACCGCTCGGCCACCACGACCGTCGCCGGGCACACGAACCCGCCCAGGCTCGGCCCGTCCGGCCCGAGCAGGATCGGCAGGTCACCGGTGAAGTCCACGGCGCCCACCGAGTACGGCGTGTCGTGGATGTTCGACGGGTGCAGCCCGGCCTCGCCACCGTCGTCGCGCGCCCACCGCGGTCGCGGCCCGACCAGCCGGACGCCGGTGCGCGCCGAGTTGAAGTGCACCTGCCAGTCCGTGGCGTAGAACGTCTCCACGTCCTCGACGGTGAAGAACTCCGGCGCCGCGTGCGGCCCTTCGACCGCCCCGATCTCCCAGTGGTTCGGGAAGATCACCGGCACTTCGGTCACCGGCACCGGCTCGCCTGTCGCCGAACCCGCCCGCAGCACGTCCCCGGTCCGCAACGCCCGACCGCCGTGCCCGCCGAACTTGCCCAGCACGAACGTCGACGCGCTGCCCAGGTACTCGGGCACGTCCAACCCGCCCTCGACCAGCACGTACGTCCGCAGCCCGGCTGTCGCTCGCCCCACGTCCAGCGTGCCGCCGGCGGGCACCACCACCGGCTCCCACTGCGGCACCGCAGCCCCGTCCACGGTCACGACGGCCGTCGCCCCGACCACGCACACCGTCGTCTCGTGCGAGAACCGCAGCGCGGGCCCGTCCACCGTGCACTCCAGGCCCGGCGCGCCCTCGGGATTGCCCAACGCCCGGTTGCCCAGCCGGAACGACCGGTCGTCCATCGGCCCCGACGGCGGCACGCCCACGTGCCAGTACCCGACCCGACCCGGCCAGTCCTGCACGGCGGTCATCGTCCCCGGCCGGACCACCTCGATGCGCGGCTCGTCGTCCCGGATCCCGGCCAACGTCGCCGTGCTGTGCTCACCCGCCATCACTTCCGGTGAAGCGCAGACGGCCCGCAGCAACCCGAGGTTCGTCTCGATCCCGTCCACCCGGCTCACCGCCAGCGCCGAACCCAGCCCCGCCCACGCCTCCTCCCGCGACGAGCCGTGCGCGATCACCTTGGCCAGCAACGGGTCGTAGTGCGCCCCGACATCGGTCCCCGGCTCCACCCACGAGTCGACCCGCACGTCGTCCGGGAACCGGACCGCCGTCACCACACCGGCGCTGGGCTGGAAGTCACGCGACGGGTCCTCCGCGTACACCCGCGCCTCGACCGCGTGCCCGCGCGGCTCGGGCACCTCGAACGACGTCTCGCCCCGGGAGAGCCTCAGCATCCACTCGACCAGGTCGACCCCGAACACCGCCTCGGTCACCGGGTGCTCGACCTGGAGCCGCGTGTTCACCTCCAGGAACGCGATCTCCTCCCGTGCCGCGTCGTAGACGAACTCCACCGTCCCCGCGCTGCGGTACGACACCGACGACGCCAACGCCACGGACGCCTCGGCCAAACGTTTGCGCACCCCGTCCGGCAGGTTCGGCGCGGGCGCCTCCTCCAGCACCTTCTGGTTGCGCCGCTGCACGGAGCAGTCCCGGTCGCCCAACGCGAGCACCCGGCCCGCGCCGTCGCCGAACACCTGCACCTCGACGTGCCGGGCGTGCTCGACCAGCCGTTCCAGGAACACCCCCGACCCGGCGAAACTGGCCGCCGCCAGCCGCCGCACCGCCGACCACGCCTCGACGACGTCGTCGGCGTTCCGGCAGGCCCGCATCCCGATCCCGCCACCGCCCGCGGTGGCCTTGAGCATGACGGGGTAGCCGATCCGCTCCGCCTCGACCACCGCCTCTTCCACATCGGACAGCAGCCCGGTGCCCGCGAGCATCGGGACACCGGCCGCCTGTGCCGCCGAACGCGCGGTGTGCTTGGCCCCGAACAGCTCCAGCTGCTCCGGCGTCGGCCCGACGAACCCCAGCCCGGCGTCCTCCACCCGCCGGGCGAACTCGGCGTTCTCGGACAGGAACCCGTAGCCGGGGTGCACGGCGTCCGCGCCCGTCTCCCGTGCCGCTTCCAGCAGTCGGTCGACCAGCAGGTAACTCTCCCGGGCCGGGGCGGGCCCGAGCCGGACGGCGGTGTCGGCCAGTCGCACGTGCGGCGCGCCCCGGTCGGCGTCGGAGAACACCGCGACCGTGCGCAACCCCATTTGGCGGGCCGTGCGCAGGATCCGCACCGCGATCTCGCCCCGGTTCGCCACCAGCAGCGTCTTGATCGTCATCAGGCGACCTCCAGCCGGACCGGGGTGGGGTTGAAGCCGTTGCACGGGTTGTTGATCTGCGGGCAGTTCGACACCAGCACGATCACGTCCATCGCGGCGCGCAGCACGACCTTGAGGCCGGGGGAGGAGATGCCGTCCACGATGCCGAGCGTCCCGTCCTCTTCGACCGGCACGTTCATGTACCAGTTGACGTTGCTGACGAGGTCCCGCTTGCCCAGGCCCCACTTCGCGCCCTCGGACAGGAAGTTCTCGACGCACGCGTGCTGCGGCCGGGTGTGGTGCCCGTACCGGAGCGTGTTGGACTCCTTGCCGCACGCGCCGGCGATGGTGTCGTGCCGCCCGCAGGTGTCCTCGACCACCGTCATCAGCGGGTTGCGCTCGTTCGACAGCAGCACGGAACCGGTGGTCAGGAAGATGTTCCCCTGCGCGGTGACCGTGTCCTGCGCGCTGTACCGCTCGGCGGTGTCGGCGGCGGAGTACGCCAGGAAGTCCACCGCCTGGTTGCCTTCGAGATCCACAATGGACAGCGTTTGGCCCTTTCGGATCAACGCCGACCATCCCGCGTTGGCCGCGACGACCGTCATGCCAACCCCCTCGCGCTCAGGTACTCGTGGGTGTTCTCGAACGCCCGACGTCCTTCCGGCGTGGCGGTCCACAGTGGATCGTCCGGTCCGGTCGGCCGGTCGGGCCACGCGGTGACGTCCAGCCGCGTGCACGTGTCGAATGGGTCCAACGGGTGCGCGGTGTTGACCACCAGCACGACCAGCGGCAGTTCGGCGCGCAACGTCACGACTTCGCCGACGGGACCGGTGAAGTGCAGCGACCCGTCCGGTCGGACCCGCGTGCCCTGGAAGAACGACAGGCTCGGCGGGAGGTCTCGCTTGTCCAGCCCGTGCTTCGCCGCAGCCCGCACGAACATGTCGCGGCCCTGCGGCGTGGTGCCGCACAGCGCGTCATACCCGTCCGCCGCCTCGATCGACGCCAGCACCCGTCCCTGGTCCGAGAGCAGCAGATCACCCCCGTAGGCGTTCCACTGGACCTTCACCGTGTCGGCCACGTTCAGCCGTTCCCACGGCTGGTCGGCGTGGTGCAGCAGCAGGTGCGCACACGCCGCGCCCTCCGGGTTGGCCAGCCGGAACACGGTGCCGCGCGCCAACACCCGGTGCGTGTAGTTGTCGGGGGCGACGTGCTCGGCCCAGACCGCACCTTCGGGTGCGACCGGCCGTTCGATCACCGTCTCCTGTGCCCGAGCGTGATCACGGGCCCCGTACGTCGTCTCGGTGCTGCTCACGCCGTCACCAGCTCTCCGACGGCCGCGGGCCGCCTCGTCCGCCGCCACGCCACCCAGCCGACCAGCACCGCCGCCGCCACGAACTCCAGCGGGAACAGCAGCGCCCACCACGACCCCGTGCCGCCGAGGTCGTACACCTCCGCACGCGGCCACGCGATGTTCACCACCATCGCCAGCCCGTAGACCACCGCGCCGATGTTCACGACCAGACCCCAGCGGCCCATCGAGAACCCGTCGGTGGTCGCGGTCCCCCGGAGCCGGTGCCCCAGCAGCGGCACGGTGACCAGCAGGTACGCCAGGTACACCACGACCACCGAGGTCGCGGTCATCGCGCTGAAGATCCCCGCGTTGCCCACGTTGAGCAGCAGCAGCCCGATGGCCACCGCCCCGCACACCACGGCGGGCAGCACGGGCGTGCCGGTGCGCGGGTGGACTTTCGCCAGCCGTGCCGAGCCGGGGAGCGCGCCGTCACGGGCCATCGCGAACAGCAGTCGGACCGTGCCGGTCTGGATGGTCAACGTGCAGATGACCACCGCGATCGCCACGTCGACCAGGAAGATCCGCCCGGCCACGTCACCGAACACCGCCGTGATCACGTACGGGAGGCCTTCCAGCCCCAGCCGCCCGTCGGTCAGGCTGGGCGCGGCCATCAGCGCGAACAGCACCACCAGCAGCCCGCCCACACCCGACACGAGCAACGCCCGCAGCACCGCGCGTGGAGCCCTGCGCTTGGCGTCCTTGGTCTCCTCGGACACCGACGCCGCCGTGTCGAACCCGTACAGCACGTAGGCCGCCATCAGCGCCGACGCCAGCAGCCCGCCGGTCGCCGCGCCGCCGGTGTTCTCCACCACGATCTCCGGCCCGCGCACCGCGAACCACGCCAGACCGCCGAGCAGCACGACCACGCCGACCAGTTCGGCGGCCACCCCGATGTCGTTGACCCGGGCCATGACCCGCACGCCGGCCACGTTGATCACCGTCGTGCAGACGATCAGCAGCACGCCCAGCAGCACGGCGTTCGTCGCGCCGGTGGGCGAGGTGACGGCCGGGTCGCCGCCGACGAGCTGGAAGCCCGACCACACCGACGGCAGCACGACCTGGAGCGCGATCGCCGCCGACGCGAGCGCGACCGTGCAGCCGAGCAGCATCATCCAGCCCGCCAGCCAGCCGCTGAACCCCGTCCCGAGGTGCTTGGCCCACTGGTAGATCGAACCCGCCAGCGGGAACCGGGCGGCCAGCTCGGCGAAGTTCAGCGCGACCAGCAGCTGGCCCACGATCACCACCGGCCAGGTCCAGAAGAACAGCGCGCCACCGAAGGAGAACCCGAACCCGAACAGCTGGAAGACGGTGGTGAGGATCGAGACGAAGGAGAAGCCGGCCGCGAACGCGGAGAAGCCGCCGAGGCTCCGGCGCAGCTCCTGCCGGTACCCGAACGGGGCTAGATCATCGGACATGGTGGGGGACCTCCGTGCTGTCTGTGCAGGTCAGAGGATTTCGATCGATTGATAGAAATTAAGAGCCGCCCGAGACGGCCGGATGAAGAACCGGTGACGAACGGGTTAGCCGAAATGGCTCATGTGACAGCCGCGTTGCCGTTCCCTCACCGCCGCCGGGTCCTGCGTGGGCGGCCGCACGTGGGACGATGACCGCGTGGTTGGGCGACCCAGGGCGACCGGGGAGTCGGCGGGGGAACGCGATTCGCGGCGTGACCTGCTCGACGCCGCGGCGGAGCTGTTCACCGAGCGCGGGTACACCGCGACCTCGACCCGGGCCGTCGCCGAACGCGCCGGGTTGAGGCAGGCGTCGCTGTACCACTACTTCGGCGGCAAGGACGACATCCTCGCCGTGCTGCTGGAAGCCACCGTCCTGCCGTCCCTGCACACCGCGCGTTCGTTGCTGGGGGAAGTCGCGCCGAAGCCCGCCAAGCTGTGGGCGCTGTGCCGGTTCGACCTGGAGCTGCTGTGCGGAGGCCCGTACAACCTCGGCGCGCTGTACCTGCTGCCGGAAGTGCGGGCGGAGCGGTTCGCCGGGTTCCACGCCGAACGTGACGAGCTGAAAGCGGCATATCGGGCGTTGGTGGACGACGACCTGGCCGCCGACCTGGTGTTCGGGCTGGTGGAGGGCGTCATCCTGACCCGGCGGTCGAAGTCCATCCCCGACGTCGAGGCGTACGCGTGCGCGGGCGCCGACGCGGGGGTGCGGATCGCCGTCGGAGCTTGCGACTTGGCAGCGGTGCGTGCGGAAGGCTTGCGGCTGCTGGGCCGCTGAACCGAGGATGTTCCGCATGTCCCCACGTGCCGGCACGGTCGGGTCGCGGCGCAGGCCCAGCAAGGGCGACCTCACCTCGCAGGCGATCCTCGACACCGCCGAGCGGCTGCTCCAGACGCGTTCCCTGGACGACATCGCGGTCGACGAGCTGGCCTCGGGAGCGGGGATCTCGCGGTCGACCTTCTACTTCCACTTCGCGTCACGCGAGGCGGTGCTGCACGCGCTCTCCGGCGCCATCCTCGACGCCGTCTACGAGGCCGCCCAGGCGTGGCTGCGTCGCGGCAACGAACCGCCGGAGGACTCCATCCGCCGGGCGCTCGGCGCGACCCTCGCCCTGTGGCGCAAACACGGCCCCGTGCTCCGTGCGGCCGTTCGGGCGCGCGACACGGACCCGTTGATGCGGGAGTTCTGGACCGGCGTGGCCCGCCGTTTCATCGACGCGACCGCCTCGCAGATCACCCTCGAACGAGCCGCCGGCACCGCACCGCCCGGCCCCGCCGCCAAGTCACTCGCCACCGCCCTCGTCTCGATGAACGAGCAGGCCTTCCTGACCCGCTCCCACACCCGCCGCTCCACCGCCCGCGACCGCGCCCTGGTGGACACCCTCACCCACATCTGGCTCCGCTCGATCTACAGCACCTGAGGTCAGCGGAACCAGAGGCCGCCGGTGGCCTGGCGGTAGCCCAGAGCCCGGTACACGGCGTCCACAAGGGACTGTCCGCGCTCGTTGACGCCCACGCCCTGGCCCATCCGGGTCATCGCGTACCCGAACGACATCCGCGAGTCCGGCGCGGCGAACCCGAGCGAGCCGCCCATCCCCGAGTGGCCGAACGCGTCCTCGGACATCAGCACAGCCCGGTCCTCGACGGGCAGGTAGTGGCTGTCGACCGCCTTCATGAACCCCAGCGAGAACCTGGTCGGCGCGAGCAGCATCTCGTCGTGCCCGGCCGACACCACCGACGACATCACCGGGACCTGCGTGTCGGCCACCAGGCGCAGCCCGTTGTACTCGCCGCCCAACGCCAACGGCCGGTACATCTGCGCCAGCCCTCGCGCGTTGCTCATCCCCCCGACCGCCCCGTACTGCGCCGCGTGCGCCTCACGCGTGTCTGTCGCGGCGAGGTACCCGCCGCTGTTCGTCAGCAGCATCCCCTGCATCGACTCGGGCCTGGTCATGGCCGCCACGTACAGCTTGGGCAGCGTCTCGCCCCGGCTGGCCGGGATGGTCGGCGCGACCAGCGGTTCCAGGTCCTCCGGCAACGTCAGCCAGAAGTCCAGCCCCAGCGGACCGGAGACCTCCTTCTCGAAGAACTCCGCCAACGACACTCCCGCGACCCGCCGCACCACCTCGCCGACCAGGTGCCCGAACGTCAGCGCGTGGTAGCCGTGCCGCGTGCCCGGCGTCCAGAACGGCTCCTGCCGGGCGAGCAGGTCCGTCATCAACTCCCAGTCGAACATCCCGCTTTGTGGCACGGGCTCACGCCACGCGGTCAGCCCGGCCTGGTGGGACAACAGGTGCCGCACCAGCGTGTCCGCCTTGCCGTTCTGCCCGAACTCCGGCCAGTACCGGGTGACCGGCGCGTCCAGGTCCAACTCGCCCCGTGACGCCAGCACGTGCGCGCACAACGCCGTAGCGCCCTTCGTGCAGGACCAGACGTGCGTGATCGTGTCCTCCGTCCACGGCCGACCACCCGCGTCACCGCCCCACAGGTCGACCACGGTCTCGCCCTCCACCGTCACATGAACGCCCGCGCCCACTTCACCGCGTTCGGCGAAGTTGCGTTCGAACTCGGCACGGACCTCGGCGAACTCGTCGGCGCAGCTGCCCTCGACCGTCATGGACCCTCCAGGTGCGGCGGTTGTCGCCACCATGTCACCACCGTGAGCCACGACACGTGAGTAGGGATTCCTCAGTCGGTAGGGTGAGTGGCCCAACGACGGGAGGTCGCCATTGACGTCGTTCTCGGGCCAAGCCTTCTTCGGCAGGGAAAGCGAACTGGCGGCGGTCTTCGACGTGGTCGGGCGGGTGCCGGCGGCCGGGTTGGTGACGGTCGTGGTGTCGGGGGAGCCGGGGATCGGCAAGTCCAGCCTGCTGGCCGAGACGTGCCGCCGGCTGCGTGACCGGGGCTGTCCGGTGGCCGTCGCGGAGTCGGACGACGTGAGCAGGCGCATCCCGTACGCGGCGGTGGCCACGGCGTTGCGGTCGGTGCCGGTGACCGGTGATGTGCAGGCCGCGCTGGACGCGTTGGACCTCACCTCCACGCCGGACGCCTCCTGGTTCGGCCGCTCCTGCGAACTGGTCGCCCGCGTGCTCACCGGCCTCACCGCCCAACGGCCCGCCGCCCTCGTCCTGGACGACCTCGACCAGGTGGACGACGACTCGCTGGCCATGCTCGCCGTCGTCCTGCGCCGGGTCACCGCCGCACCGCTCGTGCTGATCACCGCCGCCCGCACCCACCACCACAACCCCGGCGTCGGCGAACTGCTGGACCGGCTCGAACGCCACGCCGAGGTGGTGCGGGTGGAGCTGGCCCCGCTCAGCGGCGGCGACGTGGCGCGGATCGTGGAGACGGTCCTCGGCACCCCGGTGGACGACGGCCTCGCGCACGAGGTGCACCAGCGCGCGGACGGCAACCCGTTCTTCGCCGTCGAGATCGCCCGGTCGCTGCGCGAGCTGGACCTGGTCGCGGTGGACGGCAACCGGGCCCGGCTCACCGTGTCACCGTCGGCCATCCGGCTCACCAGACGGGAAGCCGTGCTGCGCCGGGTCGCGCCGCTGGACCGGGACACCAGGGCGGTGGCCCGCGCGGTGTCGATCTTCCGGCGGGTGCGGCTGGACCAGATCGGGCTGCTCGCGCGGGTGTCGTCGCTGCCCGAGGACACCGTGGTGGACGCGTTCGACGGGCTGCTGCGCGCGCACATCGTGGTCCGCGACGACGACCGCGGCTACCGGTTCTCGCACGCCCTGGTCGGCGAGGCGCTGTACCAGGAGATCGGCCCCGCCCAACGCCGCCACCTGCACAGCCTGATCAGCGCCCGCCTGCTGGACGACCGCGAGCGCGGCCTGGCCGTGGACGAGATGGAGCTGGCCTGGCACCTGGCCGAGTCCGCGCCGCCCGGCGACCTGCGCGCGATCCGGGTGATGGCGCAGGCCGCCGCGGCGAACCGCACCACCGCACCGGAGACGGCGGCGGCGTTGTGCGCGCGGGCGTTGGAACTGCTGCCGGTGGCCGCGCCGGAACGGGCCGGGCTGCTGGCCTCGCAGTGCCGTGCACTGGCCCACGCGTCCCGCCCGGCCGCCGCCATCGCACCCGGCCTCGCCGCGCTCGACGTGCTGCCGCCCGGCCCGGACCGGTCGCGGTGCGCGGTGGTCGTGCTCACCAGCCTGTTCCTGGTCGGCCGGATGACCGAGGCGCTGCGCCTGGCCGACGCGGAACTCGCCACCGGCAACGCGCCAGCCGCCCTGCACGCACAGCGCGCGCTGCTCCTCGTCTTCACCGGACGTCACGCCGAAGCCCTGGCCGCCGCCGACCGGATCGAGGCTATGCCGTTCACGTCCGCAGCCGAGGGCGTGGTGGTGTTCGACCGGCTGGCGGTGATCACGTCGATGCTGTTCCGGCACGACAAGACGGTCGAGTACGCGAACCGCTCCCTGCGTTCCGCCGCCGGCCAGCCGATCCTCGAACTCCAGGCGCTGGCCGTCGGCGCGTCGACCGGCGCGCTCGCGGGCCTCGTGCACGACGCGACCTGGCGCCTTCGCCGGGCGGAGGAACTGCGGGAACGAACCGGCGGCCACGCGTTCCGCGGTGAGCTGGAGATGGCGCGGGTGGCGCTGGACTGGTTCGGCGGAGCGTGGGACGCGTGCCTGGAACGCGTGGGCCGGGCCGCCGCCGAGCTGGAGTCGCGGCAGGAGCTGATGATGCTGGACGGCCTGCGCGCGATCGAACTGGAGGTCCGCACCTGGCGCGGAGAACTCGACGTGGCCGCCCGGCTTGCCGCTCTCACACCGCCGACCAGCCCGAACATGTCCCGCCTGCACGCCCTGGCGATGGCCGGTTACCTGGCCGCGCGCGGGGACGTGGAAAGGGCCCGGACCACCCTGGTCGAGGCTGTGGACGACGACGGCATGACCGCGTACAGCTGCGTGCTGCTGGGCCGCCTGATCGAACTGGACCTGGCGCACGGTCGGGAGGAAGAGGCGCGGCAGACGGTGAAGCGGCTCTGCGGGGTGGCGGCCGACCGGGTCGCGCCGTGGACCCGCGCCACCGTTCGACGGGTCCACGGCCTGACCGACCGGGACGCCGACGTGCTCCGCGAGGCCGTGCGGGAGGCGGAGGCCGGCGGTCTGGTCTTCGAGAAGGCCCGCGCCCAACTGGCCCTGGGCGTGGTCGACCGCGAAGCCGTGCCGGAACTCCTCGACGCCTACGCCCTGTTCCAACGCCTGGGCGCGCACGGCCTGCGCCGCCAAGCGGGCGGTCGGCTGCGCGAACTCGGCGCGAAGGTGCCACGAGCCCGTGCCAAGGCGCCCGGCGTGCTGACCGAGGCGGAGGAGAACGTCGCCCGGCTGGTGCAGCAGGGGATGCGGAACCGGGACATCGCCGCCGCCCTGCACTACAGCCCGCGCACCATCGAGGTCTACCTGTCCCGCATCTACGCCAAGCTGCACGTGTCCTCGCGCCTTGAGCTGGCCCGCGCCCTGGACGCCCGCGCCTGAGCAAAGATTTGCCGGAAGTCAGCCGGACGGCGTGTCCGCTCACGTACTCTCCTCGCACGGCGGCGCCCTCCCACGGAGCCGCGGGTCCTGTCACTCGTGTCGTCCGGGGGGACTTCGTGAAAAGACTTGCCACTGTGCGCCTGCTCGCCCTGCTGACGGCCTTCCTGGTGGCCGCGGGGTGCGCCTCGCTCGCCGACCTGGCGGACCTCCAGTCCCGCATCCAGGAGGACGGGTACACCAACGTCTCGGTCCACCACCAGACGTCCAACGGCCGCGACCGGTTGACCATCTCAGCCGTCACGACCGACACGGACGACACCGGCGCGCGCATCGCCCGCGCCGCCTGGGACACGTACCAGGGTGAAATCGACGAGCTGGTGGTCACCGTCAACGGCAAACCGCGCGGAGTCACCGCCAAGGAGCTGGAGCAGACGTACGGCGCGCGCCAGATCCGGCCCGAGGCGACGGGTGGCAGCTCGACCGGGGGTTGGGTCGCCGGTGTCGGCATCCTCCTGCTGCTTTTGATCGGCGGCGTGATCGCCGTGCTGGTCGGGCGGAGTCGCCGCCGCACCCGGCGGATCCAGCAGATGCACCAGGATCCGCCGTACCCGTACTACAAGCAGCCCTGACCACCGGCGCCTTCGAGTCGGCCGCTTAGTTGTCGTGGAGTCCCCACTAACCGACCGGTAACTTCCGGTGTTGCCTGGTCGGTGTGGAGGTCATCGCGGACGCCGGGCGTCGGGAGCTGTCGTTCGACGGCTTCCGCTTCCCGCTGCCCGCCGAGATCGACGACGCCTCCGCGCTGGCCCTGGCCCACCACGGCGTCACCGCGTGGCACCTCCTCCGGACGTGTGCGCACCTGCGGCAGGGTGAGTCGGTCCTGGTGCACGACGCGGCGGGCGGGGTGGGTGCGCTGGCCGTGCAGCTCGCGGTGAGCTTCGGCGCGGGCCGGGTGGTGGCCACCGCGCCGACCCAGGCTCAGCGGCGGCTGGCGGTGCGGCTCGGTGCCGACATCGCAGTGGACTCGTCCGCGCCCGGCCTCACCGAACGGCTGCTCGCCGGAGGCCTGGTCGACGTCGTGGTCGGCCTCCCCGCGAACACGTCCACCCACCAGACCGGCCCGCTTCCGGCGGGTGTGTTGCCGAGCGGCACCCCTCTGCCCGGCGCGCTCGCGACCGCCACATTCCCGACCTGTCCCAGCCCGGTCGACGGCGCGCTGGCCCTGCTCGCCCCCTTCGGCCGCCTCGTCTGCCACGGCGAACCGGTCGACGTGGACCCGGTGCGGCTTGGATCCCGGGCGGTGGTGGGGTTTCGGTTGGGCGACTGCTTGGCCAAGCCGGAGATGGTCGTCGCCGCGCTGAGCGAGCTGATCGGCCTCACGTCCGCCGGTCGGCTGCACCCGCTCGCGTCCGCCCGGACCGTCCGTTGAGGAGTCCCATGCGCACCGCCTACACCACCTGCCCGCTGTGCGAGGCCACCTGCGGCCTGGAGTTGACCGTCGAGGACGACCGCATCACCGCCGTCCGAGGCGACCGGAAGGACACCTTCAGCAACGGCTTCCTCTGCCCCAAAGGCGCCTCGCTCGGCGCGCTGGACGCCGACCCGGACCGCCTCCGAACGCCCCTCGCCCGCCGCGACGGCGAGTTCGAACCCGTGTCCTGGGACGAGGCGTTCACCCTGGTGGACGAAAAGCTGACCGCGATCATCGCCGAACACGGCCGGGACGCGGTGGCCATGTACCTGGGCAACCCGACCGTCCACTCGCTGGCCGGCGGCCTGTACGCGGGCGTGCTGCGCAAGGCGCTCGACTCGCGCAACGTCTTCACCGCTGCCACCGTGGACCAGATGCCCAAGCACGTGTCGTCCGGCCTGCTCTACGGCGGGATCTTCACCATCCCCGTGCCCGACATCGACCGCACGGACTTCCTCCTGCTGCTGGGCGCGGACCCGTTCTCCTCCAACGGCAGCCTGTGGACCGTGCCGGACGTGCCGGGCCGGCTCAAGGCGCTCCGCAAGCGCGGCGGGGCGTTCGTCGTGGTCGACCCGAGGCGCAGCCGCACCGCCGCCGCGGCCGACCGGCACCTGCCGATCGTGCCGGGCACGGACGTGTTCCTGTTGCTGGCCATGGTGAACGAGCTGTTCGCCGCGGACCTGGTCGACCTCGGCGCCCTCGCCCCGCACGTCACCGGGGTGGACGGGGTGCGGGCGTTGAGCGAGCCGTTCACCCCGGAGGCGGTGGCGTCGCGGTGCGGTGTCGCCGCGGACGAGATCCGGGCGTTGACGCACCGGCTCGCGGCGGCGCCTCGCGCGGCCGTGTACGGGCGGATCGGCACCACGACGGTCGAGTTCGGCACGGTCGCGAGCTGGCTGGTCGACGTGCTGAACATCCTCACCGGCAACCTGGACCGGCCCGGCGGCGCGATGTTCCCGCTGCCCGCGCACATGCGGCGCGGCACGGGTACGGGCAAGGGTTTCACGACCGGCCGGTGGCACAGCCGGGTGCGCGGACTGCCCGAGGTGGCGGGGGAGCTCCCGGCGGTCACGCTGGCCGACGAGATCGGGACGCCCGGCCCCGGCCAGGTCCGCGCGCTGGTCACCGTGGCGGGCAACCCCGCGCTGTCCCTGCCCAACTCCGCCCGCCTCGACGCCGCCCTGTCCACTGTGGACTTCATGGTTTCGGTCGACCCGTACCTCAACGAGACCACCCGGCACGCCGACGTGATCCTGCCGCCACCGCCGCCCAGCCGACGCGGCCACTACGACCTCGCGTTCCTGTCGTTCGCGGTGCGGAACGTGGCCAAGTACTCCCGCCCCGCCGTAGAGCCGACCCCCGGTGAACCCGACGAGGGCGACATCCTGCTGCGGCTGACCGGCATCTTCGCAGGTCTGGGCCCCGACGCCGACCTCGACGCGTTGGTCGGCCTGTCCGGCGAATCGCCGCACACCCGCGAGGAACGGCTGTTGGACGCACGCCTGCGGTCCGGCCCGTACGGGCTGTCGGTGGACGCCCTGCTCGACCAGCCGCACGGCGTCGACCTCGGGCCGTTGACCAGCCGCGTGCCGGAGATCCTGCGCACCCCGTCCGGCCGGATCGAGCTGTGCCCGGACCCGATCGCGGCCGACGTGCCGCGCGTGCTCGAAGCGTTGCGCACGCCGGTCGACGGTCTGGTGCTGGTCGGCCGCCGGCACCTGCGGTCGAACAACTCGTGGCTGCACAACGTGCCGGTGCTGGTGAAGGGCAAGCAGCTGTGCACGCTGCTGGTCAACCCGGACGACGCCGACCGGATCGGCCTGGTGGACGGCGGCCCGGCCCGCGTGACGTCACGGGTCGGCGAGGTCGAGGCCACCGTGGAGGTCAGCGCCGACATGGCCGCCGGAGTGGTCAGCCTGCCGCACGGCTGGGGCCACGACCGGCCCGGCACCCGCCTCGCCACCGCCGAGGCCCACCCCGGCGTGAACGTCAACCTGCTCACCGACGACCTGGCCGTGGACCCGCTCTCCGGCACCGCCGTCCTCAACGGCGTCCGCGTGCACGTCACCCCCGTCCAGCCGGCGCAGCCCGTCCAGCCCGCCAAGTGAGGAGCACCGCCATGCCCGTGACCACGGCGCGCGTCACCGCCGACCTGCCCTTCGTGGCCGCCCAGGTGCACGACGACCGGGTGGCCTGGCGCCACCTGCGCGACGGGCAGTGGCACGACCTGACGTACACCGAGGTCGCCGAGTGGGTCATGGAGTTGGCGTCCGGCCTGGTGCACCTGGGCATCGCGCCCGGCGACCGGGTGTGCGTGCTGTCCGAGACCCGGCCCGAGTGGTCGGCGGTGGAGCTGGCGGTGCTCGCGGCGGGCGGCGTGGTGGTGCCGATCTACGCGTCCAGCGCGCCGGAGGAGTGCGCGTGGATCATCGGCGACTCGGGCGCCGTGCTCCTGATCGCGGAGACCACTGAGCAGCGGGCCAAGGTCGACGGGATCCGCGACCAGGCGCCGGCGCTGCGCGACGTGATCGTCATGGACGACGGCGGCCTGGCCGAACTCCGGTCGCAGGGCCGCACGTCGCCGCTGCCCGCCGAGCTGGACGACCGCCGCGCCGCGATCGACCCCGACGACCCGACCGTCATCATCTACACCTCCGGCACCACCGGCCCGCCCAAGGGCTGCGTGCTGACCAACCGGAACTTCATCACCATGTGCCGGCTCACCGAGGAGCTGTCGTACGTCCTGGTGGACGACGTGGTGTACCTGTTCCTGCCGTTGGCGCACGTGTTCGCGCAGATCGTGCACCTGTCCGCGATGCACGTCGGCGCCACGCTGGCGTTCTACGGCGGTGACGCGACGAAGATCGTGCCGGAGCTGGCCCAGGTGCGGCCGACGTACCTGCCGTCCGTGCCCCGGATCTTCGAGAAGGTCTACACGGCCGCCACCGCCGGTGTGCCGGAAGACCAGCTGCGCCAAGCGGTCAAGGTCGGGCTGGCGGTCCGCGAGCTCCAGGCCGCCGGTCGACCCCTGCCGCCGGACCTGGCCGCCGCGTTCGCCACCGTGGACCCGGTGTTCGCCAAGGTGCGGGCGATCTTCGGCGGCCGGCTGCGCCAGGCGCTGTCCGGCGCGGCGCCGATCTCGGTCGAGGTGCTGGAGTTCTTCACCGCCGCCGGCGTGCCCGTGCTGGAGGGGTACGGGATGAGCGAGTCCACCGGCGTGGGCACGGTGAACACGTTGACACGGCACAAGTTGGGCTCCGTCGGCACGTTCGGCATGGCGGGCCTCCAGCTCAAGGTGGATGAGGACGGCGAGATCCTGATGAACGGCCCGCACGTGTTCGCGGGCTACTGGAACAACCCCGCCGCCACCGCCGAAGTGCTCACCGACGGCTGGCTGCACACGGGTGACCTGGGCGAGGTCGACGACGACGGCTTCGTCACCATTACCGGCCGCAAGAAGGACATCATCATCACCGCGGGCGGCAAGAACATCGCCCCGGCCAACGTCGAGAACCAGCTCCGCCAGTCCCGCTGGATCTCCCACGCCGTCGTGTACGGCGACCGCAAGCCGTACCTGGTCGCCCTGATCACCCTGGACCAGGACGAGGTCGTCCCCTGGGCCACCGCGCAGGGCCTGCCCGCCGACCTCCCGACCCTGGCCCGGACACCCGAGGTCCAGGCGTTGATCCAGCAGGTCGTGGACGAGGCGAACTCCCACTTCTCCCACCTCTCCCAGGTCAAGCGCTTCACGATCCTGGACCGGGACCTGAGCCAGGACGACGGCGAGCTGACGCCGACGTTGAAGGTCAAGCGCAGGGTCGTCCACAGCACCCACGCCGAGCGGTACAACGAGCTGTACGCGTAACGGCCCACTGGACGCCACAGACTGGACGCCACCGGGGAAAGCCTTTACCGTTTTAGGTCACAGACGATGACCCGACCTGCCTCCGCCCAGGTCAGCGCACGACAACGACCCGTGGAGGCTTCTGTGGCGCCCAGCCCAGGCGTACCGAACCGAGGCGTACCCAACCGACGCTCAGCGTCCCGCACCCGGCGTCTGTCGACGACCTTTGCCACCACCTTGGCCGTGCTCGCGGCCACCTTGGTGTCCGCCGCGCCGGCGAGCGCGGCCCCCGTCCTGCTGTCCCAGGGAAAACGGGCGGTCGCCTCCTCGGCCGGCCAGGGCTTCGCGGCCGGTCTGGCGGTGGACGGCACGTCGTCCACCCGCTGGGCCAGCGTGGGCGGCATCGACCCGTCGTGGATCTACGTCGACCTCGGCGTCACCGCGACCATCACGAGGGTCCGGCTCCAGTGGGACCTGTCCTGCGCCCGCGCGTACCGGGTCGAGACGTCGGCCGACGCGACCACGTGGACGAGCATCCACTCGACCGCCGCCGGCCAGGGCGGTGTCGAAGACCTGGTGGTCAGCGGCCGGGGCCGGTACGTCCGGGTGTACGGCACCACGCGGTGCCGCACGGCGTCGTACTACGGCTACTCCTTGCAGGAGTTCCAGGTCTTCGGCGAGACCGGCCAGGCGGACACCGTGCCGCCGTCCCCGCCGCCGAACCTGCGTTCCGCCAACATCACGTCCACGTCCGTCGACCTGGCCTGGGACCCGGCCACCGACAACGTCGGCGTCACGTCCTACGAGGTCTACCAGCAGGGCCAGTTCGTCAAGTCGGTCACCGGCACGTCCACCACCGTCACCGGCCTGAACCCCAACGGCACCTACATCTTCTACGTCAACGCCAAGGACGCCGCCGGCAACATCTCCCAGGCCAGCAACAACACCGAGGTGCGCACACCGCCCGCGCAGGCCGACACGGAGAAGCCCACCGCGCCGACCGGCCTGCGCGCCACCGGCGTCACGGCGAACTCGGTGTCCCTGGCGTGGAACGCTTCCACCGACAACATCGGCGTGACCCGCTACGAGGTGCACGCCGGCGGCGCGAAGGTCGGTGACGCCACCGGCACGTCGGCCACCATCGGCGGGCGCAGCCCGAACACCGCGTACACGTTCACCGTCCGGGCGTTCGACGCGGTCGGCAACGCCTCCGACCCGAGCACGCCGGTCACCGCCACCACGCCGTCCGGCGGCGACCAGGTCGGCACGGTCACGCAGCTCGCCACCGAGACGGATCTCCCGTGGGGCTTGGACTTCCTGCCTGACGGCTCCGGCGTCTACACCAGGCGCGACGCGTTCGACATCGTCAAGCTGTCGCCGTCCGGCGTGAAGACGAACCTGGGCGCCGTGCCGGGCGTCGCGGGCACGAGCGGAGAAGGCGGCCTGCTCGGCGTGGAGGTCTCGCCGACCTTCGCCGCCGACAACTACCTGTACGTCTACCACACCGCCGCGAACGACAACCGGATCGTGCGGATCAAGGTGCAGAACAACGCGTTGGTGGCGAGTTCGCTCCAGGTGCTGCTCACCGGCATCCCGCGCAACCGCTACCACAACGGCGGCCGGCTGCGGTTCGGCCCGGACGGCAAGCTGTACGCGGGCACCGGCGACGGCCAGAACGCGAACTGGGCGCAGGACCTCGCCAACCTGGGCGGAAAGGTGTTGCGGCTCAACACCGACGGCTCCGCGCCGACCGACAACCCGTTCTACGGCAACGGCGGCAACGCCCGGTACGTGTGGACCTACGGCCACCGCAACGTGCAGGGCCTGGCGTTCGACGGCCAGGGCCGGTTGTGGCAGGCCGAATTCGGCAACAGCGTGATGGACGAGCTGAACCTGTCCCAGAAGGGCGGCAACTACGGCTGGCCCGCCTGTGAGGGCACGTCCGGCAACTGCTCCGGTTACGTGGCGCCGAAACGGACGTGGACCACGGCCAGCGCCTCGCCCAGCGGCATCGCCATCGTCAACAACGCCCTGTACGTCGCGGCTTTGCGCGGCAGCAGGCTCTACCGGCTGGAGATCAGTGGCACGTCGGTCGGTTCCGAGACGACCCACTTCCAGGGCACCTACGGCCGGCTGCGCACGGTCGAACCGGCGCCGGACGGCAGTCTGTGGCTGACGACCAGCGACGGTGACAAGGACAGCACTCCCAACAACTCCAACACCCGCATCCTCCGCGTGCAGCTGAACTGAATAGGCTGTCGTCCGTGAGATGGGCGTCCTTGTCGCTGGTGCTCGTGCTGGTCGCCGGCTGCGCGGACAGCCGCACCGTGGCCATTGACGAAGTGCCGGTGGCGGTGGACTCGGCGATCACCACCGAGGACGCCTCGACCGGCACGTTCGCCGTCGACTGCGGGCGCAACGAGTCGCGTCACCTCAACGCGGACAACATGGTCATCGCGCCGGGGCAGCCGTTCGGCGCGCACCACACCCACGAGTACGTCGGCAACACCAGCACGAACGCCGGCTCCACGGACGAGTCGCTGGCCGCGGCCGGGACCACCTGCCGGGCCGGCGACCCGTCCACCTACTACTGGCCGGTGCTGCGGCTGACCGACCGCACCGGCCACGACGAGCACGAGCCCGGCGGCGGGGTGCACGGCAACACCGGTGAGGTGCTGCCGCCGGCGGACGTGGACATCACGTTCGCCGGCAGCCCGGTCAGCCGGGTCGTGGCGATGCCCCGGTTCCTGCGCATGATCACCGGCGACCCGGCCGCGCTGAACACCGGACGCGGCCGGGCGCGGTGGAGCTGCACCGGGTTCGAGGACCGGCACACCGACCGCTACCCCGAATGCGCGCCCGGCGGCAAGGTCCTGCGCACGTTCGAGTTCCCCAGCTGCTGGGACGGCCGCAACACCGACAGCCCGAGCCACCGGGCGCACGTCGAGTTCCCGGCCGCCAACGGGGTGTGCCGGACCGGGACGTTCCCGGTGCCGAAGCTGCGCGTCCGGGTCGCCTACGACGTGCCCGACGGCGCCCCGTACGCCATCGACAGCTTCCCCGAGCAGTTGCGCGATCCCGGCACCGACCACGCCATGTTCGTCAACGTCATGCCAGTGCCGCTGATGGACCGCGTCACGGCCTGCTTGAACACCGGCGAGAACTGCTCCTAGGAACTTCTTCCGCCCACGGTGAACCGAACCGGTCCGACATCCGTGTCCGGGGAGGGAGTTGACGAGAGGAGTGGGTGGATGGCGGCTCTGTGGTCCCGGAAACGGGAGGCCGCGGCCGACGAGGCACTGGTCCGGTCCCTCTACGAGGAACACGGCCGGGCGCTGCTCGCGTACGCGACGCGGTTGACCGGTGACCGGGCGGCGGCCGAGGACGTCGTCCAGGAAACCCTCGTGCGCGCCTGGCGGCACCCGGACGCCCTGGTCAACGGCAAGGGCTCGGTCCGCGGCTGGCTGCTCACCGTGACGCGCAACATCGTCACCGACCGGATCAGGGCGAAGGCGGCGAGACCGCGGGAGGTGGCCGAGACGCCCGAGGCCCCGCCGGTGCAGCGCGACCACGCCGATTCCGTGGTGGACTCGATGGTGGTGCTCGAGGCCCTGGACCGGTTGTCGTCCGACCACCGCGACGTGCTGATGGAGATCTACTTCCGGGGCCGGAGCGTGACCGAGGCGGCCGAGGCGCTGGGGGTGCCGCCGGGCACGGTGAAATCGAGATCGCACTACGCGCTGCGGGCCCTGAGAGAGACGTTCGTCGGGCAACAGGTCGCGCTGAAGGGGGTGGCCGGATGACCACGAACCACGATCCACAGCTGCTGGGCGCCTATGTGCTCGGCGTGCTCGACGAGCGGGAGGCGCGTGCCGTGGAGGACCACTTGGCGTCCTGCCCGCGGTGCCGCGCCGAGGTGGACGGGCTGCGGGTGATGGAGGAGGTGATGGGCGAGGTGCCCCCCGAGGCGCTGCTCGACGGCCCGCCCGACGGCGGTGACCTGCTGTTGCAGCGGACGCTGCGGCAGGTGCGGTCCGAACGCGACAGCCGGGTGGTCCGTCGGAGGATCGGCATGGGGTTGGCCGCGGCGGCGGTGGCCGCGATCGTGCTGGGCGGCGGTTTCGCGGTCGGCCGGGGCACCGCGCCCGACGGCGGCCAGGCCCAGCAGCACACCACGCTGCCCGCGCCGCCGGCCGGGACCAGGCTCGGGTCGGCCACCGACCCGGTGACCGGCGCCCGGATGACCGCGCAGGTCAGGCCCGCCGCCGGGTGGGTGCGGGTGAACGCGTCCGTCGCGGGCGTCGCGAAGGGCGAGAAGTGCAAGCTGTTCGTCGTCGCCAAGGACGGCAGCAGCCACGAGGCCGGCAGCTGGCTCGTCTCCCCGGCCGGCGAGAAGGACGGCACCAACCTGGACGGCTCGGCGCTCATCGCGCCCGAGGACGTCGCCGCGGTCGAGGTCCGCAACTTCGAGGGGGAGCGGATCGTCACGGTTCCCGTCTAGGTACTGAATGCCCCCGTGCGCACGTCGCACGGGGGCATTCACCCGTTCAGGGCTTGAGCACGACCTTGCCCACGGTGGCGCGGCCTTCCAGCGCGGCGTGCGCCTTGGCGGCCTCGCTGAGCGGGAACACCGTGGTCAGCGGCGTGAGGCGCTGGTCGGCCAGAGCGCGCAGCGACAGTTCCTCCAGCCCGCGCAGGTTGGTGCCCTTCATCATCCGCGGCCCGACCGCGACCGTGGCGGTGATGCCGAGGCGGTAGAGGTCGGCGGTCTCGATGCGCGTGGGCTCGCCGGCGGACCAGCCGAACAGCACGATCCGGCCGCCGACGCCCAGCAGGTCCAGCGCCTCGCGGCCGGGTGCGCCGCCGACGCCGTCGAGCACGACGGTCACCTCGCCGATCCCCTCCGACCAGCCGGGTCGGGTGTAGTCGGCCACCACGTCCGCGCCCAACTCCCGGACCAGGTCCAGCTTGGCGGTGCTCGCGACACCGACCACCTTGGCCCCGACCGCCTTGGCCTCCTGCACGAACAACGCGCCCAACCCGCCCGCGGCCGACGTCACCAGCACCACGTCGTCCGAGGTGATCTCCGCGATCCGCAGCACCCCGACAGCGGTCCGGCCGGTGCCGATCATGGCCACCGCCGCCTCGTCCGACACGTGGTCCGGCAGCTCGTGCAGCGACGCCGCGTTCGCCACCGCCAACTCGGCATAACCGCCGCTCGCCTGCCCGAGGTGGGCGGTGACCCGCTTGCCCAGCCAGTGCGCCTCGACCCCGTCACCCACTCGCGTGACGACGCCGGCGACCTCCCGGCCCGGCGTCATGGGCAGTGACGGCAGCGGGAACGGCCCGCCGCCCTCACCGCGGCGGATGGTCGTGTCGAGCAGGTGCACCCCCGCCGCGGACACCGTGATCCGGACTTGGCCGGGCCCCGGCTCCGGGTCGGGCGTCTCCTCGTAGCGCAGGTTCTCGGCCGGACCGAACTCGTGCTGGCGGATGGCGCGCATCTTCGTAGTCCCCTCTGCCTGTGGTCTGCCCGCAACGCTAGGAGTTCGAGCTAACTGGAGGTCAAGCGAACCCGGCGGGGAGCGGTAATTCCTTTGACCACAACACCTCTCCGGCGGGATAGTCGTATGGACACCGCAGTGGTGTCCGGCCAATCGGAGGGGATCATCGTGGAGAGCAGGGAAACCGAGTGGAACGGCTCGGCGACGCGCGTCTCCGGTAATGCGGGCGCACGCTCCTGACCTGTGCGCACGGTGATCCGGCGAGACGGCGCGGAATTGTTCCGATAACTGGTCCGGCCTATTCGGTCGCGGTGTCGGAATGGTGATTCGCGCGGCACGCCGGCCCGGCCTTCATGGGGTGGGTCGGGACGGAAGAAAACCCCGGCACGACGGGGTGTGGGACTCCTGTCGGGAACGGGGGCGGGCTCGTGCGCCCGCCTCCACCGGGTCTGTCATTGGTTTGCCGTTCGGGGCGCGGGGGTAGTCGGTGGTCGTCCGGAGCCCGTGCAAGACGGGCTCGTGGTCCTCAGTTGGAGGGCGAGATGACCCACCACTCGACCGCCGGTCGTGTCAAGGTCGCGGGTCTCCAGCCCGCCCAGGTGTTGGCGGGCCTGGTCGGCCTGGTCTTCCTCGCGTTGGGTGTGCTGGGCTTCGTGCGGACCGGGTTCGGCGATTTCGCGGGTGATCAGCACGCGACGCTGCTCGGGTTCGCGCTCAACCCGCTGCACAACGTGGTCCACCTGGTGTTCGGTGTGCTCGGCCTGGTGATGGCGAGCACGTCCGGTCTGGCCAGGCTCTACGGCTGGCTGCTGTTCCTCGGCTATGGCTTGGTAGCGCTTTGGGGCCTCGCTCTGGCCGGTGTCTTCGCCACCAACCCGGTTTCGGGGCTGGGCAACCCGTTGGCGTTGAACACCAACGACAACTGGCTGCACCTCGGCCTCGCCGCCGTGGGTCTGCTGATCGCGGTGCTCCCGGCCCGGCGCAAGCTGGTGACGGAGCCGGTGGTCGAGCAGCCGGTCGCCGAACGCCCGATCGACGAGCGCCCGGTGGCGGACCAGCGCGCGAGCATCCGGGATCCGCAGGCGCAGATGGATCCGACCACCCAGGAGATGCCGACCCAGCGTTCGGGCGTGCACCCGAACGACCGGATCGAGTCGATGGACCCGACCGTGCAGCCGCGGCCGGTCCAGCCGGTCGACCCGGCCGTCGAACAGCACAGGGCACGGCGCGGCCACTGACACATGAGGCAACAGTGCACGGTCCCGCGGACCGTGCACTGCTGCATGCCCTCACGTTCAAGGTGCCGGCGCGGACCAGCGGTGCAAGCCCCTGGCATGCTGGTCGGTGATGTCGACTCTGACGAAATGGGCTCCCGCCGTGCTGGCGCTGGTGTTGGTGGCCAGCCCCGGCGTGTGGCGGTACAGCAGGCACGTCATCACCATCGCGCACGAGGCCGGGCACGCCCTCGTCGCGCTGCTCACCGGCCGCCGGCTGGAGGGCATCAAGCTGAACTCGGACACGTCCGGGGTCACGGTGTCGCGCGGACGGCCCACCGGGCTCGCCGTGGTGCTGATGTACTTCGCCGGGTACGTGACGCCGTCCCTGCTCGGCCTGGGCGCGGCGGCGCTGGTGACGTCCGAGCAGGTCAGGCCCCTGCTGTGGGCCACGGTGGTGCTGCTCGCCGGGATGCTGGTCATGATCCGCAACGCGTTCGGCGTGCTGTCGGTCGTGCTGACCGGCGGGGTGATGTTCGCCGTGTCCTGGTACGCCACGACCGAGTGGCAGGCGTCGTTCGCGCTGTTCGTGACGTGGTTCCTGCTCCTGGGCGGTGTGCGGCCGGTGGGCGAGTTGCAGCGCAGGCGGCGGCGCGGGCGCGCGCCGCAGTCCGACGCGGACCAGCTGGCCCGGATCACCCGCGTGCCCGGCCTGATGTGGGTGATGCTGTTCGCCGTCGTCACGATCGGCACCCTCCTGGTGGGCGGCCGGATGCTGCTCCCGCTTTAGCCGGGCGGCTGGTCGGGTAACCCCTTCCTTTCGAGGGAGGACGCCATGACCACCACCGTCGCCGACTACATGCTGCGCCGCCTCCGCGACTGGGGTGTCGAGCACGTCTTCGCCTATCCGGGTGACGGCATCAACGGGCTGGTCGCGGCCTTCGGGCGCCACGACGACCAGCCGCGGTTCATCCAGTCCCGGCACGAGGAGATGTCCGCGCTCGAAGCCGTCGGCTACGCGAAGTTCAGCGGCCGGGTCGGGGTGTGCCTGGCCACGTCAGGGCCCGGCGCGATCCACCTGCTCAACGGCCTGTACGACGCCAAGCTCGACCACGTGCCGGTGGTCGCGATCGTCGGCCAGACCGCCCGCACCGCTATGGGGAGCAGCTACCAGCAGGAAGTCGACCTGCACTCGCTGTTCAAGGACGTCGCCTCCGAGTACCTGGTCGACGTGACGGTGCCCGAGCAGCTGCCCAACGCGCTGGACCGGGCCATCCGCACCGCCGAGTCGCAGCGCGCGCCCACCGCGTTGATCATCCCGGCGGACGTGCAGGAGCTGGAGTACTCGCCGCCGGAACACGCGTTCAAGCACGTGCCGTCGAGCGCGCCGAGCCATTCGTGGGCCACCGCCGTGCCGTCGGAGGAGGACGTGCGGCGCGCGGTGGAGGTGCTGAACGCGGGGGAGCGGGTGGCGATCCTCGTCGGCCAGGGCGCCCGCGGAGCCGCCGACGAGGTGCGCGAACTCGCCGACGTGCTCGGCGCGGGCGTGGCGAAGGCGTTGCTGGGCAAGGACGTGCTGCCCGACGACGAGCCGTGGGTGACCGGGTCGATCGGACTGCTCGGCACCCGGCCCAGCTACGAGCTGATGCGCGACTGCGACACGTTGCTGATCGTCGGCTCCAGCTTCCCCTACTCGCAGTTCCTGCCCGCGTTCGACGCCGCGCGTGCCGTTCAGGTCGACGTCGACGGTCGGATGATCGGCATGCGCTACCCGACCGAGGTCAACCTCGTCGGTGACGCCTCCGCGACGTTGCGGGCGGTGTTGCGAGCGGTGCGGCGCAAGGAGGACCGGTCGTGGCGGGAGACCGTCGAGCGCAACGTGGCCGACTGGTGGGAGACCTTGCGCCGACAGTCCTTTGTGGACGCCGAGCCGGTGAACCCGATGCGGATCATGTGGGAGCTGTCGCCCCGGCTCCCCGAGGACGCGATCGTCACCGCCGACTCCGGCAGCGCGGCCAACTGGTACGCACGGCTGGTGAAGCTGCGCGGCCGGATGCGCGGATCGCTGTCGGGCACGCTCGCCACCATGGGCGCCGGCGTCCCGTACGCGATCGGCGCGAAGTTCGCCCACCCCGACCGGCCCGCCGTGGCGCTCGTCGGCGACGGCGCGATGCAGATGAACGGGCTCGCCGAGCTGATCACCATCGCCCGCTACCACGAGGAGTGGGCCGACCCGCGCTGCGTGGTGTGCGTGCTGCACAACAACGATCTCAACCAGGTGACGTGGGAGCTGCGGGCCATGGGCGGCGAACCCAAGTTCGAGCAGTCCCAGGTGCTGCCCGACGTCGGCTACGCCGCGTTCGCCCGGTCGATCGGGCTGGAGGGCGTCGACGTGGACGACCCGGCGGACCTCGGCGCGGCGTGGGACCGGGCGCTGACCGCGACCAAGCCCGTCGTGCTGGACGTCCGGTGCGACCCGAACGTGCCGCCGATCCCGCCGCACACGACGTTCGACCAGACCAAGGCCACCGTCGAGGCGATGCTGAGGGGCGACCCGGACGCGTGGGACGTGGTGCGGCGCGGCGTGCGGACCAAGGTTCAGGAATTCCTGCGCGGGTAACCGTCGGCCATGGTCTCGATGGGTTACTTCCTCTCCAGCGAGGAGTCCGGACCGCGTGAGCTGGTGCGGCAGGCGCGGTGGGCGGAACAGGCCGGTTTCGAGCGGCTGTGGATCTCCGACCACTACCACCCGTGGAACGCCGAGCAGGGCAACAGCCCGTTCGTGTGGTCCGTCATCGGCGCGCTGTCCGAGGTCACCTCGCTGCCCGTGACGACCGCCGTCACCTGTCCGACAGTCCGGATTCACCCGGCCGTGGTGGCCCAGGCCGCCGCGACGGCCGCCGTCCAGTGCCGCGGCGGGTTCACCCTCGGTGTGGGCAGCGGTGAGGCGCTGAACGAGCACATCTTCGGCGACCCGTGGCCGTCCGCGCCGGAACGGCTGGAGATGCTGGAAGAGGCCGTCGAGGTCATGCGGGCACTGTGGACGGGCGACGAGGTCAGCCACCGCGGCCGGCACTACACGGTCGAGAACGCCCGGCTCTACACGCTGCCGCCGTCACCCGTTCCGGTGTACGTGTCGGCGTTCGGGCCGAAGGCGGCGGACCTCGCCGGGCGGATCGGCGACGGACTGTGCTCGACCATGCCGGACTCCTCGTTGATCTCGAAGTTCCGGTCCGCCGGCGGCGAGGGCAAGCCGACCCAGGCCGGGTTCAAGGTGTGCCACGCGGACTCCGCCGAGGCCGGTGTGAAGACCGCGCACCGGTTGTGGGCCAACGAGCAGCTGCCCGGCGAACTGGCACAGGTGCTGCCCACGCCGCGGCACTTCGAGCAGGCCTCGACGCTGGTCACCGAGGAGATGGTGGCGTCCGCGCTGCCCGTCGGCCCCGATCCGCAGCCGTACGTGGACGCGGTCCGCGAGTACGCCGACGCCGGCTACGACGAGATCTACGTCCAGCAGATCGGCCCGGACCAGGAGCGGTTCTTCTCGTTCTGGGCCGAGACGGTGGCGCCCGCGCTCACCGCCCAGTCACCCGCGAGCCGATCACCCGGAGGTGCGCGATGACCGATCCGAACGAACGTCCGCTGGACGAGACCGAACAGCTGGACGAGGACGAACTCGACGTCGACCCGCTGGAGCAGGGCGTCGAGCCGCCCGAGCACTGGAGCGGCGCCGACCGCCACGGCACCACGAAGCGTGAGCTGCGCGAGGGCGAAACCCTCGACGAGCGGCTCGCGCAGGAGGAACCGGAGTGATCAGGAGCCCGAACGAATCGGGCCCTCGGGTAATCCGATGAGGCGCACCACGTTTGCCCTCCCCGGACCAGCGGGTACGCCGTGATCAAGGACATGTGACACCGCTAGGGGGTTCATCCGATGACCAGCACCGCGCGCTTGCCCAAGCCCGTGACCGACGTCTGGGACTGGCAGAAGGAGGGGTTGTGCCGAGGCCGTGACAGTGCCGTGTTCTTCCACCCGGACAACGAACGGGGTTCCGCCCGTGCGGCCCGGGAGGAGAAGGCCAAGCAACTCTGCGCCCGTTGTCCGGTCGTGGACCCGTGCCGCGAGCACGCGTTGGCGGTGCAGGAGCCATACGGCGTCTGGGGCGGTATGGGGGAGGACGAGCGCCGCCGCATCATCGCGAACCGCCGCCGCTCCGCCGCCTGACCGTCCGGCGAGCCTCCCGTTCCGACCCCCGAATGCCGAGGCCGAACACGCAACCCGACACGCAACCCGACACGCAATCCGACACCCCTCTGAACACGCCGAGGCCGCCTGACCCGGAAGTCAGGCGGCCTCGAATGTTCGGCGCGACCGTCCTCGGCGCGACAGTCCCCCGCGGCACAGTCCTCGCCGGAACAGTCCACTCCGGCGGAGCGCTGTCCGGAGGAGTCCTATTCGGTCAGACCCTCGCGCAGCTGCCGCAGCGTCTTCGCCAGCAACCGCGACACGTGCATCTGCGAGATCCCGACCTTCTGCGCGATCTGCGTCTGCGTCATGTTCCCGAAGAACCGCATCACGACGATCTTCCGCTCCCGCTCCGGCAGTTTCTCCAGCAACGGGTGCAACGCCTCCCGCTGCTCGATCGCCTCCAGCTCCGGGTCCTCCTCGCCCAGCGTGCTGCCCAGCGAGATCGAGCTGTCGTCCGCCACGAGCAGGTCGTCCAGCGACGCGCTGTGGTAGGCGTTGCCCGCCGCCAGCCCCTCGTGGATCTCCTCCCGGCTCAGCCCGAGGTGCTGCGCCAGCTCGCTCGGCGTCGGCGCCCGGCCCAGCTCCTGCGACAGCCGCGCGGACCCCGCGTTGATCGCCAGGTGCAGCTCCTTGAGCCGCCGCGGCATCCGCACCGACCAGCTGGAGTCCCGGAAGTACTTGCGGACCTCGCCCATGATCGTGGGCACCGCGAACGACAGGAAGTCGCTGCCCCGCTCCGGGTCGAACCGGTCCACCGCGTTGATCAGACCGACCGTGGCGACCTGCACCAGGTCGTCGTACGGCTCACCGCGGTGCCCGAACCGCCGCGCGATGTGCTTGGCCACGGGCAGGTGCTCGGTCACCAACTCGTCGCGCAGCCGCTCCCGCTCCGGGTCGTCCTTGGCGGTCGCGGCGAGCCGGACGAACAGCGGCGCCAGGTGGTCGTAGTCCCCCTGGGTGCCGGACCGTGTCGTGCCCCCGTCGGACCCCGTCACGCATCCACCGTCCCCAGTGACCGCTTGACCAGGTCGATGTGCACCTCGAACGCGTCGGCCCGCGGCGCGACCCACGTCGTGACCGAGTCGACCAGCGCGCTCAGCACCCGCCAGCCGAAGCTGTCCCGGTCCGGCGGCGCCGACCGCTCCGAACCCACCTCCGTGAACACCTGCACCGCGCCGTCGACCACGATGAACCGGGCGCTGAGCACGGCGTCCGTCGTGGCCAGCGAGATGAGGGTCGAGCACGCCTCGTCCACCGCCAGCTTCAAGTCCTCGATGGAGTCCAGGTCGAAATCCTGCCGCATGGCGATATCGGCGGCCACGGCGCGGACGATGGACAGCTGCGTGGGATCCGCAGCCATCCGCAACTCGACCCCGGCCAGGGCGTTCTCCGACTCACCGCTGCGCGGCTCAGTGTGCGACACGCTCACCTCGTCGTCCGTTCTGTCTTGTTGTGCTGCTGAAGCTATCGGTACCCGAACTGATCGTCGCTCACACGTGTAGGCGACGCGCGGTCCGGGAAGACTGACTGGTGCGACAGGAGGCCTTTTGACCGATCAACTCGCGGACCACCACTGGGGAGTGGAGTTCCCGGCCCGGCCCGGGGAACTCGCGGCGGTCCGCGCCCGACTCGATTCCTGGCTGGCCCGCGAAGGCCTGTCCGAGGACGACCGGTACGACCTGCTCATCGCGGTGAACGAGGCGGCGAGCAACGCCGTCGAGCACGCGTACGCCTCCGCCTCGGCCGGCACCGTGCACATCGACGCCGAGGCACGGCCCGACGGCCGCGTCGTGGTCGTCGTCGCCGACCACGGCTGCTGGCACGTGCCGGCGCCCACCCTGTCCACCCGAGGCCGCGGCCTGCTGCTGATGCGCGAGAACGTCGACGAGGTGCTGGTCGACCGGCAGCCGGACGGCACCACCGTCACCCTCGTCCTCACCCCCGGGCGCAGATCGCGCGGCACGTTCCTGGCGCCGTCCACGCCGCCGGATCCCGTGCAGGTCGCCGCACGTGACGGCTGGGTGGAGGTGGTCGTGCTCGGGGACGTGCCGGCCCACGCCGCGCCCGCCGTCCGCCGCCGCATCCTCACCGCGGCCCGCGGCGGCACCGTGCCCGTCGTGGTCGACCTGCGTGACGTCGGCGAACGCAACGAAGGCCTGATCCGGAGCCTGAGAGCCGTCGCCGACGCGGCCGCCGCGGCGGGCAACCGGGTCGTCGTGCGAGCACCCGAAGACGGCCACGCCCGCCGCGCACTCGTCGCGGCGGGCGTGGATCAAGTCATCGACCTGGTTCCGCACGGCTAGACCGGCACTCGGTCTCAACGGGGTTCGTCGGCCTCCAACGCGCGCTCGACCGACTCGAACACGCTGAACACCTCACCCAGGCCGGTCGCGGCCAACGGGCGGGTCACCGCGCGCTCGACGGCCACGACGCGGAACGCCGCGCCACGGCGCTTGGCGTGCTGGGACGCCTCCACCAGCACCGCCAGACCGGCCGAGCCGAGGAAGCTCACGCCGGACATGTCGAGCACCAGGGTGCTGCTCTCGTCGAGGTGGGGCAGCACGTCCGCGCGCAACTGCGGAGCGGTGAGCATGTCGACCTCACCGCTCACCGCGACCACGGTGACCCCTTCGGACACCGTGCGAACGGTGAGCCAGATCTGCCCGGCCCGCGGGCCTGCGGCTGCGGCGGACTCGGCTCCGCTCGTCGCCACGACGTCCGGATCCTGAACCGTCACGAGGCTCTCCTCTTCAGCTTCAGCTGGAACCGCCTTGGTGGGAAGCCCGGTCGCACGACAGGGTGCGCAACACTGAACAGCAGCGTGGCGGAAACGTGCCCGCTAGCCGGACTTCCCGGCGCGGCTGTTGGCTCAACCGCTGCGCCACCCACGTTACGGAGCCCGTGGCGACACCACAAGCGCGTGGGCGGCGACATGACGGGTGCCAGTGTAGTGCGCTTTTCGGTGTGCGGCGTGCCACGCACGGTGAGCGGTTTGATCCGGCCGATGCCGGTTACACCTCGAAGGAAGGCGTACTTCGGGATCTGCACAACTCGGCGACCGAAACCCGCCTCCCGGCGCGGCCGGGCCCGGAAGCGGAGTGGTCCCGACCACAGTCGCGCAGAATTCCGTATCGGGGATAACGCCACGAAGGCCGTGAGCGACAACCCTGATGGAGGGATTTCACATGAGCACCAGAACGGAAACCGAGTCCGAGCCCGCGAAGCGCAAGGCGGCGCGTCCCGGCACCACCGGGACGGGATCGCTGCCCACAGCCCCGTGCAGCGTGGTCTGGAGTCAAGGCCACGCCTACGTGCTCGAAGGTTTCCGGGCCCGCTGGGTCGGCGTCGACGACCGCGGTCGTCCGCAGGCGCTCAGCGGTGACGAACTGCAACGCCGCGGCTGGAGCCGCACGCGCGGCCAGTGACTACAGTGCGTGCGTGTCGCACGATCCGGCCGACAGGCTCCTGACCATCCCCAACGCGCTCAGCGTGCTGCGGCTGCTCGGCGTGCCCCTGTTCCTGTACCTGCTGCTCGGGCCCCACGCGGACGGCTGGGCGCTCGTCGTGCTGGTCGCGGCGGGCCTCTCCGACTGGCTCGACGGCAAGATCGCCCGCTGGCTCGACCAGACAAGCAGGCTCGGCGCCCTGCTCGACCCGGCGGCCGACCGGCTCTACATCCTCGCCACCCTCGTCGCGTTCGTCGTGCGCGACATCGTGCCGTGGTGGGTGGCCGTGGTGCTGGTCGGCCGCGAAGTGGTGGTCGGCGCCTGCCTGGCCGTGCTGCGCGTGCGCGGCTACGGCCCGTTCGAGGTCAATTATCTGGGCAAGGCCGCCACGTTCAACCTGCTGTACGCGTTCCCGATGCTGTTGCTCGCGCAGGGAACGTCCACCGCCGCCCAGATCGCCCGGCCGGTGGCCTACGCGTTCATGGTCTGGGGCTGTGCCCTCTACCTCTGGTCGGGGGCGCTGTACGTCTACCAATTCGGCCTCGCGCTGCGCAGACAGCCGGGGGTCGCGCCCCTCTGAACGGCGACGTGGGAAGATCCGGCAGCGAAGATCCACCGTCATTGAAGGAGCACACCGCGGTGATTCCCGAGGAGCTCAAGTACACCGAGGAACATGAGTGGGTGCTGCGCACAGGTGAGGACACCGTGCGTGTGGGCATCACCGACTACGCTCAGGAGCAACTCGGCGACGTCGTGTTCGTCCAACTCCCCGAGTTGGGTGAGCAGGTCGCGGCCGGCCAGACGCTGGGCGAGGTGGAGTCCACCAAGAGCGTCTCGGACATCTACGCGCCGCTCGGCGGTGAGGTCGTCGCCCGGAACGACTCGTTGGACCAGCAGCCCGACCTGGTGAACTCCGACCCGTACGGCGAGGGGTGGATGGTGGAGCTGCGGCTGGAGGACCCGACCGCGGTCGACGACCTGCTCGACGCCGCCGCGTACCAGGAGCTGGCGGCCTCGGAGTGACGTCGATCTTCCGGCGGCTCTTCGGTCGGTGGGGGAGCCGCTCCTCAGACAAGGGTTCGGGCACGATAGGTTCTAGCGGTCTCGACGCTTCCAGCAGCAGGAGGAGAGCTCAGGTGAGCACGAACGACGGGCCAGGCGTTCCGCCCGAGCAGTCCCCGGAGCGGACCTCCGTTTTCCGGGCCGACTTCCTCGCCGAGGTAGAGGGCGCCGAGGCGCCCGCCCAGGAGCCGGCCGTCGCCGGTGTCGACGCGCTGCCGGCCGGGTCGGCCCTGCTCGTGGTCAAGCGGGGTCCGAACGCGGGTTCCAGGTTCTTGCTGGACCGCGACACGACCAGCGCGGGCAGGCATCCCGACAGCGACATCTTCCTCGACGACGTGACGGTGTCCCGCCGCCACGCCGAGTTCCGCCGTGAGGGCGGCGAGTTCGTGGTGATCGACGTGGGCAGCCTCAACGGCACCTACGTCAACCGCGAGCCCGTCGACCAGGCGGTGCTGGCGAACGGCGACGAGGTGCAGATCGGCAAGTTCCGCCTGGTGTTCCTGACCGGTCCGGGCGCCGGGGGCCAGGGGGCCTGAGCGATGGGGCTCCGGTGACGGCGGCCGGGCGGTCACGCGGGGGGTTGAGCATCGGGGCCGTGTTGGCGCAGCTCCGGTCGGACTTCCCCGACGTCACCATCTCCAAGATCCGGTTCCTGGAGTCGGAGGGGTTGGTCCGCCCGGCGCGCACGGCCTCGGGGTACCGCCAGTTCACCACGGCGGACGTCGAGCGCCTGCGGTTCATCCTGGCCGCGCAGCGGGACCGGTACCTGCCGCTGAAGGTCATCAAGGAGCAGTTGGAGGCGGCCGACCAGGGCGCTTCGAAGGCGTTGCGCACGGCCGACCCGGCGCCGGCGGCCGGGCACCGGGTGACCCGCGAGGACCTGCTGGCAAGGGCGGGCATCGAGCCCGGTGTGCTGGCGGACCTGGAGCAGCACGGCCTGATCAAGGCGGGTGCGGGCGGGTTCTACGACCACGAGGCGGTGCAGATCGCGTCGACCGTGCGGGCGATGGTGGAGCACGGGTTGGAGGCGCGCCACCTGCGCCCCTTCCGCGCCGCCGCGGACCGTGAGATCGGCCTGGTCGAACAGGTGCTGACGACGGTGCACCGGCAGCGTGACCGGGCGAGGGTCGAAGAGGTCGTGCGCGAGCTGGCGGCACTGTCGGTGACCCTGCACACACTGCTCGTGAAGGTTGGCTTGCGCGACGTGCCGGGTAACCGCATCTGACCGGGATGTGGTGTGTCCGCATCGTGATCCGGAGCCCGCCGACGGTTGCGCACAAGGCCCGCTTGGCGGGTAGCGTCGAACGAGTACGTGGGGGATCCTCGTGGGTAACGGGGACGCCAGAATTTCAGCGCGCTGAGGGAGGCGAGACCCGATGAGCGAAATGCGCGTCGTCGGCGTGCGGGTGGAACTGCCCGCCAACCAGCCGATCCTGCTGCTGCGCGAAACCGAGGGCGAGCGGTACCTGCCGATCTGGATCGGATCGGTCGAGGCCACGGCGATCGCGTTGGAGCAGCAAGGCGTCCGGCCCGCGCGGCCGTTGACGCACGACCTGCTCAAGGACGTCATCGGCGCCCTCGGCCGGCAGCTGGAGCAGGTCCGGATCACCGATTTGCAAGAGGGCACTTACTTCGCCGAGCTGGTGTTCGACGGCGACATCCGAGTGTCCGCGCGGCCCAGTGACTCGGTGGCGCTCGCGCTGCGGATCGGTGTGCCGATCCACGCCGAGGAGTCCGTGCTCGCCGAGGCCGGACTGATCATCCCGGACGAGCAGGAGGACGAGGTCGAGAAGTTCCGCGAGTTCCTCGACTCCGTCTCCCCCGAAGACTTCCGCGGCGCCGACACGTAGCCACGGTCCACGTAGCCACGGTCCACATCGCCACGGTCGCAGGCACGGTCGCAGAGACCGCGGACACATAGCCTCGGTCACCGACACCCGGGCCACCATTCAGCGCCATGCCGCCAGGGCACACCGCCACGCGCGCCCCCGCCACGAGCGCCCGCGCCACCGCCTTTGGCTGCCCGCGCCACCGCCTCTGGCCGCCCGCGCCACCGCCTCCGGCCGCCACCGCCTCCTGCCGTCACCACCTCCGGCCGCCCGCGCCACCGCCGGGCCACCGGCGCAAGGGCACACCCCGCCAAGGCCGCCCCCGCCAGCGCACACCGGTATCAGCGCCACCGCTTCGGGCCGCCCGCGCCCGCGCCGCCCACTCGGCCGCCCCCGCACGGTTCTCGCTCGCCCTCGCCTCTCCTCGCGTCCCACCCGCACACACCACGGCACACGGCACGGCACACGGCACACGGCACGGCACACGGCACATGCCACCGGCACACCCCACGCGCACACGCTCTCGCAGGGGTCCCCGCCCAGGGGATCCCTGTTTTCGATCTTTCCAGGCGGGTCCGACAATTCCGGGCCGTCGGCCCGAGCCTGTGGATAACCGCGTGTGCGGTGCGTTGTGGATCAACCTCGGGTCTCACTCGTTCGTGGAACACCGTCGGGTTACACAACGTCAGCGATCATCGGCTAAACGATCACTAAACGTCACTCGAATGGCTTACGTCAGGCGGCTCTCTCAACCTCAACCTGAGGTTTAGGGCAGACACGTCCCGCGCGTCGCGTTGACCTGCCCCCTAGGCGGTCTTACCGTCGAACTCAGGTGAATTGCCACGGTGTGATTCGGCACCGCGGCGGCTTCACGTTGGTCGCCGGTCGTCGTGACCGGACCGAGGGGAGGCAGGCGTGGTCGAGGAAGCGCCCATCCGGGCCGGAACCGGTGAACAGGGCGAGCTGTTCCCGGACTCCTCGCTGCCGGACGAACTCGTCGGGTACCGCGGCCCCGCCGCGTGCCAGATCGCGGGAATCACCTACCGCCAGCTGGACTACTGGGCACGCACGGGGCTGGTCAACCCGACCATAAGGAGCGCCCACGGCTCGGGGAGCCAACGGCTCTACTCGTTCAAGGACATCCTGGTCCTCAAGGTCGTCAAGAGACTCCTGGACACCGGTGTCTCGTTGCAGAACATCCGGGTCGCGGTCGACCACCTCCGCCGCCGCGGCGTGCAGGACCTGGCCCGGATCACGCTGTTCAGCGACGGCACCACCGTCTACGAGTGCACCTCGCCGGAGGAGGTGGTGGACCTGCTCCAAGGTGGCCAGGGCGTGTTCGGCATCGCGGTGAGCGGCGCGATGCGGGAGATCAGCGGCACGATCCACGACTTCCCCGCCGAACGCGCGGACGGCGGCGAGATCGTGGACGCGGCCGACGACGAGCTGTCCCGCCGCCGCCGCACCCGCGCCATCGGCTGAGCCCTGCCCGAAACCGCTGCCACCACCTGGGCGGGACCCTGCCGGACCTGCTGCCGGTACTACTTGGCTGGGAGCCTGCCGGACCCCGCTGCCCGGAACCACCGCCGAGACCACCTGGCCGGGACCCTGTGCCGGACCCGCTGGCGGCACACGTGGCCGGGACCCTGCCGGAACCGCTGCCGGGACCACCTGGCCGAGACCTTGCCGGACCTGCTGCCTGGACCCGCAGCCCAGTCCACCTGCCGGAACCCGCTGAGCTCCAGCTGAGATCCACGTCGCGCGGCGATACCACGGGCGCGACCGCGAGGTATCGTTTCGCGCGTAGTCGCTTCAACCCGCGCGGGAGAGTCCGAGCCAGTCTCGGCGCCGAAGGAGCAAATCCTCCCCGGAACCTCTCAGGCGCAAGGACCGCGCGGGTGAGACGCCTCTGGAAAGCGGGTCGGCCCTTCCGGTCGACCCCGCCGACGGTGCAAGCCCGCGAACCGGGTGAAGCTCTCAGGCGCCCGCACACCGGGCAGAGACAGAGGGGGAGGGCAACGGCAGAAGTGTGTCCGTAGCCATCCTGGAGGCGCATCACATGACGCAGGACCGCATTCCCCTGGCCGCTCTGGAGCACGGCACGCCCTTCGCCGACCGGCACGTGGGCCCGCGGCCCGTGGAGCTGGCCCGCATCCTCGACGTCATCGGCGTCGGCTCGCTGGAGGAACTGGCGCAGAGCGCCGTGCCGTCGTCGATCCGCGAACGCGACCTCGTGCTGGACCTGCCGGCGCCCGCCACCGAGACCGAGGCGCTGGCCGAACTGCGCGCCCTCGCCGCCCGGAACCGGCCGATGACCCAGATGATCGGCCTCGGCTACTACGGCACCACCACCCCGCCGGTGATCCGCCGCAACGTGCTGGAGAACCCGGCCTGGTACACCGCGTACACGCCCTACCAGCCGGAGATCTCGCAGGGACGGCTCGAAGCGCTGCTCAACTTCCAGACCATGGTCGGCGACCTGACCGGCCTGCCGCTGGCCAACGCCTCGATGCTGGACGAGTCCACCGCCGCCGCCGAGGCCATGACCCTGGTCCGCCGCGCGGGCCGGTCGAAGTCGGCCAAGTTCGTGGTGGACGTCGACACGCTCCCGCAGACCCTCGCCGTCATCGAGACCCGCGCCGAGCCGCTGGGCATCGAGATCGTCACCGCCGACCTCTCCCAGGGCCTCGAAGGGCTCGGCCTCGGCGGCGACTACTTCGGCGTGCTGCTGTCGTACCCCGGCGCGTCCGGCGTGGTCCGCGACCACGCGGGGGTGATCGCGGAGATCCACAAGGCGGGGGCGCAGGCCGTCGTCGTCGCCGACCTGCTGTCGTTGACGCTGCTGCGCCCGCCCGGCGAGATCGGCGCGGACGTCGTCGTGGGCACGACCCAGCGGTTCGGCGTGCCGATCGGGTTCGGCGGCCCCCACGCCGGTTACATGGCCGTGCGCCAGGGCTTGGAGCGGCAGCTTCCGGGACGGCTCGTCGGCGTGTCCGTCGACGCCGACGGCTCCCTCGCCTACCGCCTCGCGCTCCAGACCCGTGAGCAGCACATCCGCCGGGAGAAGGCGACCAGCAACATCTGCACCGCGCAGGTCCTGCTCGCGGTGATCGCCTCCATGTACGCGGTGTACCACGGTCCGGAAGGGCTGCGGGCGATCGCGACCCGCGCCCACCGGATGGCGACCGTGCTGGCGTCGGGCCTGGTCGAGGCGGGTGTCGAGGTCGTGCACGGCGAGTTCTTCGACACCGTGCAGGCGCGTGTCGAGGGCCGTGCGGCCGATATCGTCTCCGCCGCGCGCGAGCTGGGCGTGAACCTGTGGCAGGTGGACGCCGACGTCGTCTCGATCGCGTGCGACGAGACGACCACCCGTGCCCACCTGGAACTGGTGTGGCAGGCGTTCGGCGCGACCGTCGCCGACGTGGACGGCCTGGACGCCGACACCGCCGACGGCATCCCCGCCGACTTGCGCCGCACCAGCGACTACCTGACCCACCCGGTGTTCCACACGCACCGCTCCGAGACGGCGCTGCTGCGCTACATGCGCGCGTTGTCGGACAAGGACGTGGCGCTGGACCGCAGCATGATCCCGTTGGGCTCCTGCACGATGAAGCTCAACGCCACGGCCGAGATGGAGCCCATCACCTGGCCGGAGTTCGCCGACCTCCACCCGTTCGCGCCCGCGTCGGACGCCGAAGGGCTGCTGACCATCGTCGGCGACCTGGAGCGGTGGATGGCCGAGATCACCGGGTACGACGCGGTGTCGTTGCAGCCCAACGCGGGCAGCCAGGGCGAGTTCGCCGGTCTGCTGGCGATCCGCGCCTACCACCGCGCCAACGGCGACGCCCACCGTGACGTGTGCCTGATCCCGTCCAGCGCGCACGGCACCAACGCCGCGTCGGCCGTGATGGCCGGGATGCGGGTCGTGGTCGTCAAGTGCGACGAGCGCGGCAACGTGGACATCGAGCACCTGCGCGCGACGGTCGAGGCGCACCGGGACGACCTGGCCGCGATCATGATCACCTACCCGTCGACGCACGGCGTGTACGAGGACACCGTGCGCGAGGTGTGCGGGCTGGTGCACGACGCCGGTGGCCAGGTGTACGTGGACGGCGCGAACCTCAACGCCCTGATCGGGCTGGCGCAGTACGGCAAGTTCGGGTCGGACGTGTCGCACCTGAACCTGCACAAGACGTTCTGCATCCCGCACGGCGGCGGCGGTCCGGGCGTCGGCCCGATCGGCGTGCGGTCCCACCTCGCGCCGTTCCTGCCGAACCACCCGTTGCAGCCCACCGCGGGTCCGGCGACCGGTGTCGGGCCGATCAGCGCCGCGCCGTGGGGTTCGGCGTCGATCCTGCCGATCTCCTGGGCGTACGTGCGGATGATGGGCGCGGACGGCCTGCGGCGGGCGACGCTGACCGCGGTGGCGGCGGCGAACTACGTGGCGCGGCGGTTGGACGAGCACTTCCCGGTGCTTTACACCGGCGAGGGCGGTTTCGTGGCCCACGAGTGCATCCTCGACCTGCGGCCGATCACCAAGGCGACCGGTGTGACAGTGGACGACGTGGCGAAGCGTCTGGCGGACTACGGGCTGCACGCGCCGACCATGTCGTTCCCGGTGGCGGGCACGCTGATGGTGGAGCCGACGGAGAGCGAGGACCTGGCCGAGATCGACCGGTTCGTCGACGCGATGATCGCGATCCGGCACGAGATCGACCGCGTCGGCTCGGGCGAGTGGTCGGCGGACGACAACCCGCTCCGCAACGCCCCCCACACCGCCGCCTCTATCACCGCCGAGTGGAACCACCCGTACAGCCGTGAGGTGGCGGTGTTCCCGGCGGGCACGTCGGCGCCCAAGGTGTGGCCGCCGGTGCGCCGCATCGACGGCGCCAAGGGCGACCGCAACCTGGTCTGCTCCTGCCCTCCGATCTCCGCGTACGGCGGCTGATCACTCGTTCGGTCCTGGCTGCGAGGCCGTCCCTCGCAGTCAGGGCGGGGCGGCCGCAGGCACGTTGACGCGGTCGAACTGGCTGTCGTGCCCGCCGTAGCATTTGTGCGTGGCATTACTGGACAAGCGAGCTGTGGACCCGGTCGAACCCAAGGCCGAGCCGAACGTGCAGGTCACGACGACCGAAGCGATGTACGTCGAACCCTCCGGCACAGTCCGATGGCGGCACCTCTTCGCCGCGCCGGCCGAGAAGTCGATCGCCCGTGGCAGCGCCGGGTTCTTCCCGGACGGTGAGCACGTGTGGGTCTACCGCCCGGACGCGATGCTCGGTCGCGGGGAAGGCGATGGCTGGCTCGTGCTCCGCGCAGCCGATGGGCGACTCGTCGCCGAGGAGACGCTGCCGACGGCCGGCCAGGGCGCCGGTCACGTCCCGCATCCGGACGGGGTGCACATGCTGCTCGACGTCGGCGAAGGTCAGGACGGCAGCCTCCTGTTCCGCGGTCGCCTCGACGGGACCGCACTGGACGTGCACGCCTACCCGTGGAACGACCGCGTGCTCATCGGTTTCTCCCCCGACGGCAACGCGTTCATGACCGTCGACCACAGCCAGGCCGACGTCGCGTTCCACACCTTTCCCGCCGGCGAGCGGACGTACGTCGTGGACATCGACCGGTTGCCGCAGCCCGAGGTCGATGACGAGGACCTTGAGGTCATGGTCGGCTGGGGCGGCGGCTACCTCGACGCCACCACCGCCGTCGTCATCGTCGAATGGCAATCCGACGATGAGGAGGGGCGCGCCTTTCACCTCCTGGACCTCTCGACCGGTTCCGTGCTCGGGCAACTCGACATCCACGAGGACAACTACGACATCGAGCTCCCTGGCGACGGCAGCTGGATCAACCGTGACGAGCACGGACGCCCGACCCGGTGGACCCTCGCCTGAACGTGAACCCATCGACACCACAGTCTGACGATGGG
Source organism: Saccharothrix ecbatanensis (assembly GCF_014205015.1). Taxonomy (NCBI): domain Bacteria; kingdom Bacillati; phylum Actinomycetota; class Actinomycetes; order Pseudonocardiales; family Pseudonocardiaceae; genus Saccharothrix; species Saccharothrix ecbatanensis. The sequence goes on along the minus strand of NZ_JACHMO010000001.1, from coordinate 5,247,969 downwards.
TTCACGTGACGCGGCCGGTGCCGGTGAGGTCGAACCTCTTGCCAGACCCCACTACCCGCGCACCGAAACCCCCTGCACCAAGCCCTCGTCCTCCTACCGAGGCGTCGAAATCGACGCCTCGATCAGGTGATGTCGTAGTCCAGCTCCAACCGCCCCGGTTCGCCCTGCGCCCACGTGATCCGCCCGCTGCCGGTGAGGCCGGCCAGGGCGTCGGTGGCGGAGACGATGGTGACGGTGGCGTCCGCTACGCCGTCACGGAAGCCGCCGACGTGGTGCAGGACGAAGGTGCCCTGGCGGCCGTCCAGAGCACCGGTGACGACCTCGTACCCGGTCGACACGCACGACTTGTCGTCCGGGTACGACATGACGAACCGCATGTCGCCGGTCGCCTCCAGGGCGCCGCTGTACTCGACGGTCATGCCGCCCGCCGTCTGCTTCGGGCCGCTCACCTCGTCGTACCGCTTCCCGTCCCAGGTGGTCTCGTCCCAGCTCTTCATTTCCGCGTGCGCGATAACTGTCGTCATGCCGGGAATCGTGCCGGGCATACCTGACACGTGCTGTCAGGAAGGATGGCGGGATGCGCGCGAGCCGCTTGTTGTCCCTGCTCCTCCTGCTCCAGTCACGCGGCCGGATGACGGCGCGGGAGTTGGCGGACGAGCTGGAAGTCTCGATCCGCACCGTCTACCGCGACGTCGACGCGCTCAGCGCCTCCGGCGTCCCGGTCTACGCCGACCGCGGCCCGACGGGCGGCTACCAGCTGGTCGACGGCTACCGCACCCGGCTCACCGGCCTGACCACCGAGGAAGCCGACTCGCTGTTCCTGGCCGGCCTACCGGGACCGGCCGCCGAACTCGGGTTGGGCGCGGTCGTGGCGGCGGTCCAGCTGAAGGTGCTCGCCGCCCTTCCTCCGGAGTTGCGGTCGCGTGCCGCGCGGGTGGGGGAGAGGTTCCACCTGGACGCGCCCGGCTGGTTCCGCGGCAACGAGGGCACGCCGCACGTCGCCACGATCGCGGAGGCCGTGTGGCAGCAACGCCGCCTCCGCATCCGGTACGTCCGGTGGGCGCAGGTCGAGGTGGAGCGGACGGTCGAGCCGCTGGGGCTCGTGCTCAAGGCCGGCACCTGGTACCTCGTCGCGCGGACGGACGACGCGCGGACGGACGACGCGCGGACGGACGACGCGCGGACGGACGACGCGCGGACGGACGACGCGCGGACGGACGAAGCGCGGACGGACGACGCGCGGATGGACGACGACCTGCGCACGTACCGCGTGTCCCGCGTGCTGGAGCTGACCCCGCTGGACGAGCCGTTCGACCGCCCCGACGGGTTCGACCTCGCCAAGTACTGGCAGGGCTGGTCGGAGCGGTTCGAGGAGCGCCTTTACCCGATGCGCGTGACGGTCCGGCTGACACCGAACGGGCTCAAGACCGCCCGCGTCCTGCTGAGCCTCGTCGCCGCGCGTGAGCTGAAGGACGTCGAGCCGCAGGGCGAGTGGACGACCGTGCGGGTGCCGGTCGAGTCGCTGGACCACGCCCTGGTCGACCTGGTCCGGCTCGGCCCCGACGCGGAGGTGCTGGAACCGCCGGAGCTGCGCGAACGCGTCATCGCCCGGCTCGCCGCGATGACCGCCGTCTATCGGAAATAATCCGTGCTAGCCTGACACGTGTAAGAGAATTCTTACACGTGAAGGAGTGACATGACGGGCACCCGGCCGACCGGTGACGAGCTGGTCGAGGTGCTGGCCGCGCTGGCCAACCCGCTGCGCCTGCGCATCGTCGCCACGCTGGCGGGCGGCCGGGACTACGTGAGCAACCTCGCCCGCGTGATCGGCGTGAGCCGGCCACTGCTCCACATGCACCTGCAACGGCTGGAAGCGGCCGGGCTGGTCGTCGGCAGCCTGGAGCTGTCCGACGACGGCAAGGCCATGAAGTACTTCGAGGTCGCGGACTTCGACTTCACCCTGACCCCGGCGGCGCTGGCCGCGGCGGTCCCGACCCTGACCACACCGGACCCGACGCGCGGTCCGGCTCGCGAGGAGCGTTCGTGATGGATTTCAGCGAGACGACCTGGCCCGGCGCGATCCTCACGGTCGGCGTCCTGTTCCTGGTCCTGGTTTTCGTGATGTTCCTGCTCAGCAGCTTCCTGGACATCCGCAAGGCGAAGATCGGCGCCGAGCAGGCCGAAGGGCTGCGCCAACTCGTCCGCCGCTACGAGCAGTTGGCCGAGAACACCCTCGACGTGCAGCAGCGAACCGCGGCGGACCTGGCCGACCTGCGCACCCGCACCGCGTCCGTCGAACACATCCTCAGATCGGTGGACTGACCATGAAGGCGATCGTGCAGGACAGCTACGGCACGCCGGACGTGCTGGAACTCCGGGACGTCGAGCAGCCCGAGCCGGGCGAACGGGAGGTGCTGCTGCGAGTGCGCGCGGCGGGGGTGAACATCGCCGACTGGTTCATCTCGACCGGCACCCCGTACGTCCTGCGCCTGGCAGGTTTCGGGCTGCGCACCCCGAAACGCACCACGCCGGGCACGGACGTCGCCGGCGAAGTGGTCGCCGTCGGCGCCGGGGTCACCCGGTTCAAGCCCGGTGACGAGGTGTTCGGCGAGGGTCGGGCGACGTTTGCCGAGTACGCCTGCGCCGACGAGGACAACCTGGTCGCCAAGCCGGCGGGCGCGACGTTCGAGGAGGCCGCGGGCCTGCCGCTGGCCGGGCTCACCGCGTTGCAGATCCTGCGTGACGGCGCACGGCTCACCGAGGGGCAGCGGCTGCTGGTCAACGGTTCGTCCGGCGGCATCGGCACGTACGCGGTGCAGATCGCGAAGTCGATGGGCGCGGAGGTGACCGCGGTGTGCGGCCCGCACAACGTCGACCTGGTGCGGGAACTGGGCGCGGACCACGTCGTGGACTACTCCCGCGAGGACTTCACCCGCACGTCCGAGCGGTACGACGCGATCCTCGACCACATCATGAACCACCCGTTCTCCGCGCTGCTGGGGCTCCTCACGCCCCGCGGTGTGTTCATGCCGAACAGCGGCAACGGCGGCAAGTGGATGGGTGGCGGCCGGCACCGGATCAAGGCCGAGCTGGTCAAGCCGTTCACCCGTCGCCGGATCGCGCCGGTGCTCGCCCGGACCACGCGTGCCGACCTGGAGGAACTGGCCCGCATGGTGGAGTCCGGGCACCTCAGGACCGTCGTCGGCCGCACCTGGCCGTTGAGCGACGCCGGGCGGGCCCTCCAGCACGTCGCCGACGGCCACGCGCGGGGCAAGGTCGTGGTGACCGCCTAGCCGAAAGGCCCCGAACGACCTAGGCGGCCGAGAGGAGCTGGGCGAGGGCGGCGTCCACACCGCGACCGTCCTCGGCCACCGACAGCGTGCCGCCGGTGGAGCGGGCCAGTTCGGTCAGCGGCTCCCGTTCCGGGTCCGGGCCGATCGCGATGACGCTGATCACGATGTCCTTGCCCGGCTGCTTCACCGACGCGAGCCGCGACGTCAGCTCCTCGAACGTCAGCCCGCCGTCGTTCACCCCGTCGGTGAGCACCACGATCCGGTTCCGCTTGCCGTCCTGGTAGTCGGCCAGCATCCGCTCGTACAGCGCGAGCACGCTGGTGTACAGCTGGGTCGCGCTGCGCGGCTCCAGCTTCCCCACCCCGTCCAGCAGGGCCTGCCGCTGCCCGGCGACCGGCCCGGTGGTCACGAGCTGCCGGTACGGCTTGTCGCCGTCGAGCTGCATGGAGAACTCCCACAGCCCGAGCGACCCGGACACCGACCGGTTGACCTGCCCGGACAGCGCCTGCTTCACCCACTCCATCCGGCTGCGGCCGTCGCCGCCGGGTTCCTCCATCGACTTCGACGTGTCCACCAGCACGGTGACGACCTGGCCGTTGTCCGCGGTCGCCCACGCGGCCGAGATCTGCTGGGTGGTGTTGGCGTCCGCGGGCGTCAGCGTGTCCGCCACGGCGGCCCACCGGACCCCGGGCGACGGCTTGGGCCGCTCGGTGGTGGCGTCGACCCGCAGGCCCGCGACGGCCAGGGTCTTCTGCTGGTCGTCGCCCTGGAGGAACTCCCGGAACGCCTGCGCCGCGCGCACCTGGGCCTCACCGACCCAGTCGCCGGCCAACGGCACGAACGGGAAGTCCGCGATCGGCGTGGGCCCGCCCGTCGCCACCCCGTACAGGGGGTGGGCGGGCGTGGCTCCGTCCTTGCCGGTGTTGTGCCGGTACAGGTCCACCTCGAACACGGGCGCCGCGCCGAACCCGGCCGCGTTCACCGCGGGGTCGGCGGCCAGCAGCGTCAACGCCTCCAACGTGCTCACGGGCGTCTGCTCCGGCTTGGCGGCCGTCAGCTTGGTCATGGTGGTCTTCACCGGGTCCAGCGCCAGCATCTCGGTGGTCACCGGGCCCTTGGCCTCGGGGCTCGCGCCCGCCAACGCCGACTGCAAGGCCATCGCGGTGGCGGCGTTCGTCGCGGGATCGGGCATGGCGACCGTGAACGCGCCCCACTCGGGCTTGCCGAACCTGCCCCAGCCGTCCGCCGCGCCGGCCAGGTCCGGCAGGTCGGTCCAGCGGAAACCGGCCCCGGACTGCACCGCCTGCGCCGGTTCCTGGTGCATCGCCAGCACCACGGGGCTCGTCGCGATGGACTCGGGCGCCGCGCCGAGCAGGCTCGCGTCCTGCGCGCCGAGCCGGTTCGCCCACAGCATCGAGTCGGTGACCCAGGCGTGCGGGCGCGCGCCGAGCGCGGCCTCGTCCCAGCCCTGGGTGAGGCCCTCCAGCACGACCTCGGAGCCGATCGACTGCACCTCGATCTGGATGCAGTGGTCGTAGACGACGGGCCGCTGCATGCTCCACGCCTCGGCGACCTGCTTGACCGCCTCGGCGATGCTCGGCGTCGACGCGATCCGGAGCAGCGCCTGACCCTCGTCGCAGTCGCCCGCCTGGGCCGCGGCACGGCGTTCCACGAGGCCGCCGACCCAGGTCCAGCCCAGCCAGCCGAGCACGAGCAGGGCGACCAGGCCGACGATGGCGACCGGCCACGTCGCGATGCCGCGCCGCACCTTCGTCCGCAGCGCGCGGTGTCGAGACATCGTCTTCCCTCTCAGCGTCCGACTACGGCTGGCGAATCCCGACCGGCGCCACGCTAACAGGTGACATCCGCGGAACGGGTGAAGTGCGACAACACCCGCGTGAGGTCGATCAGCCGGGCTCTCAACGGGGCGGCGGCCTCGGCGAACGCGCTCTGCTGCCGCACGTACTCGGCCCGGCCGTCGACCGTTTCGATCGGCACCGGACGGTAGCCCAACTCGGACAGGTCGTACGGGCTCGCCCGCATGTCCAGTTCGCGAATCCGCAATGCCAGCTCGAAGCAGTCCGCGACCAGCTCGGACGGCGTGGCCGGGTCGAGCTTGTAGGCCCACTTGAACAGATCCATGTCACCTAACGAGTGGGGGTCTTCCATCAGGTAGTCCCTCATAGCTAGTAGGAGGTCTGGACTGTCGGCAACCCGACCGATCATCAGGTTACAGCGATGGCACAGCAAACCACGAATGCACTTGCCACAGGAAGTGGCGATATCTGCACAGCATGAGTGGTTGTGATCAATCGACAACCTGTGAACAACGCCATTGGGAGAGCGTCTAGTTTCGGGTTCCTTACAAATCTTACAAACCCCACCTTGGCTAGCTAATAGCTGGTCGTATTGCTCTTTGGTAATTGAATATAACTTCAATCTCAGTAGCCACGCTTGATTGGAGGCGCAAGAGGCACAGATTGTGGCTGCTTTATGAAACCCGTCTAAAGGCTTGAAATTGGAGCATGAGCCGCACCATTTGAAACCATCGGGGGCGATATAGGGAGCGCGGTTAACTTTCTTTCTACCCTCTGCAACCCTCTTTGTCTCTCTAGCCTCTTTGCGTTCTTTCGCTATACAAGCTTTGCAGGTTCCTTTTACACCTTGGCTATGTGTTCTAGAGGGAGAGAAATCAACCAACTCCTTTTCAACTAAGCACTTATTACACTTCTTCAATTTACATCAATCCTTTTCTTAGAATACTTCCATAGTACCACATATCTTGTTATAATGGTACTAACAAGAAAGGTAAGATAGATGCGATACCCAAAGGGCTATATACCCAAGAATGCGGGTGTCTATGTACGTATCTCGGAGATTCTACCTGGTACGGTAGATGAGACTGCGGGTGTCGATAGGCAAACGAAAGACTGTTTGAAGGTTGCTGACCTTAAAAGGTGGGGAACCTCTAGTCACATCTACTGTGACAATGATGTATCCGCGTACAAGAAAGATGTTGTGCGCGATGAGTGGGAGAAGCTTCTCACTGATCTAAAGTCAGGGGTCATTGATGGCATCATTGCCTATGACCTTGACCGTGTTGCAAGGCAGAACCGAGACCTTGAAAACCTCATTGACATTGTTGAGGAAACTGGGATTCCCAATGCTGTTGTAACCGGTGAGATCGACTTGAGTACGGACAACGGGAAGATGGTTGCCCGTATCCTGGTAAGCATTGCAAACAAATCATCTGCCGATACTGCCAGACGGGTATCAAGGCAGAAGCTCGAACGTGCGGAAGCGGGGGAACCCCCGATCTCAAAGAACCGCACCTATGGTTATGTCTATGACTTCTCGGCTACGGTTCCCGAGGAAAAGAAGCTCTTGCAAGAGGCACGCAAGCGAATGATTGCGGGTGAATCTGCCTATGCCTTGTGCAAAGAGTTCAATGCTGCTGGCAGATTGCCCTACTCGGGTAAGCCGTGGAAAAGTCAGAACCTCATCAAGATGGTTACCAACCCTACGCACGCTGGATTGAGGGCATTCAAAGGTGAGGTTGTCGGAGTAGGCAAGTGGGAGAAGATTTTCACTGTCGAAGAGCACGCCGAGATCCTGACTGCGGTTGAGAACAATGAACCGTATTCCCGCAACACTGCCCGTAAGCACTTGCTTACCAGCATTCTTGTCTGTGACCTCTGCGGTAAGGGACTAGGGGGTAAGGCACCTAGTTACTACTGCAATGTCAGTCGTGGTGGTTGTGGAAAGATTGTCCGCAACATGAAGGCTGTTGACGAATTCATGATCTCCCTGACCTACAAAGCAATCAAGATGCTTCCGGCAGTCAAGGACGTACCGCTAGACGATGACAATGCAAAGGAGATTGAAAGGCTAGAACGCAAGATTGATGAGGCACGCAACGCATGGAAGGCAGAGATGATTACTCTTGCCGACTTCGTTGACGTTCGCCAGGATGCCGAGAACAAAATCAAGGCATTGCGTAAGACCTCTGCCAAGCAAGCCAAGTTGCCTGTAGATGACGCTCAAGCTTTCTTCAACGCGAGTGTTGACCAGCAGCGAGCAACTATCAAGCGTTTGTTCCCGGTGGTTGGTGTCAAGCCTACGGGGGCAAAGGGAACTAGGTTCCATCCCGATCAGCTTGTGTTTCCTGACTAGCCACTAGGTAATGCCTAAGCAAAACCCCCGTGAGTGTAAGTCTGCTCACGGGGGTTTTCTATTGCTGCAATATGGTCTTGATATCTCGGGCTGTCTTGTCATCGAATACCATCCTTGACAGTATCGCGTCTATCTCGTCAACCCATATCCCTTCTGTAGGTTCCATCCATCCTCACTATTCCATCTTCTTTGCCTTACTCCAATCATCGGGGCAAATAACCTCTACGCCATAGATCAGAGAAAGTTCATAGCTCAACTCATCAGTCACAAAGTCGGTAGCCTGTGCAGCATCCGACCGGTATTCGTGCTTGGTGAGATTTCCGCAAAACTCATTAATATCATTGACCACATCTGCCTTAGGAAAAGTATTAATAGCTTCTTTCCCGGTGTAGAGCTTGACAACTCTGTCATAAGCTCTCTCTTCGTCAGCACTGAATTCAGGCTCATAGCCGGTCAAGCCGAGTGTGAGAGGTACGGCAACGAGAATCGCACCGGTGATCCATGCTGCTATCTTGTGGCTCTTTTTCATGTCGCGCATCCAATCACGTTCGGTCTGTTCTAGCAATGGTCGTTACGTTGGCTAAAGTGTCCACTTTATGGCAAGTCTGACCAGTCGGGCGGATTAACGTATGAGTCGTAAACCGATGCGACCATATTTGCTATATAGGCGAATGTAGCTTTACGCGGTGAATCCTCGGGTAGTGCATCGGCCATAGCCTGAAAGTCACTTACCAATGTCTCGTCTACTTGCTTTGTAACCCATACCTGAAGTCTTTCATATGACTCATCTTGACTGCCGTAGTTGTCTATCAATATCGCGGGGAATACTCCGAGACCTTGCATGTAACCCATAGTGAATTGTTTATAGATTAGACCTCTGGTTTCAATCCTATAATCCCACTGGTCATAGGGTGTCGATTGAGTTTCAAGCTCCCCATCTTTTGCTTTCTTGTCATCCATTTTGTTCTTTTCCTTTCTATTCTTCATAATATCTCCCAAAAAGGGAGTGGGCACTATTGGTGTCCACCCTTATTGTATCATTATTGAGAGCGGTACCTCTTCATTGTTTCGCTCTGCTGTGTTATTCTTGTTCTGCATTGTTGACATACGTTAATAGTGATTCCGGGGGACAGGCTTATTAAGTCTAAGCCTCCGCTACACTGGTGATTACCGTATAAGCTGTGCCAGCAGTGGCAATCATTCATCGTCTTCAGCTTCTTTGGTTAGAGCTTGAATGAATGCCTCTAGAGTTTCTTCTCTAGTCGCTCTCTTGCCTAGCCCTTGCTCAATTGCTTTCATCTTCTCGGCTAGCTCCGCTAGCTTGTCTACGTCATCCATTTACCTTTCTCCTAGAGGGAGGCAGCCCTAAGGCTGCCCATTCCCTATTCTTTTTCTTCTGCTACTTCCATCTCAATTGAGAATCTTCTTACTGTAGTGTCATCTAATGCAACTACATTCACCGGGTTCATGCCTGAATCTACTTCGAAACCAACCGCAAACCCACCGTTTACCAAATCGGCTACCGCCTTCCATCCATTCTCACTCATTTTCATAGTCCCCATAGTCAAGGAAGAATACTATTCGGACTTCTCCGAGTAAGTCACTTGCACTAAGTCGGTTCACATCCACTCTCACTAAATCGGATATATCAACTCCATTGATGGTGCCTCTTGCATATCCGTGACTGCATGGCTCACCATCTTTTAACTTAATGACTAAGCTAAGGTCTAGGTTTCCCTGGTTACCTTTATCAACCTCGGCTCTTACTTGCTCAATCTTGCCCATTTTCATTCTCCTTAGTTTTGAACGTTTCACCACATACTGTGATGGTCTTGCTATCTTTCTGTACTTGCTTGAACCATCCGGGTAATTCGATTGCCGGTCGTTGGTTCCAATCTGTAATTCGTGTCATCTTAAGTGATTCACTGCCGATTCAAACTGGTCTAGAAGCTCATCCACTTTTGCAATCATTTCTTTAATCTTTGCGAAAGGGTCGGAGTCAATACCCATCTTTGCCCGTAGTGCTCTCCTGTGTGCTAGTTCGTACTCTCTTACTATTCTCATTGTTCCTCCTTGATTTTCCCCGGCTTATTCATTGCCAGGTGAAGCCTGTCTAGTGCCTTACTGAATGCTGATCTATCGCTTGCAGTCTCTCTGTCCTTTGATAATGCTTCCTGTTGCTTATCGGTCAAGGAAGTAAAGGCACGGTTGAAATCAACCTGTATTGCTAGGTCTTGTTCATCATGACCGTTGATTACTATCTGTTTCACTTTGGCATCTGTTAGCTTATCTTCTACGTACGCATAAGTCGGTGTTGACAATCCGTCTAACAGGTCATCCAGGTTGTCTTTAATCCACCAACGTGGGTACGTTGACTCTACTTGCATTTCTCTTTCCCGCTTCAATGGAAGCAAGGCATTCAATGTAGCGTGCTTGATAACCGCATTCTGATAGCTCTTGGATACTACTAGTTCTTTCAGTCTATCTATTCTCTCGTACATATACAGTCGCACATCTTGTGCGATGTCTTCCAAATATCTAGATGGATCAAACCCGGATGTAATAATAATCTTACGGGCGATCTTGTCGACATCTGCGCTAGCTCGCATGAAGTCAAAGGTGAACTGATCAGCCATTGTCAACATTCTCTCCCCTTTCCCATTGATCTACGGTATCTAAAAGTGCTTTCTTTACCGCCGTTGTCAATCGCAAGTTCTGCGCTCTTGCCCATCTTTCAATTCTCTCTTTATCTTCCGCCGCTACAGAAGTAATCCTTATTTCGCTCATGCTGCTACCTTCCTAAACTCTCTGATTGATTTTCCCTTTAGTCTCTTGAACTTGCGTGATACGGCACCTACGTTATAACCGATTGCTTCCGCTATCTCACTGATTGTCTTACCATCATAAACCAACTCGACTAGCTTTGCTTCTTGCTCTTTGGTCATTCTGTCCGGAGATGAAATGAAGAGTGATGGTCCGACATTCTTATAGGTCTTTCCTCTGGCGATACAGTAAACAACCGATTCGCTTACGCCGTACTGCTTTGCTACTTCTGTATAGTGGACACCGTTTGATAGGGCCTCTTTGATCTCTAATACTTGCTCTTTGTTGAATAATGCCATTGGCGTATCCGTTCCTCTCAACATTGTTCCGTGACGTTCTTTGTCTGCAATGTTTTCTGCTGGTGTTCCATAAGCCAAGTTACTAAGTCTATTGTCCCGACTGTTTCCATTGAGATGTCTTGTTTGCATCCCCTCGGGTAATGGTCCGTAGAAAGCCGCTGTCACTAATCGATGAACTTTCCATTGTTCTCGTTTGCCTTCAATCATCAAGCAAACTTCTTGATATGTGGTTGAGGCTCTATCCGATAGAAACTTACGTCTTTTCCAAGAGTAAATGCGACCATCAGAAAGGATGTCATAATCCCCGTACTTCTTTGCTAGTAATGAATAGCTTACTTCTCTCATTTGTTTTTCTCCTATTTGTGGTCCTTACCGACCATCTATATATAGTATATCATATATTTCCATTGTTTGTGTAAAAATGTGGCTATTATGGGCTATTCTAGGAAAGTGTTACCGAGATCACATCGTTACCTATAGCGATTCTGCGTTATTAAAAATAGCGGGTGGGGTGATTGTATACCCCGTTACATTAATAAACGCTATGGTTTGACCGGGCATAAGCAATGCAAAGAGCAGCACTAATGCAATCAAGGAGCATCTAATCAAGTATGGGTAACGGCCCTTGACATGATCATGGTATCTATGCGTGCGACTATAAGTAACATAGTTTGACCTGCGGAAACTTCATAGAAGGACTTTTAAGCCCTTGCCTATATGCCTGTACCCAAGAGGGGTCAGGGAGGCTCTACGGCCCTGCTAGGGGGTCATACGGCGAATGTGGCTAGGTATCCCCGGTCAACAATGATACAATGGATAGGTCAGAGAGAATTACCGGTGAAGCCTTTTAGGCCCGGATAAAGAGGACTTTAGTCCAACCATAAACGTTCCTAATAATCATCCGGCGATTTGACAAATAGAAGAATATCCGGATAATAGAAGTAGAAGCGAAAGACAACCACCTCCGAAAGGAACATTTCAGCTTACTTCAAATAAAGACTTGAAGACCCCAAGTGCGTTCGTGGTTGTCCGCACTTGGGGTCTTTTATATGTCGAGAAAGAGACAACCACAATGATTGAATACAGTAAAAGAGAATGGCTTTTGATAATTGATACTCACGTTAGTGAGCAAACAGAAGTCAAGGTAACCACTGCCACCGGTAAGCCGGTTGTATTAAAGGCGAGTACTTCGTTTGGATTTATCGCCTATCACCTGTCACAAAAGTACGCTGATTGGACAACAGGAGAGGGCATTTACTGCTCTCAAATTAAGCTCGCAAAAGACTTCAATATGTCGAATAAAACCGTAGGTCAGGTCTTCCAATTACTAGAAGAGCTTGGCTTAATGACTCACGATTCATCAAAGGATAAGCAAGACGGTCGTAAATACTACGACCTCGCAATGCCTACCCTATGTTCTGACGACATAGGGGGTATGTCCTCACAACACACCCCCTATGTTCTGACAACACAGGAGGTATGTTCTGACAACACACAAACAACTAAGGAACTACTAATGATCAAAGAAGAGAATAAAGAAGTAAGCCCGGCAAAGCCGGGCGGCATTGTTATTTCAATGAACCTCCTTGACTCCAAAGGAAAAGAAATGTTTGGGGCTAGTCGCAGAGCGACTAGCGTACCCCCTACTTATTCCTTGACTGATACATATATCCTTGATTCTAATGGAGTACTTAAAGTGCCAGCAAAGAAAGAGGGGGTGTGTTCTGAGAACATAGGGTCAGTGAGTGAAATAAACGGGGTGAGTTCAGAGAATCTACCGGGGTCCGAAGGTTACTATGCGGATATCAGAACAAAGATCCGCAGTCGCTTAAAGGAAGAATCAGCTAAGTCAAGAATCAGTGATTCAAGAATCGTCAATGCAATGAGCGTCGCTATGACCTCGGTAAGAGATGGCGCTTTTACGGGTACCGCCGATGAAATCGCAGAGCAAGCGTTAGTGAGAACTGGACTGGTCGAGCCGTCAGGCTTTGACTGGTAAGGGGTCTAGATCAGCCCTACGGCTTAATGAATAGGGATTAGGGTACAACCACCCCATTAATAAGGTAATAAGCTCTCAGGGCCGTTCTGAGGGGTAGCAATAAATAATCTGAAGAAAGTTTCAAAAGGTGGGTGCACTCTACGGGGTGCACCCTCTTATTAATAAGTAGAGGGGAAAATAATTCCCCGGTATCCAGAAGTCTTAAGCTAACGCTCCTCTCCTTACCGATCGGGCTTTCTGGATTTGAGGGATCAGAAGTATTACAAAAAGATCCCATCAATATTAACCCTCGGTATGGGTTGAGCCTTTGCTTTCGTTTCTGCCACTTTTTATTCAAATTCCTTTTCGGTGGCGCAAACGGTTCCCCATACCGAGGGTTAGTCAAATTAACCGAAAGGATGTGCCTATGAATGGGCGTAGAAATTATCCTCGCAATCATAGGTGTTATATCCGGCGGGGGATTAGCAGGATTAATAGCCGTCTGGAGTAATGGCGGTAGATCCTATAGAAGAGAACTTAGAGAACAAGTATCCAAACATCAACAATTAATCGACAAGCTTTCAAGTAAGGTTCAATCGCTTGAAGACGAAGCAGATACATGGAAAGAAAAGTATTTCGATCTTGTATTCGGAATCAAGGAATATCGCTTGCGACTATTTCATATTGCGGCGGAACATAACGTTCCTCCGAAGGTAATCGAAATGATTACAACAGACGACGAGCTGGATAGGCTCATTATTAGAATCGAGAAGATTTGACATGTCACCAGGTGATTACATACTGGTCTGCTTTAAGTGCATTTATAAGCGCTACAGCAGCAAGAACAAAGGCAATTGCCCTAAATGCGGTAAGCGTCTCAAATCTATAGGAAAGTCGAAGAAGTAAGGTGATCGCAGTCAAGAGATTATGTGCGGGGGGTTGCAGAAGAATAGTAATCCGTGGTCGTTGTGCTGAATGCAAACGACACTATGAGCACCAACGTGGATCATCTACACAAAGAGGGCTTGGTTACGAGTATCAGAAGAATAGGGCAGTGGTATTAGGCATGAGCGATATATGCCACTTATGCGGACTGTCCGGCGCTGATACTGCGGATCACATCATCCCGAGAAGTATGGGAGGAGATCATTCAATTGATAATCTCGCTCCGGCACATTCCCATTGCAACTATGCAAGAGGGAATAAGGAACTATGAGCGTTGAAAATTTAACGGGGGGCTATCGAAGAGAAGTTGAGAAGTTCACTAAGAAGCCATACGGACAGACAACAGAGAAAGAGCTTAGAGCCTTTCTCCGAAGCAAAGCAGGTAAGCCATACAGATACATGTTTGGTATATAGGATTCTCCAAGGGGAGAAAATAAAGAAGGCCAGTGGTGGCCGGAATGGAATAGCAATGATTATTAGAAAGTATAATGCAGCAAAGATTACCGAGACATTCGAGTATGAAGAGCAGAGAGACCAGACACTAGAAGACGTACAAGATGATGCCGAAAGTATTAGACTGTTCAATAAATATGGTTCGTGCACTATGATACCAACACTTAAAGGTTTTCAAATAGCCGGGGGAGAAGGCAAAGTATCCCTGACCTTTGACGAAAGAGATAAACAACAAGTAGTGCAATTACTATTGCAGATGGCTAGCGCGCTAGACCCTAGCTTGATAAAAGAAAGTAAGACAGTGACAGTAAGAGTCAATACTGATCAGTTGAAAGATAATGATAAGCCTAAGCGCCAAACAATGCTAGGCGCTTTTCTCGGGGAGGAAGAATGAGAGAAGATCGCAGACTAGATAACAAAGATTCATCTGATCGAGTCAAGCAAGTCGTTGTAAGGGTTATTGGCGATAGTGACGATGTTGTTAAGGGACAGATGCGAGATTACTTCGAATCATTGAGACCTATTAATGAAGCCATAGATGAGGCCAGAAACAAGGGCTCCCAGAGGGACACAGACGAAACAGACTGACCTAGGTAGGGTCAGTACACCCGAGAGGGGTTCTAGTGGCTCACAGACGCTCTCAGAGGCCAATACAGCGATCGTGGTTTAAGGCACATACGGCAAGCCCCCCGGCACCAGACAGGCACCGGGGGGCTTGAGTGTCGAGCTGCTGACCGCAGTCAGCTAGGTGTCAGTCGTCCGACTTGTCGTCAGAACCTTCGTCGTCACCGGCCTTGCCAATGATGCCTTGCTCAATGGCTGCATCAATGGCAGCAGCGTAGGACTCGTTGGGAATGCGAGTGCTGCCCGCGTCCTGGCCCATCGCAATGACGAAGTCCTTCAAGCCCTTGGAAGACTCGGGAACCGCGTCACCATCCTTCTTGCCGAACTTGGCAGCCTTGCGCCAGACCAGGCCGTCAACCTTGGCGGCAATCTCAGCGCCGGTCATGCTCGGCTTGGTAGCAGTACCGGCCGTGCCAGCAGTACGGGCAGCGCCAGAGGAGAAGGCAGCCTTGCGGTAGCCCTGCTTGGTGTCAAAGACATCTTCGAACACCTTCACATCATCTTCAGCGTGAGCCTTCTTCGAAGCATCCACGTACTTCTGAACTGACTTGAGGAAGGCTTGTGCCTCACCTTCGGTCAGGTCGAGCTGGTGCACGTCACCGCCGATGCCGATGAACACCTTCTGAAGTTCGTCAGGGTCGCCAACCTCGTTGTAGTTGCCCTTGGCGTCCGGAAGGTCAGACGTCCAGATGATGCGCTTACCCATGTCATCCCCTATGTGTGCGGTTACTCGGCGGCTAGTTCGTCTTGCTTGCGAGCAAGCTAGCACACATACCTAATCCACTCCAACTTATACACAGAGTAACCAGGTATAGACGGTAGGTAGTACGGCGGGGAAGGGGTAGGAGATGAGTAGTAAGCAATACCAATGACATATATATAGACACACATGGTCCTACTATCATTCATTCTTTGATTTGAAATAGAAAATAAATGAATAAAACACTATGCACATACAATGCATAATCATACATAGGGTACCCCCATGCAGTCCAAAAAAGTCTAGAGGGTACCTATGTCTAGACCCGCGTCATTTGGTTCTGTGAAAAAACTGACCTGCATAAACAAAAGTTGATACAAACACGGGTCATGTATGGGTATGCACGATGAATGAATAAAACATGCCGGGAAGGGGTGAATGATATGGCCTTTGATGCGCCAGATTCAGTAATAGGAAAAGCACTTGATGAATGGAACCGATTATTGCCGTACATGAAAGAGAATGAATACGACGTAGCGCAGAATGTGCAACCGTATGCATCATATTGTATTGCGGTAAAGAGACGTGACGAGTGTGAAACCGCGATAGATGAGCAAGGCTTACTCGTTGATTCTCGCCAGGATACATACGCGAGAAATCCAGCGACCTTGATTCAACAGGGCTGCAATCAAACCATATTGGAAATCTCCAAGAGATTCGGATTCACTCCCGCTGACAAGAAAGCTTTAGCGCAAGAGGACAAGTCAGAAGAGACTGAAGAAGTCCCTGATTACATGCGTGCGCTGTTGAGGAAGTGACCATGATTGTTAACCTACGCACCTTGGAGACCGGACAACGCACATGACACCGAATACCTTTTCGATGAGTCAAGGGCGCAACAGGTAACCGACTTCCTACAGAACGCAATGATCTTAAGCTCTGGATTCAACCAGGGTAAACAAATGACGTTGCTTGAATGGCAACAAGAGCACATTACGAAGTTGTTCGGGACCGTTCGTTATTCCGAGGAACTTCGAAGACACGTAAGACAGTACCGCAGTACGCACATATGGATTCCGCGTAAGAACGGTAAGACCACGCTTATAGCAGCGTTGGCAATCTACTTGCTGTCTATGGACATGCCGGGTAAGGCCACCATCCTTTGTGGTGCTTTGACCGGTGGTCAAGCGGAACAGATATTCACCCAAGCCAAGGGGTTTATTAAGGCTAACAAGTGGCTGAACAACCCGAAGATATTCAAGATCCGTAATGGTTGGCGACAGATTGAGCACGTGCCAACGGGAAGCATCTTGAAGGTTGTGGCCCAAGGTGATGACGTAAAACTTGGTAGCGAACCGACCACCATCATTATTGATGAGTTGGCCGTTCAAAAGAGTTCCGACTTTATCAACTCACTGGTTGGTGGTCAGGGCTCTACAGCCGAACCTTTGTTCATTGGTATCTCTACTGCCGGTTACAAGAACCGACACAAGTTCGGATATCAAGAATGGCAGGCAGACAAAGAGGTATTTGAAGACCAGTCAAAGAACAAACAGCACTTGGTTTTCATGCGACCTCTTGACGAAGATGCCGATTGGGAAAACGAAGAAGTTTGGAAGCAAGCAAACCCGTCTATCGGTGAGGCAAACTCGATCGAGTTCCTTAGAGGCGAGTACGTCAAGGCTAAGAAAAAGCCTCACTTGATACCGTGGTTCAAAGCCTATTACCTGAATATTTGGGGTAATGAAGGTGGATCATGGCTTGACGAGACGCGTTGGTATGACTCGGGAATGTCCGGGGGACCGGTAATAGAAGAGTTGTTACATGGTCGTATGGCTTATGGTGGCCTTGACTTGTCTTCAAAGAAAGACCTGACAGGTTGGGCTTTGCTATTCCCTGGTAGTCCAGAGAATGCAGATGACCCCGGTTATACCGTAGTTCTGAGAGCTTTCATGACTCAATGGAGTCTTGAGAACCCAAAGAACGTCACAGCAGATCAATTGCTTGAGTGGCAGGCAGAAGGATTCTTGACCATATTCGATGGTGAAGAAATCCAGTATGACGCGGTTATTGATCAAGTAGTCATGGATTGCCAGGACTTCAATGTCGAGCTAATCGGTATCGACAAGTGGGGGGCAAGAGACCTTTCACAACGTATCGAGAAGGCAACAGGGCAAGACCTAATCGACATCAAGCAGGGTTACAAAAACCTGTCTGAACCTACGTCTCAGCTTGAGACATGGGTATTGGACAAGCGCCTATATCACGGCATGAATCCTGTATTGAAGTGGAACGTAGAGAATGCCGTATTAACCCGTGACAACTTTGACCGGGTGATGATCCATAAAGGAAAGTCGCAAGGCAAGATCGATGGACTAGCAGCATTAATTAATGCGGTCTATGTCGCGTATGAACCCGAGGAAGAAGAACAATCAGCGTTCTTTATCCCTGCTTCTCAGTTTATGAAATAGCCTCCCAAGAGGCAGAAAAGAGGAAACATGACTACAGCATTGCAATTGGTTGGCGTCGCTGCGTTCTGCACTGGTGCTTTCCTGATTACGCTATGGCTTGGACTTATGTTGACTGGCCTCTCAATGGTTGTCCTAGGGCATCTATTAGACGGGGGTGTCAATGAAGAGTGAGCTTATTTAAGAAGAAAGAATCAAGGGCTAGGCCGGTAGCGTCATGGCTTAACTTTTGGGGCAACGGTCGAACACAGAAAGCCGGGGGAGAAACAGCAAAGAGTATCCCGTTAGTTATTGGTGTGTTCAACTCGATCTCTGACAGCATCGCTCAAAGTCCCGTTGACATATATAGAAAAACCAACGGTGTTGACGTTGAAGTAACCAGTAGACCCAAGTGGATTGACAGACCGAACGCCGATCAAACGCCATATGAATTCTGGGAACAAGTAGTTCAGTCAATGCTCTATTACGGAAATGCCTACATCTACAAACTGAGGTCAGGCAACAAGATACTAGAGCTTCACGTATTGCACCCGGATGACATAGAGGTCAAGCAAGAAGTCAGGTTCGGCCCTAGAACGTATACGGTGCAAGGGTTTGATGGTGAGCTGACTAAAGACGATATCTTGCATATTAAAGCCTACGGGGGACCAGACAGCCTTTACGGCATTTCCCCGGTACAGGCAGCAGCTACGTTTGTCAGCTCCGCATCATCAGCACAGGATTACTCGGCTGGTCTTTATGACCACAACTTGAACCTTGCTGGTGTGATCGAGATTCCGCAGAAGGCAGGCAAAGATTTATCGCCGGACGAAGCAGCGCGAATCGGTAAGGTATTTGCTGATTCCCATAAGCCTAGTGCCGAGGGTGGAACGCCGATCGGTGTTCTTGGTGGTGGAGCAACATTCAAGCCTATTAGCTTGACTCCACAACAAGCACAGCTAATCGAGTCCGACCAGTGGAGCGCACAGAAGTTCGCAACCTTACTGAATGTTCCCGCATTCATGGTTGACGCTAGTGCAGGTTCTTGGGCCGGTAGAGGTTTGCAGGTAATGAATCTCTGGTATCAGCAGAGATCATTGCAACCTTGGGTCAGACGTATTGAAGACGCATTCAGCACGTTCTTACTTTCAGCCGGGTTGAGAATGAAGTTCAACCTTGACGCGATATTACGTAGTTCAACCAATGAACGCTATGACGCTCACACAAAGGCAATCAATGCCGGTTGGCGCACTCGTAACGAAGTAAGAGCATTGGAAGGTCTCAAGCCTATTAATGGTCTTGACGAACCGATCGTTCCTCAGTGGATGTTCAATGCGAGTGATCAGGCTGCGCAAGCGGATCTGACACAAGAAAAGTTACAAAAAGAGATAGATGAAATAGGCGACGACTCGCCGGGAGGTGAAAATGCATAATAAAGAAATCCGATATACCATAGATTCACAGTTCGAAACCAGAGCAGAAGGCAAAGGTTTCCGAATAGGTGGGTACGCATCGGTATTCGACAAGAGAAGTCAGAACCTCGGTGGGTTTGTCGAGATAGTCCAAGGTGGAGCTTTCTCCAAGACTATCAATGAATCAGACGTTAGAGCCTTATGGAATCACAACGCTGATCATGTGCTAGGTAGAAATAAAGCCGGTACGTTGAGAATGTCCGAGGATTCAACAGGGCTGTTTTACGAAGTTGACTTACCTGACACGCAAACAGGTAGAGACATTTACGAATCAATCCAACGTGGTGACGTGACTCAATCATCCTTCGGATTCTCGACTATCGAAGATGGTTGGGGTTTGACAGAAGATGACTTCCCGGTGAGAACGCTCAAAGAGGTAGTTCTCTATGACGTATCCCCGGTTACCTATCCCGCGTACCTAGACGCAAGCATTGGTGTAAGAGCCATCGAGCGACTAGCGGAAATGAGAAACATAGATTTAGCGGACGCACAGAATGATCTAGTATCCGCTGTTAGAGGCAACAACACTGCGCCGGTCAAAACCACGTATGCCGTTGGGTCTTACTTTGACCCCTCAGAGATTCTAGTAATCCGGGGGAGAATGAAAGGGCTTAAAGCCTAACCGTCCAATCGTATAGAAAGGACAACTAAATAAAACACAGGAGATGATTTATCCATGTCTTTTAAAGACGAATTGGAGGTAGCTCTACAGGCATACGATGCAGCTAAGGAAGAACGTTCTGCGCTAGTTGGTGCAGAAGTTACCGAGGAAGTACGCACAAAGGTTTCTGAAGTAGAAACCCGTATGACTGAGCTAGCCGCCGAGGTTAGCAACCTTTCTGCTAAGGCAGAAGAAGAAAGAGCAATTGAGGAAGCAAGAGCAAAGTCACCTTTGTTCGTTCCTCGCGTAGTAACCAACGACCGTGCAAAGAACGACAATGACGAACTACGTTCATTGTTCGCTTCAAGAGGTTCAAGAAACTTCAGCACTACTGCAAGAGAATTCCGTGCGGTTCTAGGTTCTGCTGATGGTAACTACACAAGCAAGACTTTCGGTGACGCGGTAATGAGCAACTTTGCCAACCGTGCAACCCTAACTAATGCTGGTGCTGTAATAAGAAACGACCAGTCAGGTAACAAACTATCTGCGGTTGCGGTAGACACAATTGATACCGCTTGGACTGCTAGAGGTGACGCTCTACCTGACACCACAACTGGCACAGTCAAGGAACTTTCAGCCTACCTAGTAGGTGGAATTGTTCGAGTTGACAACCAGCAAATCCAAGATTCTGCTTCTGACCTAGTTGGCCTAATCGCCAACAAAGCTGGTGTAACTATCGCCAACGAAGTTCAGGAAAAGCTTCTAACCGGTACGGGTACTAATGAGCCGACTGGTGTTCTTGCAACAACAGGCGGTGCGGCAGTAGGTGTTACCGCTGGTGCTTCAGCTCTAACAGCAGCCAACCTTTATGTTCTACGTGGAAAGGTAGTTAACCCGACTGCTTGGGTTATGAACAGCACAACTTTTGCTGCAATCATGAGCCTTGACACTAATGGTCTATGGGCGGTTGACCCAACCAAGAGCGTTACAACTCTATTGGGTGTTCCGGTTATCTTCGATGAGAACATGCCTAACATTGGTGCCAACAACAAGTCAGTTGTTCTAGGTGACTTTGCCAACGGTTATTACCTAAGAGTTGCCGGTGGTATTGATACTCAAGTTCTAGTTGAGCGTTACGCCGAATACAACCAGACAGGTATCAAGGTTGTTACTCGTGTTGATGGTGTCGTAACTGACCCTCAGCTAGTACAGGTAATCAAGCACGCTGCATCATAAGAGAAGCTAGCTAAAGGCTAAGAGAAAAACAATGAGGAATACCCCGGTCAATATGGCCGGGGTTCCTTTGTGAAGGAGGTCAGATGAAGTTATTAATGAAAAGAAACTATGGCGTGACAGTGGAAGCTAAACCGTGGTTGCCAAAAGGTGAGGTCATAGACACCGATGAAATGGGCATAAGTCATGCGGAAGCAGTCTCTTTGATTGCCAACAACAGAGCTGAACTAGCGCCGGGTTATCAGGCTGACCAGCTTTTTGATGGAAGCAACAAAGAAA
Organism: Saccharothrix ecbatanensis; assembly: GCF_014205015.1. Lineage (NCBI taxonomy): Bacteria > Bacillati > Actinomycetota > Actinomycetes > Pseudonocardiales > Pseudonocardiaceae > Saccharothrix > Saccharothrix ecbatanensis. Next base: position 5,226,649 of record NZ_JACHMO010000001.1, on the reverse strand, counting down.
CCGCTACCGTCAAGACACCCGAAAAGAGAACACGAAGAAAGAAGGTGAATGAATGATTAAGAAGGGTAAGAGTGAAACCGTAAGTCATACCTTCTATGTTAACGATGTTGTGGCCGATGCCGGAACAGTAACAGTGACGGTATTAAATGCCGATGGCGACGCTATCCATTCAGGCTCAACTATTAAGTTGGGCAATGTCTATTCATTCACATTACCTTCCCAATCGACATTAGGAGTTATAAGTATTGAATGGAATGGAACTATCCATGACGAGACTACTTATGACGAGATAGTTGGTGCCCATCTATTTGAAGTATCAGAGCTTCAAGCGCTAATGACTTTGAGAGGTCTAACCAAGACCTACACGCCCGAGATTTTGAGGGCGGTACGTGACGAGATAACGGAAACGTTCGAGACAGCGACCAACCGGGGCTTTGTCCCTAGACGCCGTAGCGAGCTGGTGTCTGTCAGGGGAGGCACAGCAGCCCTAAGCCGGGTGGACGTGCGCCAGGTGGTCACTGTGGATGGCTCTAGCTACTCGGATGACTGGACACCTGACGGGGTGCTTACCGGCCTCACAGGCCCTACAGCGACCGTTGTCTATGACTACGGCCTAGACGTGACTGCGGACAGCAGAGCAGCAGCCCTAGCGCTTGCTGTGTACGTGGTCGGTGCCAAGACCAACAAGACACCAGCCAACACAGAGAGCTTGACCGATGGGAACGGCAACACCTACCGCGTAACAGTGGCGGGTATCAGGGGTGTTCTATCACCGGTGCCTGAAGTAGATGTTTTCTTGAAGAACAAAGCATTTCAAATGCCGGGGGTAGCTTAAATGACTGCCCCAATACCAACATCTTCAAGACAGGCCAAAGCATATCTTCATGAAAGATTAGATGCTTTGCTTACCGACTATGACGCAAACATAGCGGCAATCTATGGTCCACCGGCGGAAGACAATCTAGCCAATACCATTATGATTGGCGACATTAATTATGAGTCTGTCGATACTGCCTCAATCGGTAGGCGCATCAACATCAATGAGGTCTACAACATTGAATGCGCAGTAGTTATTGCACAGCAAGACGGCAATAACTATGACGTAGAACAGACAGCCTTTGACCTCTATGCGGTAATAGAGGCGGAAGTCAGGGATAATCCCACACTCGGTAATACCGTTGACTTCGTAACCTGCAAGCTTCAATCGGTTCAATCAGCGCCGGGTGTTAATGGTGGTGCCGTATGTGCACTGCTATTTAATGTCGAGTGCCGAAAGAATCTAAGGTGATCCCATGTTGACAATAACCATGTTGACCGATTGGGGACCACCTGAATATGTATGGCTTAAGAGAGGTCAGACAGTAAGTCTGCCAAGAGCTTTCGCAACCTTGCTCATCAAACAACGTCGGGCGAGGTTTGACGGAAACGTGTTAGAGATGTTCGAAAAATAAGACATGGTGATAAGTCACCAAGAAAGGGGATGTTTGAAATAGCAAACATCATTGATGGCTATGTGGGTACTAAAGACGAAGTAACTTATGGAACCCCCGTAGCTGTAAACAAGTTCTATGTATTCAACAGTGAAACAGTTGAAGGAGACTATAGCAATGTCATCATGTCAGCCGGTCTCAAAGCTGGAGAATACACAGTCAATTCTGAAAGAGTTGCAAGAAATCCTAAAGGCGCAAGTGGAAACTTAGAACTGGAATTCGATAACCAAGGTTTCGCATTCTGGCTAAAGCACATGCTCGGTTCGGTAACAACAGGCGCGACGGCACTAGGTGTAACAGAACATACATTCAAACTGGGCGACACTGCCGGTAAGTCATTCACACTTCAGAAGAAGTTGCATGACTCCGAAGGTAACGCACATATCATGACCTATCAAGGTGGAAAGGTAACCGAGTGGGAACTATCTAACTCAGTTGATAACTTCCTAATGCTTAACTTAGGTCTTGATTTCCAGAAAGAGAATGTTGGTGCGGGTGCCGGACCTCTGGCAGCGCAGACACCGACTTACCCAACGGGCGTCAAAACATTCAAGTTCTTTGAAGGCTCAGTAACCGTAGGTGGTTCGACAAGAGAAATTATTGACGTAAGCCTAAAGGGAAACAAGAACCTCAAGACAGACCGTTATTACATCAACGGTACCGGCTTGAAGAAAGAACCAAAGCAGAACGGTCACGATGAATTGACCATTGAGTTTACTGCACAGTTTGAAGACCTTGATGACCAACTACGTGTTGCAGCAGCAGGGGAATCGGACGCACAAGCGGAAGTAGTCCTAACTTGGACTGCTACCGAAGCTGAAGCGGGTGGCGGATTGTCTACCTTGACAATCACTCTGCCGGTAGTTTCTTTCACCAGCGCATCAACAACTATTGATGGTATTCAGATGTTGGAACAGACAGTAAGCGGTAATGTTCTTTGGCCTGCAAACTCAGGTCAGGGTGACAACCCGATTACCGTAGTGCTCTTGACTCCGGATACAACCGCGTAATGCCTGCCTATGTTATAGGTGCGAATGGTTTTCGCAGATTGCGTAAAGACCTAAAGCAGATGGACGACAAGGCACCGAAGCAATTGGCAAAAGTCAACAAGAGCATTGCTCAACATGTTGTCGAGCTTGCCAAAGCCAAGGCGTCAAGTTTGGGGGGAGTGGCTAATAAAGCTGCTCCCGCCTTATCTGCAAGTGGTTCGGGATCATCAGTAGCAGTCTTCTTAAAGAAGACAACAAGACCATATGCGTTTGGTGCTGAGTTTGGGTCTAAGAAATACAAGCAGTTCAAACCGTGGAGAGGGAACAACAGCAGTGATGCCTTTGAAGGCGGACCCGGTTACTTCCTATTTCCTACTATCCGGGCTAACAAATCGGAGATAGAACAGAAATGGTTAGAGGCAGTAAACAAGCTTCTCGAAACCATACAGTCACAGTATTAAAGCCCTAGCCCCCGGCTCACAATAGGGGGCTACTTTATTGGAGGAACAATGACAGAAGGACATGAAGTATATGAGTTTGACAACGGGTTCAACTTCAGTTTTGGTTGGGGTGACCTAGTAACCATCGGTGACATTATCCACTTTGAGAAAGTGCGTAACCATCCGTATGACGATCTATTTACCGGAATCCCTAAGAAGGAAGTCAAGGACGATGGTTCTTGGAGTTATGTAACCGATGAGTTCGGAAACATCGTGCGAGAACACACCAAAGAACTATCTGCGGAATTCATCTGGATTCTTGCACGAACACAGGACAAGTCTTGGACCTATGACCAGACTTTAGCTCTACCCGGTTTAGTGCTTTACAAGTTGTTTGCCGAACTAGCCAAGAGACAACTAGAGGCTATGGAGGAAGACAAAAAAAGTGAGCCGTCCAAAGACGGCGAGAAGAAAAAGAGAAACCCACGTAAAAAGCCTGAAAGCGATACAGACGGAAAGGCTTAAGGGTTTGGTTAGAGCAGCCCAATTCTTTGGGTTCAACTTAAGGGATATCTACGACTTGACGTCTTTTGAGTTCAACGTCTACATAGACGAGATGAAAGAGCAAGTCGAAGAGCAGCAAAAGCAAATGAAGAAATCCCGAGGAAAGGGGGCCTAATGTAACTTGGCTAAAGATGCAAGGATCAGGATTGGCATACTTGGAGACTCCAAAGATGGACAACGGGCAATGCGTGAGTATGCCCAATCGGTCAAAGAAACAGAAGATGCGCATGACAAGCTTAGTGCTACATTAAGCTCTTACGGAAAGACAAGTGCCAAGATACTTGGTGCAATGCCTGCATTAGGTATGGCAGCCGGGGCAGGGGTGGCAGCAGGATTAATGGCTATCCCTGTTGCTTTAGGTGTAGTAGCAGCAGCGGTATTAAGTAACAACGAAGAAGTCAGGTCTGCCTACTCTGACCTCTGGGATGATGTAAAGGTAATCGCGCAAGATGCAGTTGCGCCTTTAGCGGATACCTTTGTAAGCATAGCAAAAGAACTAGGAAGTACGGCACGAGAAATCAAGCCGGATCTAGAAGCTATGTTCTTAGCGGCTGAACCCGGATTGAGAGAACTTGGTTCAGGTGTCTCTGACTTCATCAAGAACGCTATGCCTGGTTTCCGTAAAGCGGTCGAAAGTTCTTATGATCCGCTTAAGGCAATGCGCAGTCTCATGGGCGATACGGGTGAAGGGTTTAATGACTTCTTTACCAACATCAGTGCAGGCTCAAAGAGCAGCGCCACCCTCATTACCGAACTAGGTCGAATCATACAAACGGTGCTTGGTTTTGCCGGATCAATCCTTGCCAAATTGGCGAATGCCTTTGAGGGCAACTTTGGTCAGATTCGAGAGATCATTTCTCAAGTCACTAGTTCGCTCTCATCACTCGCTGATGGAGCGTTGCCCGTACTAGGCACAGCCGTCACAGCAGCTCTGAGCGTAGTGAGTTCACTGCTTAAGGCTTTTGAGCCGTTCGCGGGCGTCCTAGGCACCGTTGCGGCATCCATGCTGGTAGCGGCTACCGCTGGTAAAGCGCTAGGCGCAGCTTGGGCATTCATGTCAGCAGGTGGCGCGATAGCGGCAAGCTTGCAGGGTGTCTCAACCCGAGTGTCAAACGTAGCTCTATCCGCTGGTGTACTAACCGAGTCTTTGACAGGTTCGGCTAATGCTGGTGAGAAGGTGGCTACGGCGGGTAGTAAAGTCGGAACGATCCTTACGGGTCTAGGCAAGTCACTACCGATTGTCGGTATTGCCGTTACCGTCTTTGCCCTTGCTTGGGAACAGTCATCAAAGAGCATGGAAGAAGCCTCTAAGAGAGGTGGAACCCTAGCCGAGTCTTTGATTAAAGGTGGTAACGAAGCTGACAACGCGAGGAAGAAAATTAATGACCTCGTTGCAGAGAACACTAAATACCAGACTCAATTGAATGAGCTTGAGCGTCAACAAAAGGGAGCCGGTAAAGCAGCCGGTACTTTTGCAAAAGAGATCAGGGATTTGCATGAGAAGATCGACACCAACAATGCAACCATTGACGCATCACGTAAGAGCTATGACGAGATCAAAGGCTCTTTGACTGGTGTGCAGTTGGCTCATGTCAATCTCAATGAAGCCATAGAAAAACATGGCGCTACCTCAGTAGAGGCTCAGATTGCAGGTGCGGCTTTACGTGCCGAGACTGATAAGTCAGCCGAGTCTCAAAGACTGGCAGCGGAAGCAATCAAGACAACAACGCAAAGGTTGATTGAGCAGTTCAATCAACAGATGGCAATGCTTGGTTCTGATCTTGCTTATCGAGATTCAGTCAATGCAACAGCCGATGCTCAAAAGAAGTTGGCGGAAACTATCGCTACCAATGGCGCTACGTCAGAGGAAGCGGCAGACGCAACTAGGGCATTGGAAAGAGCACAACTAAATCAGATCAATTCTGCGGCTCAACTGGCAGCAGCGACATACACAGGCACCAATGAAACCAAGCGCGGTGAATTGGCAATGCAAGCAGCAACACGAGAGACGTTGAATCTTGCAGCGGCCAACAACGGCAACCTTTCACCTTCACTGCTCAATGCGGTAAGGAACATGAATGCAACGCAACTGCAAGCAGCAGGTGTGACAGCACGCATCAATGAGACAGGTCAAGCGGTTATTAATTTACCGGGTGGCAAGACTGTTGTTCTTGGTATGAATGATTATGCTAACTGGCCTCTACAAGAGGCAATCAATAAATTGCAGAACATCCACAGCAAGACGGTTACGGTACGGGTAAACAACGATGTCTATACCTCTTACTATGGAGGTAGGCCAACGGGTATGCAGTTTAAAGCCAAGGGTGGACACATGAAACCCAATATGCCGACTGTCGTTGGTGAAGAAGGTATGGAAATGATCTGGCCTAGCAAGAGTGGTTATGTGCAAACAGCCGACGAAGTAAAAGACTTCCTCGGGATGATGCGCAGTGTTGGGCCACTTGCTATGTCGAGCGTGCCCACATTGTCGGATGTTCCGATGAATGCTGGCTCTAGCTCAACAAGTGTTGGGTCAATCAACATCACCATCAATAGCAGTTCGAGTAGCCCTGAAGACATATCGGATAGCGTCATCAGAAAGATTGAACAGAAGTTAGTTAGAAGAACGAATATTAGAACGGGCGGACGGGGCATCTCATAAGGGGTGCCCTACCCTATTGAAGGAGGAGCAATGAGCGATGATTTAAGGGTGGAAATAGATAAGCAGAATTCGGCGGTATGGGCCTTCCCTGCATACGGGTCTGTAGACAATGTCAGGAACATAAGAATATCTCGCGGTAGGGATTCAGAACGCGCGGAGTTTACTCCGGGCAGTGCGGCGATTGATATTGATATTGACCGCGATGACATTTCATATGTTTTAAACTATGACGATTCGGATTATGTCAACGGATTCTCTAGGGCTTGCCTGGATTACTTGCATGAAGATGAAAAGTCATTGACAATCTTCCCTGAAGTTGACATGACTTTTGTCGGCCCTACTGGGATAGGTCGAGTCGAATTTGATCAGTCATATGACACTCATATCATGGATTGGCGATTAGGGCCGGACCTCGAATACTGCGCAAAGGTCACGCCACATAAACAATATGTTGCGAGCATGGCTGTCCAAGAGATTACCGCACATGACTCGAACTATCCTATGATCGGTAAAATCTATTGGCTTACAAAGTCGGGTGGATTCATCAGCTCTGACGAATTCCATAACGACTTTGTCATCAACCCGACTACGGAACAAAGGGTTCATGGGATTGTTCAGGCACCGGCAAATGCTGCTTATGCCTCTATCGGCTCTGACATATTTGTTCCACTCTCAGGTTTTGTGAAGACAATAAGGTTTTCCAAGTTCATGCTTCACGCTTATGATGAGGCATATGAACTTGCCAATGGAACAGCATTGAAGCCGTTTGCGGTTGACGACTTGTATTCACGTGCGCCAGATGCCGCTACACCGGTACGTGTGGCATTGCCGGGTAACCAGTTCAAAATCAAGGATTATCCACAGAACACCATCGGCTCTGACACTGTCCTACGTGATCAGGCTAGCTTGATTAGAGCGCCGGGAATATACAACATGGATACATTTACCACTGCGACGATTCCTAATCACATGTTTGATGTGCGAATCAATCCCTCGGTTATTACTACCGAGTCGATCAATGGTGCTCAATGTATAAGAGTGCAAACAGAAGTGGCAGGATCGGGAACACATGCGCTGTACTTCGGTGCATCGGGAACGCACTTCAATATTCCCGTTGAGCCCGGCTTTACCTATAACTTTTCTGTCTACATAAGGAATAGGATTGCTACAGCATCCACTGTCAACATGCTAGTCAGGGACGAGTTTTCAGTAACCACGACTATATGGACAACGGTAATTGCCGCAAGCGCCGGGTGGACAAAGTATTCAGGAACGTGGACAGCGCCGACGAATGTTTATGGAGCAATGGTCATTATGACATTCGGTGCTGCTGGATATGATTTGTCTATGGACGCCTTTGCTGTTCACCAAACATCAGGAACGGAGGATGTAAGAGAATATAATCAGTTCGAGCGCTTGGGAACATTGGAAGATATCGACCACCTGGCATTGAAGAACATTACTTCAGTGGGTAGTGGTGCGACTGTTGTTCACAAGACGGATAATACAGCCGGTGCGCCGTCGGGTATGAGATTCGCAAGTGTCACGAAAGCAACCACCTTCACGTCAAGCAGTTGGATTCTTAGTAGGAGTACATCGCTATATCCCTTATGGGTTGAATCGGGAAGGGTGTTCAGATTCTCGATAATGGCTAAGCGTGCCAATGCTTCAGCTACAAATATTCAGCTCGCATACAAGTACAACCATGAGTTGATAACGGCGGGTTATACCGCATTTACTCCGGTGGTTATATCAGAAGATTGGGCGGAATACACTTGGGACCTTGATGTTCCTGACGATGCAACCGCCATTGCGCTATCTCTCAGAGTGCAGGGGTCTAGCTCTGACATCTGTGTTGTCTACATAGATGACATCACTTTTGGACGTGTTCCGGTTGGATTGAATGCCGTATCTACGGTAGATGAATCGACGCTCACACGAACAACGGTTTATGACGTTGAAGTGCCTGAGGATAACTCAAGTATTTACCTGTCATATGGCAATGATCAGACGAATGATGTTCGTAGGGTCTTCAGGTGGCAGCACTCGGGAAGAACTAGAACTAGATACTTGGCTGACATCACCTATGCCGGATATGACTTACCGATTGGCACTGAGGTACAGGGTGTATGGATTGGAAGCAATGGCCGTGACACGTCAGTAGACAGTGACTCGGTATTGAATATCTTTTCCGCACGTGGATACAAAGGCTTGATAGCTTGGGATACCGCTATCACACTCGACATGCCTAATGCGCCAGGTGAGACCATCTCGATTGACATGCTTGCTCCGGATGTTCCTTGGCGTGCGTGGACATTCGCACTGGTCTTCACCTTTCCGGATCATGGTTCATATCAGATTGGATATACCTTCTCTGATGAATACATAGGTCCGGATGGTTACGAACTTGAGCCGGGTGAATATGAGAATGTCAGGTTCACCGGTCGAGTGGATAAGCGCAATGATGATTATAGAAGTATGGCGATAGATGATATGCGTTTCTACTCAATCAATCTTGATTGCTACGACAATCTAGGAGTATTAGCTAGGGCGACATTGGAAACGCCGATGCGTGCTGCTGTATTGAAAGATGACCCGCTTGTTTATCTTCCGCTTAACGACGATGTTATTTCGGACTATGCAGGTCGAATCGCTACGGAACCTGAGATTTACACTCGTGGCACTCCTGATGGTTGGGGTGCAGAGTATGACTCGGGTGTGACATTAGCCGGACTATCAGACAATGAAGGTGGTTCTTATAAGTTCACACCATCGGGAAGTATTTATTCTGGTCAGATAATCAGATTGAAAGACAGCGCAATCAATCCGAGTCCTGGACGTGGCTTTTCAATCGGTGCTTGGTTCAAGCATTCGGAAGTCATATCGTCAGGTTCTGCCGAAATAATCTTCGGACAACTGGACAGCAAACTAAACTCATTAAGGGGTGCCTTTGCTCGACTGACCTCGGGAGGATTTGAAGCAGGTATTTGGAGCTATGGAATTTACACAAATCCCTCTGACTTGGATACGGATGATCAGCCGCACTACATAGTAATAACCACTGATGGTGAGAATACCCGGATTTACCTTGATGGCTCATTGGTCGAAAGCTTCAGCTTGTTTGACTGGTCTTTTGACGAGACTCATATAGGTGGTTTATACAAAGCCGGACAGTTCAACATGAATATAAACGGGGGTGTCCAGTATCCGTTCAATGGTCACATAGGGCACTTTGAGATGTTCGACTATCAACTATCAGACAGTCAGATATTGGAACATTGGCGCTCAGGTAGTGGATTACGTAGCCGGGAAAGTGAGAAGCTAAGAATTGAACATATCCTTGACCTTGCTCACCAGCCGGGTATACCTCCTATTGTCAGAACAAGAGACGGCAATACCCCTGAATCTTTGCATAGGTTACAAACTCCTTCATGGTCAGGGGGTGTTACACCCATTGAATTGTTGGGTGATGTTGCCACAACTATTAGCGGTCAGATATTCGCCGGTAATGATGGTCAGATGATCTATGAGAACAAGGAACAGAGATTCAATAACGGCGGCGATAGTAACCAATCATGGTCGATAGGTGTTGGTCAGGACATACAGCCTGAGACGGATGAAGGATTAAAGGGTGGTCCCGATGCCACCAAGATAATCAATGAGGCAATCATTCAGTCTGTTCATGTTGATGAGCTTGACGATGGAATGCCTACCCGTAGGGCTGTTAATGCAGACTCACTCAATCAGTACGGTAGGTATACTTACAGCGCGACATTTATTTCAGCTGATCCGGACGTCAGCCGTTACACAGCTCAATGGTTGGTTGCAACCAATGGCAAACCTTACCCGAGGTTTGATCAATTGATATTCAACTATACGGCCAACGATGCTACGGCAGAGTTTTGCAAGGCAGTAAGAATCTCGGATCATCTTCATGGTTCGCTAGCTCTTGAGAACGGCCTAGTTGCCGGGGAACTAAGCGGGTTTGTGGAGTATATCGAAGAGAGTATAAGTATCAACGGTGCAAAGCTCGAATGGACTACAGCCATTGAGGTTTCACCAGCACAGAATCAAACGGTATGGAAGTTGGAAGATCCGACTCACGGTGCCCTTGATTCAGGGAATAGATTAGCCTATTAGAAAGGATTGATTAACATAGCAACAGTACCATTTATGGACGATTGGGAATCCGGGGAGAAACCAACCGCAGAAAAGATGAACGCCAACATCAGGGATGTGGGCAACTTCCATAAGAATAAACCCACTGCCAAGGTTAGTAGAAAGCTGACTGCTCAGACATTAACCACCAATACAACTATCGTATTTGACCAAGTGAACGTTGATAATGACGACATGGTTGATCTAGGAGTAAGTACAACTCAGATAACAATCCGTACAGCGGGATATTATCTAGTGGTTGGTACATTGATTTGGGCAGAGCCTGCCGCCGGATTAGGATATTACCGACAAGGAAAGATTCTTAAGAATGGCGCGTTGGTTACCAATGATATTCGAGGTCCGATAGGTAACTCGACTGCTCAAGGATTAACCTTTGCCGCTCTACCTTATTGTAACGTCGGTGATTTGCTGACGCTACATATGTTGCATAACGCAACAACATCTTTGACATCTCTAATATCGGATGTGGACGGATGCTGTTCATTGCTTGCCACATGGAACAACGGATAATACTTTCATTGGTTCCTCCGATGAAACATAAGACCCCCGATAGATCAAAGGTTTACACCTAAGACTATCGGGGGTCTTTTTTGTTTACTTGTTTGTGTCTCACTTCTTTGGTTCGGGTTTCACTTCTTTGGGTGGGTTACATTTGATGCAACCCGGACATTGCCGAATGCTCATCCATCCTTCTACCGCATAAGCTTCAGAGCCACTACTTACATGGATAACCTTGCCGCTGCCATCGCAAGCCATCTAGCTATTAACTTCCCTTCGGTGATAGTTGGCGCTCTTGTGTCGCATGAATCTAAGGGGGCGACGGTTCTTAATTCGTTCCCAAAATAAGACGCCGAGAACAAAGATTGCAGACAGTATGGCAAGGCAAGTGGCTATGAACACTTGGGTAGGCATAGTTACTTGGACTTCCTTTGGGCGGGAAGGTTGCGACCTTCCATCAAATCTTTCAGCTCTAGCCAATATTCGGCCATGCCTTGTGCATCATGAATCTCAGGCATACCGATAGGTTGAGTGGTTTCATTGCCGTTGGACAGCAACCAAGGACACTTAGCTTTCGGGGTAGCTCGCAAGGTCCAACGTCGGTTGTTCCACTCAACCCAATAGGTTTCACGGTCACGACATGACCACTGCAAGCGCGGTTGTGGCGTCACCTCTGTACTCCATTGATGGGGGAAGTTGGGTAGCCACACCCACCCGGTATCAAGGGGGAAGTACCGAGCAGGTGCGACCTACCTCTATTCCAACCTCCGCACCAGGGGTTTAGGCTGATCAGCGCGTCTGCAAGCGTCTGCAATCAGAGGTGATCAGTGGAGCTACCCGAGAGGTTGAGGACAGCCCGCGTGGCTGCTGGTCTCTCGCTGTCCGCGATGAGCACCAGGACCAACTACAGCAAGGCACACCTAGGTCAACTTGAGACAGGGGTCAGGGCAGTAAGGCCCGAACACGTGAAGGCGTACGAAGATGCCCTAGGCGTGTCTCTGGCGTTCGAACGTACGTCGGTGGGGTCACCAGACGTAGAGCTGCTGTCTCAAGCCACAGACGTCATTACAGCCGTTGGTCTGCGGCATGGTGGTCAAGCGTCGGTGCCGATGGCTCAAGCTCAATGGACGTGGGCTAGCTCGCTGCTCAAGCAGACGATGCCGGACAGCACCCGTCTAGCTATGTCATGGCAGGCAGGCAGGCTTGCCGATCGGTTGGCATGGTCCCTGTCAGAGTCGGGACGTGGGAAGCAAGCAACGGGAGCGTTCCGCACTGCTCTTGATCTCTCGGCACATGATCATGAGTTGCACGCGGTTGTGACGATTGATCTTGCAAAGTTCATGGTTGAGAGCAACGGCGCACAGAACGCCCTAGAGCTACTGCGGTCGTTGAACCCCAAGAGGGATGTTCACCAGTTCACCGCTCACGGGGTGATGGCTCACGCGCACGCTGCCCTAGGAGATTGGGAAGGAACCGTGAGGCACGTTGGCCTAGCTGACGATGCCTGGTCACGTGTGGATCTAGTCAACCTCCCAGAGGTCAACCGTCCTTACGCCTCTGGTCATGAGGCACACGCACACCGTGAGGCAGGAAGGGCGTTCCACGCTCTAGCCGTCAATGGTGTTGTGAAGGCGATTCCGCTTGCACGTCAACGACTTGAGCTAGCAGTGATGATGTTCGGTCCCGATCGGGCGAACGCTGTAGCAGCCTGCCAGCGTCGGCTAGATGATCTTCTCTAGCTAGGTATGCCCTGGTCAGCGCTACGTGACACGTTAGGTAAGATGTCCATGTTGGCGTGCAGGCAGCCCGGCTGCTCCAGCTCCGCCTGGGTCTCGCGGGTCGGCTGGAGCGCGTTGAGCGGCCTCGCCGGGGGCGTGAAGAAGCGGAACGCGTCGAAGTGCCCGCACTGCACCCGCTGCGACTCGACCACCTCGTCGGTGCCCTCACTGCCCAGGCGCAGCGGCCACGCGTTGTGCCGCACCTGCTCCGGCTGCTGCCGGTACACCATCGCCCACTCGTGCAAGCCGAAGCAGCCCAGCCGGGGCGCGCGGCCGGCGGTGGCGGTCAGCAGGCGACCGGCGAACCCGATCGTGTTGGCCCGTTCCCGCGCGAACGCCTCGACGTCCAGCGTCACGCCGTCGTCGGTGCGCCGGTAGACGGGCCACTTGAGGTAGGCGCGCGCCGCGTCGCCTTCGAGCACCACGCCGGGGCCGGGGTGCCAGCGTTCCAGCCGGGACGGGCGGTGCGAGTAGTACGAGAAGAGGAAGTCCAGCACCGGGTGCTTGCTGCCGGTGGCCTTGCGCTCGTGGTGCGGGCCGGTCCACTGCCGCACCCGGTCCGCGTGCGCGTCACGGCGCGCGGTCCACTCGGCTTCGGACAGAACGACCCCCACAACTCCTCAGGGTACTTCCCCTCGGACCAGTGCCAGCCCGAGACCGGTGCGCAGCGACACCACCTCGCGCCCTTCACGCCGGCTGACCGCCAGACCCGCCGCACGCAGCACAGCCAGGTGCTGCGACACCGCGCCGACCGTCACGCCGAGCCGGGTCGCCAGTTCCGTCACCGTGCTGGGGCGTTCCAGCTCGCACAGCAGCCGGGCACGGGTGCCGCCGACCAGGCGGGCGAGGGCGTCGTGCGTCGGCGCGTCCGACCGCTCCCACAACGAGCCGAAGCCGTGCGCCGGGTAGCACAGGCCCAGCCGGACGGGGCTGTCCCGCAGGTAGGCGTGCGGCCAGGTGAACGCCGACGGCACCAGCACCAGGTCGCGCTCGCCGATGGCGACGGTCCGGTCGGCGACCGTCAGCTCGGGGTTGCGGAACGACACTTCCGGGTGGAGTTCGGCCAGCACGGTCGGCCCACCTGCCTCGACCAGCCGCCGCCCGCGCCGCTCCACGTCGCCTTGCAGCACACCCTCCAGCCGGGGCCAGACCGGCGCGATGATCGCGTCGTGGACGGCGTGCAGGCGTTCCTGCATGGCGGCGATCGCGCTCGTCGGGTCGGCTCGCAGCCCGGGGTCGTCCACGGCCGCCGCGATCCGCTCCGGCGTGGCCCTGGCGAGCGCGTCGACCTCCACGTCGATGCCCACCGATCGCACGCCCGGTGTCGGGATCAGGAACTCCGGCACCACCGGCCGGGTCGCCAACAGGTGCAGCAGGGACGGGTCCGGACCCAGCTCCACCAGCCGTTTCTCCGCCCAGGCGATCCACCGCTGGTGGACCGGGGACAGGGTGGGGGAGGCGAGCACGCGGAGACCGGCGATCGTCTCCCACAGCGGTGAGACGGCGAAGCGGAGGGCCATTGGTTCACTCCACGCTAAAACGTCGTTCACCGCCGGCCCTTGTTGACAAGGTGTTGACCATGTCCAGGGGGTGGGTGCGGCTTCAGGCCGTCGCGGTGTCCGGTTCGGTGGCCGAAGGCCTGATGTTGTCGGTGTTGCCGTGGATCGCGGCGACGATCACCTCGGACCCGCGTCAGCTGTCGCTGGTGAACGTGGTGGGTCAGTCGCCGTGGCTGCTGTTCTCGCTGTTCGCGGGTGTGTTGATCGACCGGGTTCGGCGCAGCACGGTGCTCGCGTCGGCGTACGCGGTGCAGGGGTGCGCGGCGCTGTCGCTCGCCGTCGCGGGGGTGACGGACGCGCTGAGCCTGCCGCTGTTGGTGGTCGTGGCGTTCGTGGTCACGTCGGCGCAGGTGCTCGGTGACGGCGCGAGCGGCGCGCTCGTGCCCGAGGTGGTGGCGCCGGAGCGGCTGGCCAGGGCCAACACCAGGCTGATCCTGATCGACCGGGGCGTGGTGCAGTTCGTGGTGCCGCCGGCGGCCGGTTTCCTGGTCGCGTACGGCCTCGGCACGCCCGCGTGGGTCGCGTGCGTGGCGGCGATGGTCGCGTTCGCCCTGGTGCCAGGGTTGCGTTCGGCCCCGGCCACACCGTCCGAGAAGCACCCGTTGCGCGACATCGCCGACGGGCTGAAGTTCCTGATCGCCACGCGGCTGCTGCTGTCGATCACGGTCGCGGTGGCGGTCGGGTCGTTCGCGGCGAGCGCGGTGATGACGATGTTCGTGCTGTACGCCAAAGAGGTGCTTGGTCTCGGCGCTGTCGGCTACGGCGTGATGCTGGCGTGCTCGGCCGCCGGGTGGGTCGTGTCGTCGTTCGTGGTGGGCCGGGTCGTGGACCGGATCGGCTACGCGTGGTCGATGCGGCTCGCACAGGTCGGCATGGTGGTGCTGCAGGCGCTGATCGCCGTGCTGCCGCCGTGGGCGTGGGCGATCGGCGTGGTGTGGTTCTTGCTGTCGGGAATCGTGATGGTGTGGAACGTCTGCTCGCAGTCCAGCCGGCAGCGCTTCACCCCGCCCGCGCTGCTGGGCCGGGTCCTGACCAGCCACCGCGCGCTGGCCTGGGGCCTGACGCCGCTCGGTGCGCTGGCCGGTGGTTTCGTGGCCGCCGGGTTCGGGCTGCGGGCGGTGTGGGTGATGGCGGCGCTGATCCAGATCGGGGCCTTGGCCGTCACCTGGCACGGGTTGTCGACGCAGGCGTTCCGCGAGGCCGAGCAGACCGCCGCCGCCCGTTGACAGCGCCGCCGTCGAGAGCCTGCCGCCCGTCGACAGCCGGGGTCAGAGCTGAGCCGGGGCCGAGCCGGGGTCAGAGCGGGGGGACCAGGCCGGGGAACTTGCGGGCGCCCTTGCAGTGCGGGCATTCCCGGCCGTTGTCCACCGTCCGGGGCGCGCCGCCGATCACGGCCGACGTCGGGTTCGCGATGAACCCCGCCCCGCCGCACAGGTGGCAGATGGTGCGCGGTTCGGAGGTCACGCCGAACAGGTCGTCCTCGTCTTCGACGTCGTCTTCGTCGAATCCGTCCTCGTCGAACTCGTCGTCGTCCTCTTCCGGCTCGAAGTCGTCCTCGTCGTCTTCCTCACGCGGATCCACGTGACCAACCGTAGTCGGGTGGGACCGGCCGTGCCCCGTCGGACCGGTCCCACCCCGGCCGTCAGGGCCGCTGCCCGACCTGGTCGACCACGGCCAGCGCCTTGATGGCGTGGAAGTTCGTGCCGAGCAGTTCGTACGTGTCCTTGTCGAACACGATCACCACCGCCTGCGCCTCGGCCGACGAGCCCGGCGGCACGGGCCAGGTGATGCCGACCCCCGGCCGGCCCGCCGCGTCACGCGCGTCCGGCACCACGGACAGCCCCGGAACCCGCGCCGCCGCTTCGTACAGCGCCGCCCTGGACAGCGGCGGCAGAAGGGACTCGTTGATCAGGCCGAGCACGTCCTTGCCCCGCGCGTTGACGCTGCCCGGCTTACCGCTGGCGTTCGCGTCGAGGTACGCCAGCATGCCGTCGGCGTCCGTCGGCAGGTCCGACCGGTACGCCGGGCGCGGCTCGCACGGCTGGGTGATGCCGGGCACCAGTTCCGGCCCCTTGTCCACGGCCATCTGTCCGTCCCGGCAGCCCGGCAGCGGGATCTTCGTGCCGTCGGGCTGGTGGATCAGCCCGTCACGGGTGCCGTCGACCGACTGCCAGATCTCACGTTCGGGCCCGTCGTCCACTGCGCTGCGCGCGTACACGAACTGGTCCGGTCGGGGCGGAGTCGACGTGTCGTCACGGGCCGCTCGGGCGGCGTGGCCGAGCAGCCGCACGGGGTCCGTCACCTCGCCCGACGACGGAGCCGACGACGTAGCCGATGACTGGGCCGACGACGGCGAGGTGGCCACCGCGTTCCCCCCGGTGACCGGTTGGCCCGCCGGCATCAGCACGATGGTCGCCGCCACGGCCGCCGCCAACCCGATCGCCGACGTGCCGACCAGCGCGTACCGGGACCGCCGCTTCCGCAGCCGCACCGACCCCCGCTCGGCGATCCCCGCCATGAACGCGGCCCGCGCGGGAGCCAACGACTCCTGGTCCGGCAACGGCGTCTCGTCGCCCAGTTCGCGCACCAGCTGGAGCTCATCCATTGTTCAGCAACTCCTCGATCTCGGTGGGGTTCGAGCCGCCCAGCGCCTGCCTGACCTTGCGGCGCGCCCGGTTCAACCGGGACCGCACCGTGCCGACGGGGATCGCCAGCGCCGCCGCGACCTCCTCGTAGGCGAGCTGTTCCCACGCGACCAGCAGCAGCACGTCCCGGTCCTCGTCGGACAGCCCGCCCAGCGCGCCGGCCAGCATCGACCGCATGGCCTGCGCGGTGACCTCGGCGGCGACGCGGTCGGCGTGATCCGCCTCGGCGGCGTCGGACTGGTCCGACGAACGGGCCTGGTAGCGGCGAGCCTCCTGCCTGCGGTGCCGTCCGACGAGGTTCGTCGCGATGCCGTACAGCCAGGGCTGGGCGTCCGGTCGGGCCTGGTCGTAGCGCTCCCGCTTGTCGAACGCGGCGAGGAACGTCTCGGCCACGAGGTCGTCCGCGACCTGCGTGCCGAGCCTGCGCGCCAGGTACCGCCGGATGTGCGGCGCGTGCCGGTCGAAGATCGCGGCGAACGCGTCCGGCTCGTGCCGCGACCGGTCGATGATCTCGGCGTCGGTGGGTGTCATGGTGGCCTTTCCGGCTGTTCCCCGGTGAAGGGCGGTCACCTGCTATCCGCCGACGGGCCCGATCGGGTTCACGGTGTGAGCGGAAGTTGACCGGTGTGTGAGGACCCCTGGAGTAGCAATGACGTCCAAAGCAAATCAGGGGGAGCTAGTGGACAAGGTGAACGGAGTGCAGCCCCGGCGGCCTGTCGGCGGGGTCGATGGCCGGATCCTCACCACTCCGGTGGGGCTGGCGTTCCCTCGGAACGTCACGTTCGAGACGTGGGAGCAGGCGGGGCAGCGCATCTCCCGCATCGCGAGCTCGTCCGCGTGGTACCTGGGCGACTGGCTCGTCTTCGGCCAGGACAAGTACACCGACCGGTACCGTCGCGCGGTCGAAGCTGTGGGGCTCGACTACCAGACGTTGCGCAACTACGCGTGGATCGCGCGCAAGTTCGAGCCGTCCCGGCGTCGGCCGGGGCTGCCGTTCCAGCACCACGCGGAGGTCGCGGCGCTGCCGCCGGCCGAGCAGGACGAGTGGCTGGACCGGGCCGAGCGGGAGAGCTGGTCGCGGACCGCTCTGCGGCGGGCGTTGCGGGAGAACCGCGACCCGGGCTCGAAGGCGTACCGCGTGGTGATGCCGCGGGTGAGCGCGGGCACCGAGGCGGTGGACCGGTGGCGTCGTGCCGCGATGGCCGCCAACGCGGACTTCGAGGCGTGGATCGTGGCGGCGCTCGACCGTGCCGCCGACCACGACCTGGAGTTGGTGAGCGTGCCGCCGCTGGAGCCGTCGGCCGACGACGACCGGGATCGCGACCGCGAACTGGGCCGGGACCGGATCGGCCTGCCCGCGGTGCGGCCGGCGTCGTGAACTAGCCGATGAACCAGGAGTGAGGCGGTCAGCGCCGCCCGCCTCACTCCACCGCTACAGCTCCCGCCGGACGTGCGTCCCGTCGCGGACGGTGCCCACGTACTCCTCGACCAGGTCCTCCAACGCCACCACGCCGTGCACGACGCCGTCCGCCGACACGGCCTGCGCGAGGTGGCTCTGCGAACGCCGCAGGGACGCCACCGCGTCGTCCAGGCTCGCGTCCACCGGCACCTGCGGCAGCCCGCGCACCCTGGTCGGCGGCACCCGCGTCGACGGGTCGGCGTCCGAGAGGTCCAGCACGTCCTTGACGTGCAGGTAGCCGATCAGCCGGTCGTCCTCGCGGACCGGGAAGCGGGAGAAGCCGGTGGCCGACACGGCGGCCTCGACCTCGCCCATGGTCGGCTGCCCGGACACCGACGTGATGCGGTCCAACGGCACCAGGACGTCCGCCACGGTCCGTTCCGCGGACGACAGGGTCTTCGCCAGCCGCCGGTGCTCCGAGTCCTCCAACAGCCCTTCCTGCCGGGACTGAGCGATCAGTAGGGCCAGCTCGTCACGCGTGTACGCGGACTCCAGCTCTTCCCGAGGCGTCACGTCGACGAGCCGCAGCACCGCCGTCGCCACCACGGTGAAACCGCGCAGCAGCGGCGCGACCAGGCGGCAGAACCACAGGTGCGCGGGCACCAGCAGCAGCGCGGTGCGTTCCGGCCCGGCGATCGCCAGGTTCTTCGGCACCATCTCGCCCAGCACCGTGTGCAGCGCCACGACGATGATCAGCGCCAGCGCGAACGCCACACCGTGCCGCACCGCGTCCGGGATGCCGACGCCGTGGAACGGGGCCTCCAGCATCGCCGCCACCGCCGGTTCGCCCAGCGCGCCCAACCCCAGCGAGCACAGCGTGATGCCGAGCTGCGCGCCCGCGATCAGCAGCGGCAGCTCGCGGCCCGCCTTGATCACCGCGCGGGCCCGGATGCTGCCCTGCTCGGCCAACGCCTCCAGCCGGTCGCGCCGGGCGGTGATGATCGCGAACTCGGCGCCGACGAAGAACGCGTTGCCCGCCAACAACAGCAGGATCACCAGGACGCTCATCGCGACAACCCCGATCGGTCGGCCACCGACGGGTCCGCGGTCCGCGCCACCCGCAACTCGGCCACCCGGTGCCGGTCCATCTGCACCACGGTGATCCGCCAGTCGTCCACCCGGATCTCGTCACCCGCGTCCGGGATGCGGCCCAGCCGTGCCAGCACCAGCCCGGCCACGGTCTCGTAGTCGCCCTCGGGCATCCGGAACCCGGTCGCCTCGGCGACCTCGTCGTCCCGCAGCAGCCCGGAGACCAGCCACGCGTCGCCGCCCAGCTGTCGCACCGGCGCCGTCTCCCGCCGGTCGTGCTCGTCGCGCACGTCGCCGACGATCTCCTCGACCAGGTCCTCCAGCGTCACCAGGCCCGCCGTGCCGCCGTACTCGTCCACCACCAGCGCGGTCTGGAGGCCGGAGGCGCGCAGCCGGTCCAGCAGCGCGTCGCCCTCCAGCGTCGCCGGCACCGTCTGCACCGGCCTGGTCAGCGCCGACACCGGCGTGGTCGCCCGCTGCGACCGCGGCACCCCGAACACCTGCTTGACGTGCACGATGCCGCGCACCTGGTCCAGGTCGCCGTCGTAGACGGGGAACCGGGAGAAACCCGTCTCCCGCGCCTTCGCCACCAGGTCCAGCACGGTCGCGTCGGCGCGCAGCGACTCGACCCGCACGCGCGGCGTCATCAGCTCGTCCGCGGTGCGGTCGCCGAACCGCAGCGACCGGTCCAGCAGCGTCGCGGTGCCGGGGTCGATGGTGCCGTGCTCGGCGCTGGAGCGGATCAACGCGCCCAACTCCTGCGGCGACCGGGCCGACGCCAACTCCTCCGCCGGCTCGACGCCGAGCCGCCGCACCAACCAGTTCGCGGTGCCGTTCAACGCGGTGATCAGCCACCGGAACACGGCGGAGAACCCGGCCTGCACGCCCACGACCGCACGCGCCGTCTCCAACGGCTTCGCGATGGCCAGGTTCTTCGGCACCAGCTCGCCGAACACCATCGACAGCGCCGTGGCCAGCGCCAGCGCGAAGGTCAGCGCGATCGGCCCGGCCGCCGACACGGGCACGCCGAGACCGGTCAGCGCGGGGGAGACCAGCCGGGCGATGGTGGGTTCGGCGATGTAGCCGGTGATCAGCGTGGTGATGGTGATCGCCAGCTGCGAGCCGGAGAGCTGGAACGACAGGGAGCGGTGCGCCTTCTCGACCGTCCGCGCCTTGGCGTCGCCGACCTGGGCGACGTGCGACTCGACGGTGCTGCGCTCCAGCGCGGTCAGGGAGAACTCGGCGGCGACCGCGATGAACGTGCCGATGGTGAGGAGCACCACGGCGAGGATGCCGAGCACGCTGGAAAGGATCGTCATCGGGCCCACCGGTGGGGGGCCGGGCGGGGCTGGCAGCCGGGTATCGGACCCGGCTCGGTACTACAGCCCGGAGACTGCGCGTCGCGCACGGTGCGGGATCACTCCTCGTGAGGGGTGGTCGAAGTCGGTGCAGTTTAGAGCGTAGCCACCGGTCAGCGCAGTCCGATACCGCTGGATGTCGACGTGCTGGCGCGCAGCACGACCTCGCCCGCCACCCGGACCGTGCGGGGGCCGGCGACCACGTCGTCCAGCACCAGTCGGGCCGCCCGCTCGCCCATCTCCTCCAGCGGCAGCCGCACCGTGCTCAGCGCCGGCACCAGGTCGCGCAGGGTGGGGATGTCGTCGAACCCGGCCACCGAGACGTCCTCCGGCACCCGCAGCCCGTGCTCCCGCAGACCCGCCATCGCGCCCATCGCCATCACGTCGTTCACGGCGAACACGCAGGTCGCGCCGGTGCGCGCGGCGATCAGGCCGGCCATCGCCGCGTGACCGCCGTCGCGGGTGAAGTCACTGGCGAAGACGTTCGCGTCCGGCAGGTCCAGGCCTTCGTCGGCCAGTCCAGCCTTGAACCCGGCCAGCCGGTCGCGTGCCACCAGCAGCTGGGGCGGACCGGCCAGCACGGCGAACTTGCGGTGGCCCAGCGCGGCGAGCTGCCGGGCCAACGCCCGTGCGCCGGAGCGGTTCGCGGGCACGACGGTGTCCGTGCCGAGCTTGGCCTGGGAGACGCACGCGACCCGGCCGCCCTGCGCGGTGAACGCGGTGATCTCCTCCGCGAGCCGGCGCGACGCGTTCCGGTCGGTGGTGCGGCTGCCCGCGATCACCACGGCCCTGGCCCGGTGCGCGCGCAGGGTGTTCACCAGCTCCACCTCGCGGTCCGGGTCGCGGCCGGTGGTGCCGAGCACCACGACGAGGCCCGCGTCCTCCGCGATCCTCGTCACACCGGCGGCGATGCTGGAGAAGTAGGGGTCGGCGATGTCGTGCACGACGAGACCCACCAGCACGCTGGAGTTGCGGGCCAGCGCCTGCGCCGACGCGTTGGGCAGGTAGCCGAGCTTGCGCGCGGTGCCGAGCACCCGTTCGCGCAGCTCTTCGCTGACCTGCCGGGTGCTGCCGTTGAGCACGCGCGAAGCGGTCGCGAGCGACACGCCCGCTTGCTTCGCCACTTCCGCCAGCGTGACCTGCCGCGACGCCAACGCCGCCTCCTTCGTGTTCCTGGTCGGGCGAGACTAGCCGCCCGGGAGGTTGACGTTCGAGAGGAGCCGACCGTAGCGTGTTGGAAAGCGCTTTCCAGGGCATTGGGCCACAGACTTTCGAGTGGGGTGTACGCATGGCGGTGCGCACGATCGGCGTCGCGTTGAACGGGGTCACCGGGCGGATGGGGTATCGGCAGCACCTCGTCCGCTCGATCCTCGCCATCCGCGAGCGCGGCGGGGTCAGGGTCGGCGACGACGTGCTGGTCCCCGAGCCGCTGCTGGTGGGCCGCAACGCCGCCAAGCTGAAGGAGATCGCCGAGCGGCACGACCTGCCGCGCTGGACCACCGACCTGGACGCCGCGCTGGGCGACCCGGACGTGTCGGTCTACTTCGACGCGCAGGTCACGTCGGCGCACGTGTCGGCGTTGACGGCGGCGATCGACGCGGGCAAGCACGTCTACAGCGAGAAGCCGGTGGCGGCCACCCCCGAGGAGGTGCAGGGCCTGGCCCGGCACGCGGACGCGGCGGGCGTGAAGCACGGCGTGGTGGCCGACAAGCTGTACCTGCCGGGCATGCGGAAGCTGCGGCGGCTGCTGGACGCCGGGTTCTTCGGCCGGGTGCTGTCGGTGCGCGGCGAGTTCGGCTACTGGGTGTTCGAGGGCGACTGGCAGACCGCGCAGCGGCCGTCGTGGAACTACCGGGCGGAGGACGGCGGCGGGATCGTCGTCGACATGTTCTGCCACTGGAGCTACCTGCTGGAAGGGCTCCTCGGGCCGGTGGAGGCGGTGACCGCGCGGGCCGTCACGCACATCCCGCAGCGGTGGGACGAGAACGGCGCCCCCTACGAGGCGACGGCGGACGACGCGGCGTACGCGATCTTCGAGATGGCCGGCGGCGTGGTGGCGCAGGTGAACTCGTCGTGGACGACGCGGGTGAACCGCGACGAGCTGGTCGAGTTCCACGTGGACGGCACGCTGGGCAGCGCGGTGGCCGGGTTGCGCAACTGCAAGGTGCAGTCGCGGGCGATCACGCCCAAGCCCGTGTGGGACCCGGACGTGCCGTCGTCCATCGACTTCCGCTCGCAGTGGCAGGAAGTGCCGGACAACGAGGTCTTCGACAACGGGTTCATGGTGCAGTGGGAGGAGTTCCTGAAGCACGTCGCGGTCGACGCGCCGTTCGCGCACAACTTCCACTCCGGGGTGCGCACGGTGCGGCTGGCCGCGCTGGGCCTGGAGTCCTCCCGCACCGGTCGCCGGATCGAGGTGCCGGCATGACCTCCGTCTTGTTGCCAGGCCGGGACGGCGCGTTCCGGAAGCACCACCTGTCGGCGCCGCGCACGTGGGAGACCGGACCGTTCACGTCACGGGTGGCGTTCGCGGCGGCGCACGTGGTGGCGGACCCGTTCGCCGGCAACGGCACCGGCGCGCCCGCCGTGCTCGACTGGGACGCGACCCTCGCGTACCGGGTGCGGCTGTGGGAGCACGGTTTCGGCGTCGCCGAGGCCATGGACACCGCGCAGCGCGGCATGGGCCTGGACTGGGACACGGCGCTGGAGCTGATCCGGCGCAGTGCCGCGATCGGCGGCGGCCGGCTGTCGGCGGGCGTCGGCACGGACCACGACACCGCGGACCCGTTGACGGCGTACCGCGAGCAGTTGGCGGCCGTCGTGGAGGCGGGCGCGCAGCCGATCCTGATGTGCAGCCGGAAGCTGGCCGCCGCGGCGCGCGGGCCCGAGGACTACCAGAAGGTGTACGCGGCGCTGCTGGAGGAGACCGACCAGCCGGTGATCCTGCACTGGCTGGGCACGGCGTTCGACCCGGCGCTGGAGGGCTACTGGGGCTCGTCGGACGTCGCCACGGCCACCGGGCACTTCCTGGACCTGATCAAGGCGCACCCGGACAAGGTCGACGGGGTGAAGGTGTCGCTGCTGGACGCCTCGCACGAGGTGGGGCTGCGGCGGGCGCTGCCTGACGGCGTGCGGTGCTACACCGGTGACGACTTCAACTACCCCGAGCTGATCGCCGGGGACTCCGTCGGCCACAGCGACGCGTTGCTGGGCATCTTCGACGCCATCGCTCCGGCCGCGTCCACCGCGTTGCGGGCGTTGGACGCGGGTGACCTCGATCGGTACGACGAGGTGCTGGCGCCGACCGTCGCGTTGTCGCGGCACCTCTTCGGGGCTCCTACGTACTACTACAAGACCGGCGTGGTGTTCCTGGCCTGGCTGGGCGGGTTCCAGGACGCGTTCGCGATGGTCGGCGGGTTGCAGTCGGCCCGTGACGTGGTGCACCTCGGTGAGGCGCTGCGGCTGGCGGACCTGGCCGGGTTGCTGCCCGATCCGGACCTGGCCGCGGCTCGGTGGGGACGGCTCCTGGATGTGCTGACATGAAGCTGTCTTTGAACCAGGCCACGGTGAAGCGGGCGTCCGTGCCCGAGGTGGTCGACGTGTGCGTGCGGAACGGGATCCCGGCCGTCGGGCTGTGGCGCGACCCGGTGGCGGAGTACGGGCTGGAGCGGACGGCCGCGCTGGTGGCGTCGGCCGGGCTGGAGGTGTCGTCGCTGTGCCGCGGCGGCTTCTTCACCGGGCTGGACCAGCGGCTGGACGACAACCGGCGGGCGATCGACGAGACCGCCGCGTTGGGCGGGTCGTCGGTCCTGGTGCTGGTGCCCGGCGGCGTGCCGGACCGGGACCTCGTGGCGGCACGGGCGCGGGTCGCTTCGGCGCTGGAGGTGCTGGCGCCGTACGCGGAGGCGGCTGGGGTTCGGCTGGCGTTGGAGCCGATGCACCCGATGTTCTGCGCGGACCGGGGCGTGGTGTCGACGCTGGCGCAGGCGTTGGACCTGGCCGAGCCGTACCCGTCGTCGGTGGTCGGGGTGGTGGTCGACGCCCTGCACGTGTGGTGGGACCCGGCGTTGGCGGTCGAGGTCAAGAGGGCCGGACCGCGGATCCACTCGTACCAGGTGTGCGACTGGGTGACGCCGCTGCCCGCCGACGTGTTGCTGGGCCGTGGGTTGCCGGGTGACGGTCACATCGACCTCGTCGGGCTGACGTCGCTCGTCACGGACGCCGGGTACACCGGGTACGTCGAGGTCGAGGTGTTCAACGAGGACGTGTGGGCGCGGCCGTACGACTCCGTCGCGGCGGATCTGGTGCGGCGGCACGAATCGGGGTGGAAGCCGGTCGTGGACGGCGGCCACGACCGGCTCCCGGTTACCCCCTAGCGGGGTAGTTCCCGGCCGGCGGCCAGCAGGCGGAGCGTGCTCACGGACGGCACCAGCGCGTACAGCGCGCCGGTGGTCCGGACGAACCGGCCGCCGATGACCGGGTCGACACCCGTGGGCGCGCCCCGCTCGCCCGGCGTGAAGTCCGGGTTGCGCGCCCACGTCCGCTGGATCTGCTCGAACTGCTCTTGCAGCGACGTGCAGTGGGCCACGAAGACCAGGCCGCGCTCGTCGTCGTCGGTGGAGCCGAAGGGGATGCCCCGGCGCAGGATGCGGTGCTGCCGGGGTGTGCGGTGCGTGAACGACCTCGGGTTGGTCTTGCGGACGTGCGACGGGCACGGTGTGGTCGTGCCCGCGGGGTCGTCGGAGTAGTCGAAGTCGTTGCGGTCCTGGGCGGTCGCCAGCGGGCTGCCGTCCGGGTGCCTGCCGATGAGTTCCGGGCCGCGGTCGGCGGTCGCCACCCGCCAGCCGTGGACGTCCTGGGCGAGCCGGCGGATCACCTGGATCGAGCCGTTCGTCAGCCACGCGGCGGCGTGCGGCCGGTCCGACTCGGTCGGGTGGCCGAAGACGAACTCGCCCGCGTTCACCAGCAGCGACCCCGGCCGACCGGAGCGGTGGCCGGGCCGGCCGCGGTCCTCGTGGTGGAAGCCGCGCACGCCGGGCTGCGAGATGCCGTCCTTGTAGCCGAAGTGCTCGCGCCCGCGCCGTTCGCCCGGCAGCGTCGCGGCGTGCTGCTCGTGGACGGTGGTGACGCCCAGGAGGGTGTCGAGCACGTCCAGGTCCCGTGCGGTGCGGGCCAGGCGGTCCGGGTCGTCGGACGCGACCGTGACCACGGCGTGCACGTGCTGGTCCGTGCGCCCGAACAGCCAGTGGCCGGGTGCGGAGACGCCCGTGTCGCCGTTGGCCCGCGCCGCTTGTTCGGCGGTGTGCGGGAAATGGGCCGCCAGGTCCTGCCGAGTGGCGTCCGGGTTGATGCTGAGCCCGACCAGGCCTTCCGGCGTGAGGGAGACGTTCGCCCAGGTCGCCCTCAACCCGGCCGGGTCGCCGCCGAACAGCGTGCGGCCCAGCGAGAAGACCTCGTTGAAGTCCTCGACGTCGGCGGTGGTGTCGAGGTGGCCGAGCATGGCGGCCAACCAGGTGCGGCCCAGCTCGTAGTCGGTGAAGCGGACGAACCGGAACAGCTGGTGGTCCTTGTTGAACGCGGCCAGCACGTTGCCCTGGATCTCGTGGGACCCGCGCAGCGGTGGCCGTGCCCCCTGCCGTTCGGGGTGCAGGTGCAGCAGGTCGGTCATGGGATTCACCCCCTACACCGGAAAAGAGCGCCACGGTGCGCGCTGGGATACACCGCGCCGCGTCTTTGTGCTAAGAAGCCCGCCCCTCCGACATGTCGGAGGGGCGGGCATCGAAGTCGGTGCGGTCAGCCGCCGTTGGTCGGGCGGTACGGCTGGGCGCGGTACGTGCGCGGGGTGGTGGCGGTGATGCGGAGGACCGAGTCGTACAGCGCCCGCCCCAGGGACGCTCGGGCTCGCAGCGCCGGGTGGGTCGCGCTGTAGTTGTCCGCGTTCGCCGCCTGGTCGCCGACGAACCGGCCGGACGCGAACAGGGCGAACGTGATGATCGGCTTGCCCGCCGCGTCGAACACGATGCCGGCCTCGTTGCGACCGTCTTCGAACCAACCGGCCTTCGTCGCCACGTTCAACCGTTCCGCGGACGACAGGTTGAGCCGGATGCCGTCGGTGAACGACGTCAGCGACCGCAGCACCATCAGCAGGTGCTCCGTGGACTCCGGCGACAGCAGCTCACCGGCCGCGAGCCGGTGCAGCAGCGTGAACGTCTCCCGAGGCGTGGTGGTGCCGAGGAAGAACCGGTTCGGGTTGGCGACCGGCACGACCTGCGTGTGCACGAAGCCCTTGGACCGCAGGATCTCGTTCAGCTCCAACGCGGGCACGACCAGCCCGCACAGCCGCACCGCCGTGTTGTCCGACACCGTCAGCAGCGCCGCCAGCGCGTGCCCCACGGTGATCGAACTCGGGTACGCGCCGTCCAGCGCGAAGATCCCGTCGGTGTCCTGGATGACGATCGCCTGCGTGACGTCCACCCGCTGGTCCAGCGTGATCAGGCCCCGGTCGACCTTGTCCAGCACGGCCACCGCGACCGCGATCTTGTTCACGCTGTACGCCTCGACCACGCGGTCCGCGTCGACCTCGACGGCGGGCTTCACCACGCCGTTCGGATCGGCCACGCCGATGTACGACGACCACGTGCCGCCCGACCGCGCCGTCTGCGACGCGTACTTCCACGCGATCTTCCGCCGGGCCAGGTCGGCCGTCGTCGGGATCAGCGCGTCCCACTCCGCCTCGGTCGTCTGCGCCTGCGCCGTTCCGGCGGTCGAACCCAGCACGGCGCTCGCCGCCGCGACCGAGCCCAGCCCCAACGCGAACCTGCGATTGATGCCCATGTTCCCCCAATCAGGTGTCTACGGTGTGATGACGCCGCAACCGGCTCCGACGTTGTCACGACCCGGTGACTTGATCCAATCAGCAGTAGCCTGCGGGCATGGGAGCAGGGGTATTCCTCATCACGGGGGCTGGCCGGGGCATCGGCGCGGCGACCGCGCGACTGGCGTCCGAGGCCGGATACCGGCTGGTCCTGGCGTCACGGGACGCGTCGTCGCTGGCCGCACTCGCCGCCCGGCTCGGCGGTCCGGACCGGGTCTGGGTGGCCTCGTGCGACGTGCGGGCGTTCGACCAGGTCGCCGCTCTGGTCGGCCGGGTCGAGGAGGAGTGGGGGAGCCTCGACGTGGTGTTCGCCAACGCCGGCGCCAGTGTGGTCACCTCGTTCACCACGACCGACGGCGCGCCGCCCGCCGAGTGGAGCGACATGGTCCTGACGAACGTCTGCGGGCCCGCGTTCACCGCCCGCGCCGCGATGCCGGCGTTGATGCGCCACGGCGGCCACCTCGTGCTGACCGGCTCGGCGGCCGGGCGCGGCGTGCGGCCCGGGAACCTCTACGCGGCCACCAAGTGGGCGGTGACGGGGCTGGCGCAGGCCATCCGCGCCGAGTGCGTCGGCACGGGCGTCCGCGTCACGCTGGTCCAGCCGGGGCTGACCGACACCGGCGGCATCCCACCGTCCCGCGCGGCCGACCCGAAGCTCGCGCCGGACGACGTCGCGCGCGCCGTGATGTACGCGGTGAGCCAGCCGCCGACGGTGGACGTCAACGAGATCCTGATCCGCCCGGTGGGCCAGGACGCCTACCGGTGAGCGCACCTCACGACCGGCCGTCGGCCAGCCGTGAGCGGGGATCGGCGAACCACTCGTCGGCGAGCATCCCCAGCAGCACCATGTCGTGGTGCCGGCCGGCGGAGAACTCGTGGTCGCGCAACCGTCCCTCGACCTGGAACCCGAGCTTGCGGTGCAGGGCGAGCGACGGCTCGTTGAACGCGAACACGCCCGCCTCGCACTTGCGGTAGCGGCGTTCACAGAACATGAAGTCCAGCAGCAGACCCACCGCCTCCACCGCGTAGCCGCGCCGCTGGTGCTCGTGGCCGATGCCGATCCCGTAGCCGAACCGGCCGGCCCGCTGGTCCGCCGCGTGCGTGGACAGGGTGCCGACCAGCACGCCGTCCGCCTCGATCGCGAGGAACAGCCGGTCGCCGTCGGGTTCGGTGACCGCCTGCTTGGCGGTCCACTCGCGGTGGGCGGCGGCGGACCGCGGCGGGTCGATCCGGTCCACCGCGCGCATGTCCTCGGAATGCTCGGTGAACCGCATGAACGCCTGCCAGTCGTCCGGCTCGACGCCGCGCAACCTCACCCGGGACCCCACCCAGACCGATGTCATGGTGCGAGGTAAGCAGAACCGGTCCGCTCGGCGCAGGCGGATTTCCCAGCGGTGATCGGGAAGCACCCGGCACAACACCCCACACAGCGAAGCACCGGGCACAACACCGCGCACAGCACTGCGCCACCGGTTGCCGGATGCGTGACCCGGCCGCCGGTGGCGCAGAGGTGATGGAACCGGTGGCGGACACCGTGGGGAGCCCGCCACCGGTCATCCGGTCAGCCCTTAGAGCAGGACTGGCCGTTCACCCGGAAGTCGGTGGGCTCCCCCGCACCCGACCCCGAGGAGTTGAAACCGATGTTGGCCGAACCGCCGTTGGCCACGCTGCCGTTCCACGACACGTTCGTCGCGGACGTCGACTGGCCCGTCTGGCTCCAGTTCGCCGACCAACCCTGGGTGATCTTCTGCGAGCCCGGCATGGTGAATTCGAGCTTCCACCCGGTCCACGCCTGACCACTCGTGTTGGTCACGGTGATGCTGGCCGACATGCCGGTGGACCAGGACGAGGCCTGCCACCGCACCTTGCAGTAGTTCGCCACCACGACCGGCTTGGTCCGCACCGTCACCCGCGGTGACATCGCCGACGTCAGGTTCGCGCCGTTCTTCGCGATGACCGAGAACTGGTAGCTGGTGTCCGCGCGCAGACCGGTCACCGTCGCCGACGGCGAGGTCACCGTGGCGGCCACGCGCAGCATGTCCGCCTCCTGGACGATGACGTCGTAGGACTTGACGCCGCTCTCCGCGTCCGTGGACGCCGGCCACGTCAGGCTGACGCTCGTCGTGGTGATGTCCGACGCCACCGGGGTGCCCGGCACCGACGGGGGAGTGGTGTCCACCGGCGGAGCCGTCGTGACCTTCTCCGCGGCCCAGTTGGAGATCCACGCGAACGCGGAGTTCCAGTTCACCGTGACCTCGTTCAGCGAGTAGGCCTCGATGTGGTCCACGAAGCACTTCTGCGGCTTGCAGCCCTCGAGCAGACGCGCGGCGATCGGGTCCTGCAACGCGCTGTTCGGACCACCCGAGAGGACGCCCGGAGGCGCGATCGGGAGGGTCGGCTCCAGCTGGTTCGCCCAGTGCCGGTGGTGCACGTTCTTCACCGGCTGGTCGCCGTAGCCCGTGACGTACGAGTACGACATCGGGTTGCGGCCCATCAGGTAGTGCAGACCCTCGAACACGCCCGTCCGGTACTTCTCGGCTCCGGTGAAGTCGTGCGCCAGCGCCAGCACCGCGATGTTGTTCGCGATCAGGCCGTTCGAGCCCCAGTCGTAACCGGTGGTCGGCTTGTACGGCGCGGGGTAGCCCTGCGTCGCCATCTGCGACAGGTGCGCGTCGGCGACCGTGGTGAACGCCGACTTGATCGCCGTGACGTCCGCCGCCGGCAGACCGTTCGGCACGAGCGCCAGCGTGATGTCGCCCAGCGGACCGGTCGAACCCCAGTCGAAGCCGCGCGCGTTCAGGCTGGCGCCCTTGAAGTGCGCCGACGACGTCACGTCGGTGCGGTAGGACGCCTCACCGGTCGTGGCGAACATCTCCGCCGCCGCCCAGTAGAACTCGTCGGTCAACTTGTCGTCGCTGTACGAGCCGCCGCCGGTGCCGTCGTTCGGGTCGGCGATCTTGTTCGGGTTCGCCTTCGCCGCCGCGTACGCCTTCACGGCCGCCGCCTGCGCCTTGGCCGAGAACGCCGGGTCGATCGTCTTCCAGATGCGCGCCGACTGCGCCGCCACGGCCGCCATGTTCAGCGTCGCCGCGGTGCTCGTCGCCGACAGGCGCCGCGCCTGCGGGTCCTGGTGCGGCAGCATCGGCAGGCCGGTCCAGTTCGCATCGTGGATCTTGTGGTGCACCATGCCGTCGGGCGCCTGCATCTTCAGCAGGAACTCGACCTCCCAGCGCGCCTCGTCCAGGATGTCCGGCACCCCGTTGGCCTTCTCCGGGATGGCCAGCGTGCCGTCGCCCAGGGCGGCGGCGTCACCGATCAGCTTCGCGCGCTCGTAGGTGTTGAGCACCTGCCACGCCGAGATGCCGCCGTTGACGACGTACTTGCCGTGGTCGCCCGCGTCGTACCAGCCGCCGCGCACGTCCAGCGTGTAGCCGCAGGGGACGGTCGAGAGGCAGGGGACGTTGTTGTCACCCTTGTTCGGGGCGACGTCCAGGTGACCGGCGGGCCGCGCGTACTCCGCGCCCACGTACTGCGCTTCGATCTCGATGCCACTGCGGTTGTGGTAGAAGAACGCCATCGAGTCGTACCGCAGCTTCTTGATCGCAGCGGTGGCGATGTCGAACGGGTAGCTCGTCTCCGTGCCCACGGTCAGCGTGTAACCGGCGCCCGCCGTGTCGTACGACGAGAAGTCGATCAGGTGCGTGGAGTCGCCCGACTCGGGGTCGACGCTGCCCCTCGGCACGGTCTGACCGGTGGCCACCGAGGTGCCCGCCGAGTTCTTCAGCACCCACGTCTGCGGCGCGGTCGCGTCGGAGGTCAGGGTCGCGCGCTTGGGCAGGCCCGGCACGTAACCGACCTGGTCGACGTTCACCTTCTTCGCCGGCACGGCCGGGTCGCCGCCCGGCGGCTTCACGCCACCGATCAGCGACACGTTGTCCACGCAGACCGTGGTGTCGGCCGCCTGCGCGCCCAGGTGGAACGTGACCTGCCCCGGACCCGCATCCGGGAAGTCCAGCTCCGAGATGAAGGTGAAGGAGAAGCGCTGCTTGGTCGTGGTCAGCGCGACGTCGTGCTTGGCGATCTGCCGGTACGGGCTGACACCCTCACCGGCGACCGCCGCCGCCGGGCGGGCGACCGAGGCGTACGCGTCGAACGACATCGTGTAGGACTGGCCGGCTTCGAACGGCACGCCGTTCTGGCCGATCAGCGAGTCCCACGGGTTGACGGTGCCGCCGGTGACGGTGGCGCAGAGCTCACCGTTGACGACCCTGTTCGACACACCCGCGCTGGCCCACCACGGGTCGGCGCCGCTGGCGAAGGTGCCGTTGATCAGGCGTTCGTAGTCCGCCGCGTGGGCCGTTCCGGACGCTAGCGCGCCGCTCACCGCCACTAGGGCTAGTGCTGCGGTGGCCTGACGGCGCCACCGGGGAGAAGGAAGCGATCTCATGGACTTGGGTCTCCTCCGTCTGCTTTGACGGTTGACGACGCTTCTGGGAGCGCTCCCTGGGAGCGCTCCCAGGGACTCTAGGGTGACTCGGGGCACATTCACAAGACTGACTTTTGACCTGAAGTCAAGCCGACATCACAGCCTGTGAGGGCCGGTGGTGCGCCCCTGCGATGCGAGCTGTGTCGATGACCGCGTTCGGCGGGCCGGAGGTGCTGGTCAGCGGCGATGTGCCGGAGTCGGTGGCGAGGGCGTGGCAGATCGTGGTCGATGTCGGCTACGCGGGCGTCTCGATTCGTCGAGGCGCGGTTCCGGCGCAGCGGCATGGGTCCGTTCGCGATCCGGCCATCCGCCGTTCCGGGCAACGGGGTGGGCGGGTCGTTGCGTCGATCGGGCCCGGCGTCGACCCGTCATGGGTCGGTGTCGACGCGCGGAGGTGGTGTCGGTGGTGGGCGTTACGGTGGCCGGATGACCGAGCGGATCGTGCGGGCCAACGGGGTCGACCTGTGTGTGGAGACGTTCGGGTCGCCGGACGATCCGGCGGCGCTGCTGATCGCCGGGGCGTCCGGGTCGCTGCTGTCGTGGGCGGACAGGTTCTGCGCGCGGTTGGCGGCTGGGGCGCGGTACGTGATCCGGTACGACCACCGGGACACCGGGCGTTCGGTGACCTATCCGGCGGGTGAGCCCGGGTACGGGTTTCCAGATCTCGCGGCGGACGCGGTCGGGGTGTTGGACGCGGTGGCGGTGTCCCGGGCGCATGTCGTGGGGATCTCCATGGGCGGGGGCATTTCGCAGCTCGTGGCGCTCGACTACCCGGAGCGGGTGGCGTCGTTGACGTTGATGTCGACCAGTCCGGCCGGGCCGGGTGGACCCGGGTTGCCGGCCATCACTCCCGCGCTGCTGGAGCACTTCGCGGCCGGTGGAACGCCTGCGCCGGACTGGACCGATCGTGAGGCCGTGGTCCGGTACCTGGTGGAGGCCGAGCGGCCGTTCGCCGGTCCGCGGCCGGTGGATGTCGCCGCGGCGCGTGAGGTCGCGGGTCGGGTGTTCGACCGTGCCCGCGACATCTCGGCCGGTGCCAACCACTTCCAGGTGGGTGGTGGTGAGCCGACGCGAGGTCGGTTGGGGTCGATCACGGTGCCCACGTTGGTCGTCCATGGGGACGTGGACCCGTTGTTGCCGTTGGGTCATGCGGAAGCGATGGCACGTGAGGTGCCCGGGGCGCGGTTGCTCGTGCTGGAGGACACCGGACACGAGTTGCCGCCTGGGGTGTGGGACGTGGTGATCCCGGCGCTCCTGGAGCACACCGAGAAGCCGTCCGAGGCTTGATCCGGACGGGCGAGGAGTTCGACCTTCGCCCTTGACTGGTGTAGACCATTTCCGGTTGAGTGGCCCCCGTCACGTCCGAGGGCGCTCGAACGGAAATGAGTGATCTTGTGTCGAGAATGCGCGTAGTGGCGGCGGTCGTCGCCTTCGTTCTCGGGGCGGCACTGACCGTCGTGGTGGCCAACACGGCTGCCGCGGCCGCCTGCGCGTCCGCCTGGACGTCGTCCGCCGTCTACACGAACGGCATGACGGCGTCGCACGCCGGGCGCAACTGGCTGGCCAAGTGGTGGACCCAGAACGAGACCCCCGGCTCGGCCGCGGTCTGGGCCGATCAGGGCGTCTGCGGCGGCGGCACCACGCCCCCGCCGCCATCCTGCGACTACCCCGCGTGGGTGCAGGGCCGGTGGTACACCGCCGGCAGCATCGTGCGGTTCACCGACGGCAAGCACTACATCGCCGAGCACGACAACCCGGGCTACGACCCGACGATCAGCACCTGGTACTGGAACCCGCACACCTGCGGCTCGACACCGACCACCACGACCAGCACCCCCGCACCGGGCGGGTTCGTGGTGAGCCAGGCGCAGTTCCAGCAGATGTTCCCGAACAGGAACGCGTTCTACACCTACTCCGGGCTCACGGCCGCGCTCAGCGCGTACCCGGGCTTCGCCAAGACCGGCACGGACACCGTCCGCAAGCAGGAGGCGGCGGCGTTCCTGGCGAACGCGAACCACGAGACCGGCGGGCTGGTGCACATCGTCGAGCAGAACCAGGCGAACTACCCGCACTACTGCGACGCGGGCCGACCGTACGGCTGCCCCGCCGGCCAGGCGGCCTACTACGGCCGCGGTCCCATCCAGCTCAGCTGGAACTTCAACTACAAGGCGGCGGGCGACGCACTCGGCCTGCCGCTGCTGACCAACCCGTGGCTGGTCCAGAACGACGCCTCGGTGGCCTGGAAGACCGCCCTCTGGTACTGGAACACCCAGTCCGGCCCCGGCACGATGACCCCGCACAACGCGATGGTCAACGGACACGGCTTCGGTGAGACGATCCGCAGCATCAACGGGTCGCTGGAGTGCGGCGGGCGCAACCCGGCGCAGGTCCAGAGCCGCGTCGACGCCTACCAGCGGTTCGTGGGCATCCTCGGTGTGCCGGCGGGCAACAACCTGTACTGCTGACAACCCTGTGGTGGTGAAGGGGGTCGTGCCTGGCACGGCCCCCTTTCACCGCAATTCACCGCGCGAGGTGCGCGAGCACGGCCCACCCGAACGACCCGGGCGACTCGACCCACGGCACGTGACCCGCGCTGGGCAACACGACCCGTGCCACGTCCGGCAGCGCCTCGGCCAGTGAGTCCACCGCCCACCGGGGCCGCACGTCCGCCGCGCGCCCGTTCGGCCCTCAACGGCATGTCGTGAACCTGAACGGTTAGAAGGTCACCCCGGCCCACTTGGCGAAGCCTGCCAGCGAGTCGGTCGCGCGTGCGTCGGTCGCAGCGATTGCGTGCAGCGTTTCTCGGACTGACGGGTGATACCTGGTCTGTTGCGGTGAGACGGTGCGGGCCTCTTGTAGTGACTGCAGTGCCTTCTCGCGGTTGCCGTGCAAGATCCATGCCCTGGCCACGTCGATGTGGTGGTGGCCTACTCGTGTCGATTCTTCGCGGTCGTCAACGAGCATCGCTTCGGCGCGGGCAACCGCGGCCGTGCCGTCCGACATTTCGACCGGCACCGCGACCGAGTGGAACTCCACGTTGGCAAGGTTGGCCCGAACATCGAAGTAAGGGGACACCGGCACGCCCCTGGCCACGATGTTGCGCGCCTCTTCGATGTGGGCGTCCGCGTCGCCTCCGTTCCCCGCACGCGCTTGGAACACCGCTTGTCGGAGGTGAAGCTGGGCGACAACAGCCAGCGCCTCAGGTGTGCCGACCTCCTCAGCCTGCACAAGGGCGCGGTTCACGCTCCGCATCCCGAGGTCGTAGTCACCTCGGTGCAACTGCAAGGACGAGCGCCGGAACTCTGCGACTGGCACGCGCAAGGGATCTCCGGACTTGCCCGCCGAAGCGACGAGACGGTCACTGGCCAGCGCCGAGAGGTCGAGGTAGCCGAACCGGTACGTGATTGCCTTGACCAAGCTGTACGCGTCATCAAGCAGAGCGTGTGCTGTCTCAGTCGCCTCGACACCTGACGCTTGTGCGAGGTTGGCGTAAAGGTGTTGGAGCAGTAGCGGCAACCGCATCGCGAGCTGGGAGTAACGACTCTTACGGCGCAACGCCTCACCGTCGTTCACTGCCGCTCGCAACTTGTCCACGTGCCAAACCGGCTCATCGAGCCGAGGATCATCGTGGGAGTCGAGAGCACGGCGCAGATCGGGTATCGCTGCCCGGTCCGCGCCGGGATCGGTCGCCAAGTCTTCGTAAGGCTGACCGGTCAGCACTGTCACCCCGACACCCAACCCGGCGGCGCACGCTGTCGTGAACGCTGGTGACGCCGGCGCATGTCCGGATTCAACCTTCTTCAGCAGGCTGAGGCTGACGTGGGCTCTCTCGGCAAGATCACGTTGCCGCATGTCCTGCAACTTGCGTAGGCGTGCTACCCGCTGTCCGATGCCGGCATTGCCTCCGAAGTGTTCAAGGTCCACGGCCTTGGCTCCTCACGTCAGCTTGCTGCATCCACGATGCCACCCAATCCCGTGGCTTCCCCACTCCTGATCACCTTTGAACTCGCTTTGTCCCCCCGGCGCCTACCTGTCGGTCATGCTTAACGCAGCGTCACGGAGTGGCCACCCAGAATGGAGCCCGGTGGCGGAACCATCGGTCGAGGTTGTTCAAGCAGGGCGACCGTTGGGCGGTGTACGGGTCAACCGACCGGAGGACAAGGGCAACTCGCCTCGCTGAGGTGAGCGCAGGCACGACATGCAGAGGGGAGGCAAACATGGACCAGTTCGAGGACGTCTTCGTCGGTGAGCAGACCCTCGTGTCGCTCGGCAGCGAGTACACGAAGGTGAGCGGCAGCAGCGACACCCGCAACCAGTACGACGAGATCTGATCCGCCGCGCTCGGGGTGGGCACCACTGCCCACCCCCGGCGTTCCGCTTGGAGGCATCACCTTGCTGAAGTTCGCCCTCTTCCACGAAGAAGGTCTTCCGCCGTGGCGTCCGGCGGGTGCTCGCTGGACCTCCGGTTCCAGTTGGGTCGAGCCGTTCCGACACCCGGCCCTCGAAGACTTCGCCGCGACTGACGGCACGGCGACCTTCGTCGCGGTCAGGGAACGCGCCGCCAAGTCACCGCAACTCGGTACCACGGACCTGATGGTGCTCACCACTGCCGACTACGCTGCGTTGAAGGCGAGGCTGCTCGGCTCACCCACCGAGTTCTTCCTGGTGGAGAGGGACAAGCGCGGCAACTACCGCGTTTACGCAGGCCAGTGGGGCACAGCGCCTGTGTACGTCGTTCAGGGGCGGGACCACGTGCGCGGGTCCTGGGCATACGGCGATCTTCGCCCTTACATGCGTTTCGATCAGTTGCACCACCTGACCGTGACCCGCATTCTGGCCGGCCGCCACCGCTACGCGGTGGACACCCTGTTCGAGCCGGTGAAGCACATCACCGAGCGAATGACCGCGGATTTCGACCAGATCAAGGGCTTGACCCTGCACTACCCGGAAGGAGCGCTACACGCGATTCCCAGGGAGGTTCGCGACGACGTGGACGTCGTGCAGGTCTACGAGAGGGAACTGTCCAACGCCGTCCAGTTGTGGGCGGTGGAGCCCGAGCAGACAGCCGTGGAACTCTCGGGCGGCATGGATTCCGCCAACGTCGCCATGACGCTGGCAGCCCTTCACCCCGGCTCGATCCAGTCCTACGCTCTGATGCTGGGAGGCGAGGTCGGCGAGCAGCAGGCCCGACGTCGGCAAGCCATGATCGACTTCGTTGGATTTGGCGACTTCCAGGCCGCAGCGCTCGACTGGCCGCCGCTGCACCCGAGCGGAGGCCGCGTCCACGGCGACCCGCTCAACCCACAGGACGAGCCCTACTACGAGGCTGTCGGGCAGATGTTGGCCATGGCTGCAGATCGTGGCATCACGACCGTCTACACGGGCGACGGCGGGGACGAACTCGTGGCACTGCGTGGCCAGGAGTGGGATCTGACCGGACGTGTGCCGGGTCGGCTCAACCCCCACAGCACCCCGCCGGATTGGCTGGGAGCGCGCGCGGCCGGGCTTCTTGATCAGATTGACCAGCACCTCGCACCCACGAGCGTGATCAACGAAGCGACACACCTGGGGTTTGCCTGCCGCACGCCTCAGTTCATGGCCGCCGGAATCTGGCCACTGTCGCCGTTGTGCTCCCCGCGCTTGATCAGGTTCGGCGAGCAACTGCCGGTTGAATGGCGGCTGGACAAAGCCATTACCCGCGAACGCCTCAGGCGCCTGGGGTTCTCCGACGACGTGGTGCACCCGCGACTCCGGGAGAACTTCGTTCACGTGATGGAGCGCGGATTGGTGGACTACGGTGTGCCTCTCGTGGACGAGTACCTTGCCGAGTCGCCGCTGGTCGATCTCGGTTTCGTGAACCCGGACCGGCTCCGCGCGGTTCGGAACGCGGCGGCTGACGGCAAGATCGACACGCGGCTGTTCGGCTACCTGCGGCTCGAATTGGGTCTGCGAGGATTGCTGGGATGACTACCGCCACAGCGACAACTGCCTACTTGATACGTCCCGGCTGCGCACCGGACCGTCCGGAAGTCGCGAAGATGATTCGCGCACGGGCGGCCTGGATGCGTGACAACGGGTATGGCCGGTGGGCCGGTTGGGATCGAAACGCGGACGAGCTGGCCGCCCAAGTGGGCGACGACGAGTGGCCAACCTGGGTGCTGTGCAACTCGATGAACAGCATCGTTGGCGTCACCACCGCTTCGGGCGAGACCCCGCTGATGGGTTGGAGCGAGGACGAGAGAGGACAGCGCGCCATTTTCCTCCAGTCCACCCTCACCGACCCGCGCTTCACGCGGCAGGGTCTCGGCGTGCTCATCGCGTTCTGGGCACTGGACTACGCAGCAAGGGAGGGGCACGACTGGGTACGTCGGGGCGTGCTCACGGTCGGCGAGGACAACCTCGGCCTGGTGCGCTACTACCGGAGTCAGGGCTGGAGGGTGGTCCGGGCGGTTCCGCATCCCCGACGGCGGGACGTCACGGTGTGGTCGTTGCAGCGACCAGCCGAACGCCAACCAGATCTCGGCCAACTCGTGGCGTGGTAGGCCGATCGCTCGGCTGATGCAGCAGCGCGCCCATGATCAGTCTTCGGACGTGCCGCGAGCGTTCTGACGCGCCGATCGGCACAGCCGCCCCGAAACACCGACCAGCTCAGTCGAAGAGCCTTGACCAGCGCAAACGTACGTAGTCACGCGATCCCAGCGCGTCGACATGACACGGCCCGGTTTCCTACCGCGCGAGGTGCGCGAGCACGGCCCACCCGAACGACCCGGGCGACTCGACCCACGGCACGTGACCCGCGCTGGGCAACACGACCCGTGCCACGTCCGGCAGCGCCTCGGCCAGTGAGTCCACCGCCCACCGGGGCCGCACGTCCGCCGCGCCGTCCACGATCAGCGTCGGCACGGCCAGTTCCCGGCATCGCGCCACCAGGTCCTGCTCGTCCCACGCGTGCGACTCGGCGTTCAACGCGGCGTTGGCCTCCTCGTTCACGCCGAACCACGGCGTGGCCAGGTCTTCGGCATGACGCCGGGCGGTCGACGGGTCGGCGAAGTCCGCGGTCCACTGCCGGATCGCCGCGGCACGCCCGACCTTGCCGCCCGGCTCGCCGTCAGGCGGTTCAGCGCCGAGTTCAGCGCCGGGTCGTTCAGCGCCGAGCCGTTCGGCCCGGTTGCGCCGGTACTCGTCGCGCCAGTCCTGCCCCAGGCCCGTGCCGGCCACGTAGATCAGCGACGAGACCCGGTCCGGGTGTTCCAGCGCGTAGTGCAACGCCACGTCGGCACCCCAGGAATGGCCCAGCAGAGCCATCTGTGACAGTCCGAAGTGGACCCTGATGGCGTCCAGGTCGGCCAGCGTCCGGGCCACGGTGTACGGCCCTCCGCGCTCGGACCGGCCGCCGCCGCGCTGGTCCCAGCGGATCACCCGCACCCGCGCGGCCAGCAGCTCGGCGACCCCGTCGAACATGTCCCACAGCCCGGGGCCGCCGTGGCACAGCACCAGTGGTTCGCCGCGCCCCGGTTCTGAGCGCCCCAGTTCGGCTGCCCACAACACGCGGCCGTCGTCCGTGATGACCTTGTGCTCCTCCATGCGGCCAGTGTCGGCCAACGACGCGGCGGATCACACCCATCGGGCCGAATGAGTCGATGTCGGCGATCCCCACCGGCGGCGCCCGTTCACATCCTTGACCGGCCCGACGTTCACGATTATGGTCTAGACCACATCGCTTGGGTGGCGGGCCGTTCACGGACCGTCACGCACCGCATGATCCGGCCGCCGCGGAAATGGACCCTGCCTTGGGGACCCGCCTCGGGTCCCCTCCGAAGGAGCTGGACACATGAGCCTGAAACGCAAGCTCGCGGCGGTCATCGCCGGCGTGGGCCTCGCACCGTTCATCGTCGTCGTCTCGGCGGGAACGGCGAGCGCGCACGGCTACATCTCGTCGCCGCCGAGCCGGCAGGCGATGTGCGCGCAGGGCCGCGTCTCGAACTGCGGCGCCATCGTCTACGAGCCGCAGAGCGTGGAAGGCCCCAAGGGCCAGCGCAACTGCCACGCCGGGCTGACCCAGTTCGCCGTGCTCAACGACGACAGCCGGGCGTGGCCCACCACCTCGGTGGGCAACAACGTGACGTTCAACTGGACGCTCACCGCCCGGCACGCCACGAGCACGTGGGAGTACTACGTCGGCGGCAGCAAGATCGCCGAGTTCAACGACGGCGGCCGGCAGCCCGCGGCCACCGTGACGCACAACGTGAGCCTCGGCGGGCGGACCGGCCGGATCAAGCTGCTGGCCATCTGGAACATCGCCGACACGCCCATGGCGTTCTACTCGTGCGTCGACCTCCAGGTCGGCTCCGGTGGCGGCACGCCGACCACCACGACGAACCCGCCGACGACCACCAACCCGCCGACCACCACGACGCAGCCCCCGGTGGGCGGCACGTGGTCGGCCAACACCGCGTACTCGGTCGGGTCGCAGGTGACCTACGGCGGCGCCAACTACCGCTGCGTCCAAGCCCACACGTCCCTCGCGGGCTGGGAACCACCGAACACGCCGGCCCTGTGGCAGAGGGTCTGACCGACGA
Organism: Saccharothrix ecbatanensis; assembly: GCF_014205015.1. Taxonomy (NCBI): domain Bacteria; kingdom Bacillati; phylum Actinomycetota; class Actinomycetes; order Pseudonocardiales; family Pseudonocardiaceae; genus Saccharothrix; species Saccharothrix ecbatanensis. The sequence goes on along the minus strand of NZ_JACHMO010000001.1, from coordinate 5,186,060 downwards.
CCGATGACGAAGCCCGCCCGTGCCGCCCTTGCCGCGGCACGGACGGGCCGTTCGGCGAAGGAGGACGACCTTGCGACGCCTCATGACCCTGGTGGCCGGACTGCTCGTGGCGACCGTGGCCGGCTGCGGTTCGGGTTCCGCTCCCGCGGCGCCGCCACCGCCGGTGTCGACGGTCGTGGAGAGCGACGAGTTCAACGCGACCGACGTGATGTTCCTCCAGATGTCCGTGTCCCACCACCGGACCGGGCTGGAGATCGTGCGACTGGCCGAGGACAGGGCGGTGCGCGCGGACGTGAAGACGTTGGCGGCGGCCATCGAGGTCACCCAGCTGTCCGAAGTGGACTCGATGACGAGGTGGCTGGCGGAGTGGAAGCAGCCCGAGTCGGCGGGCGACAACCCCGAGCTGCACGCCGGTCACGGGGGTGACCACTCGACCAGTCCCGAAGAGATCGCGGAACTGGCCGCGACCGACCCGGCCGAGTTCGAGAAGGCGTTCCTGAACCTGCTCATCGGGCACCAGCACAACGCGGTGGCGATCGCGAAGCTGGAGAAGGAAGGCGGCGTCAACCCGCAGGCGAAGGACCTGGCGGCGCGGATCTTCGAGTCACGCACCGCGCAGATCGCGCAGATGCTCGGGTACCTGGACTAGAACGCGAGCTTGAGCGTGCTGGTGAAGCGGCGGTGCTCGCCTGTCACCGGGTCGGTGAACGCGAGCACCTTCGCCAGCAGCTGGAGCGGGTTCGTGAAGTCGTCCAAGGGCTTCTCGCGCAGGACGGGGTAGAAGTCGTCGTGCCGGATCGGGACGCCCAGCGACGCCATGTGCAGGCGGAGCTGGTGCGTGCGGCCGGTGGCGGGCACGAGCCGGTAGCGGCCCCACCCGTCGCGGTGCTCGACCAGCTCGACCAGCGTCTCGGCGTTGGGAGGGCCGGGCACCTCCTGCGCGGTGATCACGCCCTTGACCTTGACGATGCGGCTGCTCACGTTGGCGGGCAGGGACAACGTCGGGTCGTACGGCGCGATCGCCTCGTACTCCTTGTGCACCACGCGGTCCTTGAACAGCGTCTGGTACTTGCCGCGCAGGGTCGGCTCGGCCACGAACATGACCAGCCCGGCGGTGACGCGGTCCAGCCGGTGCGCCGGGATCAGGTGCGGCAGCCCGAGCTCGCGGCGCAGCCGGACCAGAGCCGTCTCCACGATGTGCCGGCCGCGCGGGATGGTGGCCAGGAAGTGGGGTTTGTCGACCACCACGATTGCGTCGTCGCGGTGCACGATCCCGATCTCGAACGGCACGGTGACCTCGTCGGGCAGGTCCCGGTGGAACCAGACGGACGTGCCGGGGGCGAACGCCGCGTCGGGGGCGATCGGGCCGGACAGGTCGTAGACGCGGCCCTCGGCGAGCATCAGGTCGATCCGCTCGGGCGCGACCCTCGGCAACCGCTCGACCAGGTGGTCGCGGACGGTCGCCCACGGGCCCTCTTCGGGCAGCCGCAGACGTGCCGGGTCGAGGCCGTGGCGCTGGTCGAGCGGCGGCCGGAGCTTGCGCCTCATCACCGGCACCATACCCTGCGGGAATCGGGCAGGCGGCCAGGTGAGCGGCGGTGTGACCAACGCTGCGTCGGCCGTCAGGCCAGGTCCCGTCAGGTCAGGTCTTTGAACGCGACCTCGTAGCCGAGGGCGCCGAACATGCCGGTCAGCATCTTGCGCGTGTTCTCGTCCGCCCGGTCCGCCAACCCGGACCCACGCGCCGCGTCCGCGATCTTCCGCTCCGCCGCCACGTAGAACGGCTGCTGGTCCGGCGTCTCCACCAACGACGCCAACCGGTCGGCCAAGCCGCGTTCCTGGGCGAACACGTAACACCGTTCCTGGTCCAGGTTCGGCTTGTCCAGCACCGCTTTCGGCAGCGCCAGCTCCACCGACCGCGGCTCACCCGTCGGCGACACCTTCAGCGCGTCCTCCGACAACCCGCTGAAGTCCACGAAGGCGTTCACCGTTCCCGACGCCACGAACAACGTCCGCTGTCCCGCCAACACCGCCGGCACGTACCGGACGTCACGCTCGATGTCGAGCACCACCTGGAAGTCGCCGGCCGAAGCGTGGTACTGGCTCAAGTCCCGTAACGACTTCAGCAAAGCAGGCCCACTGCGGTCGACGGTGTCGGTGCCCGGTCCGCTGAAACGGGGCACGACCAACACCGCCGCCACCACCACAGCGACCGCCACGACCGCCGCCACCGCCACCGCGCTGCGCCACCTCATGCCGGCGGAGTACCCGGACCCGCTACCCGAGAACCTCCTCCCGCTGTCGGGGGCATCGGAGGGCATGGGGTTCGATGGCCGGGAGGACCCTGGCGACCGAGGAGAGACCGTGTACGAGACGCTGAAGAACATCCTCGTCAGCACGCTGAAAGTCGCGCCGGAGCAGATCACCCCGGACGCCACCAAGGACGACCTGGAGCTGGACTCGATCGCGTTCGTCGAACTGTCGATGGAGCTCGGCAAGGAGCACGACCTGCACATCAGCGACGACGAGCTGTTCGACATGGAGACCGTCGCCGACATCGTCGCGCTGATGGAGGAGCGGGCCGGGACGGACCGGTGACCGGCCTCGACATCGCCGTCACAGGGCTCGGCCTGGTCACGCCGGGCGGCGTGGGGGTGGAGGCGGGCTGGGCGGCGGTGTGCGCGGGACGGTCGACCGCCGCGCACGACCCGACGCTCGCCGGACACGAGGTGTCGATCTCCTGCCGCGTCCCCGACTTCGACGCGGACGCGCTGTTGGGCGCGCGCCGGGCGGTCCGGCTCGACCGGTTCGCGCAGCTGGCGCTGGTCGCGGCACGCGAGGCCGTCGCCGACGAGGAGCGCACGACGTGGGACGCGGCACGGGTGGGTGTGGTGATCGGCACCTCGTCCGGCGGCGGTGAGACGTTCGAACGGCAGCACGGCCTGCTGCTCGCGGACGGCCCGACCGGGGTGTCGCCGCTGCTGCTGCCGATGCACCTGCCGAACATGGTCGCCGGGCAGATCGCGATGGAGTTCGGCTTCCACGGCCCGAACCTCGTGGTGGCGACCGCGTGCGCGTCCGGGGCCACCGCGATCGGCGTCGCCTGCGACCTGCTCGCCGCGCGCCGGTGCGACGTGGTGCTGGCCGGCGGGGTCGACGCGCTGCTCAACCCGTTGACCATGGCGGGTTTCGCCCGGATGGGAGCGTTGTCCCGACGGACTGACCCCGCCACCGCGTCCCGGCCGTTCGACGCGGACCGGGACGGGTTCGTCGCGGCGGAGGGCGCGGCGGTGCTGGTGCTGCGCCGGGCCGAGGACGCGCGGGCCGACGGGCGGCCGGTCCGGGCGCGGATCGTCGGGTACGGCGCGACCGCCGACGCGCACCACATCACCAAACCCGATCCCGAGGGCAGGGGCGTGATCGCGGCGGTCCGGGCGGCGTTGGCGGACGCGGGCGCGGCGCCGGGTGACGTCGGGCACGTCAACGCGCACGGCACGTCCACGCAGCTCAACGACCTGGTGGAGGGGCGGGTGCTGGCGGGGCTGCTGCCGTCCGGGCCGCTGGTGACGTCGACCAAGGGCGTCACCGGGCACATGCTGGGCGCGGCCGGCGCGGCGGAGGCGGTGTTCACGGTGCTCGCGGTCGAGCAGGGGATCGTGCCGCCGACGGCCAACCTCGACACCCTCGATCCGGAGCTGGACATCGACGTGGCGACCACCGCAGTGCCGCTTGGTGTCGAGCTTGCGTTGAGCAACTCGTTCGGGTTCGGTGGGCAGAACGCGGTGCTCGCCATCGCCAGGGCGTGAGGGGGACGATGACCGGAGCGGTGATCCTGGGGGTCGGCGGAAGCCTGCCGGCACGTGTCGTGACCAACGACGACCTCTCCGCCCGGCTGGACACCTCGGACGAGTGGATCCGGACGCGCACCGGCATCCGGACCCGGCGGTGGGTCGAGCCCGGCACGTCGACATCGGACCTGGCGGTGGACGCCGGGGCGCGCGCCCTGCGTTCGGCGGAACTGTCCACTGTGGACGCGGTGATCGTGGCGACCACGACCCCGGGCCGGCGCTGCCCCGCGGTGGGGCCGGAAGTCGCGTCCAGGCTCGGCATGATCGGCGTGCCCGCGCACGACGTGTCGGCCGTGTGCACCGGATTCCTTTACGGGCTGGCGAACGCCGTCGGGCTCATCGCGAGCGGCGCGGCCCGGACGGTGCTGCTCATCGCCGCCGAGACGTTCTCCACCATCCTCGACCCGGCCGACCGCGGCACGGCGGTGATCTTCGGCGACGGCGCGGGCGCGGTGGTCGTCGGCGCGGGCGAGCCGGGCGGCATCGGTCCGTGCGTGCTGGGCAGCGACGGCACCGGAGCCGACCTCATCCAGATCCCGGCGGGCGAGGACTACTTCCGGATGCACGGCACGGAGGTGTTCCGGCAGGCGGTCAAGCGGATGTCGGACGTCGCGCTGGACGCGCTCGCCCGCACCGGCCTCGGCCCCGACGACGTCGACCACCTCGTGCCGCACCAGGCGAACCAGCGGATCTCCGACGGGGTCGCGCGCCGCATGGGCCTCCCCGAGTCGAAGGTGCTGGGGAACGTCGCCACGGTCGGCAACACGGCCGCCGCCTCGATCCCCGTGCTGCTGGCGGAGGCCGCCGCGGACGGTCGGATCAAGCTCGGCGACCGGGTGCTGACGGTGGCGTTCGGCGGTGGGCTGACCTGGGGCGCGGGCACGCTGGTGTGGCCCGACGTCACGGCCGACTTCGGCATCCTCGGGGAGCGCTGACCTGCGCGCATACACTCCGGACGTGATCGACGGTGCGATGCGCTTCGTGCACGCCGGGTGGCGGGGATCGGTAGAGCGCCGAGGGTTTCCTCTGCCCAACCGCGGTCGGGAAGGTCGTTGATCACCCGCTGTCGGTGGCGCGCGGTACCGTCGATCCGGTGACGCCCCTGATCCTGGTGGACATCGACGGGCCGCTGCACCCGTTCGCCGCCCGCACCCCGCCGGACGGCTACGTCGAGCACCGGTGGCCGCTGTCCCGCTGGGGCAGGGCGGTGCAGCGGGCGTGGCTGAACCCCGACCACGGCCCGGCGCTGCTCGCCCTCGCGGACCGCACGGGCGCCGAGTTGGCGTGGGCCACGACGTGGGAGCACCGGGCCAACACGACGGTCGGCCCGGCGCTCGGCCTGCCGCCGTTGCCGGTGGTCGGGGTGCGCGCCTACGAGGGCAAGGCGGACTGGAAGTTCGGCGCGGTGGGCCGGTTCGCCCGGGGTCGGCCGCTCGCCTGGCTGGACGACGACTTCGACCTGTTCCCGACCGCGCGCCGGGCGTTCCTGCACCGCCGCCGCGACGTCACCGCCCTGATCGCGGTCGACCCGGCCACCGGCATCACCGCCGACCACCTCGACGCCGTGGCCACCGCCCTGAAATCTACGGAGTCGGCGTCCACGTCCTGAGCCGACCGTCCGCCAGTTCGGCGAACCTCCCGGTGCGCGGGTTCTGGGCGTTCGGCCGGAAACCCTCGACGACGCCCGTCCGCGCGCCTTCCTCCGGGTCCCACACCTCCAGCCCCGCGACCGTGCCGACGTAGAGCAGCCCGTCGTGCCCCCACATCCGCCCGACGGGACCGGCGAACGCACCGACCCGCCGCCCGCGCACCACGTCGTACACCTCGACCCCCGCCACCGCGGGCCGGTCGTACCGCCCGATCGGCTGAAGCGCCACGGTGTGGTCGTCCACCCACGCCATCGGCAGGTCCCAGCAGTCCCGCGCCGACAGGTCCATGCCGTGCTCGGTCGCGTAGACGTCACCGCCCAGCCACGCCGCCACGTCGAGCACCACCGGCATGCCGAACGGGCTCCAGACCCACCCGTCGTCCAGCACCCTGCGCCCTGACGGGTCGGGGAGCAGCGCGCCGTGGAAGTAGTCCAGGTAGTGCTCAGGCGCCGGCCCGTCACCCGACCACGACGTGTCCCGACCGGTGAGCAGCCGACCCGAGGACAGGTCGAACGCGTCGAGCCGGTTCCAGTCCGTCGCGCTGACGACCACCCCGGAACCCAAGAACGCCAACGGGAAGCACGTCTGGTGGTAGTGGTAGTCGCCCCGGTCCAGGGATCGGACGGGGTCGCCGGTGACGAGGTCCAGCACGACGCCGTACCGGCCGTAGTCGGTCACCGCCGCCGCGTGCCGCCCGTCCGGCGAGGCGTGCAACGTCAGGCGCGCGGGATGGTGCTCCGAAGGCGAGGACGGGACCGACACGGGTGCGACGAACCGCGGGCCGTCCCGGTCGACCTCCACCAGACCGGCCTCGGTGAGCACCAGCCAACCGCCCGGCAACGCGGCCACGCACCGGTCGTCCACCGGCTCGACCGCGCAGTCCGCCGTCGTCCACATGCCGCGCGGCGCGGTGTCGCGGTGCCGGATCTCGGGCCGGCCGATCCAGCCCAGCAGCTCGCTGTACTCGTCCACCCGGTCCGCGCACCCCAGGCACACCACCATCAGGCACGGCCGCGGCTCGTCCCGCTTCGCGCAGTCGCCGCAGAGCCGGTCGTACTCCAGACCGACCCCGGTGAACCACCCGTAGTGGTCAGGAGGCCTCTCGGCGACGAGGTGCGCGCAGCTGCGGTAGTCGGCGGCGTTCGCGGCATGCCCGCACGGCAGCAGGTCCACGCGCCCCATTGTGGGCTGTTCCGGCCTCGTTGACGTTCCGTGGCCGCCGCGCCGCCGACTTTCGGCCATTCGTGCATGACTTTCGTTCAAGAACAGCGAAAGTATTGCCAACTTTGGTCGGCTCTGAACAGAATTGCGGAACGTCCGGCATGTGAGCCGGGCCACAGATGCTCCGAGCAGCCCAGCGTCGTGCGAACGAGGAGACAGCGGTGCGAGGTAACCGAAGCACGCCCACCGACAGGCGACCCGTAGCGCTGGCCCTGGCCGCGGCACTCGGCGCGATGACCCTGATCGCGACGCCGGCCGCGGCCCAGCCCGACGGCGGACACCTCCTCGTCTTCTCCAAGACGGCGGGCTACCGGCACGACTCCATCCCCGACGGCATCGCCGCGATCACCGACCTCGGCGCGGCGAACGGCTTCACCGTGGAGGCGACCGAGGACGCCGCCGCCTTCACCGACGCGAACCTGGCCCGGTTCGACGCCGTGGTCTGGCTCTCCACCACCGGCGACGTCCTCGACGACACCCAGCAGCAGGCCTTCGAGCGGTACATCGGGAACGGCGGTGGCTACGCCGGGGTGCACGCCGCCGCCGACACCGAGTACTCCTGGCCCTGGTACGGCGAGCTGGTCGGCTCCTACTTCAAGTCGCACCCGGCCATCCAGGAGGCCGACGTCGAGGTGGAGGACCACGACCACCCGTCGACCGCGCACCTCCCGGACACCTGGACCCGCACCGACGAGTGGTACAGCTACCAGTCGAACCCGCGGTCGAAGGTGAAGGTCCTGGCCGCGCTGGACGAGACCAGCTACACGCCGACCGACCCGTCCGGAGATCACCCCATCGCGTGGTGCCACACCCCCGGCCAGGGTCGCTCCTGGTACACGGGCATGGGCCACACCAAGGAGTCCTACGCCGACCCGACGTTCCGGCAGCACCTCCTCGGCGGCCTCCAGTACGCGCTCGGCACGGCCGCGGCGGACTGCGAGCCCGACACCGCGCCGACCGACGCCGACTTCGACCAGGTCACCCTCGCGCTCGGCGAGGAGAAGACGGGCGAGCCGATCGCGATGGCCGTGCTGCCGGACCGCAAGGTCGTGCACACCTCGCGCGACGGCCGGGTCTGGCTCACCACCCCGGAAGCGACGACGACGCTTGCCGGCCGCGTGCCCGTCTACAGCCATGACGAGGACGGCTTGCAAGGCGTCGCGGTCGACCCCGGTTTCACGGACAACCGCTGGCTGTACCTCTACTACGCGCCGCCGCTGACCACCCCGCCGGGTGACGCGCCGGAGACCGGCACGGGCTTCGAGGCGTTCAAGGGCCACAACCAGCTGTCCCGCTTCAAGCTCACCACCGACGGCGTGCTGGACCTCGGCAGCGAGCAGCGCATCCTGCAAGTCCCGGCCGACCGCGGCCTGTGCTGCCACGCGGGCGGCGAGATCGACTTCGACGCCGCCGGCAACCTCTACCTTTCCACGGGCGACGACACCAACCCGTTCGCCTCCGACGGCTACACCCCGATCGACGAACGCGCCGACCGCAACCCCGGCTTCGACGCGCAGCGCTCGTCGGCCAACACCAACGACCTGCGCGGCAAGGTGCTGCGGATCAAGGTCCAGGACGACGGCACGTACACCGTCCCGGCCGGCAACCTGTTCGCGCCGGGCGCCGACAAGACCCGGCCCGAGATCTACGCGATGGGCTTCCGCAACCCGTTCCGGTTCGCCGTGGACAAGGCCACCGGCTGGATCCACCTCGGCGACTACGGCCCGGACGCCGGTTCCGCCAACCCGGCTCGCGGCCCCGGCGGCAGCGTCGAGTTCAACCTGATCAAGGAACCCGGCAACTACGGCTGGCCCTACTGCGTCGGCGCCAACGTCCCGTACGTGGACTTCGACTTCGCCACCAGGACGTCGGGCGCCGCGTTCGACTGCGCCGCGCCCAAGAACACCAGCCCCCGCAACACCGGCCTGGTCGACCTGCCGCCCGTGCGGCCCGCGTGGATCCCGTACGACGGCGGGTCGCTGCCCGAGTTCGGCGCCGGCGGCGAGTCGCCGATGGGCGGTCCGACCTACGACTTCGACCCGGACCTGACCAGCCCGGCCAAGTTCCCGGAGCACTTCGACGGCAAGACGTTCGCCTACGAGTGGGACCGCGGCTGGATCAAGACGATCGACGTCGGCCCGAACGGCGAACGCGGCGCGATCACGCCGTTCTTCGACTCGATGACGTTGACCCGCCCGATGAACCTGGAGTTCGGCCCGGACGGCTCGCTGTACGTGCTGGACTACGGCAGCGGCTACTTCGGCGGGGCGGAGGACTCGGCGGTCTACCGCATCGACTACGCCCGTGGCCGCCACACGCCCGTTGCCAGAGTGGCCACCGACCGGGCGTCCGGCCCCGCGCCGCTGACCGTGCGGTTCGACCCGGCCGGCACCGCCGACGAGGACGGCCACCCGTTGACCTACGCGTGGGACTTCGACGGCGACGGCGCCACCGACTCCACCACCGCCGGACCGGTCACCCACACCTACACCGCGAACGGCCAGTTCACCGCGAAGCTGTCCGTCACCGACCCGACCGGCCTCGTCGGCTCGGCCAGCGCCGTGGTGAACGTCGGCAACACCGCGCCCGTCGTGGTGCTGAACGCGCCCGCCGACGGCCGGGTGTTCAGCTTCGGCGACCAGCTGCCGTTCTCGGTCACCGTCACCGATCCGGAGGACGGGCAGGTCGACTGCTCCAAGGTGACCGTCGAGTACATCCTCGGCCACGACAGCCACGGCCATCCGCTGACCCGTGCCACCGGCTGCGAAGGCGTCATCGCCACGCCATCCGACGGCGGGCACGGCACGGAGGCCAACATCTTCGGCGTCCTCAACGCCTACTACACGGACGGCGGCGCGGCGGGTGCGCCCGCGTTGACCGGTGAGGACGAGGCGATCCTCCAGCCCAAGGACAAGCAGGCCGAGTTCTTCACCACCATGCAGGGCGTGCAGGTGGTCGAGACGGGCACCGCCGAGGGCGACAAACGCGTCGGCTACGTCGACAACGGCGACTGGATCGCGTTCGACCCGGTGAACCTGGCCGGCGTCACGGCGATCGGCTACCGGGTGTCCTCCGGGGGCAGCGGCGGCACTATCGAGGTGCGCGTCGACTCGCCGACCGGTCCGCTGGTGCAGCAGGCACCCGTGCCGTCGACCGGCGGTTGGGACAACTACGTCGAACTCGCGCCGACCCCGGTCACCGACCCCGGCGGCACGCACCGGCTGTTCCTGGTGTTCAAGGGCTCCGGCAGCCTGTTCGACGTCGACGCGATCCGGTTCGTCACGGGTCCGTCCGAGCCCGGTTGGGAACCGGTGCGGCCCACGCCTGCCGAGTCGTACTCCGCGCAGCAGGGCACCACGGTGATCCGGGCGGCGAGCGCGCAGGGCGGCAGCCAGATCGGCAACGTCCACGACGGCGACTGGATCGCGTTCGACGCCGTCACGCTGGCCGGCGTCACGGGCATCGGCTACCGGGTCGCGTCGGCCACGGCGGGCGGCACGATCGAGGCGCGCGTCGACTCGCCGACCGGTCCGCTCGTGCTGAGCACGCAGGTCAGCGGCACGGGTGACTGGCGCAAGTACGCGGACCTCGCGCCGTCCCCGATCACCGATCCCGGTGGCACGCACCGGCTGTACTTCGTGTTCCGCGGTGGCGGCGGCGCGTTGCTGGACCTGGACACCATCACGTTCCGCGGATCGGGCACGGTCCTCGGCGTCGACGTGCCGGCGGAGCACCTGACCGGGCAGCAGGGCGTCGTCGTGCACGACCGTGCGACGGCCCAGGGCGGCAAGCGGGTCGGCGACATCCACGACGGCGACTGGACGTCGTACGCGGACGTCGACCTGGCGAAGATCGCCGGCATCGGCTACCGGATCTCGTCCGGCGGGGTCGGCGGCACCCTGGAGGCGCACGCCGACTCGCCGACCGGACCGCTGGTGCACGAGCCGCTGACCGTGCCCGTCACCGGCAGTTGGGACCACTACCTCGACCTCGCGCCCCGGGCCGTGGCGCTGACCGGTGTGCGTGACCTGTACCTGGTGTTCAAGGGCGGCAGCGGTGCGCTGTTCGATGTGGACACTCTGAAGTACTTGCGGTACAAGCCGGTCAGCGGCACTTGTGTGCCTTCGACACCCGAAGCCGGGTATCGCAGCCTGTACGACGGCACGGGCGTTGCGGGGTGGCGGCAGGCCGGACCAGGTCGGTTCGTCGAAGAGGACTGCACGTTGCGCAGCGAAGGCGGGCTGGGGCTGTTGTGGTTCGAGGAGGAGTTCTCCGCCTACAGCCTCAAGTTCGACTGGAAGGTCGCGGGCGACGACAACTCTGGCTTGTTCGTCGGCTTCTCCGACCCAGGCGCCGATCCGTGGGTGGCCGTGAACCAGGGCTACGAGGTGCAGATCGACGCGACGGACGCGCCGGACCGCACGACGGGCGCGATCTACTCGTTCCAGTCGGCGAACATCGCCGCCCGCGACGCGGTGCTCAAGCCGCCGGGGGAGTGGAACTCGTACGAGGTCGTCGTGTCCGGGCAACGCATCCGGGTGTTCCTCAACGGGGCGCTGGTGAACGACTTCACCAGCGTCGACCCGGCCCGTGACCTGACCAGCGGGCACATCGGTCTCCAGAACCACGGCGTCGGTGACGACGTGTGGTTCCGGAACGTCCGGATCAAGGACCTGTGACCCGCCGTGCCCTGACCGTTCCGATGATCGAGGAGTCACGTATGCCGTCCCGCCGCACGTTCCTGAGCACTGCCCTGGCCGCCGGTGCGGCCGTCGCCCTGCCTTCGGCCGCCACGCCCGGGGTCGCCACCGCTTCGGACCGGCTGTGCCGCCGGGTGCCGAGGGAGTCGATCAGCATCCAGCTGTACACGTTGCGCGGCATCATGGGTGACGACCCGGAGCCGGTGCTGTCGGCGTTGGCGGACATCGGGTACCGCAAGGTCGAGCTGGCCGGCACGTACGGGCGCAGTGCCGCCGAGTTCGCAGCCGTGCTGCGGCGTCACGGGCTGCGGGCGACGTCCGCCCACGTGGGCATCGACGGTGATCTCGACCGGGTCGTCTCCGACGCGCTGACGCTGGGCAACAAGCACGTCGTGGTGCCGTGGGTGAACTACGGGACGCTCGCCGAGTGGAAGGCGTTCACCGTGCGGCTGGAAGCGGCGGGGGACAAGCTGCGGCGGGCGGGTCTGAGCCTCGGCTACCACAACCACGCGCACGAGTTCGCGCTGGTGGAGGGCACGCGGCCGTTCGACGTGATCACGGCGGGGACGTCTCGGCGCAACGTGCACCTGGAGCTGGACCTGTACTGGGCGGTGGTGGGCGGTGTGGACCCGGTGGAGGTGTGCCGGGCGCACTTCCCGCGCGTCCGGCAGTTCCACGTGAAGGACCGTGCGGCGGACGGGTCGTTCGCGGACCTGGGCACCGGCACGATCGACTTCGCGGGCATCTTCCGGGCGACGAACGTGACCGAGTACATCGTGGAGAACGACCAGCCGCGGGACGCCCTCGCCACCGCCCGGATCGGCTACGACTACCTGCGCGACCTCCGGTTCTGAACTGGATGGCTCAGAGCTGTGCGGCTCTGAGCTGGGCGGCGCGATCGGTCAGGAATCGAGAAGGCGAGGTCACCGGGGTCACCTAGCGTCATGGGGATCACTCGAACAGAAGGAGTTGTCCCCATGTGTCTCCCTTCGTGGGCGCGCGCACGCATCGCGGCGCAGCGCCTGGACGACCTCGCGCGGCTGCGGCGCGTTCGTGACCGGATCGACCGTGACCACGCGAGGCCGCTGGACGTCGAGGCGCTGGCGCGCGGCGTGGGCATGGCCGCCGGGCACCTCAGCCGTCAGTTCCGGCTTGCGTACGGCATGTCGCCGTACGGGTACCTGGTGACGCGGCGCGTCGAGCGTGCGGCGGCGCTGCTGCTCGGCATCGGCATCGGAAGCGGCCTCGGCGGACCGGTCAGGAATCGAGAAGCGTCGGCGGTCCCGGCGGAACTAGCGTCATCGGCATGACATCCATCGCAGCAGTCACCCTCGAAGTCACCGACACCGCCGCCGCCGATCGCTTCTACACCAACGCTTTCGGCTTGGACACCCAGATCCGCCTGAGGGCCTCGGAGGCGCCCACGACCGGCTTCCGCGGGTACACGATGGCGCTCACCGTGTCCCAGCCGTCCACCGTGGACACCCTCGTCAACGCCGCGCTCGCCGAGGGCGCCACGTCGCTGAAGCCGGTGGCGAAGTCGTTCTGGGGCTACGGCGGCGTCGTGCAGGCGCCCGACGGCACGATCTGGAAGGTGGCGACGTCGGCGAAGAAGGACACCGGCCCGGCCACCCGGCAGATCGACGAGATCGTGCTCCTGCTGGGCGTCGCGGACGTGGTCGCGAGCAAGCGGTTCTACGTCGAGCAGGGCCATGTCGTGGGGAAGAGCTTCAGCCGCATGTACGTCGAGTTCGCGGCCGGGACGAGCCCCGTCAAGCTGGCCCTGTACCGGCGCCGCGCCCTGGCCAAGGACGTCGGCGTCTCGCCTGACGGGACCGGATCGCACCGGCTCGTGATCGGTGGCGACGCCGGTTACACCGACCCGGACGGCTTCGCCTGGGAAGCTGTGTCGTCCGCACACGCCACGAAGTGACCACTGGGGGAAGCATGACCGCCGCGCCACCGCGTGGACTCGATGAGAGGCTGCGGGACACCCGCGCGAGGCTGGAGAGCGATGTCGATCTCTGGGTCGCCACGTCGGGTTCCCCGGGCGGCGTCCACCTCATCCCGCTCTCGCACCTCTGGGACGGAGCCACGTTCCTCATCGCCACGGCGCTCGCGTCGGTCACCGCCCGCAACCTGCTGGCGGACGGGCGGGTGCGACTCAGCCTCGGGCCGACCCGCGACGTCGTGGTGGTCGACGGTGTCGCCGAGCCGGTGGACATCGCCGACCTCGACCCCGGGACCGGTGACGCGTTCGCCACCAAGACCGGCTTCGACCCGCGTGAACTCGACGAGGCCTACCAGTACTTCCTGATCCGGCCGAGGCGCATCCAGGCCTGGCGTGAGGTGGACGAGATGCGGGGGCGCGACCTCATGCGCGACGGTCGCTGGCTCGGCTGACCGCGAGCCCGAGGCGACCGGGAAGGCCTGGCGACCGGGAAGGCCTGGCGACCGGGAAGGCCTGGCGACCGTGGGCCGCCCGGCTTCCCCGGCCTTGCGCCGTACCCCTCGTCCGGCGCTTCACCAGCCTTTCCGACGTCCGCGACCACCGGCAACAGCCTCAGGTGTCCCGGACAGTTCGAACTTGTCCGGCCTGGTCGACGGCCTGCTGTTCGATGCGCCGGACAAGGTTCCGAACGCCCTTGCCCTGACGGACGGCGACCACCAAGATTCCCGTGTGACGTCGCAGAGTGCCCAGCCGGATACGGCATGTGATGTGGCCGAGTTCGTGTCGATGTTGCGGACGCTCAAGGACCAGTCGGGGCTCACCCTGCGTGGGCTGGAAGAGCGTGCGACGGCGCAGGGCGAGGTGTTGGCCCGCAGCACGGTGGCCGACATGCTGCGCAAGGACAGCCTGCCTCGGCCGGAACTGCTGGCCGTCTACGTTCGCGCCTGTGGTGTCGAGCAGCCGGCGCCGTGGTTGGGGGCACGCGAGCGGCTGGCGATCGGCGTCGGTGAAGTGGTCGATGTGCCGGAGCAGGGGGAGCCGGCTTCCTCGCGGTCGTTGTGGCGGCGTCCGTCGACAGTGCTGGCCGCCGTTGTCGCCGTCGCTCTCGTCGTCGCCGCCCTGCTGATGCAACGCGATCCGCCCGAGACCACCGCGGTCGTGCAGACCACCGCGGTCCGGACTACCGCGGTCGGAACCACTGCTGTCGGAACCACTGCTGTCGGGAGCACCGGACCTGGGCAGACCACCGCGGTCGAGCAGACCGTCGAACCCGGCCGTGAGCTGCTGTCCCTGCCTGCCGAGGGCGCTTGGGGGAGCATCCACGCGGCGGACGCGCCCGAGCTGTGCCTGACCGAGGGACGCGACAGCACCGGCGCCCACAACGCGGTCGTCGCGGCCCTCCGCCCCTGTGACGCGCCTGGACCGCGGGTGCTCCTGCAACCCGTCCGAGGCGAGTTCACCACCATCAAGTGGGAGCACCCGGAGGACAAGGGCCTCGGGTGTCTGACGGTGCTCCGCTCCGGACCGGCGGCCCACCTGCTCGAACCGTGGGACAAGTGCGCCGAGGACAACGTCGACCAGCTGTTCCGCGTCGAACACGTCCGCGACCAACGCTTCCTGATCCGGTCGGCCGGCGGTTCGGCGTGCATCGGGTTGCGCGGCGGTGCGGTCGTGGAAGGTGCGGAGGCGGTTCGTGAGCCGTGTGCCGACAAGCCGGATCAGGAGTTCACGGTCGAGCTGACTCCTTGACGGCCGTCACCTCGGTGATCCGGCGGGCCAGGTGACGGCGTTCCGCGTCGGTCGGAGCCAGCGCCAAGGCCTCCTCGTACGCGGTGATCGCCTCGGTGTTCCGGCCCAGCCGCCGCAGCAGGTCGGCACGGGTCGCGGGGAGCAGGTGACCGGTCAGCTCGTCCGCCAAGCCGTCCACCAGCGCGAGCCCCGCCAGTGGGCCGTCCGCCATGGCCACCGCGACCGCCCGGTTGAGCCGCACCACCGGTGACGGCACCAGCTTGGCCAACTCGCCGTAGAGCAGGGCGATCTGCGGCCAGTCCGTGTCCGCCGCACGTTCCGCAGTGGCATGGCACGCGGCGATCGCGGCCTGCACCTGGTACGGCCCCGGCCGACCCCGCCGCAACGCCGAGTCGAGCAGTGCCACTCCTTCGCTGATCTGTTCGCCGTCCCACCGCGCCCGGTCCTGCTCCTCCAGCGGCACCAGGTCGCCACCGTCGAACCGTGCCGCCTGACGCGAGTCCTGCAACAGCACCAGGGCGAGCAGGCCCACCGCCTCCGGCTCGTCCGGCATCAGGTCGACCAGCGTGCGGGCGAGCCGGATCGCCTCCAGGCACAGGTTCCGCCGCAACAGTTCCGCGCCCGCGCCGGCCGCGTAACCCTCGTTGAACAGCAGGTACAGCACGCCCAGGACGCCGCCCGTCCGTTCCGGCAGCAGGTGCGCCGGCGGCACCCGGTACGGGATGCGGGCGTTCCGGATCTTCTGCCGCGCACGCACCAGCCGTTTCGCCATCGTCTGCTCCGGCACGAGGAACGCCCGCGCGATCTCGGCCGTGGTGAGGCCGGTGACCGTGTGCAGGGTGAGCGCGACCCTCGCCTCCAGCGTCAACGCCGGGTGGCAGCACGTGAAGATCAACCGCAGCAGGTCGTCGCGGAACCCGTGGTCATCGAGGGCTTCGGGGTCGTCGTCGGGCATCGCCACCACCTCCCGGAGCTTCGCCGCCTCCACGGTCGACCGCCGCAACCGGTCCAGCGCCCGGTTGCGGGCGGTCGTGGTGAGCCACGCGCCGGGACGGAGGGGGATGCCTTCGCGCGGCCAGCACTCCAGCGCCCGCGCGAAGGCGTCCTGCACGCACTCCTCGGCCAGGTCCCAGTCCCCGGTGAGGCGGATCAGCGTGGCCACGATCCGCCCCCGCTCGGCCCGGAACAGGTCCGCGACCCGTGCCTCGACCGGCACGTCGGGTACTTCGGGTTGGTCGGGCACTTCGGTCACTTCGGTCACTCGGCGAACGGCCGGACCTCGACCGAGCCGAACCGCGCGCACGGGTGCCGCGACGCGATGCGGATCGCCTCGTCCAGGTCGGCGCAGTCCACGATGTCGTACCCGACGATGTGCTCCTTGGTCTCCGCGAACGGCCCGTCGGTCAACAGCACCTCGTCACCGCGCGTGCGCACGGTCGTGGCGTCCTGGATCGACCGCAGCTCCGACCCGTCCAGCCGCCTGCCCCCGACCTCGGCCAGCCACTGCTCGATCGTCGGGTCGGCCGCGGTCGGCTCGATGGTGTCGTCGACGCAGATCAGCAGCATGTACTTCATCGGTCACTCCTGTCGTTCGGTGCATTCCACCACTACGACGAACGGGAACACCGTCCGAGGACACCTGCCCTACGCTTTCGGGCATGACTTTCGGGGCGAGAGACCTGGCCGCGATCGAGGAGGACGTCGCGCTGCTCGACGCGGTCCTGGAGCCGATCGCCAAGCAGCCCGTGGACATGGGCGACCCGGACTGGATGGCGAAGCTCCAGGCCGCGCCCCCGCCACTGGACCGGGCGGGGGTGCGTGCCGAGGCGGAAGCGGTGCTTGCCGAGATCCTCGACCGTTACGCGGAAGACGACGCGGTGCGGCCGGCCCTCCGCGCACTGTTCGACCGGTACGGGTCGTTCCGCTGGGCGGTGAACCCCTGGTTCCCGATGACGCCCGACGGCGTCCGGTCCGCGTTGCTCCTGCTCTCGGTCCGTGACCAGGGCGCGGACACGCGGGACGAGATCCTCGTGCTGCGGGCGGTCTGCGACGAGGGCCGGGAGGCGGGTGTCGACGTCGACCCGATCCTGCGCGAGGTCGCCGCGATGTCCAGCGACGTGGACCGGTACGGGATGGGGTCCATCCGCCAACTCTTCCTCCGGGCCGCCGGGTAGCGCCGTCCGGCCAGTGCCTCAGGCCTGTGGCACGGAGGAATTCACCACGTCGACGTCCTCCTTGTCCTCACCGCGGCGGCGCAGGAACGCGAAGCCGGGGATGCCCAGGATCGCCTGCCGGACGTCGTTGGTGACCTCCAGCAGCTGGTGGATGTCCGGCCCGACGCGGTCCAGGGTGGTCAGGATCGGCAGCACGTCGTCCAACAGGTGCTTGGTGAGCACCGGCAGCTGGTCCACCAGCTGGATCGCGGCGTCCACCTCGTGCGGCGACAGCTCGTCCACGAACCGCTGCGCCAACGGTTGCGCCTTCTGCGCGATCGGCGCGTAGGTGTCCGTCAGCTCGCGTGACGTCCGGGCGATGTGGCTCGCGTCGATCGTCACGCCCTCGGCCGCCGCGGTGACCGCCTTCGCGCGGCCGACCAGCGCCTCGGTCTCGTCCAGCACCTGTGCGGTGCGGGCGACGAGCTCGTCGGCGCGGCGGACGACGGCTTCGGCCGCGCCCAACAGGTCGAGCACCCGGCCGGGCACGGACACGGCGGTCTCGACGGTGGTCCTGGCCAGATCGAACAGGGCGCGCGGGTTCAGCTCCATGCCGTCCACTCTGCCTCACCGGGGCGTCCCGGGCCTCGGGGAGTTCCCCGAGGGGGTGATCCTTGTCCGAGTCGTCCAGACCAATTACAGTCGATTTCGTCGCCGCCTCGACGCTCCCCCGACGTCCGGGGAGTCGAAGGAGGCACGCATGTCCGGAATGCTCCGAACCCTGGTCGGAGCGGTGCTCGCCGGTGGCCTGCTGATGGCGGCGCCGGTCGCGCACGCGCAGGTCGAGTCCGGCCCGTGGACTTCGTACTCGCCCACGTTCACCGTGCAGGAACGGGGTTGCGGCGATGTCGCGGACCTGACCTTCCGCCTCACCTGCTCCACCGCGAGCGGCGACCAGCGCGCCGAGCGCCGCTACGCCACGTACACCGGGGGCACCCGCCAGTTCGAGGGGTCGTTCCGTATCACCAGCCTCGGTGGGACGCGGATCAGCCTGAAGCAGACGTTCAACGACTCCACGCCCGGCCCGTACTTCATGTTGGCCGTGGAACGGGGTGGACGGCTGTACGCGGTGCACGGCGGTGCGACCGTGGCCACCGGCGCGACCGTGGGCGCCACCGTGCGGGTGAACACGGTGCACGCGGTGGGCAGCCAGCACCGCACGTACATCAACGGGTCGTTGCGGCACACCTACGCCAGCCCCGGTGGCAGCTTCTACGACAAGTTCGGCGCCTACCGCACCAACAGCGGTCAAGGCCCGGCCACGGTCGTGTGGAGCGGGATCCGGTTCTGGCGCAAGTGAGCCGTCCCGTCCCGGTGTTGGTGCTGCTCCTGGCCGCGTGCCTCGTCGGCTGTGGTCAGGAGGAGCGCCAACGGCTCACCGCCACGTTGACCTCGCCGACCGACGTTTCCCTGGTGTGGGAGGCGGAACCGGGCGCGGTGGGGCAGGTCGTCGAGTACGCGAACGTCCCCGACGGCGACTACACGGTCCTGGAGTTCGTTCCCCCCGACCGGACGTCGTACGAGCACCCGGACCTGATCCCGCAGACCGAGTTCTACTACCGGGTGCGGTCGTTCCACGGCCCCGCGTCGGCGACCGTGGACGTCACGTTGCCGCCCGGTGACGAGGTGCCCGAGTCCGACGGCCACGCGTGGGCCGAGCCGGTAACCGGTCCGAGCGGCGCGAGTCCGGTGCGTTCGGCTGACGCGGGTCTTCCTGATCTCAGTGCCGAGATCAAGCACGCCAACGGAATCCTGTTCACGTGGACCGACCGTTTCGAAGGGGAGGAGGGGTACTTGCTGGAGGTCAGACCCTCGGGTGCGGCGCACTTCTCGGTGGCCGCGCAGCTCGATCCGGATGTGAGGTCGTTCGGGTTGATCACGCTGCCGACGGAGAAGAACGCCACCTACCGGGTGCGTGCCTACTACTACGGTGCGGCGACCAACGTCGCGCACCAGAAGACTGGGGACACTGCCTAGTCCAAGGCCAGACCCACCGCAGTTTCCACGTGGATGCGGGTGGAGTCGATCAGCGGCACGGTGCTGTCGGACGCGTCCACCAGCAACGTGATCTCGGTGCAGCCCAGGATCACCGCCTCCGCGCCGCGGTCAACCAGGCGTGCCATCACGTCCCGGTACGCGGCGCGTGAGGCGGGTTCCACGCGGTTCTTGGTCAGCTCCTGGTAGATCACGTCGTGGACGAGCGTGCGGTCAGGCTCGTCCGGGACGACCAGCTCGATGCCGTGCTCCCGCATCCGGTCACGGTAGAAGCCCTGCTCCATGGTGAAACGGGTGCCGAGCAACCCGATCTTTCGGTAGCCGGCCGTCTTTCGGGCCGTGGCATCCACGATGTGCACGAACGGCACCCGGATGGCGTCCGTGATCGCGTCGGCAACCTTGTGCATGGTGTTGGTGCACAACAGCACCAACTCCGCGCCAGCACCTTCGAGCGTGCGGGCGGCGTCGGCCAGCAGTTCGCCCGAGCGTTCCCACTGACCAGTCCGCTGCAACTCCTCGATCTCGGCGAAATCGACCGTCAGGAGCAGGCTGGGCGCACAGTGGTGCCCGCCAAGCCGCCGCCGCGTCTCCTCGTTGAGCAGCCGGTAGTACTCGGCCGACGATTCCCAACTCATCCCACCGATCAACCCAATGGTCCGCATAGCCAAGATTGTGTCCGTCCGCGAGGCCCTGGCAACCAGGTTAAAGCCGCCCCTGGCCGCCATGGTGCCCGCCTTGCGCACCTCGGGCCCCAACTTCTCTGGCCCTGCCCTTTTCCGACCCCCGAGCCCTCCGCACCCCCGAGCCCTCCGCACCCCCGAGCCCCCGCACCTCCGAGCCCTCGACCCCTCCGAGCCCTCGACCCCTCCGAGCCCTCGACCCCTCCGGCCCCTCCGGCCCCTCCGGCCCCTCCCGGGCCCCTCCCGGCCCTCCGGCCCTGCGCCCTCCGGCCCGTCTGGTCTCCTCTGGCCGCCCCCACCCTTCTGGCGCACCCTTTCCGGCCGCCCCTTTCCGGCCGCCCACCCGGCCCGCCCCTTTCCAGCCGCCCGGCCCGGCCCGCCCGGCCCGGCCCGCCCGCGACCGGCCCGCCCGCTCCGGCCGCGACCGCCCCGCGCGCTCTGCCTCCACCCGGTCCGGCCGCGCCCGTTCCCGCCCAGACCCTTCCTGCCCGGCCGCTCCCGCCCGCCCCGCCCCGTCCTGTCCTATCCGACCCGCTCCTGCCCGACCCGTCCCCGCGGCATGGCCGAGGGCGCCTGGGCCCCTCACCCCTCTGGCCCGAGGTCTATGCAGTCTGCGCTTCCTCGGCGAATTGGGTCCGGTACAGCTCTTCGTAACGCCCGCCCGCGGCCAGCAGGTCGGTGTGGGTGCCGCGCTCCACCACCTGGCCGTCCTCGACCACCAGGATCAGGTCGGCCGCCCGGATCGTCGACAGCCGGTGCGCGATCACCAGTGCCGTCCGCCCGGCCAGCGCCTCACCCAACGCCGCCTGCACCGCGGCCTCCGATGTGGAGTCCAGGTGCGCGGTGGCCTCGTCCAGGATCACCACGCGAGGCTTGGCCAAGAGCAGCCGGGCGATCGTCAACCGCTGCCGCTCGCCACCGGACAGCCGGTAGCCGCGTTCACCGACCACGGTGTCCAGCCCGTCCGGCAGCGACTTGACCAGGTCGGCCAGCCGCGCCCGGCCCAGCACCTCCCACAGCTCTTCCTCGGTCGCGGACGGCTGCGCCAGGAGCAGGTTCGACCGGATCGACTCGTGGAACAGGTGACCGTCCTGGGTCACCATGCCCAGCACGTCGCGGACCGAGTCGGCCGACAGGTCCCGAACGTCCACACCAGCCAGTCGCACCGCGCCCGAGTCCACGTCGTACAGCCGCGGCAACAGCGAGGCGATAGTGGACTTCCCCGCGCCCGAGGAACCGACCAGCGCCACCACCTGGCCCGGTTCGGCCCGGAACGAAACGTCGTGCAACACCTCCACCCCGCCGCGGCTGTCGAGCACCGCGACCTCTTCCAACGACGCCAGGGACACCTTGTCCGCCGACGGGTAGGCGAACCGGACCTTCTCGAACTCCACCGACACCGGCCCGTCCGGCACCGACCCCGCATCGGGCTTCTCGGTGATCAACGGCTTCAGGTCGAGCACCTCGAACACCCGCTCGAAGCTCACCAGCGCGCTCATCACCTCGACCCGTGCGCTGGCCAGCGCGGTGAGCGGCGCGTACAGCCTGGTCAGCAGCAACGCCAGCGCCACCACCGAGCCCGCATCCAACTCGCCGCGCAGCGCGTAGAACCCGCCCAGCCCGTAGACCACGGCCAACGCCAGCGCCGACACCAGCGTCAGCGCGGTGAGGAACACGGTCTGCACCATCGCCGTGCGCACGCCGATGTCCCGGACCCGCCGCGCCCGCTGCGCGAACTCCGACGACTCGTGCGCGGGCCGGCCGAACAGCTTCACCAGCGTCGCGCCCGGCGCCGAGAACCGCTCGGTCATCTGCGTGCTCATCGTCGCGTTGTGGTTGGCCGCCTCGCGCTCCAGCCGCGCCAGACGGGAACCCATCCGCCGCGCCGGGATCACGAACACCGGCAGCAACACCAGCGCGAGCAGGGTGATCTGCCACGACAGGTTGATCATCACCACCAGCGTCAGCACCAGCGTGACCAGGTTGCCCGCCACGCTGGACAGCGTGTCGCTGAACGCCCGCTGCGCGCCGATCACGTCGTTGTTCAGCCGGCTCACCAGCGCCCCGGTCCGGGTGCGGGTGAAGAACGCGATCGGCATCCGCTGCACGTGGTCGAACACCGTGGTCCGCAGGTCCAGGATCAGGTCTTCGCCGATTCTCGCCGACAACCACCGTGTCAGCAGGCCCAACGCCGCCTCGACTATCGCGATGCCCGCGATCAGGCCCGCGAGCCCGAGCACCACCTCGTACGTCGAGCCGTTGACGATCGCGTCCACGATCCGTCCCGCGAGGACAGGCGTCGCCACGGCCAGCACCGCCACCGCCACGCTCAACCCGAGGTACTGACCCAGCCGCTTGCGGTGCGGCTGGGCGAACACCCAGATGCGGCGGAGGGTTGCGACGGAGAACGGCCGCTTGTCGTCCTGCGCGTTGGCCACGTGGTACAGCGACATCCACGCGGTGGTTTCCATGTCCATGCCCGGAACGTAAGACCTGGAGTCAGCTGGAGGTCAAGCTCCGGGGCCGGTATTCCTTCAGCGACACGGTGTTCGCGATCTTCTGGAGACCCCCGAACAATCTCATCCCACCGGGGATGTGCGGTACGACGCGCAGCGTGAAGTCACGCATGCGGATGAACATCCGCGACTTCGGCATCAGGCTGTCGACCCCGCCCAGCGCGAACTTCTGGCACCGCGCCACGTACTCCCGCATCTCCTCCTCGTAGCGTCTGAACGCCGTCCGGTGGTCCGGCGCGGTGGCCAGCTCGCCCGCGAGGACGTACGCGCCCACCAACGCCATGCTTGTGCCGTTGCCCGCCATCGGCGACGCGCAGAAGGCCGCGTCACCCAGCAGCGCGATCCGCCCGCGCGACCAGCTGTCCATCCGGATCTGGCAGAGCCGGTCGAAGTAGAAGTCGGGTGCGTCCCGCATGTCGCCGAGCAGCCGGGGCACGTCCCAACCGCCATCCGCGAACGCCTCGGCGACCAGCTCGCGCTGCCGGTCGGTATCCCGCCGGTCGTGCTCCACCGGGGGTGAGGCGAACACGAACATGCCCTTGGCCTCGCCGCCGGGCGTGGGGTAGATGCCCGCGGTGCGACCGGGCACGGTGTGCAGCAGCTGCCACCCGTCCAGGTCTTCCCGCTGGGTGGTGCCGAAGATCGAGATGTAGGCGCCGAGGTCGTGCGCGAACTCCGACTCCGGGCCGAACGCCAGCGATCGCACCCTGGAGTGCAGCCCGTCGGCGCCGATCACGAGGTCGAAGGTGCGTGGCTCGCCGCGCTCGAAGACCACCTCCACGCCGTGTGCGGTCTCGGTGAGCGAGGTGATGCTGTCGTCGAAGACGTACTCGACCCCGGTCGCGGTCGCCTCGTGGAGGATGCGGACCAGATCGCCCCGCAGGATCTCCAGCTCCGCGATCGCGCCGCCGGAGTCGCCCGTCGTGTCCGGCGCCATGGTCGCCGTGCGCTTTCCCGCCGAGTCCACGAACGCCATGCCTCTCGCGTCTGTGTGCGCGGCGCGGACCTCGTCGAGTATGCCCATCCGCTCGGCGACCTCGCGGGCCGTGCCGCGCAGGTCGACCGCCTGGCCGCCGGGCCGGGGCGCGGGCGCCCGCTCGACGACGGTGGGGGTGAGGCCGTGGTGGTGCAGCCAATAGGCGAGGGCGGGGCCGGCGATGCTGGCGCCGGAGATCAGTACGGTGTTCATGCGTACAGCGTACATCACTGTTCTACCTGCTCAATCACTCGATAGTGCACTAGTGCGCTAGACTCCGGTGCACTACATTCGAGGAGGCGGTCATGACTGACGCGATCTACCAGCGGATAGCGCGCGAAATCCGTGATCGGATCGAGTCGGGCGAGCTCCGACCCGGTGATCGAGTGCCCTCGACGCGCGAGATCACCGTCAACTGGAACGTCGCGATGGCCACGGCGACCAAGGCCCTGTTCACCCTGCGGACAGAGGGCGTTGTTCGTCCGGTGGCCGGCGTGGGGACGGTCGTCTCGTCGGAAGGTGGGGAAACTGCGCGACCGCGGGCGCAGGAGACCGACCTGACCGGCGAGCGGCTGGTCCTCGCGGCCGTCCGTGTCGCGGACGCGGACGGGCTCGACGGGATGTCGATGCGGCGGGTGGCGTCACAGCTGGGCGTGGCGACCATGTCGTTGTACCGGCACGTCGAGAACAAGGACGAACTGGTCCTGCGGATGATCGACCACGTGTTGGGAGAGGAGGAGTTGCCGGACCCGGCGCCGCGGACCTGGCGGGAGCGACTGGAGGTTTCCGCCCGGTTGCAGTGGAGGCTGTTCCAGGAGCACTCGTGGCTGGCGCCGGCGATGTCGATGACCAGGCCGCAGCTGCTGCCCAGCGCGATTACGCACACCGAGTGGATGTTGAGCGCTCTCGACGGGAGGGGGCTGAGCCTGGAGGAAATGATGCACGCCGTGGTGACGGTGTTCGGCTTTGTGCGAGGTGTCGCGGTCAACATCGAGCCCGAAGCGGGACAACGGCACGACACCGGGATCACCGGTGACGAGTGGATGACCCAGCAGGCGCCGGCCCTGCTGGACATCGCCGCCACCGGCAGGTTCCCGATGTTCAGCCAGGTGATCGGCACCGAGGTGGACATGGAGCTGGACACGCTCTTCGAATTCGGCCTGGCCCGGATGCTCGACGGGATCGGGGAATGGATCAGTGGTCGGTCGATGTTGACGGAAAGGAGGACTGGCATGTGAGCACTTGGGGAGGCATGAGGTGGCGCTGGACCCGGAGGATCTGTACGAGGTCGACTCCGACGTCCCGGACCTGAGCGGAGCGGTGCTGTTGCACCACTTCGAGGGCTTCATGGACGCCGGTGCGGCGGGAGCGACGCTCGTCGCCCACCTGCTCGATGTGCACGAGCATCGGGTGGTCGCACGGTTCGACATCGACGACCTGATCGACTACCGGTCCCGTCGGCCGACGATGACCTACGCCACCGACCGGTGGGAGTCCTACGACGCGCCCGAGCTGGTCGTCCACCTGCTGCACGACGCTGTGGGCACCCCGTTCCTGCTGATGACCGGCCCGGAGCCGGATCGCCGGTGGGAGGCGGTGACCGCGGCCGTGTTGTCGCTGGTCGAGCGGTGGGGCCTGCGGCTCGCCGTCGGTTTCCACGGCATCCCGATGGGCGTGCCGCACACCCGGAAGCTGTCGGTCATCTCGCACGCCACCAGGCCCGAGCTGATCATCGAGGGTTCGCCGTTCAGCCGGGTGCAGGTGCCGGGCAACCTGTCCGCGCTCTTGGAGTTCCGGCTCGGCCAGGCCGGCCACGACGCAATGGGCTTCGCCGCGTACGTCCCGCACTACCTGGCGCAGGGCACCTACCCGGCGGCCGGGTTGGGGCTGCTCCAGTCGGTGACGAAGGCGACGGGTCTCGTCATCCAAGCCGCCGCCTTGACCGAGGCGGCCCAGCGTACGGATGCCGAGATCTCGCGGCAGGTGGCGGAGTCGTCGGAGGTCGCGCAGGTGGTCGAGGCACTGGAGCGGCAGTACGACGCGTTCTCCGAGGCTTCGGAGAATCTGCTGCTGTCGGACGACGAGTCGCTGCCCAGTGCGGATGAGCTGGGTGCCGAGTTCGAGCGCTTCCTGGCCGAACAGCAACGAGACCACTGACCTTGCCTGCCATCGGAGAGCGCCCGGTGGTGGTCGTGGATGATGAGGACGTGTCTGAATCCGCATCATCCGCACAGGCCACGGCCCTGACGGCAGCACCAGCGGCACTAGCGGCACCGACTGCGCCGGCGTCGTTGGCCGAGGTGCGCGCGGGTATCGACGTGATCGACTCGGAACTGGTCCGACTTCTGGCGCAACGGCAGGGGTTGGTCCGGGCCGCCGCGTCGTTCAAGGCTGACGACCGGGCGGTTCGCGCACCGGATCGGGTCGAGCAGGTGATCGCCTCGGTTCGGGAGCGGGCGCTGGGCGCAGGGCTCGAGCCCGCCGTCGCCGAGGCGGTGTGGCGGGCGATGATCGGGGCGTTCATCGACTTCGAGTTGGCCGCACACGCTCAGGTGACCCACCCCCAGCCCGGCTAAGCCCAGCCCGGTCCGACACGGCCCGGTCCGACACGGCCCGGTCCGACACGGCCCGGTCCGACACGGCCCGGTCCGACACGGCCCGGTCCGACACGGCCCGGTCCGACACGGCCCGGTCCGACACGGCCCGACACGGCCCGGCTCTGGCTCGGGCCGACTCTGGCTCGGGCCGACTCGGCACGACACCGTTGGGCACCAACCGGCTGCACCCGCGGAAGCTGGGGACGCAGCCGAGTCGGGAACGCAGAGGCCAAGGGCGGGAGTTGAACCGGTACCAGTGGTGTCAGTGGTAGAGGGCGGCTAGTTGGCGGTAGGAGTTGAGCATTGCTGCTCGGTCGTGGGTGCTTGTCGTGACCAGGACCTCGTCGGCGCCGGTGCGCTCGGTTAGGGCGTCCAGGGCCTTTTCTACTTCCGATGGTGTTCCGAAGACGTGTCCCTGCAAGGACTGCTCGAACAGTGCCCGCTCACGGGTCGTCATGGGCTCAGCCAGAATGTCCTCTGCCGCGCTGAGAGGTGGGAATTCGCCTCTTGTCCTTGAATAGGCCATCGCCCACGCCTCGGGCACCAGGATGCGCCAGGCGTCCTCGGTCGTGTCCGCCACGGCAACCGTCGAGGAAATCACCACGTACGGGTCCGCCGCCCACGTCGAAGGGCGGAACTGGGCACGGTAGGTGGTGATGGCGTCGATCATCGCTTCCTCACCCCGGAACGCGCCGATGACGAGCGGCACGCCGTGGGCTGCGGCCACTTGGGCTCCGGCGCCGGTGGCCAGGACGAACGGGGTCACGCGGAGGCCGTCGGCCGGATAACCCCGCACGGGCTGGTCGCCGGTGAAGTAGCCCAGCAGTTCGGCAAGCCTCGGGCCGAACTCGGCAGCATCGTCCTTGTCGTGCCCCAATGCCTTGCGGACCGCCTCGATGAAGCCGACCGAACGCCCTAGGCCCATGTCGATCCGGCCCGGGAACAGGGACTCCAGCACGCCGAACTGCTCGGCCACGACCAACGGCTGATGGTTGGGCAGCATCACGCCGCCGGTGCCTACCCGGATCCGGCTCGTCGCGGCGGCGACGGCGGCGGCCAGCACGGTCGGCGCGGACCCGGCCACGCCTGGCACGCCGTGGTGCTCGGACACCCAGAAGCGGTGGTAGCCGAGTTGTTCCGCCTCGCGGGCGAACGTCACCGTGTCGCGCAGTGCCTCGGGGTGGCTGTGGCCGGCGCGCACTCTCGACCGGTCGAGCACGGAAAGCCTCACCACAAGGTCAACGGCTTCGGGCGGTCTTGCATTCCGGTGAGGGCCGGTGGGAAGTGAGCAGGTGGGCCGATGGGAAGTTAGGAGGGTGAGGGTCGGTGGGAAATCAGCAACAGCGCGGGTCAGAGGCGGGTGGTGTCGGTGGGGACGCCGAGTTTGACCTTGCCGTAGGTCTCGAACAGGCGGCGGGACACCATTGCGTGTTGGGCGGCCACGTGGGCGTCGCGCAGGCAGCGCTGCAACGGTGAGTTCTCGAACACCGACGTGCCCCCGCCGGTGTCGAAGGCCTGACGGGTGATCGACGCCGACTCCGTCGCGGCGTGCGAGCACGCCAGGCGCAGGCGCGCGCGTTCCTGGGTCGTGCCGGCCTGTCCAGCCACCGCCGCAGCCCACCTGGCCGCCACCTCGGCGTGCAGGAACGCCCGTGCCGCCGACAGACGCGCCTCGGCCACACCCAGGTCGCGTTGCGCATCCGTCTGCTCCGCCAACAGGCCTTGGGCGTGCTGAGGCGTCTTGGTCACGGCCAGTGCCTCGACCTCCTCGATCGCCCGTGCGGCGATCCCCAACCCCACCGCCGCCACGCCCACCGCCAGGAACGCGAAGAACGGGAACGTCGGCAGCGGACCGGGCACCCGCACGGCCGGTGGCCACACCTGACGGCGTGCCGGCACGAACGCGCCCGAGACCTCCCACTCGTGGGACTCCGTCGCACGCAGCCCTGCGGCGTGCCACGTGTCATGAACCGTCACGTCGGACGACGGGAAGAGCATCAGACGCGGACCGTCCGGGGTCATCGCGCCGCCGACCACCCAGTCGCACAACGGCACCGCGCTGCCCCAGCCCCAACGGCCGGTGACGTGGTGCCCGCCGTCCGCCGCCACCGCCCGACCCACCGGCGCTGCCGTTCCGGCCACCACCGACGTCGGCGAGCCGAACACCTCGGCGGCCGTGTCCGGTGGCAGGTACCAGGCCAGTGACGACGTCGCGCTGGTCGTCATCGCGGTCCACCCGGCCGAACCATCGGCGCGGGCCAGGTCCTCGATCGCCACCGCCCACGACGGGAGGTCCACCTCGCCGCCGCCGAGGGAGGCGGGCGCGAGCATCCGCGTCGCGCCCGCCTCGACCAGCGCCGCCACGACCGCCGGGGAGAGTCGGCGATCGTGGTCGGCCTTGGCCGCGTGCGTTCTGATCAGGGTGTGCATGTCCCGATCATGCCGCGCTCGGTTACGCGACGTTCCACTTCTGGTTCGCGGTGCCGCCGCAGGTCCACAGCTGCAACCGGGTTCCGTTGGCGGAACTGTTGTTCTGCGCGTCCAGGCACTTGTTCGCCTGGATGTTGACGATGTCGTTCGCGCCGCTCACCGCGAACTTCTGCGCACCGGTCCCGTTGCAGTCCCACAACTGGATCAGCGTGCCGTCCGCCGTGCCGCCCGCCGCCGCGTCGAGGCACTTGCCCAACGCCCGGATGGTGCCGTCACCGGGACGCGACCACTGCTGGGCCGCCGTGCCGTTGCAGTCCCACAACTGGACGGGGGTGCCGTTGGCGGAGTTCGCACCGGCTACGTCGACGCACTTGCCACCGATACCGGTGATCCGGCCGCCACCGGCGGGCGGGTTGCCGTCGAGCGTCGACACGCGCACGTAGTCGATCACGAACTGCTGCGGGAACACGGTGCTCGCGTCCGGGTATCCCGGCCACTCGCCGCCGACCGCCAGGTTCAGGATGACGAAGAACGGCTTGTTGAACACCCACTGGTTGCCGCCGACGTCGGCGGGCGTGCGGCGCTGGTAGACGTTGCCGTCCACGGACCACGAGATGCCGGTCGGCGACCACTCGATCGCGAACGTGTGGAAGCCGTCGGCGAAGTTCGGCCCGTTGTACGCCGCGCCGATGCCACCGGCGCCCGAGTACCCGGGACCGTGGATGGTGCCGTACACCGTGTCCTGGTCGTGGCCCAGGAACTCCATGATGTCGATCTCGCCGCTGCCCGGCCACGGGTTGCCGGAGTTGATGTCCTGCCCCAGCATCCAGAACGCGGGCCAGATCCCCTTGCCGCGCGGCATCTTCATCCGCGCTTCGACCTTGCCGTAGGTCGTGGTGAACTTGCCCGCGGTGTTGATCCGGGCGGACGTGTACTGGCAGCGGCCGTACCAGCAGTTGTAGTTGCCTGGGTTCTCCCGGCGGGCGGTGATCACCAGGTTGCCCGCGCCGTCCATCGCGGCGTTGCTCGCGGACGTCGTGTAGTACTGGTGCTCGCGGTTGGCCCCGTTGTTGTCGCCGACCTCCGTGTTCCACTTGGAGCCGTCGACCCGCGAACCAGCCGGGCCGTTGAACTCTTCGGCGAAGGTGACCGCCATCGTGCCCACATCGGCGGCGGCGCTCGTTGCCGGGGCGGCTTGCGCGGCGGGCACGGCCAGCCCGCTGAAGGCGAGTATTACCGCGCCCACCATCACTCGTGTCTTCATCGACACTCCCTTCACTCTGGCGACGACCAGGCTGGAACTTACTCCATAGCCTTTAATCAAGTCACGATGAAAGTAGGGGCGCTTTACTGTCCACATGCCGGGACACCCACCGGCCCGACAAGGAGGTCGACACCCGATGGCCATGCTGCGCAGCTACGTGTCCGGTCGCTGGCACGCCTCGTCCGCCGAGGGCACACCCCTCCACGACGCCGTGACCGGCGAGGAGTTCGCCCGGATCTCGTCGCAGGGGATCGACATGGCGGCGGCCCTGGACCACGGCCGGCGCGTCGGCGGACCGGCGCTGCGGGAGCTCACGTTCCACCAGCGCGCGGCCCTGCTCAAGGCCCTGGCGTCACACCTGCGGGAACACCGCGAAGAGCTGTACGCCCTGTCCGCCCGATCGGGCGCGACCAAGACCGACTCGCTGATCGACGTGGACGGCGGCATCGGCGTCCTGTTCGGCTACGCCAGCAAGGCCAAGCGCGAACTGCCCAACGACACCGTCTACGTGGACGGCGCGGTGGAGCCGCTGAGCCGTGGCGGCACGTTCGTCGGCCAGCACATCGCCACCCCGCTGCGGGGCGTCGCGGTGCAGATCAACGCCTTCAACTTCCCCATGTGGGGCCCGCTGGAGAAGTTCGCCCCCGCGTTCATCGCGGGCGTGCCGTCGCTGATCAAGCCCGCCTCCCAGACCGCCTACGTCACCGAGAAGCTGGTCGAGCTGATGCTCGCCGCCGACCTGCTGCCGGCAGGCTCGCTGCAACTGGTCACCGGCAGCGCGGGCGACCTGCTGGACCACCTGACCGCCCAGGACCTGGTCGGCTTCACCGGCTCCGCGTCCACCGCCCAGGTCCTGCGCACGCACCCGGCCGTGGTGCGCAACAGCGTGCGCTTCAACGCCGAAGCGGACTCGCTGAACTGCTCGATCCTCGGCCCGGACGCGGTCGAGGGCACGCCCGAGTTCGACCTGTTCGTCAAGCAGCTCGTCAGCGAGATGACGGTCAAGGCAGGCCAGAAGTGCACCGCGATCCGGCGCGCCCTGGTCCCCGCCTCCCTCATGGACGCCGTCGCGGACGCGGCGAGCGCGCGTCTGGCGAAGGTCGTCATCGGCAACCCCGCCAACGACACCGTGCGGATGGGCGCGCTGGCCGGGCTGGAGCAGCGCGAGGAGGTCCGGCGGTCGCTGAAGGCACTGCTGGAAGTCGGCGAGGTCGTCTACGGCTCACCCGACCGGGTGGAAGTGGTGGACGCCGACGCCGAGCGCGGCGCGTTCCTGTCGCCCGTGCTGCTCAAGGCCGACCCGGACCACGCCCAGCCGCACCAGGTGGAGGCGTTCGGACCGGTGTCCACGCTGATGGCCTACCAGGACGTCGAGCACGCGGTGGAGTTGGCCGCCCGGGGTGCGGGCAGCCTGGTCGGCTCGGTCGTCACGCACGACGCGGACTTCGCGCGCGAGGTCGTGATCGGGGTGTCGCCGTGGCACGGCCGCGTCCTGGTGCTGGACCGGGACGACGCCAAGGAGTCCACGGGCCACGGCTCGCCGCTCCCCGCGCTGATCCACGGCGGACCGGGTCGGGCGGGCGGCGGCGAGGAGATGGGCGGCATCCGCGGCGTGCTGCACCACATGCAGCGCACGGCCGTCCAGGCGAGCCCACGGGTGCTGAGCGCGGTCACGGGGCGGTGGGTCACGGGCGCGCCGCGCACCGAGTCGGACGTGCACCCGTTCCGGAAGTCGTTGCGGGAGCTGAAGATCGGTGACACGGTCGTCGCCGGGCCGCGCGTCGTGACGATGGCGGACATCGAGCACTTCGCCGAGTTCACCGGCGACACGTTCTACGCGCACATGGACGAGGAGGCCGCGGCGGCGAACCCGTTCTTCGGCGGCCGGGTCGCGCACGGGTACCTGGTCGTGTCGTTCGCGGCGGGCCTGTTCGTCTCGCCCGACCCGGGGCCGGTGCTGGCGAACGTCGGGCTGGAGAACCTGAGGTTCCTCACGCCCACGTTCCCGGGTGACGAGCTGACCGTGACGTTGACCGCGAAGCAGATCACGCCGCGGGAGGACAAGGACTACGGCGAGGTCCGGTGGGACGCCGACCTGGTCAACCAGAAGGGCGAGTCGGTGGCCAAGTACGACGTGCTCACCTTCGTGGCCAAGCAGTAGAAGCCAAGGGTGGGGTCCGAGCAGTCGGACCCCACCCCGGTGCCGGCCGAAACGCAAGCCGCGTCAGCCGACCGTGTAGCCCACGATCGCGGGGTCGACCCAGTCGCTGGACACGATCGTCGCGCCCTTGCCGGCCAGTTGCCGCACCCGCGCCTGCGCGTCCGACACGGACGGGTTGCGGGAGTCGATCGCCGGTGACACGGCGTGCGCGTCCGTCATCACCACCAGGTAGTGGCCGCCCAGGTACGAGTCGCCCGGCCACCCCGCGTACGACGACGCGCCACCGTCGAACGCCACGAACCACGGCGCACGGGCGCCACCGCGGTCACCCACACGCGGGTCGGACTGGGACGCGCCGTTGATCGCCGGGAACGCCAGCGCCGAACCGAGCACGCCGCCGTTGCGGGCCGAGATCAGCCGGTCCGCGTACTCCAGGTCGGTGTCGTAGTTGTCGAACGGGTTGCCCTGTTCGAACGTGCCGACCTCGACCAGGATCACGAACTTGCCGGTCAACGCCGAACGGTGCGGCCACGCGCCCGCGCGGGCGGCGGCGTCCAAGGTCGCGTGCGAGCCGATGAGCTGCGCCGGGCCGAACACCGACGACGCGCCGAGCGTGTCCGCCACGATCCGGTCGAACTCGTCCGGGCCGAACCCGCCGCGGTCGTCGAAACCGTTCTTGAACTCGACCTTCAGCACCATCAGCGGGTGGGCGGGGTTGCGGTCGTGCCACAGCCGGATGTTGCGCAGGCACGTGGCGAGGTTCTGGTTGCGGGCGCCGGTCCGCAGCTGGTCGTACGCGGTGGCGCGGGCGCAGTTGTTGGCGTTGCCCGGGTCGTGGCCCACCTGGAAGTCACGGCTGAACAGGAAGTTGGTCCACACGTCCAACTCGACGAGACCGGGCTTCTTGTCCAGCACGTCGACCAGGAACGGGGCGGTCTGCTGCGTGTAAGCGTTGTGGACACCCACCGCGGTACCGCCGGTCGCCGTCGCGGCGTGTGCGGTTCCGGGCAGGGCCGTCATCAGGAGTGCGGCCACTGCGATTGTCAGACGCTTCATCGGTGAAGGCTCCTCGTGGTCCTGCGCCCAGGTCGCCTCCCACCCTAGAAACACGAAATGTCTTCACGATGTCCACCAAATGGACGCTGATCGAGGCGTGCCGCACAACGGGGAACAGCGACCGGCCCGGTCGGCTGAGCCGGTGCGCGCCTACGCCGGGTCGAACATCCGCCGCTCGGCCCGGCGCAGCAGGTCCTCGGGCAGGTAGTCACGCGCCGTCATCAAGCGCGGCAGCAGGTCCGCCTCCAACGTCAGGGCGCGGAACGTCACGGCGATGCTGACGTCGTGGTCCGGCCGGTGCTCGATGGTGATCTCGTCACCCGCCGTGATCGTCCCGGGCTCCACGACCCGGAAGTACGTGCCCGGCAGGCCCCGCGCGGTGAACCTCTTCACCCAGCCCTTCTCCTGCATCACGCCGGTGAACGTCAGGCACGGGATGCGCGGCCTGGTCGCCTCGAGCAGTACCGAGCCGATCCGCCACCGCTCGCCGACCAGCGCGCCGGACACGTCGACGCCCACCGTGGTCAGGTTCTCCCCGAACAGCCCCGGCCGGAGGTCGCGGCCCAGCTCCGCCGACCACCCGTCCAAGTCCTCCCGCGAGTAGGCGTAGACGGCCTGGTCCTCGCCACCGTGGTTGCGCGAGTCGGAGATGTGGTCGCCCGCGACGCCGCTGCCGCCCGTGCCGCGCGGACCAGGGGCCTTGATGTCCACGGGGCCGTCCACCGGGCGCTTGCCGATGCCGGTGTGGCCGATGACGGCGTAGTCGAACTCGACGCGGGAGCCGACGTTGACGGAGAGCACGTGAGGCATGGCTCTGACGGTAGCGGAGGTACTTTCGGCTTTAGCACCCCTTATCCGCCGCAGGTGCGGGAGGATGGTGGGTGTTCACCGTAAGTGGGGGTGTCATGCGCAAGTCCGTCGTCGCGTTGGTGCTGGCCTTGGTAGGTCTGGCGGGTTGCGCGGAGCGGACAGGGCTGCCCACACCGACCCTCGGTCCGGTCGTGGACGACAGCGCGTCGTTGATCAAGATCGTGGCGGCCCGCGCCGCCGAGCAGGGCTCGGTCCGGTTCGACGCCGAGACCACCATGTCCGGTCTCCACGTGACGCTCGCCGGCGACCTGCTGCGCGCCCGTGAGGGCCGGCTGATGTCGTTGCGGCAGGACTCGTCGACCGAGGTCGTGGTGATGGCGGACGCCGCCTACTCCCGGACGTCGGGCGGCTCGTGGGCCAAGCTCGGGATGGCGGACCGCGCGCCCGTGCGGGCGGACACCACCGTGGCCGGCCTGCCCGACGAGGTGGACCCGTCGTCGGTGGTGAAGTCGCTCGCCGGGAGCCTGGTCGTGACCAAGGGCGACGAAGAGCTGGACGGCGTGCCGACGCGCCGCTACACCATGCTGGTCGACCTGCGGCAGCAGGCGGAGCGGACGTCGGACATCACGCGCCGCTCCCACCTGCTGGCCGCCTACGAGTCCGGTTTCACCGCGTCCGCCACGGTGTGGGTCGGTCCGGGAGACCTGCCGGTGCGGGTCGAGCAGGTGCTGAAGACGTTGGAGGACAACGTCTTCCAACGCAGCCTCCACCGCTTCACGGACTGGAACGCCGACATCCGGGTGACCGCGCCCATCTCGTGATCCCGGTCGGCGTGATCCCGGTCAGCCGGTGCGCTTGGCCCGCCCGATGTCCGTGGTCAGCGCCGGACGGCCGTCGACCTGGCTGTCCGGGTTCGGCGCGATGCCGCCCGCCGCGATCTTGTCCAGGGTGGCGAGCCCGGCGGGGGAGATGCGGCCGAACACGGTGTAGTTGGGCCGCAGCACGGAATCCGAGGTGACCAGGAAGAACTGGCTGCCGTTGGTGGCCGGGCCCGCGTTCGCCATGGCCAGCGTGCCGCGCGGGTAGATGCGGCGCAGGCCGGTCGGGTCGTTCGGCACGGGCGCCAGGTCGGTCGGCAGCTCGTCCTTGTACTTGTAGCCGGGGCCGCCCTCACCGGTGTTGGACGGGTCGCCGCACTGGAGCACCTTCAACGTCGGGTACGCCGTCATCCGGTGGCACGTCGTGTCGTCGTAGAACTTCTTCCGCACCAGGTGCAGGAAGCTCTGGACGGTGCACGGCGCCTGGGCGCGGTCCAGCACCAACGGCACCGGGCCCAGGTTGGTCGCCAGCAGCACCTCCGGGTACCCGTGGTCGGGGGTGTGCCGGGGGTCCGGGGGAAGCGGCACGGGCCGCGCGGCCGGTTCGTCCGGCGTCACCTCGTACCCGCACGGGCCACGCGTCACGTCGGATTCGGGCGACGCCTGCGCCGTCCCACCGCCCAGAACCGCCATCAGCGCCACTGCCAACAGGATCTTCATCGCACCGGTCTAGCGGACCCGGCACCACACCACTAGGGCCGGTCGGCTGGTCCCAGCGACGCGGCGAACGAGCTGAGCGACTCCCGGTCCGGCTGCGCGGTCTTCGTGATCAGGCTGGCCACGTGCTTCTCCACGGTCCGCGGCGAGATGTGCAGCCGGGTGGCGATCGCCTTGTT
Source organism: Saccharothrix ecbatanensis (assembly GCF_014205015.1). Taxonomy (NCBI): domain Bacteria; kingdom Bacillati; phylum Actinomycetota; class Actinomycetes; order Pseudonocardiales; family Pseudonocardiaceae; genus Saccharothrix; species Saccharothrix ecbatanensis. Next base: position 5,150,530 of record NZ_JACHMO010000001.1, on the reverse strand, counting down.
CCCCAACCGGCCCGCGAGCAGCCGGAACACTTCGAACTCCCGCACGGTCACGCCCAGCGCCCGCAGTTCGCGCGGCACCTGGTCGGATCCGGTGCGCCGCTGCGGCACGGACGCGCCCACCTGCCGCAGCAACCCCCGGCACGCGCTGGCCACGGCCGGCTGACCCGCCTGGTGGAAGTACTCCTCGGCGGTCCGCAGCCAGCTCACCGGCTCGCCCCACCCGTCGATCACCGCCGCCTCGGCCACCAGCCGCAGCCCCAGGTGCTTGGCCATCGGGTAGAGGGACGCCGCGTCCCGAGCGGCCCGCATCGCCTGCACCGCCTCGGCTTCCAGACCTTCCCGACTCAGCAGCACGGCCAGCGCGAACTGCGCGAACACCCGGTTCCAGCGCATCCCGGCGGCGGCCGACCGGGTCACCGAGCGGTACGTGTCGAGGTCCAGCGCCCCGGACAGCGCGTCCAGCAACAGCAGCAACCCGTGCCGGCCGGACAGGTGGTAGACGGTCGGGGCCTCCGCCTCGTACGCGAGCGCGCGCGCCAGGTCGTGCCCGGCCGCCGCACGGTCCTCCTCCAACAGCGCGCAGAACGCCCGTGCCAGCCCGTAGCAGAGCGGGCGCTCCTGCGAGCCGACCCCGCCCATCGCCTCGAACGCCTCGATCGCGGCTTCCATCTCGGCCCGCCGACCCTGGTGCGCCGCCGCCGTCGCCTGCGCCATCAACCCGTACAGGGTCAGGTGCTTGAGCTGGAGCCGCCGGGTGTCCGCCACCGTCCCCGCCAGCTTGTCCGCCGCGGCGGCGTACTGCCCGCGCAGCACCGCGTCCAGCCCGAGGATCGAGTCCACGTTGTACGCCACGCTGATCGCGCCGATCCGCAGCGCCTCCTCCCGCGCCTCGACCAGCTCGATGGACGTGCCGTCGGCCAGCCAGTCCAGCCCCGCCTGCCGGCTCGTCGCGTAGAGACCCTGGATGGGCAGGCCGTGCTCCTCGGCCATCTCCCGCGCCAGCCGGAAGCACTCGGCGGCCTCGGCCAGGTCACGCTCGCGCGCCAGCACGCCCAGCAGCTGCCACGTCTCGCAGCCCACCTCGGGCAGCGGCACGCGCTTCGCCGCGTCGGCCGCGCGCCGGGCCAGGAACTCGGCCGACGCGACCCGGTCCGGCACGTCGCTGTACAGCGTCATCAGCGCCGCCACGGCGTCCAGTCGCGCGGTGTGCTCGTCGTCGGCGTCCGGGCCGAGCAGCGCGCGTGCCGTCTCGACGTGCGCGGTGCTGTCCGCCCACCGGCCCGCGGTGTTGGCCACCTGGGCGAACTTGGTGTGCAGCTCGGCCCGCCGCACCCGGCTCAACCCGGCGGCGCTCAGCTCGGCCACCGCGTCGACCAGCGCGAACGCCCGCTCGAACTGGCCCGCCTCGGCCAACGCGGGCAGCAGCGAGTCCAGCACGTCGGCGCGGACCGACACGTCCACCTGACTGGCCAGCAGCCGGTGCGCGTGGTCGAGCAGCCGCACCGCCGACCCGGCCGCGCCGTCCGCCAGCGCCCGCCGTCCGGCCTCGGCCAGCAACGCGCCCGCCTCGGCGGTCTCCCCGGCGTCCAACCGCAGTGACGCCACCAGCGCGCACCACTCGCCGGGCAGGCCGGGGTGCAGCTCCTGCACGGCGTCCGCGGTCCGGCGGGACAGCTCGGCCCGGCGCGTCGGCGGCAGTTGGGCCAGCAGCGCCTCGGCGGTCAACGGGTGGCGGAACGCGTACCAGTCCGGCACCGGCTCGTCCGGCGTCACGAGCTGCGCCGCCACCCCCGCGTGCAGGTGCGACAGCAGGCTCCGGTCGTCCAGCCCGGTCACCGCGCGCAGCACCGACAGCGGGAACCGGTGGCCCAGCACGGCGGCCACCGACAGCACCTCGCGGCCCTGCGGCCCGAGCCGGTCGGTGCGGTGCGCGATCGACCGCACCAACGCCGACGGCACGTCGATGCGCAGCTCGCCCAGCACCTGCCAGCCACCGGGACCGCGTACCAGCAGGCCGCTGTTGACCAGGCCGTGCAGCATCTCCTCGACCACGAACGGGTTGCCCGCGCTGTCCGCCCACATCCGCGCGGCGACCGCGTCCGGCACCTCCGAGGCGTCGACCTCAAGACAGGTGCCGACCATCCGGCGCACCTGGGACTCGTCCAGTCGGCCCAACTCCAGCAGCACGCCCGCCTCCCGTTGCGCGGCAAGGCGCACCACGTCCAGCGTCGGACCGGGGTCGGCGCGGGTCGTCACCAGCAGCACGGCCGGCACGTCGTCGAGGTTGTCCACCAGGTAGTCGACGACGGCCAGCGTCTCCGCGTCCACGTCGTGCAGGTCTTCCAGCACCACCAGGCACGGCTGCTTCCGGCCGACAACGGTCAGCAGTCGTAGCACCGCCTCGGCGAGCACCACCACGGAGTGCGGCTGACGCCGTTCGTCGGTGCCCCACTCGGGCACCAGCCTGCCCAACGCGGGCTGGTACGGGCCGAGTTCACGCAGATCAGGACTGTCCCTCGCGCGCAGGAGGGACATCAGCGCCTCGGCCAGCGGTCGGAACGGGACGATCGGCCCGATCGTGCTGCTGCGCCCGCGCAACACCCTCATGCCGCGCTCGAAGGCGGCGCCGGCGGCGAAGCGCGCCAACCGGGTCTTGCCGATGCCCGGCTCCCCGACGAGGAACACCGCGCGTCCACGACGGACGGCGGCGTCGGCCAGCGCCCGTTCCAGCACGCGGAGCTCTTCGTCGCGGCCGACCACGACCGGCGCGCGGGTGTGCATGGGCCGACCTTAGTCAAGCCGGACCACGGCACACCAAACTGCCCGCACCCCCAGTGGGCGGGCAGTCCGGCGGTGCGACGGTGTCGCGCTTTGCCGCTCAGCCGATGCCGGGCGCGCTCACCGTGATGCTGCTGTTCGCGCCCGCGGCGACCACCACGTACGCGCCGACGGCCAGGGTCAGACCGGCCAGCGCGCGGGCGCGGGCGCCGGTCTTCGTCTTGCGGTTCAGCGCCATTTCCCCGGCGGGGTGGTCGCCGTCCTGGTCTTCGTGCCAGGTGGTGACCGCGTCGTGGTTGGCGTTGCTCATCGGGCGTTCTCCTCGTGGTAGGTGTCGTGCTTGGACCCGAGCAGGAGCGCAGAAGGCACCTGCTCGGGGAATCCGAGGCGGAGCAAGCCGTAGCCGATGCCGGAGAGCCCGGTGAGCAGACCGGCCGACGGCACGCCATCCGGTGTGCCGCAGCGTGCTCCGTACTGGTCGAGCGCGCCGAGGACGAGCCCTGCTCGCCGGTTCCGCATGGCCGACGCCAGACCGTGGCCGCGTTCCGCGAGGACGGTCAGGGATTCGATCACGCCCAGCTCACCGTGGCACAGGCTCAGGTCCCGCAGGGGTTCGTGCACCGCCAAGGCGTTCATGCACCGGTCGAGGTGCAGGGTGTACGCGTCGACCGGCTGCTCGGGGTGTGCGGTGTGCGCGAGCACGGCGCCGGACAGCCCGGAGCACCAGCTGTGGTCCGCCTCCGTCACGTCGAGCAGTCGTTGCCGCAGCGCGTGATCGGCGCGCAGGTTCGCCCGGCCGACCACGCCGTACCTGTCGCCGCCGACCTTCGCGTAGCGCAGCAACGCCCAGCCGACACCCGCCCGGCCGCGCGCGAAACCGTCACCGCCGGGACTGGCGGCCACCAGTCGGTCGGCGTAGGCGCGGGCCAGTTTTCCGGCCGCGGGCAGGCCGCTTTCCGCCCGCACCGCCAGCATCGCGGCCAAGCCTCCGGCCCAACCCTCCACCAGGTTGGCCGGGTCCTCGCCGATCGCCTCCACGGTCGCGGCGATGTCCACCGCGGCACGCAGCCAGCCGCCGATCTCCGCGTCGTCCAGCAGGTCCGCCAACCGCGCCAACGCGTAGCAGATGCCGCCCAGGCCGTGGAACCCGCCGCTGCCCACGGCGACCGCCAACTCGGTGTCCTCGGCGAACGCCGCCAGCAGACCGGGGATCGGCGCGAGCGCGTCGCGCGCGTGCTCTGTATAGCGGGCAGCGCCGGTGAGCTTGCCCAGCTGTGCCAGGAACAACGCGACGCCGGTGTAGCCGTTGGACAGTCCCGCGCCCATCGCGGCCACCGCCCAGTGCCGGTCGTCCACGAGCTCCAGCCCGACCCAGTTGACCCGGCCGTCGGCGGCGGTGGCGTGCGCCAGCACCTCGTCCGCGACGCCGCACGCCGCCACCAGCAGCCGTTGCGGGTCCGGCACGACGGCTTCCAGCGGCACGGGCACGCCCTGTCCGGTGCGGTGTTCCACCGGACGCGGCCGGCTCGCCAACCCGGCGGTGATCAGCCACTGCTGGTCGTGCTTGTCCACTTCGCCGAGTGCGGCGACCTTGGCGGTGACCCCGTCCAAGCCGGACACCGGCAGCAGGTCGGGCAGCCGCTCGCCGGTGGACGTCCACAAGTCACGGCTGCCGGGCCGGGTGGTGAACATCGGCACGTCGCCCGACCACAGGTCGCTCATCTCGTACGGCACGAGCGCGTGCAGCAGCGCTTCGTCCGCCGAGTCGTCCCACAGCAGGTCGAGCACGTCCTGCCGGGCCGCCGCGCCGCGCAACGCGTCCGGGTGCGTCGACTCGTCCAGCAACGTCGCGTACAGCTGGGTCATCCGCGCCAGGAACCGCACCGGCAGGTCGGCGAACGGGGTCAGCCGGCCGAGCAGGTCCGCGCGGTGGTCGCACAGCGCGTCGTAGCCGACCCGGAACCCGGCCAGCAGCGGGCCCTGGTAGTCGGCGGGCTCGGCCTCGCGGCCGTCCACCACCGGGCGGTTGTGCGCCGGCGGCATCGGCGCGGGCCTGCGCACCAGCCGCATCCGGTCCGTGCCGGGGTGCAGCCACGCCACGCCGTCGGCCGCCGACCGGTCGCCCTGGTCGCCGCCCATGCCGCCGATGTCGAGCGCGCCGTGCGCGCCCAGCAGCACCTGCGGCAGGAGGGCGGTGCGGTGCACGGACCGTGCCAGCGCCTGGACCGCCGGGTCCGCCGGGATGCCGACCGCCGGGTGGAACAGCGTCTCCACGTCCACCAGCACCGGCTCGTCGCCCGCCGCGATCAGGTTCTCGTAGTGCATGTCGGCGCCGTCGATCGCGTACAGCAGCGCGATCAGCGCGCCCAGCCGGTGGTAGAACCGGCCGACGGCGGGGACGTCCGCGCACGGCGTGTGCTCGACGAACTCCAGCCACCCGTGGTCCGGCCGTACGACCGTGCGCGGCACCCGCAGCCCGAGACCGGTGTGGCCGTCGTACCAGGTCAGCAGGTCCGCGAACGCCTGGTGCAACGCCACCGGGCGCGGTTTGTAGACGACCCGACGACCGTCCTCGAACGTCAGCACGGCCACCGAACGGCCCCGCGCGTGCCGGTCGCCCCGCCCGGTCTCCACTCGCGCGAGCGGGCCGGGGTCGCGGCCGTCGAGCAGGGTCCGGACGATCTCCGGGCGGTCCCGCTCGAACCGGTCCAGCAGCTCGCGGTGCGCGTCGACGGCGTGCAGGCAGGCCTGGCCGAGCAGCCGGGCCAGCACCGGGTAGCGGCCGAACAGCGTGGGCAGGTCGACGTGCCGGACGAAGTCGGCGAACCGCTCCCGCGGCGTGTCCCCGGTGAGCCGCTCGTCGATCCGTTCGAGGTTCAGCTCCAGCACGAGGGTGCGTGCCGCGATCCGGGTCAGGCGGTGGCCGAGCGCGCGGCCGAACTCCGCGTCCAGCCGGGGGTCCTGGGCCATCGCCGCCTGGACCAGCGGCTGCAACGCGGACGCGAACGCCCTCATCGCGCCGTCTGTGCCGTCCACGCCGTCGCCCGGGTCGGCATCGGGGAAATCTGCACGGGCCGCGGTCGCGGTGGCGCGTTCCACGAACGCGGCCCATGAGGGCCGTCCACGAGGGACGACCAGCTTCCGGGTGTCCTCGCGCACGCCGCTGAGCCACCACGATGCGGGTGGCCGGTCTACGGCGGACGGGAACACGTCGCTCAACGTGTCACGCGCACACGGCGGCGCACATGGGGGCGGTGCCCCCAGATTTGCCGGCGCGACGAACCTGGGACCGCACATGTGCGGAAACCTCTCCGCCGCAGGTCACCAGCACCCTGCCGGACGGTGAACGAGCGCTGCTCATGGGATGAACCTGCCGCTGTGACCAAGTGCCACCGGGTCTACGCCTCGCAGTTCTCGGCTTCACCGGCGGCGTCCTTGAACTCGTCGGGCAGCGAGACGACGGCCATCTTCTCGACCGCCTCGTTCATCACCGTGACGGCCTCGGTCACGTCCTGGATGACGGTGGAGAACACGTCGGTGGTCATCTCCGGCGCGGCGTCCACGGTCGACTTGGCCGAGACGAACTTGTCCCGCGCCCTGGTCAGCGGCTCGTTGATGACCTCGACCGCGGTGTCGGCGGCCGGTTCCGGCGCGGGGGTCAGCTCGTCCAGGTCGTGCAGGACGACGTCCAGCACGTCGATCACCCGGCCGAGCGAGTCGCCGAGAGCCTTCTTCATCGCCGCCGGATCGGTGGCGTGCTGGGTCGGGTCGAACTGCACCCCGCCCGACGCGATCATGTACTGCGCCACGCCGCAGAAGTTGTCCATCCAGCGCACGACCTCGGGCTTGGCCTTGGCCGCCGACGACGTCGGCCCCGCGGTCGGCGTGCCCGTGACCGGCGTCGCGCACCCCGTCAGCCCGACCAACGCCACCGCCGCCACCATCCACCGCTTCACAGGGGGATTTGTACCCGGCCATCACCCGGCAGAGGGGTGGAACATGACAACCGGGGGAATCATCCGCCACCATGGCTGCCTCATGGCCGTCTCACTGGAACTGTCCTGCGGGATCGCGGTCATCCGGATCGAGGAGTCGCCGGACGCCCTCCTGCCGGACGTGCGCGCGCTGCTGAACCGGGCCGTCGACGCCCGCGCGATCGTGCTCCTGGTGGAGGGCGGTGTGTGCGGGGACGACATCAAACGGCTGGTCCGGAGTTCGGCGGCGCAGCGCGAGGCGGTGTCGGCGGCGTTGCGCGGCGTGCGGGAAGAGCTGGCGAACCTGCCGGTGCCGCTGGTCGCGGCGATCCGAGGCAGCGCGTCAGGTGAGGCGGCGAGGCTGGCGATGGGGTGCGACCTGCGGGTGCTGGCGTCGGACGGCGGTCTCGGTCGGGTGACCGGCGATCGGGTGCTGGTGGCACGTCGGGTGACGGCCGCGGAGGCGCTGCGCACAGGGCTGGTGGACCGGGTCGTGCCGTCGGCCGCGGTGGTGCGCACCGCGGTGGAACTCGCAAACGAATGCAAGTCCGCGCAAGCCGTGCGTAAATCCTGCCGTATAGTTGCTCCATGACGCAACGGCGGTTGGCCGAAGTGGCCGCGAAGGTCGGCGTGAGCGAGGCGACGGTCAGCCGGGTGCTGAACGGCAAGCCGGGGGTGTCCGACGCGACGCGGTCGGCCGTGCTCACCGCCCTGGACGTGCTCGGGTACGAACGGCCGACCCAGCTGCGCGGTGAACGTGCCCGCCTGGTCGGCCTGGTGCTGCCGGAGTTGCAGAACCCGATCTTCCCCGCGTTCGCCGACGTGGTCGGCAACGCCCTCGCGCAGCGCGGTTTCACGCCGGTGCTGTGCACCCGCACGGCGGGCGGCGTGACCGAGGCGGACTACCTGGAGCTGCTGTTCGAGCAGCACGTGTCCGGTGTGGTGTTCGCGGGCGGTCAGTACGCGCAAGCGGACGCGTCGCACGAGCACTACCGGCAGATGACGCGGCGCAAGCTGCCCGCCGTGATGGTGAACGCCGCCATCGACGGCATCGGGTTCCCCAGGGTCTCGTGCGACGACGCGGTGGCCGTCGAGCAGGCGTTCGGCCACCTCGTGGCGTTGGGGCACGTGCGGATCGGCGCGGTGCTGGGGCCTTCGGACCACATGCCGTCGCGGCGCAAGCTCACCGCGCTGACGTCGTGCGCGGCCGCGGCCGGGGTCGAACTGTTCGAGGAACACGCGATGTTCTCCCTGGAAGGCGGCCAGGCCGCCACCACCCGCCTGCTGCACCGCGGCGTCACCGCGATCGTCTGCGCCTCCGACCCGTTGGCGTTGGGCGCCGTGCGTGCCGTGCGCCGGCACGGCCTCAAGGTGCCGCACGACGTCTCCGTGGTCGGCTACGACGACTCGCCGTTGATGACGTGCACCGAGCCGCCGCTCACCACGGTCCGCCAGCCGATCGAGGCCATGGGCCGGGCCGCTGTGGAACTCCTGGCCAACCAGATAGCGGGCACCCCGGTCCCCGACGAGGAACTGCTCTTCGAGCCCGAGCTGGTGGTCCGCTCCTCCACCGCCCCCGCTCCGCGCTAGCCCCACTCCTCTCCGCTGCCGTCCATCCCTCCGGGTGGGCGGCAGCTTCTGTGTGCGCACTTTCGGATGCGCTGTGCCGGGTCAGCTTACGGCTTGATGTAGATAAGTTGCGAGATTTCGTCCACATCTTGCGGAACGGTGTCGAGTCGACCTACCGTGTGCGCCACACCACACCCGAGGAGGGTCCGCCCCCATGAACTCATTCAGCCTCCGCAGAGCGGCGGGGTTGCTGCTGGTAGGCAGCCTGAGCCTGACCGCCGTCGCGTGTTCCGAAGCGGCCGACACCGGCGCCGCCGGCGGCAAGGTCACGATCTCCGTCAACGGCCAGCCGCCGCAGACCCAGCCGTTCGACCGCAAGGTCTTCGACCAGGACGTGGCGGAGTTCGAGGCCGCCAACCCGGACGTCGACATCGAGCCGCACGAGGGGTTCATGGACCCCAAGACGTTCTCCGCGAAGCTCGCCGGCGGTCAGCTGGAGGACGTGTTCTACGCGTACTTCACCGACCCGGCGAACCTCATCGCCCGCAAGCAGGCCGCCGACATCACCGAGCACGTCAAGGACATGCCGCACTACGACGCCATCCGGCCCGAGCTGCGTGACGTCTTCAGCAAGGACGGCAAGGTCTACGGCGTCCCCACCGCCAACTACTCGATGGGCCTGCTCTACAACCGCGCGCTGTTCACCCAGGCGGGCCTGAACCCCGACCAGCCGCCGAAGACGTGGGACGAGGTCCGCGAGGCCGCCAAGAAGATCACCGCGCTGGGCGGCAACAAGGTCGGCTTCGCCGAGTACAGCAAGAACAACCAGGGCGGCTGGCACTTCACCGCGTGGATGTACTCCGTCGGCGGCCAGATCGCCCGCCAGGACGGCGACAAGTGGGTCGCGGACTTCAACAACGACAAGGGCCGGAAAGCACTCCAGCACCTCAAGGACATGCGCTGGACCGACAACACGATGGGCGAGAAGCAGCTCCTCGTCATCGAGGACGTCCAGCAGATGATGGGCGCGGGCCAGCTCGGCATGTACCTCGCCGCGCCGGACAACGTGCCGACGCTGGTCAACCAGTTCAAGGGCGACTACGCGAACTACGGCCTGACCGGCATCCCGGACGGCGAGGGCACGCTCATCGGCGGCGAGGGCTACATGCTCAACCCGAAGGCGACGCCGGAGAAGATCAAGGCCGGGCTGAAGTGGATCCAGTGGAAGTACCTCAACCCGGACCGGTTCGAGAAGAACCTCCAGCGGTACAAGGACGAGGGTCAGCCGATCGGCCTGCCCGTGCCGCCGGTCGCCGACATCTGGACCGGTGAGCTCGCGGCCAAGCAGGCGGAGCTGAAGGAGAAGCTGGCGACCGTGCCGGTGGCGAACTTCAAGTCCTACGTGGACGCCACGCCCAAGGGGAAGATCGAGCCGCCGAACGCCCAGCAGGTGTACGCGATCCTGGACAACGTCATGCAGGCCGTGCTCACCGACCGCGACGCGGACCCGGCCAAGCTGCTGGCGGACGCCGAAGCCAAGGTGAACCCCGTCCTGGCCCAGGTCAAGTGATGCGCCGCCGCGTCGAGGAGAACCTGGTCGCGTACGGGTTCCTGTCCGCCGCGCTGGTCTGCTTCGCGGTGTTCTCCTGGTACCCGATCGCGCGTGGGGCCGTGCTGGGATTCCAGCAGGTCGACTTCGTCTCCGACCCCACGTGGGTCGGCTGGGAGAACTTCGAACGCCTCTTCGCCGACCCCCTGTTCGCCACGGCGTGGCGCAACACCCTGCTGTTCACCGCGTTGGCGCTGGTCTTCGGCTTCGTGGTGCCGTTCCTGCTCGCGGTCGTGCTGAACGAGCTCAAGCACTTCAAGGCGTACTTCCGGCTGGTCGTGTACCTGCCGGTGATGCTGCCGCCGGTGGTGGCCGCGCTGATCTGGAAGTGGATGTACGACCCCGGTCCGGGCCTGCTCAACTCGGCGTTGCGCGGGCTCGGACTGGACGGGGCGGCATGGCTGGACAGCGCCGACACGTCGATGCTGTCGCTGGTGATCGTGGCGACCTGGGCGAACCTGGGCACCGCCACGCTCATCTACCTGGCCGCGTTGCAGAGCATCCCCGGTGACCTGTACGAGGCGGCCGAGCTGGACGGCGCGAGCGTGCTGCGCCGGCTGTGGCACGTCACCGTGCCGCAGACCCGGTTCGTGCTGCTCGTCCTGCTGCTGTTGCAGATCGTGGCGACGATGCAGGTGTTCACCGAGCCGTACGTGATGACCGGCGGCGGACCGGAGGACTCCACCGTCACGGTCCTGCTGCTGCTGTACCGGTACGCCTTCTACTACAACGACTTCGGCACGGCCAGTGCCCTGAGCCTGTTGCTGCTGCTGGTGCTCGGCGCGTTCACCGCGCTGTACCTGCGGGTGACGCGGAAGGCGGACGCGTGAGGACGCTGATCGCACCGGGGCGGCGACGTGCCGGGTACACCATCACCCTCGTGATCACCACGATCGTGCTCACGGTGGTGTTCGTGGTGCCGCTCCTGTGGGTGGTCGTCTCGGCGATGAAGACGGCCGTGGAACTGGCCCGCGTGCCACCGACGATCGTGCCGGAGACGTGGACGCCCGGCACGTACGCCGAGGCGTGGGACCTGATGGACCTGGGCCGGTACTTCGTCAACACGATCGTCGTCGCGGTGGGTGTGTGGGCGGTGCAGCTCGCGGTGGACGTGCCCGCCGCTTACGCCCTGTCGCGGCTGAAACCCGTGCTGGGCAAGGGGATTCTGGGTATGATGCTGCTGACCCTGATGATGCCCGCCGCGGTGCTGCTCGTCCCCACCTACCTGACCATCGCGGACCTCGGTCTGCTCAACAACCCGTTGGCGCTGTGGTTGTTGGGCGCGGCGAACGCGTTCACGGTGTTCCTGCTCAAGCGGTTCTTCGACCAGCTGCCGGTGGAGGTGCTGGAGGCGGCGCGGATCGACGGCGCCGGCCAGCTCACCATGCTGTGGCGGATCGTGCTGCCGCTGTCCCGGCCGATCCTGGCGGTCGTGTCCATCTTCGCGGTGGTGGCCGCGTGGAAGGACTTCATCTGGCCGCTGCTGGTGTTCTCCGACCCGGCGCGGCAGACGCTCAGCGTGGCGTTGCAGCGCTTCGCCCCCGACACACCGGTCAACCTGCTGCTGGCCGGCCTCGTGCTGTCCAGCGTGCCCATGATCGGCCTGTTCCTGGTGTTCCAGCGGCACGTGCTGGCGGGTCTCACCGCCGGCAGCGTGAAGGGCTGAAACACATCACCGAGGGAGGATTCCACATGAACTGGTGGCGCGGTGCGGCCATCTACCAGGTGTACCCGCGCAGTTTCGCCGACGGCAACGGGGACGGTGTCGGCGACCTGGCGGGACTGCGGCGGAAGCTGCCCTACCTCGCCGAGTTGGGTGTGGACGCGATCTGGCTCAGCCCCTGGTACCCGTCCCCGTTGGCCGACGGCGGCTACGACGTCGCCGACTACCGCGACATCGAGCCGGTGTTCGGCACGCTCGTGGAGGCGGAGAAGCTGATCGGCGAGGCGCACGGGGTCGGCCTGCGGGTGATCATCGACATCGTGCCCAACCATTGCTCGGACCAGCACCCGTGGTTCCAGGAGGCGTTGCGGGGCGAGGGGCGTGACCGGTTCTGGTTCCACGAGGGCGATTCGCCGCCGAACGACTGGCAGTCGAGGTTCGGCGGGCCGGCGTGGTCGCAGGCGCCGGACGGCTCGTGGTACCTGCACCTCTACAGCCCGGAGCAGCCGGACCTGAACTGGACCAACCCGGAGGTGCGGGCCGAGTTCGAGTCGATCCTGCGGTTCTGGCTGGACCGGGGGGTGGACGGGTTCCGCATCGACGTGGCCGACGGGCTGGTGAAGGACTTCTCCAGGCCCGACGCCGACCTGCCGTACTCCGACCAGGACGGCGTGCACGACATCTACCGGTCGTGGCGGGAGGTGCTGGACGAGTACGCGGACGAGCGGGTGTTCGTCGGCGAGATGTGGCTGCCGGACCCGGAGCGGTTCGCCCGCTACCTGCGCGCGGACGAGCTGCACTCGGCGTTCAACTTCGATTTTTTGTGCTGCCCTTGGGAATCCGGCGAGTTGCGGCGGGTCATCGACGGCACGTTGGCCGCGCACGCGCCGGTCGGTGCGCCGCCCACGTGGGTGCTGTCCAACCACGACGTGACGCGGCACGTGTCGCGGATGGGGCGTTCGGACACGTCGTTCGACTTCGGTCGGCGGCAGCACCTGACTCCGACGGACTTGGAGCTGGGCGCGAAACGGGCGCGTGCGGCGATCATGCTGACCACCGCGCTGCCCGGCTGCGTGTACGTCTACCAGGGGGAGGAGCTGGGGCTGGAGGAGGTGGACGACCTGCCCGACGAGCTGCGGGAGGACCCGGTGTGGGTGCGGTCCGGGCACACCGACCGGGGTCGTGACGGGTGCCGGGTGCCGATCCCGTGGGGTGAGGGCGGGCCGTCGTGGCTGCCGCAGCCGGAGCACTGGAAGTCCCTGTCGGTGGCCGCGCAGACCGGCGACCCGGACTCGATGCTGGCGCACTACCGGACCGTGCTCGCCCGCCGGCGTTCGGAGGAGGCGCTGGGTGACGGGCCGATGGAGTGGCTGGACCTGGGGCCGGGGGTGGTCGCGTTCACCCGGGGCACGGACTTCGCGTGCGTGCTGAACCTGTCCGACTCGCCGGTCCCACTGCCCGCGCACGACGGCGTGCTGCTGACCAGCGGGCCGCTCGTGGACGGCGCCGTGCCGACGGACACCGCCGCCTGGATCAGGCTCACCCGCTAGCTCCGCCGGCTAGCTCCCGGCCAGGTCCCGCCCGCTAGCTCCGCCGGCTACCGCCCGCCGTCGCCGTCGGGGCACGCGCGGTGTGCCCGACTCGCCAGGTTCGTCTCCAGCAGGCCGAGCGCCCTCAGGGTCTCGGCCTGCTGGTCGTCGTCCAGCTCGCCGACCGTTGCCTCCTCCAGCTCACGCCACATGCGTTCGACCTGGTGGCGCAGGGCCTGGCTGGCGGCGGTCGGCTCGATGAGGGCGGCGCGCCCGTCGGTCGGATCGGGGGAGCGGCGCACGAAACCGGCGCGTTCCAGGCGCTGCACGGTCCGGGTCATGGTGGGGGAGTCCGCGCCGAGTGCGCCGCACAGGTCGGCCTGCCGCCGTGGGCCGCTTTCCCAGAGTTGCATCATCACGAGTTCCTGGCCCGGGTGCAGCCCTGCCTGCCTGAGCAGCTGTGCGGCGAGCAGGCGGTGCAGCCGGGCGATCCGGACGATGGCATGGCTGATCGGACTGTCCTCCGTGGCTGGAGGAGTGGGTACTGACGTGGGCTTTTGTCCGGTCGGAGCCATGGCACGATTCTAGTCTTCCTCGATCGTGAGCGCCGTCACAGTGGCTGATCGGAATGTACTCCGGGGTGATTGCTGTTCGGACAGGTAAACAGCATCCTGGAGGCAGCCGTGAGCACCGCGTTCGAGCCGTTCGACCTGGCCGGCACCAAGTTGGCCAACCGGATCGTGATGGCGCCGATGACCCGCAGCCGCGCGTACGACACCGTGCCGACGCCGGTCATGGCCGAGTACTACGCCCAGCGTGCCGGTGCCGGGTTGATCATCACCGAGGGCATCCAACCGTCCCCCGTGGGTCAGGGGTACACGCACACGCCGGGGTTGCACAGCGCGGAGCAGATCGAGGGCTGGCGTGGCGTGACGGACGCGGTGCACGCGGCGGGCGGACGGATCTTCGCGCAGATCATGCACGCCGGCCGGATCGGCCACCCCAGCCTGCTGCCGGACGGTCTGCACCCGGTGAGCGCGTCCACGGTGCGCGCGGACGGGCAGCTGTTCACGGGCACCGAGATGCTCGACTACCTGCCGCCCGTGCAGCTGACCCCGGCGGACATCGAGGCGACCATCGCCGACTTCGCCACCGCCGCGCGCAACGCGATCGAGGCCGGGTTCGACGGCATCGAGCTGCACGGGGCCAACGGCTACCTGCTGCACCAGTTCCTGGCGGACAACACGAACCTGCGTGACGACGAGTGGGGCGGCTCCATCGAGAACCGCATCCGGTTCGTGGTCGAGGTCGTGCGCGCGGTGTCCGAGGCGATCGGCGCGAGCCGCGTCGGCCTGCGGATCTCCCCCGGCAACGGCTACAACGACATCGCCGAGGTGACCCACCGCGAGCTGTACCCGGCCCTGGTCGACGCCATCGACCCGATCGGCCTGGCCTACCTGCACGTCGCCGAGCAGGACGAGCGGCCGTTGACGCTGGAGCTGCGCAAGCGGTTCTCCGGCACGCTGATCCTCAACCCGTTCACGCCCGAAGGTGTGACCGGCCCCGGAGAGCTGGCCCTGCTGGACAACGGCGTCGCGGACGCGCTCGCGTTCGGCGCGCTGTTCCTGGCCAACCCGGACCTTCCTGCCCGCCTGGCCAACGGCGGCCCGTTCAACACCCCGGACCAGACCAGCTTCTTCGGCGGCACCGAGAAGGGCTACATCGACTACCCAGCCCTGTCCTGAGCGTTGAATTCGGGGTACCGGAACGTAGGACACGGTGGTCCCCAACGTAGGACTCACGCGACGCGAACGTAGGACTCACGCGACCTGAGCGTTCGACTCGCGTGAGTCCTACGTTCAGAACGCGCGAGTCGTACGTTCAGGACCACCGTGTCCTACGTTCAGGACGGGTGAATTCAACGTTCGGAACGTGTGTGCAGGCCCCTGGGTTGCGTGAACCCAGGGGCCTGACGCGTTGAGTGGGGTGGGAACGGGCAAGGAATTGGGGCCGATCGGGCACGAAACGGGCTGATGGTGTGTGTTCGGTCAGGGAAAGCGGGCGAAACTCGGGCATCGCTGACCCGGCTGTGGCGCTGGCCACACTATTTCCGCGGTGTTACACCTTATGCGCGGCCCGAACGGGCAGCGACGGTCCGAGCGGGCAAGGAGGCGCCATGCGGGCGGACGAACGCAAGCGCCGCATCCTGGCCAGGGCTCGGGCGGACGGCCGGGTCGACGTGGCCGAGATCGCGGCCGAGCTGGACGTCGCGCAGGAGACCGTGCGGCGCGACCTGCGACTGCTGGACGAGCACGGCCTGGTCCGCCGCACGCACGGCGGCGCGTTCCCGGTGGAGAGCGCCGGCTACGAGACGGGCCTGAAGTTCCGGTCCGCGTCGATGGTGCCGGAGAAGCGGCGGACCGCCCGAGCCGCCGCCGACCGGCTCGGTGACGCGGAGACGGTGTTCATCGACGAGGGCTACACACCCCAGCTCGTCGCCGAGGCCCTGCCCACCGGCAGGCCGCTGACCGTGATCACCGCGTCGCTGCCGACCGCCGCCGTGCTGTCCGAGGTCCCGTCCGCGACGGTGCTGCTGCTCGGCGGACGGGTCCGCGGCCACACGCTGGCGACCGTGGACCACTGGGCCACCCGCATGCTGTCGGAGATGGTGATCGACCTCGCCTACATCGGGGCGAACGGCATCTCCCGCGAGCACGGCCTCACCACGCCGGACCCGGCGGTGGGCGCGGTGAAGGCCCAGGCCCTGGCGTCGTCCCGCAGACGGATCTTCGTCGGCGTGCACACGAAGTTCGGCGTCGCGAGCTTCCACCGGTTCGGCACTGTCGCCGACCTGGAAGCGGTCGTCACGGACTCCGTGCTGCCCGCGGGCGAAGCGCACCGCTACGCCCTGCTCGGACCGAAGGTCGTCCGCGCTTGACCGTTCGGGCTTAACGGTCCGGGCTTGACCCAACCCACCCAGAGGCCCCGGCACCAGGGGTCTGCTTCCGCTCGCCCTAAGGAAGGCAAGACGATGAAGTCATTGCGGTATGGCGGCCTGCTGGCCGCGGTGCTCCTGGCCACGACCGCGTGCGCCGGCGCGGGTGGCGGGGGCGGCGGCGCCGACAACTCGATCAACGTCCTGATGGTGAACAACCCGCAGATGCAGGACCTCCAGAAGCTCACCGCGGACAACTTCACCAAGGACACCGGCATCACGGTCAACTTCACCGTGCTGCCCGAGAACGACGTCCGCGACAAGATCAGCCAGGACTTCTCCAGCCAGGCCGGCCAGTACGACGTCGCCACGATCAGCAACTACGAGACGCCGATCTACGCCAAGAACGGCTGGCTCACCCCGCTGGACGACTACGTCGCCAAGGACACCGGCTTCGACCAGGACGACGTCCTCGCGCCGATCCGCCAGTCGCTGACCGCCGCCGATGGCAAGGTGTACGCCCAGCCGTTCTACGGCGAGTCGTCGTTCCTCATGTACCGCAAGGACGTGCTGGACGCCAAGGGCCTCACCATGCCCGAGAAGCCGACGTGGCAGCAGGTCGCCGACATCGCCGCCCAGGTCGACGGCGCGCAGCCCGGCATGAAGGGCATCTGCCTGCGCGGCCAGCCCGGCTGGGGTCAGCTGATGGCGCCGCTGACCACCGTCGTCAACACGTTCGGCGGCACGTGGTTCACCAAGGACTGGCAAGCGCGGCTCAACGCGCCGGAGTTCAAGGAAGCCACCAAGTTCTACGTCGACCTGGTCCGCGCGCACGGCGAGGCGGGCGCGCCGCAGGCCGGGTTCGCCGAGTGCCTGAACAACATGACCCAGGGCAAGGTCGCCATGTGGTACGACGCCACGGTCGCCGCCGGTCTGCTGGAGGCGGACGACTCGCCGGTCAAGGGCAAGCTCGGCTTCGCCCAGGCCCCGGTCGTGAAGACGGAAAGCTCCGCGTGGCTCTACACGTGGGCGTTCGGCATCCAGAAGGCGAGCAAGAAGGCCGACAACGCCTGGAAGTTCGTGTCCTGGGCGTCCGGCAAGGGCTACGAGGAGCTGGTCGGCAAGAACCTCGGCTGGTCCAAGCTGCCCGACGGCAAGCGGAAGTCGACGTACCAGCGGCCCGAGTACCTGGCGGCCGGCGGAACGTTCGCCAAGCAGGCGGAGGCGGCCATCGCGGGCGCCAAGCCCACCGACCCCGGCGTGCAGGAACGGCCCGCGAGCGGCATCCAGTTCGTCGGCATCCCGGAGTTCACCGACCTGGGCACGCAGGTGTCGCAGAAGATCAGCGCCGCCATCGCCGGCTCGTCCACAGTGGACGCCGCGTTGGACGAGAGTCAGGCGCTGGCGGAAACCGTGGCGAAGAAGTACCGGGGGAACTGATGAGCAACCCCACCCCCATCGGGAGGTCCCGATGACCGCCGTGCGGGAGGTGGCGGCACCGGCCGAGCCGAGGCCCCCGACGCGGACGAGGCAGGTGAACGCGGCGGCGCGCTGGGCTAGGCGTGCCCCGCTCCTCCCCGCCCTGATCTTCACGATCGTGGTCACCCAACTGCCGTTCGTGGCCACGCTGATCATCTCGCTGATGCGGTGGAACTCGCTGGACCCGGCCAACCGCGGGTTCGCCGGCATCGACAACTACACCGCCGTGTTCACCGACCCGGATCTGCGCAGCGCCATCGGCACCACGGTCGTGCTGACCGCGACCGTGGTGCTGGTCAGCCTCCTGCTCGGCCTCGGACTCGCCCTGTTGCTGGACCGCAAGTTCGCCGGGCGCGGACTGGTGCGGACGATGCTCATCGCGCCGTTCCTGGTGGTGCCGGTCGCCGCCGCGCTGCTGTGGAAGCACGCGCTCTACAACCCGGAGTACGGCCTGTTCAACGGCGTGCTGACGTGGTTGTTCGGCGCGGACGCCCCGCAGCCGGAGTGGATCAGCGGCATGCCGCTGCTCGCGGTGGAGGCGTCGCTGGTGTGGCAGTGGACGCCGTTCATGATGCTGATCCTGTTGGCGGGCCTGCAAAGCCGCCCGCAGGACGCCGTGGAGGCCGCGCGCATCGACGGCGCCACGGCGTGGCAGGTGTTCCGCTACCTGACGTTGCCGCACCTGCGCCAGTACCTGGAGCTGGGCGCGCTGCTCGGCTCGATCTACGTCGTGCAGAACTTCGACGCCGTCTTCACCATCACGTCCGGCGGCCTGGGCACGGCGAACCTGCCGTACACGATCTACCAGACGTTCTACCAGGCGCACGACTACGGCCAGGCGTCCGCGGCGGGCGTGGTCGTGGTGATCGGCTCCATCATCATCGCCACGTTCGCGTTGCGCGTCGTGTCGTCGCTGCTCCGAGAGGAGGTGCGCGGATGAACCGGATCTGGGGCGTCGTCGCCTGGTTCGCCGGACTGCTGTTCTTCGCGCCGGTCGCTTGGATGGTGCTCACCTCGCTGCACAGCGAGCCGGACGCGGCGACGAACCCGCCGTCCCTGGCCGCGCCGATCACGTTCGACAGCTACGCCGGCTTCTTCGACTCCGAACCGTGGCCACCGCTGATCAACTCGCTCAGCGCGTCCATCGGCTCGACGGTCCTGGTGCTGCTGCTGGCGATACCGGCGGCCTACGCGCTCTCGATCAAGAAGGTCGAGAAGTGGTCGGACGTGCTGTTCTTCTTCCTGTCCACCAAGATGCTGCCCGTCGTCGCCGGTCTGCTGCCGATCTACCTGGTCGCGCAGTTCACCGGGATGCTGGACAACATCTCGTTCCTGGTCGTGCTCTACACGTCGATGAACCTGCCGATCGCGGTGTGGCTGATGCGGTCGTTCCTGGCCGAGGTGCCGGTCGAGATCCTGGAGGCCGCCGCGCTCGACGGCGCGGGCCTGGTCACCACGCTGCGCCGGGTCGTCGCGCCGGTCGCCATGCCCGGCATCGCCGCGACGTCGTTGATCTGCTTCATCTTCAGCTGGAACGAGTTGCTGTTCGCCCGCGTGCTGACCGGCGTGGTCGCGGGCACCGCGCCGGTCTACCTCACCGGGTTCGTCACCAGCCAGGGGTTGTTCCTGGCCAAGGTGTGCGCCGCCGCCGTGGTGGTGTCGCTGCCGGTGCTCGTCGCCGGGTTCGCCGCCCAGGACAAGCTGGTCCAGGGCCTCTCCCTGGGAGCCGTGAAGTGAAAGCAGCCGTGATCACCGGGGTCGGCGCGGTCGAGGTCGCCGACGTGCCCGACCCGACCCCCGGCCCGCGCCAGGTCGTCGTGGACGTCGCGGCGTGCGGGCTGTGCGGTACCGACCTGCACATCCTGCAAGGGGAGTTCGCGCCGACGCTGCCGGTGGTGCCGGGGCACGAGTTCGCGGGCGTCGTCGCCGAGGTCGGGTCGGACGTCACCGAGCTGGTGGTGGGCGACCGGGTCGCGGTGGACCCCTCGCTGTACTGCCACGAGTGCCGCATGTGCCGGTCCGGGCGCAACAACCTGTGCGAGCGGTGGGCCGCGATCGGCGTCACGACCGGTGGTGGCGCGGCCGAGTACGCGCTCGCGCCGGTGGCGAACTGCGTGAAGCTGCCCGACCACGTGCGCACCGAGGACGCCGCGCTGATCGAGCCGCTGTCGTGCGCGGTGCGCGGTTACGACGTGCTGCGCTCGCGGTTGGCCGAACGGGTGTTGATCTACGGCTCCGGCACGATGGGCCTGATGATGCTCCAGCTCGGCAAGCTCACCGGCGCGTCGTCCATCGAGGTGGTCGACCTCAACCCGGACCGCCTGGCCACCGCCGAGAAGTTGGGCGTCACGGCCACCGCGGCGTCCGCCGACGAGCTGGACCGGCCGCGCGGGTGGGACGTCGTCATCGACGCCACCGGCAACGAGAAGGCCATCCAGGACGGGCTCGGCCGGGTCGCCAAGGGCGGCACGTTCCTCCAGTTCGGCGTCTCCGACTACGCGGCGCGGGTGACCATCGACCCGTACCGCATCTACAACCAGGAGATCACCATCACCGGGTCGATGGCCGTGCTGCACTCGTTCGAACGCGCGGCCGACCTGTTCGCCACCGGCGTGCTCGACCCGGAGGTGTTCATCAGCGACCGGCTGCCGCTGGCGGACTACGCCTCGGCGCTGTCGAGGTTCCGGGCGGGGCAGGGGCGCAAGATCCAGGTGTTGCCGTAGCACGGCTCGGCCCCGGTCACGCGCACGTGACCGGGGCCGAGTGGAAGAGCTAGTTGTTCGCCGCGCGCCGGCGCAGCACGATCAGCAGGGCCGCGCCACCGCCGAGCAGGACGACGCCGATCACCAGCGGGATCGCGATGCTCGCGCCCGTGTCGGCCAGGTCGTCACCCGTGTCGGCGACCGGCACGACCTCGGCGGTCGTGGTCGTGGTGACCGGCGTCGTGGACTCCGTCGTGGTCTCCACCGTGGTCTCGGCCGTGGTGGTGGTCGGCGCGGTGGTCGTGACCTCGGCGGTGGTCGTGGTGACGGCCGTGGTGGTGGTCGTCGTGGTGGTCGTGGTGGTCGTCTTCACGCAGGACGGGACCTTGAAGGTGCCGCGGACCGACCACGCCTTGTCGTTGTCCTCGTCGATCGGGTCGTTCCAGGCGAGCACCTCGTACTCGAAGACCAGCTCGACGTCGCTGTCGCGGACGTAGGTCTCCTTGAAGTGCTGGCCGAAGGTGGTGTTCTCGATCTCCTCGCCGTCAAGGGTGATCTTGACGGTGTTCTTCTTGGTCTCGTGCGCGTCGTACCACTGCAGGTCGGCGGTCAGCGTGCTCTTCTCGCCCTCGCACCCGGCGCTGAAGATGGCGTTGTGCGCGTGAGCGGGCGCGGCGGCGAACACGGTCGCGGCGACGGCGGCGGTGACGGCGCCGAGGAAGGCTCCGACTCTGGCGAGCTGCATGTGAGGGCTCCTGAGGGAAGGACTGAGGAGAACCGCGTCACACTATCGGTGGAAGAAGACAGCCCGATCTGGGGTTGCATAACTACTTTCCGTAGATCCTCGACATCGCCTCCCGGGGATCACCGCGCGTCCACCTCGGACGCCTTGCGCGCCGCGTCGAACGGCAACCGGTCGAAGATGATCCGGACGTGGGTGATCACTCCGTCCCGGACGGTCAGGTGCTCGGCGCCGGGCGCGCTGCCCACCGGCAAGGTCTTGGTGTCGTACATCAACAGCGCGGTCTTGTCGTCGCCGAACGCCGAGATCAGGGTCGTGTCGACGACAATCTGGGTGAACGGGCCCATGAAGTCACGGAAAGCGGCCGCGCCTTCCATGCGCCCGGCCGGTGCGTCGCACACGACGTCCTCGGCGATGTAGGTCATGGCGCGGTCGAAGTCGTGGCCGGTCCACGCGTGGTAGTAGGCGAGGGCGGTGTCCAGGGCGGTGCCGGTCATGCTCGATTCCTCTCGTGAGATGGACGGTTCGTTGGTTGGACACCGCCGGTGCGTCGAACGGAACGGTCCCGGCCGGATTTCTCCGCCGGACGGTGACTGTCGTACCGCCGTGCGAGGATGCGGTTCGTGAGCCGGACCGGACCCGACCACGCGCAGCCAGGGCACGAGCAGGCGTTCCGCGACCTCGCCGAGCGGTACCGGGGCGAGCTGCGGCTGCACTGCTACCGCATCCTCGGCTCGCTGGTCGACGCCGAGGACGTGGTGCAGGAGACGCTGATCGCCACCAACCGCTGCCTGAACGCGCTGCGTGACGCCCGACGCCGCCCGTCCGAGCCGGTGCCGCCGTTCACCCCGCCGGAACCGACCCGCCGCGTCGAGACCACGTGGTTGCAGCCGTACCCGGACACGCTGCTGGAGCAGGTCGCGGACGACGCGCCGGGACCGGAAGCCCGCTACCACGCCAGGGAGGCGGTCGAGCTGGCCTTCGTCACGGGCTTGCAGCTGATGCCGCCGCGGCAGGCCGCCACCCTCGTCCTGCGCGACGTGCTCGGCTACCCGGCCGCGGAGGTCGCGGACATGCTCGGCACGACCGAGGTCGCGATCAAAGGCACCTTGCAACGCGCCCGTGCCGCGATCGAACGTCACCGCGACGGCCGACCCGCCCCCGCACCGGGCTCACCGGAGGAACGCGAGCTGAGCAGGCGCTTCGCCGACGCGTTCACCTCGGGCGACGTGGACGCCGTGGTCGGGCTGCTCACCGACGACGCGTGGCTGGCCATGCCGCCCGCGCCGCACGAGTACCACGGCGCCGCCGCGATCGCCGCGTTCTTCCGCGCCAGTTTCGGCTGGCGGCGACCACGCCGAGTCCGCCTGGTCGCCACCAGGGCGAACACGCAGCCCGCGTTCGCGTCCTACCTGGCCGAACTGGGCGCGTCGACCGACCGCCCGGTGGAGCTGATCGTGCTGACCCTCGCCGACGACCGCATCCGCGCCGTCACGCGCTTCCTCGACGGCGACCTGCCACGCCACTTCGGCCTCTGGGGGCCCCTGAAAGCCGCTGAGTGCCTCTGAGGGTCGGGATCAGCCGTCCCACCGCCCGGCCTCGGCCATCAGGCCGATCATCCCCGAGACCAGCCGCAACTGGTCGACGTCACGGATGTCGGCCTCCACCAGCCTCGGCGAGCACACCACGACCGCCACCGCCTGCGCGCGTGACAACGCCACGTTCAACCTGTTGCGGGACAACAGGAAGTCCAGTCCGCGCGGCAGGTCGACGGCCGCCGAAGACGTCATCGTGGTGATCACCACGGGCGCCTCCTGGCCCTGGAACCGGTCCACGGTGCCGACCCGCACCTCCGAGTAGCCGTGCTTCTCCAGCTCCCGCCGCACCAACCGGACCTGGAGGTTGTACGGCGCCACCACGAGGATGTCCGAGTCGTCCAACGCCCGCGCGTCCGGCCCGTCCGTCCACATGCGACCCATCAGCGACCGGACCACCTCCACCACCGCCTCGGCCTCCTCGACCGACGACGTGGTGTTGTGCGAATGGGACACCGAGTGCACGTACAGCCCGGACGGCACGCCGTCGATCCCGCGTGCGGCGGCACTGGGGTGCGCGTGCAGCAAACCGGCGTACGACAGGTTCGACACCGGCGTGCACACGGCCGGGTGCAGTCGCCGCGTCTGGTCGAGGAAGTAGCCGAGCGAAGGCGGGATGACGTCCGCGTCACCGATCAGGTGCCCCAACGCCGACGCCTCCGCACCGGCCGGATGGGTGCCCTGCACGACCTGCGGCAACTGCTGCGGGTCGCCGAGCAGCACGAGGTTCCGCGCGCACGTCGACACGGCCAGCGCGTCGGCCAGCGCGAACTGCCCGGCCTCGTCCACGATCAGCACGTCGAACGGCTGCTCGCGCAACGCCGTGTTGGAGAACGTCCACGCCGTGCCGCCGACCAGGTGCCCGCCGCCCTGGTCGTCGCGCCACCGCACCAACGCCGGGTTGTCCCGCGGCTGCTCCCACTTGCAGTCCTTCGCGGGTGTGCCCTTCGCACGCTTGGCGGTGGGGATCGGAACGCCCAGCTCACGTCCGGCGGCCAACGCCGCGCTGAGCACGTTCTCCACCGCCTTGTGGCTGTTGGACGTCACGCCGACGCTCCGCCCGCCGCGGATCAGGTGCGCGATCAGCCGTCCCGCCAGATACGTCTTGCCTGCACCCGGCGGCCCCTGCACGGCGAGCGTGGAGCCGTCCAACGCGTCCACCGCCGCGATCACGTCCGCGATCAGGTCCTCACCGCGCGGCAGTTCAGCCACCTTCAGCCGCGGTGGCGTGCGGCGGATCAGGTCGATGCCGGGATGCGGGGGCAGCGTCGGCAGCTCGTCCACGACCGACCGGGCCAGCTCGTAGACCGCCTCGTCCTTCGGCTTCGGCTGGACCGGGCTGCCGGGCAGCACCGCGATCGGCTGCTCGCCGTGGACGTCGTCCGGCGCGGCGCTCTCCAGCACCACCATGTCCTCGGCCGACTCGGCGAGCACCACCGCGTCGCGGGTGACGTTCGGCGTGCCGGGGTAGAGCAGCCGGACCTGGTCACCGGTCGCGAACGGGTGCGGCCGGTCCGGGTCGCACCACACCCGCAGCTCGCGCTTGGCCTTGCGGACCCGCCCGGACGGCGACACCCAGTCCTCGGCCCGCACCGACACCGGCACCGCGCACGCGCTGTCCGACTCCAGCTCCGACAGCGGCGCCGCCATCTGCCGGAAGAAGTCCCACCACGCCGGGTTCGTCTCCCGCCGGTGGTAGCCGACGGCGGCGGCCAGCAACGCCCGCGCCCGCTCGTCGTCGGTCGCGTCGGCGGGGTTGTCCGGCAGGCCTTCGAGCAGCGGGTCGACCACGGCGGCCAGGCGTTCGGCCCGTTCGGCGCGGCGCTGGGCCGCGATCTCGTCCTCGATCTCCTCGCTGAACGACGGCTCGGCCACGTGCGGCTCGATGCCCGCCTCCTCGCGCACTTCCAGCAGGAACCGGTACAGCCGGAGCGTGGAGACGCAGTCGTACGTGTTGTAGTCCGCGATGCCGGTCAGCACGTCCTCGGCACGGGCCGGGTCCACCGTGCGCAGGGCTAGGAACTCCTCGTACGCCTCGATGCTGGAGACGGCGTTCGTCACCTCGCCCGCGCGGGCGTCGGGCATGTAGAGCGGTTCCAGGTACTTGATCGAGTACGACCGCTGGGACACGCGCAACGCCTTGCGCACCACGGCGTAGAGGTCCACCAGCGCGTTCGAGCGCAGTAGGTGGTCGACGGCGTCCTCACGGGTGCCGTGCAGCGCGGCCAGCCTCTTGAGGGCGTTCACCTCGTACGGCGCGTAGTGGTAGATGTGCGCTTCCGGGTGGGTGTCGAGGGTCTGCGTGGCGAAGTCGACGAACCGCTCGAACGCGGCCTTCTCCTGGGGACGGGTGTGCGCCCAGAACGGCGTGAACCTCTCGTCCGCGTCGACCACGCCGAACAGGTACTCCAGGCCTTCGCCGTTGAGCGCGAACGGGTCGCCCTCCATGTCGAAGAACAGGTCGCCGGGGCTGGGCACGGGCAGGGTGGCCAGCGCTTCCGGTCCGACCACCTCGTAGGCGACCTTGCCGATCGGGTCGTCCTCGGTGCGCGAGTCGTCCTGGATGACCTGGAGCGCGGCCTGGGCGCGCAGGCCGGTGAACGTGGTGGCGGACATCGTCGCGGGACGGTCGGCGCGGGTGGCGTTGGCGAGGGCGTCGATCGTGCCCAGGCCGGCCGACACCAGCTTGCGCCGCTGGTCGGTGCGGATGCCGGCGACCAGGGAGAGGTCGCGGTCCTGTTCCCGGCCGGTGGCGCAGTGGCGGCCGAAGCGGCAGGTGGCGCAGGCGGGGCGTTCGTCGTCCCAGAGCCGTTCGGGGAGGGAGGCGGGTGCGGCGAGACGGGCCTTGACGCGGGTCTGGAGGTCGCGGACCAGCGGGAGGAAGTCTGCGACCTGGAACGTCTTCGTGGTGCCGTCGCCGAGCAGGAGGTGCATCGCGGGACCGGCGAGGTGCTTGAGCGCGTTGGCGTAGGCGGTGAGTTGGACGACGGCGGCGGGGGTGGCGTGCCGGGCGAGCTTGGCGTCGTGCGGCTCGTAGCCCCGGTCGGTGGCGACCAGGAAGTCGGCGCGGCCCTGGAAGCCGTCGGCGTAGAAGACGGCCTGGTAGATCACCGGCGCTCCGGCCTCGATGGCGTCAGCGGTCTGCTGAGCGGCTGCCGTGAGGGCTTCGTGCGTCGGCGCGGGCTGCGGGATCTCGACCACGTCGTGCTCGGCGCGGAACTTGGCAAGGACGGCCTGTTCGTGCGCCATCCCGTGCCGGGTGGCCATGTGGTTCGTCCGGTCGTCCGGCACCGGAGCGCCGGGCAGCCCCACGGCCAGCGCCAGCGCGAGCCTGCTGCGGTGCTCGCACTCCAACAGGTCGACCAGGTCCGCCGGGGAGTGCACCAGATGGCCGTCGGCGGTGAGCATGGCGGGCAGTATCGCGGCCCAAGCCCTCAACCCAGCGGACCGACCCCGGCGAGTCGCTCTTTACGTCCGGCGGTGCGTGGCTTGCCAGCGGGAGTGGTGGGCGGCGGATTCGGCGGCGGCAGCGGCGAGGACGGGTGCGGGCAGGGGTTCGGCGCACCAGTCGCGCAGGACGGTGGCCATCTCCGTGACGAAACGGGTGCCGGTCGTGGTCAGGGCGCCGCTGGTCAGGAGGGTGTCGGCGGTGGTCAGGGCGGCTGAACGCCAGCGCGCGTACTCGGCTTGCGCGGCACGGCCGGTGCGCGAGCGCCAGAAACCGGCCACGCCCATGTGTGCGTACGTGCCGTGCAGAAGCCCCGCCGCAGGGCGTGGGTCCTCACGCCACGGCGCGTAGAACAGGGCGTCCGGCGACGGCTCGACCAGCGCGAACAGGTCCATCAACGCCACCAGCTTGCTGTGCTGGCCCTCGTGCACGAGCGTCACCGCCAGCGCCTCCGGGTCCGGCATCGGGGACAGGAACACGCAGCCGAACGCGTCGGCCAACGTCGCGCTGCTCGTGCCGACCGGCGAGGACGGCATCGGCGTCAGCACCGAGACGACCTCGGCGAACTCGACAGCGCGCTCAGGGTGGTCACGGATCAACAGGGCCCAAGCCGCCTGGAGAGCGTCACGCCACCACACGAGATCGACGGAACGCGCGACCGGCAGTTCGGGCGGCACGCCACCACCGGCCCACAGGTCCACCTGCACCGAGAACCCGCCGAGGTCGATCTCCGGCAACGGCTCGTAGGCCAACCCCGGCCCGACCACCACCCCCAACGACGGCAACGAGAACACCGACACCGGCGGGAACGCCAAGTCCACCGCCATCCCCGCCCGCACCGCCGCCGCGGCAGCCGTGAACGCCAACTCGGCGGGCCGCGCCGCCCCACCCCGCCGCAGCGCCAACGCCGTCCGCGTCGCCCAAGCCCCGACCGACGGGTGGTCCAGCACCCGGTCCACGGCCTCCGGCGCCACCCGCGCCACCTCGCGCAACAGCGAGAACGCCGGCCGCGCCGCCGGGTCCGCGGCGATCGACCGGATCATCAGCAACGTCCGGCTCCGCCGTGCCAGCCGCAACGTCCGCACCGCCGACACCCCACCCCCGCCCCGCGCGAGAGCCGTGAAGTCCGCGACGGAAACCCGGAACGGCGCAACCGTCACGCCAACGCCGCCAGGTCCGCCGCCACCCGTGACCGCACGTGCGCGATCAGCCGCAGCAGGTCCGTGCAGTACACCGAAGGCCGGTCGAACCCCGCGCCCTCCAGGAACCGGTGCGCCCGCAGCCCTCCACCGCACACCCGCACCACCGGGCACCGACGGCACTCCGAGGACAACCCCGCCAACCCCGAACGCCCGGCCAGCACCGAGGGCAGGTCCAACGCCGCGTCGAACGGGTCACGCGTCACATGCAGCCCGGTAGCGGAAGCGGCGGGGGAGGAGGACGCCAGGATGTCCGACGCCTCGATCGAACCGTCGGTCTCCACCACCACCTGACCCGACGGGCTCAACCCGATCCCCTCCACCCCGGAATCCCCGCCCAGCAACACCGCCAACAACTCCTCGAACACCCGCACCCGCGTGACCGGCGTCGGATACCACGCGTCGAACACCGCGATCAGCCAATCCGCATACGGCGCAGAGGACGACCCGGCCACCCGTCCCGGTGGCGGAGACGACCAGTTACCGTGCGGCAGCAGGAAATCCACCACCGGCGGCGAGAATTCCAGCAACGACTCGTAGGTGCGCACGGGGTCGTTCCGCACATCCACCACGCACAACAGCCCGCCGTACACCTCGGGGAACGAACGCAACGACTCCAACGCCGTCCGCACCGCCGCCCAAGTCCCCGTCCCGTCCGGCCGCACGCGGTGCCGGTCGTGCGCTTCCGGTGTGCCGTCCACGCTCACCCCGACCCGCACACCGAGCGCCGAGAACAGCTCCAGGAATTCGCGGTCCAGCAATGTGGCGTTCGTCTGCACCGTGAACCGCACCGGAACGGGCACCACCGAACGGAACCGCGCCACCAGCGCGCCGAGTGCCGCACGTCCGGCGAGCAGCGGTTCCCCGCCGTGCAGCACCACTTCCACGTCGGACAACCCGTGCCCGCACACGTGTTCCGCCACCCGTTCGGCGGTGTGCGCGACGATCACCGGCGACATCGCCCGGGGACGGGAACGCCACCGCTGGTCGGCCAGTTCGTAGACGTAGCAGTAGTCGCACGCCAGGTTGCAGCGGCCGTGCACCTTCAGCACGAACTGGCGGAACGGCGCCGCTTTCATTTCACCCCACCCCACAGCAATCAAAACCCCCACAAGCAACCAAACACAGCCCGGCGCCCCGCTGCCTCCGCCAATCGGTGGATTCCGGACGGCGACCGTTGTCGTTCACTACGATGGAAGTACGGCGTCGGCGGGGCCG
This sequence comes from Saccharothrix ecbatanensis, assembly GCF_014205015.1. Classification (NCBI taxonomy): domain Bacteria; kingdom Bacillati; phylum Actinomycetota; class Actinomycetes; order Pseudonocardiales; family Pseudonocardiaceae; genus Saccharothrix; species Saccharothrix ecbatanensis. The sequence continues at coordinate 5,122,090 of NZ_JACHMO010000001.1, read as the reverse complement.
GCAATGCGGCGACCGCCGACAAACCCGCAGCATTGCGGTGAGGGGGTACACCGGACATGGCGGAGGAACCCGTTCTGGAGTCCGAACTCCTGGACGTCACGGGCGTGGACCTGGCCCGATTGGCCGATTTGCCGGAGACCGCGCTGCGCGCCGCGCTGCACCGGATCCTGGCGGAGAACGCCGAACTGCCCAACCGGTTCGCCGCGTTCGAGAGTTCGCTGTGAGCAGGGCCATTCGGGTGAAACGCGGCTGAGTCACGGGCGCGCAGGCCCGAGATCCCGGTATTCCGAAGTCCCCCCGGCCGCCCTGGAGCAAGCAGATGAGCACCCCGCGCACCACCCCGGCCCACACCGGGGTCGCCGCCTTCCTGTCCGCGACCGGCGGCACCGGCCGCACCAGCGCGGTGGCGAACCTGGCGTGGACGCTGGCCGCGGCCGGGCAGCGGGTCCTGGTGGTGGACTGGGGTTCGGAGGTGCCGCGGGTCCGCGAGTACCTGGAGCCGTTCCTGGTCGACCGCCTCGCCCTGCCGGACGCGCTGGGCCGAGGCCTGGTCGCCGCGTACCGGGCGGACCCGTCGCGCGACGAGGAACCGGCGCCCGCGGCCGAGCGGTTCGCGCCGCCTGCCGGTGACGTGGCCGAGGCCGGCCACATCGACGTGGTGTCACCGGTCGCGGCGACCCGGCCCGGCACTGGTGACGCCGGTGCGATCGCCGACCTGCGCGAGCGGTTCGCCGAGTCCGACTACGACCAGGTGCTGATCGACGCGCCGACCGGAGCCGGTGACGAGTCCCTGACCCTGATCGCGACCCTGTGCGACCTGGCCGTGGTGTGCTTCCGGCCGCGCCCCAGGGCCATCGCCGACGCGGCGGACCTGGCCGCACGCCTGCGCAAGCGGGCGCCCATCCGGATCGACGTGGTGCCGGTGGCGACGCTGTTCGACGACGCCGACGAGCAGTCCCGCGCGCGGCGCATCCGGTCCGCGATCCACGCCGCGTTCGCCGAACTGCTGGCGGGGCAGGCGAAACGGGTGCCGGACGGCGGCACGATCGAGATCCCGTACCGCCCGTTCGACGCGTTCGACCCGCTGCTCGCGATCCTGGTCGAGGAGCCGACCAGCGGCGGCGCGCTGGAGGCCCAGTACGGCAGGCTCGCGGCGGCGGTGACGGGCGGCGCGGTGACCGAACCGGCCCCGGTGTCGGCGGTGCTGCGGTCCCGCTACCGGCGGGTGTTCGGCCTGACGTCGACCGACGAGCCGGACCGCGTGGTCGTCGTCTACGCCCCGTGCGACCGGGCCTGGGCGGACTGGGTGCGCGGCCAGTTGGAGCGTGCGGGCGCACAGGTCCGCCGGTCGACCGAGGCGGCGGAGTGGTTCGAGGCCGACGTGCCACCGGGCGTGGTGGTGCTGTCGTCGCCGAACCTCGGTCCGGTGGAGCTGCCCGACCGTCCGCTGACGATCCTCCGGCTGGTCCTGTCCGACGACGAGCCGGTGGACGGCGCGCTGTCCGTGCACGAGCACACCCCGGAGACGTTGAGCGCCCGGCTGGTCGGCCACTTCGGCCTGATCGACAGGCCCGGCACGGTGCACGAGCCGGGTATGCGGGTGCCCGGCAGCCACCCGCAGGTGTTCGAACTCCCGCCGCGCCACCCCGCGTTCGTCGGCCGTGACGACGACCTGGAGGCGTTGCGCGACCAGTTCATGGCGGCGGGCGACGAACGGGCCGTGATCACGGTCAACGGCGTGCCCGGCGTCGGCAAGAGCGAACTGGCGCTGGAGTACGCGTACCGGTTCTCGGCGGACTACGCGGCGGTGTGGTGGCTGTCCGCGCACGACCGGCAGTCCGTGCTGAGCGGCCTCGCCGACCTCGCCGTCCGGCTGAGCCACCCCGGCTCGACCGACTACGGCACGCTCTCCGCGTTGGAACGGCTGGCGAACGACCCGGTGTACGGGCGTTCCCTGCTCGTCTACGACAACGCCGACGACCCGGACGTGATCGCCGACCTGCTGCCGACCGGCGCCACCGGCCACGTGCTGATCACGTCCGGCCCGGTCGACGGGTCGGTGGAGCTGGTGCCGATGCGTGCGGACGACAGCGTGCGCCTGCTGCTCGACCGCGTGCCGGGGCTGACCGCGGACGACGCGCGGCGGGTCGCGGACGCCGTCGACCACCTGCCGCTCTCGCTGGACCTGGCGTCGTCGTGGCTGGACGAGACGGCACGCGCCGAGCTGGCCGCGGGCTCCCGGGACTCGGACGCGGCGACGTGGGCCACCCGCACCCTGTTCGAACGCCTCGACCGGTCCGAATCGGACGGTGTGGCGCGGATCGTGGACGTCACGGTGGACTCGTTGCGGGCCAACGCGACCGGGCGGCTGGCGGTGCTGGTCGCGCAGCTGTGCGCGTTCCTGTCGCCGGAGGGCGCGGACCTCGGGCTGGTCCGCTCGCCCGCGTTCCTCGGCCGGGTGATCACGTCGGGCGGGGTGGACGCGGAGCCGTTGGAGCTGGACGCCGCCGAGATCGACCGGGTGCTCTGGTACGGCGCGCGGTACGGGCTGTTCCGCGTCGACTGGGGCGACCAGTACTCGCTGCGCCTGCACCGGGTCGTGCAGGGCGCGCTGCGCGACCGGATGGGCCCGGCCGAACGGGACGCACGGCAGGCGGACGTGCTGAGCGCGCTGGCCGCGTTGGCGCCGACCGAGGTGGAGGACAAGTCACCGACCCGGCGGGCCCGGTTCGCCGAGTTGCAGAAGCACGTCATCCCGTCCGGCGCGATGGGCAGTTCCGACCCGAAGGTGCGGCGCTGGCTGGTCAACCAGGTGCGGTTCCTGTTCACCGACGGCGGCGCTGGGGTGCGGCGGGCGGCGGTGGGGCCGGGTCGCGCGCTGCTGGACGCGTGGACGCGGCGGTTCGGCCCGGCCGACCCGTTGCGCAACCGGCTGGCCACCGAACTGGCCAACGTGCACCGCATCCTGGGTGACCCGGTCGAGGCGCTGCGGCTGGACGACCTGGCGTTGGCGCAGCAGCGGCGCGCGCTGGACCTCACCCACCCCCGTCCGCTGATCACCGCGCGCGGCCGTGGCGGCGACCTGCGCGGGCTCGGTCTGTTCGCCGAGGCGCTGGCGGAGGACCAGGCGACCTGGGAAGGTCTGCGTTCCGTGCTCGGCGACGACCACCCGGACACCCGCCGTGCGGCGAACAACCTGGCGGCCTCGATGTTCCTGTCCGGTGACGCGGCCGGCGCGCTCGCGATGGAGGAGGACAACTTCCGCCGTCGTCGCCGCCTGTTCGGCACCGGTGACGTGCGGACGTGGTCGACGCTCGCGCAGCTCGGCCTGTACCAGCGCGAGCTGGGCCGCTACCCGGACGCCCTGGAGTCGCTGCTGTCCGCGTCGCAGCAGTTGCAGGCGCTGCGGCCGGAGCTGAACCAGATCCAGGTCGGCGTGCACTGGAACTACGCGATCGCGTTACGGCTCGCGGGTCGGCCCAAGGCGGCCAAGGAACGCACCGGCAAGGCGTTGCGCGACTACCGCGAACTCCTCGGCCCGCACCACCCGTACACGCTGGGCTGCTCGCTGAGCTTCGCCGCCGACCACCGCCGGATCGGCGTCGACCCGGAGCTGGCGGCGGAGCTGGCGCGCACCGCGTTGACCGGCTTCCAGCAGCACGTCGGCCTGCGCGACCACCACCCGTTCGTGGCGCTGTGCAAGCTCGGGCTCGGCTTGGCGCTGCGTGGCGCGGGCGACTTCACCGGCGCGGTGAGCCACGTGGCGGCGGCGACCGAGACCTTGCGCTCACGGCTCGGCGACACCCACCCGTGGACGCTCGCGGCGGCCGTGGACGAGGCCCGGGTGCTCGCCGCGGCGGGTGACGCGGACCGGGCCGCCGAACTGATTTCGGAAACGCACACAGACTGCGTGGAGTTCCTGGGGCACGATCACCCGCACACCGCCGTGGCGGCGCACAACCTGCGGCTCGCGGCACACCCGACCGACCAGGACTGGCGGGAGTGCGATGTCGACATCCCGCACACCTGAGGGCGCAGGAGGGACCGGCGTGGAGCTGCACGAGGAGCAGGCCGAGCACGTCGGCCCCGAGTTCGACCTGGCCAGGCAGGCGTGCGGCGCGGCGATCCGGGAGACACCGGCGCTGCACTACCTCGCGCACTACAGCAGCGGGGTGTTCGACTTCGGCATCGACGCCCTCGGCGACCAGCCGCCCCCGCCCGACGGCCTGCCCGGCGGCACCCGGCGCGAGGAGCTGAAGCGGCTCGGGCGGCACCTGACGTTCCAGGTCGCCACGCTGGACCGGACCCTCCAGGAAGTGCGCACCGGGCGGGTCATCCGGACCGTGGTGCACACCGAGGAAGGCGCGCTGTTCTGCGATTCCGTCGTGCCGACCGAGCACGTCGTCGGCCTGGTGCTGGACCACACGGGCGCCGGTCCGCTGTTCGGCCACCCGGCGGTGGACGAGGCGGACCGCGCGGTGGCCGGGCTCGCCACCCGGCTGCGCGGCCAGCTCAGCCTCGGCTCGCTCAACCCCGGCGGGTGGGAGAGCGCGGAGGACGTCGTCGCGCTGCCGGTGGACGAGGAGGCGCAGCCGCACGTCTCGGTGGGGGACGGGCCGCTCGTGTCGTGCATGGAGGCGGTGCGGGCGACCGACCTGCACCTCGTCGCGCACGTGGTGGACGCCGAGGTGCGGGCGATGGTCGACTGCCTCGGCGACCCGTCGCTGGCCCCGTTCTTCAGGCAGATCACGGTGGACGCGCGGCGCCGGTTCTACCACGGGTTCGTGCAGGAGCTGGGCGCGCTGGCCACCAAGCTGAACCGGGCGGTGAGCCCCGTCGTCGGCGGGTTGGTGGAACGGCTCGTGCTGGACGTCGAGATGGGCGCGATCTACTACTACCGGCTGCGCGCGGGGGAGTACCTCGTCGGGGTGACGATCGACCAGGCGCGGGTGCGTGCGGCGGACGACCGGATGTCCGCGCTGGCCGAAGAACTCACTCCAACCGGTCCTTGAAGGCTCATCCAACCCTGCCTACCGTGTAGTGGTGACGCCCGTGACCCGTTCGGCCGCGCTGTTATCGGCCCTTGGCGCGGGCTGGATCGCGGCGTGGCAGCTGGGTCTGCGTGACGTCGACCAGTCGCCGGCGTACGGGTTCTTCATCACCGCGCTGCTCGGCTTCGGCTTGTACGCGAGCACCAGCGGGATCGTGATCGCGGAGTTCCGCCGGCAGCTGAGGACCGTCGTCCTGGCGGTGACGCTCGGGGTGCTGGCGAAGGTCGCGTTGATCTTCGGCGTGATGTTCTTCGTGTTCCGCGATCCGCGGCACCTGATCCTGGCGGTGGCGGTGGCGCAGATCGACCCGCTGTCGGTCGCCGCGATGCGGGCCAAGTCGAAGATGTCGGACTCGGCGAAGGCGCTGCTGTCCGCGTGGGCGTCGTTCGACGACCCGATCACCGTGCTGCTCACCGTTTACATCACCGCGTACGCGCTCCAGGGTGGCGGCGCGGTCGGTGGCGTGGGGTCGTTCGCGGTGAACCTGGTGCTGAACCTGGCGTTGGCGGGGGTGGCGTTCATGCTGTGGACGTTGGTGCGCGGGCGGGTGCGGCGGGCGGAAGCGGGCGGGCTGCTGGTCCGGTACTCGGTGCGTGCCGTGATGGTGGTGGCGGTGCTGGCGCTCGGGTTCGTGGCGGTGCAGTACGCGTTGCTGCTGGCGTTGGCGTTGCTGGGCCTGTTCTTCCGGCCGAACCTGGGGCGGTGGGTGGACGGGCTCGCGGAGGCGGGCATGTTCCTGGCGATCGCCGCTGTCGGCCTGGTGCTGGCCGCCGAGTTCAGCTGGACGTTGGCGCTGGTCGGCGTGGTCCTGGGCGTGGCCGCTTTCGGTTCGCAGTCCGTGGTCGCTTTCGCCTTGACTGTGCCGAAACGCTGGCGTGGCGACCGGATGCGGCTCGCGTTAGGGCAGCAGAACGGCCTCACCGCGATCATCCTGGCGCTGCTGCTGGAACCGACGTTCCCCGGCGCCATCGCAGTCGTCGCCCCCGCTGTCGTAGCGGTGAACCTCCTCAACGCCATCACCAACGGCGCCTACGACCGCCTACGCCCACCCCGCCCGGCACTGCACACTCCGCGCCCGGCACTGCACACCCCGCTCCGCGCCGCACCCCCCACCCCAACCCGCCCGCGCCCCACCCCGGCACCCCCTCGACCGGCCTTCCCCCGCCCCAACCCCACGCCCTGAGCGTTGAATTCAGGGGTCCTGAACGTTCGACTCGCGGGACCTGAGTGTTCGACTCGCGCGCGTGTCGAACGTTCGCGTACCGCGTGTCGAACGTTCAGGTACCCCGAGTTCCGCGTTCGGGTCAGGTGGGGGAGGAGCGGAAGACGGCGCGGCGGACGCGGGGGCTGAGGTTGCTCAGGGCCTCGTGCACGCGGGTCCGGCGTGAACTCTGGTTGACCTCGGCCACGAAGGTGCCGGTGCGGGCGGACCAGGGTGGCAGCTTGAACAGCGGGTCCAGCAGGAACAGCGGCAGGAACTCCACGATCCCGTCGTAGATCCCGCACAGCTCGTCCAACCGGTCCTCGGCATCGGAGTCGGACGACGACTGGTACCACTGCGACACCGCGCCCCGGAACGCCTGCACGGCCTTCCGCATGAACTCCGCCTGCACCGCCGCCTGGGTGAACTCCGGCATCCGCAGCCTGCGGTGCACCGCCTCCTGGGTGGCGGTCGGCGCGTGGTCGAACGCCTCCTGGAACATCACGTCGACCTGGGTCAAGTCCTCCAACGCGTCCACCGCGTCCCGGAACAGCCGCTCCACCTCACCGGGCAGCCGGGGAGAGTCCACGGGCGTGGGCGTGCCGGCCAACGACCCGAGCTGCCGCTGGATCGCGCCGAGCTGCCGGTCCGACGACGCGCGCACCCCGTCCATGTGCTCGGCCAGCTGCTCGATGAACCCGTAGATGCTCGACTGCTGCCGCGCCAACCGGTCCATCCCCAGCCGCAGCGCGGACAACGGGTCCGAGTCGCCGTCCAAGCGCGCGCTCATCGCGCCGACCAACGCCTTGAAGTCGTCCGCGAACGTCCGCTCGACGTACACCAGCGGCTCCCGGCCCAGCAGCTCGCGCAGCTGGATCGCCACGCCGTCCGCCACCACCCCGTTCACCAGCAGGATGATCTCCGCGTCCGGATCGGCCTCGCGCACCGCCGAGATCCGCCGCATCACCGCGCTCACGTCCGCGTTGTCCAGCAACGACCGGGTGAGCAGCACGGCACAGCCGCCCGTGCGGTCCGGGAACGTCACCCAGAAGTCCACCAACGAGTCCTCGGCCGCCCCGAGCAGGTGGCGGTGCAGGTAGTCCAGGCCGTTGGCGTCCAGCAGCCGGCGCACCACGCCGTCGATGTCGTCCGAGCTGAGCGACCCGAACAGGTCACGCGCCGCCTGCCGCACCATGTCCTCGGTGACGACGAACTCGTGGCCCGGCGTGCGCGCCAGGTCGTCCGCCATCCGGAACACCCGGTGGCACAACCGGATCACGTTCCGAGCGTTGCCGCGCGCGATGTCACGCAGGTACCGGGTCGTGTCCACGGTGAACGGCGCCAACTGCGCCGAGCCGAACACCTGCTCCTGCGCCAACGTGATGAACTCCCGCACTTCGCCCTGGCTGAGCCCGGACATCACCACCGTGTACGGGATGCGCTGGCGAACGGCGGGCGGCAGCACGGACTTGAAGTCGGGCAACCCGCACAGCACCAGGCACGCCCCGGCCTTGGCGAACACCTGCAACAACGTCTGGAACGCGGCCATGGTCCGGGCGTGCGGCCTGCTGTCCGCGGAGAAGATCTTGTCCAGCTCGTCCACCGCCAGCACGAACCGCCGCTGCCGGCCGCCGAACAGCAGGGCGAACACGCCCATCGCCTCCAGCGCGGCCACCTCGGTGTCGATCGGCGTGGCGATGCCCCGCTCCACCAGCACCTGGTCCGGCGTGCCGCCGAGCAGCCACGACCACACCGCGTGCTCGAACCCCGGTCGCAGCAACAGGGTGAGCGCGGTGCCGAACGCCTTGTTGTTGGTGACCTCGCGCAGCGTGTCCTGGACCTTGCGCAGCAACGCGCTCTCCATCAGGCCCAGCCGTTCCACGACTTCCTGCGGCTCCAGCTGCCTGCTGCCGAGCCACTCCAGCATGTCGCTGGTCAGGCCGCTGCTCTGGAGCGAGTCGGCGACGATGTCCGCGTAGTACTCGCTGACCTGCGCGCGCACGCCTTCACGGCCCAGCTTCTGCATGAACCGGCGGTACAGCTCGATGAAGCTCTCCGCCGTCGCGTCCAGGTACAGCGCGTGCGTCGGGTCGGCCAGCGCCTGCCGGGCGTGCCGGACCAGCCGCACCGCGAGGTGCGTCTTGCCGGTGCCGTAGTCGCCCAGCACGGCCACGACGGTGCCGGTGCGGTCACGTCCGCCGCGCGCGGGCGGCGCGTCGAGGTAGGCGGTGAGGTGGGCGAGCGCCTGCCGGGTCGCGTCGGTGGTGATCGCCACGTCGACCGCGTCGGGATCGGCGTCGAAGTCCGTGATCCGGGCGACCGCCATCGGCGAGAAGGGGTTCTTCCGCGTGGGCGGGAGGTCGCTGCTACCGCTCATGGCCCATTCCCCAGTCCGTTCCGGGACTTCGTGTTCAAGAACGCCCTGATGTCCTCGACGGACACCTGATCGGCTTCGGAGTAGCCTAGTCCCGAGCCGAGTTTGTGCTGGTACGTGCCGTGCAGGAAGCGTTGCAGCATGGCGATCGACTGGCAGTGCTTCGCCACCAGCTCGATCGCGTCGTCGCTCAACCCGGGATAGCGCCCCGCCGCCACGTGACGGGACAACCGGTCTTCGGCGAAGCGCTGCGCGTCACCCGGGTCGAGCGGGCCGACGTACAGCGTGATCGGCGGGACCCACGTCTCCAGCTGCCGCACGACGTCGGCCACCTCGTCCGGCCCGAAGTACGCGGACTCGGCCAGGAACAGCACTTTCGCGCTGCTGAACACCCGCGCGTACCGGATCACCTCGTCCACCAGCTCGTTCGGACTCGGTAACAGCACGATGAGCGCGATCTCGGCGCGCAGCGACCGGCCGAGGCGGGGGAAGACCCGGCGCGGCACGTCCCGGTCGCCCGCCAGCCGGTCCGCGGCCTCGACCCGCAACGCGTCGTGGTCCACCAGCAGGTCGAACATCCGGTCGCACACCTCGACGGCGCGCTGGTCGATGGACAGCTCGTGGTCGGCGGGCAGGCACCCGGTCAGGTCCAGCACCACGCCGCGCATCCCGAGCCCGGCCAACTCGCCGACCACCCAGTCCGCGCACCGGTTGACCAATGCCGTCTTGCCGCAGCCCGACTCGCCGGTGACGAGCACCAGCCGGCCGTACTCCAGCAGCCCGGTCAGGTCGCCGATCTCCTGCTGGAACTGCTGGAACGCGCTCTCGGTGCCGTCGACGGGCACGTAGTACGCGCGGTGTTCCTGCCGGTGCCACGGCCGCAGGGGACGCATCGGCGTGCTCTCCCAGCCGGGGAGCGGGAACGGGTTGACCGGTTCGCGGGGCGGGTTCACCACGCCGCTCCCGTGCGCACGCACGACAACGCGGCGGCTCGACCGGCCCGCCCGCGGTCCATGCCCACCCCCGTCGCCTCGCGGCGGCATAGCGAAAGGTTCAGCCTACCGACGGAGAGTCGCACGCGGACGCGAAACCGTGAGGCCGCCAACCCGAACGGCCCAGTGGGATTAATTCGGTCGCATCACCGCTGCGGGGGATGCGGCGACGCTCCGGTCACCAAGCCGAAGGGGCGTAGTCCTTCAGGAAGCAGCCGTACAGGTCTTCGCCGAGTTCACCGCGGACGATCGGGTCATACACCCGGGCCGCGCCGTCGACCAGGTCCAGCGGGGCGTGGAAACCCTCGGCGGCCAGCCGCATCTTGGTCGGGTGCGGCCGTTCGTCGGTGATCCAGCCGGTGTCGACGGCGGTCATGAGGATGCCGTCGGTCAGCATCTCCTCGGCGCTGGTGCGGGTCAGCATGTTCAGCGCGGCCTTGGCCATGTTCGTGTGCGGGTGGCCGGGGCCCTTGTAGGCGCGGCTGAACTGGCCTTCCATCGCCGACACGTTCACCACGTACTTGCGGCGCGCGGGCGACGCGGCCATCGCGGGGCGCAGCCGGGAGATCAGGATGAACGGCGCGGTGCTGTTGCACAGCTGGACTTCCAGCAGCTCCACCGGGTCCACCTCGTTGACCCGCTGGACCCAGCTGTTGACCGGCGCCTCGTCCGGCACCAGCCCGCCCGCGTCGATCTCCTTGGAGCCGGCGGTGAGCGCGAGTGCCGTGACGGCGGGGATCGTGTCGGCCAACGTGCCCGCCAACGCCACCGGGTGCGCGGACATGGTGTGCCCGAACGTGACCAGCTCCGGCCGGGCGTCGGACGGCAGGTGCCCCAGGTTCAGCGGCTCCGACTCGGCGGCCACCAGTGGCGCGTAGGAGCCTGCCGACCGGCGCACGGTCTGCGCGGCGTTGTTGATCAGGATGTCCAGCGGACCGGCGGCGGCCACCTCGTCCGCCAGCTGCACGACCTGGGCCGGGTCGCGCAGGTCGATGCCGACCACGCGGAGCCGGTGCAGCCAGTCGGCGCTGTCGGGCATGGACGCGAACCGGCGCACCGCGTCATGGGGGAACCGGGTGGTGATGGTGGTGTGCGCGCCGTCACGCAGGAGCCGCAGCGCGATGTACATGCCGATCTTGGCCCGGCCGCCGGTGAGCAGGGCGCGCTTGCCGCTCAGGTCCGCGCCCTGGTCGCGCTTGGCCCGGTTCAGGTCCGCGCACTCGGGGCACAGCTGGTGGTAGAACGCGTCGACCTCGGTGTACCGGCGCTTGCACGTGTAGCAGGACCGGGCGCGCAGCAACGTGCCCGCCTTCTCGCCGGGGTCCGGCTCGCGCAGCAACAGGCCGCGGGTCTCGTCGTCGATGCGGGACGGCGAGCCGGTCGCGGTCGCCTCGATGACGGCGCGGTCGTTGGCCGAGATGGTGGCGCGGCGGTCGGCCTTGCGGCGCTTGCGGAGGTTCTTCCAGATGCCGGCGGTGGCCCGGCGGACGGCTACCGCGTCGGGGTGCTCGGTGTCCAGTTCGTCCACTTGGGCGAGCACCCGGAGGGCGATTTCCAGTTCGGCGGGGTCAATCGACACGACCGGCACTCTACCCGTGGTGAAATTCGCCCTCGGACGGGTGAAATTCGCGTGAGCCCCCGCTAGGGTGCCCGGCATGCCTACAGCGGGTACCGGCCCAAGGGTGCGCCGACTGGCCCATCCGGACGCCGACATCAAGGCACGTGCGCTCGGCCTGCCCCGCGGTCGTCCGGTCCTCGCGGTGTTCGGCTCGGCCGATTCCCTGGACACCGAACTGGCCGCGACCGTGCTTCCGGTGCTGCGTGCGGTACTTGCCGCCGCTGCGCGGGAGGGCGCGGTCGTGATCACCGCGGGTGCCGACGTCGGTGTCACGCACCTGCTCGGCCTGGCCGCCGAGTCGTTGGACGGCAACTGGCCGAGGTTGGTCGGTGTCGCGCCGTCCGGCCGGGTCGCGGCGGAGGACGCCGAGCCCGCCGAGGGTGAGGTGCGGCTCAACGTGAATCACGACACTGCGGTGCTCGTGCCGGGGTCGCGCTGGGGCGAGGAGACGCCCGCGCTGTTCCGGACGGTGGACGCCGTCGTCGGGTCCAAGCGCCCGGCGCTCGCGCTGCTGATCGGCGGCGACGACCTGTCCCGGGCCGCGCTGGTCGACCACCTGGGTCGGGACCGGCCGCTGCTCGTGCTCGCGGGCACGGGGGCGCTGGCCGACGAGATCGCGGGCGGCAGGCTCGACCAACCGGGCGAAGGCATCAAGGCGACCGGAGCCAACGGAGCCAACGGAGCCAACGGCCCGGCCGAGGCGACCGGGCCGAACGAGGCGAAAGCCGCCGACCTCGATCCGATGGCCGGACCCGTCGCCGCGGTCACCGCCGCTCTCACACCGGACGCCTCGATCGCCCCAGATGCCCCGGTTGCCCCCGGCGCCGCTGTCTCCGACTCGCCCGCCTTCGCAGCGCCCCTTCCCGCCGGTGCCGGTGGCCGGACTGGCGCTGGTGCTGCTGGTGGCGGCGAGGGTGCTGGTGCCGGTGGCGGTGCCGGTCCGCGTGGCGGTGGCGGTGGACAGGCCGGCGCTGAACCGGGTGGCGGCGTCCAGAACGACGATCTCGCGGTCCTGGTGCGCAGTGGTCAAGTGGCCGTCGTCCACCTGGACGAAGGCGCGGACAAGGTGGTCGCGGTATTGCGACGGGTGTTGGGCAACCGGCCCGGCGCCAAGCTGCACGCCGACGTGCCGCCGCCCGCCGTGTGGCCGCGAGTGCGGTTCCGCGCGCCCGATCCGCGCCCGGTGGTCGACCCCGGCTACGTGCTGGACTACCCCCTGCTCGCCGACGCGATCCACGAGGCCAACCAGGCGGTCGCCCCCGCGCTGCACGAGTGCGAGGTCGCTGCCCTCAGGTCCAAGGAACGCGCCCGACTCCTCGTGGTGCTCGCCATCGCCGCCGGGTTCGGCACCACGCTGTCCGCCGCGTTGCAGGTCTGGCTGCGGGACGAGCCGTGGCCGGGTGTGCTGCTCGCCGTGTCCGGCGCGGCAGCCGCGGTGCTCACGGTCATGGCCCGCGGCGGCGAGGACCCCGACGCCCGCGTCCGCGCCGAACAGTTGCGCGCCCTCTACTTCGACCACCTCGCCGCACCACCCGCCGCCGACGACGCCGAGCGCGAAGAGCGTTCCCGCGAGTTGGCGACGTCCGTGGCGCGGCTCCGCCACGAATCGGTGAGCCGCACATGACCCGCGCCGGATCCACCACCGTGTCACCCACTGCGTCACCCGCACCGTCACCCGCGGTCGACGACCACCGCGAACAGTTCCTCCGCGCCTACCTGCGGCACCGGGTGGGTGAACGGCTCGCCGGGTTCGAGCAGGCGCAGTCCCGCTACACGTCGGCACGGCGCTGGGCGACGGCCCTCACCGTGCTGCTGTTCACCGCCGCGGCGGCGTTGGGCGCGGTGGCCGTGGCAGACGACGGTAGGCGCGCGCTGTGGGCGTTCCTGGCCACGGTCGCGGCGGCGCTGGCGACGGCGGTCACCACCTACGAGGCCACGTTCTCGTTCCGCGTCCTGTCCCGTCGGTCGGCGGACGGGGTCGCGCTGCTGCACCTGCTCCAGGCGCACGGCGCTCCGGAGGGCGAGGACGGCGTCAACGCGTTCCGCACCGAGGTCGAGAGCGTGCTCCGCCACTCGGCGTAGCGGGCTTCAGCTGGCTGCCACGGCCAAGCCGGTGGCGGCCAGCTTCGCGGTCCGCGGCGCGTGACCCCAGATCCGTTCCTGGTACGCGCCCAGCATGGCCGCGTGGATGTCGTCGACGTACTCGGCCGCCGCGCAGTCCCGGTGCCACACCAACGTGACGCGCCGGTGAACGGGATTGCCCACGATCGGTTTCAACAGGACGCCCGGTAAGTCGTGTCCGGTCGGGAAGAAACACGCCACGGTGTGCGCGGAACGCACGAGTTCCGCGGCCGTCGCGGGATCGACGCCGAAATGCGTGCAACGCGGCGTGAATCCGGCTGCTTCGCAGGCGAGGTGCAGGTTCAGCCGCCCGCCGCCACAGCTCTCGTCGGGCACCGCCCATTCCTCATCGGCCAGTTCGGACAGCCGAATCTCGCCGCGGCCCGATAGCCGGTGCCCCGCCGCGATTCCGATCGACATCGGTTCCGTCACGACAGTGCGGTAGTCGACTTCTTCGGGTATCCGCAGTGGACTCTGGGGGAACTCCGTCACCAATGCGACGTCCAACTTCGCCGCACGCACCAGTTCCAGCACCACGTCGCTGTTGCGTTCGATGTGAGTGGTCTGCGGGTGTGTCGGCAACAACGTGCGCACCACGCCCACCAGCAACGCGGTCAGCGAACCGGCCACGCCGCCGAGCCGGATGCCCGTGGCGTCGTGCTCGGCGGCCAATTTGCGTGCGGTGACAAGCAGATCGTCGAATCGTTCCACGAGGTCACGTGAACGCAACACGACGTGGCGGCCCAGTTCGGTCAGTTCGACACCGTCCGTGCGGCGCAGGAACAACGGAGCACCGAAGCCGCGTTCGATGCGGCGCAGCTGGGCGGTCAACCCGGCCTGCGCGATCTTCAGCGAGGAGGCGGCCCGGCTGATGCTGCCCGCTTCCGCCACCGTCAACACGACGTGGAGGTGCCTGAGCTCCATGTTCACTGCGGCAGCCTAGGGCAAGGCGGACAAATCAAACACCGACCGGGGGAGTGGGCGGGTGTGACGCAGCGTTGTGAACGTGCGCTTCCGTTGCTCCAATAGGTGCATAACTGAGGAATTATCGCCACCTCACACCTCCCGCCGCGCTGACCGGTTCGACCACCCTGCTGGTGGCTATCGCCGAATCCTTTGGGGAGGTGTGAGCGACATGAGGAAAGCGTTGCGGCTGCGACGCCTTTCCCGTCCGCGCGACGACAGGTACCTGTTCGTCCCGCTCGACCACAGTGTTTCGGATGGTCCGGTGGTGCCGCGCGACCGGTGGCACGACCTCATCGATTCCGTAGTCGTCGGCGGCGCCGATGCCATCATCGTCCACAAAGGACGGGTCCGCACCATCGACCCGGGCGTGCTGGCCGGCTGCGCGCTGGTCGTCCACCTGAGCGCGGGCACCGCGCACGCCGCCGACACCAACGCCAAGGTGCTGGTCGGCGAGGTGGACGAGGCGCTGCGACTGGGCGCGGACGCGGTGAGCGTGCACGTCAACATCGGCTCGGACACCGAGGAGCGGCAGCTCGTCGACTTCGGTGTGGTCGCCAAGGCGTGCGACGACTGGAACGTGCCGCTGATCGCCATGGCCTACCCGCGCGGGCCGCGGATCGCCGACCCGAACGACCCCGTGCTGCTCGCCCACGTGGTGAACATCGCGGTCGACCTCGGGGCCGACATCGTCAAGACCAACCTCGCCCTGCCCGCCGAGCGGATGGCCGACGTCATCGCCAGCTGCCCCATCCCCGTGCTGGTCGCGGGCGGTCCGGCGACCGGGGGCAGCGTGGTCGACCACGCCCGCACCGCGATGGCGGTCGGCTGCTCGGGCCTCGCCGTCGGCCGTCGCGTCTTCACCTCGCCCGCGCCGATGTCGCTGGTCGCGGAGCTCGCGTCGATCGTCCACGACGACACCGAGGCGGACCTGGTCCGCGCCATGACGGGCGTCGTGGCCTCGTCATGACGACGTTCGGGCTTTTCACTCATTTGGAGAACCGTTGAAGTTCGCCTGGATCGACCTCCGAACCGTCCCCGAAGCGCACCGCGAAGCCGTGGTCGACGCGGCCGTGCACGCCCGACTCGCCGGCGTGGTCTCCGACGACCCGGCGCTGCTGGACACGTTGCCGCCGACGATCAGCCGGGTGCTCATCGCCGACGCGCCGGTCGAGAGCCCGCACCTGGTCACCGTGGTGGTGGACGACCAGGACCGGCTGGACCGGCTCGCCGCCGACGCGGCGTTCGTGCAGGTGCGCGACGACCGCACGCTCAAGCTGGCGTGCGAGGCGGCGGTGCGGCTCGGGCACACCGTCGTCGAGTTCACCGACCCGACGAAGATCCCGCTGGAGATCGTCATCGCCGCCGCCGACAGCGCGACGGGCAAGCTGATCTGCGTGGTGGCCGACCTCGAAGAGGCCGGGATCGTGCTGGACGTGCTGGAGCACGGCTCGGACGGCGTGCTGATGGCGCCGCGCGACGCGACCGACGTGTTCAAGCTGGCCCGACTGCTGGAGGCGACCACCCCGCCGCTGGAGCTGACCACGCTCGTCGTCCAGGGCATCACCCACAACGGCCTCGGCGACCGGGTCTGCGTCGACACCGCCTCGCACTTCCGGGAGGACGAGGGCATCCTCGTCGGCTCCTACTCCTCCGGTTTCATCCTGTGTTGCAGCGAGACGCACCCACTGCCGTACATGCCGACCCGGCCGTTCCGCGTCAACGCGGGCGCGCTGCACTCGTACGTGCTCGGCCCGGACAACCGCACCAACTACCTCTCCGAACTGCGTTCGGGCAGCACGGTGCTCGCGGTCGACTCCGAGGGCCGCACCCGCAAGCTCACCGTCGGCCGGGCCAAGCTCGAATCCCGCCCGATCCTGACCATCACCGCGCACTCGCCCGAGGGCGTCGAGGTGAGCCTCACCGTGCAGGACGACTGGCACGTGCGGGTGCTCGGCCCGGGCGGGAAGGTCCGCAACGTCACCGAGCTCCAGCGGGGTGACGAGCTGCTCGGCTACATCGCGACCGAGCAGCGGCACGTGGGCATCCCCATCGGCGAGTTCTGCAAGGAGACCTGAGCCGGATGCGCGAGTTCGTCACCGACCTGTTGCGCCGCCACGGCGACGACGTGCCGGTGTTCACCCACGAGCACACCGTGACCCACGGCGCTCTGCGTGCCTCGATCGCCGCCGAGGCGAACGTGTTCGCCGCCTCGGGGGTGGGGGAGGGCAGTGTCGTCGCGCTGCACATGCCCCCGAGCTTCACCCAGTTGGAGGTGGTGGCGGCGCTGTGGAGCCTCGGCGCCAGGGTGGTCTCGATCGACCACCGGCTAACGCCCGCCGAGGTCGACGTGCTGCGCGCGCTGACCCGCCCGCAGTTCATCGTGCGCGCCTCCGGCGGATCCGGCGGCGTCTTCCGGGAGCGCTACGAGCTGGTGACCGAGCGGCGGCCCGAGGGAGTGCCCGCCGCCACCCGGCACCGGCTGGTCCAGTTCACGTCCGGCTCGACCGGGCGGCCCAAGGTCGTCGGGCGCAGCACCGAGTCGATCATCCGCGAGGTGCTGCGGCTCGGTGCGTCCGACGGGATGCCGAAGCACGGCGAGAAGCAGTTGCTGCTCCACTCCACCGCGCACAGCTTCGGTCTGATGGGCGGGCTGCTGCACGCGTTGGCCACCGGGGTGCACCTGGTGTTCGCCGTCCGGAGCACGGCCGAGGAGATCCTGCGGACCGCCGCACGGCACGAGGTGGACTTCATCACCGGCCTGCCGTTCCACTACGACATGCTGGCGTCGGCGGCCGAGCAGTCCGCCTCCTGCCGTTCCGCGCTGCGCACGGTGCGCGGCGCGTTCGCGGGCGGTGAGCTGATGCGGCCCGACATCGCCGACCGATTCGCCGCGGCCTACGGCTTCATGGTCGGCGAGTGCTTCGGCACCACCGAGACCGGCGCGCTGACCATGGACGTGACCGGCGCGAGCCGGCCGTCGGTGGGCAAGCCCTTGCCCGACACCACGATCCGGGTGCGGGACGGGCTGGTCGAGGTGGCGCTGGACCAGTCGCCGTACCTGTGCGAGGACGAGTCCGGCCGTTACCTGGACGGGTGGTTCCGGACGGGTGATCGTGGCGAGTTCGACGCGTGCGGCAACCTGCGGCTGCTGGGCCGGGCGGACTCGCTCGTGGTGATCGAGGGCCACAAGGTGGACCTGGTCCAGGTGGAGCAGACGCTGCGCTCCCACCCGCTGGTCACGGAGGCGATCGCGGTGCACGACAAGGTGATCGAGGCCTATGTGGCGACCGAGTCGGACACGCTGACCTCGCAGGAGGTCGAGGCGTGGTGCGCCGACCGGTTGGCCGATTTCAAGATGCCGCGGCGGATCCACGTGCTGCGGGCGTTGCCGCGGACGCCGAGCGGCAAGCTGGTGCGCAACCCGAGGGTGCTCGCGGACGCGCGGTGATCGTTCATGTGGCAGGGTGGGCGCGTGGAACAAGTCGTGCTCCTGGACGAGTCCGGGGTCGGGATCGGCGTCGCCGACAAAGCCTCCGTTCACCACTCGTCCACCCCGCTGCATCTGGCCTTCTCGTCGTACGTGTTCGACTCGGAGGGCCGTCTGCTGCTGACCAGACGCGCCCTGCACAAGAAGACGTGGCCGGGGGTGTGGACGAACACGTGCTGCGGCCATCCCGCGCCCGACGAGCCGATGGACACGGCGGTGGCCCGGCGGCTGTTCGACGAGCTCGGCCTGAAGGACGTCACCCTCGACCTCGTGCTGCCCGCGTTCCGGTACCGGGCGGTGATGGAGAACGGCGTCACCGAGAACGAGATGTGCCCCGTCTTCCGGGGCCTGGTCACCGGCGACCCGACGCTCAACCCGGACGAGGTTGACTCGTTCGAGTGGGCGCCGTGGGCCGAGTTCGCGCCCGCCGTGCTGGCCGGCGCCCGTCCGATCTCGCCGTGGTGCGCCCTCCAGGTCGCGGAGCTGTGGGAACTCGGCCCCGACCCGTCGGCCTGGCCCGTGGCCCAGCCCTCGACCCTCCCCGCCGCCGCACGCCTCTCCTGACCCCACCTGAACCCAGGACTCACCCGTGAGTCCTGGGTTCGGTGGCCGTGACGGGTTCGCCGAGGCGCGCGGACGGCTTGGCCGGTGTTGTCCAGGATGAGCCGGACGTCGTCGACGGTGCGGGCTTCGGAGGCGAACCCGGCCGCCTGGCGTGCGGCGTGGTTGTAGCCGTCGGCGATGCCGCCGAGGCCGTCGCGCAGGACCGGCAGGTACCGCTCACCGAGCGCGGTGACCTCGTCGCCGAGTCCGGCGAACAGGCGGGCCTGCACGTCGAGCTTGAGCCCGTCGAGCTGGGCGCGCAGGGCGCGGACGGCGTCGGTGGTCTCCCGCATCGCGGGCGGGAAGTCCTTGACCGACTTGGCGTACTCGGCGGGGGTCTCTGCGGACAGGGCGTCGTTGAGGCCGTCGACCCCGAGCTTGAGCGTGCGCACGCCCACCGCTGCGGCCACGCCGATCGCGGGGACGATCAGCAGCGACCCGGCTGCGGTGCCGGCCGCCGCGCCGAGCCCGCCCATCAGCCCGAGGACCTGGGCGATGCCACCGGCCAGCGCCGCGTACTTCAGCGTCGCCGCGCCCACGGTGGCGGTGTGCGCGGTGACGCTGCCGGTCAGACGTGCGACGCCGGTGTCGAGCTGGGCCAGGCCGCGCACGGACGCGCCGACCGAGCGGTCCAGGACCGTGCGGACGGTGACGGTGTGCCCGGACAGGCAGCGGCGCAACGCCGCGAACTCCGACTCGGCCGGCCCTGTGTCGAGCTGCGTTAGCAGCCGCAGGGCGGTCCGGTCGCCCGCGCGGGCCAGTTCGGCGAGCTGGGCGCGCACCAGCGCGGTTCGGATCTGCGCGCCAACGAGATGTCGGGCGCGCCGCGCTGAGCCTGGTTGATCTGATCACGGACGTGACGCCCGAGGCCCTGAACGGACCGTAGAACCTTGAGGTAGGCGTGTCCGGCGGTAGCCGATGCGACCACCGCCGGTCACGACTATCACAGTCGAGCACGCGCTTACTTGATCGGGATGGTCACCGTCGTGGTTCACGTTCTACTGTTCCATCTGACAACTCTGTAGTTGTACATCACCGTTCATTAGTGGCATTAGATGGTCAAACCACCCGAGTGGGTTGCATTTTCTGAATTTGCTTAGTCGGCGGGTAGTTGAAGCGGAAGTGTGGAGCGAAGATGCGGCGGCTCACCGATCCGGGTGAACCTATTGTTACCTTCGTTGATCTGGGTACATTGATTACGTCGACGTAAATCGTTGGCCATAACTGTCCAGTATCGGAGGTAAGATCGATGATCAAAATTGGCAAGGTCGCGGCTGGAGCGGCGATCGGCATGATGTCCCTGTTTGCGCCGGTCGCTGTAGCATTTCCGGCCCAGGCTGAGCAGAGTGCGCGTGTGGCCGTCACCGGCGCACCCGAGTGCGTCGAATTCCTCTACGACGCAACCGGGCGTCCGACCGGCAACCTGGAGTGGTACGCCTGCCACCAGGGCGAGCAGGGCAATATGGGCGCCTGCAACCGCACTCTCGTGGATCTCGACTACACCCGCGAGGATGCTGGTCGCGCGTGCCTGATCGCGAGGGATTCGTAGCGACTGACCGGTCGATCCCGGCTTGTTCGTACAACGGAGCCGGGATCGACCGGTTGTCCCCGATCTTCGTCACTCACCACCGCTGTTCGTCCCGTTTCATGCGAGGCGGCGGTGCTCAACCGCCCCGCATCCACAGCGCGATCTCGCGCAGAGACTTCGTCTCCGGTTCGGGTTCAGCCCTTGGCTGTGCGACCGGGGTGGCAGTGCCAAGGGCGAGTGGCGCGGCCACGTCGGCGTCGCCGATCTTCGTGCCCAGGGCGGTGGCGACGGTGGCCCACAGCAAGGTCACTCGGCGTTCCAGTGCGGCGAGCAGGATTTCGGGGCGGGTCCATCCGGCATCCGGGCCGGTCGCGCGCCATACGGCGGCGTCGTCGGGCAGGTGCGCGACCACCGCGCACACCCGCCGGAACGACAACCCGCCCCGGTAGAGGTCCAGCAGGTCCAGGCCGTAGCGCAGGAAGTCGACTTCGAGTGCGGTCGCGGTGGTGTCGTCCGCCAGCAGGTGGGCGACGATCAGGGGTTTCCCCGTCCCAACTCCCGCGTGATCGTCTGCGAGAAGCGCGCGAGTGTTCAGCGGCCAGCTCAAGCCCGGCCCGGCGTTCATCGCCGGTGCCTTGGCCGCTTTGACTCCGATGGAGTTCGTCCTGTTCGAAAGTGACGCCTGGGGTGAGCTTGCTGCGGCTGGCAGGGACGCCCCGAGTCTTCAGCGGCTGGTGCTGCGGTGGCCCACAGCCCGGATCGGCAGTGTCGATGTCAGCAGACACGGCTCACACCGAGCATTGATGCTGACCTGCGGAAACAGCTCCTGATTCCAGGTTGCTGAAGTCACAACTTGACTTGAGTCGTACGTTCAGGACCCCCGAGTTCAACTCAGAACGGATGAGTTCAACGCTCGGGTGAGAGAGCGCTCTCTGGAGCGCTGTTACGGGATGACCGGAACTCGGCGCTTTCCTTGACTGATCAGCAGGGCGGTCCTACGTTCCGCTGTGAGAGCGCTCTCCCGATCTCGTCCTGCAACGTCCACGAAAGGGGAGCCGTGATCCCCACCATTCGCCGATGTCGTCGACTGGTCACCGCACTCGCCGTAACGGCCCTGACCGCGTCGGCACTGACCTTCGTCACCTCGCCGGCCTCCGCCGCCCCGGTACTGCTGTCCCAGGGCAAACCCGTGTCCGCCTCCTCCACCGAGAACGGCGGCACGCCCGCCACCGCGGCCGTCGACGGCAACGCCGGCACCCGCTGGTCCAGCGCCGCCGCCGACCCGCAGTGGATCCGCGTCGACCTCGGCTCGTCCACCGCGATCACCCAGGTCACGCTGAACTGGGAAACCGCCTACGCCCGGTCGTTCCAGCTCCAGACCTCGGCCGACGGCAACGCCTGGACCACGATCGCCACCGCGTCCGGCGTCCTCGGCGTGCAGAACCTGACCGTCTCCGCCACCACCCGCCACGTCCGCGTCTACACGACCGCGCGCGCCACCCAGTACGGCGTGTCGCTGTGGGAGTTCCAGGTGTTCGGCGTGCGGAACACCAGCGGCCCCATCGTGCGGGTCGCCGAGTTCCTGGCCGACTGCCCGTACAGCCACCGACTGCCGGACGACCCGATCGTCGCGCCGAACCTGCCCGGCGCGTCGCACATGCACAGCTTCTTCGGCAACCGGACCACCAACGCCCGGTCGACCGTCGAGTCCCTGCTCGCGGGCACCAGCAACTGCAACCCGGGCACCGACCTGTCCTCCTACTGGGTCCCCACCCTGTACGCGGACAACCAGCCGGTCGAGCCCACCGGCACCACGTTCTACTACCTGGGTGAAGGCGTCCGCGACGACGTCATCGCCCGCATCCAGCCGTTCCCGCTGGGTCTGCGGATCGTCGCGGGCAACGCCAAGGCCACCCAGCCCGACGCCAGCACGATCTCGCGCTGGTCCTGCCTGCACGCCGGCCACGTCGGCGCGTCCAAGGACTTCGTGAACTGCCCGTCGGGCACCATGCTGGAGTCCTACCTGGACTTCCCGCAGTGCTGGAACGGCCGCGACCTGGACTCGGCGGACCACAAGAGCCACATGGCCTACCCGGTGAACGCGGACTGCCCGTCGACCCACCCGGTGCCGGTGCCGAAGCTCCGCCAGGTGCTGCGCTACCCGGTGAACGGCGATCCGGCACGGCTCAGGCTGGCGTCCGGACCGGGCTTCACCATGCACGGCGACTTCTTCAACGCGTGGCCGGTGGACGAGCTCGCCCGCCGGGTG
Source organism: Saccharothrix ecbatanensis (assembly GCF_014205015.1). Classification (NCBI taxonomy): domain Bacteria; kingdom Bacillati; phylum Actinomycetota; class Actinomycetes; order Pseudonocardiales; family Pseudonocardiaceae; genus Saccharothrix; species Saccharothrix ecbatanensis. The sequence continues at coordinate 5,099,880 of NZ_JACHMO010000001.1, read as the reverse complement.
CGCGACTGCATCAACCCGATCATCAAGTGCGGCGCGGACGGCCGACCGTGAGAAGACGCAGCGCGATCACGGCGTTCGCACTGCTCACCGCACTGGTCGTGCCGGTGGCGGGCGTCCAGGCGGCGGAGTGCGGCACGGCCAACGCGGCGTTGAACGCGCCGGTCACCGCGTCGTCCGTGGAGTCCGGCAGCCCGTTCGCGGCGACCTCGGCCGTGGACGGCAACGCCGGCACCCGCTGGTCCAGCGCGTTCAGCGACCCGCAGTGGCTGCGGATCGACCTCGGGGCGAGCCGGGACGTCTGCGGCGCGACGTTGCAGTGGGAGGCCGCCTACGCGACGGCGTTCCAGATCCAGGTGTCCCCGGACGGCGCCGCGTGGACCACCGTCCACCAGACCACCACCGGCACGGGCGGCACGCAGAACGTCACCTTCACCGGAACGGGCCGCTACATCCGCCTCTACGCCACCGCCCGCGCCACGCAGTACGGCGTTTCGCTGTGGGAGTTCGCCGTCCGCACGGGCACGAACACCACGCCGACTGAAGGGCTGCTGTCGTACAACAAGCCGGCGTTCGCGTCGTCGTTCCAGGACGACGGCGCCTGCCCGGTCTGCACGCCCGCCAAGGCGCTGGACTTCAACCCCGCCACCCGGTGGGCCACCAGCCCCACCACCGGCTGGGTCGACCCCGGCTGGATCTACGTCGACCTGGGCGCGTCCGCGCGGATCAGCAAGGTCGTCGTCCAGTGGGACCCGGCGCACGCGTCCGCGTTCCAGATCCAGACCTCCGACAACGCCTCGACCTGGACCACGATCCACTCGGTCACGAACGGCACGGGGTTCAAGCAGACCCTCGCCGTGAACGGCACGGGCCGGTACGTGCGGGTGAACCTCACCGCGCGCAGCGGCCAGTACGGCTACTCGCTGTGGGAGTTCCAGGTCTACGGCACCGGCGGCAGCCCCACACCGCCACCGCCGCAGGCCCCCGATCCCGGCAACCCGCTGCGCCTCGTGTGGAGCGACGAGTTCAACGCGCCCGCGGGCACGAGGCCGGACGCGACCAAGTGGCGTCCGGAGATCGGCACCGGTCAGAACGCCGAGCTCCAGTACTACACCGACAACCGCAACGCGTTCACCGACGGCGCCGGGAACATGGTGCTGGAGGCCAGGCGGGAGGTCACGCCGGGTTCGGCGTGCCCGGTCGACCCGGTCAGCGGCAGCGGCACGTGCCAGTACACGTCGGCCCGGCTCATCACCGAGGGCAAGGCGTCGTGGACGTACGGCCGGATCGAGGCCAACATCAAGGTGTCCGGCACCAAGGGCCTGTGGCCCGCGTTCTGGATGCTCGGCAACGACATCTTCAAGGGCACCGCGTGGCCCGCGAGCGGTGAGATCGACATCATGGAGCACCTGGGTCGTGAGCCGAACACCGCGTACCAGACGATCCACGGCCCGGCGTACTTCGGCGCGGGCGGGATCGGCCAGATGCGTGACATCGGCCAGGACTACGCGAACGCCTTCCACCTGTTCCGGGTCGACTGGAACAGCAAGGGCATGGTGTTCAGCATCGACGGCGTGACTGTCATCACCATCGACAAGGCGACGGTGGAGGCGACGCGGGGTCCGTGGGTGTTCGACAAGCCGTTCTTCATCCTGCTCAACAACGCGGTGGGCGGTGACTGGCCCGGTCCGCCGGACGCCACCACGTCCTTCCCGCAGCGCATGTTGGTCGACTACGTGCGCGTCTACCAGTGAGGGGGTGCGTGCGGCCTCGTCTCGGCGGGGCCGCACGCCCGGTATAAAGGCTCACGTGGACCGCAGACCAGTCACGTTGGAAGAGGTCGCGCGGATCGCGGGGGTTTCCCGGGCCACGGTGTCCCGGGTCGTCAACGGGGTTGCCACGGTGGACCGGGAGCTGCGCCAGGTAGTGGAGAAGGCCATCTCCAAGACCGGCTACACCCCCAACCGCGCGGCACGTTCGCTCGTCACCCGAAGGGCGGGCGCGATCGGCCTCGTCCTGCCGGACGAGGGCCGCACCCTGCACGACCCGTATTTCGGCCGGGTGGTCAGCGGCGTGCTGCCGGTGATCCGACCGCTCGGCGTGCAGCTCGTGCTGACCTCGGGCGACCACCGCGAGGTGGTGGACGACATCCGGCAGCACCGGCTCGACGGCGTGATACTGATCCACACCCACAGCGCGGACCCGCTGCCGCGCCAGCTGATCGAGGCGAACCTCCCGGTCGTGCTGGCCGCCCGCCCGGTCCGCCCGATGTCGATCACCTACGTGGACGTGGACCAAGCCGCCGGCGCGGCCCTCGCGGCAGACCACCTGGTGGAGCGCGGGTGCCGCCACCTGGCGACGATCACCGGCCCGTTGGAGACACCCCCGGGCCAGGACAGGCTCCGGGGTTTCCGAGAAGCCGCCGCCCGACACGGCCTACCCGACCCCATCGTCATCGAGGGCGACTTCTCCCGCCAAGGCGGCGCCACAGCGGCGGACAAACTCACGGGCTTGGAAATCGACGGCCTGTTCATCGCCTCGGACCTGATGGCGACCGGCGCACTGCCGGTGCTGCGGCAAGCCGGCCGCCGGGTACCCGAGGACATCAAGGTCGTGGGCTTCGACGACAGCAGCCCGGCAGTGGAATCCGACCCGCCGCTGACCACGGTCCGCCAGCCGGTGGAGGACATGGCCGCCGAAATGGCACGCCTGCTCGTGCAACGGGTAGAGCGCCCGGACCGCCCGGTCAGCTCGGTGGTTTTCGCGCCGACCCTGGTGATCCGCCAGTCGAGCTGACCGCTCCCGAATGTTGAACTCGGGGGTTCCGAACGTAGGACTCACGGGTCCTGAACGTAGGACTCACGGGGTTTCTGTCGGAATGCTGTCGACCTACCGGCTGGCGGAACAACGAGCCGGTCCCCGACCGTTCTGTCCGTTGTGCTGACCGCTGAACCCGCCCAGACCCGTGCCCCGGCCCGCTTCGCCGCTTTCGGGGGCGCCGCGGCCGTCGTGCTGACCGTCGTCCTGGTCGGCGGCATGGACCTCTACCGGCTTGGTGATTCCACGAGACACCTGCGTCGGACGATCAGCGAGTACGCCCTGGGGCCGCAACGCTGGGTGTTCGACACGGGCGTGCTCCTGCTCGTGGCCGGGTCGGTCGCGATCCTCGCCGTGCTGGTCCGGCACGGCGTGGCGAAGTGGCACTCGGCGGGCGCGTTGGCGTTCGGCGCGTGGTCGGTCGGGCTGACCCTGGTGGTGATCTTCCCCAAGAACAACTGGGCCATCGGCCCGAGCATGAGCGGCAGCATCCACCGGTTCGGCAGCATGGTGGCGTTCATCGCCCTGCCGATCGCGGCGATGCTGCTCGCCCGCCCGTGGCTGCGCGACCGGGTGTGGGGCGCGCACGCCCGCTGGACGTTCGGGTTCGGCGTGCTGTCCGCCCTCGCCTTCACTCCCATCCTGTACGCGATCGCGGTGAACGCCGTCGTCGGCACGTCCTGGTGGCGGGTGATCCCGCTCGGCTACGTGGAACGGCTGCTGGTGCTCACCGAGGTGGTCGCCGTGCTGGTGGCGGCCGTGTGGGCGATCGCGGTGACCCGCCCCGGTCAGCTGGTGACCCGGACGGGTCAGCTCGAGTACAGGCCGTCCAGCACGTCCTGATAGCGGCCCTCGATCTCCTTGCGCCGCATCTTCAGGCTCGCCGTCAAGGTCCCGTCGGCCACCGTGAAGTCCTTCGGCAGCACCGCGAACCTCTTGATCGTCTCGTGCCGCGCGAGCTTCTCGTTGGCGGCCTTGACGGCACGCCCGACCTCGGCTTCCGCGTCGAGGTCGGCGGGCGCCAGGTCGGGGTCGATGGTGACCAGCGCGACGCAGTAGTTGCGCCGGTCACCGTGCACCAGCACGTTCCCGATGTACGGACTGTGCGACTTGACCAGGCCCTCCACCGACTGCGGCGCGACGTACTTGCCGCCGGAGGTCTTGATCAGCTCCTTCTTCCGGTCGGTGATCCGCAGCCGGCCGGCCTCGTCCAGCTCGCCGATGTCGCCCGTGTGCAGCCAACCGTCCCGCAACGTCGCGGCGGTCTCCTCGGGCAGGCCGCGGTAGCCGCGCATGATGCCGCGCCCGCCGATCAGCACCTCGCCGTCGTCGGCGATGCGCACCTCGGTGCCGAGCAGCGGCGGGCCGACCGTGCCGAGCCGGTTCGAGTCGGGCCGGTTCACGAACGACGCCGCGGACGACTCGGTCAGCCCGTAGCCCTCCAGGATCGTGATGCCCGCGCGTTCGAAGAACTCGCCGACCGGCAGGGACAGCGGCGCCGAGCCGGACACGAAGTACTTGATCCGCCCGCCGACGCGCTCCCGCAGCTTGCTGAACACCAGCTTGTCCGCGATCTTCCGCCGAACCTTCCACTCCGGGTGCTCGGACACCGCCAGCGCCCAGTCGAACAGCTTCGCCTTCACGCCGCCCGCCTCGCGCATGGCGGCCACCACCCTCTGGTGGATCTTTTCGAAGATCCGCGGCGCGGCGGCCACCACGGTCGGCCGCAGCTCCTGGAGGTTGGCCGCGATCCGGTCCACGTCGCCGTCCACGGCCGTCGGCACGCCGGTCGCGATCATGCCGACTTCGAGGACCTTGCCGAACGCGTGGGACATCGGCAGCCACAGGAAGTGCAGCTCGTCCAGGGTCAGCACGCCCAGATCGTTGATCGCGTCCGCCGTGTGCAGCCAGTTGTCGTGCGTCAGCTCGACGCCCTTGGGCATGCCGGTGGTGCCGGACGTGTAGATCAGCGTGGCCAGGCGGTCCGGCGTCAGCTCGTCCACCATCGCGTCGTAGTCACCGTCGACCTGATCCGGCTCCCAGTCCGGCGTGACGACCTTCGCGTCCACCTTGCCCGCCAGCGCCGGGTCCGCGACGACGAGCACACTGCCAGAGTCACGGATGATGTGCGCGACGATGTCCGGCGTGCTGCTCGGGTAGATGGTCGTCGTGACGCCACCCGCCGCCAGCACGGCCAAGTCGGCGAGGATCCAGTCCACGCTCGTCGCGGCCATGATCGCGACCCGGGCCTCGTCCCGCACGCCCATCTCGCGGAAGCCCAGCGCACGCCGGCGCACGTGTTCGCCGACCTCGGCCCACGTCAGCGACGTCCACGTGTCACCGATGCGATAGCGCAGCGCTTCGGTGTCGGGGGTGGCACGCACCCGCTCGCGCAACAGATCGGGGATGGAACGGGCCACGGTGACCTCCTGGAGGAGCGGCGCTCTAGAGCGCTACTCTAACCCCGTGAGATCGACTGGTCAGCAGGCTGTGCTGGACGCGGCCCTCGCGCTGGTCGACGAGGGAGGGCTGGCCGCGGTCACGATCAGCGCGCTGACCGCCCGTTCCGGGGTGTCCAACGGCAGCGTCTACCACCACTTCGGCAGCAGGGCAGGCGTGTTCGCCGTTCTGTACGGGGAGAGCTTCGCGCACTGCGTAGACGCGATGCTCCCAGCGCTCGACGTAGATGCCGTTGACTCTGAGGTCGGTGACGCGGAGAAGGCTGTGCGGGCGATGGTGGTCCGCTACCTGGAGTGGGTGGTGGCGAACCCCGGCCGGGCCAGGTTCCTCTACGCAGCGCCGCTGACCGCCGATCCGGCCGCGAAAGCGGAGGTGTTCGCACCGGTCGCGCACTGGTTCGAAGCCCGGATGGCGGCTGGCGAGGTGCGCGAATTCCCGTTGTGGGCGTTGGACCCCATCGTGATGGGCCCCGCGCACGAGTGCGCTCGGCGGTACCTGACGGGCGCCCTGGACCTGACCGTGGTGGGCGAGTTCGTCGGTGATGCGGTGTGGGCGGCGGTCGCGCCCGTAGGGTGATCGCATGGCCACTTGGGGCGACCTCGCCGCATACGTGCACGAAACCTATGACGTGATCTCGGAGAACGAGGACGAGATCAGGATCCTGTTCAACTTCGAGCAGTTCGACGAGGACGACGAGCGGACCCAGGTGGTCATCCTGGTCCGCGAGGTGCTCGACAAGCTGCACGAGTGGGTGCAGATCGCGTCGCCGATCGGGCTCGCCAAGAAGGTGGACCTGCTCGCGTTCCTCGCCGAAGTCGGGAACTCGACCATCGCGTGCGGCGCGGCGATCATGGGCGACCACGTCGTGCTGCGGCACTCGCTGCCGTTGACGAACCTCGACATCCACGAGTTCACCGAACCGCTGGCGCTGCTCGCGGGGACGGCGGACCGGCTGGAGGAGACCTTCTTCGGCGGCGACGACTACTAGCCCCGGCAGTAGCTGCCCGCTGGTAGCCGCCCGGCGGTATTGCTTGGCGGTAGTCGCCCGGCAGGTCCCTGTCGCGATGCCCTGAATCCGTTGACAGCGGGTGCCCGGGGATGCTGTGATCCACGCAACAGATAGGAAACTTTCCTAACTGAATCCGTCGCCAGTGGTTTCACCCCCCATCCCTGACCCGTGGGAGGCACCCTGTGGCACCCCGTTTCCTCCGTTCCCGATTGCTCGGCGGACCTGTTCTCGCGGCAACCCTGCTGGCCACGAGTGCCGTGTTCGCCGCGCCGACGTCCGGCTGGGCGCAGCCTGCTGCCCTCGCCGTCACCGAACACCAGGCGGAGAGCGCGACGATCTCCCAGGGCCTGGCCGAGTCCAACCACGCCGGCTACACCGGCACCGGATTCGTCAACTACGACAACGCGACCGGCTCCTACGTCGAGTTCACCGTCGGTGCGGCGTCGTCCGGCCCGGCGACCCTGACCTTCAGGTACGCCAACGGAACCACCGTCAACCGGCCGATGGCCGTCACCGTCAACGGCGGGACCGCCGTGAGCGTGGCGTTCCCCGGAACCGGCGCGTGGAGCACCTGGCGCACCGCGACCGCGTCCGTGACCCTGCCCGCCGGCACGAACCGGATCCGTGCCACCGCGACCACGTCCACCGGCGGCCCCAACCTCGACCGGCTGACCGTCGACACGGGCACCGTCGGTGTTGGTCGGCCCGCCGACGTCAACGGCCAGCTGCGGGTGTGCGGCGTGAAGCTGTGCAACCAGTACGGGCAGCCGATCCAGTTGCGCGGCATGAGCACGCACGGCATCCAGTGGTACTCGCAGTGCGTGAAGACCGCGTCCCTCGACGCGCTGGCCTCCGACTGGGGCGCCGACGTGCTGCGGATCTCGATGTACGTGCAGGAAGGCGGGTACGAGACGGATCCGCGCCGGTTCACCGACATGGTGCACGGGTACATCGAGGAGGCGACTCGGCGCGGCATGTACGCGTTGGTCGACTGGCACCAGCTGGACCCGGGTGACCCGAACGCGAACATCTCGTTGGCGCGGACGTTCTTCACCGAGGTCGCGTCGCGGCACCGCAACAAGACCAACATCATCTACGACATCGCGAACGAGCCGAACAACGTGTCGTGGGCGGGGATCAAGTCCTACGCGGAGCAGATGATCCCGGTGATCCGGGCGCAGGACCCGGACGGCGTGGTGTTCGTCGGGACGCACGGGTGGGGCTCGCTCGGCATCTCGGACGGGCGCACCGAGCAGGACATCATCGGCAACCCGATCAACGCCACGAACTTCATGTACACGTTCCACTTCTACGCGGCGTCGCACCAGGACGAGTACTTCACCGCGTTGCAGCGGGCGGCGTCGCGAATCCCGATCTTCGTGACCGAGTTCGGCACCCAGACGTACACGGGTGACGGCGGGAACGACTTCGCGTACAGCCAGAAGTACCTGGACTTCCTGGCCGCGAACAAGATCGGCTGGACGAACTGGAACTTCTCCGACGACTTCCGGTCGGGCGCGGTGTTCAAGGAAGGCACCTGCGCCGGCTCCACGTTCACCGGCACGACCGTCCTGAAGCCCGCCGGCGTCTGGATCCGCGACCGGATGCGCACCCCGGACGACTTCCCGACCGCCTGATCACGCTGTCGGCCGGTCGGGGCGACCCGGCCGGTCGACCAACGCGGCCCTGGACCGGGGCGACAACACCAACTTCCCGTCGAGGGCAACGACGTTTCCCCAGTCCTGCCCGCCAGGACCTGTTCGGCACCCGCGCGGAGCGGTGAGCATGTGGAGCCGGCGGCCGGTGACTCGGCGGCCGGTGACTCGGCGGCGCAGGAGCCCGGATTCCCGCATGTGCTGCGCCGTCATGTGACCGAGAGCAGTTCGAAGAGCGCGTAGGCGGACGTGAGGTGGGCTGGTTCCTCGGTGAACTGCGCGCCGTGGAGGTAGGGGTAGAGGACGACGGCGGGGCCGTTGGGCAGGGTGAAGCGGGTGAGTGGGCGGTCGGCGCCGGGGTGTGCGACGTGGGTGATGTGGCGGATGGTGACGTCGGTGCGGTCGACGGCGGTGCCGGTCAGGACGTAGGCGGTGCAGCGGTCGGGGTCGAGGTGTTCGAGGGCGGGGTGGATGCCCAGGGGCGCGTAGATGTCGATGCGGTCGGCGAGGCGGCACAGCACGTTGATCACGCTGGTGGCGGTGGTGTCCCAGCGGCACCAGAGGGTCGGTTCGGGTTCGGGCGCGTCGGTGACGCCGTCTTCCAGTCGCTGGACGTCGCCCGGCGACTGGCCGGTGTGGGCGGCGACCTCGGCCACGGTCAGGCCGGACGCTTCACGGATCCGGCGCAGTTCGTGGCCGAGCAGGCGGGCCTGGAGCGTGGGCTGGGGTTTCATCGAGCCGTCGCCTTCCGTGTCGGTGCGGTGGGGATCGGTGCGGTGGGGAGTCGTCGGCGGACGGTGGTCGGCTCGCTGTCCCCGGTCTCACGCGGCCACGGGAAGACCCTGATGCCCTCGGACTTGCGCCACTCCACGTCGCACGCCCGGCACGTGGGCCAGCAGCCGTCGGGCGACCTGGGCGGCGGCTCGTGCGGCACCCTGACCTCCACCCCGCACAAGGTCAGGCCTTCATCACGGGGCACCAGCGCGTAAGGGATCGCGTGACGCGAGCCTTCGTACGGCAGCCATCGGAAATCGGGCAAGGGGACCACCTCCGCAAGCGAAGTTATCCGGTTCATTTCCCGCTTGGTATTACCTAATAGAGTGAACGTGGACAGCGCACCTCTCCGATACGCTCGGCGGCGTCTCGAACCGAGGAGGAACGCTGTGCCCAGTACGCAGACCCGCCGCAAGCGTCGGCTGGGCGAGTACCTGGCCGGGCTGCGCAAGGCGGCGTCCCAAGACCCTGTGTCCGTGTCCAGGATCCTGCGGAAGTCGCCCGCGACGGTCAGCAAGATCGAGAACGGTCACATCCGCCCGGACTTCCCGACGCTGTCCGTGCTCCTCGCGCTCTACAACGCCGGCGAGGAGCAGCGGAAGACGGCGGAGTCCCTGTGGGAGGACGCCGTCGATGAAGGGACGAGGGTCGAGCAGACGGTGGACATGAGCCCGAAGTACCGGGCTTTCCTGCGCTCGGAAGCCGACGCGGTCTCGGCGCGCACGCTCCAGCAGACCGTCGTTCCCGGCCTGCTCCAGACCGCCCGCTACGCCACCGCGATCCACGTCGCCGAACGGCGCTTCCAGACGAGCAAGCGGGTCTTGGAGAAGTCGGTGACGTCCCGCATGGCCAGGCAACAGCGGCTCGTGGACGACGGCAACCCGCTCACCCTCCACGCGATCATCGACGAGGCAGCCCTTCGCCGTGTCGTCGGTGGGCCGGAGGTCATGGTCGAGCAGCTGCATCATCTGCTGAAGAGTGCGGAGGCGCCGAACATCACGGTCCAGGTGCTGCCCTACCGGTCCGGCGCGTACGGCGTCATGACCAGCGCCATCACGATCCTCGGCTTCGCCGACCCGAGCGACCCCGATTGCGTCTATTCGGAGTACCACGGCGGAGGTCGGTGGATCGAGGATGAAGGGACCGTCACGCACTACGTGGCAGAGTTCGCAGCCCTGACCGCGGTGGCATTGCCGACCGATGAATCGGCCGCGCTGGTGCGGGAGGTGGCAACGGAGATGGAGTGACCATGATCAGGTTCGGCGAGTTCAGGAAGTCCAGCTACAGCGGCGCGCAGAACGAGTGCGTGGAAGTGGCCGTCGCAGCCGGACGCCTCGGCATCCGGGACAGCAAGAACCCCGAAGGGCCGGTGCTGACCTGGCCGAGGGGCACGCTCGCCCGCCTCGTCACCGCGATCGAGGAGCGTCGCCTGGCGCGCTGACCAGCACGTGCGCCCAAGCGGGCACGGTCACGACACCGGCCAGGTGTGCACGGGTTCGTTGGTGTGCATGAGGTCCCGGTAGGTCCGCAGCATCCGCCGCAACGCCTCCGGCCGGTCCAACGCCGTGTGGTCGTAGTGGCGGTGGAAGGTGCGGGCCTGCCAGGTGGCGCCGTTCATCCCGGTCAGGCACCGCTGTTCGATCACCCCGAGCAGCCGGTCGCGTTCGGCCGCGTCCACCTTCATCCGGACCAAGCCCTCGTGCGCCAACGGCAGCAGCCGCCGCAGCACCAACTCCACCGCCGGCACCGTGCCCAACCCCGGCCAGTAGACCTGCGCGTCGATCCCCGCCCGCGCGCCGGCGACGAAGTTGTCCTCGGCCGCGCTGAACGACATCTGGGACCACAGCGGCCGTTCGTCCTCGGCCAGCATCCGCACCAGCCCGTAGTAGAACGCCCCGTTCGCCATCATGTCGACCACCGTCGGCCCGGCCGGCAACGTCCGGTTCTCCACCCGCAGGTGCGGCTGGTCCCGCACCACGTCGTACACCGGCCGGTTCCACCGGTAGATCGTCCCGTTGTGCAACCGCAGCTCCGCCAACGACGGCGTGTCACCGCGCTCCATCACCTGCACCGGGTCTTCTTCGTCGCAGATCGGCAGCAACGCCGGGAAGTACCGCACGTTCTCCTCGAACAAGTCGAAGATCGACGTGATCCACCGCTCCCCGAACCACACCCGTGGCCGGACGCCCTGTTCCTTCAGCTCGTCGCTGCGCGTGTCCGTGGCCTGCTGGAACAGCGCGATCCGGGTCTCCCTCCACAGCTCCTTGCCCAGCAGGAACGGCGAGTTGGCCCCGATCGCCACCTGCACCCCGGCGATCGCCTGTGCCGCGTTCCAGTAGGCCGGGAACGACTCCGGCGACACCTGCAGGTGGAACTGCACGCTCGTGCAGGCCGCCTCGGGAACGATCGAATCGGCCGTCAGCTGCAACCGCTCGATCCCGTTGATCGCGATGTGCAGGTCCTCGCCCCGGGCCGCCAGCACCTGCTCGTTCAGCAACGCGTAGCGCGGGTTCCCGGACAGCGCGGACACCGCCAGGTGCTTCGGCTGCAACGTCGGCAGGATCCCGATCATCACCATGTGCGCGTCCACGCCACGCGCCTTGTGCTCGGCCTCGTTCAAGGACGTCCGCACGACGTCCTCGAACTCGGTGATCCCGCCGGCGGTCAGCAACCGGGGCGCGACGTTGATCTCCAGGTTCCACTGGCCCAGCTCGGTCACGAAGTCCGGGTCGCAGATCGCCTCCAACGCCTCCGCGTTGCGCATCGCCGGGTCGCCCGCGTCGTCCACCAGGTTGAGCTCGATCTCCAACCCGGTGGTCGGCCGGTCGAACTCGAACCGCGACTCCTCCAGCATCCGGGCGAACACGTCCAGGCAGCGGCGCACCTTCGTGCGGTAGCGCGTCCGGTCGTCGCGGGTGAACTCCTGTCGCCCGACCTCGTCACCCATGCCGCCGCCTTCCAGCCGTGATCAGCGCGCGGGTACCGCGATCGCGGTCACCACAAACCCGTCCCGCGCCACCCAGCGACCGGTGAACCCGTCCAGCGCCACTCCGTCGACCACCGGCGGCTCGATGAGGATCCGCGCGGTGAACGTGCCGTCGTCCGGGTTGATGGTCACCTCGGCATCCTCGAACCCCAGCCACATCCGCGCCAGCGGGAACCACGCCTTGTAGACCGTCTCCTTGGCGCTGAACAGCAGCCGGTCCCACGCGACCTTGTCGCCCGACGCCCTCAGCTCGGGCATCCGGGCCAGCTCGCCGGGCACCGCGATGGCGTCCAGCACGCCTTCCGGCGTCGGCTCGTTCGGCTCGGCGTCGAGCCCGATCGACCACACGTCGGCCGTGCGCCCCACGGCCGCCGCCCGGTAGCCGGTGCAGTGCGTGATGCTGCCGACGACGCCCTCCGGCCAGATCGGCTCGCGCTTCGGGCCCGGCAGCACCGGCGCCGGCGGGAACCCCAGCGCGCCCAACGCCGTGCGCGCGCAGTGCCGGCCGGTGGTGAACTCCTTGCGCCTCTTGTCGACCGACTTGGCGATGAGTTCCTCCTCCTCGGGGAACAGCACCACCCCATCGGGATCGCTGAAGGACTCGACCGCGGACACCGGCGGCGGCAGCAGCAGGTCGATGATCATCGCGCGTCCCCCTCACGCAGCACGTCCACGAGCGGCGCGGAGGTCCACCCGCGCGGCTGCCACTCCCGCGGGTAGCCGAGCGACACCTCGTCGAAGCGGACGCCGTCCTTGCGGATCGTGCGCGGGATGTGGAGGTGCCCGTAGACCATCGCCGCCGCCCGGAACCTCAGGTGCCAGTCCGCCGTCAGCTCGGTGCCGCACCACAACGCGAATTCGGGGTACCGCAGCACGAACGTGGGGTCCCGAACGAGTGGCCAGTGATTGATCAGCACGGTCTGCAACGTAGCGTCGACAGCGAGCAACCGCCGCTCGGTCTCCTCGACCCGCGCCACGCACCACGCCTCACGGCTCGGGTACGGGTCCGGGTGCAGGAAGTACTCGTCCGTGCAGATCACACCGGCGTCCTGGGCTGCGTTCAGCGCGGACGCCTTGTCCGTCGTGCCCGGCGGCCGGAACGTGTAGTCGTAGAGGGTGAACAGCGGGGCCACCGCGACCGGCCCGCCCGCGCCCTCGAACACGGCGAACGGGTCCTCGGGCGTGAGCACGTCGATGCTCCGGCACAGCTCGACCAGCTGCTTGTAGCGCACCTCGCCGCGCGCCTGCACCGGGTCGTCCTTGGTGGTCCACAGCTCGTGGTTGCCCGGCGACCAGACCACCTTGGCGAACCGTCGGCGCAGCGTGCCCAACGCCCATTCGACGTCGTCGAACTTCTCCCCGACGTCGCCCGCCACGATTAACCAGTCGTCGGGGGAGTGCGGGTGGATGGCTTCGACGAAGTCCCGGTTCTGCTGGTAGGTGATGTGCAGGTCACTGGTTGCGAGTAGCCGCGGCGGGGTGGTCACACCTTCGAGCGTATATCCGGGCGTTGACGTTCTCAGGCAGTGACCGTTCATCCGCTCGTCGCTCCCCCGGAGCCGTTCGGCGGAACGATGGTGTCCGCGTGACGCTGTACCGCTCCCGTTCGGCGCGTGTTCCCTTACCAGGGGGCGTCCGGGTTCCTAGCGTGATGGGCATCACGACAGTCCTGGGCGGAGGACCTCATGACCAACTACGTACGACCAGCGCAGCCGTTCGGTCGAACGGTCGGCGCGGAGATCGCACGCCAGGTGCAGCAGCACACGCACCCGGCGGTCGCGCCCAGGCGCACCGACGATGCCGCCCTGGCCATGTTGCTGCGCGCCCGCCAGCGCGGTGACGCCCAGCGGCAGGAGCCGTGGGTGCGCCGGGCGCCGGAAGCTCCGCCCCGACCGCCGCACGCGGACGTGATCGAGCACCTCGCCGCGCGGTTGGTGCCGCCGTCGCTGTGGGCGGCGGTGGAGCCGCTGATCCCGCCCGCGAAGGTGCGCCGGCAGGGCGGTGGACGGGGCCGCGTGTCGGACCGCGCGCTCTTCACCGCGATCGTGTTCGTGCTGACGAGTGGTTGCGCTTGGCGGCACCTGCCGCCGACGTTCGGCGTGACCGTGCCGACCGTGCACCGGCGGTTCCAGGAGTGGACCGAGGCCGGGTTGTGGCTGCGGCTGCGGCGGGTGGCGCTGGAAGGCACGGTCGACGACGCCGTGTGGCTGCGGCTGGTGCTGGAAGCGGCGGAACGACGTGGCGCGCGAGTCGCGGGCTGAATGAACGGAACGGGGGCAGGCGGACGGACGTCCTAAAAGTGAACAGGAACGTCGGCTGGTCCGTTTGCCCCAGTGTGGAGATGGAAGAGATGCAGGAATTGTCCAGACGCGAGGTCGCCCTGCTCAGGGCGACCGCCGCGAACCGGGTCGACCTGACCCGCAGCGCCGAGCCGGACGTGCGGGTGGACGGTCTTCCGTTCTGCGACCCGACCACTGCCAGGTCTCTAGTGCACGCGGGCCTGATCGAAGCGGCGACCCCTGTCGCACCCGGTCACCGTGCACCGGCCCGCCTCACCGCCGCCGGGGCCGAAGCCCTCGGCATGGCCGTGCTCGTGGCCTGAGGCCCGGTCACGCGAAGAGCTTCGAGAGCTTGGCCGCCAGGTCGGCGAGCACCCGCTCACCGTCGTGGTTCGGCAGCTCGCTCAACGTGGACTTCGCGGGCACACCCTGGAACCGGTTGAGCGCCGGCGTGTCGTGGAACAGGCTCGGTCCGACCAGGACCGGGATGATCCGGCACCCGCCGTCCTCGGCGGCGGCCAGCAGGTGCGGCAGTTCCTCGGAGTTGATGTAGTCCGAGGCCAGCGCGTCGGCGCTGACCAGCACCAACGCCGCTTTGGCGCGGGCCAGCGCCTGGGTGATCTCGCGCTGCCAGTCGTCGCCCAACTCGATCCGGCGGTCGGACCACACGTCCAGTTGCAGCGGTTTCAGGTGCACCTGGAGCCTGGTCAGCCAGTGCACGTCCTGGTGGCTGTAGCAGACGAACACCTGGTCGCGCGGGATCGGCAGCCGCTTGCCCGCGAGGTCGAGCAGGTCGTCGCGGTGCAGCTGCTTCAGGTAGAACCGGAACTGCGGATCGTCCACGACCAGCCGCTGTCCGCGCGGGTCGTGGAACAGGTGGTCGCCGCGCAGGCCGGTGAACAGCTCGGCCCGCTGCCCGGTCAGCTTGACGATCCCGTCCTCGGCCCTGGCCAGGTCGAGCAGCAGGTCGACGCACACCGCCTCGTCCGGCCGGTCGCGCGTGATGAAGTCGGCGACCACGTCGTGGTACTTGAGCTTCAGCCGTTCGGTCACCTTGGCGCGGGCGTGCGCGAGGTCGGTGCGCACTGATTTGCGGTTCGGTTCGGTCTGCTCGACCCCCGCCGTGACCGCGATCTGCCAGCACAGCATCTGCGCGGTGAGCAGGCTGCCCGCCGAGGTGCGGGAGATCTCGGCCTTGCGGTCGAACGCGATGTTCAGCGCGTTCTCGCCTTGCTCGATCATCCGCATGACCAGCCCTTCCACCGCCGCGCCGAGCCGGAACACGCGGATACGGGTGGCGACGTCCGTGCCGACCGACACCAGGCTGCGCGCGGTGCCCGGGATGCCGAGCAGGACCAGCCTCTTGGCGCGCGAACCGTTGTCCGCCAACAACTTCAGGTAGTCGGCCAGCCGGTTCTGGAGGTCGACGTACAGCCGCTGGAAGTCGTCCACCGCGACCATGCCCTCGTGCTTCTCGGGTAACGCGGTGATGGCGGGCAGGTCGGCCGGGTTGCGCGCGCTCAACACCCTGACCTGGCCTAATCGCTCGGCGTCGAGGGCGACCGCGTTACGCAGCAACGTCGTCTTCCCGATGCCGGACGGCCCTTCCAGCACGATGCCCAAGCCCGGCTGGCGCAACGCCATCCGGAACTCGGCGAAGTCCTCCGGCTCCACGAACGTCACCGTCGGCACGCCCGCCACCGTGAACACCTCACCCAGGCTCCGACGCTCCGACGCCTTGGTGTCGATGGGCATCGGCGGGCCACCGCGCAGCTCCAAGGACGCGAACCGCACACCCTCGACCACGCTCAGCAGCGCCTCGTCCCGGTTTTCCCACTCGGTCACCGGCCGACCACCAGTGGGCAGCGGCGCCAGCGACCCGAACGGTTGGTCTTCCCACGACGTCGCCCGATACACGACCGGCAGCACCACGGTGGCTTCACGTTCGTGCCGGTCCATGACCACCCGCAGTTCGCGGCTGGAACCGTACTGCGTGGCCAGCAGGTTGCGGCTGACGACCAGGACGACCACGTCGGCGTCCCGCACGAACCCGTAGACCTCGGTCTGGAGGTCGATGTCGTTCGCGGAGACGCTCCTGTTGGATATCCGCGACAGCGGCCCACGGCGGCCAACCAGACCCGTCAGCGACTCCGCCAGCTCCTCGGCGAACCGCCCGTCCCGCGCGGCGTGCACCAGGACCAGTTCCGGCGCACGAGGTTCGACGCGGACGACCGGCAGGGGGAGCCTGCCGGTTTTGCCGGGGTACCGGGGCTCGTCGTCGGCCCCGCCGACGATGCCCAACATCGCGAACACCCGCCGACGAGCCTCCTCCGCGCCCACTCCGACGATGTTGCACAGGAGTCGGAAGGGCCTGGTGGAGCCGCCTTTGGCGACCTGGACCGCGGCGACGTTGCCCGGCAGCCAGGCCGCGGTGTGCGACTCCCGGGAGGACAGGTTCGGCGACACGACGACCACCAGCCGGTCGGCCCGGTCGAAGATCGCGGCGGTGACCCCGCCCGGTGTCAGGGCTAGTGCGTCCAACACGGCGGAGTACCCGGCCTGGCGCAAGTGGTAGGCGACCCACTCGGCCCACTCGGCGTCCTCCGAGTCGTACAGGACCGCGAAGTCCGCGCGAGTGGCCTTCGCCGCCGACGGCCCGCCCGTCCGGAGCCAGGCGACAGTACTCGTGTCGACCCGGATCCGCTCGTACGCGGCGGCTTCGTCGGTGCCCTTGATGACGTCGTCGAAGAACAGGTCCGACACGATCATGTTCAACGGGCCGGGTGTGGCGGCGAACCGCATGGCCGCCGAGTCGAGGAGGCGGAAGGTGGCGTGCACCGCGGCGCCGGTCGCCAAGTCGTCGACGAGCAACACCTCGCCCGCGTGCACCGCCATCCTGACTTCGGACAACGCGCCGGACTCGTCGGCGCCGTGCTGATCGAGTCGGAGCTCCAGCGCGGCGCGCCAGCGGTCGGTGACCACGACCTTCGGCACGTCCGCCGGGATGAGGATCAGCATCCGGTCCGGGTAGACCCGCATGTGGGTGTCGTCCCGGATCAGGCCCTCCTGCCGGAGGGAGTACCGCACGAGCCCGTACAACGTCCGGCGGGCGTTCACCGGTTCCTGCTCGAAGCGGGTCCCCGAGTGGATGGCGACGATGGTGTGGTGGAGTGGGTAGTTCTCCGGTCGCGTCATCCGCTCCACCCTCGTTCGCGGCTAGGCGTGCACGCCCGCCTGGTACTTCGGCACCCGCACACTGATCTTCGTCCCGAGCCCCTGCGCCGTTTCCACCACGAGACCGTAGTCGTCGCCGTAACACCGACGCAGTCGCTCGTCTATGTTCCCCAGCCCTATCCCCGCGGTCGCGCCGACCTGGCCCGCCAAAGTGCGGCGCAGCGCGTCCGGGTCCATGCCGATGCCGTCGTCCTCGATGGTGATGTGCGCTTCCTCGCCCGCGTCCGCCGCCTGGATCGTGATGTGCCCCGGCCCGACCTTGCCCTCCATCCCGTGCCTGACCGCGTTCTCCACCAACGGTTGCAGGCACAGGAACGGCACGGTCACCGGCAGGACCTCGGGCGCGATCTGCAACGTCACCTTCAGCCGTTCGCCGAACCTGGCCCGTTCCAGCGCCAGGTACTGGTCGATCGACTTCAACTCCTCCGACAACGTGGTGAAGTCACCCGCCCGGCGGAACGAGTAGCGGGTGAAGTCGGCGAAGTCCAGCAACAGGGTGCGAGCGCGTTCAGGGTCCGTGCGGACATAAGAAGCGATGGCGGACAACGAGTTGTAGATGAAGTGCGGCGAGATCTGCGCCCGCAGCGCCCGCACCTCCGCCTCCACCAGCCGGGTGCGCGACCGGTCGAGTTCGGCCAGTTCCAACTGGCCGGACGCCCACCGCGCGACCTCGTTCGTCGCCCGCACCAACCCCGCCGACGCCTCCCGGCTGTACGCCGCCAGCACGCCGACCACTCGTCCCTCGACGGTGAGCGGAGCCAGAACCGCGGTGTGGACGGGGCAGTCGGCCGCCGAGCACGTGATGTCGAACGCCCGCGTCCGGCCCGTGCTGAACACGTCGGCCGCCAGGTCCATCGCCTCCGCCGCGTGGTGGTCGCCGTCGCCCTCCCACGCCACCACCTCGGTCTCGTCGGTCAACGCGAGCGCGGGCGTGCCGAGCAGCGTGCGCAGGTGCTTCGCCGACTTCTTCGCCGCCTCGGGCACCAGCCCGGCCCGCAGCGGGGGAGCGGCGGACCACGCGGTGTGCAGGGTCTCGAAGGTGATCCGCTGCTCGTGGGTCAGGAAGTCGTTGCGGGTGCGGGAAGTCCGCCACAGCGTGATCACCACGGCCAGCCCGACGAGCAGGATCGCCCCGGCCGTCCACATCGCGGTCACAACCGGTCCTGACTGCGCAGACCCAGGTTCTCCGGCGCGTGCAAGCGCACCATGACGTGGTTCACCCCCGGAGGCACCTTGCGCGGCGTCAGCAGCGACACCACGTACATGACGATGAAGCCCAACGGCACCGTCCAAGCGGCGGGACGGGCCAGGAACACGTGGTACCACTCGCCCCTGCTGCCGGCGCTGATCGTCACCAGTCCGGCCACCAGCGCGGGCAGCCCGCCGGCGACCATCCCGGCGACCGCGCCGGTCGTGCTGATCCGCGTGCTCCAGATGCCCAGCACCAGCAACGGGCACAGCGACGACGCCGCCACCGCGAACGCGAGACCCACCATGTCCGCCACCGGCACCTTGCCCACCAGCCACGTCATGCCCAACGGCACCAGCACGGCCAGCACCGTCGACACCCGGAACCCGCGCACACCGCGCAACCGCAGCACGTCCCGGCTCAGCACGCCCGCCAGCGACACCATCAACCCCGACGACGTCGACAGGAACGCGGCGAACGCGCCACCGGCCACCAGCGCGCCCAACAGCTGCCCGCCCAAGCCGTCGATCATCCGGCTCGGCAGCACCAGCACCACCGCGTCCGTGTCACCGGTCATCAGCAGTTCGGGTGTGTACAGCCGGCCGAGCGCGCCGTAGATCGGTGGCATCAGGTAGAACACGCCCAGCAGGCCCAGCACGATCAACGTCGTGCGCCGCGCCGCGCGGCCGTTCGGGTTGGTGTAGAAGCGCACGATCACGTGCGGCAGGCCCATCGTGCCCAGGAACGTGGCGATGATCAGCGAATACACCGCGTACAACGGGAAGTGCTCGCCGCTGCGCATGGGCAGCGCCCACATGTCGTTCGTGTTCGACGGGATCGACCGCACGTGCGGGACGGCCGCGCCCTGAGGGAACGTGAGCCTCGACCCGGCGGCAACGGTGTGCTCGCCCACGGTCATCTCGGCGCCGCCGTCGACCCGCTGCCCGTCCACCCGTCCCGAGCCGTTGTACGGCGTGGCCCGCTCCACCACGAACGCCGTGTTGCTGTCGAACGTGACCGTCGTCTGCTTCGGGAACTCGGGGAACGCCGGCCCGGTCAGGTCACGCGCGCCGTGCGCGTGCCAGGCCATCACCAGGAACACCACCGGCACCGCGATGGCAGTCAGCTTGAGCCAGTACTGGAAGGCCTGCACG
Source organism: Saccharothrix ecbatanensis (assembly GCF_014205015.1). Classification (NCBI taxonomy): domain Bacteria; kingdom Bacillati; phylum Actinomycetota; class Actinomycetes; order Pseudonocardiales; family Pseudonocardiaceae; genus Saccharothrix; species Saccharothrix ecbatanensis. Next base: position 5,080,326 of record NZ_JACHMO010000001.1, on the reverse strand, counting down.
AACGTGATGCTGCGCATCCCGCCGGAGATCACGTTGACGGTCACCACGACCGCGACCACCAGCGCGCCCACCCAGTCCGGCGCGCCCGTCACCGTGTGCAACGTCAGCCCGGCGCCCTGCAACTGCGGCAACAGGTACAGCCACCCGATGCCCAACGCGAACCCGCTCGCCACCGCACGCACCGCAGGCGACGCGAACCGCGCCTCGGCGAAGTCCGGCAGCGTGTACGCGCCACTGCGGCGCAGGGGAGCGGCGACGAGCGCCAGCAGCACCAGGTAACCGGCCGTGTAGCCGACCGGGAACCACAACATGTCCGGCCCGTGCGCGAAGATCAGCCCGGCGATGCCGACGAACGACGCCGCGGACAGGTACTCGCCGCCGATGGCGGACGCGTTCCACCACGGCGACACCGTGCGCGAGGCGACGAAGAAGTCCGACGTGGTGCGCGAGATCCGCAGCCCGTACGTGCCCACCAACATCGTGCCGACCGCGACGACCAGGACCGCGATGATGCCGTACGTACTGCTCACGAGCGTTCCACGAGTTCGGCGAACTCCCGTTCACTGCGTTCGACCTGCCGCACGTAGAACCAGCCGGCCAGCACGAACACCGGGAACACCAGCCCGCCCAGCAGCAGCCACGGCAGGGGCAGGCCGAACAGCCGTTGCGCGCCGACCGACGGCATGAACGTGAACACCAGCGGCAGCGCCGCCACGCTTCCGCAGACCACCGCGCACAGCAGCAGGCCGAGCCGCCGTTGCGTGCGGATGAGCGACCGCATGTAGACGGCGCCCAGCTCGCTCTGCTCGTCGATCTCGCGTGAAGCGGGATACGGGCGGGGTGCGCGCGGCGCGCGGGTGCGCGGGCTCGTCACCACCACCCGTTGGGTGTGGGGGCGCTGCGGGGAGCTCACGACGGCTGCCGGTTGCGGCGCACCAGCAGCTGCCGGAGGTGCCGGGCGTGGCGCCGGCTGACCGGCAGCACCGCGCCGCCGATGTTCACGCTCAGGTGCCCGTCCTCCAGCCGCAGTTCGTCGATGTGCCCGAGCGACACGAGGTGACTGCGGTGGATGCGGACGAACCCGGCCGACCGCCACCGCTCTTCCAACCCGTTGAGCGCGGCGCGGACCAATCCGCTTCCGGTGGCCGTGTGGAGTCGGGCGTAATCGCCGTGCGCCTCGACGTACCGGATGTCGGCCAACCGGATGAACCGGGTGATACCGCCCAATTCGACCGGAATGACCTCGTCACCGACTTCGGGTGATTTCTCCGCCGGCGCGGCGCCGGCCGGTTCCGTCGTCTTCGAATCCAGCACTTCGTGCACGATCCGGTGCACGGACTCGGCCAACCGCTCCGCCCGGACGGGTTTGAGCAGGTAATCGAGCGCTTTGAGTTCGAAAGCCTCGACCGCCGGTTCCTGGTGCGCGGTGACGAAAACAATGCGCGGCGGCTGGGCGAACCGGGAGAGCACGCGGGCCAGGTCCAGGCCGTCCAGGCCGGGCATCCGGATGTCGAGGAAGACGGCGTCGACCGGCTGGCCGGCGTCCATGGCCCGGTGCAGGGTCCGCAACGCCTTGGTCGCGTCCGTGACGCCCTCGACGTGGGCGACTCGCGGGTCGGAGCGCAGCAGGTAGACGAGGTCTTCGAGCGCGGGGGCCTCGTCGTCGACGGCGAGCACCCGCAGCGTGCGCTCAAGCGCCCCACGGCGCTCCGGGCCCTCGCAGAGAGGGCAGGGAAGTCCTGAGGTCATGGAGTTCCAATGCGATGTGGTCGGCAGCGTCGGCGATTAGACCACCGGACGCCTATCCTCGCCCTTCGGGGTGGCCAAGGGCAATGACCGGCGTGCTGCCTGCGCGTCACCGAGGCTCATCTCCAGCTCGAGGGACGCCTCCTCGGCCCGGCGCGCGGCGAGCGACACGGACGCCGCCGCCGCGCTCCCCACCAGCCTACGCGTCGGTTCGCGCAATCCGCGGACGACGTCGGACCACTCGTTCGCCAAGCGGGCCAACTCGGTGAGCGCGGTGACCAATTCGGCGGAAGTGCGGGGCGTCACGTCCGCGATCCGCGCCAGGTCGACGTGCGGATCGGAATCCATGACATCCCCCAGGAGTAAGCCGTCGAAGTATCGACAGCCGATGTTCTCGTTCACGGTCGGGCCGGTCAACGATCCGGAGGAGTGGTCTCAATTGGCAGTCGAAACCGAAACACCCGAAACGCGCGGACCCGCCGGTCACGCCGCTTTTCCCCATAATTCCACGTGGCGTGTTCCTCGTCATGCGCCGCCCCGCCGGACGACCGGCGGGCCGCCCCTGAACGGCGAACTCGCCGGTCCCGAACGTTCGACACGCGGGACCTGAGCGTTCGACACGCGCGCGAGTCGAACGTTCGCGTCCGGCGAGTCGAACCGTCAGGTCCCGCGTGTCGAACGCTCGCGTCCCCCGAGTTCTGCGTTCGGGTCAGGCGAGGGCGGTGAGGGCGGTGGTGGCCAGGTGCTCGAACTGGCCGAAGCCGCTGTGGGCGGCGAGGTCGCGGGCCACGTGGGCGTGGCGGAGGGCGTCGGCACGGCGGTCGTCGGCGGCCAAAGCCTGGACCAGGTGGATGTGCGAGCGGCAGACGCCGAAGCGGTAGTCCGCCGCCGTGGCCAGTTCCAGGGCACGCAGGTGGGCCGCCACGGCGCGGGCCGGTTTGCCCAGGTGGAGCAGCACGAGACCGAGGGCGTTGTGCACCTCCGACTCGATCCGCGGATTGCCGCCCAGCTCCTGCACCAGCGCCAACGCCCGCTGAGCCGTGCGCAACGCCTCCGCCTGCTCCCCGCCCAGGCACAACGCCACCGCCAGGTGCGACATCGACTCCGCCCGCGCGTGCCGGGCACCCGTCCGGTACCACGCGGCCAGCGCGTGCCGCAGCAGCTCCACGGCCTGCCGGTGGTCACCGGCCGCGATGCGGCACCGCGCGAGCAACGCGGCGCACGTGGCCTCGACGTTCATCCCGTCGGCCGACCGCGCCAGATCCAGCGCCTCACCCAGCAACGACTCCGCCGCCGCCAGCTCGCCGCGCATCATCCGCAACGCGCCGAGCCCGGCCAGCGCCCCGATCCGCACGTGCGGCCCGGCCCACGGCTCACCGCTCAACGACATCATCCGCTCGAACGAGGCGGACGCGGCCGGGATGTCGCCCAGCTCCAGGTGCACCACCCCGTCCAACCCGGTGTGCAGCCACACCGTCCGCCCAGTCGGCACGGCCGACCGCAGGTACCGCTGAGCGGCACGTAGGTCGCCCAGGTTCCGGTGCTCCGCCGCCAGCCACACCGCCATCAACGTCTCGGCGTCGTGGTCGCCCGCCGCCCGTGCGGCGCCCAGCGCGGCGTCGATCGCGTGCACGAACTCCACGTGGTGCCCGTGCGACCCGAAGTACCCGCCGACCGCGTCGATCAACTTCCACGTCATCGGCAACGGCCCGTGCACCGCGCAGTGCTCGGTCGCCGCCAGCACGCTGGCCCGTTCCGCGTCCAGCCACGCCCGCGCGACGTCCGGGCTCAGCCGCGGCGGCCCGGACACGCCCAGTTCCGGGTACAGCACGTCGCCGACCTCGATCGAGGTGCGCAGGTACCAGTCGAACAGCCGCCGCCGCGCCGCCTCCACGTCGTCACCGGCCGCCTCGGCCCGGTCCGCCGCGTACACGTGCAGCAGGTCGTGCAGCGCGAACCGGTCCGACCCGACCCGCTGCACCAGGTGCGCCGACGCCAAGTCCTCCAGCAGCCCTCCGGCCACGTCGTCCGGGGTGTCCAGCAACGCCGCCACACCGGACACGCTGAAATCCGGCCCCGGGACCAGCCCCGCCAACCGGAACAGCCGCGCCGCGTCCGGCGTCAACGCCGCGTACGACAGGTCGAACGCCCGCCGCACCGCCGCCGTGTCGTCGTTGTCCACCGCCAGCGCGGACAGCCGGTCACCGCCGCGCAGTTCGTCCACATAGGACGCGACGTCGGCGTGCGGCGCGCCGACCAGGTTGCCCAACGCGATCCGCAACGCCAACGGCAGGTACCCGCACAGCCGCGCCAGCTCGCTCAGCGCGTCGAACTGCGCCACCGCCGCCTCCGGCCCGAGCGACCGCGCCAGCAGCTTCCACGCCTCGTCGACCCGCAGCACGTCCAGCCGCACCGCCGTGGCACGCAACTTCAGCTCGTTGCGGCTGGTGATCACCACCGAGCAGCCGGGGTCGCCGGGCAGCAGCGGCAGCACCTGGTCGACCGACGCCGCGTTGTCCAGCGTGATCAGCACCCGCCGGCCGCGCAGCCGGGCCCGGTAGTTGCGGACCAGGTCCTCCTCGTCCACCGGGATGTGGTCGGTCCGCACGTCCATCGCCCGCAGGAACCGCGCCAGCACCGCGGACGTCGACAGCGGCGGCGACGTGGAGTACCCGCGCAGGTTCACGTACAGCTGCCCGTCCGGGTACCGGTCGCGCACCGCGTGCCCCACCGACGTGGCGAACGCGGTCTTGCCCACCCCCGGCGGCCCGCACACCAGCACGGTCGCCGTCGAACGCGTCAGCAGCCCCGTCACCCTGGCCAGCTCCGCGCCGCGTCCCACGAAGTTGCCCACCGGCGCGGGCAGCTGCGACACCGGCGCCCACGTGCTCGCGGCCGGCTGGTACAGCGCGGGATCGCCGGTCAGGATCGCGTGGTGCACCGCGCGCAGCGAGTCGCTGGGATCGACGCCCAGCTCCCGCGCCAACGCCGTCGACGCCTGCCGGTACGCGTCCAGCGCGTCCGCCTGCCGGTCCACCCGGTACAGCGCCACCATGAGCTGCGACCAGAAGGGCTCCCGCAACGGGTGCTGCGCGGTCAGCCGGCGCAGGTCCGCGATCACCTCGTCGCACCGGTCCAGCCGCAGCTTCACGTCCACCAGCTCGGAGATCACCCGCAGCCGCCGCTCGGCGAGGTTCGGCGCCTCCGTCTCGTGCAGCGAGTCGGACGGCACGTCGGCCAGCGGCGTGCCGCGCCAGCAGTCCAGCGCCTGCTCGTACACCGCCGCGGCGGCCGGGAAGTCCTCGGCGGCGGCCAGTGCCGCGCCCCGCTCGGCCAGCGCCTCGAACCGGTGCAGGTCCAGCGCGTCGGGCGGCAGGTCGATCCGGTAGCCGGTGGGGGTGGTGTGGATGAGCTGCGGGTCGCCGAGCGTGCGCCGCAACCGCATCACGTACACCGGCAGCGTCTGGGCGGCGCGGTCCGGCGGCGTGTCGCCCCACACCCGGCGGATCAGGTCGCTCGTGGGCACCGAGCGGTTCGCGCTCAGCAGCAGGGTCGCGAGGACGATGCGGTGCTTGGCGGCGGTGACCGGGACCGAACGGCCGTCCCGGCGGACCACGAGGGGCCCCAGCACGCCGAACTCGTCCTGCGACAGGGTCAACCGCCTCCGTTCTCTCCCGACGTTGACATGCTGGTGCTCCGGTTCGCACCGGAGTACCACCGGATGGACCCGACGCTTCCTACAGCCTGCCCACTTCGGTGATCCGCAGCGCGGCCGTGCCGATCTCGTCCGACTCGGCCAGGTCGACCTCGGCGGTGAAGCCCCAGTCGTGGTCCTTCGCCGGGTCGTCGAACGCCTGCCGGACCCGCCACAGCCCCGGCTCCTGGGTGATCGTCAGCAGCGCCGGTCCGCGCGCGTCCGGCCCCATGCCGATCTCGTCGTGCTCCTCGAAGTACGGCTCCAGCGCGTCCTGCCACTCCTCGGCGGTCCAGCCCGCCTCGGCGTCCAGCTGTCCCAGCTCGTAGTAGTTGCGCCGGGCCGCCAGCTCGACGCGCCGGAACAACGCGTTGCGCACCAGCACCCGGAACGCGCGCACGTTGCCCGTGACCGCGGGCGGCGAGTCGCTGATCGAGGTCTCCGCCGCTTCCTGGGCGGGGTTGCGCAGCTTCTCCCACTCGTCCAGCAGGCTGGAGTCGACCTGCCGGACCAGCTCGCCCAGCCACTCCTGGAGGTCGCTCAGCTCCTCGGTCTTGGCGTCCTCGGGCACGGTCTGCCGCAACGCCTTGTACGAGTCGGCCAGGTACCGCAGCACCAGGCCTTCCGAGCGTGCCAGCTGGTAGTACGAGACGTACTCGGTGAACGTCATCGCCCGTTCGAACATGTCCCGCACCACGGACTTCGGCGACAGGTGGTGGTCGGCGACCCACGGGTGCCCGCGCCGGTACGTGGTGAACGCGGCGTCCAGCAGCTCGGCGAGCGGCTTCGGGTACGTCACCTCGTCCAGCAGCTCCATCCGCTGGTCGTACTCGATGCCCTCGGACTTCATCGCGCCGATCGCCTCGCCGCGCGCCTTGTGCTCCTGCGCGGACAGCACCTGGCGCGGATCGTCCAGAGTGGACTCGATCACGGACAGGACGTCCAGCGGGTAGCTCGGCGTCTCGCGGTCCAGCAGCTCGATCGCGGCCAGCGCGAACGGCGACAGCGGCTGGTTGAGCGCGAAGTTCACCTGGAGGTCCACGGTGAGCCGGATCTCGCCGCCCTGCCGCTCCACCACGCCCGCGGCCAGCAGGCCCCGGTACATCTGGATGGCCCGGAGGATGTGCCTGCGCTGCGCGGGCCGTTCCTCGTGGTTGTCCTCCAGCAGGTGCCGCATCGCGCCGAACGCGTCACCGGGCCGGCCGATCACGTTCAGCAGCATGGCGTGGCTGACCTGGAAGCTGGACGTCAGCGACTCCGGCTCGGCGGTCTTCAGCCGTTCGAACGTCTGGTCGCTCCACGACACGAAACCCTCGGGCGCCTTCTTGCGCACCACCCGGCGCCGCTTCTTCGGGTCGTCACCGGCCTTGGCCAGCGCCTTCTCGTTCTCCACCACGTGGTCGGGCGCCTGCACCACGACCGTGCCGATGGTGTCGTAGCCCGCGCGGCCCGCCCGTCCCGCGATCTGGTGGAACTCGCGGGCCTTGAGGTGCCGGGTGCGCTGGCCGTCGTACTTCGACAGCGCGGTGAAGACGACCGTGCGGATGGGGACGTTGATGCCCACACCGAGCGTGTCCGTGCCGCAGATGACCTTCAGCAGGCCGGCCTGGGCGAGCTGCTCCACCAGCCGCCGGTACTTCGGCAACATGCCCGCGTGGTGCACCCCGATCCCGTGCCGGACCAGGCGGGACAGCGTCTTGCCGAAGCCGGAGGTGAAGCGGAAGCGGCCGATCGTGGACGCGATGGCGTCCTTCTCGGCGCGGGTGGCGACGTTCACGCTCATCAGCGACTGGGCGCGTTCGAGGGCGGAGGCCTGGGTGAAGTGCACGACGTAGATCGGAGCCTCGCGGCCGTGCAGGAGCTCTTCGATGGTCTCGTGCAGCGGGGTGGTGACGTACTGGAAGTTCAGCGGGACGGGGCGTTCGGCGGAGCGGACCACCGTCGTCGTGCGGTCGGTGCGGCGGGTGAGGTCCTTCTCGAAGAAAGCGACGTCGCCGAGCGTGGCCGACATGAGGAGGAACTGGGCCTGCGGCAGTTCGATCAGCGGCACCTGCCACGCCCAGCCGCGGTCCGGCTCGGAGTAGAAGTGGAACTCGTCCATCACGACCTGGCCGACGTCGGCCTTCGTGCCGTCGCGCAGGGCGATGTTGGCCAGGATCTCGGCGGTGCAGCAGATGATGGGAGCGGTCTCGTTGACGCTCGCGTCGCCGGTCATCATGCCGACGTTCTCGGCGCCGAAGGTGTCGATCAGGGAGAAGAACTTCTCCGACACGAGGGCTTTGATGGGGGCGGTGTAGAACGTCCGCTTGCCCTCCGCGAGGGCGGCGAAGTGCGCGCCGATGGCGACCAGCGACTTGCCGGAGCCGGTGGGGGTGCTGAGGATGACGTTCGAGCCGGAGACGATCTCGATCAACGCCTCCTGCTGCGCCGGGTACAGCGACAGCCCCCGCTCCTGCGCCCACTCTGAGAAGGCGTCGTAGAGGAGGTCGGGGTCGGGGGTGGCCGGCAGGCGGTCGGTGAGAGTCATCGCAGGCAGAGCATAGTGGTAACGCCCAGTGAGCAACGCCCACCCGATCCGCCCTGGTCAGGCCGGCCACTGAACGAGCAGCAGATGAACTTGTGCAACCCGGTAACGCGTCGGGCAAGCGCACCAAGTGCCGACACGCGCCAGTCGCGGCGAAGACCAGGGCAGTGGGCCTGAGGTGTGATCGGAATCGTTGTTGCAATCTGCTGGCCATAGCGGGCTACTTGCAACTAGCGTGGAGCACGTGTCCGATCCGGTAGCAATGCACATGAGCGACGGCCTGCTCGACGCGCCGACGTCGCTGCTGTTCGTGGCGGTCGCGGTGGTCGGGGTTGGCGTGGCGCTGGCCAAGGCCCGCGGCGACCTCGACGACCGGACCGCGCCGCTGGCCGGCCTGGTGGCGGCGTTCGTGTTCGCCACCCAGATGCTGAACTTCCCGGTCCTGCCCGGCGTCAGCGGCCACCTGCTCGGCGGCGCGCTGGCCGCGATCCTGGTCGGACCGTGGGTCGGCGCGCTGTGCGTGACGATCGTGCTGGTCGTCCAGTCCCTCTTCTTCGCCGACGGCGGCGTCACCGCGCTCGGCGCGAACATCACCAACATGGCCCTGATCGGCACCGCGGTCGGCTACCTGACGGCCGTCGCGCTGCGGAAGCTCGCCACCCGCAACAAGGGCGGTTTGGCGGCGGTCGCGTTCGTGTCCGCCCTGGTCAACACGGTCCTCGCGTCGTTCGGCTTCGTGCTGGAGTACGCGATCGGCGGCCAGGGCGGTGTCGCGTTCGGCACGGTCGCCGCCGCCGTGCTCGGCGTGCATGTGCTCATCGGCATCGGCGAGGGCGTGATCACCGCGGTCACCGTGACGGCGGTCGCCTCGGCCCGACCGGACCTCGTGTACCTGTTGCGCGGCGTGCCGCAGAAGCTGGAGCTGAAGGCGTGAACAAGCGCTTCTTCGCATGGTTCGCGGTGGTCAGCCTGGTGCTGGCGGGCGCCGTCTCCTACTTCGCCGACTCGGACCCGGACGGGCTCGACCACGTCACCGAGCAGCACGGCATCGCCGAACACGCGCGGGAGCACCCGCTGGCCGGGTCACCGCTGGCGGACTACGCGGTGGGCGGTGACGACCGGTTCACCGGGCTCGCCGGCGTCCTCGGCGTCGTCGCCACGCTGGCCCTCGCGGGTGGGCTGTTCTGGTTGCTGCGCAAGCGTTCCGATGTGAGGTGAGCGCCGGCCACGGGTTCCTGCACCGGCCCGGCGACTCGCCGGTGCACCGCCTCACCCCGCAGACGAAGATCGTCGCCACGGTGGTGGCGGTGCTGTGCGTGGTGGCCACGCCCCGCGAGGCGTTCTGGGCGTTCGGCGTCTACCTGCTCGCCCTCACCGCGGTCTGGGCCGTGGCACGGGTCCCGGTGCGCTGGTTCGCCGCACGGTCGGTGATCGAGGCGCCGTTCGTGCTGCTGGCCCTGCTCCTGCCGTTCACCGGCGCGGGCGACCGGGTCGACGTGCTGGGCGTGTCCGTGTCCGAAGAGGGCGCGTTGGCCGGCTGGAACATCCTGGCCAAGGGCACGCTCGGCCTGCTGACCTCGCTGACGCTCGCCGCCACCACCGCCCCCCAGGACATCCTGCTGGGCCTGCAACGGCTGCGGATGCCGTCGGTCATGATCACCATCGCCACGCTGATGCTCCGCTACGCCGAGGTGATCGTGGGCGAGGCCAAGCGGATGCGGGTGGCGCGGATCTCCCGCGGTGACGACCCGAGGTTCCTGTGGCAGCTCGGCGCGACCGCAAGGGGCATCGGCAGCCTGTTCATCCGCTCCTACGAACGCGGTGAAAGGGTGCACCTCGCCATGGTGTCGCGCGGGTGGACGGGCCGGATGCCCGACGGCGGGGGATCGCCGGAAGTCGTGGCGCCGCAACGGTCCGCGCCCGCGCTCGTGGTCGAGCGGCTGGCCTACGCCTACCCGGACGGCCACCAGGCCCTGTTCGGCATCAATCTCACGGTCGAACGCGGCGAGCGCGTCGCCGTGCTCGGCCCCAACGGCGCGGGCAAGACGACGTTCGTGCTGCACCTCAACGGCGTGCTGGGCGGTGGTTCCGGCCGGGTCGAGGTGGCCGGGCTGCCGGTGGCGAAGGAGCACCTCAAGGAGATCCGCCGCCGCGTCGGGGTGGTCTTCCAGGACCCGGACGACCAGCTCTTCCTGCCCACCGCGCGGCAGGACGTGGCGTTCGGCCCGGCGAACTTCGGGCTGCGCGGCGCGGAACTGGACGAACGGGTGGACCACGCGTTGCGCGCGGTCGGCATGGAGGAGTTCGGGGACCGGTCGCCGCTGCACCTGTCCGGCGGTCAGCGCCGCCGTGTCGCGCTGGCGACCGTGCTGGCCTGCGACCCGGAGATCCTGGTGCTCGACGAGCCCTCGGCGAACCTGGAACCGGTGGCCCGCCGGGAGCTGGCCGAGGTGTTGCTGGGGTTGGACCGCACCATGCTGATGGTCACGCACGACCTGCCCTACGCCTTGCAGCTGTGCCCGCGCAGCGTGTTGATCGACGGCGGTGTCGTGGTGGCCGACGGACCGACACGGGAGCTCCTGGCCGACACCGGGCTTCTCGCCCAACACCGGCTGGAGCTCCCGTTCGGGTTCCGCCTGGACTAGCCGCTTCGACTGACTGCGACTGGCCGCCCGTGGAGAACTACGGGCTCGTGCAGGTCACCGTGGGCAGCGAGTTGGTGCTGCCCGAGTAGGTGGCCGTGAAGCCGAACTTGACCGACGCCTCAGGCGCCACCGTGCCGTTCCACGCCGCGTTCTTGACGATCACCTGTGCCCCGGAGCCGGACTTGACGCCGCTCCACAGGCTGTTGATCGACTGACCGTTGGCGTAGGTCCACGTAGCGGTCCAGCCGTTGTACGAGGCTGTGCTGTGGTTCATCAGCTCGACCTCGCCCTGGAAGCCGCCCGACCACGCGCTGGTGATCTTGTAGATCGCCATGCACTTCGAGTCGCCCGACGGCGTCGTGGTGGTGGTGGTCGGGGTCGTCGTGGTGGTGCTGGTCGGCGTCGTGGTGCTGGTCGACGTGCTCGTCGTCGTGGTGGTGGTAGTGGTGGTGGTCGTGTTGCCGCCGCCGATACCGGTCACCTCGCCGTTGCCGCCGTCGAACGTCACGTCGGAGCAGTTGTAGAACGTCTCCGTGCTGTCCGACCGGGTCCACACCGAGTAGATGATGTGGCGACCGGACTTGCCGGACGGCAGGTTCGCGTTCCAGTAGTACTGGCCCTCGACCGAGCCGACGGCGCCGCTGTTCGCCGGGTTCGTGACGCTGTGGAACGGCGTGCTCTCCAGGTCGCTCCACGCCAGCGGACGGGTCGGGCTCCAGCTGTCCTTGGTGACGTACAGGTGGAACGTGCCGGGGTGCGCGGCCCACTTGTTGTACGACCAGCCGAAGTTGGCGCCGGCCGTCAGGTGGGTCACCGGGAAGTCGTTGCGGGCGACGTCGAACCCGGCGAACGTCGGGTTGTTGCCGCTGCACAGCTTGCCGTCGGGGATGAAGCCGCTGGTGCGGCCGGCCCCGTCCGAACGCAACACGCCGAACCAGTTGTAGAGGGCGTTGTCGCCACCCGCCGCCACCGCCGCGGCGCAACCGGGGTTCTTCGGCTGGATGTTGCCCTGCGGGGTCAGGCCGTCCCGCCAACACAGGAAGGTCCGGCTGCCCGGCTTCATCATGGCGCCGTGTGCGGACGCCGTGGTCGGGCTGACCACGTTCAAGAGCGTCGCGATCAGCAGGCCGGCCACACCGGCCGCGGCCAGCGCGATCCATCGTCGGGCCGTCACGTCGTTCACCTCCTCATTGAGGTTCTGGGAGCGCTCCCAGGAACGACCTGACTGTAGCCTCGCCCACATCGTTCTGTGAATGGGCCACTACGCACTGCATCCGTGCGGCCTAGTGCGTACGGCCCTGTGGACGCGTGGTGCTACACCCGGACGCGGGCACGCCGCCTGGGACGGTTCCCAGGCCGCACTGCTCCATGCGGGTGCCCGGCGGGCGCCGGCGGCTGGTGCGGACGCCGCAGCACGCGGTGCGCCAACGCGGTCCGGCGGTGGGCCGGGGCGGCCAGCACGGACGCCGCGAACACCGTGCCGAGCAGGGTGAGCGCGCCCGCGAGGACCAACGTCTCCGGAGCGCCGATCCGCTCGCACAGGAAGCCCAGCAGCGGAGCGCCGGCCGCGCCCGCCGCCGCGCCGACGGCCGAGTTGACCGCCAGCAGTCGGCCGCGCATGCCGTCCTCGGTGTCCAGCTGGATCCGCGTGCTCATGGTCGTGTCGATGACCACCGCGCCCGCCGCGATCGGCAGCAGCACGATGGCGAACCCGAGCATCCCGGGCACGAGCCCGCTGGTGACCTGGAGCAGGCTCGTCCCGCACGCGACCGCGAGCAGCAGCCGCACGGTCAACGTCTTCCGCGCCGCCGCGGCCAGCCCGCCCAGCACCGTGCCGACCGCGAACACCGTCGACAGCAGGCCGTACGTGGTCGCGTCCGGGCTCATCGCGGCCATCGTGACCTGGTAGTTGCGGCCCAGGCTGGACAGCGTGAAACCGAGCGCGAACAGCAGGAGCAGCCGCCCGCTGGCGGTGACGTAACGCAGGCCGGCGGCGACACCGACCCGGCCGGGCGGGCTGGCCTCCAACGGGTGCAGCTCGTCCCGGCGGATGGCGAGCACCGCGAAGATCACGGCCACGAAGCTCAGCGCGTTGATCACGAACAGCATCGGCGAGCCGAACGCGGCGGCGAGCACCGCGGCGCTGCTCATGCCCAGGATGCGGCCGGTGGAGCTGAGCACCGAGCCGAGCGCGACGGCGTTGCCCAGGTCTTCCCGGGGCACCACCTGCGCCCCGTAGCGGCCCAGCGCGGGCCCGTCGAACACCGACACCAGGCCCGACACGAACGTCAACGCGAACACCGCCGTGATCGGCGCTCCCTGCCACACCACGAGCGCCAGCAACGCGGCCAGCACGGCGTGCAGGGACTGACAGGTCAGGATGATCCGGCGCACCGGCAGCCGGTCGGCGAGCGAGCCGGCCCACGGGCCGAGCAGCACGGACGGCAGGGTGCCCAGCAGCACCGAAAGGCCGACGGAAGTGGCCGAGCCGGTGCTTTCCAGCACGACCCAGTTGAGACCGATCAACTGCATCCACGAGCCGGTCACCGAAATGAGATCGGCGAATGCCCAACGACGGTAGTTGCGGCCCCGCAAAGCGCGGAACATCGAAGCTCCCTTGAAGACGATCCGGAGCCTCGACGTGCAGACGTACCCGGTGAACGGCGTTCACACTAGGCGGCGCTTTTCCGGGTTCAAACTCGATGATCAGTGAAAACAGTCACGTAACGCTCTGCATGGCAAGCGCTGCGAGCCGGCTCAGGGCCTGCTCGATGTATTCGTCCGTTATTTCGTGTGCTTCACCACCGACGGCTTCGGGATGATCACCACTCACATCGAGGTGAAGCACCACGCGGCAGCGGCCGGGGCCTTCCTCGTCCACCTGGAGCCACCCCGAATAGCCGCCGCCCGCCAAATCGCCCCACTCCAGCCGGCGCTGTTCATCGTCCGCGGCGAGGTAGCCGTCACCCTCGTCGACCTCGTCACCCATCGACACCCGTCCGGTGACCCGTTCCGGGCCGCTCGACTCGACCTGGAGCCCGTCCGGCAGCCAGGCCTCCATCGCGGTCACGTCCTTGGCGAGGTCGAACACCACCCCCGCGTCCACCGGGATCGTCTGCTCATGCTCGAACACAGCCATGCCGGCAGCAGTACCCCCGACGCCGTCCGGCTACACCGCCGCGGGCGCCCTCTCCCCGATCGTGGCAGGTCGCACGAGGTGCGGGCGGACCGGCCGCATGCCCGCGTCCACGCACCGCCGCACCACGCCCGAGTGCTCGGTCATCAGCCGCAGGCCGCGGCGGGCCAGGAGCGGCACCGGCTTGCGGGCCTCCGCGACGTCCCGGGCGAACCGGCGCGCGAACGTCACCACGGCGTTCGGCGCGAGCACGATGGCGTCCGCCAGCACGCCCGCCTCGCGGCAGCCCGCCACCAGCCGGTCCGCGAACAGGCCTTCGGCGATGAACAGGTCCGGCGCGGTCACCGTGCGGCAGCCCACCCGCCTGTCCTCGCCGAGGACGTACACCGGCGCCTCGACCGTGCCGGTGGTGGCCAACTCGACCACGGCGGCCAGCGCGTCGGCGGTGTTCCAGGAGCCCTCGGAGTCCCAGTCCGGGCGGCCGGCGTCGTCACGGGGGAGGAGCGGATCGTGGCCCTCGCGGTAGTAGTCGTCCAGTCGCAGCACGGGGAGACCCAGCTTGGCGGCGAGGGTGGACTTGCCCGAACCGGAGGGACCGGCGAGCAGCACGGCGCGCGCGTGAACGGCAGGTGACGGCACGGGGGACGATTTTCGCACAGTCCCTTGTCCCCCCGTGCACCGCCGCTGCTGGGCTGATCAATCAGCCGGGATGTGGTAGATCAACTCGTAGCGATCGCCGGCCATGGTCATGTCGTTGACCTCGACTGCGCGGTCTGCCGCGTAGGCCACACGCGTCACTCTGATCACCGGTACGCCGGATGAGGGCTGCAAGATCGAGGCTTCCTCAGGTGTGGGCATCCTGGCGGAGACGATCTCTTCGAAGTGGTCGAGTCGGTGTCCGGACTCTTCGAGCCGCGCGTACGCGCCACCGGGGCCGGTGTCGACCACTTCGATCGCAGTTCCGCGTGTGACCGAGCGTGGCAGCCGGGATACCGCGATCATGACTGCCAGGCCGTCGGCACGCATCACCCGGTCCCTCACGGTGACTTCCTCGCCGGCGTCGATCCCGAGTAGCTCCGCCGTGCGTTCGTCGGCAGGATCGAAGCGGACCTTCATCGTGGTGGACGGCGTGAATCCTCCGGCGGTGGCGTCGCCGAGGAACGCGCCGCGGTTCGCCGATCGGGCTTCCCGTGACAGTCGGGACCGGGACAGTCGGACCACCGTTGTCCGTGGCCGGACGAACACGCCACGGCCATGCTCCGCGATCAACGCGCCCTCCTGGCGTAGCAACGCGATGGCGTCACGGATCGTCGGGCGGCTGACGCCGTACTGATCGACCAGCACGCGTTCCGACGGGATCGGCGTTCCGGGCGCGTACTCGCCCGAGTCGATCTTGGCGCGAATGGCTGTGGCGACTTGGCGATACGCGGGCACGCCGCTCGACTTGTCGATCACCGTTGCCGCCTCCTCCGCTGCACGCCACGCCGGTTGATCGAGCCTACCGACCGTGGTTGCGCCTGTTCGAGTTAAGCGGTCGAACTGGTATTGACCAGTTTGCCCACCACTGCCGCAGTACAACTGGTCAACACGTCTTTACCAGTTCGGGGGTGGGTGTCCGGTGACGGCGGTGTTCGTCTACGTGTCAGCGTGACCACCTGTTCACGGCCGGGCTCATGGCCGCGCGTGCCGTGCGGCTGGATCCGGGCGGTGCGCCGGTCTGGTCAACGCAGTCGAATCTGACCGAAGTCCTTCGGCAGCTTCAAGAACTCCCCGCTCCGAGGGTGTCGTGATGGCGGACGTGGAGCTGCCCCACGACCTCGAAGTCATCGTTGACAGCTCCGATCTGGCCGAGGCGCTGGTCAAGGCGTTCGTCAACGCTGACGCGGCGACGCGGCAGCACATCGTCGACACCTTGGGTGACCGGTCACGAAACCGGCGGCCGTGATCATCACGGGCCGGCTATGGCTGTGCGAGGCGATCAACTCACAAGCGGCGCTTGTGATCGTCTGCGTCGGTGGGTTCGTCGGCGCGTTCCTCTACTCGGCGTACCGGTGTGATCGGGAGCGCTAGCAGCACGGCACAGTCCCTTGTCCCACCGTGCACCGCTGCTTCTCCCACCGTGCACCCGCTCTGGTCACGTGCGCGCGGGCACACCACGATATGGGGCATGGTCGTCAGGGTGCGCGGCGTCGAGGACGCCAGGCGGATGCGCGAAGAGCTGCGGGATGAGCGGCATGGGGCCGTTGTGCCGGTGATCGCGCCGCCGACCGGGGCGGGTGCGGCGGGTGTGGTCGCCGAGGGTGGTGACCGGATCGAGGTGGACCTGGACGAGTTCACCCGGGCCGAGTCGCGCCTGGCCGAGCTGCACGGCACCCTGTCGGAGCTGCTGGGCCGGGCCGGCGGCGAGCTGGGGCAGCCGCTCGGCGACGGACGGGGTCCGGTGGCGCGGCACATGCGGCAGGCGTTCGGGCTGCGTGCCGGCGAGCTGGGAGGCGGCGTGCAGGCGGCGCTGCGGTCGTACCTGGACGAGCTGGAGACGTTGCGCGACGCGTTGCACCGGGTCGGCGCGACGCACCAGGCCGAGGACGAGCAGGTGGCCGAAGGGCTGAGGCGGCTGTGAACCGGGACGAGTACTACTCCAAGAACCACAAGCCCTCCGCGGCCGCCCGGCGTCGGGGAGAGCGGCGGATCCGGCGCCAGCGGGCGAACCGGCAGCCGGAGAACTTCGGCAAGATCAACTGGAACGCGTACACGCACCGGACGCTGTGGGACATGGTGAAGTCCGCGGACACCGCGCGGATGACCACCCGGACGGTCGCGTGGCGCTCCTTGGCGGACGAGGTCGACCAGGCCACCGCCGACGTGCGCACGATCGTGCAGCAGCTCGTGGTGTCGTGGCGCGGTCCGTCGGCGGTGGCGGCGGCCGGGTCGGCGTCGCGGCTCACCGAGTGGGCGGCGGACGCGTCGCAGCGGGCGTACGCGGTTGGCTCAGGGCTCGACGCGTACACGTCGGCGGTGGACGAGGCTGCCAGGCGGATGCCGGAGCCGGTGCACCCGGACGCCGAGCGGTGGTTCCGCGACGGGTACGACGTGACCACGCTTGACGGGCCGCAGGGCGCCTACATGCTGGACCAGCTGCTGGACGACCACATGCCGTCCAAGAAGGAGCAGCAGGCGGCGATGGCCGAGGCGGTTCGGGTGATGGAGGAGTACGAGGCTGCCAGCCGCGGCGTGCACACCACGCTGCCGACGTTCGAGCACGCGCCCGGCGTCGCCCGGATCGAGCCCGACCACCGGCCCGTGCCCGCTCCCTTACCCGCGCCCGCGCCTGTTTCCCCGGTTGTGCCCACGCCTACGCCCGGTGTGGTGCCGGGCGAGGGCACGACGTCGGTGGCAGCGGCTGCCGCACCGGCGGTGGGCGTGCCCGGTGGTTACGGCGCGTTCGGCACTCCGGGACACGGCGGTGTCCACGGGATGCCGGGCAGTGGCCACGGCGGGTACGGCGGCGGTTCGTTCGGACCGATCGGCCCTGGTGGCGCGTCCGGTGTGCTCGGCGCGGTGCCCGGTGGCGCGGCGGCCAGGGGCGGCATCGGACCGGTCGTCGGCGCGGGCGGCCCGCAGGGCTTCGGCATGTACCCGCCGATGGCGCCGGGCAACCGCGAGGAGGACGGCGAGCACCGCAACCGCTACGACAACGGCCTCGACCTGCTGGACGACCTGCCGCCCGCGTTCCCGCCGGTGCTCGGCGAATGAGCGACGGCTACCGGGTCGAGCCGGACGCGCTGACCGCGTTCGCCGGCCGGTTGGACGAGACCGCCGACGAGGTCCGCGCCGCCGCGTCCACTGTGGACGGACCGGTGGGCGACCTCGGCCCCGAGGGCGTCACGGAGGCGGTCGGGCAACTCGTGGCCGAGTGGGCGCGGACGTTGCGCGGCTTGCGGTTGGACGCGGAGGCGGACGGGGTGCGGGCGGCGGCCGAGACGTACCGGCAGGCCGACGAGCTGCGCCATGACTGACTACCGGGGCCTGGGGTTCGACCCCACGCCGGGCCACGCGGGGGCGGTGGCGGCGGCGAGCGAGCGGTGCGCGGTCGCCTTCACGGTTCCCGGTGAGCCGCCGGAAGGGTGGACGGGTGCGGCGGCGGACGGGTTCAGGACCCGGTTGGAGGCGGTGGTGTCGGAGCTGACGGCGGTGCGGCGCGCGATGCGGGCGGCGGCCGAGGTGCTCGACGGCTGGGCCACCACGCTGTTGGGCAACCAGCGGCGGGCCGAGGAGCTGGACCGGCGGGCGCTGGGTGTGCGGCGGGCGCTCGCCGACGCCGCCGACGAGGTCGACCGGACCGGAGCCATGGCGAGCTTCACCGCGGCCGACGGCGAGGCGCACGAGCGGGCCGTGACGCGGCACGACGACCTGCGGCGGCAGCTGGACGAGGTGCTGGAGGAGGCCCGGCTGTTGGAGCGCGACCACCGCGCGGAGGCCAGGCGGGTCGCCGAACGGTTGCGGTCGGAGGAGCCGTCGACCGCGATCGCGGACACCCTCGCCGGCTTCTCGTCGATCACCGCCGAGCTGGCGTCCGTGCTGCTCGGGGGTAGTCGACCGGCGTCCACGAAGGGCGCGGCAGCGGCGTTCCGGGCGGGGCTCGGGTGAGACTTGATCCCGTGCCGGGGGTGACCCCGGTGGCGCTCGGCACCCCCGAACACACCGCCGCAGAACTGTTAGCCGTGCTGCGTCGGCTCAAGGGCACGCGTGACCCCGGTCTCGAGGTGTCCGCGACGCAGGCCGCCGAGCTGGCGCACCGGCACAACGCCGGGCTGCTGGCCGTGGTCGAGCACCGGGACGCGGATCCGGCGCTGCTGATGGCGTGCGTGGTTCCGGTCGACCGGCCCGGACTGGACTTCCCGCTCGACGGCCCGGCGATCCGCGAGGTCACCCGGGGTGAGACGGCGACCGGCTACCCGGTGATGATCGTGGAACGCATCCCGGTTTCCGGGCCGGGCGCCCAGTTGCAGGTCGTGGTGACCGATCCGGACCACCCGCGGCTGGCGGTGTTCACGCTGCACTCGCCGACCGGGCGCGGCTGGCTCGACGTGGCGGGCGTCGCGGGCCGGTTCGTGTCGGGCATGCGGTTCGGCGACGCCAAAGTCTCCACTGCCGGCACGGTCAGCGGGCACGGAACTCGCTCGGCGTCCGGCCGACCACCTGGCGGAACGTCCGGGAGAAGTGCGCGGCGCTGACGAAACCGCAGTCCTTGGCGATCTCGCCGATGCCGCGCGCCGCCTTCGCCGGGTCGGCCAGCAACGCCTTCGCCCGGTCGATCCGCAGGCCGCGGATGCGCTCGGACACGCCCTGCCCATCGTCGAACAGCTGGTAGAGGCGGCGGCGGGAGATGAACAACGCCTCGGCCACCCGGTCCGCGCCCAGGTTCGGGTCCGACAGGTGCTCCCGCATGTACTCCAACGCGTCGCGCCGCCGTGCGACCAACGAGTCCACGCGGTCCAGTTCGGCGCGCAGGGCGCTGCGCAACACCAGCTCGGCCAGCCCGAAGAGGTGGTGGGACAGGCCGTGCGGGTCCAGGACGTGCGCGGCGGCGAGCACGTGCGCCACCGCGCCGGAGAAGACGGACTCCAGCGCCGCGTCGACCGGAACCGGCTGGAACATCAGCGGTTTCAGCTCGCCGAAGCCGACCGTCAGCCGCGCCTCGGCCACCGTCAGCATCACCACGGTGGGCAGGACGTGCAGCGCGCAGTCGGGAAACCGAAGCGCCGTCCCGTTGCCGGGCACGTCCTTCGGGACCGTGCAGCCGATCAGCAGCTGGATGTGCTCTGGCGTGGACGCACCCCCGCTGAGCGCGGCTTTGGCCGCCGCCGCACCGGAGGCCCGCACCGTGAGGAACCCGCCGGCGACGTCCACGGTGAGCAGCGTAGCCACCGGTGTTGCCCATCCGGCCGCGGCAGACGCCGCCGGCCGCTACCTTCGTTGCCCATGGCGCGACGTTCGGCGACCGCGGTCGTCCTGTCCCACCTGGAGTTCGACCTGTTGTGGGAGGACCTGGGGGTGGGCGAGCCGCCGTACCCGCTCGAGGTGCCCTCGCACGGCGAGACGATGGACGAACGGGACGCGTTGGGCGCCGACGTCCTCCGCACGTTGACCGAGGCCGGTCTGGCGGACGGCGAGGAGATCTCGTCGGAGCTGGAAGACCTGTTCGGCCTGCTGTCGCACGGCGCGATCTCCATCGACGCCCTGGTCTTCCGACCGCACCCGTGGCGGGTGTTGGCGACGTCCAGGGGCACCCGCGGCGTGCTGGTCGTGCTGAACGACCGTGAAGTGGCCCTGGAACCCATCACCGACCTGCCGTCCGCGATCACCAGGATCATCGGCGACGCCCCGGCCGGTCCGGGTGAGCAGGTGCGGATGCCCAGGTCCGTCTTCTCCGCCGCGATGGACGCCTACGCCACCTCCGGGCACGCCGCGATGGAACGCGCCCTCGCCCAGGCGCACATCACCGGCCGCGCTACCCGGTCGATCACCACCCTGGTGGACTCCGCGCGCAAGTCGACCGGTCAACTGGCCGTCAACGGACCTTCCGGCCGTTCGCGCACCCTGAGCTGGACCGACACCGCCGCAGGCCGCTACGCCCTGACCACCGAACGGGTGGGCGACGAGGAGTGGGTCCACCTCTCGCCGGCCGACACCCCGTGGCTGACCCGCCACGTGACCGCGTTGCTCTCCGGTTCCTAGGCCTGCCGTACGACCGTGCGGGCCGCGAGGTCGTACGGCGTCCGACCGCTGCCGATGAACAGCGACACGACGTACGAGAGCGGGAGCACGTAGGCGACCGCGGTCAGCACCCACACCTGCGGCGGCACGGACGCCTCGGCGCTCGCCCCGACGATGGCGATGGCGGCGGCGTGGCCGATCAGCCACGGCACACCGATCTTCAGGGTGTTGCGGACCAGTGCCCGAGCGAACGAGACGGGCGCACCGGTTGCCGCGTCGACGACCTTCATCCCGCGCACGCGCTTGCCCACCGTGGCCTGCCTGGACGACTCGGAGACGCTGAGCCAGAGCACCACCGGGACGACCGTCACGACCGTCGCGATCACGTTCAGCCCGACCTGACCGACCGCGGCCGTGACACCGGTGAGGTACAGCGGCACGCCGACCACGGCGGTGACGGCGACCCACCCCAACACGCACAACCAGTCGATCAACCAGGCCAGGAGGCGGGCGAACGGTCGTCCGGTCATTGCCGGACGGTACGGCCTCCGGTCGGTGCGCGGGTCAGGCTTCGGCCAACCACCCGTCGGGCACGACCTCGCCCACCACCGCCATCCCGTCCGCCAAGGCGGCGGCAGCGGCCTCACCGGCCAGCCGGCGGACGACACCGGCCAGCTCGTCGGGCCGCAGCGACAGCGCCTCCCGGGTGAACTCCAGGTCGACGGGCTTGCCGTGCAGGTCGACCACCACCGTCACCCCGGACGCCGAAGCCTCCCGCCGGATGGCGTCCAACCGCTCGCCGAGCCCCATCACACCCGCCACGTCTCGGGAGTCGTGTCCTCGACCGACTCGGCCATCCGCGTCTCCACTGCCAGCCCCAGCCCGCTGACGTCACCGAGGGAGCGTTGGACGCGGGCGTTCGCCCTGGCCGCGGCCGTGTCGACCAGGTCCAGGATCGCCTTCGCCAACCGGGTCTGCCCCAGCCGCAGCGACCGCGCGTCCAGCGTCAGGTCCAGCAGACCACCGCCGGGACCGACTTCGACCGCGATCCCGGTGTCCGGGTCGTGCGCGTTGCCGGTGATCACGGGTGCACCCCTCCGTAGAACGTCGCCGAGCTGAGCTTGTGCGTGTTGCGCCGCACGCTGTCACCGGAGTTGCCCTCGATCAGCGTCACCGTGCCGCCGGACACCTTCTCCACGATCCCGATGTGCGTGCTGGTCGCCGGGCTGCCCGGCCCGCTCCCGAACAGCAGCACGTCACCCGGCCGCGCGGCGCTCAGGCTCGTGTACGCCTTGCCGTGCCGCTGCCCCCACCGGAACACGTCACCGGTGAACGGCAGGACCGGGATGTCCACGCCGGCCTTGCGCCACATCGCCGTGGCGAACGACGAGCACCACGCCGCCGTCGGCCCGTACGGGTTGCGGTTGCTGCCGGGCGGGGTCTCGCGGGTGCCCAGCTCACGCCGTGCGGCCGAGATGATCGTGCGCGAACGGCCCCGGTCACGAGCCCGCGACGGCTTCGTCCGGCCGCGTTCGGCCCGGCTTCGTTCTGGCCGGCCGTCCGCGATGCCGTCGTGCTCGACCTCCTGCACCAACCCGCGCAGCTTGCGGGCGGCTTCCTCCATCTCGGCCCGCACGTGCCGGACGGTCGCCCTGGTTTCCTTGGTGTACTTGGGTTCCAGGTCCGCCGCTTGCGCCACGGCCTTGAGGAGCGCGGCCTGCGTGCCCACGCCCTTGCCCGTGTCGAGCAGCTTGCTCGCCTGGTCCAGGTACTCCTCGACGGCCCGCCGCGCCTGCGCGTGCCCGGTGGTCAACGCGCTCGTCACCCCGGCGACGACCTTCTCCGCGTCCCGGGCGGCGTCGGCGGTCACCCGCAGCTGCCTGCCCAGCCGGTTCGAGCGCTTCTCGAAACCCTCGGAGTTGTCGCCCTTCCAGTGCTCCAGCACGGTCTTGGCGGCCTTGTTCTGGTCCTCGTGCCGGTCGGTGAGGCCGGACGCCGTCTGGTGCAACGCGTACTGCACCTTCACCGCGTCCTCCGCCTTGCCCGCCAACGAGTTCCGGTGGCCGATCATGCTCTCGGCGAAGTGCCGGGCCATCTCACGGGTGTCCACTACCCCTCCCCTCCGCCGGTGATCACGCGTCCGCCGGTGACCGCGCGAGCCGTGTCCTCGTCCTGCTCCTGGTACGCCCGCGCGGAACGGGCCGCGGACGTGGCGAGCGTGTCGGTGTTGCGCGCGACGCCCTTGACCTGCTTGCGCAGTGCCGCGCCGAAGTCGTCCAGCGCGGCGGCGAACCCGGACTGCTTGCCGATCCGCCCGAAGCTGTCCTCGGCGATCTCCCGCACCTCGCGGACGTGCCGCCGGCCGAGCGCGGTCAGGCCGTCGGCCGTGTCCTGCGTCCGCCGCGCGTAGTCGCGCAGCACGCCCACGTCGACCGAGAACCCGCCGTTCCCCCGTGACCCGCCGCCTCCAGAGCCGCCTCCGGCGCCGCCGCCCGAGCCGCCTTGCGAGCCGCCGCGCTTCATCGCCTCCACGCCCCGCCGCGCCTCGTCCAGATGACGCTTGTAAGCGCCGCTCGTGTACGTGGTCCAAGGCGTCCAGGACTGCCCGTCACCGGAGATCTTGTTCGCCGCACGCGCGTTCACCGCCGGGTCGAACAGCTCCCGGTTCGACTCCAGCCCGAACTCGTCACGCCGCGCCGGCCCCAGCGAGCCCAGCATGTTGACCTGCCACAGCCCGTACGAGTTGTCCGGCGGGGTGGCGTTGTGCGCCCGCGGGTCACCGCCGGACTCGGCCAGCGCGACCGCCACCGCGATCGTCAGGTCCTGCCCGCGGAACCCCGCGTCGTGCGCGTGCAGGGCGACCTGCTCCGGACTCAGCTTGCTCATGCCGACACCCTGCACCGGCCACGACCTGCGGCGGAACCGGCGTTGCACGCTCGGACAGCGGCTGTGCACAGGAGAGCTACAGTCGAACACGTGAACGAAAGGCTGTTCGACGAGGGTTTGTTCGGCGTCGACCCGGAGGAGAAGGCCGCCCGCATCGCCGCCAACGCGCCGCTGGCCGTGCGGATGCGCCCGCGCACGCTGGAAGAGGTCGTGGGGCAGGACCACCTGCTCGGTCCCGGCGCGCCGCTGCGTCGGCTGGTCGAGGGCTCGTCACCGGCCTCGATCATGCTCTACGGCCCGCCGGGCACCGGCAAGACGACCCTCGCCACGCTCGTCTCCCAGGCCACCGGCCGGCGGTTCGCCGCCCTGTCCGCGCTGTCGGCGGGCGTGAAGGAGGTGCGTGCGGTCATCGAGGAGGCACGCCGCCGCCTGGTCCGGTCCGGCGAGTCGACCGTGCTGTTCATCGACGAGGTGCACCGGTTCTCCAAGACCCAGCAGGACGCCCTGCTCGGCGCGGTGGAGGACCGGATCGTGCTGCTGGTGGCGGCGACCACGGAGAACCCGTTCTTCTCCGTCGTCTCGCCGCTGCTGTCGCGGTCGCTGGTGCTGCAACTGCGGCCGTTGACCGACGACGCGGTGCGCGTGCTGGTCAAGCGGGCGATCGAGGACGCGCGCGGACTGAACGGCTCGGTCACCGTGGAGCCGGACGCCGAGGACCACATGGTGCGGCTGGCCGGAGGTGACGCCCGGCGCGCGTTGACGGCGCTGGAGGCGGCGGCGGACTCGGTCGGGCCCGGCGGCGTGCTCGACCTGGCGACGCTGGAGGCGACCGTCGACAAGGCGGCCGTGCGCTACGACCGGCAGGGCGACCAGCACTACGACGTGACCAGCGCGTTCATCAAGTCGATCCGCGGGTCCGACGTGGACGCCGCGCTGCACTACCTGGCCCGGATGATCGAGGCGGGGGAGGACCCGAGGTTCATCGCGCGTCGGCTGGTGATCCACGCCAGCGAGGACGTCGGGATGGCCGACCCGACCGCGTTGCAGACGTGCGTGGCCGCCGCGCAGGCCGTGCAGCTCATCGGGCTGCCGGAGTGCGCGCTGAACCTGGCCCAGGCCACCGTCCACCTCGCCACCGCGCCCAAGTCGAACGCCGTGACGACCGCGATCGGCGAGGCGATGGCGGACGTGCGCAAGGGCGCTATTGGCTCCGTGCCCGCGCACCTGCGTGACGGCCACTACGCGGGCGCGGCCAAACTCGGCAACGCCCAGGGCTACCGCTACCCGCACGACGTGCCGGAGGGCGTGCTGACCCAGCAGTACGCGCCGGACGACCTGGTCGGCCGCGACTACTACCAGCCGACGGGCCGTGGGGCGGAACGCGTGATCGCCGAACGCCTGCCGAAGTTGCGGCGCGTGGTCCGGGGCGAGGAGTAATTCCATTTCCGATCCGCCCGCGTTCTGACACGGTGTGCCCGTGACTGACGTACCGCTGAACGGCCACGCCCTGCTCGACTTCAACGCTCCGCTGTCCGACGGCAAGGCGTACGACCTGATCAGCAGCCTGCACCTCGGTGCGGGCTCCACCGTGGTCGACTACGGCTGCGGGTGGGCGGAACTGCTGCTCAGGGCGGTGGAGCACGAGCCGAACGCGCGAGGACTCGGCGTCGACAGCGACGACTACGCGATCAGCCGGGGACAGGCGAACGTGGAGGCCCGCGGCCTGACGTCACGCGTTCGGCTGGACTTGGCGGACGTCACCACCTGGGAGACCACACCGGCCGACGTGGTGATCTCCATCGGCTCCTCCCACGCCTGGGGCGGCACGAAGCAGACGTTGGAGGCCATGCACGCCCGCCTCCGCCCCGGCGGCACCCTGCTCCTCGGTGACGGCTTCTGGGAACAGCCGCCCAACGCGCGGTCGGTCGAGATCTTCGGCGAGGACGAGTTCGGCAGCCTGACCAAGCTGGTGGACCTGGCGATGACCTGCGGTTACCGCCTGCTGAACCTCGCCACCGCCAGCCTGGACGAGTGGGACAGCTTCGAGTCCCGCTGGTGCGCCTCCCGGGAACGCTGGCTGCTGGCGCACCCCGACCACCCGAACGCCGACGAGGTCCGCGCGATCGTCGACGACCACCGCGAAGGCTGGCTCAAGGGCTACCGGGACCACTTCGGCTTCGCCTACCTGACCCTGGCCCGCCTCTAGCGGGCTTGTGAGGACTCCGGCTCGTCTCGCCCGGTCGGGGATACCGGGCGAGACAGCCGAGTTTCACCAGCCGCCGAGCCTCACCAGCCGTCCAGCGGTGGGATTGGCACGGCGGAGTGCAGCGGGTTGGGCAGGGTGCCCGTCTTCGGCACCGGTGGTCGGGCGGTCAGGTCCTGGTAGCCGAGGGTGATCCGGTAGCTGTTCAGCGGGTAGCGGAGGAAGTCCCGGACGGTCAGCGAACCCTCGTCCATCCGTCCGGCCAGGGTGGGGAAGTGGTCGCGGTAGGCGTCGACCTCGCCGCGCACCATGCCCCAGAACCGGTCCTGGGGGAGCGGCAGCAGCCCGGACAGCGGGCGGAAGACGCCCACCAGCAGGGCGTCCACGATGTACTGGCGCAGGATCGGCCACGGTTTGCGCGGCAGCACGGGGTCGTGGGCGTCGGGTTCCAGGCCACGCGCCGGGACGCGGTCCACCGACACGTTCACGTCGTCCACCAGGTCGAGGATGGCCACCCGGACCGGCACGTCGTCCCCGTCCGTGATCACGACGACGTTCTCGCCGTGCGGGTTGAACGTGATCCCGTACGTGTAGAGCACGTGCAGCAACGGCCGGAATAACGCCCGGAGCAGCGCGGCGAACCACACCGCCGGGTCCGTGTCCCCGATGTGCTCCAGCACCAGCGGCCGACCGGCGCGGTCCACGTGAAGAAGGGCCGCCAACGACCAGGAACGCTCACCGGGCCGCAACGTCACCGGCGCGCGCCAGATGCACCCCATCGTCTCCAGCCACTGGTACGGCACGTCGCCCGCCCGCGACAGCTGCGGGTGCCGCACCGTCACCGAAGCGACCTCGCCCAGCAGTTCCGTGCCCCACTCGCCGATCAACTTGTCGGCCTGCCACAGACCGGACAGCCACTGCGTCACGACCGGCGCGGCGAGCGTGCAGTGCGGCGGGATGCCCCGGTACACCGACGTGTTCAGGATCCGCAGCGGCAACTTGACCTGGTAGCGCCCCGGTGAGTCCACATTGGACATCGTGCGGATCGCCTGGGTCGGCAGGTACCAGTCCGGCGCCTCGCCCAGCTCGACCAGCCGCCCGGTGGCGAGTTCCGGCGCCCACAACGTCCGCACGACGTGGTCGAGCTGCCACGGGTGCACGGGCAGCCACACGTAGGCCGCCGGATCGACCCCGACCTCCTGCAACGACTCGGTGAACCGCTCGACCGTCATCGGGTCCAGCTCCCGCGTGCGGAGGCCCTCCTCCGACAGCTCCGACGTGCCGCGGAACTCCGCCAACCCCCGGTGCACGGCCACCCACGGCAGCCGCACGGGAGCCCGCGACTCCGGGCCGTGCCGCGCCAGGTCATCCGCCGAGAACCCGACCCGGCCCTTGTTCGCGATCAGCCACGGGTGCCCGGTGAGGTGCCCGTCCAGCTCGGCCTGCGGCAACGACGCCAGCTCCGCCACCGGCAACGCGGTCGAGGCCAGAGCCACGTCGGCGGCCAGCGTCGCCGTCACCTCGGCCAGGAAACCGGCCGTCGTCGCCGGGTCGACCCGCAGGTGCCGGAACGCGTCCACCACGAACCGCTGCACGTCGTCGCACGGCTCGACCACGTCGTCACCGAGGATGCCCGCCGCCGCCCGGCGCACCGACCCGGGCTCGACCGCCCACCCGTCGAACGCCGTCCGTTTCGCGGAGAACGTGTACACGGCGTCCTCGAACCGCAGCTCGTAGGACGCCGGATCGTTGTGCGCGGTGGGGCTCAGGAGCCCTTCGAAGCACAACTCGCCGATCGCCTTGGCCAGCAAGGCCGTCGAGCACTCGTGCCACAAGTCAGTCAAGATCGTCTCCGGATTTCCCCTCGTGGGGGGCGCTGAAGCTGGTGTAGGCGGTGTGCTTGGGCAGCGGGTAGACCTCGCGGCCGGTCACCGCGTTGACGATGGTCGCGTTGCGGACCGCCCCGATGCCGAGATCGGGCGCGGCCACCCCGTGGCTGTGCAGGTCGGCGTTCGCCACGAAGACCCGGCCGGTGATCGACGGGTCCAGCGAGATGGAGTGGTCCAGCGCGACGACGTACCGGCCCTGGTCGTCCCGGTGCACGAACGGTTCCAGCGGCGCGAGGAACGGCGTCGGCGCCTGCCCGTACCCGGTGGCCGCGACGACCAGGTCGGTGTGGTGCCGGAACGTCCGGCCGGTGTCGCGGTGCGCGCACGTCAGCACGATTTCGCCGTTCTCCAGCGCCGACGACACCACCGCCACTCCCGGCCGCAGCTCGACCGGCGCCCGCGCGTGCTCCCACTCCCGCCGGTACAGCAGGTCGTGCAGCTCCTCCAGCGTCTCCGACGAGATCGCCCGGTAGTGCCGCCAGTGCTCGGCCCGCAACGCGTCCCGCCGTTCCTGCGGCAACGAGTGGAAGTGCCGCACGTACGACGGCGTCGTCATCTCCAGCACCAGCTTGGTGTAGTCGAGCGGCGCGAACACCGGCGTGCGGGTCAGCCACGCCACCGCCGGCCCGCCGTCCAGGTTGCGCCGCAACAGGTCCAGCACGATCTCCGCACCGGACTGCCCCGAGCCCACCACGGTCACCCGGTCAGCGGGCACTTCCCGGTGCAGGTAGTCGGAGCTGTGCACCAGCCGGTCGCCCAGCCCGGCCAACGCCGGCGGCACGAACGGCGTGGTGCCCACCCCGAGCACCAGGTGCCGCGCCTCCACCGAGAACCGCTCCCCGGACACCACGAACCGGTCGTCGGCCCACCGCGCCGACGTCACCGGGTGCGAGAACCGCACCGGCAGCCGGGACGCCGCCCAACGCAGGTAGTCCTCGTACTCGCGCCGGGTCGGGTGGAACCTCTCCCGCACGTAGAACGGGTACAGCCGGTCCGCGTCCCGCAGGTAGGCCAGGAACGACAGCGGGTGCGTCGGATCGACCAGCGTCACCAGGTCGGCCAGGAAGCTGACCTGCAACACCGCGTCCGGGAACATCATCCCGCTGTGCCACCGCAGCTCCGGCCGCGCCTCCAGCACGACCACGTCCAGATCGTCCACAGTGGACGCCAGTGCGGCCAGGCCCAGGTTGAACGGACCGCACCCGACAGCCACCACATCTGTGACCGTCCCCCGGGAGTTCATCTGGGCTCCTGTCGGTGGATACCCCGGCGTTCACGCCGGGGAGGAAACCGATGCTTTCGACCGCGTCGGCAAGGCTGATTCGCTGGGTGTTAATGTGAATCACGGCGTCGGGATCGGTGGTGAAGCGGGCGTTCCGGTACCGCTTCTTTCCGTCTGTGGCGCAGGAAGTGGAGTTGTTGCGCACGTTCGGGTGTGTGCGGGTGGTGTACAACCGGGCGTTGGAGGCCCGCACTGCGGCGTGGTACGGCGAGCAGCGCAGGGTGAACTACGCGCAGACCTCGGCCCTGCTCACGGAGTGGAAGAAGACCGACGCGCTGGCGTTCCTCAACGAGGTGTCGGCGGTGCCGTTGCAGCAGCCGCTGCGACACCTCCAGGCCGCGTTCACCGCGTTCTGGGAGAAGCGGTCTCGCTATCCGCGGTTCAAGTCCCGCAAGCGGGGCAGGGCTTCCGTCGAGTACACCCGGTCTGCGTTCCGCTGGCGCGACGGCCGGCTGATGTTGGCGAAGATGGCCGAGCCGCTGGACGTCGTGTGGTCCAGGCCGTTGCCCGAGGGTGCCGAGCCGTCCACGGTGACGGTGTCGCGTGACCCGGCCGGTCGGTGGCACGTGTCGATCCTGGTCGAAACCACCATAATCCACGCCCCACCCACAGATCACGTCGTGGGTGTCGATGCGGGGATCACTTCCCTGGTCACGCTGTCGACCGGGGAGAAGATCACCAACCCGAAGCACGAGCGGCGGGACCGGGAACGGCTGGCCTGCGCCCAGCGGACGTTGGCCCGCAAGGAGAAGGGTTCCGCGAACCGGGTCAAGGCCCGGCTGCGGGTGGCGCGTGTCCATGCCCGTATCGCCGACCGTCGGCGGGATTTGTTGCACAAGCTGACCACTCGACTCGTCCGGGAGAACCAACTGGTCGTGATCGAGGATCTGGCGGTCCGCAACATGCTGCGCAACAGGTCGTTGGCCCGCGCGATCTCCGACGCGTCGTGGTCGGAGTTGCGGTCGATGCTGGAGTACAAGTGCGGCTGGTACGGCCGTGACCTGGTCGTGGTCGACCGGTGGCTGCCCAGCTCGAAGACGTGCTCGGACTGCGGGCACCTGATGGACACGCTGCCGCTGCGGGTGCGGGAGTGGACCTGCCCCGGTTGCGGGGCTTCGCACGATCGCGACGTGAACGCCGCGCGCAACATCCTGGCCGCCGGGCAGGCGGTCACAGCCTGCGGAGCCGGAGTAAGACCGACCCGACACTAGTCGGCGAGGCATCCGGCGAAACCTCCCTTCCGGGGGAGAAGAAACAGGAACTGCCGGGCGCGAGCCCGACGGGGAATCCCCCACCCCTTTCAGGGAGGGGAGGTTGTCAACGTGTCCGCACCATCAACAAGGCCACCTTGTCCGGCAACAACACCTCACCCACCGGCGCGAACCCGCCAGCGGTGAACGAAGCGATCGCCTGACGGTTGCGCACATCGGGCTCCAGCAGCACCCGCGTGCACCGCGGGTCCACGTCGAAGAGGGCCTGGGTCAGCACCGGCAGCAACACGCGCACCAGCCCTCGATCGGTCATCCCGAAATCGCCCACGGCGACGTGCAGCCCCACGTCGTGCGGCCGGGCCTGGTACACCTGCGCGACGACGTCCCGCGCCGCCCGGTACACCTCCAGGTAGATCACCGGGTCGTCACCCCGGCTCACCAGCACCGGCAGGGAGTGCCGCCCGGACAGCTGCCGGCGCACCTCGTCCTCCCACCGTTCACGCGGCCACGCCTGGTGCCAGAACGCGGCCACGTGCGGCGCCTGCATCCAGCGGTGCACCAGGTCCAGGTCGGGGGTGACGGGGTCGACCACGCGGGCGTGCCAGCCGTCCGTGAGCACTGGCAGCGGCGGACCGGGCACCGCGGAGAGGTCGTCGGTCGGCCGGTAAGCGTCGAGGTGGCTCACCGGGCGCACCTGCCCTCCCGCAACGGGTTCGGCGCGTCGAAGTACACGGACTGCGCTTCCACCGGCGCCAGCACCTCGTCGATGCCCCCCAGCCTGGTCAGCAGGTTCGCCTTGCACGGCAGCACGTCCGCCTCCAGCCACCTGCGCGCCAACCGGTCGCCGTCCGGACCCGCCTCGGCCAACGCGGGCAGCGCCGCCTCCAGCCGTGCCGCCATCACGCCCAGCAGGTCCCGTTCGTCGGCCAGCCCTTCCACGCCGATGCAGCCGATCACCGCCAACGCCTGGTTGCGCAGCAGGTAGTAGGTGAGCCGGTCGTCCACGATCGCGTCGTCCACCACGGCCAGCGTCGACTCCTCGACCCCCAGCCGCTCCAACACCTTCGGCAGGTGCGAGGACGCCAGGTAGTAGCCCTGGTTGTCCCGGTACCGCCCGCCGACCACCCGGCCGGCGGGGTCGAGCCGCACCAACGTGTTCTGCTGGTGCGCTTCCAACCCGATGCCGGTCTCCGCGTACAGCCGCAGCATCGGCACCAGCACGTGGTCGGTGTAGTCGGCGACCCACTCGGCGGCGTTCAGCCGCAGCACCAGCTCACCCAGCAGCGAGCGCCCGATGCCGGGCCTCGGCGCGACCATCCCGGCCAGGCAGCGGGAATCGCCGATGTCCTCCGGCGCCTCGCGCACGGCCACTTCCAGCCCGGTGACCTCGCCGCCCTCGTCCACCGCGATCCACGCCGGGTCGCGCACGACGCTGAACTCGGGGTGCGCCTTCTCCGTGCCCGCCGCGTACCCGGACTCCAGCAGCAGGTGGACCTCGGAGCCCCGGCGCAGCTCGGTCGACGTGGACTCGCGCCGTGAGTTGGTGATCCGCAGGCCGAGCGACAGCTTCAGCATCACCGGCGCGCCCGTCCGGTACACCGTGCGCACGCTGGAGGTCGGCGACCAGGCGGGTCCGAACTCGCCCAGCGGCTCCAGCAGCCCGCGCGAGATCAACGACGCGATCCGTGGCCGGTGCAGCAGGTCATGCGCTTGCCAAGGGTGCGCGGGCACGAGCACGCGGCCCGGCTCCGGGCTGCGACCGGCGAGCGTGGACATCAACGACACCGCGTCCGGACCGGCCACCGAGCCGTGCGACACGACCTCCTCGGCCGCCGAGAACCAGAACAGCGGGAACGAGCCGCGCAGCTCCGGCGCGTACCGGGCGTTGTCCGCGTCCGACAGGCCGTCCCGGCTCTTCGGCGCGGGGTGGTGCAGGTGGCCGAGCATCAACCGCTGCTCGGCGTCCAGGAACCGGTCCGCCGGCCCCACCGGCTCACGGCGCCGGTAGGCCACGAACCCCGTCACCCGGCGCACCGACTCGGCCGTGCGCTCCACCAGGTCCGCCGTGTCACCACCGAGTTCGGCGCCCGCCAACGCGACCGCGACCACCGGGTCCACCGGCTTGCCCGCCAACGTCACCGCCCCGAACCGGTGCCGCCCGGTAGGCGACGCGTACCGCACCTCCGCCTCCAACGGCAGCCCGAGCACCTCGATCCGCACCCGGTCCGTCACCGGCACGTTCCGCTCCTGAACCCAGCAGCGCAGCAGCGCTTCAAGGTGCGCGTGCTCCGCAGTCGCCCGCGCGTCGCCTTCAAGAGGATCTGGTCTCATGCCGCTCCCTCCACGAGTCGTTCGGCGGCGGATCCGGCCTCACGGACCAGCGCCAACAGCGCGACCAGGTCCGACTCCCGGGCGTTCGGGTTGAGCAGGGTCAACTTCAGGCACGTCACCTTGTCGACCTGGGTCCGGCCGATCAGCGCCTCGCCCGCGCGCATCAACGCCCGCCGCAGCCGCGCGTTCACCTCGTCCGCCACCGAGTCGTCCGCCGGCCGGTACCGGAACACGACCGTGGTCAACGTCGCACCGCCCACCAGCTCGAACGCGGGATCGGCGGCGATCAGCCCGGCGGCGTGGCCGGCCAGTTCGTGGCACCGGTCCACCAGCGCGCCCAGCCCCGCCCGGCCGAGTGCGAGCAGCGTCGCGGCCACCTTCACCGCGTCCGGCCGCCGGGTGGTCTGCAACGAACGGCCGAGCGTGCCGTCGTAGCCCTCCGCCCGGTCGTCCTCCGGGTTCAGGTAAGCCACCGACCGCTCCAACGGCCCGAACGACGCCGACGAACGCACCAGCAGCACGCTCGCCGCCGCCGGCTGCCAGCCGATCTTGTGCAGGTCCGCGGTCACCGAGTCGGCCAGGGCCAGGCCGTCCACCAGCCCCGCGAGCTTGGACGAGAACACCGCGCCGAAGCCGTACGCCGCGTCCACGTGCAGCCACACGCCGTGCTCGCGGGCGATCACGGCCAGTTCCGGCAACGGATCCACCGAGCCGAAGTCCGTGGTGCCCGCCGTCGCCACGATCGCCACCGGTGTGCCGCACGCCCTCAGCATCGACGCCAGCGCGTCCGGCCGCATCCGCCGGTGCGAGTCCACCGACACCGGCCGCACGGCGCGCTCGCCGATGCCCAGCGCCGCGCACGCCCGTGACACGGAGAAGTGGGCAAGTTCCGAGCAGAAGACCACCGGATCGGGTAACGCCGCCACCCCGTCGGACCGCACGTCGACGCCTAGCCGTGCCGCCGCCGCGTCCCTGGCCAGCAACAACGCGGTCAGGTTGGACAACGTGCCGCCGGGCGTG
The DNA here is from genome assembly GCF_014205015.1 of Saccharothrix ecbatanensis. NCBI lineage: Bacteria > Bacillati > Actinomycetota > Actinomycetes > Pseudonocardiales > Pseudonocardiaceae > Saccharothrix > Saccharothrix ecbatanensis. The sequence continues at coordinate 5,047,042 of NZ_JACHMO010000001.1, read as the reverse complement.
AACACGCCGTCCGCCTCCGCGTCGAACCCGGCCATCCGCGCGAGTGCCGCGACCACCCACCGCTCCACCGCGATGGCGGCCGGGCCGGAGTCGTAGGTGTCCAGGGAGGCGTTGCCCGCGCTGGCCAGGGCGTCCGCGGACACGGCCACGGCCAGTGGCGGCGGTTGCAGGTGGGCGGCGGCGAGCGGGTGGGTCAGGTCGACCCCGCCGTCCGCGAGCACGGTCGTGACGAGGGCCAGGGCGGCGTCCGCGCCGATGCCGTGCTCGGTCAGCTCGCCGAGCACCCGGTGCGCCTCGGCCAGCACGTCGGCGGGCCGCCCCGGCGGGATCGGTCGGCCCGCTTCGGTCGAGTGGCCGGCCTGGATCAAGTAGCCGGAGGAACTGACGACGAACACGGCACCTCCGACCGAATTGACTAAGGTTAGGCTTACCTCATCTACTCGGTGTCGTGTATGTCAAGCCCTGAGTGACGACCTGTGACGCGACGATCACTGCGCGACCCACGCTAGCCGCCGCGACCACGATCCAATCGACGCCAAATGGGGGGTCTTGGCCACCGTCCCAACCCTTGGCACGGCGCACGCGCGCCCACCGCTGATCTCGTTCGAGCCCGCCGAGGGCGGCGCGGTAACCTTGACCACCGTTCGAGGGCCGCCATTCGGCCCTCGCAATCCACCAGGAGGATCCGTGTCGCCAGGGCAGATCGCCGCGCTGGTCGCCGCCGGCGCGTTCGTGCTGCTTGTGCTCCTGCTGGCGATCCCGTTGATCAAGTTGGGCCGGACGTTGGACGAGGCCACGGTCGCGATCCGCAAGGCGCACGAGAACAGCGATCCGATCTTCACCGGCGCGAACACGACGATCTCGCACGTGAACACGCAGCTGGAGCGGGTCGACGGCATCACCGCCAACGCCCGCGCGGTCACCGGCAACGTCTCCGCGCTCACCTCGCTGTTCACCGCCACACTGGGCGGGCCGCTGGTCAAGGCCGCCGCGCTGTCCTACGGCGTGAGCAAGGCCGTCCGCGCCCGGCGCGCGGCGAAGGAAGCGCCCAACAAGCACACGCGACGCAGGGGTAGGCGATGAGTCGGCTGTTCTGGTTCGGACTGGGTATCGCCGCGGGCGTGGCCGCCGCCCGCAAGGCCGGTCAGGCCGCGCACGCCGCCACGCCCGCCGGCATCGGGGAGAACGTCGGACAGGGACTGCGCCAGCTGGCCGGCGCCCTCGGCTCCTTCGGCGCCGACGTGCGCGCCGGGATGTCCGAGCGCGAGGACGAGTTGCACGAGACCGTGACACGTCAGACGGGCGTCACACCGGGGCGGCGAGCGCGCCGGGCGATCGACTGAGGCGGACAGCCCGGTCGGTCGCCTCACCGCGCCCAGGTTTCCACCCTTTCGAAGGAATCAAGACCCGTGCAGACCCACGAGATCATCAAGCGCTTCCGCGAGCACTTCGAACGCGCCGGCCACAAGTACGTGCCCAGCGCCTCGCTCATCCTCGACGACCCGAACCTGCTGTTCGTCAACGCCGGCATGGTGCCGTTCAAGCCGTACTTCCTCGGCGAGGCCCCGGCTCCGTTCAAGCGCGCCACCAGCATCCAGAAGTGCGTGCGCACGCCGGACATCGACGAGGTCGGCAAGACCACCCGGCACAACACGTTCTTCCAGATGGCCGGCAACTTCTCGTTCGGCGACTACTTCAAGGAAGACGCCATCCGGCTCGCCTGGGAGCTGATCACCAAGTCCCAGGACGACGGCGGCTACGGCTTCGACCCGGACCGCATCTGGGTGACCGTCTACCTGGACGACGACGAGGCCATCGAGCTGTGGCAGAAGGTCGCCGGCCTGCCGCAGGAGCGCATCCAGCGCCGTGACGGCAAGGACAACTACTGGGACATGGGCGTGCCCGGTCCCGGCGGCCCGTGCTCGGAGATCTACTACGACCGCGGCCCCGCGTACGGCATCGAGGGCGGCCCCGTGGCCGACGAGGACCGGTACCTGGAGATCTGGAACCTGGTCTTCATGCAGGACGTGCGCGGCGACCTGAGCCCCAAGCTGGGCCACAAGCCGATCGGCAAGCTGCCCACCCGCAACATCGACACCGGCATGGGCATCGAGCGGGTCGCCTCCCTGCTCCAGGGCGTGGACAACGTCTACGAGACCGACCTGGTCCGCCCGGTGATCCAGAAGGCCGAGGAGCTGTCCGGCCGCAAGTACGGCGACAACGAGGTGGACGACGTCCGCTTCCGCGTCATCGCCGACCACGCCCGGTCCGGTGTGCTGCTGGTCGGCGACGGCGTCACCCCCGGCAACGAGGCCCGCGGCTACGTGCTGCGCCGGCTGCTGCGCCGCATCGTCCGCTCGGCCCGCCTGCTGGGCGTGACGGAGCCGGTGCTGGTGACGTTCGCCGAGATCGTCCGCGACGCCATGGGCCCGGCCTACCCGGACCTGGTCAGCGGCTTCGCCCGGATCCAGCAGGTGCTCAAGGCCGAGGAGGACACGTTCCTCCGCACGCTCGACGCCGGCTCGCGGATCTTCGAGACCGCCGCCGCCGAGGTCAAGGCCGACAACCGCGCCACCCTTCCGGGTGACAAGGCGTTCCAGCTGCACGACACGTACGGCTTCCCGCTCGACCTCACCCTGGAGATGGCCGCCGAAGCGGGCCTGACCGTGGACGAGGACGGCTTCCGGAAGCTGATGGCCGAGCAGCGCGCCCGCGCCAAGGCCGACGCCGCCGGCAAGAAGACCGGCCACGGCGACCAGACCGTGTACCGGGAGCTGCTCGACCTCGGCGCCACCGAGTTCACCGGCTACCAGGAGCTGGCCAGCGAGGCCACCCTGCGCGGCATCGTCAGCAACGGCAAGCGGGTCAAGTCGGCCCGCGAGGGCGACATCGTCGAGGTCGTGCTCGACCGCACGCCGCTGTACGCCGAGTCCGGCGGCCAGGAGAGCGACGCCGGCGTGATCGTGTCCGGCAGCGCCGAGCTGGAGGTCGTGGACGTCCAGAAGGTGGCCCGCAAGCTGTGGGTGCACCAGGTGCGGGTGGTCAGCGGCGAGATCGCCGAGGGCGAGCACGTCGAGGCCAGGGTCGACCCGGAATGGCGCATCGGCGCCCGTCAGGGCCACTCCGGCACGCACGTCGTGCACGCCGCCCTGCGCCAGGTGCTCGGCCCGTCCGCCCTCCAGAGCGGTTCGTACAACAAGCCGGGCTACCTGCGGCTGGACTTCGCCTGGACGGGTGGTCTTTCCGAGGAGACCCGCAGCGAGATCGAAGAGGTCTCCAACCTCGCCGTGCGCAAGGACCTGCCGGTCCAGGTCGTGTACACCGACATGGGCGGCGCCCAGGAGATGGGCGCGGTCGCCCTGTTCGGCGAGACCTACGACGAAGAGGTGCGCGTCGTCGAGATCGGCGGACCGTGGTCGCGCGAGCTGTGCGGCGGCACGCACGTCGAGCACTCGTCCCAGATCGGCCCGGTCACGATGATCGGCGAGTCGTCCATCGGCTCCGGCGTGCGCCGCCTGGAGGCCTACGTCGGCATCGAGGCGTTCAAGTACCTGGCCCAGGAACGGGCCCTGGTGCAGAACGTCGCCGCCATGCTGAAGGTGCCCGACGCCGAGGTGCCCGCCCGGGTCGAGGCCCTGGTGGAGCGGCTGAGAGTGGCCGAGAAGGAGCTGGAGAAGGTCAAGGCCGCCCAGCTCGTGGCCAACGCCGGCGCCCTGGCCGACCAGGCACTGGACGTGCGCGGCGTGGCCCTGGTGGCCCTGGAGCTGCCGGCGGGCACGTCGGCCGCCGACGTGCGGACCGTCGCCGGCGAGGTGCGCAACCGGCTCGGCGCCAAGCCCGGCGTGGTCGGCCTGTTCGCCCCGGACGGCGACAAGGTCAGCTTCGTGGTGGCCACCACGGCCGCCGCCCGTGACCTGGGCCTGGCCGCCGGCAAGCTGATGCCCGCGTTCGCCCCGGCCGTGGGTGGTCGTGGCGGCGGCAAGCCGGACCTCGCCCAGGGTGGCGGCACGAACCCGAGCGGTGTCGCCGAGGCCATCACCGCGCTCCGCGCCGAGGTGGACCGGGCTCTTGAGCAGCGCTGATCGCCCCGGCGTCGACGACCCCGGCCTCGGTCGGAGGCTGGGCGTCGACGTCGGCGCGGTCCGCGTCGGGGTGGCGCTGAGCGATCCCGGCGCGTTCCTCGCGACGCCGCTGGTTACCCTGGCACGTGACGTGAAGACCGGTCGGGACCTCTCGGACCTGGCGGCTCTCGTCACCGAGCACGACGTGGTCGAAGTCGTGGTCGGACTGCCCCGCACGCTCGCCGGCAGACATGGGCCGGCGGCATCGGCGGCGGCGGCGTACGCTGCGGCGTTGGCCGAGCGCGTCGCCCCGGTGCCGGTGCGGCTCACCGATGAGCGGTTGACCACCGTCACGGCGAGCCGGGTGCTCGCCGAGCGGGGCGTGCGAGGCAAGAAACAACGCGCCGTCGTCGACCAGGCTGCCGCGGTCGAGATCTTGCAGTCGTGGCTGGACGGACGGGCGCGACACGTGGCCCGCGCCGCTGAGGAGCGGGCCCCCGGAGCTAAGGACGGCTCGTGAACGACGACCTCGGGTTGTTCACCGATCCCGACGCGCGCCCAGACGAGCGGACGCGCGGCAAGAACGACACGGCGGCGGCCCGTCGGGCCAAGCGCAGGCGCAAGCGGACGATCCTCTGGGTCGTCGTGGCGTTGGTGCTGGCCGGCGGTGGTGTCGGCGCGTACTACGGGTACCAGACGCTGAGCGGCATCGGCTCGTACGACGACTTCGCGGGCGCGGGCGAGGCGGACGTGGTGGTCGAGGTCAAGGACGGCGACCTGGTCACCACCATCGCGAACACGCTCAAGGACCAGGGCGTGGTGGCCAGCTCGCGGGCGTTCACCGAGGCGGGCGCGGACGACGCGCGGGTCACCGCCATCCAGCCCGGCTTCTACCTGATGAAGACGAAGATGTCGGGTGAGGCCGCGGTGTCGCGGATGGTGGACCCGGCGGCGAAGGTCGTGCCGCTGGAGGTCAAGGGCGGCAACGTCCTGCACGACATCACCGCGCCGGACGGCAGCATCACCAAGGGCATCCTGTCGCAGCTGTCCACCGCGTCGTGCGTCGAGCTGGACGGACAGCAGCGGTGCGTGACGACCGAGCAGCTGCGGGAAACGGCGGACAACGCCGACCCGGCCGCGCTCGGCATCCCGGACTGGGCGCTGGGCGACGTGGCGAACGCGCCGAAGGAGAACCGGCTCGAAGGCCTCATCGTGCCGGGCCTGTACCACGTCAAGCCGGGTGCGGAACCGATCGAGGTGCTGAAGAGCGTGATCGCCACGTCCCTGTCGCGGTTGCAGGGTTACGGCATCCCGACCGGCACGCTGAAGACCGGTTTCCGGCCGTACGAGGTGCTGGTCATCGCGTCCCTGGTCGAGAAGGAAGGCCTGACCAAGGACTTCGGCAAGATCTCGCGGGTCGTGTACAGCCGGCTCGCGGAGGGGCAGATCCTCCAGTTCGACTCCACGGTCAACTACAAGCTCGACCGGCCGATCATCACCACCAGCGACGAGGACCGCGCCGCCTCCGGGCCGTACAACACCTACAAGGTGAAGGGGCTGCCGCCGACGCCGATCGGCTCGCCCGGCCAGCAGGCCATCGCCGCCGCGATCGCGCCCGAAGAGGGCCCTTGGATGTACTTCGTGAAGTGCCAGAAGGACGGAACGTCCTGCTTCACGAACACCTACGACGAGCACAAGGTCGTGGCGGCCAGGGCCGAAGCGGAAGGCGTCTTCTGACGTGACGCGGCGTGCGGCGGTCATCGGCTCGCCGGTGGCCCACTCCTTGTCGCCCGTGCTGCACAACGCGGCTTTCTCGGCGCTCGGGCTGTCCGACTGGACTTACTCGCGGATCGAGTGCGAGGCGGACGGCGTTCCGTCCCTGGTGGCGGGGCTGGATCCGTCGTGGGCCGGGCTGTCGGTGACGATGCCGAACAAGCGTGCGGCGCTGGCCGTGGCCACTTCGTCCACTCCGCGTGCGGTCCAGGTGGGCGCGGCGAACACCCTGGTGCCGGTCGCCGACGGCTGGCGTGCGGACAACACCGACGTGGACGGGGTGCTGGGCGCGCTTCGTGCGGTGTGCGGCTTCACGTCAGGCACGCGTGCCGTGCTGCTGGGCGCGGGCGGCACGGCTACCGCGGCCCTGGTGGCGTTGGCGTCGGTCGGCGTCCGGTCGGTCTCGCTGGTGGTCCGCTCGGTCTCCCGTGCCGCCGAGGCGGAAACCTGCGCGTCCAGGCTGGGCTTGGACTTGGACTTGGTCACCTGGGACGACGCCGACTTCGCCGCTCTGGCCGCGTCGTCGGACGTGCTGGTGAGCACCGTGCCGCCGGCCGCCACCGAGCCGATCGCCGTGGCGCTGGCCGAGGCGCCGACCATCCTGGACGTCATCTACCACCCGTGGCCGACGCCGTTGGCCTACGCGGTGGAGAAGCGGGGCCGGACCCTGGCCACCGGCCTGGACATGCTCCTGCACCAGGCGTTCGGCCAGGCCGAGCAGTTCACCGGCCTCCCGGCCCCCCGCGAGGCCATGCGCTCCGCCCTCCGCGAGGCCACCGCCAACCTCCTCCCGCTCCCCCTCTAACCGCGAGAGTCCTACGTTCAGAACCCGCGAGTCCTACGTTCAGGACCACCGTGTCCTACGTTCAGGACCCCCGAATTCAACGCTCAGAACACGCGAGCGCTTCAGTCCGGCACCGCGAGTCGTCCACTCGGGCACCGTGAGTCGTCCACTCCGGGACCCCTGGACATGCCACTGGGCCCTGCCCGCGCGAGGGTGCGAGCAGGGCCCAGCCGTGGTGCTGAGGGGGATCAGCCCTCGTCCAGGTCGGTGGCGATCATCTCGGCGATCGTCTCCAGCGCGGCGTCCGCGCCGTCGCCGTCCGCGGCCAGCACGACCTCGTCGCCGTGCATCGCGCCGAGCGTCATCAGATTCAGCACGCTCGCCGCCTCGACCGGTTGGCCGTCGTCCTTGCGGATGGTGACCTTGACCGACTGCCCGGCCGCCGCCTTCGCCAGCAGTGCGGCAGGGCGTGCGTGCAGTCCGACCTTGCTCGCCACGGTGACCCGTCGCTCAGGCATGACCCGTCCTCTCGTCTTTCCTCCGCCGGTTCAGGACGCGGTGGCGTCCCGCCGGCCCTTCTTTCCGTTCTTGCCATTCTTGGCCTCGCCGGACTTGTCCTCGGGACCGTCGACGATGCTCTGGTCGGCTTCCGGGTCCTCGTCCTCGTCGCGGCCCGGCGTCTTCAGGTTCCACTTCGTGATGACGAAGCGGAACAGGAAGTAGTAGATGAGCGCGTAGATCACGCCCAGCACCAGGATCAGCAGGGGTTTGGTCGCGATGCTGAAGTTGAGGGCGTAGTCGATCGCACCGGCGGAGAACCCGAACCCGTCGTGGATGCCCAGCGCGTTGCTGATGGCCAGCGACGTGCCCGTGAGGAACGCGTGGATCACGTAGAGCGGCCACGCCACGAACATGAACGCGAACTCCAGCGGTTCGGTCACACCCGTGATGAACGCCGTCAGCGCGGCCGAGCCCATGATGCCGGCGACGATCTTCCGCTGCGCCGGGCGGGCCGTGTGCACGATGGCCAGGGCCGCCGCCGGGAGCGCGAACATGAAGATCGGGAAGAAGCCGGTCATGAACGTGCCCGCCGACGGGTCGCCCGCGAAGAACCGCGGGATGTCGCCGGTCTTGCCCTCGTAGTCGCCGAACACCTGCCACATGAACGTGTTCGGGATGTGGTGCAGGCCGAGGGGGATCAGCAGGCGATTGATCGTGCCGTAGACACCCGCGCCGATGATCGTGCTGCCGGAGATGCTCTCGCCGACCCAGGTCAGGCCCTTGTCGAACCACGGGTAGATCAGGCCCATGAGGACCGCGACCACGATCATCACGCCCGCGACCATGATCGGCACGAACCGCCGGCCGCCGAAGAACGCCAGGTAGGCGGGCAGCTTGATGCGGTGGTACCGCTGCCACAGGACGGCCGTGATGAGACCCACCACGATGCCGGTCAGCACCGAGTAGTTGATCATCTCCTGCTTGGCGTCCGCGGCCGCGCCCTCAGGAAGCGGCAGCACCAGCGGCGACATCGCCTTGAACACGGCCTCCGACACCACGAAGCCGACGACCGCGGCCAGCGCGGTGGAGCCGTCGCCTCGCCTGGCGAAGCCGATCGCCACACCGACCGCGAACAGCAGCGGCAGGTTGGCGAACAGGGCGTCGCCCGCCCCGCCGATGACACTGGCGACCGCGTTCCAGCCGAGCCCGTTCTTGCCGAGCAGGTCGGGTTGGCCGAGTCGCAGAAGAAGAGCGGCGACGGGCAGCGCGGCGATCGGCAGCATGAGGCTGCGACCGAACCGCTGGAGCCCGGCCAGTCCCTTGATCTCACGACCGCCGGTCGCCTGTGGGGCGCTGGCGCTCATGGGGTACCTCCTTTGGCGGAGTGGTGCGGGCCGGATTCCGGGACGGTCCGGTCCAATTGCATGGTCACCTGGTAGAGATCGCCCCGGTACCAGGACGTCATGGCCTCCACGGGCCGGCCTTGTGAGCCGGCGACGCGGTGGAACACGAGCAGCGGGCTGCCGGTCCGAACACCCAGCAGCTTCGCCGTTTCGGGGTCGGCGCCCTCGGCCCACACGGTCTGCGCCGCGTGGTCGAGCTGCACGCCGTAGTGGTCGGCGATGAGGGTGTAGAGCGAGGTCGTGAGGTCGTGCCGGTCGAGATCGGGCACGACCCGCGGGCTGTACCAACCGCGTTCGACGGCCAGTGGCACGCCGTCGGCCCGGCGCAGGCGCACGAGCCTGCACGCCGGTTCGTTCGGCATCAGGTCGAGCGCGGTGGCCGCTTCGGCCGGCGGCGCCTCCTCGGCGCACGCCAGCACTTCGGTCGCGGGGGTGAGGCCGCGCCGCCGCATGTCCTCGGTGAACGACTCCAGGTACAGCTGGACGTCCAGCCGACGCCGCGCGGTGAACGTGCCGCGGCCCTTCGCCCTGGTCAGGAGTCCTTCGGCGACGAGCTGCCCGACCGCGGCGCGGACCGTGATGCGGGAGACCCGGTACTGCTCGGCCAGGTCGCGTTCGGACGGGATCGGGGAGCCGGGCGGTAGTTCGTGCTCGGCCATGCGCCGCAGGATGTCGCGGAGCTGCGCGTGCTTGGGTTTCGGCCCTTCGACGATCTCGGTGGCGATCTCGGTGCGGCTCACGACACCTCCCCGGTGCTCGCGTCGGTAATGCCGGATTGGTACTTTCCGGTCTAGACCAGTTGGTGACGGGGAGGATGCTCCGCGCGCCAACCGGGTGTCAACCGCCGTTACGGGACCGTGCCCGAGCGGTGGCACCCTCAGGCCAGGTGTCGAGAAGGGACTTCAAGTGGCGGACGACAAGGCGGAGCGGATCCTCGCCGCGCTCGGCGGTGCGGACAACATCGTGGAGATCGAGCCGTGCATCACGCGCCTGCGCTGTGAGCTGGAGGACGGTTCCCTGGTGGACGAGAAGGCTTTGAAGGGGCTGGGCGCGCACGGTGTGATGCGTGCGGGCAACGTCGTCCAGGTGGTGGTGGGTCCGGAGGCCGACACCATCGCCAGCGACATCGAGGACCTGCTGTGACGTTGCGCGTGGCGAGCCCGGTCAGCGGCCGGGTGGTGCCGCTGACCGAGGTGCCGGACCCGGTGTTCGCGCAGGCCATGGTGGGTCCGGGGGTGGCGGTGGAGCCGGACCGGGTGAGCGCCGACGTGGTGTCGCCGGTGGACGGGACGGTGGTGACGCTGCACCCGCACGCGTTCGTGGTGGCGACCCCGGAGGGTGCGGCGGTGTTGGTGCACCTGGGGATCGACACGGTGAAGCGCAAGGGCGAGGGCTTCACGCTGCACGTGGTCAAGGGCGAGACGGTGCGCGCGGGGCAGGTCGTGGTGACGTGGGACCCGGCGGAGGTGGAGGCGGCGGGGTTCGCGCCGATCTGCCCGGTGATCGCGCTGGACGCGGCGCCGGAGGTGTTGCTGGACCAGGCCGGTGGCCCGGTGGCGGCGGGTGACGCGCTGTTCTCCTGGCAACGGTGATCGCGCGGGGTTGATCCCGGCCCGTGGCGGACGAATGCGGATGAATGGACCATTCATCCGCATTCCTCGTTGCACCAAGGGTGTCCGCGCCACGACGCTGGGTGCATGGTCATCTCGGGATTCCTGGCCGGCGCTCTGGGCGCCGGGTTGCTCCGCCGACTTCCTCGCGGCGCCGGCGTGTGCTGGCTCTGGTGCGCGGTCCCGACAGCGGTGCTGTGGCTCGCAGCCCGATCACTGTCCCCTCCGCACTGGCTCCCGGTGCCGCTGGTGCTGGGGTGGCTGGGCGTGCTGCTGACGGTGACGGATCTGCGTCACGGCCGGCTGCCGGACGCCCTCACGTTGGCCGCGTACCCGGTGGTCGGCCTCACGCTGTGGCTGTGCGGTGCGGACTTGTGGCGTGCGCTGGCGGGCTGCCTGTTGTTCGGCGGCTTCCACTTACTCGTTCGCGTCGTCGCGCCGTCGGCGATGGGCGGGGGAGACGTGAAGCTGGCCGGGCCACTGGGCGCGGTGCTGGCCTCGGTGTCGTGGCTCGCGTTGCCGGCGGGCGCGCTGCTGGCGAGCGTGATCACCCTCGTGCTGGCCATCTGGTGGCCGTCAACCACCGTCCCGCATGGACCGGGCCTGCTGGCGGCGACGTGGCTGGTCGCGGTGTCAGCCGGGTGAAGGCCCGGCGGTGGTCCCATCAGACGGGATGGCGTCGAGGCCTCCCACCTGGGCTCTCTCGATCCGGATTCACACTGTGAAAGGATTCGGCACGTGCTGCGCTGGATCACTGCTGGGGAGTCCCATGGACCGGCCCTCGTCGCTGTGCTGGAAGGCATGGTCGCCGGGGTCGAGGTCACCACTGCCGACCTGACCGCTCAACTGGAGCGCCGCCGGCTCGGCTTCGGCCGCAGCCCCCGGATGGGCTTCGAGGCCGACGAGGTCGAGATCCTGGGCGGTGTCCGCCACGGGCTCACCCAGGGCGGTCCGGTCGCGGTCCGGATCGGGAACACCGAGTGGCCCAAGTGGCAGACGGTGATGTCCGCCGACCCGGTCGACCCGAGCCTGCTCAAGTCCACCGGCCGCAACGAGGCGCTGACCAGGCCCCGGCCCGGCCACGCCGACCTGCCCGGCATGCAGAAGTTCGGCTTCGACGAGGCCCGCCCGGTGCTGGAGCGCGCCAGCGCCCGCGAGACCGCGTCCCGCACCGCGCTCGGCACGGTCGCCCGGCACTTCCTCAAGCAGGTCTTCGACGTGGACGTGATCAGCCACGTCGTCTCCATCGGCAAGGCCAAGACGCCCGCCGACGCCCCCGTGCCCGGTCCCGGTGACCTGGACGCCGTCGACGCCAGCCCGGTCCGCGCCTTCGACCCGCGTGGCACCGAGGCGATGGTGGCCGAGGTCGAGGCGGTCAAGGAGGCGGGCGACACGGTCGGCGGGGTGATCGAGGTGATCGTCTACGGCCTGCCGCCGGGCCTCGGCTCGCACGTGCACTGGGACCGCCGCCTCGACGCCCGCCTGGCCGGCGCGCTGATGGGCGTGCAGGCGATGAAGGGCGTGGAGATCGGCGACGGCTTCACCACCGCCGAGCGGTGGGGCAGCGAGGCGCACGACGAGATCGACCGGGGCACCGGGCCGAAGGGCGTCACCCGGCGGTCCAACCGGGCCGGTGGCCTGGAGGGCGGCATCACCAACGGCGAGCCGCTGCGCGTGCGGGTGGCGATGAAGCCCATCTCGACCGTCCCGCGTGCTCTGTCCACTGTGGACGTCCGAACGGGAGAGGCGGCGGTCGCCATCCACCAGCGCTCGGACGTGTGCGCGGTGCCGCGCGCGGGCGTGGTGCTGGAGTCCGTGGTGGCGCTGGTGCTGGCGGAGACGGCGCTGGAGAAGTTCGGCGGCGACTCGATCACCGAGACCAAGCGCAACGTCGCTTCCTACCTGGAGGCGCTGGAAGCCCGTTGGGAAGGCCTGTGAGCGAGTCCGCGAGCGAATTGTTCAACAGCGAACCGTTCAACACAGTGCCCTGGGCTCTTGCCACGCCGAGCCCCGGCGAGGTGTGCGCATGAGCCCCCGGTTCGTCGTTCTCGGGCCGCCCGGGGCCGGTAAGACGACGGTCGGCCGGCTGCTCGCCGAACGCCTCGGCGTCGGCTTCCGCGACACCGACGAGGACGTGGTGGCCACCGCGGGCAAGCCGATCTCCGACATCTTCACCGGTGACGGCGAACCCGTGTTCCGCGCGCTGGAGGAGGAAGCCGTCGCCGAGGGCCTGAAGACCCACGACGGCGTGCTGGCGCTCGGCGGCGGCGCGGTGCTGTCCGCGACCACCCGCGCCCTCCTGGCCGACCAGATCGTGGTCTTCCTGAACGTCGGCATGGCGGAAGGCGTGAAGCGCACCGGCATGTCCGCCGCACGTCCGCTGCTGGCCGGCGTGAACCCGCGCGCGACGTTCAAGTCCCTGCTGGACGCCCGCCTGCCGCTGTACCGGGAGGTCGCCACCATCGAGGTCGTCACCGACAGGCTGACCCCGGAGCAGGTGGTCGACGCCGTGCTCGCCCACCACGCCTGACCCGACCCGATCCGGTGAAAATGGGTCCGTGGAACTGACCGGAGCGCAGGTCCTCGCCCACCGTGCCGCCGTGCAGGGCCTGCACGGGGACGACCCCGACGCGGTGCTCGCGCTGGGGGTCGTGGACAGCCCGCCCAAGACGGGCGCGGCGGCGTTGGGCGTCCGAGGCCGCCGTGAAGGCACCGAGGGCCTGGTCCGCGTGCTCAGCCTGCGCGGCGCACCTCACCTGCACCGACGTGAGGACCTGCCCGCGTTGCGCCGCCAACTCCGCCCGCGCACGGAGAAGCAGCTGGCCGCGTGGTGCGGCGCGTTCCCGGTGCCCGACCTGGCGCACGTCGACCTGGTCGTGGACGCGATGCGCCGCGAGCTCCCCGGCGACACCGCCACCAAGGGCGAGCTGTCGGCCGCGATCACCCCGGGGCTGCCGGAGGTCGTCACCCCGTACTGCGCGGGCTGCAAGGCCCACCACGTCATCGAGAACGTGTTCCGGCTGTGCACGCTGCTGGCCGGCATCGAACTGGAGCACCAGGGCGCGAAGCTCACCTTCCGCCGCCCGACCGCGAAACCTGAGCCCGAAGCGCCCGGCGAACCGACCTTGTTGCGCGACTACGCCCGGCTCGTCGGCCCGTTCGCCAAGGCCGACGCGGAGAAGTGGCTCGGCGCGGGACCTCAGGACACCTGGCCGGACCTGCGCCCGGTCCGGGTCGACGGCAAGCGGCTGCTGGCGCACGAGGACGTGCGTGAAGCGCCGGACCCGCCCGCCGGCCTGCTGCTGTTCCCTCGCGACCCGTACCTGCTCGGCCCACGTCACCTCGTCGCCGACCCGGACGTGGCCCGGCAGGTGTGGCGGCCGGTCGGCAGCCCCGGCGCCCTCGTCCTGCACGGCCGGGTGGCTGGGACGTGGCGGTACGAGTTCAGCGGCCGCACGGTGACGTTCCAGGTCAAGGGCTGGTCGAAGGTGAAGGGCGCCGCGCGCGGGGCGGTCAAGGACCAGGCAGAGGTGCTGGCCGGGGTGTGGGGCGCGGGGGCGCTCGAAGCGAACGTGGTCGAATGGTGACCCGACGAGGGGAGTGGTGATGGGCGAGCCGGTGCGGATCCGCGTGACCGCGGAACGACCGTACGACGTTGTGGTGGGCCGCGGCCTGCTCGGCGACCTGGTGGAGACCCTGAAGGGCACGGCCAAGGCGGCGATCGTCCACACGCCCACGCTGACCGAGACCGCCGAAGCGGTCCGGGAGGCGCTGGCCGAGGCCGGGATCGACGCCCACCGCGTCGAGGTGCCCGACGCCGAGGACGGCAAGGACCTGCGGGTCGCCGGGTACTGCTGGGACGTGTTCGGCCGCATCGGCCTGGGCCGCAGCGACGTGGTGATCGGCCTCGGCGGAGGTGCGGTGACCGACCTGGCCGGGTTCGTCGCGTCCACCTGGATGCGCGGCGTGCAGCTGGTCCACGTGCCGACCACCCTGCTGGCCATGGTGGACGCCGCGGTCGGCGGCAAGACCGGCATCAACACCGACGCGGGCAAGAACCTGGTCGGCACGTTCTACGAGCCGAACGCCGTGCTGGTCGACCTGGTCACGCTGGAGACGTTGCCGCGCAACGAACTCGTGGCCGGCATGGCCGAGGTGGTCAAGGGCGGTTTCATCGCCGACCCGGTGATCCTCGACCTGATCGAGGCCGACCCGGAGGCCGCGCTGGACCCGACCGGTGACGTGATCGGGGAGCTGGTCCGGCGCAAGATCCAGGTCAAGGCGGACGTGGTCTCGACCGACCTGCGCGAGTCGGACCTGCGCGAGATCCTGAACTACGGCCACACCCTCGCGCACGCCATCGAGCGCCGCGAGCGTTTCCGCTGGCGGCACGGCGCGGCGGTCAGCGTCGGCCTGGTGTTCGCCGCCGAACTGGCACGCCTCGCGGGCAGGCTGGACGACGCGACCGCCGACCGCCACCGGTCGATCCTCACCTCGCTGGGCCTGCCGACCGGTTACGACCCGGACGCGCTGGGCCAGCTCATGGAGGGCATGCGTTCCGACAAGAAGACCAGGTCAGGGGTGCTGCGGTTCGTGGTGCTCGACGGCCTGGCCAAGCCGGGTCGGCTGGAAGGCCCGGACCCGGCGCTGATCGCGGCGGCCTACTCCGCGGTGGCGGCCGAGCCGAAGTCGGGCGGGAGCATCCTGCTGTGACGCCGACCGGAACGCTGTGACGCCGGACGGCAAGCGGGGATGAGCGCAGGGCACCTGCACCACGTCGAACACGGATGGTTTCGAAGTGGAGCTGGTCGCCTCGTCCGGTTGACACCCGAGCGGTTGAGTCGATCTCTACACTGTCACGACACCGGGTGCCGTGCCGTTCCCCGCGCGTCGTGCCCGATGTCCATCCGTCTCGAGAAGTGGAGATCCGCCCCGCCATGGCCAGTCCCGGAGCGGCGAGAGTCCTCGGATCCACGCTGGTCGCCACCTTGCTGGCGGCCTGCGCGCCGGGTGCCGCAGACCCGGCGCCGGTCGCCTCCGGGAGCAGCGACACCGCGTCGAGCAGCGTGACCGGCAGCGCCACGCCCACCGCCACGCCCAGCAGCACGCGCAAGCCCGCGCCGGTGCCACTGGCCACCGACCGCGGTCGGTGGAGCGCGGCCGTGGTGGCTTACGGCGGCGGGGACTCGCCGTACAACTACGGCCCGACGGTCCTGCTGGAGAGCGGTCGGCACCGGATGTGGTGGTGCAGCCAGCTCGGCGCCGCCGTGCCCGCCGGCGACGACCTGCTCTACTCGGAGAGCGGCTCGGCGGCCGGCCCGTTCGTCGCGCCGAACGGCGCCCCGGCCATGCCGGTGCTGTCCGGCAGCGTCACCGGCTTCGACGGCGTGCACACCTGCGACCCGTCGGTGGTCAAGGTCGGCGGCACGTACTTCCTCTACTACACCGGCGCGGCGGGTGATCACGCGCACGGCAACGCCATCGGCGTCGCCAGCAGCACGGACGGCCTGTCGTGGACGAGGCTCGCGGGCGGTGCCCCGATCGTGAGCCCGTCCTACGACAAGACCCGCGAGAACACCTACGGCGCGGGCCAGCCGTCGGTGCTGGTCGTGGACGAGTGGTTCTACCTGATGTTCACCGACACCACCGGCGAGGCGGCCGGGTGGAACGGCGCGGGCCAGTTCGTGCTGCGCTCCAAGGACGCGACGTTCGCCTCCGGCGTGCAGGCGCTGGGCCCCGACGGCTTCCAGTCCGTGCCCGACACCCGCACGAAGCGCACCCGCTCGGTGGTGGACGCGTTCAGCGCCGACTGGATGTACGTCGACGTGCTGGGTGCGTTCGCCATCGCGCACGAGACCGATGCCGGCACCACCCTGACCTTCTGGAACAAGGACTTCACCGCCAGCCCGCACCCCGTGGTGCACATCCCCGGCCAGTGGCGGGAAGGCCCCGGCCTGGTCCGCACGGCCCACGGCCATGCGCCGGTGTCGCTCGAGGACCCGTGCGGCCGGATCGCGGTGGACGTGATCCGCGCGACCGTGGACGGCGCGGCCGCGGCGCCGACCGACCTCCAGCAGTTCGGCCTGGACCTGGTGGGCGTGCCCGGCTGCACGACCGTGCCGTCGGCGTCGGTGCTGCACGGGTTCGCCATGCCGTCACCGCAGAACACCATGGACCTCGTGCTGGGCGGCAAGGTGGTCCGGATCGAGCGTCGTTCGGTGACCGACCGGCTGGCCGCGAAGGTGCTCGACCGGCGACCGGCGGTGGTGGACAGGATGCCGGTCGTCGCGCGGATCCCGGCGGGGGCGAAGGCGGTGCGCTCGTCCGACGGCCAGATCGGGCTGCTGCTCAGCAAGGACGAGGACCAGGACCAGCTGTGGGTCCTCGGCGCGGGCCCGGCCGCTGAGGAGATCGTCGCGCTGAACTCCTCCGAACCCACCCTGGTGACCAAGGCCGCCTGGGAGGCGTACCCCAAGGCCGGCAACCTCCGCCGCTGACCGGGCGCTGGTTGCCGGGAGCCGCCGGGCTGTCGAGACTTAGAGAGTCCCGTCGGGCTGCCGCGACCCGTCCGGCTGGGGTAGGGCGTTGCCGATGGCGATTCCGACCCCCGATGTAGTCATGACCAACAGCGCGGTGAACGCGGCCCCGCCGGTCAGCGCCGGCCACAGCTCCTCCAAGCCGGTCTGGTCCACCAGCGAGCGGCCGATCACGCTCGCGATCCCCGCCAGCGGCCCGGCCACCAAAGCCGCGATGAACCACACCATGCCGCGCCCTTCGAGCTGCCGCCACGCGTCCAGCGCGCCCCACAGCAGACCGATCACGACGACCAGCGCGATCGCGATGTACCGGATCGACGAGGCCGCTTCGGGGCTGTACACGCTCACCGCCGAGGTGCCGGTCTGCACCCCGCCGTGGAACAACCCCATCCAGAAACCTCGGACCAGCCACGTGCGCATGCGTTCCACCCTAGGGGTGACGGACGGCCGCTCATAGCTGCCCTCGGGAGCCGGCCACGACGGCACGGCGAGTCACGAGAACCGTCGCACGATTCGGCACGGTTCACCCGATCGAGTGGCGGTGTGGGGTGGCCCACCGGGCCTTAGGCTGCCTGTATGCCGCACTCCACTCGCCGCGCCGCCCTGCGCGCCACGCTCCGGGACCGGGAGCTGGACGCCCTGCTGGTGACCAACCTGCTGAACGTCCGCTACCTCACCGGGTTCACCGGCTCGAACGCGGCGCTGCTGGTCCACGCCGACACGGACGACAACGCCGTGTTCTGCACCGACGGCCGATACCTCACCCAGGCCGCGGCGCAGGTGCCGGACCTGGAACGCGTCATCGACCGGCCGTGCGACGCGGCGCTGGTCGGCCGGGCGTCGAAGGCGGGCCTGGACCGGGTCGGGTTCGAGAGCGACCACGTCACCGTGGACGGCCTGGACGCGCTGACGGAGGCGGGCGACGGCGTCGAGCTGGTCCGCGCGTCCGACCTGGTCGAACAGCTGCGGGTGGTCAAGGACGACGCCGAGGTCGAGGCGCTGCGGATGGCGTGCGCGGCGGCGGACCGGGCGCTGGCGGACCTCATCGAGCACGGTGGCCTGCGCGCCGGCCGCACCGAGAAGGACATCGCCCGCGAGCTGGAGAGCCGGATGCTCGACCACGGCGCGGCCGGCCCCTCGTTCGAGTCGATCGTGGCGACGGGCGCCAACTCGGCCGTCCCCCACCACCGGCCGACGGACGCCGTGGTCAAGGACGGCGACTTCGTCAAGCTGGACTTCGGCGCCCTGGTCGACGGCTACCACTCGGACATGACCCGCACCCTGGTCGTCGGCCGGGCCGCGGACTGGCAGCGCGACCTGTACCGACTGGTCGCGGCCTCGCAGGCGGCCGGCCGTGCCGCGCTCGAACCGGGCGCGCGCATCCCGGACGTGGACGCGGCGGCGCGCGGCGTGATCGAGGCGGCCGGGTTCGGCGAGCAGTTCCTGCACGGCCTCGGCCACGGCGTCGGCCTGGAGATCCACGAGGCTCCAACTCTCTCCAGGGCGGGTGACGGTACACTTCTGCCCGGTATGGCGGTCACCGTCGAGCCCGGTGTGTACCTGGCCGGGAAGGGTGGTGTCCGCATCGAGGACACGCTCGTGGTGCGCGCAGGCGCCCCGGAGCTCCTCACCCTGACCATGAAAGAGCTCGTCGAGCTCTGTTAGTCGGATCGTCTGAAGTCGGATCCGTCGGCCGAGCCGACCTCCCCTCACTCACGCAACAGGAGAGCCCACCACCGTGGCCACCACCAACGACCTGAAGAACGGCCTGGTGCTGAACATCGACGGCCAGCTGTGGACCGTCACCGCGTTCCAGCACGTCAAGCCGGGCAAGGGCGGCGCCTTCGTGCGCACCACGTTGAAGCACGTCCTGTCGGGCAAGGTCGTGGACCGGACCTTCAACGCGGGCACCAAGGTCGAGACGGCCACCGTCGACAAGCGCGGCATGACGTACCTGTACAAGGACGGCGCCGACTTCGTCTTCATGGACGGCGACACGTTCGACCAGATCAGCATCCCGGCCGAGACCGTCGGCGACGCGGCGAACTACATGCTGGAGAACCAGGAAGCGATCGTCGCCATGCACGAGGGCGTCGCGCTCTTCATCGAGCTCCCGACCTCGGTCGAGCTCGTGATCCAGCACACCGACCCGGGCCTCCAGGGCGACCGCTCCACCGGCGGCACGAAGCCCGCCACGCTGGAGACGGGCGCGGAGATCCAGGTCCCGCTGTTCGTCACCACCGGCGAGAAGATCAAGGTCGACACCCGCGACGGCCGTTACCTCGGCCGAGTGAACGGCTGAGATGGGCGCACGGAGCAAGGCCCGCAAACGCGCCCTCGACGTCCTCTACGAGGCGGACCTGCGGGGCGTCGACCCGGTGACGCTGCTCGCGGACCGGGTCGGTTCGACGGACGTGCCGCCGGTGAACGACTACACGATCGCCCTCGTGGAAGGCGTCACGGCGCACCGCTCGCGCATCGACGACCTCATCTCCGAGCACGCCGAGGGCTGGACCCTCCAGCGGATGCCGGCGGTGGACCGGGCGGTGCTGCGGATCGGGCTGTACGAGCTGCTGTGGGCGGCCGACGTGCCCGACGCGGTCGCCATCGACGAGGCGGTGGAGCTGGCCAAGGGCCTGTCCACGGACGACTCGCCGCGGTTCGTCAACGGTGTGCTCGGCCGGATCGCGGTCATCGCGGACCAGCTCCGGGCCGTCCTCTAGCCCGAAGGCTGGAAAACGCCAAACTGCACTGAAAAGCGCAGCTCACAGCACGGCGAAGGGGCCACCCGTCCGAACCGGCGGGTGGCCCTTCAGCGTGTTCAGTCCTCCTTGGCCGGACGGGCCTCGGGGGGCAGCACACCCCAGTCGATGAGCTGTTCGGTCAGCTCGCCGGGGGTCATGTCGTAGATGATGGCCAGCGACCGCAGGTCCTCGGTCCGGATGGACAGCACCTTGCCGTTGTAATCGCCACGCTGGCTCTGGATGGTCGCCGCGTACCGGGCGAGGGGCCCGACCTTCTCCGCGGGCAGCTGTTGCAGCCGCTCCAGGTTGATGACGATCTTGGTGGCTGGTTCCGCTCCGGACGGCACCCGGCCCTCGGGCAGCAGCTCGGCCACCGGGACGCCGTAGAAGTCGGCCAGTTCGGCGAGCTTCTGCACGGTGACAGCGCGGTCGCCGCGCTCGTACGAGCCGACGACCACGGCCTTCCAGCGACCGCCGGACTTCTGCTCGACGCCGTGCAAAGACAGGCCCTGCTGCTGGCGGATCGCGCGGAGCTTGGCCCCCAGCGCCTTGGCGTAGTCGCCCATGTGGCGGTTCTCCGTTCATTCGCCCCGTCAGCCGGTAGGGGACTGCCGCGGGGAGGCTTAGATCAATACGCAGAGTAATGATTGCTCTCCGTGGTCACCAGGTCAAGCTGATCTCGCCGGCCCAGGTGGGCGAGACCACGCACACCACCCGGAAGATTGACCCTCCGCGCCTGATACGGTCCTGGTCAGCCCGGTCGCAGCCGGGTGTCCGACGTCCTTTAAGGACCCGTCCAGCGAGGCGGGGAAGGAGGTCCAACCGTGGCGCCACGTCAACGTGGCGCGACGGACCCGGCCCGGGAGCGCGAGCTCCTGTCGGCCGGCGACGTCGCGCGCACCGTCGCCCGAATGGCCCATCAGATCATCGAGAAGACCGCTCTTGATGCACCGAGCGCACCCGCAGTAGTCCTGATGGGGATTCCGAGCCGGGGAGCGCCGCTCGCCCGCCGCTTGGCCGTCAGGATCGCGGAGTTCGCCGGTGTCGAGGTGCCGACCGGCACGCTGGACGTCACCCTCTACCGGGACGACCTGCGCCGCGGCCCCACCCGCCCGCTGGAGGCGACGAAGCTGCCCGAAGGCGGCGTCGACGAAAAGCTCGTGATCCTCGTGGACGACGTGCTGTTCTCCGGTCGCACGATCCGCGCCGCGCTCGACGCCCTGCGCGACCACGGCCGCCCGCGCGCCGTCCAGTTGGCCGTCCTGGTCGACCGGGGCCACCGCGAACTGCCGATCCGCGCGGACTACGTGGGCAAGAACGTGCCCACGGCCCGGACCGAGGAGGTCCACGTGCTGCTGGAGGAGTTCGACCAGCGGGACGGGGTGGTGCTGCGGTGAAGCACCTGCTCACCACCGAGGGCATCGACCCGGCGCAGGCGACCGCCATCCTGGACACCGCGGCGAACCTCAAGCAGGCCCTCGAAGGCCGTGAAGTGCGCAAACTCCCGACGTTGCGCGGTCGCACGGTCATCACGATGTTCTACGAGAACTCCACCCGCACCCGCGTGAGCTTCGAGATCGCGGGCAAGTGGATGAGCGCGGACGTGGTGAACGTCTCGTCGTCCGGCTCCAGCGTGAGCAAGGGCGAGTCGCTGCGGGACACCGCGCTGACCCTGGCCGCGGCGGGCGCGGACTGCGTCATCGTGCGGCACCCGGCGTCCGGCGCGGCGCACCGGCTGGCGGGTTGGCTGAAGGAAGCCGGCACGTCGGTCGTCAACGCGGGCGACGGCATGCACGAGCACCCCACCCAGGCCCTGCTGGACGCGGCCACCCTGCGGGAACGCCTAGGCGACCTGCGGGACCGCCGGATCGCGATCGTCGGCGACGTGCTGCACAGCCGGGTCGCCCGGTCGAACGTGCACCTGCTCACCGCGTTGGGCGCGGACGTGACGCTGGTCGCGCCGCCGACCCTGCTGCCGATCGGCGTGTCGAGCTGGCCGGTGACGGTCTCGCACGAGCTGGACGCCGAACTGCCCAGCCTCGACGCCGTGATGCTGCTGCGAGTGCAGGCCGAGCGGATGCACGGCGGGTTCTTCCCGTCGGCCCGTGAGTACTCCATCGCCTACGGGCTCAGCGAGAACCGGCTGAAGCTGCTGCCGGAGCACGCGGTCGTGCTGCACCCCGGTCCGATGCTGCGCGGGATGGAGATCGCCTCGGCGGTCGCCGACTCGCCCCGTGCCGCCATCACCGACCAGGTGCGCAACGGCGTGCACGTGCGCATGGCCGTCCTCTACCACCTGCTTGCCCACGAGGAGGAAACCGCGTGATGCCCTTGATCCTCAAGGGAGTACGACCGTACGGCGAGGGTGACCTGGTTGACGTGCTGATCCGCGACGGCGTGATCGCCGGGATCGGGTCCGTCGAAGCAGACGACGCGGAAGTGGTCGAGGGGAACGGCGCGGTCCTGCTGCCAGGCTTCGTCGACCTGCACACCCACCTGCGCGAACCGGGCCGCGAGGACACCGAGACCATCGCCACGGGGTCGGCCGCCGCCGCGCTGGGCGGCTACACGGCCGTCTTCGCCATGGCCAACACGAACCCGGTCGCCGACAACGAGGTGATCGTCCAGCACGTCGCACGCCGGGGCCGCGAGGTCGGCCTGGTCGACGTGCACCCGGTCGGCGCGGTCACCGTGGGCCTGGAGGGCGTGAAGCTCGCCGAGTTGGGCACGATGGCCAAGGCGGGCGTCCGGGTGTTCTCCGACGACGGCCACTGCGTGCACGACCCGCTGATCATGCGTCGGGCGCTGGAGTACAGCAAGGCGCTGGACGTCGTCGTCGCGCAGCACGCGGAGGAGCCCCGGCTGACCGTCGGCGCGCAGGCGCACGAAGGCGAGCAGGCGTCCCGGCTCGGCCTCCAGGGCTGGCCCGCCGCCGCCGAGGAGTCGATCGTGGCGCGGGACTGCCTGCTGGCGCTGCACGCGGGCGCCCGGCTGCACGTCTGCCACGTCTCCACCACCGGCACGGCCGACGTGCTCAGGTGGGCCAAGGCCCGCGGCACGGAGGTGTCGGCCGAGGTCACGCCGCACCACCTGCTGCTGACCGACGACCGGCTGGGCACCTACGACCCGGTCAACAAGGTCAACCCGCCGCTGCGCACGGCGGCCGACGTGAAGGTGCTGCGCGAGGCGCTGGCCGAGGGCGTCATCGACTGCGTGGCCACCGACCACGCGCCGCACGCCGTGCAGGACAAGGACTGCGAGTGGTCCGCGGCACGGCCGGGCATGCTCGGGTTGCAGACGGCGCTGTCGATCGTGGTCGAGACGATGGTGAAGACCGGCCTGCTGGACTGGCGCGGCGTCGCGCGGGTGATGAGCGAGCGGCCCGCCGAGATCTCTGGCCTGCCCGATCAGGGGCGACCGATCGAGGTCGGCGAGCCGGCCAACCTGACCCTGGTCGACCCGGACGCCACCTGGACCGTGCGCGGTGCGGAGTTCGCCAGCATCGCGGCCAACACGCCGTTCGAGGGCATGGAGCTGCCGGGCGCGGTGGTGGCGACGCTGCTGCGCGGGCGCGTGACGGCCGTCGGCGGAAGGATTCGCCCATGACGCGGCTGTTGCTGTCCCTGGGCTTGCTGGCCATCTTCCTGCTGTGCCTCTACGGCATGTGGCGCGGCTGGCAGCGCCGTGCCCGCCGCCAGGCCGAGGTGCTGCCCGAGTTCCCGCAGCCGCCCGCCGAGACCGGTGCGACGATGCTGGAGACGACCGGTGTCTACGTCGGCACCACCATCGGCGAGGACTGGCAGGACCGGGTCGCGGTCGGCGACATCGGCCACCGCGCCGAGGCCACGCTCAAGCTCACCGAGAACGGCGTGCTGGTCGAGCGGACGGGCGCGAGCGCGCTGTGGATCCCGGTGGAGCAGGTGACGAGCGCCCGCACGGCACGAGGCCTCGCGGGCAAGGTGATGACGGCGGACGGCCTGCTGGTCGTGCGCTGGCAGCTCGGGGACAAGGTGCTCGACACCGGGTTCCGGGGCGACGACAAGGACGTGTACGAGCAGTGGGTGCAAGCGCTGGGAGACTCCGCATGATCGACCTGGGCAAGACCGACGCGGCACTGGTCCTGGAGGACGGCCGCGTGTTCCGCGGTGAGGCCTACGGCGCTGTCGGCGCGAGCCTCGGCGAGGCCGTGTTCTCCACCGGCATGACCGGCTACCAGGAGACCCTCACCGACCCGTCCTACCACCGCCAGATCGTGGTGCAGACCGCGCCGCAGATCGGCAACACCGGCTGGAACGACGAGGACGACGAGTCCGGCCGCATCTGGGTCGCCGGGTACGTCGTCCGCGACCCCGCGCGGGTGCCGTCCAACTGGCGGTCCAAGCGCGGTCTGGACGAGGAGCTGGCGAACCAGGGGATCGTCGGCGTCGCGGGCGTCGACACCCGGATGCTCACCCGCCACCTGCGCGAGCAGGGCGCGATGCGCGCCGGCGTGTTCTCCGGTGACGACCTGGGCGGCGTCGAGGAGATGCTGGAACGGGTCCGCAGCGCGCCCACCATGAAGGGCGCCGACCTGGCCGGCGACGTGACCACGGCCGAGCCGTACGTGGTCGAGGCCGTCGGCGAGCGCCGGTTCACCGTCGCCGCGCTGGACCTGGGCATCAAGTCCAACACCCCGCGGATGATGGCCGCCCGCGGCATCGAGGTGCACGTCCTGCCGCTGACCTCCACCGTGGACGACCTGGTGGCGCTCAAGCCGGACGGCGTGTTCCTGTCCAACGGCCCCGGCGACCCGGCCACCCAGGCGCACGCGGTCGAGCTGACCCGCGGCGTGCTGGACCGGAAGATCCCGCTGTTCGGCATCTGCTTCGGCAACCAGATCCTGGGCCGCGCGCTGGGCCGCGACACGTACAAGATGCGCTACGGCCACCGGGGCATCAACATCCCGGTCATCGACGTGTCCACCGGCAAGGTGGCGATCACGTCGCAGAACCACGGCTTCGCGCTGGAGGGCGAGCCGGGGGAGGAGTTCACCTCCGACTTCGGCCGCGTGCTGCTGAGCCACTACTGCCCGAACGACGGCACGGTCGAGGGCGTCCGCGCCCTGGAAGTGCCCGCGTTCAGCGTGCAGTACCACCCGGAAGCGGCGGCCGGTCCGCACGACGCCGCACCGCTGTTCGACGAGTTCGTGACGATGATGGGCGAGGGTCGCTGATGCCGAAGAGGACAGATCTCAAGCACGTTCTGGTCATCGGCTCCGGCCCGATCGTCATCGGCCAGGCCTGCGAGTTCGACTACTCCGGCACCCAGGCGTGCCGGGTGCTGCGCGAGGAGGGCCTGCGGGTCTCCCTGGTCAACTCCAACCCGGCGACGATCATGACGGACCCCGAGTTCGCCGACGCCACCTACGTCGAGCCCATCACCGCGGAGTTCGTGGAGAAGGTCATCGCGGCCGAGCGGCCGGACGCCATCCTGGCCACGCTGGGCGGCCAGACCGCGTTGAACACGGCGATCGCGCTGCACGAGCGCGGCGTGCTGGAGAAGTACGACGTCGAGCTGATCGGCGCGGACATCGACGCCATCCAGCGCGGCGAGGACCGGCAGATCTTCAAGGACCTGGTCCGCAAGATCGGCGCGGACGTGCCGCGCAGCGCGGTCTGCAAGACCATGGACGACGTCCGCGCGACCGTGGCCGACCTGGGCCTGCCGGTCGTCATCCGGCCGTCGTTCACCATGGGCGGCCTCGGCTCGGGCATGGCGCACACCCCGGAGGAGCTGGAGCGGCTGGCCGCGTCCGGCCTCGCGGAGTCCCCGGTCACCGAGGTGCTGATCGAGGAGAGCGTGCTCGGCTGGAAGGAGTACGAGCTGGAGCTGATGCGCGACCGCAACGACAACGTGGTCGTCGTCTGCTCCATCGAGAACATCGACCCGATGGGCGTGCACACCGGCGACTCGGTGACCGTGGCACCGGCGATGACCCTCACCGACCGCGAGTACCAGCACATGCGCGACGTCGGCATCGCGGTCATCCGCGAGGTCGGGGTGGACACCGGCGGCTGCAACATCCAGTTCGCGATCAACCCCGAGAACGGCCGCATGGTCGTGATCGAGATGAACCCGCGGGTGTCCCGTTCCTCCGCGCTCGCGTCGAAGGCGACCGGTTTCCCGATCGCCAAGATCGCCGCGAAACTCGCCATCGGCTACACGCTGGACGAGATCCAGAACGACATCACCGGTGAGACGCCGGCCAGTTTCGAACCGACCCTCGACTACGTCGTGGTGAAGGTGCCGAGGTTCGCGTTCGAGAAGTTCCCCGGCGCGGACAGCACGCTCACCACGACCATGAAGTCGGTGGGCGAGGCCATGTCCATCGGCCGCAGCTTCGTGGAGGCGCTCGGCAAGGCGTTGCGCTCCATGGAGACCAAGGCCGCCGGCTTCTGGACCACGCCCGACCCGGACGAGACGCTGGAGTCCACTCTGGACGCCCTGCGCAAGGGGCACGACGGCCGCCTGTACACGGTGGACCGCGCGCTGAGGATGGGCGCGAGCATCGAGCAGGTGCACGAGGCGTCGCGCATCGACCCGTGGTTCATCGAGCAGATGGCGTGGCTGGTCGAGCTGCGCGGCGAGATCGAGGACGCGCCGGTGCTGGACGAACGCCTCCTGCGCAAGGCGAAGCGGGCCGGGCTGTCCGACCGGCAGGTGGCCGCGCTGCGCTCCGAGCTGGCCGGCGAGGACGGCGTCCGCACCCTGCGCCACCGGCTGGGCGTGCGGCCGGTGTTCAAGACGGTCGACACGTGCGCCGCCGAGTTCGCCGCCAAGACCCCGTACCACTACTCGGCCTACGAGCTGGACCCCGACGCCGAGACCGAGGTGGCCGAGCAGCGGGACAAGCCGAAGGTGCTGATCCTCGGCTCCGGGCCGAACCGGATCGGCCAGGGCATCGAGTTCGACTACTCGTGCGTGCACGCGGCCATGGCGCTGCGCGCGGCCGGGTACGAGACGGTGATGGTCAACTGCAACCCGGAGACCGTCTCCACCGACTACGACACGGCGGACCGGCTGTACTTCGAGCCGCTGACGTTCGAGGACGTGCTGGAGGTGTTCCACTCCGAGCAGCGCTCCGGCACGGTCGTCGGCGTGATCGTGCAGCTCGGCGGCCAGACCCCGCTGGGCCTGGCGCAGCGGCTCGAGGACGCGGGCGTGCCGGTCGTCGGCACCCCGCCGCACGCCATCCACCTCGCCGAGGACCGCGGCGCGTTCGGCCAGCTGCTCACCGACGCCGGGCTGCCCGCGCCGAAGTACGGCATGGCGACGTCGTTCGCGCACGCCAAGGCCATCGCGGACGAGATCGGCTACCCGGTGCTGGTGCGGCCGTCGTACGTGCTCGGCGGGCGCGGCATGGAGATCGTCTACGACGAGGAGTCCCTGCGCGGCTACATCCAGCGCGCGACCGACGTCAGCCCGGCGCACCCGGTGCTGGTCGACCGGTTCCTCGACGACGCCATCGAGATCGACGTGGACGCCCTCTACGACGGCACCGACGTGTTCATCGGCGGTGTGATGGAACACATCGAGGAGGCCGGCGTGCACTCCGGCGACTCGGCGTGCGCGCTGCCGCCCATCACCCTGGGCGAGTCGGACATCGAGGCGGTCCGGCGGTCCACGCTGGCCATCGCCGACGGCATCGGCGTGCGCGGCCTGCTCAACGTGCAGTACGCGCTGAAGGACGACGTGCTCTACGTCCTGGAGGCCAACCCTCGCGCCTCGCGCACCGTGCCGTTCGTCTCCAAGGCGACGGCGGTGCCGCTGGCCAAGGCCGCCGCCCGGATCATGCTGGGCGCGACCGTCGCCCAGCTCCGCGCGGAAGGGCTGCTGCCCAAGACCGGTGACGGCGCCAAGCTGCCCGCGCACGCGCCGGTCGCGGTCAAGGAGGCCGTCCTCCCGTTCCACCGGTTCCGCACGCCGGAGGGCAAGGGCGTCGACTCGCTGCTCGGCCCGGAGATGAAGTCGACCGGCGAGGTCATGGGCATCGACGTGTCGTTCGGCATGGCCTACGCCAAGTCCCAGACCGCCTCGTACGGCTCCCTGCCCACGTCGGGCCGGGTGTTCGTGTCGGTGGCCAACCGGGACAAGCGGGCCATGATCTTCCCGGTCAAGCGGCTCGCCGACCTGGGCTTCGAGGTGCTGGCCACCGCCGGCACGGCCGAGGTCCTGCGTCGCAACGGCATCCCGTGCACGGTCGTCCGCAAGCACTTCGAGGGCGCCGACAACATCGTGGACGCCATCCTCGCGGGCACCGTCGATATGATCATCAACACGCCGTACGGCAACAACGGGCCGCGGATCGACGGCTACGAGATCCGCACGGCGGCCGTGGCCAAGGACATCCCGTGCGTCACCACGATCCAGGGCGCGGCGGCGGCCGTGCACGGCATCGAGGCCGCCATCCGCGGTGACATCGGGGTCCGGCCCCTCCAGGCGCTCCAGGCGGCCCTGCGGGGTGACGCGTGAGGTTCGGCGCGCGCCTCTCCAAGGCCATCTCCGAGCACGGACCGCTCTGCGTGGGCATCGACCCCCACCCGGGCCTGCTGGCGTCCTGGGGGCTCTCCCAGGACGCCGCGGGGCTGGAGCGGTTCGCGCTGACCTGCGTGGAGGCGTTCGGCGGCCGGGTCTCGGTGGTCAAGCCCCAGTCGGCGTTCTTCGAGGCGCACGGCTCCAGGGGCGTCGCGGTGCTCGAACGGGTCATCGCGGACCTCAGGGACAGCGGCACGCTCGTCCTGGTCGACGCCAAGCGCGGTGACATCGGCTCGACCATGGCCGCGTACGCGGCGGCGTACCTCACCGAGGGCTCGCCGCTCGCCGGCGACGCGGTCACCGTGTCGCCGTACCTCGGGTTCGGATCGCTCGATCCGGCCCTCGAAGCCGCCTCGGCGAGCGGTCGCGGAATATTCGTTCTCGCCCTGACTTCGAATCCGGAGGGCGCTTCCGTGCAGCGCGCGGTGGGCTCGGAAGGGCGCTCGGTGGCGCAGTCGATCGTGGACGCGGCGGCCCGTGCGAACGCCGGCGCGGAGCCGTTCGGAGACGTCGGCCTGGTCGTCGGCGCGACCCTGGACGAACTCGACGTCGACCTCTCTGACCTGCACGGACCCGTCCTGGCGCCGGGTTTCGGGGCTCAGGGCGCAACGGTCGCGGACCTGCGTTCGCTGTTCGGATCCGACCTGCGCGGAGTGCTCCCGACGTCCTCGCGGGACGTGCTCAGGCACGGCCCCGGGACCGCATCTTTGCGGTCTGCGGTGGACGCGATCCGGGCGTCCCTGGAGATGTGATCGCCATCAAATCTCGACACGCTTTACGTGGTCCGCTCACCTGCGCAAACGGTCCCTGGTACGGTCCTGGCCACCGGCAGGACCAGCACCCGCCAAGCGCATACCACACAGGCTGTGCGCAAAGCGTTACCGGTGGCGGGTGATGGGCCAGTCGGAGGGTGTTGGTACTACTACCACCCGCCGCTACCAACTCCAGCGCTGAAAGATTCACCTGACTGGGACCCACGTTGTACCCAGGCAATTGCGCTCGGTACGGTCGCGGCACCGATCCAGAATTGAAATTCCCACACCACGGAGGAAATCGTGGCCCTTCCCCAGCTTACCGAGGAGCAGCGGGCCGCAGCGCTGGAGAAGGCTGCTGCAGCTCGTCGCATTCGGGCTGAGCTCAAGGAGCGCCTCAAGCGTGGCGGCACGACTTTGACGGACGTGCTGAAGGCCGCCGAGAGCGACGAGGTCCTTGGCAAGATGAAGGTGTCCGCGCTGCTTGAGGCCCTTCCGGGCGTCGGCAAGGTGCGTGCGCAGCAGATCATGGAGCGCCTTGAGATCGCTCCGAGCCGTCGGCTGCGCGGCCTGGGTGAGCGGCAGCGCAAGGCGCTGCTCACCGAGTTCAGCGGCGAGTGAGTGATGGCGCCGGGGTGGGGTCGGACGTTCGCGTCCGGCCCCGCCTCACCGTTCTGTCCGGCCCGTCCGGCGTCGGCAAGTCCAGCGTGCTGGGCGAGCTGCGCCGAATGGGACCGGAGATCCACTTCAGCGTCTCGGTGACCACCAGGAAGCCGAGGCCGGGCGAGATCGACGGCGTCCATTACCACTTCGTGGACGTCCCCGAGTTCCACAAGATGATCGAGAACGGCGAGCTCCTGGAGCACGCCGAGTTCGCCGGCAACTGCTACGGCACCCCCAGGGCGCCGGTCGAGCGGGCGCTGGCGGCAGGCAGGCCGTCCCTGCTGGAGATCGAGTTGCAGGGCG
The DNA here is from genome assembly GCF_014205015.1 of Saccharothrix ecbatanensis. Classification (NCBI taxonomy): domain Bacteria; kingdom Bacillati; phylum Actinomycetota; class Actinomycetes; order Pseudonocardiales; family Pseudonocardiaceae; genus Saccharothrix; species Saccharothrix ecbatanensis. The sequence continues at coordinate 5,017,338 of NZ_JACHMO010000001.1, read as the reverse complement.
CGCGGCAGGTCCGGCGCGCGATGCCGGACGCACAGCTCGTCATGCTGGCCCCTCCGTCATGGGAGGACCTGGTCGGCCGGTTGACCGGCCGCGGCACGGAAGACCCGACCGTGGTGGCCCGCCGGCTGGAGATCGCCAGGGAGGAACTGGCGGCCGAACCGGAGTTCGACGAGGTCGTGGTGAACGCCGACGTGAAGTCCGCCGCCGCGAGCTTGCTAAACTTGGTGGTCGGCCCGGTGCCCGGCGCGTGATCGCGCGCGTCGAGTGGCACGGGACGACTCCGCAGCGAACAACCGTGCCCGCGAACATTCGGGTGGCACGAACACCGGGCACGACACACCGACCGCAGGAGCGTTGACGAGTGACCACGCACACCGAGCTGGGCCCGCTTTCGGGTGCCCCGGAGGGCATCACCAACCCGCCGATCGACGACCTGCTCGAGCAGGTCAGCTCGAAGTACGCGCTGGTGATCTACGCGGCCAAGCGGGCGCGGCAGATCAACGACTACTACGCCCAGCTGGGCGAGGGCCTGCTGGAGTACGTCGGCCCGCTGGTCGAGCCGGGCCCGCGCGAGAAGCCGCTGTCGATCGCGCTCCGGGAGATCCACGCGGGTCTGCTCGAGCACACCGAGGGCGAGTGACCGAGGCCGTTGACGCCCCTGTCGTCCCGAGGGTCATCCTCGGGGTCGGTGGGGGCATCGCCGCTTACAAGGCGTGCGAGGTGCTGCGCCGGCTCACCGAGTCAGGCCACTCCGTGCGCGTCGTGCCCACGGACGGCGCGCTGAAGTTCGTCGGCGCGGCCACGTTCGAGGCGCTGTCCGGCCAGCGCGTGCAGACCGGCGTGTTCGAGGACGTCCCGTCGGTGCCGCACGTGAAGTTGGGCCAGACCGCCGACCTGGTCGTCGTCGCGCCCGCCACCGCGAACCTGATCGCCAAGGCGGCCCACGGCCTGGCCGACGACCTGCTCACCAACACGCTGCTGACCGCGCGCTGCCCGGTCCTGCTCGTCCCGGCGATGCACACCGAGATGTGGGAGCACCCGGCGACGCAGGCGAACGTGGCGCTGCTGCGCTCCCGCGGCGTGATCGTGGCCGAGCCCGCCAGCGGCAGGCTGACCGGCAAGGACACCGGCAAGGGCAGGCTGCCCGAGCCGGCCGAGATCGTCGACCTGGCCCGGTTGCTGCTGGCGCGCCCCGACGCGCTGCCGCGCGACCTGGAGGGCGTGCACGTCGCCGTGTCCGCCGGCGGCACCCGTGAGCCGCTGGACCCGGTGCGCTTCCTGGGCAACCGCTCGTCCGGCCGGCAGGGCTACGCGCTCGCCCGGGTCGCCGCCCAGCGCGGCGCGCGGGTGACGCTGGTCGCCGCGCACACCGCCGACCTGGTCGCGCCCGCCGGGGTGGACGTCGTGCGCGTCGGCTCCGCACTGGAGCTGCGTGCCGCGATGCACGAGGTCGCCGCGACGTCCGACGTCATCGTGATGGCCGCCGCGGTCGCCGACTTCCGGCCCGTGACCGCGGTCGAGCACAAGATCAAGAAAACCGAGCGGGACCCCGAACCGGTCGCGCTCACCCGCAACCCCGACATCCTGGCCGAACTGGTCGCCGCGCGGAGGTCCGGGCAGGTCATCGTCGGGTTCGCGGCCGAGACCGGGGACGACGGGACCGACGTCCTGGAGTACGGTCGCGCGAAGCTCAAGCGCAAGGGCTGCGACTGGCTCGTGGTCAACGCGGTCGGCGACGGCCGCGCGTTCGAGGTCGAGGACAACGCCGGCTGGCTGTTGTCCGCCGACGGCGCCGAGACCCCGATCCCGCACGGTTCGAAGGCCAGGCTGGCGTCCACATTGTGGGACACCGTGGCTCCCGCTCTCGGACTTTGACCGTACGCGCCCAGGTGCTCAGTATTCTTCAAGCATTCGCAGATCGGACAGTTAGGGAGTGTCGTGAGCGAGCACAGCAGCAGGCTGTTCACCAGTGAGTCGGTGACGGAGGGGCACCCGGACAAGATCTGCGACGCCATCAGCGACTCGATCCTCGACGCGTTGTTGGCGAAGGACCCGCGCTCGCGCGTCGCGGTGGAGACGATGGTCACCACCGGCCAGGTGCACGTGGCCGGCGAGGTCACAACCGAGGCGTACGCGGACATCCCGTCCATCGTCCGCGACAAGATCGTCGAGATCGGCTACGACTCGTCGGCCAAGGGCTTCGACGGCTTCTCGTGCGGCGTCAACGTGGCCATCGGCTCGCAGTCGCCGGACATCGCGCAGGGCGTGGACACCGCGTTCGAGAAGCGGGTCGAGGGCACCGAGGACGAGATCGACAAGCAGGGCGCCGGCGACCAGGGCCTCATGTTCGGCTACGCCTGCACGGACACCCCCGAGCTGATGCCGCTGCCGATCGCGCTGGCGCACCGGCTGTCCCGCCGGCTGACCGCGGTCCGCAAGGACGGCACGGTCCCGTACCTGCGTCCTGACGGCAAGACGCAGGTCACCATCGAGTACGCGGGCGACCAGCCCGTGCGGCTGGACACCGTCGTGGTGTCCACGCAGCACGCGGACGGCATCGACCTGGAGAAGCTGCTCGGCGTCGACATCCGCGAGCACGTGGTGGCCCCCGAGGTCGCCGCGCTCGGCCTGGACACCACCGACGTCCGGCTGCTGGTCAACCCGACCGGCCGGTTCGTCATCGGCGGTCCGATGGGTGACGCCGGCCTGACCGGCCGCAAGATCATCGTCGACACCTACGGCGGCATGGCCCGCCACGGCGGCGGCGCGTTCTCCGGCAAGGACCCGTCGAAGGTGGACCGGTCCGCCGCGTACGCGATGCGCTGGGTGGCGAAGAACGCGGTGGCCGCGGGTCTGGCCACGCGCATCGAGGTCCAGGTGGCGTACGCCATCGGCAAGGCCGCCCCGGTGGGTCTGTTCGTGGAGACCTTCGGCACCGAGACGGTGGACCCGACCAAGATCCAGCAGGCCATCAGCGAGGTGTTCGACCTCCGTCCGGCCGCGATCATCCGGGACCTCGACCTGCTGCGCCCGATCTACGCGCCGACCGCCGCGTACGGCCACTTCGGCCGCACCGACATCGACCTGCCGTGGGAGAGCACCGACCGCGCCGACGCCCTCCGCGCCGCCGCGGGCGCGTGACCGTTCCGCCAAACGCCTGAGCCGCGGCGAGGCCGTGGACTTCGGTGACGTCGAGTCATCCGCGTCGCTGATCCGGGACTTGCTGACCGATCAACTCGATCAGCGTGGTCTCCGGGTCGGCGACGCGGCCATTTCCGGGCATGCTCGCGGGCTTTTGCGACGTTGTTCGTCGCCGGCTTCACCGGCTTGGTCCGCAAGACCTCCTGAGTTCACCCGCGCGCGTTAGACACCACGTCATGCCGGTCTCCCGTCGCACCACGCTGCCGCTGTCGGTGCACGAGGCGCTGGCCCGTGAGCCGCGACACGGTGGCCTGGCCGCCCTCCGGCACGTGGTGTTCCTCATGCGGGAGAACGACCACTACGACGACCTGGCGGACACCTTCACGGTGTGCGACGCCTTCCACGCCTCCGACTACCCGTGGGCGACCTACGCCGAGCACCTCCGGGACGCCGGCAAGTCGTGGCGCGTCCACCAGGACGTCGAGTCGTTCCGGGCCGACGTCGAGGCCGGACGGTTGGCGCAGGTGTCGTACCTGGTGCCGCCGCCCGCCGCCTCGTGGGCCTACGAGGTGTTGGACGCCCTGGCGCCGGAGTTGTGGGACTCGACGGCGTTGTTCATCGGCTATGAGGACGCGCGCGAAGGGCTGTTGGGGCCTCGGGTGCCGGTGGTCGTGGCGTCGCCGTGGACGGTCGGCGGGTACGTCGACTCGCGGGTGTTCGACCACTCGTCCACGGCGCGGTTCTTGGAGCGGTGGCTGGGCGTGCCGGCGCCGGGGATCAGTGCCTGGCAGCGGACCGCGTGCGGCGACCTGACCTCGGCGTTCGACTTCGGTCGGCGGCGGCCGTCAGGCGCCCGACTTCCCGGCTGGCGACCGGCCCGTCCGCTGCCCTACCAGCCGGACGCGTCCGGTGTGGTGGTCGGTGGCGAGGTGCGGCTGGGGCTGCGGAACTCGGGGGACGAGAGCGTGCACCTGGCGTTGTGCCCGGACGCGGGGGACGCGGTGCACTTCGACGTGCGGTCCTCGGTGGAGTTCGCGGTGCCGTTCGAGCGGGAGTACCGGTTCGCGGTGGTCGGGCCGAACGGGTTCCGGCGCGAGTTCGCCGGGGTCCGGGGCGAGTCCGCGGTGGTGGAGTCGTCGGTGCACGGGCACAGCCGGGTGTTGTCGGTGACGTTGGGGAACTCCGGGCCGTCGGACGTGACGTTCTCCGTGGTGGGCGACGGGCGTGACTTCAAGGTGACGGTGCGGCCGGGCAAGCGGCGGCTGGTGCCGTGGCTGACGGAGTTCCGGCACGGCTGGTACGACCTCACGGTGTCCGCCGGGGCCTTCCGCCGCAGGTTGGCGGGGCACGTGGAGAACGGCCGGGAGAGCGTGGCGCCGGTGATCACCCGATCGTGATCTTGCATAGGTCGAACACATGTTCGATAATGGTGACATGACTCCAGGTCCCATGAACGTTCCCGCCGGTCTCTGGTAGACCTCCACCCGTGGCGGGCAAGGCGACTACCAGGCGCGGGGAGCAGGTTCCCGCCGCCTCGCTGCCGGTTGCCCGCGTCTGCGTGGACGTGCCGTTGGCGCACCTCGACCGGGCGTTCGACTACCAGGTGTCCACCGAGCAGGACGCGGACGCGGTGGCCGGCTGCCGGGTCCGGGTGCGGTTCGCCGGGCAGCTGGTGGACGGGTACCTGCTGGAGCGGGTCGAGTCGTCGGAGTACGGGCGCAAGCTGACGTTCCTGGACCGGGTGATCTCGCCGGAGCCGGTGCTCTCGCCGGAGGTGGCGGAGCTGGCGCGGGTGGTGGCGGACCGGTACGCGGGGTCGCTGATCGACGTGCTGCGGATGGCGGTCCCGCCCCGGCACGCGCGGGTCGAGGCGAAGCCCTCCGGCGAGCCCGCCCCGGTGCCCGAGGCGCCGTCGGACGAAGGGTGGTCGCGCTACCCGTTCGGGCCGAACCTGCTGGACGCGTTGCGCTCCGGCCGTGCCGCGCGGGCGGTGTGGCAGGCGCTGCCGGCCGAGGACTGGCCCGCGCGGCTGGCCGAGGCGGCGGCGTCGGTGGCGTCGACCGGCAGGGGCGCGCTGGTCGTCGTGCCGGACCACCGTGACCTGGCGCGGTTGCACAAGGCTTGCGCGGCGCTCGTGGGCGAGGCGGGCGTGGTGTCGCTGTCGGCGGATCTCGGGCCGTCCGAGCGGTACAAGCGGTGGCTGGCGGTGCGGCGAGGCGCGGTGCGGGTGGTGCTCGGCACGCGCGGGACGGCGTTCGCGCCGGTGCACGACCTGGGTCTGGTGGCGGTGTGGGACGACGGTGACGACCTGCACTCCGAGCCGAGGATGCCTTACCCGAACGTGCGTGACGTGCTGGTGCAGCGTTCCCACCTCACCGGCGCGTCGCTGCTGATCGGCGGCTTCGCCCGCACGGCGGAGGCCCAGCTGCTGGTCGACAGCGGTTGGGCGCACGAGGTCGTGGCGGCCAGGGACACGTTGCGGTCGGTCGCGCCGCGGGTGGCGGCCGTGGGCGATCACGAGTGGCAGGAGGTGAAGGACGCGGCGGCCCGATCGGCGCGGCTGCCGTCCATCGCCTTCGATGCGGCTCGTGCTGCCTTGGCGGCGGGCACGCCGGTTCTGGTCCAGGTGCCGCGGCGCGGTTACGTGCCCGCTCTGGCGTGCGGCCAGTGCCGAACACCCGCGCGGTGCCGCCGTTGCGCGGGGCCGCTGGCGTTGCCGGGTGGCACCCAGGACGGCGTGCCGAGGCCCGCGTACTGCCGGTGGTGCGGTGCGACGGAGGCCGCGTTCCGCTGCTCGAACTGCGGCTCCCGCAGGCTGCGCGGCCAGGTCATCGGCGCCCGTCGCACGGCGGAGGAGCTGGGGCGGGCGTTCAGCGGGGTGCCGGTGCGGACGTCGGGCGGCGACGAGGTGCTGGCCGGCGTTCCGGGCGGTCAGTCGCTGGTGGTGGCCACGCCCGGCGCGGAACCGGTGGCCGAAGGAGGTTACGGCGCGGCCCTGCTGCTGGACGGTTGGGCGTTGCTGGGGCGGGCCGACCTGAGAGCGGCCGAGGAAACCCTCCGGCGGTGGATGACGGCGGCGGCGCTGGTCCACGCGGCGGGTCGGGTGGTCGTGGTGGCCGATTCCTCGCTGGCCCCGGTCCAGGCCCTGGTCCGCTGGGACCCGGTGTGGCACGCGAGTCAGGAGTTGGCGGCCCGGACGGAGCTGGGGTTCCCGCCGGCCGTGCGGATGGCGACGGTGGACGGCTCGCCGGATGCGCTGGCCGGTGTCCTGGAAGAGCTGCACCTGCCGCCGAACGGGCAGATCCTCGGGCCGGTGCCGCTGTCCGAGGACAAGGAACGCGCGCTGGTCCGCGTGCCCAGGACGGAAGGCCGCGCGCTGGCCACCATGCTGGCCGACGTGCTGGCCGTCCGGAGCGCCCGCAAAGAACCCGACGTGGTCCGCGTGAAGCTCGACCCGCTCGAAGTCCTCTGACGTCGTCCCCCGAGTAGGCGGTTCTGCTTTCGTCCGGTGTGGAGTAGAAGGGAGTGATGCTCCGGTCGAAGGTCGCCAGCGCCCTCGCAGCCCTCCTCCTCGTCCCGCTCCTGCCCGTCACCGCACCCGCCGCTCCTGTGGTCACCGACGCGCCACGCGTCCCCGAAGCGGTCGGCTTCGGCGGGGTGGTGTCCAGCGTGGACGCCGACGCGTCGCAGATCGGTGTCGACGTCTTGCGTCGCGGTGGGAACGCCGTGGACGCCGCGGTGGCGGTGGCCGCGGCGTTGGGCGTCACCGATCCGTTCTCGGCGGGCATCGGCGGCGGCGGGTTCTTCGTCCACTACGACGCCCGCACCCATCGCGTGTCCACTGTGGACGGCAGGGAGACGGCGCCCGCGGCGGCCGACGCCGACCTGTTCGTGGAGAACGGCGCGCCGATCCCGTTCTCGGAGGCCGTCACCAGCGGGTTGTCGGTGGGTGTGCCGGGCACGCCGCGCACGTGGCAGGAGGCGTTGCGGAGGTGGGGGACGTGGTCGTTGGACCGGGCCGTCCGACCCGCCGAGGAGTTGGCGCGGCACGGGTTCACCGTCGACGCCACGTTCCACCGCCAGGTCACCGACAACACCGCCCGGTTCGCCGACTTCACCTCGACCCGCGCCCTCTACCTGCCCGAAGGCACACCGCCGGCGGTCGGCAGCACGTTCCGCAATCCCGACCTCGCCGACACCTACCGCGAGCTGCGCGAGGACGGCGTGTCCGCGCTCTACCAAGGTGACGTCGGCCGCGATGTGGTCGAAGCCGTCCGGCAGCCACCGGTCGCACCCGGCGTCACCCGCAAGGTCCGGCCCGGTGAGATGACCCCGTCGGATCTGGCCGGGTACGACGCGCCGCTGCGTGAGCCGACCCGCATCCGTTACCGCGGCCTCGACGTGTTCGGCATGGCCCCGCCGTCGTCCGGCGGCACCACGGTGGGCGAGGCGTTGAACATCCTGGAGACCACCGACCTCGCCGGCGAGACCCCGGTCCAGTACCTGCACCGGTTCCTGGAGGCCAGCCGGTTGTCGTTCGCGGACCGGAACCGCTGGGTGGGCGACCCGGCGTTCAGCGACGTGCCGACCCGTGAGCTGTTGTCGCAGCGCTTCGCCGACAGCCGGGCGTGCCTCATCTCGCCGACGTCCGCCATGACCGGCACGGTCGCACCGGGCGACCCGCGCAACCCGACCCCGTGCGCGACGACGGCCGAACCCGCCGTCACCCCGTACGAGGGCACGGACACCACGCACCTCACGGTCGCCGACCGCTGGGGCAACGTGGTCGCCTACACGCTGACGATCGAGCAGGAAGGCGGCAGCGGCATCGTGGTGCCGGGCCGCGGGTTCCTGCTGAACAACGAGCTGACCGACTTCTCGTTCACGCCGGTGACGCCGGGCGTGCCGGACCCGAACCTGCCCGGCCCCGGCAAGCGGCCGCGGTCCTCGATGTCGCCGACGATCGTGCTGGACCACGGCCGGCCGGTGCTGGCGCTCGGCTCACCCGGCGGCGCGAGCATCATCACCACCGTGCTCCAGGTCCTCACCCGACGACTGGACCGCGGCCTGCCGCTCGTGCAGGCCATCGCCGCGCCGCGGGCTTCGCAGCGCAACGCTGCCAACACCCAGGCCGAGGCCGCGTTCCTGGCCACGCCGGAAGCCGAGGCGTTGCGCCTGCTCGGCCACCGGTTCTCCTCGACCAACGAGATCGGCGCGGTCACGGCCGTCGAACGCCTGCCGGACGGCCGCTGGCGTGCGGCGGCTGAGACGTCCAGGCGTGGCGGCGGCGCGGCCCGGGTGGTGTGGCCGACGCGATGACGTGGAGATGTGGTCCCACCCACCCCTCGACCGGGTGGGACCACACCGGTCTCAGTCGAGCGTGACGGTCTCGACGGGCTGGTTGCCGTGGTCGAGCACGCGCACCCGGAAGCCGTCGAGGAGAGCGTCCCTGGCGGACAGGTCCTGCTGGTCCACCTGGGCGAGGAACGTGCCGTCCCGCAAGGTGGCCGCGACCGTTCGCCCCTGGGGGGTGGTGATCTCCATGCCGCCCACGCGCGCCGCGTCGACCGTGCCGGCCAGCAGCACGTACCCGTCGCCGGCTCCAGGGCCGGTCGCGTTGCTGGTCACGTAGCGGACCTCGAACGACTCGCCCCGCTGCGGCGGCCCGCTCTCTTCAGCCACGAGGAACGGCCGGTCCTGCAGGAACTCGCAGTAGGCGATCTTCCCGGCCTGGTCGTGGATCACCAGTCGGGTGTGGGGCGCCTGCCCCGAGGTCGCTCCGGGGCGCCACTTCAGCGGGTCGCCCACCCACCGCGCCGAGTCCAGCAGGGCCCGGTCCAGGCATCGGGCCACGTCCGGGTCGCCCGGTGGCAGCTCCTCCCGCGCCGCCGCCCACACCTGCGCTCTGGGCAGCGCCACGAGGTCGATCCCGGCGGTGACGGGTCCGGACGGCGTGGTGAAGTCCGCCGACATGCCCGCGGTGGTGTACGGGGTCACGAACAGCTCGTCCACCAGCGAGACCGGCATGGGTCCGGTGCCGGTCGGGTCCCCGGACTCCAGCCGGACGCCGCTGGTCCCGGCCGGCGCGCGGCCGATCAGCACGCCGCTGCCGCTGCGCCACAACACCGCCGCCACGCCGCCCGCGAACGGCACCGGGCCGACCTCGGGGTTGTTGTTCGAGATCGTCGTGTGCGTGAGCTCGCAGAACCGGTCGTCCCGGGTCACGAGGATCCGGCGGCCGGCCAGGCCCAGGGTGAACCGCACGTCCGCGTCGCCGAGCCCGCACCGCGCCGCGTCGGTCGTGGTCGCGCCGGGCGAGACGGAGGTGACCGGAGTGTCCGGCAGGTGCGACCCGGTCGCCGGGGACGTGGTGCTCGGCGGCGAGACGGCGGTCATGTCGCCGCCGGTGGACTGGGCGATGATCGCCCCGCCCGCCGCCAGCACGGCAACGGCCGCCGCAGCGGCAAGCGGCGAGCGCACGGCCCCGCCGCTCAAGACTCGTCGGCGCATCCGTTCCCGCACGTCAGGGGGGAGGGGACGGCGTGGCGGCAGGCCCGGCGCGGTCATGTTCGGCTGGCTCATCGCTCCTCCACAGCACGCAGTCGGGCACGGGCTCGCGAGATCCGCGAGCGCACGCTCACCTCGGCGACGCCGAGCACTTCGGCGGCTTCGGCCGTGGACAGCTCGCCCAGCAGGCACAGCTCCACGGCCTCCCGTTCGGCCTTGGGCAGGGAACCCACGACGGCGAGCACCCGGCGCAACGCCCGGTCGTCGTCGACCGCCGCGATGACGCGTTCGGCGTGATCGGGCGCCACGTCGTCGTCGACCACCCGCCGTAACGCGCGTCTGAACCGGCCGAGGCGGCGGAACTCGGTGCGCGCGAGGTTGCCCGCCACCGTGTAGAGCCACGGCAGCGCGCTGTCGCGGACCAGGGTGATGTCGGCCCGGCGGCGCCACGCGGCCAGGAAGGTGGCGGAGGTCAGGTCCTCGGCGAGCGACCACGACGCGGTCAACCGGTAGGCGTGGTTCCACACCGCCTCGGCGTGCCGGTCGAACAGCGTGGCGAACGCGGCCTTGTCCCCGCGCGCCCACAGTTCCGCGTCGCTGTCCGGCACCGGCACTGCCCCCTGCCGTCCCGTTGTCGCAGCAGTCATGACAATAGGTAGCCGCACGCACCCCCGGCGTTGCAGTCGATTTCAGCCCGGGGGAGTGGGATCGGGACGCTACCGGGCGGCCGTGACCTGGAGCACTGAACGCCTTTTCGTAGACTGGTCCTTCCCAGGCTGCGAGGAGTGCGCGTGACCGTCCAACCGATCCGGCTGTTCGGCGACCCGGTGCTGCGGACGCCCGCCGTCGAGGTCACCGACTTCGACGCGGAGCTGCGCAAGCTGGTCAAGGACCTGTGGGACACGATGAGCGAGGCCGGTGGCGCCGGGCTCGCGGCGCCCCAGCTGGGTGTCGGCCTGCGCGTGTTCACCTACCACTGCGACGGGTTCGCCGGGCACCTGGTGAACCCGACGTTCGACGTGGTCGGCGACGAGTACCAGGAAGGTCCGGAGGGCTGCCTGTCGATCCCCGGCATGTCCTGGGACTGCCGCCGGCACCTGCACGTCGTGGCCAAGGGCTGGAACATGCACGGCGAGCCGGTCGAGGTCGAGGGTTCGGACCTGCTGGCGCGCTGCGTGCAGCACGAGACCGACCACCTGGACGGCGTGCTGTTCGTGGACCGGCTGGACGACGCGACCCGCAAGGAGGCCATGAAGGCCATCCGGCAGCAGTCGTGGTTCGACGGCGGCGTGCCGGCGATCAAGCAGTCACCGCACCCCCTCTTCGGTGCTTAAAGGCCGCTGTTCGGCGCACGACGGCTCGCCCGCGAGCCGGCTCGCGGGCACTCTCCTAGACTTGCGGTCTGCGGATCCGCAGAAGATGCGAGGAGAGTGCGTGTTCGTCCAAGAAACCCGGCCGTCTCGACCAAGCCCTCACGTGCCGTCCGGAGGGCTCTGACATGCGCCTGGTCTTCGCGGGCACGCCCGAGGTCGCCCTCCCGTCGTTGAGGGCGCTGCTGGATTCCGACCGGCACGAGGTGGTCGCGGTCGTCACCAGGCCGGACGCGCCGGCCGGTCGCGGTCGCCGGGTCGAACGGTCGCCGGTCGCGGCGTTGGCGGACGAGCACGGCATCGAGGTGCTGGCGCCGGCCAAGGCGGGCGACCCGGCGTTCCGGGCGCGGCTGGCCGAGCTGGAGCCCGACCTGTGCCCGGTGGTGGCCTACGGCGCGTTGCTGCCCGAGTCCACGCTGGGCATCCCGAAGCACGGCTGGGTGAACCTGCACTTCTCGGTGCTGCCCGCCTGGCGTGGCGCGGCGCCCGTGCAGGCGGCCGTGCGGCACGGCGACGACATCACCGGCGCGACCACGTTCCGCATCGTCAAGGAGCTGGACGCGGGCCCGGTGTACGGCGTGGTGACCGAGCAGGTGCGCGAGCGGGACACGGCCGGCGAACTGCTGGGCCGGCTCGCCGAGTCCGGCGCCAAGCTGCTGCTGTCTACTGTGGACGGTGTCGCGGACGGCACGCTGCGCGCGGTGGAGCAGCCCGACCAGGGCGTGAGCTACGCGCCGAAGGTGAGCGTGGACGACGCCCGGCTGGACTTCGGCACGCCCGCCGCCGCCCTCGACCGGGTGGCCCGCGCGGTCACGCCGGACCCGGGCGCGTGGGCGGAGTTCCGCGGTGAACGGATCAAGCTCGGCCCGGTGGTCCCGGTCGAGTCGGACGAACCGCTGCCGCCCGGCGAGATCAGGGTGGAGCGCAAACGCGTGCTCGTCGGCACGGCCACCGACCCGGTGGAACTCGGCGACGTGCAGGCGCAGGGCAAGAAGCGGATGTCGGCGGCAGACTGGGCGCGCGGCGCCCGGATCGAGGCGGGGGAGCGGATTTCATGACCCAGAGGTCTTCCCGGCCGTCCCGACCGGAGCGGGCACACCCGCCGCGCGGACGCACCGGCACCCCGCCCCGCCCGCCCGTGGGCGACCCGGCGCGGCAGGCCGCGTTGGACACGCTGCGGGCGGTCCGCCAGCGGGACGCCTACGCGAACCTCGTGTTGCCCGGCATCCTGCGGGAACGCAAGATCACCGGACGTGACGCGGCCCTCGCCACCGAGTTGACGTACGGCTCGTTGCGCGCGCAGGGCCTGCTGGACGCCGTGCTCACCGCGTGCGCCGACCGTCCGCTGTCCGAAGTGGACGGCGCGGTGCTGGACGCGCTGCGGCTGGGCGCCTACCAGCTGCTGCGCACCCGGATCCCGGCGCACGCCGCGGTCGCCTCCACGGTGGACCTGGTGCGCGCCGACCGCGGTTCGGGCGCGGCCGGTTTCGCCAACGCGGTGCTGCGCCGCGTCACCGGGCAGGACGAGGCTGGCTGGGTGGAGGAGGTCGCGCCCGACGAGGACGCCGACCCGATCGGCTACCTGGCCATGGCCCACGCCCACCCGAGGTGGATCGCGCAGGCGTTCGCCGAGGCCCTGGGCAGTCGCGGTGAGCCGTTGCGCGACGCGCTGGCCGCCGACGACATGCGCCCGGCCGTGCACCTGGCCGCCCGGCCCGGTCAGTGCAGCTCGGACGAGCTGGCCGCGATGACCGGTGGCGAGGTCGCGCCGTACTCGCCGTACGGGGTGCACCTGGACACCGGCTCGGGTGATCCGGGCGATCTGGACCCGGTGCGCGAGCGGCTGGCGACGGTGCAGGACGAGGGCAGCCAGCTGTGCGCGGTGGCGTTGACGCGGGTGCCGCTGGAGGGTTCGGACGAGCGGTGGCTCGACTTGTGCGCCGGTCCCGGCGGCAAGGCGGTGATGCTGGGCTCGCTGGCGTCGCTGTCCGGCGCGTCGTTGGACGCGGTGGAGAAGGCGCCGCACCGGGCGGACCTGATCCGCAAGGCGGCGGGTGACGTGCCGATGACCGTGCACGTGGCCGACGGTCGGGAGTCGGGCCTGGCCGAGGGCTCGTTCGACCGGGTGCTGGTGGACGCGCCGTGCACCGGGCTGGGTGCCTTGCGTCGGCGGCCGGAGGCGCGGTGGCGTCGGCAGCCGTCGGACGTCGCGCCGCTGGCCCGGTTGCAGCGCGAGCTGCTGACCGCGGCGTTGACGCTGGTCAGGCCGGGTGGGGTGGTGGCGTACGTGGTGTGCACGCCGCACTTGTCCGAGACGGTGGGCGTGGTCGCCGACGTGGCCCGCCGGACCGGGGCGACCTGGCTGGACGCCCGCGAGTACTTCCCCGGTGTGCCTGACCTGGGTGACGGCCCGCAGGTGCAGCTGTGGCCGCACAAGCACGGCACGGACGCGATGTTCTGCGCGATGCTCCAGCGGCCCGCCTGACGGTCGCCAAGTGACGGGCCGCGCGGACGGGGCCGGGTTGACGGGCTGCGCGACGGGGCCGCGTTGGTGGGGCCGCATGACGGCGGCAGGGTTGGCGGGCTGGGTGGCGGGGCCGCGTTGGTGGGGCCGCATGACGGCGGCAGGGTTGGCGGGCTGGGTGGCGGAGCGGTGTTGGCGGGGCGGGATGACGGGGGCGGTGTGACAGGAGCAGAGGCGGCCGGTCCGGTGCTCGGGCTGGTCGCGTCCGCGGCGGGCGGGGTGGAGCGGTGGTTGGTGGACGGTCTGGCGCGGCCGTTGGCCGGGCAGGGCTGGCGGCTGGCCGTCACGCTGACCCCGACCGTCGCCCGCTGGCTGGAGCCGCAGACAGTGGCACTCGCGGCGACGACGGACCTGCCGGTGCGCTCGACCTCGCGCCTGCCGACCGAGCCGAAACCCCACCCGGTCCCGGACGTGGTGGTGTTCGCACCCGCGACGGCGAATTCGCTGGCCAAACTCGCCCTCGGGATCGGCGACAACCAGGCGCTGACGGTGCTGTGCGAGGCGTTGGGCCGCCGCACGCCGATGGTGGTGCTGCCGCAGTTGTCCGACGACCAGGCCGCCCATCCCGCGTTCCCCGGTCACCTGGCCGTGCTGCGTTCCGCCGGAGTGGTGCTCGCGTCCGATCCCGAGTCGGTGCTGCGGGAACTGGACCGGACTGCGCCATTCGCCGTATTCCGGGAAAATCGGGAGAACGGCGCTCGCGGCTGAATTGACAGTAAGTCCGGACACGTAGCAGTCTGGATTGTGTCGAAATTGCACGGCCGGAATCGTGAATGGGCTTCGGTTCTTCGCTTCCTGTCCGCACCCGGTGGCCTGCTGGCCATCGACGCGCCGCCGTGCTGCGGCAAATCGCTCCTGCTGCACGAGGCGGTCGCCGCCGCCCGCGACCTCGGCTACACAGTCGTCCTGGCCTGCGGTGAGCACTTCGCCGCGTCCGCCGACGTGGCCCGCGCGCTCGACCGCGCCGACAGCGGCACGCTGATCGCGGTCGACCAGGCGCACCGCGACCCGGCCGCCCTGCTCGCTTTGCTGCCCCGGCTGCGGGAACGGCGGATCACCGCGCTACTGACGTTGACCAGCGCATACGCGGGTCCGGAAGTGCGGAACGCCCTGGCCGAGCACGGCTGCGTGCTCGAGCTCGGCCCGGTAGGCGACGACGTGATCGGGCTGATGACCACCACCCTCCTGGGCGCCACCCCGCACCCCGACCTGGCCTCGTTGATCGCCACCGCGGGCGGTGACCCGCACCTGGCCGGCGAGCTGATCACCGGGCTGCGCGAGGAAGGTCAACTGGAGGTGGACGGCGGCGTGGCCCGGCTGCGCGGCGGCTGGCTGCCGCGCCGGGTGAGCGAGCTGGTGCGCGGTCAGGTGGACGCGCTGTCCGCCGAAGCCGCCCGGCTGTTGCGAGTCGCCGCCGTGATCGGCCGGGCATTTTCGCCGCGCGAAGTGGTCACAAGAACGGGTGAAACCGAGGACGCCTTACGTCCGGTGGCGGACGAAGTGCTCGCTTCCGGCTTGGTGGTGCGAATCGACGAACGCCTGGAGTTCGTCTCCGACTTGGTCTGGCGGGCCGTGGTGGAGTCCATGCCGGAATCGGTGCGGCACGCCCTGCGGCACGACACCGCCGTTCTGCGCGCCCCCGACGAGGACGAGCCGGCCGGAGTCCCGGGCACGGACGCCGTGCACGAAGTCCGCAAGTTGGCCGTGAACGGCCGGCTCGGCTCCGCCATCGCGCTGGCCCGGGAGAGCCTGGCGCAGGACGCGCCCGCCGGCGCCGTCGCCGAGCTGCACGTCGTGCTGGGCGGCATCCTGCTGGCCGACGGACGGCCCGCCGACGCGGCGTCCGAGATGGAGCACGCGGTGAACGCGGAGGGCGCGCCCGAACCGCTGCGCCGGCTGGCGGCGGCGGGGCGGCTGCTGTCGCTGTACTTCGCCACCGGCGTCCCGGCGGGCGCGCGGGCGATGACCGTGCTGACGGCCCGCGAACGGGAGCCGAGCGACGCCGACGTGGTGATGGCCGCGACCGTCCACTCGTGCCTGGAGTGGAGCGACGGGAACTTCGCCGAGGCCGTGTACTGGGGCCGTGAGTCGACCCGGTGGGAGGCGGACCGGCCCACCGCGTGGTGGCAGTCGCAGGCCGCGGTGTCGCACGCGATGAAGCTGTCGGCGCTCGGCGAGTTCGAACAGGCGGAACGCCTGGTGCGGGAAAGCCCCGAGGACGATGACGAGGCGGTGACGGCGGGCGCGCCGACCGCCCGGAAGATCGCCCGCGCCAGGGTGCTCACCCAGGCCGGCCAACTGGCTCCTGCGGCGGCCGCCGCGGACGAGGGCCTGTGCACCGCCCGTGACCGCGGTCTGCGCATCCTGGTGCCGTTCGCGTCGACCGTGCTCGCGACGGTGGCGTTGCAGCGGGGCGAGATCGCGGCGGCGGCCGAGCACGTGCGCCGGTACCGGGCCGACCTGGCGGCGGGCGAGGCGGTGCTGCACTCCGGCCAGTACGACTGGGTCGAACTGCTGCTGGCGCACGCGGAGGGCGGGCCGGACCGGGTCGCCGAACTGGCCCGCGGGCGGATCGCCGACGCCGTCGTCGCCCGCCGGATGCTCGTGGACGAGCCGGGCGCCGCGCCGTGGCTGGTGCGGCAGGCGTCGGCGGTCGGCGACCGGGACCTGGCCGGTGACGTCGTCGGCGCGGCCGAGCGGCTGGCGGCCGACAACCCCGGTTTCGCGGCGGTGTCGGTCGCCGCGGGTCACGCGCGGGCGTTGCTGGAGGGCGACGCGGCGCAGTTGCTGGCGGCGGCCGGTCGGCACCGCCACCCGTGGGCCAGGGCGAACGCGAACGAGGACCTGGCCGCGCTGCTCGCCGAGGCGGGGGAGGCGGACCGCGCGGCGGCGCACACGACGCGGGCGTTGCGGATCTTCGAGCGGATGGGCGCGGATGGCGAGGTGGCCCGGTTGCGCGGGTGGCCCGACGTGAACGGGGCGACCGGCGTGGAGTGGCGGCGGCTGTCCGGGCCGGAACGGGACATCGCCCGGCTGGTGGGCGCCGGGATGACCAACCGGCAGGTGGCCAGGCAGCTGTACCTGTCACCGCACACGGTGAACTACCACCTGCGCGGCATCTTCAAGAAGCTCGGCATCAGCTCACGGGTGGAGTTGGCGAGGTGGGCGCACGAGCAGCAGACCGCCGAGACCTCGACGGTCTGACCTGCCCGCGCGCCGTCCTCAGGCCCCGACCACGTCCGACGCCATCAGGCCCCGACCACGTCCGACCCGATCAGGCGCCGACCGCGTCCGACCCGATCAGGCGCCGACCGGGTCCGACATCGAGTCCGGCACCGTGTCGGAGATCAGAAACCGGACCTCGTCGGCCACCTCCGACATGTCCGCCGTCGCGACGACCGCGCAGTGCACCCCGTGCGCCGCGACCTCAACGGCCAGGCACTCGATGTACGCCACCGCGGCCGCCCGTGACGCCGAGTACGCCGCGATCCCCGACCGGGGCACCGCGACCGCCTGCACGGGCACCATCACGATCGTCCCGCGACCGCGCCCGACCATCCGCGACGCCACCGCCCGCGAGACGTTGAACACGCCGTCCACGTTGACCGCGAAACTGTGCGCCCAATCCTCGTCGGTGACCGACAGCGCCGGACCCGGGCGCAACGCGCCCGCCGTGGTCACCAACGCGTCGATCGGGCCGAACTCGCGTTCGACCTGGTCGACCAACGCGTCGACGGCGGCGCTCGACGTCACGTCGATCTGCCGCCCGGCGATCCTCAAACCCTCGCCGTGCAGCCGTTCCACCAGGCCCGCGAGCCCGGCTCCGTCGCTGTCCACGGCCGCCACCAGCGCCCCTTGCCCGGCCAGCGACTCGACCAGTTCGACGCCGAGCGGCGTGCAGGCTCCCGTGACCAGTGCGATCTTGTCGTGAAATTCGGCATTCATCCCCAGTGCTCCCCAGTTCTGCGCCCCCGCGCCGAACGTAATGGGCACCACGACGTTAGGGGAACTACTTGGGTGAGTAGTCGGAAAAGACCAGGTGGAAGGCGCGGACCGGGAAGGGTGAGGTCGGACACGCGGTCCGGCGGGTCCGGGCGAGCGTGGGAGCCTAGACTCACCAGCCGTGGTCCACCAGCCGATGATCGCACCGAGCATCCTGTCCGCCGATTTCGCCCGACTCGCCGACGAGGCCGCCGCCGTGGCGACCGCGGACTGGCTGCACGTGGACGTCATGGACGCGCACTTCGTGCCGAACCTGACGATCGGCCTGCCGGTGGTGAAGTCGCTGCGCAAGGCGACCGACATCCCGCTGGACTGCCACCTGATGATCGAGGACCCGGACCGCTGGGCGGTCGAGTACGCGGAGGCCGGCGCGTACAACGTGACCGTGCACGTCGAGGCGGCGAACGACCCGGTGCGGCTGGCGAAGGACCTGCGCGCGGCGGGCGCGAAGGCCGGTCTGTCGCTCAAGCCGGGCACCACGCTGGAGTCCTGCGTGGACGTCCTCAAGCACTATGACACGCTGTTGATCATGTCGGTGGAGCCGGGCTTCGGCGGCCAGTCGTTCATGGCCGAGGTGTTGGACAAGGTGCGCGCCGCGCGCCGCATGGTCGACACCGGCCACCTCAAGCTCGTGATCGAGATCGACGGCGGCATCAACGCCGACACCATCGAGCAGGCCGCCGAGGCGGGCGTGGACTGCTTCGTGGCCGGGTCCGCCGTCTACGACGCCGCGGACCCCGGCGCGGCCCTGGAGCGGCTGCGCGCACAGGCGACGCGCGCCCGGTGAACCCCGACGAGGCGATGGCGCTGGCCATCGCGGCGAGTGAGCGGGTGCGGGGCACCACCAGCCCGAACCCGCCGGTGGGCTGCGTGATCCTGGACGCGGACGGAGTCCTGGTCGGCGAGGGCGCGACCAAGCCGCCGGGTGGGCCGCACGCGGAGGTCGTCGCGCTCGCGCAGGCGGGTGAACGGGCGCGGGGCGGCACGGCGTTCGTCACGTTGGAGCCGTGCGCCCACCACGGCCGCACCCCGCCGTGCACCCGGGCGCTGCTCGACGCGGGCGTGGCACGGGTGGTGCACGCCGTCGCGGACCCGAACCCGAAGGCCGCCGGGGGAGCGGACGTGCTGCGCGCCGCCGGTGTGCGCGTCGAGTCCGGTGTGCTCGCCGACGACGTCGAACGCGGTCCGCTGCGCGCCTGGCTGCACTTCGCCCGCACCGGCCGCCCGCACGTGACGTGGAAGTACGCCGCGAGCCTCGACGGCCGGGTCGCCGCCGCCGACGGCACCAGCCGCTGGATCAGTTCAGAGGAGTCGCGCGCCGAGGTGCACGACTTCCGCACCAAGGTCGACGCGATCATGGTCGGCACCGGCACGGTCCGCGCCGACGACCCGAGGCTCACCGCGCGCGTGCCGCGCCGGGGGCAGGACGTGGTCCGCCAGCCGTTGCGGGTCGTCGTGGGCACGAGCGACCTGCCGCCGGGCGCGCGCGTGCTGGACGACGAGGCCGAGACCCTGCACCTGCGCACGCACGACGCCGACGTGGTGCTCGGCGCGCTGGCCGCACGAGGTGTGGTGGACGTGCTGCTGGAGGGCGGGCCTACGCTGGCGGGTGCGTTCGCCGGAGCGCGCCGCATCGACCGGGTGCTCGCGTACCTCGCGCCGAAGTTCCTGGGCGCGGGTCCGTCCGCTCTGGCGGACGCCGGGGTGTCGACCGTCACCGGCGCGGTGGCATTGGTCGTGGAGCAGGTAAGCATGTGCGGGCCGGACGTGCGGATTTCCGCAGTCCCCGCGCGTTGAGGAGGAACGGTGTTCACCGGGATCGTCGAGGAGTTGGGTGAGGTCGTCGCTGTCACCGATCTGCCGGACGCGGCCCGCGTCACCATCGCGGGCCCGTTGGTGACCAGCGACGCGAAGCACGGCGATTCGATATCGGTCAGCGGCGTGTGCCTCACGGTGGTGGACGTCGCCGACGGCGTGTTCACCGCGGACGTGATGCGCGAGACGCTGACCCGCAGCAGCCTGGCCAAGGTCGCCGAGGGCGAGAAGGTCAACCTGGAGCGCGCCGCCGCCGTCGGCCAGCGCCTGGGCGGCCACATCGTGCAGGGCCACGTGGACGGCACCGGGGTGGTGCTGGCCCGCGAGAAGGCCGAGCACTGGGAGATCGTCCACATCGGACTGCCGCCGGGCCTGGCCCGGTACGTGGTGGAGAAGGGCTCGATCACCGTGGACGGCGTCTCGCTGACCGTCATGTCGGTGTCGGAGGACCAGTTCGCGGTCAGCCTCATCCCGACCACGCTGGAGCTGACCACCCTCGGCCGGCGCGTGCCGGGCGATCACGTCAACCTGGAGGTGGACGTGCTCGCGAAGTACGTCGAGCGGCTCGCCGCGCCGCATCTCCAGGCCGCACACCTGCGTGCCGAGGAGGCCCGGTGAAGGACTTCGCCGACATCGAGAGGGCCATCGCGGACATCGCCGCGGGCAGGCCCGTCGTCGTCGTGGACGACGAGGACCGCGAGAACGAGGGCGACCTGATCTTCGCCGCGGAGAAGGCCACGCCGGAGCTGGTGGCGTTCACCATGGCCGAGTGCCGCGGCCTGCTGTGCACGCCGATGGAGCCCGAGGCGCTGGACCGGCTGGGCATCGACCTGATGGTCGGGAACAACACCGAGCGGATGGGCACGGCGTTCACCGTGTCGGTCGACGCCCGCGAAGGCGTCACCACGGGTATCTCCGCCGCCGACCGGGCGCGCACGATCCGGTTGCTGGCCGACCCCGCGACGACCTCCCAAGACGTCGTGCGCCCCGGGCACGTGTTCCCGCTGCGCGCCAAGGAGGGCGGCGTGCTGCGGCGCGCGGGCCACACCGAGGCGGCGGTGGACCTGGCCCGGATGGCGGGCCTGCGCCCGGCCGGCGCGATCTGCGAGATCGCCAACGCCGACGGCACCATGGCCCGGCGCGACGACCTGGAGCTGTTCGTCCGCAAGCACGACCTGGTGCTGATCACCATCGCCGACCTGATCGCGTACCGGCGGCGGATGGAGACCCAGGTCGAGCGGGTCGCCGAGGCGCGCATCCCGACCGCGCACGGCACGTTCACCGCGGTCGGCTACGACAGCAAGCTCGACGGCATCGAGCACATCGCGATGGTCTACGGCGACATCGGCGACGGCGAGGACGTGCTGGTCCGGGTGCACTCCGAGTGCCTGACCGGCGACGTGTTCGGCTCGCTGCGCTGCGACTGCGGCCCGCAGCTGGACGCGGCGCTGGCGGCGGTGGCGGCGCAGGGGCGTGGTGTCGTGCTCTACATGCGCGGCCACGAGGGCCGGGGCATCGGCCTGATGCACAAGTTGCAGGCGTACCAGTTGCAGGACCGCGGCGCGGACACCGTGGACGCGAACCTCGGGCTCGGTCTGCCCGCGGACGCCCGCGACTACGGCACCGGCGCGCAGATCCTGTGCTCGCTGGGGATCAAGTCGATGCGGCTGCTGACCAACAACCCGGCCAAGCGGGTCGGGCTGGAGGGCTACGGGCTCACCGTGCTGGACCGGGTGCCGCTGCCGATCTCGCCCAACCCGGAGAACCTGAAGTACCTGCGCACCAAGCGCGACCGGATGGGCCACGAGCTGCACCAGCTGGAGCAGTACGAGGCGCTGGGCCAGGGCGGCGCGGTGGTGTCCACCACGGAGGGAGCGGAATGAGCGGCGAAGGGCGGCCGGACCCCGTCGTGCCGGACGCGACGGGGCTGACGGTGGCCGTGGTGGCCACCCGCTGGCACACCAGGATCACCGACAACCTGGTCGAGCGGGCGTTGACCGCCGCCGCGAAGGCCGGGGTCGTGTCACCGACGGTGGTGCGGGTGCCGGGTGCGGTGGAGCTGCCGGTGGTGGCCCAGGAACTGGCCCGGACGCACGACGCAGTGGTGGCGTTGGGTGTGGTGATCCGGGGTGGGACGCCGCACTTCGAGTACGTGTGCGACGCGGTGACCGCCGGCTTGACCAGGGTGGCGCTGGACGCCTCCACGCCCGTCGGCAACGGCGTGCTGACCACGAACGACGAGGAGCAGGCGCTGGCACGTGCCGGGTTCCCCGATTCGGTGGAGGACAAGGGCTTCGAGGCTTGCGTGGCGGCGTTGGAGACGGCGCTCGTGCTGCGCTCGCTCCGCTCGGACTCGGGGTCGCTGCCGTCGGCTTCGCCGCGGGCGGGGTCGTGAGGGTCGCCGTGGCCGCCGAAGCCGTCGAGTTCCGCCCGAAGAGGATCCGGCTGGTCGCCGTGCTCAGCGCGGTGTTCCTGGTCGCGGTGTTCACCGTGGTCGGGCTGCTGCTGGGCGACACGCCGACCGGCGTGATCTTCCGGACCTCCGACCAGGTCGCGATGGTGTGCCTGGGCGTGCTGCTGGCGGGCGGCATCCTGCTGCTCGCCCGGCCGCGCGTCCGTGCCGACGCCGAGGGTGTCGAGGTGCGCAACGTGGTGACCGTGCACCGGTTCGCGTGGACCGACGTCCTGCACGTGTCGTTCCCCGACGGCGCCTCGTGGGCCCGCCTGGAACTGCCCGACGACGAGTACGTCTCGATCATGGCCGTGCAGGCCGTCGACCGCGACCACGCCGTGGCCGCAGTCCGCGCCCTCCGCGAACTCCACCGAGCCGCCACCCCGTGAGTCCTACGTTCAGAACCCGTGAGTCCTACGTTCGGAACCCGTGAGTCCTACGTTCGGAACAGCCGTGTCCTACGTTCGGAACGCATGAATTCAACGTTCGCGTAGCCGGTGCGGGCTCGTGGCGTAAGGGCTGATCGTCGTGGTGCCGTTGGCGGATCGGTATCCGCCAACGGCACCCTTGTAGGGGTGAGGGGCCCTGCCTAGGTTCGTGTGATCTACGAGCTTGGGGGTCCGCACATGCGCAGACGTTCACTCCTCACCGGTGCCGCGGCGGTGGCGGGAGCGGTCACGCTCGGCCTGAACCCGGCCGCACGGGCCCAGCGACCCGGCGCGTCCGACGTGCCCGACCTGGCTCTCGGTGACTTCCCCGTGGTGGGACGAGTGCGGTCGCGCAAGGCGATGGAGCACCTGCGGGCGCTCAGCGACGGGATCGGCCAGCGCATCGGCGGCACGGAGTCCGAGCACCGGGCCCGCGACTACATCGCCTCGGTGCTGCGTGGCCTGAAGTACGACGTGACGCTCCAGCCGTTCGCCGTGCCGGACAAATACCTGTCCACGCTGGCCGTCGGCCCGGACACCTGGAACGCCGCCGCTTCACGGTTCGGCGCACTCGGCGCGACCGCCACCGGACCCGTGGTGGACCTGGACAACGGCGCGACGCTGCCCGCCGACCTGACCGGGAAGGTCGCGCTGCTGGTGAACCTGCCGACCGGCTCGACCGCCGTGCTGGACGCGGTGCGGTTGGGCGCGGCGGCCGTGCTGGTGGGCCGGGTAACGGTCCCTCCGGCGGGTAAGACGGGTGCGTTCTCGCCGACGTTGACCGCGAACGTCGCCGTGCCGGTGCTGGGCGTCGCGCAGGTGCACGTCGAGCGGCTGCGTGCGGCCGGCGCCGTCACGGTGACCGTGTCCACCACCCACCTCGCGGGCCTGACCTCGTACAACGTCATCGCCGACCGGCCCGCGACGTTCCCCGGCCAGGACGACGGCGTGGTCATGGTGACCGCGCACTACGACAGCGTGCCCGGCTCGCCCGGCGCGAACGACGACGGCAGCGGCACGGTCCTGACCCTCGAACTGGCCCGCGTGCTGCGCCACCTGCCGACGCACAAGGCGCTGCGGTTCGCGCTGTGGGGTTCGGAGGAACAGGGCCTGCTCGGCTCCCGCTACTACGTCAACCAGCTGTCCGACGCCGACGCCGCGCGCATCACCGGCGTGTTCCAGAACGACATGGTCGCCACCAGCCACGGCCCCGCGTCCGCGTACTGGCTCCTGTCCGTGGACGGCGGCGACAACGCCACCACCGCACAGGTCGCCGCAGCCGCCGCCCGTCTCGGCTACGGCGCCCAGGTCCACGGCCCCGTGCCGCGCGGCAGCAGCGACCACGTGCCGTTCCACGAGCGCAAGATCGCCGCCGCGAACTTCAGTTGGCGCGGCGAGGCCGGTCCCCACCAGCTGGAACCGCTCTACCACACGCCCGAGGACACGATCGCGCAGAACGTGAGCCCGGAGCGCCTCCAGATCTCCATGGAGCTCATCGGCGCGGCCGCCTACCGTCTGGCCTGCACACGCGGCTGAACGACGGGACGGCATGACAACGTACGAAGACCTGACTCCTTACGCCTACTGGCGCTTGGAACCGGAGGAGACGGAGCCGACGCTCAACGTCGGCTGGCTGGGCCG
The DNA here is from genome assembly GCF_014205015.1 of Saccharothrix ecbatanensis. Lineage (NCBI taxonomy): Bacteria > Bacillati > Actinomycetota > Actinomycetes > Pseudonocardiales > Pseudonocardiaceae > Saccharothrix > Saccharothrix ecbatanensis. Next base: position 4,993,458 of record NZ_JACHMO010000001.1, on the reverse strand, counting down.
GGAGTCGCGGTTCGAGGTGGGTGAACCGGAACCCGGCCTGGCCGACGCCCTGCTGACGTTGGCCAGGTTCCACCGGGTCCACGTCACACGGGGTTGGCACGGGTGCGAGCTGTGCGGACCGGGCGCCCCGTATCCGGCGCGCGAGCCGTTCGGGGATGGCGAGGTCGCGCTGGGCAGCGCGGAGATCCGCGTGCCCGGGGCGGACGGTGTCGTCTACGCGGCGCCGAACCTGCTCCACCACTACGTCGTGCGGCACCACTACCGGCCACCGGCGGCGTTCGTCCGGGCGGTACTCGCGGAAGCCGAAGCGCGCGCCCGCGCGTGGGAGGAGACCAAGCGGTCCCTGCCCGTCGGCACGTCCGTGCACGGCGAGATCCGCAGCTGGTCCCCGCTGGGCCTCACGTTCCACCTCGACGGGTTCCCCGACCTGCGAGGCGCCGTTCCGCTCGAGCTGTACGGTCCGGGCCGGGACGACGTCGAGTACCGCGTGCCGGTCGACGCGGTGGTCGTCGGACACTCCGACCAGGAGCGGCGGATCATCCTCCAGGTCGAGGACCAGCCGCGCCGGACGCCCTGAGCAGACGTTCCGACAAGGCCCGGAGGTGCTGCTTCAGCTCCTCCGGCCCTTCCACCTCGAACTCGACCCCGATCATCGCGATCCAAGGCCCGACCTCGTCCAGCGCGGACGTGCCGACCGTCAACAACGTCCGCTCGTCGTCGATCCGCTCCAAGTGCACCGAGGTGTACGAAGTGCGCGCCGCGACCACGTCGTAAGGCGCGTGCATGATCAACCGGGCCTCGTACTGGTACGGCGCCACGGACAGCTGCCGCGACACGTACGACGCCAGGTCCTCCGCCGGGGGCTCCCTGGGCGTGAACCGGGCGCCCAGCGTCGGCTCCTCCTCGATCCGGTCCACCCGGAACGTCCGCCAGTCCTCCTTGTCCACGTCCCACGCCACCAGGTACCACCGCCGGCCGGTGTGGGCCATCCCCAACGGCTCCACGTGGCGGCGAGTGTCCCCGTCACGCCCCGCGTACGGAAAACGCAGCCGCTGGTGGTCCCGGCACGCGCTCGCGATCGTGGTCAACGTGCCCGCGTCCACCTGGACCCCGCGCGAGGGCAACGCGATGGTGTGCGCCTGCAACGCGTTCACCCGCCGTCGCAACCGGGACGGCAGCACCTGCTCCAGCTTCGCCAACGCCCGCACGGACGTCTCCTCGATGCCCGCCACGGTCCCGTTCGCCGCCGTCCGCAACCCGACGGCGACCGCCACCGCCTCGTCGTCGTCCAGCAACAACGGCGGCAGCTCGGCGCCCGCGCCCAGCTGGTAACCGCCCGACACACCGGGCGCGGCGTTCACCGGGTAGCCGAGGCTGCGCAGCTTGTCCACGTCCCGCCGCACGGTCCGGACGTCCACCCGCAGCCGTTCGGCCAGGTCCGCGCCGGTCCAGTCGCGGCGCACCTGCAACAGCGACAACAGTTTCAGCAGACGTGCCGAGGTCTCCAGCATGAGCCGAAGTCTGCCGGCCAACGCGGACAACTACTGTCCGCGTCTCGCGCCCTCCGGCCACACGACCACCACCGGCACGCCCGACGCCCGTGCCGTCTCCACCACGTCCGCCGTGCCGCCACGCCCGTCCGGCGGCTCGCCGTCCCACACCGCGATCAGCAACTCCACCGACGCGAGCATCCGCTCGTTCGCCATCACGTACGCGTGCCGCCCCGACAGCTCGTTCGGCAGCACGCTCACCACGTGCGCCCGCGCCAACAACTCGTCGTACGCCGCACGCTTCTCCGGCTTGAGCTTGTCCCGGTAGTCCATGGCGGGCAGCACGACCTCGACCCGGCCGCCCAGCTCCAGCACCACCCGCGCGAACAGCTGGTCCGCGCCCGGCGCCAGGCAGGTCACCCCGACCAGGGATGACCCGCCCGCCGCCTCGGCCTCCAACGCCGCGCGAATCGCTTCGCGCACGGCGTCGACGCAATCGGGCATCAGCTTGCTGTGCCCGGTGACTCCCACCCGCATTCCTAGGCCGTCCGCATCCCTCTAGGCCGTCATCCCTCTAGGCCGTCATCCCTCTAGGCCGTCCGGACCCCGCGGATCGCTTCACGGGTGTCGCGCACCACGGCCAGGTCGTGGTGCCGCTCGGCCTCCTTGGCGAAGTCCTGCAACTTCCGCACGACCCGCCCGGACGCCAGGCCCGCCGCCGTCGGCAGCACCTCCTGGATCAGCCCGCACGCCTCCTCCGGCTCGCCCGCCACCATCTTCGTGCGGGCCAACCCGATGACGTCGAACGCCCTGTTCCGCACCCGTGCCGGATCCCGCAGGCTCAACGCCCGCCGGATGTGCTGCTCGGCCATCGGCGCCTGCTTCGGGTCGTGCCCGGCCAGGTCGCGCATCCGGGCGCCGATGACCCCCTCCAGCTCCGCCTCGTCGAACGTGTCCAGCCACCACGGGTCGGAACCGGACCGCCGCTGGGAGAAGCTCTCCTGCGCCTCGCCGACCGCCCGGTGGAACTCCCGCACCCGGCCCATCTGCGCGTACGCCCACGCCTCACGGGTCAGTAAGAGCGCCTGTAACGTCGGCGTGGCCGTCCGCCTGGTGCCGTACTGGCCCAGCTGGACCAGCTCCAACCCGTCCTCGGGCCGGCCGAGGTCGAACATCTGCCGGGCCATCGCGGCCAGGCACAGCGCGGCGAACGGATCGTTCTTGCCCGCCTTCGCCATGCGCACGCCGAGCACGTAGTACCGCTGCGCCGCGTCGTGCATGCCCGCGTCCCACGACATGCTCGCCGCGACCTTGGACAACTCCGCCCCGATGAAGAACGCACGTTCCGTCGTCGGGCCCGCCGGCGCACGCGACAGCCGCTCGGCCAGTTCCTCCAACTGCCCGAGCACCGCCTTGCGCGCCAGCCCGTACCCGCCTCGTCCGCCCCACCCGCGCAGCCCGTCGGCGACGCGCTGCAACGCGGCCAACTCCTCCTCGCTGATCGCCGCGCTGGACGACCACTTGGACAGGGGCTGTAACGGGTGGAGCCACCGCTGGAGCGGTTCGACCAGTGCGGGACCCATCGCCACCGCGGCAGCTCCGCTGAGCGCCGCTCGTCTGCTGATCGCCAAGTCGTTCCTCGCCGTCTCCTCGACCGATCTGGCAATGCTCGACGCGTCCCACGCCGCGGCGAGCACATCGGGCGGGGCACCGCGATCGGGGCCCGCCTGGCTTGGGATTCCGACGCGGTCGAACCACAGCCGGTCGGCCGGGACGCCGAGCACCCGCGCGAAGTGCCGCAGGCGGTCGATCCGGTCGATCGGGTTCTCACCGGTCTCGTAGCGCGACAGCTGTGCCTGGGATATCCCCAGCCAGGACGCCATGCGGTCTTGGGTGACGCGGCTGACGTGCTGGGGATGGTGCCGGTAGGCGGCGAGGAGGGCGCCCATGTTCCGGTCGGCGAATGCGGCAGTCATCGCCTCGTGGTCCCAGAAATCCGCGGGGACCCCGGGTGGTCCGTAGAGCTCCGTCCGCGCGTTGCGGCGACAACGCTGGCAGAGCAGGTCGGTGTTGTCGGCGGCGATCAACGCCCCGCACGACGGGCATGCGCGCCTGGTACTGGCTGCTCTTCGAGCTTTGCGTTCCATCGGCTCGCTCCCGTCACTGAGCGTGGTCACCAGTCTATAGAGATGTGATCAGGAGTCCATGCATTTCGTGCATAAGCCGGGGTAGGCCCCATGTCGGAGCCCTCGTGACGCCGTGTGGTGGATGACGCAGATCCGCACGGTGCATGGTTCCCACCCGATAACGGTGTTGTGGACTGCGCCGGATGGTCGGACCCTCCGTGGTGTGCGCCAGTGCCGGGACGACCTCGCGGCCCGCGCGCACCGCCCGCTCCACCCGACCGGGGAGGGACCTCCGCCCATGAGCATCACCGCCTCCACCACCGCAGACACCGGCCCGCGCTCCGGCCCGCGCGACCGCGCGCACCAGCAGGCACTCGGCGAGGCGATCGCGGGCTACCGCCTGCTGGGCTGGAAGGTGTCCGTCACCGAGCAGGGCGTCTTCCTGCCGCTCGGCCCGGCGACCACCGCACTCGCCATGCCCGCCCGCATCGGCTCCCGCGTCCTGGCCGACCTCAAGGCCCGGATGCTCGCCGGCCCCGTCACCGTGATCCCCGGCCCGCGAGAGCACTGGATCTTCCTCGCCGAGCTGGTCGCCCTGCTGCCCACGCACCTGAAGGCGCCCGCCGAGGTCCAGTTCGTCCGCTCGCCGCAGCGCATCGCCCTGCCGCCCACCATGACCCGCTACGGGTCGCTGAGGTGGGCGAACCCGCCGTCGCACTCGCGGCACTGGTTCCCGCCGTTCACCGCGGTGCTGGCGCTGGCCCGGACGGCGGTGGCGAAGGGCAAGTAGGCGATTATGGGCGAGTGGACCGACGGACTCTGCTGTGCGGCCTGCTCGCCCTGACCGCGTGCGGGACCGGGTCGCCCACCCGCAAACCCGGTGTCGGATCGGCCCGGCCGGGGGACCGGGTCGCCGCGCTCGCCGACGTGCCCGTGGGGTCCGGCGCGCTCGTCGACGTCGGCGGTGACGGCCAGTTGTTGCTGGTCAGGCCGTCGGAGTCGGAGGTGCGGGCGTTCCACCCGGCCTGCCCGCACCAGGGCACGACCGTCAACCCGCCCGCGGCCGGCGTCATCACGTGCCCCACGCACCGCAGCGCGTTCGACCCGGCGTCGGGAGCGGTGTTGTCCGGCCCGTCGCCGCGCGGGTTGACCGAGGTCGCGGTCGCCGTGTCCGGCCCCGAAGTGGTGCTTTCCTGAAAGAACCGTCTCAACTGTTGGGCGCGTTGAACCCCGCTTTCACGTGGTGTCGTATTCCCTGTGAATCCGAACGACTACCCACCACGCAGCGGAGGATCGTTTTGAGTTCCGTGGAGAAGACAGCGCTGTCTCGCCGCTCGATGCTGTGCGGCGTGCTGGTCGCGCTGGCCGTCCCAGGCGGCCTGGCCGCTTGCGGCAGCGAGACCACACCGCCCGACACCGGCACCGCCCCGGCGGACGGCACCACCCCCGGCTCGTCCGGGCCCGCGATCATCGCCGCGCTGGCCGACGTGCCCGACGGCGGCGGCATGCTGGCCGGCAACCCGTCCAACAGCAAGCCGCTGGTGCTCGTGCGCACCGGTGAGACGGTCAAGGCCTACGACGCCACCTGCCCGCACCAGGGCACCGCCGTGGCGCCGCCCGAGGGCGGCGTGATCACGTGCCCGAACCACGGCAGCACGTTCAACGCGTCGGACGGCGCGGTGACGAAGGGCCCGGCCACCAAGGGCCTGACCGAGGTCCCGGTCAAGGTGGAAGCGGGCCAGATCATCCTGGCCTGACCCCCACCGCCACCAACCCACCCGACCGCACCCCGCCCAGCCGGGCAGTCGGCGCCGCGAGCCGCCCCTCGCGCCCCCGACCGCCCGGCGCCGCCGCACGCCCTACCCGCCGCCGCACGCCCTACCCGCCGCCGCACGCCCTACCCGCCGCCGCACGCCCAACCCCCCGCCGGCCTTCCGACCCGCGCGCTGGCCTTCCGACCCGCCCGCCGCACCCGCGCGCCCCTTTGTCGGCCCGCCGCACCCGCGCGCCCTTTGCGGGCCTTCCACACCCGCGCGCCAAGCCGATCCTGGCTGCCTTCCCCATTCCAACCTCGGCCTCAGCCCCGCGCGGCCCAAACCTCCGGCCTCCGAGCCCGCGATTCGCCCGCCCCCGCCACACCTCAACCTCCGCCGCGTGCCCTAAAACCGGCCCACCACGCGAGGTCGCGTCGATCGTCGCAAAATGCGCCGCGAGCGGTCGACTCCCAGGCGACCGAGCCGCCGCCTGCGGAGCAGCGGCAATCCAACACAGCAATCCAACACAGCCCGGGACGCTCCAGGCGGCGCGCTCCAACTAGGCTGGCCACGTGGCCGACCCGTCGACCTATCGCCCCGCGACAGGCACCATCCCCGAAGCCCCCGGCGTGTACAAGTTCCGCGACGCCGGCGGTCGCGTGGTGTACGTCGGCAAGGCCAAGAGCCTGCGCCAACGCCTCAACTCCTACTTCGCCGACGTCGCCGGCCTGCACCCGCGCACCCGCCAGATGGTGACCACCGCGGCGAGCGTCGAGTGGACCGTCGTCGGCACCGAGGTCGAGGCCCTCCAGCTCGAGTACAACTGGATCAAGGAGTTCGATCCGCGCTTCAACGTCCGCTACCGCGACGACAAGTCCTACCCGGTCCTCGCCGTGACGCTGCACGAGGAATTCCCCCGCCTGCACGTCTACCGCGGCCCGCGTCGCAAGGGCGTCCGCTACTTCGGCCCCTACGCGCACGCCTGGGCGATCCGCGAGACCCTCGACCTCCTCCTCCGCGTCTTCCCCGCCCGCACCTGCTCGGCCGGCGTGTTCAAGCGCCACGGACAGATCGGCCGCCCCTGCCTGCTCGGCTACATCGACAAGTGCTCCGCCCCCTGCGTCGGCCGGGTCGACGCGGACGAGCACCGCGACATCGTCGAGGACTTCTGCGACTTCCTGGCCGGCAAGACCGACTCGATGGTGCGCCGCCTCGAACGCGAGATGACGGCCGCCGCCGAGGAGCTCGAGTTCGAGAAGGCCGCCCGCCTCCGGGACGACCAGGCGGCCCTCAAGCGCGCCCTCGAAAAGCAGGCCGTCGTCCTCGGTGACGGCACGGACGCCGACGTGGTCGCCTTCGCGGAAGACGACCTGGAGGTCTCCGTCCAGGTCTTCCACGTGCGCGGCGGACGGGTGCGCGGTCAGCGCGGCTGGGTGGTCGACAAGGTGGACGAGTCGGGCGTGGCCGGTCTGGTCGACCAGTTCGTCACCCAGTTCTACGGCGAGCAGGCCGAGTCCGCCCTGGCCGGCGGCGTCGAGGCGGCGCCGGTGCCGCGCGAGGTGCTGGTGCCGGAGCTGCCGGACGACGCGGAGGCGGTCGAGAAGTGGCTGTCCGCGCTGCGCAAGGGCAAGGTCGCACTGAGAGTGCCGCAACGGGGTGACAAGCGCGCGCTCATGGAGACGGTCGAGCGCAACGCCAAGGAAGCGTTCCAACAGCACAAACTCCGCCGCGCGGGCGACCTGACGGCCCGTTCCGCGGCCCTGCAGGAGCTCCAGGAGGCCCTGGGCCTCGACACCGCGCCGCTGCGCATCGAGTGCACCGACATCAGCCACGTCCAGGGCACCGACGTGGTCGCGTCGCTGGTCGTGTTCGAGGACGGCCTCGCCCGCAAGTCCGAGTACCGCCGGTTCGCCGTCCGTGAAGGCGCCGAGCAGGGCGACGTCGGCTCCATCGCCGAGGTCGTGCGGCGGCGGTTCCAGGCGTACCTGCGGGAGAACAAGAACCCTGCCGGACCGAACCCGGGCATCGACCCGGAGACGGGCAAGCCGCGCAAGTTCGCCTACGCGCCGAACCTGCTCGTCGTGGACGGCGGCGCCGCGCAGGCGCAGGTAGCCTCCGACGTGCTGGCGGAGCTGGGCATCACCGATGTGGCGGTGGTCGGCCTGGCGAAGCGGCTGGAGGAGGTCTGGGTGCCCGGCGAGCCCGACCCGGTGATCCTGCCGCGCACCAGCGAGGCCCTGTACCTGTTGCAGCGGGTGCGCGACGAGGCGCACCGGTTCGCCATCGCCTACCACCGGCAGAAGCGGTCCAAGCGGATGACGACGTCGGCGCTGGACGAGGTGCCGGGTCTGGGCCAGTCGCGCAAAGCCGCGCTGCTGAAGCACTTCGGCTCGCTCAAGAAGTTGCGTGAGGCGAGCATCGACGAGATCAGCGTGGTGCCCGGTGTGGGCCGGCGCACCGCGGAGGCCGTGCGCGCGACGCTGGGCGCGGCCGGCAGTGGAGGCCCGTCGACGGAGTCGACGATCCGACAGGGGCCGGCGGAGTCGACAATCGGACAGCGGTCGACGGGGTCGGCGATCGGACAGGGGTCGACGGAGTCGACGATCGGACAGGAGCGAACGTGAGCGCACCGGCCGGCGAGAAGTCCGGCATCGAAGTCGCGGTGGTGACGGGCCTCTCGGGGGCCGGCCGCAGCACTGCCGCGAAGTGCCTGGAAGACCTCGGGTGGTTCGTGGTGGACAACCTGCCGCCCGAGCTGATCTCGACCATGGTGGAACTGGGCGCGCAGGCCAGGGGCGCCATCACCAGGGTCGCGGTCGTGATGGACGTGCGCAGCCGCGCGTTCACCGAAGACCTGGCGGCGGTGATCAAGGACCTGGACGCGCGCGGCTACAAGCCGAAGGTGCTGTTCCTGGAGGCCACCGACGACGTGCTGATCCGCCGGTTCGAGTCGGTCCGGCGCGGCCACCCGTTGCAGGCGGACGGGCGGCTGGCCGACGGCATCGAGAACGAGCGGATCCTCCTCACGCCGCTGCGCGAGGAAGCCGACCTGGTGCTGGACACGTCGGCGCTGTCGGTGCACCAGCTGCGGGCCAAGATCGAGGACACGTTCGGCACCGAGTCGGCGATGCGCACCAGGGTCACGGTGCTGTCGTTCGGCTACAAGTACGGCCTGCCGATGGACGCCGACCTGGTGATGGACGTGCGGTTCCTGCCGAACCCGTTCTGGATCCCGGAGCTGCGCGAGCAGACCGGCCTGGACGGCGAGGTGCGCAACTACGTGCTCACCCAGGAAGGCGCCGAGGAGTTCCTGGACCGCTACCACGAGCTGCTGCGGCTCATCGGCGCCGGCTACCGGCGTGAGGGCAAGCGGTACCTGACGCTGGCGGTCGGCTGCACCGGCGGCAAGCACCGCAGCGTGGCCATCTCCGAGGAGTTGGCGGGCCGGCTGGCCAGCGAGGACGGCATGGCGGTCAAGGTGGTCCACCGGGACCTGGGACGCGAGTGAGCCGGAGAGCGGTAGCGCTGGGCGGTGGGCACGGGCTGCACGCGACGCTCACCGCCCTGCGCAGGCTGACCGACGACGTGACGGCCGTGGTGACTGTCGCCGACGACGGCGGCTCCTCGGGACGGCTGCGCCGCGAACTCGGCCTGCTGCCGCCCGGTGACCTGCGCAAGGCGATGGTGGCGCTGGCCGGCACGGACGAGTCGAGCGCGCTGTGGTCGCGGCTGTTCCAACACCGGTTCGGAGGCACGGGCGCGCTCGCCGGGCACGCCGTGGGGAACCTGGTGCTGGCCGGCCTGCTGGAGCAGCTGGGCGACCCGGTCGCGGTGCTGGAGGAGGCCGGACGGCTGCTCGGCGTGCGCGGCCGGGTGCTGCCGATGTGCACCGAGCCGCTGTCGATCGAGGCCGACGTGACCGGGCTGGACGACGACGCCGACGTGGTGCGCCGGATCCGCGGCCAGGTCGCGATCGCCACCACGCCCGGCCGGGTGCAGCGCATCCGGCTGAACGGCCCCGGCGGTCCGGGGGAGGCCCCGCGCGGCTGCCCGCAGGCGGTCGAAGCGGTCCTGGACGCGGACGTCGTGCTGCTCGGACCGGGCTCGTGGTTCACCAGCGTGCTGCCCCACCTGCTCGTGCCGGAGCTGCACGACGCGTTGGTCCGCACGTCGGCGCGGAAGGTCGTGGTGCTCAACCTCGTCCCCCAACCGGGGGAAACCGCCGGGTTTTCACCGGAGCTCCACCTGGACGTGCTGTGCGAACACGCCCCGGCGTTGCGCGTGGACGCGGTGATCGCGGACGTCGGCGCGGTGCCCGTGCCGGACCGGCTGGGACGGGCCGCCGCAGCTCTCGGCGCTGCGGCGCACCTCGCGCCGATCGCGGTGGCGGGCGCGCCGGACCGTCACGATCCGGCCGCGCTGGCGTTGAGCATCGAGCGGGCGTTGGCCGGCCCTGGTGACGGGACCGGCGGGGCGTCGAGTACAACCCACCAGGAAGATCGTGCGAGCAGGGGAGGCGAGGCACCGTGGCGATGACGTCGGCGGTGAAAGACGAGCTGAGCAGGCTGGCCGTCTCGAAGACCTGCTGCCGCCGTGCGGAGGTCGCCTCCCTCCTGCGCTTCGCGGGCGGACTGCACATCGTCGGCGGCCGGGTGGTCGTCGAGGCGGAGCTGGACCTGGGCTCCACGGCGCGGCGGTTGCGGCGCGAGATCCACGAGCTGTACGGGCACCAGTCGGACGTGTTCACCATCACGTCCAGCGGCCTGCGCAAGGGCACCCGGTTCGTGGTGCGGGTGGTCAAGGACGGCGAAGGACTGGCCAGGCAGACCGGCCTGCTCGACCCGCGCGGACGACCGGTCCGCGGCCTGCCCGCCCCGGTGGTGTCGGGCGGTGTGTGCGACGCGGAGGCGGCGTGGCGCGGCGCGTTCCTGGCGCACGGCTCGCTGACAGAACCCGGTCGGTCGTCCTCGATGGAGGTGACGTGCCCGGGGCCGGAAGCGGCGTTGGCGCTGGTCGGCGCGGCACGGCGGATGGGCATCGGCTCCAAGTCGCGTGAGGTGCGCGGCGCGGAACGCGTGGTGATAAGGGATGGCGACGCCATCGGCGCGATGCTGACCAGGCTCGGCGCGCACGACAGCGTGCTGGCCTGGGAGGAACGCCGGATGCGCCGCGAGGTGCGTGCGACGGCGAACCGGCTGGCGAACTTCGACGACGCGAACCTGCGCCGGTCGGCACGTGCCGCGGTGGCGGCGGCGGCCAGGGTGCAGCGCGCGCTGGAGATCCTGGGCGCCGAGGCGCCGGACCACCTGGCCGCGGCGGGCGAGCTGCGGCTGGCGCACCGGCAGGCGTCGCTGGAGGAGCTGGGCCAGCTGTCCGAGCCGCAGATGACGAAGGACGCGGTGGCGGGCCGGATCCGGCGGCTGCTGGCGATGGCGGACAAGCGGGCGAAGGAGCTGGGCATGCCCGACACCGAGTCCGCCGTGACCGCGGACATGCTCGACGCCGAGGTCTGACCCCCCGGGCTCGGAGCGGGCGTCTAGCGGAGCCCGAGGGCGGCCACCAGCGGGTCGACCAGGGATCTGACGTACGTGTCGGTCAGGTGGTTGTTGCGGTAGACGACGACGTTGCCGACCACGGCCGGGCACACGTCGGCGCGGCAGATCCAGTCGGTCAGGTCCACCACCCGCACACCCGGCAGGCCGGTCGCGGCCTCGGCCAGCGGGTCGGTGGGGGAGCCGACGGCCAGCTCACGGGGCGTGTCGCACTCGGCCCGCCGGTCCGGGTGGCGTTCGAGGCACGCCGCCACGAACGTCACCGGGCGCGGCACCTCCCGGATCACGGCGACCGGGATGTCCGCCTCGGACAGCGCGGCCAGCATCGTCCGGTAGCCCTCGACCTGGCGTTCCGGTGACTCCCACGTCCAGTTCAGGTCCGCGCGGTAGGACTCCGGCGACATGGCGGCGGTGACCACCAGGTCCGGGTCCAGATCACGGATCAGGTCCAGCTTCAGCCGGTTCTCGTCCGCGCACACGGCGATCGGCGTGCCCGCCTCGGACGGCGGCACGGAGGTGAACGGGCAGCCGTTGCGCACGACGACCTTCACCCGCCACCGGCCCGCGCCCTCGTGCCGCACGTACTCCGCCAGGGCGCTGCTGAACTGCGCGGCGTGCGAGTCGCCGACCACGACCACGGTCTTGGCCGCGCCCGGATCGCCGTACATGCACGACGTGACCCGCCCGCCCATGTCGTAGATGTTGCAGTCGTTGGGCAGGTCGCCCAACGGCCCGTCCTGCTCGGCAACGGCGGGCGCGGGCGCGAGCGCGACACCTGTCGGCACGGGCCGTGCCCGGCTCGGGTCGAGGGCGAGCGCGCCGGGGTACCGGGCGTCGAGCACCGGCTTCGTCCGCAGCGCGGCCAGCGTCGACTCGGCGGACGCCCAGCCGCCCGACGCGACCGCCACGGTCACCACGACCAGGCCGGCGCCGATCGCGTACGTCGTCCGCTTGCGGTTGCGCCGGTGCCGGAACGGGTCCTCGACGAAGTGCTTGGACAACGCCGCCAGCGCCAGGCTCAGCACCGCGGCGGCCACCACCTGGTACCGGCTCAGCACGTCCCGGCCGGTCAGCTCCAGCAGCAGCACGATCACCGGCCAGTGCCACAGGTACAGGCTGTAGGAGACGTCGCCGACGTAGGTCAGCGGACGGAGTCCCAGGAGGCGGGCCAGCGAGTCGTCCCGGGCGACCAGCATGGCCACCGTGCCGACCGTCGGCAGTGCCGCGATCCAGCCCGGGAACGCCATGTCGGTGGTGAACCAGAACGCGCTGACCAGCACCGCCGCCAGCCCGCCCCAGCCGAGCAGCAGACGTGCCGACGGACCTGGTCGCAGCCGGTGCAGCGCCATCGCTGCCAGTCCGCCGACGCCCAGCTCCCACATCCGGGTCGGCGTGACGAAATACGCCGCGCCGTGGTCGACCGGCGTGTACCAGACCGAGAACGCGAACGACACGACCGTGACCGCGCCGACCGCCGCCACCGCGTACCGCACCGGTCCGCCGCCCCGACGTGCCGCGAGCAGCGCGGCGGCCAGCAGGACCAGCGGGATGACCAGGTAGAACTGCTCCTCGACGGCCAGCGACCAGAAGTGCTGCACGGGTGACGCGCCGACGGTGGCGTGCCCGTAGTCGTCCGACAGCACGGCCAGCAGCCAGTTCTGCGCGTTCAGCGCCGAGAACACCACTTCCCGCAGCACGACGGGCCAGCGGGACTGGGGCAGCAGCGTGAACACGGCCGCGGTGATCGCCAGCAGCACGGCGGTGGCGGCGGGCAGCAACCGGCGGATGCGGCGGGCGTAGAAGTCGAGCAGCCGGACCCGTCCGGTGCGCCGTACCTCGCCGGTGAGCGTGCCGATGATCAGGAAGCCGGAGATCACGAAGAACACGTCAACGCCGACGAAACCGCCGGTCAGCCACTCCGGGCGGAGGTGGTAGCAGACCACCAGCCCCACGGCGAGCGCCCGCAGCCCTTGAACGTCGGCCCTGACCGCGGACGGCCCCCGAACAGGCGCTGCGACCTCAGGACCACCCGTCGCCAACGCCACCGTCCACCGCCACAGGTTGAGGAACGGCGCGCAGCCTAACCGCCCCTGTGACGCCCACTACACACACCCCAAACCGCGAGTCGAACACTCAGGCCCCGCGAGTCGAACACTCAGGCCCCGCGAGTCGAACGCTCAGGCCCCCCGAGTTCGCCGCTCAGGCCCCGCGAGTCGAACGTTCAGGCCCCCCGAGTTCGCCGCTCAGGTCCTGCGAGTCCAACGCTCGGTCACCGCGCGGCCTGCGAGTTCTCCGGGTTCTGCGAGTTCTGCGTTCACGCACCGTGAGACATAGGCTGGGAACCGGGCCGGTTCAGGTGAGGCGCCCGCGAGTCGCGTACTGCGGGGTCCCGAACGCGCGGCGACTTGTTACCCGGAGGTAACAAGGCCGTCAAGCTGGATTTTCTTGTTCGATAAAGAGATCCTGGTGGTCCACGTGACCAGGGCCGCAGCCCGGAGGCTAGGCTGGCTCTCGGCTGCCTGGTCAGCCCATGACTTGCACGCCCCTGGCGGACAACGCCAGTCGAGTACCGAGGAGACTCACCGTGACGGTTCGCGTAGGTGTCAATGGTTTCGGCCGCATCGGTCGCAACTTCTGGCGCGCCGTTCAGGCCAGTGGGCACGACATCGAGATCGTAGCCTTCAACGACCTCGGTGACGTCAACACGATGGCCCACCTGCTCAAGTACGACTCGATCCTCGGCCGTCTCGACGGCGAGGTGACCGTCACCGATGAGGGCATCGCGGTTGACGGCAAGGTCATCAAGGCGTTGGCCGAGCGCGACCCCGGCAAGCTGCCGTGGAAGGACCTCGGCGTCGACGTCGTCGTCGAGTCGACCGGCTTCTTCACCGACGCTTCGGCCGCCCGCAAGCACGTCGACGAGGGTGGCGCGAAGAAGGTCATCATCTCCGCACCGGCCAAGGGTGAAGACCTCACCGTGGTCCTGGGCGTGAACGACGACCAGTACGACGGTTCGCAGACCGTCATCTCGAACGCCTCGTGCACCACGAACTGCCTGGCCCCGCTGGCCAAGGTGCTGCACGACAGCTTCACCATCGAGCGTGGCCTCATGACCACGATCCACGCCTACACCCAGGACCAGAACCTCCAGGACGCGCCGCACAAGGACCTGCGCCGCGCCCGGGCCGCCGCGGTCAACATCGTGCCCACCAGCACCGGTGCCGCGAAGGCGATCGGCCTGGTCCTGCCGGAGCTCAAGGGCAAGCTCGACGGCTACGCCCTGCGCGTGCCCGTGCCCACCGGCTCGGCCACCGACCTCACCGTCAACGTGGGCCGCGAGGTCACCGTGGACGAGGTCAACGCCGCGTACAAGGCCGCGGCTGACGGTGCCCTCAAGGGCTACCTGCGCTACAACACCGACCCGATCGTGTCGTCGGACATCGTCACCGACCCGGCGTCGTGCATCTACGACGCGCCGCTGACCAAGGTCCTCGGCAACCAGGTCAAGGTCATCGGCTGGTACGACAACGAGTGGGGCTACTCCAACCGCCTCGCCGACCTGGTCAGCCTCGTCGCCACCAAGCTCTGAGCGAAACAGGTCACTCGCTGTGAAGACTCTCGACGATCTGCTCAGCGAGGGTGTCTCGGGTCGGCGCGTCCTCGTGCGCGCCGACCTGAACGTCCCCCTCGACGGCGACCGGATCACCGACGACGGCCGCGTCCGCGCGTCGGTGCCCACCATCAAGGCGCTCGTTGACGCGGGCGCCCGCGTGCTGGTCGCCGCACACCTGGGCCGCCCCAAGGGCGAGCCCGACCCCAAGTTCTCCCTCGCGCCCGTCGCGGTGCGGCTCGGTGAACTCCTCGGCCAGGCGGTCGAGATCGGCACCGAGACCGCCGGCGACGGCACCGTGGTGCTGCTGGAGAACATCCGCTTCGACGCCCGTGAGACCAGCAAGGACGACGCCGAGCGCGCCGCCCTCGCCGACGAGTTGGCCGCCAAGGCCGACGCGTTCGTCTCCGACGGCTTCGGCGTGGTGCACCGCAAGCAGGCCTCCGTGTACGACGTGGCCAAGAAGCTCCCGCACTACGCGGGCGGCCTCGTGCTGGCCGAGGTCGAGGTGCTGCGCAAGCTCACCGACGACCTCAAGCGCCCGTACGTCGTCGTGCTCGGCGGCGCGAAGGTGTCCGACAAGCTCGGCGTCATCGCGAACCTGCTCGGCAAGGTCGACCGGCTGCTCATCGGCGGCGGCATGGCCTACACCTTCCTCAAGGCCCAGGGCCACGAGGTCGGCGGCTCGCTGCTCCAGGCGGACCAGCTCGACCAGGTCCGCGGCTTCCTCGCCCAGGCGGAGGAGCGCGGCGTCGAACTCGTGCTCCCGGTCGACGTGCTGGCCGCCGACGACTTCGCGCCCGACGCGGAGTTCGAGGTCGTCGCCACCGACGCCATCCCGGCCGACCGGCAGGGCCTCGACATCGGCCCGAAGACGCGCGAGCTGTTCGCGTCCAAGCTCGCCGACGCCCAGACCGTCTTCTGGAACGGCCCGATGGGCGTGTTCGAGTTCGAGGCGTTCTCCGGCGGCACCCGCGCGGTGGCCGAGGCGCTCGTCAAGAGCGACGCGTTCACCGTGGTCGGCGGCGGCGACTCGGCCGCGGCCGTGCGCGCGCTCGGCCTCCCCGAGGACGGGTTCTCGCACATCTCCACCGGTGGTGGGGCGTCCCTTGAGTACCTGGAGGGCAAAGAGCTCCCCGGCGTGTCCGTGTTGGACGAGGACCTGCTTGCAGGGTCGAGCGAAGGTGGAGCGTGATGGCTCAGCGTCAGCCCCTCATCGCGGGCAACTGGAAGATGAACCTCAACCACCTCGAGGCCATCGCCCTGGTGCAGAAGATCGCCTTCTCGCTGCCGGAGAAGTACTTCGCCAAGGTCGAGGTCGCGGTGCTGCCGCCGTTCGTCGACATCCGGTCCATCCAGACCCTGTGCGACGGCGACAAGCTGCTGCTCAAGTACGGCGCGCAGGACCTGTCGGCGCACGACTCGGGCGCCTACACCGGTGACGTCTCCGGCGTGATGCTCGCCAAGCTCGGCTGCTCCTACGTCACCGTGGGCCACTCCGAGCGCCGCGAGTACCACAACGAGGACGACGCCACCGTCAACAAGAAGGTCAAGGCGGCGATCAAGCACGGCGTCACCCCGATCTTCTGCCTCGGCGAGCAGCTGGACGTCCGCGAGGCCGGCAGGCACGTCGAGCACTGCACCGACCAGCTCGTCGCGGGCCTCAAGGGCCTCACCGCCGAGCAGGTGCGCGACGTGGTCGTCGCCTACGAACCCGTGTGGGCCATCGGCACCGGCAAGGTCGCCTCGTCGGCGGACGCGCAGGAAGTGTGCGCGGCGCTGCGGGTCAAGCTCGCCGAGCTGTACGGCGAGGACGTCGCTTCGGCCGTTCGGGTGCTTTACGGCGGTTCCGTCAAGTCCGGGAACATCGCCGAGCTCGTCGCCCAGAAGGACGTCGACGGCGCCCTTGTGGGTGGTGCGAGCCTGGACGCGGACGAGTTCGCCAAGCTGTGCGCGCTCGCCGCCGGCGGACCTCTACCCTGATGTGACTGAAACGCACTCCTACTACGGTGGTCCACGGTCGGCAGTCGACCGGGTACTCTGTGGCGTCACCTGCCTGACAGCGAGGAAGAAATGATCCTGTTCCTTCAGATCCTGTTGATCGTCTCCAGTCTCGTCCTGATCCTGCTGGTGCTGCTGCACCGCGGGCGTGGCGGCGGTCTGTCCTCGTTGTTCGGCGGCGGCATGCAGTCGAGCCTGTCCGGTTCCAGCGTGGTGGAGAAGAACCTCGACCGGCTGACGCTGTTCGTCGGCGCGGTCTGGGTCATCGCCATCGTGGGCGTCGGACTGCTGATGAAGGTCAACTGACAGCAGGGAAACCACGTGGTGGGGGTGTGAGGGTCGATGGCTGGTGGTAACGCGATTCGCGGTACCCGCGTCGGCGCAGGCCCGATGGGCGAATCGGAGCGCGGCGAGTCCGCGCCCCGACGTCGGGTGTCGTACTGGTGCGCGAACGCGCACGAGTCTCGGCCGTCGTTCGCGGTCGAAGCCGAGATCCCGGAGAACTGGGACTGCCCCCGGTGCGGCCTGCCGGCCGGGCGTGACGAGCAGGCTCCCCCTGCTCCGCCGCGCAACGAGCCGTACAAGACGCACCTGGCGTACGTGAAGGAGCGGCGCTCCGACGCGGACGGTGAGGCGATCCTGGAGGAGGCGCTCATCAAGCTGCGCAAGCAGCGCGAAGAGCCCTAGTCAGGCGAGAACGGTGCGACGGCCCCCGTGGGATTCCCGCGGGGGCCGTCGCCGTTCGGTCTCAGCGGCGCTTGGTGAATCTAGCGGCGCTTGGTGAACAGGCCGGAGAACTGGCGTCGGACCAGGATCGCGCCCACCAGCACGAAGAACACCAGGACCACGAGCGTGGACGTGGTGCCGCCGGTCGAACTCGTCAGGGCGATGTCCACGCTGCCGACCAGCACCACGCCGCAGTCGGCCCGGATCACGTGCCGGCCCGGCTGGATCATGGCGAACTCGACCTTGGTGCTGAACGTGCCCGAGGTGTCCGCTTTTGCCGTGCCGACGTCCTCGCCCAGCGAGCTGAGTCGCACCGGCGCGCCCGGATCACAGCCCGTGCCGGTGGCGGTCAGCGGGTCGCCCGGCTGGATGTTGTCCTTGTCCAGGGTCAACGCGCCATCACCGTCGAACGGCGTGGTCGTGGTCGCCGGCGGCTGCGTCCCGGTGGTCGTCGTGGTCGTTGTCGTGGTGGTTGTGGTCGTGGTCGACGTGGTGGTCGTGGTGACCGTCGGGCGCCCGGTGGTCGTGGTCGTCGGCGCTGGGGGAGCGGTGGTCGTGATGACGACCGGCGGCGGGGTGGTCGTCGTGATGGGCGTCGGCGTCACGGTGAAGCTGTCCGTCGGGTTCGACGTCGCCGCGCACACCGGCTTGGCCGTGACCCGATGGCCTCCGACGCCCGCATTTCCCGGCACGGTCGCCGTTCCGGAACCCGTGCCGCGCCCCGAGTGCCGGCCGCTGCCGACCACCTGCCTGCCGTCCCACAAGATCTCTACGGTGTAGTCACGGCAGTCCGGATCGAGGTACACACCGGACCAGCTGAGCGTGAACGTGCTCCCCGCCGGACCGGAATCCGGGGTCGCGGTGGCGGCGCCCTGCTGCTGCGCGGATACCGGTGCAGCCACAAGCACCGTAACGCCGTACGCCAAGGCACCGAGTAAAGCTAGTGTTCCTGCCGATCGCATACCCGACTCCCGGACTAGTCCGCTTCCCACCGACGAGGTGTCCTTGTGAGACGCATTATGAGCAGCGTCGGTTTACTGCTCCTGTGCGGGATCTTCCTGGGCGTCGGCCCGGCAGCCGCCGATGGTGACGAGGTCACCATCGACGTCACGGTGGACGGCACCCCGGTGGGCGACGACGAGCTGCTGCTCGACCCGACCGGCTCCTCCCGCATTTCGGTGACCGTCCACAACGGAACGGACACCGTCCGCCACGTCAAGACGATCCGGCTGTCGGGCACGGCGTTGGCGCTGACGTTCTTCTCCTACGACACGACGGTGCCGTTCGACGTGCCGGCCAGGCAGAGCGTCACCCGCGGGTTCGTGCTCGACCTCGGTCAGCTGGGGGAGCAGGCGACCGGTCTGCTGCCGACCGAGCTGGAGGTGCTGGCCGCCGACCGTGAGGTGATCGCGTCGATCGGGACGACCGGTGACGTGCGCGGGTCGATGTGGTCGGTGTACGGGGTGTTCGGGTTGGCCGTGTTCGGGTTGACCGTGCTGGCGTGGGCGGGGGCGTTGTTCGCGCTGGCCCGGCGTCGGCTGCCGGCGAACCGGTGGCAGCGGGCGATGCGGTTCCTGCCGGCCGGCGTCGGCACCGGGTTGGTCGCGGTGATCTCGCTGTCAGTGCTGCGGATCATGGCGCCGTCACCGGCCGCCGAGATCCCGTTCATCCTCGGCGCGGCGGCTGCGGCGTTCGTCCTCGGCTACCTGACGCCGCACCCGAACGCCGACGACCTGCTGCTCGACCCGCCTCAGGCCGCGCCTTTCGTGGAGCCTTACACGCAGCCGTACGCGGACCAGGCTCATGCGGACCAGCCTTTCGTGGACCCGGACTCGACGCACCGCATCACGCGGCCGTTGCCCGGCGGTGGGGCGTGACGGTCTCCGCGAACGTCGTCGCGGCGTTGCCGCAGTACGACATCGGCCCGCAGATCGGGCGCGGCGGCATGGGGGTCGTGTACGCGGGCGTGCACCGGCCGTTGGGGCGTCCGGTGGCGGTCAAGCGGCTGCCGGGGGTGTTGGCGGAGGACGAGCGGATGAGCGCTCGGTTCGCGCACGAGGCGCGGTTGCTGGCGCGGCTCGACCACCCGCACATCGTGCCTGTGTACGACTACGTCCAGGATCGCGGTGAGCATCTTCTGGTGATGGAGAAGCTCGACGGTGGCACGGTGTGGTCGAAGTTCACCGCTTCAGGTGTCACGCCTGCTTCGTCGTGTGCTTATGGCCTGGCGATGCTGTCCGGCCTGCACGCCGCGCACGAGGCCGGGGTGCTGCACCTGGACGTGAAGCCGAAGAACCTGCTGTTCACGGCGGGCGGGGTGCTGAAGGTCGCCGATTTCGGCATCTCGCAGGTGGTGAGCGAGGGAGCGACTCTCGTGACGCACGCCGGCCAGGTCCTCGGCACGCCCGCTTACCTGTCGCCGGAGCAGGCGCTGGGCAACCCCTTGAGCCCGGCCGCCGACGTCTACGGCGCCGCGACGGTGTTGTACGAGCTGGTGAGCGGCCGGCTGCCGTTCGACAGCGGTGGCGGGGCGTTGGCGATGATCCAGCGGCACGTGTACCAGCAGCCGCGCCAGCTGGTCGAGGTGCCGGATCCACTGGCCCGGGTGATCATGCGCGGGCTGGAGCGCGACCCGCAGGCGAGATACCGCAACGCGGAGACGTTCGCGGTAGACCTGGCAGCCGCCGCGGCAGCCCTCTTCGGCCCGGACTGGCTGCTCCGGCTGGGCACCCCGGTCCACCTGTCGCCACAGGTCGCCGCGTCGGTAACCCGCCCGCTCACCACTTCCCACGCGACTTCCCACGCGCCGCGCGAAACCCTGAACCTCCCCGTCCGCGCGACGTTGACCGATTCCCCGGCCACGCCGCCCGTGCAGCTGGGTGCGCAGACGCTGGTGCCGGCGGCGCAGGTCCTGGCGTCCCCCAAACCCGCCCGCTGGTTCACGCTCGCGGCGGCCTTGGCCGGCGTCCTGATGCTCGCCGTCCCCTTCACCATTTCGAACCGGGACCTGCAGGTACTGCGGGGCGACCTCAGCAAGCCGGTGACCGTGTCGGTGGCCGGTGGCGACCCGGCGACCGCACGGCTGGCGCTCACGGTTGCCGGCATCACCCTCGCCGACGTGCCCGCCGTGGTCGCGCCGGCGACCGGTGCGGGCGGTGAGACCGGTTCGACCGGTGAGACCGGTGAGACCGGTTCGACCGGTGCGGGCGGTGCGGGCGGGGCACAGGTCGAGGTCCCGGTGCCGTTGACGTTCGAGCTCCCCGGCGCGACCCGCTGGATCGTGGGCGGCGCGGCGGTGGCCACGGTGACGGCCGACGGCAAGTCCCAGGAGTACTCGCTCCAGCCGGACACCCACCCGTTGATCAGCATCATGGGCGCGGGGAGCGTGGTGCTGCTGCTGTTCGCGCTCGCGTACCTGGAGTCGATCCTGCGGTCGTTGCGGCGGCGGCAGGCGGGCACGGGGGCGGTGATCGTGGCGGCGCCGTTGGGCTTCGCGCTCGGTGTGGCGGTGTGGCTGCTGCCGTCCGTGCTGCTGCGCCACACGCCTGACGTGTGGCCGGCGCTGGTGTGCGGCGGACTGGGCGTGGCGGCGGCTGTGTGCACGGCCGTGGCCACTCGCCGGGCCGCCCTCCGCTAAGGACCTAAGTCGTCGTACAGGACGGTCCTACCGTTCAACCCGTCGCCGTTCAGTTGTCGGGACGCCGCCTCACAGCGGACGACCGGCGGCCGGTCATGACGAACTCGTGCACGGCGCGGCGGAGGTCGTCCAGCGGCACCTCGGCGTCGGCCGGGAACTCCCGGACATTGCCCATGTAGTCGTAGGTAAGCGGGCTGCCGTCGCGGGTGCCGCCGTTGGTGGTGATGAACGCCCCGCCGGCGTCGGTATGGGTGAGCAGCCCTCGGTCCTGCCTCGGCGGCCGAGGCGTCCTTTGAGCACCACCGCCAAGACGTAATGCGGGTTGCTCACGGCTCCCACGGTCGCCACGTGACGGCTGTCGATCGTTGGCCGTCGGTGACGACCAGGTCGTGGGCGGCCTTGATCACGGGCGGTGAGGGCACCGGTCGCCGGGGTGCGGTCGACGGCGTGGCGGGGGATGGCGGCGGATCACCGCGTAGGCGGGTCAGGACAGCCTGCGCGTGATCCATGCCCTTGGCCAGGGACCTCCACAGGTCGTTGACGCCCGTGACGACCTCGGCGAGGACGGCCAGGATCTTGTCCTTGTCGCCGGTCGTGTCGCCCTCCAGCGCCATCGCGAACAGCGCTTCGGCGGCCTCTGCGAGATCCTGCGCGGCAGCCAGGGCGTCCTTGCACTTCGACGCCTTGTCGCATGCGGCGGACACGGACGCCGCCACCTCTCCGAGCGACGCCACGACCACCCCGATTCCCGATGTGCAGGCAGCAACCGACAATCGCGGACGCTGTCCTGGGCGTTGGGCCAAGCCGTTCAGGAACGCGACAGCTTCCCGCTTGACCAGACCGGGGCGCCGGCGCGTTGACGGCAGAGCCCGTTCGATCGGGGAGCCTGGTGGTCAGATCAGGTCGTCGACCTCCCCGGCCTGGGCACCAAGGATGAACGCCCTCAGCTCGGCCTTCGTGTAGCGGATGACCGGGCCGGCGTCGCCCAGGGTGCTGTTGCGCATGGCCACGCCGCCGTCGGGTAGCGGGTCCGCCGAGCAGTGCCGGAACTGATCGGCGCACATGCTTCCTGATCGACCGGCCGTTCCCAGTCTGCCGGGTTGGTCGGGCGGCCTCGTTGTTTCAACCGACGTTTCAGGTTGAAGATAACAGCGTTTTCCGAGATAGCTGTTCGAAGATCACCCATTAGTGTTGCCAGCACGTCAGGTGGTCAGGGGCCTGACCAGGGGGAACGTTACCTCGACTGCGAAGCCGCCGCCGTCTGTCGGGCCGGCTTCGAACTCGCCGTTCAGCAACGCCGCCCGCTCCCGCAACCCCACCAACCCATGACCGCCGCTCGGCAACGTCCCACACTCGCGCGGCCCGTCGGGGGCCTCGTTCCGCACTTCCACCCGCAGCTCATCGGCCTCCGCCACCACCAACACCGACGTCACCGCCCCGCCCGCGTGCTTCCGCACGTTCGTCAACGCCTCCTGCACCGTCCGGTACACCGCACCGGACACCGGCGCCGGCAGGTCGTCCACCGAACCCCGCACCGTCAACGTCGCCGGAATCCCCGCACTGCTCACCAGCGCCGGAAGGTCCGCGACGCGAGGTTGGGGTGAATCGTCGCCGCTGGTGGTCCTGAGCACGCTCACCAACTGCCTCAACTCGTCCAACGTCCGCGTGCTCAGCATCCGGATCGTCCCCGCCACCTGCCGCGCATCCGGATCGGCCGCCGCCATCCGCAGCGCACCCGCCTGCATCGCGATCAAGCTCACCTGATGCGACACCACGTCGTGCATCTCCCGCGCCAACCTGGTCCGCTCATCCGCCCGCACCGCGTGCGCGTGCAACATCCGTTCCCGCTCACGACTCGCCGCCAGCTCCGTGATCCGCGCCGACAGCTCCTCCCGCGCATGCGCCAGCAACCCGATCGCGATCGGCATCCCCGCCACGATGCACCCGTAGATCGCGTCGTGCACGTGCGTCTTCCAGTCCAACGCCAGGAACTCGGCCGGCGGCCACAGGAAGAACCTGCTCAGCCACACCAACCCCGCCGCGATGTACGTCTGCGTCGACAACAGCTTCCGCCGCGCCAACGTGCCCAGCGCGATCATCGCCGCCAACTGCGCCCACCCGGCCAGGAACCCCGGCACGGCGATCAGCACCACCAGGAACGGGAACCGCCGCCGCAACGCCACCGCCGCCACCGAGATCACCGACAGCACGTAGTTGTACGTCTCCGCCTCGGGCACGACCCGCAGCCACACGTCCAGCGCCGCGATCGCCACCGCGCCCACGTCGAACGCCAACTGCCTGCGCCGGCCGATCCACCGCGAGAGCGCCTCCACCACGGCAGGCCGGCGCACCCGTCCGGTCGGAACGCCGTTGACCCGACCGCTCGGCAGCCTCTCGACAGCATCGCCGGCCAGGGTCGGACCTCCTGTGTCAGCTATCCGGTCCTCACCGTACTGCGCCGTCATCACGCTTGGCATGACCCGCCTCCCCGCCCCGGACGTGCTCGATCGACCCGCTCACCATGCGAGATGCGCTGATTACCCGGACGGGACGCGGGGGAGCCAACAAAATTGCGAGCGCGAACGTCCGATAAGCGGACATCGTGGCTGGGGGAGGGTGGGGAGTGCGCCAGATCACTCGCGAAGCCGCCGCTGCCGCCTGGCCCGCACTCGTGAAGACGCCGCTGCCGCCGGGCCCGAAGGCGACGGCGGCAGCGGCAAGGAGTCAGAGCTCGGCATCACGCCACGGACGGAGCCTTCGCGGCGGCGGTCGGGTCGAGCAGCCACAGGGTGCGGTGACGGCCCAGGGCGCCTGCGGCCGGGAGGTCGGTCTCGGCCGTGCCGGTCAGGGCCAGGGCGACGGCGTCCGCCTTGGCCGTGCCCGTCGTCATCAGCCACACCTCACGCGCCGCACGGATCGCGGGGAGGGTGAGGCTGACGCGGGTCGGCGGCGGCTTGGGGCAGTCGCGCACCCCGACGACGCTGCGCCCGCCCTCACGCACGGCGGGGCTGTCCGGGAAGATCGAGGCCACGTGGCCCTCCTCCCCGACACCGAGCAGGCACACGTCGAACGACGGCACGGAGCCGTGGTCGTCCGGGCGCACAGCGGCGGCCAGGACCTCGGCGTACGCGTCGGCGGCGGCGTCCGGGTCGTCGCCGAACCGGCCGTCCGACGGCTCCATCACGTGCACCCGCGACACCGGCACCGGCACGTGGTCCAGCAACGCCGCCCGCGCCTGGGTCTCGTTGCGGTCCGGGTGCCCGGAGGGCAGGAACCGCTCGTCGCCCCAGTACAGGTCGACGCGGGTCCAGTCCACGGCGTCCCGGGCCGGTGTGTCGCGCAGGTTCTCGAGCACCGCGATACCGGTCCGCCCACCGGTCAGCACCAGCGACGCCGAGCCGCGCGCGGTCTGCGCGTCGACCAGGCTGGTCACCAGGCGGGCGGCCGTGGCGGCGGCCAGCAGGTCGCCGTCACGGTGCACCACCACCTCGGGACGGCTCACGAGCCCGCCTTGACCTTGGCCGCCTTGGATGCGGCGGACTTCTGGGCGGCGGACTTCGGTGCGGCGGACTTCGCCTGACCATCGGGCGTGCCGCCGGACTTCGCCTTGCCGGACGATGCCCGAGCGGACGGCTTCGCGGAAGACACCGCCTCCACCTTGCCGTCAGGCTTGGCGTCCGTCTTCGCTGCAGGCTTGGCTTCAGGCTTCGAAGCGGGCTTGGACGCGGGCTTCGAAGCGGACTTGCGGGCCGCGGCGGCCTTCGGCGCGGGCCTACCGCGCACGACCTTGCCCAACGACCGCAACGCCGCCTCGTACACCTCGTCCGGGTCGAGCCGGCGCAGCTCCTCCGCCAGGCAGTCCCGCACCTCGCGGCGCTGCAAGGCGACCCGCCGCTCCGGCTGGCCGGGCTGCCGCAACGTGCCGACCTTCCCGTCCGGCCGGGTCAGCGACACCACACCGGACCGCCGCTCCAACTGCACGTCCACGATGCCCACGCCGCGGGTGGCCTTCGCGCGCTTCACCGGCACCTTCAGGCACCCCGCCAGCCACGCGGCCAGCAGGTCGGTGGACGGCGAGTCGCTCTCCCCGCTCACCTCGGCGTCGGTGACCTTCTCGTGCGGCGGCAGGTCGAACGCCGACGCGAGCATGGCCCGCCACAGCGTCAGCCGCGTCCACGCCAAGTCCGTGTCGCCCGGCCGGTAGGACGTTGGCCGCTGCTCCAACGCCCGGATCGGGTTCTTCTCCGCCGCCGCGTCGGTGATCCGGCGCTGCGCGAGCTGACCGATCGGGTCTTCGGCGGGCACGGCGGGCGACTCGTTCGGCCACCACGCCACCACCGGGGTGTCCGGCAGCAGCAGCGGCACGACGCAGGAAGCGCCCTCGTTGGCCAGCTCGCCGTACAGCCGCAGCACGATCACCTCGGACGCGCCCGCGTCACCGCCGACGCGGATCTGCGCGTCGAGCCGGGGTGCGGCCTTGCGCGCGCCACGCGCCACCACGATCACCCGGCACGGGTGCTCACGGCTGGCGTCGTTCGCCGCGTCGATGGCCTCCTCGGTCTTGGTGCCGTCGTCGGTCACGATGACCAGCGTCAGCACTCGCCCGAGGGTGACGGCGCCGCCTTCCTCGCGCAGCCGCACGAGCTTGCTGTTGACTTGCGACGTGGTCGTCGAGGGCAGGTCGATGATCACGGACGCCTCCAGTGCCTGCCGGTGCGGGCCAGCATGTCGTTCGCCGACGTCGGCCCCCACGTGCCCGCCTTGTACTTCTCCGGCGCGCCGTCGGCGCCCCAGTGCCTGAGGACCGGGTCCAGGATCTCCCAGGACAGCTCGACCTCGTCGTTCTTCGGGAACAGCGACGGCTCGCCGAGCAGCACGTCGAGCAGCAGCCGCTCGTAGGCCTCGGGCGACGACTCGGTGAACGCGTGGCCGTAGCCGAAGTCCATCGTGACGTCCCGGACCTCCATGGTGTTGCCGGGCACCTTGGAGCCGAACCTGATGGTCACGCCCTCGTCCGGCTGCACCCGCACCACCAGGGCGTTCTGCCCCAGCTCCTCGGTGGCGGTGTCGTCGAACGGGAGGTGCGGCGCGCGCTTGAACACCACGGCCACCTCGGTGACGCGGCGGCCGAGCCGCTTGCCGGTGCGCAGGTAGAACGGCACGCCCGCCCAGCGGCGGGTGTTCACCTCGCAGGTGATGGCCGCGTAGGTCTCGGTGGTCGAGTCCTGCGCGAAGCCGCCTTCCTCCAGCAGGCCGGGCACCTTCTGCCCGCCCTGCCAGCCACCCGTGTACTGGCCGCGCGCGGTGGTCTCGGCGAACGGCGCCAGCGGGCGCGTCGCCGACAGCACCTTCACCTTCTCGGCGCGCAGGTCGCTCGGCCGGAACGACACCGGCTCCTCCATCGCGGTCAGCGCGAGCAGCTGGAGCAGGTGGTTCTGGATCACGTCACGGGCCGCGCCGATGCCGTCGTAGTAGCCCGCGCGACCGCCGAGACCGATGTCCTCGGCCATGGTGATCTGCACGTGGTCGACGTAGTTGGCGTTCCAGATGGGCTCGTAGAGCTGGTTCGCGAAGCGCAGCGCCAGGATGTTCTGCACCGTCTCCTTGCCGAGGTAGTGGTCGATGCGGAACACCGACTCCTCGGGGAAGACCTCGTTCACCGTCTTGTTGAGCTGCTTGGCGCTGGCCAGGTCGTGGCCGAACGGCTTCTCGATGACCACCCGGCGCCACTGGCCGGGGTGCTCGGTGGGCGGCGTGGCGAGGCCCGCGCGCTTGAGCTGGTTGACCACGGTGGTGAACGCGCTGGGCGGCACCGACAGGTAGAACGCGTGGTTGCCGCCGGTGCCGCGGTCGCGGTCCAGGTCGGCGAGCGTCGTGGCCAGGGTGTCGAACGCGACGTCGTCGTCGAACGTGCCCTGGACGAACCGGATGCCCTCGGCGAGCTGGTCCCAGACGCCCTGCCGGAACGGCGTGCGCGCGTGCTCCTTGACGGCTTCGTGCACGACCTGCATGAAGTCCTGGTCGGCCCAGTCGCGGCGGGCGAAGCCGACGAGCGCGAAGCCCGGCGGCAGCAGGCCGCGGTTGGCCAGGTCGTAGATCGCGGGCATCAGCTTCTTGCG
This sequence comes from Saccharothrix ecbatanensis, assembly GCF_014205015.1. NCBI lineage: Bacteria > Bacillati > Actinomycetota > Actinomycetes > Pseudonocardiales > Pseudonocardiaceae > Saccharothrix > Saccharothrix ecbatanensis. The sequence continues at coordinate 4,966,443 of NZ_JACHMO010000001.1, read as the reverse complement.
CGACAGGTCACCCGTCACGCCGAAGATCACCAAGCCGGAAGGCCCGGCGATGCGCGGCATCCGCTTGTCCCGCGGATCGCGCAGTGGGTTGCGCTTAGTAGGCGCAGTCATCGGACCTCCTCGCAGGGCTCGTCGGACAGATGACCGCACTGTGCTGTGCTGAATGGCGACCTCGCGAGCTCGGTCACGTGCCGTCCTCCTGGATTGCCTCGACGAGCTGCGCGAGCCCGGCGACGCGGTCGGTCAGGTGCAGGCGGAGCACCGGACGACCCCGCTCGGCGAGCACCTGACCGTCACCCAACGCCTGGGCCAGCTGCAACGTGCTGAGGTCGTACGGCCTGCCCGGCACGTCGAGCCGCGCCTCGGACGCGCCGGTCAGCTGGAGGAACACGCCGTTCTGGTGACCGCCCTTGTGGTACTGGCCGGTCGAGTGCAGGAAGCGCGGCCCCCACCCGAAGGTGGTCTGGAGGTGCGAACGCTGCGCCAACTCGGGGCGAACAAGGGCGAACGAGGCGTCGTCGATCCGGTCCAGGTAGGCCTGCACCGACAGGTAGCCGTGCTGCGGCGCGGCGGCGACGAGCGCCTGCAACGCCTCGGCGACCGTCTTGACGTCCGCCGGCAGCCAGCCCTTGCTGGGGTAGACCTCGATCGGACCGTCCACGAAGGCCGGGTCCACGGGGGACGCGGCGGACGCGTCCAACAAGGACCGGGACGCCTTCTTCGCCGCCTCGACGTCCGGCTGGTCGAACGGGTTGATCTCCAGCACGCGGCTCACGAGCGCGGTCGCGTACTCCCACAGCAGGAAGTGCGCGCCGAGCGAGCCCTCCACCGCGATGGAGGACGAGCCGGTGGCCGGTCCGATCGCGACGGTCGTGGCGTCCGTGCGGGCGTCCACGAAACCGGCCGCGCCCGGACCCTCGACCACCACCGGCAGCAGGCCGGTGCCGTTCTTGCCGGTCGACTCGGCGATCAGCTGCTCGGCCCAGTCGCCGAGCCCGGCGATGCCGGACCCGGTGTCGGCGAACACGATCTTCTCCGCGCCGTGCGCGTGCGCCACGGCGAACGTGGCGGCCAGCACGACCGCCGGGTTGTCCGGCGAGTCGGCCGACACCAGCGGCGCGGCCGAGGCCGCCTCGTCCAGCAGCTTGCCGACGTCCGCGCCCGCCAGGCCCGACGGCACCAGGCCGAACGCGGTCAGCGCCGAGTACCGGCCGCCGACGTGCGGGTCGGCCAGGAACACCCTGCGGTAGCCCGCTTCCGCGGACGCCGCCTCCAGCGGGGAGCCCGGGTCCGTCACCACGACGATCCGCGACGACGGGTCGATGCCGGCCGCCTCGAACGCCGCCTCGAAGATCCGCCGGTGGCTGTCGGTCTCGACGGTGCCGCCGGACTTCGACGACACCACCAGGACCGTGCGCTGCAAATCGCCCGCCAACGCCTCGGCCACCTGGCCGGGGTCGGTGGTGTCGAGCACGACCAGCGGCACGCCGGCCGTGCCGGTGATCACCTCGGGCGCGAGCGACGAGCCGCCCATGCCGGCGAGGACCACGCGGTCCACGCCGTCGGCGAGCAGCTCGTCGCGCAGCGCGGTGATCTCCGCGACCAGCGGGCGGGACGTCTCGTGCAGGGTTGTCCACGCCAGCCGGATCGACGCCTCCGGCTCCGCCTCGGGGCCCCACAGCGTGGCGTCCCCCGCGGTCAGCTTGCTCGGCGCCGAATCCCGCACCAGGTCACCGATGACGGTGTCGACCTGGTCCTGGTTCGGTGTGCGGACGATCTCCACGGAGATCACCTCGGTCATCTTCTGTACCCGTCCCGATCTGGCTTCGGCCTCAGCCCTTGGCCTGGTTCAACTGTCCGGTCACCGTCTCCAGCAGTTCGGCCCACGACTTCTCGAACTTGTCGACGCCTTCGGTCTCCAGCACGACGAACACGTCGTCGAGGTCGATGCCGACCTCGACCAGCTCGTCGAAGACCTCCTGCGCCTGAGCCGCACGGCCGGTCACGGTGTCGCCCTCGATCTTGCCGTGATCGGCGGCCGCGTGCAGGGTCTTCTCCGGCATCGTGTTGACCGTGTTGGCAACCACGAGCTGATCCACGTACCGCGTGTCGGAGTACTGCGGGTCCTTCACGCCGGTGGACGCCCACAGTGGACGCTGCGCGCGGGCGCCGGCGGCGGCCAGCGCCTCCCAGCGCTCACCGGTGAACGTGTCCTGGTACGCCGCGTAGGCCAGGATCGCGTTCGCGATGGCGGCCTTGCCGCGCAGCCCCGTCGCCGCCGGGGTGCCCAGCGCGTCCAGCCGCTTGTCGATCTCGCTGTCCACACGGGACACGAAGAACGACGCCACGGAGTGGATGCCGCGCAGGTCGTGCCCGTTGGCCTTGGCCTGCTCCAGGCCCGCGACGAACGCCTCCATCACGTGCTTGTAGCGCTCGACGGAGAAGATCAGCGTCACGTTCACGCTGATGCCCTCCGCGATCACCCGGGTGATCGCGGGCAGGCCCTCGACCGTGGCCGGGATCTTCACCAGCAGGTTCGGCCGGTCGACCGCCTTGGCCAGGTCCAGCGCCTCGGCGACGGTGGCCTCGGTGTCGTTCGCCAGCCGCGGGTCGACCTCGATCGACACCCGGCCGTCGACGCCCTCGGTGGCGTTGTAGATATCGCGGAACACGTCGCACGCGTTGCGCACGTCCGTCGTGGTGATCTCGCGGACCGCCGCGTCGGTGTCGGCGCCGCGCGAGGCCAGCTCGCGGACCTGCTCGTCGTAGGCGGTGCCCTTGGCCAGGGCGCCGGCGAAGATCGTCGGGTTGGTGGTCACGCCGACGACGTGCTGGTCGGCGATGAGGCCGGCCAGGTTGCCGGTGTTCAGCCGCTCGCGCGACAGGTCGTCCAGCCAGATCGACACGCCCGCGTCGCTGAGCGCGGCCAGTGGATTGGTGGTCATCTCGTCAACTCCCCTGAACTGTCTACTTGGTCCTGGCCAGCGACCGGCGGGCCGCCGCGACGACGTTCTCCGTCGTGAAGCCGAACTCGCGGAACAGCGTCTGGTAGTCCGCCGAGGCGCCGAAGTGCTCGATGGACACGATCTCGCCCGAGTCGCCCGCGAACCGGTGCCACGGCTGGGCGATGCCCGCCTCGACCACCACGCGCGCCTTCACGGTCGGCGGCAGCACACCGTCGCGGTACGCCTCGTCCTGGGCGTCGAACCACTCGATGCTCGGCATGGACACCACCCGGGTGGCGACGCCCTCGGCCTCCAGGACCTTCCGGGCCTCGACCGCCATCTGGAGCTCCGAGCCGGTCGCGATCAGCACCACCTCGGGCTGACCCTCGCCTTCGAGCACGTAGCCGCCGCGGGCCACGCCCTCGGCCGCCTTCTCCTTCGTGCCCTCGAGCACCGGGATGTTCTGGCGGGTCAGCGCCAGGCCCACCGGGCCGGTCTGCTCCAGGGTCGCCTTCCACGCGGCGGCGGTCTCGTTCGCGTCACCGGGGCGCAGCACCGTGAGGCCCGGGATGGCGCGCAACGCCGCGAGGTGCTCGATCGGCTGGTGCGTCGGACCGTCCTCGCCCAGGCCGATGGAGTCGTGCGTCCAGACGTAGGTGACCGCGGCCTGCATGATCGCGGCCAGCCGGACCGCCGGGCGCATGTAGTCGCTGAACACCAGGAACGTGCCGCCATACGGGCGGGTCGGGCCGTGCAGCGCGATGCCGTTGAGGATCGAGCCCATCGCGTGCTCGCGGACGCCGAAGTGCAGCGTGCGGCCGTACGGGTTGGCCGACCACATCTTCGTGGAGATCTCCTCCGGGCCGAAGGAGTCAGCGCCCTTGATCGTGGTCAGGTTGGACTCGGCGAGGTCGGCCGAGCCGCCCCACAGCTCCGGCAGCACCGGGCCGAGCGCGGCCAGCACCTGACCGGACGCCTTGCGGGTCGGCACGCCCTTGGCGTCGGCATCCCACGACGGCAGCGCGTCCGCCCAGCCCTCCGGCAGCTTGCGCGCGACCAGGCGGTCCAGCAGCGCCTTGCGCTCCGGGTTGGCCTGCGCCCACGCGTCGAACGACTTCTGCCACTCGGACTTGGCCGCCTCGCCGCGCTTGACCACCGAGCGGGTGTGCTCCAGCACCTCGTCGGAGACCTCGAACGTCAGCTCCGGGTCGAAGCCCAGGATGCGCTTGACCTCGGCGACCTCGTCCGCGCCCAGGGCCGCGCCGTGCGCCGCGCCGGTGTTCTGCTTGTTCGGCGCGGGGAAGCCGATGATCGTGCGCAGCAGGATGAACGACGGGCGCTCGGTCTCCGCCTTGGCGTTCTCCAGCGCCTCGAGGAGGCCCGCGACGTTCTCGCCGCCCTCGACGACTTGCACGTGCCAGCCGTAGGACTCGTACCGCTTCGCGGTGTCCTCGGACAGCGCGATCGTGGTGTCGTCCTCGATGGAGATCTTGTTGTCGTCGTAGACGACGGTGAGGTTGCCCAGCTTCTGGGTGCCCGCCAGGGACGACGCCTCGGACGTCACCCCCTCCTCGATGTCGCCGTCGGAGGCGATCACGAAGATGTGGTGGTCGAACGGGCTCGCGCCGACCGGGGCGTCCGGGTCGAACAGGCCGCGCTCGCGGCGGGCGGCCATGGCCATGCCGACCGCGTTCGCCAGGCCCTGGCCCAGCGGGCCGGTCGTGGTCTCGACGCCCCGCGTGTGGCCGACCTCGGGGTGGCCCGGCGTCTTCGAACCCCACGTGCGCAAGGCCTTGAGGTCGTCGAGTTCGAGGCCGTAGCCGTTGAGGTAGAGCTGCACGTAGAGCGTCAGGCTCGAGTGGCCGGCGCTGAGCACGAACCGGTCGCGGCCGATCCAGTCGGCGTCGGCGGGGTCGTGCCGCATCACACGCTGGAACAGCGTGTAGGCGAGCGGCGCCAGGCTCATGGCGGTCCCGGGATGGCCGTTGCCAACCTTCTGCACGGCGTCCGCGGCCAGGACGCGGGCGGTGTCGACCGCGCGCTTGTCCAGGTCGGTCCAGTCTTCGGGCAGGCGGGCTTCGGTCAACCGGGCGATGTCATCGGTGACGGACACTGACTTCCAGCTCCAAACTCACTAGGCGGCGGTTGTGACGGCCGGCGGTGAACTTAATCGATCCCGTCAGGCCCGATCCGCGGCTCCCAAGGTCCGCGGCCAGCCTAGTCCGACGAGCGGACACTCGTACTACTCGCGCTCTGTGGGTGTACGCACAGGCAGGGGCAGGGCGTTCAGGGAGTACCCGAACGGGCTGCTCGGGGAACGCGCCGTTACTATCTGCGCACATCCCTGACCTGACGAGGAGCGCGACGCATGAGTGCCGTCACCGAGGCTCCGGCGCGGTCGCCCCGGCAGGTCGTCGGCGCCTACGTCGCGCTGACCAAACCCAGGGTGATCGAGCTGCTGCTGATCACCACGATCCCGGCGATGCTGCTGGCCGCCCGCGGCCTCCCGCCGTTGTGGCTGATCGCGTGCACGCTGGCCGGCGGCACCCTGGCGGCGGGCTCGGCGAACGCGCTGAACTGCTACGTCGACGCCGACATCGACTCGATCATGAAGAGGACGAGCGCCCGGCCGTTGGCGAAGGACACCATCCCGCCGCGCAACGCGCTGATCTTCGGCATCGTGCTCGGAATCGTGTCGTTCGGGTTCCTGTGGCTGACCACGAACCTCATGTCGGCCGTGTTCGCCGTGGCCACGATCCTGTTCTACATCTTCGTCTACACGCTGGTGCTCAAGCGCCGGACGTCGCAGAACATCATCTGGGGCGGTATGGCCGGCTGCATGCCGGTGATCATCGGCTGGTCCGCGGTGACCGGCACCGTTGCGTGGCCCGCGCTGGTGATGTTCGGCGTGATCTTCTTCTGGACGCCGCCGCACACGTGGGCGCTCGCGATGAAGTTCAAGGAGGACTACGCGCGGGCGGGCGTGCCGATGCTGCCGGTGGTGGCGACGGCGCAGCAGGTCACCCGGCAGATCGTCATCTACTCGTGGATCACGGTCGTGTGCACGCTGCTGCTTGCTCCGGTGACTTCGTGGATCTACGTCGCCGTGGCCGCCGTGTCGGGCCTGTGGTTCGCCGTGTTCGCGCACCGGCTGCACGGGGTCGTGCGGCGTGGCGGGTCGACGAACACGATGAAGTTCTTCCACCTGTCGAACCTGTACTTGATGTTGGTTTTCTGCGGCCTCGCCGTGGACGCCGTGATCGGCCTCCCGGTCCTCGGCTGGCCCTTCTGACGCGATATCGCGGGCGTTCTCCCTTGGTGCGTTGTCACGCCGGCTAGCCTGATCCCATGTCCGAGCAGGGGGATGGGCCGCCGCCCGACCGGCGTTCCTTCGACAAGTCGACGGTCGACCGCTGGCAGGTGTTCGGCGGTATGGCCGGTGTGGCCGCCCTCGTCCTGTCGGTGCTCGGCGGTGTCCGGGACCTCGTTCCGCTGTCGCTGGTCGCGGCCGGTGTCGTCACGCTGGTGGGGATCGGCCTGCTCCATCGGTGGTCACGTCGGCCGCCGCGCACGGCGAAGGGCGCCGTGCTGCCCGTCGCCGTGACGGTCGTCGGCCTGGTCACGGCCGCTGTGCTCGGCCTGCTCGAACTCCGTCCCGCCGACCGGCCCGCGCCGACCGGGGACGGGCAGACCGGGGACGGGCAGACCGGGGACGGGCAGACCGCGGCCGAGTTCCGCACGGGGACGGTCAGGCTGAACGCGGGCTCCTCGATCGACTTCGACACCACCGCCGAGGGCGACGGGGTGTCGGCCTTCCCGACGCCCCGGACGGACCTCACCTTCGACCGGTCCGTCCAGGCCGGGCACCTCGTCGTCCTGGACGGACCGCGGTCGTACCGGAGTTGCGCGACCTCCGCCGACCCGGCGACCACCGTGGCGTTCGAGCAGGTGGAGCACGGCTCCGCGCTGTGCGTGAAGACGTCCGAGGGGCGGTGGGCCGGGCTGGTGGTGGTCATGGTGGACGGGGCCGTGTTCGAGTTCGACCTGGTGGTCTGGGAGACCCGGCCCGTTTAGGGCGCGGCCCGTCTAGGACACCGCGGACAGCAGGTCGTTCACCATCGGGTCGTCCAGCGACTCGACGATGCACGACCACAGCTCCAGGTTGGCGCTGACCCACCGCGAGTAGGTGGCCGCCGCCTCCGGGTCGTAGAAGTAGTAGCCCGCGTCGTGCTTGTCGCGCTGCTCGCCGACGATCTTGTGCGCCAGCTCTTTGAGCGTGATCCCGTTCTCTTCGAGGTACTTGGGCGCGAGGACCACCGGCGTCACCGGCAGGGCTTTGAACAGGGTGTCGGCGTCCGACAGGGCCTGCGCCTCCAGCGAGATGTCGCGGTGGCGGGTGCGCATTTCGGCTTCTTCCACGATCTCGTCGACCCGGGCCGCGATGTCTTCCGGCACACCCGCGCGGGTCAGGATGTCCAGCCTCAGGCGGCGGCCGTCCACTGGTAGGGAGTTGCGTCGGACCATGTAGTTGACGTCGTGGACCAGTGCGGCCACCTCGACCAGCGGGACGTCCGAACCGTTCCGCCGGGCGAAGTGGACGGCCTTGTCCCGGACGAAGCTGACGTGGTGCCAGCCGTGGAACTGGAGTTTCGCGGCCAGGTCGCGGCACAGTCGCCACACCTCGTGCTCCACCTCGGAGATCGCCCGCGCCGTGACACCACTCGTGACAGTGCTCATTGGACCCTCCCGTGCCGGGTGGGCCGATGGTAAAGGCGCGCGGTGATCCTTGGCGCTCGTTACAGGTTGTTCGTCAGGACCTCCAACCGGGCCTCGACCGGCACGTGGCGGTGGCTGGTCCGGGTGTCGGGGTCGTAGCTCAGGCTCCACGGGCGGACCGCGCGCGATTTCACCAGGAACGTGATGGTGTCGTCCGCCGCCTTCGGGATGCGGTGGAACTCGTGCGCCAGCATGGTCCCCGAGGCGCCCTCCTCGGCTTCGGCGCTGCGCAGCAGGGTGGTCGAAAGGATCTCCCGACCGTCGTCCGCCACGTCCGCGGTGAAGCGTTCGTGCAGGTAGGAGCCGGACAGGATGATGGTGCAGAAGTGGTAGCGGTGGTTGTGGATCGAGTCGGCGTAGCCGGGCCGCCAGTCGCGCTGCGGCTTGTACTCGTGCAGCCAGAACGTGAACGGCTCGGCCGGCTCGTCCCGCAGGCACCACGCGAAGTGCGTCGTCGTCTCACGGGATCTGGCCACCACGCGCATCTCGTCCTGCGGTGAGAGGGCGCGCAGGTGCCCGCGCAGCCTCTCCCGCAGGCCGGGTCGACCCGCCCACCCCCGGAACCGCCTCTCGACGTGTTCCCAGTGGTCGACGACAGGGGGGTCGGCCACGGTGACGATCCTGGCGAGCTCCGCGAGGGCGGAGAACCCGGTGAACTCGGTCAGCACGACTTATCAGCTCCCCAACTGGGCGAAGGCGGAGAATTCTTTGCGGAACAGGTGGAACTTCTCTTCGAGCGACCGGAACCCGTCCTCCGTGAGCGCGACCCCGGTGATCTTCTCGAACAGGGCGAGGAAGTCCGCCCGACTGGTTCCCGGTGTGATGACGATGTGGAGCCCCGCCTTGGAATTGCTGATGCGCAGGAACTCCGCGCGTTCCATCCCGTAGACGAACGAACCCTCCGTGAACCGCACCGTGCGCGGGTAAAGGCGGACCACGCCCGCGTTGGTGTTGCTGTAGAGGGTGAGCCACACGCTGTCGTCGAACAGCTCCAGTCGGTCCAGCGGCGGGTCGGACACGATCGTCAGGTCGATCCGCGAGCACCGGCCACGGGCCAGGAACAGGCCCACCAGACCGACGTAGACCTGCTCGCGGAGCTTCGCCACGATCGAGTCGTAGTCGCCGTCCGCGCCTTCGTTGCGCAGCAGGTAGCGGGCCCGTCCGCTGATCGCGTCACCGTCCCGGGGATCGGCCAGGACGGCCTTGAGCTCGCACTCCGTGTGGGATAACAGCAGCCGGCAGGCGGCGTAGCGGCCCGCGAAGCCGCGGAACACGTAGAGCCGGGTGCGTTCCAGGTCCTGCATCATGACCTGGTTGAACGCCGGGTCGGGCTTGGCGGTCGGCTCGAACACGTGGCTGGGGAAGAACTCGCGGTCGAGCGCCCGGTACTCGGCGGTGAGGTCGCGCAGCGCCTTGCGGCTCTCCTCCACGACCGGGGTGATCAGCGCACGTTGCGCGGCCGAGCTGGTGATCAGCGTCTGCCCGAACCCGACCACGGCCGAGATCAACGTGCCGGTGCCGACCGACGTGAGGAACGTGCGGAAGGCGCCTTGATCCATTGTGCTGGAAATCGCGAGACAACTGCCGGAAGTGACGACGAGGATCAGCAGGAGCAGACCGGTCCGGGTCCAGAACAATTCCGTCAGCAAGGTGGTGCGGACGCCCTTCGGCTCCGCGGACACAGCGTCACCTCCCTGGTGGGCACTCGAACGGACGAATGCAATGGGTGTCCGATCAAGTGCGCGGAGTTACTGTACTCGCGGGTACGCAACGGCGGAAGCCGCAATTAGTGGCACATTCACCGAATAATTCGGGGCCCGACGACAGCGGACGGTGATCGCGTTGGGCCTGCCGGTGGGGTCTGCGGCGGGGCGTTCGGGGATGGACCCTAAGCTCGGCAACCATGCGTACTGTCGGCCGTACGGCCCTGGCTCTCGTATCCCTGTTGTCCGCCGGTCTGGCGCTGACCGCGTGCACCGCTAGCGACCGGCCGTCCACTCTCACCAACACTCCGTCGGCGACCGCCGCCCAGCCGGAGGCGCAGGAGACCACCACTCAGGCCGAGCTGCCCGAGCCGAGCGGTCCGCCGTGCGAGGTGGCGCAGTACGAAGTGAGTGGGGCGCCGGGGGAGAAGCCGACGATCACCGTCCCGACCGGCTGCACGCCGCAGGACGGGCTGGTCGTCAAGGACATCACCGAGGGCACCGGCCCGGAGATCAAGGCCGGCTCCAACGCCACGATCCACTACGTCCTGGCGACGTTCCGCGACCAGCAGACCCGTCAGGCGTCCTGGGACGCCGGTCAGCCGTTCACCGTCGAGAACGTCGGCCAGGCCCAGGTCATCCAGGGCTGGAACGAGGGCCTGATCGGGCTGAAGGAGGGTGGCCGCCGGCTGCTCGTCGTGCCGTCGGACAAGGGCTACCCGCAGGGCCGGGGCGAGATCCAGCCCGGCGAGACGCTGGTCTTCGTGGTGGACGCGGTCAAGGTCGAGGGCTGAGCCGGACCGTTCCACCGGGAGGGCGGCCCCACATCGGGGTCGCCCTCCCGTTCGCTCACGGGACGAGCAGCAGCTTGCCGGTCGTGCGGCGGCCTTCCAGGTCCTCGTGCGCCCGCCGTGCCTCGGCCAACGGGTAGCGCCCGCCGATCCGCACGGTCAGCGAACCGTCCGCGATCGCCGCGAACAGCTCACCGGCCCGCCACTCCAACTCCTCGCGGGTCGCCACGTGCGCGCCCAGCGACGGCCGGGTCAGGTACACCGACCCCGCCTGGTTGAGCCGCTGCGGGTCCACCGGCGGCACCGCACCGCTCGACGCGCCGAACAGCGCCAGCACGCCACGCGGCTTCAAGCTGGCCAGGCTCCCGTCGAACGTCGTCGCGCCCACTCCGTCGTACACCGCCGCGACACCGACGCCGTCGGTCAGCCGCCGCACCTCGGGCGCGAAGTCGGTCAGGTCGTACCGGATCACCTCGTCCGCGCCCGCCTCCCGGGCCAGCGCCTCCTTGGCCTCCGTGGACACCGTGCCGATCACCCGCGCGCCGCGCGCCTTCGCCAGCTGCACGAGCAGCAGCCCCACACCACCGGCGGCGGCGTGCACGAGCACCGTGTCGCCCTTCTGCACCGGGTACGTGGACGCCACGAGGTAGTGCGCGGTCAGCCCTTGGAGCAGCAACGCGGCAGCGGTGTCGTCGTCCACGCCGTCCGGCACCGGCACCGCGTCCCCGGCCCGCACCACCGCCTGTTCCGCGTAGCTGCCGAGGGACTGCGACCAGGCCACCCGGTCGCCCACCGCGAACCCGGTCACGTCCGAGCCGACCGCGCTCACCCGACCGGAGCCTTCCAGCCCCAGCCCGAACGGCGTCGGCAGCGGGTAGCGGCCCTCGCGGTGGTAGCAGTCGATGAAGTTCACCCCGGCCGCGGCCACGTCCACCAGCAGCTCGCCCGCGCCGGGTGACTTCGCCTCCACGTCGGTGAACTCCAGCACGTCCGGCCCGCCGGTCGCGCGCACCACCACTGCCTTGGGCATGTGTCGTTCCTCCTGTAGCGATGTCCGTACGTCAGTAGGCCAACCGCCTCGACGGCCCGCCTGTTCCACGCCCGCCCATCCTCCGGCGGCGCGTCTCACCGACCGAGAACGACCCGCCGGGCGAGACCGAGCGGCAACGCGCCCGAACCGGCGATGGTGTCGTGGAACTCGCGCTGCGAGCCCGTGTGCTCGGACCGGATGCGCTCGATCTCCAACGCGCCGGTCAGGTACGACGGCGCCTGCGTCGGCCACGCGCAGTACCGGTTGACTTCGCCGGCCGCCGTGCCGGGGGTCAGCGACGCCTTGGTCGTCATGAACTCTTCGGCCTCCGCGACGCTCATGTCGCCGCAGTGCAGCGCGGTGTCCACGATCATCCGTGCCGCGCGGAACAGCCGTGACTCGACGTGCGCCAGCTCCTGCGCGCGGGCCTTGGCGGCGTCCCCGACGACCTCGGCGGTGAAGTAACCGTGCTCCCGCAACAACTTCTCCGCGTACAGCGCCCAGCCCTCGGAGAAGTACGGGGTGCGGAACACCTTGCGCACCGGACGGTCCTGCGCGGCCAGCCACGACAGGTGCCAGTGGTGGCCGGGGTACGCCTCGTGCACCGCGATGGTGGCCAGCTGGGCGCGGGAGTTGGTGCGCAGGCGCTGCGCGGTCTGCTCGGCGGTGAACCCGTCCGGCGGGAACGGCACGAAGAAGTGACCCGTCCGCTGGTCGGTCAGCGGCGGCGGCGACATGTAGGACGCCACCGACAGGACCGGCCGCTGGAACGTCGGCGACGGCACCACCCGGCACTCCTCGCCCTCCGCGAACGTCACCAGCCCGTGCTCCACCAGGAACGCCCGCGCCCGCCGCGTCTCCGCCTCGTACTCGGCGCGCATCGCCTCCGGCGTCGGCGGGTGGTCGTCCTGGAACGACGCCATCACCGCGTGCCAGTCGTCCGACCCGGCCAGCTCGCGCATCTCCGCGTCCAGCTCGGCGTAGGCGACCTTGCCGCGCTCGTGCAGCTCCGCCGCGCCGTAGCCCAGGACCTCCTGGTCCCGCAACAGCGTCGAGTACAGCTCCTCGCCCATCCTCCAGTCGCCCGCGGCCCGGTCGGCGAACTCGTCCAGGAACGCCGCCAGTTCGTCGAACGCCCGCGCGGCCGGTTCGGCGGCCTCCGCCACCTCCGCGCGCAACGCCGGGTCGGACACCTCGGCGGGCAGCGTCACGGTGAGGAACGCCCGGCCCGTCCTGGCCTGGTCGGCCGCCCGTCGCACGATCTTCGGCGAGGCCAGCTCCGGGTCCAGGTTCGCCCGGCACGCGGCCAACACCTCCGGGACCTCCGCCAGCCGCTTCACCACCGTCGCCACCAGCTCCGGCTCCGGCCGCAGCCGGTTGAGGAACGCGCTGAACAACGGGTACAGCACCGCGCCGGTGTACAGGGACGGGTCGCGCCGCCACGTCGGCCAAGTGGCCTTCGCCCGCGTGCCGCGGAGCACGGCGACGACGAGGTCCCGGTCCACCGAACCCTGGAGGTCGTCGGTCTCGATCACGGTGAAGCGGTCGAGCCACGCGTCTGCGCCGCGTTCGTAGTCGGTGAACGCGGTAGCGGAGAAATCACCGAGGGTGTGGTCGTGGGCGAGCGAGCCGAGCATCGCGGCGTTGCCCGGGTTCCGGTCGAAGTGCCAGGTCAGGAACTGTTCGACCAGCCGGCCGAGGGATGCGTTTCCGGTCACGACCACGGAAGCTACCCCGGCGTCCGCGCTGATCGGGCGGCGGCGCATATTCCGTTGGGAATTGCCTGTTGACGCTCTAGGTTCTGCTTCCGGAGAAGGAGAACACGATGCAGCACAACAGCCCCGAATTCGCCGAGATCGCCCGGCGCGGCACGATCCTGCGCACCCAGGTGGGTTCGGGCGTGCACGGCACCGCCATCGAGGGCACCGACGACCGTGACGAGATGGGCGTGTGCGTCGAGCCGCCCGAGTTCGTCATCGGGCTGCGCCGCTTCGAGCAGTACATCTACCGCAGCGCCGAGGAGCGCACGGGCGTGATGAACACCCCGTCCGGTCCCGGAGATCTTGATCTTGTCGTGTACTCGCTCCGCAAATGGCTGCGCCTGGCGCTTCAGGGCAACCCGACAGTGTTGCTGCTGCTGTTCGCGCCCGAGCACGAGATCGTGTCGATCACGCCGCTGGGACGTGATTTGCGCGACAATTCGGACATGATCGTGTCCCGCCTGGCGGGACGGCGGTTCATCGGATACCTGCACAGCCAGCGTCGGCGCATGGTGGACGGCACCGTCGCGCGGCGGGTCAACCGGCCCGAACTGGTGGCGCGGCACGGCTTCGACTCGAAGTACGCGTCGCACATGGTGCGGCTGGGCGTGCAGGGCGTCGAGCTGCTGGAAACCGGCCGGATCACGTTGCCGATGCCCGAGCCGTGGCTCACGTGGATCCGCGACCTGCGCCAGGGGCGGCACACGCAGCAGGAGGCGATGGACGCGGCGGAAGGGCTGGAGGCGCGGTTGGAGGAGCTGATCACCAGTTCCGACCTGCCGGAGCGGCCCGACCACGCGCGGGCCGACAAGTGGCTCGTCGACGCCTACGAATCGATGTGGGCGTCGTGGCCGAGGCCGTGAGTGCGGTCACGTGCGCGTAAGTTACCGACAGGTTCTAGTCTGACCGACGTGGCAGAGGACAAGAAGGTCGGTCGCGCCGTGAAGACGGCTTCCGAGTTCGTGGCCGCGCACGGCAAGCCCGCGCGCGCCGTCGTGGAGAACGTCGGACGGACGAGCGCGCGGATCGTGCTGGTCGGTGACGACGGGGCCATGGGCGATGTCGTGCTCCCGGACGTGGCGTCGGCCGAAGCGGTGATCGAGGCGGTGCCGGACCTGGACCGGCACGAGTGGGACCGCGAGACCACGGACGCGGTGAAGATCGGGCCGGCGCACCGCCGCCGCATGGCGGGCCGATGAAGGTCCTCTTCGCCACCTGCGCGGCGTTGCCCGCCGGAGACGGAGACGACGACGCGCTGGTGGACGCCCTGGCGGACGTCGGCGTGCACGCGTCGTGGACGGCATGGGGCACGCCGGTCGAGGCGGATCTCGTCGTGCTGCGGTCCACCTGGGACTACCCGGAACGGCTGCCGGAGTTCCTGGCGTGGTGCGACAGCGAGCCGACGCTGGTGAACCCGGCGTCCGTGGTCCGGTGGAACGTCGACAAGACGTACCTGGTCGGACTCGCGGACGCCGGCGTGCCGGTGGTGCCGACGGCGGTGGCGAAGCCCGGCTTCACCGACTGGCCGGACGGCGAGTTCGTGGTGAAGCCGACCGTCGGCGCGGGGTCACGCGGCGCGTTGCGCGTCACGGCCGGCGACCACGAAACCGCCGCCGCGCACCTGGCGACCTTGGACGTGCCCGCGCTCGTGCAGCCGTACCAGGCGAACGTGGACGCGGTCGGCGAGACGGCGATGGTGTTCCTCGGCGGCCAGTACTCGCACGCGTTCACCAAGGGCGCGATGCTCACGGCCGACGCGGAGTTCGACGAATCCGGCCTCTACGTCGTGGAACGGCTGTCCGGTGCGGCTCCGTCGGCCGCGCAGCGCCGCGTCGCGGAGGACGTGATGGACGCCGCCGCGGCCCTGACCGGTCTGCGCCGCAACGACTTCCTGTACGCGCGGGTCGACCTCGTCCCCGGCGCCGACGGCTCGCCGCTGCTGCTGGAACTCGAACTGGTCGAGCCCTCGCTGGGCTTCCGCCAGACCGACGCCACCGCGCCGCTCCGGTTCGCCTCGGCCGTCCGCGCCGCCCTCTCCCGCCGCTGACCCGACCCGCGCCGTCCTCTCCCGCCGCTGATCCGACCGGCGCCGTCCACTCCCGCCCCTGATCCGACCGGCGCCGTCCACTCCCGCCGCTGACCCGACCTGCGCCGCCCACTCACGCCGCTGACACCTCGGGGCCTCTACTTCAGCCCTTCAGCCCGGACCCGATGCCGGTCAGCGACCGGACTTCCATCTCGGCCTGCTTCACCGGGTCGGACTTGTCCTTGCTCAGCACCGTGCCGAGGTACCCGCACAGGAACGAGAACGGGATCGACACCAGACCCGGGTTGCTCAGCGGGAACCAGGCGAAGTCCACGTCGGGGAGGATCGACGACTTGGCGCCCGACACGGCGGGGGAGAACGCGAGCAGGAAGATGCACGACCCGAGCCCGCCGTACACCGCCCACAGCGTCCCCGTCGTGTTGAACCGCCTCCAGAACATCGAGTAGATGATCGTGGACAGGTTCGCCGACGCGGCCAGCGCGAACGCCAGCGCCACCAGGAACGCCACGTTCTGCCCGTTGGCCGCGATACCGCCCACGATCGCCAGCAGGCCGACCACGACCGCCGTCAACCGGGCGACCCGGACCTCCGACCGCGGGTCCGCCTGACCTTGCTTGATCATGTTCGCGTACACGTCGTGCGCGAACGACGCCGAAGCGGTCAACGTCAGACCCGCCACCACCGCCAGGATCGTCGCGAACGCCACCGCGCTCACCACGCCGAGCAGCACCGCGCCGCCGATCTCGTACGCCAGCAGCGGCGCGGCGGAGTTCTCGCCACCGGGCGCCGACGAGATCGCCTTGCTGCCCACCAACGCCAGCGCGCCGAAGCCGATCACCAGCGTGCACAGGTAGAAGGTGGCCATCATCCACGTCGCCCACACCACCGAACGCCGCGCCTCACGGGCGTTCGGCACGGTGTAGAAGCGCATCAGCACGTGCGGCAGCGAGGCGGTGCCGAGCACCAGGGCCAACGCCAGCGAGATGAAGTCCAGCTTGTTGGTCGGCGTGCTGCCGTACCGCACGCCCGGCTCCAGCACTTCCGGCCCGAGCGGCGTGTTCCGCGACGCCGTCTCCAGGATCGCGGACAGGCTGAACCCGAACTTGCCGAGCAGGAACACCGTCATCAGGGTCACGCACATGATCAGCAGGACGGCCTTGATGATCTGCACCCACGTGGTGCCCTTCATGCCGCCCACCAGCACGTAGAGCACCATGACGATGCCCACCACGGCGATGATGATCGCCTGGCCGACCTTGCTGTGCACGTCCAGCAGCAGCGCCATCAACGCGCCCGCGCCCGCCATCTGGGCGATCATGTAGAACAGCGAGATCACCAGGGTCACGTTCGCCGCCGCCGCGCGCACCGGGCGTTGCCGCATCCGGAACGCCAGCACGTCGCCGAGGGTGAACCGGCCGGTGTTGCGCAACCTCTCCGAGATGATCATCAGGCCGAGCAGCCAGGACACGACCCAGCCGATGGAGTAGAGGAAGCCGTCGTACCCGTTGACCGCGATGCTGCCGGAGATGCCGAGGAACGACGCGGCAGACAGGAAGTCGCCCGACAGCGCGATGCCGTTCTGCGGACCGGTGAAGCTGCTGCCCGCGGCGTAGTAGTCGGACGCGGTCGCGTTGCGGCTGCCCGCCCGGTACACGATGTAGAGCGTGATCAACACGAAGACGGCGAAGACGCCAAGGTTGATCGCGGTGTTGCCGCCCATCAGGCTTCGTCCTCCGCGGTGAGCGCGCGGACCGCGGCGACCTGCGGGTCGAGCCTGCGCCGCGCGTAACGGGCGTACGCCAGGGTCAGCGTGATCGTGGACACGAACTGCAACAAGCCGAACAGCAGACCGAGGTTGACGACGCCGAACACCGGCGTGCCCATGAGGTCCGGCGCGTACGCCGACATCGCCACGTAACCCAAGTACCAGAGCAGGAATCCCAGCGTGGCGGGCACCACGAAGACCACGATCCGCCGGCGCAACTCGCGGAAATCGGCGCTGTCCTGGAGTGCGACGAAGTCCGGCGCCCCGGTTTCGTCGACCAGCAGCGACGACCCCGGATCGTCGAACGTGGCGAAGCCGCGACCACCTCTGGCGGGTCGCGAATCCGTCGGAGGCAGGATCGCCTTCGTCATCAATCCTCCACGGGGGATTCGACTCGCCACGCACGCGGATACGCGGGCCGGCAGCGAGCGCTCAGCGTAACCGCGTTAGGCCGTCAGTCAACGACGAGACGGCCTCGATCGTGTCACCGGTGGGTCGTCAAGACCGGCTGTACGTCTCGTTTGGGGCCGCTGGGCTTTTCGGCCGTCACGCTGCGCCGATCGGATGAGAACCAACCGCAAGGTCGTTGTCCCACGCCTGTTGACCACCTACTATCGCGCAGCAACATCCACGTCCGTCGTCGTTGATCGTCGGCGTCGTTCTGCTCGAAACAACTACGGACTCCCCGGGGCTTGTCTGGTGACTGGCGACAACAACGCGCGCAGGCAGTGGTGGAGCGCCGTCGCGGACTGGCGGAATTGGCGACTGCCGGTGAAGCTGGCCGCGGTCTTGGCGGTGCCCGTCCTCGTCGCCGTCGGCGCGGGTGTGGTGCAGATCCACGGCTACGTCAGAAGCGCGGACAACTACGCCTCCATGCAGCGCATCGTGACGTTGCGCGGCGGCCTCGACCCCTTGGTCGCCGCAGTCCAGGCCGAACGCGCGCTGTCCGCGCGCCGGCCGGAAGGCGCCGGGGCCAACGCCGAGGAGTTCCCGGACCTGGTTCGGGCGACCGACAACGCGGCTGCCGGCGTGCGGAACCTGATGGACCGCACGACGTCCCTCGGCGAGGTGGCGAACGCCCGGTTCCGCGACGTCAAGGTCCAGTTGGACGGCCTGCCGCAGCTGCGCGAGCGCGTGCTGTCCGGGAGCGTCGACCTGGAAGGCAGCGTCGGCGGCTACACCGTCGTGTTGCGAGCGCTGCTCGACTTCGACCTGGCGATGGTCGGCGACTTCGGCGACCCGGCGCTGTCCGGCACCGCGACCGCCCTGCACAACCTCGCCATGGCGAGCGAACAGGTGTCGTGGCAGCACGCCACCGTGCACGCCGGCATCAGCCGCGGCTACCTGCTCGACACCGAGACCACGATGCTGGAGCAGTCCTACACCCGCCAGCACGACAAGCTGGCCGACTTCACCGCCGTCGCCACGCCGCAGCAGCAGGCGGACTACCGCAGCACGGTCGCGGGCCAGGAGGTCGACCTCCGCAACAGCCTGTTCCAGCAGATCCGCACCAACTCGGGCGTCGTCGAGAAGATGATCAACCCCGAGGGCTGGGACGTCGGCGCGGAAAGCACCCTCAAGCAGATCGACGTCGTGCTGCGGTCCCTGGAGGAGCAGCTCGCCGCCGCCGCGGCCCGGTTGCAGGACACCACGAGCGACCGCGCGGGCGCGGCGTCCGTGATCCTGCTGGCGTCGCTGTTCGCCGCCGCCGCCGTCGGTTACATCATCGGCAGTTACCTCCTGCGTTCCCTGCGCACGCTCCGCACGGCCGCGCTGGACGTCGCGGAGCACCGCCTGCCCAAGCTGGTGGCGCAGCTGCGTGAGAACGCCGCGCACGACATCACCGTGGAACCCGTGCCCGTGGACACGAGGGAGGAGCTGGGCCAGCTGGCGCGCGCGTTCGACGCGGTGCACCGGCAGGCGGTCAGCTCCGCGGCCGAGCAGGCCGACCTCCGCACCGGCATGCGCAACGCGTTCATCAACCTGTCCCGCCGCAGCCAGGGCCTGGTGGAGCGGCAGCTCAAGCTCATGGAGGAGCTGGAGCGGCAGGAGGAGAACCCGGAGCAGCTGGCGAACCTGTTCAAGCTGGACAACCTCGCCACCCGGATGCGCCGCAACAACGAGAACCTGATGGTGCTGTCGGGCAGCGACGTGGCCCGCCGGTTCACCCGCCCGGTGCCGCTGGGCGACGTGCTGCGCGCCGCCGCGTCCGAGATCGAGCAGTACCAGCGGGTCGTCGTGCAGACCACCCCGTCGGTCGAGGTCGTCGGCTACGCCGCGGGCGACCTGGTCCGGCTGGTCGCCGAGCTGCTGGACAACGCGACCACGTTCTCCCCGCCGCGGACCCAGGTCGTGGTCGGCGGTCGGCCGCGGCCCGGCGGCGGTGTGCTGGTCGACGTGGTCGACGTGGGCGTCGGCATGTCGGAGGAGGACCTGGCGCAGGCCAACCGCCGGATCGCGCTGGCCGCGTCGGAGAACTCCGGCGAACTGCCGGTGTCCCGCCAGCTCGGCCTGTACGTGGTGGGCCGGCTCGGCGGTCGGCACGGCATCGAGGTGATGCTGCGCGAGCAGGGCGAGGGGTTGCGCGCGGTCGTGGCGCTGCCCGCCGAACTGGTCCGCGCGACCGGACCGCTGTCGGCTCGACAGGTGCCCGCGCAGGCGTCGTCCCCGATCCAGGCGGCCCTTTCCAGTTCTTCGGCCACCTCGAACGCCGCGCTGTCGACCTCAGGCCTGTCGAACTCGGCCCTGTCGACCAACGCCCTGTCGACCAACGGACAGGCGCCGTTCTACTCGACCGGTCCGCAGCCCGCCCTGCCACACGGCGTGGGCCCGCGCGCGGCACTGCCGCAGTCGACGTCCCAGCTTCCGGCCCAGCCGCAACCGGTGTCGCAACCGGTGTCGCAGCCGCTTCCGGCCCAACCGCTTTCACCGCAGTCGCTTCCGCCGCAGCCGGCCCTACCGCCGGCCGTGCCGTTGGCGCAGGACGGGTGGGCGCCGTTCCGCGGTCGCACCGTCGACACACCTCCGCCCGCACCGGCGTCCCCGCCGCGGCGGACGGCCTCGACCTGGTTCGGCGGCGCCTCGGCGCCCGCCGGGCCGGCGGAACCGGCGCGGCACCGCGCCGGGGAAACCCACGCGCGCGGGGAGGCGCCCGTGAACGACAAGCCAGTGAACGAGAAGCCAGTGAACGACAATCCGACGGAACTGCCTAAACGGCAGCCGCGGACCAATCTGGTGGCCGAACGGCCGAACGCGCAGGACGCGGTCGCACCCGTTCGGAGGGATCCGCAGGCGACACGCGGGTTTCTCGCCAGCTACCAGACCGGAATCCGGCAAAGTGTGCGGGGATCCGGTGAAAATCGAGCTGGGCAGGAGAACGGATGAGCACGCAGAAGTCGCGACAGGTCGACCAGTTCGGCTGGCTGGTGGGCAACTTCGCAGATCGCGTGCCCGGGGTGGCCCACGCGGTGGTGATCTCGGTGGACGGCCTGCTGCTGACCGCGTCGAGCGGTCTGCCGGACGACCGGGCCGACCAGCTGGCCGCGATCGCCGCGGGCGTGGCGAGCCTGACCGAGTCGGCGGCGAGGTGCTTCGACGGCGGTGGCGTGCTGCGCTCGGTGGTCGAGATGCAGTACGGGATCATGCTGTTGATGTCGATCCGGGACGGTTCCTGCCTGGCAGTGCTGGCCGCGCCGGACGCCGACGTCGGCCAGGTCGCCTACGAGATGACCGTGGTGGTGGACCAGGTGGGCCAGCTCCTGACCCCCGAGCTGCGCGCCCAGCTCCACGGCGCGAAGCGGATGATGGCCCGCCCGTCTGCGTGAGGTGGTCATGGACCGGAACGACGAGCCCGCGTCGGACGAGACGTTCGCCGCTCTGCTCAACGGGTTCAGCCTCGACTCCGCCCGGCGGCGCAAGCCGCCGGGGAAGCCGAAGCCGCCCGAACAACCCGCTACCAGCGACACCAAACCGCACCGCCCGGTGTTCGACGACGAGGACGACTTCGAGTACCCGCGGGAGGAGGCGGCCTCGATCGTCCGCGCCTACTCGTGGACCGGAGGCCGCACCACCTCGTCGTACCAGCTGGAGATCGAGACGCTGGTCTCGGCGGTGGACTGGGACTACCCGGGAGGGATGAAGGCCGAGTACAACGAGGTGATCGCGCTGGTCGCCCGGCCTCGGTCGGTGGCCGAGGTCGCCGCGCTCCTCCGCCTCCCGCTGGGCGTCGCCAAGGTGCTCCTGGGCGACATGGCCGAGCGCGGCCTGATCGAGGTCCACAGCACCGCCACCACCGACGGCGAACTGCCGGACCTCGGCCTGATGGAGCGCGTCCTGGCAGGCCTCCGCCGCCTCTGACCCCGAGAGAACCCGCGAGTCCTACGTTCAGAACGCGTGAGTCCTACGTTCAGGACCCCCGAATTCAACGCTCAGGACGGCGTGGCCTTTGCGCGATGATCAGCATCCGACCTACTATGACTTCAGTGTCGACCGAAGTGTCGGCCGGAGAGCCCAGGGGGTCGGATGAGCGTCGGACGGGAAACGCGGCTGTCGGCGTGGATCGAGCGGTTCGCGGCGCACTTCGCCGAGGAGGGCATCCCGCTGATCGGCGGCCGCATCCTCGGCTACCTGCTGGTGTGCCAGCCGACGGAGCGCACCGCGGCCGAGCTGTCGCAGGAGCTGGAGGCCAGCAGCGGCTCGATCAGCACGAACCTGAAGTTCCTGGTCAACGCCGGTCTGGTGACGAAACGCACCCGGCGCGGGCGGCAGGCGGCGCAGTACCGGATCGACGAGAAGCGGTGGGTCGACCTGATCCAGCGCAAGCTGGACGCGCTGGTGAGCGTGCGCGAGCTGACCGAATCGGGGATGCGGCTGATGAGCGGCGACCCGGAACGCGCCATGCGGCTGCGGACCGTGGACGACCTCTACACGTGGCTGGCGACGGAACTGCCCGCCGTCTGGGACCGCAGGCCCTCGTCCTCACGGTGAGGCCGTTCGCGGGTCGACACCCACAACGCCGCCGTGGCCACGACCACCGCACCCGCGCCCAGCACGTGCAGTGAGACCAGCACTTCCGGCACGCCGGTCCAGTACTGGACCATGCCCAACGACCCCTGCGCGAGCACCGTGGCGACGAGCGCGTAGTAGGGCCGCCGGGGGACGGGGTGGCTCCGCAACGCGAACCCCAGCGCGATGAGCATGCCGAGGAACAGGAACAGCAGGTCGGCGTGCACCTGGGACAGCGTGTCCACCGGGAGCTCGAGGCGCGGGGTCGCTGCGTCACCGGCGTGCGGCCCGGCGGCCGTGACGAAAGTGCCCGCCATCAGCAGCAGGCCGAGGGTGACCGCCTGCACGGTCTGGAGCGCCACCAACGCCTTGGGCACGAGCGGCCGGGCGGGTTCGTCTCCCTCCCCGAGCGCCGCGACGAGCAGCACGGCGAACCAGACCAGCCCCATCGACACCAGGAAGTGCACGCTGACCGTCCACCACAGCAGGCCGGTCAACACGGTGAAGCCGCCGATCACGGCCTGGAGCACGACGCCGCCGAACTGGACCAGCGCCAACGCGAGCACCCGCTTGCGCCGCGGCCGGTGGAACCACGCGGCCAGCACGCACAGGCCCGCGATGACGCCGACCACGCCGGTCAGGGTGCGGTTGCCGAACTCGACCCACTGGTGCAGCGACGCCACCTCGGGGTGTTCGACCGGTACGAGGCTGCCTTCGAAGCACTGCGGCCAGGTGGGGCAGCCGAGGCCCGATCCGGTCACCCGCACGATCGACCCGGTGACCGCGATGCCGCCTTGAGCGATCACCACGGCGATGGCGAACGTGCGCTGGAACTTGCTCAGGAAGGTGGTGAGCCAGGGTGGGGCGGACACGAACCGATGGTAGGTACCGCCGGCTGAGGCCTGCCCGCCGGGGTGTCAGCCGAGCTTGGTCGTCTTCATGGCGAGCCCGCCGGCCACCACACCCCAGACCACCAGCACGGTGACGTGGCCGACACCCGGCGCGGCGCCGTCGACCACCGCGTCGTGCAGCGCCTGGGCCAGCGCGGCGGAAGGCAGGGCGTCCACGATCGTCGCCAGCCACGTCGGCAGGCTGTCCACGCCGAGCGACAGACCGCCGACGAGCAGCAGCCCGAACCACACGATGTTCGCCAGCGCGAGCACGATCTCCGCCCGCAACGCCCCGCCGAGCAGCACGCCCAGCGCACCGAACGACAGCGTGCCGAGGACGATCAGCACGACCGCCCACAGGACGCCGATCGCGGACGGTAGCCGCCAGCCCATCAGCAGGGCGACGACGGCGATGATCGTGACCTGCACGGCGACCACGGAGAGCGCGGCGGCGACCCGTCCGGCGACGAGGAGCCAGCGTGGCAACGCGGTCGCGGCGAGGCGCTTCAGCACGCCGTAACGGCGGTCGAAGCCCAGCGCAATCGCTTGCCCCGTGAACGCGGACGAGATGACGGCGAGCGCGAGGATCCGTGCGGTGGCCGAGCCGACGCGCGGTTCGGGCACCGGGATGACGTCCATGAGGCCCATCGCGAGCAGCAGCGCCACCGGGATGAGGACGGTCAGCAGGATCTGCTCGCCGTTGCGGAGCGTGAGCACGGTCTCGGTGCGGGCCTGCGCGAGCAGCATCCGGCCGAGCCTGCCCCGGCCGGGGGCGGGCGTGAACGTGCCCGGCGCGAAGGTGCCGGAGCTGGAGGTGCCGGAGCTGGAGGTGCCGGAGCTGGAAGACTCGGGGCTGGAGGTCCCGGGGCTGGAGGATTCGGTCACGAGCGCAGCTCCCTGCCGGTCAGCTCGATGAACACGTCCTCCAGGCTGCGCCGCGCCACCGTCAGCTCCTCGGCCAGCACGCCCTGCTGGGCGCACCACGAGGTGACGGTGGAGAGGACCTGCGGGTCGATCTGACCCTGGACGAGGTAGGTGCCGCGGCTGGCCTCACGCACGTTCAGGCCTTCCGGCAGGGCGTCGCGCAGCAGCGTCAGCTCCAGGCCGGGGCGCGCGCGGAAGCGGAGTTGCCGGTCGTCGGCGTGGTGTTCGGTCAGCTCGGCGGGGCTGCCCTGGGCGACGACCCGGCCGGCGTCCACGATGACGACGTGGTCGGCGAGGGCTTCGGCCTCGTCCATGAGGTGGGTGGTGAGCAGCACGGTGACGCCGTCCGCGCGCAGTGCCGACACGAGTTCCCACACCAGGCGGCGGGCCTGCGGGTCCATGCCGGCGGTGGGCTCGTCGAGGAACACGAGCTCCGGGCGCCCCACCAACGCGCAGGCCAGCGACAGCCGTTGCTGCTGCCCGCCGGAGAGCCGCTTGTACGGGGTGCGCACCGACGACGACAGGCCGAGCACGTCGATCAGCCACGCGGGGTCGAGAGGGTTGGCGGCGCAGGTGGCGATGAGCCGCAGCATCTCGTCCGCCCGCACGCCGGGGTAGCCGCCGCCGCCCTGCGGCATCACGCCGATCCGGGGGCGCAGCTTGTCGCCGTCACGCTTCGGGTCGAGCCCGAGGACGCGGACCTCGCCGCCGTCGGCCGTCCGGAATCCCTCGCACACTTCGACGGTGGTCGTCTTCCCGGCGCCGTTCGGGCCGAGGAGCGCGAGAACCGTGCCGGTCTCGAGGGTGAGGTCGAGTCCGTTCACCGCGACGGTGGAGCCGTAGCGCTTGACCAGCCCCGACACTTCCACGGCAGGGTGCTGGTGCGGGCTCACGACGGGGAAGCCTAGGGCGTGCCCACCCCCACCCCGTGGTGGGGTCAGCCCTACCAGGGATCTCGGGGTGGCTTCAGGGTCGGCTCGGGGGTGTTCCGGATATCTTCCGACGCCATTCCGCACCAGGATTTTCCTCGTGGTGGAGATCCTGGGGAAAAGTCGGACGGCGGTGTTGCCGCTGGCTGTTGTGGGCCTTGTCCTGTCGCTGTTCCCGATTGTTTACCTGCACGTGGCGTCGGTCGGCGAACTTAGCCCTATCAGCCACACGATCAGCGACTACATCTTCGTCGACAACGGCAGCGGGCTGCTGGCCGTCACCGCGCTGTCCCTGGCCGCCGCCTCGGTGGGCCTGCTCGTCGCTCTCGTCCGGTCCGGTTTGCCCAGGCGGGGGCCGGTCGCGGTGCTGATCGGGTTGTGGGCGGCGGGGCTGACCGTGGCCACCGTGTTCCCCACCGACCCGTCCGGCGCGCCGACGTCGTTTTCCGGCGCGGTGCACCGGTACGCGGGCGCGGTGATGTTCGCGAGCCTTCCGCTGGCGGGGTGGCTGATTTCCCGGACGTTCATCGCGAGTACCACGGTCCGCCGTTTCTCGGTCGCCGCAGGGGTCACTTCGCTGGCATTCATGGTGAGTCACGTCGCGGTGGTCTACCCGGGCAGTGGCGCGGTCGTGCTGGGCCTTTTCGAGCGGATTCTGTTCGCGCTCCTGTACTGCCTGCTGTTCGCCGTCGCCTCCGCCGTCCTCCGCCGTGAGGTGTCGTCATGACGTGGTTCGCCGTCCTGCTCGCGGTGCTCGGCGCCGTCTTCTTCGCGTTCGCCGCACGCCTGCAACACGAGGCCGTGCGGGCGAGCGAGGGCGCGTTGCGGGTCCGTGAGTTGCTGCGCCGGCCGCGGTGGCTGCTGGGCCTGGTGCTGCTCGTCGTCGGCGCGGGTGTGCACGCGGCGGCGTTGGGGATGGCGCCGTTGAGCGTGGTGCAGCCGGTCGGGGTGGTCGCGATCGGCATCACCGCCGTGCTGGACGGGCGGCGGCGCGAGCTGCCGGCGGTCGCGTGGACCACGTTCGGCGTGGGGGCGTTCGTGCTGCTGGCGGCGGGTAGCGCCACGTCCACGGCGGTCGTGCCGGAGGCCGAGTTGAAGGCCGCCCTGGTGGCGCTCGGCCTGATCGCGGTGCCCGGTCTGGTCGGTGTGCTGTCGACCCGGCCGGCGGTGCGCGCCCTCGGTTTCGGCGCGGCGGGCGGTGTCGCCTACGGCTTCGTCTCCGTTCTCATGCGGTCGGTGTCCCAGGACGTCCAGCAGGGCGGACTGGCGTGGACCACCGCGTTCTCGGCGGCGGGCATCGTCGCCGCGCTCCTCGTCGGCGGCTGGTTCATCCAGCACGCCTACGCCAGCGGACCGCCGCACGTGGCGGTCGCGTGCCTCACCGTGGTGGACCCGCTCGTCGCCGTCGGCATCGGCGCGGGGCTGCTCGGCGAGGCGACCCGTACCAGCTTGCTCGTGGGTGCCGCCGAACTCGTCTGCGCCGCGGTCGCCGTCGGCGGAGTCGTCGTGCTGGCCCGCACCCGAAACCTTCCTGAAGTTCCCACCAGATCGGAGACGACAGTGACCAACGGACGCGCCATGCGGATCGTCATCGCCGCGGAGACGTTCCCCCCGGACGTCAACGGCGCGGCCCGGTTCGCCCACAGCCTCGCCACCGGCCTCGCGGGCCGCGGCCACGACGTGCACGTGATCTGCGTGTCGCCGGACGGCCCGGCCCGGACGGAGCCCGTCGACGGCATCACCGTGCACCGGCTGCGTTCGCACCGCACGCCGTTCCACCGCTCGTTCCGCATCGGGCTGCCGTGGGAGGTGCGCAAGGACGTCGGTGCGCTGCTGGAGCAGTTGCGGCCGGACCTGGTGCACGTTCAGGCGCACTTCGTGGTCGGGCGGTACGTGCTGCGGCAGGCGGCCGCGCTGGGGATCGCGACGGTGGCGACGAACCACTTCATGCCGGAGAACCTGTTCGGCCACGCGCACGTGCCGGCGTGGTTGCAGGGCATGGCGTCGCGGTGGGCGTGGCGTGACCTGGGTCGGGTGTTCGGGCTGGCGGACGTCGTGACCGCGCCTACTCCGCGTGCGGTGCAGTTGTTGCACGACAACGGTTTCCCGTCGCGGGCCGTGCCGGTGTCGTGCGGCATCGACATCGACCGGTACCGGTCGCGGAAGCCCGTGCGGCACACCGACGCGCCGACCGTGCTGTTCGTGGGGCGGTTGGACGAGGAGAAGCGGGTGGACGAGCTGCTGCGGGCGTTGGCGCTGGTGCCGCGGCTGCACGCGGAGATCGTCGGCGACGGCTCGTGCCGGGGGGATTGGGAGCTGCTGGCCCGTGACCTGGGCATCGCGGACCGCGTCCGCTTCCGGGGTTTCGTGAGCGAGTCGGAGTTGCTGGACGCCTACGCCGGCGCCGACGTGTTCTGCATGCCGGGCATCGCCGAGCTCCAGAGCCTGGCCACGATGGAGGCCATGGCGGCGGGCAAGCCGGTGGTCGTCGCCGACGCGATGGCGTTGCCGCACCTGTGCAAGCCGGGCCGCAACGGCTGGCTGTTCACGCCGGGCGACGTGCGTGGCCTGGCCGACCGCCTGCACGCCGTGACCGCGGACCCCGCCGTCACCGCCCGCATGGGCGCCGCGAGCAGCGACCTGATCGCCGCCCACGCCATCGACACCACCCTCGAAACGTTCGAGTCCCTCTACGCCCGCGCCCTGGGCCTCCCCGTCCTCGTCCAGGCCCCCGCCCTAGCCGCCTAACCCCCACGTCGCGTGAGTCCTACGTTCAGGACCCGTGAGTCCTACGTTCGGAACCCCCGAATTCAACGCTCAGTACAAGATCGACTGTTCTGAGCGTTGAACTCGGGGGTCCTGAACGTAGGACTCACGCGTTCTGAAGGTACGACTCACGCGTTCTGAACGTAGGACTCACGCGGGTGGGTGGGGTCAGTCGGGGTCGTGGCCGGTGGCGGAACGGCCGGCGGCGCGGTGGGCCACGCGGAGGCCCGTGGAGCTGAGGTGGGGCCTGCCGGTGTCGTCCAGCTCGGTGAGGAACTTGAACAGCATCCCGTGACCCTCCAGCCGCTTGAGCAGCGCCGCGGCCACGTCACCCGGCTCGAAGTCCACAATGGACATCTGCTCGACCAGGGACCGGGCGATGGTCCGCCGAGCCTGCAACGGCACCCACCACGTCGTCACCAACAGCAGCACCAGCCCGAACGACAACGCCGTCGCCAGCACCGCCTCCCACCCGGTGAACCGCAGCGAGAACACCTGCACCACCGCCGCGATCACCAGCAGCACCGACCCGTACACCGCGGCCCACCCTGCGGTAGCGGACGCGGGCGGCTCGGCGGCCTCCGTGTCCCACACCCCGTCCACCTGACGCCACCGCCGCAGCGAACTGCCCAGCACGTACGAAGCCGCCGCGCCGAACAAGATCGCGACCACCGTGCCCACGACCACCAACGCCGGGTCCAGGTCGTACAACCGGTACCGCACGACGGCCCACACACCGGCCACGATCGCCGCCGCCACCAGCACCCGCACCAGCAGCCGCGGCCGGAACCGGATCTTGCCCAGCACCGCGAGCGGCGTGCCCACCGGCGCGGGCAGACTGCCGATTATCAGCAAACCCACCACGACCAGCAGCACGCCACCGACCGCCACCATCCCCGTCACGGCCTGATCACCGGTCTCACCCGACGCCAGCGCGTCACGGGTCCGGTCGATCGCCACCGTGACCAGCGGGATCACCGGCGACAGCAGCACCAGCCCGTGCAGCAACGTCCCGGACCGAAGCGCGGCGTAACCGAAGGCGGCCAGCAGCGTGCCACCGCCGAACGCCGCCGACGGGCCGACCGCCCACGGCGGAAGCAGGTCGAACAACGCCAGCACCAGCAGCGCGCCGCCCAACGCGAACCCCAGCAGCCCCAGGAACTGCGCCAGCCGCCCTCCCCGCGTCAACCCGGTGATAGTCCAGTACGGCAGCAGCGCCGCCCCGCGCAACGTCCTGGTCAGCGGTTTCGCCGTGCCCAGCCCGGAGTTGTCGCTGTCCGCCACGGTGATCGCCACCGCCGCGGCCGTCGCCGCCGTCCGGATCACCTGGTCGCTGCTCGCCTCCTGCACCAGCGGCTCACGCCCGATCCCCGCCCGGTCGAACGCGCTCAACGCCCGCACGCCCACCTCGACCCGCTCCGCGTCCGTCCGCACGGGCAGCCGGGCCAGCAGCGCCGCCTGCTCCTCCAGGAACAGCTCGCCACGCGACCGCCGATCCGCGCCCTCGTGCCGGTCGGCCAGGATCGCGGCACGCAGGGCAGGCAGCTCCTCGCAGATGATCCGGATGTGCAGCGCCCACGCCGCCAACTCCGCCAACGCCGCGCACGTCGGGGGATGGTCACCGTCCGGTTTGGCGAACACAGCGGCCAGCTCCGCCTTCGCCCGCGTCACGTAAGGCTCCAGCTCGTCCGGCACCCCGTCGCCGAACAGCTTCAGCACCAGCTCGTCGACCTTGGCCGACGCACGTTCCACCGGGTCGCCGCCCGCGCCGGTCATGCGCTCCACCCGCAGCAGCCGCTTCGGGTCGAACACCACCTTGCACAGCATGGTGGCGCCGTCGAGCCGACCCCAGATCCAGTCGTTCACGCGCCAGGACCGCTTCAGGAACCCGGAGAACCGGCTCAACGACGCCCCACCCGCCTTGTCCTCCGCGGTGAGGCTGTACTCGGCGAACGCGTTGCGCGTCTGGAGGCTGATCTGCACCAGCTCCACGGCCTGGTCCATGCCGCCGCGCGAGTCGTCCGCCAGGCACGTGGTCGCCACTTCGAGCGCCAGCACCCGGGACAGCCACAGGTCGCCCGCCACCAGCCCGGCCACGGCCTCCGCTTCGGTGCGCGGCTCGGTCAGCAGCCGGTGCCACGACCGCAGCGACCCGGCCCGCAGCTGGTCGTCGTCCAGCTGGTCGAGGATGTCGTGCGCGTCGCCGAGGACGCCCGCGATGCGCTCCACCTGCTGCCGGACCCGCTGCCCGACGCCGTCGGGTTCGTCCAGCATCTTCTGCGCGAACCGGTGGACCCGGAGTTCCCAGTACGCCTGGTCCAGCTCCTCGTGCTCGCTGGTGGTCCAGTGCTCGTCCAGCTCGATCCGGGCGGCACGCAGCTTCGCCCGCACGTCGAACAGGTTCGTGCGGGCCAACGCGAGCCGCTGGGCGTCCGGCATCACCCACACCAGGCGTTTGAGCAGGTCCATCGCGGCGGACGCGAGGCGGTCGGCCATCGTGACGCCCCACGGCCAACCGTGCTCCGGCAACGCGGCGGGCTGCGGCTTCGTCGGCACGTACGGCACCTTGCTGTGCTCCGCGCGGTACTCCCGCTGGGCCGCCTCGGCCGCCTCTCGCACCCGTTCGAACGACCAGCCGGCGGCGTTCGCGCCCGGCACTTCGAACTGGCGGGTGGTGACGTCACGGGCGGCGTGCCGGATGCGCACGTCCTCGTAGTGGTCGTGCAGGGTCGCGGCCAGCGCGTACAGCTTCTCGGTGACCGAACCGCCCGACGCCAGCCGGTCCAGCAGGGCGCTGCGCCCTCCGCGCCGGGACGCCGCGTTGCGGTTGTGCTCCTCGATGCGCTCGACATACGTGCGACCGCTCTGGCTGGTCAACGCGCCGAGCAGCTTGGTGCCGGTGGCGATGGTGCTGGGCAGCGCGCCGTCCACGGGGGCCACCGGTTCCACGACCGCCTCGGGGGCGTGCGGGAACACCAGCAGCATCACCCGCCGCACCGGGCCCTCGGCGGGCATCCGGTCGATGGCCTCCAGCGCCTCTTTGGTGGGCGTGTTGACCAGCACGCCGCCGTCGACCGCGTACCGGGACCGGTTGTCGGTGCCGTTGGCCCAGGACGCGACGTCGGCCATGTTGGGCTTGTCGCTGTCGGGCGCGCCGGGTGCGACCGGGATGAACGACGGCTCGAACGCGAACGGGAACGAGGCGGACGACCGTGCGGCCAGCGCCATCCGGTCGACCAGCGCCGGCAGCTTGTCGGCGCTGAAGTCGTCCCGGCCGCCCGGGTCGCGGCGGAACGAGAAGCTGCCCTGGTGGGAGGCCTGCACGAGGGTTTGGCCGAGGTCGTCGTGGGTGACGGTCGGCACGCCCGCCAGCAGGGTCGTGGTGATCCGCAGGTCCACCGGCCGGTCGTCCTGCGGGGTGGGGGCGAAGTCCGTGGTCAGCCGCGCCAGCGCTTCCTGGAGGCGGGGGAGGAAGAACTCGTCGCCTTTGAGCAGGGACACGGGCTGCCCGCGGAACGGTGTGCGGAGCAGCTGTTCCATTCGCCCCTGCTCGGCCCACAGGTCACGCAGCCGTTCCAGCCGGGCGTTGCCGTTGACCTGCGACAACGCCAGCGCGGCGCCGTTGATGCCGCCTGCCGACGTGCCTGTGATGACGTCCGCGCGGGCCGTGCTGCCGACCATGTCCAGCAGTTCGGCGTACGGCCCGTCCGCCCTGGTCAGCCGATCGAGTTCGAGCACGACCCCGCCCATCCAGACGGCGAGGCTCACACCCCCGTTGAGCACCACCGCGAACCGGATCTGCTCCTGCGGCACGTCCACCATCGCGCACTCCCTCCCGTACCGATGTCTCGCCCGCCCACCCCACCCAGTTACACCCCACCTCCGCGCGAGTCGAACGTCCAGGCCCCGCGTGTCGAACACCCGGGTCCCCCGAATTCCACATTCGCGTCAGCGGAGGCGGCCACGAACGTAGAACTCGATGGTCCTGACGGTTCGACTCGCGGGGTCTGAGCGTTCGACTCGCGGGGCCTGACGGTTCGACTCGCGGGGTCTGAGCGTTCGACTCGCGGGGCCTGACGGTTCGACACGCGGGGCCTGAGCGTTCGACTCGCGGGAGGGTTAGACGGAGCCGGGGAGGGGGTCGCGTCTGATCAGCGGGATCACCTGTTTGCGCGCCACGAAGAGGCACACGGCGAACGCGATCAGGGCGCCCGCCACCGCCTGCGGCACGATGTACGCACGGCCGTCGAACGCCGAGCCCGTCGGCGGCAGGATCACCGCGATCACCGCGCTCGTCACCATCGCGAACATCCGGAACCGACGCGCCAGCACCGCCGTGGCCAGCGGCAACGCGGCCCACAGCACGTACCACGGCTGGAGCACCGGCCCCAGCACCAGCACCGCGCCCAACCCCGCGCCCAGCCCGTTGACGGCCTTGATCCGCCCCCGGAACGCCTTCCACAGCAGCGTCGCCACGAGCACCACCGACACCGCCTGCGTCACGATCCGCATCAACGCGATCATCGACTCGGTGTGGTTGCCGAGCCCGAGCACCAGCCCCAGCCCGCCGCCCATGAACCCCATCGCGGTGGGCGGCGACATCCAGCTCTTCACCGTGCCGGCGACGTTCAGCGTCTCCACCCAGCCGAACCCGAGCCCGGTGCCCAGGCACGTCCCGACCATCACCACACCGGAGATGACCAGCAACAACAGCGCCGCCCGGACCAGGTCGGAGAACCGCCCGCCCCACCGCCGCGCGATCATCACGCCCAGGAAGCCCAGCGCCAGCGCGGCCGGGATCTTCACCGCAGCGCCCAACGTGATCATGGTCGCGCCGAGGACGATCCACAGCAGCTCTTCCCGCGTCATGGGCGTGCCCGGGACCGTGGGCATCCGCCGCAACGCCAACTCCAGCCCCACCAGCATCAGGCCGATCGCCAGCCCCTCGTTGTGCACGCCCACCACCAGGTGGAACAGCACCAACGGGTTCGCCGCGCCCAGCCACAGCGCGCTCACCGGCGGCACGCCGAAGCGCCGGGCCAGCCGGGGGACCGCCCACACGATCATCGCCAGCCCCAGCAGCACGAGCAGCCGGTGCAGGAAGATGCCGGGCAGCACGCTGTCGCCGGTCAGCATCGAGATGACGCGCCCGGCGGCCAGGAACAGCGGCCCGTACGGCGCGGGAGTCTCACGCCAGATGTTCGGCACGTTCTTCGTCAACGTGTGGTCGACGCCCAGCGCCGTGGCCGGACCCAGCTCGTACGGGTCCTGACCGTTGGCCGCGATCTGCGATTGCGCCAGGTAGCTGTACACGTCCCGGCTGAACATGGGCAGCACGAACACCAGCGGCGTGATCCACATCAGCAGCGTGCGGTCGAGCTGGCTGCGCGACATCAGCCGGGGACGGCCCGGCCGGGCGAACCGGCCCAGCCACAGCCACGCCGACACGATCAGGAAGATGCCCGTCCACGCGACGCCCATGGCCGCGCTCGGCATCCGGGGGAACAGGCCCAGCAGCGGCGTGCCGGGCAGGGGGCTGAACACCGGCGCGGCGCCCGATCCGAGCGACCCGACGGCCAGCAGCAACGCGCCGACGGTGCCCCAGCGGCGGATGACGTCGAGCTGCCGCCGTTCGGGGGCGTCGAGAGGGGCCGCCTCAGCGATCTCTTCCCGGTTCGCCATCGCCATTCCGCCCGCCATCACGTCGGAAGGGTAGCGACCGGCCCCGGCGCGTGAGTCGGGTCACCCGACCCGGGCCGATCTTTGCGGCCGCCGATGAAATACGCAACACTGGTGTTGTGAAAAACGTCGGGAGCGATTCGACCGTGGTGCCGTCCGGGCACGACGGGCGGACCCGGCATGCCGTCGCACGCCTGCTGCTGGAGCAGGGCCCGGTCACCGCGGCCTCGGTCGCGGAGCAGCTGGGCCTGAGCCCCACGGCGGTGCGCAGGCACATCGACGCACTGGTGGCCGACGGTGAGGCGACCAGCAGGGAGGCGCCCCGCCTGGGGCAGCGCGGCCGGGGACGGCCGGCCAAGTTCTTCCTGCTGACCGAGCAGGGGCGGGCCCGCTTCGGGCACGCCTACGACGACCTCGCCGTGGCCGCGCTGCGCTTCCTCGCCGAACAGGGCGGGGAAGAGGCGGTGCGGACCTTCGCCGAACGACGGGTGTCCGCGTTCGTCGACCAGCACCGCGCGGCCATCGTGGCCCAACCGGACGCCGCGGCGCGGGCCAAGGCCCTCGCGGTGGCGTTGACCAGGGAGGGCTACGCTGCCTCGGCGCGCCACGTGGGGGCGGGCGAGCAGCTCTGCCAGCACCTGTGCCCCGTGGCACACGTAGCGGCGGAGTTCCCGCAGCTGTGCGAGACCGAGACGGCGGCGTTCGCCGACCTGCTCGGCACGCACGTCCAGCGCCTGGCCACCATCGCCCGCGGCGATGCCGTGTGCACGACTCACATCCCGAACACACCCCGGATCCCAGATGGAGGGGAGCCCGCATGACTGCCGCTGCCGAGCAGCGCACCACCACAGCCCCGCTCACCCAGGAAGAGACCCTGGCGAGCATCGGCAACTACGAGTTCGGCTGGTCCGACTCGGACGTGGCAGGCGCGAGCGCTCGCCGGGGCCTGAACGAGGACGTCGTTCGGGACATCTCGGCGAAGAAGAGCGAACCCGAGTGGATGTTGGACTTCCGGCTGAAGGCGCTGCGCCTGTTCGACCGCAAGCCGATGCCGACCTGGGGTTCCGACCTGTCGGGCATCGACTTCGACAACATCAAGTACTTCGTCCGGTCGACCGAGAAGCAGGCGGCGACCTGGGACGACCTGCCTGACGAGATCAAGAACACGTACGACCGCCTCGGCATCCCGGAGGCGGAGAAGCAGCGCCTGGTCTCCGGTGTCGCGGCCCAGTACGAGTCCGAGGTCGTCTACCACAAGATCCGTGAGGACCTTGAGGAGCAGGGCGTCATCTTCCTGGACACGGACACCGCGCTGAAGGA
This sequence comes from Saccharothrix ecbatanensis, assembly GCF_014205015.1. Classification (NCBI taxonomy): domain Bacteria; kingdom Bacillati; phylum Actinomycetota; class Actinomycetes; order Pseudonocardiales; family Pseudonocardiaceae; genus Saccharothrix; species Saccharothrix ecbatanensis. The sequence continues at coordinate 4,932,114 of NZ_JACHMO010000001.1, read as the reverse complement.
GCACCCGGAGCTGTTCCGGGAGTACTTCGGCTCCGTCATCCCCTCGGGTGACAACAAGTTCTCCGCGCTGAACTCCTCGGTGTGGTCGGGCGGCTCGTTCATCTACGTGCCCAAGGGTGTCCACGTCGACATCCCGCTCCAGGCCTACTTCCGGATCAACACCGAGAACATGGGCCAGTTCGAGCGCACGCTGATCATCGTCGACGAGGGCGCCTACGTGCACTACGTCGAGGGCTGCACCGCGCCGATCTACTCGTCGGACTCGCTGCACTCCGCGGTCGTGGAGATCATCGTGAAGAAGGGTGGTCGCTGCCGCTACACGACCATCCAGAACTGGTCGAACAACGTCTACAACCTGGTCACCAAGCGCGCGAAGGCCGAAGCGGGCGCGACCATGGAGTGGGTCGACGGCAACATCGGCTCCAAGGTGACGATGAAGTACCCGGCCGTGTTCCTGATGGGCGAGCACGCCAAGGGCGAGGTCCTCTCGATCGCGTTCGCGGGCGAGGGCCAGCACCAGGACGCCGGCGCGAAGATGGTCCACATGGCGCCGTACACGTCGTCGACGATCGTGTCGAAGTCGGTGGCGCGCGGCGGTGGCCGCACGTCGTACCGCGGCCTCGTGCAGGTCAACAAGCGGGCGCACCACTCGAAGTCGACGGTCAAGTGCGACGCGCTGCTGGTGGACAACATCAGCCGCTCGGACACCTACCCGTACGTCGACGTCCGCGAGGACGACGTGTCGATGGGCCACGAGGCCACGGTCTCGAAGGTCTCCGAGGACCAGCTGTTCTACCTGATGTCCCGCGGTCTCAACGAGGACGAGGCCATGGCCATGATCGTGCGCGGGTTCGTCGAGCCCATCGCGCGCGAGCTGCCCATGGAGTACGCGCTGGAGTTGAACCGCCTGATCGAGCTTCAGATGGAAGGGGCCGTCGGCTGACATGGCCGTCACCACCGAACAGCAGCAGCACGGCCTGACGGCCCACTCGCACGGTGCGGGTGCCCCGGTCTCCTCGCGCGCGGACCACTTCACGTCCTTCGACGTGAACGCGTTCGAGGTGCCCGGCGGTCGCGAGGAGATCTGGCGCTTCACCCCCCTGAAGCGCCTGGCGAACCTGCACAACGGCGCCGAGGCCACGGGCACGGCGACGGTCGAGGTCAAGGCGTCCGAGGGCGTCTCGGTCGAGACCGTCGGCCGGGACGACAAGCGCCTCGGCGTCGCCGGCACCCCCGGTGACCGGGTGGCCGCCCAGGCGTGGTCCTCGTTCGCCGAGGCCACCGTCCTCACCCTCCCCGGTGACGCGAAGGTCGAGCCGACCGTCGTCACGGTCACCGGGGCGGGCGTCGGCGAAATCGCCTACGGCCACCTCCACGTGCACGCCCGGCAGTTCGCCGAGGCCGTCGTGGTCATCGACCACCGCGGTTCCGGCGTGTACGCCGACAACATCGAGTTCGTCGTCGAAGACGGCGCGCACCTCACCGTCGTGGCCATCCAGGACTGGGCCGACGACGCAGTGCACGTGTCGTCGCACCACGCCAAGCTCGGCCGTGACGCGACGTTCAAGCACACCGTCATCACGCTCGGCGGCAACATCGTCCGCCTCACCCCGGTGGTCACCTACGCCGGTCGCGGCGGCGACGCCGAACTGCTCGGCCTGTACTTCGCGGACGCGGGCCAGCACCAGGAGCACCGCACCTTCATCGACCACTCGGCGTCCAACTGCCGCAGCAACGTGGTCTACAAGGGCGCCCTCCAGGGCGAGGGCGCGCACACGGTGTGGATCGGCGACGTGCTGATCCGCGCCGCGGCCGAGGGCACCGAGACGTTCGAGCTCAACCGCAACCTGATCCTCACGGACGGCGCGCGCGCCGACTCGGTGCCGAACCTGGAGATCGAGACCGGCGAGATCGAGGGCGCGGGCCACGCCAGCGCCACCGGCCGGTTCGACGACGAGCAGCTGTTCTACCTCCAGGCCCGGGGCATCCCCGAGGACCAGGCGCGCAGGCTGGTCGTGCGCGGGTTCTTCCACGAGATCCTGCTCAAGATCACCGTGCCCGAGGTGCGAGAGCGCCTGGAAGCCGCCATCGAGGCGGAGCTGGAAGCGGTGGGCGTGTGATCAAGGTGTGCTCATTGACCGACCTCGACGACCGCAAGCCCTCGGGTTTCGACGTCGGCGACGAGCACACCCCGATCGTGCTCGTCCGCGACGGCGACACCGTGCACGCGCTGCGCGATGTCTGCTCGCACGCCGAGGTCGCGTTCAGCGACGGCGGCGAGGTCGGCCGCGACGGTGTCGAGTGCTGGCTGCACGGGTCGTGCTTCGACCTGCGCACCGGCCGCCCGTCGTCGCCTCCCGCAACGGAGCCGGTCGACGTGTTCGCCGTCGAGCTCCGCGCCGGTGACGTCTACGTCGACGTCACCACGGCTGTGAACTGACTTTGGCCGCGAACTGACGTGGCCCCGAACTGACTTCCGCTCGTCACACCAGGAGAACGAACCACCAATGGCCACTCTGGAGATCAAGGACCTGCACGTCTCGGTCAACACCGACGAGGGCTCCAAGGAGATCCTCAAGGGCGTCGACCTGACCATCAACGCAGGCGAGACCCACGCGATCATGGGGCCCAACGGCTCGGGCAAGTCCACCTTGTCCTACGCCGTCGCCGGGCACCCCAAGTACCAGATCACCTCCGGCGACGTGCTGCTGGACGGCGAGAGCGTGCTGGAGATGACCGTGGACGAGCGCGCTCGCGCGGGTCTCTTCCTCGCCATGCAGTACCCCGTCGAGGTGCCCGGCGTCTCGATGTCGAACTTCCTCCGCTCCGCCGCCACCGCCGTGCGCGGCGAGGCGCCCAAGCTTCGGCACTGGGTCAAGGAGGTCAAGGAGGCGATGACCGGCCTGGACATCGACCCGGCCTTCGCCGAGCGCTCGGTCAACGAGGGCTTCTCCGGCGGCGAGAAGAAGCGCCACGAGATCCTCCAGCTGGGCCTGCTCCAGCCGAAGATCGCGATCCTGGACGAGACCGACTCGGGCCTGGACGTCGACGCGCTGCGCGTCGTGTCCGAGGGCGTGAACCGGTACAAGCAGTCCGGTGAGGTCGGCGTCATGCTGATCACGCACTACACCCGGATCCTCAAGTACATCTCGCCCGACTTCGTGCACGTGTTCGCGAACGGCCGCATCGCCGAGTCCGGCGGCCCGGAGCTCGCCGACCAGCTCGAAGCCGAGGGTTACGTGAAGTACATCGGGAAGCAGGAAGCCGCCAGCATCGGCTGACGTTGCACTTGATGTCGGCACGTCGTCGGCACGTTGTCGTGAACTCGTTTCGAGAGGAGGCGTCGGGGCAGTGACCACCACCGCTACTCCACTGGACGTCGTCACCGTCCGGGCGGATTTCCCGATCCTGGGCCGCACGGTGCGGGAAGACAAGCGGCTGGTCTACCTGGACTCCGGCGCCACCTCGCAACGCCCGAGGCAGGTCCTCGACGCCGAGCGCGCCTTCGTGGAGACCGCCAACGCCGCGGTGCACCGCGGCGCGCACCAGCTGGCCGAAGAGGCCACGGACGCCTACGAGGGCGCACGGCAGAAGATCGCCGACTTCGTGGGCGTCGGCTACGGCGAGATCGTGTTCACCAAGAACGCGACCGAGGGCGTGAACCTCGTCGCGTACGCGATGGGCAACGCGGCCACCGCCGGCCCCGAAGCCGAGCGGTTCCGCCTCGGTCCCGGTGACGAGATCGTGGTCACCGAGATGGAGCACCACGCGAACCTCGTGCCGTGGCAGCAGCTGGCCGACCGCACCGGCGCCACGCTGCGCTGGTTCGGCGTCACCGACGAGGGCAGGCTCGACCTGTCGAACATGGACGAGCTGGTCAACGCGCGGACGAAGGTCGTCGCGTTCACCCACCAGTCCAACGTGCTCGGCACCGTCAACCCGGTCCGCGAGCTGGCGGACGCGGCGCGCGAGGTCGGCGCGCTGACCGTGCTGGACGCCTGCCAGTCCGTGCCCCACGGCCCGGTCGACTTCAAGGCGCTCGGCGTGGACTTCGCCGTGTTCAGCGGCCACAAGATGCTCGGCCCGTCCGGCATCGGCGTCCTCTACGGCCGCCGTGAGCTGCTGGAGGCGCTGCCGCCGTTCCTCACCGGCGGTTCGATGATCGAGATGGTCCGGATGGCGAAGTCCACCTTCGCCCCGCCGCCCGCGCGGTTCGAGGCAGGCGTGCCCATGACGTCGCAGGCCGTGGCGCTGGGCGCGGCGGTCGACTACCTCAAGGCCGTGGGCATGGACCGGATCGCCGAGCACGAGCACGTGCTCACCGAAGCGGCGCTGCGGGGTCTCGCGGAGATCCCCGGCGTCCGGATCGTCGGACCACTGGACACGGTGGACCGCGGCGGCGCGGTGTCGTTCGACGTCGAAGGCATCCACGCGCACGACGCCGGCCAGGTGCTCGACAGCCTGGGCGTCGCGGTGCGCGTCGGCCACCACTGCGCGTGGCCCCTGCACCAGCGGTTGAACGTCGCCGCGACCGTGCGGGCCAGCTTCTACCTGTACAACACACTGGACGAGGTGGACGCATTGGTCGACGCCGTCCGCGAGGCGCAGAGGTTCTTCGGCGTCCGATGACTTTTGGGTGGGCGTGAGATGCAGTTGCAGCAGATGTACCAGGAGATCATCCTGGATCACTACAAGAACCCGCACGGGCGCGGCCTGCGCGACCCGTTCGACGCCGAGTCGCACCAGATCAACCCGACCTGCGGCGACGAGGTGACGTTGCGGGTCAGCCTGGACGGCGACACCGTGCGCGACGTCTCGTACGACGGGCAGGGCTGTTCCATCAGCCAGGCGTCCACCTCGGTGCTGACGGACCTGGTGGTGGGCAGGCCGCTCGGCGAGGCGTTCAAGAAGATGGACGCGTTCGTTGAGCTCATGCAGGGCCGCGGCAAGGTCGAGCCCGATGAGGAAGTCCTGGAGGACGGCATCGCGTTCGCGGGCGTGGCGAAGTACCCGGCGCGCGTGAAGTGCGCGCTGCTGGGCTGGATGGCGTTCAAGGACGCGGTGGCACGCAGCGAGGGAGCAAAGGCATGACCGCCGAAGAAGACGTGGTGCGCGGTGTCGAGGGCATGCCCGAGGCGCCTGCGCCGAAGGCAGACGTCCCGACGTTGGACGACCTCGAGGAGGCCATGCGCGACGTGGTCGACCCCGAGCTCGGCATCAACGTCGTCGACCTGGGTCTGGTGTACGACATCCGGGTGGACGAGGACAACGTCGCGATCATCGACATGACGCTGACGTCCGCGGCCTGCCCGCTGACCGACGTCATCGAGGACCAGACCCGGTCCGCGCTGGTCGGCGGTGGCGGTGGCAGCACCGGGATCGTCAGCGACTTCCGCATCAACTGGGTCTGGATGCCCCCGTGGGGCCCCGAGAAGATCACCGACGACGGCCGCGACCAACTCCGCGCCCTCGGCTTCACCGTCTGACACCCACCCGGCGCAGCACCAGCCCGGCGCAGACCCCCACACCGTGAGGCCTGCACACCGCCAGACCGCTCCACCCGGAACGCTTCGCAGGGGTCCCCGCCAAGGGGACCCCTGCTTTGATTTTACCGGCGGGGTCCGACAATTCCGGGCCGCGGACGTCGACTGTCCACAGCCGACAACGGCTGTCCACAAGGGTGCGAAGCGTTCCCGAAGCGGTGCGGAGCAGCGTGCGCGGCAAGCTCAAGCGCTCAAGCGCCGGCGTACACGCGCTCCACGAACTCGGCGATCTGGCTCTCGTCCAAGTGCCGCGCGATGTCCGCCTCCGACACCATCCCCACCAACCGGTGGTTCTCCAGCACCGGCAGCCGGCGGATCTGGTTGTCCTCCATGGTCCGCAGCACGTGCGACATGTCGTCGTCCGCGTTCACCCAGTGCAGGTGCCCGGACATCTCCCCGGCCTTCATCGACGCCGGATCCCGCCCCTCCGCCACGCACCGCAGCACGATGTCGCGGTCCGTGATGATCCCGTGCAGCTTGTCGTCCTTGCCGCAGATCGGCAGCGAGCCGACGCCCAGGTCCCGCATCATCCGCGCCGCGTCGAGCAGGTTCTGGTCCTCTTTGACGCACTGGACACCGGCGTTCATGATTTCCCGTGCGGTGGTCATGGCGAACCTCCTTGGTCGTCTGGCACAAGGATGCGCCGACCAGCCGCCGTCTACACATCGCAGCCGCCGTCTACACGTCGAAAAGGTCCGGCTACGTCTGGGCCCGCTATGTCTGGGCGACCAGCATCTCCACCACGTCCAGCAACGACCCGCGCCGCCGATAGGCCCGCCGCTGCCGCGCCGCCCCCGTCCCGTCCAGCAGCACCCGGTCGAGACCGTCCAGCACCAGGTCCTCGTCCCCGGCCGACCGCAACGCCGAACGCGTCCAGTCCACAAGGGAACGCACCACGTCCACCGCGGGCACCAACCGGCCGGTGTGCGGCTCGATCGCGGCCCCGTCCAACCCGTCCCGCGCCGCACGCCACAACGCCGTCCGCAACGCCAAGTCCGACACCCGGTGGGCAGGCCGACCATCCATCGCCGTACGCGCGATCGCCCGCACGAGAGCCGCGAGCACCACGGCCTCGTCCACCGTCGCCGCCACGTCGCACACCCGCAGTTCCACCGTCGGGTGACGGGCCGACAGCCGCACGTCCCAGTAGACCATCGCCGCGTCCAACGCCGCCCCGGCCGTCCGCAGCACCCCCGTGTGCCGGTGGTAGTCCTCCGCCGACTCGAACCACGGCGGCGGGCCGGCCGACGGCCACGGGCTCCACGCCAGGTAACGCGAACTCGCGTACCCCGTGTCCCGACCTTCCGCGAACGGGGAGTTCGCGCTGATCGCCAACAGCGCCGGCAGCCACTGCCGCAGGTGATTGCTGACCAGCACGCCGGTCTCCTCGTCCGGGATGCCGATGTGCACGTGGCACCCGCAGATGGTCAACCCGTCGATCAACGTCCCGTACTCGGCGGCGATGGTCCGGTACCGGTCGTCGTCGGCCAACGGCGGCGGCCTGTCCCCGCCGAACACCGGCGTCCCCGTCGCCACGATCCGCGCGCCGTGCCCACTCGCCAACGCCGCCAGCGCACCCCGTGCGGCCAGCAGCTGCGCCTTCACCTCGGCCATGGTCCGGCACACCGGAGTGGCGCTCTCCACCTGGTAGAGGGTCATCTCCTGCTGGAGGTCCAGCGCCGACCGCACCCCGCCGAGCACCGCGGGGGCCAACGGCATGAGCGTCCCGGTGTCCGCGTCGACGAGCAGGAACTCCTCCTCGACCCCCACGGACAACGGAAGGTCGGAGACGACTCGTGGAAGCGGTAGGGCGGTGACCTCGCTCACCAGGACCTCCCTGCGCTGGGTAGTCATCCTGATGCTATGAGTAATCGATCGGGCAGCGCATGCGTCGAAGTGGTGAACTTCCCTGACTTCCCCTAACTTACCGCCAGATGCGGCCCGCCGCGCAGGACGTCGACGTGGTCGCTGCCCGGCCGACCCAGCACCCAACTCGTGCCGCGCAACGACTTCGCGTGCTCCTTCAACGGCGCGAGCAGCCGGGACACCTCCCGGTACGACCCCACCGTCCCCGCCGCGCAGATCAACGTCGCCAGCGACAACGTCACCCCGCGACCCTCCGCCTCGAACGGCGAGTCCAGCACCGCGGCGGCGAACGGCACGATCTCGTTCAGCCCCGCGACCACCAGGAAGTCGTCCCCGCCGACGTGCCCGACCTGCACGCCCGGGTACGTCGCCGCGCCCTCCGTCAACGAACGCCCTATGGCGCGGATCAGGTCGTCACCCGCCGCGAACCCGGCCGAGTCGTTCACCCGCTTGAACGCGTCCACGTCCAGCCAGCCCACCGCGAACAGGTCGCCGCCCATGATCCGCCGGTCCACCTCGCGCGCGATCGAGTCACTGCCCGGCAGCCTGGTCAGCGGGCTCAGCGCCGCCGCCTGCTCCACCTTCATCTCGGCCACACCGCGCACCACGTCCGCGACCCGCACCACGCCCAGGCAGCGGTCGTCGTCGTCCACGACCACCAGGTCGTCGTTGGTCCGCTCGCGGTTCGCGTGCGCCACCACGTCCAGCAGGTCCAACGCGCTCGAATCCGCGCCGATCAGCTTCGGCTTGTCCGCCAGCCGCGCCGCCTCCCGCTTGGCGTGCAGGGCGTGCCCGAACGGCCCCGTCACACCCAGCAGGAACCGGTTGCGGTCCACCGTCCAGAGCGGCCGGCCCTCGTCGTCCACCAGCACCACGCCGGTCACCGTCGGCTGGTTCGCCAGCACCTCCCGGACGTCCTCGGACGTCGCCGACTCGGGCAGCGTGGTCGCCGGGTGCAGGAAGTCGGTGACCCGCGGCCCCGAGTTGCGCCGCAACGGCCCGGTCATCGTCTTGGTGACCGCCTCCGGGTCGCTGACCTCGCTCAACACCGCCGAGATCGTCGCGTCCACCTTGGGCCGGCGCTGCGCGGTCGCCAGCAGGTTGCCCTGCGCCAGCCGCACGCCGAGGCGGCGCAGCGCCCCCAGCTCCGCCTCCGTCTCCACGCCCTCCGCCACGATCAGCGACCCGATGTGCTCGCACACGTGCTGCAACGCCTGGACCAGCGCGTACCGGGCGGGGTCGGACGGCAGCGCGACCACCACCTCGCGGTCCAGCTTGACCATGTCCGGCTGCACCTCGGTGAGCAGCGACAACGGCGTGTCACCTTCGCCGACCCCGTCCAGAGCGATCTTGAACCCGTCCTCGCGCAACCGGTCGATGCCCTTGACCAGCAGCCGGCGCGGCGCCCGCGAGTACGGCGTGCCGACCTCCAGGACCAGGTCTGCGGGGGTGCGGCCGGTCTCGCGCAGCGCGCCGTACAGCGGGGCCATGAACTCGGGCTTGTCCGCGATCGTCATCGCGAGGAGGTTCACGTGCAGCGGCACGCCCAGGCCGTGGTCGGCCGCATGGCGGATCGCGCGGCACGCGAGGGCCACGTCGGTGTTCGCCAGGTACCCCGCGCGGAACGCCATCCGCAGCAGGTCCTGCACGTTGCCGTCGTGCGGCCGGGCCAGTGCCTCCACCGCCACGACCCCTCCGGTGTGGAGGTTGAACAACGGCTGGAAGGCGAAGCGAACGTCATCCAGCAAGGCGGGCACGGCAACGATCGTGCCTGGTCGATCTTCTTTTGCCGAGAGCGTTAACCAGGAGTTTCCAAACTTTTGGCCGATTGCACAGGAAATGCCAAGCGGGCACGCATGCGCCAACCCGCCGAACCGAACAGCCGGAGCATCGCGCGGACCGTTCCCCGCAGGTCATCGTCCCCGTCGAGGTAGTCTCGTTGAAGATTGTCGGGCAATTGGAAAAAGTGGTTGAAGAATTCCGGAACCTCGTCGGGCCGCATGGCCAGCAACGCCGCGAGGCCCCTCAGTCGCAAGCCGCGCACCACCCGTTCGGACGCCGACCGCGTTACCGGACGCCCGTCCGCGATCGCCTCCGCCACCACCGGCGCCCGCCGCAACGCCGCCGCCACGCTGTACCCCGTCGCCGGGTGGATCGACCCGGCCGCCGCGCCGAAGGCGCCGTTCCGCGCACGCCCGTCCAACGCGATGCGCACCCGCTCCTCACCGTCCGGCACGGGGATGCCGTGCGCGGCCAGACGCGAGTGCAACCGCAGTCGCAACTCGCCCAACGGCAGACCGGGCCGCCGGGCCAACGACGTCTCCTCCAGCAGCACCTCGTCCGCAGACACCGGGATCGCGTAGAGGAACGTCGGATCGGCCGTCGTCGCCGCGGGCGGCCTGCGCCAGTCCATGATCAGCGCCTCGTCCGCACCCACGAACGGCGCCGCGTGCTCCGCCGGGACCACCACACCGACCGCCGTCTGCGCCGCACGACCGCCCGCCGCGCCGGTCGCGTCGACCACCCGGCCGGTGACCACTCGTCCACCGGCCACCGCCACCTCCGTGGACGACCACCCGACCACCCGGCCCGCGACCACCCGCACCTCCTCCGGCAGCCACCGCAACCGCTCGTTGTCCAACACCGCGTACCCACGCGCGATGACGTGCTCGGCCGTCGTCACGGCACGCGACCTCGACGACGCCACCGCGATCGGCGCGTCAGCCGGCAACTGGTCCACCCACCCCGCGTAGGTCGCCCGCCACGGCCGTCCCGGGTTCGGATCGACCAACGTCGTCCCCAGGCCCTTCGCCGCACACGCGCGCGCCAGCGCCCGACCCGCCGGGCCACCACCCACCACGACGACGTCCACTTAGCGCTTCTCCGGACGTTGCGGCGGCTGCACGTTGCCCAACAGCAGCGGCTGGTACTGCTGCACCACGTCCGCCAACTGCGCCACCGTCCGCTCGATCGCCTGCCGCGCCGCGTTGCGCTCCGCGATCACCGCCGACAACAGCAGCGCCGTCAACACCGTCGTGGCGTTGAACGCCTGCAACGTCACCATGCGCACGAAGAGGTCCAGCCCCGCGAAAGGGCCGGAACTCATCGCCGCCCCACGTGCCGCCAGGGTCGTCGCGATCAGCGCGCACGGCGCCGTGCCCAGGTGCTGGAAGCGCAGCGCCGCCCAGATGAGGAACGGGAACACCAGGTACATCAGCCGGAGGTCGTGCGTCGTCGCCACCGCCATGACCACCGTCGTGCTCACCAGCAGTGCGGCGGCTTCCATCCACCGGCGTGCGGGGTGGTTCCGCAGGCGCAGGGTGCGGAACGCCAACGCGATCGGCACGAGCACCAGGACGCCCAGCGCGTCACCGGTCCACCACACGGCCCACGTCGACCAGAAACCGGCTCCGTCGATCACCCCGGTCAGCAGGAGCGTGCCGCTGCCGATCGTCGCGCTGACCGCCATGGCCACGAACGCGCCCAGGAACACCAACGTGAGCGCGTCACGCGTGCGGTCCATCTCCTGTCGGAAACCCGCCCGACTGAGCAACAGGTAGGCGACCACCGGGCCGAGCGTGTTGCCCGCACTGATGAGGACCGTGGAGCCGATGTCGGTCAGCGTGGCGTTGACCGCGAACGCGCCCACCGCGACACCCGGCCACATCCTCAGCCCACCGAGCACCAGCGCGAGCACCGCGACACCGGTCGGCGGCCACAGCGGGGTCACCTGGTCGTTGACCAACGCCTGGAGAAGGCCGAGACGCGCGCCCAGGTAGTAGCCGGCCGCCACCAAGAGGAGATGGAGCGCGTACCGACCGAGCCGAGGCGAGAGCTGCACCGGCCCAGCATCCACCGTTCCAGGGGGTCGCACCACGCCTAGCTGCGGAGACGCCGTAACCGACCCCCCGATTTCACTATCCAGGGACACTCGTGTAGCTTTCTCCATGTCAGCGCGGAACGGGCCGGAGAGAGACCGGAACGGAGCGCGGCGAACATAGAAGCCCCGGATCGAATCACTGAATGTGATGAGTGACGGTGTGCGCGTGTTCTTTGAGAACTCAACAGCGTGCCGAATAGCCAGTAAATTTATGAACCTCTGTCAAGAGGTTTCCTTTGAGATTGTTACTGGACAACTGACATTAATGTCAGTGTTGTTCGGAGCGATCAAACATTCCTTATTGGAGAGTTTGATCCTGGCTCAGGACGAACGCTGGCGGCGTGCTTAACACATGCAAGTCGAGCGGTAAGGCCCTTCGGGGTACACGAGCGGCGAACGGGTGAGTAACACGTGGGTAACCTGCCCTGTACTCTGGGATAAGCCTGGGAAACTAGGTCTAATACCGGATATGACCTGCCTCCGCATGGTGGTGGGTGGAAAGTTCCGGCGGTACAGGATGGACCCGCGGCCTATCAGCTTGTTGGTGGGGTAATGGCCTACCAAGGCGACGACGGGTAGCCGGCCTGAGAGGGTGACCGGCCACACTGGGACTGAGACACGGCCCAGACTCCTACGGGAGGCAGCAGTGGGGAATATTGCACAATGGGCGAAAGCCTGATGCAGCGACGCCGCGTGAGGGATGACGGCCTTCGGGTTGTAAACCTCTTTCAGCGGGGACGAAGGGCAACTGACGGTACCCGCAGAAGAAGCACCGGCTAACTACGTGCCAGCAGCCGCGGTAATACGTAGGGTGCGAGCGTTGTCCGGAATTATTGGGCGTAAAGAGCTCGTAGGCGGTTTGTTGCGTCGGCTGTGAAAACTTCACGCTTAACGTGGAGCCTGCAGTCGATACGGGCAGACTTGAGTTCGGCAGGGGAGACTGGAATTCCTGGTGTAGCGGTGAAATGCGCAGATATCAGGAGGAACACCGGTGGCGAAGGCGGGTCTCTGGGCCGATACTGACGCTGAGGAGCGAAAGCGTGGGGAGCGAACAGGATTAGATACCCTGGTAGTCCACGCCGTAAACGGTGGGTGCTAGGTGTGGGGGACTTCCACGTCCTCCGTGCCGCAGCTAACGCATTAAGCACCCCGCCTGGGGAGTACGGCCGCAAGGCTAAAACTCAAAGGAATTGACGGGGGCCCGCACAAGCGGCGGAGCATGTGGATTAATTCGATGCAACGCGAAGAACCTTACCTGGGCTTGACATGCACTGGAAAGCCGTAGAGATACGGCCCCCCTTGTGGCCGGTGTACAGGTGGTGCATGGCTGTCGTCAGCTCGTGTCGTGAGATGTTGGGTTAAGTCCCGCAACGAGCGCAACCCTCGTTCCATGTTGCCAGCGCGTAATGGCGGGGACTCATGGGAGACTGCCGGGGTCAACTCGGAGGAAGGTGGGGATGACGTCAAGTCATCATGCCCCTTATGTCCAGGGCTTCACACATGCTACAATGGCCGGTACAGAGGGCTGCTAAGCCGTGAGGTGGAGCGAATCCCACAAAGCCGGTCTCAGTTCGGATCGGGGTCTGCAACTCGACCCCGTGAAGTCGGAGTCGCTAGTAATCGCAGATCAGCAACGCTGCGGTGAATACGTTCCCGGGCCTTGTACACACCGCCCGTCACGTCACGAAAGTCGGTAACACCCGAAGCCCGTGGCCCAACCCGTAAGGGGGGGAGCGGTCGAAGGTGGGACTGGCGATTGGGACGAAGTCGTAACAAGGTAGCCGTACCGGAAGGTGCGGCTGGATCACCTCCTTTCTAAGGAGCATTCCTCACCGGTCTTCTTTCGAGAGGGCCTGTGGAGAGCCATGCCGGCGGCGAATGATCGTCGGATGGTTGCTCAATGATGTGGATGCTGGCTATATACAGAATCCTGGGTTGTTTGGGGAGTTAGTACGGTTCCTTCGGGAACATGGAAGGGTCTCCAGAGGGTTCGAGACTTCTGTTCGGCACGCTGTTGGGTCCTGAGGGAACACGCACAGTGTTTTGCTCAGCGAGGAAGCGACAGGACGGTCTCCGTCCGCGAACCGCCGGGTAGCCGGTAGGCGTGGGCAGTGTGGGGCGGTGTCTGGTTGTTCTTTGAGAACTGCACAGTGGATGCGAGCATCTTTGTGGCAAGTTATTAAGGGCACACGGTGGATGCCTTGGCACCAGGAGCCGATGAAGGACGTAGGAGACTGCGAAAAGCCTTGGGGAGCTGTCAACCGAGCTGAGATCCAAGGGTATCCGAATGGGGAAACCCGGCCCCAGTCATGTGGGGTCACCCACGCCTGAACACATAGGGCGTGTGGAGGGAACGCGGGGAAGTGAAACATCTCAGTACCCGCAGGAAGAGAAAACAACCGTGATTCCGTGAGTAGTGGCGAGCGAAAGCGGAAGAGGCTAAACCGTATTCGTGTGATACCCGGCAGGGGTTGCGTGTGCGGGGTCGTGGGACCTGTTCGTCAGTTCTGCCGAGCTGACAAGAAGTCATAAAACGGTGTCGTTAGCGGAATGCGTCTGGAAAGCGTGGCCGTAGAGGGTGAAAGTCCCGTACGCGAAAACTCACCGTCTTCTTACAGTGTTCCCAAGTAGCAGCGTACTCGTGAAATTCGCTGTGAATCTGGCGGGACCACCCGCTAAGCCTAAATACTACCTGGTGACCGATAGCGGACTAGTACCGTGAGGGAAAGGTGAAAAGTACCCCGGGAGGGGAGTGAAATAGTACCTGAAACCGTGTGCCTACAATCCGTCGGAGCCTTTAGGGGTGACGGCGTGCCTTTTGAAGAATGAGCCTGCGAGTTAGTGCTGCGTGGCGAGGTTAACCCGTGTGGGGTAGCCGTAGCGAAAGCGAGTCCGAATAGGGCGTTTGAGTCGCGTGGTCTAGACCCGAAGCGGAGTGATCTAGCCATGGCCAGGGTGAAGCGTGGGTAAGACTACGTGGAGGCCCGAACCCACCAGGGTTGAAAACCTGGGGGATGAGCTGTGGTTAGGGGTGAAAGGCCAATCAAACTCCGTGATAGCTGGTTCTCCCCGAAATGCATTTAGGTGCAGCGTCGTGTGTTTCGTGCCGGAGGTAGAGCACTGGATGGTCTAGGGGGCCCACAAGCTTACCGAAATCAACCAAACTCCGAATGCCGGTACGTGAGAGCGCGGCAGTGAGACTGCGGGGGATAAGCTTCGTAGTCGAGAGGGAAACAGCCCAGAACGCCGGCTAAGGCCCCTAAGTGTGTGCTAAGTGGGAAAGGATGTGGGGTCGCCCAGACAACCAGGAGGTTGGCTTAGAAGCAGCCACCCTTTAAAGAGTGCGTAATAGCTCACTGGTCAAGTGGTCCTGCGCCGACAATGTAGCGGGGCTCAAGCACACCGCCGAAGCCGTGTCATTTCAGTGTAACGCTGGGATGGGTAGGGGAGCGTCGTTCAGCCATTGAAGCGCCGGAGTGATCCAGGTGTGGAGGCTGGACGAGTGAGAATGCAGGCATGAGTAGCGAAAGACGAGTGAGAAACTCGTCCGCCGGATGACCAAGGGTTCCTGGGCCAGGCTAATCCGCCCAGGGTAAGTCGGGACCTAAGGCGAGGCCGACAGGCGTAGTCGATGGACAACGGGTTGATATTCCCGTACCCGTGTGAACGCGCCCATGGCGAACCTTGTGATACTAACCGCCCGAAGCCCATCCTACTCCTTCGGGAGTGGGGTGACGTGGAGCGCGGGACCTGAACTTGTAGTAGTCAAGCGATGGGGTGACGCAGGAGGGTAGCTCCGCCAGTGAGTGGTAGTACTGGTGTAAGCGTGTAGGCCGTAGCATAGGCAAATCCGTGCTGCATTAAGGCTGAGACGTGATGCATAGCCGATTGAGGCGAAGTAGAGTGATCCCATGCTGCCGAGAAAAGCCTCTAGTGAGTGTTCATGCGGCCCGTACCCCAAACCGACACAGGTGGTCAGGTAGAGAATACCGAGGCGATCGGGCGAACTGTGGTTAAGGAACTCGGCAAAATGCCCCCGTAACTTCGGGAGAAGGGGGGCCGAGGGATTTGAAGCCCCTTGCGGGCTAGGATTTTTCGGCCGCAGAGACCAGCGAGAAGCGACTGTTTACTAAAAACACAGGTCCGTGCGAAGTCGCAAGACGATGTATACGGACTGACGCCTGCCCGGTGCTGGAACGTTAAGGGGACCGGTTAGTCTTTCGGGGCGAAGCTGAGAACTTAAGCGCCAGTAAACGGCGGTGGTAACTATAACCATCCTAAGGTAGCGAAATTCCTTGTCGGGTAAGTTCCGACCTGCACGAATGGCGTAACGACTTCTCGACTGTCTCAACCACAGGCCCGGCGAAATTGCATTACGAGTAAAGATGCTCGTTACGCGCGGCAGGACGGAAAGACCCCGGGACCTTTACTATAGCTTGGTATTGGTGTTCGGTTCGGCTTGTGTAGGATAGGTGGGAGACTGTGAAGCGCTGACGCCAGTCAGTGTGGAGTCGTCGTTGAAATACCACTCTGGTCGTACTGGATGTCTAACCTCGGTCCGTGATCCGGATCAGGGACAGTGCCTGGTGGGTAGTTTAACTGGGGCGGTTGCCTCCCAAAGGGTAACGGAGGCGCTCAAAGGTTCCCTCAGCCTGGTTGGCAATCAGGTGTCGAGTGCAAGTGCACAAGGGAGCTTGACTGTGAGACCGACAGGTCGAGCAGGGACGAAAGTCGGAACTAGTGATCCGGCCATGGCTTGTGGAAGCGTGGTCGCTCAACGGATAAAAGGTACCCCGGGGATAACAGGCTGATCTTGCCCAAGAGTCCATATCGACGGCATGGTTTGGCACCTCGATGTCGGCTCGTCGCATCCTGGGGCTGGAGTAGGTCCCAAGGGTTGGGCTGTTCGCCCATTAAAGCGGTACGCGAGCTGGGTTTAGAACGTCGTGAGACAGTTCGGTCCCTATCCGCCGCGCGCGTAGGATACTTGCGGAAGGCTGTCCCTAGTACGAGAGGACCGGGACGGACGGACCTCTGGTGTGCCAGTTGTCCTGCCAAGGGCATTGCTGGTTGGCTACGTTCGGAAGGGATAACCGCTGAAAGCATCTAAGCGGGAAGCCTGTTCCTAGATGAGGTATCCCACCCCTTTGTGGGTTAAGGCCCCCAACAGACCATTGGGTTGATAGGCCGGAGATGGAAGGTCGGTAACGGCTGGAGTTGACCGGTACTAATAGGCCGAGGACTTGTCATGAAGACGCTACGCATCCACTGTGCGGTTCTGAAAGAACCGAACCGGACCACCAGGTCCACCACGACGATTGTTGTCGGCGGTGGGTCGGGTGCCTACGGGTTGGTAATTTCATAGTGTTTCGGTGGTCATAGCGGTTGGGGAACACCCGGTCCCATTCCGAACCCGGTAGTTAAGCCTTCCAGCGCCGATGGTACTGCACTCGTGAGGGTGTGGGAGAGTAGGACGCCGCCGAACATACTTCGCCTTCAGGGGCACTCGTTTAATGCGAGTGCCCCTGAAGGCTTTTTTGCGTTCCAGCACCTCAGAGGTGAGCCCGGATCTGACGGACGGGCTGTCCCAACGCCTCGGCCAGCGTGGACAACTCGGCATCGCTGAGCCAGAGGCGCTCGGGATTCCACACCGTGATCTCGAACCGGGCGAACCCGCACGGCCAGTCGTAGCGCAGCGCGTCCAACGACGTGTTGCCACCACAGCACGGAACCTCGACGTCCAGCGTCGGGAAGCCGCTGTCGCAGTGGGCTTCGAGCAGGTCACCCCACCACTCCACCGGGATCGACCCGCCGCACAGGTCGCATTCGATCTGCTCCAGGTTGGCGCCGCAGTCCACCACGGTGAGCACGTCG
Organism: Saccharothrix ecbatanensis; assembly: GCF_014205015.1. Lineage (NCBI taxonomy): Bacteria > Bacillati > Actinomycetota > Actinomycetes > Pseudonocardiales > Pseudonocardiaceae > Saccharothrix > Saccharothrix ecbatanensis. The sequence goes on along the minus strand of NZ_JACHMO010000001.1, from coordinate 4,914,951 downwards.
TGCCAGGTGACGTCGATGCGCACGTCCTCCAGACCGGCCACCACTCGGGCGGCCCGATCGGCGGCTGCCTGGTCCGGCTGCCAGTGCGGATCGGTCGGGATGACGGAGAGGACGTCGTCACTCATGGCGTCACGATGTTATCGACAGCCCGGTTACGCGCCGGGCGTGGCCGGTGCGGTTAGGTTCTGCTCATGCAGCAGGAGCACGCCGATCCCAGGACGCAGCGACGTTCCGGCGGGAACGCCGTCCAAGCCGACCTCGCCACGAACCCGTACCGGGTCGACCGGGACAGGGTCGCGAGCTCGCCGTTCTTCGCCCGCCTCGGCGGCGTCACGCAGGTCGTCAGCTCGACCGGCTCGGGCCTCCTGGTGCACAACCGCCTCACGCACAGCCTCAAAGTGGCCCAAGCCGCCCGCGCCATCGCCGAACGACTCAACGCCCGCCCCGACCTCGCCAACCTGCTCGACAAGCTCGGCGGCTGCGACCCGGACGTGGTGGAGGCGGCCTCGCTGGCCCACGACCTGGGCCACCCGCCGTTCGGGCACCTCGGCGAGCAGGTCCTGGACCGACTGGCCCGGCACCGGTTCGGCCTGTCCGACGGGTTCGAGGGCAACGCCCAGTCGTTCCGCATCGTCACCACGACGGACGTGCGCGGCCCGGCGGCGGTGGGGCTCGACCTCACCGTGGCAGTGCGCGCGGCGATGCTCAAGTACCCGTGGACGCGCCTGTCGTATCCCCGACCGCACCCCAAGGACATGGCGGCACCGCCGCGGGGCGCGGCCGAACCCACCGACGCGCCGGGCACCGGTTCGAGCAAGTTCTCCGCCTACGTCACGGAACTCGACGACGTCGTGCAGTCGCGCACGTTCTACACGGGCCGGTTGGAGCCGTGGCAGCAGACGGTCGAGGCGTCCGTCATGGACACCGCCGACGACATCGCCTACGCCATCCACGACCTGGAGGACTTCCACCGCGTGGGGGTGCTCCAGCACGCCACTGTGTCCGCCGAGCTGAACACGTGGCTGGACAACGCCGTGGAGTTGGCCGGTCTGAGCGCCGCCGACCTAGCCGCCCAGGAACGGCAGCCAGGACGTTCACTGGAAACCCTGCGCCGCCGCCTGCACGCCAAGGACTCGTGGGCCGTGGACGACGGCGCGTTCGCGCACGCCGTGGCGAAGGTCCGCAGCGAGCTGGTCGACGGCCTGCTGGCGGTCCGGTTCGACGGTTCGGTGGAGGCCGAGCAGGCCGTGGCCGGGTTCTCTGCCCGCTGGACCCGTCGCCTGGTCGACGCGGTCGCCGTGATCGAGGAGCCCACGACGCGTTCCGGGCACGTGGTGCTGGCCGTGCCGCAGTGGCACGAGGTGCAGGTGCTGAAGTTCGTGCACCGCCGGTTCGTGCTCCTGCGCCCGGACCTCGCGCTGCACCAACGCGGTCAGGCCCGGCTGCTCACCGCACTGGTCGAGGCGTTGGAGCAGTGGGTCACGGACCGGCACGAGGCGAACCGGCTGCCGCGCCGGTTGCACGACCTGGTCGAGTTGGCGGGCGCCGAGTACGCGGTGATCGCTCGGACCGACCCGTCGATGTTGGTCGGCGCCACGGGTGAGACGCCGACCGGACCGGACGCCGTTCGGGCACTGGCGCGCGGCCGGGCGGTGGTCGACTTCATCGCCTCGCTCACCGACAACCAGGCCGCGGCGCTGCTCGACGCACTGTCCGGACGAACCGGTCAGCTGTGGACAGATGCGTTCGTACTGTGAATTGTGATGGGACAGCCGTCTGAGGAGTAGGCCGAACGGTGGCAGACGGTACTTGGGCGTGCGCAATACGTTGACCCCTCGGTCGAAGATTCCAGACCGAGTGGCTGCGTGCGTCGGGGGCACGCCCAACTGGGGGAGACGCCTGTGCGCTCACCGAAACTTCGTTTCCGAAGAAACGCCCTGCTCGCGGCGGGTGCCGCGGCACTGTTAGCCCTGGGCGTGGTGTCGCCCGCTTCCGCCGATCCGCCCAAGGCCGCCAAGGGCATCGAGGCCAACACCGCGGCTCAGATCGCCGCCCTCCAGGACATCAAGAAGTCGCTCTCCGGAGCAGAGTCCAAAATGGACAGCGCGCTCGTGGTCGAGCAGCGCCGCCGGGTGAACGCCGGCACGTTCAAGAAGCTTCCCGCGCTCCAGACGGGCGTGAAGGTCCACAGCGGAAACACCGTCCTGGTGGACATCCGCGCGCACAAGGTCACCGATGAGCTGGTCGACGCAGTGCTGGCCACGGGCGGCGGTGTCCGTTCCGTCTCCACCGAAGGCGCGACGGTTCGGGCCCAAGTGCCGCTCGACTCGCTCGCCAAGCTCTCGGCGCGCGACGACGTCCGTCGCGTCGAGACCGCGGTCGAGGCGAAGACGTTCCACAAGCAGGACCGCAAGGCCGATCCGGCGCCCTCCAAGGAGGACAAGGCCAAGGAGATCGAGGCCCGCACCCGCGAGGCTTTGATCGCGCCGCAGGCGATCCGCACCGGTGAGGGCGACCGGGCGCACGCCGCCGACACCGCGCGTGACGACTTCCGCGTCACCGGCACCGGCGTGAAGCTGTGCGCGTTGTCCGACGGCGTCGACTCGATCGCCCTGTCGCAGACCGCCGGTGAACTGCCCGCCGGCGTGGAGATCCTTCCCGGTCAGGAGGGCTCCGGCAACGAGGGCACGGCGATGTTGGAGATCCTGCACGACATCGCGCCGAACGCCAGCCTCGGCTTCGCGACCGCGTTCAACGGTGACGCGAGCTTCGCCGACAACATCCGCGGCCTGCGCTTCCGGCTGGGCTGCGACGTCATCGTGGACGACGTCCTGTACTTCAACGAGTCGCCGTTCCAGGACGGCGTGATCGCGCGGGCCGTGGACGCGGTGACCGCCGACGGCGCGCTGTTCTTCTCCTCCGCGGGCAACGAGGGCAACGTCGCGGACGGCACGTCCGGCCACTGGGAGGGCCGGTTCGTCGACTCGGGTGTCGGTGTCGGCAAGTTCGCCGGCAGCGCGCACGACTTCAACCCGTCGCCGGACTCGAAGCAGGTGTTCAACCCGCTGTCGGAGAGCTCGGGCAACGTCCCGGTGACGTTGTTCTGGTCCGATCCGCTGACGTCGTCGTTCAACGACTACGACCTGTACCTGGCGAACGCGCAGGGCAACGTGGTGGCGTTCAGCCAGAGCGTGCAGGACGGCACGCAGGACCCGTACGAGCGGCTGGACACGCCGGCGACCGCGTTCGGGCTGCGGCTGGCCGTGGTGAAGTTCCGCGGTGAGGACAAGTACCTGTCGCTGTCCGCGCTGGGCGGTCGGTTCAAGGATTCCGCCGACGGGCTCAAGAAGTTCGCGACGTCCGGCGTGACCCGCGGGCACTCGGCGGCCAAGGGCGCGATCAGCGTCGCGGCGGCCCCGGCGAACAACCCGCTGCCGTTCGACCTGGAGCCGGGTGACCCGGCCAACCCGCGCGGGCCGTTCCCGAACGCGTACGACGGCACGCAGGCGCCCGAGCGGTTCACGTCCGACGGTCCGCGCCGGGTGTTCTTCGCGCCCGACGGCACGCCGAGCGAGGAGGTCCGGCAGAAGCCAGACCTGACCGCGGCGGACGGTGTGCAGACCAGCGTGGCCGGGTTCAACCCGTTCTTCGGCACGTCGGCGTCCGCGCCGAACGCCGCGGCCATCGCGGGCCTGGTGCTGTCCGGCAACCCGGGCCTGTCGCCGGCCGAGGTCCGTGAGGCGATGACCGCCACCGCGATCGACATCGCCGAGACCGGTGTGGACAACCGCACCGGCGCGGGTGTCGTGCGCGCCGACCTGGTGCTCGCCTACACCGGCGCGTCGCCGCAGCCGTTGGCGAAGGCGGCGAAGCCGTCCGTGGTCAACGACAGCGACGGCAGCCAGTACCTCAAGCCGGGCACCACGGCCACGGTCACCGTGCCGGTGGTCAACTCGGGTGACGGCACGGCGTCGTCGACCAGCCTCGTGCTCACCACGCCCACCGCGGGCGTGACGATCGCGCCGCGGTCGAAGTACTACGGCAACGTCGAGGTCGGCCAGACCGTGACGAACACGTTCAAGGTGAGCGTGCCCGCCACGGCGACGGTCGGCACGGCGGTCAAGTTGGACGCGCGGGTGACCTTCGCCGGGTCCACGTCACCGACGACGAGCGCGTTCACGCTCACGGTCGGCGAGCCGTCCCGTGACTCGAAGACGTTCGCGTACGGCGGCCCGGTCGTGGCCATCCCGGACAACAGCGCGCTCGGCGTGACGGTGGAGATCCCGGTCAGCGACGTCGGCCGCGGCTCGCGGATCGCGTTGTCGATCGACGGTGACACGTGCAGCTCGACCACCGGCGCGACCACGGTCGGCATCGACCACACGTTCGTCGGTGACCTGGTCGGCACGCTGACCTCGCCGTCCGGCGCGACGGCGACGGTGTTCCAGCGCAACGGCGCGGGCGGCAACAACCTGTGCCAGGTCGTGTTCGACGACTCGGCCGAGCGGCCGTTCTCGTCGGTGACCAGCGCGTTGGCGCCGTTCACGGGCACTTGGCGGCCGACCACTCCGTTGAGCGCGCTGCTCACCGAGCCGGTGGACGGCACGTGGACGTTCAAGGTCGTGGACGCGGCCTCGTCCGACCGCGGTTCGCTGCGCTCGGTCTCGTTGAAGATCAACGGTTACGTCTGAGTGATCGTTTGTGCGTGAAAAGGCCCCGGGAGCACGCTCCCGGGGCCTTTTTCGTAACGTGTTACTTGGGCCACTCCCAGCGGATGCCGAACACGCCGGGGCCGAACCCGAGCGCCACCGCGTGCACGCCACCGGCGTTGTCCAGCGCCAGGTTGCGCCGACGCGACGGCGTGTCGTCACCGGCGGGCAGGCTGAACTGCTGGCAGCGCGCGGGCAGGTTCGACTGGTCGAACCGCACCTCGATCACGTACTCGCGCACCGGCAGCCGGAACTTGCGGGTGAACGAGTTGTTGCCCGCCGGGTAGTGGCCCTCGGCGAACAGCAGCTGGTACTCCATGATGATGGTCTCGCCCCTGGCCAGGGGCCTGTCGAACATCATCTCCGCGGCCATGATGTTGACCTCGGTGTCCTCGACCACGCGCCCGAGGTGGCAGTTGCGCAGGTTGACCACCTGCGGCAGCACGTCGGCCTGCTCGGTCTCGAACACCAGCGCCCACCGGTCGGGGCCGTCCTGCTCGGCGCGCAGGATCTGGCGCACCCACACCGAGCGCTGACCGCCGTCCGCGGCGATCTCGATCCGGTCGTGCTGGCTGATCCGGCCGAGCTTCACGTCCGAGGACGTGTCCACCTGCGTGAGCAGGTTCGCCACCCGCTCGCGGCGCTCCCACAGGGCGTCGATCGGCATCATCGTCGTCGGGCGCGACCGCCTGCCGCGCGGACGCGGTGGGCCGAGCAGCGCGGACAGGCCTGCCTGAGGCACGCCGAGGACTGTCTCCAGGTGACGCAGGGCCTCCAACGACTCCGGTCGTTCGGGTCGGCGGCGGCCGGATTGCCAGTAGCTCAGGGTCGCGACGCTGATGGTGACCCCGCGCAGCGCGAGCCGGTGCTGGATGCGGTCGAGACTCAGCCTGCTTGCTTTGATCGCAGCTCTCAGCGCCTCGGGAAACGGTCCCGTGGTGAGAAGCTGCGCAAGACTGCCGTGGCCCGTCGAGTCGAGTTCGTCGACGGACAGGTTGGGTCGACCGGCAGCGTTGGTCATTGTGACTCCCCGCTGTCATGAGATCACGCCCCAGTGACCCTACCCGCCAACGCAGGGCGTTGGTGCCTTCCAGGTGGAGTCATTGGTTGGGCCATACGGGTTACGAGTTCACTGGGATGGGCATCGTTCTGTCAAGTGGTGAACATCCTGGCTCCCCCCTTTGTAAACCCGTCGGTAACATTGTGCAACGGCTTCTTCGGGGGTGTGGCGGCGGGACCTTCGGGGCTCGGCGGGCACGCCCCACCGGGGCGCGCGGGCCGTTGGCGGCCACTGATCCGTTGGCCCTACTGTGTCCGGGGTGACCGCCGCCCAGGACCTCGTGCCGCTGCCGGAGGACCCGCTGACGGAGGTCGCCTCCGCCGTCTTGGGCACCGGCCACCACGTGGTGATCGACCTGCTGGACGTCGTGCGCCACCACGGAGGGCCGCCGGTGGACGTGGTCCGCGCGGGTGACGACCTGCTGCCCCGGTTGGCCCACGAGAACGCGCTCGACCAGGCGCTGGTGCTCGCGCGGCAGGCGTTGCGGCCCGGTGGCCTGTTCGTCGCCGCGGTGCCCGAGCTGGACAAGCTCGGCCGGCTGCGGCCCACCGCGCCACCGCCGAAGGTGTCCGGGCGTGGCCAGGACCGGCAGGTGACGGTGCAGCTGTGGGACTGGGCGGCCGACGGCGAGTCCTATGCGCTGGAGGTCGTGCAGCTGGTGCGCGGCGCGGAGACGTGGGAGGTGGGGAACACCGTGTCCACCCGGCATCGCGTGCTGTCGCCCGAACAGGTCTCCGCTTCGCTGGCCGACGCCGGGTTCGGCGCGGTGCAGCGGCTGTCGCCCGCCGAATGCGGGCATCCGCTGCCGGTGTGGGTCGCGGTGGCGCCGGCGGTCGCGCCGGCATGAGTCGGATCCGCCCGGTCGCCGGTGGTGGGCGGGCGGTCGAGGTGCCGCCGGAACGCCTGGAAGGGTGGTTCTCGCGGTTCGGCGCCCGGCACGGCGGGGTGGTGTCCACGTCGGTGGAGCCCGATCTCCTCCTGGTCACAGCGGCGGACGAGGCCGAGGTTTCGGTCTCGCCGGCCTTTGGAGAATTCACCCGTTCGGGTGAACAGTTTTCTGGGCTGGAGCTGGGTCCGTTGCTTCTTTACGCGTTCGCCCCGCGTCGGATCGGGCTGCTGTTGGTGCGGCTCGGCGGGCACAGCATCGGGATCGCGCAGGACGGCGTGGTCCTCGTGTCGACTACGGACAGTCGTCAGGTGCACGGGCGTAACAAGGCCGGCGGGTGGTCTCAGCAGCGGTTCGCGCGGCGGCGGGAGGGGCAGGCGCGGGTCGCCCTCCAGGCCGCGGCGGACGACGCGGTGCGGGTGTTGGCGGCGCGGGTGGGTGAGCTGGACGCGGTCGTGCTCGGTGGTGACCGTCAGGCGTTGGACGCCCTTCGGGGTGACCGTCGGCTGGACGAGGTGTTCGCCCTGGCGTCACCGCGGGTGCTGGACGTGCCGGAGCCCCGGCGGGCGGTGCTGGACGAGGCCGCGGTCCGTGCCCGCGCGGTGGAGGTCGTCGTCCGGGAACTCCCGGAAAACTCGTGACAACCCCGCGGCACCCCGACCGCATTTCTAAGGGTGAGAGGGCACCGACCACCGGTGGCCTCACGAACCCGAGGAGCAGTCTTGCTGCGCAAACGACTCGTAGTGGCGGTCGGGGCCATCCTGCTCGGCGGTGTCGCCGTGGCGGTGCCGGCGTTGGCGTCCGGCGGTGGCGACGAGGCGCCCCCGTCCACCACGGTCGCACCGACCACCACCACGTCGATCGCCACGTCGCCTCCCGTGACGTCTGCTCCGGTGACGTCGCCTCCCCTGACGTCGCCTCCCCTGACGTCGCCTCCCGTGACGTCGATCGAGACGACGCGTCCGATGCCGACCTCCATCGCCACGTCGCCCCCGTTGCCTCCGATCGCCTGGCCGCCGCCGGTCACGGTCACCACGACCCCGGCGGATCCCGTTCCGCGCCCGACGGTGACGACGTCGCCCGGCGCGCCGCTGCCCACGTTGACGACGACATGGCAAGCGCCGCCCACGACGACGGTCACCACGAGGCGCTGACGGCGTGAGCTGGAACGCGGAGTTCACCCACCACTTCGACCGGTGTGCCGACTCGATGCGCTTCACCGCGTTCTTGTTGTGCGGCAATCACCACGAGGCCGAAGACGTGGTGCAGTCCGCGTTCCTCAAGCTCTACCTGGCCGGGCCGAGGTTGGTGCAGCAGGGAGGGCTGGACGCCTACCTCCGGCAGATCGTGGTGCGCACGTTCCTGGCGGAGCGGCGTCGGGTGCGGTGGAAACGGGAGAAGCTCACCGACGTGCTGCCGGAGGTGCCGGTGGCGGGGTCGTTGAGCGAGGACAAGCTGGTGGTGTGGCAGGCGCTGCGGGCCGTGCCCGCGAAGCAGCGGGCGACGCTCGTGCTGCGGTACTGGCACGACCTGGGGGTGGAGGAGACGGCGGAGGCGCTCGGTTGCTCGGTGGGGACGGTGAAGAGCAACACGAGCCGTGGCCTCAAGGTGTTGCGGCAGAGGCTGGGACAGGAGTTCGGCGCGTTGTGGCAGGAGGTGTCGCGCGGTGCTTGAGGACGAACTGAAGAAGACGTTCGAGGAACTGAACATCCAGCCGCTGCCACGCACGTTCGGTGCGATGGACATCGTCCACCGGGGCGTCAGCCTGAAACGCCGCCGCCGTGCCTACGCGGTAGGCGCGACCGGCGCCGGTACCGCGGCGATGGTGGCCGTGGTGGTCGCCATCGCCCTGAACCAGTCCCCGGACCAGGACCACGACAGCCCCGCCGGCCCTCCAGCTCCCGGCAGCACTACTACCACCACCAGCACCACGACCGGGATCCCGACCAGCCCACGCAGCACCGAACCGAACGGCGCCACCTCCACGACCGCCGGCCCCCCGAGAACGACAACGAGCCCACCACCCCCCATAACCAGCACGACCGGCCCAAGACCCACAACCACCACCACCCCCACCACCCACGACCCCACCATCACTACGACCCACCAACCCCTACAAACCACCGCCCCCAACTAGCCCGCCACACACCCGCACACCGGCCTACACACACCCACCTGCCGACCGCCCCTTCGCCCTTCGCAGGCCCGCCGGACTTCGCCAGAACCACCCAGCCCGCTCACCCTCGCCTGGCCGCACCCATCGAGCAGCCCTGCCTGCCCTGCCCGCCTGGCCTGGCCTGGCCTGCCCGCCTGGCCCTGCCCGCCTGGCCCTGCCCGCCCGGCCCGGCCTGCCCGCCCGCCCGGCGTATCTGCCTGCCTGCCCGCTCTACCTGGCGGCGGCCGTCGTCACGGCGCTGATCGACCGGTCGGGCGGCTGCTCAGGCGCGCGGGCCGGCGCGTTCTGGTCCAACTGGGCTGTGGCGCTGAAGCTGCTGCGGGTCGAGTCGGAGCTGGCGGTTCGGTCCCGGTCTGCCCTGCCTGCATGCCTGCCCGGCCCGGCCGAGTTGCGGTCTGCCCGCTCGGTGGGTGCGAACGTGCCCGCACACGTCAACGGCGGGACCCGCTAGTTGCGAGCCCCGCCGTTTCGGGCTTGAGTCGGGCCGACTGTTGGCGGCTGGCCGTTGCCGTCCTGGCATCCGGCGACGCAGCGATCGGCGCCCCGGCGTCCGGCCGGGCCGGGCCGGCGATTACCCCACGGTGCCGGTGGACAGGAGCCCGCCGTCCACACGCACCGTCCCCCCGGTGATCCACTCGGCCTCGTCCGAAGCCAGGAACGCCACCAACCGCGCGACGTCCTCCGGCGTGCCGAGCCGCTTCATCGGATAACCGGCCGCAGCCTCCTCCTCCCGCCCCGTGTACAGCGCCTCCGCGAAACGCGTCTTCACCACCGCCGGCGCGACGGCGTTCACCCGCACCTTCGGCCCGAGCTGCCACGCCAGCTCCTCCGTCAACCGGATCAGCGCCGCCTTGCTCGCCCCGTACGCCGCGATCACCCCGGTCGACCGGATCCCACCCACCGACGCGATGTTCACCACCGCCCCGCCGTGCTCCTCCATCCACGCCTTCCACGCCAGCTGCACGAACCCCAGGGCAGCCACCACGTTCACGTCGAAGATCTTCCGCACGGCATCCAGATCCGCGTCCATCAACGACCCGAACACCGGGTTGATACCGGCGTTGTTCACCAGCACGTCCAACCGCCCGAACCGCTCCATGGTCCGCTCGACCGCCTCCGCCCGGTCGTCGGCACGGCCTGCGTTTCCTGGCACCGCCAACACTCGATCGGGTGACACGCCCGCCGTGGACGCCAGGGTGGCCGCCGCCTCCGTGACCGCCTCCGCCTTGCGCGCGGTGATCGTGACGGATGCGCCGCGTGACAGCAGCTCCAACGCGATGCCGTGCCCGATGCCCCGACTGGCGCCCGTGACCAGGGCCGCCCTGCCCGTGAAGTCCGAAGTCATAGCGGGCAATGTATGCCGGTGGTATGCCGGTGGACACACACCGTCAATCCGTTGGCATCCACCCAGTAGACTGACCCGGTGGTCATCCTGCTCGAGTAGTCCCGCGCTCAGCCGCGCCGTTGACCTCGCATGACCACACCACGGAGTAAAACTTGATCACCGCAACCGATGTCGAGTTGCGCGCGGGCTCGCGCATTCTGCTGTCCGGCGCCACCCTGCGCGTCCAGGCCGGTGACCGGATCGGCCTCGTCGGCCGCAACGGCGCCGGCAAGACCACTTCCCTCCGCGTGCTCGCGGGCGAGGGCCAGCCGTACGCGGGCGAGGTGCGTCGGTCCGGCGAGCTCGGCTATCTGCCGCAGGACCCGCGCGAAGGCGACCTGTCGGTCGTCGCCAAGGACCGCGTGCTGTCCGCCCGAGGCCTGGACCAGCTGCTCCGCGACATGGAGAAGATGCAGTCCGCGATGGCCGAGCTGGTGGACGACACCGAGCTCGACAACGCCGTGCGCAAGTACGGCCGCCTCGAAGAGCGGTTCGCCGCCCTCGGCGGGTACGCGGCCGAGAGCGAAGCCGCCCGGATCTGCGCGAACCTCGGCCTGGCCGACCGCGTGCTGGCACAGCCGCTGCGCACCCTGTCCGGCGGCCAGCGCCGCCGCGTCGAGCTGGCCCGCATCCTGTTCGCCGCCTCCGAGGGCGGCGTGGGCGCGAAGTCCGGCACGATCCTGCTGATCGACGAGCCGACGAACCACCTCGACGCGGACTCGATCGCGTGGCTGCGCGGGTTCCTCAAGTCCCACGAGGGCGGTCTGGTCGTGATCAGCCACGACGTCGAGCTGATCGAGGACGTGGTGAACAAGGTGTGGTTCCTCGACGCGACGCGCGGCGAGGTCGACATCTACAACATGGGCTGGAAGAAGTACCTCGAAGCGCGCTCCGCCGACGAGAAGCGCCGTCGCCGTGAGCGTGCGAACGCGGAGAAGAAGGCCGGCGCGCTGATGGCGCAGGCGGACAAGATGCGCGCGAAGGCCACCAAGGCCGTCGCCGCGCAGAACATGGCCCGCCGTGCCGAGAAGCTGCTCTCCGGCCTGGAGGACACCCGCCAGGCGGACAAGGTCGCCAAGATCCGCTTCCCGCAGCCCGCCACGTGCGGCCGGACGCCGTTGACCGCGGAGGGCCTGAGCAAGTCGTACGGCTCGCTGGAGGTCTTCAGCGGTGTCGACCTGGCCATCGACCGCGGTTCGCGGGTGGTCATCCTCGGCCTGAACGGCGCGGGCAAGACGACGCTGCTGCGCCTGATCGGCTCGATGGAGCGCGCGGACAGCGGCGAGGTCATCGCAGGTCACGGCCTCAAGCTGGGGTACTTCGCGCAGGAGCACGAGACGCTCGACCACGAGGCCACGGTCTGGCAGAACATCCGACACGCCGCGCCGGACACGCCGGAGCAGCAGCTGCGGTCGCTGCTCGGCACGTTCCTGTTCAGCGGTGAGCAGCTGGAACAACCCGCGGGCACCCTGTCGGGCGGCGAGAAGACCCGGTTGGCGCTGGCCGGGCTGGTGTCGAGCGCGGCGAACGTGCTGCTGCTGGACGAGCCGACCAACAACCTCGACCCGGCCAGCCGCGAGCAGGTGCTCGACGCGCTGCGCCGCTACGAGGGGGCCGTCGTGCTCGTCACGCACGACGCCGGTGCGGTGGAGGCCCTTGAGCCCGAGCGGGTGATCCTGCTGCCCGACGGGACCGAGGATCACTGGTCCCAGGAGTACCTGGAACTCGTGCAGTTGGCCTGAGCCAACGGTTTCCACCGCCTGGCCCGCAACGTGAGCTTTGATCGACTCTCTGTGATCGAACGACCGCTCGCCGATCTTTTCGCTTGATCACCTGGCGTTCTTGGTCTTCGTGTTCGATCATTGCGACGACAGGGGCTTTCGAAGGCCCGACCTGCTGTCTACGGAAGGCGGGACAAGGTGGCTGACCTGAAGAAGGGCGCCCGGATCACCGGCGCCACGCGGGACAAGCTGGCCGCTGACCTGAAGAAGAAGTACGAAAAGGGCGCGAGCATCCGGGCGTTGGCCGAGTCCACCGGACGCTCCTACGGCTTCGTGCACCGGGTGCTCAGCGAGTCCGGTGTGCAGCTGCGCGGTCGCGGTGGCGCCACCCGCACGAAGAAGAAGTAAGCTACCCTCCGGTAACCACACGGTGTCGAGGAGAGACGACGCCTGACGAAACCCGGAGGCTCACGCATGTCGGCACCGACGACCATCGACGCCGGCCTGCTGAAACGCGGAGGCGTGCGGCTCGTCGTGGACGGACCGCGCGCGACGATCACGCTCGATCGTCCCGACGTGCTCAACGCACAGACGCCGTCGACCTGGGTGGCGTTGCGGACGATCGGTGAGCAGCTGGGCCCGGACGTCCGCGTGGTGGTCGTCCGGGGTTCCGGTCGTGCCTTCTCCGCGGGGCTGCACCGGCAGATGTTCGCCGGACCCCCGCTGGAGGGCGAACCGGGTCTGGCGGAGATCACCCGCCTGGGCCCGGTCGAGGGTGCGGCGCGGATCGCGGACTTCCAAGAGGGGTTCCGCTGGCTGCGCGATCCCGATCGGGTGACGATCGCCGCGGTGCGCGGGCATGCGATCGGTGCGGGCTTCCAACTCGCCCTCGCGTGCGACTTCCGCGTGGCCACCGACGACGTCAAGTTCCGCATGGCCGAGACGTCACTCGGCCTGGTGCCCGACCTCGGCGGCACGCTGCCCCTGGTGCGGCTGGTCGGGTACTCCCGCGCGGCTGAAATCTGCCTGACCGGGCGGTGGGTGGACGCGGACGAGGCGCTGCGGATCGGCCTTGCCAACGCCGTGGTGCCCGGGGACGGGCTGGACGCGGCGGTCGACGACCTCGTCGCCCAACTCCTCCGACCCCTGCCGGGCGCGGTGCGCGAGACGTTGGCGCTGCTGGCGTCGGCGGCGGACGGTGCGAGCGAGCAGGAGCAGTTGCGGGCCGAACGCGAAGCCCAGCTTCGTCGGATGACCGAGCTGAGCACGCTCGCCGGACTCTAGAGCGAGCTGGAACCGGCCCACGCCCCAAGACGGACAGCGCCCGAGACTGACGGCGCCCAGGGCTGATCACGTTCCTGGGCCGGCGGCGGTCGGCACTGGCGGCGGTCGGCTTTACGCGGTGGCGGGATCCAGGACGACCACCGGGATCTGCCGTTCAGTGTGGGTCGCATAGGTCGCGTGAGGCTGGTAGACCGCGACCAGTCGTTCCCACAGCGCCGCACGCTCGTCGCCCTCCGCGACGCGCGGCCGGACGTGGCGACGTTCGCCGCCGGGCAGTTCCACCTCGGTGGTCGCCATCGCCATCAGGTTGTGGAACCACGCCGGGTTGGCGTCCGTGCCGCCCTTCGACGCGACGATGACCAGGCGGGGCGCGTCGTCGAGGTAGATCAGCGGGTTGGTTCGGCCTGTCCGGACTTGCGGCAGACGTGGTTGAGCAGCAGCACGGGGGCGCCTGGGACTACGAGGCCGAGGCTGAGGGTGAGGGTGAGCGGCCTCGACCGGGCCTGCTACCAGCGGATGCGGGACCTGGTCTCGGTCAGCCCGGCGCTGATGGCGGCGTCCGTCGAGCGGGGCGCGGTCCGGCTGGACGAGGTCGCGCGGCTGATCGGCGCCCGGATGGGGGTCGACCCGGCCACCGACCCGCGGCCGCACCTGGTGGCCTCGGTCGTGCTGTGCGCGGTGCAGACGGCGGTCACCGCGTGGCGGGCCACCGGCCGTGACGCGCCGGACTCCGAGCTGATCGGCCAGGCGTTCGACCTGCTGTCCGCGGGCCTCGACTACCCGGCCGCCCCGAGCTAGTCCGAACCTCACGCGCGCATGTGGTCACGATGTGCACTTGCGCGCGTGAAACGGGAACGTCACGCACTCCGCCGGCGTTGCTGTCTGTCGTGGACGGTAACTGGGGTTTGATGCGCAGCGCGATGCAGGCGTCGGACGCACCCGGCGGGGTGCGGCGCGGGACGTTCCGGCGGGTGTTGGCGTTCGCCGGCCCCCACCGGCCGAAGTTGGTCGTGTTCCTGCTGCTCACGGTGGTGTCGGCGGTGCTCGCGGTGAGCACGCCGGTGCTCGCGGGGCGGGTGGTGGACGCGATCGTCGGCGGTCGGGACGTGTCCGTGGTGGTGTGGCTCGCGGTGGCGATCGCGGGGATCGCGATCCTGGACGCGGCGCTCGGCCTGGTCGAGCGCTGGCAGTCGTCGCAGATCGGGGAAGGTCTGATCTTCGACCTGCGCCGCGCGGTGTACGAGCACGTGCAGCGGATGCCGGTGGCCTTCTTCACCCGCACGCGCACGGGCGCGTTGGTGAGCCGGCTGAACAACGACGTGATCGGCGCGCAGCGGGCGTTCACCTCGACCCTGTCCGGCGTGGTCACCAACGTGATCCAGCTCGGGCTGTCCCTCGCCGTGATGTTCACCCTTTCGTGGCAGGTGACGGCTCTCGCCCTCCTGCTTCTCCCGGTGTTCATCCTGCCCGCGCGGCGGATGGGCACCCGGATGGCGGACCTCCAGCGCGAGGCCGCGACGCTGAACGCGGGCATGACGACCCAGATGACCGAACGGTTCTCCGCGCCCGGCGCGACGCTGGTGAAGCTGTTCGGCCGACCGCGTGCCGAGGTGGACGAGTTCGCCGACCGGGCCGCGCGCGTCCGCGACATCGGCGTCCGCACGGCGATGGCCACCCGCTGGTTCATGACCGGCCTGACGCTGGTGTCGGCGCTCGCCCAGGCCCTCGTCTACGGCCTCGGCGGCTACCTGGCGCTCACCGGCAGCCTCGCCGCCGGCACGGTCGTGTCGCTCGCGCTGCTGCTGTCCCGCCTGTACTCGCCGCTCACCGCCCTGGCCAACGCGCGCGTCGACGTGATGACCGCGCTGGTGTCGTTCGAGCGGGTCTTCGAGGTGCTGGACCTGAAGCCGATGATCGCCGAGCCGGAGCAGCCGCGCCGCGTGCCGGACGGGCCGGTGTCGGTGGAGTTCGAGGACGTGCGGTTCGGCTACCCGTCGGCGGACAAGGTGTCGCTCGCCTCACTGGAATCAGTGGCCACTTTGGACGCACGTGGTGGCGAGGAAGTGTTGCACGGCATCAGCTTCCGGGCCGAGCCTGGCCAGCTGGTGGCACTCGTCGGGTCGTCGGGCGCGGGCAAGTCGACCATCGCCTCGCTCGTGCCGCGACTGTACGACGTGGAGGGCGGCACGGTCCGACTGTCCGATGTGGACGTTCGTGAGGTGTCGTTCGAGTCGCTGCGCGGAGCCGTGGGCGTGGTGACGCAGGACGGCCACCTGTTCCACGACACGATCCGCGCGAACCTGACCTACCCGCGACCCGAGGCCACCGAAGAAGAACTGTGGGACGCACTGCGCCGCGCACGTCTGGAAGAGCTGGTCCAGTCGCTGCCCGACGGCCTCGAAACGGTGGTGGGGGAGCGCGGTTACCGGCTCTCCGGCGGTGAACGGCAGCGGCTGACGATCGCCCGCCTGCTGCTCGCCCGGCCACGCGTGGTCATCCTCGATGAGGCGACCGCCCACCTCGACTCGGAGTCCGAGGCCGCGGTGCAGGTCGCGTTGACCGAGGCGTTGCGCGGCCGGACCGCGCTGGTGATCGCGCACCGGTTGTCCACGGTCCGTGCGGCGGACCAGATCCTCGTCGTCGAGGCCGGACAGGTGGTGGAACGCGGCACGCACACGGAACTCCTGGCGGCCGGGGGACGCTACGCCGATCTGTACCACACGCAGTTCGACGAAGCGCCCACCCGGGACGACGAAGATCTGGAGACTCCCGCCGCCGTCTAAAGACCCGCCTGGAGACCTGTCTAGAGACCCGAGAGGAACGTGCCGGTGGCGGCGACCGCGGCCTTGGACGACCCGCCTTCCACCACCAACACCGAGAACGCCAGGTCACCGCGATAGCCGATGAACCACCCGTGCGAACGGGTGCCGTCGCCGAACTGGGCGGTTCCGGTCTTGCCGCGCACGCCGCCGTACCCGGCCAACTCGCGCGCCGTGCCGCCGGTGACGACGTCGCTCATCATCGACCGCAGCGCCCCGGCGACCCCACCGGGCAACGCCGGCGGCTGGACGCCCTCGGTCTCGATCTCCCGGATCAACCGCGGCACCGGCGTGCGGCCCTGCGCGACCGTGGCCGCCACCAAAGCCATGCCGAACGGCGTCGTCCTGATCGTGCCCTGGCCGATCGCCGCCTCCACCTGCGCCGCCCCCGGCGCGGGCTCGGGAATCTGGCCGGTGTTCGTGGTGACGCCCGCGACCGTGAAGTCCGACGTCAGCCCGAAGTAGCCGGCCGCGTTCGGCAACGCCGACGTGGGCAGGGTCGCCGCCAACCGGCCGAAGCTCGTGTTGCACGACGCCGCGAACGCCCGGCGGAACGTCACCGTGCCCAGCTCGAACGAGTCCTCGTTGGTGATCGTCCGGGTGCCGATGGTCTCCTTGCCCGGACACGCCACGGGCGTGTCGATGGTCGCCAGGCCACCGGTCATCGCCGCCGTGGCGGTGACGACCTTGAACGTCGAACCCGGCTCGTAGTAGTCCACGAGCGGACGCGCCGCGCCGACGGCGTTCTGCGCCACCGCCAGGATCTCGCCGGTCGACGGCTGGATCGCGACCACCATCGCCGCCTGCGGCAACTGGTCGACCGCGGCCTCGGCGGCGGCCTGGACCTTCGGGTCGAGGGTGAGCGTCATCGACTGCTTGACGAAGGGCTTCTGCTCCTGCAACACCGTGACGGGAGTGCCCGCCGCGTCGACCACGGCGACCTGCCAGCCGGGCGTGCCTGCCAGCGACCCGACGCTCTGCACGACCGACCCGGTCACCGCGGGCGCGAAGCCCGGCGGCACCGGTTGGCCGGCCCGGTCGAGCAGGGCGCCGTCACCGGACGTCGTGGTGTAGGCCAGGCTCTGGCCCTCGGTGAGCTGCGGGTGCAGCAAGATCGGCGACCAGTGGACCTTCCAGTTGTCGTCCACCAGCCGCATCTCGATCTTGACCGGGTACTTCAGCGGCACGCCGCCGGGCAGCGTCCACGTGACGTTCGCGTCGATCGAGCTGGTCGTGGTCCCTTCGGGGACCTGCGGACTGCGGCCGAGCTGGACGTGGACGGTCGCGCCCGGCATTCCCTGCCGCGTGCGGGTGATGACGGGAGCCGCCACCTCCGACGCGTCGGTGAACACCCCCGCCTGTCCCGCCTGGCCGGACATCAACGCGCTGGCGAACTGCTGGGCGACGGTCCCCGGCGGCACCCGTGCCGGTCTCTCCTCGGCCTTCGGTTCGTCGCCCGACCACAGCGCCAACGACCCCGCGACGATGATCCCGACCGTGGCGACGCCCCCGACGGCCAGCACCCAGCGCTTTGTTCTCGTGTTCACGAATAGAACCCCCTTGAGTCGGAGGCTAACGCGAACGTGTGGAGATTTCGTGAACGATCAGCCGAGCTGCGGCACCCTCGTCTGGTACTTGCGGAGCAGGTCCGCGTTGGCCGTGTCGCCGCCCTCGACGTTCGCGCTGCGCCACAGCGGCAGCGGCACGCCCGCCTCGGCGGCCTTGTCGAACAGCCGCACCATCAGCAGGTTCCACAGGAACGTCGTCGCCAGCGTGGACACGGCGGCGGTGACGGGGTTGTCCGGCGGGTAGGTGGCGTCACCGGGCGGGACCATGTTGTCCAGCACCACGGTCGCGTTCTCGGCGAGCGTCGTGCCCGCCCGGCGCGGTGCGAGCGCGCTCGCCGCGACCGAGGTCACAGCGACCACGGGGCAGCCGGCGTCGGCCGCGAGCACGGCCAGTTCGACCGGGTACGGGTTCACGCCCGAGGTGGAGAACACGAACAGCACATCGTGCGCGGCCAAGTGGGCTTCGCGCAGGACCTCGGCGGCCAGGCCGGAACGGCGTTCGGCGGACGTGCTGCTGACCGCGCCGTGCATCGGTAGCAGTTCCGGGTGGTAGACCGGTCGGACGCACGCCAGGCCGCCCGCGCGGTAGAACGTCTCGGCGACGGCGGCGAGGGAGTGGCCGGCGCCCGCGGTGAGCACCATGCCGTCTGCGCGCACGCTGGCCAGCACCAGTTCCGCGACGTCGTCCAGTGCGGCGGCGTTGTGCTGCTCCACTCTGGTCAGGTGGGTGCGCACGACGTCGCCGTAGTCGGAGTCGGTCACCGTCTCGATCGTCATGCGGACCCTCCAGTGGTCTATACCAACCTGTCGCACGCCAAGTCCTACCGGATAGTCCCACCAGTTGCCAGGGTGTTGACGTTTGAACACGCCGGATGTTCAGATGAACACCATGGATGTTGCTTGGCGGCACGAGAAGATCCTCCAGCGCCTGCGGGGTGGCGAGCGGGTGGCCGTCGGCGTCCTGGCGCAACTGGTGGGCGCTTCGGAGATGACCGTGCGGCGCGACCTCGACGTGTTGGAGCGGGAAGGGCTGCTGCGGCGCGTTCGCGGTGCGGCGGTCGGGATGTTGACGGGTGAGGAGACCCCGTACGCGGCGCGCTCCCGTCAGCGGTTGGAGGCCAAGCGGCGGATCGGCGCGGCGGTCGCGGACCTGGTGGACGACGGCGAGACGGTCGTGCTCGACGGCGGCAGCACCACGCTGGAGGTGGCGCGGCGGCTGGCCGACCGGCGGCTGACCGTGCTGCCGCTGTCCCTGCACTCGGCGGACGTGCTGCGGGGCGGCGGGCAGGTGCGGCTGGTGTTGCCGGGTGGCGACGTCCGGCCCGGTGAGCTGGCGTTCGTGGGGCCGCTGACCGAGCACGCGTTCCAGGTGATGCGGTTCGACACGATGGTGCTCGGTAGTTGTGGTCTGAGCGCCCGCAACGGTGTGTCGGCGCACGACCTCGCCGAGGGCGCGGTGAAGAAGGCCGCTGTCGAGGCGTCGGCACGGGTCGTCGCCGCGATCGACAGCTCGAAATTCGGGCGGACCGCGTTCGGGCGGGTATGCCCGGTGGAGGACATCGACGTCCTGGTCACCGATTCGGACGCTCCGGAGGACGAGGTGGCACTGCTGAGGGAAGCCGGCGTGGAGGTGCGGCTTGTCTGACGTCGCAGTGAGGGCTCCGGCCCGTCGGGCGCGGGTGGCGACGGCGATCGTGTTCGCCGTGCACGCCGCCGTGTTCGCCGCGTGGACGCCGCACATCCCGGCGGTGAAGGACCGGCTGGAGCTGAACGACGGCACGCTGGGGTTGACGCTGCTCGGCGCGCCGGTGGGTTCGGTCGCCGCGATGCTGCTGGTCGGCGGGTGGGTGGCGCGCTGGGGTAGCCGGCGGGTCGTGCTGGGCGTGTTCGTCGGGTACGGCCTGGCGTCGCCGTTGTTGGGCTTGGCGTGGGAACCGTGGGCGTTGTTCGTGGGATTGGCGGTGTGGGGCGGGTTCCAGGGCGCGCTGGACGTGGCGATGAACTCGCAGGGCATCGCGGTCGAGCGGGGGTACGGCCGGCCGATCCTGTCGAGCTTCCACGCGTGGTGGAGCTTCGGCGGGTTCGTCGGGGTGGGGTTGGGCGCGGTGGCGATCGCCGTGGGGCTGGACCTGACCACGCAGATGTTCGTCGTGACCGGGCTGGTGCTGCTGCTCGCGTTCCCGTTGACCAGGGCGATGCTGGGTGACGACCACTCGGTGGACGAGCACCGGCTCGGGTTGCCGTGGCGGGACAAGCGGGTGTTGCTGCTGGGCGCGATCATGTTCGCCGGGCTGCTGTGCGAGGGTGCGGTGGGCGACTGGGCGGCGCTGTACCTGCGGGAAACCGTCGGGGTGCCGGCGAATCGCGCGGCGTGGGGTTACGCGGTGTTCGCGGCGCTGATGTTCGTGGGCCGGGTGATGGGTGACCGGTGGGTGGTGCGCTTCGGCCCGGCCCGCGTCGTCGGCGGCCTCGCGGCGGTCGGTGCGGTGGGCATGGCGGTGGCGCTGGTGGTGGGGGAGTTCTGGGTCGCGCTGGCCGGGTTCGGCGCGTTCGGGCTGGGGCTGGCGTGCATCGTCCCAGTGGCGTTCAGCGCGGCGGCGGCGCAGTCCGACGCCCATGCCGCGCAGGCGATCGCGGGTGTGGCGACGGCGGGCTGGGCCGGGTTCCTGCTCGGTCCCGCGCTGATCGGGCTGCTCTCGCACGCGAGTTCGCAGACCTGGGCGCTGGCTGTGCTGCCCGTCCTGTGCCTGGGCGTGGTCCTGGGCGCACGGTCGCTCGGCGGTCGCCCGTCCGCCTGATCACGTCCGCCTGATCACGGTCCGATGTAGCGCGGTTCCACTGGCGGCAACGGTTTCTCCGGCAGGTTGGCGTGTGCCTTCGACATGAAGTCGAACCACGTCCGCGCGGGCAGCGTGCCGCCGTAGATGTCGCCTTCGCCGCACAACCGCGGCGGCCCGGCGTTGACGCAGATACCGGACGGAGAGGTGCTGTCGTTGAACACCTGCACGGCGCCGGCGTAATCGGGCGTCGCACCCAGGAACGCCGCGGACTTGTACTCCTCCGTCGTCCCCGTCTTGCCCAACGCCGGCCGCGTCCACCCGAACTGCTTCGCCGCCGCCGCGGCCGTGCCCTGGCCCTGGTCGTCCTCGCTCAACCCCACCGCCAGGGCGTTCGCCAACGCCTCGTCCACCACCTGCTCGCACGGCGGCTCGGTCAGCTGCACCGGCTTCCCGTACCGGTCCAGGATCGCGTCCACGGGCGACGGCTGGCACCACTTGCCGCCCGACATCAGCGTCGCCGCCACGTTCGCCAGCTCCAACGTGCTCGTCGGCGCGGGGCTCAACGTGAACGACGCGTTCCCGGCCGACTTGAAGAACTCGGACTGCGTCACCCGCAGTTCCTTCTGCTTCGACTTCTTGTCCGGCGGCACGCCCGCGATGTTCGTCGCCATCGTGTCCCGCATGCCCAACCTGGACGCCATGTCGACCACCGCGTCCAACCCGACCTTCTCCTCCAGGATCACGAACGCCGTGTTCGGCGACGTCGCCAACGCCTGCTTCAACGTCATCCGGGGCGGGTAGCTGGAGTTGTGGTTTCGCAGGCAGTACCAGTACGTGTACGGCTCGCCGGTGCCCGGACACGACGGCGCCCCACCGCGGAACACCCTTGACGTGTGGTGGAACGGGGAGTCGACGACCGTCTCGATCCCGTACCCCTTCTCCAACGCCGCGGCGGCCGTGAACACCTTGTACACCGACCCCGCGCCGAACTTGTTCTCCACCGCGGTCGGCAGGTCGAACTGCGTCTGGAACTTCGCCTGGTCGAGCCCGTAATCGCGGTTCGACACCACCGCCGCGACCTCGTGCCGCTCCTTGCCCGGCTTCACGACCGCCGCCGTGTTCGCGATGCCCGGCGTCGTCTTCGGCACCTGCGCCTCGGCCGCCAACTTCGCCTGCTGCGTGAGCGCCCGGTCCAGGTTCGTCCGGATCGTGTAGCCGCCGACCTTCAGCTCGTTCAGCGTGTACCCGGTGCGGGTCAGGTGGTTCACCACGAACGAGCAGTAGAACCCGAAGTCCGGCCCGGCGCCGACGCACCCGGTGGGCAGCGGTCGCACGGGGGTGGCCAGGCCGAGCGGCGAGCGCTTGTGCGCCTCGGCCTGCTCGGGGGACAGCTTGGCGTTCTCCACCATCAGGTCGATGACCATGTTCCGCCGCTCGATCGCCTTGTCCGGCCGGGCCTCCGGGTCGAGGAACGTCGGGCTGTTGACCAGTCCGGCGAGCATCGCGGCCTGCGGCACGGTCAGCTTGTCCGGCGTGGTCTCGAAGTAGGCCTGCGACGCGGCGGCGATGCCGAAGACCGTGCCGCCGAACGGCACCACGTCCAGGTAGCGCGACAGGATCTCGTCCTTGCTCAGCTGGTTCTCCAGGTGCATCGCGATCCGGGCCTCGCGCAGCTTGCGGGCGATCGTCTGCTCCTGGGCCGCCTTCTGCCCGGCCACGTTCTCCCGTTCCTGCACGTGCACCAGGTGGTTCTTCACGTACTGCTGCGTGATGGTCGACGCGCCCTGGGAGATCTGGCCCTCGGACTGGTTGCGGAACGCGGCCCGGATGGTGGCCAGCCAGTCGACGCCCTTGTGCTCGTAGAACCGGCGGTCCTCGGCGGAGATCAGGGCGTCCTTCATCACCTGCGCGAGCTTGTCCGGCGGGGTCAGCACGCGGTACTGGTCGTAGAGGTACGCGAACGGCACGCCGTCCTTGTCCGTGATGGTCGTCATCAGCGGCGGCAGCGTGTCGAGCAGGTTGACCGACGTCGCGGCGACGTGGTCGCTCATCCTGTTGGAGAGCAGGCCGGCCGCGCCGACGACCGGCATCGCCATTCCGGCGAGCAGCAGCCCGGCCACCAGGCAGAGGCCGGCGAGTTTGGCGAGGCACGCGGTTCGCATGACCATTGACGTTACGCTCGGGCGGCCGGCCGAAAGGGCCCGCGGAACCGGGTTCACTGTAACGTACGGATAATAGCGCCCCGACGTTTAACCCGGCTTTGTTCACCCGATCGTGAACGAATTCACGCAGCGTGAAAACGGTCGGTGTGGTCGGTGCGGGTGAACGCGGCGCTGGCCAGATCGGCCGCGTGCCGCATGGCGGCGGCGTGCAGCGCGGTCAGCGACAGCGCGTCGGCCTCCGCCTCCGGGTTGCCCATGGCCGGTTCCAGCCGCGACTCGGCCGTCACGTAGACGACGCACTCGGCGGCGACGCTCAGCCGGCGGGCGAGGAAGGCCACGGCCCTCATCAGCCGCTCCGCCTCCGCCTCGGTGATCGGCACGACCCGCGGCGGGTCGGCGTCGACCTCCGCGTCGAGGTCGCACCGGCTGGCCCGGCACGCGAGGCCGCGGTCCCACAGTCCGGCCGCCTCGTGCAGCGACTCGATGAACGGCTCCCAGTCCACTTGGGTCGAGCTCATGGTTCCCACCTTCCGATGCGTCGCGCCCCGAAGTCGCGCCCGATAACGGAGTGCCCCCGGATGTGATCCTTAATGCCGGCATATCCCCGCTGAGGGGGAATTGATCATGTCGGACCGGAGTCGGACGGTCACGCACGCGACTCGAAAGGCGTCGGCCGTCATTCGGTCGGGTGGAAACGACATCTTCAGGTTGTCCGGGTGTCAGTGGTGGTAGCCGTTCTCCAGAAGTCACACGGGCTCCGCCGAAGAGTCGGCGGCGAAGGGGAGGACGGTCCGATGCCGGCGCGATCGCACAGGCTGATGTCCCGGACGGCCGCGTCCGCACTGGTGCTGGCATGCCTCGCCGTCCTGCACACCCCGGCGTCGGCTGCCGGACCGCACATGTCGGCGACGGCCACTGGGCGGGACACGCCGGCGTCGGGCGCCGGACCGCATATGTCAGCGACAGTCGCCGGGCCGGACACGCCCGTGACGTCCGCCGAGCCGCCCGAGGGGTCCGCCTACGCGGGTTCCGAGATCGCCAAGCACGAGCGCCAGGCGCCGGTCGACCCGGCGGAACTCCGCCTCGACGGCGCCGGCGTCCCCGGCATCGACGTGAGCAGCCACCAAGGCGACGTGGACTGGCCGCACTGGTGGGGCCAGGGCAAGCGGTTCGCCTACGTCAAGGCCACCGAGGGCACCGGCTACGTGAACCCCAAGTACGGGCAGCAGTACAACGGCTCGTACCAGGTGGGCATGGTCCGCGGCGCGTACCACTTCGCGTTGCCGGACCGCTCGGACGGCGCCGCGCAGGCGAACTACTTCGTGGACAACGGCGGCGGCTGGTCCGGTGACGGCCGGACGCTGCCGGGCGCCCTCGACGTCGAGTACAACCCGTACAGCGACAACAAGTGCTACGGCCTCGCTCCGGAGGCGATGGTGGCCTGGATCGGCCAGTTCAGCGACACCTACCTCGCCCGCACCGGCCGCCGGCCGGTGATCTACACGTCGACCCTGTGGTGGGACCAGTGCACCGGCAAGCTCGGTGACTTCACCACCACGAACCCGGTCTGGGTGGCCCGCTACGCGGAGAGCGTCGGCCCGCTCCCGCACCGCTGGTCGGTGCACACCATCTGGCAGCACACGTCCACCCCGATCGACCAGAACCTGTTCAACGGCACCATGGACGACCTCGTGGCGCTGGCCCGGGGCTGAGTCGTCCGGAACGGCGGCAGCCATGCACAACGACAACCCCCGGGGCGCAGGCGAAACCCAGGGCACACCCTTCACCGTGCGGTGGCACGGCTACGACCGGAACGAGGTGGACGCGGAGCTGGCCCGCCTGCGGCGTGAGCTGGACGTGCTCAGGGTGGACCGGGACGCCGCGCTGGCCACCGCCGACGACCTGATCCGGGAGCTGGAGGACGCGCGCAGCGAACTCGGCGAGTACCGGGTCCTGCACGCGGGCTACTCCAAGGACAACGCCGTGTCCGGCTGCATCCGCTACCTGATGCACGTGGCCAGGCAGAAGGCGGACGCGTTCGAGACCGACGCGCGGGAGCGCAGCGAGCAGATGCTCAAACGGGCCGAGGACGTGGCGCGGCAGCAGGCCGTGCTGCTGGACGAGGCCGAGCAGGAGACGCAACGGCGGCTCGCCGAGGCCGAGCAGCGCGCCCGCGGGATCGTGGAGCAGGCGACCGCCGAGGCACGCGCCCTGCTGGCCGGCCACCTGGACGTGCCGGACCGGTGGACCGCGGAGACCGAGCCCGACCTGCCCCTGCCCCGCATCACCTCCGGCCCGCTGCCGGTCGTGCAGCCGGTCGTGCAGCCGGACGCCGGGCGACAACGCCCCACGTCGGCCTGACCGGCGGTTTCAGCTGGTGAGGTCCCCGGGGTGGTCCACGTCGGCGCCGTCCGCGACGTCCCCGCACGGCACGTCGAGCGTGCTGTGCGTGCGCAGGTAGTCCCGCGCCCCCGCGTCACCGGTGGCCGACGCGGACACCCCCGGCCAGTGCTCGGAGCCGATCAGCACGGGGTGGCCGGGCGTGCCGTCGTACGACGCACGTGCCAGCGCCGTCGGTGTCGCCAGCTCGCGGAAGCGCTCCACCGCCGCCACCGTGACGCCAGGCGTGTCCACGGGCAGCACGACGACCGCCGCGGCGTCCGTGCCGGTCAGCGCCGCCAGGCCGGCCCGCAACGACGACCCCATGCCGGTGGCCCACTCGGCGTTGTCGACCACGACGCAGCCGTCCAACGCCGCCCGCGCGCGCACCGACGACGCCGAGGCGCCGAGCACCACGACGACCGGCGAGCACCCCGCGTCACGCAGCACACCCGCGGCCCGGTCGACCCAGAGCACGCCGCCGTGCGACACCAGCGCCTTGGGCCCGCCGAACCGCCGTCCGGCGCCCGCGGCGAGCAGCAACCCGGCGACCCGCATGGGGCCACCCTAGGGTCTGCCCTCGACCGGGAACCCGTCACACCAGCGCTTGGTGACCCTTCAGCTCCGCCCTGCTGGCCACCGACAGCTTGCGGTAGACCCTGGTGAGGTGTTGCTCGACCGTGCTCACGGTGATGTGCAACCGCATCGCGATCGCCCGGTTGCTGTGGCCACACGCGGCGAGGGTCGCGACCCTGCGCTCCGAGTAGGTCAACTCCGTCATACGCCAGAACACGTCCCGCGTCGCGGCGCGGTTCAATCAGTGTGAGAGATGCTCCAAAAGGAGCGACGTGAGCAGCTCGGGGGCCTCTTCCGGCACCCAGTGCGACAGGTCCTCCAGCATCTCGAACCGGTACGGACCGGTGACCCAGTCGCCGGTGGCCAACGCCGCCGTGGAGCCGAACGCCACGTCCTCCGTGCTCCACACGTACATCGTGGGCACGGACACCTTCCCGGCCTTCCCGCCCGGCCGACCGGCGCGGTACCAGTTCAGGGCGGCGGTCAGCGCGCCCGGTTCGGACAGCCGCCGCACGTACTCGTCCACCCGGCTCGGCGGCACCCGCCACTCGAACATCTGCCGCAACGCCGCGCCGTCCTCGGCCAGCATCCGCTTCTCGGTGTTGCTGTTGCGCCAGTCGACCATGTACCCGGACCGCATGTGCTGGTCCTCGTCGGTGCGCAGCGCGTCGGCGAGCGCGCCGGGGTGCGGCGTGGACACCACCGCGAGCTTCCGCAGCCGGTCCGGGTGCTCCGACGCGGTCCACCACGCCACCGCGCCGCCCCAGTCGTGGCCGACCAGGTCGAACGTCGACCAGCCGAACGAGTCCGCCACCGCCAGCACGTCGCCGACGAGCGCGTCCACGCCGTACTCGGCGGCACGCTCCGGCCGCACGCCGGGGGAGTAGCCGCGCTGGTCGAACGCCACCGCCCGGAACCCCTCGCGGCCCAGCACCGCGACCTGGTGCTCCCACTCCAATGCGGCCTCGGGGAAGCCGTGCAGCAGCAACACCGGCCGACCGTCCTCGGGACCCGCCGCGATCGCGTCGAAGTCGCCCTGGTCCGTCCGCACGCCCACCTGCTCGATCACCGTGATCTCCAGCCCCTCCACCGGTCGACTCGCTCGGCGGTCATTCTCGCGGGTCGCCGAGCGCCGGAATCACGCTGGTCGAGCCGGGTGACACGTGGTAACCCTGAACCGACCGATCGCGTCGACCAGGGGATCGACGCGTGCCACGGAGGCGTAGCCGATGAGCACCGTCGACCTGCCCCGTCCAGGCCAGGGGAGCTGGCCCGGTCTGCGGAAGCCGCCCAGGTCCGCGTTCCGCGCCCGGATCGCCGAATCCCTGTTCCGCCGCGCGGTGCGCTCGTTGCCGGTGAGGGTGCTGCTGCCCGGTGGGCGCGGGCTCGGCGCGGGCGGTCCGGACGCGCCCGTCATGCGCATCCACCGGCCGCACGCGTTCTTCGCCAGGCTCGGCGTGGACGCCAAGATTACGCCCGGACCCTCCGCCGGTGGCGCGAGCGCTTCCTCGACCGCTGGGACGAGGTCGCCGCGCTCGGGTTCGACGAGACGTTCCGCCGGATGTGGGAGTTCTACCTCGCCTACTCCGAAGCGGGCTTCCGGGTGGGCCACCTGGGTGTGCGGCAGTTCGCCATGGTGAAGTAGCCGGCGGCTGCCACTCGGCCGATCGGCTCATCCGCCGTCGCGCTCGGGTGTCGTTCCACCACGCTCCGTCGGACCGTGGTCGGCTTTTCACCATTCCGGTATCAGGAGCCCTTCCACGCGCTCTACATCAATGAGCCGGGATGGCCGGAGGTTGACGAGCGTGAGGAGGTCGCCGGATGGTGCAGCACGCATCCGTGCGAGCCGACGTCGAGGTCGAGACTGTTGCGGTCCGCGGCGACGCGGACGTGCCCGGTCATCGCGGGGTCAGGCTGGTCGCGGTGGGCGACCCGGAGCGGGTCACCGCGCGGTGGCTGGCCGAGGCGGACCTGTCCGAGCTGGTCGACGAGGCGCTGCTGGGTGACCCGCGCGCGATCGGCCAGGTCCTGGCGCGCATCCAGCCACTGGTGCTGCGCTACTGCCGGGCACGGGTCGGCTCGCGCGAGCGCACGCTCGTCTCGGCCGAGGACATCGCCCAGGAGGTCTGCCTGGCCGTCGTGTCGGCGCTCGGCACGTACCGGTACGAGCCCGGCTCGTTCCTCGCGTTCGTGTACGGCATCGCCGCGCACAAGGTCGCCGACGCGCGAAGACGTGCGGTGCGCAGCCGTGCCGAGGTCGTGCCCGAGCTGCCCGACACGCCCGCCCTGGAGGACGGGCCGGAGCAGCGGGCCATGACCGGCGAGATGATCGGGCACGTCACCCAGTTGTTGCAGAAGCTGCCCGTGCGGCAGCGCGAGATCCTGGTGCTGCGGATCGCGGTTGGTCTGTCGGCGGAGGAGACCGCGGCGGCCGTGGGTTCGACCGCCGGCGCGGTCCGCGTGGCCCAGCACCGGGCGTTGGCGCGGATGCGGGAGATGTTCGCCGCTGTGAACGGCTGACCGGACTGGCATCGTGTGGGGATGGCCGACACGCCTCCGCCAGTGCCGCCGCCCCAGCCGCCCGTCGCGCCGCCCACGCGGTCGTCGGGTCCGGCTCCCGCCCCGGCGAGTTCGCCCGTGTTCGACGTGCTGCTGTCCGGCACGGTGTTCCTGGACATCATCTTCACCGGTCTGCCGCGCCCGCCCGCGCCCGGCACGGAGGTGTGGGCCGAGGGCCTCGGCTCGTGCCCGGGAGGCATCGCCAACCTGGCCGTGGCGCTGAGCAGGCTGGAGCTGCGGACCGCGTTGTCCGCCGCGTTCGGCGAGGACGCCTACGGCGACTTCTGCTGGGAGGTGCTGGCCGAGCAGGAGGGCGTCGACCTCTCCTACTGCCGGCGGTTCTACGGCTGGCACTCGCCGGTCACGGTGTCGATGGCGATGGACCGCGACCGTTCGATGGTGACGCACGGCCACCGGCCGCCCGTGTCGGCCGACGAGATGCTGGACCCCCCGCCCCGGACGCGGGCGTGCTTCGTGCACGTGGGCGCCGAGGACGAGCGGTGGGTGATCCGGGCCAAGGAGCAGGGCGCGCTGCTGTTCGCCGACATCGGCTGGGACCGGACCGGGCTGTGGGCGCCCGAGCTGCTGCGCCGGCTGGAGCGGTACGACGTGTTCCTGCCCAACGACGCGGAGGCCCAGCGGTACACGCGGTGCGACACGCCTGAGCGCGCTGCGGCGGCGTTGGCGGAACACGTGCCCGTGGTGGTGGTGACGCGCGGCGGTGGCGGGGCGGTCGCGGTCGACTCGGCCACCGGCGAGGTGGCGGACGTGCCGGGCCTGAACGTCGCGCCGCTCGACTCGACCGGGGCGGGTGACGTGTTCGGGGCCGGGTTCGTGCTCGGCACCCTGGCCGGGTGGCCGCTGGTGGAGCGGGTGCGGTTCGCGAACCTGTGCGCCGCGTTGTCGGTGCAGCACTTCGGCGGCTCGCTGTCCGCGCCGGGGTGGGTGGACATCGCCACGTGGTGGCGGACGGTGTCGCGGCGGGCGGACGAGGAGCTGAAGGGGTACGCGTTCCTGGAGGACGTGCTGCCCAACCACGCGGGGGTCGAGGTGCGTCGGGCCAGCGCGACGATCCGGCTGCGCGCCACCCGGTGACGAGCCACCCGCCGCCCGCCACCGCCACCGCCACCCGCCGCCCGCCACCGCCACCGCCGCCCGCCACCGCCGCCCGCCACCGCCACCCGCCACCGCCACCCGCCGCCCGCCACCGCCACCCGCTGGGCCGCTACCCGCCGAGCCGTCACGCGCCGAGGTGTAACGCGTTGGGTGCGACCCCGCTGAAAGCCGTCCGCCGGA
Organism: Saccharothrix ecbatanensis; assembly: GCF_014205015.1. Taxonomy (NCBI): domain Bacteria; kingdom Bacillati; phylum Actinomycetota; class Actinomycetes; order Pseudonocardiales; family Pseudonocardiaceae; genus Saccharothrix; species Saccharothrix ecbatanensis. Next base: position 4,885,592 of record NZ_JACHMO010000001.1, on the reverse strand, counting down.
GCCGTCCGCACGACGTGAGGCTGATCACCCGCCCGTGCCTGGCGCACGCCTCCGTTCGGCCCACCGGGGTTTGACCACGGGCTTCCGTGGGCAGGAGTAACTTCGACAACGGTCGTCGGAGATCACCCCGCAAAACTTCTGCCCGGCCTCGGGCAACCCGCGGTGGTCGTCGTGCGACTTAGTCAGTGGGGGCTTCCCGCGGTGCTTGGAAGGGGTTGCTGGTTCAGTGTTCGCCGCGCGCGCGACAGGTCTGATCAAGTTGATGGGGTTGTGCCTGATGGCGGGGGTGCTCGTCGCGGCGATGCTGTTCCCGGTCGTCGGAGGTCTCGGGCTGGCGTCCAACCGGGCCGCGGACACCGTGGACCAGACCTCCGGTGAGTTGACCAAGGCCGAGCTGCCGTTGGTGACCACCGTGCTGGACATGCACGGCCAGCCGATCGCCTACCTGTACGACCAGTACCGCATCCCGGTCCCGTCCGAGGGCATCTCGGACACCATGAAGGCCGCGATCATCGCGGTCGAGGACAAGCGGTTCTTCGAGCACAAGGGCGTCGACTGGCAGGGCATCGCCCGTGCCGCCGCCAAGGCCGGTGTGGACGGTGAGACGACGCAGGGCGCCTCGACGCTCACCCAGCAGTACGTGAAGAACTACCTCGCGTTCGTCGTGGGCAAGGGCTCCGAAGAGGCGTACGAGAAGGCGACCGAGGCGACGATCGGCCGCAAGATCAGCGAAGCGCGCATCGCCACCCAGCTCGAGCAGAAGATGACGAAGGACGAGATCCTCACCGCGTACCTCAACGTCGTCCCGTTCGGCAACGGCGCGTACGGCGTCGGCGCGGCGGCCCGCACCTACTTCGACACCACCCCGGACAAGCTGACCGTGCCGCAGGCCGCGATGCTCGCGGGCCTGGTGAACGAGCCCAGCCGGCTCAACCCGGGCTCCGACGTGGACGCCGCGATCAAGCGCCGCAACACCGTCCTCGACCGGATGCGCGACAACGGCGCGTTCGGCCCGGACGCGAAGGACGCCGAGGAGAAGGCCGCCGAGTACAAGGCCGCCGACATCGGCGTCGTCCCCGACCTCAAGCTGCTGCCCAACGGCTGCGTCGGCGCGGGCGACGGCCCGGTCTACGGCTTCTTCTGCCGCTACCTGATCGACTACCTGGAGAAGGCCGGCCTGCCGGTCGACGAGCTGCGGCGCGGCGGCTACACGATCAGCACCACCATGGACCCCGTGGCGACGCGTGCCGCGAAGGAAGCGGCCGAGGCGCAGGTGCCCAAGACCCAGCCGGGCATCGCCAACGCGATGGCCGTCGTGGAACCGGGTCCGGACCGGCACCGGGTGCGGGCGCTGGCCGCGAACCGCGACTTCGGCAACAACGCCGACGCCGGGCAGAGCGCCTACTCGATCCCGGCCGAGGTGACCAAGTTCGGCGCCGGCTCGATCTACAAGGTGTTCACCGCCGCCTCCGCGCTGGAGCGGGGCATCACCGGCATCGACAAGCAGATCGACGTGCCGAAGACGTACACCTCGCGGGTCTACAAGAACGGCAGCAAGCCGTACACGGTCAAGAACGCCGGCAACTACAAGGAAAAGATGACGTTGACGGAGGCGTTGGCGCAGTCGCCGAACACCGCGTTCATCATCCTGGAGGAGAAGGCCGGCCTGAACAACGTGGTGGACATGGCCCACCGGCTGGGTCTGCGCGAGTCCATGCAGGGCGTCAACAACGAGGGCAACCCGCTCAAGCCGGACGGCTCGAACGGACCGTCCCAGGGCGACACCTACAAGCGGGACAACAGCGGCTCGTTCACCCTCGGCGCCGGTCCGACCAGCGTGCTGGAACTGGCGAACGTCTCGGCCACGATCATGAGCGGCGGCAAGTGGTGCCCGCCGACGCCGGTCGAGAAGGTCGTGGACCGCAACGGGCAGCCCGTGCAGCTGAAGGAAACGCCGTGCGACCAGGCCGTCGCGCCCGAGGTGGCGAACGCGTTGGCCAACGGCATGAGCGCCGACACCAAGCCCGGCGGCACGGCCGCGGGTGCGTCGGCCGGCTGGAACCGGCCGATGATCGGCAAGACCGGCACCACCGAGAACCACCACTCCGTGGCCTTCATGGGCGCCACCCCCCAGTTCGGTGGCGCGGTGATGACTTTCACCGATGGCGCGCAACCGCAGGTGATCTGCATCGGCAACCCGCCGAGGCTGTGCGGGACCAACGAGGCCAACGGTGTTTACGGTGGTCTGGTGGCCGCACCGACCTGGTTCAGGGCGATGAACGTGATCCACCAGGGCAAGGAAGTCGCGCCGCTGCCGCCGGTGGACCCGCGCTACCGGTAACGGCCCTCGGACGCCGTTCCGTCACGGCTTACGTCACCTCTGACCAGGCCTTTTATAACGGACCACCACGGAAGCCATGAGGAACTGAACACGTAGAGTCACCTTCCGTGGTCCTTCTCACCAAAAGGCCCAGCAATCCCGCTGGGGGTTGCCCATTCCTGTCACATCGGGTTACGGTTCCGGCCGCATGTCACGGTTCGGTCACCAAAGGGACACGGCGTCGCTCCCCGAAAGCGGCGCCACCTGGATCCCCCGCCAGGCGTCCCTTTGGCCGGCCCGTGCTCCCCGATGCAGGAAGGCAACACCTTGGCACGGCATTCGAAAGCCAGTGGTCGACGCGCGTTCTCAGCGCCCCCCAACACCACCGGCAACCGCAGCTCCCACCGCGCGGAGCAGGACCGGAAACCCATCAGCGGCAGGGTCGCGGCCGTCGTGGTCGCGGCCGGCGCCCTCGCCACCGGAGTCGGCGCCGCCGGCCCCATGAGCGGCGGTGACACCCCGATCATCCCGCTCGCCGCCAGCGAAGACCTGATCGCGGCGCTCGCCGCCACCTCGGCGCCCAAGGCTCCCGAGGTCAGGACCGTGCACTCGGTCCAGCCCTCGTTCGAGGCCGCGAAGCTCATGCGGTCCGAAGGGCTCATCGTCCGGCAGTGCATCGACCAGGCGATCCAGCACGCGTCGAACACCTACACCGTGCGGCAGGTCGAGCTCAAGAAGCAGCAGGAAGCCGCAGCCGCCGAGCAGGCCCGCGTCGCCGCGGAGCAGGCCCGGGTCGCGGCTGAGCAGGCCGCGCAGCAGGAGGCCGCGCGCGTCGCGGCCGAGCAGGCGGCCCAGCAGGCGGCCCAGCAGGAGACGGCTCGCGTCGCCGCCGAGCAGGCCGCCCGGCGTCCGTCGGTCGTCAAGCCCGCCGAGGGCTCGTTCACCTCGGGCTACGGCGCCCGCTGGGGCACGACCCACTACGGCGTGGACATCGCGAACGCCATCGGCACGCCGATCCTGTCCGTGATGGACGGCGTCGTGGTCGAGTCCGGCCCCGCGTCCGGTTTCGGCCTGTGGGTGCGCGTGCAGCACAACGACGGCACGATCACGATCTACGGCCACGTGAACGAGACCCTGGTGTCCCAGGGTCAGCAGGTGCGCGCCGGCCAGCAGATCGCCACCATGGGCAACCGCGGCCAGTCCACCGGTCCCCACCTGCACTTCGAGGTGTGGATCAACGGCTCGCAGAAGATCGACCCGGTCGGCTGGCTGGGCGAGCGGGGCATCTCGCTCTGACGTTCGCAGCCCAGTAGACGACCTCCCCTGTTCTGCCCCGCCGGTACCCCGACCGGCGGGGCAGAGCTCTGTTCGGCGGCGGTGTAGGCCGATGTGTCGTCGGCGGACATACCGACTGGTCGGTACCTGCGGTACGGTGGCGGTCCGAGCGTTTCAGGGAGGCGATCGTGGGTCGTTGGGGAATCACCTTGCCGTTGACCGGTGTGCCGGTGCTCGACCACCGCGCGCTGGTGGCCGAACTGGCCGATCTCGGCTACACGGACGTGTGGTCGGCGGAGACCGCGGGCACGGACGCGTTCACGCCGCTGGCCCTGGCCGCCCAGTGGTCCGACAGCGTCCGCCTGGGCACCGCGATCGCCCCCGTCTACACGCGCGGCCCGGCGACGCTGGCCATGACGGCCGCCACGCTGGCCGAGGTGTCCGGCGGCCGGTTCGTGCTGGGCATCGGGTCGTCGTCCCCGGTGATCGTGCAGCGGTGGAACTCCGTGCCGTTCACCGAGCCGTTCAAGCGCACGCGGGACACGCTGAGGTTCCTCAAGGCGGCGCTGGCGGGCGAGAAGGTGACCGAGGAGTACGAGACGTTCTCGGTGCGCGGCTTCAAGCTGGAGCGCAAGCCCGAGCACCGGGTGCCGATCATGCTGGCCGCGCTGCGCCCCGGGATGCTGCGGCTCGCCGGGCGTGAGGCCGACGGCGCCATCACCAACTGGCTCGGCGCCGACGACGTGGCCAAGGTGCGCGCCGAGATGGGCGGCGGCGAGTTGGCCGCGCGGATCTTCGTGTGCCCGACCGAGGACGCCGACGCGGCGCGCGCGTTGGGTCGGATGCTCATCAGCACCTACCTCACCGTGCCCGCCTACGCGGCGTTCCACGACTGGCTGGGGCGCGGGGAGGCGCTGCGCCCGATGCACGAGGCGTGGGCGGCCGGTGACCGGCGTGGCGCGGGCGCGCTCATCCCGGACGAGGTCGTGGACGCGCTGATCGTGCACGGCAGCGTGGACGAGTGCCGGGCGCGGGTGGCGAAGTACGCGTCCAACGGCGTGGACACGCCCGTCATCGCCCTGCTGCCCACCGGTGCGGACCAGCTCGACCTGGTGCGCGCGCTGGCGCCAGGGGCCTGACCGTGGCGCGGCGGACCGGGGCGACGTCCGAGCGGATCGTGGGCGCGGCCGTGCGGTTGTTCGCCGCGAAGGGGTTCGACGCGACGACGGTGCAGGAGGTGGTCGACGCCGCCTCCGTCACCAAGGGCGCGCTCTACCACTACTTCGAGTCCAAGGACGACCTGCTGTTCGAGATCTACCGGTCGCTGATCGGCCGGCAGATGACCGACCTGGACCGGATCGTGTCGGCCCGGCTCGACGCCGCCACCACCGTGCGGCGGATCCTGGTCAGCCTGGTCGAGACGACCGCCGAGAGCGTGGACGAGACGGCGGTGTTCGTCCGCGAGATGCACCGGCTGGACGCGGACCGGATGGCGAGCTTCCGGTCCGAGCGGCGGCGCTACCACGAGACGTTCCGCGCGGTGGTGGAGCAGGCCCAGGAGGCGGGCGAGTTCAGCTCCGCCGTGCCGGCCGAGACCACCGTGCTGATCGCCCTGGGCGTGGTCAACCAGCTGCCCACCTGGTACCGGCCGGACGGGCCCAAATCCCCCGCCCGGCTCGGCGCCGAGATCGCCGACTTCGTCCTGGCCGGCCTCCGACCGGAACCCCCCGGCCGCTAGCTCCGACCGGAACGCCGGGCCGCCGACCGGAAGCTCCCGGCCGCTGAGAAGCGAGGTCGCGTCGATCGTTCGCGGTGCATTTTCCGGCGATCACGCTCTTCGATCGTCGGAAAATGGGTCGCGAGCGGTCGACTTCGAGGCGACCGAGCCCGCCGTCTGCGGAGCAGCGGCAATCAAACAGAGTCCCGCTGGCGCAGCGCGGTCAGCGCCTTGTCGGCGTGGGCGTTCATGGCGAACTCGGATTTGATGACTTCGATCACGGTCCGGTCGGTGTCGATGACGAACGTGTGCCGCTTCACGGGCAGCGGCCCGAGCTTGCGCTTCACGCCGAACGCCCCGGCCACCGCGCCGTCGCCGTCGGAGAGCAGCGGGTAGCCGAAGTCGTGCTTGTCGGCGAACTCCTTCTGCCGCTCCACCGCGTCACGGCTGATCCCCACCCGCTGCGCCCCGACCTCGGCGAACTCCGCCGCCAGGTCGCGGAAGTGGCAGCTCTCCGCGGTGCAGCCGGGGGTCATCGCGGCCGGGTAGAAGAACAGCACCACGGGCCCGCCGGTGAGCAGTTCGGACAGCTTGCGGGGCGTCCCGTCCTGGTCGGGCAGGTCGAAGTCGGGTGCCTGGTCGCCGGGCTTCATGTAAATCCTTCCGGAGGGTGCCGATCACGTCTCGCAGGGTGCTCGCGACAAGGCAACCGTACGGTTCTCGCTAACCTCGTACCAGGCCGGGAGGTGTGAGTTGACGAGCATGTCCGACGTGGCGCGGGCCGCCGGGGTGTCCGCGGCGACGGTGTCGCGCGCGCTGCGCGGCGAGCCCGGCGTCTCTGAGGCGACCCGCCGGTACGTCACCGAGGTCGCCAAGAAGATGCGGTACGCGATCGCACGGGACGCGTCCAGCCTCGCGGGCGGGCGGCGGTACGCCATCGCGGTGCTCACCGCCGACGTCGCGCGCGGCGACCTGCTGGCGGGCGCGGAGGGCGCTTTGCGGCAGGCCGGGTACGACGTCCTGCTCTACGTGCTCAAGGACGCCGAGGGGCGCCGGCGGTTCTTCGAGGAGCTGCCGCTGGGCCGACGCGTGGACGGCGTGCTGGCCCTGTCGGTGCACCTCACCGACTCCGAGGACGCCGCGCTCAGGAGCCTGGACGTGCCCGTGGTCTCGGTGCGGGACGAAGACCTGCGTGAGGCGCTGCGGCTGGCCGTCGGCCACCTCATGGGGCTGGGCCACCGGGACGTCGCCCTGGTGCTGGCCGGCGACATCGACGAGTTCTACGACGAGCTCCTGGTCGCCGAAGGGCTGTTGGTCCGTCCGGAGTGGACGCTGTGGTCGTCGTCCACGGTCGCGGGCGGCGAGCAGGTGGTGGACGCGCTGCTGGACGCCGAACCCCTGCCGACCGCCGTCATCACCACCAGCGGCGAGGTGGCGCTCGGGGTGTTCCTGCGGCTGCGCCGCGACGGGCGGGACGTGCCCGGCGACGTGTCGATCGTCAGCCTGGAGGGCCCGGACCTGGCCCGCGCCGTGGGCATCACCGCGGTCGAGGGAGCTTGGCGCGAACGCGGTGAGCACGCCGTAGACGTGCTGCTGGCGACTCTGCGCGGCGAGGAGCACGAGACCAAGCCACCCACCGTGCACCTCGCGGTCCGTGACTCGACCGGGCCGCGGCCGGAGCGCTGATCACCCGGACGGGTTGTTACCCACGGGGAACTTTCTGCAACCTTCGGGTGACCGGACGTCACCGCCCTGGCTTCCGACCCGAGGTGAGGGCGAAGCTGTCCGTCGTGGACGACGAGCTCGCGGCACTGGCCGAGGCACACGGTGTGGCCACCTACTACGAGGACGCGGGACAACGCCGGGCGGACGTCGACCCCGACGTGGTGGTGGCCGTCCTCGCACAGCTGGACGTGGACGCCTCGACGCCGGAGGCCGTGCGCCGCGCGCTCGCCGCGCCCGCGAAACCACCCGGAACAGTTGTCCTCCGCGAGGGTGACGTGCTGGCGGAGACCGGCACGGTCGACCTGGAGGACGGCGGACGGCTGGAGCTGCCCGCCGCGCTCCCGCTCGGCTACCACCGCTTCGGCGACCGCACGGTCATCGTCGCGCCGCGCAAGCTCCGGCCCGTCCCCCGGTCGTGGGGCTGGATGCTCCAGCTGTACGCGATGCGGTCGGCCGAGTCGTGGGGCATGGGCGACTACGGCGACCTGGCGACGTTGGCCCGGCGCAGCGCCGCCGAACTGGGCGCGGGCGTGCTGCTGGTCAACCCCGTGCAGGCGATCAGCCCCACCTCACCGGTCGAGCGGTCCCCGTACTCGCCGTCGAGCCGCCGGTTCGCCAACCCCCTCTACCTGCGGATCGCCGACATCCCGGCCTACGCGAACGCCGACCCGGAGACCCGGGCGAAGATCGACGCGCTGCGCCCGCCGAACGACACCGACCTGATCGACTACGACGCGGTGTGGGCCGCGAAGGCGAAAGCGCTGGAACTGCTCTGGCGGCACGAAGAGCACCACGCGCCCGAAGGCGACCTGCTCGACTTCGCCCGGTTCTGCGCGCTCGCCGAGGCGCACGGCCCGGACTGGCGCGAGTGGCCGGCCGCGCAGCAGGACCCGGCCACGGCGACCGCCGACCCCGAACGGGTGGCGTTCCACGCGTGGCTCCAGGAGCTGTGCGAGCAGCAGCTGGCCGCCGCACGCCGCGCCGCGCACGACGCGGGCATGCCCGTCGGCGTCGTGCACGACCTGCCGGTGGGCGTGAACCCCGGCGGCGCGGACACGTGGGCGGTGCGCGACGCGTTCGCCGCGGACGTCACGGTCGGCGCGCCACCGGACGCGTTCAGCGAGCAGGGGCAGGACTGGGGCCTGCCGCCGTGGCGACCCGATCGGCTCGCCGAGCAGGGCTACGAGCCGTTCCGGGCGGTGGTGCGCAGCGTGCTGCGGCACGCGGACGGCATCCGCATCGACCACGTGGCGGGCCTGTGGCGGCTGTGGTGGGTCCCGCCGGGCGAGCCGCCCAAGCGCGGCACGTACGTCTACTACGACGAGGACGCGATGCTGGCCGTGCTGACCCTGGAGGCGCACCGCGCGAACGCCGTCGTCGTGGGTGAGGACCTGGGCACGATCGAGCCGAGGGTCACCGCGGCGTTGCACGAGCACGGCATCCTCAGCTCGGCGGTGCTGTGGTTCCAGCGCGAGTACGACCTGCCGGACCACCCGCTGATCCCGCCGGAGAAGTGGACCACGTCGGCGATGGCCAGCATCTCCACCCACGACCTGCCGACCGTGGCCGGGTTCCTGGCCGCCGAACACGTTCGGGTACGAGCGGAGCTGGACCGGTTTGACGGGCCGGTCGACCGGGAATTCCGGGCCGCCGAGCGCGAACGCGGCGAATTGCTCGAACTCCTCAAGCAGGAAGGCGTGGATGCCGATGACTTGGTTACCGCGTTCCACGCACTTCTCGCGAAGGCCCGTTCCGTGCTCGTGCTGACATCGCCACAGGATGCGCTGGGGGAGACCCGCCAGCCCAACCTGCCCGGCACCACCGACCAGTACCCGAACTGGCGCATCCCACTGCCCGTCGGGCTCGACGACCTGTTCGCCGACCCGAGGGTGCGTCGCGTCGCCGCCGTGCTGGCCGAAAGCCGCGCTCCCCGCGCCGGCGGCCGGCCGTGAAGCGCTTGCGCGCGAAGCGAAACACCCACGTCACAGCACGCGGCCCAGCCGCGAGGTATCGTCAAGCCGTCACCCGCGCCATGGTTGGAGGTGGCATTCACCCGTGAACACCGAATTGGTGTCCCGCACCGGGATGGTGCCCGAGCAAAGCACCCCGCAGAGCCCTGCCCCGATGGGCGCCGCTGCCACGAGCACCGCGCCGAGCACCCCGGCCGACGCTCTCGAAGCGACCGTCGAGCGGATCCTCACGGCGGTGAGGCCGGCGAACCTGGCCGACTCGCTGTCCGGCGCCCGCAACGCCGAAGAATCCCTGCGCGCCATCCTCCGGCGCGTCGACGCGGACGCCGACAAGGCTCTGGCCCAGGCCGTGGCCTGCGCCGAAGCCGCCTGCGAACACCTGCGCTACTGCGAACTCCAGGAGGCCCGCCTGCTGTTGGTCGCCGCCCGCGGTCAACTCGCCAGGTCGCACGCCGGCCGGACATGATCTAGAACGGTACGGGTCGGATCGTCCCAGCTCGTCCCGGAGGAATCCTGTGCGGCCCTGGCCCGGAACGCCCTACCCGCTCGGTGCGGGCTACGACGGCGTCGGCACCAACTTCACCCTGTTCTCGGAGGTCGCGGAGTACGTCGAACTGTGCCTGTTCGACGACGACGGCGCCGAGACCCGCGTGCGACTGCCCGAAGTGGACGGTTTCGTCCACCACGGCTACCTCCTGGGCGTCGGCCCGGGACAGAAGTACGGCTACCGCGTGCACGGCCCGCACGAGCCGGAGCGCGGCCTGCGGTGCAACCCGAACAAGCTGCTGATCGACCCGTACGCCAAGGCGATCAGCGGTGGTGTGGACTGGCACGAGTCGCTGTTCGGCTACCGGTTCGGCGCGCCCGGCACCCGCAACGACCAGGACTCGGCCGGTCACGTTCCGCTGTCCGTGGTGGTGAACCCGTTCTTCGACTGGGCGAACGACCGGCCGCCGAAGACGCCGTACAACGAGTCCGTCGTGTACGAGGCCCACGTGCGCGGCCTGACCATGCTGCACCCCGAGGTGCCGGAGCGGCTGCGCGGCACGTACGCGGGCCTGGCGCACCCGGCGGTGGTCCAGCACTTGAAGAGCCTCGGCGTCACGGCCGTCGAACTGATGCCGGTGCACCAGTTCATCACCGACCACGGGCTGGATCAGAAGGGCCTGCGCAACTACTGGGGCTATAACACGATCGGGTTCTTCGCGCCGCACGCCGGTTACGCGGCGTTGCCGGAGTCGGCGAACCAGGTGCAGGAGTTCAAGGGCATGGTGCGGGCCCTGCACGAGGCGGACATCGAGGTCATCCTCGACGTGGTCTACAACCACACCGCCGAGGGCAACCACCTCGGCCCGACGATGTCCATGCGCGGTATCGACAACCAGGCTTACTACCGGCTGGTGGACGACGAGCCGGAGTTCTACATGGACTACACCGGCACCGGGAACTCGCTGAACGTGCGCAGCCCGCACACCCTCCAGCTGATCATGGACTCGCTGCGGTACTGGGTGACCGAGATGCGGGTGGACGGCTTCCGGTTCGACCTGGCCGCGACCCTGGCGCGCGAGTTCTACGACGTGGACCGGCTGTCGACGTTCTTCGACCTGGTGCAGCAGGACCCGGTGGTGAGCCAGGTGAAGCTGATCGCCGAGCCGTGGGACGTCGGGCCCGGCGGTTACCAGGTCGGCAACTTCCCGCCGTTGTGGACGGAGTGGAACGGCAAGTACCGGGACACGGTCCGTGACTTCTGGCGTGGCGAGCCGGCTACGCTGGGCGAGTTCGCGTCCCGCATCACCGGCTCGTCGGACCTCTACCAGGACGACGGCCGCCGTCCGTACGCGTCGATCAACTTCGTCACCGCGCACGACGGGTTCACGCTGCACGACCTGGTGTCGTACAACCAGAAGCACAACCAGGCCAACGGCGAGGACGGCCGGGACGGCGCGGACGACAACCGGTCGTGGAACTGCGGCGTCGAGGGGCCGACGGACGACCCGGACGTGAACGATCTTCGGGCGCGGCAGCGGCGGAACCTGCTGGCCACGATGCTGCTGTCGCAGGGTGTGCCGATGCTGCTGCACGGTGACGAGCTGGGGCGCACGCAGCAGGGCAACAACAACGCCTACTGCCAGGACAACGAGCTGTCCTGGGTGGACTGGACGCTCGCGGAGAAGAACCGCGACCTGGTGGAGTTCACCTCCGCGTTGACGGCTTTCCGACGGCAGCACCCCGTGCTGCGCCGGCGCCGGTTCTTCCAGGGCAAGCCGATCCGCAAGGGCGACGAGCTGCGCGATATCGCCTGGTTCACGCCGTCGGGTGAAGAGATGACGGAGCAGAACTGGGGTGACGACTTCGGCCGCTGCGTCGTGGTGTTCCTCAACGGCGAAGGCATCCCGGACCTCGACCAGCGGGGGATGCGGGTGCTGGACGACTCGTTCCTGCTCGCGTTCAACGCCCACCACGAGGACATCGAGGTCACCCTGCCCGAGGAGGGCTACGGTCTCCAGTGGACGGTCGTGGTGGACACCGCGACCGGCGAGGTCACCGCGCCCGACGACGGCGAACCGGTGCCGGCGGGCGGCCTGGTCACGTTGACGGCGCGGTCGTTGGTCGTGCTCCAGCGGACGGGCCAGGAATGACGGCGCCCAGGGAAGCGGCGCCCGGTGAAGCGGCGCCTGCGTCCACCTACCGGGTCCAGTTCACGCCCGACTTCACCTTCGCGGACGCTGAAGTGGTGGTCGACTACCTGGACGCCTTGGGTGTCGGAGCGCTGTACGCCTCGCCGGTGCTGGAAGCGGCGCCCGGCTCGACGCACGGCTACGACGTGGTCGACCCGACGCGGGCCCGGGAGGAGTTGGGCGGCGAGGCGGGCCGGGTCGCGTTGCACAAGGCGCTGAAGCGGGCCGGTCTCGGGTTCGTGTTGGACATCGTGCCCAACCACATGGCGGTCGGCCACGACGACACCAACGCCTGGTGGTGGGACGTGCTCCGGCACGGCCGCGCCTCCCGGTACGCGGAGTACTTCGACATCGACTGGGACTCCGGGCCGCTGCTCCTGCCGTTCGCCGCGGACAAGGCGTCGGAGGAGGAGCACGAGCACTACCGGCTGGTCGACTGGCGGCGCGGCAACTCGGAGCTGAACTACCGGCGGTTCTTCGACATCACCTCGCTGGCCGCGGTGCGCGTCGAGGAACCGGAGGTGTTCGAGGCCACCCACGGCGAGGTGCTGCGGTGGGTGGCGGCGGGCGAGGTGACGGGCCTGCGGGTGGACCACCCGGACGGCCTGTCCGACCCCGGCGGGTACGCGCGGCGGCTGAAGGAACGTTCGGGCGTGTGGCTGGTGGTGGAGAAGATCCTCGGCGCGGACGAGCGGCTGCCCGCGTCGTGGCCGGTCGACGGCACCACCGGCTACGACGCGTTGCGCGAGGTGTGCGGGCTGTTCGTGGACCCGGCGGGCGAGGCGGGGTTCACCGCGCTGGCCGAGGAGTTCGGCGTGCCGACGGACTTCGCCGCGGTGGAGCACGAGTGCCGCGAGCTGATCACCCGGACGATCCTGCGCGCCGAGATCCGCCGGATCGCCGCCCTGGTCCGTGACGCGGACCGCGAGCAGGCCGAACAGGCCGTCGCCGAGGTGATGGTCCACTTCCCCGTCTACCGCTCCTACCTGCCCGAAGGGCTGGACGCGTGGGCGGCGGCGGTGAGCGCGGCGACATCGCCGGCGGCGCGGGCGTTGGACCGGCAGGTGCGCGCCGAGCCGCACGGCGAGCTGGCCACCCGCGTCCAGCAGACGTCCGGCATGGTGGTCGCCAAGGGCACCGAGGACACCGCGTTCTACCGGTACAGCCGGTTCGTGGCGCTGAACGAGGTCGGTGGCGCGCCGGACCGGTTCGGCGTGCCACCGGAGGAGTTCCACGCGCGGGCGGCGTTGCGCGAGGCCGGGTACCCGGCGGCGATGACGGCGTTGTCCACGCACGACACCAAGCGGTCCGAGGACGTGCGCGCGCGGCTCGCGGTGCTGGCCGAGGTGCCCGACGAGTTCGCCGAACTGGTCCGCAGGTGGACCGCCGCGCACCCGATCGACGAGCCGTCGCTGAACATGCTGGCGTGGCAGTCGCTGGTGGGCGCGTGGCCGATCACGGCCGACCGGATGCGCGGCTACCTGGACAAGGCGGCCAAGGAGTCGAAGGTCCGCACCACGTGGATCGACCACGACGAGGAGTTCGAGGCGGCCGTGGAGGCGTGGCCGGAGCAGGTGCTGACCGGTCCGGTGGCGGCCGAGGTGGCGTCGTTCGTGGACCGGATCGTGGCGCCGGGCTGGTCCAACGCGCTGGGGCAGAAGCTGGTGCAGCTCACCGCTCCCGGCGTGCCGGACGTGTACCAGGGCACCGAGCTGTGGGACCTGTCCCTGGTCGACCCGGACAACCGGCGGCCGGTGGACTACGAGGTGCGGCGGCGGCTGCTGGAGCGGATCGAGGACGGCTGGCTGCCGGACGTGGACGACTCGGGTGCGGCCAAGCTGCTCGTGGTGCAGCGCGCGCTGCGGTTGCGTCGGGAACGGCCTGAGCTGTTCCGCGGCTACCGGCCGTTGTCGGCGTCGGGTGAGGCGGCGTCGCACGTGGTCGCGTTCGAGCGGAACGGCCTGGTCACGGTGGCGACTCGGCTTCCGGTGGGCTTGGCGGACGCGGGCGGCTGGGGTGACACGGTGCTGCCGCTGCCGCCGGGGGAGTGGACCGACGTGCTCACCTCCCGTCCCGCCGCGCCGCGGGTGGCCGACATGCTTGATCATTACCCGGTGGCTTTGTTGGTCAGAGGAGATCGGTGACTTTCGCGGTGTGGGCGCCGTCGCACGAGCGCGTCCGGGTTCGGGTCGACGGTCGGGACCACGAGATGGCGGCCGGGGAAAGCGGGTGGTGGCACGCGGACGTACCCGGGGAAGCGGGCACCGCCTATGCCTTCCTGCTGGGCGACTCGGACGACGCGCTGCCCGACCCGAGGTCGCGGTGGCAGCCGGACGGGGTGCACGGGGCGTCCCGGGTGTACGACCACTCGGCGTTCACGTGGACAGACCAGGCGTGGACCGGGCGCGGGCTGCCGGGTGCGGTGGTCTACGAGCTGCACATCGGCACGTTCACGGCGGCCGGGACGTTCGACGGCGCGGTGGAGCGGCTGGACCACCTGGTGGAGTTGGGCGTCACGCACGTCGAAGTGATGCCGGTCAACTCGTTCGACGGCACGGCGGGCTGGGGTTACGACGGCGTGCTGTGGGGAGCGGTGCACGAGCCGTACGGGGGTCCGGACGGGTTCAAGCGGTTCGTGGACGCGTGCCACGGGCGAGGGCTGGCCGTGCTGCTGGACGTCGTCTACAACCACCTCGGGCCGTCCGGCGCGTACCTGGACCGGTTCGGGCCGTACTTCGCGGGCAGCAACGACTGGGGGCCCGGCCTGAACCTCGACGGCGAGGGCTCCGACGAGGTGCGCCGGTACGTGGTCGACAACGCGCTCGGCTGGTTGCGGGACTTCCACGTGGACGGGCTGCGGCTGGACGCCGTGCACGCGTTGGCGGATCGCAGCGCGCTGCACGTGCTGGAGCAGTTGGCCGTCGAGGTGGACGCGTTGTCGGCCGCCGCGGGCCGTCCGCTGACGTTGATCGCCGAGTCCGACCTGAACGACGCCCGGCTGGTGACCGCGCGGGAGGGCGGCGGGCACGGGCTGCACGCGCAGTGGGCGGACGACCTGCACCACGCGCTGCACGTGGCGTTGAGCGGGGAGACGTTCGGCTACTACCCGGACTTCGAGGGCGCGTTGGGCACGACGCTGCGGGACGTGTTCTTCCACGCGGGCACGTGGTCGTCGTTCCGGGGGCGGCGCCACGGCCGTCCGGTGGACCGGCACCGGCTGCCCGGCTACCGGTTCCTCGCCTACCTCCAGAACCACGACCAGGTCGGCAACCGCGCCACCGGTGACCGGCTGTCGGCGACGGTGTCGTGGCAGCGGCAGGCGGTGGGCGCGGCGATCGTCCTGTGCTCGCCGTACACGCCGATGATCTTCATGGGCGAGGAGTGGGCGGCGAGCACGCCGTGGCAGTTCTTCGCGTCGTTCCCGGACCCGGAGCTGGCCGAGGCGGTGCGCACGGGGCGGCGGCGGGAGTTCGGCCGGCACGGGTGGGGCGAGTCGGAGGTGCCCGACCCGATCGACCCGGAGACCGTGCGCCGGTCCACGCTGCGCTGGGACGAGGTGTCCGGGCCCGGGCACCGGGAGCTGTTCGACCTGTACCGGGCGTTGATCGCGCTGCGCCGGTCACGGCCGGAGCTCGCGGATCCGCGGCTGGACCGGTTCGTGGTGCGGGAAGAAGGATCGGTGCTGGTGCTGCACCGGGGTTCGCTGCGGGTGGTGTGCAACCTCGGGGCGGACGCCAAGGTCCGGCTCGACGCGTCGGTGGGTGAGGTGCTGCTGTCGTCGGACGTGGGGGCGGAGGTGGACGGGCAGGTGGTTCGCCTGCCCGCCGACTCCTTCGCGGTCGTCTCGGTCGTCGCGTCTACTCCGCCGGTTCCGGGGTGAGCCAGCCCACCTCGGTGAGCTTCTCGGCGAGCTGCCGACCGGCCAGCGCGACCTGGTCGGCCAGCTGTCTTCGCACCTCGGGCCGGTCGTCCCCGGAGTGCTGGGCCGCGTCGTAGGCCGCGACCAGCCGACGTGCCGCGTGCACGACCTCCACGCCGGGCCACTCGTCGGCCCGGCGTGGCTCCGTCCCGACCGGTTCGGCCGGCGCTGCGGTCTGGACGGCCCCGATGGGTTCGGCCGGTTCGGACGGCTCGGCTGGCTCTGCGGTCGAGTGCACGGCGCGCACGGCGTGGTGCGGGCCCAGTTCGGCGGCGAGGTCGAGCAGTTTCAGTGCGATGGTGTGCAGCTTCACGTTGTGGTGCTGCGACATCCGCACGAGCAGCTGGAACCCCTCCTGGGGCGTGCAGCCCTGCACGGCGGCTATCAAGCCTGTGGCCTGCCCGATCACGGTGCGCGTCTGCACCGCTTTCCGCAAACCGGCGATCTCGGCCTCCAGGCCGGCGATCCGCGCGGTCAGCGAATCGTCACGGCCGTTGTCCCCGACCACGGTCGGGCTCCTCTCGCACGTCGGTAACCGGTCAGCCAGGCCGGCAGTGCGAGAGCGTCCGGACACGCGGTCGCAGGCACAGGCAAGCCCACAGCTCTCGCTGACCCAGAGTGCCCTCGCGGGTGCCGGGTGGCTTGCGGCTGGCTTTTCAACCGCGTAGACGATCACCGTAGTAGAGGGCGTGCGGCTCGGCGAAATTGGAGGGGTTCAGCGGGTCTCGCGGCACCGGAACTCATCCGTTGATCAAGGCTGTGACCTGCTCTGATGGGTTGTCCACGGCGTTGGTGACCAGGTGGGCGCCCATGTCGTCAAAGTTTCCCCGATCGGGTGCCGGGTACTCCTGGACGGCACGAGACGCCTGACGAGAGGACCGGTCATGGGTACGGACGACAAGTTCAGCAACAAGGCTGAAGAGCTCAAGGGCCGGGCGAAGGAAGCCGTCGGCGACGCGACCGACAACGAGCAGTGGCAGGCCGAGGGGCGCGCCGAGCGGGCCAAGGGCTCGATGAAGCAGGCGGGGGAGAAGGTCAAGGACGCCTTCCGTGACGACAACCGCTAAGCGGACCTCCA
The DNA here is from genome assembly GCF_014205015.1 of Saccharothrix ecbatanensis. Lineage (NCBI taxonomy): Bacteria > Bacillati > Actinomycetota > Actinomycetes > Pseudonocardiales > Pseudonocardiaceae > Saccharothrix > Saccharothrix ecbatanensis. The sequence goes on along the minus strand of NZ_JACHMO010000001.1, from coordinate 4,868,910 downwards.
GCGCCGCCTCGTTCGTGCCCGAGGGCGCGGACCTGGCGGCGCTGCGTCGTGCGGCGGCCGGGTGTGAGGGCTGTGACCTGTACAAACCGGCCACGCAGACGGTGTTCGGCGCGGGACCGGAGGACGCTCGGTTGATGTTCGTCGGCGAGCAGCCGGGTGATGTGGAGGACCGGCAGGGTGAGCCGTTCGTGGGGCCCGCCGGTCGGCTGCTGGACAAGGCGTTGGACGAGGCCGATCTGGCGCGTGAGGGCGTCTACGTGACCAACGCGGTGAAGCACTTCAAGTTCGTGCCCGCGGAGCGGGGGAAGCGGCGGATCCACAAGGCGCCGTCACGTGGCGAGGTCGCGGCTTGTCTGCCGTGGCTGCACGCGGAGCTGTCGCAGGTGCGGCCCGACCTGATCGTGTGCCTGGGGGCGACGGCGGCGAAGGCCGTGCTGGGGAACGCGTACAAGGTCAGCGAGCGTCGTGGTCGGCTGGAGCACGTCGACCCGTACGACGTGATCGCGACCGTGCACCCGTCGTCGGTGCTCCGAGCTCCCGACCGTGACGAGGCGTACCAGGGTTTCCTGGCCGACCTGCGCGTAGTGCGCTCGCACTTGAGCTGACTTGAGCTTGGGCTGACTTGAGCTGCTTGAGCTGCTTGAGCGGATTCGGGCTGGCGGGGAACGTGAAGCGGCCCCCTGACCGCTTCCCGCACTCGGTGCGGGCCGAGCTGGACTGGGCTCGGGGTCACGGGGGCCGGGTGGCTGCCTGGGATTCGCCCAGACCACCTGGGAAAGGTCGGTCCTAGCGGACAGCCACCTCACGACGAGTCCTATAGCTATTCAACTTCGGACCACCTCCTTCCTCGTGTACCGCGAACGCTATGCGAGCTTCCCCGTGCCTCGCAACGGGAATTATTCGCGGGTCCACCAGGTGGACCTGATCACGGTCGCCTCGGGTCGTGCCGTCCGGGATTCGTTGTGGCAGCACGGAGTCCGATTCCCGCCGGACGTGGATGCGTTGTGCGGGCAGGGTTGTCGGTATGAACTTCGAAGGCAAGGTCGCACTGGTCACGGGCGGCAGCAGGGGAATCGGGGCCGCGATCGCCGTGCGGTTGGCCGAGTTGGGCGCGGATGTCGCGTTCACGTACCAGAACAGCCTGGGAGACGTGGTCGACCGGGTGAAGGGGCTTGGACGGCGCGTGGTCGCGGTTCAGGCGGATAGCGGTGATCCGGGGGCGGTGGTCGCGGCGGTGGAGGAGACCGTGGCCGTGTTGGGGGGCTTGGACGTGCTGGTGAACAACGCCGGAGCGTTCATCGTCGGGCCGGTGGAGGAGCTTGGCGTGGCCGAGTTCGACCGGACTTTCGACGTGAACGTGCGGGCGGCGTTCGTGGCGGTGAAGGCGGCGTTGCCGCACCTCGGTGACGGCGGGCGGATCATCGGCATCGGTAGCAACGTTTCGGTGCGCGCGGTGTTCCCCGGGTTTTCGCTGTACGCGGCGAGCAAGGCGGCGTTGGCGGGTATGACGAAGGCGTTGGCGCGGGAGTTGGGGCCGCGGGGGATCACGGTGAACCTGGTGCACCCCGGTGCGACGGACACCGACTCGAACCCGGCGGACGGCCCGGGCGCCGACGTGATCCGCGGCTTCACCGCGGTCGGTCGGTACGCCTCACCCGAGGAGGTCGCCGCGGCGGTCGCGTTCCTGGCGTCCGACGAGGCCCGTTACGTGACGGGCGCGCAGTTGCACGTGGACGGCGGCTTCACCGCCTGACCTCCCGCTCCGCTCCGCGTGAGTCCTACGTTCGCGTCGCGTGAGTCCTACGTTCGGAACACCCGAATTCAACGTTCAGAACAGGGCAGGGCGCTCCTGAGCGTTGAACTCGGGGTACCGGAACGTAGGACTCACGCGTTCTGAACGTAGGACTCACTGGTTTTAGCCGGCGTTGACGTCGATGCAGGCGTAGAACGCGTTGCCGGTGTCGCCGATGTTCCAGATGGCGAGCACCGTCTGACGGCCGGAGGCGCCCAGGTTCACCGTGTGCGACACGGTGGCCGGGGGCTGTTGGTTGCCGCCGTCGAAGAAGCCGACCCGCCTGCCGCTGACGTAGTACTCGTAGTTCGCGGTGCGGTGCCGGACGGTGAAGGTCCAGTTGAAGGTGACGGACCGGCTGGTCGAGGCGACCCGCCAGCCCTTGTTGTTGTCGTTCAGCTCGGCGAACCGGGCGACGCCGCCGTTGCAGCTGCGCAGCCCCTTCGGGCCTTCGACGCTCTGCGGCTCGTACTTGATGTCGCCGCACGGCACGAGGCCACGGGCGCACTGGGCCTGACGGCTGGGCGGTGAAGTGACGTAGCCGTGCGCGAACGCGGGCGCCGAGGGCAGGGCGACCGTCACGAGCGGCGCGGCGAGCACGCCTGCCGCCACCGCGGCGATCCTTCGGCGGAGTGACATGTGGACTCCTCTGGTCGGATGGGCGGAAACGCTTGTGGCGAACGCCAACCCGAGGTGCGCGTGGGTCGGAACAGGCGTTCACCCAACGCGGCGGCAGGTCTAGACCATACTCTCTGTGACTGCATGATGACAACGGTCAACCGGACAGGATCAGCCGTCGTTGTCCCGTCCGGCTGAAGTTGTGGGTATCCGGGGTAGTTGGCGGGGCCGGTGGCGGAGTCCGGAGAACTTGGCGGGTGTGCCGTTCGAGTCCTGCCAGCCGGTACGTGGATTCCCCTCCTACAAGGGACAGCGCAACCTCGTCGGCCGTTGGCGGACCGCCACGACCGGCACCCTGATCGGCTACGAGTCCTGGCTAGAACGGGACAGGCTGGTCCTGCTCGACTTCGAGCCCAGCATCGTCGATATCGCCTCACAGCCGTTCTGGCTGTTCTGGACCACCCGGAAGGCAAGCCCCGCTCTCACGCCCCCGACTACTTCGCGCGCCTGACCGACGGCACGGCGCTGGTCCTCGACTGCCGCCCGCTCAACCGAATCAAGCCTCGCGACCAGGCCGCGTTCGACGCCGCCCGCACCGCCTGCGCACAGCTGGGCCGGCGCTACGAGGTCGGTGGCGCACCACTGGAAACGCTACTGGCCAACCTCCGATGGCTGGCCGGCTACCGACACCCACGCCACCACGTGCCCGACACGGCCGCCGCGCTGCGCGCGGCGTTCGCCGTCCCGACGGGCCTACTGAACGGTGCCGAACAGGTCGGCGATCCGATCGCGGTGCTGCCGGTGCTCTACCACCTGCTCTGGCGCCAGCGGCTCTGCACCGAGCTTGACCGTCCGCTGCACCCGGACGCGGTGGTCACCACGGCGGCGGCGTGATGACCGGGCACGGAGCGGTATTGCGAGTCGGGGACCGGATCGCCTTCGACGGTGACGACCATCTGGTGGTCGGGCTGGCCGGCACGTCGGTGCGTCTGCGCGCGGATTCCGCGACGCGGCCTCACCCCGGCACGTGCGCCGTGCACATCACCAGGGCACGACGCCGGTGTCGTTGAAGAACTGGCCGGTCGGGCCGTCGTCGGGCAGGGTCGCGAGTTTGACGGCGATCGCCGCGCCCTGTTCGGGGGTGCGCACGCCGCGGAAGCCGTTGAGGTCGGTTGCGACGTAGCCGGGGCAGCCGGCGTTGATCAGGATGTTCGTGCCGCTCAGCTCCCGGGCGTACTGGAGGGTGACGGCGTTCAGGAACGTCTTCGACGGCGCGTACGCCACGGCCACCGGACCTGCCGTCTGCTCTGCAGCGGGTCCTGCCTGCCGGGTGAGGGAGCCGACACTGCTGGACATGTTCACGATCCGCGGTGAGGCAGAGCGGCGCAGCAGCGGCATCATCGTGTTGGTGACGCGGATGACGCCGATCACGTTGGTCTCCACGACCGTTCGGATGGTGGCGGGATCGACACGGGTGGGCTCCTGCGGCATGCCACCGGCGATGGCGGCGTTATTGACGAGCACGTCGAGGCGCCCGGCCTGTTCCTCGATCAGTTGTGCGGCGGCGGTCGCGCTCGCGTCGTCGGTCACGTCCAGGGGTACGCCGAAGGCGTCGACGCCGGCCGCGCGCAGTCGCTCCACTGCGGCCCTGCGGCGCTGATCGTCGCGGGCGCCGACGCCGACTCTCCAGCCGAGGGCGCCCAGGCCCGCGGCGATGCCGGGCCTGCCCCTGCCACGCTGGCCCAACCCCGACGGCACCTACCCACCCGGCCCCGGCCCGCAGGTCCGCGACCACGCGCAGTTGTTGCAGCTCGTCGGGCTCGGCCGGGCTTGCGCGGTCTCACCGGAGTCGTGCCGAGCCCAACTGCACGGTGACCTCGCCGCCGTGCCCGTGCTGGACGCGCCGAAAGTCACCACCGTGATCGCCTGGCCACCGCACAGTCGGTCCAGAGCCGTCGCCGACCTTGTCCGGACTGCGACACATCTCCAGTAGTTCCAACATGCCTGGCCACGTTCCACCTATCGTGGCCCGGCTCGACAACCGGTCAACCCTGCAGAAACGGCGAAAGCCGAGCGCTTGAGGCGAGGGTATCCCCGGGCTGGGTTCCATCCATGCGTACCTGATCGCGATAGCGATCATCCTGCAGTGACTTAGCGGCTCCAGGTCTTGAAACGCTGGCATTACGGCGGTTCTGTTTCGAGGTTCAGTCCGGTATGGGCGAAGAAGGCGTCGATCAGGTCGGGTCGGTACTGGATCCGTTTGAGCCGGTTCTTCACGATCGCGGCCAGGTGGTCGATGCCGTACTCCTGAGTAGACCAAACGCCGATCACCATCACACAGGACACACCGAGAACCGCACGATCACCCATGGCCTTTCAAGATCTGTAGTCGGCTCTCGCCAAACGTTCCCACTAATTCTCCCGTTCAGATGTTCGCGCGCCTGACGCAGAAATCGAGGAGACTGCGGGCGGCCAGTGTGCCAAGATCTGAGAATGGAGACGTCCGACGTTACGCGTGCGATGGCGGCTGCGACTTCGGTCGCCGCATCGCTCGGCCTGCCAGTCAGCGGCGCAACCGTGCTCCACAACTCGAACAAGCTGGCACTGCGGCTGACGCCATGCGACGTCTTTGCCCGGGTCGCCCCTGTGGGACAAGAGGTTGCGCAGTTCGAAGTCGAGCTCGCTCAGCGGCTCGCCGAGGTCGGATGCCCGGTGTGCCCTTTGGAGCCTCGGGCGGACCCGCGTGCGTACACGCGCGATGGCTTCACAGTGACGCTGTGGACCTACTACGAGCCCGTGACACCTCACGTCTCACCAGTCGACTGCGCCAAGGCGCTGGAACTGCTGCACGTCGGCATGCGCAAGGTCGATTTGCCGAGCCCACGGTTCACGGACCGGATCACGGAGGCGGAAGAAATCGTTGCCGACCCGGATCGCTCGCCGGACCTCGCCGACGCAGACCGCGTCTTCCTCGGCGGCAGGCTGGCAAGCCTGCGACGAGCGATCGAGGAGCGCGGCGCCGTGGAGCAGTTGCTCCACGGCGAGCCGCATCCAGGCAATGTGCTCAGCACGAAAGACGGCCCGTTGTTCATCGACCTTGAGACGTGCTGCCGTGGACCCGTCGAGTTCGACCTCGCCCATGTTCCCGAGGCGGTCTGCGAGCACTACCCGAACATCGACCAAGGGCTGCTGGACGAGTGCCGACAGCTCGTCCTCGCGATGGTCGCAGCGTGGCGTTGGCAGCTTGGCGACGAGTTTCCGAATGGGAGGCTATTCGGAGAAGAACTCCTGCGCGCGCTGCACGACGGTCCTCCTTGGCCGACACTCGACACGATGAACAAACGAGTGGGCGGCCCTGTAGAAGTCGCTGAAGGTCAAGCAGTACAAGATTGCTGAGGTCAGCTGCCTCGACACGCGCGAACTGTTGGTGCGTCGCTCGATCGGCAAACCCGCCGAACTGGCCCACTACGTCTGCCACACCCGCCATCCCGCGCCACTGGCAGAACTCGTCCTCGTCCGCCGGGAGCCGGTGGGGTGTCGAGGAAACCTTCCAGTTCGCCAAGAACGAGACCGGCCTTGACCACTACCCGGTCCGCGAGTACGACGCCTGGTACCGCCACATCACGCTGTCCATGCTCGCCGCCGCGTTCCTCGCCGTCACCGCACACGCCGAACGGGTCCGCGACGCAAAGAGGGCTCCACCAGAGGTCGAAAGTGTCTGATTCCGTTGTCGTGCAACGAGTTCAGACGCCAGCAGATTCCGCCCACCAGGTCCGGACACTTCGCCTGCCAGTTGTCCGGATCTAGTTGGCGGACCGCAGGTCAGCCGCTCGTGCCGCCGCCAACTTCGAGCGGAACGGACAGTCGTTGTCCTGTCCGGAACCTTGCGGTGTCCCGACCCAGGTTGCGGGGTGCTGACCATCGGTAGGTAGCCGATCAGGAGAATGTGGCACGTGCCGAAGCCCGGGTCTGGTCCCGGTGGCGTCACGAGTGGTCCGGAGTCAAGGGCTCCGGGACGTGGGTCGCGAGAAAGAGGCCGATGATGAGGCTGACCGCTGCGGAGGTCGGGTTCTTCGAGGATCACGAGGACGAGGAAACCTTGGAGGTGGGGATCGCTGGGGTCGACGGCGCCAGGGTCCGGAGGTCGTTCTCGATCCAGCGGTCCACTTACGAGCCCGACGAACAGGAAGTCCGGTCAGGGATGGACTCCTACAACGTCTCGACGGAACGAGGTCTCACGGTGTACGGCTGCCTGCGCAGCGTGCGGCTCACCGGTGCGCTGCTCACCCTGGAGTTCACGGCCGAGGACGCAGGGATCCTGGAGGTCCCGACTCACGTGGAGGTAGACCTGAGCGGGTCGGGGGTCGATGACGCGGACCTGTCCGGGAGGCTCCGCGAGATCCTGGACTGGGGCGCTCGCGAGAAGCGACCGGAGTTGATCGGGTTGGGCGTTTCCGGTCCCTCCTCCGGTGAGTGAAGTTCCCAGGCGTCGAAGGCGGGTGGGATCCGGGGTACGAGGGGGAGCAGCCCCGCCGGGCGTCGACCACCGCAGGATCGCCATCGACGAGGCTCGCTGTCGCTGTTCGAGCACAGAATCCGCGGGGCGGTTCCTCCCGTCGGGTCGGGTCAGCACGTCGACAGGGCGACTCGCGATGTAACGTTCTGCAAGTGAGTGACGACTAACCGTTATCGGGCGATGTGCGCCCGTGGTCCGGAGAACCGGGGGTGGTTGTCATGGCGAGACTGAAACACGGAACGGCGACGAAGAGCCGCACGAGGAAGTTCGGCGCGGCAGTGGCCGCGGTGGCGTCGGTTGCCGGGATGGTTTTCGCGGCGGCGCCGGCCACCGCCACTGCCGCCGCCTACCCGACCAGCACCTTCTCGATCGAGGTTGGGGCGAGCTACTACAAAGGCACGGTCACCTGGTACAACCGCTCGGTCGGCGTCACCGGAGCGTTCAAGGCAGTCGGGTGCCGGCGGGTGTACGCCCAGGCCTGGGCAGGCGCCACCTGGCTGAGCTGGGCGAGTTCCAGCACTTGGTGCGACCGCGCCGACCATGCACCCCTTTCCCTCCTCGCGGACGTCCCCGGCGGTGCCACCGAGGTCGATGTCTGGATGACCAGCGGAAACGCTTACGACGGCCTCGAATACTTCACCTGCTATCGCGGCTTCAGCTTCTGCGACGGTCCCTATGTGGGGAGGCCCTATTCGCCGCCCCTTGATGGCTGATCGGCGGTTGCGGCGCAGTCCGGTCTGAACCCGTGACCGCGCAGGGGCGTCGAATCCGCCAGGTAGGTCCGGACAGTTCGGCGAACGGCCGTCCGGGACCTACTTGGCGGACCGCTGTCCTGTTCACGGCAGCGCCGACTTCGGCTCTACCCTGCGAGAGGTGACCGAAGAGATCCAGAAGATCGTGGCGGGGCTGCCGGACCTGGCGGACGTCAAGGGTGTGTGGGCGGTCGCCGACGACCGTCTCGCGCGAGGCGACGCCGCCTTCGTCTCGGACCTCGGCATCGCCCTCGCCACGGCGTACGGCGACAACGCCGACCGGATGTGGCAGTACAAGAGTGTCTTCAACTACCTGCTCCGGTCGTTGACCACCACCGCCGGTCAGCAGAACGTCACCCAGGCGTTGCGACTGGTTTCCTCCGTGGGGGCCGGTGGCAACGCGCTGGGTCGCTACGCGGCCTCGTTGCTGGCGGCCGCCCAATCGCCGGACGATCTCGCCGTCGCGTTCGCCGGGCAGGCAGCGGAGGAGCTGCATGCCTGCCTGGTCCACGAGCTGGTGCTCAGGGGCGTCGTCGTCACGGAAACACGGATCGCGGAGTGGGCGACATCGTCGTACTGGCAGGACCACCCGTTGAGCTGGTTGCCGTTGACGCTGTCGAACGTCGAGGGCCGCCCGAGCATGCCGGGATACAGCCGCCACGGCGGCTCTCACTCTCTTCCGTTCGGCCCATCCGAAGGCCGTGGCGCGGCGACCGTGAGCACGGCCGGCGGACCGCTGGCACGGGAGACCACAACGCAAGAAGCGGTCGCGGCCGTGACCGCGGCCGTGATGAACTGGACCGATGAGTCGAACGGGCGCATCGAGGCACGCGTGTTCGACTTCGCCGAGCCCTTGGACGCCGAGTCCACCCCGAAAGCGCTGCCGGCCTTGGAGCTGGAGTGCCTGAACGGGGTGGGCGAGAAGGCCGCGGTCTCGGTGTCCGCCTGCGCGCCCAGCCAGGTGTGGGCGTTGCTTTACGCTGCCGCGTCCACGGGAGGCGCCTACAACTCTGGTGTCTACGGTGCCTATGGCCGCCTTGCAGCGTGGCAGTCTCTGGCCGGTCTCTCCGGCGCTCCGGAAGGCGCCTCTTTCCACGAGGTTGAAGCACTTGTGGGGAATTGCGCATGGCACGTCTTCGACGCTGACACTGAGTGGTTCGAGCACGTGGCCTGGGACCTCGGTGTGGCCGCAGTTGCTCCGAACGGAACGCGACTAGCAGTGCTGGCCGCGACGGATACCGACTGAGGATCCCGGACCGAATCCGCAACGCAGGTCCGGACGAACTTCGGCGTTGACCATCCGGAGCTGGTTTGCGGGCCGCTCCGCCGCGTCGCAGTCAGACGGCCTCCAGGACGAAGAACAGGAAGCCCAGGAAGGCCCCGGAGGGGAACCTCGCCATCTCGTCGGGGAAGAGTTCGCGGGCTTCCGGCGCCGGGGGCGGCTCGCTGATGACGGCCGTGCGGAAGCCGGCGGCGGTGAAGGCGTCGGTCATCGCGTGCAGCGGCCGGTGCCAGAAGGTGAGCACGGCCTTCTGACCGTTGAAGTCGTACTCGTCGGACCACTTGGCGGTCGCGAAGTAGTCAGCCTCGCGATGCGCCATCTTGAGGACGATGGGGTGGTTGACGACCACGATCAGCCGGCCGCCGGGCTTCAGGACCCGTCGCAGCTCGGCCAGCGGTGAGGTCCAGTCCTCCAGGTAGTGCAGCACCAGGGCGGCGACGACGTCGTCGAACGCGCCGTCGGGGTATGGCAGCGGTTGGCCGATGTCGGCGACCCGCAGGTCCGTGTCGTCGCCGAGCCGCTGCCGGGCCAGCTCCACCATTTTCGCGCTGCGGTCGAAGCCGGCCACGACGGCGCCCCGCTCGCGCAGCGCCTGGGACACGGGACCGGAGCCGCACCCGGCGTCGAGGATCCGCCGACCGGCCACGTCCCCGGCCAGGTCCACGATCGCGGGCTGGGTGTAGTAGGCGTTGATGAGGCTGGTGTCGTTCTCGACCGTGTACGCCTCGGCGAAGCTGTCGTAGTCGTTTTCCACGGCCACGTCGGCGGAACTCTCGGGATCGGCAGGCATGATTCCCATACTGCCGAACGATCAATCAGGTCGCCACGAGATCCGATCTGCTGACCCTGTCGAATGCCGAGCGGTCCAGACTGGACCAGGCACGACGGGACTACCACGCGCAACTCCCGCTCGCGCACACGCCGGTGATCCGGCAGGTCATGACCACCGGCCGGCTGCTGGGTCCAGCTAAACCACCGCGCGGGATCGACTCGACCGCAGAACGAGCGCAGCAATTCGCCGCCGACCGCAACAGGGCATAGCGGCCACCGAGCCCATCAAACGAACGTCCGCTTCCGTCGAGAAGCGGACGTTGGACGACAGCTTGTTGCCCGGCCAAGATCGCGTGGGACGATCCGGTCCATGCCTGCCCTCGCCGCACATGACGGAACGAAACTCGCCTACCACGTGCTCGGCGAGGGCGCCCAGGTCGTGTGTCTGCCGGGCGGTCCGATGCAGGACTCCGAATACCTCGGCGACCTCGGCGGCCTGTCCGAGGATCTCCGGCTGATCCTGCTGGACCATCGCGGCACCGGGCGGTCGGCGACGCCGGCCGACCCCGCCTCGTACCGCTGTGATCGCCTGGTCGACGACGTCGAGGCGCTGCGCGAGCACCTCGGCCTGGCCCGGATGAACCTGCTCGCCCACTCCGGCGGCACGAACCTCGCCATGTTGTACGCGGCCCGGTACCCCGAGCACATCGGCAAGCTCGTGTTGGTGACACCGAGCACCTACGCGGTCGGCCTCACCGCTACCGTCGAGGACCGGCGTGAGGTGTTGTGGCTCCGCCAAGGCGAATCGTGGTTCGGGCCGGCGTCGGCGGCTTTCGAGAGGATCAACGCCGGACAGGCCGGGGACGACGACTGGGCCGCTCTCGCACCCCTCGCCTACGGCCGGTGGGACGCCGCGACACAAGCCCACCGCGCCAGGGGCGAGGCTCGGCGCAACACCGAGGCCGCCGCGATCTTCGGCACCGACGGCGCCTTCCACCCCGAGGCCACGCGCGCGGCCCTGGCCACCCTCGGGGCGCCGGTCCTCGTGATCGCCGGAGAAGTCGATGTGAACAGCCCGCCGCGCGTCGTGGCCGAATGCGCGAACCTCTTCCCGAACGCCACGCTTGTCACCCAGCCGGGAACCGCCCACTTCCCTTGGCTCGACGACCCCACCTGGTTCACCAAGGCCGTCGTGTCGTTCGTGGGGTGACACGTCCGTCCTCGCCGGCTGGAGGTGGCCGTGTCGCGGATTACCCGGATACGTTGCGGCGGTGATCATCTGGCTCAACGGTGGGTTCGCGGCGGGGAAGACGACGTTGGCGGAGGAGCTGCGACGGCGGCTCCCGGACGCGCTCGTGTACGACCCCGAGGACGTCGGCCTCATGCTGTGGAAGTGGATGCGGCCAAATGACGACTTCCAGGACCTGCCTAGCTGGCGGGAGCTGGTCGTCGCTACGGCGCTGTCGCTGCGCAGGCACCACGCGCACACGCTCATCGTGCCGATGTCGCTGATCCGCGACGCCTACCGGGCGGAGATCCTTGGCGGCCTGGCTGACGCGGGCGAGGACGTCCTGCACGTCTTCCTTGAGGCGGACGCCGACGTGCTAAGGGAGCGGCTCGGCGCCCGTACGCCGGTCCCTGGCCATCCGGAGTCGGGCCAGTCGGGTCTCGAATGGGCTCTGAGCCGTATGGATCCGGCTGCCGGCGCCCGCCAGCCGGACGGGACGGTCGTGCTGCGCTCGGACCGGCTCACCCCGGCCGAACTGGCCGACGAGGTGCTGGCCGCAGGCCACCAGCGCTTCGATTCCGGCAAGTAGACCCGGACGACTCGCCGAGCGGAGTGTCCGGACCTACCTGACGGATGTCCTGCCCTGCCAAACCTTGCGGTGTCCGGTACTCGGGCACCTCAACCAGCAGGCCGACGACGTTGGATGCAGCGACGGCAACGCGGAGTCAGCGGCGGCAGGGTGCCGAACGGTGAGCGCTCTCCTCCTTGACGGTGGGGCGCGGTGGGTAGGGTGGCCGTGTGGAGGAACGGCTGCTTTTCGGCTCGTCGTTCGGCTCAGCGGCGGCCGCTTACGCCGAGCACCGCCCGGACTACGCGCAGGCTGCGGTGCGCTGGGCGTTGGAGCCCGCGCCTGGTCTGCGGGTGCTCGATCTCGGGGCCGGAACCGGCAAGCTGACCGCCACGCTGGTCGCGCTGGGCGCTGACGTTGTCGCGGTCGAGCCTGACTCGGCGATGCTGATCGAGCTGCGCCGCGCGCTGCCAGGTGTCCGCGTCCTGCCGGGTAGTGCCGAGGCGATACCGCTGCCGGACGCGTCCGTCGACGCCGTGCTGGCCGGCAATGCCCTGCACTGGTTCGACATGGTCGTCGCGGGACCGGAGATGGCCAGGGTCCTCGCGCCCGGGGGCGTCCTGGCCGGCCTGTGGAACGTCCTGGACGACCGGGTCGACTGGGTCGCGGGACTTGAGCGGATCAGCGGGAGCGCGGCCATTGGCCCGCGTGACACGCTGAGCAGTTGGCGCGCCGCGACGGCGGACATGCACCTTCCGAACACCGGCCGGTTCGGCTCGTCGGAGCAGGCCGAGTTCCCGCACGGGCAGCGCCGAACCGCCGACTCCCTCGTCGCGACCCTCGCGACGCGCGCCGGGATGCTGGTCATGCCGCAACGGGACCAAGAGGCCACGCTCGGCGGGATCCGCGCTTTCCTCGCGAGCAGACCGGAAACCGGCCGCGGCGAGTTCACCCTTCCGATGCTGACCGGTGTGCTGCGCGTCCGGCGGCTCTGAAAGCCATCGATCGACTGTCAGGGCATGCTCGTCCACAATGGTGGGGCCGGACAGCACCCGCCAACTGTCCGGGCCCACCGCGCAAACCGCAGATCAGCAGCCTGCCCACCCCGCAGGGCTCAGCAGGTTCCCGACGACGCCACGCTGTGCGATTGGTTCCTGTCGATGTAAGGGGTCAGATCGTCGACTCGCTGACCCGGCTGGAGGACCCACCTCCCGGTGCTCCCGCAGTTCGGCAGGATGTAGAGGCGGACGGTTCCCGACCTCCGGTTGTAGGCCGATGCGGCGTTGTTCTTGACGCACTCGCCCTTGCCGACGCCCGGACCCTTGAAGTCGTAGCAGGTGGGCTGGGTGTTGCCGTACTCCGGAATGGAGGTGGTGAAGTCCGACACCGACGATCCTCCGGAGGGGCCGCCGAGACCCCAGTACAGGCAGAACTCGCCGGCCTCGCAGACCCCGTTGCGCGGGGTCGGGGCGCCGGCCGCGGAGCCTGCCAGGGGAAGCGCCAGCGCGGCAGCGGCGCCGATGGCGACCACCGCACGGACGAGGTGCCTTCTCCGAGTGCTCATGACATGTCTCCCTAACTTGCTCTGGCTGCGCCGACCCGGAGCCGGCTGCGAGAGATGAAGCGCGAACACGACCACTCAACCGGGCGACGACCTCGCACCGGAAAGCATTCGAGCCAGTTCGAATCCACCGCGACGACTGCTACCGTCGGGGTGGTGCTCACGCTGCGTGTAGACGCCGACACGGTGTCCAGGACACGGTTGTCGCCCTCGCCGGCGTCGGAATCCATGGCGTGGCTGAAACTCGCCGCCGCGTCGGGATGCCACCCGGTGTTCGGAGATCCCGGGCCACTCGCCCGCGCGTCTCTCGCCCATCCGGACGTCGCCCTGCTCGCGGACCTGTTGCCGCAGAACGGCGACACCTACACGCCCGACATGCTCACCCCGCAGCCAGGAACGGACGCCCAGCGTCGTGACCTGCTCGACGAGCAGATCGCGCAGATCGAGGCCACCGCGCAGGACGACCTCGAAACCCAGGTCTTCACCTACACCCGCACTCACTGGAGCAGGCCGCTGCCGGCCACGACGCGCCGCATCGCGGAGTCGGGCCGGATGCAGCGACGTCTCGCCAACGGTCTCGCCCGGTTCTGGCGGGACACCCTCGCCGACGGCTGGCCGGAACTGCGCTCGATCATCGATCAGGACATCGCCCATCGCGCGACGGCCATCGCCACCCACGGCGTCGGCCGAGCGCTCGGAGCACTCCACCCGGACATCGAGTGGGCCGGCGACGCGGTCACCCTCGCCACGTCGTGGGACGGCGAGATCGACGTCACCGGCCGGGACCTGGTCCTCGCCCCCGGCGTGCTCACCCGGCCCGACGTCGTCATCCAGGTCGACGTCCCCGGGCAGTTCGTCCTCTACTACCCCGCCCAGCGGATCGGAGCCGGCCGGGACCGCAGGTCCGGAGGGATCGCGCAAGTGGTCGGCAACGTCCGGGCGACCCTGCTGGCGGACCTCGAAGCCGCCCGGTCGACCGCGGAACTCGCCACCCGGATCGGGTACACCCCGGGCACCGTCTCCTACCACCTCAGCGCACTGCACCGCGCACGTCTCGTCACCAAGGTCAGGGACGGGCGCTTCGTGTTGTACCAGCGGACCGCTCAGGCAGCACGTCTGCTGGAGGAAGCTCGCGACTAGCCGGCAGGACTCCCGGGATGGGCAGGCATTTCTCGTCGCCGGCTCGGGCCGGGCAGCACCGCCCGCGTCAACTCGGGCAGGGACGTCAGTGCGGCGGGCGCAGCAGCAGTTCGACGTGCGTGCGCAGTTCGTGCGGCCCGAGCACGGTGGTCAGCGGTGAGGTGGCGATCGCGGTGGAGCGTTCGTCGGCGCTCTCGGCGATGGCGTCCGCCGTGCGCCCACTGCCGCGCAGCACCACCAGCGGACGGTTGCGGCCGAGGCTGTGCTCGGCGTCCTCGAACGTGATCGCGCCGCCGTTCACCAGCACGGTCAGCGACGGCTGCGGCCCGGCGACCACGTCGGCCACGTCCGCGAGCCACGGCGACTCGTCACCCCACTTGCCGCCCGGGACCAGCACCAGGCGCGTGTGGTTCGGCTCGAACGCGACCTCGTCGACGGCGACCTCGGCGGCCACCCCGATCAGCGGGAACCGCCCGCCCTCCGCCGCCCGTGCCCGGCCGACGGCCCGCATCACGCCGATGTCCGTGCCGCCGTCGACCACCACGGCGTCGAGCTCGTCCAACAACCCGACAAGCCCGCGCAGCACCAGTTCCAGCGCCTCCAAGTCGGCCGGCTCCATCCCGGCGGCACCACCGACGAGTACCAGCACCGGCCGGCTCACCGGCAGACCCGCACCGCGAAGCCCGGCCCTCGACGTGACGCGCACCCTGTCCACGATCGGCGACCGTACCTGTGCGCGTCGCGCCCCGCGCTGCTCCACCCCCTCCACGTACGGCGCCGGTGCGTCGAATGGCGTTCCTGCGGAAGCTGCGGAAGTGGGGCCGTTCGCCGTAGACGAGGTAGCCGTCGGATGGATTATCCGGCTGGGCGCTCCCGCGCATGTGCATGTTCGTGCATGATGGAATCGGGCGGTATCGGGGAGGTGGCCGGTATGACAGTGGAAACACCAGAAGGACTGTCCTCGGACTTGTTGGACCTGACGGCGACGTCGTTGTCCGAGATGAGAACGCTCCGCTGTAGCGCCCTTGACCAGGCGATTCAGTGCACGTTGACCCGCTTTCGGCATGGCCGTGCGGGAGATTCGGTCCAAAAGCAGGGCGAGAGCGGCTTCTCGTCGGCGCCGATGTGAGGTCGAGCGGACTGCGGGCCCATTGGCTCCCGCGTTTCGTCTTCGACGAGATCTGCGCGGGATCGGTATCCGCTGCTGGAATGGCAATATTGCGGAAAACACAGTACAGCGTCCGGCGGCTGCGGTTGCGCACGTTGCTGGAGGCCGCGCACGCGGTCACAGGCCGGCTCGGGCCCTTCGCCGACCTGGACGGGTCGTGGACCGTGCTGGCGGAGGCGGAGCGGATAGCACCGGACGTGGTCGAGGACGTGCTGATGCACCCGTCGGTCGGTGTCTGGCTGAGCCGCGCCCTGCGCCAAGTGCTCGGCACGGCGGCCGACGCCACCCCGCTGTGGTCGGAGGTCGGCTGGTTCCACGCCGTCGCCGCCGCCGCGGCTGTCCGAAGTGGACTGTCCTGCGCGATCGCCGTGCCCGTCGTGCACGGCGCGGTGTCGCTGCCGTCGGTGGGTGCGTACCGGCTGCCGAACCGGTTCCCGGTGGGCCACGCCCGGTTGCTCAACTCGGACAACGGTCTTTCGGTCGAGGTGGCGGGTGAGACGCGGACGGTGGGGTGGGAGGCCGTCAAGCGGCACCGAGGCACCGCGCGCGGGCACACGGTCGACGTGGTGGTGGACGACCTCGACCCCTACCGCGAGTTCACCGGTCCGGTGCCACCGGGCCCGCTGGACGACAGTGAGTGGGACCAGTGGCGAAAACTCCTGAATGAGGCCTGGGACCTGCTGACGGCGCGGCACCCCGGGCCGGCGGAGGAACTGGCGGCCGGACTGACGACCGTCATCCCGCTGGACGCCCGGCGGGACATGTTCGCGGCGTCCTCGGCTGCGGCGTACGGCGCGATCGCCATGTCACCCAAGCGGTCCGCGACCGAGTTCGGCGAAGCGCTCGTGCACGAGTTGCAGCACTCCAAGGTCAACGCCCTCCTCGACCTGGTCGAATTGCACCGCGCCGACCGTGAGCCCGCGTTCTACGCGCCGTGGCGCGACGACCCGCGCCCGCTCGACGGACTGCTGCACGGCGTGTACGCGTTCGTGAGCGTGGTGGAGTTCTGGCACGCCCAACACGATCTGGTGACCCCGCCCTTGGCCCGGCGCGCCGAGTTCAACCTCGCGTTCCGGGCACGTCAGGTGGGCGTCGCGGTGGCAGGGATGTGCGGCCTGACGCAGCTCACCGACCTGGGCCGCGAGTTCGTCGCGGCGGTCGCGGTGCGGCTGGCGGCGTGTGAACCGGTGGACGTGTCACCGGCGACGGAGACCGCCGTCGCGGAGCTCACCGCCGAGCACGCGACCACTTGGCGCCTGCGGCACATCCGTCCGGATCAGCGGAGCGTGGCCGAGGTGGTCGCGGCGTGGCTGGATGGGCGCACGCCACCAGACCTTGTGCCTGACGGGGAGGTCGTGCCCACGGCCGCGTCCGGGGAATCGCTGCTCGCGGGCCTGCTCAAGCTGCGCGTGCTCGATCCGGTCGAGTTCGACCGCGTGCCGGACCGCGCGGGACCGGAATTCGCGTACGTCCGAGGTGAGCGGGCTGCCGCCGCCGATGGCTACGCCGCCCGCCTGCGCGCCGCGTCGCACGACGTCGCCTCGTGGGCCGGACTGGGGCTCGCGCTCGACTCCACCGCGCTGCGCCGCGTCCCCGAGCTGGTCCGAGCTGTCCACCACGACATCGCCGTCCGCACCGGAACCGCGCCCGCGCCGCTGCGGCTGGTCGCCTGGTTCGACCGCGCGATGGCGCGGCCGGTGTTCACCGGAGACGCCTGAAAGGACGAGTCAGGGTGGTGGCCCGATGTCAGCGGACCACCACCCGGTTGGAGGTCAGAACTGCATGGTGTCCGTGTCGCAGTTCGCCCGTGCGTACTGAGTGGCGGCGACTGTGGCCGGATGCTCGTCGCCGAGAACCTTGCGGAAACTCGTCACCGTGCGGGCGTGCAGCACCGCGGCTTCGTTCTCCTCGCCGAGGTCGCGCAGGTCGATCGAGAGGTTCAACGCGATCGCGAGCGTCGATGGGTGCTCCGGCCCGAGCACTCTGGTGGACCGTTCGAGGGTGTCCTCGTCCAATTCCCGCGCCCCCGCGTGGTCACCGCCGGCGGCCAGGTCACTGGCCAGGTTCGTCGCGGCGACCAGGCTGAACGGGTGATCGGCGTCGAACACCTCCACGAGTTGCGCGTACATCGCGCGGTCCAGGTCGAGCGCTTCGGTGACGTCGCCGCGCAGGCGCAGGACCACCGCCAGGTTCAGCCCGGCGATGAGTGTGAACGGGTGTGTCTCGCCCATCCCGTGCCGCATGTCCGCGTAGCTCTCCCGCGCCAGGACGAGCGACCGTTCGAGATCGCCGAGGTGGCGCAGGTCGATGGACACGTTCATCTGCGACGTCACCGTGTCGACGTGCTCCTCGCCGAGCCGGAGCCGGTACAGCGCGGCGCACTCCTCGGCCAGCTCCAGCGCCCGCACGTGATCACCCGCCCGGCACAGCGCGACCGACAGGTTCCGCGTCGCGCCGATCACCCGGGGGTGGTCCGTGCCGAACAGGTCCCGCTGCACGACCAGGGACTCCTCCTGCCGGCGGACCGCCTCCCCGTAGCGCCCCAACTCCCTGAGGTCCATGCAGAGGCTGTTGTGCGAGCTGAACGTGAGCGTGTGGTCCGGCCCGAGCACCGCGATCCGCCGGCGCAGGTTCGCCTCGTCGATCCGGCGCGCCCGGTCGTAGTCGCCCATCAGCCGGAACGCGCTGGCGAGGTTGTTGGCGTAGCTCGTGGTCTGCGGCTCGTCCTTGCCGAGGATCGCCGCGGCGCGGTCGTAGACCTCTTGGCGCATCTCCAGCTCCCGGGCGAACTCACCTTGCTCCCGGCGGTCGGCGGCGAGGGTGTCGAGCATGTTCAGCATGATCTCGTGGTCGTCGCCCGCCACCTCCCGCATCAGCTCGTGCGTCCGCTCGTTGAGCTGCTGCGCCTCCGCGTTGCGCCCCATGCGGCGCAACGCGATCGCGTACCGGCGGGTCATCTCCAGAGTGTCGAAGGCCTTATCTCCCAGTGACTTCCGCCAAGACTGCATGGCCTGCTCGGCCAGGTCGCGTGCGCCGTCGAAGTCGCCGGCGTTGAGCAGGTAGCGGACCAGGTTCATGACCAGGACCCGGACCCACCTGTCCTGGCAGCCGATGAGGCGCGACACCAGCGCGTGCGGCAGCAGCTCGGCGTACCGCGGCCAGTTCACGGTGACGTCCGGGTCGCCGGGGTCGCCGTTGACCAGCAGCACGTGCACCGCGTGCCGCATCCGGTCCTGCTCCTCCGGGTCGAGCCGGTTCTTCAGCACCGTCTGCACCAGCCGGTGCAGCTGGAGCGAGTTGGCCCGGTGGTCGATCTTCGCCAGGCTGTACCGGCTGATCTCCCGGACGGCCCGGCTGAGCTTGATCGGGTCGCGCAGCGCGTCCGCCAGCGCATCCGGCACCGGTGCGTCGCGGACACCACGGAAGAGCTTCTGCGAGATGGGGTCCGGGCCGAAGAACGCGCACACCTGGAGCAGTTCGAGGGCGGCGCGGTGGTCGCGCTTCAGGCGGTTCAGCGGGACGTTCCACGCCGCCGCCACCGGCAGCTGGTCCGCGCTGGACGTGCCCGTCTCCAGCAGTTCGGTGCGGTTCTGCTCCAGCAGTTCCAGGTACTCCGACACCTGCATGCCGGTCTGCGCGCGCCAGGCCGCGGCCTGCTCGACGGCCAGCGGCAGGTCGCCGAGGGCTTCGGCGAGCGCGTCGGCCTCGGCCGGGTCCAGGTCGCCGCCGCGGCGGTGGAGCAGTTCGACGCTCTCCTGCCGGGTGAACAGGTCCACCTCGACGGGACGGGCGAAGCCGCCCCACTCGGAGTTGCGCGACGTGACGACGATGTGGCCGTTGCCCGCGGGGAAGTACGGACGCACGTCCTGCGGCTGGTCCGCGTTGTCGAACACCAGCAGCCAGCGCGAGTACGGCTCGCCGCGGCGCAGCGCTTCGAGGACGGCGGGCACGGCGGTGTCAGCCGCGGCCGCCGCGGCGACGCCGAGCTTCTTGGCCAACTCGACGAGACTCGCCTTGATCTGCGCCGGCTGTTCCGCCGTGATCCACCACACCACCTCGTACTCGGAGGCGTGCCGGTGGATGTACTCGACCACGGTCTGCGACTTGCCGACGCCGCCCATGCCGTGCAACGCCTCCGGGAGCACCGCGGTCGGCCCGGCCTCGTCCAACTTCTGCCCCAGCCGCGCCAGCAGGTCGACCCGCCCGACGAAGTCCGGGTTGCGCAACGGCACGTGACCCCACACCTGCGGCTGTGTCCCGGGCTGCCGATCGGCGACGAACAAAGGGGTGTCGGGAGCGTTCACGTCGTCTCCTTCTGGCGGCAACGACCCGACCTCTGGTGCGGGCGGTCGGGTGTCGGTGTTCGTCACAGCGCTGTTCTCCTGGTTCGGTGTTCCGTCCGGGCCCGCGCCGCCGGTGCCGAGGACTCGCCGGAGGCGCTGCGACCTCCGGGAATAGGGCCCGGACAGGGCGCGGAAGACGGCCGCTTGGACCTTGAGGTAAGGCAGGTTCTCCGGGGAGGGGTCCAGGTCGCGCGTGTCGTCCGGCTCGTCCAGGGCGAGCCGGAAGTTGCGCAGGGCCGCGTTGTCGGCGCCCCCGTAGTCGTCCAGCACCCGGGCGACCCGTGCGGTGTCCGAACGGCGGGAGCCGGCCAGCAGCTCTTCCCGGACGCCGGTGTCGAAGTCGTAGGCCACGGCGTCGGCCGCGCCGTCCACACCGGGCAGCCGGGTCATCAGGCCGCCGAGCATCACCTCGGCCAGCGTCGACAGATCCGAGCCGGGCAGCAGGACGCGCTGCACCAGGCCCATCAGCCGCGGGCTCAACGGGGTGGCGGCGAGCAGGCCGGCGAGCTGGAACCCGTCCACCGAGGCGTACGTGCGGAACCGCAGCACGCGTTCGGCCGCGGTCGACGGCTCGTCCGCCGCCGGGTCGGGCGGGGGCGCGGCCTGGGGCGTGACGAGCGCGGCGGTCGTCTCCACCCACTCGGCGCCCGGCGCGGTGAGCAGCCGGGCCCAGCGGGCCATCCACTCGGCGGACAGGCCGAGCACGGGCACCGCCATCGCGCCGGGTTCGGTCGCCCCGGCGACGCGCAACTGGCGGTTGGGCGCGCCGGGCGCGGGCGCGGACAGCCTCAGCCGGCGGGTCGGCAGACCGCCCCAGGACCACAGGCGCTGCGCCAGCGTCTGCACCACCGCGACCGGCATCGAGCGGCCCCACCGGTGCAGCACGTGGCCGACCGCGCCGCTGTGCCAGGCCCGGCCGATGGTGTCGGTGAGCACCAGCACGATCCGGTTGCCCGCGGGCTCGACCAGGTACCGCCACTCGTGCGTCGCGCCGCCCTCGGACCGCAGCGTCACGTCGTGCGGCATGGGGCACGAGCTGTTCAGCTCGTACACCCGCACGTCCCGGAACGCGCCCTGGCGTTCCAGCAGCACCCGGAACTCGCGCACGGTCTGCCGCCAGATCTCGGCCGCCACGGTCGTGTCGACCACCAGCGCCACCTCGAACCGGCGCCACGGCGCGGCACGCCACTCCGGCAGCCACAGCCCGTCCTGGGCGGCCCGCACGGCGGTCGCCTCCTCGTCCAGCACCTTCAGCCGCCGTGACGTCTGCCTGCGCGCCAACGGCCGCAGCGCCCGGCTGATACCCCGCCGTTCCGGCAGTGCGGGCACCGTCGGCCACGCGGACACCGCGCCGACCTTCCCTCCCAGCGCGAGCACCGGGTCGGCGCGCGCCATCGTGGTCGGCGTCGGCGTCCACCGCTGGGGTTCCGCGGGGCCCGGATCGGGGTCGGGGACGGATTCCGGCTCTGGTTCGGGCGTGGGTTCCGGCGTCGGACCGGGTTCGTCGGGGTCCGTTTCGTCCTCAGGCTCGGGAGGTTCTGCCTCCGGTGCGATGGTTTCGGGCTGCGCGGGCGGTCGCAGCGCGCCGGCGAGCCACAGCGAATCCCGGACCTCGCGCAAGGTCAGGTCCGCGGTGCGCAGCGCCTCCACCCGGCTGTCGGTCGCGTCGAGGTGCTGGAGCAGCACCTCGACACCCGCCGGCTCGGCCCGTGGTCCGTTCACCCGGCCTCCGCGGACAGCGGGTGCCAGATCGCCTTGAGCAGTTCGGTCCACTCCTCGTCCGGCTGGTAGGCGCCGGACGTGGCCAGGTGCACCGCGTTGAGCAGTTGGTCTGCGGACACCGTGCCGACGTCGGACCGGTGGGCCAGGAAGTCGCCGATGAGCCGGGCCACGTCCACGCCGTGCGCGTCGCCGAAGTGCACCGCCACCATCTCGCCCAGCTGCTCCGTGCCGGGCTGCCGCACGTGCAGCCGCAGGCAGCGGCGCAGGAACGCGGGCGGGAACTCGCGCTCGCCGTTGCTGGTGATGATCACGACCGGGAACTCGCGGCAGCGGACGATGCCGTGGTGGACCGTCGCGGAGTGGCCGCGGTCCGCCGTCAGCACCTCCACCTCGTCTCGGTGCTTGGCGTACCGGACCAGCTCCGGTATCTCGTACTCGCCTTCCTCGAACGTGTTCAGCAGGTCGTTCGGCAGGTCGATGTCGCCCTTGTCCAGCTCGTCGATCAGCAGCACGCGCGGCAGGTCGTACGGCAGCAGCGCGGTGCCCAACGGCCCCAGGTGGATGTAGTCGCCGATACCGGACTCCGGGTCGTTCGCGCCCACCGCCTGCACCCGCGCGATCGCGTCGTACAGGTACAGCCCGTCCTTCAACGTGGTCCGGCTGGTCACCGGCCACCGCAGCACCGGACCCAGGCCCAGCTCACGCGCCACCAGGTACGCCAGCGACGACTTGCCGGTGCCGGGCGCGCCGGTGACCAGCAGCGGGCGGCGCAGCCTGATCGCCGCGTTCACCATCGCGACCTCGTTCGGGTGCGGTGTCCGGCGCACCGCGCGCACGCCGCCCACCCGCCGGTCGCCCTCGCCGCCGTCGTCCGCGGGCCGGGACGTGGCGCCGCGACCGGTGAACGTCCGCCACGGCGGTGGCGGTGGCAGGTCCGCGACGGGCGTCTGCGCGACGTCACCGGTGCCTTGGTAGACGTTGCCAGGGCCGACTCGACCGTCGTTCATCCGACCGCAATCCCTTCCGGCGGCCCCGGTTGGCTGGGCACGACGAGCCGCGTGGGGTCGTCGTAGAGGATCGTCAGCGCCTCGCCGACGTGGCGTCGCGTGGGGCCTTCCGCGAACGCCGTGGTCCGGGTCATGCGGACCCGTTCCAACAGGTGCAGCTCGTCCTGGCCGTGCAGCACGGACTCGACCACCTCGGTGAACTCGCCGGTGCCGCAGTCCCGCCGGTGCCACACGATCAGCGGCACGCCCGACCGCACCCCGGCCGCGATCTCGTCCCGCCCCGCGCTCTCCGGCCGCGGCGGCGCGCTGAGCACCAGCGACACCAGCGCGCGTTCCCGGTTGAACCGCGACAGCAGTTCCCGCAGGCCTTGTTCGCTGTCGCTCAGCGCGCGGCACGTGGAGGTGTGCGCGAGGCCCTTGTCCCGGCCGAGCTGTCCGGCCATCTCGTCCCACCGCTGCCGCCACTCGCGGTGGTACTTGCGCGCCACCATCCGCTCCAGGCTGCGCACCACCACCGGGTAGCGGCAGCCCATCGGCACCGACAGGTCCGGGTCGTTCTCCCACGGCCACTGGTCGACGTCCAGGTTCAGGTTCTCGTAGTCGAGCACGAACTCGATCCGGATGTCCGGGCGGTACTGGGCCCAGTCGTCCTCGACCTTCTCGATGAGCGTGGCCACGTGGCCCTTGATCTCGGCGAGCGTGCCGACCTCGTCCGTGCCGTGCAGCGGCGACCACGGCTCGGGCCCGCCGAGCTGGCGCCAGTGCGAAAGGCGGAACCAGTCGCCGGCCGGCCCTTCGCGGCGCAACAGCAGCACGAGGTAGGCGGGGGAGCCGAGCGGCGGCGCCAGTGGCGGCGCGGTCTCCGGGCGCAGGCTCTCCCGGATCGCGGTCAGCTCGTCCATCAGGTCCATCGACTCGGCCTGCGTCTCGTTCCACCGGTGCAGGTCGATCGCCAACTCGGTGCGCACCCGTGCCGCGATGTGCTCCACGAACACCATCGGCCTCGGCACCCCGTCCGACCCGGCGTTCAGCGTCTCCAGCACCCGGAACACGCCGGCGTACGTGGTCGACCCGTACAGGCCGGGGGCGGTCTCGCCCGCCACGACGCGGTAGATGTCCGCGATGTCGGGCACGACGACGCCAGCCAGCAATGTGAACAGCCTTGCTCGTTCGGAGGTCGGGAACAGGTCCAACGGCGTCAGTTCGGCGATGACGCGGCGCAATTCAACCATCGTGCGCGAATCCTGCTCGAAGCGACTCACGATGCGCACGAGCGCGGATAGCCGTTCTGGGCTCTGCTGACACACTTCGGCCAGGCTGTAGAGGTGCCCGTAGGTGTTCGGGTGCTCCTCGACCGCCAAGGTTTCCCGCAATTCTGCGGACATTGCCCGGACGACCAGGTTCCGTCCGACGAGATTGGTCAGCGTCGGCACCCGGCACAGCACGTCGACAAGGGGAAAGAGCAACCGGCTGCCGTCGTTGTCGTCCGCATGGACCATTGGTGGTCCCCCGTTCGAGCGGTCCGCACCCAGTGTCGAAGCCCTTTCAACGATCTCAGTATTACCGGGTACAGGCTACGGATTGCCGCTCAACCTTCGGTGCGCAATAGGGTGTCGATTCGGTTCATTAGTGTGGAACCCTCACCTTCCACCGTGTGCAATGCGTGGCTGAGCGCGGTCAGGCCGTGCTCGTACTCCAGGCACGTCTGGAGCAGGCCGTGCACGTGCAACGCGGCGACCGGGTGATGCGGCACCGCGCCGGCGATGGCCGGCGGCAGCAGGTCGAGCACCAGCCGGCGGTCGGCCTCGGTCCGCATCGACGGCATCGCCATCAGCGCGTGGAACAGGGCTTCCTGGTCCGGCACGCGGGCGTCGAGCAGCCAGACCGGTTCCGCCAGGCCGGGCACCCGCACGGTGCGGTGGCGCTCCGGTCCGTCGATCGGGTGAACGCGGAAGTAGTCGTCCGTCATCGCGATCAGGACCGGCTTGGTGGACGCGGCGTGCGCCGAGCGGAAGGCGTCCGAGTCGAGCACCGCCAAGGCTTCGGGCACTTCGTCGGCCACGACCACCCGAAGCCGGATCGGCGCGGGGGCCGAGTCGTTGTGCCGGTGCACGGCTTCGGTGAGCCGCACCGGGAAGCGGTCGGACGGCGGGTGGATCAGCAGCACGGCGTCGTGGTCGGTGGACCGGGTCGGGCCGGTCAGCGCGCCGCGCACCAGCCGCCACGCGGATTCGATCCCGGCGGCTCGGTCCGCTGCGATCGCGAGGACGGCGTGAGCGCCCCCGGCGGTGACCGGCATGGCACGAGCATGCGGACACCGCCCGAGGGCGTCAAGATCTACAGCTCCAGACCGGTGAGCACCAGGACCCGCTGCTCGGTCAGGTCGTCCATGGCCGAACGAACACCCTCGCGGCCGGTTCCCGACTCCTTCACCCCGCCGTACGGCATCTGGTCGGCGCGGAAGCTCGGCACGTCGCCCACGATCACCCCGCCCACCGCCAGCCGCTTGGCCGCGCGGAACGCCAGCCGGACGTCGTGCGTGAAAACCCCCGCCTGCAAACCGAACCGGGACGCGTTCACCCGGTCGAACGCCTCCTCCACCGACGGGACGGAGTCCAGCACCACCACCGGGCCGAACACCTCCTCGTCCACCACCTTGCACCCCGCCGGCACGTCCGCCAGCACGGTCGGCTCGTACACCGCACCCGCCCGCCGGCCTCCGGTCAACACCCGCGCGCCCGCCGCCACGGCCTCGTCCACCCACGCCTCCACCCGCCGCGCGGCAGCCTCGTTGATCAGCGGGCCGACGTCGGTGGCCGGGTCGGTCGGGTCGCCCGTGCCGAGCTTGCGCACGTGCGCCACCACCGCTTCCGCCAACGCCGGGTACACGTCCTCGTGGGCGTACACGCGTTGCACCGAGATGCACGACTGTCCACCCTGGTACATCGAGAACATCGCGATCCGCTGCGCCGCCCGGTCCAGGTCCGTCCAATCCGGACAGACGACGGCCGCCGCGTTGCCACCCAGCTCCAGCACGATGTGCTTGCGCGGCACGCGGTCCAGGATCGAGTAGCCCACTGGACCCGATCCGGTGAACGACACCACGGGCAGCCGAGGGTCCTCGACCAGCGCGCCCGCCACCTCGTTCGGCACCGGCAGCACCGACCACGACCCGGCGGGCAGGTCGGTCTCCGCCAGCAGTTCGCCCAGCAGCAACGCGACCAGCGGGGTGGACGGCGCGGGTTTGACCACGATCGGGGCGCCGACCGCCAACGCGGGCGCGACCTTGTGCGCCACCAGGTTCAGCGGGAAGTTGAACGGCGCGATGCCCAGCACCGGCCCGCGCGGCGCCCGCCGCACCAACGCCAGCCTGCCGTCCGCCGCCGGATCGGTGTCCAGCCGCTGGAGCTCACCGGAGAACCGGCGTGCCTCCTCGGCCGCCCAGCGGAACGTCGACACCGCCCGGGTCACCTCGATCCGCGACCACTTCACCGGTTTGCCGGACTCGGACGTGATCAGCTCGGCCACTTCGTCGGCACGTTCGGCCAGCCGCCGCGACACGTGGTCCAGTGCCGCCGCACGGGCGTGCGCGGGCAGTGCGGCGAACTCCTCGGCCACGGCGTGCGCGGCGGCGACGGCCCGTTCCACGTCCTCGGCCGTGGCGTTCGACGTGACGCCGGCCAGGGCGTTGTCGTGCGGGGTGCGGATCTCGACCAGGTCGGCACTCGTCGCGGGCTGCCCCGCGACCCAGTACGGCGTCGTCACTGAATGGCTCCTTCGAGGACGTCCCTCGGTGCGCAGTCGGGCAGTGGGGTCCAGCATCGACCTCACGGTGGACGGGCGACAGTATCCAATATGGCGACCCTGCCGATCAGTGTTGTACACAGTGTCCATGGCGTTGACGGTCGGGGCGTTGGCCCGCGAGCTCGATCTGGCGGTGCGCGTGGACGCCGGGCTGGACCGGGTCGTGGCGTGGGCGCACAGCACGGAGTTGGCCGATCCGACGCCGTTCCTGGAGGGCGGCGAGCTGCTGCTGACCACGGGTATCGCGCTCGGCCCACACGCCGAGTACGTGCGGCGGCTGGTGGCGGCCGGCGTGGTGGGACTCGGGTTCGGGACGGGGCTGAGCCACGAGCACGTGCCCGACGGGTTGATCGAGGCCGCGCGCGAGGCCGGGTTGGCGTTGCTGGAGGTGCCCAGGGCCACGCCGTTCATCGCGATCACCAAGGCGGTGTCGCGGGCCGTCGCGGCAGACGAGTACGCGGCGCTCGCACGCACCAGTGAGGCACAGCGCGCGCTGACCCGTGCGGCGGTCGGCGAGGGGCCCCTCGGTGTCGTGCGGAGGCTGGCGCGGCTCATCGACGGCGGCGCGGCGTTGTTGGATCCCCACGGCTCTCCGCTGCACGTCGTGGGCTCGCTCCCCGACCTCTCCGGTCACGTGCGGCGGCTGGCGGCGTCGGGCGGACCGGCGGGCGCGGCGTGGCAGGTGGGGGAGCGGCACGCCGCGATGCAGGTGCTCGGCCGGCTCGGGTACCTGGCCGTAGCGGCGGACCGGGCGCTGGACGCGGGCGCGGTCAACATCGCGGCGTCACTGCTCACGGTGGCGTTGGCGCGGTCGGACGAGGTCGACGCGGTTCGGCGGGACCTGCGGGAGGCGCGGTTCCGGCTGCTGCTGGCCGGTGTTCCGGTCGATGGGGTGCCGGAGGGGGAGTTCCGGGTCTTCGTGTTGCGTGGCGCGGCTGAACCGCGTGCGGGGTTCTGGGCCGAGGTGGACGGGCGGGTGGTCGTGCTGGCCCACGAGGTGGACGTGCCCGCCGCCGCGTCGAGCCCGGTGGACGTGCGGAGCGTCGCGCGGGGCTATCGGGAGGCGCTGCGGGCGT
This sequence comes from Saccharothrix ecbatanensis, assembly GCF_014205015.1. NCBI lineage: Bacteria > Bacillati > Actinomycetota > Actinomycetes > Pseudonocardiales > Pseudonocardiaceae > Saccharothrix > Saccharothrix ecbatanensis. Next base: position 4,841,562 of record NZ_JACHMO010000001.1, on the reverse strand, counting down.
TCGAGGAAGGGGTGGCGACGTTCGAGGAGGTCGCCGGCGCCGGTCTGCTGGCGGCGGACGCGGCCGAGTTCGCCGCCGTGCTGCTGGCGCCGCTGGACGACGTGCTGCGCGAGACGTTGCGGGTGTGGCTGTCGTGCCACGGTCAGGCCGATCCGGCCGCCACACGCCTCGGCGTGCACCGGCACACGGTCCGGAACCGGTTGGGGCGAGTGGAGGAACTGCTGGGGCGTTCGTTGGAATCCGCAGGTCTGCGGGCCGAATTGTGGCTGGCTCTGCACGTTCGGCCGATAAGGTGATCAAGCACCGCCGCCCATGCCCTATTTCGAGGGGGACCCCTTGGCGCGCTTCCGATTCCTGGCGCACGCGGCCGGTGTCGTCACTGTCACCGCCGTGCTGCTCGCCGCAGTGCTCACCAGTCCTGCCAGCGCATGCGTCTGCTTCCCCGGCGGTAACGAGGCGTGGCGCTACCAGCAGGCGACGCAAGTCTTCTCGGGCAAGGTGGTCAGCGAGAAGGTCGACGTGCGGGACGGTCACAACGACCGGTACCGGTACGGGGTGGTCGTCCACGCCGAGTACAAGGGCGACGTGCCGAAGTTCGTCAACGTCGTGACGCTCAGGAACTACTCGTGCGGCCTGAAGCTCACGGTGGGCAGCGAGTACGTGATCTTCTCGAAGCTGCTCTCGTCGGACGGCTTGGTGGAGATCGACCAGTGCGGCGGCACCAGGTCGGCCGCGTCGGGCCCGCCGGTGACCACGTCGCCGTCCTCTCCCGGAATGACGACGACGACCACGCCCATGACGACACCGTGCGCGACCGCTACGCCGTAACAGCTGGGCCGTTTGAGCGCCGGGGTTCACTCGCTTGGGTGATCTCCGGCGCTCATCCCGTTGGTTCGTCGCCTCCGACGGGCCCGTGCTCGTACTCTTCGTCCGGGTCGGCGCCGTACTGCGCAGGCCTGACCTCGTTCACCTCGCCGAGGGCGTCCACCTTGGCCGCCGGGTCGTCGATGAACTCGTTGATCGTGGGCTCCCGCTCGCGTTCGGTCATGCCGCGGAGGTACCCATCCGACGGTGGTCCGACACGGGTTCGGGAACGCGAAGAAATGATGGGTTTGTGACGGACGCGCAACGGGTAAGTGGACTGGAAAGTGCAAACAGGGTGGCTGCCCGTGTCACACGACCGGTAGCTTTCGCGACGGCCCCCGGGCCGGCGTCGTCGACACAGCGGAGGTTCAGCCGGAATGTGGGACGGTGACCTGACCGGAGAGGTGGTCGACGGCAGGTACGCGCTGGGCGCCCTGTACGGGTCGGGCGGCATGGCCGAGGTGTACCGCGCGTTCGACACCCGTCTCGACCGGAAGGTCGCGATCAAGTTCTTCCAGGGCGAGGCCTCCGGCGAGGACCGCATCCGGCTCGACCGCGAGGCGCAGGTGCTGGGCGAGATGAACTGCCCCGGCCTGGTCGAGGTCTACGGCACCGGCGTCTTCCGCGGTCGGCCCTACTTCGTCATGCAGGCGGTCGAGGGCGGCACGCTGCGGCGGCGGATGCGCGGTGCGATGGCGCCCGAGGTGGTCGCCACGGTCGGCGCGCAGATCGCTGGCGTGCTGGCCCACGTGCACGCGCAGGACGTCGTGCACCGGGACGTGAAGCCGTCGAACATCCTGCTCGACACCGAGGGGCGGCGCGCGTACCTGGCCGACTTCGGGCTGGCGCTGCAAGGCCAGGTCACCCGCGTCACCCGGTCCGGGATACTGGTCGGCACCGCCGGCTACCTCGCGCCGGAGCAGGTGCGTGGCGGCGACGTGCTGCCGGCCGCCGACGTCTACGCGTTGGGCCTGGTGCTGCTGGAGTGCCTGACCGGGCGGCCCGAGTACCCCGGCGGTGACACGGAGGCGGCGCTGTCGCGGCTGCACCGCGAGCCGCGCATCCCGGCGAACCTGCCCGAGCCGTGGACCGCCGTGCTGGCCGGGATGACCGCGTCGGACCCGACCAAGCGGCCTACCGCGGCGAAGTGCCGGCGGATGCTCGAAGAGGCGGCGCGGGCGAGCGTGGGGCTGCTGCCGCTGGTCGAGTTGGCGGTGGTGGACCGGGCCGAGGTGGCGGTCGAGCGCAAGAAGGGCAAGAACCGGGCGGTGCTGGCCGGTGCGGCGGTGGCCGCGGGCGCGTTGGCGCTGCTTGGCGCGGTGACGCTCGGGGACGCGTTCGCGCCGGGGTCCGGCTCCGGCGAGCACGCCGGCCAGACCACCACGACCACCGCGACCGAGCCGGTCGCGGGACAGGCTCCGATGAGCGGCGTGGTGGACCCGAACTCCCCGGTCACGGACACCGTGCGGGATGGCGCGCCCGCGCAGGCGAGGCCGGCGGGGAGCACCGAGGAGGACGGCACCGTCGGCGGGGTCACGCCCGGCGCCGGGACCGACGTGCCGGCGGACGGTGTGGACGACGGCGACACCACGACCGCCACTACCACCAAGGCCCGCAAGGAGCCGGTGGATCCGGGGACCAAGACGCCACCGAACCCGCCGGTCGTCACTCCCACGCCGGTCATCCCGACCACAGGGCCCCCGGCGAGGGAAGGCGCGGTGACCGGCCGCGGGTGACGGGTCGCCTCGTCAGCGGCTCGTCGTCAGCGCAGGGCGGGAAGGAGTTCCGCCTTGGCGAAGTCCAGGAACTCCGGCTGGTGGTCGCCGCCGATCTGCACCAGCGCGAGATCGGTGAAGCCCGCGTCGCGGAACTTCGCCACCGCCTCCACCACCGGCCCGGCGTCCGGCCCGCACGGGATCTTCGCGGCCACGTCCTCCTGTCGGACGAACTGCGTCGCACCGGCGAACCCCGCCGTCCCGGGCAGCTCCGAGTTGACCTTCCAGCCGCCCGCGAACCACCGGAACTGCTCGTGCGCCCGTTCGACCGCCTTGTCCCGGTCCGGGTCCCAGCAGATCGGCAGCTGACCGATCTTCCGCGACTGCCCGCCCTGGAAGACGTCCCACTCCTGGCTCAGCGCCGCGTCCGGCTCCACCGCGACCATCGCGTCGGCCAAGGGCGCGAACGTCCGCACCGACTGGCCGCCGGACACCGCCACGGCGATCGGCACCCGCTGTTCGGGCAGGTCCCACAGCTTCGCCGAGTCGACCCGGAAGTGTTGACCCGAGTAGTTGACGTACCCGCCGTCGAACAGTTGCGAGATGATCTCCACGGCCTCGCGCAGCAACTCGTGCCGCACGTTCACCGGTGGCCAGCCGCGCCCCACCACGTGCTCGTTGAGGTTCTCCCCGGCGCCGATGCCCAACGTGAACCGGTTGCCGGACAGCAGTTGCACGGTCGCCGCCTTCTGCGCCACGACCGCCGGGTGGTACCGCACCGTCGGGCACGTCACGTAGGTCATCAGCTCGACCTGGTCGGTCGCCTGCGTGACGGCGCCGAGCACGCTCCACGCGTACGGGGCGTGCCCCTGCTCGTCCAGCCACGGCGAGTAGTGGTCGCTCATCACCTCGAAGTCGAAACCGGCCTGCTCGGCCAGCGTGGCGTGGTCGACCAACTCGCGTGGGCCGGCCTGCTCCGTCATCAGTGTGTAGCCGATCCGCACGCTTCCTCCTACGCCATGGGCAGGTCGGTGAGATCCGCCCGCAACTCGTCGAGTTCCTCGTAGACTTCCGACGCCCCGGCCTCCCGCAACTCGGCTTCGCCGAAACCACCCGTGCGAAGGCAGACCGAGGGCAGGCCGGCGCGTTGCGCTGCTTCGCAGTCCCAGACGGAGTCGCCGATGATCACCGCGCGACCGTTCCGGTCGACCCGCCGCAGCGCGACCTCGATCAGGTCCGGCGCGGGTTTGCTGTTGTCGACGTCGTCCGCTGATGTCGACGTGATGCCGGAGGCGTCGAGCAGCTTCAGGTAGTGGTCGACGTGGTGGCGCTTGCCGGAACTCGCCAGCACGACCGTGCAGTTCTGCTCCATGGCGGTGGAGATCAGGCGGTGCGCGCCTTCCAGCGGTCGGATCTCGGCGAGCATCGGCTCGAACGCGGCTTCCCAGGCGGTGCGGATGTCGTCGCCGTGCTCACGTTCGACGTGGTCGCCCGCGACCGCGCCGACGAGCTTGTCGCCGCCCATCCCGATGGCGCGGTGCAGGCGCCAGGTCGGCACGGTGATGTCGAAACGCCGGAACGCGCGGAACCACGCCACGGCGTGGTGGTAGTTGGTGTCCACCAGCGTGCCGTCGACGTCGAGGACGAGCGTGTTGGTCATGTGGCCTGGTTAGCCCGGCCGGACCACCCGCAAACCGCCCACCCGCGAGCCCGCCGCCCGGACACCCCGAGTCGTCCGTCTGAGCGGTGAACTCGGGGGTCCTGAAGGTTCGACTCGCGGGGCCTGAGCGTTCGACTCGCGGGGCCTGAAGGTTCGGCTCGCGGGTTATTGGGACTGGGCGTCCAGGAACTGTTCGATCTGGCGGAACCACTCGGCGGGGGCCTCGATGGAGGGGGCGTGGCCGCTGTCCAGTTCGGCCCACTGGGCGCCGGGGATCAGGTCGGCGAGGGCGCGGGTGGTGGACGGGTTGATCAGGCGGTCGTGCTTGGTGCCGATCACGAGGGTCGGCACGGTCAGGGACGGGACTTCGGCGCGCAGGTCGGCGCGCAGCACCAGGTCGACCTGTTCGGGGGTGCCGGGCGGCACGGTGAGGGCGATCAGTTCCAGGAAGCCCTCGGCCTGCTCGGACGTCATCCGCCGGTGGAACGGCTCGCCCAGCACGATCGTCATCAGGTAGCGCGCCAACGCGGTGCGGTCGCCGTCCAGCAGCCGAGCCCACTTCTGCATCCGCGCCCGGGTCTCGTCGTCGATGCGGGCGAACCCGGCGGTGAGCACCAGGGCCGTCACCCGCTCCGGGTGCCGCTGGGCGGCGCGAATCGCCACCGCGCACCCCATCGAGAAGCCGATGATCGCGAACCGCTCCTCGCCGTCGGCGGCGGCGACCAGGCGGTCGGCCAGGTCGTCCAGCTCCAGCGGCGCGGTCGCGCGCGGCGTCGTCCCGGAGCCGGGGAAGTCCACCGCGTGCACTTTGCGCTTGCGCGACAGCTGCGGGATGAGCGGGCTGAAGTTCGCGCGGACGGTGCCACCGGCCCCGTGGGCGAGCAGAAGTGCGGGAGTCACTCGGCCGATTCTGCCGGGACGCGGACGTGCGGCGGGGCCGATTCCGCACGAAGACGGCCCGCGAGCACCGAGAACGCGCGGTCGGGGGCTGATTGGTGTGCAAGCACACATGAACGTGGCTTCGGTTCGCCGACGGGCGGTGGGCCAAGCGAGGCCGGCCCACAACGGGCCAGCGCACAACGGGCCAGCGCACAACGGGCCAGCGCACAACGGGGCCAGCGCACAACGGGGCCAGCGCACAACGGGGCCAGCGCACAACGGGGCCAGCGCACTGTGGGGTCGGCGCACAACCGGGTCGGCGTACTGCGGGGGTCGGCTCGCAGCGGGGGTCAGCCCACGTAGACGCGGATCGTCGTGCCGTTCTCGCGGGTGTGCACGCGGACCAGGTCGCACAGCAGGTTCACGAGCATCACGCCGTAGCCGCCGCGCGCGTTCACGCCGGGGTTCCGCCTGCCCACCATGGGGTTGTGGATCCGCCCCGCGTCACGCACCTCGCACACCACCACGCCGCCCTCGCGCCACAGGAACAGCGTGCCGAAGCCGCCCGCGTGCACCACGCTGTTGGTGGTCAGCTCGTTCACCGCGAGCACCAGGTCCTCGACCTGGTCGGCGGACAGCCCGGCCTCGGTGGCGAACCCGGCCACCAGACGTCGGGTGGCGGCCAGCGCGTCGAGGTCGAAGCCGCGGGTGATGGCGTCCGGCGGCGGCGCGGGCAGCGGCCGGTTGAACTCCTCGGCGATCAGGTACGGCTCGCGGTAGTGGGTGCTCGGCCGGCGGTGCTCGCCCTCGACCACGATCGGGTGCGTGGCCTCCGCGTCGCGCACCGCCTCCGGCGTCAGGTTCGCCGTGTCGTACGGGCACAGGATCCAGGCCGGACGGTCCTCGAACGCGGTGTTGATCAGCGCCTCGTGCTGCACGCACGCCGGGTACTCCAGCTCGGTGCGGTCCGGCCACGTCGGCTCGTCGACGATCCGCACCCGCCCGTTGGCCGCCGCCTCGGCCGCGTGGTTGGTGAACGTCGACAGCACTCCGGGGATGATGCGGCCCGGGTTGCGCCCGGCACGTCTCATGTCCAGGAACTCGACCAGGTCGGCCTGCCCGCCCAACGCGCCGCGCAACAGGTCGATCCCCCGCTGCGGCACCGCGACCAGCACCGGCTCGCCGGCCGCCAACCCGTCGCGCACGAACGGCACGGTGCCCGTGAGGTACTGCTCGTCGTCGCGGTAGAGCAGTGCCTCGTGCACGAAGTCGACCACCGGGGGAACCTCCGAACGGTTGCTGGCGGGAGGTCTGCCTGTTCAGTATTGCGCCCAAACGCCGCTGTTGAGTGGTCTGCGCAGGCAAACGCGCGTCGACGGGTCGAGACCGCGTGCGGTTTCGGCCTCGACGACGGCCCGCAGACCCGGTGACGGATCCGTCACCTCGTGGAAACCCAGCCGACGGTAGTACGGGCCGTTCCACGGGATGTCGCGGAACGTGGTCAAGGTCAACGCCTCAAGGCGCCGCGCACCGGCCCACCGCGCGACGTGGTCCAGCAGCGCCGCGCCGATACCGCGCCGGGCGTGGTCGGGGTGCACGCTGATCTGCTCGACGTGGGCCGCGCCGTCCACCACCTCCACCGCGACCCAGGCCACCGGGTGCGGGTCGGCGGCCACCCAGACGTGCAGGTGTCGCAGGGTCTCCAGCGGCATCGGGTCGTCGTCGGCGATCTCCGGCATGCCGAAATCGCGGAACGGCTCACCGGATGCCCGTTCGATCTCGGGGAGCAGCGGCAGCTCGTCGGGCCGGGCGGGGCGGATGTCCACGGTGCATGGTCAACCGGCGGTGAGGTTCTGTTCAACCTCGTTTGCGAGCGCTTCGAGCAGACGTGCCGGGAGCTGGTCGTCGGGGCAGCCGTCCAGCTGGAGTTCGGCGACGCTGCTCGCGACGCCGGCCAGCGACACGCGGAGCGCTCCACGGCAGCCGTGGTCGGCCAGCGATTCCCAGGTGAGCAGGAGCTGGTCGTAGTCCGCGGCCAGCTGGACCTGGCGCTGCTCGTCGTGCCTGCGGAGGATCAGCACGTCGTCCGTTCGGCCGACGACCTGGTACGGGGCGGGGAGCCACGAGGCGAGGCGGACCGGATCGGCGGCGGCGTTGAAGACGAGGTCGGGCAGGGCCGGCACATCGCGTCTGGCGTGGATGGTCACGGCGTGCGGTTACCCCGTTCGAGCGCGGGCACACCGGGGTAACCAGCGGCCATGACGACAATCGAGGAACCGCCGGAAGAGCCCGTGGGCGACCCCATCGACCCGGACGAGATCGCGGAGGACGCGCCCGTCGATCCCACTCCGCAGGAAGTGGACGAGTACCGCGAGCTGATAGGTGACCAAGACCCGAAGCGGTGATGGACGAGGGCGAGCCGGACCGATCCCGCTCGACGCGCCGGTCACCACCGCCGACGGCCTCTCCGCAGCACCCTTGGCCGTGAACTACCCGGAGTCGGATCACCCAATCCGGTTTCACCCGATGTGTTCGTGGGCACCCCTCGGTACCTCACAAGCAGCGGCTGGTGGTGACGTATGTCCGGACGGCCTGGTCAGGTCGGTGTGCTCGACGTGGGCTGCTTCAGCGCCCACCTCGTGGTCGTGTCGGGCTCCCCGCTGCGCCCGGTCGTCTCGCACAAGACCCGGCTCCGCCTCGACCGGACCCTCGATCAGGACAATCGACTCCACCCGGAAGGCGTGGAACAGGTTGTGACCGCTGTTCGCACCGCACGTCGGATCGCCGAACGGGCCGGCGTGGTCGAGGTGGTCCCGTTCGCCACGTCGGTCATCCGTGACGCCGCCAACGCCGACCACGTGATCAGCGAAGTCGCCCGCCGCACCGGCACGCGGCTGCGGGTGCTGCCCGGTTGCGAGGAGGCGTGCCTCGCCTACATGGCCGCGCGGCACTGGTTCGGCTGGCACGTCGGTCCGCTGCTCGTGCTCGACGTCGGCGGCGGTACCGTCGAACTCGCGGCCGGCGACGATGTCGAGCCGTCGTGGGCGATTTCGCTGCCGTTCGGCGCCCGGACGTTGACCCGCAGGTTGGCCCTGGAGAGGGCACGGGACCACCGCGGTCTGGCCCACGAGCAGGTTCTGGTGCACGACCGGGTGGTGGCCGCGCTGGAGGGTGCGGGCGTCGCCGATCAGCGGGCCGTGGGCTGTTCGAAGGTGTTCCAGCAGTTGGCGCGACTGGCCGGCGCGCGACCGCAGCACGACGGGCCGTTCGTGCGGCGGACGTTGCGGCTCACGGATCTGCGCGGCTGGATACCGAAGCTGGCCCGGATACCCGCGCCCAGACGCGCGCGGTTGCCCGGTATCTCCCGGCACCGGGCGGAGCAGTCGCTCGCCGGTGCGCTGGTGGCGGAGGCGTTGATGGTGGCGACCGGGCACGACGAGGTGGAGATCTGTCCCTGGTCCACCAGAGAAGGCCTGCTGCTCACCCTGACCAGGGCGGGCGATGACGAGTACTGCCGGGCGGCGTGAAGGGATCGGGATGCTGGCGCTGTCGGTCGAGGCCCACCGGACGGGGTGTGCGGTGGTCGTGGCGACCGGGGAGTTGGACTTGGCGGGTGCGCGCCGGGTGTTGGACCGGATGGATCGGTTGGTGACGGAGGGTCGGGACCGGATCGTGCTCGACATGTCCGGGGTGTCGTTCTGCGGCGCCCAGGCGATGAGCGCGTTGGTGCGGACCCGGGCACGGGCTCAGCGGTCGGGGGGTTGGCTGCGGCTGGCCGCCGTGCCGCCGCACGTGCGGCGGGTGTTCGAGCGGACCGACTTGGACCGGCTGTTCCCGCGCTATCCGGACGTGGGGGCGGCGGCGACGGGACGTGCGGCGCCGAGCGGTGGCGGGGTCGCGGGGACTCCGGGTGCCGCTGGTGTTGCCGGGGCTGCTGGTGTTGCCGCTGCTGGGGAGGGTGGTGGCGGCCGTGCTGCCTCGGCTGGTGATGGGCGGGTGGCGTCGGCCGGTGGTCGGCGTGCGGTGTCGAGGGGCGGGGGGCGTGCGGTGGCCGGCGGCGGTGGCGGGCCTGCCGCGTCGGCTGGTGGCTCGCGTGCCGTGTCTGGTAGCGGTGGGTCTGCTGCGTCGGCGGGTGGCGGGCGTGCGGTGGCCGGGTCTGCTCGATCGGCGGGTGGCTCGGGTGCGGCGAGTGGTGGCGGCGGGTCTGCTGGGTCGGTGGATGGCGGGCGTGCGGTGGCTGGTGGTGGGTCTGCTGGGTCGGCGGGGGAGGGGCTTGCCGGCTCTGGTGGGGATGGGCGGGCGGTTTCGGGGGGTGAGCAAGGGGTAGTCGAGCGGAAACCACCTTCTTAGGCGGGGTGATCCGCATGGCTTCCACAACGCGTCTACCGCATCCGGTGCGGGGGGCGGCGATGGCGGTTGCCGTCGTCTTCCTCCTGGTCGGCGTGCTCGGGTTCGTGCCGGGCCTGACCAGCGACCTCGACCGGATCACGTTCGCCGGTCCCGACTCGGGCGCGCACCTGCTGGGCGTGTTCCACGTGTCGGTCCTGCACAACCTGGTGCACTTGCTGTTCGGCGTCGTCGGCTTTGCCATGGCGCGCAGCGCGGCGACCGCCAGGGCGTTCCTCCTCGGCGGCGGCCTGATCTACCTGGTCCTGTGGCTCTACGGGCTGATCGTGGACAAGGCGAGTGCGGCGAACTTCGTGCCGGTCAACGACGCCGACGACTGGCTGCACCTGGGCCTCGGCCTCGGCATGGTCGCGTTGGCCTTGGCGCTCAAAGGCAACCCCGCCGCCCGCAGCGCCTGACCACCCCAGTGCGTGACCCCGCGCGGCGGCTGATCTTGGTTGATCCCACTATCCAGTGACACCGCCCGGCGCATCAACGTCCGGACCCCGGGTAGCCGTGGATCGTTGAGCCCGTCGAGGTCCGGAGGCGACCGCCGATGCGACACGATCCCTCTGCCCGGCGACGGGCGACCGTCTGCCTGGCCACTACAGCCCTGGTGCTGGCCGGCGCCACCCACGCGACCGCGGGCGCTAGCCGCATGAGCGCGGTGCCTGACAGCTACATCGTCGTGCTGCGCGACACCACCCCGCAGCAGACCGCGAGCACGGCCGCCGCCCTCGTCGGCAAGTACGGCGGCCAGGTCAAGCTCACCTACACCGCGGCCCTGAGCGGCTTCTCGGCCGCGATGACCGGGGCGCAGGCGGACGCGCTCGCCACCGACCCCACGGTCGCGTACGTCGAGCAGGACGGCATCGCGCACACCACCGACACCCAGACCGACCCGACCTGGGGCCTGGACCGGATCGACCAGAAGAACCTGCCGCTCGACTCGAAGTACACCTACACCACCACCGCGTCCGACGTCACCGCGTACGTCATCGACACCGGCATCCACAAGGCGCACGACGACTTCGGCGGCCGGGCCACCGACGGCTACGACTTCATCGACGAGGACGAGGTGGCCGAGGACTGCAACGGTCACGGCACGCACGTCGCCGGCACCATCGGCTCCACCACGTACGGCGTGGCCAAGGGCGTGAAGCTGGTCGGCGTCCGGGTCCTCAACTGCCAGGGCTCCGGCCAGTGGTCGCAGGTCATCGCCGGCATCGACTGGGTGGTGGCGAACGCGGCCAAGCCCGCGGTGGTCAACATGAGTCTCGGCGGCCGGGCACAGACCTCCCTGGACGACGCCGTCCGGAAGGCCGTCTCGGCGGGCATCACCGTCGTCGTCGCCTCGGGCAACGACAACCGCGACGCGTGCAGCACCTCACCCGCCCGAACCCCTGAGGCCATCACGGTCAACGCGACCGACGACTCGGACACCCGGTCCTCGTTCTCCAACCACGGCCCCTGCACCGACATCTTCGCGCCGGGGTCGAAGATCACCTCGACCTGGTCCGACGGCGGCACCAAGACCATCAACGGCACCTCGATGGCCGCACCCCACGTCGCCGGCGCGGCTGCCCTGTACCTGTCCGGCTCCACCACCGCCAACCGGGCCGACCCGGCCGACGTGGCCAAGGCGTTGACCGAGAACGCCACCGCCGACGTGGTGAAGGACCCGGGTCCAGGTTCGCCGAACCGGTTGCTGTACACGGGTTTCATCGATGGCGGCGACCCGGAGCCGGACCCGTGCGTCGGCGGCTCGAACACGGACGACGTGCAGATCCCGGACGCCGGCGACGCGGTGACGTCGAGCATCGTGGTGTCCGGGTGCGAAGGTCCTGGTAGCGCCGCGACCGCGGTGAAGGTGGACATCGTGCACCCGTACACCGCCGACCTGGCGGTCGACCTGGTGGCTCCGAGCGGCAAGGTGTTCGAGCTGCGCGAGCCCGGTGGTATCGGTCTACCGGACGACATCCACGAGACGTTCACCGTCGACACGTCGTCGGAGACGAAGAACGGCACGTGGCAGCTGCGGGTGAAGGACGTCTACGACTACGACACCGGCCACATCGACGGCTGGAGCATCGCCTTCTAGGACGGAAGCCGAACGGTCAGTCCAGGGGACGTCGGCCGGTGAAACCGAGGTCGGCGCGGTGGTACCAGTCGAGGCCTTCGTCGCCCTCCAGCCAGCACAACAGCACCGGCACACCGTCCAATTCGGACGGGAAGTCCACCAGGAGGGGAGCGAAGCCCTTCAGCTCGGCGCCGGTCTGCTGCACCGTGGTCATCAGGTCGTCCAGCCGGGCCTGCGCGGCTTTCAGCTCGGGCAGGCCGCCGAGGCCGGTCGGCCGTCCGCCCTCTTGCAGCGAGGCGGCGAGTTCGGCGGCGTCGGCCCTGATCGTGACGATCTCGGTCAGCACAGGCATCAGCCTGGCCAGCTCTTCTCGTGCCTCGGGCACGCTGAACACCGTCACTCCAAGCCGCCGTGAACGTCGGACCCGCACAAGGCTACCCAAGGGTGGGACCGCCCGAACGGTCAGGCGGCCCCACCCCGGAGATCACTCCGAGATCACTTCAGCGGCGGGGAGGCCAGCTTCGCCAGCTCCAGCGCCTGCTCGGGCCACCAACGACCCGCGGCGGGCCCGCCCTGGCACTCGCCGTCCGACTCACCGGGGCGCTTCGTCCACACGAACGCGTCCACCAGCGGGATGCCGGTGTCGGCGGTGGGACGTTCGCCCAGGCCGCGGCCCGGCGGGTTGCACCAGTCGGTCTCACCGGCGCCGGGCGTGTAGTGCCCCTTGCCGTTGCGGCTGGTGTCCAGCACGAAGTGGGTCATCTTCGGCTTGTGCACGTCCATGGCGTCCAGCTCGGCGTCGGCCGGGCAGTTCGCCGCGCCCCGCGAGGTGCGCAGGTAGATGCACTTCGACACGCGCGTGCCGTAGCGGACCAGGTCCTCGGTGAAGCGGTAGTTGGACGTGTTCAGCGCGAACCCGTCCGCCCGCGTGACACCACCCTGCAACAGGCGGTTGACGATGCCCAGCTGCTGGCGCGGCTCGCCGTAGCCCGCGTCGTAGTCGTTGAGCGCCTGCCACGCGGAGTGCCCGGCGTCGAGGTAGACGCGGGTGTGCTTGCCCCGCTTGAGCACGTCCACGGCGTGGTTGATCTCGCGGAACCGTTGCGGCACCAGCTCTTCGTCCGGGCCGATCGCGCACCACGGCTCGCTGGTCATCAGCGCCAGGCCGTCCGGCTCGACCACCACGACGGCCTTCTCGTCACCGATGCCGGCGGCGAAGGCGTCGATCCACTCCTTGTACTCCTGCTCGGTGAGCGCGCCGCCCGCGGACCACTGCGAGCAGTCCCGGTAAGGCACGAAGTACGCGACCAGCACGGGCACCTGGTCCTTCGCGCGCGCGGCCTGCACCACCTTCTTCACGTCCTGGCGGACCTTGTCCGCACCCGCGTTCGTGAACCAGATCGCGGTCGGCTGGGCGGCCATCGCCTCCATCAGGTCGGCGTCCGCGACCCGGCCCTCCTGCCGCCACTGCGCGGCCTGGCGCCCGGCGCTGGTGTCCGGCTCGACGTAGAACGACGTGCCCTTGGGCAGGTGCGGCGGTCCGGCCGCGTCCGAGGTCTGCGCCGTCGCGCCGACGGCGCCGGCCAACGCACACGCGACGGTCGCGGCCAGGGCCAGTCCGACGCGTCGTCGTCTCGCTCCGATTTCCACTCGACTGCTCCTCACGTAGCGCATCTGGGAGCGCTCCCATAACGAGGGGCAAGCATGCGTGCTGATGACCTGGATCACAACCCCCCACGCCGCCTGCGGACACCGATTCGCAATGCGGTCGTGACCTGCGTCCCACATGGCGGCACGATTGCGGGGTGGGATGTCCGGAACCCGGTCGCGGCTCCGACCGGGAGGTGGACGCTCGCCGCGGGCGTCGGACGGAGGACCGCGATGAAGTACATGATCATGATGTTCGGCGGGTTCGGCGCCACGCTGGCGGACCGCGACCCCGAGTGGATCACCGGGATGCAGGAGTTCATGATGCGGTTGGACCAGGAGCTGCGCGCGTCCGGCGAAGTGGTCGGCGGAAGTGGGCTGGTCGACCCGGGCCGGGCGAAGACCGTCCGCTTCCAGAACGGCGCTCCGGTCGTCACCGACGGGCCGTTCGCCGAGGTCAAGGAGTCGTTGGCGGGCTACTGGGTGATCGAGGCGAGCGAGGAGCGGGCGTTGGAGATCGCGTCCCGGGTGGTCGCGTTCATCGAGTACCCGATCGAGGTGCGACAGGTCATGCACGAGTCCGCCGAGGTATGACCGGACCGCCGGTCGGTGACCTGCTGCGTGAACTCGCGCCGCAGGTCACCGGCGTGCTCGTGCGGCGGCACGGCCGGTTCGACGAGTGCGAGGACGCGGTGCAGGAGGCGTTGCTCGCGGCGGCGCTGCGGTGGCCGGCGGACGGCGTGCCGGACCGGCCCCGGTCGTGGCTGCTGACCGTCGCCGAACGGTCGTTGGTCGACCAGTGGCGCAGTGACAGCGCCCGCCGACGTCGTGAGCTGGCGGTGGCCGCGCTCGCGCCCGTCGACGTGCAGCCGGTCGACGGGGACGACACGCTGGTGCTGCTGTTCCTGTGCTGCCATCCCGCGTTGTCGCCGCCGTCGCAGCTCGCGCTGACCCTTCGGGCCGTGGGCGGCCTCACGACCGCCGAGATCGCCGCCGCGTTCCTGGTGCCCGAGTCCGCGATGACGCGCCGCATCAGCCGGGCCAAGCAGGTGGTCCGCCGAGCCCGCTTCGAACTGCCGCCCGCGTCGGAACGCGCGCAACGGCTGCACGTGGTCCTGCACGTGCTGTACCTGATCTTCAACGAGGGCTACACGACCAGTTCAGGGCCTGCGCTGCACCGCGCCGACCTGACTGCCGAGGCGATCCGGCTCACCCGGCTCCTGCGCCGCCTGCTGCCGGACGAGGGCGAGGTGGCCGGGCTGCTCGCGTTGATGCTGCTCACGGACGCGCGCCGGGCGGCCAGGACCGACGCCGACGGGTCGATCGTGCCGCTGGCCGACCAACGCCGCGACCTCTGGGACGCCGCCGCGATCGCCGAGGGCCTGGCGCTGGTCGCCCGCACCCTCGGCGCCGGTCCGATCGGCCCCTACCAGGTGCAGGCCGCGATCGCCGCCGTGCACGACGAGGCCCCGACTGCCGAGGACACCGACTGGCCGCAGGTCCTCGCGCTCTACGAGGTGCTGGACCGGGTCGCGCCGGGACCGATCGTCACCCTGGGCAAGGCGGTGGCGGTCGCCATGGTGCACGGTCCGAAAGCCGGGCTCGCCCTGCTGGGCACGCTGGACGCGGACGACCGGATGACCCACACCCACCGGCTGGACGCCGTGCGCGCCCACCTGCTGGAACAAGCAGGCGAGACGGCCGCCGCCCGCGAGGCCTACCTGCGTGCGGCGACGATGACGGCGAGCGCGCCTGAGCAGCGTTATCTCGCACTCCGGGCGGCCCGCCTGCCGCCTCGGGAGGGCTGGAACGAATCGGCCGCGCGTGCGGGGGTAGCCAACCGGGGGAAGGAGGACGACATGACCAACCAACAAGGCACCCCGAAGCCCGGCCCGCCGCGCGGCAAGAACACGGGCGGCGGCATCCGGACCGGTGAGGACACGTCGAAGAGCCTGAAGTACTCGCAGGAGGTCAAGTCGCCGGGTGACGAGCCGGAACGCCCTGGTCGAAGCCTCGCCACCACCAGTCACGAGGTCATCCAGCAGTGGGCCGCGGCGCGTGACGCCACCCCGGCGACCGTCGAGGGCACCGAGCACGGCGACCACCTCGGCGTGCTGCGGTTCGACTTCCCGGGGTATGGGGGTGACACGCTGCGCAAGGTCGGCTGGGACGAGTGGTTCAAGACGTTCGACGAGCGCCGGCTGAACTTCATCTACCAGGAGGAACGCTCGGACGGCACGCAGAGCAACTTCTTCCGGCTGGAGAACCCGGACCGCGAGGACGCCTGACCGGCCACAGCACCTGGCCGGCCGCAACACCTGGTCGGCCACGACACTGGCCGGCCGCAACGCCTGACCGGCCATAACGCCTGGCCGCCTCGCTGGGTCAGGCGCTGCCGCCTCGCACGACCTCCGTCGGCACGAGCTGGCCCGGGTCGTCGTTCGGGCCGCCCTCGACCTGGCGGAGGCAGCGGGCGACCAGTTCCCGGGTGATGCGCTCCACCGGGATCCGTGCGCACGTGAGGGTCGGCTCGGTCAACAGCCCCACCGCGCCGCCGTCGAAACCGGTGACCGCGACGTCCGAGCCGACCTTCAGCCCCAGCGAGTGCGCCACGTTCACCACCACCGCGCCGACGGAGTCACTGCCGGTGACGATCGCGCTCGGCGGGTTCTTGCCGGTCAGCAGCTGCCGCGCCCGCCGCCGGATCGCCGCGTCCGTGCCCCGGTACACCGACGCCTTGGGCAACCGCAGGCCGTGACGTGCGAGGCCCGCCGTGAACCCCTCCAGCCGCTCGATCTTCCAGTACTCCTCGCCCTCCGCGCCGAGGTAGGCGATCCGCTGGTGACCCTCCGCCACGAGCAGGTCCACCAGCGGCTGCATGCCGGCGACGTTGTCGACGTCCACCCACTGCTGCGGCAGGTCCGCCGCCAGCCGGCCGAAGCAGGCGAACGGCAGGCCGCTCTCGGCCAGGAACCGGGCGCGCGCGTCGTCGATCCGGGACTCCGACAGGATCACCGCGTCCACCGTGCGCCGGGCCACCAGGTCCTTGAACACGCCGAGCGGGTCGTCGCGGTGGTGGGTGAACACCAGCACCTGGTTGTCGATCTCGGACGCGGCCTTCACCAGCGCCTGGAGGAAGTGCAGGGTGAAGCCCTGCATGCTCTCCAGCTGCTCGCCGAAGATGTGGTAGCCGATCTGCATGGTCCGCCGCGAGCGCAACGTCTGCGCGGCCCGGTTCGGCTGGTAGCCCAGCGCCTGCATCGCCGCCGTGACCCGCTCGAACGTCGTCTCCGAGTAGTACGAGTCGCGCCCGTTGAGGACGTTGGAGACGGTCTGCCGGGACACGCCCGCCGCCGCGGCCACGTCCACGATGCTGATCCGCCGCGCTTCGCCCTTGGGCGCCTGTCCGTCTCCTCGCACTCGCACATGATTGACCCACCGTGACGACATGGACACATTGACCGGTCAATGTTGCGGACTCGTTACCCGCACTTCCGTTGACGGGGTGGCATGGCGGTGACATTTTGCATGGAACGTTCAATGCCATTGAACGGTCAATGTCGCCCCCGCCCGTCAAGCCCTCACAAGCCCCACCAAGCCGGCCAAGTCGGCTACGAAGCACAGGAGTCGCCCGTGTCCGCCGATCCACCGGCCGTCGAACCAGCCGACCGGCTCGTCCACCTCAGGGCGGCCGGGGTCAGCCTCGTGTTGCACTGCGCGGGTTTCCGCCTGCCGCAAGTGCTGCACTGGGGCGCGGACCTCGGCGTCGGGGGCGAGCGCGGCCTGGCCGAGACCGCGGTCCCGGCGGTGATCCCGAACTCCCCGGACGTCCCGGTGGCCGTCGCGGTCGTCCCCGAGCACGCCACCGGCTGGGCCGGATTGCCTGGCGTGCGGGGACATCGTGACGGCGCGGACTGGTCACCGCTGTTCGTCGTGAGCGCCGTGACCGAGTCCTCCGGTGTCTGCCTGGTGCGGGCCGCGGACGTCGAGGCCGGGTTGACGCTCGACCTGGAGATCGGCCTGACCCCGGCGGGCCTGGTGCGGATGAAGGCCACGCTGCGCAACGTCGCCGAGCTGCCCTACACGCTCGACGGCCTGGCCCTCGCGCTCCCGATTCCAAGTCACGCCAACGAAATTCTCGACCTCACGGGCCGGTGGGGGCGCGAACGCACCCCGCAGCGCCGACCGTTCGCAGTGGACGCCCACGTCCGGGACAGCAGGCGCGGCCGAACCGGGTCCGACGCGACGCTGGTGCTGGTGGCAGGCGAGGCCGGGTTCGGGTTCCGGCGCGGCCGAGTGTGGGGCGTGCACGTGGCGTGGAGCGGCAACCACCGCACGTACGCCGAGCGGCTGCCCACCGGTGACGCCGTGATCGGCGGCGGCGAACTGCTGCTGGCCGGTGAAGTCCGGCTCGCGCCGGGGGAGGGCTACACGACCCCGGACGTGTTCGCGTCCTACGGCGACGGGCTGGACGAGCTGTCCGCCCGCTTCCACGACCACCTGCGCGCCCGCCCGCACCACCCGACCGGCCCGCGCAAGGTCGTGCTGAACACCTGGGAGGCGGTGTACTTCGACCACGACCTGGACCGCCTCAAGGAACTGGCCGACGCGGGCGCCGAGGCGGGCGCGGAGCTGTTCGTGCTGGACGACGGCTGGTTCCACGGCAGGCGTGACGACACGGCCGGCCTGGGCGACTGGCACGTGGACGAGAACGTCTGGCCGGACGGCCTGCACCCGCTGGTCGACCACGTCCGCGGCCTGGGCCTGGAGTTCGGCCTGTGGGTGGAGCCGGAGATGGTCAGCGCCGACTCCGACCTGCTGCGCGCGCACCCCGACTGGATCCTGGCGACCTGCGGCCGTCACCCGCCGCTGATCCGCGGCCAGTTCGTGCTCGACCTGACCCGCGACGACGTCCACGCGTACCTGCTGGAACGCCTCGACGCGCTGATCCGCGAGTACCGACTGGCGTTCCTGAAGTGGGACCACAACAGGGATCTGGTCGACGCGGGCGACTCGCGCACCGGCGCGCCGGCCGTGCACGCGCAGACCCACGCCGCCTACCGCCTGTTCGACGACCTGCGCCGCAAGCACCCCGGCCTGGAGATCGAGTCGTGCTCCTCCGGCGGCGCCCGGATCGACCTCGGCATCCTGGAACGCACCGACCGCGTCTGGGCCAGCGACTGCATCGACGCGCTGGACCGGCAGGGCATCCAGCGCTGGACCGGTCTGCTGCTGCCGCCGGAGCTGATCGGCACGCACATCGGCGCGGAACGCTCGCACACCACGGGACGGCGGCACGACCTGTCGTTCCGCGGCGCGACCGCCCTGTTCGGCCACCTCGGCATCGAGTGGGACCTCACCGCCGCCACGCCCGCCGAACTTGCCGGGCTCGCCCGCTGGGTGGCGTTCTACAAGGACGTCCGCGGCTGGCTGCACACCGGACGCGTCGTCCGCGCCGACTCGCCCGACCCGACCGTCCTGGTGCACGGCGTCGTGTCGGCGGACGGCACGCAGGCGCTGTTCTCCGTGGCACGCCTGGCGTCCGGCACGACCACCTCGCCCGGCCGGGTGACGCTGCCGGGCCTCCCGCCGGACACCCGGTTCACCGTCCGCCCGGTCGCACCCGACGGCCTGCCGTCGTCCATCGCCCTGGTCCAGGTGCCGTGGCTCGCCGACGGCGCACGCCTGTCGGGACGGGCGCTCGGCGAGGTCGGCGTGCAGATCCCGCCGCTGCACCCCGAGCACGCGCTGGTGCTGCACCTGAAGGAGGACGTCGCATGATCGCCCGCCGCGGCGAAGGCCGGGTCGCGTTGCTGTTCCTGCTGCCGGCGGGCTTCGGCTTCGTGCTGTTCTACGCCTGGCCCGCGCTCCAGACGTTCTACCTGAGCTTCACCGACTACAGCCTGCTGGCCACGCCGAACTGGGTGGGCGCGCAGAACTACGCGGACGCGATGTCGGACCGGAAGTTCTGGAACGCGCTGCTGGTCACCGGCGAGTACGTGCTGATCAACATCAGCGTGCAGACCGTGGTGGCGTTGCTGATCGCCGTGCTGATGCACCGGTTGACGAAGTCTTCCGTGGTGCGAGGCGCGTTGCTGCTGCCGTACCTGATCGCGAACGTCGTCGTGGCGCTGGTCTGGTACACGATGCTGGACGCGCAGCTGGGCATCGTGAACGCGATGCTGACGTGGGTCGGGATCGACCCGGTCGCGTTCTTCGGCGAGACGTCCACCGCCATCCCGACCATCGCGCTGGTCAACGTGTGGCGGCACATGGGGTACACCGCGCTGCTGATCTTCGCCGGACTCCAGGCGATCCCGACGTCGGTGTACGAGGCGGCGGCGATCGACGGCGCGTCGGAGGCCCGCGTGTTCCGCACGATCACGATGCCGCTGCTGCGGCCGGTGCTGGCGATGGTGTTGGTGCTGACGGTGATCGGCTCGTTCCAGATCTTCGACACGGTCGCGGTGACCACGAAGGGCGGCCCGGTCGACGCCACCCGCGTCATCTACTTCTACATCTACGAGAAGGCGTTCCAGCAGTTCGACTTCGGGTACGCGGCGGCGCTGTGCGTCGTGCTGTTCCTGATCCTCGTCGGCGTGGCGCTGGCACAGCTGAAGTTGCTCCGCGCGGGCAGCTCGGACCTGGACTGAAGGAGCCGGTGATGACTCTCGCGCGCAACGGAAAACCACTGTGGTGGCAACGGATCCGGTGGCAGAAGGTGCTGGGCTGGGTGGTGCTCGGCCTGCTGGTCCTGATCACGTTGTTCCCCTTCTACTGGATGCTGCGCATCTCGTTGTCCGACAACCGGGCGCTGGCCGCCAACGCCGGTTCGATGCTGCCGGCCGACTTCACCCTCGGCGCGTTCGAACGGGTGCTGGGCCTGTCCTCGTTGGATGAAGCCAGGAAGCAGGGCGGCTCGGGCGCGTCCATCGACTTCTGGCGCTACTTGTGGAACTCGGTGCTCACGTCGGCGGTCATCACGGCCGGGCAGGTGTTGTTCAGCGCGATGGCGGCGTACGCTTTCGCCCGGCTGCGGTGGCGTGGCCGGGAGGCGGTGTTCTTCGTCTTCCTGACCGCGCTGATGATCCCGCCGATCTTCACCGCGCTGCCGAACTTCGTGCTGATGCGGGATCTGAACCTGCTGAACACGTATGCCGCGATCATCCTGCCGTTCTTCTTCATGACCCCGTTCGCGGTGTTCTTCATGCGCCAGTTCATGCTCGGGATCAGCCGCGAGGTGGAAGAAGCGGCCCGCATCGACGGCGCGGGACACCCGCGGATCTTCTTCCGCATCATCCTCCCGATGAGCCGGGCGCCGCTGATGACGCTCACGCTGCTGGCGTACATCACCGCCTGGAACGAGTACTTCTGGCCGCTGCTGGTCGGCCAGGGTGAGAACGTCCGCGTTCTCACGGTGGCACTGGGCGTGTTCCGCTCCCAGACGCCACAAGGCAGTCCCGACTGGGCGGGCCTCATGGCCGCCACCCTGCTCGCGGCGCTGCCAGTCATCGCCCTGTTCGTCGCCTTCGGCCGGCGGATCGTCGACTCCATCCAGTTCTCGGGCATCAAGTGAGGCGTCCGGACGCGGGTGGGACAAAGGAGTTCACCGTGAGGTTCCCGAAGTTGGCGGCCATCGCCGCCCTGATCCCGTTGGCGTTGGCGGGTTGCGCGGGCGCGCCCGCCGACGGCGGCGGTTCGAACGAGGTCACGTACTGGCTGTGGGACGCCAACCAGCTGCCCGCCTACCAGGCGTGCGCCGACGCTTTCCAGAGCGCCAACCCCGACACGAAGGTGAAGATCGAGCAGTTCGGCTGGGCCGACTACTGGAACAAGATCACCACCGGGCTGGTCGCGGGCACCGCGCCGGACGTGTTCACCAACCACCTCAACTACTTCCCGACCTACGCGTCCAAGAACCAGCTCGTGCCGCTGGACGAGTTCGTCCAACGGGATGCGGTGGCGACGGACGTCTACGCCGAAGGCCTGGCCGACCTGTGGGTCGCCCAGGACGGCAAGCGGTACGGCCTGCCCAAGGACTTCGACACGGTCGCCCTGTTCTACAACAAGAAGATGCTCGGCGACGCGGGTGTCGCCGAGGCCGACCTGACCAAGCTCACGTGGAACCCGCAGGACGGCGGCAGCTACGAGAAGCTGATCGCCCACCTGACCGTGGACGCCAACGGCGTGCGCGGCGACCAGCCCGGCTTCGACAAGTCCAAGGTGGCCGTGCACGGACTGGGCCTGGACGAGAACAACGGCGCGGGCGTCGGCCAGCAGATGTGGAGCATGTACGCGCTCAGCACCGGCTGGGAGTACACGGACAAGAACCCGTGGGGCACGAAGTTCAACTACGACGACCCGAAATTCCAGCAGACGCTGGGCTGGTTCAGCGGCCTCATCGAGAAGGGCTACATGCCCAGCCTCGCCACCGCGCGCTCCGGCTCCAGCGTCAACGACGGGTTCGGCGCGGGCAAGTACGCCTTGAGCACCAACGGTTCCTGGATGATCGGCAGCTACTTCGGCTACGACGGCGTCGAGGCCGGTGTCGCGCCGACGCCCGTCGGGCCGTCCGGCAAGCGCGCCACCATCTTCAACGGCCTGGCCGACTCGATCTACACCGGCACGGACAACCGTGACGGCGCGTGGAAGTGGGTCAAGTACCTGGCTTCCGCCGAGTGCCAGAAGAAGGTCGGCGAGCAGGCCGTCGTGTTCCCGGCGATCCCCGAGGCGCTGGCCATCGCCAAGGACAAGTTCGCCGCCAAGGGCGTGGACATCACCGCGTTCACCGGCGCGGTGGACGACGGCGCGACCCACCTGTACCCGATCACCGACCACGCCCCCGAGATCGCGTCGCTCGTCGGCCCGGCGGTGGACGCGGTGCTGTCCTCCCAGGCCGACCCCTCGTCGTTGACCGCGATCAACGAGCAGGTCAACGCACTGTTCCGGTAGCTGTTCAAGACACTCGAAGAGGAGTTCCCTTGAGATACCGATCACTGACGAGCGTGGCTGTGGCAGCCACACTCGTGCTCGTGCCACTGACACCGACGGGAGCGTCGGCCGCGCCCGCGGAGACGCTGCGCGTCGACCTGGCCGACTCCACCGGGGCCTTCTACGGCGGCGCCACCGGCATCCTGTACGGCCTCGGTGACCAAGGCGTGCCGTCGCGCGACCTGATCGCGGGGATGCGCCCGCGGACTGTCGCCCAGAAGCCGCCGGACGGCGAGCAGCACCCCGGCGGCGACGCGCTCGTGACCGCGGACGACTTCCTGTCGTCCGGCGGCACGGACATCTACATCAACTCGCAGGACATCTACAGCAAGTGGCCGTACCAGGACCTCGGCATCGACGACTACATCGCCCGGCTGCGGCCCCAGTTGGACAAGGTCGCCGCGCGCCCGGATCGGGACCGGTTCGTGTGGACGATCTTCAACGAGCCGGACTGGATCTGGTACGGGGACTGGTCCAAGAGCAAGGACAAGTTCCTCGCCGACTGGACCAAGGTGTACCGGACGGTGAAGTCCGTGCTGCCGAACGCGCGGATCGACGGTCCCGGTGAGGCCAACTACAACCCCGGCCGGCTGCGGGACTTCCTCACCTACGCCAAGGCGAACGACGTGCTGCCGGAGATCGTCACCTGGCACGAGCTCAGCCCGGACTCCCTGACCAACTACCGCGAGCACTTCGCGCACTACCGGGAGATGGAGCGGTCGCTGGGCATCGGGCCGCTGCCGGTGAACATCACCGAGTACGCCAACCGGCGGGACACCTCCGTGCCCGGCCAGATGATCCAGTGGATCACCATGCTGGAGGACACCAAGGTCGACGGGCAGATGGCCTTCTGGACCATGGCGGGCAACCTCAGCGACCACGCCGTGCGCACCACGCGTGCGAATGGCGGCTGGTGGCTGTCCAAGTGGTACGCGGACATGTCCGGTGACACCGTTCGCGTCACGCCGCCGCGTCCCAGCACCAAGGACTCGTTGCAGGGCTTGGCGACGCTCGACCGCGACGACGCCAAGGCCACCGTCCTGCTCGGCGGCTCGGCCAGTGCGGTCGAGGTCGAGGTGTCGGGCTTGGCGAAGTCGACGTTCGGCCGCTCGGTCGACGTGCGGGTCTCCAAGGCCACCTGGTCCGGTTACGAGGGTGACGCGCAGCAGCCGCCGGTCGTGGCGGCGTCGCGGGTCGCCGTCGTGGACGGCAAGGTGAAGGTCGACGTGCCCGGTGGCGACCCGCTCGCCGCGTACCAGGTGCTGATCACGCCCGCCGGCCACGGCGCGGCGCCGGTCGCCAACGCGCCCTGGTCCGCCAAGTACGAGGCCGAGTCCGGCCTGGTGGAGAACGCGCGGGTCGTCTCGCAGCACGATCCGGGAGGCTGGAGCTACACCACGTCGGGCGGCAGTGACGTCGGGTACATGAACAACGCCGGCTCGCGGGTGACCGTGGACGTCGAGGTGCCGCGTTCCGGCAAGTACGAGCTGGGCGTGCTGTACGGCAACGGCGGGTTCGTGGGACAGCAGGCGTTGTACGTCGATGACGTGCACGTGCAGACGGTGACCTACCCGGCGGTGCTCAACTGGACGTACCGCGGGCGGGTCGACGTGCCGATCACGTTGTCCGCCGGCAAGCACCGCCTGTCTTTGCGCACCAGCGGACCTACCGGCCACCTGGGCGCCGCGGGCGACAACACGCTGGACCGGATCGACCTCACCGAGGTGACCGGGCCGGAGAAGGCGGTGTACTCGCTGGCGGACGCCCGTCGTACCTCAGGCACCGTGGTCGAGCGGGGTGTGCGTGACGCCGCCGTTCTGACGCCTACCGCCGTCTCTCTCGACGCGGACGCTTCGGTCACCACGTACGTGTCGGCCAAGCAGGACGGCTACTACACCTTGTCCACCACGTGGGTCGGGGCCGGGCCGAGCAAGATCGGCGTGACGCTGTCCGGGCGGCGCGTGGCCGGTGGCGACCTGACCACCGACCGGGCGGGTGTGTGGAACGGCAGTGCCACCGTGCACCTGAAGGCGGGTGTCACGGAGGTGAAGCTGACCAACGAGGCGCGTGGGAAGGTCGTGCTCGGTGCGCTCACCCAGGTCCGCGCGAGTGACGCGGACGCGCGGGCGGCGGTCGTCGAGGCCGAGTCCGGGCGGTTGGGCGGCAGTGCGGTCGTGCAGTCCGGGGTCTGGGCGTCCGGCGGTTCGTACGTCGGGTCGCTGGGCAACGGCGGAACGGTGACCGTGCCGCGTCCGGCGGCGCCCGGTCAGTACAACCTGACCGTTGGTTACGCGCAGGCGGAGAAGAACACCGGCCACGCGTACAACGCGGACACGATCACCCGGTACCTCGACGCGACGGAGGCGGGTGGCGGGACGACCCGTGCGCCGTACCGGCACAACTACACGTGGGACGGCTTCTGGCCGGAGACGTCACCGCTGGACCTGACCACGGAGGGCGGTGAGGTCACGTTCGGCAACGCCACCGGGGCGGGTCCGAACGTCGACTGGATCTCCCTCGCCCCGCTGGTCGTGGCGAAGTCCGTGACGCCTCAGCGGTAGTGCGGTGACGAGCCGGCACCCCATCCCGGGGTGCCGGCTCTTCACTGATCACTCCAAACCGATTACGTACGCCCGAGCAAACCACGTCCCGATCCGCGCGCGGTGAACGTGCCCCGCCACCGCCCGGTCACCCTGGACCGCCATCGTGGCGTGCACGTGGACGACGCCGTCCTTGATCTCGCCGGAGCCGTGCATCTCGGCGGGTAGCGAGTACGTCGAGACGAGGTCCTTGCTCGCGTCGTCGGCGGGCATGGTCGAGACCGTGAACGAGTCCACGCCGCCGATCAGGCTGACAATGGCGGCATCCGTGATGCCGCGCTCTTTCGCCTGCCTCGT
Source organism: Saccharothrix ecbatanensis (assembly GCF_014205015.1). NCBI lineage: Bacteria > Bacillati > Actinomycetota > Actinomycetes > Pseudonocardiales > Pseudonocardiaceae > Saccharothrix > Saccharothrix ecbatanensis. Next base: position 4,816,443 of record NZ_JACHMO010000001.1, on the reverse strand, counting down.
GAGCGATTCCATCAGCTCATCGTTGGTCACTTCGAGGACGAACACCATTTACCTTCCGAGCGTGGTGACAGCGGTGACCTGGACTGGGCATCCGTCATGGCTTCGCGGCTCGACTGGTGCGGAGGACGGGGGCTACGACGGGGGGCTCTTCAGCCCGACGGTTCGACTTGTGCCTCGGTGCGCTGGGTCGGGATGTCGTCCAACGGCGTGCGCAGCAACGGGTCGGCCTCGGCGAGGAGTTGTCTGGCGTTGCGGAGGCCGGCGGCGATGTGGTCACGGCGGGCCCGCAGTTCGTCCACGCGCCGCAGCGCCTCGGCCATGATCCGCTGCGCGTGTTCGGTCGCCTCACGCACCACCTGCTCGGCCCGAGCCTTCGCGGCGGCCTCCTCTGAGGCGATCGCGGCCATCGCCTCCGATCTCCGGGCGCTCATGGCCAGCTCGAAGTCGACCCGGACCTCCTCCCTCACCCCCGCCGCCCGCTCGTCCAGCTCACGCCGCCGCCGCGCGGCCTGACGGGTTTCTGCCGCGATCCGCTCGACGGCCCACCGCATCAGGTCCCGGTGCTCCGCCTCCGCCTCCCGCCGCCGGGCGTCGAGTGACTCGACCAGCCGGTCGGACCTCTCACGCAACCGCGTCGCCGCGCGTTCCGCCGTGGCCCAGTGGTGCTCCGCGACGGCCTTCGCCCGGTCGGTGATCTCGGTGGCCTCCTCGTGCGCGAGCTCCACCATCCGCCGCAGGCGTCCGGTGAGCGCGTCCGGCTCGATCGGCGTGCGGCTGATCCGGTCCACGTGGTCCCGCAGGTCGCGGATCTCGGACCGGGCGGCCTCCAGTTGACGGGCGAGGTCGTCGGCACGCGCCACGGCCGCGTCACGGTCCACCGCGAGCATCCGCAGCTCCGCCTCGGCGCCCTCCACGTAGTGCCGCACCTGGCCTTTGTCGTACCCGCGCCACACCACGTCGAAGTCCGATCGCAACGGCACCAAGTCCACGTCCACCGCCATCACCGCAACATCCTCTCGTCCTGGCCCCGCCCCATCATGATCGTTGTGGCCCGCGAGGCGCACACGGCACTACGGCGTGGCAGTGGACTACGCGCTCGACCGCGTCTATGAACGAACTGTCGATGGATCCGCCCACACCCCGGGAGACCGCGCGTGACCGCAGACCTGCCCCCGGAGCCGTTCAACGCGGGCGAACCGGCGTTCACCGGTGACGTCGGCGGCACGACGACCCTGGTCGAGGGCAGCACGTTCTGCCTGTCCGGCAGCACCGGCGACATCGAGCCCGGCACACCGCACGGCCTGTTCTTCCGTGACGCGCGGGTGGTGTCGCGCTGGCAACTGCGGCTGGACGGCCGCACACCGCACCCGCTGTCCGTATCGCACCCCGAAGCGTTCGCGGGGCGGTTCGTGATGCGCCGGCCACCCGCCGCAGGGACCTCCGACAGCACGCTGCTCCTCGTGCGCGAACGGCTGGTCGGCGACGGCATGCGGGAGACGATCACGGTCGACAACCTCGGCCGCGAAGCCACCGCCGTGCGGCTGGACCTGCACGTGGACGCGGACTTCGCGGACCTGTTCGCGGTCAAGGAAGGGCGGGCGGTGCACGGCGGGTCCGACGCCACGGCCGCCGGACCGGAACTGCTGCTGCGTGACCGCCGGGACGGTTCGCGTGGCGTGTCGTTCACCGCCACCGCCGAGCCCGTGGTGGTGCCCGGCGCGTTGAGCTGGCAGGTGGTGGTGCCGGCGGGCGGGCGGTGGTCGACCGAGGTGGTCGTGCAGCCGACCGTGGGCGGCCGGGCGGTCAAACCCCAGTTCGACCGGGGCGAGCGGATCGAGAGCAGCGGTCCGGCGCGCAAGATCCGTGCGTGGCGCGCGGCCAGCACGCTCGTCACCGCGTCCGACCCGGTGCTCACGGGAGTGTTGCGCCGCACCGAAAGCGATCTCGGAGCGCTCCTGATCCACGACCCGGCGCGGGACGGCCGGCCGTTCGTCGCCGCCGGCGCGCCCTGGTTCATGACCCTGTTCGGCCGGGACAGCCTGCTCACCGCGTGGATGGCGCTGCCGCTGGACGTCGGGCTGGCGCTGGGCACGTTGCAGACCCTCGCCGAGACCCAGGGCACGGCGGTCGACCCGCTGACCGAGGAGGAGCCGGGCCGGATCTTGCATGAGCTGCGCCTCGGTCCGGACAGCACGACCGTGTTGGGCGGCAACCACTACTACGGCACCGTCGACGCCACGCCGCTGTTCGTGATGCTCCTGGCCGAGTGCTGGCGGTGGGGCGCGGACGAGGCCGTGATCCGCTCGTTGCTGCCCGCCGCCGACGCCGCGCTGGCGTGGGTCGACCGGTACGGCGACCGTGACGGCGACGGGTTCGTGGAGTACCGCCGCGCCACCGACCGAGGGCTGGCCAACCAGGGGTGGAAGGACAGCTTCGACGGCGTCAACGACATCTCCGGACGACCGGCCGTGCCGTCGATCGCGCTGTGCGAGGTCCAGGGTTACGTGTACGCGGCGTGGCTGGCGCGGGCCGAGTTGGCCGAGGGGTTCGGCGACGAGGCCACCGCGGCACGTCTGCGCGAACGTGCGGCGGACCTGCGGCAACGGTTCGCGTCGGCGTTCTGGCTGCCGGATCGAGGTTGGTACGCAGTCGCGCTCGACGGGCGCAAGGAGCAGGTGGACGCGTTGACCAGCAACACCGCGCACTGCCTGTGGACCGGTATAGCGACCGACGAGCACGCCGCCGTGCTGATCCGGCGGCTGGCCGAGCCGGACATGGACAGCGGGCACGGCCTGCGCACGCTCGCCTCGTCCATGGGCGCCTACAACCCGATGAGCTACCACAACGGGTCGGTGTGGCCGCACGACACGGCGATCGCGGTCGCCGGGCTGCTCCGCTACGCCCACCTGCCGGGTGCGGTGGACCTCGCGCACCGGCTGGCGGACGGCCTGCTCGACGCCGCGGCGTCGTTCGGCGGACGGCTGCCGGAGCTGTTCTGCGGCTTCTCCCGGGACGACTTCCACCCGCCCGTGCCGTACCCGACGTCCTGCTCACCGCAGGCGTGGGCCAGCGCCTCACCGTTGCTGCTGGTCCGCGCGTTCCTCGGCTTGGAGCCGCACGTGCCGCGCCGGACCCTGTCCACCCGACCGCACCTGCCCGCGCGGTGGGGCGAGCTGACGCTGTCCGAGCTGAGGCTGGGCAACGAGACCGCGCAGATCAGCGCCAGTGGCGATGAGGCCGCGGTGACCGGGCTGTCAGCCGACTGGACCACCTGACGGCCGCACGCCGAGCAGGTCGGGTGCCTGTCCGGCCAATGGCGATTACAATCGAGGGTGTACTCGGTCAGAGACCTGGTGAACGTGGCCTGGGAGTGATCGACGTGTTCGTCACCAGTCGCGGCAGCAGTCCCGCGCACCTCAGAGCCCACCGGGTCGATCCCTGTGAGCGGTCTCCTCCGCTGTGCGGGATCGACGGTGGACTGTTCGTTCGTGTTTTTGGAGGACCGATAGCGAGGGGCAGGTGACCCGATGCGGGGATCCGGCTCGTTCGGCGAGTTAGTGCGTGGCCCGCGAGCGGTATCCCCCGATGGTGTGTGAATCCGTTCCTGAACGTCGTATCCGTCGGCCCGCTGCGACCCTTGTTCGCAGCGGGCCTTGTCCTGCCCGTTGCCGCTGTGGAGGTCGTGATGAGCATGGAGAAGCCGTGGAACGACGTGGCCGATCAGTTGCGCACCGCTGAGCCCGAGGTGGACGCCGGCGCCGTGGACGAGGAGGCCGCGGTCGGCCGGGCGGAACCCGCTCCCGAGCCGCCGGAAGTGCCCGAAGCCGACCCCGCGGACGTCGCCGACCAGCGCCGCGCCGTGCCGCTGCCGGACGACGTGCCGGTGCCGGACGATCGCTGGTAGCCACTGCGGGTTACGAACGAGCGCTGGTAGTCGCTGTCGGTCACCGACGAGCGTCGGTGGTCCGGCTGCCGCTGGTCACGGCGGTGCCAGGTCGGTGATCGCGTCGACCAGGTCCGGCCCGTCCAGCAGCACGCGGTCGTTGTGGTCGGCACCCGGAACCTCGACGGTCCTGGCGCCCGCCGCCGTCGCCACCGCCCGGCTCTGGCCCGGCGGGATGATCGAATCGGCCGTGCCGTAGACCACGGTGACGGGCGCGTCGACCCTGGCCACGTGCTCGGCGGTCGGGAACTTGTCCAGCAACAGCCACCGCACCGGCAGGAACGGGTAGTGCAGCGAGCCGACCGAGGCGAGGTCGGTGAACGGCGACCGCAGCACCAGTCCGGCCGGCGGGTGCTCGGTGGCGAGTTCCGCGACGACCGCCGACCCCAGGCTCTCGCCGAAGTACAGCAAGCGTTCGGGCGGCACACCGGCGTCGCGCAGCAGGAACTCGCGTGCGGCACGGACGTCCAGCGCCAGCCCTTCCTCCGTGGGATCACCGGGATTCCCGCCGTACCCGCGGTAGTCGAGCAGCAGCACGGACAGGCCACGGGCGGTGAGCGCACGGGCCAGTGGGGCGCGCAGACGCCGGTTCCCCGCGTTGCCCGGCGCGACCAGCACGGTGGCGCGCGCCGAGTCGACCGGGAAGTGCCAGGCCGCCAGCCGCAGGCCGTCCACCGTCACCAGCGTGACGTCCCGCCCACCGTCCAAGACCTCCGCCGCGCTCGGCAGCGGCCCGCCGGACGGCAGGTAGATGAGCTTGCGCTGAAACGCGAACGCTCCACCGGACACCACAGCCACGATAGCGACGACCACCGCCACCACCGCCACCACCCGCCTGCGCATCACCCCATCATCCGGGCTGGGTGTTGCACAGGTGGGCAGGGGTGTTGCGCACGCGGCCCGGGGTGTTGCGCGGGTCGGAGTCGGGCTGGTCGCCGGTGCGGCGGGGAGTTGGTTCGGCGGGGTCGCGTCGACGCACGTGGCGGCCGTGGGGTTGTTCCTGGTGGGTGCGGTGGCGGTGGGCGCCGCGGCGGCGGTGTCGACGCTGTTCGCCCGGCGGGTTTTCGCGCGGGCGACCGTCCTGCCTACGTGGTCGGCGTAGTAGCGGTCGTGGTGGGGGAGGAGGGCGTGGTCGGGTCCGGGCGCTGGGTGAGCGTCGGCGTCGGCAGGGGGTTGGCGGTGGAGGTGACCAGTGGCGTCGGGTCGTCCTCGGTGGTCACGCCGCACGAGGTGAGGAGGGTGAGGACGGCGAGCAGTGCGGCGGCGGTTCTCATCTGTCCGCCTCGGGGATCTCGACCACGAATCGGGCGCCGCCACCGGGCCGGTCCTCCACGTGCACGGTGCCGCCGTGCCGCTGGACGTGCTGCGCGACCAGGGCCAGACCCAGGCCGCTGCCGGTGTCCCCACCGCGACTACCGGCCCGCGCGCCCCGGTCGAAACGGTCGAAGATGCGGTCGCGCAGTTCGGGCGGGACACCGGGACCGGCGTCGTCCACCTCGATCCTGGCCTGTCCCTCACAGCTGAACACGGTGACGCGCACGACGCCGCCCGCGTGCCGTTCGGCGTTGTCGAGCAGGTTGCTGACGGCCCGGTCCAGCCGTCGCCGGTCGCCGAGCACCTGCGGCGGCGGCGACTGGGCGTGCACCGGCGCCTGGTCGCCCGGACGTGCCGCGATCACGTTGCGCACCAGCGATCCCAGGTCGATCGTCTCCAACGTGGGGTCTTCGTCCTGCTGGTCGGCCCGCGAGATCTCCAGCAGGTCCACCACCATCCGCGCGAACCGGTCCACTTCGGACGTCAGCAGGTCGAGCGCCCGCCCCGCCGTGCCGGGCACCTCGACCCGCCTGCGGCGCAGCACCTCGGCGGCGTTGACCATGGTGGTCAGCGGTGACCGCAGCTCGTGGCTCACGTCGCCGGCGAACCGCGCGTCCCGCCGCACGCGCTGCTCCAACGCGTCGGCCGTCGAGTTGAACGTGGCCGCCAACGGGGTCAGGTCGGGGTCGTTCTGGGCCGGCAGCCGCGCCCGCAGGTCACCGCCCGCGATCCGCGACGCGGCCTTCGTCAGCTCCGTCAACGGCCGCAGCGCCCGTCGGCTCGCCCACGACCCGAGCACCACGCCTAGCAGGCCGCTGATCACGGTGACCGCCACCAACAGCCCGCTGAGGAAGCGGAACGTCCGGTCCAGCTGCACGAGCGGCGCCAACTCGACGTAAGCGCCGTCGGTCGACTCGATCGGCAGCGTCACGGCCAGCACCGGGATGCCGTCCACGACGAGTCGCTGCGACGCGGGCGTGCCCGCCCGGCCCAGGTCCACCAGCCGACGCGGCAGCGCCCGCGCGTCCACCTGCCGCCCGCTGGTGAGCACCTGCCCGCCCTGGAACAGCAGGACGGTGGAGTCGGGGCCGGTGGTGAGACCGGTCAGCAGCTCGTTCAGCCCGTCCGAGTCGTTGCGCAGCGCCTCGGCGACCAACCGCACGTTGACCTCGGCCTGCCGGACCGCGCTCTGCTCCCGCTGCCGCAGCATGTAGCCCGACGTCAGGTTCCAGATCACCACCGCCACGACACTGGTCAGCAGCACCGAGCCGAGCCCGAGGGCCAGCGCGACGCGCCAGCGCACCGAGAAACGTCCCATCAGAGGTCCATCCGGTAGCCCGCCCCGCGCACGGTCACCACCAGCTTCGGCTCGTCCGGGTTCTCCTCGACCTTGCGGCGCAACCGGCGGATGTGCACGTCGAGGAGCCGGGTGTCGCCGAAGTAGTCGTAACCCCACACGCGTTGCAGGAGCTGTTCCCGGCTCACGATCCGGCCGCCGGCCGACGCCAGCTCGACCAGGAGGCGGAACTCCGTCCGCGTGACGTGGACCTCGTTGCCGGCCCGGTGCACGGTGCCGACGTCGGGGCGGATCTCCAGGTGCCCGAACCGGATCACCTCGTCCTGCCGCCCGCCGCCACGCCGCCGCAACAGCGCCCGGATCCGGGCCGCCAACACGCTCGCCACCAGCGGTTTCGTCACGTAGTCGTCCGCGCCCGCCTCCAGCCCGGCGATCACGTCGGCGGCGTCGGCGCGCGCGGTCACGATGATGATCGGCAGGTCGCCGCGCGCACGCAGCAGGCGGCACACCTCCAGGCCGTCCACTCCGGGCAGCATCAGGTCGAGCAGCACCACGTCGAACGTGGCCGTGTCCAGCATGGCGAGCGCTTCCTCACCCGACACCGCGTCGTGGACGGCGAAGCCCTCGTCGTCCAGCGCCAGCCCCAGGGCCTGTCGGATGTGCTCGTCGTCCTCGACCAGCAGCACAGAGAATTCCATCTACCCCGATCCTCACCTTCGGTCGGCCCCAGACTGTCGCACGGGGACTCGTCCCGCCGCGATCGCAAGCCGATCGCAAGGTTCACCCCGGCCGTTCTCCGCCAAGGTGGTACGAAGCTCCCGAGCAATCACTGGGTGCACAACCAGGTGTCGGCCGCAAGGATGCGGCCGACACCTGCCCGCGCCCGACGAGCACGCCCGACGAGAAAGTGGCTACCGGCACCGTGACCGCCATCCCCGGCGACCATGACGAGTCTGCCCTCATCCTCGTCTGCGACCACTGCGGACGCACCCACAACCGCGTCGACCAGGTCGTCCACGACTGGCGATTACTCTGGACGCAGGCGTCCACGGCGGGATGGCGCGGCCAGAACCACCCGACCGGCCCCCATCACTGCTTCCGCTGCGCCGACTGAACCGCCTGGTCAGAGCTTGGGGTAGACCCCGAAGTGGAACCGGCCGTCGTCGTCGGTGCGCACGTCCAGGACCTTCTCCGAGAGCACTTCCGCCGCCCGCGGTTCCAGGAACACCCGGGCGCCGTCCTCGGACGTCACCACCTCGTCGTCACCGCCCGGCCGTGCCGCGATCGACAGGTCGAACCGCTGGTCCGGTGTCCGGGCGATCCGCAGCCCGCCGCGCGGCGCCACGCCTGCGGCGTCGGTCAACTCCTTGATGGCGCTGATCGCCGTCTCGTCGATGTCCAGCACGGTCCGTCCCTCCGGTGCGCGACGTGCGGTCACCCCGAGCCTAGGTCGGCTGTGGACGCCCTACGACGTCCTGCGCCGCACCGCAAGGAGAACGTCAGGCCGGTGTGCCGAGCGGCGTCCAGTTGTCCGGCACCACCGGCTCACCGCCCGCGTCGGCGAACGCCACCAGCGAGTCGACCAGCCCCACCCGCGTCTCCGCCGGCATCCGCGACACGATCTTGCGGATCTCGGCGCGCCGCCGGCGGGTGGCCGTCTGCACCACCCGCTTGCCTTCGGCGGACAGGCCCAGCACCAGTTCACGTCTGGACGTCTGGCTGGCCTGTCTCACCACCAGACCGTTGGCGGCGAGGCGGTCCACCATGCGGGTGGCGGTGGACGGGTTGACGGACAGGTGCTCGGCCAGCGACGTCAGCTTGACCGGACCACGGCTGTCGAGCACGACGAGCATCCGGAACTGGGCCAGCGTGATCGACTCGTCCACCGCCGCGATGGACCGGGCCGACACCGCGACCAGGAGCCGTGACGCGGTGAGCACCGCGTCGGTGAGCGCGTCGACGTCACCGCTGGAGACCTTGGCCCGGTTCATGGGTGAAGTTGTACCCCACCCGGCGGGCGCCGGAAGTTTGGTCGACTCGCGGCGCGTGAAGCTCCGCGAGTCGCGGCACCATCATGGCGCAACCGGCGCCCGCCGAACCTGAAGAACAGCTGACGAACAGTTGACGAGTGTTCCTCAGCCCAGCGGTGTGAAATCCCGCGAGGCGACGAAGTCCGGCCGTGGCCGGCTCGCCGCGAACGGCTCCACCAGCGCGTTCTCCACGCTGTTGAACACCAGGAAGATGTTCGACCGGGCGAACGGGGTGATGTTGCTGCCCGAGCCGTGCATGCTGTTGGAGTCGAACATGAGCGCCGACCCGGCCGGGCCGGTGAACTGCTCGATGCCGTGCGCGGCGGCCAACGCGGTGAGGTGCGCCCGGCTCGGCACGCCGATCTCCTGCTCCTTCAACGACTCCCGGTAGTGGTCGTCCGGTGTCGCGCCCGCGCAGGGCACGAACGTCCGGTGCGCGCCGGGCATCAGCATCAGACCGCCGTTGAACGGGTAGTTGTCGGTGAGCGCGATCGACGCGCTGACCGCCCGCATCAGCGGCATGCCGTCCTCGGCGTGCCAGGTCTCGAAGTCCGAGTGCCAGTAGAAGCCCTTGCCGGTGAAGCCCGGCATGAAGTTCACCCGGCTCTGGTGCACGTAGACGTCCGAGCCGAGGATCTGGCGGGCGCGGTCGAGCAGCCTGGGGTCGGCGGCGAGGCGTCCGACCAGGTCGCTGATCCGGTGCACCTCGAAGATCGAGCGCACGTCGTCGGACTGCTTCTCCACGACGGTGCGTTCGTCGGCACGCACGGCCGGGTCGGTGCGCAACCGGTCGACCTCGGCCCGGAACACCTCGACCTCGTCGGGCGTCAGCAGCCCGTCGACGGTGAGGAAACCCTTGGCGTCGTAGGAGGACGCGGTCGCGGCGTCGAGCGGTCCGGAGGCCGCGCCGTTCCACAGGGCGGGCTCGGCGCGGGTGATCGGTGCGGACTCGCCTGCGGTGCGGGTCGGGTACCGGTCTGCGGTCGTGGTCGTGGTCATACGCGCGTCTCCTCGTCGGACGGCCGGTCGGCGCTGTCGCCCGGGGCGTTGTCCAGGCCTTCCGGGTCTTCCAGGTCTTCCAGGCGGATCAGGGGGTACGCGCCGTGCTCGTCGTGCGTTTCCCGCCCGGTCACCGGAGGGTTGAACACGCAGATCGCGCGGATGTCGGTCATCGGCCGGACCTGGTGCCGCTCGTGCCCGTCGAGCAGGTAGAGCGTGCCCGGCCGCAGCGCGTGGACCTCGCCGGTCTCCTGGTCGACCAACTCGCCGTGGCCTTCCACGCACAACACCGCTTCAACGTGGTTCGCGTACCAGAAGTCGTTGACGGTGCCCGCTTTCAGCACCGTCTCGTGCATCGAGAACCCGACCCGGTCACCGGCCAGGATGATGCGCTTGCTGCGCCAGTTCGGCGTGACGACATCGCGGTCCGTGCCGTCGAGGTCGTGCAGGGAACGGACGATCATGGTGACCCTCTCGTCAGGCGGGCGCGCACTCGCGCACGGACTCGGTGAACAGGGCCAACCCCTGGTCCAGCTCGTCGTCGGTGACGGTCAGCGGCGGCATCAGCTTGACCACCTCGTCCTCCGGCCCGGACGTCTCGACCAGCAGCCCGCGCCGGAACGCCGCGCCGGCCACCCGACCCGCCAGCCCCGCCTGCTCGAACGCCATGCCGCGCGCGAGCCCACGACCCTTCGCCCGGCTGCCCGGCACCGTCGCGCAGACCTCCTGGAGCACGCGCTCGACCTGCTCACCCTTGGCCAGCGTGCTCTTCTCCAGCCGGTCGTCGGTCCAGTACGCGCGCAGCGCCGCGGTGGCCGTGACGAACGCCGGGTTGTGGCCCCGGAACGTGCCGTTGTGCTCGCCCGGCTCCCACACGTCCAGGTCACGGCGCACGAGCGTGAGCGCCATGGGCAGCCCGTACCCGCCGATGGACTTGGACAGGCAGACGATGTCCGGCACGATCCCGGCGCCCTCGAAGCTGAAGAACGGGCCGGTGCGACCGCAGCCCATCTGCACGTCGTCCACGATCAGCAGGATCCCGTGCTCGCGGCACAGCGCGGCGAGACCGGCGAGCCACTCGAACCGGGCCGCGTTGATCCCGCCCTCGCCCTGCACCGTCTCCACGATCACGGCGGCCGGCGCGTTGAGCCCGCTGCTCGCGTCGCCCAGCAGCCGCTCGAAGTACAGGAAATCGGGGTACTGGCCGTCGAAGTAGTTGTCGTAGGGCATCGGCGTGGCGTGCACGAGCGGGATGCCCGCGCCGCCGCGTTTCATCGAGTCGCCGGTCACCGACAACGCGCCCAGCGTCATGCCGTGGAACGCGTTGGTGAAGTTGACGACGGACTCGCGGCCGGTGACCTTGCGGGCCAGCTTGAGCGCGGCCTCCACCGAGTTCGTGCCGGTCGGGCCGGGGAACTGGACTTTGTAGTCGAGTTCGCGCGGCTGGAGCACCACCTCGTCGAACGTCTCCAGGAAGTCGCGTTTGGCGGCCGTGTGCATGTCCAGCGAGTGCGTGATCCGGTCCTCGGCCAGGTACTCGACCAGGGCCTTCTTCAGGACGGGGTTGTTGTGCCCGTAGTTGAGCGCGCCCGCGCCCGCGAAGAAGTCCAGGTAGGCCCGGCCGTCCTCGTCGTAGAGGTGGGCGCCGACCGCCCGGTCGAACACCACCGGCCAGCTGCGGCAGTAGCTGCGTACCTCGGATTCGAGACTGGCGAAAATGCTCACATCACTCCAGGTGTCGGGTGCGGCCACGGGCCGAGCCGGTGCAGTTCCTCGGCTTCGTGCCGGTCGGGGAACAGGTCGGCGGTGAACAGCGGCTCACGGGTGTGCCGGACGTCGTGGTCCCGCGCCAACGCGCCGAACAGCCGGATCGAGGCCTCGTTGGTCGCGGTGACCGTCGTTTCGAGGAACCGCGTGCCGCGGCCGACCAGGTCGTCCAGCATGGCGCGCGCGACGCCGCGGCCACGGTGCCGCGCGTCCACGCCGACCTGCCAGACGAACAGGGTGTCCGGGGCGTCCGGACGGGTGTAGCCGCTGACGAAGCCGACCACGTCGCCGTGGTGCCGGGCGACCACCGAGGTGGCCGCGAAGTCCCTGGTCCACAGCAGGTAGGCGTACGAGGAGTTGACGTCGAGCACCCCGGTGTCCCGGGCCAGTCGCCAGAGCGCGCCCCCGTCTGCCGGGCTCGGCCGGCCGACCTGGAGACCGGGCCCCGGATCGACGTCGACCGCGCCGTGTTTCGTCGGTTTGGCGAACATGCTGCTGGAACGTAACAGTCGGTCGGAACGGGCGAACGGGGGTTGTGACAGCTGTCACGAAACCGCAAGGTTGACCGTCCACTGTGGATTATTGCGCTGTGCAACAAGAGAATTCTTGTTGCTGTGCAAGGTGAATCCGCTCGATTGCTCCTAACGCGACGTCGTGCCGTGTTGACGGTCCGGTGACCGGTCTCTAAGGTCGCCACGTCCGCCCCGCTTGATCACGGTGCGGCGGGCCGTCCTGTCGTCGAAGTTGGGAATCCCGCTTCGTGTCCACTCCACAGTTGTCCCGTCGTCTGTTCCTGCTGGCCGGCCTGGGCGCCGGCCTCACCGCGACGGGGTGCAGCGCCGTCGACCTGTCCGCCGAGCGCGACGGCGGCAACCTGCTGGCACGCCTGCGCGCGACCGGCGAGGTCAGGATGGGTTTCGCCAACGAAGCCCCCTACGGCTACGTCGACAGCGACGGCGAGCTGACCGGTGAGGCGCCCGAGGTCGCCAAGGCCGTGTTCCGCCGACTCGGCGTGCACACCTTCGTGCCCGCGCTGTCCGACTTCGGCGCGTTGATCCCCGGCCTGCGCGCCGGGTTGTTCGACGTCATCGCCGCGGGCATGTTCATCACGCCGCCCCGGTGCGAGCAGATCCTGTTCTCCGACCCGGACTACAACGCGCCGGAAGCCGTGTTGGTGCGCCGTGAGGACGTCGGGCGGTTCCGCACGCTGGAGGACTTCGTCCGCGACGGCGCCGCGAGGCTCGGCCTGCTGCTGGGCAGCTTCGAGGTGGACATCGCGGCCGGGTACGGGGTGCCCGCTGACCGGACGGTCACGTTCGCCAGCCAGGCGGGCGGGATCGACGGGCTGCTGGCGGGCCGCGCCGACGGCTTCCTGCTCACCGCGATCTCGCTGCGTGACGCGATGGCCCGCAGGCCGGACGCGGCGGTGGAGCTGACCGAGCCGTTCGTGCCGGTGCTGGACGGCGTCGAGCAGTACGGCGCGGGCGGGTTCGGCTTCCGCCCGGACCAGCGGCGGCTGCGTGACGCGTTCAACGCCGAGCTGACCGGCCTCAAGCGGAGCGGTGAGCTGCTGGAGATCGTCCGGCCGTTCGGGTTCACCGAGTCCGAGATGACCGACCTCACCGCGGACCGGCTCTGCCGGGCCGATCCGGCCTGAGGGGGAGGGCACCGATGTCCACAGGTCTGTGGCTGCGCCTGCTCGACGGGCTGGTCGTCACCCTGGAACTGACCGTGTTCGGCGCGGCGATCGGCCTGGTGTTCGCGTTCGCCGCCGGTCTCGCCCGCCTGTCGCCGAACCGGGTGCTGCGCGGCGTCGCCCTGGCCTACACCGAGGGCTTCCGCGGACTGCCCGCGCTCGTGGTGCTGTTCTGGCTCGTGTTCGCGCTGCCCGGTCTCGGCCTCCAGCTGGAGCCGCTGTTCGCCGGGGTGCTGGCGCTGTCGCTCAACATCGGCGCGTACGGGGCCGAAGTGGTGCGCGGCGCGGTCGTGTCCGTGCCGACCGCGCAGCTGGAAGCAGCCACCGCGCTCAACTTCACGCCTTGGCAGCGGATGCGGCTCGTGGTGCTGCCCCAGGCGCTCGTGGCGATGGTGCCGCCGTTCGGCAACCTGCTGGTCGAGCTGCTGAAGGCGACCGCGCTGGTGTCGCTGGTGTACCTCCAGGACCTGACGTTCCAGGGTCAGATCGTGCGGGCCGCGACCGGTGACACCGCCGCCACGTTCGCGGGCCTGCTCGTCGGCTACGGCGTGATCGCGCTGGTGCTCACCCGGCTGATGAAGCTGGTCGAACGGCGGGCGGCGGCGTCGCTGGGCCGCACCACCCGGCCACTGGCCGTCGAGGGGGCACGATGACGTTCGACTGGCAGGCCGCGTGGGACGCGGTGCCGGCACTCCTGCGCGGTCTGGTGATCGCGCTCCAGGCCGCCGCGCTCGGCTACGTGATCGCGTTGGTGCTCGGGCTGGCGTTCGCGCTGCTGCGCCGCAGCGGTCGGCGCTGGGTCAGGCTGCCGGTGGCGTTCTTCGTGGAGTTCATCCGCTCCACGCCGTTGCTGGTGCAGCTGTTCTTCCTGTTCTTCGTGCTGCCCACGGTCGGCATCGAGCTGTCCGCGATGGCGACCGGCGCGATCGGCCTCGGCGTGCACTACGCCACCTACACCTCGGAGGTGTACCGCGCGGGCATCGACGGTGTCCCCGCCGGGCAGTGGGAGGCGGCCCAGGCGCTCAGCCTGTCCCGTGGCCGCACGTGGACCAGGGTCGTGCTGCCGCAGGCCGTGCCACGGGTGGTGCCCGCCCTGGGCAACTACGCCATCGCGCTGTTCAAGGACACGCCCCAGCTCACCGTCATCACCATCGCCGAAGTGCTCAGCGTGGTGAAGGCGGTCGGCTCGCAGAACTTCCAGTACCTGGAACTGATCACCGTCGCCGGGCTGCTGTACCTGATCACCGCCCTCGTCATCGCGTGGCCGGTGCGGGTCCTGGAACGTCGGTACCGAAGGGAAGTCGCATGACCGCGGAGTTGATCGCGTTCGACCGGGTCGGCAAGCGGTTCGGGGACGCCGTCGTGCTCGACGACCTGTCCTTCGGCGTCCGCGCGGGGGAACGGGTGACCCTGATCGGGCCCAGCGGGTCGGGCAAGACGACCATCCTGCGGATGCTGATGACGCTCACCCGGCCCGACAGCGGCACGATCACCGTGGCCGGTGAGCCGCTGTTCCAGGAGAAGCGCGGTGACGCGCTGGTCCCGGCCGGCGAACAGCACCTGCGGGCCATGCGCCGGCACACCACGATGGTGTTCCAGCAGTACAACCTGTTCCCCAACATGCGGGTGCTGCGCAACGTCACCGAAGCTCCTGTGCACGTGCTGGGGCTCTCCCCGGAAGAAGCCGAGGAGCGCGCGCGTGCGCTGCTGGACATGGTCGGGCTGGCGGGCAAGCTCGACGCCTACCCGTCGCAGCTGTCCGGCGGCCAGCAGCAGCGGGTCGCGATCGCCCGCGCGCTGGCCATGCGGCCGGACGTGCTGCTGCTGGACGAGGTGACGTCCGCGCTCGACCCCGAACTGGCCGCCGAGGTGCTCGACGTGCTGCGTGACGTCGCACGCACGTTCGACGTGACGATGCTCTGCGTGACGCACGCGATGAAGTTCGCCCGTGACGTGTCGGACCGCGTGCTGATGTTCAACGAGGGCCGGATCATCGAGTCGGCGCCGCCGGACGAGCTGTTCGACGCGCCCAAGCAGGAGCGGACCAGGCAGTTCCTGCGTTCGGTGCTCGACGAGTCCTGAGATCGTCAGGTTCTCGTCAGGTGCGATCCGGGCCGGTGGTGGCACGCTGGTGTGGTGACGGCCGGTGACGACGCGGTTGTCCTGGTCGTCCAGGACGAGGACTCGACCTCGCCCGCCGACGTCGCCTTGTGGCTGCTGGAGCGCCTCGAAGGCTGGCCCGAGCACGACGTGCAGCTGGTCACCGTCGTGGTGGGGGAGTTGTTCGACAACGCCTGGAACCACGGTTCGCCGCCGTACGTGGTCGAACTCGTGCTCGACCGGTGGCGTGAGTCCCTGACCATCAGCGTCCGCGACCGCGCGGACCGGCGGGTCGGGCCGTGGCGCCCCGCCGCCGGTCTGCTGCTGGTCGACGCGCTGTCCGCGCGCTGGGGCGTGCTGTCGCAGGACACGACGACGACCGTCTGGGCCGAGCTGGTCTTCGAGGACTAGCGGCCCGTTCATCCGACTTCATCCGGCTTCACCCGGCGCGAGCCTGCCTCCACTTCGAGGGCTCTCTGCGCGCGTGGCACGGAACCCCGGTAGGGTATCACCAACAGCGGTTGTCGGTGACGGCGCTCACCTTTGGTCGGCGACCTGTTTGACTCCGATACCCCCTGGGGGTATAAATATCGCTGTAGGGCGACCCACTGGAACGAACGGACCGGCGGGGGCCGAAGGGAGTGGGACATGCGGGGTTACACGGCGGGCAAGGATGACGTCCTCAAGCGCTTGCGCCGGGTCGAAGGGCAGGTCCGCGGGTTGCAGCGGATGGTCGAGGACGACGAGTACTGCATCGACGTGCTGACCCAGATCGCCGCGGCGACCAAGGCCCTCCAGGCCGTCTCCCTCGGTCTGCTCGACGAGCACTTGAAGCACTGCGTCGCCGACGCGCTCGCCCAGGGCGGCGAAGGCGCCGACGACAAGGTCCGCGAGGCCAGCGAGGCGATCGCCCGCCTGGTGCGGTCCTGAACCGAAACGACTACGAGGAGCACCCGATGGCCGAGTCCACTTACACCGTCACCGGCATGACCTGCGGCCACTGCGTCGCGTCCGTGACCGAGGAGGTCACCAAGATCGACGGCGTGACCGACGTGGCCGTCGACCTGCCGACCGGCGCGGTCAAGGTCACCAGCGCGGCCCCGGTCGCGGAGGCGGACGTGCGTGCGGCGGTCGAGGAAGCGGGCTACGCGCTCGCCGGCTGAACGGCATGACCGGTCTCGGCCGGTCGAGGTGAAGACAGGCACGAACGGCACAGTGGCCGATCCGGAGCCCGCCCGTGCGGCGGGCTCCACCAGTCTCGAGGACCTGAGCACATGAACACAGCAGCGAAGCTCTCCGCCTACGGTGCGGTACTCGCCCTGGTCGCCGGTGGCGCCTGGGCGGCCGGTAGCGCTGTCGGTCCCTTTTCCGTCGAAGCCGCCCCGCGCGGTGCCGACGGGACGTCCGGCGCTGAGGGCGCCGGCCACGGGGACGACCACAGCGGCACCGTCGCGGAGGCCGCGAACGACCAGCCCGGCGGGCTGGCGTCGTCCAGGGGCGGTTACACCCTCACGCCCACCGACACGACGCTGACCACGGGGAACAACTCCTTCTCATTCCGCATCACCGGCCCGGACGGCGCCGCGGTGACCGCGTTCGACGTCGAGCACGACAAGCGGATGCACCTGATCGTGGTCCGGCGCGACACGTCCGGCTACCGGCACGTCCACCCGGAGATGGCGGCGGACGGCACGTGGACCGTGCCGCTGGACGTCACCGAGGCGGGCTCTTACCGGGTGTTCGCCGACTTCAAGCCGACGGGTGCCGAAGCGGACACGCTGGGTGTCGACGTGTCGGTCGCGGGCAACTTCGAACCTCGTGCCTACGCGCCTTCACGGGTGGCCGAAGTGGACGGTTACCAGGTGCGTTTGGACGGTGACCTGGTGGCGGGCAAGGCTTCCCCGGTGCGACTGACCGTGAGCAAGGACGGCGCGCCGGTCACCGACCTCCAGCCCTACCTGGCCGCGTACGGGCACCTCGTCGCGTTGCGCCAGGGTGACTTGGCGTACCTTCACGTGCATCCCGAGGGCACTCCCGGTGACGGCAAGACGGCGGCCGGGCCGGAGATCGCGTTCGTGGCCGAGGTCCCGTCGGCCGGTGGCTACCGGTTGTTCCTGGACTTCCAGCACAACGGGGTCGTGCGGACCGCCGAGTTCACCGTGGACACAGCGGGAACCCCGCCTACTGCGCAGACGCCCGTCGAGGAAGCGCCCGTCGAGACAGTGCCCGTTGAGGAGAAGGAAGGACACGGTCATGGCTGAGTCGCAGATCGAGCTGGCGATCACGGGCATGACGTGCGCCTCCTGCGCGTCCCGGATCGAACGCAAGCTGAACAAGCTGGACGGCGTGACCGCGACGGTCAACTACGCCACCGAGAAGGCCCGCGTCACGTTCCCGGCGGACGTGGACCCGTTGACGCTGGTGGAGCAGGTCGAGGCCGCCGGGTACCAGGCCGCGTTGCCGGTCGTCGAGACCCCGTCGGCCGAGGCGCCCGCGGAGGTGGACCCGACGGCGGCGTTGCGGCAGCGGCTCATCGCGTCGACGGTGCTGTCCGTGCCGGTGGTGCTGCTGGCCATGATCCCGGCCTTGCAGTTCACCTACTGGCAGTGGATCTCGCTGACGTTGGCCGCTCCGGTGCTGGTGTGGGGCGCGTGGCCGTTCCACCGGGCCGCCTGGGCGAACCTGCGGCACGGCGCGGCCACCATGGACACGTTGATCTCGATGGGCACGATCGCGGCGTTCGCCTGGTCGCTGTACGCGCTGCTGTTCGGCACGGCCGGGACGCCGGGCATGACGCACCCGTTCGAGTTCACCATCTCGCGTGGTGACGGCGCGGGGGCGATCTACCTGGAGGTCGCGGCCGGGGTGACGACGTTCATCCTGGCGGGCCGGTACTTCGAGGCGAAGTCCAAGCGGCGGGCGGGTGCGGCGCTGCGGGCGTTGCTGGAGCTCGGCGCGAAGGACGTCGCCGTGCTGCGTGACGGCCGTGAGGTGCGCGTGCCGATCGCGGAGTTGGCGGTCGGCGACCGGTTCGTGGTGCGTCCGGGCGAGAAGATCGCCACCGACGGCGTGGTGGCGGAGGGCAGTTCGGCGGTCGACGCGAGCATGCTGACCGGCGAGTCGGTGCCGGTCGAGGTCGGCCCCGGTGACGCGGTCGTCGGGGCGACGGTGAACGCGGGCGGTCGGCTGGTCGTGCGTGCCACGCGGGTCGGGTCGGACACGCAGCTGGCGCAGATGGCGAAGCTGGTCGAGGACGCGCAGAACGGCAAGGCCGAGGCGCAGCGGCTGGCGGACCGGATCTCGGCGGTGTTCGTGCCGATCGTGATCGCGTTGTCGGTCGGGACGCTGGCGTTCTGGCTCGGCGCCGGTGGCGGTGTGTCGGCGGCGTTCACGGCGGCGGTCGCGGTGCTGATCATCGCGTGCCCGTGCGCCCTGGGGCTGGCCACGCCGACGGCGTTGCTGGTCGGGACGGGGCGTGGCGCGCAGCTGGGCATCATCATCAAGGGGCCCGAGGTGCTGGAGTCGACCCGTCGGGTGGACACGGTGGTGCTGGACAAGACCGGCACCGTCACCGCGGGCCGGATGAGCCTGGTGGCCGTGCACACCGCTTCGGGTGTGGACGAGGAGTCGGTGCTGCGGCTCGCCGGGGCGTTGGAGCACGCCTCCGAGCACCCGATCGCGAAGGCCATCGCGGTCGGCGCGGCGGAGCGGGTCGGCGAGCTGCCGTCCGTCGAGGACTTCCAGAACCTCGAAGGGCTCGGTGTGCAGGGCGTGGTCGACGGTCACGCGGTGATCGTCGGGCGGGAGCGGCTGCTGGCCGAGTGGGGCGTCCACCTGGACGGTTCACTTGCCAGTTCTCTTGCCGAGGCGAAGCAGACGGCCGAGCAGCAGGGTCGCACCGCGGTCCTGGTGGCCTGGGACGGCGAGGCTCGTGCGGTCCTGGTCGTCGCGGACACGGTGAAGCCGACGTCCGCCGAGGCCATCCGTCAGCTGCGGGCGCTGGGCTTGACCCCGGTGCTGCTGACCGGCGACAACGAGGCCGCGGCGCGTGCGGTGGCGGCCGAGGTGGGCATCGACGAGGTCATCGCCGAGGTCATGCCCGCCGACAAGGTCGACGTCGTCGCCCGGCTCCAGGCCGAGGGCAAGGTCGTGGCGATGGTCGGTGACGGTGTCAACGACGCCGCCGCGCTCGCCAAGGCGGACCTCGGGCTGGCCATGGGCACCGGCACGGACGCCGCGATCGAGGCCAGCGACCTGACCCTCGTGCGCGGTGACCTGCTCGCCGCGGTCGACGCGATCAGGCTCTCGCGCCGCACGCTGGCCACGATCAAGGGCAACCTGTTCTGGGCGTTCGCCTACAACGTGGCGGCCCTGCCCTTGGCCGCGGCCGGCCTCCTGAACCCGATGATCGCCGGCGCCGCCATGGCGTTCTCCTCGGTCTTCGTGGTCAGCAACAGCCTCCGCCTACGAGGCTTCCGCAGCACCACCACCTCCACCCCCCTCCCGGCCCCCACCCCAACCACCTCAACCCCCACAACCCGTGAGTCCTACGTTCAGAACGCGTGAGTCGTACCTTCAGGACCACCGTGTCCTACGTTCAGGACCCCCGAGTTCAACGCTCAGAACAGTCGATCTTGTACTGAGCGTTGAACTCGGGGGTTCCGAACGTAGGACTCACGCGACGTGAACGTAGGACTCACGCGGAGCAGGTGAGGGTGACTAGGGTGAGTAGGCCGCTGAGGGCCGCGAACGGCGGCAGGGCCATGGTGATCACGCCGGCGATGCCGCAGGTCACGGCGGTGCGGGTGCGGCCGGGGTGGTGGTCCGCGTAACGGAGGTGCGCCAGCCGCGCCTCCACCGCGTCACGGCCCATAGCCAACGCCGAACCAGGCGCACCATCCCCCGTAACGGCCGTCAAAGCCGCACGAACCACCGCCGCACCGCACACCCGCACCGCCGCCGCGTCCGCCGCCAGCTCCACCAACTCCCGCACCGCCGTCGGCGCCTGCCGGAACAGGGGCAGGAACGGCAGCAGCGCCGACACCGCGTCGGCCGCCGTGATCAGCAGGTGGTGCCGCCCACGCAGGTGCGCCCGCTCGTGCACCAGCACCGCGTCCACCTGCGCACCGGCCAACCGGCGCGCCAGCCCTTCCGTGGCGACGACCACCCCCGGACACCCCGCCAGGCTGAACGCCAACGGCTCCTCGTGGTCCAGCCACAGCATCGTCGGACTGCCCGGCTCCAGCCGCGCCGCCAACCGCAGCACCGCCAAGTGCTCCCGCCGCGCCCGCGCCCGCCGCCGCACGAGCCCTGTCCCCATGACCGCGAGCCGCACCAGGAGCCCGGCCAGCAACAGCACGCCGACCGCACCGCTCAACGCCTCCACCCGCGGCGGCGACCCGTGGAGCAGCACCTCGAAGCAGTGCGGGAAACCGGCGAACGCGTGCGCGCCGTGATCGGGCAGCACCAGCGCGGTGACGGCGAGACCAGAAGTGGTCACCACGCTGACGATCGACGACAACCACGCCACCAGCACCACCCGCGGGTGCACGCCGACCGCCGTCAGCCGTCGCAGTCCGCGTGGCCCGAACCAGGCGACCAGCCCCGCCCCGAGCATCAACGCGACCGCGACGGTCACTTCCGGCGCTTCCGGGGCAACGCCTTGCGCAGCAGCTCGGTCTCCCGGTCCGACGCCGACCGGGCGAAGTGGAGCAGCACCGCCTCCGGGTCACCCGACGAGTCGAGCACCTCGCGCAACGCCGCCGACGCCGCCTCGGCCCGGCTCATCGCGGGCTCGTACCGGTACGCCTTGCCGTCCAGCTCGCGGACCGCCCACCCCTTGCGGTGCAGGTTGTCCAGGACGGTCATGACCGTGGTGTAGGCGAGCTGCTTGCCCGTGTCCAACCGGTCCATCACCTCACGGACCTTCAGCGGTTCCGACGTGCGCCACAGCACGTCCATCACCGCCGCTTCCAACTCGCCCAGTCCTCGCATCACGCCCCCTTCGGCGCGGCCATCGTATCCGGCGACCGTGATCCAGTTCACCTTGATACCCGTCAGGGGTATGTTAACGTCCGTCTTGCAGATACCCCCTGGGGGTATCAACGACAACTCGGAAGGACCCGTCATGAACCCCGATCCCCGGCGCTGGTGGGCACTGGTCGTGCTCGCCGCGGCGCAGTTCATGGTCATCATGGACACCTCGATCATCGCCGTGGCGCTGCCGGACATGCAGCGCGACCTGGGCTTCACGCCCGGCGGGCTCCAGTGGGTGTTCAACGCCTACGCGGTGGCACTGGGCGGCCTGCTCCTGCTCGGCGGCCGACTAGCCGACCTCTGGGGAGCACGCCGCGTGTTCGCCGTCGGCTGGACGACCCTCATCGTCGGTTCGGTGATCGCGGCGGCGGCGAGCGGCGCGGGCACGGAGGTCGTCGGACGCGCCGTGCAGGGCGTCGGCGCGGCCCTCATCGCACCGGCCGCGATGACGTTGCTCATGGTGTTGTTCGCCGGTCAGCCGACCGAACTCCCCAAGGCGATGGCCTTCTACGGCGCGGCGGCCCCGGCCGGTGGCACGGCGGGCGTGTTCCTCGGCGGCGTGATCACCGAGTGGCTGAGCTGGCCGTGGGTGTTCGTCATCTACGTCCCGATCGGCGTCCTGACCCTCGCCCTCACGCCGAAGCTGCTGCCCGTCGTCCCCGGTCGCAGCGGTGGGCTGGACGTCGGGGGAGCGGTCGCGGTCACGGGTGGGCTGGCGCTGGCGGTCTACGCCATCGTGCAGGCGCCCGAACGGGGCTGGACGTCGACCTCCACGCTCGTGCAGCTCGGCGCGGCGGTGGTGCTGCTGATCGCGTTCCTGCTGGTGCAGCGGGCGGCCAAGAACCCGTTGATGCCGTTGAAGGTCTGGCGCACGCCCGACCTCGCGGCGTCGAACGTGGCGATGGCGCTGCTGGGCGCGGCGTGGATCCCGATGTGGTACTTCCTCAACCTCTACGTCCAGCAGGTGCTCGGGTTCGACTCGTTCGCCAGCGGCGCGGCGCTGCTGCCGATGACCGTGTTGATGACGGTGCTGATGACGACGGTGACCGGTCGCCTGATCGGCCGCTTCGGCACCAAGCCGCTGATCGTCGCGGGCCTGGCCGTGCTGGCCGCCGGTCTGGGCCTGCTGGCCACCGCCGATCCGGACGGCAGCTTCGTCGCCGATGTGCTGCCCGGTTCGCTGATCTCGGCGGTCGGCATGGCGCTGGTCTTCATCCCGGCCACGCTGACCGCGATCGGCGGCGTCACGCCGGAACAGGGCGGGCTCGCGTCGGGCATCGTCAACACCACCTACCAGATCGGCTCGGCGCTCGGCCTGGCCGCGATGACGGCGGTGGCGACGTCGCAGGGCGCGGACCGGCTGGGTGACGCGGTCGCGTTGACCGACGGCTACTCGGCGGCGTTCACCGGGGCCGCGCTGGTGGCCTTGGCCGCCGCACTGCTGGCCGCGTTCACGTTGCGCGGTCGGGTTGTCCGGCAGGAGCCGGTTCCCGCCGAAGTGTGAACCGGAAGTGCGAACCGACCAGTCTGCCCGGCGCCACGGTGTCGGGCAGACTGCTGCCCCAGGCCCGTTCTTACTTGCGCAGACCGTCCAACGTGACCACGACCAGGCGGTGGACCGCGTCCTCGGACGGCAGGTCGGTCGCCGCGCCCAGCGCGTGCAGGCAGTAGCCGGCGAGCTCGGCGGGGTCGACGTCGTCACGCAGTTCGCCTGCCTCGACGCCTTCGGCCAGCAGCTCGCGGAGGAAGTCGCGGAGGTGCCCGTGCGCCCTGGCCATGTGCTCACCCTGGTGCAGGACGGCGGAGAGGCCGGGGCTGTGGTTGCCCTTCGCCCGTGACATGAACGCGTAGGCGTGGAGGACGGCGCGGAGGCGTTCCGCGGGGCTGCCGCCCTGGTCGCGGACGGCGGTGAGGTGGTCGAGGTGGGTGGCGACCTGGCGTTCGTGCCACGCCATCAGGACCGCTTCGACGTCCGGGAAGTACTTGTAGAGCGTGGCACGCCCGATGCCGGCCTTCTCCGCGATCCGCGACATCGTCACGGACGTCAGGCCCTGCTCGGCCACCAGCGCGGCGGTCGCGTCGAGGGTCGCGTCCCGCACCGCACGGCGGTGCGCGTCGATCGTGTCGTTCCACAACCTGGGCACCCGGTCACTGTACGGGACGACGTGGTCTGGACACCGTGACCGAGGACGTGACACAGTGTCTCGATAAATCCGAGACATCGAGGTGTGACATGGGTGAACAGTCGGTCGGCGTGCCGCGTTGGGTGAAAGTCTGGGGTGCGGTGGCCTTGGTCGGGTTCGTGGCGTTCGTGGTCCTGCACCTCACCGGCAACAGCCCGAGCGGCCACTGATGACGTCGCTGATGAAGCCGGGGGCGCGCAAGCTCGCGCTCACCGCGCACGTGCTGACGTCGGTCGGCTGGCTCGGCGCGGTCGCGAGCTTCCTCGCGCTGGCCGTCGTGGGCCTGACCGCCCGGGACGACGGGCTGACGCGGGCCGCGTACCTGGCGATGGAGCCGACCACGTGGTTCGTGATCGTGCCGCTGAGCGTGGCTTCGCTGGTCACGGGCGTGATCCAGGGTCTGGGCACGCAGTGGGGGCTGTTCCGGCACTACTGGGTGCTGATCAAACTGGTGCTCACCGCGCTGGCCACGATCGTGCTGCTGGTGCACACCAACCCGATCGGCCACCTGGCCTCGGCGGCGGCCACGTCGTCGCTCGGCGCGGACCACGACGGGATGCGGGTCCAACTCCTGGTCGACGCCGTGGCCGCGATGGCCGTGCTGGTCGCCGCGACGGCCCTGAGCGTGTACAAGCCCCAGGGCGTCACGGCGTTCGCGTCCAGGCTCAGCCGACGGTCTTGAGCAGGCCTTCCATCTCGGTGATCTCGGCCTGCTGAGCCGAGACGATCTCTCCGGCCAGCTGCTTGGCGCCCGCGTTCCGGCCCGAGCCGAGCAGCACGTTCGCCATGTCGATCGCGCCCTGGTGGTGCTCGATCATGAGCTCCAGGAACGTCCGGTCGAAGTCGGCGTCCTTGGCCGCCTCCAGCTTGGCGGTGTCCTCGTCGCTCATGCCGGGCATGGACGAGCCGTGACCGTCGTGGCCGCCGCCCGGCTTGGCGCTCGCGCCCCAGGCGTCCAGCCACGCGGTCATGGTCTTGATCTCCGGGTCCTGTGCCTTCTCGACGCGTGCCGCGAGGTCGAGGATCCGGGTGTCGGTGGTGCGGCTCGGCGCGAGCCGCGCCATCCGGATCGCGCCCTCGTGGTGCGGGATCATGCCTTGCGCGAAGGCGATGTCCGCGTCGTTGTGCTCACCGGACGGCGCGGCGGCGGAGCCCGTCGTCGCCTGGGCGCTGGTGGTGCTCGTGCCGTGATCCGTGCCGTGGTCCGTGCTCCCGCCGCATGCGGTGAGGACGGTGGTCATGACGGCAAGCGCCGCCACGACCAGGTGGTTCCTGGTCATGGTGTGGTGTTTCCTCTGTGTGTGCCGACCTGGCGGTGTGGTGTGGACGCGCGTCCAGTCCTTTGAGGACGATCGACGCGCGACCTGTCACAGCCGAAGCACGCAGAGGGAGGCCAGCACGGCGGGCGCGCCGCGTGGCGGAGGAAGTGGTGGACGCCGCCCGATCGTCCGGGTGACGAACGCGCCGACGAGGTCGCAGACCGGGCTTCGGCGCAGGGCGCGCAGGAACAGCCCCAGCCCGAGCGCCGCGACGAGCACGGCCAGGCACAGGTGCAACAGGTCCTGTCCGGACGGCTCGGGCATCGAGGGCATCAAGGTCGCCGTCGGCACCGAGGACAGGGTGGACATCGCGGGCAGCGGCTCGGCCATGCCCACGTGCCCGGCACAGCAGTCGACCGCGACGGACTCGACCGCGACGGCCGCTGGCATCCCGGCGTTCATCCCGGCGTCGGAATGACCGGCCCCGTGACCGCTCAGGTGGTGCATCCCCACGACCGCGATCGCGAGCGCCAACACCAACACCCATTGGAGGGCGCGGACACGGACCGGGGCGACCACGCCGCCACGATACCGAACGAGCGCGGCGCGACGACCCCTGAGGTCTCGGGGTGGTCTACGGGTGAATCAACCGATTGGTTGATGCGACGTCTGGCCCGCCGTGTGATCCGCACGGCCGCCTCCGCGACGACGCTTGTGGCATGGCAATCATCGAGGTGGTCGACCTCGTCAAGAGGTACGACCGGAAGGTCGCGGTGGACGGTGTCTCGTTCTCCGTCGACGAGGGGGAGATCTTCGGGATCCTCGGCCCGAACGGGGCGGGGAAGACCACGACCGTCGAGTGCGTCGAGGGGTTGCGCACACCGGACGGCGGCACGATCCGCGTCGACGGGCTCGACCCGAAGCGCGACCGGGCGGAGTTGCGCACCCGGCTCGGCGTGCAGTTGCAGCAGAGCGAACTGCCCGACCGCATCCGGGTCGGCGAGGCGCTGGACCTCTACGCGTCCTTCTACCGCGACCCGGCTGACTGGCGCGAGCTGCTCGCCCGTCTCGGCCTGGCCGATCGGGCCAAAACGGAGTACCGCAAGCTCTCCGGCGGCCAGAAGCAACGCGTCTCCATCGCGCTGGCGCTGATCGGCAAGCCCAGGATCGCCGTGCTGGACGAGCTGACCACCGGCCTCGACCCGCAGGCCCGCCGCGACACGTGGAGCCTGGTCGAGCAGATCCGGGACTCCGGCGTCACGGTCGTCCTGGTCACCCACTTCATGGAGGAAGCGGAACGGCTGTGCGACCGGATCGCCCTGATCGACGAGGGCAAGCTGGTCGCGGTGGACACGCCGGCCGGGCTCGTGTCCCGAGTGGACGGTGAGCAGCGGGTCCGGTTCCGACCCACCGCGCCGCTCGACGTGAAGCTGCTCGAAGCGCTGCCGGAGGTCTCCGGCGTCGAGCAGCACGGGCCGCAGCTCGTCGTCACCGGCACCGGCAACCTGCTGCACGCCGTCACGTCCGTGCTCGCCCGCAACCAGATCGTCGCCGCCGACCTGCGCATCGAGCAGGCGGGCCTGGACGACGCCTTCATCCGCCTCACCGGCCGAACGCTCTCGGAGTAGCAGCATGTTGAAGATCATCAGCACCGAGTGGAAGCTGTTCCTGCGCGAGCCGAGCATGGTCGTGTTCGCCGTCCTCTTCCCGACCATCCTGCTGCTGGTGCTCGGCGCGATCCCCGCGTTGCGCACGCCCGACCCGAACTTCGGCAACCTGCGGTTCGTCGACGCCTTCATGTCCAGCCTGGTGGTGGTCACGATGGCGTTCCTGGGCCTGAACAAGCTGCCCACGTCCGTCGCCACCTACCGCGAGAAGGGCATCCTGCGCCGCTTCTCCACCACCCCCGTCCACCCGGCACGCCTGCTGGTGGCGCAGGTGGCGGTCAACGTGATCGCGGGCGCGATCTCGATCGTGCTGCTGATGGCGGTGGCCCGGCTGGTGTTCGACATCGACCTGCCGCACCACCCGCTCGGGTTCTTCGTGACGTGCCTGCTCGGCATGCTGTCGCTGTCCGCCATCGGTCTGCTGGTGGCGGCCTGGGCGCCGACGGCGCGGTCCGCCGGAGGGTGGGCGACCGTGGTGTTCATGCTGGTCATGTTCTTCGGCGGCGTGTACCTGCCCCGGTTCCTGCTGCCGGACTTCCTCAACACCATCGGCGCGTACCTGCCGCCCGGCGTGGAGGCGTTGCAGGAGTCGTGGCTGGGCGCCGCACCCGATCCCGTGCACCTCGGCGTGCTGGCGCTGGTCACGGTGGTGGCGGGTACCGTCGCGGCGAAGTCTTTCCGCTGGGAGTAGGGGGTGCGCGCGATGGACGTGCTGGACATGTGGGAACGGCGGCTGACCGTCGCCGGGCACGCCATCCCGTACTTCGTGCTGGTGCTGACGACGGCCGTGTACCTGGTGACCGGGACGGACCCGTGGCCGACCGAAGCGGTCAACGCCGGCATCGCGATGGCGACCGGCCTGTGGATGCTGTGGTGGTTCACCCTGCACCCGGACTGGCGCTCCAGGCGCGGCCTGATGGCGGTGTTCTTCGTCGGCATCCTGGTGGCGTACGCGCTGCTGGGGCT
The DNA here is from genome assembly GCF_014205015.1 of Saccharothrix ecbatanensis. Lineage (NCBI taxonomy): Bacteria > Bacillati > Actinomycetota > Actinomycetes > Pseudonocardiales > Pseudonocardiaceae > Saccharothrix > Saccharothrix ecbatanensis. The sequence continues at coordinate 4,789,186 of NZ_JACHMO010000001.1, read as the reverse complement.
GCGCGATCCGATGTTCGGCTTCTACTCCTTCGCCGGGTACATCTACGCCATCGAGGTGCTGCCCGGCCGGTGGAAGCTCGTCGGGGTGTCGGCGACCGGGGTGCTGGCGGCGACGTCGCTGTACGGCGGCTTCCCGCCGGCGGAGCTCGGGCCGATCGTGGTGTACCTGGTCGTCGTCGTGGTCATCGTGGTCATCGCCTGCACGTTCACCACGGTCGGCCACATCACGTCCGAGCAGTCCCGGCGCCGCAAGGAGATGGTGGCCGAGATGGCGGCGATGATGGAGGAGAACGCGGGCCTGCACGCCCAGTTGCTCATCCAGGCGCGGGAGGCGGGCGTGCTGGACGAGCGCCAGCGGTTGGCGCGGGAGATCCACGACACCCTCGCCCAGGGGTTCACCGGCATCATCACGCAGCTCCAGGCGGACGAGAACCCGCCGCGGCACGTGGAGAGGGCGTTGCGGCTGGCGCGGGAGAACCTGGCCGAGGCGCGTCGTTCGGTGCACGCCCTCAGCCCGCCCGCGCTGGTGGACGCGAACCTGCCGGACGCGTTGGCCGAGGTCGTCACGGGGTGGACGGACCAGACGGGGGTGGCCGCGTCCGTGCACACGACGGGTGCGGCGCGCGCTCTGCACCCCGAGGTGGAGGTGACGTTGCTGCGTGCGGCGCAGGAGGCGTTGGCCAACGTGGCCAAGCACGCCGCCGCTTCACGGGTCGGGTTGACGTTGTCGTACATGGAGGACGTGGTGACGCTGGACGTGCGTGACGACGGTTCAGGGTTCGACCCGGCGGTGCAGACGGACGGTTTCGGGCTGATCGGCATGCGGCAACGGGTGTCACGGCTGGCGGGCGCGTTGGTGGTGGAGTCCGAGCCGGGTGGCGGCACGGCCGTGTCGGCATCGGTGCCCGCGATCCCGGCGGAGGTCGTCGCGTGATCCGGGTGGTGATCGTGGACGACCACCCGGTGGTGCGGGACGGGCTGCGCGGGATGCTCGCGGGCGCCGGTGACGTCGAGGTGGTGGGTGAGGCGGCGGACGGCGCGGAGGCGGTGGCCGTGGTGCGGGCAGTGTCGCCGGACGTCGTGCTGATGGACCTGCGGATGCCGGGGGTGGACGGCGTCACGGCGATCGAGCGGCTGCGCGGCTTCCCCACCCGTGTCCTGGTCCTGACCACGTACGACACGGACAGCGACGTGCTGCCGGCGATCAAGGCCGGGGCCACGGGGTACCTGCTGAAGGACACTCCGCGCGACGAGCTGTTCCGTGCGGTGCGTTCGGCGGCTCGGGGGGACGCGGTGCTGTCGCCGTCGGTCGCCACGCGATTGCTGGGCCAGGTCCGCACGCCGGCCGCGGAGCCTTTGAGCGATCGTGAGGTGGAGGTGCTGGGGTTGATCGCGCGGGGGTGCACGAACCGTGAGGCGGCGGCGAAGCTGTTCATCAGCGAGGCGACCGTGAAGACGCACTTGGTGCACGTGTACACGAAGCTCGGCGTAAAGGACCGCGCCGCGGCGGTCGCGGTCGCGTACGAACGGGGCCTGCTCGGCGCCTAGCTACGCCGTGATCAGCTCGAAGACGATTTCGCGGCTGCGGCCTGGCGGCGTGAACGTCGGGCTGCCTGCAGGGCGCGGCGGAGTACGCGGAGGGCCATGGTCGGGGTTCGCAGCACCGCCGAGTCGAGGAGGAGGTGTTGGACCGAGACGTACGTCCGGCGCAGGTCCTCGTCCGCCGAGCACGCGAGCAGGATCAGCATGGTGTAGGCGTTGGTCAGGCGGATGCCGCGCGGCCGTCGGCCTTCGGTCTGCGGGTAGCGGTAGTCGCCGCCGGTGGCGAACCGCCACGGGGTGGCCAGGATCCCGGCGACACGGCGGTAGTACTCGGTGGACAGTTCCGGGGTCACGGCCCCGTGCACGCCGAGCAGCCGACGCAGTTCCGCGGCGGCCATCGCGGCGCAGGACATGCCCTGGCCGTAGATCGGGTTGAAGCTGCACACGGCGTCGCCGAGGGTGAGGAAACCGGCGGGCGACCGGCGCAAGCGCTCGAAGTACCGCCGCCGACTGGCCGGGAACCGGATCACGGAGATCCCGGTCAGCGGCTCGCCGGTGCTCACGACCTCCCGGATCGCCGGGTGCGGCAACGACGCGGCGTGCGACTCGAACTCCTCGTCGTCGTGCGGGAACCGGTCGTGCCACCCGCTGAGCGACACCAGCCAGCGGTCGCCCTCGATCGGCAGCATGAGCCCGGCCCGGAACTCCGCGGGCGCGACGGGCACCGCGAACGCGATCTTGGGCTCGACCAGGTCCGTCCTGCGGTAGAGCCTGCTGGCGTAGCCGACTCCGGCCTTGACCTCGACCGACTCGGGCACGGCCAGGCCCAGCGCGGCGAGCCAGTGGTTGGACCGCGTTCCCCGGCCCGTGCAGTCGACGACGAGGTCCGCTTCGATCACCTCGCCGTCGTCCAGGGACACACCGGTGACCCGGCCGTCCTCGCCGACCAGCCCGGACACCGCGACCCCGGTCCGCAGCCGCACCGACTCCACCGCACGCACCCGGCGCCGGATCGAGGTCTCCACCAGCGGCCGGCTCGCGCTCATCATGTGCACGCCGGCCGTCCAGTGCGATCCGACCCGGCCGAACCGGGCCGTCGAGATGCCCAGGCCGTGGTCGAGGTCGACGGCTCCGGCCTCGACCAGTTCGGCGTCCAGCCCCGGGAAGAGCTCCTCCAGCGCCCGGCGACCACCGGCCATCAGGGTGTGCGCGTGGTGACCCTGCGGCACGCCCTTGCGCGGCTCCACCTCGTCCGGTAACTCGTCGCGGTCGAGTACGACCACCTCTTCGAACCGGTCGGCGAGTGCACGCGCCGCGGTGAGACCCGCGATGCCGCCGCCCACCACTACCGCGCGCTTTCCGATCATGTCAGCCACGGCGGCATGCTAGCTCTACGCGCGACACTGCCTAGTAGTCGATGCGATCCGCGCGGGAGAGCCAGGCGGTGAACGGGGCGTTGTCGTCGCCGGTGGAGATCCGGTGCACCGGAAGGCTCCACGTGTCGCGGGGACGGCCGAAGAGGTCGTGGAACGCGCGGTCGTCGAAGCCCGCCGCGGCGGCGTCGTCCCGGTCCGCGGCGTAGACGACCCGGTCGACCCGCGCCCACAGCGCGGCGGACAGGCACAGCGGGCACGGTTCGCAGGACGACACCAGCACGCAGCCGGTGAGGCGGAAGTCGCCGACGGCCTGGCAAGCCGCACGGATGGCGACCACCTCGGCGTGCGCGGTCGGGTCGAGGGTCGGGGTGACCTGGTTCGTGCCGGTCGCGATCACCTCGCCGGCCCGGACGATCACCGCGCCGAACGGCCCGCCACCCGCGGCGACGTTGCGGGTGGCCAGGTCGATCGACGCACGCAGCCAGGCGTCATCGGGTGAGACGGACGTGGTCATGAAGCGCTCCTCAAGGCATGAGCCACAGCTCAGGTGCCGGTGATGTGTTCGGGCCGCACGGGCACGCGGGTCAGGGCGAGGCCGGTCGCGGCGCGGATGGCCGCCACGATGGCCGGGGTGGACGAGATGGTGGGCGGCTCGCCGACGCCGCGCACACCGTACGGCGCGTTCGGGTCGCCGAGTTCCAGCACGTCGATGCTCATCGGCGGCATGTCGAGCACGGTCGGGATGAGGTAGTCGGTGAACGACGGGTTGCGCACCTTGCCGCCCGCGAGCTGGATCTCCTCCATCACCGCGAGCCCGAGCCCCTGCGCCGACCCGCCCTGGATCTGACCCAGCACGGCCTGCGGGTTGAGCGCCTTGCCGACGTCCTGCGCGCAGTCCAGCTCGACCACCTTCACCAGACCCAGCTCCACGTCCACGTCCACCACGGCGCGGTGCGCGGCGAACCCGTACTGCACGTGCGCGTTGCCCTGCCCCGTCAGCGGGTCGATCCGCTCGGTGGCCCGGTGCCGCCACTCCACGGTCTCGTCGATCACCTCGTCGCCCAAGAGTTCCACCAGGTCCACCGGCTCACGTCCGCCGGCGAGCTTGACCAGCTTCTCCCGCACGGCCGCGCAGGCGGCCTTCACCGCGCCACCCGTCACGTAGGTCTGCCGGGACGCGGACGTCGAGCCGCCGTTGCCGATGCTGGTGTCCATCGGCAGGATCGTCACCCGCTCCACCCCCAGCTCGGTGCGCACGATCTGCTGCATGATCGTCACCAGGCCCTGCCCGACCTCGGCCGCCGCCGTGTGCGCCAACGCGGCCGGCTCGCCGTTGATGATCTGCAACCGGACCCGCACGGTCGAGTAGTCGTCGAAGCCCTCGGAGAAGCAGATGTTCTTGATGCCCACGGCATAACCGACGCCGCGCACCACCCCCTCGCCGTGCGTGGTGTTCGAGACGCCGCCGGGCATGTCCAGCAGGTCCACCGCAGCCGGCAGCGGCGGCATCGGCTTGTCCCGCACCAACTTCAGCAACTGCGCGACGGGGGCGGCCGAGTCGATCACCTGACCGGTCGGCATGACCGAGCCCTCGCTCATCGCGTTGACGATCCGCACGTCCACCGGATCCATGTCCAACGCCTCGGCGAGTCTGTCCATTTGGGACTCATAGGCGAAAGCCGCTTGCACCGCACCGAATCCGCGCATCGCGCCGCACGGCGGGTTGTTCGTGTACACGCCCCAGCAGTCGACGGTCACGTTGTCCACGTCGTAAGGCCCGACACCGAGCGTCGCCGCGTTCGCCACCACGGCGGACGTGCTGGACGCGTACGCGCCGCCGTCGAGGAAGATCCGCGCCTTGACGTACACGAGCCTGCCGGTGCGGTCCGCGCCGTGCTCGTAGTACAGCACCGCCGGGTGCCGGTGGACGTGCCCGTAGAACGACTCCTCGCGGTTGTAGACCATCTTGGTCGGCTTGCCGGTGCGCAACGCCAGCAGGCACGCGTGGACCTGCATCGACAGGTCCTCACGCCCACCGAACGCGCCGCCGACACCGGACAGCGTCAGCCGCACCTGCTCCAGCGGCAGGCCCAGCGCCACCGCCACCTGCGCCTGGTCGACGTGCAGCCACTGCGTGGCGATGTAGAGGTCGACGCCACCCTCCTCGTCCGGCACGGCCAATCCGGACTCGGGACCGAGGAACGCCTGGTCCTGCATCCCGACCTCGTACCGCCCGGTGACCACGACCTCGGCTGCCGCGTGCTGGTCGCCACGTCGGATCGGCACGTGCCGCACGACGTTGCCGGCGGGGTGCAGCGGCGTGTCGTCGGCCGCGGTCTCCATGTCCACCACGGGCGTGAGCACGTCGTACTCGACCTTGATGCGCTTCATGGCGCGCAGCGCGGTTTCCGGGTGGTCCGCGCCGACCACCGCGACCGGTTCACCTTGGTAGCGCACGACATCCTCGGCGAGCACCGGCTGGTCCTTGTGCTCCAGGCCGTACCGGTTCTGCCCTGGCACGTCCTCGTGCGTCAGCACCGCGTACACGCCGGGGACCTTCAGCGCCTCGGTGATGTCGACCGAGACGATCCGCGCGTACGGGTGTGGACTGCGGAGGGTCGTACCCCAGATCATGTCCTCGTGCCACAGGTCCGAGGCGTAGGCGAACTCGCCGCGCACCTTGAGGTTCCCGTCCGGTCGTTGGGCGCTGGCGCCGATGCCACCGGCCACGGCGGAGGTCAGGTCGGCGGGGGTGAGGCTCATTGCGTCCCCTTCAGTCGCTCGGCCGCGGCACGCAGGTCGCGCGCGAGGTCGGTTTCGGAGGCGGTGCGCAGTTCGCCGTCGTCCACCACGGTCCGGCCGCCCACCATCAGCAGCTTGAGCCGTGGCTGCGGGCCGAGGACCAGGGCGGCCACCGGGTCGTCGATGCCCGCGTGGTCCAGGCCGTCGAGCCGCCACACGGCCAGGTCGGCGAGCTTGCCCGGTTCGATCGAGCCGATCTCCTGATCACGCCCGAGGCACCGCGCGCCGCCCATCGTGCCCAGCCACAGCGCTTCACGGGCGTTCAGCGCCTTGGGTCCGCCGCGCTGGCGGGCTTGCAGCAGCGCTTGGTGCAGCTCCTCGACCATCCCGCCGGACTCGTTGGACGCCGCGCCGTCCACCCCCAAGCCGACCGGCGCGCCCGCGTCGAGCAGGTCGCGGACCGGTGCGATACCGGTGCCCAGCCGACCGTTCGACGTCGGGCAGTGCGCGCTGCCGGTGCCGGTCGCGCCCAGCCGTTTCACCGCTTCGGGTGACAGGTGCACGGTGTGTGCGAGCCACACGTCGTCACCCAGCCAGCCGAGCCGTTCGGCGTACTCGGTGGGCGTGCAGCCGAACTCGGCCAGGCACTGCTCCTCCTCGTCCACGGTCTCGGCGAGGTGCGTGTGCAGCCGGACTCCCTTGGCACGGCCCAGTTCCGCCGCTCCGCTCATCAGCTCGGGGCTGACCGTGAACGGCGAGCACGGCCCGACGGCCACCCGGATCAACGCGTCCGGCAGGGGGTCGTGGTGGTCGTTCGCGGCCTGTTCGGTGGCGATGAGCGCGCCTTCGGTGTCCTCGACCAGGTTGTCCGGCGGGAGCCCGCCGTGCGACCGGCCGCGGTCCATCGAGCCGCGGATGGCGTGCAGGCGGATGCCGATGCGCTTGCCTGCGGCGACAAGGGCCTCGAACTGGTCACCGCCCTCGCGCGGGTAGACGTAGTGGTGGTCGGCGGCGGTCGTGCAGCCGGTGGACGCGAGCCGCGCCAGCCCGGCGGATGCAGCCGCGTGCGTGATCTCCGCGTCCAGGCCGCCCCACACCGGGTACAGCGTGGTCAGCCACTCGAACAGGGTGGCGTCCTGGGCGAAGCCCCGGGTGGCCCACTGGTAGAGGTGGTGGTGGGTGTTGACCAGACCGGGCGTGACCAGGCAGCCGCTGCCGTCGATCCAGGTGTGCGGGCCGGTGGGTTTGGGCGCCTGGCCGGGGCCGACGGCGGTGATCACGCCGTGCTCGATGACGACGTGGCCGAACGCGTGCTCGGTGCCCGCGGCGTCCACCGTGGCCACCGCGACGCCGTCCAGGATCGTGGGGGTCATGCGCCGGCCTCTTTGCGGCTCGCTGCGAGGCGCACCGCGTCCAGGATCTTCTCGTAACCCGTGCAGCGGCACAGGTTCCCGGCCAACGCCTCGCGGATCTCCGGGTCGCTGGGCTTCGGCACCCGGTCGAGCAGGTCGTGCGCGGCGACCACCAGACCGGGCGTGCAGAACCCGCACTGCACCGCGCCCGCGTCCACGAACGCCTCCTGCACCGGGTCGAGCCGATCGCCCTGGACCAACCCCTCCACCGTCCGCACCTCACGGTCCTGCGCCTGACCCGCGGCCACCAGGCAGGCGCACACCGGCACGCTGTCCAGGTAGACCGTGCACGAGCCGCATTCGCCCTGCTCACAGGCGTTCTTGGAACCGGGCAGCCCCAGCCGCTCGCGGAGCAGGTACAGCAGGCTCTCGCCTTCCCACACGTCGTCGGCCTGCCGCTGCTCGCCGTTCACCGTCACGTTCACGCGCATGCTCAGGCCACCTTCCCGGAGTAGTCCTGCCAGGCCCAGCCGAGCGTGCGGCGGGCCAGCACGGAGAGGGCGTGCTTGCGGTACGCGGCCGAGCCGCGCACGTCGTCGATCGGGCTCGCGGCCTCCGCGACCAGGTCGCCGAACCGCCGTTTCACCGAGTCCAGCAACGGTTTCGGCGACTCCCACTGGTTCGTGGACGTCAGCTCGGCGGACAGGAACTCCTCGGCGGCCGACGCCCGGCGTGGCGTGGGAGCGGCACTGCCGACCGCCGCGCCGACCCGGCTCTGCGCCGGGTGCAGGGCGACGGCGAACGAGCACACCGCGATCACCATGGCGTTGCGCGTGCCGACCTTCGAGAACTGCTGCGGCGCGTGTGTGACCGGCACGTGGACCGCCGTGATCAGCTCGTCCGGCTCCAGCGCGTGCCGCTTCACGCCCAGGTAGAAGTCGGTGGCCGGGATGAGCCGGGTGCCCCTGGTCGAGGCGGCCTCCACCGTCGCGCCCGCGGCGAGCAGGACGGGGTGCGTGTCACCGGCGGGGGAGGCCGCGCCGAGGTTGCCGCCGACCGTGCCCCGGTTGCGGATCTGCGGTGAGCCGACCGTGCGGGACGCCATCGCCAAGCCCGGCAGCCGCCCGCCCAACTCCTCGATGATCCGCGTGTACGGGACGGCGGCCCCGATGCGCACCGCGCCGTCGTCCTCGTCCCAGGTCCGCAGCTCGGCGATCCGGGTCAGGTCGAGCAGCGCGGCGGGACGGCGGTGGTCGAAGTTCAGCTCCACCATCACGTCCGTGCCGCCGGCGATGGGCACGGCGTCGGGGCGCTCGGCCTTGTGGGCCAGCGCCTCGGCGAGGGTGTCGGGGCGGAGGAAATCCATCGGCTACCTCGGTGTCTGGACGTGCGCGGTGTGTGAGCCAGTACACAGACCTGGACGGGTGATCGGCTACGGCGGCGCCGCATGAATCCCAGGCTCCTACAGGCAGTGGATTTGTGCTTTCCTACAAACACGATCGGACGAAGGTAAACGAGCGGTGTGACGTGGAGGAGGCGGGCGTGTTGCTGGTGCGCAGCCTGCTCGGGATGCCGGAACTCCGGCTGCGGCTGGTCAGCGGCGCCGAGTGGCTGGACAGGCCCGTGACCAGGCTCTATGGCACCGAACTGCCCGATCCCGCCCGTTACCTGTCCGGTGGTGAGCTGGTGCTTTCCGGGTTGTTGTGGCATCGCACGGCGGCCGATTGTGAACAGTTCGTCTCGTCTTTGGCGTCTTCCGGAGTGGCCGCGTTGGCAGCCAGCTCACCCGATGTCGGCGAATTGCCCGAAGCGCTGATCGAGGCGTGCCAACGGCACGGCGTGCCGCTGCTGGAGGTGCCGGTCGACTTGTCGTTCGCGGCCATCACCGAACGGGTGGTGCTGGAGCTGGCCGCCGAACGGGTGGGCGACGCGGGGGCGCAGCTCGGCCGGCACCGGCGGCTGCTGACCGTGGTCGCCGACGGTGGTGGGCTGTCGGAGCTGGTGGCGGTCGGTGCGGCGGAGCTGGACGCGCCGTGCTGGGTCCTGTCGTGCACCGGTCACGTGGTCGCCGGACCCGAGCTGCCCGAGGCCGCGGCGCTGGTCCGCGAGTTCCTGCTGGCCGACCGGCTGCCCAAGGTGGTGCGCGGTGTGACGTTGCTGCCGGTGTCCACGCGCGGCGGTTCGCGGTTGACGGGGTGGATCCTGGTGGTCGCCGGCGACCGTGCGCGGGACGACGTGGCCGCCGAGCTGGCCAGCCTGGCCGGGGTGGAGCGGGCGCGGGTCGTGCAGGGGCGGGAGATCGAGAACCGGGCGGCCGGGCCGTTGCTGCGCGAGGTGTTCGCCGGCGGTGATGTCGGTGCCCGGGTGGCCGCCGTCGGGTGGGACCCGGACGTGCCGCTGCGGGTGGTGGCGGCTTCGGTGTCGGACGGTCGGCCCGAGCAGGCCGTGGCGCTGGTGGAGGAGGTGCTGGCCGCCGTCACGCCGACGTTCCTGGTGGCCGCTGTCGGGGCGGAGGTCTACGCGCTGGTGCCGTCCGGGTCGTGGACCGAGGGCGTGCGGTCGGCGTTGCGGACGTTGGAGCCGGGGCTGCGGTCGACCAGGGTGCTGGTGGGGATCTCGTCACCGGTCGGGCACGCGGGGCTGCGTGGTGCGGCGGACGAGGCGTCGCACGCGCGGCGGCTGGGTGAGCGGCGTTCGGGGCGGACGTGCGTGGTGGCGGGGGAGGAGATCGCCCTGCACCAGCTCCTGCTGGCAGGCGTGCCGGAGGAACTGCGCCGTTCACTGCGCCGCAGACTCCTGGGGCCGGTGCTGGACTACGACGCCGAACACGGCTCGGACCTCGTCGGCACGCTCCGGACGTTCCTCGACTGCTCCGGCTCCTGGACCACAGCCGCCGCCCGCCTCCACGTCCACGTGAACACCCTCCGGTACCGGGTGGGGCGGGTCGAGGACCTGCTCGGCGTGGACCTCTCGGACTTCGCCGAACGCGTCGACCTGTACCTGGCACTCCAAGCCGGTTGACCTGGAGGTGGGCCATCCCCGACCGGCCGCCGCGCGGGTCGGGGATGGCGTCCTTGTCACCTCACGCCTGGACCGTCGTCACTCCCCGCACCTGCGGCCGGAGTTCACGCAGTCCACCAGCCGGTCCATGATCTCCTCGGACATGACGTTCGCGAAGTCGTCGTGGTCGGAGAACGGGTTGTGCTCCTCCTGCGGGAACGCGTCCACGGCGTACTGCCCGGCGAGCTGCACGTCCCGCGGGATGTCGTAGGTCAGGCTGATCCGCAGTTGCGGCACGGCCTTGAAACCCCTGGGGCACTTGCCGTTCCCGTTCGGGTAGACGATGTGGTCGCGGTGGTTGGCGCTGTCGGTGTTCTTGCCGTCCCAGCAGCTGGCGAAGTCGTGGACGCGCTTGACCTTGCTGCCTTCCGGGCAGATCGGGTACTTGTCCATCAGCACCTTGTCCTCGAACCCGGTGCAGGTCCACGACTTCCGCGCGTTCTTCGGGCCGTTCGTGGAGACCTTCGCGTCGCCGTACAGGACCCGGAGGAACTGCGGCATGGCCTCGACCTTGTCGACCGGGCTGCCGCGGAAGGTGATGTCCACGGCCTCGGGGCGCTGGATCTCGCCCTCGTTGCCGGGCAACTCGTTCTCGTCGCTGGCGCTCTTGCCGTCGCCCTTCTCCGGCGCGTCCGCTTCGGCTTCCTGCGCCGCTTCGGCGACCCGGGCGTCGTTGGCGTCGCCGTCCTTCACGGTGCACGGCGCGAGCCTCTTCAGCCCGCGCGGGCGTTCCGCGACCCGGTCGACGGCCTGGACGATCCGGTCGATCGTCGCGGTCCGCTTGTCCCGCAACGGCTTGAGGACGGTGTTGTTGACGAAGTTCGCGTCGTCCACGTCCGCCGCGGCCTTCAGCTTCGCGTTGGCCTCGGTGATCTGGTCCTTGAGCGCCTTGAGGTTGCGGTCCACCTCGGCCTTGGCCTGGCGGGGCACGTTGCGCAGTTTTCGTTGCACGTCCGGGCATTCGACCTCGGCGGCGGCCGGTTCGCCCGGTTCCTCGTCCTCGTTCTCGCGGTCGATCCGGACCACAGGCCAGAAGTAGGCCGACTTGTCACCGTTCTTGCAGGTGGTGTCGGCCTCCAGCAGGCTCTCGTCGGTGGAGTCGGCGTCGGTCGACACGTTGCCCACGTAGTCGTGCAGGTGCTCGGCGCCGTTGCGGACGCCGGGTTGCGCGATGAAGTTGTCCGGGTTGAAGTGGCCGTTCTCGTTGCGACCGCAGTCCACCGTGAACGTGCCCGTGCTGCCGCCCCGTTGCGGCCGGGGCGCTTGCACGTTGCGCTGCTGCTTCGTGATGTCGGTGAACAGGGAGATGTCGGCCCCGTCCGCCTGGGCGGTGCCCTGATCGCCGGTGGTGCTGATCGCGACGGCCAGGCCGATCGTGAGTGCCAACCCGGTCACGCCGGCAGTCAGCTTCGTGCGCCGGGAGAAGCGGTGCCGCCCCTGGTTTCGCGTCATCTGGGCTCCTGTTGGTGGATGCCCCGGCGTTCACGCCGGGGAGGAAACCGATGCTTTCGCCCGCATCGGCAGGTTCACTTGCTGGGGTGTTAGATGTGATGCGTGTCGTCGGGGTCGGTGGTGAGGCGGGCGTTCCGGTACCGCTTCTATCCTTCTGCGGTGCAGGAAGTGGAGTTGTTGCGTACGTTCGGGTGTGTGCGGGTGGTGTACAACCGGGCGTTGGAGGCCCGTACGGCGGCGTGGTTCGGTGAGCGGCGTCGGGTGAACTACGTGCAGACGTCGGCGCTGTTGACGGAGTGGAAGAAGACCGACGGGTTGGGGTTTCTCAACGAGGTGTCGTCGGTGCCGTTGCAGCAGTCGTTGCGGCACTTGCAGTCGGCGTTCGCGGCGTTCTGGGAGAAGCGGTCCCGGTATCCGAGGTTCAAGTCCCGTAAGCGGGGCAGGGCATCGGCGGAGTACACCCGGTCGGCGTTCCGCTGGCGTGACGGGCGGCTCACCCTGGCGAAGATGGACGGGCCGCTGGACATCGTGTGGTCCAGGCCGCTGCCCGAGGGTGCCGAGCCGTCCACGGTGACCGTGTCGCGTGACCCGGCCGGGCGGTGGCACGTGTCGATCCTGGTCGAGACCACCGTCGCCCACGCCCCACCCGTCGACCGCGTCGTGGGGGTCGACGCCGGGATCACCTCCCTGCTCACCCTCTCCACAGGGGAGAAGATCACCAACCCGAAGCACGAACGACGCGACCGGGAACGCCTCGCCCACGCCCAGCGCGCGCTGGCCCGCAAGGAGAAGGGTTCCGCCAACCGGGTCAAGGCCCGGTTGCGGGTGGCTCGTGTCCATGCCCGTATCGCCGACCGCCGGCGGGATCTGTTGCACAAGTTGACCACTCGACTCGTCCGGGAGAACCAACTGGTCGTGATCGAGGATCTGGCGGTTCGCAACATGCTGCGCAACAGGTCGTTGGCCCGCGCGATTTCCGACGCGTCGTGGTCGGAGTTGCGGTCGATGCTGGAGTACAAGTGCGACTGGTACGGCCGCGACCTGGTCGTGGTGGACCGGTGGTTTCCCTCCAGCAAGACCTGCTCGGACTGCGGGTACCTGCTGGACCTGCTGCCGTTGCGGGTGCGGGAGTGGACGTGCCCCGGTTGCGGGGTTTCGCACGACCGCGACGTGAACGCCGCGCGCAACATCCTGGCCGCCGGGCAGGCGGTCACAGCCTGTGGAGCCGCGGTAAGACCGACCCGACGCTAGTCGGCGAGGCATCTGGCGAAACCTCCCTTCCGGGGAGAAGAAGCAGGAACTGCCGGGCGCGAGCCCGACGGGGAATCCCCCTAGGGAGGGGAGGTTGTCAAGGATGTGTCACCTCGTCGTAGGTACGCGCATGCTTTGCGTAGAACCCCGACCGCCGGTGGGCGGTGGACACAGTGGCATACGTACCGTCCCCGGCCCGCGACCTGACCGTTATCTGTTCGTTACCGAAATCACCCCCTAACTTGGGACCACTGGCCGAGATCGCCGTCGAACCACTCTTCCTGTCTGTTGTCCCATCGCCTGCCGCGTGTTGCGGTGGAGGGCGAGGTCAGGGGAGGGGTGCGACTTGCCGCACAGCAGCGACAATTCCATGTCAGGCACGGTCAGCGGGCAGGTGGTGCAGGCGGGCAGCATCGGGGCGGTGCACTTTCACGGCCCGCGGGTCGAAGCGGTGATACCGCACCAACTCCCGCCCGCGCCGAAGCTGTTCGCCGGCAGGGGCAGGGAGTTGGCCCAGCTGGACGACTGGCTGGACGTCGACGAGGCGCTCGTCGCGGTGGTGAGCGGTGCAGGCGGGGTGGGCAAGACGTCGCTGGCGCTGCGGTGGCTGCACGGGGCCAGCTCCCGGTTCCCGGACGGTCAGCTGTACGTCGACCTGGGCATCGACAGCGTGGACGGTCCGGTCACCCCCACGGAAGTGCTGGAGTGGTTCCTGCTCGCGCTCGGCGTCCCGTCCGCCGACATCCCGTTGGGGTTGGCCCGAAGACAGGCCGCGTTCCGCACGCTCACGGCGGAACGGGCGGTGGCCTTGCTGTTGGACGGCGCGGTGTCCGCGGCGCAGGTCAGGCCGCTGTTACCGGCGTCGTCCCGCAGTGCCGTGGTGGTCACCAGCCGGTGGCGGTTGAGCGGGCTCGCCGCCGATGGCGCCCGGTTCGTCGACGTCGGCTCGTTCGACGAGAACGCCTCCGTCGAACTGCTCACCCGCGCGCTGGGTGAGAGGGTCGCGTCGGAACTCGGCGCGGCGCGCGAACTGGCGAGGCTCTGCGGTGGACTGCCAATCGCCCTGTCGGTAGTGGGCGCCCGTCTGTCAACGAGGCCGAAACGCTCGCTGTCGATGGAGGTCGGGACTCTGCGCGCGGGACGTCTGACGGCGTTGAAGCTGGACGAAGAGCTTTCGGTCGAGGCGGTGTTCGATCTGTCCTATTCGGAGCTTCCGGCGCACCACGCCCGGGTCTACCGCAGGTGCGGCCTGCATCCGGGTGTGTCGTTCGGTGTGGGAGCCGCGGCCGCGGCAGCCGGTGAACCCGAGGAAGAGGTGCGTGCGGTGGTGGAGCAGCTGGTGGAGAAGAACCTCCTCACGGAAGTGGGCGACGAACGGTTCCGCTTCCACGACCTGCTCCGGCTGCACGCCCGCCGGCAGACCGAAGGCGACCCGGCGACGGAGAACGAGGCCGTGGTGCGCCGAGTGGTCGAGTGGTACCTGGACCGGGCGGTGACCGCGGACCTCGCCGTGGTGCCGGACCGGCCTCGCCTCGGACCGCGCTATGCGTCGGCGGTCGCGGCGTTCGACCACGCCGCCCCGGCGCTCGACTGGCTGGAGACCGAGCGCGCGAACCTGGTCCAGTCGATCCGCGAGGCAGCCGACCGCGGCTGGCACGCGCTGACCTGGCAGACGGCCGAGGCCATGTTCGGCTTCTTCCTGCACCGGCACCACATCGCCGACTGGATCGCCGTGTCCGAAGCCGGAGCGGAGGCCGCGCGACTCGACCACCACGCCGTGGCGCAGTCCCGGCTCAGGATGCAGCTCGCCATCGGCTACCTCAACGCGGGACGGCAGGAGGACGCGTCCCGTGAAGTGTCGACGGCGCTGGAACTGGCCGAACGCGAAGGCGACCGGGCTTCGGTCGCCACCGCGTTGCGGCAACTCGGCCGCATCTCCCGCAAGCAGGGCGATCCCGAGAGCGCGCTGGAGTACTTCCGGCGGGCGCTCGGGATCGAATCGGCGCTGGGCAGGCGGCGCGGCGAGGCACTGGCACACCGCAGGATCGGTGAGGCGCTGACCGACCTGGGACGGCACGAAGACGCCGTGGCCGAGCTCACCACGTCCGCGTCGATCATGGCGGAGCTGAACCAGGTCCTCGAACTGGCCCGGGTCCGCACCGTGCTCGCCGTGCCGACCCTCGCCTTGGACCGCGTGGACGAGGCGGCCCGGCTCCTGGGCGAGGCCCTGCCCGTGATGGCGGAGACGAAGTCGCCCGGCTACGTCGCCGACGTGCTCCTGCTCCTCGCCGACGTGGCGGCCCGTCGTGGTGAACGGGCGGCGGAGCAGGACCACGTCAGGGCGGCGGCGGACACCTACACCAGTGCCGGCGAGCCGGTGCCGGACCGCGTCCGGTCCCGCTTGGCCGAGTAGACCACCACATCGGCGACCGCCACCCAGCGCCGTGTGGCGACTTCGCCGTCCGCCACCACGAATCCGTCCCACGGACCGCCCACCACCCGCCACACGCCCGGCGCCTCCGTCTGCCAGTCACCCCACCACACGGGGCACCTCCACCGGCGACACGGGCACCGCACGCGCGGGCTCGGACAGGTTCATGAGGCGGTACATCGTGCGGCGCAGGACGACGCCTGCGTCGCCGGGGCACGAGCTGATCACCTCGGCCATCCCCGGCACGACGACGGCGTCGTCGAGCACCGGGCGGCCGGGGTCGACCACGGGCACACGTCGGTAGAGCACGTCGGCAGGGCTTCCTTCGCGCAGCAGACCTTCCGCGAGCGGGGTCAGCAGGACCGGCCTGCCGATCGCCGCCGCGTACTGCGTGCACGAGCCGTGGTCGCCTATGACCACGTCCGCCGCGATCAAGGCGGCCCGCCACCCCTCCTCCGGCGGGATCACCAGCAGCCCGTCCGGCAGCCAGGCGAGCACCTGCCTGGCGCCGTGCACGCTCCAGATGTTCGGGTGCAGGACCGCCGCCACCGGGTGACCGGCGTCGAGCAGCGTGCGGTACAGCCCGATGTGCGCACCGAACGCCGAGTGCGGCGTCCACGTCGAGCTGACCACCACCAGCCGTTGATCGTGCGTGATCCCCAGCGCCCGCCGGTAGTGCTCCCGGTACGGCAGGCCGGCGACCATCCGGTCGAGGCAGATGTCACCGGCCACCACCGCGGCCGGTTCGGCCTCCGGGCACGACGCGCGCAACGCGTCCAGTTCGTCTTGGTGCGACAGCGCTAACGCCGCGGCGACCACCCGCCCGTCGCGCACCAACTGCTCCCGGCTGAGGCCGTGCGCCGGCAGCGCGTTCGAGGCTCGTGGCCGCAGTCGGGATTTCAGCGCCCCGACCCCGTGCGGCAGCACGAGCGCCGGCCCGTGCAGCCGGTCGAGCCCGCGGAAACTCGCCGCGAGCACCAGGTCGAACCGCTGCCGGATCGCCTGGTCCCACGGCAGGACGTGCCCGCCGAGCCGGCGGGTGAACTCCTCCGTGCCGTGCACCGACCCCTCGATGGTGAACAGCACCTGCACGCGGTGGTCCGCTTCCAGCAACGGCAGCAGGTCCGCCAACCGCGTCCCCGCGACCACGTGCGGCACGACCACGAGCACGGACTTGCACCCCGCCCGCGTCACCCGGCCCGCCGCGCCGAGCCCGACGGGCCCGTTCGTCCAATGATCTCCGATCATGTGGCACACCCCCATTCATCAGGTCGATCTCGTCGTCCCGAGAATCCGGTGCGCACCTGTCGATCTGCTGCACGCAGGTCTTTCCAAACCCTCTACGGGCTGTCCGGAGCAGTGCTGCACGTGCTGTTCCGCAAAGTTGCGGCCTGTTCCACCACGGGGCTGTCATGGATCTGTCAGAACGCTAATCGCGATTACGCAACGGTAATTGCCTGTCAGTCGCTTTCTCCGTCACACTCCGACTGGACGTCAGCGAGGGGTGGCGCTGTGACCTGCTTATTTTCGATCTTGGGTCAAACGAGGCTGCGTATCGGCTCCCGGCTGCACGAGAGCTGGGCCCCGCCGAAGCCGCGGGGGATGCTTGGTGTGCTGCTGACCCGTCCGGGGAGCTGGTTCACGATCTCCGAACTGGTCGCCTGGATGTGGGACGAAGACGACCCGCTGCCCCGAAATCTTGCGCAGACGTTCTACAACTACGCCGGTCGGATCAAGCGGGCTTTGACCGCGATGAACGTCGGCGTGGAATTAGAGGCGCGAAAAGGCGCGTACCGCTTGAAAGCGCTCCCGACGAGCATCGACTACTTCATATCCGCCCGACTGCTCGACCGGGCGCGCGGTATCCGGGAACCGGGCGCGGCGGTGCGGATCATCCGCGAGGCGGTGGAGCACTGGGCCGACGGCGTCCCCCTCGCCGACCTGCCCGGCGAACCCGCGCGGTCGTGGCGTCGCCAGGCCCGCGAGAACCTGTGGCTGCCCCTCCAGGGCACTTTGTGCAGGAGCATGTTGGAGGACAACGACTTCCGCGGCACGCTCGCGCACATCGACGGACTGCCCGCCGCCGACTCGACGTACCTGCCGCTGGTGATGTGCAGGCTGGAGGCGATGCGCGGCCTGCGCCTGCGCTCCGAGGCGGACGCGTACTACTACACCATGCGCCGGCGGCTCCAGGACGATTTCGAGGACGCCGCGGCGGCGACTCTCAAGGAGTTCTACCAGGGCCTGACCGAGCCCGCACGTGTGGAATCGCCGGCGCCGGGCCGACGGGGAAGCACGCCAAGGCGACTGCCGCAGGGCGCAGAGGATTTCGTGGGTCGGGACGCGTTGTTGGCCAAGATCGACGCCGCGACCGGCTGCGCGAAGAACGCGCCACGGCCCGGGGTGGTCATGCTCGACGGCGCCGCCGGTGTCGGGAAGACCGCGCTCGCGCTGCACTGGGCGCACCGGGTGGCGGACCTGTTCCCGGACGGCGTGCTGCACTGCGACCTGAAGGGGTTCTCGGAGGACAAGGCGCTGGACGCCGGCGTCGTGGTCGACCGCTTCCTCGAAGCGCTCCGGGTCGACGTCGACCACCTCGGCACCGCGGACCGGCGGGCGCGGCGGCTGGAGTCCACGTTGCAGGACCGCCAAGTGCTGATCGTGCTGGACAACGTCCGCGGTCTGCCCCAAGTGACGCCGCTGCTCGCGTTGCTGCGGGACTGCACCGTGCTCGTCACGAGCCGCAACCGGTTGCCGGGCCTCGGTCCGCGCGCGTTCCCGGTGGCGCCGATGCCCGCGGCCGAGTCGTCGCGGATGCTCGAAGCGCGCATCGGCGACCGCGCCGTGCGGGACCGGCACGCCGTGGCGGACCTGGTCGCGCTGTGCGGAGGACTGCCGTTGGCGATCGGGATCGTGGCCCACCGGATCGCGGCGAGCCCCGGCGCGGAACTCGCCGAGTTCGTCGCCCAACTGCGCCACGAACGCCGACTGCTGGACCTCGGCAACCACGGCGACACCGGGGACATCAGCCTCAAGACGGTGTTCTCCTGGTCCTATCGCGCGTTGGGCGAGCAGGACCGCCGGGCGTTCCGGTTGCTCGGCCTGCACCCCGGGCCGGACTTCAGCGTCGACGCGGCGACCGCGATCCTCGGCTCGACCAGGTCGGCCGCGCTGGACTGCCTGGAACTGCTGGCGTCGGCGCACCTGCTCGAACAGCCGGGCTCGCTGCGCCGCTACCGGTTCCACGACCTGCTCCGCGACTACGCCGAGGAGTGCGCGCGGGCGGACGAACCCGAGGCGGAACGCGACCTCGCCGAACTGCGGCTCGTCGACTTCTTCCTGCACACCGCGAAAGCGGCGGACTCGGTGGCGTTCCCGTTCCGGGACGGTGTGCCGGTGGGGGAGCCGGTGGCGGACGTCCTGCCGCTCGACTTCGCCCACGATCGTGCGGCGCAGGACTGGTTCATCGCCGAGCGTGCGAACTTGTGCGCCGTCATCGATTTGGCCGCACGCCAGGGCATGCACTCTCGCGTATCCAAGATCGCCCACGCGAGCAGCGACATGTTCCGGAGGTGTGGTTACTACGAGGAAGCCCGCTCGGTGCTTACCCTCGTGGTCGGTTCGGCCCAGCTGGAGTGCAGCGCGGATGCCGAGGCCGCCGCTTTGAACGACCTCGGGTTGCTCTGCTTCCAGCAGGAGGCGTTCTTCGAAGCCCGCAAGCACTTCCACCTCGTGGAGCTGATGGCCCGGAAAATGGGCAGTGAACGCGGCATCGCGACGGCACTGCACAACTTGGCGCGGGTCGACATCGCCGAAGGACTGAAGGAAGTCGGTGTAGGCCGGTACCAGGAAGCCTTGCGCATCGCCCGAGAGATCGGCGAGGGCGAACTCGAGGCCGGCACTCGGCACCGGTTGGGCGTGTTGGCGATGTCCCAGAACAACCGCGTCGACGCGTCCACGTTCTTCTACGACGCCCTTCGGCTGCGCGGCGAGCTCCAGAACCACTCCGGCCTCGCCGACACCTACAACGAGCTGGCCGAGCTGCACAGGATGCGGGGCGAGCTGGGCTCGGCGGAGGACTACGTGACGCAGTCGATCCAGCTGACCGCGCGGACCAGGGATCTGGCGGTCGCCGCCCGTTCGTACGAGGTGTTGGCCGTGATCCGGTTGAATCGCGGCGACCTGGCCGGAGCGACCAATTGGGCCCGCCGCGCCGTCGAGTTGTTCGACCGGGTGGGCAACTCCAGGCACAAGGCCGAGGTGCTTCTGCTGCTCGGTGAACTGAGGTGGAAGGCGAAGGCGTACGCCGCGGCGCAAGAGGGCTGGGAGCAGGCGTGGGGGATCTTCACCGAGGCCGGTGACCCCCGTGCCGCCGAGGTGGCCGCCAAGCTCGACCCGTTCACCGGCGACCGCACCGTGCCCACCGCCCGCGATCCACAGTGGTCGGATCAGCAGCGGCCGGATCAGCAGTGGCCGGACCAGCGCTCCGGCACCGGAAGCGACACCCTGCACCCCTGAGCGGAGGGTCGGCGGTTGGCGACCCCGGCACGTACAGGTGGGGGTCACCGCATTTTGCGGGGCCTATCGCCTGGGTAGGCCGATGATCCCGGCTCGGGTGACAGTGGCGACGGCGCGAAAGTAGTAGTGGCCACTGGTACGATCACAGCAAGTGATCATCCGAACGGACCAGCCTTGCGTTGATCGGGTGGAATCGCGGGTCGCCGTGCTCCGATCCTGCTCACTGGCGCTGACCCACTGGGGCGGGCATCGCGCGATCGTGAGGGTTCGTTGACGGTATACGCCCGTTCGGCCCTACCTGCATCGCTGCCCCGAATGCCGGGGCTCCCGGACGCTCTGACAAGATCAAGAGGGCTCCGAAGTCGGGGCCGGAGGTCCCCTCCCACCGGCACGCGTAGAACAGGAAGACCCTTGACCGCTCGCTTCAAGCGCATCGGCACCACGTTCGCTCTACTGGGTGTCCTCGCCGTCCCCGTCGGGACCGACTACTGGTCGATCAACGAGGCGAACGACGCCCAGGTGGTCCAGCCCGCCTGATGCACGCGGAGGTCGGGTCCGGTCGCGTGCACCGGGCCGGCCCCGACCTCCGGCCGACCCTGTCGGTTTGCTGTAGAGGCTCGCAGTTCCTACTCCCCGCCACGCGAGCTGCGAAAGACTCCGGATCGCCTCACAAGCGAAGAAGGAGTGGTCATGTCTCGGACACTCGGTGCGCTGGCAGCCGTGGTGCTGGGGGTCGCCTCCCTCATCACCGCCGCGCCCGCCACCGCAGAGCAAGCACACCAGCCCTTCCCGACGGAGTTCCCGTTGCCCGACGGGTTCCTGCCGGAGGGCATCGCGATCGGCTCCGCCCCTACCGCCTACTTCGGCTCGCGCGCCGACGGCGACCTGTTCCGGGTCGACCTGCGCACCGGCCGCGGCGAGGTGTTCAGCCAGGGGCCGGGGACGGCTTCGGTCGGGTTGAAGGTCGACCGGCGGCAGAGGCTGTTCGTGTCCGGCGGCGCCGGTGGTGACGGGCGGGTTGTCGACGCGCGGACCGGAGAGGTCCTCAAGTCCTACAAATTCGTTAACGACACGAACACTTTCGTCAACGATGTCACGATCACCCGTGACGCCGCCTACTTCACCGACTCGCGCAAGGCGGTGCTGTACCGGGTCGCGTTCGGCCGGCACGGCTCGCTGCCCGACTCCCACACCGCCATTCCGCTGACCGGCGACTTCGTCCTCACTCCCGGCGTCAACAACGCCAACGGCATCGCGGAGACCCCCGACCGCCAAGCGCTGCTGATCGTCCAGAGCAACACCGGGCAACTGCATCGGGTGGACAAGGAATCGGGGCGCACGACTCTCGTCGACCTTCAAGGCGAGGTGCTCACCAACGGTGACGGGCTCTTGGTGGAGGGCAAGACCCTTTACGTGGTGCAGAACCGGCTCAACACGGTCGCGGTGTTCACGTTGGCGCTGGACGGGACCACCGGAAAGCTCGTGACCAAGATCACTGACGCGCGGTTCGACGTGCCGACGACGGTCGCGTCCTTCGGTCACCGGCTGTACCTGCCGAACGCCCGTTTCACCACGCCGCCGACGCCGACGACGAACTACAACGCGGTTTCCGTTCCCAGGATCTGAAAGTCCAGGGGGTCGATGTCGAGAAGTTCACATCGGCCCCCTGTTCGCGGCGTCACTCGACTGGGTAGCCTGACCGTCGCGTCGCGCAAGTGATCGCTGTCTCTTCGTAATGATGATCTTCAGAGTGTTACCGTTCCGTCGCCGATCGGGTGAAGAAGAGGCAGTGGCATAAGAGCTACGCCTGACCTGCCAACGGACGAGGCTGCGGAGCGCTGTGAAGCAGAAGAGCACCACGGAGACGAACTACAAGACGATCCGTTCACGACTTACCGGTGTCGTCGTCGTCCCCAGCATCGTCTTGCTCATCATGTGGGCGCTGTTCTCCTCCTACACCGTGTTCGACGGCTTCTACCTGCGCGCCGTCGCCTCCGGTGTCAAGGACGCCTCGATCCCGGCCGTCGAGACGTTCGCCGCGCTCCAGAAGGAACGCGAGCTGAGCATGACGGCGCTGAGCCAGCCCGACCGCGGCACCAGCGACCTCGAAGTCCAGCAGGGCGAGACCGACCGCGCGGTGACCGAGATGCGCACGGCGTTCGACGAGCTGGCAACCCAGGCGCCGCAGGAGATCGTCGAACGGATCGACGCGCTCACCGTGCTGCTGGACCAGCTGCCGCAGCGCCGCGCCGCCCTCGAAGCGAGACGCGCCTCGAAGACCGAGATCTACACGTACTACAACAACCTCCTGGAGGCCGGGCACGCGCTGTTCAGCGTGCAGGCCCGGGTGGTGCCCGACCACGAGTCCTTGAAGGGCGCGATCACCGCCACCGAGTACTTCAAGGCCGCCGACTGGATGTCCCGCGCCACCTCGCTCGCCTCGGGCGCGCTCGCGGCGGGCCAGTTCTCGCCCGAGGAGCACATCGAGTTCGCCAGCCTCGTCGGCGCCTACCACTCCTCGTACGAGTCGATCGCCCCCTACGCCCAGCCGGAAGTGCGCCAGCACTACCAGTTCATGATCGAGGGCGACGACTGGAAGCGGCTGATCGAGTTCGAGGGCAAGCTGATCGGGAACGGCCAGAAGCCGTCGACCGCCGGGTCGCTCCAGGACTGGCAGAGCATCAGCGGCCCGATCTCGGCCGAGCTGACCGCGCTGGTCAACGAGCAGGCCGCCAGCGCCGTGAACCTCACCATGGACCGCGGTGAGAGCAAGTTCCGCACCGTGCTGATCGGCAGCCTGGTCGCGCTGCTCGCCGTGATCATCGGCATCATGATCGCGATCCGCACGTCGAACCGCCTGGTCAACCGCGCCCTGATCACGCGCCTCACGGCGTTGAAGAAGGACTCGCTGCAACTGGCCCACGAACGCCTGCCCGACATCGTCGAACGGCTCCGCGAGGGCAAGCACGTGGACGTCGAGGTCGAGGTGCCGCCGCTGGACTACGGCAGCGACGAGATCGGCCAGGTGGCCGACGCGTTCAACGCCGCCCAGTACACCGCCGTCGCGGCGGCCGTGAAGGAGAGCCAGGCCCGTGAAGGCGTGAACCGGGTCTTCCTCGACATCGCGCACCGCAACCAGGGCCTGGTGCACCGCCAGCTGAAGATCCTGGACAAGCTGGAGCGGGAGGAGGAGAACCCCGAGCAGCTCGACGCGCTGTTCCAGCTCGACCACCTCGCCACCCGCGCCCGCCGCAACGCGGAGAACCTGATCATCCTCGCCGGTGAGCAGCCGGGCAGGCAGTGGCGCAAGCCGGTGCGACTGCTGGACGTGCTGCGCGCCGGCGTCGCGGAGACCGAGCAGTACGTCCGGGTCAAGGTGAACCCGGTGCCGGACACCGCGCTGGTGGGCGCGGCCGTGGCCGACACCATCCACCTGATCGCCGAGCTGGTGGACAACGCCACCGCGTTCTCCTCACCGCGTTCCCAGGTGCAGGTGCACGCCAGCGAAGTGCCGCAGGGCATCGTGGTGGAGATCGAGGACCACGGTCTCGGCATCAACCCGGAGGACCGCGAGCAGCACAACGCGATGCTGGCCGACCCGCCGGAGTTCGACGCGATGCGCCTGCGCGGCGAGTCCCGGCTCGGCCTGTTCGTGGTGGCCCGGCTGGCCGCACGCCGCAGCATCCACGTCGAACTGCGCGAGTCGCCCTACGGCGGCACGTTGGCGCTGGTGCTCATCCCGTCCGCGATCGTCGCGGGCCCCACCACGGCGACCGAGGCGGCCGAGACCCGGCAGCTGCCGCGCCGCAGTTTCCACGACATCCCCGAGCAGGGCGACGACTCAGTGCGAGACGCCAGGTTTCCCGACAGTTCCCGAGACTTGGAAGGGTTCTGGGCCCAGGCCGAGGCCGCGGTCACCGAGGATCCCCTTCCAGAGGTCGAACGACTGAGCGGCGGGCTGGACCTGTCGCAGCGCAGCGGCGAGTTGGAACTGCCGCAGCGGAAGCGGGCCACGTCCGAGTGGCCCGCGGCGGATTCGGAGTCGACCAACGGCAGTGCCGACCGACCCGAACTGCCCAGGCGGCGCAGGCAGCAGAACCTGGCGCCGCAGTTGGTGCGCAACGATTTCCACCCTTCGCCCGAACCGCTCGTCGAGGTCGACCCGGAGCAGTCCGCCGACAAGGTCCGCAAGGGCCTGTCGGCGTTCCAACGGGGCACACGCGACGCCCGTCGGACACCCGACGACCTCGAACCCTGACCAGCAGCAGTGGCCGGACGACTGGAAACCGGAAAGGCAACCCGATGAACGACATGACCAGCCAGCACAACGAACTGAACTGGTTGTTGGAGGACTTGGTCTCCCGGGTGGTCGGAGCTCGGCACGCGGTGGTGCTCTCGGCGGACGGTCTGCTGCTGGGCCGCTCGCCGGGGCTGTCCAAGGACGACTCGGACCACCTGTCCGCGATGGCGTCGGCGTTCCAGAGCCTCGCCCGCGGCACGGGGCGGCACTTCGGGGGCGGCGCGGTGCGGCAGACCATCGTCGAGATGGAGCACGCCTACCTCTTCGTCACCGCGGCCGGGCACGGCGCGTGCCTGGCGGTCCTCGGCGAAGAGGACTCCGACATGGGCATGATCGCCTACGAGATGAACATGCTCGTCAAGCGCGTCGGCACCTACCTGTCCTCGGCGCCGCGCGGCACTGCCGCCGCGAGCCTGCCCGCCGCCCGAAGGTCGTCCTGATGGCCGGCAAGGACTGGTGGTACGACGAGGCCGCGGGCCCGCTGGTCCGCCCGTACGCGATGGTGCGCGGCCGCACGCGCCCGCTGCGGCCGGAGCTGCACCTGGTGACGCAGGTGCGCGCGATGCCGTCGCCGTCGGACCCGGACGCGCTGGCGGTCGAGCACATGGAGATCATGGAGCTGTGCCGGCGGCCGTTGTCGGTGGCCGAGGTCGCCGCGTACCTCGACGTGCCGCTGGTGGTCGTCAAGGTGTTGTTGAGCGACCTCATCCAACGCGGTGACGTGGTGATCAGAGACCCTTCCCGAGTCCCGCAGGTGCCGGACCGGAACTTGCTGCAGGCGGTGCTGGATGGTGTCCGTGGAATCTGAGCGGCCGGGTGGGGAACTGCTGGTCCCCACCCCAGTGAAGATCGTCATCGCCGGTGGTTTCGGCACCGGGAAGACGACGATGGTCAACTCCGTCAGCGAGATACCGCCGCTGCACACCGAGGAGCTGCTCACCGAGGCCGGTGTCGGGGTCGACGACGTGGTCGGCCTGGAGGCCAAGGAGACCACCACGGTGGCCCTGGACTTCGGCCGGATCACCATCAACCCGGAAGTGGTGCTGTACCTGTTCGGCACCCCCGGCCAGAACCGCTTCTGGTTCATGTGGGACGAGCTGGCGTACGGCGCGATCGGCGCGGTGATCCTGGTCGACACCCGGAGGTTGGACAGCAGCTTCCCGTCGATCGACTTCTTCGAGCGGCGCGGCATCCCGTTCATCATCGCGGTGAACTGCTTCGAGGGCGGGCACGCGTACGAGGCGGAGGAGGTGCGGCGGGCTCTCGACGTCGACGCCGGGATCCCGCTGGTGCTGTGCGACGCGCGGGATCGTGAGTCGGCGAAGACGGTGCTGGTGAGCCTGATCCAGCACACCATGGACCGGCTCGACGCGATGGCCTAGGGAACCGCCCCACGCGGTTCCCCGCTCTGGCCAGGGCTTGGGCGCAGTCGCCGCTTCGAGTGGCTGTCGCCGGGTCGCGGCTTGAGCATGGTCGCCGTTTCGCGTGGCTGTCGCCGGGTCGCGGCTTGAGCATGGTCACCGCTTCGCGCGGTTGCCGCCCTGGTACGCGCTTGGGCGCGGTCATCGCTTCGCGTGGCTGCCGCGCCGGCCACGGCCTGGCGCGGTCTTGCTTCGCAGGGGTCCCCCGCAGGGGACCCCTGTCTTGATTCTGCCGGCTGGGGCCGACAATTCGGGCACTGTGCGCGGTGCCTGTGGATAGCCCGCGGTGGGGGTATGGCTGCGGCGTCGGTACTGCGGCGCTTCGTGAAACCCCACTCGCCCGGCATGGCACGCAGCTCCGCGAAGATCGTGAGGCGCACCTCGCCAGCGGCTCGTGGTCCCGAGAAGAACCACGAGCCGACCGTCGGACTACACCACCGGCGCGAGCTTGCAGTTGAAGTGCCGCAACAGCTTCGGCGCGTGCGTCAACCGGTATCCCGGCACCCGCTCGGGCTCCTTCGCGATCTCCGCCAACGTCTCGCCGACGTACTCCAGGTGGCTCTGCGTGTAGACCCGCCGCGGGATGGCGAGGCGGACCAGTTCGTACGGCGCGGGCTTCAGCAGTTCACCCACGTCGTCCAGTTCGCCGAGGTACAGCGAACCCAGCTCGGCGCACCGGATGCCGCCCGCCAGGTACAGCTCGCTGGCCAGGGCGAACCCCGGGAACTGGCTCGGCGGCAGGTGCGTCAGCAGGCGTCCGGCGTTGAGGTACACCGCGTGCACCCCGGTCGGCCGCACGCTGTCGACGCCCGCCGCCGCCGCGAGCGAAGCCACGTACGAGGTCGCGTCGGCCCGAGCCCGCAGGTACTCCGGGTCGGTCACCTCCCGCAGCCCCTGCGCCAGCATCTCCAGGTCGCGGCCGGACAGACCGCCGTACGTGCGGAAGCCCTCGGTCGCGATCAGCAGCGACTCGCACTTGGCCGCCAGCTCCGGGTCACGAAGCCCGAGCAACCCTCCGATGTGGACGATGGCGTCCTTCTTCAGGCTCGCCACGCACCCGTCGGACAGCCGGAACGCCTCCTCCGCGACCTGCCGCGGCGTGTGGTTCTCGTAGCCCGGCTCCCGCTGCGTGACCAGCCACGCGTTCTCCGCGAAGCGGGCCGCGTCGAGGAAGAACGGCACACCGTGGCGGCGGGCGATCTCACCCGCGGCCTTGATGTTGCCCATCGACACCGGCTGCCCGCCGAAACCGTTGTTGGTGATCGTGATCAGCACGACGGCGACGTCCCGCCGGCTGGACAGGACCGCCTCCAACGCCTCCAGGTCGATGTCGCCCTTGAACGGCGCGTCGCTGTCGAGGTCGTCGGCGGCCCGGCACGGCAGGTCGACCGCCTCGCCGCCGACGATCTCGACGTTCGCACGGGTGGTGTCGAAGTGGGTGTTGCTGACGCTGATCTGACCGGGCTTGATCAGCGCGGTGAACAGGATCCGCTCGGCCGCGCGTCCCTGGTGGACGGGGAACGCGTACGGGTACCCGGTCAGTTCCGACACCACGTCGTGGAACCGGTGGTAGGAGCGCGCACCCGCGTAGGTCTCGTCACCCCGCATGCCCGCCGCCTGCTGCTCGGCGGACAGGGCGCCGGTGCCCGAGTCGCTGAGCAGGTCGATCGTCACGTCGGTGGCGGCGAGGTTGAACGGGTTGTACCCGGCGGCGGCCAGCGCGCGCTCGCGGTGCGCGCGTGTGGTGATCGGGATGGGCTCCACGACCTTGATGCGGTACGGCTCCATGATCGGCATGGTGACTCCTAGGCGGTGTTTCGGAAGTCTCGTTCGATGAGAGTCGTGATCGGGGTGGTTCCTGGCGGTGCGGGACGAGGGCTCCGATACCGGTGTTGTATCGGAGCCCTCGGCCCGTGCCGCCAGGGGCCGCATCCGGCGCGGCTATCGCGAACACGGGCTTTCGAAACACCGCCTAGACAGCCAGGCTGATCGAACGCGGCGTCGCCACGTCGTAGGCCTCGGACGAGAGGTAGACGGTGACTCCGGGGCGCGGCCTGCCCATGCGCAGCGACACGTGGGCGATCAGGCCGACGCCCTCGTCCAACGGCCGGCGTGCGACGGTGCGCAGCGCGTTGTCGAACCGGGTGGGATCGAGGTCGTACTTGGCCATCACCGCGAGCACCCGTCGCCGGGCCTCCTCGTCGTCGGTCACGTAGTCCCTGATCGGCACGTACAGCGAATAGCCGCTCGGCGCGTCGGCGTCGCCGTCCAGGAACGTGTAGCTGGAAATGAGCGGGCGCTTGTCGAACGTTCCGGTGCTGCCTCCCGTGAGCAGGCAGAAGTCCGGTACCCTGGCCACGTCCACCCCGCGCGCCGCCTTAGCCGCACGAGTGACGTCGGTTACTTCCGCGGCGTGGTGGGAGATGTACACCTTCACCCGCGCCTGCCGTTGTTCGACCAGGTCGAGTGCGAAGAAGGAATACCTGTCAAGCCCTGGCCGGGTCATCGCGCTGTCCCGCATGGTCCGGAAACCGGTGGCGAAACCGGTCCGGGCCAACGCCTCGCGCACGAGCCCTTCGGCGGCAGCCTCGCCGCGCACGTCCGGGTTCAAATAGACCTTCACCGTGGGTTCGGCGTCGGCGCGGAACACGAGTGAATACCAGAACGTGAAATCCGTTCCGGGATCGTCCGGCAGGAACAGGCTCCGAACGGCGTCGAAACGGCTGGTGTCCAGGTTGCCGCGCCGCTTGATCCGGTCGAGCGAGGCGAGCGCCGCCGCCATGTTCGCGGTGCGGGAAGGCCTGCTCGCGGTGGGTTCCACGATCATGCGGACGACCGGGGACTCGTCCGCCGCGAACGCCGTCGAGAACTCGACCGGGGTGTGGTCGTCGGCGACGCCGGAGGGCCAGGCAGGGCTGGTGGAAACCGGGCGCAGGCCACCCGGGCCGAGTGCGTCCGCGAGCAGTCCGACGGATTCAAGGGTATTGTCCGTGATGCCCGCGGAATGCAGAAGTGCACTCAGCTGTCGGCCCGTGAAATCGCGTATGGAGACTTCTTGAGGGTCCAAGGCGGGGTTCTCCTCGTGGGGGGCGAGTCGAAAAGTTACGCTAGGCGAAGCAATCTTGTCCACCGGTCGGCCGTAGCGTGACGTATGGCACTCTAAAGGCAGCCCACGGGTTCTGTCGATCAGTTGCCTTACGCTGGACGCCCGTAATCAAGACTACGCCGAATGGCCTATTGACTAGGCGTCCGTCAGTCTTTCGCACTAATGTCCGGACGATCTTCGATGACGCATCGTGGCATTTTGTGCCGGTGCCCCCGTGAGGTACGGTCGAACGTTTCGCGGCTAATGTTTTGTCCCGCCATTCAAGATGCTGCTGTTAATTGTTCGACATCTTGTCGGCGTGACTGCCGCACGCGTCGTGTGGTATTGCCCGGACATGCGAACGGGCCGCCGACCACTGTGGTCGACGGCCCGCGGGCGAGTGGTCAGGACGCGTAGTCGTAGAACCCGCGCCCGCTCTTCTTGCCCAGCAGCCCCGCGTCCACCATGCGCAGCAGCAGCGGCGGCGGGGAGTACAGCGGCTCCTTGAACTCCTCGTACATCGACTCGGCGATCGCCTTGGTGGTGTCCAGGCCGATCAGGTCGGCCAGGCGCAGCGGCCCCATCGGGTGCGCGCAGCCCAGCACCATGCCGGTGTCGATGTCCTCGGCGCTGGCGAACCCGGACTCCAGCATCCGGATCGCGGACAGCAGGTACGGGATCAGCAGGGCGTTGACCACGAACCCGGCCCGGTCCTGCGAGCGGATGACCTCCTTGTGCAGGACACCGGTCACGAAGGACTCGGCCCTGGCCTTGGTCTGGTCGCCGGTCAGCAGCGACGGCACCAGCTCCACCAGCTTCAACACCGGCACCGGGTTGAAGAAGTGCACTCCGATGACCTGCTCGGGCCGGCTGGTGGCCATGCCCAGCTTCATGATCGGGATCGAGGAGGTGTTGGACGCGAAGATCGCGTTCCGGTCCGCGACGACCTTGTCCAGCGTCGTGAACACCTCGGTCTTGACGTGCTCGATTTCCGCGACGGCTTCCACGACCAGGTTACGGTCGGCGAAGTCGGCGAGGTCTGTGGTGAACCGGAGGCGCTCCAGTGCGGCGTCCCGGTCCTCGGCGGACAGCTTGCCGCTGCGCACGCCCTTGCCTAGCGAAGAGGCGATCCGCCCTCGCGCGGCTTCGGTGGCGTCCGGGTTGACCTCGGCCACCAGCACGTCGAGCCCCGCGCGCGCGCAGACCTCGGCGATGCCGGAGCCCATCAGGCCCGAGCCCACCACTCCAACACGTTGAATGTCACTCACGCCCTGATCCTGCCAGGGAGCACTGCCGGCAGCACGTGCCCGGCCTCCCGCCGGTGCGATTCCCTTCGGGACGGTCACCCCCGTGACGGGGACGGTCACCCCGGGGCGCCGAAGTCCTGGGTCCAGTAAGGCTTGTTGTTCCTGTCCACGGCGTAGCCGACGCCGAGGTCGCGCAACTCGCAGTTCACGATGTTCGCCCGGTGGCTCGCGCTGTTCATCCACGCCCGGACGACCTCTTCCGCCGACGTCTGGCCGGCCGCGATGTTCTCCGCGACGATCCGGTACCGGTAGCCGGCGTCGGTGACGCGCTGCGCGGGCGTGCTGCCGTCCACGCCGGTATGGCTGAAGTTGCCGGTCCGCGCCATCTCGACGGTGTGCCTGCGCGCCGCCGCGTCCAGTTGCGCGCTCGACGCCAGCGCCGGGCACCCGGCCGCCGTCCGCTCGGTGTTCGTCAGCGCGAAGACCTGCTGCTCGTAGATGGGGGCGGCGGTGGCCGTGGTGACCGGGGCGGTCGTGACGAGCAGTGCCGCGACGGCCGCTCCGGCCGTGATCATCCTGGGTGTCATGGTTGCCTCCTGTTCGTCGGTGCCCCGTCCAGGGGTGCCCACTTCCGGGAGGACTTGCGTTCCACGATCGGTGGAACCGGGTGGCCGCGCGCCACCCGGCTCCACGCCGGTCAGTCCTTCAGCTCCTCCTCCGCCTGCGCGATCGCGGCGAACTCCTCCTCGGGCGCCGAGGCCACCAGGTGGTGGCGGCTGTAGAACCAGAAGTAGGCCAACGCCACCACGACGATGCCCGCCGTGATGCCGGCCGCCAGTTCGTCCACGAAGAACGTCGCCACCACCGCCGCCACGGCGAGCACCAGCGCCACACCGGTCGTGGCGATGCCGCCCGGCGTCCGGTACGGCCGCTCCAACCCGGGCTCGCGCACGCGCAGCACGATGTGCGACACCATCATGAGCACGTACGACAGCGCCGCGCCGAACACCGCGATGTTGATCAGCAACGCGCCGTCCCGCGTCACCGCTGCCAGCACGAACCCGATCGCACCCGGCACGACCAGCGCCAGGTACGGCGTCTTGCGCTTCCCGGTGCGCGACAGCCACCGCGGCAGGTAACCGGCGCGCGACAACGCGAACAACTGCCGCGAGTAGGCGTAGATCAGCGAGAAGAAGCTGGCCACCAACCCGGCCAGGCCGACGTAGTTCACCACCTGCGCGAGCAGGTTGTCCCCGCCGTACGCCGCGCGCACCGCCGCCGGCAGCGGGTTGTCCGACCCCTTCAACACCTCCGACCCGGCACCGCCAGGCGCGAACACCAGGATCGTGCCCGCGAACACCAGCAGGACCAGCATCGCGGCGATGATGCCGCGCGGCATGTCGCGCTTCGGGTCGCGCGCCTCCTCCGCCGCCAACGGCACGCCCTCGACACCGAGGAAGAACCAGATGCCGAACACCAACGCGCCCAGCGCGCCCGTCACCCCGAACGGCAGGAAACCGCCGCCCTCGGCCAGGTCGAACAGCTTCGCCGAGTCGAACTTCGGGATCATGCCGATCACGAACACGGCCAGCGCCACCACCGCGACACCGGTGATCACGAACATCAGCCGCAACGCCTCGCCCACGCCGTACAGGTGCACCCCGACGAAGATCAGGAAGCACACCAGGTACACCGGCCACGAGTTGGTCAGCCCGAACAGCCCCAGCGTCTCCACGTACCCGCCGATGAACACCGCGATGGCCGCCGGCGCCATGGCGTACTCGATGAGGATCGCGATACCGGTGGCGAACCCGCCCAACGGCCCGAGCGCACGTCGCGCGAAGCCGTAACCGCCGCCCGCGACCGGCAGCGCGGCGGCCAGTTCGGCCAGGCCGAACACCATGCACGTGTACATCGCGCCCATCAGGATCGTCGCGACGAGAAGCCCGCCCCAACCGCCCTGCGCGATGCCGAAGTTCCACCCGGCGAAGTCGCCGGAGATGACGTAGGAGACACCCAGTCCAGCCAACAGCACCCAGCCCGCGGCGCCCCGCTTCAGCTGCCGGTGCTCCAGGTAATCGCTGCCCACCTTCTCGTACTCGACGTGCTTGGCCATCTGCGCTCGCTCCCTAATGGGTCAGTCGCGCTCCTTTGGAGGGTGGTTGGAGGGTGGCGCGGACCACCTGATGGTGTCAAGATGAGCCGTCCAATGGCTCGCTGACATACCTTTGGAGGTACTGCGGATGCTCGCCGTGGAGGAGTTGCGCGTGCTCGTGGACGCCGGGGAGGTCGACACGGTGCTGGTCGCCGTCGTCGACATGCAGGGCCGCCTCCAGGGCAAGCGCTGCGCCGCGCGGTACTTCGTGGACGTCGTCCTGCCGCACTCCGCCGAGGGCTGCAACTACCTGCTGGCCGTGGACGTCGAGATGAACACGGTCGGCGGTTACGCCATGTCGTCGTGGGACAGCGGTTACGGCGACTTCGTGATGCGCCCCGACCTCTCCACCCTGCGCCGCGTGCCGTGGCACGAGGGCACCGCGCTGGTCATGTGCGACCTGGTCTGGGAGGACGGCGGGCCGGTGGTCGCCTCACCGCGCCAGATCCTCAAGCGCCAGCTCGACCGGCTCGCCGAACGCGGGCTGCGCGCGTTCGTGGGCACGGAGCTGGAGTTCATCGTCTTCGACAACACGTTCGAGGACGCCTGGGATCGCGGTTACCGGGGCCTCACCCCGGCTAATCAGTACAACGTGGACTACTCGCTGCTGGGCACCGCGCGCATCGAGCCGCTGCTGCGCGCCATCCGCAACAACATGGCGGGCGCGGGCATGGTGGTCGAGTCGGCCAAGGGCGAGTGCAACCCGGGCCAGCACGAGATCGCGTTCCGCTACACCGAGGCGCTGGCGACGTGCGACAACCACAGCATCTACAAGACCGGCGCCAAGGAGATCGCGGCGCAGCAGGGCAAGTCGCTGACGTTCATGGCGAAGTACAACGAGCGCGAGGGCAGCTCGTGCCACATCCACCTCAGCCTGCGTTCGGACGACGGCGAGCCGGTGTTCGCCGAGGGTCGCGGCATGTCGAAGCTGATGGAGCACTTCCTCGCCGGCCAGTTGGCCGCGCTGCGCGAGCTGACGTACTTCCTGGCCCCGAACATCAACTCCTACAAGCGGTTCGTGCCGGGCAGCTTCGCGCCGACGGCGGTGGCGTGGGGCAAGGACAACCGGACGTGCGCGCTGCGCGTGGTCGGGCACGGGCAGTCGCTGCGGTTCGAGAACCGGGTGCCGGGCGGTGACGTGAACCCGTACCTGGCCGTCGCCGCGCTGATCGCGGCCGGTCTGCACGGCGTGGACAACGAGCTGCCGCTGGAGGACGAGTTCATCGGCAACGCCTACGGCTCCGACAAGCCCACCGTGCCCGCCACCCTGCGTGACGCCGCGTCGTTGCTGGCGAAGAGCGAGCTGGCGCGGGAGTCGTTCGGGCAGGACGTGGTCGACCACTACCTCAACGCGGCCCGGGTGGAGCTGGCCGCGTTCGACTCGTCGGTGACGGATTGGGAGCGCATCCGTGGTTTCGAACGGCTCTAGCGGCTCTGGCGGCCCTGTCGTCTCTGTCGGGTCTGGCGGCTCTGGCGGTCGGGGTGGCAGGCCGTTGATCGGCGTCAGCACGTACCTGGAACGCGCACGGTTCGGCGTGTGGGACGTGGAGGCGGCGGTGCTGCACCGGGACTACCTCGACTCGGTCGTGCGCGCGGGCGGCAACCCCGTGCTGCTGCCGCCGGTCGGCGAGTGGGACGCGGACGCCATCGCGTTCCTGGACGGCCTGGTGCTGGCGGGCGGCGCGGACGTGGACCCGGCGCTGTACGGGCGGCCACGCGACCCGCGCACCGGTCCGGCGCGACCGGAGCGGGACGCGGCAGAGCTGGGGCTGGCCCGTGCGGCGTTGAAGCTGGACCTGCCGCTGCTCGCGGTGTGCCGGGGGATGCAGGTGCTCAACGTGGCGTTGGGCGGCACGCTCGTCCAGCACGTGGAGGGCCACAACCCGGCGCCGGCGGTGTTCGAGCACACCGGCATCGCGGTGGCGCCCGGTTCGCGGCTGGCGGAGGTCGTCGGTCTGGCCACCACCGTGCACTGCCACCACCACCAGGCGTTGGACATCGTCGGTGACGGTCTGCGGGTGGTCGCGGGCGCGCCGGACGGGACGGTGGAGGCGGTGGAGCTGCCGGGTGCGCGGTTCGTGCTCGGCGTGCAGTCGCACCCGGAGGCCGACACCGAGGACGACCGCTTGTTCGCCGCGCTGGTCGGCGCTGCTTCGGGCAGGGCCACTTTGGACAGGGGAGTGAAGTGACGACGTTCGACGTGATCAACCCGGCCACCGAGGAGGTGGTCCGGTCGGTGCCGCTGACCTCCCTGGAGGAGACCGACGCGG
Organism: Saccharothrix ecbatanensis; assembly: GCF_014205015.1. NCBI lineage: Bacteria > Bacillati > Actinomycetota > Actinomycetes > Pseudonocardiales > Pseudonocardiaceae > Saccharothrix > Saccharothrix ecbatanensis. The sequence goes on along the minus strand of NZ_JACHMO010000001.1, from coordinate 4,754,984 downwards.
CGATCGCCCGTGCGTCGGCGGCGTTGCCCGCGTGGCGTTCGGTCGCGCCGGGGGACCGTGCCCGGTTGCTGCGGCGGTTCGCGGAGGCGGTCGACGGCGCGCTGGAGGACTTGGCGGCGCTGGAGGTGCTGAACTCCGGGCACACCATCGGCAACGCGCGGTGGGAGGCGGGGAACGTCCGGGACGTCCTGCACTACTACTCGGCCGCGCCGGAACGGTTGTTCGGCAAGCAGATCCCGGTGCCGGGCGGGCTGAACGTGACGTTCCACGAGCCGGTGGGCGTGGTCGGCGTGATCGTGCCGTGGAACTTCCCGATGCCGATCGCCGCGTGGGGTCTCGCGCCCGCGTTGGCGGCGGGGAACACGGTGGTGCTGAAGCCCGCCGAGCTGACGCCGTTGACCGCCTTGAAGTTGGCGTCCTTGGCTCTGGAGGCGGGGATCCCGCCGGACGTGTTCCAGGTGCTGCCGGGGGCGGGAACGGTGGTGGGGCAGCGGTTCGTCACGCACCCGGACGTGCGCAAGGTCGTGTTCACCGGGTCGACGCGGGTCGGCAAGCAGATCATGGCCGGGTGCGCGGACCAGGTGAAGCGGGTGACGCTGGAGCTGGGCGGCAAGTCGGCCAACATCGTGTTCGCCGACGCGGACCTGGAGCGTGCCGCCGCGACGGCGCCGTACGGGGTGTTCGACAACGCCGGGCAGGACTGCTGCGCTCGGTCCCGGATCCTGGTCGAGGCGTCGGTCTACGACCGGTTCATGGAGTTGCTGGAGCCTGCCGTCAAGGGTGTCGTGGTCGGTGCGCCGGGGGACGAGGCGACCGAGATGGGGCCGCTGATCTCGGCCGCGCACCGGGAGAAGGTCGCGTCCTACGTGCCTTCCGACGCGCCGGTGGCGTTCCGAGGTTCGGCTCCTTCTGGTGCGGGTTTCTGGTTCCCGCCAACGGTTCTGGCTCCGGTCGGGCGTGGTGACCGGGCGGCGGTCGAGGAGATCTTCGGGCCGGTGGTGGCCGTGCTGCCGTTCAGCGACGAGGAGGACGCGGTGCGGTTGGCCAACGACAGCTCCTACGGGTTGTCCGGGTCGATCTGGACGCGGGACGTCGGGCGGGCGTTGCGGGTGTCGCGTGCGGTCGAGGCCGGGAACCTGTCGGTGAACTCGCACTCCTCGGTGCGGTACTGGACGCCGTTCGGCGGGTTCAAGCAGTCCGGGTTGGGGCGCGAGTTGGGGCCGGACGCGCTCGACTCGTTCACCGAGACCAAGAACGTCTTCATCGCTCACTGACGCTGGTTGGGCTCACTGACGCTGGTTGGGCATCACTGATGCTCGTTGGGCTCTACCGACACTGATGGGAGAGAACGTGGTTCAGCGACTTGAGGGCCGGGTGGCCGTGGTGACCGGCGGTGGCAGCGGCATCGGGCTGGCGTCGGTGCGGCGGCTGGCGTCGGAGGGCGCGCGGGTCGTCGTCGCCGATGTCGACGCGGAGTCGGGCAAGGCGGCGTCGGACGAGGTGGGCGGGCTGTTCGTCCAGGTCGACGTGACCGACGAGGAGCAGGTCTCGGCGCTGTACCGGACTACTGTAGACACATACGGTTCACTGGATATTGCATTCAATAACGCCGGGATTTCCCCGCCGGACGACGATTCGATCCTGACCACGGGCATCGAGGCGTGGGAACGGGTGCAGAAGGTCAACCTGACGTCAGTGTATTTGTGCTGCAAGTATGCAATCCCGCACATGCTGGAGCGCGGGCGCGGCTCGGTGATCAACACGGCGTCGTTCGTGGCGACGATGGGCGCGGCTACATCCCAAATATCGTATACAGCATCCAAAGGCGGGGTGCTGGCGATGAGCCGGGAGCTGGGCGTGCAGTTCGCGCGGCAGGGGGTGCGGGTCAACGCCTTGTCGCCCGGGCCGGTGAACACGCCGTTGCTGCGGGAGCTTTTCGCGAAGGACCCGGAGCGGGCCGCGCGGCGGTTGGTGCACGTGCCGTTGGGGCGGTTCGCCGAGCCGGAGGAGATCGCGGCGGCGGTGGCGTTCCTGGCCAGTGACGACTCGTCGTTCATGACCGCCTCCAACTTCCTGGTGGACGGCGGGATCGCCGGTGCCTACGTGACACCGCTGTGATGCCCGTGCAGGACGCGTTGTTCCGCCCGGTGCGGGCGGGCAACGCGTTCGAGGAGACCGTGGAACGGCTCATGCAGGCGATCCGGCTCGGGGTGGTGGGGCCGGGGGAGCGGCTGCCCGCGGAACGTGAGCTGGCCACCCGGTTGGGGGTCAGCCGGGTGACGTTGCGCGAGGCGATCAGGTCGTTGCAGGACGCCGGGTACGTCGAGTCGCGGCGTGGTCGGTACGGCGGGACGTTCGTGAAGTCGCCGGTCCCGGTGCCCGCGCCGGACCGGCGGGTGGACCCGGAGGAGCTGGCGGACGCGTTGACGTTGCGCGCGGCGGTGGAGACCGGGGCGGCGGAGTGCGCGGCGGCGCGCGCGCTGGGGCCGTCCGACCGGCGCAACCTGGTGGCGCGGTTGACCGAGTGCCGGGACGCGACGTTGGAGGAGTACCGGCGCAAGGACTCGCGGCTGCACCTGGCGATCGCCGAGGCGACCGGGTCGGCGTCGCTCACGGCGGCCGTCGCCGACGCCCGGACCAGGGTCAACGCACTGCTCGACCGCATCCCGCTGTTGGCGCCCAACCTGGCGCACTCGAACGAGCAGCACGAGGTGATCGTGGCGGGCATCGTGGCGGGTGAGCCGGAGGCCGCGCGGCGGGCGATGGCCGAGCACCTGGACGGCACGGCCCTGCTGCTGCGCGGCTTCCTGTCCTGACGATCACCCTGTCCTGACGATCGCGCGGTCCTGACGATTGCGCGGCCTGACGATCACCCGGCCTTGATTATCGCGCGGCCCTGCCGATCGCGCGGCCCTGAGATCACCAACCCCGAGGTCACCCGGTCCTGGGCTCAGCGCTCGAAATCGCGCTCCGGAAACCGCTCCGGAAACCGCTCCGGAAACCGCTCGGCCCCGCGTTCCGAGCCGCGCTCCGGTCCACGCTCTGACCTGCGTTCGGGAATGCGCTCCTCGAACCGGGGGTGATCGGGATGACCGGACCGGTCGAACCCGACGCCGTACCGGGGGTGGTCGTCACGGTCGGCCAGCGCCACGATCCCGCCGCCGAGGACGAGCCCGAGCAGTCCGACGGCGACCAGTTGGGTGGCCCGGTGCTTGACGACCCGGCCGACGACCGCGCCCTTGCCCGGAGCTGGCCGGCTGTACGCGGGGTGCGGCACGCCCGGTGCCGGTTGACCTGCGGCGGCCGGTTCACCAAGGGCTTCCGCGACCGGCTCCGCGGCGGCTGGTTGAGCCGCGGTTGGCTGGGCTGCGGCTGGCTGGGTTGCGGTTGGTTGGGCTGCGGCGGCCGGTTCACCTGCGCCGCCGGCCGCGGGCTGCGCGGGGGCGGCAGCCGGGATGGTGGCCGGGTCGGTGGCCGGGGTGGTGGCGCTCGCGGCCGGCTCGGCCGATCCTTCCGGTGGCTGCTGGGACGGTTGCTGCGGGTCTGGCATCGGCGGAACTCCTGCTCTCCCGTGCTGATGAACATGATCGTCCTGGTTGACGCCATGATGCGCGGTCGACCTGAGCGGATCCTGATCGTCGGCTGTACGTCAGCTGTGAACGCCTGTCGTCAGCATGTGTTGACGGTCGGGCGAGCGTCAGCATATGTTGACGACATGTCGACGATCGCCGATCTCGACCAGGCCGCGCACGGTGCGGACCCGGACGCCGGCCTGCGCGCCGTGGCCCGCCTGCGTCGCCTGGTGGAGCAACTTGAAGCAGAGCACGTCGCCGCCGCACGCCGGGCCGGCTGGTCGTGGCGCGACATCGCGACCCGCCTGGGCGTCACCAAGCAGACCGTCCACCGCAAGTACGGCCGAGAGGACTGACCCACGTGTTCAGAGGTGACCACCCCGACCTGAAACGCACCATCGCCCGCGCACTCCGGCTAGCCCTTGACCGAGGACACCCGCGAACCGGCAGCGAACACCTACTCGCCGCCGCTGCGGACGTCACCACCTCCGCAATCAGCGACGTCCCACCAGCCCCAACAGGCCCGACACGCGGCGACACACTCGGTGGCACACGCGGCGACATGCTCAGCGACGTCCTGCACCGCCACGGCGCCACCACGTCCGCGATCCTGAACGCCGCCCACCTAGCCGCCCCGCTAGGCGCAGGCGGCGCGGCGGATCGGGCCGTGCTGGCACCACTGGGCGTCGACCTCGACCGCCTCCTCGGCCCCGCCACCGCCACCCTGGACCACCCCGCCGGCCGCGAACCCCTACTCCCACTCGGCGCGGCCAAAGCCCGCCGGCACTGCGCCCGCCTCACCCCACCACTCGGCCTGGACGCCCAAGCGGCCTACGAGGCAGCCCTGCGCCTCGCACTGGCCCGCCGTGAACGTGAGCACCGCCCCGAACACCTGGCCCTCGCCCTCATCGCGCTCGACCCCGGCGTCGCCTGGGTCCTCAAGACCGCGAACGTCGACCGCGACGCCCTCCTCGCCGACCTGGCCGCGACCTTCCCGCCACCACGCCGCAACCCGCTCCTCACCGCCGAACGCCGCCTCGCCCTCCCCTCCCGCCACCGCGACCTCGTTCGCCGCTACCAGCGCACCACCGGACGTGCGGTGACCTCGACGGACGCGTTGCCGGCCCTGATCCGCGGCTGACGGGCACCCCGAGCGGGTGATCCGGCGGCGCACTGCGGCGGTCCATCCGGTGCGCCGGAAAACCAGTCGGTGAGCACCGATAACATCTCCGGCAAAGCCCGAGCACCCACATCGAGGAGTCACCGTGTCCCAGCCGCGCCCCGCAGCCGCTCCAACCCCACCGCGCGTGGTGGTGCCGGCGGGGACTACCGCGGGGACGGCGGTGCGTGAAGCGGGGCTGCCGGGCAAGGGCCCGGACGCCGTCGTGGTCGTGCGCGACCCCGAGGGCCACCTCCGCGACCTCTCGTGGACGCCGCAGGTCGACGTCGAGGTGGAAGCGGTCGCCGCCGACACCGCCGACGGCCGCAGCGTCATCCGGCACTCCACCGCGCACGTGCTGGCGCAGGCCGTGCAGCAGCAGTTCCCCGACGCGAAGCTGGGCATCGGCCCGCCGGTCAAGGACGGCTTCTACTACGACTTCAAGGTCGACAAGCCGTTCACGCCCGAAGACCTCCAGGCGCTGGAGAAGCGCATGAAGTCGATCATCAAGGGCGCGCAGCGGTTCAACCGCCGGGTGGTCGAGTCGGTCGACGCCGCGAAGTCCGAGCTGGCGGCCGAGCCGTTCAAGCTCGAACTGGTGGACATCAAAAGCGACGTCGACACCGCCGAGGTGATGGAGGTCGGCGGCGGCGAGCTGACGATCTACGACAACCTCGACCCGCGTTCCGGCGACCGCGTCTGGGGCGACCTGTGCCGCGGCCCGCACGTGCCGACGACCAAGCACATCCCGGCGTTCAAGCTGACCCGCGTCGCCGCCGCGTACTGGCGCGGCAACGAGAAGAACCCGCAGTTGCAGCGCATCTACGGCACCGCGTGGGAGTCGCAGGAGGCGCTGGACAAGCACCTGGAGCTGCTGGCCGAGGCCGAGCGCCGCGACCACCGCAAGCTCGGCGTCGAGCTGGACCTGTTCAGCTTCCCGGACGAGATCGGCTCCGGCCTGGCGGTGTTCCACCCCAAGGGCGGCATCATCCGCAAGGCGATGGAGGACTACTCGCGCGCCCGGCACGCCGAGGAGGACTACGAGTTCGTCTACTCGCCGCACATCACCAAGGGCAACCTGTTCGAGACGTCCGGCCACCTCGACTGGTACAAGGACGGCATGTACCCGGCGATGCACCTCGACGCCGAGTACGACGACGACGGCAAGCTGCGCAAGCCCGGCCAGGACTACTACCTGAAGCCGATGAACTGCCCGTTCCACGACCTGATCTTCAAGTCGCGCGGGCGGTCGTACCGCGAGCTGCCGCTGCGGATGTTCGAGTTCGGCTCGGTCTACCGGTACGAGAAGTCCGGCGTGATCCACGGCCTGACCCGCGTGCGCGGCATGACGCAGGACGACGCGCACATCTTCTGCACGCCCGACCAGGTCCAGGACGAGCTGAAGTCGCTGCTGTCCTTCGTCCTCGGGCTGCTGCGCGACTACGGCCTGGACGACTTCTACCTGGAGCTGTCCACCCGCAACGACGAGAAGTACGTCGGCTCCGACGAGGTGTGGGAGAAGGCGACCGAGGCCCTGCGCGAGGCGGCCGAGGACTCCGGCCTCGAACTGGTGCCGGACCCGGGCGGCGCGGCGTTCTACGGGCCGAAGATCTCCGTGCAGGCGAAGGACGCGCTGGGCCGCACCTGGCAGATGTCGACCATCCAGCTCGACTTCACGCTGCCCGAGCGGTTCGAGCTGGAGTACACCGGCTCGGATGGCGCCCGCCAGCGCCCGGTCATGATCCACCGGGCGTTGTTCGGCTCGATCGAGCGGTTCTTCGGCGTGCTGACCGAGCACTACGCGGGCGCTTTTCCGGCGTGGCTGGCGCCCGTCCAGGTGGTCGGCATCCCGATCGCGGACGAGCACGTGGACCACCTGCTGGCGGTGGCGAAGCAGCTCAAGGCGAAGGGCATCCGGGTCGAGGTGGACGCGTCCGACGACCGGATGCAGAAGAAGATCCGCAACCACACCACGCAGAAGGTGCCGTTCATGCTGCTGGCCGGCGGCAAGGACGTGGAGCAGGGCGCGGTGTCGTTCCGGTTCCGCGACGGCACGCAGATCAACGGCGTGCCGGTGGAGCGGGCCGTCGAGACGGTCGTGGACTGGGTGGCACGGCGGGAGAACTCCTCGCCGACGGCGGAACTCGTCCAGTGACGGACCAGTACGAGGAGCAGGACGGGGTCGGGGTCCACGACGCGTTGCAGCGGCTGTGGACCCCGCACCGCCTCTCGTACGTGCGCGGCGAGGGCAAGGCGGTCGGCGACGAGCCGGAGGGGTGCCCGTTCTGCCGGGTGATCGGGCTGGACGACGCCGAAGGGCTGATCCTGGCGCGCGGCGAGCTGGTGTTCGCGGTGCTCAACCTGTACCCGTACAACCCGGGTCACCTGATGGTGCTGCCGTACCGGCACGTGCCGGACTACACGGACCTGACGCCCGCCGAGACGGCCGAGTTCGCCGCGTTCACGCAGACGGCGATGCGCGTGATCCGTGCCGTGGCGAGCCCGCACGGGTTCAACATCGGCATGAACCAGGGCGTCGTGGCCGGCGCCGGTATCGCCGCCCACCTGCACCAGCACGTCGTCCCGCGCTGGGGCGGCGACGCGAACTTCATGCCCGTGATCGGCCACACCAAGGTCCTGCCGCAGCTGCTCGGCGACACCCGCCGACTGCTCTCGGACGCGTGGGCGGCCCACTGACCACGCGGACGTTTACTTCGAACCTCCGCGTGTAACCGGGCAGGTATGACGTCGTCGAACATCCCCGCCCCGGTGGCCCACAGGATGATGACGGTCGACGGAACCGACATCTTCTACCGCGAGGCCGGGCCGCCGGACGCCCCGGTGGTGCTGTTGCCGCACGGCTACCCCTGCTCGTCGTTCCAGTACCGCAACCTCATGGCCGCGCTCGGCGACCGGTGGCGCCTGATCGCGCCCGACTACCCCGGCTTCGGGTACAGCGGCACGCCGGACCGGACCCGCTTCGCCTACACGTTCGACGCGTACGCCGAGTTCTTGCAGCGGTTCACCGCCGCGGCCGACCTGACCCGGTACGCCATCTACCTGCACGACTACGGCTCGCAGTTCGGGCTCCGGCTCGCCATGCACGCACCCGGGCGGGTCGTCGCGCTCATCATCCAGAACGGCGACATCTACGAAGACCAGCACGGCCCGAAGTACCGGCCGCTCAAGGAGTACTGGGCCAACCCGACCGCCGAGGGCCGGGCCAAGATCGACGCCGCGGTCAGCGCGGAGGGCTTCCGCGACGAGTTCGTCGGCGAGGTACCCGAACGGCTGGTCGACCGGGTCTGCCCCGACCTGTGGACGTTGTCCTGGTCGCAGCTCGGCACCCCGGAGCGGCGGCGGAACCTGGTCCACCTGCTCGCCGACCAGGGCAGCACCCTCGACTGGTTCGACCGCCAGCAGGCCTACCTGCGTGAGCACCGACCGCCGACGCTGATCGTGTGGGGTCCGCACGACGGCTACATGCCGGCGGGCGCCGCACGGGCCTACCTCCGCGACCTTCCGGACGCCGAGGTGCACCTCCTCGACGGCGGGCATTGGGCGTTGGAGACCAACCTCGACGAGGTCGTCGCCCTGGTGCGGGACTTCCTGGACCGCGTCCACCCGCCCGTCCCGACACCGTGAGCCGCGAGCGGTCCGTTCGACTGTCGCATCCGGAGCGTTCGACTCGAATGTCCTGAGTGCTCGATACGCCGGTCCTCGGTGTTCGATGCGCCGGGCCGGTGTGTTCGACACCGAGGTCCGGGCGCTCGTCGGAAAACTTGGAGAAATTTCAAACATTTTTGGGCGCAGCTTGAACGGCTGATGGGGCTGTCTCGTTCAGACCGGGTGACCGTGTCCGGCTGGACGAGAGGTGCAAGACCTGTGACGGCCATGACCGAGCCCAACCCCTTATCAGGCCTGCCCCCGGATGATCGTCCGCTGTTCCGGCGGTTCGGCCACGGACCGAGCGTCACACCGCCGTTCCAGCGGATCCACCACGCGTTCGAAGTCCACGCGGCACGGTCGCCGGGCGCGCGGGCGGTCGAGCACGAGGGCAACTGCGTCACCTACGGCGAACTCGACCACCGCGCGAACGTCGTCGCGGCCGCCCTCGTCGACGCGGGCGTGCGCCCCGGTGATCACGTCGGGTTGTTCCTGACCCGCTCGATCCCGATGGTCGTGGGCATGCTGGCGGTGCTGAAGGCCGGCGCCGCCTACGTGCCGCAGGACGTGCGGATCACGCCGCGGCACCACCTCGACCACGTCATGCGCACCGCGGACATCGACGTCGTGATCACCACGAAGGAACACTCGTCCGCCGTCACCGCGGCCACGGTCCTGGTGCTCGACACCCTCCCGGACCGCGAAGCGCCCGCACCCCGCCCGGCGGCCAACGGCGAGACCGCCGTCGTCATCTTCACCTCCGGCACGACCGGCGTCCCCAACGGCGTCCTGGTGACCCACGGGAACCTGTGCAACGTCCTGCTCACCGAACCGGGCTCGCTGGGCATCCGACCGGGCGACCGGGTCGCGCAACTGCTCAACATCGCGTTCGACATGGCGGTGTGGGAGGTCTTCGGCGCGCTGACCCACGGCGCGACCTGCGTCATCCGCGGTCAAGACCCGGCACGGACGGCGGAAACCGCCACCGTCCTCATCGCCACTCCCAGCGTTCTGTCCACAGTGGACCCCGATGGCTGTCCGGACGTGCGCGTGGTCGCGGTCGCCGGGGAACGCTGCCCCCAACCGCTGGCCGACGCCTGGTCCGCCCGCGCCGCGTTCCACAACGCCTGCGGCCCCACGGAAGTCGCCATCGTCAACACGGTGCAGCGCTACGACTCGGCCGCGGGTGGGCTGACCATCGGCCGGCCGGTGCCCAACACGTCGGTCTACGTGCTCGACGAGAACCTGCGGCCGTGCCGGATCGGCGAGGTCGGCGAGATGTGGGCGGGCGGCGCCTGCGTCACGGCGGGCTACCTGGGCAACGACGTGCTGACCGCCCAGCGGTACCGCCCCGACCCGTTCCGCGGCGGCGACCACCTGATGTTCCGCACCCGCGACCTGGGCCGCTGGACACCCGACGGCGAGCTGGAGCACCACGGCCGCACGGACGACCAGGTCAAGGTCCGCGGCTTCCGGGTCGAGCTGGACGGCATCACGTCGGCCCTGGAGACGGCCCCGGGCTGTGTCCGCGCCACGGCCGTTCTGCACGACGGCGAACTCGTCGGTTTCGTCAGTCCCGCCACCGTCTCGCCTTGCGACGCCAAGGACGCCGTCGCCCGCCGCTTGCCGTACTACTGCGTGCCGTCACGGGTTCTCGCGGTGGACGACCTGCCGGTGACCGAACGGGGCAAAGTGGACCGTGCCGCGCTGGCCTCGCTGGTGCCGGTCGCATGAGCACCACGCGCACCGACCAGCCGTCCACCCATCTCAAGACCAGACTCGCACTCGCGCTCCGACGCCGCCCGTTCACCCACCACAACCGACTCGTCGCCCTGGTGGTCGTGATCAACGCCGTCGCGGCGTTCGGCATCGAGTCGGTGGGAGCGCTCTCAGACGCGGTCGTGGCGAACGTCGCCCTCGCCGTCCTGATCCGCCAGCAGCACGTGATCAACCTGCTGTTCCGGGTCGCGACCAGCGCGCCGACGACCTGGCCGCTGCGGGTCCGCTGGACGCTGGGCAAGGTCTACCACTTCGGCGGCCTGCACGTCGGTGCCGCACTCTGCGCCACCACGTGGTTCGCCGTGCTGGCCTGGGCCCTGGCCGACCCGCTCACGTGGACGATCCTCGGGCTGCTCGTCGCGATGGTCGTGTTCGCCCTGCCGACCTTGCGGGCACGGCGGCACGACGTGTTCGAGCGAGTGCACCGGTTCGCCGGCTGGACCGTGCTCGCGCTGTTCGCCGTCCACTCCTCCCGCCAACCCGGGTTCGTCGGCTCCCTCCAGTTCTGGCTGCTCCTGCTGGTGGTGGCGAGCGTCGTCCTGCCGTGGACGCGGCTGCGCCGGGTGCCGGTGCGGATCGTCCGACCGTCCAAGCACGTCGCCCTGGTGTCGTTCGACTACGGCGTCACGCCGTTCGCGGGTTCCTCCACGGCGGTGAGCCGCCACCCGCTGCTGGAGTGGCACTCGTTCGCCAACGTGCCTGCGCCGGGCCGCGCCGGGTTCCGGCTGACCATCTCCCGGGCGGGCGACTGGACCGGCAGGCTGATCGACGACATGCCTACGCACCTGTGGGTCAAGGGCGTCCCCACCGCGGGCGTGGGCAACATCGACAAGCTCTTCACCCGGGTCGTGTGGGTGGCCACCGGCAGCGGTATCGGGCCGTGCCTGCCGCACCTGCTGTCGCAGGAGACGCCGTCGCGCCTGGTGTGGTCCACCCGCACGCCACGCGCCACCTACGGCGACGAGCTCGTGGACGAGATCGAAGCCGTGCAACCGGATGCGCTGGTCTGGGACACGGTCGGGCAGGGCAAGCCCGACTTGGTCGAACTGGCGCTGCGCGCCTGCCGGGAGTTCGACGCGGAAGCGGTGATCTGCATCTCGAACAAGAAGACGACGTGGCACGTCGTGGAGGAGTTGGAGGCGCGGGGAGTGCCCGCGTTCGGCGCCATCTGGGACTCGTGAGGAGCCTTCCGTGGACTACTCGACCTTGCTCGTCGAAGAAGAGGCCGGCATCACGACGGTCACCGTGTCCCGGCCGTCGGCGCGCAACGCGCTGTCCGTCCGGGTCCTCGCCGAACTCGACCACTTCCTGTCCGGTGTGCTCGTCGGCGGCGCACGCCCCGGTGGCCGCGCACCGGCCGGCATCATGCTGACCGGCGCGCCCGGTCCCGCTTTCATCGCCGGCGCCGACATCCGGGAGATGGCCGCGATGACACCGGCCGAAGGCGAGCGGTTCGGGCGCCTCGGGCAGCGGGTCACCCTGCTGCTGGAGGAAGTTCCGTGCCCGGTCGTCGCGTGCGTGGACGGCTACGCGCTCGGTGGCGGCTGCGAAATGGTGCTGGCGTGCGACTTCGCCTACGCCACCCGCCGTTCGGTGTTCGGCCAGCCGGAGGTCCTGCTCGGCCTCGTCCCGGGGTTCGGTGGGTGCGTCCGGCTCCAACGCCTGGTCGGACCGGCCGTCGCCCGCGAGCTGATCTACACCGGCAGGCACGTCGACGCGCTGGAGGCCCAGCGGCTGGGACTGGTCAACGCGGTGTTCGACGGGCGCGATGAGATGCTGACCGCCGCACGCGAGGTGCTCGGCCGGATCGCGGGCAACTCGGCGACGGCGGTGTCGCTGGCCAAGGCCGCGGTCAACGGCGCCGGCGGCCGGACCGTCGAGGCCGGGCTGGCCGTCGAACTGGACGCCTTCCGCGAGGCGTTCACCGCCGACGACATGCGCGAGGGGACCGGGGCCTTCCTCGCCAAGCGCGCGCCCGCGTTCCCCAGCAGGACCCTCTCCGGCGCCACCAGGGAACCGCTGTTCCACGACTAGCCGAGGAGGTGCGCCATCAAGGACAGTCACACGACATTGCTGCGTGCTCTCCACGACGAGCACGCTCCTGCGCTGTGGCGGTACGTGCGTCGGCTGACGGGGGACGACGAGCTGTCCCGCGACGTGGTGCAGGAAACCCTGCTGCGCGCGTGGCGCAATCCGAAAGTGCTAGAACAGGGTGTGACGGGCGCCCGCGCGTGGCTCTACACCGTCGCACGCAACGTGGTGATCGACGAACGCCGCAGTGCTCGCGCACGCTGGGAGATCGGGTCGGAGCGGCTGCCGGAACGGGCCTGGTCCGACCCGAGCGAGTTGGCCCTCGACGCGTGGCTGGTGGCCGACGTGCTCACCCAGTTGACGCCGGAGCACCGCACGGTGATCGTACGTTCGTACTACATGGGGCAGTCCGTCGCGGAGCTGGCCGCCGCACTGGACCTGCCGGAGGGAACCGTGAAATCCCGCCTGCACTACGGTCTGCGGGCGCTGCGGCTGGCACTGGAGGAGAAGGGGGTCACCGGACGGTGAGCTCGCCAGTCGATCCGTACCGGGACTGGGGTGCCGCGTACGTCATGGGTGCGCTGTCTCCCGGTGAGCGCCGGGAGTTCGAGGGACACGTGCCCGGGTGCCAGGAGTGCTCGGGTGACGTGGCCTCCTTCGCGGGCGTCCCCGGCATCCTCTCCGCCGTGCCCCGTGACCGGGCGCTCGACCTGCTGGGGCCCGCGGCGGCGGAGGAGCCGCCCCCGGACCTGCTGGCCGGGCTGGCGGTGGTCGAGCGGGTCAGGCGGAGGCGGTCCAGGGTGTGGCTGGCCGCCGCGCTGGTCGGTGCGGCGTTGTTGGGGGCGGCGGGCGCGATGACGCTGGGTCCGGCCGGCCGCCACACCTCGGCGGACCCGGACCCGTCGCCGTCGTCCGTGCGGGACGTGACGACGAGCCCGACGGCGGTGACGACGAGCCCGACCGCGCCGGACGTGATCATGAGCCAGACCCTGCCCAGCCCCGTCACGGCCAGCGTCCAGCTGCTGGACGAGCCGTGGGGCACCCGGATCGAGGTGCTGTGCTCCTACCGCGTGCCGTCGGACGGCCCGCGGCCGCCCGTCTTCGCCTACGCCCTGCACGTGCTGGTGTCGGGTGGCACGTCGGTGCGCGTGGCGACCTGGACCGCGGGGCCCGGTTCCACCACCCGGCCCATCGCGACGACCGAGCTGCAACGGTCCGACATCACCGGTGTGGAGATCAGGTTGCTGCCGGACGACCTGGTGATCCTGAGCGTCGGGTTCTGAACATCGTCCGGATCAACCCTTTCGCGGTCGACCCGCAGGGCCCGGACCTGCGGCGAACGAACCAGCGCGGCCCGCGTGCGCGTCCACGAACGCCGTCTGATCGTGGTCGAGATCACCACAGCGCGACCATGATCCGACGTTTAGACACCTTCCTGGCCGATCGTCAAGAGGGGTGAGCGTCGATACGGTGCGTTGCATGACCGCACCTGAGCGTTCGCGGCTGGCCCGAGAACGGCTCTCGCGCGAGTTACGAAGGCTGCGCACCGAGGCCAAGATGACCGGGACGGCCACGGCGCGCGCTACCGGGATGAGCCAGTCCAAGCTGTCGAAGATCGAGAACGGCATGCTCCTCCCGTCCGTGACCGACGTGGAGCGCCTGGTGGCGGAGTTGTCCGCGACCAGGGAGACCAGGGTCGAGCTGGTCGAGTTGGCCCGCCAGCTGCACGCCGAGGCGGAGACCCGCCGAGTGGTGCTGCACCGCGGGGCACACCGGCACCAGCAGACCGTGGCACGTATCGAGGCCCGCGCCACCACCAGCCGCTTCTTCCAGAACGCGGGTGTGCCCGCGCTGTTGCAGAGCGAGAACTACCTCAGGGTCGTGCTCAACGCCACGCCCTCGCACGAGCAGGACACCGCGATAGCCACCCTGCGCACCCGCAGGGCCCGGATGGACGATCCGGGAAAGCGCTTCGTCTTCCTGCTCGCGGAGAGCGCCTTGCGCTGGCGGATGGGCTCGGCCGACCTGATGTGCGAGCAGATCGACCACCTGCTCGACACCAGCCGAAGACCCAATGTGCAGCTCGGCGTGGTGCCGTGGACGGTGGACGCCAACCTGGTGGCGCTGCACGGGTTCCAGGTGTACGACGAACGGGTGGTGACGCTGAGCGTGCTGACCGGCAACGCGACCATCACCGACCCGCACGACGTGCGCGAGTACCTGGCTCTGTTCGGCAGGCTCGAACGGCTGGCGGTGCGCGGCGACGCGCTGGACGACCTGCTCGCGCAGATCTCCAGGGACCACCGCAAGCTCGGCTGAGCTGGGCGGTTAGGCTGCCGGGGACCACTTCGTCCCCGTCGGTAGGTGCCTCGCCACCCCATGCTGAACATCTTCGCCCGCGCGTCCGTCTCCCGCGTCACCGATCCGATCGGGGCGTGGCTGCTGCGGCGCGGCCTCACCCCGAACTCCGTCACGGTGCTCGGCACCGTCGGCTCCGTCGCCACGTCGCTGTGGTTCATCCCGCGCGGCGAGCTGTTCGTCGGCACCGTGCTGGTCACGGTTTTCGTGCTGCTGGACCTGATCGACGGCGCGATGGCCCGTGCCCAGGGCGGCGGCACGAGGTTCGGCGCCGTGCTGGACGCGAGCTGCGACCGGATCGCGGACGGCGCGCTGTTCGCCGCCATCGCCTGGTGGGCGTTCGGCGAGGGCGAGCAGGGCCTGGCGGCGGCGACCCTCGTGTCACTGGTGGGCGCCCAGGTCACCTCGTACGTCAAGGCGCGCGCCGAGGCGTCCGGGCTGTCCGCCGACGGCGGGATCGCCGAACGCGCCGAACGGTTCATCATCGCGCTGGTCGGCATCGGCCTGCACGGGCTCGGCGTGCCCTACGTCCTGCCCGTGGCGCTGTACCTGCTGGCGGCGCTGGTCACGATCACCGTGGTGCAGCGCATCCTGGCCGTGAGCCGCGCCGCGAAGGAGCTCGGGACGTGAAAGCCCGTGACATCAAGGGCGGCTTGGCCGACCTCGGCTACGCGGCCGGGTGGCGCCTGGTGCGGCTGCTGCCGGAGAGCTGGGCCCGCCCGCTGTTCGACCTCGTCGCCGACCGGGCCGCGAGACGTGGCGGCGACGGCGTCCGGCAGCTGCGGGCGAACCTGCGCCGGGTGGTGCCGCAGGCCGGCGAGGCCGAGCTGGACGAGCTGGTCCGCCTGGCGCTGCGCTCGTACGCGCGGTACTGGCGCGAGGCGTTCCGGCTGCCGTCGCTGGACCTCAAGGCTGCCTACGCCGAGTGCGACCGGACGATGACCGGCGTGGAGAACCTGGACGCGGCGCTGGCCGAGGGCCGGGGCGCGGTGATCGCCCTGCCGCACTGCGGCAACTGGGACATGGCGGGCGTCTGGCTGGTCGGCCACTGCGGCACGTTCACCACCGTCGCCGAACGGCTCAAGCCCGAATCGCTGTACCGCCGGTTCATCGCGTTCCGGGAAAGCCTGGGCTTCGAGGTGGTCCCGCTGACCGGGGGCGACCGCAACCCGGCGATCGTGCTCACCGAACGCCTGCGCGCCAACAAGGTCGTCTGCCTGCTGGCCGACCGCGACCTCACCGCGGGCGGTGTGCCGGTGACGTTCTTCGGCGAGCGCACGCTGATGCCGGCCGGTCCCGCGCACCTGGCCGCGACGACCGGCGCGGCGCTGATCCCGGCGGGCCTGTGGTTCACCGAGGACGGCTGGGTCATCCGGCTGCACCCGCCGATCAGGGTCCAGGGGACGGCGGGCGTGCCGGCCGCGACCCAGCAGCTGGCGGACGTGTTCGCGGCCGACATCGCCGCGCACCCCACCGACTGGCACATGATGCAGCAGCTGTGGCTGGCCGACCTGCCGGAGAGCAGGCAGAAGGCGCTGCGCCGGGTGCTGGCCCGCCGGGGGGAAACGGCGTGAAGGTCGGCATCGTCTGCCCGTACTCCTTCGAGGTGCCCGGAGGCGTGCAGGCCCACGTGCTCGACCTGGCGCGCGCGCTGCGCGGTCTCGGGCACGAGGTCGAGGTGCTGGCGCCCGCGGACGACGACACGCCGGTGCCGGAGTTCGTCACGTCCGCCGGCCGCTCGGTCGGCATCCCGTACAACGGGTCGGTGGCGCGGCTGTCGTTCGGGCCGGTGTCGTTCACCCGGGTCCGGCGGTGGATCGCCGAGCACGATTTCGACGTGCTGCACCTGCACGAGCCCACCGCGCCGTCGTTGTCGATGCTGGCGCTGATGGTCGCGGACGGGCCGATCGTGGCCACCTTCCACACGTCCACGCCGCGCTCGAAGATGCTGTCCGCGTTCCAGGCGGTGCTCCAGCCGTTCCTGGAGAAGATCACCGCCCGGATCGCGGTGTCGGCGCTGGCGCGGCGGGTGCAGGTGGAACACCTCGGCGGTGACGCCGTGGAGATCCCGAACGGCGTGGACGTCGGGTTCTTCGCCGACGCGAAGCCGTTGGACGGCTACCCGCGTCCCGGCGGCACGGTCGGTTTCGTCGGCCGGTTCACCGAGCCGCGCAAGGGCATGCCGGTGCTGCTCGACGCGTTCCGCGCGCTGGACGAGCCGGACGTGCGACTGCTGATCGTCGGACGTGGTGACGAAGACGAGCTGCGCAAGCAGGCGGGGCCGGAGCTGGCGTCGCGGATGGTGTTCCTCGGCATGGTGGACGACGAGACGAAAGCGCGCGCTCTGCGCAGCGTGGACGTCTACTGCGCGCCCAACACCGGTGGCGAGAGCTTCGGGATCATCCTGACCGAGGCGATGTCCGCGGGCGCGGTGGTGCTGTCGAGCGACCTGGACGCGTTCCGGCGGGTGCTGGACGACGGCAAGGCCGGTGTGCTGACCCCGGTCGGCGACCCGGACGCGTTGGCGGCGGCGTTGCGGGAGCTGCTGGCCGATCCGGTGCGGCGGGCGGACTACGTGGCCGCGGCGCGGCAGCGGGTGATGATGTTCGACTGGTCGGTGGTGGCGGCGCAGGTGGTGCGGGTCTACGAGAGCGCCATGGCCGCCGATCCGCGACGGGTGGCCGAGGCGTGACCAGTTCCGGCGTCGCGATGACGTTCCTGGTGCTGTTGGGGTTGGCGGTGCTGATCGGCCCGTGGACGCTCGGCACGGCGAACCGGCTGGACCGGCTGCACGTGCGCACGGACGCGGCCTGGGCGGCTCTGGACGCGGCCCTGGCGCGGCGTGCGGTGGTGACGCGGGCGGTGGCGGCGGTGTGCGGCAAACCGGACCTGCGCGCGGCGGCGGACCGGGCGGAACGGTCGCCGCGGGCCGATCGCGAGGCGGCGGAGAACCGGCTGTCTGCGTTGCTGGAAGGGCTGGACCGTTCGGTGCTCAAACCCGAGCTGGCGGCCGAGTTGTCGGACGCCGAGCAGCGGGTGGTGCTGGCCCGGCGGGTGCACAACGACGCGGTGCGGGACACGTTGTCGTTGAGGCGACGGAGGTCCGTGCGGTGGCTGCGGCTCGCGGGCACCGCGCCCACGCCGTCGTACTTCGAGATCGCCGAGCCCGGGGTGGATTCCGAGGCGTCCCCGTTGACGCGACGCGTGTCGGCGCGGGTCGTGCTGCTGGACGCCGAGGACCGGGTGCTGATGTTCGAGGGCTTCGACCCGACCCGGCCGGACGAGCTGTTCTGGTTCACCGTCGGCGGCGGGGTGGAGCCGGGGGAGGACATCCGGACGGCGGCGGTGCGGGAGCTGTTCGAGGAGACCGGCGTGCGGCTGGCCCGGGAGGACCTGGTCGGTCCGCTGTGGAAGCGGCACGCGGTGTTCGCGTTCGACGGCCTGAGCTACGCGGCGGCCGAGTGGTTCTTCGCCGCGCGGGTGACCGGGGTCGACGTGGACACCTCGCGGTTCGACGACATCGAGCGGCAGACCATCCGCCGGCACCGGTGGTGGTCGGCGGAGGAGCTGGCGTCGACCGACGAGACCGTGTACCCGGTGCAGCTGGCCGAAGTGCTGCCCGGCGCATTGTCCGAATGGGACGGCACGACGCGTTCGGTGCGGTGACTCCGCCGGTCTGGCGGGTCTTGCCGGCTCGGGCTCGGGCTTGGGCGGTCCGCACGGTGAACACGATCGTGCCGACGACCAGGACGGCGAGCGCGAGCAGGTATTTCGCCCTCCGCTGGAGCGCCCGGCCGGATGCATGTCATTGACGCGTGATGGATATTGGTGCCCGCAATTCTGCGGATGATCCGATTGCTACGCGCAGGTCGAGTGCGCCCGTATTGCCCTGAATACCGGGTCGACCGCACTTCTGCGGATTCTTACCTGCGGATCCGACTATTGTGTGTGGCACGCTGGGTGGGGAATACCGCTACTACGGGGACGAGTCGGTCCGGCTCGATCAGCGGAATTTGTTCTCGCCATCGGGAGGCCGCGTGTCACTTGTTGAGCGATTCGTCGTCGGCGTCGACATCCAGAGCTTCTCCTCCAGGGTGGCCCGCCGGCAGGTCGTGCTCCAGACCGGACTCGACCGGATGCTCGACGAGGCCGCGTGGAGTGCGGGGCTCAGCCGCGAGCTGTGGACGCGGCACCCTGGAGGGGACGGCGAGGTCGCAGTGCTGCCCGCCGACGTGGACCTCCTGGCGGTGGTGCGGCGGTTCATCACCGAACTCGACATCAGGCTCACCGACCACAACGACGACCACGACCCGGGGGCGCGCATCCGGCTGCGGGTGGCGATGCACATCGACGTGGTGACCCGACCCGGTCCGCTCGGCTACGCCGGGCCGGCCCTGACCGTGCTCCAGCGCCTGCTCGACTCCGAGCCGGTCCGGGACGCGCTGGCAGCGGCCCCGGAGGCCAACCTCGCACAGATCATCTCGGACTCCCTCTACCGCAAGGCCGTGCTCCCCGAACTCGGCGGGCTGCGACCACGGCAGTTCCGGCAAGTGCGGGTGGACCTGCCGGCCAAGGAGTTCCACGAGACGGCCTACCTGTTCGTGCCCGGTGAGTCGCCCGCACCGCGGGCCGAGCGGCCGGACGGGCGGCCCCAGGACCTGAGTGCGGCGTGGTCGCCCCTGCCCGGCTTCCCCTTCGTGATGCCCGCGCTGCGCACCGAACGGCGACCACCCAAGCCCCGCCCGCAGCGCTTGACGTTCGGCAAGGAGTCGGCGGCCGGTGCGGTGGAGGTGGTCGAGCCGGTCGAGCCGACACCGGTCGACCTCGGTCCCGGGGTGCGCCAAGCGATGCGTGAAGTGCGGGAAGCGCTCGCGCGGGGTGAGGTCGACCTCGCGGACGTCCTGACCACGCGGACGCTGCTCGTGGCGGTGGGACGCGACGGCAAGGGGTGGCTGCGCGAATCGGACGGGCCGCTGTTGGCCGACGCGCTGCTGACCGAACTGGACCTGGCGTGGTCGGAGTTCTCCGGCGGCGCGTGGGGGTTCCGTGCCCAGCGCGCCCGTGTCCGCGGGTTGACGCTGACCGGGCCGCGCGAGTTCCGGGAACTGTCGGTCGCACTGGGGTGGCGCGCCGAGAAAACCGAGACGATTCCGCTGTACCGGGAATTCGTCAGGAGGGCGAGCGCGGACGCTTCGTTCTACCCGACCTTGCGCAATCCCGAGCGGGAAAATTATCCGAGCTGGCACGACGAGTGGTCGCCGACGGTCATGGCCGTGCACGTCCGGCTGCAGCAGTGGGAGCGGTGAAATGGAATTCGTCATCCTGATCGTGGTGGTCGCCGCCGGCGGCTGGTTCGGCGTCGCCGGGGTGCGGACCGTGCCCGCCGGTCAGGTCGGCGTGGTGACCAAGGTGTTCAACACCCGGCCGCGGCGCCCGGAGGACGACCCGCGGGTGAGCTTCTGCGCCGCGGCCGGTCCCCAGGCGCGGCTGCTGCACGGGAACACACGCACGTGGCTGGTCCCGTTGCTGTACCGGGTGGAACTCGTCGCGCAGACGTACGTGCCGAGCGGGACGATCGGCGTCGTCGTGGCCAAGGCGGGAAACGTACGTCCGGCGGACAGCCCGATCGCCCGGTATGTCGAGTGCGACCACTTCCAGAACGGCGAACGCTTCCTGCGCGACGGCGGTCAGCAGGGCCGCCAGCTGGAGGTGTTGACCAGTGGGTTCTACGACGTCAACCCGGTGCTGTTCAAGGTGATCACGGTGGACACGCCGGAGGCGATGGCGCACGAGGGTCTGACGGCCCAGGCCCTCGCCGAGGTCGAGATCGAGATCGGCGAGACCGGGGTGGTGGTCACCCACTTCGGGGCCAAGCCGAACCTGGTCGACGTCGGCCCACCGGTCGAGGGCCATCACAGTTTCCAACTGCCGTGGGTGTTCCTCGCCGGCGAAGGATGGCGCGGCGTCCAGCGGGAGACGCTGGACGAGGGCGGTCGCTACGCGCTCAACCCGTGGTTCGCGCACGTGGTGGAAGTGCCGACGCGGGTCCTGATCCTGGAGTGGACCAAGGACAAGAAGACCACCAGCAACCTGGACATCTCCCTGGGCCAGGTCGTCCTGGACGTGCAGGGGTACACCGTCCGGCTGGACATGAAGCAGACCGTGCGTATCCCGGCGACGGCGGCGCCCGGCATCGTGCGCAACTTCGGCCTCGGTGGGCAGGGCGAGGCGGGTGGGCGCAGCTCCGTGCAGGAGTTCGTGAAGAAGGAACTGGCGGCCACCGTGGACGCCTACTTCCGCCGGATCTCCTCCCGCTACCGGATCCAGGAGTTCATCACCCGGTACAACGAGGTGTGCAACGAGCTCGCCGGCGAGGTGCGCCAGGCCCTGACCCGCACGGGCGTCGAGGCCATCACCACGACGTTGGAGAACTTCGAGTGCGACGAGCAGGAGATCAACGACATGCGGCGGCAGATCGCCGTGCAGCAGGAGAGCGTCAAGCTCGAAGAGGCGAGGCTGGCCGAGCTGCGGGCGCGCAAGGACAGCGAGGCGGTCCTCAACGACACCGCGTTGCAGCAGGTCAAGGTGGAAGAAGAACGTCGCAGGCTGGATTTCGTCGAGCTGAAGATGCTCGTCGAGCTGCTCGGTCCCGAGCACGTGGCGGTGGAGCGCGTCCTCACTCAGTGGGTGAAGGTCAACGTCCCGCAGTACATCGGCGGTTCGGATGGCAACGTCATGCAGGCCTTGCTCCAGGCCATGCCGATGGCGCAGACGCGGGACATCATGTCCATGATCAGAAACGTCGCGGCGGCACGGACGGAACCCGAGCCGTCGGAACTCACCAGCGGTGACAACGGCTCCGCCGAGCAACTGACCCCGCCGGCGGCTACAGGATGAACGTCGCGATCATCTGCCCCAGCAGCCGCACGTCGGCGTGGCCCTTGAACTCCAGCCGCACCTGACCCAGGCCGCTGAACCACAGGTCCAGCTCGGCGTCCATGTCGAACGTTCCCGCCGTCTCGATGGAGAACGCCTGCACCCGGCTGTACGGCAGCGACGTGAAGTCCTTCTTGCGGCCGGTCATGCCCTGGACGTTCACCGCGATCACCCGCTTGTTGGTGAACACCACGAAGTCCCGGACCGTCTTGAAGCTCGACACGATGTGCTCGCCCTGGATCAGGATCGGCGACACCTGCGACGCGATGTCCTCGGGACGGCACGGCGCGAGCTTGAAGACGGACTGCTTCTCGAAGTCGATCACGCCTTCGACCGTACCTCCAGATCCGCCCACCCGCCCCGGTTCGTGCCCGATTCCCGGGAGATCCCCGACCCCGTCTCCGGGTAATCCCCGAACCGGTCCGCGTGCACCCGCGCGAAGAAGTAGCACATGGCCTCGCCCTCGGCGTCACCGATGGCCACCCGCGGATCACGCGAAACGGCCTCGTAGAACTCCCGCCCCATGGCGACGATGAAACCCCGCGCGTACAGGAAACCGTCGTCCGAGCCCTCGGTGACCTCGTGCACGTCGGCCCGGTCGATCTCGTGCAGCTTGCGCTCGACCACCCGGTCCAGCGCGATCAACTCCTCGGCGGACAGCCCTGCGCACTCATCGGCCAACGTCGCCAGCACCCGGTCGAGGTGCTCTTCGAGCTCGGTGGCCTCCTCGAAGGCGTCCGCGGACACGTCGCGCCCGGCCAAGGCGCGGCGCACCCCGTTCGGCTCGGGGCCGAGCCCGGCCCACGCGTTCTCCAGCAGCGCCCAGAAACGGGCCTCTTCGGCAGCGGTCGGAAGAATCATGCGGGCGACGCTAGCAACGGGGTCCGACAATTCGCGCGAGCGCGGCGGGCGGCCGGCCGGGAACCGCTCCGGTGAGGTCAGTCCGCTCGCTTCAGGCTGTCGATCGCACCGCCCCAGGAGGGCCCGTCCCAGGTGATGACGAGCGCCGAGCCGTCCGGCTTGAGCTCCAAGGTCCCGCGCTTGCGGTCGTCGTTCGGGGTGGTGCAGTCGAGGGTGAGGACCGGCTCGGTCGAGTCGGCGCCGGTGATGGCGCCGGGGCAGGCGAGCTGACCGGTCGTCTCCGCGGTGGTGCCGGTGATCGTGAGCGTGCCGATCGGGCTCTCGTTGATCGGCTTCCACGTCCCGGCCAGGCCCTTGGCCTCCGCCTTCTCGGTCGACTTCTTCGTCGGCTCCTGCGTCGCCGAAGCGGTCGTGGTCGTGGCCGACGTCCCGGTCGCGTTCTGCCCGTCACCGCCGCAGCCGGCCAACAGCCCGGCCACCAGTCCGAGGACAGCGACGTTCAACACTGCGCGCATGGTCGAACTCCCCCTTGTGGATCTTCAACGAAATGCGCACCATCCCAGCACACCACCCCCGGATCAAGGCAAATCGCCCGAGCCCGAGCACCCGGTGACGACCCGGTCCGGGCCGGACCGCTGAAGGGTCCGACCCGACCACGTGATCGGCGACGATGGCGGCCAGGGCCGGTCACACCCGGCTGATCACCTCGTTGCCGTAGGACGCGAGGGTCTTGTCCTTGTCGTCGTGCATCAGGTACAGCGCGAACTGGTCCACGCCGAGGTCCCGCAGCTCCTGCAACCGGTCCACGTGCGCGGACGCCGGGCCGAGCAGGCAGAACCGGTCCACGATGGCGTCCGGCACGAAGTCCGTCGACCGGTTGCCCGCCTTGCCGTGGTGGGCGTAGTCGTAGCCCTCGCGGCCCTTGATGTACTCCGTCAACGCCGCCGGCACCACGCCCGAGTCGCCGTACCGCGCGACCAGGTCGGCCACGTGGTTGCCGACCATCCCGCCGAACCAGCGCAGCTGGTCGCGCTGGTGCGGCAGGTCCGTGCCCACGTACGCGGGCGCGGCGACGCACATCGTGATCGCCGCCGGGTCACGTCCCGCGGCCACCGCCGCCTCGCGCACCGACCCGATCGTCCACCTCGCGATGTCCGGATCGGCGGTTTGCAGGATGAACCCGTCCGCCTGCTCGCCGACCAGCTGCAACGCCTTGGGCCCGTACGCGGCCATCCACATCTCCAGCTTGCCGTCACGCACCCAGGGGATGCGCACCGGCGTGCCGTGGTGCTCGACCTCCCGACCCTCCGCCAACTCCTTGATCACCGTCATGGCCTGGCTCAAGGTCGCCAGCGACGCGGGCTTCTGCCCGATCACCCGCCGCGCCGAGTCGCCACGCCCGATCCCGCACACCGTGCGGTTGCCGAACATGTCGTTCAACGTCGCGAACAGCGACGCCGTCACCGACCAGTCCCGCGTGCTCGGGTTGGTCACCATCGGGCCGACCACCAGCTCACTGGTGGCGGCCAGCACCTGCGAGTAGATGACGAACGGCTCCTGCCACAGCACCACCGAGTCGAACGTCCAGCCGTACCGGAAACCGTTGTCCTCCGCGGCTTTCATCGCGGCCACGACGTCCCGCGCGGGCGGATCCGTCTGGAGCACCACACCGAAGTCCACTTGCGCCTCCTACACCAGGTACTGGTTCAGCTCGCGGGACAGGAACTTCCCGTGCCCAGGCGCACCGTGGAAACCGCCGGCGTCCACGACCACCCGGCCACGCGAGAGCACCGTGTCGACCTTGCCGGTGATCTCCATGCCCTCGTACGCCGAGTAGTCCACGTTCATGTGGTGCGTGGCCGCCGAGATGACCTGCGTCGCCGACGGGTCGTACACCACGATGTCCGCGTCCGCGCCGGGCGTGACGACACCCTTGCGCGGGTGCAGGCCGAACATCCGCGCGGGCGTGGTGGAGCAGATCTCCACCCACCGCTCCAGGCTGATCTCGCCCTTCACCACGCCCTGGTGCAGCAGGTCGATCCGGTGCTCCACGCCCGGCATCCCGTTGGGGATCTTGGAGAAGTCCCCGCGCCCCAGCTCCTTCTGGTCCTTGAAGCAGAACGGGCAGTGGTCGGTCGACACCACCGACAGGTCGTTGGTGCGCAGGCCGCGCCACAGCTCGGTCTGGTGCTCCTTGGGTCGCAGCGGGGGAGAGGCGACGTACTTCGAGCCCTCGAAGTCCGGCTTCGCCAGGTCCTCCAGCGACAGGTACAGGTACTGCGGGCACGTCTCGGCGAACACGTTCTGCCCGGTGTCGCGCGCCTTCGTCACCGCGTCCAACGCCTGCGCGGCGGACAGGTGCACGATGTACAGCGGCGACCCGGTCACCTTGGCCAGCGTGATGGCGCGGGACGTGGCCTCGCCCTCCAGCTCGGCGGGCCTGGTCAGACCGTGCTCGACCGGATCGGTGCGGCCCTGGGCCAACGCCTGCGCCACCAGTTGGTCGATCGCGATGCCGTTCTCCGCGTGCATCATGATCGTGGAGCCGGTCTCCCGGGCCTTCTGCATCGCGCGCAGGATCTCGCCGTCCGTGGCGTAGAAGACCCCGGGGTAGGCCATGAACATCTTGAACGTGTTCACGCCCGCGTCGACGCAGGACTCCATCTCCTTCAACGACGTGTCGTTCACGTCGGAGACGATCATGTGGAACCCGTAGTCGATCGCGCAGTTGCCGTCCGCCTTGCCGTGCCACTTGTCCAACGTGGACAGCAAGGACGTGCCCTTCACCTGCACGGCGAAGTCGATGATCGTGGTCGTGCCGCCCCACGCCGCCGCGATCGTGCCGGTCTCGAAGCTGTCCGCGGAGAACGTGCCGCCGAACGGCATCTCCATGTGGGTGTGCCCGTCGATGCCGCCGGGGATCACGTACTTGCCGGTGGCGTCGATCGTCTCGTCGGCTTGCAGCGGGAAACCGGGCGCCAGCAGCGCGACGATCTTCTCGCCGTCCACCAGCACGTCGGCGGCCACGGCGCCGGTCGCGTTCACGACCGTGCCGCCCTTGATCAGGATGCTCACGGCTGCACCAACCCCTCGTACGTGTCGGGACGGCGGTCGCGGTAGAACGCCCACAGGTTCCGGACCTCGGCCAGCAGGTCCATGTCCAGGTCCCGGACCACGATCTCCTCCTCCGTGTCGGAGGCCGCCTCGCCCACCAGCTGACCGCGCGGGTCGGCGAAGTAGGACTGGCCGTAGAAGTCGTTCTCACCCAACGGTTCCACACCGACGCGGTTGATCGTGCCCACGTAGTACTCGTTCGCCACGGCCGCCGCCGGCTGCTCCAGCCGCCAGAGGTACTCGGACAGGCCCCGGCTGGTCGCGGACGGGTTGAACACGATCTGCGCGCCGTTCAGCCCGAGCGCCCGCCAGCCCTCCGGGAAGTGCCGCTCGTAGCAGATGTACACGCCCACCTTGCCCACGGCGGTGTCGAACACCGGGTAGCCGAGGTTGCCCGGCTTGAAGTAGAACTTCTCCCAGAACCCCTTGACCTGCGGGATGTGGTTCTTGCGGTGCTTGCCGAGGTACGTGCCGTCGGCGTCGATCACCGCGGCCGTGTTGTAGTAGATCCCCGGCTGCTCCTCCTCGTACATCGGCACCACGAGCACCACGCCGTGCTGCTCGGCCAGTTCGCACATCAGGTCGGTGGTCGGGCCGTCGGGGATGCCCTCGGTGTAGGAGTAGTAGTCCGCGTCCTGCACCTGGCAGAAGTACGGCCCGTAGAACAACTCCTGGAGGCACACGACCTGCGCGCCCTGCGACGCGGCGGTGCGGACCGCCTCGACCGCGTTGGCGATCATCGACTCCTTGTCGCCGGTCCACTTCTGCTGCACGAGACCTGCGCGGATGATCTTGCTCACGCGTTCTCCCTCCGTGGCGTCAGAGCCAGGTAGACGAGCATGCCGCCGACCAGGCCGACGACCCAGTTGTAGTCGTAGAGCGGTTTGAGGAACGGGATCAGGCCGTCCGCCGGGAACGGCCCGTTGTACGCGCCGCCCACGGCGAGCACCGAGCCCACCAGCGTGGCCACGACCGCGCGCCAGTTCCAGCCGGCCTTGAACCAGTAGCGCCCGCCGGCCACGTACAGCTCGGGCAGGTCCAGCTTGGTGCGCGCGTGCACCCAGTACCCGCCGACCAGGACGCCCGCGACGGCCGCCAGCAGACCGCCGTAGAAGCCGAGCCACGCGAAGATGTAGATGTTCGGGTCGGTGATCAGCCGCCACGGCATGATCACGATGCCGATCACGCCGGTGATCAGCCCGCCGACCCGGAAGCTGATCAGCTTCGGCAGGGCGTTGGAGAAGTCGTACGACGGGCTCACCACGTTCGCCGCGAGGTTGGTGGAGATCGTCGCCAGGATGACCATCACCAGCCCGATGACCACCGCGACCGGGCTCTCGAACTTCGCGGTCAGCGCGACCGGGTCCCAGATCGCCTCCCCGTACAGCACGACCGTGCCGGACGTCGTGACCACCGACAGCAGCGCGATGAACGACATCGTGGTCGGCAGGCCCAGCACCTGGCCGAGCACCTGCTTGCGCTGGCTGCCGCCGAACCGGGTGAAGTCCGGCATGTTGAGCGACAGCGTGGCCCAGAACGCGATCATGCCCATCAACGACGGCACGAACACCTTCCAGAAGTCCAGGCCCCAGCCCAGCTTCGACGGCTCCGCCAGGATCGGGCCGAGACCGCCCGCCTTGATCAGCACCCACCCGGTCAACGCCATCAGGCCCAGCGCCACCAGCGGCGCGGCCCAGTTCTCCAGCACCCGCACCGCGTCCATGCCGCGCCAGATGATCGCCATCTGGAGCAGCCAGAACGCGAAGAAGCTGAACCACAGCGTCCACGGCTGGCCCGCGACGACCGGCGCCCCGCTCCACCCCGTGCCGGCCAGCTTGCCGACGATGCCGTGGATGGCCTGGCCGCCGACCCACGTCTGGATGCCGAACCAGCCGCACGCCACGAACGCCCGCAGCAACGCGGCCAGGTTCGCACCGCGCACGCCGTAGAACGCGCGGGCGAACACCGGGAACGGGATGCCGTACTTCGTGCCGGCGTGGCTGTTGAGCAGCATCGGCCCCAGCACGATGATGTTGCCCAGGGTGATCGTCAGGAACGCCTGCAACCAGTTCATCCCGATCGCGACGAGCCCGGCGGCGAGCAGGTAGCTGGGGATGTTCGTGGCCATCCCGACCCACAGCGCGAAGAAGTTGTAAGTGGTCCAGGTGCGACGCTCCAGCGGAACCGGCGCGAGTTCCGGGTTGTAGTGGGGGCTGTCCGCGATCGCCGAATGATCGCGGAGTTCGACGCGGCCGTCGGGGTCGGCTGTGACCTGCGTTGCGGAGTCAAGGGCCATCGGTCACTTCCCTGTTACGCTCGTGAAACACCCTTCGCGCGGGCGCTTCGCCGCGATTTCCATCCCGGCATCCTCCGGTCGGCCCGCGTGCGTCGGCAGTGGCAAAGTGTCCACGCTTGCCATGATCAGGGCACACTCTGTCCATTGCCACTCCAGCCGCTGGTCCGGTGCGTTCCACGGGGCATCCGGTCGGCTCTCGACTGGCCGTTCACCGGTGGCCTACCGTCCTTCGGATGAAGCTCGAACTGCGGCACCTGCGGGTCGTCTGCGCGATCGCGGACTCGGGCAGCCTGTCGAAGGCGTCCGGACTGCTCGGCCTGGCGCAACCCGCCCTGACGGCCCAGCTGCACCGGATCGAGGCCATGCTCGGCGGCAAGCTGTTCGACCGGGACCACAAGGGCGCCCGGCCGACCGCGCTGGGCGAGCTGGTGCTGGAACGCGCCCGCGTCCTGCTGCCCGCGTTCTCCCGCCTGGAGGAGGACGCGCTGCGCCTGGTGGACGACGACGTGCCCGGCGACCGGTACCGGGTCGGCGCGGTGAACGGGCCGATGCTCGGCGGGCTGGTGCACCGCCTGACCGAGGCGCACCCCGGCTCGCACGTCTCGACGCAGGTGTCGTGGTCCGGTGTCGAGCTGGCCGCCATGGTCGCCGCGGGCCGGCTCGACTACGTGCTGGTGGGCGTGTGCGGGGACGCGCCGCCGCCGTCCGAGCACGGGCTGACGTGGAGCGTGATCGCGGTCGACCCGGTGTTCGTGCTGATCCCCGAGGACCACCCGTTCACCCTGCTGGACGAGGTCGAGCTGGGGGCGTTGAAGGACATGCAGTGGGCCGTCACACCGGGTGACGGGTGCTTCGGCGACTGCTTCGTGGCCGCGTGCAGCCGCGCCGGCTTCACCCCGCGCACGATGTACGAGGTCGACACCAACAGCTGCATCGAGCTCGCCTCGTCCGGTGACGCGGTGGCGTTGTGCCAGCCGACGTTCCGCCGCACCCCGGGCCTCGTGGCGATGCCACTAGCCGGCCCGCCGCTGCGGTGGCGGCACCTGATCGGCTGGAACCCGGAAGGCCCAGCCGCCGCCGTCGGCCCGCAGGTGCTCCGGTACGCCGCCGAGGCCTACCGTGAAACGGCCGAACGCAACCCGCGCTACGCGGCCTGGCTGCCGGGGCACCCGGAGTACGGCGCGGTCCCGCATCAAGCGCTGGTCTGACCGCGCACCTTGCCCTCGGTGTTCGGCCGCCGCACACCCTCGACCTCGACGCACAGCCCGAACACGCGCTGCCGACCGGTCCAGCCGTTGACCCGGCCGCGGTTGTTGCCGATCTGCACGCGGTCGCCCTGCAACGCGGTGACCAGGTGCAGGTAGGTCGTGCCCGAGACGCGGACCAGCACGATGTCGCCGACTTCCAGCTTCGCCGGGTCGACCGGTGCGACCACGACCAGGTCACGACTGCGCACCAGCGGCACCATGGAGGACCCCGTCGGCCGGAACCGCACCGTCGCACCTCCGGCGACCCTTGCCGCCATGGCATCCAGCGCTCCCATGATCCCAGTGTGACAACGGGCGCCAGCGCTTTTCCGGCCTGGCCATCACCCCGTCTTATGACCCAACCGGTATTACCGCGGCCGGGCCGGCGGACCTAGGTTTCACGGGGAATCCCTGCACTCCCTTCGAGGAGAACTCCCCATGTCAGCACTCTTCAGACCGCTCGCGCTCGTCGCGGCGCTGGTCGCGGCCGGCACCCTGCCGCCCACCGCCGCCCAGGCCGCGCCCGCCGACCAGCACGCCGAGATCCTGTCCACGATCCAACGCGACCTGGGATGGGACGCTGACCAGGCGCGTGCCCGCCTCGCCGCCGACGAGCGCTCCGCCGACACCGCGCGAACCCTGCGCAAGCGGCTGGACGCCCGGTTCGGCGGCGCGTGGATCGACTCCTCCGGCACCCTCACCGTCGGCATCACCCAACCGTCCGAAGTGGACGCGAGCGTGCGCACGAAGCTGGTGCAGCGCAGCGAAAGCGACCTGGACGCACTGAAGTCCGCGTTGGACGCGAACGTCGCCAAGTCACCGCGTTCCGTCCCCGGCTGGTACGTCGACCTGCCCACCAACACCGTGGTCGTGAAGTCCCAGCCCGGCAAGGTCGCCGCCGCACGGCAGTTCGTCGCGTCCGCCGGCGTCCCGGCCTCCGCCGTCCGCTACTACGTCACCACCGAGGAACCACGCCCGCTGATCGACGTCATCGGCGGCAACGCCTACAACATCGGCAGCGGCACCCGTTGCTCCGTCGGCTTCTCCGTCAACGGCGGCTTCGTCACCGCCGGGCACTGCGGCTCGACCGGCGCGTCGACGTCCAACCCGAGCGGCACGTTCCGCGGGTCCAGCTTCCCCGGCAACGACTACGCGTGGGTCCAGGTCGCGGCGGGCAACACCCCGCGCGGGCTGGTCAACAACTACTCCGGCGGCACGGTGTCGGTCACGGGCTCGCAGGACGCGCCGGTCGGCTCGACCGTGTGCCGCTCCGGCTCCACCACCGGCTGGCACTGCGGCACGATCCAGGCGCGCAACTCGTCGGTGACGTACCCGCAGGGCACGGTGTCCGGCCTGATCCAGACCACGGTGTGCGCCGAGCCCGGCGACTCGGGCGGCTCCCTGCTCGCGGGCACGCAGGCGCAGGGCGTGACGTCCGGCGGCTCCGGCAACTGCCGCACCGGCGGCACCACCTACTTCCAGCCGGTCAACGAGATCCTCCAGACCTACGGCCTGACCCTGGTCACCGGCGGCGGCGACCCGAACCCGCCGACCGGCTGCCAGAGCTCGGAGACCACCTACAACGGCTCCCTTGCCGCGGGCGGGCAGGCGTACCAGCCGAACAACAGCTACTACCAGTCCACGGTGTCCGGCGCGCACGTCGGCTGCCTGGTCGGTCCGAGCGGCGCGGACTTCGACCTGTACCTCCAGAAGTGGAACGGCAGCTCGTGGGCCGTCGTGGCGAAGGGCGACAGCCCGGCCGCCGACGAAACGGTGACCTACAACGGCACCGCCGGCTACTACCGCTACCGGGTGCACGCGTACAGCGGGTCCGGCGGCTACACGCTCGGGGTCACGAACCCCTAGCCACAGGGGGAAGAACCGTCGCGGGTCCGTGTCGCGTCTCCCACGACACGGGCCCGCGCGGTCTTCACGGACCGTGCCCGGATAGATCACCTGATCGAGCGGCTACGGAAGAACGCGGAAACGGTCGATGCCATAGGGGTCACTTGCAGGTCCCCAACCAGGTTAGGAAAACCGTGTCCGGAATCCGCACGCGCCGCCTTCTGCGTGCCGCTGCCCTGCTCGCCGTCGGCGCCTCTCCGCTGCTCGCGTCCGCCGCGTCCGCCGCCGAGGCCCCCACCGACTCCCTGGACAGCACGATCGGCCATGCGCCCAAGGTCGGCGGCGTGGTCACCAAGCCCGCCACCGACCTGCTCAGCGGCAAGGCCGTGAAGCTGCCGCCGCCGGTGGTCAACGGCTCGCAGGGGATCAACGTGCCGAAGGCCGCCCCCGCGCCCAACGTCCCGGCCGTGCCGGGTGTGCCGCAGGCGGGTCTGTCGCAGCTGGGCCTGCCGGTGGTGGGCGACGCGCTCACGGGGCAGGGCCGTTCCCTGCCGGCGGCCCCGGTCGTTCCGCAGTTGCCGCCGCCCGTCTCGGCTCAGGAGCTGCCGGACCTCAGGCCGGAGCTGGAGAAGCTGCCGGTGCGCGTGCCGGTGGTCGGCTAGATCGCCTAGGACGACGTGGGCGGGCGGGGCAGTTGAGGGTCCCGCTCGCCCATTTCCTGCACCAGCAACGCCACGTACAGCGAGAGCACCGACTCCGGGTCCTCCAAGGACACCCCGAGCACCTGCTCGATTCGGCTCAACTGCTGGTAGTAGGCGGTCCGCGAGAGGTGCGCGGCGGCTGCGGCGGCGGATTTGTTGCCGCCGTGCTCGCAGAAGCACCGCAACAGCTCCACCAGCCGGGTGCCCTGCGCGCTGTCCCGCGACAGCAACGTCCCCAGCTCGCGGTCCGCGAACGCCAACACCCGCTCGTCCTCGCGCAGCAGGTGCAGCAGCCCGCGCAGCCGCACGTCGTCCAGCCGGTGGTACAGCCGCGTTCCCGGTGACCGCAGGGCCGCGCCCGCCACGTGCGCCGCCTCGGCCAACGACCGCCGCACGTCCGGCAGCGCGGTCACGGTCGTCCCGACGGCCATCACCACGGGCAGCGCGTGCGGCGTCTCCGCCGCCCTCCGCTGCACCTCCCGCGCCAGCCGCCGCAGCACACCGTCCAACCCGGCCTGCGTCGGCAGCGACAGCAAGGCCCGCACGCTCGTGTCGTCCACGACGCCGACGAGCGCGGGCACCGTCACCCGCCGGGCCGCCAACGCCGTCGCCTCGGCGAGGTCGCGCAACACCTCCTGCGAGGCCAACGCCTGCGCGGGCGCGGTGGCCGTGCCGGGCCGGATGGCCACCCCGACGAGCTGCCGCCGTTCCAGCGGCACGCCGAGCGCAGCCGCCCGCGTCGGCAGGTCGTGCGGCGGCTGACCGAGCAACTGGGTGAGCAGCGTCCGGTGGGTCTGCCGCTCCAACGACTCCCGGTCCCGCGCCACCAGCCGGTGCACGGCCAGCGCGGACGCCGCGCGTTCCGCGACCACGACGTGCCGGTGCGGCGGCGCGTCCGGGCTGAGCACCACCAACCGCCCCCAGTCCGCGCCCCGCGCGCCGACCACCGTCACCAGCCACCCGGCCTCGTCGTGGTACGCCGTCCGCTCCGACACGGCCACCGCCCGGGACCGCTGGCCCCAGTCGGCCAGCAGCGCGGTCGGGTCCTGACCGGCCGCGTCGTACGCCAGCACCTCGTGCCCCAACGTCTCCAGCACGACCGGCAGCCCCGCCGTCCGCGCCACCTCGCGCAGCACCTCGGCGGGCTCGGCCCCGGCCACGGTCAACGCGGTGAACGTCTCGTGCACCTGCTCGGCCGCTCGCAGCTCGGCCAGCTGCGCGTCCACGATCAGCGACACCACCGCCTCGGTCACCGACACGAACCGGGTCTCCTCGGCCAACGTGACCAGCGGCAGCTCGTGCTGCTCGGCGGCGGCCACCAGCGCGCCCGGCACCTCGTCGCTCCACCGCCGCACCAGCTCCACCACCAGCCCGGACGCGCCCACCGACGCCAGGTCCGAGACGTACTTCCGCAGCCCCTCGGGGTCCCCGGGCAGCGCGATCCCGGTGGTCAGCACCAGCTCGCCGCCGCGCAGCAGGTGGGCGATGTCGGCGACCTCGGCGACGTGCACCCAACGCACCCGCTTCCCCATTCCGGCCGCGCCCGCGACCACGGTGGGCTTCCCGCGCCGGACCACGGGCAGTGCGAGCGCTTCGGCGACCGTGGGGTACATGGACACAACGTAATGCCGATCGCGGGAAAGCGGTACAGGTTGTCCATGGCGGGCGTCACCCGGGCCGACCAGACTTCTGGGTCACGGACCTACCACCGGAGGACGCGATGGGACACGAGGAGTTGCTGGCCCGGCACCGCGCCGTGATGCCCGACTGGATGGCCCTCTACTACGACCGGCCGATCGAGCTGGCGAGCGCGAGCGGACGCCGGGTCACGGACCGTGAAGGCCGCACCTACCTGGACTTCTTCGCCGGCATCCTGACCAACGCGGTCGGCTACGACGTCGCCGAGATCTCCGACGCGATCCGGTCCCAGCTCGACACCGGCGTGCTGCACAGCTCCACGCTCTACCTGATCAGGTCGCAGGTCGAGCTGGCCGAGAAGATCGCCGAGCTGTCCGGCATCCCGGACGCCAAGGTGTTCTTCACCAACTCCGGCACCGAGGCCAACGAGACGGCGCTCATGCTGGCCACCCAGTTCCGCCGCAGCGACCAGGTCCTCGCGCTGCGCAACTCCTACCACGGCCGCGCGTTCGCCACCGTCGCGATCACCGGCAACCGGGGCTGGTCGGCGTCCTCGCTCAGCCCGGTGAAGGTCAGCTGGGTGCACGGCGGCTACCGGTTCCGCAGCCCGTTCAAGGACCTGTCGGACGCCGACTACGTCAAGGCGTGCGTGGCGGACCTGCGCGAGGTGATCGAGACCACGACCGCCGGTGACGTGGCGTGCATGATCGCCGAGCCGATCCAGGGCGTCGGCGGGTTCTCGTCGCCGCCGGACGGGTTGTTCGCGGCGTTCAAGGAAGTGCTGGACGAGTACGGGATCTTGTTCGTCTCCGACGAGGTGCAGACCGGTTGGGGACGTACCGGGGAGCACTTCTGGGGCATTGACGCGCACGGCGTGACGCCGGACGCGATGACGTTCGCCAAAGGGCTGGGCAACGGGCTGGCGATCGGCGGCGTGGTCGCGCGCGGTGACCTGATGGACTGCCTCACGGCCCACTCGCTGTCCACGTTCGGTGGGAACCCGATCTCCACGACGGGTGCGCTGGCGACGTTGAACTACCTGCTCGACCACGACCTCCAGGCCAACGCGGCCAAGCTCGGCGACCGGTTGATCGGTGGGCTGCGGTCCATCGCGGCGGATCGGCCGGTGGTGGGTGACGTGCGGGGCAAGGGGCTGATGGTGGGCGTCGAGCTGGTCGGCGCCGACGGGGCGCCGGATCCGGCGAAGGCGGTGGCGGTGCTGGAGGGTGCGCGGGAACGTGGGCTGCTGGTCGGCAAGGGTGGGCTCTACGGGAACGTGATCCGGCTCGCGCCGCCGATGACGGTGACCGAGGACGAGGTCGAAGAGGCGTTGGGGATCTTGGAGGACGTGCTGTGAGCAGTGGGCGGAATGCACCCGGCAGGATCACGCACTGGATCGGCGGTAAGCCGTGGAACGGCGACAGCGCGCGCTCCGGTGACGTTTACGACCCGGCGACGGGGCAGGTGGCGTCGCGGGTCGACTTCGCTGATGTGTCCACTGTGGATGAAGCGGTGGCGGGTGCGCGTGCGGCTTTCACGTCGTGGCGCAACGCTTCGCTGGCGCAGCGGTCCACCGTGATGTTCGCGTTCCGGGAGCTGCTGAACGCCCGGAAGGGTGAGCTGACCGCGATCGTCACGGCTGAGCACGGCAAGGTGCTGTCCGATGCGGCGGGGGAGGTGCAGCGCGCGCTGGAGGCCGTGGAGTTCGCGTGTGGCATCCCGCATTTGCTGAAGGGCGGGTTCAGCGAGAATGCGTCCACGCGGGTTGACGTGTACTCGATGCTGCAGCCGCTGGGTGTGGTCGGGGTGATCTCGCCGTTCAACTTCCCGGCGATGGTGCCGTTGTGGTTCGTGCCGAATGCGATCGCGTGTGGCAACGCGGTGGTGTTGAAGCCGTCGGAGAAGGATCCGTCGGCGGCGAACTTCATCGCGGAGCTTTTCGCGGAGGCGGGGTTGCCGGACGGTGTGCTGAACGTGGTGCACGGGGACAAGGTGGCGGTGGACCGGATTCTGGAGCACCCCGACGTGAAGGCGGTGTCGTTCGTCGGGTCCACGCCCATCGCGCGGTACGTCTACGAGACCGGTACTCGGCACGGCAAGCGCGTGCAGGCGTTGGGCGGCGCGAAGAACCACATGGTGGTGCTGCCTGACGCGGACCTGGACCTGGCGGCGGACGCGGCGGTGTCGGCCGGGTTCGGTTCGGCGGGGGAGCGGTGCATGGCCATCTCGGTCGTGGTCGCCGTGGACCCGGTAGGCGACGAGCTGGTCTCGAAGATCGTAGACCGCATACAAAAGCTGCACGTAGGCGACGGCCGCCGCCCTGGCTGCGAAATGGGACCCCTGGTCACCGGCGCCCACCGCGATCGTGTCCTGTCTTATGTAGACAATGGACAATCCGAAGGCGCCTCCCTGATCGTAGACGGTCGATCGCATACAATAGACGGCAACCTCGAGGGTTTCTGGCTAGGCCCAACCCTGTTCGACCACGTCGGCGCGGACATGTCGATCTACCGCGACGAGATCTTCGGCCCGGTGCTGTCGGTGCTGCGGGTGGCGACGTACGACGACGCGCTGGACGTGGTCAACGCCAACCAGTACGGCAACGGCACCGCGATCTTCACCAACGATGGTGGTGCGGCGCGGCGGTTCCAGAACGAGGTGGAGGTCGGCATGGTGGGCGTGAACGTGCCCATCCCGGTGCCGGTGGCTTACTACTCGTTCGGTGGGTGGAAGGACTCGTTGTTCGGGGATTCCCACGCGTATGGCACCGAGGGTGTGCACTTCTTCACCCGAACGAAGGTAGTCACCAGCCGTTGGCTAGACCCGTCCCACGGCGGGGTCAACCTAGGCTTCCCGCAGAACACGTGAGCAACCGGAACGCATGAGTCACCGGAAACGCATGACATGAGGGACTTGGTCGAGCGGTTCTACGCCGACGCGTGGAACCGCTGGGACGACTCGGCGGTGGACGAGCTGTTGGCCCCGGACTTCACGTTCCGGGGCTCACTCGGCACAACGGTCCGCGGTCGCGACGGCTGGCGGACGTACCGCGACAAGGTGCGAGCCGCCGTGCCGGACTTCCACAACGAAATAGTGACCCTGGTAGTAGAGCCCCCAACCGCCGCCGCCCGGCTGCTCTACACCGGCCACCACCACGGCGTACTGCTGGGCGTGCAGGGCAACGGCCGTGCAATCAACTACACCGGCGCAGCATTCTTCACCGCGTCAGACGGCCAACTGACCGACGCGTGGGTATTGGGCGACCTCGACACATTGCGCACCCAGCTCTAGCGCACCCACCCACCTCGACCGACGCGCACATTCCGCTCTAGCGAACCCAGCTCTAGCGAACC
The DNA here is from genome assembly GCF_014205015.1 of Saccharothrix ecbatanensis. NCBI lineage: Bacteria > Bacillati > Actinomycetota > Actinomycetes > Pseudonocardiales > Pseudonocardiaceae > Saccharothrix > Saccharothrix ecbatanensis. The sequence continues at coordinate 4,718,428 of NZ_JACHMO010000001.1, read as the reverse complement.
CAGCTCTAGCGAACCCAGCTCTAGCGAACCCAGCTCCAGCGGACATCCAGCTCGAGCCGACCCAGCTCTGACGGCTGGTCAGAGCCGACCGACTGGGCGCCCGGGCAGGGCAGCCCGGCTCAACTGGCAGAACAGGCCGGGCGCAACAGGTCGAGCTGGGTCAGATCGGGCAGACAGAGGCAGAGGCAGAGGCAGGGGCAGGGCAAGCAGGAGCAGAGCCGGTCGGGCAAGGCCAGGCGGGCAGGGCAGGTAGGGCTGGCAGGTAGGGCTCGCCAGACCGCGCCGGACCGGGCCGCGCCGCTCCGGGCCGCTTCAGACCGGACCGCGCCGCTCCATGCCGGACCGCTCCATGCCGGACCGCTCCGCGCCGTGCCGGGTCGTGCCGCTCGCCTCGACCGCGCCGGGCCCGCTGTGCCGTGCCGCGCCGGGCCCGCTGTGCCGTGCCGTGCCGGGCTGTGCCGGGCCGTGCCGGGCTGGGCCGGGCGAGGCGGGCTGGGCCGGTTGGGCTGGGCCGGTTGGTCGGGCTGGTCGGGCTGGTCGGGCTGGGCCGGTTGGGCTGGGCTGGTCGGGCTGAGCCGGTTGGGCCGGGCAGGGCGGGCAGGGCTCGTTTGGGCAGGGCAGGGCTGGGCCGGGCAGGGCAGGGCAGAGCCGGTGGCGGGCCGGTGGCGGGAGCCGGCCCGGATCCGTTCCCGTGTCCGCTACCTCACCCGGGCCTACTTCACTTGGGCCTACCTCACCCGGGCCTACTTCGTTGGACCTACTTCGCCTGGACCGCCAACGCGTGGGGCAGGGGGTCGTATCGGCTGAACCGGCGCGTGTACGTGCCGGTGCCCGACGTGAGCGAACGCAGCTCCACCGCGTACCGGAGCAGTTCCGTCTCCGGCACCTCCGCCCGGATCACCGTGTAGCCGGGGCTCTCCGCCTCCGTGCCGAGCACCCGACCCCGCCGGCTGGACAGGTCGCCGAGCACGGTGCCGAGGTGGTCGTCCGGCAGTCGCACGGTCACCTCGTCCACCGGCTCCAGCAGCGAGGTCCCACCGTTCGCGGCGGCGTCTTTCAGGGCTAGCGAACCGGCTGTCTGGAACGCGGCGTCCGAGGAGTCGACCGAGTGCGCTTTGCCGTCGACCAGCGTCACCCGGACGTCCACCACGGGGTGACCGCCTTGCAGCCCGCGTTCGAGCTGCGCCCGCACACCCTTCTCCACACTCGGGATGAACTGGTTCGGGATGGCGCCGCCGACGATCTTGTCCACGAACTCGAAGCCGGACCCGCGCGGCAGGGGGTCGACGATGATGTCGCAGACCGCGTACTGGCCGTGTCCGCCGGACTGCTTCACGTGCCGCCCGTGGCCCTTGGCCTGGCTCCCGAACGTCTCGCGCAACGCCACCCGCACCGGCTCCGTGTCGACCTCCGCGCCACCCGCGCGCAACCGCGCCAGCACGACGTCCGCGTGCGCCTCACCCATGCACCACAACACCAGCTGGTGGGTCTCGGCGTTGCGTTCCAGCCGCAACGTCGGATCGCCCGCCACCAGCTTTCCGAGGTTGCGGGCCAGGTTGTCCTCGTCGCTGCGGCTGCGCGGCACGACCGCGACCGGCAGCAGCGGCTCCGGCATCTCCCACGGCGCCATCAGCAGCGGCTTCTCCGGCGCGGACACCGTGTCACCGGTCTCGGCCGAGCTCAGCTTGGTCAACGCGCACAGGTCGCCCGCCACGCAGTACGGCACCTCGCGCAGGTTCGCGCCCAACGGCGAGTAGATGTGCGCGACCCGTTCGTCCACGTCGTGGTCCTCGTGACCCCGGTCGGCCATGCCGTGGCCCGACACGTGCACCGGACGCTCGGGGCGCAGCGTCCCGGAGAACACGCGCACCAGCGACACACGACCCACGTACGAGTCGACGGCGGTGCGCACGACCTCGGCGACCAGCGGTCCGTTCGGGTCTGCCTCCAGGCGCGGCTGCGGGATGCCGTCCACGCCGGTCACCTCGGGCAACGGGTGTTCCAGGGGAGAGGGGAACGCGCGGGCCATGCCGTCGAGCAGTTCGGGCAGGCCGAGGCCGGTCAGCGCGCACACCGGCATCACCGGGTGGAACGAACCGCGCGCGACCGCCGTCTCCAGGTCCGCGATGAGCGTCCCCTGGTCGATGTCCTCGCCACCGAGGTAGCGGTCCATCAGGGTCTCGTCCTCACTCTCCGCGATGATCCCCTCGATCAGCGTGTTGCGCTCCTCCTCGTACCGGGGGTCGTCGGTGATCAGCAGGTTGACCAGGCCGCCATCGTCGTCGGGGAGGTACAGCGGCACGACGCCGGCGCCGAAGGCCGCCTGGCAGGACGCGATCTCGGCCGCCACGTCGGCGCGCTGGTGGTCGGTCCGCGCGACCACGACCGCGCGCGGCATGCCGACCGTCGCGCACTCCTCCCACAGCGTGATCGTGGCCGCGTCCACGCCCTCCGCCGCGCTGACCACGAACAGCGCCGCGTCCGCCGCGCGCAATCCGGCCCGCAACTCGCCGACGAAGTCCGCGTAGCCGGGTGTGTCGATCAGGTTGATCTTGATGTCACCGTGCCGGATCGGCGCCACCGCGAGACCGACCGACCGCTGCTGGCGGACCGCCGCCGGGTCGTGGTCGCACACGGTGTTGCCCTCGGTGACCGATCCGGCTCGCGTCACCACGCCGGTGCCGGCGAGCAGGGCCTCGGCGAGCGTCGTCTTGCCGGAGCCGGACGGGCCGACCAGCACGACGTTGCGGACCTTGGCCGGATCGTCCACAGCGACCGCGCCTGCCGAGTGGCCGTTTTCGGAGTGTTTGCTGCCCATGGGACCCACACCTCCACAAGTGATTAGTGTCCGATCTCACACCCGTGGGGCTCGGGGGACAACCCCAAGCGGCCAGACCCAACCCGGCAGGAGGAACGCGGACGGGGGGTGCGACCAGGTCTGCGGCACCGGGTCGGCGTGCTGGGGGTGGTGGTGTCGATCCGATCCGTGGCGTAGGCCACTACCTGCGAAGGGAGTGCAAGTGGCCTGCCGAGAACGGGCGTGATTGGCATGCCTGGGCGGTCCACGTTGCCCGTAACATGGAGGTGCAGGTCCTCTACTTCGAGAAAGGTTGGCCGTGACCACTTCACCCGACACCGGCACCCAGGTCACCGGCACTTCCCGCGTCAAGCGGGGCATGGCGGAGATGCTCAAGGGCGGTGTGATCATGGACGTGGTCAACGCCGAGCAGGCCAAGATCGCCGAGGACGCGGGCGCCGTGGCGGTCATGGCGCTGGAGCGGGTACCCGCCGACATCCGCGCGCAGGGCGGCGTGTCCCGGATGAGCGACCCGGACATGATCGACGGCATCATCGCCGCGGTGTCCATCCCGGTGATGGCCAAGGCGCGGATCGGCCACTTCGTCGAGGCGCAGGTGCTCCAGGCGCTCGGCGTGGACTACGTCGACGAGTCCGAGGTGCTGACCCCGGCGGACTACGCCAACCACATCGACAAGTGGCAGTTCACCGTGCCGTTCGTGTGTGGCGCGACGAACCTGGGCGAGGCGCTGCGGCGCATCACCGAGGGCGCGGCGATGATCCGTTCCAAGGGCGAGGCCGGCACCGGCGACGTCTCCAACGCCACCACGCACATGCGCAAGATCCGCGCGGAGCTGCTGCGGTTGCAGAACCTGCCGACCGACGAGCTGTACGTCGCCGCGAAGGAGCTCCAGGCCCCGTACGAGCTGGTCCGCGAGGTGGCGGAGGCCGGCAAGCTGCCGGTCGTCCTGTTCACCGCCGGCGGCATCGCCACCCCGTCCGACGCGGCGATGATGATGCAGCTGGGTGCGGAGGGCGTGTTCGTCGGGTCGGGCATCTTCAAGTCCGGCAACCCGGCGCAGCGGGCCGAGGCGATCGTGAAGGCGACGACGTTCTACGACGACCCGGACGTGATCGCCAAGGTGTCGCGCGGCCTCGGTGAGGCGATGGTCGGCATCAACGTGGAGGAGATCCCCGAGCCGCACCGGCTGGCCGAGCGCGGCTGGTAAGCCTGACGCGGTAACGCTTTGCGACGACTACGGCCCGCCGGTCACCCCGGCGGGCCGCTGTCGTTCGTCAGGAGATGGGGTAGACCTCGAACCGGGCTCCGTGGCTGTTGGAGCCGGCGCTCTTCTCGTCGCAGGTGAGCAGCGGAACATCGAGTTGCTCCGCGAGCGCCACGTAGAGCGAGTCGAACGCGGACAAGCTGTGGCGGATGGCCCACGCGCGTTCGAGCAGGTGCCGGTGAGCGAAGCGGACGATGGGTAGGTCCTGGATGCTCCGCATGATCGCGGTCGCCTGTCCGTTCGTCAGCTTGCCACTGCGGTTCAGCCCCTGGATGACCTTGAGCGCCTCCGCGTCGATCAGTTCCGGGGCGGCGATCGTTCCGGTCGTCATCCGTTGTGCGAGCTTGATGTTCGGCTTCGGGTTGACCAGGAACTCGATGAGGGCCGAGTTGTCCACCACGGCGGTGTAACTCATTCGTCGTCCGCCCGCGCTTCCCGGACGGCGCGCTGGAGCGATTCACCGTCGACGTCCCACGGGCGCGGCCAGCTTCGCTGGTAGACCTCGGACATGGTCGGTCGACTGGCCACCTCGACGAACATGTTGCGCAGGTAGGCCGTTAGGGACATGCCCTCGGCGCTCGCCCGTGCCTGGAGGGTGTCGACCACGTCGGCGGGCACGTCGCGGACATGGACCGGCTTGGTGTCGCGCTCGCTCATGTCCTCGACTGTAGGCGGTGCGGTTGCTGTCTGCATGCAAGATCTATCGGTCGGTTGCTCGCTCGACTGGATCGCTCGAACGTGCGTTCTACACGTGCTCCGAGACCAGCAGGGCGGTGGTTCCCGGTTCGAGTGCTTGGGCCGTGTGCGGGATGTCGCCGGGGTAGACGAGGTAGTCGCCGGGGCCCAGTTCGATCGGTTCCGTCCGCGGCCCGGCGAGCATTCGGCCGGTGCTGACGATCAGGTGTTCCACCGTGCCCGACATGTGCGGTTCGGATTCGCGGGCGGCGCCTGGTTCCAGGCGGAGCATGTAGATGTCGCGGCGGGCGCCGGGTGGGCAGGACGCGAGCAGGGTCGCGGTGTAGTTGGCGCGTTCCGAGTAGATCGCGGGGCCCTCGCCCGCGCGGATCACCTGGACGCGGGCCGCGGGTGGGTCGACCAGGCGGGAGAACGGCACGCCGAGTGCCACGCCGAGCGCCCACAGGGTCTCCACGCTGGGGTTGCCGCTCGCCGCCTCGAGCTGGGACAGCGTCGACTTCGCGATCCCCGCACGCTTGGCCAACTCGCTCAACGACAGCCCGGCCCGCTCGCGCTCCCGGCGAAGGGAGGCCGCGATGACCTGGAGCGGCGCGCCTGTGTTCGACATGACAGTCCAATCGTTCGGCTTGACGAACGCTTCCCCACTGTTCATCGTAGAAGACGATGCGTTCGATATGGCGAACCCTGGACCCCGGACTGCTGCGTGACGTCTCCGCGGTGGCCGCCGGCGCCGCAGTCAGCGGCGCTTCCTTCGGCGCGATCTCCACCAGCGCGGGCATGTCGTGGTGGCTCCCCGTGGTGATGTCGCTCCTCGTCTTCGCGGGCGGCGCGCAGTTCATGGCGGTCGGCGTGGTCGCCGCCGGCGGCAGCCCGGCCGCCGCGGTCGTGGCCGGGCTCCTGCTCAACGTCCGCCACCTGCCGTTCGGCCTGGCCGTCGGCGACGTGCTGGGCAAGGGCCTGGTCCAACGGCTCGTCGGCAGCCACCTCCTGATCGACGAGACCACCGCCTTCGCGATGGCCCAACCCGACCCGCGCAAGGCCAAGACCGCCTACTGGCTGTGCGGCATCTCGCTGTTCATCGCCTGGAACGTGTCGGTCGTCGCGGGCGCGTTCATCGGGCAGAACATCGGCGACCCGAACGCCTTCGGGCTGGACGCGGTGTTCCCCGCGGCGCTCTTCGCGCTCCTGCTGCCCGCGCTCAAGGACGCCGCGACCAGGAACGCCGCCCTGCTCGGCGCGGCCGTCGCGCTGGCCGCCACACCGTTCCTGCCCGCGGGCGTGCCGGTGCTGTGCGCGGTGGTCGGACTGCTGATCACCGCACGTCAGAAGGTGCCCGCATGACGTTGACCGCCATCCTCGTGCTCGCCGCCGGCACCTACGTGATCCGCCTGTCCGGACCGCTGCTGCGCGACCGGCTCAAGCTGTCGGACCGGGTCAAGCTGCTGATGTCCACCTCTGCGACGGTCCTGCTGTTCGCGCTCGTCGCAACGTCCACGCTGACCAAGGGCCAAGGCTTCGCGGGGCTCGCACTGCCGATCGGCGTGGTGGTCGGTGGGATCGCGGCGTGGCGGAAGGCCCCGTTCGTGGTGGTGGTGGTCCTCGCCGCCGCGACGACCGCCGGCCTGCGGTTCCTGGGCGTCTCCTAGTCCGGTCCCGCGGGCCGAGGCGGACGATGACGGGGGTCAAGCGCCGCGACACCTGACCGGCTACAGGTAATCGCTCAGCCGGTTGGCGAGCCGGTGGCGGTCGCGGGTGCCGGCCAGGTCCGGCTCCGGGCTGCCCGGCTTGCCCGCCAGCACGTCGTCCACGAACTTCGCCACCGCGTCCGGCGGCGGCACGAGCGGTAGGCCGAGATGGGCTACCACCAGCGGCTTCTCGGTCGGATCGGTCTCCACCGCGATCGACCAACCGCGGTGCTCGCTCCACAGCAGCATCAGGTCACGTCCCGGCCCCTCCAAGCCCAGGTACGCGGTGGCGGTGTCGCTGACCTCGAACTCGGTGCCCTCGGGCGGCACGCCGACCTCCTCGGCCACCGCCTGCACGTACCGGGCCAGACCGAGACTGATCTGCGCGCTGTCATCCATAACGCCTATTCTGGACCTTTCAGACGCCTATCGGGGCCGTGAGCAACGTCTCCGGGATACCGAACGCGTCCACCAGCGCCCGAGCACGCGGTCGCAACCGCCCGCAAAGCTCGTTCACCGCCTGCGAAACGGCCTTCGCCCGCTGCGGCGTGAGCCGCCCGTGTTCCAGGAACCAAGCCCGATCCGCCTCGATCGTGCTCAACGCGTACAGGTCGCACACCTGGTCCAGCAGCGCCGAGGCCGAAGGGTCGCCGCACCGGTCCACCGCCGCCACGAACGCCTCCAGCACCACCCGGTCCACGTGCGCACGGGCGGCATGCAGCACGTGGTCCTGCGCGGCGTTGAACACGTCGAACGCGTTCTCCTTGGACGCCCGCCGCAACCGCCGGGCCAACCCCTCCAGCACGTGCTTCTCGCGGTCCTCGAACTGCCGCACCTGCCAGCCCCGGTCCAGCAACGCGTCCGAACTGCCCGAGACCAACCGGTCGATGATCGCCCGCGCGGCCGTCCGCTCGATCACCACGCCCACGGCCTGATCCGCCACGAACCGCGCCATGCCCCAAGGATCCAGATCGCCGACGTGGTCGCGGTAACTGGTCAGCAGCCCCTTGGCGACCAACTGCAACAACACCGTGTTGTCGCCCTCGAACGTCGTGAACACATCGGTGTCCGCCTTGAGCCCGGCGATCAGGTTCTCCGACAGGTACCCCGCGCCGCCGCACGCCTCCCGGCACGTCTGGATCGTGTGCGTCGCGTGCCAGGTGGCCACCGCCTTCAGCCCGGCCGCCCGCGACTCCAACTCCCGCTGCTGCCGGTCGTCCGCCACGTCGTGCAGCGCCGCGACCAACTCCTCCTGCGCGAAGTGCAACGCGTAGGACGTCGCCAACGCGGGCAGCAGCCGCCGCTGGTGGGCCAGGTAGTCGAGCACCACGACCTCGGCGCCGGTGTCCGGCCGGGTGAACTGCCGCCGCGTGTCGCCGTAACGGATCGCCAGCGCCAACGCCTTCTTGGTCGCACTGCCCGCCCCGCCGGCGACGCTGATCCGCCCGCGCACCAACGTGCCGAGCATGGTGAAGAACCGGCGGCCCTCGCCCTCGATCGGACTGGAGTACGTGCCGTCCGGCGTCACGTCGCCGTACCGGTTGAGCAGGTTCTCCCGAGACACGCGCACCTGGTCGAACGACAGCCGCCCGTTGTCCACGCCGTTCAGACCGGCCTTCGGCCCGCAGTCCTCGATCCGCACACCCGGCATCGGCGCGCTCTCCGCGTCCCGGATCGGCACCAGCAGGGCGTGCACGCCGTGCCCCTCGCCGCCGGTCACCAACTGCGCGAACACCACGGCCATCCGCCCGTCACGGGCCGCGTTGCCGATGTAGTCCTTGCGCGCCGACACGTCCGGCGTGTGCACCACGAATTCCTCAGTGGACGGATCGTAGGTCGCCGTGGTGCGCAGGTTCTGCACGTCCGACCCGTGCCCGGTCTCCGTCATCGCGAAGCAGCCCGGCAGCTCCAGGTCCATGATCGCGCGCAGGTAGCGGTCGTGGTGCCCGGTCGTGCCCAACGCCTGCACCGCGCCGCCGAACAGACCCCACTGCACACCGGCCTTGACCATCAGCGACAGGTCGCCGAACCCCAGCACCTCGAACGCCACCACCGAGCCGCCCACGTCGTCGCGGCCCCCGTACTCGGCCGGGAACCCGATCAGCGGATGACCACCGTCGGCCAACGCGTGCAGCTGCTCCAGCACCCACGCCCGGTACTCCTCGCGGCCCAAGTCGCCGGGATGCGGCAGCCCGGCCAGGAGTTCCATCGAGTTCCGGCGCAGCGTCCCCCAGCGGCCGTCGAGCAGGTCGCGCAACGAGTCGGTGTCGCTCATCTGGGCTCCTGTCGGTGGATACCCCGGCGTTCATGTCGGGGAGGAAACCGATGCTCGACCGCATCGGCAAGGCTCATTCGCTGGGTGTTAATGTGAATCATGGTGTCGGGGTCGGTGGTGAAGCGGGCGTTCCGGTACCGTTTTCATCCGTCTTCGGCGCAGGAAGTGGAGTTGTTGCGCACGTTCGGGTGTGTGCGGGTGGTCTACAACCGGGCGTTGGAGGCCCGCACGCAGGCGTGGTTCGGGGAGCAGCGTCGGGTGAACTACGTGCAGACCTCGGCCCTGCTCACTGCGTGGAAGAAGACCGACGGGTTGGGGTTTCTCAACGAGGTGCCGTTGCAGCAGTCGCTGCGACACTTGCAGTCGGCGTTCGCGGCGTTCTGAGAGAAGCGGTCTCGCTATCCGCGGTTCAAGTCCCGCAAGCGGGGCAGGGCTTCCGCCGAGTACACCCGGTCTGCGTTCCGCTGGCGCGACGGCCGGCTGATGTTGGCGAAGATGGCCGAGCCGCTGGACATCGTGTGGTCCAGGCCGTTGCCCGAGGGCGCCGAGCCGTCCACGGTGACCGTGTCGCGTGACCCGGCCGGACGGTGGCACGTGTCGATCCTGGTCGAAACCACCATAATCCACGCCCCACCCACAGATCACGTCGTGGGTGTCGATGCGGGGATCACTTCCCTGGTCACGCTGTCGACCGGGGATAAGATCACCAACCCGAAGCACGAGCGGCGGGACCGGGAACGCCTGGCCCGCGCCCAGCGGGCGTTGGCCCGCAAGGAGAAGGGTTCCGCGAACCGGGTCAAGGCCCGGTTGCGGGTGGCTCGTGTCCATGCCCGTATCGCCGACCGTCGGCGGGATTTGTTGCACAAGCTGACCACTCGACTCGTCCGGGAGAACCAACTGGTCGTGATCGAGGACCTGGCGGTCCGCAACATGCTGCGCAACGGGTCGTTGGCCCGCGCGATCTCCGACGCGTCCTGGTCGGATCTGCGGTCGATGCTGGAGTACAAGTGCGACTGGTACGGCCGTGACCTGGTCGTGGTCGACCGGTGGCTGCCCAGCTCGAAGACGTGCTCGGACTGCGGGTACGTGCTGGACACGTTGCCGCTGCACGTCCGCGAGTGGACGTGCGACTGCGGGGCACGGCACGATCGCGACGTGAACGCCGCGCGCAACATCCTGGCCGCCGGGCAGGCGGTCACGGCCTGTGGAGCCGGGGTAAGACCGACCCGACGCTAGTCGGCGAGGCATCCGGCGAAACCTCCCTTCCGGGGGAGAAGAAGCAGGAACTGTCGGGCGCGAGCCCGGCGGGGAATCCCCTCTCTTCAGGGAGGGGAGGTTGTCAAGGTCGTCCCCATGCCCCCTTGCTAACACACGTCCACCGCGCCGGCTCGACAACGCGCTTGCCCCGGTCCGGCCGGAGGTGCTCGACTGCCGAAATGATGATCGAGTACACCCGCTACGGGGTGCCGGCCGACCGCGCCGAGGCGTTCGAGGCCGCCTACCGACGTGCCGCCGCGCACCTCGCCGCCGCCCCCGAGTGCCACGACTTCGAGCTGACCAAGGGCGACGGGGACTACGTCGTCCGCCTCACCTGGGCGGCGGATCCGGACGGTTTCCGCGCCGGGCCGCACTTCGCGCCGTTCACCGCCGAACTCGCCGACTTCGCCGCGTACGCCGACGAACCGCGCCGGCACGAGCCGGTCGACATCGGCCGGCCGGCGCCCACGCTCTACGAGTGGGCGGGCGGCGCGGAGGCGTTCGAGAAGCTGCTCCACGCCTTCTACCTGCGCGTGCCCGAGGACGAGCTGCTGGCGCCGTTGTTCGCCGGTATGGATCCCCACCACGCGCACCACGTCGCGGACTGGCTCGGTGAGGTCTTCGGCGGACCGAGCGCCTACTCGACGTCGCGCGGCGGGCACCGGGGGATGGTGGGCCGGCACCTGGGCAAGGGGATCACCGAGCAGCAGCGCAAGCGCTGGGTGTCGCTGCTGCTCGACACGGCGGACGACGTCGGCCTGCCGGACGACCCGGAGTTCCGCTCGGCGTTCGTCGGCTACCTGGAGTGGGGCACCAGGATGGCGGTGATCTTCTCGCGGCCCGGCGCCGAGCCGAACCCCGCCGAGCCCATGCCGACGTGGGACTGGGGCAACGTGCGCCCCTGGCAAGGATAGCCCCAGTAGCGGGTGACACAGCGTCGCGTTGGGCTGATCGGTGTAACGGATGACCCACGTCCGGGCGACCCCATTAGTGGCGTCTGTCACACATGGAGGCAAGCCATGCCCTCTCGTACCCGCCGCAGGCGGCTCGCCGTCACCTCCGCGCTCGTCCTGATCGCACCACTCCTCGTGGTCGGGCCGGCCGCTGCCGATCCCAACAACAACTCACCCGCCAAGCTCACCAAAGCCGTCACGCTCGACGGGGTGATGCGCCACCTCGACGCGTTCCAGGACATCGCCGACGTCCACGGCGACCGGGCCGCGGGAAGACCGGGCTACCGGGCGTCGGTCGACTACGTGGTCGACACCCTCACCTCCTCCGGCTACGCGCCCACCGTGCAGGAGTTCGAGTTCCCCTACAGCGAGGAGAAGTCCGAGCTCCAGCAGCTCACGCCCACGGCCAAGACCTACGTCGTGGACCGCGACTTCACCCGCAACGGCTTCACCCCGACGTTCATCGGCGAGGTCACCAGCACGGTCGTCCCCGTGGACGTGGTCATCCCGCCCGGCCCCGACCCGAACTCCAACACCAGCGGCTGCGAGGCGTCCGACTTCGTGACGTTCCCGGCGGGCAACATTGCCCTGCTGCAACGCGGCTCGTGCGGGTTCGCCCAGAAGACGCTCAACGCCCAGGCGGCGGGCGCGGTCGGCGTGATCCTGTTCAACGAGGGCCAGCCGGGCCGCACCGGCCTGTCCACGCCGATCGGCGACACACCAGGCCTGGCGATCCCGGTCGTCTTCGCCACCTTCGCGGTCGGCGCGGAACTGGCCTCCGACGGTCCGCGCGTCGTCCGCGTGAAGGTCGACTTCCTGTCCGACACCCGCACCGCGTGGAACGTGTTCGCCGAGTCGCGGGCAGGCCTCACCGGCAACACCGTGATGGCCGGCGCGCACCTCGACAGCGTCCAGGACGGCGCGGGGATCAACGACAACGGCACCGGCTCCGCCGCGCTGCTGGAGGTCGCGGTCAAGATGGCCAAGGTGAAGTCGAACAACCTGGTCCGGTTCGCCTGGTGGGGCGCCGAGGAGGAGGGCCTGCTCGGTTCGGAGCACTACATCGCGACGCTGCCGCAGGCCGAGCAGGACCGGATCGCGCTGTACCTGAACTTCGACATGGTCGGCTCGCCGAACTACTTCAACGGCGTCTACGACGGCGACAACTCCAGCGGCACCGCACCGCCCGGCTTCATCCCGCCCGGCTCGGCGGAGATCGAGGACGTGTTCGAGAAGTTCTACGCAGACCGCGGCGTGCCGTCGGAGGACACCGAGTTCTCCGGCCGGTCCGACTACGGGCCGTTCATCGCGGTGGGCATCCCGGCCGGTGGCCTGTTCACCGGGGCGGAGGGCGTGAAGACGGCGGCCCAGGCGGCGCTGTACGGCGGTGTGGCGGGCGCGGCGTACGACCCGTGCTACCACCAGCCGTGCGACAGCTTCACGCCTGTCGCGGACGGTGCCGACGCGGCGCTGTACGCACAGCTGGCGGCGGGCTACGACCTGCGCGGCAACGTCAACGCGGAGGCGCTGGACGTCAACGCCGACGCCATCGCCACGGCGGTCATCACGTTCGCCTTCGACACCTCGACCGTGAACGGCGTCCGCTCGCCGGGCAAGTCGCACGGCGCGGGCACGTCGTCGGTGCGGATCACCTCCTGACCGGACGTGGGGTCGAGGGCCCGGAAAACCGAGCCCCGACCCCGCCCCGGCCTCGCGCTGGCCCCGCCTTGGCCACGTGCTCAAGACCACCGGTCGTCTCCCACCGGCGGCACGGTGTGCTTGCGGACGTGTTGGAACAGCAGGTTCGTCTGCACCTCGCTCACCTCCCGCCGGGTGGTGAAGCGGTCCAGGACGAGGCGTTGCAGGTGGGCCGTGTCGGCGACGGCGACGTGCACCAGGAAGTCCTCCGGCCCGGCCACGTGCGACATCGCCATCACCTCCGGCAACGACAGCACGTAGTCCATGAACGGCTCCACGATCGCCCTCGTGTGCGGCCGGACGCGCACCGCGATGATCGCCTGCACCGGCCGTCCGACGGCGGCCAGGTCGACCTCCGCGTGGTAGCCGGTGATCACGCCGCGCTCGCGCAGCGCCCGGTGCCGGACCACGCACGTGGACGCCGCCACGTTGACCCGGTCCGCAAGATCCTTGTTGGGCAGCCGTGCGTCCTTCTGGAGCTCTTGCACGATGGCCGCGTCCACTGAATCCAACACGCCGAATCCCTCCGCCCGCCGAACAACCTGCGGAAGTGTCCCTCCGCGGCCGACGATAAGTCCACGATTCGGGCATGACGCGGTTGCGAACGACGGCGGTGCACGGTGGGCGCGACGACCTCGCCGACCTGGGCGTGCACGCCCTGCCGATCGACCTGTCCACCACCTACCCGATCCCCGACCAGACCGAGGGCGGCCACGCGCTCCAGGCGTTCGCCGAGGGCGCGGCGCGGGCCACCTCGCCGGTCTACTCCCGGCTGCACAACCCCACCGTGGCCCGGTTCGAGCAGGCCCTGGCCGCGCTGGAGGGCACGAGCGCTGCCGTGGCGTTCGGCAGCGGCATGGCCGCCGTGACCGCCGTGGTGCAGGCCGCTTGCGTGCTGACCGGCAAGACGCACGTGGTCGCGGTGCGGCCCATCTACGGCGGCACGGACCACCTCCTGTCGTCCGGCCTGCTCGGCGTCCGCACGACCTACGCCGCCGCCGACGAGGTCGCCGACACGATCACCCCGCAGACCGGCCTCGTGGTGGTCGAGACACCGGCCAATCCCAACCTGGACCTGCTCGACATCGCCGCCGTCGTCGCGCAGGCCGGTGACGTGCCGGTGGTCGTGGACAACACGTTCGCCACGCCCGTGCTCCAGAACCCCGCGGCCCACGGCGCCACCTACGTGCTGCACTCGGGCACCAAGTACCTGGGCGGCCACGGTGACGTGCTCGGCGGCGTGGTGGCGTGCGACGAGGAGCACGCCGCGCCGTTGCGCCAGGTCCGGATCATCACCGGCGCCGTGCTGCACCCGTTGGGCGGCTACCTCATGCACCGCGGCCTGGCCACGCTGCCGCTGCGCGTCGAGGCGGCCCAGCGCGGCGCGGTCGAGTTGGCGGCACGACTCGACGCGCACCCCGGCACCGGCCTCGTGCGGCACCCGAGCCTGCCCGGCGCCGACCCGGCCGGACTGATCGGCACGCAGATGCGCGGTCCGGGCGCGATGCTCGCGTTCACCACCCGCGAAGACCCGGCGGCGGTGGTGCACAGGCTGCGGCTCGTCACGCCCGCCGTCAGCCTCGGCTCGGTCGACTCGCTGATCGAGCACCCCGCCGCGCTCACTCACCGGCTGGTGCCAGACGCTGCCCGCGAGGCGTCCGGCGTGCCCGCGAACCTGCTGCGACTGAGCGTCGGCCTGGAGGACGTCGAGGACATTTGGGAGGACCTCGACCAGGCGCTTTCCGGACCTTGTGAACAGGATTACATCAAATCTTCCTCAAGCGGTTTCCGGGAGCCCGCCGCGAGCCACTAATGTGCGGTCGTCAGGAATGAGCAGCGTGCTGCGGAGTCGGACGCCGTCGAGTGCCCCAATCGGGCTGTGCGGCTGCCGGACCTGCCACAACGGGTCTCCGTGCGCGTCTGCTCGTTCCTCGACGAGAAGCCGGCGACGTGATGACCGCCGAACTGCGGTCTCCGCACAATTCGGTTCTCCCGCCCCGCCGGCAACCCAATGCATCCGCGGCGAATCCATCTTTGTCGGACCGTCGAGCGGATCTCGTGTCTCCGGTGCCCGCCGTGCCGCCCTCCGTCGGCAGGCGAGCCGTCCAAGCCCGTCGTTCGGCAGCCCACCAGGCCGCCGAACGGGTCGCGGTGCGCGACCACTAGCGCGCCGCGGGAAGGCCGACCGGGTCGGACGGGTGCCACGAGCAGCCGTCCGGCCCGGTCACCTAGGCTGGTGGGGTTCAATTAGACCGTCGGCGGAGCCGACAACCTGACAGAGGAATCCCAGCCGTGTCCGTCGTCGGTGTCCTCGCCCTCCAGGGCGACGTCCGTGAACACCTCGTGGCGTTGGCGGAAGCCGACGTCCTCGCCCGTCCGATCCGCAGGCCGGAGGAACTGGCCGAGGTCGACGGCGTGGTGCTGCCGGGCGGCGAGTCGACGACCATCAGCCGGCTGCTCGCCACGTTCGACCTGCTGGAACCGCTGCGCGCGCGGATCAAGGAAGGCATGCCGACCTACGGGTCGTGCGCCGGGATGATCCTGCTCGCCGACCAGGTCCTCGACGGGCGGCCGGACCAGCACCAGCTCGGCGGGCTCGACATCGTCGTGCGGCGCAACGCGTTCGGCCGGCAGGTGGATTCCTTCGAGTCCGATCTCGACTTCACCGACGTCGGCGACGTGCACGCGGTGTTCATCCGCGCCCCATGGGTGGAATCGGCGGGTCCAGAGGTGGAAGTGCTCGCCCGGGTGCCCGAATCACCGGACGCGGGAGAGGCCGCCGGTAGGATCGTCGCGGTTCGGCAGGGGCACGTGCTCGCCACCTCGTTCCACCCGGAACTGACCGGCGACGGGCGGGTGCACCGCCTTTTCGTGGACATGGTCCGTGCGGCGGGCTGAGTATTCGACGGAGGACAAATGAGCGGCCACTCGAAGTGGGCGACCACCAAGCACAAGAAGGCCGCAATCGACGCCAAGCGCGGCAAGCTCTTCGCGCGGCTGATCAAGAACATCGAGGTGGCGGCCCGCACCGGTGGTAGCGATCTCGACGGCAACCCGACCCTGTACGACGCCGTCCAGAAGGCGCGGAAGAACTCCGTGCCGCTGGACAACATCGAGCGTGCGCGCAAGCGCGGCGGCGGCGAGGAGGCGGGCGGCGCGGACTGGCAGACCATCATGTACGAGGGCTACGGCCCCAACGGCGTGGCGGTGCTGGTCGAGTGCCTGACCGACAACCGCAACCGGGCCGCGTCCGAGGTCCGCACCGCGATGAGCCGCAACGGCGGTTCGATGGCCGACCCCGGCTCGGTGGCCTACATGTTCGCCCGCAAGGGCGTGGTGATCGTGCCGAAGGGCGACCTGTCCGAGGACGACGTGCTGATGGCGGTGCTGGACGCGGGCGCCGAGGAGGTCAACGACCTGGGCGAGAGCTACGAGGTCGTGTCCGAGGCCGGTGACCTGGTCGCGGTGCGCAAGGCGCTCCAGGACGCCGGGTACGACTACGAGTCGGCCGAGGCGAACTTCCTGCCGTCGGTGTCCGTGCAGCTGGAGGCGGACGGCGCGCGGAAGATCTTCAAGCTGATCGACGCGCTCGAGGACTGCGACGACGTGCAGAACGTGTTCGCGAACTTCGACGTCACCGACGAGGTGATGGCGGAGGTCGACTGACCTCCCGCTCTCGTCTCCGCAGCCCCGCGTCCGGTCGTGCCCGGCGCGGGGCTGTCGGCTGTGTCGGAGCGGTGCTTATGCGGGGTTAACGGACGGAACGGGCACAATGGGCCGGGTGTCGAGCCCTGCCGCCCCGAGCCCACAAGACATCAACCTGCGCAATTGGCTGCTGACGCAGGCCGAACTGCACGGCCACGCGGTGGTCTCCGTGCCCGAGGACGCCGAAGGCGCCGGGTACTCGTTCTCCGTCGGCGCCTGGCGCAGATTCGGCGTTGCCGAGGCGGTGGTGCTCGGACTGCCCGAGGAGCACGCCAAGGTGCTCATCCACGCCTACGTCGACCGTGCCCGTAAGGGTGAGCGGTTCGTGCCGGGCCGGCTCTACTACGACTTCTTCGAGGGCGTGCCGGTCACGTTCGAGCGGGTGTTCAAGGGCTTCTACCCGGAGTTCTTCGGCAGCGCGTTCCTGCTCTACGGCAAGGGCGACTTCGCCGCCCTCCAGATCATCGTGCCGACCGCTGAGGGCCGGTTCCCGTGGCACCACGACGCGCCGATGGGCTTCGGCGACTGGCAGCTGCTGCTGACCGAGAGCGGTCGGCCGGAGAGCTGGGAGCCGGGCGTCAACGGTCCGTGACCGGCGCCACGTTGTCCGGGAAACGTTGTCAGGTGTCAGGTGACCGACCATGGACAACGCCTGTTGGGTTATCACTGTCCTGTGCGCCGGGATGTCGGGGACGCCGCACGCGGTAAGGGGGAGGCACGCCCCGTCCCACGCAGGCGATAGGGGGAGCTGCGTGGGACGGGGCGCGTGACGGAGGCTTGGTCGCGGGGGCCCCGCCCGTGCCAAGGAATGGGCCGTGGGGGGAGTTTCCGAGGCTCCCCCCACCGCAAACTTCCGGCGGCAAGACCTCTGGCGGCAAGACCTCTGGCGGCAAGACCTCCGGCGGCAAGACCGCTGGCGGCACGACCTCGGGCCAAAGCCTCCGGGGCGCTGCTCAGGGCGTGCGGCCGAGCAGTGCGATCAGCCTGGTCTGGGCGTCCGAGTCCGCGGGCACCGGCACCGGCGGGTCGAACAGCCCGCTCGCCGCCCACGACTCGGCGTTCGGCTCGATGTACTCGAGCACCGCCTCGGCCACGTCCGGGTCGATCCGCTCGTCCACCCCGATGGCGCGGGCGAGGTCCCACGCGTGCACGGCCAGATCGGTCGTCATCTGCCAGCCGTACTCCGTGGCCGGCGACTTGCCGGAGCTCAGGTGGACCGACTTCAGCAACGCCTTCGGCGCGATCCACGCCTCCCTCGCCGCGGCCGCCGCCAGCACCCACGAGTGCAGCGGGTCCTCACCGAGCTGGTCGCCGTCGAAGCGGTCGCCCACCTGCTCGATCGTGCAGCCGGCCAGCAGTTCCGGCGCCCACAGCTGCTCGTGGACCAGGTGGTTGACCAGGTCGCGGACCGTCCACTCCTTGCAAGGTGTGCCCCAGTCCCACTGCTCGGGGCGCACCCGGCGCACCCGCGAGTCGAACTCCGTCATCGCGCGTCCGTGAGCCTCGATCAGATCCACCCCACGAGTGCACCAAACGTTGGCCCGAACCGCACCCCGAGCCGGGTATCGGTCCACGGGACCGTGCGCAGACTTGATCTAGTGCACCCGTACGGCGTAACGACGGATCACTTGAACGCGGCGGCGTTGCGCGCGGCCCAGTCGGCGAACGTGCGGGCCGGACGGCCGACGACCCGCTCGACGTCCGGGCTCACCCGCTGCTCCTCCGCAGACGGCGTGCCCAGGATGCCGAGGGTGGCTTCCACGACCGGCGCGGGCATGAACCCCAGCATCTGCGCCCGTGCCTCGTCACGGGTCTGCTCGACGAACCGCACCGGCTCGCCCAGCGCGTCCCCGATCGCCGCCGCCTGCTGCCGGGGAGTGATCGGGGTGGGGCCGGTCAGCACGTACGTCGCGCCCGCGTGACCCGGCTGCCGCAGCGCCACGGCCGCCACCTCGGCGATGTCGTCCGGGTCGACGGTGGGCAGCGCGACATCGCCGAACGGCGCCGCGACCACCCTCTCCGCGCGGATCGTCGCGGCCCACGCGAAGGCGTTCGAGTCGAAACCGCCGGGCCGCAGCATCGTCCACGGCAGCCCCGCCCCCTTGACGGCGTCCTCCAGCTCCGACGGGTGGCGGCCCGTGCCGACGCCCTGCGAGGACAGCAGGACGACCCGTTGGACGCCACCGGCCCGCGCGAGGTCGAGGACGCCTCCCAGCACGGTCCCGTCGCCACCGGCCGCCATCCAGTCGGCGGTGGCGGTCAGCAGGAACAGCGCGTCGGCGCCGTCGAGCGCCGGCTTGAGGCTTTCCGGTTCCATCAGGTCCGCCGCCAGCGTGCGCACCCCCGCGGGCACGTCCACCGCCGAGATCTTGCGCGACACGGCGGTCACCTGCTCACCGGCCGAGTCCAGTGCCCGCACGAGCGTCCGGCCGACGTTCCCCGTCGCCCCAGTCACCACGATCATGTCCACTCCCGAGTAGTCGCTCACTGCGTACTCGGGGGAAGTTACTGTCCTCGGTATAGTAGGTACCTAGGGGAAAGTAATGGCGGAAGGGGCTCGCTGTGACCAGTGGCACAACGTGGACGGCCGGCGAGACGTCGGATCCGGAGCTGGCGTGCCCCATCGCGCCGGTGGTCGACATGGTGTTCAGCCGCTGGACGACGCCGATCCTGTGGACGCTGAACGAGTTCGGCCGGCTGCGGTTCGTGGAGCTGTCCCGCCGCATCACCACGATCACGCCCAAGGTGCTGACCCAGCGGTTGCGGCAACTGGAACGCGACGGGCTCGTCATCCGCACCTACCACGCCGAAGTCCCGCCGCGGGTCGAGTACGAGATCAGCGAACTCGGCCGCAGCCTCGCGCCGTTGTTCGCGGCCTTGGCCGAGTGGACGGCGGTCAACCTGGAGAAAGTCGAGCGGGCCCGGCAGGACCACGACGGGCGGGAACGAGTCGGTGGTCGGCGCAACTGAGTGACCCGAGAAGTCCGCATTAATGCGGATAAAACGCAACGACCCGCCGCGGCGGCGGTGCGGCGGGTCGACGCGCCCCACAAGCATGCACCACATTCCTGAATCCCAGCTGATGGTTTGCCCGATCGGGTGTCGATTCGTCACGCCCGAAAACACCTCGCCGCGCCGGACCCGGCCGCACTACCCTCCGGCGCGATGACCACCGTCCTCTGGCTCTTCGGCCCGTCCGGCGTCGGCAAGTCCACGGTCGGCTGGCTGGTCTACCGCACGCTCGACCGCGCCGCGTACGTCGACACCGACCAGCTCGGCCTCTGCTACCCGGAGTCCGCCGACGACCCCGAGAACCACCGGGTCAAGTCCAGTGCGCTCGGCGCGCTGTGGCCGGAGTTCGAGGACGCCCCGCTCGTCGTCTCCGGCGGTCTCGACACCACGGCCACCGCCCGCCGCTACACCGACCGGCTGCCCGGCGCGGACGTCACGCTGTGCCGGTTGCGGGTGAACCGCGCCGAACTGCGGACCCGGTTCCTCGGCCGGGGTTGGCTCACCGACCAGGTCGACCTGGTGCTGGCCGAAGCCGACGAGCTGGACCGCGCCGACTTCGGCGACTTCACCGTGGACACCGACGGCCGTGCGCCCGCCGAGGTCGCGGCCGACGTGCGCGCGAGGTGGATCGATTGACCGTCCTCTGGATCACCGGACCGCGTGCGGTGGGCAAGTCGGTGGTGGGCTGGGCGGTGTTCACCCGGCTCACCACGACCACCAAGGCCGGCTACGTCGACCTGGCCCAGATCACCTTCGCCACGCCGCCGCTCGACGCGGCACGCCAGGCACGCCGGCTCGACGCGGTCTGGCGCACCCATCGTGAGGAAGGCGCCCGGCACCTCGTCGTCTCCGGCGAGTACGCCGACCTGCTGCCGGAGGCGAAGCTGTGCAGGCTGGACGCGAGCCACGACGAGCTCGTGGCCCGCCTGCTCATGCGGGGCAGGGGAGAGGGTCCGCCCATCCCCGGTGACGACCTCCGGGGACGGTCGGCGGAGGACCTGCGCCGGCTGGCCGTTCCCGCGTCCACGCCGGACGCCGATCTCGTGGTCGACACCGACGGCCGGACCGTCGACGAGATCGCGGACCGGATCGTGGCCGAGTTCTTCAGCGCCTGATCATTCCGTGGCTGATCATTCCGGGCCTGATCACTCCGCGCCGCGGGTCTTGACGACCAGCGACGCGAGCCGCCACGTGCCGCCGTCCGGAATGGCCTGTGGCGCCTCGGCCAGTGCCAGGTCCGGGAACCGTTGCAGCACAGCGGAAAGCGCCACCTCGGTCTGCACCTTGGCGAACGCCGCGCCGAGGCAGAAGTGCGGGCCGTGCGAGTAGCCGAGGTGCCCGGCCGTGGGCTCCCGGGTGACGTCCAGGTCGTCCGGCGCGGCGAACACGCGCGGGTCGCGGTTGGCGGACATGATCGCGGCCATCACCGGTTGGCCCTTGTCGATCACCACGTCGCCGACGGTCACCTCCTCCCGCGTGTACCTGGGCGCGGTGAGCAGTTGCGGGCCGACCCACCGGGTCAGCTCCTCCACCGCGCGCGGCATCAGGCTGGGGTCCGCCCGCAGGGCCGCGAGCTGGTCGGGGTGGGTGAGCAGCGCTTCCAGGCCGTTGACGATGAGGTTCGCCGGAGTCTGCCCGGCCAGCACCAGCTGCCACACCAGGGTGACCAGCTCGGCGTCGGACAGCCGGTCGCCGTCGTCGTCCTGCACGCGCAGCAACTGGGAGATCAGGTCGTCACCCGGTGACGTCCGGCGCAGCTGGACGGCCGCCTTCGCGCCCTCGATGATCCCCGGGATCGCGGCGAGGAACCCCGGTCCGTAGCCCGCCACCACGGCCGCGCCGTACTCACGCCACCGCGGCCGGTCTTCGGCGGGGATGCCCACCAGCTCGCAGATCACGTCCATCGGCAGCGGGCGGGCGAAGTGCGGCATGAGGTCCACCGTGTCGCCGTCCGGCAGGGCGTCGAGCAGCGCGGCCACGATCGCCTCGATGCGCGGCCGGAAGCCCTCCGCCCGACGCGCGGTGAACGCGGGCGCGGCCAGCCTGCGCAGCCGGACGTGCTCCGGACCCTCCATCTCGGACATCGTGCGCAGGTACGGCAGGCAGTGGTCCGGGATGCCGGGCAGGCGCATGAAGCTGTTGGCGTTCAGCTCGAAGCGCGGGTCGCCGAGCATCGCGCGGGCGTCCTCGTGCCGGGTCAGGATCCACAGGTCACCCATGCCGGGCACGGTCATCCGCGCCACCGGCGAGTCCTCGCGGGCCTTGGCGTAGGCGGTGAACGGGTCGTGCAGCACTTCGGGGTTGGCGGGGTCGATCTCGGGAACGGTCACCGCGGGCCTCCACATGTTCAGATCAGATGTTCTCATCATCTGAATGGTGACGGTATCTTGACTGCGTGACGCGTGGCAAACGGGGTGCGTGATGGTGCGGCTGAGCAGGGCGGAAGCGCAGGAGCGCAACCGGGCACGGGTGTTGGACGCGGCCCGCGCCGAGTTCGCCGAACGCGGGTTCCGGGACGCCAAGATCGACACGATCGCCCAGCGCGCCGAGCTCACCCGGGGCGCGGTGTACTCGAACTTCCCCGGTAAGCGCGCGCTCTACTTCGCCGTGCTGGCCGACCTCGTCGAGCGCGCTTCGACACCGACCAACCCGCAACGCGGCCCGGACGTGCGCGAAGCCTTGGGCGCGTTGGCCCGCGCGTGGGTCACTTCGCTCAGCCACGACGCGTTGGCGCGGGACTTCATGCCCGAGGTGGTCGCGGAGGAGGTCACGCGGCGGCCGTTCACGCAGTTGCTGAAGCTGGACGCGCTGCTGCTGAGCCTGGCGATGGAAGCCCTCGAACCGGCCACGACGCCGCCCGGCTCGCCGCCGTTCCGGATGGTGCGCAAGGCGGAGATCGTGCTCACGACCCTGCACGGCGCGAGCCAGCTGGCAACCGCCGCGCCCGGCTTCCTGGAGCCGTTCGACGTGGTCAGCGCGTGCGAGCAGTTGGCGGGCCTGGAGTTGAGCGACTGGTGGCCGCCGCCGGCCCGTGCGTCGGTGCGGCGCGAGGACAAGCCGTGGACGCCGCCGACCGTGGTCGATCTCGTGCGTGGTGAGCCGGTGACGCCGGACGAGGACGGCGTGGTCGTCGTGCTGGGGCTCAACCGGCTGGCCGCCGTCGAGGAGGCGGTGCGGACCGGTGCGCGGGTCACCCTGGCGATGGTCACCGGCACGCCGTCGGAACTGGCCCCGTTGGCACGACTGGTGGTGGCGCAGGTGTGCGTCAGCCTGCGGCAGGCGTTCCCGGTGGGCGCGTGGCCCGCGGTGCGGGTGGTGTGCGACGAGACGGGCGCGTTGGCGGGCGCGGCGGGCGTGCCGGCCGTGAGCGACGAGACCGAGACCGCGATCCGCGTCGAAGGAGGCCGGATCGTGGCGCGGGCCGAGGGCTCAGGCGCGGGTCACGCGGTCAGCTCCGGGGCGCGGGTGCGGACCTAGGCGCGGTCCTCGGCGCGGGCGCGGTCTTGGACGTGGCCGGGCGGCGTTCCAGCACCTTGCGGAAGTCCGCCGGGATCGGGGTGCTGCGCAGCTCCGGCGTGCCGAACGAGACGTAGCGGTTCCAGCCGGTGACGACCGGCGTGCCGTCCACGTCGCCGTCGAACCCCATGGTCAACGTGGTGGTGCCGAGCGTCCGCACGCGCACCGAGATGCGCAGCAGGTCGTCGAACCGGGCCGGGCTGAGGTACCGGATGGAGGTCTCGGCCATCACGAAGTCGATGCCGTGCTTCTCCAACTCCTTGTATGACCCCAGCATCGAGCGCAGGGTCTCCACCATCGCGGCCTCGAAGAAGACCGCGTAGCGCGAGGCGTGCACGATCCCCTGGCGGTCGCAGTCGACCGGGCGCACCCGCACCCGGTGCACGTGGGCAGCTCGCGGGTCAGCCATGTCGGCGATCCTATGGGGTCGCCGGAACCGCCTGTTTCGGCCTAGCGGCTGCTGCTCCGAGCGACGCCGCCACCAGCTGCCCGACCGCGACCAGCAAGATCACCGCCGTCGGCGGCCAGGCGGTGAGCAACGCGCCGCCGCCCGCCGCGCCCGCCGCGAACGCGCCGACCTTCAAGCTCGCCCCGGTGGTCGACACCTGCCCCAGCAATCCCTCGGGCGTGTACCGCTGGCGGGCGGTGATCGTGGCGGTCAGCGTCGGCCCCTGAGCCATGCCGCTGAGCACCGCCAACCCCAGGAGCACCGGGAAGTGCGCGGTCACCGGCCAGAGCGCGAGCGTCGCCCCGTACAGCGCGACGGTCGTGAAGACCACCCGTTCGGGACGCCACCGCGGCAGCCGCCGGCGGACCGCCAGGATGCTCGCCACGCAGCCCACTTCCATGGCCGCCCACACGATCCCGGTCTGGTTCTCGTCGACGCCCAGCACGCCGAGGTGCAGCGGCAGCGCCGTGACGAGCATGCCGACCGACCCGTACCCGATCACCGACGCGACCGTGGCGCCGCGCAGCGGGGGAGTGGTGGCCAGGTGCCGCAGGCCCCGCCGCATCGCCGAACGCAGTGACGGGTGCTCGGTGGGCGGGTGCGGCGGCACGCGCAAGGTCGTCGTGCACAGACCGCCGGCCAACGACAGCGCGCCGACCACGGCCACCGCCACGGCGGGCGACGCGGCCGTGCTCAGCACCGCCGCGAGCGCGGGCCCGCCGATCGCCGCCACGTTGAACAACAGCGCGTCCTGCGACGTGGCCTTCGGCAGGTCGGTCGCCAGACGCGGGACCAGGCTGGTGAACCCGCCGCTCGTCATCGGCAGCGTGATGCCCGCGACGAACGCGGCGACCACGAGCCACGGCGCGGACGCGAAGACCATCGCCAGCGCCATCGCGGACAGCACGAACTGGTTGGCCGCCAACGCGGACACCGGCCGGCGGGTCCGGTCGAGCCACGCGCCGAGCAGCGGTCCGGACAGGATCGACGGCACCGTGTACGCGGCGATCACGGCACCCGACAACAGCGGCGAGTCGGTGCGCGACAAGGCCAGCAGCACCACGGCCACGGCGACCATCTCGTCCGCGAGCCGGGCGAGGCCGGCGGACCACAGGTACCGGACCATCACCCCGAGCGGCGGTGGCGGCGCACGCTCTCCTCGACCAGGTCGAGCACGGGTTCGAGGTCGTCCGCGGGCAGGCCCATGGCCAGGTGCGACACCAGGCCCTCCAGCACCAACTCCAGGAACGACGTCAGCACGTCCACGTCCACGTCGTCGCGCAGGTTCCCGGCTTCGCGCTGGCGCTCCAACCGCTGCCGCGTCGCGTCGGTCAGCTGGCGCGACCGCTCCGCCCACCGGGCCCGGAACTCGGGATCGGTGCGCAGTCGGCGGGACACTTCCAGCCGGGTGCCCAGCCAGTCGGCGGGGTGCTCGACCACCTCCGGGTCGGGCGGCGCCAGCAGGTCGCGCATGACCTGCACCAGACCCTGCTCCGCGACGACCTCCGCCATCCGCAGCGCGTCGTCCTCGGCGAGGGCGAGGAACAGCGACTCCTTGTCCCGGAAGTGGTGGAAGATCGCGCCCCTGGACAGGCCGGTAGCCTCCTCGAGACGGCGCACGGTCGCGCCTTCGTAGCCGAAACGCGCGAAACACGCACGCGCGCCGTCAAGGATCTGGCGGCGGCGGGCATCGAGGTGGTCCTGGCTCACCCTGGGCACCGGTCGATGTTGCCAGGGCCGCCCGGGGAAATCCAATCAGTACGTACGGCTTGACTTGTTCCACTTTGGGGTGGACTTGCCGATCAGCGCTCGAACCCCCTGGTCAACGTCACTACGGTGGCGCACCGTGACCGCAGGTGAGGACATCCGGCCGCCGCTGAGGCTGGTGCCGGGATTGGGCTGGTCGAGTGGACCGTCCACGGTGGACCGCAATCGGCGCGGACCGGACTTGATCGATCTGATCAGGCTGGTCGGTCGTCGGCCCGGCGAACCGGCCGACAACTCGATCGGGAGCGAGGTGGTGGTGTTCGAGACGTTGTGCGTCCCGGAGCCGCTGCGCACACCCGCGTACACGCTCGCGCTCGGTGACGACGGAGCGCACGGCAGTCCCGGGGTGGCCGCGCTCCAGCACGCGCGGTTCTTCGTGCACGAGGCGGCGTTGCACGCGTGCGTCGGCGACGGATCGGTGATGGCCGACCAGTTGGACGTGCTCGCCGACCGGCGTGACGTGCCGGTGCGGCTGGTGCCGTTCGCGGCGGGGCACGTGGGCGTGCTGCGCTCGTCGTTCGCCGTGCCCACCGGGCGCCGTCAGGTCGAGGTGCTGGACCGGATCGCGTTGGACGTGCCGTCGTCGCGCGCCGAGTTCCGCCGCTGGGCCGCCGACTACCGCCACCGCTGAACCGGGTCCGCGCACCGGCTGATCGGCGGTCACGAGTGGTGCCGGTAACCGACATGTCGTTGATCCGTAAGGCTTTTACATAGCTGCGAGTGTCGGTGCCCCCGTGTAGCGTCGAACGGGCGATAATGATCACGGGGAGTGCCCAAAGTGACTGCTGTGCGTAATGTCCCGGTTCCGGGACCCACCCCGGCGGTATTCCGGGATCGAGCAGAGGCCGAGGCCTACGTCGCCTCGGTCTGCTTCAAACACGGACCTCCGAGGCTGCTCGGAGTCGAATTCGAATGGACCGTCCACCACGTCGAAGACCCGGCCAGGCCGCTCGACGCGAAGACCCTCGCGTCCGCCCTCGGCAAGCACGCTCCACCGACGCTCGTCCCCGACAGCCCGCAGCGACCACTGCCCTCCGGCACACCGCTGACCGTGGAACCGGGTGGCCAGGTCGAGATCTCCACCCCGCCGCGCGAATCGCTGACGGATCTGATCAAGATCGTCTCGGCGGACATGGACCACCTGCGCGACCTGCTCGAACCGGCCGGTCTGCGGCTCGGCCACCGCGGCGCGGACCCGTTCCGCCCGCCGCGCCGGATGCTTCGAATCCCGCGTTACGCGGCCATGGAACACGCCTTCGCCCCGCTCGGGCCCGAGGGCATCACGATGATGTGCAGCACCGCCGGCCTCCAGGTGTGCCTGGACTTCGGGCTGGCCCGTGACCTGACGAAGCGCTGGGCCGCGGTGCACGCGCTCGGCCCCGTCCTCAACGCCCTGTTCGCCAACTCGCCCGGTGTGAACGGCCGTCGCACCGACTGGGCCAGCGCCAGGATGCGCACCCTCTACGCCACCGACCCGGTGCGCACCCGCCCCGCCGCGGTGTGCGCCGACCCGGCCGCCGCCTGGGCCAAGCGCGTGCTCGACACGCCGGTCATCGCGGTGCGCAGACCGGGCCCGAACTGGTTGCCACAGCGCCGCTTCACGTTCGCCGACTGGATCGCGGGAGCGCACGACCGGCCGGCGACCGCGGACGACCTTGACTACCACCTCACCCTCCAGTTCCCGCCGGTCCGGCCGCGCGGGTACGTGGAGGTGCGCTACCTCGACACCCCGCCGGCCGGCCAGTGGCTGCCGCCGGTGGTGCTGATGGCTGCGCTGTTCAGCACCCCCGAGACCGTGGACGGCGTGCTGGCGGCCACCGAGACGGCGGCGAACCGCTGGCTCGCCGCCGCGCGCTACGGCCTGGACGACCCGGTGCTCGCCCGCGCGGCGCGCGACGTGGTCGACGTGGGCTGCGTCGCGCTGTCGAACACCGACCTGTCGGTCGGGCAGACGGACGCGATCGCCGAAGAACTGCACCGCACGCTCGCTGAGAAGACCGCAGGGGGCCGTTCATGACCACTTCAGACATCGCCGGCGCCGACCTGTCGCACGTCGACGGCGTCCGCGACCGGATCGCCGCCCAGCTCACCCGCGCCCGCGACCGCAGCAGGCTGCTCACCGACGCGGTGGACGACCATGACCTCGTCCGCCAGCACTCGAAGCTGATGTCACCGCTGGTGTGGGACCTCGCCCACATCGGCAACCAGGAAGAGCTGTGGCTGGTCCGCGACGTGGGCGGCCGTGAGCCGGTCCGGGCGGACATCGACGAGCTGTACGACGCGTTCAAGCACGCCCGCTCGGCCCGTCCGGAACTGCCGCTGCTCGGTCCCGCCGAGGCGCGCAAGTACGTCGGCGAGGTCCGCGACAAGGTGTTCGACGTGCTGGAGCGCACCCCGCTCGAAGGCCACAAGCTGATCGACGGCGGGTTCGCGTTCGGCATGATCGTGCAGCACGAGCAGCAGCACGACGAGACCATGCTCGCCACGCACCAGCTGCGCGTGGGCGAGCCGGTGCTGGACGCCCCGCCGCCGCCGCGCGGTGGTCCGGTGGGCCCGGCCGAGGTGCTGGTGCCCGGTGGCCCGTTCACCATGGGCACGTCCACCGAGGCGTGGGCGCTGGACAACGAACGGCCCGCGCACCAGGTCGTCACCGAGGCGTTCTTCATCGACACCACCCCGGTGACGAACGGCGAGTACGTGGCGTTCATCGCCGACGGCGGCTACACCGACCCGCGTTGGTGGAGTGAGGCCGGCTGGGCGCACGTGCGCAAGGCTTCCCTGGTCGCGCCCCGTTTCTGGGAACGCGTCGGGGACCAGTGGTACCGCACGGCGTTCGGCGTCACCGCGCCGATCGACCCGCGGCAGCCCGTGGTGCACATCTGCTACTACGAGGCCGAGGCGTACGCGAAGTGGGCGGGCAAGCGGCTTCCCACCGAGGTCGAGTGGGAGAAGGCGGCCCGGTTCGACCCGGCGACGGGCCGGTCGCGCCGCTTCCCGTGGGGCGACGAGGACCCGGCGGAACGGCACGCGAACCTGAACCAGCGGCACCTCACGCCGGCGCCGGTGGGCGCGTACCCGGCGGGCGCGTCGGCGTTGGGCGTGCACCAGCTCATCGGCGACGTGTGGGAGTGGACCAGCTCCGACTTCCACGGCTACACCGGCTTCGAGGTGTTCCCGTACGCGGAGTACTCGCAGGTGTTCTTCGGTCCGGACCACAAGGTGTTGCGCGGCGGGTCGTTCGGCAGCGACCAGGCCGCGGTGCGCTCGACGTTCCGGAACTGGGACTACCCGATCCGGCGGCAGATCTTCGCCGGCTTCCGCTGCGCGCGGGACGCCTCGCGCGACGAGTCGGTCTGACGTGTGCCGCCATCTGGGTTACCTGGGCCCGGCCGTGCCCGTCGCCGCCCTGGTGCACGACCCGCCGAACTCGCTGGTCCGGCAGTCGTACGCGCCGGGGGACATGCGCGGCGGCGGCGCGGTCAACGTGGACGGCTACGGCGTGGGCTGGTACCCCGCGCCGGGCGGTCCGGCGCTGCGCTACCGCCGGGCGGGCACGATCTGGTCGGACGAGAACCTGCTCGCGCTGAGCCGGGCGACGGTGTCCGGCGCGGTGCTGGCCGCCGTCCGGTCGGCGACGGTCGGCATGCCGGTGGCGGACACCGCCTGCGCGCCGTTCACCGACGGGCAGTGGCTGTTCAGCCACAACGGGCGGGTGGCCGACTGGCCGGAGTCCGTGGTGGACGTCGCCAAGACGCTGTCGGTGGCGACGCTGCTGACGTTGGACGCGCCGACCGACGCGGCGCTGCTGTGGGCGTTGGCGCGGTCCCGGCTCGCGTCGGGCGCCGCGCCCGGTCCGGCGCTCGCCGACGTGGTGTCCGAAGTGGCCGCCGCCGCGCCCGGTTCGCGGCTGAACCTTTTGCTCACCAACGGAACTGTGCTCGCCGGCACCACGTGGACCCACTCGCTGTGGGTGCGTTCGGGCGACGGCGCGGTGACGTTGGCCTCCGAGCCGTTGGACGACGACCCGCGTTGGCGGGAGGTGCCCGACGGGCACGTCGTCACGGCAGATGTGTCTACTGTGGACGTTCGACGGATTGGACGAGGATGACCGAGCCAGTGCTGGACGTGCACCTGACTCCCGAGGACGCGGCCGTCGCGCTGCGGGCCGAGGCGAGGGCGGGGCTGACCGCGCGGCCGAAGTGGGTGTCGCCGAAGTGGTTCTACGACGCGGTCGGCAGCGACCTGTTCGAGGAGATCACCCGGCTGCCCGAGTACTACCCGACCCGCGCGGAGCGGGAGATCCTGGTCGCGCGGGCGGCGGAGATCGCCGCGATCACCGGCGCGCACGCGTTGGTGGAGCTGGGTTCCGGTTCGTCGGAGAAGACCCGGCTGCTGCTGAGCGCGTTGCGCAACCACGGCACGTTGACCGAGTTCGTGCCGTTGGACGTGTCGCCGTCGGCGCTCACCGACGCGGCGAAGGCGATCATGGCCGACTACCCGGGGCTGCGGGTGCACGGCGTGGTCGGCGACTTCACCGAGCACCTGGGCCTGCTGCCCGGCTCGCCGCCGCGGGTGGTGGCGTTCCTCGGGGGCACGATCGGCAACCTGATCCCGGAGGAGCGTGACAAGTTCTTCGCGTCGGTGCGCGAGGTGCTGAACGCGGGGGAGTGGCTGCTGCTGGGCACGGACCTGGTGAAGGACCCGGAGGTCCTGGTCCGGGCGTACGACGACGCTCAGGGCGTGACGGCGGAGTTCAACCGGAACGTCCTGCGCGTGATGAACCGGGAGTTGGACGCGGACTTCGACCCGGACGACTTCGAGCACGTCGCCCTGTGGAACGCGGAGGAGGAGTGGATCGAGATGCGGTTGCGTGCGTTGCGCCCGGTCAAGGCGCACGTCGCCGCGCTCGCGCTGGACGTCGAGTTCGCCGAGGGCGAGGAGCTGCGGACCGAGGTGTCGGCGAAGTTCCGGCCTGACGGCGTGGCCCGCGAGCTGGCCGCCTCCGGCTTCGAGGTGCACCGCTGGTGGACCGACTCGGAGGGCCGGTTCGCGCTCACGTTGGCCCGCGCCGCCGGCTAGCGCTCCAGCGCCCTGATCCGGGCCGGCTGCGAGAGCACGTCGGTGCTGTCGACGTACTGGTCGACGGCACCGACGAGCGGCAGCGCGGCCACCTCCGGGTCGGTGATCGCGGCGCGCAGGGCGGCGGTGAACCGCTCGGCGTGCAGCACCTGGAACGGCCTGGAGTGGTACGGCCGGGTGGTCGGGTCCACCGGCTCGGCCAGCCCCAGGTCGTTGCACCGGGTCGCCACCTCTTCGTACGCCGTGGCCAGGTGGCGCTCCCGCTCGTGCCAGTCGGTCGCCGCGAGCACCGCCCGCAGGACCGGCACCAGGTCGGCGTACCGGGCGAACGCCGAACCGAGCCACTTGCCGTACGGCGGGTAGCGGCGGTCGACCAGCAGCCGCAGCCGCATCAGGTCGCGGGTCAGCCGGGCCGCGACGACGGCCGACCCGAGCTCGTCGCCGACCTCGCCGCACCGGCCGACGAACGCCTCCTCCTGCGAGATCCGCAGCCACTGGCACGCCAGCACGTGCCGCCACACGTCGTCCGGGTACCAGGCCAGCGCCTCGCGTGCAGCGGTCAGCACGCGGAGCCCGTCGTGGAACACCGCGCCCGCCGTCGTCTCGGCCAGCCGCTGGGTGGGCGCGGTCAGCCAGTCCCGCACGGTCACGCCGGCGCGCGGGTCGAAGCCCAGCTCCCGGTCGAACCACGTGCCCGCGTCCGTGACGTCCACCCGGTGGTCCACCGGCCCCTCGGTGAGGGCCATCCGCGCGCTCACGTGGTCGCTGTCGCCGCCCTCGAAGTGCGTGGGGAAGCCGAGGAACGCCTTGGGCAGGTGCTCGGCCAGCGCGGTCCGGATGTCGTCGGCGCGGGTGTCGTCCGGGTCCAGGAACAGCTGTAGACGCGGACCCCAATCGTGGTCGGCGGACCGCTCGGTGTCGAAGCCCAGCACCTCCGAACCCGCGCCGATCCGGGCGGCGCTGTGCGGCACCTCGCCGAAGTGCCGCCTGACCAGCGGTTCGACCGCCTCCCGGTAGAAGCGCTCGGACAGGACCAGGCCGGGCACGAACCGTCCGTCGGACACGAATCCTCCGTTCTGCGGGTGTTGCCCCGCCCCGACGAGTGCCACTCTCGCGCGACGGCGTCGTGGTGTCACCGAGGGGCGACGCCGAGTGAACCGAGGGAGCGCCACCACATGCAACTGCACCAGAGAGCCCTGGCCTTAACGCTGGCAGTGGGCACGGTGATGTCCGGTCTCGTGGGCATCGCCGCCGCCGAAGCCGAGACGCGGGGCGCCGCCCCGATCGAGTGGTCGACGTGCGCGGCCGACGTGCTCGCCGAGATCCCGGCCGCGCAGCGGGACAAGGTCAGCTGCGCCAACCACCCGGTGCCGATGGACCACGCCAGACCGAACGGCGCGAAGATCACCGTCGCCTTGATGAAGCGCCCGGCCGAGGACCAGGCCAACCGGGTCGGCTCGCTGTTCATCAACCCCGGCGGTCCGGGTGGCGCGGGGCTCATCTACTCCGCGTACGGCAGCTCGTTCTTCCAGCCCGAGATCATGAAGCGGTTCGACCTGATCGGGTTCGACCCGCGCGGTGTCGGCCGCAGTTCGCCGTTGCGCTGCTTCAAGACCCTCGAAGAGGCCAACGAGATCTTCGGCCGCATGTCCGCCATCCCGGTCACCCGCACCGAGATCCGCAACACCATGGACGCGACCGAGGACTACACGGACGCGTGCGCGCGCAACGCGGGTCCGCTGCTGAACCACATGTCCACCGAAGCCGTGGCACGTGACCTCGACCTGCTGCGGCAGGGCGTCGGCGACCGGCAGCTCACGTTCGTGGGCTTCTCCTACGGCACGCTGCTCGGCGCGACCTACGCCAACATCTTCCCGTCGAAGTCCCGCGCCCTGGTGCTGGACGGCAACGTCGACCCGGCGCTGCGCACGTCCAACGGCGCGGAGTACGACCGGCAGCGAGCGCAGGGCTTCGAACTGGCGCTGGACGCGTTCCTCAAGCGCTGTGACGCCGAGGGCGACAAGTGCGCGTACAGCGACGGCGACCCGCGGGCGAAGTTCGACGAGGTGCGCGACCACCTGCGCACGCAGTCGATCACGCTGCCGTCCGGTCAGGTCGTGACCCACGACGGCTACATCGGCCGGGTCAGCGGCGACCTGTACGCGCCGACCAGGTTCAAGGCGCTGGCCGCGTGGTTGCAGAACGTCTACGCGGTGCTGCACCCGGGCGTGGCCGTGTTCACCGCGCAGGCCGAGTTGCTGCCGCCGTTGGCGAACAAGCGCGGTCTGGCGGACGTCCGGGCCGGGCTCACCGGCGACACCGAGTACCTGTACGACGACTCGTACTACGGCGTGAACTGCACGGACAAGCCGTTCGTCCGCGTGCCGCAGCTGTTCCCGGCGCTGGCCGCGAAGTGGGAGCGGGAGTCGCCGACGTTCGGCCGCCAGCAGGCCGCGTCCGACCTGCTGACGTGCGCGACCTGGCCGGTGCCCCGTCCCGACCGCTGGGCCGGGCCGTGGCACCGACGCACGCCGAACCCGGTCGTCGTGGTGGGCAACTACTACGACCCGGCCACGCAGTACGAGTTCTCCAAGCGCATGGCCCGGCAGCTGGGCAACGCGCGGCTGATCAGCGTGGACTCGTTCGGGCACTGCATCCTCGGTGACAGCGCCGGCGCGGACACCCTGGTGACGGACTACCTGGTGAACCTCAAGGCCCCGGCCGACGGCCAGGTGTTCCAGCCCAACGTCCAGCCGTTCTAGTGGTCCAGGGTGCGGCCGTGGCGAACGCGACGGCCGCACCCGCCAGGACCACCAGGCCGGCGGGAATCCGGAGGGACCCCGACTCCACGGCGAACGCCCCGGCCAGGTAGGCGGCGGACGTGAGCAGCACGACCACGTTCCGCCGCCGCCATGCCAGGACCGCGAGGCCCACCGCCACCACCACCGCGAGTGCCAGTTCGTCGAGGTCCACGTGGTCGAACGAGACGGCGGTGGCCGACACCATCGTGAAGGAGCCCTCGTCCGGCGGGTCCACGGCGATGAACCAGCCGTCGAAGGCTTCGCCCAGCCACAGCCAGACGCCGACGAGCATCAGCGCGTACCAGACGCCGGGACGGCGGGCGTGCAGCTCGTAGCCGGCGAGCACCAGTGCCGCCAGGCAGAGCAGGATCGCCATCGGATCCCACAGCGCGCCGCCGAACCCGACCACCGCCAGGACGTGCCACGGCCGCACGCGGTGGGCGTGCGCGTGGGCGACGACCGCGCCGGCGGCGAGCGCGAACTCCGGGTAGCCGGGGCCGGGCAGCGGCGTGACGCTCCACATCAGCGCCGCGAACTGCTCCTCGGACAGGAACTGCAGGCCCGGCGCCGGAGGAGCGGGCTCGTAGAGGTACCAGAGCGCGATCAGGTAGCCGAGGGCCGAGCCGCCGAGAGTGGCACCGCGTGTCCGCCAGGCCCAGAACCCCAGACCGAGCGCGATCACCGTCCCGGCCATCAACCTGATCAGTTCGACCACGCACCCCACCCCCGGCGGACAACCCTAGCGACCCGGCAGGGGCATTCCTCCGACAGTTCGGGTGGTGGCCGTGGCGTACGCGAGCGCCGCACCCGCCAGGACCACGAACTGCGCCGGCGGCGCCGACAGCGTGATGAACAGTGGGACGACCAAGGTTTCCTGGTTGGGGGTCACGTAAGCGAATCCCACGTAGACAAGGCCCGTGAGCAGCATGATCGGGCTCTTGCGCCGCCACGACCACACGGCCAGGGCGATCGCGACCACGACGGCCAGGAAGACCTCGTCGTAGCCGGCCGCCGAGTTCGACTCGGTGGCGGCACTCCGGCCCGAGACCATCAAGAGCGGGGCCTGGCCGTCGGGCAGGTTCGAGATCCCCGGCTCGCGAAATGGCGATGCCGGGATCACCCTGTCCACGGCCAGCCACACCACCAGGCCGACGCCGACGACCAGCAGCGGGTACCAGGCGCCGGGACGGCGGGAGTCCAGGTCGTAGGCGGCGGCCAGCAGGGCTACGACCAGCAGGGCCATCGAGAGCAGTGTCGCCGCGGTGACCTGCACCAGCAAGCCGGGCAACCCGACGATCGCCAACACGTGCCAAGGTCGCAGGCCGTTCATCCGGGCGTGCGCGAACACGGCGCCCGCGACCACCACCAGCTCCGGGTACGGCGGGAGGTTGACGTCGAAGGACGGTTCCGGCGTGGGAAGCGGCATGTAGGACATCCAGCCCGTTTGCTCGGCGTCCATCGGCAGCGACAACCAGAGCGCCGCCAGGTACCCCGCCGCCGTGGCCGCGATCGTGGAGCTGCGCGCCCGCCACGCCCAGAAGCCCAAGCCGACGGCCACCGCGAGTCCGACCAGGAACCGGCCGAGATCGAACGCCTGCGGGTCGACCCAGAGCACCCACCAGCCGATCGATCCCCTGGTCAACGCGAGCGCGAACAGGACCGATCCGGTCACCAGCAACGGGAACCAGATGCCGGGCTTCTCGGCGTGCACCTCGCGTGCCTTGAGCAACAGCCCCGCGATCACCAGCGAGAGCCCGGTTTCGACCGGCGGGCCGCCCTCCCACAGCGGGAGGACGAGCCCGACCAGCACGAGTAACGCCCAGACAGTGTTGAACCACACGGCTTTCGGTGTGAAGACCCCCATGGGCGCGTAACCCTAGCGGCTCTCCGAGATCCCGAAGCGGGTGTGCACCTGACGCAGCCACCCCGGCGCCCACCAGTTCGCGCGACCGGCGAGCCGCATCAACGCGGGCACCAGCACGGCCCGGACGAACGTCGCGTCCACGATGATCGCCACCGCCATGCCCGCGCCCAACATCTGCAAGTACATCACGCTGCCCGACGCGTAAGCGGCGAACGACAGGGCCAGGATCGCCGCGGCCGCCGTGATCAGTGGCGCGCTGCGCTGGATCCCGGTGGCGACGGCGGCCCGCTCGTCACCGGTGCGCGCGTACTCCTCGGCGATGCGCGACACCATGAACACCTCGTAGTCCATGGACAGTCCGTAGGCGATGCAGAACATCAGGATCGGGATGCTCGGTTCCAGCGTGCCGGTCGGCGTGAAGTCCAGGACGCCCGACAGGTTCCCGTTCTGGAAGCCCCACACCACCACGCCGAACATGACCCCGAGGCTGAGCAGGTTCAACACGGTTGCCTTGAGCGGCAAGAGGATGCTGCCGGTCATCAGGAACAGCAGCACGAACGTGATGATCAGGATCAGGGCCACGACGAGCGGCACGCGGTCGGTCAGCGCGTCGCGGAAGTCGGCCAGTTCGGCCGGGTAGCCGCCGACGAGGTAGTCGGGTTGGAGCGCGCGGACCTTCGCCACCAACTCCGGCACGTCACCCGCGAGGGCTTCCTGGGACGGGATCGCCGTCCACACCGTGCCGTAGCCGTTGGTCTCCACGTCGACCTGCACGATGCCGGGGACGTCCCCGAGCCGTGCGGCGAAGTCGTCGCCCTGCGCGCCCTTGGCGATCACGCGGATGGCATCGGTCTTCTCCTGCCCGAAACCGTCGCGGATCTGGTCCTGCACGATCCGGCTGGACGCGTCGGCGGGCAGGATCCGGTCGTCGGGCAGGCCGAACTTCAGTCCCAGCACCGGTGAGGCGAGCAGGAGCAGCAACGCCAGCACCGCGCCGCCGACCAGGAGCGGCCGGTTCATCACCGTGTTCGCCGTCCGCGCCCAGAAACCGTTGGACCGTTCGACGGCCGGGTGCGGCTTGAGGCACGCGAGGGCGGCGGGCAGGACGGTGAGCGCGCCGACCACGGCGAAGCCGACCACCAACACGCCCGCGTAGGCGAAGGAACGCAGGAACGGGAAGGGGAACAGCAGCAGCATCGCCAGGGACGCGGCCACGGTGAGTCCGCTGAACAGGACCGTGCGCCCGGCCGTCGCGACAGCCCGTTCGACCGCTTCCGGCACGGTCGAGCCGCCGGCGAGTTCCTCGCGGTAGCGGGCGATGACGAACAGGCAGTAGTCCACGCCCAGCGCCAGGCCCATGACCAGAGTGATGTTCGCGGCGAACGTGGAGACCTCGGTCAGGGCCGTGAGGCCGCGCAGTGCGGCCAGGGTGCCGACCATGGCGAACAGGCCCACGCCGAGCGTCGTCAACGCCAGGGAAACCCGGCGGTACAACAGGATCAGCAGGAGCAGCACCACCGGAATCACGATGATCTCGGCGCGCAGGAAGTCCTGGGCGGCTTGGGCGCCGACCTGGCGGAACACCTCGTCCTGCCCGCCGACGCCCACGGTGATCACGTCGTCCGCCCGGGTGAACCGTTCGGACAGTTCCGCGATGGCCTTGCGGGCCTCGGTGGCCGAGCCCGGAACCCACGCCAGGATCAACGCCTGGCTGCCGTCCTCGGACTTGAGCGCGGGGCTCTCGCGGTCCCAGTAGGACTCGACCTGGCGCACGTCGGGTGCGAGTTCCGCGGCCAGCGCACGGCCTCGCTCGGCGTTGCGCGGGTCGTCCACGTCGCCGTCGCGTGCCGTGACCAGCAGAGTCAGGTTGGGGTTGCCGGTGTCGAACTCCTCCGCCAGCACCTCGGCCGCGCGCAGCGACTCCGTGCCGGGCGCCTCGAAGCGGGACAAGGACAGCGCCGCCAACGTGCCGCTGCCCACGACGGCCGCCGCCACCGCGACGATCGCGGCGACGATCAGGATCAAGCGTCGCCGGCGCACGGCGAATCGCCCCAGCTTGAACACGGGGTACTCCTCGGATCGGGCAGAATGCGAGCAAGTGCTCGTGTTCTGAAAATACGAGCACTTGCTCGTGTTTGTCAACGAGTGGGAAGGTGGTGCCCGTGGAGCCGAAGGTGGTGCGCCGGCAGGCGCGGGGTGAACGGCGGATGGCCGAACTCCAGGACGCGGCGGCGGCGGTGTTCGCCGAAGTCGGTTACGAGGCCGCGACGACCAACGCCATCGCCGCGCGGGCGGGCGTGTCGCCGGGCACGCTGTACCAGTTCTACGGCAACAAGGAGGCCATCGCGCAAGCGTTGGCGGACCGGTACCTGGAGCAGCTGCGGTCCGCGCACGGCGCGTTGACGCCGGAGCTGGCGCACCTGCCGCTGGACGAGCTGGTCGACCGGATGGCCGGGCCGATGATCGAGGTGAACGTGGCCAACCCGGGCTTCAAGGCGTTGTTCGGCCGGGCCGACATGCCGGAACGCCTGGCCGAGCCGACCCGGGCCGTGCACGCGGCCCTGTTCGGGCGGATCGACGCCGTGCTCGCGGCCCGCCGGCCGGACCTGCCCGCAGCCGACCGCGCCCGTGCCGCGCAGGTGACCATGCGGCTGTTCGGCGGGCTGATCCCGATGATCGTGTCGGCCGGGGAGGACGAGCGCCCGGCGTTGGTCGAAGAGCTGAAGAAGGTGCTGCGCGGCTACCTCGTGCAGATCCTGGGGTGAACGCGCGGACGTGAGGGACGCCCTGATCGGCGCCCCTCACGTCCTGTCGTGCGGCTATCGCTTACTTCGGCAGCGCTTACTTCGGCGGCGGCGGGACCAGGCAGCTGATCGGCGCCGACTGGTTGCCCGACGCGTCCACGCCGTAGACGAGGGCGTCGCCCTTGAGCGTGATGCGCCAGTCGATGTCACCGACACCGGGCTTCTGGTTCGGCGTCGCACCCGGCGCCTGCACCAGCTTGATCTTCGTGCCGGACGCGAACCCGCCGAACACGGCCGTGCTCGCCGAGTCGGAGACGAAGATCTGCGGGTTCGGGTCGACCGCGTCGGTCGCGGTCAGGACGAAGAAGCCGTCCTCGTTGTCGGCCGGCGGCTCGTTGCCACCGCCCGGGTTGTTGGTGGGCTGGCACGTCACGACCGGGGGAGTGGTGTCCACCCAGTCCTTCAGCACGTCGTCGCACACCTGGTGGCCGGCGGCGTGGGTGAAGCAGCCGCGGATCGAGTCCGTGCCCAGGCCCGCGAGGCCCTGGGTTGCCGGGTAGACGAAGTCCGCCGTGCCGGCGGCCGAGGTGTTCGCGCCACCGGCCGCGCCCGTGTTCGGGCCGGACAGGATCGCGAAGGTGACGGCCGTGTTCGGCACGGGGTCGCCGAAGTCGTCGGTGACGGTGGCGGTCACGGCGTGCGTCTGGCCCGGCGTGCCGAGCTCGTTGACCTCGTGCTCGGGCTCGACGTCGATGAACGCCGCGCAACCGCGCACGTTCACCGTCGGGTTGCCGAACGTCACGACGTGGCCTTCGGTGTCGGAGTAGGCGACCGACGGGTTGACCGCCAGCACGCCGCCACCGGCGGCCGGGAGGT
Source organism: Saccharothrix ecbatanensis (assembly GCF_014205015.1). Lineage (NCBI taxonomy): Bacteria > Bacillati > Actinomycetota > Actinomycetes > Pseudonocardiales > Pseudonocardiaceae > Saccharothrix > Saccharothrix ecbatanensis. Next base: position 4,679,970 of record NZ_JACHMO010000001.1, on the reverse strand, counting down.
GGGTCGCGGTGAACGTCAGCGTCACCGATTCGGTGCTCAACTCGTCGATGGTCCAGGTGAGCTGGTTGCCGGCCTGGTTGACCGAGCCCTTGGAGACCGCCGCGCCGCTGACCGAGAACTGCGGCGCCACGGTGTCGACCACGGTCACGTTCGTCGCCGCGGGCACCACGATGGCCGCGCCGATCGCCTCGAAGATCTCTTGCAGCTGCGCGGGGCTCGGGGCCTCGTAGTAGTGGGTGGCGTCGGGATCCGTGGTCCAGTCCCGGATCTCGGCCGAGTCGACGGAGCCGAGGCCGATGCCGAAGATCTCGGTGCCGGCCGTCCGTGCCGCTGCCGCGTCGTCACTCGCGTCGCTGCCCACGGTCGTCATGCCGTCGGTCATGATGACCATGATCTTGGAGTTGCCGGGCAGTGATCCGGCGAGCTGTGCCTGGCCGGTGGAGATGGCCGCGGAGTGGTTCGTGCCGCCGGACGCGTTGAGCGCGTCGATGGCGGACTTGGCGGCGTTCGCGTCCGACGAGAGCGGCGCGTCCACCGAGGCGCCGTCGGCGAAACTGACCACGCCGATCCGGCTGCCGTTGGCGATGACGCCGTCCAGCGAGCCGTCGGTGGCCTCGTCGATGATGTCCACGAACGACTTGGCGGCGACCTTGAGGTCGCCGATGGCGCCCGCCATGCTGCCGGACCGGTCGAGCACCAGCTCGATGTCCACCGGGTTGCCGGCGATGCCGGTCTGGGCGTCGAGCGTGACGGTGACCGGGACGGAGCCGCCACAGGTGATGTCGGTGGCGCCGAGCGTCTTCGTGCCGGTGACCGTTCCATCGGCGGCTGACGCCGCGGTGGTGGTGGCGAGTGGGGCGGCGAGTGCGGCCAACAGGATCGCGGTTACGCCGCAAGCCCGTCTTCGAGAGTTCTTGAGCATTCGGTTTCGCACCTCCTCGTGCGTGCCGACGGGTGTGAATCCCCCTCTGGAATCACGCCTGAGTATTCCGGTGAAGCCGGGTGTGTCAGTCCCCGAACAGGTGCGGACCAGGGAAGATCCGAACCGGATGACGTTCCGAGCGAATCGGATGGCGTCGGCAGGACGAGGTTAGGCGGGCATTCCGTGGAACGACAATACGTTCACCCGTTCGGTCTAGCGGAAATTGTCGTTCGTTTTTGATCGGCGCTTCGTTACATTAGTATTCGGAATTGTGACGACAATGCGCCGGACGGCCGGCGCGCGACCCGTTCCCAGGCGTGGAAGTCGCCGGCGCCGAGTGCCGCAAGCTCCGTGCGGGCCGTGAGCAGCGAAAGGGCCGTCCACCCGGAGGTGGACGGCCCGTTCACGTGCAGATGACTAGCTGCGGACCATCTTGCGGAGCACGTACTGCATGATGCCGCCGTTGCGGTAGTAGTCGGCCTCGCCGGGGGTGTCGATGCGGACGACCGCGTCGAACTCCACCTTCGCGCCACCCGTCTTCGTCGCCACCACGTGCACCGTCCGAGGCGTGTCGCCGTCGTTCAGCGCGGTGATGCCGGTGAAGTCGAAGGTCTCCGTGCCATCCAGACCCAGCGACGCCGCCGTCGACCCCTGCGGGTACTGGAGCGGCAGGACGCCCATGCCGATCAGGTTCGACCGGTGGATGCGCTCGAACGACTCGGCGATCACGGCCCGCACGCCGAGCAGCGAGGTGCCCTTCGCGGCCCAGTCGCGCGACGAGCCGGAGCCGTACTCCTTGCCCGCCAACACGACCAGCGGCACACCGGCCGCCGCGTAGGCCTCGGACGCGTCGTAGATCGTGGTCTGCGGCGCGCCCTCCTCCAGGAAGTTCCGGGTGAACCCGCCCTGCACGCCCTGCCCGTTGCCCTCATCGGCGAGCAGCAGGTTGCGCAGCCGGATGTTCGCGAACGTGCCCCGGATCATCACCTCGTGGTTGCCCCGGCGCGAGCCGTACGAGTTGAAGTCCGTGCGCTCCACGCCGTGCTCGGTCAGGTACTTGCCCGCGGGCGAGTCGGCCTTGATCGAACCGGCGGGGGAGATGTGGTCCGTGGTGACCGAGTCGCCCAGCAGCGCCAACACCCGCGCGCCGCTGATCTCCGTCACCGGGGACGGGTCCATCTGCATGCCGTCGAAGTACGGGGGCTTCCGCACGTACGTGGACTGCGGGTCCCACTCGAACGTCTTGCCGGTCGGCGTGGGCAGCGACTGCCAGCGCTGGTCACCGGCGAACACGTCCTTGTAGCCCTTGGCGAAGCCCTCCGGCGAGATCGACGACGCGACGACCTCGGAGATCTCCTGCGGCGTCGGCCAGATGTCGGCCAGGTACACCGGCTTGCCGTCCTGGTCCGTGCCCAGCGGCTCGGTGGTGATGTCCTTGTCCATCGAACCGGCCAGCGCGTACGCCACCACGAGCGGCGGGGACGCGAGGTAGTTCATCTTGATGTCCGGGTTGATCCGGCCCTCGAAGTTCCGGTTGCCCGACAGCACCGACACCGCCGCCAGGTCGCCCTGGTTGATGCCCGCCGAGATCTCGTCCTGCAACGGACCCGAGTTGCCGATGCACGTGGTGCAGCCGTAGCCGACCAGGTGGAAGCCCAGCTTCTCCAGGTACGGCAGCAGCCCCGCGCGCTCGTAGTAGTCCATGACGACCTTGGAACCCGGCGCCAGCGTGGTCTTGACCCACGGCTTGCGCTCCAGGCCCTTCTCCACGGCCTTCTTCGCCAGCAGCGCCGCGCCGAGCATCACCGACGGGTTGGACGTGTTGGTGCACGACGTGATCGCGGCGATCGCCACGGCGCCGTGGTCCAGCTCGAACTCCGCGCCGTCCAGCGAGACCTTGACCGGGTTGGACGCCCGGCCCTCCGCGCCCTCGGCGGCGGAGTGGAACACGTGCGGCGAACCGCCCGCGTCACCGTTGCTCAGTGCGGGCGAGTCGCTGGCCGGGAACGACTCCTCGGACGCCTCGTCCACCGGCGAGTTCGTCACGCCGTCGGTGTGCGCGACGTAAGCGCCGAGCGCCTGCCGGAACGCCTCCTTGGCGTTGGTCAGGTCGATCCGGTCCTGCGGGCGCTTCGGGCCGGCGATCGACGGGACGATCGTCGACAGGTCCAGCTCCAGCGTCTCGGAGTACACCGGCTCGGCCGACGGGTCGTGCCAGAGACCCTGGTCCTTGGCGTAGGCCTCGACCAGCGCCAGCTGCTCGGCGGTGCGGCCGGTCAGCTTCAGGTACTCGATGGTCTCGCCGTCGATCGGGAAGATCGCGCAGGTGGACCCGAACTCGGGGCTCATGTTGCCGATGGTGGCGCGGTTGGCCAGCGGCACCGCGCCGACGCCCGAGCCGTAGAACTCGACGAACTTGCCGACCGCGCCGTGCTTGCGCAGCATCTCGGTGATCGTCAGCACCAGGTCGGTCGCGGTCGCGCCGGGGGGCAGCTCGCCGTGCAGCTTGAAGCCCACCACGCGCGGGATCAGCATGGAGACCGGCTGGCCCAGCATGGCGGCCTCGGCCTCGATGCCGCCGACGCCCCAGCCCAGCACGCCGATGCCGTTGACCATGGTGGTGTGGCTGTCGGTGCCGACGAGCGTGTCCGGGTAGGCCTGGCCGTTGCGGACCATCACCACGCGGGCCAGGTGCTCGATGTTCACCTGGTGCACGATGCCGGTGCCCGGCGGGACGACCTTGAACTCGTCGAACGCGGTCTGGCCCCAGCGCAGGAACTGGTAGCGCTCCTTGTTGCGCTGGTACTCCAGGTCGACGTTCAGCTCGAACGCGTCCGGCCGGCCGAAGATGTCGGCGATCACCGAGTGGTCGATGACCAGTTCGGCGGGCGCCAGCGGGTTCACCTTCGTCGGGTCGCCGCCGAGCTGGGTGACGGCCTCGCGCATGGTGGCCAGGTCGACCACGCACGGCACGCCGGTGAAGTCCTGCATCACCACCCGGGACGGGGTGAACTGGATCTCGGTGTTCGGCTCGGCCGACGGATCCCAGCTGCCCAGCGCGCGCACGTGGTCGGCGGTGATGTTCACGCCGTCCTCGGTCCGCAGCAGGTTCTCCAGCAGGATCTTCAAGCTGTACGGCAGGCGCTCGGCGCCGTCGACCGCGCTCAGCCGGAACACCTCGTACGAGGCGTCGCCGACGGTGAGCGTGCCGCGGGCGCCGAAGCTGTCCTTGCTTGGTGCAGTCACGTGAAACTCCATCTGGTCACGCGCGAAGTCGGTAGGGGAACTTCTGTCGAGTCTTCCGCACCGTGCGGTGCGGCGCCCTCTCACCCCAAACAGTACGCGTGTCCTGTATTCCGCTTCAACCCGGTCCTACGTTGATCGGGGCATCATCACATCCGTGGTGCGTCTTGATCGAATCGGCAAGCGCTACGGCCGCGGACCGTGGGTGTTGCGCGACGTGTCCTTGACCGTGGAACGCGGTGACGTCGTCGTGCTGCGCGGCGGGAACGGGTCCGGCAAGTCGACCTTGTTGCGCGTCGCGGCGGGCGTCACGGCGCCGTCGTCCGGGCGCGTGAGCAGGGGCGCGTCGGTCGGGTACGTGCCGGAGCGGTTCCCGACCGGCGTGAAGCTGTCCGCGCGCGACTACCTGCGCCACCTCGCCGCCGTCCGGAGCGTGCCGGTGCGGTGGGACCTGGTGGAGGCGCTGGGTTTCGTCGGCGAACCGACCGCGCCGATGGCCACCCTGTCGAAGGGCAACGCGCAGAAGATCGCGCTGGCGCAGGCGTTGCACGCGACGGACCTGCTGGTGCTGGACGAGCCGTGGTCCGGGCTGGACGCCGCCGCGGCCGGGGTGCTGACCGACCTGGTGGCGTCGTCGGACGCCGCCGTCGTGCTGACCGACCACCACGGGCACGACGTGCCGGGCGCGCGTGAGGTGGCTCTCGGCACGGTGGCACATGGTGGCGTGGTGATCGAACTGGAGTCGGTGGGGGAGGCGTTCACGCTGATCAGCTCGCTGGAAGGCGTGTCAGCGGCACGGGCGGTCGGCGGCGGGGCACGGGTCGAGGTGCGGGCCGGCTTCAGCGACGGCGTGCTGGCCGAGGCGCTGCGGCTCGGCTGCTCGGTGCGGAGCGTCCGCTCGTGACGGCTCTGGTGCGGTACGTGCTGGCGGACGTGCTGCGCACCCAGCGCTGGCTGCCGCCGCTGCTGGTGCACCTGGCCGTGCTCGGGATGCTCTACGCCTCCGACGCCGGGCCGCCGCTGCCCGCGTACGCCGGGACGTGCGTGCTGGTCTACCCGATGTCGGTGTGGCTGACGGTGGTGATCTCGACCGCCGAGGACCCGGTCCGCCGGACCATCACGGTGGTGACGGCGGGAGGGTGGGCCCGCGCCCAGGCCGCCGTGACGGCGTTGTCCGTCCTCGCGGCCCTGGGGCTGGCCCTGATCGCCGCGCTCGTGCCCGTGGTGACGCAACCGCGCCCGTACCCTCCCGGCACGGTGGCGCAGGGGTTCGCGGCGCTGGCGGTGTGCGCGCTGGTCGGCGTGGGCGTCGGCGTGCTGTGCGGCCGACCGGTGATCACGCAGCCCGGCTGGTCCGTCCTCGCGGCGACCGCCCTGGTGGCGCTGGTGTTCCTGTTCGGCAGCACCCCGCCGATCGGCAACGTGCTGTGGTCGCTGTCCCACGACAACGGCGTCACGTCCGCGTTGACGCTCTCGGGTGTGCTCGCGGTGGTCTTCGTGGCGGGCGCGACCTGGCTCGGCACAGCGGTCGGCCCCCGCCGCGGGTGACGCTCGCGACGGGGGCCGACCGGTGGATCAGCGGACTACTTGACGGCCTTGATCAGCTCGTCGATGTCCTTCGGCTCCAGACCGCGCATCAGCGTCAGGAACAGCTCGTTGTAGGTCCGCAACGGGCTGATGTACCACTTGCCGTCCACCTCGGTGGCGACCACGCCGACGCCGTCCTTCAGCACCTGCGCGCCGACGCGTGCGATCACGTCCACCGCGGCGGGCGGGACGTTGCGACCGCCCTGCTGCTCGACCAGCTGCCCGAGCTCGTCCGCGCAGAGCTTCTGCGTCTTGCCCTCACCGGTGGCCGAGTAGCAGTCGCCGTCGCGGGCGATCTCGTACTGCTCGCCCTTGGCCTCCACCACCAGCTTGCGGATGGTCAGCAGCGTGCCGCCGGTGACGTCCTTGGAGTCCGTCTCCAGCTCCACCAGTTTCGCGCCGGTGTCGGGCGTCTTGCCCGCCTGATCCAGCAGAACCGGGCCCACGTCCTGGAGGACGCCCATCTCGTCGGGCGGCAGGAGGGCGATGACACCCTCCAAGTCGCCGGCGAGGGCCTTCTGCACCATCTGCTTGGCGGCGTCGTTCGCCGAACCCGCGCCGGCCGGCGCGATGCCCTGGGCCGGCCACTTGAGGTCTTCGGACTCCAGCGCGGCGTGCGCGATGGTGTAGAAGAGGCTCGGGTACCAGTCGTCGCCGACCTTGATGGTGGCGATGCCGATCGGCTTGCCCTTGCGGTCGGCCATCTCCTTGGCGAAGTCCAGCGTCTCCGTGTCGGGCTTGGCCTTGTCGAGGTCCGCGCCGAGCGCGTCGACCAGCTTGTCCGTCAACGGGATCTGCTTGACGTCCGAGGTGATCGTGATCTTGCCCTCGACCACCTTGTTGATCGTCAGGCGGTCGTTGACCTTCTCCGCGGCGGCGTCGTCGAACTTGATGCCCTCGCTCTTGACCTGGATGCCGGTGAGCTTGTTCGGGTCGGCGTCCTTCTTCAGGATCTCCAGCCGCTTGGCCTCGCTGACGGTGGCCTCGGTGTAGTCCTTGCTCAGCTTGGCCTCGGCGGGCGCCAGGCCGTTCATGATGCCGATGACGTCACCGCTGCCCAGCGCGCTGAGCAGGTTGTTCGCCGCCGTGGACGGGCTCTCGGAGCCGGCCGCGACGTCGTCGGAGCTGCGCAGCGCCCACACCGTGGCGACCGTGCCCGCGGCCAGCGCGAGGACGGCGACGATCGAGGTGATGATCAGGCCGGTGCGCTTCTTCTTCGGCGGTTCGCCACCCGAGTAGCCGAACGGCTGCTGGCCGAACTCCTGCTGGTAGCCGGGCTGTTGGTAACCGGGCTGCTGGGGCTGCGCGAAGCCCTGCGGACCGGTCTGCGGGTAACCCTGCTGTGGCTGGGGGCCGGTCTGCGGGTAGCCGCCCTGGTTCGGGTAGCCCCCCTGCTGCGGGCCCTGCTGGGGGTAGCCGCCCTGTTGCGGGTGGCCCCCCTGCTGCGGCTGGCCGTACGGGTTGTTCTGCGGTGGCCATTCGCCTCCGCCGCCGCCTGGGTAGCTCACGGTGCGCCTCCTGGAGTGCTGATCGCTGTGCGGGATTTCGCGGTGAGCACGGTGATCGCTCCTGCGACCCCCAGCACAGCACCACCGAGGGTTGTCACCGGTCCGATCGTGCTGATCCCGACCAGTGCCGCCTCGTTGCCCCCTTGGACGGCGGCAAGTGCCGCCACCGTTCCCGCAATCGTGCCAAAGAGCAGAACCAGGCACGCGGCGAACCGGCGAAGTCGCATCACCCAGAGCACCACGGAGCACACCGCCAACGGGATGAGCCCGACCCAGATCCCGCGCACGACCTCGCCCGACACGCCGTCCAACCCGGCGAAACCACGAAGAGCGAGCACCTCGTAACTGCTCCTCGTGACCGTGCCGGACCGCAGCCAGGGCAGGAACGTGCCCACCACCGCTGTGACCAAACCGATAACTCCGAGCACCGCTCCAGCCCGTTGCCTGGCGGTCGGCTCCGCCGACGGTCGTCTCATGGTCGGCTCCGCCACAGTTGTCTCATGGTCGGCTCCGCCGACGATTCCCACGCACCCCGACATGCTCGCAGGCGTGTGGGACGGTGGTGGCATGAGTGCACGGGACGTGATGGCCGTCGCACGGCGGATCACCGTGCTCACCGGCGCGGGGGTGTCCGTCGAGTCGGGCGTGGTGCGGTTCGGGTTCGACGCGGCGGCGTTCCTGACGTCGGCGCGGGCGCGGCGGTCGGCGTGGGAGTCCTGGCTGGACGATCCGATGTGGACGGCCGTGCCGAACGCCGCGCACCACGCGGTGGCGGGGCTGGAGCGGGCCGGGCGGGTGCGGGCGGTGGTGACGCAGAACGTGGACGGGCTGCACCAGCGGGCCGGGTCTTCGTCGGTGGTCGAACTGCATGGGTCGATGTCGCGCGTCGTGTGCGCGTCGTGCGGGGCCACCAGTGCGATGAGCGGGGCGTTGGAGCGTGTGCGCAGCGGTGACTCGTCGCCGCAATGCGTGGTGTGCGGCGGAATTCTCCGGCCGGCCACGGTTGCGTTCGGCGAACCGCTGCACCCCGATGTGCTGCGTGCCGCGCGCACGGCGGTGTTGGACTGCGACGTGATGTTGGTCGCCGGGACGTCGCTCATGGTGGAGCCGGCCGCGCAGTTGGTGCCGTTGGCGGCGCGGGCGGGCGCGGCGGTGGTCATCTGCACGCTGGAACCGACGCCGTACGACGAACTGGCGGCTGCCGTGGTGCGCGAGCCGGCCGCCTCGGCGCTGCCGGAGTTGGCGGCGGTGCCCGTGGTGGCGACCGGGCCGATCCGCACGTGGGGCGACCCGAGCAGCTGGTAGTCACCCGTTGGGGCGGCTCGATCATCCTCCCGTGAGCAGGCGTCGGTGGAAGCATCGGTGGTGTGGGAGATCAGCAGTCACCGATCAACATCCGCGACGCGGTGGTCGTGCCGCAGTTGGAGGACGAGCTGGCCGTGCGGTGGCGCGCGGACCAGTTCAGCGCCGCCGAGGAGGGTCACGGCTGGCGCTTGCGGCCGAAGGGCGAGCACTCGGTGCGCCTGTCCGGGCACGAGTTCCGGCTCGACAACATCCACTTCCACCGCCCGGGCGAGCACTGGATCGACGGTCGGGCGCGGGGTGCGGAGATGCACGCCGTCCACCTGAGGGCGGACGACGGGTTGCGGGCGTGCGTGGTCGCGGTGTTCCTCGACCTCGGTGAGCCGGGCGCGTCGGACGCGAAGCCGCCCAGCGGCATCGACCTGCCCACGCTGTTCCCGGGCGAGGGCTTCCACCGCTACGAGGGTTCGCTGACCACCGGCGAGTTCGACGAGGTGGTGAGCTGGGTGGTGATGAAGGACCCGGTCCAGGTGGAGGACCCGGCCCTGCGCGCCTTCGTCCGCGCCCACGCCGACCGCGCCCGCCCCGTCCAGCCCCTCAACCGCAGGTTCGTGCTGACGACCCGCTGAGCCGAGCGGTGGTCAACGCGGGCGGTGGTCAATAAGGTCACGGTGCATGCGCGTACCCCTGACTGTCGCCGATTTCCTCGACCGGGCGGAGCAGGTCTTCGCCGACACGACGGCCGCCGTCGACGAGCCCGACCAGCCCGCCGCGCCCGTGCCGACGACCACGTACGGCCGGTTCGCCACCCGCGTCCGCGCCTGGCAGGCCGGGTTCGACGCGCTCGGCGTCGGCGAGGGCGAACGGGTCGCAGTGGTCAGCCACAACTCGGCCCGGCTGCTCGAACTGCTGCACGCCGTGCCCGCGTCCGGCCGCATCGCGGTGCCGGTCAACTTCCGGCTGCGCGCCGACGAGGTGTCCTACATCGTCGAGCACAGCGGCGCGTCGGTCCTCCTGGTGGACCCCGAGCTGGACTCCGCGCCCGACTTCGGCCGGATCGCCGCCCGGCGCCGCTTCGTCCTCGGCGAGCAGACCGAGTCGGAGCTGATGCGGTTCGACACCGAGCCCCGCCCGTGGAGCGAGCCGGACGAGGACGCGACCGCCACCGTCAACTACACGTCCGGCACCACCGCCCGGCCCAAGGGCGTTCAGATGACGCACCGCAACATCTGGATCAACGCGGTCACGTTCGCCATGCACGCCCGCGTCTGGGAGCGGGACGTCTACATGCACGTCCTGCCGATGTTCCACTGCAACGGCTGGGGCATGCCGTTCGGCCTCGCGGGCCTCGGCGTGCCGCAGGTCGTGCTGCGCAAGGTCGACGGCGCCGAGATCCTGAGGCGGGTGCGCGACCACGGCGTCACGCTGATGTGCGGCGCGCCCGCCGTCTGGAACGCGGTCCTCGACGCGGCCCAGGAGTGGGACGGCGAGATCCCGGGACGCGACAAGGTGCGGATCATCTGCGCGGGCGCCCCGCCGCCGAGCCGCACCATCGCCCGCGTCGGCGAGGAGCTCGGTTGGGAGTTCCTCCAGCTCTACGGCCTGACCGAGACGTCGCCGCTGCTCACGTTCAACCGGTCCCGACCGGCCGACGACGCGCTGTCGGCGGACGAACGGGCGCGGAAGCTGTCGAGGGCGGGAGCGCCGGGGCTGGGCGTGCGGCTGAAGGTGTCCGAGAGCGGCGAGGTGCTGGCCCGCGGGAACGTCGTCATGGCCGGCTACTGGGAGAACCCCGAGGCCAGCGCCGAGGCGTTGGAGGGCGGCTGGTTCCACACCGGCGACGGCGGCACGCTGGACGACGAGGGCCACCTGACGATCTCGGACCGCAAGAAGGACGTGATCATCACGGGTGGCGAGAACGTGTCGTCCATCGAGGTGGAGGACGCCCTGTTCAGCCACCCGGCGGTGGCCGAGGCGGCGGTGATCGGGGTGCCGCACGACAAGTGGGGCGAGACGATCAAGGCGCTGATCGTGACCGCCGAGGGCGCCGAGGTGACCGAGGCGGAGCTGATCGCGCACTGCAAGGCGCGGCTCGCCGGGTACAAGGCGCCGACGTCGGTCGAGTTCCGCGACGCCATCCCGCGCACCGCCACCGGCAAGGTGCAGAAGTTCAAGCTGCGCGCGCCGTACTGGTCCGATCTGGACCGCAAGGTCAACTGAGGGTGTCCCCCGTCCGACGGACAGTGTGTTTGCCGCGCCTGCTGTGACCCATGTGGTTGATGTTCATGCCGGGACCATTGGAATCAGTGAGGTAGGAGTGGCAGAGTCGGGCCCTGTCACGCCGTTCGGCGTAACGCTGATCGGCTGAGTGCGCGGGGAGGCGGGAGTCGTGACGCGATGGATGGTCTCGACCGTGGTCGCGCTGATCACCGTGGTGGGCGTGGCCGGCACGGCCGTCGCCGTGCCGCCGCCACCTCCCAACCCCAGTGACTCCGAGATCGACGCCGGTCGGCAGCAGGCGGACGCGAAGGCCGCGCTGGTCGGCGAGCTGACGGGTCGGCTCACCGACGCCGAGGCCCGGTTGCGGCAGCTGACCGACGACGTGGCGTTCAAGATGGAGCTGGCGAACAAGGCACGGGTCGACCTGGAGACCGCCGAGGCCGAGGCCGACCGGGCGCGTCGGGAGGCCGAGTCGGCGAAGGTCGAGGCCGCCGCCGCCGGCCAGGCCGTCGAGCAGGCCCGCGTGCGGCTGGACGAGTTCGCCGGCGCGAGCTACCGGCAGGGCAGCCTCGTCGGCTCGGTCTCGGCGTACATCGGCGCGTCCAGCCCCGAGGACCTGCTCGCGCGCGCCCAGCTGTTGAAGGCGGTCAGCGAGTCCAGCCTCGACGCGCTGGACGACGTGGAGCGCAGCCGGGGGGAGAAGGCGAACAAGGACGCCGCCGCCCGTGCCGCGCTGGATCTGGCCGGCCGGAAGGAGGCCGCCGCGGATCAGGCGAAGCGTGACGCGGAGGTCGCCCAGACCGCCGCCTCGCAGGCCCAACAGGGGCAGGCCGCCGCCGCGCAGCGGATCCAGGACGACAAGGCCGCGGTGGAGGGTCAGCTGGACCAGGCGTTGGGTGCCGTCCAGGGTTTGGAGGGGCAGCGCGCCCAGTACAACCAGTGGCTGGACGACAAGCGGCGCGAGGAGGAGGAAGCCGCGCGTCAGGCGGCGTTGGCCGCTGCGGCCGCGGCGGCTGCCGCTCAGCCCGCCCCGGCGCCGGCGCTTCGACCGCAACCCGTGGTGGCGCCGAGCAGTGGTGGCGTGGAGACCGTCGTGGCGCGTGCGATGAGCCAACTCGGCGTGCGGTACTCGTGGGGCGGCGGCAACTACGACGGGCCGACCGTCGGCATCCGTGACGGTGGCGTCGGCGATGCGCACGGCGACTACTACACCGTCGGCTTCGACTGCTCGGGGCTGATGATGTACGCGTTCGCGGGCGTGGGCGTCTACCTGTCGCACTACAGCGGCTACCAGTACAACGCCGGCCGCAAAGTGCCGCTCGCCCAGGCTCAGCGCGGCGACATGCTGTTCTGGGGTCCGGGCGGCGGCACCCACGTCGCCCTCTACCTCGGCGGCGGCATGATGGTCGAGGCGCCGTACTCCGGCTCGTCCGTCCGCGTCGCCCCGGTCCGGTACGGCGGGATCATGCCGTACGCCACGCGCCTGCTGTGACTGCGGCCGCGTGGTGCCTGCACCGAGAACTCCGCCGTGTCGCCCGACCGGCCCGGTGACGTGAGCATCCACGCCACCATGCCCCCCGAGGAGCAACAGCGCGACCGGTCCACTGTGGACTCAGGGCGGATATGCCCCTTATTCGGTGTGACTGCGAATTCATGTCCGGAAATGCGGATATTTGGGAATTTCGGTCATGATCACCCGAATGCGCGACACGGATTCGGTAATCTCTGGAGATCTGAGGAAGTCACGTCCAGGGGGGACCATGGCGGCCGGCTCATCGCTGCCCGACGACGGCGAAATGAACATCGACAGACGTGGCCATGGTGTCGTCGACCAGGCCGCGCCGCGGTTTCCCAGCGCGTCGCGATGAACGGCGGCTTTCACCAGGCGGTGCTCGAACACGCCGACGCCGCGGTGCTGGTGGTCGACCCGAGCGACCTCGGCGTCCGGTGGGCGTCCCCGGCGGCACGGCGGCTGTTCGGCGGCGCGTCCGGCGTCCTCCCCGCACTCGTCGCGGACGGCGACGCGGCGGCGGTCGGCACGTTCCTCCAGGCGGTGGGTCGCACGGGTGCTTCGCGGTGCACGTGCGCGGTGCCGGTGGAGGGATCGGTGCACCGACGGGTGGACCTGGTCGCCCGGGACCTGAGCGCGGACCCGGACGTGCGCGGCCTCGTCGTGGTCGCGCTCGACGTCACGGGCTGGGCGGAGACGGCGGCCGAGCTCGGCATCCGGCTCAACACCGACGCGTTGACCGGTCTGGCGAACCGCCCCGGGTTCCTGCCCCGGCTGGAGCAGGCGGTGCGCGGAGCGCCGGGCACGGTGCTGCTGTTCCTCGACCTCGACCAGTTCAAGGAGGTCAACGACCACCACGGCCACGCCGCCGGCGACCACGTGCTGCGCCTGGTGGCGTTCCGGCTGGCCGCTGTCGTGGCCGGTCGCGGCACGGCGGCCCGGCTCGGCGGCGACGAGTTCGTCGTCCTGCTCGACCGGCTGGACGAGCAGCAGGCGATCGCCGCCGCGCACGAAATCCTGGCCGTGATCGCCACGCCGGTGATGTTGGCGGACGGCGTGGTCCGGGTGTCGGTGTCGGCGGGCATCACGTTCGTCCGGCCGGGGCACGGCGCGGAGGACCTGCTGCACCAGGCGGACCTGGCGATGTACCGGGCGAAGACGATCGGCCCGGTGGGCGTCGCCGTGTACGACGAGGACCTGGAGGACTGGGCGCTGGCCCGCAAGCACCAGGTCGACCGGCTCGCCGAACGGCTGGAGGAGCTGCACGCGGAGAACCGGGCGCTGGCCGAGGCAGCGACGATCGACCAGCGGACCGGCCTGCCGAACCCGGCCACGTTCGACGCCGACCACGCCCGCCTCAACCGCGTCGGCGAGCCCTACAGCCTGCTGCTCGTCGACATCGACCGCTTCCACAGCTACAACACCCTGTACCGCTACCTGGCCGGGCACGAGACGTTGCGCAAGGTCGGCCAGGCCATCCACCGCACCGCCCGGTCCGCCGATCGCGCGTACCGGTACGGCGGCGAGGAGTTCACCGTGCTGCTGCCGGACACGCGGCTGGAGGGCGCGCTGGCGTTGGGGGAGCGGATCAGGCAGGCGGTGGAACGGCTCGGCGTCGAGCACCGGGGCAACGCCGGCGGGGTGGTGACGGTGTCGATCGGCGTGGTCGAGGTGCCGCCCGGGGCGTCGGTGACGGACGCGGTGGAGGAAGCCAGCGTCGCCGTGCTGGAGGCGAAGGACGCGGGCCGGAACCGGGTGATCGGCCGACGGGCCGGCGGCGGTTAGCCCGGGTGGTCACGCTGCGAGCGCGTCCAGGAGCCACGATTGCGCCACGCCGACGGTGACGTCCTCTCCGGTCACCGTCCCGACCAACCGCCAGTACCGGCGCAGCCGGGGATCGCGCTCGACCTCCGTCCGGCCGAAGAGGGCACGGCGGAACGCGGGCGTGTCCCGTGCGCCCCACACCGCCGCGTACGCCGCCACGAACACGTCCAGCGCAGGCCCTGGCTCCGGCGGCCGACCGGCCTGGACCAGCGGACGTGCCAGGGCGCACGCCTGGCCGACGCCGTCGTGCAACGCCCGTTCGTCCGGCACACGGGCACGGCCCGCCAACCGGTGGCGCAGCGACGGGTCGGAGGTCAGCACAGCCATCTCGGCGTAGGCGAGCACCTGCGCGGGCGTCGGATCGGCCGGCGGCGGTGGCGCGCTGACGGACAGGAACATCTCGACCGTGTCGGCGGGCGCGGGCCCGAGGTAGTGCCGGCTCCAGAACGACGTCAACGACTGCCGCACCGCCTGCCCGTCCTGCGCGGCGGCGAGCAGGGCCAGGCGTGCGTCACGCGCGGCCGGTGACGCTTCCTCGACCGCGCGCAGTGAAGCCCGGCGCCAGGACAACTCCGCCAGCGACACGTCGAGCGCGGCCCGTTCCGCCGCGACCACGTCGGCCAACGACCGCCGTCCGGCGAGGACGTCCGCGATCACGGCCAGGCCGAGCCCGAGGCCGCGCAGCCGCCGGACGGTCTCCAACCGCTCCACCGCGTCCCGGTCGAACCTCCGGTGCCCGCCGGTGCTGCGCGGCGGGTCGAGGATGCCTTCGTCGCAGTAGAACCGGATCGTGCGCACCGGCACGCCGGTCAGCCGGGCCAGGTCGCCGATGCCCAGCACTGTGTCCCCCGTCACGATCGGTTGAACCTCCACCCCGGTGCCGTTCCTACGGTACGGCCATGACGAACACCGACCGGCTCGCCGAGTGGTTGTGCGAGCAGACCTCCGCCTTCGCCGCGCACGTGCGCGATTTCGCCGCGCCGGTGCCGACCTGTCCGGAGTGGACGGTGCGGGACCTGGTCGCGCACATCGGCCAGGAACACCGCTGGGCCGCCGACATCGTGCGCACCGGCCGACCGCCCGCGGTGCCCGATCCCCGTGCCCAGGAGGTGCCGGGGGACTGGGCCTCGTGGCTGCACGCCGGCGCGCGGGAGTTGATCGATGTGGTGGGTGCCGGCACCGCCCCGGTGTGGACGTTCCTGGGTGACCGGCCCGCCCGGTTCTGGCTGCGCCGGATGGTGCACGACACCGCCGTGCACCACGCCGACCTCGCGGGCCGTGCGCCGGTGATCGCGGCCGACCTCGCGTCGGACGCCGTCGACGAGGTCCTGGGCTTCGTGACCGCGCCGGGTGCCGCCACCGTGAAACCTGCGTTGGCCGAACTGCGCGGCGACGGCCAGACCCTCTTGCTGCG
The DNA here is from genome assembly GCF_014205015.1 of Saccharothrix ecbatanensis. Classification (NCBI taxonomy): domain Bacteria; kingdom Bacillati; phylum Actinomycetota; class Actinomycetes; order Pseudonocardiales; family Pseudonocardiaceae; genus Saccharothrix; species Saccharothrix ecbatanensis. The sequence continues at coordinate 4,664,440 of NZ_JACHMO010000001.1, read as the reverse complement.
CCCGCCCGACCTGACGCCGTGGCTGATCACCCGCGGTCCCGCCGGCCCGACCTGGCGACGTGGTGACGCCGACGCCGACGCCGACGTCACCGTCTCCGCGACGGCCCGCGACCTGCTGCTGATCGCCACCCGGCGGCTGCCACCCGACGACCCGCACGTCACGATCAGCGGCGACCGGGTGCTGTTGGACCACTGGTTGGCCCACACCGCGCTCTAGACCGCCGCGGTGCTCCTCACCCGTGTGAGGGCTTGATGGGCCGTTCAGTCCAGGCGATGGCTACGCACGGTGGAAAAATCGGCCAAATCGATTGCAAATCGATGAACTCAACTGGGCTGTTCTAGTGAAAGTGACTACAGCGGGTTAGGAATATGGGGTGCCGCCGCGCGCACGGGGAGTGCGGCGCGTCTCACCTGACCCAGGATCGGTGCCCTTGTGAACCACGACTCGATGCAGCACTTCTCGGACGGCCTCTCCACCCTCACGCTCGCGTTCATCGTCTCGGTGATCGGCTCGCTGCTCGGCCTGGCCTGCATGGCACGCGCCCGTGCCGAGCAGACCCGGGGCGCCAAGGTGCGGTGGACGGTGTTCGGGGCGGTCTCCATCGGCGGCGTCGCCATCTGGCTCATGCACTTCATCGCCATGCTGGGCTTCGAGATCGCCGGTGCCACGATCAAGTACTCCGCGCCGGTCACCGCGCTGTCCGCCGTGGTCGCGATCGTGGTGGTCGGCATCGGGCTGTCCCTGGTGACGCTGATCCGGTTCACGAAGATGCGGCTGCTGATCGCGGGTGCGCTGGCCGGGCTCGGCGTGGCCGGCATGCACTACATGGGCATGTCCGCGATCCGGTTCAGGGGCGAGATCTCCTACGACCGGACGATGGTGGTGCTGTCGTGCGTGATCGCGGTGGTCGCGGCGACGGCCGCCTTCTGGTTCACCCTGGTCGTGAAGACCACGGTGGCGAGGTTGGCGGCCGGTCTGATCATGGGTGTGGCGGTGACGGGGATGCACTACACCGGCATGGCGGCGGTGCGGGTGAGCGTCGACCCGACGCGCGCCGTGCCGTTCGGGACGAGCGTGTTCGACCTGGTGTTCCCGGTGTTCGTGACGAGCGCGCTGGTCGTGGCCGCGCTGTTGTGGATGCTGTTCACCGCCGAGGACGACGCGCAGGGCGAGCCCGCGTAGGTCGCGGCTACCGTGGGGCCTGTGGCGTCCTGGGCGGCGGTGGTTCTCGCGGGTGGCCGGGGCAGCAGGCTGGGCGGGGTCGACAAGGCGTCGGTCGTGGTCGCCGGCCGCGCGCTCCTCGACCACGTGCTGGACGCTGTCGCGTCCGCAGAGCAGACCGTCGTCGTGGGGCCGCGCAAGGATGACGTGCCCGGGGTGACGTGGGCCAGGGAGGATCCGCCGGGCGGTGGACCGCTGGCGGGCCTGGCGGCCGGGTTGGCGCACGTCGACGCCGAGGTGGTCGTGGTGCTGGCGGTGGACCAGCCGGGCATCACCCGCTCCACTGTGGACCGGCTGTTGGCGGCGGTCGGTGACACCGGCGCGGTGCTCGTGGACGACGAGGGCCGGCACCAGTGGCTCACCGGCGCGTGGCGGACCGAAGCGCTGCGCCAAGCGCTACCCGCCGACCCCCGTGACGTCTCGATGCGGTCCGTCCTCGGCCCGTTGGCCCCGGTGGCGGTCGCCGCACGACCCGGAGAGGCCCACGACGTCGACACCCCCCACGACCTCATCCGGTAACCCGTCGACGTGCCGGCGGGTCAGTGGGGGATGGGCCGGCGGGGGCGCGGGTCCAGGTCGTGGCGGTGGTGCTCGATCGCCAGGGCGATCTGGAAGGCGTCGTCGGTGTGCTCCAGCCGTGGGAGGTAGCCGACGCCGGCGGCCAGCAGGGGCAGGTCGACCGCGAAGTAGAGGGCCATGAGCGGGTTCACGAACAGCTCGCTGCCGGCCGTGCGCGACGACAAGGCGACATCGCCGAACGAACCGCTCAACGCGGCGGCGATCTGCCCGTTGACGATGCTCGGCCGCAGTGGCGTGGCGGCACGGGCGTGCGCGACCGCGTCGAGGTACGCCCGCGCCTCCGCCGACTCCGGCGGGATGGAGAACGCGCCCAGGTAGCCGCCTTCGCGTTGCAGCGCGGCCAGGTTCTCCAGGACGTGCGCGTGGCACACGCCGTGGAAGCTGTCGATGCCGAACCCGAGGCACACCACCAGGCGTTCGACGCCCTCAATCCCGGCCACCGCGGCCAGGCTCGCCATGTCCTCCTCCGGCGTGCCGAGCCCGGCCTCGTCACCACGCATCAGGATGTCCGTGCCACCGTCCACCAGCACGATCGCGTCGAGCCGCAGCCGGTCGACCAGCGTCCGGTACGCGGCACGCAGCGGCCGGACCCCGGTGCGCGGGAACGCGTGCACGGTCGACGGCATGTCCTGTGACTCGAGCCACCGGGCGAGCACGCGTTCCGGGAAGTAGTCCTCGTTGCCGGCGGTGTGGGGGCGCACCGCGGCCAGGCCCGGCTCCACCCAGTCGTCGATGTCGATCCGGTCCAGCTCGCTGAAGGACAGGTTGGCCAGGTGCACCTCCTTGCCCTGCGCACGCAGCGCCACCGCGAGCGGCAGGCCGGCGTAGACGTCGAAGCCGCCTCCGGCGCCCGCGATAAGGACGCGTTCGGCGGCCCGGAGGCGGGTGAACAGGGGCGGCTCCGCGAGCGAGAACACCTGGCCACGCTACGCGGCCGTCGGCTCACCGGGCTCCACTGTGGATCACCCCGGTGGGCCGTCGGGCATGTCAGGACCCCCTTCACAAGGTCCATACCGTCTTCGGGGGAGACTGGGCCGGCAGTCGCACAACCCTGTCGAGGAGGACCTTTGTCCGAGCCCGCCGCCGAGGCGATCCACACGCCGGCTCGTGACGCCCAGCTGCTCGAACGCACCGTGTTCGAGGTCAAGCGGGTGATCGTCGGGCAGGACCGGCTGGTCGAGCGGATGCTCGTCGGTCTGCTGGCCAAGGGCCACCTGCTGCTGGAGGGCGTGCCCGGCGTGGCCAAGACGCTCGCCGTGGAGACGTTCGCCAACGTCGTCGGAGGCTCGTTCTCCCGCGTCCAGTTCACCCCCGACCTGGTGCCCGCCGACATCCTCGGCACCCGCATCTACCGCCAGGGCAGCGAGACGTTCGACGTCGAGCTCGGCCCCGTGGTGGCGAACTTCGTCCTCGCCGACGAGATCAACCGCGCGCCCGCCAAGGTGCAGTCGGCGATGCTGGAGGTCATGGCCGAGCGGCACGTGTCCATCGGCGGCAAGACGTTCCCGATGCCCAACCCGTTCCTGGTCCTGGCCACCCAGAACCCGATCGAGAACGAGGGCGTCTACCCGCTGCCTGAGGCCCAGCGCGACCGGTTCCTGTTCAAGATCCAGGTCGAGTACCCGACGGCCGAGGAAGAGCGGGAGATCGTCTACCGGATGGGCGTCGAGCCGCCGGTGCCCAGCCAGGTGCTCGGCCCGGACGAGCTGGTCCGCCTCCAGGGCGTGGCCTCCCGGGTCTTCGTGCACCACGCGCTGGTCGACTACGTGGTGCGGGTGGTCATCGCGACCCGTGCGCCCAAGGAGCACCAGCTCACCGACGTGGCCGGATGGGTCACGTACGGCGCCTCGCCGCGTGCCAGCCTCGGGATCATCGCCGCCGCCCGCGCCCTGGCGCTGGTGCGCGGGCGTGACTACGTGCTGCCGCAGGACGTCGTGGACGTGGTGCCGGACGTGCTGCGCCACCGCCTCGTGCTGTCCTACGACGCGCTCGCCGACGGCGTCCCGCTGGACCACATCATCACCCGGGTGCTCCAGACGGTGCCGTTGCCGCAGGTCTCGGCACGTCCGCAGGCCCCGCAGCCCGCGGGCAGGCCGTGACCGAGTCGACCCCGGCGATCCCCGAGCGGCCGAACTGGGCGCCGCCGACCATGCACGGCGGCCGGATGGAAGCGGCCCTGCGCACGCTTGAACTGGAAGTGCGCCGCCGGCTCGACGGGCTGCTCCAGGGCAACCACCTGGGCCTCGTCCCCGGACCGGGCTCCGAGCCCGGCGAGGCGCGGCCCTACCAGCCCGGTGACGACGTGCGGCGGATGGACTGGGCGGTCACCGCCCGCACCACCGTGCCGCACATCCGTGAGACGGTCGCCGACCGCGAGTTGGAGACGTGGCTCGCGATCGACCTGTCACCGAGCCTCGACTTCGGCACGGCGGCGTGCGAGAAGCGTGACCTCGTGGTCGCCGCGACGGCCGCCGTCGCGCACCTGACGCGTGGTGGCGGCAACCGGATCGGCGCCCTGGTGTCGACCGGCGCCGACCTGGTCCGCGTGCCCGCGCGCGGTGGTCTGGCGCACTCGCGGGGCCTGATCCGCAAGGTCGCCGAGACGCCCCGCGCGCCCGAGGGCACCCGCGGTTCGCTGGCCGACGTGGTTGAACAGCTTCGCCGCCCGCCGCGTCGCCGCGGCCTGGTCGTGGTGATCTCGGACTTCCTCGGCGGCACGGAGTGGCAGCGCCCGCTGCGCGCGTTGTCCGCCCGGCACGACCTGGTGGCCATCGAGGTGATCGACCCGCGTGACATCGACCTGCCGGATGTCGGCACGGTCGTGCTGGCCGACCCGGAAAGCGGTCGGCAACGTGAAGTGGTGGCGTCACCGCTGTTGCGCCGTGAGTTCGCGGCGGCGGCGGCCGAACACCGGGCAGAGGTGGCTTCCGGCCTGCGCCGCGCCGGTGCGGGCCACTTGGTGCTGCGCACGGATTCCGACTGGATCGCCGACACCGTCCGCTTCGTCGTCGCACGCAAGCGCCGCTGGTCGGGAGGGGTGGCCTGATGAGCTTGTCCGGGTTCACCGCGCCGTGGTGGTTCCTGCTGTTGGTCGTGGTCGTGGCGCTCGCGGCGTTCTACGTGGTGCTGCAACGCGTGCTGCGCAAGCGGACGCTGCGGTTCGCCAACCTGCCGATGCTGGAGAAGGTCGCGCCCAAGCGGCAGGGTTGGTACAAGCACGTGCCGGCGGCGTTCCTGATGGTGGCGTTCATCGCGCTGACGGTGGCGCTGGCCGGGCCGACCGCCGAGCAGAAGGTGCCGCGCAACCGCGCGACCGTGATGCTGGTGATCGACACGTCGCTGTCGATGAAGGCGACGGACGTCAAGCCTTCCCGGCTGGAGGCCGCGCAGGTGGCCGCCAAGTCGTTCGCGGACGGGCTCACGCCGGGCATCAACCTGGGGCTGATCTCGTTCGCCGGATCGGCCACCGTGCTGGTCGCGCCGACCACTGACCGCGGTGCGGTCACGCAGAGCATCGACGGGCTGAAGCTGGCCCAGTCGACGGCCACCGGTGATGCCATCATGGCGGCGTTGGCGGCGGTCGACTCGTTCGGCAAGGTCGTCGGCGGCGCTGACGGCCCACCGCCCGCGCGCGTCGTGCTGATGACCGACGGCAAGGAGACCGTCGGCACCCGCAAGGCGTTCGACGCGGCCGACGACGCGAAGAAGACCGGCATCCCGATCTCCACGATCTCGTTCGGCACCGAGGAGGGTGTGGTCGAGATCGAGGGTCGGCAGCAGGAAGTGCCGGTGGACGACGACTCCATGAAGGAGATCGCCGAGCGGTCGGGCGGTGAGTTCTTCAAGGCGGCGAGCGCCGAGGAGCTGCGCCGGGTGTACGACACGCTGGGTGAGCAGATCGGGTACGAGAAGAAGCAGTCCGACGCGTCGCGGCCGTGGGTGGCGCTGGGCACCGTGCTGGGGATGATCGCCGTGGCGGGAGCGCTGCTCTTCGGGCAACGTCTGCCGTGAGGGTGCAGTATGTCGGCCGTGGTGTCGACGAGGTTGCGGGAGATGGTCGACTGGTCCGCCGCGCTGCTGCGCCGCGGCACCGGCGAGGGCGTGCCCGAGTGGAACCGGCGGGTGCTGTCCTCGGGGTTCGACAACGAGTGTGACCTGCGGGTTTGGCTGCGTGAGCAGGGTGTCACGGGGTACCCGCAGATGCTGTTGGTGATGGAGCGGTTCGGCTACCCGGACGTGCTGGAGACGTCGTCGGACGCGTTGGTGGACGCCCAGTACGCCGACCGGCCCGAGCTGCGTCCCATCCTGGACCGGCTGCTGGCCGAGGCGGCGTTGCTGGGGCCGATGCGCGTCCAGGCGCGGAGGACGTACGTGGCCTTGGTGTCGCCGCGGCGCACGTTCGCCATCGTCAAGCCCGCTTCGCGCACTCGCGTCGACCTGGGTCTCCGGTTGGCCGGCCACGAGCCGAACGGCCTGCTGGAAGCGGCGCGTTCCCTGGGCAACGACACCATCACCGTCCGGATCGGCGTCGTCAGCGCCGACGACGTGGACGACGACACCCTCTCCCTACTCCGCCAGGCCTACACCGCCAACACCTAACCCCTCGCGTGAGTCCTACGTTCAGAACGCGTGAGTCCTACGTTCGGAACCCCCGAGTTCAACGCTCAGAACGCGCGAGTCGAACGTTCAGGCCCCGCGAGTCGAACGTTCAGGACCCCCGAGTTCCACGCCCAGGACAGCCGACCCGTGTTCTGAGCGTTGAATTCGGTGGTCCTGAACGTAGGACACGGTGGTCCTGAACGTAGGACTCACGGGGTCTGAACGTAGGACTCACGCGGAGGGGTTAGCCGTGGAGGGTGCGGTACGTGGTGGCGGCGCCGGGGTGGAGGGGGAGGCCGGCGGTGCCGATCAGGCTCCGGACGTCCAGGAACTGGGTGCCCAAAGTCTGCCGGGGCACCAAAGCGGCGGCACGGGAGATCAACGTGCGGGTGATCGCGGCGGCCACGGCGTCCGGCAACGACGCCCGGCACACCAGCAGGTTCGCCACCCCGATCGTCGGCACCTCACGGTCCGCCCCGTAGACCCCGACCGGCACCGGCACCTGCTCGTACACCGAACCGTGGGCCGCGCGCAGACCGGACAGCAACTCCGCCAACGGCAGCAGCCGGATCCCGGACAGCCCGTCCAACGTCGGCGTCGGCACACCACCGGACCACAGCAGCGCGTCGATCCGCCGTTCCACCAACGCCTGCGCGGCCTCACCGAGTTTGAAGTGCTCCACCCGCACCGAATCCCGCAGACCCAGCGCGACCAGCATCCGTTCACCGGACAACGACGCGCCGGACCCCTCCGCACCCAGCGACATGGTCCGCCCGGCCAGGTCGGCGGGCGCCTGCGCCGGATCGTCCTCACGCACCACCAGCTGGAGGTAGTTCTCGTACACCCGACCGAGCGCACGCAGCTCCAGCCGGGGATCCGCGACCCGGGCCGAGTCGGCGAGCGTGAGCGCGACCTGCGCCCGACCGCCGCCGAGCAGGGCCAGGTTCGCCAGGCTGCCCTCCGTCTCCAGCACCCGCCCGCGCACGTCGATCAGCTGCTCGGCCAGCAGGGTGGCGAAGTCGAAGTACATCCCGCCGCGCTCACCGGCCGCGATGGCCAACTCATCTGATGGCAGCCCTGCCGTGCACCCAGAAGCCAGCAAGCCGAGGAGGAACACCCGCCGGTTCACAGCGTCGGCTCCAACGGCAGCGTGACGCGCGCGGTGAACCCGTCCACAGAAGACAGTGCCAGCACACCCTGCCGCGCCCGCGCCAACTGATCCGCGATCGCCAGACCCAGCCCCGTGCCCGGCTTCCCCGACCGTCCACGCCAGAACCTCGACGTCGCCAGCGTCAGCTCCTCCGCCGTCAGCCCCGGACCGTCGTCGTGCACCTCGACCCACCCGACACCCGCCGAACGGTCCGCGCCCAGCGACACCCGCACCGCCCCGCCGTACTTGACCGCGTTGTCCAGCAACACGTCCAGCACCTGCGCCAAGTCCGACTCCGGGCAGCGCACCAGCACCGGCAACGTCGGCGTCCCCGGCACCGGCACCTGCCAGAACCCCGCCCGGTCCACCGCCAGCGCGCCCAGATCGGTCAACTCCGGCTCACGCCCACCCGCCGCGACCTCCGTGGCCGCGCTCTCCGCCGACGCCAACGCCAACAGCCCGTCCAGCAACGACTCCAGCCGCTCGATCTCGGCCACGCCCGCCGTGTACGCACGCAGACCCTCGGGCTTCACCTGCCCGCTCAACGTGTCCATCCGCAGCCGCAACGCCGCCATAGGGTTGCGCAACTGGTGCGACGCGTCCGCGATCAGCCGCCGCTGCTGGTCGGCGGCCTCCGTCACGGCGTCCGACATCCGGTTGAACGACTCCGACAGCTCACGCACCTCCGGCGGTCCACTGCTGCCCGCCACGTGGGCACGCCGTTCGCCCGCCGCCACCGCACGCACACCGACCGCCAGCTCCGCCAACGGTTTCAGCAGCCACCGGGTCACCGCCAGCACCAGCAGGATCGAGACAACCGCCGCCGCCAACGCCCCACCCAGGATCAACAGCCACCGCGTGGTCACGTCCGCCGCCGCACGCTCCACCGACGCCCGGAGCACCACCGCCCCCGCCACCCGCGTGCCCGTGCCGACCGGCCGGGCGAACACCACGTCGCCGGACGACCACGGCAGCACGGTCGCCACCGGCGGCGCGGGCTGGTTGCGCAGCGCGGCGTCCAACACCCGCGCCAACGCCGGATCAGCCGAGGTCAGACCCGCCTGCGCGACCGGCTGCCGGCGCGCGTCCACCACGACGACCGGCTCGCCGTACAGCTGCACGTACGCGGCGACCTCGTCCACCAGCGCCGCGCTGTCCCCGGTGGTGTCGGCCTGCTGGGCCAGCGCGGCGAACCGGTCCAGGTCGGCGGTGCGGGTCAGCACGAACCGCTGGGTGCGTTCGGCCGCCGTCGCCGACAACAAGGGCACCGCGAAAGCCGCCACGGCGGCAGCGGAGAACGACAGCAGCACCAGCAGCAGGCGGCGGCGCATTCACTCACCCAGCCGGTAGCCGAAACCGCGGATCGTGGTGAGCAGGCTCGGCCGGTTCAGCTTCGCCCGCAACCCCGTCAGGTGCACGTCCAGAGTCCGTGACACCGCCAGGTACGCGTCGCCCCACACCTCGTCCATGAGCTGCTGCCGGCTCACCGCCGTGCCCGCCCGACTGGCCAACGCCGCCAGCACGTCGAACTCCTTGGTGGTCAACGAGACCTCCGCGTCGCCGACCACCACCCGCCTGCCCTCCAGGTCGATCTCCAGGTCGCCGACCCGCACCACCCGGTCCTTCGGCCCGGTGAGCGCCGCGCTGCGCCGCGCGACCGCGTCCATCCGGGCCAGCAACTCGCCCAGCCGGACCGGTTTCACCAGGTAGTCGTCCGCGCCGAGGCGCAGACCCCGCACCAGCGACCGCTCGTCACCCCGTGCGGTGAGGACCAGCACCGGCACCGACGACACCTTGCGGATCTTGCGCAGCACCTCCAGCCCGTCGGTGTCGGGCAGGCCCAGGTCGAGCAGGAGGAGGTCGAAATCACGGTGGACGAGGAGCGCGTCCGCACCGCGGGCCACCCGGATCGGCCGGTGGTCGTTCGCCTCCAGCGCTTCGACCAGGGCGTCCGCGACCCCGTCGTCGTCCTCGACGAGCAGCACGCGCACTTCGTCCACCACCTTCGGTTGGGGCGATTATGGCCTCCGAGGTGTAGACAAGGGTTTGTGAGCATCGAGGAACAGGTACCGGCGGCCCTGCTGGACGAGGCCAGCGAGGCGCTGGAGGAACTGGCCGGGGTGCTGGCGGGCGGCCAGACCCTGAACGACGCCCTCCAGCAGCTGGTCGAATCGGCGTCGCGGGTCATCCCGGACGCCGAGAACGTGAGCGTGACCGTCGTCGGGCCGGAGGGCGCGTCCACCGAGGCCTGGACCGACGAGAGGGTCGTCGAGATCGACCGGAAGCAGTACGCGACCGGTGACGGACCGTGCCTCGAAGCCTCCAGGACCCAGCGGCCGGTGCGGGCCACCGTGGAGGGCGGCCGGGAGAAGTGGCCGGAGTTCGCCGCCGCCGCCGAACGCGCGGGCGTGCGGGCCTACCTGTCCGCGCCGATCGTGGTCGAGGACGACGTGATCGGCTCGCTGAACCTCTACAGCTCGGACGACCGGGCGTTCGACCCGTTCGACGAGGCGCTGCTGCGCCTGTTCGTCACCGCCGCCTCCACGTCCATCACCGGATTCCGCCGGTACGAGCGGTCACGCCGGCTGGTCGAGCACTTGCAGCGCGCGCTGGAGTCGCGTGGCGAGATCGACCAGGCCAAGGGCGTGCTGATGGCCGCGCACGGCGTCGACGCCGAGGAGGCGTTCACCCGGCTGGTGGGCGAGTCGCAGCGGCACAACACCAAGCTGCGTGACGTGGCCCGGAACCTGCTCGCGTCCGTGCGCGGACCGTCGGACGAGGCCGATCGGACCGACCGGGATCAGACCGGCGACAGGTAGTGCCAGGCGCCGTCCTCCCGGACGAACCGGCTGTTCTCGTGCAGCACGTCCCGCTGCCCCTGCCAGCGGTAATGGGCGCGGAACTCCACGGTGCCGGTCGTCTGGAACGGCGTCCCGTCGGTCCGGGACAGGATCTCCAGGTGGGTCCAGCGCTGGTCCGGGTCCAGGTCGACGGACGTCGGCCGGGTGGACGGGTGCCAGGTCGCCAGCAGGTAGTCCTCGTGGCCCAGGGCGAAGGCGCTGTAGCGGGAGCGCATCAGGGCTTCGGCGGTCGGGGCCTTGCGGCGGCCCTGGTGGAACGGGCCGCAGCACGCGTCGTAAGGATCGCCCAGACCGCACGGGCAGCGAGTGGTCACGACGTCATTCGACGACGTCATCCCGGACGACGTCATTTCGGCTTGGCGCACGGCGTGCGGCCGGAACGGTCGTAGCGCACCCAGGCCAGCGCGTTCTCCGCCTCGAGGTCACCGGCGGCGGCGTCCGCGGACAGGGACGCGTGCACCTGGTAGCGCACGTCCGCGGGCGCAGCCGGGTTGGTGAGCAGGTTCGCCCGGATCGCCGGTCGCGGGTCGTCGGCGAGCAGCGCCAACGCCTCGGCGGGCGCGGAGGGATTGGTCGACAACGCCTCGCGCACCGCGTCGTCCGGGTCGTTGGCCAGCGCGACACCGCGCGCGACGGACATCGGTTCGGTCACGGAACCCAGGATATAGAGGGAAGCGGCCCCCCTCCCGTTGACTGCCAGTCGGGGAGGGGAGCCGCTTCGAGGGAGGGCCGGCTACGGCGTCAGCCGCACGCAGCACCGTTCAAAGTGGGAGACGTGAACGGTGGGGTGCCGCCGGAGAAGCTCGCGTTGTAACCGATGGTCGCGGTACCACCGGTTGCGAGCCCGCCGTTCCAGGAAGCGTTGCCGACGCGAACGATGTCGCCAGAGTCGGTCCACGTTCCGTTCCAGCCCTGGGAAACGGTCACAGCGGGTGCGGAGAACGTCAGGGTCCAGCCGTTGAGCGCCGCGCCCCGGTTCTCGATGACGATCTCACCGGTGTAACCGCCCGACCACTGGCTCACCACGCGGTGCGTCACCCGACATCCGCCGGGTGGCGGAGTCGTGGTCGTCGTGGTGGAAGTGGTCGTGGAAGTAGTGGTGTTCGTGGTGGTCGAGGTCCACGTGGTCGAGCCCGGCGAGGTGGTGGTCCACTGCGTGGTGGTGCTGGTCGTCGGACCCGCCGCGATCGCCATGTCGTACGCCCGCTGCGGCACGAACTGACCGGCGCCCGCGATGCACCCGTCGGCCTCGCCGGGCAGCTTGATCCACAGGAACGCGCCGATCTGCGAGTCACCCGTGTTGGTCGTGCTGGCCGTGCCGATCGCCCGGCCGGCCGGGTCGCACCACTCGCTGCCGAGCGGTCCGTTGCCGTTGCGGCTGGTGTCGACGACCGCCTTGAACCGCGAGTCGCCCAGGTTGTTCAGCACCGCCTTTGCGAACGCGACCTCGTCGCGGGTGTGCCGGTAGTTCGACACGTTGGTGGAGATGCCGTCCGCGCTGTTGGCGATGTCCGCCGCGCGCAGCCGGTTGGCCGCCTCACCGGGGGTGAGCCACGCCGAGTGGCCGATGTCGAAGTACACCTTCGCCTGCGCCGAGCCGGCCTTGAGCTTCTTGCCCGCGTAGGCCATCGACGCCTTGGTCTCGTTCTGCTGCGACTCGCTCTGGCAGGTGCTCATGATCGGGAGCACGTCCGGCTCCAGCACGATCGACGCGGGACGGCCCCCGAGACCCGCGGCGACCTGGTCGACCCACGCCCGGTACGCGGAGTGCGAAGGGGCACCGCCGCCGCTCGCGCCGCCGCAGTCGCGGTTCGGCACGTTGTAGACGACCAGGATCGGGATCTTCCCGGCCGCCGCCGCGGCGCCGACGAACGCGTCCACCTGGCCCCTGACCTCGGACGTGTTGGTGGTGGTGAACCAGCGCGCCTGCGGCGTGTTGACGATCCGGTCGCGGATCACCGCGGCCCGCGAGTCGTTCGGGTTCTGCGCCACCCACCTCGCCGCCGACGTGTTCGGGTCGACGTAGAACACCGAGTCGGCCGCCTGGGCGGTGGTCGCGCCGCCGCCTAGGACCAGGGCGACCGCACTGGCCACCAACGCGCTGGAGAGCGCGCTCGCCGCGGCCAACCTGGCCTTGTTACGTGGTCGGTGGCCGGCGCTGCCGGTGTGGGTGGCGTTCTGTGCTCGCATCGGGAGGTCCTCGCAGCGTCGGTGCTGAACGGGGGCTGGCTGGCACTGGGAGCGCTCCCAGGTGGCAGGACTGTAGCCAGTCGGAAACGTTGAGGAAAAGAGGGCACATCGCGCCGGGGTGCACCGCGGTGTGTCACGTTCCGTGAAGAAGTGGCGTGATGGACCGTGGTTAAGACCGGCCGGCCGGTGCGGAACCCCATTTCTGTCGACTCTGCGTAGACATTCTTGCGAGTGAATGGGCTGAACGGGTGACTGAGATCCGCGTCACGGGCGAATCGAAGTTGATGTCCGCAATTCGATGAAGTTACGCCGTGAGGACGTAGGCGCACTAGACCGAAAGACTCATCCCTGGTGCGGAAAAACGGACAATCGTAGTCTGGGAACGCTCCCAGACCTCTTCTCACCCCGTTTTCGACCCGTTTCGACCCGGAGGCCACGCAATGACGCGCACTCCCTCCCGACCCGTCGCGGTGGCGGTGACCACGGCCGTCCTGGCGGCCGTCGCACTGTCCGCCACCGTGCTGGTGCCGCACCTGCGACCGGTCGCCACCGCGCAGGTGGCGGCTCAAGCCGACCCGAGGGTGGAGCAGCTGCTCGCCCGCATGTCGCTCGACGACAAGGTCGGCCAGATGACCCAGGTCGACCGCGGCGCGCTCGACTCACCGCAGGACCTCGCCACCTACCGGATCGGCTCGCTGCTGTCCGGCGGCGGCTCGGCCCCGGCCACGAACACCGCCCAGGGCTGGGCCGACATGTACGACAACTTCCAGCGCACGGCCATGTCCACGCCGCTGGGCATCCCGCTGATCTACGGCGTCGACGCGGTGCACGGGCACAACAACGTGCGCGGCGCGACGATGTTCCCGCACAACATCGGCCTGGGCGCGACCCGTGACCCGGAGCTGGTCCGGCGCATCGGCGAGGCCACCGCGAAGGAGGTCGCGGGCACCGGCATCGACTGGAACTTCGCGCCGTGCCTGTGCGTGGCCCGCGACGACCGGTGGGGCCGCACGTACGAGTCGTTCGGCGAGGTCCCGGAGATCCCCACCGCGATGACGACGTACATCGACGGCCTCCAGGGCACGACGCTCGGCGGCACGAACAGCTCCGTGCTGGCCACGGCCAAGCACTACATCGGCGACGGCGGCACGAGCGGCGGCGACGACCAGGGCAACGCCCAGATCAGCGAGCAGGAGCTGCGCTCGGTGCACCTGCCGCCGTTCAAGGCCGCGGTGGACCGGAAGGTCGGCTCGGTGATGATCTCCTACAGCAGCTGGAACGGCGTCAAGGCGCACGGCCACCGCTACCTGATCACCGACGTGCTCAAGACCGAGCTCGGCTTCACCGGGCTCGTCGTCTCGGACTGGGCCGGCATCGACCAGATCGACGGCGCGCTCGGGTTCACCGGAGCCGAGGTCGCCGCGTCGGTCAACGCGGGCATCGACATGGTCATGGTCCCGCACGACTACCGGAAGTTCATCAGCCTGCTCAAGGCGGAAGTGCAGGCCGGGCGCGTGCCGATGACCCGGATCGACGACGCCAACCGGCGCATCCTGACCAAGAAGTTCGAGCTGGGCCTGTTCGAGCGCCCGCTCACCGACCGCTCGCTGACCGGCACGGTCGGCTCGGCCGCGCACCGCGACCTGGCCCGCCAGGCCGTCCGCCAGTCCCAGGTGCTGCTGCGCAACGACCGCGTGCTGCCGCTGGCCAAGACCGGCAAGTACTTCGTCGCGGGCAAGTCGGCCGACAACATCGGCTACCAGAGCGGCGGCTGGACGATCTCCTGGCAGGGCGGCAGCGGCAACGTCACCCCCGGCACCACGATTCTCCAGGGCATCCGCGAGACGGTCGGCTCCGGCGCGGCCATCACCCACGACCGCTACGGCGCCGGCGTGGACGGCTCGTACACCGCGGCCATCGCGGTGGTGGGGGAGACCCCGTACGCCGAGGGCGAGGGCGACCGGCCCTACGGCCTGGGCCTGGACCGGGAGGACCTGGAGACGATCAACCGGCTCCGCTCGGCGGGCATCCCGGTGGTCGTCGTGCTGGTCTCGGGTCGGCCGATGGACATCGCCAACCAGGTCGGCGACTGGAACGCGCTGCTCGCGTCGTGGCTGCCCGGCACGGAGGGGCGCGGCGTGGCCGATGTCCTCTTCGGCGACTACAACCCGACCGGAACCCTGCCCGTGACCTGGATGAACAGCGGTTCGCAGCAGCCGATCAACGCCGGTGACGGCAAGGCCGCCCTGTACCCGCTCGGCCACGGCCTGAGCTACGCCCCGCGCACGACGACGACCACCCCGACCAGCACCACGACCCCGACCAGCACCACAACCACCACGACGGCGACCCCGACCAGCACCACCACGACGACCACCACGCCGACCAGCACCACCACCACGCAACCGTCCGCCGGCTGCGTGGCCACGACCCGCATCGCGAGCTCCTGGCAGGGCGGGTTCCAGGCGGAGGTCACCGTCACCAACCGGGGCGCCGCCGGGATCAACGGCTGGACCGTCACCTGGACCAAGCCGAGCGGCCAGATGATCAACTCGCTGTGGAACGGCAGGTTGACCCAGACCGCGACCTCGGCATCCGTGGACGACGTCGGCTGGAACGGCACGCTCGGAGCCGGCGCTTCGGGGTCCTTCGGGTACGTGGCGAGCGGCGCGGCCTCGACGCCCGAGCTGACCTGCCGATCAAGGTAGCGACGGGTCTTGACTACTTTCTGGGAGCGCTCCCCCACGCTGCGTCATTCGGCGCAGCGTGGGCCAACGTTCGGCCCAGTAGGCGGGTGCCTTGAAGCCGAATTTGTCAAGGCTTTGTGGCTCAACCCTCTTTTCACGGTGTTTCGTTGCCGTTACAGTCCCGACTGGGAGCGCTCCCAGAACCCTCCACCGCCCTGCCCCATCGGAGGCACCACATGCGACGACGCATGTTCAAAGCCTTGGCCGGCACGCTAGCTGTGCTGGTCAGCGCCTTGACGCTGACACCGTTCCAGTCCACGGCGATGGCCGCGCCTGCGTTCAACTACGCCGAGGCGTTGCAGAAGTCGATCTGGTTCTACGACGCCCAGCGGTCCGGGGCCCTGCCCGCGGACAACCGGGTGAGCTGGCGCGGCGACTCCGCCGTCCGCGACGGGAGCGACGTCGGCCTCGACCTGTCGGGCGGTTTCTACGACGCGGGCGACCACGTCAAGTTCGGCCTCCCGTTCGCGGCCACGATGTCGATGCTCGCCTGGGGCGCGGTGGAGAACCGGGACGCGTACGAGACGTCGGGCCAGTTGCGGCACCTGATGGCGAACCTCAAGTGGGGCACGGACTGGATCATCAAGGCGCACCCGTCGCCCAACGTGGTGTACGGGCAGGTCGGCAAGGGCGACGACGACCACAAGTGGTGGGGCGCGGCCGAGGTCATGCAGATGGCGCGGCCGGCGTACAAGGTGGACGCGTCCTGTCCCGGCTCGGACCTCGCGGGCGAGTACGCCGCGGCGATGGCGTCGGCCTCGATGGTGTTCAAGCAGACCGACCCCGCCTACTCGGCGACCCTGCTGACGCACGCCAAGCAGCTCTACAGCTTCGCCGACACCTACCGCGGCAAGTACAGCGCGTGCATCACCGACTCGGCGAACTTCTACAACTCCTGGAGCGGCTACCAGGACGAGCTCGTGTGGGGCGCGATCTGGCTGTACCGCGCGACCGGCGACGCGAGCTACCTGGCCAAGGCCAAGGCGGAGTACCCGAAGCTGTCCACCGAGTCGCAGACCACCACGCGGTCCTACCGGTGGACCATCGCCTGGGACGACAAGTCCTACGGCGCGTACGCCCTGATGGCGAAGCTGACCGGTGAGGCCGAGTACATCGCCGACGCCAACCGCTGGCTGGACTACTGGACCACCGGCTACAACGGCAGCCGGGTGCGGTACTCGCCGGGCGGCCAGGCCCACCTCGACACGTGGGGCTCGCTGCGGTACGCCGCCAACACCGCGTTCGTCGCGCTGGTCTACAGCGACTGGCTGCGCGAGCGGGACGCCGCGAAGGCGACCGTCTACCACGACTTCGGCGTGCGGCAGATCAACTACGCGCTGGGCGACAACCCGCGCAACGCCAGCTACGTCGTCGGCTTCGGCGCCAACCCGCCGAAGAACCCGCACCACCGCACGGCACACGGCGCATGGGCCGACACGATGGAAGAACCGGTCACCAGCAGGCACGTTCTGTACGGCGCGCTGGTCGGCGGCCCCGGCACGAACAACGACTCCTACGTGGACAGCCGCAAGGACTTCGTGGCCAACGAGGTCGCGCTGGACTACAACGCCGCGTTCACCGGCGCGCTCGCCCGGCTGTACAAGGAGTACGGCGGCACCCCGGTGGCGAACTTCCCGGTCGCCGAGACCCCGGATGGCCCCGAGCTGACCGTGCAGGCCTCGGTGAACCAGAGCGCGGCCGGCTTCACGGAGATCAAGTCGTTCGTGCTCAACAAGTCCGCGTGGCCGGCCCGGATGTTCAACGGCTCGCTGCGCTACTACTTCACCCTCGACGGCACGACCACGCCGAACCAGATCACCGTCACCACGAACTACAACCAGTGCGGCACGCCCAGCGCAGCCAAGCAGCACAGCGGTTCCGTGTACTACGTGGACGTCCCGTGCCCCGGCGTCTACCCGGGCGGCCAGTCCGCGCACAAGCACGAGGTGCAGTTCCGCATCACCAGCGCCGGCACGTGGGACCCGTCCAACGACTGGTCGTACACGGGCCTGGGCACCGGCAACACGGTGGCGCAGACCGACCGCGTGGTGCTCGTCCAGGACGGCAAAGTGGTGTGGGGCAAGGAACCCGGCCCCGCGGTCGAGGACCGCGAGGCGCCGACCGTCCCCACCGGACTGCGTGCGACGAGCACCGGAACCAACAGCGCCACCCTCAGCTGGGTGGCCTCCACGGACAACGTCGGGGTGACCGGCTACGAAGTGCTGCGGGCGGGCGGCACGATCGTAGGTGCCACGGGCACCCCGACGTTCCAACTCGCCGCGCTGTCCCCCGGCACGCACACGTTCTCCGTGCGGGCCAAGGACGCGGCGGGCAACCTCTCGGCGGCGAGCGAGCCGATCTCCATCACCGTCACCGAGATCGACGACCGCGAGCCGCCGACCGTCCCGAGTGGACTGTCAGCGTCCGCGGTCACCAGCACCGGCGCGACGCTGACGTGGGCGGCGTCCACGGACAACCAGGCCGTGTCGGGCTACGAGGTCCTGCGCTCCGACGGGACGATCGCGGCCACCACCACCGGCCTGAGCCACAAGTTCACCGACCTCGCGGCGGACACCCCGTACACGTTCACGGTCCGCGCCAAGGACACCTCCGGCAACGTCTCGGCGGCCAGCGCCGCGGTGACGTTCCGGACCACGTCCGGCGGCGTGGCGGGCGCGATCGCCGTGCAGCAGCGCGGCAGCGGCGCGGCGAGCTCCAACCAGATCGGCGCGACGATCGCGGTGGTCAACCGGGGCACGACGGCGGTCGACCGGTCTGCCGTCACCGCGCGGTACTGGTTCACCGGTGACACCGCGAACGCCAACTACCAGGTGTTCTGCGACTGGGCGGTGGTCGGCTGCGCGAACGTGCGCGCCACCGTGGTGAAGCTGCCCAACGGGCGTCCCGGCGCGGACGCGTACCTCCAGGTGTCCTTCGGCGCGGGCACGCTCGCCGCCGGCGCGAGCACCGGCGACATCCAGTTGCGGGTGGCCAAGTCCGACTGGTCCTCCTTCAACCAGGCCGACGACCACAGCTACCGGGTCAGCTCGGCGCTGACCGATTTCGACCGGGTGACCGCGTACACCGGCGGCACCCTCGCCTGGGGCGTAGAGCCCTAGCACCCGATCTCGGCACGGGGCGTTCTGCGCGCCCAGGCGTCCCGTGCCGACTCCACTCGCCGCACCGCCCTTTGAAAGCTCGCGGGTCAATGGCTGATCCGTGCAGGAGGAGGACGCATGAGGTACCGCACCAGAGCGGGACGGTTGCGCACCGGTCCGCTCGCGCTGATAGCCGCGGCGGCAACCGCCGCGGGCGTTATGCCGTTCGTCGCACCGGTGGCGAACGCGGCCGTGGCGTGCCAGGTCACCTACCAGATCACGAGTCAGTGGCAGGGTGGGTTCGGCGCCAACGTCAACATCCGCAACCTGGGTGACCCGGTCAACAACTGGCGCCTGACGTGGACCTTCGCCGACGGCCAGCGCGTGCAGCAGGGCTGGAACGGCACGTTCTCGCAGAGCGGCGCCGCGGTCACCGTGGCCGCGCCCGGTTGGGCGCCGAACCTCGGCACGGGCGCCTCGACCACCCCCGGCTTCAACGGGTCCTGGACGGGCACGAACTCGCTGCCGACGGACTTCGCGCTCAACGGCACGCGCTGCAACGGCGTGGTCGAGAACAAGAACCCGACGGCGTCGCTGACGTCGCCGACCTCGGGTCAGGCGTTCCAGGTCGGCCAGGCCATCCCGATGGCCGCGACCGCCGCGGACAGCGACGGCACCGTCGCCAAGGTCGACTTCCTGGCCGACGGCGTGGTCGTCGCGACCGACACCTCGTCCCCGTACACGGGTTCGTGGACCGGCGCGACCGCCGGTGAGCACACCCTCGTGGCCCGGGCCACGGACGACAAGGGCGGCGTGGGAGCTTCCACGGCGATCGGCGTCCGGGTGCTCGCGGGCCAGGCGGTCCAGGTGAGCCCGCCGTCGCTGACGGTGCGGCAGGGCAGCACGGCCACCTTCGGCGTCTCCCTCGCCACCGCGCCCGCCTCGTCGGTGACGGTGACCGTGGCGCGTTCGGCGGGCAGCACCGACCTGACGGCCGGTCCCGCCTCGCTGACGTTCACCACGGCCAACTGGGCGACCAAGCAGAACGTCACGGTCACCTCGGCGGCCAACGGCGGCGAGCTCGGCACGGCCACGTTCACCGCGAGCGCCACCGGGGCCACCGCGGGCACGGTCGAGGTCAAGGAGCTCGCCCAGGGCGGTTCGCCGTTCCAGCAGGCCTTCCTCGACCAGTACGCGAAGCTCCACGACCCGGCGAGCGGCTACTTCCGCACCTTCCCCGATGGGCTCAAGGTGCCGTACCACTCGATCGAGACGCTGATGGTCGAGGCGCCGGACCACGGTCACCAGACCACGTCCGAGGCCCTGAGCTACTACCTCTGGCTGGAGGCGAGCTACGCCCGGATCACCAGTGACTGGACGTCGTTCAAGAAGGCCTGGGCGGCGATGGAGAAGTACATCATCCCGTCCTCGGCCGACCAGGCGACGAACAACAAGTACGACCCGTCCAAGCCCGCGACCTACGCTCCCGAGCACCCGCGGATGGACATGTACCCGTCGCAGCTGGAAACCGGCGTGCCGGTCGGCCGCGACCCGATCGCGGCGGAGCTGAAGTCGGCCTACGGGACCGACGACATCTACGGCATGCACTGGCTGATCGACGTCGACAACACCTACGGCTTCGGCCGGTGCGGCGACGAGTCCGACGCGGCGCCCGCGTACATCAACACCTACCAGCGCGGTTCGTCGGAGTCGGTGTGGGAGACCATCCCGCAGCCGTCCTGCGACACCTTCGCGCACGGTGGCCCGAACGGCTTCCTCGACCTGTTCACCAAGGACGCCAGCTACGCCAAGCAGTACAAGTACACCAACGCCCCGGACGCCGACGCGCGTGCGGTGCAGGTGGCGCTGCTGGCGCAGGAGTGGGCGACCGAGCAGGGCAAGGCCGCCGAGATCGCCCCGGAGATCGCGAAGGCCGCGAAGATGGGCGACTACCTCCGGTACGCCATGTTCGACAAGTACTTCAAGAAGATCGGCAACTGCACCAGCCCCTCGTCCTGCCCCGGTGGCACCGGCAAGGACAGCGCGCACTACCTGATGTCCTGGTACTACGCGTGGGGTGGCGCGACCGACACGTCCGCCGGTTGGGCGTGGCGCATCGGTTCCGGCGCCTCGCACCAGGGCTACCAGAACCCGCTCGCGGCGCACGCGCTGGCGAACGTGCCGGCCCTGAAGCCGAAGTCGGCGACGGGTCAGCAGGACTGGGCCACGTCGATGACCCGTCAGCTGGAGATGCTCCAGTGGCTCCAGTCGGCTGACGGCGCCATCGCCGGTGGTGTCACGAACACGTGGGAAGGCTCGTACGGCCAGCCGCCGGCAGGCACGCCGACCTTCTACGGCATGTTCTACGACGCCCACCCGGTGTGGCGCGACCCGCCGTCGAACCGCTGGTTCGGCTTCCAGGCGTGGCAGATGGAGCGCACCGCCGCCCTGTACGAGATGACCGGCAACGCGGCGGCCAAGAAGATCCTCGACAAGTGGGTCCCCTGGGCCATCGCCAACACCACCGTCGGCACCGGCGGCCAGTTCCAGATCCCGAGCGACCTGGAGTGGACGGGCGCTCCGGACAACTGGAACGCCACCAACCCCGGCGCCAACGCGAACCTGCGTGCCAAGGTCCTCAACCACAGCCAGGACGTCGGCATCGCCGCGTCCTACGCCAAGACGCTCCTCAACTACGCGGCCAAGTCGGGCAACGCCCAGGCGAAGACCGTCGGCGAGGGCCTCTTGACGGCGATGCTGTCGCACCAGGACAGCAAGGGCATCGCGGTTCCGGAGCAGCGCGCGGACTACAACCGCTTCGACGACGTCTACAACGCGACGACGCGCGAGGGTCCGTACGTCCCGGCCGGCTGGTCGGGCGACATGCCCAACGGCGACATCGTGAAGCCGGGCGCGTCGTTCGTCGACATGCGGTCGATGTTCAAGCAGGACCCGGACTGGCCGAAGGTCCAGGCATACCTGGACGGCGGCCCCGCGCCGACCTTCACCTACCACCGGTTCTGGGCGCAGGCTGAGATCGCTACGGCGTTCCAGCTGCACGTGGAACTGTTCGGGTAGACCCGGAAGGTCGCCGGCACCCCCCTCACGACGTGGTGAGGGGGGTGTTCGGCGTGTCGTGACAACGTCTCAATCGTCGAATTCGTTCGACATCCACATCGTGGGCGAAACAACGTCGAAACTTCGGTGTTGACGCGGGTGAGAGACCTGTGCCACATTTCTGGCACCCCACCTCGCTGACTCCGGTCGGCGTAGTTGTTCGCAGCGATCGAAACGATTCGATTCAGTGAGCTGCACCTTCGAACAATTCGACGACCGCGAAAGGTGTGCCGTGGACCCGCTGCCGTTCCGCGATCCGGGTCTGCCGGTCGAGGACAGGGTGACCGACCTGCTCGGCCGGTTGACCGACGAGGAGAAGGTGGCGCTGCTGCACCAGCACCAGCCGGCGGTGCCCAGACTCGGGCTGGCGGCGTTCCACACCGGCAAGGAGGCGCTGCACGGTGTCGCGGGGTCGGGCGTGGCAACGGTGTTCCCGCAAGCCGTCGGGCTGGCGTCCTCGTGGGACACCGACCTCGTGCGGCGGGTCGGCGAGGCGGTCGGCGTCGAGGCGCGCGGTTTCCACCACCGCCACCCGGTCGAGCACAGCCTCAACGTGTGGGCGCCGGTGGTGAACCCGTTGCGGGACCCGAGGTGGGGTCGCAACGAGGAGGGCTACTCGGAGGACCCGACGCTGACCGCGGTGATGGGCACGGCGTACGCGGGCGGGCTGCGCGGCGACCACCCGCGGTACCTGCGGACCGCGCCGACGTTGAAGCACTTCCTGGGTTACAACAACGAGGACGATCGCTGCGTGACGTCGTCGGACCTGCGGCCCAGGGTGCTGCACGAGTACGAGCTGCCGTGCTTCCGCGCGCCGGTCGAGGCGGGTGCCGCGGTGGCGGTGATGCCGTCGTACAACCTCGTGAACGGTCGGCCGGCGCACCTGAGCCCGTTGATCGAGGACGAGTTGCGGACGTGGGCGCCGGACGGGCTCGCGATCGTCAGCGACGCGTACGCGCCGTCGAACGTGGCCGGGTTGCAGGCGTTCCTGCCGACCCAGGCGGAGGGGCACGCGGCGTTGCTGAACGCGGGCCTCGACAGCTTCACCGACCAGGACGCCGACCCGACGTTGATGATCGAGAGCGTCACCACGGCCATCAAGGACGGCCTGCTGGAGCGCGCGGTGGTGGACCGGGCTGTCGGCCGGGTGCTCGCCCTGCGGTTCCGGCTCGGCGAGTTCGACCCGGTCGACGACAACCCTTACGCCGCGATCACGTCGGACGTGATCGGCACGCATGGTGAGCTGGCGCTGGAGGCCGCACGGCAGGCGGTTGTGCTGCTGCGCAACGATTCCGTGCTGCCGTTCGAGCGCGGCACGAGCCTCGCGGTCATCGGCACGCACGCGGACACGCTGTTCGAGGACTGGTACAGCGGCACCCTCCCGTACCAGGTGACCGTCCGCCGTGGGCTGGAGGAGTTCGCCTCCGTCTCCTACGCCGAAGGGGTCGACCGGATCGCGCTGCGCGCGGCGGACGGCCGTTACCTCGGCGTGCGTGGCGGTGTCGTCGGGCTGGGGGAGCGGGCGCTGTTCGACCGCTTCGACTGGGGCGACGGCGTGTGGACGTTGCGGGACGTGGGCTCCCGCCGTTACCTGGGCACGTCCGCGGACGGCTCACTGGTCGCCACCGCGGCCGCGCCGGGCGGCTGGGACGTGCGCGAGCTGTTCGAGCCGCAGCTGACCGACGGCGGTGTGGTGCTGCACAACACCGTCGCCGGGGTCGACACCGGGCCGTTCACGGTGGAGCTGGTGGTGGACGGCGTCACGGCGGCGGTCGAGGTCGCGGCGGGCGCCGACGCGGTCGTGCTGGTGCTGGGCAACGACCCGCACATCAACGGCCGGGAGACGCAGGACCGCACGACGTTGAGGCTGCCGTGGCTGGACCTGGTGCGCGCGGTGCGTGAGGCGAACCCCACGACGGTGCTGGTGCTCGTGAGCAGCTACCCGTACGCGCTGGACGGCGAGGAGCGGCACCTGCCCGGCATCGTGTGGACCGCGCACGGCGGGCAGGAGCAGGGACGGGCCGTCGCGGAGGCGCTGTTCGGCGCGTACTCGCCGTCCGGCCGGCTCACCCAGACCTGGTACCGCTCCGACGACGACCTGCCGGACATCTTCGACTACGACATCATCCGCTCGGGCAGCACATACCTGTACTTCACCGGCGACCCGCTGTTCCCGTTCGGCCACGGGCTGGGCTACACCGCGTTCGAGTACTCCGGTCTGGAGTGGACGGACGGCGTCGCCAGGATGTCGGTGACCAACACCGGGCCGGTCGCGGGCGCGGAGGTCGTGCAGCTGTACTCGGCGGCGCCGGACTCGCGGGTGCGGCAGCCGGTGTGCAAGCTCCAGTCGTTCCACCGGGTGCGCCTGGCGCCCGGCGAGACGGCGGTGGTCGAGTTGAGGACGGACCTGTTGTGGCACTGGGACGTCACCACCGGACGTCGGGTGGTCGAGACCGGGAGGTACGAGCTGATGGTCGGCGCGTCTTCGCGCGACATCCGCGAACGGCTGGTGGTGGACGTGGAGGGGGAGACGATCGCGCCGCGTACGGGTGCGTTGTGCGCCTTGGACTTCGACGATTGCGACGGGGTGCGGTTGGTGGACGACGAGGTCGTGTTCACCCGTGAGGGCGCGTGGATCGCCTTCCACGACGTGACGCCGGGACCGCGGTCCGCGCCGCCCGGCACCAGGCTTTCGGTCGACGGAACGTCAATCGTGCTCACCGCGGACGTGGCGGGCACGCGGGTCAGGGAGGTGAGCTGACGTGGTCACGATCGCCGACGTCGCCCGGCACGCCGGGGTCGCGCCGAGCACGGTGTCCTATGTGCTCACGGGCCGCCGCTCGATCTCCTCGGCCACCAAGGCCAGGGTCGAGGCGAGCGTGCGGGCGCTGGGCTACCACCCCCATGCGGGCGCGCGGTCGCTGGCGAGCAACCGTGCCAACGTGCTGGCGCTGGTGCTGCCGATGCGTGAGGGCATGCACATGCCGGTGCTGATGCAGTTCGTCGTCGCGGTCGCCAACGCGGCTCGCCGGCACGAACACGACGTGCTGCTGGTGACCGCAGACCAGGGCGCGGCGGGACTGCGCCGGGTGGCGGGCAGCGCCCAGGTCGACGGGCTGCTGGTGATGGACGTGGAGATGCACGACGAGCGCGTGCCGGTGCTGCGCGAGCTGGACCGGCCGTCGGTGCTCATCGGCTTCCCCGCCGACGCGGCCGGGCTGACCTGCGTGGACCTGGACTTCGCCGAGGCGGGCTCGCGGTGCGTGGACCACCTGGCCGATCTCGGGCACAGGTACGTGGCGCTGGTCGGCGCGCCGCGGGCCGTCTACCAGCGCGACACCGGGTTCGCCCACCGCACGATGGCCGGGTTCAGCGCCGCGGCGATGCGCCGGGACGTCTCGTCGACCACCCTGCCCACCGACACCGACCACGAGTCGGTCCGGGTGGCGATCACCGGCTTGCTGGAGCGGCACCCGTCCGTCACCGCCCTGGTGGTGCACAACGAGGCCGCGCTGCCGTCCGTGGTCGAGGTGCTGCGGTCGTCGGGCCGCAAGGTGCCCGACGACATCGCGGTGATCGCGATCTGCCCGGACGACCAGGCCGACCGGCTGATGCCGCCGCTGACCTCGGTCGCCGTGCCCGCCGAGCAGTTGGGCCAGCACGCGGTCGCGCTGCTGATGGCCAAGCTGGACCGGATCCCGACCCCGCCGTTGACGCTGCTGCCTCCCCGCCTCACCGAGCGGACGAGCACGGCGCCGCGCTGATCGCGCCTCTGGCGCTACCCTCCGGTGGATGAGCGACAACCACGTCGTGGTCATCACCACCACCGACAGCGAGGACGCGGCGGGCACGTTGGCGCGGGCCGTCGTGGAGGCGCGCCTGGCGGCGTGCGTGCAGGTCAGCGGCCCGATCCGCAGCGTCTACCGGTGGGACGGCGAGGTGCGGGACGACCGCGAGTGGCAGCTCTGGATCAAGACCGCCTACGACCGGGTGGACGAGCTGACCGAGTTCGTCAAGGCGCGGCACACGTACGACGTGCCCGAGGTGGTGGCGCTGCCGGTGCTCGGCGGCAATACCGACTACCTGGAGTGGATCACGTCGGAGACCCGGCCGGAAGCCTGAGCGTGCCGGAGGCCTGAGCGTGCCGGGAGGGTGGCGGCGCGCTGTGGGCCGCCACCCGTCCGGTCACTTCAGCTCCAGATCGGCCTCCGCCTGCGCGCGCTCCTCCGCGAGCGACGCGCGGAACGCCTTCAGCTCCCGCTTCACCACCGGCGCGAGCAGGTACAGCCCGATGATGTTGAACAGCGCCAGCGCGAACAGCACCGCGTCGGCGAAGTCCAGCACGCTGCCCAGCGTGAGCACCGAGCCGACCACGGTGAACGCGCAGAACAGCACGCGGTAGGCGGTCTCGCTGCCCTTGCTCTTGCCGAACAGGTAGACCCACGCCTTCTCGCCGTAGTAGCTCCACGTGATGATCGTGGACACGGCGAACAGCACCACCGCCACCGTCAGCACGTACGGGAACCACGGCAGCACCGTGCCGAACGACTCCGAGGTGACCGTGACGCCGTCCGGCCGCGGCCCGCCCGCCGCGACCGTCGCCTGGGCGTCCTTCCAGAACTGGGTCTGGGCCACCACGATGGTCAGCGCGGTCATCGTGCAGATGACGACGGTGTCGATGAAGGGTTCGAGCAGCGCCACGTACCCCTCGGTGACCGGACGGCGGGTCTTCACCGCGGAGTGCGCGATGGACGCCGAACCGAGGCCCGCCTCGTTCGAGAACGCGGCCCGCTGGAACCCGACGATCATCGCGCCGATAGCGCCTCCCGCGACGCTGTCGGCGCTGAACGCGCCGCTGATGATCTCGCCGATCGCGGTCGGGATCGTGGTGATGTTCAAGAGGATCACGATGAGGCACGCGGTGACGTAGACGATCGCCATCGAGGGCACCAGCTTGCCGGTGACCCGGCCGATGGACTTGATGCCGCCGATGATGACCGCGCCGACCACCACGGCCAGGATGATGCCGAACACGAGCGCCGCGCCGTCGCCGCCGAGGAAGCCGTCCGCGCCGCCCGTCACCGAGCGGAGCTGCGCGAACGTCTGGTTGGCCTGGAACATGTTGCCGCCGGCGATCCCGAAGAACAGGATCATGATCGCCGCGCCGACGGCGAGCACCCGCCCGACACCGCGCCCGGCCGCGTTGGGGAACCGCTCGGCCAGGCCCTTGCGCAGGTAGTGCATGGGGCCGCCGGACACCGAGCCGTCCTCGTGCACGTCCCGGTACTTCACGCCGAGCGTGCACTCGACGAACTTCGTGCACATGCCGAGCAGGCCGCACAGGATCATCCAGAACGTCGCGCCCGCGCCGCCGATGGTCACCGCGACGCCGACACCGGCGATGTTGCCGAGGCCGACGGTGCCCGACACGGCCGAGCTGAGCGCCTGGAAGTGGCTGATCTCGCCGGGGTCGTCCGGCTTGCTGTGCTTGCCGCGCACGATCCGCAGCGCCATGCCGAAGCCGCGGAGCTGGATGACGCCGAAGTACGCGGTGAAGACGGTGGCGGCCAGCACCAGCCAGCCGACGATCCAGGGGAAGGTCACGCCGAAGACGGTGATCTCGGCGAAGATGAAGCCCGAGACGGCTTCGGAGATCGGCGTGAACGCGTTGTTGATGGCTTGCTCGACCGTGGACAGTGTGCCGCCCTCGGCCGCGAGGACCGATGAAACCGGTGGACTTGTGGTCATGGGTGCGTAGTGGACCGGAAACGACGTGTCGGCACAAAGTGCGCTTAAGGAGTTCTTTAGGTTCGGTTCACCTCGCCAGGAACGCCGTGATCGACGCCACACCGGTGGTCGTGAGCCAAGTGCGCAGGTCAAGCAGGCCGGGGTGCAGGCGGCGGGTGGCCGCGACGTCGGCCCGGTAGCCGCGGTGGTTCAGCCATTCGTTGGCGTGCGCGAAGTCCTCGTTCACCTGCCTGATCAGCTCGATCGGGACCTGCTCGTACGGCATGGTGCGGCCGGTCGCGGCGGAGATGGCGGCGGCGACCTCGGCCGGGGTGACCTCGTCGCCCGCGAGGTCCTCCGTGCGGCCGATCCAGGCGTGCGGCTCGGCGAACGCCAGCGCCACGAACACCGCGACGTCGTCCACGGCGATGAACTGCTGTGGGATGTGCGGCGCCATGCCGGTGGAGACCGTGCCGTCACGCAGGGCGTAGCCGCCGGTGAAGTTCTCCATGAAGGAGACCGGGCGCAGGATGGTGGCGGGCAGGCCAAGGTGCGCGATGTGCCGCTCGATCCGGTGCTTGCTGACGAGGTTGACCGGGAGGCGTTCGGTGTCGTGGCGGCCCGTGCCGGCGACGGAGCTGAACACCAAGTGCGCCACACCGGCGCGGCGTGCGGCTTCGGCGACGTTGACGCCCCAGCGGACTTCGTCCTCGGTGGTGAAGTCCGGCGTCGTGCCCGGTGAGCCGACGGTCGGCTGCACGCTGAACACGCCGTGCGCGCCGTTCATCGCGGCGGTCAGGGAGTCCACGTCGTCCATCTCCGCCCGCACCGGCGTTGCCTTCGTGTTCGCCTTGTCCGGGTCCCGGGTCAGTGCGCGCACGTGCCAGCCGTCGGCCAGCAGGCGGGTCGTCACGGCCCGGCCCTGGAGTCCGGTCGCGCCGACCACCGCAATCGTCTTGTCCACGGGTCCTCCTCTTAAGCGGGGTGGCCCCCCACTTGTCGGGTCGTACGATATGGAGGACCACCCCACTTAGTCCAGTGGGTTAAGCGGGCTATCGGGAGGAGCCGACGATGCGTGCCGACGCGCGCCGCAACCAGGAGCGGATCGTCACGGTCGCGGGGGAGACGATCGCCGAGCAGGGCGCGGACGCGTCACTGGAGGAGATCGCCCGGCGGGCGGGGGTCGGTTCGGCCACCCTGCACCGCCACTTCCAGACCCGTCAGGCGTTGTTGGAAGCGGTGTTCCGAGGCCGGGTCGAGGCGCTGTGCGACCGGGCCCGTTCCGCTGATCTGGAGCCCGGACCCGCGCTGGTCGCCTGGCTCCGTGCGGTCAGCCGGCACGCGGCGGCGAACCGGGGCCTGGCCGCGTCCCTGATGCGCGGCGCGGACCCGTCCCTGGGCGCCACCTGCCACCGGATGATCATCACCGCCGCCGACCACCTGGTGTCCGCCGCCCAACGCGCCGGCGACGTCCGTGCCGACGTCACCGCGGTCGACCTGCTCAAGCTGGCGAACGCCGTGTCGCTGTCCACCGAGGGCGACCCCACCGAAGCCGACCGCCTGCTCACCCTCGCCCTAACCGGCATCCACCCGTGAGTCCTACGTTCAGACCCCGCGAGTCGTACGTTCAGAACCACCGTGTCCTACGTTCAGGACCCCCGAATTCAACGCTCAGAACGCGGGTTGGCCGGCTCGAGCTGTTCTGAGCGTTGAATTCGGGGTACGGGAACGTAGGACACGGTGGTCCTGAAGGTACGACTCACGCGTTCTGAACGTAGGACTCACGGGGTGTGAAGGCCGAGCCGCTGCCTGATCAACGTGGCCGTGTGCACGGGGTCGGCGGACGAGCCGTGGCGGACCTGGGTGCGGCAGCTGAAGCCGTCGGCGACGATCGCGGTGTCGGCGTGGGCGGCGCGCACGGCGGGGAACAACGTTTCCTCGCCCACCGCCATCGACACGTCGTAGTGGCCGCGTTCGAAGCCGAAGTTCCCGGCCAGGCCGCAGCAGCCCTCCAGCAGAGACGCCGTGACCCCGGCCTTCGTCAACAGCTCACGGTCGGCGTCCAAGCCCATCTCCGCGTACTGGTGGCAGTGCGGCTGCACGACCGCCTGATCTGCCCCGGGCAACACCTCGGGCAACACCTCGGGCAACGGCTCCAGCAACGGCGACACGTGCTCGGCGAACGTCCGCACGGACTCCGCCAGCCGCACCACGTCCGGATCGTCGCCCGCCACCTCCAACGCGTCGGAACGCAGGAACGCCGTGCAGCTCGGCTCCAACCCGACCACCGGCACACCGTCCCGCGTCCACGGCCGCAGCACCCGGGCAGTCCGCCGGACCACCCGCCGCGCCACGCCCAACTGCCCGGTCGAGAACCACGTCAACCCGCAGCACACCGCCCCCGAAGGCACCTCCACCCCCTGACCGACGTGCCCCAGCACCGCCGCCGCGTCGAACCCGATCCCCGGCTCGAAGTAGTTGGTGAACGTGTCCGGGAACAGCAACACCCGATCACCACCCCCCACAGCGGCGAACCGCGACTGGAACGACCGCACCGGCACGGGCAACGGCCGTTCGGTGGCCACCCCGCCGAACCGGGCGAACCGCGCGCTCACCCGGTTCACCAACCGCAGCCGCAACCACAGCGGCAGCCAGCCCATCGAGTAGTGCGCCGCCGGCCGCACCCGACGCCGGTAGTGGTGGTGCAGGAACTCCGCCTTGTACGTGGCCATGTCCACGTCCACCGGGCAGTCCCGCTTGCACCCCTTGCACCCCAGGCACAGGTCCAGCGCGTCCCGCACCTCCTCCGACCGCCACCCGCCGCGAACCACCTGCCCGCCCAACATCTCGAACAGCAGCCGCGCGCGTCCACGGGTGGAGTGCTTCTCCTCCCGCGTCACCCGGTAGCTCGGGCACATCACCCCACCGGACGTGTTCAGGCACTTGCCCACGCCGACGCACCGCCGCGTCGCCGCCGCAAAGTCACCACCGTCGGCATGCAACGCCAACGCCGCGCGCGTCGGGATCACCGGGGGAGCGACCAGCACGCGCAGGTCGGCGTCCAGCTTCAGCGGCGCGACGATCCGCCCCGGGTTCATCCGGTCGTCCGGGTCGAACGCCGCCTTGAACCGCCCGAACGCCCGGATCGCGGCCGGCGGGTACATCCGGGGCAGCAGCTCCGAACGCGCCTGCCCGTCGCCGTGCTCGCCGGACAACGACCCGCCGTGCGCCACCACCAGGTCCGCCGCGTCCTCCACAAAGGACCGGTACCCCTGCTTGAAGTCGAAGTCGATCCGCACGTGCAGGCAGCCCTCGCCGTAATGCCCGTACGTGACGCCGCGCCGCCCGTGCCCCGCCAGCAACGCGTCGAACTCGCGCAGGTACGCGCCCAACCGCTCGGGCGGAACGGCCGCGTCCTCCCAGCCGGACCACGCCTCGCCGCCGTCCGCCATCCGGGTCGCCAGCCCCGCGCCGTCCTCCCGCACCCGCCACAGCGCGCGCTGCCGCCCCGGATCGGTCACCACCACCGAGTGCGGCGCGAGCGCGGCGGCGGCGTGGGCGACCACGTCCTCGGACGTCTCCACGAACAGCCAGCTCTCACCGCGCGGCAGCAGCCGCCGCGAGTCACCCGCCGCCCGTGCCAGCTCGGCGTTCAAGCCCTCGATCGTGAGCACGTCCAGCTCGCGCAACGCCGGGGCCAGGTCGGCGGCGTCGTACGGCCCGTCGAACCCGAGCACCGCCAACACCCGCCGCGTCGGGGCCTCCACCAGGCGAAGAGTCGCCCCCAGCACGGTCACGCAGGTGCCCTCCGAACCGACCAACGCCCGGGTCAGGTCCGGCAACGCGTCCAGCCGGTACCCGGACACCCGCCGGTCCAGCGCGGGGAACCACGTCGGGTCCACGTCCGGCAGGTCCAGCGGCGGGGGAGTGCGGGTGTCGAACCGGCGGCCGTCGGCCAGCAGCACGTCGAGCGCCCGCACGTTGTCGCTGGTCTTGCCCCACGCCACGGAGTGCGCGCCGCACGCGTCGTTGCCGATCATCCCGCCGAGCGTGCAGCGCGAGTGGGTGGACGGATCGGGCCCGAAGATCAGCCCGTGCGGCCGGGCCGCGTCGTTGAGCCGGTCCAGCACCACCCCCGGCCGGACCACCGCGAGCCGCTCGACCGGGTCGACCGAGATCACCTGGTCGAGGTAACGCGAGAAGTCGATCACCATCCCGGCGCCCGCCGAGTTCCCCGCGATCGACGTGCCCGCGCCGCGGTTCGTGATCGGCACGCCGTGCTCGGCCGCCACCCCCACCGCTGCCACCACCGCGTCGACCGTCCGGGGCCTGACCACGACCGACGGCACGTGTCGGTAGTTGGAGGCGTCGACGGAGTAGAGGGCGCGGTCGGCCGGGTCGGCGAGCACGTCGCCGTCCACCGCCGTCCGGAGTTGCTCGACGAAACCGGTCACGGACCGATTGTGATCCACCTCCGGCCGATGATGGCGTACCCGTTGGTACGGGATAGCCTCGCCCGCATCAACCAGCCCCGTGTCCACCAGCAGTGATGGGAGCAAGCGTGTCGAGGTCCGTTCTGGTCACCGGAGGCAACCGGGGCATCGGCCTGGCGATCGCGCGGGCGTTCGCCGCGCAGGGCGACAAGGTCGCGGTCACGCACCGCGGTTCCGGCGCGCCCGAGGGCCTGCTCGGTGTCAAGTGCGACGTGACCAGCTCCGCCGAGGTCGACGCGGCGTTCGCCGAGGTCGAGGCCGCGCACGGACCGGTCGAGGTGGTCGTGGCGAACGCGGGCATCACCGACGACACGCTGCTGCTGCGGATGACCGACGAGCAGTTCACCCGCGTCCTCGACGCCAACCTGACCGGCGCGTTCCGGGTGGCGCAGCGCGCGTCCAGGGGGATGCTGCGCAAGCGCTACGGCCGGATCGTGTTCATCTCGTCCGTGGTCGGCCTCGCCGGCGGCGCGGGCCAGGTCAACTACGCGGCCAGCAAGGCGGGCATGGTGGGCGTCGCCCGCTCGATCGCCCGCGAACTGGGCAGCCGCAACATCACCGCGAACGTCGTCGCGCCCGGGTTCATCACCACGGACATGACCGACGCGCTGCCCGAGGAGCGCAGGGACCAGATCCTCGCGCAGGTGCCGGCTGGCCGCTACGGCACGACCGACGAGATCGCCGCCGCCGTCACGTTCCTGGCCTCCGACGCCGCCGCCTACATCACCGGCGCGGTGCTGCCGGTCGACGGCGGCCTCGGCATGGGCCACTGAGTCCCGTTGTGGCCCGCTGAGGCCCCTCGGACCACCGACTTCCCCACCAAGCACAACATCCGGAGGACGTTTCAGTGACGGGACTGCTCGAAGGCAAGCGGCTGCTGGTCACCGGGGTGATCACGGACGCGTCGATCGCCTTCCACGTGGCCAGGGTCGCGCAGGAGCAGGGCGCCCAGGTCGTGTTGACCGGCTTCGGCCGGATGACCCTCGTGGAGCGCATCGCCAAGCGCCTGCCGCAGGCCGCGCCGGTGGTCGAGCTGGACGTGCAGAACCAGGAGCACCTGGACACGCTGGCGGACCGGGTGCGCGAGCACGTGGACGGCCTCGACGGCGTCGTGCACGCCGTCGGCTACGCACCGCCGTCGTGCCTCGGCGCGCCGTTCATGGACGCGCCGTGGGAGGACGTCGCCACGGCCATGCACGTCTCGGCGTACTCGTACAAGGCGCTGGTGCAGGCCGCGCTGCCGCTGATGGGCCGCGGCGCGTCGGTGGTCGGCCTCGACTTCGACGCCCGCCAGGCGTGGCCCGCCTACAACTGGATGGGCGCGGCCAAGGCGGCGTTCGAGTCGATCAACCGCTACATGGCGCGCGACCTGGGCCCGCAGGGCATCCGGGTCAACCTCGTGTCGGCCGGCCCGGTGCGCACGATGGCGGCCAAGTCGATCCCCGGCTTCTCGGAGCTGGAGGCCATGTGGGGCGAGAAGGCCCCGCTCGGCTGGAACGTGAACGACCCGACGCCGGTGGCCCAGTCGGTGTGCGGGCTGCTGTCCGACTGGTTCCCCGCCACCACCGGCTCGATGGTGTTCGTCGACGGCGGCGTGCACTTCCTGGGGCTCTGACTCCGTCGGCGAACTCTGTCGGCGAACTCCTTCAGCGCATGGGTGCCGGGTCGGCGTGCGAACGATCACGCCGACCCGGTTGAGCGGCCTCCGGGCGCCGGCGCGAGGATGACGGGGTGAGTTACGACGCGCTGCTCTGGCTGTCCTTCGGCGGACCGGAAGGACCCGAGGACGTCCGCCCCTTCCTGGAGAACGTGACCCGCGGTCGCGGCGTCCCGCCCGAGCGGCTGGACGAGGTCGAGCAGCACTACCAGCACTTCGGCGGCGTGTCGCCGATCAACGCGCTCAACCGGGCCGCGATCGAGGCCGTGCGCGGCCTGGTCGACCTGCCGATCTACTTCGGCAACCGCAACTGGCACCCGATGGTCGAGGACGCGCTGGCCGAGATGAAGGCCGCCGGGGTCAAGCGCGCGCTCGTCTTCCCGACCAGCGCTTACGGCGGCTACTCGGCGTGCCGGCAGTACGACGAGGACATCCTGCGGGCCCGTGCGGCGGTCGAGGACGCGCCGGAACTCGTGAAGCTGCGCCAGTTCTTCGACCACCCGCTGTTCGTGGAGTCGTTCGCGGACGCCGTGCGCGCCGCCGCCTCCCGCCTGCCCGAAGGCGACTACCGCCTGGTGTTCACCGCGCACTCGGTGCCGGTGTCGGCGGACAAGGCCGCCGGGCCGCCCGAGGACGGCGGCCACCTGTACTCCCGGCAGGTCGCCGAGGCGTCCCGGCTGGTCGCCGCCGCCGTGGGCGTGGCCGACTTCGACGTGGTGTGGCAGTCGCGGTCCGGGCCGCCGCAGGTCCCGTGGCTGGAGCCGGACGTCGTGGACCACGTCGAGGCCCTGTACGACAAGGGCGTGCGGAACGTGGTCGTGTGCCCGATCGGGTTCGTCAGTGATCACCTCGAAGTGGTGTGGGACCTCGACACGGAGGCCCGCGAGCGCGCCCAGGAGCTGGGCATGGGCTTCGCCCGCGCCGGCACGCCCAACGACGACCCCAGGTTCGCCGAGCTGGTGGCCGAGCTGGTCGCCGAACACGTGTCCGACGGGCCCGTGCGCAAGCTGTCGGGCTTCCCGGCCCTCGGCTGCACCACCAACGGCGCGTTCTGCGCCACGCGGTGCTGTGAGCCCGCGAAGCGGTCGGGTGCGGGCCGGTGAGCGTCGACTTCAGCTGGTCGCCCAGGCCCGCGGACTGGCGTGACGCGCTGCGCATCGCCGTGCCCCTGTACCGGTGGGCGCCGTGGTTCGCCGCTGCGCTCGGCGTGCTGGGTGTCGTCGTGCTGGCGATGGGCATGACGTGGGCGGGCGTGTTCGGGCTCGTCCTCGCTGTGATCATCGTCGCAGTCGTTCCGGTGGGCACCGCGGTGAACTTCCACAACCACCCGCTGGCGGCCAAGACCGTGACCGGCACGGCGGACGCCCACTCGCTGCGGATGTCCGTCGGCGAGGCGGCGCGCAGCGAGCTGAACTGGGCCGAACTGCCCGGCTGGTCGGAGACGGCGCGAGGCTTCGTCCTCAAGACCGACACGACGGCCCTGTACGCCGTGCCGCGCCGTGCGTTCGCCGACGACGAAGCGGTGGCGGCGTTCCGCTCCCTGCTCGTGGAACACGTCGGCCCGGCGGCCTGACGCGTCCGAACGGCCGCGTACCCTCGGTAGGCGTGTCCTGTGCGAGTGCGACGCTGGTCGTCTGGACGTCAGCCTGGCTGCATGGTGCGGCCGCGGCCGACGACGTCCTCGACGCCCTGGGGTTCTGGGCCGAGATGCACGAAGTGGCCGCGGATGACGACGGCACCGCGACCGCTCTCGACCTGCCCGGCCCCGACGAGGTCCCGGTGGGGCCCGCCCTGCTGCTGGCGTCGCTGCGCCGCGCCTCGGCCACCACGGCCAGGTTGGTGATCCCCGTGCCCGGTGACGTCCGCGGCCTGGGCGGCAACGGCCCGCTGTCCAAGTGCGCGCTGCGCGCCGGTCAGGCCGCCGTGCTGCCGGAGGTCGGCGTGGGCCTGGTGCCCGCGCTGGTGGCAGACGGCGTGATGCGGTGGACGGTGTTCGACCTGCCGTCCGCGCCCGGTGGCGAGTACGTGCCCATCGGGGAGGCCGAGCACGGTCTGGCGTCCGCGATGCGTGAGGCGGCCACCGCGCTGGTGACGCTGGACGTGGCGCGGCACCGGCCGAACGTGCGGGCCGAGATCGCCGAGCTGTCCGCCGAGCACACGAAGGTCGACTGGCCGGCGGGGATGCCGCCGCGTTCGCTGCGCGTGCTCCAGCGTGCCGCCGAGGTCGCCGCGATCCTCGCCGTGGCGGCGTCCGACGCGCCCGGTGGCGCCGTCTCGGCCACCGCGACGCGGGCCCGGGACGAAGCGCTGCGGCCGTTGTCCGAGGCGGTGCGGCGGGCTCGGCTCGCGGCCGTCGACGAAGCCGTCCGAGTCCTTTCGGATCAGGGCGCCGGCCGCCATTAGGCCGACGGTGGGTCGTCGAATATTCGACACTTATTCGGTGACTTGCGAAACGTTGCGCGCCGGAATCGTCGATGTCGCGTCGACTGGCCGTCCGGAAGTCTTCCCGAAGTCGACGGCGAAGTATCCCGGATCGGCGGATGCAATAGGCCGAACAGGTGATCGGCGTGGCATCCGTTTGCCGCCCGAATCGATTCCGATCAGCTTCGGTCTGGCAATCCCATTGGTGACTGAAGTACTGTAACCGCAGGTCAGGGCCTTCGAGGCACGGTACGCGTACGGGTATAGCCCTGGATTATGTCCAGGTCAACCCCTCGTCAACACCGCGTGTCATGCGTTACCGTTCGTTCTGGGAGCGCTCCCAGTCCCCAAGTCGCTGTCTCGGTCTTGCGTCGGATCCCGACTCGGCGAAATGACCTGGGAGCGCTCCCAGATGGCGGGTTGCACGCAAGGAGGCGATGCATGAGTCTGCGCACTTTTGTACGGTCCCGGAAACTCACCGGAGCATTGGCGGTGACCTCGGTGGCGGCCCTGTCCGTAGCCGGGGTAGTGGCCTCTACGGCCACCGCCAACGCTGCTGCCGGCTGCCGGGTCGCGTATTCGATCAGTAGTCAGTGGCAAGGCGGATTCGGCGCCAATGTCACGGTCACCAACCTGGGTGACGCCATTTCCGGCGGTTGGACGCTGGAGTGGGACTTCGCCGCCGGCCAGACGGTTCAGCAGGGGTGGAACGGCAACTTCTCCCAGTCTGGTGCCCGTGTGACGGTCCGCAACCCCTCGTGGGCCGCGAACCTCGGCACCGGCGCGACGGTCACGCCCGGCTTCAACGGCGCTTGGAACGGGTCCAACCCGGCTCCCACGCAGTTCAGGCTGAACGGGACGATCTGCACGGGGAACATCAGCACCACGTCCTCGTCGTCCACGACCAGCTCGTCCACCACGAGCTCGTCCACGACCAGCTCTTCGACCACCAGCTCGTCGAACAACCCCGGTGGTCCGAAGGTCGACAACCCGTACGTCGGCGCCGGCGTCTACGTGAACCCGCAGTGGTCGCGTCTCGCCGCTGCCGAGCCGGGTGGCTCGCGGGTCGCGAACCAGCCGACCGGTGTGTGGCTGGACCGGACCAGCGCGATCCACGGCAACGGCTCGCCGACCACCGGCACCATGGGTCTGGCGGACCACCTGAACGAGGCGGAGAAGCAGCGCGCCGCCCGTGCGGACGGCCAGCTGGTCTTCCAGTTCGTGGTGTACAACCTGCCCGGCCGCGACTGCGCGGCGTTGGCGTCGAACGGTGAGCTGAAGGCCGACGAGATCGGTCGCTACAAGACCGAGTACATCGACGTGATCACGAGCATCGTCTCGCGGCCGGAGTACTCGAAGCTGCGCATCGTCCCCGTCATCGAGATCGACTCGCTGCCGAACCTGGTGACCAACGTGTCGCCGCGTCCGACCGCGGTCGCGAACTGCGATGTCATGAAGGCGAACGGCAACTACGTCGAGGGTGTCTCGTACGCCCTGGGCAAGCTCGGCGCCATCGGCAACGTCTACAACTACATCGACGCCGGCCACCACGGCTGGATCGGGTGGGGCGACGTGGTCGCGGAGTACGACAACTTCTACGCCTCGGCGAAGATGTTCGCGTCGCTCCTCGGCAAGAACGGCGCCACCAAGGACAAGATCCACGGCTTCGTCACCAACACGGCGAACTACTCCGCTCTGGAGGAGCCGTTCTGGACGGTCGACGACCTCGTCGGTGGCCGCCCGGTGAAGGAGTCGGCGACGTGGGTCGACTGGAACGACTTCAACGGTGAGGTGGGCTTCGCCACGGCGATGCGTGCCGAGCTGGTGAAGCAGGGCTTCGACAGCAGCATCGGCATGCTGATCGACACCTCGCGCAACGGTTGGGGTGGCCCGAACCGGCCCACCGCGAAGTCGACCGCGACCAACGCGAACGACTACGTGAACCAGTCGCGCATCGACCGTCGTCACCAGAAGGGCAACTGGTGCAACCAGGCCGGCGCCGGTATGGGCGAGCGTCCGAAGGCCGCTCCCAAGCCGGGTATCGACGCCTACGTCTGGATCAAGCCGCCGGGCGAGTCCGACGGTTCCAGCACCCAGATCCCGAACGACGAGGGCAAGGGCTTCGACCGCATGTGCGACCCGACCTACACGGGCAACGTGCGTAACGGCAACAACCTCTCGGGTGCCCTGGCCAACGCCCCGGTGTCGGGCCACTGGTTCTCGGCCCAGTTCCAGGAGCTCATGGCCAACGCCTACCCGGCGCTGTGACCATCAGCTGACTGGCACGACAACTGAATAGCTCTGCACTCCGTAGGCGGCGTCCTTTCCGGGCGCCGCCTACGGGGCGTTAATTCGGTTGCGGCGGGTGATTAGCGTGGCGGCGGTGGATGTCGAAGAGATCACCGAACGGTTGGCGCTCCGGTTCGGCCCGTCGGTCGCCGAGTGGTGTGCGCGGGTGCCGGAGCAGGCGGCTTCGGTCGCCGCACGCTGGGGTTTCACGCTGGGCGAGATGACGCCGCAGGGCGCGTCGTCGGTCGTGGTGGCGTGCGAGCGGTCGGACGGCGCCCAGGCGGCGCTCAAGCTCAGCCCCGATGCCGTTTTCCTGGCCGAGCAGGCGGCCGTGCTGCGGCTGTTCGGCCCGTCGGGTCGGGTGCCCGCCGTGCTGGCGGAGGACGACGGCGTGCTGCTGATGGAGGCGATCCGGCCGGGCACGATGGCCGACGAGCTGCCGGTTCCGCCGACGCCGGAGGAGTGGGCCTCGCTGGCCGCGGCGCTGCACACCGTGCCCGACTCCGGTGGGCCTTGGCTGGAGTTGCGCGCCCGGTGCGAGGAGTTCTACACCCGCATCGGCCGCCGCCTGACGGACCCGACCGTCGCCGCGCACATCTCACCGGCGATGTGGGACAAGGCCCGCAACCGCTGCCGCGCCCTGCTCGACACCCAGCCGCGCGTGCTGCTGCACGGTGACTTGCACCTGGGCAACGTGCTGGACGGTGGTCCGGAGCGCGGCCTGATCGCGATCGACCCGCGGGCGTGCGTCGGCGACCCGTGCTTCGACGTCGTGGACTACGTGCTGGACGCTGCGGGCCGTGAAGGCGTCGCCGAACGCGCCAAGCGAGTAGCCGAGGCAGCATTCCTGGACCCCGACCGCCTGCACGAGTGGTGCCGGGCGCTGGCCCCGGTGAACGCCATCGCCTACCTCGACAACGAGGCCGCGCTCGCCGAACTCCTCACCCTGGCCCGCTGACCTCAACCCCCGTTCCTCCCTTCCCCAGCGGTTGGAGCTGCTCTACGTCGACCGATGACCGATCGGTGCGTAGGTTCGGTGAGGTGACTTCCGACCTCCCCACCACCGCAGGCGCCCTTCGCGCGGCAGGCCACGTGCCGCGCGGGGTGAAGGCCGAGATCCGGGAAAACCTGCTCGCCGCGCTCCGCGAGGGCCGTAACCCGTGGCCCGGCATCGTCGGGTTCGACCGCACCGTGCTCCCGCAGCTGGAACGCGCCCTCCTCGCGGGCCACGACGTGGTGCTCCTCGGCGAACGGGGCCAGGGCAAGACGCGCCTGCTGCGTACCCTCGTCGGCCTGCTGGACGAGTGGACCCCGGTGATCGCGGGCGCCGAGCTGAACGAGCACCCGCTCGACCCGATCACCCCCGAGTCCAAGCGCCGCGCCCGGCAGCTGGGCGACGAGCTGCCCGTGGAGTGGAAGCACCGCGACGAGAGGTTCGCCGAGAAGCTGGCCACGCCGGACACGAGCGTCGGCGACCTGGTCGGCGACGTCGACCCGGTCAAGGTCGCGCAGGGCCGCAGCCTCGGCGACCCGGAGACCATCCACTACGGCCTCCTGCCCCGCTCGCACCGCGGCATCATCGCCGTCAACGAGCTCCCCGACCTGGCCGAACGCATCCAGGTCGCCCTCCTGAACGTGATGGAGGAGCGCGACATCCAGATCCGCGGCTACACGCTGCGGCTCCCGCTGGACGTCCTCCTCGTCGCCACCGCCAACCCCGAGGACTACACGAACCGCGGCCGGATCATCACCCCGCTCAAGGACCGGTTCGGCGCGGAGATCCGCACCCACTACCCGCTGGAGATCGGCGCCGAGATCGACCTGGTGCGCCAGGAAGCCGGCCTGGTCGCGGAGGTCGGCGACCACCTGCTGGAGGTCATCGCCCGGTTCGTGCGGCACCTGCGCGAGTCGTCCTCGATCGACCAGCGCTCCGGCGTGTCGGCCAGGTTCGCGGTCGCGGCGGCGGAGACGGTGGCGGCCAGTGCCCTGCGACGCAGCGCGCTGATCGGCGAGAACCCGCCCATCGCCCGACCGGTCGACCTGGACTCCGTGCCCGAGGTGTTGCGCGGCAAGCTGGAGTTCGAGGCGGGCGAGGAGGGGCGCGAGCAGGAGGTGCTGGTCCACCTGCTGCGCCGGGCGATCGCGGACACGGCGCGGTCGACGTTCGCCGGGATCAACCTGCGGCCGTTGGCCGAGCTGGTGTCCGACGGGCACCCGGTGGCGACCGGTGAACGGGTGCACGCGGGCGACCTGCTGGCCGCGTTGCCCGAGCTGCCGGTGCTGCACGAGGTCGCGCAGCGCGTGGGCGCGGGACCGAAGGACCCGGTGGGACGCATCGCGTCGGCCGTCGAGCTGGCGTTGGAATCGCTCTACCTCACCCGCCAGATCGCCAAGGACAGCGACGACGACCGGACGGTGTACGGATGAGCACCTACCGGTACGGCCGGTACGTCGACGGGCCGGACCCGCTGGCGCCGCCGACCGACCTGCGTGCGGCCATGGACGAGCTGGGCCGTGAGGTCATGGAGGGCGCGTCGCCCGAGTCGGCGTTGCGCGAGCTGCTGCGCCGAGGACTGCCCGGCACACGTGGCCTGGACGACCTGACCGCGCGGCTGTGGCAGAAACGTGCCGCGCTGACCAGGCGGAACCGGTTGGACGGCACGCTCCAGGAGATCCAACGGCTGCTGGAGGAGGCGTTGCGAGCCGAGCGCGCCGCGCTGTTCCCGGATCCGGACGACGACGCGCGGTTCCGCGAGGCCCAGCTGGACGCGTTGCCGCAGTCGACCGCGGCGGCGGTGAACGAGCTGGCCGAGTACGACTGGCGGTCGCCCCAGGCCCGCGAGTCCTACGAGCAGATCCGGAACCTCGTCGGCCGGGAGCTGATGGACCAGCGGTTCCAGGGCATGAAGCAGGCCATGGAGAACGTCCGGCCGGAGGACGTCCAGCGCATCCAGTCCATGATGAACGACCTGAACGCCCTGCTCGCCGCGCACGCCCAAGGCGAGGACACGACGGAGCGGTTCGCGGAGTTCATGCGTGCGCACGGCGAGTTCTTCCCGGAGAACCCGAGGTCGGTGGAGGAGCTGATCGACGCGCTGGCCGCCCGGTCCGCCGCCGCCCAGCGGATGATGAACTCGTTGACGGACAAGCAGCGCGATGAGCTGTCGGCGTTGTCGCAGCAGGCTTTCGGCGACTCGGGCATCGGGTCGCAACTGTCCCGGTTGGACTCCCTGCTGCAAGGACTGCGGCCCGGCGAGGACTGGACCGGTTCGGCGCGGTTCCGGGGCAACAACCCGATGGGGTTGGGCGAGGGCGCGCAGGCGATGGCGGACCTGGCGGAGCTGGACGCGTTGGCCGAGCAGCTGTCCCAGTCGTACCCCGGCGCGCGGCTGGAGGACATCGATGTCGAGGCGTTGGTCCGGCAGCTCGGTGGCGAGGCCGGGGTGGACGCGCGGCGGTTGGCCGAGCTGGAACGGGAGCTGCGGTCGCAGAACCTGCTGGAACGCGCGCCGGACGGTTCGCTGCGGTTGACGCCGAAAGCGTTGCGGCGGTTGGGCGAGACGGCGTTGCGCGGGGTGATCGACAGCGCGCGGCAGCAGGGTCAGCGGGACAACTCGTCGGCCGGTGCGGCCGGTGAGCTGATCGGGTCGACGCGGCCGTGGCAGTTCGGCGACACCGAGCCCTGGAACGTGCCGCGGACGGTGACGAACGCCGTGCTGCGGTCGGCCGGTGGTCCGGTGCGGCTGGACGTGGTGGACGTGGAGGTCAGCGAGACCGAGCAGCGGTCACGTGCGGTGGTGGCGTTGTGCGTGGACACGTCGTGGTCGATGGTGCAGGACGGCCGTTGGGTGCCGATGAAACGCACCGCGCTCGCACTGCACCACTTGGTGCGCACCAGGTTCCGGACCGACGCGCTGGAGCTGATCACCTTCGGTCGGCATGCCGAGACCGTCGACATCGGCCAACTCACCGCGTTGGAAGGCGTGTGGGAGCAAGGCACCAACCTCCACCACGCGCTGTTGCTGGCAGGGAGGCACGTCCGCAGGCATCCCGACGCCCAACCGGTGGTGCTGGTGGTGACCGACGGCGAGCCGACGGCGCACCTGGAGGCGACCGGTGAAGCGGAGTTCCACTACCCGCCACTCGACCGGACCCTCGGCAAGACTCTGGTCGAGGTGGACACCCTGGCCCGCCTGGGCGCGTCGATCACCGTGTTCCGGCTTGGCGACGACCCTAGGTTGACCAAGTTCGTGGACACGGTGGCCCGCCGTTCGGGTGGCCGGGTGGTCGCGCCGGACGAGGACGGCCTCGGTGCGGCGGTCGTCAGCGACTACCTCCGGTCCCGCAAACGCCGTCACTGACGCTGTCGAACTTGAGTCTCCCCCGAGAGGAGGCAGGAGGGTAGGCGCATGGACGGTGCGGTGTTCACGATCGGTGAACTGGCTCGGCGGACCGGGCTGACGGTCAAGGCGATCCGGTTCTACTCCGACCGCGGGCTCGTGCCGCCGACCGGTCGAAGTCCGACCGGGTACCGGCTCTACGGCCACGACGCCGTCGCGCGCCTCGACCTCGTGCGGACGTTGCGCGAGCTGGGAGTGGACCTGGCGACGATCCGCGACGTCCTGGAGCACAGGCGCACGCTGGCCGAGGTGGCCGCGGCGCACGTGGACGCGCTGGCGGCGCAGATCGGTGTGCTGCGGCTGCGCCGGGCGGTGTTGACGGTGGTGGCCGAGGGCGGTACCGGCATCGAGGAGGTGGGTCTCATGAGCAGACTGTCCGAGGACGGCCGCCGGCGGCTCGTCGGCGAGTTCCTGGACGCCGCGTTCGGCGACCTGGCGGGCGATCCGGGGTTCGCGGGGATGGTGCGGTCGATGACACCGGAACTGCCGGAACACCCGGCGGACGAGCAGGTCGAGGCCTGGGTCTCGTTGACCAGGCTGGCGCAGGACCCGGATTTCCGGGCCTGCCTCAAGCGGCTGGCCGAGCAGCACGTCCTCACGCGGGGCGAAGGACTGCGGCCCGACCCGGCGGCGGTGGTGCTGGACGAGGTGGGCCCGGCGCTCGCCGCCAGGGTCGACCCGGCGTCACCCGAAGCCCGAAACGTGATCGCGGCGGTCATGGAACGGGTGCCGCATGTCTCACGCGAGCAGCTGGCCGCGTTGTTGGAGACCGCGAACGACACCCGCCGGGATCGGTACCTGCGGCTGTTGGCAGTGGTCAACGGGTGGCAGGCGCCGGAAAGCCCGGCACCCATGTTCGAGTGGTTCTTGCGCGCACTGGGCCACGAGTCGACGGTCAGCACCGGCTAGTTGCCCGCGTGGGTACCTCTCGGCGCCGTCACTGACGCTGCCGGTCCACCTGTAGCGACCTTTGCCGGGGGAACACCGGAATCCCTTCAGCCGCTCGCCAGGCCGCGTCACATTGCGGGCAGGTGGGCCGGCACCAGTCGTCCTTCGTGGGGCGGACGCCGGGCACGGTGAGTTCTTCGCCGCACAGGGTGGTGGTGTCGTCGTGGGCGACGAGGTCGGCTTTGATCGCGTGGCGCTTGCCGTTGTGCGGGAGCCAGGTGAACGGGCGCAGTGCCATCAGCGGGATTGCCGGTCGTAGGCGTCGGCCCAGCGGGCGAACGCGTCGCTGGTCTGCTCGGCGGTGAGGGCCAGGCCGGCGAGGTGGCGCATCTTTGCGTTGTAGGCGGCAATGGCCTCCGGGGCGTCGTGGAACACGGTCGCCGTGTCGGTTTCCACGTAGGCCAGCGGTTTGGTCGGCGCGTCGAAGGTCAGCAACGTGGCCGGGTGCCGAAGGGCGGCGTGGGTGGGCGCGGACGCTGGTACCAGGCG
Source organism: Saccharothrix ecbatanensis (assembly GCF_014205015.1). Lineage (NCBI taxonomy): Bacteria > Bacillati > Actinomycetota > Actinomycetes > Pseudonocardiales > Pseudonocardiaceae > Saccharothrix > Saccharothrix ecbatanensis. The sequence goes on along the minus strand of NZ_JACHMO010000001.1, from coordinate 4,620,453 downwards.
TGGGGACATTCGCTCCGAGGCGCACATCAGGGTCAGGTGCAGCATCTGGTCCCGCATGACCTCGGGCCCGACCACGACCATGCGCAGGGCGAGTTCGTGGATGTACAGCACTGTGTCGGGACCGTCTGGGCGAAGGAGACGGTCCTGGCGGGACTTCCGTGCGTCGGCGACTGCCTTGCTGCCGGTCAGGGCGAGTGAGTACGGCTCGGTCTGGGCCAGGCTGGGAATGGCGAGCGGTTCGTAGACGGTGATCGTCCGGGCCGCTTGTTCGTGGACGTACAGGGCCGGCAGGTCGTCGGAGGATCGACCGTGCAGGCGGACGAACGTGCCGGTGTCGGGTTCGGTGGCGATGGTCAGGATGCGATCGCGGGTCGGCTTGTCCGCGCCCAGGCGCCCGACCAGGGTTCCGATCTCCCATGGGCTGGTGCCCCGGCTGCCGGTCTCCAGTTTGCTCAACTTGCCCAGCGACCAGCCCAAAGCACCGGCCACGAACCCGGACGACATCCGCGCCCGATGCCGTGCCCGTCGCAGCTCTTCGCCCAGTTCCCGGCTGCGCGCGGTGCTCAGTCGCGTGGCGGCGGGCTTCACTTCGGTCTCCATCGGCTTCCCTTCCGATAGCTGGTCCGGACCGCGCCTCGCTCCCTGCACCTGGGAGCGGGGGAGCGAGGCGGGCCGCCAAGCCGCAGCCTGGCAGACGAAAATGTAGCGTGACGAACGTCGCGTGAGGAACATGTCGATCGGGTGAACCTGCTCCCGGTTCCGTTCCGGAGGCAGGCAGACTGGCACCGGTCCTGATCTGAGGAGTGCAATGCCCGACGAGCTCAAGCCCGTGCCACCGATCCGTCGCCGACAGTTGGCGTACCGCCTCGCGGAACTCCGCGACGAAGCGCGGATGACCCAGGACGACGCGGTGCGTGCCACCGGCCTCAGCCGGTCGACCATCTCGAAGATCGAGAACGCCGAGCAGTCGATCCTGGAGAAGAACGTCCGCCTCTTGGCCGGTGCCTACGGCGTGACGTCTCCGGAGTTGGACATGCTCTTGCGGATGGCGCGGGAGAGCAACAATCGCGGCCTGCTCGTGGCACACGCCGATGTCGCGCCGGATTTCGCGCGGGACTACATCAGACTTGAGTCGTACGCCACCGAGGTGTGGACCCTGGAAACGGCGTTCGTCGCCGGGCTGCTGCAAGTGCCGGAGTACGTCAGGGCTGTGAGTTTGGTGTCGAAGCCGAATGCGTCCGAGGCGGACCTCCGGCAGGTCGTCGAAGTCCGCGCCGAACGTCAACGTCGGCTGACCGGCTCGAACCCGCCACGGCTGCGAGTCGTCCTCGACGAGGGCGTCTTCGACCGGATGGTCGGCGGTCCGGACGTTGCGGCAGTCCAGACCGAGCACCTGATCAAGATGTCGTCGCTGCCCCACATCTCGATCCAGCTCATGCCCAAGTCGGCCGGGCCATACCGAGGGATGGACTACGCGTTCTCGGTGCTGCGGTTCGATTCGACACCGGGCATGGACGTCGCCTACGCCGAGGGCTGGATGTCGGCGACCTACTACGAGAAGCAGCGTGAGGTCGAGGAGCACGTCAGCCTGTTCGCGCAGATCAGCACAGCGGCCCTCTCACCGGAGGAAACGCGGTCCGCGCTGGATACGCTGGCGGGTGCACTTGGGAGCGACAACTGAAAGGGGTCGGTCATGACCGGCATTCCCCTCGTCTGGCGCAAGTCCAGCAGGTCCAGCGGCGAGGGCGGCAACTGCGTCGAGCTGGCGTTGACAACCGGCGCGGCGTTCGTGCGTGACTCGAAGAACCCGGACGGGCCGGTGCTCGCGTGGGCGCCTGCCGCCCTCGGGGCACTCCTCGGCAGGGTGAAGGACGGCCGGTTCGACGGCTGATCCGTATGAAGATCGACCAGGGGCCGCGCCCAGCAGCAACGGGCGCGGCCCCCGCGCGTGCGGCCACCGTCCCTCGAACCTTGGCCAGTGGTCAAAGTGGGCCACGGCACCACCCGCATGGGGCCTCACGATTGGCCCGGGTTCTCTGCCACGCTTTGCGGCGGGGAGGGGTGCCCGTGGCGTCGACCGGGGACGTGGTCGCGCAGATCCGGGCTGCGTGCGAGAAAGCCGAGCATTGCCGGACTGCGCTGGAACAGGCGGAAGACCTGGCGGAGGAAGCGCATGACATGTTGGCGGGGGCGTTGGCGGGTGCGACAAACCTGGAATCCGACGTGGCCGCGATGCTGGCCGCATTCGTCTACGCGCGGGACGGGTTGAAGGGCTACCTGTGGCCGCTGATCACGGAAGCGCTGAGAGCGGCTGAAAGCATCACGGCCAGCCTGGAGGGCGAGCACCGCCTCCCCGCCCCGGACACCCCACGGCCCGCTCAACCTCACCCCGAACAGCAGCTGTCCACACCGCCGCCGGTCGGTGAGCGCGAGCCGTTCGTGGTGCCACAAGAACGGGTGGAAGCGATACGCAAGACCCTCCCCCCGCCTGTGGTGCCCCGCAGCGGACAGAAGACAGTCGGTCAATGGATCGGCCCGGACGGCACCGCCGAACCGATCGCAAGCGGATTCGACCGGCGGTCGGCACTCGTTCAGGGTCAACTGGCGCGGATGGGGCGGCCGGCAGGCTCCTCCCGGTCCGGAGACGTCGAGCAGAAACTGGCCGCCTACATGGCCGCGAACGGCATTAGACACGCAACCGTGATAATCAACCACGTCCCCTGTCGCCAAGGTCGGGACAGCTGTGACACCCTCGTTCCGGTCCTGTTGCCGGAAGGATCGACACTCACCGTGCACGGACAAAACTCCAACGGCACACGCACCCGCATTCGCTACACAGGAGGAGCCGTACCGTGGTGGCGCTAACGGCATCGTTCGACATTGACAGTGACGAGTCGACGACCGTGGAAACGGCTGCCGAACTGGACGCCGTGCTGGACACGGTCGCCGGTTGGGAAGGTCGGATCATCGTTCAACTGTGGATTGACCGTCCCGTGGACCTGGCCATGCGTCATTTGGCACTGTACGTCGGTGTGTTCGGCGAAGCGGCTCAGGGGACGCTCATCTACTCGTCGTACGCTCAGACGTGGTTCAGCAAGGCGAGCCCTGGTCCGGAGTGGAGTACCGCCGATCCGATCCTGTATTACTACATGAACAGCGACACCGAATACCCGGCCGACTCCGAAATCCCCCTGGACGTCGTCCGTCGGGCAGCACACGAGTTCATGGCTACGGATGGTCAACGGCCGACCGCGCCCGTGTGGCAGTCGCCGCCCCCTTGGTATCCCATGGCGTTCTAGGGAACTCGTCAGTCCTCCCGGTCCTTCCTGACCTCGTCCTTCGTCTCACGCGCGCGCTCGGTCGACGCGAGGCCTTTTCCGTCGTGTCGTCCGGCGGCACCCGGTGCTTGCCGGGGCGGGTCAGCGAGAAGTGCGACTCGTCGCGCATCCGCTCCACCATGTGCGGGTACTGGAGTTCGCATGCGGGGCGTTCCGACCGGCCCCCGGGCGTGCCCGGCCACAGTGCGGGTTCTCTCTGCCACGCCGGCGGCGGGGAAGAGGGCTGGCCGGGGAAGCGCATGACATGTTGGCGCGGGCGTTGGCGGGGTGTGAACCACCTGCAATCCGACGTGGCCGCGATTACCGCTCCGGCCGCACGGAACTCGCCGTCGTCTTCCGGCCGACGAGACGTGATCGGGCCGTCATCGGCCTCCCACCGGAACGGGTGCAGACCCGGTAGTTCCGCGGTCATCGCCGGGCTGGCGCGGTGATGACGCGGGGATGGCGTTGTCGATGAGGACGGCGGCGATGGCGGCGGCGGTGGGGAAGGATTCGCTGTTGAGGACCCGGGTGCGGGCCGAGGCGCCGTCCATGAGCAGCGCCAGTTGTTCGCCGAGCTGTTCGGGGTCGGTGGCGCCGGCTTCGCGGGCGGTTTCGGTGAGCCGCGCGGCGATGGCGGTCTTGTAGTCGCGTGCGTACTGGGATGCGGGGTGTTGGGGGTCGTGGAGTTCGACGGCCGCCGCGATGTAGGGGCACAGGGGCGTGGACGCGGGTATCTCGAAGGCTGCGAGGAGTCGTTCGCGGGGCGTGAGGTCGGTGCGGTCGAACACTCCGGGCATGACGTCGGGATCGAATCGGCGCAGGTATTCGGCGACGAGGTCGTCCTTGCCGGCGAAGTGCTGGTACGCCGTGCGCTTGGACACCTCGGCCACGGCGCAGAGCTGGTCCATGCCGGTGCGGTTGATGCCCTGATCGCGGAACAGCTGCTGTGACGCGCTGAGGATCCGCTCGCGTGCGCCCCTGCCCCGGCGCCGGCCCAGGGGGCCCTTCTCCAACTCCGTCATGCCTCCAGTGTAGGCGGTTCGGTACAGGTCGGTCTACATAGTGCGCCGTCGGTACCGACCGGTGTACTTAGCTTGCGCTCCGACCGGTCACGGGGTACGTTACGTACACAGTTTGGTGTACGTAAGAACCGGGCTGTTTCGGACACCCATCAAGGCAACGGAGTGATCGTGGGCAAGCTCGACGGCAAGGTAGCGGTGATCACCGGCGGATCGACCGGCATGGCACTGGCCGGCGCCAAGCTGTTCGTCGAGGAAGGAGCGCACGTCTTCATCCAGGGCCGGCGGCAGGAAGCACTGGACGACGCAGTCAAGCTGATCGGCCGCAACATCACCGCCGTCCAGGGTGACGCGGCCGAGCTGGACGACCTGGACCGCCTGTACGACACCGTCAAGCGGGAAAAGGGCTCGATCGACGTGCTGTGGGCCAGCGCCGGGATGGGCGAACCCGCCGTCCTCGGCGAGATCACCGAGGAGCAGTTCCACCGCGCCTTCTGGCTCAACGCGCGCGGCACCCTGTTCACCGTGCAGAAGGCACTGCCGCTGATGAACGACAACGGCTCGATCTTCATGACCGGATCGAACGCCTCCCTCGGCGCCTTCCCCGGCTGGAGCCTCTACGCGGGAAGCAAAGCCGTCCAGCAGGCCTGGGCCCGTGTCTGGCTCAACGAACTGCGCGACCGCAAGATCCGGGTCAACGTCCTGACCCCCGGCCAGGTCGCCACCGCCAAACAGGAAGAACTGTTCGACGAGGCAACCATGTCCGCGTTCGAATCCCTCATCCCCCGCGGACAGATGGGCCGTCCCGAGGAAATCGCCACCGTCGCCCTGTTCCTCGCCTCCGACGACTCCAGCTACGTCAACGGCCTGGAACTGGTCGCGGACGGCGGCACCACCGCCATCTGACCCGGCACGGACGAGGCAGAGCGACACTTCGAGAACAGGAAGAGTTCATGAGCAGCATCACCCTCATCGGCACGGGGAACATGGCACGCACGATCGGCACGCTCGCGGTGGCGGGCGGCAACACCGTCGAGGTCATGGGACGCGATCAGTCCAAGGCCGACGACCTGGCCAAGGCTCTGGGCGGCGGCACGACGGCGGGCGAGTGGGGCGCCGTCCCGGTCGGGGACATCGTCATCACGGCCCTGTTGTACAACGGCGTCGTTCCGGTCGTCAGCGAGTACGGAGACGCCCTCGCGGGCAAGGTCATCGTCGACATCAGCAACCCCTTCAACGCCACGTTCGACGGACTGGCCCACAGCGAGGAGACCTCGATCGCGCAGGAAGTCGCCAAGGTGGCCCCGGCCGGCGCGAGCGTGGTGAAGGCGTTCAACACCGTCTTCCGCGACGTCCTGGAGAAGGGCCGGCCCGACGTCTTCATCGCCGGTGACGATGCGCGGGCCAAGGCGGGCGTGGCGGCATTCGTCGAGAGCCTCGGGCTGCGCCCGCTGGACGTCGGCGGCCTGAAGATGGCGCACTGGCTGGAAGGACTGGGCGTGGTCACGGTCGGCCTCGCCGGCAACGGGGTCGGCCACTGGGACTTCGCCCTCGGCGTCAACGAATTCACCGGCTGAGCCTGGGCGCGTTCGGTCGCGGGCTCGAGGACCTTGGCTACGGCAGGTGGGCCACGGGACCACCCGCACGGGGCATCACGGTGGACGCGGGTTTCCTGCCACACCGGCAGCGGGGAAGGTGGCCGACGGCCGAAGATTTGTGGCCGAGTAATGGCCCTGGTTTACCGGATTCCCGCGGTGCTGCCGAGTGTCGCGCACGTTCAACGGTGACCGGAGAAAATGATGTTCGTCGCGGCCGGCGGCGATGGCGTACCCGGGTTGGTTCAACCGGCGTACGGCATCGCCGCCGTTCCGTGCCGCGATTATTCGGGTTCCCGTATTTTGAATGGGTGTGACGCGTCCGTGCTCCCGTGATTCTTCCGGCATTGATGGAGACAAGCGGTGTCAAGGGCGATGTTGCTCGGGGGCCGAATGGGCTCGCGTGTGGGTGGTTGAGGCATGTCATGCGCATTTCTCCGCGATGACGCCTCCGGTTACGGTCGGTGATCAAATGTGGGGTTCGGTCGTCGTGCCGCAAGGCGGCGTGCGCCTATCAGGGTGCCCTTCCTTGCGGGTTTCGGTGGCCCCATCACTCACCGTGCGCGAGTAAGGGCCGTTTCGGTGCTTTCTCGGATGGAATCGCGAGGCCTTATTGGTGGGTGTTATGGTGACGTGGCGTCCGGGTTCTGGAATGTTGATTGCTGCTGTGGAAATGTTTGCGATGTGCCATCGGCTAATGTTTCAGCGGGGCTCTCGTTGATCGTTTCGGCGTACTGGGCGAGGGGTGTCGACATATGTGCGCGCTGCCACGCGGAAACCTTCGAAGGCGATCGCCATCGCCATCGTCCTCGTGCGGCACCGCGCCGGATCCGTTGTTCCGCGGCGCACCGCAGGTGACTCGCGGCACGACAGTTGGGGGGAGAGGTTCATGAGCGAGACGGACCAGCCGATCCGCGACGTGGCCCTGTTCGGGCGCGCTGCCACAGTCGAGCGGGAGTCGCCGGGGGTGCCCGCGGGACGTCGGAGCCCGCCGGTGAACGGCCGGCGGTGACCGTCACAACCCGGTCCGCGTCCACCAGATCGACGGTCGGCCGGTCCTGACCGCCTACCGCCCGGCCGAGCCGCCTCGCCGCCTCCACCGAACACCGCCCGGTTCCTCCTCCGGTCGCGCCACGGCGCCCGCTGCGCACCGTGTCGCGGTCCGTGGCGTGCCGTTCGGCTGATCGCCCTTCCGCGCCGGGGTCGAGAACGCGCCCGCGCGGCGGCGGTCACTCCGCACCAGACGACTTTCCCGAATCCGCCGGCCACCACGGGCAGGTGGGCCGTAGTCGGCGGTCCGGCCGGGTAACGCTTCTCCCGCGGCCCGGATCGCCCGCTGTGCATGCAACCAAGGGTCACGTGAGGACCGAGCCAATCGGAGGGTTGTGCAAATTGGAGCACCACGCCGAGAACAGTTTGCTGATGGATACGAGGTGTCGGGACGCGCACCCGGCCTTGCCGTCCCTCGGGCGTCCGCCCGGCCACCCACCTGCGGAGTCGGTGTCCATCGACGCGCTGCACCCGTCGGATTCGCCGCGGACGTCCGGGGAGAACTCCGCCCACGCGCGCACGCTTGCCGAATCCGGGGCCGAGCTGCCGCCGATCCTGGTCCACCGCGCGACGATGCGGGTGATCGACGGTATGCACCGGCTGCGGGCCGCGGAACTGCGCGGGGAGAAGACCGTCCTGGTGCGGTACTTCGACGGCGCCGCCACGGAGGCGTTCGTGTTGGGTGTGAAAGCGAACATCACGCACGGCCTGCCGCTGTCGCTCGCCGACCGCCGGGTCGCCGCCGAGCGCATCATCGAGTCGCACCCGCAGTGGTCGGACCGGGCGATCGCGTCCGTGACCGGGCTCGCGGCCAAGACCGTCGGGATGATCCGCCGGTGCGCGAGTGAGGACTCGCCGCAGTTGCGCGCCCGGATCGGCCGCGACGGCCGGGTCCGCCCGCTCAGCAGCGCAGCCGGTCGGTTGCAGGCGTGCGTGATGCTCCAGGAGAACCCGGCGGCCTCGCTGCGGCAGATCGCCTCGGCCTCGGGCATCTCCCTGGGCACCGTGCGCGACGTGCGCGACCGGCTGGCCAGGGGCGAGGACCCCGTGCCGTCCAGGCAACGCCCGAGATCGGAGGTGGTGCGGTCGGCGTCCGTCGACGTGCTGCCGGAGCGCACCGACGACCAGATGTCGCGGTTGCTGGTCCGGCTGAGGCAGGACCCGTCGATACGCCTCACCGAGTCCGGGCGGGCGCTGATCCGGTTGCTGAGCGTGCACGCGCTCACCGCGGAGGAGCGGCGGCGCCTGCTGAACACCGTGCCCGAGCACTGCCGGGGCGTGGTCGCGGAGCTGGCCAACGCGTGTGCCCAGACGTGGTGCGAACTGGCCACCTGGCTGGCGAGGGGCGCCGAAGCCAAGGTGTGAGGAGAACATCGCGGGCCCGGACCGGTGATGGTCCGGACCCGCGGGTTTGCCCAGGTCAGCCCGCCTGGCGTGGGGACAGCAGCCCACCGACGATCTTGGCGACCACCGGCGGTGGCGGCATGGTCGGGTGGGTGGACCGGGCGCCCGTGGACACGTCGAGGCTGTCGTGCCAGGCGGGTTCGGGCACGTGGTTGCCGTCCTCGCGGATCCGGTCGATGTTGCGCCGCACCGCGGGCTTCTCCCACATCGCCGCGCCCATGGACGGGAAGAACACCACCGGGTACCGCACCGAGAGCAGGACCGTGGTCAGCTGGTTGGGCGCCGCGCCCGTCGCCGCCGCGGCGAGGGTGTGCGCGGTGGCGGGCAGGACCACCACGATGTCGTGCTCGGCGGCGAGGCGTGACGGCTTGTCGGTCGGCCAGTCCTTCGGTGAATCGCCGCTGAGCACCCGTTCGGCGAAAATCGCCACGGTGGTCGCGGGGATGAAAGTAGTAGCGGTGTGCGTCATCAGCACGGTGTACGTGCCACCCAATTGGGCGCGCAGCTCGGTGAGATAGGCGGGCAGGTTGGTCACGGCGATCGAACCGGTCGCGCCGATGAGCACACGCGGTTCGCCGGGCGTCGGGACGTTTTGGCTCATGCGGTGAGAGTGCCGCCATTTTCTTGGGTGTTCAACGCGTCCATTCCGCAGTGTCAGGGCCTGCTTGACAAGCCTAAGAGGTGCTGGTGTCATGCGAAGGCGCCAGGCGACCGGTCAAACGCCCGGACGATTACGGAGTCGATTCGACGTGGTGTGGCGCGGTCATTCGCGGAATGATTTCCCATATTGTGGTGTCGATCCGCCGGCACCTGTGATCACCGCTGTCAAGAATGAGGAGCGGAGCCGTGGACGAGAATCCATCCAGTAGGCCGAGGATGCTGAACAGCCGGATACCGGCCCAGGACGGGGTACGGCCGGACGGGCGCCACAAGCCCTTCCCCCTCACCGACATCCAGTACGCCTACGTGATCGGGCGGAACCGGGGCCTGGAGCTGGGCGGCGTCTCCAGCCACTTCTACTACGAGTTCGACAGCCCGCGGCTCGACCTGATCCGGCTCACCGAAGCCCTGAACAAGGTGGTCGACCGCCACGACATGCTGCGCGCGGTGGTGGAGCCGGACGGCAAGCAGCGGGTCCTCGACCGGGCGCCGCGTTACGAGATCGCCGCGACCGACCTGAGCGGCGAGCCACCCGCCGCGCGCTCGGCCGCGTTGGCGGAGGTCCGCGCCGAGCTGGCCGACCAGGTGCTGCCCGTAGACCACTGGCCTTCCTTCGACATCCGCGCGACGCTCCTGCCGGAGGACCGCCTCCGCCTGCACGTCAGCGTGGACCTGCTGTTCGTGGACATCCGCGGCCTGTTCCGGCTGCTGCGCGAGTGGCGGCGCCACTACGACGACCCGGGGTTCGACCCCGCGCCGCCGGGCCTGTCGTTCCGCGACTACGTGCTGGCCGAACGCGAGGTCGCCGCCGAGCCTGTCGGGCAACGCGCGGAGCAGTACTGGCTCTCCAGGCTCGACGAACTGCCCGCCGCGCCCGAGCTGCCCCTGGCCACCGCGCCGGAGATGATCGGCAGGCCCGACTTCAGCCGTCGCAGCGCGGTGCTGCCGGCACCGCGCTGGTCGGCGCTGACCGCGGCGGCGGCCCGCCACGACCTCACCCGGAGCGCCGTGCTGCTCGCCGCGTACTGCGAGGTCCTGCGCGCGTGGTCGCGCCGACCGGACTTCACCGTCGCGTTGAGCCTGCTCGACAAGTCGCCGCCGCACGCGGCTGTCGAGGAGGTCGTGGGTGACTTCCTGTCGCCGAGCCTGTTCGCCGTCGAGGCCGATGCCGGGCCGACCTTCCTCGACCGCGCGACGGCCGTCCGACGCAGGCTGCACGCGGACCTGGAGCACACGGCGTTCAGCGGCGTCCGCGTGCTGCGCGAGCTCACCCGCAGGCGAGGCGACGGCAACCGGGCGTCCGCGCCGGTGGTGTTCTCCGACATGCTCGGCCTGGACGGCGACGCCCTGGGCTGCTTCGGCGAGCTGGTGCACAGCGCGAGCCAGACACCGCAGGTGTGGCTGGAGAACCAGGTCGTGGAGCGGGACGGCGGTGTCGTCGTCACCTGGAACTGGGTCACCGGACTGTTCCCGCCCGGGATGGTCGACGCGATGTTCCACACCTACCGCGAGCTGCTCGACCGCCTCGCCGACGACGAGGACGAGTGGACGCGCATCGACGGCGTGGTGGAGCTGCCCGCGGCGCAGGCGGACGAACGGCGGCGCGCCAACGCCACGGCCACCGACCTGCCGCCCGTGCTGCTGCACGAGCTGGTCGGAGCGGCGGCCGAGCGCACACCGGACGCGGTCGCGGTGATCGCCGGCGGCGCCGAGGTCACCTTCCGGCGGCTCACGGAGTCCGCGCACCGGCTCGGCCACCGGCTGCGCGAGTGCTGCGGCGCCGATCCCAACACGGTGATCGCGGTGTCGATCCGGCCGGGCGCGGAGTTGGTCGCCGCCCTCCTCGGGGTGCTGCACTCGGGTGCCGCCTACGTGTCCATCGACCCGGAGCTGCCCGAGCAGCGGCGGCTCAAGCTGCTGCGCCGGTGCCGGGTGCGCGCCGTGGTCACCAGCGCGGACCTGCGGGAGGAACTGGTCTGGCCGGACGGCGTCGAGGTGGTCACCGCAGACGACCCCGAGACCGTGGGCCGGCCCACGACCTCGCCGGACCGCGTGCAGGGGCACGACGACCTGGCGTACGTGATCTTCACGTCGGGCTCCACCGGTGAGCCCAAGGGCGTGATGATCACCCACCGCAGTGCGGGCAACACCGTGCAGGACATCAACCTGCGCTTCGGCCTCGGCCGTGACGACCGCGTGCTGGCCTTGGCGCCGACGGGCTTCGACCTGTCGGTGTACGACATCTTCGGTGTGCTCGGCGCGGGTGGCGCGGTAGTGCTGCCCGCGCCGAGCCGGGCCGACGACGTCGTGCACTGGACCGAGCTCATCGACCGGCACCGCGTGACGATCTGGAACAGCGTGCCCGCGCCGATGCGGCTCTGGATCGACTCGCTGAACGGCGCCGAGTTCCCGCCGGGGCGCGGTCCGCGGCTGGCGCTGCTGAGCGGTGACTGGATCCCGACCACGCTGCCCGGCCGGATCCGCGCCCGCTTCCCGGAGATGGACGTGATCAGCCTCGGCGGCGCGACCGAGGGCTCGATCTGGTCGATCTTCCACCCGATCGGCGAGGTGGGGGAGGAGTGGCGCAGCATCCCCTACGGCAAGCCGCTGGCCAACCAGACGACGCACGTCCTGGACCGCGAGTTCCGCTCGTGCCCGACCTGGGTGACCGGCGAGATCCACATCGGGGGTGTCGGCGTCGCGCTGGGGTACTGGGACGACCCGGTGCGCACCGCCGAGCGGTTCGTCACCCACCCGGTCACCGGCGACCGGCTCTACCGCACCGGTGACCTGGGCCGGTACCTGCCGGGCGGCGACATCGAGATCCTCGGTCGCGACGACTTCCAGGTGAAGATCAACGGCTACCGCGTCGAGCTCGGCGAGATCGAGGTCGCGTTGAGCAGGCGGCCGGGCGTGCGGCAGGTGCTCGTGGCCGCGCCGACCCACCCGCGGAGCGGGCAGCGGCAACTGGCCGCGTACCTGGTCGTCGACCGCCCCGAGGACGCGGACCCGACCACCCTGCGCGCCGCGCTGTCCGACCAGCTGCCCGGCTACATGGTGCCCAACCACTACGTGACCATCGACGCGGTGCCGCTCACCGTCAACGGCAAGGTGGACCACGGCGCGCTGCCCGCGCCGTGGCGCGACTACGCCGAGTCGGAGGCGCGGTCGGCGCCGCGTGGTGACGTCGAACGCCGCCTGCTCAAGCTCTGGTCGGAGCAGTTGGGCCACACCGACTTCGGCGTCGAGGACGGCTTCTTCGACGTGGGCGGCGACTCCCTGCACGCCGTCGGCATCATCGGCGTCCTGCGCTCGGAGTTCGGCATCGACTCCGCTGCCGAGCAGGAGGTCGTCGAGGCCCTCTTCAGCAACGCGACCGTCGCCGACTTCGCCAAGGTGATCGAGGCGGTCAGGGGTTCGAAGTCGTGACCGGCGCACCGGAGTGGGACGTGGTCGTCGTCGGCGCGGGGTCGGCCGGCTCCGTGGTCGCGGCCAGGCTCGCCGCGGCGGGGCGGCGGGTCCTGGTGGTGGAGGCGGGCGCCGACCAGCCGCTCGTGCCGACGGCGCCGAACCCGCTGCGCGACGGGACGAAGCTGATCCTGGAGGGCCACAACTGGGACTACCAGGCCAACCTGCGCGGTGGCGGCAACGGCGGCTCCCGTGCGTTGTGGGGCCGGTTCCCCTACCGGCTGGGCAAGGTGGTCGGCGGGTCGTCCTCGGTGAACGGGGCCGTGGCCATGCGCGCGTTGCCCGGGGACTTCGCCGAGTGGGTGGACATGGGCAACCCGGACTGGTCCTGGAACCGGGTGCTGCCGTTCTACCGGAAAATCGAGCGCGATACCGACTTCCCAGGCGGTGATCACGGCGCCGACGGCCCGATCCCCATCCGAAGGCCGCGCCGCGACGAGCTGCACGCGTTGGACGCCGCGTTCTGGGACGAGTGCGTGCGCGCCGGGCTGCCCGTGCTGCCCGATCTCAACGCGGGGGTGGCCGACGGCGTCGGTCCGGTGCCCGCCAACACCGTGGGCGTGGAGCGGGTCGACACGGCCGCGGCCTACCTCGCGCCGGCGCGTTCGCTGCCCGGCCTGGTGATCCGCACCGGCTGCCAGGTCACGCGGCTGCTGCTCGACGGACGTCGCGTCACCGGTGTGGAGGTGCTGCGGGGCGACGAGGTCAGCCGGATCAGCGCCCGTCAGGTCGTGCTCAGCGCGGGTGCGATCGGCTCGCCGGTGATCCTGCTGCGGTCCGGCATCGGCGCCGCGGCGCGGTGCGCGGAACTGGGCGTGCCGTCGGTCGTGGACCTGCCCGGCGTCGGCGAGAACCTGGTCGACCACCCGTCGGTGGTGATCTGGGCCAAGCCACAGGACGGCCTGTGCACGCCGGGCATCCCGTGGCGGCAGGTCGCCGCACGGGTGTCCAGCGGTGTCGACGACGGTGACGCCGATCTCCAGGTGTGGCTGCTCAACAACGTCGAGACCAGGTCGATCCCCGGGTTCGCCGACCGGCTCGGCTGGCCGATGGTGGTGGGCATCTCGGTGATGCTGCTGCGACCGGCCTCCCGCGGGCGGGTCTACCTGGCCGACGCCGACCCCGCCTGCTCGCCGGTGATCGAGCTGGCCTTCGGCACGGTGGACGACGACGTCGAACGCCTGGCGCTCGGCGTGCGCAAGGCGTGGCGCATCCTGCGTTCGCCCGCGTTCGCCGAACGGCTCACCGAGATCCAGCTGTGGAACGACGCCATGGTGGCGGACGACGTGGTGCTGCGCAGCGCCGTCCGCAACGTCATGAGCCCCGGCTGGCACGCGATCGGGTCGGCCAGGATGGGGCCCGCCGGCGTGCCGATGTCCGTGGTCGACCAGCAGTGCCGCGTCCACGGTGTGGTGAACCTGCGCGTGGTGGACGCCTCGGTGTTCCCCACCATGCCCAGCGCGCCCACCAACCTCACCACGATCATGCTGGCGGAGAAGATCGCCGCCGCCATGGGCGGATGAGCGCCGTGTCGCCCGTCCACCTCTACTGCTTCCCGTACGCGGGCGCCACCTCGGCGATCTACCGGCCGTGGCGTGCCGTCGGGCCGGCCGGCCTGCGGGTCGTCGGCGTCGACCTGCCCGGCCGGGGCGCCCGGCGGGCCGAGCAGCGGGTCACCGACTACCGCGCGCTGGTCGCGGCACTGGCCGACAGCGTCGTCACCGACCTGCGCCAGGCCTCGGACCGGCCGCGTTACGCGACGTTCGGGCACAGCTTCGGCGCGCTGGTCAGCCTGGCCGTGGCCGACGCGGTGGCCCGAGAGGTCGGGTACCCGCCGCTGCGGTCGGTGCTGTCGGCCTCGCTGCCGCCGCGGCTGCACTCCACCGAGGACGAGGTCGCCGCCCTCGGCGACGCCGAACTGCTGGACAAGATCCGCGCCGACGGCGGCACCGCGCCGGAGCTGCTCGCCAACGAGGCCATGGCCGGGTACCTGATCCGGCTGATGCGCGAGGACCACGCGGTCCGCGCCCAGTTCCCGCTGGATCGGACGTTGCTCGTGCCGTTCCCGCTCACCACGGTCGCGGCACGGGACGACCGCTACGTCACGCCGCGGCAGATGCGGCTGTGGGCCGAGCACACCACCGCGCCGGTCGACCAGGTCGAGATCACCGGTGGGCACTTCGCCGCGTTCAGGGACCCGGCCGCGACGCTCGTGCTCGTGCACGCGGAGTTGTGCCCGCCCGCTGACGCGACCGGTGCGGACCCCGGTGACGCGACCGGTGCGGACCCCGGCGACCCACTCGCCACACGCCGCTGACCGAAGGGGACAGCCGATGGACGTCAACCCGTACGAGCCCCACCACGAGGAGTTCCGCGACCTGTGCCGCACGTTCCTGGCCCGCGAAGCGGTCCCGTACCACGACGGGTGGGAGGAGCAGGGCATCATCGACCGCGAGGTCTGGCGCAAGGCGGGCAAGGCCGGACTGCTCGGCCTCGGCGTCCCGGTCGAGTACGGCGGCGCCGACGAGCCCGACTTCCGCTACACCGGGGTGTTCATCGAGGAGCTGGTCCGAGCCGGGGTCACCGCGCCGGGTTTCGTCGCGCACAACGACCTGATCGCCTGCTACCTGTCCGTGCGCACCACGCCCGAGCAGAAGGCGCGGTGGCTGCCGGGTCTGTGCTCGGGCGACCTCATCGCCGCGATCGCGATGACCGAGCCGGGCGCGGGGTCGGACCTCGGCGGCATCAGGACCACAGCCTCGCGCGATGGCGACTGCTACGTGCTCAACGGCCAGAAGACGTTCATCACCAACGGCGAGAACGCCGACCTGGTCATCGTCGCGGCCAAGACCATGTCCGCGCGCGGCCACCAGGGGATCAGCCTGCTGGTCGTCGAACGCGGCACGCCCGGGTTCACCCGCGGTCGGCGGATGGACAAGCTCGGCTGGCGGGCCAGCGACACCACGGAGCTGTTCTTCGACGGCTGCCGCGTGCCGGTGGCCAACCTGATCGGCAAGGAGAACGCCGGCCAGGGCTACCTGATGGCGGGCATACCGCGTGAGCGGATGTGCATCGCCACGGTCGCGGTCGCCACCGCGGAGACGATGCTCGCCGACACGCTGGCCCACGCGACCACCCGGAAGGCGTTCGGCCAGACCATCGGCAGCTTCCAGCACAACCGGTTCGTGCTGGCGACCCTGGACACCGAGATCACCCTCGCCCGCGTCTTCCTCAACCACTGCACGACCGAGCTGAACGCGGGGCGGCTGACCGTCACCGACGCGGCGAAGGTCAAGTGGTGGACGACCGAGCTCCAGGTCGAGGTCGCCGACCGGTGCCTCCAGCTGCACGGAGGCTCCGGGTACGTCAGGGAGAGCCCGATCTCCTCGCACTGGGCCAACAGCCGCGTGCAGACGATCTACGGGGGCACCACCGAGATCATGAAGGAGATGATCGGGCGCTCGCTCGGACTGTGACCCACGGTAACCGCAGGACAGAGCTGGAGGATCGCGCAATGGTCGAGGGGACACCCACCATCTTCGAGTGGATGGGCGGCGCGGAAGCGCTGGAGAAGCTGACCGAGGACTTCTACCGCCGCGTCCTCGAGGACGAGTTGCTCGCGCCGGTGTTCCGGCGGATGACCGCGGACCACCCCAAGGACGTCGCGGTCATGCTCGGCGAGGTTTTCGGCGGGCCCAAGGAGTACACGGACGAGCACGGCGGGTTCGCCCGCCTGCTGTCCAAACACCGCAACCGCGACATCAAGCCCGAGCAGCGCGAGCGCTGGGTCCGGCTGATGCTCCAGGCGGCCGACGCCGTGGGGCTGCCGACGGACCGGGAATTCCGGTCGGCGTTCGTGGCCTACCTGGAGTGGGGTTCGCGCGGCGCGATGGCCAACTCGCAACGTGGCGCGCAACCGGCCATGCGGGAGTCCATCAAGGTCTGGGGCTGGGGCGAAGCGCCTCCGGTCGGGGAGTAGCGCGCGAGTGGATGTCCCGCGATCGCACACCCGAGCGCACCGGGGGCCGTGTCCCCCGGTGCGCCCGCCCACCGCCGTCCGGTCAGGAGGTCTTCGCCGCCACGGCGGCGGCGATGTCCTGCTGGACCAGGTCGAAGTTGATCGCGAAGCCCGCCGCGCACCCCATCCCGGCCGCGGTGACGACCTGAGCCTTCGGATCGATCACGTTGCCGACCGCGTAGACGCCCGGCACGCTGGTCCGACCGGCCTTGTCGACGGTCACCCAGCCGTCCTCGCCGACGGCGCAGCCCACCTTGGTCAGCAGGGCGTCGCGCGGCACCATGCGCGGCACCACGAACACCACCGAGCGGGCCACGAGGTCGCCGTCGGCCGGGACGACACCGCGCACGGCGTCGTCCCGCACCACGACCTCGGCGACGGCGCCGTCCACGACCTCGATGCCCCGGGCCGCGAGCGTGGCGCGGTCCTCGTCGGACAGGTCGAGGGTGTGGGCGAAGAGCGTCACGTCGGCCGACCACTGGCGCAGCAGCTGCGCGTGAGAGATCGAGCCGGGGCTGACGCCGAGCACGCCGAGCGCCTGGTCGCGGAACTCGTAGCCGTGGCAGTAGGGGCAGTGCACGACGTCGCGGCCCCAGCGGTCGCGCACCCCGGGGATGTCTGGCAGCTCGTCCCGCAGGCCCGTGGCCACGACCACGCTCCTGGCGCGCAGCACCTGCCCGTTGTCCATCGACGCCGTGAAACCCCCGCCGTCGAACGCGACCAGGTCGTCCACCACCGCGTTGATCATCGTGGCGCCGTAGCCGACCACCTCCTCGCGGCCGACCTCCAGGAAGGCCGACGGCGACATGCCGTCCCTGGACAGGAATCCGTGCATGTGCTCCGCCGGGGCGTTGCGCGGCTGCCCGTTGTCGACGACCGCGACCCTCCGTCGAGCACGGGCCAGCAGCAGAGCCGCGTTGAGCCCTCCCGCGCCCGCGCCGATCACGACGACGTCGTAGTCGCTGTCAGTGGCCAAGTCCGTCATTGTGGATCACCTCCGCCGCCATGGTGAATCGGCTGGGCGCGCCAGGGCAACGTCCGTTGCCGTTTCCGGGACGCACTGGTGTCATAGCGGTATGGCACAGTTCGACGACATCACGGCCGCCCTCGCCGCCGTCGGCCCCCGGCTGAACCGCCTTCGCACCCAGCGCGGGATGAGTCTGTCCCAGCTCTCCGGTCTGACCGGGATATCGAGGAGCACGTTGTCGCGGTTGGAGGTCGGTCAGCGCCGGCCGAGCCTGGAATTATTGCTGCCCATTGTCCGGGTGTACGGGATTCCGCTGGACGAGCTGATCGGCGGACCGGAGGTCGCCGACCCGAGGGTCCGGCCGACACCGCGCCGGGTGGACGGCAGCGTGGTGCTCGCGCTCACCCGCGAGCCGGGACCGTTGCACACCTTCAAGACGATCATCCCGCCGGACCGCAGCACGCCCGACCTGTGCACGCACGACGGTTACGAATGGCTTTACGTGCTCTCGGGGCAATTGCGGCTGGTCCTGGCCGACCAGGACCTGGTGCTGGAGGCGGGCGAGGCGGCCGAGTTCGACACCAGGGAGCCGCACTGGTTCGGCGCCACGGGCGCGGGCCCGGTCGAGGTGCTGAACATTCTCGGGCCACAGGGCGAGCGTATCCACATGCGCGTGAAACGGGATGTGGAAATTGTCGGCGAGGGTGCGTGACGCGGCGTTGCCGCAGCCTTGCGTTCATTGTCGGATCGCGGATTCGGTGGCACGATCCGGAGTGCCGCACGGAATACGGGCGATCCTGCTCGGCGACATTCCATGAAAGTTTGCCGTGCGGTTTCCTTTGACTGGATGGGAAGCTGCATGAATTCTCCTGGTCTGGCCAAGAAGAACTTCGACGTGATCATCGTCGGGAACGGCGTGCTCGGCCTGTCGCTCGGCCTGGTGCTGGCCCGACGCGGGCAGGACGTCGCCGTGCTGGGCGAGTCGCACCGCCCGTTCGCGGGCACTACCGCGTCCGGCGCGATGCTCGGTACCTTCGGCGAGGTCACCACCACGCTGGTGGGCAGCGACGCCGGCCGGCACAAGCTGGAGCTCGGCATCAAGGCGACCGGGATGTGGCCGGAGTGGCTCGACGGCCTCGGCGACGGCGCGGCCGACGAGATCCTCACCGCGGACGGGACCACCGTCATCCTCAACGCCATCGGCATGGCCGAGATCGACGACACGAACTTCCGCGCCATCCGCGACGAGCTGATCCGGTACGACGCGCCGTTCGAGGACGTGGACCCGCTCGACCTGGAGTGGGTCGAGGCGGAGCCGCTCTCCCGGCCGCTGAGGGCGCTGCACATCCCCGGCGAGCACGCGGTCGACTCGGCCGCCCTGATGGTGCGGTTGCAGGACGCCTTCGTCGCCGCCGGCGGCGTGCTGGTCGAGGCAGAGGCCACCAAGGTCGACCACACCGGCGACCGGGTGACCGGGGTGACGCTGACCGACGGCGACCACCTGACCGGCGGGCAGGTGGCGCTGGCCGCGGGCGCCCGCACGCAGGCGCTGCTCGACCGGCTGCCGGTCGGCGGGCACATTCCGCCGCTGGTCAGCGGCTACGGCGTGTCGGTGCTGATGAAGACGTTCGACGGCACCGCGCCGCGCAGCGTCATCCGGACCCCGAACCGGTCGTTCGCGTGCGGTCTGCACCTCGTGCCGCGCGGCGAGGGCCAGGTCTACATCGGCGCCACCAACGTCATCTCGACTCAGCCGAGGGACCTCGCGGACATGCGCGACATGGTGTTCCTCATGCAGTGCGCGCACCGCCAGATCCGGATGAACCTGTGGGCGAGCCCGGTGCAGAAGGTCCAGGTCGGCAACCGGCCGGTGTCGGTGGACGGCTTCCCGCTGCTCGGCTCGGGCGGGATGGCCGGACTGTGGATCATGACCGGCACCTACCGGGACGGCCTGCACATGTCCCCCCTGGTGGCGCGTGAGATGACGGCCCGCATCCTGGGCGAGCCGACCGCGGAGGACTTCGAGCTGTTCACCCCGCTGCGCAGGCCGATCCAGGCGTCGAGCCGCGAGCAGATCGTGACGACCACGTTCTTCGAGCAGTTCGCGATCGGCCCGGAGCAGGACTGGACGCTGCCGGTCGACTGGCACTACTGGATCGGCATGGACCTGCGGCCCGCGATCGAGCGCTGGGTCGAGGAGATCGACCCGGAGATCACGCCGCCCGCGGAGCTGGTCTTCAGCTCCCGCCTGGACCCCGACCTGCTCAAGCTGCTCCGGGAGTACTACGCGCGGACCCGCCGGGTCTGGTGACCCGACTGCCCCAGCGCCATGGTGTCCTCGCTCGGTCGTGCGAGCGAGGACACCGTGCCTTCCGGCGTTTCAGGGCAGGACGGCGGACGCTTCGACCTCGATGGGGAACTCGGGCTCGGCGGGTGCGGCCACGCCGATCAACGTCGTCGGTCGCACGAGGTCGAGCCGAATCGTCCCGGTTCCGGCAACGGAACTTGCCAGGGAGTCGCCGTCTTGCCCAACCTGGGCCCCGGAGACGACCAGCCATCGGCAGAACGGATTCGGTCCCAGCCAATGACCACAGAACTTGCCGCCACCCTGATCCGAGGTGCCGTCCGATGAGCGCCGAAGCCGTCACGCAACCAGCTGTCGACAGCGGCAAGAGGCTGCCGCTCGGCGTCTACCTGCTCGCGTTCAGCCTTCTCGCGATGGGCAGTGCCGAGTTCCTGGTCGCCGGTGTGCTGCCGGCGATCGCCGACGACCTGGCCATCACGCTGCCCGCCGCCGGCGCGTTGATCACGGCCTTCGCCATCGCGGTGGTGATCGGCGGGCCGCCGATGGCGGTGCTGACCCTGCGGTGGCCCCGGCGCACCACGTTGGTCGTCACGCAGCTGCTGTTCGCCGCCGCCGTGGCCGTCAGCCTCCTCGTTGACGACTACGCGGTGATCCTGGTCGCCCGGTTCGTCTGCGGTATCGCCTACGCCGGGTTCTGGGCGGTCGCGGCGGTCACCGCGATCAGCCTCGTCCCGCCGGAACGCACCGCACGCGCGTCCGGGGTGGTCGTCAGCGGGCTCAGCATCGCGATGCTCGCAGGTGGGCCGGCGAGCGCGTTGCTCAGCTACTACACCGGGTGGCGGGGCGGCTTCTGGGCCGTGTTCGCGCTGACCTTGATCGGCGCGATCCTGACCGCGGCGGCCGTGCCCGCGACGAAGTCGGCCGTGGAACCCGGTGTGCGGCAGGAACTGCGGGCCATGAAGCAGCCCCGGCTGTACGCGGTCTACGCCGCCACGCTGCTGAGCACCGCGTCCTACATGATCACGTACAACTACCTCGCGCCGCTCCTGACCGACGTCACCGGGCTGGGCGCGGTGTGGGTGCCGCCGATCCTCACGCTGTTCGGCATCGGCGCGTTCGTGGGCCTGTCCATCGGCGGCCGGATCGCCGACGCCCGGCCCTTCCACGCGTTGCTGATCGGTGCGATCGGGATCGGGGTGTCCTCGGTCCTGCTCGCGCTCCTCGCCGAGCACGACATCGCGGTGATCGTCCTCGTGGTGCTCATGGGCATCGCGGGCTTCGTGCTGAACCCGGCGATCTACGGCCGGGTGTTCACCCTGGCGGGACAGGCGCCGACCCTCGCCGGGTCGACCGCGGTGTCGATGTTCCAGCTCGGCATCAGCCTCGTGCCGGTGTTCGCGGGCATCGCGCTCAGCGCGGGCGCGGAGTTCACCGCGATCCCGTGGATCGGCGCGGGCCTGGCGGTCCTGACGGTCCCGGCCGTCCTGGTGGACCGGACGATCACCCGCCGTCGCGCGGCCGCCGATCGAGCGGTCTGACCAGGGGCGCCGACCCGCACCCCCGCCGGGCCTGCCGGGCTTCGGACATGGGCGACGCTCGGGCCTCAGTCCTCCCGGTCCTTCCTGACCTCATCCTTCGTCTCATGCTCCCGCTCGGTCGACGCGAGGGCCTTTTCCGTCGTGTCGTCCGGTGGCACCCGGTGCTTGCCGGGATGGGTCAGCGAGAAGTGCGACTCGTCGCGCATCCGCTCCACCATGTGCGGGTAGTGGAGTTCGAACGCGGGCCGCTCCGACCGGATCCGGGGCAGTTCGGTGAAGTTGTGCCGGGGCGGCGGGCACGTCGTCGCCCATTCGAGCGAGTTCCCGAAGCCCCACGGGTCGTCGTGCCCCGCCGGGTCGCCGAACCGGTAGCTGCGCAGCACGTTCCACACGAATGGCAGGACGGACGCGCCCAGCAGGAAGGCCCCGATCGTGGAGATGGTGTTCATCAGGGTGAACCCGTCGGACGGCAGGTAGTCGGCGTACCGGCGCGGGAAGCCGATGTTGCCCAGCCAGTGCTGGATCAGGAACGTCAGGTGGAACCCGAGGAACGTGGTCCAGAAGTGGAGCTTGCCCAGCGGCTCGTTCAGCATCCGCCCGGTCATCTTGGGGAACCAGAAGTAGATGCCCGCGTACGTGGCGAACACGATCGTCCCGAACAGCACGTAGTGGAAGTGCGCCACCACGAAATACGTGTCCGTGACGTGGAAGTCCAGCGGCGGCGACGCCAGGATGATGCCGGTCAGCCCACCGAGCAGGAACGTGATCAGGAACCCGACGCTGAACAGCATCGGCGTCTCCAGCGTGATCTGCCCCTTCCACATGGTGCCGATCCAGTTGAAGAACTTGATCCCGGTCGGCACCGCGATGAGGAACGTCATCAGCGAGAAGAACGGCAGCAGCACCGCTCCCGTCGCGAACATGTGGTGCGCCCACACCGCCACCGACAGCGCGGCGATCGCGAACGTGGCGAACACCAGCCCCTTGTAGCCGAACAACGGCTTCCGGCTGAACACCGGGAAGATCTCCGACACGATGCCGAAGAACGGCAGCGCCACGATGTACACCTCGGGATGCCCGAAGAACCAGAACAGGTGCTGCCACAGGATCACCCCGCCGTTCGCGGGGTCGAACACGTGCGCGCCCAGGTGCCGGTCGGCGGCCAACCCCATCAGCGCCGCGGTGAGGATCGGGAACGCGATCAGGATCAGCAGGCTGGTGACGAAGATGTTCCAGGTGAAGATCGGCATCCGGAACATGGTCATGCCGGGCGCGCGCAGGCAGCACACCGTCGTCACCATGTTCACCCCGCCCAGGATCGTGCCGAGCCCGGACACCGCCAGGCCCATGATCCACAGGTCCGCGCCGATGCCCGGAGCGTGCACGGCGCTGCTCAACGGCGTGTAGGCGGTCCAGCCGAAGTCCGCCGCGCCGCCCGGCGTGACGAACCCGGCCATCACGGTCAGCCCGCCGAACAGGTAGAGCCAGTACGAGAGCGCGTTGAGCCGGGGGAACGCCACGTCCGGCGCGCCGATCTGCAACGGCAGGATGTAGTTCGCGAACCCGAACAGGATCGGCGTCGCGTACAGCAGCAGCATGATCGTGCCGTGCATGGTGAACAGCTGGTTGTACTGCTCGGTCGACAGGAACTGGAGCCCCGGCCGGGCCAGCTCGCCCCGGATCAGCAACGCCATCAGGCCGCCGACCATGAAGAACATGAACGACGTCGACAGGTAGAGCAGCCCGATCTGCTTCGGGTCGGTGGTCTTGAGCAGACCCAGGAACACCGCGCCCTTGGACCGTCGTCTGGCCGCACCCGGATGGGTGATCACGGGTTCCGGTTTGAGCGCGGTCATCCCGCCTCCCTCGTCCCGACGATGTCCTGACGACGTCCCGACGGCGCAAGCCACATCACATGCTCCTCCGGTCGACCGCGCCCGGCAAACGCGCGGGACCGGCGTTCAGCCGACTTCGGGTGTCTTGACCTGCTGTTCTATCGCGCCGGACGCCCGTTCGAGGAAGCGCAGCAACTCCACCGGGAACGGAAGCACCAACGTCGAGTTCTTCTCCGCGGCCACCTCCACGATGGTCTGGAGCAGCCGGAGCTGGAGCGCGGCGGGCGTCTCGGCCATCGCCGCGGCGGCCTCGGACAGCTTCTTCGACGCCTGCAACTCGCCGTCCGCGGTGATGACCCGGGCCCGCCGTTCCCGCTCGGCCTCGGCCTGCCGCGACATCGACCGCTTCATGCTCTCCGGCAGCGCCACGTCCTTGATCTCGACCCGGTCGATCTCGATGCCCCACGACAGCGCCGGGTTGTCGATCATCAGCTCCAGGCCCTGGTTGAGGCGCTCCCGGTTCGACAGCAGGTCGTCCAACTCGCTCTTGCCGATGATCGAGCGCAACGACGTCTGCGCGACCTGGAGCATGGCGAACCGGTAGTCCTCGACGCTGACCACCGCCCGGACCGGGTCCACCACCTTGAAGTACACGACCGCGTCCACCCGCACGGTGACGTTGTCGCGCGTGATGCCGTCCTGCGCGGGGATCGGCTGGGTGACGATCTGGAGGTTCACCTTCCGGAGCCGGTCGACGCCCGGCACGACCATGGTCAACCCCGGCCCGCGCAACTCCGGCCGCACCTTGCCGAACCGGAAGACCAACGCCTGTTCGTACTGCTTCACCACACGCGCGCTGCCCGCGAGCCCGAGCGCGGCCAGACCGAGCACGCCGATGACGATGTCGAGGATCATCGCGACCATCTCCCTGGTCAGAGGGTACGCCCGCCGTCCCACCAGGCGGACGTTCGTCCACCGTCCGACGGGGGAGTTAGGGTCGTTGATATGCAGACCTGGTCATCTACTCCAGTCCCGCGGGTAGCGGGCGAGCCGCGCCCGCTGCGGCTGTTCGACACCGCCACCGGTGAGGTGCGCCCGACCGCCCCCGGCGCCACCGCCAGGCTGTACGTCTGCGGCATCACCCCGTACGACGCCACCCACCTGGGGCACGCCGCCACCTACCTGGCGTTCGACCTGGTGCACCGGCTGTGGCTCGACAACGGCCACGACGTGCACTACGTCCAGAACGTCACCGACATCGACGACCCGCTGCTGGAGCGCGCGGAGCGGGACCAGGACGACTGGGTCGTGCTCGGCATGCGCGAGACCGCGCTGTTCCGCGAGGACATGGTGGCGCTGCGGGTGCTGCCGCCGCGCGAGTACGTCGGCGCTGTGGAGGCGATCCCGGAGATCGTCGAGGCCATCGCGAAGCTGATGGCGAGCGGGGCCGCGTACCGGGTGGACGACGACGAGTACCCCGACATCTACTTCGACCAGTCGGCCACCGGCCGGTTCGGCTACGAGTCGAACTACGACCTGGAGACGATGACCCGGTTCTTCGGCGAGCGCGGGGGCGACCCGGACCGGCCCGGCAAGCGGCACCCGTTGGACGCCTTGATGTGGCGGACCGCGCGACCCGGCGAGCCGTCGTGGCCGTCCGAGTTGGGCCCCGGCCGGCCGGGGTGGCACATCGAGTGCAGCGCGATCGCGCTGAACCGGCTCGGCACCGCGTTCGACCTGCAGGGCGGCGGCTCCGACCTGATCTTCCCGCACCACGAGTTCTCCGCCGCGCACGCCGAGTCGTTGACCGGTGAGCACCCGTTCGCGCGGCACTACGTGCACGCGGGCATGATCGGGCTGGACGGCGAGAAGATGTCCAAGTCCCGCGGCAACCTGGTGTTCGTGTCCAAGCTGCGGGCGGAGAAGGTCGACCCGAACGCGGTCCGGCTGGCGTTGTTCTCGGGCCACTACCGCGCGGACCGGCCGTGGAGCGACGCGCTGCTGGCGGAGGCCCAGGCGCGGCTGGCGAAGTGGCGCGAGGCGGCGGCACTGTCGACCGGGCCGAGCGCGGCGGACGTGGTCGCCAGACTGCGCGACCACCTGGGCGACGACCTTGACACGCCCCGCGCGCTGGCGGCCCTGGACGGCTGGGCGGCGGAGGCCCTGTCGACCGGCGGTTCGGACGCCACGGCGCCGACCCTCTTCCGGACCGCGGTGGACTCGCTGCTGGGCGTCGAGCTGTAGCCAGAGTTGTAGACAGAGCTGTAGACAGAGCTGTAGTCAGGCGACACGCGAGCGGGGCCGCCACCCGAAAAGGGTGACGGCCCCGCTCTGTCACATCAGGGCTCAGACGTCGAGCGTCCAGCTGTTGATGTAGCCCGTGTCCAGGGACGCCTGGTCACGGACGCGCAGCTTCCAGACGCCCGCGGCGGCCTCGGACGAGGCGTTCACGGTGTACGTCCGGTTGATGTTGTCGGTGCTGCTGCCGCTGCGGTTGTGCAGGTTGTAGACCGAGCCGTCCGGCGCGACCAGGTCGACGATCAGGTCGCCGATGTAGGTGTGCCGGATGTCGACCGCAACGGTGGTGGCGGACGAGGCGTTGCCCGCGCAGCTCAGCGAGATCGAGCTGCTCACGTCGGAGTTGTCGCCGATCGTCACGTCGGTGCCGTTGGTGGCCGCGGCGCAGCCGCTGGTCGACGTGATCGCCCACGAGAACGTGGTGCTGCCGGTCAGGCCGGCCGCGTCACGCACGGTCGCCGTCACCGAGTAGTTGGCCACGGTCGTCGGCGTGCCGCTGATGAGGCCGGACGTGCTGATCGACAGGCCGGCGGGCAGGCCCGTCGCCGAGAACGTGTACGGCGCGGTGCCGCCGGTGGCGGACAGCTGCTTGCTGACCGCGGTGCCGACGAGCGTCGTCTGGCTGCCCGGGTTGGTGACGGCCGGGCCGCTGGGGGTGCCCGTGCCGGTGAACAGCAGCTTGTTCGGCGATCCGGTGCCCGCGTTGGTGATCTTGTCCGGGGTGGCGGCGGCGACGATCGCCGCGTTCACCGTCGGCGGGGTGGCCGAGGGGTTGTTCGCCAGGTACAGCGCGACCGCGCCCGCGACGTGCGGCGACGCCATCGACGTGCCGCTGATGGTGTTGGTGGAGGTGTCGTTCGTCATCCACGCCGAGGTGATGTTCTGGCCGGGCGCGAACAGGTCGGTGCAGGTGCCGAAGTTCGAGAACGACGCACGCGCGTCGGCGTTGGTCGACGCGTTCACGCTCAGCGCCTCGGCGACCCGGGCCGGCGAGTAGTTGCACGCGTTCGCGTTCGAGTTGCCCGACGCCACCGCGTACGTGATGCCCGACGCGATGGAGTTGCGCACCGCGGTGTCGAGCGCGGAGTCCACGCCGCCGCCCAGCGACATGTTCGCCACGGCCGGCTTGACCGCGTTCTGGGTGACCCAGTTGACGCCGTTCACGACGCCCGCCGTGGTGCCGGAGCCCGCGCAGTTGAGCACCTTGACCGCGATCAGCTGCACGCCCTTGGCCACGCCGTAGGCCGTGCCGCCGACGGTGCCGGCGACGTGCGTGCCGTGGCCGTTGCAGTCGGTGTTGTTGGTGTCGACGGTGTTGGTGCCCCAGGTGGCACGGCCGCCGAAGTCGCTGTGCGTCGTCCGGATGCCCGTGTCGATGATGTACGCCCGCACGTTGCTCGCGGTCGTGGAGTAGTTGTAGGCGCTGTCCAGCGGCAGGTTGCGCTGGTCGATCCGGTCCAGGCCCCACGACGGCGGGTTCGGCTGGACGGCGTTCAGCGACACCGGCAGGTCGGCCTGCACGAACGCGACCCGCGGGTCGGCGGCGAGACGCCTGGCCTGCCCCTCGGACAGCGAGGCGTGGAAGCCGTTGAGGGCGTGCTGCCAGGCCACGCGGACCTTGCCGCCGTACTTGCCGACCAACGAGGACGCGGTCGACGCGGAGTCCGAGCGCGGCGACGCGGCGTCGTTCAGGGCCACGATGTACGAACCGGGGACGGCGTCGGCGCGCTCGGCGCCGAGCACGTCGCCCTCGGCCGAGGCCACTCCGGTGTTGGCGAAGGCCAGCGCGGCGGCCGACACGGCGGCCAGGCCGAGCACGGCCAGTCTTCTGGTGGTGCGGGCGTCTCCCATGGCAGGGTTCTCCCTTTTGGGCAGGGCTGCGCGGCCGTGCCGGGCGGGTGCGCCGGTCGGCCGTGCGATGCAGGGTGGGGACGTTCGCGCGAACTGGGTGTAGCGACCTGGTCACCTGCATGCTCCGTGACGACACCGACACGCGCATAGCGCCGATCGTCGGTACTACAGCGGAACTGGACCGATCACTACGGTCAAACCGGACGGATCACGGCCGCGCGGGGCCGACCGGTCAGGAGCGCAGCCGCTCGTCCCGGTACTCCCGCCACTGCTTCAGCAGCTTCGGCAGCTCGGCGTGGAAGAACTCGAAGAACATCAGCGTCTCGGCGATGCGCTTGCCCGCGGGCGTCTCGGCGCCGAGCGCGCTGACGCCTTCCTTGAGCGGTCCGGTCATCCGGCGCAGCATCTCGTCACGGCGGAACAGCGCCTCGTACCAGAGGTCGTCGAGCACCCGGTAGAGGTCGCGGCGGGTGCCCGTCTCCCGCTCCCGGCTCACCAGGCCGATCTGGGTCAGGTACCGGACCGCGCCGGAGATCGCGGCGGGTGACACGCGCAGCATGTCGGCCAAGTCGGCGGCGGTCATCCCACCGGAGTCGGTGGAGAGCAGTGCGACGAACACCCGGGCGGGCATCCTCGGCATGCCGGACTCGGTGAACACCGAGGAGAAGCGCTCGATGAAGCGCAGCACGGCCTGATCGTCACGCTCGTCCACCTGTGTCACTGCCGGATCATCCTTTCGAGGTCCTTCGGACGGGTGGCAGTTTATACGCTTCCTTAACTTCACGACTTTGTGAAATGACTGTAGCTTACCGCGTATGACTGCTGCGATATCCGTATCGGGCCTGGTCAAGACGTTCGGGCCGACGCGTGCACTGGACGTTCTGGACCTCACCGTCCACGAGGGGGAGGTGCACGGCTTCCTCGGTCCTAACGGGTCGGGCAAGTCGACCACCATCCGGGTCCTGCTGGGTCTGCTGCGCGCCGACGCGGGCTCCGCGTCGCTGCTGGGCGGCGATCCGTGGCGCGACACCGCCGAACTGCACCGCCGGCTCGCCTACGTGCCGGGCGACGTGAGCCTCTGGCCGAACCTGACCGGCGGCGAGGTGATCGACTTGCTGGGCAGGCTGCGCGGCGGCCTGAACGAGAAGCGCCGCGCCGAGCTGCTGGAGCGCTTCGAGCTCGACCCGCGCAAGAAGGGCCGCACCTACTCGAAGGGCAACCGGCAGAAGGTGGCGCTGGTCGCCGCGCTGGCGTCGGACGTGGAGCTGCTGATCCTGGACGAGCCGACCTCCGGGTTGGACCCGCTGATGGAGGCCGCGTTCCAGGAGGCCGTCAACGAGCTGCGCGGCGAGCGGACCGTGCTGCTGTCCAGCCACATCCTGGCCGAGGTCGAGGCGCTGTGCGACCGGGTCAGCATCATCCGCAACGGCCGCACGGTGGAGACCGGCACGCTGGCCGACCTGCGCCACCTCACCCGCACCAGCGTGTCCGCCGAGCTCGTCGGCGCGCCGAACGGGCTCGCCGGACTGCCCGGCGTGCACGACCTGGAAGTGGACGGGCTGCGGGTGAAGTTCGAGGTGGACACCGACCACCTGGACACCGCGCTGCGCGCGTTGGTCGGCAGCGGCGTCCGCACGCTGACCAGCCAGCCGCCCACGCTGGAGCAACTGTTCCTGCGCCACTACGAGGACGAGGCGCCGGCCGGAGGGGTCAAGGAGGCGGTGTCGTCGTGACCGGGCTCGGTTCGCTGGTGCGCCTGGCCCTGCGCCGCGACCGGCTCCTGCTCGCCGCGTGGATCATCGGGCTGGTCGGCATCACGCTGTCCACCGCGTCGACCCTCGAAGAGCTGTACGGCTCGGCCGACTCGCGGCAGCAGCTGGCCGCGACGGCGGGCAGCAACCCGGCGTTCCTGGCCATGCTCGGCCCGCTGCACGACGCGTCCACCATCGGCGGCGTGTTGGCCTGGCGATGGGGCGTGTTCGGCTCGCTGTTGATCGGCCTGATGAGCATGTTCCTGGTCACCCGGCACACCAGGGCCGAGGAGGAGACCGGCCGGCTGGAGCTGATCGGCTCGGCCGTCGTCTCCCGGCACGCGCCGCTGGCCGCCGCCGTGGTCGTGGCGCTGCTGGCGAGCACGGCGATCGGCCTGCTCATCGCGTTCGGCCTGCTCGGCGTGGGTCAGTCGGCGTCCGGGTCGTTCGCGTTCGGCCTCGCCTTCATGTCCGTCGGCTGGGTGTTCACGGGTGTCGGCGCGGTCAGCGCGCAGCTGTCGGAGAGCGCCCGGACCTGCAACTCGATCTCCGGCGCCGCGCTCGGCGTCGCCTACCTGCTGCGCGCCGTCGGTGACGCGGCGGGCGACCAGGGGCCGACGTGGCTGACGTGGCTGTCGCCGTTGGGCTGGCTGGAGCAGACCAGGTCGTTCGCGGGTGACCGGTACTGGGTGCTGTTGCTGCCCTTGGTGTTGTTCGCGGTGCTGCTCGTGGCCGCTTCAACGCTCGTGACGAAACGCGACATCGGCGGTGGCCTGCTGGCGACGCGGCTCGGCCCGGCCCGTGCGCCCGGCTCGTTGGGCAGCGCGTTCGGCCTGGCCTGGCGGTTGCAGCGGGGCATGCTGATCGGCTGGACGCTGAGCCTGTTCGGGCTGGGCGCCGTCTACGGGTCGGTCGCACGGGGCGTCGAGGAGATGCTGGAGGCCAACCCGGCGCTGGAGAAGATCCTCTCGCAGATGGGCGGCGCGGGCGCGATCGTGGACGTCTACCTGGCGTCGATCATCGGCGTCATCGCCCTGTTCAGCGCGATCTACGTGGTGCAGGCGACGTTGCGGCTGCGCGGCGAGGAGACGGAGTTCCGCGCCGAGGCGGTGCTGGCCACGCCGGTCAGCCGGTACGCGTGGGTCGGCAGCCACCTGGTGTTCGCCACCGTCGGCACGGCCGTGGTGCTGGCCGCCGCGGGCGCTGGCGCGGGTCTGGTGCACGGCGCGCGCGTCGGCGATGTCGGCGGGCAGGTCGTCCGGCTGGTGGGCGCCGCGTTGACGCACGTCCCGGCGGTGTGGGTGGTCGCGGGTCTCGCGCTGGTGCTGTTCGCGGTGGTGCCGAAGCTGGCGTCGGCGAGCTGGGCGGTGATCGTGGTGTTCCTGGTGCTCGGCCAGCTCGGGCCGCTGCTCCAGCTCGACCAGTGGGCGATGGACCTCTCGCCGTTCACGCACATCCCGAAGGTGCCGGGCGCGGACGTGACCGCCGGCCCGTTGCTGTGGCTGACGGTGGTCGCGGCGGGGCTGGTGGCGGTCGGGCTCGCGGCGTTCCGGCGGAGGGACGTCGGCTAGCAGTTCTGAAAGAATCCTTTCGAAAGAGGTCTTTCAGGTCTACCGTCGGGGCCATGGATCTTCCACGGCCTCGACGGATCACCGATGTCGACGCGCTGAAGGCGCTGGCCCACCCGCTGCGCGTGTCATTGCTGAACCACCTCGTCGCGGTGGGCGCGCGCACGGCGAGCGAGTGCGCCGAGGCCGTCGGGTCGACCGCGTCGAATTGCAGCTGGCACCTGCGGCAGTTGGCGAAGTCCGGGTTCGTGGAACGGGTCGAGGCCGGTGACGGGCGTGAACGGCCGTGGCGGGCCACGTCGGTCGGCTACGACATCGGCGGGTTCGACGAGGACCCGGAGGTCCGCGCCCATCAGGACGCGCTGATCGCGTTGCAGCTCAACGAGGACAACCGACTCGCGCAGCGGTTCCTCGACCGGCAGCACGAGTTGCCGCGCGAGTGGCTGGAGGCCTCAGGGTTGCACGGCTACACGGTCAACGTGACGGCCGAGGAGCTGACCGGCCTGCTCGGCATGATCGACGACATCCTGCGCCCGTACTTGGTGCCGGTCCGTGAGGACGTGCCCGAAGGCGCAGTGCCCGCGCACGTCGGCATCCGCGCGTTCCCGCGATGACCGGCCCGTTGGCGGTGCCCGCGTTCCGGCGGTTGTGGATCGCCGGGTTCGTGTCCGAGATCGGCGACTGGGTGCTGCTCGTCGCGTTGCCCGTGTACGTGTACCAGCTGACGGGTTCGACGGCGGCTACCGCGACGACGTTTGTGGTGGGGTTGCTGCCGAGCCTGGCCCTGTCGCCGCTGGCCGGGGTGCTGGCCGACCGCTGGGACCGGCGGAAGCTGATGCTGCTGGTCAGCCTGGCCCAGGCGGTCACCCTGCTGCCGCTGCTCACCGGCGATCTGGTGCTGGTGAACGTGGTGACGGCGGTGCAGGCGGGGTTGGCGGCGTTGTTCGAGCCCGCGAAGAACGCCCTGCTGCCGACGCTCGTGCCGCGTGACCAGGTGCCGGCGGCGAATGGGCTGGTGGGGTTGAACAGCAACCTGGCCCGGCTGGTCGGCGCGTCGCTGGGTGGTCTGGTCCTCGGGTACACCGGGCTGCCGGGGGTGGTGCTGGTCGACGTGGTGTCGTTCCTGCTCGCTGCCGCGCTGTTGGCTTCGGGGACGGCGGACCCTGCCCGTGAGGTGGGGAAACCCGCGTGGCGGGCGTGGTTGGACGGGC
Source organism: Saccharothrix ecbatanensis (assembly GCF_014205015.1). Classification (NCBI taxonomy): domain Bacteria; kingdom Bacillati; phylum Actinomycetota; class Actinomycetes; order Pseudonocardiales; family Pseudonocardiaceae; genus Saccharothrix; species Saccharothrix ecbatanensis. Next base: position 4,588,595 of record NZ_JACHMO010000001.1, on the reverse strand, counting down.
TGCGCGAGATCCGGGGGCCGTTGCGGCCGATGGTCGCCGTGGTCGGGCTGATGGCGATGAGCCAGGGACTGTTCGTGGTGCTGTTCGTGGTGTTCGTGAGCTCGGAGCTCGGCGGTGGTGCGGCTGAGGTCGGGTTGCTGCGCGGGGTTCAGGCGGTCGGCGGGCTGCTCGGCGGTCTGCTGGTGGGTGTGTTGGCCCGGAGACTCCCGCCCGACAGGCTCCTGGGCGTGGCGTTGCTCGGCTTCGGCGTGATCGCGGCGGTCGGCTGGAACGCGCCGCACCTGACCACGGCCCTGGTGTTCTACCTGGCGGTTTTCGCGGTGATCGGCTTGCCTGGCGTGATCGCGGGCGCGGGGATGATGTCGGTGCTCCAACTGCACACGGTCGACGAGGTGCGCGGTCGGGTGCTGGCCACGTTCGTCAGCCTGTACGACGGTGGTCAGGCGCTCGGGATGGTGTTGGCGGGTGTGCTGACGCCCGTGCTCGGGCTGTCCGTGCTGCTCAACGTCCAGGCCGGTCTCTACCTGGTGGCCGGGGCGTTGGCGTTGGCTCTTCTTGACGTTCGGCGTCCGCGCGTCGCGGCTTGAACCCGAGCAGCAGGGCGGGCGGGACGGCCAGCACCAAGGCGGCAGGCACGAGGAACGCGCTCGTCGGGTCCAGGTGGTACAGCGGCACGAACGCCACCGGCGACGCGGCGCCACCGAGGAAGCGCAACGACTGCACGACCGACACCGCCCCACTCCGGTTGCCGCCCCCGTCGGACAGCACGAGGGCGTTCAGGCTCACGATCACCGCCTGGCTGAACGCCCCCGCCACCGCCCACAGCACACCGACCGCAACCACCGACGGCAACACCCCGACACCCGCCAACAGCACCGCGCCGCCGGCCGCCCCGAACAACGCCCACCGCCGCGCCCCGAACCGGTCGATCGACCACCCCGTGAGCCGTGCGCAGAAGATCCCGACCAGGCCGAACCCGGTCAGCACCAGCCCGCGCTCCCCGGCGCCCAACCCGAACGAGTCGCCGAGCCGCAGTGCCACCAGGAACGACACACCGCCCAGACATCCCCAGCCCACGAACCCCACTAGGGCGACCCGCAGCGTGCGGGGCTGCCACGCGCTGCGAAGCCGTGGCCGTTCACCGCCGCGCGGAGGGTCGGCGGGCAACCCGGCCAATGCCAAAGCCCCGGCCACCACCGCCGCGCCGACGAACGCCCACCGCCACGACGCCTCCGCCGCCAGCCCGCCGAGCAGCGGCGCCGACGTCTGCCCGGCGGCCTGCATGGACGCGAACACACCCAGCGCCCGCCCCAACCGGGCCTGCGGCGTCACCGCCGCGATCGCCGCCAACAGCAGGGGAGTGGTGAACGCGTTCGCGGCCCCCTGCAAAGCCCTCCCGCCCATCAGCACGGGAAACGACCAAGCCACCGCGCACAACACCGAGGCGACCACGTAGACGGCGTAGGCGATCCGAATGGTCCGCCGGGCGCCCCAGCGTTCGCCGAGGGTGCCGGAGACCAGCATGAGCAGCGCGAACGGCACCATGTAGCCGGTCAACGTGGCGGCGGCCGAGCCGGCGGAGATGCCGTAGCTGGAACCCACCTCGGGCAGCACCGACGACGTCATCGCGCCACCGAACGGCCCCAAGAACCCACCCGCGTACAGCGCCGCGAGTCGAACCCGAGACCGGGACTTGTCCACAGGAGCCGCTTCCACCACCGGAATTGTCGGCCCCTTCTGGCAGGGTTAAAGCAGGGGTCCCCTTGGCGAGGACCCCTGCGAAGCGATCGCGGCTCGCCGCGCGGCCGGTTCCGGGCCACCGGTCGGAGGCGACCACCCACCGTTCGCCGATGCTCGATGGCTTGATGGTCGTTCGCCTGGCGTTCGACCGGCCTGCGTTCGACCGGCCTGCGTTCGACCGGCTGGCGTTCGACCGGCTGGCGTCGGTTCACATACCGGTCGGCCCGCGCCCCGGCCCGCGCCCACGTCGCCGCAAGTACCGCTCGAACTCGGCCGCGATGGCGTCACCACTGGCCTCGGTGATCTGGATCTCCGCGTCCCCGCGCTCCTCCAGCGCCCGCACGTAGTTGCGCACGTCCTCATCCTCATCGGCCATCTCGCTGACCGTGCGCTCCCACTCCTCCGCCTGCTCCGGCAGCGCACCGAGCGGCACCTCGACGTCCAGCACCTCTTCCACCCGGTGCAGCAGGGCCAGCGTGGCCTTCGGCGACGGAGGCTGGGACACGTAGTGCGGCACGGCGGCCCAGAACGAGATCGCCGGCACCCCCGCCTGCACGCACAGGTCCTGGAAGACACCCACGATCCCCGTGGGCCCCTCGTACCGGGACCGCTCCAGCCCGAACTTCGCCGCCGCCGCCGCGTCGTACGCCGTCCCCGTCACGGGCACCGGCCGCGTGTGCGGCGTGTCCATCAGCAGCGCACCCAACGTGACCACGGTGGTCACGCCCAGGTCCTCGATGTGCCCCAGCAGTTCGGCGGCGAACTTCCGCCACCGCATGTTCGGCTCTATCCCGTGCACCAGCACCACGTCGGTGGACGACCCGGGCGGCCGGCAGACCGACAGCCTGGTGGTCGGGAATTCAACCCGTCGGGTGATGCCGTCCACCAGTCGGACTGTGGGCCGAGTCACCTGGAAGTCGTAGTAGTCATCCGGATCGATCTCCGCCAAGGGCGTCGCGTCCCACGTGAGTTGCAGGTGCTCGATCGCCGTGCTGGCGGCGTCGCCAGCATCGTTCCACCCCTCGAACGCCGCCACCATGATCGGATTGGTGAGCGGTTTGCTGGGGTCGAAGGGGGTCTGGGCGGCCTCGTCCGGATCGGTCACGGCGTCAGACTACGACCACTGCCGCAGACCCGACGCCGTAGGCTTGGCGCATGTCGGATCGTGTCACGCCCCCTTTTCGGGGCGTGCCGGCCGACCCTCAACGTGACCAGGCCCGATGTCGTGCCCCAGGTGCACCCCCGCGACTACCGGCAGCCGGCGCGGACACGGTGGAGACCAACACGTTCGGGGCCGATTCACCCAATCGTTCAACGCGTGATCACTGGGGGAAGGTGCGCATGACGGTCGAGGCCGTGCTGTGGGACATGGACGGCACGCTGCTGGACTCGGAGAAGCTGTGGGACATCCCGCTCTACGAGTTCGCCGAGAAGCTGGGCGGCACGCTGTCGCTGGAGACGCGGCACGCGATGGTCGGGTCGAACGTGGCCACGACCATGGCGTTGCTGTTCACCGAGGTCGGCATCACGCCGCGGGACGGCGACATCGCGGACGGCGCGGCGTGGATCCAGCGGCGCACCGAGGAGGTGTTCCGGGCCGGGTTGCCGTGGCGGCCTGGCGCGCGTGAGGCGTTGCGGGCGGTGCGGGACGCCGGTGTGCCGATGGCGCTGGTGACGTCGACCGAACGGCAGTTGACCGAGGTCGCGCTGGAGACGATCGGGCGGGACCTGTTCGACGTCACGGTGTGCGGTGACGAGGTCGACGGCCTGAACAAGCCGCTGCCCGAGCCGTACCTGAAGGCGGCCCGCCTGCTCGACGTCGACCCGACCCGGTGCGTGGCCGTCGAGGACTCGCCGACCGGCACCACCGCCGCCGTCGCCGCGGGCTGCACGGTCCTGGTCGTCCCCTGCGACCTCCCGGTCCTCGAAGGCGAGCGGCGCGTGTTCCGCGAGTCCCTGGTAGGCGTGGACCACAAGACCCTCGCCTCGCTCCTTCCCCACTGAACTCCGCGAGTCGTCCACTCCGGTACCCCGAACTCCACGCTCGCGTCCGGCGAGACGTCCACGAACGTGGCGTTCGGAGTGTCCGGGTGGACGACTCGCGGTCAGGGGGTGGGTGACACGGGGACGCGGCGCGCGGCCGGGTCCACCAGCAGGCCGAACACCACGCCGAGGCCGAGCCACAACGTGGCCGTCTCGGCCAGCGACGCCAACCGGAAGTCCCAGAGCACCCCGCCCGGCATGTCCGCCGGAACAGCGTCCGGAGTGGCCGGGAACGCCACCAGCAGCACGATCACCGCGGCCACCACGGCCAACGCCACGGCGGTGCTGCGAACGGGCTGGCCCAGGTGCCCGAGCCGGGACGCCAGGTAGCTCGCCCCGAACGCGACCAGCAGCCCGGCCGCGATCAACCCCAGGTAGAGCACCGTCCGGTACTCCACCGTGTTCGGGTCGCCCACGGCCGGCGGGTTGGCCGGGTACTTCACCGCGGGCAGCAACGCCGCCGCGCCGAACACCGCCGCCGACAACGTCACCGCCCGCACGAACGGCGCCTTGGACGCGAACCAGCGCCGTGATCCCGCGTACGCGGTGGCGAACAACGCGCCGACGGCGACACCCACCACGACCGCGGCGAGCACACCGCCGACCACCTGCGTGCCACGGCTGAACAGCTCGCCGTGCTCGTGTCCACCCGGCTCAACCGGACGTGCCTGCTCGACGGCCAGCGCCGCGCGAATCGGGGCTTCGACCACGAGCACGCCGACCAGGCCCGCGAGCAGCCCGGACACCGCGCCCGCACCGACACCGCGGAGCAGCAGACCTCTGTAGGTGGGCACGTTCGCCCGCATCTCGGCGAGCCCTAGTGACACGGGACGCCGAGTGCGTGGCGCCCGTCGTGGAAGAACTCGTGCACGGTCTCGGCGGCGTGGCCGAGCGCGACGCCGTTCTCCTGGAGGACCACCCACGTCACGGTCAACGCGACCAGTGCGATGGCGTAGGCCCATTTGGGGATGACCAGATTGTCGGAAACTGCGGGGGACTGAGCGGGGCTCGTCATGACGGGACGGCCTCCTCCATACCTCGTGGAAGGTCAACAACAACGCGCGCCGCAGCCGGTCTCCTGACTCCCGGATCAGCACCGTCCCCGCGTCTTCCCAGCCGCTCCACGCGACCAGTGACGTTCTCGGCGGGTTGGCTCCCCGGTCACAGTGGCGAGGACCGCGCCGGATTCCCACCGGCTTCCCGTCCACTGCGGCGCCCGAACCGTAGATGTCGATCGTGGCCGGGCACAACCGGCCAGACGAGTTGTCGTTTCCTCACGTCCGCCGGTCAGCGGGGCGGCAGCGGGCAATCGCCGCACGTCCCGCCGCCGTCGAGGCGGTAGTACAGGCAGCAGCTGCGTCGCCGGAACACGACCTCGCCGGGGAACGGGATGAACTCGCCAGTGCCCTTCAACGGAGGATCGGCGAACAACTCCTCGCCGAGCGCAACGCAGTCCGCCGTGATGTCGCTGCGGCTGATCATGCGCAGCGCGCCCGCCATGGACGACGCCGCGTTGCCCCACAGCAGGCCGCGCGCCACCGGCGTGATCCCGTGCACCGCTTCGACCACCGGCTCCATCGACTCGGCGACGCCGACGCCCGCGAGCGGGTCCTTGAGCCGGACTTGGAGGCCGTCAGGTCGGTAGCGCCACCACAGGTTGGTAGGTCGGACGTCCGGCGCGACCCCGTCGATCGCGCGGGCGGCAACTACCGGGCTGAGCAGCCGCGCGGTGTAGCTGAGGAAGAACAGCGACGCGGCGACCCGCCGTTCGGTTGTGCGGTACCGGGTGGCGATCCGGTCGAGCGCGTCGGGCAGGGCGGGACCGTGCAGCAGGTCTTCGCCGTCGTGCCAGCCGCTGTCGGGCCGGTCGCTGTCGGGCCGGTCGCCGTCGGTGGGCCGACCGACGTCCAGGACGAAGAACGGGCTCAGGCCGCGGATCTGCCGCAGGGTGGTCAGGACTCGGGCGAACTCGGACACGTGTCCTAGTCTGCCGCTGTGGACGCACTGGGGTTGGGACTGACCCTCGGCTTGGCCGCGAGCATCAGCCCCGGCCCGCTGTTGGTGCTGGTGGTGACGTCGGCTTTGCGCTCGGGCCGGATGGCCGGTGTGCTGACCGCCTGCGCGCCGCTGTTGTCGGACGCGGTCGTGGTGCTGGTGACGCTGCTCCTGCTGGACCGGCTGCCGGGGCGGGCGCTGGGCGTGCTCGGGGTGGTGGGCGCGGTGTTCGTGGTGTGGAGCGGCGTGCAGACGGTCCGGGAGGCACGATCGGCCTCACTAGGCACCGCCACCGCGCGCCCGGCAGACGAATTCGCCGCCGAAACCGCCACTCAGAACGCCGCTGAAACCGCCGTTGCCGACGATCCGGTCAGTGGCGGTACCACGCGCCCGGCTGACGAGAACGCTGCCCGCGTAGACGCGGCTGGGCGAGATGCGGCCGTGAGCGGCGTCGCTGGGGGAGATGCGGCCGGAGGCCGGGCTTTGCAGGGGTCGCCGCCAAGGGGACCCCTGAATTCGATTCTACCGACGGGGTCTGACAATTCCGGTGCCCTGAAGCGGGCGGTGGTGGTCAATCTGCTTAGTCCGCATCCGTGGATCGCTTGGGCGACGGCGTTGGGGCCGCTGATCATCACCACTTGGCGCGAGTCGGCCGGCGCGGGCGCGGCGCTGCTGATCGGGTTCTACGCGACCCTGGTCGGCGGCAAGATCGTGATCGCACTGCTCGTCGCACGCGGGCGCAGTCGGCTGGGGGACACCGGCTACCGGCGCGCGCTCGCCTGCGCGGGAGGGCTGCTCGTACTCGTCGGCATCGTGATGGGCGTCGAGTTCACGGGCGACCTGCGAACGGGCTGAGCAGTTGCACGAGAAGTGATGCACGGGTTATCGTGCACCATGTCGGAACCAGTCAGGGCCGATCTCGGGCTCGCCAAGGCGATGGCGAACCCGTTGCGGCAACGCATGCTCCGGGAGTTGGAACTCCTCGGCGAGGCGACGTCGACCGTGCTCGCCGAACGGCTCGGCGTGACCACCGGCGGCACCAGCTACAACCTCCGGATCCTCGCCAAACACGGCTTGGTCGAAGAGGTTCCCGAGCGCGCACGCGGACGTGAGCGCTGGTGGCGGCACGTCCGCCGGGACGTGCGGTTCGACCGGCGCGGCGAGCAGGACCCGGAGATGCGGTCCACGATCGACGACCTCCAACGACTCTGGCTCGCCGAAGACCTGGAGATGTTCGCCCGGTTCGACGCGGTGCGCCACGAACTCGGCGTGTGGTCGGACGCCGTGCCCTTCTCGCGCGGCTCCATCCAGGTCACGCCCGGCGAACTGGCCGCGTTCTTCGAGGACTACCTGACGCTGCTGAAGAAGTACCAGCGGCCTGCCAACCGGATTCCGGACGGCGCGCGGACCGTGCAGACGCGGTTCGTGGCCTTCCCCGACCCCGACCCTGACACCGACCCCGGGACCACCACCGATCCGGAGGACGACACCACGCACACCGCATAGCCGACCCCGGACCGCCGAGCGGCAACTCGACGGCCCGGGCATGGAAGTCGTCACACCTCGCCCACCGGGCGAGCACCAAGTCACCGCACTTCCTCCGACAGGAGAGCATTTCGTGCTGCCCGCACACAAATCGGCCGTTCTCATCCTGGCCGTCGCCAGCGCGCTGCTACCGCTGCCCGCCACCGCCGAACCCGCCGGCCCGACCACCACCGACGTCACCTTCGCCAGCGGCGACCACACCCTGCACGGCACGGTCATAGCCCCACCCGACGCCAACGGCCCAGCCGTGGTCATCGTCGCCGGCGCCGGATCCACCCACCGCGACGACTACCGGCGTGAGGCCGAGGCATTCGCCCGAGCCGGGATCACCGCGCTGATCTACGACAAGGCCCCCGGCTACTCAAGGGCGACAAGCACGTTCGGCGACCTCGCAGACGACGCGCTGGCCGGAGTCCGCCTACTGCGAACCCGACCGGGAGTCGACCCGTCCCTGGTGGGGTTGTGGGGCCACAGCCAGGGCGGCTGGGTCGTGCCGCTGGCCGCGTCGCGCTCGAACGACGTCGCCTTCGTGGTCACGGTCGCAGCAAGCGGAATGGACGCCGCCCGCACCCAACTGTGGAGCAACCACGCACACCTGGCGCACGCGGGCGTCAACACCCGACTGATCGGCCCGCTCGGACATAACGTCAGCCGCATGCTGGACGCCGCCGGCTTGTTCGGCGACACGGCCTATGACCCCGCAACGACCCTGACGGGAGTGGACCAGCCACTGCTCGGCGTGTTCGCCCAGCACGACCGCTCGACCGCGCCGGGGGAGAGCCTGACGACCTTCCGTCAATCCCTCGACCAAGGCGGCAACACGCACTACACGCTGCGGGTCGTCCCGAACGCGGACCACAACATGCGCCGCAGCACGAACGGCTTCGACGACGGCACGGCGGACTTCGCGCCCGGCTACGTCGACCTCATGACGTCGTGGATCAACGACCTCGCCGCCGGTCCGCCGCACGCCTCCGCCGACGCGCCACCGGACCAACCCGTCCACAGCGAGCCCGTCACACCGCTCGCCTGGCACGAATCCCCGTGGCTGCACACGATCGGGGTAATCCTGATGCTGCTGGCATTCCTGGCCTACCCGGTAGCAGCAGCAGTGCGACGGTTGCGTGGCCGCCGCAGCCCGACACCGGTGCGCTGGCTGGCCCGCTGCCTGGCGGTGGGCGGAATCGCGACCGTGCTCGGCGCGCTGACCTACCTGTTCTCCATCGTCCAAAGTGGAGCGACGGACGTGCGGTCGAGCGTGCTGGGCAGGCCGCTTCCGTGGCTGCTGCTCCAGCTCACCGCCGTGGGCGTGCTGGTTGCGACAGCACTCGTCATCGCCGGGTGGCGCAGGCAGCGGCCAACTCCGCGCCTGGCCGTGCTGACCGCCGGTGGGGTCGTTTTCCTGCCGTGGGCGGCGTACTGGGGCCTGCTCACGGTCTGAGGAAGTCGCCCGGCAAGCACGTCAAGGGATGTAGAACGTCATCAGGTCGCCGCGCACCGGCGGGAACAAGGTGTGCATCAAGTCGGCGTTCGGGCCGGGGTAGACGTCCGGTTCCCGCGCGGTCAGGCCCTTGAGGCCGTGCGGGCCGAACAGCAGCGATGCCAGCAGGTCCGGCGCCACACCCGCACCTCCCGCCGCGCCTGGAGCCTGCATGGTGCCGCCCGACACGACCGGCCCGACCTCACCCGCCTTGAACGGCAGCCGCACGTGCGAGCGGTAGAACGAGACGACCGCCTCGCCCTCCTGATCACCGAAACCACCGTCCGCCAACCGCCGCCCGAACACCGGCCGCAGGTGCTCCAGCAACGCGACCGGGTCGCCGATCCGCACGTAGTAGGAGCTCGCGTCTTCCGGCGCGGGCCCCAGGAACGGCTCCAGCGCCTCGCCCGCGACCGTGCCCGGCCGCTCGTTCACCTCGGTGGCCTCCGTCAACGCGAGCAGCGCGTGCGCGGCGGCTTCGTCCACGGCCGCCACCTCGCACAGCCGGACGCCCTCGTCCGGCGGGGTGGTTCGCCCGGCCGCCACCGGCACGCCGTTCCGCTCGACCAGCCACTCCGTGCTGCCGTCCCGCGCCACCAGCCACCGCCACAGGCCAGGGGAGTGCGGCATCCGCAGGTCGGCCGGTGCCTGCACGGCATCCTGGAGGCGGGCCATCGCCGGGATGTCGTCCGCCGTCGCCTCACGCAGGTTGTGGCCGGAGCCGTCCGGCAGGCTCGTCACCGGCCGCGTGGCCGAGATCGGGATCGCGTAGGTGTAGCCGAACAGGCGGTAGAAATAGGGGATGCCGAGCATCACGTTCACCAGCTGACCGCGCGCGGCCGACCGTTCGTGCGCCCACGCCATCAACGCGCGCACCAGCCCACGGCCCTCGTACGCACGGTCGGTCGCCACAAGTTCGACCTGGCCTGCGGGGATCTCCAGACCGTTCAACACCAGCGTCTCGTCCAGCAGGGTCGCGGTGGACACGACCTTGTCGCCGTCCACGACGACCGCGCACGCCTCCCAGCCCGCGTCCGGGTCCTCGACCACCAGGCGGTGGTCGATCGCGTCCGCCGGTTCACCCCGGTCGGTCAGCAGGGCGCCGATCTGGTCCAGGTCCGCCGGTCGCGCGGTCCGCAGCACCAGCCCGTCGGTCATCCCGCCATCGGTCATCCAGGCAGTGTCTCGGGGCGCCGCGGGTCGCGCCATCGGATTTTCGGTGGCGTTCCGGCTCACGTCACCGCAGACTCCGCCCATGCCGTGGCTTCCCGCTGACTTCGCCCACCCGACCCACGTCCCGCTCGACGACGGTCACCACCTGCGGCCCATCCGCGAGTCCGATGTGGACATCGACTACCCGGCCGTGATGGGCTCGCGGGAGCGGCTCTGGTCGCTGTACGGCGAGCAGTGGGGTTGGCCGCCCGCCCACATGACCCACGAGCAGGACCGCGTCGACCTCGCGCGGCACGAGCGTGAGCAGAACGCGCACGAGTCGTTCAACTACGCCCTGTTCAACGCGGACGAGACCGAGCTGCTGGGCTGCGTCTACATCGACCCCGCCGAGGACGCGCTGATCTCGTGGTGGGTCGTGGACGAGTACGTGGACACGGACCTGGAGCGCGCGCTGGACGCGTTCGTGCCGAAGTGGATCGCCGAGGTGTGGCCGTTCACGAGCCCGCGTTACGGGATCTAGTGCCCGCCGTGGGTGGCGGAACCGGGGGTCTGCCTGCCTGCGGCCGTTCGGAGGATGCGAGGATCAGACCCCGTGAAGACCTTCGACGAGCTGTTCGCCGAGCTGAGCGAACGCGCACGCACCCGCCCTGAGGGCTCCGCCACCGCCGCGGCCTTGGAGGCCGGGGTGCATGCGCAGGGCAAGAAGGTGTTGGAGGAGGCCGGCGAGGTCTGGATCGCCGCCGAGCACGAGTCCGACGAGCGCCTGGCCGAAGAGGTCTCCCAGCTGCTGTACCGCGTGCAGGTGCTCATGCTCGGCCGCGGTCTGACCCTCGAAGACGTGTACAAGCACCTGTGATCCTGGAAGTCGCCACGCTCGACGTCCGCCCCGGTCTGGAGGCGGACTTCGAGCGGGCGTTCGGGGAGGCGCGCGGGCTCATCGCGCAGTCGCCCGGGTTCGTCTCGCTGGACCTGCGGCGTTCGGTCGAGCAGCCGTCCCGGTACCTGCTGCTGGTGGGGTGGGAACGGCTGGAGGACCACACGGTCGGGTTCCGCCAGGGGCCGCTGTACCCGCGTTGGAAGGCGCTGCTGCACCACTTCTACGACCCGTTCCCGACCGTCGAGCACTACCGCGAGCCCTGAACGACCGTCAGCTCTGAACGGCTGCAGCCCTGAACGGCCGTCAGTGCTGTCGGTTCAGCAGTTCGATGACCTGGTCGTCGGTGGTCTGGTCGAAGTGCTGGTAAAACCGGCCGACCGCGCGGAAGTCGGTGCGCGGGTGCGGGCACACCACCAGGTCGGCGTCGGCGCTCAACGCCCGCACCGAGTCCGCCGCGCCCACGGGCACCGCCAGCACCAGGCGACGGGGGTTCTGGCCACGTGCTTCGCGCAGCGCGGCACGGGCGGTGACGCCGGTGGCCAGGCCGTCGTCCACGACCAGGACGTCACGGTCTTCGAGCCGCATCGGGCCGTTCCCGTACAGGTCCAGCCGCCGCTGGGCCTCACGCCGCTCCGCCTCGCAGGTGTCGGCCATGTCCTCGGGGGTGAGGCCGAGGGCGGTCATGGCCTCCTCGTTGAAGATCGGATCGCCACCGGCGGTGACGGCGCCGACGCCGAACTCCGGCTGACCGGGCGCGCCGATCTTGCGTGCCACGGCCACGCCCAGCTCACCGCCCAGCGCCGAGGCGACCTCCGCAGCCACCGGCACCCCGCCGCGCGCGAGGCCGAGCACTAGCGGGTCGGTCCAGGACTCGCCGGCCAGCGTCCGCGCGAGCACCCGGCCGGCTTCGGAACGGTCTGTGAACCTCACACCTCCATGGTGCGCGCGTCGGGCGCGATCTGCGACCAGTGCGACCAGTGCGACCGGAGCGACCGCGGCGACCAGGGCGACCGCGGCGACCAGTACGACCGCAGCGACCAGTACGACTGGAGCGGCCAGTACGACTGGAGCGGCCCAGTCCGACCAGTTCGACCAGGGCGGCCCCCTACCGTTTCCGCACGAAGAGCGACTGCGTCGTCCGCCCCACCGGCCCCTGCTCGTCATGCAGCACGCTCGTCGCCACGCCGACCCCGGACGGCCCGATCACGGTCTGCGCGTCCAGCCCGTACCACTCGCCGACCGGCTCCCTGTGCAGGTGGACGGTCAGATCGGTGTTGATCGAGTACCACTCGCGGATGTCCACCCGGCTCGACACGCCGCTCGCCGAGTCCGCCACCGTGAACAGGCGCTGCACCGCACTCGGCTCCTCACCCGCCACCACGCGCACGACCGGCCGCGCCCACACCGCCCCGTCCCCCGGTGTGAAGATGCCGCCGCTGACCGCACGCCACTCCATCGCGGTCAGGTAGCCGCCGACCCGCCAGTGCTCCGGGACGGCCATCGGCGCGCAACCGTGCGGCGACGCCAACGGCTCACCCTGGCCGGTCGTCACCGCCGTCGTGTCACCGGTGACGATCCGCCATGCCCGCGCCCGCAGCACCGGCCGGCCCTCGTGCGCCAACTCCGCCGCCAGCAGCTCCACCGAACGCCCCGGCCGGTCGACCGACGCCGTCACGGTCAGCTCAGCCACCGGCACCGGCCCCAGCACCTCGAACGTCACCCGCGACAGCATCGTCTCCGGCCGCGGCGCGCACCGCTCCAACGCCCGCACCAGCAGCGCCGACGGCGGCCCCAGGTGCTGGCTCTCGCTGCTCCACGGCCCGGAGGTGTGCCCGGTCGAGGCGAACCTGTCGTCGTCCAGCCGCTCGTAGAAGGCGTCCATCTAGTCCGCCCGGTCCAACACGGTCTCCACACCCGCGTCCGGCTCGGGCCAGCCCGGGTACGGCGGCGGTGTGCCCTCGAACGCCGGGCACAGCGCCTTGTGGTCGCAGTAGTCGCACAGCCGGCTCGGGTTGGGCCGGAAGTCGCCGGACTTCGCCGCGCGCAGGATGGCGTCCCAGATCGCCTCCAGCGTGCGCTCGAACCGGGTCAGCTCGGCCTCGTCCGGCTGGTAGGCCAACGCCTGCCGGTCGGCCAGGTACATCAGCCGCAGCTGGCGCGGCACGACACCACGCAGCCGCCAGAGCACGAGCGCGTAGAACTTCATCTGGAACAACGCCTTGGCCTCGCCGACCTCGCGCGGCGCGGCGCCCGTCTTGTAGTCGACCACCCGGATCTCGCCGGTCGGCGCCACGTCCACCCGGTCGACGTACCCGCGCAGCAGCACACCCGACGGCAGCTCCCACTCGACCAGCAGCTCACGGGCGTCCGCGTCGAACCGGCGCGGGTCCTCCAGGCCGAAGTAGCCGTCCAGCAGACCTTCCGCCGACGCCAGCCACTCGTCCTGCTCCGGATCGCCCTCGGCGAACAGCTCCGCGAACTCCGGCCGCTCGGCCCGCACCCGCTCCCAAGCCGGACCGACCAGCGCGCGTGCCGTCTCCGGCAGCCGTTCGGCGGCGGGCAGGCCGAACAAGTCCTCCAAGACCGCGTGCACCACCGTGCCGCGCACCTGCGCCCTCGTCGGCTTCTCGGGCAGCCGGTCGACGGCGCGGAAGCGGTAGAGCAGCGGGCACTGCTTGAAGTCGCCCGCGCGGGAGGGCGACAGCGCTGGCCTGCGAACAGGGCGCTCGGTGATCGTCGGCACTGCCATGGCCCAGAACCATAGGCCAACCCCCCGACAAGATCGTTTATTTGCAGTGCGGACCGGCCTATGCGGAGGCCTTCACGTAGTCCTTGAGCTCGATCTTGTTCGTGATGTCCTTGCCCGCTTTGAGCATCAGGTCCAGCAGGAACCGGTTGCCCAGCAGCCCGTTGCGCATCCGCAAGGCGAACCGACTCGGCGGCGCCAGGAACTTGCCCGCCCGGTCGCCGCCCTTCTGGCACCGTTCGGCGTAGTCGCGCATGACGTGCTCGTACCGCCGGAACGCAGCCCCATGATCCCCATCCGAAGCGGCCAGTTCACCGGCCAGCACGTACGCGCCGACGATGGCCGTGCCCGTGCCCATACCGCCGATGGTGGCGCCGCAAGCGGCATCCCCGACCAGCGCGACGCGCCCCCGTGACCACGTCGGGACATCCGCCCGGCTGATCGAGTCGAAGTACATCTCCGTCGTGTGCTCCAGCGACGCCAGCAGCCGGGGCGTCTCCCAGCCCAACCCGCCGAACGCGTCGGTGATCAACCTGCGCTGCTGCGCCACGTCACGCCGGTCGTACCGCAGCAGAGGCGACCGGAAAGCCACGAACGCACTCGCCCGGCCCCCGTCGCCGCTGGTGGAGACCAGCCGCCCCGGCACGTTGTAGTTCACCGACCCGGACTTCACCGACCCGGACGGCACGCCGAAGCCGTCGGGCAGGTCCCAGCCGGCGACGTAGTACCCGAGGTGGCTGACGAACCGCTCCTCCGGCCCGAAGACGAGACCGCGCACGCCCGAGTGGATGCCGTCCGCCCCGATGACCAGGTCGAACGTCCGCTCGACACCGGAAGCGAACGTCACGTCGACCCCGCCCGGCGTCTCGGTCAGCCCGACGACGGAATCACCGAACACGTACTCCGCCACACCTCTGCCGTGCTCGTACAGCACCCGCGAGAGGTCCGAACGCAGCACCTCCAACTCGCCGCCCGCGAAGTCCGCCGGCAGGTGGAGCACCGTGCGCCCCTCCTCGTCGACGAACGTCATCGGGCTGCCACCGGTCTGGATCTCACGCAGCCGGCCGAGCACGCCCATGCGTTCCAGCACGGTCATGTGCGCCTCACCGCGGAAGTCCACCGCCGCACCGCCCTTGCGCAGCGCGGGAGCGATCTCCACGACGGTCGGCTCGAAGCCGTGACGCCCCAGCCAATAGGCCACGGCCGGTCCCGCGACGCTCGCGCCGGAGACGAGGACCCGCTTGTTCGACATCGTCACTCCTGAACTGTGTCCACTGGAAGCAATTACTTCTGTGTACTGTAGACACAGTTCTTTGGCGTGGGCAACACCGGAGGTCGCGATGGACACGGCGGGCACCTTCGAACTGCTGTGGGGCGACCCTCCGGGCCCTCGCCGCGGCCCCAAGCCCGCGCTCAGCCACGAACTCATCGCCCGGACCGGCATCGCGATCGCCGACGCCGAGGGGCTCGCCGCCGTCTCCATGCAGCGCGTCGCCGCCGACCTCGGCTTCACGAAGATGTCCCTCTACCGCTACGTGCCCGGGAAGTCTGAGCTGGTCGCGCTCATGGCCGACCTGGCCATGGGCACACCGCCCGAAGACCTCCACGACGGCGACTGGTGCGACCGGCTCCGAACGTGGGCGCTGGCGCTCCTGCCCGGTTTCCTGCGGCACCCCTGGGTCCTGGAGGTCACCACGGGTCCGCACGTCGTCGGCCCCAACGAGCTGGCCTGGATGGAAGCCGCGCTCGCCGTCCTCGACGGCACGGGCCTGGCCGGCGCCGAACGGATGGACGTGCTGGCCGTGCTCGCCGGGCACGTCCGCGCCCTGGCCCAGCAGGTGGCGAAGACGCCGGGCGGTGACACGGGAGCGCAGTTCGGCGCGGTCCTGGCGGAGGTCGTGTTCCAGCGCGGGGACCGCTACCCGCACACCAAGGCGGCGCTGGCGGAGTCGATGGCCGGGGGAGATCAGGACGAGGCGCTCGACTTCGGCCTCGACCTCATCCTGGACGGCCTCCGCGCCAGGGTCGGACACGCGCGGAGCAGCGGCGATCCAACACGCCGCTGATACACGCCTGCACCTAGGCTCGGCCCGTGGCGACGACGAGCAGTTGGCGGCGGCAGGTCGGTCGGGACGGCGGGCTGCCGCTGTTCCGCGCGGCCGGGATCCCCGTGCTGCTCGCGCCCTCGTGGTGGCTCGGCTCGGCGGCCATCGTGGTCCTCTACGCGCCGCTGGTCGGCCGCATCGCGCCCGGCACGGGCGGCCTCACCGGCGTGCTCCTCGCCGCCACCTTCGCGATTTTCCTCGGCCTCTCGGTGCTGGCGCACGAACTCGGCCACTGCCTGGTCGCCCTGCGCCTCGGCCTGCCGGTCCGCCGGCTGCGCCTGTTCCTGCTCGGCGGCGTGTCCGAGGTGATGCGCACCCCGACCCGTCCGTCCCACGAAGGCGCGATCGCCGCCGCCGGCCCGATCGTCTCCATCGCGCTGGCCGGCCTGTTCGCGCTGGTCGCCGCCGCCATCCCGTACCCGGACGCGGTCTGGCTGCTGATCGCCCAGACCGCCTTCGCCAACGCCGCCGTCGCGGTGTTCAACCTGCTCCCCGGCCTGCCGCTGGACGGCGGCCGGATCCTGCGTGCGGGCGTGTGGGCCTTCACCGGCCGCCGTGCGACGGGCACGAAAGCCGCCGTCATCGGTGGCGGCGTGGTGGCCGCGCTGCTCGTCGTGTGGGCGATCTGGGGCGTCATGGAAGGCGCCGAGGACCGCTGGCTCCGCTTCGGCGTGTGCCTGCTGACCGCGTGGTTCGTGCTGGCCGGCGCGCGCGGCGAGTTCACCGCCGAACGCCGCAGCACCTGGCCGGAAGGTCTGACGCTGGGCGAGCTGGTCCGCCCCGTCCTCCAACTGCCCGCCGAGAGCCCGGTGTCGGGCGCGCTCACCGCGTCCGCCGGCCGGGGTGTGGTCCTGGTCCGCGCGGACGGTGTCGCGGCCGGCCTGCTCGACCGGGAGATGGCCCGCCGGCTGGCCAGCACCTCGCCGCACGCGCCCGCCGAGCAGGCGGCCGTGCCGATCCGGCCGGAGACCGTGCTGCTGGAGAACGAGAGCGGCGCCGAAGTGGTGGAACGCGTGCGCGGCACCGCGGCCTGGGAGTACCTGGTCGTGGACCTCGAAGGCCGACCGGCGGGCGTGCTGCGCCGGGAAGACCTCAAGGCCGCGCTGGACCGCCGCTGAGCAAGCCGGCCTCCTGCGCCAGGATCGCCGCCTGCACCCGCGACCTCAGGTCCAGCTTCGTCAACACCCGCGACACGTGCGTCTTCACGGTCGTCTCGCCGATGTGCAGCCTTCGCCCGATCTGGTGATTCGACAGCCCTTCGCCGAGGCAGCGCAGCACGTCGACCTCGCGTTCCGTCAACGAGTCCAAGCCTGCCGGGCGCGACTTGGGCGCGGCCGACGCGAACTCCCGCATCACCCGCCGCGTCACGCTCGGCGCGAGCACACCGTCACCGGCCGCGACCTGCCGCACGGCGTCCACCAGCGCCGGGGCCTCCACCGACTTCAGCAGGAACCCGGCCGCACCGGCCCGCAGCGCGCCGTGCACGTACTCGTCCAGGTCGAACGTGGTCAGCACCAGCACCTCGCACACCCCGCTGAGCTGCCTGGTCGCCTCGATGCCGTCCACGCCGGGCATCCGGATGTCCATCAGCACGACGTCCGGCTCCAGCCGCGTCGCCAACCGCACCGCCTCCGCGCCGTCACCGGCCTCGCCGACCACCTCGATGCCGTCCGCGCCGCCGAGGATCATCACCAGGCCCGCGCGGATCGCCGCGTGGTCGTCGGCCACCAGCACCCGGATCACAGCGGCAGCTCCGCCCGCACGACCCAGCCGTCGCCGTCGCGCCCGGCGGCGAACGTCCCGCCGACGACCTGGGCGCGTTCCGCCATGCTCACCAACCCCGTCCCCGAGCCCTCCGACCCGCCCGTAGCCCGTCCCACGGTGTTGCGCACGACCACCACCAACCGCCTGACCTGCCGTTCCAAGGTCACCGACGTGCGCGAGCCGGGCGCGTGCTTCAGCGCGTTCGTCAACGCCTCCTGCACGATCCGGTACGCGGCGACGTCCACCGCCACCGGCAGCCCGGCCACGTTCGCGCCGCGAAGCTCGACGTCCAGCCCGCCCGCGGCGGCCGACTCGACCAGCGTGCCGACGTCCGCCAGCCGCACCGCGACCGGCTCGTCCACCGGTTCGTCGGCCCGCAGCACGTCGATCATCATCCGCATCTCCTCCAGCGACCGCACGCTGTTCTCGCGCACCGACTTCAGCACCGTGCGCACCGTCTCCGGGTCGCCCTCGCGCATCGACAGCACCGCCTCGGACTGGATCGCGATCGCCGACAGGTGCCCGGCGACCACGTCGTGCAGGTCACGGGCCATCCGGTTGCGCTCGGCGTTCACCGACGCCCGCCGGTCCAACTCCGAGATCAGCGCGATCTGCTCGGCGCTCTCCCGGTGCTGCCGCACGTTCGTCGCCCACCACACCGGCACCGCGAGCAGCGAGAACACCTGCAACCCCGCGTAGAACGACAGCCGCCAGTCACCCACCACCGCGACCGCCGCCGCCACGCCGACCGTGGCCGTGGCCACCACCCCGACAAGCACCTGGTGCAGCCGGCGCGGACCGTGCAGGGCCGCCACGAACAGCACGTCGATGGCGACCATCACCACCGGCATGCTCAGACCGAAGTAGAGGTCGGCCGCTGTCGCGACGATGACCACGAGCAGCGCCACCACCGGCGCGGACCGGCGGAACAGCTGACCGACGGACGCCACCGTCAGGATCAGCAGCCGCGTCGTCAACGGCGTGTTGTCGCCCTGGCCACCCACCACGAGGTCCATGTGGAGCCCGTAGACCACCGCGCCCACGGTGAAGAACGCCGCCGTGACCAGCGCGTCCCGGTGTGCACGACGGAGCTCCACGACGTCATCACAGCACAGGCCGCGGCGCGCGGGCGTCCTACGAACTGATGACCCGCGGTCGGTCCGTCCGACGACGCGCGCGAGCGCGCCCGACACGCACGCTTGAGCCGTGGTTGAACCGCTGGTGGTCCTCATCGTGGCGTGCGAGATCGGATTCTGGGTCGTGCTGGGCGCCGGGCTGCTGGCCCGGTACGCGCTGAAGATGCGCAGGCTCGGCGCGGCCCTGCTCGTCTGCACCCCCGTGGTGGACGTCGTGCTGCTCGTGGCGACCGTCTTCGACCTGCGGTCGGGGGGTGAGGCGACGTCCGCGCACGGGCTGGCCGCGATCTACCTGGGGGTGAGCGTGGCGTTCGGGCACAGCATGCTCCGGTGGGCCGATCAGCGGGTCGCCCACCGGTTCGCCGGCGGGCCGCCGCCCACCAAGCCGCCCAAGAGCGGCCCGGCGAAGGTCCGCCACGAGTGGCGCGAGTTCGGCAAGTTCGCCGTGGCCTGGGCGATCGCGTGCGTGGTGATGCTGCTGCTGATGTTCGTCGTCGGCACGCCGGAGCGCACGCAGGCGCTGTGGGGACAGATGTCCGGCTTGACGGTCGTCGGTGTGATCTGGCTGCTTGGCTGGCCCGTCTACCACTCGGTCGCCGAAGTGGTCAACGGCCGGGAGAAGTCCCGCCAGTAGGGCGGCGCGGGCGCCGTGGGACCATCGTGCGCTGTTGACACGAGCGTTTAGCAGGAGGTTTACCGCGGTGAGCACCGCCAGTGGTCCGTTCCAACCGGGTGACCGGGTGCAGTTGACCGACCCGAAGGGACGGCACTACACGATCGTGCTCGAACCGGGCAAGGAGTACCACACCCACCGCGGCGCGTTGTCGCACGACCAGCTGATCGGGCAGCCCGAGGGGTCCGTGGTGGTGTCCGTCGGCGGCACTTCGTTCCTCGCGCTGAGGCCGCTGCTGTCCGACTACGTGCTGTCGATGCCGCGCGGCGCGCAGGTGATCTACCCCAAGGACGCCGCCCAGATCGTGATGTACGGGGACGTGTTCCCCGGCGCGCGGGTGCTGGAGGCCGGCGCCGGTTCGGGTGCGCTGACCTGCTCGTTGCTGCGCGCGGTGGGTGAGAAGGGCAGCGTGACGTCGTTCGAGGTCCGCCAGGACCACGCCGACCACGCGATCCGCAACGTCGAGCAGTTCTTCGGCGAGCGGCCGGGCAACTGGTCGCTGACCGTCGCCGACGTGAACGAGCACGAGGGCGAGGTCGACCGGGTCGTCCTGGACATGCTCGCGCCGTGGGACGTGCTGCCCGCCGTCTCCCGCAGCCTCATCCCCGGCGGCGTGCTGGTGGTGTACGTGGCGACCACGACGCAGCTGTCGAAGGTGACCGAGGCGATCCGTGAGCAGCAGCACTGGACCGAGCCGCACGCGTGGGAGACCCTCGTCCGGCCGTGGCACGTGGTGGGCCTGGCGGTGCGGCCCGAGCACCGGATGATCGGGCACACGGCGTTCCTGCTGACCACTCGCAGGCTGGCCGACGGCGTCACCCCGCTCCGGCCGCAGCGCCGACCGTCCAAGGGCTGACCAGGTCTTTCGCCACGAAAACGGCCCGCACACCAGGTGGTGTGCGGGCCGTTTCGGCACTGGTCGGCTCAGTCGCAGGCGACCCAGCCGCTGTCCGTCTTCTTGAACGGGATCTTCGCGGCCTTCTGGTCCTTCATGAGCGACTTCATGTCCTCGGGCACGTTCTCGTACTTCACCGACATCGAGGCTTCGGCAGTCGTGTCGGACTTCTCGACCACGTTGTCGACGGCGAGGGTGACCTTGACGTCCTTCGCCTTGTCGATCGACTTCTGGGCTTCCTTCCGCATCTCCGCGGGCAGGCTTTCGAGCTGCTTCTCGATCTCCGCGCTCATCGTCGCGGGGTCGTAGAGCTTCTTCATGTCGTCGATCTCGTCGTGGTGCTCGGCGCAGGTCAGCGAGCGGACCTTGTCGAAGTCCTTCGCGTTGATCGCCGCCGCGTAAGAGTCGGCGGCGTCCTTCGCGGTGCCGTTGCTGCCGCCGGTCATGTTGAGGATCAGGACGACCGCCACGACGATGACGACGAGGGCGCCGGCGCCGCCCAGGATCCACGGCATGGGGCTCTTCTTCGGCGGCATGCCGGATGGGCCGCCGAAACCACCCGGTTGGCCGTAACCGGGCTGGTTGAACTGTCCCGGCTGGCCGTAGGGCTGCTGGCCGTAACCGGGCTGGCCGGGCTGCCCCGGCTGACCGGGATGCTGCTGGTAGCCGCCCGGAGGCGTGCCGTAACCGGGCTGCTGCCCACCTGGTGGGAAGCCCGGCGCAGGCGGCGGGAACCCGCCGGGCTGCTGTCCGGGGCCCGGCTGCTGGCCGAATTGACCTGGTTGCTGGCCAAATTGACCCGGCTGCTGACCGTAGGGACCCGGCTGCTGCGGCGGGACGGACATCACGTTCTCCTAGAACTTTCCGCTGGTGGCAGTGACACTGCCCGGACCACTCTCGTGGGACTCGTGCTCAACGCACGGTAGCGGGTGCGGGGTGCCGGCTGACACCGGATTGGAGCAGTTGCTCCGGCCGAGCGGGCGGAATGAGTGATCACATGACGCCCGGGAACTCGCAGGGTGTCGGCTTTTGTCGGTGATCGCCGGTATCGTCGTGGGACGAACACGGGAGGAGGGTGCCGACATGCAGCACGGTCATCCCGGCAGCCGGCCCGATGAGGGCGGCGAGCTGAACAAGGGCAACAACTCTGGTGAGCTGACTGCGCAGATCCGGTTCCTCGAGGACGAAATCGCGTTGCTGCGCCGCAAGTTGACGGAATCCCCACGACACGTCCGCCTGCTGGAGCAGCGGTTGGCCGAGGCGACTGAGCGCGTCAGCCAACTGACCGAGCGCAACACGAAGCTCATCGACACCCTTCGAGAAGCACGGAGCCAACTCCTCGCGCTGCGCGAGGAAGTCGACCGGCTCGCGCAACCGCCCAGCGGTTACGGCGTGTTTCTGGCCCGATTCGACGACGGCACGGTCGACGTGTTCACCTCAGGCCGTCGCATGCGGGTCTCGGTTTCTCCGGCGGTGGAGACACCGTCGCTGGTCCTGGGCCAGTCGGTGCGCCTGAACGAGGCGTTGACCGTGGTCGAGGGCGGCGACTTCGAGCGCACCGGCGAGGTCTGCACGCTGCGTGAGGTGTTGCACTCCGAGATCGAGGACAGCTCGATCGGCCGCGCCCTCGTCGTCGGACACGCCGACGAAGAGCGGGTCGTCTGGCTGGCGCAGCCGCTGATGGACTCGCCGCTGAAGGCCGGCGACTCCCTGCTGGTCGACTCGAAGGCGGGCTTCGCGTACGAAAGGGTGCCGAAGGCCGAGGTCGAGGACCTGGTGCTGGAGGAGGTGCCCGATGTCAGGTACGAGGACATCGGTGGCCTCTACCGGCAGATCGAGCAGATCCGCGACGCCGTGGAGATGCCGTTCCTGCACGCCGACCTGTTCCGCGAGTACAAGCTCCGCCCGCCCAAGGGCGTGCTGCTGTACGGCCCTCCCGGCTGCGGGAAGACGCTCATCGCGAAAGCGGTGGCGAACTCCCTGGCCAAGCAGGTTCACGCCGCCCGTGGCGAGAACCACCGCGAAGCCAAGAGCTACTTCCTCAACATCAAGGGTCCCGAACTGCTCAACAAGTTCGTGGGCGAGACCGAGCGCCACATCCGGCTGATCTTCCAGCGGGCCCGGGAGAAGGCCTCCGAGGGCACTCCCGTGATCGTGTTCTTCGACGAGATGGACTCGATCTTCCGGACCCGCGGCAGTGGCGTGTCGTCGGACGTCGAGACCACGATCGTGCCCCAGCTCCTCAGCGAGATCGACGGCGTCGAGGGCCTGGAGAACGTGATCGTGATCGGCGCCTCCAACCGTGAGGACATGATCGACCCGGCGATCCTGCGTCCGGGCCGGCTCGACGTGAAGATCAAGATCGAGCGTCCGGACGCCGAAGGCGCGAAGGACATCTTCTTCAAGTACCTCACGCCCGACCTGCCGATCCACGCCGACGACCTGGCCGAGTTCGGCGGCGACCCGGTGGCCTGCATCGACGGCATGGTGCAGCACACGGTCGAGCGGATGTACGAGGAGTCCGAGGAGAACCGGTTCCTGGAGGTCACCTACGCCAACGGTGACAAGGAGGTCCTGTACTTCCGGGACTTCAACTCCGGCGCCATGATCCAGAACATCGTCGACCGCGCGAAGAAGGCGGCCATCAAGAGCCTGCTGGACACCAAGCAGCCGGGCTTGTCGGTGCGCCACCTGCTGGACGCGATCGTGGACGAGTTCGCCGAGAACGAGGACCTGCCCAACACGACCAACCCGGACGACTGGGCCAGGATCTCGGGCAAGAAGGGCGAGCGGATCGTCTACATCCGCACGCTCGTGACCGGCAAGAACCAGGAGTCGGGTCGCGCCATCGACACGGCCACCAACACCGGTCAATACCTGTAACACCGGCAAGCGCAGACAACCGCAACCCGCCTGGAACGCCCGCCCGGCCGAGATGGCCGGGCGGGCGTTCCGCGTCCCGGGGCCTCAGGTCCCCGGAGTCTTCGTCGGCCGCTGCTCACGACCGGGCGGTGACCAGCCCGGACTCGTAGGCGGCGATCACCAGTTGGGCCCGGTCGCGGGCCTGGAGCTTGTGCAGCAGGCGGCCGATGTGGGTCTTCACCGTGCCTGGCGACAGGTGCAGCTCGGCCATGATCTCGGAGTTGGAGCTGCCGCGCGCGATCAGCATCAGCACATCCTGCTCACGTTCGGTGATCCCGTCGAGGCGGACCGTACGGGGTTCCGGCGTGCGGGAGAACTCGGCCACCAGACGGCGGGTCACCGAGGGCGCCAGCAGGGCGTCTCCGGCGGCCACGACGCGCACGGCGGCCAGCACGTCGGCCGGGGGAGTGTCCTTGAGCAGGAACCCGCTCGCACCGGCCCGTAGCGCCGAGTACACGTACTCGTCCAGGTCGAACGTGGTCAGGATCAGCACCCGGGCGGTCGAGGAGGAGCAGATCTCGCGGGTCGCCGCGATGCCGTCCACGCCGGGCATCCGGATGTCCATCAGCACCACGTCGGGGGACACCTCGCGCACCACGGACACCGCCTCGGCGCCGTCACCGGCCTCGCCGACGACCCGCAGGTCAGGCTCCGAGTCCACGAGCACCCGGAAACTGCCGCGCAGCAGCGCCTGGTCGTCCACGACCACCACCGAGATCACGACAGCGGCACCTCGGCGCGCACGGCGAAACCGCCATCGGCCAGCGGCCCGGCCGTGAACGTGCCGCCGTACACCGCCACCCGTTCCCGCATCCCGATCAACCCGTGCCCTCCGCCGCGACCGGCCAACACCCGTTCCCCTGGTCCGTCGTCGACCACCGAGATCACCACGGAAGCATCCCCTACGACGATCGAGACCGTGCAGGAGGCCGGCGCGGCGTGTTTCACCACGTTCGTGACGGACTCCTGGACGATCCGGTACGCGGTCAACGCCAGGCCGTCGGGCACCTCGCCGGACACCGTCAGCTCCACCGACACCCCGGCGAGCTCCACCCGTGACACCAACTCGGGCAGATCGTCAATACCGGGCATGGGCGCCAGTTCCACCGATCTGTCCTCCGAGCGCAGCACGCCGAGTAACCGCCGCATCTCGACCAGGGTGCCGCGCGACGCGCTCTCGATCACCCGCAGCGCCTCCTGGGCCTCGTGGGCCTGCTCGGGCCGCGACGACGCCACGTGCGCGGCGACGCCGGCCTTGACCGTGATGAGGCTCAGGCTGTGCGCGACCACGTCGTGCAGCTCGCGGGCGATCCGCATCCGCTCGTCGGCGATGGCCTTGGACGCCGCCTCGGCGGCCCGTCTGGCCTCGTAGGACCGGCGGATGAAGGTGGTGCGGCCGAGCGCCCACGCCGCCCCGATGGCCAGCGCCGCGAACAGGACCAGCCCGGCGTCCTCCGGCCACGGCTCGGCGATGAACACCGCCACCGCCACCACCCCCAGTGAACCGGCCAGCGCGCCCACCGCCACGCGGCGTTCGCAGGTCGCGGCCACCATGTACATCGCGAACGCGGTCGCGCCGTAGGGCTCCAGGGTGACGTGGGCGATCGTGGCCACGGTCTGCGCCGTCAGGACGATCCCGAGCGTCAGCAGGGGTCGGCCCCGCCGCATCGCCAGCGGCGCGCCGATCAGCAGCGCCAGCGGGTAGCCCAGCCATGGCGGTGCGGTGCTCACCTCGGCGAACGTCAGGTACACGAGGACCACCGCCACGGCGGCGGCGAGGTCCAGCGCGTACAGGTACGCAGTCGGCAGAAACCGCAGGAGTCGTGATTTCACGATCGGCACACGACGGCACGGTAATCGGCGTTCGCCGGGCCGGGCGTCGGACCACGGTCCGACATCAGATCCCGGACCTCGGTCCGATCCGCCCAGCCCGCCAACCGAGCACGCTCATCCCCATGATCCAAGTAAGGCAACTGACCAAGCGCTACCGCGCCACCAGGGCCGTGGACGGCCTCACGTTCGAGGTGAAACCCGGCTACGTCGCGGGCTTCCTCGGCCCCAACGGGGCGGGCAAGTCCACCACCATGCGGGCGATCCTCGGCCTGGACCGCCCGACCAGCGGTGAGGCCCTGGTCGACGGGCGTCGGTATGCCGACATCCACCGTCCTCTGCACCACGTCGGCGCGCTGCTCGACGCGGGCGCGGTGCACGGCGGCCGGTCGGCCTACGACCACCTCCGGGTGCTGGCCCGGAGCAACGGCATCAAGGACAGCCGGGTCGTGGCGACCCTCGAGCAGGTGGGCTTGGCGGGGGTGGCGAGACGGCGGGTGGGCTCGCTGTCGCTGGGCATGAAGCAACGCCTCGGCGTGGCGGCGGCCCTGTTGGGCGATCCGGGCGTGCTGTTGTTCGACGAGCCGGTGAACGGCCTGGACCCGGAGGGCATCCGCTGGATCCGCCACCTGATGCGCGACCTGGCCAGGGAAGGTCGCACGGTGCTGGTGTCCAGCCACCTGATGAGCGAGATGGCGCTGACGGCGGATCGAGTGATCGTGATCGGTCGCGGCAAGTTGATCCTGGAGGCGTCCATGCGGGACCTCCAGGAGAAGTTCAGGAAGGACGTGCTGGTCCGTTCGCCCATGCCGGACGCGTTGGCCGCGGTTCTCGCCGCGGCAGGCGCGACGGCCAGACCGGAGGACGGCGCCCTGCTGGTGCAGGGCCTGGACGCACCGGCCATCGCCGACCTCGCCGCCCACCACCACATCCCAATCCACGAGCTGACCCCGCGAAGCGCGTCCCTGGAGGACGCCTACCTCGAACTGACCGAGGACAGCACCGAATACCGCACCGACTCCCGCCCCGCCGACTCCCGCCCCGCCGACTCCCGCCCCGCCGACTCCCGCCCGGCTGGTGGTCGCCGCGTCGATCCCTACCCCGCTGACTCCCGCCCTGTCGATGCCCGCCCTGTCGATGCCCGCCCTGCCGATCCCAGCCCTGTCGATCCCAGCCCTGCCGATCCCCGTCCGGCTGGTGCTCGCCGCGCCGATTCCCGTTCCGCCGGTGCCCGCCCGGCCGGTACCCACAGCGGCGGTCCCGTCCCCGCCGACTCCCGCACCGCCAATCCACGCCCGGCTGATGACCGATCTGCCGAGTTCCGCGCTGCCGATCGCCACCCTGCCGAGCCCAGCACTACGGAGACCGCCCGATGACCGACGTCCTGAACTCCGAACTGCTGAAGCTCCGATCGGTCCGCTCGACGTCGTACGTGCTGCTCGCGATCGCCGTCGCGCTACTGGGCGGTGCGTTGATCTCGTACCTGATGACAGCCGACTGGGACAGCTCGCCCCCGGACCTCCAACAGCGGTTCGGGGCTGCTGATCCGGGGGTGATGGTGGTCCCGTTCGGCCAGTTCTGCTTGGGTGTCCTCGGCGCGCTGGCGGTCACCTCCGAATACGGCAGCGGCATGATCCGGACCGCTCTGGTGTCCGTGCCGAGACGCAAGGCCTATCTGGCCGCCAAGACGCTCGTGGTGGCCGGTGTGTCCGCGGTCGTCGCGGTCGTCACCACGCTGCTGGCCTACCTGACCGGCGAGCTGATCACCGGGGACCGGCCGAAGCCGATCTCGGCGTACGACTCGTTAGGCGACGCGGTGCCGACGTTGCTGGCGAACTCCGCGTCGCTGGTCCTGCTCGCCTTGGTCGGCCTCGGTCTGGGCTTCCTGCTCCGGTCCACGGCCGGCGCGCTGGTGACCCTGTGCGGCCTGCTGTTCGTGCTGCCCGTGCTCACGCTGCTGCTGCCGTCCCCGTGGAACGACCGGGCGTACTCGGTGATGCTCCCGGTCCTCGCTCCGCAACTGTCGGGTGAACTACCGAACCCACCGCTGTCGCCCCTTGGCGCCGGGCTGGTGATGATCTCGTACCTGCTCGTGGTGTTGGGAGCCGGCGCCACCGTGCTGCTGCGTCGTGACGCCTGAACGCATGGCGGGCAGAGCGGGCAGCGCCGGCGATGTGGTCCGGCGGCCTCCCGGGGCCGGCGGTTACGGTGTCGGGCGTGTCCGAATTCGCGCTGGGGCTGGCCGCGCTCGGCCGTCCCGCCTACATCAACCTCGGCCGTGAGCACGCGTTGCCCGAACACCGGGACGTGGACGCCATGCGCGCGCAGTGCCACGCCGTCCTGG
The DNA here is from genome assembly GCF_014205015.1 of Saccharothrix ecbatanensis. Lineage (NCBI taxonomy): Bacteria > Bacillati > Actinomycetota > Actinomycetes > Pseudonocardiales > Pseudonocardiaceae > Saccharothrix > Saccharothrix ecbatanensis. The sequence goes on along the minus strand of NZ_JACHMO010000001.1, from coordinate 4,561,327 downwards.
ACGCCGCCTACGCGGCCGGTGTTCGGCGGGTGGACGCGGCCCGTTCCTACGGGCGGGCGGAGGAGTTCCTGGGGCAGTGGCTGGCCGCGCGCGGCCACCGGGACGTCCGGGTGTCCAGCAAGTGGGGTTACGCGTACGTCGCGGACTGGCGGCGGGACGTGGAGACGCATGAGGTGAAGGAGCACTCGCTTGACCGGTTCACCCGGCAGTGGCGGGAGACGCAGGAGCTGCTCGGCGCACACGTCGGCCTGTACAACGTGCACTCGCTGACGCCCGACAGCCCGCTGTTCGGCGATCCGGAGCTGCTTCTCGCCCTGGGCGCGCTGCGGGACTCGGGCGTCCGGCTCGGGTTCTCCACATCCGGCCCGGACCAGGCGGGCACGGTGCGGCGGGCGCTGGAATTGGAGGTGGAGGGGCGGCGGCTGTTCGAGAGCGTCCAGTCCACCTGGAACGTGCTGGAGACGTCGGTGGGCCCGGAGCTGGCGTCCGCCAAGGAGTCAGGGGCGGAGGTGTTCGTCAAGGAGGGCCTGGCCAACGGCAGGCTGGCCGTCGACCCGCCACCACGTGTGCGCGAGCTGGCCGCCAAACACGGCGTGGGGCCGGACGCGATCGCGCTGGCGGCCGTGTGCGCCCAACCGTGGGCGGACGTGGTCCTGTCCGGGGCGGCGAGCCCGGACCAGCTGCACGCCAACCTGAAGGCCCAGGACGTCCACCTGGAGCCGGACGAGTTGGACGAGTTGGCGGAGTGCGCCGAGCCGGCCGGGCAGTACTGGGCTACTCGGTCGTCCCTCCCTTGGGAATGAGCCGGATCCGGCCCGAGTCGAGGTCGACCGGCCCGCGCGGCGGCGCGGCGGATTCCTCGTCGTCGCCCAGCATCAGCGTCACCTCGCGTTGCCGCAGCTCGATGTGCTTGCTCCCGGAGAACAGCGTGGTGAACTCGTCGAACGCGGCCGCGGAGACCACCGGCGGGGTGCCCCTGCGCCGCCGGATCGCCCGCCAGACCCGCTCACCAGCCGCCAGCACGACGAGGAGCACGGCCAGGCCGGGGATCGACATCGCGAACATCATGCCCATCTGAACCACTCCAGGATCAGGGCCCGACCGTCCGGCACGACAGGCCACTCCGGGTCTTCCGCCTTTGCCCGCACCTCCTCCAGATCCATCCAGCCGCCCCAGGCCACTTCCTCCGGCTGGTGGGTGAACGGTCCGTCGCTGCGCACGTCGTAAACGTGCGCCACGTACCGGATAGTTCCGTCCACGAAAGGTGTCCTGAACCGGAACTCCGGCGCCGCCGAGACCCCCAGCTCCTCGGCCAGCTCACGCTCCGCGCACTCGTCGGCCGTCTCATCCGCCGCCATCACCCCACCGCACGTCGGGTCGTACAGACCGGGGTAGACGTCCTTGGTGTCGGTGCGCCGGTGCACGTACAACCGCGTCCCGTCGAGAGAGCGCACGACGATCACCGCGCACGCGTGCCACAGCCCTTCCGCACGCATCCGGGCGCGAGTCGCCGTGCCGATGGGGGTGCCGTCCGGGTCGACCACTGCTACGAGTTCCACCCCAAGATCCTCCCTGGGTACTACCGGCGAGTGCTACCTCGGGCCGACGCCCGCCGACGGCCCGGCTTCCTACCGTCGTGTCGTTCGCGTCACGAGGAGGAGTTGTGCCCACATCCCTGCGGCTCGCGGTCGCCGAGTTCCGCAACCGGCCCGGTCGCGCCGTGCTGCCCGGTGTCGCCCTGGTCGTCGGCGTCGCCTGCCTGCTGGCCGCCCTCATGCTCAGTGACGCGATGGTCCGCGCCACCAACGAAGGCGCGCCCGTCGTGCCCGCCGGCGTCGACTTGGTCGTGCGTCCCGACTTCCGCTCGGGCGTGTCGCTCGATCAGGGGACCGCCGATCGGGTCGCGCAGGCCGCCGGGGTCGAGCGGGTTCACCCGGTGCGCGAGGTTCGAGTCGACCTGCTGATCGACGGCGGCCGGGCGAACGACCGCCGGACCACCGCCGACGTCGAAACGGATCGGGACGGCCTGCGCCGGGTGCCGATCCTGGAGGGCCGTTCACCGGGCGCGGACGGCGAGGTCGCGGTCGACCGGGTCACCGCCTACGAGCACGGCCTCAAGCCCGGCGCCTCGATCAAGATCGCCGACGCGGCGGGCAAACCGCTGGACGTGGTGGTCCGGGGCATCACCAAACGCGGCTCGGTCGCCGAGGAACCGCGGCTCGTGGTCGGGGAGGAGCTGGCCGCCAAGCTCGACGGCACGCCCCGGTTCGAGGCGCTGCACGTGGTCGGCGGGGACCGGGACGCCGTCGCACAGGCCGTCGGCCAGGGCTTCCGGGTGGACACCAGGGCGGGGGTGGCCGCGGAGCCGCCGAACAACGACCTCGCGGCCGTGCTGCTGCCGTTCAGCATCCTGGCGCTGGCCACGTCGGTGTTCGTGGCCTCGGCCACCTACCGCGCCGTCTACACGCAACGCCAGCGGCACACGGCGCTTCTGCGCTGTCTGGGCGCCCATCGCGGTCCACTCGTTTGGGCGAACCTCCTCGAAGCGCTGCTCACCGGCGCGGTCGCCGGCGCGGTGGGCGCGGTGCTCGGCGGGTCGGTGGCGTGGCTGCTGGCCAGGCTGTTCGACACCACCGGCCTGTCGGCGCTGCTCGGCGCGGTGGAGCTGAGCCCGTCGCTGCTGCCCACGACCGGTCAGCTGGTGATCGGCGTCGTCACCGCCGCCACGCTCAGCTCGTTCGCCGCCGTCCGGCCCGCCCTCGCCGCCGCACGCATCTCACCGCTGGCGGCGCTGCGGACGTCCGAAGGCCAGACTCCGGACCAGTCCGTGGTCCGGAGGCGGCGCAGGTTCGGCATCGGCGTGGTGGCCGTCGCCGCGGTGATGGCCGGGCTGGCGGTGATCACCGGCCCGTCGATGGCGGCGATCTTCCTCGTCCTGTTCTCCGGCATCACCGCCGTGTTCGGCCTGTTCGGCGTGCTCGGACCGGTGGTCGTGCCCGCGCTCGGCCGGATCTTCGGCTCGGTCGCGAGCCGCTTCGGCGGCGCGCAGTGGAAACTGGCCGCAGCCGAGGTGCGGCGGGTGCCGCAGCGGTCCGCGTCCGTGGCGATGCCGCTGCTCCTGGCCGCCGCGATGGTCACGTTCTTCGCCGTCACGGTCGGTTCGGCCCAGCGCATGGAGGACGAGTTCAGCAACGAGCCGCAGCCGGACGCCGTGGTGGCGGATTCCGGCGGGCGCGCGCTCGGCGGCGCGGTCGGCGCGGCGGCCAACCGGCCCGAAGCGGCGAACACCGTCGTCGTGCACGGGCTGGAGGTGGAGCAGAAGGACGCGGACGGCTTCACGTTCCCGACCCAGGTCGTCGGCGCCGACCCCGACCTCATGCGCGAGTGGCTGACCAGCCAGAACGTGGACGCAGCCGGGTTCGTGCCGGGCGCCGTGCTGCTGGACGAGTGGTACGCGAAGCGGTTCGGGGCTCAGGTCGGCCGGCCGTTCACCGTCGAGGGCCTGCCCGGCGGACCGCGCACGGCCACGGTCGCCGGCACGTTCACCGGCTCCCTGCTCGACGAGGCGGACGTGGTGCTGCCCGACCCGGACCTGGCCCCGGCGTCGAAGGTGCTGGTCAAGTTCCGGCCGGGCGCGGACGCGGCGGCGTACCAGGAGGGCGTGCGGACGTCCCTGACCGGAGCGCCGACCGTTCTGGTGAAGACCAGGGCCGAAGCGACCGCGCAGAACCAGCGGTACCTCGACCTGGGAATCATGATGCTCATGGTGCTGCTGGGACTGTCCGTCGCGGTCGCGGTGACCGGCATCGGGACCGCGTTGACGATCTCCGTGCAGGAGCGCCGCAAGGAGCTGGCACTGCGGCGCGCGCTCGGCGTCACGAAGGGTGGCCTCCAGGGCGGCGTGGTGGCCGAAGCGGTGCTGTTGGCGCTGGTAGGAGTGCTGGGCGGCGGTGTTTTCGGGCTGGTCTACGCGGAGCTGACGCTGGTCGCGGTCGGCGTGTTCGCGTGGCCCACCGCCGCGGTGCTCCCGCTGCTTGTCGGCGGCGCCGGAGTGGTCGTGCTGGCGGTGGTCGCGGCATTCGGACCGGCCCGCGGCGCGTCCCGCATCCGGCCCGCCGCGGGACTGGCGGCCGGCTGAAACGTGACCCGGGTACGGGCGGTCTGTCGGTGGTTGGTCGTAGGCTGCGTGTATGCGGCGGATCATGGGAACCGAAGTGGAGTACGGCATCTCGGTGCCGGGTGACGCGACGGCGAACCCGGTGCTCACCTCGACACAGGTGGTGCTGGCCTACGCGGCCGCCGCCGACATACCGCGGGCACGCCGGGCACGCTGGGACTACGAGGTCGAATCGCCGCTGCGCGACGCGCGCGGCTTCGACCTCGGCACGCCCGGCGGCCACTCCAACGACAACGACGTCGAGGACCTGGGCGCGGCCAACGTCATCCTCACCAACGGCGCGCGCCTCTACGTCGACCACGCGCACCCCGAGTACTCCGCGCCCGAGGTCACCAACGCGCGTGACGCGGTGATCTGGGACAAGGCGGGGGAGCGGGTGATGGAGGAGGCCGCGATGCGCGCGGCCACCGTCCCCGGCCAGCCCCGCCTCCAGCTGTACAAGAACAACGTGGACGGCAAGGGCGCCAGCTACGGCACCCACGAGAACTACCTGATGCAGCGCAGCACGCCGTTCACCGCGGTGATCGCCGGGCTCACCCCGTTCTTCGTGTCCCGCCAGGTCATCGTCGGCTCCGGCCGGGTCGGCATCGGCGCGGCGGGCGAGGAGGCCGGCTACCAGCTGTCCCAGCGCTCGGACTACATCGAGGTCGAGGTCGGCCTGGAGACCACGCTCAAGCGCGGCATCATCAACACCCGCGACGAGCCGCACGCCGACGCGGACAAGTACCGCCGGCTGCACGTCATCATCGGCGACGCGAACCTCGCCGAGTACTCGACCTACATCAAGTGCGGCTCCACGTCGCTGGTGCTCGACATGATCGAGGCCGGCCGCCGGTTCGACGACCTGCGGTTGCAGGACCCGGTCCGCGCGGTGCACCAGATCAGCCACGACCCGACGCTCAAGGCGAAGGTCGAGCTGACCGGTGGGCGCAAGTTCACCGGTTTGGACCTCCAGTTCGCCTACTACGAGCGCGCCTCCGCGTTCGTGGAGCAGGAGGGCTACGGCGACCGTGACGTGCTCCGCGTGTGGGGCGAGGTGCTGGACGCGCTGGCCCGTGACCCGCAGGAGTGCGCCGACCGGCTCGACTGGGTGGCCAAGCTGCGGCTGCTGGAGGGCTACCGCGCCCGGGACGGCCTGGCCTGGGGCTCGCCCCGACTGTCGCTGGTCGACCTCCAGTACTCCGACGTGCGGCTCGACAAGGGCCTGTACAACCGGCTGGTGGCCCGCGGCTCGATGAAACGCCTGGTCAACGAGGAGGAGGTGCGTGCGGCCGTCCTCTCGCCCCCCGAGGACACGCGCGCCTACTTCCGCGGTCGGTGCCTGGAGCGCTACCCCACGTCCGTGGCGGCGGCCTCGTGGGATTCGGTGATCTTCGACCTCGGCCGCGAATCACTCGTTCGGATTCCCACCCTGGAGCCGCTGCGCGGGACGAAAGCGCACGTCGGAGCCCTGTTGGAGGCCTCGGACACGGCTGAGGAACTGGTCGAGGCGCTGACCAGGGGCTGATCATCCGACCCGAGTGGCAGGCACACAATGTCGGACCTGGTAGGTAGTGTTTGAGTCGCAGGACCCGAAGACCGGGAGGTCGACATGGCCCAGGAACAGGTTCAGCGCCAAGGCGGCGGTGACGGCGACGAGAACGGCGACGGCGCGGCGGCGGCCGGCCAGGAGCGCCGGGAGAAGATCGGCGAGGACGTCGACGCGATCCTCGACGAGATCGACGACGTGCTGGAGGAGAACGCCGAGGACTTCGTCCGCGCGTACGTGCAAAAGGGCGGCGAGTAGTAAGCCACCGGCGGGACAGGAGAAGAACGCACACATGGACCACAGCTCGACCGGGCACTACCCGGCCGCGTCGCTGCCCCCGGCCTACCTCAGGCCGGGGTCGTCGTCGTTCACCGATTTCCTTCGCGCGCAGGCCCCCGAACTGCTGCCGTCAGGCCGCAAGCTGCCCGAGGGCAGCACAGTGCAGGCCCCGCACGGCACCACCATCGTCGCGCTCACGTTCAAGGGCGGCGTGGTGATCGCGGGCGACCGGCGCGCCACGATGGGCAACGTGATCGCCCAGCGCGACATGAAGAAGGTGTTCATCACCGACGACTACTCGGCGGTGGGCATCGCGGGCACGGCGGGCATCGCGGTCGAGATCGTCCGGCTCTACGCGGTCGAGCTTCGGCACTACGAGAAGATCGAGGGCGTCTCGCTGTCCCTGGACGGCAAGGCGAACCGGCTCTCCGCGATGATCAAGGGCAACCTGGACGCCGCGCTGGCGGGCCTCGCCGTGGTGCCGCTGTTCGCCGGTTTCGACATCGACGCGGCCGACCCGGAGCGCGCGGGCCGCATCGTGTCCTACGACGTGACCGGCGGGCGTTACGAGGATTCGCAGGGCTACCAGGCCGTCGGCTCCGGCTCGCTGTTCGCGAAGTCGGCGCTGAAGAAGCTCTACAACCCCGACGCGGACGCGGAACTGGCCACCAGGACCGCGATCGAGGCGCTGTACGACGCCGCCGACGACGACTCGGGCACCGGCGGACCGGACGTGATCCGCAAGATCTACCCGGTCGTCGTGACGATCACCGCCGACGGCGCCGCGCACCTGTCCGACGAGCGGACCGCGACCCTGGCCGAGTCGGTCGTCGAGGGCCGCCGGATCAAGCCGGCGGGCTGAGCACCGTGTCGACCCCCATCCCCACCCGCATCCGCCGAGCCCGGGAGCCGCAGCAGTGACGATGCCGTTGTACGCCTCACCCGAGCAGATCCTCCGCGATCGCGCGGAGTACGCCCGGAAGGGCATCGCCCGCGGCCGGAGCGTCGTCGTGCTCCGGTACGCCGACGGCGTGCTGTTCGTGGCGGAGAACCCGTCCGCCACGCTGCACAAGGTCTCCGAGATCTACGACCGGATCGCGTTCGCCGCGGTCGGCCGGTACAGCGAGTTCGAGAACCTGCGGCAGGCGGGCATCCGGTTCGCCGACATCCGCGGGTACCAGAACGACCCGCGCGACGTCACCGGTCGGTCCTTGGCGAACGTGTACGCCCAGACGCTGGGCTCGATCTTCGCCGAGCAGATCAAACCTCTCGAGGTGGAGATCTGCGTGGCCGAGGTCGGCGCCACGCCCGAGCAGGACACGCTGTACCGGTTGACCTACGACGGGTCGATCGTGGAGGAGCCGCAGTACGTCGTGATGGGCGGCCAGGCCGAGGCGACGGGCACCGCGTTGAAGGACGCGTACGCCGAGAACCTGCCCCTGGCCGACGCCGTGCGCGTCGCGGTGAAGGCTCTGAGCGCCGGCAGCACCACCACCGGCAACGGCAAGCCCGACCTCCTGGACCGCGGCAAGCTCGAAGTGGCGGTCCTGGAACACGACCGCCCGCGCCGCGCGTTCCGCCGCATCACGGGCGCCGCCTTGGCGTCCCTGCTCCCCGGTGACGAGCCCGCTCCCGCGGCGGCCGAAGCCGAGGAACCGGCGGCCCCGCCGGCCAAGGGCGGCCGGAAGAAGCCGGTGACGGACGTGAACCTGCCGCCGAACGACGACAAGGCGTAGGTCCCGCACCCGCACGACGCACTTGCACGACACGGAAGGCCCCCGGCGCTGAGCCGGGGGCCTTCGTCGTGTCCTACCGGGACCGGCGGCTCGCGGGATTCAGACGTGGGCCAGGGGTGAGGGAAGTTCGGCGAAGTCCTTGGTGCGGTCCAGGGCGGTGAGCACGGCGAGCAGGTCGGCCGGCGGGGTGGTGAGCCGTCGGGCGTCCAGGTCGAGCCAACCCGCGGTGGTCACGATGGTGGCGGCGGTCCGGTTGTCCGCCTTGACGATCCTGTTGTGCAGCCGGAACCGCGCGCCGTCCGACGCCAGCCCGGCCAGCCGCAGTTCCACCGTGAAGGCTTCGAGCAGGCGCAGTTCGGCGCGGTACCGGATGTCGTCGCCGTGCGAGATCGGGCCGATGCGGCGGGCGGCCAGCTCGGTGACGGGGAAGCCCGCCGAGGCGAAGAACTGCATCCGGTTGTCCTCGGCCGCGTCCAGGTACGCGGTGGTGCGCATGTGGCCGTTCGGGTCCACATCCGGCCAGCGCACGTGGGTGGTGCTGGTGAAGGGCATGCATCGAGTATGCCGACCGCACCCGCACCACCCGCACGCCCGTCAGGCGATCGCCTTGGCCAGCAACCGTCCCGTGCGTTCACGCACCGAAGGCGTGTCCAGACCACGCACCACCACGGTGGTCCGCCGCCGCAGCACGTCGTCCACCTCGGTCGCCCACTCGTACCGCTGCGCGTGCGCCACCTGCGCCCAGATGTCCGGCCCGTCGGGGTGCACGCGGTCGAGCAGCGACGGGTCGTCCAACGCCATCGCCAGCACCTCGTGGCTCACCGTGCCGTAATGCGTGGCCAAGTGGCTGAGCACGTCGTCCGGCAACGACGGCATCTCACGACCCAGCTGCGCGCTCACCCGTTCGGGCAGCGACGCGCCCGGCAACGCCGCCGGCACGCCGTCGAACGCGCGCGAAAGGTCGCGCCCCAGCGACTCTCCGACGCGTGCCAGCACCGACGCGCCGATCCGCCGGAACGTCGTCCACTTGCCGCCCGCCACGCTGATCATCCCGCCGGACCCGCTGGTGATCACGGTCTCGCGCTTGGCGTGGCTGGTGTCGCCCGATCCGCCCGGCAGAACCCGCAGCCCGGCGAACGTGTAAGCCAACCGCGACCGGTCCAGGGCTTCCGGGTTGATGCCGACCGAAGCCTCACCGAGGATCTGGTCGATGTCGGCCTGCGAGCACCGCACGTCGGCCGGATCGCCCTCGTACGCCTCGTCGGTCGTGCCCAGCAGCAGCTGCCCTTCCCACGGGATGGCGAACGACACCCGCACGTCGTCCAACGGGATGGTCATCGCCGCACGCCACGGCGTGTCCGTCTTCAGCACCAGGTGCGAGCCCTTGGACAGCCGGATGCTCGGCGAGGCCGACTCGTCCTCCATCCGCCGCAGCTTGTCCAGCCACGGCCCGGTCGCGTTGACCACGACCGACGCGTCCAACCCGAACGCCGACCCGTCCACGCGGTCACGCAGCTCCACACCCGTGACCTGCGAACCGCGCTTGCGCAGCCCCAGGACCTCGACGTGGTTCAGCAGCACCGCACCGGCCTCGGCCGCCGCACGCGCCGCCGTGATGGCCACGCGGGCGTCGTTCATCTGGTGGTCGTAGTAGAGAGCGGCCCCGCGCAGCCCTTCGGTGCGCAGGTGCGGCACGTACTCGACCGCCCGCCGTGCCGACAGCACCTTGCCCATGCCGTCGCCGAACCCGGACAGCGCCGAGTACAGCATCACGCCCGCGCCGAGGATCGGCCGCGAGTGCGGCCCGCCCCGGTACACGGGCACCAGGAACGGCAGCGGCCGGACCAGGTGCGGCGCCAGGCGGTCGCCCAATGCGCGCCGCTCGGCGTGGTTCTCCCGCACCATCGGCACCGCGCCCGGACCCATCGCCAGGTACCGCAGCCCGCCGTGCACGAGCTTGGACGACGCGCTGGACGTGGCGCCCGCGAAGTCGCCCGCCTCCACCAGCGCCACCCGCAGACCCGACCGCGCCGCCGCCCACGTGGTGGCGATGCCCAGCGCGCCGCCGCCGATCACGACCAGGTCGAAGGCCCCGTGTCCCAGCGCCTCGCGTGCTCTGTCCCGCTGTTCACTCATCGTTGTCGTCCTCGTCGATCCAGCCCACGGTCCGCTCGACCGCCTTCTTCCACTTGCGGTAGCCCTTGTCGCGGGCCTTGGCGTCCATCGTCGGCAGCCACTCGGCCGCCTTGTGCCAGTTCTCCCGCAACGACTCGGTGTCCGACCAGTAGCCGACCGCCAGCCCGGCCGCGTAGGCCGCGCCGAGGCACGTGGTCTCGGCGACGATCGGCCGCACCACCGGCACGTCCAGCACGTCCGACAGGAAGCCCATGAGCAGGTTGTTCGCCGTCATGCCGCCGTCGACCTTCAACGCGACGAGCTCCACGCCCGAGTCGGCGTTCATCGCGTCCACGACCTCGCGGGTCTGCCACGCGGTCGCCTCCAGCACGGCGCGGGCGATGTGGCCCTTGTCGATGTAGCCGGTGAGGCCCGCGATCACGCCGCGTGCGTCGGACCGCCAGTGCGGCGCGAACAGACCGGAGAACGCGGGCACGAAGTACGCGCCGCCGTTGTCCTCCACGGTGCGCGCCAACGTCTCGATCTCGGCGGCGCTGGAGATCAGGCCCATCTTGTCCCGGAACCACTGCACCAACGCGCCCGTCACCGCGATCGCGCCTTCCAGCGCGTACGCCGCCGGCTGGTCGCCGATCTTGTAGCCGACCGTGGTCAGCAGGCCGTTCTCCGAGACCACCGGCTTGTCACCGGTGTTGACCAGCAGGAAGCTGCCGGTGCCGTACGTGCACTTGCCCTCACCGGGCGCGTAGCAGGTCTGGCCGAACAATGCGGCCTGCTGGTCGCCGAGCGCGGACGCCACGGGGACGCCTTCCAGCGTGCCGGTCGCGGTGCCGTACACCTCGGCGGACGAGCGGATCTCCGGCAGCATCGCCCGGGGCACGCCGATCGCGTCGACCAGTTCGTCGTCCCAGTCCAGCGTCTCCAGGTTCATCAGCATGGTGCGGCTGGCGTTGGTGACGTCGGTGACGTGCCGTCCGGTGAGCTTCCAGATCAGCCAGGTGTCCATCGTGCCGAACAGGACCTCGCCCGCTTCGGCGCGTTGACGCAGGCCGTCGATGTGGTCGAGCAGCCAGCGGACCTTCGGGCCGGAGAAGTACGTCGCCAGCGGCAGGCCGCACTTCTCCCGGAACCGGTTCTGCTCGCCGAGTTCCTTCACCAGCTGGTCGGTGCGGGTGTCCTGCCACACGATCGCGTTGTGCACGGGCTTGCCGGTGGTCTTGTCCCAGACCAGCGTGGTCTCGCGCTGGTTGGTGATGCCGACGGCGGCGAGGTCGTGCACGGTCAGCGACGCCTTTTGCAGGGCGCCGTGCACGACGTCCAGCACGTTGGCCCAGATCTCCTCGGCGTCGTGCTCGACCCAGCCCGGCCTCGGGAAGATCTGCCGGTGCTCCTTCTGGGACACGGAGACGATCGCGCCGCCGTGGTCGAAGACGATGCAGCGTGAGGAGGTCGTGCCTTGGTCGATGGCAGCCACGAACGATTGGGCTGAGTAGGTGGTCACGGTGACGCTCCTCAGTAGACGGCGATGTCGACGAGCCCGGCCAATGCTCCGCCGATCAGGGGACCGACGACGGGGATCCAGGCGTATCCCCAATCCGATCCACCCTTTCCGGGGATCGGCAGGACGGCGTGCGCGATGCGGGGGCCGAGGTCGCGCGCGGGGTTGATGGCGTAGCCGGTGGGGCCGCCGAGGGACATGCCGATGCCGACGACCAGCAGGGCGACGATCAGCGCGCCGGTGCCGGAGGTCTCCAGTCCCTTGGTCTGGCCGGTCGCCAGGATGACGAACACCAGCACGAACGTGGCGATGGCTTCGGTGGTCAGGTTCTGGACGCGGTGGCGGACCTCGGGGCCGGTGGCGAAGATGCCGAGCACCTCACCGGTGTTGGCGCGGAACTGGCCGAGGTAGGCGAGGTAGCAGAGGACCGCGCCGGTGAACGCGCCGAGCAGCTGCGCGGTCACGTAGAGCGGGACGGTGCTCCAGTCGCTGTTGTGGATGGCGAGGCCCACCGTGACGGCCGGGTTGAGGTGCGCGCCGGACAGCGGTGCGACGGCGTAGGCGCCCGCGAGCACCGCGAAGCCCCAGCCGAACGTGATCACGACCCAGCCCGCGCCGTTCGACTTCGACTTGGCCAACACCACGCCCGCGACGACGCCGTTGCCGAGGAGCAACAGCAGTGCGGTGCCCAGGAACTCACCGATGAAGATCGACTGGTTGGTCATCCACGCGCCCTCTCTGGCCTGAATGCCGTTCGACAATGTCGTACGGCGCGCGTGAATCCTGTGCCGACGCTCACAAGATGTCAACCCTCCCGAAGCAGTCCTGTAACCGGTCGGGCTCTACCAGGGGATGGCGCCGAGTTCGCGCGAGATGGATCGCGCGGCCTCGCGGACGTAGGAGACGAGTTCGGTGCGGGGCAGCTTCTTCTCGTCGCACAGCCGCTCGACCGGCCCGGAGATGCCCACGGCGCCCACGGTCACCGTCCGGCGGTCCCGGATGGGGGCGGCCAGCGACACCTCGCCGTCCACCAGCTCTTCCACGTCGCTGGCCCAGCCACGCTGCCTGACCTGCTCCAACGTGTCGCTGAGGCGGTCGAGGTCGGTGATGGTGGCGGCGGTGTAGGCCTTGAGCGGCTCGTCGTCGGCGAAGCTGAGGCCGACCGGGTCGTCGGCGAGCAGGACCTTGCCCAGCGCGCTGGCGTGGGACGGGAGGAGAGCGCCGACTTCGAGGACTTGCCGCGAGTTGTCCGGGCGGAACACGTGGTGCACGACCAGGACTTGGTTCTCGTGCAGGGTGCCGATGCGGACGCTCTCCATGCTGCGCGAGGCGAGCGAGTCCGACCAGTTCAGCGCACGGGTGCGCAGTTCGTTGCCGTCGAGGTAGCTGCTGCCGATGTGGAACAGCGCGGCGCCGAGCTGGTACTTGCCCGTGTCCGGCGACTGTTCGACGAAGCCGACCAGCTGCAACGTCCGCAGGATGCCGTGGACGGTCGGTTTGGGCAGCTCAAGGGCCCGCGCCAACTCCGCGACCCCCATCTGCCGCGCACCACTGGCCAGCAGCCGCAACACCGCGGCTGCCCGTTCGATGGACTGGATGGGACCGGGCACACGATCACTCTAGCGCGGAACCGTTCGACCATGTCGAACTCGCCTGGTTGGCGGGGTGTCCCGGTCAGAGGTCGAGCGACCAGGTCTGCGCTTCCAGGTCGTCACGCCCGTAAAGGCGCTCCGGCGTGCTCTTGTCCAACGTGAACCCGACCTTCTCGTAGATGTGCCGTGACGCCGCCAGCCCGGACACAGTCCACAGCACCATCCGTCGGTACCCGACCCGGCGGGCGAAGCGGAGGCATTCGTCGACCAGGCGGCCGCCGATGCCGAGCCCCCGGGCGGCCGGCTCGACGAGGAGGAGGCGGAGTTGGGCGGTGTGGTCGTCCGCTCGGACGCAGAAGACCGAGCCGACCGGTTCGCCGTCGACCTCGGCGATCCACGCCGCTTCGTGGTCGGGCGAGTGGTTCTCGACGTACTCGCCCGCCACGCGGGCCACCAACGCCTCGAAGGTCTGGTCGAAGCCGTACTCCTCTGCGTACCGAATCCCGTGCCGGTTCACGACCCAGCCCAGGTCGCCGGGGCGCAACGGTCGCAGCAGGTACGACCGGGCCGCGCCGGTGAGCAGTCGTTCGATCTTGCGCATCGCCGCCACGAGTTCGGCGCGGTCGGAGATCGGCACGCGGTCCAGCAGCGCGCCGATCTCCGCGTCCGAACGGGCGTTCAGGTCGGTGAACACCGACTCGCCCCGCGCGGTCAGGGTGACGACGTGGCGGCGTGAGTCGCGGGCCGACGGGGTGCGGGTAACCAGGCCGGCACGCTCGAATGACGTCAAAATCCGGCTCAGGTACCCGGCGTCCAACGACAGCGCGGCGCGGAGGTCGGGCACCTCGCACGGCCCGGCGGACAGCTCGAACAGGACCCGCACCTCGGTCAACGAGTACGGCGACGCCAGGTAGCCCCGGTCGAGCACGCCGATCACGCCGGTGTAGAAGCGGTTGAACGCGCGGACGTCGGCGACCGTCATCGTTGACTCCCTCAACAGAAATGTTGACGGAGTCAACCTTAGTCCTGGGGGCGGTAGACCGCCAGGGCCGCCGGGCGCGAGCGGAACTCGAAGGTGGAGCCGGTGGGGCCGACCTCGCCGTCCGTCGCGATCGCCACCGCGCCGTCGAGCAGTCGGACGTCCAGCCACCGCGTCTCCAGGTGCCGGTACGTGCGGCTGCGGTCCAGGGCGCCGAGCAGGGCGCCGACGAAGAACCTCGCCCGGGAGAACCGGGTGTCGGCGCGGATGTACCGGACGTCCATGAGCCCCGCGTCCAACGCCGGCCGCATGGTCGGCGCGAAGCCCTTCGGCCGGTACGGACCGTTGCCGACGAACAGCATCCAGATCAACCGCGGCTCGCCGTTCAGCTCCACCCGCATCGGTCGGGAAGTGCGCAGCACCTTGGCCAGCGCGATGACCGCCGCCGGCCACTTGCCCCACCGGTCCTGCAGCTTCTCCCGGAGCCGGACCATGTCCGGATAACCGCCGAGACTCGCCGTGTTGACGAACCAGCGCGGCCCGGCTCCGTCCACCGACACGGCCGCCAGGTCCACCAGCACGCCCTCGCCGTCCGTCACCGCCCGCGCGGTGTCGTCCACGCCGTGCACGCCGACGTCCCGGGCGAAGTGGTTCAACGTCCCCGCCGGCACCAGCGCGAACGGCAGCCGGTGTGCCGCCGCCACCGCCGCGACCGCGCCCACCGAACCGTCACCGCCAGCCACGCCCAGTGCCTGCGGAGCGTAATCATCGATCAGCGTGTCGAGATCGTCGATTCCCACGATCGTGGCTTTCGGCCACTCCTCCGCCACGGCCTCGGCCGGATCGACCGCGCCCAGGCTCGTCGCGCCCAGGCCCGCGCTCCGGTTCACGACGACCACCAGGCCCTCGCCGTCCACCAGCGCCGCCAACGTCTGGTGCTCCCGTGCCGTCGCACGCTCCGTCCGCCCCAACGGCCACCAACGCCTGGTCAGCAGTCCTGCGCCGATCCCGATAGCGGCGCCGGCGGCCACGTCCGACGGCCAGTGCACGCCTGTGTGCACCCGCGAGTACGCGACCGCCGCCGCGACCGGAGCGACCGCCAACGCCAACGCGGGCGACTCCATCGCCAACGCCGTGGTGAACGCCGCCGCCGACGCCGCGTGCCCGGACGGGAACGACGACGACGTCGGGCGCCTGGTCAGCCGTCGCGGCACCGCCAGCAGGTCCGCGGCAGGCCTCCGGCGCGGGAGGAGCCGCTTCGCCACCAGGCTCGCGCTGAAACTCGCCCCGGCGATCGCCGCGACTCCGCGCAACGCCGCCCGCCTGCTCACACCCTTCCGCGCGGCCAACACGCCCGCGACGACTAGCCACAACACGCTGTGATTGGCGGCGCGTGACAACCTCTTCATTCCGTGATCGACAGGCGAGGGGCGCAGAGCGCCGGAACGCCTCATGAGAGCCAGGTCAAGGTGGTTCACTCGGCGAAGCACACCCGAACGTTATCCGCGAAAACGGTGAGACGCCCGATTGGATCACTGAGGAAAGTTCCGAATGCGCCTACTGTTGAGGGATGCAGCGGCGGATCTTCGGCATTGAGACTGAGTTCGGGGTGACCTGCACCTTCCACGGGCAGCGCAGGCTGTCCCCGGATGAGGTCGCGCGTTATCTGTTCCGCCGGGTCGTCTCGTGGGGACGCTCGTCGAACGTCTTCCTGCGCAACGGCTCTCGGCTCTACCTGGACGTGGGCTCGCACCCCGAGTACGCGACGGCGGAATGCGACGACCTCGCCCAGCTCGTGACGCATGACAAGGCTGGTGAGCGGATCCTCGAAGACCTGCTCGTCGACGCCGAGCGCAGGCTCGCCGACGAGGGCATCGGGGGAGACATCTTCCTGTTCAAGAACAACACCGACTCCGCGGGCAACTCGTACGGTTGCCACGAGAACTACCTGGTCGCGCGAGCGGGGGAGTTCTCCCGCATCGCCGACGTCCTGCTGCCGTTCCTGGTGACCAGGCAGCTCATCTGCGGCGCGGGCAAGGTGCTCCAGACGCCGCGCGGAGCGGTCTACTGCCTCTCGCAGCGGGCCGAGCACATCTGGGAGGGCGTGTCCAGCGCCACCACCCGGTCGCGGCCGATCATCAACACCCGCGACGAGCCGCACGCCGACGCCGAGCGCTACCGCAGGCTGCACGTCATCGTCGGCGACTCGAACATGTCCGAGGTGACCACGCTGCTCAAGGTGGGCAGCGCGAACCTGGTCCTGGAGATGATCGAGCAAGGCGTCCAGTTCCGCGATTTCAGCCTGGACAACCCGATCCGCGCGATCCGCGAGATCAGCCACGACCTGACCGGCCGCCGCACCGTCCGCCTCGCGGGCGGCAAGGAGGCCTCGGCGCTGGACATCCAGCGCGAGTACTACGAGCGCGCGGTGGAGCACGTGGCCAAGCGCGCGCCGGACCCGATGGCCGAGCGGGTGCTCGAACTGTGGGGCCGCACGCTGGACGCGGTCGAGGCCGAGGACCTGTCCAAGATCGACCGCGAGATCGACTGGGCCATCAAGTACCGGCTGATGGAGCGGTACCAGGCCAAGCACGGCATGGACCTGTCCAACCCGCGGATCGCCCAGCTCGACCTCGCCTACCACGACATCAGGCGCGGCCGGGGCATCTTCGACCTGCTCCAGCGCAAGGACCAGGTGGAACGGGTGACCGACGACGGCGAGATCGAGGCCGCCAAGGACACCCCGCCGCAGACGACGCGGGCCAAGCTGCGCGGTGACTTCATCGCCGCCGCGCAGGCCGCGGGCCGTGACTTCACGGTCGACTGGGTGCACCTGAAGTTGAACGACCAGGCGCAGCGCACCGTGCTGTGCAAGGACCCGTTCCGCGCGGTGGACGAGCGCGTGGAGCGGCTGATCAGCTCGCTGTAGCTCCTGAGAAGACCCCGGGCCGGGTGGTCCGGGGTCTTCTTCGGCCCGATTGACAAAACAGATTTTTACGTACAACATGATTTTTGCGATGAGAGACGTCCTGTACCTGGAGCAGATCGAGCAGGCCGAGGCACTGCTCAAGCCGCAGCGCATCGAGGTGCTGCGGCAGCTGGCCGAGCCGCGGTCGTGCACCGAGGTGGCGGCGGTGCTCGACCAGACCCCGCAGCGGGTCTACTACCACGTGAAACGCCTGGTCGAAGCCGGTCTGGTGACGCTGGTGAGCGAGCGCCGTGTGCGTGGCATCAACGAGGGCGTGTACCAGGCGAGCGCGCGCTCGTACTGGCTGTCGCCGAGGCTGGTCGGCCGGCTCGGGCTGCGCCGCGCGCAGGACGAGTTGAGCCTGGGATACCTGCTGGACCTCGTGGAGCAGGTCCAGGCGGACATCGCGGGCCTCGACCGGACCCGGCCGGAACTGCCGTCGCTCGGCGTGTCCGGCGAGATCCGGCTGCGGCCCGATCAGCGGCAGGAGTTCTTCGACGACCTGAAGACGACTTTGCAGGACTTGTTCGCCCGCTACGGCGGCGCGGAGGGCGACGCCTTCCGGCTGGCCGTGGCGTGCTACCCGATGGAGGAGGAGACCGATGAGTGAGACCGTGGTCCTTCGCGTCCGCACCACCGCGCCCGTCGAGCGGGTGCGGCAGGCGGTGACCGACGCGGGCGAGCTGGGCACGTGGCTGGCCGAGCACGCGGCCGTGGAGCTGCCCGACCGGTTCGAGTTCTGGGGCAGGTACACGCCCGAGGGCGACCAGCCGCACCAGACGTTGCGGCACGTCGACGACCGGTCGTTGCGGTTCGGTTGGAGGGTCGGCGGCGAGGACACGACCGTCGAGATCTCGTGGGCGGCCAAGGACGGCGACACGGTCGTGACGTTGTCCCAGAGCCACTTCGCGGGCTGGGAGGCGGCCGTCGCGGAGACCGGCGTGCTCGGCCACCTCTACACCTACTGGGCGTTGTCGCTGGCGAACCTGGTCGACCACGTCGAGGGCCGGCCGTTGACGCCGAAGGTCGACTTCAGCACCCCGGAGATGCGCACCGAGGTGGTGATCGCCGCGCCGGTCGACGCGGTGGCCCGGTCGCTGGTCGAGTCCGAGCAGCACTCGCGGTGGTTCGGCGCGAAGATCGACATCGAGCCGTGGGAGGGCGGTCGGGTCGCCATGGGCGGGTTCGACGCGAACCCGGAACCGGCGAAGGTGCTGGAGTTCGTGCCCGGTGAGCGGATGCGCGTCGACTGGGGCGGCATGGTGTCGACGTGGGAGCTGGCAGAGTCGGGCGGCGGCACCCGGCTGACGTTCGTGCAGAGCGGGTTCGACACCGGCCGGCCGCCGTACGGGGCGTGGGCGGGCTGGCTGTCGGGCGTGGCGGAACTGCGCCGCTACCACGAGCTGGCCGACTGGCGGCCGATCTGGCTCCAGCCGGACGTGCCGGGCCTGCCCGACGGGATGCTCACCAGCGGCTGAGGCGGATCAGCTTCAGCTCGACGGCGGTGCGGACGGCCGCGGTCCTGGTGTCCACGCCCAGCTTGTCGAAGATCCGCACCAGGTGGGTCTTCACCGTCGCCTCGCTGATGAACAGGGCCTTCGCGATCTCCCGGTTCGACAGGCCGCGGGCGAGGTGGTCGAGGATCTGCACCTCCCGCTTGGTGATCGCGGGCGCGGGCGTCCGGTGCAGCAGGCGGTGGGCGATCTCGGGTGAGAGCACGGTGCGACCGGCGGCGGCCTGCCGGACCGCGGCGGCCAGCTCGTCCGGCGGGCAGTCCTTCAGCAGGTAGCCGGTCGCACCCGCCTCGACCGCGCGCACCACGTCCGCGTCCGAGTCGTACGTGGTCAGCACGACGACCTGTGGCGGATCGGGCAGCGCGCGGATGCGCTTGGTGGCCTCGACGCCGTCGATGCCCGCGCCGAGACGCAGATCCATGAGCACCACGTCCGGGCTCCGGGTGGCGGCGTGGCGGACGGCGTCCTCCCCGGTGGCGGCCTCGCCGATCACGTCGAAGTCGCGGGCCAGCAGACCGGCCAGCCCGAACCGGACCACGGGGTGGTCGTCCACCACCAGCACCTTCAGGCGGGCGGGGATGTTCGCGGGGTTGTTCGCGGGACCGGTTGCGGGGATGTTCGCGGGGTCGGTCGCGGGGTCGTCCGTGGGGTGGTCGGTCATGGGGTGGGCACGCTCACGGCCAGCGCCGTGCCCTCACCAGGCGCGCTCTCCACCGTCATCGTGCCGCCCAACTCGGCGACCCTGTCGCGGATGGCGTCGAGGCCGTAGCCGCGTCCAGGCTCGGGGCGGATCAGGGCCGGGTCGAACCCGCGGCCGTCGTCCCGCACGTCGAGCGTCACGGCGTCACCCAGGTACGTCAGCGTGATGACCGCCGTGGTGGCCTCGGCGTGCTCGCGGACGTTCGCCAGCGCGCCCTGCGCGACCCTCAGCAACGCCACCTCCACCGGCACGGCCAGCGGGTACGGCTCGCCCTCCACCTCGACCCGGTCGCACAGCCCGCGCAACGCGTCGGTCAACGTGCGGCCTTCCAGCGGCGACAGGTCGCGCACGAAACGCCGCGCCTCGGCCAAGTTCTCCTTCGCCACCTCGCGCGCCCGTCCCGTGTCGCCCAGTTCCAACAGCAGCGTGATGCTGGACAGCCCTTGCGCCAAGGTGTCGTGGATTTCGCGGGCCAGGCGCTGCCGCTCCTCCAGCACGCCCGCCTGGTGCAGGAGTCGCCGACGGTCGAAGAACACGGCGGCGGTGATCATCGCGACCCCGACCGGACCGAGCACCAGGCTCGGCTCGAACTCCGCGGCCAGCCGCACCTGGGTCAGCACCACGGCAACCGTGAGCACGCCCGCCAGCGGCACGGCGACCCGTGGCCGCAACTGCCGCAGGCACTGGAAGAACAGCGGGATCGCGCACCAGCCGAAGCTCGGCGCGAGCCACACCAGCACCAGCCACAGGGCGAGCACGGCGGGCAGGGCCCTGGTCCAGCGCACGCCCAGCGGGTATGCCGCGCCCAGGACGACGGCCGTGCCCAGCACGGCGGGCGCGACGCCGTGGTACGCGACGTACCGCGCCGCCGACGCCGTCAACAGCACGTAGAAGCCCGCGTGCATCGCCCGGTGCAGCCACACGGGCCCGACCCTAGGCCAGGTTCCGGCGCGCCGGGTCAACCGATGGGTTGAACCGGGGTCAACCGGAACCACCAGGTCAAGCCGCCCGGACGTGACGAGTCTTGGACTCACACGACCGGATGAGGAGAGTGCGATGCGCAAGACCACGATCGCGGTGCTGGTGGCGTTGTCCGTGGCGGGTGCGGGTGGCTACGCGGTGGCCGACCAGCAGCACGGACGCAGCGAAGTCGCCGTGCGGACCACGACGGCGATCACGATCGACGCGGCCGTGCAGGCGGCTCAGGCGGCGTTGGACGCGGCTGAGAAGGAGGGCCAGCGGGTCACCGTGGCCGTGGTGGACCGGGGCGGGGACGTCGTCGTGCTGCTGCACGGTGACGGCGCGGGCCCGCAGTCCGAGGAGTCGGCGCGGCGGAAGGCGTTCACGTCGGTGTCGTTCAACGCGCCGACGTCCGAGCTGGCCGGGCGCGTGACCGGAGCCGGCGCGACGCTGCGGGACATCCCCGGCACGTTGTTCCTGGCCGGTGGCGTGCCGGTGGTGTCCAACGGCGCGCCCATCGCGGGCATCGGCGTCGGCGGCGCGCCCAGCGGTGACCTGGACGAGCGTTTCGCGCGGGCCGGGCTCGCCGCGATCGGTGGCTGAGCGGGGACGCGGTAGGAGCGGACGGTCGTTTCGCCGGAGGACGGGGACGGGTGGCGTGTCGGGCCACCCGGACCTCGGGGCGTGGGCGGCCCGTATGGCCGCCGAACGGCTTGTTTTCCCGGCCGCAATCAGCTGAATGGACCATTCATCCGCGTTCAGGGCGGGGATGGCGTTGCCGGACGTTCGTCCGGGGTTAGGGTTCCGGGGTGGCCATTGCACGCGCCGAACGGCTCGTCAACCTGGTGCTCTGCCTGCTGTCGACCCGGCAGTACCTGACCGCCGAGCGCATCCGCGCCATCGTCCCCGGCTATGCCGACGCCGCGACGGACGAGGCGTTCTTCCGCATGTTCGAACGCGACAAGACCGAGTTGCGCGATCTGGGCGTGCCGCTGGAGACCGGCCGCAGCGCGGGCTTCGACGCGATCGACGGCTACCGCATCGCCCGTCGGGACTACGAGCTCGGCGACATCGACCTGGAGCCGGACGAGGCCGCCGCGGTCGCCCTGGCGGCCCGCCTCTGGGACTCGCCGCAGTTCACCGGCGCCGCGCACGGCGCGCTGATCAAGCTGCGTGCGGCGGGTGTCGACGTCGACCAGGACGTGCACGTGCCGGTCGAGCCCAAGGTCCGCACCAGCGAACCGGCGTTCCCGCCGTTGCTCGCGGCGGTGCAGGAGGGGCGCGTGGTCGAGTTCGACTACCGCCGCCCGGTGCCCGCCGAGGTGGGCACCCGCACCGTCGAGCCGTGGGGTGTGGTCGCCTGGCGCGGCCGGTGGTACCTCGTCGGCCACGACCGCGACCGGAGCGCGGCCCGCTGCTTCCGGCTGTCCCGCATCGCCGGTGACGTCCGCGTGCTCGGCAAGGCCGGCGCGGTTCAACGCCCCGACCAGCTCGACCTGCTCTCGTTCGTGACGCGGACCCAGCCCGCCGCCGACCAGGTGGTGGCCACCGCCAAGCTGTGGGTGGCCGAGGGCCGGGCGCAGGGCGTGCGCCGGCGGGCCCGGATCGTCGGCGCGGAGCAGTTCGACGGCGAGCCCGGCGACCTGCTGGAGATCGACCTGAGGTTCCCCGACTCGGCCGCCACCTGGATCGCCGGGTTCGGCCCCGACGTGGTGGTGCTGGAGCCCGAGGTGCTGGCCAAGACGGTGCGGGAGAAGCTGCTGGGCGCGCTGCGCGGTGCGGGGGTGCGCGCGTGACCGCCGCCACCGACCGGCTGCCCCGGCTGCTCGCCCTCGTGCCGTACCTGCTGGCCCGGCCGGGCGTGCCGATCGACGAGGTCGCGGCCGACTTCGAGGTGTCGCCCAAGCAGATCCGGCGCGACCTCGAACTGCTGTGGATGTGCGGCCTGCCCGGCTACGGCCCGGGCGACCTGATCGACCTGTCGTTCGAGGGCGACACGGTCACCGTCACGTTCGACGCGGGCATGAGCCGCCCCCTCCGGCTGACCGCGGCCGAGGCGACATCGCTGCTGGTGGCGCTGCGTGCGCTGGCCGAGACGCCGGGTGTCGCGGACCAGGCCGCGGTGCAGCGGGCGGTGGCGAAGATCGAGGCCGCGGTCGGTCAGGCGCAGCCCGCCGGTGTGGCCGTCGGCCTGGCCATGCGGGAGGCGCCGGAGACGGCCCGCGTGCGTGACTCGGTGTCGGACGGCGTCCTGCGCGGTCGCGCCCTCCACCTGCGCTACTACACGCCGTCACGGGACGAGATCACCGACCGCGTGGTCGACCCGATGCGGATGCTCCTCGTCGAAGGCCGCGGCTACCTGGAGGCCTGGTGCCGCGCGGCGGACGGCGTCCGGCTGTTCCGGCTGGACCGGATCGACGCCGTGCGGGTGCTGGACGAGCCCGCGGCCCCGCCGCCGCACGCCACGCCCACCGATACGTCGGAGGGGCTGTTCCAGCCGGACCCGTCGCAGCGGACCGCCGTGCTGGTGCTCGAACCGGACGCGCGCTGGGTGGCCGAGTACTACCCGACGGACGGGCTGGTCGAGTTGCCCGAGGGCCGGGCCCGCGTGCTGATGCGCTACGCCGACACACCGTGGATGGTGCGGTTGCTGCTCGGCCTCGGCGGTGACGTGCACGTCGAGCAACCGCCAGACCTGGTGGCCGAGGTCGTCCGGCAGGCGGAAGCGGCGTTGCGCCGGGCGGATCACCTTCCGGCAACCTGAGCCAAGTACGGTGGTGCCGTGCCGTACTTGCCGATCCTGGTGCTGGTCCTGTTCGGGCTGGTCGTGCTGGTTGCGATCGCGGTCCGGGTCATCGGATCCTTGCGCCGCTTCCGCGCTGCCAGCACTCTGGTGGCCGACAGGGTCGGCGACGACGCGGGTCTGCTGCGAGCGCGGTTCGCCGCGCTCGGGGTGGCCTTCGCCGAACGGCGTCCGGACCAGGCCCGTGAGGGCAAGCCCCGCGTACCATCGGTGGACCGGGGGAGACAGGAGGACAACCGTGGGTAACCTCGGACCAACCGAACTGATCATCATCGCCGTGGTGATCATTCTCCTCTTCGGCGCGAAGAAGCTGCCCGACATGGCGCGCTCGATCGGCCGTTCCGCGAAGATCCTCAAGGCCGAGACCAAGGGTCTGCGCAGCGAGGACGACCCCCCGCAGTCGGCCCAGCCGGGCGCAACCACCGCGCAGCAGATGCCCGCGGCGCAGCAGTTGCCGCCCGCGCAGCCGCAGGTCGTCCAGCCGCCGGCGCAGCAGGCTCAGGCGCAGCCGGTGCAGCCGCAGGTGGCGCCGCCCATCGAGCAGTCGCAGCAGAACCTCCAGAACAAGCAGAACTCCAACTAGAGCCGCGTCAACGAGAGCCGAAGGACGGTCCGCACGGTGGGGGCAAGTCCGGTCCGGTGGTGGTCCCAGCGCCGGGAACGCCGCAAGGTCACGAGTCGTCGGGGCAACCCAGACGGCACCATGTCGTTGAAGGATCACCTCTACGACCTCCGGCGCCGCCTCGGCCTGGCGCTGCTGATCATCGCGGCGGGCGCGGTCTTCGGCTGGTTCTGGTGGAGTTGGCGGATCTTCGGCCTGCCGAACCTCGGCGACATCGTGATCGCCCCCTACTGCGGCATCCCGGTCGGCCAGCGGCTCACCCAGGGCGGCGAGGGCTGCCAGCTGCTCCAGACCCAGCCGTTCGAGATCTTCATGATCCGCCTGAAGGTCGGCGCGGGCGCGGGCATGGCCCTCACCGCGCCGCTGTGGCTCTACCAGGTGTGGCGGTTCATCGCGCCCGGCCTGTACGCCAAGGAACGCCGGTTCGCGGTCGTCTTCGTGGCCTGCGCGTCGGCGCTGTTCGTGACGGGTGCGGCGCTCGCGTTCTACGTCGTGCCGCAGGGCCTGTCCGTGCTGGTCAGCTTCGGTGACGAGAAGTTCATCACCGCGTTGACGGCGGGCGAGTACATCAGCTTCGTGCTGACGTTGCTGCTGATCTTCGGCGTGAGCTTCGAGCTGCCGCTGATCGTGGTGATGCTGAACCAGGTCGGCATCCTGACCTACGACAAGCTGCGGCGATGGCGTCGCGGCATCACGTTCGGCCTGGTCATCTTCGCCGCGGTCGCGACGCCGGGCACCGACCCGATCTCGATGGTCGCCCTGGCCATCGCGCTGGTGCTGCTGTTCGAGCTGGCCATCCAGATCGCCCGCGTGCACGACCGGCGGGTCGAGCGCAGGCGCAAGGCGGAGGGCTTGGCGGACCTGTCCGACGACGAGGCCGCGCCGTTCGAGTACACGCCGTCGGTCGCGGAGGAACCGGAGCCGCTGCCGGACCCGGTGCCCACGCCGGACCCGGTGACCGGGCCTCCCGACGACGGCCAACCGCCGCCCGGTCGCGTCCGCTACGACGACGCCACCTGATCGGCCTCACCTGATCGGGCGGCATCTTTGTAGGCTTCCCGACCATGGCGACGTCAACGCGGGTGGCCCTGCTGGTGTGCCCCACCTCGGGCAAGGGCAGGGCCGGGCGCGTGGCGGGCACCGTCGCCGCCCGACTGCGCGACGTGGCCGATCGCCTGGACCTGCACGTGGCGCCCTCGGCGGCGGGCACGGCCGAGATGGCGCGCAAAGCAGTGGCCGACGGTGTCGACGTGCTGGTCGTCCTCGGCGGTGACGGCGGCGCCCACCTGGCCGTGCAGGCGTGCGCCCAGTCCGCCACCGCGCTGGCCGTGGTGCCCGCGGGCACCGGGAACGACCTGGCCACCGCGCTCGGCGCCACGTCGCTGGACGCCGTGGTGACCGCGTTGCGCGACGGCAGCCGCCGCGCCATCGACCTCGGACGCGTCGAGAACGGCCCGTGGTTCGCCACCGTGCTGTGCGCGGGATTCGACTCGGCGGTCAACGAGCGGGCCAACTCGATGCGCTGGCCCGCCGGTCCCCGGCGCTACGACCTGGCGATCCTGGCCGAACTGGCCACGCTCCGACCCCAGCGGCTGGTGGTCGAGACCGAGGACGCCCTGCTCGAACTGGACGCCCTGCTGGTCGCGGTGGGCAACACGACCAGCTACGGCGGCGGCATCCCCGTGTGCCCGGACGCCCTGCCCGCCGACGGACTGTTCGACCTGACCGTCGTGGAGGCCACGCCGCGGCGCACCCTGTTGCGGATGCTGCCCACCCTGCGCACCGGACGACACGTCGAGCACCCGGCGGTGCGCACGCTCCGGGCGCGGTCCGTGCGGCTGTCCGGGACGTCCTGGGTGGCCTACGCGGACGGCGAGCGGATGAGCGAGGTGCCGTTGACCACCACATGCGTGCCGGGGGCGCTCACGGTCGTCAGCGGTGCCGGCTGAGCACGTCCCGCTTGCGCCACGACGCTTGCGGCTCGGTCGTGCCCCGCTGGTACAGCCACCCGGCTACCGTCAACACGCCGTCGGCCGCGTCCAACGGTGTGCCGTGCGCCGACTCGACGGTCTCGATCTCGTGCCTGCCGCAGTCCCGGATCGCGTCGCAGCGGACCGAGATCTCGCCCTCGACCTGCCACGGAGGCGGCAGCGTGAGCACGTGGCGGTGCGGGTCGCGTGGCGGTGACACGTGGACGCGGAACGCCACCTCTTCGATCTCGGCGAAGGCGGACAGACCCGCGTAGGGCGCGCCGGGCAGGTGGTCGAACACCAGGCCGGCGCCCGGTCTGCCCAGGTGACCGGCCAGTCGCTCGACCCGCACGGCGGCCTGTCGCAGCACGTCGAGCACCGGGTCGACGTCGATGAGCTCGGGGAACACCCACCGGAGGTCGCCCTCCGCCAACGGAATCGCCTCCACGACTGTGAGTGTGCCCCATGGTCGACCTCTATGGTCTTTATGACTTCAGTGTGGATTAAATGGGGTGTTCCGCGGTCCGCCCGGTATCAGGAGCGATTTTGTCGGTCCCGTATGACAGCCTGGAGAGGTGTCAAGCACTTCGCGGTCCCCGGCCGAGGCGTACGCGGATTCCCGCCGCCGCTCCACCTGGCCCAAGCTGACCGATTTCCTCGGGGTCCTCTCTTTCGAGCTCGATCCGTTCCAGCAACGCGCGTGCGAGGCGCTGGAGGACGGGCACGGCGTGCTCGTCTGCGCGCCCACCGGCGCCGGCAAGACGGTGGTCGGCGAGTTCGCCGTGCACCTGGCCCTGACCGAGGGCCGCAAGTGCTTCTACACCACTCCGATCAAGGCCCTGTCCAACCAGAAGTACGCAGACCTGAGCGCCCGCTACGGCCCGAACAAGGTCGGCCTGCTCACCGGCGACACGTCCGTCAACGGCGACGCGCCGATCGTGGTGATGACCACCGAGGTGCTGCGCAACATGCTGTACGCGGGCTCCTCGACGTTGAAGAGCCTCGCCTACGTGGTGATGGACGAGATCCACTACCTGGCCGACCGGTTCCGCGGCCCGGTGTGGGAGGAAGTGATCCTGCACCTGCCCGAGTCGGTGCGGCTGGTCGGCCTGTCCGCCACCGTCAGCAACGCCGAGGAGTTCGGCGAGTGGCTGGTCGAGGTGCGCGGCGACACGACGGTCGTGGTGGACGAGCACCGGCCCGTGCCGCTGTGGCAGCACATGATGGCCGGCGGCCGGATGATGGACCTGTTCGCGGGCGACGGGCCCGACGGGCACACCCGCATCAACCCGCAACTGTTGCGCCACACCGAGGACCTGTCCCGCTACCACGTGCCGTGGAGCCGGAACCGCAACAACAAGGACCAGCGTGGCCGGCCGCCGCGCGGGTCGGGGTTCAAGCCGCCGTCGCGGGTCGACATCGTGCAGCGGCTGGAAGGCGCGAGCCTGCTGCCCGCGATCGACTTCGTGTTCAGCCGGGCGGGCTGTGACGCGGCGGTGTTGCAGTGCGTGCGGGCGGGGCTGCGGCTCAACTCGAACGACGAGGTCGAGCAGATCCGCGAGGTCATCGAGGAGAAGACCAAGGACCTGCCGCAGGGCGACCTGATGGTGCTGGGCTACTGGGAGTGGCGCGAGGCGTTGGAGCGCGGCATCGCCAGCCACCACGCCGGTCTGCTGCCCGCGTTCAAGGAAACCGTGGAGGAGCTGTTCGTCCGCGGTCTGGTGAAGGTCGTGTTCGCCACCGAGACGCTGGCGCTGGGCATCAACATGCCCGCCCGCACCGTCGTGCTGGAGAAGCTGGTCAAGTACAACGGCGAGGCGCACGTCGACCTCACGCCGGGCGAGTACACGCAGCTCACCGGTCGTGCCGGGCGTCGCGGCATCGACGTCGAGGGCCACGCGGTGGTGTTGTGGCAGCCGGGTATCGACCCGAAGGCGGTCGGCGGTCTGGCGTCCACCCGCACGTACCCGCTGCGGTCGTCGTTCCGGCCCGGCTACAACATGGCCGTCAACCTGGTGAACCAGCTGGGCGCGGCGGCGGCGCGGGACATCCTGGAGCAGTCGTTCGCGCAGTTCCAGGCGGACCGGTCGGTGGTCGGCCTGGCCCGGCGGATCGACCGGAACCGGGAGGCGCTGGACGGCTACGCCGAGGCGATGACGTGCCACCTCGGTGACTTCTCCGAGTACGCGTCGCTGCGCCGCCGGGTCGCCGAGCGGGAGAAGGCGTTGGCGCGGCAGAACACGTCGGCGAAGCGGGCGGAGGCGGCGCAGTCGTTGGAGCGGCTGCGCAAGGGCGACGTGATCGCGGTGCCGTCCGGGCGTCGGACGGGGTTGGCGGTGGTGATCGACCCGGGTCTGGAGCCGCTGGGCGAGGCGCGTCCGTTCGTGGTGACGGAGGACCGGTGGGCGGGCCGGCTGTCGTCGTCGGACTTCCCGATGCCGGTCGAGGTGCTGGGCAAGATGCGGCTGCCGAAGCAGGTGGACACGCGGTCGCCGAAGTCGCGGCGTGACCTGGCGGCGTCGTTGCGCGCCACCGGGATCGTGGCGCCCGCGATGCGCAAGCGTCGGTCGACGGCGGATGACGACGCGGAGCTGGCGACGTTGCGGCGGGCGTTGCGGGCGCACCCGTGCCACGGCTGCGAGAAGCGCGAGGACCACGCCCGGTGGGGCGAGCGGTTCCACCGGCTGCTGGCCGAGACGGAGCAGGTGGAGCGGAAGGTCGCGGCGACGACGCACTCGTTGGCGCGCGAGTTCGACCGGATCCGCGGTCTGCTGCGGGAGCGCGGTTACCTGCACGAGGAGGAGAACGGGCCCGGCGAGGAGGTCACCGAGCACGGCAAGCGGCTGACCAGGCTGTACAGCGAGTCGGACCTGCTGGCGGCGGAGTGCCTGCGGCACGGCGTGTGGCGTGACCTCGATCCGGCGGAGCTGGCCGCGGTGGTGTCGGCGCTGGTGTACGAGGCGCGGCGGGACGGTCCGCTGGAGGCGCGGCTGCCACCGGGGAAGGTCGGGGACGCGTTGACCGCGACGGCCCGGCTGTGGGCCGAGTTGGAGGACGACGAGCGTCGGCACCGGCTCGACCGGACCCGTCAGCCCGATCCGGGTTTCGCGTGGGCGGTGTACCGGTGGGCGCGCGGCGAGTCGTTGGAGAAGGTGTTGTCGGCGGCCGAGGAGAACGGCGCGGAGCTGGGCGCGGGCGATTTCGTCCGGTGGTGCCGGCAGGTGATCGACTTCCTGGACCAGATCCGGGACGTGGTCGGCGGCGGTGACCCGGTGGGCGCGTCCGCCCGAAAGGCGGTGGACTCGCTGCGCCGCGGGGTGGTGGCGATGGCCACCGTTTGACACAGCTTTGCGGGTCGGGTGGGTACCGTCCCCATGGCTGTGGTTTGATCGCGCCCGCAAGGCTTGAACACCGCTTTCGGGCCGGGCGCAGTGCCAGACCGTTTTCGAGACCGTTTCCAGACCGACCGTCGGAGGCCGAGCATGACCAGTCCGTACGGACCGTCCGGAGGGAACGACCCGCAGCCGCAGTGGGGCCAGCAACAACAGCCCTACGGTGGTGGTGGGTACCCCGGCACGCCGTCGGGTGGTTTCCCCGCTCAGCAGCCCAACCCCTATGGGCAGCCGGACCAGTCACAGCAGCCCAACCAGTACGGGCAGCCCGACCCGTCGCAGCAGCAGTGGGGGCAGCAGCCCCAGCAGCAGCCTTACACGCAGCAGTACCCGGCCGGGTACGACCCGAACAACCCGCAGTCGAACCCGTACGGGCAGCCCGCGCAGGCAGGTCAGTTCGGCCAGCCCGGTCAGTTCGGCCAGCAGGGTCAGCCCGGTCAGTTCGGGCAGCAGCCCGGCCAGTTCGGTCAGCCCGGGTACGGCCAGCAGCCGCCGCCGAAGAAGTCCAGCGCGATGATCTGGGTGGGTGTCGCGGTGGCCGTGCTGCTGATCGCGGCGGTCGGCATCCTGGGGTTCGTCACGCCGGGTTGGTTCATGACGAAGGTCTTCGACCAGACCGCGGTGCAGAACGGTGTCGTGGGCGTCCTGAAGGACGACTACAAGATCAAGGACGTGGAGAGCGCGACCTGCCCCGCGGACCAGGCGGTCAAGCCGAACACGACCTTCGAGTGCACCGCGAAGGTCGGCGGCGAGGACAAGAAGGTCAAGATCACGGTGAAGACGGACGACGGCGAGTACGAGGTCGGCCAGCCCGCCGGCTGATCCGCGTCGTTGGTTTTCCGAGGCCGCCCGCCACCTCTTCGGTGGGGCGGCCTCGGCGTTTGTCCGGCGCTTGTCCGGCGTTTGCCGGAAAGTCGTTAGCGAGGCGAGCGATCCTCCGGCACTATGCGGAGGTGACCGACCACGACGTCAGGGTTCTGGACGACTCCCAGTTCCGGACCGCGCACACCCTGTTCCGCGGCACGCTGCACAACGCGCCTGCGCCCGACGAGCAGTGGAAGGTCGTGCAGGAGTCGTATGAGCCGGGTCGTGCGCTGGGTGCGTTCGCCGACGGGAAGATGATCGGGACCGTCCAGTCGTTCCCGTCGCGGATGGCAGTGCCGGGTGGGGCGGTCGTGCAGCATGGGGCGGTGAGCCGGGTCGGGGTGCGGGCGGACTGGACGCGTCGGGGTGTGCTGAGCGCTTTGCAGCGGGCGCAGTTGCGGGCGATGCGGTCGGCTGGTGACGTGGTGGCGTCGTTGCGCGCGTCGGAGACGATGATCTACGGGCGGTACGGGTACGGGGTGGCGTCGCGGTTCCGGTACTTGGACATCGATCGGCGTCGGGCCGCGCCGCGGTCCCGTCCAGTGGGTCGGGTGCGGTTGGTGGAGGGTGAGGCGGGGGAGCGCATCGCGCGGGAGTTGTTCGACGAGCTGACGTTGCGGCGTGCGGGCACGATCTCGCGGTGGCCCTCGTGGTGGACGTTGAACGTGCGGCGTGCGGCGGTCGAGCAGAACCTGAAGATCGCCGTCCGGTCATCTTCGGTGCCTTCCGGGCCTTCCGGCGACGACGGCTACGTGGTGTTCAAGGTGGAGCCCGGCGAGAACGACCCGCGCCAGGGCAAGCAGACCAGGCTGTCCGTGCTGGACCTGTGGGCGGGGAACGCGGAGGCGTGGGCCGACCTGTGGCTGTTCGTGCTGGGCGTCGACCTGGTGGGCGAGGTGTCGGCGGAGGGGCGGCCGGTGGACGAACCGGTGCAGTGGCTCCTGGGCGACCCGCGCGCGTGCCGCGTCCCCGACGAGTTCGATGAGACGTGGCTGCGACTGCTGGACGTCCCCACCGCCCTGACCGCCCGCACTTACCGCGAGGGTGAGCCTGTGGTGCTCGGTGTGCGTGACGTGTACCTGCCGGAGAACTCGGGGTCGTACCGGGTGACGGCGGATGGTGTGACCCGTGTGGAGGACGAGCCTGAGCTGGTCGTGGACGTGGACGTGCTCGCGTCGGCGTACTTGGGCGACGTGTCGTTCTCGACGCTGGCCGCCACCCGTCGACTGGACGTGGTGGAGCCCGACGCACTAGCCCGTGCCGACACCTTGTTCGCCGTCGCCGAAGTGCCGTGGTGCGGCTCCTACTTCTAACGCCTGGCTCTTCTCGCGCCCTGGTTCCCGGCTTCCTCGCTGATCAACCCTGCGCTGATCAACCCTGCGGCGTGCGGCGTTCCATGGCGGCCAGCAGTCGGGGCAGCGAACTACCGAGCCCCCAACGCCGGGTCAACTCGGCGACCCGGTCCGGATCGACCGGAGCCGCCGGCACCGCGTCGGACCGGTCCATGACGATCGCCGCGTCAGTCGCCACGTTCACGACGGTCGGCGCCACGGCGAGGTAGTCCTGGGCGTTGAGGAGCGCGGTCCGGGCACGGGTGGTGAGCTTGCGATCCCGACCGTCGTGCACCGCCTCCAACACCGCTTGCAGCGACCCGAACTCGGTGATCAACTTCGCCGCCGTCTTCTCCCCGATCCCGGCCACGCCAGGCAGCCCGTCCGACGGGTCGCCGCGCAGCACCGCCATCCCGGCGTACGCGCGACCGGCGTCATGAACGGGAAGGGCGTACTTGGCCGCCAGCTCCTGCGGCCCAAGCAACTCCGCCTTCGCCCACCCGCGCCCCAGGTACAGGACGCGCACCGGCGTGGGCTCCTCGCGCACGACCTGGAACAGGTCGCGGTCGCCGGTGATCACCTCGACCGGATCGGTGGTCTCGCGGGCGGCGAGCGTGCCGATCACGTCATCGGCCTCGTACCCGGCGGCCTCCGCGGTCGCGATACCGACCGCGTCGAGGACGTCGAGGATGATCGGCACCTGCGGGGTGAGGGTGTCCGGGACTTCCTCTTCGCCCTCGACGGCGCCTACGGCGACGCGGTGCGCCTTGTACGACGGGAGCGCGGCGACCCGGAACTCGGGCCGCCAATCCGCGTCCAGGCACGCCACCAGGCGGCCGGCCTTCCGGTCGGTGATGACCCTGGCGATCGTGTCGACAAACCCCCGCACCGCGTTCACGGGGGTTCCGTCCGGCGCGGTCATCGACTCGGGCAGCGCGTAGAACGCCCGGAAGTACAGGCTGGCGGCGTCCATCAGGACCAGCGGGTTGCTCACCCTGGACAGCTTGCCAGACACCACGGCCATGCTGGAGACCGCCGACACCTGGACAGCTCATGTGCCGGCGCCGGGACAGCTCATGTCGAGCCACCGACCGCGAGGGCGACGGCTGTCCGGGGCCGGCCACCGATGGCGGGCTGATGGCCGATCGCGCGGTGGCAGGGGCCGACCGATGGCGGGGCCACCGATGGCAGGTCCGCCGCGCGTCTGATGCCGGCGACCGACTTGCGGGCGGGCCGACTTGCGGGCGGGCCGACTTGCGGACCGACGACCGACCGACCGAGCGACCGCGGGCCGCTGACCCCCGGGCGACCGGCTGCGGGCGACGGCGACCGACTGCGGGCCTTGGGGCCGACCGGCTGCGGGCGACGAGCCGCGGGTGCTGGGCTGCGGCGCTGGGCCACGGGTGCTGGGCTGCGGCGCTGGGCCACGGGTGCTGGGCTGCGGCGCTGGATGCGGGCTGCGACCGACCGGCCGCGGGCTGCTGAGTGCCGGGTCCGCTGACTGCGTGGCAGCGCGTGCCGGGGCGGCTGGGTGCTGGGGTGACCGGCGGCGGGTCACTGGCCGGGTCCACTGATCGCGGGGCGACTGACTGGCTAGGGCCACTGGCTGCTTGGCCTCTGGCTGGAGCCTCCGACATGAGGGGCTGCCGAACATCGTGGGCCGGTCGCTTTCCGTCCGCTTGGGGTGCGGGGGTGGTTGGCGGGGCCTCGTTGTTTTAACCGACGTTTCAGGATCAGTATAACGGCGTTTTCTTAGATGCGAATTTGAAGATCACCCGTTGGTGTTTGCCGGAGGGTGCCGTGTGGGCGTCGAGGGGAGCGCTTGTGGGGTGCTTGTAGGTGGTCTTCGTGGGAGGCGTTGGGAGTGGGAGGAGTGGGAGGGGGCGGAGTCCGGTGTGAGGGCGGAGTTCGGTGTGCGAGTGGTGGGCGGGGGGAGGGTGGCATTGTGGGTGTGGGAGCGGCGTATGGCGTCGGGTGGGGTGGGGACCACTAGGCTGGCTTATATGTCGACCCAAGTTGGGCCCGTCGACGTGGACGCGTTGCGCGGGCGCCTTGATCGGGCCACTGCCGCGGCGTCCATCGCGGGTGTGGATGCGTTGTTGATCTCCCCTGGATCCGACTTGCGGTACCTCCTCGGCGCCGGCGGGTCGTCGTTCGAGCGGTTGACGTGTTTGGTTCTTCCGGTTGGCGGGGCGCCTGTCCTGGTCGTCCCCAAGTTGGAGCAGCCCGGCTACTCCGGCATCCCCACCGGCGAACTCGGGGTCGAGGTCGCCACCTGGGTTGACGGGGAAGACCCGTACGCACTCGTCAAACAGGCGCTGAAGGGCACCCGGACGGCCGTGTCCGACATGATGCCCGCCCTGCACACCCTCCGCTTGCGCGACGTTGTCGGCGAGGACCAAGTGTTGGCGGGGCCCGTGCTCCGCGAGCTGCGGA
Source organism: Saccharothrix ecbatanensis (assembly GCF_014205015.1). Classification (NCBI taxonomy): domain Bacteria; kingdom Bacillati; phylum Actinomycetota; class Actinomycetes; order Pseudonocardiales; family Pseudonocardiaceae; genus Saccharothrix; species Saccharothrix ecbatanensis. The sequence continues at coordinate 4,527,845 of NZ_JACHMO010000001.1, read as the reverse complement.
TGCGCAAGGACGCCGCGGAGGTTGCCGCCTTGCGTAAGGCGGGCGCGGCCATCGACCGGGTCCACGCTCGGATGGGGGAGTGGCTGCGGCCCGGTCGCACGGAGGCCGAGGTTGGCGCGGACATCGCTGCCGCCATCGTCGCCGAGGGCCACACGGCGGCCGATTTCGTGATCGTCGGCTCCGGACCGAACGGCGCTTCACCGCACCACGACGTGTCCGACCGGGTGATCGAGGCCGGTGACGTGGTCGTGGTCGACATCGGTGGACCGCTGGCCGACGGCTACAACTCCGACTCCACCCGCACCTACGTCCTCGGCGAGCCGCGTGACGCCGATGTGTGGGAGACCTACTCCATCCTCCAAGCGGCACAGCGTAAAGCGGTCGAGGCGGTCCGGCCGGGTGTCACGTGCGAGGCCGTTGACGCCGCCGCACGCGAGATCATCGCCGACGCCGGTTTCGGCGAGTACTTCGTCCACCGCACCGGCCACGGCATCGGCCTGGACGTCCACGAAGAGCCGTACATCGTCGGCGGCAACGACCTGCCGCTGGAACCGGGCATGGCGTTCAGCGTCGAACCCGGCATCTACCTCCCCGGCCGGTGGGGCGCACGCATCGAGGACATCGTGATCACCACCGCGGACGGCGTGGAGAGCGTCAACAACCAGCCACACGAACTGGTGGTGCTGCCCGCGTGACGAACCTGGCGAACCCCAGCCTGGAGCCCACCGACCGGGCGATCCTGCGCGAACTGGCCGCCGACGGCCGGTGCAGCTTCACGGATCTCGCCGAACGGGTCGGGCTGAGCGTCTCCGCCGTGCACCAACGGGTGCGGCGGCTGGAGCAGCGCGGCGTGGTCCGCGGTTACGCGGCGCGGCTGGACGGCGACGAGATCGGCCTCCCGCTGACCGCGTTCATCTCGCTGACCCCGATCGACCCGGCCGCCCCGGACGACTACCCGAAACGGCTGGAGCACCTGCCGCAGATCGAGGCCTGCTACTCGGTCGCCGGTGACGCCTCGTACCTGGTCCGCGTCCGGGTGGCCTCACCGACAGCCCTGGAGGAGCTGCTGAGGCAGATCCGCGAGGCGGCGAACGTGTCGACGAGGACCACGGTCGTGCTGTCCACGCCGTATGAAGACCGGCCGCCCGCCGTCTGAAGAACCGGCCTACTCCGCGAGTCGGGTCCACGTGGCGGCGAACCGGCCGAGCACGTTCCGGTCGTTCCGGCCGGGCGCCCGTGGCAGCAGTCGCTTGACCTCGTCGTCGGTCGCGGGCCGGACGGAGAGCACGAACTCGCGCGCGGCGTCCACGTCCGCGTCGTCCGACACCACGGCCGTCACGTCCACGTCGCCCATCCGCCGCACGAAGACGTGGTCGTCGTAGTTCCGCTGGTACACCAGGTCGGTGGTCTCACCGGTCGCCGGCTCCAGGCTCAGGCGCGGGTGCCAGTCCAGCCGCTGGTCGGCACTGCGAGAGCTGTAGGACAGGGTGGCGCGACCGTCGGCGACGGTCAGCCGGGGGAAGTCGTAGCCCTCTGGCGTCGCGATCAGCAGCACCCCACCGGGAAGCTTCGCGTGCGCGATCCGGGACGCCCCGTCGTCGGCCGGCATCGTGCCGGGCAGCCAGATGCCGAACGCCACCGCGGCCACGGTTACGACGCCCGCGGTCAGCCGCACCACCAGTCCGTGCGCCAGCACGGCGGCAACGAGCGCGAACGGCAGCCCCAGGCCCACGATCCCCACCAACGTCGGCGGTTTCGCCGGTTCGCTGGCCTCCAGCACGGCCATGTAGAACACCGCGCCGACCAGACCGAACAAGGTCACCAGCGCCGCCCAGCCGACGCGCCGCCCGGCGGTCTGCGTCAACGGGCTCCCCTTGGGCGTGAACGTCCCGACCAGGAAGATCACCGCGAACGGGCCGATCATGCCGATCGCCACCAGTCCGGCGCTCTTGATGAAGAACCCGAACAGCACCAGCCAGCCGACGACCATCGCGGACAGCCCCATCACGAGCCACACCACCACGATCTGGACGACGACGCGTAAATCGATCACCCGCACACGGTCCCGTGCGGCGCGCTCGTCGGACATCGGTGGATCTACTCAATCGAACGGGTCGGCGGGGATCGCGTCGTAGATCGCCTGCACCCGCGCGAGCGCCGGACCGTCCACGGTGAACTCGACGTCGTCGATCCGCGACACCGCGGCCACGCCGATCGAGTTGGTCACGAACGCGCCCCGGTACCGGCCGAGGTCCGTCAGCCGCACCACTTCCCGCCGGGTCGGCAGGCCCCGTTCCAGCAGCTGCATGGTGATGCCGTGCAGCCAGTCGGCCTGTGGCCACACCACGTCGCCGGCGTCGTCCAGGAACGCGATGTTCGCGATCGCGGACTCCACCACCACACCGTCGTCGGTGAGCAGCGCGCCGTCGTAGCCGGCCCGTTCGGCGAGCTTGCCGTGGTGGATCTGCCCGAACCCGCCGATGTGCTTCACGTGCGGCAGCGGGCGCGTGTAGTCGACGGACATCAGGCGTTGCGGCGTCGCAGGGGAGCCGTAGGGCGTGCGCACCACCACCATCACCGACGGTTCGTCCACTCCGAACACGATGACCCGCACGGTCGCGTCACGGACGTCGTCGCCGAGCGCCTGGGAGATCAGGGCGCGGACGTGGTCGCCGGGCAGTTCCTTGCCGTACAGCTCGCGATTGGCCTGGTCGAGCCGGCGCAGGTGCAGGTCGAGGCCCTTCGCCCGACGGTCGCGGACCTGCATGGCGGTGAAGTGCCCGTAGTTCGCCAGCAGGCCGGGCGCGAAGTGGTCGATGGTGGGCGGCTCGCCGTCGATCTCGATCCTCAGCACGGACCAGACCGTAGCGTGGCAGGAATCGAGGGTCGCAGGTCGTTGCCGCCACCCCGGTCGGCGGAGAGGGTGGACGGTGTGGAACGAGAGGTGCTGGTCGTCGGGTACGCCGGGGCCACGATGACCGACATCGCGGGCCCGGTGGACGTGTTCGCCGGGGCCAACATGGCGCGCGGCGACGAGGGGGACGGGTACCGGTTGCGGCTGGCGGCGGTCGGCGGCGGGTTCGAGGTGTCCGGTGGGCTGCGGATGGAGGCCGAGGACCTGCGGGACGTGTCCGGAGGGGTGGACACGGTCCTGGTGGTCGGCGGTTTCGGGTTCACGGGGGCGGCGCGTGACACCGAGCTGCTGCACCACGTGCGGCGCGTGGCGGACAGCGCGCGGCGGGTGGCGAGCGTGTGCACGGGCGCGTTCGTGCTGGCCGAGGCCGGGCTGCTCGACGGCGCCCGAGCGACCACGCACTGGGCGTACTGCGACCGGCTCGCCGAAGAGCACCCGTCGGTGCGGGTGGTGCCGGACGCGATCTTCGTGCAGGACGGGCGGGTGGCCACGTCCGCCGGCGTCACCGCGGGCATCGACCTCGCGCTGGCGCTGGTGGAACGCGACCACGACGCCGCGCTGGCCCGGCTGGTCGCCCGCTGGATGGTGGTGTTCCTGCAACGGTCCGGCGGCCAGTCGCAGTTCAGCGTGCGGTCACGGGTGCAGCCGGTGCGGGAACCGGGGCTGCGGGCCGTGCTCGACGCGATCGCCGACGACCCGGCCTCCGGCTGGACGGTCGAGGAGATGGCCCGCCGCGCCGCGATGAGCCCGCGGCACTTCGCCCGCGTGTTCCCGCGCCGGGTCGGCCTGCCGCCCGCCCGGTACGTCGAGCAGGTCCGGGTCGAGGCGGCGGCCGGGTTGTTGGAGTCGGGCGACGAAGGACTGGACGTCGTCGCCCGACGCACGGGTTTCGGCTCGGCGGAGACGTTGCGCCGGGCCTTCCTGCGGGTGCTCGGCGTGACGCCGGGCGGGTACCGCCACAGGTTCCGCACCACCGGTGCGGCATGAGAAGGGGGATCGGATGGACATCGCATTTGTGCTCTACCCGGACATGACCGCGTTGGACCTGATCGGTCCGTACGAGGTGCTGGGGCAGCAGCCGGAGGTGACCGCGCACTTCGTGGCCGAGTCACGCGAGCCGGTGCGGGCCGACGCCGGGCTGACGATCGTGCCGACGACGACGTTCGCCGAGCTGGACCGCGCCGACGTGATCGTGGTGCCCGGCGCCCGCGGCTGGGCGAAGGTGTTGGCGGAGGGCGTGGTCGCGGCGTGGCTGCGCGAGGTGCACCCGACCGCGACCTGGACCACGTCGGTGTGCACGGGGTCGACGCTGCTGGCTCAGGCGGGCATCCTCGACGGCCGTCCGGCGACCACGCACTGGGCGTTGCGCCACGAGTTGGCCGCCCGCGGCGCGGTCGTCAGCACCGAGCGGGTGGTGGTCGACGGGTCCGTGGTCACCGCCGCCGGGGTGTCCGCCGGGATCGACATGGCGCTCACCCTGGCCGGCCTGATCTGGGGCGACCAGCGGGCCGAGTTCACCCAGCTCTTCCTGGAGTACGACCCCCGACCGCCCTACGGGACCGGGTCCCCCGAGACCGCGCCCGCCGAGCTCGTCGCCTTCGCCCGCGGCGTGCTCGTCGGGAGCTGACCTCGTCACCGCGACCAGCACGGCGGGCTGCCCGCCGTGCCGGCGCAGGACCTCCAGCGACAAACCGGCCAACGCCAGCACCGACCCCTCCGGGAACAGCTCGCCGTCCAGGTCGAGCACGCCGCTGAGGACGATCACCAACGCGTCCCGCCACTCCCGTGCGTCATAAGGGAGTGACCCGGCCACGGTCACCACGCGGACGTCGAAGTTCACAGCGTCGCGGGCAGGCCGAAGTGCGGGAACCGGTCCGACGGGAACGTGATGATCTCGGTGATCACGCCGTCCTCGATGCGCAGCACGTCCATCGCCACCGGCGTGAAGCACTCCTCGCCGGGCTTGCGGGCGTAGTTCGCCAGCGCCGGCTGCCGGTTCGCCATGATCTCCACCACCTTCCACTCGCCGAACGCCTCGGGGCCGATCATGACCGGCGTCCAGAGTTCGATCAGCGCGTCCCGGCCGCGGTACCACTCGGGCTGCGGCGGCATGGTCCACGTGACGTCCTCGCGCAACGCGGCGGCCATCATCTCCAAGTCGCAGCGCTCGGTGGCCTCGACGAACTTCCGCACCACGGCCTTCTCCCGCGGGTTCGGCTCACCCGACCAGTCGGCACGCCGTTCGGGCAGGTGCTTGCGCATGGTGACGCGGGCGCGTTGCAGCGCGCTGTTCACCGCCGGCACGGTGTCCTCCAGCAACGCCGCCGTCTCGCTGGCCGGCCAGCCCAGCACGTCCCGCAGCACGAGCACCGCCCGCTGCTTGGCCGGCAGGTGCTGCACCGCGGCCAGGAACGCCAGCTCGATCGTCTCCCGCGCCACCACCTCCACGTCCGGCTCGTCGTCCAGCAGCGAGTCCGGGAACGGCTGGAGCCACGGCACGTCGGCCGCCGGCATGTCGTCGGTCGTGCCGAGCGGAGGACGCCGGTTGATCACGTCGAGGCACGCGTTCGTGGCGATCCGGTACAGCCAGGCCCGGAACGACGAACGTCCCTCGAACGTGTCCCGCGCGCGCCACGCCTTGAGGAACGTCTCCTGCACGAGGTCCTCGGCCTCGTCGAACGAGCCGAGCAGCCGGTAGCAGTGCACCCGCAGCTCGTGCCGGTACCGCTCGGCTTCCTGTGTGAAGTCAACCGTCATCGCCGAAACCCCGCTCATCGTCACCCTCCGGGCTTGTACGGTGGCGTGCCGGTCGCACGCCGCACAACTTGTGACCGGGTCGGCCCGGAAAACTCATCGGTCGCGGGTGGGATCGATCGTGCCGGGTCTGTCGCGTCGGATCGGGGGTAGCGGCTTGGTCGGGGGCACGGGGTTCCGCGCGGTGTTCGCGGTGCCGGAGTTCCGGGTGCTGTGGTCGGCGGCGGTGCTGTCGACCGTCGGGGACCAGTTGGCCCGGGTCGCGTTGTCGGTGCTGGTGTTCCAGCGCACCGGGTCGGCGGCGTGGACGGCGTTGACGTACGCGTTGACGATGCTGCCCGCGTTGGTGTCGGGGGTGCTGCTGACCGGGTTGGCCGACCGGTACCCGCGGCGGACCGTGATGGTCGTCGCGGACGTGGTGCGGGCCGTGCTGCTGGCCGTGATGGCGATCCCGGGCGTGCCGTTGCCGCTGGTGGCGGCGTTGCTGGTGGTCGCGCAGCTCGCGGAGCCGCCGTTCGCCGCCGCGCAGGGCGCGCTGCTGCCGTCCGTGCTGGGGGACCGGTACGAGGCCGGGCAGTCCGTGCACCTGATCACGCACCAGGCGGGGTTGCTGCTGGGGTTCGTCGGCGGCGGTCTGGTGGTGGCGTGGCTCGGGACGTCCGGGGCGCTGCTGGCGGACGGGGTGACGTTCGCGTTGTCCGCGCTGCTGCTGCGGTTCGGTCTGCGGCAACGTCCGGCGCCCGCGTTCGTGCCCGCCGCGCACGTGCGGATCCGGGCCGGCGCGGCGCTGGTGTGGCGGGACCGGCGGCTGCGGATGCTGGTCGGGCTCGGGTGGCTGGCGATGTTCACCGTGGTGCCGGAGGGGTTGGCCGCGCCGTTCTCGGCGGAGGTCGGCGCGGGCGCGGCGGGTGTCGGGCTGCTGTTGGCCGCAGACCCGGCGGGGATGGTCTTGGGCACGGTGCTGCTGCGGTTCCTGCCCGCGTCGCTGAGGGTTCGGCTGCTCGGACTGCTGGCGGTGGCCACGGCGCTGCCCCTGGTCGGCTACCTGCTCGCGCCGAACCTCGTCGGCGCCGTGGCGCTGCTCGCGGTGAGCGGCGTGTTCAGCGCGTACCAGGTGACGGCGGGCGCGACGTTCGTCCGTCTGGTGCCGGACGAGCAGCGCGGGCAGGCGTTGGGCTTCGCCCGCAGCGGACTCGTCGCGGCGCAAGGCATCGGTGTCGCCGGAGGCGGCCTGCTGGCCACCATGACGGGCTCCGCGGCTACCGCGATCGCCGTGGCGGGCATCGCGGGCACGATCCTGGCCCTCACCGCTACCACCGCGTGGTCCCGTGTCGCGCCCGCCGCGGTGAACTGACGCGTGCCGGACACACCGTTGTGGCGCAACGGGTCGTTCGCGCTGCTGTGGACCGGGCACACGGTGTCGCTCGTCGGGTCGCAGGTGACGGTGATCGCGGTGCCGTTGATCGCCGCGTTCACGCTCGGCGCCGGGCCGTGGGAGATCGGAGTCGTCACGGCGTGCGGGCGGTTGCCGTACCTGGTGTTCGGGTTGCCGGCCGGGGTGTGGGCGGACCGGTTGCCGCGGCGGGCCGTGGCGGCGGCGTGCGCGGTCGGGCAGGCGGTGGCGCTGGGGGTGGTGCCGGTCGCCGCGGCGGTCGGGGTGCTGTCGGTGCCGTTGTTGGCCGCGGTGGCGTTTGTGGCGGGGGCGTTCGCCGTGGTCGGGGACATCGCGGGGCTGGCGTTGGTGCCGATGGTGGTGCCGCGCGAGCAGTTGACGCGGGCGCAGGGCGCGGTGGAGGTCGGTCAGGCCACGGCGCAGATCGCCGGACCCGCGCTGGGCGGGTGGCTCGTCGGCGCGATCACGGCCGCCGGTGCGCTGCTGGCGGACGCGGCCACGTTCCTCGTCGCGGCGCTGACGCTCGTCCGGCTGCGCGTGGTGGGGGAGCAGCCCCGTGCGACCGGAGGGGTCTGGGACGGCGTCCGTGCCGTCTTCGGGCACCACGCGCTGCGGCGCGTCACGCTGTGCACGGCGACGCACGTCTTCTGGTTCAACGCGTTCACCGTCGTCGTCCTGCTGTACCTGGTGTCGGAGCGGAACCTGACGGCGGCGCAGGCCGGGCTGACGCTGTCCGTCGGAGCGGTCGGTGGGCTGGTCGGCGCACTCGTCGCCGCCCGACTGGGCGAACGCTGGGGCCGTCGCCGCACGATGGTCGCCGCGATCCTCGTCACCGGCGGCGGGCAGGCGTTGGTGGTGGTGGAGCCGTTCATGGCGGTGGCGGTGATGTGGTTCGCGCTCCAGATCTACAACGTGCACCAGGTGCCCGTGCGGTACGAGGCCACGCCGACCGCTCTGCACGGGCGCGTCAACGCGACCATCCGCACGGCGGTCTGGGGCACGGCGCCCGCGGGAGCGCTGGTGGGCGGCCTGCTCGGTCAGGTCGTCGGTCTCGGGGCGACGCTCGTGGTCAGCGGCCTGGGCGCCGCCGCGGCGTGCCTGTGGCTGGTCCGGGCACGGGTCGGCTGACCGCGCCGGCCGCGGGAGTCGGAGTCTGACCGCGCCGGCCGCGGGAGTCGGAGTCTGGCCGCGCCGGCCGCGGGAGTCGGAATCTCGCCGCGGCCCGGCCTCGGGTGTCGTCGTCGTGCACCGATCGTCTGTCGCACCGGGCATCACCAGATCTTGTCGCGCATCGCGGCGCACCTCCCCTCGGCATGGCTCACGGTCCGCACTTCGTCACCACGGGGATTCACCAGATCTTGTCGCGCATGGCGGGACACCTCTCTCTGCGTCGCTCGCGGTCGGTACTCGGTATTCGGCTACCACCGGGATCACCAGATCTTGTCGCGCACAACCACACCTCCGTCCCGTTTCGTCCGGACGCCTTGACCAGCGGTTTCACCAGATCTTGTCGCGCACCGCAATCACCTCCAGTGGTTTGCGTCACCCCGGTAGCGGCTGACATACGCGCAGGTCACATATACTGTGACCCTCCGTCCGGACACGATGACAGTCCGGGGTAGACGGCCGTGAGGAACCATGGGCAGAACGCGTTCGGCGTCGTCGGGCGATCGACGCTGGTCACTATGGTCCCTGCCCGGACAGGCCTTGGCGTACGTGCTCTCGGTGGATCTTCTCGCCGTGATCGCGATCGCGGCGTCCACCGCGTGGCCCGTCCCGGCCGAGTCCTGGGCCGTGTTCGCCGTGCTCCTCGGCTGCGCCGCGCTGCACCTGCACTCGTCGCGCTGGATCGAGCGCATCCGCCGCGACCACAGCCACCTGCCGCACGTCGACCTGTGCAGCATTTGGATCGTGGCCGGCGCGCTGGTGCTGCCGCCGGCGCTCGCCGTCGCCCTCGTCGTGATCATGTACGCGCACCGCTGGTGGGTCGTCGGCCGCTGGGACGCGTCCCGACCACCGCACCGGTGCGTGTTCACCACGGCGATGATGGTGCTGGCCACGCTCGCCGCGAGCACCGTGGCAGGCGTCACCGGCCTGCGCGAAAACCTCCGGTCCGGGCAGCCCGACGGGCCTCTTGACCTGGTCGGACTGGTCGGCGCCGGTGCCGCGCAGTGGCTCGTCAACACCGCCCTCGTCGCCGCGGTGATCCTGCTTACGGTCCGCCCCCGCTCGGTGAAGGACGCCATCGGCAGCGGCGCGGACAACCTGCTCGAAGCCGGTCAGCTCGCGATGGGCGGGTTCGTCGCCCTCGCCGTGGCGTGGTGGCCCGGGTTCGCGGTGCCGATGGTCGTCGCGGCCGTCGCCCTGCACCGCACCGTGCTCATCCACCAGCTGGAACTGGCCGCCCGCACCGACACCAAGACCGGCCTGCTCAACGCCGAGGCCTGGCACCTCCAGGCCGTGCTCGAGTTGCAGCGCACCCGCCAGCAGCCGCCCGGCGCGCGGGTCGGCCTGTTCATGATCGACGTCGACCGCTTCAAGGACATCAACGACACGTACGGCCACCAGACCGGCGACCTGGTGCTGCGGCGCATCGCGGCGGCGCTGGAGTGCGCGGTCCGGCGCGGTGACGCGGTGGGCCGGTTCGGCGGCGAGGAGTTCGCCGTGCTGCTGCCGGGCGTGGAGCACGAGGAGGCGGTGGCGATCGCCGAGCGGATGCGCTCGGAGGTCCACCGGGTCCTCGTGGACGACGGCAACGGCGGCACGGTGGCCGGCCTGACGGTCAGCATCGGCATCGCGGTGTGGCCGGAAGTCGCCGAGGACACCGTGGAAGGCCTGCTCGCGGCGGCCGACGCGGCGCTGTACGACGCCAAGCGGCTCGGCCGGGACCAGGTGCAGTCCGCGGGCAGGCACCGACGCTCCCGGTGGACCCCGGCGGTCCGCTCGGAACGACCCGGCGTGTAACAACCGCGCATCCCTGCCGGATCTCCTACAGGTCAGGCCGTCGGTGGCGTAGTTTCTGGCCCGCCACCACCGACACGGTGGATCATCTGGTTGCAAGGGTCGTGAGACAGTGGACCTCGGTGCCCCGCACGGAGTTCGGTTCCGCTTCGAGGCGGGGCTGTTGCGCGCCGTCCTGCTCGACGTGCACCGCAAACCGCCGGTCGACGCGGTCGAGGAGCTGACCGCCGAGGCGGGAGCCCGCGACCTGTTCGTCGAGGAGGACCGCGACGGGCACGTGCGCGCGGTGTTGCGGCACCGCTTCGACCTGCCCGCCCCCGCGCGCTGGCGGCTCGCCGTCGACGCGCCCGCCACCGAGACCGCCGACGGGGTGTCGTTCGCCCTGCCCGACTCGGTGACGCTGCTGGTGTCGGGCTCGGCGCCCTGCGTCGTGGAGGACGGCGGCGTGTCCGTCGACCTGCCGGTGGGTGTGTCGGAGCTGAACGTCACGGTGACCAGCGAGCCGGTGTTCGAGGTCGGCGACACGGTCGTCGTGTGCCGCCCGGACCAGGTGCGGGAGGCCGCGGTCGTGGTCTCGTGCCTGCCGGCGGACCGCGTCACGCCCGTCGTCACGCTCCGGCCGGGTGACGTGTCGTCGCACCGTCACGACGAGCTGGTCACCGACCTGCTCGGCGCGATGGGCGTGCGGCGGGCCGTGTTCCTCGCCGAACCGGACGTCGAGCTGTTCCCCGATCTGCCCGAACGCCTGCACCTGACGTGCGACGACCCCGTCGGCCTGACCGGCAAGGCGTGGGAACTGCTGCGCGGCGGCGGTGAGCCGGAACGCACGCTCGACGTGGCACCGGACGCGGACTTCGTCGCCGCCCTGTTCACCGCCCTGCGCACCGGGGCGGCGCTGCGCGTGGACGACGATGCGCCGCCCGTGCCGTTCGCCGAGCACAACCCCGACGACGGTGACGAAGCCGTCCTGCTCGAAAGCACCGGTGAGGCGGACGACCTGACCGCCGCCGTATACGCGCACCACCGCGGCGCACGGCTGGTCGTCACGCCGAAACCGGACCTCGCCGAGGTACGCGCGGTCGTGGCCGAGGAACAAGATCGGGTCACCGCTGCGGCGGGTGCGATCGGCGACGCGGTCAAGGGCATCGGGTTCGTGGAGGCCCTGTGGCGGTACCTGTCCACCGGCGGGCACGACCCGTACGCGGCAGTAGAGGCCGTGGTGACCGCGCAGGTGCCCGCAGAGGCGGTCGCGGACATCGGCGAACGGGCGCTGACCGCGTTCACCACCGGTCTGCCTTACCCGTTCGTGCACACCGAGGACGCGAACTGGGCGCGCAAGCCGATCGGGCACGTCGTGGCCGACCCGACGCTGGTCGTGCTCACCGAGCTGCACCGCGCGGGCGTGGCGCGGGAGCCCGGCGCGTTCAGCCTGGTGTTCGACTCCGGCACGTTCCTGGAGGTCCCGGAGAGCACCGCGTCGCTGGGGCACCACACCCACCCGATCGTGCTGTCCGACGCGTCCCCCGACGACCTGCGGGACCTGGTCGGGCACCTGCCGGTCGAGGTCGTGTTCTTCAACGTCCACGACGCCGACGGCGCCATCGTGCTCGGCGGCGAAGGGCTGCCCGACACGGACATCCCGGTGACCCTGCGGCACCGGCCGGTCGTCTTCAACAACTCCTGCCGGTCGTGGACGGACCTGGGCCGCGAGTTCGTCCGGGCCGGCGCGCGCGGCTACATCGGCACGCTGTGGACCATCCCCGCGAATCTGGCCGCCGGGTTCGCCCGGACCGTCGTGCGGCGGCTCACCGCCGAGGAGACGCCCGCCGCGCGTGCCATCGTCAACACCGGCACACCCGGCGGCATCGAGCGGTCCTACCTGTACGTGGGCACGGCGAACGGTCGGCTGGACGAGTGGCGCGACCGGTCCACCACCCAGGCCGAGGCCGCGCTCACCGGCTGCGAGCTGCTGGCCGCCGCCGCACGCGACCGCACCGGCGCGCTGTCCTCCGTGCTGCACCGGGAGATCTCCGCGCTGCGCCGGATCGCCGAGACGGGCGACGCGACCGACACACCGTCGTTCGCCGGCGTGCTGCTGGCCGAGCTGGAGCTGGAAGACGACGACTGGATCGCCGCCGACCTGGTCGAGCGGATCGACGGGTTGCTGCCGGAGCTCGACCTGCCGGACGACGAGGTGGAACCCCTCTGGGCGACCAGGTTCGCGCTCACCGCGGACCGGGCCGAGCGCCGCGGGGAATACCCGGAGGCGTTGGCGGACTTCGAACGGTGTGTGGGCTTGGGCGACGCGTGCCGCGACCGAGCGGACGTCCTGCTGCGGATGGCGAGGCTGCTGATGCGAGAAGGCAGAACGGACGAGGCCGGCCAGGCGGCACGCCTGGCGCATGACGAACACCGCGGCCGTGGGGACAGACCCGGGCTGCTCGACTCCATCACCGTGCTCGACGAGCTGGGTGAAGCGGACACCGAGACCGCCCTCCGCTACGCCATCGAGGGCCACGACCTGGCCGGGGAACTGGGCGACCACGTCCGGCAGGCCGCGTTCGCCCTCGCCGAGTGCGACCGTTACCGAGAGCACGGCGACCTCGCCGGCGCGATCGACGCCGGATCGCGTGCGGTGGAGCTGTTCCGCGAGCTGGGTGACGACCGGCAGGAGCTGGCCGCGTTGCGCCGGCTCGGCGAGTGCCACCGCGTCCGGGGCGACCTGGAGACCGCGCAGCACTACGCCACCGTGGGCCTGGCCCGCGCCGAACAGGTGGGGGCGGCGGCCGAGGTGGCGTCGTTCCACGACGACCTCGGCGGAGTGCTGAGCGCCCGCGGCGACCACCCCAAGGCGTTGGAGCACTACCGGCACGCCGTGGAGAAGCTGGTCGCGACCGGCGCTTGGGAACGCGGCGCGGAACTGCTGCCGCACCTCGCGGTCGGCGCGGTCCGTGCGGCCGACCCGGAGGCGTTGTGGACCGCGGCCCTGTGCGGCGGCCTGATCTGCGAGGTCGCGCCGCGCGAGGTGTGGGCGTCCGTGCTGCCGCTCGTCGTGGACTCGATGAAGCGGGCGATCGAGACCGGGCCGCTGGAGCTGACCGAACGCGGCATGACCGACTTCGCCAGCGCGGTCACCGCCGGCAAGCGCGAGGACATGCCGTTCCAGGTGGGTCTGCTCGCGGACGTCGTGGTCGTGCTGCTGGCGTGGCTGATGGACCGCGTCGACTCCGGCATCCTCGGCTTCGCCCGCGAAGTGGACCGCACCAGCGGCAGCGTGCTCGACCTCGTCGGCTACGTGTCCGTGCCGTACGGCGAACGTGCCCGCAACCCCGGGGCGGGCCGGTCGCGGCCTACCAGTGCCGGCCCGCGGTGAGGTCGTCCAGCTCCGGCCGTGACAGGTGCGGCACGCGGTAGCGCACCTCGTCCTCGGGGGTGGCGTCCGGCGTGCTCCACAACGTGAAGCGCAGCAGCTCCCAGTGCCGCGGGTCGATCGCCAACGCGGTGGCGTGCACCTCGGGGCGGTCTGCTCGCAGGTCCTCCAACGCGCGGTCGATCGCCTCCGCGGGGTCGGCGTCGGCGGGGAGGCGCCAGGTGCGCTTGGAGGCTGCGGTGGCCGTGGTGGCGGCGCCCTTCTCGAACGCGAGCCCGACCCAGTGCTGCACGGTGGGGCGGCCGAAGTCCCCACTCAGGCCTCGGAAACCCGGACCCCACAGGAAGCTGTTCATGCCCTCGGCGGTGCGCCAGAGGTAGAACGGGGAGTACTGGTTGACCGGCGACCCGTCGACCCCGCGTTCGCGCACGCAGAACGCCTTCAGGCCCAGCCCGGGGAAGTCGTCCAACGCCGAGCCGCGGGTGGCGACCCTGGTGCGGATGATGTCCATGTCGTAGTCGGCGGGCAGGGTGATCTCGTAGTGCATCGCGTGCATGGTCAGTTCCCCCGGTATGTGGCTGCGGTGCGTGGGTACAGCTCGCGGTAGGCGGCGAGGTGACCCCAGGGCGTGGTGACGGATTCGGCGCGGAGCAGGCCGTGGACCAGGGCTCGGGCGAAGACCTGCCTTGCCGCCGCGAGCACTTGGCCGGGGTCGACGTCGTGGGTGCCGATGTCGTGGGTGCCGGTCGAGGCGGCGAAGACCGTGTCGCCGTCGGTGAGGCCGTGCGCGGGGCGGACGGCGATCGCCAGGCCGTCCTGGGCGGCGGTGGCCATGGCGTACAGGTGCGGCAGGCGGGCGTTCGTGGCGACCACGCCGATGACGGTGTTGAACGGCTGGGCGTGACCGGCGATCCGGGCGGCTTCGAGATCGTCACCCTGGTAGGCGGGGAACTCGCCCGGTTCGCCGAGGTGGGTGGCGAACGGCAGGCCGGTGTCGACGTCGACGGACGGACCGACCGCGTTCAGGGCCGCGATCGCGCCGACGACCACGCCACCGGGCAGCGTGACGCTCGCGGTGCCCAGGCCGCCTTTCAGCGTGGCGTTCAGTGCGCCGGTGCCCGCGCCGACGTTGCCCTGCGCGACCTCGACACCGGCGTTCCGCACGGCCTCCGCGCCCTCGTCCGGCCCGGGAACGGCGTGGAAGTCACCGCCGCGGCCGAGGTCGAACAACGCGGCGGCGGGCACGAACGACCCCAGCTCCCGCGCCGCCCCGTCCGCGGCGGCCAGCCCGTAGGCGCTCCCACCCGTCAACACGATGCCGCGCACCTCACGGCCGCCGTAGCGGGCGTCCAGCGCGGCCGTGTCCCGCGTCGCCGGAGCCCCACCACGAACGTCCACAGTGGACACCGTGCCGAGCGGGAAGAGCACCGCGGTGGTCCCGGTCAACGCACCGTCCCCGATCCGCGTGACGTGCCCGACCAGCACACCGGTCACATCGGTGATCGAGTTCCGCACACCGTCGATGCTACGGCCGACCCATTCCCGCGACGCCATCGGCACACCGGGAACACCCGGCGAGCAGTGGCCTTCGAGCTCGATCCCGTGCTGTGCGAGCCGAGCGCCGGACCTCGGTCCGACCCGCCGCGCCGAGGAGACCCCGCTCGGCCGCCCGCGCGGACGGAATTCTTCTTGGACAAGGGAAATATGATCAAGAAGTCGCAAGCGTTCCGAGAGTTGCTCGCGCCCGAACCGGCCAAGTGGGGGTCTGCTGTGAACGACGTGCTCGACGCTCTTCGCTGGAGCGGGTACGAGGCGATGATCAACGTGTACCTGCTCACCGACCTGGACTCGTCGCCAGACCCGGATTTCACGACCGATTCGTGGGAGCCGGACTCGGTGTGGTGCTTCCCGTTGGACGACGAGGACAACGTGATCGGGGACCTGAGCGTGTTCATGTACGACCTGCTCTTCAAGGTGCTGCCGACCGGTGCCCCCGATTACCTCCACGAGGTTCTGCGCCGAGCCTCCGAGGAGGGAAGGATGGCGTGGTTGGGCTTCGAGGGCTACTTCTACATCGACCGCCTCCTGACGGACGACGTGGCGTCACAGATTTACGGCGTCTGCGGCCACGGAGGCACGCCTCACGTCGCGCTTGACCGGCGGGAGCTGGTCGACCCCGCCTGGATCGAGACGATCCGGCGGCATCGCCGGATGCTGGACCTGGCCGCGTGACCGATAGCGGCTCCGGCGAGCCCGAGTGTCGCGCAGCGGCTCAGGGCGTCCGATCCAGGCGGGCGCCGAGTTCGCGGATGACGGAGGCCAGGAGGTCGATGTCCTCGTCGGTGGTCCGCCAGTTCACGATCGCGGGCCGGAACGCGACCATGCCCCGGTACACGGTGGTGCCCGCGTACACCCGGCCGTCCTCGATCAGCTCCTCGCCGATCCGCCGGTTGAGGTCGTCCAGGGCTTCTTCGGACAAACCCGGCGGCCGGTAGCGGAAGCAGACGATGAAGAGGTTGATCGGGGCCAGCAGTTCCAGGTCCGGGGCCTCGGCGATGCGCCTGCCGAGGCGGAGCGCCAAGTCCTGGTGGCGTTCCACCATCGCCCGGTGGCCCTCGCGGCCGTACGCGCGCAGCGTCGCCCAGATCGGGATCGCGCGCGCCCGACGTGACGACTCGGGGCCCAGGTTGTTGTAGTTGACGAACTCCTCGTCCGGTTCCGGCAGGTACGGGGCGTTCCAGCCGCCGAACGCCCGTCCCAGGAACGACCGGTCCTTGACGAACGCGACCCCGCTCTCGTACGGCACGTTGAGCCACTTGTGCCCGTCCGCCGCCACCGAATCGGCCCGGTCGACGCCGCGCACCAGGTCCGCCGTGCGCGGGGAGAGGGCGGCGAACAGGCCGAACGCGCCGTCCACGTGCAGCCACGCGCCGTGCCGTTCCGCCAGGTCGGCCAGCTCGTCCAGCGGGTCGTAGTCGCCGCCGTTGACCTCGCCCGCGTTGCCGATCAGCACCGCCGGCCCGGACGACGCCAGCTCACGGTCCAGCGCGTCCACGTCCAGCCGGCCCGCGTCGTCACGGGTCAGCGTCCGCACGCTGTCACGCCCCAGCCCCAGCAGTTGCAGCGCCTTCCGGCTGCTCGGGTGCACGTACCCGCTGGAGAACACCGGCATCCGCGGCAGGCCCACCAGGCCGTCCACCGTCACGTCGACGCCGTGCTGCCCGGCCCACCAGAACCGCGCGCACGCCAGCCCGGTGAGGTTCGCGAACGTCGCGCTCGGCGTCAGCACCCCGCCGTGCGACGCGGGCAGCCCGAACATCTCCTTCAGCCACCGCAGCACCACCGTCTCGGCCTGCGCGGCGAACGGCGAGGTCAGCCACAGGCCACTGGCCTGGTCCAACAGGGACGTCACCCAGTCCGCCGCCTGCGCCGCCGGTGTCGCGCCGCCGACCACGTAGTGGAAGAACCGCGGCCCGGACGAGTGCGTCGCCGCCCGCGTCCCGATGCGCAGCAGGTCCGCGATCGCGGCGATCGTGCCGTCACCGGCCTCCGGCAGCGGCCCGTCCAGGTCTTTGAGCAGGTGGGCGTGCGTGGCGTCGCGCACCGGCAGGTGCGGCAACGCGTCGAGGTAAGGCCCAGCGGCCCTCGCGACCATCCCCAACGCCTCGGCGGCGTCCTCCCGAGCGTTCAGCGGATCACCCATCCTGGCAGGGTAGACGCCGATGACACGACGTGGGCGGTTCCGGGGCAGGGCGATCGACGCCGAGGTGGACGCGTTCCTGGGCATCCGGTACGCGGAGCCGCCCTTCGGCGCACGCCGGTTCGCCGAGCCCGTCCCCGTCCACCACGAGGGCGACTGCCTGGAGTTCGGGCCGATCGCGCCGCAGTCCGTCCGGCTGCCCGGCGCACCGGTGTGGCGGCCGGGCGACGAGGACGTGCTGAGCCTCAACGTCTGGGCACCGTCCACTTCGGATGGTCCGTGGCCGGTGCTGTTCTACGTGCACGGCGGCGCCTACACGTTCGGCTCGTCCGCCCAGCCCGACTACGACGGCGCCGCGTTGGCCCGTGCCGGACTGGTCGTGGTGACGTGCAACTACCGGCTGGGGTTCGAGGGCTTCGGGCACGTGCCGGGGCGGCCGGACAACCGGGGGCTGCTCGACCAGCGGGCGGCGCTGCGCTGGGTGCGGGAGAACATCGCGGTGTTCGGCGGCGACCCGGACAAGATCACCGTCGGCGGCCAGTCGGCAGGTGCCGGTTCGGCGTTGTTCCTGGCCGCGTGGGAGCCGGTGAGGCGGGTCATCGCGCACAGCGTGCCGAACCGGTTCTACACGCAGGGGTTCGCGCGCCGGGTCGCCGAGTGGATCGACACGTCGACGCCCGAGTCGACCGTGGCCTCCGCCGACGCGCTCGCCGCGGCCCAGCGCACCGGGCCGTTGGCGTACGACCCGGTGCTGTTCGGGCCGGTCGCCGACGGGTTGCCCGCGTTGCGCCCGGACGTCGACGCCCTGCTGTGCCACACCGACGTCGAGTACCTGCTGTTCGAGGCGGTCGGCACGTTCCGGCCACCCGGTCTGCGCGAGTTCGGTCGGGCGTGGGGCGTCCCGGACCACGTCGTGGCGGCTTACGCGCACTTCGAGGACGCGCAGGTACGGCTCGCCGGCGACTTCGTGTTCGGCGAACCCACCACGCGGCTGGCCGAGGCGCACGGTCGGGCGTTCCTGGCCCGGCTCACCCGGCCGCCCGCCTGGCACACCGCGGACGTGCCGTTCTCGTTCGGCACCCTGGATGGAGCCGAGTTCTTGCTCGGGGGCCCGGCCGGAGACGACGAGCGCGCGCTGTCCCGCCGCATGCTCCAGGCCTGGGTGGACTTCTGCACGACCGGCGACCCCGGCTGGACCGGCGTGCGGCACTGGGGTGACGAGGTCGAGGCCAGGCGTGAGCCGTGGCGGGGCGTGGACCTCTCCGCGCCCGTCGACTACCCGGTCCAGCCGCCCGGCTGAACGTCACACGGTGTCGGGCAGGGGTCAGCGTGCCGGGTCGTCCCGCTCCCGGCGCACGGTCACCTTGCGGCCCTTGATCGTGGCGCCGCGCAGGGACGCGATGACCTGCTGCGCCGACGACTCCGGCACCTCCACCAGCGAGAACCGGTCGGCGATCTCGATCGCGCCGATCTCCCTGCCGTTCAGCTTGGCCTCACCCGCGATCGCGCCGACCAGGTCCTGCGGTCGGATGCCCGAGCTGCGGCCCGCGCCGACGAACAGCCTCGTCATGCCCGCGGACGGGCGGCGCGGCTTGCGCGGTTCACGGCGTTCGCCGCCGGCCTCGCGTCCACGACGCTCACCGGACGGCCCGGACCGCGGCACGTACTCCGGGATCTCCTCCTCGTCGGCCGCCGCGCCGGTGGCCTCGTGCGCGAGCTTGACCGCCGCGAGCGCCACCTCCATCACGTCGAACTGGTCGGTCAGCGTCTCCACCACGACCCGGAACTTCTCCAGGTCGTCCTCCAGCAGGCTCTCGTGCAGCGCGGCCCTGGTCAGCTCCAACTTGCGGGCCCGCAGGTCGGCGATCGTCGGGACCTTCTCCATGTGGATGCGCTGCTTGGTGACGCGCTCGATCGTCTTCAGCATCCCGTGCTCGCGCGGCTCGGCCAGCGTGATGGCGACGCCCTCGCGGCCCGCCCGCCCGATCCGGCCGATGCGGTGCACGTACGACTCCGGCGCGGACGGCACGTTGTAGTTCACGACGTGCGTCAGCTGCTCGATGTCCAGACCGCGTGCCGCCACGTCCGTGGCCACCAGCAGGTCCGCGGTGCCGTTGCGCAGGCGTGCCATCACCCGGTCGCGCTGCTCCTGGCTGATGCCGCCGTGCAGCGACTCCGCCCGGTAGCCGCGCCCGTTCAGGGTCTCGGTGAGCTGGTCGACCTCGTCACGCGTGCGGCAGAACACGATCGCGGCGGTCGGCGCCTCGACGTCCAGCACGCGGCCCAGCGCGGCGGGCTTGTGCGCACGCGGCACGACGTACGCGCTCTGTCGCACCTTCGGCGCTTCGCCGGGCTCCGCCTGCTCGCGGCCGATGGTGATGCGCACCGGGTCGGACAGGTGCGTGCGGGCCAGCCGGTCGATGCGGCCGGGCATGGTCGCGGAGAACAGCACGGTCTGCCGTTCGGACGGCGTCTCGGCGAGGATCGTGTCCAGGTCCTCGGCGAAGCCCATGTCCAGCATCTCGTCGGCCTCGTCCAGCACGACGACTTCCAGCTGCTCCAGCTTCAACGTGCCGCGGCTGAGGTGGTCCACCGCGCGTCCCGGAGTGGCCACCACGACGTCCACGCCCTGCTCCAGCACCCGCAGCTGCCGCCCGATGGGCTGGCCGCCGTAGATCGGCAGCACCCGCGCGCCCAGCTCCCGGCCGTACCGGTGCACCGCTTCGGAGACCTGCACCGCCAGCTCGCGGGTCGGCACCAGCACGAGCGCGAACGGCGCCCGCCGGTTCCGGTCGGCGGCGGCCAAGCGCTCCAACACGGGCAGCGCGAACGCGGCCGTCTTGCCGGTGCCGGTCGCGGCCTGTCCCAGCAGGTCACGGCCTTCGGTCAACGGCGGGATGGCCTCGCGTTGGATGGGGGTGGGCTCCTCGTAGCCGAGGCCGGTGAGCGCCCGGAGGAGTTCGGGGCGCAACCCGAGGTCGGCGAAGCTGGTCCGGTCGTCGGGCTCGTCGTTCATACCCCCAAGTCTCGCTGATCGCCCCTGAACCGCTCGGTGAGGGGTCCGCCCACGATGTGGTCCGCGTGTTCTGAGCGTTGAATTCGGGGGTCCTGAACGTAGGACACGGTGGTTCTGAAGGTACGACTCGCGCGTTCTGAACGTAGGACTCACGGGGTCTGGCGGTGTGGGGGCGTGCGGTTAAGCGGTTAAGGTCTTGTTGTGAAGCCACTGCGCTGGGGCGTCCTGGGAGCCACTGCCCACATCAGTGGCCGGGTGCTGCCGGCGATACACCGGACGCCCGGCAACGTGGTCGCGGCGGTGGCGAGCCGTCCCGGTCGGCAGGCGGCGGCCGCCGAGGTGGCGCGACCGTTCGGGGCACGGGTGCACGACGGCTACGACGCGCTGCTGGCCGACCCCGACATCGACGCCGTGTACATCGCGCTGCCCAACACCCGGCACGTGCCGTGGACGTTGCGCTCGCTGGACGCGGGCAAGCACGTGCTGGTCGAGAAGCCGATGGCACTGTCCGAAGAGGACTGCGTGCGGATCGAACGCGCCGCCGCCGACCTCGTGGTCATGGAGGCGTACATGTACCGCTTCCACCCGCAGCAGGTGCGTGCCGCCGAACTGCTCGCGTCCGGTGAGATCGGCGACCTGCGGGTGGTGCGGTCCGCGTTCGCCTACCCGACCGCGACCGAGGGCAACATCCGGTTCGACCCGGCGTTGGGCGGCGGCGCGACCTGGGACGTCGGCTGCTACGCGTTCGACGTGCCGCTGTGGGCGTTCGGCGCCGACCCGCTCCGGGTGCGTGCCACGTTCCACTCGCGTGAGGTGGACCTCAGCGCGGTGGCCACGATGGACTTCGGCGACGGCCGCTCGGCGGTGCTGGACTACAGCCTCGAATACGGGCCGCGCGCCGCCTACGAGTTCCAGGGCACGCGCGGCTCGATCTCCGTGCGCAACGCGTGGACCAGCCCTGTCGAGGACGGGCTGATCACGGTCGTCACGCTGGACGGTGTGCGCGACGAGGTCGTGCCCGCCGCCGACGCCTACGAACACCAGACCGCCGCGTTCGCCGAAGCGGTCCGGGAGAAGGTCACGCCGCTGGTGTCACCGGCCCACTCGGCACGCACCGCGCGGGTGGGCGAAGCGCTGGTGCGGTCGGCCGCGACCGGCGCCGAAGTCACGCTTCGACGCCGGCCGTGACCTAGCGGCCCGCCGTGCTGAACCCGGCGAGCCAACGTCCCACCTCGGTGGCTGATCGCAGCCGCACCCACGGCACGCCGTTGCGCGCCAGCCGGTCCGGGTACTCGGCACGGTGCCGACGGTGCGCGTGGTACGCCCACGCCAGCAGCGAATCCGAGCCGACCAGGGCGTTCAGCGTTTCCCGGTTGCCGTTCCACAACTCGGACCTGCGCACGATCCGGGCCGTGCTGCGCCGGACCAACCGCGGCAGGATCACCCGCAACGGCAGGTCCAGCCACACCACGAGATCCGCGCGGTGCCACAGGACGGCCGCAGTCCGGTCGATGTAGTTGCCGTCGACCACCCAGGCCGGGCCGTCCGTGGCCGCCGCGAGCCTCGCCCGGAACTCCTCCACCGGCGTCGGCGTCCAGTTCGGGCCGTGGTGGATCGCGTCAAGCTCGACATGCGTGCCGTCGACCAGCGGAACCAGCTTGTGCGCCAACGTCGACTTGCCGGCGCCGCTGACGCCGAGGATGACGATGCGACGCGGAGTCATGCGCGGTGACGCTAGTGGTCCTAGTTCACGCAGCCGTCGTCCGGGGCCGGCGGGCTGGGCGTGCCGGTGGAGTTCGCAGGTGGCGTGGTGGACGCCGAGGCGGGCTGGTCGGCGAAGAAGTCCGCCGCGAACGCCCGCACCACCGTCGGGTCGACGGCCAGGGCGGCGCCGTCCGCCGTGTCGATCACCTCGCCGACGGGGACGGTCGCCGTCCGCACGGTCCCGTTCAGGTGCTTGGCGAGGTCCATCGGGTTCCACCCCGCGTCGGTGCGCACGTTGGCACTCGCCACCGCCACCAGTTCGTTCAGCTTCGCCAGGTCACCGGCGCCGACCACCTTGGCCGCCAGGGAACGCAGGAACGCCTGCTGGCGCGCGACCCGGTCGAGGTCGCCGTGGGGGAGCCCGTGGCGCTGCCGCAGGAACGCCAACGACCGCGCACCGTCGAGCGAGTGCCGCCCGGCGGGCAGGTCGATGCCGGCGTACTGGTCGCGGGCCGCCGTCTTGAGGCAGACCTCCACCCCGCCGACCGCGTCGGCCAGCGCGCCGAAGCTCGCCATGTCGACCGACGCGTAGTGGTCGATCTGCGCGCCCGTCAACGTCTCGACCGTCTGCACCAGCGCCTCCGCGCCCGCCGCGTGACCGTCCCGTCCCTCGGCCTGAGCGGTCGCGTGGGCTCGGCGGTAGGCGGAGTTCAGCCTGCCCTCGCCCACGCCGGGGATGTCGACCCACGAGTCGCGCGGCAGCGACGCCACGCTCGCCGAGCCGTCCGGGCCGAGGCGTGCCAGCACGACCGAATCGGTGTTCGTGCCTTCGTCCAGGCCGATCAGCAGCACGTTCTGCGCGGGCGCGGCGGTCTGCCCCGACGGCTGTTCGGCCGGCGCCACCGTCCCGGACGACGAGTCCCGGTCCATGGTCAGCGGCACGATCACCGCGACGGCGGCGACGGCGGCGGTCACCCCGAGGGCCGCGAACAGCGCGGTCGGCCGTCGTCGGGACTTCGCGCGGTGCAGGGTGGACAGCACGACGCGGTAGTCGACCGCCTCGTCCGCCTCGGCCGCGATCGCTTCGCGGATCAGGTCTTCCTGGTGGTTCATCGCAGCGCCTCCGACGGGATGTTCTCGTTGACCCGCAGCTTCTGGAGCGCGCGGGAAATGTGGCTGCGCACGGTGCCTTCCGTGCAGCCCAGGATCTGGGCGATCTCCGCGTCGGTGCTGTCCTCGTAGTAGCGCAGCACGAGCGCCGCCCGTTGTTTGCGCGGCAGGACCGCGATCCGGGCGCGCATCGCGTCCCGTTCGGCGTGCCGCACGGCGTGGTCGGCGACCGTCGGCGCCAGGTCGTTCAGCGTGGCGTGGGTCGAGGACACGTCATGCGCGGCCTTGCGGCGACGCCACGACAGGAACTCGTTGGTCACCATCCGCTTGACGTAGAGGTAGGGGGCCGTCATCGCCCCGATCCGCCCCCACCGCTGCCGCGCGCGCAGCAGCACGTCCTGGACGATGTCCTGGGCGAGGTGCTTGTCGCACGTCAGGGCCGTGGCATAGCGCAATAGTCGATCAAGACGTTCGGTGACGAACTGGTCGAAGTCGTCGTCCGGCACGGCGCCCCCTTCTCCCGCTGTCGGTTTCCGTTGCGGTCGGGAAACCCTTCAGAGGACGTCCCACGTTGAACCACTCGGGTGTGACCTGTGCCACGCTTTGTCGTTCCGGCTCGGAGTCTTGATCGTGGTGAACAGGCCATTCCTTGGGACGCGTGGATACGGGGGCCGCGAAACGGGTAGCTTCCGATCGTCCGCGCACCAGCCACGGGGAGCACATGCGATTCCTCTTCCGCCCACCCGCCGCCGAGGCCGGTGGCCTGCTCTCCCTGCCCTGGGCACAGCCGCTGGAGGAGTGGGACGAACGGCTGCTGCTCACCGTGCCACAGCGGGGCATCTCGCGGCACGTGGTCCGGTTCGTGGCCAGCGAAGGCCAGGTGTACGCGCTGAAGGAGATCGCCGAAGCGCTCGCGCGGCACGAATACGCGGTGCTCGGCGACATGGAGCGGGAGGGCATGCCCGCGGTGTCGGTGCTCGGGCTGTGCGTCGACCGGCCGGACGACCAGCAGGCCATCCTCGTTACGCGCTACCTCGAACATTCGATGTCCTACCGATACCTGTTCTCCAGCCCGCGCGGCGAGCACTCGGCCGACCGCCTGGTGGACGTGCTGGTCGAACTTCTGGTCCGGCTGCACCTGTCGGGCACGTTCTGGGGTGACTGCTCGCTGTCGAACACGCTGTTCCGGCTCGACGCGGGCAACCTGGCCGCGTACCTGGTCGACGCCGAGACCGTGGAACGCCACCCGGTGCTGTCCATCGGCCAGCGCACGTACGACGTGGACCTGGCACGGGAGCGCATCGGCGGTGAGCTGATGGACCTCGAAGCCGGTGGTCTGCTGCCGCCGGACATCGACCCGGTCGAGGTCGCGGACGGCGTGCCCGTGCGTTATGCGGCGTTGTGGGACGAGGTGACGCGGGAGGAGTTCTTCCAGCTGGACGAGCAGCGTTACCGGGTCGCCGAACGGCTGCGGCGGCTCAACGACCTGGGCTTCGACGTCGGCGAGGTGGAGCTGGTCACGTCGGACAGCGGGGCGCGGCTGCGGGTGGACATCCGGGTGGCCGAGATCGGCCAGCACCGGCGCGAGCTGTTCAAGCTCACCGGGCTGGAGGTGCAGGAGGGGCAGGCCCGCCGGCTGCTCAACGACCTCCGCTCGTTCCGCGCGTACCTGGAGCAGCGCGACGGCGCGCCGGTGCCCGAGACGACCGCGGGTCACTTGTGGCGCAACGAGGTGTACGACCCGGTGGTCGCGGCCGTTCCGCCCGACCTGCTCGGCGTGCTGGCCCCGGCGGAGCTGTTCCACGAGGTCCTCGTCCACCGCTGGTACCTGTCCGAGCACGCGGGCCGTGACGTGGGCACCACCGCCGCCCTCCGCTCCTACCTCGCCACCGTCCTGCCCGACCGCGAGGCCGAAGCAGAAGCCGCCACCGCCCCCGACCCCGACCTGCTGGACGACCTCGCCTAACCCGCGAGTCGAACCCCCAACCCCCGCGAGTCGAACCTCCAGACCCCGTGAGTCCTACGTTCAGACCCCGTGAGTCCTACGTTCCCGTACCCCGAGTTCAACGCTCAGAACAACCGGCCGCCGTTCTGAGCGTTGAATTCGGGGGTCCTGAACGTAGGACTCACGGGACGTGAACGTAGGACTCACGGGGGTTTGGGGATGGGGAGTCGCGCGGTCGGGTGGGGAGCCGCTTAGATTCCTGTCCATGATCTTCGGGATCGCGGCCATCGTGCCTGCCCTGTTCTTCGTGGTCGGCGTGATCCGCGACCGGCGGCGGATCGGGAACGCGGTGTGGCTCGGGGTGACGTTGGTGTTCCTCCTGCTGTGGCTGCTCTTCCGGGCGTCGGCGTACGGCGGGTGGACGGCCGTCGTGGTCGGGTACGGGTTCCTGGCCCTCCTGCTCGGGCTGGGGTTCGTGCTGCCGACCGCCCTGATCGCGAACGGTGTGCTGATGCTGAAGCGGGAGGGGTTCCGGCCGGCGAACCTGCTGTCGCTGCTCGCCGGCCTCGCGATCTTCGGCGTCGTCTACGCGTTCGGCTTCGCCACCGCGCACACCGGACCGGTGGTCGACGCGGTGATCGGATCACTGCTGATCGTGGCCGCCTACGTCGCGTTCCTGTTCGTCAGCCTGCTGCTGTACTCGATCGTCTACGGCAGCATCGGCCGCCGCACGGGCTTCGACGCGGTCGTGGTGCTGGGGGCGGGGTTGATGGGCGACCGCGTCCCGCCGCTGCTGGCGAGCAGGCTGGACCGCGGCATCCACCTGTACCGGCGCGAAGTCGAGTCGGGCCGCACGCCGCTGCTCGTCGTCTCAGGCGGACAAGGGCCGGACGAGAAGGTGTCCGAGGCGGCGGCGATGCGTGACTACCTGCTGCGCCGCGACGTGCCCGACGACCTGATCGTGCTGGAGGACCGCGCGACCACCACCGAGCAGAACCTCCAGTACAGCGCGAAACTCCTCGACGAACGCGGCTGGAGCGGCCGTGCCGTGGCGGTGACCAACAACTTCCACGTGTTCCGCGCCGCCGTCCTGGCCCGCCGGCTCCGGCTGCGGATGCAGATCATCGGCGCGCCCACGGCGTGGTACTTCCTGCCCAGCGCGTTCCTGCGCGAGTTCGCCGCGCTGCTCACGCACAACCCGATCACGCACACCGTCACGTGCGGCCTGCTGGTGGCAGCGCACGTGGTGCTCACCCTTCGCTGATCACACCCGCACGGCGAGCGACGCGGTGTAGCCGGAGTCCACGTCACCGGTGACGTCCGCCAACTGCGAATCGTGCCCGTCGCGGAACACGGTGTCGTCCTCCAACGACGTCCGCGCCATGTTCCGCACGCTCTGCACGTACCCGGCGGTGCCGGACACCGTCTTGCAGACCTGCTCGGGCAGCGCGAGCTGGGACGTGATGATCTTCGTGCCCGCCGCCCCCGCGAACGGCGCGCACCCCGATCCGTTGTCCGGCAGCGCGAGCTCAATCCGCAGTGGCACCCCCTCGGCGGTGCACGAAGCCGTGCCGAAGCTGGTGCGGATGTCACCGCGCACGATCCCCGACTGGGTGAGCACGTTCGGGCCGTTGGACCCGTCACCGGGGAACGGCCCGGCGGTCTCCTCCGGATCACGTCACCGCATTCGGCCGCCGCGGCGCTGGTGGTGGTCGCGGACTGGCCGTCACCGGTGTCGCACGCGGCGAGGGAGGCGAGCCCGACGCCGCCGAAGAGCGCCAAGGCCCGCCTGCGGGTGAGCGTGGCGAGGTCGAAGGCGAGTCCGCGGTCGTGGATGGGCGTTGCCATAGGACCACCCTGACTCCGGTTCCCGCGTGCCGCCTGTGGACTTCCTATGGGGTTCCTGGCGGTCACGGTCAGGGCTGTCGCCCCAGAAGAACAGGCCGATCGGCCGTTTTGCACGCACACCCGCCGGGTAGTCGGACTGGAACGTCACCGTCAGGACAACGGGGGTGGAGGCGGTGGACCCTGACCTCGACTTCGACAACACACCGGCCCGCGGCCTCCAGCGGTACGTGACGGCGGTCGCGGCGGAGTTGGGGCTGGTGGGGGAGTGCTCGTGCGCCGACCCCGGCCCGCCCGCGACCGCATACCTCGCCGTGGAGGGGTACGTGCCGTCCCTCCCCGACCAGGACCTCGCCTTGCTGTGGGACGAGGAGTTCGGCTGGGCCGGCGCGGTGGAGACCCTCACGGGCGAACCACCGGTCGTCATCGCCTACCTGCGGGGTGACGTGCTGCCCGCGACGGCGGAGGTGGCCGCGTTCGTGGCGGCGATGCTGCGCGGTGACCATCCCGGCGACCCCCGGCCGATGCGGCTGCGCGCGTACGGCGCGGCCGACGACCTCATGGACCGCCTCAGCGAGTACCCGGCGGGGACGACCCGGCCCGACCTCGGCTAGGCGGTGTTCCGGAAGTCTCGATCGCGGCGTTTCCTTAACCCTCGTGCGCCGACGCCTCGACGGCCTCCGCGCAGCCGGTCGCCTCCACGTAGACGCGGACCGTCTCGGCGGCGATCCGCGCCGTGCTGTACCGGGCTTCGACGCGGTCGGCGGCGGCGATGCCGTACGCGTCGCGGCGGGCGACGTCCGCCAACAGGGGGCGCAGCGCGCGGGCGAGGGTCTTGGGGTCGTTCGGCGGCACGAGCAGTCCGGTGACGCCGTCCACGACCGTGTCGGTCGCCGCCCCGACGGTGGCGGCCACCACCGGCACACCGCACGCCATGGCTTCCAGCGGCGCGGTCGACCCGCTCGACCCAGCGCACACCACCACGTCGGCGGACCTCAGCAACGCGGGCATCGCCACCCGCGGCACCCGGCCGACCAGCCGCACCCGGTCGCCGACCTCCTGCACGCGCGCGTGCTCACGCAACCAGCGCACATCACCCGGCCGGCCGCCGACCACGACCAACTCGGTGTCCCACACCGACCGCAACGCCGCGATCACGTCCTCGGCCCCGGTGGCGGGCGCGACCAGTCGGTGCGGCAACCGACGGTTGAGCCGCGGCCCGTCCGGCTTGAACCGCTCGACGTCCACACCCGGCGGCACCACGGCGATCCGCGTGCGCGGCACACCCTGCCGCACCAGCTGCGTCTTCTCGTCCGTGCAGCCGGCCACGACCCGGCTCGCTTCACGGCCGAGCAGCCGTTCGGTGGACACGCGAGCCTCCGGCACGTCCTCGCCGTCGACCTGCTCCAGCACCCCCAACGAGTGGAACGTCTGCACCACCGGCACGCCGAGCCCGTTGGCCGCCAGCACCGACGCCACGCCGGACGTCCAGTAGTGGGCGTGCACCACGTCCGGCGGGTCGGCCCGCCACTGGTCGCGCAGGAACCTGGTGAAGTCGTCCAGGTGGGGTAGTAGCTCGTCCGGGTGAAGTGGGGTCGGCGGCCCGGCCGTCACGTGGACCACGTCGTAACCCTGACGGGTGCGCACCACGTCGTGCGGTCGCACCGAATCACGCCGGGTGTGCACCACGACGTCGTGCCCGGCCGTGGCCAGGGCCGCCGCCAGATCGGCCACGTGGACGTCCTGGCCGCCATCCTCGGAGTCGTTCAGCACGGGCAGCGGGCTCGCGTGGGCCGAAACGACTGCGATTCTCATGGGTTCCTCCAGCCGAGGATGCGGGATGTGCCGCGTCACGCCGGATCAGGCTGTCGTCTCAACCCGATTTCGCACCGTACAAGCAACCCTTGGTCCCTGCCAGTCAGAGCCACCCGGTGACGCGCGGTTGGTCGGGCCGCCGCCGGGTATGGGACGGGTACGGCAGTGGTGCGGCAGTGGTGCGCGCAGTGGACGACCACCCGACCCGACCACCCGACCGACCCGACCACCGAGGAGCGGCCATGGCCACCGGCGAGACCGGCTTCGACGACGTCACCTACGACCTCATCTCCGTCCAGTACCACGCGCTCAAGGCGGGCCACGACTACGGGCAATACGTGCGTGACGCGGAGAACGCGGGCAAGCGGGACATTGCCGATTTCTTCCGGCAGGTGATGGAGGAGGACTCCGAGCGCGCCAAGCGGTGCCACGAGTTCCTCCGGGAGCTGAGCGTCAGCGGCGACGCCGGCCCCGCCGTGACCTGATCCCGCTGCGACCTGACCTCAAGGGCCGGCGGGCGGTACGGTCCGAGCCATGCGGGTCGTCGTGCTGTCGGACACCCACGCGCCCCGGCGGTGGAAGTCGTGTCCCCCGGAAGTGGCGAAGCACCTGCGCGGCGCGGAGGTCGTCCTGCATGCAGGGGACGTCTGCGTGGCGTCCGTGTTGGACGAGCTGGCGCAGTACGCGCCGGTGACCGCCGTGTGCGGCAACAACGACGGCCCGGACGTGGTCGCGTGGGGAGCGCCGGAGACCGTCGAACTGGACCTCGCGGGCCTGCGCGTGGCGATGATCCACGACAGCGGCCAGGCGGCCGGCCGCACCGCGCGGATGCGCCGCCGGTTCCCCGAGGCCGACCTGGTCGTGTTCGGCCACTCCCACATCCCGATGGACGTCACCGGCGACGGCGTGCGCGTCTTCAACCCCGGTTCACCCACTGACCGCCGCCGCCAGCCGCACGGCACCATCGGACTGCTCGACATCGAGGACGGCGAGCTGCTGGCGGCCCGGATCGTGCCGGTGACGTAGATGTAGGTCCGTCAGCAGCAGTGGTCGCCGCGCCAGGCTTCCCGGCCTTCCTTGACGGCGACGGCGGCGATGACCAGGGCGACGACCGGGTCGGCCCAGGACCAGCCGAACAGCGAGTTGAGCAGCAGGCCGACCAGCAGCACGCCGGACAGGTAGGTGCACAGCAACGTCTGCTTGGAGTCCGCGACGGCGCTGGCCGAGCCCAGCTCACGTCCGGCGCGGCGTTGCGCGGCCGAGAGGAACGGCATGACCAGCAGTGACACCGCCGCCAGCACGATGCCGACCGTGGAGTGGTCGGCGGCCTCGGCGCCCAGCAGGGAGCGCGCCGACTCGACCGTGACGTAGGCGGCCAGCGCGAAGAACGACACCGCGATGACCTTCAACGCCACCCGCTCGCGCGCCTCCGGGTCCTTGCCGGAGAACTGCCAGGCCACGGCGGTCGCCGAGGCGACTTCGATGACCGAGTCCAGGCCGAAGCCGATCAGGGCGGTGGACGAGGCGATGGTCCCGGCGGTGATCGCCACGATCGCCTCGATCACGTTGTAGGTGATCGTGGCGGCGACCAGCAGCCGCACCCGGCGGGTCAGCAGGGCACGCCGCGGCGGGTCCAGTTTCGAGGTGTCGGCGGCCTTGGTCGAGCAGCAGCCGTCCGCGCACCCGTCAGGCGCCGGGGTGGGGTCGGTGCTCATCGGCCCGCCTCCACCGCGGTCAGGGCCGGCTCGTCGTCGAGGCACGGCTCGGCGGTGTCGACCGCGAGCACGACCTTGACCAGCTCGCTCAACGCCCGTGCCAGGTGGACGTCGGCCAGGGCGTAGCGGACCTTGCGGCCCTCGTAGGCGGCCACCACCAGCCCGCACCCGCGCAGGCAGGACAGGTGGTTGGAGACGTTCGAGCGGGTCAGCCCCAGGTGGTCGGCGAGTTGGGCCGGGTAGCTGATCCCGTCCAGCAGGCCGACGAGGATGCGGCAGCGGGTCGGGTCGGCCAGCGCCTTGCCCAACCGCGCCAAGGCGTCCTCGCGCGTCTCACACTTCAGCATGAGCGGAACCATACAGTGACCGCTGTACTGACGTCACCCAATGATCGTTTGACCGGGCCTGGGGCGCCAGCGAGGATCGCACCGTGACCCGGATCGGCTTGGCGACCATCGCACGCGAGTGGGGGCGTATCGGCTGCATCGGGTTCGGCGGACCGCCCGCGCACATCGCGTTGCTGCGGGACCTGTGCGTCACCCGGCGCGGCTGGCTGACCGACCGCGAGTTCGAGGACGGCATCGCGGTGACGAACCTGTTGCCGGGGCCGGCGTCGACGCAGCTCGCGATCCTGTGCGCGTGGAGGCTGCGCGGCACGGCGGGTGCGCTGGTCGGCGGCCTGTGCTTCATCGTGCCGGGGCTGCTGCTGATCCTCGCGCTGGCCGTGTTGTTCCTGGCCGACAACGCCCCGGCGTGGGTGACGGGCGCGGCGGCCGGGGCGGGCGCGGCGGTGCCGGCGGTGGCGGCGCACGCGGCGTGGGGGTTGATCCCCGGTAGTCGGCAGCGCATCGGCGCGGCCAAGGCGGCCCGTGTGCGGTGGGTGCTGTACCTGCTGGCCGGCGGGGTCGCGGCGGCGGTGACGGGTCCGTGGCTCGTGCTGGTGCTCATCGCGGCCGGGCTGGTGGAGATCGCGGTCCGTGCACCGTCCGGTCGACGTGCCGCGTGGCCTGTCGTGCTCGCGTTGCCTGCCGCCGGGGGAGGGCTGGGCGCGCTGGCGTGGGTGTCCGCCAAGGTCGGCGCGCTGTCGTACGGCGGCGGGTTCGTCATCATCCCGTTGATGCGGGAGGACGCCGTGCACACGTACGGGTGGATGTCCGACGCGCAGTTCCTCAACGCGGTGGCGCTCGGTCAGATCACGCCGGGGCCGGTGGTGCAGACGGTCGCCGTGGTCGGGTACGCCGCCGCCGGCCTGGGTGGCGGGCTGCTGGCCGCGTTCGTCGCGTTCGCGCCCTCGTTCGTGATGGTCATCGTGGGCGGCCCCAGGCTGGAACGGCTGCGGGACAACGACCGTGCGCAGGCGTTCCTGACCGGCGCGGGCGCCGCCGCCATCGGCGCGATCGCCGGTTCCACCCTGCCGCTGGCCTGGTCACTGGACCGGCCCTGGCAGTTCGTCCTGCTCGGCCTCGCCGCGCTCTGGCTGCTCGTCCTGCGGCGTGGCGTGGTGACGGCGCTGGTGGCGTGCGGTGTCATCGGCGCGGTGATCGCGCTGTTCTGACCAGGTGCTGGTATCGGTTTGATGAGCTGGTGGCTCTCGACTTCGGGAAGTAGGCACGTCGCCGCAACAGCTCGACTGGCGATCCGTTCGGGCTCCGGCAGGTGCCGAGCGGCCCACGGGTGGAATCCCCGTGGGCCGCACGCCTGCCTCAGTCCATCGCGGCGCGTAGGGAGGCTGGGCGCATGTCGGTCCACACCTCGTCCACGTGCGCCGAGCACTCGTCCTTCGTGCCCTTGGTGCCCTCGAACCGCCACCCGGCGGGCACGTCGTGGTGCGCCGGCCACAGCGAGTACTGACCCTCGTCGTTCACGAGCACCTGGTAAGCGATGTCGTCCCTCATGCCTTCTCCTCCTGGACTTTCCCGTACTCCCGCAGAGTCGGGCTCAACGTGACGAATACCGTGACCAGCGAAATCCCCACCGCGCACACCACGACGGAGGTACGGGCGGACAGCGCTTCGGTCAGCGCGCCGCCCACCAGGGGGCCGATGGCGCCGGCGGCTCCGACGACGACCCCCATCACCCCGCTCAGCCGTCCTCGCAGCTCATCGGGGGTGAGGAGCAGTTGATGGGTGCTGATGGTGGTGTTGGCGGTCGGCGCCAGGAACGCCATCAGCGCGAACAGCACCCCGATCAGGTACGGCGACTCGACCAGCAACGCGCACGGCACCAGCAGCGTCAGCACCCAGAACACCGACGCGATCGACCGGTGCGGCCCCAGCGCCCGGTGCAGGAACGGCGCGGCCAGCGCGCCCAGCACACCGCCGACCCCGAGCATCGCCGCCATCACGCCGATCGCGCCGGCCGACTCGCCCTGGTCCTTCACCAGCACGATGACGACCAGGTAGAACGCGGTGAAGAACAGGTTGAGCACCACCGCGCACAGCGCCGTCACCCGGATCTCGCGCCGGCTCCACACCCACCGCAGCCCTTGACCGATCGACCGCAGCAGGTGCGGGTGGGACTCGACCGGCGCGGACGGCGGCACCCGCAGGAACAGCAGCGCCACGAACGCCACCACGTGCGTGACCATGTCCACCAGGAACGGCAGCCACCGCGTCACGGCCAGCAGCAGGCCGCCCAGCGCCGTCCCCGCCATCTGCCCCAACGACGACCGGGCGCTGTTCATCGCCACCGCGGTCGCCAGCTGGGACTCCGGCACGAGCCGGGGCAGGCACGCGTCCTCCGCCGGCTCGAACAACGCCCGGCACACACCCAGCACCGCGGCCACCGCCATGATGTGCGGCATCGTGACGGCGTCGAACCACAACGCCGCCACCAGCCCGCCCAAGGCGACCACCTGGACCGCCTCGCAGCACAGCATGATCCGACGGCGGTCCCACCGGTCCACCAACGCCCCGGCGGGCAGCCCCACCAGCAGTTGCGCCGTGGCGTCCACGGTCAGCACCAGGCCCGACAGCATCGGCGACCCGGTGATGATCAGCACCAGCAGCGGCAACGCCAGCATCGTGGCGCTGAACCCCACCTCGGCCAGCGCCTGACCGCCCCACAACAGCGTGTAGTTGCGATTGCGCGCCAACGACGTGGTCATGCCGCACCCCGGCAATCAGCGGCGATCGCGCGCAACGCGGCGGCGAAGTCGGCGACCACAGCCTCGACCTCGGCGGCCGGGTGCACCGACGGGTGGTAATACCAGGTGAAGCCCAGTGTCTTACCGGCCTCGCCGACCACGTCCAGCACGTGGTCCCCGGCGTCCGCCGGGTCGTGGTCCAGGCCGACGGACGGCAGCGCCGACCGGTACAGCCCGGTCGCCTCGGCCGAACCGCCGTCGAACTGGCCCAGGTAGTTGAACGACACCGCGGGCCGTCCGGCGTCGGGCACCAGGCCGTGCTGACGCAGCGCCCCGTAGCCGAAACCGTTCCCCGGCACGGCCCGCAACTGCCGCCGCACCGACTTCACCCGGTCCCGCCAAGTCCCGTCACGCCAGGTCCCTTCCGGCACGTCCAACGCCACCGGGTACATGGTGGTGAACCAGCCGACAGTCCGCGACAGGTCCACGTCCAGCACGTCCTCCCGCCCGTGGCCCTCCAGGTCCACCGCGACCCGTGACGACCCGGTCCACCGGGACAGCGCCCACGCCAACGCGGTCAGCAGCACGTCGTTGATCCGGGTCCGGTACGCGGCGGGCGCACCGCGCAACAACGCGTCCGTGTCCTCCTCCGACAACTCCACCGTGACCGCCTCCGTAGCGCCCTCAGGCGTGGGAGACGGCGGGAACGTCGTGCTCCAGTGCTCGATCTCGTCGTCCAATCCACCGCCGAGCACGTGCGCCTCCAACCGTCGCGCCCACTCCTGGTACGACGTCGTCTTGGCGCCCAGGTCACCACCCCGGTACGCGGTGTCCAGGTCGTCCAGCAGGATCCGCCACGACACCCCGTCCACCACCAGGTGGTGCGCGACCAGCAACAACACCGGCTGCGCGGCCTGGAACAGCACTGCCCGGAACAGCGGACCGGACGCCAGGTCGAACGACGCGTGCACCTCGTCGGCGACGGCCTCCGACATCCCGTCGACCACGGTCAGCACGTCGACATCGCGCACCTCGTCGTTGTGCTGCCGCCACACCCCGTCGACCGACGTGAACCGCAGCCGCAACGCGTCGTGGTGCGCCACCAACTCGCCCAACGCCCGCCGCAACGTCGCCACGTCCACCGCCGGGTCCAGCTCCACCATGTGCGACTGGTTGAAGTGGTGCGGGTTGCGCCGCCCCGAGTTCAGGAACCAGTGCTGGATCGGCGTCAACGGCACGTCGCCCACCACCGGCGCCCGGTCGGCCGCCGACACGACCTCCACCGACACGTGCGGCGCCAAGGAAGCGATGGTCTGGTGCGTGAAGAGGTCCCGTGTGGCGAACCGGTATCCGGCCTGCCGCGACCGCGCCACCACCTGCATGCTCAGGATCGAGTCGCCGCCGAGCGAGAAGAAGTTGTCCTCCACCCCGACGCGCGGCACGCCGAGCACGTCCGCCCACACCGCCGCCAACGCCTCCTCCACCGGCCCGGACGGCGCGACGTGCTCGCCGCCGGTCAGCGCCGAGAAGTCCGGCTCGGGCAGCCGCGCCCGGTCCACCTTGCCGTTCGAGCTGATCGGCAACGCGTCCACCGGCACGAACAGCGACGGCACCAGGTAGTCCGGCAGCGACTCGGCCAGGAAGTCCCGGACCTTCGCCACCTCGCCCACCACGTACGCGACGAGCCGCTTGTGGCCACGGGCGTCGGCCCGCGCCACCACGACCGCCTCACGCACGTCCGGGTGCCGCAGCAACGCCGTCTCGATCTCGCCGAGCTCGATCCGGAAGCCCCGGATCTTCACCTGCTCGTCGGACCGTCCGACGAACTCCAGCACCCCGGACGCGTTCCACCGCACCACGTCGCCCGTGCGGTACATCCGCGACCCGGGCGGTCCGAACGGGTTCGCCACGAACCGCGAGGCGGTCAGCCCAGGCCGGTCCAGGTAGCCGCGCGCCAGGCCGACACCCGACACGTGCAGCTCACCGGGCACACCGACCGGGACGGGCTGCAACGCGTCGTCCAGCACGTGCACCGTCGTTCCCGGGATCGGCCGCCCGATCGGCGGCACACCACCGGGTTCCAGCGGCTCGCTCCACGACGTGACTACCGTGGACTCGGTCGGACCGTAGGCGTTGATCATCCGTCGGCCGGGAGCCCACCGCCGCACCAGATCCGCCGAACACGCGTCACCGCCCACGACCAGCGTGCGGAACGTCGGCAGCGCCGCGTCCGGCACGGTCGCCAGCGCCACCGGCGGGATCAACGCGTGCGTCACCCCGAACGCGTCGATCACCTCGGCCAACTGGTCGCCGAGCAGCGGCCCCGGCGGCGGCACGACCAGCGCCGCACCCGCCGGCAGCGACATGCACAGCTCCAGCACCGACGCGTCGAAGCTGGGGGAGGAGAACTCCAGCACCCGGTCACCCTGCGACACCCGGAAGTGCGCGATCTCGGCCGCCGAGAACGTGGCCAGACCGGCGTGCGTCACCACGACGCCCTTCGGCCGCCCGGTCGACCCGGACGTGTAGATCATGTACGCCGCGTGCTCGGGCCGCACCCGCACGCCGGGATCGGTGTCGGGTTGTCCGGACACGTCGACCGGACCGTCCAGCACCACCAGCGGCCGGGCGTCGGCGAGCATGAACGAGATCCGCTCCGCCGGGTACTCCGGGTCGACCGGCAGGAACGCGGCGCCGGACTTCAGCACCGCCAGCTCGGCCACCACGAGGTCGACCGAGCGGGGCAGCCGCAGCGCGACGATCCGCTCCGGCCCGGCGCCGAGCCCGATCAGGTGATGTGCCAACCGGTTCGCCCGGGCGTTCAGCTCCGCGTACGTCACGTCGACCGCACCCGTCAGCGCCAACGCGTGCGGCGTCCGCGCCACCTGCGCCTCGACCAGCTCGACGAACCCGGGACCGTCGATCGCCGGACCCGTCGAACCCCACTCCTCCAACGACTTCCGCTCGCCCTCGGGCAACACCGGCAACGACCACAGTGGACGGTCGGCGTCCGCCGCGATCCCGGACAGCAGCACGCCCAGGTGCTCGACCAGTCGCCTGACCGTGCCCGCGTCGAACAGGTCGGTGTTGTACTCGAACGCCCCGTGCAGCCGCCCGTCGTCCTCCTCGGTGAACTCCACCGTCACGTCGAACCCGGTGCTCGCCACCGGCTGCCCGACATCGGACGCTTCCAGGCCCGGGAAACCGGTGGCCTGCGGCGAGTTCTGCAACGCCACCACCGCTTGGAACAACGGCGTGCGACTGGTGTCACGGTCCGGCTGCACCGCGTCCACCACCCGTTCGAACGGCACCTCCTGGTGCGCGAACGCGTCCAGCACGGTGTCGCGCGTCCGGACCAGGAACTCCGGGAACGTCGCCGACGGCTCGATCCGCGCCCTCAGCGTCACGGTGTTGACGAAGAACCCGACCAGGTCCTGCGTCTCCGGCCGGTCCCGCCCCGACGCCACCGTGCCCACCGCGAAGTCGTCCTGCCCGGACCACCGGTGGAACAACACCTGGCAGGCCGCCACCAACGCCATGAACAACGTGCCGTCCACGGCCCGTGCCAGCTCACGCAAACGATTGGCGACCGGCGCGGGCACCACGAACTCGGTCTGCGCGCCCGCCGTCGTCTGCACCGGCGGCCGTGGCCGGTCGGTCGGCAGCTCCAGCGCGGGCACGTCCGCCAACTGCCCGCGCCAGTAGTCCAGCTGCACGTCCAGCGGCTGTTCCCGTTGCCACGCGGCGAAATCGCCGTACCGGATGGGCAGCGGCGGCAGCTCCGCGCCGCCGTACAGCGCGGTCAGGTCGGCCATCAGAACGCCGCCGGACCAGCCGTCGGTGACGATGTGGTGCATGGTCAACGCCAGCACGTGGTCGTCCGGCCCGCGCCGCACCAGCACCGGCCGGAACAACGGCCCCTCGGACAGGTCGAACGGCTCCAAAGCGGGCATCTCGCCGACCACCGGCAGCACGACGTCGGTTGGCGGGTGCACGACCGCCACCGGCAGCCCGTCCACCGCAGGGAACGTGGTCCGCAGCGACTCGTGCCGCGCCACCAACCCCGTCAGCGCCCGTTCCAGCCGGGGCACGTCCAACGCGCCACGCAGCCGCACGGCCAGCGGCGTCACGTACTCGGTGCCGCCGGGTGAGAACTGGTCGAGGAACCACAACCGCTGCTGCGCGAACGACAACGGCACGTCACCGTCGACGCGGGGGATCACCGTGACGTCGGCCGTGGACCCGGACAGCCGGGCCGCGAGCGCCGTCACGGTCGGGTGGTCGAACAGGTCGCGAGGCGAGACGTCGTAGGACGCCCGCAGCCGCGACACCACCCGGATGCTGGAGATCGAGTCGCCGCCGAGGGTGAAGAAGTTGTCCTCGGCGCCCACCTCGTCCAGCCCCAGCACGTCGGCCCACACGTCGGCGACCAGTCGTTCGGCCTCGGTGCGCGGCGCGACGAACCCGCCCGCCGTCGACGCCTCCCGTTCCGGCGCGGGCAGCGCGGCCCGGTCCAGCTTGCCGCTGGTGTTGAGCGGCAACCGTTCCAGCACCACGTACGCGGTGGGGACCATGTACTCGGGCAACTGCTGTCCGGCGTGCTCGCGCAACTCGGCGGCGTCCACCCGTCCCACGGGCACGTAGTAGGCGACCAGACGGTTCTCGCGCAGGACGACCGCGACCTGGGCCACGGCGTCGTGCATGGCCAGCACGGCCTCGATCTCGCCCAGTTCGATCCGGAAACCGCGCAGCTTCACCTGCTGGTCGGCGCGGCCCATGAAGGCCAACTGACCGTCGTCACGGATGCGGACCAGGTCGCCGGTGCGGTACATCCGCGCACCGGGCCTCCCGAACGGGTCGGCGACGAACCGCTGTGCGGTCAACCCCGGCCGGTCCAGGTAGCCGCGCGCCAGGCCGATGCCCGAGACGTACAGCTCTCCGGTGACGCCGACCGGCACGGGCTGCAACGCGTCGTCCAGCACGCGGACCGAGGTGCCGGGGATGGGACGGCCGACCGGGGGCGTGCCGCCGGGTTCCAGCGCCTCGCTCCACGACGTGACCACGGTGGACTCGGTCGGGCCGTAGGCGTTGATCATCCGTCGGCCTGGCGCCCACCGGCGCACGAGGTCGGCGGAGGTCGCGTCGCCGCCCACCACGAGGGTGCGCAGGGTCGGCAGGTCGCCGTCCGGGACGGTGGCGAGCGCGGCCGGCGGGATCAGGGCGTGGGTGATGCCGAATTCGGTGACGAACGCGGTCAGTTGTTCACCCAGCAGTGGTCCGGGCGGCGGCACGACCAGCGTGGCACCGGAGGGCAGTGCCATGCACAGCTCCAGCACCGAGGCGTCGAAGCTCGGGGAGGAGAACTGGAGCACCCGGTCGCCCGGTGACACGTCGAAGTGCGCGATCTCGGCGGCCGAGAAGGTCGCCAGACCGGCGTGCGTCACGACCACGCCCTTGGGCTTGCCTGTCGAACCCGACGTGTAGATCACGTAGGCCGCGTGTTCCGGCCGCAGCATCACGTCCGGTGCGTCGGCGGGCAGCCCGGACAGGTCCGGCAGAGCGTCCAGGACGAGCGCCGGCCGTGCGTCGGCGATCATGTAGGCGATGCGGTCGGCCGGGTACGAGACGTCGACCGGCAGGTAGGCCGCGCCCGCCTTGAGCACGCCCAGGATCGACACGACGAGGTCCGGCGACCGCGGGAACGTCAACGCCACCACCGACTCCGGCCCGACTCCGACCCCGATCAGGTGGTGCGCCAGCCGGTTCGCGCGCTCGTCCAATTCCCGGTAGGTAAAGCTCATCCCGCCACCCATCACGGCGACCGCGTCCGGTGTGCGTGCCGCCTGTGCGGCGAACAGTGACGGGATGGTGTCCTCGACCACGGACGCCGGGCCACGCCACGACGTCAGCACCCGGTCCAGGTCGGCGTCGGACAGCCACGGCAGTTCGAACACCCGCCGGTCCGGATCGGCGCCGATCCCGTCGAGCAGCCGACTCAACCGGTCGCCGAGCGCGGTCATGGTGGAGGCGTCGAACAGGCGCGGGTCGTAGGTCAACTCCACGTGCAGCGAGTCGTCCACGTGCGCGGCCACCGTGAGCGGGAACGTGGTGGTGTCCATTCCGCTCGCCTCGCCGACACGCGGCCCGCCGTCGGGGGTGTCCTTGTCCACGGGGTAGTTCTCGAACGCCAGCAGGCTGTCGAACAGACCCGATCCGGTCCCGGCCCATCCCTGCACCTGCGCCAGCGACACGTGCTCGAACCGGCGGGACTCGATCTGCGCCTCCTGCAACCGCCGCAACCAGCCGACCACGTCGGCCTCGGGCTCCACGGTCACCCTGGTGGGCACGGTGTTGATGAACATCCCGACCATCGACTCGACGCCGGGCAGCTCGGGCGGCCGACCGGACACCGTGCTGCCGAACACCACGTCCCGCTGTCCCGAGGTCCGCGCCAACAGCAGGGCCCACGCGCCTTGGACCAGCGTGTTCACCGTGAGGCCGTGGGTGCGGGCGACCGCGTCCAGCCGTTCGGCGGGTAGGTCGAGCACGACCCGGGCGGACGACTCGGCCCGGTGCGCCTCGGCCGGCGGCCGGTCGAACGGCAGGGGAGTGGGCGCCTCGAACCCGGCCAGCACGCCGCGCCAGTGCGACTCGGCGGCGGTCTGGTCCAGGTCGGCGAGCCAGGCCAGGTAGTCCCGGAACGGCCGCCGGACCGGTGCCGTGCCGCCCGCGCACTCGTTCAGCACCTCGCCGAACACCTGCGCCGTGCTCCAGCCGTCCAACAGCACGTGGTGCGACGTCCACAACAGGTCGACCTCGGTGTCGGACACCCGCCCGATGGTCAACCGCATCAACGGCGCCGAGGTCAGGTCCACGCCGGCGGCGGCGTCCGCTGCGACCAGCTCGTCCGTGACGGGGGCGTAGGTCACCGGCACGGTCACGCCGCGCCGCACGACCTGCACCGGCTCGTCCAGACCCTCCCACACCACTTCAGAACGCAGGATCGGCGTGCGGTCGACGACCCGTTGCCACGCCTGCGCCAACCGTGCCGGGTCCACATCGGACAGTCGCACGCGCAGTTGGTTGACGTACGCGGTGCCGCCGTCCACCAGGTTGTGGAACAACATGCCCGCCTGCAACGGCGTGAGCGGGTAGACGTCCTCGACGTCCCGGTCGGCGATCCGGTCCACCTGCTCGGCGGTCAGCGTGGCCAGCGGGAAGTCGGACGGCGTGCGGCCCCAGGCGTCGGGCCGGGCGCAGAACGCCGCGATCCCGCGCAGGGCGTCCGCCATCCGGTCCGCCATCGCCCGGACGTCGGCTTCGTCGTGGGCCTCGGTGGAGTACTCCCAGTCCACCACGAGTTCGCCCGCCGACACCGCCGCGGTGATGTCCAGCAGGTGCGGGCGGGTCAGGTCGTCCGGCACCTCCCGACCGTGGTCGGCTTCGGTGTCTGATGATTCGGATAGTTCACCGTCCCACTGGCCCAGGTAGTTGAAGCACACCCGCGGCAGCGCGCCGGTCAGGCCGCGGTCGTGGTACTTCAGGGCTTCATAGCTCAAACCCTTGTCGGGGACGGCCCGCAATTGCTCCTTGACCGACTTGAGCGCGGCCCCCCAGTCACCTTCGGGCAGTTCGACCGCCACCGGGAACTGCGCGGTGAACCAGCCGACCGTCCGGGACAGGTCCACACCGTCGAACAGCTCCTCGCGGCCGTGGCCTTCCAGCGCGATCAGGGCCCGCCCGTCGAACGCCGACGTGAGCGCGGTGAGCAGCACGTCGTTGACCTGCGTCCGGTAGGCGTCCGGAACGGCGTGCAGCAGCGCGTCGGTCTCGGCTCGGCTCAACCGGACCGACACGCTCCGCGCGGCGCCGGCCTCCGTCGGCACGGGTTCCTCCACCGGCACGGCGGTCCAGTGCGGGAGGGCGTGGTCGAACCGGCCGTCCAGCACGTGCCGGTCCAGCCTGCGCGCCCAGTCGGTGAACGCCGTGCTCTTCGGGCCGAGTCCGCCGCCCGCCAGCACGGTGTCCAGGTCCGCCAGCAGGATCCGCCACGACACCGCGTCGACCACCAGGTGGTGCGCGGTGACGAACAGCCTGCCGTCGGGGAACAGCACCGCGCGCACCAGCGGCCCGCGCCTCAAGTCGAGGCTCGCGCGGGCCAGGTCGGCTTCGGCGGCGAGGTCGGCAGTGGAGGCGACGCGGAACACGTTCGGCTCGTCCTCCGCCACCTCCTGCCGCCACACGCCGTCCACCTGGCTGAACCGCAGCCGCAACGCGTCGTGGTGGGCGACCACGGCCCGCACGGCGGCCTGCACCGCGGCGGGCTCGACGTCACCCAACTCCACCACCACCGACATGGTGAAGTGCGCCAACGGGCCCTGTTCGGTGAAGAACCAGCGCTGGATCGGGGTAAGAGGCGCTGGTCCGGTCACGGCCTGGTGGGTCGGCCCGGTGGTCTCGGTGACGGCCAAAGCGAGGTCCGCGACCGTCTGGCGGAGGAAGACGTCCTTGGAGGTCAGCTTCAGCCCGAGCTGCCGGGCCCGCGACACGACCTGCATGCTCAGGATCGAGTCGCCGCCGAGCGCGAAGAAGTTGTCCCGCGCGCCGACCCGTTCGACGCCCAGCACGTCGGCCCAGATGTCGGCGAGCGTGGCCGCCACACCCGGTTCGGGCGCCACGTACCCGGCTTCGGCGAACGTCGGCGCGGGCAGCGCCCGCCGGTCCACCTTGCCGCTCGACGTCAGCGGCAACGCCTCCAGCGGCACGAACGCCGACGGCACCAGGTAGTCCGGCAGCCGCTGCTTGAGCCAGCCGGCGAGGTCGGTGGCCGTGCCGACGGTGTAGGCGACGAGCCGCTGGTGGCCGTTGTGCTCGCGTGCCACCACGGCCGCCTGGGTCACGTCGGGGTGGTTCAGCAGCGCCGACTCCACCTCGCCGAGTTCGATCCGGAACCCGCGGACCTTCACCTGGTCGTCGTCGCGGCCCAGGTAGTCGAGCTGGTCGCCGACCCAGCGGACGCGGTCGCCGGTCCGGTACATCCGGGAACCGGGCTCGCCGAACGGGTCGGGCAGGAACCGCTGCGCGGTGAGGCCCGGCCGGTTGAGGTAACCGCGAGCGACCTGGGCGCCGCCGAGGAACAGCGCGCCCGGCACGCCCACCGGCACCGGCCGCAGGTCGTCGTCCAGCACGTGGGCGACGAGGTTGCCCAGCGGACGGCCGATCAGCGGACGGTCGCCGGTGACCGGCGTGGCGACCGCGTCGACGGTGACCTCGGTGGGGCCGTAGTAGTTGTGCGCGGTGGTCCTCGACCGGGCCAGCTCGCGCCACAGCGAGTCGGGCAGCGCCTCGCCGCCGAGCATGAGCACCTTCGGCACGTGCTCGCCGTCGAGCAGGCCGGCCGGGATGAGCTGCTGCACGTAGGACGGGGTCAGGTCGAGGAAGTCGATCCGGTGTTCTCGCACGTACCCGACCAGCGCGGCCGGTTCGAGGCGGACATCGTCGGTGAGCACGTGCAGCTCGTGGCCGTCGGCCATGAGCAGCGGGCCCTCCCACGACGTGTCGAACGAGAAGACCGCGCTCAGCGCGACCCGCAGCCGCCGGGCCGAGAACGTCCGGTGGTGGTTGTGCAGGAGGTTCGCCAACTGCCGGTGCTCGACCACCACGCCCTTGGGCACACCGGTCGAGCCGGACGTGTAGATCACGTACGCGGCCTGGTCGGGCCGCAGCGGCACGTCCGGACTGGTGGCGGGAAGCCCGGTGAGGTCCGGCACGGCGTCCAACACCAGCGTCGGCTTCGCGTCGCCGAGCAGGAAGTCCACACGTGCGCGGGGCAGGTCGTGGTCGATCGGCAGGTACACCGCGCCCGCCTTGTGCACGGCCAGGATCGCCACCACGGAATCGGCGGAACGCGGCAGCGACACCGCGACGGTCCGTTCCGGGGAAGCGCCCTGTGCCAGCAGGTGGTGAGCGAGCCGGTTGGCCCG
The DNA here is from genome assembly GCF_014205015.1 of Saccharothrix ecbatanensis. Taxonomy (NCBI): domain Bacteria; kingdom Bacillati; phylum Actinomycetota; class Actinomycetes; order Pseudonocardiales; family Pseudonocardiaceae; genus Saccharothrix; species Saccharothrix ecbatanensis. The sequence continues at coordinate 4,484,535 of NZ_JACHMO010000001.1, read as the reverse complement.
TGCGTCGACCTCGGCGTAGGTGAGGCGGACGTCGTCGCACACCAGCGCGGTGGCGTCGGGCGTGCGCTTCGCCTGCTCCTCGAAGAGATCGCGGAACGTCAGGTTCGGCACGTCCAGCCGCACGCCGCGGCCGTCCGGCTCGTCACCGAGCAGCAGCGGCACCTCGGTCAACGGGCGGTCCGGCCGCGCGGTGATCCCGGCCAGCAGCGTGACCAGGTGCCGGGTCATCCGGTCGACGGTCGTCTGGTCGAACAGGTCGGTGCTGTACTCGACCGCGCCGCGCAGCTCGCCGTCCGCCTCGCCGAACTCGAACGTCAGGTCGCACGTCGACGTGAGCAGCGGCAGTCGGACCTCCTCCACCCGGAGCCCGGTCAACTCGGGCATGGCGGTGTCGAAGTTCTCCATCAGCACCATGACGTCGAACAACGCGTTGCGGCTCGGGTCGCGGTCCGGGCGGACCGCCTCCACCACCCGCTCGAACGGCACGTCCTGGTGCGCGAAACCGGTCCGCACGGTGGTCCGAACGTCCTCCAGCACCTCGGCGAACGACCGCCTCAAGTCCACTGCGGACCGAAGCGCCACGGTGTTCACGAACAGGCCCACCACGTCGTCCAGCTCGGCCGGTCCACGTCCGGACACCGCCGTGCCGACCGCGATGTCGTCCTGCCCGGTGTAGCGGGCCAGTAGCACCTTCGTGGCCGCCAGCAAGGCGGTGAACAGGGTGTCACCGCGTTCGGCGGCCAGCGCCTTCACGGCCTTCGCCACCGACGCGGGCACGGTGAACTCGTGCTTCGCGCCCGCCGTGCCGCGCACCGCCGCACGCGGCCGATCGGTCGGCAGCTCCAGCGGCGGCACACCGGCCAGGTGCCCGGCCCAGTAGTCGACCGGGGTGTCCTTCAACCAGGCCGTGTAGTCCACGTACTGCACGGCCGGCGGCGGCAGCTCTTCACCCGCGTACAACGCGCCGAGATCGCGTGCCAGCACACCGGTCGACCAGCCGTCCGTGATGATGTGGTGCAGCGTCATCACGAGCACGTGCTCTTCGGGCGTCACCCGGACCAGCCGCGTCCGGAACAGCGGCCCTTCACGCAGGTCGAACGGCGTGCCCACCTCCTCCAGCAGCACCTCTTCCCACGGCCGCTGCTCAACAGAGAGCACCACGTCGTACGGCTCGTGCACGATCTGCACGCCGTCGTCGAAGGTGGTGCGCAGCGACTCGTGCCGTGCCACCAGGCCGTCGAGGGCGCGTCCCAGCGCGACGAGGTCCAGCGGCCCGTGCAGGCGCAACGCGGTGGGCGTGACGTACTCGGTGCTGCCGGGTTCGAACTGGTCCAGGAACCACAGCCGCCGCTGGGCGGGCGACTGGTCGACCGTGACGTGGATGGAGGAAGGGTGGACGCCACCACGCGGGATCACCGGGATGGCGTCCACCTCCACCTTGCCGGAGCCCGCCGCCACGAGGATGGCGGCGGCGAGCCCGGACACCGTGGGGTGTTCGAACACCGCGCGCGGCGACAACTGCACGCCGAACGCCGCGCGCAACCGCGAGGTCACGCGGATGCTGAGGATCGAGTCACCGCCGAGGCGGAAGAAGTCGTCCGTCGCGCCGACCCGGTCCAAGCCGAGCACGTCGGCCAGCACCTCGGCGACGGCCCGTTCGGCCTCGGTGCGTGGCGCGACGAAGTCACCACCGGTCAGGTCGGGTTCCGGCAACGCCCGCCGGTCCAACTTCCCGCTGGGCGACAACGGAAGCTCGTCCAGGACCACGACCGCCGACGGCACCAGGTAGTCGGGCAACGTCCGGGCCAGCGCGTCACGCGGATCGGTCTCCGGCGTGCCGGTCACGTATCCGATCAGGCGGTTCTCGCGGACCACCACCGCCGACTGGAGCACGCCGGGCACGCCCAGCAGCGCCGCTTCGACTTCACCGGGCTCGATCCGGAAGCCCCGCAGCTTGACCTGGTCGTCCGCCCGGCCCAGGTACTCCAACACCCCGTCGACCCACCGCACGCGGTCGCCGGTGCGGTACATCCGCGCCCCGGCCGGGCCGAAGGGGTCGGCCACGAACCGTTGCGCGGTCAACCCCGGCCGGTCCAGGTAGCCGCGTGCCACCTGGGCGCCACCCAGGAACAGCTCGCCGGGCACACCGGGCGGCACCGGCCGCAGGTCGGCGTCCAGCACGTACGCCCTGAGGTTGGACAGCGGACGGCCGATCACCGGCCGTTCGCCGGCCATGAGGGTCCCCACCGAGTCCACCGTGACCTCGGTCGGCCCGTAGTAGTTGACGCCCTCGACGGGCGACTCGGCGATCTGCCGCCACAGCGCCGCGTCCACCGCCTCGCCGCCGACCATGACCCGGCGCAGCCCCGACTTCAGCAGCCCGGCCTGCACCAACTGCCGCGCGTAGGACGGGGTGACGTCGACCATCCCGATGCCGTGCCGCTCCAGGTACCCGACCAGCGCGGAGGGGTCGAGCCGCAGCTCGTCGTCGATGACGTGCAGCTCGTTGCCGGCGGCCAGGAACAGCAGGCCCTCCCACGACGTGTCGAAGGAGAACGTGGCGGTGACGGCGAACCGGGTCGGCTCGTACATCTTCAGGTCTTCGTTGTTGGCGTAGTACAGGTTCGCCAACTGCCGGTGCTCCACCACCACACCCTTGGGCGTGCCGGTCGACCCGGACGTGTAGATCAGGTAGGCGGCGTGCTCCGGGCGCAGCTCGACCCCGGGCGCGGTGTCGGGCTGTCCGGTCAGGTCGGGCATCGCGTCCAGCACCAACGCCGGTTTGGCGTCACGCAAGAGGAACTCGATGCGTTCGGCGGGCAGTTGCGGGTCGATCGGCAGGTACACCGCCCCCGCCTTGAACACCGCCAGCACGGCGACGATCGAGTCCGCCGAACGCGGCAGCAGCACCGCGACCGTGCGTTCCGCGCTTGTCTCTTCTGGCCAGGCACCATGTGCCAACAGGTGGTGTGCCAGCCGGTTCGCGCGCGCGTCCAGCTCGGCGAACGTCAGCGAGGTCTCCCGGAACACCAGCGCGGACGCGTCCGGCGTCCGGCGGACCTGCTCGGCGAACACCTCCGGGTACAGCGCGGACGGCATGTCGCGCGCGGTCCGGTTCCACTCCACCAGGACCTGGTGGCGCTCGGCGTCGGACAGCCACGGCAGGTCCGCGATCCGCGCCGACGGGTCGGCCGCGATCGCTTCCACCAGCGCCCGCAGCCATCCGGCGAGCCGTTCGGCCGTCGCGGCGTCGAACAGCTCGGGGTCGTAGGCGAGGTCGATCTTCAGGTGGTCCGTGAGGGACGCGCTCAGCGTCAAGGGCAGGGTCGTGTTGTCGACGCCCTTCACCTCGACCACGCGCGGCCCGTCACCGTCCGGGTCGTACGGGTAGTTCTCGAACACCACCACACTGTCGAACAGCCGGACACCGGCCCACGACTGGATCTCGGACAGGGATGTGTGCTCGAACCGCCGGGACTCGCTCTGCGCGGTCTGGAACGCGCGCAGCCACGTGCCCACCTCGGCCGTGCCGTCCACGACCGCCCGGGTCGGCACGGTGTTGATCAACATGCCGACCATGGACTCGACGCCCGCCAGCTCGGCCGGGCGACCGGACACCGTGCTGCCGAACACCACGTCGTCCTCACCGCACGCACGGGCCAGCAGCAGAGCCCACGCGCCTTGCACGACCGTGTTCACGGTCAGGCCCGCGCGCTGCACGGCGTCACCCAGGTCCAGCGAGAACCGCACCGACTCGGACGCCTCGGACCGGTGCGCCCGCGCGGGCTTCCGGTCGAACGGCAGCGGCGTCGGACCGTCCACATCGGACAGCACCGTGCGCCAGTGCGACTCGGCGGAGGCCTGGTCCTGCGCCGCCAACCACTCCAGGTAGTCCCGGAACGGCCGCCGCGCGGGCAACCGGGCGGGGGTGCCGGTGGTGATCGCCCGGTACTGCTCCAGCACCTCGCCGAACACCTGCGCCGTGCTCCAGCCGTCCAGGATCACGTGGTGCGACGACCACACCAGCTCCACCCGGTCACCGCCGAGCGGCGTGACGTCGACCCGCAGCAGCGGTGCGACACCCAGGTCGAACGGCCCGTCCACCGGCCCGCCGGGCAGCTTGACGTGCCGGTGCACCACCTGCACCGGCTCGGCCACTCCTTCCCACACCACGCTTGACCGCAGGACCGGCGTCCGGTCGACCACGCGCTGCCACGCCTGCCGCAACGCCGCCGGATCACCGACACCGTCGAGCACCAGCCGCATCCGGTCCACGTACGCGCCGGGCTCGACCAGGCTGTGGAACACCATGCCCGCTTGCAACGGCGTGAGCGGGTAGATGTCCTCCACGTCCGGCCCCGCGATGGCGTCCACCTGATCCTGCGTGAGCCGTGCCAGCGGGAAGTCCGAGGGCGTGCGGCCACTGACACCCGGCTGCGCGCAGTGGGCCACGATCTCGCGCAGCCCGTCGAGCGTCCGCTCGGCCAGCCGCCGTACGGTCTCCTCGTCGTGCACGTGCGCGGAGTACTGCCAGCTCAGCTCCAACTCGCCGTGCTCGATCAGCCCCGTCACGTCCAGCAGGTGGCTGCGCGTCTCCTCGGGCGCCAGGTCCGCGCCGACGTCGTCCCGGCGGGCCAGGTAGAAGCCGCCGCCGGTGACGTCGAACCGACCGTGGTAGTTGAACGAGACCTGGGGCAGCTTTCCGCCGCCCGGACGCCCGACGTCGAGGGCACCGAAGCTCAACCCCCGGTGCGGCACCGCGCGCAGCGACCCCTTGACCGACTTCAACGTCCGGTCCCAGTCGTCGGTCGCCTCCAGCACCACCGGGAACTGCGTGGTGAACCAGCCGACCGTGCGGGTCAGGTCGGTGCCCGGCACCAACTCCTCACGGCCGTGGCCCTCCAGCGTCACGCTCACCGCGTCACGGCCGGTCCACTCCGCCAACGCCCGCCCCAACGCGCTCAGCAGCACGTCGTTGACCTGCGTCCGGTACACCGGCGGCACGGCGGTCAGCAACGCGTCCGTCGTCGCACGGTCCAGCCGCACCGACACCAGGCGTGCCGAAGCGGCCGTGTTCGCGCCGTCCCGGTCCACCGGCAGCGCCTCCGGTTCCGGCAGGGAACTCCAGTACTCGTGTGCGTGGTCCAACGCGCCGGACCGCACGTGCTCGTCCAGCCGATGTGCCCACTGAGTGAACGACGTGCCGACCGGCTCCAGCGGCACACCCCGGTAGGCCTGTTCCAGGTCGCCGAGCGCGATGCGCCACGACACCCCGTCCATGACGAGGTGGTGCACGGTCAGCAGCAGTGCCGGCCGCTCGCCGGGGAAGAACACCGCGCGCAGCAACGGCCCTTCCTCCAGGTCCAGGCTGCGTTGCGCCTCACGCGTGGTCGTCTCCACGTCCGTACCCACCCGGAACACGTCGGCCTCGGTGTCCGCGACCTCCTGCGCCCACTGCCCGTCGACCTGGCGGAACCGCATTCGCAGCGCGTCGTGGTGCCGGACGACGGTCCGCACGGCATCCCGCAGCGTTTCGGCGTCCACTTGTGGGTCCAGCTCCACCAGCAGCGACATCGTGAAGTGCCGCAACGGCCCGTGCTCGGTGAAGAACCACCGCTGGATCGGCGTGAGCGGCGCGGGTCCGGTGAACAGGCGTTCGGGCTCGGCCGCCTTGGCCTCCGACACCACCAGCGCCAACTCGGCGATGGTCTGGTGCCGGAACACGTCCCGCGAGGTCAGGTGCAGCCCGGCCTGCCGGGCGCGGGACACCAGCTGGATGGACAGGATCGAATCGCCGCCCACCGCGAAGAAGTTGTCCTCCACGCCGATCCGGTCCGCGCCCAGCACCTCGGCCCAGATCCGGGCCAGCTCGGCTTCGACCGGTGTGCGCGGCGCGACGAACTCGCCGTCACCGACGGCTTGCGGCGCGGGCAGCGCGGCCTTGTCCAGCTTGCCGTTGGCGGTCAGCGGGAGGTGGTCCAGCCGGACGAACGCCGACGGCACCGAGTACTCCGGCAGCGACCGCCGCAGGTGCTCCCGCAGGTCCGCCGGGCCGGTCGTGACGACGTACCCGACCAGCCGGGTGTGCTCGCCGTCGGTGCGCGCGACCACAGCGGCTTCCCGCACGGTCGGGTGGCTCAGCAGCGCGGCCTCGACCTCGCCGGGCTCGATCCGGAAACCGCGGATCTTGACCTGCTCGTCGGTCCGGCCGAGATACTCGAGGACGTGCCGCTCTGTCTGATTGTCGGCTCCGCCGACGGCAAGCATCCGCACCTTGTCGCCCGTGCGGTACATGCGGGTGCCGGGCTCGCCGTAGGGGTCGGCCAGGAAGCGGTCCGCGGTCAGGCCGGGCCGGTAGAGGTAGCCGCGGGCCACCTGGGGCCCCGCGAGGAACAGCTCGCCGGGCACGCCGACCGGCAACGGCCGCAGGTCTTCGTCCAGCACCCGCGCGGTGAGGTTGGCCAGCGGTCGGCCGATGACCGGGCGGTGGCCCGTGATCCGGCACGACACCGCGTCCACCGTGGTCTCGGTGGGTCCGTAGAAGTTGTAGGCGGCGACGTCGGCCCGCGCCAGCTCCTGCCACAGCGCCGTGCCCAGGGCCTCACCGCCGAGCATCAGCACCCTGGGGCGCCACTCGCCGTCGAGCAGGCCCGCCGGGAGGAGCTGCCGCACGTAGGACGGGGTGAGGTCGAGGAAGTCGATCCGGTGTTCCCGCACGTACCGCACCAGCGCGGTCGGCTCCAGCCGCACGTCGTCGGTGAGCACGTGCAGCTCGTGGCCGTCGGCCATGAGCAGCGGGCCCTCCCAGGACGTGTCGAAGGAGAACACGGCGGACACGGCGACGCGCATGTGCTCGCCCGCGAAGTCCGCGCGGTGGTTGTGCAGCAGGTTGACCAGCTGCCTGTGCTCCACCACGACGCCCTTGGGCTTGCCGGTGGAGCCGGAGGTGTAGATCACGTACGCCGCGTGGTCAGGCCGCGTCGACACCACCGGGTCGGTCCCGGGCAGGCCCGAGGTGTCGACCGGCGCGTCGATCACGAGCACCGCGCGGGAGTCCTCCAGCAGGTAGCGCCTGCGGGCCTCGGGCAGTCCCGGGTCCACGGGCAGGTACACCGCGCCGGCCTTGAGGATGCCCAGGATGCCGATCACCGACTCGACACCGCGCGGCAGCGACAGCGCGACGACCTGCTCGGGCTCGACACCCTCGCGCAGCAGGTGGTGGGCCAGCCGGTTGGCCCGCGCGTCCACTTCGGCGAACGTGAGCCGGATGTCCTCGCACACCAGTGCTGTGGCGTCCGGCGTGCGGCGGACCTGTGCCTCGAACAGGGCGGGGAACGTGGTGGCCGGGACGTCGAGGTCCCGACCCTTGCCCGCCGGCTCGTCGCCGAGCAGCAGCGACAGCTCGGCCATCGGCCGGTGCGGGTCGGCGGTGATGCCCGCCAGCAGCACCAGCAGGTGCTGCGACATCCGGTCGATCGTGGCCGCGTCGAACAGCTCGGTGCTGTACTCCACGACGCCGTGGATGCCGTCGTCGGTCTGGGTGAAGTCGATGCTCAGGTCGAAGTTCGCCCACTCGCGGGTGAGCGGGTGGTCCTCGACGCGCAATCCGGGCAGCTCGGGCAGCGCCCGGGAAGCGTTCTGCAGCACCACCATCACGTCGAACAGCGGCGTGCGGCTCGGGTCGCGGGTCGCGCCGACCGCCTCCACCACCCGGTCGAACGGCACGTCGGCGTGCGCGAACGCGTCCAGCGCGGTGCGGTTGACCTGCGCCAGGAACTCGGCGAACGACCGTGACGTGTCCACGGTGTCCCGCAGCACCACCGTGCCGACGAGGAAGCCGACCAGCCCGGCCAGCTCCGGCCGTTCCCGCCCGCTGGTGACCGTGCCGACCGCGATGTCGTCCTGCCCGGAGTAGCGGGCCAGCAGCAGCTTGCACGCGGCCGTGAGCGTGGTGAACAGCGTGGTCTCGTTGATCCGGGCCAACTCGGCCAGGTCGCCGGCCAGCCGGGTGGGCACCGCGAACTCGTGCGTGGCGCCCGCGGACGTGCGCTCCGCCGGGCGTGGCCGGTCCGTGGGCAGCTCCAGCGGCACGACGCCCGCGAGCCGGTCGACCCAGAAGCCCGTGTCCACCGGCCGTCCCCGTTGCCACACGGCGTAGTCGGCGTACTGGAGGGTCGGCGGGGCCAGGGTCTCGCCGCGGTAGAGCGCGGCCAGCTCGTCCATCAGCAGGCCGAGCGACCACCCGTCCACGACGATGTGGTGCGACGTCAGCAGCAGCACGTGCACGTCATCGGACCCCGCCGGTCTCAACAGCGAGGCGCGGAACAAGGGCCCCTGCCGCAGGTCGAACGGCCGGTCCAGCTCCGCTTGCAGGTCGTCGGTGGCGGCCACGTCGAAGTCGACGTCGTCGTGCACCACCTGCACCGGCCGGCCGTCGACCTGGTCGAACGTGGTGCGCAGCGACTCATGCCGGCGCACCAGCCCGCGCAGTGCCGCGGTCAGCCGGGGCAGGTCGAGCGACCCGGTGAGCCGCAACGCCACCGCGCTGGTGTACTCGGTGCTCTCCGGCTGGAACTGGGCGAGGAACCACAGCCGCTGCTGACCCGCCGACAGCGGCAGCGGCTCGTCCCGCGGCGCGGGCGGGATCACGTCGGCGCGCGCGGGTTGGCCGGCCGCCTTGCCCGCGAGCCGGGCACGGAGGAGTTCGCGCACGTGCTCCGGCAACGCGGAGATGCGGTCGTGCTTGGACGTAGTCATGGCGGGGTCACGCCTCCGTGTCGGCAACGAGAGCTTCGAGGTCCGCGAGCACCAGTTCCTCGACCAGTTCGGCCAGGGCGGCGACGGTGCGGGCGGTGAGGACGTCACGGGGGGAGAGGTCGACGCCGAACGCCGACTTGGTGCGGGAAGTGATGTGCAGGCCGCGGATCGAGTCGCCGCCGAGTGCGAAGAAGCTGTCCTCCACGCCGACCTCGCCGACGCCGAGCACGTCCGCCCAGATCGCGGCGATCGCCTCTTCGGTCTCGGTGCGCGGTGCGACGTACTCCCTGGACGTGACCGCGTCGCGCTCGGGCGCGGGAAGCGCGACGCGGTCGAGCTTGCCGCTCACGGTCAGCGGCATGCTTTCCAGTGCGACGAACGCCGCTGGGACCATGTGGTCGGGCAGGACCTCGGCCGTGTGGTCGCGCAACTCCGATGCCGTAGTCGGCTTGTCCGGCACGAAGTACGCCACCAAGCGGTGCTCGTTCGGCACTACAACGACCTGGGCGACGGCAGGATGCGCCGCGAGGACCGATTCCACCTCGCCCAGCTCGACCCGGAACCCGCGGATCTTCACCTGCTGGTCGGCGCGGCCCAGGTAGTGCAGGGTGCCGGTGTCGTCCCAGCGGGCCAGGTCGCCGGTGCGGTACATCCGTTCGCCGGCCGAAGAACCGGACGCGGCGCCGAACGGGTCGGCCACGAACCGTTGCGCGGTCAGGCCCGGTCGGTTCAGGTAGCCGCGGGCCAGGCCGATGCCCGCGATGTACAGCTCGCCGGTGACGCCGGCCGGGACGGGCTTGAGCTCGTCGTCCAGCACGCGCACCGCGGTGCCTGGGATGGGGCGTCCGATCGGTGGTGTGCCGCCGGGTTCGAGCGGGTCGCTCCAGGTGGTGACGACGGTGGACTCGGTGGGGCCGTAGGCGTTGATCATCCGTCGGCCGGGCGCCCACCGCCGCACGAGTTCGGCCGAACTGGCGTCACCGCCGACGACGAGCGTGCGCAGGGTGGGGAGTTCGGCGTCGGGGAGGGTGGCGAGGGCGGCCGGCGGGATCAGGGCGTGGGTGATGTCGAAGTCGGTGACGAACCGGGCGAGGTGCCGGCCGAGCAGCGGCCCGGGTGGCGGCACGACCAGGGTGGCTCCGGCGGGCAGCGCCATGCACAGTTCGAGGACCGAGGCGTCGAAGGCGGGTGAGGAGAACTGGAGGACGCGGTCGCCCGGTGACACGTCGAAGTGCGCGATCTCGGCGGTGGAGAACGTCGCCAGACCGGCGTGGGACACGACCACTCCCTTGGGCCGGCCGGTGGACCCGGACGTGTAGATCACGTACGCGGCGTTCTCCTGCCGCAGCACCACCTCCGGTGCGTCGTCGGGCATCCCGGACAGGTCCGGGATGCCGTCCAGGACGAGCGCCGCCCGGGAATCGGCGATCATGTACGCGATGCGATCGGCCGGGTAGGAGACGTCGACGGGCAGGTAGGCCGCCCCTGCCTTCAGCACGCCCAGCACCGCGATCACGAGGTCCACCGAACGGGGGAACTTCAACGCCACCACCGACTCCGGCCCGACCCCGGACCTGATCAGGTGGTGCGCCAGCCGGTTGGCCGTCTCGTCCAGCGCCCGGTAGGTCAGGCTCCTCCCACTACCCGTCACCGCCACCGCGTCGGGTGTGCGCGCCACCTGCGCGGTGAACAGCTCGGGGATCGTGCCGGTCGGTTCATCGACCGCCGTGTCGTTCCAGTCGACGATCACCCGGCGGATCTCCGCCTCGGACAGCCACGGCACGTCGGCCACCGGCCGGTCCGGGTCGGCGACCAGGCCCACGAGCAGCCGGTGCAGCCGTTCGCCCAGCCGCTCGACGGTGGCCCGCTCGAACATCGCCGGCTCGTAGCCGAGCAGCACGCCGAGCCGTTCGGCCGGGTACGCGGTGACGCTGAGCGGGAAGCTGGTGGTCTCGATCGCGGACAGCTCGCGCAGGCCCATGCCCTCGGCCGACTCGACCGGGTAGTTCTCGAACACCACCACGCTGTCGAACAAGGCGGTGCCGCGCTCGACCCCGCTCCACGACTGGATGTCGGTCAGCGGCACGTGCTCGAACCGCCGCGAGTCGGCCTGGGCGTCCTGCAACGCGCGCAGCCAGTCCGCGACCGGCGCGGCGCCGTCGACCTCGACCCGGACGGGCAGGGTGTTGATGAAGATGCCGGTGATCGAGTCCACGCCGGGCAGGTCGGCCGGACGGCCGGACACGGTCGCGCCGAAGCACACGTCGCGCTTGCCGCTGGAATGCGCCAGCAGCAACGCCCACGCGCCCTGCACGATCGCGCTCGGCGTGAGCCGGTGCCGGCGGGCGAACTCGTACAGCTGCCCGGATTCGGCCTCGGTGAGCGTCATCGGGAGCCGTTCGGACGACGTGCCGTGCGGCGCGGGGCGGTCGGCGGGCAGCGGGGTCGGCGCGTCGACCGTGCCGAGCACCCCGCGCCAGTACGCCTCGGCCTCGTCGTGGTCGTCCTGCCGGGTCAGCCAGGCGACGTAATCGCGGAACGGTCGGCGTTCCGGCGGTTCACCGGGGCTGAGCACGTCGGACAGCACGTGGAAGACGCTCCAGCCGTCCAGCAGCACGTGGTGGAACGTCCACAGCACCTGCACGCTGGTGGGGGAGAGCCGCGCGATCGCGACCCGCATCAACGGCGGCGTGCCCAGGTCCATGCCCTCCGCCCGGTCCTCGGCCAGCAGCGCGTGCAGCCGGTCGGCGCGGTTGGCGTCCCCCAGGCCGCTCCAGTCCAGGAACGTGAACGGCACGGTGGCGTGGTCGTGCACAACCTGCAACGGCTCGCGCACGCCCTCCCACAGCACAGAACTGCGCAGCACGGGCGTGCGGTCGACCACCCGCTGCCAGGCGCGGGCGAACTCGGCGGAGTCCGTGACGCCGTCCACCACGAACGTGGTCTGCTGGAAGTACACGCCCTGGTCGCCCAGGCCGTGGAACACCATGCCCGCCTGCATCGGGGTGAGCGGGTACGCGTCGGCGCCGGTGATCCGGTCCACCTCGTCCTGGGTCAGGTCGGCCAGCGGGAAGTCGGACGGCGTGCGGCCACCCGCCTCCGGCTCGGCGCAGTGCGCGACGATCCCGCGCAGCGCTTCGGCGAACCCGTCGGCCAACCGGGTGATCGTGGCCGCGTCGTGCGCGTTCTCGCTGTAGTGGAACGTGAACGCCAGCCGGTCGCCGCGAACCTGGCCCACCACGTCCAGCAGGTGGGGGCGCGGGGCGTTCGGGTCGACGGACAGTGCGAGGTCGCGCTGGTCCTCGGCGAACCGGCCCAGGTAGTTGAAGCTGATCCGCGGGTCGCAGCCGGGCGCGGTGCGGGCGAGGTGACGCAGGGCGCCGTACCCGATGCCACGCCGGGGCACCGCGCGCAACTGCTCCTTCACCGACTTCAGCGCGGCACCCCAACCACCGTCGGGGACGTCGAGCGCGACCGGGAACACGGTGGTGAACCAGCCGACCGTGCGGGACAGGTCGACGTCGGTGAACAACTCCTCGCGGCCGTGGCCCTCCAGATCCACCAGCACGCGGGAGCGCCCGGTCCAGTCGGCCAGCACGCGGCCGAGCGCCGTCAGCAGCACGTCGTTGACCTGCGTCCGGTACACGCCGGGCACGTCGCGGAGCAGCGCGGCGGTCTCGTCGGCGGTGAGCCGCACGGTTACTTCACGCTGCGAGGCCACGGTGTTCGGGCCGTGCCGGTCGAGCGGGATGGCGGTCGGCGTGGCGGCCACGGTCGTCCAGTGGTCCAGTTCGTCGGCGAAGCCGTCGGTGGCGTGGTCGGCGAGCCGGATCGCCCAGTCCCGGAACGAGGTGGTCTTCGGTCCGATGTGGACGGTCTGGCCGGTGCGGACCTGCTGGTATGCGGTCATCAGGTCTTCCACCAGCACGCGCCAGGAGACGCCGTCGACCACGAGGTGGTGCGCGGTCAGCCGCACCGACCGTCCGTCGAGGACTTCCGCCCGCAGCAACGGGCCTTGGGTGAGGTCGAAGCGGTCCAGCGCCAACGGGTCCACGTGACGTCCGGGTCCGATCACCTGGCGGTCGCCCTCGAAACGGGTGCGCAGCGCGTCGTGGTGGTCGACCAGCGCGATGAGCGCGGTGCGAAGAGCCGGCACGTCGACCTCGGCCAGGTCCACGACCACCGACTGGTCGAAGTGCTCCGGGCGGACGGCGTGGGTGTCCAGGAACCAACGCTGGATCGGGGTGAGCGGCGCCGCGCCGATGACCATGCCCTGCTCGGCGGTCGGCGGCAGGTCACGGGTGACGTGCGGCGCGATCGCGGCGATGGTCTGGTGCGCGAAGATGTCCCGCGAGGTCAGCACCAGGCCCGCACGACGGGCGCGGGTGACCACCTGGATGCCCAGGATCGAGTCGCCGCCGAGGGCGAAGAAGTTGTCCCGCACACCGACCCTGGACGCGCCGAGCACGTCGGCGAACACGTCCGCCAGCACCGCCTCGACGGGCGTTCGCGGTGCCACGTAACGGACTTCGGCGCGTTCGTCGGGCGGCGCGGGGAGCGCGTCGCGGTCGAGGTGGTCCAAGCCCACGAACGTCGTCGGCACGGCGTGCACAGGCAGCACCTGACCCAGGAACGCGCGCAGGGCGGCCGGGCTGACGGCGGGCGTCACGTACGCGACCAGCCGCCGGTCCACCGCGACCACGGCCGCGTCGGTCACCTCGTCGTGCCGCCGGAGCGCTTCCTCCACCTCGCCGAGGTCGACCCGGACGCCGCGGATGCGGACCGAGTCGTCATCGCGCGAGAACGACAGGTCGGTCATGCCGCGCAGCGGGCGGTCCGGGTCGTCCACCACCAGGCGCAGCAACGAGTCCAGGTCGTCGCTCAACGCCGCGATCGTCGTGGCGTCGAACAGATCCGTGTTGTACTCGACGGTCAACGCCAGGTCGTCGCCACGCGGCCAGAACTCCACCACCAGGTCGAACCGGGCCACCGGACGCGGCAGGTCGTGCTCGGCCGCGGTCAGGTCGCCGAACGACGCGTCGCGCAGCAGCGGTTGGTGCAGCGCGACCACGGCCTGCACCAGGGGCGTCCGGCTCGGGTCCGGGTCGGGGCGGACCGCCTCCACCACCCGGTCGAACGGCACGTCGTCGTGCGTGAGCGCTTCGAGGGTGGTGTCCCGCACCTGGTCCAGGAACCCGGTGAACGCCAGGTCCGGGTCGACCCACGAGCGCAGCACCAGCGTGCGGACGAAGAACCCGACCGTGCGTTCCAGCTCCGTGCGGTCACGGCCGGAGCTGACCGTGCCGACCGCGATGTCACGCTGCCGGCTGCGCGCGGAGAGCAGCACCTGCACGGCGGCGGTGAGCGTCATGAACAGGGTCGCGTCGTGCGCGCGGCCGACGTCGGCCAGCCTCCGCACCAGGTCCGCGGGCAGAGCACGGCGCAGCACCGCGCCGGATGTCGTGCGAAGAGGTGGCCGGGGGCGATCGGTGGGCAGGTCCAGCGCCTCGATGCCGTCCAGCCGGTCACGCCAGTAGGTCGGATCGCCGCCGGTTCTGCTCCGGTCCCACACGGCGAAGTCGGGGTACTGCACCTCGGGCTCCACCGGCTGCCCGCCCGCGTACAGCTCGGCCAGCTCCTCCAGCAGCACCTGCACCGACCAGCCGTCGGTGACGATGTGGTGCTGCACCAGGACCAGCAGGTGCTCGTCGGCTCCCATCGGGCAGAGCACCGCGCGGGTCAGCGGCCCGTGCCGCAGGTCGAACGGCTCGTCCAGCCCGAGTCCAGCGGGGTCGAAGACCGGCAGCACGCGCAGCGGGATCGTGCCGTGCGGAGCGACCACCTGCACCGGCTCGTCGCCCAGCACGTCGAACGTGGTGCGCAGCGCGTCGTGCCGAGCGGCCACCGCGTCCAGCGCCTTCGCCAGCCGGGGCACGTCCAACGGCCCGGTCAGCCGCAACCCGACCGCCGTGTTCTGCTCGGGGGTGCCGTCCAGCGAGAACAGGCGGCGCTGCGCCGACGACAACGGCAGCGGCATCCCGACCGGCACACGCGTGATCGCCTTGGGCTTCGGCAGTGCTTCACCGTCCGGGAGGGCTTCGGCGAGCGCGGCGACCGTGCGGTGGTCGAACATCGCCCGCACCGGCAGCCCGCCGAGCCTGGACAACGCCCGCACGGCCAGGATCGAGTCGCCGCCCAGCGCGAAGAAGTCGTCCAGCGCGCCGACGTGAGGCACGCCCAGCACGTCCGACCACACTTCGGCGACCCGACGTTCGGCCGGTGTGCGCGGCTCGACGTAACCCTCCGCCACCGTGCCCACGACCGGCGCGGGCAGCGCGGCCCGGTCCAGCTTTCCGTTGGGCGTCAACGGGAACGCGTCCAGCGCGACGAACGCGGACGGCACCAGGTAGTCCGGGAGCCGGGCGGCCAGGTGCTCGCGCAGCCCCGACGTCTCGCCGACCACGTAGGCCACCAGCCGCTTCGGCTCGTCGCGCGCCACGACCACGGCGTGCTCCACGCCGGGCTGCCGGCGCAGCAGCGCCTCGATCTCGCCGGGCTCGACCCGGAAGCCGCGGATCTTCACCTGGTGGTCGGCCCGCCCGACGAACTCCAACTGGCCGTCGTCACGGGTGCGGACCACGTCACCGGTGCGGTACATGCGGGCGCCGGGCCGGCCGAACGGATCGGCCACGAACCGCTGCGCGGTCAGCCCCGGCCGGCGCAGGTAGCCGCGCGCCAGGCCGACGCCCGTGACGTACAGCTCGCCCTCGGCGGCCGGGCGCAGGTCCGCGTCCAGCACCCGCACCTCTGTGCCCGGGATCGGGCAGCCGATCGGCGGCGTGCCACCGGGTTCCAGCGGCCCGCTCCACGACGTGACCACGGTGGACTCGGTCGGGCCGTAGGCGTTGATCATGCGACGGCCGGGCGCCCACTTCGCCACCAGGTCCGGCGGGCACGCGTCACCGCCGACGACAAGCGTGCGGAACGACGGCGGTGCGACGTCGGGCACCGTGGCCAGCGCGACCGGCGGGATCAGCGCGTGCGTGACGCCGAAGTCGGCGATCACCTTGGCGAGCTGGTCACCGAGCAGCGGTCCGGGCGGCGGCACCACGAGCGCCGCGCCGGCGGGCAGGGCCATGCACAGCTCCAGCACGGAGGCGTCGAAGCTGGGTGAGGAGAACTGGAGCACCCGGTCGCCGGGCCGCACGTCGAACTGCGCGATCTCGGCTCTGGCGAACGCGGGTAATCCTCTGTGCGGCACGACAACGCCCTTGGGTCGGCCGGTCGAGCCGGACGTGTAGATCACGTACGCCGGGTCGTCCGGCCGGATCGCCACGTCGGGCGCGGTGACGGGGTGGTCCGCCGACTCGCCCGGCTCGGGCAGGCCGTCGAGGACGAGCAGCGGGTCCGCGTCCTCGACCATGAACGCGATCCGGTCGGCCGGGTAGTCCGGGTCGATCGGCAGGTAGGCGGCGCCGGTCTTCAGCACCGCGAGGCGCGCGACCACGTTGTCCACCGAGCGCGGCAGCGCCAGCGCCACCACCCGTTCGGGTCGCGCGCCCTTGGCCAGCAGCAGGTGCGCGAGCCGATTCGCCCGACGGTCGAGTTCCCGGTAGCTCACCACCTCTTCGGCGGAGATCACCGCGGGCGCTTCCGGGGTTCGCAGCGCCTGTGCGGCGATCATTTCCGGCAGGCTGTGGGCGTGCGTCATCGCGTGAGGTGCCTTTCTGCTGAAGGGCGCGCCTTACCCATTGCGCGAAGGGTTCAAACCTCGGATCAAGACATTGTCGAGACCTGCCTGCGGGCGAGTCGCCCGCCGATCTGGATCCACCGGATCCCGCCGTCACCCGGGTCGCGCAGGAAACGCCCGGTCTGGTTCGTGTCACCCGTGTCGGAATCGCGCATCGCGAACACCAGCCCGTCGAACAACGAGAGGTCCGCGAACGGCTCGCCGTCCACCGTGAGCGCGAGGTGTTCCCGGTCCACCGCTCGCACAGCGTATTCGACATCACCGTTGCGAAAACTGCCCGCGCAGTCGGGCGGCGGTGCGATGCGGTGATGCAGCCCACTCATTCCGTCGTAATCCGCCACCGGAAGGCCGGCCGCTGCCAATTCCGGAACCAGTTCGCGCCATAATGCGAATCCGGTGCTGCCGTTGGTGGTCAGCGCCACCGCCGTGTCGTCTGCGGGATTGACCCGGAGATGGCACGACGTGCCGTCCGCGGTGCCGTCGTGACCGACCCAGCGGACGCCGTCGCGGTGGAACAAGGCCAGGCCCAGACCCCACCCGTCGGCCATCCCGAACGGTTCGGCGTGCCGGACGGGCTCCCGCATCAGCGCCAGTTCGTCCGGGTCGATCAGGCGTGGCGCGGCCCCGCCGAGCATGCGGCCGAACGTGACCAGGTCCGTCGCGCTGGCGGCCAGTGCCCCCGCCGGCGCGTCGACCGGCGCCAGCGACTGCCGCACCGGGACGACCCGGCCGGTGGTGGGGTTGACCGCGTGGCCGGTGACCACGTCGGGATCGGAGCCGGTGGTGAACCGGGCGCGCAGGCCGAGCGGGCGGAGCAGGACCGCTTCCACCGCCTCTGACCAGGACATCCCGGTGGCCACCTCGATCAGGTGGCCGATCAGGCAGTACCCGATGTTCGAGTAGGAGAAACCCGCGCCGGGACGGTGTAGGGGGTGCAGTTCGCGCAGGGCCTGCCGCACGTGGCGGCCCAGCGAGGTGGCGCGCACGTCGTCCGGGTCCGAAGGCAGGCCGCCGGTGTGGCTGAGCAGGTGCCGCAGGGTGAGGCCGTCGGCCACCACGGGCAGGTGGTCGGACAGCGGCGCGTCCAGGTCGAGGTCGCCGTCGGAGACGAGGGCCATGGCCACGGTCGCGGTGAACGTCTTGGTGATCGAGCCGATCGGCACGGCGGCCTCGACGGGCAGGCCCACCTCGTGCGTCCACGTGCGCCCGGCCCGGTGCACGGCGATCTGCGCGCCGGGCACCAGGTGGTCACGCGTCAGCGCCGTTAATCGGGTGACGATCCGGTCGGTGTCCATGATTGATCCTTCTAATTGAAGCCACGGTGAGCACAACGGCGGCTGCGGCCACAACGTTGGCTGCCGTCACGAGACCGTGGCTACCGCCGAACGGAGGCTTTCGCGGAATGGGTATAACCCATTTCCGTCGACTGTAACCCCAGGTTAGAAGGCCACTTCGCCGTTCACTCGAATGGCCGGTTTGGACTGCGTCGTCTCGTAAATGCCAGGCAGTACGCGAGGGTTATTCGCACCCGCTTGGCAACATTTCTGCGGTCCTGTCGTGATCCTACACGTGCGTCACGCGGTTAACCCCGAAATGTGCGGTGTGCTCCGTTTAGTTGGATTCCTGCAATTCCGGGTGAAGCGGCGTAACCTTTTATCGCCCGCGTCGTTTGCGGTTACCCGGCCGTAGCGGAGGTCCGCCGGTAGTGCCGGGCGGCTCGGGCCCGATTACCGCAGCCCGTCGAACACCACTCGCGCCTCGGGTGGTCCTTCATGAAGTACAGGACGCAGTTCGGCGCGTAACAGGCGCGAAGAAGTGTCCGACCGGGGCCGGTGAACAGGTCGACCGCTTCGGCGGCGGTGCCGGCCAGTGCGGAGCTCGCGGCGGGGGCGTCGGTGGTGAGGAGGCGGTGGAGTTCGCCGTCACTCAGGGTGAGTTGCGGCCACGTGGACGCGGTGGTGACCGTCCGGTTGACCTCCGCCACGGCACGCTCGACGTCGTGGTCCGCCGCGATCGGGCGCGTGTCACCCGTCAGTAGGGCGGCGAGGTCGCGCAGTGCGACGCGGAGTGACCGGAAGGCGACGAGATCGGCCTCGGCCGCCGGTGCGCCGTCCAGCCAGGCGGTCAGCTCTTCGGTGGTCGTCAGGTGGTCGTGCACGCCGGAGCGGTCCGCGCGGATGGTGTTCATCAGGCGGATCGGACGGGGTTCCTCGGACTGCCCTGGCTGCTCCGGTCGCGCGTCCTGTGACTGCACGCTTCTAACGCTAACACGGGCTTGCGCCCGTTAGAGATTCGTTCTAACGTTTGTATGGCCGACCAAACGTTAGAAGGAGTGTCCCGTGTTGCTGGTGCCACCGTTCACCGAGGACTCCGCCCGCGCCAAGGTCCGCGCGGCCGAGGACGTCTGGAACACCCGTGACCCGCGGCGGGTCGTCGCCGCATACACATCGGACTCGGTGTGGCGCAACCGCTCCGAGTTCGTCCGCGGCCACGACGAGATCGTCGCGTTTCTCACCCGGAAGTGGCAGCGCGAGCACGACTACGTGCTGCGGAAGTCGCTGTGGGCGTTCACCGGCGACCGCATCGCGGTCCGGTTCCAGTACGAGTGGCGCGACGACGAGGGCCGGTGGTGGCGCAGCTACGGCAACGAGAACTGGGAGTTCGCGCCGGACGGCCTGATGCGCCGCCGTGAGGCGAGCATCAACGACGTGGAGATCGCCGCCACCGACCGCCGCCTGCCCGGCCCGGCCGAACTCCCGGTGGCGTGACCATGCGCGTCGACGGACTGTGGCGGTACCCCGTGAAGTCCCTGGGCGGCGAGCCGCTGACCACCGCCACGCTCACCGAGGACGGCGTGGCGGGGGACCGGCTGGTGCACGTGCAGGGTGATCGCGGCCCGTTGACCGGCCGGACCAGGCACGGTCTGCTGACCATCCCGGCGTCCACCGGTCCCGACGGCACGCCGTTGGTGGCCGGGCGCCGGTGGGACAGCGCGGAGGCCGGCGCCCTGGTCGCGCGGCACGGCGGACGGCTCGTGGCGCACTCCGGTCCCGCGCGGTTCGACGTGCTGAACCTGTTGGTGGCGACGGACGGCGCGGTGGCGCACTGGGGCGCGGACCTCCGCCGGCTGCGGCCGAACATCCTGATCGGCGGCGTCGGCCCGCGCGAGGAACGCGACTGGCCGGGGCACGCGCTCGTCATCGGCGAGGCGGTGGTCGGGGTGCACTCGGTGCGGGGGCGGTGCGTCGTCACGTCGATCGACCCGGACACCGGCGCGCAGGACCTGGACGTGTTCCGCCGCATCCGCACCGAGTTCGGCAACGAGCTGTGCCTGAACTGCTGGGTGATCACGCCGGGGGAGATCCGGCCCGGGGACGGGGTCGAGCTGGTGCCGACCGACGAGGTGCCGGAGCGGGTCGGCGGCTGGATCGTGGGCGCCCCCTACCTGCCCGCGATCCAGCCGTAAGCGCCATCAGTCCAGGCAGAACTCGTTGCCCTCGGGGTCGGTCATCACGATGTAGCCGCTGCTCATCGGGGGAGCGGGCTCGTCACGGCGGACCCGCGTCGCCCCGAGCGCGACGAGCCGGTCGCACTCGGCCTCCAGCGCCGCCATCCGTTCCTCGCCCTGGAGACCGGGCGCCGCGCGGACGTCGAGGTGGACCCGGTTCTTGGCGACCTTGTCCTCCGGCACCTGCTGGAAGAACACCCGCGGACCGGACCCGTCCGGGTCCTCGATGGCGGATCGGGTGTTGCGCTGGTCCTCCGGCACCCCGATCCGCGCGAGGAAGTCGTCCCACGCGGCCAGCGGGTCGGCGCCCTCGGGCAGCTCGACCCCGGGCGGGGCGGGGTGGACGTAGCCGAGCACGTCGCGCCAGAACGACGACAGCGCGCGCGGGTCGTGGGCGTCGAAGGTGACCTGGATGTGGCGGCTCATCAGGCAGCTCCGTTCGTGAAGGCGTCCATGGGGTCACCATGACACCCATAGCGGACAGAAACGGTCCGGGTATGGGGCCGGACAGGGCGCCGGACAGAGGAATGGTGCCCCGACAACCGCGACCGCGCCGGCGCGGACTCCAGCCGCCCGCCCCGCACCGCCCCGCCGCCGTACCTCAGCCCCGTCGCACCGCCGCCGCCCCGCACTGCACCGCCGCCGCCCTGCAGTCGCGTCGGATTCCAGCCGCGTCGTACCTCAGTCGCGCTGGACCTCGGTGTGGAGCGACTCCATCCGGGCGTCCAGCTCGGCCGCGATGGCGGCGGTGGCGGTCAGCTCCTCGACGAAGCCGGCGGGCACGTGGTCGTCGTACTTGTAGTACAGCTTGTGCTCCAGCGTGGCCCAGAAGTCCATCGCGATGGTCCGCAGCTGCACCTCGACCTTCACGTGCTCCACCCGGTCCGACAGGAACACCGGGATGCGCACGATCAGGTGCAGGCTGCGGTAGCCGTTGGCCTTCGGCGCGGCGATGTAGTCCTTCGTCTTCAGGATCTCCACGTCGTCCTGCCGCGCCAGCATGTCCCGCACCCGGTACACATCGGACACGAACGGGCAGACCACCCGCACGCCCGCCACGTCGTCCAGGTGCTCGGCGGCGAGCGACAGGTCCGCCGGCAGCCCTTTGCGCTTGAGCTTGTCGAGGATCGCGTCGGGCCGCTTCACCCGCTGCGTGACGTGCTCGATCGGGTCGTGCCGGTGGATGAGGTCGAACTCCTCGCTCAGGATGCGGAGTTTCGTCATCAACTCGTCGACCGCGAACTTGTACACCACGAGCGACTGCCGCAGCACGTCGTCCGCGACGCCCATGTCCATGATCCCCACGATACCGGGACTCCCTCCCGCTAGGATGCCGGTCGTGAACACCCACTGGCACGTGGTCCTTCCGCCGCCGTGCGCCTGACCGGGCGCACTCGCTGAAGCACACCCGCTGACGCATCACCGATGCACATCCGCACGCCTGTCTGATGCTGCGGTGCGCCCGTTCGCGCGTCCTCTTCTCCTCCCGCGAACGGAGACCTCGTGTCGACCCTTGCCGTACGACTACGCGCTCAATTCACCCACGGACCGCTGCCGATCCTGGCCGCCTGCGTCCTGTGGGGCACCACCGGCACCGCCAGTTCACTGGCGCCCGCCTCCGCACCGGCCTCGGCCGTCGGCGCGGCGGGTCTCGTGCTCGGTGGCTTCCTGCTCTTCGTGACCGCACGCGGCGCCCGTGCCGTGCTGCGGACCGCCGATTGGCGGCTCTTGTCGCTCGGCGCGCTGACCGTGGCGGGTTACGCGCTCGCCTTCTACCCGGCGGTCGAGCGCACCGGTGTGGCGGTCGCCACGACCGTGGCGTTGGCCACCGCGCCGATCGTGCTGGGCCTGCGTTCCCGACCGCTCGTCACGTCGGCCGCCGTGGTCGGCTGCACGGTGCTCGTGCTGGGTGGCGGTGACGCGCACGTCGACCTGGTCGGGGTGGCGTTGGCGCTCATCGCGGGCCTGTCGTACGCCGTGTACTCGGTGATCTGCGCGCATCTGATCGGGCTCGGGCACCCGTCCGGCGCGGTGGTGGGCGCGGTGTTCGGCGGCGCGTCGGTGCTGACGCTGCCGGTGCTGTTGCTGCTCGGCGTCGGGTGGGTGGCGAGCCCGTCGGGCCTCGCGGTGACCGCTCACCTGGCGGTGTTCACCACGTTCGTCGCCTACCTGCTGTTCGGACGTGGGCTCCGGCACACGAGTGCGGCGGCGGCGACCACGTTGACCCTCGCCGAACCGGCGGTGGCGTCGGTGCTGGGCGTGGTCGTCCTGCACGAACGACTGCCGTTCGTGTCGTGGTGCGGGATGGGCGTGCTGGCACTGGCGTTGGTCGCACTCGCCCGCAGATAAGCCCGAGACGGGCCGCAGATAGGCCGCAGATAGGCCGCGAACAGGCCCGAGATCGGCCGCAGATCGCGGCCAGGCCACGGAAACGGCCCGGCCGGCGCTCCGATGCGGGGCGCCGGCCGGGCCGGTCAGTGCTGGTCGCCAGTAGTCGGCAGTCGGATCGTCGGCGCCCGGATCGTGGGCAGCCGGGTCGCGGGTCGCTAGTCGCTGCGGTGAGCGCCGCCGCCCAGGCCGTAGAGGATGCGCTGGATCACTTCCGGGTCCACGTTCGGCTCGTCGCCCAACGCCTCGGCAGCGGGTGAGCGGCGAGGTTCACGGCGCGGCAGGGGCACGGCCGAGGCGTCCATGCCGCTCGGCAGGGCCAGCTCGCACCACGCCAGGCGGCCACCCGCGGTGAGGTCGACCAGGCCCGCACGGGTGCCGGCCAGCTCCGGCGGCAACGCGACCCGGTTGCCCTCGACCTCGACCACCAGGTACGTGCCGGTCAGCCGCAGGCGCACCAGCAGGAAGCCGGGCGCGCGCCGATCGGCCACGTCGACCGCCGCGCCGACCAGCCTGCGAATCGTCTGCGCGGCCTCGTCCTGCATCGCGCGCAGGCGCCATTCGCCCAGCGAGAAGCGCACGAACATGTCCGCGACACTCACCGCGGTGGGCAGCGCGACGAGTCGAAGGTCGTCGACCTGTTCGGTCTGGGCGTTCACACCGATCCTCCTCGCCTGCGTCCGGCGCGTGTTACGCCAGATGGTGCCATGAGTGCGTCCGATGTCACCCACGTGGTCTACCGACCGTGAGCGGACCGTGTCCGCTTTGAGTTCTACGCCTTCAGTGTTCACCGAAAGAGAACCCTGGATTCACGATCTACTACGGCTGGAGACTGTGCGCGGTTCACATACGGTTGCGGCGACGAACCGGAAAGTACCGAAATGCGCGATGAAATGGAATCACGAGCTTGTTCGCCCGGACGAGCGACTTGACCTACGCAGAGTAGGGCCGAGCAGCACGAAGGGCCCACCGACACTCCGGCGGGCCCCTCCGTGGATCGCGTCCGGACATGTCCGGCGCGGGTGGCTCAGGCCTGCTTCACGGCCTCGATCTCCAGCAGGATCGTGATCTTGTCGCCGACGACCGCGCCGGCCGCGCCACCGGTCACGCCGAACTCGCGGCGGTTGATCTCGGTGGAGGCGGAGAAACCCGCGACCTTCGCGCCCTCGAAGCCGTCGCCGAAGCCGTTGACCTCCAGGTCGAGCTCGACGGTCTTGGTCACACCGCGCAGCGACAGCTCGCCGTCCACGACGAAGCCCTCGGCCTTGGCGCGCACGCCGGTGGACGTGAAGGTCAGCTCGGGGAACTTGTCGACGTCCAGGAAGTCCTCGCCCTTGACGTGGGCGTCGCGCTGGCCGTTGCGGGTGTCGATCGAGGTGGTGTCGATCTTGGCCTGGACGGTCGACTCCAGCGGGTTCTCGGCGGTCACGATCGTGCCCTCGAAGGCGCCGAAGTGGCCGCGCACCTTGGACACGCCGAGGTGGCGCACCACGAACGAGACGTCCGAGTGCACCGGGTCGATCGCCCACGTGCCCGCGAGGTAGCCGGGGATCTGAACAGTCTGCGTGGTCATCGGATGATCCTTCTCAGTCGGTCTTGTTGAACTCTCAACCGAATATAGCCGACGTTTGTTGAGGGTTCAACAACGCCGCGTATGATGTGGGACATGAGCGACGTGCGGTGGCTGAACGCCGAGGAGCAACAGGTGTGGCGTGCCTTCATGACCGCCGTGACCAAGTTCACCGACCACTTGGACCGGCAGTTGCAGCGCGACTCCGGGATGCCGATGGCGTACTACGAGATCCTGGTCGCGCTGTCAGAGGCGCCGGGACGGGCGCTGCGGATGAGCGAGCTGGCGTCGGTGTGCCACTCCTCCAGGTCCCGGCTGTCGCACGCGGTGGCCCGGCTGGAGAAGGAGGGCTGGGTCGAGCGGCGCGCGTGCCCGTCCGACCGGCGCGGTTCGATCGCGGCCCTGACCGACACCGGGTTCGAGGTGCTGGAGCAGGCGGCGACGGGGCACGTGACGGCGGTGCGGGAGCACCTGTTCGACGTGCTCACGCCCGAGCAGTTGCAGTCGCTGGCGGAGATCAGCCGGGCGGTGGACGCGGGGCTCACGGTGGAGTGCGACAAGGTGCGCGAGGAGTTCGCCGACTTCTGACCACGTCGGAGCCGAGGGTGTCTGACAGCGGATGTCCGGACGTTCCGCCGTGTCACGCTGTGTCCGATGTGGACGCGTCCGGTGCATCCGGCGCAGTGGCCGTGGGCCGACCGGAGCAGGCCGGGAAGTGTGCTCGGAAACGTGATGCCGCACGGTTAGCATCCGCCCCGTGGGAGCGAAGCTGGGGACGATCGCGCGTCGCGTCGTCGGTGCCGGTCGACGTGAGTCGGCCAGTGTCGGGGTGGCCGCGTTAGGGCTGTTGCTGTTGGCCGGCGCCGCGTTGGGCGACGGCATCGCGCGCACCGCCGTGGAAGTGTCCGACGGGCTCACGTGGTTGAACGACGACCAGCGCGGCGAGGTCGTCCAGGTCAACCCCAGCTCGGCGAAACCGCAGACCCGGTTGCAGGTCAGCGGTGCGGACGCGCAGCTGGAGATCGCGCAGTCCGACGACACGCTGATCGTGCTCGACCGCCGCACCGGGCAGATCACCGTGATCGACCTGGCCACGCTGCTGTCGTCCGGTCGACGGCAGGCGCCGCCCGGACCGTCGGCGAAGGTGCTCATCGTGGGCGACTGGGTGTTCGTGGTCGACCGCGCGGCCGGCTCCGTTCACCACGCCGACGCGGTGACGTTGGCCGACATCGGCACGCCGTGGCTCGCGGGCCAGCCGCTGGCCGACGTGGTGGCCGACGACGACGGCGTGGTGTGGGCGGTGGACCACGGCGGCAACCTGCACGCGTTGCGGTGGTCGGAGGAAGAGCAGAACTTCTCGGAGCGGTCGAACAAGCCGGTGCCGGGCGCCGGTCCGCGGACCGCGTTGGTGCCGCACGAGCGTGGCGTGACGTTGCTCGGGTTGGAGGGCGGCGTGGTGGTGCGTGACGGCACCGGCCGCGACCTCACCGCGAGCACCGCGTCGTTGGCCGGCGAGGTGCTGGCCGCGCAGACGAGCCCGACGGGCCTGGTGCCGGCGTCGATCCCGGACGCGTCGGCAGTGGTGTTGTTGAGCGGTGACGAGGTGGTGCGGGTCGACACGGGCGCCCTCGGCTGCCCCAAGCCGGGACGACCGGCGGTGTTCCGCGACCGCGTCTACGTGCCGTGCCGGGGTTCGGGCAAGGTCGTCGTGCTGGACCGGTCCGGTCGGCGTGGCGCGGAAGACGTGCGCACGGGCGGTTCCGGTGACCCGGCGCTGGTGTTCGACGACGGCAAGCTGTTCATCAACACGCCGGGTGCGAACCAGGGCGTGATCGTGGACGCCGACGGCCGGACGCGCAGCGTGGTGATCCGCGATCCCGAGTTGCCGGTGATGGACCCGGAGCGGTCGCCGATCCCGAGCGTGCCGAGCCCGCCGCCGCCGCGCCCGGATCCGCCGACGCGCGAGAACCCGCGTGGTGGCCCCAATCCGCCGGCTGGCGACAACGAGACGACGACGCCCGTTGCGCCTGTGACGACGACGTCGAGTGCCGATGTGGCGGGGGTCGTGCCGGGGCGTCCGTCCGGTGTGACGGTGTCGCAGCGCAGCAACAACGGCACGTCGGTGGTCGTCACGGTGAGCTGGAGAGCGGTCCCGGACGGCGGCGAGCCGATCTCGGGGTACACCGTGACGGCGACCGGTGGGTTCTCGGGCGGTAGCCGGGAGGTCCAGGTCGCGGGCACGTCGACCGAGCTGACGTTGGCGTGCGCGGGGACGTTCTGCACCAGCGGCAGGCTCGACGTGGCCGTGGCGGCGTACAACCGGTTCGGCGCGGGTGAGACCGGTGCGGCGTCGTGGATGGTTCGTCCGGTGGCGCCACCACCGACCACCACTACCCAGGCTCCTGTGCCGACGACGACCACGACGACGGTGCCGCCGGCCCCTCCGCCAACGACTACGACTACGACGACGGTGCCGCCTCCTCCCCCGCCGAGCCTGCCCACGGCGGGCGCTGCGGTGATCACCACCTTCGGCCCCACCGGGGACATGTACACAAAGCGGGTGAACATGACCCCGCCGGCGGACTGGGCGAGCCACGACGGCCCGTGCGAGCTGATCAACCTGACGTTCGGCCACTCCGAACCGATCGCGTGCTCGGCCACGTCCGCGATGATCGGGGTCGACGTCGGCTCGAACCGGATCGTCGTGCGGGCGCACGCCGCGACCGGCACCGGATCCGTGGATTCCGCGGTCCGCAGCACGCCGGTGCGCGACATCGACGAGTGCGGTGGTCGGATCTGCCAACCGAGGAGCGTCCCGGCCGCCGCGGAGGGCAACCAGTTGGTCGGCGGCGGCATCGGGCTGTTGGCGACGGCGTGGCTGCTGACGTTGCGGAACCGGCGCGAGCGGCGCGGCGAGTCGGAGTGAGACCCGGCCACTGTCGGTCGGCGGTGTGCGTGGGTGACGAGCACGAGGGGCGATTGTGACGACGACGGCGGTTCCGGCGATCGGTGCGGACGAGATCGCGGCGTTCCGCGCACTGCACGCGCGGCTCGGTGACGCGGTGGAGTCCGCGATCCGGGGCAAGCGGGACGTTGTGGACCTCGTGCTGGTGTCGATGTTCGCGGGCGGGCACGTGCTGTTGGAGGACGTGCCGGGCACGGGGAAGACGACGTTGGCGCGTGCGGTGGCGGGCGCGTTGGGCGGGGTGTCGCGGCGGGTGCAGTTCACGCCCGACCTGCTGCCGTCGGACGTCACCGGCACGTCCGTCTACGACCCGCAGACCGGTGAGGTCAGGTTCCGGCCGGGGCCGGTGTTCGCGAACATCGTGCTGGCGGACGAGATCAACCGTGCCGCCGCCAAGACGCAGTCGGCGCTGCTCGAGGTGATGGAGGAGCACACGGTCACGGTCGACGGCGTCGCGCACGCGGTGCCCGCGCCGTTCCTGGTGGTCGCCACGCAGAACCCGATCGACCTGGACGGCACGTACCGGTTGCCGGAGGCGCAGTTGGACCGGTTCATGCTGCGGACGTCCATCGGGTACCCGGCGGTGGAGCACGAGATCGACGTGCTGCGGCCGGGCAGCGGCGCCGGTCAGGTCGGCGCCGTGCCGACGGTGAGCAACCCGCACGTGGTGGCGGAGCACGGGCGTCGGCTGGCGATGCTGCACGTGGCGGACCCGTTGTTGCGGTATATCAGCGATATCGGCGTGGCGTCGCGCGAGGACGGCCGGTTGCGGTTGGGTGCGAGCACGCGTGGTCTGCGGGCGTTGGTGCGGTGCGTGCAGGTGTACGCGGCGTCGCAGGGCAGGCATTTCGTGGTGCCGGGTGACGTGCAGGCGTTGGCGGTGCCGGTATTGGCGCACCGGTTGGTGTTGACGCGTGAGGCGCAGTTGGCGGGGACGACCACCGAGGAAGTCCTGGCCGACGTGCTGGCGGGTGTGGCGGTCCCCAGACCGGCCGCACGATGACCCGCGTGCGGCTGACCGCACGGGGGATCGGCGCCGTGCTGCTCGGCGTGCCGTTGGTGGCTTTGGGGCTGTGGTGGCGTTATCCGGGGGTGGCGGGGTTCGGTATCGCGCTCTTGGCGTTGGCGGGGGCGGGTGTGGTGTCGGTGTTGTCGCGGGCCCAGGTCGCGCCGAAGCGGATCGTGCGACCTCGGACCGTGCAGCGATTGGGCGTGTGCACCGGCGTTGTGGAGTTGACGGGGACGAGCAAGCGGTTCCCGGTGTGGTTCGACGCTACGGACTCGGTCGCGGGTCAGGTCGTCGCGGTGGACATCCCGCTGCTGGCGCCGGGGCAGCAGGTGAAGGTCGAGTACCCGATCCCGACGCACACGCGCGGCCTGCTCTCCGTCGGTCCGCTGACGTTGAGCCGTCGTGGGTTGGCCGGTCTGGCGCATGCCACCACGGTGGTCGGTGACGTGGTGGAGGTCCGCGTCGTGCCTCGGGTGTTGCCGGTGCGTGGACTGCCCGGTGGGGTGCGGCGTGGGCATGTGGGGGCGGACGAGCGGGTGGAGCGCGGCGGGACGGACTTGGTGGGGTTGCGCGAGTACGTGCCTGGTGACGACTTGCGCCGACTGCACTGGGCGACGTCCGCGCGGACCGGGACGCTGATGATCCGCGAGGACGCCGATCCCGCGCGGCCGCACTTGGCGGTGGTGTTGGACGACCATGCGGACGGGTATGCGTCGGTCGCGGATTTAGAGGATGCGGTGGAGGTGGCGGCGTCGTTGGTGACGGTGGCGATCGCCGAGGGGCATCCGGTGCGGTTGGTGTCGTGGTCGGGTGCGGTGGACGTGGAGTTGCCGGCGGGGGCGGTTTCGGCGGACGCGTCGGTGGTGTTGGCGGCGTTGGCGGATCTGAAGGCCGAGCCTGCGGAGCGGGCTTCGGTGACGCGGCCGTTG
Source organism: Saccharothrix ecbatanensis (assembly GCF_014205015.1). NCBI lineage: Bacteria > Bacillati > Actinomycetota > Actinomycetes > Pseudonocardiales > Pseudonocardiaceae > Saccharothrix > Saccharothrix ecbatanensis. The sequence continues at coordinate 4,455,659 of NZ_JACHMO010000001.1, read as the reverse complement.
CCGATCCGGGACCTGGATGTGGTGGCGGTGGTGTGCGGGGCGAAGGCGGAGCTGTCCGGGTTGGTGTTGGAGGCGGGCCGGGCGTCGGTAGGAGTGGTCCTCGTAGTCGACCCCGTGTCGGCGGTGGCGGTTTCGGCGGTGGGGTCGGTGGTGGTGCTGCGTCACGTGAAGGCCGAGGGGTTGTTGGACGCTTGGAACACGGCGGTGTCGCGGTGAGCGCGTTCGCGTCCGGCGCGCGGTCGGGCCAGCGCCTTGCCACCCAGCTCGGTAAGCTGCCCACATCCGCGCCCGCCGGCCAGGCAACGTGGCAGACGACATCCCTCGCTCCAGCATCTGAAGATCACCCGATAGTGCAAGGGGCGTCGGGGATGAATGGTAAGACCGATTTCGTTGCCAGAAGTATGAAGGCGCGGCGCCACGGCCCCCGGTGCCTTTGGGCGGTGGGTGCGTGACGGCGCGGCGGCTCGACGGCGTCGATGCGAACCCACAGCCGGTCGGGAGCACGCAACCGGGCGCAAGCGCCCGACCGGATGCGAGAACGCGGCTGGGTGTGAGCGCCCGGCTGGGGTGGGCGGCGTTGCTGCTCGTCGTCGCGGCGATGCACCTGGGCGCGGGTTGGCAGGGGTATGCGCCGTCGCTGGTGTTCGCGGGAGCGGTGGTGGTGGCGTTCCTGTGCCTGCCGCTGACCCGGTGGATGCCCGCCGGGCTGGTGGTGTTCGCGGTGGTGGCGCTGGCGTTGGTCGGCGGCTACTTGATCGCACGGGACTCGGCGATCGACTCCACCGACCCGCTCCCTGTCCTGCTGGACCTCGTGCCCCGTCTGCTGACCGCCGCACGCCCCGCGCCCGCGACGCCCGAGCTGTTGGTTCCGGGTGCGTTGCTGGTGTTCGGGGTGTCGCTGGGGGTGGCGTTGGCTGGCCGTGGGTCGGTGGCGGCGGCGGGGCGTGGGCCGGTGGCGGCGGCGGCGAGGCGGGGGCTGCCGGTGTTGGCGGGCCGGGGGCGGTCGTTGTTTGCGCCGGTTGTCGGGGTGGCGGTGCTCTACACGTGCACGGCGTTGTTGACCGCGGGGCAGGCGGATCGGAACGGGGTGGTCGCGGCGGTGCTGCTTGCGCTTGTCGCGGTGGGCTGGTTGGTGGTGGACCGGCTGGACGCTGGCGGCGGCGTGGTGGGTGGCAGTGCGGCTGGCGGCGGGGCGGCTGGTGGCGGTGTGGCGGGCGGCCGGGTGGCGGGTGGCGGCGTGGCGAGCGGCGGCGTGGTGGGTGGCCGTGGTGCGAGCGGCGGTGTGGCCGGCGGTGCGGTGGCGGGTGGCGGCGTGGCGAGTGGCGGGGTGGCGGGGGGCCGCCGTGCTGGCAGGGTGCTGCTTGGGCTGCCTGCGGTGGGTGTGGCTGTGGTGGCGTTGGTGGCGGTTGGGATGCCGTCCGGTGCGGCGTTCGAGCCTCGGGAGTTGGTGGAGCCGCCGGTCACCGGGCTCGGTGTGGCCAGTCCGTTGCCGCAGTTGGCGTCGTGGGCGGGTTTGGGGGATACCGAGCTGTTCCGGGTTCGCGGTCCCGAACGGGCGGTGCGGTTGGTGGCGTTGTCGGACTACTCGGGCGCGGCCTGGCGGGCTGCCTCGCTGTACGGGCCGATCGGCGCGGTCGCCGCGCCGGACCTCCCTCCGGGCGCACGGGTCGACGAGGCCGAGGTGGAGATCACCATCACCGCGCTGAACGGCAGTTGGCTGCCGACGGTTGGCCGCCCCACCGCGGTCACGCTGGACGGCGCGATGGTCGACCCCGACTCGGGATCGTTGGTGTCGCTGGACGAGTTGGAGCCCGGCCTCAAGTACCGCGTACGCGGCGTGCTCGACGTACCCGACGACACGGATCTCCTCGAAGCCACCGTTCCGACCGGCGACCAGACGCGTCGCTACGTGGCGTTGCCGGGATTGCCCTACTCGCTCGCCGAGTACGCGCGCCAGATTGTGCGGAGCGCGCGCACGCCCTACGAGCGGGCGGTGGCTATCGAGCAGGTGGTCAAGCAGGGACGGGTGCCGGACGCGCAGGCGCCGGTCGGGTCGTCCTACGCGCGGCTGGAGAGGTTCCTGTTCGGTGCCCCCGGTGAACCCGGTGCGAACGCTGGCACGGCCGAGCAGTTCGCCTCGGCCTTCGCGGTGCTGGGACGGGCGGTGGGGTTGCCGACGCGGGTGGTCGTCGGGTTCCAGCCGGCCGCGGGGGAGGAACGGGTCGTGCGCGGAAGTGATGCGACCGCGTGGCCCGAGGTGTACTTCGCCGGATGGGGTTGGGTTCCCTTCGACCCGGTGGCGGGTGCGTCGTCGGGCGGGTCGAGCGCGGCGCAGAAGCGCGAGGTGCTGGACCGGTTGGCGTCGATCACGGCCAGTCCGACCAGCACGCCGCTGTCCACGCCGCCGCCGTTGGTGACGCCGTCCAGCGCGGTGGCCGTCCAGGCGCCGGCCGAATCACGGCGGTGGGTCGGGTACGCGGTGCTCGGCGCACTGCCGGTGTTGGTGTTGTTCGTGCTGGCGACGGCTCGGCTGGCGCGGCGGAGACGTCTGCGGGCGGCCGGTGCGTCCGGGGCATGGGCCTACGTGCTCGACGGTCTGCTGTTGGCCGGTCGAACCCCGTCACCGGACCGGACCGCGCCCGACATCGCATCCGACATGACGACATCATCCGACATGACGGCATCCCACATGACGGCCGCGTCGGGCATGGCTGAGCAGGCCTTGGAACTGGCCAGGTTGGCCGAGTTCGCGGCCTTCGCGCCTGTCAGACCGGTCGTCGACATCCAGGATCGCGGTCACGCGTGGAGGTTGGCGCGTCACGTGCGCGGTGGGCTGCGGCGGGGTGTTCCCTGGTACCGCAGGATGTTCTGGGCGGTCGACCCGCGACCCTTGTGGCGACGATAGAAGGCGCTGGAAGCCAGGCGTCAGCCGTTCCGCACGGCACACGTCCGGGCAGAAGCCCCGCGTTGAGTCGCCGGGTCGGCCAACCCGATCGCCAGCACCTGAAAGCAGTACTGACCCGCCGCCGGCTCCAAACCCTCCACCACGTGCGAAGTCGCACCCGCCGCCACCGTCACCAGCGGCTTCGCCGACGCCCCCGTCACATCCACCACCACGAACTGCGCGTTGCCATCGCTCGGATCCGTCCAGAACAGCTCGATCCGGTCACCGTCGTCCTCCAGCCGCTTGAGCGTCGGGGTGAATTCCGGATCACCACCCTCCGGCACGCTCGCCGTAGTCGTCCCGGCAACCGACAAAGACAAAGTAGGCAACGAAGACGAAGACGGCGGCGCGGCAACCCGATCCGACCGGTCCGGCAGGCTCGACACCACCCCGAAAACCACACCGACAACCACCGCCGCCACCGCCCCCACCGTCCACAATCGACGCCCACGTCGCGGCGGTGGCGGCTCAGGCAGTTCCACCAACGGCGGAGCGGGCGGTGGCACGACAGGACGCGGCACGGTGTTGTGACGGACGGTCAGGTCCGCCAAGTCCTCCGTCCACGTCTTCACCACCTCAGGCGCGACAGCGACCGGCGCCGCCTCGACCAACGGCTTGGGACCGAAGTCCGGCAACTCCGTCGGACCCTCCGGATAACGCTCCGGCACCTCCTGCCGCACCGCCACCGTGTGATCCGGGTCCACTGTGGACTGAGGTGTCCACGCCGGCACGGAGGCCAGCGCCGCCCGCAACGACGCCGCGTCCGGGAACCGCTCCTCCCGCGCCTTGCGCAGGCACCGCAGGATGATCGCCACCAACTCGACCGGCACGTCACGCCGCAGCAGTGACCGAGGCTGCCCCTCACGCACCCGCCCCAGGTAGGCGAGCATGGTGTCCTCGCCGGGCGTGTCCGACGTGAACGGCGGCTGCCCGTCCAGCAGCGTGAACAGCGTCGAGCCCAGCGACCACACGTCGTCCGCCACGGCCGGAGGGCGGCCGTCCACCATCTGCGGAGCGGCGTGCCGGTAGCTCACCAGCTGTAACGACGCCGTGTGCGCCGCGTCCGCCCCACGCGCGATGCCGAAGTCGGCCAACACGTAGGACGTGGGCAGCACAAGGATGTTCTGCGGCTTCACGTCCCGGTGCAGGATGCCCTGGCCGTGCGCGAACGACAGCGCGTCCGCCACCGCGATCCCCGCCGCGACCACCTCGTGCACCGGCAGCGGCCCGCGTTGGAGGAGCCGGTCGTGCAGCGATCCGAGGTCGTAGTACTCCATCACGATGCACGGCCGGCCGGCGATCACGCCCGTGTCCAGCACCGTCACGATGTGCGGGTGCTGCCGGCCCAGCCGCACGGTGATCTCCAGCTCGCGGCGGAACCGGCTGACCGTGTCCGGATCGGTCACGTCCAGCACCTTCACCGCGACGTCACGCCCCAGACCGTCCTGCGTGGCCCGGTACACCGTGCCCTCGCCGCCGTGCGCGACGAGCCGGAAGTCGCTGTAGCCGGGCAGCGCGACGGCGGACGCCGCGCCCTCGCCGGGCGGGGGCGCCCAGGCCAGCAGGTCGTCGGCGGGATCCACGCCGACGATCGTATCGGCCGGCCACGACACCGACGGACAGCTTTCGGCGTACGGTCGGCTTCCCGGCATCGCAAGGTGGGAGGCACGCCGGCGACATCGGCCCAGACACAGGCCCAGACACAGGACCAGCGGAAGGAACCCGTGATGAGTACCCCGATCGTGGTCGGCGTGGACGGGTCGGAGTCGGCGTTGACGGCCGTCCGGTGGGCCGCGGAGGAAGCCGCCCGCCGCAAGGCGCCGCTCAAGCTCGTGCACGCGTTCCTCCTGCCCACCCGCGGTTACCCCGACATGGTGGTGACCGGCCACGAGGTGCGGCAGGCGTTCGAGCAGCAGGGCAACCAGTGGCTGGAGGAGGCGGCGCGCACCGTAAGGGACGTCGTGCCCGAGGTGGAGACGTCGGTCGTGTTCGAGCGGCCCGCCGCCGCGCTGATCGCCGAGTCCCGCAACGCGCGGCTCGTCGTGCTCGGCTCGCAGGGGTTGGGTGCGGTGTCCGGGCTGCTGGTCGGCTCGGTGGCCGTGGCGGTCGCCCAGCACGGCAAGTGTCCCGTTGTCGTGATCCACGACGATGTACCTGACGCGGGACCGGTCGTGGTCGGCGTGGACGGCTCGCCGGCCAGTGAGGAGGCGATCCGGTTCGCGTTCGAGGAGGCGTCGCTGCGGGACGCGACGCTCACCGCCCTGATCGCGTGGACGGACCTCCTGGTGGAGAACCCGTATGCCACGCGGTTGCGCGTCGACCGGGACGAGATCGAGGTGCAGCAGCGGGAGTTGCTGGCCGAACGCCTGGCCGGTTGGCAGCAGCAGTACCCGGACGTGTCGGTGGAGCGGGTCGTCGTCCGCGAACGGCCGGTGCGGGCGCTGCTCGACGCGGCCCGGAACGCGCAGCTCCTGGTCGTCGGCAGCCACGGCCTCGGCGGTTTCGCCGGCATGTTCCTCGGTTCCACCAGCCAGGCCCTCGTCTACCACTCGCCGTGCCCGCTCATGGTGGTCCGGTCCGAGGCCTGACACGCCCGTCACCAGGGGCGGTCTTTCCGCTTGGTCGGCACAGCGGGCATGATCGGCACCGCGAGGTGATCGACGGGTCGGGTGGCGGGACGGCACCCGACCCCGGTCCGACCGGCGACGCAGCAGGGGAGCGGAATGGTCGCAGTGCTGGGCGGTCTGCGGGCCAATCGGGACCTGGCGGTGCTCGTGGCCGGTTCCGGGGTGTCGAGCCTCGGCACGCAGTTGACGCTGATCGGGTTCACCATCGTGCTGGCCGGGTCCGGGCCGTTCGCGGTCGCCGGGCTGTTCGTGGCCGCCGCTCTGGGCGCGGTCCTCGGCGCGCCGCTCGCCGGGTGGGCGGTCGACCGGTTCCGCAACCGCATGCTGCTCGCCGTCACGGTGTGCGGGCAGGTGCTGCTGCTGGTCGGCCTGCTGTTCGGGTACGCGCACGTGCCGGTGCTCTACGGGCTGATGGTGCTGCTCGGTTTGTCCGGCGCTGTCGTCCGGGCGTGCGCGTCCGTGTTGATCCCGCTGACGACCGGCGAGGACCAGACGACCGGCGAGGACCAGGCGGCGCGTGGGTACGCGTGGTTGTCGTCCGCGCAGAACACGGGGTCCGTGGCGGGCATCGTGCTCGGTGGCGTGATCGCGGCGGGACCGGGCATCGAGGTGGCGTTGCTGCTGGACGCGGTGGCCACGTTCGTGCACTTGGCGCTGGTGCTGCGGCTTCGCGTGGACCGTGATCCGGGGCAGGACGAGGACACCGCCGGACCGGGCGCGCAGTGGAGCGGTTCGGTGCTTCTGCGCAGCGACCGGTTGCTGGTGGGCCGGGTGGTGGCGCAGGTCGTCGGTGGCGTGGCCGTGGCCATCGCCCTGGTCAACGAGGTCTTCCTGGTCCAGGGCCCGCTGGGCGGCAACGAGCTCACCTACAGCGTCATGCTCGCCTGCTGGACGGCCGGGCTGCTCCTGGGAGCGACCGCGAGCCGCCGCTTCACCACCGCGCGGTCGTTGGTCGCCGCCTTCGCCACCGCCAACCTGTTGATGGCTTTGGCCCTCATCGCACCCTCCTTGATCCCGCACGTCGTGGTCAACGCGGTCGCGTGGGTGGTCGCCGGCGCGTGCAGCTCGGTCCAGAACCTCACGCTGAACGCCCTGGTCCAAGCGAGGACACCGGACTCGGTCCGTGGACGGGTGTTCGCCACGGTCGGCGCGATCACGGTCGGCGCGGGCACGATCGCCATGGTCGCCGCGGGCGCCGTGGTGAACGCCGCCGGACCACAACGCGCCCTGACCGTGGCCGCCGCCTTCGCCCTGCTCGCAGCCCTGATGGCCGGCATCACCGTCCTCCGTCGCCGCCACCTCCAGCCACCGGTCGTGTCCCCCGACTTCGAACCCGCCCCGACCCCCGAAGCCCGGTCAGCGACTGGCTGAACGGGATGAGGGCCGAAACCAGTTGCACTCTGGAACCAAGTAGTTCTAGTCTGGAACTATGTCGAGCAGCGGAGCGCCGGAATCGCCTGTCGGTGAGTTCACCGAAGCGTTCATGGGGCTCGTGCGGTCCCTTGGGCTGCTCGAACCCGACCACACGCCGTGCGGGTCGCCGATGTCCGTCGCCGAGGCGCACGCGCTGACGATCCTGCGCGAAGGTCCGCTGCACCAAGGAGAACTCGGCGCCCAGCTGCACCTGGGAAAGTCCACCACCAGCCGGTTGACCGACGGCCTGGAGCAACGCGGCTGGGTGCGTCGAGAGGCCGATCCCCACGACGGACGCGCCAGGCTCCTGGTGCTGACCGCCTCCGGCACCGAGGCGGCGGCCGGGGTGGTGGAGCGGCGGGGGCGGCGGCTCGCCGAACTGCTCGACCACATCGACCCCGCGCACCACACCACCGTGATCGAAGCACTTCGCCTGCTCAAGGAGGCCAGCGGCCGTGAACGTTCGTAGAGCCACCGTGGCCGCAGTGGCCGTACTGGCCGCACTCGGCACCGCGTGCTCAAGCCCGAACCAGACGCCGGAAACGGCCGCACGTCAATCCGAAGTCGCGGCCAAGGGCAGCACCGTCATGCCGTTCGACCTGGACAAGACCACCCACCGCTTCACTCCCCGCCCCGACGGCCTGCTGCAAGAGGTCGTCGCCGACGAACCGGCCGACCCCACCCAGATCAACCTCGTCCGCGAGCACCTGACCGACGAGGCCAAACGTTTCCGCGGTGGCGATTTCGCCGATCCCGCGAGCATCCACGGCGCCGACATGCCCGGCCTGTCCGCACTGTCCGCCGGCGCGTCCGCCATCACCATCGACTACCTGGACCTGCCCGCGGGCGCGTCGCTGACCTTCCGCACCGCCGACCCCGCACTGGTCGAAGCCCTGCACGCCTGGGGTGAAGCCCAGGTGGCGGACCACGGCGAGCACGCCGAACACGGACGCTAGAACGCCACTTGTACTTACGGTGTACGTGCTGAACGATGGGCGGCATGACTTCCGGCTCGCACGTGCTCGACCCGACAGGCAGCGACATCCACGCCGAAGCGGCACTGCTGCGTGCGAGGGGATCGGTGACACCGGTCGAGCTGCCGGGCGGCGTCACGGCCTGGTCGGTGGGCCGCGTCGACCTGATCCGCCAACTGCTCGCCGACCCGCGCGTGTCGAAGGACCCGAGCCAGCACTGGCGTGCCTGGAAGAACGGCGACATCCCGGAAGACTGGCCGCTGAACATCTGGGTGGGCGTGAACGACATGTTCAACGCCTACGGCCCCGACCACCGCAGGCTGAGGTCGTTGGTGTCCAAGGCTTTCACCGCTCGCCGGGTCGCGGCGCTGCGGCCGCGGGTCGACCGGATGGTGGCCGACCTGGTCGACGGGCTCGCCGCCGGCCCGAACGTGGTCGACCTGCGCGCCGAGTTCGCCTACCCGTTGCCGATCGAGGTCATCTGCCTCCTGTTCGGCATCCCCGACGACGCCCGCGCAGGCCTGCGCAAGAGCGTGGACGGCATCGTCGACACGACCACGACGCCGGAGCAGTTCCTGGAGAACCAACACCGCGTCTACGAAATCCTGAACGGCCTGATCGCCGCCAAACGCGCCGAGCCGGGTGACGACCTCACCAGCGGCCTGATCGCCGCCCGCGAGGAGGACGGCGCGACGCTCACCGAGGACGAGCTGGTCAACACCCTGCTCCTGCTGATCGCCGCCGGTTTCGAGACCACGGTCAACCTCCTCGACCACGCCATCACCGCGCTGCTCACCCATCCCGACCAACGCCGCCTCGTCGTCTCGGGCGAACGCACGTGGCACGACGTGATCGACGAGACGCTGAGGTGGCAGGCGCCGGTCGCGAACCTGCCGCTGCGCTACGCCGTCGAGGACATCACCGTGGACGGCGTGGACATCCGCCAGGGTGACGCGATCATCGTGAACTACGCGGCGGCCGGACGCGATCCCGCGCACCACGGCGCCACCGCCGACGAGTTCGACCTCACCCGCGCGGACAAGTCGCACCTCGCCTTCGGCCACGGCGTCCACTACTGCCTCGGCGCACCCCTGGCCAGGGTCGAAGCCGAGGTGGCGTTGCGGGCGTTGTTCGGCCGCTTCCCCGATCTCGCGCTCGCCGTGCCGGCGGACGAACTGCGGCCCGTCCAGTCGTTCATCACGAACGGCCACCTCTCCCTGCCGGTCGCCCTCACACCCGAACGGTTGTAGCCGGACGCACCCGACCCTATGGTCGGAAGATGAGCCAGCTCGGCGATTCCCTGTCCCGACGCCGTTTTCTCGGCGCTTCCACGTTGGCGTGGTTACCCGTCCCGACACCCGGGGAGTCCGCCGGTGATCAGCCGCCGGACTTCCCGCCGGGCATCGACCTGTACCGGCAGGCGTACGAGAACTGGGCGGGGGAGATCCGGACCGACGAACTGTGGACGTGCGTCCCGCGCACCCCGGCGGACGTGGTGCTCCTGGCGAACTGGGCGCACGGCCACGGATTCACCTTGAGGGCCAAGGGTTTCCGGCACGGGTGGGCGCCGCTCACCGTCACGCCGGGCACCACCGGCGCGGACCGCGTCGTCCTGGTGGACACCACCCGGCACCTGAAAGCGATGGCGATCCTGCCGGGCGCGGTGCGGACGCAGACCGGGGCGTCGATGGACGACCTGCTGGCGTTCCTGGAGGACGCGGGCCTCGGCGTGGCCAACACGCCCGCTCCCGGCGACCTCACCATCGGCGGCGTGCTGGCGATCAACGGTCACGGCACGTCGATCCCCGCGATCGGCGAGACCCGCACACCCGGCCACACCTACGGCTCCCTGAGCAACATGATCATCTCGCTGACCGCCGTCGTGTGGGACGCCGGCGAATACCGGTTGCGCACCTTCCACCGCGACGAACCGGACTGCGCCGCCCTGCTCACCCACGTGGGGCGCGCGTTCCTCACCGAAGTCACGCTGCGGGTGGGCGCGAACCAGAACCTGCGCTGCGTCAGCCGGATCGACATCCCTACGAGCGAGTTGTTCGCCCCTCCGGGCAGTGGGGCCACGCGCACGTTCGCGAGCTTCCTCGATCGGGCCGGCCGGATCGAGGCGATCTGGTTCGCCTACACCGACCGCCCGTGGCTGAAGGTGTGGAGCGTGTCGCCGAACCGGCCGCTGACGTCCCGACCCGTTGCCGCGCCGTACAACTACCCGTTCTCCGACAACGTCCCCAAGCCCGTCTCCGACCTCGCCGACCAGTTGATCAACGGCGCCTGGTTCCTCACGCCGACGTTCGGCCGGTTGCAGTACACCGCCGCCGTCACCGGGCTGACCGCCACGCTCACCACGGACCTGTGGGGCCCGTCGAAGAACCTCATGCTCTACGTGAAGCCGACCACGCTGCGCGAGACTGCGAACGGGTACGCGGTGCTCACCAGCCGTGCGGAGGTGCAACGCGTCGTCAGCGACTTCGCGGCGTTCTACGAGCAGCTCCTGACCTCCTACGGGGAACGCGGCCTGTTCCCCGTCACGGGCCAGGTGGAGATCCGCGTCGGCGGCCTGGACGACCCGTCGCACGTCGGCGTGCCCGGCGCCCAACCGCCCGCCCTGTCGGCCGTGCGACCCCGTGAGGACCACCTGGAGTGGGACGTGGCGGTGTGGTTCGACGTGCTGACGTTCCCGACCGCGCCCGGTGCGGCGGCGTTCTACCGCGAGTTGGAGCAGTTCTTCTTCACCCGGTACACCGGCGCGTACGCCGCGACCCGCGCCGAGTGGTCCAAGGGCTGGGCCTACACCACCGAGGCGGCGTGGGCGGACCACACGATGCTCACCTCCACCGTGCCCGACTCCTACCGCCAAGGCCCGAACCCGACGTGGGACGCCGCCCTCGCCGCCCTCAACGCGTACGACCCGCACCGCGTGTTCAGCAACCCGTTCCTGGACGTCCTGCTGCCGTGACCACTTGGTACCGTCTGCGCCACACGGATCAGGCGGTGGCTGAGCATGGTGACGTTGTGGTACGACCGGCCCGCCACCGACTGGGAAGCCGAGACGCTGCCCATCGGCAACGGCGCACTAGGCGGCAGTGTGTTCGGCACGGTCGCCGTCGAACGGATCCAGCTCAACGAGAAGACGCTGTGGACCGGCGGCCCCGGCTCGGCGCAGGGCTACGACTTCGGCAACTGGGCCGGCCCACGGCCGGACGCCTTGAGCGGCGTGCGGGGCCGGATCGAACGCGAACACCGCGTCGACCCCGACACCGTCGCGGCGGCGTTGGGCCAGGAGCGGCGCGGGTTCGGGGCCTACCAGCCGTTCGGGGAACTCCGCCTGACGCTGACCGACCCGCCCGCCGAGATCACCGACTACCGCCGTGACCTCGACCTGGCCCGCGCGGTCGCCTCGGTGTCGTACCTGGCCGACGGCGTCCGGCACACGAGGGAGTACTTCGCCAGTGCGGCCGACGGCGTGATCGTCGCCCGGCTGTCCGCCGACCGGCCCGGCCGCATCGGCTTCACCACGTCCATCACCGCCCCCGACAACCGCACCCGGCGGACCACGGCGAGCGACGGCCGTTCGACGTTCTCGGGCGCGTTGCACGACAACGGACTGCGGTTCGAGTCCCAACTTCAAGTCCTCAACCAGGGCGGCGTGCGGACCGACAACGCCGACGGCTCGATCACCGTCACGGACGCCGACAGCGTGGTGCTGGTCTTCGCGGCGGGCACCGACTACGCCGGGGACTACCCGACCTACCGCGGCCCCGACCCACACCAGCGGGTGACGGCGACCGTCGACGCGGCGTCCGCGAAGGGCTGGACCGAGCTGCTCGACGCCCACCAACGCGACTACCGCGAGCTGTTCGACCGCGTGCGCCTGGACATCGGGCAGCAGCCGGTGGACGTGCCGACCGGCGAACTCCTGCGCGGTTACGCCACCGCCCCGGCGCCGGACCGTCGCGCGCTGGAAGCCCTGTACTTCCAGTACGGGCGCTACCTGCTGATCTCCTCCTCCAGGCCCGGATCACTGCCCGCGAACCTTCAAGGCGTGTGGAACGACTCGGTGTCGCCGCCGTGGAGCGCGGACTACCACACCAACATCAACATCCAGATGAACTACTGGCCGGCCGAGACCACGAACCTGTCCGAGACGACCGCGCCGCTGTTCTCCTACGTGGACGAGCTGCGTGAACCCGGCGCCGTCACGGCCCGGCAGATGCACGGCAGCCGAGGGTGGGTCGTCAACAACGAGATCAACCCGTTCGGCTTCAGCGGTGTCCACGACTGGGCGACCGCGTTCTGGTTCCCCGAAGCCGGCGCGTGGCTCGCGCAGCACTACTACGAGCACTACCTGTTCACCATGGACCGCCGGTTCCTGCGCGACCGGGCGTACCCGGTGATGAAGGAGCTCGCGCAGTTCTGGCTGGACGCGCTGGCAGTCGACCCGCGTGACGGCAAGCTCGTCGTCACGCCCAGCTTCTCGCCCGAGCACGGCGACTTCTCGGCCGGCGCGGCGATGTCGCAGCAGATCGTCGGTCAGCTGTTCGCCAACGTCGTCGCGTCCGCCGACGTCCTGGGCGACCACGACTTCGGCGCCGAGGTGGGCAAGGCGCTCGACCGGCTCGACCCCGGCGCCCGGATCGGGTCGTGGGGCCAGGTGCAGGAGTGGAAGGAGGACTGGGACGACCCGACGAACGAGCACCGACACGTGTCGCACCTCTTCGCCCTGTTCCCCGGCAACGGGATCGGCGCGCTGAAGACACCGGAACTCGCCGAAGCCGCCAAAACCTCCCTGACCGCACGCGGTGACGGCGGCACCGGGTGGAGCAAGGCGTGGAAAATCAACTTCTGGGCCCGGCTGCTCGACGGCGACCGCGCGCACAGGATGCTGGCGGAACAACTGGTCGACAGCACCACCGCGAACCTCTGGGACACCCATCCGCCGTTCCAGATCGACGGCAACTTCGGCGCGACCGCCGGCATGGCGGAAATGCTGCTGCAAAGCCAGGACGGCGTCGTCCACGTCCTGCCCGCGCTGCCCGGAGAGTGGCCGACCGGCTCGTACACCGGGCTGCGTGCCCGTGGTGACATCACGGTCGACGTCCGGTGGTCCGGCGGCGCGGCGCGCGAGATCGCACTGACCACCGGCCAGGACGGCCCGGTCACGGTTCGCGGCACGCTGTTCCGCGAGGACTTCCAGGTGGTCGACGCCTTGACGGGACAGGAGGTTCCGGTGCGGGTGGACGGCGACGCGGCCACGTTCACCGGGCGGGCCGGACACCGCTACGTGATGACGGCATCGGTAGCCTCACCCGGTGGATCTCTTCACCGGGTTGGATGACATCGACTGGAACGCGCTGGAGCACGCCTACGGGCCGGCGCACGAGGTGCCGGATCTGTTGCGGGGTCTGGTGTCCGACGACCCGGCGGTGCGGGAGTCGGCATTGGACAGCATGTACGGCGGCGTGCACCACCAGGAGTCCATCTACGACAGCACGCTGGCCTCGATCCCGTTCCTGATCAGGATCGCCGGTCAGGTCGAGCTGCCGGGACGGGCCGACGTGGTGGAGCTGCTGGCGAGCATCGGCAACCCGGAAGGGGACTTCGAGCCGGGAACCCTGGAACGGCAGGCGACCGACGCCGTGGCCGAGGCGTTCCCGCTGTTCCTGGCCGCGTTGGACGACCCGTACCCGGCAGTGCGACAGGCCGCGTGCGAGGCCCTGACGGTGTGCCGTGCAGAGACCGACCACGTCGTGGACGTCCTGGTCGAGCGGCTGCGGATCGAAACCGACGCGGAGGCGCGGACCGCCATCGTGACGGCGCTCGGGACGTTCGGCGCCCGTGCGGAACTTCCGTCACTCGCGGTCCGGCTGTCGGAGTTGGTCGCCGACCACACCGACCCGGCACTGCGGATCACCGCGCTCACCGAGTTGGCACGCTTCGCCCCGGACGCCTTGCCGGACGACGTGGTCGCCGTCGCGTCGGGACTGATCGCCGAGGTCTACGCCGCCGGCACACCGACCCCGGAACCCGCCGGCTTCTCCACCCCGACCCTGTTGGGAATGCTGCGGGAACAGACCGAGCAGCGCGCGGCCGGTCGGCACGCGCCCGACGCGTTCATCCTGCTGGCAGGGCTGAACCGGGCACTCGGCGACCGGGTCGCGGACCGGACCGCCCTGCTCCTCCCACTGCTGGAATCCGCCGACTGGGAACAGCGGATCGACGCCGTCAACGTCGCCAGCGCACTGGTCCAGGGCTGGCGTGGCGACCACGAGCGGCTCGTCCGGCTGATCGGCGCCCAGCTCCACGCCCCGGAACCACGCGTCCCGGCAGCCGCCGCGTCCGCGTTGAAGGACCTCTACGAGGTTGCCGCCCCCGCAGCCGACGCGCTAGCCGACTCGCTCACCGCCGCACCGCGGGAAGCACCGCACACGGACACCGGGCCACCGGCATGGCTCACCCTGTGGTCGAACGGCCTGCCCAGCACCGGGCCGACCTTGCACGCCTTGGCCGTCCTGCGTGACCCAAGGGCGGTGGAGCCGGTCCGCTGGGCGCTCGAACGCCCTGAACCGCCGTCGGACATCGGGCACGTCGTCCGCGCGCTCGGGCCGCCGGCCGCCGACTTCCTGCCCCTGATCCGGACGCGGCTGCGTGATCTGCCGGTCATCGAGGGGTACGACTCCCGCCGCAGCAGCCTGGTCCTGGCGCTCGGGTCGTTGGGCGCGGCGGAAGCCGTGCCGGACATCCTGGAGTTCCTACCGGACACCTCCGCCCTGGACGCCCTCGGCGCACTCGGGCCGCGCGCCGCTGAAGCACTACCGGCGCTGCGCGGCCTTCTGAACGACCCGGACCAGTGGGTGGCGATCCGTGCGGCGTCGGCGTTGTGGCGCGTGGACGGCGACGCGGACGTCGTGCTGCCGGTCCTGTTGCGCCACCTGGACAACACCAAGGCCGTGGAGGCGATCGCGGAGTTGGGGCAGGCCGCTGCTCCGCACGTTCCCGCGCTGCGGGCGTTGCTCGAAGCCCCGGACGACACCGGATGGCGACGCCTGCACGTGGCCGAGGCGTTGTGGCGGACGACAGGTGACGCCGACGCCGTCCTCCCACTCCTGACCACGGTCTGGACCGTGAACGCGCGCGTCCGGCCCGCAGCCGCCCGCTGCCTCGCCGACATGGGGCCCGCCGCCGCACCGGCCCTCCCGTTGCTGCGGGACGAACTTGCACGCCCCCGGCGGCACGGGGCGAGTGACACCGCGTGGAGTAGCGACCAGGTGCGTGCCGATGAGGAGCTGGTGCGGTTGTGCCGGGACGCGCTGGTCGCCATCGGCGCGGAGTAGCCGGATCAGCGGCCGCTGACGCACCGACGGCCCGGAGCGGTGGGCTCCGGGCCGCCGACTTTCGGCAGGGCAGTGCAGGTCAGTGCCGGTCGTTGTGGCTCAGGTCAGGCTGCCGGTGACCGACGAGCCCGACTTGGTCACGTAGTACGTCACCTTCGCGCCGCTCCAGTAGTGGAACGTGAGCGTCACCTTCGCGCCGTCGTTCACGTCGGCGAAGAACGCCGGCTTCAGGACGGTCGTGTTGGCGGTGTAGTCCGGCGCGAACGCCTGGTCGAACTCCTTGTACGACGTCCAGTTGTGCGGCCCGGCGTTGGAGCCGTCCGCGTACTTGGCCTCCATGGTGGCCAACTGGTCACCGCGGAACGTGGTCGGGATGGCGAACGCGGCCGTCGTCCCGTTCGCGTTCTGGAGCACCGGTGTGTCGTACGTGACCAGGTTGATCCGCCACGGCACACCCGCGGAGAACCGGGCGGACAGCGTCGCGTTCGTCCCGTACGCCCGCGAGCCGCTCAACCTGGTGATCGCGGAGGCCGTGATGGTCAGCTGGTCGCCCGAGACCGTGTAGTCCGTGCCGCGCACCAGATCCGTGGTGCCGTGGCGCAAGCCCACGAACGACGTGCCGTTCAGGTTGAGCGTCAACGCCTTGTTCGTGATCGCCGACGCGCGGGCGCTGAACACCTGGTCCGACGACGCCGTGCCCGACCGCGTGGTCCAGCTCGACTTGATCTGCGCGAACAGCTCCGGGTCGCTCCACTGGAACGACGTGCGGCCGAGGTGCTGGCCGTTGTCCCACAACTGGGTGGTGAGCTGCTTGCTGCGGGCGTAGTGGCCGAAGAACTCGAAGAACTTCAGCTTCTCGCCCTGCTGGATGGTGCCGGTGTGCCGGTCGAAGCCCAGCAGGCCGTACTCGCCGATGATGACCGGGATCCCGCGCGCGACGAACGCGGCGTGCACGCGGTCGAACGAGTCGGTCAGGTCCTTCTGCACGGCGGCGTCGAACCGCGTGCCGCCGGCGACGTTCACGCTGAACGGCCAGTAGCCGTAGAAGTGCACGGTCGCGATGAGGTTGCGGTCGTTGAGCGAGTTGATGGTGGTCGTCAACTCGTCCACCCGGGCCTGCTCGGACGACGTGTGCAGGGTCGGCAGCACCAGCAGTCGGCTGGCGTTGTTGCCGCCGGACCGGCGCACGATGCCGTGGAACGACGTGTTCAGCTCGTGCAGCAGCTGCGCGTTCTGCGCGTCACCGGAGCTGTTGGCGAACTGCGGCTCGTTCACGCTCTCCAGGATCAGCTTGGTCGAGGAGTCGCGGAACTTGGTGGCCAGCTGGGTCCACAGCGCGTTGTAGCGGGCCAGCACGTTCGTCCGGTCGGTCGGCATCGCGTTGATCCACTGCCACGAGTCGTGGTGGATGTTGATCATCACGTAGAAGCCGTCCGCCAGCGCCCAGTCGACCACCTCCTTCACGCGGTTCATGTACGCCGCGTCGATGGTGTAGCCGGGGGCCGGTCCCTGGTGCGCGCTCCACGTCACCGGGATGCGGATGCTCTTGAACCCCTGCGCGCGGACGTTGTCGAGCAGTGCCTCGGTGATCCGGGGGTTGCCCCACGCGGTCTCGTCGCTGCCGACGGCGTCCAGCGAGTTGCCGAGGTTCCAGCCGGGCTGCATCGCGGCGACCTGGGCCATCGCGTCGCCGACCGGCGGGGTGGTGGTGGTAGTCGTCGTGGTGGTCGTCGTTGTCGTGGTGCTGGTGGTGGTAGTCGTGCCACCGGTGCACGTGACGCCGTTGAGCGCGAACGAGGTCGGAGCGGTGTTCGTGCCCGTCCACGAGCCGTTGAAGCCGAACGACACCGTGCCGTTCGTGCCGATGTTCGAGTTGTAGCTGACGTTCGTCGCGGTGACCTGCGCGCCCGACGCGGTGACCGAGGCGTTCCACGCCTGGGTGACCTGCTGGCCGGACGGGAAGGCCCACGTGAGCCGCCACCCGTTGATCGGGTCGCCGAGGTTGGTGATGTTGACGTTGCCGCTGAAGCCGCCCTGCCACTGGCTGGGGACCGAGTAGGCCACCTTGCAGCCCGCCGCCGCCTGGGCGTCGGTCACCGCGACCAACCCCACGCTCGCGAGCAACGAGACCATTCCGCCCGCCAGCAGGCCAACCCGCCACCGAATTCTTCTCAGCTTGCCGCGCATATCGGCCATGACGCTCCTCGTAATCGCATGCGGCAGCGGGAAGGGTGGGAACCGAACGCGCGCCGAGGACGGGACCGGCCGCAGTGGGAATCCAGATGCGCCGGTCGCCGCCCGGCGCACCCGTGCGCCACGACCGTCGGACGGGCGCGGCGGCGTGTTCCAGCGCTGCCTCGCCATGATGTTGTCGGCAACAGATGGGTGACGCAAGGGTTTCGACGCGAATCGACTGACAACGCGGTTCCGCGATGCGGTAGTCGGGTATCGCGTCGATGTGTTCGACGGAAATCCGGTCGGCGATTCGACCGCACGAATCGAATCCCTTCGACGATCGCCCTGTGAGCGGATTGTTCGGCAGCGGGCGAAACGCCCTCCGGTTTCGGCCGGGGATCGCCCGATCGTGGTGGAAGGGACGTCGGTACGTTGCCGCCGTGCCGCGTCCCGTGATCGGAGTCGTCCTCGCGACGACCGGAAGGCTGGCGTCGCTCGGCGCGCCGCTGGAGTTCGTCGCCCGCGCCCTGCCCTGGCCCGCCGACGTGCTGCTGCGGGACAGCGGTTCGACGCCGGAGGGCGCCCGTGCGGCGACCCGGTCGCTGGTGGAGGCCGGTGTGCGGGTGGTGGTGACGTTGGGCGGCACGACGACGTTGCCGGCGGTGGTGGACGCGTGTGCCGAGCACGAGGTGCCGTGTGTGTCCACGACGTTGCCGTGGCAGGTGTTCGCCGCCGCCCGTTCGCGTTCGGGCTGGTCGCGTTCGGGCTGGTCGAGTCCGGGTTGGGCGTTCCACTTCTGCTGGGGGTTGGACGACATCGCGTCCGTGTTCGCGGACTTGTGGGAGCACCTGGGTCCGGCGCGGACGGTCGGCTGCGTGTGGAACGACGGGCCGCAGGGGAGCGCGTTGCGGCGGTGGTTCCGGCCCGTCGCCGTCGCGCGCGGGCACGACCTGATCGACCTGCCATACCGGGAGTCGAGCGGCGTGGTGCCCGAGTTCGGTGACGTGGAGTTCGGTGACGTGGAGTTTCGGTGACGTGGAGGTCGTGACCAGTGCCGCGACCGCCGCCGACCTTGCCGCCGTCGTGCGCGCCCGGCGACCCCGGCTGGTGACGTGCTCGCGGTGGCTGACCTACCCGTTCGGCGTGGCCCGGCACGGGCTGGACGGGGTCGCGACGATCGTGTCGTGGACGCCGGAGCACGAGCACGTCGGCGGAAACGGCCGCACGCCACAGGATCTCGCACGGGCGTACGAGGAGGCGACCGGATCGCCCTGGCTGCAACCGCTCGGGCTCGCGCACGCGTTGTTCGAGGTCGCGGTGCACGCCGTGGAGGCGGCCGATTCGACCACGTCGGTGGCCGAGGTGCTGTCGACCACGCGCTTGGCGACGATGGCCGGCGTGCTCGACTGGACCCGTGGGCCGGCTCCCGGCGTCACGACGATCCCGTTGGCGGGCGGGCAGTGGCGGGGCGGCCCGCGACCGTCGTTGGCGGTGGTGGACAACCGCCGCTCACCACTCGTCCCGCTGTCCGGCGACCTGGAAGTCGGCTGAGCCTGCCGGGTGCGTCAGTCGGCCAGGGTGATGACGAACTTGTAGCCCACGCCCGACCCGTTCGCCCGCGTCGCCTTGGCCTCACCCCGGGCGTTGGCGTACGCACCGGTGCCGCCCACGACCGCCATGGTCATGTCGTTGAAGCCCGACGCGATCGACTTGTACGTGCGCATGCTGGAGAGGTGGACCTCCCCGTCCTTGAGCCGGAACGTCGACGTGCAGTGCGCCGTCACCACGGGCGGCACCTCGACCGAAACCGACACGACGCCGCAATGGGAGAAGCCGTCACCGACGCGGGTCGCGCCGTCGGGGGTGAAGAGGTCGCCACCGACGACGAACCCGCCGCCGACCGTCGGCGCCGCGGGGGCGGACATGAGCGTCCGCTTCGACACGACCTCCACCGTCGTCTCGGCGGAACTGACCTGGTCGGCGCCCAGAAGACCGCCTGCGAGCGCGAGAACCAGCCATGGGTGGACCTGCACGACAAACACCTCCGGAGCCTGGGAACACTCTTCCGGTCCGGACGCTAGTGCGGAGATCGCGCGATAGGCCGGTCAATTCCACCTTCGACTGAAAATGAACCTTCGAACGTGGTATCCCCTTTAACCCGGCCGCGAACGGGCCTCGCCTTGATCACACGGACCGCCGCCCTGATCGCAAATGCGGACAATCACGGAATTATTCGGCCGGCCGACATCAGGCTCCATGCTCGCGGACCTGTGAGAAGCACCGACCCCGGTCCGGCGCGCACGGCCGGCCGCGTTGCGCCGATCGTCCCGTCGCCGCCACGACCTGGCCGACCTGCCGTGCCGGGAGTTCGACGGGATCGCCTTGGCTGCAACCACTAGGGCTCGCGCGGGCGTCAGCTGGACCCAGGCCGCCCGTAGGTTCTCCAGCCGGCCGTCGGGTCCGGTCGCCGTCGGATCCGGTCGCCGTCGGATCCGGTCGCCGACGGGTCCGGTCGCCGTCGGATCCGGTCGCCGTCGGATCCGGTCGCCGTCGGGTCCGGTCACCGCGAACGGCATACCGCCGGTTCGAGCAGCGACAAACTCCTCTGCTCCTGCTGCGAATCGAGGGCGACGCGGATGCCGACCGGCAGCGGCAGATTCGGGCCGGCATGGCCGATCTCGACGTTGCCCAGGACCGGGATGTCGCGGTCGCCGAGGACGTCGAGGACTATCTCGGGCAGCGTCGGGGATGAGTCAGGCGTCCCGAGCCCGTCGATCGCGTGCGGGATGCCCACGACCATGCCGGAGATGCGATCGAGGATGCCGGAGTGCCGCAGCACCTGTAGGTAGCTCCACACATACGATGCCTGGCCGCCCATCTCCTCCCAGAACAGCACCGCGCCGTCGAACCATTCGAGCGGCAGCGCGAAACGCGTCGCCTGTGTCAGCACGATGCGATTGATCACCCCGCCGATAAGTCGGCCTTCGGTGCGGCCGGCACGCCAGCACTCCCACGACGGGGTGGCCGGCAGCGCACCGATCGGCTCGTCGTCGGTCAGCAGCCTCGAGTAGAGCTGCTCAAGCACCGCCTGGCGCGCTGCGGGCGCAGCCTGCCAGTGCCCGCCGAGTCCAGGGGTCGCCAAGTCGGCATGGAAGCCGACCAGGCCCGTGCGCGCGTAGAGGACCAGGTGCAGCAGTGAGATGTCGCTGTAGCCGAGGATCGGCTTGGGGTCGGCGGTGATCGCCTCGACGTCGATCAGGTCGAGGTAGCCGAGCGCCGTCTGGCCGCCGTCGTGCGCAATGATGGCGCGCACCTCGGGGTCACGCAGCAGTCCGTTGAACTCCTCGGCGATCTCCGCAGGTCGAGCCGCGCTCCACCAATGGTGCCGGCCGGCTTCGAGAAGCGGTGCCCGCCGAACGCGGAATCCCATCCGTTCGAGCACGACCACCGCCTGCTTGAGGTCGGGTTCGTAAGCGGCATGGAGCGGCCCGGACAGCGATGCGATAACGACGAGATCGCCGGGCCTCAGGGCTCGAGGTCGAAGCAGTCGAGGCAGTGCGGAGCCGGTCACCGACGCAGTATCCAGACACTCTCGGCAACACGCGACACATTTACCGACCGACCATCCGGCACGCATTGCCTACATACCCGGACCTGCGCAATACGTGACTCGCCGCCGCCACCAACCCCGCCACCAACCCCGCCACCAACCCCGCCACCGACCGCCTACCGGCGAGCGCGACACCTTCGACCGAAAATGACCTCCGAACGCGAAAATGACCTTCGAACGCGGTATGACTTTCATCTCCTTCCCCGACCGCAAACGCCCCTCGCGCACCACCCCTGATCACACGGATCGCCACCCTGACCACACGGATCGCCACCCTGATCACAAATGTGAACAATCACCGGAATTATTGGGCCGACGAGCGGATCGACCCGGGTGAATCGCGCTGATATGACCTTCACATGACAAGAACAGCGGTCGTGACCGGTGGCGGGACGGGTATCGGCAAGGCAGTGGCGGCCGGGTTGGTCAAGCAGGGTCTGGACGTCGTGGTGACCGGTCGGCGGGCGGACGTGCTGGCCGCCGCGGCGGCGGAGATCGGCGCACGGGCTGTGGTGTTCGACGCCGCCGACCCGGCGCAGGTGCAGGCCGCGTTGGCGGAACTGCCCGAGCGCGTGGACGTGTTGGTGAACAACGCCGGCGGCAACATGGCCCGCCGCCGCCCCGCGCCGGACGGCTTGGCAGATGTGCGCGACCTGTGGCTGGCGAACTTCGAGTCGAACGTCCTCACCGCCGTACTGATGACCACCGCGCTCGAACCGCGCCTCGCCGACGACGCGCGGGTGGTCACGATCGGCTCCATCGCGGCCCGCCGCGGTTCGGGCAGCTACGGACCGGCCAAGGCAGCGATCGAGGCGTGGACCGCGGACCTGGCGTTCGGGTTGGGCGGTCGCGGCATCACGGTCAACGTGGTGTCGCCGGGCGTCACCGAGGAGACCGAGTTCTTCGGCGGCACGCTGTCCGAGGAACGGCGCAAGAAGCTGGTCGGACAGCCCGCCAACGGCCGCACCGGCACCCCGGCCGACGTGGCCGCAGCGGTGACGTTCCTGACGTCACCGGAGGCGGGCCACATCACCGGTCAGGTCATCGGCGTGAACGGAGGCGCGGGCCTGGGCCGCTAACCTTCCGCGCGGGCCTCGGCCGCTGGCCTTCCCCGGCCGGCTTCGACCGGCTTCGGCCGGCTGACATTTCCGGCCGGGCGTCCACCGGATGCCCGGCTCCCGTCACCTGGCCTTCCCCAGCCGCGACGTCCGCCGGATGCCCAGCTTCCACCGGCTAGGCCCGCCCCGCCCGGGCTTCCACCGCCTGCCCGGCTTCCACGCCTAGGGTTCCCGGCCGGGCTTCCACCGGCTTCCATCGGTTGCCCGGCCGCCGACGGCCTACCGTCAGCATGGGGGGCCGAGCGCCACACCTTTCTTCTTCGGCAACAAATCCGGGGATTCCATTCATGCCCGAACTCGGTGCCACTTTCGGGTGATCTCGGCCGCCCGGCCGCCGACATCCTACCGTGGGCGCATGAGAGTGTGCGTGTTCTGCGGTTCGTCCGGCGGCCGGGTGCGGCACGTCGAGGTCGCCGCGCTGGTCGGCCGAACGTTGGCCGAACGCGGTATCGAAGTCGTGTACGGGGGCGGCAGGGTCGGCACGATGGGCGCGTTGGCCGACGGCGCCTTGGCGGCGGGCGGGTCGGTGACCGGCGTGATCCCGCGCAGCCTGGTCGCGTGGGAAGTGGCGCACGAAAATCTCACGAAACTTCACGTGGTCGAGTCGATGCACGAGCGCAAGGCGTTGATGGCGAACCTCGCCGACGCCTTCATCACGCTCCCCGGCGGCGCGGGCACGCTGGAGGAGCTGTTCGAGGTCTGGACGTGGGCGCAGTTGGGCCTGCACTCCAAGCCGGTCGGCCTGCTGGACGTCGACGGCTACTTCGGGCACCTGCTGAAGATGATCGACCACATGGTGGAGGAGGGGTTCCTCAAGCCGCCGTACCGCCGGATGCTGCTGGTGGACCACGACCTGGACCGGCTCCTGGAGCGCTGCCGCGACTACCGTCCGCCCGACTACACCTGGTCGGAGGAAAGCGCCCTCCCGTAGATCACGAAGTCGGTTAACGTGTTGGCAGGACGGTATTTCCGGCATCCGGGGGGAGCGCGCGATGGACATCGGCCATTGGGAGAACCGGCTTGCGGAGCTGTGCGAGGAGCACCGGGTCCCCGGCGCGTCACTGGCCGTTCTGGTCGACGGGGAGATCCACGAGTGCGCGACCGGCGTGCTGCACGTCGGCACCGGCGTCGAGGCGACCACGGACTCGCTGTTCCAGATCGGCTCGATCACCAAGCTGTACACCGCGACCCTGGTCATGCAGCTGGTCGCCGAGGGGAGGCTCGACCTGGACGCGCCGGTCGCCTCGGTGTTGCCGGGGTTCGCGGTCGCCGATCCGGTGGCTACGAAGACCGTGACGACCAGGCAACTGCTCTCGCACACCAGCGGCATCGACGGGGACTTCTTCCACGACACCGGGCGCGGTGACGACTGCTTGGCCGTGTACGTGGCGGCGTGCGCCGGGCTCGGCCAGAACCACCCGCCGGGCGTCACGATGTCCTACTGCAACAGCGGTTTCACCATCCTCGGCCGAATCGTCGAGGTGCTCACCGATCAGGTCTGGGACGTCGCGCTGCGGGAACGCATCCTCACCCCGTTGGGCGCGCACAGCACGATGACGCTGCCCGAGGAGGCGCTGAGATTCCGTGCCGCCCTGGGCCATCTCGGTGAACCCGGTGAAGATCCGGTGCCCGCGCCCGTGTGGAATCTCGCCCGTTCCGCCGGACCGGCCGGGACCATCACCGCGACCGCCGCCGACGTCGTCCGGTTCGCCCGACTCCACATGGACGGCGGCCGTGCGCCGGACGGCACCGTGATCCTGCCCGCCGGCCAGGTCGCCGCGATGCTGGAGCCGCAGGTGGCGCTGCCGTTCCGCCGTGCCGTGCGGGCGCATTGGGGCCTCGGCTGGATCCTCTACGACTGGCCCGGCGGTCGCGTGATCGGCCACGACGGCGCGACGATCGGCCAGAAAGCGGTACTGCGGGTGGTGCCGGAGGCCGGGGTGGCGGTCGCGCTGCTCGCCAACGGCGGTGTGGCCACCGAGGTCTACTCCCGTTTGTTCACTGAGTTGTTAGCGGAGTGCGCCGGTGTCACGGTGCCGCGTTTCGCGCCGCCGGACGAGCCGCCCGTCGTGGACATCGCCCGGTACGTCGGCTGCTACCCGCGCGAGGGCTTCACGGTGGAGGTGACCGAGCGGAACGGTGTGCTGCACCTGCGCGGCGTGAACAGCGGTGAGCTGGCCGAGGTCAGCACGCCGCTCGACATGGACCTCGTGCCGGTGGGGGATGGGCTTTTCGCGGCACGGCGCAACGAGCACGACCCGTGGGCGCCCGTGGTGTTCTACGACCTGCCCGACGGTTCGCCCTATTTGCACTTCGGGCTGCGTGCGGCGCCGAAGGTCAGTCCTTCACGGTGATGCCGAGCGTGTGGGCGAACATCGGGGCGAGGTCGAGTGCCTGCGTGAAGGTGATCGTCGCGCCCTTGAGGGAGTCGTAACCGTTGCGGATGCCCAGCTCGGAGGCTTCACGCAGGTCCACCTTCTTGAGCTTGGCCTGCTCGAACCGGGTTTCCTCGAGCGTGGAGCCGGGAAAGGAGACGTTCGTCAGCTCGGCTTCGGTGAAGTCCACGTCGCGCAGGATGCTGTTCACGAACGTGACGTCGCGCAGCGTCGCGCCACGGAGGTTGATCGAGACCAGCTTGCAGCCGAAGAACGTCACGCGGCTCAGCGACGACTCGAACATCGCCACCCCGGCGAACGCGCTGTTCACGATCTCCGCGTCGAGCCATCCCGTTTCGGCAAGGTCGGTGCCGATGACCTGGACGCCGTGCAGCCAGACGTCGTTGAACCGGGAGCGTCGCAACGACCCGTCGGTGAACCGGACGGTGGACATGGCCGTCTCGCTGAACCTCGCGTTGCCGGCGGTCTGGGCGGGGAACTCCCGGTCGGTGAAGCGGACGACGTTGTAGTCGCCGCCGGGTTCGAGGTGCTCTTCGTCGTGGTCCTCCAGGTAGGAGGCGAAGGGCAGGTCCGCCAGGGCTCGGGGTTCCGGCATGCGGTGGATCGTAGCCGAGCGATCGCTTGCGGGACTGGATAAAGGTGTTGCTTGCGGTTGCGTGCGACGTGCATGCTTGCCGCACCACAGAGACGCGCCACCGTGAAAGGAGCGGACATCATGATGAACATGCGACACGCGGTCCATCCTGTCCATCGAATGCTCCTGGGCTGTGCGGACTTCCTGTCATGACGTGACTGTCGTCGTGACCGGGGAGCCGCCCATCGGGAAACCGATCCGGGCGGCTCTTCTATTTGGCATGTGGAGAATGACGTCCTGTAGCTCAGCCGGTAGAGCATCCGCTCGACATGCGGAAGGTCCCAGGTTCGAAGCCTGGCGGGACGACTGTGGCCGAAGCCGAAGTAGACGAGGCGCCAGATTGTGGATCTGGTCGAAGCCGGTGCGAGTCCGGTCGGTCACCCCAAACCACCCCAAAAACCCACCCTAGAATTCCGTCCACCGGTGAGCGGTGGGCGGTCACGCGCGTGGCCCGGCGGCCACCTGGAGCTCATATCTCCGGAGTGCCTGGATCGACACCAGGACGCGCGACCAGCGGAACTACTGGTAGCGGACGATCAGGCGGATCAGTTCGTAGCTGCTGCCCCGGCCCGTGGCGCCGGGGTTGGCGACGACGGTGACCGTGTTGTTCGCGGTGTCGAGCGTGGTGGTGACGTCGGTGATTCGCGCGGGTTCCTTGGTGGTGTCGGGGTCGGGCATCCACATGGCTTGCGCGGACAGGACGCCGGTGAGCGCGGTGTTGGCGAAGTGGACCGTGATGGCCTGGTTGGACAGGGTCTTCGCCGGGACGAGGACGGTGATCGTCCTGGCGACGGTGTTGTGCGATGCCGCCGTCTCGGGAGTGCCGGTGGTCTGCACCGAATGCTGGGCCATGCTCGTCGCCATCCAACGGAAAGCTTGGCCGTGGGGCAGGTCGGTGTAGACGCCGTCTGCTTCGTCGACCAGGCCGATGCCCGGGGCGATGTCCGGTGCGGGCCAATAGGTCATGGCCGTCGCGCCCGCGCGGATCAGCTTGTGCATGACGAGGACCATGTTGTTCACCGACCGCAGGGCTCGTTTGTTGTCGGTGGAGTCGCCCTTGGTGGCGGCCCATTCGGAGATGAACAGGTCGCTTTTTCCGGTGGTCGCTTTGATGTCGGCGAGGTTCGGTGCGATGTTCGAGTAGTGGGTCGGCAGGGCCGGGTTGTCGCCGGAGTAGACGTGCAGGTCGATCCCGTCCACGTTGGGCCAGCTGGAATTGGCGTCGAAGACGGCTTTGATCGAGCCGAACTCGTCCGGCTGGGTCCAGTCGCCGGTCACGTACACCTTGATCGCCGGGTTCGCGGCCTTCATGCGATTGGTGATGGCTCGGGCCACGGTCGCGTACCGCCGGAGCTTGACCGCCCGCTCGCTGCCGCCGCCCCAGTGCAGCCACCACTCGTTGCCGACGAGCCAGTGCTTCACCTTGTCGCCGTGGGCCAGCACGAGGTCACGGGCCTGGTTGGCCAGTGCGTCGAGGTTGGCGGTGGTCGGGTTGTCGATGTAGGGCGCGGTGCGCATCACGAACGCGAGGTTCGCGGCGGCGTTCTTCGCCTGGGTCGAGTTCGCGCCGGGCACGGTGGGGGAGTGCTCCCAGCCGGGGGTTCGGTTGGTCGCCCAGTCGTAGTGCTCGGCCTCCCAACCGCCCGGGAAGCGCAGCATCTGATAGTTGAGGGCACGCATCTTGTCCGCGAACGCCGGGAATTCGGCGTGGGTGACCTGGCGCCACTCGTTGTTGACGCCGTAGACCGTGGGCTGGAGTGGGACGGTGTTCCAGGGGTGGACGTACGCGTGGACGGGCGCCTTCGGGGTGATCTCCTCGGTCGCGGACGTGACGGCCGGCATGACGGCGGCCAGGCAGACGGCCACGAGCCCGTGCACTATCGGGGACACGCGCACGATCCACCTCTTCCTTCGGCCTGATCGCAGTTTCCGCACCGACCATACGAAGGACAGAGAGACTGCGGAGGCGGCTCTCACCCGCGAGAGTTCGAACTTCACCCCTTCGACGGTCGCGCGCCATCCCCAGTGGGCGTAACGCCGGGTGGCCGTCCGGTACCGGGTTGGCGGGTCGGATGTGCAGGCAGAACAGCTGCGGCACCTGCTGGAGGTGAGCGCCGTTGACCTCCCGCCTGCGACCCCTGCCTAGCGGTACTTCGGCGCACGGGTGATGTAAAGAATGCGCGCGGGTGATTGCCCTGGCCGCGGTCGCCGGCGAATGCTGCCCGCATGGGGGAATGGCAGCGGATTGTTCCGCACGGGAAGTTGTCGGCCCAAGTGATCTTCACGATCGTCAGCGGCGGGTTCCTGCTCCTGATCACCGTGAGCGTCCTGTCGTCGCCCGACCGCGTGATCTCGTGGCCGGGGGTGGTGTTCGCGCTCCTCTTCTTCAGCAGCGTGATGACCGTGACGTGGCGGTCGGCGCGGGCCGGCGTCCACCTCGGTCCGCGTGGTGTCCTGCTCTACCACGCGGTCCGCCGCGCCGAAGTGGTGCCGTGGGACCAGGTCGTGCGGTTCGAGGCACGCCCGCTGGTGCTGTCGCACGTTCCGAACGAAGGCGCGACGATCTACCTCGTAGGTCCACAGGGTGAGCTGCACGAAACACCGATCAAGCGATCCGTCGGCGCCTCCTGGGACAAAGCCGCGTACTCGTGGCGGCTGGAGGTCGTGCTACCCGAAGCGTGGTTCTCCGCAGCGGTCGACCACCTCAATGAGGCGGTACGCCCGTTCGCCGGCCACCGCTGACCAGGCCCACCCGAGGACAGGGGCCCACCCGAGGACAGGGGGCCACCCGAGGACAAGGGCCCACCCGAGGCAGGGGCTCAGCGCAGGGTCGGCACATCGCCGTTCCCGACCCGGACGACCTCGACACCGCGCAACCCGGTCCCCCACGACGCGACCACCTCGGCGAGCGCGGCGGCGGACACGGGACGGCGGCCCAGGCCGATCGCGAACCGCACCGAGTCCGGCCCCCGCTCGACCGGTCGGGGCCAGGCGTGGGCGTCCGGTGTGCCAGCCTCCTCCAACGCCGTGAGCAGCGCACGCATCCGGCCGCGCACCGGACCCACGAGCCGGTGCGGCACGGTGACCAATGCCCAAGCGGCGTGCGTGCGGTGTGCGTCGGGTGGGGTGGACAGGCCGTCGCCGTCGGCCGCCACGATCTCCCACGCCCGGTACAGCTCGGCCGTCAGCAGGTCCCGGAAGCCGGGGCCGACCTGCTCGGTGCAGGAACGCACGGGAGCGGTCGGGGTCATGATCGTCACCGGAGCGCCGGTGCTCGCGGGTGGTGCGACCAGACCGATCGGGTCTCGCCAGTCCCACGCGGCCCACTGGGTGAAGAAACCGGCGAGCAGGTCGGGGCCGTCCCATTCGCGCACGGTCCTCGCCGCGAGCACGGACCAGCCGAGACCCGGAACACCACCGAACGGCGCCGAGTCCAGCCCCCGCGCCCGAGCCCACCCCTTCACCTCACGGGCAAGACGCCGAAACGCGCCGACCCGACCCCCGACCGCCGCCAATACCGCGTCCGCGTCCGTGATCGCGCTCAATGCCACCTCACGGTCCGCAGCACCGCCGGCCACCACTGTGAGGTCCACGTCCAGCCCGTCCACGACCAGCCGGAACCCCGGCGTCCGGGCGCCGATCACCGGCCGAACCACCACCCCCGGCAACGCCGCAGCCACCCGGTCGGCCACGGTCGCCGGATCCGCCACGGCGACCAAGTCCAGATCCGCGTCGGCCAACCCACAGCCCATCCGCCGCGACCCGACCACGTGTACAACGTCCAACGCAGACGTCAACCGACGAACGACCCGTGAGGCCACCGCGTCCAGCGACGGTCCCACCCCACTCGCGGGCTCCTCGAACCACCTCACCTCACCGGTCCCCAACGCGACCGCCGCACGCGGCAGCATCGGGCCGTCACCGCGACGCGACAGCACCACCACCTTGTCCGCCCGACCCGACCACGCGCCGATCAGCTCGGCCTGCGGTGTGAAGTCACCGGTCCGGCACGCGGGGAACCGTCGCCGCACAGCCTCGTGCAACGCCGTAGCCCGCCCAGGCACCTCCGCCACCGCCTCGGACAACAGCGGCACGGCGCGGTCGAAGTCGGATTCCGGGACGAAGCCGAACAGCAAGGTCTCGTGGGGCGGCTCGACCTCCCCTGGCAGCCACACCACCGCTGTCCGGTCGGTCGGCTCCGAGTCCAGCGAGCCGACCGGCACGGAGGTCGCCAACTGCGCCAACACCCCGTAGTGATCGGACACGAACAGGCCGTCGGTGGGCTTCGCGCCCAGAAGATCAGCCCTGACACACCCCATCCGGCCGCGCAGCAACACCCGGTCCAACCGCCCGGCACGACCCGACAGCGACGACACAGCGGCCAGCGGATTGGCCACCGGATCGAACGTCGGCAGCTCGTCGGACCGCGCTTCCAGCCATGCGTCCCGCATCCCGAGCACCTCGGCCGGCCGCCGTCCACCGTCGTTGAAGTCGCCGACCAGCACCACCTCGCCCTCCACACCCGCGAACGCCTCGGCCACCCGCACCAACTGCGCCCGCCGCTTCGACGGACCGTTAGCGGTGTGGTCGCTGGTCAGATGGGTTGCGGCGATCACCGCAAAGCCACTGCCGGTCTCCACGACGACAGCACTGACGGCCTTGTGCGCACCGAGCGTCAACCGAGCAGCCTCGATCACGGGCAGGCGGCTCAGCACGACCACACCCGTGCGGTCGACGTCCGGTCCGAGCGGGTCGACGTCGACCGTGTAGCCCGCACGCACCCACGGCTGGGCAAGGAGCGCGGCAAGCAGATCAGGCTCGACCTCCTGCAACGCGATCACGTCCGCGTCGGCCGCTGCCAGTTCGGCGAACAGCAGCGGACGACGGCGGGCGGTGTCGATGCGGTCGCTGTCGTAGCGGTCCCAAAGCACGTTCCACGTCACTACCCGCACGGTGTCCACGGGCGTTCCCACGGGCTCGGCGGGCACCCACCCGTCGTTCCAAAAGTGCGGCGTGCTCGCGCTGAACACCGGCGAACGCAACCGGCGCGGCGCGCGCACCCGACCAGCGCCCGACGAGCCGACGCGGTCGAGTCCGGTGGCCCGGTCCCAGACCACCTCACCGTCGGCCTCCACGAACAGCACCCGGTGCCACGGCACCTCACCACCCGGCACGAACGACGACAGCGCCACCCGCTTGGGCCGGGCGCCGCGCTGCTGCACGCCGAACACGAACCGGGCCGGGTCGAACCGCGGGTCCCAGCGGATCCGGTGGTAGACCTCTTCGCTGGTGCGCATCACAGTTCCCCTTCGAACGAGGCCGCGCCGACGTACCAGGTGCGATGCGCCTGCCACGGGTACGGCGGGCTGAACCGGCGTGCCTGCGCGTCGAGAACCGCCGCCGGCACCGCGTGCGCCCGCGTCGCGTTGCGCCGGCTCACCTCCCGTTCGTCCACCAGCACCACCGCGTGCGTCACCATCGCGTCATGCCGCCGCGCGACCGCGTGCACCAACGACCTCTGCTGGTCGACCAGCGAGGTGGCGTCCCACACCACGGTCCGGTGGACGCGCAACGCCGCGTCGAGCCGGTCGAGCCCGTCGCGCAGCACCCGGCCGTTCGCCCGCTGGTCGGCCCGATCACCCGCGTCGGCACGCAGGTCGTCCAGCGACACCCGCACGTCCACGTCGGGCAGCCCGGCGGCGAACGTCGTCTTCCCGCTCCCCGAAAGCCCCACCATCTGCACCAACGCCGGGAAGCCCGACCTCCACCGCCAGGTCGCGGCCTCCGCCTCCGCCACGTCCAACACCCGCCCCGCCCGGATGCTCGCGTCCCGTGCCTCGGCCCAGCACCGATCACCGATCGGACCGTCCCCCAACCGCTCCCGCAACCCCGTCCGCAGCCGCTCCCACGACCCGACGTCCTCGGCGTGCAGCGCGGACCAGGCCACCTGATCACGTGCGGCCCGGGTGTCGGAGACGGCGGCCGACACGGCGTGCAGCACGTCCAAGTCGACCGCCGTCGACATGCGCAGCAACCCCGCCCTGCGCGCCTCGTCGGGGAACGGCTCGTGCAGCAGGCGGTGTAGGCCCACGAGATCGCCCACCCGCCGTGCCACCCCGACCCCGACGGACCCAGCCAGGGACGTCATCACCCGCCCGCGCCGGACCCGGTGCAACCCCGCTGCCAGCACGCCGGCAAGCCGCGCGTCCCCCGTTCCCACGGAGCACGAGGCCGCCGGCTCCACGTCACCCTCGACACCGACTACCGAGAACAGCGCGGCGGCGTCGAAGGACGCACCGGATCGGACGTCCCACAGCACGGACGCCGGCCCCAGCCCGTTCTCCACCACCGGAGCCGTCATCCAGTGCGTGTCGGTCCGCACGTGCCGCGCACGCACCCACTTCGCCACCCGCTGCCCGAACTCCGCCCGCGTGAACCCGTCGACGGCCCGCACGACGAAACCCTCCTGCCGCGCCGTGTCGACCCGCAGCTTCCGGATGGCCCGCTCGTCGAACACCCCGCGCCACAGCACCGGGGGAGCGGGCACGCCGACGTCCCGCAGGAAGCGCACCGTGCGGTCCCAGTCGAGGCAGCGGTCGCCGTCCCAGACGGAGAACCCGTAGAACCAGCTCTCCAGCTCCGAATAGTCGATCGAGTGACGGGCGTAGACGTTCTCACCGCAGATCCGCCACCCGTGCGGCAACCGTGACCCGATCCGCCCCTGGAGCCCCTTCACCCACGACCGGGACGGGTGGTGCGCCGAATCGAGCGACCGCGCGTGCATCCCGTCCGCGTACAGGGTGGTGTTCTCCCCGTCGAGCTTCTCGGTGACCACCACTTCACGGCCGCGCAGCAGCCCCAGGTCGGCGATCCGCACGTCGTCCGTCGACACCCCCGGCGACCACGGGAGGTGCGGTGTGCGCGGGTACGACGTGCGCATGGCCCCTCCCGCCCTTCGAGTCGGGAGAACCATAGAGATCAGGACCACGGATGGCCGACCGGTTTTCGACCCGGCACCCCGCCACCGGGAGAATGGATACGATCACGGGTCGACGACGGTAGGACAGAAAGGACGAACGTGGAAACGCTCGAGTTCCAGTCGGAGGCGCGTCAGCTGCTCCGACTGATGATCCACTCGGTCTACTCGAACAAGGACACGTTCCTGCGTGAACTGGTGTCGAACGCCTCGGACGCGTTGGACAAGCTGCGGCTGGAGACGTTCCGCGACAAGGACCTGGTCGCGGACACCTCGGACCTCCACGTCGGCATCGAGGTCGACCGGGAGGCGCGCACGCTCACCATCCGGGACAACGGCATCGGCATGACCCGCGAGGACGTGGTGGGGCTGATCGGCACGATCGCCAAGTCGGGCACGGCCGAGTTCCTGGACAAGCTGCGGGAGACGCAGGACGCCGCCGCCTCGCAGGACCTGATCGGGCAGTTCGGCATCGGCTTCTACTCGTCGTTCATGGTCGCCGACAAGGTCACCCTCGTGACGAAGCACCCGCGTTCGGCGGAGGGCGTCCGGTGGGAGTCCAGCGGTGAGGGCACCTACACGATCGAGGACGTCCCCGACGTGCCGCAGGGCACCGCGGTGACCCTGCACCTCAAGCCCGTGGACACCGAGGACCACCTCCCCGACTACACGTCGGCCGCGAAGATCAAGGAGGTCGTCAAGCGGTACGCGGACTTCATCACGTGGCCGATCCGGATGGCGGCCGAGGACGGCGCCGAGCCCGACACGATCAACTCGCGCAAGGCCCTGTGGGCCCGTCCGGCCGCCGACGTCACGGAGGACGAGTACGCCGAGTTCTACCGGCACGTCAGCCACGACTGGAACAAGCCGCTGGAAACCATCCGGATGCACGGCGAGGGCGTGTTCGAGTACCAGGCGCTGCTGTTCATCCCGTCCCAGGCGCCGCTCGACCTGTTCATGCGCGAGCGCAAGCGCGGCGTGCAGCTCTACGTCAAGCGGGTCTTCATCATGGAGAACTGCGAAGAGCTGATGCCGGAGTACCTCCGGTTCGTCAAGGGCGTCGTGGACGCGCACGACCTGTCGCTGAACGTGTCGCGGGAGATCCTCCAGCACGACCGGCAGATCCAGAGCGTGCGGCGGCGGCTGGTGAAGAAGGTGCTGTCGACCGTCAAGTCCCTGATGGCGGGCAAGCCCGAGTCGTACGAGACGTTCTGGCGCGAGTTCGGCGCGGCGGTCAAGGAAGGCCTGCTCAGCGACACGGAGAACCAGGAGACCATCCTCGACATCGCGTCGTTCGCCTCGACCCACGACGCCGAGCGGCCGACCACGCTGGCGCAGTACGTCGAGCGGATGAAGGACGACCAGCAGCACATCTACTACATGACGGGTGACTCGCGGGCGACCGTGGAGAACTCGCCGCACCTGGAAGCGCTGCGCGCCAAGGGTCTGGAGGTGCTGATCCTCACCGACCCGATCGACGAGATGTGGGTCGACGCGGTGCCCGGGCACAAGGGCAGGACGTTCCAGTCGATCGCCAAGGGGCAGGTCGACCTGGAGACGGAGGAGGAGAAGGCGCAGGCGGAGGAGCGGCAGAAGGACTTCGCCGACTTCCTGACGTGGATGACGAGCACGCTGACCGACCAGGTCAAGGAGGTGCGGCTGTCCTCACGCCTCACCACCTCGCCCGCCTGCGTCGTCGGCGACGCCCATGACCTGACCCCGACCCTGGAGAAGATGTACCGGGCGATGGGCCAGGAGTTGCCGCCGGTGAAGCGGATCCTGGAGCTCAACCCCGGTCACGCCCTGGTCACCGGGCTGCACAAGGCGTTCACCGAGAACGACGACCACAGCCGGTTGGCCGAATCCGCCGAACTGCTGCACGGGATGGCGCTGCTCGCCGAGGGCGGCGACCTCCCCGACCCGTCCCGCTTCGTCCGGCTCATGACCGACCACCTGGAACGCGCCCTCTGACCCCGCCGCCGCTTTCGGTGAAGCTCCAGGGCTTCACCGAAAGCGGCTCCACACGACGGTTCGTTTCGCGCGCCTGGCCCTGGTTCGTGCCGCGCCTGGCCAGTAGCCTGTTCGGTGCGCCGCCGCGTCCACACCCACGAGGGGGATTGCCTTGGCGCGTCTACGTTTACTCACGCGTGCCCGTTTACTGGCGCATGTCACCGCGGCGGTCGTGATGGTGGCCGGTCTGCTGACCGCCGCGTTCGCCGGCTCGGCCAGCGCGTGCAGCTGCTACCCGGGCTCCGGCCAGGGGGAGGCCGCGGCCTACATGCGGGCCGACCACGTGTTCGTCGGTGTTGTCCTGAGCGAGACGCTGGAGGTCGACAACCGGTACCGCTACCGGGTGGCCTCCGGCGTGGAGTACAAGGGCGATGTGCCGCGCAAGGTCGACATCCTCACGCCGAGCAGCGGCGCGGCGTGCGGCATCAGGCTCACCGTCGGCACCGAGTACCTGATCTTCGCCCACGGTGACTCCGGCGACCGCGCGGTCGAGTCGTACTACTGCTCCGGGACCCGCCTCGCGTCGTCGGGCCCGCCGATCACCGACCCGGCGCAGACGACCACGACGACACCGACCACGCCCTGCGCGACCGCGACACCGTGATCCAGGCCGGCGGGTGCCGCCACGCCCGCTGTCACGCCCGCTGTCACGCCTTGTCGCGGGTTCCGCGGACCAAGGTGCAGGAGGAGCGAGGGGCGCTGGATGTTTACGCAAACATGGCGGCGCTATAGTGGCAGTGCGGTGCCGTGGCGTCAAGGCTCGGCGCGGAAGGGAGCAGTCGAGCGTGAGCCTGACCAGGTCGGCGGCCGAAGGGCCGATGGATCCACCCGGACGACCCGCTCGCCGGGTGTCGATGGCGGACGTCGCCCGCCGTGCCGGTGTGTCGGCGCAGACGGTCTCCCGCGTGTCGAACGGCCACCCGAGCGTCGTCGGGTCGACCCGTGAACAGGTCCTGACCGCGATGCGGGAGCTGGGCTACCGCCCCAACAGCGCGGCCCGCGCGTTGAAGTACGGCCAGTTCCGCACGATCGGCGTCATCCTGTTCACGCTGTCGTCCGTCGGCAACAGCCGCACCCTCGAAGCGATCGTCGACCAGGCCGCCGAAGAGGGCTACGCGATCACGCTGATCCCGGTTGCCGTGCCCACGAGGGACGGCGTGCTCGGCGCGTTCACCCGACTTGGCGAACTCGCCGTCGACGCGGTCATCGTGATCATGGAGATCCACCTGCTCGACGCCGCCACGGTCAGCCTCCCGGCCGGCGTGCCGGTCGTCGTCGTGGACTCCGACGCGGACGACCGCTACACCGTCGTGGACACCGACCAGATCGACGGCGCCCGCCAGGCCGTCCGCCACCTGCTCGACCTGGGCCACCGCACGGTCTGGCACGTGGCCGGGCCGGAGGAGTCGTTCGCGGCCGAGCGGCGTGCGACGGCGTGGCGGACGGAACTCGAGAAGGCCCGCCGACCCGTCCCGCCGCTGTCGCGTGGCGACTGGTCCGCCGAGTCCGGGTACCGCGCCGGGCTGGTGCTGGCCGAGGAGCCCGACTGCACGGCCGTGTTCGCGGCCAACGACCAGATGGCGTTGGGGCTGCTGCGCGCGTTCCACGAGAAGGGCAAGGTCGTGCCGCGGGACATCAGCGTCGTCGGCTTCGACGACATCCCCGACTCCGGCTCCTTCGTCCCGCCGCTCACCACCGTGCACCAGGACTTCACCGAAGTCGGCCGCCGCTGCGTGGAACGCGTCGTGCGCCAGGTCCGCAGCGAACCGGTCGAACCCGGCACCACGCTCGTCCCCACCCGCCTCGTCCTGCGCGACAGCACCGCCGAGCCGTCCGCCTGATCCGGAGGCGCTCGTCCGGGCGTTCGTCAGTCCAATCGCACGGCCAGTTGCGAGATCAGGCCGTCCACACGCATGTCCGGCGTGCCGCGGCTGTATGGGTCCGCCCGCTCAACGGGCAGAAAGTTGCGAACATTCTTTCGAAGTATTTCGGTCTTCGATGCGAGTAACTGCCGACCTCGTGCTGCCGCTGGGGGGATCGGTTCAGATACCTGCGACATGGCGTTTCATGTGGGTTTTTCCACGTCCATGACTAGGTAGCGGCGGTCGGTGTAGGCCTTGTGTGGCGCTTGTTCGCTGTGCCGACAGTGGCGACTTGGGCTGCGGCGGTCCGCAAAGTGCTGCTGTTTCGGTGCTTGCCAGACCGATCTGTTTCGGCTGATAATGCTAAAAGTTTCAGGCGGTCCTGCCGGGCCTGCCTGACCGACGATGTTGGCGGGGAGGGATCCCGTGGCACCGGGCCCTCCCGTCGTCAATGTGCGGATCCGCGCCACACCGCCCCGGTGGCCCGGGTCGCCAACCACCCAACCCACCTGCCGCCAGACCGCAGGTGCTTCCAGAAGGTGCGAAACATGAAGCTGACATCGAGGTCAGTGTCACGGGCAGCGCTCGTGTCGACGTTGGTCACCGCCACCGCGGGCGCCGCGGTGCTCTTGGCGTCGACCGCGAGCGCCGGGACCACTCTCGGGGCCTCGGCGGCCGAGAGCGGTCGTTACTTCGGCACGGCGGTCGCGGCCAACAAGTTGGGCGACTCGACGTATGTGGGGATCTTGAACCGTGAGTTCAAGATGGTCACGGCCGAGAACGAGATGAAGATGGACGCGACGGAGCCGTCGCAGGGTCAGTTCTCGTACGCCAACGCGGATCGGATCGTGAACCACGCGCGGGCGCAGGGGATGCAGGTGCGTGGGCATGCGTTGGCGTGGCATTCGCAGCAGCCGGGCTGGATGCAGAACATGTCCGGGACGGCGTTGCGCAACGCGATGTTGAACCATGTGACGCAGGTGGCGACGTACTACCGGGGCAAGATCCATTCGTGGGACGTGGTGAACGAGGCGTTCCAGGACGGTTCGTCGGGTGCGCGTCGTGACTCGAACCTCCAGCGCACGGGCAACGACTGGATCGAGGCGGCGTTCCGGGCGGCGCGGGCGGCGGATCCGGGTGCGAAGCTCTGCTACAACGACTACAACACCGACGACTGGACGCACGCGAAGACCCAGGCGGTGTACCGGTTGGTGCAGGACTTCAAGCAGCGGGGTGTGCCGATCGACTGCGTCGGGTTGCAGTCGCACTTCAACAGCCAGAGCCCGGTGCCGGGCAACTACCAGACCACGTTGCAGAACTTCGCCAACCTGGGCGTGGACGTGCAGATCACCGAGCTCGACATCGAGGGCTCGGGCACCGCGCAGGCGCAGAACTACGAGCGGGTCGTGAAGGCCTGCCTCGCCGTCGCCCGCTGTGCCGGCATCACCGTGTGGGGCATCCGCGACACCGACTCGTGGCGCGCTTCGGGCACCCCGCTGCTGTTCGACGGCTCCGGCAACAAGAAGCCCGCCTACACCTCCACCCTCAACGCCCTCAACAGCGGCGGCACGTCGACGACGTCCACCTCGACCACGACCTCGTCGTCCACCTCCACGACGACCACGACGACCACCACCACGACCTCGAACCCCAACCCGGGTGGCTGCACCGCTTCGGTGTCGCTGAACTCCTGGAACGGTGGTTTCGTCGCCACGGTGAAGGTCACCGCCGGATCGTCGGCGCTCAACGGCTGGACGGTCAGCATGACCCTGCCGTCCGGCGCCACGGTGACGAACGGGTGGAGCGCCGACCGCAGCGGTAACACCGGCACGATCCAGTTCAAGAACGTGAGCTACAACGGCAACGTGCCGGCCGGCATGTCGACCGAGTTCGGTTTCCAGGGCACGGGTTCCGGCGCGGGTATGTCGCCGACCTGTTCCGCCAGCTGATCGAACGCCTGGCGCGGGGGCACTTCCAGTCCCCGCGCCAGGCACTCCCGGCACCGGGGCTGCCTCCCCGGTGCCGGTCACGCGGCGTGATCGCCGCCGGAATTCCCCCGGCCGGACCCTGCGAACGGGCGTTAGCCGGGGTTCAGTCCATGGACGTGGCTCGTGATCCGTCCGGGGCCTTGTCGCGCAGGTGTGACCGTTCGGCACGGGATGTCACGCCGGGTCACAGCGGGCCGACACCCTGTACTTGAACACGTTTCCCGGTGTACCGTCCCGCCAGGTCTGGGAGCGCTCCCAGACGTTTGTCCAGATGAGGAGGGGCTCAGTGAAGCGCTCCACCGCCGCTATTGCGGCTTGCGCGGTGGTCCTGGGTAGTGCGGCGACAGTCCTGCCGCACGCCATGGCCGCCGCCACGGGTTGTCGGGTCGACTACGCCGTCGCCAGTCAGTGGTCGGGCGGGTTCCAGGCCTCCGTGAAGGTCACGAACCTCGGTGACACGGTCAGCGGTTGGACGCTCGGCGTGGCTTTCACCGCCGGGCAGCGGGTCACCCAGGGCTGGAACGCCACTTGGACCCAGTCCGGCGCCACGGCCACCGCCACCAACGTCGACTGGAACCGGACGCTCGGCACCGGCGCCTCGACGGACCTCGGCTTCGTCGGCTCGTGGTCCGGCAGCAACCCGGCGCCCACGTCGTTCACGCTGAACGGCGTCGCCTGCACCGGTTC
The DNA here is from genome assembly GCF_014205015.1 of Saccharothrix ecbatanensis. Lineage (NCBI taxonomy): Bacteria > Bacillati > Actinomycetota > Actinomycetes > Pseudonocardiales > Pseudonocardiaceae > Saccharothrix > Saccharothrix ecbatanensis. The sequence continues at coordinate 4,416,899 of NZ_JACHMO010000001.1, read as the reverse complement.
GATCTCGACCACGTCGACGACGTCCACCACGACGACGTCCACGACGACGACCACCACGAACCCGCCGGTCGGTCGCACCCCGGTCGCGATCAACGGTCAGCTCCGCGTCTGCGGAGTCAACCTGTGCAACCAGTACAACCGGCCGATCCAGCTGCGCGGCATGAGCACCCACGGCATCCAGTGGTTCGCCAAGTGCCACAACAACGCGTCGCTTGACGCGCTGGCCACGGACTGGAACGCCGACCTGTTCCGGATCGCGATGTACGTGCAGGAACAGGGTTACGAGACCAACCCGAGCGGGTTCACCAACCAGGTGAACAGCCTGGTCGACATGGCCGAGGCCCGCGGCATGTACGCGGTCATCGACTTCCACACCCTCACGCCCGGCGACCCCAACTACAACCTGGAGCGCGCCAAGACCTTCTTCCGCTCGGTCGCCACGCGCAACTCGGCGAAGAACAACGTGATCTACGAGATCGCGAACGAGCCCAACGGCGTGAGCTGGGCGTCGATCAAGAGCTACGCCGAGCAGGTCATCCCGGTGATCCGTGCGGCCGACCCCGACGCGGTCATCCTCGTCGGCACCCGCGCCTGGTCCTCGCTGGGCGTGTCGGAGGGCTCGAACGAGACCGAGGTCATCAACAACCCGGTCAACGCGCAGAACATCATGTACACGTTCCACTTCTACGCCGCCTCGCACAAGGACAACTACCGGGCGACGGTCAGCCGTGCCGCGGCCCGCCTGCCGTTGTTCGTCAGCGAGTTCGGCACGGTCCTCGCCACCGGCGGCGGCACGTACGACCGTGCGAGCAGCGCGGCGTGGCTGGACCTGCTCGACCAGCTGAAGATCAGCTACGCGAACTGGACGTACTCGGACGCCAACGAGAGCAGCGCGGCGTTCCGGCCGGGCACCTGCAACGGCAGCACCTTCACCGGCAGCGGCGTGCTCACCGAGTCCGGCGCGTTCATCAAGAGCCGGATCAACACCCCGGACAACTTCCCGACCAGCTGATCGCGCTGATCTGATCGAACCGCACTGACGCTCCACAATGGACCGGGGCCCCGTTGACACGGCGGGGCCCCGGCTCTTTTGCCACGTTCCGTGATCACCCGGCCGGTTGGCCCGATAGGTTCCCGTTCATGGATAACGTGGTGGCACGTCGTCAGCTCGGCTGGGTCTGGGGCGTGACCGCGTTAGCCGTGGTGGCCCTGTTCAACATCGGCGTCCGCGGCTCTGACCTGACGGCGGCGTACCGGGCCCCGATCACCTTGGAGAAGTACAGCGTCCCGCAGTTGGGGCTCCCCCTGGTCGCGACGATCATCGGCCTCTGGATCGTCCAGCGGTGGTCGTGGCACTGGCCTTGGCTCTTGGTCGCGGGCGCGTTGTGCAAAGTGCCCGAGGTGGTCAGGTCCGACAGCTACTTCCTGACCGGCCGGCCGGGTGTGCATTTCGTGGTCTCGGCGGCGGGTGCGGCCGGGACCGCGTTGATCGTCCTCGGTGTGCTGTGCGCCGCCTCCGCGTTGGCCTCTGCCGGTTCTGAGGGGCACGGCGCCGCTCTGTCGGGTATGGCGGTCGGGACCATGCTGTTCGGCACGGTGCTGCTTGGACTGCACTGGCTCGACCGGCCCGAGCGCTCCGCCCTGATGGACTACAGCTTCGCCGCGCTCGGCCTGCTCGGCGGTGTCCTGGCTGTGTATGCCGTGCGCACCGGCCGGATAGCCCGGCCCGAGCACCCTTTGCTCACCGTGCGCACCGCGATCGTCGGCACGGCGGCGGCATTGCTCCCAGCGGTGCTGAACGTGACCGGTTTCCTGCTGTACGGCGAGCTGCCCGTGGTGGGCGTGCCGAGCAGCGGTGCGGGGGTGCTGACCCTGCTCTGCGCCTGTGGACTGGCGGTCTTGCTCGGCGCGGGCATGCTGCTGCGCGCGGCGACTGTAGGCCTTGTCCTGTACGCCGTCACCACGCCGCTGATCTTGGGCCTCTACTTCACCGCCGGCCAGATGACGACGGTGTGGCCGTGGGCGTTCGCGGGGTTGGTCGTCGGCGTGGCAGCGGGCCGCAGCCGGCACCGAGCCGTCCTGGCCGTGCTGGCCTGCGCCGGGCTCACCTTCGTGATGGCGACGATGGGCAAGGTGACCGGGACGTACATGGAGATGGTGACCAACGAGCCGTTGATCATGTCCGCCGAACCCTTGATCGCACTGGTCGTCGCCGCCGCGACCGCCACCGCCACGGCTGTGGCCCCATTCGCCTCACACCGCCGTGCGCTGCCTGTCGTGCTGGGGCCGCTGCTGATCGGTTTCGCGTTCTCGATCCGCGGACTGATGCAGGTGTTCATCCTCAACGATTCGACCACCACCGCCCTGCCGGAGGCGGCGCAGACCCGGACGTGGGCGGTTCTGCTCGGCGTCGCCACCGTCATGCTGGTGGTGATCGCCGTGCTCGACGCGCGCCGCCCCTTGGTTCCACGATCGGGTGACACCGCCGGTGAAGAGCCCGGAATTGTCGGTGCTGGTCATTAGCTTTCGGGTCGGGGATCCAGACCGATCAGGGGGAGTGGGACGTGGCCACCGAGTTCATCACCAAGAACGGCCGTGTCATACCGCTGAACAACGGGAAGAAGGGCGGGGGTGGCGCGGCGGTCGCGGCGGTGGTCGTCGTGTTGGGCCTGACCGGTTCGGCGGGCGTGGGCGGCGGGCTGTTCGGGTCGAGCACGGGTGGTTCGGCCGGCTCGTCGAGTGTGTCCGCGCGCAAGGTCGAGGGGCAGAAGGCGGCGAAGCGGGGCGATCGTGACGGCGCTTGGCAGCGGATGGGGATGCGTCGGCTCAACGAGAAGCTGGAGCGGCAGTTGGAGTGCCTGTCGGTGTCGCACGGCGAGGTCAGGAAGTTCTTCACGCACACGCCGTGCACCTCGCTGGAGCGGATGGTGATCGCGGTCGGGGACGACGTCGGCAACAGCGCCGTGGTGTCGTTGGCCTGGGTCGGATTTCGGAACACGCGAGACTTGCGCGAGTTCAAGCGGATCGAGGACGAGCACGGGACCGGCGACATCCACCCGCTCGGCGCGCCATTGCTCGGCTTGGCCGACATCAGGTTCACCGGCTTGAACTACGGCGCCGAGACCACCGGCAAGTCCATCGCGATCGCGGAAGCGGAAACGGCGACCGGCCACTTCGACGCCGCGACGCTCGACGCGTTGGCCGAAGTCGCCGCCTACTTACCCCGCCCCTGACTGCCGAGCCCCGAGCCAGTCGAGACGCGCCAGTCGAGACTCGAAACTTCCGCGAAACTGCTGGCACCCGGCCGAACCACCACCTGATAGTTGGCCGCGCCCTGATGGGGCGTGTTGTCCGACGAAAGGGGTTTCACGATGAAGTGGAGAGCCGTGGTCCTGACGACCGGCTTGGTGCTCGGGCTGGCTGCCGCGCCGGCGCAGGCCGGTCAGCCGGACGAGGGTGAGGCCGTGATTGTCGACTCGACCCGCCACGGTGGGCGCACGCTCGCGCTGACCTTCGATGACGGCCCCAACCCCGTCGACACGCCGCGTCTGCTGGATGTGCTGCGCAAGCACCACGTCAAGGCCGTGTTCTGCCTCTGGGGCGACTTCGTGGACGAGCACCCGAAGCTGGTCCGCGCGATCGTCGCCGGCGGTCACAAGCTGTGCAACCACACCATGCACCACGACAACATGGGCACGTGGACGCCGGAGCAGATCAAGGCCGACTTGGAGGAGACGAACGCCGCGATCCACCGCGCCGTGCCCGGCGTGCCGATCAAGTACTTCCGCGCCCCGTACGGCAGTTGGGGTCAGACGCCCCAGGTGGCCGCCGAACTCGGCATGACGTCGATCGGCTGGCGCCTGGTCATCTCCGACTGGGAGCCGCCGGGCACCGACGAGCTCGTCCGCCGGGTGATGGAGGGCGTCACGGAAGGCGCCGTGGTGCTGATGCACGACGGTCCCAACGACCGCGGTCAGACGGTGGACGCGGTCGACCAGGTCATCCCGAGGCTGCGTGCCGACGGCTGGCGCTTCGACCTGCCCGCCCGCCGCTGATCCAGCGGAGCCGAGAGCCCTTGTCCCCTTGTCGCCGGCCGCGGCGTCCCACACGACGCCGCGCCCGGCGGGTCGGCGTGGCCGCGTTGCAGGGGCTGCTGCACGCGCCTTGACGCTACTGTTTGACGTATGTACGTGAAGTTGTGCGGGCTGCGCACCGAGGCCGACGTGGCTGCCGCTGTGGACGCGGGAGCCGACGCGGTCGGGTTCGTCCTCAGCGCGAGCGTTCGGCAGGTCGACGTCGACATCGCGCGGCGGCTGGTGCGTGAAGTGCCGCCGGGTGTGCTGTCCATCGGCGTGTTCAGCGGGGTCGCGGCGGCGGACGTGCGGCGGCTCGCGGAGGCGTCGGGGATCGGGGCCGTCCAGTTGCACGGCGACTACCCGCGGTCCGCGTTCGAGGAGGTGGCGGCGGTGGGCGTGCCGCTGGTCCGGGCGGTCGCGCTCAAGGCGGACACCGATGTGCGGGTCGGGGCGTACGGCGAGCAGATGTTGCTGCTCGACTCGCCCGTGGCGGGCTCCGGGCACCGGTGGGACCTGGCCGCGCTGGACGGCGCCCGACCCGAGGGGAACTGGCTGCTCGCGGGCGGGCTCGGGGTGGACGACGTCGCCGAGGCGGTCGCCCAAGCGCGCCCGTGGGGTGTCGACGTGTCGAGCGGTATCGAGGTGAGTCGGGGCGTGAAGGACCACGGGCTGATGCGCGAGTTCGTCGCCGCGGCGCGGTCGGTCACATGAACCTCTCCGACGCGCTCGCCCGGCGGCCGGTCGTGCTGGACGGCGGCCTGTCGACCGCGCTGGAGCTGGCGGGCCACGACCTGTCCGACACGCTCTGGTCGGCCCGACTGCTGCTGACCGACCAGGACGCGATCCGGTCCGCCCACCTGGCGTACTACCGGGCCGGGGCCGAGGTCGTGATCACGTCCAGCTACCAGGCCACGTTCCCGGGCTTCGCGGATCGTGGGCTGACCCACGCGGAGACGGCCGTCCTGTTGCGCGACAGCGTGACCGTCGCCCGACAGGCGGCGTCCGAAGTGGACGGACGGCGGTGGGTGGCGGCGTCGGTCGGCCCGTACGGGGCGATGCTCGCGGACGGCTCGGAGTACCGGGGCCGGTACGGGCTGACCCGGCAGGCGCTGGAGTCGTTCCACCGTCCCCGGATCGAGGTGCTGGCGGAGGCGGGCCCCGACGTGCTGGCGGTGGAGACGATCCCGGACGTCGAGGAAGCGGAGGCGGTGCTCGGGGTGGTGGCCGGGTCCGGCGTGCCGGTCTGGCTGTCGTACAGCGCGCGTGGCACGCGGACGTGTGCCGGTCAGCCGTTGCGCGAAGCGTTCGAGGCCGTGCGGGGCGTGGACGAGGTGGTGGCGGTCGGGGTGAACTGCTGTGACCCGGCTGATGTGGACGAGGCGGTGGCGATCGCCCGGGAGGTCACCGGCAAGCCGGTCGTGGTGTACCCGAACAGCGGTGAACGCTGGGACGCCGTGACCAGGAGTTGGACGGGCACCCCGGCGTTCGACCCGGTGCGGGTGGCGGGCTGGGTCGAGGGCGGCGCGCGGCTGGTCGGCGGCTGCTGCCAGGTCGGGCCGGAGCTGATCAGGGGACTGGCCGTCGCCTTGGCGCGGTGACCCGGGTAACGGAGAGATCATGAACGACGGCGACGTCTACGCGCTCGACCCTGGCGCGCGTGCGCAGTTGTCGACTGTCCTCTCGGCCGACTATCGAGGGGGCGTCTGACCGGGCTCAGCCTCGGCCGATGAACGGCATCGTGGTCGCCATGACGGTCATGAACTGCACGTTCGCGTCCAACGGCAGCCTGGCCATGTAGCGGACGGCGTCGGCGACGTGCGCGACGTCCATCGTGGGCTCGGCGGCGGTCGAGCCGTCTGCCTGGAGCACACCGCGGCTCATCCGGTCGGTCATCGGGGTCGCCGCGTTGCCGATGTCGATCTGCCCGCAGGCGATGCGGTGCCGGCGGCCCTCCAGCGAGATCGACTTCGTCAACCCGGTGATCGCGTGCTTGCTCGCGTTGTACGCGATGGCGTCGGGGCGCGGGGTCTGGGCGGACACCGAGCCGTTGTTGATGATCCGGCCTCCCCGCGGCGTCTGGTCGCGCATGATCCGGAAAGCCGCGCGGGCGCACAGGAACGAGCCGGTCAAGTTCGTGTCGACGACCTTCGTCCACTGCTCGACGGTGAAGTCCTCCAGCGGCGTGGCGGGCACGTTCGTCCCGGCGTTGTTGAACAGCACGTCGACCCGGCCCCACCGCTCGCGGACCGCGTCGAACAGCGCGTCCACGGACGCCTCGACCGTGACGTCCGTCGGCACGACGAACACCGACCCGGGCGGTGCGTCGGCGGCGGTCTCGGACAGCGCGTCGGCCCGTCGTCCGGCGAGCGCCACCCGGTGCCCGGCTTCGAGGAGCCCTCGGGCGACCGCGCGCCCCACTCCCGAACCGGCCCCGGTCACCACGGAAACAGGGTGGGCGGTCAGGTCAGGCGGTGCGGACATGGGAGCGGGGTCTCCTGCTCGGCTCGACTGGTACACCGGTGCGAACGGCTGCCGCCGTTCCGAGGGGCCGGTGCAGACTAGCCGGTCGACGTGTCGCCACGTCCGTCCAATGGCGGTCAGCGGGGTCGGCGGAAGGTGTGTGCGGCCCCGGTCGGGGGAACGGCGTTCCGCGCCCGGTGTTCCGGGTACTCGGTGGATGCCTTGTGCCCTGGCTACGTGGGGAGGTCGTGTGGCCGCACTGGAGTTCGTGGCCGCCGGTGCGGTGGACAACCTGTTCCCGGCGCGGACGCAGATGGCGTTGTCGCTGGGCTGGCACATCGTCTTCGCCTGCTTCGGCGTCGCGTTCCCGGCGATCGTGGTGTTCGCGGAGTGGCTCGGGCACCGGCGTGGTGATCCGGTGCTCACGGGGTTGGCGCACACGTGGGCCAAGGCGATGGGCGTGCTGTTCGCCGCCGGGGCCGTGTCGGGGACGTTGCTGTCGTTCGAGCTGGGCATCCTGTGGCCGGGTCTGATGGACCGGTTCGGCGAGGTGTTCGGCTTCCCGTTCGTGCTGGAGGGGTTCGCTTTCTTCGTGGAGGCGATCTTCGTCGGGGTGTACCTGTTCGGGTGGAACCGCCTGTCACCGCGGGCGCACATGCTCAGCGCGTTGCCGATGGTGGTCGCCGGGGTGGCGGGGGCGTTCTTCGTCGTGTCGGCGAACGCGTGGATGAACAACCCGACCGGGTTCCGGCTCGACGCGCGGGGTGACGTGGTGGACGCGCGGCCGTGGGCGGCGATGTTCGGTCCTTCGACGTGGGCGCAGTTCACGCACATGTGGCTGGCGGCGTTCATGGTGACCGGGTACCTGGTGGCGTCGGTGTACGCGGTCGGGATGCTCCGGGGCCGCCGCGACCGGTACCACCGGCTGGGGTTGCTCATCCCGTTGACGGTCGCGGCGGTGATGACACCGGTGCAGATCGGTGTGGGTGACTGGATTGCGAACACGGTCGCCGACAACCAGCCGGCGAAGCTCGCGGCGATGGAGGCCCAGTACGAGACGACGTCGGGGGCGGGGTTGTCGGTGGGTGGGATTTATCGGGACGACGAGCTGCGGTATGCGCTGGAGATCCCGTACGCGTTGTCGCTGTTGATCCACCACGATGTGGACGGGGTGGTGCCGGGGCTGGAGGAGGTGCCGGTCGACGAGCGTCCGCCGGTCAACGTCGTGCACCTGTCGTACAACGTGATGGTCGGCATTGGTACGGCGTTGTTGTTGCTGGCCGGGTGGTTCGGGCTGGTGTGGTGGCGTAGGCGACGGCTGCCGTTGACGGTGTGGTTCCTTCGCGCGGTGGCGGCTTCCGGTGTGGCGGCCGTGGTGGCGATGGAGGCGGGGTGGGTCACCACGGAGGTGGGCCGGCAACCGTGGATTGTATACCGGATCCTGCGTACGGCGGACGCGGTAAGCCCAGCCCCGGGCCTCGGCTACGGCCTGATCGCGGTGATAGCGGTCTACACGGTCCTAACGACCTTCACCGTAATAGTCCTCCGCAGACTCGCCCACGGCCACGGCACAATCGCCCCCCAAGAACCCACACCGCCCGAGCGCACCCAAACGGGTGAGGCGCGGCCCGATCGCACGCTGCCGGATGACGCGCCGCCGGACCGCGCGTCGCCCGATCGAACACCGCCCAAGGGTGCCCAGTCGGATGAGGTGCAGGCGGATCGCAGGCCGCCAGATGACGCGCCGTCGGAAGGCGGGGAGGGGTCATGACGCTCGCCGAGACCGTGTTGGGGGCGGCCTTCGTCGGGCTGATCGCCTACGCGCTGTTCGGCGGCGCGGATTTCGGGGGTGGGGTCTGGGACCTGCTCGCCGGCGGCACCCGGCGCGGGTCGCGGACGCGGGCGTTGATCGAGCGGTCCATTGGGCCGGTCTGGGAGGCCAACCACGTCTGGTTGATCTTCGTGTTGGTGGTGCTGTGGACCGGGTTCTCCGGTGCGTTCGCCGCCGCCGTCACCACCCTCTACCTCCCGCTCACCCTGGCAGCGTTCGGGATCATCGCGCGCGGTGCGGCGTTTGCTTATCGGAAGAGTGTCACCGGGCTTGGCATGCGGCGCTTCTTCGGCGCGGCGTTCGCGTTGTCCTCCCTCCTCACCCCGTTCTTCTTCGGCACGGTCGTCGGCGGGGTGGCCTCCGGCCGCGTCCCACCCGGCATCGCGGCCGGTGACGTGGTGGGCAGTTGGGTGAACCCGACGTCGTTCCTCGGCGGCACGCTGGCGGTACTGGTGTGCGCCTACCTCGCGGCCGTCTTCCTCTGCGCCGACGCCCGACGCGAAGGCGAGAACGACCTGGCCGAAGCGTTCCGCACCCGCGCCTTCATAACGGCCGCGCTGACCGGCGCAGTCGGTCTCACCGGCATCCTGGTCCTGAGAGCCGACGCGCCACTGCTCTACGCCGGGCTCACCGGCCGCGGCCTGCCGGTCGTCCTGGTCTCGATCGCCTCCGGACTGACCGCGCTCGCACTGCTGCTGACCCGCCGCTACACCCTCGCCCGCGTCGCCTCCGCCCTCGCGGTCACGGCGATCCTCGTCGGCTGGGCCGTCGGGCAGTACCCGTACGTCCTGCTGCCCGGCCTCACCGTCGAACAAGCCGCCCAAGGCCGCCACACCCTCATGGCCCTGGCCATCGCCCTCGGCATCGGCGCACTGGTGATCGTCCCCGCCCTCGCCTACCTCTACACCCTGTTCCAACGCCCGCCGACCACGGTCACACCCGAGCGCCAACCACGCTGAAGTCCATGACCCGCAAAGGAGGCATCGACGTCCTGATCCGCTCGTCGTCCGGTTCACGGGGCAGGGTCACCGACGTCGGCCCGACCTCGGTCACCCGGTCCAGCAGGTGCAACGGGCTCTCGTTGAAGCGGAAGTCATCGGTCGAGCAGCCGACCACCTCGCCGTCGCGCACCACGTACACGCCGTCCCGGGTCAGGCCGGTCAGCCGCAACGCCCGCGTGTCCACCTCGCGCAGGTACCAGAGCGAGGTCAGCAGCAGACCGTGCCGAGTCGACGCGATCATCTCCGACAACGTCGAAGGCCCACCGGCCGGTCCCTCCAGCACCAGGTTGCCGATGCGAGGCGTGACGGGCCGTCCCCCCGCCGACGCCCTGGTGTGCACGAGCGCAGTCAGCATGCCATCGGTGATCCAGTTAGTCGGACCGAGCGCGAGACCGTTGTCCGCCACGGACGTGTCCGCCCCCGACACCCGCGCCACCACGAACGGAGCGCACTCCAGGCCCTTGTACGCCGGGTCGCTGCGCAACGTCAACGGCAGGGCGGCGACCCGGTCACCGAGCCGGGTGCCGCCGCCGGGCACCGAGAACGCGGTCCGCCCCTCGCCCGCGTCCCGGCCACCGGCCGACCGGTACAGGTGCTTCAGCAGGTCGGCCGTGCAGGACGGCGGCAGCAGCACCTCGTACCGACCGGGCGGCACGTCGACGCGTCGGCGGCCCCAGTCGAGGCGCCGCTCCAAGCCGTCCAGCAGGGGATCCAGGTCCGACAGATCGGGAACGTCCACCCCGACCCACGCGGACGACGTTCCAGCGCGCGCTGTCAGCTCCACCAGACCGGACGGCTGCACGTGCCGCCGCCGCACACCCGTAGACGTCCCGAGCAACGTGGTGCGGACCTCCTGCTCGGCGTAGCAGTGCAAGGCGAAGCCACGGGCGGCTCCCCGAAGATCACCCGCCAGACCGTCGAGCACGCCAGGTGACGCGGTGACGGCCGGTTCGTGCCAGTCCGGCGCTGCTGGGTGGTCGGCGGGCGGGAGGGAGCCGACGACGGCATCGGACCGTCGAGCGACCGTCGACGCGGTCTCCACCAGATCACGCACCGCCGCCGCGTCGAGCGCACCACCCACCGAGACCACGCCCGCCGTGCGCCCCGACGTGATCACCGCGACGTGAACCTGCCGGTCGAGCACATGCGCCGCACTGGTCGTCACATCACCCGCCCAACGCAGGTGCGCGTGCGTCGTGTCGTCCACGATCACCACGACCTGGTCACCCGGCCGCCCGGCCGCGAGCGCCCGTTCCACCAGTTCATGGGCCGCGATCACGTCGCCTCACCCACGTAGTGCACCGGCACGCGGGTGAACAGAGCCGACGGGCAGCTGTGGCTCGCCGCGGCGGACTGCGCCGGCCGTCCCTTGCCGCAGAGGTCCGCGCCGAACGCCGTCACGATGCTCGCGTCACCGAGTCCGGCGAGCGACGACCAGAAATCGGTGGTGGACGAGTGGTAGGCGACCCCGGCCAGCGGTTCGGCGAGTCGCCCGGCGCGGATGCGGTGGCAGCGCTGGGCGGTGAACTGGAAGTCCGAGCGGGTGGCGTCGATCGACCAGCTGTCCGACCCGGCGAGGTAGATGCCGTCCTCCACACCGGCGATCAGGTCGTCCGTGGAGCACGGGGTCGCGGACGGCGCGAGCGAGACGTTCGGCATCCGTGACAGGGGCACGTGTGACGCGGACTCGGCGTAGGAACAACCCGTTGACCTGGTCGCGCCGAGAGCAGCGGCGGTGGACCGGTCGAACTGGAAGCCGGTGAGCACGCCACGCTCCACCAGCGGCCACGACTGCGCGGCGACGCCTTCGTCGTCGAAGCCGGTGGTCGCCATGCCGTGCGGCGCGGTCCGGTCGGCGGTCACGGTCATCAGCTCCGAGCCGTAACGCAACGAGCCCAGCAGGTCAGGAGTGGCGAACGTGGTGCCCGCGTAGCTGATCTCGTGCCCGAGCGCGCGGTCCAGCTCGGTGGCGTGCCCGACCGACTCGTGGATCGTCAACCACAGGTTGGAGGCGTCGATCACGAGGTCGTAGGCGCCCGGCTCGACGGGACCCGCGCCGAGCTTGGCCGCGAGCTGGTCCGGCATCGCCTCGATCTCACCCGCCCAGTCCCACCCGGCGCCGCCCAAGTACTCCCAACCACGCGCGGTGGGCGGGCCGACGGAACGCAGCGTCCGCATGGAGCCGGTGCGAGGATGCACACCGGCGACCACGACCTGGGGGTGCACCCGGATGCTCTGCTGGGTGGTCGTGGTGCCGGCGAGGTCGGCGTAGAAGCGGTTCTCCTGCGTGGCGTTGCACAGGGCGAGCACCGAGGACACCGGCGCCTGGGCGAGCAGCGTGGTGCTCCAGTCCGCCAACAGCGCCGCACGGTCGGACTCGGGCACGTCGAACGGGTTGACGTCGTACGCCGACACCCACACCGCGTCGTGGTGCACCGGTTCTTCGGCGAACGACGTGAAGCCGGCACAAGCGACTTCCCACGCACGATCCGCGGCGTCGACGGCGGCCTCGGCCGTGAGCTCGACGGTGGACGCGAACCCGCGGCCACGCGAACCGAACAGCCGCACGGACAACCCGGTCCGCGACGTGTCGGACGAGGCGGCGGTCCGCGCGTCCCGCAGCAGGAGGTGGCTGCTTCGGGTCCGCACGATCTGCGCGGCGGCGTGGTGCGCCCCCAACTGCCGCGCGCGATCCAGCGCGGCGTCGGCGAGCCGGCGCAGGGGGAGAGCCAGGAACGCGTGGTCCACCCCGTGCCCCCTTCCCTGGCCGACGTGCCCTGGAGACCCTGCACTGATACTAGTTAAAAGTAAAGTATATGCAACAGGGCCTGGGGAGGACTGTGCCGAGATGTTCCTATTTGTTGACTCCAGAGTGTGGTCTGGGGCACATTGGGGTTGAGAAACCAGTAGTGAGGTACGGGTGGCAGACAGGGCGCAAGCGAGTGATCTGATGGGTTCGTGATGTGGACCGACGTCGAAGACTGGGGGGCGCCCGCGGCGAGCGGACGTCGTGACCACGTGTGGACGCCCGACCTGGAGGCGTTCGTCGCGGGACTGCCCAAGGCCGAACTGCACGTCCACCTGGAGGGCGCGCTGCGTCCGGCGACGTTGTTGGACCTCGCCCGCCGCAACGGGAGCGAGTTCGCCGGACTGGACGAGCGGTGGCTGGCCGAGCGCTTCCGGTTCCGCGACTTCCGGCACTTCGCCGACCTCTACACGACCTGCACCGACGTGTTCCGCGGTCCCGAGGACTTCGCCCGAGCGGTGGTCGAGCTGGCCGCCGACCTGGCGCCGCAGGGCGTGCTGCACGCGGAGGTCACGTGCTCCGCGATCACCCACCACCGCGATCGCGGCATCCCGTTCGACGAGGTGGTGGACGGGCTGTGGGCCGGCGCGGAGGAGGCGCGACGCGACAGCGGTGTCGTGACCCGTTTCGTCCTCGACCACGTGCGTGATCTGTCCACGGAGGACTGCTCGCGCACGGCGGAGTGGTGCGTGCGCGGTCGTGACCGCGGCGTGGTGGCGCTGGGACTCGGTGGTTTCGAGCCCGGACGACCCGCTTCGCTGTTCGGCCCGGCGATCCGGTGGGCGCGCGACCGCGGTGTGCCGTTCGTCCCGCACGCCGGTGAGGCGGTGGGGGCCGAGGGCGTCCGCGACGCGCTGGAGTTCGACCCCGTCCGCATCGGGCACGGCTTCCGCGCGGCCGACGAACCGGGACTGGTCGCGGAGCTGGCGGGCCGCGGCACCGTGCTCGAGATCTGTCCTACAAGCAACCTTCGCACCGGCGTGGTGACCGACCTGGCCGACCACCCGGCGCGAAGGCTCCACACCGCGGGCGTCCCGTTGGTGCTCGGCTCCGACGACCCGTTGCTGTTCGGCTCGTCCACCCTCGGCGAGTACCGGGCCGCGACGACCGGTCTCGGCTTCGGCACCGCGGACCTGGTGGCCGCCGCGCGCACGTCGCTGCTGGCGAGCCTCGTTGACGATGACGAACGCAATCGCATGGTGGCCGCGCACGACGCGTACGTCGCGCGATGGGGAGGTGGGGGATCAACCGGCGGCCCGCACGGCGGACACGGATACGAGTCGCCGATCACGACGCGTGGTGGCCCGGCACCGCATTCCGGCGGTCAGCCACCACCGGGTTGACCCGTGCGCCGGTCGACGTGTCGACCGAATTCAGCAATCCGCTCGTCACATGCATTTGCACCGAATACACACCCGTCCCGATCGCCGGGTAAGAGTGTCGGTGTTAAGTCGACCGAAAATGCGACACCCTCGGCGGTCGTATTCCGCGTGCGTTTGAATTTAACCCCCGGAAGCGCTCCTGATGATTGCCTACGACAAACGTGTGAAACTGGTTGGACGGGTTGAATCGGCCTATCGTTGCTGGTAGACACTGCTTGAGCGTAGTTGGGAAATCTTCGCGGACACAGTTCCCACTCCCGCTCGAGACTGTCGACGATGGGGGTGGCAGGGTCGTGAATCCGGTGGCGCCGGGGTGGTGCGCAGCGGCTCGCTAATTCGTTCGCCGCTCCGTCTGTCAATTGTTGACGACTAATTTCCACGTACCTGGCGTTCGACCGGGAGTGCGAAACACATGCAGACATCAGCACGGAAGTTCCTCGTCACCGGCGTCATCCTGGCGCTCTGCGCCGCATCGGGCCTGATGGTGGTCCGGCCGGCGCTCAGCGAGCAGGAGGCCGGCGAGTTGGCCGCCCGCTACCGGTTCGCCGCCGAACCGGTGAACTCGGCGCCGGCGGACGGCCGGACCGAACGCGCCGTCGCGCCCGGCCTGCGGGACATCCGGGCCTGGATCTCCGCCGTCGGAGCCGCGGCCGGCCTGTCGGACGTGCGTGGTCTCGGCCGCCCCGCCGACCTCTGCCTGGTCGACCCGCGGGACGACTCCGTGACGCTGCGCCCGGCCCGACCATCCGAAAAGGACGGTTACGCGCCCGTTCGGCTGGTACCGGCGGGCCTGCCGTACGACGCGACCATGGCGCCGATGGGCTGCGTCCCGGTGGACATCGACGACGACGGCGACACCGACCACGTCGTGCACTACTGGGGGCGCTCGCCCGTGGTGTTCCTCAACACCGCCGGCCCCGGCGTGCCCACCGCGGCCGGGCACCGCGCGGTCGAGCTGGTCACGCCGATGGAGCTGTGGAACAGCGAGACGCTGAACGTCGGCGACGTGGACGGCGACGGCAACCTCGACCTGCTGGTCGGCAACTACTTCCCCGACGGCGCACGCGTGCTCGACCCGACCGCGCACGACGAGACCCGCATGGAGATGCAGCACTCCATGTCCTTCGCCCGCAACGGCGGCGCCAACCGGCTGCTGCTCACCACGCCCACCGGCCGTCCCGACGAGCTGCCGCGGATCACCGACGCGAGCACCGCGCTCAGCCGGGAGGCGGCCGGGTCGTGGACCCTGGCCACCGGCCTGCAGGACCTCACCGGCGACGGCAGGCCCGAGGTGTACCAGGCCAACGACTTCGGCCCGGACCAGCTGATGCTCAACGAGTCGACGCCGGGCCGGGTGAAGCTCACCGAGATCCGCGGCGACCGCGACATGATCACGCCCAAGTCGATGGCGCTCGGCTACGACTCGTTCAAGGGCATGGGCGTGACCTTCACCTACGACGGCGACGCGCCGCTGCCGACGATCGTGGTCAGCAACATCACCAGCCCTTACGCGCTGCACGAGAGCAACTTCGCGTTCACGCCCACCGGTTCGCCCGCGGACCTGGCGGCCAGGGAGCTGCCGTACCGGGACCGCAGCGAGCAGCTCGGCCTGGCCCGGTCGGGCTGGTGCTGGGACGTCCGCGCGGGCGACTTCGACAACGACGGCACGGATGAGCTCATGCAGGCCAACGGGTTCCTCAAGGGCGACGTGAACCGGTGGCCGCTGCTCCAGGAACTCGCGATGGCCAACGACGACGTGCTGCACAACCCGGCGTTCTGGCCGAACTTCGGGCCGGGTGACGACCTGTCCGGCCACGAGCCCAACCGGTTCTACGCCCGGGGCGCGGACGGCCGCTACACCGACGTCGCCGGCGGGTCCGGCGTCGCGGCCGACGACAACACCCGCGCGCTGGCGTTCGGCGACGTGGACGGCGACGGCAAGCTGGACGCCGTCGTGGCCAACCAGTGGCAGGACTCCGTGCTGCTGCACAACACGTCGGACGCGGGACCGTCGGCCGGGTTGCGCCTGGTGCGGTCCGCGCGAGCCGGGGCGGAGGGCGCGACCACGCCCGCCATCGGCGCACAGGTGCGGCTGCACCACCCCGACCGGCCGCAGCGCGCGCAGCTCTTCCCCGCCAACGGGCATACCGGGGTGTCGGCCCCGGAGCTGTACTTCGCCCTGCCCGGCGGCGATCCCGTCCGCGCCACGGTGACCTGGCACGACGCCGCCGGGTCGCACGAGGCGGACGTCGAGGTGAGGCCCGGCCGCTCCACCATCCTGCTCGACACCGACGGAACGGCGGTAGTGCGATGACGACGACTTCGACACCACCCGACGTGCACCGCGGCGGCGCACCGGCCGCCGACGCGCGGCCGACCGTGCCGCCCGCCCCACCCGCCCGGCCGGGCCTCACGCCGGAGCAGCGGCGGGTCAAGGCGCTCGCCCGGTTCGCCACCTCCATCACCGTGTTCAACATCCTCGGCCACCTCCTGCTCGGCTTCGAGCAGGCGCCGATCACGCCGATCGTCGTCATCCTCGTCAGCTACGCCACAGCGCTGTTGTTCGAATTCATGGACGCGTGGGTCACCGGACGCACACCGACCTACCAGGGCGGGGTGAAGGCGCTCGTCGTGTTCCTGCTGCCCGCCCACATCACCGGTCTTGCGTGCGGAATGCTGTTGTGGGGCAACGAATCCTTGTGGCCCTACATCTTCGCCGTCACTGTCGGCAACGCCAGCAAGTACCTCGTCCGGCTGCGGGTCAACGGCAAGGTCCGGCACGTGTTCAACCCGTCCAACACGGGCATCGTCGTGGTATTGCTGCTGTTCCCGTGGGTCGGCATCGCGCCGCCCTACCACTTCACCAGCTTCACCACCGGCACCCTGGACTGGCTGCTGCCGCTGGGCGTGCTGATGGCGGGCACCATGCTGAACGCCAAGCTCACCGGAAAGATGCCACTCATCCTCGCCTGGCTCGGCGCGTTCGTGCTCCAGGCCGTGCTGCGCTGGCTGCTGCTGGACCACGCGCTGCTCGGCGCGCTCGCGCCGATGACGGGCCTGGCGTTCATCCTGTTCACCAACTACATGATCACCGACCCGGGCAGCACTCCGTTCGTCAAGCGCAACCAGGTGGTGTTCGGCGTGACCGCGGCGGTGATCTACGCGGTGCTGGTCGTCGCCGGCATCTCGTTCGGGCTGTTCTTCGCCCTGGTGGCCGCGTGCGTCCTGCGGGCCGTGGTGCTGGTCGTGGCGTCGAAGCGGTCGGGCTCGGCGCAGACGGCCACGTTACCGGCGGCGCCCGCCGCGGTGCGGTCGTGAGCCCGTCAGAGGGGGTCGCCATCGTCGGCATGGCGTGCCGCTACCCCGATGCCGACTCGCCGACCCGGTTGTGGGAGACCGTGCTCGGCCGCCGCCGCGGGTTCCGCAGGTTCCCCGAGCAGCGGCTGTCCAGCGCGTACCTGGGCCCGGCCGACGACCCCGACCGCACCTGCTCGACGCACGCCGGGCTGCTGCGCGACTGGCGGTTCGACCGGAAGCGGTTCGGCGTGCCGGGGCCGCTGCACCGGGCGGTGGACCACGTGCACTGGCTCGCCCTGGAGACGGCGGCAGACGCCCTGGTCGACGCCGGTTTCCCGGACGGGCGCGGGCTCGACCGCGATCGCGTCGGCGTGGTGCTGGGCAACACGATGACCGGCGAGTTCTCCCGGGCCGCCCAGCTGCGCCTGCGGTGGCCGTTCGTCCGGCGTGCGGCGGCCGCGGCGCTGGCGGGCGCGGGCGTCGACCCGGGACGCGCCGAACACGCGCTCAGCCTGCTCTCCGACCTGGTGCGGACGCCGTTCCCGGTACCCGGTGACGAATCGCTCGCGGGCGCGTTGTCGAACACCATCGCGGGCCGGATCTGCAACCACTTCGACTTCCACGGCTCCGGCTACACCGTGGACGGCGCGTGCGCGTCCAGCCTCCTGTCGGTGATGACGGCGAGCCGCGCGCTGCTCGACGGCGACCTCGAATTCGCGCTCGCCGGTGGCGTCGACCTCAGCCTGGACCCGTTCGAGCTGGTGGGTTTCGCCCGCACGGGCGCCCTCGCGGTGGACCGGATGCGGGTCTACGACGAGTCGCCGACCGGGTTCCTGCCCGGTGAGGGCTGTGGTGTCGTCGCCCTGATGCGCGCCGAGGACGCCGAACGCGCGGGCCTGCGGGTCTACGCGGTGCTCGCCGGCTGGGGCACGTCGACCGACGGCTCCGGTGGGCTGACCCGACCCCGGTCGCACGGCCAGACGCTCGCGATGGCCCGCGCCTACCGCATGGCGGGCATCGAACCGCACCACATCGAGCTGGTCGAAGGCCACGGCACGGGCACGAAGGTCGGCGACGAGGTGGAGCTGACCGCGTTGTCGCAGATCCGGGGTGACGGCGCGCACCGCGCGGCCCTCGGGTCCGTGAAGGCCAACATCGGCCACACCAAGGCCGCGGCGGGCGTGGCGGGACTGATCAAAGCCACGCTCGCCGTGCACCACCGCGTGCTGCCGCCCACGACCGGGGTCGACTCGCCGCACGCCCTGCTGCGCCGCGCCGGCACACCGTTGCGCGTGCTCGCCGAGCCGGAGCCCTGGCAGACCACCACACCGCTGGCGTCGGTGTCCTCCATGGGTTTCGGCGGTGTCAACGCCCACGTGGTGCTGCGTGGTCTGCCCGCCCGGCCCGTCGACGCCCTGCCGCCCCGCGTCGTCGCGTTGAGCCGTCGTCCCCACCGTGACGAGATCCTGCTCCTCGACGCCGCCGACGCCGACGGGCTCCGGGAGCGCCTGGACACCGTCGCCGCCCTCGCGCCCCGGCTGAGCACGGCCGAACTGCACGACCTCGCCGCCACCACGCACGCCGGGCGGCACGTCCCCGGCGCGGTCCGCTGCGCGCTGGTCGCCGACACACCCGACGCGCTGCACCGCGCCGCCACCGCGGCACGCGACCACCTGCCCGGCTGGGACGGCCGCCTGGTGCTGGACGAGCCGGCGGGCGTCGTGCTCGCCTCCGGTCCCGCCCCGCGCGTCGGCCTGCTCCTGCCCGGCCAAGCCGCACCCGTACGCGCCGACCTCGGCCCGTGGGCGGCCGACCTGGACGTGCCCACCCCGTACGGCGTGACGATCGTGGACGGCGCGCGTGACACGGCCGTCGCCCAACCCGCGATCCTCCGCCAGTCCCTCGCGGGGCTCGCGTGGCTCGACGCGTGCGGCGTCCGACCCGTCGCCGCCGTCGGGCACAGCCTCGGTGAGATCAGCGCCCTGGTGTGGGCAGGCGCGCTTGATCCGGCCACCGGGCTGGGGCTCGCCGTCGCCCGCGGCCGGCTGATGGCCGAGCACGGACGTGAGGGCACCACGATGGCCGGCATCGGCACGCCGCCCACCGAGATCGACTCACTGACCGAAGGGCTGGCCGTCGAGGTGGCCGGGTTCAACGGCCCCGAGCAGACCACCGTGGCCGGTCCCGTCGAGGACGTCGAGCGGCTGGTGACGCGGGCCAAGTCGCGGGGCGTCGCCGTCACCGTGCTGCCGGTGTCCCACGCCTTCCACAGCGCCGCGATGGACGACGTCGTGGAGCCGTTGCGCGCGGAACTGGCCGGGGTGCCGTTCGCCCAGCCCAGTCGGCCGGTGTTCTCCACCGTCACGGGCCGCCCGTTGACGTCCACCACGGACTTGGCCGCGCTGCTGGTCGACCAGGTGACCAGGCCGGTGCGGTTCACCGAGGCCGTGCGCCGCCTCGCCGAGCGCTGCGAACTCCTGGTGGAGGTGGGGCCTGGCGCCACGCTCGCCGACATCGTGCGCACCACCGTGCCGGACGTCCCCGCGATCTCGCTGGACGGCACGCACCCGCACCGCCACGCGATGGCCACGGCCGCGCTCGCCGCGTGCGCCGCCGGTGACCTGGACGCGTGGTTCGCCGGTCGGGTGCACCGCCCGCTCGACCTCGACGCCGGGATCGAACTGCTCGCCAACCCGTGCGAGACCGTTCTTCCGGGCATGTCGGAGCTTCCGGTCGAGCTGCCCGCCGAACCGCTTGCGCGCCAACAGACCGTGCTCGAAACGCCCGTGGACGGGGAACCGCTGGAGGTCGTGCGGGCGCACCTCAGCGAGGTCCTGGAGCTGCCGCTCGGGAGCATCCAGCCCGGCAGCACGCTGCTCGGCGACCTGCACCTCAACTCGCTCCAGGTCGTCCAGCACGTCGCCGCCATGGCGGGCCTGCTCGGGCGCACACCACCGGGCGCCGCCCTGTCTATTGTGGACAGCACGGTCGCGGACATCGCCGATCTGCTGGCCAAACAGCCGTCCACGACCGAGGAGACGTCCGACGCGCCGCCCGCCGGGATCGCCCAGTGGGTGCGGGCCTTCGAACACCGGTGGACACCCTTCGAGCCCGTCGGCGCCACCACCCCACCCGGCGACTGGACCGTGGACGCCCCGCCCGGCCACTGGCTGGACGACGTCTCCCTGCCGGGGCACGGCCTCGCGGTCTGGCTGGAGGGCGAAGAACCCGCAGAAGTGGCCCGCGCGCTGGCGCTGATCGCCGAGACCCGACCGTCCCGCCTCCTGGTGGCGCACCACGGTCACCCCGCCGCAGCCGCCGTGGGCCGCAGCGCCGCCGTCGAGCTGGACGACTGCGCGGTCACCGTCGTGGACGTGGAAGGCGAGGCGCTCGACGCACGTCTCGTCGCCGCAACCGGCTACCGGGAGCTGCGCGTCACCGAGGACGGGGTGGAGCACGTCACCACGCGCGCGCACCACCGCGGCCCCGACTGCGACCTGCCGCTGGGCCGCGGCGACGTCTGCCTGGTCACCGGCGGCGCGGACGGCATCACCGGCGCGTGCGGCGCGGCCCTGGCCCGGCGGACCGACTGCACGCTGGTCGTGCTGGGTCGCTCGGCGCCGGACTCGCCGCGCGTCAAGGCCGCCCTTTCTTCGCTCGGCGACGGGATCCGCGCGCATTACGTGCAGGCCGACGTCACCGACCCGGCGGACGTGGCGCGCGCCGTCACCGCCGCCGGCATCCTCGGCCCCGTGCGCGGGCTGCTGCACGGCGCGGGCGTCAACACCCCGCAGCGCATGGGCACGGTGACGGCGGCGACCCTGAAGCAGACCCTCGGCCCCAAGGTGATCGGCCTGCGGAGGCTGCTCGACGCCGCACCCGGCCTGCGGCTCGTGATCGCGTTCGGCTCGATCATCGGCCGCCGCGGCCTGCCCGGTGAATCCGAGTACTGCGTCGCCAACGACTGGCTGCGCGTCGAAGTGGAACGCGCGGCGGTGGAGCGTGCCGCGGTGGAGCTTGCCCAAGGGGGGCGTGCCGACTGCCGGTTCCACCTGCTGGAGTGGTCGCTGTGGTCCGGGATCGGCATGGGGGAGCGGATGGGCGTCGTGGACGGCCTCGCCGCGACGGGCATCACGCCGATCACCGCGCAGGACGGCCCGCGCGCCATGATGCGCGTGCTGGCCGACCGCGACGCCCCGGTCACCGTCCTGCTCACCGGGCGTTTTCCCGCGGGGCCGACGCTCGCCGTCGCCGGTCCGCCGCCCGAGCCGTTGCGCTTCATCGAGGACCTGCCGGTCCGGTTCGCCGGGGTGGAGGCCGTCGTGGAGGCGTCGCTCTCGCTCGGCGACGACCCCTACCTGGACGAACACCGCATCGAGGGCGTGCCCGTGCTGCCCGCCGTGGTCGGTCTGGAGGCGATGGCGCAGGCCGCCGACGCCGTGACCGGTGAACGGCACGGGTGGGCGTTCGAGGACGTGGACCTGCGCAGCCCGGTGACCGTCGAGGAACGCGGTTCACGCCTGCTGCGCGTGCTCGCGCTGCACGACGGCGACGACAGCGTGCGGGTGGCGCTGCGCGACGAGACCGACGGCTTCGGCGCCGACCGGTTCACCGCCACCGTCCGTGACGCGGCAGCGCAAGACCGGTGCTTCCCGCCGGCCGACGACACCGGAACACACGACACACACCCGTTCTACGGGCCGCTGTTGTTCCACCGCGGCAGGTTCCGCCGGCTGCTCGGCTACGACCTGCTGTCCGCTTTCGAAGTGCTGGCGAGGGTCCGCGCCGAGCCGGACACCACCTGGTTCTCCGAGTTCCACCACCAACGACTGCTGCTCGGCGACCCGGGAGCGCACGACGCCGCGCTGCACGTCCTGCTGGCCTGCGTGCCGCACCGCCGCGCGCTGCCGGTGGGCGCGGACCGGTTCACCGTGTGGCGCGCCCCGAGCGGCGTGCTGCGGGTGCACGCGGTCGAACGCGCCCACACCGCCGACGACTACGTGTTCGACCTGGACGTCTCGGACTCGACCGGCGCGCCGGTGGCACGCTGGGACGCCCTGCGCCTGCGCGCGATCGGCCCGACCCGCTGGGACGAACCGCTGCTCGTGCCGCTCGTCGGACCACTGCTCAGCCGTCGGCTCATCGAACTGGACGTGGCGCAGCACGTGGAGCTGATCGTGGCGGGGACGGACCGGCCCGCGCCGCCCGGCGACCACTGGACCACCGCGACCGTGGACGATCACGTGCTGCTCGCCCGCGCCGACCGGCCCGTGGGCATCGCGTGGGGCACGCCGACGCACGCGCCGGCCACCAAGGCCGACGACGAGGTCGTCACATGCGCGGCGGGCAAGCTTGACGAATCCGTCGAGGTGACCGCGGGCCGGGTGGCCGCCGGTCGCGCCGCGCTGGCCGGTCTCGGCGGAGACCGCTCGGCGCCGCTGGAACTGGACGAGATCACCGACGACGGCCTGCTCGTGCTCTCCGGCGCGGGCGCCGCGGTGGTGGTGGCCAGACCGCGGGTCGTCGGTCTGGGCGATCCCGTCATCGCGATCGCCGTGGGAGGGGTCTGACGTGCGCGAGTACAACTTCCGACACCGGGTCACATTCGACGAGACCAACGTGGTGGGCAACGTCTACTTCGCCCACTACCTGCACTGGCAGGGCCACTGCCGCGAGGCGTTCCTCGCCGACCACGCGCCAGGGGTGCTGGCCGACCTGCGCCGCGGCGAGCTGGTGCTGGTGACGGTGTCGTGCTCGATGGAGTACTTCGCGGAGTCCTTCGCGCTGGACGAGATCGAGATCGGCATGACGTTGCGCGGGACGCACGGCAACCGGGTGGAGATGGACTACGAGTTCCGCCGGGCCGGGCGGTTGCTGGCGCGGGGCAACCAGAGCGTGTCGTGCTTGCGCCGCACCGAGGACGGCCTGCGGCCAGTGCACGTCCCCGACGAACTGGCCGACGCGCTGCGGCCGTACGCGGCGGAAGTGTTGACGTGACCCACATCAGCAACACGACGAGGAGCCGATGCCCATGACCGATGACGACCGCCAGTTCTGCGCGTTGGCCGCCGGACTAGACGTGGTGGGCGACCTGTGGTCGATGCTGCTGATCCGCGAACTGCTCGTGGCGCCGGCGGACGAGGACGGCCTGCTGGACGGCATCCCCGGCATGGACCGCGCCCTGCTGTGCGACCGGCTGGACTGGTTGCGCGCCAACGGGGTCGTCGAAGGCGACGGGGAGTACCGGCTGACCCCGCTCGGCCGCGGTCTGGACGGCACGCTCACGGTCCTGGCCCGCTGGGGCCGTGGCTGCACGACTCAGGACTGACGGCGAAGGGCGGGGCGGTGGAGCGACGTGACGCGAACGGCGGGCCGCGGGCGATGCGGTTCGACACGAAGTTGGTGCACGAGGGCACGCGCACCCACGGCGCCACCGGCGACCTGGTGCCGCCGATCCACCTCTCGGTGACCTACGACCGGTTCGCCCAGGACCCGACCCGGTACTACTACGGCCGCGGCGAGAACCCGACGCGCGAGAACCTGGAGACGTGCCTGGCGGCGTTGGAGGACGCGAGGTTCGCGGTGGCGTTCTCCTCCGGGCAGGCGGCCGGCGCGGCGGTGTTGTCGTTGGCGCCCTCGGGCGGGCGGGTCGTCGCGTCCGACGACGTCTACAGCGGCACGCACACGTTGTTCGACCTGTTCCGCGCCCGCGGGGTGCGGGTCGACCGGACGGACCTGGCCGATCCGGTCGCCGCCGCCGGGGCGTTGACCGACGCGGTGGACCTGGTCTGGCTGGAGACGCCGACCAACCCGGTGATGAAGATCGCGGACATCGCGGCCATCGCGGCGGCGGCCCACCGGCACGGCGCGGTGGTGGTCGTTGACGGCACGTTCACCGGTCCCGCGCTCCAGCAGCCGCTGGCCGAGGGCGCCGACATCAGCCTGCACAGCACCACCAAGTTCATCGCCGGCCACTCCGACGTGTTGGGCGGCGCGCTCGTGCTGGACGACCCGGAGCTGCGCGAACGGCTCGTCGGCCACCGCACCGCGTTCGGCAGCGTGCCGGGGGCGTTCGACTGCTACCTGGTGCACCGCGGGCTGAAGACGCTGTCGCTGCGGGTCGCGCGGCAGGTGTCGAACGCGCGGGCGGTGGTCGACGTGCTCACCGCGTCGCCCGCCGTCGGCGCCGTGCACTACCCGGGCCTGCCGGAGCACCCCGCGTTCACGCTGGCCGCGCGGCAGATGTCCGCGCCCGGCTCGATCGTCGCGTTCGAGTACCGGGGCGACGTGGAGGCGTTGATGCGCCGGACCGAGCTGTTCGCGGCGGCGGTGAGCCTGGGCGGTGTCCGTTCGCTGATCGAGCACCCCGCGTCCATGAGCCACTGGTCCGTGCCGCGCGCCGTGCGGCTGGCGGCGGGCGTGACGGACGGGCTGGTCCGGCTCTCGCTGGGTATCGAGGACCCGGCGGACCTGGTGGAAGACCTGACCGCCGCACTCGCGGTGGCCGCACACGCGGAGGGGACTCGAGGATGAACGGGACGACGTTGCTCGACGGGGGTGTGGCCACCGAGCTGCAACGCGGCGGACTGGTCGTGCGACCACCGTGGTGGACGACGAAGACGCTGATCACCGAGGCGAACCGCACCCGCCTGCGTGACGTGCACCGCCGTTACCTGGAGGCGGGCGCGGAGGTGGTGACCGCCGCGACGTTCCGCTGCAACCTGAGGGCGTTGCGGCGGATGGGCCTGGACGCCGCGGGCCTCGCGTGGATGGTCCACGCGGCCGTCGGCGTCGCTCAGTCCGCGCGTCGGGAGGCCGACCGTCCGGACGCGCTGGTCGCGGCATCGGTCGCGCCGGTCGAGGACGCCTACCGGCCCGACCTCGTGCCGCCGGACGACGAGCTGCGGGAAGAACACCGGTGGCTGGCCACCGAACTGTCCCGCGCCGGGGTGGATCTCGTGCTGATCGAGACCGTCAACACCGTGCGGGAGGCGCGCGTCGCGCTGGCCGCCGCCCGTGACGCCGGTCTGCGCGCGTGGGTGAGCTTCGTCTGCGGCGACGACGCCCAGCTGCTGTCCGGTGAGTCACTGGGCGAGGCGGCCCGTGCGGTCGAGGACGGGGGAGCGGAGGCGGTCCTGGTCAACTGCACGTCGTTGGACCGCACCGAGCGCTGCCTGGAAGTGCTGCGCGCCACCTGTTCGGGTGCGATCGGTGCCTATCCGAATCTGGAGCGACGTCCGGCCGGGCACGACGAGCCGCCACCCACCGCCGTGGCCCCGGCGGAGTTCGCCGAAACCCTGGCCCGCTGGCACGACGAGCACGGCGCACGGGTGCTCGGCGGTTGCTGCGGCAGCACGCCCGACCACATCGCCGCACTTCGCACCGCCCTCGGCCTCGCCGGAGCACACGCTTCGTGAGTCGAGCGTCGCCACCGTTCCCGCCGACGTGCGGCCGACCCACCGACGTGCGGCCGATCCGAACCGACGACCCGAGAGTGCACCCATCTGCCGGCGCACCGTTGGTACGCTTGCGATTCCCGTACCCGGTCGAGGAATGGTGGCGGTGGTGGTCGCTGGAAAGCGGGACTACGGGCAGTTCTGCGGCCTCGCCGCCGGGCTGAACGTCGTCGGCGAGCGTTGGACGCTGCTGGTCATCCGCGAGCTGCTGGTAAGCCCGGCCCGGTTCAACGAGATGATGGACAACCTGCCGGGTATCGGCCCGAACCTGCTCGCCGAACGCCTCCGGATGCTGGCGGACGCGGGCGTGGTCGAGCAGTTGCCGGTCGTGGGCGACGGGCGGGGCAAGCTCTACCAACTCACCGAGCGCGGGGCCGAGCTGCGCACGCCGTTGCCGGCCCTCACCCGGTGGGGCATGGCGTTCCTGGGCGAGGACGACGAGGACGGCGTCGTCCGCCCGAAGTGGGCGTTCCTCGCGATCCAGGCGATGGTTCGGGAGGACGCGGTCCCCGACGTGCACGAGGTCTACGAGTTCCGGATCGGCGACGAGGCGTTCCTGATCGAGGTGAAGCAGGGCGAGGCGGCGTTCGCCTCCGGTGGCGCGGCGGACCCGGACGTGGTGGTCGTGGGCGATCCCCGGACGTTCGTGCGGCTCGGCGCGAACGTGGTCACGCCGTTCATCGCCATCGCGACGGGTCGGGTGCGGATCGAGGGCGACCCCGACGCGATCCACCGCTGCACGCGGATGCTGGGCTGGTCCGAGGTCGCGCGGTCGGATCTCCCGGTGTCGAACCAGGCGGGCTTTCGAAACAGCCCTTAGGTGCTGGTTGCGGGCTTGGGTGTGCGGGTTTAAATTCGGTTAGCAGACGGTCGGGTGTTCGCTGTGCCTGGACCGCGCGACCTCCTGCGTCGACCTGTCCGCGCGACATCCCGACGAAGGAGCGCCCGAATGCCCATCTCCGTAGGCACCGTCCGCGACATCCCGGTCCGCGGCGTCGAACTCTGCGGCCTGACCTGGTCGGGGGAGTTCCTGTGGTTCTCCGAGTCGGCGTCCAACGAGATCAAGGCGTTGGACCCGGTCACCGGGCAGGTCGAGCACCGCGTCCCGTGCCCCGAGGTGCGCACCGACCTCACCACCATGTCGGGCAACCTCGTCCAGGTCGTCGGCGAACGCCGTGCGCTCCAGGTGATCGACCCCGGCAGCGGTGACGTCGTGGACGAGATCCCCAACCCCCGGCCCGGCAACGTGCTGTGCGGCTTGGAAGCCGCCCGGGACGGCGTCTGGTTCGGCTACGAGGACCTGCGGGTGCTCGACCTGCGCGCCGCGGACGACGGCAGGCTCGTCGACTCCATCCCGGTCAGCCACCCGATCGCGGGCCTGACCGTCTCCGACCACTACCTCGCGTACGCCGACCACGGCGGCGGGACCATCACCCTGGTCGACATCGACCGGCGGCGGGAGGTCGCGTCGTACCGGGTCGCGGGCAACCCGACCGGTCTGACCTGGGACGGAAGCCGGATCTGGTACTGCGACCACACCAACCTCCAGTTGCGCGCGATCGAGGTGCCCGGCATCAGCGGCACCGCGTGAACCGGCGATCAGGCACTGCGCCGCGGCAAGGCCGCTATCGGATACAATAGCGGGGTGTGGTGGAGGTGAACGATGGCGACCAAGCGGACCTACCAGCAGTACTGCGGCCTCGCGTCGGGACTCGACGTCGTGGGCGAGCGGTGGACCTTGCTGATCGTGCGTGAGTTGCTGATGGGGCCCGCGAGGTACAGCGACCTCCTGGCGAACCTGCCGGGCCTGGGCACGAACCTGCTCGCCGAGCGGTTGAAGTTCCTGGTCGGGAAGGGTGTCATCGAGCAGGTCGACGTGCGGGGCACGGGCGCGCAGCTGGCCTACGCGCTGACGCCGGTGGGCGAGGAGCTGCGCCCGGTGATCCTCGGCCTGGCCCGCTGGGGCATGGAGTTCGTCGGTGAGCTCCGGGCGGAGGACGCCGTGCGCCCGCAGTGGGGCTTCCTCGCCGTCGAGGCCATGCTCGACCAGCGCCGGGCGTCCGACCTGACCGAGAGCTACGAGTTCCAGGTGGACGACGAGGTGTTCCACATCGCCGTGGCCGACGGCCGGGCCAGTGCGGTCAAGGGCGCCGCGGTCGAGCCGGTGATGCGCGCCAAGACCGACGCGGCCACGTTCGTCCAGATCGGCGGCGGCCGACTCACCCCGCTCATGGCGATGGTGACGGGCCGGCTCGTGCTGGAAGGCGACATGGACGCCGTGGTCCGGTGCTGCGAGCTGCTCGGGCTGGAGACGGGCGCCCCCGCGAGCCGGTGATCGTGGCCCGAGGGTAGTCGCGGCCGGGCACTTCCCGGTACGTTGCTAGTGGAAATGTTAGCGATTCGGGGAGTGGTCCCTGGCGCGACCGGAGGCGGGCCCGGCTTGGATTGACACGTCGTGATCCGGCTGACTACTGTTCATGCAGCCGAACGACTGCATGTCCGGGTGGTGTGGAATGGACGAGGTGTTCAAGGCGCTGGCGGATGTCAGCCGGCGGAGGTTGCTCGACAGCCTGAACGCCCGCAACGGCCAGAGCCTGCGCGAGCTGTGCGCGGGCCTGGACATGACCAGGCAGTCGGTGAGCAAGCACCTGGCCGTGCTGGAAGCGGCGAACCTGGTGACGACGATGTGGCGCGGCCGGGAGAAGTTGCACCACCTCAACGCGGCGCCGATCAACGCGATCGCGGACCGCTGGATCGACCAGTACGCGCGTGAACGGGTGCGGACCCTCCACGACCTCAAACGAGCGCTGGAATCGGAGCACATCCCCATGGGAAACCCCGAGTTCGTCTACACGACCTACATCAACACCACGCCGGAACGGCTGTGGCAGGCGTTGACGGACCCCGCTTTCACCCGCCGCTACTGGTCCGGCATCGCGTTGGAGTCGGACTGGCAGGTCGGGTCGCCGGTGCTGTGGCAGAACGCGCCCACTGAAGAGGTCAAGGACCTCCAGCAGGTGGTGTTGGAGGCGGAGCCCTACCGGCGGTTGTCCTACAGCTGGCACCTGTTCCAGCCCGAGCACGCCGAGCACTTCGGCTGGAGCGAGGAGAAGTTCGCCGAGCTGCTCAAGGAGAAGCGGTCGAAGGTGACCTTCGAGATCGAGCCGGCGCCGGCGGACGCGGCGGTCAAGGCGGTCCGGCTCACCGTGACGCACGACGACTTCGACCCGGGCAGCGTGATGTACGAGGCGATCAGCGGCAAGCTGCCCGGCAGCGGCGGCTGGCCGGAGCTGATCGCGAACATGAAGACCCTGCTGGAAACCGGCGACCCGCTGCCGCCCGTGTGGTGATTGGGAGCCGGTAGGACAAGTGGCGCCGCCCCGGGCGACACCCTTGTCCCTCCGGCTTCCGCTCAGGCCGGGTGGCCGTCGGGGAACCGGTCCTCGGCCGGCCCCAGCTGGATCTTGTGCTCCAGCAACGCCTTCAGTCCGGGCTCGAGGACGATTTCGAGCACTTGGTCATGCAACGCCCCGTTGCTGAACACTCCCGCCGTGCCCTCAATGCTCCGGCTGGTCTGTTCGCGCCCTCTGGTCTGACATCGGGAGACCTGGTAGGAATTACTATAGGTTAATGCATTATTCCTGGCCTGGAGGAGTCGTGGAGCGTTCGAGCGCGGTTTCGTCATCACCCGGCACGATGAACCCACTCGCGCGACTGCGACTGCGACTGCGACTGCGACTGCGGCTGCCGCTGTCGATGGCTGATTTCGCCCGGCGGGGGTTCCGGGTCGACCGGCCCGCGGAGCGCGCGGTGCTGGAACGGCACGCGGGCAACTTCCTCGGCGGGTTCAACCTCGCTGTGCGGTCGTGGCGCGCGCCGCACGAGCCGCTGAGCGAGGTGGCCGAGGAGGAGCGCGGGTTCGCGTACGAGGGCGCGGCCATGTTCGCCGGGCTGCTCGACCTGGCCACTGCCGGTCGGGCCGGGGCCCTCCGGCGGCTGCTCGACGGGCCGGGCGACCAGTACACGCACCTGGTGCACGTGGGCGCCGGTTGGCTGTTCACCGCCGCCCGCGTGCCGGGAGTGGCGCGTCTGCCGTCCACCCCGTTGTTGCGCTGGCTCGCGCTCGACGGCAACGGGTTCGGCGAGGTGTACTTCGGCGGCGTGAAAGCGTTGCTGCGCCGTGCCGGGCGGACTCCGGGGCCGGTGTGGCAGGCACGGCTGGCGGGGTGTGGCCGGGCGTTGTGGTTCGTGCAGTCCGCCGACCCGGCCGGTGTCGCCGGGGTGATCGAACGCGCCCCGGCCGCCGCACGTCCGCATCTGTGGAGTGGCGTCGGTCTGGCCTGCGCCTACGCCGGTGCGGTTGACGAAGCCGGCCGGGCCGCGCTGCTGGACCTGGCCCGTCCGCACCGGTCCTACTTCGCCCAGGGCGTCGTCTTCGCGGTCGGCGCGCGGGCACGTTCGGGCATCGTGCCGGACCACACCCGTGACGCGTGCGCCCAGGTGGTGGGCGTGACGGTGGAGGAAGCGGCGCTCTGGACCGACGAGACGTGCGCGGACCTGCTCGGGCACCGCGACGTGCACGCGTACCTGGAGTGGAAGGCCCGGCTGCGCACCCTGATCGACCGCGGCGGCCGGTGACCGGCTGCGCGCACCCGGGTGGAATACGGCTGGTCCGTCACCGTCGTTGCTAGTCTTGACCGACCTGTCCGTCGGTGGAGCTCTAGGGGTGGCAGTGGTCGGCAAGCGGGACTACGGGCAGTTCTGCGGACTGGCCGCCGGGATGAACGTCATCGGTGAGCGCTGGACCCTGTTGGTGATCCGGGAGCTGTTGATCGGCCCATCCCGGTTCAACGAGATGATCGACAACCTGCCGGGCATCGGCCCGAACCTCCTCGCCGAACGGCTCAAGACGCTCACCGAGCACGGCGTGATCGAGCAGGTGCCCGTCCCCGGTGACGGGCGCGGCAAGTTCTACCAGCTCACCGAGCTGGGCCGGGAGCTGTCCGGGCCCGTGCTGTCGCTCACCAAGTGGGGCCTGTCGTTCCTGGACGAGTCCGCGAGCACCGGCGTCGTGCGCCCGGAGTGGGGCTTCCTGGCGGTCCAGGCGATGGTCGTCGAGTCGGAGATCCCGGACATCGACGAGGTGTACGAGTTCCGCGTCGGCGACCAGGCGTTCACGGTCGCGGTCAAGGCGGGCGAGGTGGCGTTCAGCCGCGGTCAGGCGGAGCAGCCGGACCTGGTGATCACCAGCGACCCGGACACGTTCGTCCGCATCGGCGCCCGCCTGATCACGCCGTTCGCCGCGATCGCCACCGGGCGGGTGTCGATCGAGGGTCAGCCCGAGGCGATCCAGCGGTGCACGCGGATGCTCGGCCTGGTCTGATCGGCGCCCGGCTCCGTCGGCACGTCCGGTTCTTCCTCGTGCAGTACTGACTCAACCTCTGCCAGACGCTCCACATAGGACGACTCGTCGTGGACCGGTGCCATGGTGCTCCTCCTCTTGGTGTCAGCCCGGGTCGAGCGGGCCGGTGACGGGTAGGACGGCGCCGCCGGGCAGCCACGACGGGCGGTGGTCGTGGTGGTTGCTTCCCGGGATGGTGGCGGTGCTCGCCGCGTGGAGCCGCACGGTGGTGGCCGGCTGACCGCCCTGCGCTCGCAGCCACGCTTGGTAGCCGGAGGTGCTGGGCGCCGCGCCGGATGCCCGGTCGGCGAGTGCGGACAGGTATCGCATCGGTGACTCGTCGGTCGGGGTGAAGGCCAGCGGCACGACCTGGCCCGCGGGTGGCTTGAGCAGTGGGGGAGTCACCAGCCAGGGCGCCAGGTAGCTGCCCTGGGCGGGGTGGTCGCCGGCGGCTACGGCGGCCACGGTCGCGGCGGCGGTCTGCCACCCGGAGACCACCACGACGGGCGCGGTCGGATCGTCCGTGATCCCGACGCCGTGGGCTTCGGCCGCTTCCCGGACGGTCCGCTCGGCCGCGCGGGACCTGGGGGAGTCGTCGGCGACGAGGGAGATCATCCGCTGGCCGCGACCGGCGAGGAACGCGGGCACGGTGCGGAGGGCCGCCGCGTCGTGTGAGGTGAGGGCTTCGGCCGGGCACGGGGACGTGTCGCGCCGTGCGGTGGGCTTCCCGATCAGGGCGCCCAGCAGGGCGCTTTCGCACTCCGGCCCGTCCGCGCCGGTCAGGTCCGGGGCGTCCGCGACCGTGTCGCCGGTGTCCACCGGCACCGGGCTGTCGCCCAGGTGCAGCGTGGACTTCCCCTCCGGCAGGGTGATCACGGCCCATCCGCCGTCCGAGCCCGGTCGGGTGTCGGTCGTGGCGGTGTCGATGTCGGACGTGATGGGCAGGTTCCGGGCCGGTGTGACGTGGACGAGGTTGGGGCCCGGGAGGTGCGGCACGATGACCACGTCCAGCGCGGTCGTGGCCACGGTGATCCTTGCCAAGACCGGGACGCCGGGTTTCGGCCCGTTGGCGCCGGTGATCGCTACCTGCGCGACGCCGCCGATCAGCGCCAGCGCGAGCACCGCGGCGGTGGAGCGGATGACGATGGCGCCGCCGCGCGACCGGGTGGAGCACAGCGGATACCAGGCGAGGCACGCGAACCCGCACAGGACGGCGACCTCCGCTGATCCGCCTTCGCCGAACCACGCGTCGTGGAACGCCAGGACGGCGGTGACGGCGCATGCGGAGAACATCCAGGGCAGAACGGTGTCCGTGCGTGCGCGGGTCGACCTGCCCAGGGCGACGGCCACGGGGACGAGCAGAGCGACGGCGGCCAGGGCCAGGGAGAGCACGCGGGGTGTCTGGTCGGGAAGCCGGAAGGCCTCCCAGAGCACCGCGCCGGCCGTGGCGGTCGAGACCAGTTCGCGCGTCCCGCGGCCGGGCGCGGCGAGGAACGGGCGCAGCAGGGCGAAGCCGGCGGCGAAGGGCAGTGCGAGCAGGACGGGCGGGGCGAGACCGGTGACGGCTTCGGCCGGTGGCGGGTGGATGTGGCCGGGCTGGGTCGAGAGGAGCGCGTCAACGAGGGCGGACACGGGAGTTCCCCCGGCGCCGCCTGCCAAGCCGTGTCGTGTGCAAGGACGGTCCCCCTGACGGTCGCGGCCGAATCGGTGGTTCGGCGGCTGCCTGGGCCGAGTGGAGCCGATGCGGTGCCCGGCGCGATGGTCGCTATAGCGAGCTGAACTGTGCCGACCGTACTACGGGCCGCTGGCGGCGGGTAGCTGCGGCAGCCGTTCGGTGTAGTTCAGGGTGTCCAGGCCACGTAGTGACCCTGCGAAGCCTCGACCGGTCCGGTAAATAACTATACGATACAATATCGATGTGGGTGCTGTCTTTGGAGGGTGGGCACATGTTCGAAAGGTTCACCGACCGCGCGAGGCGGGTGGTTGTCCTGGCCCAGGAAGAGGCCAGGATGCTCAACCACAACTACATCGGCACCGAACACATCCTCCTGGGGTTGATCCACGAGGGTGAGGGTGTCGCCGCGAAGGCGCTGGAGTCGTTGGGGATCGCGCTGGAGGGCGTCCGCCAGCAGGTCGAGGAGATCATCGGCCAGGGTCAGCAGGCCCCGTCCGGCCACATCCCCTTCACCCCGCGCGCCAAGAAGGTGCTCGAGCTGTCACTGCGCGAGGCGCTGCAGCTGGGCCACAACTACATCGGCACGGAGCACATCCTGCTGGGCCTGATCCGTGAGGGCGAGGGTGTCGCGGCGCAGGTGCTGGTGAAGCTGGGCGCGGACCTGAACCGGGTGCGCCAGCAGGTGTTGCAGCTGTTGTCGGGCTACTCGGGTGGCAAGGAGCCGGCGGAGTCCGGTGGCCGCGGTGAGGGCACCCCGTCCTCGTCCCTGGTGCTGGACCAGTTCGGGCGCAACCTGACCGCGAGTGCGCGGGAGGGCAAGCTCGACCCGGTGATCGGGCGCACCAAGGAGATCGAGCGGGTCATGCAGGTGCTGTCGCGGCGCACCAAGAACAACCCGGTGCTGATCGGCGAGCCCGGCGTGGGCAAGACCGCGGTGGTCGAGGGCCTGGCCCAGATGGTGGTCAAGGGCGAGGTGCCGGAGACGCTGAAGGACAAGCAGCTCTACACCCTCGACCTCGGCTCGCTGGTCGCCGGCTCCCGCTACCGCGGTGATTTCGAGGAGCGCCTGAAGAAGGTGCTCAAGGAGATCCGCACCCGCGGCGACATCATCCTGTTCATCGACGAGATCCACACCCTGGTCGGCGCCGGGGCGGCGGAGGGCGCGATCGACGCGGCCTCGATCCTGAAGCCGATGCTGGCGCGGGGCGAGTTGCAGACGATCGGCGCGACGACGCTGGACGAGTACCGCAAGTACGTGGAGAAGGACCCCGCGTTGGAGCGCCGGTTCCAGCCGATCCAGGTCGGCGAGCCGTCGTTGGAGCACACGATCGAGATCCTGAAGGGTCTGCGGGACCGGTACGAGGCGCACCACCGCGTCTCCATCACCGACTCCGCCCTCGTGGCCGCCGCGACGCTGGCGGACCGGTACATCAACGACCGGTTCCTGCCGGACAAGGCGATCGACCTGATCGACGAGGCCGGGGCCCGGATGCGGATCCGCCGGATGACCGCGCCGCCGGACCTGCGCGAGTTCGACGAGAAGATCGCCGACGTGCGCCGGGACAAGGAGTCCGCGATCGACGCGCAGGACTTCGAGCGGGCGGCGAAGCTGCGGGACGCGGAGAAGACGCTGCTGGGCCAGAAGGCCGAGCGGGAGAAGCAGTGGAAGGACGGCGACCTCGACGTCGTCGCCGAGGTGGACGACGAGCAGATCGCCGAGGTGTTGGCGAACTGGACCGGTATCCCGGTGTTCAAGCTCACCGAGGAGGAGACCACGCGTCTGCTCCGCATGGAGGACGAGCTGCACAAGCGGATCATCGGCCAGGTCGACGCGGTGAAGGCGGTCAGCCAGGCGATCCGCCGCACCCGGGCCGGGTTGAAGGACCCGAAGCGCCCGTCGGGTTCGTTCATCTTCGCGGGTCCGTCGGGTGTGGGTAAGACGGAGCTGTCGAAGGCGCTGGCGAACTTCCTGTTCGGCGAGGACGACGCCCTGATCCAGATCGACATGGGCGAGTTCCACGACCGCTACACCGCCTCGCGTCTGTTCGGTGCCCCTCCCGGTTATGTCGGCTACGAGGAGGGCGGGCAGCTCACGGAGAAGGTGCGGCGCAAGCCGTTCTCGGTGGTGTTGTTCGACGAGATCGAGAAGGCGCACCAGGAGGTCTACAACACGCTGTTGCAGGTGTTGGAGGACGGCCGCCTGACCGATGGCCAGGGCCGCACGGTGGACTTCAAGAACACCGTGATCATCTTCACGTCGAACCTGGGCACCTCGGACATCAGCAAGGCCGTCGGGTTGGGCTTCACCTCGGGTCAGGACGTCGCGTCCAACTACGAGCGGATGAAGAACAAGGTCAACGACGAGCTGAAGAAGCACTTCCGGCCGGAGTTCCTCAACCGGATCGACGACATCATCGTGTTCCACCAGCTCACCCAGGACGAGATCATCAAGATGGTGGACTTGATGATCGCCCGCGTCGAGACGCAGTTGAAGAACAAGGACATGGCGATCGAGCTCACCGATCGGGCGAAGATGCTGCTGGCCAAGCGCGGGTTCGACCCGGTGCTCGGCGCGCGGCCGCTGCGTCGCACGATCCAGCGCGAGATCGAGGACCAGCTGTCGGAGAAGATCCTGTTCGGCGAGATCACCGCCGGCCAGGTCGTCGTGGTCGACGTCGCCGTGGTCGACGTCGACGAGTCCACTGTGGACGAGGAGACGTTCACCTTCACCGGCCGCGCGGCGTCGGCCGTGGAACTGGCGCCGGCGGTCGAGTGAGCTTCCCGCCGGGCGCTGAATGATCCTGGACAACAGCTATAAAAACCTATAGCGTTCTGGTCCTGTGGCTGGTCCCCCCACATCCTTCGAAGCGGGACGGACTCTGGAGGTAGTGCAGTGAGCAACCCCCGGGAGACTTACGAGTCGCTGAACCTCGAACCCAAGCCGATCCGGCCGCACATCCTCGCGGCGGCGACCGTGGTCTTCGGCGACGACTACTACTCGGGCCGGCGGGAGACGATCAACCTGTCCGGCTTCGTGCAGCTGAACAAGTGGCCCATGCCGGGCTTCGAGCACCGGGTCGACGCGAAGGGGCACGCCGAGTTCGACACCGAGCTCATCAGCGCGCCCGAGGTCGGCATCAAGGGCTTCAGCTACGAGCTGGACGACCGCATCCAGGTGCTGTCCAACCCGTTCCTGCCCAACACCGGCCACGTGCGCCAGATCGTGCCGGGCAAGAACTTCCCGGCCGAGTTCTACATCCGCCGGTTCGGCATCCTGGAGACCAGCACGCTGCGCCTCGCGCACCGCAACGTGATCGACATCCACGGTGTGGTGGACAGCGTGCCGCCGTTCAAGAAGCCGCTCACCGGCCCGTACCTGGGCAAGCCGCGCGGCGACGGCCCGTTCGAGGTCGTCCAGGCCCCGAACGTGGTCCGCGGCACGACCCTGCCCGAGGCGTGGTACCCGGCCGACGACGAGAACCAGCCCGTCGGCCTCACGCCGACGGTGTTCTTCGCCGCCAGCGCCGGCCCGTGCATGTCCATGCTGGTCGACCCCTCCATGATCATGCAGGTGTCGCTGGAAGGCCGGATCGAGGTCGAGGTCAACGGCAAGACCGTCAGCATCGACCTGACCGGCGACCACAAGAAGGCCGCCGGCACCGAGTTGCTGCTGTTCGGCCCGGAGAAGCACACCGAGGGCAACGGCGTGCTGGCGCAGATGGCGCGGCTGGCCGTCGTCGGGCACAGCCCCGAGCTCGGCGGTCGGGTCATGCTGCGGGCGAGCTGGCCGCGGGTGTCCGGCGGCACGCTGGGCCAGGGCAACGAGGACAGCCTCAGCCGGGTCAAGTTCCCGGGTGACCTGCACCTGGACGCCGAGTTCGAGCTGGTCACGCCGAGCGCCACGCTCTACGCGGCCAACCCGGTGCACGTCAGCGGCAAGCTGAAGGACATGGAGGCGACCGGCACCGAGCTGTCCATGAGCGGCGCCGACGCCCCCATGGTGAACACGTCCGACGAGGTCAAGGCCCGCCTGACCGGTGTGCAGCTGGTCATGCGCGACGCGTTCGTCGGCGAGACCGCGGCCGTCAACATCTGAGACCGCTTGACAGCGGGACCCGAAACTGGCTTTAGTTGAGTTTGACATAGCGTCTGTTTCGGGACATGCCCACCGTTCCTCCCGAACGACCCCGTTCGGGAGGAACGCCTTTCCTGGGGAAGGCGTCGCGCCCATGGACCAACGGCTTCTGTTGATGCACCAGGTGATGCTCGCGGACCGCCCCCGGCTGGACGCCTACGACCGGGCGCTGGCGTCGGTCGTCACGGCGGGCGACGTGGTGGCCGACGTCGGCGCCGGCACCCTGGTGTTGTCCATGCTGGCCCTCAAGCACGGCGCGGAGCACGTCTACGCGATCGAGGCGGACCCGGCGATGGCCGCGGTGGCGGAACGGATCGTCGCGGACAACGGCCTGCGCGACCGCGTCACGCTCGTGCAAGGCGACGCGCGTACGGCCAAGCTGCCGCAACCGGTCGACGTGATCGTGTCCGAGATGATGGGCAACCTCGGACCGGAGGAGCAGATGGTGGAGATCCTCGGCTCCGTGGCCCGGCGCAACCTGCGCCCCGGCGGCGCGATCGTGCCGCGCCGGCTCACCACCCACCTCGCCGCCATCCAGTTCGACGAGGAGGGCTGGGGCATGTGGGGCGACGTCGTGCCCGGCTACCGCTTCGACTCGGTGCAGGAGTTCGTCGAACCGCAGCCGCAGCTGCACTTCTTCCAGCGGGAGCCCAGGTTCCTCACCGAACCCGTCCTGCTGTCCGACGACCCGATCACGCCCGCGTCGACCAGCAGACCGCACCGCGAGATGCGGCTGCCGGTGCGTCGGGACGGGTGCCTCCAGGCCGTCATGGGCTACTTCACCGCCGAGCTGGCCGAGGGTGAGCCGCTGTCCAACTACCCGTCGTACCCCGGCTGCAACTGGGCGGTCTGGGTGTGGCCGTTGCGGCACACGGCCGTGGCGGCGGGTGACGAGATCCGGGTGACCGTGGACGTGCCGCGCGGACGTGGGCAGGTGCGAGACGCCACCGCCTGGCGGCTCGACTGCGGCATCGTCAGGAGGCCGTGATGCCCTTCTCGGCCGGCACCGTGCGCGACATCCCCGTCCGCGCGCTGAAGCTGTGCGGCCTGACGTGGACGGGGGAGTTCCTGCTGTTCTCGGAGGCGGTGTCCAACCAGATCATGGCGCTGGACCCGTACAGCGGCCAGGTCGAGCACCGCATCCCGTGCCCCGAGGTGCGCACCGACCTGACCACCATGGGCGGGCACCTGGTGCAGGTGGTCGGCGACCGGCGGGCGCTGCTGGTGATCGATCCCGACACCTCCGAGCCGATCCGGGAGATACCGAACCCGAGGCCGGGGAACCTGCTCAGCGGGCTGGAGGCCGCCCGGGAGGGCATCTGGATGGGGTACGAGGACCTGCGGCGGATCGACCTGCGCGGGTACGGGAGCTTCGAGCTGCTGGACAGCATCGCGGTGTCCGGGCGGCCGGCGGGCGTGACGGTGTCGGACAGCTACGTGGTGTACGCCGACCACGCCACGTCGACCATCAACCTCGTGGACATCGAGGAACGCCGTGAGATGGCGTCGTTCTCGGTCGCGGGCAACCCGACCGGGATCACGTGGGACGGCACGCGGATCTGGTACTGCGACTACGCGACGTTGCAACTGCGGGCCATCGAGGTGCCCGGAGTCGACAAGAGCTGAGCCAGGGGAGGGGAATGCCCGTGATGCTCGTGTGCGCGAGTCGCGAGGACGATCCACCCGGGACGGTCGCGCTGGTGCTGCGTGCCGCTCGGGTCCTGCTACTCACGGTTGGGGTGCTGGCGCCGGTCGGTCTGGTCGGGCTTGTCGTGGCGGTGTTGAGTGGTCGTGCGGCGGCGCGCCGGCTGGCGTGGCCGCGGCTGGTGGCGTTGCTCATGCGGCTGGGGCCCACGTTCGTCAAGGCCGGACAGGTGCTCGGCACTCGGCGAGACCTGCTGCCGCCGGGGTTGTGCGACGAGCTGGCGACGTTGCAGGACTCGGTGATCCCGCTGACGGCCGACCGGACGCGG
The DNA here is from genome assembly GCF_014205015.1 of Saccharothrix ecbatanensis. Classification (NCBI taxonomy): domain Bacteria; kingdom Bacillati; phylum Actinomycetota; class Actinomycetes; order Pseudonocardiales; family Pseudonocardiaceae; genus Saccharothrix; species Saccharothrix ecbatanensis. The sequence continues at coordinate 4,378,406 of NZ_JACHMO010000001.1, read as the reverse complement.
GAGGCGTTGGCCGCGGTGTACGGGGCGGAGCTGGACACCTTGTTCGCCGAGGTGGACTACGAGCCGGTGGCGAGCGGCAGCGTCGCGTGCGTCTACAGGGCCCGGCTGACGTCCGGCCGCGAGGTGGCGCTGAAGCTGCGCCGACCGGGGATCGAGCGGGTGATGCGGCAGGACCTGGACCTGATGCGGCGGGGTGCGGCGTTGATGGCCCGGTTGCCGTTGTTCCGGGGGATTCCGGTGATGCCGGTGGTGGTGAGCATGTGCGACGCCGTGCTCGGTCAGCTGGACTTCGAGCGTGAGGCGGCGAGCCTGGACCGGCTGCGCGCGGACCTGTCCGTGGTGCCGAGGGTGTGGGTGCCGAAGGTGGTGCCGTCGGCGTGCCGGCCGCGGTGCATCGTGATGGAGTTCATCCACGGCCTGGACATCGACGCGCCCTCGCGGTGTTCGGACGCCTCCCGGCGGAAGTTCGCCTCGTCCGGACTCACCGCGATCTACGAGATGTTGTTCGTGAACGGCTTCGTGCACTGCGACATGCATCCCGGCAATTTGTACTTCACCGAGTCGGCGCAGGTGGTGGTGCTGGACGCGGGGTTCAGCGTGCAGTTGAGCGAACGGCTGCGGCTGCTGTTCGCCGACTTCTTCATGAACATGGCCATCGGCGACGGCGACAAGTGCGCCGCGATCGTGGTGGAGAGCTCGGCGGATGTCGGGGCGGACGCGGACGTGGCCGGGTTCCTGGCCCGGATGGCAGATCTGGTGCGGCGCAGCCACGGGTTGCCGGCGCGGGAGTTCAGCCTGATCGCGTTCGCCACCGAGATGTTCGACCTCCAACGGCGGCACGGCATCCACGCGGCGCCGGAGCTGATCTTCCCGCTGCTGTCCCTGCTGGTGATCGAGGGAACGATCCGCGAGCTGGACCCGGACGTGGACTTCCAGGCCCTGGCCCGGCCGGTCCTGATGAAGGGCCGCTTCGGCTCCCGTTGAAGTGGTTGTATCCGGATGGCGACGTGGACCGATCGTTCGGAGTCGTCGCGCCTGATCCACGTCGGTCCGGTACGGCTGCGGGCACACTGATACGCGGAGGCCGCGCCCAGCAGCGATGGGCGCGGCCTGCCGTCTTGCCGTCAGCCTTCGAAGCGTCCCGCTCGCACGGCGTTCAGGAACGAGCGCAGTCGGGGGGTCGCGATCAGCAGTTCGGGACCCGAGCGCTGCTTGGAGTCGCGCAAGCGGTCGAGCGTATTCGCCACCTCGACGCAGTTGTCATTCCCGGTGTAGCTGGACTTCCGCCACCGACGTGGTTGGGGTTGGGTCATCGCGTCGTCTCCGTTCGCCGATCAATCGATGCACTCGGCGATGAACCGGGCGGTGTCTTCCGGGCTCATCGCCCGCTCGCGGATCTCTTCCGCGGCGACCTGGTAATCCGCCAGTGCTCGTTGTGGAGAAACGCGCTGGATCTGTGGTGTTCGAGTAGCACGACGGACGGGCGCTGCGCGGCGAAGTCGTAGATGACGAACGGCCCCAACAATCCAACGTGGAAGTCGTGGCCACGTCGCACCACCTGAAGCGTCACGTTGTCGATCTCGGATACTTTCAGGAGGTGTCGCAGTTGGTGGTTGCGAACTGTAGGCGAGCCGATGCACCAGCGGATGGCGTCTTCACCGACGAGCGCCAAGAGGTGAGGCGGATCTTCCGCGCGGGTCAGGACTTCGCGGCGACCAGCTCGCAGCGCGAGGCGCATCTGGACCTGGCCGGGAGAAGCCTCGCCGAGGATGACGCGTGCGGAATCGCCGGTTTGCAGCAGGCCTGGAATCAGGTCGGGTGACCATTCGGTGATGCGCCGGGCGTCGCGTTCGTACTCCATGATCGCGGCCTGCGCCTGCGTCACGCCGGGCACCAGGCGGTCCGCCGGCGCGTTCGCGAGTTCGGCCAGCTCGACGATGCGGTCGGCGGTCTCGCCGGCGACGCTCATCTCCGAGAGCAGTGCCACCACGTCGTGAACGGACGGCACCCGGTGCCCGTTGCTCCACTGGCTGATCGTGGAGTGCGACAGCCCGAGCTGATCGGCCAGCTTTCGCACGCTCAACGGCGAGGCCTTGATGGCCTCGCGGAGCGCAGCGGCCAACTCCTGGGCGCGTGGTGTTCCGGTCACGAACCAGAACTGTACGCAGCTCCGGGCGGTCACTAAAGGACACCCGATCGGTGCATTGCGCTAATGGTCACGAACCACGTCCACAGGTCACGAACCGCGTGACCACCTGTCTTGGGAGGCTACCCGTGCCCAAACCCGACATCCCCACTACTCGTAGCGGCCGTAACAACCCGATCAACGTTCACTGCCTGGACGCGACTGGTCGACCTCGCGTGACCCAGGTCTTCTGGGATGCGGGCCGGCTCGTCATCAACCAGCCGCCGCCGGGCGGTGCTACCTATGACTTGCACCAGGCCTCCGAGCTGGGCACCGCTGTCGAGCAGGTGCGCCAGGCCCAGTTCGGCAGGAGCGGGAAGCAGTGATGGACATCCTGTTCGGCGTGCTCGCCGGCCTCGTCCTGGGCTGCCCAGAGCCCTTTCTGGGCGTGCCCACCGCGTCCACCTCCACCGGAGCGACGGTGCGGTGATGACCCACCAGAACCTGACGAGACACGACGCGGTTTCTCATGTGCGGACCCTCGCTGGAGCGAAGTCGATGCGCGGCTGACACCACCCCCCGATGCATCACCCGATCAACGCCGGGCCTTCCACGAGTACGCAGCCGGGATATACCGGCGAGTCGCCGAAACGGATCGGGACCACCACTACGAGGCGATGGCCTACGCGTACGTCGAGCAGGAGATCTACGCGACACGGGCATCGTCAGCAGAAGCAGCGCAAGCAACCGACCCCACCGCGTGACAGGAAAGTCGATGGTTACCGAGATCGCCGAGAAGACCCACAGGCAGCCCAGGCTGAGTACCGCGCTCAGCCGTGAACTGGGTGAGGAACTGCGCAGGATCCGACGCAGGGCACGGATGGGCTCGGCCGAAACGGCCGACGCCCTGGGCTGGTCGTTGGGCAAGCTCAGCAAGCTGGAGACGGGCAGCCGGGGCACAAGCCCCGGGGAGATCGGCGCGCTGCTCGGCCGCCTGGGTACCGTCCCACCCACCCGGGATCGGATCCTCGCCATCGCCGGCGACCCCGACACCGGCAGCTTCATGCGACTGCACGGCCCCATCGCGGACACCCTGGTCGCCCTGGCGTTGCACGAGCGGATGGCGCGGGCCATCACCGGCTACGAACCGTTCACCGTCCCCAGCCTGGCCCAGACCGAGGACTACGCCCGCGCCCTGACCGGTGACCGCGCGATCGCCGCCGCCCGGATCGCCCGGCAAGAGGCGCTTCACACCCTCAACCGCCCGGACATCGTCCTCTACATCCACGAGCCCGCCCTGCGCGGAGCCGTCGGCCGCCCGGCGGTCATGCGGGACCAGATGCTGCGACTGGCCATGATGTGCGAGACGACGCGGGTCACGCCGCGACTCGTCCCGATGGACGTCCCGTTCGACCAATCCGTCGTGCGACACGGCGCACTGCTGACCTTCGCCGAGCCGATCAAGCCGCTGGCCTACGCGGAAACCGACACCGCAACCGTGTTCCACGAGGCCCCGCAGGTCGTCGCCCACTTCGAGGCGAAGATGCGACGCCTCGACGCCCTGGCCATGACGCCGGCCCAATCCAGGGCGACCTTCACCCGCTGGGCCGACGTGTACGACCAAGCCGCCTGACTCAGGCTGCTGGTACCAGGACCGACGGTCGGTCAGGACGCCTCCCGGCGGAAGTTCACCTCGTCCGGGCTCACCGCGATCTACGAGATGCTGTTCGTGAACGGCTTCGTGGATGTCCGGCCGGATGCGGACGTGGCTGGGTTCCTGGCCCGGATGGCAGATCTGGTGCGTCGCAGCCACGGGTTTGGCGGCGCGGGAGTTCAGCCTGATCGCGTTCGCCACCGAGATGTTCGACCTCCAACGGCGGCACGGCATCCACGCGGCGCCGGAGCTGATCTTCCCGCTGCTGTCGCTGCTGATGAAGGGCCGCTTCGGCTCCCGCTGACCGGCACTCCTGGGCAGGGCCGGATTCGTGGCCCGGGAGTTCAGGTCAGCAGCGCTTCGCGCAGTTCACGTGGAGCGGGACGGCTGCGCCAGGGGGCGAGGGTCTGCACCACGTCGCCGAGTACGCGAAGGGTGCGCTGTGAGTGCGTGGCCTTGGCAGCCTGAGTGGCTTCCAGTCCGACTGTGGCGGCCTCGTCGGGCTCGCCGCTTCGTGCCAGTGACAACGCCCGACGCGCGCCGTGCAGAGCAGCGTTGCGCTTGGGTAGCGCCGTTCGAGCAGATCAGACGAGACCGGCGGATCGAGGCACTGTCCATTCGGGAGCCGGCCGAGCGGCACCGGGTGCACCGGCGCACGGTGCGCCAAGCGCCGGCCAACGCGCTGCCACCACCACGCAAGGCCTATCCACGCCGGCCACGGCCAGCGATCGACCCGTATGTCGAGGTGGTCGACTCATGGCTACTGGCCGATCGGGACGTGCCACGGCACCGGTGACGCCATCGAACTGGCCGAGTTGCTGCAGTTCCTCAGCGGCCTGGATAGTGTCCGGTGCCATGGGCGCACCCGATCTCATCGCGATCGACCACGACAACTACCACGCCGAGCATGTCGGCCGTACGGCTGACGGTCGCCAGTTCTTCCTCACCACGCCGTTCGAAGCGGCGACGGGAGGAGAACAGGGCAACGAGTTCGTTGCCCTGTACTTGTTCGATCTGAAGGGTCGGCTCCTGGAAGCCAGGATCGACGAGTTCGGCCCACGGGCCGAGATGGACCGGGACCGCCGCCGGGACTGCTACGAGGCCAGATTGCGGGAGCTCGGCGAGGTCACGTTCACCCGGATCGAGGTCGCGCCCTTCGCTGTCGAGCAGTTCGGCACCACCTTCGGTCTCATCGCCCGGCCGGGCGATGACGAGGACGCGGCGTGGTGGGTCGAGCTGCATCCGGGCAACTGCATGGCGTTCACCGAGCCGTGGGACAGCGGTGAGTACGACACCTGAGCGTCGAGGTCATTGAGGGGTGCGGTCGCTCACACGCGCACGGTCGAACCCGGCCTCCTGCTGGGGGCCGAGCGTGCGCGCGCCGGCGGTGGCCGAGTCGCTGGTCATGGTCCTGGCGGATGACCCCGACCACGCTGACGTCAACTCGGTGGAAGGTGACTTCCGGCTGCACTCGCAGAGCCCGGAGAGGTGGTGATGAAGGGCCGGTTCGGTTCTCGTTGAACCGGCCCTCCTGGGAAGGACCGACGGTCGGTCAGGACCAGCGGTCGCCGTGGAGGACGTCGTCCAGGCGGATGGCCTTGAAGCGGCGGGCGGGGAAGTCGCAGTACCAGAGGCTGTAGCCGTCCCATGCCATTCCGGTCGGGCGGCCTTCTACCCGCGCCGTGCCGACGATCTGCTCGGTTGTGGTGTCCAGGGCACGCACCAGGCCGGTCTCGAACTCGCCGTACACGACTAGCCGGTTGACGCAGGTCAGGCCTGACGGCGTGCCTACTATCGGCATCTCCCGCTGGACGGTCATCGTCTCGAAGTCGCGCAGCTGCACCACCGCCGGGTCGCGCAGGCCCATCCACATGCCTGCTGCGCTCATCTCCGTGCCGCACAGCCTGCCGCTCGACGGCTCGACTGGCTTGGTGCCGACGACACTGCCCGACTCCGGGTCTACCAGCACGATCCGCTTTGGTCTGCCGCCCACCTGGCACAGTTGGCCGTCCCACCACGTCAGGTCGGCGCGGACTCGGGAGCACTCCAGTTCCCGCTCCACGTCGCCGTACCGCGGGTCGATCGCCCAGATCCGTCCGGCGTCCTGGTCCGAGTGCCACAACAGGCCGTCCGACCACGTCAGGCCGCACATGTACGCCCCTGGTGACGGCAGCGAGCGCACCACTGGGATGGTCGGGGGTGCGGCGGTCACGGCGTCTCCTCCAGCCACAGGTTCGACAAGTCGAACCACCGGTCGATGGTGGGCATCGGGATCGCGTTGCGCACCCGTTTGCCCTTCAGATGCGGAATGGTGGGGGCGTGCTCCAGCACCGGCACGATCGCCGCGTCCCGCATGACCAGCACGTCGATCTCGTGCCACGCCCGGTACGCCCGCTCGTGATCGGTGGTGGCCAGCGCCTCCTCGATCAGCCGGTCCACCTCGGGATTGCTGTAGCACCCGTAGTTGCTGGTGCCCCGGTTCCGGTTGGTCTGGAACATCGGCTGGAGGAAAGAACGCCCGTTGTCCCCGAACCAGTCCGGCGTCCACGACGGCGCGCTCAGGTCCCAACTGCCCGCCTCCGCGTGCGCCGGGTCCTGGAGGTACGCGTAGTAGTGGGCGTGCCCCAGCGGCCGGAAGTCGACCGTGATCCCGGCACGCTCCAGGTCGCGGGCGAGGGACTTGGCCACGTCGGGGTTCGCGTCCACGTCGCGGTGCAGGATGGTCAGCGTCAGGCCGTCGGGGTAACCGGCTTCAGCCGGCAACCGGCGGCACTGGTCCGGATCACCCCGGTCGCCCGGCGTCGGGTACAGGTCGAACGGGACGTACCCGTCGTTGCCGGGCGGGATCGCCGACCGCGCGGGACGCATCACCGTGCCCGCCGCGAGGTCGTCGTAGATGTCGAGGATCGCCATCTTGTCCACGGCGTACGCCAACGCCCGCCGCACCTTCGGCCGGGCCGGCGCGCCGCCGTTGTTCGGGCTCACGGTGTTGAACACGACGTACGGGTTGAGCGCGTAGCCGAGGTCGTTGCCCGGGTCGGTGGGGTTGGCGTCGTACGGCTCGGTCACCGGTGATGCCCACGACAGATCCGCCTCGTCGGCGATGATCTTCCGGCCGACCGCGACCGCGACCGGGTCCACGTGGTCCATGCTGCCGGGCCCGTAGAGCCGGAGGGCGCCACCCCGTGAAGGGTGGCCGGCGAGGCTGGACTTGGTGCTGGAGGCCACGGTCGATCCCCTCCGTGCGACAGCGCGGACCCCCATGAAGCTATATGAAGTTTAATTGGCTTTGGAAGGGGCCGTACGGGTGCCCCGGTCCGCGACGGCGTAGTCGTTGCCCGCGTACCAGTCGCCGCGCCCGCCGGGCAGCAGGTCGAGCACGTTCCACACCGGACTGAGCAGGTCGATGGCGCGTTCGGAGCCGTCGATGTGGTTGGCGGGCAACGAGTAGAAGTGCCGCACGGTGTCGCCCTCCTTGCGTAGCACGCTCACCATCGGACGTTGGGCGCCGTCGGGGTGCTCGGCGTTCATGTCCGCGTTGAACGTCGTGCCGTAGCTGGACAGGATCCGAAGGCCGTCCCACTTCCGCAGGCGTGCCCAGGCGCGCAGCTTGTCCAGCGGCGCCTTGCCGATCACGACGAACGCCGTGTGCCGCGCCAAGTGGGCCGTGACGCCGCGAAACCCGTCGACCCACAGCGAGCACATCGGGCAGGCCTCGTCGTCGTCCGGCGCGAACATCAGGTGGTAGGTGAACAGGGTGTCGTGGTCGCCGAACAGGTCGCGCAGCGGTGTCCGGACCGGGCCGTCGGGGCCGTCCTCGGTCAGCTCGTACTCGGCCGACACCGGTCCGGGCGGCATCGCCCGACGAGCCGCCGCGACCGCCTCCACCTGGTCCCGCAGCGTGCGTTCGGCCTTGGCCAGCTCGACCCTGGCGGCCTGGTACTCCGCACTGGCGCCCTCCGGCCAGAACGGCGGCATGGCCTGGTCGTCGATACCGCTCATCGCGTCGAACCCTCCCGCAACGTCGCAAAAGGACGGTCGACCTGGCGCCGACCGCCGCCACCGAGAAAGTGCAGCCAAAGGGTTGCACATCGGCTGGCGGCCCACAACCCGGAGGTGTCCTCGCTGTCAGGCGGGCTTGTCCGCGCCCTGTTCGCGCAGCCAGTACGCGGCTGCGTCACGGACCTCGCCCGCGGAGTCCTCCATCGCCTCGCGGACCACGTCCGCCAGGTGGCGGGAATCCTTCTTCCACCACAGCAGCGACAGGACCGCCAAGCGCCGCACGGAGGCGTCCGGATCCTGCTGGATCGTCCGGCAGAGCAGCGGCAACACCCGCCGGCCGACGTGCGGACCTAGCCGACGCCAGCCGAGGACGGACACGGCGTGCCGGCGGACGATGACGTGTGGCGAGCCCAAGCCGCCGACCGCGGCGTCCACCTCGTCCACCGTTATGTCGCAGTACCCGTGCCCGGGTTGGAGCCGCTCGTCCAGCGCCGGCACGTATGCCGGCCAATGTTCGATGAAGTCCGCCAAGGGCCGGTAGTCCAGCGGCGGCACGGTGACCGCGTCGTCGCGGAAGCTGGTGTACGGCGCGGCGACGGCATCCACCACCACTTCCGGTGGTAGGCGTCCGGCCTGGTCGAGAACGAGGTCGAGCCGACCAAGGCGGGACAGCGCCACCGCGGCCCACCCGAGGCCCGTGCCGTCGGTGCTGAGCGCGTCGCACAACGCGCGGACGACGCGGTCGTCCGGCCGGCCGATGTCCGCCAGCAGCTTCGCGGCCTGCCACGCGCGGTCCGGGACGTCGAGCAGCGGGATCAGGGACGGGAAGGCCATGGGGCCGAGATCACGCAGAGCCGATTCGGCGGTGTCGGAGTCGATGGGACCGTCGAACTTCCCGAGCCGGGGAACCAGGATCGCGGCGCGCTCGGAGGGTGGGAGTGCGGCGAGGCCGGCCAGTGCGACCGATCGTTCCTCCAGTTCCGGGAAGTGCCGCCGCACCTCCTCGGCGGTCAGGACGCGCCTGATCAGCGCCTCGTGGTGTTCGTCGTCGAGGAGCAGCACCACGAAGTCCGGGTGGGTGGCACTGTTCGCGCGAAGCGTCGTCCGTGCTCGCCGGCAGACGCTGACCAGAGTCGTCAGGTACTGGTCGAAGGTCGTCTCCCACTGGCGGGTCGTCCCGGAGCACGCCTCCGCGGTCAGCGCCTCCACCCAGCGTCCGGTCGAGTCGCCGGGGAGCCAGTTGTCGAGGTAGAGGTCCCAGTCCGGGGCGCTCCAGCGCACCTCCGCCCGGCGATCGTCGGGTTCCTGGTCCAACGCCTCGACGCTGTTGACCCCCAGGCACGGCCGCTCGATCCGGCCGTCTTCCTCCCGGTAGATGTGGTCGAGCACGGCCGCGTAGAACCGCTCGCCGGGATGCTCGTCCGCCGCATCGAGGACGGACCGCACCACACCCTCAAGGAGGACCTGCTCGAATTCGTCCCAGTCGAAGCTCCCCGTCACGCCGTCATCGTGGCAGACCGTCATCCACCCGACGGCCGCTCACTGTGCGCGCGCAGGAACCGCTTGCGGTCCACGACCCTCCAGTTCGTTATATGTTGGTGAACGTATGTTGGCGCGCGTCGGCCTATAGCTACTTCACCCGTTTACATGCTTTAGTAACATATAACAACTGCTACGGTCGTGTTGGATCTTGGCGACAGCTGGGGGCGTTGGTCGGTGTTCGATGCGATGGTGGACCGGGCGCGTCACCCCGGTGCGCTGCGCGTCCGGCTCGACCACGACTTCTGCCGCGACGTCGCGGACGTCCACGAACGGGCGCCGACCCTGGCGTTGGACGAGGACCTGGCCCGGGGCTACCAAGTGCTGCAACGGGAGAGCCGCGCGCAGTTCGACCTGCTTGTGCGTGATGGCCTGCGGGTCGAGCCGTGGCGCGGCGCCGGCTTGCCGTACCGGGACTCCACCGAGCTGCGCAGGGAGGTGCGCGCGACGCGGATGCTGAAACTGCACCTGACCAGGGACGGCCATGGACCGGAGGGTGACGCGTCGGAGGACCACCCGATGCGCGCCTTCTCGGGGGTCGAGATCGGCGGCGTGCGCTTGTGCCACAACGACGTCTTCCGGGTGGTGCACGACGTGCTCGGGCATGTGGCGTTCGACAACGGCTTCGGGCCGCGCGGCGAGTTCAAGGCCACGTACCTGCACATGCGGATGTACCCGGAGGCGGCGCACCCGGTGCTGTTCACCGAGCAGGTGGGCCAGATCTGCTGGTTCTTCTTCGGACCGCACCTGCGTGACGCCGGCGGGGCGTTGCGCGCGCCGGACGACCCGGCGTACGTGCCCGCAGACCGGCGGCCCTACCCGGAGCAGAAGGTGTTCGCGTTCGACCGGCACTACCTGGAGCGGTTCACCGCCCTGTTCACCACGGAGGAGGAACGATGAGCCAGGTGCTGTCCCCGAGGGACGACTTCCCGCTGCTGAGCGGCGACGACGCGCCGGTGTACCTCGACAACGCCGCCACCACGCAGAAACCGCAGGTCGTCCTTGACGCGATCATGGACTACTACCGCACCGCGAACAGCAACGTGGGCCGCGGCCACCACCGGCTCGCGCTGGCCGCGACCGACCGGTACGAACGCGCCAGGGCGGTGGTCCAGCACGCGATCGGCGCGCGCGAGCCGGAAGAGGTCGTGTTCACCGCCAACACCACGGACGCGGCCAACCTCGTCGCGGACGTCGTCGGCAGGCGGATCGTCGGCCGCCACGACAAGGTCGTGGTCAGCGGGATGGAGCACAACAGCAACCTGCTGCCGTGGCGGCGTTTGTGCGACTCGGTCGGCGCGGAGCTGGTGGTCGTGCCGGTCGGACCGGACGGGCGGATCGAGCCGGCCGAGTTCGCCGCCGCGATGGGGCCGAGGGTGCGGATCGTCGCCGTGACCCACGTGTCGAACGTCCTCGGCACCGTCAACCCCGTGCGGGAGATGACCGCGGAGGCGCACCGCCACGGCGCGTTCGTCCTGGTCGACGGCGCGCAGGCGGTCGCCCACCTGCCGGTCGACGTGCGCGACCTGGACGTCGACTTCTACTGCTTCTCCGGCCACAAGGTGTACGGGCCGATGGGCGTGGGCGTGCTGTACGGCAAGCGGGAGCTGCTGGACGAGATGACGCCGTTCCGGGTGGGCGGCGGCACGGTCAAAGGCGTCAGCCACACCCAGCCGGTGCGGTACGTCCCCGGACCGGCGCGGTTCGAGGCGGGGACGCCCAACGTGGCCGGGGCGGTCGGGCTGGCGGCGGCCCTGGACTACCTGCTCGGCCTCGGCTGGCCCGCTATCCGCGCGCACGACGAGAGCCTGGTCGCGGCCACGCTGGACGCCGTCGCCGACCTCGAGCACGTGGACGTGGTGGGCGACCCGGGCGCCACGCCCTGCGGCATCGTCTCCCTGTCCGTGCGCGGAATCCACCCCTACGACGTGGGCGGGCACCTGGACGCCCACGGCATCGCGGTGCGCTGCGGCGTGCACTGCGCCAGCACGTTCCTCGACAGCCTCGGCCTGGTCGGCACGGTCCGCCTGTCGTTCGCCGTCTACAACACGCTCGAGGAGATCGAGCTCGTCCGCTCGGCGTTGAAGACGGTCGAGCCCGGACCGTGGACCGCCGAGCACCCCAACGAGCGCTTCCTCTGACCCCACGAACACCCCATGCGCACGGAGGTAGGTCCCTTGACGGCTACCGAGTTCGACCCCGTTCGGTTCAAGGAGCAGCAGCGGGTCAACTGGGACGCCATCAGCGCCGGGTGGCTGACCGTGATCGAGACGTTCGAGCGCGGCGCGTCGGTGGTGACGGATCGGCTGCTGGAGCTGGCCGGGGTGGCGCCGGGCATGTCCGTCCTCGACGTCGGCACGGGGGTGGGCGAGCCCGCGCTCACCGCCGCGGCCGTCGTGGGCCCGACCGGCCGCGTGGTCGGCGTCGACCTCTCACCGCGGATGATCGAGCTGGCCCGCCACCGGGCCGACGGGTTCGACAACGTGGAGTTCCTGGTGGGTGACGTCGAATCGCTGGACCTGGTCGGCGGTGGCTTCGACGTCGTGCTCAGCCGGTGGGGGCTGATGTTCGCGCCGGACCGCCGGGCGGCCTTCCGGTCACTCGCCGCCACGCTCCGGCCGGGCGGTGTGCTCGCCGCGTCCACGTGGGGTCCGCCGGAGACCGCGCCGATGATGTCGCTCGGCTTCGGCGTGCTGGCCAGGCGGTTGGACCTGCCTCCGCCACCGCCCGGGACGCCCGGTCCGTTCAGCATGTCCGACGCGGACGCGCTGGTGGCCGAGGTCGCCGCGGCCGGGTTCACCGACGTGTCGGTCACGGCGGTCGAGGTGCCCTTCGCGCTGAACTCGTCCGAGGCGTACGCGGTGTTCAGCAAGGCCGTCACGCCGCCAGGGCTGAGGCAGTTGATGCGTGAGCGGCTGGGCACCGACGACGATCCCGCGCTCTGGGCCGAGGTCGGCGCCGCGGTGGCCGGGCGGCAGGGAGCGGACGGTCGGGTCGAGTTGCCCAGCCGGGCGTTGTGCCTGCGGGCGGCTGCTCCGATCGCGTAACCTTTCGGTGATCCACAGGGAAGGTGACCTTCACGTGAGCTATGCGGCCGAGATCAGTCGCGCCAACCCGTCCTGCTTCGTGTTCCTGGTCGACCAGTCGGCGTCGATGACCGACCCGATCGGGGGCGGCGGGGGACAGCGCAAGGCGGACGTGGTCGCCGACGCGATCAACCGGCTGCTGGCCGAGCTGAGCGTGAAGTGCGCGAAGGAGGAAGGCGTCCGCGACTACTTCCACATCGCCGTGATCGGGTACGGCTACACGGTCGGCTCCGCGTTCACGGGTCCGCTCGCGGGCCGCGACCTCGTGCCGCTCAGCCAGGTGGCGGAGAAGCCCGCGCGGGTGGAGAAGCGGATCAAGAAGGTGCCCGACGGCGCCGGCGGGCTGGTGGAGACGACCACCCGGTTCCCGGTCTGGGTCGACCCGGTCGCCAACGGCGCGACGCCGATGTGCCGGGCTCTGGCGCGCGCGGAGACGCTGGTGTCGGAGTGGGTGGCCCGGCACCCGGACTGCTTCCCGCCGATCGTGCTCAACCTGACCGACGGCGAGTCCACCGACGGCGACCCGGTTGGTCCTGCCTGGGCCGTGCAGACGCACGTGAGCGCGGACGGTGCGGCGTTGCTGTTCAACCTGCACGTCTCCGCCGCCAACGCCGTCCCGGTGACGTTCCCCGAGACCGACGCGGCCCTGCCCGACGCCTACGCGCGCACCCTGTTCGGCATGTCCAGCCTCCTGCCGCCGCACATGCGGTTCTACGCGTTGCAGCAGGGCATGACGGTCGGCGACACGACGCGCGGCTTCGTCTACAACGCGGACATCACGTCGCTGGTCCAGTTCCTGGACATCGGAACGCGTGCGACGGACCTGCGCTGAGCAGCGGCATGGTCGTCTCCTCCCTCCGCGTGCCCAAGCACGGCAACTCCTTGCCGGAATGCGAGGACGCGGCGCACGTGCTGTCGGTCGATCCCGGGCTGGTGTTCGCGGCGGTGGCGGACGGGGCTTCGGAGAGCCTGCTCGCGGGTGAGTGGGCCGACCTGCTCACGCGATACGTCAACGACTCCGCGCTGGACGACGGGCGCGTGGTGCGGGACGCGGACCGGTTCGCGTCGGCATTGGTGCTGGCGGGGGAGGCGTGGGACGAGTGGCTGGCCTCGTACGTCGCGCGCCGTGAGGCCGACGGCCGCCCGATCGCGTGGTACGAGGAGCCCAAGCTGGACCGCGGTCCGCACGCCACGGTGCTCGCCGCGCGGTTCGCCACCGAGCCGTCCGGGATCTCCTGGGACGCCGCGGCGCTGGGGGACAGCTGCCTGTTCCACGTCCGTGACGACCGGTTGCTGCGGGCGTTCCCGTTGGAGACCGCCGAGGCGTTCTCCAACTCGCCGGGGCTGGTCAACGCGTTCAACCGGGATCAGGAGCTGCTGGCTCGACACGTGCGCACGGTGTCCGGCAGCGCGGAGCAAGGCGACGGGTTCTTCCTCTGCACCGACGCGCTGGCCGCGTGGTTCCTGGGCGCGGTCGAACGGGGTGACCGGCCGTGGCGCGAGCTGGGCGAGTTCACGCGGTCAGGTGATCTCGACGGGTTCGCGGAGTGGTTGAAAGGGCTGTGCGGGGAGGGGCTGATGCGGAATGACGACGTCACCGTCGTTCACGTGGACCTCGGATGACGAGCCCGTCCGCTCGTTCCCGTCCGGCGCCACCTACGTCGAGGCGCTCCAGAACACCGGGTTGTGCTTTCGCGGCACCGACCTCGCCGGAGCCGACGTGCGGGTGGACGCGTTGGGCCGGCCTCGCGCGATCTCGGGGAACTTCGCCAGCGTCTTCTCGCTGACGGTCGACGGCGTCCGGTATGCGATCAAGTGCTTCACCCGTGAGGCGCGCGAGCAGGCGACCCGTTACCGCGCCGTGGGCGAGCACTTGGCGCGCTTGGACGACGACTGGACCGTCGGCTTCGACTACATCGGCAAGGGCATCCTGGTGGACGGCACCTGGTACCCGGTGCTGCGGATGGAGTGGGTCGAGGCGGTCAGCCTGATCCGCTGGATCGACCGGAACATCGACGACTCCGAGGCCCTCGCCCACGTCGCCGCGCGGTTCGCCCGGCTGGTCGCCGAACTGGCCGCGGCGGGCATCGGGCACGGTGACCTCCAGCACGGGAACCTGCTGATCACCGACGACGGTTCGGTGAAGCTGGTCGACTACGACGGCATGTACGTGCCCGCGCTCGCCGGGCTGCCGGCGGCCGAGACCGGGCACCGCAACTACCAGTCGCCGGACCGGACGGCGGCCGAGTTCGGGCCGGAGATCGACCGGTTCTCGTCGTGGGTCGTGTACCTGTCGTTGGTGGGGCTGGCGGTCGACCCGTCGCTGTGGCGGCAGTTGCGCGACGAGGACGCCGAGCACCTGCTGCTGGCCGAGTCCGACTTCACCGGGCCGGCGGGGTCGTTCCGGCTGGCTACTTTGACCTGCCATCCGGACCTGCGGCTGCGTGGGCTGGCCGTGCGCTTCCAGGAGATCCTGCTCCACCACCGCGCCGCGCCCCCGCCTTTGGAACCGCTCGGGATGCTCGATACCGCGGTTTCCGCGCCCAGCGCGCTGCCGTCGTGGATGGTGGAACGCGTCGAGCCGCACATGCCCGCACCGTCGCCGCTGACGCGGTTCGCCGAGCGTTCGCGGGCTCAAACCGTGTCGGCGTGGGTGTTGTCGGCGTTGTTGCCCTTGGGGGTGCCGGCGGCGATCTTCGTGGACGAGGCGTTGATGGCGGTCGACGTGCTGGCGTGGACGGCGTTCACGGTGTCCGGCTACCGGCTTCGCCCCGAGCACGTCCGGGCCCGCGCGGCTCGTGCCGAACGCAAGCGGCTCCTGCGTGCCCAGCAGAACGTCGAAGCCCTTGTGCTGCGGCTTGACGAGAAGTCCGGGCGGATCACGCGGGAGGCCGAGGAGTCCAAGGCCGAGCAGGACTACCGGCGGCGGGCCTTCCAGCAGCGGTACAACCTGCTGATCGGGTCGCACCAACGGGCCGTGAAGCAGGAGCTGGACGGTATCGACCGGGAGCGGCAGGCGTTGGCGGCGCGGCTGCACCTGGAGGACCAGCGGCTGTTGGTGTTGCGGCAGAAGGAACACGTGCGTGCCGCCCTGGCGACCTTCCCGGTCCGGGCCATCGACGGTGTGGAGCCGGCGTTGACCGCCAACCTCGCCGCGGTCGGCATCCGGACCGCCGCGGACTTCGTCGGCATCCGTTACGACACGTACGGTCCGGAGCGCGTAGCGGTGTTCGTCCTGGTCGACGGGAGGAGCGTGGGCGTCGCCGGGATCGACGAGGTGAGGGCCGCGCTCATCGACCAGTGGCGTGAACGCCTGACCGCGCAGGCCACGAGCACCCGGCCGACGTCGTTAACGCCTTCGCAGTCGCAGGTGCTGAGGGACCGGTTCGCCGCTGACGAGGGGGTGCTCGACGCCCGGTATCAGCAGGTGTTGGCGGTGGCGGACGCGGAGATCCGCGAGCTGCGGACGTCCTTGCGCGTCGAGCAGGCCGCGTTGGCCGAGGAGATGAAGGCCGTCAACACCGCCACCGCCCGTGCGCGAGCCGACCACGACCGTGCGGTGGCCGAAGCCGCCGTCATGCTGGAACGCACCCGGCAGGCCGCTCATGCCGCCATCGCGGAAGCCGCCACGTTCCAGCCCATCACCTACCGCCGTTACCTCCGGTTTCTGCTGACCGGCGGGAAGTGATCGTCAGGTGAGGGCACGCAGGTGGTGCTCGACGCGGGCGGCGAGGGTGGGGGCTTGGTCGCGGTGGTCGAGGAGGAGGTCGACCTGCAACGCACCGGGCAGCAGGAACACGCGGTAGGTGATGGGAGGCGAGGCCAGGTCGAACAGCGCAGTGCCGCCGAACTCCGCCCGCAGCACGTCTTCCCACTCATGCGCGCTAGTCTCGGCGACTGCCGAAAGCGGCACGGAGTTGGCTGCGGACACGGCGGCCGGCCAGTTGGACCGGTTTGATCACCGAGATGCGCACGTGGCGGGCGGGCGCGATTACCGCTGCTTGCCAGGCTCGCCTGGTCAGCTGGGCGGCGGGGGTCAGGACGGTGCGGCGGATCCACCTCGCCGGGGTGACGACCAGTGTGCGGACCGCCTGCTTCAGAAAGCGCCACAGCGGCAGCGCCACGCGGCGACCGGCCCAGGTGAAGGCGTCGCGGATCGCCCGGCCGAGGACCGCCAGCGCCCGTCCGACCTTGCGGAACGCCCAGATCAGGGCCGAGCCGAACAGCCGCAGCAGCCACCACAGCCCGACGGCGACCGCCTTCGCGGCCAGGACGACGACGTTCTCCCACACCCACCGGAGACCGACGCCGATCGCCCGCACGGTCGGGGTGACAGCGTTTCGCCACACCCACGACAGGCCATGGCCGAACGCCCGGGTGGCCCGCACGACCACATCCCGCCACAGCCACCGCACGGGCGTCACCACGAGCGTTCGCCAACACCAGGCCAGCGGACCGAGCACTCCAAACCGCAGCGCCCGGCCCGTCCACGTCAGCGCACGGCGCAAGTACGCGCCCACCACGCGCAACCCCTGCCCGATCGGAACGAGCAACCGGCGCAGACCACGTCCCGCAGGCCGCACCGCGAACCGGGACAGCGCGCCGAACCCGCGCCGCACCCCGTTGCCCAGTGCCCGGAAACCGCGCCCCACCA
Organism: Saccharothrix ecbatanensis; assembly: GCF_014205015.1. Taxonomy (NCBI): domain Bacteria; kingdom Bacillati; phylum Actinomycetota; class Actinomycetes; order Pseudonocardiales; family Pseudonocardiaceae; genus Saccharothrix; species Saccharothrix ecbatanensis. The sequence continues at coordinate 4,361,346 of NZ_JACHMO010000001.1, read as the reverse complement.
GCTCGGCCACCGCCCGCAGGAACGCCCCGGTCGGCCTCAGCACGTACCGCATCAGCCCTCGGCCGAACGCGACCAGCCCGCTACCGAAAGCACGGAACGCCCGCCGCAGCCCGCTACCCAGGAACCGCAGGAACACGCCACTCGGCCTGATCAGGTACCGCATCAGCAGCCGCCCGAACGCGCGCAGCCCGTCGCCGAGAACACCGAACACCCACCGCACACCCGCACCGACAGGCACGAAAACCCGCCGCCACACGAAACGGGCCAGCACGCCGCCGGCCGTCCAGACCCGACGCAGCACACCCGCCAACGGCCGGAGCACCACACGCCGCACGGTCCACCCGATGGCCTTGATCCACTCCCACGCCAGCCGCACCGGCACGACGACCAGCACGGCCACCACGCGTGCCACCCACACCGCCCAGCGCGGCGGCTGCGGGTCTTCCTCGACGTCGTTGCCTGTGGTCACGGCCAGTAGACGCACGACGGCCGGAGTCGGTGCCATCAGCGCACGTCACAACCAGGGCACGGTCGATCGGCGGCGTGATCGAACCGGCCGCTCAGGTCAACCCCTGGTGAGACTGCCACCGCCGAGTGCCAGGCGGAGCGCGTCCGGTCGGCCGTCGTGCCGGTGTTCGCGCCGGTGGTCCAGGGCTGGCGCGAGCTGATGGCCGACTACGACGAGCGGGACCTCCGGCTGATCGCCGACTTCCTCGATAAAGTTGAGCAATCAATTGAGGGCGGAATCCGCAGATACGGCGACCGCTGAACCTCGCTGCCCGCGCCCGTGCGCTATGTCACTGCGGCGCCGGAAATGGCAACTTCCACAGCGGGTACCGTCATCTTGCTGCTTCTCCGATGGCTATGTGCGGACATCGAAGAAAACTTTGGGCTACACGCCGAAGTTCGGCCCTTGTCGGCGCGGTGTCCCGAAGGCATTGTGGGTTACCTACCTCACATCCCCGGACATCACCGATCACGCGGAACGCGCCCGCGCGCGGCCGTCACCGGCTGACTCCTTGGTGTGCCAAGCAAGAAGTGCGCCGGCCGCCCCCGTGGCGATCGGCTTCCACCCGTCACCCGACCTGCGGGATCGCGCCGGAGAAGCCTTCGGGATCGCGGTTCGGAGCGGTCGGCTTACAAGATCAACGAGACGAAGTCGAACGCCGATATCACAACCTGCTGTCGCCATAGAAGGGTTTCATGGCAACACGGCATGTTCTTGTCGGATTCGCCGTTCTCGGCAATACTGCGTGCGCGTCCGTGTCTGGGGACATGCGGAGATGCGTTACCGGGGGATCTGAGATGCGCTCATGTCGGCGGTCTCTTCCATGTGCGCTGTGCAAAGTAGGACGTGGCATGAGAGCAGTCGAGAACCTGGCCGCCTTGTTGCGTCCGGGCGGGGAGGTGTAACCATGGCCACCGACAAGAAGACCGATCAGAAGGACGTCATCGGAGCGCTCCGGAAGTCGGTCAAGGAGACCGAACGCCTCCGGAGGCAGAACCAGGAGTTGCTCGACCAGGCGAGTGAGCCGCTGGCCATCGTCGGCATGAGCTGCCGGTTCCCCGGTGGCGTCACGTCACCGGAAGAGTTATGGGACCTGGTGGCGTCCGGTCGGGACGCCGTGACGGAGTTCCCCGGCGATCGCGGCTGGGAGTTGGACCGGCTCTACCACCCGGACCCCGATCACCACGGGACGGCGTACACCCGCGAGGGCGGTTTCGTCGACGGTGTCGGGGATTTCGACGCGGAGTTCTTCGGCATCACCCCGCGTGAGGCGCTGGCCATGGACCCGCAGCAGCGGATGCTGTTGCAGGAGACCTGGCGGGCCATGGAGGACGCGGGCATCGACCCGACGTCGTTGCGGGGCAGCGACACCGGTGTCTTCCTCGGCACCATGTACTCGGACTACCAGTACGTCGCCGGGACGAGCGACCGGCACGAGGAGATCGAGGGTTACCTCATGATCGCCTCGGCCGCCAGTGTCGCGTCCGGGCGCATCAGCTACACCTTCGGCTTCGAGGGCCCCGCGATCACCGTGGACACCGCGTGCTCCGCGTCGCTCGTCGCGATCGCCCTGGCGGTCAAGTCCCTGCGCTCGCGTGAGTGCTCGCTGGCGATCGCCGGCGGCGTCACGGTGTTGACCCGACCGAACATCTTCACCGAGTTCAGCCGGCAGCGGGCGCTGTCGGCCGACGGCCGGTGCAAGGCGTACGGGTCCGCCGCGGACGGCGTGGGCTGGGGCGAGGGCTCCGGTCTGCTCATGCTGGAGCGCCTGTCGGACGCGCGCCGCAACGGCCACCGCATCCTGGGCCTGGTCCGCGGCACCGCGGTGAACCAGGACGGCGCGAGCAACGGCCTCACCGCGCCGAACGGCCCGTCGCAGGAGCGGGTGATCCGCGCTGCCCTGGCGAACGCGGGCCTGCGTCCGTCCGATGTGGACGCTGTCGAAGGCCACGGCACGGGTACGCCGCTCGGCGACCCGATCGAGGCCGAGGCGCTGCTGGCCACCTACGGCCGTGAGCGCGAGAACGGCCCGCTTTGGCTCGGGTCGGTGAAGTCCAACATCGGGCACACCCAGGCCGCCGCCGGTGTGGCCGGTGTGATCAAGATGGTGATGGCCATGCGGCACCGGACGCTGGCGCCCACGCTGCACGCGGACGAGCCGTCGCCGCACGTCAACTGGTCCTCCGGTGACATCCGGCTGGTGACCGAGAAGCGCGAGTGGACCTCGGACGACCGGCCGCGGCGCGCGGGTGTGTCGTCGTTCGGGATCAGCGGCACCAACGCGCACGTGATCCTGGAAGAGGCTCCCGCGCCGGAGCCCGCCGAGGTCGAGACCGAGCCCGCACCGCCGGCCGTGGTGCCGGTGCTGGTGTCGGCTCGGAGCGTCGAGGCGCTGCGGGCGCAGGCCGACCGGTTGCGCGCGTTGCTGATCGCGCGCCCGGAGCTGTCCGTGCTGGACATGGCGTTCTCGTCGGCGACGGCGCGGGCGCACCTGGAGCACCGTGCGGCCGTGGTGGCGACCGATCGCGGTGCGCTGCTGACCGGGCTGGGCGCGCTGTCGGTCGGCGATCCGGCGGACGGCGTGGTCGAGGGTCGGCCGATCAGTGGCAAGGCCGTGTTCGTGTTCCCTGGTCAGGGTGCGCAGTGGGTGGGCATGGCGGTGGAGTTGATGGACTCCTCGCCGGTGTTCGCGGCCCGTATGGCCGAGTGCGGCGCGGCTCTTTCGTCCTTTGTGGACTGGAGCCTGGACGACGTGCTCCGGGGCGTGGACGGTGCGCCGTCGTTCGAGCGCGTGGATGTCGTTCAGCCCGCTTTGTGGGCTGTGATGGTCTCGCTGGCGGCGTTGTGGCGGTCGTACGGTGTCGAGCCGTCGGCGGTCGTCGGTCACTCGCAGGGTGAGATCGCCGCAGCGTGTGTGGCGGGTGCTCTGTCCCTTGAGGACGGTGCCCGGGTCGCGGCGCTGCGCAGTGGTCTGGTGCGGGATCGGCTTGCCGGTCACGGCGGGATGATGTCGGTCTCCCTGCCGGTGGAACGCGTCGAAGAACTCCTCGTGTCGTACGAGGGCAGGGTGTCGGTCGCGGCGGTGAACGGTCCCGCCACGGTCGTGGTCGCCGGTGAGCCGGCCGCGTTGGACGAGCTGCTGGCCACGTGCGAGCGGGACGGTGTCCGGGCGCGCAAGGTCGCGGTGGACTACGCGTCGCACTCGGCCCAGGTCGAGGCGATCGAGGCGGAACTGCTGGAGGTGCTGGCGCCGCTCGCGCCGAAGTCCGGTGACGTGCCGTTCTACTCGACCGTCACGGGCGGGTTCGTCGACACCGCGATCCTGGACGCCGGGTACTGGTACCGGAACCTGCGCGGCCGGGTCGGGTTCGAACCCGCCGTCCGGGCGCTGGTCGCCAACGGCACGAGCGGCTTCCTGGAGATGTCGCCGCACCCGGTGCTGACGATGGCGGTCGAGGAGACGGTCGCCGACGGGTCCGCCCAGGTCGCGGTGGTCGGCTCGCTCCGCCGGAACGAAGGCGGTCTCGCGCGATTCGTGACGTCCCTGTCCGAGGCGCACGTGTCCGGTGTGGCCGTCGACTGGTCGGCGTTCTACGCCAACAGCGGCGCCCAGCACATCTCGCTGCCGACCTACGAGTTCCAGCGCGAGCGCTTCTGGGTGACGGCCGGCTCCGGTTCCGGTGACGTCTCGGCGGCCGGCCAGGTGCGGGTCGAACACCCGGTGCTGGCGGCGGCGGTGCAGGTCGCGGACCGCGACGAGTGGGTCTTCACCGGCCGGATCTCGCAGGAATCGCAGCCGTGGACGCGTGATCACGTCGTGTTCGGCAGTGTTCTCGTGCCGGGTGCTTCGCTGGTCGAGATGGCGTTGACGGCCGGTGGTCAGCTGGGCTGCGCGGTGCTGGACGAGCTGGTGCTGGAGGCGCCGCTGGTCCTGGACGACGACGCGGTGCGGCAGGTCCAGATCGTCGTGGGTGTGGCCGGCGACGACGGCAGCCGTGAAGTGGCGATCTACAGCCGTTCCGAGAGCGGCGACGACGAGCAGCGCGAGACCACCTGCCACGGGCGCGGGACGCTGGCCGCGGACGCCGAGCCGGTGGAGCCGTTCCCGCTCCAGTGGCCGCCGTCGGGCGCGCAGACCGTGGCCGTCGGCTCGTTCTACGAGCGGCTGGGCGGTATCGGCCTCGACTACGGGCCGCTGTTCCAGGGTGTCCGGGCGGCCTGGCGGGTCGGCGACGTGGTCTACGCCGACGTCGCGCTGCCCGAGGACACCCCGGCGGGCAAGTTCGGCGTGCACCCGGCGCTGTTCGACGCCGCGCTGCACGGGATCATGCTGTCCAAGGAAGCCGGGTCGACGGTGGACCTGCCGTTCTCCTGGTCCGGTGTGCGGCTCGGCCTGACCGGGCTCACCAGGGCGCGGGTGCGGATCTCGCCGGCTTCCGGCTCCGGCCAGCGGATCGACATCGCGGACGACGCCGGCGCGCTGGTCGCGGCGGTCGGCAACCTCGGCCTGCGGCCGATGGAACCCGGTCAGCTCGAACGCGCGCAGGGCTCGAAGAACTCGATGTTCCAGGTCGACTGGGCCGAGGTCACCGCCAAGCCTGGCACGTCGGCACGGGTGGTGCGGCTCGGCGTCGACCACGCGGACCTCGACGCGCTGGAGCAGGCGCGGTCCGACGGCGCGGGTGCGCCGGACGTGGTCGTCGCCACGATCGAGGCGCCGTCCGGTGAACCTGCCGCGGTGGCGCGGGCGGTCGCGGCGGACGCGCTCGTGGTGGTGCAGAGCTGGTTGGCGAGCGAGTGGCTGGGCGAGGCCCGACTGGTCGTGGTGACCCGCGGCGGTGTCGCGGTGGGCGACGAGTCGCCGGACGTGGCGCAGTCCCCGGTGTGGGGCCTGGTGCGCAGCGCGCAGTCGGAGCACCCGGGCCGGTTCGTGCTGGTGGACGTCGACGGCGGCGACGAGCCGGACTGGGGTTCGCTGCTCGACTTGGACGAGCCGCAGCTCGCGGTGCGGGAGGGCCGGGTGCTGGCGCCGCGGCTGGGCCGCGTCACGGCCGGTGCGGGCGACTCCGCGTGGCGGCTCGGCTCGGCGCGCAAGGGCTCGTTGGAGGACCTGACGATTCTGCCGTCCGAGGGCGCCCGGCCGTTGGGCGTCGGCGAGGTCCGGGTCGGCATTCGCGCCGCCGGGCTGAACTTCCGCGACGTGCTGATCGCGCTGGGCATGTACCCGGGTGACGCGCCGCTGGGCAGCGAGGCCGCGGGCGTCGTGCTGGAAGTCGGCTCCGCGGTGACCGACCTGAAGCCGGGCGACCGGGTCTTCGGCCTGGTCACCGACGCGTTCGGCCCGGTGGCCGTGGCGGACCGGCGCACGGTCGTGCCGATGCCGTCCTCGCTCTCCTTCGTGGAGGCGGCGGCGGTGCCGGTCGTGTACCTGACCGCGTACTACGGCCTGGTGGACCTGGCCTCGCTCCGCGCCGGGGAGAAGCTGCTCGTGCACGCAGCCGCCGGTGGTGTCGGTATGGCCGCGGTGCAACTGGCCCGTCACTTCGGCGCCGAGGTGTTCGCCACCGCGAGCGCGCCGAAGTGGGACGCGGTGCGTGCCCTGGGCGTGCCGGACGACCGGATCGCCTCGTCGCGCGACCTCGGTTTCCGGCAGGCGTTCCTGGACGCGACCGACGGCGCGGGTGTGGACGTCATCCTGGACGCGTTGGCCGGCGAGTTCGTCGACGCGTCACTGGAGCTGCTGCCGCGCGGTGGCCGGTTCATCGAGATGGGCAAGGTCGACATTCGCGACCCGGAGGTCGTCGCCCGCGAGCACGCCGGCGTCCGCTACCGGTCCTACGACCTCCTGGAGGCGGGGCCGGAGCGGATCCAGGAAATGCTGCTGGAGATCACCGAGCTGTTCGAGCGCGGTGTGCTCACCCCCTCGCCGATCCGGGCGTGGGACGTGCGCCGGGGCCGCGAGGCGTTCCGGTTCCTGCGTGAGGGCCGCAACGTCGGCAAGGTCGTGCTGACCGTGCCCGCGCCGCTGGACCCCGAGGGCACCGTCCTGATCACCGGTGGCACCAGCGGTCTGGGCGCTCGGTTCGCCAAGCACCTCGCCGAGCGGCACGGCGTCAAGCACCTGCTGCTGGTGAGCCGTCGCGGCCGGGCCGTCGACGGTGTGGACGAACTGGCCGCCGAACTGGAGGTGCTGGGCGCCGAGGCGCGGGTGGAGGCGTGTGACGTCTCCGACCGGGACCAGCTGGCCGGGTTGATCGGCTCCCTGGACCGGCCGCTGACCGCGGTCGTCCACGCCGCCGGTGTGCTGGACGACGGTGTGATCGAGTCCCTGACCAAGGACCAGGTCGACCGGGTGATGAGCCCGAAGATCGACGCGGCCTGGAACCTGCACGAGCAGACCCTCGGGCAGGAGCTCTCGGCGTTCGTGCTGTTCTCCTCGGCCGCGGCCCAGCTGGGCAACCCCGGTCAGGCGAACTACGCCGCGGCCAACGCCGCTCTGGACGCGCTCGCGCACCAGCGGCGTGCGGCCGGTCTCCCGGCAAGCTCGCTCGCCTGGGGCCTGTGGGCCGATGCCACCGGCATGACCGGCGAGCTGGGCGAGGCCGACCTGGCCCGGATGGAGCGCACCGGTATCGGCGCGCTGTCCACCGAACTGGGCCTGGAGCTGTTCGACCAGAGCCTCGGCTCGGACGCGGCGCTGCTCGTGCCGCTGAAGCTGGACCTGTCCGTGCTGCGCAACCAGGCACGGGACGGGATGCTCCCGGCCCTGCTGCGTGGTCTTGTCCGCGCGCCCGCACGGCGCACCGAACAGGTCGGTGGGTCGCTGACCCAGCGGCTCGCCGGTGTGCCCGTGGCCGACCGCGAGCAGGCGGTGCTGGAGTTGGTGCAGGCGCAGGTCGCGGCGGTGCGCGGCAACGCGTCCGGCTCCGAGGTCGACCCGGACCGCGCGTTCAAGGCGCTCGGGTTCGACTCGCTGGCCGCCGTCGAGCTGCGCAACCGGCTCGCGCGGGTGACCGGGCTGCGACTGCCCGCGACGCTCGTCTTCGAACACCCGACGCCGGCCGATGTGGCCCGGCTGCTCCTAAAGGAGGTCGGCGGCGCGGCGGAGGAAGAGCGGCGCACGCCGTTCGAGGACGAGTTGCAGAAGCTCGAAGAAATGCTGATCACCGTGGCGGGCGACGAGAACGCGCTGTCGGAGATCGAGCCGCGGCTGCGCTACCTGAGCAACCGGCTCCGGGCGGTGCTCAGCGGCACGGGCGGTGAACCGTCCGATGTGGACGCGGTGCTGGACGACGATCTGGACGTGTCCGACGACGAGATGTTTAGTCTGATCGACGAGGAGCTCGGGTCGGCATGAGCAGCAGCGGGAACACGGACGAGCAGAAGCTACGCACCTACCTCAAGAAGGTCACCAACGAGCTGCGCACGGCGAACCGCCGGGTGCGCGAGCTGGAGCAGCGCGCCGACGAGCCGTTGGCGATCGTGGGCATGAGCTGCCGGTACCCCGGCGCGTCGTCCCCCGATGAGCTGTGGGAGCTGGTGGCGTCCGGCAAGGACGCGATGTCCCCGCTCCCCACCGACCGCGGCTGGGACCTGGAGCGGCTGTACGACGCCGACCCGGACCGGCTCGGCACGGTGACCACCAGCGCGGGCGGCTTCATCGAGGGTGTCGGCGACTTCGACGCGGACTTCTTCGGCATCAGCCCGCGTGAGGCGCTGGCGACCGACCCGACGCAGCGGCTGGCGCTGGAAGGCGCCTGGGAGGCGTTCGAGGACGCGGGCATCGACCCGACCTCGTTGCGCGGCAGCAGCACCGGTGTGTTCTGCGGCGCGGTCACCTCCGACTACGGCGGCACGATGCCGCCCGAGCTGGAGGGCTTCCGGCTGACCGGCACCCAGCTCAGCATCGTGTCCGGCCGGATCGCGTACACCCTCGGTCTCGAAGGTCCCGCGGTCACCCTCGACACGGCGTGCTCGTCGTCGCTGGTCGCGATCCACATGGCCGCGCAGGCGCTGCGGTCGGGGGAGTGCTCGCTGGCGCTGGTCGGCGGCGTCACCGTGCTCGCCGGCCCGTTCCTGTTCGTGGAGTTCAGCCGTCAGCGCGGTATCGCCCCCGACGGCAAGTGCAAGGCGTACTCGTCGTCCGCGGACGGCACCGGCTTCGCCGACGGCATGGGCATGCTGGTCATCGAGAAGCTGTCGGACGCCCGGCGCAACGGCCGCCGCATCCTCGGCCTGGTCCGCGGCACGGCGGTGAACCAGGACGGCGCCAGCAACGGTCTCACCGCGCCGAGCGGTTCCTCGCAGGAGCGGGTGATCCAGGCCGCGCTGGCGAACGCCGGGTTGAGCCCGGCCGAGGTCGACGCGGTGGAGGGCCACGGCACGGGCACCCAGTTGGGCGACCCGATCGAGGCACGCGCCCTGCTGGCCACCTACGGCAGCAAGCGCGCGGACGGCCCGCTGTGGCTGGGCTCCATCAAGTCGAACATCGGCCACACGTCGGCCGCGGCCGGTGTCGCCGGTGTGATCAAGCTGGTGCAGGCCATGCGCCACAACCTGCTCCCGGCCACGCTGCACGTCGACGCGCCGTCCCCGCACGTCGACTGGACGTCCGGGCAGGTCGAGCTGCTGACCGAGGCACGCGAGTGGTCGGCGTCGGAGCGTCCGCGCCGGGCCGGTGTGTCGGGCTTCGGCATCAGCGGCACCAACGCGCACGTGATCTTGGAAGAAGCGCCGGCCGAGAAGACCAACGCCGAGGTCGCCGAGCCGGTCGAGGAGATCCGGCCGGTCGGCACGGCGCCGGTGGTCCTGTCGGCTCGGAGCGAGACGGCGTTGCGGGCGCAGGCGGATCGGCTGCGATCGCACCTGGTCGCCCGGCCGGAACTGTCCCCTGTGGACGTCGGCTTCTCCGTGGCGACGACCCGCGCGCTGCTGGACCACCGCGCGGTGGTCGTGGCGTCGGACCGCGACGAACTGCTCGCCGGACTGACCGCGCTGGCCGACGGCGGAACGGCGAGTCGCGCGCTGGGTGGCAAGACGGCGTTCCTGTTCACCGGTCAGGGTTCGCAGCGGACCGGGATGGGCCTGGGGCTGGCGGCGGAGTTCCCCCGCTTCGCCGAGGCGCTGGACGAGGTCTGTGCCGAGCTGGACCCGTTGCTGGGTCGCTCGCTGCGCGAGCTGCTGTCCACTGAGGACGGTTCGCTGGACCGGACCGAGCACACCCAGGCCGCGTTGTTCGCGGTCGAGGTGGCGCTGTTCCGGTTGGTCGAGTCGCTGGGTCTGCGGCCGGACTACCTGATCGGCCACTCCGTCGGTGAGATCGCCGCCGCGCACGTCTCGGGCGTGCTGTCGCTGGCGGACGCGTGCGCGCTCGTCACGGCACGCGGCAAGCTGATGGGCGCGCTGCCCACTGGCGGGGCGATGGTGGCGGTTCAGGCCGAAGAGGCCGAGGTCGCGGAGTCGCTGGCCGGCTACGAAGGCCGGCTGGAGATCGCGGCGGTGAACGGTCCGCGCGCGGTGGTCGTCTCCGGTGACGCGGACGCGGTGGACGAGTGGCTGCCGAGCTGGCAGGGGCGCAAGACGTCCCGGCTGCGGGTGTCGCACGCGTTCCACTCGCCCCGGATGGAGCCGATGCTGGCCGAGTTCGAGGCCGTGGCGCGCAAGCTCACGTTCGCCGAGCCGCGGCTCCCGATCGTGTCCAACGTGTCCGGTCAGCTGGTGTCGGCGTTCGACGCGGCCTACTGGGTGCGGCACGTCCGGCAGGCGGTGCGGTTCAACGACGGCGTGAAGACGTTGCACGGCCTGGGCGTCCGGAAGTTCCTGGAGCTGGGCCCGGACGGCGTGCTGACCGCGATGGCCCGGCAGTGCCTGGAAGACGAGAACGACACGGTGTTCCTGCCGTCCCTGCGCGCCAAGCACCCGGAGACGCAGACCGTCGCCGGGTTCCTGGGGCGGGCGCAGGCCGCCGGGGTGGCAGTGGACTGGTCGGCCTACTACGCCGGCGCGAGCCGGGTCGAGCTGCCGACGTACGCGTTCCAGCGTGAGCGCTACTGGCTGGCCCCGAACAGCGGTTCCAGCGACGTGGCCGCGGTCGGCCTCGGCCGGGTGGAGCACCCGATCCTCGCCGGCGCGGTCCGGGTCGGCGACCGGGACGAGTGGGTGTTCACCGGCCGCCTGTCCACCGACACGCAGCCGTGGGTCGCGGGGCACCAACTGCTCGGCACCATCGTCGTCCCCGGCACCGGCCTGGTCGAACTGGCGCTCGCCGCCGGCGCCCAGACCGCGTGCCCGGTGCTGGACGAGCTGGTGCTGGAAGCGCCGCTGCTGCTGGAGGAAGGCGTCGCCCGGCAGATGCAGGTCACCGTCGGCCCGGCGGACGACGACGGCCGCCGCGACGTGGCGATCTACTCGTCCCTGGAGTCCGACGACGACGCGGAGTCCGTCTGCCACGGGCGTGGCGTGGTCGGCACGGAGCCCGCGGCGGCGGCCGAGTGGCCCGCCGAGTGGCCGCCGGAGGGCGCGGAAACGCTGCCCGTGGACGAGCTGTACGGGCGGCTGGCCGACATCGGCTACAACTACGGCCCCGCCTTCCACGGCGTGCAGGCCGCCTGGCGTGACGGCGACCGCACGACGTACGCCGAGGTCGTGCTGCCCGACTCCGCTGGGACCGACGCCTACGGCATCCACCCGGCGCTCTTCGACGCCGCGCTCCAGAGCGGTGTCATCCTGCTGACCGGTGGCGAGGGCCACCGGATGCCGTTCAGCTGGGCCGGTGTGCAGGTCGACCGCCCCGGTGTCACGCGGCTGCGCGTCCGTTCGGTCGCCACGGGTGATTCCGCGCTGCGGCTGGACGCGGTGGACGAGTCCGGCGCACCGGTGGTGTCGATCGGCTCCATCGCGGTCCGCCCGGTCGAGCAGGCCCGTCTTGAGGGCGGCCGGCGGTCGCTGTTCACCGTCGACTGGGCTCCGGTCACGGCGTCCGGCGCGTCGGTGAACGTGGTGGACCTGGCCGACCTCGACCAGGCGCTGACCGACGGCGTGCCCGAGGTCGTCGTGGCGAAGATCGACACTCCGGCGGACGGCTCGGCGCAGACCGTCGCCGTGCACACGTTGGAGCTGGTCCAGGGCTGGCTGGCGGACGAGCGGGTGGCCGGTTCACGGCTGGTCGTCGTGACCCGTGGCGCGGTCGCCGTGGGCGCCGAGTCGCCGGACGTGGCGCAGGCTTCGGTGTGGGGCCTGGTGCGCAGCGCGCAGTCCGAGCACCCTGGCCGGTTCGTCCTGGTCGACACCGACACCGACGCCGACGACGTCGACTGGGCCGCGGTGATCGGCTCCGAGGAGCCGCAGCTGGCGGTCCGCGACGGTCGGATGCTGGCTCCGCGCCTCGGTCGCGCGTCGTCCGGCACGCCGCACCGGTGGAGCGAGGACGACTCCGTCCTGATCAGCGGTGGCACGGGTGGCCTGGGCGCGATCTTCGCGCGGCACCTGGCCGAGCGGCACGGCGTGAAGCACCTGGTGTTGGCGAGCCGCCGTGGCGCGGAGGCCGAGGGTGTGAACGAGTTGCTCGTCGAGCTGTGGGCGCTGGGCTGCACCGCGCGGGTCGAGGCGTGCGACGTCTCGGACCGCGACCAGGTGGCGGCCCTGCTGGGCTCGTTGGACCGGCCGCTGACCGCCGTCGTCCACGCGGCGGGTGTGCTGGACGACGGTGTGGTGGAGTCGCTGACCGCGGCCCGGATCGAGCGGGTGATGGGGCCGAAGGTCGACGCCGCCCTGCACCTGCACGAGCTGACCGCGGGCATGGACCTCTCGGCGTTCGTGCTGTTCTCGTCGGTCGCCGCGTTGATGGGCAGCCCGGGTCAGGCGAACTACGCGGCGGCGAACGCCGTGCTGGACGCGCTGGCGGCGAAGCGGCGGGCCGAGGGCCTGCCGGCGACGTCGCTGGCCTGGGGCCTGTGGGGCGAAGCGGGCGGCATGGCGGGCGAACTCGCCGAAGCCGATCTCGCCCGGCTGGAGCGCATGGGCGTCGGCGCGCTGTCCACCGAGATGGGGCTCGACCTGTTCGACCAGGGCGTCGGGCTGGACGACGCGCTGCTGGCACCCGTGAAGCTCGACCTGGCCACCCTGCGGGTGCAGGCGCGCACCGGGATGCTGCCCGCCCTGCTGCGCGGGTTGGCCCCCGCGCCACGCAAGGCCGCGGCGGGTGGTTCGCTCGCGCAGCGGCTCGCCGACGTGCCCGAGGCCGATCGGGAGCGGGTCGTCCGGGAGTTGGTGCAGGCGCAGGTGGCGGCCGTTCTCGGCCACGCCTCCGCCGGCGCTGTCGACCCGGAACGCGCGTTCAAGGACCTGGGCTTCGACTCGCTGAGCGCGGTCGAACTCCGCAACAACCTCACCCAGAGCACCGGCGTGCGGCTGCCCGCGACGCTGATCTTCGACCACCCGAGCCCGGCGGCCGTGGCGCGGTTCGTCCTCGGCGAGGTCGGCGGGGTGGCCGAGACGCGGCGACCGGTGGCGAAGCGGCGGCGGACGGACAACGAGCCGCTGGCCATCGTCGGCATGAGCTGCCGTTACCCCGGCGGCGTCGCGTCACCTGAGCAGCTGTGGGAGCTGGTGGCGTCCGGTCGTGACGCGATCAGCGGACTGCCCACCGATCGCGGTTGGGACATCGAGAAGCTGTACGACCCGGACCCCGACCAGCTCGGCACCGTGTACACGCGCGCCGGTGGCTTCCTGGAACGGCCGGGCGACTTCGACGCCGAGTTCTTCGGCATCAGCCCGCGCGAGGCGCTGGCCATGGACCCGCAGCAGCGGCTGATCCTGGAAGCGTCCTGGGAGGCGTTCGAGAGCGCCGGGATCGACCCGACGTCGTTGCGCGGCAGCGACACCGGCGTGTTCTGCGGCGCGGTCACCACCGACTACGCCGGTATGACGTCGTCGGAGCTGGAGGGCTACCGCCTGACCGGCACCACGACGAGCGTGCTGTCCGGCCGGATCTCCTACAGCCTCGGGCTGGAAGGTCCGTCGCTCTCGGTCGACACCGCGTGCTCCTCGTCCGCCGTGGCGCTGCACCTCGCGGCGCAGGCGCTGCGGTCCGGCGAGTGCTCGATGGCGCTGGCCGGCGGCGTGACGCTGATGGCCGGCCCGTACCTGCTCACCGAGTTCAGCCGGCAGCGGGCGCTGTCGGCGGACGGGCGGTGCCGGGCCTACTCGGCGTCCGCCGACGGCACCGGGTTCGCCGAAGGTGTCGGCCTCGTGGTCCTGGAGCGCCTGTCGGACGCCCGGCGCAACGGGCACACGGTGCTCGCGGTCCTGCGCGGCAGCGCCGTGAACCAGGACGGCGCCAGCAACGGCCTGACCGCGCCGAACGGTCCCTCTCAGGAGCGGGTCATCCGGCAGGCGCTGGCGAACGCCGACCTCGCGCCGTCCGATGTGGACGCGGTCGAGGGCCACGGCACGGGCACCAAGCTCGGTGACCCGATCGAGGCGCAGGCGCTGCTGGCGACGTACGGCCGTGAGCGGGCGGAAGGTCCGCTGTGGCTGGGCTCGATCAAGTCGAACATCGGCCACACGTCGGCCGCGGCCGGTGTCGCGGGTGTGATCAAGATGGTGCAGGCCATGCGGCACGGAGTGCTGCCGCGCACGCTGCACGTCGACACTCCGTCCCCGCACGTGGACTGGGAGTCGGGCGAGGTCGAGCTGCTGACCGAGGCACGGGAGTGGCAGACCGACGGGCGGCCCCGCCGTGCCGGTGTGTCCTCGTTCGGTGTGAGCGGCACGAACGCGCACCTCATCCTGGAGGAAGCGCCCGCCGAGGCGCCGGCGGAGCGGACCGGCGACGGTCCGGCTGTCGCGCCGGTGCTGGTGTCCGCTCGGACCGAGGCTGGGCTGCGGGCGCAGGCCGACCGGCTGCGTGCCTTCCTGGCCACCCGGCCGGAGCTGTCCCTCGCGGACATGGCGTTCTCGTCGGCCACCGCACGGGCTCAGCTGGAGCACCGCGGGGCCGTGGTGGCGACCGACCGCCAGAGCCTGTTGGCGGGTCTCGGCGCGTTGGCCGTGGGCGAGCCCTTGGACGGTGTGGTCGAGGGTCGACCGATGAGCGGCAAGGCCGTGTTCGTGTTCCCTGGTCAGGGTGCGCAGTGGGTCGGCATGGCGGTGGAGTTGATGGACTCCTCGCCGGTGTTCGCCGCTCGCATGGCCGAGTGCGGCGACGCACTCAAGTCCTTTGTGGACTGGAGTCTGGAGGACGTGCTCCGCGGTGTCGACGGTGCGCCGTCGTTCGAGCGCGTGGACGTCGTCCAGCCCGCTTTGTGGGCCGTGATGGTCTCACTGGCGGCGTTGTGGCGTTCTTACGGTGTCGAGCCGTCAGCGGTCATCGGTCACTCGCAGGGTGAGATCGCCGCGGCATGTGTGGCCGGCGCACTGTCCCTTGAGGACGGTGCCCGGGTTGTGGCCCTGCGCAGTGGTCTGGTGCGCGACCGGCTCGCCGGTCACGGCGGGATGATGTCGGTCTCGCTGCCGGTGGAGCGGGTCGAAGAGCTGGTGGCCCCGTACGACGGCCGTGTCTCGGTGGCGGCGCTGAACGGTCCCGCCTCCGTCGTGGTGGCCGGTGAGGTGGCCGCGTTGGACGAACTGCTGGCCACGTGCGAGCGGGACGGTGTCCGGGCGCGCAAGGTGGCGGTGGACTACGCGTCGCACTCGATCCAGGTCGAGGCGATCGAGGCCGAGCTGCTCGAAGTGCTGGCGCCGCTCGCGCCGAAGTCCGGTGACGTGCCGTTCTACTCGACGGCGACCGGCGGGTTCATCGACACCAAGATCCTGGACGCCCCGTACTGGTACCGCAGTCTCCGCGGCCGGGTCGGGTTCGAGCCCGCGGTCCGGGCGATGATCGACAACGGCGCCGGGAACTTCCTGGAGATGTCCCCGCACCCCGTGCTCACCATGGCGGTGGAGGAAACCATCGCCGCGCACGGTGCGGCGGACCGGATCGGTGTCGTCGGGTCGCTGCGCCGCAACGAAGGCGGCATGGAGCGATTCGCCACCTCGCTGGCCGAAGCCCACGTCTCGGGTGTGGCGGTGGACTGGTCCGCCTACTACGCCGACACCGACGTGCAGCGGATCCCGTTGCCGACCTACGCGTTCCAGCGCGAGCGGTTCTGGCTCACGCCCGGCGCCGGCTCCAGTGACGTCGCTTCGGCCGGGCAGGTCGGCGTCGACCACCCGATCCTGTCGGCGGCCGTGCAGGTCGCGGACCGCGACGAGTGGGTCTTCACCGGCCGGATCTCGCAGGAGTCGCAGCCGTGGACGCGGGACCACGTGGTGTTCGGCATCGTGCTGGTGCCGGGGACGGCGCTGGTCGAGATGGCGTTGACCGCCGGTCGCCAGGTCGGTTGCCCGGTCCTGGACGAGCTGGTGCTGGAGTCGCCGCTGCTGCTGGAGGACGGCGTCACGCTCCAGGTCCAGGTCACGGTGGGCGCGGCCGTGGAAGGCGGTCGCCGTCAGGTGGCGGTCTACAGCCGGCCCCAGGGCGGTGACGAAGAGCAGGGCGAGACCACCTGCCACGGTCGCGGTTGGCTGACCGCGACCGCGGCCCCGGCGGAGCCGTTCCCGCTCCAGTGGCCGCCGGCGGGCGCCGAGCCGCTCACCGTGGAAGACCTCTACGCCAGGGTGAGCGACCACGCGAAGCTGACCGACCTGGGCTTCGACTACGGCCCGGCGTTCCGCGCCGTGCAGTCGGCCTGGCGGGTCGGGGACGATGTGTACACCGAGCTGGTCCTGCCCGACGTGGCCGGTTCCGCGGACGGCTTCGGCATCCACCCGGCGTTGTTCGACTCCGCCCTGCACGGCGGGCTCGGCATGCTGGGTGGCAGCGGCGACGACTCGGGCGGGCTGCCGTTCTCCTGGTCCGGCGTGCGGCTGGACCGGACCGGGCACACCCGTCTGCGGGTGCGCATCGGGCTGGCCGGCGACGCCGCGCTGCGCCTCACCATCGTGGGCGACGACGGCGAGCCGATCGTGAACGTCGAGCGGCTGGACGTGCGTCCGGTCGAGCAGGCGCACCTCGAAGCCGCACGGCGCAACGGAAACCGGTCGCTGTACCAGGTCGAATGGACGCCCGTGCCGGTCGTCTCGACGATGTCCTCGCGGGTCGCGATCCTCGGCGAGGTGGGCCTGACCTCCGGTGAGCGGTTCGCGGACCTGGCCGCGCTGGAGCAGAAGCTGGCCGAGGGCGCGGCAGTGCCGGACGTCGTCATCGCCACGGTCGACTCGCCCTCGGGTGACGTGGCCGAAGCCGCACGCGGCGCGGCGGTGAAGGCGTTGGAGCTGCTGCGGCAGTGGCTGGCCAGCGACCGGATCGGCGACGCGCGACTGGTCGTGCTCACCAAGGGCGCGGTCGCCGTGGGCGACGAGACCGCGGACGTCACGCAGGCTCCGGTGTGGGGTCTCGTGCACAGCGCGCAGTCGGAGCACCCGGGCCGGTTCCTGCTCGTGGACCTCGACGGGAGCACCGAGCCGGACTGGGGCGGGCTGCTCGAAACCGGCGAGCCGCAGATCGCGGTGCGCTCGGGTCGGGCGCTGGCGCCACGGCTCGCGAAGGCCGACGAGCCCGTCCCCGGACGGCCGCTGGACGCGGGCGGCATCGTGCTGATCACCGGTGGCACCGGCGGTCTGGGCGCGTTGTTCGCCCGGCACCTGGCCGAGCGGCACGGCGTGAAGCACCTGCTGCTGGTGAGCCGGCGTGGTCCGGCCGCGGACGGCGCGGCCAAGCTGGTCACGGAGCTGGAGGGGATGGGCTGCGACGTTCGTGTCGCGGCGTGCGACGTCTCCGACCGGGGGCAGCTGATCGAGCTGCTGAACTCCCTGGACCAGCCGTTGACCGCGGTGGTCCACGCGGCGGGCGTGCTGGACGACGGTGTGCTGGAGTCGCTGACGGCCGAGCGGGTCGAGCGGGTCATGCGGCCGAAGGTCGACGCGGCCCTGCACCTGCACGAATTGACCGCGGGCCTGGAGTTGTCGGCGTTCGTGTTGTTCTCGTCGGTCGCGGCCTTGATCGGCAGCCCCGGCCAGGCGAACTACGCGGCGGCCAACGCGGTGCTGGACGCGCTCGCGGCGAATCGGCGGGCCGACGGCCTGCCCGCGACGTCGCTCGCGTGGGGCCTGTGGGCCGAGGCCACCGACATGACCGGTGAGCTCGACGCGACGGACCTCGCGCGGCTGGAGAAGATGGGCGTCATCGCGCTGTCCGCCGAGACCGGGCTCGACCTGTTCGACCAGAGCCTCGGGGTGGACGCGGCGCTGCTGGCGCCGGTGAAGCTCGATCCGGCCGCGTTGCGGGTGCAGGGACGTGCGGGCATGCTGCCCCACCTCCTGCGCGGGCTGGTCCGGATGCCGGAGCAGCAGCGGACCGAGCCCACGGGCAGCGCGTCGCTCGCGCAGCGGCTCGCCGAGGTGCCGGAGTCGGAGCGGGAGAAGGTCGTGCTGTCCGTGGTGCGGACGCACGTCGCGGCCGTGCTCGGCCACACGTCGTCCGCGGCGGTCGGTCCGGACCGGCCGTTCCAGGACCTCGGGTTCGACTCGCTGGCGGCGGTCGGGCTGCGGAACCGGTTGACCCAGGCCACCGGGTTGCGGCTGCCCGCGACCCTGGTCTTCGACCACCCGACGCCGATCGCGATCACGCGGTTCCTGCTGACGAAGGTCGGTGGCGTCACCGCGGCCAAGGAACCGCCGTTCGAGGCGGAGCTGAAGAAGCTGGAAGAGATGCTCGCCGAGGCCGCGGCCGAGGAGAAGCAGCACGTGGCCGGTCGGCTGCGCACGCTGCTGGCGTCCCTTTCGGAGGGACAGCCGGCGGCGTCCGGGATCGCGTCCGCCACCACCGCGGACGAGATTCTGAAGCTGATCGACGCCCAGTTCGACTGAAACCCGGCGGACCAGGCGCGACGGACCGGACAATGACGAGGGACAAGAAGATGAGTGCGGACCGACGCCCGACCCCCGCGAGTGGGGCGGGCGTCGGTCCGGGTCGGGCTGCCGACCGGGGCGCGGGAGTGGACCGCGTCAGGGCGCGTGGGCGTGTCGTCGTCCGACGTCCGCTCGACCACCTCCGGCTGAGCACCGGATCGATGAACTGCCGTTGCACTGCTGGGAAGGTGTGAAGTGATGTACGGGAATCAGGCCGAGCGATCCGGCGGCACCGCCGACACGGTCGGGCGTGCCGTCGCCGTCGTCGGCATGTCGTGCCGAGTTCCGCGGGCACAGGACGTCAACGCCTTCTGGCGGCTGCTGCGCGACGGCGTGGACGCCATCACCGAGGCGCCCGCGGACCGCTGGCACGACTTACCCGACCTGGCCCCGTACCGCCGGGGTGGGTTCATCGACAAGGTGGCCGACTTCGACGCCGGGTTCTTCGGCATCTCACCGCGCGAAGCCGTGGCCATGGACCCGCGCCAGCGCCTGGCGCTGGAGCTGACCTGGGAAGCGCTGGAAGACGCCGGTGTGGCCGCGGAGGACCTGCGCGGCAGCGACACGGCGGTGTTCCTCGGCGCGGCGAGCGACGACTACGCGTCCCTCGTGCAGCGGCACGGCACGGACGCGGTGTCGCACCACTCCCTGGCGGGCCTGAGCCGCGGCGTGATCGCCAACCGGGTCTCCCACCGGTTCGGCTTCCACGGCCCGAGCATCACGGTGGACACGGTGCAGTCGTCCTCGCTGGTCGCCGTGCACCTGGCCGGCGAGACCCTGCTGTCCGGCGCCGCGCGGATGGCGGTGGCCGGTGGCGTGCACCTGAACCTGGTGCCGGAGAGCACGCTGGCCCTGGCCCGTGCGGGCGCGCTGTCCCCGGACGGCCGCAGCTACACGTTCGACGCCCGCGCCAACGGCACTGTCCGCGGTGAGGGCGCCGGCATGGTCGTCCTCAAGCGCCTTGAGGACGCGATCGCCGACGGCGACCAGATCCACTGCGTGCTGCTCGGCGGCGCGGTGAACCACGACGGCGACGGCTCGGCCCTGACCGTGCCCGACGGCGACTCGCAGCAGGCGTTGCTGCGCGAGGCGTACGCCCGTGCCGGCGTGAACCCCGCCGACGTCCAGTACGTCGAGCTGCACGGCACCGGCACGCGTGCGGGTGACCCGGTCGAGGCCGGTGCGCTGGGATCGGTGCTGGGTTCCGCCCGTGACGCCGACCGGCCGCTGCTCGTCGGGTCGGTCAAGACGAACATCGGGCACCTGGACGCCGCGGCCGGTGTCGTGGGCCTGATCAAGGTCGCGTTGGCGATCAAGCACGACGTGCTGCCCGCCAGCCTCAACTTCACCGAGCCGCACCCGTCGATCCCGATGGACGAGTGGCGCCTCTCGGTCAACGCCGCCGCCGGTCCGTGGCCGGGTGACGGTCCCAAGCTGGCCGGTGTCAGCTCCTTCGGCGTCGGCGGCACGAACTGCCACGTCGTCGTCGCTTCCCCGCCCGCTCTTGTCGAACCGGACATTGAGCCCTCGGTGGCCCGACCGGTGCCGGTCGTGCTCTCCGGTGACTCCGCCGCCGCGTTGCGTGCCCAGGCCGAACGCCTGCGCGACTGGGTGACGGCCGACGCCGACGCCCGTCCGGCCGACATCGGCTACTCCACCGTGACCACGCGCTCGCTGCTGAAGCACCGCGGCGTCGTCGTGGCCGCGGACCGCGTGGAACTGATGGCCGGCCTGGCCGCGATGGCGGCGGACGAACCGGCCGCGAACGTCGTGACGGGCTCCGTCACCCCCGGTTCCGGTGTGGTGTGGGTCTTCCCGGGCCAGGGCTCGCAGTGGGTCGGCATGGCCCGCGAGCTGTGGGACTCCTCGCCCGTGTTCGCTACCCGCATGTCCGAGTGCGAGCAGGTCCTCGGCGACCTGGTCGACTGGTCGCTGCGCGAAGTGCTCGCCGACGAGGCCGCGCTGGCCCGGGTGGACGTCGTCCAGCCCGCCCTGTTCGCGGTGATGGTGTCGCTGGCCGAGGTCTGGCGTTCGGTCGGCCTCGTGCCCGACGCCGTCGTGGGCCACTCCCAGGGCGAGATCGCGGCGGCGTGCGCGGCGGGCATCATCTCGCTGGCCGACGGGCTGCGGCTCGTGGTCGGCCGCAGCAAGGCCATCGACGCGGGCCTCTCGGGCCGCGGCACGATGGCGTCGCTGGCCATGCCCGCCGACGACGTGGACCAGGACAAGGTCTCCGTCGCGGCGGTGAACGGCCCCAACTCCGTGGTGATCTCCGGTGCGGTCGACGCGGTGCGCGCGGTCGTGGCCGACTGCGAGTCGCGCGGCATCCGCGCCAAGGTGATCCCGGTCGACTACGCGTCCCACTCGACGCACGTGGAGTCCGTCCGGGACGAGGTTCTCCGCGTCGCCGACGGCATCACGACGACGGACAGCGGCATCGCGTTCTTCTCGACGGTGACCGGCGGCCTCGTGGACGTGGCCGAGCTGGACGCCGAGTACTGGTTCCGGAACCTGCGCGAGCGCGTGCGGTTCAGCGAGACCATCAAGGCGCTGGCCGACGCGGGCCACAACACCTTCGTGGAACTCAGCCCGCACCCCGTGCTGACCGCCGCCATCCAGGACACCGTGGCCGACGTCGTCGTGCAGGGCACGCTGCGCCGGAACGAAGAGCAGTCCCGCCGCCTGCTGCTGTCGATGGCCGAACTGTGCACCAAGGGTGTCGCGGTGCGGTGGGAATCGCTGTTCGAGGGCGCCCGCCGCGTTGCGCTGCCCACCTACGCGTTCCAGCGGCAGTCGTTCTGGGTCTCCGGCGAGCGCGTCGAACACGAGGTGCCGCGGCCGGTCGGAACTCCGACGGTCGAGCCCGTGGAGACGCACGTCGAGCGGACCGCGAAGCGGCTCGCCGAGCAGGACCTGTGGACGCTGGTCCGGTCCCACTCGGCCGCCGTGCTCGGTCTGGCCGACCCCAAGGCGGTCGGCGCCGACAGCACGTTCAAGGAACTCGGCTTCGACTCGGTGACGGCGGTGGAGCTGAGCAACCGGCTCAACGCCGCGGCCGGCCTGAAGCTGCCGACCTCGCTGCTCTACGACCACCCGACGCCCAGCGCGGTCGTGCGGCACATGCGCGACCAGCTGTCCGGGTCGGAAGCCGACGAGCACCAGGTCGCGCCCGCCCGTGCCGCCGGCCACGACGAGCCGATCGCGATCATCGGCATGAGCTGCCGGTACCCCGGTGGCGTGGCGTCACCGGAAGACCTGTGGCGGCTGGTGGCCGACGGCGCCGACGCGATCACGCCGTTCCCGGACAACCGCGGCTGGCCGACGGCCGGCGGCGACTACGCCTCGGTCGGCGGTTTCCTGCACGACGCCGGTGACTTCGACCCGGGCTTCTTCCGCATCAGCCCGCGTGAAGCGCTGTCCATGGACCCGCAGCAGCGGCTGGTGCTGGAAGTGGTCTGGGAGGCGCTGGAGCGCGCCGGGCAGAACCCGAACGAGCTGCGCCGCACCCCGACCGCGGTCTTCCTCGGCGCGATGAGCCAGGACTACCTGCCGCGACTGGGCGAGGTGCCGGACGAAGTGGCCGGTCACGCCCTGACCGGCACCGCGTCCAGCGTGGTCTCCGGCCGCGTCGCCTACACCCTCGGCTTCGAGGGCCCGGCCGTGACCGTGGACACCGCGTGCTCGTCCTCGCTGGTGGCGCTGCACATGGCGGCGCAGTCGCTGCGTTCCGGTGACAGCTCGCTCGCGCTCGCCGGCGGTGTGACGATCATGTCCACGCCCGGCATCTTCATCGAGTTCTCCCGGCAGAACGGCCTGGCCGCGGACGGCCGCTGCAAGGCGTTCTCCGGTTCCGCCGACGGCACCGGCTGGTCCGAAGGCGTCGGCATGCTGGTGCTGGAGCGGCTGTCCGACGCCCGGCGCAACGGCCACCGCGTGCTCGCGGTGCTGCGCGGCAGCGCGATCAACCAGGACGGCGAGAGCAACGGACTCACCGCGCCGAACGGCCCCTCGCAGGAGCGGGTCATCCGGCAGGCGCTGGCCAACGCCGGACTGTCCACTGTGGACGTCGACGCGGTCGAGGCGCACGGCACCGGCACCCAGCTCGGCGACCCGATCGAGGCGCAGGCGCTGCTCGCCACCTACGGCAAGGAGCGGCCGGAGCCGCTGTGGCTCGGCTCGGTCAAGTCGAACATCGGCCACACGCAGGCCGCCGCCGGTGTGGCGGGCGTGATCAAGATGATCATGGCGATGCGACACGGGGTGCTGCCCCGGACCCTGCACGTCGACGAGCCGACCCCGCACGTCGACTGGACGACGGGCGCGGTCGAGCTGCTGACGGAGCGGCGTTCCTGGCCCGAGGCGGACCGGCCTCGCCGGGCGGGTGTGTCGTCGTTCGGGATCAGCGGCACCAACGCGCACGTGATCCTGGAGCAGGGTGACGTCGAGGAAGTCGCTGTCGAGGACGCCGAGCCGGACGCCGTCGTGCCCTGGCTGCTGTCGGCGCGCAACGCGTCGGCCCTGACCGGGCAGGCGGAACGGCTGCTGGCGGCGGTGTCCGCGGACACCGCGCCGCGCGTCGCCGATGTGGCGATGACGCTGGCCACCGGCCGTGCGGCCCTCGACCACCGCGCGGTCGTCTTCGGCACCGGACGGGCGGAGCTGCTGCCCGCGCTGGAGGCGTTGGCGACCGATGAGCGTGCGGCGGGCCTGGTCACGGGTTCTGCCTCGGTCATGCCGGAGGTCGGTGTCCTGTTCTCCGGGCAGGGCAGCCAGCGACTGGGCATGAGCCGCGAGCTTGTGCAGCGGTTCCCGGTGTTCGCCGAGGCGTGGAACACGGTGTGCGCGGAGTTCGCGCCTTTGCTCGACCACTCCATTGACGAGGTCGTGTCCGCCGAGCCCGACTCGGACCTGGCGGCGCTGCTGGACGAGACCGCGATGACGCAGCCGGCGCTGTTCGCCTTCGAGGTGGCGGCGTTCCGGTTGATCGAGTCGCTGGGCGTGGTCCCGGCGGTGCTGACCGGGCACTCGATCGGCGAACTGGCCGCGGCGCACGTGGCCGGCGTGTTCTCCCTCTCCGACGCGGTGAAGCTGGTGGCCGCACGAGGCCGCCTGATGCAGGCACTGCCGCGTGGCGGGGCGATGGTCGCCATCCAGGCCGACGAGGACGAGATCCGCGAGGCGCTCGACGGGTACGAGGAGACCGCCTCGATCGCCGCGATCAACGGCCCGCTGGCGACGGTCATCTCCGGTGAAGAAGACGCCGTCCTCGACATCGAGGGGATGTTCTCCGGCGCGGGCTACAAGACCCAGCGGCTCCGGGTCTCGCACGCCTTCCACTCGCCGCTGATGGAGCCGATGCTGGCGGAGTTCGAGCAGGTCGCGCGGTCGGTGTCGTACGCGACGCCGCAGCTGCCGGTCATCTCGAACGTGACCGGCGCGCTGGCCGGTGCCGGCGAGCTGGAGCGGCCCGAGTACTGGGTGCGCCACGTGCGCGAGGCGGTGCGCTTCGCGGACGGTGTGCGTGCCGCGGTGGCCGCCGGTGTCGGCGTGTTCGTGGAGGTCGGGCCGGACGGCGTGCTGGCCGCCATGGCGCAGGAGACCCTGGCGGAGGTCGCGCCGGACGTGACGGCCGTGCCGGTGGTGCGCAAGAAGCGCCCGGAGGTCCGGTCGCTGGTCGAGGCCTTGGCGCGGCTGCACGTCGCGGGTGTGCCGGTGGACTGGCGGGCGTACTTCACCGCAGTCGGGGTTGAGGGCCGTTCGGTCGACCTGCCCACCTACGCGTTCCAGCGGCAGCGGTACTGGGTGAAGGCGGAGGCCCCGCGCGGTGACGTCAGCGGCGCCGGGCTGACCGCGATCGAGCACCCGTTCCTGTCTGCGGTCACCGAGCTGGCCATCGGGGATCAGATCGTCCTCAGTGGACATGTTTCACCCGCGGTCGACGGCTGGCTGGCCGACCACCGCATCTTCGACGGTGTGGTGTTCCCCGGGGCTGCCTACGTCGAGATGGCGTTGCAGGCCATGGACTTGGCCGGGTGCGGTCGGGTCGCGGAGCTGACGCTGGAGAAGCCGCTGACGCTCGCGGCCGACTCGGTGCAGCTCCAGCTCACCATCGGCGGGGCCGACGACGCGGGCGCGCGGGAGATCGGCGTGCACTCGCGGGTGGTCGGGTCGCGGACGTGGACCCGGCATGCTGCCGGTGTCCTGGCTGTCGGCGTGGCCGTGCCCGAGTCCGCTCCGGAGACTTGGCCGCCGGCGGGTGCGGAGGCGGTGGACCTGGAGGCGTTCTACCCGGAGCTGGCCGATCGCGGTTACGGCTACGGGCACGCGTTCCGGGGGCTGCGCGGGTTGTGGCGTTCGGGCGAGGACGAGGTGTTCGGCGAGGTTCGGCTGCCGGACGAGGTCCCGCACGCTTCTTCTGGTTTTGTTGTGCACCCGGCGTTGTTCGACGCGGCCCTGCACCCGATCCTGTCGCTGCTGGCGGGGGAGGACTCGACGCAGGCGCTGCTGCCGTACGCGTGGTCCGGGGTGACCCGGCACGCGCTCGCCGGTCCGGACCTGCGGGTTCGGGTGGCGAAGATCGGCGTCAACGAGGTGTCGCTGCGGATCACCCGGCCGGACGGCGCGCTGGTGCTGTCGGTCGACTCGCTGGCTTTGATGCCCGCTTCGGTGGAGCAGTTGACGGCGAGCGCTACGGCGGACGCGTTGTTCGCGGTGGACTGGACCGCGCTGTCGGATTCGGCTGGGGCTGGGGCTGGGGATGCCGAGTTCACGCACGTGATGGCGAGCGTGGGCGTGGACGTGCCCGCTGCGGCCCGTGCCACCGCGCACGAGATGCTGGGCCAGCTGCGGAAGTGGCTGGACGACGGCACGCGTCGGGTCATCGTGACCCGTGGTGCGGTGGCGGTCAGCAAGGGTGAGGTGCCGGACCTGGCGCTCGCGCCGGTGTGGGGTTTGGTGCGGTCGGCACAGGCTGAGCACCCGGGTCGGTTCGTGCTGGTGGACACGGACGGGGATCAGGCTTCGCTGGCGGCGTTGGAGAAGCTGGACCTGTCCGAGCCGCAGGTGGCTATCCGCGGTGGTGTGGCGTATGTGCCGCGCTTGGCTGCGGCTCCTACCGCTTCGGTCGACCGTCCTCAGTGGACTGGCGGCACGGTGTTGCTCACCGGTGCCACCGGTGGGCTCGGCGGGTTGTTCGCCCGGCACCTGGTCGCTACGCACGGCGCACAGCGGTTGTTGATGCTCAGCCGACGTGGTGCCGCCGCACCTGGTGCGAGCGCTCTGGCCGAGGAGCTGACGGCGCTCGGCGCCGAGGTCGTGCACGCCGCCTGCGACGTGTCCGACCGTGACGCGTTGGCAGCGGAGATCGCGCGGATCCCGGCGGAAGCGCCGTTGACGGCTGTCGTGCACCTCGCGGGCGTGCTGGACGACTCCAGCGTGGAGTCCATGACGCCGGAACAGCTCGACCGGGTGTTCCAGCCGAAGGTCGACGCGGCGTGGCACCTGCACGAGCTGACCGCGGATCTGGGGTTGTCGGCGTTCGTCCTGTACTCGTCCGTCGCCGGTGTCTTCGGCACCGCGGGCCAGGCGAACTACGCCGCCGCCAACACGTTCTTGGACGCGTTGGCCGCGCAGCGCAGGGCCGAGGGCTTGCCCGCGGTGTCGTTGGCCTGGGGTCCGTGGGAGCTCGGCATGGCGGGCGAACTCGGTGACGCCGACCTGGCCCGGTTCCGCCGCGCCGGTTTCGTGCCGCTGCCCGCTGGTACGGGTACCGCTGTGTTCGACACCGCGTTGGGGCTGGATGCCGCTGTGGTCGTGGCGGCGGTGGTCGACCGGGCCGGGCTGCGTGAGCAGGAGAACGTGCACACGCTGTTCCACGGCATGGTCACGCCGCGGCAGCAGCCGAAGGTCGTGGAAACCGGTGGCGTGCCCCCGCTCGTGCAGCGGCTGGGCGAGCTGCCGGCGCAGGAGCGGACGGACGAAATGCTCCGGATGCTGCTGTCCACCTCGGCCCTGGTGCTCGGCTACCCGTCCACGGACGACATCGAAGCCGACATGTCGTTCAAGGAAATCGGATTCGATTCCCTGAGCGGCGTCGAATTCCGCAACCACGTCAAGAAGGACACCGGCGTAGAGATCCCCGCTACGATCATCTTCAACTACCCGACGCCCGCGGCACTGGCCGACCACCTGGTCGACCGGTTGTTCGGCGCGGACGTGTCGGAGCCGGTGGAACTGGACGAAAACACCGCAGAGGACGACGAACTGGACGAGGAGATCGACGGCCTCGACCTCGACGACCTCATCAACCGCGCGTTCTCGGAATGAAGTGATGGGACCGATGAGGGCAGAAGACCTGAAGGCCGTGCGGCGGTTCGTCCGGGACGAACTCGGCGCGGATGAGACGCGACTCGACGAGTTGACCGAAAAGCCGTTGGAGGTGTACGAGAAGTTCCGCGAGACCGGGCTGGCGAACTGGTGGCTGCCGGAGGAGCTGGGTGGCCGCGGGTTGACGCTGGAGGACAGCGTCGAGATCGTGAACGAGCTGTCCTACGGTGACGCGGGCGTGGCCTTCACGCTGTTCATCTCGATCCTCGGCACCACGATGGTGCAGCTGTACGGGTCGGACGAGCTGAAGCAGCGTTACCTGGCGCCGATGGCGGCGGGCGGCACGTTCTGCGCGTCCCTGGGCAGTGAGCGCACCGCGGGCAGTGAGCTCGGCAAGATCGAGACCGTGGTCGCGAAGGACGGGGGAGACCTCGTCCTGAACGGCGAGAAGTTCTTCTCCACCAACACGGACTTCGCCGACTTCCTCGTCGTCATCGCCCGTTCGGCGGACGACCCGGAGGACTACCCGGCGGTAGTCGTGCCGCGCGGGACGCCGGGTGTGGAGATCGTCAAGCGGTGGGACGTCATCGGCCTGCGCGCGTCGCACACGTACCAGGTGTCGCTGAAGAACGTCCGGGTGCCGGCCGGCAACCAGCTCGCGGGTTCCGGCCTGCGGCTGCTGGAGATCGGCTTGAACGCCAGCCGGATCCTGATCGCCACGACGGCGCTCGGTATCGCGCGGCGCATCCGTGACCACTGCATGAACTACGCCAAGACCAAGCCGTTCCGCGACGGCACGCTCCTGGAGAGCCCGGTGTTCGCGCAGCGGCTGGGCCAGATGGAGATGCAGATCGACGTCATGAAGAGCCACCTGCTGCGCTCGGCCCGTGACTTCGACAAGATCATGGCCGACCCGGACGCGCCGGCACTGTTCAACCGGCAGGGCACGGTGAAGTCGGCGCTGACCGCGAAGATGTTCTGCGGTCAGGCGGGCTGGGACGTGGCGAGCGTCGGTTCGGAGATGTTCGGCGGGCTCGGCTACACCCACGAGATGCCGATCGGGAAGCTGATGCGGGACATCCGCTACGTCTCGATCGTGGAGGGTGGGGACGACGTGCTGCGGGAACTGGTGTTCGGCCGCTACGTCGTACCGGTGCCACGGCGGACGTAAGCGTTCGGTACCTCAACCGGCCGGATCGGGATGGCGGAAGTGCGGGATTCCGCGCTGATGTCGTTCCGGTCCGGCCGTTGTTTGCGTACATGATCAGACGGAGACGACGAGCCTGACGAATCGCTTATTGATCACCTGTCCGCCGGTGAGGTCCTGGTCGGGGGTGTCGGCGGGGTAGGCGGTGATGACGGGTTGTGCGGTGCGGTCGTGGTCCCAGGCGCGGATCCCGGCGCACAGCCGTTCGGCGAGCTGTTCGCCGAGTGGGCCGTGGCCGGTGGCACCGAGTTCGAAGCGGCGTTCTTCGGCGTCGGGTGCGGGTCGGCGCAGGGTCAGGTAGGCCAGTGAGTCGCCTTCGACCAGGGCGGGGCTGCTGTAGGGGAAGGCTGGGTCGCATAGTCCGGCCTCGACGGCGGCCTGGGCGGCGGCGAAGCGGCAGGTTCCGGCTTCGATGCCGGTCAGGCGGGGCCAGATGAGGTCGGTGGACTCCATCGGGACGATCGACGCCCCGGACCACACGGTGGTCGCGAGCTGTGCGAGCACCCCGTTCAGGGTGTCCGGGTCGATGGGTTGGTCGGGGTCGAAGTGCAGGTCGACGTCGTCGGCGATGCGGATCTTGCGTTCGCCGTCCTGGCCGTCGCCGATCATGGGGATGAAGCCGCACAGTCGGCTGTCCGTGGCATGCAGCACACCGTCCTGTTTGACGAACGCGACGCTGCGAGCTTGGCCGCGCCAGTGCAGCGGCACCACCAGGCGTCCGCTGGGGGCGAGCTGGTCCAGCCAGGCGGGCGGCAGGTCCCACGGGCCGACGGTAACGATGATCCGGTCGTACGGTGCGAGGTCGACGTGGCCGAGCGCGCCGTCGCCGGTAGTGACGCGCACGCCGCCATAGCCGGTGGCGTTGAGAGCCTGGCGGGCGTGGGCGGTGACGTCGGGGTGGATGTCGATGGTGGTGACCTGGCCGGTATCGCCGACGATGTCGGCCAGCAAGGCGGCGTTGTAGCCCGTTCCGGCGCCGATCTCCAGGACGCGGTCGCCTGGGCGGGCGTCGAGTTGGCCGAGCATCATGGCTACGACGGTGGGCACGGAGATGCAGCTCGCGGGCCTGCCGCCGGGTTCGCCGGGTTTGATGGTGATGGACCTGTTGGCGTAGGCGTCCTGGACGGTCGCGTCGGGCACGAAGAGGTGGCGCGGCACGGTGCGCAGCGCGTGTTCCACGGTGGACGAGTGCAGGTGTCCGGCCGCGGCGATGTGGTCGACCATGCGGGCGCGCAGCTCGTCCGGTCCGGTGTCGGTGGTGGCGGTCATCCGATTCCTTCCGTGTCCATTGTCCCAGGGGTTTGTGGTGTCGGCGAGGCGGTGAGCAGGCACGCGTCCCACCGGAACGCGGGGATGCCGGCCGTGTGCCGGGTGAGGGAAATGCCTGCTGTGCCTTCGAGAAGGCCGTCGTTGGTAGCCGGTGGGAGGTCGTGCAGGTGATGCCCGAAGCGGGTGTCCAGCCGGGGGAGTTGGTCGGCCAGTTCGCTGTCGGGTCCGGCGTCGGTGGCGGCGCGTCGGACGGTGTGGACGAGTCCCGCCCAGCCGTGGCAGAGGGACATGTCGTCGAGCAGGTCCAACTGCCGCTCGTCGGTGACGCAGGCGGTCAACGCGTTCTCGGCGGCGCGTTGCCGAGTTCGGTCGTCCAAAGCGATGGCGGCGAGTTGTTGGGCGCGGGCGATTCCGGGGGTTCCGTAGCACCAGGACGGTCGCTGTGGTCCGTGCTGGTCGACGGAGTCGCTGCGCCATTCGGTCGGCCGGACCGTGCCGGGCCACCACGGGCTGGTCGGCGGGCCGCACCGCCACCGGTCGAGTCGGCAACAGATCGAGTCGATCGCTTCGGCCTGACCCGGCACGGTGGTGCCGCTGATCATCGCGTGGGCGAGCAGCGCCAGTGGCCCGGCTATGCCGTGTGCGATCCCGAGATTCGCGTGGCCGCCAGGCCACAGCGGCGAGCGACGGTCGGCGGGTTCGTTGTCGGTCCACCAGCCCGGGAGTTGTTCGCCGTCGACGGTCAGCGGCTCGGTGGCCAGCCGCACCAGGTAGATCAGCACGTCCCGCACGAGCGCGCGGTCGTCGTTCCGGAGAAGCAGGTACGTGCCGAGGCCGGTAAGTCCGTTGATCAGGTCGAACTCCCGCAGTCGGGGCAGCCGGCCTTGGTTGATGCGCTGGTGTGCGGCGTCGAGGCGCTGTCGGACGAGTGTGGTGATGTGGTGGTCGAGGGTGTCGATCGCGGCAGCGTAGGAGGGTCGGTCGGAGGCGCGTAGGACGAATGCGACCGCAGGAGCGCCCCGGAACAGGCAGCTGTCGGGGTTCGCGGAGACCGGATTGCGGGTCATCACCGCGACCCACCGGTGCGCTCTGATCCACTCGCCGAGTCCCGCGTGGGCCTCGGCAACGTTCAGCAACGCGATACCGGCCGCCCCGAACGACAGCGACTGGCCCCACTCCGGTGACGGATCGTGCTCCGGTGGCACCGCAGGCGGGCTCGGCAGGTCGGTCCCGGTC
The DNA here is from genome assembly GCF_014205015.1 of Saccharothrix ecbatanensis. NCBI lineage: Bacteria > Bacillati > Actinomycetota > Actinomycetes > Pseudonocardiales > Pseudonocardiaceae > Saccharothrix > Saccharothrix ecbatanensis. The sequence continues at coordinate 4,330,849 of NZ_JACHMO010000001.1, read as the reverse complement.
ATCGGCCACCGTCGTCATGTGGCCGGCGGGCACGGCGGGCGAACGCGGCGTTCCGGGCCAGGCGGCGGCACGCGTGTTCGCTGTCGACGTCGATGCCGATGGCACGGTTGTGGTGCATGTGCAGCAGCGATTCCAAAACGACCTGGATGTCCGTGTCGGACGGCAGGTGCAGACGGTAGGCGGCCAGTGCGTCGGCGCGAGACCACCATGCCCGCTCGACCGGCTCCGCCCAGCCCTGTAGTCGGCGCCGGGCCCCATGGTCGGTGGCCAGTCGGATCGCCTCGTCGGTCACCTTGCGGTCGATGGTGGCAGTGGCGCGCGCCGGACGGCGGGTCAGCCAGTCGTCGGCTGCACCGGAGCCACCGAGGAAGCCTTCGACGATTCCGACCATATTGGCTGCGGTCAGCGCGGTGCGGTTCACCGCCGTGGCGGGCAGATCCCGCAGCACGGCGGCGACCAGGCGTGAGTCGGCGGCGAAGACGTCTTCTGCGGCTGCCAATGCTGCGCCATGTCCGTAACGGCCGACCTCCGGGTAGTAGCTGTCCAGCACCAGCCGTCCGGCCACGCCTGCCTGCCGCATCCGCTGCGTCCACTCCCCGAGCGCGTTAGTGCACACAGCGTAACGGTCGGGGTGAGTACGCAGACGCAGCCGGAGGTGGTCGGTCTCATGAGGGCTGTGGTAGCGCAGGAACCACCAGCACGGGTCGACATCGAGTTCGCCAAGCAGCGCGGGTAGGTGCCGGGTGAGGATTTCGTCCATTCGCTCTGGGTGAGTGTGGATCTTTGCGTTGATCCAGCCCGAGTCGGGGGCACCGGGCACGTGCCCGTGGGTGTTGTTCACCTCGGGCAACGTCCCGCGCAGGATCCGGTGCGGCTGGGCGCGTGGTGACCAGCGGCAGCGCGATCTCGTGGGCGTGGCTGTCGATCCAGCCGTAGTCCGAGGTGGGGGTGGCCTCGTACAGGACAGCCTGGCCGTGCCGAACGAGGTGAGCGTGCAGCAGGGTGACGTGGGCGGGTTCGTCGAGCGTGAGGCGCAGCGTGCGGTCCGCGTCGCGCAGCTCGACCACGGCGGGGCAGCCCCACAATCGCCGCCAGCGGTCGAGCAACTGCTGCCGATCGTCCTCGGACCCCCGCGGCAGGTCGGTGGCGTTCAGCCGCCACTGCGCGGGAGACAGCACGGTACGGCGATAACGCACCCGTGGCAGCGTCGGCAGATTCGCGTGCGGTCCCCAGTCGAACTGGTACCAGGCCGCGCTGAACGCGCGCGGCAGCTCGGCCAGGAACCGCGCCAACGGCGGCGGCTGCTTGTCCAAGGCGAGCGCGTGGAACACCTGCGGTTCGACCACCCGGCGGCGGGATCGGCTGACCAGGTACAGCCGGTCTCGGGTCGCGGTGACAGCCAGGTCGTCGACTGTGATCAGCTTTGCGGGATCGCTCGGCGTGCGATGTTCCCCCAGGGGGATGACGTGGTCGAGGTAGGCGGGGACACGGCAGACGTTCTCGGCCGGCGCGTACTTGGGGCCGAAGCTCAACTGGGCGCGCAACGCGCCCTCGGTCGCGGCGGGCAGTGCCCGGTAGACGTCCGCCAAACCGGAGCCGGTGGCCATCGGGGTGAAGCGGCTGGTCAACGTTCCGGCCGACCGGGCGGGCGCGACCGTGAGGACGAAATCGCCGCGGTCCACCGCCGATACGCTGGTGGCGTGGACGCGGGCGGACAGTTCCACGTGCGGAGGGATGTACCGCTCGTCGAAGTCTTCGCCCATCAGATCCGCGATGTCGTCGTCGCGCAGGACGATCTCGCGGGTGCCGTCGGCCATCGCCCGCCATGCCATCGCGGCGAGCCGCTCGTCTCGCCGCGCGAACGCCGGAACAGGTGGGGAGAACACGCTGCCGTCGTAGCGGGCCGGGTAGCCCAATCCGGCGTCCGGAGAGACGACGTCGAGCACCGGCACCAGCGTGCCGGTGCCGTACCGGTCGACGAACTCGGCGTGGTACTCCCGCCAGGCGGGGTCGCCGGTCGGATGCCGGGTCGTGCGAAGCAACGCCGAGGCCGCCAGTTCCATCTCCCGCGCGACGCCGTCGGGCACACGGACGTCGCAGTCCAGCAGCAAGTCCGCCGCAAGTGGGGTGCGACCCGCCGGGGACAGCCGCCTCATGCGGTCCAACAACGCCGCGCGGACGAGGTGCTGCTCGGCGGGCTGGGTGGCACCGTCGTTGTGATGGCGAAGCTCGGCCAGGACAGCGTCGAGTCCGTCGAGCAGCGTGGTCATGTCGGGCACGCCCCGAGAGTCGGCGTCGTGCAGGCACGAGACCAAGTGGGCAAACGGGTCGATGACCGTGAACGGCGCACGCAGGTTCGTCACCAGATGGCCCTGCCGCACGAGCTCGGTGAGCGTGTCGAGGACCTTCGGCCGGTCGGCGGTGAAGTCCTCGGCGACCTTGTCGACCAGCGCGCCGAACCGGATCGGGGTCGATGCCGCTGCCCGAACGGCCGCGACCACGCTGGTATGGCGAATCGCCACACGGTTCGGACCGTGTGGGACTTCGAGCCGGTCGCCACGCCGCACGGCGAGGTCGTTGATGGTGACCTCGACCCGCTCCAAGAGTTCCAGGACGGCTTCGGCGCGAGCGGTGATGTCTGCCAGCCACTCCGTATTCACCCGCACGGTCGAGCGATGGTCCTCGCCCCACCGCGCGCGGGCAGTGTCGGCCACTGCCGCCGGAGCCACGCCTGCGAACAAGCCAAAGGGAGTCGGGCGACCGATACCGCGCAGCACATACCGCATCGCGGACATGGTCGCGCTGCGAACTTGCTTCTCGGGCACCGCTTGCCCTAGCCGGATGGCGTCGACTCGGTCGGCCAGCGACGGGCTGGCCTGGCGCACGGCCTCGGCCAGGCCGGGCCGGGCCCACATCCGGTCAAGCCATAACCGACATCCTCGGACATCGGTCAGATCTGGCCACAAGTCGGGTGCGTCGGTCAGCGGGGCCGCTGCGGCCCGCAGCAATGCGACACCCGCGTGCCGATACAACGGCTTCTTACCAGCGGAAATCATTGGTACCTCCAGACCGTGCAGAGCGACAGGTGGTACCGAGGGCCGGGCAAACTGCACCCGACCCCCTGTGCCAGGACCTGGCGGTCGGGTCTCACACCCCGCCGGTGACGCACGCCGACGCGCACGTGGGATCGCAGCCGTCGTCTGTTCCGTTGGTGCATGCTCCCTGCGCGCCGTTCGGCGCGTCGGTGATTACCTGGATGTCGAGAGCGAAGGGATCGTCCGTGGCAGGGCTCTCGATGGTGATCGTTGCGGACATGGTTATCCTTTCGTCGGGTGGATGAGTCATCCTCAACCTGGCTTGGAAAGCGTTGTGGGGACAAGGCTTTCTCGCCGGGAGTTTGTCGGCGTGGTCGATCGAGAGGCGATCGATCCGTGTCGAACGCAGAAGTGAACTGGTTCCGTGGCGCAGGTTCGTGCCGGCGCACGCAGCCTGCGCGTCGGTTGTTCACCGGTCGTTGGCATCCGGTGTTCTCACGCTGTGGGCAGGGACGATCTCGAACAGGTCGTGGAACTCCATCGGCTCCAGAGCGGTCAGCGCTCCCGCGATGAACGCAGCGCCAGGCTGGAGGTCGCCGTTGAAGACCCTGGCGACCGTCGAGCGATTGACATCCATCGCCTTTGCCAGTCCGTAGTCCGACCGAAATCCTGCGAGCAGTACCGCCTTCCGGAAGGCGTCGGCGCGGAGCTTGATCGTGTTCGGCAACGGCTACCGCTCGTCCACAGGGGTCGCGGTGTCGGAGAGCAGTTCGAAGAGTGTGTAGGCGGACGTGAGGTGGGCTGGTTCCTCGGTGAACTGTGCGCCGTGGAGGTAGGGGTAGAGGACGACGGCGGGGCCGTTGGGCAGGGTGAAGCGGGTGAGTGGGCGGTCGGCGCCGGGGTGTGCGACGTGGGTGATGTGGCGGATGGTGACGTCGGTGCGGTCGATGGTGGTGCCGGTCAGGACGTAGGCGGTGCAGCGGTCGGGGTCGAGGTGTTCGTGGGCGGGGTGGATGCCGAGGGGTGCGTAGATGTCGATGTGGTCGGCGAGGCGGCACAGCACGTTGATCACGCTGGTGGCGGTGGTGTCCCAGCGGCACCAGAGGGTCGGTTCGGGTTCGGGCGCGTCGGTGACGCCGTCTTCCAGTCGCTGGACGTCGCTCGGCGATTGGCCGGTGTGGGCGGCGACTTCGGCCACGGTCAGGCCGGAGGCTTCACGGATGCGGCGCAGTTCGTGGCCGAGCAGGCGGGCCTGGAGCGTGGGCTGGGGATTCATCAGGCCTCGCCTTCGAGGTTGATCCTTGTGCCGGTCATGGTCACTCTTTCCGTGCGGTCGACAGATATGCGCGATAGGGGGTGGGGCGGCGGGGGGTGCGGGGGTCCTGCCGCCCCGGCGACCGACCTGGTCGGGCGCTCTGGGCACATCGGTCACGTGGGGGCGGCGTGATCGGGTGTGCGCGAGCGGCGTGCGGACCGGGCCGGGTGGATCAGGTGGTGGAGGCGGAGTCGGGTGGTCCGCTCCGGTGAGGGCGACATCTCGGGAAGCGGGTTGTCGTGGAGGTCCGGCTTCGTGTTGTCGACAGTCGGTGTCGTGGTCGGTGGGTGAGCGCGTGGTCGCGGGCGAGTTGGAACTCCAGGAGTGCCCGGCACGGCATTGGTGCCCGGCGCCACCAACGTCCGGCCCGGCATTGCCTGCAATGGCCGTTCGCGTCCGGGGTGTGCTGGGAGAGCAGGGCGAGCAGTCCGGCGATCAGTCCGGGAAGTTCGCTGCGCGCTACCACGGCGGCGGTGTGGTCGTCGCCGTCCTGGACGAGATCGGACATCGCGTCGAGGTCGGACCGGAGCCGATCGCGGAGTGCGGCGAACACCACGTTGTTGGTCCCCGCCACCCTCACGGCTGTCCTCCGACGGTCGTGCGCTTCGACTTGGTGGCGGCCGAGCGGTTGTCGCCGGCATTGCGCGGCCTGGGGAACACGGGGATGCCCTCGTGCTCGCGCCAGGCCGCATCGCAGTCGTGGCATGTCGGCCAACAGCCGTCGGGACTCCGCGGTGGCGGGTCGTGCGGCACGGTCACGCCGACGCCGCACAACGTCTCGCCTTCGTCGTTGGCCGCCAGCGTGTCGGGGATCGCATGGCGTTGCCCGTTGTACGGCAGCCACCGGAACGCGCGGATGCCCATCACGACCACCCCTCGGAGGTGCCGCACCGCATCGAGGTTTGGTTCATCGCGCCGAGGACGATCAGCCGGTTTGCGGGGTCAGGTTGCACCACGGCCGGCCTGCCGCAGGCCGTGCCGTGGTGCCTCCCGCTCGCCGACCGGTACAAGGGCGGCCATGCCGTCCACTGGATCATTGCCGGGGAGCAGCACTTCACCACCGGCCATCCTGTGGAACCGCCCGTCGGCAAGTCATCAGGGAACGCGCCGGACTTGGCCGGTCGGAGAGCGGACCATGCCTGGCACGTGTCGACGACGGCTACTGCCGTGGGCCTGGTAACTTGCGTAACCGCCACCATGGTTCCTCCCGTCCGATGCGTTAACCTCGACCATGACAGTAAACCCGTTTAAACAAGTTCGCTACTCGACCTTATGGGTGAACATGCCTGCTACGTTCCGCCGGCAGGGAGACCCGCTCGAACCGGAGGCTCGATGACCACCGCCGCGATCCCCAAGCGCGTTGCCGACGTGATCATCGGACGCAAACTGGCCGCGCTTCGGGCGGCATGCGGCATGAGCCAGGCCGAGGCGGGCAAGATCCTGGACTGCACGCAGAACAAGATCGGTAACATCGAGCGTGGGGACAGCAGCATCACGTTGCCGGACCTCCGAACGCTCTTCGAGGGTTACGCGCCTGACGAGCCAACCAGGGAACGCCTGCTGCTCCTGGCACAAGGTCGCGAGAAGCGCGCGTCACGTAAGGCGTTGCGAGCCAACTTCCACGGCACGATGCGCGAGGTCGTCGACCTGGAGACCAGCGCGCACTACCTGTGGCAGCACAACAGCATGACGATCCCCGGCTTGCTGCAGACCGAGGCATACATGCGCTCGTTGTTCCGTGCGGCCAGGCCGTCGATGAGTCTCGACGACGTAGAACGAGCCACCGGTCTCCGGCTGCGGCGGCAAGCGATCCTGGACAACCTCGATCAGCGGTTCTGGTTCGTCATTGACCAGGCCGCGCTCGAACGCATGGCCAACATGGACGGCAGTTCGGCGATCCAGCGCGAGCAGAAGCAGGCCGTCGCCGACGCCATCGACCGGCCGAACGTCGAGGTACAGGTCGTTCCATGGCACGTCGGCTTCTACCTCGGCCAGGAATTCAACTATACGATCTTCCGATACGACAGCGACCCTCCCGTAGAACTGGTTCACGTGGAAGGTCTCAAGGACGGCCATGTCACGTCCAACCAGGAGGAGGTGAACGACTACCTCACGGTGTGGGAGTACCAGATGGCCGCAGCACTCGGCCCAGAGCAATCCCGCGCCTTCCTGCTGACGTCGTGACCGGCCGACGCAGCAAACGAGGAGAGGAAGGGACGATGATCCACCCAATGCCGCAGGGACAGCAGATCCCTGGGTGGTCACCACGAGAAGCCAAAGGCCTCACCGGGTGGCGCAAGTCCACGTACAGCAATCCCAACCAATCGTGCGTTGAGGTCGGGTGGCGCAAGTCCACGTACAGCGACCCCAACCAGTCGTGCGTCGAGGTCTCGGGTGACGCCGATGGGCCGGTCGGGGTGCGTGACACGAAGAACCGCACGGCTGGGGCGTTGGTGTTCTCAAGCAGCGCGTGGAAGACGTTCACCTCGAATGCCGTCGAGGATCGCTTCACCGCCTGAGTCCGTCCCGGCACTTGGGCGCCCGGCGACACGTCGTCGGGCGCCCACCGCAACGGTCCGGCAGTTGCCGCATGGGCAGCGACCGTGTTCCAGGCGTGCCGACAAGGTCGGCACTCGGGTAGCGGATCCCGCGTCGCTCTACTTGCGGAGCTGTTGGATGTCGCTCAAGAGCCCGAGAGCAACGGGTCGTGCCCAGGCCCGACGGTGCCCGCCGCTGGTTACGCTGTGCGATCGATTTCGGCGTCCGACGGGTGGAGGTGGCCCGGGGGTCGGGTGGCGAAGTAGCGTCTGGCTGTGTCGGAACGGGACGAGGTCATTGCCGGGCGGTATCGGCTCGTGGCGTTGGTCGGGCGGGGGGCCGGTGGTGTCGTCTGGCGGGCGCGCGACGAGCGGCTGGGGCGCGCGGTCGCGATCAAGTTCCTTGGCGCCGGCTCAGGTGACTCGCCGGATGCGGTAAGCCGGACGTTGCGGGAGGGTCGGGTCGCGGCGCGGTTGCGGCATCCGCACGCGGTGACCGTGCACGACGTGGTCGAGCACGGTGGCAAGCCGTGCCTGGTGATGGAGTACCTGCCGTCGCGGACGTTGGCCGAGTTGATCGACGAGCGCGGTCCGTTGCCGGAGGCCCTGGTGGCGGGGGTCGGGTGGCAGGTCGCGTCGGCGTTGACGGCGGCGCACGCGGTGGGGATCGTGCACCGGGACGTCTCCACGTTCAACATCCTGCTGGCCGACGACGGCACCGCGAAGATCGCCGACTTCGGCATCGCGCGGGCGATCGGCGAGGGCACGGTGACGGACGCCCGTGCCATCGTCGGCACGCCCGCGTTCCTCGCGCCTGAGGTGGCGGCGGGGGAGGACGCGGTGTTCGCGTCCGACGTGTACTCGTTGGGGGCGACGCTGTACGCGGCGCTGGAAGGCCACCCGCCGTTCGGGACCACTGACAACCCGTATGCGCTGTTGAGGCGGGTGTCGGAGGCAGAGGTCGCGCCGCTTCGGTTCCCTGGTCCGTTGGGTGACGTGCTGATGCGCGTGCTGCGGCGGGAGCCGATGGAGCGGCCGACGATGGCCGAGATGCACGATCTGCTGGGTGCGGTGGTTGAGGGGCGGGCGTTGCCTGGCGCGGAGGCCGCGGAGTCTGTTTCCGTGCCTGCTGCGGAGCCGGTTCGGGACACGATGCCGTTGGTCATGCCGCGTCGGGCGCCCTGGCGGAGGATCTCGGTGGCGATGGTCGGCGCGGTGGCGTTGGTCGTCGGTGGTGTGGTGGTCGTCAACGCCTTGCGGGGTGACGAATCGGACGACCGTGCGTTGAGCGGGCCTACGAGTCGGACCAGTACGTCGGCGACTGCCTCAAGCACCAGTGCCTCAGCGAGTGTCGCTCCGACCAGCGCCGTTTCTACTTCCGACGACTCGCCTGACACCAACTCGGCGACGTCGTCGGCTGAGTGCGCCGCCGACTTCGCGGTCACGACCACCTGGCCGGGTGGTTACCAGGCTGTGGTGACCGTGCGCAACGCCGCTGAACGCCCGCTTGGCGGTTGGACCGTGAGCTGGCCACAGCCGGCCGGGCACGTGATCAGCAATCTGTGGAACGGCTCGTTCACGGCGGAATCCGGGTCGGTGAGGGTCACCAACGCCGACCACAACGCGAAATTGCCGGTGGACGGCTCCACGAGCTTCGGGTTCACCGCTAACGGCCCTGTGACACTGCAACCGGATGTCACTTGTAGTTCTGGGCAGGGCTGACGCCGGTCAGGCCGTCCACCCGCGGATAGCCGCGGGGATGGCCGATTGGAAGGTTTTTTCGGCGGTGCCGATGTTGAGCGCCCCGGCCAGTTCGAGGGTGACGATCCCGTGCAGGGTCACCCAGAGGGACAGCGCGATCGTGGTGGCGTCGCCGGCGAGCTTGGCCGAGGCCAGGGCGCGGTCGATGGCGTTCAGGAGCGGGGCGACGGGGTCGCGGGTGCCGACCGCGCCCGACGGATTGAAGGTCTGCACACCGCCGAACAACGCGGCGTAGAGATGAGCGTGCACGCGCCCCCAGCGCCGGTAGGCGGAGGCGAGGGCGTAGAGGTCGGCGAGCGGGTCGTCGGTGGCCGGCACCGCCGACAGTTCGCGGAACAACCCCGCGGCAGCCCTGCCGCGCACCTCGGCGATCAGCGCGTCCTTGCTGCCGAACAGCGTGTACACCGCCGCTGTTGCGGCCCCGGCACCGGTCGCCAGCGCGCGGACCGTGATCGATTCGAGCGGGCGGGTGGCCAGCAGTTCTGTCGCCGACTCGACAAGCCGCTCCTTCACGGTGTCGTCGTTCGTCTTCGGCCTGCCCACGCCGACCAGTCTAACCGGCGTGTTAACTTAGTTTTGAAACTAAGTTCAGAAACCCTTGCTGGAGGCGTGGTGCTGAAATCCGTCCGCCGTTTCGCCCGTTTCACCGGTCGTCTCGGCCTCTCCGCCGTCGCCGTCCTCGGACTGGTCGTCCTGCTCCTGGCGCTGCTCGTCCTGACCGACGGGGCGGCCTACGGACTCCTGGCGTGGCTGGCGACCCTTGGAGTGGGAGCCGCTGTCGCGGTGTGGCGCGCCCGCCGCCGTGCCGGGTCACGTCGGTGGGTGCCGTTCCTGCCGGTGATCCTCGCCGTCGCGCTGGCCGCCGTGGTCTGCATTCCGAGCGCACCGACCGACCGGGTGAAACCGGCCGCTCTGCCGTTCGTGACCACGCAGCAATGGAGCCTGGCCACGGGCAGCCGGGTCGCGGTGTACCACTACCCGCCCACAGGCAGCGCTCGCCGCGCAACACCCCTCGTCTACCTCCACGGCGGGCCCGTCCGCAGCATTTCGGTGCTCGACCACCGTTTCCTGCAACTACTGGCACGACAGGGTTACGACGTCTACGCCTACGAACAAGCCGGCGGCGGCCGAAGCGACCTGCTGCCCATGGACCAGTACGGCATTTCCAGGTCGGTCCGCGACCTCGCGGCGTTCATCGACCACCTGGACCAAGGGCAGGTCGACGTCCTCGGCTTCTCCTCAGGAGCGGTCATCCTCACCCGGGCGCTGGCCGAGCCCGACGTCGCCACCCGCGTGCACAAGGCGATCATCGCCGAGCCCGGTCCGATGGACGGCCCCACCGCGCAGGCCACCGGGCAGCAAGGACGGCCGAACGCCCGCAACCTCGGCCCGGCGATGAGCGGCCCCCGAGCCACCCGCATCCCGAGGTACGCCGTCGCGTTCGGCCTCATGCGGCTGGGCCTGCTCTCGCCCGAAACCGGCCTGATCGGCCAGGCCGAAGGCGCCAACGCCTTCGAGGCCGCCGATCTCGGCAGCGACACCGCATCCGCCTACTGCGCACAGGACGCGCACCGCATTCCCGCCGAGGACACCCCCGGCAACTTCTCCTTCAGCGCCGCCGCGAGCCTGCGGATCCAGGAGACGATCAAGGACTCGCCTTCGATCGCCCCGCAACTGGCGCGGTCCACCGTGCCCGCGATGCTGATGATCGCCGAATGCTCGTCGCAGACCCGTCAATGGGCCACCGCGATCCTCGACGGCAACCCGGCGATCGACCGAACCCAGTACCTGCCCGGCGTCGGGCACCACATGTGGAACGGCCTCGACAACAACGACGAAACGGCCGGCGCGGTCGTCGACGCGTTCCTGCAGGACAAGGCGGCGCCCTTGCCGAACTACCCAACCCGCACCGACGTTCCCGCCTTCCTCCAAGAGCGACGATGACCATCCGGGACATTCACGGCGCACCGCGCCGCCCGGGTGGCCCCGGGCGGCGCGGTGGGTGTCAGCACCAGCCGTTGATCGGGCCGTTCACGCCGGTCCACATGAAGGCGTCGGTTACCCAGGTTCCGTCTGTCAGCCTGTTCCACAGGTTGGTGGTGCCCCAGCGGCCGGTGTGTGAGGTTCCGTTGGCGGAGCAGGAGACTGTCACTGTGGCGCCGTCGCCCACGGAGCCCGCGACGCCGTAGCCGGTGCCGGGGCCGGTGCGCTTGTTGACGGAACCGCCGCCGTTGGCGTCGATGAGGCCCTGGGTGAAGCCGAGTGCGCCGTAGTTGTAGAGCGCGCCGCCGGCGTAGACGCGGGCGCTGCCGTGCAACGCCGAGCCCTGGTACGCGGCTCCGCCGTTTTGGGGGACCCACTTGCCGATGTTGTGCTGGGCGATGCCGATGTACGCGCTGTTCTGCCGCAGCCCGAAGTGGACGTGCCGACCTGAGGCCGCGCCGCCGCAGGTGACGTCCGTGCCCGTGTGGCCGAGGAAGGTTCCCTGGCTGACGCCGGCGCCGTTGACGTTGATGCTGTTCCACAGGTGGTAGTAGTCGGTGGAGTAGCCACGGTCGTGGATTACTCGGATCCAACCGGTGCACATCGTGTAGGCCGTGCCGCCTCGGGCGGCGAGGACGCGTTGGTCACCGCCGGCCAGGTCGAGCGAGCTCCACGGCGCCGCACTCCCGGACCAGCCGTGCGGGCCACCCGGCATTCCCCACGTCTGCCCGACCGCCCACGGCAACGCCATGCCGGTGCGCCCGTCGGTGGCACTGGTGGCGCCGATCTGACGGCCGTCCTGTTCGGCCAGCAACGTGCGTTCCTCGTCGGCGACGAACGGCGCTCGTGACGTCAGGTCGGCGAACGCCGGCTCGCCTTCCAGCGCCACCGTCCACGCGCCCTTGACGCGGTGGCCGACGAAAAGCCAGCCCTCCGGGTGTTCGTCGGAGCCGGGCGCGGTGGTGAGGACGGCGGTGCCGAAGGCCCACTCGCCCGCCTGCCTGGTGGCGTTCACCCTGGCGGTCCGGCTGGTGTCGGCGATCGCCGCGCCGCGTTCACGCATCTCCGCTACCACCACCGAGTTCAAGTCGGCGGAGTTCGGCGCGGCGGCGACCGCGGTGGGTGGGAAGAACGGTGTGGCGACTAGCAGCGTGGCGACGGACGCCCCGACGAGCAGGCGTGGGATCATGGCAGCCTCCGCAGGGAAAAATGGCGGTTGCAGGGACCGGCCCAGTGTCGCCACGTATCTGGTAAAAAATCACCAGCCATTCGGGCGAGTGGTGAAATATTAACATTGACGTCGGGTGGCGGGCCGCGTTCGGCCGATGATGGGCCGAACGCGGCCCGATGCTCACAGCAGCGAGCTGATCTGGGCGTAGACCAGGTCGATGCGGACGCCCTGGTTCGGGCAGCCGCCGTAGTGGTGCAGGCCGATCACCTTGTGCGTACGCCGGGACAGCACCGGCGAACCGGACGAGCCGCCCTCGGTGTCGCACCGGTAGGCGATGTCGGACTGGGACGAGCTGCCGTTCACCCGGACGGCCGATACCTTGCAGTACCCGCCGGCGTTCTGGTCGTCACGCAAGGACAGCTTCTTCAGCTTCCCGGCCGGGTGGCCGACGATGTACATCTCCTCGCCGACCGCCGGCACCCGCGCGTCGAGCTCCAGGTACCCGAACGACGACAGCGCGGTGAAGTTCGTGACGCTGAACAACGTGTAGTCCAACGCCGCACTCGTCTTGAGCACCGACGACACCAGCACCTTGGTGACGGTCGCGGACGTGGTGCCGCCGCACGTCGGGCACTGGTAGTTGAACCACACCTCGATGCCGGTGCCACTGGTGAAGCAGTGGTTGTTGGTCAGCATCCGGTTGTTCGGGCCGACCCGCCACGCCGTGCACAGCGAACCGCCGTTGCGCAGCAGCTTGGCCACCGCCCTGGTCCGGCCGAACTCGGTGGGGTTGCTCGACTGGTAGCAGACCGCGTCGCGGTAGTCGTTCGTGCCGCAGATGCTCCGCGGCCCGATCTCCGCCGCCGCGTCCATCTCGGCGTCGGTGTACCCGCGGGTGATCTTGTCGAGGGTCACCCGGCTGGCCGGGTGCGCCGGTCCGCCGTCCCGGCCGCGGAGGCTGATCACGGCCTTGTCGCCGGTCACGGACATCGCCCAGAAACCGGTCGCGTCCACGGTGGCCGTGCCCGACGCGGTCACGTCGGCGGTGTAGCGGTAGGCCTCGGCGCCGGCCGGGTCGGCCACCGTGAGCACGTCGCCCGCGACCAGGCGCAGGCCGGTGAAGTGGGCTTTCAGGTACCACGAACCAGGTCGTTCGACCGTCGTGGAACGGTTCTCGCCGTCGAGGACGGTCGAGACGACCTCGTCCTCGCCGACCTTCTGGACTTGCTCGACGAGCCCAGGAGCCGCAGAAGCGGTTCCGACTAACAGGGGCACGACGAGCAAGGCGGCAGCGAGGAGTTGCAGGGTTCTCCGCACCGGTGTCACCTCACTTTGTGAGCAGGGATGGTCACACCATGTGATGGTCCTCGTGTCACCTGAAAGTGTCAGCCCGCCGATCGTCGGCAATCAGAGCGTGACCGGATTACCGCGCCACGTTCCACCAGACATCGCCGTCGGCCGCGTGTTCCCTGATCAACGGCCAGAGCTTCGCGTCGTAGAAGGCGTTGGAGGGGAACGGCGGCGGTGTGGTCGCCGCTTCCAGGAACTCCTGGTCACTCCGGTACAGCACGACGCCGGGCAGCTCGCCGAGCTGCTTGATCCGCTCGTCGCTCTCTTCGAGGATCCGCACGTCGACGCAGTGCAGCTCCACGGTCTTGGGCAGCACCTGGCGGAACGCGGTCGCCAGCGTCGCGCTGCCGACGGGCAGCCAGAGCCGCCGCGGCGTCGTCCCCAGCTCCGCCACGACGTTCGCCCACTCACGGGTGAGCGCTTGGCGCAGGTGCGACGTGTACTCCGTGCAGCCGAAGCCGAGCGGGAGCTTGAGCATCCGCTCGTCGTCGCCGCAGAAGGCCTCCGCCTCCTCCTCGGCGTCGTAGAGCGAGGCGGAGGCGTGGATTCTTGCACCGTAAGACTGCGCGAGCAGGGAAAACTCGTGGAAATCACCGTCGAGCAACTCGCAGAACAGCACGCACTCGGCGCCCAACAACCGACTCGTGTATGCGAGGGCGACCTGCGCGAACCCCGGCGCCGGACTGGCGTAGACGAATGACGAGACGCCCCGGTCCATCGCGTCCACCAGGTACGGACCGATTGCCCTCTGTTTTGTGCCGCCTGGCAGGACATCCTCGCGTGCGACCACCACTGAGCCGCTGTCAACCGTTAATCGGTCAAGAACCACGGGGGGTGTTAAATTGTCAAGACATGCCTTCTCGGAAACGGCCATGCTCTGGTTACGTTTTCCACGGGAATCCGGTTCAGCGGTGGGTGCGGGCACTTCGGATATCCGACCCCTGGAATGGTGAGGGAAGTCTTGTCGACGAGGTCGTGGTGGGGTTGGGGAACCGTCGAGGGCGCGGTCACGGGTAACGAGCGTGCCGCGCTGGTCGAGCGGGTGGCGGCCCTGCTGCCCGGACAGGACCTCACCGACCACGAGCCACCTGATCCGGTGGACCTGGCGCTCCCGCCGGCACGGTTGCGGCCACCGGACTCGTTGGCGGGTTGCACTTCCGACGACGTCACCGATCGCGCGGCCCACGCACACGGCAAGGCGTTCCGGGACGTGGTCCGCAACCTGCACGGGGACTTGCGGCACGTGCCCGATCTGGTGGTGCGGCCGTCGACCGAGCAGCAGGTCGTGGACGTGCTGGACTGGTGCGGAAGTGCCGGTGTCGCGGTGATTCCCTACGGTGGCGGCAGTTCCGTCGTCGGTGGCGTCGAACCGCGCTGCACCGGCTACCCCGGAGTCGTCTCGCTCGACCTGGGCCGGCTGGACCGGGTGATCGAGATCGACACCACGAGCCGTGCCGCCCGGGTGCAGGCCGGCGTGTTCGGTCCGCACCTGGAGGACCAGCTGCGTCCCTCGGGGTTGACGTTGCGGCATTTCCCGCAGTCCTTCGAGTTCTCCACTCTGGGCGGGTGGCTGGCGACCCGGGCGAGCGGGCACTACGCCACGTTGACGACCCACATCGACGACCTGACGGAGTCGCTTCGGGTGGTGAGTCCGGTGGGGATCAGCGAGTCGCGGCGACTGCCCGGCTCGGGCGCGGGACCGTCACCGGACCGGATGTTCCTGGGGTCCGAGGGCACGTTGGGCGTGATCACGGAGGCGTGGATGCGGCTGCGCGACCGTCCCCAGCACCGGGCGGGCGCGTCGGTCAGGTTCGCTGACTACCCGGCCGCTGTCGCCGCGACCCGGGACATCGCGCAGTCCGGCCTGCACCCGTCGAACTGCCGGTTGCTCGACGCCGCCGAGGCGTTCCTCAACGCCGGGGTGAGCGCCGGCGGTGGGGTGCTGGTGCTGGCGTTCGAGTCGGCGGACCACCCCGTCGACGCGTCGCTGGCCCGTGCCGTCGAACTGTGTCGGGAGCACGGTGGCGTTGTGGACGCCGGGCCGACTCGCGTCTCGGACGACTGGCGGTCGTCGTTCCTGCGCATGCCTTACCAACGTGACGCGCTGGCCCGGATCGGCATGGTCGTGGAGACGTTCGAGACCGCGTGCACGTGGGACCGGTTCGAAGCCCTGCACGCGGCCGTCACCGAAGCGGCGCAGGCGGCGATCCGCGAGGTCTGCGGCGTCGGCGTGATCACCTGCCGGTTCACCCACGTCTACCCGGACGGGCCCGCGCCGTACTTCGGCGTCTACGCGGCGGGCAAGTGGGGCAGCACGGTCGCGCAGTGGGACGAGATCAAGGCCGCCGTGTCCGAGGCCATCGCCGCGCACGGCGGCACGATCACCCACCACCACGCCGTCGGCCGCGATCACCGTCCCTGGTACGACCGGCAGCGGCCGGAGCCGTTCGCCCTGGCCCTGACCGCCGCCAAGGCAGCCCTCGACCCGGCCGGAATCCTCAACCCCGGCGTGCTGCTGCCCGAGCCCGGTGTCAGAGGTCGCGTGACGTGGTGATCGGGGACAACGTCATGCGTGCCGGACCGGCGCCCCGCGTGTTGGCGCACGTGAAGTCGCCGGTGACCTTCTCGTGCATCAGACGCAGGCAGGTGCCGAGCGCACGCTGGCCGTAGTAGTTGGGGTGCATGCTCTCCTGCTGGTCCCCTTGCGACGTGTGCCCGCTGACGACCCATCGCACCCACTCCGCCGTCGTGCCGGGGAGGGGATTGGCGGCACTGTTGCCCTCTTGTGCCTGCTGCGAGTCCGTGGCGCACACCCCGCGGCCGTCGTAGGCGTTCCGGAGGTCGAGGAACCGCACGGCGCGGGCGGCGGCCACCGTTTTGAGCTGCGCGGCGATGGTCGGCACGAGCTGCTGCCGCGCCCAGTTCGCGTCGGTGTCCCACACCGGGCAGCCGCCCACGGAGAACCGCGGCCCGGTTTCGGGGATGCGGAAGTTCTTGGCGGCCGGCATCGGCGCGGGATAGGACTGGAGGACGAACTGGTACGTGCCCGCGCCTTGGGCGGCGTTCAGCACGTCCTTGATCGCCTTGACGGTGGCGCCGACGTCGAGCCGGAGCTGGTCGAGCTTCGCGGTGACCTTCGGATCCCACACCGGCGCGCACTTGTAGTTCAGGAGGTAGCCCTTGACGCAGTCGGCGATGATGTCGCCGAACCCGAGGTCGTTGCCGCCGACGGACAGCACGACCAGCTTCACGTCGTGCTGCCGGACGGTGGCGCGCAGCAGGTCCAGCTGGTTGGGCTGGTGGCGGGCGGCGTCGCCGTTGCGCACGTCGTGGGTGGTCGCGCCGGAGCAGGCCAGGTTGACCGGTGTCGCGTTGGGGATCGCGGCGCTGATGATCTCGG
The DNA here is from genome assembly GCF_014205015.1 of Saccharothrix ecbatanensis. Taxonomy (NCBI): domain Bacteria; kingdom Bacillati; phylum Actinomycetota; class Actinomycetes; order Pseudonocardiales; family Pseudonocardiaceae; genus Saccharothrix; species Saccharothrix ecbatanensis. Next base: position 4,314,297 of record NZ_JACHMO010000001.1, on the reverse strand, counting down.
CCGACGTCGAGCGGTGGCACATGTTCGTGTCGGTGTGGGTGTCCCCGTAGATCCACTGCGGGTTGGTCGTGCAGCTGCCCCCGTCGCACTTGGTGGCGAGGTCCGTGCCCCACTTGTCGCCCGAGTTCTCCAGCGCGTTGCCACGCCAGCGGCCGGCTTCACCGGAGATGTAGCTGTCGCCGAGTGAGACGACGGCGGCGGGCAGTGCCGGCGCGGCTTGTGCTTCGGCGGCGGTGAGCGTCGCGGCGCCGATGGCGATCACGGCGGCGAGGACCCGACTTCGGGACATCGACCTCAACTCCTCGGTGTGGTCGGGGCAACGGTAGGTGCCGGAACCGCCGCGGGGGACTCTCCGGAAACCGGATGACCCGTTGGTGCCGGGAGGTCGCCGGAGCAGGTGAACCCCGCTCGCCGACCGTGACCGGGCCGCCGTGGTTCCGATCCCGCTGCCGACCCCGTTCCACTCCTGCGGATAATCGCCGCGCAGGGTCAGCAGGGTCAGCAGGGTCAGCAGGGGAACCACTGCGGCCCCGCTCGCGTCGATCGCACGGACGGCGTACGGAGAACGCGGGGGACATGGCAGACGAGACGTTCGGGCCTTACCGGATCGGGCCGCTGATCGGGCGTGGCGGCATGGGCGAGGTGCACCGCGCGCACGACACCGCGCACGACCGGACGGTGGCGCTCAAACGGCTCTCGCCCGCTTTCCACGACGACGCCGCGTTCCGGGCGCGGTTCCGGCGGGAGGCGCAGATCGTGGCGCGGCTGCGGGAGCCGCACGTGATCCCGATCCACGCCTACGGTGAGATCGACGGACGGCTCTACCTCGACATGCGCCTGGTGGAGGGCGCGGACCTGACCGACCTGATCGCCGGTGGACCGCTGGCCCCCGAGCGTGCGGTGCGGATCGTGGAACAGGTGGCCGGCGCGCTCGACGCGGCCCACGCGGACGGGCTCGTGCACCGGGACGTGAAGCCGTCCAACATCCTCGTCACGCCAGGTGACTTCGTGTATTTGGTGGACTTCGGCATCGCCCGCACCACCACGGCGGCCGACACGCAGATCACGGCGTCCGGTGACGTGATCGGCACGGTCGACTACATGGCGCCCGAGCGGTTCGAGAACGTGGCGGTCGACGCGCGGTCGGACATCTACGCGTTGGCGTGCGTGCTGTTCGCGTGCCTGAGCGGACGGCGGCCGTTCGACGTGGACGGCACCGCCGCCCAGATCTGGGCCCACGTCCAGGAAGCGCCACCGAAGGCACACCTGCTGAACCCGGCCGTGCCGCCCGCGCTGGACAACGTGATCGCCCGTGGCATGGCCAAGGACCCGGCGTCCAGACACGAGAGTGCCGGCGCACTGGCCACCGCCGCCCGCGCCGCGCTCACCCCCACACCACGCGCCATTCCCACGATCCCGGCTCCGCCCGCCGCGCCCACCGAACCCGTCCCGCCGCCGCGCACCACCGCCCCGGGCTCCGGCACCGCTGCCGGATCCGCCGCTGCCGGATCCGCCGCTTCGGGATCAGGCATCGGCCCCGCACCCGGTCTTGGCCCCGCACCCGGTCTTGGCCCTGCGTCCGGGCTTGGCGCCGGTTCCGGGCCCGGCAACGCGCCGCGATCTGGCCCTGGATCCCCTGCCGCACCTCAACTCCCGTGGCGGCATGGTCCTGTTCCGCCGCCGGTCGGGCCTCAGCGCACTGATCCGTCGCGGGCCCGCCGCACCGCGCTCGCTGTGGTGGCCGCATCGGTGGTCGTGCTCGTGGCCGTTGCCGCCGTCGTCTACTCGATGCTCGACGGCTCGTCCAAGACGATCATCGGCGGGTCCGGCACGGCCACCAGCTCCCAGACTGCCGAGTCAAAGACCACCAAGTCATCGGCCAAAACCACCCCCACCACCACCGCTACCATCACCAAGGCCCCCGCGCCGAACCCCGAAGAGCAGAAACTCCTCGCCTCCCTCCCCGGCGTCTACCGCGGCAACGCTTCTTGCGTCACCGAAGCCGCCGACGGCGAGGGCGTCACCGCGAAGGTCGTCTGCACGCAAGCCAACGAGCGCCACCACCGGTTCGACCCACCGGCGCGCGCCGAGTTCCGCCTCTTCGCCACCCGCGCCGCCCAGGACGCCCACTTCACGAGCGTCGTCACCACCCGGGGCATCCCGCGTGACGACTCCCAGGGCGGCTGCCGTCCGGCCACCCACCCCCTGCACTACTCCACCTACTACCGCGACACCTCCGGTCCACTCGACGGCGAGTTCACCACCTGCTACCTGGACGGCGGCACCGGCAGTCTGTTGTGGACGGACGCGGGCGCGGTCACGACCGGCACCCTGATCACTCCACCCGGCGCGACGAACGACACGCTGGAACGCCTCGACCTGTGGTGGAACACCATGATCCTCAGCCGGATGTAGCCCATTAGCGGAACGTCGCGCCGCCCGCCCCGGCGAGAGCCACGACGCTCGCGCGATGTGCCGAGGGGACGGCGAACTGCGTGCTCCTGGCGAGCGGGCCGAGCAGGAGCACCTTCTCCCGCACCTCGTGGTAATCCGAGCCCACGTTGGAGACGATCACCTTCGTGACCAGCTCCAGATCCGGCCACGCGTACGGGTCCAACACACCGTCGACACCGAGGACGACGCCGCCGGTGAACAGGAACAGCTGACGGGGCACCGGTGCCGGCTCGCGCCGGGCCGCGACGCCGAAGGCCAGGATCCCGGCCGCCAGCACGGTGAGGAGGATGCCGCCCACGAGAGCGAGCACGTCCCCGTCGGCCTGGAACAGCAGCAAGACCCCGAAGAACCCGGGCAAGACCGCGAAGATCAGCGCGAGGCCGAACCCGCTGTCCGAGTAGCTGTGCTCGATCACCTGCACGAACTCGCCGTACCCATACCGCTCCGCGACCGCGACGGCCTCGTCATGGGTGCTCGCGGAAAGCGTCTCCGGTGCACCCTCGCGGTCGCGTAGCTGCTTCTCCGCCTCGACGTAGAGCTCCTCGACCACTTGACGCGAGCTGTCGTCGCCGGTGCGCTCGGCGTAGGCCGCCAGGAACGCGTCCACCATCTCCCACGGCGGCAGGCCGACCTCGTCGCGCCGTGACCAGAGCCGCATCGCGGCCGGGTGGTCGACGGACCAGGTGCCGGTGTCCCAGCTCCACCGCGCACCCGGAGGAGGTTTCATCCCTGGCTGAGGGGGTTCCTTCGGCAAGAGCCAGTGGGCGGCCTGGTAAGCGGCGACCCCGGGCACTTCACCCTGAAGCTGATTCAGGAGGTCCATCAGCGCGATGCGCGGCGACACCGCCCGCTGGGCGATCAACCGCTCCTCGTCGGTCGCCGAGCGCGGCTCCCGGCCGGCGTCCGGTTCTCCGGTCACGGCACCCTCCCCGTCCTCCGATTGCTTCGAAGGCCACAGTGCCAGAGCGGTGCCGACCGGGAGCCGCAACCGCGGGGAGTCCGGAACCTTCCGGCGGTTGCGGCTGCCCGGTCATCAGTGTCGGGGACCGATCAGCCGCGGGCCGCGAGGAAGTGCCAGCGGCCGGCGCCGAGCGTGGTCACGTTGGTCAGCGGGTTCGCCGAGCAGTTCGTGGCACCCGGCGCGCACACCCGGACCGGCGCCGTCGACTTGGTCGCCGTGCTGCCGCTGCCGAGTTGGCCGTCGTAGTTGCCACCCCACGTCACGACCGCGCCACCTGCGCCAAGCGCCGCGCCGGCCTGACCGCCCGCGACCACCGACGTGATGCCGCTGAGCGGGGTGGCGGCGCAGTTGACCGCCGCGATCGCGCAGACCGCACCAGGGGTGGACCGGTCCGCGGTCGTGCCGTTGCCCAGTTCGCCGTTGCCGTTGAAGCCCCAGCTGAGCACCTGGCCGTTGGCGGTCAACGCGAAGCTGTGCGCGCCGCTCGGGGACGCGGCCAGTGACGTGACGCCGGCGAGCGGGGCGGTGGTGCAGTCCGTCGCGCCTACCGCGCAAACCGACACCGGGGTGGTGCGCGTCGTGGTGGTGCCGTCACCGAGTTGGCCGCTGCCGTTGAAACCCCAGCCGACGACGGCGCCCGTGCTCAGCCGGGCGAGGTTGTAGCCCGAGCCCGACGTGATCGCGGTGACGCCGGTCAGCGGGGTGGCGGCGCAGTCCACGGCCCCGACCGCGCACACCGGCCCGGGAGTGTGGCGGCCGGTGGACGTGCCGTCGCCCAGCTGCCCGTTCCAGTTGTCGCCCCATGCGACCACCGTGCCGTCGCCGAGCAACGCGAGGCTGTGCAGCGAACCCGCGGCGATCGCGACGACGCCGCTCAGCGGGTTGGCCGCGCAGTCGGTCGCGCCCACCGCGCACACCCGCACGGGAGTGGTCCGGTCGGTGTAGGTGCCGTCTCCCAACCTGCCGGAGTAGTTGCGGCCCCAGCTCACCACCGTGCCGTCGGACAGCAGGGCGAGGTTGTGGTCCCAGCCCGCCGCGATCGCGGTGACGCCGGTCAGCGGGGTGGCGGCGCAGTCCGCCGCACCCACCGCGCACACCGGCACGGGGGTGTACCGGCTCGTCGTGGTGCCGTCACCCAACTGGCCGTCGAAGTTCGCCCCCCAGCTCAGCACGCTCCCGTCGGCGCGCAGCGCGACCGTGTGGACACCGCCGCCCTTGATCGCGGCGACCGACGTCAGCGGGCTGGTGGCGCAGTCGGTGGCAGCGACCGCGCAGGTCCGGGACGGGGTGGAGCGGTTGGTCCAGGTGTTGTCGCCCACCTGGCCCGCGGTGTTGCGACCCCACCCGACCACGCTCGTCGACGTGGTGGTCTTCGGTGCTTCGTCACCGGCCGCGTTGGCCGGCGCGCCCGGCATGACGGCCAACAAGCCGACAACCGCCGCTAAGACTCCGTGTACAGCCCTCATCGGTCCCCCCTCGGATCACCGCGCGGCCCTCCACGAGGGCGCGGGTACGTGATCAAGCTGGAAACCATGATCACAGCGGCGCCCGGGGTTCGCGGGCGTCTTTACGCGGATCTGATGCGGGGGCCTTCGGCACGCCCGGAATCCCAGATAGGGCACGCCGAACGTTTTCGAAACATTACGAGAATCGTTGACAACGCGTCGGAGTCGGACAAACACTGTCCGCATCGATAAGCCTCGACCCGCTGTCGACCCCGGCCGAAAACGGCCTGCCAGGTGTATCCCGCCGCCTGACCCCTGCTGGCCTCAATGAGGAGGAAGCATGCACATGGACGACGACGCCCCTGACCAAACCGCGCACCCGCTCAGCCGCAGAATGTTCCTCGGTGGCGCCGGCACCTTGGCTCTGGCCACGTCCGCGTTGCTGCTGCCCGGCACCGCCCACGCGCAAACCGTCACCAACAACCAGACCGGCACCCACAACGGCTACTACTACTCGTTCTGGACCGATGCCAACGGCACCGTCTCCATGACCATGGGGTCGGGCGGCCAGTACAGCACCTCGTGGCGCAACACCGGCAACTTCGTGTGCGGCAAGGGCTGGAGCACCGGCAGTCGCCGGACCGTCCGGTACTCGGGCAGCTTCAACCCGTCCGGCAACGGCTACCTGTGCCTCTACGGCTGGACGTCCAACCCGCTCGTGGAGTACTACATCGTCGACAACTGGGGCACGTACCGGCCCACCGGCACCCGCAAGGGTTCCGTCAACAGCGACGGCGGCACGTACGACATCTACCAGACAATGCGGTATAACGCGCCTTCCGTCGAAGGCAACAAAACGTTCCCGCAGTTCTGGAGCGTCCGCACGTCGAAGAAGACGGGCGGCACCATCACCACCGGCAACCACTTCGACGCGTGGGCCCGCGCCGGGATGAACCTCGGCGGTTTCCGCTACTACATGATCATGGCGACCGAGGGTTACCAGAGCAGCGGTAATTCCAACATCACCGTGAGCTGAGCACTCCCAGACCAACCTGCGGAGATGTGGCGCGGCGGCCATTGGTCGCCGCGCCACAGCGCATGTGAAATCAGCGGACGAAGAAGCCGCGGACCCGTTCCAAGCCCTCGATCAGCGCGTCCACCTCGGCGAACGTGGTGTAGAGGTAGGACGACGCGCGGGTGGTCGCGGGCACGCCGAACCACTGGTGGGCCGGCGCGGCGCAGTGGTGACCCGCCCGGACCGCGATGCCGAGCGAGTCCAGCACCTGGCTGACGTCGTGCGGGTGCACGTCCTGGAACGTGAAGCTGATCGCGCCGCCCCGGTCCTCGGCCGTCGCCGGCCCCAGGATCCGCAGCCCCGGCACCCCGGCCAGGCCGCGCAACGCGTAGTCCGTCACGGCGCGCTCGTGCTCGGCGACGTTGTCCATGCCGATCGACGTCAGGTAGTCCACCGCCGCGCCGAGGCCCACGGCCTGCGCGATCGGGGGCGTGCCCGCCTCGAACCGGTGCGGCGGCTGCGCGTACGTGCTCCGTTCCAGCCGGACCGACTCGATCATCTCACCGCCGCCCAGGAACGGGGGCAGCTCCGCGAGCAGGTCCCGCCGTCCCCACAGCACGCCGATGCCGGTGGGGCCGCCCATCTTGTGGCCGGTGAACGCGATGGCGTCGGCGCCCGTCGCGGCCACGTCGTACCGCATGTGCGGCACGGCCTGCGACGCGTCCAGCACGACCAGCGCCCCGACCTGGTGCGCCCGTTCGGCGATCCGCGCCACCGGGTTGACCGTGCCCAGCATGTTGGACACGTGCGCCAGCGCGACGACCTTCGTCCGCTCGTTGATCAGGTCGTCCATAGTGGACAGGTCGAGCCTGCCCTCGTCGGTGAGGCCGAACCAGCGCAGCCGGGCGCCGGTCCGCTCCGCCAGCAGCTGCCACGGCACGATGTTCGAGTGGTGCTCCATCGCGGTGATGACGATCTCGTCGCCGGCGCCCACCTGGTACGGCGACTTCCAGGCCAGCACGTTGGCCATCAGGTTGAGCGCTTCGGAGGCGTTCTTGGTGAACACGATCTCGTCCGTGTCGGCCCGCACGAACTCCGCGACCTTCGTCCGCCCCAGCTCGTACGCGGCCGTCGCCTCCTCGCCCAGCTGGTGGACGGTGCGCGCGACGTTCGCGTTGTGGCACCTGTAGTGCTCGGCGATGGCGTCGATGACCTGCCAGGGCTTTTGCGAGGTGTTCGCGCTGTCGAGGTAGACGAGGGGCTGGTCGTCGGCCAGCCTGCGACGGAGGATCGGGAAGTCCTCGCGGATCGACTCGACGTTCACAGTGCGTGGTCCCTAAGGTCGGCGGATCCGGGGGTCTGCTACCCAGCCTACTGGGCCTGTCGTTCCGGTCCGGGCTCACCGAGCCCAGCTTCGACGTTCGCCCACTCGGCGACGGTGTCGGCCAGCACGGGCAGCGGTAGTGAGCCGCTGCCGAGCACCACGTCGTGGAACCGGCGGACGTCGAAGCGCGCGCCCAGCGCCCGTTCTGCGTTCGCGCGGATGCGCTGGAACTCGAGCTGGCCGACGGTGTACGCCAGGGCCTGCCCCGGCAGCGCGATGAACCTGTCCACATCGGACTCGATCTCCACCCGGGGCCGGGTGGTGTTCTCCACCAGGTAGGACACCGCCTGCTCCCGCGTCCACCCGAACGCGTGCAGCCCGGTGTCCACCACCAACCGCGCGGTCCGCCGGGAGTCGGCCGAGAGCATGCCGAGCCGGGCGACGTGGTCGGAGTACAGCCCCATCTCGTCGGCCAGCCGCTCGACGTACAGGCCCCAGCCCTCCGCGTACGCGGTCAGCACGCCGGTCCGCCGCAGCATCGGCAGCCCGGTGAGCTCCTGCGCGAGGGAAAGTTGCAGGTGGTGCCCCGGGACGGCCTCGTGGAACGCGATCGCCTCGATGCCGTAGCGGTCCCGCTCCTCGGCCCGGCTGGTGTTCGCGTAGTACGTGCCGGGTTTGGCGCCGTCCATCGACGGCGGCACGTAGTACCCGGCCGGCCCGCCACCACCGGCCGACTCGGGCGCGGCTGCCACCACGCATGACCGCGTGGGCAACCGGCCGAACCAGCGCGGCGCGGCCTCCTCGGCGCGGGCGATCGCGGTCCGGGCCGCCGCGAGCAGTTCGTCGGCGTCCTTCCAGCGCAACGAGCGGTCGTCGCGCAGCCGGGCCAGGATCGCCGGGAAGTCCGTGACGCCAAGCGCCCGGCCGCCGATGTCGACGTACTCCCTGGTCAGGGCGTCCATCCGGTGCCGACCGGTCTCGTGCAGCTCCTCCGGCGGCAGGTCCGTGGTGGTGTGATCGCGCGCCAGCGCCGCATAGGTGTCCTTGCCGTTCGGCAGCCAGCACAGGCCGGGCTGGTCGACCGACCGGCCGTGCGGCGCGACCTCCTCGGCGAGCACCTGCCGGTACCGCGCGAACGCCGGCCGGACCGCCTCCGCGAGCACCTTGTCCCGCCGGTCGGCGAAGCGCGGTGGCGGCACGTCCGGCGTCGGCGTGGTGAACGGGTCGACCGCCTGGGTCAGGTAGCCGTCGAGCTGGCGGACGGCCGCCTCGACCAGGCGCGTCACCGGGACCCGTCCCGTCTCGACGCCCATCCGGTGCCGCTCGGCCGCCTGGTCCAGGTAGGCGGGGATCGCCGCCAGCCGGTCCAGGTACGCCTCCGCGCGCTCGGCGTCGGGAAGGGCGGCCATCGGCACCATGACCAGCAGTTCCGCCGCAGGCGCGATGAACAGGTCGGTCACGGTGAACTCGGCCGCGCGGGACCGGATGCGGTTCAGCTCCGCGTCGGTCTGGTGCACGACCACGGCGATCGTCCGCCGGTCCTCCGCGCTCATCGTCTGCCGGTCCAGACTATGAGCGCGCGCTGCGATGTCCTGCAACCGGGCGGCGGTGGCCTCCTGGGCCTCCTCGCTCAGGTCGTTCAGCAGGTGGTCGCGGCCCGGGATGCCCAGCAGGGTCGCGTTCACCGGATCGGTGTCGAGCATGACGTCGAACAGTTCGTCCGCCAGTCTGGCCGCGTCGTCCATGGTCGCCCCGCCGGCTATCTGGAGGCCGGACGGCGGGGCGTGGCCAGCTCGCGCAGCGCGTCGCGGTCCAACTTGCCGGAGCCGGTGAGCGGCAGCGCCGGGACGAGCAGGTAGCGGTCCGGGACCATGTAGCGGGGCAGGATTCCGGCGGCGTGCTCGCGCAGGACCGCCGCTGGCTTCTCCGGGGCGCCCGGCATCGGCACGACGCAGGCGACGAGGAACTGGGCACCCGCCGGGGTGCTGACGACCGTCACCGCGACGTCCCGCACCGCTTCGTGGCCGCGCAGGGCCGCCGCGACCTCGTCCAGTTCGATCCGGTAGCCGCGCAGCTTGACCTGCTGGTCGTTGCGCCCGATGTACTCCAGCGCGCCGTCGGCCAGCTTCCGGGCCAGGTCGCCGGTCCGGTAGTACCTGGTCGGACCGCTGGGGCCGGTCGCCGTGACGAACCGTTCGGCGGTGAGCTCGGGGCGGTGCAGGTACCCGGCGGCGACGCCCGCCCCGGCGATCCACATCTCGCCGACCTCGCCGTCTGGCAGCACGGTCGCGTGCTCGTCCCGGATCTCGATGGTCAGGTGCGGCAGGGCCGCCCCGATCGGGGACCGCACCCGGCCGGTGAAGTCCTCGGCGGTGAGCACGCGGTGCGTGGCGTAGACCGTCGTCTCGGTCGGCCCGTACATGTTCACGGCGACGGGTGCGGCGCCCCGGTACCCGTCCAGGAAGGCGCTGATCACGTCTAGGTCCACCGACTCGCCGGCGAACACCAGGTACCGGAGGGCCAACTCCGGCGGCTCCCCGTCCGCGTACGTCTTGGCCAGGGACCGGAACACCGACGGCACCTGCCCGAGCACGGTGACCCGTTCCGCCGCGAGCAGGGCGAGGAAGTCGGCGGGGGACTGCGCGATGCGCTGCGGGACGGTCACGGTGGTCGCCCCGCTGGCCATGGCCGCCCAGAACTCCCACACGGACACGTCGAAGTTGAACGAGTGGAACAGCGCCCACCGGTCCGACTCGGACACGTCGAACAGCGGCAGCGCCGCCCGCAGCAACGCCAGCACGTTGCCGTGGGAGACCAGGCAGCCCTTGGGCTTCCCGGTGGACCCGGACGTGTAGATGACGTACGCCGGATCGGCCTCGGTGGTCGTCGGCGCGGGCACCGGTCCGACCTCGGCGGTCCGCACCGGGAGCACCGGAATGCCGGGCAGGTCGAGGCTTTCGGCCAGCGCCGGGTCGCCCGCGACCACCCGCACACCGGCGTCGGCCACCATGTACCGGATCCGTTCGGCCGGGTAGGCCGGGTCCAGCGGAACGTAGGCGGCGCCGGCCTTGAGCACGCCCAGGATGCCGATCGGGATGTCCGCGGACCGTTCCAGCAGCAGGCCGACGAGATCGCCAGGCCGGACGCCGGCGTGCGCGAGGCTCGCGGCGAGCCGGTCGGAGGCGGCGTCGAGTCCGGCGTAGTCGACGGTCTCGTCACCGTCGACCACCGCGATGGCGTCGGGTTGCCCCGCGGCCACCCGCCGGAAGAGTTCGGTGAGCGAGCCGACATCGGTACTGATGCCGGTGAGCCGGCGCGCAGCGGTGGTCACGAGGCGTCCTCAGGGGTCTCGGGTCGGGCACGGACGAGGTCGGCGAACCGCTTGGCGAGGTCATCGGCGAAGCCGACGGCGACCGCCGCCGGCAGGAAGCCGACGACCACGCGCAGCCCGCCGTCGTCGGTCGGCCACACGTCGGTCTGGACCTCGGTGGGCAGGCCGAGGTAGGGCTGCCGGAGGAACCGCGTCGCCACGTCGTCCAGGGGCAGGTCGGGTGGCGTGTTGTCCTGGTAGGCGAACAGGTTCTGGAACAGCGGGGTGCGGCTGGACCTCGGCGGGTTCACCAGGCGCACGACCTCGCCGAAGCCCACGTCCTGCGCCTCGAACGCCCGCCGGACCAGATCGCCCACGTGCGTCAACGACCCGGCGTCACCGCGCAGCCGGACGCACACGAGGTCTACGTGACACCCGACGACGTCGTGCAGCCTGTGGTCGGCCCGCTGCGCCACCGGGACGCCGACGGCGAAGTCGTCCTGCCCGGACAGCTCGGCCAGGGCACGCCCGTAGGCCGCCAACAGCGCGACGAACCTGGTCACGCCCGCCGCGTCGGCCGCCGCGTCCAGCACGGCGACGTCGGCCGGCGTGAGCACTTCCTCGACCCGTCCCGGCTCGTGATCAGGGGCGTCCGGGCCGACGGGGTACACGAGCTGCGGCAGGTCGCGCAGTTCCTCCTTGGCCCACGCGCGTTGGCGTTCGAGGTCGGCGTGCCGGAGGTAGTCCTGCCGGAGGGACCACGTGTCCGCGAGTCCGGGCGCGTGGTCCAGCCCGCCCCGGTAGGCGGCGGCGAGGTCCCGCGCGAAGACGGCCTCGGACCAGCCGTCGAAGGCGATGTGGTGCACCACGTACCCGAAGACGCCGCCCTGCCCTGACAGCGGCACCAACGCCGCCCGCCACACCCGGCCGTCACGGAGGTCGAGCTGCTGACGTAACTCGGCCCGTAACGCCGACACCGCCGCGTCGACCGAGGGGGCCTCGTCCATGACGGTCAGCTCGGGCGCGGGCACGTCCACCGCCTTGGCGAACGGCTTCCGGCCGGGGGAGTAGGCCGCGCGCAGCGCTTCGTGCCGGTGGTGGACGCGGGCGAGCGCGGCGTTCATCGCCTGCCGGTCGAGGTCGCCGTCCACGATCCAGGTGCCCAGGCAGTGCCCCGACCGGTCGTCCGGTTCGAGCAGGTGCCGGGTCAGGAAACCGACCTGCATGGGCGAAAGCGGCACGTCGACGGGCGGCGCGGTGTCCTCGCCCCCGGTTTCACCGGTCGAACGGAGCCAACCGGCCAACGCCCGCGCCGTCGGGTTCCCGAGCAGCCGGGACACCGGCACCGGACGTCCCAGTTCCGCCGCCAGCCGGGCGCACACCCGGCCCGCGCCGAGCGACGTGCCGCCCAAGGCGGTGAAGGCCACGTCCGGTGACACCTCGGCCTGGTCGAGCACCGCGGCGAAGACCCGCGCGACCTGGACGACAAGCGGGTCCTGTTCGCCCGCAAGGCCGCCGACGTACACGGCACTGTCCGGCACCAACGCGAGCAGGGCGTCTTCATCGAGCTTTCCATTGCCCGTCAACGGGAACTCGGCGACCGCGAGCACCACGTCCGGCAGGTGGTAGTGGACCACCACGCCGCTCAGCGCGTCCCGCGCGCCGACGAGCGGGTCACCGTCGACGGCGGGCACGCAGAACGCCACCAGCCCGTCGACCGTCCCGGCCGCGTCACGGCGGGGGAGCACCACACAGCGCCGCGCCCCGAGCGCCCGCTCGACCTGCCGTTCGATCTCGGCCGGTTCGACCCGGTGGCCCCGGACCTTCACCTGCCGGTCGCGGCGGCCGGCGTAGTGCAGCAGACCGTCGGCGTCCCACCACCCGGTGTCCCCCGTGCGGTAGACCCGGGTGGGGACGCCGTCGATGGTCACTTCCACGAACTTCTCCGCGGTCGCGTCGTCCGCGCCGAGGTAGCCGATGGCCAAGCCGTCACCGGCGACGCACAGCTCCCCGGTCTCCCCGACCTCGCACGGCCGCGTCCCGTCCAGGACGTGCACCTGCGTGTCGGGCACGGGACGGCCGATCGGGATGCCGGTCGGCCGGTCGCAGTCGGCGGCGCTGATGCGGTGCGTCGTGGCGAAGACCGTGCTCTCCACCGGCCCGTAACCGTTGAGCAGCACGATGTCCGGGTGGGCCGCCAGGAACCGGCGCACGTGCGGCGCGGACAGCCGCTCGCCGCCGATCATCACCTGGCCCATGCCGCGGAAGGCGGCCGGGTCCTCGTCCACGATCATGTTGAACAGGCTGCTGGTGATCCAGGCGGTGTCCACGCCGTGCCGGGCGACGCCGTCCCGCAGCGTCTGGGCCGACAGGTACGGCTCGTCCACCAGCAACGACGTGCCGCCGGACAGGAGCACCGACCACAGTTCCAGCGCGAACCCGTCCCACGGCTGGGGAGCGGCCTGCGGCACCACGGTGTCGGCGTCGAACCGGGCGAACGAGCCCGGCCGGAACAGGCGCACGATCGCGCGGTGCGGGGTCAGCACGCACTTGGCGCGGCCGGTCGTGCCCGAGGTGAAGAACACGCAGCACGGATCGCCGCCGTCGACCTCCACCGGCTCGAAGTCCGCCGGTCCGGCGTCGAGCGTGGCGGCGTCGAGCGTGGCCGGCGGCGTCCACGTCGTGCGTCCGGACACCTCGGCCGAAGCCACCACCAGACGCGCGTCCAGCTGGTCCAAGACCTCCTGGACCCGCCCGTCCGGCCAGTGGACGTCCAGCAGCGCGTAGGCGGCGCCCACCTTCAGGATGCCGAGCATCGTCGTGATCAGCGTGGCGCTCCTGGGCAGCAGCACGGGCACGACGTCACCGCGCCCGACGCCGAGCGCCGCCAACCGCGTGGCATGTCCGTCGGCCGCCCGGTCCAGCTCGCCGTACCGGACCGTCGTGCCGCCGTGGACCAGCGCGACCGCGTCAGGACGCGCCCGAGCCACGTCACGGACGATCGCGTGCACGCTCTGGCCCGCTGGGTAAGGCCGCCGGGTGTCGTTCCAACTCCGCTCGGGCTGCGTCACGGACGCCGGCTCACACGACCGCGTCAGGCGCGGACTTCGGCGTCCGGGCCTCGATCGCGCGTTCGGCACTGCGCGTGAGCGGAACGGTCAGCAGGCCCGCCACCAGGAACATGACGGCCAGCACGCCCCACCCGGGCCGACCGAGCCCCACCGCCAACGTGGTGACCAGGAACGGGCCGACGGTCTGCTGAACCCCACGCCCGAGCGCGAAAACGCCCTGGTACTCGCCCTGACGCCCCGGCGGCGGCAGGTGCAGGGACAGGCCGAAGGCGCCCACGGCGTGGCTGATCTCGCCCAGCACCAACGCCACGGTCCCGACCAGCAGCAGCGGCACGGCGATCGACGCGCCGGTGTCCTGCGACAGCGCGAAGATCACGCAGCACACCGCGAGCAGCACACCGGACCGGCGCAGGATCCGGGCCGAACCCGCGGGCGTCTCGGCGCCCCGGCTCAACGCCACCTGGAGCAGGAACACCAGCGCCGTGTCAACCACCAGCAGCACCGCGTTGATCCCGGCCGGCGCACCGGTCGACGTGATGATCCACAGCGGCAGCCCGACGATGAGAATCGGCTGGAACAGCTCCAAGACGCCGCACAGCAGGGCAAGTCCGACGAAACGGACGTCCCGCAGGCCGGACCGCGACTTCACCGGACCGTCCTGCCGCACCCGGACGTGCGGCGGCGAGTTCAGCCGCCACGTGATCACCGCGCAGAACGCCTGCGCCGCCGCGGTGAACGCGATCACGCCGTAGAAGGCGGGGCGGTTGCCCACCGTCAGCGCGGCGCCCGCGATCATCGCGCCGACCATGAAGCCCACGTTGAACAGGCTGCGCATCTGCGAGCCGACGCGGACCTGCTCCTCCTGCGGGAAACTCGCCCGGGTCAACGTCATCCGCAACGGGTTGGACGACGTCTCGCCGATCGAGATCAGGCTCGTGAGCACGACGAAGCTGATGAAACCGCCGACCAGGCTGTAGCAGGCGAACAGCACCGCCAGCGCGAGGTACGTGCCCAGCAGCAGGTGCCGTGCCCCGTACCGGTCGGCGAGCTTGCCGATCGGCACGGCGAACAGCAGGCCGAACACGTTGGCCACCGACAGCCCGATGCCCACCTCGGTCGCGCTCAGCCCGATGGTCTGGGTGAAGAAGATGGCGCTGGAGGTCAGGAAGACCCCGAAGCCGAAGGCCTGGACCACCGCCAGCACCGCGAGCCGGCGGGCCAGTCCCTCGTTCGGCACCATCTCCACCGCCCACGTCCGGATCGCGGAGCGGACTCGGTTATTTCCCACAGGCACTGTCACCTTGCTCGGATAGGGCGGTTCACGTCGTCAGCCCGGGAAGTCTGCCAGGCCGGGAACTCTGCCGGCCGGGAACTCTGCTAGCCAGGGAACTCTGTCAGGCAGGAAACTCGGCTAGCTTCTTCGCCAGGATCTCGGCGAAGGACGGATCGCGCAGCAGCGGCAGCGTGTCCGGAGCGTCGAACGTGCGCACCTCGGTACTGGCGATGACGCGACCCCAGTCGGCGTCCTCGCGGTCGGCGCTCTGCGCGACCTGGAAGATCATCGCATGACCGCCGTAGGGGCGTGGCTCGTAGTGCTCCTGCGCGAAGTTCCCGGCCGCCCACACGGCCTGCCGCCAGTGCAGGTCCGCCGGGTCCATCCCCGCGTCGATCTTCGCGGTCTCGACCATGCGCTCCATCACGCGCTCGCGGTCGGCGCCCAGGTTCGGCACCCCGAACTGCTGGCGCAGCGACGCCAGCCGGAAGTCGTAGTAGTCCCGCAGGCCCCAGCCCGCGTCCAGCTCGTTCGTGCCCGGCGGCATCGCGTTCACCAGCGCGAGCACCGCGACCTCTTCACCGACCTCTTCCAGCTGGCGGGCGATCTCGAACGCGATGCGCCCACCCGCGCACGGGCCGACCAGCAGGTATGGGCCGTGCGGCTGCACCTCGCGGATCTCCCGCAGGTACCGGGTGGACATCTCCACGATCGAGAGCGACGGCCGTTCCCGGCTCCACATGCCCACCGACTCCACGCCGTACACGGGGCGGTCACCGCGGAAGGTGTCCACCACGTCGCGCAGGAACCGCACATTGCCCGCGCCCCAGTGGAAGCAGAACACCGGCGTGCCCGTGCCCCGCTCCACCAGCGGCGTCAGCGTCGGGACCGGCTCCACCTCGACCGGGCTGCGCCCACCCGCCCACACCTCGGCGAAGTCCGGGTCGGCGCCGCTCTGGCTCTGGTCGGAACGCTCGGGCGCGGCGGAGCCGTCCGGTAAGAGCACGGCGGCGATCGCGGCGGGCGTCTTGTGGTCGAACACGTCGTTCGGCGTCAGCGTGAAGCCGTGCTTGCGCGCCTCGGCGACCACGTCGACCAGCAGCAGCGAATAGCCGCCGAGCTCGAAGAAGTCGTCGTCCGGAGTGACCTCGACGGCCAGCAGGTCCTCCCAGATCGAGCACAGTGCCCGCTCGATCGCCTGTCGATCCAACACGGTCTCTCCTCTACCGGGTTCCGAAGAACCTCTGCGCCTCACGCACCCCGCTCAACAGGGTGTCGATTTCCTGGTCGTCGTTGTAGAGGTAGAACGTAGCCCGCACGCTGGCGTCGACCCCGAGCCGCCGGTGCAGCGGCATGGTGCAGTGGTGGCCGACCCGCACCGCGACGCCCATGTTGTCCAGCACCTGGCTCACGTCGTGCGGGTGGATCCCGTCGACCACGAACGACACCGCGCCACCCCGGCTGACCGTGTCGGTCGGGCCGAGCACGCGGATGCCCGGCATGTCCACCAGGCCGTTCAACGCCAACTCGGTGAGGTGCCGCTCGTGCTCGGCGATCTGCTCCATGCCGACCGCCGACAGGTAGTCGCACGCGGCGGCGAGGGCGATCACCTGGGACACCATCGGCACGCCCGCCTCGAACCGCTGCGGCGGCGCGGCGAACGTGGTCTCCTCCATGGCGACCGTCTTGACCATCGAACCGCCGGTCATGATCGGCGGCATCGCTTCGAGCAGCTCACTGCGGCCGTAGAGCGCGCCGACACCCGTCGGACCCAGCATCTTGTGACCCGTGAACGCGGCGAAGTCCACGCCGAGGGACGGGAAGTCGACCGCGCCGTAGCCGACGACGCCGTGCGGCACCGACTGGCACGCGTCCAGCACCGTGATGGCGCCGACCTCGCGCGCTCGGCGCACGATCTCCTCGACCGGGTTCACCGTGCCCAGGACGTTGGACCGGTGGGTGAACGCGACCGCCTTCGTGCGCTCGTTCACCAGCTGGTCCAGGTTCGACAGGTCCAGGCGGCCCTCGTCGGTGAACCCGAACCACCGCAGCACCGCGCCGGTCCGCTTGCAGAGTTCCTGCCAGGGCACGAGGTTCGCGTGGTGCTCCATCTCGGTCACCACGATCTCGTCGCCCGGACCGACCCGGAACCGGTCCGCGTACGGGCCGGCGGTCGCGGCGTTGCTCATCGCGTAGGCGACGAGGTTGATGGCCTCGGTGGCGTTCTTGGCGAACACCACCTCGTGCCCGCTCGCGCCGACGAACGCGGCCACCCGGTTGCGCGCCGTCTCGTAGGTCTCGGTCGCCTCCTCGGACAGCAGGTGCACACCGCGGTGCACCGCCGCGTTGGAGGTCTCCAGGAAGGTGCGCTCGGCGTCGAGCACCTGCCTGGGCTTCTGGGAGGTCGCTCCGGAGTCCAGGTACACCAGCGGCAGCCCGTTGCGCGCCGTGCGTCCCAGGACCGGGAAGTCGGCGCGCAACGCCGCGACGTCCAGCGGTGTCATTTGTTCGGTGCTCACAGAACGCTCCTCAGGCCGTCGCCCTCGTGGGAATGCCGCCTCAGAGGCTGAAGTCGGCTCAGAGGCTGAAGTAGTCGACCTTCAACCGCGGGATGTAGTTCGAGACGTCCGAGTAGTACGTGATGATGCCGTCGTTGTACTGGTCGAACGAGTGCTTGAGGTCGTGCAGGTTGTTCACCGCGCGGTGGGCCTGCCAGGCGGGCACGGAGGCCCGTTCGGCGAGCGCCTCTTCCAGCAGGCCGGTGTGGTTCGCCTTGACGTCCTCTTCCACGTGGGACACCAGCGGCGACAGGCAGCCCTCGGGGTAGCCGTACGCCTCCGCCAGCCGCTGCAACGTGTGCGCGCCGTCCAGCGTGTCCACGCCGCGCGCCTCGAACAGCTTGGTGCAGGCCAGGTAGCCGAGCGTGTCCTCGCGGGCGATCTCGCACAGGTTGTTCGTCCACGACCAGGTGCCGATCAGCGGGTGCGAGTTGTCGACCTCCTCCTTCGACAGGCCCATGTTGATGAGGCTGTCGCGGGCCATCCAGGCGTGGTCGTACTCCTCGGACAGGTACTCGGAGAGCAGGTGCTTCCACGCGGGGTCGGAGCAGTGCGCGATCGCGGTGGAGATGTGCCTGCTGGCCGAGTTGATGTAGTGGTAGGTCTCCATGATCAGGCCGAGGAACACCTCCTTGCGGAAGTCCATGTTCTCCAGGCCGGACCACAGCTTGTGGTAGCCGATCTGCTCGGTCCACATGGCGCACGACTTGTCGATCTGCTTCAGGAACGTCGCGGTGGGGATCTGGTCCAGGTTCTGGTCCTCGTCGCGGATCAAGCCCTGCTCGGCGAAGCTGGTGACGATCGCGAGGGTGTCGTCCACGCTCACGCCGGTGATCTCGGAGATCTCCGAGACGGTGTGGCGGCCGTCGAGGTAGCGCTTGAAGTTCAGGAACGACTTGAGGTCGGCGCCGTGGTGCTCCAGCTCGAAGTGCTGGTCGCCGACGATCATCAGGATGCCGCCGCGGTTGGGCACGAAGAACGTGCAGTGCCGGAGGCGGGGCTTGTACGCGAGGTCTTGCGGGAGCGTCATCGTGTTCTCCGCACCTGGACGGGATTCAGGGGTCGGCTACGGCGTGGGGAGCGGCGAACCGCTCCCCACGCCGTCACTGCTGGAGTTCTAAGCGGGTTCAGCCGCAGAGAACGGCACCACTCACCTTGCTGATCTCGGGCTTCGCAACAGGCTTGATGCTGACCGTCATCTTTGTTCACCTCCCGCTCGATCCAGTGGAAAACCGCGCCGCATGATCGCGGCACGAGTGGGGACCGCACGTGCCGGGCGCGGTCTACAGCCCGGTGGTCACAGAGCGGTGTAATTGCGGTGGCAAGGGGTACGGGTGTGCTGGAATACCGGATTCGACGGTTTTCGAATTCGGGGTGCCCCAGCGGACGTCGATGTCCGCTAAGGCGTGTTCCAGGTCCGTCGGATGGCTGGCGAGTGACCGCCGTCGGTGCGGTTCACGCTCGTGCCGACCTGCATCTTCGCATCCCCCATAAGGTGTCGGGGACCGCCGCGCGCCCGTCCGTCTTCCCCAGCGTCCAATGGCAACGGGTCAGCGTGGTCCCGACGTTCATATCGTGGTCTGCCGAGGGCTGCCGACTGATTGTCGGCGACGTTGTGGTGGTGTTCGTAATCCCCCCGAACGCCCCCTCGTGATCCCAACGTATGCGCGGTCATGTCGACTGTCAAGAAGATCCGGCGGACCTTCATAAGTGACTGCGGACCACCGCCGAGAAACGCTCCGACCTCGGGAAATTCGGTCAGGATGTGGAGTCAGACCTGGGACGATCACACCGTTGCTAGTCCATTCGGGTGGATTGTCCGGGAGGGTCGGTCGGTCAAGACCGGCATAACCGACCGTCTGTCCGCGCGGGGCGAACAATTGAAAAGCTATCCAAAGTCGGTTATCCGTCCCGCCGTTGTCCCGCCAATCGGGTGTAGGCGGTGCCATCCATCGCCGTATCGGCCGGCGCGCCGACGTGACGTGACGGAACGTGTGCGGTCTGTGAATTCTCTACCGACAGTGCGGCTGCTCTCGCCCACGAGGGTGGTTCCCGATCGGCGCATCGGCCAGATCCTGGTTACGCGTCGTAGTTTTACCACCGATCAGGTGACGGGACGCTCCGTCAGATGAACTGCCACTGCGAAGGGAGGCCGGGCCATGGGGACCGCGGGCGCACTCCGGACCGCCCCACCAGCCGGCAGGCACGCCCTCCCGCAGCAGTCGCGCGTCGTCGCGCTCGTGCCCGCGCACAACGAAGAAGCGCAGATCGGCGCCACGCTCGCCGCGTTGGAGCGCCAGTCCCGACGCCCGGACCTCGTGGTGGTCGTCTGCGACAACTGCACGGACCACACCGCGTCGATCGCCCGCGCGGCGGGAGCGACCGTGTTGACCACCGAGGGCAACAAGGACAAGAAGGCCGGCGCGCTCAACCAGGCGCTGAGCCGGGTCCTCCCGCTGCTCGACGACGACGACGTGGTCCTGGTCCAGGATGCCGACAGCCAACTCGACACCGCGTTCCTCGACCACGCCCTGCGCTACCTGCGGCACGGTTACGGCGGCGTCGGCGGCGTGTTCCGCGGTGGCCCCGGCGGCGGATTCGTGGGCCACTTGCAGCGCAACGAGTACGCGCGCTACGCCCGTGACGTCAACCGGATGGGCGGCCGGTGCCTGGTGATCACCGGCACCGCGGCGATGTTCCGGGTCGACGTCCTCCGCGAGATCACCGCCGGACGCCTGACCGGCCTGCTGCCGCCGGGCGACCGGGCGGGCGGCGTCTACGACACCACCGTGCTCACCGAGGACAACGAGCTGACCTTCGCCCTGCTGCACCTGGGCTACCGGGTGATCTCGCCACCGGAGTGCGGTCTGGAGACCGAGGTCATGCTCGACTGGGGCAGCCTGTGGCGGCAGCGGCTGCGGTGGAAGCGCGGCGCGGTGGAGAACTGCGTGCAGTACGGGCTGACCAAGGTGACCTGGCGCTACTGGGGGCGGCAGCTGTTCACCGTGCTGGGCGTCCTGATCTCGGCCGTCTACCTGATCACGCTGGTCGTGATGGCGGTGGCCGGGGAACTCTCCGTCCAGCCGCTGTGGCTCACCATCACGCTGATCTTCGTGGTCGAGCGGGTGGTGACCGTGCGGTATCGCGGCTGGGCGCAGATGGTGCTCGCCGCGACCATGTACGAGCTGGTGCTCGACTACTTCCTCCAGGCCTGCCACGCGAAGGCGTACTTCGACGCGCTGCGGCGGACCACGAGGACCTGGTGACACAACACGACCCGAAGGAGACCTCATGTACCAGAAGGCAGGCGTGGCGATGGCCGCCGGCACGACGACGGGGCTGGCGGCGACCGGCGTGAACGTCCTCTGGCTGGTGTTGGCCGGATTCGCGCTGATCGCGGCCGGTTCGGCACTCGCCAGGATCGCCCCTCGCTTCAGCCGTGGCGACAAGCTGGACTGACCGACTGGACCGACCGACTGGCCGACGGCAACCACCCGACGACCTGGTCCACTCCTTTGTGCCCCCAATGCGTCATATGACGCACGTCGCCGACCCTCCACGCGGTAGAACTGACGCGGGGACATGAACCGGTGTGGGGGTGGGATGTCTGCGAGGTTCGCGCCGCTGACGGCCGATGATCCGGACGAGGTCGGTGGGTACGCGCTCCGGGCGCGGATCGGCGTGGGTGGGATGGGCCGGGTGTACCTCGCGTTCACCCCTGGCGGCCGGGCGCTCGCGCTCAAGGTCATCCGGCCGGAGCACGCGGAGGACGAGGAGTTCCGCCGCCGTTTCCGGCAGGAGGTCGACGCGGCCCAACGCGTCCAAGGCCTCTACACCGCGCCGGTCGTCGACGCCGACAGCGAGGCGCCGATCCCCTGGCTGGCCACCGCTTACGTGCCGGGTCCGTCCCTGCGCCAGGCGGTCGCCGAGCACGGTCCGCTCCCGTTGGCCACGGTGTTCCGGCTCATTGCGGGGGTCGCCGAAGGGCTGACCGCAGTGCACGCCTGCGGCCTCATCCACCGCGACCTCACCCCGGCCAACGTGCTGCTCGCCGACGACGGCCCTCGCGTCATCGACTTCGGCATCGCGCACGCCGCCGCGGCGACGTCGCTCACCCGGACCGGCATGAAGATCGGCACGCCCGCGCTGATGGCGCCCGAGCAGGTTCAAGGCCGTTCGGCGACGCCGGCCACCGACGTGTTCGCGCTGGGTCAGCTCGCCGTCTTCGCCGCCACCGGGCACACCGCGTTCGGCGAGGGCAACCAGGACGCGCTGTTCTACCGGATCCGCAACGAGCCGCCGGACCTGGACGACTGCCCGGCGGAGTTGCGCGCGATCGCTTCGCGCTGCTTGGAGAAAGATCCGGACAAGCGGCCCCCGCTCACCGAGGTGATGGCGTACGCGAGGGAGCAGACCGAAGGCCAGACCATGCGGTTGGCGGCGGGGTCGTGGCTGCCCACCGACGTCGCCACCTCACTCACCGACTACGGCACCGCGTCGTACGACGCCAAGACCGTCGCCAAGCCGCCGAAGCCCAAGACCGCGGTCCTGTCCGCAGGCAAGCCGTTGTCGACCGGCAAGCTGTCGTCGACTGGCAAGGTGTCGTCGACGCTCAAGAACACGACGACCAGGTCCGGCGCCGCCGGTCTGGTCCTGTTCGTCGCGTTCCTGGCGTTCCTGGTCATCGGCCCCGGCAAGGTGATCGACTCGGTGGCCGGGATGTTCGCGACTTCGACCACGCGGACCACGACGCCGACAGCCGTCGGCAAGTCGGCGGACCCGGTGAGGACGACGACCAAGCGCGTCGCCGCGAAGACCACCACGAGAACTACGACGACGACCAAGCGCTTCGACCCGAGCAGCCTGAACGACAAGTCCACGGACAAGACCCCGCAGACCACCTCCGCCCTGTTGGCGGACGAGTTCACCGACTCCGGCGGTCGGACCTTCACGTTCGAGGCGGGCAGCCACCGCGAGTCGTGCATCGCGCCCGCCCAGACCGACGACGTCGAGGGCATCCTCAACCGGAACGGCTGCATCGGCGCGACCACCGGCGCCTTCGTGAGCTCGGACGGGAAGATCCTGGTCAGCGTGAAGGTCCTGGAGTTCGCCAACAACACGATCGCGGACAACGTCTACGAGGCGCTGAAGGATCTTCGCAGTGAGGACCTCGGCATCGTCTGCCCGAAGACCGGAGCCGGCTCGGAACCGTGCGAGGCGAACCACGACTCGATGAACAACGGGTGGAAGGGGCGGAAGCACCGCTACGTGATCAGCGTGGTCGCCACGTACACGGGCGCGAACGGCTCCAAGGAGGCACTGACCGCGGCGGCCGAGGAGGGCTATGACAGCGCGGGGCCGCACAACTACTCCGGCAACCGGTGAGCCAGGCCGTCCGCAAGGATTTCGAAACTCCACCGAAAGTATTCGCTCTTGCCTGGCGGTATCGGCTCCGTCGATGGATGACCTTCGCCGGGCAAGAGGTGAATCGTTGCAGTTCAGCGGTTCGATTGTGTTTCGCAGGAATCTCGATAGTGTCGGACTCGTGAGTCGATCGCGATGGGCGGGCATCACCGCCACCGGCGGGATGTCGCCGCCGACGGCAGTCAGGGTCCTGGAGCGCGAGTGCCACGCGGGCCGTGCGTCGAAGGGCTGGATGCGGGAGCCGCAGCCCGTTCACCGCACCGCGCCGCTGGTGGAGCTCGTGTTCCCGGCCCTGAACACCGCGTGGGCCATGGAGGTGATGTGCGGGGTCGTGGCCTCCGGGTTGGACGTCGTGATGTCGACGGCGGCCGGTCGTGGCACGTCGTGGGCCGTCGACCTGGTCAAGGCCCGGCGTGCCGGCGTGCTGCTGGTGGGGTGCCCGATCAGCGCCGCCGAGCGGACCGCGCTCGCCCGCGCCGGGATGCCGCTGGTGCACATCGACCCGGTCGACGCGGCCACGCCGGACCTGCTGAGCGTCGCCGCCACCAACCGGGCGGGCGGCGTGACGGCCACCAAGCACCTCTTGTCCCTCGGTCACCGCCGGATCGGTTTCGTCGGCGGCCCGCGCGACGTGCTGTGCAGCCGCGCCCGCCAGGACGGCTACCGCTCCGCCCTCGACCGCGCCGGCATCGCGTTCGATCCCGCGTTGGTGCGCCACGGAGACTTCACCCGTGAGGGCGGGTGCCGGGAGGCCCACGAGTTGCTGCGCCTGCCGAATCGCCCCACGGCGGTCTTCGCGGCCAACGACGAGCAGGCCCTCGGCGTGATCGAGGCGGCCCGTTTCGAGGGCCTGTCGGTGCCGGACGACCTGAGCGTCATCGGCTTCGACGACCTGCCGACGGCCTGGCGCTCCTCACCCGCCCTCAGCACCGTCCGCCAGCCGCTCGCCGAGATGGGCCGGCAGGCGGGCTGGATGCTGGTCGACCTGATCGCCGGACACCCGCCGGCCACGGACCAGGTCGAGCTGGCCACCGAGCTCGTCGTCCGGTCATCGACGATGCAACCGCCTCTCCCGGTGACCTGACGCCGTTGTCGCGCAACCCGAAAACTTGACCACACGGGGCACTGGCGTCCACGGTGGATCGACACCACACGTTCCGATGGCGCTGATCCACGCCGTGATCGAGGAGAGCGGGACTGCGTGAAAGCCCTACTGCCGGTGCGGATCATGGTGGACAACCCGCGGATCAGGCCGGTTCTGCTGTGGTCGTTCCTGGCGCGACTGCCGTTGGGCATGGTGTTCGAGGCGTTGCTGTTCGGCGTGCAGAAGGCGACCGGTTCCCTGCAACTCGCGGGTGTCGTGACGGCGACCGCCGCGGTGAGCACCGCCGTCGGCGCGCCGGTGCAGGGCCGGATGCTGGACCGTTTCGACAAGAAGCGGGTGGTCCGCTGGTTCGCCGTGGCGCAGGTGCTGAGCCTGGCCGCGCTGAGCGTGGTGACGGCGTGGGACCGACTGCCCGAAACCGTCCTGATCGTGCTGGCCGTGGCGGTCGGGTTCACCATTCCCGCGTTATCGGCCATGACCAGGCTGGTGCTCAAGAACGGCACCGCGGCCGGTGATCTCAACGCCGCCTTCAGCCTCGACGCGACCACGCTGGAGTTCATCTTCATCATCGGCCCCGCGATCGCCGCGTGGGGTGTCGTGGTGGCCGGTCCGTCGGCCGTTTTCGGGGCCAGCGCGGTATGTGTGCTGGCGGGCACCGCGTTCTTCCTGCTCTCCGCCGACAACTCCTGGTTCACCACCGGCGTCTCGTCGGAGGCGGGGGAGTCCTCGGGGGAGAAGGCCGGCCGCAAGCGGGTCCGACCTGGCCGCGCGGTGGCGTGGTTCGTGCCGTCGATTGTGCTGTGCGCCATTCCGCTGGGCGTGGCGGAAGCCGGTCTGATCCAGCTGACGGTCGAGCGCGGCGACTCGATCGCGCCGGTCGGCATCGTGCTGTCGCTGCTCGGCGTCGGCAGCCTGGTCGGTGGTCTGGTCTTCGCCGCGGTGCGGTGGAACGCGAAGCTGAGCGTGCAGTTCGTGCTGTTGTCCGTGGCGCACTTCGGCATCCTCGCCCTGCTCATCACCCGGCCGAACTACGTGGTGGCGGGCGTGATCGTGACGCTGGCCGGTTTGTTCGTGGTGCCGTTGCTGAGCTTGACCAGCCAGCTGCTCGACCGCCTCAGCCCACCCGAGGCGTGGTCGGAGTCGCAGAGCTGGGGCGGAGCGGGCAACACCGCCGGTTCCGCCATCGGGCTCACGCTCGGCGGCGTGGTCGCGGGGGTCAGCGGCTCGCTCGCCGGGTTCGTGGTCGCGGTGGTGATCGCCGTCGTCGGCATCGTGGTCGCACTGCCCGCGTTCCGCGGGGGCCAGGACCTCAGCGGCACGGTGGTCACGCCCGAGAAGGTCGAACTGCCGTAACCCGGTCCCGCCGGCGAGACCGGGTTCAGCGGGTTCAGCGGGTGTGCGGGACCGGCGGCCCCGCACACCCCTCGCGGTCCGATCAGCCGGTGACGTAGAGCGCCCGGTTGAAGGTGCCCGACCCGGCCGCGCTCTCGCCGAGCAGCCGGTAGGCGCCGGTCAGCGTGGCGGTGGTGGGGCACGGCGAGCTGCCGCTGGTCAACCTGAGGCTCGCGCCCGAGAGCGACGCCTGCGCGTCCGCGACCGACGTGACCGGGCGGTTGGCGTTGTCCTTGTTGTAGAGGTTGCCGGTGATGCTGTTGTTCGCGCCCGAGCCGACGAAGTAGCACGTGATCCGGACGCCCAGCCAGTTGGAGGAGTCGACCCTCGCGGAGACGTTGGTCAACGTGATCGTGCCGTCACGGCCGCCCGCCACCGGGGCGTACGTGACGTTGCCGCCGCTCCACGGCAGGGTGGCCGGCGCGATGGTGGTCCGGCCGCCCTGGTCGTTCGGGCACGAGCCGTTGGTCGAGCTGCTGTCGCTGAACGACAGGGCGGACACGCTCAATGCGGTCCCGTCGGACCGCACCGACGCGGTCAGCGTCGAACGGTTGCAGGTGGCGTTGCCCGCGGAGCTGGCGAACCGCACGGTGGACGAGATCAGAGTGCCCCTGACGTTGCCCGAATAGGCCGCCCCGGTCGCCGAATCACTGCGAATGGTGGTCCCGGCGGCGCTCGCGGCCGGTGCGATCAGGGCGACAGTGGCGAGCAGGGAAAGCCCGGTCAACCCGAAGGTGGCAATCTTCCTCATCGAAGAGCTCCTTTCGTCATCCCCGTTGGGGTGCAGGGAACTCATATAGAAACAGTCATGTTTCTAATATGTCAAGAAGTGCTCGCATCGGTGACTTTCGGCTCACTGGATCGAAACTCGAATACGGCCGTAAGGTCGCTAAACGCCGCCGAACCGGTGGTGTGCGAACCGCGCTGGTGGCGGTGAGTAGGCGCTAGGAAACCGACTTCGGCAGGGTCTTGGCCCGCTCGTCGGCGGCCCGCTTGTGGCCGAGGAACGGCACCAGCACGTTGTAGAGCAGGTCGGGGAGCAGGTCTGGCAGGCGGTCGGCCTCACCACGCGACACCCGGTTGTAGATCACCTGGAGCACCGCGCCCACGATCGTCTCGGCCGTCAACTCCGGCCCGATCGGCGTCTCCGGCAGCCCCTGCGAGGCCTGCACGATCCGGTCGGTCAACGCGCTGAGCACCTCACGGCGCCGTTGCAGCGCCTCCGGGCCGGCGGACAGCACCTCGACGATCACCATCCGCGCCACGGCCGGGTCCTCGGCCAGCACGCGCAGGCAGCACTCCAGGCCCGCGCGGGCGGCTTCCACGAAGTCGTCGTGGCCGCTGTAGGCGCGGACGACCTCGGCCGTGATCCGCCCGACCGCGCTGTCGAACGCCGCCAGGAACGCGTCTTCCTTGCTGGAGTGGTGTTCGTAGAACGTCCGCCGCGAGACGCCCGCCAACTTGATGATGGAATCCACCGAGGTGTTGGCGTAGCCGTTCTCGCTGACCGCTCCGGCCAACGCCGTCAGGATGCGCTCACGCTGGTTGCCCGCCACGAAGTCACTGCCGAGGCCGTGCCTTCCGGGCGGTAACTGGTGCGGTTTCCGTGACTTGTCGCCCACGTTCCTCGTTGACTGGTCGAGATCGGCTCAGATCGGACCGCCTGATGCTAGTGGACCTCCTACCTGGTGTGTGCCCAATGCAAGAAGTGATACATGACGACACCGTTGCCGTGTTCATCCGAGCGGTGGACGACCTCCACCGCCGGTTCGACCGAGTGGGCCGCGGCAGGTGCGACGAACGCTTCGCCGCCATCGTCGCCTCGGTCGTGGACTGGCTCGCCGACCACCCGGACCAGGCCAGGCTGTACTGGTGCGACTGGGGGACGACCGCCGACCCGCGCCTGCGCGGCGCCGTCCTGCAAGCCCGCCGCCGGCTGACCGAGTTCGCACTGGGACACCTGGGGCCCGGCTCGCAGACCGCCCGACGGGAGGTCAGCCTCGAATACCTGGTCGGCCTCATCCGCCAAGTGGTCGACGAGGAACTGCAGAAGCCGTCCGTCGACCTGGCCCGCCTGACCGACCGCCTCTCCCGCCTGTCGCCTCTGCTACCAATGCACGATGACTGACGCCACCGAGGTCCGCGCCCGGCTGCGCCATGTCCGCTGGATCGGAGGTGGCAGCGGTGCGGGGAAGTCGACCATCGCCCGTCGGCTGGCGGATCGGCACGGGCTGCGCCTCTACTCGACGGACGACGCGATGTCGGACCACGTCGGTCGGTGCACGCCCGAAGAAGCACCGTTCCTGCAGGAGTTCCTGGTCATGGGCATGGACGAGCGGTGGGCGGACCGTTCGCCGGAGACCATGCTCAAGACGTTCCACTGGTTCGAGGGCGAGGGATTTCACCTCATCGTGGAAGACCTCCTCCGCCTTCCGGAGCAACCCGGTGTGGTCGTGGAGGGCTTCCGGCTCCTGCCGCACCTCGTCGCGCCCTACCTCACCCACGCGGACCAAGCCGTGTGGCTCCTCCCGACCCCCGACTTCCGCCGGACCGCGTTCGACAGCCGCGGCACGCTGTGGGACATCCCCCGCCGGACCGGTGATCCGGAACGGGCCCTCGCCAACCTGCTCGACCGCGATCGCATGTTCACCGAACGCCTTCGCGGGGACGCGGAACGGCTCGCCTTGCCCGTGATCGAGGTCGACACCGGGATGACCGAGGACGACCTGGTGGAACGGGTGGCGCGGACGTTGCGCGCGTAGGTCGACCGGCACGTCGAGCGGCGAATGTTCCCGACCGTCCACGCGATCGCGCGTGTCCGGTCCATACTCGGGGTCATGATCGAGATCGCTTCGATGGCGGGGTACATCACCGCACACGGGGTCTGGTGCGTGTCCGAGGGCGAGACGCTCATCCCGATCCTCGCCTACGAACTCCCCGACGGCGAACGCGTCCTGGAACGCATCCAAGCCGATGACCTCAAGGACGCGGCCGCCGCCGCCCAGCACGCCCTGGAGACCAACGAAGCGGGCGCGGTCCGGGCCGTGCTCGTCGTGGACGCCTTCGTGAACTTCCAGTGGGGGCGCAGCGACGCGCTGGCGGTCGAGGCGGTCGAGTACGGCCTGACACCGTGGTCGATGGACCTGGCCGTGCCCTACCAACCGCTCACCGACTCGACCGCGTTCGAGGTGTACGGCCCGACGTTCTTCGACGTCACGGGCGGCCTGGACAACGTGAACGTCGCCCCGGTCGCCGACTCGTTCTTCGACGGCGCCGAATCCCACACCGACGCCTGGGCCGTGTGGAAAGCCCACCAGGTCGTCTGACCGGGGGCACTGCCCGGTCAGACGAAGGTGAACATGCGCGTACCCGGCGTCAGCGGTCGGGGGTCGGCGTCGAGTCGGTTCATCCCGACCCTGAACGGGTGTCGCGCGGGGCGGGTGAACGACAGCTCGGTGAACCCGTGGTCGGTGAACCAGGACCGGACGTCCTGGCTGGGGTCGTGGCCGGTGCTCCGGCCCGCCCGGGTCCAGATCACGATGCCGCCCGGGGCCAGCAAGCCCGGCAGGGTGGCCACGGTCCGCCGCACGTCGTCCGCCGTGATGTTGCCGAAAACGCCACACGCCAAGAGCACGTGCGCCGGCGGCAGGCCGAGGTAGGTGTCGGTCGCGCCCGCATCGGCCGTCCGCACCCGGACCCCGGGCAACCCCAGGTCGTCGGCCGTCGTGCGGGCGCGCTGGGACAGGGTGGGGTCGAGTTCGATCAGGCACGCCCTCACCTGACCGCCGCCGTCCTGCTCGGCCAGCACGGGGAGGACGTCACGCCCGTCCCCGGCGCAGATGCTGATCAAACTCCGGCTGCCGCCCTCGTCGCACGGCGCCTCGACCAACGCCCGCCGCAGATCCCGTCGCACCACCGCGAGCCTGCCCGACAGCGAGGAGTCGGAAGCGTCGTACTGGTGATGCCATTCAAGCCAGTCCGTGGTCATCCACCCATACTGGACGAGTGGTGGACACCAAGTGGGATGGCGACGAGTACCAGCGCCGGTTCGACGAGCTGGCCAAGAGCGGCACCGACGTCCACGGTGAGGCGAACTTCGTCCGGGCCTACGGGCCGACCAGCGTGCTGGACGCCGGCTGCGGCACCGGGCGGGTCGCGATCGAGTTGGCCGGGCACGGGATCGAGGTGGTCGGGGCGGACGTCGACGCGTCCATGCTGGCGACCGCGCGCCGACTGGACCCGACCATCACCTGGGTGGAGTCCGACCTCGCCGAACTCGACCTCGGCCGGGTCTTCGACGTCGTGGTCATGGCGGGCAACGTCCCCCTGTTCACCCCGCCCGGCACCCAGCACGCCCTGGTCGCCGGTGTGGCGCGGCACGTCGGCCGGCTGCTGATCGCCGGGTTCAGCCTCGACCGCGGGTACACCGTGGCCGACTACGACGCGCACGCTGAAGCGGCCGGGCTGCGGCTGGTCGAGCGGTTCTCGACCTGGGACCGCGAGCCGTTCACCGGCGGCGACTACGCGGTGTCCGTCCACAGTGGTGGCGTGCCCGCGAACTGAGAGCAACGATCTTCGGGCTGGTTCGTTAGATCCGCTGCGTGCCCAAGCACGCCGGACGAACCGGAGGTACCCGATGCGCCTCGTGCCCGCACTCGCCGTGGCCGCACTGACGGTGGCCGCACTCACCGTGGCCGCTCCTGAGGCGGGCGCTCACCCCGCGCCCGAGCACGTCTGCGTCGCGAGCGTGCCGGAGACCGATCCGCTCGAACCCGGACCGGTGCGCATCTGCGTCAGCGTGTTCAAGCCCGCCACCGCCTCGCGGGACGACCGGGCGCCCGTCCTGCTGCACAGCCACGGCTGGGGCGGCACCCGCACGTCCGCGCCCGGTTCGTTCCAGCGGTACCTGGACGCGGGTTTCGGCGTGGTCAGCATCGACCAGCGCGGCTTCGGCGAGAGCGGCGGCAAGGCGCACGTGGAGGACCCGGCGTTCGAGGGTGAGGACGTCATCCGGGTGATCGACCACGTCGCGTCGCTGGACTGGGTGCGCAAGAACGGCCCGAACGACCCGGTCCTCGGCGCGATCGGCGGCTCCTACGGCGGCGGCTACCAGTTCGTCGGCGCGTTCACCGAGATCATGAAGACCGGCCGGACCCGGTTCGACGCGCTGGCCCCGCAGATCACGTGGCACTCCCTGAACGACAGCCTCGCCCCACGCGAGGTCGTGCGCACAACGTGGGTCACCGCCCTGTACGCCGCCGGCCTCGACGCGCACACCACGACGGTGCACACCGGCTACGCCGAAGGCCTGGTCACCGGTGACTGGCCGGCCGCGATGGACGAGTTCTTCCGCGACAACGGCCCGGCGCACCACGTCGCCGCGGGTCGGCGGCTGGACGTCCCGGTGTTGCTGCGCCAGGGCGTCAGCGACAACCTGTTCCCGCTGGACCAGGCGATCGACAACTTCGACCGGGCGCTGACCACGCGTGCCCGCGCGAACAGCCTGCTCGTCGGCTACAACGGCGGCCACGCGCTGCCCAGCGTCCTCCCGCCCGGTTACGCCGTCGCGGGTGACGCCTGCTCCGCCAAGCTCGGCGGCTCCGGCTCCGGCTACGACGAACTGGAACTGCGGTTCCTGTCCGAGAACCTGCTGGGCACGCCGCGCACGCTGACCGGCCACGGCCGCTACCACCTCATGACCGCCGAGGGCGGCTGCGTCAGCGTGGACTCCGTCAAGCCGACCACCGCCGTCGCCCTGCCGGACATCGTGACCACGGCAGGTGTCGGCGTGCCACAGGCGATCAAGATCGCGAACGGCCCGCTCACGATCGCCGGGTCACCCTCGCTGGACGCCCTGGTCACCACGCTCGGCCTGGACAGCCGCGCGTTCTTCGCGCTCAGCGTCGGCACGTCCCCTGTGGACGCGAAGGTCGTGCAGAACAACGTGCTGCCACACCGTGAGAAGGGCCTGAACCTCGGTGCCCGTCGGACGATCGAGTTGCCGTCGGTCGCCACCACGGTCCCGGCCGGTCAGTCGCTGTTCCTGACCGTGAGCGCGCTGTCGGACATGTTCGTCCTGCACGGCAGCCGCACGCCAGGCGTGATGGTGTTGCGTGACGTCACGGTGCGCCTGCCGGTCGTGCGGTGAGCGTCAGGCCTTGGCCGAACGGCGCGACCGGACCCGGCGGGTGATCAGGAAGGCGCCACCGGCCAGCACCAAGCCCAGGACGATCCACGGCGCTTCCCGGAACGGCCACACCGAGTGGACGGTTCGCACGACGGTCACGACCGCGCGGTGGTGGCCGTCGGTCGCGGCACGGGTCATGCGGATGTCGTCGGTGATGTTCTTCGGCCGGAACTCGGCGTCGTAGCGGGTCAGGAAACGCGGGCCGGTCAACCCGGCGGACAGCACCGGGTACTGCGGGTCCGGCTTCACCTCGCCCGCGAACGTCAGTTCGGGAGCGGTGCCCGCGGGCGCCGGGTTGCTGACGTCCATCCGGTGGTCGGCCAGCACGTACAGGCGCAGCGGCTGCCGGCTCTCGGCCGTGGCGGACAGGCGCATCGGGTAGACCGGCGTGTCGGTCTCGAACGCCAGCCGCATCGGCGGCAGCCCGTCGGACAGGCTGCCGGACGTGGGGGACAGGCGCACCGCGACGACGAGCCAGCCCTCCGCGAGGTACGGCGAGAGCGCGCCGCCGAGGGCGGTCGGCAGGGTGAAGTCGTGGTCTCCCAACCACTGCGTCACGGCGGTGGCGTCGGTCCCGGCGAGCTGGGCTACCTCGTACGGCCCGACCTCGACGTGGTCGACGACCGTGGCGCCACGCCCGTCCCCCGGCGCGGCGCCGCTGCCGTCCCCGTAGACCGTCACGGTCCGCACCTCGACGTCCGGGCGGCTGATCCGGTCGAGTTCGGTGAACAGCTCCCCGTCCGCGATCTCGAACCGGGCGCGCGCGGGAACCGGCATCAGGAACGCCGCCTGGGTCGCCTCGGACTGGGCCTGCACCGACAGGGTGATCGACTCGGTGCGGCCGGTCAGCTCCACCAGCGCGGTCTCCTGCTGCGCGCTCAGCTTCTCGTTGGCGACGAACGCCCCGCAGGCGCACGCGCCGGACATCGCGGGATCAACTGCCACCATCGTGACGGCGAGCGCCGCCACCACCGCCATCCGGGTTGCCACCCGACCGATTGCCATGATCCGTCGGACGCGGTCACCGACGCTCCGGTTCCGCCATTCGAGGGACTTCACCGCCGTTCGGCGTACTTCACCGCTGTTCGGCCTGCTTCACCGCCTCCCGACGCGCCGCGGGGTGGCTGGGGGCTGTTCGCAGATGGCCCCGGTGATCGTGTCCTTGATCGCGAGCGCGGCGCCGGACCGGGCCCACTCGCTGAAGTCGAACGGCTGCACGTCCAGTTCGATCAGGTCCGGATCGTCCTCGTAGGTGTCCTCGATGCCGTCGTGCACGAACCGGGACGACACCTCGTACAGCGGCAGGCCCTCGCCGGTGAGCAGCACTTTCTGCGGGTCGATGACGTTGGCGACGGTGCCGATGAGCACGCCGAGTGCGTAGCCGGCGTCGTCGAACACCCGCTTTGCCTGCGGGTCGCCGGCGCGGACCCGGTCCAGCGCCTCTTCGTAGGTGGGGTTGCCGGACAGCCTGCGCATCATCACCAGCTCCATGAGGTAGCTGGAGATGCAGCCGCGGCGACCGCAGCCGCACTGCGGTCCGTTGGAGTCGACCAGGGTGTGGCTGAAGTGGGGGTGCAGGCCGTGCGCGCCCCGCACGAGCCGGCCGTCCACGATCAGCCCGGTGCCGACGCCCGCGCCGACGGTGATCACCGCCATCGACGTCAGTCCGGCGCCGGGGCCGAACCAGTGTTCGGCGGCGGTGAGCGCCTGCACGTCGTTGTCGACCGAGGTGGGGACGCCGGTGGCGCGGGTCAGCGCCGTCTTGAGCGGCACGTCGGTCCAGTGCAGGAACTCGTGGCGCGCGACCAGTCCGTCGAGGACGATCCCGCCGAGCGTCACGCCGATGCCGGTGATGCCCGGGAAGCGGGCCGCGACCTTGGCGATCTGGGTGACGACCTCGTCCGGGTCGTGGGAGCGCAGCGGCTCGTCGGTGGTGTCCAGCGGGGTCGCGGTCAGGTCGGTGACCGTGGCGAAGAGCCGTTCGGCGGTCAGCTTCACGCCGAGGAAGCGGTGGGCCTCGCCCCGCACGTGGAGCATCTCCGAAGGGCGGCCGGCCGACGGCCCCGGCTTGGTCTCGCCCTCGATCAGCAGGCCCTGCGACACCAGGGCTTTGGTCAACCTGGTGAGGGTCGGCCGGGACAGGCGCAACCGGGCGGCGATCTCCGCGCGGGACAGGGGACCGTGGATCAACACCTCCAGCAGGACGTCCCGCTCGACCTCGGGCAGGTTCGGCCACGACGACGTGGCGTGGGGTGTTGTCATCGACCTCGGCACTCCTGCACCTAGAGCTCACCTCGACGGTTTCCGGGATCGCTCCCAGACCTATGACCCGCTGACTGATTACGCAACGCTACACATCCCGAAGGGCTTGGTGGCCCTGTCGGTTCACTCGACACGGAACCCTCCTTCAGTTGACCTGGCCGCCCGAACGCCGTGCCGCCGCGAATGGACCTCGGCGGATCGGCTGCAAGGACGAATGGATTCGCTCCATCGGCGGTAGTGGGATTCGGATAACGATACTGGTCAGACCGTTGTGAGGGTAGATCTTGACTTCGCGCTGAGGGCCGCCGTACCGTGGGCGCTTAAGTTCCACAGAGAAACTAATGGCGCTCGACACCGGGTGCCACCTCGTCACCGACCGTGCTGCACACAGTCCGGTCGGCCGAGTGCCGCTCCCTGTTGATGTCGAGTGGTCATCACTTACCGACACCAGGACTGGGAGCGCTCCCAGGTGGAACGGATCGTCGGTCAACATCTGTGTCGACTCAATGAGGTGTCGAAAGAGCATGACTAGAAAAGCAATCGCCATGATCGGTGCCGCGCTGCTCATCGTCGCGGGCTTCGGGGTGACGGCCCTGTCCCAAGCCCAGGCGGCGGTGGGCCTGCACATCAGCGGCACCAAGATCGTCGAGGCCAACGGGCAGCCGTTCGTGATGCGCGGCGTCAACCACCCGCACGTCTGGTACACCGGTCGGACGAACTCGTTCGCCGACGTGAAGGCGTTGGGCTCCAACACCGTTCGGGTCGTCCTGGGCACCGGCAAGCGGTGGGGGCCGTCCACCGACACGGCCGAAGTGATCGCGCTGTGCAAGAAGCACAAGATGATCTGCGTGCTGGAGGTGCACGACACCACCGGTTACGGCGAGGAAGGCGCCGCCGCGTCCCTGGATGAGGCGGCGAACTACTGGATCAGCCAGAAGAGCGCGCTGGTCGGCCAGGAGGACTACGTCGTCATCAACATCGGCAACGAGCCGATCGGGAACGTCAACGC
This sequence comes from Saccharothrix ecbatanensis, assembly GCF_014205015.1. Taxonomy (NCBI): domain Bacteria; kingdom Bacillati; phylum Actinomycetota; class Actinomycetes; order Pseudonocardiales; family Pseudonocardiaceae; genus Saccharothrix; species Saccharothrix ecbatanensis. The sequence continues at coordinate 4,279,507 of NZ_JACHMO010000001.1, read as the reverse complement.
CGCGCAGTGGACCGACGCGACGGCCAACGCGGTCAAGAAGATGCGGGCCAACGGGTTCCAGCACCTGCTGATGGTCGACGGGCCGAACTGGGGCCAGGACTGGCAGCACATCATGAAGGCCAACGCGCAGACGATCCTCGACGCGGACAGCCAGAAGAACACCGTGCTGTCGATCCACATGTACTCGGTGTACAGCTCGGCGTCCACCATCGTGGACTACCTGAACCACTTCCAGACCAACAACTGGCCGCTCGTCATCGGCGAGTTCGGCTGGAAGTTCGCCTCGGGCGAGGTGGACCACGAGACGATCCTGGCGGAGTCGGAGAAGCGCGGCCTCGGTTACCTGGCCTGGTCGTGGAGCGGCAACTCCGACCCGATCCTGGACATGGCCACCGACTTCGACCCGAACCGGCTCACCACGTGGGGTGAGCGCATCTTCAACGGCGCCAACGGAATCAAGGCGACCGCGAAGGAAGCCTCCATCTTCGGCGGCCCCACGTCGACCACCACGACCACTACGACGACCACCACGACTACGACAACCACGACGCCGACGACCACCACCACGACCCCTGGCGGCCTCCGCTGCACCGCCGCGTACACGGTCACCAACCAGTGGCAGGGCGGCTTCCAGGGCGAGGTCCGGGTCACGGCGGGTACGTCGGCGATCAAGGGCTGGACGGTCACCTGGACGTACGCCGACGGCCAGACCGTGAACCACGCCTGGAACGCCTCGGTCACCAGCACCGGATCGACGGTGACGGCCCGGAACGTGAGCTACAACGGCACTCTCAACGCCGGTTCCAGCACTTCGTTCGGTTTCACGGGTTCGTCGCGCGCCACCAACACCACCCCGACCGCCTCCTGCACCGCGAGCTGATCGATCGTCAACCCGGTCGGGGACGGTGTGCCGCCCCCGACCGGGCTTTCGATCACCGGTCCACGCAGACGACGTCGAGAACGCCCGCACGACCCGGTGCCCGAGCCGAAGCAGCCAACCGCCGTCACGTGCCTCAGACCGGATAACACGCGCCGTCGGCGTCACCGGTGGCAGCGGCACGGAGTGCATACAGGAGCCAGTCGACGAAATCCGGGAAGGTCGGGGCCAGCACGCGTCCGGGCAAGCCTCCACCCAGGTAGGCGCCATCCCGGATCTCGCCCGTGGGCAGCAGGTACACCGGCGCGCCGGCACCGTCCACCGCGAACAACTGCCCGCCTCCGTCGCTGCCGAACACCACGATGTTCGCGTCGGTCAACCCCGGCGCGCGGACCGGCATCCCGGCCGTCGAGTTGGCCAGGACGCCGCGCAGCGAGTGGATGAAGAAGCCGTTGAACGCGTCCGGCAGGGAGACTTGGCCGATGTGCCGGTAGAACTCCGCCAGCGGCTCGGGGAGACCGGCGGCCTCGGCAGCCGCCACCACTTCAGCGGCTGTCGGCCCGGCCACGGTGTGCTCGTCCGGTTCGTAGCCGAAGCGCGCCCCGAAGTCGCGCAGCAGGTCGTCACACGCGTCCCGCATAGCAGCGCGCCACACGCCGTAGTCGGTCATCTGATCACCGTCTCACGCGATCGGGTCGGCCCGGACCCTACCGATTCACCCACCCCCGACCGGTCGGCTGCTCACGACAAGGTGACAGGCGGCCGGCCTGGTGACGTGCGGTTGATGGTTCGACCCGTTCGTGACGGCGGACCGCCCCATGGCCTCACCTGATGGCTCGGTTCGGGACGCAGATCGAAGTCCCGAACGGTCGGCGGTGCCAGGATCGGGCGGTCGCACGAGGCTGGTGGAACGAAGGTTGGAGCTCGGATGGCATCCCCGTGGCGGTTCCTGGTCGTGATCGCGGTCGCGGCCGTGACGGTGTCGAGCACCGCCGCGGCGCCTGCGTCGGTCGCGGCGCGTCAGGCTGGGCACGCGGTCGGAAAGGCCGATGTCGAGTTGGACGGCAACTCGTTGACGTGGGCCCAGATGGTGGACGTGCTGGAAGCCGACCGCGTGACGATCCGGCTGGGCATGAAGCCCCGTCAGGAGATGGTCAAGACCCGGCAGGGGGCCGAGGCGGCACTGGCGGCCGGCCAACGCGTCTACGGCTGGAACCAGGCGTTGGGCCCGTTGAAGGACCAGCCGTTGCCCGAGGCCGAGCGGGTGGAGTTCCAGCGCCGGGTGCTGCGCTCGCACGCCGCCGGTGTCGGTCCCGCGTTGTCCGACCGCGTCGCCCGGCTGGCGCTGGTCCTCCGGGCGAACACGATGGCGCGCGGCACGATGGGGGTGCGGCCCGAATTCGTGGACCGGATCCTGGAGCTGGTCAACGCCGGGGTCACGCCGCGGATGCCGGAGATCGGGTCGCTCGGCACCGGGGACCTCCAGCCGATGGCGGCAGCGGGACTCGTGCTCACCGGAGAACCCGCGCCCGCCCGTTTCGAGGGCAGGGAAGGCACCGCGCCGGACATCCTCGCCGCGGCCGGGTTGGCGCCGACCTTCCAGTTGGAACAGGGCGAAGCGCTGCCGTTGATCAGCGGGAGCGGCGTGCTGACCGCGCGGTACGTCGACGCGGTCGTGCGCGCCGAGCGGTTGGTCGACACGTACGACGGCGCGTTCGCGTTGTTCCTGGAGGCCACGAGGGCCGAGCAGGGCGCGTTCGACGCCCGCACCCACGACGAGCGGCGCATCCCGGCCGAGGTGGAAGCGGCGAGGGTGACCAGGGCCTTGGTCTGCGGCACCGGTTGGATGACCGACGAGGGACGCAAGGCGATCAGCGACGACGGCCCGCGCATCCAGGACGCGGTGTCGGTGCGCGCCACCCCGCACATCATCGGAGCGCTCCGACAACGGCTGGCCGACGCCCGCGGCCACATCGAGCGCGAGGCGAACGCGTCCACGTCCAACCCGCTGCTGTTCGCCAAGAAGGGCGGCGGCTACGAGTTCGTCATGGGCGGCAACTGGGACGCCGCGCTGATCGGCCACGAGATCGACTCGCTCAACGCGCAGATCGCCGACCTCGGCGTGCTGTCGCAAGAGCTGTCCGCCCGGCTGCTGGCCGACAAGTGGAGCTACCACCTGCCCGCGAACCTGGCCGGCGGCGAAGTCGGCCTGAACTCGGGCATGGTGCAGGTGCAGACCGTCGCGGTCGCGCTGGTGCCGGAGATGCAGCAGCTGGCGACACCCGCCGGCACGTTGTCCCGCCCGGCGAAGTTCGGGCAGGAGGACCACAACACGATGGCGATGGCCTCCGCGCGCGCCCTGCACGCCAACCTCGACCGGCTGGAAACGGTGTTGGCCGTGCACGTCATGATGGCCGCCCAGGGCATCGACCTGATCAAGGACAAGATGGCCGCCTTCCCGCTGGGCGCGGGCACGCAACGACTGCACGGCACGGTCCGCCGGCACATCGAGCCCTTGGCCGACGACCGGCACATGACCCCCGACCTGGAGAAGGCCACCGACCTCGTCCGCAGCGGCGAACTCAGCCGGGAAGTGCGCGCCGCGATCGCCCCCGAGCACAACAAGTGCGCGGCGTGATCAGTCGCCGGGGTAGCGGGCGTGCCAGTCGTCGTCCGCGGGTGCGTTCGGGCCGAACTCGGCGGTGGCGTCGTCGGTCAGCCGTTCGATGACGTCACGCAGTTCGAGCTGTGCCAGCCACGTCGGGTCGATGGCGTCCTCGCCGTAAAGGGCACCGACGATGTTGCCGCACACCGCGCCGGTCGAGTCGCTGTCGCCGTCGTGGTTCACCGACGCCAGCAGCGCCGCGTTCAGCGTGTCCGTCGTCAACGCCGCGTAGACCGCGATCGCCAACGCCGACTCACCGACCGCGCCGTTGCCCAGGGACGCGACCTTCTCCGGCGTCGGCGGACCGTCCAACGCCACGGCGGCGTCGAGGGCGGCCGACGTCTCCTCGTGCCCGTCCCAGCGGACGAGATGGGTCCGGGCGGTGTCGAGGGCCGGCCGCAGCGGCACGCCACGCAGCAACTGGTGCACCAGCACGGCGAGCACACCGGCCGACAGGTAGCCGCTGGGGTGGCCGTGCGTGATGGCGGCTGACGCGGCGGCGACCTCGAACACCACCGCCGGGTCCGGTGACCACAGCGCGATCGGGGCCGCCCGCATCACGCCGCCGCAACCCTTGGAGTCGTTGACCGGCTGCGCGATCGTGCCGGCGCGGCCCGTGAGGCCGTAGTCCTGGAGGGTGAAGAAGCACGTCGCGCCCGGCGCGCGCCGTTTGAACAGCCCTCGCACGCTCATCAGCCACCCGTCGGGCGCCTCCGAGGTCTGCTGGGGACCGCGGGCCTTCACCCACGGCGTGCCCTGGGTGTGCAGCCAGCGCTGGTAGGCCATCCGGAGCGAGCGGACGACGTCACCGTTGCCGTCGCGCCGCTGTCGGGCGTGCGCGCGGATGACCGCTTCCAGGGTGAACAACGTCATCTGCGTGTCGTCGGTGATCCGCCCGACGCCGTCGTAGGCCGGGATCATGCCCGTCACGCCGAGCGGTCCGGCGAGTTCACGGATCTGGTCCATCGGCTTGGACTCGATCGGCGCGCCCAGCGCGTCCGCCACGGCGCCGGCCAGCACACAACCCCGCCAGCGTCGTCGGTCCACTGTGGACAGTGCTGGTCGGAGTGCGTCCGGATTGGCCGGGGTGGGCGCGCGCGTGATGAACTTCCGGCCCGCCTCGTCGATCCCGATGTGCAGCTCGACCCGCAACACGTCGTGCGGTGGCCGTCCGGGCTGGGCGTCGGCCGCGTGCTGCTTGCGCACCAGGCCCGCCAGCAGCGCGAGGTCGGCGTCGGAGAGGAACTCGCCTGACATGGTCACGTCCTGGGGTATCTCGTCGTCCAGTCGCCCGTGCCGCCACTGAGCGGCGAGGCGCGGTTGAAGTGGCGGAAGGCGTCGGTGGCCAGGTTCTCCACCAGGTGGCGCAGCTCCAGCCGTTCCAGCCACTGGGTGGGAAGGCCTGGGATGCCGACGCGCGCTCCGAGCAGCGCCCCTGCCAGCGCACCCGTGAACGCGCTGCGCCCGGAGTGGTTGACCGCGCGTGTCAGCGCCAGCTCGGTCCGGTTCTCGAACCCCGCGATGGCCGAGAACGCCTGCCGCAGCACGGTCGTCGTGTCGCGTCCGGCGCCCATCTCTCCGGGGTTGAAGGCGTCCACCAGGCCGAACTTGTTGTAGTTGGGCAATGTCGAGGCGATGTCCACGCCCGGCACCTGGACGTCGCGGCCCGCCAACCACAGCGGTGTCGGGTTGACTTTGTTCTCCAAGGCGAGCTCGAAGACCCCGGTCAGGTACTCGGTGGCGGTGAGGTCCTCTTCGGACTGCGTGGTGAGGCCGGCGATGACGCGCGCGGCCCTCCTCGTGCCTTGTGGGAGCCCGGTGCCGGGACCGCCTTCGGTGAGCGCGGCCGGCAGTGCGGCGAGCAGCGCGGCCGGGCCTGAGCCCGTTCCCGCCCGGCCCAGGGCGAGGTCGCGGATGGCGGCCAGTTCGTCGGGGTCGGGGAGCCGGTCGGCGTAGAGGTCGGCGACCCGGACCAGCCACCCGTCCACCTCGCGCGGGACCGTGTCGCCTTGGGTGTGCAGCCAGCGCAGCAGGCCACCGGTGGCGGCGTCGGCGAGGACGGCCTCGGCGTCGGGGGCACGGGTGTGCGGGCTGCGGATCACGGCTTCGACGAGGAACAGCAGGCGTTGGGTGAGCGGCCCGATCTCGCCGGAGACCAGGTCGGTGACGCCGCGCGGGCCGAAGCGGGCACGGATCTCGTCCAGGCTGAGCGCGTCGACGGCTTGGCCCAGGGCCTCGCCGAGCGCGAAGCCGACGATCGCGCCGATCACGCGCCGGTAGCCGTACTTGAAGGAGGTCGACGCGTGGATGCAGTACTTGCCGTACGCGTCGACTTGAGGGGTGATCCGGCCGTCGTTGTCGTAGGTCGGTTGGAGGCCGTTGGCGGCCAGGTCGTCGGGCCATCGTCGCGGGTCGCCGGTCTCGATGACCAGCCGTTCCCAGGACTTGCCGACGACGGTTCGGCGGATCTCGTCGTCGGTGAGCTCGAAGCCGTTGCTGCGGGCGAAGCGGGCTTCGTGGAGCGGGACGTCGGTGGGGGAGCTGAGCCCCAGCTTCGCGGCCATGTCCTTCGCCAGGTGTGCGGGCTCCTCGCCGACCTCGAACCTCGACTCGGGCACGTCGACGGGGGGACGCAGCCGGGGGAACTGCTGGAGCGCGGTCTTGAGGTCGGCCGTGGAGATATCTGTCGTGCCGGCCGGGCTGAAGAAGGACAGCCGGGTGGGCTCCGGGAAACCGGCCACGAGGCTCGCCAGGTCGACCCGCCGCCATTTCGTGGTGTCGTCGGGGAGCTGCTGCGTGGACGTGTACACGGGATACCAGTCGGAGGTCCGCTTCCCCACGAGCCCACTGTGGGGCACAAGGACTTCCGCTTGCGTGAGGCCGGTGAGCAGGCGGTCGCGGTCGAGCCAGTCGACGGCGGCGAACAGCAGCATCCACTCCACCGAGTTGGCCGGGGGGAGGAAGCCCATGCGCATCGGACCGGCGCGGTAGCCCCCGTTGACGCTGTCCCGGTTGGTCGGCGTGCCGTCGGGCTCGATCCACTCCCAGCCGCCGATCGCCCTCGACGGCACACCGAGGTAGCCCAAGCCGGACGCGGCGACCTCGGGATCGACGAGTTCCTGCCAGTAACCCTCACCGGGTGTCCGTGCGGGGATGCTGAGACCGCCGGGTCGAGGGCTGGCCTCACGCAGCTGCCCGTCCGGCTCGCGCACGATCAGTCGGGGTGGGGGGAAGATCTCCTTGCCCGCGTCGCCCCCGTCCAGGAAGGCGACCGAGTTGTAGGGCACGGACCAGCCTTCGGGAACCCGGCGCACCTTCCCGTGATCGACCCGCAACCCCCGCGCCCCGTGGACCGCCTGGAGCCACTCCTCGACCTTGGCCACCGCCTCCGCGGTCTCCACCCCTGCTCAACCCTTCCTGGTCGTCATCACGGCCGCCTGACGGTGAACGTCGGCGGTTCGCCTGCCGCTCGGCGGGCGGCTTCGTCTTCCCACATCTTGAACGTGCGGCGCCGGATGGATTTGATCAACGCCAGCTCTTCGCTGGTGATCGACTTACGGCCTTCTCGGGCGGCCTGTTCGTAGATGGCGTTGATGGTCTCGTAGAGCGCGAAGACCGCCCCGTCACCTCGGAGGTTTCCACGGACTTCTTCGGTGGTCCAGATGAAGTCGTCGTAATCCAGAGAGGCTACTTCGCTTGTCGAGGTTGCGAAGAGGATTTCGGGGATGGGGCGGTTGTCCAGGTCGAACTCGCCGGTCTCGGTGTTGAGGCGGTGGCCGATCCAGTCGCCCTCGGAGTCGGTCTCGATGACGTAGGTCGACTTGTAGTACTCGTAGTAGGACGGAGTCCTCACCATCACTGATCACCGTTCCGCACAGTTCCGTGGCCCTGGGCGAAAGCTTCGCCGAACAGGTCCTTCTCCCGAGAGAGGATCGCTCCGGCCAAGGCCCGCTCCTCCGCGCTCATACTACGGCCCTCTTCTCCGGCCAAAGTGGCGAAGTCCCTGCGCACCTCGTACAACGCGTGCTCGAAGTCCGCCACGTCGTCGATCGCCCTCAGGTGTAGGCGAAGTTCGGCCACGTGGAAGGTTCCGTCATCCAGTTCCAAGCGGACGTTGAACTGGAGGTCGCGGTAGCCGCTGTCCTGTGGCTTCAGGAAGCGATCCTTGAACTTGACGATCGTCACCTTCGAGCCATCTGCTTGGATTTTGTTCAACAACACATCCAGGCCCTTGTAAGCGTCGGCCACGGTGGAGTATTGGATCTTCGATCCCACCAGGTCGGTGAGACTGGACGCGTCGTTTTTGTACTCCGCGATCTTGTCTGCGGCTCGAACCCTGCTCTTTTCGGTCCTGCGGGAGAACGCTTCCCCACCTGTTGCTTCGGCGACTTCGTTGGCCAAAGTGTGCAACTGCTGCTGTTTCGTCGCCCAGTTCCGGTACAGCCCTTCGAGGTACTGCTCTCGGTAATCGGTGTCGTCCTTGTTCGCCTGGATGAAGTCGGGCTGGGCTCGGTCGATCTTGGGCGCGCGTTCGGCGATGTCCTTGGCACGTCCGGACAACTCTGCTTGTTCCGAAGTGAGAAGGGCGGGCCCTGGCGCAGGTTCGGCGTCGTAGTGGTCGGCTAGGGCTTCCGGTCCGTCCTCGTGCTCGCGGACCTCTCTGACGCAATCGTCCAGCACCTCGATCGCCTGCGGGTGCCTCAGCAAGTTCGCCAGTGTCTGGGGGCGGGCGAGTAGGGAGTTCTCCAGGAACGGGACGTCGCGCAGTAGCGCAGCCATCTCGGGGTGGCGCGGCAGGAGGGCGGCGATGGCTTCGCCGATGTGCAGCTTCTGGCCGTCCACGGCGATGCGGGAGTCCGGGTCGCGTTGGCTGATGGCGTCTGCCACGCGCATGGCGTCCTGGACTCGCGGTTCCTGGAGGTAGCGGCCGATTTCCTCGCGGGTCGGTGGTGGGCGGTCGTCGGGGCGTTGGTTGGGTTCGGCTGCGCCGTAGCCGGTGTCGCTGGTGGTTGTTGTGTCCTTTGTGGATTTTTCCGGGTCTGCTGTGTGGCGGTCTTTTGCCTCGGCCAGGTCGTGGGGGAGCAGGTCCAGCGTCACCGGTGGGTGGGGCAGGTTCATCAGTGAGTTGGTCTGCGGGTCAACGAACGCGACGCCCTCGCGCGTGTGCACGACTTCCGCCACGTGTCCGTACTCGACGCCGTCCGGCCCCAGGTACTTGACCGCGATCACCGCGCGGGAGTCCAGGGGGCGGTCGCGCATCGCGCGGATCACGTCGTCGTAGTCGTTGTGCGACTGCCACTGCCCACCCAGCTGGTCCCGGACGTAGTCCAGGGTGCCGTGCGTCTCCAGCTGGTCGGGGCGCAGTGGGCCGGCTTCGGTGTCGATGCCCGCCTGGCGCAACGCGCTCGCCACGACGCCCCGCGTGCAGTTGGTCTGGTAGCCCTGCTCGTAGGCGTTCGCGTCGTGGAAGCGCGGGTTGACGCCGGCCAGGTGGGGGTGTCGTTCGGCGACGTACTTGGCCGCCTGGTTGGGGTTGGCGGTGTCGGCGTGGATCGCGGGTTCGGAGGGCGGGTTTGTGGCGCGGGCCAGCGGCGACCAGTCGTGGTTGCCGCTGGTGTCGACGTCGACCGGGCCGCCGTCGAACATCGGGTCCACGCCCGCGAACCCGCTGAGCCGGTTGTGGATGTGGTTGTCGTCCGGGGCGGTGGGGATGGGCTTCTGCGGTTCGGGCCTGTCGGGTTTGCCACCGTCCAGCCGCTCGCGGATCGCCTCCTTGAGCAGTTTGTCGAAGGTCTCCTTGTTGGCGTTGTTGGCTGCACGCCGGTCGGCGATCTCCTGCTCGGCTGCGGCTCGGTCGAGGTAGCGGGGGTCGCCGGGCAGGACCTCTTCGACTCGGATGACCGTCTTCTGCTTGACGACCCCGTTGCGCTCGACCTCGACGGTCTCCTTGGCGTGGGTGTACCACTGGGTGGCCGGCCTGGAGACCGCTTCGCGCTCGTCTTTGTTCTGCGACAGCTCGTGGATGTCGCGGGCCGTCTTGGCCTGGATGTGGATCTCGACGTCCTCGCCGAACTTGGACACGAAGTCCGGCGATTCCTTGATCGACGCGCTGACGACGGTCGGCTCGACGGTCGTCCTGCCCGGCACGTACTGGTCCGCGATCAGCTTGGCGAGTACCTCGTTGCCCGCGACGTCGATGCCGCGAACCAGCTCGGCTTCGATCGGGTCCAGCTCGTTGATCGCCGAGACGATCGCCCGCATCTGGTGCCTGGCGCGCTCGAAGTCCACCGGCTCGTCTTTCGCGAGCATGCCTTCGGGACCGAGGCGTTGCGCCGTGTTGGCCGTGGCGAACAGGTCGTGGCCGGTGTAGGCGTGCAGCGCGATCGCGCCTTCGTCGGACAGGCGGGAGAGCGAGTCGGATGCGTTGCGGTGGGCGAGGGCGTCGTGCGTGATCTGGGCGCGTCGGCCGTCGCCGGTGAGTCCGGCGTCGATCGCGGTGTTGTCGGCGGGGGTGGCGCGGTGGTTCGGGTCGAACAGGTAGTCCTCGCCGAGATCACGGGGATTCGCGTCCGTGTCGGCGGGGTGGTCGGTGTCGGCGCGGTCGGTGTCGAGGCGGTCGGTGTCGAGGCGGTCGGTGTCGGGGTCGTTCTCGGTGGGGTCGTCGGGGTTCGCACTGTCCGGCTCGGGCTGGTCGGTGTCGGCGTCGGCGTCGGTCGCTTGGTCTGCCGGTGACTCCGGGGGTGTGTGGTCCGGGTCCGGGGTGGGCGACGCGTCCTGTTGTTCGGACGGTGTCGGGTCGTGGGGTGCTGCGGCCGGGGTGGGCTCCGGGGTGTGGGGAGTCTGGGGTGGTTCGGCCGGCGTGGGTTCGGGAGAGGGCTGGGTGGTCTGCTCGGGTGGGGTTGCCGGCTCGGAGGCGCGCGAGGGCTCGGATTGGGTGAGCGGGTCGGGAGCGCGCCACGGCGTGGGCGACTCGGAGGTGCGTGGAGTCTTGGGCGGGGTCGCCGGCTCGGGAGCGCGCCAGGGCTTGGGCGGCGTGGGCGATTCGGGGGTGCGCGAAGGGGTGGGCGGGGTCGCCGGGTCGGGGGTGCGCGGAGGTGGGAGTGGTGTTGACGGCTCGGGGGTGGGCGCAGGGGTGAGCGGCGTGGGCTGCTCGGGGGTGCGGGGGTTGGGTGGGGTGGTCGGCTGGGGTGCGTTCGGCTGGCTGGGTGGGCGTGAGTCAGCCGGGTCTTGGCGCCTGTGAGGGCCGGTCGGGGCCGGGCCCTGGGGTCGGGGTGCGTTGGGTGGCGGGTAGGCAGGCGGGGGCGCGGGGCGGTGTGGGGGTGGAGGGCCTTGCGGGTGCGGTGGGTTCGGCGCGTAGCCCTGTGGGGGCATTGGCGGGCGACCGGCGGGTGGGCGGTGTGCCGGTGGTGGCGCCGTCGGGCGTGCGGACGGTGGCATCGGGGCACGTGGCGGCGGTGCGGGTGTGTAGGGCGGCGGGGTGGGGCGGCCGGCCGGTGGCATGTCGGCGCGGGGCGGTGGCGTGCCGTGGGGGGCGCGCTGGTGCGGAGGCGGTGGGATCGGGCCGCGTTGTGGTGGTGTGCCTTGGGGGCCGCGTTGAGGTGGTCCCTGGTTGAAGGCGCGCGGAGGCGTGCCGCCGGGTTGGTGGCCTGGCATCGGCGGTGGTGGCGGCGGTGGGGTGCCGTGCTGTTGTGGGACGGGCGGGGTGTCGAAACGGGGTGGGGGCGGCGGGGCGGTTGTTCCTGCGGCGAAGACGTTGCCCTGGGCGGGGTTCGGCGGATTCGGCGGGTTCTGCGGGCGGCCCGGGTCGGTGGGGTAGCCGCCTGGTTGTGGGCCGAAGTTGCCGGGGGGAGGAGGAGCCATGCCGTATCCGGCGCTCGGTGCGGGTGCCCTCCCGTAGCCGCCGGTGGGAGATCCCTGGCTGGAGCCGGTGCCGCTGCCCGTGCCTGTGGCAGTGCTGGAGTTGCTGCCGGTGCTGCCGCCCTGCGTGGTGCTGCCGGTGTTCGGGGTGGTGCTGGTGGGAGCGGGATTGGTTGCGGTGCCCGGGGTAGTGCTGGAGCTGGTGCCTGAGGTGGGGCTGGCGCTGGGTGCGGGGCTGGGGCTGCTGCTCGATGGAGTGTTGGAACCCGCGCCAGGGGTGGTGCTGGAGCCGGCGGCCGGGGTTGGACTGGTCCCGGTCCCGGTGGTTGGGCTGCCGGTGGCGGGGCTGGTGCCGGTGGCGGAGGCAGTGGTGGAGCTGGTGCTTGGGGTGGGAGTGCTGGTTTGTGCCGAGCCTGGCTGGCTGGTGCTGCTTGGCGGGGCCTGGGTGGTGTGGCCGCTGCCGGTTGGTGCGGATGATCCCTGGCTGGGAACGGATGCGGGAGCGGGCTGGGTGGCGCTGCCCGATGACGTCGAACCGGCTGTGTGCTGGGTGCCAGTCTGGGAAGGCTGGACCGTGGGCGTGCTGGACGGTGCCGTGCCGCTGGGTGCCGTGCTGCTGGGTGCCGTGCTGCTGGGTGCCATTGCGCCGGCGGTAGCTGTCCCGCCTGGCGGTACCCAGGACTGCGAAGGCGCGGAGGCAGGGGATTGGCCTGGCTGGTTGCCGGCTGTCGCACCTGGCTGACCAGTGCCGACCTGGCCTGCCCCGGCCGGTGCGGCGGCATCCGACCGGTCCGCGAGGCTGGGTGACAGCCCCGACGTCCGGGTCGCCGTCTCACGGATCGGCGAGTCGTCCGGACCACCACCCGACCGGGGAACGCCGGCGTCCGGCGTGGCGACGTCCATGTCACGGACCGCATCCAGCGAATCCGTCGCCCCGCCGACCCCGCGATCGACCGCACCGCCGGACGCGCCCATCAGCACGTCCGAAGCCGACAGCTGGTCCAACTCCCCGGTGACCGCCGCCTCGCCAACGGTCGTCGCCACGCCCTCCACCGCACCACGGGTCGCCGCACGCACCGCACTGTCGGCGACCTGGCCACCGACGCTGTCCGCCACACCCCTCGTCGCACCGGCCGGCACGGCGTTCGACGCGGCGCCGACCACGCCCTCCACCGCACCACCGACGGCGGCGTCCCCGGTCTTGCTCCAGTCCCACGACTTCCGGTCCCCGCTCGCCACCTGCACGGCCTGGATACCGGCGTCGAGCGCCACCCCGGTCGCCACGTTCGTCGCGACCTCCCGAAGCACCCGCTGCAACACCTGCTGCGCGACCTTCTTGAACCCCTGCTGCATCAGCTTCTGCAACAGCTGCCGGAAGATCATCTGCACGGTCATGCGCGTCGCGATCTGCGCGGGCACGATGCCCGCGGTCGACGCGCCGAACGTCACCACCGCCGAAGCGATCATGGCCGCGATCGAGATGGCCAGCATGATCAGCGAGGCGATGATCATGTACTTCGTGTACTCGACGTCGAGCGCCGTCGCGTCGCACGAGTCGCCCAACGCCTGGCACGCCTCGGCGATCGACTTGAAGTACGCCCCGTCACCGTCGACGTACTTCTTCCACGCCTCCTCGAACGCCTCGGCGCTCTCCCCGGTCCACTCACCGATGATCGACGACGCACCCCGGTCCGCGGTCGAGCTGACCTGCGGGATCGCCTCCGCCGCACGGTGCCAGGCGTCACGCAGCTCGCGGAGCTTGTCCTCGTCGCCCTCGGGCCAGCTCTCGCCGACCACGATCGGCAGCAGCCACTTGACTTCGTCGGGTATCTCCATGCCCACCGAGCGTCACCCCCACCACGCCGTCAGCGGCCCCGGACCGGTCTGCGCCACGACTCAGATCCCGCGCGTGAACGTCTCGGCGTGCGCGTCCTCGACGGCCCGGTACGTCGTCATCGCGTCGACCACGCTGCCGCGCATCCCGCGCAGCCCTTCCACCAACGAGGTGAACGCCTGCACCGTGCCTTCCGAACCGGGCACGTAGTCCTTGGCGAACTCCTGCCCGGACTCGTCGCCACCCCAACACGCGCCCACGGCGGCAAGGGCGTTGGCGAGCGCGCTGCCGGCGGCCTCCAACTGGTCCGCCGCCGAACCGAGGTCGGACGCGGCGGTGGTCGCGGCCTCCGGGTTGATGCCGAAGCCGGCCATCAGTAGCTCCCCTTGAGCCAGCTGTCGGGCAGGTCTTCGTCATCGGCGGACGCGGGGCGCCTACGTGCGGCGGGTGGCGGTGGCGGAGACGACGGTGATTGAGGAGCGAGCGCGCTGCGGTCCTCGAACGGGGTGTCATCCGTCGTGGCCGGTGGTGGGGGCGCGTCGAAGCGGGGGAGCAGCGCCGACAGCGACGGCGCGCCCTCGACCAGGTCGGACAGGTCGGGCAGGCCCTCGGTGAGCGGCGACATCAGGTCGTTCACCTGTTGCTTCACCTGGCTCGCGCCTTCACGTGCGAGTTGCAGCACGGACCTTGCCAGAGCCTCGGGCGTGGACCGCTCGAACGCCGACGGCGCGAACTCCAGGTGGGTGAGCACTCCACTGGAATCGACCGAGGCACGGACCAGCCCGTCCTTGGACGTCAGCGAGGCAGTGGTCTGCGCGGCCGCCACTTGGGCTTCGCGCAGCATCTCGGCCTGCCGGTTGAAGGTGTCCAACAGGCCGTTGACCTGTTCCTTCATGGCGGCGTTGCGCGCTTCGAGGCGCGCTCGATCGTCGCCCGACATGGCCAGGATCCCCCCTGATCGCACCGTGGTGTTGATCAGGACCATAGCGGTTCGGGCGGAACGTCCGTGGGCGATCGGTGGATCCGGGGTCGGGGCGTCGACCCCGACCCCGGATCCATCGACTAGCGCCAGGTGATGTCGGACGGTGAGTAGAAGCAGTTCTTGCCGTCGGCGCCTTCGCCGATCTTGGTGGGCTCGCTGCCCTTGGGCACGCCCTTGTACTTCTCGCAGATGACCGCGCTGCCGTAGACGGTGATGCGGGAGAAGCGGGCGGTGTCGCCCCAGTTGGTGTTGATGCCGGCGAGCACCTTGGTGCTGCGGGCGGTGACGCCGTCCATGACCACGTGCCGCTGGTACGAGGTGGAGCAGTTGCCGCAGGCCCGGTAGAGCTTGCCGGAGCCGTGGACCTGGAAGTTGCGGATGGTCACGGTGCCGGCGCCGTTGTGCTGGAACACCTTGTCGGAACCGGACTTCGCGCCGCCGCCGTCGACGAGGTAGGTGGCGGAGGAGCTGGAGCTGCGGAAGGTGGCGGCGTCCTCGCCCACGTCGTTCCACCAGACGTTGCGGATGACGCAGGAGCCCTCGCAGTGGATGCCGTCGCCGGCGGGCGCGTCGATGAAGAGGTTCTGGATGGTGCCGCCGTTGGCCACGACGAACATCGGGTCCTGGCCTTCACCCTGGCCGCCGTCGCCGATGCCGTAGTAGCGCTTCATGCCGCCGTCGAAGAACGTCCCGGTGTTCTTCGTGGTGGTCTGGTGCACGCTGCCGGTGTTGCTCGGCCACGGGCCACTGCCGTCACCGCCACCACCAGGAGTCGTGGTCGTGGTCGTGGTCGTGGTCGACGTGGACGTCGAGGTGGACGTGGAAGTGGAGGTCGACGTCGAGGTCGGCCCTCCGCTCGTCGGGGTCAACGTCCACTGCTTGGTGGCCACGCTGTCGCAGGAGTTGGTCTGCACCAACGCGCCGACGGAGGTGGAGCTGTCCTTGATGTTCATGCACTTGGTGCTGTTGGTGTCGACCAGGCGGTAGTTGCTGCCGCTCGCGGTCGCGGTCCAGATCTGGCCGGGGCCGTCGGTGCACGCGACCTGCTGGATCGCCTTGCCCGCCGATGTGGACGCGTCCTGCACGCCGACGCACAGGCCCGTGGCGACCGAGCTGATCCGGTACCCGCCGCTGACCGCGGTGAGCTTCCACTGCTGGCTGCTGTCGGTGCCGCACGACGCCTGCTGGAGCTGGACGCCGGCGCTCGCGGTCCCGTTGGGGACGTTGAGACAGTGCCCGGTGCCGACGTTCTTCACCGTGTACGTGCCCGCGCCGATCGCCGCCGAAGCGGTCGTGATCGGCCAGACGACGAGCGTGGCGGCCAGCGCCGTGGCACCCGCCGCCGCTGCCAGGCCCACGCGCCATCGCGCGCCGCGCGGCGGTGTGGCGCGCGTGGTTGGAGGTTGAACATTCATCGACTACTCCGCTTCTGACTTACCCGGACGCCGGAACTGGCGATGGCGACTATTCACGCTGGGCGGAACCCGCTGTGGAGAAATCCACCGGCACGCGTCGGCCAATGCCACGCGTCCAAGGTGCTTCCTCACGTCGTTGTGGGAAACCGCTTTCGGTCGAATGCTAGATGGTCCGGAAGTGGCCGGTCAATAACGGTTATTAGCGGCCAGCGTCGGGTAAGTGTCGAATACGATCGAACGTCGAGGTCAAAGGCGGTCGAATCGATCAGCTGCCGACTGCGGGATCAATGCGTCCAATCATACTTGTGAACAGAATCGACGGGTGCTGATCACACTTGTGAACAATGGGGGCGCCGGTGGTCGCATTCAGCCCGGCGGTGGCCTCCGGAAGCCAGTCCGGACCATGCCCGCGAAACCGGAAGTACGCCCGCAGCGCGTCGGCCAACGGCCACACGTGACGGGCCGGACCGTGTTCGGCCGCGTGCGCCATCGCCGCGACGAGGTTCGACGCCTCGGCGTCCAACCACTCCAGCGCCGCCGGCACGGTGAACGCGCGCGTAGGCACGCGATCCGCCACCAGCCGCGCGTCGGGGTCGATCACCGCCACCGCGGCGGTCGCGGTGCGGACGTAGAAGCGCAACACCCGGTCTGCCACCTCCGCCTGCCCGCCCTCGCCCGCGCGTTCCGCGCCGTACGCGCGCAACAAGTCGTGGAACCGGTAACGGTGCGGCGCGCAGTGGTCCACCAGGTGCGCCGCGCACAGCACGTCGAGCAGGTGGTCCGCGCTGCCCTGGTCGTCGTCGCAGAGCACGGCCACCACCTCGGCGGAGAAGTCCGCGCCCGGCACGAGGGCCAGCCGCTGGAACAGGATCCGCGCCTTGGTCGGCAAAGCGAGGTAGGACAGGTCGAACGCCGCGCGCACCGTCATGCCGGGCTCGGTGCCGACGGCGAGCGCCTCCATCGGGTTGCCCGACGCCAGCCGGTCGGCGAGGTGGCCGATCCGGTGGTGCGGTCGGCTCGACAGGTTGGCCGCCGCGATCCGGATGGCCAGCGGCAGGTGACCGCACAGGGAGCACAGTCGGCGCGCGGCGGCCGGCTCCTGGTCCACCCGCCGGGCGCCGACGATCTTCCGCAGCAGGTCGATCGTCTCGTCCTCCCGCAGCACGCCGAGCGACAACGACCGCGCGTCGTTGAGCGCGACCAGGCCACGCAGCTCGTTCCGGCTGGTCACCAGGACGTGACAGCCCTGGTGGCCGGGTAACAGCGCGCGCACCTGACCGGAGTCGTTCGCGTTGTCCAGCACGATCAGCATCCGCCGACGCGCCAGCACCGACCGGAACACACCGGCCCGCTCACCCGGGTCCGCCGGCACCTGGTCGGGCGGCACGCCGAGGGAGCGCAGCAACCGGTCCAGCGCTTCGCCGATGCCCACGGTCGGCCCGTCGGCGTGCCCGCGCAGGTCGAGGTAGAGCTGCCCGTCGGGGAACCGGTCGGCCACGCGGTGCGCCCAGTGCACGGCGAGCGCCGACTTGCCGACCCCCGGCAGGCCGCTGATCACCCACGGGGACGTGCCGCCGTCGGCCAGGGCCTCGTTCAGCAACGCCAGGTGGGCGTCACGTCCGACGAACGTCGAGATGTCGGCGGGCAGTTGCGCCGGCGGCGATTCGGCGGAGCGGCCGGGAAGTCGTGTGCGGACGGGGCGTTCGCCGCGTTCGGCCCGCAGTTCCGGCGCCTGGTTGAGGATGTCGAGCTGGATCTCGGTCAGCTCGTCGCCCGGTTCCAGCCCGAGCTCCTGGTCGAGCACGGCGCGGAAGTCCTGGTAGACGCACAGCGCCTCGGCCTGCCGCCCGGACCGGTAGAGGGCCAGCATCAGCAGGCCGCGCAACCGTTCCCGCAACGGGTGCGCCGCGACGAGCGCCTGCAACTCGGCGATCGCGTCGTCGTGCGAGCCGAGCGCCAGTTGCGCGCGGACGAGGTCTTCCTGCGCGGTGAGCCGCAGTTCGCCGAGTCGGGCCCGGCACACCTTGGCGTCCGGGGTCTCCAGATCCGCGAACGGCTCGCCGTGCCACAGCCCGATCGCGCCCGACACGAGCCGCTCGACCAGTGGCCAGTCGTGCGCCACCGCCGCCTGGTGACCACGCCGCACGTCGTCCTCGAAGCGGAACAGGTCCAACTCGTCGCGGGCCACGTCGATGCGGTAGCCGTTGGTGCCGCTGCGGATCCGTGCGGCGACCAGCGCGGTGCGGAGTCTCCACACGTAGGTCTTGGTGTTGCCGGCCGCGGAGGGCGGCGGGCCGTCGTCCCAGAGCGCGTCGACCAGCTTGTCGAGCGACACCCAGTGGTTGGCGTTCATCAACAGCGCGGTCAGGAGTCTGCGTTGTTTCGCGGACCGAACGGCCACCTGGTGCCCGCTCGGCAGCACGACGTCGACGCCCCCCAGTACACGGAACAGCAAGGACACCCTCCGTGGTCATTCGTGTCTCCCCTGTAATCGAGCGTAGGCGCATCGACCTCCGCCGCACTCCTCCAAATGGTTCAACCAATTCCTGCGTGTACCGGTCGTCGGCGGCCATGGACCGGCGGTGGACCGGTTGTGGACCGGCCATTGCCACCGTCGTGGGTGGTCCGGGTCGGCGGTCGAAGGCGGGGGAGGCGAACATGCGACGCGGTGGCGTTCTCTTGTCCGGCGGGGTGGATCACCAGGTCGTGCCGGTCCGGCTGTGGGACCGGATGTCGATCACTTCACCGGACGTCCACGCGGGCGAGTTCCCGTTGACGGAGCCGGGGGCCAGGCTCGCGCTGGGGCTCGTCGACGCGGCGTTCACAGACGTGGGTGCGGCGAAGTCGGGCGGGCCGCGGGCCGTTCCCTCGGCGGGCGCGCTGTACCCGTACGAGTTCGTGGTGATCGTCGGCGACTCCGACGAATCGCATGTCCTGCACGTCGACCCGGTGCGCAGGCTGGTGCACCGCTTGGCCGGCGGGTCGGCCGCACGGTCCTGTGAACGCGCCGGGCTGCGCCTCCCCGAACCCGGCGGCGCGGTGGTCTTCGTGGTCAGCCGGCCGTGGCTGTCCATGCGCAAGTACGGCGACCGCGGCTACCTCTACTCCCAGCTCGACGCGGCGCACCTGGCCACGAACCTGCTCTGCGTGTCCTCCGAGACCGGCGTGCCCGCGCAGTTGCGGCTGCGGTTCGACCGCGAACCGCTGCACGACGTCCTCGGCCTCACCGGCCGCTGCCGTGAACTGCACTCGGCGGTGGTCGTGGGGCCGGGATCGGGACCGGCGCCCGACGCGAGGTGGTCGGGCCGGGCGTCGGCGCGGCCGTCCGACCTGGACGTGACGTGGCTGGAACTGGCCTGCTGGGACTCGCTCGGCCCGGCCGACGGCGTGCCGGAGCCGGCCCGGAACGTGATCACCGGCCCGTTCGTGGCGGGCGGCACGGGGGCAAGGCCGCCCGGGTGGCGGCAGCTGTCGCTGGTGCGGGCGTCGGCCAAGGAGTTCGTCCCGGCCGAGGTGCCGGCGGACGTGCTGCGGCGGGCGTTGTCCGCGATCGGCACCCACCACGCCACCGACCTGCGGCCGGACCCGGATTTCCACGTGTCGCTGGTGGTCCGGTCGGTCGCCGGGCAGCCGCCCGCGGTGATCCCGCTGGGCCGGGACGGTCGGGTCGACCTGGACGTGCCGCCGTGCCCCGACGACATCGCGAAGGCGTGCATGCACCAAGACCACCTGCGTGACGCCGCCGCGTTCGTCGTCTTCCACGCGCCCCGGCACCGGGTCGTCGGGCCGAACCCGCGTGAGCTGATCTTCCGGGCGGGCGCGGTCGGGCAGCTGCTGTACCTGGGGGCGGCCGAAGCGGGGCTCGGCGTCACCGCCGTCGGCGGGTTCGACGCGCACCGGTGGCGGCGGATCGCCCGGCTGCCCGGCGACCACGAAGTCCTCTACCTGATCGCGCTGGGCGCCGGGCACGACACCGGGACCAAGTGGGACCGCGCGCACACCGCCTACGCCCACGACGAGCGCTGAGGGGAACGCCGTGCTGACCGAGATCGTCACCGAGCACCTGCGCCACCACCGGGACCGGGTCGCCGTCACCGACCCGACGATCGACCTGACCGGCTCGGCCCTGCTCGCCGAACGGGACGCCTTCGCCACCGTGCTGGAAGGGCGGGTCGGGTTGGGCGACCGACCGAGGGTCGGCCTGGTCGCGCCGAACTCGGCGGCCTACGTGACCGCGTACCTCGCGGTGCTGCGCGTGGGCG
This sequence comes from Saccharothrix ecbatanensis, assembly GCF_014205015.1. Classification (NCBI taxonomy): domain Bacteria; kingdom Bacillati; phylum Actinomycetota; class Actinomycetes; order Pseudonocardiales; family Pseudonocardiaceae; genus Saccharothrix; species Saccharothrix ecbatanensis. The sequence goes on along the minus strand of NZ_JACHMO010000001.1, from coordinate 4,259,615 downwards.
GCGTGCCGTTCCTGATCGACAGCGCGTTCACGGCCGGTGAGTTGACCACCATCGCCGACGACTGCTCGCTCGACCTGTTGATCCACGACGAACGCGACCTGAGCGCGTTGGGCGGCCGACGGTTCGAAGGGACCGGCGCCCAGCACATGACAGCACTGCACGTGACCGCACTGCCGGTCGACGGGCGGCGCTACGAACTCCGGCCCGACACCGAGGTCTGCCGCTTCACCTCCGGCTCGACCGGCAAGCCCAACTGCATCGAGTTCACCGGTGACGCCGTGTACCGCGCGGCGGCCAACTGGGCGGCGGGCACCGGGCTCGACGCCGAGGACCGCACCGCCTGCTTCGCCGCCCTGTCGAACGGGCTGGCGTTCAACACCTCGCTGCTGGCGACGTTCCTGACCGGCGCGTCACTGCACCTGAGCCGGGGCCTGCCGACCGCCGGCCGGGTCCACCGGGACCTGACCCGGGCGCAGGCCACCCGGCTGGTCGGGTTCCCGGCGCTGTACGAGTCCGTAGTTCGCCGCGGCACGCCTGCGTTGGCGGACGTGCGGGTGGCCGTGTCGTCGGGCGCGCCGCTGCGCGAGGAGACCAAGCGGGCGTTCGCCGACCTCACCGGCATCACGATCAGCAACTACTACGGCATCGCCGAGACCGGTCCGCTGACCTTCACCACCGATCCCGCGCGCATCGACGGGCTGGGCGTGCCGCTGCCCGGCGTCGACCTGCGCGCGGGCGTGGACGGGGAGCCGCGCCCGATCACCGTCCGCAGCGAGTCCATGGGGTCGTGCTACCTCAACGCGCCGGGAGTGTTCGAGGACCGGATCGACGCCGAGGGCCTGTACGTCACCGGTGACGAGGGCTTCCTGCGGGATGGCGCGCTGGTGCTGACCGGCCGGTCCAACCGCATGATCAACGTCGGTGGGCGCAAGGTCGACCCGGTCGAGGTGGCCGAGGCGTTGCGCACCGCTCGCGGCGTGCGCGACGTCGTGGTGTTCGAGGCCACCGACCAGCACGGCGACCCGCTCGTCGCCGCCGCCGTCGTCTCCGACGAACCACTCGAGATCACGGCGTTGCGAGCGCACTGCGCGGCACGGCTCGCGGCCTTCAAGGTGCCCGGACGCATCCACCTGCTCGACCGGATCCCCGCGAACTCCATCGGCAAGCCGTCGCTCACGGCGCTGCGCCGGCTGTGAATCCCAAGCCTGTGAATCCCAAGCCCGGGAATCCCAAGCCGGGGAGTCCCAGGCGGGGGAAGCCCAGGCTGCGAATCCCGAACCTCAAGGAGACCACCCCATGCACACCGACAGCACCACGCTGCGCGCCGAACTCCTCCGGTTGATCGTGAGCAGCGGCGACGGCGCGATCGGCGAGGCCGACGTGACCGCGGCGGACGGCTCGCTGCGCGCGTTGAACTACTCGTCCCTGTCCTACATGCGGCTCATCGACGCCATCGAGAACGAACTGGGCGTGTACGTCGACCCGGAGGCCGATCCCGAGCGGTTCGCCACCATCGACTCGCTGGTCGACCTCGTCCGGGAAAGCGCGGACGTCGATGCGTGACGGACTTCCCCGCGTCGGCGTCGTCGGCACGGGCAGGCTGGGTGACGCGGTGCTGAGGCAGTGCCGGGAACTCGGGCTGCCGGTCGTGGTGACGGCGTCGAGCAGCGGCTGGCACACCGACGACACCGCGGACGTCCTGGTGGACGCCAGTTCACCCGAAGCGCACGACCGAGTGCTCCGGTACTGCGCCGAGCACAACGCCGCACTGGTCGAATGCGTGTCCAATCTGGACAGTCCACAGTGGAAGGCGATCCACGCGCTGGCGACCTCCGTGCCGGTGCTGCGCGCGACGAACCTCGCCATCGGCCACCACCTCCAACGCAGGCTCGTCGCCCACCTGGCCGCCATCGCGCCGTCGCACCCCGAGACCAGCGTGTGGGAACGGCACCCGACGACCAAGGCGCACCGACCGAGCGCCACCGCCATCGCCCTCGCCGACGTGTGGACCGCGGCGAGCGGGCGGGAACCGGCGGACGTCAGCTCGTCACGGGCGGGCCTGACCGTCAGCGAGCACGAGGTCACCTGGACGTGGGCGGCCGAGACCGTGACCGTGCGGCACAGCGTCGGCTCGTTCACCGCCGCCGCGACCGGCGCGGTCCGTGCCGTGACGTGGCTGAACACCCGTGCACCAGGGCTGTACGACACCCAGGAGATGTACGACGACCTCATCAGTACCCGGGGAGCCTAGATGTCCGACCACAAACCCGCTCTGCGCAGGCTCATCACCCAGTTGGCGCAGGGCGCGCGCATGCTCTCACTCGACGGGCACGACGACTTCAACCAGGGCCAGATCTCCGCGCGGCTGCCCGGCGCGGACACGTTCGTCATCAAGAACGCCCTGGTGGGGTTCGACGAGGCGACACCGGACGAGGTCGTGATCGCCCCGGTGGACCACACCCTGGACGCGCCCAAGCTCGCGCCGCCCGAACTGCCGCTGCACCAGGCGATCTACCGGGCCAGACCGGACGTGAACGCGATCGTGCACAGCCACGCGCCCTACACGTTGATCTTCGGCGCGACGGACCTCGTGCTGCACCCCCTCTCGCACGACGGCGCGTACTTCGCGGGCCGCACGGGCGTGTTCACCACCACGTCCAACACTGTGCTGGACATCGGGACCGGTGACGCGATCGCGGCCGTGCTCGCCGACGGGAACGGCGTGTTCCTGCGCAACCACGGCGGTGTTGTGGTGGGCAAGAGCGTGCGGCACGCGGCGATCTTCGCGCAGGTGCTCGAACGGGCGTGCCGGTTGCAGCTCATGGCCGAGGGCACGGCGGGCAAGTACGAGTGGTCGAGCGACGCGGACGTGGAGCTGAAGCGGGACTTCATCTACGCCGACCTGTCCGTGCGCTCCTACTGGGAGTACGCCGTGCGCCGCGTCGGACGCTCCTGGCCGGAGACTACGCACTGGCCGACCCGGTGAACGGCGTCGTCGTCACGCTCGCCGGGCGCGGGCGCGGTCCTGATCCCGGTCGGCACACCACGGCGGCCGACCGGGACCGGGCGGCGGGCCTGCCCGAGCGTCGTGCGGCGGAGTACCTGGAGGGGCGGGCGCTGCTGCGCTGGCTGCTCGGCCGGGTGCTCGGCCCGCGGTCCGCCGGGGCCGCGATCGGCGTCACGGCCACCGGAAAACCAGTGCTGGACAACGACATCGGCGTCAGCGTCTCGCACAGCGCACGGGTGCTCGCGGCGGCCGTCGCACCGGACCGGGCGGTCGGCGTCGACGTGCAGGAGCACGTCCTGCCCACGCCGGGGCTGCTCACCAGGTGCTGCCGTGAAGAGGACCTGGCGGCGGTGGCGGCGCTGGCCCCCGCCGATCGCGCCCGCGTCTTCACCGCGCTGTGGGTCGTGCAGGAAGCGTGCCTGAAGGCCAGTGGCGAGGGCGTCCGGTTCCGGCCCGGCCGGGTGCCGGTCCGGCCAGGCCACCGCCGCGGCGCGTGGCGCGACTTCCGCTGGCAGCTGCTGTCCCCGTTCGACGGGGCCGAGGTCGCGGTCGCCGCGTCCGGCCCGCCACCCCGCATCCACGTCCTGCTCCCGAAGGAATGAGAACGCGATGAGCGCCATCCCGCGGTACCCCCGCGACCGTCCCCTGCCGGTGTCGTTCACCCAGGAGGAGCGGCTGACCACCGGCCGGCACGTCCAGTTCGTCAACAACAAGATCGCCATCGGCCTGCTGATCGAGGGCCCGCTCGACGCCGACCTGCTGGACCGGGCGGTGACGGAACTCGTCGAGCGGCACGAGGCGCTGCGGCTGACGTTCCCGGACGAGGACGTCCTGCGGGCCAGGCTGCTGGCCGAACTGCCCGCGCTCCGGCGCATCCGGGTGGACGACTCCGAGCAGCGGCTGGAGCGCGCGCTCGCACTGCTGGCCGAGGACGCCTGCGAGCCGTTCGACCTGGCCGAAGGCCCGCTGTTCCGCACCCTGCTCGCCGAACTCGAACCCGATCGGCACGTCCTGTGCGTGACGATCGACCACGTCGTCACCGACGCCTGGTCCGTCCGCGTGGTGTTGAGCGACCTGCTGACCATCTACCGGGCACGTGCGGCCGGCACGACACCGGAGCTGCCGGAACTGCCCGTGCAGTACCCGGACTTCGCGGAGTGGGAACGCGATCACCTCAGCGGCGCCGTGCTGGAGCGGCAGGTGGGCTACTGGCGGAAGAAGCTCGCGGGCATCGACCCCATCCCGTCCTCGGGGCTGACCGACCCGGCGGGCGAACCCGGCGGCACGCCCCGGCTGGTCAAGCTCCGCGCGCTGCTCGACCAGCCGAAGGTCGACCGGCTCACCGGGCTGGCGGCGGCCGAGGGCACCAGCCTGATCGTGCTGGTGTCGGCGGCGGTGAAGGCGGCCATGTGGCGGCGCAGGCTGTCCACGATGGACGACGCCGAGGCGGGTGACGTGGCCACGTTCGGCTCGCTGGCCAACCGCACCCGGCCGGAGACGCAACACCTGGTCGGCTACCTGGCGACCGTCGCCGCGTTCCGGACGGTGTTCGACGGCGCGACCTCGTTCCGGGAGCTGGCCCTGCGCGAGGCCCGGACGCTGTGGGAAGCCATGCGGCACCAGCGCATCCCGCACTCGCTGATCATGCGCGAACTCGGCCACCCCCAGTACGGCGCCCGGTACCGCGACCCGGCGCGGCTGCCGTCGTACCTGAACTTCGACTTCGACCTGGTCGAGGACTCCAGCCAGGAGTGGCCGGAGGTGCCCGGCCTGCGGGTGCGGCCGATCGCGATCCCGATGCCCGAGGTGCCGCGCGGTGGGCTGCGGGTGCTCGGCTACCGCCGACCGGACGGCGTCGAACTCGAACTGCGCTACCGCAGCGACCGCTACGGCGCACCCTGGGCGGCGGAGTTCCTGGACGACGTGATCAGGGTGCTGGACCTCGGGGTCGACGCGCCGGACACCGCGCTGGCCGACATGTTCGAGGCCACCGTGAGGGTCGTCCGATGACCGCGCCGCGCTACCGGCTCGCCGCGATCGACCTGGACGGCACGCTGCTGCGCCGCGACTACACGCTGTCCGTTCGCAGCGAACGGGCGCTGGCCACGGCCCGTGCGGCCGGAGTCGAGGTCGTGTTCGTCACCGCGCGCCATCCGGCCGCCGTGCTCGACTACGCGGCCCGCCTCGGGCTGGCCGGCGAGGCCATCTGCTGCGTGGGCTCGGCGGTGTGCGAGCTGCCCTCCGGTGAGGTCACCTGGAGTGACGCCATCCCGGCGCACGCGGCGGCGACCGTGGCACGTCGGGTCCGGGCCGTGTTCCCCCGGCTGCACCTGGGCTGGGTGCTGCGCGGTGGACCGGTCGGCTACCAGCACGGCTACCCGCCGCCGTTGCTGCTCGGCGAGTCGTTCTTCGGCGACCCCACCGCCATCGCCGAACCGGTGCTGAAGCTGTGGCTGGCCGGCGGGGACCTCGACGGCACCGTGCCGGACGGGCTCGCCGCGGCGTTGGGCGGGCTGGTCGACATCGCGCACGTCGGACCGGGCTTCGTCGACCTCGTCGCGCCAGGCGCCAGCAAAGTGGGCACGCTCGCCGAACTAGCACGACGACGTGGCCTCGGCCCGGACGACGTGGTGGCGTTCGGTGACACGTCCGCCGACATCGACATGGTCCGCTGGGCCGGGCACGGCGTGGTCATGGCCAACGCCGACCCCGCGCTGCACGCGTTCGCCGACGAGATCGCCCCCGACTGCGACGACGACGGCGTGGCCGTGGTGCTGGAACGCCTGTGCGCCGAGGAGGTGAGCGTGCCGTGAAGGTGCAACGCCTGCTGCCGACGGAGGACGCGGCCGACCTGCTCGGCCTGGTGGAGGAGATCGCCGACGGCGAACTCGCGCCGCGCGTGGCCGATTTCGAGGCACGCGGCGAGTTCCCGAGGGACGCCGTGCGCACGCTCGGCCGGGCCGGGCTGCTGGGCCTGCCCTACCCGGAGGAGCACGGCGGGGGAGGCCAGCCGTACGAGGTCTACCTGCACGTGGTCGAGCTGATCGCGAGCCGGTGGCTGGCCGTCGGCGAGGCGCTGAACGTCCACACCCTGTCCTGTCACGGCCTGGCGCGCTTCGGCACCGACGTGCAGCGCAAGAAGCACCTGCCGGACATGCTCGGCGGCGAACTGCTCGGCGCGAACTGCCTGTCGGAGCTGGAAGCCGGGTCGGACCTAGCCTCGATGGCCACCACCGCGACCCGTGACGGGAACGACTACATCCTGCGTGGCACCAAGGCCTGGGTCACCCACGGCGGTATCGCCGACTACTACGCCGTCTACGCGCGCACCGGCGGTCCGGACGCACGCGGCTTGTCGTGCCTGCTGGTCGACGCCGACACGGCGGGCCTGCTGCCGCAGAAGCGGGAGAAGAAGATGGGCGTGTCGTCCTCGCCGACCGCCCAGATCGTCTTCGACCACGCCAGGGTCGCGGACGACCGGCTGATCGGCAGGCCCGGCAAGGGTTTCCTGATCGCCATGGACGCCCTGGACAGCGGCCGGCTCGCCATCGGCGCGTGCGCCGTCGGCCTGGCGCAGGCGGCGCTCGACTACGCCGCCGACTACGCGAAGAAACGCGAGCAGTTCGGTCAGCCCATCATGTCGTTCCAGGGCATCGGGTTCATGCTGGCGGACATTGCGACCCAGGTGTCGGCCGCACGCGCGCTGGTGCTGCACGCGGCCCGGCTGAAGGACGCGGGCCTGCCGTACTCCATCGAGGCGGCCAAGGCGAAGCTCTTCGCCACCGACATGGCGATGAAGGCCACCACCGACGCGGTGCAGGTGCTCGGCGGCGCGGGGTACGTGGTCGACCACCCCGTCGAGCGGTGGATGCGCGAGGCCAAGCTCCTCCAGATCGTCGAAGGCACCAACCAGATCCAACGACTCGTCGTCTCCCGCGCGCTGTGACGCCGGACCGGCGAGTCGCCGGCGGACGGGGCGGCGGCGGACGACCGGTTGCTCAAGGTGCGGCGCTGAGGTTCAGGGATGTCAAGGCTTCCATGAAACGGATGTGAGGGACAGATGCTGGTCGCGGAGATCTTCGGGTGGATCGGCGGCACGTGTGGCGCCGCCGCCGCATGGCCGCAAGCGTGGCGGTTGTGGGTGGGCCGCAAGTTCCAGGGCCTGTCGCCGGCGGCGGGCGTGCTCGCCGTCTTCTACGGCGTCGGGTGGACGGGCTACGGGTTGTGGACGCAGAGCCCGGCGCAGATCGTGACCAACGGCATCGCGCTCACCGCGGCGGTGGCGGTGCTCGCCGGACACGTGCGGCTCGGCCAGTTGGCGGCCCGCCAGTGGCTTCCGCTGCTCGTGATCACGTTGGGCGGGCTCGCGGTGGTCGGTCTGGTCGGCGGCGGCACGGTGGCGGGCTCGGTGGTCGGCGCGTCGATCATCTTCGCCATCGGCGCGCAGGTGGTGTCGCTGATCCGTCAACGCCGGCGTGGCGACCACGACGTGCGGGGCGTGTCCCGGCCGCGGTGGTGGCTCAGTGCGTTCTGCAACGTGATGTGGATGTGCTTCGGCATCCTGGCGCTCGACTGGGTCGTGCTGATCACCTCGTCCACCAGCGTGCTGCTGTGCGCGGCGGTGCTGGCGCTCACCATGCCGCCTCGCGGCGGATCGACCCCGACACCGGCCGCGCAGGTCGCGGCTTCGGCGTGACGCTCGTCGAGCTGATCCCCAGCCTGCGCGGCATCACGCGGGCACGGCTGGAGGACGACCGGTGGCCCGCCGACACCGTGGTCGCGGACACCGGTCACGTGGGCGTCGGCGGGGTGGACCTGGCCGGTCTGGCGGGGACGTTCGGGACCCCCGTGCACGTGCTGAGCGAGCACGAGGTGCGGCGTTCCTGCCGGGCGTACGTGGACGTGCTGCCCGGGGCGCGGGTGGTGTGCTCGCCGGTGGAGCTGCCGTGGCCGGAGGTGCTGGGGTGGTGCGCGGAGGAAGGGCTTGTCGTGGCCGAGCCCGGCCTGCGCGGTCGTGGCCTGCGCTACCGGATGTCCGGTGACGTGCCGTCGACCGAGGCGTGCGCGCGGGACGTGGTGCGGGCGATCGCGCGGCTGCGACGCGATCACGGCGTGGAGCTGGACGAGTTGGCGGTCGAGATCACCGCCGACGCGCCCGCCGCGTTCGACCTGACCGGGTTGGCCACCCGGCTGCGGGTGGCGATCAACGGGGAGTCGTCGACCCAGGGCGTCACGCCGCCGCGGCTGACCGTGGAGCCGGGCCGTTCGCTGGTCGTGCGGGCGGTGGTGGGCGTGTGCCGGGTGCGGTCGGTGTGTTGTGGTGTGGTGTCGGTCGACGGTCCACCGGGGCCGATCATGCGGGTGATCGGCCGGGTGCCGACCGCGTCGACCGGCGTCCGTCGGGTCGTGGGGCATTCGGGTGAGGCGCCGGAGGTGTCGCTGCCGGAGGATGTGCGTGTCGGGGACTTGGTGGCGGTGCCGTACTCGGGCGGACGGCCGCATGCGCCGTTGTTCGCTGTCGCGGATGGCGTGCGGCGGCTGGTGGAGCGAGGTCGGTGAGGTAGCGGTTCGTGGTACGAACTAAGATTGTTCGTGCAACGAACCGCAGCCACTCGCCAACCTGAAGGACATCGACACCGTGCCGCACAACCTGAGCAACCCCGACGAACTGCACGACCCCACCGGCTACGGCTACAGCCACGTCGCCGCCACCACCGGTGACCTCGTGTTCATCGCGGGCCAGTACGGCTGCGACCGCGACGGGCAGCTCGTCTCGGACGACTTCGCCGCCCAGGTCGACCGGGCCTACGCCAACCTCGGCGCCGCACTCCGCGCCGTCGGCCTCGACTACCACCACGTCGTCCGGCTCGGCACGTACGTCGTGGACCACAACGCCGACCGCCTCCCCGTCATGCGCGAACGCATCACCCGCATCTGGGGCGATAAGCCACCGGTGCAGACCCTGCTCGGCGTGGCCACCCTCGCCCTGCCCGGGATGCTGTTCGAGGTCGACGCCGTCGCCGCACGCTGACCTGGGCCGTACCGCGTTGTTAGGGTCTGCGGGTGGTTGTCGGCGCCGCTCGCAGACCGGTAGTGCGACCGTCGGCGTCGCGCCGGCCGATGTCGCCGGGTTCACGGGGGAGTGTCGAGGCGGAGTTCCTGGCCGCCGCACGCAGGTTCGCGCCACCGGTGCGTGGCATCGGACTGGTGCTGATCAGCGTTTTCGGGCTCTTGGCGGTCCCCGATGACGTACTGCCGCTCGGGTTCGCGTTGCTCGGGCTGGTGGTCGTCGGAGCGGTGGTGGACTGCTGGGTCGGGATCTCCGGACGGGCGCGGCCACTGGCGCTCGTGTTCGCGGTGGCGCGCGTCGTGGCGATCTCCGCGACCCAGGAGTGGACCGCCGGACATCCCAACCAGTGGGCGCTGAACGCGCTGACCACGACGGCGATCACCTTCCAGTGGGAGTGGTCGCCGAAGGTCGCGTTGCCGGCCACGGCGGGGCTGCTCGCGTTCTACCTCGCGGTGGTCGGGCTCGGTGACGGGAGCGCGACCGCCGTGCGGCTGGTGGTCGAGGTCGGCCTGACGCGCCTGGCGTTCGTGCTGATGCGGCGGTCGAGCAGGCGCGTGGACGAGTTGCGGGAACGCCGTGCGGCACTCGAACGGGCCGAGGCGGTGGCGCTGGAACGGCACCGGCGGGAACGGGAGTACCTCGCGCTGCTGCACGACACCGCCTCGGCGACGTTCCTCCTGGTCGCCGTGCACGGTCGTGACACCGATCCGGCGCAGGTCGCCGACTACGCGCGGCACGACCTGGCCGTGCTCACCGGCGCTTCGGGCGGCCCCACGACGCAGGACAGCCCGGTGGACCTCACCGCCTCGCTGCGTGCCGTGGTGGAGCGCAGCCCGCTGACCGTCGACACGCGGTGGCAGGTCGGGTCGGTGGCGCCGGCGTCGGTGGCGCTCGCGTTGGTGCGCGCGGTGCGCGAGGCGCTGGCCAACGTCGAGCGGCACGCGGGTGTGCGGCACGCCGCGCTCAGCGTCCACGGTGAGGGCGAGCGCTTCGTGGTCGAGGTGGACGATGACGGCCTGGGCTTCCACCCCGACGAAGTCCCGCACTTCCGCCGCGGCATCCGCGGCTCGGTCGTCGAACGCATGGTCGCCGTCGGTGGCAGCGCCGCGGTCACCTCGCGTCCCGGTGAGGGGACGTCCGTGCGGCTGGAGTGGCCCGGTGGCTGAGGGCCGCGCCGCCGCCGACCACGTGCACGCCACGATGCGGATCGCGCTGCTCAGCGTCGTCGGCGTGGTCCAGTTCGGGCTGTGCCTGAGGCGGCTGGTCGAGTACGGGCACCGGCCGGAGTGGCTCGCCGTGGCCGCGTTCACCGCGCTGTCGCTCGTCACCGTCACCTGTGGTGTGTGGGTGGTGCGCCGGAAGCCGTTGCCTCTCGGCGTCGTGGTCGTCGGCACGGTGATCGTGCTGGCCGCCTCGGCCGCAGCCGCCGCCGCACTGCCCCCGGACGGCTTCTTCCGCGACCCGCACTGGTCGTTCGGCCTGGTGGGGTGGCACCTGCTGCTGCTCCTCCTAGACCGGGTGCCGGTGCTGCTCACCGTGCTGGCGGTGGACGTGACGGCGAACATCGTGAGGTTCCTGCCGGTGGCGCTGGTGGAGCGGGCGGAAGTCGGCGCCGTGGGGACGGTCGTGCTCAGCTCGGTCAGCGTCCAGCTGGCGGTCCTGATGATCACCGAGATGCTGCGCCGCCGCACCCGCCAGGCGATGGAGGTGGCCGCCGAGCGGGACCGGATGGTGACCAGGGTGGCGTTGGCCGAGCAGTGGGAGCAGGGACAGCGGAGCGTCTTCGCCGGGCAGTTGGGCGTGACGCTGCCGTTGTTGGCGGACCTGGCCGACGGCGTGCTGGACCCCCGTGACGACGACACCCGGCGGCGGTGCGCGCTCGCGGCGACCCAGCTGCGCAGGCTGTTCGCCGAGAACGACGACGTCCCCGACCCGTTGGTGCACGAGGTCGCCGCGTGCGTCGACGTGGCCGAGCGGCGCGGTGTCGAGGTGTCCCTGGCGGTCAGCGGCACGGCCACGCCGGTGCCGGCGGACGTGCGCCGCGACCTCACCGGGCCGGTCGTCGCCGCGCTGTCGGCCGCACGGGCGCGCGCACGGGTGAGCGTGTTGCGCACCGACAAAGAGGTGCGGGTCGCCGTGGTCACGGACGCCGGCGTCGACGTGGACGCCGCCGCCTGGCCGAGGGTCGAGGTCGACTGCGGCACCTATGGTGAGCACGTTCGAATGGAGGCCAGATGGCGGCGGACCAGCAGGTGAGCGTCGTAGTCGTGGACGACCATCCCGCGGTCCGGGCCGGGGTGGCCCACTGGCTGTCGTCCGGCACGCCGCCGATCCGGGTGGCCGCCGCGGGTGACGACGTCGGCGTCGCCTGGGTCGGTGACGGCGCGGAGGCCGACGTCGTCATCCTCGACCTGCACCTGAGCGGACCCAACCCGGCGCTGGGTGATCTGCGCCGACTGGTCCAGGCGGGACGGCGGGTCGTCGTCTACTCGATGCGCGCGGACGACGAGATCGCGTTGCAATGCCTGGAACTGGGCGCGTTGTGCTACCTGACGAAGGCCGAAGGCGCCGAGCACATCCTTCAAGCGACGAGAGCGGCGGCGGTGGGCCTGCCGTACACGCCGCCGGCCTTGGCGGGCGCGCTCGCCGGCGACAGTTCCGCCCACCGGCCGGGGTTGTCGGCGCGGGAAACCGAAGTGCTGGTCCAGTGGTTCCAGTCGGAGTCCAAGGACTTCGTGGCACAGCAGCTGGGGATCTCGCTGAGCACGGTCAACTCGCACCTGGAGCGGATTCGGCTCAAGTACGCGATGAGCGGTCGGGAGGCGCCGACCAAAGCCGCGCTGGTAGCACGTGCGATCCAGGACGGCCTGGTCCATCTGGATGATCTTTGACGGCCGAAGATCGGGGCTGTGGTGCGAACGGACCACAGCGATCCGACCGGACAGCGGATACAGTCCCCGTCATGCTTCACGTCAATGGCGCACTGATCGCCGCCGTGGGCGCGGCCGCCCTGCTGCTGTCGGGCTGTGGTGCGAGCACCTCCGGCACCGCTTCGCCCGCCTCCACCGCATCGACCTCGACCTCGACCGAGGAGTCGACCGAGACGACCACCAAGTCGAGCTCCAAGTCGAGCGCGGCGTCGCCCACCGCGAAGGCCCCCGTCGGGGACGTCACCCCGCCCGGCTCGACCCTCAAGGTCGGCGAGCGCGCGGTCGTGCCGTTCAAGTACGGCAACGACAAGGAAGGCACCATCGCGCTCGTCGTCACCGCTATCGACCAAGGCGCCAACGCCGACCTGGCCGCGTTCGGCGAGAAGGCCAAGGGCATCACGCCCTACTACATCAGGGTTTCCGTGGAGAACGTCAGCGGCACGGACCTCTCCTACTCCTCGGTGAGCATGCGGGCGATCGGCCTGGACGGCAGGTCGACCGGCGTGATCATCACCGGCGACACGGCCCAGTGCAAGTCCGAGAACGCCGCCCGCGACTTCACCACGGCGGGCGCGAAGTACGAGACGTGCGTCCTCCAGGGAGCGCGTGAAGGCGCCGGCGTCTCGGGCGCGACGTACGACCGGGGCGACGACTACGTCAAGTCCCCGATCACCTGGAAGAAGTAGCCCGTAGGTGGCCCGGTCCCTGCCGGGCCACCCGAACGGCCGTCGGTCGAACGCACCATGTCGGCGGTCCGCGCTGTCCCTAACGTTCGGGCTCACACAGCCCTCGAACGTGGGAGTCGGTCGATGACCAACGACAGGACCAACGACGGGATCAGCAGACGGGCGTTGTTGCACGGAACGGTGGCGGCCGGTGTCGTCACCGCGGTCGGTGTGGGTGCGGGCCACGCGCTCGCCGCTCCGGCCGGGTTCTACCACCCGTTCAGCGCCTACCCGATCACCGGGACCTGGCAGGACCACCTCAACAGCGGATCGCTCGGCGGTATCGACTACGGGATGTCCGTCGGCACGCGCCTGCCGGCGGCGGGTGGTGGTGTGGTCACCAACATCCCGTACAACGGGACGGGTGGCCACACCGTCACCATCCAGCACGACAACGGCTACCGCACCCAGTACATGCACCTGTCGCAGTTCCTGCTGGCCAACGGCACGCGGGTGGGCATGGGCGGTGTCGTCGGGCTGTCCGGCGGCGCGGCCGGCGCACCGGGCTCCGGGTCGTCCACCGGCCCGCACCTGCACTGGCACATGATCAACCCGAGCGGCACGCGGATCAACCCGCTGACGTTCCTGGGCGGTGGCACGGGCCTGCCGAAGACGACCACGGAGCAGGACGGCGTCCCCGGCCCGATCATGTGGAAGCGCGCGCAGAACTGGCTGCGGATCGAGCAGGGGTACACCGGTCCGATCGACGGCGTGCCGGGAGCGAACACGTACGCGGCGTTGCAGCGGGCCATGCGCGCGTACGGCTACACCGGTCCGATCGACGGCGTGCCCGGCGCGAACACGTGGGCGGCGGTGCAGCGGCTGGCCGCGAGGTGGGGTTACACCGGCCCGATCGACGGTGTGATGGGACCGAACTCGTGGCGCGGCTTCGCCCGGTTCCTGAACCAGGACAGGTACGACTAAAGCGCCGGGCGGTAAACGGTGTAGTGGAGCGCGGCCGGGTGGCTACGATCACCCGGCCCCGCGTTCGGGATGCCGGATTGTATTGTCCCGCAATTCGGGAAGCTGAAGCGTCCGTGTTTCGTCCGGACTGCTCCGTTCAGGCGTTTCCCCGCATTCTTTCCCCTTACCGTGTGTCGAAAATCGGTGCCGGAATGGCGTTCCCGGGTCGTGGCGTAAATCGAATGGGCTACCGGGTCGATCACTGTTCGGCGTGTGCTGTCGTCGAGCGCTCCCACCGTGCGGCATTTGGCGGATGCCGTTCGTCGTGATGATCAGGTTACATCCATTCACGATTTGTGAACTGCGGCAGCTCGGGGGCTGGCGGACATGCGTGACATTCGAACAGCTGTGGTGTGCACGGATTCCGAATCGGGTGACGGACTCGCGGACGACCTGGCCGGGCGGTCCGGGTTGCGGGTCGTGCTGCGTTTGACGGGCACGTCGGGCACTTCCGTCCGGCAGGCCGACCTGCGCCGGGCGAAATGCGATGTGGTGGTGGTGCTGATGGCCGAATCGGACGTCACCGACCCGGTGCTCCGATTGGTGATGGGCGCGAACGCCAAAGTGGTCCTGGCGGCCGGACGAATGGGAGACGACCAGGTCTACGCCGCGGCCAGGGTCGGTGTGCGCGGCTTCGCGTCGGCCGACGACGTGAACGAGGTGGCGCTGGCGGTGGTGGAAACCCATCGCGACGGCAGTTGGCTGCCGCCGAGGCTGGGCAGCGGACTGGTGCGCTTCCTGTCCAGGTCGCCCACCCCGAACCCGATGCTGACGGCCATCGAACGGGACATCCTGGAGCAGGTGTGCGACGGCGCGCTCAACTCCGAGATCGCGCGCACCCTGTGCTGCACGTCGGACAACATCAAGTGGCACCTGAAGAACACGTACCGCAAGTTGCAGGTCCGCAACCGGGCCGAGGCCGCGGCGTACGCGGTGCGGACCGGGATCGTCGGCGCGTGAACGGGTCCGGTCCAGCGGCGAGCGCCACTGGACCGGAGTCCGCCGTCACGAAGCCCGCGTCTCCTTCTCGATTCGCTTCAGCACCAACACCATGCCGATCACCGCGAACACCAGCACGAGGTTGATCCACAGCGCCCACTGCATCGCCGAGGCGTGCGCCGCGCCGCCCGTCCGGTCGCCGATCAGGCTGAAGTAGAGCGCGCCGATCACCGCGACACCGCCGGAGATGGCGAACTGCTGCGACGTCGTGAGCACGCCCGAGGCCACGCCGGCGGCCTGCGGCTCCACCTTGATCAGCGAGGCGCCCATCAGCGACGGCAGCACCGCACCGTTGCCCAGGCCGACCAGCGCCAGGCAGAACAGCAGCCAGCCCAGGCCGATGTCCGCACCGGACACGTTCAGGCCCACGGCGAGCAGCACGAGGCCGACCGCGGTGACCAGACTGCCCCACACCAACGAGTTCATCCCGAACCGGGCGGTGAGCTTGCCGCCGTACATGGCGCTGAGCGAGAAGAACACGCCCATCGGCGAGAACACCACACCAGCCATGAACGGGCTGAGGTTCAGGCCCGACTGCAACAACAAGGTGAGGGTGAACATCAGGCTGCCGAAGTACAGGTTGAACGCGACACCGGCGATGAGACCCGCGCGGAACGACGACACCCGGAACAGCGCCAGGTCCAGCATCGGGCTCTTGCCGCGCCGGCCGAGCAGCTGCTCCCAGCGCAGGGTCGCCGCCGCCACCGGGACGGCCAGCGCCATGCAGATCCACGTCCAGGCGGGCCAGCCCGCGCTGTGGCCCATGCCCAGCGGCACCAGCAGCAACGCCAGCGCGGCGGACAGGCCGAGCGCGCCGAGCGGGTCCAGCCCGGTCTGCGGGTTGTCCCTCTTGTCGGGCAGCACGCGCGCCGCGACGATCGCCGTCACGATGCCGATCGGCACGTTGATCAGGAAGATCAGCCGCCAGCCCAGCCCGGCCACGTCGGCCTGCACCATCGCGCCGCCGAGCACCTGCCCTGCGATGGAACCCAGCCCCAAGGCGATGCCGTAGCCCGCGAACGCCCGGCCACGGGCCTCGGCCGGGAAGTCCGACGTGATCACGGCGAGCACCTGCGGCACCATCAGCGCGCCGGCCAGGCCCTGCGCCAGCCGGGCCAGCACCAGCTGCTCGGCGGTGACCGTGATGCCGCACAGCAGCGAGGTGACCGTGAAGGCGATCACGCCGATCACGAACAGCTTGCGGTGACCGTGCAGGTCGCCCAGCCGGCCGCCGGTGATCATGCCGCTGGCGTAGGCGAACGCGTAGCCGCCCACGATGAGTTCCAAGGCCGCGGCACTCGCCTGGAGGTCCGTGCCGAGCGACGGGGCGGCCACGTTCACCACGAAGAAGTCGAACTGCACGATGAACGTGGCCGACAGCAGCACGACGAGCATCACCGCGTAGCTGCCCCGGGACTCGGTCACCTCCGCGGGTCCCTGGGAGACGGCTTTGGTCATGACGCTCCTTCGCACGGGCCCGGTCCGACCCGGGCGGTGGATCTTCGACGTGGGCGACTATAGAAGACATTCAATGTCCACGATAGGGCGGTTAAGCTGTCACCGTGAAGCTCTCCCGTGGTGTCGAATGGGGCCTGCACTGCGCCGTGCTGCTCGCCGTCACGCCCGACGGTCCGCCGGTGTCGCGGCAGAAGCTGGCCGCCGAGTACGACCTGCCCGAGGCCTACCTGGTCAAACACCTGCACTCGATGGTGCGGTCGGGCATCCTCCAGTCCACCTCCGGGCCCAACGGCGGTTTCCGGCTGGCCCGCCCGCCCGCCGACATCACGGCGCTGGACGTGGTGGAGGCGGTGGAGGGCTCCGCGCCGCCGTTCACCTGCCAGGAGATCCGCAGGCGCGGGCGCGGGGCCGCTCCGCCGGAGCTGTGCGCCGAACCGTGCACCGTCAACTCCGTGATGACCGCCGCGCACCAGGCGTGGCGGGACTCGTTGCGCGGGGTCACGGTCGCGGACCTGCTCGAACGACTGCCCGAAGGCGCCCTGGCCCGCTCCCGGCCGTGATCGGTTCGGCTGTGATCGGTCCGGCCCGGATCACCGCCGCGGTCGGCGGCCCTTCTGCTGGATCGCGCAGGTGATCCGGGCGGTGCACACGCGGGCGCCGTCCTCGTCGTGGATCACCACCTCGTAGGTGGCGATCGATCTGCCCAGCAGCAACGGCTTGGCGGTGCCGGTGACGATGCCGCCGCGGACGGCGCGGTGGTGGGTCGCGTTGACGTCCACGCCCAGCGCCATCCGGCCCTCCCCGGCGTGCAGCGCGGCTCCGATCGAACCCAGCGACTCCGCCAGCGCCACCGACGCGCCGCCGTGCAGCATCCCGTGCAGTTGCGTGTTGCCCGCCACCGGCATGGTCGCCACCACGAGTTCCGCGGACGCCGTCAGGAAGCGGATGCCCAGCCGTTCCGCGAGGGTGGTCACGCCGGCGCGGTTGACCTCCTCCGCCACGTCCATGCAGTTCGGCCCGGTCGTCGTGATCACGCCAAACCGCCCAGCGTCGTCGCCGTGGTCGCGGCGGTGCGCGTCGGCAGGTAACCGGCCAGGTCCGCGTACTTGTCCCGCATCCGCCGCTTGAGGATCTTGCCGGTCGCACCCAGCGGGATGTCCTCTTCGGACTGCGCGATCTCCAGCACCGCCACCTCCGGCTGACGCGCCTCCCGCAGGATCTTGTTCACCCGCGGCAGGAGGTCGGTCGGGCCGTCGCCGTCACGCGGGCGCACCACGGCCACCGGCACCGTCGCGCCCTCGTGCCGCCCCGCGACCACCGCGCAGTCGACGATCTCCGGCAGGTTCAGCAGCAGCACCTCCTCCATCAGGATGGAGTAGCCGTCGCCGTCCTCCGTGCGGATCGCGTCCACCGCGCGGTCCACCTGGTAGTAGTTGCCGTCCGCCGTCCGGTACACGAGGTCGCCGGACAGGAAGTAGCCCGCGAGCTGGCTGCGGTACGTGGTGTCGGAGTCGTTCCAGTAGCCGTGCGCCAACGACGGGCTGCGCACGCCGAGCAGGCCCACCTCGTCGGCTTCGGCCTCGGTGCCGTCCGGGCGCAGCACCGCCACCTGCGCGATCGGCACGACCGTGCCGAGGTGCCGGGGATCGGGCGGGGTGTCCGCGGTGACGACGTGCCGCAGCGCGGCCCAGCCGAGTTCCGAGGAGCCCAGGCCGTCGTCCACGATCGAACCGGGCACCACCTCGCCGTCGACCACGTGGCTGCCGAACCGGATCAACGCCCGGTTGTGCGCGTCGTGCGCCGAGTCGCCGATGCTCACCCACACCGCCACCGACGTGAGGTCGGCCGGGTCGGGGTCGGTGTCCAGCAACTCCACCAACGTCTGGTTGAACGACAGCACGGCCGACGGGCGGTGCTCGGCGATGCCGCGCGCCAAGCCCTCGCCGGTGATGTCGGAGATCGCCACCAACGGCACACCGGCGAGCAGCACGTAGAGCGTGAACGCGATGGCGCCCGAGTGCGAGTGCGGCGCGGCCGACAGCATCACCGCGTCGTCGGGCTCGGGGTAGTTGGCCAGCCGGTACTGCACGCCGGCCACGCTCTGCCGGTGCGCCCAGATCACCGGCTTGGGGTTGCCGGTGGTGCCGGAGGTGTGGCAGATGACCACCGGGTCGTTGTCGCCGTGGACGTAGCGGGCGGACTCCGGCAGGGTCGCGGTCAGCGCGCCGATCTCGGCACGGGTGCGCACCCACCGCACGTCGGGCAGTTGGCTGCCGTCCACCATCGGGCGGTGCCGTTCGTCGGTGTAGATGCCTACGGGTGCGGTGCGGCGGATCAGGCCCAGCGCCATGTCCGCCGGCATCCGGCCGTTGATCAGCACGCCGATCGCGCCGATCTGGGCCAGCGCGGTCAGGTGCACCTGGTCCTCGAAGGAGTCGTCGAGCCAGACCACGACCCGGTCGCGCGGGCCGACGCCCTGGGCCAGGTACCACGCCGACCACGCGTCGGCCAGGGCGACCAGCGCGCGGATGCTGAACTCCGTGCGGTCGTGCCCGTCCTGGTCCACCAACGGCCGGTCGGTGCGGACCAACGTCGCGTCGGGCGAAGGGCTTGATTCCAGCGCCACGCGCCAGGCGTTCCCGCCCCCGAAATCAGTGCGCTCCGCGAGCTCGGTGCGCAGCTTCGGGTCGATCATCGTGCGGTGACTCGGTCCCATTGTCCACCTTGCCTCGGATGTGGTGATGAATTCCGCCGGGTCGGCCGTAGCCGCCATCGGAAGGTACCGGAAATAGGCGAATTCGGAACTACTCGCTCCGGTAGGCGATGTCTACCTCTCCAGGTAGTGTCCGCCCCTGACCTGGCGTGTAGCTTCGTTCCCGAGCGGCTTCCCCTGCTCAGCGCAGATGCTCGGCCGTCTTCCCAGCCGTCTTCCCAGCCGTCTTCCCAGCCGTGTTCGCCGGCCGCGACGAGGAGTTCATCGCAATGTCGCCCGACCGTAATCCGGTAACCCGCGACCGTGTTCGTGAGATCGTCGCCTCCATTTTGGAAATGGAGGTCGAGCAGATCGGTTTCGACGCCTCCTTCTACGACGAACTCGGCGCGAATTCGCTGGAGAAGGTCGCCATGATCACCCGTTTCGAACGCGAGTTCGGGGTGTCGATCGGCGACGCGGAGGCCACCTCGGTCCGCACCGTGGACGAGGTCGCCGCGCTCCTCGCCGACCGCACCGATCGCACCGATCGCACCGATCGCACCGATCGCCCCGACCGGACTGGAACGTCGGCCCCGGAGGTTGACCTGGTTGACCTGCTCGTCGGCCGCCACGTCAAGGCCGGGGCCGGGAGCCGCCGCGCGTACATCGACCCCGACGTCGGCGATGTCGACTACGCCCGGCTGCACGCCGCCGTCGGCGCTTACGGCACAGCCCTGCGCGCACAAGGCGTCAAGCCAGGCGTCCGGGGACTGGTCGTCGCCGAGGACTCTGTGGCCACGGTTGTCGCCGTGCTCGGGCTGTGGTGGGCGGGTTGCGTTCCGGTGCTGGTCAGCCCCGTGCTGACGGCGGCCGAACTCCGTTACGTGGCCGAGGACAGCGACGCGCGGCTGGTGCACCTCGACCTGCCCGCCGCGAAGCACTCCGCCCTGCGAGACGCCCGCGACTGGCAGCTGGTCCGCACCGGCGACGAGGTCCGCGCCGAACTTCTCACGTCTCCCACCGCTTCCCCGGAGCCGTCCACGCGGGCCGCAGGCGATGAAGCCCTGGTCCAGTACACGTCCGGCAGCACCGGAATGCCCAAGGGCGTGCGCCACAGCGCGGGCGGTGTCGTGGCGATGCTCGACGGCTTCGGCAGCGTCGACCGCATCGGTCCGGACGACTTGGTGCTCGCGACCGCACGGCTGTCCTTCGGTTACGGCTTCGGCAGTTCCGTGCTGTGCGCGCTGTCGGCGGGAGCCGGGGTCGTGCTGATCCGGGGCGCGGTCGACCGGCACGCGGTGGCCGCGGCGCTGCGCCGGCACCGTCCCACCGTCCTGTGCTCGGTGCCTCGGCTCTACGCCGACCTGGTCGAACTGGCCGAGCAGGAGCCCGCCGCGTTCGACTCGCCGAGGTTGTGCGTGTCGGCAGGGGAGAACTGCCCGCCGAAGCTGAGCGAGCGCATCGCCGCCGCGTTCGGCGCGGAGTTCATGAACTGCCTGGGAGCCACCGAGGTCATGCACGTGGTGCTCCTATCACCGGTGGACCGCCCGCCGCATGGGGTGGTCGGGGTCGCGGTCCCCGGCACCACCGCGACCGTCCGCGACGAGAACGGCGAGCCGGTGCGCGATGGGAAGCCGGGCCGCCTGCACATCGCGGGCCCCACGGTCGCCCTGGGCTACATCGGCCAGCCCGACGCGACGGCGCTGACGTTCGCCGATGGCGGCGCCTACACCGGAGACCTGGTGCGCCGCGACGCCGACGGTGTCTTCGAGTACCTGTGCCGGGCCGACGACATCCTCAACCTCGGCGGCTACAAGGTCGCGCCCGCGGAGATCGAGACGGTGATCCGCGGCACCGAAGGCGTGCGGGAGTGCGCGGTGGTCGGCGGCGCGGACGAACACGGCCTGGAACAGGCGGTGGCCTACGTGGTGCCCGCGGCCGGGTCCGTCGAGGACGAGGTCCGCCGCGCGATCCGCAGCCGGCTGCGCACCGAGCTGGCCGCGTTCAAGCGGCCCGCCCGGCTGGAGTTCCTCGACACCCTGCCGGTCACCACGACCGGCAAGGTCGCCAAGTACAAGCTGAGGGAACGGGTGACTCGGACGTGAGCTGGGACATCACCGGATGGGGCGCGGTCGCCAACGTCGGCGCCGACCCCGACGAGATCTACGCCGCCCTGTGCGCCGCGCGTGACGCCCGTGCGCCGTTGCGGGCGTTCGACGCGAGCAAGTACCGGATGCGGCACGCCTACGAGATCGACGACCGGCCCGAACCGGGCAAGGACACCGTGCTGCGCGCCTCTTCCTGGCTGCACACGGCCGTCGCCCAGGCGGTCGCCGACGCCGGGCTGGACGACCTGGGCGACGTGCCCGTGCTGGTCGGCACCACGTTGCGGGAACAGCGCAGCGCCGAGCTGTGGTGGCGGGAGGGCGCCGAGTTCGACCCCGTCGACCTGGACTTCGGACGTGCGCTGCGGGCCGAGTTCGGCTTCTCCCGCACCTACACCTTCGCCAACGCCTGCGCCGCCGCCCTGTACGCGCTGGCGATGGCCACCGACATGATCGAACTGGGTCTGGCCGACACGGTCGTGGTCGCGGGCACCGACTCCATCACCGAAAGCGCGTTCGGCACCCTGGACCGGGTCCAGAACGAAACGCCGGAATCGTTGCGGCCCTTCGACAAGTCGCACGCGGGCATGGTGATGGGGGAGGGCGCCGTCGCGGTCGTGGTGCGCCGCGCGGGCGCCGACCCCACCCGCGTGCGGGCCAAGGTCCGTTCGGTGGCCGTCAACTGCGACGGGTTCCACGCCACCGCACCCGACGCGTCCGCCGTGACCACGGTGATGCGTGACGCCCACCGGCGGGCCGGCGTGGAGCCGGGGGACATCGACCTGGTGATGCTGCACGGCAGCGGAACCCCGCGCAACGACGAGACCGAGGCGGGCGTGCTCGCCGACGTGTTCGCCGACGCAGGTGAAGGGCCGCTGATGACGGCCGTCAAGTCCATGACCGGCCACACGCTCGGCGGCTCCGGCCTCCTCAGCCTCGTGGTCGCGGCCCTGGCCATGCGCGAAGGCCGGGTCCCGCCCGTGCTCGGGCTGCACGACCCCATCGACGAGGCCGCTGGTCTGCGGCTGGTCCGAGACGCCGCGCTGGACGCACGGGTGGGCACCGCCCAGGTCGACGCGTTCGGCTTCGGCGGCATCAACGCGGTGGCGATCCTGGAGGCGGCACGATGAAGACCCGCATCGAGGTGGCGATCACCGGCACCGGCCTCGCCGTGCCCGGCCTGACCGCGGCCGACGAACTGCTGGGCGTCCGGCGTGAGGGCGGGTTCGACCCGACCACCGCCCTGGTCGGCCGGGACCTGCGGCACAAGGACCGGGCCACCCGGCTCGCCCTGCGTGCGGTCGAACCGGCGTTGCGTGACGCCGGCCTGCTGGACTCGGACGACGCGTTCACCGTGCCGCCCGACGCCATCGCGGTGGTCGTCAGCTCCAACCTGGGCAACCTCGACAGCGTGTGCCGGATGACGGACCTGATCGCCGAGGAGACCGTCGAGGCGCTCAACCCGCTGGTGCTGCCGCAGACCTCCAGCAACGTCATCGCCGGCGCGGTGGCGATCCGGTACGGCCTGCGCGGGCCGAACCTGACCCTGTGCAACGGCGAGACCGGCGGACTGGACGCGGTGCACTGGGCGCACACCTTGATCGCCGCCGGCCGTGCCCGAGTGGCCGTGGTGGTCGGTGTGGAGCCCGCGGACGGCGTGGTGGCCAAGTTCGTCGGCGCTGGAGTCGTGGACGGCGCGGTCGCGCTGGTGCTGGAGGACGCCTCGGTGGAACGCGGAGCACGTGCCCGCGCCATCGTGAAGGGCTACGGCTACGGCGTGGACCGCGCCAAGGTGATCGCCCAGGCGCTGGGTGGAGACGAACCCGGCCTGTGGCTCACCAACGACGTCGCCACCGTGGCCGAACTGTCCGATGTGGACCGGTTCGACCTCGAAGCACGACTGGGCAAGTGTTCCGGCGCGCTCGGCGTCCTGCAATGCGCCGCCGCCGCGGCCCACTTCGACCAAGACCCCGCCCGGCCCGTCCTCGCCACCATCACCGGCACGGACGAGACCGCCGCGCTGCTGCTCGCCGCCCCCGTCCGCTGACCCGGAATCCGCGACACCCGAGAGGAAGACCCACCATGGCCGACGACAAGCGGCTCGCCGAGGACGCCGAGGACCTGCGGGAGCTGATCGCCGACATCCTGGAACTGCCGGTCGCCGAGGTCACCGACGACGCGCACTTCATCGACGAGCTCGAAGTCGATTCGCTGAGCGCGATGCACATCGTGATCAACCTGGAGAAGCGCTACGGCATCAAGGTCACCGACGAGGAGTTCAAGGCGGTCGACTCCTTCGCCGACGTGCGCGAACTTGTCGCCGCGAAGCGCGGAGCGGGCTCGTGACCGGTCGACCGGTAGCGCTGGTCACGGGCGGGTCGCGCGGGATCGGCCGGGCTGTGGTCACCCGGCTGGCCGCCGACGGCTACGACATCGCATTCTGCTTCCACAGCCGCCCCGACGCCGCCGACGAGGTGGCCGCGTTGGCGCAGGAGTCGGGTGCGCGGGTGCTGGCCAAGGCGGTCGACGTGGCCGACGCGGCGCAGTGCAAGGACTTCGTGACCGCGGCCGAGGACGAACTCGGCCCGCTGGAGGCGCTGGTCACCTGTGCCGGCGTCACCCGCGACGGCGCGCTGGCGCGGATGGCCGAGGACGACTGGCAGCAGGTGATCGACACCAACCTGTCCGGCACGTACCACGTGTGCCGCGCGGCGGTGTACTCGTTCATGTCCCGCTCGCGCGGGTCCGTGGTCACCATGTCGTCGGTGGCGGGTGTGTACGGCAGCGCCGGGCAGACCAACTACTCCGCGTCCAAGGCCGGGATCATCGGCTTCACCCGCGCCCTGGCCAAGGAATGCGGCCCCTTCGGCGTCCGCGCGAACGTGGTCGCACCGGGCTTCATCACGACCGACATG
The DNA here is from genome assembly GCF_014205015.1 of Saccharothrix ecbatanensis. NCBI lineage: Bacteria > Bacillati > Actinomycetota > Actinomycetes > Pseudonocardiales > Pseudonocardiaceae > Saccharothrix > Saccharothrix ecbatanensis. The sequence goes on along the minus strand of NZ_JACHMO010000001.1, from coordinate 4,235,751 downwards.
ACCGCCGGCCTCTCCGACCGGGACCGGACGCGCCACCTCAAGCAGGTGCCGCTCGGCCGCGCCGGCACCCCCGAGGACGTCGCCGAGCTGGTGTCGTTCCTGGTCTCACCGCGTGCCGGCTACATCACCAACCAGGTCTTCGGCGTCGACGGCGGCCTCGTCCCATGACCGTCCCGAGTGGACGGCGTCACCCAGTCACGACACGACCGGCAAGGGGCTGACTGCGCATGTGCGGCATCACCGGCTGGGTCGGCTTCCAGACCGACCTCACCACCCAGCACGACACCGTGGCCGCGATGACCGGCACCATGGCGTGCCGGGGCCCGGACGACTCGGGCACGTGGATCCGCGACCACGTCGCCCTCGGTCACCGCAGGCTGGCGATCATCGACCTGCCCGGCGGCGTCCAGCCGATGACGTGGCGGACGCCCGAGCGCGAGGTGGCGCTGACCTACAGCGGCGAGGTCTACAACTTCACCGAGCTGCGCGCCGAGCTGCGCCGCCGTGGCCACCGGTTCCGCACCGACAGCGACACCGAGGTGGTGCTCAACGGCTACCTGGAATGGGGCGTGCAGGTCGCCGAGCACCTCAACGGGATGTACGCGTTCGCCGTGTGGGACTCGCACGAGCGGGCGTTGTTCCTCGTGCGCGACCGACTCGGCGTCAAGCCGCTGTACTACTACCCGACGGCGGACGGCGTGCTGTTCGGCTCGGAGCCGAAGGCGATCCTGGCCAACCAGCTGGCGAGCCGGGCCGTGGACCTGGACGGTCTGCGCGGCCTGTTCGGATGGGTCAAGACGCCGGGCTGGTCGCTCTGGCGCGGGATGACCGAGGTTCCGCCGGGCGCTGTGGTCACCGTGGACGTGAGCGGCATCCGGACGCACCGGTACTGGGAGCTGCGGACCGCCGAGCACACCGACGACCGGGACGCCACCATCGCGCGGGTCGGCGAGCTGATGGACGACGTCGTCCGCCGCCAGCTCGTGGCCGACGTGCCGCGCTGCGTGCTGCTGTCCGGCGGCCTGGACTCCAGCGCCATCACCGGCCTGGCCGCGAACGTGCTGGCCGAGGAAGGCGAGCGGGTGCGCACGTTCTCGGTCGACTTCGCCGGGCAGGAGCAGATGTTCCGCCCCGACGTCATGCGGGACACGCCCGACTCGCCCTACATCCGGGACGTGGCGCGGCACGTGGGCACCGAGCACCGTGACATCGTGCTGGACGCCCGCGACCTCACCGACCCCGACGTCCGCCGCGCGATGATCACCGCCCGTGACATCCCGGTCGGTCTGTCCGATATGGACACTTCGCTCTACCTGCTGTTCAAGGCCATCCGCGAGGAATCGACGGTGGCGCTGTCCGGCGAGTCGGCCGACGAGGTGTTCGGCGGCTACCGCTCGTTCCACCTGGACGCGGTGCGCCGGGCGGGCACGTTCCCCTGGGTCGCCGCGCCCAGCCCGCTCAACACCAAGCCCGATCACCTGCCCGCCGGACTGGCCGCCGCGCTGGACGTCGAGGGCTACATCGCCGACCAGTACGCCACCGTCGTCGGCGAGGTCGACCACCTCGACGGCGACAGCGAGCTGGAACGCACCATGCGCACGATGTCCTACGTGCACCTGCAACGGTTCGTGCGGATCATGCTCGACCGCAAGGACCGAGCCTCGATGGCCGTCGGCCTGGAGGTCCGGGTGCCGTTCTGCGACCACCGGCTGGTCGAGTACGTCTACAACGCGCCGTGGTCGCTGAAGTCGTTCGACGGCCGGGAGAAATCCCTGCTGCGCGAGGCGACCAGGCACGTGCTGCCGCAGTCGGTGGCGGACCGGGTCAAGAGCCCGTACCCGTCCACCCAGGACCCGCAGTACGCGGCGGCCCTCCAGCAGCAGGCCAAGGAGTTGTTGCTGTCACCCGACAACCCGGTGTTCGCCCTGGTGGAGCGCTCCTGGTTGCAGGCGACGGTGGAACTGGACCCGGCGACCATGCCGCCGACCACCCGCACCAACCTCGACCGGGTGCTCGACTTCGACGCCTGGTTCGACCTGTACCGCCCCGAGTTGATCCTGGACTGACCTGTTTGTCCGCCGCGCTGCTTACGTGAAGGGCGGCTCACGTAGAGGGAAGGCTCACATGCAGAACAAGGTCGGCGTCGTCACGGGCGCTGCCGGGGGTATCGGTGCGGCAGTGGTCCGCGCACTGGCGGAGGACGGCATCGCGGTCGCGGCGCTGGACCGCGACGCCGTGGCGTTGCGCGAAGTCGTGGACAAGATGACCGCGGACGGGTTGCGGGTGGAGGCGTTCCCGGTCGACGTGTCCCGGGCCGAGGAGGTGGAGCCGGTCGTCGAGGCGGTCGAGGTCGCGCTCGGCCCGGTGGACTTCCTGGTCAACGCGGCGGGCGTGCTGCGGTTGGGCGAGGCGCGCGCCATCACGGACGTGGACTGGGCGGAAACGTTCGCGGTCAACACCACCGGCGTGTTCCACATGTCGCGCGCGGTGGTGAACCGGATGGTGCAGCGCGCGCGGGGCTCCGTGGTCACGGTGGCGTCCAACGCGGCGCACACACCCCGGATGCTCATGGCGGCCTACGCGGCGTCGAAAGCCGCCACCACGATGTACACCAAGTGCCTCGGTCTGGAAGTGGCGAAGTACGGCATCCGGTGCAACGTGGTGGCCCCCGGCTCCACCGACACCGCGATGCTGCGGTCGATGTGGCACGACGACGACGGCGCGCGCAACACCGTCGACGGGAGCCTGGAGAGCTACAAGAACGGCATCCCCCTGGGCAAGCTCGGCCTGCCCGTCGACGTCGCCCGCGCGGTCGCCTTCCTGCTGTCCGACCACGCCGGGCACATCACGATGCACGAGCTGACCGTCGACGGCGGCGCCACGCTCGGCACGTGACCCGAACAGTCCAGTCCGTCCAAGAAGGGCGATCATGACCGGCATCCCTGCCATCGAGCCGTACCCGATGCCCACGGCGGGCGACCTGCCCGGGAACACCGCGCCTTGGCGCGTCGACCCCGGCCGTGCGGTCTTACTCGTGCACGACATGCAGCGGTACTTCCTGCGCCCGTTCGCCGAGCCGTTACGCCAGGAGTTGGTGGAGAACTGCGTGGCGCTGCACCGGCGTTGCCTCGAAGTCGGCGTGCCGATCGCCTACACCGCCCAGCCCGGCGGTATGACCGTCGAGCAACGCGGCCTGCTCAAGGACTTCTGGGGTCCGGGGATGCGGGTGGATCCGGTCGACCGGCAGATCGTGGACGAACTGGCGCCGGACGACAACGCCTGGCTTCTCACGAAATGGCGCTACAGCGCGTTCTTCCGCTCGGATCTGTTGGAGCGGATGCGTGCGGCGGGGCGGGACCAGTTGGTGGTGTGCGGTGTCTACGCGCACGTGGGGATTCTGATGACGGCGGTCGAGGCGTTCACCAACGACATCGAGACGTTCCTGGTCGCCGACGCCGTGGCCGACTTCACCGAGGAGCACCACCGGATGGCCGTGGAGTACGCGGCGCGGCGGTGTGCGGTCGTGGACACCGCCAAGGGACTGCTGGCGCGAATGGACGAAGGATCATGAACCCGCTCCTCGCCCGGGTGCTGGGCGACCAGCCACCGCCGTTCGCTCTCATCCACCGGCCTGCCACCGCCGGCCCGGACACCGTGGACCTGATCATCGGCGAGGTCACCACCCCGGACACGCTCGCCGCCGTGCCGATGCCGGCTGTGCCCATGGCCAGGCCGACGCCGGTTGTGTCGATGCCGGCTTGGCCGACGCCCGCCTGGCCGGCGGAGGTTGCGCCGACTGTGCCGATGTCCGCCTGGCCGACGCAGTCTTGGCCGACGCAGGCTGTGCCCATGGCCGGGCCGATTCCCGCTGTGCCGACACCCGCTGGGGCGCGGCGGGCGGGGCACAGCGTGCTGGTGCTCGTGCCCTACAAGCAGATCACCGAGCGCGGCTACGTCTGCGTGGACGACGGCACCCCGCTGGTGGCGATGACCGTCACCGACCAGACCACGCTGTCCCTGGCCGAAGTGGCCGCCGCGCTGCCCGACGTGCCGATCCACCTGGAGAACGGGCGCTACGAGCCCGACGACGACGGTTACGCCGAGATCGTCCGGCGGGTCGTGGCCGAGGAGATCGGGACGGGGGAGGGCGCGAACTTCGTGGTGAAGCGGTCGTACACGGCGGACATCGCCGACTACGGCCCGCACCGCGCGCTGTCGTTCTTCCGCCGCCTGCTGAGTCGGGAGCAGAGCGCCTACTGGACTTTCGTGGTGCACACCGGTGATCGCACGCTGGTCGGCGCCACCCCGGAGCGGCACGTCAGCCTGCGCGACGGCGTCGCGGTGATGAACCCGATCAGCGGCACGTACCGGTACCCGCCCGGCGGCCCCACCAGCGACGAGCTGCTGGCGTTCCTGGCCGACCGCAAGGAGACCGACGAGCTGTACATGGTGGTGGACGAGGAACTGAAGATGATGGCCCGGCTGTGCGAACGCGGCGGGAGGGTCGTGGGACCGTTCCTCAAGGAGATGGCCCACCTCGCGCACACCGAGTACCTCATCGAAGGCCGCACGGCCCGCGGGCCGCTGGACATCCTGCGGGAGACGATGTTCGCGCCGACCGTCACCGGCAGCCCGCTGGAGAACGCCTGTCGCGTGATCGCACGGCACGAGCCCGCCGGTCGCGGGTACTACAGCGGTGTCGTCGCGCTCATCGGGGCGGACGAGAGTGGCGACGACGTCATGGACTCGGCGATCCTCATCCGCACCGCCGACATCGACCCGACCGGCCACCTCGGCATCGCCGTGGGCGCGACCCTCGTGCGCCACTCGGACCCGGCCTCCGAGACCGCCGAGACGAAGGCCAAGGCCGCGAGCCTGCTCACCCCGCTCCAGGCCGACGGCCGTGTCACGCCTGCGGCACCGGCGCGGCCGAAGTCCCCTTCCGGTGGCTCGTCCTTCAGGAACGACCCGGAGATCCGCGCCGCCTTGGCCCGCCGGAACCTCACGCTCGCCGACTTCTGGCTGACCGACGCCGACCACCGCGCGGCACCAGTGCCCGTGGCGGCCGGTCGGCGTGCGCTGGTGGTGGACATGGAGGACACGTTCACCGCGATGATCGACCACCTGCTGCGGTCGGCGGGCTTGGACGTGACCGTCCGGCGGTACGACGAGCCGCACGACCCGGACGAGTACGAACTCGTCGTGCTCGGCCCCGGCCCCGGCAACCCGCAGGCCGACGACGAGCGCCGCACCGCCCACCTGCGCGCCGCCGTGGACCGGCTGCTGGCCCACCGCCGCCCGTTCCTCGCGGTCTGCCTGAGCCACCAGGTGCTCAGCTCACGCCTCGGCCTGGACGTCGTCCGCCGGGACGTGCCCAACCAGGGCGTGCAGCGCGAGATCGACCTGTTCGGCGACATCGAGCGAGTCGGCTTCTACAACACCTACGCCGCGCGCAGCGACACCGATGTGCTGCTGTGCGAGGGGTTCACCGTCCAGATGGCCAGGGATGCCCGCACCGGCGAGGTGGACGCGCTTCGGGGACCCTTCTTCGCCTCCACCCAGTTCCACCCCGAGTCGATCCTGACCACCAACGGCGCCGACATCCTCGCCCGCCTGTTCACCGCCGTGCTGACGTCCGCCGACGCGGTGACGCCCGGCTGACCACGAACCGCGCCGTCGCGACGAAGGGCTCGATGGTGGACGCCCCAGCACCAGGACGTCCGCCTCACTGGAGCCGATCGCGTCCGTGGTCAGGTCCACGGCTGGGGAACTCGGACCGGTCCGCGATCCCCAGCCGTGGTTCCGGTGAAGTCGAAGACGACCTGCGTCACCTGGTCCGGCTGGGTGTCGATCAGCTTGTAGGCCGAGGCGGCTTCCTCGATCGGCATGACGTGCGAGACCAGCGGACGCAGGTCCAGTCGGCCCGTCACGGCGAGGTCGATGACGGTGGTCGCCAGTCGCTTGCGGTCCCAGCGGTGGGCGTGGGCGGCGGCGACGCCGGAGATCTGCGAGCAGACCAGCGTGACCCGGTTGTGGTGGAACTCCTCGCCGAGGAACAGGCCGCGCGCCTCACCCTGGTAGAAGCCTCCGGCGACGACCCTGGAGTTGTACGCGACGCTGCGGACGGCCTCGTGCAGGGCCAGGTGGTTGCCGCTGACATCGAGGGCGACATCCGCGCCGCGTCCGTCGGTCAGCTTCCGCACCCGCTCGGCGACCTCGCCCACGCCCGCGTCCAGCACCTCGTCCGCGCCGAGTTCCCGGGCAAGCTCAATGCGGTGGGGGATGGTGTCGACACCGATCACCCTGGCTCCGTTGCGCCTGGCCAGCTGCGCGACGATCTGCCCGACCACGCCCAGCCCGAACACCACGACGGTCTCACCGACGTGGATGTCCGAGTCCAGCACGACGTTGAGGGCCACCGAGCCGATGTGGCTGAAGATGCCGAGGATCGGATCGGCCCGCGGATCGAGCACCCGCCACGTCGCGTACGACTCGTCCACGACGGTGCCCGAGCGGTGGCCCCACACGCCCCAGACGACCTGACCGGGCCGCAGGGTGGTGACCTCGGGCCCGACCTGGACCACTTCGCCGACCTCCTCGTACCCGACCACGGTGGGGTACTCGGCGGTGGGCCGACCCGGCACGAACAAGCGGACGTCGGGATCCCACGTCTTGACGAAGTGCGCGTTGGTGCCGCGGTACTGGGTCAGCTCGGTGCCCGCGGAGATCCCGGAGTACAGGGTCCGGATGCGGACACCCGTCGGCGTGATCGGAAGATCGGGTTCCTCGGCGAGTGAGACGGAGCCCGGCCCGTCCATGCGCACTACCGTTGCCATCGCTGCCCTCCTGGTTCACGCGCGAGGACGTCCAGCAGGAGCGCCGCCGTCCAGCTGAAGTGGTCGGCACCGAGACCTTCGCCGGTGACCGGGTGGAAGTACTCCCGGAACCCGGCGTCGGCGACCAGGCGGACCATGTCGGACGCCAGGCGTTCGGCGTGCCTCGTCTCGCCCTGCCGCCGCAAAGCCGTCCACAGCAACCAATTCGTGTTCATCCACGTCGGCCCGCGCCAGTACCGGTGCAGGTCGGCGTCGGGCGCGGTGAGGTCGTAGCTCGGCACGCCCCGCACGTCCCGCGAACCCAGGCCGAACGCCGGTCCGGTGAGCGTTGCCACCAGAGCCGAACGGCGTCCGGAGGGCAGTCCGGGCAGCAACAACGGGACCAGCCCGGACACCGTCCGCTTGCGCAGCGGCCGACCGGTGCGCGCGTCGAGCGCTACGTAGCAGCCCAGCGCCGGGTCGAACAGACGTGTGTGCAGCTGGTACGCCAGTTCCTGCGCCCGTTCGGTGTGCCGGCCTGGGTCGGCCCCCGTGCGGCGGGCGAGTTCGGCGAGGGAGTGTTCCGACCACGCGAGCAACGCGCAGAACAGCGGGTCGACGGTGCAGAACGGCAGGCTGAGCAGGTCGTCATCGGCGTAACCGCGGTCGCGGTAGGCGGCGACGATGCCCATGTACCGCCCGTAGTCCTCGTCCGTCGGCCGATGCCCGGCGTCGGCGTGGCGCAGGTCGCGGCGCAGACCGGTGATGTCGTCGGCCAGGTCGGCGCTGGCCAGGTCGGCGCCGGCCGCGCCGAGGGGTTCGTCCCAGAACGGGCTGTTGTCCAGGCCCGATTCCCACGGGTGCACGATCCCGACCAGCCCCGACGCGACGCGTCGCCGGGAGAAGAGGTAGTCGTGGAAGCGCGCGAGCCGCGGGTAGAGCTGCCGGACCGCCGCGTCGGTCGCGTCGCCGGGATGGCGTTCGGCGACGGCGAGCACAGCCGTGGCGTGCACGGGCGGCTGCACGAGCCCGGTCGTCGACACACCCGCCGCGGGCCCTTGGCGCGGCAGCGGTCGCCAGAACGGCGGACCGGGGAAGTAGGCGTCCTCGGGGACTGCGGGGTTGAAGACGATCTGCGGCACCCGCCCGTCACCCCACTGGGCGCCGTGCAACGCGGTCAGTTCCGCGAACGCCCGCCGTGGGCTGAGGTGGGCCAGGCCGATTGCGATGAACGCCGAGTCCCAGCTCCACTGGTGCGGGTAGAGGGCGCCGGTCGGCACGGTGGCCGAGCCGCGCCAGTTGCGCAGCAGCGTCGCCGCCGCGTTCCGCCTCAGCCCGGCGAGGTCCGGCACGAACGCCGCCGGAGGCGTCCCGATGGTCACCGGATCACCCGCCGGCCTGGCGGAGGAGGCTGACCGAGGCCGGCAGCACGGCCTCAGGCGGCCCGGACAGGCGGCACGAGAAGCCGGTCCACCCGTCGTACCCCGCCGCGTCGAGCGCCGCGAACGCCGCCCACCAGTCGACGTGGCCCGCGCCCGGCTCGAACCCGTTGGAGTCGGCGAGTTCCACGTGCCCCAGCCACGGCCCGGCGGCCAGCAGCGCGCCGGCCGGGTCGGCCTCCTCGATGTTCATGTGGAACGTGCCCGCGGCCACGCGCGCCGACGGCAACCCGACCGCCCGGCACAGCCCCACCGCCTGGTCCAGCGTGTTGACGGGATGCCCCTCGTACCGGTTGACCGGTTGCAGGCAGATCGACACGCCTTCCCGCGCGGCACGCTCAGCGAGCAGTCGCAGCCCGTCCGACAGCGTCAAGTAGTCCTCTGTGGACGAACGTTGGCTCGGCACCTGCAGCAGCGGCCCGTCGGACACCGGCGCCACCACCACCCGCCCGCCCAGCGCCGCGATCACGCCCACCCGCGCGGCCACCTGCCGGAAGGCGTCCGCGCACCGGTCGACGTCCCCGCCGAGCGCCAGCCCGTCCAGACACACGGCGGGCAGCACGACACCACGGCCGACCGCCCGTTTCAGCGCGCCGAGCCGGGCCTCGAACGCCTCGTCGTCCCGCGCGCGCAACTCGATGCCGTCGAAACCCGCCGACTGCGCGAACTCCCACTTCTCCTCGATCGAGGCGCCCGGCAGCAGCTGCTCCTGGCACGCGATCTTCCACAGCGGCATGGCGGACATTAATCCCGCGATCAGTCAAAACAGCAATGCGGTAACCCGATCCCGGCGCGCGGCGGGCCGTCGAACGCTTGCACGCAGCCGGATACGGCCCCGAAGTCACTACCGGATTGGTGGTTGTCACGGGACAAACCGGGGTGTTCAGTGACGCCACTGATGCCACCGGTGATGCCCGTGAGACGTCGCGGTCCACCCCGAAGGGAGCAACGATGACCGGACGAGGACTGCGCGTGCTCGCCGCCGCGGTGCCTGTCGCGCTGGTGCTGGCGGCCTGCGGGAGCGGCGATTCCGGCGGGGGAGCGGACGGACCGCTCGTCTTCTGGACCATCGAGGACACCGCCGACCGCGTTCAGGCGCAGGAACGCCTGCTGGCGCGGTTCAGCGACAAGACCGGCATCGAGACCAAGCTCGTCGCGATCGCGGAGAACCAGCTCACGACCGTGCTCACCGCGGCCTCCGCGTCCGGCGAGCTGCCGGACGTGATCGGGTCCATCTCGCTGCCGATCATGAGCCAGCTGCGCACCGACGACCTGCTCGACACCGACGCCGCGAAGCAGCTCGTGGACGCGCTCGGCGTCGACACGTTCGCACGGCAGTCCCTCGACCTGACTCGATCAGGTGACACCCAGCTGGTTGTTCCCAGTGACGGCTGGGCGCAGCTCCTCTTCTACCGCAAGGACCTCTTCGACCGGGCCGGGCTGGAGCCGCCGACCACGTTCGACGCGATCCGCAAGGCCGCCGAACGCCTCGACCAGGGCGACGTCGCGGGCATCACCGCCAGCACCACGCCCGCCGACGTGTTCACCCACCAGACGTTCGAGCACTTCGCCCTCGCCAACGACTGCGAACTGGTCGGCGGCGACGGGAAGGTGACGCTGGACAGCCCGCAGTGCGTCGCCGCGTTCCAGTTCTACGGCGACCTCATCAAGGCGCACTCCGTGGCCGGCAACCAGGACGTCGACACCACCAGGGCGACGTACTTCGCCGGCCGGTCGGCGATGGTGATCTGGTCCTCCTACCTGCTCGACGAACTCGCCGGCCTGCGCAACGACGCGTTGCCGACGTGCCCGGAGTGCGGGGCCGACTCCTCGTTCCTGGCCAAGAACACCGGCGTCGTCGCCGGGCTCACCGGACCGGACGGCGGCGAGCCGACCACCTTCGGCGAGACCGCGTCGTTCGCCGTGCTCAAGGACGCCGCCACCGACAACGCCAAGAAGCTGGTCGAGTACCTGATGAGCGACGGGTACCGGGACTGGCTCGCCATCGCGCCGGAGGGCAAGGTCCCGGTCCGCGCGGGCACGAAGGACAACCCGCAGGAGTACGCCGAGATGTGGCGCGGGCTCGACGTCGGCGTCGACACCAAGGCCCCGCTGGCGAAGTTCTACGACGCGGAGACGCTGCGCGTGGTCCAGGACAGCCCGAAGACGTTCCGCCGGTGGGGCTTCAACCAGGGCAAGGGCGAGCTCGCGGGCGCCGTCGCCGGGCAGCTCGTGGTGCCCAAGGCGCTGGCCGAGGTCGTCAACGGCGCCGGTGACGCGCCCGCCGCGGCGGCCAAGGCGAACGAGCAGGCCGCCACCATCGCCGAAGAACTCGGCGGCTAAGCGTGTCGCCATCGCGGGTGCCACCGCGCGGGCGCACGGTGAAGCAGCAGGACGCCCGCACCGGCGTCCTGCTGCTCACCCCGACCCTGGTGATCGTGTTCGCGGTCGTGCTCGTGCCGCTGGCGTGGTCGGTGCTCATCGCGTTCCAGCGGGTCCGGCTGATCGACGTCGGCCGGATGGGGCTGTTCGACAAGATCACGCTCGACAACTTCGCGCGCGTGTTCGGGTCGGACGTGCTCTGGGAAAGCCTGCGCACCACCGTCTTCTACACCGCCGGCTCGACGTTCCTGGCGATCTCGCTGGGGTTGGTCGCGGCGCTCGCGTTGCGCAAGCCGTTCCCCGGCCGGTCGTTCGTGCGCGCGGCGATGCTGATCCCTTACGTCGCACCGGTCGTGGCGGTCACGTTCGTCTGGAAGGTGCTGCTGAACCCGGAGTTCGGCATCGTCAACAGCTGGGGCAGGAAGCTGTTCGGGTGGGACGACCCGATCGCGTTCCTCTCCCAGGCACGCGGCGAGATCACGCTGTTCGGTCTCGACATCCCGGTGCCGACCGCGCTGCTGACCGTGATCGCGTTCGAGGGCTGGCGGTACTTCCCGTTCGCGTTCCTGTTCCTGCTGGCCCGGCTGTCGGCGCTGCCCGGCGACCTGGAGGAGGCCGCGACGGTCGACGGCGCGACGCCGACGCAGCGGTTCCGGCACATCGTGCTGCCGCAGCTGATGCCGGTGATCGCCGTGCTCGTGGTGCTGCGGACGATCTGGACGTTCAACGAGTTCGACGACATCTTCCTGCTCACCGGCGGCGCCGCGGGCACCGAGGTGGTGAGCGTGCGGGTGTACGAGCTGCTGACCGTGCAGCGGAACGTCGGCGCCGCGGCGGCCCAGTCCGTGCTGCTGGCCGCCGTGCTGGTCGTGCTGCTCGCCGCCTACCTGTGGTTGCTGCGCCGCCGGGAAGGAGCCAAGCCGTGACGTGGACGCGTGACCGGGTGGAACGGGCCGTGTTCGGCGTCCTGCGCCCGGTGGTGATTCTGTTCTTCCTGGCCGCCACCCTGCTGCCGTTCTACTACATGCTGATGCTGTCGCTGCGGCCGATCGAAGACCTGCTGCGGCGGCCCGACTCGCTGATCATCGACCTGGGCGAACTGACCCTCTCCACCTACGCCGAGGTGCTGCGGCCCGTCACCGAAGGCGGTCAGGGCTTCCTCAGCCTGCTGGGCAACAGCGCCGTCGTGGCGTCCGCGTCCGTGGTCGTGGCGCTGGTGATCGCCATCCCCGGCGCCTACGCGGTGAGCAGGCTGGAGTTCTTCGGCCGGCGGCAGGTCAGCTCGCTGTTCCTGGTCGTGTACCTGTTCCCGAGCATCGTGCTGGCGATCCCGCTGTTCGTCATGCTCACCCGGATGCAGCTGCGCGGCTCGCTGATCGGCCTGGTGCTGGTCTACATCGCCCAGACCGTGCCGGTCGCCATCTACATGCTCAAGAACTACTTCCAGACGATCCCGCAGAGCGTCGAGGAAGCGGGCCTGGTCGACGGGCTGAGCCGGGTCGGGGTCATCCGCCGGATCAGCCTGCCGCTGGCCATGCCGTCGGTCATCGCGACCGGCATCTTCGTGTTCATGATCGCCTGGAACGAGTTCCTGTTCGCCCTGCTGTTCCTGGTCGAACGGCGGGACCAGTGGACGGTCTCGTTGGGGCTCGCGCAGTTGTCCGGCAGCATCGAGGTCTCCACGACCGTGCTCATGGCCGGGTCGGTCGTCATCACGCTGCCCATCGTGCTGCTGTTCTTCATGACCGAGCGGCTGCTCTCGCAGGGTCTGACCAGCGGCGCGGAGAAGGGGTAGGCCGCGCGGATGGCGTTCACGGCGTCACCGGGGGAGATCCTGGTGCTCATCCGGTCCGGCCGGGTCAAGACCCGGCGTGACCTTCAGGAACTCACCGGCCTGTCCCGGTCGACGGTGGCGTTGAGGCTCAGCCAGCTCATCGCCGCCGGCTACATCCGGGCGGTCGAGCAACGGCGCGGCACCGCGGGCCGGCCTGCCGAGATCCTGTCGTTCGAGGAGAACGACAAGCTCGTCCTGGCCGCCGACCTCGGCGCGACGCACGCCCGTTTCGCGTTGACCGACGCGGGCGGCCGGATGCTCGCCGAGCGCACCGAGGACCTGGTCACCAGCCAGGAACCCGACGTGGTGCTGAAGACCGTGGTCCGGCGGTTCCGCGACCTGCTCAAGGACGCGGGACGCGACCGGGCCCAGCTCGTGGGCATCGGTGTGGGCCTGCCCGCGCCCGTCGACTTCCGCACCGGGCGGCCCGTGCAGCCGCCGATCATGCCCGGCTGGCACGGGGTCGCGGTGGCGAAGACGCTGTCCGACGCGTTGGGCTGCCCGGCTTTCGTGGACAACGACGCCAACCTGCTGGGACTGGGCGAAGTCCGCGAGCGTTACCCGGACGTCGACAACCTGCTGTTCGTGAAGGTGGGCACCGGGATCGGCGCGGGCGTCATCCTCGGCGGACGACCGGAACGCGGGTCGACCGGGCAGGGTGGCGACATCGGGCACATCCGGATCTCCCAGCCGGTCGACGGCGCGCGGTGCCGGTGCGGGGCGACCGGTTGCCTGGCGGCGCACGCGAGCGGCGCGGCGCTCGCCCGTCAGCTCACCGAACGCGGTATCGAGGCCCGGACCAGCCGCGATGTCGTCCGACTCGTGGACGAGGGCGACCCGGACGCGATCACGCTGGTCCGCGACGCCGGCCGGCTGCTGGGCGAGGTGCTGGCCACGGCGGTCGCCCTGCTGAACCCGACCGTCGTGGTGATCGGCGGCGACCTCGCGCTGACCCGCGAACACCTCCTGGTGGGCGTCCGCGAACGGCTGTACGACCGGACTGTGCCTGCGCTGACCAGCAGCATGGCCGTGGTGGAGAGCCGGCTCGGCGACCGGGCCGGTGTGCACGGCGCCCGGCACATGGTGATCGACCAGGTCTTCTCCGCCGAGGCCGTGGACGCCCGGCTCCTGACCGAACCGGCGTTCCCCGCTTCTTGACCCGGGCGATTACTCAAAGGAGAGCGATGCCTGCTGTTACGCGGACCACCTGTGCCGGCAGACCGGCGTGGCTGCTGAGGACCGCCCGGAACGCGATGCTGCTGTCCGTCGCGGACGGCGGCGGGTTGGTGCTCGACCACTGGGGCGGGGACGGCGGCGGCCTCGGGGATGGCCTCGGGGGCGACTCGTACCTGCCGCACACGCCGTGGAACCGGCCGTCGCAGGCCCACTTCCTGGACGGCGTCCCGCTCGCCTACTCGACGTACGGCGATCGCGTGTACAAGGAGCCGGGCCTGGTGGTGGCGCGGGAGGACGGCACATCGGTGTCCCGCCTGACCTGGCGCGAGGACCGCATCGAGGACGACGTCCTCACGCTCGTCTTCGAGGACGCCGGCCTGGTGGTGGAACACCGGTTCGCGGTGCTCGCCGACCACGGCATCGTCGTGCGCGATGTACGGGTGTGTAACCAAGGACCGAGCCCACTGCGGGTGGAACGAGTCGCCAGCGCGGTTCTCGGCCTGCCCCCGGCCCGCTACGACTCGTGGACGCTGCACGGCCGTTGGGGCGACGAGTACCAGCTCACCCGGCGTGAGTTGGCGGCGGGCAAGGTCGTGATCGACAGCCGGCGCGGGTTCACCAGCCACGAGGCCAACCCCTGGTTCGCCCTCACCCGGGCGGGCGAGGACGGGCCGGTCTGGTTCGGGGCGCTGGCGTGGAGCGGCAACTGGTCGATCGTGTTCGAGACCGAGCGCAACGACGCGCTGCACGTGGTCGCGGGCATCAACCCGTTCGACTCCGCCTGGCACCTGGAGCCCGGCGAGGACTTCCGGACCCCGTCCCTCGCCTGCGGCTACACCGAAAACGGCCTGGACGAGGCGGCGCGCGTCCTGCACCGCTACCAACGTGACCACGTGCTGCCCGCCCGGCACCGCCACACGCCACCTCCGGTGCACTACAACACCTGGCTGGCGACTGCGTTCGACGTGGAGGTGGAGCACCAGATCGCGCTCGCCACGCAGGCGGCCGAGCTGGGCGTCGAGCTGTTCGTCGTGGACGACGGCTGGTTCGGCGCGCGCAACGACGACCACGCCGGCCTCGGTGACTGGACGGTCGACCCGGCGAAGTTCCCGCGCGGCCTCGACCAACTCGTCGACGAGGTGCACCGGCTGGGCATGCGGTTCGGGATCTGGCTGGAGCCGGAGATGGTCAACCCGGACAGCGACCTGTTCCGCGCCCACCCCGACTGGGTGCTGCACCTGCCCGACCGTGAACCCACGATGTCGCGCAACCAGCTCGTGCTCAACTTCGCCAGGGAGGACGTGCGGGAAGGCGTTCTGAGCCGGTTGCGTGCGCTGCTGACCGACCACCGGATCGACTTCGTCAAGTGGGACCACAACCGCCCGTACACCGAGGTCGGCTGGCCTCAAGCTCCGCACGAGCGGCGACGTGAGGTGTGGGTGCGTCACGTCCGGGGCGTGTACGAGGTCATCGGACGGCTGCGCGCGGAGTTCCCCGACCTGATGATCGAGACGTGCGCGGGCGGCGGTGGTCGGGTGGACCTCGGCATTCTCGGCCTGACCGACATGGCGCAGGTCAGCGACAACACCGATCCCGGTGACCGGCTGCGGATGCAGCACGGCTTCAGCAGGGCCTACGCGCCGAGGGCGATGGTCGGGTGGGTCGCCGACACCCCGGAACCGACCACCGGCCGCATCACCCCGCTGGACTTCCGCTTCCACGTCGCCATGCAGGGGGTGCTGGGCATCTCCGGTGACATCCTGCGGTGGAGCGAGGACGACCGGAAGCAGGCCCGTGAGCTGATCACCGAGTACAAGCGGCTGCGGCCGACGATCCAGGACGGGGACCAGCACTGGCTGGTCGTGCCGTCCGACAACGAGCCGTGCGCCGTGCAGTACGTGTCCCGTGACTGCCGTGTGGCCGTGGTGTTCGTCTACCAGGTGCGCGGTGTCGCGGGTGAAGGTCCGCGCAGGATCAGGTTGCGCGGGTTGGACGCCGACCGGCTTTATCGGCGTGACAGCGACGGGGTCGTCACCACCGGGGCCGCGTTGATGGCCGTGGGCCTGTCGTCGGCGTTCCCGCCACCGCCGCCACCCGGGCACACCGAGGACTGGCGCAGCCGCGTCGAACTCTGGCAGGCCGTGGAGGAGACCCGATGAAGGTGGCGTTGATCGGGGCCGGGTACATCGCCGGACGGCACGCGGCGGCGTTGACCGGTCTGGGCTGCGAGATCGTCGGCTACGTGGGCCGGTCCGGTGCACGCTCGGGTCGTGCGTACCGGGACACAGCGGAGTTGCTGGCGCACGAGGAAGTGGACGCGGCCTGGGTCTGCGTGCCGCCGCACGCCCACGGCGAGATCGAGCACACGCTCATCGACCACGGCGTCCCGTTCTACGTCGAGAAGCCGATCGGCAACGACCTGGACGTGCCGCGCCGCATCGCCGCCTCGATCCACAGTGGACTGATCGTCGGCGCCGGGTATTACTGGCGTGGCATGGAAGTCATCCCCGAACTGCGCCGGATGCTCGCCGAAACGCCACCGCACCTGGTGCGCGCTGCCTGGCACGGCCTCGTCCCGCCCGTGCCGTGGTGGCGGGTCGAGGCGGAGAGCGGGGGACAGGTGGTGGAGCAGGCGACCCACCTGTACGACCTGGCGCGGTTCCTGCTCGGTGAGGCGCAGGTCGTCCACGCGGTCGCGCGGCACTCGCCCGTCCCTGACCACCCGGACCTGGACGTGGCCACCGTCAGCGCCGCCACCCTCACGTTCGACTCCGGGCCACTGGCCGTGTTCACCGCGACCTGCGTGCTGCACGCCACGGTGGACGCCGGCATCGAGTTCCACTGCGAGGGCCGCAAGCTGACGCTGACGAACAAGGTGCTGCGCCGTGAGGACGCCGACGGCACCCACGAGACCCCGATCGGCCGCGACCCGCTCGTCATCGC
Organism: Saccharothrix ecbatanensis; assembly: GCF_014205015.1. NCBI lineage: Bacteria > Bacillati > Actinomycetota > Actinomycetes > Pseudonocardiales > Pseudonocardiaceae > Saccharothrix > Saccharothrix ecbatanensis. The sequence continues at coordinate 4,219,162 of NZ_JACHMO010000001.1, read as the reverse complement.
CGACGAACGGTTCCTCACCGCGGTGCGGGAGCAGGACCCGCGCCACCTGGTGTGCGACTACGCCGACGCATTGCGCACGCAGGAGCTGTGCTGCCGGGTGCGTGACGCGGCGAAGGAGGCCTGAGCGGCTGTTCCTCGAAGTGGCCCTCACTCAGATGAGGGTGTAAAGGGCCACGCACGACCAGACGGCGCACGCGGCGACGTGCATGCCGTGGGTGAGCAGGCCCTTCACGTCCTCCGGGTTCATGGCGTCAGCCGGTGAACTCGGCGTGCTTGCCGTCGGCGTCGGTGTCCTGGCTCATCGCCAGCTCTTGGCACCGGGTGGCGAACTCGGTGGCGGCTTTGGCCAGGTTCCAGGCGAACGCGGCGGCCATCTTCAAGCCGTCCGGGTGGTTCGCCACCTGCACGGCGATCTGCGAGTCGCCGACTTCCGCGATCAGGTTCGGCTGTCCCGGCGTCTGCTCGACCAGTGCGGCCGACGCGTGCTGTTCCGGGTGCGCCAGTACGTAGAAGGCCATTCCTCGACTCCCTTCGTCGTTGTCCTGATCACGACGATGCGGGACTTCTCGTGCTCGGTGCACCACGTTCGTGGATGGGATATCGGCATCACCGATATCCGCAGGTCGGTGCGTGTCGGCGTGGTTGAACTCGGTTCAGGAGCAAGTCAGGGGTGGTGATGGGGGCAAGGCAGAACCGCCGGGACTGCCGGGGTGCGGGGCTCGGCTGGCGGCTGACAACAGCACGTCGCACTGTTCTGCCTGCGCGCGGCGAGAGGCGCAGGTCGTTCACGCGCCGGAGAAACCGGTCGAGTTCTGGGCGACGCGGCAGTTCCGGGAAGCGTTCGCTTCTCGCCATTTCGGACGGGTTCTGAAGGCTTACCGGTACGCCCACAACCCGCCGCTGACGCAGGCCCGGTTGGCGCGCTGGCTCTTCATGTCGCAGCCGCAGGTGTCGCACCTGGAGGGCGATCGCACGCCCGCACCGAGTGACCTGGTGCGGCTGGAACGGTGGGCGCGGGCGCTGAGGGTGCCTGAGGCGCTGTTGTGGTTCCGCTTCACCTCGTCGCCGATCTCGGAGTCGGTCGAGCGGCGGGGACGGTCGTTCGGATGGTTCACCGTGGGCGCGTCCGAGCCTGCCGCGGATCGGGTTGTGGGGCTGCCGGACGTGGAGACGTTGCGGGCCATGACGCGGACGTTCCGGCTGCTCGACAACCGGTTCGGTGGTGGGCACGCGCGGTCCACGGTGAGTCAGTACCTGGTGGCCGAGGGCGTGCCGCTGCTGCGGGCCGGGCGGTTCCGGGATGGCGTGCGGCGGGAGCTGTTCGGGGCTGTTGCGGAGATGAACCAGCTCGCCGGGTGGATGGCGTACGACATGGGTGATGTCGAGGCTGGGCGGAAGCATCTGCGGTTGGCGTTGCAGTTGTGCAAGGACGTGGGTGATGACGCTCTGGCTGCGGAGATGCTGGCCGGGATGAGTCATCACGCGGCCTTCTTCCGGTCGCCGTTGGTGGCGGTCGACCTGGCGCGCGGGGCTCGGGACAACGCTTCGCGGACCGGGCTCGGAGTGCTCCAGGCGGAAGCCGCGGTGATGGAGGCGCACGGGCTCGCGTTGCGGCACGACACAAGGGGAGCGGTGGCGGCGCTGCGGGATGCTGAGGCGTTGTTCTCCGGAGCTGAGGGTTCGGTGGTGCCGGAGTGGCTGGGCTACTTCGATGCGGCGTACCTGTCGGCGAAGTTCGCGCACACGTTCCGGGATCTCGGGCGGCCGGATGTGGCTGAGGGGTTCGCTCGGCGGTCGTTGGAGATGACCGAGGGGTACGAGCGGGGGCGGCTGTTCAACACGGCGTTGCTCGCCTCGATCCTGGCCGATCTGCGGCGGGTGGAGGAGGCGGTCGAGGTCGGGTTGTCGGCGCTGCGGATGGCGGGCAACCTGACCTCGGTGCGGACGGTGAGGTACCTCGCGGACGTGGCTGCTCGGCTGGCGCCCTTCAATCGGGAGCCGGCGGTTGAGGAGCTGTTCGCGGAGATGCGGGTAATGGGGATCGTCGGGTCAGCGGAAGGCCAGGACGTGTAGCAGGCCGATCTGCGCGGCGGCCCCGATGATTTCGCCGTTGGCGAGCATGTCCTTGATGTCGGCGAGGGGAATCCAGGCGACGCGCTCGGCCTCGTTGATGTCGGCCTGCTGCCCGGTGTCCTCGGCTCCGTGGCCCATGTAGATCAGGTTCTCGAAGTCGGCGGTGCCGGTGAGCGGCTGGAAGGTGGTCAGCAGCTCGACGCTGCGGGGCTTCCAGCCGGTCTCCTCGATGGCCTCGCGCATGGCGCAGTCGGCGGGGTCCTCGTCCGGGTCGAGGTAGCCGCCGGGCAGTTCCCAGGTCCAGCGGTCCATGATCCAGCGGTGGCGGTAGATCATGAGGACGTGTTCGCGGGCGTCGTCCAGGACCAGCGTCATGACGGCCCTGGGCATTCGCAGGACCCACTGCTCGAAGTGCACGCCGTCGGGTAGCTCGACATGGGCGATGCTGACGTTGAACTTGCGGGTGTCGTCCACCAGGCGTTCGCCGTGGATCGTCCAGCGAGTCGACGCGCCGGTAGGTTCCTCAACAACCACGTCGCGAACGCTACATGAGCGCAGATCTGCAATTCAGCCGTGACGCTGTGGTTCGGCACTAGTACACGACGTGCTTGCCGCCGTCGACGATGACCGCCTCGCCGGTGACCAGGTCCATCGTCAGCAGCCCCAGGACCGCCTGCGCCACGTGTTCGGGCTCGGCGGTGCGGTGCAGTGGCACGGTCTGCCGCTCGGTCGCCGCCCGTTCGGCGAAGCCCGCCTCACCGTGCAGCGACGTCTGCCAGCGCGTGGCCACCGTGCCGGGCGCGACGGAGTTGACCCGCACGTCCGGCGCGAGGGCCACGGCGAGGTTGCGGGTCAGTTGCAGTAGGGCGGCCTTGCTGACCCCGTAGGCGATGGACGACCCACCCGCCCGGTACCCGGAGATGGAGGCGACGTTGACCACCGCACCTTGGGACGCTCGCAGGTCGTCCGCGAACGCGCGGGTGACGCGGAACGGGCCGACGACGTTGACGTCGAGGACCTGGTGGAAGACGTCGTCGGTGAGGGCGTCCAGGTCCGGGTGGGGCACGGCCTGCGTCGTGCCCGCGTTGTTGACCAGCACGTCCACCCGCCCGAACCTCGCCCGCACCCGTTCGGCCAGCGCACGCACCTGCCCGTCGTCGGCCACGTCGACGCGTTCGGCCACCGCCTCGCAGCCGAACGCGGTCAGCTCTGCCACGGCGGCCTCCGCATCCGCCCCCGACCGCGAGTAGGTCACGGCGACCGCCCGACAGCCCGACCGCGCCAGCGCCAGCGCGGTGGCCCGACCGATCCCGGTGCCGCCGCCGGTGACGACGGCGATGGTGTCGCGCAGGTCCATTCAGTGCCTCCCGATCTCAGTGCCTCCCGATCCGGCTCAGCGTGGCGACCACCCCGTCGTTGTCGATCCGGCGCACCGCCTCGGCCAGCAACGTGCGGAACACGCGTGACTGGCGCAGCGGGAGCGGCAGGGGCATCACGTGGAAGTTCTGCTGGTGCAGGAAACCGGCAACGGCCAGGCAGATCAGGCGCGGCTCGATGCCCGCCACCAGCAGGTCCACCGCCGGGTCGAGCAGGCGTTGCGGCAGCTTGCGCCGGCCGTCGGCAGCGATCTGGTCGAGCCGGTGGGTGATCCGCGGGTTGGCCAGCCGCGTCAGCAGCGCCTCGACCGCCCGCTCGTCCGGGCACATGCCGAACCGGCGCAACGAGGGTCCGGTCTCGGTGCGCAGCAGGCACTCGGCGTAGTGCGCGAACTCGGGGCGCGCGAGAGCGTCCGCGGTGCTCGTGCAGCCGGCGAGCAGGCCGAGGTGGGCCAGCGCCGAGTGCGTGCCGTTGACGAGCCGCAGCTTCGCGGCCTGGTGCGGCGCGATGTCGTCCACCAGTTCCACGCCCACCGCGTCCCAGGCCGGTCGCCCGGCGGCGAAGGAGTCCTCCACGACCCACTTGCGGTGCGGCTCGCCGACCACCGCGGCACGGTCCTCCAGCCCCAGCTTCTCCGCGACGCACGCGATGTCGGCCTCGGTGGTCGCGGGCACGATCTGGTCGACCACGCTGGACGGGAACCGCACGTGCTCCTCCACCCAGTCGGCGAGGTCGTTCTCGCCGCGTAGCAGGCAGAACTCGCGCACCAGGCTCCCCACCAGCCGGCCGTTGTCGGGCAGGTTGTCGCACGACACGACCGTCACGCCGGGGTGCCCGCGCTCACGACGCCGACGCAGTCCGCCGACGAGCTGCCCGACCGGTGTGCACGGCGGCCCGCCCGCCAGATCGCTCGCCACATCCGGGTCGTCGGCGCGCAACTGCCCGGTGGTGAGGTCGTGCCGGTACCCGGCTTCGGTGACGGTCAGCGTCACCACCCGGGTGTCCGGTTCGGCCAGCACGGTGGTCAGCCGGTCGGGCTGCTCGACCGCCAGCAGCACTTCCCGCACACTGCCGACCACCCGCAACCGATCGCCGGCGGCGTCCCGCTCCGAAACGGTGAACAGGTGGTCCTGCTCGACCAGCGCGTCGACCAACCGCGCGTTGCGCTGCGCCACGGCGCAGATTCCCCACGGCCCCGGTGAGACCCGCATGGCCTCCTGCGTCAGCACCGCCTGGTGCGCCCGGTGGAACGCGCCCAGTCCGATGTGGACGATGCCGACCGGTGCGCGGGGCAGGTCGGCCAACCACTCGGGCAGGCGTGCCGCCGACAGGCGCGGACGGCTCACCGCGGCGCCACCTCCGTGCTGTCGGCAGCGCCGATGTCGACGTTCTTGCCCTCCTTCGACAGCAGGAACGCCACGAACGACACGGCCGCCGTGCCGATCATCCACAGTGCCACCGGCCACCCCTTGCCACCGGCCTGCGCCACCAGCGCGGCGGCCACCAGCGGCGAGAACCCGGCCAGCGCCGCGCCGATCTCACGGGACGCGGCGAACCCCGTGTAGCGGACGCGCGCCCCGAACAGCTCCGCGTAGAACACCGGCTGCACCGCGATCATCGGGGCGAACCCGAACGCGGTGGCCACGACCAGCGCCAGCCAGATCAGCACCGGCTCGCGCGTGTCGAGCAGCAGGAAGAACGGGAACGCGAACGCCGCCGTGAACACCACGCTGAACAGGTTGAGCGGACGCCGTCCGATCCGGTCGGACAACGCGCCGTACACCGGTTGCAGCACGATCACCACCACAGTGAACGCCACCACGCCGGTCAGTGCGACCCACCGCGGCAACGCCAACGACTTGGTGATGTAGGCCAGGCTGTAGGTCGAGTAGATGTACACGATCGCGGTGTCGCAGATGTGCGCGCCGATGCCGATCAGGAAGTTGCGCGGGTAGCGGCGCAGCGCCTCGAACACGGGCAGCTTCACCGTCGTCCGCTGCTTGACCATGCGCTGGAACACCGGCGACTCGTCCACCCGCAGCCGCACGTACAGCGCGACCGCGATCAGCACGAAGCTGAACAGGAACGGGACGCGCCACGCCCACGCCAGCACGGTCTCCCGGGGCAGCGTCTCGACCATCAGGAACACGGCGGTGCCCGACAGCAGACCGATCTGCACGCCGGTCTGCGCGAACGACGTGAAGAAACCACGCCGGTGCGGTGGCGCGTGCTCCGCCAGCAACGTGGACGCGCCACCGAACTCCGCGCCCGCGCCGAGACCCTGGCACATCCGCAGCACGGTCAGCAGGATCGGCGCGGCGATGCCGATGGAGTCGTACGTCGGCAGCAGACCGATCAACCCGGTCGACACACCCATCACGATCGTGGTGAGCACCAGGGTGGCCCGGCGTCCGATCCGGTCACCGAGGTGGCCGAACACGAACCCGCCCAGCGGCCGGACCGCGAAGCCGACGCCGAAGGTGGCGAACCCGACGATCACGCCCGTGGCCGGGTCCCCGGTGACGAAGAACAGCTCGTTGAACACCAGCGTCACGGCGAAGCCGTAGATGAAGAAGTCGTACCACTCCAACGCGGTGCCGACCACGGACGCGCCCACGACCCGGCGCAGCCGCTTGCCGTCGGTCGGTTCCACGCGCTCCACGTTCAGCTCGGCCGAGGTGCTGTCGGCGGCTCCGGTCATGTCGTTCCCTCCTTCGCCCTGAGCAGACCGTGCAGCTCGTGCCAGGTCTCCTCCGGAATCGGGATCCCGTCACGCAGCCGGGCGCGACGGGTGCGTGCCTCGGGCTCACCCGGCACCAGCACCTCGGTGCTCCCCTCGGCGGGCGGGGTGCGGTTCAGTTCCCGGCAGAACAGCTCCGCCTGCTCGCGGAACCGCTCGACCGGGGTCAGCGTGCCGATGTCGACCGCCATCAGCACGGTGCCGAACCCGCCGCCGTAGCCGGGGAGGCTACCGATGCCCATGCCGGTCAGCAGCCCGGCGACCACCTCGATCAGCACGCTCAGGCCGTAGCCCTTGTGCCCGCCGAACGGCAGCAGCGAGCCTCCCGCGTAGAAGTCGCCGGGGTCGGTGCTCGGCAGGCCGCGCGCGTCCAGCACCAAGCCCTCGGGCAGGCGCTCACCGCGGTCGCGGGCCACCGCCAGCTTGCCCTCGGCCACGCCCGACGTCGCCCAGTCCACCACGATCGGCGGACTGCCCGACGCCCGTGGCGCGGCCCACGCGAGCGGATTGGTGCCCAGCCGCCGGGCCCGGCCGCCGTACGGGGCGACGCTGGGATCGGCGTTGCCGAACGCGAACGCGACCAGGTCGTGCTCGGCCAGGAAGCCGACGTACTCGGCCAGCCTGCCGACGTGGTTGCAGTCCCGGATCACCGCGACACCGCTGCCGTGGGTGCGGCTCAGGGCGCGCAGCTCACGGGTCGCGGCGCCGGCGGCGATCCGGCCCAGGGCGCGGTTGCCGCGGACCACGACCGAGCCGGGACGCGGGTGGTCCACCTCGGGACGGGCCCGCGGGTCGATCCGGCCGTCGCGGATCCGGGCGACGTAGTCGACAAGCCGCCGCACGCCGTGCGAGTCGTGGCCGGTCAGGTTCGACTCCACCAGGGACGCCGCGACGGTCTTGGCGTCCACGAGGGTCGTCCCGGCGTCGAGCAGGACGTGCACCGCGAGCTTCGTCAACTCGCTCGACGTCACCTTCATACGTTCCGCCTGACGGAACGGTGTTCCATCGCCATGTCCCCACGATGACACGACTGGAGCGCCTTGTGAAGCGGGTCACAGGCTGGTTCGGTTCAGATGCCCGCCAGTTCCGCGAGGTCTCAGTCGGCGAGCACCTGTTCGCGCAAGATGTCGGCGTGCCCGCAGTGGTGGGCCAGTTCCCGCAGGACTTGCAGGTACACCCAGTGAAGCGTGCGCGGTCCGGACCGGTGGCCGGTCACCACGGCGTCCAGTGCCAGGTCCGCGACCGCGGTCCGGGCCGTGGCGCACGCTTCGCGGTGGGCAGCCGTGACCGAGGCGATGGTGTCGTCGTCGGAGAGCAGGAAGGACTCCTCCGGCGTCTGCACCAGGCCGAGCTCCCGGCGGGACGTGCCACCGACGCACTCCTCGAACCACACCCGCTGCATCCACGTGACGTGCTTGAGCAGCCCGAGCAACGTCGTCGCCGACGGGACGAGCCGGCGGCAGGCCTGTTCCTCGGTGAGGGAGTCGAGCGTCGCCTCGATGGCACGGCGGTAGTCCTCGATGAACGCGTCGAGCTGCGTGCGTTCGTCGTCCAGCAGCACATCGAACGAACCCATCGAAATCCCCTTCTAGTACGCGCCCAGCGCGCGCGACACGTCGGCGGCGGCACGCACCACCAGTTCCGGCAGGTCACCGGGCGTCTCGGCGAGGTCGACCAACGCCGCCGTCGACACCCCGCCGATCACCTCGCCGCTGTGGTCGAACACGGCCGCGCCGACCGCACGCACCCCGGTCTCGTTCTCCTCGTGGTCCTCCGCATACCCGCGCTTCCGGACATCGGCGAGCGCGCCCAGCAACGTGCCCTCGTCGGTGATCGTGCGCTCGGTGCGGGCGGGCAGACCCGTGCGCCGGACCAGCGCGCGGACCTCGTCGTCGGGCATCGCGGCCAGGATCGCCTTGCCGATGGACGTGCAGTGCAGCCGCAGGCTCATGCCCACCCGTGACGCCAGGTGGTACGGCCGCACACCCTCCAGCTTGGCCACGTACACCGCCTCGTCCCCGGACAGCAGCGCGAGGTGGACCGTCCACCCCGTCCGCCCCTGGAGGTCGCGCAGGACCGGGTGGACGTGCTCGGCGACGTCCAGGCGCTGGAGGAACCGGCCGGCGAGGCTGAGGATGCGCGCGCCGCCCAGGTAGCCGCCCTGGCCGTCCGCACGGGCGAAACCGCGCCGGACGAGGGTCTGCAGGATCCGGTGCACGGTCGGCTTGGGCAGGCCGGAGGCGTCGGCGATGTCGGCGATGCGCGAGTGGTCGGCGAGCGCTTCGAGGACGCTCAGCGTCTTCTCGGCCGCGGACAGCGGTGCGTCGCCACTCATGCGCCTCAATGTAGGCCAGGTTCGATCACCGAGGTCCGGTGAGCCCGAGCGCGGACCAGGGACCGGGTGATCAAGGTGGTCATGGCTATGCGCCACGGCGTGCCGAGGTTCAGACGCCCTGGTCCCCGGTCCGGCCGTTGATCCACCGGGAAAGGGTGTCGAGGTAGCCGGGAGCCAGGCTGGTGCCGTCGGTCCGGACGCGGTGGTCCGCGCCGGGGAACACCTCGACGGTCAGCGTCGCCCGACTGTCGCGGTCGCGGTGGCAGGCGGCGGCGGTGAACAGGCGGATGCTGTCGGCGACCGGGACCACCTCGTCGTCGGCGCCGAAGATCGCCAGGTGCGGGCAGCGCAGGCGCAGCGCGTCCGGGACGGGGTCGTGGTCCTGCTTGCGCTTGAGGAGCCGCCAGTAACGCTCGTCCACCTCGGCCGCGATCTCGGTGAACGCGGTCGGCGGGGATTCGGCGAGTCGGGCCACCTCGGCGAAGTCGGCATCGCGTCGACCGGCCTCGACGACGCGGTCGTAGGCGGCCAGCGCGGCCTCGACCTCGTCGTCGGAGATGCCCTCGGCCCGCCGCAGCGAGGTGTCCAGCGCGTAGCGGTCCTGCGCGGCGGGTGTCGTGCCGGGGCCGCCGTTGGTGACGACCCACGGCACGTCGTCGCGCAACGTGGTGGCGCGCAGGACGACCCAGCCGCCTTCGCTGTGCCCGAACAACCCGGCAGCCCCGCTCCGCACCTCCGGCCGCGCGCGCAGGAAGTCCAGCGCGGCGGCCGCGTCGGACGCCAGGTCGTCCATCGTCGCGTCGAGCCAGTCACCGGACGACCCGCCGACGCCGCGCTTGTCGTAGGACAGCACGGCGATCCCGGCGTCCACCAGGTGCCGCCGGATCGGCGGGAAGTGCGTGTCGTTGTCCCGGTCCGACGGCCCTGACCCACCGACCATGACCACACCCGGCGTCGGCGCACCGCCGTCGGGCAAGGTCAGCGAACCGGCCAACACCACTCCGGCGTTGGCGAACGTGATGTTCTCCGACAAGACTCCCCCTGGGGCGGCGACGACCACCGGTCGCACAACGCCCAGTGTCCTGCGCCGGTCAACCAAAATATGGGCTGGTCGGGGGGATACGGGAATCGGGCCGGCATGCCGCGCGGCACCGACAACCCCAGCCTGCCCCTACGCGGCTGTCACAGAACGGCGGTGGCCGGTGTCCAGTGGGGGACACCATCGGACGCGACCAGACAGGAGCCACCCGGGCATGATCGAGGACAGCCGTCCGGACCCCGCCACCGAGGCCTTCGTCACCCACCGCAACCTGCTCTTCACCGTCGCCTACGAGATGCTCGGCTCGGCGGCGGACGCGGAGGATGTCCTCCAGGAGACCTGGCTGCGCTGGGCCGACGTCGATCTCGCCGCGGTCCGCGACCAGCGCGCCTACCTGGTCCGCATCACCACCCGCCAGGCGCTCAACCGGCTGCGCACGCTCGGCCGGCGCAAGGAGTCGTACGTCGGCCCGTGGCTGCCCGAGCCGCTGCTCACCGCGCCCGACGTGGCCGACGACGTCGAGCTGGCGGACAGCGTCTCGATGGCGATGCTGCTGGTCCTGGAGACGCTCGCGCCGATCGAACGGGCGGTGTTCGTATTGCGCGACGTGTTCGACCTCGACTACGACGAGATCGCGGAGGCCGTCGACAAGACGCCTGCCGCCGTCCGCCAGATCGCCCACCGGGCACGGGCGCACGTCGCCGCACGCCGACCGCGCGACATCGCGTCACCGGCCGAGACCCGAGCCGTGCTGGACGCCTTCCAGCGGGCGGTCAAGACGGGCGACCTCCAGGGCCTGATCGACATCCTCGCCCCGGACGTCGTCATGCTGAGCGACGGCGGCGGGGTCAAGCAGGCCATGCCGAAGCCCGTCGTGGGCGCGGACCGGGCGGCCCGCGTGCTGTCCGGCGGGATCACCAAGTTCCTCGACCGGATCGTGTTCGAGCCGGTGCAGGTCAACGGCTGCCCGGCGCTGATCATGCGGCTGGACGGCGAGATCGACGGCGTGCTGGCGATGCGGATCGAGAACGGCCTGATCAACGGGCTGTACTACGTGCGCAACCCGGAGAAGCTGTCGCGCGTGGAGCAGGAGACCGCCGTGACCCGCTGACGCCAGTCCCCGCCTGCATCCCTCCTCTGTCCGGTGACCGCCACCCGATGAGGTGGACGTGGCGGGCACCGTGATCCATCGCGCTCCGAACCGGCTATCCCGGAACCACCACCGTGGTCCTGCGGGCGACGCCCCGCAACGTGGATCGGACGCACCGCATGCAACCTGCCGTCACCGCCGCCTACGACGTCTCGGCCGAGTTCTACGACGTCCTCCAGGAGGAACGCGACCGCGCTCGCGCCCACGACCGCTTCGCCGCCGCCGCACGACAAGCCCGCGCAGGCGTGATCGACGTCGGAGCCGGCACCGGCATCGTCGCCGACGTCCTGCTCAGCGCCACGACCGTGCCCGTCCACGCCATCGAGCCCGCCCCCGCCATGCGCGCGTTCCTGCGAGCCCGCCTCGCCGCCCGGCCCGCACCCGACCAGGCCCGCGTCACCGTCCACCCGTGCCCCGTCCAGGACTGCGACCTGCACCGGACCGCCGACCTCGCCGTGGCCGCCAACGTGGTCCCGTGCCTGCCGCCCGCACACCGCCGCGCCACCTGGCACGCGTTGGCCGACGCCCTCATCCCCGGCGGCCTCCTGCTGTTCGACCCACCGCCGGAGCCGCCGGAACGTCAATCCCAGTGGCGCCTGCCCACAGTCCACAAAGGCCCCGACGTGTACAGCGCCCACGTCACCTCGACCCCGGAAGACGGGACGCAGCGCCTCCGCTTCACCTACCGGGTCCACCGCGCCGGCACCCTCATCCGCGAGGAGCACGAGGACTTCACCCTCTGGCCCACCCCGCACGCCACCATCACCGCCGAACTGCGCGAAGCCGGCTTCACCCCGATCGACCCGCCCCACCCGAAAGTGCGTGCCGCCGTCCTGCAAGCCTGACCGGCAAGGTCAGGGGCGCGTCGCCTTCAGCTTCCGGGCGATCCCGTCGGCGGCGGTCCGCAGCTCCGGCACCAGCCGGGCCAGGTCGGTGCGAACCGACCGCACCACGACACCCAGCGCACCGGCCGGCTCCACGCCGTCCCCGGGAATCGGCACGGCGACCGAGCACGACCCCAACGTCATCTCCTCGCTGGTCAGCGCATAACCGCGGTCCGCCGTAGTGCGCAGCTCGCGCAGCAGACGGGCCCGTTCCGTGATCGTGTAGGCGGTGAAACGAGACAGCGGACGTTCGACATAGCTGTGCACGAACGCCCCGCCGGCATGGGCGAGCAACACCTTCCCGACACCCGTCGAATGCATCGGCAGCCGTGCCCCGGCCCGCGAGATGACCGGCACGGAGCGGTGGCCGCACAGCTTCTCCACGTACAGGGCGTCGAACCCGTCGTGGACCGCCAGGTGGATGTTCTCGTGGGTCGTCTCGCACAGGTGCTGCATGAACGGCAGCGCGACCTCACGCAGCCGACCGGCCACCGGCGCCAGCGTGGCCGCCTCCCACAACCGCAGGCCGATGCTGTAACCGCCGCCGGCGTCACGGTCCAGCGCACGCCACGACACCAGCTCGGCCGCCAACCGATGGGCCGTGGCCAGCGGCAGGTTCGCCCGCCTGGCCAGGTCCGTGATCCTCAACCGCGTGTGGGCGCCGTCGAACGCGCCGAGCAGCGCCAGCGCCCGCCCGGTCACCGACCCCCTGGACGTCTCGTCCGCCATGCCGGTGAACGTAACGACGGGCCGACCCCGGATTCCGCACTGTTTCCACCCAGTGGAAGCCCGGACTGGCGATCGTGCCGCCGTGGCCATTGGGTCGACCCATGCGAACCCAAGTCGGAATCGTCGGCGCGGGCCCCGCCGGCCTGGTGCTGTCCCACCTCCTGGCCGAGCGCGGCATCGACTCCGTGGTGGTCGAGACGCGCGGTCGTCAGGAGATCGAGCAGACCATGCGCGCCGGTGTCCTGGAGCAGGGCACGGTGGAGTTGCTGACCGCCATGGGCGTGGGGGAGCGGGCGCTGACCGAGGGCGCCCGGCACGAGGGCATCGAACTGCGGTTCGGCGGCCAAGGTCACCGGATCGACTTCGCCAAGCTCGCGGACCGCGCGGTGTGGCTCTACCCGCAGCACGAGGTGCTCAAGGACCTGATCGCCGCGCGGCTCGCCACCGGGGCCGACATCCGGTTCGACGTCACCGACGTGTCGCTGCGCGACGTCACCTCCGACGAGCCGGTCATCGCGTTCACCGAGGCCGACGGCACCCGGGTCGAGCTGCGGTGCGACGTGATCGCGGGGTGCGACGGGTCCGGCGGCGTCAGCAGGCACACCATCCCCGACGACCAGCGCACCGACTACTTCCGGGTCTACCCGTTCGGGTGGTTCGGCATCCTGGCCGAGGCGCCGCGGTCGTCCGACGAACTGGTCTACGCCCACTCCGAGCGAGGCTTCGCGCTGATCAGCACGCGGACGCCGCAGGTGCAGCGGATGTACTTCCAGTGCGATCCCCGCGAACGCGCCGAGGACTGGAGCGACGACCGGATCTGGGCCGAGCTGAACGCCCGCGTCGCCGGCGACGGGTTCACCCTGGCCGAGGGCCGGATCTTCGACCGCGGCGTCATCCCGATGCGCAGCTACGTCTGCGAGCCGATGCGGCACGGCCGGCTGTTCCTGGCCGGGGACGCCGCGCACACCGTGCCGCCCACCGGCGCGAAGGGCCTCAACCTGGCCGTGGCGGACGTCGTCGTGCTCGCCCGTGCGCTGGAGAGCTTCTTCGCCACCGGCTCCACCGACCTCCTGGACGCCTACGGGCCGACCGCGTCACGGCGGGTGTGGCGCGCCCAGCACTTCTCGTGGTGGATGACCTCGATGCTGCACACCGACCCGGCCGGCTCGGCGTTCGACCTCAAGCGGCAACTCGGCGAACTGGAACTGCTCACCTCCACCACGGCCGCCGCCACCCACCTGGCCGAGGCCTACACCGGCTGGCCGATCGAACTCTGAGGATCGAACCCTGAGCCCGAGTCAGTGCCAGTTGGTGTGGTCGAGCACCCGGCAGAGCAGGACCGGCCCGTCGACGCGGGCCGACAACTGCTCGGCGGCGCTCACCGCGAACCGCTCCGGCCAGGTCCCCCGGTGCTCGGGCGCCACCCGGTCCGATTTGCTGTTCGCGCCGCCGGACATGACCGCGGGTCCTACGGCGCGTCGGGCCGGATGAGAGGGCGGACGGAGTCGCGGACGACGATGTGGGTGCCGAGCATGACGTGCTCCGCCGGGTCCGACTTGTCCCGCGCACGGGCGAGGGCCATGCGGACGGCGGTGCGGCCCAGCTCCTCGTGTGGCACGTGGACGGTGGTGAGGTCTATGTCGGCGGACGGCGGCAGGTCGTCGAAGCCGACCATGGAGACGTCCTCGGGGATGCGCAACCCGTGCTCCCGCAACGCCTGCCGCGCACCCGCCGCGAGGAGGTCGTTGCCCGCGAAGACGGCCGTGAAGTCACGTGGCCCGGCGGCGAGCTTCTCGTTGATCATCCGGTAGCCCTCGCGCCGTTCCATGCTGCCCACGACCTCGAGGTCCGCGTCGTGCGGCACGTTGTGGTCGGCCAACGCCTTGCGGTAGCCCGCGATGCGGCTTTCCGGCGTCGTGTAGCTGTCCCGGCGGCCCAGGAACAGGATGCGCCGGTGGCCGGCCGACAGCAGGTGGCTCGTGATGGCGTAGGCGCCGCCGGTGTTGTCGTACTCCACCACGAGGGCGGGCACGTCGGGGCCGAGCGTCGGCCGTCCACACAGGACCAGCTGCGAGCCCGCGAGCGCCAGCGCACGGGCGTACTCACCCATGCGCTCGCGGTAGGCGTCGTCCGCCACGACGTTGCCGACGAGGATCACGCACTCGGCGTGCTCCTCGCGCATCAACTGCACCGTCGCCAGCTCGCGTTCCGCGTCACCGCCGGTGGTGCCGACGATGCACAGCTTGCCCTCGATCGCGGCCTGGGTCTGCACGCCCTGCGCGACGTGGGCGTAGTGGGGCGACACCACGGAGTTGACGATGATGGCGACGCTGCGGCTGCTCGCACCGGCCAGTCCGCGCGCGTTGGCGTTCGCCACGTAGTCCAGCTCGCGGACCGCGCGCAGCACCTTCGTGCGGGTCGCGGGCGCGCTGGGGTAGGTGCCGGACAGGATCCGCGAAACGGTGGCCACGGACACGCCCGCGTGCGCGGCCACGTCCCTGATCGTGACCGGTCGTCGTCCATCGGTGTCGGACGCCGCACGCCGGACCATCCCGCCCCCTGTCGTGAAACTAGCTGGTAAACCGCTTACACGCGATGTTTCCGGCTGCCTGCCCTGGTGTCAAATCGTTCGCGGTGATGCCGGTTCGAGGAGCGGGCGCCGGGTGGGCAGCCTGCTGCCGTGTCCGACTGTAACCGTATACCACTTCGCCGTTGCACTCTTGACATGCCTTGCAGGTCATGCTGCGATCTGGGCCACAGTAAACGGTTAAACACCGCGCCATTTCCCCCGAGTAACGCCCACCCAAGTGGAGCCCTCATGGCGAAGATTTCCCGTCGTAACCTCCTCCTCAGCGCGGCGGCCGTCGGCGCCGCCGGACACCTCGCCCGAGCCGCCGGAGAGGCCCGTGCCGACCCCGTCGCGGCCCAGACCGCGAGCGGCCTGATCGACGACGGCGTGCAGCTCAAGTGGCTGGAAGGCGGCGCGCCCCGGCAGCTCGCCGCCGGGTCCACCTGGGGCGTCCCGTGGCCCAAGGGCACGGTGCCCAAAGAGCAGGCCTTCGCGTTGCGCACCGCCGCCGGTCAGCAGGTCCCCGTGCAGACGTGGCCCACCGGGTACTGGCCCGACGGCTCCCTCAAGTGGACCGCGCACGCGATCGGCGCCGACGTGCCCCCGGCCGAGCAGTACGTGCTCACCGCCGGAACACCCGCCGCGCCCGCGACGGCGGTGACCGTCAACGACCGCCGCGACCACGTCGAGGTGAACACCGGCGCCATCCGGTGCGTGATCGCCAAGAAGGGCGACCAGCTGGTCCGCGCCCTCTACCGGGGCGACCGCGAGATCGCGAAGAACGGCAGGCTGGTGTGCCTGCGGCAGGACGAGCCGGGTGACGAGGACAGCACCGCGAAGCCCGAGAAGTTCACCGGCCGCACCGAGAAGGTGACGGTCGAGTCGTCCGGCCCGGTCCGCGCCGTGGTCAAGATCG
This sequence comes from Saccharothrix ecbatanensis, assembly GCF_014205015.1. Lineage (NCBI taxonomy): Bacteria > Bacillati > Actinomycetota > Actinomycetes > Pseudonocardiales > Pseudonocardiaceae > Saccharothrix > Saccharothrix ecbatanensis. The sequence goes on along the minus strand of NZ_JACHMO010000001.1, from coordinate 4,203,350 downwards.
AGGGCGGCCACCGGCACGGCAACCGGACCTGGTTGCCGTTCACCGTGCGCCTGTACTTCTACGCCGGCAGCGACGGCATCCGCGCCGTGCACAGCTTCGTGTTCGACGGCGACGAGAAGAAGGACTTCCTGCGCGGCCTCGGCATCCGGTTCGACGTGCCGATGCGCGACGACCTGCACAACCGGCACGTGCGCTTCGCCGGTCCGGACGACGGCGTGCTGGCCGAGGCGGTGCGCGGCATCACCGGACTGCGCCGCGACCCCGGCGCGGCGGTCCGCAAGGCGCAGGTCGAAGGCCAGGCCACCCCGTCCGTGCAGACGTGGGACACCCGCGTCAGCTCGCGGCTGCACCTGATCCCCGCCTTCGGCGACTACTCGCTGCGCCAGGTCACCGCCGACGGCTTCCAGATCCGCAAGCGCACCAAGGCGGGCCACGGCTGGATCCCGGTCGACTCCGGCGGACGGGCCGGCGGCCTGGGCTACGTCGGCGGCCCCAGCGGCGGTTTCGCCTTCGGGATGCGCAACTTCTGGCAGCTGAACCCCACCCAGCTCGACATCCGCGGCGCGGCGGGCGAGACGGCCGAGGTCACCCTGTGGCTGTGGTCGCCCGACGCCGGAGCGATGGACCTGCGCTTCTACCACGACGGCATGGGCCAGGACACCTACCCGGAGCAGCTCGAAGGCCTGGAGATCACGTACGAGGACTACGAGCCGGGTTTCGGCACCCCGTACGGGACCGCGCGCACCACCGAGCTGATGTTCTGGGCGCTCGACGCCACCCCGCCCGCCCAGCGGATCGCGGAACTCGCCGACGCGGTGCGCACGCCGCCCCTCGTCGTCGCGTCACCCGCTCACCTGCGCGCCGCCGGCGTGTTCGGCGACTGGTCGCCGGTCGACCGCTCGACCCCGGCGATGGGGCGCATCGAGGACCGGCTGGACTTCCTGTTCGAGTACCACAGCAGGCAGGTCGAGCAGCGGTCCTGGTACGGGTTCTGGGACTACGGCGACATCATGCACAGCTACGACCCGGATCGGCACGTGTGGCGCTATGACGTCGGCGGCTACGCGTGGGCCAACTCCGAGCTGTCCCCGGACCTGTGGCTGTGGTACCAGTACCTGCGCTCCGGCCGGGCCGACGTGTTCCGCTTCGCGGAGGCGATGACCCGGCACACCGGGGAGGTCGACGTGTACCACCTGGGCAAGTACAAGGACCTCGGGACCCGGCACGGGGTGCAGCACTGGGCGGACAGCGCCAAGCAGCTCCGCATCAGCACCGCCGGGTACCGGCGCTTCCTCTACTTCCTCACCGCCGACGAGCGCACCGGCGACCTGATGCGCGACCTCGTGGACGCCGACAAGACGTTCTTGGCCCTCGACCCGATCCGCAAGATCCGCACGGGGCCGTACGAGCCGGACCCGCACGCCCTCAGCGTCGGCCTCGGCACCGACTGGAGCGGCCTCGCGTTCGCCTGGTTGACCGAGTGGGAGCGCGGCGGCGACCCGATCGCACGCGAGAAGCTGCTCAACGGCATGCGCACCATCGCCGCGATGCCCAACGGGTTCGCGCAGGGCAGCGGCCTGTACGACCTCGACAACGGCAAGTTCGCCCCGGCTCAACCGGCGGTGAGCGTCGGCTCGCTGGGGTCGGTGTTCGGCCTGGTCGAGCTGTGCAGCGAGGTCATCTCGCTCACCGGTGACGAGGCGTTCACCAAGGCGTGGTTGCAGTACTGCCGCCTCTACAACGGCACCGCCGCCGAGCAGCAGGCCGAGACCGGCAAGTCCTGGGGCAGCCTCAACCTGCGCCAGGCCCACTCCAGGCTCACCGCCTACGCCTCCGTCAAGCTCGGTGACGCCACCCTGGCCGCACGGGCCTGGAAGGAGTTCGACACCGGCCACGCGGGCTACCCGCGGACCCTGGAGTTCACGTCCGCGCGGGTGGCGGGACCGGCGGTGCTCAAGCCGGTCGACGAGGCTGCCTTCGCCTCGACCAACGCCTCCTCGCAGTACGGTCTGGCCGCCATCCAGTGCCTCGCCCTGGTGGGGAACCGGCTCCCCGGCTGATCCACTCCATCCGTCACCTACAGGAAGCTGATCCATGACCCGCTTGCCGCACGGCCTCCCGATGCCCGATGCCCGACGGTCCCCGCACACCGGCTGGACCCGGACCCATTGGGAGGCCGTCGCGGATCACCTGCTGACGTCCGTCGTGCCGTACGCGACGGACGACTTCGCCCAGTTCCGGCTGCCCGGCCGGGCGAGCTGGTCGGGGCAGGTGAGCGATGGGCTGGAGGGCTTCGCCCGGACGTTCCTGCTCGCCGCGTTCCGGATCGCGGGCGCGGGCGGCGACGTGCCGCCCGCGCTCCTGGAGCGTTACGCGCAGGGGCTGGTGGCCGGGACCGATCCGGCGCACCCGTTCGCGTGGCCGGCCCTGACGGACATGTCCCAGCAGTTGGCCGAGGCGGCGTCGGTCGCGTTGGCGCTGCACGAGACCCGACCGTGGCTGTTCGACCGGTTGACGTCGGCCGAGCAGGAACGGGTGGTGGCGTGGCTGGCCGGAGCGGTCGGGAAGCGCACGCCGGACAACAACTGGGTGCTGTTCCGGGTGGTGGTCGAGCAGTTCCTGGCGTCGGTCGGCGGTCCGCACGAGCCGGACGAGATCACCGGCGGGCTGGAGCGGATCGAGGAGTGGTACGTCGGCAACGGCTGGTACTCCGACGGCAAGGGCAAGAACTTCGACTACTACTGCGGCTGGGCGATGCACCAGTACCCGTCGCTGTGGGCGCGGATGGCGGGCGACAAGGTCCGTCAGGAGCTCTACGCGGGGCGGCTGCGTCGGTTCCTCGAGCAGTACCAGCACTTCTTCGCGGCCGACGGCGGACCGGTGCACCAGGGACGTTCCCTGACGTACCGGTTCGCCGCGGTGGCGCCGTTCTGGCTCGGCGCGCTGACCGGCGCGTCACCCCTGCCGCCCGGTCGCACGCGACGCATCGCCGGCGGCGGCCTGCGCCACTTCGTGGAGCGGGGTGCGCCGGACGAGCGAGGGCTGCTCACCCTGGGCTGGTACGACGAGTTCCTGCCCACGGTTCAGGCCTACTCCGGCCCGGCATCGCCGTACTGGGCAAGCAAGGCGTTCCTCGGCCTGCTCGTGCCGCCCGACCATCCCGTCTGGACAGACCCGGAGGAGGCGGCGCCGGTCGACGTGGCGGACCAGGTCGTGCCGATGCCCGCGCCCGGCTGGTTGCTGCACAGCACCCGGTCGGACGGTGTCGTCCGCCTGCTCAACCACGGCAGCGACCGCGACCGCGTCCAGGCCCTGGACGGCACGCCAGACCCGCACTACCTCAAGTTCGCCTACACCAGCCACACCGGACCGGAGTTCGACGGGCCGGCGTCCGGTGTGGACAATCACCTCGCCGTCATCGCACCCGACGGCACCGCCTCCGCGCGTCGCCGCATCGAGCCGCTGACCGTGTCGGACGGCTTCGCCGCGTCGGCCTACCAGGACGGCCCCGTCCGCGTGGTGACGGCCTCCGTGGTCCACGGCGCGGTGGAGGTCAGGATCCACCAGGTCACCGCCCCGGCCGGCTACCAGGTCCGGGACGGCGGCCACGCGCTAGCCGCGCCGACACCGCTCGAATCCCAAGCAGCCGACGGCGTTGCGCTGGCACGACGTCCGGACGGTTTGTGCAGTGCCGTGCGAGCCCTGCACGGCTTCACCTCTGCGGGCGTCGTGACCGCGGAGGGAACGAACGCCTTCGCCCGCCACTCGGCCACGCCGTACGTGATCGCCGACGCGCATCCCGGTGGCACCGCGGTCTACGTGACCCTCGTGCAACTCGCGGCCCAAGAGCCGCCCACAGTGGACGTACGCGTCGAAGACGACCTGGTGGTGCTGTCCCTGCCCGAGACCGTCACGGTCCGCCTGGGCGACACCCCGACCTGCGAACGCGCCTCCACCGGCTGAGCGTTCCTCCGGTCTGCCGGTCGGGGGCGGCAGACCGGAGGAACCAGCGGCCGGGTCGGACGCGGCACGACCCGGTCACCGGCTATTGGACTACCGCCGGCGGTGATCCGCTACTCGAAGCCGACCACGATCAGCTCGACATCGACCAGCTTCGATGATTCGTGATCTCCTCGACCAAAGAGGCTGCTTCACTCTTCCGGTTGTCCTCCAGGGTTCCGATCGCCTTGGACAGCCACTCGATCAACACATGCGAGGGGGCCAAGTCGAGCAAGAGGGAGCGTAGCTGCCGGCACGACTGGGCGGCGTAGTTGAGGTTTCCGACCTTGTAGTGCAGTTCCACCGCCCGTCGGAGGTGAGTCATGGCGGCACGGTGCCTGCCGGCCGCCGATTCCAGTTCGGCCATCGAATCAGCGACGTGTGCCAGTCCGTAGAGATTGTCGGACTTCGCGTAGAGGTCCTCCGCGAGTCGGTGGTAGCGCTTGGCTTTGGTCGGTTCACCCAGGGCCTGGCAGGTGCGGCCGAGGTGGCTGTACGTGCTGGCCGTGGCCGCGTCATCGCCAGAACCTTCGTACAGCTCAAGAGCCTTCGATGCGGAGTCGAACGCGTCGTGGAGGGCGTTGGCGCGCAACTGCACCGCGGCGAGGCCGTTGAGCGCGTTCGCTCGCCCCTGCACGTCACCGAGTTCGTCGAGGATGTCGAGCGCGGTCAAGTACCAGTCGACGGACCGCTGGTAGTCGCCGCTCTCGCCGTGCGCCCGTGCCAGGGACTGTTGGAGCCGGACCTCGACCGGCCGGTCGCCGAGGTGCCGGGCGGCGGCCACGGCGTCGGTGTGGGTGTCGATCCAGTCCCGCAGGCGCGCGGTCAGGTAGGCGAAGTTGGAGATCGTCCACGCCAGTTGCCATGTGTAGGGATGCAGCTGCTCCGCGGTGGCGAATGCGATCGTGGCGAGGACGTTGTCGTACTCGGAGGTGAACCACGCCAGCGCGTCGGTGCGGTTGATGAGAATGGGCAGCAGTTCCGGACGCAGGCACGGTTCGAGCTCCATCGGCCGTCGGTGATCGTTGATCAGCCGGTCTGCACGGCTCGCGGCGTGCAGCAAGTGGTTGAGCACCGCGACCACGACCGCTTCGCGCCGGTCTGGGGAGTCGTGCCGCAGGGTTTTCTCCAGGCCGTAGATGTGCGTCAGCGCGTGGAAGGCGTGGTGGCCGGAAGAGGTCCGCCCCAACAGATGGCAACGGACGAGTTCGTGGATCGTTTCACGTGCCTGGAACAGGTCGCTGCCGATCATTGCGGCGGCAGCGTGCACGTCGATCCCGGAACCCGGGAACAGGGCCAGTGTCCGGAACCCCTCCGCCATGGCGGGCGGCAGATTGTCGTACGACAGGGAGAACACCGCTCGCATATCCGCAGCGTCCGGGAGGTGCAAGGCGTCCAGCGCCTCGGTCTTGTTCTCCAACGCTTTGACAATGCCGTTCAGGGAGTTCGTCGGGTCGTCGGCCGCGCGCGCGGCTACCACGCTCAACGCCAGCGGGTGTCCGCCGCACGCGGCCACGACGCGTGCCACCGCCGCGCTTTCGGTCTCCACGCGGTATGTGCCCAGGCGCTGTTCGAGGAGGTGCACCGCCTCGTCCGCGGTGAGCGGCGGGAGGTGGATGCGCTCGGCGTCGTGGTGCACCGCCAAGCCGTGGAGCCGGTGGCGCGCGGTCACGACCGTGAAGCAGCTGCGCGAGCCGGGGAGCAGTGGTCGGACCTGAGCGCTGTCGCGCACGTTGTCGATGATCAGCAAGACTCGTCGTTCGTCCAGCGTGCTGAGGAGCAACGCCAACTGGTCGTCCGGTTCGGGTGGGATCGACCCCATGGGCACGTGTAGGGCGCCGAGGATCATGCGGGCTGCTGCTTCAGGGGTGACCGCAGTGCGGATCGAGTCGAATCCGCGCAGGTCGACGTAGACCTGACCGTCCGGGAACAGACCACGTGCGGTGTCGCCCCATCGCAGCGCCAACGTGGTCTTGCCGATCCCCGGCTGTCCGTCGAGTACGCAGACGCGACTGCCGGCTTCCGCCGTCGCGAACGCGGTCAACCGGTCGAGTTCGGCGGAGCGCCCGACGAAGCGACGCGTGCCGGGCGGCAGGTTGTGGGGGACCGGCGTGTGCGCGGAGCCGTGGTGGACACTGATGCCACCGTTGACGACGCCTGCTTGGACCACCGCCGTGATGGCTTCCGCGTTCGCAGAGTTCTCCGTCGTCGCACGATCCCGATCGTGGGTTCGCGCGTTGTGATCTCGAACCTGGACGCCCTCGTCCCGGCGCGACTCCACCCGGTACTTGCCCGCCGCGTCACCTCGTGGATCGACAAGCACCAGCACCTTGCGCGCTGCGGCGAGCAGCTCCGCCCGCTCATCGTCGTCGGCTCGCGCAAGGACGCCTTCGAGTTCCTCCTGGTGGGCTCGTGGATCGGCCAACTGCATCTCCACCACGCCACCAGCCTCATCGGGGTCGGAGATCCCACGGCGCAGGACTTTGCCCGCGGTGATCTTCAGTCCCTGGTAGGCGTCCTGTATCGCGGTCGACGCAGCTTCTCCCGTATCCACTGCCGCACCCGCGGTCAATGCCACCAGCACCAACTCCACGAACTCGGCCACCACGCACCCCCGGTACACCCGCCTGCTTGTCCAGCAGTATCGCCGCTGATCGTGCGGTGAATGCGTCGTCCCGACCACCTGACGAGGTCTCCGCACCAGTGCGGCCTCAATGCGATCTGCGAGCGGTATCACAGACCGGGTCGGTCGGTTTACCTACCGAATCGGTCGGTCGGCGCGTACGGTCGTGGGCATGGCAGGACGGTTCCGGCAGCAGATCGACGACGAGATCCTCGACCGAGCGGCCGGGCTCTTCGCGCAGCACGGGTTCGCCCAGACGTCGTTGAAGTCCCTCGCCGACGCCGTCGGCCTGTCCAAACCCGGCCTGCTGCACCACTTCCCGAGCAAGGAAGCCCTCTACGAGGCCGCGTTGGGCCTGGGCCAGGCGCTGGGCGAGCGGGTGCTCGAACAGCTGGAGCCACTGCCGCCAGGCCCGGACCGGGACCGGCGCGCGCTGGAGTTGCTGACCGACATCGCGCTCGACCGACCGGGGCTGGTGGCACTCGGGTTCCGCTCGCTCACCGCCCCCGACATCGACCCCGCGAACAACACCTACGACACGTTCGTGGAGAAGATCTTCGCCGTCGACCTGGCCGCGGCCCCACCGGATCGGGTGGTGCGGGTCGTGGGCGCGCTCAGCGCGCTGGCCGCGCTGAGCCTGGCCGCCAACGAGGTGGGCGACAAGACCACCTGGCGGCCGCACATCATCGAGACCTGTTCCGACGCGATCGGCCATCACCGGCCCGACGCCGCTGCATCCCGTTCTTCCCAGGTGGAGGCCTGATCCCGATGGCAGTTCTGTTGCACCGGCTCGGCATGGCCGCCTACAGAGGCCGGTTGGCGGTCGTCCTGTTGTGGCTGGTCGTCCTGATCGGCTCCGGTGTCGGCGCGCTGACGCTGTCCGGGACCACGTCGAACAGCTTCGCCATCCCCGGTCAGGAGTCCAGCACCGCACTGGAGAAGATCAAGGCGGAGTTCGGCGCGGGAGGCGCGTCCGCCCGCGTCGTGGTGCAGGCGCCTCAAGGGCAGACGCTGACCACGCCGGAGAACGCCCAGGCCATCGGGAAACTGGTGGCCGAACTGGGCACGCTGCCCGGCGTCACCTCGGCGAGCAACCCGCTGGACCCGGCCGCGCCGACGATCAACGCGGCGCAGGACACGGCTTTCAGCACGGTGACCTTCGACGCCGCCGCGGGTGAGGTGACCGCCGAGCAGCAGACCGCACTGCTCGACACCGTCGACGACGCCAGAGCAGGCGGGTTGACCGCCGAGGTGACCGGTGAGGCCACCCAGACGCCGCCGCACATCGGCGGCGTGACCGAGGCGCTCGGCGTCGTCATCGCCCTGCTGATCCTGGCGCTGACCTACGGGTCGCTGGTGACGGCGGGGATGAACCTGCTCACCGCGTCCGTCGGCGTCGGCATCGGCGTGCTGGGCATCACCATCGCCACCGGGTTCATGGAACTCCAGTCCACCACCACGGCACTGGCCGGGATGCTCGGCCTGGCGGTCGGCATCGACTACGCCCTGTTCATCATCAACCGCTACCGGCAGGAACTGCGTGGCGGCGCGGACGTGCCGACGGCGATCGGCATCGCTGTCGGCACCGCCGGATCGGCGGTGGTGACAGCGGGCATCACCGTGGTCATCGCCCTGGTCGGGCTGGTCGTGGTCGGCATCCCGTTCCTCACCCAGATGGGCCTGGCCGCGGCCGGGACCATCGTCGTCGCCGTCCTCGTCGCGATCACCCTGGTCCCCGCGGTGCTCGGCTACCTCGGCCGCCGTGCACTGCCCCGCAAGCAGCGCACCGCACCAGCCACCGCCGCACCAGCCGACACCGCAGACGCGCCGGAACGCGGCTTCTACGCGGGCTGGATCGGCACGATCACCCGCCGCCGGGTGACGGCGCTGCTGCTGTCGATCATCGCCCTGGGCGTCGTCGCGGTGCCGTTCGCCGCCATGCAGACCACCCTCGTCCAACTCCCCGAGGCGGACAGCACCCAGGCACGGGCCGAGCAGCTGCTCACCGACGGCTTCGGCCCCGGCTTCAACGGACCGCTGGTCGTCCTGTTCGAGGGCGACAACGCCACCAGGACCGCCACCGACGCCACGGGTGCGATCAGCGCGCTCGGTGACGTCGCCGTCGTCACCAGGGCCATCCCCAACGCCGACGACACCGCGGCGCTGCTGACCGTCATCGCCAAGTCCGGTCCCACAAGCGAAGCGACCGAACGGCTGGTCACCGAGCTGCGCGAGCAGCTGTCCGGTCTCGACGGCGGCACCGCGTCCGTCACCGGCGCCACCGCCGTGAGCGTCGACGTGGCGGTGTCCCTCGACGAGGCGCTGCCGGTCTACCTCGTGCTGGTCGTCGGTCTGGCGCTGGTCCTGCTCGTGCTGGTCTTCCGGTCGCTGCTGGTCCCGCTGGTCGGCGTGCTCGGCTTCCTGCTGACCGTGGGCGCGTCGCTCGGCGCGACCGTGGCGGTGTTCCAGTGGGGCTGGCTGGCCGACGCGGTCAACCTCGACACCACCGGACCGCTGATCAGCCTCACCCCGATCCTGGTGATCGGCATCCTGTTCGGCCTGGCGATGGACTACCAGATCTTCCTGGTCTCCCGGATGCACGAGGCGCACCACCGCGGCGCCGCACCCCGCGACGCCATCGTGACCGGCTTCCGCCAGGCCGCACCGGTCGTCGTCGCCGCGGCTCTGATCATGTTCTCGGTCTTCGCCGGGTTCGTCCCGGCCGGCCAGCTCGCGATGAAGTCCATCGCCTTCGCGCTGGCCATCGGCATCCTCGCGGACGCCTTCGTGGTCCGCATGATCCTCGTCCCGGCGGCGTTGGCCCTGCTCGGCGAACGGGCGTGGTGGTTGCCCAAGTGGCTGCGGTGGCTGCCTGCCCTCGACGTCGAAGGCGCCGCCCTCGCCCGGGAGCCGAAGACCGAACAGCGAACCCTGGTCGACGTCAACGGATAGCCGAGCGGCGCCGGAGTCACCCTCCGGCGCCGCCGCGACGTCACTGGTTCGCCGCGTGCTCCTTGGCCAGTTCCTCGGCGACCTGGTCACCGCCGGCCTGCCGCCACTGGGCGACGACGTCCTTCCAGGCCGACGGCGGCTTGCGGCCGAACGTGATCGCCGTGATGCCGTCCCCGATGATCTGGCCCAGCTGGGCGCCCTTGCTCGCCTCGGTGCTCGACCGGAGTCCGACGGCGGGGTTGCGCACGCTCTTGGGCAGCGACGCCTTCTGCCACTCGTGGACCGCCTTGGCCACGTCGCCGTGACCGGGCAGGTACAGGACCGCCGGCGCGGTGCCGATGTACTTCGTCGGCAGCAGCGAGTTGTTCTCCTGGCTGTACAGGTCGGTCGTCTTGATGCCGTTGGCGTCCTTGGTGAAGTGCTTGCCCTCCACGCCGTAGTTGGCCAGCTCGTACTCCGTGGTGCCGAACGGCGCGCTGAGGTAGTCGACGACGCGCAGCAGCAGCTTGATCCGGGCCGACTCGGCCTTCTTGAAGGTGACGTAGCCGAACACGCCGGCCCCCTGCCACGGTGTGGCCTTCGGCCCGTACGGCCGGCCGAGGTCGAGGGCGAACCGGCCGTTGATCTTGCTCAGGTTGGACAGGTTCACCGAGCCGAAGCCGTCGTTCATCGAGGCGACGGTGCCGTTGTAGAAGTGGCTCTGCATGTCGGTGGAGCTGATGGTGAGGCTGTCGGGGTAGTGCGTGCCGGTCTCGACCAGCTTGCGCATGACCTCCATGGCCTGCTCGAACTCCGGCGTGGCGATGGTGTGGCTGAACTTGCCGCCGTCCGCTGACCAGGTGTTGGGCGCGCCGAGCGAGCCGGCGTGGTACGTGATGCCGCCCAGCCCGCCGAACAGCGTCTTGAACCAGCCGACGCCCCACTTGTTGTCGCCGGTCAGCTCCTTCATGCCGTCCAGGTACTGCTCGGTCGTCCAGTCCTTGGGGATGCCCGCCGCGTCCATGGCCGAGCGGTTGACGAACAGGCTGTTGGCGGGCATCGGGCGTTCCAGCGGGATGCCGTGGATCTTGCCGCCGATGCGGCCCATGCCCTTCCACGCGTAGGTCGGGATGTTGGCCAGGTTCGGGAACTCCTTGACCGCGTCGCCGCCCACGAACTCCGACAGGTCGGCGGTGCGGCTCTGGACGAACTCGGCCGCGTGCGGCAGCGCCAGGTTCGAGAACATGATCAGGTCCGGCAGGTCTTCGCCCGAGGCCATCAGCGTGGCCATCTTCTGCCCGTACTCGGGATCGGGCACGACGATGACCTTCAGGTTGACGCCCAGCGCCTTGTTGATCGCCTGCCAGTACTGGTTCTCGCCGACCGGCTTGGGCGGCGCTCCGTAGGACACGACCAGCACCGTGACGTCGGAACCGTCCCCCACGGGGTTGTTCACCGACTGCACGAGCTTCTCGGGGTACTTCAGGTAGAGCGGCTGCACGCCCGTGACGTCGCCGGGCGCGTCCGGGGCGGGGCCGGAGAACGGCACGTACGACGGCCAGGGGGCGAGGTTCTTGCCCGCGTTGGAGACGTCGCCGGACGAGCCACCCGTTCCGCACGCCGTGAGGAAGGACGGCGCGGCCAAGCCGAGCGCGCCGACTCCCGCCAGCCGCAGCAGGGAACGGCGGTCGATGCGGTGATTCATGACGAGATTCCTGTCCAAGAGTTGGCGGTGGGACGGGTTTCAGGCCTTCAGGGCCCCGGTGACGACGCCCTTGACGAAGTAGCGCTGCAAGAACGGGTAAACGCACACGATGGGCAGCGTCGCCAGCATGACGACGGCCATCTGCACGGACTGCGGGGACGAGGTGGCCAGCTCGCCCGAGGTCTCGGCGAGCGAGGCGCCACCCGTGACGTACTGGCGCAGCACCGTGCCGATCGGCCACTTGGTCTGGTCGTTGAAGTAGATGATCGCCTCGAAGAAGCGGTTCCAGTACGCGACCGCGTAGAACAGGCCGATCACCGCGATGACCGCCTTCGACAGCGGCAGCACGATCCGGCGCAGGATCGCCAGCTCGCCCGCGCCGTCGATCCGGGCGGCGTCGATCAGCTCCGGCGGGATCGACTGGAAGAAGCCGCGCATCACGACCAGGTTGAACACGTTGATCAGGAACGGCAGGATCAGCGCGGCGTACTGGTCGAACAGCCCGGCGCTCTGCACCACCAGGAAGAGCGGCACCATCCCCGGCGGGAACAGGAACGTGAACAGCACCAACAGCAGCAGGGGCTTGCCGCCGTAGACCTTGGGCCGGCTCAGCGTGTAGGCCAGGCCGATGGTGCACGCCAGGCTCAGCGCCGTGCCGACCAGGGTGATGCCGGCGCTGACCAGCATCGCGCGGGTGATGATCCCGCCCTGGAGGATCTCGGTGTACGCGCTGAACGAGAACTCGCCGGGCCACACCACCCACCCGCCGTTGTCGATGACGGTCTGCGGGCTGGCCAGGCTCGTCGCCAGGACCGTCCACAGCGGGAAGACCACCAGCAGGACCACCACGGTCAACGCCACGGCCTTGGCCGCGCGGACCGCGACGGTGGGCCGGCCCATCCACGCCGGAGCTGCGCCTGTCCTGCTCATTTCTGGTAGACCCCCTGCTCGCCCAGCCTGTGCGCGACCTTGTTGGCGGCGTAGATGAGCGCCACGCCGATCACGCCCTTGAACAGCCCGACCGCCGCGGCGTAGCCGAAGTCGCCGCCCGCGAAGCCGGTGAAGTACACGAACGTCTCCAGCACCTCGCCGGTCTCCGGACCGACCGACTGCCGCTGGAGGAAGAACTGCTCGAACCCGATGGACAGGAACTCGCCCAGCCGCAGCACCAGCAGCAGCGCGATGACCGGCCGGATCGCGGGCAGCGTCACGTGCCACAGCCGCCGCCAGTAGCCCGCGCCGTCCAGCGCCGCCGCCTCGTACTGCTGTTCGTCCACTTGGGACAGCGCGGCCAGGAAGATGATGGTGGCCCAGCCGCATTCCTTCCAGATGAGCTGCGCGATCACCAGCGGCCCGTACGCGTCGGGGTTGCCGATGATCGACACGGTGCCCATGCCCAGGTCCGACAGCCACCCGTTGAGCACGCCCGCGCCGCCCAGCATCTGCTGGAACAGCGCCACCACGATCACCCACGACAGGAAGTGCGGCAGGTAGACCACGCTCTGCACGAACCGCCGCACGGTGTCGCCCACGACGCTGTTCAGCAGCAGCGCGAGGGCCAGCGGCGCGGGGAAGAAGAACACCAGCTGGAGGGCCGCGATGACCAGCGTGTTCTTCACCGCGTTCCAGAACAGCGCGTCGCCGAACATGCGCTCGAAGTGCGCCAGGCCGACCCACTCGCTGCCCGAGACGCCGAGGAACGGGATGAAGTCCTGGAAGGCCAGCACGTTCCCGAACAGGGCGCCGTAGTGGAAGACCAGGAAGTAGACCAGGCCCGGCACCGCGACGGCCAGCAGCACCAGGTCCGCCCGGATGCGACGCAGGTGGCCGGAGCGCGAGCTGTCGTCCCGGGGTCGGGGTGGTGGCTTCTCGACCGGAGGGCTGGTGCCACCAGCGCCGCCGCGGACCCGCGTCATGCTCACGTCAGAGGCCTCTCTTGCGGTGCAGAGCCGAAACAGAATGTTCACCAAGATAAAACGGTTACATGAGTACGTCAACAGCCTGCGGGGGCCCACTTTGGCCACTTAGGCGCACGTCGTCACGGTACGACGGTCCAGTGAGGAGCGTTGTGGGCGGAGAGTAGTTGTGCGTAGAGTACGGTCGTGATGGAAACGTTTACATCGGTCGGCGCTCGCTGATCCACCGATAGGAGCCCACTCCGTGTCACGGCGACCTGTCGCGGTCTTCGCCCTCGCCCCTTGGGCGCACCGCGACGTCTTCCCACCCGACCTCGTCACCCGGCTGAGGCAACTGGTCGACATCGACCCGGCGACGACGTTCACGTCCTTCGAGGGGCCTGCCGCCGCGGCGGCCCTGGCGGAAGCGGACATCCTGCTCACCGGGTGGGGCTGCCCGCGCATCGACGCCGACGTGGTGGCCGCCGCGCCCAGGTTGCGGGTCGTCGTCCACGCCGCGGGCACCGTCAAGGCACGCCTCGACCCCGTCGTGTTCGAGCGCGGTCTTGTGGTGTCGTCCGCCGCCGAGATCAACGCCGTCCCGGTCGCCGACTACACCATGGCGATGCTGGTGTTGGGCGCCAAGCGGGCGTTCAGCCGGGCCCGGCGTTACGCGACCGCCGGCGAGGACACGCCGCGTGACTGGCTGGCCGGTGACGGCACGGGGCTGCACGACTGCACCGTCGGGGTCGTCGGCGCGTCCCGGATCGGTCGCCTGGTGCTGCGCCGGCTGCGGTCGTTCGACGTCGAAGTCCTGCTCTACGACCCGTACGTGACCGCCGCCGAAGCGGCGAGCCTCGGCGTCGAGCGGGTGGGCATGGACGACCTGTGCCGCCGCAGCGACCTCGTCACCGTGCACGCGCCGGCCCTGCCCGAGACCCACCACATGCTCGACGCCCGCCGGCTGGAACTCCTGCCCGACGGCGCGGTCGTCCTCAACTCCGCCCGCGGATCGCTGATCGACACCGAGGCGCTGACGAGGTTGTGCGTCGACGGCCGGATCTCCGCCATCCTGGACGTCACCGACCCGGAGCCCCTGCCGCCCGGTCACCCGCTCTTCTCCCTGCCCAACGTCCTCATCACGCCGCACCTGGCCGGAGCGCAGGGACGTGAGGTGCGCACGCTGGGCGAGTTCGCCGTCGCCGAGGTGGGCCGGTACCTGAAGGGCATGCCGCTGCTCGGACGGGTGGAGCCCGCGCAGCTCCCGTACATCGCCTGACGCCTGGTTCGGCCGGACTGACGTGATCTTCCTGGGGGTGTTCCAATGAATGGTTGGCGTTTTGCGGTGAGCACGCTGGGTGCGCCAGGCACGCCGGTGGGGGACAGCGCGCGGCTCGCGGCCGAGCACGGTTGTCACGGGCTGGAGATCCGGGTGCACCCGGACGAAGAGGTCCACCTCGGGCTGACGGCGGCACGGGCCGCGCGGGTGCGTCGGGAAGTCGCCGATGCCGGGTTGGAGATCGCGTGCCTGGCGGGTTACCCGAAGGTCTGCGGGCCGGGCCCGGTCGTGGACGAGTTGCGCGCCTTGGTGGAGCTGGCCGCGTCGCTGGGTGCGCCCGCGGTTCGGGTGTTCCCCGGTGGTGAGAGGGAGGACCTGGGGCTGGAGCGCATCGCGGCCGTCCTGCCGGACCTGCGGGCGAACGACGTCCGGCTGCTGGTCGAGACGCACGATTCGCATCCGACCGGTGAGGCGGCGTTGCGCCTGGTCGCGCCGTTCGGTGAGCCGGAGCGCGTCGCCGTGCTGTGGGACGCGGTGCACCCGTGGCGGGCGGGCGAGCCGCCGGAACGCACCCGCCGCGTGCTGGGGGAGTACCTGGCCTACTTCCAGGTGAAGGACGTGGCGGCGGCCGATCCCACCCCCGTTCCGCCGGGCGAGGGCGCGGTGCCGCTGGACGTCTGCGGGAAGCTCTTGGCGGACTGGTCGGGCTGGGTGTCGCTGGAGTGGGAGCGGGCCTGGTACCCCGGCATCGCCCCGCTGCCGGTGCCGCTCCGCGCCGCCGCCACCTGGTTCGCCCGCTGGCACCCCCACTAGTCCGCGCGAGTCGAACACCCAGGCCCACCGTGTCGAACCTCCAGGACCTCCGAGTTCACCGTTCGGAACGTGGAACTCAGGGGTCCTGAGCGTTCGACACGCGGGGCGTGAGCGTTCGACTCGCGCGGGGGTCATGGGTTGGGCAGGGTGGCGGCGATGTCCTCGCCCAGGCGTTCCAGCAGCGGTTCGGCCTGGTCGTGGCAGCGGGCGGTGTCGGGTTCGAGGTCGGTCAGGGTGAACGCGCGGGCGAAGCCGGCGGCGGCCAGTTCGTCGAGGTCGAGCGCGCAGCTTCCGGCCGCGGCGACGACGGTGGCGCCGGCCTGCCGCGCTGCCGCGGCCACCCCAGCCGGCGCCTTGCCGCGCAGTGTCTGGTGGTCCAGGCGACCCTCTCCGGTGACGACCAGCCGTGCACCGGTCAACCGGTGCGCCAGCCCGGTCAGCTCCAGCACCAGGTCGATACCCCGACGTGCGTGGGCGCCTAGCGTGAACAGGGCGAATCCGGCGCCACCGGCGGCACCCGCGCCGGGCGACGACGCCGCGTCCACGCCGGTCGCCGCGTGCAGCAGGTCGGCCCAGCGAGTCAGGGCGGCGTCCAGATCGGCGACCATGACGGCGTCCGCGCCCTTCTGCGGGCCGTAGACCGCCGCCGCGCCGTGCGCGCCCAGCAGCGGGTTGTCCACGTCGCTCGCCACCACCAGTTCCACCCGGTCAGAGCCGGTCAAGCTCGGGTGCAGTCCGGTCATGTCGACCGCGCGGACGGCGTTCAGCGGCGAGGTCGTGGCGTCCGCCTCGGCCCCGTCGGCGTCGAACAGGCGCACGCCGAGAGCCGCGAGCAGGCCTGAACCGCCATCGGTGGTGGCGCTGCCGCCGAGCCCGACCACGACCGTGCGGTGGCCTGCGTCCAGCGCCGCGGCGATCACCTGGCCGGTGCCGTAGGTAGACGCCGCAGCCGCCCGCTGAGCCGTCAACGGCACGTCCGCGACCAGGCCGAGCCCCGAAGCGACGGCCAGTTCGACCACCGCCACGCCGTCACGTGACGCGTAGCACGCCTCGACCGGCCGACCCAGCGGATCCGTCGACGTGACCGGCACGGACGTGAAGCCCGCGGTGGCCAGGGCGTCGAGCGTGCCGTCACCGCCATCGGCCACCGGGTGCTCGTGCACGACCAGCGCGGACGCGCGACGACGCAGGCCACGGGCGACGGCGGCCGTGGCCCGTCGGGCGGACAACGAGCCCTTGAACGAGTCCAGCGCTACGACCACGTGGTTCATCACCGGACGAGGAAAGCGCTTTCCGCATCCCCTTGTCAACGGCCCGAGCGCAGGCGGACTGCCTTGACGAGGTGGCGGACGCGTTCAATACTGCTTGGAAAGCGCTTTCCAAGCCGCAGATCCAGAGGGAGTTCCCGGGTGGACAAGATCGTCATCGCGCTCAACGGTGTGACCGGCCGGATGGGTTACCGCCAGCACCTGGTCCGGTCCATCCTCGCCATCCGGGACGAGGGCGGGCTCGCGCTGCCCGACGGCCGGCGCGTCCAGGTCGAACCGGTCCTGCTGGGCCGCAACGAGGCCAAGCTGCGCGACATCGCCGAGCGCCACGACGTCAAGCGCTGGAGCACGGACCTGGACGCGGTGCTCGCCGACGACGAGGTGTCGGTCTACTTCGACGCCCAGATCACCGCCACCCGCGAGAAGGCGCTGACCGCCGCGATCGACGCCGGCAAGCACATCTACACCGAGAAGCCCACGGCCACCACCGTCGAAGGCGCGCTCGCGCTGGCCCGCCGGGCGCAGGAAGCCGGCATCGTCGCGGGTGTGGTGCACGACAAGCTCTACCTGCCCGGCCTGCTGAAGCTGCGCCGCCTGGTCGAGAGCGGGTTCTTCGGCCAGGTCCTGTCCGTGCGCGGCGAGTTCGGCTACTGGGTGTTCGAGGGCGACCTCCAGCCCGCGCAGCGGCCGAGCTGGAACTACCGCGCCGAGGACGGCGGCGGCATCGCCGTGGACATGCTCTGCCACTGGAACTACGTGCTGGAGAACCTGTTTGGCAAGGTCAGGGGCGTGTCCGCCAAGGCGGTCACGCACGTGCCGCGCCGCTGGGACGAGTCCGGCGCGCCCTACGACGCCACCGCCGACGACGCCACCTACGCCACGTTCGAGCTCGACGGCGGGATCGTCGCGCAGATCAACTCGTCCTGGTGCGTGCGCGTCCACCGGGACGAGCTGGTGGAGTTCCAGGTCGACGGCACGGAGGGCAGCGCCGTCGCGGGCCTGCGCCGCTGCGTCGCCCAGCACCGGTCGAACACGCCGAAGCCGGTGTGGAACCCCGACCTGGCCGTGCCGGAGGACTTCCGCGCCGGGTGGTCGGAGATCCCCGACAACGCCGACTTCGACAACGGCTTCAAGGTCCAGTGGGAGGAGTACCTGCGCGACGTGCTGGCCGGCCGCCCGCACGTGCACGACCTGATGTCCGGCGCGCGGGGCATCAACCTGGCCGAACTCGGCCTGGAGTCGTCCGCCCAGCGCCGCTGGGTCGAGGTCCCGGAGCTGTCACTGTGAGCGCCATCGAGGTCCGGCACGACGTCGGGTCGTCGCTGACCATCGGCGACGGCGAGGTCGACCTCGTCCGCTACACCTACGTGCCCGACACCCCGCTCCTGGAGTCGCCCAAGCCGTTCCTGCACCCGATCCACACCCGGGCCGGACGGCTGGTGAGCCTGTTCCGGCCGCACGACCACGTGTGGCACAAGGGCATCGCCTGGTCGCTGCCGAACGTCGGCGACGAGAACTTCTGGGGCGGCCCGACCTACGTCCACGGGCAGTCCTACGTGCAGCTGGACAACAACGGCACCCAGCAGCACCGCCGTGTGGTCGACATCGGCGCCGAGGGGGAGACCGCCTGGTTCTCCCACGAGCTGGACTGGATCACCCAAGCCGGGCACACGATCATCACCGAGCGCCGCACGATCACCGCCACGCTGCTGTCCGACGCGGCGTGGGCGCTTACCTTCGACACCACCATGACCAACACCTCCGGCCACGAGATCGCGTTCGGCTCGCCGACCACGCGCGGCCGGGAGAACGCCGGTTACGGCGGGTTGTTCTGGCGCGGCCCGCGTTCGTTCACCGGCGGGAGCCTGGTCACGTCCGACGGCGTCGGCGGCGAGGAACTGCGTGGCCAACGGGCCGAGTGGATGGCCTTCGCGGGCCGTCACGACGGCGACGACGCGGAGTCCCTGGTGCTCATGGTCGACCACTCGGCCAACCCGCACCACCCGCCGCGCTGGTTCGCCCGGACCGAGGACTTCGCCTGCCTGAACCCGGCGCCGTTCTTCAGCGAAGAACTGGCCGTCGCCGACGGTGACACCGTGCGGTTCCGGTACGGCACGGGCGTGGCCGACGGTGGCGTGGCGGACGCGACGGCCCTGGCCGACTCCGTGTGCGACGTGCTGCGCCGCGCGGACGCCTCGTGAGCACGTTCCCGGGCGGGACCTCGTTGTCGTTCCTCGACATCTACGACGACGCCGCACCGGACGGTGTCGTCGGCGGCAGCCCGCACGTGCACCTGGCCTCGACCGAGTGCTACGTGGTCGTCGGCGGGAAGGGCGAACTGCACACGGTGAACCTCGACGGCTGCCGTGAGATCGCACTGGGTCACGGGACGGTCGTCTGGTTCACCCCCGGCACCATCCACCGGGCCGTCAACCACGGCGACCTCCAGGTCATCGTCCTGATGGACAACGCCGGCCTGCCCGAAGCCGGTGACGCCGTCATGACGTTCCCGCCCGACGTCGTCGCAGACCCGGACCGCTACCGCGCCGCCGCGACCCTGCCGCCCCGGACGACGGAGGCCGAACGCGCCGCCGACGCCCGCAAGCGGCGCGACCTCGCGGTGGAGGGTTTCACCCGCATCCGTGACGCGATCCGCGCCGGAGACCAGGAGCCGCTGCGGGAGTTCTACGCTGCCGCCGCGGCCCTGGTCCAAGACCGTGCCGCACGCTGGCCGGCGATCGTGCGCGACGGCCCGCTCAGCCGGGCCGAGACCGGCCTGGCCATGACCAGCGACCTGACCGTGGGCGTCGCCGGGCACCTCGAACGGGCAGCCGTGTTCCAGGCGCCCGAACCCGCACCGGAACGGGCGTTCGGCATGTGCGGACGCCTTCGCCCCTACGCCGTCGATCAAGCCGTAGCCGACAAGGAGCACTCTTCGTGACCACCTACACCTGCGCGATCGTCGGCACGGGCGCGATCGCCGCCGCGCACGCCGAAGCGGTCGTCCAGTCGGCCGGCCGCGCCCGGCTCGTCGGCGCGGTCGACGTGCAGCCCGACCGGGCAGCGGCCTTCGGCGCGGCGTGGGACGTGCCGGCCTACGCGAGCCTGACCGAGCTGCTCGAAGCCCAGCGGCCCGACCTGGTCCACCTCTGCACGCCGCCCGGTTCCCACCTGGCCTTGGCGCTGGAGTGCCTGGCGGCCGGCGCGTCGCCCGTGGTGGAGAAGCCTCCGGTGCTGTCGCTGGCCGAGTTCGACCGGCTGCGTGCCGCCGAGGCCGAGGCCGGGGTGCCCGTGGCCACCGTGTTCCAGCACAGGTTCGGCTCCGGGGCGGTCCGGTTGCGCCGCTTGCTGGCCGAGGGCGTGCTGGGTCGGCCGCTGGTGGCGTCGGCGCACACGCTGTGGTTCCGCGACGACGACTACTTCGCGGTGCCGTGGCGGGGCAAGTGGGAGCTGGAGGGCGGCGGGCCGACGATGGGCCACGGCATCCACCAGTTCGACCTGCTGCTGTCGATCCTGGGCCAGTGGACCAGCGTCACCGCCGTCGCCGCCCGCCAGGCCCGGCCGACCGACACCGAGGACGTGTCCGCCGCGCTGGTCCGGTTCGAGTCGGGAGCGCTGGCCACCGTGGTCAACTCGGTGATCTCGCCGCGCCAGACCAGCCAACTGCGCTTCGACTTCGAGCGGGCGACCGTGGAACTGGAGCACCTCTACGGGTACTCGGACGCAGACTGGACCCTCACCGCCGCCCCCGGCACGCCGGACGTCCTCTCGGCGTGGGAAAGCGGGCCCGCCGACACGCCGAGCGGCCACACCGCCCAGTTCACCGCCGTCCTCGACGCCTTGGACGCCGGCCGCAGGCCACCCGTCTCCACCGCGGACACGCGGGTGACCATGGAGTTCGTGGCCGCCGTCTACGCCTCCGCGTTCACCGGGAAGACGATCGAGCAGGGCGAGATCACCGAAGGCCACCCGTTCTACGACAGCATGGCCGGCAGCGGCGTGCCCTGGCTCGACGCCGCGAGGTCCGTTCGGTGAAGCTCGCCGAGCACCTGATCGACACGTCCGAGCGGCGTCCCGCGGTGCTGGTGCTGCCCGGCGGCTCTTACCTGCGGCACGCCGATCACGAGGCCGAACCCGTCGCGCAGTGGCTCAACGGCCTGGGTCTGCACGCCTTCGTCCTGCGCTACCGGGTCGACCCGCACCGCCACCCCGCAGGTCTCCTCGACGCACGCCAAGCCCTGCACCACGTGCGTCAGCACGCACAGGTCGATCCACACCGCGTCGGCGTCCTGGGCTTCTCCGCCGGCGGCCACCTCGCCGGAATGCTGGCCACCGGCGTCCACCCCACCGGCGAACCGTCCTCAGCCGACGAGAGACCGGACTTCGCGGTCCTCTGCTACCCCGTGATCAGTCTCGACGGGGCCGACGGAGGGCACCAGGGCTGCGGTGACCGCCTGCTCGGCGACGACGCCGACAGCGCCGCCCGCGCGACCCTGGCCGTCGATCGACACGTCGACGCCCGGACACCGCCGACGTTCCTGTGGCACACGGCCGACGACGAAGCCGTCCCGGTCGTCAACTCCCTGCGCTACGCGGAAGCCGCTGCGCGCCACGACGTGCCGGTGGAGTTGCACGTGTATCCCCACGGCAAGCACGGCCTGGGTCTCGCGGTCGGTGAACCGGCGGGCGCGTGGACCGGGTTGTGCGCCGATTGGCTGGTGGTGCGCTAGGCCGAACGCGCCCGCACCCCGCCTGTACTGCGCCTCTGCTTCGTTCAAGGCCGAACCCGTCCAGGTATGGTGGTTTGCCCGGCACCGGCTCATGGCACCCGTCACTCGGTCGTGCTGATACTTGGCACGCACGACAGGACGGTGGACGGGGTCGACGGATGAGTGAAGCGCAGAGCTCGGAGATGCGGCTGCGCGTGTTGGAGACGGTCACCGACAGCACCCTCCGGCACCTCGACCTGGAAAAGCTCTTCGACGTGCTGCTGTGGCAGGTGCGCGACCTGTTCGCGGTCGACACCGTCACCGTCCTCCTGATCGACGCCGGCGGCCGGCAACTGGTGGCCAAGGCGACCGTGGGCCTGGAGGCGGAGGTCGTCCAGGGTGTGCGGGTGCCGATGGGGAAGGGCTTCGCCGGGCGGGTGGCCCAGCACCGCGAGCCGGTGTGGATCGAGCGCGTCGACGAGTCCACGGTGGTCAACCCGCTGCTGCGGGCCAGAGGTCTGCGGTCCCTGCTCGGCGTGCCGATGGTCGCCCAGGGGCACCTCACCGGCGTGCTGCACGTGGGCAGCACCACGCCCCGGCGGTTCACCGACGAGGAGACCGAGCTGCTCCAGCTGGTCGCCGACCGGCTGGCGATGGCGGCGCGCATGCACCGGTCGCGTGCCGAGCTGGCCGCCGCCGCGATGCTCCAGGACAGCCTGCTGCCCGATCGCCTGCCCACCACCGACGGTTGGGAGCTGGCCGCCCGCTACGTCCCCGGCGCGGACAGCGGTGTCGGCGGCGACTGGTACGACGTGTTCGCCCTCCCCGGCGGGCGCATCGGCCTGGTGATCGGCGACGTCGTGGGCCACGGACTGCCCGCCGCGATCGTCATGGGCCGGCTCCGCAGCGCGTTGCGCGCCTACGCCCTGGAGTTCGCCGACCCGGCGGAGGTGCTCGGCAAGCTCGACCGGAAGGCCAGCCACTTCGAGGACTACTCCATGGCCACGGTCGCCTACGCGGTCATCGACACGGCGACGGCCCGCATGGATCTCGCCCTGGCCGGCCACCTGCCGCCCGTCCTCGCCGCGCCCGGCCGGCCCGCCGCCTTCGTCGACGCCCCGGTCGGCCCGCCCGTCGGCTACAACCTGGGCGTCACCGGCCGGCGGAGCGTCGGCGTCGACGTGCCGGCCGGCTCGCTGGTCGCCCTTTACACCGACGGGCTGGTGGAGCGGCGGGGGGTGGACCTGGACGACCGGCTGGAGCTGCTCCGGCAGGCGGTGTCCCCGGCGCCACCCGAAGCGGCCTGCGTCCGGATCATGACCGCGCTCGTCGGCGACCAGCCCGCGAACGACGACATCGCCCTGCTGACGGTTCTGCACAACTCCGCTCCGTAGTCGTAGCTCGAAAGTTTCGAGCATTTTGGGACGGCTGTGCGCGCAGCGCAGCCCTCCTTTCGCCTGTTCAGCGATCGCCAAATGAGACCAGTGAACGGCGTCGCCGATGGTCTGGGGCTTGACATATTTCGCTGATTGGTTCGAAACTTTAAGCGAGATCAGTTCATGATCGTCCACCGGTGCCGCCGCCCACCCTGTCTCAAAGGAGAGCCTTGGTGATCATCAATTCCGGTCGCCCGAGAATCCGTTCAGCGGTCGTCATGTTGGCGGTGGCGGCGCTCACGTTCGCCGGAGCGTTGACCGCGATAGCGCACTCGGACTCCGCCGTGGCCGACGTCGGTGTCGCGGCTGTCGGTGTCGAGGACGAGGGCGCGGACTGCCCGGTGTCGTTGCCGGGCTCGTTCCCGTCGAACTCGCAGTTGCCCGACCCGTTCACGAAGCTGAACGGGTCGCGGATCGCGAGCAAGTCGGACTGGCGGTGCCGTCGGGCGGAGATCCGCGAACTGGCGGAACGGCACGTCTACGGCGACAAGCCCGCCAAGCCGTCCACCGTCACCGGCACCGTCTCAAGCAGCAACATCACCGTCAACGTGTCGCACAACGGGCGTAGCAGCAGCTTCTCCGCCCGCGTCGAACTGCCCGGCGGCACCGGCCCGTTCCCCGCCGTCGTCGTGCTCGGCGGCTTCGGCGCCGACACCGCCGCCATCAAAGCCGCCGGCGCCGCGGTCATCAACTACGACCCCTACACCGTCGGCAAGGAAGGCACCCCGCGCAACAACAAGCAGGGCGCCTTCTACAGCGTCTACGGCGCCACCAGCAGCACCGGCATCATGATGGCCTGGGCCTGGGGCGTCAGCCGCATCATCGACGTCATCGAAACCTCCGGCGGCAACGTGTTGAAGGCCGACGCGGTCGGCGTCACCGGCTGCTCCCGCTTCGGCAAAGGCGCCTTCGCCGTCGGCGTGTTCGACCAACGCATCGCCCTGACCATGCCCATCGAATCCGGCACCGCCGGCGTCCCCATCTACCGCGGCATCCCCGGCGAAGGCGCGCAGAGCCTCAGCAGCGCCTACGGCGAACAACCCTGGTTCGGCGACGCCTTCAACTCCTACACCGGCAACCCCAACGCCGCACCCATCGACACCCACCAGCTCGTCGCCATGGTCGCCCCACGCGGCCTGTTCATCATGGACAACCCCCACATCGCCAACCTCGGCCCCCGCTCGGCCAGCGTCGCCGCACTCGGCGGAGCCGAGGTCTACAAGGCACTCGGCGCCGGCGCCAACATCACCTACTGGTCCGACGTCTCCGACGGCAGCCACTGCGCCAACCGCACCGAATGGCGCACCCCCCTCCAACAGAACATCCAGAAATTCCTCCACAAGACCGGCACCGCCACCGGCGCCATGCGCATCTCCAGCAAAGCCGCCGGCAACCTCGCCCAGTGGCGCACCTGGCAAACCCCCACCCTGACCGACGACACCACCACCCCCACCACGACGTCGACGACGACGACCACCACCACCAGCACCACGGGTACGACGACGACCACCACGACGACGTCGCAGCAGCCCGGCCCCGGCACCACCCTTGGCGCGGCAGCGAATCGGACCGGTCGTTACTTCGGCACGGCGGTCGCGGCCAACAAGTTGAGTGACTCGACGTATGTGGGGATCTTGAACCGTGAGTTCAAGATGGTCACGGCCGAGAACGAGATGAAGATGGACGCGACGGAGCCGTCGCAGGGTCAGTTCTCGTACGCCAACGCGGATCGGATCGTGAACCACGCGCGGGCGCAGGGGATGCAGGTGCGTGGGCATGCGTTGGCGTGGCATTCGCAGCAGCCGGGCTGGATGCAGAACATGTCCGGGACGGCGTTGCGCAACGCGATGTTGAACCATGTGACGCAGGTGGCGACGTACTACCGGGGCAAGATCCATTCGTGGGACGTGGTGAACGAGGCGTTCCAGGACGGTTCGTCGGGTGCGCGTCGTGACTCGAACCTCCAGCGCACGGGCAACGACTGGATCGAGGCGGCGTTCCGGGCGGCGCGGGCGGCGGATCCGGGTGCGAAGCTCTGCTACAACGACTACAACACCGACGACTGGACGCACGCGAAGACCCAGGCGGTGTACCGGTTGGTGCAGGACTTCAAGCAGCGGGGTGTGCCGATCGACTGCGTCGGGTTGCAGTCGCACTTCAACAGCCAGAGCCCGGTGCCGGGCAACTACCAGACCACGTTGCAGAACTTCGCCAACCTGGGCGTGGACGTGCAGATCACCGAGCTCGACATCGAGGGTTCGGGCACCGCGCAGGCGCAGAACTACGAGCGGGTCGTGAAGGCCTGCCTCGCCGTCGCCCGCTGTGCCGGCATCACCGTGTGGGGCATCCGCGACACCGACTCGTGGCGCGCTTCGGGCACCCCGCTGCTGTTCGACGGCTCCGGCAACAAGAAGCCCGCCTACACCTCCACCCTCAACGCCCTCAACGACGGCGCCCCGCCCACCTCCACCACGCCGACGACCCCGACGACCCCGACCGACCCCACGACGACGACGACCACCACCACCACCACCACCCAGCCCGGCGGAAGCTGCACCGCGACCTACTCGGAGGGGTCGAAGTGGAGTGACCGCTTCAACGGCCAGGTGACCGTGTCCGGCACCGACAACTGGGTCGTCACCGTGACGGTGAGCCCGCCGCAGAAGATCATCGCGGTCTGGAACACCAGCGCGACCTGGGACAGCAGCGGGAACGTGATGACCGCCCGTCCCAACGGGAACGGCAACGCGTTCGGCTTCACCATCCAGCACGGCGGCAACTGGAACTGGCCCAGCCTGACCTGCCGCGCCGGCTGACGGCACGATGACGAGGGGGAGGCCCGGGGCGATCCGGGCCTCCCCACGTCGGTTCGGCCAACGTCTTCAACCACCCAGGTGCGCCACCAAGAAGCCGGCCACGTCACTCATGACCTGGAGTTCGTTCGCCCGGTTGGCGAAGCCGTGTCCTTCGTCCTCGTAGACGTCGTAGCGCACGTCGACCCCGCGCCCCCGCAAGGCGGCGACGATCTGATCGCTCTCCGCCTTCACCACGCGCGGGTCATTCGCGCCCTGGACCACGAACAGCGGCGCGGTGATCGCGTCGGCGTACGTGATCGGTGACCGTGCCAGCAGGAAGTCGGCCTCGGTGTCCGGATCGCCCACCGATTCGGCCTTCGAGGCACGCCACGTCTCCGGCACCGACCGGACCATCGTGAGCAGGTTCGAGGGGCCGACGACCGACACGCCCGCCGCCCACAGCGACGGCAGCCGGGACAGGCAGGACAGCGCGGCGAAACCGCCGTACGACCCGCCCCACACGCCGATCCTGGCCGGGTCGACCCAGCCCAGCCCGTGCAGGTACTTGACCGCGTGCTCGAAGTCGCCCAGCTCGTCGCCGCCGTAGTCGTGCAGGATCAGCCGCTGGTAGGTCTTGCCGTACCCGGTCGAGCCGCGCACGTTCGGCGCGAGCACCGCGAGCACCGCGATCCCCTGCGAGACCAGGTACTGGTAGAGCCCGGTGTAGTTGTACTGCGGCCGTTCCTGGGCTTCCGGCCCGCCGTGGATGGAGAGCACCACACCGCGAACGCCGTCACCGTCAGGCCGGTACAGCCACGCGGGCACCTCGCGGCCGTCGTGCGTCGGGTAGCGCACCAGCTGAGGCTCGACGCACGCCACCGAAGGAGCGCTGGACGTCAGGTGCCGCAGCTCGTTCGTGGCCAGGTCGAGCGCGACCACCTCAGTCGGCCGGCTGCCGGTGGTGAACAGGAACGTCAGCACATCACCCGCCGCCGCCAGCGAGGCGATCACACCCGAAGGCAGCTCGGGCAACGCCACCGGCTCGCCGTCCCGCGTCACGAACAGCCGCGAGAGGCCGTCCTCGTTCACGGTCCACGCCCGCACCGCGCCGGAAGCCACCACCTGCTCGACGTCCCACGGCGGGGTCGACTCGGTGACCACGCCGGTCGCCGGCGAGTACGAGCCCAGCGCGAGGAACTCCCGCCCGGTGTTGTGCAGCAGGAGGAACCCGGAGTCGGTCCACGGTCCCGCGACGTGCAGCCGCTTGTCCTCGTGCGCCGTCACGACCCGCAGCGGCGCGTCCGGGTCGTGCAGGTCGACGAGCCCGAGGTCGGTGTCGGCGATGCTGTGCATGCCGGAGGTGAGCAGCCAACGGCCGTCCGGTGACACCGACACCGCGTGCAGCCTCGTGGCCGGGACGGACTCGACCCGGCGGACGACACCGGTCTCCAGGTCCTGGACCAGCACGTCCTGCACGGCGGCGTCACGGTCGTTGCCCGCGTAGACCACGCTCCGGCCGTCCGGCGTGAACGGCGAGATGTCGCGGAACTCGTAGATGGTCGACCCGAGCACGTGCTGGCAGGCGGCGTCGGTCAGCCGTCGCGGAACGCCCCCGGCGGCGTCGACCAGGTACAGCTGGAACTGCTCGTCCCCGTGGAAGTCGGCCGTGTACAACAGGCTCCGGCCGTCCGGCGACCACGCGACCTGGCGCACCGAGTGCTCGGTGTAGTCCGTGATCCTGCGCGCCTGACCGCCCGAAACCGGCGTCACGTACAGGTTGTGCGGCCCGTCGGGATTGGCGGCGTACGCCACGAACCCGCCGTCCGGCGACAGCGCGACGTTGGAGCGGAATCGCCGGCTCGGCGCGAACTCGCGGTAATCGGCCATGGTCCCCCCTGAGGCTGGTGGGCCGTTCCAGTTTTCCTCAACATCGGTCGCCCACACTGCGCATCCAGGTGATCAAGGGGAGGTTTTCGTGAGCGGCAGGCTGAGCTTTCCGGGGGCGGCGCGGCGCACCGCGTTGTCCAGGTCCGCGTTGGTGTTGGCGTTGATGAGCGTCCTGCTCGTGAGTGGGCGCGCTTGGGGGGACGATCGGGTCGCGTTGGTGTGCTCGAACGACACCGGGGACGACGAGAGGATCAACGCCGCCATCAGCGGCACCCCATCCGGTGGTGAGGTGGTGTTGACCGGCACCTGCCTGATCGACGGCACGGTCCGGCTCGTGGGCGACCGGACGTTGAAGGGCTCGTCCCGCAGTGGCGCCGTCATCCGGCAGGCGCCGGGGGCGAACCTGGACGCAATGCTCGCCACCGACACCTACCTGGACGACGTACCGTGGACGGGCGACCCGGTCACCGTCCGGTCGCTGACCCTGATGGCCGAACGGTCCACCAACCCCACCGCCGGTGACGCCCTCGTGCTGCGGTCCTGGCAGTCGGTGGTCGAGGACGTCACCGTGCGGGACGCGAACCGGCACGGCATCCGCGTCACGAACCTGTCCGCCAACGGCGTCGCGTTGACCAACACGCAGGTCAACGGCCGGATCGCGGGCAACCACATCCACGACTCGGGCGGACGCGGCGTGCACGTGGAGGACACCGGCAACTCGGTCACGGACTGGCAGCTGCTGGACAACTGGATCGCCGACTCCGGCACCGACGGCATCGGCCTGGACAACGCCGCCGGCTGGCTCGTCCGCGGCAACCACGTGTACGGGGTCGGCCGCGTCGCCCTGTGGGCCGACCGGCTGTTCGGGTCCTCCATCGCCGACAACTACCTGGAGGACTTCGGCGAGTCCGGCATCCGGCTGTCGATCCAGGGCGAAGCGGCCTCGACCGTGTCCGGCAACCGGGTGTTCGACTTCTCCGGCGGCACGGGCACGTTCCTGGAGACGCGGGTGAACTACGGGACCGGCAACCTCGCCGTCATCGGCAACACCCTGCGCGGCAACGGGTCCGGCGTCGGCCTGGACTACCAGCGCGGACCCGGCGCCGGGCTGGTGGTCACCTCGACCGGCAACCTGGTCACCGGCGTGACCACACCGCGCCGCACCGGAGCCGGGGTGACGGTCGCCGCCGGCGTCTGAAGCAGCCGCCGGTGAGCGGCGCGCAACGCCTCGCCGGGGCCAGTGCCCAACTCCTCGGCGAGGCGTCGGCACATCCGCCGGTAGGCCGCGAACGCCTCGGCCGTGCGGCCGACCCCGTGCAGGGCGGTCATGAGCTGCGCGGTGACGCACTCGTCGAACGGGTGCGCCGCCGCACGCCCGATCAGGCCGGCCACCACCTCGTGGCACCGGCCCAACCGCAGCGCGGCGTCGACGTGCTCGACCTCGGCGAGGTGCCGGTGCTGGACCAACGCCACCCGCGTCACGTCCAGCCACGCGGTCGTCAACCCCGCGAACGGCTCACCACGCCACAACGCCAACGCCTGCTCGTGCAGCTCGATCCGCCTCGCGTCGTCCGGTTCCCGACGCGCCGCCCTGGACAACCGCTGGAACCGGTGCAGGTCCACCACCTCCGGGTCCACGACCAGCTGGTAGAAACCCGACCGCCGCACCAGTTCCACGCCCTCCGCACCGGCCAGCGCCTGCCGTAGCCGGTGCAGGTAGCTGTACAGCGCGGCGAGCGGCCGGCGTGGTGGCGTCACCCCCCACACCCGGAACACCAACTTGTCGTAGTTCACCGGATCGTTGGCCTCGACCGCCAACGCCGCCAGCACGCACCGCTGCCGTGCGTGCCCCAAGTTCGCCGGAACCCCGTCCACCACCACGTCGACCGCACCGAGCAGTCGCACCTCAACCCCCACCGCGGACCTCCCCGTCGTCGGTGACCCACGGTCTACCAGCGGCACGTGCCGGACGGCCGTTCGGATCTGTTCGGGTTTGTTCGTGCAGGCCAAGGGGTTTCGTGCGGAAACGGCGGTGGACGCGGAGCGTTACGCCGGCATCATGGGACCGTGACGCAGCGGGATGATTCGCCACCACGGCCAGAGGACTCGGCGACGGTGGCGGAGTTCATCGCTTCGATGAAACGCCTTCGCCTGTGGTCGGGGCTGACGTACCGGCAGTTGGAGGCGAAGGCCCGCGCGAACGACGACGTGCTGCCGTCCAGCACGACGGCGACGATGCTCAACCGCGACACCCTGCCCAGGGAACCGCTCGTGTCCGCGTTCACCCGGGCCTGCGGGCTGGACGAGCCGGACGTCGAGCGCTGGCTCGCGGCACGCCGGCGATTAGCCGTCCAGTTGCCGGACGTCGAAGAGCCTCCTCCTCCGCCGCCGCCCCGCAAACGGTGGAAGTGGTGGGTGGTCGGCGCGGTGGCGGTGATCGTGGCCGCGACGAGCGTCGTGCTGCTGGTCCGGCCGTCCGACCTGGCGCCACTTCCCGCCGACGGCCAGTACCTGATCCGCCCGGCCCACACCGCCGACCGCGACCTGTGCGTGGGGGAGGGGCGTGAGCGCAACGGGCGCACCGACCATGCGCTGGCCGTGCAGCGACCGTGCGAAGGGTTGGTGCCGGACACCTATCTGGCGGCCGTGGGCGCGGGCGTCTACCTGATCAAGTGGAACCACCCGCAAGAGGGCTGGGGCTGCCTGTCGGTCGGCGAGGCGTCCCTGGCCGACGAAACGCTGCTACAGCCGGAA
Organism: Saccharothrix ecbatanensis; assembly: GCF_014205015.1. NCBI lineage: Bacteria > Bacillati > Actinomycetota > Actinomycetes > Pseudonocardiales > Pseudonocardiaceae > Saccharothrix > Saccharothrix ecbatanensis. The sequence goes on along the minus strand of NZ_JACHMO010000001.1, from coordinate 4,173,256 downwards.
CACTGCGACTCGGCCGCGCACCAGCGGTTCCTGCTGGAACCCGTGCGCACACCCGTGCCGAACGGGTTCACGTTGCGTCCGGTGCACAGCGGCAAGTGCGTCGGTCTGTTGTACGGCCCGGCCGACGTCGACGCCGGGGCCGAGCTGGCGCAGACCACGTGCTCCGGCCGGCCGGACCAGGAGTTCCTGCTGGAACAGGTCGACCGCTGAACACGATCAGACGCTCACGGAAATCACTTGTGCCGACCCCGGCCATCCACGCCGTCGATGGTGGCCGACGCGGTGATCGGGGCGAGACGTTCGCTGAGCCGGCGGACAGCCGCCGCGACGCGCGGATCGGTGGCCGGGCGGAACGGCGTGACGGGCTGGGCTCGTGGGCCGATGACGATGCCGGTCCGGTCGGCCAACGAAGCGTCGGTGGCGGCGAAGATCGAGGGCTTGGCCGCCACCGAGGCGGGGCCGGAGGTGGCGCGTCGGAACGTTCGGCGGACGAGTGGCCAGAGCAGGCGCAGTCCGGGGGACACGATCGCGGGGTCGGCCATGGTGCCGTTGGTCATGTCCGTCGCGGCGCCGCCGGGATCGGCGGCGAACACCGAGACGCCCGAGCCGTCCAACCGCCGCGCGAGGTCGAGGGTGTGGGCGAGGTTGGCGAGCTTGGCGCGGCCGTACCAGTGGAAGCCGTAGTAGCCGCCGGGCGGTTCGACGGCGTCGAACACCCGCTTGGCGACGCGGACCGAGCCCGAGGTCACGTTCACCACCCGGCTCGGCGCGCCGGCTCGCAGCGAGGGCAGCAGCAGTTCCGTCAGCAGGTACGGCGAGAGGTGGTTGACCGCGAACGTCGCCTCGATCCCGTCGACCGAATCCTGGCGGGCCGCGAACATCGCCCCGACGTTGTTGACCAGGACGCCGAGCGGCCCTTCGGCGGCGATGCCGTCGGCGAGAGCCCGCACCGCTTCGAGGGAGGCCAGGTCGGCGGCCAGGAACCGGGCCCGGTGGTCCGGTGCCGCGGCGTTGATCCGGTCGACCGCACGGGCGCCGCGCTCCGGATCGCGTCCGACCACCGTGACCGCGAAACCGGCCGCCGCCAACCCCAAGGCGGTCTCCAACCCGATGCCGGCCGTTCCCGCTGTGACCACCGCTGTTCGCACCACCGGCGCACCCCCATATACGGATAGCTATCCACTTAGTCCCACCGTAGCATGAGTGGATAGCTATCCGTTTAGTGGTGGTCAGTGTCTCGGGCGCAGCCCGCCGAGGAGGACGTCGAGGTACAGGTCGGCTTGGCGGGGATCGTTGCCGCCGGAGCGGACCGCGTGCTGCACGCCGCACAACAGGCGCCTGATGTCGTCGGCGTCGACGTCCGTTCGGATGACGCCCGCCTCACCGGCTCGGTCGAGCAGTCGCGTGACCACCTGGTCGAGGTCGGCCTTCATCGCCGCGGTCGACCCGCCGGCGTGGTCGGCGGACTCCAGCACCGCAGCGAAGCCGGCGTCCGTCGAGATCAGCCCGAGCGTGGACCGCAGCAGGGCCTGGAGGCCACGCGCCGGGTCGACGTCCGCCGCCGCGACCCGTGCATCCTCGACCAGGCGCTGGAAGCGTTCGGACATAAGGGCTTCCAGCAACGCGTGCCGATTCGGGAAGTGCCGGTACACCGTGCCGACGCCCACCCCCGCGAGCCGGGCTATGGCGTTGAGCTGGAGCGAGTCGTCACCGGCCGACAGCTGTGCCCGCGCGACCTCCAGCACTCGTTCACGATTGCGCGCGGCATCCGCGCGCAACGATCCCCCGTGTTCCTCCTTTTGGTCCACAACGCCAGCATAGGTCGGGCTCCTGCTCGGGACCGCGACCTAGTGCCGCAACGACCGCCGCGGGTTGTCGGTGAAGGTCGCCAGCGTCTCGGCGAACGTCGCGCCCAAGGACACCACCGTCGCCTCGTCGAAGAGGTCCGTCGAGTACTCCATCGCCACCCGGATCCCGTCGTCCGACGGCATCAGCACGACGTACAGCTCATTGCGCGCCAACCCCTCCCGCGCCGGCAGGTGAACCACCGCGGTCGCGTTCGGTAGGGCGAAGGTCGGTGGCTGTGTGGTCACGACGGTGAACAACGTGGTCGGGAAGAGGGTGTCCGCGGTGTTGGGGTCCAGCAGGCGTGCGACCTCGGTCAGTGGCAGCGCTTGGTGGTCGAGCGCGCGGTAGATCGTGGACCCCATTTGGGCGACGAGTTCGGCGAAGTCGGCCGCCGCGGACACCTTCGCGTGCAGTAGGACCGCGTCACCGATGAAACCGAACACCTCCTCGTGCTCGGGACGCAGCCGGTTCACGCTCGACGCGGGCACGACCACGTCCGGCTGCCCGCACCGCGCCGCCAGCCACACCGCGTAGGCGCTGACCAAGACCGTGTACGGGGTGGTTCCGAGCTCGGCGGCGACACGTCCGACGCGGTCGGCGACCTCGCGGCCGATGGCGAACTCGTGCAGCCCTCCACGCCCGGACAACCGCGCCGGACGGGGGCGGTCCACCGGCAGGGCAGGGCGCAGCGGCACGTCGGCCAGTTCCGATCGCCAGAACCGTTCGAGTGATGCCTTGCCGTCCCCGCTCAGCTGCCGGTGCTCCCACCTCGCGTAGTCCGTGTACTGGGCTTGAGGTGGCAGGGCAGGGGAACCGGCGTACAGGTCCGCCAGGTCACGCCACAGGATGCCGAGCGACCACGCGTCACAGATCGCGTGGTTCAGCACGACCACCAGCACCCACCGCGACCCGTCGAGTTTGCCGAGCCCCAGTCGGAACAGGGGCGCTTCCTGGAGCGAGAACGGCTCGTCCGCCTGCGCCCGGCACCACCGCTCGACCTCATGACCACCCGTCAGTGTGGTGACGGGCAGGTCGACGTCCACGGCGTCGAGCACTTCGACCAAGAGGTCGCCATCACGCTGCACCGCCCGGCTGCGCAAGGCCGCGTGCCGCCGCACGACCTCCCGGAACGCCCGCGTCAACGCCGCCACGTCCAGCTCACCGTCGATGTCGACCCGCTGGACCACGTTGTAGACCGACGGATCCGTCCGCTCGTGGTGCCGTTGCCACAGCCGACGCAGGCTCGACGGCATCGGGGCCGTGTCGACCACTTCGTGTGCCGGGAGACGGCGTGCCAGCGCACGGATGGTCGGGGTGCGGAAGAACTCCGTCATGGTGATCTCGACGCCGTGGTCGCGGGCCATCCGGTTCACCAGGCGCAGAGCGGTCAGCGAATGCCCACCCAGCTCGAAGAACGATCGGGTGACCGACACCGCGTCCACCCCCAGCTCCGCCCGCCACGAGTCGTGCAACAACCGTTCGGCGCGGGTCGACGGGGCCTCCCCCTCATCCGCGACCGGACCCGACGGCGCGGGCAGCCGGGAGTGGTCGAGCTTGCCGTTCACCGTGTACGGCAACCGGTCCAGGGCGACCCACTGCCGCGGCACCAGGTGGTCCGGCAGGACCCGTTCCAAGTCCCGCTGGAAGTCCACCGCAGCGCCCGCGCGTTTCGGCACGACGTAGGCCACCAACTCGGGCTCACCACGGGACTCCCGCACGACCACGGCGGCGTCCACCACGTCGTCCAACCCCGCCAGCACGAACTCCGCCTCGCCGGGCTCCACCCGATGACCGCGGATCTTCACCTGCTGGTCGAACCGGCCCAGGAACTCGACCGTCCCGTCGGACCGCCACCGCACCCGGTCACCGGTCCGGTAGGCGCGAGCGCCGTCCAGATCAGGCGCGAACGCGGGGGAGTCCTGACCGACGTACCCCAGCGCCACCGGCAGACCGCCGATCACCAGCTCACCGGGCACGCCGACCGGCACGTCCCTCCCGGCCACGTCCACCACCCGCAGCCGGACACCGTCGATCGGCGTGCCGATGGGCGGGCGCGGCTCGCCTTCGGGGTCGACCCGGTGCGAGGTGACGATGACCGAAGCCTCCGTCGGCCCGTACTGGTTGTAGAGCCGGCACTCGGGATGCCGGGCCAGGAACTGCCGCAGTGCGGGCGTGAGAACCAGCGCCTCGCCGGCGGAGTTCACCTCCCGCAACGACGGCAGGTCGGGCTGCGTCTCCACCAGGTACTTCAGCGGCGTGAACGGCAGGAACAGCCGCTCCACCCGGTACTTGGCCACGACGGCGGCCAGATCGTGCCGGGACTCCTCGTCCACCAGCACGAGCGTGCCGCCGGCGGCGAGCGTGGTGAAGATTTCCTGCACGCTCACGTCGAACGACAGCGAGGTCCACTGCGCGGTACGCAGCGGGGCGTGCCGACGCAGATGCCAGCGCACCAGGTTCACCGGCCCCCGGTGCGGCACGAGGACACCCTTCGGGCGCCCGGTGGAGCCTGACGTGTAGATGCAGTACGCCGGATCGTCCGGGCTACCGCCTGGGACAGACCCGGACACCTCCCCGCCGACGTCCTCGACGAGTTGCACCGGAAGTCCGGCCCAGTCCGGCACGCGACCAGTGGTGAGCAGCAGAGCCGCCGAGCTGTCCTCGACGCAGAACGCCACCCTCGCGGGAGGCAGGCCCGGATCGAGCGGCAAGTAGGCTGCGCCGCTCTTGAGCACGCCCAGCACCGCCGTGATGAGTTCCGACCCTCGTGGCAGGACGACCGCGACCACATCGCCCCGCCCGACACCGCGCTCACGCAATCGCGACGCGATCTGGTTCGCGCGCTCCTCCACCTCCCGATACCGCCACTCCACACCGTCGGCGAGCAACGCGACCGCGTCCGGCGTGCGCTGAGCCTGGAGCGAGACCAGCTCGTGCAGGCGGACGTCCGGCGGGTCGACGGGCGCGCCCTGCCAGGAGCCCACCGCCGCCCGATCGGCCTCGGTGAGCGGGGTCAACCCGGAAAGCGGGCTCGCCGGAGCCCTCAAAGCCAAGCGCAGCACCAGATCGACGTAGTCCAGCATCCGCTCGACGCTGCACCCGTCGAACAGCGCCGTGTCGTACTCGATCATGCACCGCACGCCCTCGCGGTGTTGGGTGAGGTAGACGGTGAGGTCGAACGGCGCCCGGTCGCTGGGCACGTCGAGCAGCCGGGCCGACAGGGCGGGCGGGTCGAACTCCACCTCGCCTTCCTGCTCGAACTCCACCATCACCTGGAACAGCGGGTTGCGCCCCGCGTCACGCTCCGGGTTCAGCGCCCGCACCAACTCGTCGAACGGCACGTCCCGGTGCTCGTAGGCGGCGGTCGTGCGTTCCCGGACGCGGTGCAGCAGGGTGGTGAACGCCGGATCACCGGACAGGTCCAGGCGAACCGCGACGGTGTCGAGGAACAGGCCGACTTCCCGTTCCGCGCCCGGCGGTCGGTTCGCCACGGCCGTTCCCACCACCACGTCCTGTTGGCCCGTGAAGCGGCCGAGCACCACACCGATCGCACTCAACAGCGACATGAACGCCGTCGTCCGGTGCTCGGCCCCGAACGACCGCAGGTCGCGCAGCAGGTCGGGCCCGAACTCCCGCGTGATGCTCGCCCCCGCACCGGTCCGCACGTCACCGCGCGGTCGATCGGTCGGCAGGTTCAGCACCGGCAGATCGGCCAGCTCACGCCGCCAGAACGCCAGATCACGTTCCTTGACCGCCGGATCGGCCTCGACCGGAGCGCGGACGGCCACCGGCGGCAGCCCCACCGGTTGCGCCGGCCACGCCCGGTAGTACGCGGCGAGGTCGTCCACCAGCACCGCGCTGGACGACGAGTCGAACACGATGTGGTGCACCAACAGGAACAACAGGTGGCGGTCCGGGCCCAACCTGAGCAGCCGGGCCAGGATCAACGGCCCTTCCGCCAGGCTGAAGACCCGCTTGCCCTCCGTGCCCAGCACCGACCGCAGCGCGTCCTGCTCGTCGTAGCCGGTGAAGTCCAGCACCGGGCAGTCGACGTCGATCTCCGGCAGCACCACCCGGTGCGGCTCACCATCGAGTTCCTGGAACACGACCCGCAGCTCCGGATGCCGGTTCACCGCACGACCCAGCGCCCCGGTGAGCGCGTCCACGTCCAGCGGCCCGTCGAACCGGATGGCCTTCGGCTCGTGGTAGGCGCTGCTGTCCGGGTACATCTTCTCCAGGAACCAGATCCGGCGCTGGGCGGGTGACAGCGGCAGCGGCCGTGACCGGTACCGGACCCGCAGCCGGTCCACGGCGGGCAGCGCGGCCAGCACGTCGTCCGTCGGCACGCCGAAGTCCACGAAACAGGCGATCTCGTTCACGCCCGCGGCCACCAGTTGGTCGACCACCGCGGCGGCGGTCTGTTCACTGCCGATCAGCGCCCGTGAGGCGCAGTAACGTTCGTACGCCCGTTCCAGCAGGAAATCGACGTCGTCAGGAGGCGTGTTCTCCAGGTCGATATCGAAGCCGAGGCTGTTCGTCACCTGGTCGAACAGGGACAGCGTCGAACGCAGGTAATCGCAGAACGGCCGGAACGCCTCGGCCCGTGCCCTCTCGGCGTCGGCGCCCAAGTACGTGTGCACCAGCACCACGACACGGCCCGCCGCCGGATCGAGCCCACTCTCGGCCCTGGTTCGCCGGTAGAGCGCGATGTTGGCCGCCAACTGGTCCACGGTCTGGGTCATCAGGTTGGTCACCACGCCGAGGTCCTGCGCCGCGGCACGCCGGTAGCTCTCCGGGTTGCCGACGACCGCGAGGAACAGCGGCGGGCTGGACTGGATCGGCCGCGGGTACAGGCGGACGTCGACCTCGTCACCGTTGCCGGACTTCGTCGTGATCGCCTCACCGGCCCACAGCCTGCGAACGGTGTCCAGCTGCGTGTGCACCAACTCCTTGTGCTGCCCGTAGTTCTCCGGGGCCAGCGCGAAGTCCCTGGCGTGCCAACCGCTCGCCACGCACAGGCCGACCCGCCCGTTGGAGAGGTTGTCGATGACCGACCACTCCTCGGCCACCCTGATCGGGTTGTGCAGCGGCAGCACCACCGAGCCCGCGTGCAGCCGGATCTGCTTCGTCCGCGCCGCCAGCCAGGCCGCGAGGACCGAGGGGCTGGGGAACAACGCGCCGAACGAGTGGAAGTGGCGTTCCGGCAACCACACCGCGTGGAAGTCGTGCCGGTCGGCGAACTCGGTCGCGGCGTTGATCAAGGCGTACTTGTCGGTCTCGTGCTGTTCCGGGTAGTCGCCGAAGAAGTAGAGGCTGAAGTCGCAGGACGTCGCGGGTCCGGCGGCGAGCACAGGCTCGGCGAGCACGGGTTCGGCGAGCACGGGTTCGGCGAGCACGGGTTCGGCGAGCGGTGCGGGCTGTTGAACACGGGTCCGGGGGACAGGCGGGGTCACGCCGGGAGCGGACAGCAGGGCGAGCTGCCGTTCCATCAGATCGACCAGGCGTTCGCTCAGGTGCAGTTGGCGGCCGACCAGGTCTTGCACATCGTCGGGCGCGGACACGGGCGTCTGGACCGGCTGCGGGGTGGCGGCGGGCTTGACCAGCGCCGCGAGCTTGCGCGGAGTGTCGGCTTCGGTGATCAAGGTCCGCATCGGCACGCTGACCCCGAACCGCTGGTCCAGCACCCTGCTCAAGCTCATCAACGCCAGGGAGTCCGCGCCGAGCGCGAAGAACGAGCCGTCCGGCGGGACCGCGTCAAGGCGCAATCCGAGCACCTCGGCCGTCGCCCCGCGCACCGCGTCGAGCGCGTCCGACGCCACCGGTTCTTTCGGCCGTTCCACCTTTGGTGTCACCGGGAACCGCGTCCGGGCGAACGGGTACTCCGGCATCGGCACGCGCCGCCCACCACGCACGACATCGGGCCAGGACACATCTGCGCCACGGACGTACAGCTCACCCAACGCCTCCAACACCGCCACGACCGCCGGTCGATCGACGCGCAGCCCCGCCAGCCACCCGTGACCACCCGCGTCGGTCAGCACCTCACCGGGCCCGATCTCCAGACACGTGTGATCCGCGACGGCAGCCAGCACCAGGTCGAACCGGACCGGCTCACGAGCCTGCCGCACCAGGTACTCGGCATCGGGCCGCCAACCCACCGGCCTGACCTGCCCGTCGAGACTGCCGGCGAACGGAACCTTCAACGGCCACAGCGACGGGACATGTTCCCGGAACTCGGGCAACACGGGTTCCAACAGAGCGGTGTGGAACGCGCCGTCGACCGGAAGCCGCCGCCCCTTCAAGCCTTCCTCGCCGAGCAGCTGTTCGGCCCGGCGCACGTTTTCCAGCGACCCAGCCAGCACGTGCGCCAGCGGCCCGTTGACCGCCGCGACCTCCGTGCCGCTGGCCCGCCCGATCCGCTCCACGACCGCCGCGTCAGCCCACACCGCGAGCATCCCGCCCGCCGCACACCGCGAGGCCAATCGCCCGCGCGTCCCCGTCAGCCGCACGCCGTCCGCCACGGACATCGCCCCGGCCACGCACAGCGCCGCGTACTCGCCGAGGCTGTGCCCGGTGACGAGATCCGGCCGGGTCCCGAAGCTCTCCCAGAGGCGACCCAACGCCACCTGGAAGGCGAACAGCGCGGGCTGCGCGGTCTCCGTCGGCCACACCTCACCCGGCTGCGGGTCCGCGTCGACCAGGAGCCGGAGCAAGCCCGTCCCGAACTCGGCCGCATACACCTGCTCGCACTCGTCCAACACCTGACGCACGACGGGGAACTCCGAGTACAGGTCACGCGCCATGCCGTACCGGGCGACACCTTGTCCGGGGAAAGCGAACACCAAGGCGCGCAATGGTTCTGCGGACCCCACCACGGCGTCGAGGCGACTCGCCAACTCTGCCGGGTCCGATCCGACCACCGCCGCCCGGTATGGGAGGTGCGGGCGGCCGAGCGCCATGCTCACGGCCGCATCGGCCACGTTCAGCGACGGCTGGGCGGCACAGTGGGCACGCACCCGTTCCGCCAGCGTGGCGAGCGCCTGTGGATCACGGGCGGACAGCGGCACGATCACCGGGCCGAAAGTCTTCGGCGCCTCCGGCATCGGCGGTTCCTCCAGCACGACATGGGCGTTGGTCCCACCCACGCCGAGCGCGCTCACCCCCGCCCGTCGAGGCAGGCCGTCGGTCGTCCACTTCCGCAGCGCGGTGCCGAGCACGAAAGGACTGTCCGCCAGGCGCAACTGCGGGTTCGGCTGGTCGAGGTTCAGCGTGGGCACCAGCTCACCGTGCTTCACCATCAGCACGGTCTTGATGAGCCCGGCCATGCCCGCGCAGCTGTCCAGGTGGCCGATGTTGCCCTTCACGGAGCCGAGCGTGCAGAACCCGCGGCGGTCGGTGTCCGCGCCGACCGCCCGTGACAACGCGGTGAACTCGATCGGGTCACCCAGTTCGGTCCCCGTCCCGTGCGCCTCGACGTAGGAGATCGAGTCGCCCGGCACGCCCGCCCGTCGCAGCGCGCGCTGCACGACGTCGACCTGACCCGCCACACCCGGCGCGGTGAACCCGGCCTTGCCCGAGCCGTCGTTGTTGACCGCGGAACCGAGGATCACCGCGTGGATGGTGTCGCCGTCCGCGAGCGCCCGGTCCAACCGCTTCAACAGGACCGAGGCCACACCGTTGCCACCGACCGTGCCGTCGGCTTGCGCGTCGAACGGTCGGCAACGCCCGGAAGGCGACAGGATCGAACCCGTCGAGCTGCGATAACCGGACTCCTGCGGCAGGTGCACGGCAGCCGCACCGGCCAGCGCCATGTCCGCCTCGTCGTTCAGCAACGCCTGCACGGCCAGGTGCACCGCCACCAACGCCGTCGAGCACGCCGTCTGCACGCCGATCGCCGGACCCGTCAACCCGAGCCGGTAGGCCACCCTCGTGGCGAGGAAGTCCGGTTCCCGGCCGATGGCCGCCTGCATCCGCTCCGCGGGATCGTCCGACCGGGTCGCGGGCATCCCCTGGTGGCCGTAGAGGTTCATCCCCGACCCGGCGAACACCCCGATCCGAGCGTCCGCCGCCGTGGCGTAACCGCCGTTCTCCAACGCGTGGTAGCAGCACTGGAGGAACAGCCGCTGCGCCGGGTGGGTCGACTCAGCCTCACGCGGCGTCATGCCGAAGTACTCCGCGTCGAACGCGTCGACGTCGTCGATCGCCCCGATGGCGAGCACCCGCTCCGGATCGGCGATCAGCTCGGCCGGCACGCCCGCCGCCGTGGCCTCGGCGGGGGAGAAGGTGCGGGTGCTGTCCACGCCTGCGCGCAGGTTCGTCCAGAACTGGTCGACCGATGGCGCTCCGGGGAACCGCGCGGCCATTCCGATGACCGCGATCCTGGTGTCGGGGGTCGCGTCCGGCGCGGATTTCGGCACACTTGCCGAGTCCGCTCCGGCCAGGTGCCGCGCCAGCGCGTCGATCGTCGGGTGCTCGAACAGCGCCGTCTGCGGAACCGGCCTGCCCAGCTCATCCTCCAGGCGTCGGCGGAGCCGGACCAGCGTGACGGACGACAAACCCGCGTCGTAGAAGGGTTCCCGGTCGCCGATGCGTTGCCCGGCCACCTCGGTGACGGCATCCGACAGCACCTGTCGCAGCCCACCCGCGTCACGTCGAGGACCGGGGAGTAATCGGTCACGGAGCTTCGACCGCTGCACCTTGCCGGCCGACGTGCGCGGAAAATCCGTCACGGGAACGACGTGCGCCGCGGTCAACCGCAGCCTGCCGTACAGCACGCGCTTGACCTCATCGGCGATCCGCGTGTCGTCGGCCCCCGTGCTGACGAAGAAGACGGCGAGCGACTCGCTGCCCGTGCGTTCGTCCGGGACACCGCACGCGGCGACGTCACCGATCCGGACACCGGGCACGGTCGTCGCGACGCTCTCGATCTCGTGCGCGAAGTGGTTGTGCCCGTTGAGGATGATCACGTCCTTGTGCCGACCGGTGATCACGATCTGCCCGCCGGTCAGGAACGCCAGGTCACCGGTGTCCAGCCAGTCCCCGTCAACGAACGCCGCCGCGGTGGCCTCCGGATCGTTCAGGTAACCCGGCGTGACCCGCACGGACCGGATCTGGAGTCGGCCGATCCGGTCCTCGGGCAGCGGTGAACCGTGCTCGTCCACCACCCGGGCGCTCGCCTCGTGCGCCGGTTCCCCGACCGCGATGAACGTCGTGCACTCCCGGTCCGGCACCGAGTCGTCGGCGTACGCGAGCCGACCGTCCAGACTGGAGGTCAGCACGCGCAGCACGGTGCCCGGCCGGTCGAGGCGCCCGTAGCTGATGGCCGTCGTGGTCTCCGCCATGCCCCACACGGGCACCACGTGACGTTCGACGACACCGCACGGTTCCAACGCGGCGAGGAACCGCCGCAAGACCGGCAACAGGATCTGCTCACCGCCGCACACCAGGGTTTTGAGCGCGGAGAGGTCCCACTCCGGCCGCCGGTCCGCTCGTCGGTCCGCGACCGCGTCGGCGATCAGCTGGAAGGCGAACGTCGGCGCCCAGCTGTGGTTCGCCCGGTGCTCGGCCATCAGGTCGAGCCAGCGCGGCGGGTCGGCCAGCACGACTTCGGTCGGCACGTGGACGTTCGTGCAGCCGACGAACACCGTCATCAAGTGGTAGAGCAGCAACGCCCCGCTGTGGTCGAGGGGCAGCCAGTTCAGCGTGACGTCATCCGCCCGCACGTCCAGGATTCGCCTCGAACTCGCCGCGAACCGCACCAACGCCCGCTGCGTGAGACCGATCGCCTTCGGCATCCCCGTGCTGCCGGACGACAGCATCAGCAGGACGACGTCGTCCGGCCGTGCCTCGGCGAACTCGCCGGCGGGTTCGTGCCGGGCGCACTCGGCCACCGTGACCGCTCGCGTGAACCGGCGCGCTGTCGACGGATCGGCGAGCACCACCGGCCCACCCAGCGACGTCCACGTGTGCCGCGACCGCTCGGCCGCGGGGGAGCCCTCGTCGGCCGGTTCGGCGATCACGACCGGTCGGACACCGCCTAGCAAGCACGCCCAGAACGCCGGGAAGAAGTCGACCAGCGGCAGCCCGCACAGCAGGACGGAGTCGCCCTGCCCCACGCCCTGGGCGCGCAGTCCACTGAGGATTCGTCGCGCGCGGTCGAGGATGTGCGGGTACGTCAGGAGCTCGGACTGCCCCGCCGTGCCTACGACGACGACCCCGGCGTCCGGCCGTGTGCGCGCGGCACGGGTCAACGCCTCGACCACGCTGAGCGGGTCGTCCTCGGTCAGTTCAAGTTCGGGACCTTGGTAAGTGGTGCTTACGGCCACGTTGCCGCTCCAAATCCCACCGCTCAACCGGTGCGTCGACGTGTGGTTGTGAACAACAGGAAAGCCGTCGCCGCGCACAACGCCAGGCCGTGGAGCAGGCCCACGACGGCGACAGCGGGAAGCACCTCCAGCAGACCGCCCGCCACCGCCATGCCCACGGCGAAACCGGACGTCTCGATCGTCGCGGAGAGCCCGAACAGCCGGGTGCGGAGGTGGTCGGGTGCTTCTTGCAGGCGTGAGACGTAGGCGATCTCGGTGATGCCGTCGGCCAGGCCGGCGACCAGGACGACGCACGCCATCGCAAGGGCGGGCAGCCCGGTGAACGCGAGCGTGAACGACACCGCCATCAGGCACGTGGCCAGGCCGAACGTCCGCTGGAGGCGGTCGGCGCCGCTCAGACCACCCCACTTCGTCACGACGCGGTGGGCGCACAGCACCCCGACCGCCCACGCGACCCAGAAGTAGCTCATGAACGCCGCGGCCCCGTCCGGCTGAACGGTGCTCGCGAACACCGGGAGGGCGATGTTGTGCGACGACGACGCCAACGCGTCGATCCCGCGGAGCACCAGCATCAGCAGCACGACCGGCGCGATCCCGGCCAACGCGTAGCCGCCCGCGCTCATTTCCTTGTCCACGGTCGCGGTGTCGTCGTGGCCGCGGAACCGGATCAGGACCAGTGCTACGGCCGACACCACGAACGTCGCCGCGTTGAAGGCGAACGCCGCCGCGAAACCGCCGAGGCCGATCAGCGGTCCGGCCCCGGCGAAGCCGACCACCATCGCCACCGACTTCGCCGTGACGAGCAGGCCGTTCGCCCGGACCCTCGCCGTCGAGCCCACCATGTCCGGCACCGCCGAGCGCAGCGCCACCGTGAACAGGCTGTTGCCCGCGCCCATCACCGCGACCGCGCAACCGAGCAGCACGATGTCGGAGGCGTGGGTGGTCACCGCCAGGACGGTCATCGCCGCCACCTGCGCGAGGTCCGCGCCGATCATGAGCCGGCGCCGGTCGAACCTCTTGACCAGCGCTGCGGCGGCGAACCCGGCGAGGGCTCCGGCGGCCAGGCGCAGGGCGGCGAGCAGACCGACACCGAGCCCGCTGCCGGTCGCCTGATAGCTGAACAACGCCAACGCGACGAGGTTCAGGTAGTTGCCGCAGGCCGACACCCCATATGCGACAACGAGGCAAGCGAACCGCGCGCCCGGTGCCCTAGAAGGTGTCGTCTGGTAACTGGCAGCATTCAATGGCGTTCATTTCCCCCCACCCTCGGGGGAAGGTATTCAGGAGGTTCAAGGGCGTCAACCCCACGACCGTCCCGTCCCCTGACCGGAGTAGCGCGCAACGCTCCGTGTTCGAGCAGGTCAGGGGGTCTGTACGCCGAACGCCGCAGACCGGCCCCGGCCGCGTCCGACGCGGTTCGGGGTTCCGAAGGAGTCGATTACCGCGGTAAATCAGCCGCTCGGCGCACCAATACCCGTACGCCGTAGTCGTGGTTGCTCGCGGTGGGCTTCGTCAGTGGGAATTCCGGCCCGGAGTGGTGGCCGAGCGGGCGTCCGCCGCAGGGATTTCAGGAGAATTTTTCGGATAGTTCACGCTCAGCCGCAAAAAGCCGCCGGACCGTCCGTCCGGGTGACGTGCCGGGTGGAATTTCCCGGTGAACGGGTAACGCCCGGCACCGGGCCGGGTTCGCGCCGGGGCCGGCCTGCGGAGTGGTGTTCGGGCTTACTCCGCACGCCGACCAGTCTTATTCTCGCCCGCAGCACCTCGACCACCAGGTCGATCAGGGTCTGGTTGTTCACGGAGTTCGCCAATGGCGAGAGGGCGACCGTCCGGCGCACGATGTCCAGCGCGTTGTCGGCGTGCGGGGCGATCGCCGAGGCGAGTTCGGCCAACAAGGTCAGCGCGCCGGCCGCCGACGTGCTGCGGCCTCCCGCGGCGAGCACAGCCCTAACGGCGCGCACCTCCACCGCGCCGTCCTCCCGATACGACACGATGCCTCCTTCGACGCTCTCGGCGAGGAGTTCCGGCCGGCCGCGCAGCGCCTCCGTGACGGCGGCCTTCACCGGCATGACCTGGCTGAGCACCATGTCCGGCTCGAGCAGCGCCGCGACGGCGTCGAGCGACAGCCCGCAGCGCTGGAGGTACAGCACCTGGCGCATCCGGTTGAGGTGATCGGCCGAGTAGTGCGGCGCCCGGCCGATGCGCACGGGCGGCGGCAGCAGGCCCCGTGTGTGGTACGAGCGGATCGTCCGGGCGGTCAGCCCGATTTCTGCGGAGAATTCGTCCGCATTCATCAGTCGAGTATTACCGGGTCGGCCGATACTCGATCGCGCGCTCCGGTAGTGCTCTGCGACAAGAGTGGCGTCCTGCACCGCGGTCCCCCTTCGGACGTGCATCTCACCCCTTGGGCGGAGCTTCCCCGACGGTAATACCGCGCTCCGCGAACGGCGGTCGTCCGACCAGGAGTCTGCCAGTCGCCTCATAAGCAAAACATAAGACCCGCATATGGTGCCCCGTTCGGGCTAGCGGAATGGGGCGTCCGTGGAAGCGTCTGCTTCCGTGACTTCCCCCGGCCGGGTCGCCGTGCTATGCGCGCGTATTTCACGCCCGACCTGGATATCGGTCAGCCGGCAGCCTTCTCTTCCGTTCGTCGGAAGCGGTCCCACATTCGTACATGCTGCTCCCCGTCCGGATTCTTCCGACTTCACGGAAAGACAGGCCGCTGATGTCTACCACTTCTGCGAAGCGCTCGATGCTCGATCAAGGGCTGAAAGCTCTGGTCGTCGCGCTGGCGTTGTTCGGCGCCACGTTCGGTATCGCGCAGTCCGCCTCCGCCGCGCCCGCCCGGCACACCGCCGTGGCGATCCAGGCCGTGGCGGCCGACACCGCGCCGTCGATCGCGACGTCGTGGTCCTGCACGAACTACTTCTACACCAACGCCGTCGAGCGCTACTGCAACGTGTACTCCGGGTACATCCGGTCGTACATCACGTGCAGCAACGGCTACCGCTACTACTCGGCCTGGGTCGGTCAGGGCTCGTGGCGGATCGTCCAGGTCTGCCCGAGCGGCAGCTCCAGGGTCGGGTCCGGCATCCAGAGCACCGGCTGATCCTTTCCCACGCCATGAGGCACGCGGTTCCGGCGAGCGATCCCGGAACCGCGTGCTTTCATGCGTCCGCCAACGCCGTCGTCGGCGCCAGGCGTGCCGCGCGGACCGCCGGGTACAGGCCGGCGAGCACGCCGATCACCACCGCCGCGCCCACCCCGCCCAGCAGCACCGGCACGGGCAGCACGGCGGGCCAGCCCTGCGTCACCGCGTACCCGGCCGTGACGGCGGTGCCGAGTAGCACGCCGAGCCCGCCGCCGAGCCCCGCGAGCACCACCGACTCGGCGAGGAACTGCACGCACACCTGCCGGCTGCTCGCGCCCAGCGCCCGGCGCAGGCCGATCTCCCGCCGCCGTTCGAGCACCGAGATCACCATCGTGTTCGCCACCCCGATGCCTCCGACCAGCAGCGCGATCCCGCCCAGCCCGAGGAACAGCGCCGAGTACGCCTTCTCGGTGATCCGCTGTGCGGCCAGGGCGTCCGACGGCCTGCTGACCAGCACCTCGTTGGGCCGGGCCGGGTTCACCGTGCGGCCGAGGACCGACTTCACGGCCTCGATCGCGTGCTCCGCCGCCCGCACGTAGATCAGGCCCGGCGTCCCGTCGAACCCGAGGAACGTCTCGGCGGCGGACCACCCCACCAGCGCCGAGCTGTCGATCTCCGGCGCGAGCGGCACCGGGGCCAGCACACCGACCACCACGAACTGCCGGTCGTCGATCCACACCAGCGGCGCGGGCCGGTCGTCGCCCAGCGCCACACCGAGCAGGTGCGCCGCGCGGTCGCCGAGCACCACCACCGGGTAGCGGTCGTCGGCCGCGCTGAGGAACGCACCCTCCCGCACCTTCGCGTGCACCACGTCGAGCAGGTCCAGCTTGGTCGCCGCCACCCGGATGCCACCGGTCTCCTCGGACGGCACCAGGTCGCTGCGCCGCACCGACGCCTTCGTGACACCGGTGGCGCTGACCGCCTCCACCGGCCCGATCCGCTTGATCATGGCGACGGACTCGGGCGGCAGCTTGGCCTGGTCCGCGCCGAACAGGTCGTTGCCCGGCGCGACGGTGAGCAGGTTCGGGCCCAGGGCCGCGAGCTGCGCGCGCAGCGCCTCCTGGTTCGACGCCGGGATGCCGACCACCGCGACCAGCGCGGCGATGCCGATGGCGATGCCCAGTGCGGCGAGGACCGTGCGGGCCATCCTGGCGCGGAGCCCGACCAGGCTCAGCACGGCCACGTCCCGCGCGGCGAGCCGGTTGGGGCGGGGCAATCCGGGCCTGGTCACGACCGCCACCCCGTGTCCAGCCGAACGGCGCCGTCCAGCATCTCGACCCGCCGCGGCAACGCCGCCGCCACCTTCTGGTCGTGCGTGATCAGCACGATCGTCGTGCCCTCGCCGTTGAGCTCGTGCAGCAGGGACAGCACCTCGCCGCCCGACGCCGAGTCCAGGTTCCCGGTCGGTTCGTCGGCCAGCACGATCAACGGCCGGTTCACCACCGCCCGTGCGATGGCGACGCGCTGCTTCTCGCCGCCCGACAGCTCCGACGGCAGGTGGTCCGAGCGGTGCGAGAGCCCCACACGTGACAGCGACTCGTCGGCCCGCCTGCCGCGTTCGCGGCGCGGGACACCCCGGTAGACCTGGGCGGCCAGCACGTTCTCCCGCGCGGTCAGCCCGTCGACCAGGTGGAACTGCTGGAACACGAAGCCGATCCACCAGGCGCGCAGCGCCGACAGCCGCCGGTCCGGCACCGTGCCGACGTCGTGCCCGTTGACCAGCACCCGGCCCGCGCTCGGGCGGTCCAGCGTGCCCATCAGGTGCAGCATGGTCGACTTGCCCGACCCGGACGGTCCGATGATCGCGACCATCTCGCCTTCGCCGACGCGGAGCGACGCGTCCCGCAGCGCCGTGACGCCGCCGAGGTAGGTCTTCGACACCCGGTCCAGTTCCAGTACGGAGGTCATGACGTCGTCACCACCTCGAGGCCGTCGGTCAGCCCCGGACCGGAGACCTCGACCTTGCCGTCGGCGAACATGCCGAGGGTGACGGGAACGAGCCTGCGCCCTTCCACCACCTCCACCGCGTAGCCGCCTTCGACCAGCGCCACCAACGCCTGCACCGGCACCGCCAGCACCTGCTGCCGTTGCTCGCCGTAGAGGACGACGCGCACGCGACCCGACTCCGGCGCGGCTTCCGGGTCGTCCAGGGCGATGGTCAGCAGCAGCTTGTCGCCGTCGGGCTTGCCCTCCACGGTCTTCACCGCGCCGGGCACCGTGCGCTTGTCGGGCAGCACGACGTCCACCTTCGCCCCGACGGGCGCGTACGCGCGGCGGGACTCGGCGAGTTCCACTTGGATCAGCCGTCCGGTGCCGGTGACCTTCATCAGCTCGCCGTCACCGGGGCCGCCCGGCTGGGCGGTGAGGCTGTCCACCCGTACCGGGGCGGGGAGCACGACCACGTCGCCGACCGCGAGGACGCCGGTGGCTTCGAGCCCGACCGCCTTCTGCCACTTCTTGAGCGCGCGGGTGGTGGCCGGGCCGAACTTGCCGTCCGGGGTGCCGAAGTCGGTGTGGCCGAGGGCGACGAGGTTCTCCTGGAGTTCCTTGACGTCCTGGCCGGCCGGCACGCCCTGCTTCAACTCGCGGTACTGGGGCGTGGCGCCGAGGAGGAGCGGGACGGGGATCGCGTTGACGGCGTAGACGGTTTGTCCCCGGTCGACGCGCTTGCCGGGTTCGGGCAGCCAGGTGATCGTGCCGGACTTGCGGCCGGTCAGGGCGGACGCGGCGCCGTGGCCGGGCTCGCCGTCGACCCGGATGCGGTCCACCAGATCGGTCCGCGTGACCTTGGCCGTGGCGGGCGGTCGACTGGCGACCGGCGGCGGACTCGAAGTCTCCGCGGCGAGCCGCGTGACCACGACAACCCCTCCAGTGGCGACTACACCGAGGACAACCGCGACAACCACCCACCGCCGCCTCCTCCTCCGCCGCGCGACACCCGGACCACCCGGCGTGTGCGCACCCGGACCCGGACCCGCACCCGCACCCGGACCCGCACCCGGACCCGCACCCGGACCCGCACCCGGACCCGGACCCGGACCCGCACCCGGACCCGCTTCCGGACCCGCTTCCGGACCCGCACCCGGACCCGCTTCCGGTCCGGTGGCTTCCGGCTCTGCGGCTTCCGGCTCGGTCGGCGGCTGGCCGTTGGGCGCCTGGCCGTTGGGCGGCTGTCCGGTGGGCGGCTGTCCGGTGGGCGGCTGTCCGGTGGGCGCTTGGTCCGCGGGTGCCTGGCCGGCGGGGGAGGGCCGACCAGGCACCGCCTCGACGCCGGACCCCGATCCGGTCGTCGGCTCCGGTTCACCCGGTTCACCTGGTTCGCGCGGTTCGCGCGGTCCATTGGGTGGCTTCACCCCTGCCGCAAGGTCCCGATGGTGTGACACCGCGTCGGTCACCGTGAACCCCCGGGCACGGCTCCACCCGTCTGCCGAGAGCAGTCGGCCATAATCTCGCGCGTCGCCGGGTCGTTCACGTCGATTCCCTCGGGAATCGGGGTCACGCCTTCACCGCCGAGCGCATTCGGATCCGGATCCGGGTACTCGACGCCCTTGTCACGCATGCATTTCGCGAACTCGCGTGCCTGTTGCAGCGCTTCCTCGCCCAACGGTTTCGGCGCTCCGCCATCAGGCAGGAATTGGCGGCACTTCGCCAGTGCCTCCTGCTGCGTCTGCTGGTCGGCGGGCGACGTCGTCCCCTGCGAGGTGCCGTCGCCACCCTCGTCGTCCGGTGTGCCGCCCGCGTTGAGGTCGACGCCGTTGTCCAGCATGCACTTGGTGAACTTGTCCTCACCCACGCTGCCCGGTGGAGCCTGGCCGGGGCTCGTGGTGGCCGGTGTGGAGATCGAGGCGACCTCCGGCCGCGGGCTGTCCGCCGAGCAACCCCCGACCAGCAATGCGAAGGCGGCGACGAGTGGGAACATGGCCATTCGAGCATTCATCGGTGGTCTCCCCGGTGCGAATGAGCGATGTCCTCAGTTCTACCGATCGGGCTATCTGTGGGCCGTAAGGGTCGTCCTTATGGCCTGCTTATGGCCCCCTGAGCACAATGAGCCGCATGCGAGTTCTGGTGGTGGAGGACGAGGTGATGCTCGCCGAGGCGATCGCCGAGGGGCTGAGGCAGCAGGCGATGGCGGTCGACGTGTGCTTCGACGGCGCCGCCGCGACCGAGCGGGTGGCCGTGACCAGCTACGACGTGGTGGTGCTCGACCGCGATCTGCCCACCGTCCACGGCGACGAGGTGTGCCGCACGATCATCGCCGGCCACAACGACACGAGGGTGATCATGCTGACCGCGGCGCGCAACGTGATGGAGCGCGTCCACGGCCTGGGCATCGGCGCCGACGACTACCTGACCAAACCGTTCGCGCTCGCCGAGCTGGTGGCCCGGGTGCAGGCGCTGGGCAGGCGCGCCCGGCCCGCGCTGCCACCGGTCCTCAGGTGGGCCGGCATCGAGATGAACGTGCCGCGGCACCAAGTCCTCCGTGAGGACAGGTTCATCCACCTGTCCCGCAAGGAGTTCGCGGTCCTGGAAGTGCTGATGCGTGCGGACGGCGCGGTCGTCAGCGCCGAGGAGCTCCTGGAGCAGGCATGGGACGAACACGTCGATCCGTTCACCAACGCGGTGCGGGTGACGATGATGACGCTGCGCAAGAAGCTCGGGCAGCCGGCGGCGATCCGGACGGTGCCGGGAGTGGGGTACCAGCTGGCCGACTGAGCCGCTGGCGGCCGACGTTCCGCACCAGGCTGTCGCTGCTGATCGGCGCCATGCTCCTGGTCAGCGGCGCGTTGCTGCTCGGCGTGAACTACCTGCTGGTGCGCTCGGCGTTGCCGGTGCCCAACAGCGCGCCCACCACGACGAGCCCGCTGACGGTCAGCGAACCGCAGCTCGTCCCGGACGATCCGGCGGGTTCGCAGGCGCAGGTGAGCGAGATGAACATCGCCCAGTACCGGGCCGACGTGCTGCGGACGCTGCTGGTGCAGTCGGGCATCGCGCTGGTGGGTTCGGCGGTGGTCGCCCTGCTGCTCGGCCGCCTGGCCGCCGCGGGCATGCTGCGGCCCGTGCACCAGGTGGTCGCCGCCGCACGCAGGCTGGGCGCCGACAACCTGCACCAGCGCATCCGCCTCAGCGGGCCGAAGGACGAGCTGACCGAGCTGGCCGACACGTTCGACCAGATGCTGTCCCGGTTGGAGAAGTCCTTCGACAGCCAACGCCGGTTCGTGGCGAACGCGTCCCACGAGCTGCGCACCCCGTTGGCCACGCAGCGGACCTTGGTGGAGGTGGCGATGGGGAGGCCGGGTGACAGCGCGTCGTTGCGCGAGCTGGGCGAGCGGCTGCTGGTGATGAACGCGCGCAGCGAAGCCCTGATCGAGGGCCTGCTGGTGCTGGCGAGCAGCGACCAGGGCCTTGAGCACCCGGAGGACATCCGGCTGGACCACGTGGTGGCGCGGGTGGTCGGGGCGTGCCGCCAGGCGTTCGTCGACGCGGCGGTCACCGTGCACACCACCCTGGCGCCGCGGGTGGTGCGCAGCGATCCCGTCCTGCTCGAACAGCTGGTCCGGAACCTGGTCGACAACGCCGTCAAGTACAACAACGGCGGCGCGATCTGGGTCCGGGTAGGCGGGTCACCGGCGCTGGAAGTCGCCAACACCGGCCCGCCCGTGCCGAAGGACAAGATCCCGATGCTGTTCGAGCCGTTCGTGCAGTTGCGCCGGGAGCGCGTGGCGGCGAACCAGGGCGTCGGTCTCGGACTGTCGATCGTCCAATCCATCGCCCGAGCCCACGGCGGCTCCGTCCAAGCCTTACCCCGCCAGGACGGCGGGCTGGTGGTCGGCGTATCGCTGCCGTGAATGCGTTCCTGTGTCGGCGTCAGCTCCCCAACGGACCCAACGGAGGTTCGAAGGTGATGCCCAGGTGCAGGCGGAGACCTTCACGCTGCTCGGCTGTGGCCAGCACCATGATGTCGTCGCCGAAGTCCTGCCGCTCGACGCAACTGAAGTCGCGGGGGTCGTCAGCGGGGAGGAGCGCTTGGATCGCCCGCCGCGCCGCTTGCGTGTCGAGGTAGTCGTTCGACTCCTGCATGACGTCGAACGAGAGCGGCTCGCCGTTGCGCGAGAAGTGCATCGTGCCCAGACCGCTGTCCTCGTCCTCCGGGTCGTCCTTCTCGAAGCGGTAGTCGGAGACGGTGACCGTGCCGTCGGTGAGGCCGGCGGCCTCGTCCAGGAGCCAGTCGTAGTGCTCGTCGGCGAAGTCGACGTCGTTGGCGTGGATGGAGACCGCCACGCCGAAGGATTGGAGCGCACTGGCGACTTCATGGCCTCGCTTGATCGACTCGGTCGCGTACGCGGAGGTCTCGTCGCGCACGCTCCGAGCCTTCGCCTCGCTGATCATCCCGAGCTCGGTCAGGACTTCGGCTATCCGCGCATAGGTGATCGGTAGGGTGTTCTCCACCTGGACATCCTGGCACGAGCCCAAAGATCCTTGATCCGGAGGTAGTCGGCTGATGCGAGCCGAAGTCATCCTGGTCCGGCATGCCCAGCCGCTGATCCCCTCGCCGGGCGGCCCGGACGACTACCACAGGCCGTTGACCGATACGGGCATCGTGCAAGCGGAACGCCTCGTCGACGACCTGGCCCACTTCAGGCCCAGCCTGATCGCCTCCAGCCCGTACCTGCGCGCCATGCAGACCATCGAGCCCACCGCACGCGCGTCAGGCATGCCCGTCCAGACCGACCATGCCTTGCGGGAATGGGACTCCGGACTCGGACCCACCCCCGACTACGCCCGCCACTACGCCGAGAGCTGGGCCGACCCGCACTCGACCCGGCCAGGCGGGGAAAGCCTTCAGCAGCTCACAGAGCGAGCCACCGCGATCCTCGAATCGCTCGCCCGACAACACCCGGACGGGACTGTGGTCGTCGGCAGCCACGGCACGTTCATCTCCAGAGCCCTGGTCGGGTTCGGACTGACCACGATCGACTGGCCCTTCAGCCACGCGATGCCGATGCCGGCGATCTACCGCATCCACGTCACCGACCGCGGGGTGCGAGCCACCGGGCCGGGGCTTTGAGCTAGTGCGAGCCGGTGAGCTGGCCGGTGAGCTTGCTGTGCAGTCGCTCGCTGTGCGGGTTGAGGCCGATGATCTCGGCCTCGATCCCCCGTGCGGCGAACTTCGCGGTGACGGCGTCGAGGGTGGCGACCGCCGAACTGTCCCAGACGTGCGCGTCGGACAAGTCGACCACGACCTTGGTGACGGTGTCGGTGTAGTCGAAGGCGTGCATCAACTCGTTGGTGGAGGCGAAGAACAGCTCACCCGTGACCGCGTAGACGCGGATCGTGCCGTCGGGGTCCAGGACGCTGGAGACGTCGACCAGGTGGGCGACGCGGCGCGCGAAGAAGATCGCGGAGAGCAGCGCGCCGGCGACGACGCCGAGGGCGAGGTTGTGGGTCGCCACCACGGTGCCGACGGTCACGACCATGACCGCGGTCTCGCTGCGGGGAGCGTGGCGCAGCGACTTCGGCTTGACGCTGGTCCAGTCGAACGTGCTGACCGACACGAAGACCATCACCGCGACGAGTGCCGCCATCGGGATCAGCGAGACGACCGGGCCCAGCGCGAAGACCAGGACCAGCAGGAACACGCCGGCGGCCAGGGTGGACAGTCGGGTGCGCCCGCCGGACTTGATGTTGATGATGGACTGGCCGATCATCGCGCAGCCCGCCATGCCGCCGAGGAAGCCCGTGGCGATGTTGGCGATGCCCTGACCGCGCACCTCCACGCCCTTCCGTGAACCGGTGTCGGTGAGGTCGTCCAGCAGTTGCGCGGTCAACAGGGACTCGACCAGACCGACCACGGCCAGCGTCAACGCGTAGGGCGCGATGATCGTCAACGTCTCCAAGGTGAACGGCACCATCGGCAGGCCGAAGAACGGCAGCGCGTCCGGCAGGTCGCCCATGTCCCCGACGGTCGGCACGGCGATGTTCAGGAACACCGTGAGCGAGGTGATCACCACGATCGCGACCAGCGGGGACGGGACCGCCTTGATCAGCCGGGGGAGCAGGTAGATGATCACCAGGCCGAGCACGACCAGGCCGATCACCGGCAGACCGCCGGCGGTGATGTGCGGGATCTGCGCGGTGAACAGCAGGATGGCCAGGGCGTTCACGAAGCCGACCATGACCGTCCGGGGCACGAAACGCATCAGCTTGTGCACGCCGATCAGCCCGAACACGATCTGGAACGCGCCGGTCAGCACGGTGGCGGCGAACAGGTACTCCACCCCGTGGTCGCGCACCAGCGGCACCATGACCAGGGCCATGGCGCCGGTGGCGGCGGAGATCATGCCGGGACGTCCACCGGAGAAGGCGATGATGATCGCGATGGTGAACGACGCGTAGAGGCCGACCTTGGGGTCGACGCCCGCGATGATCGAGAACGACAGCGCCTCGGGGATCAGCGCCAGGGCGACGACCAGGCCGGAGAGCAGGTCGGCGCGCGGGTTGGCGAACCAGTTGACGCGGATCCTCGACAGCAGGGCAGGACGTGCGGGCGCCTCGAACGAGGACAATCAACACCTCGGGACTTGTGCGCGAGCCGGCAGGTGCGACTCGCATGGTGAGCAAGGGGGCGCCCGACGCGCTGTGGCACGCACGGGGAAGTCAGGGTGGGCAGCGGCTTCTCCGGCGCGACCGCGACGAACTCTACCCTGACGTGACAGTAGACCCCAGGTCGAGTGGACCGACCGTGACCAAGCTCTCCACGAGTCCCTGCCCGCCGCGCCTCAGGCCTCGACGACGACGGGGATGACGACGGGGCGGCGGCGGTAGGTGCGTTGGGCCCACATCTGGACTTCGCGTCCGATGAGTCGTTCGAGTTCTTCGATGTCCTTGACGCCGCGTTCGGCTGCGCCGGCGAGGGATCGTTCGATGGCGGTGGTGGCGGGTGTGAAGGTGCCGCCGTCGTGTTCGAAGCCGTGGGCGATGTAGTCGGGTGGTTCGGCGAGGTGGCCGGTGTCGGTGTCGATGAGGGCGACGATGGTGATGACGCCTTCTTCGCCGAGGGTGCGGCGTTGGGCGAGGGAGGCTTCGGTGACGCCGCCGACGGTTTGTCCGTCGACGTAGATGTTGTGGACTTCGACGCGTCCGGTGACGGTGACGCGTCCGTCCTGGAGGTCGATGACGTCGCCGTTGGCGGCGATCGGCACCCGCGCCCGGTCGACGCCGGTGCGGACGGCGAGTTCGGCGTTGGCGCGCAGGTGTCGGGCTTCGCCGTGGACGGGCAGCACGTTGGCGGGTTGGACGATGTTGTAGCAGTAGACGAGTTCGCCGGCGCTGGCGTGTCCGGAGACGTGGACCTTGGCGTTGCCCTTGTGGACGACTTTGGCGCCGAGGTCGGTGAGGCCGTTGATGACGCGGTAGATGGCGTTCTCGTTGCCGGGGATCAGCGAACTCGCCAGCAGCACGGTGTCGCCTTCCTCGACCTGGATGGAGTGGTCGCCGCTGGCCATCCGGGACAGTGCCGCCATCGGTTCGCCCTGGGATCCGGTGCAGACGAGGGTGACCTGGTTGGGGGGCATGCGGTCCATGCGTTTGATGTCCACGACGAGCCCCGGCGGGACTTTCAGGTAGCCGAGTTCGGTGGCGACGGCCATGTTGCGGACCATGGAGCGGCCGACGAAGGCGACTTTGCGGCCGTGGGTGTGGGCGGCGTCGAGGACCTGTTGGATGCGGTGGACGTGGCTTGCGAAGCTGGAGACGACGACGCGGCGGGGGGTGGTGCGGAAGACTTCGTCGATGGCGGGGGCGAGGTCGCGTTCGGCGGTGGTGAAGCCGGGGACGTCGGCGTTGGTGGAGTCGACGAGGAACAGGTCGACGCCTTCTTCGCCGAGGCGGGCGAAGCCGCGCAGGTCGGTGATGCGCCCGTCGAGGGGGAATTGGTCCATTTTGAAGTCGCCGGTGTGCAGGACGAGGCCGGCGGCGGTGCGGATGGCGATCGCCAGACCATCCGGGATGGAGTGGTTGACGGCGAGGAATTCCAGGTCGAACGGCCCGCGGGTGAGTTCCTGGCCTTCGGCGACCTCGACGGTGACGGGGACGATGCGGTGCTCGACCAGCTTCGCGCGGAGCAGGCTCAACGTGAGGCGGGAGCCGATGATGGGGATGTCGGGGCGTTCGCGGAGCAGGTAGGGGACGCCGCCGATGTGGTCTTCGTGGCCGTGGGTGAGGACGACGGCGACGATGTCGGCGAGGCGGCTCCGGAGGCTGGTCCAGTCGGGGAGGATGACGTCGACGCCGGGCTGGTGTTCTTCGGGGAACAGGACTCCGCAGTCCACGATCAGCAGTTTGCCGTCGTGCTCGAACACGGTCATGTTGCGGCCGATTTCACCGAGCCCTCCCAGGGCGGTGACGCGCAGCGCGTCGGGGGCGAGGGGCGGCGGAGGGGCGGAGGTTCGAGCCATGGTCACACCCTCACGCTACGTGAGGGTGGGGTAGCGGGTGAAATCGAGCACCCGGTCGGGTGGGATGTTCAGGCGACCGGCAGGTGGGCGCGCAGGGTGCCGGCGAAGTCCTCGGCGATGTGCAACTGGGCCCGCAGCTCCTCGCAGCGTTGCTCCGCGGCGGTGTGGAACCCGGCCAGTCGGTCCAGGTGTTCGGCCCGATCGGCGTCCTCGGCCGCGCTGAGGGCGTCCAGGATGGTCAGCAGTTCGCGCATCTCCTCCAGCTGGAACCCCAGCGGCTTCATGCGCTTGATCACCCCGAGGCGGTCCACGTCGGGCTGGGTGTAGAGCCGGAACCCGCCCTGGCTGCGCGCGCTGGGCACGACCAGTCCGACTTCCTCGTAGTAGCGGATCGTGCGCAGCGACAGGCCCGTCCGTTCGGCCACCTCGCCGATCTGCATGTGACCGCCCACCAGACCCCTTCCGACGTCGAACGATCCGTCCAGACTACAGTAACGTGAGGGTAGACTTCCGTGGGTATCCGATTGAGCGCAGGAGAATCTGAATGACCACCGCACATCCGGTGACCGCCTCGTCCGCCGATGTGCTGCGGGAGGCGGGGCGGCGGCGCACGTTCGCGGTGATCAGCCATCCGGACGCGGGCAAGTCGACGTTGACCGAGGCGTTGGCGCTGCACGCCCAGGTGATCTCCGAGGCAGGCGCGGTGCACGGCAAGGCCGGCCGGCGCGGCGTGGTGTCGGACTGGATGGAGATGGAGAAGGCGCGTGGGATCTCCATCACCTCGGCGGCGTTGCAGTTCTCCTACGGCGACGCGGTGGTCAACCTGCTCGACACGCCCGGTCACTCCGACTTCTCCGAGGACACCTACCGGGTGCTCGCGGCCGTCGACTCGGCGGTGATGCTGCTGGACGCGGCCAAGGGCCTGGAACCGCAGACGCTGAAGCTGTTCGACGTGTGCCGCCACCGCGGCATCCCGGTGATCACGTTCATCAACAAGTGGGACCGCCCCGGCCGTGACGCGCTGGCGCTGTGCGACGAGCTGGTCGAGCGGATCGGGTTGCAGCCGATGCCGCTGACCTGGCCCGTCGGCGACGCCGGCCACTTCCGCGGCGTGCTGGACCGCCGTGACGGGCAGTTCATCCGCTACGCGCGGACCGCCGGCGGCGCCACCGCGGCGGGCCAGGAACGCCTCAGCGCCGCGCAGGCGGAGGCCGAGGAGGGCGCGGACTGGGTCCGTGCGGTGGAGGAGGTCGACCTGCTGTCCGCCTCGGGCGGCGACTTCGACCTCGCGCGCTTCCTCGACGCCACCGCCACCCCGGTGCTGTTCGGGTCCGCGGTGCTGAACTTCGGCGTGAAGCACCTGCTGGACCTGCTCGTGGAACTCGCGCCGCAGCCCACACCGCGCCCGGACGCCCAGGCCAAGCTACGCGACCTGAACGCGCCGTTCTCCGCGTTCGTGTTCAAGGTCCAGACCGGCATGGACCCCTCGCACCGCGACCAGGTCGCCTTCGCGCGCGTCTGCTCCGGCGTGTTCGAGCGCGGCATGGTGGTCACCAACGCCACCACCGGCAAACCGTTCGCCACCAAGTACGTCCAGCAGGTCTTCGGTCAGCAGCGCTCCACATTGGACACTGCGTACCCCGGTGATGTGATCGGTCTGGTCAACGCCACCGCGCTGCGCGTCGGCGACACGCTCTACACCGACAAGCCCGCGGTGCGGTTCCCCGGGCTGCCCAGCTTCGCGCCGGCCCACTTCGCGGTCGCCCGACCGGCGGACCTGAGCCGTTCCAAGCAGTTCCGCAAGGGCATCGAGCAGTTGGAGTCCGAGGGCGTGGTGCAGATCCTGCGTTCCCTGCGCCGCGGTGAAGCCGCACCGGTGTTCGCCGCGGTCGGGCCGATGCAGTTCGAGGTCGCCGCCCACCGCCTGGTCGCCGAGTTCAAGTCACCGGTCCGCCTGGAACCCTTGCCCTACACGGTGGTGCGCCGCCTGACCGACCCCGCGCACCGGTCGTTGGTCGACGGCAACCGCAGTGAAGTCCTGACCCGCACCGACGGCGTCGACCTGGCCCTGTTCACCGACTCCACCACCCTGGGCGTCCTGCGCCGCCTGCACCCCGAGGTCGTGGCGGCGCTGGAACCCCTCGTCGCCGGGAACACCTGAGCCGCCATCGTTTACCTGGCGCCGCGCCGGGCCAGCCGCCAGCCGAGCACCGCGCCCGCGACGGCCAGCAGCACGGTCTCCGCGACCGGCGCGCCGCCTCCGGGGACGTCGGGTCCGGCGATCAGCCCTTGCCAGGTCAACACGGCCGTGGTCGCCAAGGTGATGACCAGGCCGGTCACGGCCACGGTCGCGGCCGGGCGGGACGGGACCGGGGCGCCGGTGAGCCAGCGACGGGTGACCGGAGCGGCGGCGGCAGCCAGCGCCGGTGCGACGTGGAAGGTGGTCGTGGGCGAGAGAACCACGAGCAGCACCCACAGCAGCGCGAGCCCGAGCGACGCCGCCACCGGCTGCCACCGCGGAGTCCTGGGCTCGATGGGGGGCAGCTCGGGGGAGTGCTCACGGACGGCCGCCAGCACTTGGTCCATGCCGGGGTTGACCATGGCGTGCGCCCCGACGAACACCGTGGGCACGGTCTCGTTGCCGTCCGCGACCGACCGCACCCGAGCCGCGGCCTCCGGGTCCTCCCAGATGTTGATCTCCCGCAGCGGGAGTCCACTGCTCCGCAGCGGCGCGCGCAGGGCGAGGCAGTAGGGGCAGCCCGGCCGCCAGTAGAACTCGACCACCGTGTCGTGAGCTGTCATGGGAAGGTACTCAACCAGGTCGCCAACGCGCACCACGCCACGTGGGTGCCCTCCGTCGAAAGCGCGCGGGCCGGAGTACCGGTCCTGTTACGGTGAGTAGGAGGATTTCCGGGGGGATTCCAGATGAGCAGCCCTGTGCCGAGCCTTGCGGACACGTCGTCGATGCCCGAGCCAGGGCGTTGGGCCGGGTACGTGACGGCCGTGTGCGCGTTCCTGTTCGCGGTGTCGAGTTTCTACTGGGGATTCGGGGGCACGTTCCTGCTCGACACGGTCGGGAGTGAGGCCGTCCGGTTGGTCGAGGAAGGCAACGTCGGCATCTATGTCGCGGTGTGGTTCGCGGGCTTCGTGAAGGTGGCGGGCGGTGTGCTGGCGCTCGCGTTGGTGCAACCGTGGGGCAGGCGGCTGTTCCGGCACTGGATGCTGCTCATCGCGGGGTGGGGCGCTGCTGTGGCGCTCGTGCTGTACGGCGGCGTGCAGATCGGCATCCAGCTGATGGTGCTGGGCGGAATCCTCGTGCCTCCCGGCGGGATGGACTGGCGCGGCTTCTACGGCCACCTCTACGTCTGGGACCCGTGGTTCATCGTGTGGGGTCTGTTCATGGGCATCACGGCGTTCTACTACACGCGCAACGCGCGGCGCAGGCGGGCACTCGGCACTACCGCGTGATCCGGGAACACGAGCCAGGTCAGTCCCAGTCGATCGTGCCGTCGTCCCGGACCTCCGGGCGGACGCCGTCGATGTCCTTGCCGCGGTCGAGGGCGTCGGCGATCTCGGCGAGCATGTCGGCCACGCTGGACCACAACGGCTTCGCCGCGCCCTCGGTCTCCCGCCACTCCATGACGCAGCCCCGCTCTGGACCGGGACGCAGGTCGACGAACAGGTCGTCGCCGCCGCTGTCGCCGGCGATGGGCACCCACATCGGCGACCAGGAGAGTCGGGTGGGCGAGCCAGCGGGTTTGGCCGACTGCTCCTTGCCCCCCGCGATGTCCAGCATGTCCGCGATGCCCAGCATGACCGAGCGGCAGTCGAGGGCCTCTTCGATCGAGTACGGCGCGTATCCGACCAGCAGGCGGGCGGCCATGGGTTTGGTCGTTCCGCAAGAACGCCGCCACCAAGCGATCAGGTCTTCGGGCAGCTCGCCCACCAGCGCCGCCACCGGCGGGATGTCGGCCTTGCGCGCCGGCACGCCGACGTGCTCGTACGTGGTGGGCGCGTTGGTGCGCAACCACGCCTCGATGCGGTCCCAGCTTTCGTCGACGTCGTGTGACATTCGATCATTGTGCCAACGACCGCCATCCGTTGTCTGGCAAACTGCCCGCAAGTGGACATACTGCTGGTGAAGCTGTTCCTGGCGCCTCTGTTGGTCGTGGCGTCCACGCTGGCCGGGCGACGGTGGGGCGCCGACGTCACGGGGATTCTCGTGGCCCTCCCGATCGTCGCCGGACCGATCCTGTTCATCACGTACCTCCAGCACGGCGCGGACTTCGCCGGCGGCGCGGCAACCGCGTCCCTGTTCGGGCTTGTGTCGCTCGCCGTGTTCGCGGTGGTGTTCTCGTGTGCCGCACGTCGGCTCGGCTGGCTCGCCACGGTGGCCACGAGCTGGGTCGCGGTGCTGGCGGTGGATGTCGCGTTGTCCTTCGTCCACGTCACGGCACCCGTGGCACTTGTGGTCACGCTTGTCGTCACCACAGTCGCGGTGATCTTCATGCCGAGGATCGAGCCGGAACTCCCGGGCGAGGTCGACCGGCGTCCGTCGCCGATGTGGGACCTGCCGGGTCGCGCCGTCGTGACCGGTGTCCTGGTGCTCGGCTTGACCACGGCTTCCGCCGCTCTCGGTCCACAGTGGACCGGGCTGTTGGCGCCCTTCCCCATCGCGACAAGCGTCGTGGCGGCCTTCGTCCACGCCCAACACGGTCCCGTGGTCACCGCGCGGACCCTGTCCGGCGCCCTCATGGGCCTGTTCGGGTTCTCGACGTTCTGCTTCTCGGTCGCCGTTCTCGTCCGTCCGATGGGCGCCGCCGCGTTCGTGCTGGGCGCCGCGGTGACGGTCGCGGTCCAACTACTGGTGTTGCGCACGCGACGGACGCTTGGTCGGCCGAAAGTCGGGCGATAGGTCCGGGCGACAGGTCTCCGCGGAGCCTTGACGGCGCTCGGTCGCGCTGCCAGGATACGCCGCAGTGTTTGCGTAAACATCTTGTGAATCGCAAGTGAACAGCCCGTCGGTCATGAACCCCGCCTTGCCGCTTCGTCGCGATGTTTGCGTAAACAATTAGCCATGGCGAGGCAGCCGAGCCGCAAGTCGAAAGGTCTCCATGCCATCCCACAGACGCTCGGGCCGTGCCGTCGCGGCGTTAATGCTCACCGCCGTGGCGCTCGCCGGCTGTGGCGCCACCGAAGACGCTGAGCCCACCGGCGCGGACGCGGTGCGCGCCGCGCTCGACAAGCCGACCACCCTCACGTTCTGGACGTGGGTGCCGAACATCGAGAAGGCCGTCGACCGGTTCGAGATCGCCCACCCCAAGATCAAGATCGACGTGGTCAACGCCGGTCAGAGCGCGGACCAGTACCAGCGGCTCCAGCACGCGATCAGCGGGCCGGTCGGCGGGCCGGACCTGGCGCAGATCGAGTACTTCGCCCTGCCGCAGTTCGCGATCTCCGGTCAGATCGTGGACCTCACCGAGTACGGCGTGGGCGATCTGAAGCACCGGTTCACCGCGTCGGCGTGGTCGCAGGTGCAGGTGGACGACA
Source organism: Saccharothrix ecbatanensis (assembly GCF_014205015.1). Lineage (NCBI taxonomy): Bacteria > Bacillati > Actinomycetota > Actinomycetes > Pseudonocardiales > Pseudonocardiaceae > Saccharothrix > Saccharothrix ecbatanensis. The sequence continues at coordinate 4,141,928 of NZ_JACHMO010000001.1, read as the reverse complement.
AGGTCTACGGCATCCCCCAGGACACCGGGCCGATGGCGATGTTCTACCGCAAGGACATCTTCGACCGGCTGGGCATCGAACCGCCGAAGACTTGGGAGGACTACCGCAAGGCCGGTCGCCGCATCAAGCAGGCGCAACCCGGCACCTTCATCTCCTCGCTGGACCCCCGCAACCCCGGCACGGTCGAGAGCCTCATCTGGCAGGCCGGCGGCAAGCCGTTCGCCACCCGGCCGAACAAGGCGGTCGGGGTCGACCTCACCGCGGACAAGGGTGTCGAGGCGTTCGCCGACACGTGGGGGTCGATGCTCGCGGAGGGCACCGTCGAGCCCGTCACCGAGTGGACCGACGAGTGGTGGCAGGCCATGGCCGACGGGAAGTACGCGACCTGGATGGCCGGCGCGTGGGCGCCCGCGAACCTGGAGAAGTCCATCCCGCAGAGCGCCGGGATGTGGGCCGTGGCGCCGATGCCGCAGTTCGACCCGGCCAAACCGACCGCGGCCGAGCACGGCGGTTCCTCGATCGCGGTCACGTCGAGGAGCAAGCACAAGGCCGCCGCGGTGGCCTTCGCGCAGTGGCTCAACTCCGACCCGGACGGCGCGGCGGCGCTCAACGCCGAGGTGCGCCTGTTCCCGGCGACCACGCAGCTGCTGGACGATCCGTCGTTCCGCGACCGGCCGGCGCCGTTCTTCGGTGGCCAGGCCGTCAACCAGGTCTTCGCCGAGGTGTCGGAGCGGGTGGTCGCCGACTGGCAGTACCTGCCGTACCAGGCCTACGCCAACACCACGTTCGACAGCACGGTGGGCAAGGCGATCGCGGGTGACTCGGATGTGAAGACCGGCTTGGCGCGGTGGCAGGACTCGATCGCGCGTTACGGCGAGGACAACGGCTTCACCGTGTCCGTGGGCTGACGCGCGTGGGTGTCGGCCGGTCCCACCTCTCCGCCGAGGTGGGACCGGCCGACTGCTTCACAGCTCGGTGTGACCGAGCAGGGGGCCGGGCGCGAACCGGGCCACCGGGGACGTCATCACGCCGGTCTCGAAGACGACGATCTCGTTGACGCCCGCGCGCACGACCGGACCCGGCACGTACAGCGTCCGCTGCGGTCCGAGCGACGAGTAGCGGCCGAGGCAGAAGCCGTTGACCCACACCACACCGTTGCCCCAGCCCTTGGTGTCGAGGTGGAGGTCGGCCGGCTCGTCCAGGGTGAACTCGTCGCGGACGAGGACGGGACCGCCGACCTGGCCGGCGAGCGGGGCGCTGTCGACGTGCCACGGCCCGCGCAGCGCGTCGAGGTCGAGCGGCAGGACGTCCCAGTTCCGCATGGGCTCGCCGTCCAGGGTCGCGCCGCCGATGACGCCCTTGGGCTCACCGATGCGCGGGCCGTAGTTGACCCGTCCCCGGTCCTCCACCAGCACCACCAGCTCACCCACGGCCTTGCTGATCCCGAGCGCGCGCTGGTGGTGCTCACGCAGCAGAACCCCGACGGGTTGGCCGTTGAGGAACACCGACGCGCGGTCGCGCACCTCGCCGAAGCACAGCACGGCCGGGCCGGGGTGGTCGATCCACGTGCGCAGCAAGGCGAAGTGCGGCGTGGGGGTGAGCTCGTCGAACGTCGGCAGCGTGCTGTGGTGCTGCCAGGCGCCCCACCGTTCCGGCGAGTCGAGCAGCGGGACGTGGTGGCCCAGCGGAACGGTGAACTCCGGCGCCGGTCGAGCGGCGGGCGGCGGCACGCCCGGCACGTCGTGGTAGCGGGCGATCACTTCGCGGAACGCGTGGTACTTCGCGGTGGGGTTGCCCGCCTCGTCCAGCGGCGCGTCGTAGTCGTACGAGGTGATGGTGGGCCGGTAGACGCCCTTGTCGTTGGCGCCGCTGGTGAGTCCGAAGTTCGTGCCGCCGTGGAACATGTAGAAGTTCACCGACGCGCCCTCCGACAGCAGGGCGTCGAGTTCTGCGGCGGCGTCCTCGGCGGACGTGGTGTGGTGGTGCGAGCCCCAGTAGTCGAACCAGCCGTTCCAGAACTCCGAGCACATCAGCGGCCCGGTCGGCTGGTGCCTGCGCAGCGTGGCCAGGCGTTCGGCACTGCGCGAGCCGAACGACGCCGTCTTGTGCAGCCCGTCGATGCTGCCCGCGGCGAGCATGTCGTCGGTCGGCTGGTCGACGGTGGTCAGCGGCACGGTGATCCCCGCCGCCTTGGTGTACTCCACCAGTGCTTCGAGGTACGTCTTGTCGTCGCCGAACGCGCCGTACTCGTTCTCGATCTGCACGAGGATCACCGGACCGCCGTGCTGCACCTGGACGGGCTCGACCACGGCGTACACGCGTTCGAGGTACTCGCGGACCGCCGCCAGGTAACGGGGTTCGGTCCTGCGGACGCCGACATCGGGGTCGCGGAACAGCCAGGCGGGCAGACCGCCGTTGTCCCACTCCGCGCAGATGAACGGGCCGGGCCGCACGATGGCCTTCATCCCGGCCTCGCCGACCAGCCGCAGGAAGCGGCCCAGGTCCAGCCCGCCGGACAGGTCGAACACGTCCGGGGTCGGCGCGTGTGCGTTCCATGGGACGTAGGTCTCGATGGTGTTCAGGCCCATCCGCCTGGCCTTGTCGATCCGGTCCGCCCAGAGGTCCGGGTGCACGCGGAAGTAGTGCAACGCGCCGGACAGGACGCGGAACGGCCGGCCGTCGAGCAGGAAGTCGCGCTCGCCGATGGTGAAGTCAGGCACGGGATCCTCCGGCGGTGCGCGGCTGGAGCGTGGACCAGGACGGGGCAGGGTGCGTCGCGGAGATGGTCGTTCCTTTCGGGGAGGCCTTCGGGTGGCCCTCGTGCGGGGGCAAGCGGAACGGCCGGCACCCCGCCCGGGCGCCGGCCGTTCCGGGTCGTTCAGCTCGTGGTGACGGTGAACCCCTGCTGGCCGCCGTAGTCGACCAGCGACTTCTGCCAGTCGGCCAGGCTCGGGTCGAGGTGCGACGAGTTCAGGTACGACTTGCCGACCGTGTCGGCGAAGATGCTGTTGGCGTAGAGCTGGTAGGGCAGGTAGCTCCAGCCGGTGGCGACCTGGCCCGCCGAGGCGGTCAGGATCTGGTTGATCTGCTGTCCGCCGAAGTACGCCGACGCCTTGTCCTTGAACGCGGCGGAACCGAGGTCGGCGGTGGTGGCGGGGAAGCCGCCGCTCTCCAGGAACGGCTTGACGCCGTTGTCGTGGTTGAGCCAGCGGACGAAGCCCGCGGCCAACGCCGGGTTGGCGCTCTGCTTGAGCACGGACTGCCCGCCGCCGCCGTTCTCCGCGGTGACCGGCTTGCCGTCGTAGGTGGGCAGCGGCGCCACGGCCCACTTGCCCGCGCCGTCCTTGACGGACGACTCCAGCACGCCCGGCATCCACGCGCCGGCCAGCAGCGTGGAGATGGTGCCGTCACCCAGCGCCTTGTACCACTCGTCGGACCAGCCGTTGATGGACGAGACCAGCTTCTTCTCCACCAGCGGGCTCCACATCGCGGTGAACTTCTTGGTGCCCGCGTCCTGGAGGTTGATCTTCACGGACTTGCCGTCGGTGGTGAACGGCTTGCCGCCCGCCTGCCAGATCATGCTGGTGGTGAAGCCGGCGTCACCGGTGTCGGAGGTGATGTACTTGGTCGGGTCCGCCGCGTGCAGCTTCTCGGCCGCCGCCACGTACTCGTCCCACGTCTTGGGGACCGCGATGCCGTGCTGGTCGAACACCTGCTTGTTGTAGAACAGCGCCATGGGGCCCGAGTCCTGCGGCAGGCCGTACAGACCGCCGCCGACCTTCACCGAACCCCAGGTGGAGGCCGTGTAGTCCTTCTCGAACTCGTTGAAGCCGTACTGGCCGAGGTCGACCAGCGCGCCGGTGAGCGCGAACTGCGGCAGCGCCTGGTACTCGATCTGGGCGACGTCCGGCGCGCCGGAGCCGGCCTTCACGGCGTTCTGGAGCTTGGTGTAGTGGTCGTTGCCGGTGCCCGCGTTGACGTAGTTGACCTTGACGTTCGGGAACTCCTTCTGGAACGCCTCCACCTGGGCCTTGGCCGACGGCGTCCAGCTCCAGTAGGTGAGCTCGCCGCCCGCCTTCAGCGCGGCGTCGACCGCGTCGGGGGTACCGGTGGCACCGCCCGGGGTGGTGCTGTCGGACCCCGAGGAGCAGGCCGCGAGCGCGGCGACGAGCAAGCCCGCCACTGCGACGGCCGCTCTCGCGCGGTGCTTCATGGGTGACATTGTGGCTGTCCTCTCGACACGGTGTTACGACTACTGCTTGACGCTGCCCGCGCTCAGCCCCGACTGCCAGAAGCGCTGGAGCAGGAGGAATGCGGCGACGAGCGGGATGATGGTGAGCACCGATCCGGTGATCACGAGGTGGTAGATCGGTTCCGCGCCGACTCCCGCAGCCTGGGCGCTCCACTGGTTGAGGCCCACGGTCAGCGGGTACCAGTCCGGTTCGCTGAGCATGATCAGCGGCAGGAAGTAGTTGTTCCAGGTCGACACCACGGCGAACAGCGCGACAGTGACGACGCCTGGCAGGAGCAGCCGCAGCGTCACCGTGAGGAAGATCCGCACCTCGCCGGCGCCGTCGATGCGGGCCGCCTCGATCACCTCGTCCGGGACCGCCTCGACGGCGTAGACCCACACCAGGTACAGGCCGAACGGGCTGATCAGCGACGGGATGATGATCGCCCACGGGGTGTTCGTCAGCCCCAGCTTGCTGAACATGAGGAACGTCGGCACGGCCAAGGCGGTGCCGGGGATGGCGATGGCGCCCAGCAGCACGGCGAACACCGCGCGGCGGCCCGGGAAGCGGTACTTGGCCATGCCGTACCCGGCGGCCGTCGCGAGGATGGTCGCGCCGCCCGCGCCGACCACGACGTACAGCAGGGTGTTGCCCAGCCAGCGCAGGAAGATCCCGTCGTCGTGGGTGAACGTCTCGACGATGTTGTCGAACAGCGCGAACGAGTCGCCGAAGGACAGACCCGATGTGTTGAACAGCGCCGGCTGTGTCTTGGTCGCGCTGATCAGCAGCCACGCCAGCGGCACCAGCGTGTAGACCAGGAACAGCGACATGAGGATCGTGAGCACGACGGACTTGCGGGGCCGCAGGAAGGACGATTGGGGGCTCTGCACGGTGCTCACACACCCTTCCGCGTGCCGCGCAGCTGCACGACGTAGGCGATGATCGCGGTGATGACGCCCATGACGATCGCCACGGTGGCCGAGTAGTCGTACTGCTGGCCGCCGAAGGAGAGGTTGTAGGCGTACATGTTGGGTGTGTAGAAGGTGCTGATCACGTTGGGCGCCAGGGCGCGCAGGATGTTGGGCTCGTTGAACAGCTGGAAGCTGCCGATGATCGAGAAGATCGTCGCGATCACCACCGCGCCGCGGATGGCGGGCAGTTTGATGCTCAGGACCGTGCGCATCGTCCCGGCGCCGTCGATGGCCGCCGCCTCGTACAGGTCGTTCGGGACGACCTTCAACGCGGAGTAGAAGATCAGCATGTTGTAGCCGACGAATTCCCAGGTCACGATGTTGCCGATGGACGGGAGGATCCAGTCGTCCGACAGTGGCACGACGGCCTTGCGGCCGAGCCACTCGTTCAGGTCGGCCGCGAGGCCGAAGTTGTCGCCGTAGATGAAGCCCCACATCAGGACCGCGACGACCCCGGGCACGGCGTAGGGCAGGAAGATCACGACCCGGAAGAAGCCGGACGCGTGCAGCCGGGCGCTGTCGATCGCCAACGCCGCCACCAGCGCCAGCAGCAACATGACCGGCACCTGGACCACCAGGAAGAGCAGGACCCGCAGGAACGACTCCCAGAACTTCGCGTCCGTGAGGACCGCCGCGTAGTTGTCCAACCCGACGAACTCCGTGCCGCCGAAGAACACCTGCTCCCGGAACAGGCTCAACCACATCGCGTAGACGATCGGAGCCAGGAACACCAGCGCGAACACCACCAGGAACGGCGCGACGAACAACCAGCCCTTCCGGTCGGGGCGCTGGCGGCGGACACGGCGCGCCGGGGGTGCCGGCGGTGCCGGCGGTGCCTCGACCGGCACCGAGATCGACGTCATCGTCACTCCTGTTGGCCACATGGCGGCGGTGATGTCCACGCAAAATGTTTGCGTAAACATTGGTCGCAGACGCTAACCCGTCGACTCCGGCATGTCCAGGGGCGGGCGTCGATTCAGGTAGGTAACAAGTCGGTCAAGGGGAATCGCGGCGTGGATCATGCTCCACTGTGGACTGCTCGGCTGGCCGTGGGTGGAATGGCGGTCCATGCTGGACGCGATGGCAGTGCAGCGGGATCCGACCGGCTCCGCGCTGGCCGATCTCGTCGCCAGGCAGCGTGACGAGATCGACCGGCTGCGCGCCGCCGCGCGCCGACAGGCCGTGGTCGAGCAGGCCAAAGGGGTGCTCGCCGAGCGGCTGTCGTACCGACCGGACGAGGCGTTCGAGGACATGGTGCGGCTCGCGCAGGCCACGGGCGCCGACCTGGTCGTCATCGCCGCGGGCGTGCTGGGCGTGCCGCCGCCACCGCTGCCGCCCGGACCGCGCCCCGTGCCCAGCGACGGTCATGGCGAACCTGCCCGCGACGGGCCGCGACCCGACATCCCGAAGCCCTCACCGGCTCCGATGGGTGAACGCACGCCGCAGCCCGTGGCCCTCGCGGCGATCGGCACGGCGGCCGACCCCGAGGAACTGGCCGACCTCGTCCGCGAGCACGTCGGCTGCGACGGCGTGCTGGTCTACCTGCTGGAACCCGACGGCGGGATCCGGCTGGAGGCCGCCGCTAACGTGCCCGCCAAGGTGCGGCTGCAGTGGGAGCGGGTGCCGCCGCAGCTGGCGACGGGCGTCCTCGCCGCGGTCCGCAGCGGCCTGCCCCAGTGGCTGCCCGACCTGGCGGAGGCCCGTCGCCGGTACACCCTGGTCGGCGACCCCGAGACGGTGTGGAGGTCACGTGCCTGGCTCCCGTTCCGCGACCGGACGCGCACCGCCGGCGTGATCGGCCTGCTGTGGGCCGACAGCCACGAGTTCTCGGCCGAGGAGCAGTGGGAGCTGGAGGTGCTGACCGGCGCGGCGGGCTCCACGCTGCTGGCGTTGCTGAGCACGGAAGGCGCAGGTCAAGGCCGTAACTGGACGCTGTGGGTCCAGCACATGCTCGACGTGCTGCCCGGCTCGGTGGCGCTGCTCGGCGCGGTCCACGGCCCGGACGGGGGTGTGGTGGACTTCCGGTTCGAGGCCGCCAGCCCCGACGCGGTCGACTTCGCCGGCCGCCGGTACCGGCAACTGGTCGGGCGGACCATCCTCACCAGCTACCCGACGGTCGCGGGGACCGAGCTGTGGGCGGCGTACCACCGCGTGCTCCGCACGGGCGTGCGGGAGGTGCTGGACACCTTCGACTACCAGGAGAACACCCCCGGTCTGCCGCAGTACGGCCGCTACACGCTGACCATCGGCAAGTTCGGCGACGGGCTGATCCTGGCCTGGCACGAGCACGAGGACCCGTTGCAGCTGGAGCGGCTGCGCAGCGTCCAGCGCCTGGGCGACATCGGCTGGGGCGAGTGGAACCTCGTGACCAACGAGATCGACTGGTCCGAGCAGCTCTACGTCATCTTCGACCGCGACCCGGCGCTCGGCCCCATGTCGCTGGACGAGATCCGGCAGTCGGTCGTCCCCGAGGACCTGCCGATCCTCCAGAACGCCGTGCGCCGGATGCTGGAGCAGGGCGAGCGCACCGACTCGGAACTGCACCTGCGCGCCGGCGACCAGATCCGGTGCGGCCGGTTCATCGGCGAACCCGTGCTGGACGTCGAGGGCCGGCCGGTCCGGCTGGACGTCGTGCTCCAGGACGTGACCGCGACCCGGCGCGCGGAGAAGCGGATGTTCGACCTGAGCGAGCAGTTCGCGAAGGAGCACCAGGTGGCGAACCACCTGCGCTCCGCCGTGCTGCCGTTGCCGAGCCGGCCGCTCGAACTGCCCGGGATGCGCGTCGCCGTGCGCTACCTGGCGGCCGAGAAGTGGGCGCAGGTCGGCGGCGACTGGTACCACGCGTTCCCGATCGACGACGGCAGCACGTTGCTCGCGATCGGCGACGTGGCGGGCCACGGCCTGGCGACCGCGGCGGCGATGGCGAAGCTGCGGTTCGCGCTCACCGGCGCCGCGCTCACCAACCCCGACCCGGCCGGTGTCCTCGACGTGCTGAACCGGATGCTGACCAGCGGCGAAGGCATCACGCTGGCGTCGGCGATCGTCAGCCGGTTCGAGCCGACCACCCGCAGGCTGTCGTGGGCGCAAGCCGGCCACCCCACGCCGCTGCTGCTGCGGGCGAACGAGGTGCACCGGCTCGACCGGCCGACGGGCACCATCCTGGGCGCCGTGTCGGGAGCGGTGTACGCGACGGCCCGCACCCACCTCGCCCCCGGTGACACCGTGCTGATGTTCACCGACGGCCTCATCGAACGCCGCCCCTCCTCCGGCGCGCGCGGTGACGACCTGGAACGGCTGATGGAGGAGATCATCGGGTTCATCGCCGACCTGGACCCGGCGGAGATGCCGCAGGCGCTGACCTCCCGCCTGGTCCCCGCCACCCCGCTGGACGACACCTGCATCGTGGCCGCCACCGTCACCGACTGAGCGGCTGATCGCCGAGAGAACTACTTTCGGCTTGAAGCACCCCGCGCGCCGGAACATCTCGCAATTCTGAGAGCGATCAATTCATGACCGCAGAGATTCTGCCTGCGGGTCGTAACACACGAGTCCGTGCTCGCGAGCCAGCGATGCGGCGTGCCCGGATACTTCCTCAGCCTGGCTGTAGGCCATGGTCAGGTACACGATCGGCCCTGAGGCCTCGTCGATGACCGGTGGTGACGCCCAAACGGTGCGGCCGTCGATGTCGTCGGGGTATCGGTCGACGAGCGCCCCGACATAGCCCACGATGCGCGGCGTCGGAGGCACAACGACATCATCCGACTCCAGGTAGCTCTCATAGAGCTCGTCGTAGACGAGGCCCGCTTGGTGGTTGTCGCGCGGGCGTTCACCGTCCCACACCGCAAGGTCATAGCTCACAGGCGAATCGTCGCAGTTGGCGGTTCGGCCGGAGCCGGGAGGCCCTGAGGCCGGCTCCGAAGGCCGGATCTGGCAACGCGTCGCAAGGCTGGTGTCTTATGGCACCGCCAGCGCTTCGATGGGGAGCGGTGGCCCACTCCCACGGCGGCGCCGTAGCCGCCGAACCACGCGCCGACGGCGGCCTCGTGGTCACCGTGACCCTCCCCGGCCCGATGGACGCGGGCGTGACGGCCTGAGCCGCGAGTTCCAGCAATCCCGGCTGGGCGGCGGCCGGTCGGTGCCCGGCCGCCGCCTTGTCCGGAAATAGGGTCAGAGCTTGCCCGCGCCGGCACCCGCCGTGACGGACGATTTGACCGTGCCGACGGCTTCCGCGGTGTAGGTGTACGGGATCGGGGCCACCGTGCCGTTGACCTCACACGGCCCGGACGAGATGAGCGAATTGTCGCGCGCCACCAACCGTCCCGGATCGGAATCCGCATACCCGCTCGCCGACCAGCATGCTTGCCGCACCCGCTCGAAGACGTTGCCCTCCACGAGCAGTCCGGCGTTCATGAGCGAGGCGATGGCGTACGAATCGGCGTTGTTGTCGACATCGGAGTAGTAGTTGTTGAACACGTGGACCGTCTCACCGAAGCGCACCCGGGGACTGCGCTCGAAGGTGTGGTCGAACCAGTTGTGGTGGTACGTGACCCGCAGGTGACCGCGGTCTTCACCGCCGTTGCCGTCGGAGTGGCCGACCAGCGACGTCTTCCAGTGGTTGCGGATGACGTTCCACGACACGGTGATGTAGTCGGCGGCGTGCGTGATGTCCAGCATGCCGTCGTAGTAGTCCGGGTTGTCCTCGATGGTGCTGGACATGGTGTTGTGGTCGATCCAGATGTGCGTGGCGCTCTCGATCTGGATCGCGTCCCGACCCGGCACCCCGCGGATGTTCATGTTCTGGACGATCACGTTCGCCGGGTGCATGTCCTCGATGCCGAGGGTCGTCCCGGAGATGCCCGAGTTGGCGCCGACGCCGCGGATCGTCTTGTTCGCGCTGATCGCGACGGTGCCCGAGCCGCTGAGCATGCCGTTGACCAGGATGGTCCGGGCGCCCGAGGCCTGCGCCTGGGTCTTGAAGTCCGCGAAGGTGCTCACGGTGACGGTCGAGCCGCCCTCGCCGCCGGTGGTGCCGCCGGCCTGCGTCGCCCAGCCGACGATCCCGCCGGGCGGTGGTGGCGGGTCGTCGCCCCCCGCCTCGACGTCGAGGAAGTCGACGTTGGGCAGGCCGTTGGACGTGGTCGGGTTCAGCCGGATGGTGTTGCTGCCCGCGTTCACCGACACGGTCAGCGTCTTGGTCACCCAGGTCGACCACGCGCCCGTGCCCTCGAACGACGGCGTCTGGACCGTCGACCCGTTCACGACCAGGTTGGCGGGACGGGCGGTGGACGTGCCGTTGGCGAACCGGACTCCCACCGTCGCCGTGCCGGCGGCCGAGGCGTTCACCGTGAACTGGGCGTAGCCGCTGGTGGAGTTGGAGCCGTTGCAGAACCCGGTGCCGGAGTAGCCGGACCAGTTGGAATCCACCGAGCCGGAACACACCGCCGGCGACGCCTCCGCCTCGTACCGCGTGGGCGCGGCCTGTGCGGTGGAGGATGCCACTACAACCAATGCGCCGGCTAACAGGCAGACACAGGCGATCAGGGGTCTCACGCGCATGTAAGTCTCCGTAGGGTCGAAAGGCGCTTCTCCTGTGACGGCGGTGGAATAGACCGGTTCATTGACGTGAAACGTCAGAGGTTCGAAAACCGTTTCCCCGTCGGATGCTAGGAGGTCCGCCACCTGCGGTCAACGGCCCGTCCACGGCATTCGGTGGAAAATGCCTGGCTGGTCATACTCGTGAACAAAATCGGCCGGTGTCGGTCACATTCGTGAACCGGTGGGCGTGAGTCAGGAGGCGGATTCGTGAATTGATCGGCGGTGCGCCGGCCGGTACTGAGGGGTTGCGCGCCGCGTCAACCCGGTGACACGGTGTGCTTCCGCTGAGGGTTGGGGGAACCATGCGGATGTTGCTCGCCACCGTCCTGGCCGCGGGTCTGCTCGTGGTCGCACCGGAGGCCGAGGCGACGACGATCGCCTGGCAGCCGTGCCCCGACCAGCCGACCGCCGAGTGCGGAGCGGTGTCCGTGCCGCTGGACTGGTCGGACCCGCGTGGCCCGCGGGTGGATCTGGCCGTGTCGCGGGTCCGCGCCACCGATCCGGCACGTCGGATCGGCGTGGTGTTCGTCGACGCCGGTGGTCCCGGCGGGTCCGGTGCGGAGTTCGCCCGCGCCCCGTACCTGAGCGCCGACGTGCGGGCCAGGTTCGACGTCGTCGGCTTCGACCAGCTGGGCACGAACAACAGCTCGGCGATCCGCTGTTCGCCCGAGCTGATGGCGGCCCACCCCGGTGAGCACCCGGCGGACGAGACCGAGTTCGCCGCGCTGGCCCGGCACAACCTCGCGGTGCGCGAGGACTGCCGTGCCCGCCACCCGGTGTTCGACCACGTGGACACGGCCCGTTCGGCGCGGGACATGGACGCGGTGCGGAAGGCGTTGGGGGAGCGCGAGATCAGCTTCTACGGCATCTCCTACGGCACGCTGCTGGGCCAGCAGTACGCGGAGCTGTTCGGCGCCCGGGTCCGCTCGATGGTGCTGGACGGCGTGATCGACCACAGCGTCGACCAGCGCCGGCTCGTGCTGGACCGGGCGCTGGCCGTGGAGGAGTCGTTCGGTGTGTTCGTCGCGTGGTGCGCGGAGAACACGACGTGCGCCTTGCACGGACAGGACGTCCGCGCGGCGTGGGAGAAGGCGCTGCGTGTCGCGGACGAGATCGGTCTGGGGCAGCGCGAGCTGATCTCGTACGCGTTCTTCGACCTCCGGGGTGGGTCGTGGGAGGGCTTGGCGTCGCTCATCGCGGACGTCGGCGGCACGCGGGTGTCGTTCGAGCCGAACTACGAGTCGCTGCGCTACGCCGTGGTGTGCCAGGACTTCGCGTTGCGGTTCGAGGACTTCGGCGAGTACCGGGCGTTGGCGCGGGCGGAACTGCGCGCGTCGCCCACGCTGCGCGGCACGTACCTCGGCCACCAGGAGGCGGCCACGTGCGTCGGGTACACCGACCGGCCGACCAACCCGCCGCACCGCCTCGACGTTTCCGACGCCCCGCCGCTCCTCGTGCTGACCAGCCGCTACGACGTGGCCACGCCGTACGCGTGGGCGCGGAACGTGCACCGGCAGGCGAAAGGCTCGCACCTGGTCACCTTCAACGGCCCCGGCCACGGTGTGTACCACGCCAACCCCTGCACCGAGGCCGCCGTGGACTCCTACCTACTCCGCACAGCGCCCGCGCACAACAGGACCTGCTGACTTCGGTCAGCAGGTCGTGCCGTGCGCAGGGGCAGTGACGGGCCACTGGGCATGCCGTTGACCAGGATGGTCTTGGTGCTCACCGAAAAGGTGCTCCTCGAACCGCGTGAATCCCGATCTCGGCGATCAGAACTCTCCCAGGTCATCAGTGAAGTAGGTCCGGCCGGACTCTGGCTATCTCCTGGGCAAGCTGCCGGACCATGGCGACGTTCGGCAGTCTCAGTTCCACTTCCGGATTGGCGTCCGGCAGAGGCTTCACAAGCGCGCTGTGGCGAGTCGCGAAACGGCCGTCCGCGGGGGTGAACACCAGGGCCGACCGCACGGGCTTCGAGTTCGGGTCGCCCTTGACCGGCGGGCGCGGTTCCCGTCCGCGCACGGCACGCAACTCTTCCCACGCGATCAGATCGGATTTGCGACCGGCTCGCCACCACAGTCCACGTTGATCGACGACGAAGCGATGCATGCGGGGGACGGAGCCGATCATGATCAGCACGCCGCTCAGCGCGAGCGCGCCGAAGAGGAACGACGCGGCGGCCGGAGAGATATTCTTCGCTCTCGACGAAGCTGACGGATGCCCAACGTCCGGGAAGGCGGCGACCAACCCGAAGACGACGAGCATGGCCAGCCCGCCGATGAACGCCCACCGGCCGGACCGGTATTCGATGACGGGCGTCTCAGGATCGGGGGACCATGTCTGTCCGGGCACGAACGGCAGCGTAGCCGACGACGGCTCCGGCAGCGAAGGTTTCGCGAGGCGCGAACCAGGTAGCGAGGGTCGCCACGAATAGCGGTTGCGCCCCAACGAGAACGCCGGTGAGGCCGGCACGCAGCCATTGAGGCTTTCCTAGTAACCGTTCGTGGCGTTGCGTGTTCAACGGCTGTGGATCACGTGGTTCGATGATTCTCGTGGTGCAGCAGAACAAGCGCCGCCCCGACGATGTCGCCCAGCCTCCAGGGCAGCCGCGATAGTGACGCAGGGCCTTGTACGTGGTCTTCAGCAGCGAGTTGGCGCGTTCGCCCAGGAAGCGCAGGCAGGCGGCGCTGGGCGGACCGGAGCAGCCTGCTCGGCAACTCGCTCATCGGGATGTGCAGCGCGTCGGGCCGCGTGCCCGGCCTCCCACTCGTCGGCTTCGTGCACGTCGAGCAGCACCTTGCCCTCGGGCAGCTCGACGGGGACCTCGGACACTTCGACGTTCGGCACGGTCACGTCGTAGATGGTGCTACGTCACGACGTCGGGCGAGTGTGAGGAACCGCTTGGACGAACGCGAGCACGACCTCGGTGAACCGGCGCTCGTCCAGCGGCAGGCTCTCGCGGCCGGGTCCGGAGCGGGTGTACTTCCGGGTCGTGGTGCCGATGAAGCCGCTCCGGTCGAAGTTGCGCATCTCGACCTCGTAGCGCATGCCTTCCGGCGTGTAGACCCGCATCGTCTGGGTCGACGACGCGAAGGGCTCGCTGGAGTGAACGGGGTAGAGCTGCAGCACGGTCCCATCGGGCCGGATCAGCCTTCGAGCCGGAGTGCAGTCACCCGTGGCGTTGGCCTCGAAGTCCGCCATCGCGACCGGCGTGCCCTCGAACGGCCCGCGAAGCACCCGGAACTGCCCCGTTCCCGCTGAGTCCGAGATGTCGACCGTGAACTCGTAGTAGCCCTCCGTCGTGCCGTCGGATGCCGCGATGAAGGAATAGCCGGGTTCCACCTTCGCCCACCCGGCGATGCCCGCCACGACTTTGGCCAGCCCCAAACCCTGCTCATCAGGGCCTCTGGTGCTGAACTCCCCGCCCCGCCCCGGCGTGCACGGCACCTGCTGGGCAACCCATTCCGGGCCCGCGCTCTCGCGGTCGGCGGGAGCGGTTCCCAGTTGGTCGAGAGGCCTCGGCGTGCGCGACAGGTAGAGCCCCAGGCCGAACAGGGAGGCGATCACGCCGAGGAGCAGGGCGATGCGCCACGGTTTCGCAAGATGAGCCATAGGCCTGGATGTTCCCAGTCGATCGTGCGCGAGGTGGGCAGTTCGGAGCGGATTCGGTGGGACGCCTCGGGCGCGGCGGAGACGAAAGACGCGGAACTCCCGCTATGAAGGTGGTCTTACCACAGATCATCTTCACGAGGAGTTCCGCGCGTCATGAGTGTCGCCTACGGCCGGGTGATCTGCGTGGACGAGTTCGGACCAAGACCGCCTTCGCCACCGACCCGCCAATCCGCACCTGGACCGATTACCCGGTCAAGGTCGCGTGACGCAGCACTAGTCTCCGCTCGGCGGCGAACCCGGGATCTCGCGGTAGTTCACGGACCCCTCCGCACGAGTCGAGCCAGGGTAGGTGATGGTCTTGCCGAAGCACACCGACCACGAATTCGCTCCCACCCCGGACTCCGAGCACTTCCAAGCGTCCATCACCTGATGGCCGGACGGCCGGTACAGGGACACTGAAGCGTTCGCGGCGAAGAGGCTGGATCGGTTGTTGCGCACGATCACCGCGCCCTGCATGGAGTTCCGGTTCGCCGACACCACGATGCAGGCTTGCGCAAGCACGGAGGTGGAGACGGTCACGGTGGTTCCGCACGTCCAGCTGCTGGAGCTGGACGTGATCGGATTTGTGTTCCCGTAGGCCCGCCACGTGCCTTCCGCGGCTGCGGCAGGGCCGGCGGTTGCCAGACCGACCGCTGACACGACGGCGGTGATCGCAGTCAAGCCCGTGAGTACTCTTCGTGTGGACATCATTGATGTTTCCTTTCGTGGAACCGAATTTCCGGGTCAACCCCTCGTGCGAACACGAAAGAGGTGCATCTCTCCGGTGGTCGCCCCTGTCGTTCCTGAGGTTCAACGTGCCCGTCTCGGTGGAGAAGATGTCTCCGATCCGGAATTGGGTCGGTGCTGCCCTTTTGTCGACCGAGTCGGCGCGAGTTGCTGCGACTGGATGCCACGTTAGCCACTCTCGGTCCTGTCGCATGTCCGGCGAACACCTGACACCGCAATACGCCGCTTAGTCGACGTTTGTGGGCTGTGGACTGACCGCAGGTTGAATAGCTGGTGAAATCTCCGGAAAGGCAAAGGGTTTTGCTGGAAGGACTGGTTCAGTCGGCCCCGCAGTCGCGACGACAGGGCAAGGGGGTATAACCGTGCACGATGCGGCATGCTGACGGCATGGACACCGGTTTGGTGCTGGCGCTCATCGCCACAGTCCTCGTGCTCTTGAGCGGCGTCGTCCTCGCCGTGCGTGGACGACACGATCGAGGGCACCCCGATGACAAGCCAGGACCGGAAACGTCGGGCGGTGGCGGCTGAGCTGACGGCGTCGTGTCCATAGTGGACCCCAGGACTGATGAGCGGCACTCACGGCTTGCTGCCGAGCACCTTCCCGGCGAGTTCGCTGGAACCGTTCCCCCGCGTGGACCTCACCGCCGAGACGGAGCAAAGCGCCCCCGACCTGTGGCTCCCGCAGGCCCGGCAAGCCCTGCTCGGCGACGGCCGGGGCTGGCCGGACCACCCCCGTGAAACCCCGGCCGAGCTCAAGCCGTTCCTCCGCGCCTTCGGCCGCCTG
Organism: Saccharothrix ecbatanensis; assembly: GCF_014205015.1. NCBI lineage: Bacteria > Bacillati > Actinomycetota > Actinomycetes > Pseudonocardiales > Pseudonocardiaceae > Saccharothrix > Saccharothrix ecbatanensis. The sequence goes on along the minus strand of NZ_JACHMO010000001.1, from coordinate 4,125,948 downwards.
CGCACCCGCATCGGCCACCAGATCGGCGGCCACGCCGTACCCATCCAGGGCCCGGTGGAGTACGAGATCGCGAATGGGGCGCTCGGCGGCATGCACTCGTGGGGTGACCAGTCCCACGACCAGGAAGCCGGACGATGGGTACTGCTCGCCCAGTTCGACAGCGACAGCGACGCGAAGATGGAGTGGGGCGATGCGGGCGCCCTTTACTGGCTCATCCGCCCCGAGGACCTCGCCGCCCACCGCTTCGGCCAGGTCCGGCTGACCGTGCAGTGCTAGCCCCGTGTTCCGGCACATGCGGGTGGGTGGGTTGCCCAACGCCGACCTCAACGCAACGTCAACGCCTCCCGCGCCCACAACGTCGACCGCATTGCCCACGAGACCTGACGCTTCCTGCACCGCCGTCAACGCCAACCGCGCATCGTCCGCGGCTGCTTCCAGGCCCCGCACGTCCGCGACGCCATCATGTAGGCAGCTCAATACTTTCTGCTGAAAATTAGCAACTTTGCTCAAAATAATTAGCACTGGTCGCAACGGCCGGCCGCTTTTCAACTCGTGAGGGCTCCATTACAGTCTGTGCCTGGGAACGCTCTCAGCTCCTAAGGGGTCACCGTGCCAAGGTTGTCGCGCGCTCGCCGCCCTGTCCGTCGGCGCGTTGGTGCTGATAGGCAGCCAGTCCGGACGAGTCCATAGTGGACCTCTCCATTTCGGCCCCCGGCGGTGGTGACGATGGGTCCGATGATCGGTGTATCCCCGTAGACGCGACACCCGCGAAAGGGGTTTCTTGATGCGTCAGAACAGCCCTCGCACGCAATTCCAGCGCTTCGCCCGCGCAGCGCTGGCCGCCGCCACACTCCTCGGGACCATTGGCACGGTGCAACCCGCCGCCGCAGGACAGCCGGCCGTCACACCACAGCCGGCCCCCGCGGCCGTAGCCGCCGCCGCCGCGATCGCCTCGGTCGACCTGGCCGGGACGTGGGGCTTCACCCCGGCGGGCCGAGGGGCGACCTCGATCACCGTGCCCGGCGGCGGCTGGTACAAGCAGGGCTTCACCGACGTGAACGAGGCGGTGTACTCGCGCAACATCACCGTGCCCGACTCGGGTCAGCCGCAGTCGACGTGGATCGAGTTCGGGGCGGTCAACCACCAGGCGACGCTGTCGGTCGACGGCCGGGTGGTGGCGACGCAGACCACGGCGTTCACGCCGTCGAATTTCGACATCAGCGCCTACGCGGCCCCCGGCAGCACCCACACGATCAGCGTCGCTGTGAAGGGCCGCGGCGCGTTGAAGGCATCCAACGGCCGGTACCTGGTGCCCGACGCCGCCGACTGGTCCGAGGCGATCCCGCAGGGGATCTTCCGGTCCGCGTTCCTGCGGGTGTACCCGGCGGTGTACGTCAGCGACACATTCGTGCGCACGTCGGTGGCGAACAAGACGTTGAGCTACGACGTGTCGGTGCGTAACACGTCGGGCAGTTCCCGGTCGGTGACGTTGACCGGGTCGCTGTCGTCCAACAACGGAACGGCTTTCAGCTACCCGGAACTGCCCAGCCGTACGGTCACCGTGGCGGCCCACTCGACCGTGACCGTGACCGTCGGGCCGGTCGCGTGGAACCTCGACCGCACCTCGTACTGGTGGCCCAACGTGCCGTACCGGTCGGGGTACCGGGCGCAGCTGCACCGGCTGACGGTGCATGCCGTCGCCGACGGGCGCACCAGCGACGCCACGTACCGGTTCGGGTTCCGGGAGGCCACCCAGAACGGTGACTACTACTACCTCAACGGCGTGCGCGTGAACTTCCGCGGCGACAACCTCCAGGGTGCCGACTACGACCGGGTCGACAACGGCGGCAAGGGCGACGCTTACGACACCCTGCCCGGCTTCCTGCCCCCGTCGCCCGGCAACGGCGGCTGGCCGCAGGCGGTGGACAACTACCAGCGGCTGAACTTCAACGTGGTGCGCATCCACCAGGAGCCCGCGAGCCCGTACATGTTGGACGTCGCCGACGAGATGGGCCTGATGATCATCGGCGAGACCGCGATTCGCGGCTCCTCCGGCAAGCAGGATTGGATCGCCGGGCACGACAACATGGTCAACCACGCCCGTGCGCTGGTCCTGCGCGACCGCAACCACCCGGCGATCATCCGCTGGAGTCAGGCCAACGAGCCGAACCAGAGCGGCCAGGATTCCGAACAGTTCGAGAAGGACCTGTACGCGGCGATGAACGGCGCCGACGGCACCCGGCCGATCATTGTCGAGGTGGGCGTCGACGGGAATCTCAACGGGTATCCCGGGATGACGTACGCCAACTTCGCGGTGATCCCGCACTACGTCGACGGCTTCGGCAAGTACGGGGAGGGCCTGAAGACCGTGAATGGGCGGCCCGACGGCGAGGGCGAGTACATCTGGCCGGCGTGCAACACCAAGCAGGGCTTCGAGTGGTTCGCCACGGCAACCCTGGCCAAGCGCGGCAAGGACGCCACCGACCTGCGTCCGTACACGCTGCTGTCCGCCTGGGCCGGCGTCGTGCCCGGAGTGCGGACCACCGACTTCGTCCCGGAGGAGGGCGGTCGTCCTGTCTACGGCGCGGACAACCTCCCGGACCCCTGGAGCAACCCGCAGTTCCAGCGCGTGCAGGCGGCGTTCAACCCGGTGGCCGCGGTCGACCTCCCCTACTGGTCGGCCTCCGGCGTCTCGGACTCCAACGGCACCTTCCCCCTGCCGCAGGCCGTGCCCAACTACGCCCGGAACGCCACGGTCACCCGCAACATCACCGTCTTCAACGACGACTTCGCCGACACTTCGGTTGGCTTCACCTGGACGGCGCGGCTCGACGCGCCGGACGGCGCGGTCGTCGCGTCCGGAAGCACGACCCTGACCGTCCCGCTCGGCTCGCGGGTCACCCACCCGGTGTCCTTCACCGCCCCTGCCACCGGCGACCGCGTGTACCTGGAGCTGTCGACCACGAAGGCCGGGAGGCGCGTCTTCACCGACGCGGTGGAGTACTTCAACCTCGGCGGAGGCGGACCCGCACCGGGCAACTACCGCATCGTCAATCGCAACAGCGGCAAGCCGCTCGCTGTCGCGGGCAACTCCACCGCGGACGGTGCCAAGGCGGTCCAGCAGAGTGGCACCGGCACCTGGACCGTCGCCACGGCCGCCAACGGCTCCTACACCCTCCGGTACGTCGCGAGCGGAAAGGTGCTCGACGTCAACGGCGGCAGCAGTACGGCCGGGCTGCAATTGCAGCAGTGGACGGCGAACGGCGGCACCAACCAGATGTGGTATCTGCGGTCCACCGGCAACGGCTACTACACCATCGTCAGCCACAACAGCGGACTGGTGGCGGACGTCTACGGTGCGGCGACGAGCGACGGGGCGCAGGTCGTGCAGTGGGCCGCCAACGGCGGGGCCAACCAGCAGTGGCAGCTGATCCGGGTCTGACCGGACGACCCGGTTCTCGCCTGCTGCCGCGGCGTCGACCGCCACCCCTGGCCGTTGGGCCCTGCGGCCAGGGGTGGCGGCGAGATGTCAACTCCGAACGTCGGCAGGCGACCACCACCGAGCACCTTGTCTCCGCTCCCATCGGTGCGGACCGGCAGACCACCGCGCGCTGATGGAGGTTCCGCAACCGCTTCGCGATCAACGTCCGGTTGGTGATCAGTCGCTCGGTTGAGGGACTGGCAGAAGGCGGCCACCTGCTCACTCTCCGAGGAAGAGGCGAATCTTCTCGGGAGGATCAGGTGGCCGTTGTTACGGGGCGTTCGGCGTGGGCACCGGGGGTGGTGCCGGTGCGACAGCGGTCGCGGTGCGCTCCACGTGGTCGGGTAGGGACGCGCGGTAGATCGGCATCGCGGCGGCGGTGGTGACGATCGCGACCGCTACGAGGATCGCGAACAGTTCGGGCGTCACCATCCCGTGCGCGAGTCCGATGTTGATGAAGATCAGGACCATCAGCCCGCGCGCGTTCATCAGCCCGCCGACCGCCGACGCGTAACGCCACGGGAACCCTTGGGCGCGCACCACGGCCGCGCAGCCGAGGTACTTGCCGGCGAACGCCGCCGCCATGATCACCGCGAGCGGCCACCACAGGGCGCCGCCCGCGCCGAAGCCGGACACCTGGGTGTTCAGACCGCTGAACGCGAAGAACACAGGTAGCAGCAGGATGGAGTTCAGGTCCGTGAGCCGGGTCTCCAGCTCCCGGCGCACGACCGCCGACTGCGGCATCGCCAAGCCGACGATGAACCCGCCGAACACCGAGAACACGCCGATGTAGTCCGTGAACCAGCCCGCGAGCAGCACGACGAACAGGATGACCGCCATCATGTCGCGGCTCACCCGGCCCTCGCGCTCCACCCGCCGGCCGAGCCTGGCGAAGAGGTTCCGCCCCACCGTGAGCATCAGCACCGCGAACACCGCCGCGCCCGCGACCGTGGTCAGCGCGTCGAACGGGCTGCCCGCCGCTGCGACGGCGATGACCACCGCGAGGATCACCCACGCCGCCGCGTCGTCGATCGCCGCCGCGACCAGGGTGAGGCCGCCGATGGGCGTGTTCGCGATCCCGCGTTCCTGGAGGATCCGCGCCAGCATGGGGAACGCGGTGATCGACAGGGCGCCGCCGACGAACAGCATGAACTCCCACCGGGTCGACCCTTCGGGGCTCAGCGAGCCGAAGAACAGCGCCGCCGCGCCCGCGCCGAGGATGAACGTCGGCACGATGCCGGACACGGCGAGCACCGAGGCCCGTCGCATGTTCGATCCGCCGGTGAGCCCGTGGTCGAGCGAGGACCCGACGAGGAACATGTAGAACGTCAGCCCGATGGTGCTCAGGACGTACAGCGTGTCCTTGACGTCCGACGGGAAGAGTTGGGCCTGCACCCCCGGCGCGACGGCGCCGAGCAGGGCGGGTCCCAGCAGGACGCCGGCGACCATCTCGCCGACCACCCTGGGTTGCTTGACCAGCATGGCGATGCGCCCGCACACGGTCGTCGCGGCGAGCACTACCGCCAGCGCGGCGAATACCCGCAGCGCGAAGTGGATCTGGTTCACGCGGTGTTCTCCTGGCTGGAAGGGGGTTGGTCCACACGGCAACCCGCGGTGGGTCTGGGATCGAAGTAGCGGCCGGCCAGTCGCAGCCGGCGGGCGTGCAGGACCATGACCGTGCCGAGCACGAGCTGGACCACGCTGCGCCACACGTGCTCCCACCGGTCCCGCACGCGCAGGAGCGCGCCGATCCGGGCGAGGCGCCGCGGCGGCAGCGGCTCACCGACCCGGACGAGCAGGCACGCGCCCCGGTTCGGCAGCGACCGGGTGTGCGCGACGGTGGAGTGGAGCGTGAAGCGGCGCAGCACCTCGCCGGTCGCCGCCCGCAGGGCGAGCGGGGACAGCCGCCACGCCGGGCACGGCCGGTTGGCGGCGACGCCGAACGGGATGTGGTGCGACTCGCGGACCGGGGTGTGCTCCCACCGTTCGGGGTCGAACACGTCCGGACGCGCATGGCCGGAGGCGTGGTAGTCGGGGTAGCTGAAGCACAGCACCGAGCCCTCGGGGAGCGTGGTGCGCTCGTCCAGCTCGATCTCCGCGGTGGTGATCCGGTGCGCGATGCCGAACAGCGGGTAGAGCCGCATGGTCTCGTCGAGGACCCGGGTGAAGTAGCGGTCGTCGGCCGGGTCGTCCGCGAGCCGGGCCGCCACGTCCGGGTGCTGGGCCAGCGCGAGCAGCAGGTGCGCCATCGCATCGGACATCTGGACCACGCCCGTGTTGTAGAACGTGCCCTGGAGGTAGTGCACCTGCTCGGTGGGCGTCAGGGTCGCGGGCAGCGGGTGCCGCACGTCGCCGGCCGCGACGCGCCGGGCGAGGTACCGGGTCAGCCGTGCCCGCCGGGCGGGGTGGCGCAGGCCGGTGCACTTCAGCGCGGACACCACGTCGTCGGCGTGTCCCACGATCAGGTCACGCGCCTCGCGGGGGCACGGCTCGCCGAACACCAGCTCGTAGAAGTACTCCGCCCACACCGGCATCATCAGGTCGCGCAGCCGCACCAGGGTGACCCGCCCGGTGACCGTCTCGTCCAGCACCCGCGCGGCACAACGCGCCGCCGCCGCCGACAGGGCGTCAGCCGGCCCGGACAGCAGCGCGCGCGTCGTGCGGGCCACGTCGTCGTAGCGCGGGCCGGCTTCCAAGTGCTCCTGGTGCACCTCCGGGCCTGGGGAGAGCCAGTACCAGAACAGGTCCGACAGCCCGGCGCCCCGGCTGCGTCCGTTCGCGGCGGGGTGGCTGTAGACCTCCTGGAACCGGTCCGGCCCGACCGCCGCGTTGGGGAACGTGATCACGTTGTCCCCGTTGACCTTCTCGAACACCTTGCGGCGCAGGGCGACCACCCGCGCGGGCAGCCAGCGCGGCGCGGTCACCACCACCGCCGCGGCGGCGAGCAACACGGTCACCCGCACCGCGCGAGCACCCCCGTCCCGCGCGTGACGACCAGGTCCCGGGTGAGGTCGGCCAGGTGCCGTCCGCCGCACAGCGCGAGGACGTGGTCGAACTCGTCGCGCAGGATGTCGAGAACGCGGGCCACGCCGGTTTCCCCGTCCGCGGCCAGGCCCCACAACACCGGCCGGCCGATGCCGACGGCCGCCGCGCCGAGCGCGAGCGCCAGGGCGATGTCGCCGCCGCCGCGGACACCGCCGTCGAGCACCACCGGCACCCGGCCCGCGACCGCGTCGACCACGGCCGGCAACGCCTCCACCGCCGCGGGCGCCACGTCGCACTGGCGGCCACCGTGGTTGGACACGACGATCCCGGCCACCCCGTGCTCGACCGCGAGCACCGCGTCACGCGGGTGGAGCACACCCTTGAGCCACAACGGGAGCGAAGTCAGCTCCCGCAGCCGGTCCAGGTGCGCCCACGACGCCAAAGGCGACATCTCGATGTCCCGGACGTGCCCCGGAGGGCTGCCCGGCAGATCACGCATGTTCTCCGCCGCGAGACCCGGAGGCAGGTCGTGGAAGCCGTGCTCGGCGTCGCGGCGGTGCCGGCCGAACACCGGCGAGTCGGCGGTCACCACCAGGGCCGTGCAGCCGGCGCGTTCCGCCCGCCGGACCAGGCACTCCGTCACGTCCTCGTCGGGGTGCGGGTAGAGCTGGAACCACACCGCCGCGTCCGCGTCCACGGCCCGTGCCGCCCGCACCACGTCGGCGATCGCGACCGTCGACGCCACACCGGACACCAGCACGGTCCGCGCCGCCGCGGCCGCCCGCGCGGTCGCCAGCTCCCCGTCGGGGTGGGCGAGCCGGTGGAAGGCGGTCGGCGCGATCAGCACCGGCAGGTCGAGGCGACCACCGGGCAGGTCGACGCCGATGGCGCGGGTCGACCGGCCGCGCAACACCCTGGGCAGCAGGGCGAGCCGCCGGAACGCCGCCTCGTTCTCACCCAGCACGACCTCGTCGCCGACCCCGCCCGCGTAGTAGTCGTAGTGCACGGGGTCGAGCGCCGCACGGGCCTTCTCGTGCAGCTGGACGAGATCGGCATTCACGGTGTGCCCACCGCGGTTCGCGTGAGCCGGTCGTGCAGGAACGCCAGCAGCGGCGCCCGGTGCACGTCCTCGCTGTCCCACTCGTTCTCCAGGTTCTCGGTGAGGTGGTGCTCACCGACGAGCACGCCCGCGCGGAAGTGCCGCACCACCGGGTGGAGGTAGCGGCCGTCGAGCCCGCTGGTGTCCTCCTGGGACACACGGCCCGCGGTGACGTCGAACGGGTTGATCTGGTCGTGGTCCGCGCCGTACTCCAGCGTCACCGCCAGATAGGACTCGACGTCGCCGAAGTCGCCCCGCCCGACCGCCTCGTGCAGGTGCGCCAACGGCACCTCGTCGGCGTAGCGGAGCGCGCCGTCCGGTCCGACCAGCACCGCGTCCGCCATGAACGCGAACAGCTGCCACAGCGCCGACGTGCGGTTCACCCGCTCGATGACCGCGTCGGCCACCGCGTCGGGGGTGGGGGAGAGGTCCCGGCTCGGCCACGCCACCCCGTGGTAGCGGTGTTCCAGGATGTGGTGCAGCGCCACCACCCCGTACCGGAACCCGTGGATGAAGCCGCTGGTCGACTTCTTGAAGTCCCTGGCCTGCGTGATGGTGCCCGCGAAGAACAGGTCGGGCACGTTCGGCGACTCCCAGGCGGCGTTCTGGTCCGGGAAGCGGTCGTTGATCGTCAACCGCGGCCGGCACTCGGGCGCGAAGATCGACGCGTCGAACCGGAACCCGGTCGCCAGGATCACCCGGTCGTAGCGGATCTCCTTCACCCGCTCCTGCACCCGCACGAAGCTGACCCGGACCAGGAAACCGTCGCCGTCACGCCGGATGCTCAGCACCCGCCCGTCCAGCAACGCGTTCTGCGACTTGAGCTGGTAGGTGTCGAGGAAGTTGTTGTTGACCGCGCGCAGGTGGCCCACGAAGTGGGTCTGCCACGCCAGCTTCAGCGAGCCGGGCCCGGCGACGTGGATGACCGACGCCGTCTCGATCAGGTTGTCCGCGGTCTCGAACGCCGAGTTGCCGCGCCCGACGATCAGCACCCGCTGCCCGGTGAAGTCGGCGGGGTCCACCGACACTTCGTCGTACCGCTCGGCGTGCTCAACGCCCTCGATCGGCGGCACGTACGACTTGGACACCCCGGTGGCGACGATGAGCCGTCGCGCCCGGTAGGTGTTGCCGTCCTGGTCGCGCACCACGAAGTCGTCCGGCCTGGTCACCTCCACCACCGACGTGCCGTAGCGGATCGGCAGGGCGTTCTTGGCGGCGAAGTCGGACAGGTAGCGGAGCAGGTCGTCCGCGCCCGGGAAGTAGCGCGGCGTGTAGGCGGTGAACAGCAGCGACGGGTCGTCGGACAGCAGCGAGTTCCAGTCGGTGCGCAGGTTCAGCTCGGGGTCGTCCCAGCCGGTGTTCGGCTTGTTGATGGAGATCAGGGTGCGGTGCCGGGGGAAGCGGTTGAAGAACGTCCCGGGCGCGTCACCGGCCTCCAGCACCAGGTGGTCCCGCCCGGCGCGGGAGAGCAGGTACGACGCTTGGAGGCCCGCCGGGCCGGCGCCGATCACGAGACACTCCGTCGAAACCTCGCTGGACACGTCTTTTCTCCTCACGTCAGGGTGCGGGACAGCAGGCGCTTGTCCGGCTTGCCGCTCGGTGCGAGCGGCGGTTCGGCGATCACGGTCACGGCCACCGGCGCGCACGCCGCGCCCAGCCGGGCGGTCACCAGCGCGCGCAGTGCCGCGAGGTCGGGCGTCCGACCACCGGAAGGCACCACGAACGCGTGCACCGCCTCGCCGGTGTCCTCGTCCGGCGCGGCGACCACGTACGCCTCGGCGATGTCCGGGTGTTCGGCGATGACCTGTTCGATCGGACCCGCGTAGTGCAGGTTCGCGTTGACGATCACCACGTCGCGGATCCGGCCGGTCAGGCGCAGCCGGCCGTCGGCGTCGAAGTGGCCCAGGTCGCGGGTGCGCACCCAGCCGTCCGCGAACACCTCGGCCGACCGCGCCGGGTCCGCCCAGTACGCGTCGGCCTGCTCCGGCGTGCGGACGAACAGCTCGCCGTCGACGCCCGGCGACACCGGACGGCCGTCCACGTCACGGACCTCGACGTGCGAGACGGCGGGCGGTGTCCCCACCGTGCCGGGCGGGTCGGCCGGGGTCGCCATCGCGATCATGCCCGTCTCGGACTGGCCGTAGCCGTGGAACACGACCGGTCCGAGCACCTCCAACGCCTCGCGGTGCCGGTCGGCCGTCAGCGGCGACCCGGACACCATCAGCGCCCGCAACGACGACAGGTCGGCCGGCGCGCGGCGCTGTGCGGCGACGAGCTTCGCCAACCGGGCCACCGTGATCACGCTCGCCGAGGCGCGGTGGAGGGTGATCGCCTCGGGGAACCCCGGCCGGTCGGCGATGACCGCGGCGCCACCGGCGGTGATCGCCACCACCGCGTACTCGAACATCACCTGGCTCGACAGCGACCCGAACACCAGGAAGCGGTCCAGCCGGGAGGCCAGCTCGCGGATCGCGGGCGGCCACGCGTCCGGTCGCGCGGCCCACGCGACCGTCATGGCGGCGTAGGTCTGGGCGCACGCCTTGGGCGCGCCCGTGCTGCCGCTGGTGTGGATCAGCCGGGCCACGTCCGCGCCCCTGCCTGCGCACCGCGGCCGACCGTCGGCACGGGCCTTGCGCAACGAGTCGACGGTCAGCGCGCGGACGTCCCTCCGCGCGATCGTGCTGTCCGAGTCCGTGATCACGGCGGCGACGTCCAGACCGAGGAGGTGGCGCACCTGGTCGTCGGGCAGGCCAGGCCGCACGCCCAGCACCCTCGCGCCCACGGCGTGCGCGGCGAGGATCGTGGCGAACGCCTCCGGGTTGACGCCGAGCAGGAGCGCGACGCCGTCACCCGGACCCAGCCCTTCCGCGCGCAAACCGGCGGCGATCCGCGCGACCAGGTCGAGCATCTCCGCGCCGGTCACCACCCGCGACCCGTGTTCGAACACCGGCCGGCCCCCGGCGGCCTCCAGCACGTCGAGCACCGCGCGCGGGAACGGCTCGGCCTCACCCGCCGGCAAGGCATTCCTTCACGAACAGGGCGAGCGGCTGCTGGTGCACCGCCGGCAGGTCCCAGCAGTTCTCCAGGTTCTCGGCCAGGTGGTGGGTCGCGGCGAGCGCGCCGTCGCGGTAGTGCCGCACGACCGGGTGCAGGTAGCTCGCGTCGTGGGCGTTCGCCACGTCGTTCTCCGCGACGCGCGGGATCGAGCTGTCGAACGGGTCCACGGCGTCGTGGTCCGGCCCGTACTCCAGCGTCACGACGAACCGGTGCTCGGCCGGGCCGAGTCCACCGTCGGCGAGGAAGGCCACCGGCACCTCCTCCTCGTACCGCGCGGCTTCGCCGTCGACCGTCACCACGTCCCCGATGACCGCGAACTGCTGCCACAGCGCGGAAGACCGGTTGACCCTGGCGACGACCGCGTCGCTGATCGCCTCCGGTGACGCGGCCAGCGCGGTCGACGGCCACGGGGTGTCGTGGTGGCGGGCGGCGAGGATGCGGTGCAGGGCCCGGACGCCGTAGCGGAAGCCGTGGATGAACCCGCTCGTGGACTTCTTGAAATCGCGCTGCTGGGTGAGCGTGCCCGCGAAGTACAGGCCGGGCGCCGTGGTCGACTCGTACGCGGGCGTCTGCTCGGGGAACCGGTCGGAGATCACCAGGGCCGGGCGGCAGCTCTCGTCGAACGCCGAGGCGTCGAACCGGAACCCGGTGCACGCGATGATCCGGTCGTACTCCAGTTCCCGCAGCGACTCGGCCGTGCGCGCGTAGCGGAACAGGACCCGGAACCCGCCGCCGGGCCGGGGCTCGATCCGCTCGACCGCGCCGTCGAGGACCGCGTTCTCCGACTTGAGCTGGTAGGTGTCGAGGAAGTTGTTGTTGACCGCGCGCAGGTGCCCGACGTAGTGCGTCCGCCAGGCGAGCCGCACCGGGTGCGGACCGGCCACGTGGATGACCGCCGCGTGCTCCACCAGCGCGTCGGCGGTCTCGAAGCCCGAGTTGCCCTTGCCGATCACCAGCACCCGCCGGCCCGTGAACGACTCCGGGTCGGTGTCGAAGGTGTCGTAGCGCTCGGCGTGCTCGATGCCCGGGATCGGCGGCAGGTGCAGCTGCGAGACGCCGGTCGCCACCACGACGCGCGCGGCCCGCCACGTGCGCCCACCGCGGTCGAGCACGGCGAACCCGTCGTCGGCACGGGATATCCGCACGACATCGGTGTCGTAGTGCACCCGGACCCCGGTGGCCGCGGCGAAGTCGGCCAGGTAGCGGACCAGGTCGTCGGCGTGCGGGAAGTACCGAGGGCTGTAGCGGGTGAACAGCAGGGCCGGGTCGTCGGACAATAACGAGTTCCAGTCCATGCGCAGCCGCTGTTCCGGGTCGGAGTACCCGGTGTGCACCTTGTTGATCGAGATCAGGGTGCGGTGCCTCGGGTAGCGGGTGAAGAAGGTGCCCGGTCCGGCACCGCGTTCGAGGACGGCGTAGTCGCGACCGTCACGTTCCATCAGGGCGGCCAGCTGCAACCCGGCAGGTCCTGCGCCGATGATCAGGTAGTCGTGCGCCATGTCGCCGAAAGCTACCCACGCGATCTCAGAACTCTCTGAGATCGCGCCCTTACCGTCGGTGCCATGACCGCGACCGCACCCGGCACCGTGACGGACACCCCCGTCGACCTCGGCGCACCGCTGCTCGTCGACGACCTCCGCCGTGCGTCGGCACCGCTACACGTGCTCGTCAGCCCGGCCGTCAGGGACCGGCTCGACCGGGGCCGCGCCCACCTGCGGACCGTGCTCGCCGACGACGACCGCCCTGTGTACGGCGCCAAGACCGGGTTCGGGGCTCTCGTCGGCTTCGCCGGCCGTGAGGACGAAGCCGACCAGTGCGACAACACGCTCGCACACCTCGGCGCCGGTCAAGGACCCGACCTCCCCGCCGACATCGTCCGCGCCGCGCTGCTCGTGCGGGCGCGGTCACTCTCCCAGGGGGTCTCGGGGGTCTCCGCGAGCGTCGTGGACGACCTCGCCGCGATGTTCGCGACCACGTTCGTCCCGGCGGTCCCGAGATACGGCTCGGTCGGCGCGAGCGGCGACCTCATCCCGCTCGCCTACGCCACCCAGGCCCTGCGCGGCAGGGGCCACGCCTACTTCGACGGCGACCGGATGCCCGCGAGCGAGGCCCTGCGCCTCGCCGGGCTCACCCCGCTCACCCTCGACGGCCGCGACGCGTTGGCGCTGGTCAACGGCACGTCGGTCACGACCGCCGCCACCGCCCTCGCGCTGGACAGCGTCCGCGCCTCGCACCGCGCGGTCCAGGACCTCACCTGCCTGCTCGTGGACGTCCTCGGCGCCGACCCCGGTTTCCTCGACCCGCACCTGATCTCCGCGTACGGCCACCAGGGCGCGATCACCGTCGCCGGACGCATGCGCGACACCCTCGCCGGCACGACCCCCACCGGCGACCGCGCACTCCAGGAGCCCTACAGCATCCGGTGCTCACCGCAGCTGCTCGGCGCGGCCGAGGACGCGTTGCGCTACGTCGACGGCATCGTCGCCGCCGACCTGGGCGGCGTCAGCGACAACCCGCTGTTCTTCCCGGACGAGGACCTCGTCGTGCACGGCGGCAACTTCTTCGGCCAGCCCGCCGCGTTCGCCGCCGACGTCCTCGCGATGGTCACCGCGTCGCTGGGCAACCTCGCGGAACGACAGCTCGACCTGCTCGTCGACCCGGTGCGCAACACCGGCCTGCCACCGATGCTGGCCGCGGGCCCCGGCCTGCAACACGGGTTGCAGGGCGTGCAGCTCGCCACGACCGCGTTCGTCGCCGAGATCCGCCGCGCCGCCCTGCCCGCCAGCACCCAGAGCCTGCCGACCAACCTGCACAACCAGGACGTCGTGCCGTTCGGCACCCAGGCCGCGCTGCGCGCCTACGACGTCGCCGAACTGCTCCGGCTGCTGTGCGGCTCACTCGCACTGGGCCTGCGCCAAGCCGTCCACGTGGGCGGCAGGCGGCCCACCGCGCCCGGCTGCGCGGCCCTGCTCGACACCCTCGCCGCCGCGATCCACCCCGTCGACCCCGACCGCCCCCTCGACGCCGACGTCCGCCTCGCCGCCGACCTCGTCACCGGAACCCGGTGCTGACCTCCTCGGCTCCGGCCCCAGCCACGACGCCGGGGTCGGCCGCCGGTAATCGCAGCGTGAACCGGGCGCCCCGGCCCGGGTGGCTGATCGCCTCCACGGTGCCCCCGTGCCTGGTCACGACCTCCCGCAGCAGCGCGAGCCCCAGCCCGAAGCTCCGGTCCGGACCAGCCGGTCGGCGGTGGAACCGGTCGAAGAGCCGGTCCGCCTCGACCGGGTCGAACCCCCCACCGGTGTCCGCGACGGTCAGTTCGACGTACCCGCGAGCGTCCCGCCGCAGGCGCACGTCGATCCGGCCGCCCTCCGGGGTGTGGCGCACCGCGTTCGCCAGCAGCTCGTCGACCGCGCGCCGCAGTGCGGTCTCGACGCCGGTCACGACCAGCGGTCCGGCGGGTCGGTCGACGGTGAGCGTGATCCGCCGTTCGCCCGCCCGCTCGCCCTCCGTCTCCACCGCGGCCTCCGCCAGTGCGGCCAGGTCGACCGCCTGTCCGTCCGGACCGGCGGACTGCTCGTTCAGCCGCGCCGACAGCAGCAGGTCGTCGACCACGTCCCCGAGCCCGCGGATCGAGTTGGCGAGCTTGTCCAGACCGGCGCGGTGGTCGACCGGGAGGCCCGCGGCGGCTGCCCGGCGTGCGAGCAACTGCGCCCGCGTGTACGCCCGCGCGATCGGTGTCCGCAGTTCATGACTCGCGTCGGTGACGAACCGCCGTTGCCTGGCCAGCGCCTCCGCCAGCGGCGCGACCGTGCCCCGGCCCACGCCCATCCCCGTCACGGCCGCCGCGAGCAGGCCGCAGATCTCCGCGACCGCCAACGCCAGCAGGAGGTGCCGCCGGTCGGCCAGCTGGTAGCGCTTGTCGAACACCGTCTGCACCGTGCGGCCGGCCCCGCTCGGCTGGCTGAGCACCAGGTACTCGGTGCCGTTGCGCTCGATCTCCCGTTCGATCGTCTGGCCCGACACCCGCGCCGCGTCGAGGTCGCCGTGCAGCGGGAAACCCGGGGGCACCGGGATCAACCCGTCGTCGATCACCCCGTCGGCGAGCACGAACAGCCACGTGCACCCCGGCGGCACCGACGGCGACCCGAACTGGGCGTTGTACCGCAGCTCGCGCTTCACCTGCGCGTCCTGCGCGTGCACCATCGCGGTGTAGGCGATCCCGCCGACGAACGCGACCAGCACGGTGATCGCCAGTGCCACCAGCGCGCTGATCCGCAGGCGCGTCCGCCGGACCATCGCGCGTTCCGCCTCGACCCACGAACGACTCACAACGCCCCCAAGCGATAGCCGAGTCCTTGCACGGTGTGCACCACCGAACGGGCGATCTTGGTCCGCAGGTAGTGCACGTACGTGTCTACAATGGATGGTGATGGCGCGTCGTGGAAAACCGTTCGCCGCAACAGTGCCCGTGTGTGCACCCGCTCCGGGTTGGTGGCGAGCGCTTTCAGCAGCGCGAACTCGCGGGGCGTCAGCGGCACCCGTCCGCTGTCGGGCAGCACCACCTCCCGTTCCCGGACGTCGAGGTGCCCGGCGCCGATCCGGAGCATGTCGGTCAGTTCCAGCGCCCGCCGGCACAGCGCACGCAATCGCGCGCTCAGCTCGTCCAGGTCGAACGGCTTCACCAGGTAGTCGTCGGCGCCCGCGTCGAGCCCGTCGATCCGGTCGTGGACGCTGCCCTGCGCGGTGAGGATCAACGCCAGCGTCCGAACGGAGCTCGACCGCAGCCGCACCAGGAGGTCGAGCCCGTCGAGCGCGGGCAGTCCGCGGTCGATGACCACCACGTCGTAGGGACGGGTGAGAGCCAGGTGCAGCCCCCGGTGGCCGTCCATGGCCACGTCCACGGTGTAACCCTCGCCGCGCAGCGCGTCGGAAAGCAGCTCCACCAGTTCGCGGTCGTCCTCGACCAGGAGCAACCGGAAGGAGCTCGTCGGCCGGGATCCGGAAGTGCCTTGCACGCCACCAGAATCCCACTAGGGGGTGTGCGGTCAACGTGATGGGAGCGCCGACCCATCGGGGTTCCGCCGGCCGGGTACGGGAAGGTCCCGGAACCGGTGCGCGGCACGACGGCCCTGGGATCGTCAGGTGATCGGCAGGTTGGACGTCTGCGGGTCATGGGACACCGTGGCAGAGTGGTCCGAACCTGAACCACTCCGTGCCGCAATGACCGACCGCTGTCCTTTGTGGATGAAGAGGTTAGCCGAGAAGGGGGTGCGGTATCCGTCCCGTGTGGACTCCGACCGCTGGTCAGTGCTCGGCCCGCGACCGGCACGCGCTCGAACGGGTCGGGCGCTTCGGCCCCGTGCAAGATGACGAACGGGGGGCGATTTCGTGAACTTCTGGGACTTCCTGGCCGACCGGTGGCACCGACTGCTGGTCGAAGCCCTGCTGCACGTCAGCGCCGTGGTGCAGTGCGCGGTGCTGGCCGCCGTCATCGGCGTGGCGATCGGTGTCGCGGTGTACCGCAGCCCGCTCGGGTCGACCGCCGCGACCGCGTTGACCAGCGCGATCCTCACCATCCCGTCGTTCGCGCTGCTCGGTCTGCTGATCCCGGTGCTCGGCCTCGGTGTCCGGCCGACGGTGGTCGCGCTCGTGCTGTACGGGCTGCTGCCGGTCGTGCGGAACACCATCGTGGGCCTCGGTGGCGTGGACCCGGCCGTGCGCGACGCGGCCCGCGGTGTCGGCATGAGCCGGTTGCGGGTGCTGACCAGGGTCGAGCTGCGGCTCGCCTGGCCCGCGATCCTGACCGGCACCCGGATCGCCACCCAGATGCTGATGGGCATCGCCGCGATCGCCGCCTACGCCCGCGGCCCCGGTCTCGGCGTGGAGATCTTCGCCGGTCTGACCAGGGCGGGCAGCGCCAACGCGACCAACCAGGCCGTCGCCGGAACTCTCGGCATCGTCATCCTCGCGCTGATCCTCGACGGGATCTTCGCGCTGATCGGCCGGCACACCGTTTCCAGGGGGATCCGTGGCCAGTGAGATCCAGCTCTTCGACGTGACCAAGCGCTACGCCGGCGTTCAGACGCCCGCGGTCGAGTCCGTGAGCATGACCATCCCGGCGGGCGAGACGGTGGTGTTGGTCGGGCCGTCCGGGTGCGGCAAGACCACCACCATGCGGATGATCAACCGGTTGATCGAGCCGACCTCGGGCCGGATCACCATCGACGGCGAGGACACGCTGTCGTTGAACCCGGACGAACTGCGCCGCGGCATCGGGTACGCCATCCAGCAGGCGGGGTTGTTCCCGCACCTGACCGTCGGCCAGAACGTCGGCACGGTCCCGGGCCTGCTCGGCTGGAGCCGCGCCAAGGTCTCCGACCGGGTGGACGAGATGCTGGACCTCGTCGGGCTCGACCCGGCGGAGTTCCGCGACCGCTACCCCCGGCAGCTCTCCGGCGGCCAGCAGCAACGCGTCGGCGTCGCCCGCGCGCTCGCCGCGGACCCGCCCGTGCTGCTGATGGACGAGCCGTTCGGCGCCGTGGACCCGATCACCCGCGGCAACCTCCAGGACGAGCTGATGCGGCTCCAGTCCGAGCTGCGCAAGACGATCGTGTTCGTCACGCACGACTTCGACGAGGCCGTCAAGGTCGGTGACCGGATCGCCGTGCTCGGACCCCGGTCCCAGCTGTTGCAGTACGACACGCCCGAGGCGATCCTGGCCAACCCCGCCGACGACACCGTCGCCGGGTTCGTCGGGGCGGGCGCGTCGCTCAAGCAGCTCAGGCTGCGCCGCGTGCGTGAAGTCGAGCTGAGCCAGGCGGTGACCGCGTCGGTGACCGACCCACCGGCCGAGGTGGGCCGCAGGCTGGCGGCGTCCGAGCACCGGTACGCGCTGCTCCTGGACGTCCGCAACCGGCCGGTGAGCTGGGTGAACGCCCGTGACCTCGGCCGACCGCAGCCCGTCGGCGCCCCGGTGTCGCTGCAATCGACGCTCCAGGACGCCCTGGAAGCCATCCTCACCGAAGGCGGCGCGGCGGTAGTCACCGGTGCGCGCGGCGAGTACGTCGGCCTGGTCGAGATGGACGCCGTGATCGGCACGGTGCAGAAGCTGCGCGACGAGCACGCGGAGGTGGATGCGTGACGGCCGCGACCTCGACTGCCTCACCACAACGCGTGGAGCGGCTCCGCCTGCTGGTCCAGCCGCTCGTCGTCGTGGCGCTGGTCGGCGGCGTGCTGCTCTGGGCGTTCACCAGCGACCTCGACTCGATCGAGCGGCAGAGCATCAACGCGTCGGCCCTGGCGTCCGCGACCTGGGACCACCTGGTGATCAGCCTCGTGGTGACCGGGCTCGTCCTCGTCGTGGCCGTCCCGCTCGGGATCGTGCTCACCCGTCGGTGGGCACGCCGGGCCGCGCCGCTGTTCCTCGGCATCGCGACGATCGGCCAGGCGTCACCGGCGATCGGCATCCTGGTCCTGTTCTTCCTGGTGTCGGGCACGGAAGGGCTGTGGGCGGCGGTGCTGCCGATCGCCTTCTACACGCTGCTGCCGGTGCTGCGGAACACCATGGTCGGGCTCCAGGGCGTCGACCCGGCGCTGGTCGACGCCGGTCGCGGCATCGGCATGTCGGCCGGGACCGTGCTGCGCCGGATCGAACTGCCGCTGGCCGTGCCGCTGATCCTGGCCGGGCTGCGCACCGCGCTGGTGCACGCGGTCGGCGTCGCCACCCTCGCGGTGTTCGTCAACGGCGGTGGCCTCGGATTGCTGATCGACACCGGCTACAAGCTCGCCCGGGTTCCGGTGCTCGTCACCGGCGCCGTGCTGGCGGTCGGGCTCGCGCTGCTCGTGGACTGGCTCGGCGCGGTCGTCGAGACCTACCTGGGACCGAAGGGGCTGCGATGAGGCGGATCACCCGACTGGCCGCCGCGGCGGTGGTGCTGCTGACGTCCGGCTGCGGGTTGGAGTCGTCGTTCGCGCTGCCGTTCGACGTGGCGCCCGGCTCCATCCGACCCGTGCCCGAACTGGCCGGGCTGGACATCGCGGTGGGCTCCAAGGACTTCACCGAGAACCAGGTCCTCGGCTACATCGCCGAGGTCGCCCTGGTCGCGGCCGGCGCCGACGTGCGGGACATGACGAACATCCAGGGCTCGAACAGCGCCCGCCAGGCGTTGATCACCGGCGACGTCGACCTGTCCTGGGACTACACCGGCACCGGGTGGATCAGCTACCTGGGCAACACCGACCCGATCCCCGACGAGCGGGCGCAGTACGAGGCGGTGCGCGAAGCCGACCTGGCCCGCAACGGCCTCGTCTGGCTGGACTACTCGGCCATCGACAACACCTACGCCTTCGCCGTCACCGAGGAGTTCGCCAAGGCCAACAACCTGCGGACCACCTCGGACATGGCCGCCCTGATCACCGCCTCACCGGACAAGGGCGTGTTCTGCCTGGAGACGGAGTTCGTCAGCCGCAACGACGGGTTCCCCGGTGTCGCGAAGGCGTACGGCTTCGATCCCGGCGCGACCGAGGTCAAGACGTTCGGCACCGGCACGATCTACACCGCGACCTCCACGGGGCTGTGCAACTTCGGCGAGGTGTTCACCACCGACGGCCGCATCGTCGCGCTGAACCTGGTGGTGCTGGAGGACGACAAGAAGTTCTTCCCCCGGTACAACGCCACGATCGTGCTGCGCGACGACTTCCACACCGCCCACCCGCAGGTCGGACAGGTGTTGGCGCCCATCGTGGCCAAGCTCGACAACGACACCATCCGACGGCTCAACGCCGAGGTTGACGTCGACGGTCGGGATCCGGCCGCCGTCGCCCGCGACTGGCTGGTGAGCGAGGGGTTCGTCTCACTGCCCGCATCCTGACCGGCCGGCATCCTGACCGGCCGGTTTTGACGCCGCCGGCGTCGCGGATCACGATGTCCGGGTGACAACACCCGCCGGTATGCCCGCACGCAAGCGCGGGCGGCCCACCGCACCCAGCATCCGTGATGTCGCGGCCGCCGCCGGCGTGTCCTACCAGACCGTGTCCCGGGTGCTGAACGACTCGCCCAACGTCCTCCCGGACACCCGCCGGCAGGTGCTCGACGTCATCGAACGGCTCGGGTACCGGCCGAACCGGGCCGCCCGCGCGCTGGGCTCGGGCCGGTCGGGCGGTGTCACGGTGGTCACCGCCAACACCACCCTGTACGGCTACGCCTCGACGCTCCAGGGCATCGAGGAAGCGGCCCGCGCCAACGGGTTGGCGGTCGGCATCAGAGTGGTCGAGTCCGACCGCCCCGTGGACGTACGGCACGCGGTGGAGTACGTGAGCGACCCGAACGCCGGCGGCGTCATCGTGGTCGCCTTCGACGCGGCCGGGGCGGGTGTCCTGCGGGCGCTCCCGGCGGACGTGCCCGCCGTCGCCGCGACCGAGGCCGGCGGACTCGCCGACATCCCGCGGCCCATGATCTACCTGGACGAGCGGCAGGCGGTGGCCGACGCGACGCGGCACCTGCTCGCCTTGGGCCACCGCACGGTGCACCACGTCGCCATCCCGTCCGAGACCGGCACGAGCGCCCGCCAGGCCGGATGGCGCGACACCCTCGAGCAGGCGGACGCCCCGGTTCCGCCCGTCGTCCCCGCCGGGTGGGACGTCCGCTCGGCCTACCAGGCCGGACAGCGGTTGGCGGCCGACACCGACGTGACAGCGATCCTCTGCGGCAACGACGACACCGCCCTGGCCGTGCGCCGGGCACTGCACGAAGCGGGCCGGGACGTGCCGGGGGACGTCAGCATCGTGGGTTTCGACGACGTGCCCGGCGCGGCGTACTGGACTCCCGCGCTCACCACCGTGCGGATGGACTTCGTGGCACTCGGGCGCGCGTGCCTCACGGCGGTCGTGGCCGAACTGGACGGCGTGTCGGGACCGGCCGCGGTGTTGGCCGCGCCGTCCCTGGTCGTGCGGGAGTCGACCGCGCCCCCTCGGTGAGCAGGGCACCCCGGAGATGTAGGTAACAACAACGTAACGCGGTCTTCTCCTCGAGGGATGTGAGCGTTCACACTCTTGGGCGTGTCGATGTGACCGGTCACATAGTCGTGATCAGCACGAAGGTCACCGGCTCGCTTTCGCTCGGCCGGCTGGTCCGCATCCGCCGCTCTGCGCCAGCCGTTCGACCCCGCGACTAGGAGGAACGACGATGAGGTCGGCAAAGGTGAAGATCGCTTGGTACGCCGTGGTGGCGGCCTTGGCGGTGACGGGTCTGCCGCCCACGGCGGGTGCGGCGCCATCGCAGCTCGTGGTCGACCTGGGGGTGGACACGGGCGCGCTGCGGTACGGCGCCACGGGGTTCCTGTACGGCCTCGGTGACGAGGGAATCCCGAACGAGACCATGTTGGCCGCGCTCAACCCCCGCGTCACCGCGCAGAAGGCGCCCGACGGCCTGCAACACCCGAACGGTGACGCGCTCAAGATCGCGCCGATGTTCAAGCGCGCCGGTGGCCGCGAGGTCCAGATCTACATGCAGGACATCTACCAGAACTGGCCCTACGAGAACCTGGGCATCAACGACTACTTGTCCAAAGTGGACGTGATGGTGCGCAAGGTCGTCGCCGACCCGCACCGCGCGTCGTACGTGTACGTGCCGTTCAACGAACCCGACTGGATCTGGTACTCCAGCGAGCTCAGGGGCCGGTTCCTGGCCGACTGGAAGACCGTCTACCAGCGCATCCGCTCCATCGACCCCGGCGCGCGGATCGCCGGACCGGGCTTCTCCAACTACCGGTCGGGCGACCTGCGGGCGTTCCTCCAGTACAGCCGGGACAACGGCGTGCTGCCCGACGTGATGGCCTGGCACGAACTGGGTGACGACTTCTTCAGCTCCTGGCAGCAGCACTACGACGACTACCGGTCCATCGAACGCAGCCTCGGCGTCAGCTCGCGGCAGATCTCCATCAACGAGTACGGCCGCGGCTCCGGCGACCTCGGCGTGCCCGGCAACCTGGTGCAGTTCGTCGCCAAGTTCGAGGCCTCGAAGGTCGACGGCTGCCTGGCGTACTGGACCACGGCGGGCGGGCTCAACGACCTGGTGACCCGCAACAACCAGGCGACCGGCGCGTGGTGGATGTACAAGTGGTACGGCGAGCTGACCGGCCGCACGGTGGCCGTCACCCCGCCCTCGCCCGGCGGCTCCCTGCAAGGCGTCGCCGCGCTCGACCCGGCGAAGAAGCAGGCCCGGATCGTCTTCGGCGGCAACAGCACCACCGCCGGCACCTACGACACCGACATCGTGGTCCGCGGCCTCGGCTCGGCGTCCTACCTCGGCAACCGGGTGCACGCGACGGTGTGGGGCGTGGACAGCTCCGGCCTCAACCCGTCGGCCGGCCCGTACGTCGTGCGGGAAGGCGACTACACCGTCGGCTCCGGCCAGGTCACCATCCCGTTGACCGGCCTCAAGGGCGCGTCGGCCTACCACGTCGTGCTCACGCCGGACCGCGACCTGTCGTCGGTGGGCTCCACGTCCCGCTACGAGGCGGAGTACGCGCGCCTCGACGGCAGCGCCAGGGTCACCTACGGCGGGAACACTGGCTATTCCGGCACCTACTTCACCGAAGGCTACGGCGCCAGCACCAACGCGAGCACCAAGTTCGTGGTGACCGCGCCGAACGACGGCTACTACGACGTCGGCCTGCGCTACTCCGCCGGTCCGTACACCGGCGCGCCCGCCACGCGCTCGATCCGGTTGCGGCTCAACGGCTCCGACCTCACCGACCGGTCACTGCCCGGCACCGCCGACTGGAACACCTGGAACACCGCCACCACCAAGGTCTTCCTGACCGCCGGCATCAACCGCATCGACGTGAACGCGTTCGCGGCCGATGACCGGGACGCCATCAACATCGACTACCTGGACGTCACGCCCGCCACCGGGACGGTGACCACGTACGAGGCCGAGAACGGCAACACGTTGGGCGGCACGGCGGTCGTGGTGAACGACGCAGCCGCGTCGGGCGGGCGGTACGTCGGCTGGATCGGCGCGGGAGTCGCGAACACCCTGCGGTTCGAGAACGTCACCGTGCCCACCGCCGGCCGCTACCGGATGGTGGTCGGCTACGCCAACGCCGAGGTCAAGGGCGATCACGCCTACAACAACAACATCGTCGACCGGTACGCCGACATCAGCGTCAACGGCGGACCGGGCAAGCGGTCGTTCTTCCGCAACACGCTGGCGTGGTCCACCTACCGGACCACGGTGATCGACGTCGACCTGGCCGCCGGGCGCAACTCGATCACCTTCGCCAACGCCTCGCAGTACGCGCCGAACATCGACCTGATCCGGATCGCGGCGCCGATCGGCTAGCTCGCGCTGTTCTTCCCGCCGGCAGGCGCCGGCACATCAACAACGCACGACAGGAGCGATGGGTGATCTCGTTGGAGTCCGCCACGACCGTGGTCTGGGGCCATTCGGCGCTGGAGCTGGTCGTGGACGTGTCCCCGGACGGCCCGGTCGGTGTCCGGACGTTGTCCGGCGCCGAGCCGGGAACCGTCCACCCCAGGGCGACCCAGCCACTGGTGGAGCTGCTGGTCGCCGGTGAAGGCCGGGCCAGGGTGTCCCACCGGTTCTCGGAGACCGCTCTCGGCCGCCGCATGGTCTACGCCGGTTCCGCCCGCACCCGTGACGGGAAGTGGGAGGAGCTGCACGTCGACGTGCGCGACGAGCGGACCGGGCTGGTGGCGAGGACGTCGTTCCGCTCGGTCGACGGTGTCGGCGCCTGCCAGGTCAGGACCACGGTCACGAACACCGGCGACAGACCGGTGCCACTGCACGGGGTGACGTCGTTCGCCACGGGCTTCGCCGGTGTGCGGGTCGAGGACGTCGACCTGCTGCGCGCCGACAGCGAGTGGCTGGGGGAGGGCCGGTGGAGCCGTCGTCCGCTGCGTGCCGACGGCGTCCCCGACCTCGGCCTCCCGCTGCACGGGCAGGACGGCCGCGGCCGGTTCGCCGCCGTCAGCACCGGCACCTGGTCCACCGGCACGCACCTCCCGACCGGCGGGATCGTCGACCGCCGGAGCGGGCGGGCGTGGCTGTGGCAGGTGGAGCACAACGGCGCCTGGCGGTGGGAGGTCGGCGAACGGCTCGACGGCCCGTACCTGGCGCTGCTCGGCCCGACGGACATCGACCACCAGTGGCAGGACGTCCTGCTGCCCGGCGACTCGTTCACCACCGTCCCGGTCTCGGTGGCGGTCTCCGAGTCCGGTGTGGACGGCGCCATCGCCGCCCTCACCGCGCACCGGCGCGAACTCGTCCGCCCGCACCGCGACCGCACCGCCCTTCCTGTGGTGTTCAACGACTACATGAACACTCTGATGGGCGACCCGACCACGGCGAAGCTCCTGCCGCTGGTCGACGCCGCCGCCGACGTCGGCGCGGAGGTCTTCTGCATCGACGCCGGCTGGTACGACAACGGCTCCGACTGGTGGGACAGCGTCGGCGAGTGGCAGCCGTCCCACACCCGGTTCCCGCGCGGGATCGAGCAGGTGCTCGCCCGCATCCGCGAGCGCGGCATGGTCCCCGGCCTGTGGCTGGAGCCGGAGGTGGTCGGCGTGCGCAGCCCGGTGGCCGACAAGCTCCCGGACACCGCGTTCCTGCAACGCAGTGGCGTCCGGCTGGTCGAACACGGCCGGTACCACCTGGACATGCGGCACCCGGCCGCCGTCGCGCACCTCGACAAGGTGGTCGACCGGCTGGTCGGGGACCTGGGCGTCGGCTACTTCAAGCTCGACTACAACATCAACCCCGGGGCCGGCACCGACCTGGTCGCGGACAGCCCCGGCGCCGGGCTGCTGAGCCACAACCGGGCCCACCTGGCGTGGCTGGACCGGGTCCTGGACCGGCACCCGGACCTGATCCTGGAGAACTGCGCGTCGGGCGCGATGCGAATGGACTACGCCCTGCTGTCCCGGATGCAGCTCCAGTCCACCAGCGACCAGCAGGACCCGCTGCGGTACCCGCCGATCGCCGTGTCCGCGCCCATGTCGGTGCTGCCAGAGCAGTCCGCCAGCTGGGCCTACCCGCAGCCCGACATGACCGACGAGCACTTCGCGTACACCGTGTGCACGGGGATGCTCGGCCGGCTCTACCTGTCCGGGCGGCTGGACCTGATGACCTCCGAGCAGCTGCGTTCGGTGCGGGCGGCGGTGCGGGTGAACCAGGACATCCGCGCCGACCTGGCGACCTCGGTGCCGCTGTGGCCCTTGGGCCTGCCGGCGTGGGACGACCCGTGGCTCAGCCTCGCGCTCCGCTCCGGTGACGTCACGTACCTGGCGGCGTGGCAACGCGGGGGAGAGGGCACGGCCGCCGTGCTCGCACTGCCGCACTTGCGTGGTCGGCATATCGACATCGAGGTGCTCTACCCACGTGAACTGCCCGCCTGGACGTGCGACTGGGACCCGGACACCGGAACCTTGACGCTGACCGCGCCCGCCGAACCGGCCTCCGCCCGACTCTTCCGGATCGTCGCCGACGCGCCGGTCACCCCCTCCACCACCGAAGGAACAGCACGATGAACAGATGGATCAGCGTCGCCGCCGCCGCTGCGCTCACGCTGGGGCTCGTCGCGTGCAGCGACCCGGGCGCGGACACAGCCGTCGACGGCGCCGTCACCTGGGCCGACCCGACCGCGTCACTCGACGGTGTGAAGCTGACCGTCTGGGCGGCGCAGAACAGCAACACCGTGCCGGAGAAGGTGGTGGCGGCGTTCGAGGAGGCGACCGGCGCCGAGGTCGACGTGGTCACCATCCCCGACCCCTACGAGCAGGGCATCCAGACCAAGGTGGCCACCGGCGACAAGCCGGACCTCGCGTTCTGGCAGCCCACCGCGTCCATGCTCACGGCCATCAACGCCAAGACCAACCTCCAGCCGCTCGACGACGCGCCCTGGCTGTCCAAGCTGGAGCCGGAACTGCGTGACATCACCGGCATCCTGGACGGCAAGCGGTACGCCGCCCTGATCACCAGCCCTGCCGTGGAAGGCGTGTACTACAACAAGGAAGTCTTCGCCGCCAACGGCATCACCGAGCTGCCGAAGAACTTCGACGCCATGGTCACCGCGGCCCGCACGCTCAAGGCCAAGGGCGTCACCCCGTTCTTCGAGATGGCGGGCGACCGGTGGGCCACCCAGTGGTGGGTCCAGGTGCTGCTCGCCGACGCGGCGAAGAACGGCCTGTGGGACCGGATCAACACCAACCAGGAGACGTTCGAGAGCCCGGTCGTGCTCGACGCGATCAAGAAGTACAAGGCGCTCGTCGACGAAGGGCTGTTCAACGCCGATATCAAGACCGCCAAGTTCGAGGACCAGGGCGCCGCGCTGCTCGCCGGTGACGCCGCCATGGTCGTGCAGGTGAACTCGTTCTTCGGCCAGCTCCAGGCGAAGTCCGACACCGCGACGCTCAACCAGAAGATCGGGTTCTTCCCGATCTCGCCGTCCGGCAACGTCGGCACGTTCATCCCGGACCAGTCCAACGCCCTGGTCGCCTTCCGGACCGGTGACGCCAAGCGCGAGGCCGCGGCCCGGCAGCTGCTGTCGTACTGGATGGGGCCCGGCTACGAGCCGTTCCTCAACGACCGCAAGACCGTGTCGCTCCAGACCGCCGTCTCCGACCCGCCCGGCGTGCCCCAGGCGCTGATCGACGTGCACGGCTCGCTGCCCACGGCGGTCGGTTCCATGCAGGCCCTGGCGATCGCCAACCCAGACCTCTACATCAACCTCGCGGACATGATCGTGGGGACGATGACTCCGGAAGAGGTCGCCAAGGCCACCCAGGACCAGTTCGCCCAACTGGCCAAGGCAGCCGGGGCGCCGGGTTTCTGAGCCCCGTGCGCGTCGGGTGCGGGCCGCACGCACCCGACGCGCACCACCTGATCAAGGAGCCGCACGACAGATGCGCCTAGCAGAACAAACGCCCGTGCTGGAGCGGGCCGCACCCCGACCGACATCGCGACGGGGCACCACGCGCCGCGCGAGCGGCATCAACCGCCGGACGCATCCGATGTGGTTCATGGTGCCCGCGTTCGCCATCCTGCTCGTGTTCTTCTTCCTGCCCACGCTCTACAACTTCGTCTACGCGTTCACGGACTGGTCCGGGTTCAAGTCGGCGATCAACCCGACCGGCCTGGACAACTTCACCCAGCTCGCGTCGGACGGCACCCTGTTCCGGGCGGTGCGGATCACCATCGTCTACGCGGTGCTGGTCGCGCTGTTCCAGAACCTCTTCGGCTTCGGCCTCGCGGTGCTGCTCGAACGCGACACCCGGCTCAACCGCGTGGCCCGGATCTTCTTCCTCGTGCCCGTGCTGATGTCCGCGCTCGCCGTCGGCTACATCTTCCAGGCCCTGCTGAAGCCGGAAGGCAGCCTCAACGGGCTGATCGGCGTGATCATCGGCCGGACGTTCGACTACGCGTGGCTGGGTGACACGACGTGGTCGATCGTGGTCGTCGCGCTGATCCACGCGTGGAAGTGGATGGGCCTGTCGATGCTCATCTACTTGGCCGGCCTCAAGACGATCCCCGAGGACATGCTGGAGGCGGCACGCATCGACGGCGCGTCCCGCTGGCGCACGTTCTGGCTGATCAAGTCCCCGCTGCTGGCGCCCGCCGTGACGTTCAACGTGGCCACCGCCCTGCTCGGCTCCATGAACGGGTTCGACATCGTGCAGGCCACCACCGGCGGCGGACCGGCCCGCACCACCGAGATCCTGAACATCTTCATCTACCGCACGTTCGGGCAGGGCCTGTTCGCCCAGGCCACCGCGATGAGCCTGGTGCTGTTCCTGCTGGTCGCCCTGATGGCCTTCCCGGTGATCCGCACGTTGCGCAAGCGCGAGGAGATCCTGTGACCCCATCGCAGAACGCCCGTCCGCGTGGGAGCGACGCGCGCATCTGGACCAGGCTGCAACCGTTCGTCACCACGGCGCTCGTGCTCGGCGTCATCGGCATCCCGCTGTGGCTCGTCGTGGTGACCGCGGGCAAGTCGCAGGGCGAAGCCCTCGACCCCGACCTCTCGTTGCCGACCCGGTGGCAGCTGCTGGAGAACCTGAGCAAGGTCTGGGTGGACGGCGAGGTGCCGGCGGCGTTCCTCGGCAGCCTGCTCGTCGTCGTGCCGACAGTGGCCGGAGTGCTCACTTTCGGGTCGATGGCCGCGTGGATCCTGGCCCGCCGCGCCACCCGCCTCAACGCCGTGCTGTACGCCCTGGCCATCAGCGGCATCGTGCTGCCACCGGCCGTCGTCACCGTCGTGCTGCTGCTGCGCCAACTCGGCCTGGCCGGCAGCGCGGTCGGCATGATCGGCGTCTACCTCGGCATCTACATGTCCACGGTGATCTTCTTCGTGACGGGCTTCGTCCGCACCATCCCCACCGCGCTGGAGGAGGCGGCCCAGATCGACGGCGCCGGCCCGTTCACGGTGTTCCGCCGGGTGGTCCTGCCGATGCTGCGCCCGGTCCTCGCCACCGCGACGATTCTCATCTGCCTCTACGTCTGGAACGACGTGTTCTACGCGTTCTTCGTCGTCGGCGGACGGCTCGACACCCTGCCGCTCAACCTGTTCCGGGTCGCGAGCGCGGGGCTGTACCTCAACAACTGGCACCTGATCTTCGGCTACGTGGTCCTGATGAGCCTGCCGCTCGTCGTCCTGCTGGCGGTCGCGCAACGCCGGATCATCTCCGGCATCACCAGCGGAGCCGTCAAGTGATCAGTGATAGGGGCCGTGCCGGCCGAGGGTGTCCACGGGGGTCGCGCCGGGCCGGGTCCACTGCGGCACGGGGCGACTCGTCGGCCCCCAGGTGGGGTTCCCGTCCGCGTCCGAGCGCCAGGACCAGCAAGGGACATCGCCCTCCGGCCAGCCCTCGGGCTTGTCCTCCCACGCCTCACCGCGGCCGTAGGGCGTCAGGTCGAGCAGGCCCAAAGACCCGTTGACCCGCTCGGTGCCGCGGCCGGTCGTGGAGTAGGTCAGGAACACGCGGTCGCCGTCGCGCAGGAAGCAGGTGAGGTAACCCATTTCGCCACCGACCGGCTCCGCCACGTCGTGCACCGAGTACCAGGGTTGGGTGTAGCCCATGAACTCGACGTAGGAGGCCACCTCGTCCCAGCGGCCCGTGGTGAGGATGGCGAAGGAGACGCCGCGGGCGTTGAGGTAGACGGCGTCCTTGAGGTGCCAGGCTGTGGTGGTGCAGCCCTCGCACTGCCCTTGGTGCGGCGCGCCGTCGTACCACATGTGCTTGTAGACCACGAGCTCGTCGCGGCCCTGGAACAGATCCAGGAACGGCACCGGACCATCGGGCCCGACGACCTCCACCGTGCCGTCGAACTCCACCATCGGCAGCCGGCGGCGGGCCGCGGCGAGCGCGTCACCCTCGCGCGTGTGGGCCTTCTCTCGGACCAGGAGCTCGTCACGGGCGGCCTGCCAGGTCGCCAAGTCGACCACGGGCGGGCGGCCGGTGGGTGGGTCGTCCGGTGCGAGCGGCATGGTGTCCTTCCTGGTGTCCGGTACCGGGCACCAGGATATGCCGTCGCACGGCGACGCGCAGGACCGACGCGGTCCCGCGCGCCGTCATGCGGTCCGCGGTGGCGTCACCTCATGTTGGTCACGACGAACGGCGCGTGGCCGTGGAGGTAGTTCGTCCACCCCCCGGTGACCGGCGCGCCCCGGGCCAGCAGGTTGGTGGAGTCGTTGCCCACGTCGAGCTTCCACGCGGTCCACGAGACGCCGTTGGCGCGCATCCAGTCGATCCACGCCTGTGCCTCGGACAGGCAGACCCGGCCGTCCGTGCCGCCGTCCGCGTGGCTCGCACCCCACTCGGTGACGAAGAGGGCCAGACCGGAGCGGATCGCGGTGTCGCCCTTGGCGCGCAGCCAGGAGCCGTGGCTGCACGAGTAGAAGTGCAGCGTGTACATCAGGTTCGTGCCGGACACGCGGTTGGACGCGGGCACGTCCACGTCCTGCGACCAGGTCGGGGTGCCGAGCACGACGATGTTGTCCGGGTCGGCGGACCGGATCGCGTTGACGACGGCCTGGTGGTACGGCCGGATCACGGTGGTCCAGCTGACCTGGAGCGGTTCGTTCCAGGGCTCCCAGATGACGTTGGGCAGGTGGCCGTAGCGGCGGGCCAGGTCGGCGAAGAACGCGACCGCCTGGGACTGGGACCGGTTCGCCTCGTGGGCGTGGTAGTCCACGATCACGTACACCCCGGCCGCGACGGCGTTGTTGATGATCGTCTCGACCTGCCCGCGCGCCTTGTTCGGGTCGCTCAGGTACGCCCCGGAGGGTTCCACGCCCATGGCGGCGCGGATCACCTGGAGGTTCCAGTTGTCCCGCATCCACCGCAGCGCCGACAGGTTCTCCGCGTAGGGCTGGGACTCCCAGTTCAGCCACATGCTGCTCACGCCGCGCAGCTGCACCCGCTGGTTGTTGCGGTCGCACATCGTGGTGCCGCAGACGTGCAGCTGCCCGTGCCGTGCCACCGGCGTGGAGCCCGGGGGAGTGGTCGTGGTGGTCGTGGTGCCGCCGGACGTCGTCCACCTCTGGTTCGACCCGCCGGAACACGTCCACAGCACGATCAGCGTGCCGTTCGCGGTGCCCGCGCCGGACGCGTCCAGGCACAACCCGGACTGCACGCCGCGGATCGTGCCGTCGCTGTTGACGTTCCACTGCTGGTTGGCGCCGCCGTTGCAGTCCCAGATGACGACCTTGGTCCCGGCCGCGGTGCCGCCGCCCGAGGCGTCGAGGCACTTGCTGCCGTACACCTGCAACTGCTTGGACGCGGTGGTGTTGAAGGTCTGGTTCGCGCCGCCGGTGCAGTCCCACAAGGCGACCTGCGTGCCGTTGGTCTGCGACGCGCCGGGGACGTCCACGCACCGTCCGGAGCCCACACCCCTGATCGTGGTGGTGGCCGCGGACGCGGAGGTGACGGTCAGCAGGGTGCCCACGAGCACCGGCACGGCCACGAGGGCCGCCAGCAGCAGGCGGATCGGTTTGCGTTGCCGGCTCACGTCGGTGGGGGCCGGTCGTCCTGGTTCCACTGGTTCTCCCGTTGGTGAAATGCCGTGGTGTTCTTCGGGGTTCGTCGGCGATGACGGCATCAAGCGCGGGTCCACCGTTGCCGGGCGCCGCCGTTGCAGTCCCAGATCACGGTCTTGGTGCCGTTCGCGGTCCCGGCGGCGTCGAGGCACTTGGCGGAGCCCACGGCCCGGATCGTGCCGTCGGTGTTGACGGTGAACCGCTGGTTGGCCCCGCCGTTGCAGTCCCAGATCGCGACCGCCGTGCCGTTCGCGGTGCCGCCGCCCATGACGTCGAGGCACTTGGTGCTGTCGTAGACGCGGAGCTCACCGGCGGTGGTGGCGGTGAACCGCTGGTTCGCCTGGCCGTTGCAGTCCCAGATCTCGGCGAGCGCGCCGTTCGCCTGCGAAGCGCCGGTGATGTCGAGGCAACGCGCTGATTCGTTGTTGAGCAAGGAGAACGTCGACCCGGGGTTGCCGCCGCCTCCCGACACGACGTACATAGCCGCGCCGTGCGAGGGAACGGAGGTGCTGATCGTGCCGCTGCTGGTGCCGGTCGTGTGCGCCCACAGGTCGCGCACCGAGTAGCTGCTCGCGGAACCGAGGCCGATCTGCGCGGCCGTCGTGGAGACCGTCGTGGCGCCGCTGCCTCGGTTGAGCAGGACGACCGCGACGGAACCGTTGGCCATCGGCTTGGTCCAGACCTCGGTGTTGCCGTTGTCGACGATCCGGTTGCCCTGACGGCCGCCCCAGTCCTGGTTCACCGCGATGACTTCGGTGTTGGTCAGGATGTCCCTGGTCGCGGCGGTCATGGTGCGCAAGTCGTTGCCCGCCAACAACGGCGCGTTGAGCAGTGCCCACAGGCTGAAGTGCGCGCGGGACTCGGTGTCGGTCAGGCCGTGCCCGACCTCCAGCATGTCGGGGTCGTTCCACGCGCCGGGACGCGAGGCTCCGGCATAGCGGGGCTGGGCGTCCAGGATGCCCATGACCGAGGGCCAGTTGCCCTCGATGTCGCCGGTGGTGCGCCACGAGTTGCCGGTCGCGGCACCCCACTGGACGACGTTGTCGTTGCCCCAGTTGCAGATCGCGAAGAGGATCGGCCGGCCCGTCCGGGCGAGCGCGTCACGCATCGCGGTGTAGCGGTCCTGCGCGGTGCGGCCCTGGTGGTCGCCGCAGTTGTCGTACTTCAGGTAGTCGATGCCCCATGACGCCCAGAGGTCCGCGTCGCGCTGCTCGTTGCCGAGGCCGGCCGGGAAACCCGCGCACGTGGTCAGCCCGGCGGAGGAGTAGATGCCGATCTTGAGGCCCTTGCCGTGGACGTAGTCCGCGAGCGCCTTCATGCCGCTGGGGAACTTGGTGCGCGACGCCACCAGGTTGCCGCCGGCGTCGCGGTTCCACTCGGACCAGCAGTCGTCGATGTTGACGTACGTGTAGCCGGCCGCGGCCATGCCGCTGCTGACCATCACGTCGGCGGTCTGGCGGACCAGGCTCTCGTTGACGTCGCAGCCGAAGCTGTTCCAGTTGTTCCACCCCAGTTGCGGGGTGCGCCCCAAGCCGTTCTCCAACGCCTGCGCCGGAGCGGCGAGGGTCAGCACGACCGGCACGACAGCGGCGACGAGCACGGCCGTCAACGCGGCGCGCAGCAGTCTCTTCACGGGGTCTCCTTGATCGCACGCCGGGTCGGCCCCGGTCACAGGGCTCGATGCGGGGAAGCGCAACGGTGCGACCAGACGTCGCATCGCGTTGGAAGTCGTTTGAACCTGGCACACCGACTTCCGCGCTGTCAACGTTAGTTGCAGGCTGACACTAAGTCCTTGTTCGTCTGCCGGGTGGTGCGCTACGTTGCGAAAGTCGGCGTCGACCTGGAGGTCCAGATGGATTTCACCCGCCGGAACTTCCTGGAGCTGGGCGCGACCGGACTGGGCGTCGCAGGACTGTCCGCGCTGGGCGTGCCCGCGGTGGCCCACGCCGCACCCACCGGTCCGGCCACCGAAACCCTCCTGCTGACCGGCTCCGACGCGGACAACACCGTGCCCTGGGACTTCCAGGTCACCGAGGGCCGCAACGCCGGCGCGTGGCGCACCATCCCGACACCGTCGAACTGGGAGTGCCACGGGTTCGGCACCTACCAGTGGGGCTGGAACATCAGGCCCAACGAGAAGGGCCTCTACCGACACCGCTTCACCCCGCCCTCGACGTGGTCCGGCCGACGAGTCTTCGTGGTGTTCGAAGGCTCGATGACCGACACACAGGTACGCGTCAACGGCGCCGTCGCGGGTCCGACCCACCAGGGCGGGTTCTACCGCTTCCGGTACGACGTCACGTCGTTGCTGCGGTTGGGGCAGGAGAACCTGCTGGAGGTCACCGTCAGCCGGGACTCGGCGGACAACTCGGTGAACGACGCCGAGCGCCGGGGCGACTACTGGAACTTCAGCGGCATCTACCGGCCGGTGTCGCTCCAGGCGTTCCCGGCGTCCCGGATCGACCGGGTGGCGATCGACGCGAAGCACACCGGCGCGTTCCGGATGGACGTGCACCTGGCCGGTGTGAGCACGGCCGGCCGCGTGGTCGGGCAGCTCCGGCGGCTCGACGGCACGGCCGTCGGCGGCACGTTCTCCGTGGCCGTCAACCCCGGTGCGACAACGGCGACGCTGACGACGTCCGTGTCCTCACCCCCGACCTGGACCGCGGAGGCGCCGAACCTCCACCTGGTCGACGTGCAACTGACCAACGCCGCAGGTGTCCCCTTGCACGGGCTCACGGAACGGTTCGGCTTCCGCACGGTCGAGGTGCGTGCCGGTGACGGCGTGTACGTCAACGGCGCGAAGGTCATCCTCAAGGGCACGAACCGCCACACGTTCTGGCCGACGTTGGGCCGCGCGTCGAGCCCGCGCATGGCGCGCATGGACATCCTGCTGATGAAGGAGATGAACAACAACGCCGTGCGGATGTCCCACTACCCGCCGGACCCGTTCTTCCTCGACCTGTGCGACGAACTCGGCCTCTACGTGATCGACGAGCTGGCCGGATGGCAGAAGCGCTACGACGAAGGCGTCGGCGCACCCCTGGTCGCGTCGATGGTGACCCGCGACGTCAACCACCCGTCGATCGTGATGTGGGCCAACGGCAACGAAGGCGGCTGGAACACCGCGCTGGACGACGACTACGCCCGCTACGACGTCCAACGCCGCCCGGTGATCCACCCGTGGGCGACGTTCAGCGGGATCAACACCGACCACTACGAGACCTACGACAGCACCCGCACCATCCTCAACGGCCCGGCGATCCACCTGCCGACCGAGTTCCTGCACGCGCTCTACGACGGCGGCGGGGGAGCGGGACTCAACGACTACTGGGCGCTGCTGGGCGCCGGACCGCGCAGGGCCGGCGGGTTCATCTGGGCGTTCGTGGACGAGGGCCTGGTCCGGGACGACCGGGGCGGCGCGATCGACACCACCGGGAACTCGGGCCCGGACGGCATCCTCGGGCCGTTCCGGGAGAAGGAAGGCAGCTTCTACGCCGTCCGGGACATCTGGTCACCGGTGCAACTGGCCAATCCCGCCTACTACGCCACCACGTTCCCGACGGGCTTCGACGGCCGCGTCAACGTGGTGAACCGGTACGACCACACCAACCTCCAGAGCTGCCGGTTCGCCTGGCAACTGCTCCGGCAACCCGCACCGGGCGCTGCGAGCACCGTGCCGACCGTCATCGCGCACGGGACCGCGACCGGTCCGAACGCCGTTCCCGGAGCGACCGGCGCGGTCGTGCTCACCCTGCCCGGCACGTGGATGGACGCCGACACGATGCGGATCGACGTCCTCGACCCCGGCGGCCGGACGATCGGCACGTGGAGCTGGCGGATCAAGAAGGCGGTCGACATCGCCCGGCGGGTGGTGGTCCCGGTGTCCGGCACCACGTCCGTCTCGGAGGATTCGGGCAGCGTCACCATGACGGCGAACGGCACGGCGGTCACGATCGGCAAGTCGTCCGGCCGGATCACCCGCGTCACCCGCGACGGCGGCGTCGTGTCGCTCACCAACGGGCCGGCGTTGGCGGTGGGCTCGGCGACGTTGACCGGCTTCTCGCACCGCCGTGACGGCACCGGGCACGTCGTGCAGGCGGACTACAGCGGGGACCTGAACCAGGTGCGGTGGCGTCTCGACTCGAACGGGTGGCTGCGCCTGGAGTACCGATACACCCGCACGGGTCCCCACGACTTCCTCGGCGTGAACCTGGACTACCCGGAGAACCGGGTGCTCGGCCTGACGTGGCTGGGCGACGGACCGCACCGGGTGTGGAAGAACCGGATGCGCGGCGTGCACCACGGCGTGTGGACCAAGAACTACAACACCACCGCCACCGGCGCGACCGGCTGGCAGTACCCGGAGTTCAAGGGTTACCACGCCAACACCTACTGGGCCGCCCTGCGCACCACCGAAGGCACCATCACCCTGGTGTCGGAACAGGAGAGCCTCTTCCTCCGCCTGTTCACACCCGACGTCGGCACCAGCCCGATGAGCGCCACCGCCCCGTTCCCCGGCGGCGGCATCTCCTTGCTGGACGCCATCCCGGCCATCGGCAACAAGTTCCACACCGCCGACACCCTCGGCCCGGAAAGCCAACGAACCGTCGCCGCCGGCCAGTACAACCGCACCGTCCACTTCCGCTTCACCACGTGACAGCCGGTCCCCGCCCACGGTGACGTGGACGGGGACCGGGCTGACCTACCGCTTCACCACCAGTGCTGGTCCGCTGCCCCCGAGTCGCACGCCGTGGCGAACGCCCGGATCTCCGCGTCACCGCGGGCCGTCAGGCACAGGCCCGTCTTGTGGTTCACGTACCGGTGCGCGTCGAACTTGTCGGAGAATTCCCGGTGCCAGATCCCGTCCACGTACTGCCACGTGCCCTGAGTGCCGCACACCGTCCCGACCGTGGAGGACTCCACGTAGTTGCGTGCCACGACGCAGAGTCGGAGGCTCGTGTTGTAGATCCGCCAGTACTCGTTGGCTTCGTCGACGGGCAGCAACAGCCAGTACTGGTCGGGCCAGTACGCGTCGGCGTTGTAGTCGCACGTCGTCTGGACCACCGGGCGCTCGCCTGAGCCGGCCCGTGCCGCGAGGCAGAGGTTCGAGCTCACGTTGCGGAGGTGGTAGCCCGGACTGTCCGTGAGCTTGGGCTCGTGACCGGTGTCCGCCGCTCCTGCGGCCGGTGGCACGCCGGGCAGCGACACGGCCAGGACCAAGAGTGCGCCGGCCATGCTATCGGGTGCACGCCTTCCCAGTGTTCGGGCGCCTCCACATCTCGCTTTCACATCTCTCAGCGGGCCAGGGCTTGGCGGAGTTCGGCGCGTGAAGTCGTGTTCATCCTGGCGTGGGCCTCGTGGACGAGGGTTCGCACGGTTTCCAGGCTCAGGACCACCTTGTGCGCGATCTCCGCCTCCGAAAGTCCTTCGGCGGACAGCTCCGCTACCCGTCTCAGCCGCGGTGACAGGGCGTTGGCCGGTCGCGGGTGGTCGGCGTTGGCTCCGGTGACGGCCAGGCGGCGGGCGATGTCCTCGCGCAGGGCGATCGCGCCGCATTCGTCCGCCAACGCGAGTGCCTCGGTGAACGCGCGGCGGGCGTCCGCGGTGTGTCCGGAGCGCGCCAGTGCTCGGCCCAGGTCGGTCACGGTCTGGAGGTACTGCCAACGGTCGGCCGAATCCCGGAGCAGGCGGGCGGATTCCTCCAAGTGCTCGGTGGACGGGTTCACCGCCGCCAGCACCCGGAGGGCACGTCCGCGGGTCGTGGGGTCGTCCAAGAGGTCGGCCTGTTCTTGCGCCGTGGCAGCGATTTCCCGCGCTTCACGTGGCGCCGAGTGACGCAGGGCGCGGGCGAGTTCGAAGCGCCACGGGCACACCGCCGGGTTGGTCATGGGCGCGGCGTCGAGTCGGCGGCCCACGTCGCGGAGGGTGGCGGCGGCCTGGTCGCGGTGACCCTGGGCCAGGAGCAGCGTGCCCAGAACGGCTTGCGGCACGGGCAGGATCACGGCGTCCGGCCGCTGTTCGCGGTAGCCGCCGCACGCGCTGACCGTCGCCGCCCGACTGATGTCGCCGCGGGCCACGAGCGCTTCGACCAGGGCGCCGGTGGCGAACCACTCGGCGGGTGTCCCGTCACCGCTTCGGCGTGCCAGTCGGAGCGCGATGTCGGCGTCGGCCACGGCATCGGAGAGCCGGCCGCACATCAGGGCCGAACGGCCGCGGTTGGCGTAGGCGAACGCGAGGTGGGTGCCCCGCCACCCGTCGCGTTCGAACTCCTCGATCGCCTGCTCCAGCAGGCCGTGCGCGACAACGGCCTCGCCGGAGTACATGTGGATGAACGCGGTGATGGTCGCGACTTCCATGCCCTTGTCCACGTCGGCGAACACGAGCCCGCGGCGGATGACGCGGTGGACCGCTGTCAGCGCTTCGGTCCGTGGACGTCCGCGCAGCACGAGGCTCCACGCGTGCAGGGCGATCAGCAGCCGTTCGACGTAGGTGTCGCCGGTCAACGGGGGCACGATCCGGTCGAGCAAGTACGTGCGGTCGGCCCGGAGCGGATCGTCGGCCCACCAGGCGGCCCACAGCAACTGCTCGGCCAGCGCTTGCCGGCGCAGTCCCTCGTCCGCGCAGAGGTCTATTGCCGTGTCCAGCATGCGTACGCTCTCGCCGAGCTGGTGGGCGTAGCCGTGGGTCTTGGCCAGCGCGATAGCGGCCTCGGTGCGCAGCGCGTCGTCGGGGGCCTCGCGGTAGGCGGCGAGCAGTTCGGGCAACGCCGCGGCGACCGGTCCCAGCGCCAAGGCCTGGCCGTACCGGAGTCGGACCCGGCCGCGCTGGTCGGGCGGTGGCGGTTCGTCGACCGCCCGGTGGAGGTAACGGGCCGCGGTGGTGGACAGGCCGGACGCCCACGCCTCCGAGGCCGCCTCGTCCAGCCGGTCGACCACCCACGGGTCGGCGTCCGCGTGGACGTGGAGCAGGTGCGCGGCGACGGCCTCGGACGCGGCGTGCCGGTCGTGCAGGAGCCGGGCGGCTTCGAGGTGGACGTCGCTGCGCAGCGACGGGTCCATGTCGTCGTAGACCGCGCTGCGGATGATCGGGTGGTGGAAGTCCGACGTCGGCGCGGGGGAGAGGATCGCCGCGTTGCACAGCCGGTCGTACTGGAGCTTCGCCTCTTCGGGTGCCAGGTCGGCGAGGCGTGCGGCGTCGCCGAGTGGGCTGCCGGGGCCCAGCACGGCGATCGCCTGGGCTAATCGGCGGGCGTCGGGACCGAGGCCGCCCAGGCGTTCGTTGAGGTACATCACGACGTTGCGGGGCGTGAGCGTGCCGACCGCCTCGACGTCGGACGCGGTGGGCTTCAGACCGCGTTCCCGCGCGACGTCCAGCATCCACCGCAGGTAGAACGGGTTGCCGCCGCTGCGTTCCAGGAACGCCGCGCAGAACCGCTCGTCCACGGCCTGACGGGACGGCAGGCCGCGGCTGATGATCGTCCGCACCGCGTCGGGACCGAGCGGACGTGGCCGGATCACTTCCTCGGCGCGCAGCGCGATCCGTGCCAACGCCGCCGCGTGGCTCTCGTGCGGGCGGTAGGCCAGCAGGACCACGACGGGTAGTCCGGTGAGGCGGTCGCCGAGGAATTCCAGCCACGACAACGACTCCTCGTCGAGCCAGTGCGCGTCGTCGACGGCCAGCAACAGCCCTTCGTCCTCGCGTCCCTCGCCGACGAGGGACGTCGCGTTCACCACGAGCCAGTACAGCGCCTCCGTCAGGCCGATCACCGAGGCGGGGTTGTGCCGTCCGGGACGCGGCACACCGAGCGGGACGCGCGCGAACTCCGCCGCACCCGCGAACAGTGCCCGCTGATCACGGGCGGGGTGGCCGGTCACCCAGCGCGCCAACAACGTCCGGGCCGCGCCGAACGCCATCGTCCGGTCACGGTGGTTGCCGCGCACCGCCAGCGGCACGATCCCGCGGACCGCGGCCTCCGCGCACACCTGCGCCACGACTTCCGACTTGCCGATCCCCGCCGGTCCCTCGACCACGACGGTGGCCCCGACCCGGGAGCGGACCGCGTCCAGGACGGCGGAGCAGCGGCTCAGGTCGTCATCGCGTTCGAGGATGCCCGCGTCGGCGGCGGTGTGGTCGGGCAGCCGCAGGGCGTGCAGGACGCGCCGGACGTCCAGCGGCGCGTGACCGTTCATGCGCGCGGACACCAGGCAGCCGGAGACGACTTTGGCGACGAACTCCGCGCGTGGCCGCCGTTTGCCGGACATCACCTCGGAGAACGTCGCGGCCGAGACACCGCTGCGCCGCGCCAGCACGCCGTCCGTCGGACCGCCCACAACCCGTTGGAGCGTGCGCAACTGCCGCCGGACGTGGTCACCGGGATCCGCCTGCGACACGTCCGCCTCCGCATCGAGTCAGTGCCCCGACCAGGCTAGCGCGCGACGCGGGATCCGTTCTGTTCTTCGACATGGCCGGCGCACCCGGCCTCGTGCCACCCAGACTTCGCCGTGATCACGTGCCGTCTACGGATGAAGGCAGGCAGGCCATGTCGCGCAGAAGACTGAGGTCGTTGTTGGCTGTTCCGCTCACGTTGCTGCTCATGGCATTCGTGCCCGTCCCGGCGAACGCGACTTCATCGGGGTTGCTCTGCTGGCCGGTGGTGATGAACGGACGGGTGCAGTTCGTCTGCGAGGAGATCCTGGTGCACCGGCCCCTCGACCTGATCCTCGGGTGCCCGCAGTGCGGGCTCACGTACGTCTGGAGGCAGGAACCCGCGGTCTTCCCCCAGGTCGAGAACCGCATCGCCGAACTGGTCGTCGACGGCATCCGCCTGTTCGGTGAAGCCGCGCACACGGCGGACCCCGTGGTCAGCGCCGGGTTGCGGGACGAGGCGATGAACGCGTTGACCACCGTCGCGAGCCTGAGCGGGCGATCCACGATGCTCTTGCGGCAGGCGGGTGTCGGCGGCCCGACCCGGGACTTCTCGCCGCGGCCCGACCTCCCGTGGTTGACATCGGCCGCCACGGACGTGCTCGACGGCATCGGGTTGCTGAAGAGTTCCTTCGCCGGTCCGTCCCCCGGCGCGCCGGGAGCACGGGACAAGGCGCGGTGGCAGTTCGAGAAGGCCTACGCGCAGCTGTCGCAGCAGCAGGTGTACCCGGGCTGAGCCCGCCCGCGACCACGGCGCCGGTGGTCGCCTCCGAGACCGCCTTCGACCCGATCGCAGGGAATCGGGTCGAAGGCGGTCGCCCGGCGTTCGCCGGTCAGACGCGGGTGATCTGGAACTGCTGGTTCTGCCCGCCGTTGCACGGGTACTGCTTGAACTGGATGTTGTCCTGCGAGCTGCTGGGCAGGTCCAGGCACTTGCCGGAGTGCCGCGCCACCAGCCTGGAGTAACCCGATCCGACGTCGACGACGGACCACTGCTGGTTCTGGCCGGAGGTGCAGCTCCACTGCTGCACGGCCGCGCCGTCCGCCGTGCTGTTGTCGCTCACGTCCAGGCACTTGCTGGAGTGCCGGGCGATCAGCTGGTAGTACCCGCCGGTCGCCTGCAAGCGGAACTGCTGGTTGGCGCCGCTGCCACACGAGTACTGCATCAGCGCGGCTCCGTCGGCCTGGCTGACGTTGGCGACGTCGAGGCACTTGCCGGAGTGCCGCACGGAGATCCGGTTGTACGCCAAGGCCACCGGGCTGATCGTGCCGGTCGCCGTGTCGATGACGATCTGGCCGGCGTTGGACAGGTTCATCGTGGTGTTGTTCGAGAACGTGATCGGGAGCCAGACGTAGCTGGAGTCGCTGACCGGTCCGCCCCACGCCCCGGCCCAGCGGTCGCCCATGTAGAGGTAGGACGTCGTCTGGGTGCCCTGGATCGGCAGCACGTACGCCGGTTGCGAGCCGAACGTGGTGGAGTCGCCCACGTTGCGCATCGCGCTCCAAGGGCCGGACATGCTGGTGGCGGTGGCGTACTTCGCCTGGTTCGGCGACCAGCCCGTGGCGCCGGAGGTGAGCATGAAGTACACGCCGTTGCGCTTGAACACCGCCGGTGCTTCACGGTGCCCGCCCGGCCACGGGTTGCCCACCAGTTGCGCGATGCCGCGGTAGTCGGCGTTGAGGCGGTAGATGTGCAGGTCGTAGTTCTCCCGCGCGGCCGAGATCATGTACGCCGTGCCGTCGTCGTCCTTGTACAGCGTGATGTCGCGCGACATGTTGTTGAGCGGCCGGAAACTGCCTTGGTAGGTGTAGTTGCCGTCCACAGTGGACGAATACGCCACGGCCGCACGTGCCTCGCCGTAGTGCTGACCGTTCTCCCAGTGCATCCACATGACGTACTGGCCCGTGGACGCGTTGTAGATGATCTTCGGGCGTTCCACCCAGGAGGTCCGCAGCTCCGAGTGGCTGTTCTGGGTGAGGACGTTGTTGCGGAACTCCCAGTTCTTCAGGTCGGTCGACCGGTAGACCGAGACCGCCCGGAACAGGTTGTCCGGGTGCCGGTTCTCGCCGAACCAGTAGTAGTAGCTGCCGACCTTGATCACGCCACCACCGTGCGCCTCGACGCGGCTGCCGCCGGTGTCGGTGAACTGCACACCCACGTCGACGGTGACGGGCGCGGCGTGCGCCGTACCGCCGGGTAGGAGCAGGGTTGCCAGGCCGACGGCCGCGGCGGTCAACACCGCGCGCCACCGCTTCCGGGACAAGCGGGACATCTGGACTCCTTTGTCCGGCCCACCACAGGGGCGAAACGACCGGCGCGCGGCGTGGGCGAATCCGTGCGCTGGTGCATCGG
Source organism: Saccharothrix ecbatanensis (assembly GCF_014205015.1). Taxonomy (NCBI): domain Bacteria; kingdom Bacillati; phylum Actinomycetota; class Actinomycetes; order Pseudonocardiales; family Pseudonocardiaceae; genus Saccharothrix; species Saccharothrix ecbatanensis. The sequence goes on along the minus strand of NZ_JACHMO010000001.1, from coordinate 4,084,486 downwards.
GGCCGCCGCCCGGCGGTCGCGCCACCGGTGGGACGGCCAACGGCGTGGACTGTCCAAGCCTCGTGTTTACGCAAACATCGTTGGAAGATCCTCGCAGCGCGGAGTGCCGGCGTCAAGCCTGGTCCCAGCGCTGGGGAAGACCGGTCGAGTCGGGTGTTCGGGCACTTCGCCCGTGGGTAGCCGCCGGGTATGGAACAACCCCCGCCCGCCAGGAGGGACGCCCCCACGCCGGTCACGTCGGACGAGTACCAGCCCGATCTGCTCCCTTACATCTCGGCGCCGATCGTCGGTCTGGCGCTCTACGGCGTCCGCGAGCCCGTCGCGGCCGGCTTGGCCAGCGGTGTGGCGTTCCTGGCGGGCGCGTGGTTGGCCTTGGCGCCGTTCGCCTTGCAGTACGCGCCCGAGACCAAGGGGTTCGAGGGCTACTGGCACGACATCGGCGTGGGCGCCACGATCGCGGCGTTGTCGCTGGTCCGCTCCGTGGCCCCACGCCGGCTGCCGTGGCTGAGCCTGGTCACCGCGGCACTCGGCACGTGGCTGGTCTTCGCCCCCGTCGTGCTCGGCTACGCACCGTGGCCCGGCTCCACGACCGCCGCCGTGAACGCCATCGTCGTGGGTGGCGTGGTGATCGCCATGGCGCTGCTCAGCGCCGTCGCCACCTACCAGCGCCGCAGACGGGGTCGACATCGGTTCGAGGACCCGCCGAAAGGGTGAGCCCCGCTGAAAGGGCGAGCCCGCTGAAAGGGTGAGCACAGTGCCCGCGACGATCCACCTGGGACGGTTGTGGGGTATCCGGCTGGGCCTGCACTGGAGCGTCCTGCTCGTCGTGCTGCTGCTGGTGTCGGCCGTCGGCATGGGCCGGTTCCCGCTGGCGTATCCCGGCTACGACAGCTGGGCGTACGTCGTCGCGGGTCTGGTGGCCGCCACGCTGTTCATGCTGTCGCTGCTGGCCCATGAGATGGCGCACGCCCTCGTCGCCAGGCGTGAAGGGCAGAAGGTGGAGGGCATCACGCTGTGGATGCTGGGCGGACTGGCGTCGCTCAAGGACCGGTCGCCCAGCCCTGGCGCGGAGTTCAGGGTCGCCGCCGCCGGACCGGCGACCAGCGTGCTGCTCGGCGTCGGCTTCCTCCTGCTGACCTGGTTCGCGGTGGTGGTGGGCGCGGAGCCGTTGATCGCGGGGGTGCCGGCGTACCTGGCCTTGATCAACCTCATCCTCGCTGCGTTCAACCTGATCCCCGCGGCACCGCTGGACGGTGGCCGCATCCTCAGCGCCGCGCTGTGGCGTCGGTGGGGCGACCGCCACCGTGCCGCCGTGGTCAGCACGCGTGTGGGACGGGGTTTCGGCTTCGCCCTGATCCTGCTGGGAGTCGTGACGTTGTTCGACGGCGACACCGGCGGGCTGTGGTGGATGCTCGTCGGCATCTTCATCGTCGTCATGGCGCAGGCCGAGCAGCGGCAGTCCGAGCTGGGCGCCGCCGTGGCAGGGCTCCGGGCGCGGGACGTGATGACCGCCCCTCCGGATACGGCGGACGGCAGCGTCACAGTCAGCGACTTCCTCCACGCCACCGCGCTCGTACGGCGGCACTCGACGTTTCCGCTGGTGGACGAAGCCGGCCGATTCCAAGGCCTGGCCACCGTGGACCGGCTCAAGTCGGTCCCGCTCGCGGAACGGGCCCACACGGCACTGAGGGAGGCCGCCTGGCCGCCCTCGGAAGTGCCCAAGGTCGAGGCGGACGACCCGTTGCCGGACCTCCTGTCCGTGATGGGCGAGCAGGCGGACGGGCGCGCAGTGGTGTTCGACCAGGGGCGGCTGGTGGGCATCGTGTCGCCGAGCGACATCAGCCGGGCGATGGTGCTGCACGGGCGCGGTGTCCAGCGGTAGACCGGGCCGCGGTCAGGCCCACCGGCACACCCACGCAGGGGTTTGCTCCCCCGTTCGGGGGTATCCGAGCTGGGCGTCAAGCAGTCGGCGCATCGACCACCCCGGTAGCTGGAGAAGGGCCGATGCGTGATGGAACTGGACTTCGACGACGACTTGCTGACGGGCCTTCGGGGGTACGTCCGACTGGTGACCAGGGAACTCGGGCTCACCGGCGAGTGCTCGTACGTGCACGACGAGCCGGCCGGCGCGTACCTGGCGCTCGACGGTCGGCTCCCGGGGTTCCCGGACCGCGACGTGGCGCTGGTGTGGGACGAGAGCTCCGGGTGGTCCGTCGCGGTGGAGACGCACAGCGGCGAGGATCTCATCGTCTACGCGTACTTCGGTCCGGAGGTCCTGCCCGCGCCGGAAGCGGTCGCCCGATGGGTGCACGGACTCTTGCGCGGCGAACGGCGCATCACGTCGTGGCCCGGAGCGCGGCAGCAGTCACACGAGGACCTGGTTCGCCGTGTGGCGCCCTACGCCGCCGCACTGCTCGTGCCCGCGCCACGCAACCCGTGAACCGGCAGGCCCGGCGGGGGAGTGGTGTCGGAACCGGCGGGTACCTCCAGGTCGTGGACGACTTTCTGGGCATCTACCTCAGGGACCAACTGGCGATGGGCGTGTTGTGGCGGGAGTTGGCCCGACGCGCCCAGCGCAACAACCGCGGCACGGAACTCGGGGACGCGCTGGCCCGGGTCGCGACGGGGATCGCGGAGGACGTGGGGACGTTCCGGTCGATCATGCGGCGGGTCGGGGTGCGCGCCAACCCCCTCAAGACGGGCCTGGCGGTGGGCGCCGAACGTGTCGGACGGCTGAAGCGCAACGGTCGGCTGACGTCGTACTCGCCGCTGAGCCGGTTCGAGGAGCTGGAATTCCTCACGATGGGGATCGAGGGCAAGAAGCAGCTCTGGACAACGCTGCGTGACGTCGCCGGCCTCGGGGCGCGGCTGCCCGACATCGACTTCGACCACCTGATCGACCGGGCCGCGCGGCAACGCGCCGACCTGGAGCCGTTCAGGGTGCGCGCCGGAACCGACGCGTTCACCGCGCCGACGACGTAGGCCGCCTGGCCCTTGCGCCGCCTGCTGGCGTTCCTGCGTGCACCGTCCTGAAGTGGAGCAACTGCGCGCCCTGGTGCCGGGCACGAGCGCCCGGCACCAGGTGAACTCGGAGACCACCGTCAGACGGCCGTGCGCGACCACTGCTGGTTGGTTCCGGTGTTGCACGTGTACTGCTTGATGATCACGCCGTCCGCCGTCGACGCGGCCGGCACGTCCAGGCACTTGCCGCTGTGCCGTGCACGGAGCTGGAAGTAGCTTCCGTTGGCGACCATCTGGAACTGCTGGTTCGTTCCGCTGCCACAGGTGTACTGGATCAGCTCGGCGCCGTCGGAGGTGGAAGCGCCCGTCACGTCGAGGCACTTGCCGCTGTGGCGGCTGACGATGCGCCAGTAGCCGCTGCCGGCGTCCTGGAACTGCCACTGCTGCCAAGCGTTGCCGCCGTACGTGTACTGGCCGATGCGCGCACCGTTGTCGGTGTTCGGCTGCTGGACGTCCATGGCCTTTCCGCTGTGACGCACGTTGATCCGGTAGTACGTAGGCGCGGGCGTGGAACCGTCGCCCCAGGCGTACTTGACCCGGTCGGCCCCGGAAGTGTTGCGGACGGTCAGGTTGAGATCGGTGCCGCTGCCGCTCAGCGCGTACATCGAGTAGTAGTCGTAGCCGGACGTTCCGGTCGGCTTGCCGCCGAGCGCGGGCCAGTAGGTGCCGCCCATGTTGTTGTCACGCATGACCTGGGCCATGGCGCGGATGTGACGCACGAAGTTGTCCGTGCTGTTCGCGTCGCCGTAGTTGAGGCCGGTGGACATCGGAGCGCCGAACTCGGTCGCCACGGCGCGGGAGGCGCAGTTGCCCAAACGTGTCTGGATGTGGCTGCGGAACTGGTCGTAGGTCATCGAGTCGTAGAAGAAGGCGTAGTGGTGGAAGGACAGCAGCGTCGAGTTGAAGCGGCTGTCGTTGCAGACGTCCCGCAGGTCCTGGCTGTAGCCGGTGCCACCGATCAGGACCCGGCCGGGCACTGCGGAGGTGTGGTAGTTGAGCCAGTTCGCCGCGACGTTGCGCCAGTCCGTCGACGAGTAGCCGTGCGGCTCGTTCATCGGTTCGAAGTAGACGTTGCTGTTCGAGCCGTAGGTGTAGGTCACGCTGGACCACATCGTGTTCCACGCGGCGAGGTTCGTGATCCTGCCGCCGGAAGCGGCGCCGTCCTCCCAGTAGGCGAGGATGACCTTGAACCCACGTTCGGTGGCCGCGTCGATCGCGCCGCGGTAGGCGTTCCACCAGGTCGTGTTCGCCACGGTGTGCGTGTTGATGGGAAGCCGGACGGTGTTGACCCCCATGGTGGCGGCCATGTCGTCGTAGAGCGCGTTCGCCTTGGCCCGCACCGTCGCGTTGCTGTCGGACTGGCTCAGGCCCTGCACGACGAGAGTGCCGGTGCTGAAGTTGTCGCCCAGCATGGCCCAGTTCATGCCCCGGAACTGACTGGTCGCGGCAGTGGCGGGCGACGTGAAGACGACGAGGCTCGCCGCCGCGGCGAGCGTGGCCACCACGGGGGCTATCAGCAAGCGGCGCAACGATCTGGTGCTCGGCGACGGTCGTGACGGACGACCATCGGACGGCCTGATCTGTGTCATGAATTGTCCAATCACTGGATCCGAATTCCGGCGGCTCAGGTCTGGGTGCGGCTCGTCCGTCCATCCAATTTGGACAGAGGAGGAAGCGCCACCTCGTCGGTGGCGTGGCTGTTCCGCTGAACGGGCTAGTGCGCCCGTGTGAAGTCGTACGCGCTCAAGGACCGGCGGCCCACCGCTATGGCACCGGTGAGGCGTCCCCGGCGAGAGGGTGAAGAGTTCATCGTTGATCTCCTCGGAACGTCGAAGAAGAGCGCCGGTCACCACGGCGCGGGCCGTGGCCGATCGGGACTTGCCCAGCGCGGTGCCGCCGTCGACTCAGGTCAACGGCTGTCCGTCAGGTTGAGAGCCAGATATGTTTGCGTAAACATCTGAGGCGGTCATAGTGTGCGAGCAAGGACACAGTGGTGTCAAGAGTGTGACGCGCGCCGATGAGCGGTGCGGGCCAGGCCCGAGCGTCCCTGGCGTCGGTCTTGACCCGGTCGCCCGTGACGCCGTCGATGGCCGCTGCCACGACCGATCGTGCGTGCACGTCCAGCCCCACGCTCGTACGCTCGGTAAACACCGGGGCCTCCCACGTATGTCGGATAGGCCGGGCAGGCGGTCCCTGCCCGGCAACCCACGAACTTGCGTGAGCGAGGCCCCGGCCCGCAACCACTCACCACCGAGCGGTCACGTCATACCGTTTAGAGCGCGAAGCAGTTGAGGCGCACCGGGTTTCCGGTCAGCACGTCGCGGATCCCGTCGTAGACGGTGCCGTCCAGCGCCATCCCGACGTGCGCCACCGTCCGGAACGGGCACTGGGACTGCACCATGACGTTCGTGGCGCCGTCCGCCATCTCGGCGTTCCACACCGGCTGCACGAGTTCGTCGTACAGCGTGTAGAGGTTGGTGTAGGTGACATCACCGAACGTGTCGTCGCCCGCGTTGAGCGCGTCGAGGAACGACGAGCCGATCCGCATCTGCTGGCACGACACGATGGTCAGGCAATCGCCGCCGCCGAAGAAGTTCGCGGCGTTGGCGGCCAAGGTGCCGTAGTTGGGCGCCGACAAGTTGACCAGCTTGCCGACCTCGCCCACCCCGCCCTGGAACTTGATGTACTGCCTGGCCACCAGGCCGCCCTGCGAGTGCGCGACGATGTCGACCCGACCCACGCCGACCCGGGCCCGGAAGTTGTCCACGAAGCCCGCAAGGGAGCGCGCGGACGTGCGGATGTCGGTGGTCCCCAGGTTGTTGAGCTCGAAGATCGCCACCTGGTAGCCGTCGTGGCGGAGGCGGGAGGCCAAAGGCTCGTAGAACCAGGCGGGTCCGAAGGTGCCCGCCACGACGACCACCGCACGGGGTGCCGCCGATGCGGGAAGTGCGGTCACGGTCACGACGGCTAACGCGACGGCCAAAGCTCCGAGGAAACGGCGCATGCAGGGACTCCTTGCCCACGAGACGATCATCACAGCGCTGTGAGTCAGGTCACCGTACGGTTGACGATCATGTCTGGGCAATGTGCGCGTAACACCGTTGTCCTCGGGGACAACGACCGTTGTGAGCCGGTCCAGCCCTGGTCCAGGCCAACCGCTGTCACCAGGGCGATCGCGGGTGACGGTTCGGGCCGCGGGTTCGGACTTACCCGCCCCCGACCCGGCCCCCGCCCCCGCTCGACGCGAATTCCTGGTGACCCAGCACCGCCAGCAGGCGGATCTTGTCCTCGGCCTCGCTGCCCGGCGCGGGTGTGAGGACGAGCAGCGCCTGGGACTGGTCCTCGGTGAACAGCGCCTGGCAGTCGACCTCGATCGGGCCGACCTCGGGGTGCACCAGCACCTTGTGGTCCGCGAACCGCTGCGCCACCTCGTGCCGTTCCCACAGGTCGCGGAACTCGTCCGATTCGGTGAGCAGGAGTCGGACCAGCTCGCCGGCGCGTGAGTGGGGACCGGACGCGCCGTGGGCGACGCGAAGAGAGGCGACCATGCTGCGTGCCTGGCGCTCGTGGTCCTCGGGTGGGTAGACCCCGCGCGACGCCGGGTCGGTGAACCACCGGTACACGCTGCTGCGTGCCCAGCCCGTGAGCCGGCCGTGGTCGCCGAAGATCGCCGTCGCCAGCCGGTTCGCCACCAACGTCTCCCCGAGGGCGGACAGGATGAGCGCCGGGCTGTCCTCAAGCCGGTCCAGCACGCGCAGCAGTGCGGGTGCCACGTGTGTGTCCGTCGGCGTGCGCCTCGGCGCGTTGTGCCCCGCCAGCCGGTACAGGTAGTCGCGCTCGTCGACGCTCAGGCGCAGCGCCCGCGCGAGCGAGGCCGACATCTGCTCCGACGGCTGCGGTCCGCGCTGCTGCTCAAGCCGGGCGTAGTAGTCCACGGACATCCCGGTCAGCGCCGCCACCTCCTCACGCCGCAGCCCTGGCGTCCGGCGCCGTGACCCGGGCGCCAGGCCGACGTCGGACGGGCGCAGTGCCCCACGGCGACGACGCAGGAAGTCTGCGAGAGCAGCACGGTTCATCGCTCCATGGTGCGCCCGCGCGGCTGGCGCAGCCAGGGATCGCCGATCCCCCGATAACCAGGTCTCTCCCGCCGTCGCCGGTGCGCGCGCAGGGTGGGGACATGGACATCACCGGCAACACGATCTTCATCCCCGGCGCCACGTCCGGGATCGGTCTCGCCCTTGCGCTGCGGTTGCGGGCGAAGGGCAACACCGTCGTCATCGGCGGGCGGCGCACAGAGCTGCTGGACGAGTTGGCCGCCGACCACGGCTTCGCGACCGTGCGCATCGACACCTCCGACGCCGCGTCGATCACCTCCGCCGTGCGCGATGTCATCGACCGCTTCCCCGAGCTGAACGTGCTGGTCACGATGGCCGGCATCATGCGCGTCGAGGACTGGCGCACCGCCGGGTTCCTCGCCGACGCGGAAGAGGTCGTCACGACCAACCTCCTCGGCCCGATCCGGCTGATCGCCGCGCTGGCCGACCACCTGCGGGCGCGGCCCGGTGCGGCGATCGTGACGGTCTCGTCCGGCCTGGCGCACGTTCCGCTGATCGTCACGCCCACCTACAACGCGACCAAGGCCGCCGTCCACATGCTCAGCGAGACGCTGCGCCTGCAACTGGCGGACACCGGCGTTCAGGTGGTCGAGCTGGTCCCGCCGGCCGTCCGAACGGCCATCGTGCCCGGCCACGAGACCTCCGACTCCGCCATGCCGCTGGACGAGTTCGCCGATGAGGTCATGGCCCTGCTCGAGAACGACCCCGAGGCCCGCGAGGTTCTCGTGGAGCGCGTGAAGTTCCTCCGCTTCGGCGAGGTGCGCGGCGACTACGACCAGGTCGTCGCCGCCCTCAACGCCGCCGTACCCGTGACTGCGGACGCGAGTCGGTGATCAGAGGGGACGCGCCAGGGCCTTTCACCGCGCACGTCCATTCAGGATGCTTCACCCTGCTGTGATCGGGAGGTGAGCATCTCGTCGCGCGCGCAGAAAGCTGCCACGAGGAACGCGGCGAGGGCGAGCGACCACAGCGGCGGCAGCACGGCGAGGAGGACGCCGGACGCGAGGACCAGTGCCGCGCTCGCCCACCACATGCGCGGGATGCTTCCGCCGATGCGGATGGTGGTCAGCGCCGATGCCAGCAGGGCGCACGTGAGTCCGCCGGCGAGGGCCCAGCCACCGAGCGGGCCGAGGTGGTCGTCGCTGATGTGCGCCATGGCCTGTTCGATCCCGAGCGCGGTGAGGATGATGCCGGCGATCAGCGGGAAGTGGAGGTAGGTGAACACCTCGCTGGCCAGCCGAGCGCGATCGTGGCCCTGTCGGGACTCCAGCGCGTGTTCGAGCTGCTCGAACCTGTGGTGGAAGTACTGCCACCACAGCCCGACAGCGATGGTGATGGCCAGGACGCCCCCGATGATGACGGGCCAGGTGAGCGGTTCGTGCGACACGCCGACACCTACAGCGACGATCGATTCACCCAGCGCCAGGATGACGACCAGGCCGTGGCGTTCGGCGAAGTGGGCGGCCGACCGCACGATCCACCCGCCGCCGCGCGCGCCGAGGTAGATCGCGGCGAAGTCGTACCCGACCGCCGCGAGCCAGATCCACGTCTGCCACGGCTCTCCGAACGCGGCGCCGACGGCGAGGATCGCCACGGTCGGGGCGACGGAGGTCGTGGCGGTCCGGACAACGCGGCCACGCAGCGCCTTGTCGTCACCCGCGGCGGCGAGGTAGACCGCCAGGTGGGCACACCGGACGACGGCGTAGCAGAACACCAGGGTGGCGGCTGCCGGGACACCGCCGGGGACCTCGTGGAACGCCTCCGGGATCGCCAGGCAGGCGACGAACATCGCGATCATCGCCACCACGAACGCGGCCCGCAGCAGACCGCGGTTGGCTCGCGCCTGGTTGGCCAGCCACGCGTACGAGGACCACGCCCACCAGAGCAACGACAGGACGACGAACCCCTGCAGCAGCGAGCGGGGCGGGTCGCCGTCGATCATCAGGGCGGTGACCTGGGTGAACGCGAACACGAAGACGAGATCGAAGAACAGTTCCAGCGTGGTGACCCGATCGCCCTCGCCACCACTGGTGACGCCGAGACGTGGCCGCCGGGACGGCAATGTGGACACAAATCTCCTTCACTCCGCTGAAAGGTCCCGTTAACGCAACGGCCCGCCGGGTGTGCGCCGTGTCCGTCCACATAGACCTGATCGGACACCTTGCGCCGCACGAGCCCCGAGGCCCCGCGCGCACGCAGCTTCCAAGGCGAGCATCCTATGGGACACCTGCGGAATGAGGCGGTGAATTCGCCATCGGAGGTGTTCGTTCAGCCGGCCCAGGCGAGCAGCGGTTCCTGTCGCTCCGGCGCCCGCAACTTGGCCAGGGCTTCCTTCTCGATCTGCCGGATCCGCTCCCGCGTCAGGCCCAGGTGCTCGGCGACCTCCTTCAACGTGTGTCCTTCACCGCCGTCGTTCAGTCCGTAGCGCAGAGTGACGATCAGTGCCTCGCGCGCGGGCAGGGTGTCGATCAACGCCCGCAGCTCCCGTGCGAGCCCCTGGTACTCCGCGACGTCGGACGCCGCCAGGACGTCGGTGTCCTCGATCAGGTCGCCGACCCTCGTGTCACCGTCCTCGCCGACCGGGGTGTCCAGGCTGATCGCCTCCCGACCCACGCGACGCAGGTCGACCACCCGCTCCGGCGTCATGCCCGCCTCGTCGGCCAGTTCCGACTCGGTCGGCTCCCGGTCGAGGCGAAGCCGGAGCTTGCGCTCAGCCCGAGCCAGCTTCGCCAACTGCTCCACCACGTGCACCGGCAGCCGCACGGTGCGGCTGTGCATGGCGATGCCGCGCTCGACCGACTGCCGAATCCACCACACCGCGTACGTGGAGAACTTGTACCCCTTGGTGTAGTCGAATTTCTCCACGGCGTGGATCAGGCCGAGGTTGCCCTCCTGGATCAGGTCGAGCAGCGGCATCCCCCGGTGGAGGTGCTTCTTCGCGATCGACACAACCAGCCTCAGGTTGGCGCGCACCATGTGGTCCTTGGCGGCCTGGCCGTCCCGCACGACGGCGGTCAGCTCCCCGTGCCGCTTCGCGGGCAGGTCGTCCCGCCGGAGCAGCTCGGCTGCGTAGACACCGGCCTCGATCTGCCTGGCGAGCGCCACCTCGTCGTCCGCGCTCAGCAGTGGGGTGGCCCCGATCTGCTTCAGGTACTGGCGTACCAGATCCTGCGTCTCGTCACCGTCCGGCGGTTCCGCCCGCCGCGCGGGAGCACGTGTCATCGTCGGTCACCTCCGCGCTGGTCCGTGCTGGTTGGGTAACCGCCACGGGGCACGCCGAACCTCCCGGGTCAGCGTCGGAGCGGTTGGGTGCGGGCGGGTGCGGCGAGGAGTTGCGCGGTGTCGATGGTGCCGGCGATGACCTCGCGCGCGACGCTGCTCAGCTTGAGGTTGCTCCCGCGCGCGTGGCCGCGCAGCGCGGCGAAGGCGGTGTCCATGTCGACCTGGAGGCGTTCGGCGACCAGCCCCTTGGCCTGTTCGACGATCACCCGGCTGTTCAGCGCGGACTGGAGCTGCTCGGTCAGCACCTGGTGGTGGTGGATCGAACGTTGTTGCAGCAGGCCGATGGTGGCGACGTCGACCAGCGCGGTGGCGGTCCGCAACGCGGTCGCGTCCAACTCCCCGGCCCGGTTCCGGAAGAGGTTGAGCGCGCCGATCACCTTGCTGCGCAGGCGCATGGGCACCGCGTCCACGGCGGCGAACCCGGCCTCGGTGGCCGCCGCGGTGAACCTCGGCCACCGCTCGCCGGCGTTGGCCAGGTCGGGGTGGCTGACCCTGGTGCCGGCGGCGAACGCGTCCAGGCAGGGCCCTTCGTCGTTCTGGAGTTGGAAGAGTTCCAGCAGGCGGGCCTGCTCGTTGGACGTCGCGATCAACTGCAACCTGCCCTGGTGGTCCACCAGCAGCAACCCCGCCGCGTCCACGTCGAGGAGTTCGACGCACCGGTCCGCGAGCATGTGCAGGAAGTCGATGACGTCGAAGTCGTCGACCAGGGTGTCCGCCAACTCGACGAACGTTTCGACGAGACGTTCACCGTCCATCGCAGCCACCTCCACTGGTTGGGTTCAGAGCGCGGTCGTGCCCACCTGTTGTCACGATCGTTCCCCATCGCGGTCGAATCGACGCCGGCGTGCCACCACATCGGCCGCCAAGTCGCTCAGCGGCGTCTGCTCGGCGAACGCCCGCGCCCGCAGGTGGGCGAACGCGTCGGCCATGCCCACGTCGAGTTGCGCCGCGACCATCCCGGTGGCCTGGTGCACCTGCGGGTTGTGCAGCGGGAGGACGTCCTCGGCGACGCCGCCCGCCGTGTTCAGGCCGGCCTGCTCGTCCAGCAGCAGCCGCAGGGCCAGTTCCGCGAACGCCAACGAGTCGGCCAGCGCCGGGGCGTCGAGGTGCCCCGCCTCGGCCCGGTACAGCGACAGCAGTCCGACCCGGATCGCGCCGACGCACAGCGGCAGGGCGAAGAGGGACACCGCACCGGCTTTGACGGCCAGGGGCGCGAACATGGGCCACCGGGCCTGGCTGGACGGAGTGTCGAGGTCGGCGACGAGCGCCGGGCCGCCGCCGCGCCAGACGTCCACGGCCGGGCCTTCACCCACGGTCACCTGCAACTCGGTCAGCTGTGCGCCCAGCGCGTCCGTGGCGCACCTGACCTCTGGCCAGCCGGACGTGTCCATGGTCAGCACCGCGCCGCTCACACCCAACCGCATCACCGCGGTCTGGCAGAGGGCGCCGACGGAGACGGGCGCGTCCAGTTCGACGGCCTTCTCCGCGATCCAGCCGCTCACCCGCGTCAGCCGGTCGGTGGTGTACCGGACCATCCGGCGACCTCCCAAAACCATTTCAGCGGATTTTCCATCGTTTCGTGCCGTATAGATGGAAGTATCAGAATATTCGCCCGAATTGTTGTGAAAATTCTGTACGGCGATCTCGGTTCGCTCTATGCTGAACACTCTCGACCTCTCCGCCCGGCCCCCGCGGACGTCACACTCAGGTGAGGACCCTCATGAGTGCTCCCGTCCGAAATCCGGCTCGCCCACCGTCGCCCGAGGTCGTCGCCCTCCCGCTGCCCGTCGACCCGGCTGAGGGACTCCTCACCGTCGTGATGTGGTCGTTGTCGTCCGGCACCCTGGTGTGCGCGGTGTCCGGCGAGGTGGACGTGTGCACCGCCCCGTGGCTGCGCGACCGCCTCTTGCCGCGGATCCACCTCGCCGGACCGGACCTGGTCGTGGACCTCGCCGAGGTGCGTTTCTTCGGCGCGGCCGGTCTCACCGTCCTGGTGGAGGCCAAGGCCGCGGCCGACGCGTCCGGCGTGGGATTCTGCGTCGTCGCCCGCACCCGCCCGGTGCTGCTGCCGCTGGCACTCACCGGACTGGACCTCGAATTCGACGTGCACCCGCACATCGACGGCGTGCCGACGCGGGGCGGCGTTCCCGGTCAGCGGCCTTCCCTGGTGGCGGTCTCCCTGGTCGACAGGCATTCGCAAGTCACAGCCGCAGCCGAAGTGAGCCGTCCCGGGCGAGGTGGGTCGCCGACCCGAACACCCGGCGCAGGTGCTCCGCGTCCTCGACCGACGCTCGCCGCAAGCTCAGCCGATCTGCCCGCATCGGCGTGATGCGGAGGTCGACCAGGTCGCCGGTGTCCGCGTCGACCGTGGGGAAGTACAGCGGCCGCAGGTCGTCGCGGTACTCCTCGTAGCCGCCGATCCCCTCGTAGTCGTTGACGAGGTCACCGCAGCCGTAGAGCGCGAGCTTGCCGTGGTGGACCTCGATCCGGCGCGGGTGGTGCGAGGAGTGCCCGTGCAGGATGTCGACGCCGCCGTCCAGCAGCCGGCGCCCGAACCGCACTTGATCCGCCGGAATGTCGTACCCCCAGTTCGAACCCCAGTGCAGGGAGACCACGACGACGTCACCGGGCTGCTTCACCCGCCGGACGCGGTCCACGACCCAGTCCGCCGTGGCGTCGGACAGGTCCGGGAGCAACGCGACCCCTGGCCGCTCGAAGGTCGCGCCCCACCGAAGTGGCACGCCGCTGGACCAGTGCCCGTACGAGAAGACGACGACTCGGGACGGTCCGGCGGGAACGATCGCCGGCGTCACGGCCTCACCCAGGTTCCTCCCCGCCCCGGTGGACGCGATCCCCGCCGTGGCCAGCGCGTCGAGCGTGTCGGCGAGCCCTCGCCGGCCGAAGTCGAGCACGTGGTTGTTGGCCAGTGCGCAGACATCGGGGCGGACCACTGTCAAGCAGCCGATGTTCTCGGGAGCCATCCGGTAGTGCACCACCTTGTCCCCGTCGACGTCGTCGCTGCGCGTGATGCTCGTTTCGAGGTTGATCACCCGCACGTCCGGATCCACGTCGTCCAGCTCGCCCACCGCTTCACCCCACGGCCACGCGAAGCCCACAGGCCGCGGAATCGGACCGCTGACCTCCTCGGCCAGGCCGACGTACCGAACGGCGTCCCGAACGCCCCGCTCCCACAACCGGGGGTCCCCGGGGCACGGCAGCACCTGGTCGACGCCCCGCCCGGTCATGACGTCACCGCAGAGGAACAGCGTCACCGAGGGCACCCGGCCTTCACCTCCGCCCCGCCGAAGTCCTGGACTACCCGCGCGCGTCCTGTTTGAGACCTGCGGGGTCGGGCAAGTCGCCCCTTTCGGCGGAGTGACCTGTCGCGGAACGGCGGGACCATGGCCTCGGGGGGCGCCATGGAATTCGACCGCAGAACCTTCATCCAGGCCACCGGACTCGTCGTCCTCGGGGCGTGGGACCGCGAGTGGGACCGGCTGCGCCGCGCGCTCACCGGCAGGCTGGTCCTACCTGGTGACGACGTCTACGAGACCGTGCGCCGGCCGTACAACACGGTGTACGCGCACCGCAGGCCGGCGGCCGTCGCGTTGTGCGCCGACGAATCCGACGTCGCGCGCTGCCTCGAATTCGCCGCACGGGAACGGATTCCGGTCGCAGCCCGCAGCGGCGGTCACAGCTATGCCGGCTACTCGGTGCCCGAGGACGGTCTGGTCATCGACCTGGCCGCCCTGAAGGCGATCCGGGTGGCAGACGACGGGCGAGCGCGGGTCGGCGCGGGCACCCGGATGATCGACCTCTACGACGAACTGGCCGGCGCGGGCCGACTGCTGCCCGCCGGGTCGTGCGCGACCGTCGGCATCGGCGGGCTCACGCTGGGCGGCGGGATCAGCGTCGTCGGCCGCAAGTACGGCCTGACCTGCGACCGCCTGCTCGCGGCACGGGTCGTGACGCCGGACGGCCGCGTGCGCCGTACCGACCGGCACACCGAGCCGGACCTGTTCTGGGCGCTGCGCGGCGGCGGTGGCGGCAACTTCGGCGTCGTCACGTCCTTCACGTTCGACACCGCGCCCGCGCCCGAGGTGGTCGTGTTCACGCTGGAGTTCCCGACGGGCGCGGCGACCGACGTGCTCGGCGCGTGGCAGGAGTGGATGGTGGGCACGCCGGACGGGCTGTGGACGGTGTGCAACGTCCTGTCCGGCACCCCGCCGGGCACCGGCGTCGTCGGCACCTGGATCGGGCCCGAACCCGAGTTGACCCGGCTGCTGGACCGGCTGACCGCGAAGGTCACGCCGACCACCCGCACTGAGGTGCCCATGGACTACGGCACCGCCATGAGGTACTTCGCCGGCTGCCTGCCCGCGTGCACACCCACCGACGGGTCGCCGTTCGTCGCCTCGTCGAGGATGCTGCACCGGCCGGTCGACCCGGCGCGGATCGTCGCCCTGCTGGCCGGACGGCGGGCGGGACGGGCCCAGTTCGACTCGTTCGGCGGCGCGATAGGCCGGGTCCGGCCGGAGGACACCGCGTTCCCGCACCGGCACGCCATCAGCAGCGTGCAGGTGTACGTGGACGTTGGGGACGTCGACGAGGCCGAAGCCCGCCGCATCCTGGCCGACCTGCGCGACGGGCTCGGCCCCCACACCGGTTACGTCAACTACATCGACCCCGACATGCCGGACTGGCAGACCGCCTACTACGGCCGCAACCTGCCGCGGTTGCGCCGCACCGCGCGCCGCTACGACCCGGACCGCGTGCTGGCGTTCCCGCAAGGCCTGGCTTGACGATCAGCCCAGCCGGTAGTCCACCGGCTGGGCTGAGCACATGTCACGTCACGGGTAGTCGACTCACGGGTAGTCGACGAGGTTGCTGGGCACGGTGCCCGGCTGCGTCACCCCTCCCGCGTCGTTGATCACGCGCGTGATGAGGCCCTGGTAGTTGAGCGAGACGGTCGCCATGTTGTGGAACCTCACGCCGGGCGTGTTGGGCACCTCGAAGGCGTGGTAGGAACTCACCGAGGGGTTGACGTTGAAGAAGCAGTAACTGCCCAACCCCCACGCCTCGTGCGTGGTGACGTGGTTTCCCACCTTGTACGCCGAGTACCCGTTGACACCCGGCGCGCTCATCCAGGACGCCTGGTTCGGCACGTCGTAGGGCATCTCGTTCTGGTAGAAGATCGTCCGGCCGCCCTGGCCGTTCCAGATCACCTGGTGCTTCTGGTAGTGCTCCACGAACAGGCCGGTCGCCAGGACGTTGTTGCCGTTGACGATGAGCCCCGTGTCGCCCGTCGCCTCCGTCCACCCCCACGTGCCCGCGTTGCCGTGGTCGGCGCGCCAGGCCCAGATGTGGTCGATGATCACGTCGTGGCTGTTCACGATCAGGCTCGTGGTCGCCTTGCCCGCGATCGCGCCGCCGATGCGGAAGAACACGTCCTGCAACGTCGTCGGGTTGGCCGCGTGACCGGCGTTCGAGCCCGCCGGGCCGACGGTCAGCAGCGCCGCCGAGTTGGTGGTGCCCGCGTCGAACAGGATGCCCTTGATCCGGACGCCGTCGACGTCGGCCACCTGCATGGCGTTGACCCCGTTGTCCGGGATCAGGGTCGGGTAGCCGATGCCCAGGACGACGGTGTTGGCCTTCGTCACGTTGAGCGTCTGGTTCAGGTGGTAGATGCCGGGCGTGAAGAACAGGTGGCAGCCCGCGGCCAGCGCGGAGTTGATGGACGACGCGGTGTCGCCCGCCTTCACCACGTAGAACTGGCTCATCGGCAGCGACGTGCCGGGAGTGCTGCCGTTCGCCCAGCTCGCGCCGGACGCGTTGGTGCGCAGCGAGGGCTGGAACACCCGGTACTTGCCCGCGCCGTCGATGTACAGGTAGGGCACGTCACGGGAGACGGGCGTGGTGGCCAGGTTCGTGTGCGGCGGGCTCGGGAACGCGGTCGGCGGAGCGCCGGGCGTGCCGGAGAACACCATGTTCCACACGCCGCCGGCCCAGCTGCCCAGGTTGCTGTCCCTGGTGTACCACTGCTGCTGCGACACCGACGAGGCCTGGCCGGAGACCTTGCTGTCGGCGATGTAGCCGCCGCTGGCGAAGCCGTAGCTCGCCGGGTAGAGCTGGAGGTTGCCGCGGATGTCCATCCGGCGGAACGGGGCGGCCTGCGCCACGGCCCAGCGGTTGGAGCCGCTGCTCGGGTTGACGGCCATGTTCTCCGCCGACCGCCAGAAGTTCTGGAGCGCCACGCCCTTGTCGGACTCGTTGAACGCGTCGACCGTGATGTCGCCGTTGATCACCACGTCACCGGGGTTCTGACCCAGGCCCGCGACCGAGGTGTAGTAGCCGACGTCGTCGTGCACGCTGTAGCTGCCCGGCTTGAACAGGTGAGCCACCCGCCGGTTGGCCATCTGCGCGGTGATGGTGTCCTTCTGCGCGTTGAAGTCCGCGTCGAGCTGCGCCTGGATGGTCGCGGCGGGCATGCTCGGGTCGAAGATCCGGGTGTTGGGGCCGAAGTTCGGGGTGTCGGACTGGGTGGGACACCCGGCCGACGTGCCGATCGTGTAGGTGGCACTGGCCACCGACGAGTTCGCCAGGCCGGACTTCAACGCGATCGCGTTGACCGTCCTGGTGGTGGGCACGCTGATCGGCCCGCTGTACAGCGTGGACGAGGCGGTGGGCGTCGAACCGTCCACTGTGTACCGGATGGTCGAACCCGAGGTGGCGGTGGAGATCGTCACCGTCTGCGCGGTCGCGTACTGGCCGCCCGCCGGGCTGAACGTCGGCGTGGCGACGGCGGCGCCGATGACGTAGGCCGCGGTCGTGACGGCCGAGTTCGGCTGACCGGACTTGAGGCCGATCGCCTTCACCGTCCGGCTGGTGGGCACGCTGATCGGCCCGCTGTACAGCGTGGACGAGGCGGTGGGCGTCGAACCGTCCACTGTGTACCGGATGGTGGCGCCCGAGGTGGACGTGGAGATCGTCACCGTCTGCGCCGTCGGGTACGTGCCCGCCGCCGGGCTGAACGTCGGCGCGGCGACCGGGGAGCTGACGTTGCCGTGGGTGTAGCTGAAGTGCGGCGTGTCGTACTGCGGACCGCTCTTCTCGTAGGTGAACCAGTAGTCCAGCACGGTGCCGGTCGTCAGGGAGCCGACCGTCTTCTGCCACGTCCCGGCGTTGTTCGTCATCCGGAAGTTCTGCTGGACCGCGCCGGCGGCGATGTAATGGACGTCGACGTAGAGCGCGGCAGTCGTCGGCCTGAAGTCGATCCGCGCCTGCGTGGCGTCGACCTGCGTGACGCCCTGGGTGTAGTCGGCTTCGGCCGCGGCGGTGCCCGTGACGGCCAGCAGGGCCGTCGAAACGGCTAAGGCGAACGCGGCCAGGCGCGATCGGCGACGGACGGGGTTGTGAGGGCTCCGGATCACGTTGGTGCCACCTCCGTGCAGGGGGAAACAGCCGGGTAAAACGCAGATGACGTGCGTGAGAGCGCTCTCACAACTGGAGACTAATACGGCAACCTCCCGACGGGAAGGGGTTGCACCGCAGAAACAAGCCGGATCCCCACAAGGACCTCCGCGCCAGAGCGCTCCTCGAACGCGCCGAGGCCGACCCGGAGCCGGTGAGGGTGTCGGCGGTGTTGTCGTGGGTGCGGTCCTCGACCGGGTCGGTGGCGGCGAGCAGGGTGTCGTCCAGGGTGGCCGGGATCTGCGCGCGCAGAGTTCCTGGATATGGTCAGGGTCGAGCCCGGTCGTGGATCGGTAGCGCACGTTTATTCAAAGACGTTGAGAAAATTGGAAAGTGAAGCAGAAAAGTTCTAAGGCACGTTCGTCCCTGTTCGGCAAGTGCGCTCCCCGCGCACGCGGGGCTGGTCCCGTCACCAGCCTCAGGCGCACCCTCGGCGCGTAGTGCTCCGCCGCGCACGTCGAGGCTGGTTTCGGGTCCGGGTTTCGGCCCGCGGGCGGCTGTCCTGTCCGGTGTTCACCTGACACTGCCGCGTCCCGGCGCCGGCTAGCGTACGGAGACGTTCCAGGCGCGCCTTTGTGTCGTCTGGTAGCCATCGTCGCTGTTGTCCTGGGGGCTGAGCCTGGCGGTCGCCGGGCCCGCCGCTGCGGCTACCGGAACCTGGAGGGCCTACGGTCGCTCAAGTCTGCGTGATCAGGCCGCCAAGCGGCGCGGGGAGGGTGCCGTCCAGGGTGGTCGGGATCTGCGCGCGGACTCCGGCGGTGTGACGTTGTAGTCGGGTGCGGTGAGGATCGGGGCGCCGTCGACCCAGCACGACCCGGCTCGCGAGCGCGTCGGGTAGGGGCGGGGCGTGGGGGCAGGTGACTCGCCCGATCAGCGGTGATCCGCCGGAAGGGTCCGGGAGACGGTGGGGTGGGAGACGCCGAACCGGTCCGCGGCGACGGTCCGGGCCAGGTCCTGGCGTAGCGGCACCAGGGTGATCGGCACGGATCGGTTCGGCCCGGCAAGGCGGGGCGTCCCACCCACTGGTCCGGTGATCCCAGGACCTGGTGGATCGGGGCGACGAGTTCCTGGATCAGGTCCGGGTCGAGCCCGGTCGTAGACCAGTAGCGCAACAGCCCGGACCCTTCGTGGTGGATCGTTTCTGTGAGCGGAAACCGACGCCGCCCAGGCGGGGCCGTTGCGCTGTCGCCCCCAAGATCAACCTTCTAATAACGCACTTATTGTGATCCGGTGATTTGCGACAGTTGACGAGGGCTTTAGTTGGGTTTACAGTGTATGTGACGCATTGATACGAATTGTATGTGACGCTTCATGGCGCTGGGGGTGGCGTGAGGCTCGACGTTTTCGGACGGGTGCGACTGCTGGGCGACGACGATCGTGAGATCGGGGTGGCCAGGGGTAAGATGACAGTGCTGCTGCTGGTTCTCGCGGCCAGCAGGGGGCAGATCGTCACCTTGAGCAGGCTGGTTCGGGCGTTGTGGGGTGACATGCCGCCACGGACCAGTATCGCGAGCCTGCACAACTACGTCTCCGCGCTCAGATCCGTGCTCGCGCAAGCCTCTCCGGGCGGTCAGCACCGGCTTCGCTCGGCCTCGCAGGGATATCAGCTCGACCTGGAACCGCACGAGTGCGACCTCGTCGAGTTCGAGCAGCTCGCCTCGGCGGGACAGACCGCCGCCCGGCAGGGGGATCAGGAAGAGGCGGTCCTGTTGCTGCGCAGCGCGTTGCAGCTCTGGCCGCGTGACGGCTCCTTGGGCGGTGGCCAGGCGGCGTCCAGCGCGTTGGTGGACGAGATGGCACAGCGCTGGGCGCACGCCGCGGTCACCGTCCACGAGGACTGCCTGGCCGCGGAGATCGAGCTCGGCCGGCACGGGGACGTGGTCATGGAGCTCCGGGAGCTGGTCGCCCGATATCCCTTGCGGGAGCAGCTGCGGGTGCTGCTGATGCGCGCATTGTGGATGTCCGGCGAGCGGGCCGAGGCCTTGGTGGTGTACGACGAGGCCCGGCGCACGCTCGTGGACGAACTCGGCTTGGAGCCCGGGCCCGAGCTGACCGCGTTGCAGGGCAAGATCCTGGCCGGTGACCCGCCACGGCGTCCGGTCGCGGGTACGGCGACGACCGATCCGCCGCGCCAGCTGCCGATGGCGGTGGCGGACTTCGTCGGCCGCGACGGCATCATCGAGCGCGTGACCGAGTTGTTCGGCGACAGCCGCTCGGTCGTGACGGTCTGCGCGAGCGGGCAGCCAGGAGTCGGCAAAACGGCCCTTATCGTCCACATCGGACACATGGTGGCCGGTCAGTTCCCCGACGGGCAGCTGTACGTCAACCTCGGTGGCGTGGAAGGCGCCAGGACGACCGAGGAGATCCTGGGGGAGATGCTGCGCGCGCTCGGCGTTCCCGGCACCGCGATCCCGGACGACCCCGGGCAACTCGCTGCGGAATACCGCAGCAGACTCGCGGGCCGGCGTGTGCTGGTCGTGCTCGACGACGCGGTGGACGAGGAACAGATCCGGCCGTTGCTGCCGGGCACCGGTGGCAACGCCGTGCTGGTGTCCAGCCGCAGGATGCTTGTCGCCGGGCTCAGCTCCGCCACCGGAGTCCAGCTCGGCCCATTGACCGAAACCGAGGCGTGGACGCTGTTCAGCACGATCCTGGGCGCCGAGCGGGTCGGCCGGGAACCGAGATCCGCGCGGGAGCTGGTCGACCTGTGCGGACGCCTGCCGCTCGCCATCCGGGTCGTCGCGTCCCGGCTGGCGACCCGACCGCACTGGTCGATGTCGGCGCTCGCCGCGCGGATGAGCGACCAGCACCAGCTGCTGGACGAGCTGACCATCGGTGAGCTCGACGTCCGGGCCGGCCTGGCCGTCTCCCACGGCGACCTCGGTGAACTCGAGCGGGTCGTGTTCCGCCGGTTCGCGCTGTCCCCGACCGCCACACTCGCCCCCTGGGCGTTGGGCGCGCTCGGCGGCGACACCCATCCGGACCGGTCGACCGACCGGGTGATCCACCAGTTGCTGACCAGTCACCTCATCGAGCCCGTGGCCGGCCGGTACGAGCGGTACACCATGCACGACGTGGTCCGTGCCTTCGCCCTCGAGCAGCTCTCGCCGGCCGACGGGGCGGTCACCGACCCCGCATCGCCCGCCCGCGCGGCGTTCCGGCGGCTGTTCGGCTCGCTGCACTCGCTTGTCCGGCTGGCACACCAGCACCTGCCGCCGTCACCGGGCTGGCTCACGCCGCAGCCGGCCGACCCGGACGTCGATCTGCCCGCCGACGTGTGCGACTTCGTCCGGCAGGACCCGCTGCGCTGGTACAGCGCGGAGATCAGCACCCTGATGACCGTGCTGCCGAAAGCCGCGGAGCTGGGCTGGTACCGCGAGGCGCTCGACGCGGCCGAGCGGTTGAGCGGCTTCCTGGCGACCAAGCACCGGATGTCGGAGATCGAGCAGCTGTTCTCCGCGGTGGCCGCCGCCTGTGGCGACGACCTGTGGGCGAAGACGCGAGCCGGCTTCGGCCTCGCCCAGGTCTGGGTGCTGGCCGGCCGGTCCGCTGAGGCCGCCGAGATCCTCGCCCGGTGCTGCGACGTGTTCGAGGCGGCCGCCTGCGACCTGCCGGCGCTGACCAACAGCTTGGTGCTGCTCAGCTTCTGCCGAGGGCAGCAAGGAGATCTCGCGGCCGCGGAGACGCTGGCGCGCAAGGCGTTGCGGGCCAGCCGCGGCACGGACGAGCCGCGAGCAACGATCTGGGCGCTGCGGCAGCTCGGTCACGTGCTGGCCAGGCGAGGCGACAGCGCCGGAGCGGTCCTGGCACTCCGCCGCGCGGCCACCCTCGCGGAGCAGCTCGACGAGATCAACTTGCACGCGATCGTCCTGAGCAGCCTGGCCACGGCGTTGATCGATCTCGGCGAGATCGACCTGGGGGACGAGTCGTGCCGCCGCGCGATCGAACTCCTGGACCAGCTCGATCAGCCGATCGCGTCGACCTATCTGCGGATATCGCTCAGCCGGGTTTACGAGATGCGTGGGGAGATACGGGAGTCCGTCGAGCTGACGGAGAACGCGCTGCAAGCGTTCCGGCAGTTCGACGACTCCAAGCCGCGCGTGCACGCCCAGCACCGGCAGGCGTTGGACGGGCTGCACATCCGGGGCGTGGCCGCGCCCGTGGCGGTGCGGCGGCTGGTCGACGCCGCGAGCGATGAGCTGGGCGTTTTCGGTCGCGCGTGGGAACTGGACGTCACCTGGCGGCCGACGCGTGCACCCGGAACCGGTCAAGCCTGGACCAATGATCGGTCCATTAGAGGATTATTAGGGGACCTGGGCAGACTGAGATGATCGTATCTGGGAGCAGGTGGTCTGCGGTGACATGTGCGTATCGAGACGCCAGGACAGGGCTCTGTGTGCGCCAGCTCTGTCCGGCAAATTGTGGTATATCGGAGTAGCTCACCGGAGCGATTCGCTCGGAGGCGAATCGCCGGGCTCCGGCGGGGCACTGAACGGCCCTGACCTGGCTGTTTCTGTGCCGCAGCGAGGTCTGCCGGAGGTGTGAATCATGGGGAATCGCACGCGGTAACGGACATAACGGCTTGCGTCCAAGATCCGCACAGGGTCGCTGCGGAATTCCACTGTAGATCGTCGGTGCGTCTTGAATGGCGACAGGGCGAGGACTGTCGCGGCTGAAGCGGATCCATGTTGATTGGGTCGGGGGATTCCATGCGCGTAGTTCCAAGCCTGGGAGGCTGTCATGCATGAGCGTGAGTTGAGAGCATTCGTCCTGATCGCTGACATCGGGCGGATGGACATGGCCGCGAAGAAGCTCGGTTACTCGCAGCCGGCGATCAGCTACCACATCAAGTGCCTCGAACAGGCACTGCGGACGAAGCTCCTGGTCCGCAATCCCACGGGCGCACAACTGACGTCCGAGGGCAGAATGATCTTACCGTCGGTGCGCGCGGTGCTGATGTTGCTCGACAACATCAAGGATGTCTCGCACCGGGCGGCGGCCGCGGCGGCTGCCATGCCGCTGGTGGCCGGGATCAAGTAAGAGGACCGATCGACCGGTGCGGCCCCGAGGTGGAAGTCACCTCGGGGCCGCACCGTTTCGCCGTCTGGATCAGCCGGTCACACCTGACGCTCAGCGGACGTCGACAGCTTCGGTCACCACTTCGTAGACGCCGTTGAGGTTGACCATCCGGGTCAGCTCGGACTGGTCGATCACCACGCCGAAAGCCTTCTCCAGCGAGGCGAGGATCTCGATCGCCCGGAGCGAGTCCGCGTCGTGGTCCTCGCTGAACAGGCTGGTGTCCGTGACCTCGCTCTCCTCCAGTTCGAGGACGTCGCAGACGATCTCCTTGATACGGGCCATGCGTGCGGTGTCGATAGCGGTTGTCACCTCGGGCCACTCCTTCATGCGTGCCGTTCCCGGCTCTTACCGGCGATTGCCCCACCTGTCCTAGTGGAACTCGCCGCGGGGCCACAAGCAGGCTTCAACTTCTTGAGTACACCGCTCATCAGGCGATTGCAGGTTTAGCAGAATCCAGCAGGCGCAACAACCTCGCATCCACATCGTCGAAGCGCACTGGCCCGCCGCCGCCGGATACGTAGCCTTGGTTCGACGACACCAGCCGCCATCGGCCGGCGTCGGACATGTCCGATGAACTATGGCGCGAGATCGGGATCCGCCCGTGCATCGGCGCTAGCTGAGGGGGACATCATGGCGATCGCTTCTCCCGTCGTCGCGGCCGGCACCGCACCGAAACGCGTGGTGCTGACCGGTTTCGGGGTCTTCTCGAGTATCGGCATCGGCGCCGAGGAGTTCGCTGAAGGGCTGCGCGCCGGCCGTAGCGGCGCGCAGCCGATCACCATGTTCGACACCGAGGGTTTCGCGCACGCCAACGGCTGTGAGGTGGCCGGCTTCGAGCCGGAGAAGTGGATCACCAACACGCCGGTGCGGGAATTGGGGCGTGCCACCCGATTCGCCACTGCCGCGGCGCGGATGGCCGTGCAGGACGCGGGTTTCACCGAGGATGAGCTGCGCGGGCAACGCGGCTTGATCTCCATCGGGACGACCGACGGCGAGTCGTACGAACTGGACCAGCTGGTGGCGAGCGAGCTGTCCGACGGGCCGGCGGCGATGGAACCCGTCGTCACGGGCCGGATCAACGCGCAGCGGCTGTCCGTCGCCATCGCCCGTGAGCTCGGACTGACCGATGTGGAGGCGTGCACGATCGCGACCGCCTGCTCGGCGGGCAACTACTCGATCGGGTACGGGTTCGACATGGTCCGCACCGGCGAGGTCGACTTCGCGCTGTGCGGTGGCGCGGATGCCATCTGCCGCAAGACTTTCACCGGGTTCTACCGGCTCGGCACGATCGCGCCTGACGTCTGCCGCCCGTTCGACGTCGACCGCAAGGGAATTCTCACCGGCGAGGGATCCGGTGTGCTGGTGCTGGAAAGCCTGGAGTCCGCGCTGGCGCGGGGCGCCCGGATCTACGCCGAGGTGCTCGGCTATGGGCTGAACTGCGATGCCTACCACCAGGTCGCGCCCAATCAGGAGAGCGTGGCGCGCTGCATGGCGCTGGCTCAGGAGAACGCGGGTGTGAAGCCGCATGAGATCGACCTGATCTCGGCGCACGGCACCGGGACGAAGGCCAACGACATCACCGAGACCCGCGCGATCCGCAGCGTGTTCGGCGACACTCCACCCCGGACGGTGTCGCTGAAGTCCATGCTGGGTCACACGATGGGCGCCGCGAGTGCGCTGGCGGCGATCGCCTGTTCGCTGGCGATCACCCACGGCTTCATCCCGCCGACGATCAACCACCGCCGGACGGAC
Source organism: Saccharothrix ecbatanensis (assembly GCF_014205015.1). NCBI lineage: Bacteria > Bacillati > Actinomycetota > Actinomycetes > Pseudonocardiales > Pseudonocardiaceae > Saccharothrix > Saccharothrix ecbatanensis. The sequence continues at coordinate 4,059,767 of NZ_JACHMO010000001.1, read as the reverse complement.
CCGGAATGCGAGATCGACTGCGTGCCCAACCACGCGGTCGAAGCGGACCTGCGGATCGTGCAGAACAACGGCCTCGCTTTCGGCGGCAACAACTCCGTCGTCATTCTCGGCAAGTACACCGGGCAGGACCGATGAGCCTGAGGATAGCCGGAATCGGCGCGATGGCCAGTGTCGGCCACGACGCCGCCGAGGTGTTCGAGAACCTGTGCGCCGGCCGGGGTGCGCCCAACGTCCTGCGCGGCTTCGACCGGTCCTGGTTCACCGCGGACCAACTGTTCGAGATCGACGACCGCCCAGTGCCGGGCGCCGACGTCCCCGGCCGGGCCACGGCGTTCCTGCTCGACGTGGTGGGTCAGGCCCTCGCCGACGCGGGGCTGCCCGCACAGCTGGACGATATCCCGGTCCTGGTGGGAACCGGGCTGCGCGAGTTGCGCTCGGTCGAACTGTGGTGGCGCGAAAGTGCGAAGTTCCCGGTCGATCGGTTGCACTTCGGCACGGCGCTGCGGGAACGCTTCGGCGCCGTCGACACTCACACGTTCGCCAACGCCTGCTCAGCCTCGTTGTACGCCTTGGCCTTGGGCGCCGATCTGATCAGGATGGACGAGGCGGACACCGTGATCGTCGCCGGTGTCGACTCCGTCACGACAAGCATGTACGGGTTGGCCGACCGGTTCCAGCCGTCACCACCGGATCGAGTGCGGCCCTTCGACCGCAACCGCAAGGGCACGATCCTCGGCGATGGGGCGGCCGCGGTCGTGTTGCGGCGGGACACGGGACGCCACGGCGTGCTGCGCTCGGTCGGCATCAACTGCGACGCACGCCATCCCACCGCCCCCGACCGGAACGGGATCACCTCCGCGATGCGGCTGGCACACGAGTTGGCCGGAGTGCGGCCGCGGGACATCGATCTGGTGCTCCTGCACGGAACCGGGACCCCGCTCAACGACGAGGTGGAAGCGCGTGCGTTCGGCGAGGTGTTCGGCGCCGACGCGGGCCGGCCGCTGCTGACCGGCATCAAGTCGATGACCGGGCACACCTCCGGTTCGGCAGGCGTGCTCAGCCTGATCGTGGCGCTGCGCGCACTCGCCACCGGCACGGTGCCCCCGATCACCGCGGTCGACGATCCGATCGACGAGGTCGCGGGCTACCGGATGGTGCTGGGCACCGCCGCGTCGGAACCCCTGTCCATGGCGCAGGTCAACGGGTTCGGCTTCGGCGGCGTCAACGCGGTCGCGGTCGTGGAGGCCGCACGATGAACCTGGCGATCACCGGCGTCGGCCTGGCTCTGCCGGGCGATGCGTCCATAACGGATCTGCTCGGTCCGGTCATGGCCCGTGCGTGTGCGGTGGATCCCGCCTCCCGGCTCGGCCGGAAAGGCCTGCGCTTCAAGGACCGCGCGACCCAGTTGGGGCTGTGCGCGGCCGACGAGGCGCTGCGGGCAGCCGGACTGTGGAACCCCGACCTCGCCCCCGATGAGCGGCTGACCGTGCCGGGGGAGTCGGTCGCCGTGGTCGTGAGCTCGAACCTCGGCAACATCGACACCGTGTGCCGGGTCGCGCAGACGATCGGCGAGGAGGGATCCCGCTCGCTCAGCCCGATGGACACCCCGAACGCTTCCAGCAACATCCTGGCCTCCGACGTGGCCATCCGGTTCGGGCTGCGCGGACCCAACCTGATGGTCTGCAACGGCGCGACGTCCGGGCTGGACGCCGTGCACTGGGCGAGCACCATGCTGAGAAGCGGGCGGGCCGAGTACGTCGTCGTGCTCGGAGTCGAGCCGGACAACGAGATGGTGCGTCAGCTGACCGACACCGGGCGAGTGCTCGACGGTGCCGCCGCCGTCGTCCTGGAGGTCCCGGAGCACGCCAAGAGCCGCGGCGTCACGGCGTGTGCCGAAGTCGGCCGGTACGTCAGAACCGCGGGCATGGCCGAGTGCGTCGACCGGCTGACTTCGGTGGACACCCCCCACGTCTGGTTCACGCCGGAAGGCACCGGAAAGCGCCCGGAAGCGCTCGCCGGAACCATGCGGCTCGACATCGCCGGCCGACGGGGACTGTGCTACGGCGCACTCGGCGTCCTGCAATGCGCCGCGGCGGCGGGGTGGTTCGCCCAGGGCGGTGACGGGCCGGTCCTGGCGTTGGCGGGGAACGACTCCGACGACGCCACCGCCGGTGTCCTGTTGTACGCGGGGGCCACGGGTGACTGACTTCGAGCTGCCGCCGACCGCGACGCGGCGCAGGGCGGCATCCGGTGCGGCCCCGCAGCGGATTCTGTTGCTGCACGGAATGGCCAACAGCTCCGCGGTTTGGGACGCCGCGCTGCCCTTGTTCGCACCGCACGTCGAAGTGTGGGCCGCGGACCTGCCGTGGCGTGGCGGCGCCGAGCCCGGTTGGAGTCATCATCCCGATCCGGCGCACTGGATCGCCGACGTGCTCGGCACTGTCCCCGGTGGCGTGGACGCTGTTGTGGCGCACTCGTTCTCAGCGGTGCTGACCCTGGAACTGCTCGCCCGTGAAGCGGCTGATGGCGTTGACGTCGCAGAAGCGCACGGGGTGCGCGGCATGGTGCTCGTGTCGCCGTTCTACCGCAGGACGACCGAGGAGTTCCGCTTCGAGGTCGTCGGCAAGCTGGTGCACGAGTTCGAGCTGGCGATGCGCGAAGGCATCCGGACGCGCACCGGACGCCGGATCGACGAGGCCATCCACGCCGAGATGACGCGCCTGGTGTGCGAACGCGTTGGCCCATACGGGTGGCTGCGATTCCTCGGCAGCTATCTGCGCACGCCCTGGCTGCGACCTGAACTGCTCGGCTTGCCCTGCGCCACGATCGCGGGAAGCCTGGATCGGACCGCGCCTTCCGCTGAGGCCCAAGTCCTCGCCGACGTCCTGCCGGTCGGCCGGGCGCACCTGTTCGAGGGGTGCGGCCACTTCCCGATGATCGAGCAGCCCGCGGCGTTCGCGTCGACGGTGGACACGTTCCTCGAATCCGTCACGGTCCCGGCCGGGACCGCCGTTCCCGTCACCGGTGGGAGACAACTGTGACATCGACAGCCATGACAACGCTGCTGGCCGGGCCGACCCGGGTGGTGCTGCGACCCTCGTTCGAGGGCAGCAACATCAGCTTCGCGATCGGCTTCAAGCACGTCAACTACCTGGCCGAGGCCGCCGTGCTGGAGCACTTCCGCAGTGCCGGGCTGGCGCCCGGCGCGCTGTACGAGAAGTTCGGGCTCGGCTTCGACGTCGTGCACCTGGCGACCAGGCTCGGCTCGGTGATCCACGGCGACGACAGCGTGACGTGCGAGGTGCGTCCGACCACCAAGGACGGCGACACCACCCTCGGGTTCACCGTTGCCATGTTCGTCGACCGGGACGGCCGCGAGACCAAAGCGGTCACGTCCAAGGTCCGGGTGGCGCTGCGGATCGACGACCACGTCAAGCCGGCCGAGCCGGTCCCGGCGGAACTGGCCGCGTTCGCGTTGCCACGGCTGGCCACCGCTGTGCCACAGCCCTTGACCGCGCGGCCGGGCACGTCGCTCGACCTCACCACCGGCCGGGGGACCACCGGGCCGGACCCGGTGCTGGACGAGCTGGTCGCCGGCCGCAACGCCTTCGGCTGGAAGTGGCGTGTGCCGTACTTCTACTGCCACTTCTCCGAGCGGATGCACATGTCGGGCTTCCTGCGGGTGCTGGAGGAGGTCGTCGACCTGTTCCTGGCCGACCGAGGCCTGCCGATCAGGCCGGTGCTGCACGGCCGCGGCTGGATCCCGGTGGTGACCCGCTCGGAGATCGAGTTGGTCGACGAGGTGCTGATGGAAGAGGATCTGTACACCGTCTACACCGTGCAGGACGTCTTCAAGGAGATGCTCTACACGTCCACGATGGACTGCTACGTGGTGCGGGACGGCATGCTGGTGCCCGTTGCGACCGGCACCATCACGCACGGCTACATGACCGAACGCGAGGCCAACGACTGGGCCTTGGTCAACTTCGACGAGGACGCCCTCGCCGCGTTCCGCGGTGAGCGGGCCGCGCAGCCGGCAGGTGTGGCATGAGCGCGTCGGCCATCAGCGCGATCCGGCCGACGATCTCCTTGTGGTCGGCCGTGTCCCCGTACGGGATCGGCCGGGATGCCTTCATCGAGGGCATCGGGTCGCAACCGGATCCCGCCGTGCAGCTGGACCAGGACCGGTGGCACGCGGCGGAGGACCACGCGTGCCTGGTGCCGGGCTTCGAAATCCGGGACGTGCTCGGCAAGAAGGGCACCCGGTCGATGGACCGGGTGAGCGCGCTCGCGGTCACCGCGTCGGGCGAGTTGCTCCGAAACGCTCCGGTCGAGGGCGACGGCCGGGACATCGGCCTGGTGCTCGGGACGACCACCGGCAGCGTGCAGAGCATGATGGACTTCACCAGGACCTCGATGACCGCGGAACACCCGTTCTACGTGGACCCCGCGGTGATCCCCAACATCGTGCTGAACTGCGCGGCCAGCCAATGCGCGATCTGGCACCAGCTCAGAGGGCCGAACACCACGGTCGCCGGCGGCCGTGGCTCCACCCTGCTCGGTCTCGGCTACGCGGCCAGGTTGCTGGCCTCGGGCCGCGCGAGCAAGGTCCTCTGCGGCGCCGCGGAGGAGTTCTCCGGCGCGCGCTCGTGGCTGGACCGGCACACCCGTGGCGCCGACGCGGGCGATGTCGTGCTCGGCGAAGGCTCGGCGATGCTGCTGATCGAGCCAGGCGACCGGCGCGACCGCCCGCCGATGGCGCAGATCCTCGCTGTCGAGTCGATGGTCTACCTGGACGGCGATGTCACCACCACGCTGCGCAAGTGCGTCGACCGGGCGCTGCGCAACGCCAAGGTCAAGGCGTCGGAGGTGTGGGCGGCCCTGCCCAGTGCGCTGCCCGGCCTGGCCGGCGAGCAGGAGCGCGCGCTGTTGAGCGGGATGTTCGACAGCTCGGCACTCACCAGGGTCCCGGATGTAGGGCGGCTCGGCGACACTTCGGCCGCGACCTCGGCCTTCCAGATCGTGTCGCTGCTCGCCGTCGCGGAACGCACGTCCGGCGCGGCTGGGAACGCGGCCGTGGTGACCACTGTGGACAGGGACGGGACAGTGGCCTGCGCCGTGCTGCGGCTGCTGGTGCACTGCCCGCCGAAGATCGGTCTTTCCGGCGCCCTTCGCGGGAAAGCGGAGAAATGAGGAGCGGACAGATGTCGAGCGCGCCTACGAACCAGGTCGAGATCGAGGATCTGCGCCGGATCGTCGCCGCCACCATTGACGAGGACGCCGACCGGCTCGCCGACGACACGGATTTCGTCGACGATCTCGGGGTCGACTCGCTGATGGCGTTGGAAGTGCTGGCCGTGCTGGAGAAGAAGTACGGTGTGCGCTTCGCCGAGCGGGAGATGCGCGAGGTCCGGACGGTCCGTGACGCCCACCGGGTGGTCAGCGCCAAGTTGACGGGCTCATGACCGGCCTCGTCAGGGCGCCTGTCCACGTCCTGCGGCAGGCGACGGCCGACGGAACCGGCTGGACCGCGCAGGCCGCCGTCGAGGTGGACATCACCGAGCCCTTGTTCGCGGGCCACTACCCGGACTTCCCGATCTTCCCAGGGGTTTGTGTCGTGGACTCGGTGCACCGGAGCGCGCTCGCCACCGTTCCCGAGCCGTCCGGCACCGTGACGCTCACCAGCGTCGAGTCGGCGCGGTTCCTCGGCGCGGTTTTCCCAGGAGACGTGCTGCGCATGGAGCTGACCTGGCAGTTCGACGGCCAGAACTGGTTGTGCGCGGGGAGTGCCTCGACCGACCGGGGCGAGGCGGCCACCGTGCGGCTGCGATACCGGGTGGGTGAGACCTCGTGACCGACGCGGTGATCAGGAAGCCCGCCGCGCTGGAGGCCGACGCCATCCGGGCCCTGCTTCCCCACCGCTTCCCCATGTTGCTGCTCGACCGTGTTCTCGAAGTCGAGCCAGGACAGCGGCTGACCGCGGTGAAGGCGATCACCGCGAACGAACCGTGGTACGCCGACGGCGGTGATCCCGGATACCAGCCGGTGCTGCTGATCGAGTCCTGGGGCCAGGCCGCCGGTGTGCTCGCACTGCTCAGCGAGCCGGGCACCGATCTGCTGGACGGCCGCGTCATGCTGTTCGGCTCGATGTCCGGCGTGGAAATCCACCGGCGGGTCCTGCCCGGCGACGTGCTCGAGCACCGGGTCAAGGTGTTCCGCTCGCTGGGCGACACGGTGATCTTCGAAGGGGAGTGCGTGACCGCCGGTGAGCCGGTGCTCACGGTGAACCGGATGGTGATGGCGTTCCGCACGCCCGACGAGCCGCCAGGAGGAAGGCGATGACGGACGACAAGCCCGGGGTGGCGGTGGTGAGCGGAGGCAGCCGGGGCATCGGCCGGGCGACAGTGCTGCGCTTGGCACGCGACGGCTTCGACGTGAGTTTCTGCTACCGCTCGGACGAGCAGGCCGCCAAGTTGCTGGTGAAAGAGATCGAAGAGCTGGGAGTGCGGGCGCTGGCCGTCGCCGCGGACGTGGCCGACGCCGACGCGGTCCGCTCGTGGATCGAACGCACCGAGCAAGAGCTGGGTGACGTGTCGGTCGCCGTGACGTCGGCGGGCATCACCAAGGACAACCCGCTCGTGCTGATGCCGGACGAGGACTGGAACGCGGTGCTGGACACCAACTTGGACGGTGTCTACCACGTCTGCCGGTCGGTGGTGTTCGGCATGATGAAGCGCCGCAGCGGCGTGGTGGTCAACATCTCGTCGGTGGCGGGCGTGTACGGCAATCCGACGCAGACGAACTACTCCGCCGCCAAGGCCGGGATCATCGGCTTCTCCAAGGCGCTGGCCAAGGAGACCGGCCGGTACGGAATCCGCGTCAACGTGGTGGCTCCGGGATTCATCGAGACCGACATGACCTCCGGGCTGACGGAGAAGGCGCGCACGCGGGCACTGGAGTCCGTGCCGCTCGGCCGGATGGGCACCGCGGACGAGGTCGCGGGTCTGGTGGCCTATCTGGCAGGCGAGGGGGCCGGGTACATCACCGGATCGGTCTTCCAGATCGACGGCGGCATCACCATCTGAGCGGGAAAGGAAACCCAGGCCCATGGCCAGGATCAAGCGGCCACCACGGTGGTATTTCTCCTTGCGCAGCCCGTATTCCTGGTTCGCCTACCGGGAGCTCGGCGAGCGGTACCCGGACGTGCTCGACGCGGTGGAATGGATCCCGTACTGGGATCCCGACGCCGAGACCGAACGCCTGCTGGATCAGGACGGGGTGAAGCTCGCCTACTCACAGATGACGCGGGCGAAGAACTTCTACATCCTCCAGGACACCCGGCGCTGGTCACGGGCTCGGGGCTGGCAGATGACGTGGCCCGCCGATCGGGACCCGGACTGGGATGTCGCGCACCTGCCGTACTTCCCCGCCGCGGCCGCGGGCCTGGGACGGGATTACGTGGCGGCGGCGTACCGGGCCCGCTGGGAACGCGGTGAGGACATCTGTGATCGCGCGACGATCGCGCGGTTGGCCGAGGAGATCGGCGTGGACCCGGACGAGATGATCGCCGCGATCGACGATCCCGTGGTGCGCAAGCAAGGCGCGCAGTGCCTGGCCGGTGCGGCCGCCGACGGGTTGTTCGGTGTTCCGTTCTTCGCGTGCGGACCCGAGAAGTTCTGGGGCGTGGAGCGCGCCGCCGCGTTCGCCGCGATGGTCCGGGGTGAACCGGTGACCGTGGTTTCGGACGTGCCATGGCAGGTCGGCGCGGCGGAACTGGCCGAGCCGGCGGGACTCGGGGCCGATGCGGGCCACGCCGGTGGTTGTGGCTGAGTGATCCCTTCTTTCGCTTGTTCTAAGTAGCCCTCTTTCTCACGCGGGTCGCGATTACCCTCGATGAAAGTTGCTCCGGCGGCCGCACATGCGCCTCGCTGAAACGCTTCTGCGGAAAGGAAGAACGATGGGGGTGCGCAGGGCCGAGGAGGACACGCCGGCCAGTCGCGAGTTCTGGAAGCGCGTGCTGGCCGCCGGTGCGGCGGCGCCGATCGCCCGATGGGTCTCCCAGCCGACGCGGTCCCCGGTCGGTAGGCACCGCAGGCTCATACCCAGTGCGCTCGCGGCGTCCTTCACCCAGGCGGCCGCCGAGTTCGACGTGCCGAAGACAGCGTTGCTGATCGCCGCGCACGCCAAGGTGCTGCGCGCGCTGACCGGTGAGCGCGAAGTGATGACCGGCCTCGTCCCCGACGGCTCCCGGGCACAACTGCCGCTGCCGTGCCGCTTGGACGCGGAGAACGGTTCCTGGCGCGAGCTCGTGGCGCGAGCGGCACGGACTCAAACGGACTTGTCGGCGCACAGCGACTTTTCCGTTGACGACCTCCGGGTCGAGCTCGCGATCGCGGATGACCCCTTCGAGACGGTTCTCGACGTGTCGCTCGCGGCCCCACCTCGGGAGGTCGAGCCGTCGCAGGTCGCACTGCGGGTGAGTTTCCACCAGGACGGCGATCTGCTGTGGATCACGATCCACCACCGGACCGACCTGATCGACGACTCGTACGCCCGGCGGATCGCGGGTTATCACGTCGCCGCCCTGAACGCCATCGTGTTTGAACCGGACACTCCGCACGAGGCCGCCACGTTGTTGTCCGAGGCCGAGCGCAGGATCCAGTTCGAAGTGCTGGCCGGTCCGGAGCGGCCGCTGCCGGACCGCCGGTTCCACGAGCTCTTCGAGGAGCGGGCACGCGAGCATCCGGACACTGTCGCGGCGGTGAGCCGCGGGGTTTCCTGGACCTACGGCGAGCTGAACCGCCAGGCGAACCGGATCGCCCACGCGGTGCTGGCACGGGGGATCCAGCCCGAGGACCGGGTCGCCGTGGTGACCGAGCGGGATCTGGACTGGCTGGCGTCCGTGATCGGCATCTTCAAGGCGGGCGCCGCGTACCTGCCCATCGAGCCCGAATTCCCGGCCGGGCGCATCGAATCCACGCTGTTGCAGAGCGACTGCCGGCTGGTGCTCAGCGAGCCGCGCAGCGACGCGAGCGCGCGGGAAGCGGCCAAGGCTTTGACGGGCGTCCAGATCGTTCACATCGAGACGATCTACCGGGAGAACCACCGGGACGACGATCCGGGTGTCCCCGTCGGACCGGACCAGCTCGCCTACATCTACTTCACCTCCGGTTCCACCGGTCAGCCCAAGGGCGCCATGTGCGAACACGCCGGGATGCTCAACCACCTGTTCGCCAAGATCGACGACTTCGAGATCGGCCCCGGACAGGTGGTCGCCCAGACGGCCCCGCAGTGCTTCGACATCTCGCTGTGGCAGCTGGTCTCCGCACTGCTGGTCGGTGGCCGCACGCTGATCGTCGAGCAGGACGCGGTGCTGGACGTCCAGCGCTACCTCGACCTGATCACCAGCTCGGGTGTCGAGGTGCTCCAGGTCGTGCCGTCGTACCTCGAAGTCGTGCTCTCGCAACTGGAGGAGAAGCCGAGGCCGCTCGGCCGGCTGCGGTGCGTGTCGGCCACCGGCGAGGCGTTGAAGAAGGAACTCGCCGCCCGCTGGTTCGCCACCTGCCCGGACGTCAAGCTGGCCAACGCGTACGGCCTGACCGAGACCTCGGACGACACCAACCACGAGGTGATGAGCGAGGTTCCGACGCACGACACCGTCCCGCTCGGCCGCGCGGTGAACAACGTGCGCGTGTACGTGGTCGACGAGTCGCTCGACCCCGTGCCGCTCGGTGCGCCGGGGGAGATCGTCTTCTCGGGGGTCTGCGTCGGGCGCGGGTACATCAACGACGAGGAGCGCACCAGAGCGGCATTCCTCACCGATCCCCACCGGCCGGGGGAGCGGCTCTACCGGTCCGGCGACTTCGGGCGCTGGCTGCCCGACGGCAAGCTGGAGTTCCTCGGCAGGCGCGACGCGCAGGTCAAGATCAGGGGCTTCCGCATCGAGATCGGCGAGATCGAGAACCAGCTGCTGCGGGTGCCCGGGGTCCGCGACGCCGCCGTGGTCGTCACCACCAGCGAGGGCAACGGCGAGCGGAGCCTGGCGGGCTTCTACTCCTCCGCCGAGTCGATCCCGGCCGACGGACCACGGGCGCTGCTGACCGACCGGTTGCCGGAGTACATGGTGCCCGGCGCGTTGTACTGGCTGGAAACGCTTCCGTTGACCGGCAACGGGAAGATCGACAAGAAGGCGCTGACGCGGCTGGCCGGAGAACTCGGCAAACCGCGGGGCGCCGACCGGCAGGCGCCGCGGTCCGCCACCGAGCGATTGCTGGCCGCAGCCTGGGCGGAGGTGCTCAAGGCGCCTGCCGACCAAGTCGGCCGCGACGACCACTTCTTCGATCAGGGCGGCACTTCGCTGACCGCGATCCGGCTGAGCATGCGCCTGGACCGGCAGGTCTCGCTCGCCGACGTGACCAGCCACCCGGTGCTGCGCGATCTCGCCGGCCTCATCGACGCGAAGCCCGAAGGGCGTGCCGCCGATGATCAGTGACTCCCTGCGCGGCAACGGGAAGTCGGCCGCGAAATGCGTGGTGGCACAGCGTGGCCGACTCATCCCGGTGGTGGAACCGGGCAAGCCCCCGATTCTCGAAGTCACGTCCCGCTGCCCGGTGCCGGACTGGATCTCCGCGCACATCTACGACCTGGACGCCCTGCTGCTGGGCTTCGGCGCTGTCCTCATCCGGGGACTGGGTGTCACCGATCCGGCGGTGCTCGCCGAGGTCCGGGACCGGATGAGCCCGGTCGCGGTGACGGACACCGAGCCGTTCGCCCGGCGCCTCGAACACGGCCGCGGTGTCGTCTCCAGTGCCGAGTGGCCCGCCGACCAGCCGATGAACCCGCACCACGAGCTGAGCTACGCGCTGACGTTCCCCCGGTTGCTGCTGTACGCGTGCCTTTCGGCGCCGCTGAGCGGTGGCGCGACGACGCTCGCCGACGCCACGACGATGATGTCCCGCCTGCCCGCGGACATCGTGGCGAAGTTCGAGAAGCTCGGCTGGATCATGACCCGGCACTACGAGGGCGACGTGGGACTGCCGTGGCAGGAGGCGTTCGGCACCGAGGACCGGTCCGACGTCGAGAACTACTGCCGGGACAACCGGATCGCGTTCGAGTGGCGACCGTCCGGCGGCCTGCGCACCCGGCAGGGCCGCTCCGCGGTGATCCGCCACCCCTCGACCGGGCAGAGCTGCTGGTTCAACCAGATCGCCTTCCTCAGCCGGTGGTCGATGGACGAGGAGTTCCGCGAGTACCTCGCCGATGTCCCGACCGCCGACCTGCCGTTCGACACGAGGTTCGGTGACGGCACACCGATCGGCGCCGACGCCGTGCGCGGGATCAACGAGGCCTACGAGACGGTGGTCCTGAGAGAACCGTGGCAGCGGGGCGACCTGCTCATCGTCGACAACGTCCGGATGGCACACGGCCGGGACGCCTACGTGGGCGACCGCACCGTGGCCCTGGCGATGGCCGACCCGGTCGGGCTGGCCGACTGCGAGCCGAGCGTCGACCCGTTCCTGCCGTTGTAGAGCGATGCCGTCCGGCACGCTCTCAGTCAGTCCCTGAGAAACAGATTCGGAGTCGTGGATGTCCCAGCAACCCCGGCCCTTCGCCGTGATCTCCGGCGCCCAGGTCGACCGCGTGCTCAGCGGCAACGAGAAGCGCGTGGTGGAACTGGTGGAGGGCGCCTACCGGGTGCACGGCGAAGGCGACACGGTGAACCCGCCGTCGTACTTCCTGCGCTTCCCGGACCGTCCGACCTCACGCATCATCGCGCTGCCGGCGTCCATCGGCGGTGAGGTGCGGGTGGACGGTCTGAAGTGGATATCCAGCTTCCCCGACAACGTCGAGGCCGGCATCCCGCGGGCGTCGGCGGTGCTCGTGCTCAACGACCACGACACTGGATACCCGTTGGCCTGCCTGGAGTCCTCCATCATCAGCGCCGCCCGCACGGCGGCGTCCGCGGCACTGGCCGCCGACCGGCTGACCAGGAAGCACGGCCGGCCGGTGCGGATCGGGTTCGTCGGCACCGGCTTGATCGCCCGCTACATCCACACGTACCTGGCCGGCACCGGCTGGCAGTTCGACGAGATCGGCGTGCACGACCTCAGCGCCGAGCACGCGGACGGTTTCCGCGGCTACCTCACCGGCGCCGGGGCGGCGAAGGTGACCGTCCACGAGCGGGCCGAGGACCTGATCACCTCGTCCGACCTGATCGTGTTCGCGACGGTCGCCGGCACGCCGCACGTGACCGAGACCGCGTGGTTCGACCACAACCCGCTGGTGCTGCACGTCTCGCTGCGGGACCTCGGCCCGGAGATCATCCTGGCGTCGACCAACATCGTCGACGACGTCGAGCACTGCCTGAAGGCGAACACGTCCGTGCACCTGGCCGAGCAGCGCACCGGCGGTCGGGAGTTCCTGCACGGCACGCTGTACGACGTGATGCGCGGCGAGGCGCCCGAGCACGACGGCACGCGCCCGCTGGTGTTCTCCCCGTTCGGGCTGGGGGTGCTCGACCTCGCGGTCGGCAAGTACGTCTACGACCAGGTCGGTTCCGACGGTGAGCTGCTGGTCGTGCCCGACTTCTTCCACGAGCTGAGCCGGTACGGGCACCGGGACTCGGGATCCCATAGCTCCTCGGCGAGGTGACAGCACATGCCCATCGTCTCCGCACCCCAGCAGTTCAACGTGGACGATCTCTACGTTGACCTGCGAACGGCACTCGGACTGCCCCTGTACCTCAAGTGCGAGGGATTCAACTTCGCCGGGTCGGTGAAGCTGAAGGCGGCGACCGAGATGATCGAGGCCGCCGAGCGCGAGGGAGCGCTGGGCAGCGACACGATTCTGCTCGAGTCGTCGTCCGGGAACCTCGGCCTCGCGCTGGCGATGGTCGCGGCGAACAAGGGTTACCGGTTCGTGTGCGTGACCGACGTCCGCTGCAACATGGCGACCAGGCAGTTGATGGAGACGTTCGGCGCGAAGGTGCACATGATCACCGCCGAGCACCCGGAAGAGGGCTACCTCGGCGCCCGGCTGCGCCTGATCCGCGAACTCTGCGAGCTCGACGACCGCTACCTGTGGCTGAACCAGTACGCCAATCCCAACAACTGGAAGGCGCACGAGCGCACGACCGCACCGGCGATCGCCCGTGAGTTCCCGGAGCTGGACGTGTTGTTCGTCGGCGCGGGCACGACCGGGACGCTGATGGGCTGCGCGCGCTACTTCCGAGGGCATCGTCCGTCGGTCACCGTCGTCGGGATCGACAGCGTCGGTTCGGTGACCTTCGGAACGCCATCCGGCACGCGGATGATCCCCGGGCTGGGCACCAGCGTACGTCCGCAGCTGGTCGACATGTCCTTCGTGGACGACGTGGTGCAGGTCCGGGAGGCGGACACCGTCCGGGCGTGTCACGAGCTGGCCGCTTCGGGTTTCCTGTTCGGTGGTTCCACCGGGACTGTCGTCAGCGGAGCGCGCGAGTGGCTGGTCCGCAATCGGCCCGGTGAGGAACTCACCGCCGTCGCGATCGCGCCGGACCTCGGTGAGCGCTACCTGGACACGGTCTACCACCAGAGCTGGGTGTCCGAGATCTACGGGCCGGGTGTGATGCCCGGTCCGGTCCCGGTCGGCGACATCGAGCGCTTGCAGGTTTTCGATGCGTCGTTGTAGCCGGGCCGCCGGATGACCACGATCGACGCCAGACAAGTCGTGAAGGAGAAGTGCCGATGACTAACCCGTTCGAGGACAACGAGGCCAACTTCCGCGTGTTGGTCAACGAGGAGGGCCAGCACTCGCTGTGGCCCGCGTTCGCCGAGGTCCCGGCCGGCTGGACGGTCGTGCACGGCGAGGACAGCCGGCAGTCCTGCCTGGATTACGTGGAGCGCAGCTGGACCGACATGCGGCCCAAGAGCCTGGTCGCGTTCATGGACCAGTCGAGCTGACCGGCGCCATGGATCACGCGGACACGGAGGCTCTCGCCATCGAGGCAGTCGACGTGACGAAGAAGTTCGGCAAGGTGACCGCGCTGGACGGGGTCAGCATCGGCGTTCCGCGGGGATCTGTGCTCGGGCTGCTCGGCCACAACGGCGCGGGCAAGACCACTCTGGTCAACATCCTGACCACCATGTTCGCCCCGACCTCGGGAAGCGCCCGGGTCGCCGGGTTCGATGTGCGCAGGCAGGGTGAACAGGTGCGCAAGCGCATCGGTCTCACCGGCCAGTACGCCTCGGTCGACGAGGACATGACCGGTTTGCAGAACCTGGTCATGATCGCCCGGCTGCTGGGCGCGGACCGGGCGCAGGCACGCAGGCGGGCCGAGGAGTTGCTCGACGTCTTCAACATCGCACACGCCGGGCGGCGGAAGGTCTCCACGTACTCCGGCGGAATGCGTCGCCGGCTCGACCTCGGCGCCAGCCTGGTGGGCAGGCCCGAGGTGGTCTTCCTCGACGAGCCGACCACCGGTCTGGACCCGGCAAGCCGCACCGCCATGTGGGAGATCGTGCAGGGACTGGTCCGGGACGGCACGACCCTGCTGCTGACCACCCAGTACCTGGAGGAGGCCGATCGGCTCGCGGACTGGATCACCGTGCTGTCCAAGGGAAAGGTCGTGGCCACGGGCACCAGCGCCGCGCTGAAGGCCGAGATCGGCCAGCGGACGATCATCGCCCGGCTGGACGACCCGAGTGTGTCGGGCATCGCGGTCGAGGCGGTCCGTCGGCTCGGTCTTTCCCCGGCGTACGAACCGGACCGGTACGCGCTGGTCATCTCCGGCATCGGGTCGAAGGACCTGGCCAGGGTGGTGCGGGCACTGGACGACGAGCATGTGGAACTGGCCGAGCTGACGCTCACCGAGCCGACCCTGGACGAGGTGTACCTCGCGGTCACCGACGAGCCACCGGCGGCCGCCGCCTGACCTGGGCGGTGTTTCGAAAGCCCGTGTTCGCGATAGCCGCGCCGGATGCGGCCCCTGGCGGCACGGGACGAGGACACCGACACAACACCGGTGTCGGCGCCCGCCCCGCACCACCAGGAACCATCCCGATCACGACTCTCAACGAACGAGACTGCCGAAACACCGCCAAGGTGAGGACGACCACATCGTGACCGCACTGGAGCACACCGTGACGCGCGACGCCGTCGAGACGGCCACCTGGCGGGCCAGCGGGCTCGTCACGCAGGTGACGGTGCTTGCCGTCCGGGCGCTGCGGCCGGTTTTCCTCGACCCCGCAAGGGTGTTCTTCAGCCTGTTGCAGCCGCTGGTGATGCTGCTGTTGTTCAGCCAGGTCTTCCGGAGCGTGGCCGACACGCCGCTGTTCCCCAAAGGCGTGTCGTACATCGACTACCTGGTGCCGGCGATCCTGTTCATGACGGCGACCACCGTGGCCTCGGAGTCGGCCGTCAGCATGACCAACGACCTGCGCAACGGGGTGCTGGCCCGGTTCCGGTCGATGCCGGTGCGACCGGTGTCCGTCCTCATCGCCCGCAGCGTGGCCGACCTCATGCGCGGCGCGATGGAACTGGCCCTGGTGCTGATCCTGGCGACACTCGTGTTCGGGTACAGCCCGTCCGGTGGTCTGGTGGGCATGCTCGGGGCCCTCCTGCTCGCGCTGACCACAGGGTGGAGCCTCGGCTGGGTGTTCCTGGCCACCGCCACGTGGCTGCGCGCCACCGAGAACGTGCAGGCGCTGAGCGTGCTCGTGGTGATCGTGCTGCAGTTCGCCTCCAGCGCGTTCGTCCCGGTGGCGGCGCTGCCCGAGTACATCCAGGCCGTGGCGCACGTGAACCCGTTGTCCTACGGCATCACCGCGGCTCGGAACCTGTCCCTGGGCAACGCGCCCGACACGGCCCTTTACGTGACCTTGCTCATCTGCGGCCTCATCAGCCTGGTGGGCGCGTTCACCGCAGTGCGCGGCTTCAAACGAGGCTGAACAGACGGAATGGAAATGGCGGAGACGCATGACCACGGTTGACCGGGATCCGCGCGCGGTGGCGCGCTTTCCGATGCCCCGGCGGAACCCGTTCGAACCACCTCCGGAGTACCGGGAGATGCGGCGAACGGGTCCGCTCTCGTATGTCACGGCCCCGTCCGGCACCCGGATGTGGCTGGTGACAAGGCATGCCGAAGCACGCCAGGTGCTCAGCCACCCGAAGGTCAGCACCAACACCAGCAGGCCCGACTTCCCCTCGCTGCGCCCGGTGGGCCGCACGCCCACGCCGGAGGAGCGCGCCGAGCTGGTCAAGGCGCGGCAGGGGTGGATCATCGACATGGATCCGCCGGAGCACGGGGTGTACCGGCGGATGCTGATCAGCGAGTTCAGCGTCCGGCGGATCAACGCGCTGCGGCCCGGCATCCAGCGCGTGGTCGACGAACTGGTCGACGAGATCCTGCGCCAGGGCCCGCCGGTCGACCTGGTCGAGATGTTCGGGCTGCCGGTGCCGTCGCTGGTGATCTGCCAGATGCTCGGTGTGCCGTACGAGGAACACGAGTACTTCCAGACCAGGACCGCGCAGATCCTGAAGATGTCCCACGACCCCAACGCCTCGAAGGCGGTGTCGTCGGAGATCCGTTCCTACCTCAGCGATCTGGTGAGCAGGGCGGAGCGCGAGCCGGGGGACAACCTGATCGGCCGGCTGGTCAAGGAATACGTGCACCCCGGTGCGCTGGCCCACGACGCCTTGGTGGGCATGGCCCAGTTGCTGCTGATGGCCGGCCATGAGACCACGTCCAACCAGATCCCGCTCGGTGTGCTGACCCTGCTGGAGCATCCGGAGCAGCTGGCGCGGATGCGCGCGGATCCGGCGCTCGTGCCCGGTGCGGTCGAGGAGTTGCTGCGCTACAACTCGATCGCCGACTGGGTGGCCTTCGACCGGATGGCGTGCGAGGACATCGAGATCGGCGGCGAGCTGATCCGGGCCGGTGAGGGCATCTTCGTGCTGGGCGCCTCGGCCAACCGGGACGAGCGCGCGTTCGACGACCCGGACACCTTCGACATCCACCGCACCGCCCGTCACCATGTCGCGTTCGGGGACGGCGTGCACCAGTGCCTCGGCCAGAACCTGGCGCGGGCCGAGCTGGAGATCGCCTACGAGACGCTGTTCCGGCGCATTCCCGGCCTGCGGCTGGTCGACGACGTCGACGAGATCCCGTTCAAGTTCACCAGCGCGATCTTCGGGCCGTACGAGCTGGAGGTCACCTGGTGACAGAGATTTCCGTCCGTGCGGACGAGGGGCGTTGCGTCGGCGCGGGTCGGTGCGTGATCTCCGCACCGGACATTTTCGACTCGGATGACGACGGCATCGTCACCGTGCTGCGGCAACCCGATGAATCCACGATAGCGGATGTGCGCGAGGCCGTGCGCCTGTGCCCGGGGCGGGCTATCAGCCTGGAACCCGGGCCACCCGGCGGGGCAGTGAGTGTCGACCAGGGGACAACCAGAGAGAAGAATCCATGTCAGGCATGATGAAACGATGGAACCGCCCCGGTTTCAGCCGGCTGGGTGCCAGGTGGCTCGGCGCCGGGGTCGCGCTCGCGGCCGCGGTGGCCGTCGTGGTACAGGTGCCGTCGACGTCCGAGGCGAAACCGGGCAGCTCGCTCGATGTGCCGTTGATGTCCGACGACAGTGGCGCGTTACCAGGTGTGCAGTGGCCGGACGGTGACTTCACCGCGGCCGGCGGCGTGCCGTCGGCGCGTCCGAACGCACGGGCCGCTGGTGCGCCTGCGGCGCCGGTGCTCGCTTCGCCGGACGACGGCGCGGTTGTCGCGTCCCTGCGGCCACAGCTGCGTGCGAACGCGCTGCCTGGCCAGGTGCAGTACCAGTTCACCGTCGGCACGGGGGAGACGCCGGACGCCGGGCAGGTGATCACCTCCGGCTGGATCGGCAGGCCGGAGTGGGTCGTGCCGTCCGGTGTGCTGGCCGACGGCGGCCAGTACCGATGGACCGTGCAGGCCCGTGACAGCGCTTCGGGTCAGGCCGGGTCGGCGGCGGAAGGCCGCGGCCTGGTGGTGAACCTCCGGCTGGGCGAGCAGGACCCGAGCGGCCCGGTGCCCACCGACACGGTCGGCCCGGTCACCGTGAACCTCTCGACCGGCAACGTGACCACGTCGCTGACCAGCCAGTTCATGATGACCGGCTTCGGCCCGCAGTTCGTGCAGTTCACGTACAACTCGCTCGCGGCGGCGTCGAGCACCGGCCTGACCGGCTCGTACTTCGCCGGTGACGCCGAGTCCATCAAGGACGACGAGCAGCCGGTCGCGGTGCGGACCGACCCGCAGGTCTCGTTCTTCTGGAACGTCAGGGGAACGCCGCCGGCCGGCGTGGGCGACGCGTTCCGGGTGCGCTGGCAGGGCTTCATCCGCGCGCCGAAGAGCGGTGTCTACGACTTCGGCGGGATCCACCGGTCCGGCCTGCGCGTGTGGGTCGGCGATCAGCAGGCCTACGACGGCTGGGGCGCCGGTGTCCAGGAAAGCACCCGGTACGGGAAGGGCGTCCGGCTGGAAGCCGGTCAGGCTTACCCGATCCGGATCGACTACCGCGCCACCGGTTTCCCGTCGTTCCTCCAGCTGTGGACGCGTGTCGACGGCGGCCGCACGGCACCGGTGCCCGCATCCTGGCTTTCGACCACCGCGTCGGTCCTGCCGCCCGGCTGGACGGTCAGCCCAGGCCCCGGCGGCTTCGTCGCCGCTGAGGCGACCGAATCGGGCATGACGCTGACCGACGGCAAGGGCGCGTCGACCGCGTTCACCCGGCAGAAGGACGGCAGCTTCAAGGCCGCGTCCGGCTCGGCATCCCTGACCCGGGACGACAAGGGCGGTATCAAGGCGGTTTCCGCCGACGGCGTCACGTCGCTGTTCGACGCCAAGGGCGTCCTGCACTCGATGCGGCCGGGCGGCAAGACAGGCCGGCAGACGAACAACCCGGCCGGCGGCCGTGCGCATTCGCCTGCCGCTGCCGGCGCCGCGCCGGTCCACGTCAAGTCGTCGCCCGCCACCGCGGCCAACCCGGTCACTCGCGTCACGGCCACCGCCGCCGAGGAGAGCCAGGAGATCCAGTTCCACTACGCGGGCAGCGACAAGTGCCCGGACGCCTCGGCCCCGGCCGGCTTCCTGTGCGCGGTCAGCCTGCCGAACGGCGCGCTGACCCAGCTGTCCTATGTGAACGGTCAGCTGGCCAGGTTGCGCAACCCGGGCAACCAGGTCACCGACATGGCCTTCAACCGGGCGAACCAGCTGACCAGGATCCGCCCGTCGACCGTGACCGACTGGATCGGGATGGACGCCAAGCGCCGCAACACCGACGCCGCGGCTTACCTGATCGGCTACCAGCCGGAGACCGGGCGGGCGGTGCGGGTGCAGAGCCCGGAACCGACCGGATCGGCGCAACGGCCCACGCGGCGCGAGATCCACGACTACGCCTACGGCAGCGACAACGGGATCGACAACACCCAGGTCCGGATCGCCGGCCTCAACCCGCCGCAGGGCTGGGCTCGGCGGATCACCCGGGACATCGGCGGCCGGATGCTGACCGACACCGACGCCACCGGCCTGACCACCGAGTACCAGTGGGCGCCGTCGGACGAGCAGCTGTCCAGGACCGATCCCACGGGCAGGCGCAGCACCACTGTCGCCGGGCCGGACGGGTTGGCGATGTACGGCCCTGCCCCGACGAAGTGCTTCACCGCGTCCGGTGAGCCGGTCGACCCGGCACCCGCCGGGTGCGAGCGGGTGCCCGTCCAGCGGATGGCGATGGACCCGGCCACGGGCACCATGACCATGACCACGGTCGAGTCGGACGGGGTGCCGGACAAGAAGACGGCCGTCACGGCGAACGAGTTCGGTGTGCCGTTGAAGACCGTGCTCGACCCGGGTGGCCTGGAGTTGACGTCGGCGACGGCCTACGACGAGTTCTTCCGGCCGCAGTCGATCACCCTGCCCTCCGGCTCGGAGATCACGTACGACTACTTCGGCCCGGCGGACACCGCGGTGAGCCCTTGCCACGGCGGGCAGCCCGTGCCGCAGCGCGGATCGTTGAAGACCAACAAGACTCCGGCGTCCGCCGACGGGGCCAGCCGGATCGACAACTACTTCTACGACGCCGACGGGTTCGTGGCCGGGATGAACTTCGGCACGGACAAGTGGGCCTGTGTGGAGTCCGACGTCCGGCAGCGGCCGGTGAAGATCCTCACCCAGGGCGACGGCGTGCACGCCGACCGGACGATCGAGTCCGACTGGGCGGTCGGCGGCGACCCGCTGCGGTTCTCCATGAAGGACGAGTTCGGCACCATCACCGCGTCCTTCGACCTGCTGAACCGGCCGCTCACGTACACCGACATCCACGGTGTGCAGACCACGACCGCATACGACCAGGCAGGCCGGATCGTCAGCCAGACGACGATCCCGGCGAACCAGGCCGACCCGCGCACCACGATCACCCGGCGCTACGACGACGCGGGCCGGTTGCTCGAGGTCCGGTCCGGGGACAAGGCACTGGCCACGTCCACCTACAAGGCGGGTGAGCTGGTGTCGGTGGCGTACGCCAACGGCAGCTCGCTGTCGTCCATCGGCCGGGACGCCGCCGGCCGGGTGACCAGCCTGAACTGGAAGTTCTCCGACGGCCGCGAGGTGGTCAGCACAGTTCAGCGCACGCGGGCCGGAACGGTCGTCGACTACGCGCTCGGTGGCCAGGACCCCCGCGAGGGCGGTCCGAACTACGAGTACGACGCGGCGGGCCGGCTCGTCGAGGCGTGGGTCAACGGGCACCACTACACCTACGACTACACGTCGCCGTCGGCCAAGAGCTGTCCGCAGGGCACTGAGCCGAACGCGGGCCGCAACAACAGCGCGGTCCGGATCATCGACGAGACCGGTGCGGGCAAGGCGGTCACGGACTTCTGCTACGACCGCGCCGACCGGCTGCTCGCCGCCATCGGCGCCAACACGGTGTCGGACGTGAAGTACAGCTCGGCCGGGCACATGGCGGAGTACACGCTCAACGACAGCCGCATCAAGATCACCTACGACGTGGCGGAGCGGTACACCGGTGTCTCGATCGACGGGCCGGACCCGGCGCACGTCACCTACGGCTATGACAACCTCGACTCGGTGACCAGCCGCACGGTCAAGGGAAGCAAGCACGACGACGGCCAGACCCTCTACCACACCAACCTTTCCGGCACCTCCGAGGTGCTGGAGATGAAGGCGGACAAGCGGGTCCTCAGCCGGACCGTGCCGCTGCCCGGCGGTGTGATCGCGTCGATCGCGAGCGGCAGCCAGACCTGGCGCTACCCGAACGTGCACGGCGACATCGCGATGGCCGCCGGCGGCGACGGCAAGCGGATGGGTGATCTCTACACCTACACGCCGTACGGCGCGCCGCTGACGCCCGACGGCCGGGTCGACGCCGACCACGTGCCGCCGAACCAGAACGGCGGCGAGTACGCCTGGGCCGGTTCGCAGTACAAGCGGACCGAGCACGCGGGTGGCCTGTCGTTCGTCGTGCAGGGCCTGCGCCAGCTCGACCCGCTGATGGCCCGGTACCACGCCGTCGGCACGGTCGACAACAGCATGGTGGCGATCATGTACCAGTACCCGCAGGCCGATCCGGTCAACGTGCGCAACCTCAACGGCTTCGAACCGGGGCCGAACGAGCCGGATCTGACCGGTCAGCTGGTCGGCCCGATCGGAGGCAGCGCGGACCCGCCGCGGTAACGCTTGGAAAACCGAAGGTGGCCACCTGCCGGGTGGCCACCTTCGGTTTTCCGGGGTAATCGAAGAATTTGTACCAGCGCGGCGAGCGGCTCGATTCCGACTAAGCTCGGCTGAAGACGATCCAGGGAAACGGCGTTAAAGGAGCGGGGATGGCTGCCGGTCGGACGCTTTCCAGGTACTGGATGCTCACCAATGATTTCGCGCAGAATCCGTATCCGGTGCTGGAATATGTGCGCCGGGAAAAGCCGGTCTGCGAGGTCGGCATGCCCAACGGCGGCCGCGCCTGGGTGATCACCCGGTACGAGGACGCCAAGGCCGCCTTCAACGACCCGCGGATGAGCCGGGACATCAACGTGCACTACGAGCTGATGTCCCGCCAACTCGGTCGGAAGATCACACCGCCGCCGGAGCAGGCCAACCACCTGGCCAACCTGGAGCCACCCCGGCACACCCCGCTGCGCCGGGCGATCAGCTTCGCGTTCACCCCGCGCCGGGCCGAGGCGATGCGGCCGCGGATCGCCGAGCTCGCCGACGAACTGCTGGACCGGATCGACGGCCGGGGACGAGCCGACCTGATGGCGGGGTTCGCCGTGCCGCTGCCGGTGATGGCGATCGCGGAGCTGATGGGCGCCCCGGCCAGCCGCTGGCCGGACTTCATCCGCTGGTCCAACGCCCAGCGCGACTTCTCCCCGCTGGACGCCGCGGACGGCGAGCTCGAGCGCAACGTGCACGAGCTCTCCGAGTTCATGACCGACCTGATCGCGGAGAAGACCCGCACGCCCGGCGACGACTTGATGTCCGCGCTGATCCACGCTGATCCGGAGCGGCGGCTGACCCACACCGAGATCCTGTCCACCGGGTTCGCCCTGATGAGCGGGGGAAACGACACCACGGCGAGCATGCTGGGCGGTGCCCTGTTCACCCTGCTGACCCATCCGCGGGAGCGGGAGCGGATCACCGGCGAGCCTGACGGCTGGACCAAGGCGATGGACGAGCTGATCCGGTTCACCACCCCGACGCACAACGCGTTGCACCGCGTCACCACCGAGCCGGTCGAGATCGGCGGCGTGGTCATCCCGGCGGGCGAGGTCGTCATCATCTCCTTCCTCTCGGCCAACCGGGACGAGCGGCAGTTCCCGCGGTGCCCGGAGAAGTTCGACATCGACCGGGAGAAGCCCGCGCACCTGAGTTTCGGTTTCGGTATCCACTACTGCTCCGGCGCGCACCTGGCCAAAGTGATCACCGAAGTCGGTGTACAGCGGTTGTTCGAGCGTTTCCCGGATATCCGGCTGGCCGTCGATCCGGCCAAGGTGCGCTATCAGATGAACATTCTTGTCCGGACGATTGTCGACCTCCCGGTCGAATGGGGAAAGGACTAGCCGGTGGCTGACGACGATGCCGATCGGCAACTTGAAGACTTACGTGCGGAACTCGACCGGATCGATTTCCGATTCCTTGACATCCTGCGGGAACGCATCGAACTCTGCGTGCGCATCGCCGAGCACAAGCGCGAGCACGGCGTGCCCATGATGCAGCCACACCGGATCGGCGTGGTTCAGCGGCGCGCGGCCGAGTACGGCCGGGAGCACGGAGTCGACGTGGACTTCCTGCGCAACCTCTACGACCTCGTCATCGCCGAGACGTGCCGTGTCGAGGACCTGGTGATCGGCAACGTCACAGCCTGACGGGAGCCAGCGCACATGCGAACGCTTCTCATCGACAACTACGACTCGTTCACCTACAACCTGCACCAGTACATCGGTGAGGTGACCGGCCAGGCGCCGACGGTCGTGCGCAACGACGCCGACTGGTCGCGCATCGACCTCGGTGAATTCGACGGCATCGTGATCTCGCCCGGCCCTGGCCGGCCGGATCGGGCCCGCGACTTCGGCATCAGCGCACAGGCCATCCTCGAGTCCGGGCTGCCGGTGCTCGGCGTCTGCCTGGGACACCAGGGCATCGGGCACCTGTTCGGCGCTGTCGTCGAGCACGCGCCGGAACCGATGCACGGCCGGGTCTCGGCGGTGCACCACACCGGAGTGGACGTCTTCGCCGGGCTGCCGTCGCCGTTCTCCGTGGTCCGCTACCACTCGCTGGCGATCACATCGCTGCCGGACGAACTGGAGGCGCTGGCGTGGACCGCGGACGGCGTGATCATGGGGCTGCGGCACCGGTCGCTGCCGATCTGGGGCGTGCAGTTCCACCCCGAGTCGATCGACAGCGAGTACGGCCGGGAGCTGCTGGGCAACTTCCGCGACCTCGCGCTGGCGCACTGGGCCGGTCCCGAGCCGGCCCGCCCCGGCGCCTACGAGGTGATCACCCGCAGGATCCCGGTGCTGCCGGACCCGGAGACCGCTTACCGCGAGCTGTTCGCCGACTCCGAGCACGCCTTCTGGCTGGACGCCAGCGCGGTGATCCAAGGCATGTCCCGCTTCGCTTTCATGGGTGACGGCAGTGGCCCGCTGGCCGAGTACGTCACCTATCGCGTCGACGAGGGTGTCGTGCGGGTGAGCCGAGCCGACGGCACCAGGCAGGACGTCCAGCGGGGATTCTTCGACTACCTGGACGAACAGCTGGCCCGTCGTGCCGTGCCGACTCCGGAAGGCCTGCCGAACGACTTCAACCTCGGGTACGTGGGATACCTGGGTTACGAGTTGAAGGCGGAGACCTGCGGGCAGTCGGCATACCGATCGGAAACACCCGACGCCGCCCTGTTGTTCACCGACCGCATGCTGGTGCTCGACTTCGTCGAACGCGCGTGTCACCTGCTGACGCTCAGCACCGGGGATGACCGCTCGGCCGCGATGTCGTGGCTGGACGAGACCGAGGCCCGGCTGGCCGCGTTGCCCGACTACGAGCCGGGGGAGCAGCAGGCCGCCGCGCTGCGCGCGATCGAGCCGGACCTGCTCCAGACCGTCCACTTCCGGCACGACAAAGAGGCATACCTCAAACGGATCGCCGAGTGCTTGCAGGAGATCAAGGACGGCGAGTCCTACGAGATCTGCCTCACCAACCACCTGACGATGGACGTGCGGATCGATCCGCTGACCACGTACGCGGAGCTGCGCCGGATCAGCCCGGTTCCCTACGGCGCCCTGCTCGATTTCCCGGGCCTCGCCGTGCTCAGCGCCTCCCCGGAGCGGTTCATCACCGTGGACAGCAGGTCGGGCGTGGAGTCCAAGCCCATCAAGGGAACCAGGCCACGCGGGGAGACCCCGGCGGAGGACGAGGCGTTGCGGCTGGACCTGCTCGGCCGGGAGAAGGACCGGGCCGAGAACCTGATGATCGTCGACCTGGTCCGCAACGACCTCAACACCGTGTGCGAGATCGGTTCGGTGCACGTTCCCCGGCTGTTCCACGTCGAGACCTACGCTCCGGTGCACCAGCTGGTGTCCACCATCCGCGGCCGGTTGCGCCCAGGGGTGTCCGCGGTCGAGTGCGTGCGCGCGGCGTTCCCGGGCGGCTCGATGACCGGCGCGCCGAAGATCCGCACCATGGAGATCATCGACCGGCTGGAGGAAGGCCCGCGGGGCATCTACTCCGGGGGGATGGGCTGGTTCTCGCTCAGCGGCGCCGCGGACCTCAGCATCGTCATCCGCACCGTGGTGGCCACGGACAACGGGGTGAGCTTCGGGGTGGGCGGCGCGATCGTGGCGCTGTCGGACGCCGAGGAGGAGTTCGAGGAGACGCTGGTGAAGTCCCGCGCCATGATCGCGGCGGTCGTGGCGACCGTTGTCCCGCACGTCGCGGGCGAGCGGTGACGCGGCTCCGCCGCTGCGTGCTCGTCGGAGGCTCGGGCGCGGTCGGTGGCATGTTCGCCAGGCTGCTGGGAGAGCGCGGCGCGGTCGTCGAGGTCGTGGATCCCCTGCGGAACGGGGACATCACGAACATCGACGACGCGCTCGCCGACCAGCTCAGGGCCGCGGACATGGTGTTGCTGGCCGTGCCGGAGCCGGTGGCGCTCGCGGCGATCGGCGCGGTGGCCGAGGCGATGACGCCGGACGCGTTGCTCGTGGACACGCTGTCGGTGAAGAGCCGAGTCGTCGCCGCGGCTCCTGCCGGCGTGCAGATGGTCAGTCTCAACCCGATGTTCGCGCCCGCGCTCGGCATGGCCGGCCGCCCTGTCGCCGCGGTCGTCGTGCACGACGGGCCCCTTGTCCGGGAATTGCTGCGGCTCATCGAGCAGTGGGGCGGCCGGGTCGTGCTGACCGACGCCGACGAGCATGATCGGCTCACCGGTGCGGCACAGGCGCTCACGCATGCGGCTGTGCTCGGATTCGGTGTGGCACTGCGCGACATGGACGTGGACGTCGGACAACTCGCTGCGATAGCGCCGCCGCCGCACACGACGATGCTGGCGTTGCTCGCCCGGATCGCCTCGGGCACGCCGGAGGTCTACTGGGATGTCCAGGCCGCCAACCCGCACGCCGCGACGGCGAGGAAGGCACTGGCCGAAGGGATCCGGGCGGTCGCGGACATCGTGGAACGTGGCGACGAGGCGGCGTTCGCAGGGCTGTTGACGAGCCTGGGCGGAGCGCTCGGGCCGCAGCTCGACCGTCACCGGGAGCTGTGCGCCGGCCTGTTCGCCGGACTGGCGTCCGGGACCACAAGCTACTCGGACCGGATGCCGCCGCCCACCGTACTTCAATGAATCCGAAGCGATTTTCCCTGTGGTCGCAACGTTTTTCATATGCCGCGCGGCAATGTCCACCAGCACCATAGGGTCGATTTTCGGTGCTTGCTCCAGGTGGGAAGGAAGTCGAGTGAAGGACGCTGCGATGATGAAGCCGGGCCCCGAGGACATTCTTCCGCTGTCGCCTTTGCAGCAAGGACTGCTCTTCCACGCGCTCTACGACGAGCAGGGGTTCGACGTCTACGCGGTGCAGGCCGTACTCGATCTGCGGGGCCCACTTGACGTCGGTGCGTTGCGCGCGGCCGCCGAGGAGTTGCCGCGCCGGCACGCCAACCTGCGCGTGGGCTTCCTGCACCCGAAGAGCGGCCGGCCGGTCCAGGTCGTCGCGCGGACGGTCGAACTGCCCTGGGAGCAGACCGATCTCACCGGCCTCGACACCGAAAGTCGTGCCGCAGAGGCACAACGGCTGCAAGCGGCGCACCAGTCGGCCAAGTTCGACCTGGCCCGCCCGCCGCTGATGCGGTTCCTGCTGATCCAGCTCGGCGAGCAGGAGTACCGGCTGCTGTTCACCTTCCACCACCTCCTGCTCGACGGCTGGTCGATGTCGTTGCTGCTGAAGGAGTTCTTCGAGCTGTACACCGGCCGCGCCGACCTGGAGCCGGCGGTGCCGTACCGCGACTACCTCGGCTGGCTCGCCGGGCAGGACATGGACAAGGCGGAACTGGCCTGGCAGCGGGCGCTCGAAGGCATCGAAGGGCCCACCCGGCTGGCCCCGGCCGATCGCTCGCGTGCGGCGACCGTGCCAGAGCAGGTTTCGTTCGAGTTGTCCGAGCACGCCACCGCCGAACTCACCGCGCGGCTGGCAAGCCGTGACCTGACGGTCAGCAGCGCCGTGCACGGGGCATGGGCGATCCTGCTCGGCGCTGTGACCGGCTCGAACGATGTCGTGTTCGGCACCGTGGCGTCGTGCCGCCCGCCGGAGCTGCCCGGCGTGGAGCGGATGGTCGGCATGCTGGTGAACACGCTGCCGCTGCGCACACGGCTGGAGCCCGGGGTTTCGCTGGCCGAGACGCTGCGCCGACTCCAGAACGACCACCTGGACCTGACTTCGTACCAGTACATCGGCCTGAGCCAGGTGCATCGCACAGCCGGGCACGGCGAGCTGTTCGACACGTGCGTCGCATTCGAGAACTTCCCGTTCGACATGGCGGCCATGCGCGATGTGGCGGGCGATCTGACCATCACCGGGTTCGACGTCCTCGACGCCACCCACTACCCGCTCTACCTCGTGGCCCACATCTGGGAAGGCCGGCTGCGGCTGGTGATCAGCCACCGGCCGGAGGTGTTCGGCCGCGACGACGTGCAAGCCATGGGCGACCGGCTGGTCCGCGTGCTGCGGGCGGTGACCGCCGAGCCGGATCAGCCGCTCGGCCGGGTCGAGGTGCTCTCCCCGGCGGAGCGCCACCAGGTGCTGACGGTCTGGAACGAAACCCCGCACTCCGCCCCCGCCACCTTCCCGGAGCTGTTCGCGCGGCAGGTGGCCGCGACGCCGGACGCCGTGGCCGTCGAGTCGGACGAGGTGTCCCTCACCTATGCCGAGCTGGACGAACGGACCGACCGGCTGGCGCGGCACCTGACGGCCATGGGCGTCGGGCGTGAGGACGTGGTCGCGCAGATGCTCGGCCGGTCGGTGGAGTCGGTGGTGGCGTCGGTCGGTGTGATGAAGACAGGCGCCGCGTACCTGCCGATCGACCCGGACTACCCCGCCGACCGGATCGCCTTCATGCTGTCCGACGCGCGTCCCAGGGTCGTGCTGACCACTCCGGAGCGGTCCGGCTCGGTCCCGCACGTCCACGGCATGGCAGTGCACGATGTGTCCGACCTGGTCGGCCGGGAGTCTCCGGCGGCGTCCGCGACCCCGGCGATCTCGCCGCACAGCCCCGCTTACCTGATCTACACCTCCGGCTCGACCGGTGTGCCCAAGGGCGTCGTCGTGACGCACCACGGGATCGCGAGCTTCGCCGCCACCGAGATCGACCGGTTCGCGGTCACGCCCGGCAGCCGCGTGCTCCAGTTCTCCTCGCCCAGTTTCGACGCGTCGGTGCTGGAGCTGTGCATGGCGCTGCTGTCCGGCGCGGCGATCATCGTGCCCGGTCCGGAGATCCTGGCCGGCGAGGTCCTCGCGGAGGTGCTCGCGGACCGGCGGGTGAGCCACGCCCTGATCCCGCCGGCCGCGCTGGCGAGCGTTCCGACCACGTCCCTGCCGGACTTCACATCGCTGGTGGTCGGTGGCGAGGCGTGCACGGCGGAACTGGTCGAACGCTGGGCGCCGGGCCGTCGCATGGTGAACGCGTACGGCCCCACCGAATCCACGGTCGCGGCCACGATGAGCGATCCGCTCGTGCCGGGCACGGGCGTGCCGATCGGCCGACCGGTGCGTGACACCCGCACCTACGTGCTGGACAAGGCGCTGCGCCCGGTCGTCCAGGGCGTGCCCGGTGAGCTCTACGTGGCCGGTGCCGGCCTTGCCCGCGGGTATCACCAGCGGGCCGGCCTGACCGCCGAGCGGTTCGTCGCCAACCCCTTCGGGGCCAAGGGCGAGCGGATGTACCGCACGGGTGACGTCGTGCGGTGGCGCGCTGACGGGACCCTCGAGTACGTCGGCCGGACCGACGACCAGGTCAAGATCCGGGGTTTCCGGATCGAGCCCGGCGAGATCGAGGCCGTGTTGGCCCGGCGGGCCGACGTGACCCAGGCGGCTGTGCTCGTCCACGAGGACGGCTTGGGCGTCAAGCGGCTGGTGGCCTACCTGGCCGGTCCGGCCGATCCCGCCGAACTGAAGCCGTACCTGGCCGGACTGCTGCCCGACTACATGGTGCCCGCGCTGTTCGTGAAGCTCGACGAGCTGCCGTTGACCCGGCACGGCAAGCTCGACCGCAAGGCGCTGCCCGAGCCGCGGTTCGAGGCGTCGAGCGGTCGTGCCCCGCGCGACGAACGCGAACGGCTGCTGTGCGAGATCTTCGCCGACGTCCTCGGCCTGTCCTCCCGGGGAATCGGCGCGGTGAGCATCGACGACGGGTTCTTCGAGCTCGGCGGCGACAGCATCATCACGATCCAGCTGGTCAGCCGGGCACGCAAGGCGGGCCTCAGGTTCAGCCCGCGTGACGTCTTCACCCACCCGACGGTCGAGGCGCTGGCCGCGGTCGCCACTTCGACGGAGAACGCCCCCGCCGCCCCGCCGTCGGACGACGGTGTCGGCGGCCTGCCACTGACGCCGATCACGCACTGGCTCAAGGATCTCGGCGGCCCGGTCGCGCAGTTCAACCAGGCGATGCCGGTGGACGTCCCGGCCGGTCTGGACGAGCAGCGGATCGCCGCGGTGCTGCAAAAGTTCCTCGACCACCACGACGCGCTCCGGCTGCGGCTGGGCGTGCTGCCCGAGATCGAGGAGTGGACACTGGAGGTGGCGCACCGCGGTGCTGTCACCGCGGCGAGCTGTCTGTCCCGTGTGGACGTTTCGGGAGACTCCGACGAGCAGGTCGAAGCCGTGGCCGCGGAGCATTTCGAAGTGGCCAGGGCAGGCCTCGACCCGTACGCCGGGAAGATGGTCCGCGCGGTCTGGTTCGACGCGGGCGACCGGCCTGGGCGGTTGCTGCTGGTGATCCACCACCTCGCGGTCGACGGTGTCTCGTGGCGGATCCTGCTCCCGCAGTTCGCCGCCGCGCTCGCGGCGGCGGCCACCGGGGGCCAGGTCGAGCTCGAGCCGGTGGGCACCTCGTTCCGGCGCTGGTCCCAGCAACTGACCGTCTCGGCCGGTGAGCCGAAGCGGATGCGGGAACTGCCGGTGTGGAAGGAGATCCTCGGCACCGACGACCCGCTGCTGACCGATCGTCCGCTGGATCCGGGCCAGGACAAGGTGGGCTCGCTCGCGGAGCTGACCCTCAGGCTGCCCGCGGCCGTCACCGAACCGCTGCTCGGCCAGGTGCCCGCGGCGCTTCGTGCCGGGGTCAACGACGTCCTCCTGGCGGCGCTGGCCGTGGCCGTCGGCGGCTGGCACCGTCGTGGCCCGGACAGCTCACCGGCGGTTCTGGTGGCCCTGGAAGCGCACGGCCGCGAACAGATCGAGCCGGGCATGGACCTCTCGACCACGGTGGGCTGGTTCACCAGCCGCTACCCGGTGCGGCTCGACCCCGGTCAGGGCACGCTGATCGACGCGGTGAAGGCGGTCAAGGAGCAGTTGCGGGCGACCCCGGACAACGGGATCGGCTACGGGATGCTGCGCTACCTCAACGCCCGCACCGCCCTGGCGCTGGCCAAGTTCGCCGAGCCGCAGATCGCGTTCAACTACCTCGGTCGCCTGGACAACGCGACCGAGGAGGGCATCGGCGGCGGTGCGCATCCGGACACACCGCTGCCGCACTCGCTCGTCGTCAACTCCTTCACCGACGGCACGGGCCTGGTCGCGACCTGGTCCTGGCCGGCGGGCCTGATGGCCGAGCAGGACGTGCGGCAGGTGGCCCAGGCCTGGTTCGACGCCTTGACAACCCTGGTGGCCGAGGCCGATGGCGGCACCGCGCTCACGCCGTCCGACCTGCCCTTGGTCTCCCTGTCCCAGAACGAGATCGACCGGCTGACGACCGGCGGGCCGCGGCTGGTCGACCTGTTGCCGCTGTCACCGCTGCAGGAAGGCCTGCTGTTCCACGCCGAGTACGAGCAGTCCACAGAGGACGTCTACATCGCCAGGGCGGCGATGGAGCTGCACGGTGACCTGGACGTGCGCGCTCTGCGAGCGGCGGCCGAAGCGTTGTTGCGCCGGCACGACAACCTGCGCGCCGCGTTCCGGTACACCGAGGACGGCCGGCCGGTCCAGGTGATTCCGGCCGAGGCCGAGTTGCCGTGGCGGGAGATCGACCTGAGCGGCTGGACCGCACGCGATCGGCGGCAGGAGCTCGACCGGCTCCTGGCGGCGGAACGCACGACGCGGTTCACCCTGACGAACCCGCCGTTGCTGCGGTTCACGCTGGTGCGCCTCGGTGACCGCGCGCACCGGCTCATGGTCGGCGCGCACCACCTGCTGCTGGACGGCTGGTCGCTGCAGGTTCTCGCGGCGGAGCTGTTCGAGCTGTACCGCTCCCATGGCGACGACTCCGCTTTGGCCGAGGTCACACCCTATCGCGACTACCTCACCTGGCTGGCCCGCCAGGACCGGGACGCGTCGGTCTCGGCGTGGCGTCAGGCGCTCGACGGCCTGCCCGGACCGGCCTTGGTGGCGCCGGGCACCGCGGACCGCAAGGCGTTGCCACCGGGCCGCGTCGTGCTGGAGGTGCCCGACCAGCTGACGACGCACCTCAATGCCCAGGCGCGCAAGCACGGGCTGACCGTCAACTCGGTCGTGCAAGGCGCTTGGGGTCTGCTGCTCGGTGACTTCACCGGCAGCAGGGACGTGGTGTTCGGTGAGACCGTTTCCGGCCGGCCGCCGGAGTTGCCGGGCGTCGAGACCATGGTCGGTCTGTTCACCAACACCGTCCCGGTCCGCATCCGGTTCGACCTGGACGACACCCTGCTGGAGATCTTCCGCAGGGCGCAAGGCGGGCGTGCCGACTTGATCGCACACCACCACCTCGGCCTGTCGGACATCCAGCGGGCCGCCGGGCACACCCCGTTGTTCGACACCGCCGTGGTCTTCGAGAACTTCCCGACCGCCGAGCCCGCACAGCTCTCCGGCGCCCTCACGCTGTCAGATGTCGACACCCGGGGTGACAACCACTACCCGCTCGGTGTGGTGGTGATGCACGACGGGCAACGGATGGCGCTGAACTGGTACCACCAGCCCGACCTCGTCGACGACGCCACCGTGAACTGGATCGGCGAGCAGATGATCACGCTCCTGGACGCGTTCACGGAGACCCCGGACACCACCGTCCGCGATCTGGGCCTCGCCGTGCAGAAGCCCGCGTCCGGCCGGCAGGGGCCTGTTGTGCCGGAACAGGATGCTTCGGTCGCCGACCTGTTCCAGGCACAGGCCGCACGCACCCCGGCCGCGGTCGCGCTGGTCTCCGGCGACACCGAGCTGACCTACGCGGAACTCAACGCACGGGCGAACCGGCTGGCGCACGCCATGATCGCCCGCGGTGTGGGTCCGGAGCAGTTCGTCGCGGTCGTGATGGACCGCTCCGTCGACCTGGTGGTCACGCTGCTCGCGGTGCTCAAGGCAGGCGCGGCGTACGTGCCGGTCGACCCGGCCTACCCGGCCGACCGGATCGCGTTCATGCTCGCCGACTCGGCCCCGGCGCTGCTCGTGAGCACGACGACGGTGCCGGACTCCGGCATTCCGCGGCTGCGGGTCCAGCAGGCCAAGGGCTTGCCGGACACCGACCCGGCCGATGAGGACCGGACCAGGCCGCTGAGGCGGGACCACCCGGCCTACGTCATCTACACGTCCGGGTCGACCGGGCGACCCAAGGGCGTGGTGGTCACGCACCGTTCGGTGGTCGACTACCTCACCTGGACAAGCCGGGCGTATCCCGGCGCCACCGGGACCGCGCTCGTGCACTCCCCGGTGTCGTTCGACCTCACCGTCACGGCGCTGTTCACCCCGCTCGTGGTCGGCGGCACGGTGCTGCTCGCCGAACTCGCGGAGAACGTAGGGGTCTCCGCGCGACTGAACGGCACGCCGTGCGCCTTCATGAAGGCCACGCCCAGCCACCTGCCGTTGCTGGACGCGCTGCCGAACGAGTTCTCGCCGGTCACGGAACTGCTGCTGGGTGGTGAGGCGTTGCTCGGCGAGGCGCTCACGCCTTGGCGGGACAAGCACCCGGACGCCACGGTGTGGAACGTCTACGGTCCGACCGAGGCGACGGTCAACTGCACCGAGTACCGGATCGAACCAGGCGCCCCGGTGCCGTCCGGTCCGGTGCCGATCGGCCGTCCACAAGGGAATGTCCGGGCCTACGTGCTCGACGCCGCCCTGTGTCCGGTGGCTCTCGACGTGACCGGTGAGCTGTACATCGCGGGCCCGTGCCTGGCCCGTGGCTATTTCGGCAGGCACGCGCTGACGGCCGAGCGGTTCGTCGCCGACCCGTTCGGGCCCCCGGGCGAGCGGATGTACCGGACCGGCGACCTGGCCCGCTGGACCGCCGACGGCGACCTGGTGTTCGCGGGCCGCGCCGACGACCAGGTGAAGCTGCGCGGGTACCGGATCGAGCTCGGGGAGATCGGCGCGGTGCTGGCCGGGCACCACCAGGTGGCGACGCAAGCCGTGATCGTTCGTGACGATCAGCTCGTCGCCTACCTCGTGCCCGCCGATGGACAACGCGTGGACGTGCCCGTGATCCGCGCGCACGCCGCGAGCGCGTTGCCCGAGTACATGGTGCCGGACGCGTTCGTCGTTCTGGAGAGCTTGCCGCTGACCACCAACGGAAAGCTGGACCGGGCCGCGCTGCCCGCACCGGACCGGACGGTGGGCGACTCGGTGGCGCGGCCGCTCACCCCGCAGGAGGAGATCCTGTGCGTGCTGTTCGCCGAGGTGCTCGGCCTGTCGGAAGTGGGTCCCGACGACGACTTCTTCACCCTGGGCGGGCATTCGCTGAATGCCATCCGGCTGATCAGCCGGGTCCGGACGGTGTTCGCCCAGTCGGTCGACGTCCGTGCGGTGTTCGACGCCCCGACCCCGGCGGCGTTCGCGCGCCGGATCGCCGCCGGTGGAGCCTGGGCACGGCGTCCCGCTCTGCGGGCGATGGACCGGCCCGCGGAGATCCCGTTGTCCTTCGCGCAGCGGCGCCTGTGGTACCTGAACACGCTGACCGGGCCGAACGGCACCTACAACGTCCCGATCGGGATCGCGATGTCGGGAACACTCGACGTCACCGCGCTGCGCGCTGCCCTGGCCGATGTCGTCGCACGGCACGAGAGCCTGCGCACCACCTTCCCGGACACCGATGGCCGCCCGCGCCAGCACGTGCACAGGCCGTCCCGAGTGGACGTCGAGGTGGTCCGGGTGGACGTGGCCGGACTGGACGAGGCGCTCACCGCGGCCGGCGCGCGCGGCTTCGACCTCGCGGCCGAACTTCCCCTGCGGGCCACGCTCTTCGAGGTTGCGGGCACAACCGCGACCGAGCACGTGCTGCTGCTCAACGTGCACCACATCGCCACCGACGGGTGGTCGAACGCGCCGCTGGCCCGTGACCTGTCCGTCGCTTACACCGCAAGGGTTTCCGGCCGGGCACCGGAGTTCACGCCGCTCACGGCGCAGTACGCCGACTACACGCTCTGGCTGCGTGAGCTGCTGGGCGCCGAGGACGACCCGGACAGCCTGGCCTCCCGGCAGCTCGACTTCTGGGAGGCGGCGCTGGCGGGCCTGCCCGAGGAGCCGGCGCTGCCGGTCGGCCGACCGAGGCCGCAGCGAGTCGGCGACCGCGGTGACTCCGTCGACATCGAGATCGACGCCTCCCTGCACGCCAGGCTCGTCCAGCTCGCGCGGGACAACCAGGTCAGCCTGTTCATGGTCGTGCAGGCGGCGCTGGCCACCACGCTGACCGGGCTGGGCGCGGGCACCGACATCCCGATCGGCACCGCGGTCGCCGGCCGGGGCGACCAGGCACTCGACGAGGTGATCGGGTTCTTCGTCAACACGCTGGTGCTGCGGACCGACACGTCCGGCGATCCGGCGTTCACCGAGTTGCTCGCCCGCGTCCGGGAAACAGATCTGGCCGCGTACGCCAACCAGGACGTGCCGTTCGACCGGCTGGTCGACATGTTCCGGGCCTTCCGGGGCTTCAGCCCGCTGTTCCAGGTCTTCCTGGCGTTCCAGAACAACACGGCGCCGGAGCTGAGGCTGCCCGGACTGACGGTGCGGCCGGCGTCGGTCGACCTGCCCGTCGCCAAGGTCGACCTCGGCGTCGAGCTGTCCGACGAGCGGGGCCCGGACGGCGATCCGGCCGGGCTGACCGGCCGCGTCAGCTACCGCACAGACCTGTTCGACCGCGGCACCGTAGAGATGATCACGAGGAGGCTCGTTTCCGTGCTGGATTCCGTGACCGCCGACCCGAGCGCGCCGATCAGCCGGATCGACGGCCGGAGCGGCGCGATACCACAGGAATGGAACGACACGGCCCGGCCCGTGGCGCCCTCCACCTTCCCGGCGCTGTTCGAGGAACAGGTGCGGCGGGTCCCCGGGCGTACCGCGGTCGTTCCGGACGGTCTGCCCGCCGCGAGCTTGACCTACGAGCAGCTCAACGAGCGTGCGAACCAATGGGCACACGTGCTGATCGCGCGGGGTGCGCGGCCCGAGCGACTGGTCGCCGTCGCGGTGGCCCGCTCGGTCGACTGGCTGGCCGTGACGCTCGGCGTGCTCAAGGCGGGCGCGACCTACCTGCCGGTGGATCCCGGTCATCCGGCCGAGCGGATCGCCTTGCTGATCGCGGACAGCCGTCCCGCCTTGGTGCTGACCACCGCCGCGGCGGCGGACCAGGTGCGGCAAGCGGGTGTCCCGGAGCCGTTCGTCATCGACTCCGACGAGGTTCGCGCCGAAGCCGCGGCCGCGCCGGTCACCGACCCCCTGGACGCGCGACGGGCCCAGCCGCTGTCGCCCGCACACCCGGCATACGTCATCTACACGTCCGGCTCGACCGGCCGGCCCAAGGGTGTCGTGGTGACGCACGCCGGCATCGCGAGCATGGCCGGTGCGCACGCGGAGAACCTGGTCGTGAACGAGGAAAGCCGCGTGCTTCAGGCGGTCTCGCCGAGCTTCGACCCGTCCATCGCCGACCTGGCGATGACCCTGCTCACCGGCGCGACCCTGGTGCTGCCCAGCGGCCACCATCAGCCGGTCGGAGAGGAACTGGCCGCCATCATCGAACGCAACGAGGTGACCCACGTCCAGCTCACCGCCGGCGTCGTGGCCACGTTGCCCGCCAAGCCGCTGCCGACGCTGCGCACGCTGGTCGCCGGTGGCGAGCCGTGCCTGCCGGAGAAGGTCGCCCAGTGGTCGGCCGGACGGCGGATGATCAACGTGTACGGCCCGAGCGAGACGACCGTCTGCGCGACCATGAGCGAGCCGCTGTCCGGCGAGGTCCACCCGCCGATCGGCCGTCCCGCCTGGAACACCCGGGTGTACGTGCTCGACGCGGCTTTGCGTCCCGTCGCCGCGGGCGTCGAGGGCGAGTTGTACGTCGCCGGTGTGGGCCTCGCGCGTGGCTACCTCGACCGGGCGGCGCTGACCGCGGAACGATTCGTGGCGAATCCGTTCGGGCCGCCCGGATCGCGGCTGTACCGCACCGGCGACGTGGTGCGGTGGAACGCCACGGGCGCACTGGAGTTCGTCGGCCGGGCGGACGAGCAGGTCAAGGTCCGCGGCTTCCGGATCGAACTCGGGGAGATCGAGGCCGTGCTGGCCGGGCACCCCAAGGTCGACCAGGTCGCGGTGGGCACCCACGAGGACCAGAACGGGCACCGGCAGCTCGCCGCCTACGTGGTCAGCGGCGCCGTGCGACCGCCGAAGCCGTCGGGGCTGCGCGAGTACCTGGTGAAACGCCTGCCGGACTACCTGGTCCCGGCGACGTTCACCGTGCTCGGGGAACTTCCGTTGAACGCCAACGGGAAGGTCGACCGCGCGGCCCTGCCCGCCCCGGTGGCCGAGGCCGCCCGCGGTGGGCGGGCGCCCCGGGACGAGAAGGAGAAGCTGCTCGCGCAGTTGGTCGGCGAGCTGCTGGGTGTCGCGTCGGTGAACATCGACGACGGCTTCTTCGAGCTCGGTGGCGACAGCATCATCTCCATCCAGCTGGTCAGCCGGGCGAGGAAGGCGGGCTTGGCGTTCACCGCCGAGGACGTGCTTCGGCACCGGACCGTCGCGGCGCTCGCCGCGGCGGCGACCTGGGCGGGTGCGGGGTCCGCCGCCCCTGCCGTGTCGGACGCGGGCATCGGCGAGATCCCGCTCACCCCGGTCATGCACTGGATGCGCGAGCGGGGCGGTCCGATCGACCACTTCAGCCAGGAGACGTTGCTGCGGCTGCCCGCGGGCTGCGACGAGCAGCGGCTGACCGCGGCACTGCAGATCCTGCTCGACCACCACGACACGTTGCGGCTCAAGCTGACTCGGCGGATCGGCAACCACGTGTGGAGCCTTGAGTCGCTGCCCAGGGCCGACGTCCGCGCAGCCGACCTGCTGACCACTGTGGACGTGCGCGGGCTCACCGGAGAAGCGCTGATCACGGTGCTGCACGAGCACGAGAAGGCCGCGCAGGAGCGGCTGTCGCCGGAGAACGGCGCGGTCCTCCAGGCTGTCTACTTCGACGGCGGAGCCGCCGCACACCGGCTGCT
Organism: Saccharothrix ecbatanensis; assembly: GCF_014205015.1. Taxonomy (NCBI): domain Bacteria; kingdom Bacillati; phylum Actinomycetota; class Actinomycetes; order Pseudonocardiales; family Pseudonocardiaceae; genus Saccharothrix; species Saccharothrix ecbatanensis. The sequence continues at coordinate 4,022,115 of NZ_JACHMO010000001.1, read as the reverse complement.
GCTGGTGATGCACCACCTGGCCGTGGACGGCGTGTCCACCCGGATCCTGGTCCCGGACCTGCGCGAGGCGTACGAGGCGGTGACCGCCGGGCGTGAGCCCAGCTTGCAGCCGGTCGTCACGTCGTTCAAGCAGTGGGCCGAGGGCCTGGTCGCCGAGTCGTCGCGCCCGGAGCGGATCGACGAGCTGACGGTGTGGACCGACATCCTCGGCGCGGGCGACCCGCCGCTGTCGGCGCAGCCGCTCAACCCGGCCAGGGACCTCACCCGGACGGTGCGGCAGATCGAGCAGACCCTGCCCGTGGCCTCCACCGAACCGCTGCTGGCCCGGATCCCGGCGCTGTTCAACACCGGCGTGAACGAGGTACTGCTGGCCACGCTCGCGATCGCGGTCCAGCGATGGCGGGACAGCCGCGGACTCGGTGGCGGTTCCAGTGTGCTGATCGAAGCCGAGGGGCACGGCAGGCAGGCCATCGGCGGCGCGGACCTGTCCCACACGGTCGGCTGGTTCACCGCGGCCTACCCGGTGCGGCTGGACACCGGCGCCGACGGCGACCTCGGCTCGGCGGTCAAGCTGGTCAAGGAACAGCTCGCCGCCATCCCGGACAAGGGCATCGGCTTCGGGCTGCTGCGGCACCTCAACCCGCAGACCGTGCCGGTGCTGGCCCGCTTCGCCGGTCCGCAGGTCCTGTTCAACTACCTCGGCAGGCTGGAGGCCAGCGAGGAGCCCGAGATCGGTGACTGGGCGGTGATCGGCACCGAGCTGGTGCACCAGGCCGACCACCCGGACACCCCGATCGCGCACCCGATCGGCCTCAAGCTGTCCAACTTGGACCACGTGGACGGGTTGCGGTTGCAGGGGCACTGGACGTGGCCGGAGGCGCTGTTCACCGAGGACGAGATGCTGGGCCTGACCCGGATCTGGGAGCAGGTGACCGAGGAGCTGATCGCCCACGCCGAGCAGGACGGCGTCGGCGGATGGTCCCCTTCGGACTTCCCGCTCGTCCGGCTGTCCCAGCAGGAGGTCGACGCGCTCGCCGCCGCCCACCCCGGCCTGGTGGATGTGCTGCCGGTGGCCCCGCTTCAGGAAGGCCTGGTCTTCCACGCCCTCTACAACGACAAGGGCGTCGACGTCTACACGTTGCAGCTCGGCTTGGACCTGGCCGGTGACGTGGACCTGACCGCGCTGCGCGCCGCGGTGCAGGCGCTGACGCAGCGGTACGAGAACCTTCGGACCGGGTTCGCCCACGACGGCCTGACCCATCCGGTCCAGTTCCTCCCGGCCGCCGTGCGGGTGCCGTGGTCGGAGCTGGATCTGCGCGACGCGCCGCCCGGCGAGCTGGAGCGGGTCCTCGCCGAGGCACGGGCCGAGCGGTTCGACCTGGCGAAGCCGCCGCTGCTGCGGTGCTTGGTGCTCCAGCTGGGCGAGGCGGAGTACCGGCTTGTGCTGACCCTGCACCACGTGCTGCTCGACGGTTGGTCCACGCCAGCGTTGGTGGACGACCTGATGCGGCTGTACGAGTCCGGTGGTGACGACTCGGCGCTGCCCGTGCCGCCGCCGTACCGGCGTTACCTGACCTGGCTCACCGAGCAGGACCGGGAAGCCTCCGAGGAGGTGTGGCGTGGCGAGCTGGCGGGGCTGACCGAGCCGACCCTGCTCGCTCCGGTCAACCCGGACCGCGAACCGCGGTTGCCGGAAAAACTGACCACCGACCTGCCGGCCGACCTGGCGGCGGGGATCACCGAACTCGCGGCCGACTGCGGTGTCACGGTGAACACGGTCATGCAGACGGCGTGGGCGCTGCTGCTCAGCAGGCTGACCGGGCGCGAGGACGTGGTCTTCGGCGCGAGCGTGTCGGGCAGGCCACCCGAGGTGGAAGACATCGAGCGGATGGTGGGCCTGTTCATCAACACCATCCCGGTGCGCGTCGCGTTCGACGCGGCCGGCTCGGTCGCGGAGACCATCCGTGGTCTCGGTGAGCGGCAGGCGGCGTTGATGGCCCACCAGCACCTGCGGCTGGTCGACCTCCAGCGGTTGACGGGGCTCGGCGAGCTGTTCGACACGTTGCTGGCGTTCCAGAACTTCCCGGTGGCCTCTGACACGTTCGACGAGCCGAAGGCCGAGGACGAGGGTGTCCGCGCGGTCGACCTGCACACGAGCGACGCCACGCACTACACGCTGACCTTGGACGCCTGGCAGGCCGGGGCCGGGATGGGATACCGGATCGGCTACCAGCCGGGCATGTTCACCGGGTCCGAGATCGAGCGGGTGGCCGCCGGGCTGCGGCGGATCCTGGCCGCCATCGTCGCGGAGCCCGAGCGGCCGGTGGGGCAGGTGGCCGACGACGAGCTGGCGGCGCTGTGGACCACCCTGCGCCCGGAGCTCGAACAGCGGGTCGGCGCCGCCCGTCAGCAGCCGGAGCCGAGCGGTCCGGCGGGGGACCTCAAGGCCCGTGAAGAGATCCTCACCGGGCTGTTCGCCGAGGTGCTCGGCGTGGACGAGGTCGGGCTGGACGACGACTTCTTCGAGCTCGGCGGGGACAGCATCGTGTCGATCCAGCTCTCCAGCCGGGCCCGCAAGGTCGGCCTGGTCTTCACGTTGCGGGACGTGTTCGTCAGCCGGACCGTGCGGGAGCTGGCCCGGACGGCGGCCGACGAGCAGGACACGAACATCCAGGAGCGGCCGGAGGACGCCGTCGGCGAGTTCCCGCTCACCCCGATCATGCTCGACCTGATCGAACGGGACGGCGCCGCCACCCGGGACAACCTGGCCAACCTGTTGCAGGTCCCGGCAGGCATCGACGAGGTCACGCTGGCGCGCACGCTACAGGCGGTCGTGGACCACCACGACATGCTGAGGGCCAGGCTTCGGCACGACCCGGACAACGGCACCGGCCTGTCGGTGTGGCGCATGGAGATCACGCCGAAGGGCTCGATCGACGCCGCCCGCCTGATCACCAAGGTCGACATCTCCGATGTGTCCGCTGACGACCTGATGACGGTCGTCGTCGAGCAGCAGCGGATCGCGCAGGCCGAACTGTCCCCGGAGAACGGCCGCATGGTGCGCGCGGTGTGGTTCGACGGCGGAACGCGCCGCCGCGGCCGGTTGATGCTGGTCCTGCACCACCTGGTGGTCGACGGCATGTCGTTGCGGGTGCTGGGGGAGGACCTGCGCAGCGCCTGGGCGGCCGTGTCGGCGGGCGACGAGGTGGCGCTCGAACCGGTGGGGACGTCGTTCCGCCGGTGGTCGCGGCAGCTTTCGCTGCTGGCCGCGAAACAGGACCGGGTGGCGGAGTTCGACATGTGGCGGAGCGTGCTCGGCACGCCCGATCCGGTGCTGGCGGACCGACGGGTCGACCCCACCCGGGACGTCGTCGGCTCGGCCAGGCAGATCCGCCTGGTGTTGCCCGCGGAGGTGACCGAGCCGCTGCTCGGCCGGGTGCCCGCGGCGTTCAACACCGGCGTGGACGACGTGCTGCTGACCGCGCTGGCCATGGCGATCGGCGACTGGCGGCGTGCCCGTGGCCGCGGCGACGGCACGGCGTTGCTCGTCGGCCTCGAAGGACACGGCAGGCAGGACGTCGTCGAGGGTGTCGACGTCGCCCGGACGGTCGGCTGGTTCAGCAGTGCCTACCCGGTGGCGGTCGACCCGGGCACCGGCGACGTCGGCGTCGCGCTGAAGAGCGTGAAAGAGCAGTTGAGGGCCATCCCGGACAAGGGCATCGGGTACGGGCTGCTGCGGTACCTCAACCCGGAGACCGCTCCGGTGCTCCAGAGCTTCGCCCAGCCGCAGGTCGGCTTCAACTACCTCGGCCGGTTCGACGCCACCGAGGAGGTCGCGCGGACCGAGGACTGGGCCACACCACCCGAGGCCAAGGAAACCGTGGGCGGCGGCAGTGATCCGGGCAAGCCGATGACGTACGCGCTCAGCGTGAACGCGCTCGCCCAGGACCGCGCGGGCAGCCCGCAGCTGATGACCGTGTGGTCGTGGCCCGGCACCTTGTTCGACGAAGAGGACGTCCGCTCGGTGGCGGAGCTGTGGTTCCGCCGCCTCGAGACGATCGTGACCGAAGCGGGTCCGGGCGGCGTCACCCCATCGGACCTGTCGCTGCTGACGCTGTCCCAGGACGAGATCGACGAGTTCGAGAGCGACTTGGCTTGATGAAAGGGAAAGGCGAGATGATCAAGCCCGGCTTGGTGGACGTGTGGCCTCTGTCCCCGCTCCAGCAGGGAATGCTGTTCCACGCCCGGTACGAGGAGCGGGGCACGGACGTCTACGTCATCCAGATGACCCTGGACCTGCGCCGCGAGGTGGACGCGGTGGCCTTGCGGCGCGCGGTCCGGACCGTGCTGCGCAGGCACGACAACCTGCGGGCGGGCTTTCGGGATCGCAAGTCCGGCGAGCCGGTGCAGGTCATCATGCGCGAGGTCGAGCCGCAGTGGCACGAGGTCGACCTGACCGGGGTCCCGGAGACAGGCCGGGCGGACGAACTGGCCCGGGTGATCGCCGACGACCGGACCAACCGGTTCGACCTGTCCCAGCCACCGCTGCGGTTCACCCTGATCAAGCTGACTGCCCGGGAATACCGCTTTGTGCTGACCGCGCACCACATCCTGCTCGACGGCTGGTCCATGCCGTTGGTGCTGGGTGAGCTGCTCGAGCTGTACAACAACGGCGGGGACGAGTCGGCGCTCGAGCCGGTCGTGTCGTATCGCCGGTACCTGGACTGGCTGGCCAAACAGGACCAGGGCGAGGCGGAACAGGCGTGGGCCGACGCATTGCGGGGCCTGACCGGACCGACGCTCGTCGCCCCGCCCGGCACGGCCCGCACGCCGGTGCTGCCGGGCATGCTCCTGGAGCAGGTGCCCACCGAGCTGGCGGTCTCGCTGGTGGCGCGGGCTCGGTCGCTCGGCCTGACGCTCAACAGCGTGGTGCAGGCCGCGTGGGGTTTCGTGCTGGGGAGCCTGACCGGCCGGGATGATGTCGTGTTCGGCGGCACGGTCTCCGGCCGTCCGCCGGAGCTGGCCGGCGCGGAACGCATGGTCGGTCTGTTCATCAACACGCTGCCGGTCCGGGTGCGCCTGGACTCCGGCTCGTCGTTGCGCGAGGTGGCCCGTCGGCTGCAAGACCAGCAGGCCGAACTGGCGGGGTACCAGTACATCGGGCTGCACACCGTGCAGCGGCTCGCCGGCCACGGCGACCTGTTCGACGCGATGGCCGTGTTCGAGAACTACCCGGTCGACGCGGACAACCTGGAGGCCGCCGCGCAGGGGATCGGCGCCACGGCGGCGACGGGCGCGGACGCGACCCACTACGTGCTGAACCTCGAGGGCACCCTCAAGGGCCGGGACCTGCTGCTGCGCCTGGACCACCGGCCGGACCTGATCGCCGATGCCGACGCCCGGGAGATCCTCGGCCGGGTCGTCCACGTGCTGACCGCGTTCGCCGACGATCCACACCGGACGGTCGACTCCCTGGACGGCGACTGGCGGTCGGCCGCGTTGCGCGCCCTGGCCGGAGCCCAGGCGGCGGTGGATCGAGGTGAAGCCGAGTACCGGGCTCCGCGAAACGAACGCGAAGAGTTGTTGTGCCGCCTGTTCGCCGAGGTCCTCGGCGTGTCCAGCGTGGGCATCGACGACGGCTTCTTCCAGCTCGGCGGCGACAGCATCACGTCGATCCAGTTGTCCAGCCGGGCGCGCAGGGCCGGGCTGAAGTTCACGTTGCGCGACGTGTTCGAGCACAGGACCGTCGCCGAACTCGCGACTGTCGCGCGGTCACTGGACGACACGGTCGTCCCCACGGACGACGGCGTCGGCCCGGTCGCGTTGACCCCGATCATGCACTGGCTTCGGGCACAGGGCGGGCCGGTAAACCGCTTCAACCAGACGGTGTCCGTGCCGGTTCCCGCCGGTGTCGACGAGCCGATGATGCACGCCGCGCTGCGGGCGTTGATCGACCACCACGACGCGCTGCGCCTGCGGCTGGGCCCGGAGTGGTCGCTTGAAGTGCTGCCGGTGGGCTCGGTGCGCGCCGAGGACTGCGTGCGACGAGTCGCGGGCGCCCAGAACCCGGACGCGATCGAGGCCGCGACAGCCCGGTTGTCGCCCGCCGACGGCCTGATGGTGCAAGCGGTCTGGTTCGACGACGGTCTGACCCTGGTCGCGCACCACCTGGCGGTCGATGCCGTGTCGTGGCGCATCCTGTTGCCCGACCTGGCGTCCGCGTTCGAGGCGCTGCTCGCCGACCGGCAGGTGAAGCTGGAGCCGGTGGGCACCTCCCTGCGGAACTGGGCGGACCGGCTGGCCGCGCTCGCCGCACAGCCGGAACGCGTGGCCGAACTGGACCTGTGGCAGGCCGCGCTGGGTGTTGAAGACCCACTGCTCGGCGCCCGCCCCGTGGACGCCGCCAAGGATGTGGTCGGAATCGGCCGCAGGCACACCGTGGCGCTGCCCGTGGAGGTGTCCGGTCCGCTGCTCGGCGCGATCCCGACGGCGTTCAACGCCGGTGTCGACGAGGTGCTGCTGACCGCGTTCGCCGCCGCGGTGGCGAAGTGGCGTGGCACAAGCGGTCCGGTGCTCGTGAACCTGGAAGGGCACGGCCGGGAGGAGATCGTTCCGGGCGCCGACGTGTCCCGGACCGTGGGCTGGTTCACCAGTGCCTACCCGGTGGCGATCGATTCCGGTGGCTCGCTGAAGACGGTGAAGGAACAGCTCCGCGCGATCCCGGACAAGGGCATGGGTTTCGGCCTCCTCCGGTGGCTCAACCCGGACACCGCCGGGGCGCTCGCGCGGTTCGCCGACCCGCAGATCGCGTTCAACTACCTCGGCCGCTATGGGGAGGCGGAGGAGGAGCCGGACAGCGGCATCCACGACATGGCAGGGGCCGCGGACGCGGACATGCCGCTCGGGCACGCGCTGGAACTCAACGTCATGGCCCAGCGGTTCCCCGACGGCCGGCGGCTGGTGGCGACCTGGACGTGGTCGGGTGAGCTGCTCGACGACGCCCAAGTGCTCGCGCTGAACACGTTGTGGGCCGAAGAACTCCGGTCGCTCGGCGAGCGGACCGGCGAGGGCGGCCTGACCCCGTCCGATCTGCCGCTGGTGAGCATCACCCAGCAGCAGATCGACCGGCTGGAGGCCGCCCGGCCGGATATCACCGACGTCCTGCCGTTGGCGCCGCTGCAACAGGGCTTGCACTTCCACGCGCACTACGACGAGCGGGCCTCGGACGTCTACACGATCCAGGCCGCGCTCGAACTCAGCGGAGCGGTCGACTCGGCGGTGCTGCGGGGCGCGGTCGAGACCGTCTTGCGCAGGCACGACAACCTCCGGGCGTACTTCGTGACGGGTGACGAGGGACAGGCGTGGCAGGTGATCCCGGGTGCGGTGGAGATGCCGTGGACCGAGGTCGACCTGACCGGGTGGGCCGACGCCGACCGCAGTGCCGAACTCGGCAGGCTGCTCGCCGAGGACCGCGCGACCCGGTTCGACCTGGCTCGACCGCCCATGGTGCGCTGCATGGTGATCCGCCTCGCCGAGGACCGGCACCGGTTCGTGATCACGGTGCACCACATCCTCGTCGACGGCTGGTCCATGCCGCTGCTGATCGGCGAGTTGTTCGAGCTGTACAACGAACGTGGCGACGACACGACCCTGCCTGCCGTCACGCCGTACCGCGACTACCTCGCCTGGATGGCCAAGCAGGACGTTCGCGCGAGCGAGCAGGTGTGGCGCGAAGTGCTCGCCGGCCTGGGCGACCCCACGCTGGTCGTGCCCGCGGACCCGGCTCGCGACCAGGCCCCGCCGAAGCGGTGGAACCTGGATCTGCCCCGCGAGTTGTCCACTGGCGTCGCCGCAGCCGCACGCCGTAGCGGTCTCACAGTGAACACCCTGGTGCAGGGCGCCTGGGCGCTCATGCTCAGCCACCTGACCGGCCGCGACGACGTGGTGTTCGGCGCGACCGTGTCCGGACGCCCGCCGGAGCTGCCCGGCGTGGAGAAGATGCTGGGCCTGTTCATCAACACGCTGCCCGTCCGGGTGCGCATCGACCCGGCCGCCCCGCTCGCCGACCTGTTCGCCGGGCTGCAACGCCAACAGTCCGGCTTGCTGGCGCACCAGTACCTGAGCCTGACCGACGTGGCCCGGCTGGCCGGGGCGGGCGAGCTGTTCGACACGATCGTCGTGTTCGAGAACTACCCGGTCGACATGGAGACGCTGGAGACCTCCAGCCGGCAGCTGGGAGTTCTCGACGCGGCAGTGGAGGACGCCGCCCACTACCCGCTCGGCCTGGCCGCGACCCAGCGCGGCGACGACCTGGCGATGTACCTGTCGTACCGGCCGGATCTGCTGGACGACGCCGCGATCGAGACGATGGCGGCCCGGTTCCTCCGCGTCCTGGAGACGTTCGCCACGCACCCCGATCTGCCTGCCTGCCGGGTGGATCTGCTGTCCGACGCGGAGCACTCCCAGCTGTCGGAGTGGAACGACTCGGCACACGACGTGCCGGCGTTGACGTTCCCGCAGTTGTTCGAGGTCCAGGCAGCGGCCACGCCGGACGCGCCGGTCCTGGTGTCCGGCGACACCGTGGTGACCTACGCCGACCTGGACGACCGCGCGAACCACCTCGCCGGGGTGCTGGCCGGGCGGGGGATCGGGGTCGAGGACTACGTCGCGATCGCCCTGCCGCGGTCCGTGGACTTCCATGTCGCGCTGCTCGCGGTGCTCAAGGCCGGCGCCGCCTACGTCCCGCTCGACCCGAACTACCCGGCCGAACGGCTGGCGTACATCCTCGACGATGCACGCCCGGCCGCGTTGATCACACAAGGCGACATCGATCTGCCCGCGACGAGGGCCGACGTGATCCTGCTGGACAAGCCGTTCGACGCCAAGCCGTTGCCCGGCGCGGTGGCGGTTCCGTTGGAGAGCGCGGCGTACGTCATCTACACCTCGGGCTCGACCGGCAGGCCCAAGGGCGTGGTGGTCTCCCACACCGGGGTCGCCGGCCTGGGCATCGGCGAGTCGACCATCTTCCAGGTCGGGCCGGGCAGCCGGATGCTCCAGTTCGCCTCGCCCGCGTTCGACGCGGCGTTCTCGGAGATGTCGGCGACCATCCTGGTCGGTGGCGCGCTCGTGCTGGCCTCGCCGGACCGGCTCCTGCCCGGCCCGGAGCTGTCCCGGCTGCTCAAGGAGCAGAACGTCACGCACGCGATGCTCCCGCCGGTCGCGCTGTCGGTGCTGTCCGCCGACGCGCTGCCCGACGGGATGGCGCTGATGCCGTGCGGTGAGGCGTGCTCGCCCGAACTCGTGGCGAGGTTCGCTCCGGGCCGCCTGATGGTCAACGCCTACGGCCCCACCGAGACCACCGTGTGCGCGTCCATCAGCGACCCGCTGACCGAGGGCGTGCCGCCGATCGGCCGTCCACTGTGGAACGCACGTGCCCATGTGCTGGACAAGGCCCTGCGGCCGGTCGCGGTCGGTGTGGTGGGTGAGCTGTACGTCGGCGGCCCGGCGCTGGCCCGGGGTTACCTCAACCGGCCGGGACTGACCGCCGAACGGTTCGTCGCAGATCCGTTCGGCCCGGCGGGCGGCAGGCTGTACCGGACGGGAGACCTGGCCCGCTGGCGGTCCGACGGTCAGCTGGACTACGTCGGTCGGGCCGACAACCAGGTGAAGATCCGCGGTTTCCGCGTGGAGCCGGGTGAGATCGAGTCCGTGCTGGCGGCGCACCCGGACGTGGACCGGGTCGCGGTGGTGCCCCGCGAGGACCAGCCGGGCCGTCGCCGGCTCGTGGCGTACGTCGTTGCGGCCGCCGGCCGCGACGTCGACAGCCGGGTGCTGCGCGCGCACGTCGCCACAGCGTTGCCGGAGCACATGGTTCCGGCCGCGGTCGTGCCGATGGACACGTTCCCGATGACGGTCAACGGCAAGCTCGACACCAAGGCGCTGCCCGCGCCGGAGTTCGCCGGCGGGACCGGTTCGCGGGAACCCCGTGACGAGCAGGAGGAGCTGCTCTGCCGGCTGTTCGCGGAAGTGCTGGGCGTGCCCAAGGCCGGGGTGGACGACAACTTCTTCGAACTGGGCGGCGACAGCATCGTCTCGATGCAGCTGGTCGCACGGGCCCGCGCCGCCGGGCTGGTCTTCAGCCCCCGGGACGTGTTCATGCACAAGACGCCCGAGGCTCTCGCCGCGGTCGCACGGGCGAGCGCTGCGGTGGAAACGCCTGTACCGGACACTTCGGACGGCGTCGGCGACGTCCCGCTGACACCGATCATGCACTGGCTGCGGGAGAGCGGCGGGCGGATCGAGCACTTCAACCAGACGGTGACCGCCGACGTGCCCGCCGATGCGGACGAGAAGACCGTGCATGCCGCGGTGCAGGCACTGCTTGACCATCACGACGCGCTGCGGACGACGTTGACGCGGCTCGGCGACGACTTCGGGTGGTCGCTGGAGATCGCACCGACCGGGGCGGTGCGCGCGGCGGATGTGGTCCACCGGGTCACCTCCGGGCTCGATGCCGCCGACGTCGACGCCGCACAGCGGCGACTGAATCCGGACGACGGCGTGATGCTGCAATGCGTCTGGTTCGACGCCGGTCCGGGCAGGACCGGGCACCTGACGATCGTCGCGCACCACCTGGTGGTCGACGGCGTGTCGTGGCGGATCCTGCTGCCCGACCTGGAAGAGGCCGTCAACGCCCTGCTCGCGGGTCGTCCGGTGCGGCTGGCGCCGGTGGGCACATCGTTGCGGGCCTGGGCCAGGCAGCTGGCCGAGGAAGCGAGTTCACCGGCCCGGATGCGGGAACTGGCGACCTGGCGGGAGATTCTCGGCACCCGGGAGCCGATGATCACCGAGCGGCCGCTCGATCCGGCGAAGGACACCTTCGGCTCGGCGAGCCACCTGCGGCTCGTCCTGCCCGCCGCGGTGACCGAACCCCTGCTGGGGAAGGTGCCGGCTGCATTCCACGCCGGGATCAACGACGTCCTGCTGGCCGCGCTGGCTCTCGCGGTGAACGGCTGGCGGGAGAGCACGGAACCGGCTGTCCTCATCGGGCTCGAAGGGCACGGCCGGGAGGAGATCTTCCCGGGGACCGACCTGTCCAGGACGGTCGGCTGGTTCACCAGCTCGTACCCGGTCCGGCTCGATCCGGGCGCCGACGGCGTCGAGGCCGCGGTGAACCGGGTGAAGGAGCAGCTGCGCGCCATTCCGGACCACGGCATCGGCTACGGCATGCTGCGGTACCTCAACCCGCAGACCTCGCCCGCGCTGGCCCGGTACGCCGGTCCGCAGATCGGTTTCAACTACCTCGGTCGGATGGGCACGGCCACGGACGAGAACGAGGACGAACAGGGACCGGCAGGCGTGCCCGCCGACGCGGGAATGGCGCTGCCGCACGCTGTCAACGTCAACGCGATGACAGTGAACTACCCCGACGGGCCGCGCTTGGTCGCGGACTGGAGCTGGCCGGGCGAACTGCTGACCGAGGTGCGGGCCCGGGAACTGGCCGATGCCTGGTTCGGTGCGCTGGAAGCCCTTGTCAGCGCGGACGGCGGCGGCTTCGCGCCGTCCGACCTGCCGTTGGTGTCGTTGTCGCAGAACGAGATCGACGACCTGGAGCGCGAGCGGCCGGGGATGGCCGACGTGCTGCCGCTGTCTCCCTTGCAGGAAGGCTTGCTCTTCCACGCGCTGTACGACAACCGCGGCGCCGACATGTACAACGTCCAGACCGTGATCGACCTGCACGGCTCGCTCGACGTGGGCGTGTTGCGGGACGCGGCCGAGGCGTTGCTGCGCAGGCACGACAACCTGCGGGCGGCGTTCCACTCGGACGGGACCGGCCAGGCGGTGCAGGTGATCCCGCGCGCGGTCGAGGTTCCGTGGCACGAGGCCGATCTCAGCGAGTTGGACCCGGCGCGGCGGGCCACCGAGCTGGATCGGTTGCTCGCCGCCGACCTGGCCGGGCGGTTCGATCCGCGGCAGTCGCCGCTGGTCCGGTTCACACTGGTCAAGCTGGGCGCCGGGGAACACCGGCTGCTGTTCACCAACCACCACATCGTGCTCGACGGCTGGTCGGGCCCGATCGTGCTGGGTGAGCTGTTCGAGCTGTACGGCAGCCGTGGTGACGACTCGGCGCTGCCCCCGGTCCCGCCGTACCGCGACTACCTCGCGTGGATCGCCGGTCGAGACCGGCACGCGGCCGAGCGGGCGTGGCGGGACGCACTCGAAGGTCCGGTGGAACCGACACTTGTCGCGGCGCCTGCCGCGGGCGGGCCCGTGGTGCGATCCGAGTCGACGCGGTTGCGGCTCACCGAGGACAAGGCGATCGCGTTCACCGCGCAAGCCCGGCGGCACGGCCTGACGAAGAACCTCGTGGTGCAAGGGCTGTGGGGACTGTTGCTGTGCGGCTTGACCGGCCGGGCCGACGTCGTCTTCGGTGAGACCGTCAACGGCAGGCCCGCCGAGATGCCCGGCGCGGGCCGGATGGTGGGGCTGTTCATCAACACCCTGCCGGTCCGCGTCCGCACCGAGCCCGGCGACACCGTCCTCGATGTGCTGAACCGGTTGCAGCGCAGGCAGGCCGAACTGCTCGACCACCAGTACCTCGGCTTGGCTGAGATCCAGCGGCTGGCGGGCACGGGTGAACTGTTCGACACCGCGACGGTTTTCGAGAACCAGCCGCTGGACGCCGACGGCCTGCACGAGGCCGCGCACGGTCTGGGCGTGTCCGATGTGCGCATCCAGGACGGCACCCACTACCCGCTCGCGCTGGCGACGTCGAGCGACGCCGGATCGACCGTCCTGACGCTGCACCACCGGCCGGGTCTGTTCGACGTCGAGTCCCTGGCGGCGAAGCTCATGCGGCTGGTGGACGCGTTCATCGCCGACCCGCTGTGCCCGGTCGCCGGTATCGACCCGTTGACCGACGACGAACGCCGGAAGGTGCTCGTCACGTGGAACGACACCGCCCACGACGTGGGCGCGGCGACGCTGCTCGACCTGTTCGAGACCCAAGTCCGGCGTAGTGCGGGTTCGGTCGCCGTGCACGACGCGACCTCCGGCGAGGAGTGGACCTACGGGCAGCTCGGCGCGCGGGCCAATCAGTACGCGCATTTCCTCGCCGGTCAGGGAGTCCGGCCGGATGAGGTTGTCGCGGTGCGGATGGCGCGGTCGCCGGAGTGGCTCGCGGCGGTGCTCGGCGTGCTGAAGGCAGGCGCCGCGTACCTGCCCGTGGATCCGGGACATCCGGCCGAACGGGTCGAGCTCATGCTGACCGACGCGCGAGTGGCAACGGTGATCACCGAGCGGCTCGACGTGACCGGCCGGTCCACCGACGATCCGGCCACGGTGTTGTCGCCGGGGCAAGCGGCGTACGTGATCTACACGTCCGGTTCGACCGGACGGCCCAAGGGCGTTGTCGTGACGCACGCCGGCCTCGCGGGTATGGCGGGAGCGCACGCGGAACGCCTGGCCGTCACCGAGGGAAGCCGTGTGCTCCAGTTGGTGTCACCCAGCTTCGACCCATCCGTCGCGGACATCGCGATGACGTTGTCGGCAGGTGGAACGCTTGTGCTGCCGGGCAGCGGGGTCCCGGTCGGCGCCGAGCTGGCGGAGATCATCGAGCGCACCGGGGTCACCCACGTCCAGCTGACCCCGGGCATGCTCGGCACGTTGCCGCCTTCGCCTTCGCTGCGGTCCATCGCGGTCGGCGCGGAGCCGTGCCCGCCGGACGTCGTCTCGCAGTGGTCGGCAGACCGCCTGATGGTCAACACGTACGGACCGACCGAGACGACGGTGGCCGCGACGATGAGCTTGCCACTGTCGGGGGCGGTGCGGCCGCCGATCGGAAGTCCGCTCTGGAACGTCCAGGTCTACGTCCTGGACGGTTGGCTGCGTCCGGTGGCGCCGGGCGTCCGGGCGGAGTTGTACATCGCCGGAGACGGACTGGCCCGTGGCTACCTGAACGCGAGCGGGACGACCGCCGAGCGGTTCGTGGCGAATCCCTTCGGCCCGCCGGGCGCTCGGATGTACCGCACCGGCGACCTGGTGTCGTGGACGGCGGACGGACAGCTGGAGTTCGCCGGGCGGGCCGACGACCAGGTCAAGGTGCGCGGCTTCCGGGTCGAGCCCGGGGAGATCGAGTCGGTGCTGGCCGCGCACGACGCGGTCGGCCGGGCGGCGGTGGTGGCCCAGGACGACGGCTCCGGCGGGCACAGGCTGGTCGGCTACCTGGCGGTCCGGTCGGATCTGGACATCGGTGCGCTGCGGGACTGGCTGCGTGACAGGCTGCCCGAGCACATGGTCCCTTCGGTGTTCGTGGCCCTCGACAGCCTGCCGCTCGACCGGAACGGCAAGGTCGACCGGCGCGCGCTGCCGAAGCCCGAACTCGGGGCTGCCGGGGACGGACGCCCGCCGAGGACACCGGCGGAACGCGCGCTCTGCGAACTGTTCGCCGAGGTGCTCGCGGTCGGGTCGGTGAGCATCGACGACGACTTCTTCGCTCTGGGCGGGCACTCGCTCACCGCGACCAGGCTGGTCAACCGGATCCGTGCCGAGTTGGGCAGTGAGCTGCCGGTGCGAGCCGTGTTCGACGCGCCGACGGTCGCCAGTCTGGCGGAAGCGCTGGCCGGTGCGGCCGCCGCACGCCCGCCACTGGCACCGGCCGAGCGGCCCGAGGTGTTGCCGCTGTCGTACGCACAGCGCCGGTTGTGGTTCATCAACAACATGGACGGCACGGACGGCCAGTACAACATCCCGCTCGCGGTCCGGCTGATCGGCGAGCTGGACGCGACCGCGATGAATTTGGCGCTCGGGGACGTGGTGGCCAGGCACGAGAGCCTGCGCACGACGTTCCCGCACACCGATGGCGTCCCGCGGCAGCACGTCACGGATGCCGGAATCGACATGGTCGTCCGGGAGGCGGACCCGGACCGACTGGCCGAGTCGCTCGTGGCCGAGGCAGGTCGTGGTTTCGACCTGTCCACCGAGATCCCGCTGCGGGCGTTCCTCTTCGCACTCGGGCCTCGGGACCACGTGCTTCTCCTTGTGCTGCACCACATCGCGGGCGACCACGCGTCCATGGGGCCACTCGCGCGCGACATCGGCGTCGCGTACGCGGCGCGCGTACGTGGTGCGGTGCCGGAGTTCGCACCGTTGCCGGTGCAGTACGCCGACTACGCACTTTGGCAGCGTCAGGTGCTGGGCAGCGAAGACGATCGGGACAGTGCCATCTCCCGCCAGCTCGGCCACTGGCGCTCGGCGCTCGCCGGGCTGCCGGAGGAGCTGGCGCTGCCCACCGACCGCCCCCGTCCGGCCGTGGCCGGGACCAGGGGAGACGTGGTGGCGGTGCCGATTCCGGCGGAGGTCGGTCCGGGCCTGACCAAGCTCGCGAAGGTGACGGGCACGAGTGCCTTCATGGTGGTGCGCACCGCCGTCGCGGCGTTGCTGACCAGGCTCGGCGCGGGCACGGACATCCCGCTGGGCACGACGGTCGCAGGACGGACCGACGAGGCGCTCGACGACCTGATCGGATTCTTCGTCAACACGATCGTGCTGCGTACGGACACCTCCGGCGACCCGTCGTTCCGGGAACTGCTGGCCCGGGTGCGGGCCACCGACCTGGCCGCCCACGCCAACCAGGACGTGCCGTTCGATCGCCTGGTCGAGGAGCTCAACCCGGTTCGTTCGCTGGCGCGCAACCCGCTATTCCAGATCATGGTCAGCTACCAGGCCAACGCGCAGGAGGACCTCAGCCTGCCGGGGCTCACGCTCGCGCCGCAGCCGATGCCGGAGGACACAGCCCAGTTCGACCTGTCGTTCGACTTCACCGACGGTGAGCACGGCGCAGTTCTCGGCAGCATCGGCTTCAACCTCGACCTGTTCGACCGGGACACCGTGCGGACCATGGCCGACCGGCTGGTGCGGCTGCTCACCGCGATGGCCGCGGATCCCGACCAGCGCATCGGTTCGGCCGAGTTGTTGGCCACCGACGAGCGCGAGCAGCTGCTGACCGGCTGGAACGACACGTCGGTGGCCGTGCCCGCGCTGACCGTGGCGGAACTGATCCGGGCCCAGACCGAGCGGACGCCCACGGCGACCGCGCTGATCGCGGGCGGAACCGAGCTGACCTACCGGGAACTTGACACCAAGGCGAACCAGCTGGCCCACGAGCTGATCTCGCGCGGCGCCAGGCCGGAGCGGTTCGTCGCGGTGGCCGTGTCCCGGTCGGCTGGGCTCGTGGTCACCCTGCTCGCGGTGCTCAAGACCGGTGCGGGCTACCTGCCGCTCGACCCGGACTACCCCGCGGAGCGGATCGGGTACATGCTCGACGACGCCGATCCCGTGCTGCTGGTGACCGACCGTTCCATGGCCTGCGACGTTCCCACCCTGCGGCTGGATCAGCTCAGCCTGACCGGCCCGGGTACCGATCCCGCGGTCCGCGTGGCGGGAGCGCATCCGGCGCATGTGATCTACACGTCCGGGTCGACCGGCAGGCCCAAGGGCGTCGTGGTGCCACACGCCGGGCTGTCCAGCATGCTGCTGTCCATGGCGTCGCGTTTCCCGATGGACCAGGACGACCGGCTGCTCGCGGTGACGACCATCGCGTTCGACATCGCCGCGGTCGACCTCTACCTGCCGCTGATCTCCGGTGCCGGTGTGGTGGTCGCGGACAAGGACACAGTCCTGGATCCGCAGGCGTTGACGGACTTGATGGGGCGCACCGGGGTGACGTTCATGCAGGCCACGCCGTCGCTGTGGCAGGTCATGCTCGACCACGACGCCGAGCGTCTGCGCGGGCTGCGGATGCTGGTGGGGGGCGAGGCACTGCCCGTCGGTCAAGCCGCGGCGATGCGCGAGGTCGCCAGGGAGGTCACGAACGCTTACGCCCCGACGGAAACCACGGTCTATTCGACCGCGGCCGCGCTCGACGACCGGCCCGGCGCGCCGACGATCGGCCGGCCGATCTGGAACACCGCCGTGCGCATCCTGGACGCCAACCTGAGGCTGGTGCCCGCCACCGTCCCGGGGGAGCTGTACATCGCGGGCGGCGGCGTGACCCGGGGCTACCTCAACCGGCCCGCGCTGACCGCGGAACGGTTCGTGGCCGACCCGTACGGCGCTCCGGGCGCGCGCATGTACCGCACCGGCGACCTGGCCAGGTGGGCACGGGACGGCAAGCTGGACTACCTCGGCCGGGTGGACCACCAGGTGAAGGTCCGCGGTTTCCGGATCGAGCTCGGTGAGATCGAGACCGCCCTCGCCGCGCATCCGGCGGTGGCCAAGGCCGCCGTGCTCGTGCACGAGGTCCGGCCAGGGGACAAGCGGCTCGTCGGCTATGTCGTGCCCTCGGGCGGGGCTGTCGACTCCGCCGCCTTGCGCGGTCACGTCGGCGCCACGCTGCCCGACTACATGGTGCCCGCGGTATTCGTCACGCTCGATCGCTTCCCCTTGACGCCGAACGGAAAACTCGACCGCAAGGCGCTGCCGGCACCCGAATTCGACGTGGACAGCGGGGGACGTGGACCGCGCACGCCGCGGGAGGAACTGCTCTGCCGGCTGTTCGCCGAGGTGCTCGGGGTGTCGAAGGTCGGGCTGGACGACGGCTTCTTCGAACTCGGCGGTGACAGCATCCTGGGGATCCAGCTGACCAGCCGAATCCGCTCGGTGTTCGGCACGGGCGTGTCCAACCGCAGCCTGTTCCTGGCGCCGACGCCGATCGGCCTGCTCGGCCTGCTCGGCGACGGCGACTCGGACGGTGACAAGCCCGGTGGCCTGGACGTCCTGCTGCCGTTGCGCACCGCGGGCGACCGGCCGCCCCTGTTCTGCCTCCACGCGGTCGGCAGCCTCGGCTGGATGTACGCGGGTCTCCTGCGGCACGTCCCGGCTGACCGTCCCGTCTACGCGATCCAGCCCAGGGGACTGGCGCACGAGGAGGAGCTGCCGCGCTCGCTGCGGGAGATGGCGGACGACTACATCGCGCACATCCGCACGGTGCAGCCGGACGGCCCCTATCACCTGCTCGGCTGGTCGATGGGAGGGCTGCTGGCGCACGAGATCGCCACCCGCCTGCGCGGCCGGGGTGAGCGGGTCGCGCTGCTGGTCAACATCGACCAACCGCCGATGACGGCCGAGATGATCGAGGGCCAGAAAACCGCGACCGACCAGCAGAACATCCTGACCGCGTTGCTCGACTTCGTCGGCCTGGAACTCGACATGTTCGGCCCAGGCCCGCTTGAGCACGCCAAGGTGATGGCGGCGCTGCGCGCCGAGGGAAGCCCGCTGGCGACCTTCGACGAAGAGCTGATCATGCGGATCGGTCAGGTGTCCGACAACAACTGGAAGCTCGCCGTCGGCCACATGCCCGATGTCTTCGACGGCGACCTGCTGCTCATCGTCGCCACCCCCGATCTCGATCAGGCCGGACAGGAGGTTCGGACGAGGGTCGATCAGCTCCGGCCGTTCGTGGCGGGCCAGATCATCACGGAGTCCGTGCACTGTGAACACAGACGGCTGTTGCAGGCCGGACCGGTCGCAGACGTGGGCCGCATCCTGACCGAGCGGCTGGCGGAGCTCTAGGCGGCACTTCGGAAGCCCGTGTTCACGATTGAGACTTACGAAACACCGGACATCCATCCTGCCGGTCGCCCACGCGGGTCACGACAGGCCCGTCTGGCGCGTGTCCTCGCCGAACTGCCGGTCACGGTGGTGGGATCCGGAGTCCGCTCACGTGGCGGCTCCGGATCTCAGCCGTGCGCGCCGCAATTGCGGCATGCGTGGGGCCATGCGGGGGAAGCGCTCATACCCTTTGGGGGGATGCTTCCCTGTAAGAAGCCTATGGCAAGGTGGATCCGGTGACAGCAGAGCGAAGGAGATCCTGGATGAAGCGCTCCTCGGCCGCGTGGTTACGGTGGCCGGTGTGGTCCGGCTACGCGGCTGCGATGTGGTCGTTGGTCTACGGCTGCCTAGGGCTGTACTGGGCGGTCGGCGGCAGCGGTTTCCCTTTCGGGCGCGGCTACGATCCGGAAGCCGACGACGCGTTCTCCTTGCTGGCCGGCACGAACCCGGGCGTGGGTGGGCCGATCATCGCCGGTCTCGGCCTGGCAGGCGCGGTCATCGGCGTGTTGATGGCCCGGGGACACGGGCGTGGCGTCTTCGCCAAGCTGATGCTCGGCTTCGCCGGTGTGGTCGCGGTCACGCTCGCCCTGGTGATCCCGGACTTCCGGGTGCTGATGCTGCTGACCCGGGTGCCGTTCATCCCGATCTGGGCGTTCACCGGAGTGCCCGGCGGCTTCACCGTCGCCGACCTGGTGCCCTGGCCGCGGATCAACCTGGTCGTCATCGTTCTCGGCGGGCTGTTGTGGGCATTGGCCGCGCTGGCGTACTCACGCCGAGTCAAGCAGGTGTGCCTCCACTGTGGCCGCGGAACTCATAGCGGGCAGTGGACCAGCCCGGAGGCGGCCCGGCGATGGGGCCGGTGGGCGGTGGCGGTGGCCGTGGCGGTCCCGCTGCTCTACGCGGTGACCCGGATCGCGTGGGCGATGGGCATCCCGCTGGGTATCCCGCAATCGTTCTACGACGAGAACGTGGATTCCGGCATGTTCATCGGCGGCTTGGCCATCGCGCTGATGGCCATCGGCGGTGCGGTGCTCACCATCGGGCTGATCCAGCGCTGGGGCGAGGTCTATCCCCGCTGGATCTGGTTCAAGAAGGGCAAGCGCGTGCCGCTCGCGCTGGCGATGGTTCCGGCCGCACTCGTGACGGTGTCCATCATCCCCGCCGGGATCATGGAGGTCAGGATGGCCTTCAGCCGGGGCATCGACCCCCAGGACTGGGGGATGCTCGGTCCCGGCCTGCTGTGGCCGTTGTGGGGTGTCGCACTCGGGGCCGCGACCGTCGCGTACTACCTGCGCCGGCGCGGGGAGTGCCCGCACTGCGGCCTCGGTGCTCCCACCGGGCCGGTGGCGGAGGCCGAAGTCGACGACACCGTCAGTAGCTGAATGGGATCTGCCGGGCATGGTAGGTGCCCGGCAGATCCTCATCCCGGTTCGGGTGCTACGCCACGGTGGCGGCAACTGGTTCGCCCGGCCGGCTACGCTGCCGTGGCGGCGGGCTGAGCAGCCGCTGCATGGGCCGTTCGACCAGCTGGTACAACAGCCAGGCGACCAGTGTGCAGAAGACCACGATGGTCACCACGTTGCTCAGAATCTGCCAGGAGTTCCCCCACCCGAGCGACGAGCTCAGGCTTTGCGCGACGAACAGGTGGAACAGGTACAACGCATACGAGCTGTTCCCCAGCAGCACCGAGACCTTGTCCCGCATGGGCGAGAACGAACCGGTCAGGTCCGCGTTCGCCAGCGACACGATCAGCAGCACGAACACAGGCACCATGGCGGCGCCCAGGATCGGCGCGTTCTCCGACAGCTCCGGCAGGAGCGGGATCCCGCCGAGGTACGCCAGCACCACGACCGGAATGGCGGCCGCGACTGGGATCCCGCGCCACGCGGCGCGTTTCACCAGCAGTGCCGCGGTGATCCCGATGGCGAACTCGGAGATCCTGGTCAGCGGGAAGAAGTACAGCAGCTGGGACCCGAAGCCGGGCTCCTGCATCGCCGACGGCGCCACCAGCGTCGCCCCGAAGTAGATCAAGCCCGGCCAGAAGACCAACCCCACGGTCAGGATCTTGAGGGCACGAGTGGTCAGCCGGGACAACCACGCGAAGATGAACGGGAAGCAGAGGTAGAAGAACACCTCACAGCTCAGCGACCAGGTGACCTGGTTCATCTGCAGTGGCAGGTCGCTGCCGGGCAGCCACGCCTGCACCACGAAGAGATTGGCGATCATGGTGCCGGCCGACGGCATCGGTTGGTTCCCGGTGAACCAGGTGATCAGGAGATCCACCACATTGCTCAACAAGAGCAACGGATAGATCTTGGCGAACCTGCGCCGCCAGAACCCTGGTGCGGACGCTTCCGGGGTCGCCGACCATGCGAGCACGAAACCGCTGATCACGAAGAAGCACGTGACGCCGACGAAACCGTGCATGAAACCCTGGCTGAGCACAGTGCACCCGACCGGCCCGCCCTCCGGCGGACAGGATTCGGATGAGGCCAGCGCGATGTGCTGACCCAGTACGAGAAGAGCGGCCCACCAGCGCAGTCCCGTCAAGGACTGCAACCACGGCGAAGGCTGGGACGAGCCGGATAAGGGTCTTTTGGACATGCTGAACTCTTCCTTTGTTAAGGGGTGTTGGGTGACGGGAGCCGCGGGCGGCGGAAACCGCCTGCTCCTCCTGTCAAGCAAGTGAAAAACAGGGCACCGTGGTGAATGTCCTCACCACGGTGCTCATTCACGCATGGTCGTCGGGGGTCGCGCGCGTACGTCGTGTCTGTCCAGTTCGGACTGTCAGGCCGGGCGCACCACCACAGGCAGTCGCTTGGCGCCGTTGGTCCCCGGGTTGGCGAAGAACTCGAACGGGTCGTCCTCGTCCAGCGCGATCTCCGAGTAGCGCCGCAACAGCAGGCCGGTGGCGATCTTGCCCTCCAGCCGGGCCAGCGGGGCGCCGATGCAGAAGTGCGCGCCGTGGCCGAACGCGTAGTGCGGGCTGGGGTTCTGGCCGGGAGCGAAGCGTTCCAGGTCGAACGTGCCGGGCTCGGGGAACGCCGCCGGGTCGTGGTTGGCCGAGATCAGCCACGCGGTCACCGCCTTGCCGGCCGGAATGGTAACGCCGGACAACTCCACGTCCGTGGTGGCCATCCGGGCCGCGAAGGTGAACGGCGGCCGCATCCGCAGCGACTCCTCGACGGCCTGCGGGATCAGGTCCGGGTT
Organism: Saccharothrix ecbatanensis; assembly: GCF_014205015.1. Classification (NCBI taxonomy): domain Bacteria; kingdom Bacillati; phylum Actinomycetota; class Actinomycetes; order Pseudonocardiales; family Pseudonocardiaceae; genus Saccharothrix; species Saccharothrix ecbatanensis. Next base: position 4,000,296 of record NZ_JACHMO010000001.1, on the reverse strand, counting down.
GGCCCGCAGCTTGGCCGCGACATCCGGGCGCTCGTGCAGGCAGCGCACGGTATTGCCGAGCATCAGCGTGGTGGTGATGTGGCCCGCGATCAGCAGGATCGTCAGGAACGTGACGATCTCCTCGTCGTCCAGCCGGTCCCCGCCCACTTCGGCCTGGGTCAGGCCGGTGATCAGATCCCCGCGCGGCTTGGCGCGGCGGTCGGCCACGTGCTGGTAGAAGTACTCCTGCATGGGCGCGACCCGGTCCTTGATGGTGTCGCCCGAGTCGGGATCGGCCGAGGCGTCCAGGTTCGGGTCGAAGATCCCGTCGGCCCATTCGCGGAACAGGTCCTTGTCACTGGACGGCACGCCGAGCATCTCCGAGATCACGATCACCGGCAGCGGATAGGCGACGGCCTCGACCAGGTCCAACCGCCGCTCCCCGGCGACCGCGTCGAGGAGGTCCTCGGTGATCTGGGCGACCCGCGGCGCGAGTGCGGTCACCGTGCTCCGGGAGAACGCCTGGCTCACCAGCTGGCGGCGCGCGGTCAGCTCCGGTGGGTCCATCTGGGTCAGGTTGCCCCGGCCGAAGACGTTGCCCTCGGACTCGTTGCCGCCGAAGTCCGCGGCGAAGGTCTTGTAGTCGGAGAAGAGGCGTTGCGCGTCGGCGTGGCGGAACACGTGCCACATGCCGAACGTCGGGTCATAGCACACGGGATTCCCGTCACGCATCCGCTTGGCCCACGACAGAAGCACTTCCTCCCCCTCGGTCGGCATCGGCATCGCCTCGGTCAGCAGGTGCTCGGTCACGAGGACATCCCTCCCTCTGGGGACGGTCCGACGCCCCCTTGGCATTCGCCCGAAATCGAAGCATCGCCGATGTGCCGCGCCTGCCGTGCTTCGAATTTTTCTATATCGACACTTCCATCCTCGGCCTGTCAGCCGGCCGGTTGCTTCCTAGGCTGGCGGCACCTGCCGGGAACCGGATGATCTGCGAGGAACCGATGGCTGATTCTGCTTTGGCCGAAACACCCTTCGCCGCGCTGCGCGCGACCGCCGACGTCGAAGTGGTTGAGCACAATGGCACGCGGTTGTGCCGGGTGAGCCCGCACGGGGACAACCCGCGGGCGTGGATCACCGAGAACGTCGAACTGGTGCGTGCGGCGATGCTCGACTGCGGCGCCGTGATGATCAAACAGGTGCCGGCCGAGGACGACTCACAACTGGGCGTGATCGCGGAGCAGATCGGCGGTCGGACGCTGGACTACACCGAGCGGTCCACCCCGCGCAGCAAGGTGACCGGCAAGGTCTACACCTCCACGCACTACCCGGCCGACCAGTCCATCCCGCAGCACAACGAGAGCGCGTACTCGGCGAACTGGCCCGACAACCTGTTCTTCTACTGCGCACTGGCCGCTGAGACGGGAGGCGAGACGCCGGTCGCGGACAGCGCAGCGGTGCTGGCCCAGCTGCCCGAGGAGCTGGTCGACCGGTTCGCGTCGCACGGCGTGATCTACACCCGGGCGTACCACGACGCGGTCGGCCTGCCGTGGCAGGAGGTCTTCCAGACCAACGACCGCGAGGAGGTGGAGAAGTACTGCGCCGCCAACGGGATCACCACGCAGTGGTCCGGTGACATGCTGCGGACGCGCCAGTTGCGCCCCGCTCTGGTCACACACCCGTTGACGGGCAAGACGGTCTGGTTCAACCAGGCGCATCTGTTCCACGTCAACAACCTGCCCGAGGACGTGCGGGAGAGCATGCTCAGCATCTTCTCCGAGGAGGACTTGCCGCGGCACGCGTACTGCGGCGACGGCTCGCCCATCACCGACGAGGAGTTCGACCTGATCACGCGGGCGTTCGACCCGCCGCTGCTGGCCGAGCCGTGGGAGACCGGCGATCTGCTGATGATCGACAACATCCTGGTGTCGCACGGCCGGCGGCCGTTCACCGGTGACCGCCGCATCCTCGTGGCGATGACCAAGCGCCCGGCGAGCTGAGGCGGGGCCCGATGACGACAATCCACACCAGACCGGCGACGTCGCTCAGGGTGGTCTTGGCCCGGGACATCGAGACTGTCGGGGACGCCGAGCTGTGGGCGGAGAAGCAGCGCGACGAACTGCGGGCCGCGGTGACCGAGTTCGGCGCGGTGCTTGTGCGCGGCCTGGAGCTGCGCGACGCGGGCGGCGTGGCCGCGGTGGCGCGACGACTCGCGTCCGAGCTCATGGTGGAACGCGAGGGCTTCGCCAAACGGCACATGTACTCGCCTGGCGTCTACTCGTCGTCGGCGTGGACCGACGACATGCCGATGTGCATGCACCACGAGCTGAGCTACGCCAGGACCTTCCCCGGCATGATGATGTTCGCCTGCCTGAGCCTGGCCGACTCCGGTGGCGAGGTCGAGCTCGCCGACGCGCGCTCGGTGCTTTCCGCGCTGCCCGAGGAGCGCTTCGCCGGGTTCGTCGGCGACGGATGGCAGCTCGTGCGCAACTACCACCCGGAGACGGGCACTCCGTGGCAGGAGGCGTTCGGCACCGAGGAGCGCGCCGAGCTGGAGGCGTACTGCACGGCGAACGGCATCGCTTTCGAATGGCGGCCCGGCGGGCTGTTGCGTACCAGGCAGACCAGTCCCGCCGTGCTGACCCACCCGATCACCGGCGCGCGGTGCTGGTTCAACCAGATCGCGTTCCTCAACGAGTGGACCATGCTCGAGGACATCAGGGAGTACCTGGTGCACGAGTTCGGCCGGGACGGCCTGCCGTTCAACACCGCGCACGCCGACGGCAAGCCGCTCACCGCGGCTGTTGTCGACGCGCTGAACAGCGTCTACGAACGGCATGCCGTGACCGTGCCGTGGCAGCCGGGCGACCTGCTCCTGGTGGACAACATCTCCACTGCCCACAGCCGCAAGCCCTTCACCGGCAACCGCGAGGTGATCGTCGCGATGGGCGACCCGGTCGACCGCACCACACTGTGATGAAACGGCAGTAGGCCCTCACGCCAGAAGATCGCGTGAGGGCCTACTGCCGTTTCAGACCGCGGCTGGGACCTTGCCCGCGGCGACCCGCTCGATGACCGAGATGGCGGCGGCGTGGCCAGGCTCGGACTTCATCTTCTCGCTCATCCGGCGGGCGGCGGCGGCCATGATGTCGTCGGTGGCCAGTCTGCGCAGGGCAGCGGTGAGGTTCTCGGTGGTCATGAACGGCTGCCAGATCGATTCGAGTCCGGCGCCCGCCTTGCGCACCTGGTTGCCCCACAGCGCCGATTCCTTGAACAGCGGGCACGAAACCGACGGGATCCCCGCCGTCAGCACGTCGTGCACGACGCCGTGGCCGCCACTGTGGACCATCGCGCGGATCCGGGGGCACAGCCAGTCGAAGGGCACGCTGTCCACCATGAGGACGTCGTCCGACGGTTCCTCGATCTCGATGCACCGGCCGCTGCCCCTGATGACCACTGCCCGCACACCGGCCGCGCGGACCGCTTCGCTGACCATCTGCCCGTTCCGGTGCGGGTCCGGGTTGCTCAGGCTGCCGAACCCGATGGCGATGGGTGGCGCACCCGCTGCCAGGAACCGGACCAGCGAATCGGGCGGGGTGTACTGCTTGTCCACCGGCAGCAGGGGAGAGCCGATGCTGTGCACGTTGTCCGGCCAGTCGGCCGCACGCGGGAAGAGGTGCTCGCTGAACAGGTTCAGCAGCTGCACCGGCCGGCCGTCCGCGGTGCGCATCCGGTTGTGCCTGCCACGGCGCGCGGGCAGGCCGAGCGACTCCGTGCGCCAGCGGTCGGCCTTGCGCTTCATCGGGATGATGAGCTTGGGCAGCACGTGGCTCAGCCGGGTGAGCACGCCCGGCCATTCCTTCTCTTGGAACGCCATGCTGGGGTAGTGCCAGGACGGCGTGTAGAACGGGTACAGCTCGGCGACCACGTGCGGCACACCGAGCTTCTCGGCGACGAAATGCCCGTAGTCCATGTCGTCGTGCGTCTGCACGATCAGGTCCGGACGGTATTCGGCCGCCTTGAACTGCTCGTCGAGCATGGGGACGAAGGTCTGCTTCATGATCGGGCGGATACCCGACATGAGCTCCTTCAGCTCGGCCTTGAACTCCTTCTTCTCGGCCTTGGTCTGGGTGCCCAGCACCCGGCTGGCCTCGCGGTACAGCAAGGAGCGCACGTCCGGCCGTTCGAGCAGGCGCAGCTGGGTGTCGTCGCGCGCGAAGAACCGCACGCCGTGCTCGGCCGCGAAGGACTCGAACGGCGCCGGAGCGGCGAGGGTCGACTCGTGGCCCGCCTCGTTGAGGGCTCGGGCCAGCGCCAGGTACGGCTGTACGTCGCCGCGGCTTCCCCATGTATAGATCAGGATCTTCACTCCACGCTCCCGGACTACCGTGCGGACACACCTCGGCCAGGTTGGAATGCTAGGTGTGGCAAGCAGGGGTTGACAGGGCGGCCAAAGAACTTCGATACGCCATGGCATCCGGGGAATCGGCCCCGGTACAAATGGCTGTCGGTCGGCTTTGCTTTCTGGGGAAGGGGAAGCCAATTTGATGTTCACACAGACCGAGTACGCGCTCGACCGGCTGCGCCAGGCACTCGTCGGCTGCGCGGGCGGAAGCGGGCGCCTGGCACTGGTCACCGGCGGGTTGGCCACCGGCAAGACGGAACTGCTGCGGGCCTTCGCGGGCCAGGCGGCTCAGTGCGGTGCGCTGCTGCTGACCGCGACCGGTTCCCGTGCCGAGCGCACCTTGCGGGGCGGTGTGCTCGGGCAGCTCATGCGCGACCCGCGGCTACCCGGCCGCGCCAGGCTCGCGGCGGTCGAGCTGACGTCCACTTCGGACGGACCGGACGAGCTGAGCACGCCCGCCGCGGCGGCTCTGCACGAACTCGGTGCGGCCCTGGTCGAGCTGTCCCGGCGGCAGCCGATCGTGATCAACGTGGACGACATCCAGTTCGCCGACGCACTGTCCTTGCAGGTGTTGTCCTACCTGCGGCGCCGGATCTCCTCCGCACGGGTGCTGATGGTCCTCGTGCAGTGGGCGCGGTCGCGCCCGTGCGCCGCACTGGTGCACGCCGAGGTCACCCGGCGGCCCGACCTGCGGATCGTGCTCGAACGGTTGACCGAAACCCAGGTGTCGGCCGAGCACTACCGGCTCAGCGGTGGGAACCCGCTGCTGGTAGCGGCTCTCACCGAGGACCCGGCCGCTGGTGCGGCATATCGGCGTGCGGTGCTCGACTGCCTGCAACGCTGGGAACCGCATCTGATGGAGGTGGCGCACGGACTGGCGATCATGGGCAGGCACGCCACGCCGGAGCTGATCGGCCGGCTGACCGGGCTGGGTGCGGAGGACGCCGAGGAGGCCATCGACATCCTGACGGTCGCCGGACTCGTCAGCGACGGCCGGTTGCGTCATCCGCTCATCGCGGCGACCGTGGCCGACAGGCTGAAGTCCGCGCCCGAAATCCGGCTACGTGCCGCGGAGCTGCTGTACGAGCAGGGCGCCGACTGGGTGGACATCGCGCGGTTGCTCGTCGCCGCGGGCGCTGCGCCCGATCGGTGGGCGGTGGACGTGTTGCGCCACGCCGCCGATGAAGCGCTTCACGAGGACGACACCGACCTGGCGGCACGCAGCCTGGCAGTGGTGCTGGCCGCGGGTGCGGATGAGCGGGACCGCGCCCCGGACCAGGCCGCGCTCGCGCGCGTGGAATGGCGTGACAACCCCGCCGTGGCCGCACGGCACCTGAACAGCTTGCGGGAAGCGTTGTGCGCCGGGGAACTGCCGGTCCGGGACGCGGCAACGGTGATCACCCAGCTGCTGTGGCACGGACACCTCGACCGGACGGCCGAACTGATCAACCAGGTCAGGAGGCGTGCCGGCCCGGCCGACGCCCAAGCGATCGCCGAGATCGACCTGGCCTACGAATGGTCCTACGGCCGGCTCGACAGTCGGCCGCCGACCGCCGACAACGCGTGGGCGCGAGCCGCGACGCTGAACCATGCCTGGACGTACGGCCTTGACGCAGGAATGGAGGCCGGCGCGGAGCTGATCCTCCAGCGCCGTCTCGGGGAGACCGACATCCAGGCCGTGGCGAACGCCCTGCTGGTGCTCGAGTACACGGGCAGCTCGGACCAAGCGGTCAAGTGGTGCGACGTCTTGCTGCACGAGGCTGCGACCCGAGGCGGAACCACCTGGCTCGCTGTGCTCACCGGTGTGCGCGCCGAAATGGCACTCCGCCGCGGTGATGTGACCGGTGCGCGAGAACGTGCCGACGCCGCCCTCGGGCTGCTGCCGAAGCAGAGCTGGGGAGTCCTCCTCGGACTTCCGTTGTCCATCCTCGTCCGTGCCGCCACTGTGCAGGGCGACCTCGAAGCGGCGCGGGAAGCGCTCGGCCGGGTCGTGCCCGACAGCATGTACCGCAGTGTCTTCGGGATGCGCTACCTGTACGCCCGCGGCCTGTACAACCACGCTCGTGGCCGGAACATCGCCGCGCTCGGAGATTTCGAGCAGTGCGGCGCCGTGCTCACCGGACTCGGCCGGGACGTTCCCGGACTGATCCCGTGGCGAACCGGCTTGGCATCGGTCCAGTTGAGCCTCGGCCGTCCGGCGGCCGCGAGGACGTTGCTGGAACACCAGCTGGCGCACCCCGGTCCGGTGGACGGCACCCGGGTCCGCGGCGCCACGCTGAGGCTGCTCGCGGCCGTGAGCCCGGCCGGCAACCGGCCGGCGATCCTCCGGCAGGCGGCCGAACTGTCGCACCAGTCCGGCGACAGGCTGGAGCTGGCCGCGACACTGTCCGAAGCCAGCATCGCGTGCCGGGAGGTCAGGGCGATGAGAGAAGCACGCGCTCTCGCACGTCGCGCGGCACGGGAAGCCAAGGCGTGTGGCATCGGGGATTCTCCCGTGTCCCCAGTGGACGACGCGGACCAGGCGGAGGACGAGTCCGGTCGCGTGACAGCGCTGAGCGCTGCCGAACGCCGGGTCGCCACGCTGGCCGCGCTCGGGCACTCCAACCGGGACATCGGCCAGCGGCTTTTCGTCACCGTGAGCACGGTGGAACAGCACCTGACGCGGGTGTACCGCAAGCTCAACGTCCGCAACCGCAACGACTTGCCCGCCGAACTGGCCCAGGTCACGTGACCGTCATGGTTCCGACCCGGTGACGCAGGTACCACTCGGCGGTCTGCTGGATGCCCTCCCTCAGCGGCCGTGGCGGCGTGTCGAGGATCTCGTGCATCCTGCTGAGGTCCAATGTCCTGCTGAGCCGGCCAGTGGGCCGCGACAGGTCGAACTTGACGCGCTCGGGCTTCCCGAGCACGGCAAACACCAGCCGGGCCAGGTCGAGCACCGACACGGTCTCGGACGTCCCGATGTTGAACACGTGGTGCTTGTTCTTCTCGACCATCGTCAGCACCGCACGGACCATGTCGGTGACGTACATGTAGGTCCGGGTCTGGCTGCCGTCGCCCCAGACCTCGATCTCGCCGCCGCTGTGCACCTGGTCGAGCATCTGCGGCACGACCCGCGGGATGTCGGAGCCGAAGTTGTCCCGCGGGCCGTAGACGCTGGTGGCGCGCGGCAGGAAGATGTTCGACCCGTACTCCTGGCGGTTGGCCTCGGCCAGCATCTCCGTGTACAGCTTGGAGAGGTAGTAACCGTCCGGCGAGTAGTGCATCGACGTGCGGTAGTCGTCCTTCTCGCTGATCGGGTCGGTGGTCGGCGCCAGGTAGATGTCGCTGGAGCTGAGCAGCACGACGTCCTGGACGTCGTGCCGGCGGGCTTGGTCCAGGACGATCGTCGTCGCGCGCATGTTGGCTTCGAGGATGTGCGCGGGCTGGTTGCGGCGTACCTCGAACGTGCCTGTCGTCGCCGCGCAGTGGATCACCGCGTCGATCCCGCCTGAACGGAAGACCGCGCCGACCGCGGACTCGTCGGTGACGTCCACGGTGATGGGTCGCAGCCTCCCGGTCCGGGGGAGCTGAGGCAGCACACCGTGCCGGTCCTGTCGGTGCAGGCAGAGCACCGTGGCTCCCCGGCCGAGCAGTTCCTCGACGAAATGAGAGCCGATGAAGCCGGTGCCCCCGGTGACTGCGACCGTTTTCCCTCCCCATTTTTCGTACGGCACGGCACTCCTTCCAGAACAGTTGCCACTGAATTTGCGCATCGCTGCGCCCAGATCGATTCTAGGCACGCGGTGCAGTCGCGCTCACCCCCTAACCCTGCGGACTATCCGCTGGTCACAGCCCTTTGGTCGGGCTGGGGGCGATAGGGGTTGCCCGGTGGTGAGCCGGGGCTGTCGAATTCAAGTAATCCATCTGGTCCGCGTATTGGCAATGTGGCTGTTCAGCCGTGGCCGGCGACCAAAGAGCCCGACAAGAGGCGAGCGGAGACAAATGACCACCCTGGTGTGGGACTACTTGCCGGAATACGAGAAGGAACGTGAGGACATCCTCGGCGCGGTCGAGAAGGTCTTCTCCTCCGGCCGGCTCGTGCTCGGCGACAGCGTGCGCGGCTTCGAGGAGGAGTTCGCCGCCTACCACGGTGTCAAGCACTGCACCGGCGTCGACAACGGCACCAACGCGATCAAGCTCGGCCTCCAGGCGCTCGGGGTCGGGCCCGGCGACGAGGTGATCACCGTCTCCAACACGGCCGCGCCCACGGTGGTCGCCATCGACTCGGTCGGCGCGACGCCGGTCTTCGTCGACGTGCACGCCGACAACTACCTGATGGACGTCGAACAGGTCGCCGCGGCGATCACGCCCATGACCCGCTGCCTGCTGCCCGTGCACCTGTACGGCCAGTGCGTCGACATGGCGCCGCTGGAAGCCCTGGCCGCCCGGCACGATCTGCCGATCCTGGAAGACTGCGCCCAGGCGCACGGCGCCCGCCACCACGGCCGGATCGCCGGCAGCATGGGCAAGGCCGCCGCGTTCTCCTTCTACCCCACCAAGGTCCTCGGCGGCTACGGTGACGGCGGCGCGACGATCACCACGGACGACGAAGTCGACGAGAACCTCCGCCGGCTGCGGTACTACGGCATGGAAAAGCGCTACTACGTGGTGCAGACCCCGGGACACAACAGCCGTCTCGACGAGGTGCACGCGGAGATCCTCCGCCGCAAGCTCGGCAGGCTCGACGCGTACATCGCGGGCAGGCGTGCCGTGGCCGATCGTTACCAGGAAGCCCTCGCTGACACGGATCTGGTGCTGCCGCGGACAGTTCCGGGAAACGAGCACGTGTACTACGTCTACGTCGTCCGGCACCCGCGGCGCGACAAGATCATCGAGGCGCTGCGCGACTACGACATCAGCCTGAACATCAGCTACCCCTGGCCGGTGCACACCATGACCGGCTTCGCGCACCTCGGTTACCTGAAGGGGTCGCTGCCGGTCACCGAGAAGCTCGCCGACGAGATCTTCTCGCTTCCGATGTACCCGTCACTGTCGCGCGACGTCCAGGACAAGGTGATCGACGCGCTGCGCGAAGTGCTGCGGACCGTCTGACCCCAGCCGTTCTCGCACCAAGGGAGAAACTCCGTGCCAGATCTTCCCACGACCGCAGCGACCCTGGTGCGCGCCGACGAGCACCGGGTCCCCGAGCTGCTGGCCGGCTCGGCGCTCGACCGGGCCGGCGGCCACATCGGACTGGGTGACTTCTGGTCCTGGTTCACCGACATGGGGCTGCGGTCCTTCGTCGTGGTCGAGCCCATTCCGCTGACCGAGCTCAGCGGCTGGACCGGGGACTTCGACACCGGCAACATCAGCCACCACACCGGGAAGTTCTTCAGCATCGAGGGCCTGGACGTCCAGGTCCCGGGCGGGCCGGTGACCGGCTGGAGCCAGCCGATCATCAACCAGCCGGAGATCGGCATCCTCGGCATCCTGGTCAAGCAGTTCGACGGGGTGCTGCACTGCCTGATGCAGGCCAAAGTGGAACCCGGCAACGCCAACGGCCTGCAGCTGTCCCCGACCGTGCAGGCCACCCGCAGCAACTACACCCAGGTGCACAAGGGCAAAGCGGTGCCGTACCTGGACTACTTCCGGGACACCTCACGGCACCGCGTGATCACGGACGTCCGGCAGTCCGAGCAAGGCTCGTGGTTCTACCACAAGCGCAACCGGAACATGGTCGTCGAGGTCACCGAGGACGTCGAGGTCGTGGACGGGTTCGTGTGGCTGACCCTCGGTCAGCTCCACGCGTTGCTGGCGGTCGACGACCTGGTCAACATGGACGCCCGGACGGTGTTGTCCTGCCTGCCCTTCAGCGGTGTCGGCCTGGTGAACACCCTGGGAGCGAACGGAACCGGCTTCCAGGCAGCGTTGGTGCGTTCCTGCGGGCCGGAGGTGAGCAGCGTGCTCGGCGCCGGTGATGTGCTGAGCTGGATCACCGACGTGCGCAGCCGCGCCGAGGTGCACACCAGCGTGATCCCGCTCAGGGACGTCCGGCACTGGCACAGGACCGGGCACGTCATCGCGCACGACAGCGGCCGGTTCTTCGACGTCATGGCCGTCCGCGTGCGGGCCGAGGGGCGCGAGGTCCAGGAGTGGACCCAGCCGATGATCAAGCCGATCGGCGAGGGCGTGGTCGCGTTCCTGGTCAGCCGGATCGGCGGAGTGCTGCACGTTCTCGTGCACGCGCTTGTCCAGCCCGGGTGCCTGGACGTCGCCGAGCTCGCGCCGACCGTGCAGTGCGCACCGGAGAACTACGCGGAACTGCCCGCCGAGGCCCGGCCGCGCTTCCTCGACGACGTCCTCGCCGCCCCACCGGAACGGATCCGCTACGACGTCACGCTCTCGGAGGAAGGCGGCCGGTTCTACCACGCCCGCAACCGTTACGTGATCGCCGAAGTGGAAGCCGGTCCGGCGCACGAACACCCCGACTTCCGCTGGATGACCGTGCACCAGCTGGTGGAACTGCTGCGGCACAGCCATTACGTGAACGTCGAGGCGCGAAGCCTGCTGGCCTGCCTGCAAAGCCTGAGCGGAGGAGCATCATGACGACGTGCCGGGTGTGCACGGGGCCCTTGCGGGAGCTGGCCGATTTCGGGCGCCAGCCGCTGTCCCAGGCGTTCGTGCGTCCGGAGGACCTGGCGACGGAGTTCTTCTACCAGCTGGTGGTCGGCAGATGTGCCGACTGCGCCATGGTCCAGCTGATGCAGGAGATCCCACCGGACAAGATGGTCCACGAGGGTTATCCGTATCACCCCGCGAACTCGACTGTGATGCGCAAGCACTTCCAGGACACGGCGACCCGGTGGCTGGAGACGACGCTGACCGGGCCGGATCCCTTCGCCATCGAAATCGGCTGCAACGACGGCGTGACACTGCGAACCCTGGGCGAAGCCGGCGTGCGCCACCTGGCCGTGGATCCCTCCGGCGTCACCGGAGTCCCTGTGCACAGGGCGTTCTTCAACTCGGAATCGGCGGCCGAGATCCGCGCCGAGCACGGACCGGCCGACATCGTCTACGCGGCCAACACGATCTGCGCCCAACCCGACGTCGCCTCGATCTTCGCGGGCCTGGAGGTCCTGCTCGCGCCCGACGGCCTGTTCGTGTTCGAAGACCCCTACCTCGGCGAGATGCTCGCCCGGACGGGCTTCGACCAGATCTACGACGAACACTTCTACTACTTCACCGCCCAGTCCGTCCAAGCGATGGCGGACAGCTTCGGCATGCGACTGGTCGACGTGGAACGCCTCCCGGTGCACGGCGGCCAGATCCGTTACTCCATCGCCCGACGCGGCAGCCGCCTCCCCTCCGTGGCGGTGAAGGAGCTACTCGCCGAGGAAGAGGCCGCCGGACTCGCCGACGACACGACCTTCGCGCAATTCGTGTCCCAGATCGACGCGACCAAGGACGCGTTGCTGAACCTGCTGACAGACCTCGGCGACAAGGGACACAGCATCGTCGGCTACGGAGCGACAGCCAAAAGCGCGACCACAGCCAACTACTTCGGCATAGGCCCGGACCTGGTCCCCTTCGTCTGCGATTCCACGCCGTCCAAGCAGGGCACACTGACACCGGGCATGCACATCCCGGTCCGCCCGCCGGCGGAGTTCGCGGACCCCTACCCGGACTACGCCCTGCTGTTCGCCTGGAACCACGCCGACGAGATCATGGCGAAGGAGAAGGCGTTCAGGGACGCGGGAGGCAAGTGGATCTTGTACGTGCCGGAAGTGCGCATAGTCTGAGCCCGGCCCGATCGCTTCTCGGTCAGAGCTCACCCACCGCGAAGAACCCGCCGCCTGATCGCGTACAACATGGACAGCCGGGTCAACCCACTGCCAAACCGGATGAGTGCCCAGTAGACCCGGAACTTGAGCCGGGACCGCCCATCGGTGACCGCGATCCGGGTCTCGGTGGACAGCACCCCACGGTCATACCGGAAGTTGAAGGCGATCTTCGCGTGTCCGGGCTCGGCGAACGACCGGTAGTCGACGGCGGTCAACCCTTTGACGGTGGGAGCGTCGTCCGTCAACGGATCGATGGCGCCGAACACGAACTCATCCGCCTGCTTGTCGAGCGCGCCCGCCAGGCCGCCGAACGTGTCGATGATCGGCTCACCACCCGGCAACCGGTTGCGGATCAGCAGCGGTAGCAACCTCGCCACCCGGGCTTCGCCCCAGGTGACCTCCGAGACAGCGGCCATCACCCGGTCGCGGGGTGCGTCGACCCGCAACCTGTGGACCTCACGCATGTCCCACTTGGGGATGAACAGGTCAAGTCTGCTCGCCGGCCGCATGGCGCCCAGTGTCCAGGCCCGCACGCCGGTCCGCCGGGGGATTTCAAGCTTCTCGATGTGCCATTGCCGTCGTTGTCATCGCGTTGTTTGACTGGTCAGGGACGTAGTTTCGCCACCGTAATCCTACCGAGAATGGTGCGATGTCTGGCATGCACGAATCTCCGCTTCCGTTGACGGCCGGCCAGGTTGGCATGTGGCTGGCACAGCAGCTGGACTCCAGCAACCCGATGTACAGCATCGCGGAGTGCGTGGAGATCCGCGGTCGGTTCGCGCCCGCCTTGTTCGACGAGGCACTCCAGCGCCTGGTCGACGAGGTGGACGCGTTGCGGGTGCGGTTCGTGGCCGGTGGTGACACCGCCCGCCAAGTCGTCGAGCCGGTGGTGAAGTGCCCGATCCACCACATGGACGTCAGTCGCGCGGCCGATCCGGCTGACGCGGCTGAGCGCTGGATGGCCGACGCGGTGAGTGAGCCGGTGGATCTGACCACGGGGCCGCTGTTCATGTTCGCGCTGCTACGGCTGGCCGACGACGAGCACAGGTGGTTCATCAAGCTGCACCACGCCATCGCGGACGGCTACAGCTCTGCCCGGTTCACGGCACGCGTCGCCGAGATCTACAGCGCGCTGGTCGCGGAACGGCCATGCCCGCCCAGCCCGTTCCGCCCGCTGGCCGAGCTCGTCGCCGCGGATGTCGCCTACCGCGAGTCGACCGACTTCACCCAGGACCGGTCCTACTGGCTGGAGCACTGCGCGGGTCTGGCCGAGCCCGCGCGGCTCGGGGGCACGCCCACTCGTGTGCCCACTGGCCACATTCACCATGACGGCACTCTGTCCGCCACGGACACCGAAGGGCTGCGGTGCACCGGCCGCGAAGTCGGTGTGGCCTGGCCGATCGTGACGATCGCCGGTATCGCCGCCTACCTGCACCTGATGACCGGCCACGAGGACATCGTGCTCGGCTTCGCCGTGACCGGCCGTACCGGTCAGGTCGGCCGCAACACACCGGGCATGGTGTCCAACGCCGTGCCGCTGGTGCTCGCGGTTCGCCCGGACATGTCGCTGGCCGAGCTGTTCGAGCAGGTGTCGACCGAGGTGCGGCGGGCGTCGCGGCACCAGCGCTACCGGGCCGAGGACCTGCACCGTGAGCTGCGTCTGGTCGGTGACCGCAAACGGCTGTGGGGCGCTGAGATCAACCTGCTGCTGTACGGCGAGGACCCGGTCTTCGGCGAGGCGACAGGCAAGGTCCGCGGATTCTCCGTGGGCGCCGAGGAGGACCTGACCCTGGTCGTGGACGGCAGGTCGGGCACGGACATCCGCCTGGACCTGCACGCCAACCAGGATCTCTACACCGGCACGGACCTCGAGCGGCATCGCGCGCGGCTGATCGGGCTGCTGCGCGGCATCGGCCAGGCAGACCCGGACCGGCCCGTCGCCCTGCTCGATGTGGCCGCGCCGGGGGAGCGGGAACAGCTCGCCGCACGGGCCGCCGTCCGCCGTGAGCACCGGCGGGGCACCCTGGCGGACGTCGTGATCGACACGAGCGCCGATGTGCCCGCGCTCATGTGGCGGGGGACCACGGTCAGCCGTGCCGAACTCGACAGCGACGCGAATCGGCTCGCCAGGCTGCTTGTCGAACGAGGCGCCGGACCGGGCGACGTCGTGGCGGTCGTCGGAACCGCCTCTCCCGACCAGGTGCGCGCCCTGCTGGCGGTGCAGCGGGCCGGCGCGGCCTTCCTGCTGGTGAATCCGGCCGGGGACGCCGAACGCAACGCCGCCCTGCTGACCGCCGCGGGGCCCGGTATAGCGATCATCACCGGAACGGACTCGGCGCCGGACCTGCCGGTTGCCACCCGGATCGTGGACATGGCCGAGCCGTGGGCCCACTACGACCCGTCGCCGCTCACCGACGCGGACCGCCTCGTCCCGCTTTCGCCCGCCAGTCCGGCGTACCTCGACCACAGCCCGGATGACGCGGGCCGGCCCCTGGTCGTCTCACACGCGACCGCGTTGGCACGGCTGGACCTGCTGTCGCAGCGGTACCGGATCGACGCACGGGATCGTGTGCTGTACCACGTCCCCGGCGACTGGGCGCCCTCGGCGTGGGAACCCATGCTGGCGCTGACCTGCGGCGCCACCTCGGTGATCGCCGAACCGGCCCTGCGGTCGGACCCGGCATACCTGGCCGAGTTGATCGCCGACGACCGCGTCACCGTGGCACACATCGGCGCGCCTCTGCTGGCCCAAGTGCTCGCGGCCGGGCAGGACGGGGTGCTCCGGCAGGTCGTCCTCGGCGACGACCCGCTGCCGGAAGACCTTCGCGATCGACTCGACGCAACGCCGGCCGCACCGCCGTGGACCGCCGAGTCCGTGGGTGAGGGAGCCTGCGTCCTCGACGCCGCCATGCGTCCGGTGCCACCGGCAGTGCCAGGACAGCTGTACCTGACCGAACCTCTTGCCCCGGACGCCTGCCTGCGTGACACCGTCCGCACGTCGTTCACTGTGGTCGCCGACCCGTATGGCCGGCCCGGTCAGCGGATGTACGCGACTGGCGTCATGGCGACGTGCGGACCGGACGGCGTGATCACGGTCATCACTGAACAGCTACCGGAAACCACCGCGCTGACCCCGATCGGTGACGTCGACCGCGCCGCGCCCCAGAAGCCGGCCGGCGACATGGCGGTGTCACGGGCGCCCAGCAGCGAGCGGGAAGCGCGGCTGTGCGCGCTGGTGGCGGAGGTGCTCGGGCTCGCCGAGGTCGGCCCGGACGACGACTTCTTCGAGCTCGGCGGTCAGTCGCTGACCGCGATCCGGCTGGCCGGCCGGATGAAGACCGAGTTCGGCGCGGACATCTCGCTGCGGACGGTGTTCGAACGGCGGACGGTGGCCGCGCTGGCCGAGGTGGTCGCGCGGACCACCACGGCCCTCCCGCGTCTAGCCCCGAGGGAACGGCCCGCCCGGATGCCGCTGTCGCTGGTGCAGGGCGGACTCTGGTTCATGAACCGCACCGAGGGCACGAGCGGCATGTACAACACCGGTCTCGCGTTGCGGCTGCGCGGTCGGCTGGACCGGGACGCGGTGGCCGAGGCGCTGACGGACGTGATCCGCCGCCACGAGAGCCTGCGGACCGTCTTCCCCGACGACGACGGCACGCCGTACCAACTGATCCGCCGGCCTGCCGATGTCAGTGCCGATCTGTCCACTGTGGATGTCGCCGAGCCCGGCCTTGACGCGGCCATCACCGCTGCGGCGTCGACCGGTTTCGACCTGAGCGCCGAGTTGCCGATCCGGGGCCACTTGTTGTGCGTCTCGCCGACCGACCACGTGTTGTTGCTGATCCTGCACCACATCGCCGGTGACGGCTGGTCGCTGGCGCCGCTCGCGCGCGACTTCGCGACTGCCTACGCCGCACGGACCGAAGGCCAGTCGCCCGCGTTCCCACCGTTGGAGTTGCAGTACGCGGACTACGCGCTGTGGCAGCGGGAAGTCCTCGGTGACGAGAGCGACGCGGACAGCCCGCTGGCCCGTCAGCTGGCGCACTGGCGTGACGCGCTCGCCGGGATCCCCGACGAACTGACACTTCCGACGGACTTCCCCCGGCAGGCCACCCGTGACTACACGGGCGGCACCGTCCGCTTCGAGATCGCCCCCGGCATGCATCGAGCGCTCGCGCAGCTGGCCCTGGACCACCGGGCGAGCACGTTCATGGTGCTGCGTGGCGCGGTGGCGACGTTGCTGACCCGGCTCGGCGCGGGCACGGACATCCCCCTCGGCATGGCGGTCACCGGCCGCACCGAGGAGGCGCTCGACGACGTCATCGGCTGCTTCATCAACACGGTGGTCTTCCGGACCGACACCGGGGGGTCGCCGGGCTTCGGTGAGCTGCTCGACCGGATCCGCGAGTCCGATCTCGGCGCCTACGCCAACCGGGACGTGCCGTTCCACCGGCTGGTGGAAGCCCTCAACCCGGAGCGCTCGCTCGGCCGCAACCCGCTGTTCCAGGTGATGCTCGACGTTCAGCAGGCGGACACGGAGACCGTGTCGCTGCCCGGCCTCGCCGCCGAGCCATACCAGATCGATCCGCGCAGCGCCAAGGTGGACCTGCTGTTCGGCTTCGAGGAAGACCCGGAACAGGGGATTCGCTGCCGGCTCGAGTACAGCCTGGACCTGTTCGAACCGGCGACCGCCGAAGCGATGGTCCGCAGGTTGCTGCGCGTGCTGGAGGCCGTGCTGGTCGAGCCGGACCAGCCGATCGACCGGATCGACGTGCTGGAGCCCGGCGAGCGCAAGCGCTGGGTGCAGGACTTCAACGACACCGCCCGGCCCCGACCGGCCATGCTGGTCACCGAGGCGTTCGAAGCGCAGGCCGCACGTACGCCCGACGCGCCCGCGGTGGAGGCGGACGGCGTCGAGATCGGCTACGGCGAGCTCAACGAACGGGCGAACCGCCTGGCGCACCTGCTGATCGCCGAGGGCGTCGGGCCGGAACGGCTGGTGGCGCTCGCGCTGCCCCGGTCTGCCGACCTGGTCGTGGCGGTTCTCGCGGTGCTCAAGGCCGGTGGCGGATACCTGCCGGTGGATCCGGAGTACCCGGGCGAGCGGGTGACGTTCATGCTCACCGATGCGCGCCCGGTGCTCGTGCTCACCAATCAGTCCTTTGCGGACAGTCTGCCCACGGCGGATGTGCGGGCGCTCGTGGTCGACGAGCCGGACGTGCTCGAGGCGATCGCGCAATGCCCGGCGGACAACCCGTCCGGCGCGCGCCGCCACGAATCCGACATCGCCTACGTGATCTACACGTCCGGGTCGACCGGACGCCCCAAGGGCGTGGCCGTCGAGCACCGCTCGCTGGCCCAGTACCTCGACTACGCCAAGGAGAGCTACGAATCCCTTGGCGGGCACGCGTTGCTGCATGGACCGGTGTCCTTCGACATGGCGGTGACCACCCTTTACGGCCCGCTGATCAGCGGCGGCCGGATCGTCGTCGCCGAGATCGACGAGCCGGGCCCGGAGCCGGACTTCGCCAAGGTCACCCCGTCCCACCTGCCGTTGCTGACCCTGGGGCAGGGCTCGGTCTCGCCGTCCCGCGAGCTCGTCGTCGGCGGCGAGCAGCTGCTGGGCGAGTCGTTGACCGAGTGGCGTCGACGGCACCCGGACGCCGCGGTGATCAACGAGTACGGACCGACCGAGGCGACGGTTGGCTGCGCGGTGTACCGGCTCGACCCCCGGCACACGACACCCGCCGGAGCTGTGCCGGTCGGACGGCCGACGTTCAACACCCAGCTGTACGTGCTGGACTCGGCGCTGCGCCCGGTGCCGCCCGGTGTGGCCGGTGAACTCTACATCGGCGGCGCTCAGCTGGCGCGGGGATACCTGCGCCGGCCGGGACTCACCGCGAGTCGGTTCGTCGCCGACCCGTTCGGCGGGCCCGGCGGCCGGCTCTACCGCACCGGCGACCTCGCGCGGCACAACAGCGCGGGTGACCTGGAGTACCTCGGTCGGATCGACGAGCAGATCAAACTCCGCGGATTCCGGATCGAACCGGGTGAGGTCGAGTCCGTGCTGGCGAGTGCCCCGGGCGTGGTCTCGGCGATCGCGGTCGTGCGTGAGGACCAGCCGGGCGTGCGCAGGCTCGTGGGGTACGTCGTGCCCGCGCTGGACGACGTGACCGCGGTTCACGACTGGGTGGCCGAACGCCTGCCGGACTACATGGTGCCGTCGGCGATCGTGTCGCTGGACTCCCTTCCGTTGTCCCCCAGCGGAAAGCTCGACCGCAAAGCGTTGCCGCGACCGGAGCAGGCGCGGGCAGCCGAGCCGGAGGCATCCGGCGGCCCGGAGGAGACCTTGCTGCGCGAGCTGTTCGGCGACCTGCTCGGCGTGGCCGAGGTGGGCCTGTCGGACAGCTTCTTCGAGATGGGCGGCGACAGCATCGTGTCCATCCAACTCGTCGCCAGGGCCAGGCAGGCCGGTCTCGACCTGATGCCCAAGGACATCTTCGTGCACAAGACCGTCGAGCAGCTGGCACGGCTCGCGGCCGGCCGGGGGAACAAGAACACGAGCTCCGCCAAGTCGGCCGGCGACGTGCCCACCGGCGAGATCGAGCCGACCCCGATCATGCGTTGGTGGCGCGACCTCGGTGGCCCGATCGACGGCATTCACCAGGCCGTGCTCGTCGCGGTGCCCGCATCGGTCCGCCTGGCCGACCTCACCGCCGCGGTGCAGGCCCTGCTCGACCACCACGACGCGCTCCGGACGCGGCTCGACCTGCCGTTCACCCTCACGGTCGACCCGGCCGGCAAGGTCGAGGCGGACGCCGTCGTGCGTCGTGCGGATCTCAGCGGACTGGACGAGCGGGCCACGGACGAGGCGATCAGCCGACACGCGGACGCCGCCCGTGAGCGGCTGTCGGCGCAGGACGGCGTGATGGTCCAGGTCGTCTGGTTCGACACGGGCCCGGACCGCCCCGGCCGGCTGCTGATCATGGCCCATCACCTGGTGGTGGACGGCGTGTCCTGGCGCATCCTGCTGCCGGACCTGCGGGCCGCCGTGGCAGCGGTGCAGGCGGGCCGCGTACCGAAACTGCCCGAAGTGGGCACTTCGCTGCGGCGGTGGGCAAGCTTGCTCGGCACCGCCGCCGAGGCGGGCCGGACCGAGTTGCCGTACTGGCTCGACGTGTTGCGACCAGGCGAGACGCCGTTGGCGGGCAAGCCGTTGGACCGCACGCGTGACGTCGCCGCCACTGCTCGCAGCCACACCCATGTCCTGCCGGCGGGTCGCACCGAGCCGTTGCTGACGACGGTGGCCAAGGCGTACCACGTGCGAGTCGACGACATCCTGCTGACCGCGCTGGCCGTGGCCGTGCGGACCTGGCGGGACCGTCCTGACCTGCTGGTGGACCTGGAGGGGCACGGCCGCGAGGACATCGCCGAGGGTGTCGACGTGAGCCGGACCGTCGGCTGGTTCACCACGATGTACCCGGTCCGGCTCACCCCGGGACAGGTGGACTTCGACGAGTTCGCAGCCGGGGGACCGATCGTCGACGGTGTGCTGCGCCTGCTCAAGGAACAGCTGCGATCGGTGCCGCGCAACGGCCTCGGCTTCGGGTTGCTGCGCTACCTCGACCCGGTCGCCGGACCACAGCTGTCTGCTGTGGACAGGCCGCAGATCCTGGTCAACTACCTCGGCCGGTTCGGCTCCCCGGCGGGCGCCGAGCCGCACTGGACGCCGCTCGCCGGCGCACCGCCCCTCGGCGCACCGGCTCACCCCGGCACGCCGCTGTCGCACGCGCTCGAACTCGACGTGCTCGTCCGGGACGACGCCGGCGGACCTCAGCTGACCGCCACCTGGACCTGGCCGGCCGCCCTGTTCTCCGACGAGGAAGTCCGTCGCCTCGGCGAGGCGTGGTCGCGGGCACTCGAGGGAATCGCCCGGCGCGCCGAGAACCCCGAGGCGGGCGGGTACACGCCGTCAGACCTGCCGTTGGTGTCGCTGTCCCAGGAGGACATCGATTCCCTCGAGGCCGAGTGGCAAACACTGCAGTGACCGGGTCGACGCGCGAGCGTCACCCGCTCACAGCGCGCGGGCGAGTGCGATGATCGCCTGGGTGTCGCTTTCCATGCCGGATTCCCGGGGTGGGGCGATGACGGTGGGAACGGCGGGGTCGGTGGCACTGGCGCGGCGCTCGATGGCCGCGCGGACCAGCGCGGCCTGCTCGGCGGGGGTGTTCGTGGGCAGCACCGGGGTGGACATGTAAGGGCTGAGGCAGACCAGCCCGTCGCGGCACTCGATGACCCGCCGGTAGTAGCGCATGCGCATGCGACGGACGGTGAGCCAGTCGCGACCCGGGCTGCGGTCGGGGAACAGGGCGATGGTGGGGAACTCCCGGTACAGGAGCGCCCACAGCGGCCGGAGTTCGTGGTAGCGGCGCTTGGCCTGCACCCACAGGCGGACCTTGACGATCGCGGTGCGGACACCGGGGTAGCCGACGCCGAGGAAGAACAGGGCCACGCCGGTCGCCAGCAGGGGAGAGGTCCAGGTCGCGGTGGCGGGCAGGACCGGGTCGCCGATGGTGAGGCGGCCGGTCATGGCGATCACCCGGGGGACGTGGTCGCCGAGGCACGCGATGGCCAACCCGACGCCGGCGACCCGGAGCCCCATGCGGGTGTGGGCGAGGGCGGGCCGCGCCGCCGTCCACGCGAGTTGGGCGCCGCGCGCGGTGGCGTAGGCCATGAACAGGTTGCCGACCAGGTGGAACACGAGCACCCCGGCCGGCCCGGACGCCTCGGTGTAGTCCCCGTAGTTGGCGCCCGAGCTGGACGGCTCGGTGGTCACGAAGGTGATGACCAGCACGGTGGAGGCCGCGACCGCAAGACCGAGGTCGACGAAGAAAGGGCCGCGGGAGATGTCGAACCAAGTCCCGGTGGTGCGCAGCAGACCCAGCAGCAGCACGAAGAAGAAGTTGAGCAGGATGAACTCGACCAGCACCGGCGCCTGCCGGGGGAAGTGGGTGCCCCCCATGGAGACCACCAGCTGGGCGGTGAGCGCGACGAGCACCAGCACCGTGCACGTGGTGACGATCTGCAAGCCGCGATCCCGGGGCAGCCTGACCAGCTGCGACCCTTTCCAGACCGCCGCGATCGCCGCCGCGCACCACATGATCCCGAGCACGATCACCGCTACAGCCACCCCTGATGGTCGTCGAACGCGCCGCTGACCAGTCGGCCCCCACCGGAGCGGCGACCGGCGCCGAGACCGTCGAGCAGGACGGCCCACTCCTTGATCACGGTGGCCACCATCTCCGCCTCCCGTTCGGCGACGGCACTGTAGCCCTCACGACGCAGCGCGCGCAGCACGATCTCGGTGGGGATGTCGGGGAAGATCTGCGCCCACAGGTCGTCGTCGTCCTCGTCACCGCCGTGCCCGCTGATGATGTGGCCGAGTTCGTGCAGGATGATGTGCTCCTGGTGCGCCGGGGTCGTGTCGCGCTGGTAGAGCACGAAGTCCTCGGTGTGCGTGCCGATCCACAGCCCGAAGGCGCCCGGGGTCGGCAGCGGGTAGGCGATGAGCTTGATCGGCCTTTTCCGGTGCGCGGACAGCCGCTCGCACAGAAGACGCACGTCCAGCGGTGCGCCGATGTCGAGTTGGCGCAGCAACTGCTTCACGCCTCGGCGCAGGTGAGCCTCGCCACGCCAGTGCCGGGAGCCGGCCTTGTCTGCTCTCACCCGCTCACCCCTGGACCCCGGCGAGGCGGCTGATCGCCGCGGCGGTGCCGCGCGGGTGGGTCGCGGCGGCTTCGTGGCCGCCGTCGATGTCCACGAACGGCACGTCGAGGTCCCGGGCGAGCTCACGGGCGCAGCGGTACTCCCAGCGTTCGCTGCCGCCGGTTCCGCCGGTCAGGGTGATGGGGACCTTCGGGACGACGGGCCGGAGCCGGTCGGCGTTGACGCCGCTGGTGCGCACCGCGGGGAAGTCGTGGGCGAAGAACCGGGTCAGCGCGGCTTTGAGGTCACCGGTCGGGCGGGCAGGCGCGGCGCCCGGTTCGAGTTCGGGCTGTTGTCCCGCGAGGGAGACCATGTGGCGGATCGCCGCGCGTGCGTCGGTGCTGGCGAGTTCGGCGACGTGGTCGAGTTCGCGTTCGCGGTCGGGCTCGCGCACTACGTCCGACAAGGGCGGTTCGTGGGCGATCACCGAGGCCACCAGCTCCGGGTGGTCGACGGCCAGTTGGAGAGCGATCACCGCGCCGATGCTGGCGCCCGCTACGACGGCCGGTTCCTCCGTGACGCTCTGTAGCAGCGCGGCGGCGTCGGCGGCGTGGACCCCGATCGTGGTGGCGGCCGTGTCATCCACGGTGGAGCGGCCCAGTCCGCGTCGGTCGTAGGTGATCACGCGCGCGCCGTCGTCGACGAGCTGGTCGACCAGCTGTCCGGTGGCGTTGGCGTCGCCGATCCCGCCTTGGACCACCAGGACGTTCCAGCCGGTTCCGCGGACCTCGTAGTACAGCGAGCCGCCCGCGATGGGCACCGTCCCGGACTGGGAGTGCGTCATGTGTCGTGTTCTCCTTGCCTGGCCTGGAAGTCCATGAACTCCAGCACGCTTCGCAGGCGCTCGGGGGACAGCTCGCTCGCCCGGGTCGCCAGGCGGTGGACCTGCTGCTCACCGAGTTTCGCCAGCAGTTCGTACTGCCGAGTCAGCTCCAAGGCGCGCGGGGAGTCCGCGAAGTACTCCAGGTCCACCTCGAAAAATCTCGCCAGCTTGACGACCAGAGAGTAGCCGGGCTCGCACTGGCCAGCCAGGAGCATGTACACGTACGACCGGGACACACCCATCGCGTCGGCGACCTCGGCCTTGCCGTACGCCTTGCCGTCGGGTCGGCGGACGCTGTCGAACAGCAGTTTTAACTTCTCGGCGAACGCCGCGCCGCCCGCACTGTCGGTATCAGACAAGGGTCCGCCCTCCCACCGTTACTGACGTCAAGTATGTTGGACAGCATCGTCGCTGGCAACGAGGATAGTTGACAGGCCTCGTCAGGCGACTCTACGATCGGGTCGCGCTGTCGAGTTTACTGGACGCCTAGCGGGCCGGTAGCGGTGCCTTCCGGTGGTGGGCAGGGGGAGCAAGTCGCCTGCCGTCGGGAGCTCTGGGGGGATGGGGGTGTGGTGGGGCGGCGGCCTGAACTCGCCGCCCCACCGCCATACCCACCGGACCACGGCCACTGTCCGGTCCATGCCGCTCGTCAGACCGCTCGCGTAGGCACCGGTCCACGGCCGTCGACGTCATTTGGTCTTTGATCGCTTCTTACCCGCTGTGTATGGTCCGTTGCAATCGCGTGACGACCGATCCTGGGGACGGGCCAAGGCCTTGGTGGCGGCGACCTCGGTGCCATGGCGCTGGACGCCTGTGACGCCGCAGTGGCCGTTCTCGCCGGCGCCCACGGCGTCCTGGAAGGCACGGAAGGCGTGACCGTTCCGCTCGGCGGGGCGTTGCGGCAGGCGGGGGCGACTCGCGCCATGCAGGTGCCCGCCATCGCCGCACTCGGCACCGAGGCAGACGAGCTGATCACCGCGCCCGACGCCACGGCCGCAGTTGTGAGGGGAGCACTAGCGTGAGGGAACTGGACCGGCACCGGCGCTCAGTGGGCGAGATCAGTTACCTCGATGTCGGCGAGGGGCCGGTCACCGTGTTCGTGCACGGGGTGTTCACCAACGCGCTGCTGTGGCGCCACTGCATGACGAAGTTGGCCGAGCACCGCCGGTGCATCGCCATCGACCTGCCCGGCCACGGCCGGACGCCCCCGGTCGCCGACGCCACGGTCCACGGCTTGGCGCACGCGGTCCGGACCGTGCTCACGTCCCTCGACCTCACCGACGTGCACCTGGTCGGCAACGACACCGGCGGCGCCGTCTGCCAGCTCGTCTACACCGCCGAACCCGGTCGGATCGCCTCGCTCGCCCTGACGAACTGCGACACGGAGGGCAACTTCCCGCCGCCGCTGTTCGCCCCGGCCGCGTGGCTGGCGAGGTTGGGCCTGCTCAGCCTGCTCCGCCCCTTGACGCACGCGCCGAAACTGGTGCGGCAGGCCTACCGGATCGGCTACCAGAACCCGGCGCCACCCGAGATCATCCAGCGATACGTAGACCCAATCCTCGGTAATGCCCACGGCACCCGCTTCATGCGCCGACTTCTGTCCTCAATGGATTCCAAGCAACTCGCCGCCGCCACCATCGCGTTGCACCAGTGCACGATCCCGACAGCACTCATCTGGGGCACCGGCGACCGGCTGTTCAAGCTGCGCTGGGCGTCCTGGCTGAAAGACCTCATCCCCGGCGCCACCGACGTGGTCACCGTCCCCGGCGGCAGGCTGTTCTTCCCGGACGACCGCGCCGACGAACTCGTCACCGCGCTCCGGAACCACTGGAACTAAGGAGAAGCATGGCCGTCTTCGCGTCCGCCGATGAGTTGTACGCCCACTTCGTGCCCTTCTTGGAGAAGGTGAGCCAGGGAGAACTGCGGCAGAAGCTCCTGTCGATCCGATCGTCCTTCAAGGTGAACAACACCGATCCGGACGCGACCCTGTTCGTGGACTGCGTCCAGGATTCCCCTCTGATCAGCGTCGGTGACGCCGCGGCGGCGGCAACAGCAGACATCGACCTGACCATGTCCGCCGACGACAGCCACCGTTTCTGGCTGGGTGAACTGAACGTGATCAAGGCCTTGGCCACCCGCCGCGTCAAGTTCTCCGGACCACTGCTCAAACTGATCGGCCTCCTCCCGGTCTTCCAGCCCGCCTTCACCGAGTACCGCGAGTACCTGGTCGCCAACGGCCGCCGCGACCTGCTGCCCGACCAGCGACACCAATGACCTTCGCGGACTGACGACGCTCACGAGGCGGACCGAGCACCAAGATCCACATCGCGGTCGACGGACGCGGCCGCCGATGCGCATCCTGTCGGGTGAAGGTCGCGGTTTCAACGCTGATCCACTCGATAGATGGCTGACACCGCGTTCCCTCATGCGTTGAGTTGGTGTCGCGGGGAGGTGCGCTGTCGATGGATGCCGATGAAGCGATCAAGAAGCTGTTCGAGTTGGCTGATGTTGCCATCGAGTCGAGCGATCAACTGGTGGGCAAGGTCGAGCGCAAGGCTGCGAAGCTTGCCGCCGAGCGGCGTGACAACGACCAGGAAGTCGACCCGATCAAGCCCAAGCTGGTTCCTGTGCTTGAACGCGAGCACCGCAGGAACATGAGGATCATGCCGTGGGAGCTGCTGCATCTACTTGGGCGGGCAACGGTGTTGTCCGGGCACGGTTCGTCACGAGCGTTGGCGCAGCACTGGGGTTGTCTGAAGTACATCACGTCGCTTCAGCGGAACGCCCACGGTCGGATGGAGCTCTCGGAGAGTGGCAAGGACCCTCGGTACCACCGGCGGTCGGTGCAGGCCGAGGATCTTGGCATTGCGTTCGCGCTGGCCGCGGCGCTCAGGATCGCGCAGCGACGTCACCCGGACCACCGGTTCGAGATCGTCGACGCGGACGTCGCGCTGGAGGCGGGGTGGGCGCTGCGCGGCAATGAGGTGAAGACGAAGTCGAACACCAGGCTTCGGCCCGACTACTTCCTGTTCGGCTTCCGGGACGGCGCGGCACCACGGGTCATCACTGTGGAGTGCAAGGGCTCCCACGGGGCAGCCGACGCCCAGCACAAACAGCTCGCGAAGGCGGCCGCGCAAGTGAACGCCGTGGTGATCGGGGACCCGCATCAGGGTGACGTGACGCCGCCCGGGCTGATGATGTCCACCTCGCTGGACGACAGCGGCGGCATTCAGATGAGGATCCTCGACCCGCCCGGTGATGGCACGCTCGCCCTGTCGGACGATGGAGATGACCACGAGTCCGGTCTCAACGGGCCTGTCGACCAGTACCACGAGTTCCCCGGAATCCCCGTACGTGACGAGGAAGCGGAGCACGACCGTCGCCCGGGGTTCTACATCGCTCCCGAACGGTCGGAGTGGTTCGCTCGGGTGCTTGCCCGGACGGCGAGCGCCGGGTTGTTGGCGTTCGCCGGGGACCGGGACACCGCCGGGCGTCTGCTGACCCCGCGCCAACGGGCCAGGCTAGGGGGCGAACACGAGACCGGGCCCAGCCACGTCGACTTCGACACCGGGGTCGAACTGGCCGGCATGCGCTTGGTCGGCACCGACCACGTGTTTCGGTTGCAGTCGCAGCGCATGGAGGTCTTCTCGGGAATTCCCCGTGTTCTCCACGATCTCCTCAACGGCGAGCCCGACATCAAGGGCTGCCACCACATGCTGCCCGACGTCAGCGCCCAGTGGCAGGAACGCCGGGAAGAAATCCTGGCGGAATGGGGCGGGGTGATCTTCATGGACGCCAACGGTGCGGTCATGGGGCTGAGGAAGATGGGCGACGGGCAGGCTCCTCTCGACTAGACGAGGAAGCCCAAGGGGTAGACGTCCGGAAAGAAGACGTGAAGCAAGATGTCGCGATCATCGGCCCGTTCGGATCAACCTGACCGCGGCGGGTGTTTCCGTCGACGGCTCGTGCGCCCGTTCCCATCACCCGCCCATTCACCGACACCGCCGTGACCACGTGCGGGTGCGGGTGGCCCTGCTCTGCGCCCGCGGGCTGACGTGGAGCCGTTCTCCGACGCCGCCCTGCTGCGTCAGGCCTTCTCGCGGGCAGTCTTCAGCAGTTCCGCGAAGAAGGTCAGGTCGGTCGGCGCTTCAGGACGAGGTCGGCGGCGAGGGCCCGGACTTCCGCGCGGGAGCGGTTGCCGTGGTCGGCTGCCAGGAAGTGCTCGCCTATCCGCAGGCAGAACGCCAGCAGGCTGCGGGCCTCGACCTCGTCCGGGTCGGCGCAGAACGTGCCGATCATCTCGCGCAGCAGGTCCATGCGCCGGTTGTCCACGCGGCGCAGGCGTTCGGCGACGGCCTCGTCCCGGCGTGCCCAGTCGCGGATCGCCAGGTCGGCGGGCAGCAGGTCGGGCGACAGGGTGAGGGCGCCGGCGCGCTGGATCTTCGCGTGGGCGTCCCCGCCGTCGTGTTCGACGCGGTCCAGCACGTCGTCGGTGCTGCGGCGTTCCCAGGTGTCCAGCACGGCCTCCAGCAGGGCGTTGCGGTCGGTGAAGTACCCGTAGAACCCGCCCTTGGTCACGCCCAGCGCTTTGGCGAGCGCCTCGATCCGCACCGCGTCCGGACCGCCCTCGGCCAGTGCCCTCAGCCCCTCCTCGATCCACCTGTCCTTCGGCGTGCGCGCGGTGCCCATGTGCCTCCTGTCACGGCCCACGGTTCTATACGCCACCGTATAGAACGCGTAGCCTGCTGTTATACGCAACCGTATAGCAGCAGGGGGATCACACCGTGGTGAATCAACCGAGCACCCAACCGGTCGTCGTCCAGCAGCACGAGGCGCCCGAAGCGATCCGGGCGCTCATGCCCACCGACACCGACTACATCGACGTCTTCACCCTCACCGGCAGCGAGACCGGCACTCCCGAGCAGTGGGCGCGCGCGGCGTTCGAGGACATGGCGGGCCTGGGCGGGCAGTTCATCTGGCGGGTGCTGCTCGGCCTGCGCCTGAAGTCCTCACCGACGCGCGTGGCCGGGTGGGCGGTCGCGGACCGGGGCGACAACCGGATCAGGCTCACAGCCCAGGGCTGGATGTGCACCGGGCACATGCTGGTCCACGTCGAAGGCGGCCACGTCGCGCTCGCCACCGCCCTCCGCTACCACCGGCCGGTCGCCAAGCGGGTCTGGGACGCCCTGTCCGGCACACACCGGCGTCAAGCGCCCGGCCTGCTGCGCGACGCGTACGCGATCACCCACGCAGCATCGTGACCCCCAGCGACCACTCGGCGGGCTGCACGGGCTGGTAGATCATGCTGCAGCCGCTGGGACACCTGATGTTCTTCGCCCTCGCCCTGGGCGCGGCAACGGGGTTATCGCGTTGCCTGTCCCGGGCGTCGGTGCTTTGGTGTGCGTGTGCTGTTCCAGGAAGAGCTGATCGGGCGTGTGCGCGATGTGTGCTTGGCCGACGACGGGTTGGACGCCGCGTTGATGTACGGCTCGTTCGCCGCGGGTGAGGCGGATGAGCACAGTGACATCGAGTTCTGGCTGTTCTTCACCACGCGGAGGCGCGCCGGGATCGATCCGCGGTCGTGGTGCGCCGACATCGCCCCGATCAGCTACGGCTTGCTCAACGAGTTCGGCTCCTATGTGGCGTTCTTCCCCGGTCTTGTGCGTGGCGAGTTTCATTTCGCGACCGTGGACGACATCGCCGGCGTCACGGAGTGGCCGGCGCGGGGGGCCGCTGTCGAGCGGATGCTGGTGGTGGATCGCAGTGGTGCGTTGGCTCCGGTGCTGCGCGGCCTGCCCGAGCGGTACGTGCCGCCGGCCGACGGTCCCGAGGTCATCGCGAAGTACTGCGACCCTTTCGCCAACTGGCTGGTGTTGGCGCATCACCTGGCGGCGCGAGGTGAGGACCTGCGTGCTTGGGACGCCCTCGGGCATGCCCAGCGCCATCTGCTGTGGATGGCGCGCCTTGCCGAGGAGTCCACCGCGCATTGGTTGACGCCGTCACGAGGTGCCGAGCTTGAGTTGTCCGCGGACACCGTGGCCGGGCTGAGGGCGGCGACTTCTGCTGCGTCGCCGCAGGAGTTGACCGGCGCGCTGCGTGCCGCCTTGGAACTGGGCCGCCGTCTGTGGTCCGCGATCGCCACCCGCTACGGGCGGAGTGCCCCGACCTCGCTGTTCGCCGAACTCGACGCCGCACTCGAGCACCGCACCCTCCATCAGGGCCGTGCCGGGATGGGGTGACGCCCGCGGGGTGCAGCTGCACGCTCAGTTGTCGGTGGCTGTCGGTTGCGGGACGGCGGTGGAGTTGCGCACGACGAGTCGGACGTCGAGGACCAGCGGTTCGGTGTGGTGGTTCCCGCCTTCGGCGAGGTCGAGGAGGCGGTCGACGGCGTGGGTCGCCTTGCCGACGATGTCCTGCGCGACGGTGGTGAGCTTGGGTGTGATGTAGGCGCTGATGTCCAGGTCGTCGAACCCGACGACCGAGACCCGCTCCGGCACGGGAACGCCGATGTCGTGCAAGCCTTCGATGATGCCGATCGCGAGGATGTCCGCGGTGGCGAACACCGCGGTCGCCCGGGGGTGGCTGGCGAGCAGGCGCCTGCCCAGTTCGACACCGTCGTCGTGCGTGGTGTTGGCGGTCTCCGTCGGACAGTCCTGCGGGGACACCCCGGCGTCCCGCAGTGCCGCGTGGAAGCCGAGGAAGCGTTCGTGGACGACGCCGACATCGGTGAACGACGGCGCGGCGAACACGATCCGCCGATGCCCCGAGGACAGCAGGTGTGAGGTGGCCAGGTGGGCGCCGGTGAAGTCGTCGGTGCGCACCCCGGTGGTCAACGGGTTGTCGGAGTAGCTGTCGATGGCCAGCACCGGTGTCGCTCCGGTGACGCGGCGGCGCAGGCGGTCGATCTCCTCGTCGAGGAAGCCGAGCAGCACGGCCCCGTCCAGGCTCCACGACCGCAGCGCCTCGCCGATCTCGGCGGTGTCGGAGACTCCGCGCAGCAGGAGGTGGTAGCCGCGCTGGCGGAGCCGGCGCTCGATCTGGCCGACGATGGCGATGTTGTGCGGGGAGATGGTGAGGCTGACCTCGCTCTCGGCGGGCACCAGCAGCCCGATGAGGCGGGAACTGTTGGCGGCCAGGCTGCGTGCGGAACCGTTGGGCACGTAGCCGAGCTCGGCGACGATCCGGCGCACCCGCTCGACCGTCTCGGCCGACACGCGATCGTGCTTGCCGTTGATCACGTTCGACACCGTCATGATGCTCACGCCCGCCGCCCTGGCGATGTCCTTCAGGGTCACCCGCACCGGCCCGATCTCTCCTCTCGCCTTCGCAGGACACCGGACTCGTCGTTGACACCTGTGCTGCGGCGAGGTTAGTGTCCCACACCACCTAGTATAGCGCTAAACCGCATCTGACCGGCAACGTTCGGTTCATTTGTGGTGCGTTGCACGCAGCATGAGGGGGAGAGAGATGACGATGGACAGCCCAGTGGCAGACCGGCCGTGGTGGCGCGGCGCGGTGATCTACCAGATCTACCCGCGCAGCTTCGCCGACTCGAACGGCGACGGCACCGGCGACCTCAACGGCGTCCGAGACAGGCTGCCCCACCTGCGCGACCTGGGCGTGGACGCGATCTGGTTCACCCCGTGGTACGCCTCGCCGCTGGCCGACGGCGGCTACGACGTGGCCGACTACCGGGCCATCGACCCGGCGTTCGGCACGCTGGCCGACGCCGAGGAGCTGATCGCGGACGCCGCCCGGATGGGCATCCGCACGATCGTCGACGTCGTTCCGAACCACGTCTCCAGCGAGCACGAGTGGTTCAAGGCGGCGCTGGCGGCCGGGCCCGGTTCGCCGGAACGGGAGCGTTTCTGGTTCCGCGAAGGCCGGGGCGAGCACGGCGAGCTGCCGCCGACGGACTGGGTGTCGAGCTTCGCGGGCGGCACCTGGACGCGGGTGCCGGACGGCCAGTGGTACCTGCACCTGTTCGCACCCGAACAGCCGGACCTGAACTGGAACCACCCGGACGTGCGGCGCGAGCACGAGGACGTGCTGCGGTTCTGGTTCGACCGGGGCGTGGCGGGCATCCGGGTCGACTCGGCGTCGATGCCGGTCAAGGACCCGGCGCTGCCCGAGGTGCCGCAGACCTACGAGGCGGGCGGGCACCCGTTCATCGACCGCGACGAGCTGCACGACATCTACCGCGGCTGGCGCGGGGTGGCCGACTCCTACTCCGAGCCGCGCGTGCTGGTGGGGGAGATCTGGCTGGACGACCAGCAGCGTTTCGCCCGCTACCTGCGTGCGGACGAGATGCACTCGGCGTTCAACTTCGACTTCATGGGCCGCCCGTGGGAGGCCAAGGAGCTGCGCGAGTCGATCCAGTCCACCTTGGACGCTCACGCCCCGGTCGGCGCGCCGCCCACGTGGGTGCTGTCCAACCACGACGTCACCCGCCCGGTGACCCGGTACGGCCGTGAGGACAGCTCGTTCTCCTTCGCCACCAAGCGGTTCGGCACGCCGACCGACCTGGCACTCGGGGAGCGACGGGCCCGCGCGGCGGCGCTGCTGACCGCGGCGCTGCCCGGCGCGCTGTACGTCTACCAGGGCGACGAGCTGGGACTGCCGGAGGTGGAGGACCTGCCGCTGGAGGCGTTGCAGGATCCCATGCACTTCCGCTCCGGTCGCACCGATCCCGGGCGCGACGGGTGCCGCGTGCCGTTGCCGTGGACCCGCTCAGGTCACTCGTTCGGGTTCAGCCCGGACGGGTCGGGCGCCCCTGCCTGGCTGCCGCAGCCGGCCGCCGGGTGGGGCGAGCGCTCGGTGGAGGCGCAGGACCGGGACCCGCGTTCCATGCTGGCCCTCTACCGGGCAACCCTGGCCCTGCGTCGGTCCGAACCCGGGCTGTGCGGGGAGCGCTTCTCCTGGTTGGACAGCACCGAGGACGTGCTGGCCTTCACCCGCGACGACGTCGTGTGCGTCGTCAACCTCGGCACCGCGCCGGTGCCGCTGCCCGACCACCACGAGGTGCTGCTGACCAGCGTCGACCTCGACGGTGACCACCTGCCCGCCGACGCCGCCGCCTGGCTGCGTGCCTGATCAACCCGCCTGATCAACCCGAAGGAAAGATGATGAAGTCCTCCGCCGCAAGGCCACTGCTGACCAGACTGACGACCGCGGCGATCGTGCTGCCCTTGGTCCTGACCGCGTGCGGTTCCGATCCCGACGACCAGGTGGGCGCCGACGGCAAGGTCGTCATCACCGTCGCGATGGACGCGGGCCTGGAGAAGGCCGCGATCGACGCGTTCACCAAGCGCGCCGAGCAGTTCGAGGCCGCGAACACCGACGTCGACGTCCGCACCCGGGAGTACACCTGGACCGCCGCGTCGTTCACCGCCCAGCTCGCCGGCGGCACCATCCCCGACGTGTTCACCGTGCCGTTCACCGACGGCCGGGGCCTGATCGAGCGCAAGCAGATCGCCGACGTCAGCGAGCAGGTCGCCAAACTGCCCTACGCCTCCTCGCTGAACCCGAACGTGGCTAAGGCGGGCCAGGCCGCCGACGGCAAGCAGTGGGCGGTGCCGATCGCCGCCTACGGCCAGGCGCTGCACTACAACCGCACGCTGTTCACCCAGGCCGGACTGGACCCGGACAAGCCGCCCACGACGTGGGCCGAGGTGCGCTCCGCGGCCAAGCAGATCACCGAGCGCACCGGCCAGACCGGGTACGCCCAGATGACCTCGGGCAACACCGGCGGCTGGATCCTCACCACGCTCGACTACGCCTTCGGCGGCCGCATCGAGAAGATCACCGGCGACCAGGCCGAGGCCACCGTGGACACCCCGGAGATGACCGGGGTGCTCGACACCCTGCGCGCCATGCGCTGGGAGGACAACAGCATGGGCGCGAACTTCCTCTACGACTGGGCGGGAATCAACCAGGACTTCGCCGCCGGCCGCATCGGCATGTACGTCTCCGGCGGCGGCAACTACGGCAACCTCGTCACCCAGAACGGCCTCAAGGCCGAGGACTACGGCGTCGCCGCCCTGCCTCTGGCGGACAAGCCGGACGCGGGCGTGCTCGGCGGCGGCACGCTGGCCGTGGTGAGCCCGAAGATCGGCGAACGCAGCAAGGAAGCCGCCGTGAAGTGGATCGACTTCTACTACATGGGCAAGCTGACCGACCAAGAGGCGGCCGTCGCCGACGCCAAGACGCTGGCCGAGACCAACCAGCCCGTCGGCGTGCCGGCGCTGCCCGTGGTGGACCGCGCGACCTACGACAAGCAGCAGGAGTGGACCAGGCAGTACGTCAACGTGCCGTTGGACCAGATGACGCCGTACACGTCGAAGATGTTCGACCAGCCGCTGGTCACCGAGCCGACCCGGTCCACCCAGGACGTCTACAAGATCCTGGACCAGACGGTGCAGACGCTGCTCACCGACCAGGCCGCGGACGTGCCCGCCCTGCTGGCCAAGGCCGACGCCGAGGTGCAGGCCCAGATCGGCCGGGGCTGACGTGGCCGTCCGATCCCACTCCCGCGTGGCGGCGGTCCCCCCGCCGCCACGCGGGCCCCGCCCGCCGCGACGGCGGCGCACACCGGCCACGTGGGTGCGCCGCGGGGGGTTGAGCACCCTGGTTTTCCTGCTGCCCCTGCTGCTGGTGTTCGGGGTCTTCTCGTGGGCGCCGATCGTGCAGTCGGTGGTGATGAGCTTCCAGCGCACCAACCTGGTCGGGCCCGTCGAGTTCGTCGGCCTGGACAACTTCGCCCAGGTGCTGTCGGACCCGCTGCTGTGGACCGCGTTGCGCAACACGGTGTGGTTCGCGGTGCTGGCGCTGCTGTTCGGCTACCCGCTGCCGCTGCTGGCCGCGGTGCTGATCAGCGAAGTCCGCCACCGCAAGGGGCTGTTCAGCGCGTTGGCCTACCTGCCGGTGGTGATCCCGCCGGTGGTCGCGGTGCTGCTGTGGAAGTTCTTCTACGACGCCGGTCCGACCGGGGTGTTCAACACGGTGTTGGGCTGGGTCGGGCTCGGGCCGTGGCAGTGGTTGCAGAACCCGGGCAGCGCGATGCCCGCGCTGGTGCTGGAAGCCACGTGGGCCGCCGCCGGCGGCACGGTGATCATCTACCTGGCCGCGCTGGCCGGGGTGCCCGCCGACCTGTACGAGGCGGCGGAGATCGACGGCTCGGGGATCTGGCGCAAGGTCTGGCACGTCACGCTGCCACGGCTGCGCGGCGTGCTGCTGGTGACGTTCATCCTCCAGATCATCGGCACCGCGCAGGTGTTCCTGGAACCGTTCCTGTTCACCGGCGGCGGTCCCGCGAACTCGACCACCACCCTGCTGCTGCTGATCTACGACTACGCCTTCGCGGACAGCCTCGGCGGCGACTACGGCGCGGCCACCGCGTTGAGCATCATGCTCGCGGCCGTCCTGGCGCTGTTCTCCACCGCGTACTTCCGGCTGACGAGATCCTGGAGCGCGTCGTGAACCGAGGTCTGGTCTCGCCCACCGAGTGGGCGACCACCCGCACCCGGCTGGTGCTGCGCACACTCCAAGGGCTGCTGCTCGGCGCTCTCCTGCTCACGGGCCTGGGGCCCGTGCTGTGGCTGGCCAAGGCCGCCGTCACGCCCACCCAGGACACGCTGCGCACGCCGCTGTCGGTGTTCCCCCACGGCTTCGACCTGTCCAACCTGGCCACGGCGTGGACCCGCGTGGAGATCGACAAGTACTTCCTCAACACGGTGTGGCTCGCCGCCGGCTCGTGGGCGGTGCAGCTGGTGGTGGCCACCACCGCCGGGTACGCGCTGGCCGTGCTGCGGCCCCGCTACGGCGGCCTGATCACCGGCGTGGTGCTGGCGACGCTGTTCGTCCCCTCGATCGTGCTGCTGGTGCCGCTGTACCTGACGGTGGTCGACACCGGCATGATCAACACGTTCTGGGCGGTGTGGCTGCCGGCCGGCGCGAGCGCGTTCAACGTCGTCCTCGTGCAGCGGTTCTTCGCGAGCCTGCCTCGCGAGGTGTTCGAGGCGGCCAGGGTCGACGGCGCCGGGCCGTTCCGGATCTTCTGGTCGGTGGTGCTGCCGCTGTCGCGGCCCATCATCGGCGTGGTGTCGGTGTTCGCTGTCGTCGCCAGTTGGAAGGACTTCCTCTGGCCCATGCTGGTGCTGCCCGACCCCGCGGTGCAGCCGCTGTCCGTGCGCCTGCCCGCACTCCAGCGCTACGTGGAACTCGACGTCTTCCTCGCCGCCCTGGCGATCTCGTCGATCATTCCCATCGCGCTGTTCCTGGTGTTCCAACGACTGTTCCTGAGCGGCGGCGCGCTGGAGGGCGCGGTCAAGGGATGAGCCAGGGCCCGACGACGGGCCTCTACCCTGCGGAAAGAGACAACAACGATGTTGAGCAAGCTCTCCAAGAGAGGACTCGCGGCAGTCACCACGACGGTGATGGTCGCCTCTCTGATCACCCTGTGGAGCACGGCTGCCCCCGCGGCGCCGGCCGTGCTCGAAGCCGAGTCGGCCGCGCTCTCCGGCGGTGCCCGCGTCGAGTCCGAGCACGCCGGCTACTCCGGCGCCGGCTACGTGGGCGGCTTCGTCGACGCCAACCGCGGCAACGCCAAGGCGACCTTCGCCACCAACGCCACGGCCGGCCAGAACACCCTGACCCTGCGCTACGCCAACGGCACCGGCTCGACACGCACCCTGACCCTGTCGGTCAACGGCAGCGCCCGTCAGGTCTCCCTGCCCGCCACCTCCGGCTGGGCCTCGTGGGGCGCCGTGCGCCAGAGCGTGCCGCTCAACGCCGCCGGCAACTCCATCGCCGTGTCCTACGGCACCGGCGACACCGGCAACGTCAACCTGGACAACATCACCATCGAGTCGGCACCCGTCTCCTCCGGCGACCTCGAAGCGGAGTCGGCCCAGCTGTCCGGCGGCGCCCGCGTCGAGTCCGAGCACTCCGGTTACACCGGCAGTGGCTACGTGGGCGGCTTCATCGACGCCAACCGGGGCACGGCGACGGCCACGTTCACCGCTACCAGCGGCAGCGCCGGGAACAGCGAGCTGACGCTGCGCTACGCCAACGGCACCGGCTCGACACGCTCCCTGTCCGTGTCGGTCAACGGCGTCGTCCGGCAGGTGTCGCTGCCCGCCACCTCGTCCTGGGGCACGTGGGGCACCGCGACCGCGGCGGTGACCCTCAACGCCGGCGCGAACACGATCGCGGTCTCCTACGGCACCGCCGACAACGGCAACGTCAACCTGGACAACATCAAGCTGTCCACCGCCGCACCGACCACCACGACCACGACGACGACCAACCCGCCGGGACCTGCCGGTTCCTACGAACTGGAGACCGGGTTCCTGTCCGGCGGCGCGGCGGTGACCACCAGCCCGTCCGGCGCCACGGGCGCAGGTTCGGTGAACCTGCCCGGCAACGGCGCGCGCGTCATCCGCAGCGTCAACCAGACCAGCGCGGGCAACGCCACCATCACCCTGCGCCACAACAACTCCTCCACACGCACGGTGACCCTGTACATCAACGGCATCAGGGGACCGCAGCTGTCGCTGTCAGGCGGCAGCGGCTGGCGCACCACAACCCACAGCGCGGCACTGCGCTCGGGGTTGAACCTCATGGGCTACCACGTCACGAGCGGCGACAACGGCGGCGTCCAGCTCGACAACATCGCGGTCACCGACACCGCGGGCCTGGCCGCACGCGGCGCGACCGTGCCCTACACCACCTACGAGACCGACAGCGGCACCGGAACCCGCATCTCCGGCCGCGCCTACACCACCGAGGCCGCCGAGGCGTCGGGCCGCACCGCCATGAAGCTCACCGGCACCGGCCAGTACGTGCAGGTCACGCTGACCAAGCCCGCCAACGCCATCACCGTGCGCGCCGGCCTGCCCGACGACGCCTCGGGCAACGGCACCACCGCACCACTGGCGGTGTACGCGGGCGGAGCCAAGGTCCGCGACGTCACGCTGACCTCCAAGTACAGCTGGATGTACGGCGACTACCCCTTCACCGCGGGCCCCGGCGGCGCGCGACCGCACCGCTACTTCGACGACTCGCGCGTCCTGCTGCCCCGGACCTACCCCGCGGGCACGGTGCTGCGCCTGGCCAAGGACACCAACGCGACCAGCCACATCACCGTGGACCTGGTCGAGGCCGAGGTCGTCGACGGCCCGACCACCGCGCCGGCCGGCTACCTCAGCATCTCCGACCACGGCGCACGGGCCGACGACGGCGCCGACGACAGCGCCGCCATCCGATCGGCCGTCGCCGCCGCCCGGGGCACCACCGCCCGCGGCGTCTGGATCCCGGCCGGCCGGTTCGACCTCACCAGCCTGGTCCAGGTGAGCGGCGTCGACGTGCGCGGCGCCGGGATCTGGCACACCGTGCTGCTGGGCGCCAACCGCCGCGGCGGGTTCTACGTCAACGGCGCCGACACCACGCTGGCCGACTTCACCTTCGACGGCGACGTCACCACCCGGGACCCCGACGGAGCGCCCAGCTCGGACGCGTTCATCGAGGGCGAGTTCGGCGCCGGGTCGCTGATCTTCAACGTGGCGAGCAACCACGCGAAGGTCGGCCTGTGGATCAAGCAGGCCGACGGCCTGCTCGCCTCGGGCATGCGCATCCGCAACACGATGGCCGACGGTCTCAACATCAACGGCAACACCACCAACGTCCGCGTCGAGCAGAGCGACTTCCGCAACACCGGCGACGACGCGTTGGCCATGTGGTCGTGGGAGGCTGCGGGCACCGTCAGCCGCAGCGTGTTCGCCTTCAACACGATCGCCCTGCCCATCCTGGCCAACGGCGTCGCCATCTACGGTGGCACCGACAACCGCGCCGAGGACAACCTGATCACCGACACCGTGTTCAACGGCGCCGGCGTCATGGTGTCCACCTGGCACGCGTCCATGCCGTTCAACGGCACGACCACCGTGCAGCGCAACACCCTCACCCGCACCGGCACCCGCAACTGGGACTGGCACACCCACACCGGCGCGATCTGGCTGTTCGCCGAACGATCCGACATCACCGGCGCGGTCGTGCTGCGCGACCTGGAGGTCAACGACAGCAACTACCACGGCCTGCTGCTGAGCTGGAACAAGGCGGTGAACAACCTGACGGTCGCCAACGTCAGGATCAACGGCACCGGCGGCGCCACCGAGTCCTTCGACGACGGCGGCGGAACCGTGACCAACGCCAATTCGCACGGCATCCACTTCAACCTCGTCTCCGGCGCCGGCCGCTTCGACGGTGTGACCGTCTCCGGGCTCAAGGGCACGGGAAGCCGCGGGATGGTCAACGACGAGAACCGGTACACCGTCCAGCGCGGCAGCGGCAACTCCGGTTGGTGAACCACCGGTGCGACCCCGCGCGTGACTCCCGCGGGGTCGCACCGGTGGCCCGGGAACACCACCCGGCACAGGACGTGGTTGTCACCGTCGACACCGTCACGTGGCTCGCCCAACCGGCGGACTGGGGCGAGTACGCGGTCGCCGCCCAGACCGGAGATCGTGGTGACCTGACAGAAGCCTGTCCGGTCGGGGGTGTTGACGCTTCGTCACGGACGATCCTAGCCTCGGTGTGAGAGCGTTCTCACGCTTTCTCCGGCCACCCACCCCTGCTTGGGAGGTCCCATGCTGAACATCGTCGTCCAAGCATCCCTGCTGCTGTCGTTGATGACCGTTCCCGGCACATCGGCCACCGCACCACCGGAACCGGCCTCCGCGCCGCCGCCACCGGCAGTCGCGCTCTGCGACAGCTACTGCGACGACCGGGATCCGTTCCTGCCGCCCAGCGCGCACCGGTCCCGCACCCGGCCGACAACGGCGGCGGCACCGCCCACCGTCCTCGCCCCGATCTGCAACATCCACTGCGACGGGCGCGATCCCGCGCTGTCAGCGGGGGAGCGGGTCGCCCAGTCCGTGCCCGCCGGAACCCGCCGGGTCGCGCTGCACTTCGACAGCACCGAGACCATGGGCTGGGCGGTGATCAGCGGCGGCGGTCAGGGCGACTCGGTCTGGCTGGACCGCTCCTACGACGCCGGCGTGACGTGGGAACCGAAGCTCGGCTCGACCACGACACCGGCGGGCTACGGCGGCTGGCGAACGCTCATGCACAACGTGGACGACTGGGCCGGCCTGCGCGTCGGGCTGCTGCGGGCCTGCGTCCAGTCCGCCGGGTCGTCGACCATCGCCTGCACGAGCTGGCACCGCACCACCTGGAACGCCTGGGACCGCCGCACCGCCGCGGCCACCGCCCTGATGCAGCGGTACAACCTGAGCACCGGCCTGTTCGACACCACCGGCTGGTGGAACGCCGCCAACGCGCTCAACGCGATCATCGACAACGCGCGGGTGAGCGGCATGGGGTCCTACCGCTATGCCATCGCCCGCACCTTCGACCTCAACCGCACCGCCTGGGCCGGCAACTTCATCAACGAGTACAACGACGACGTCGCCTGGTGGGGGCTGACGTGGATCGCCGCCTACGACCTGACCGGCGACCGCCGCTACCTCGACACCGCCCGCATCGACGCCGACCACATCCACCGCTACTGGGACCACACTTGCGGCGGTGGCATCTGGTGGACCTCGAGCCGGACCTACAAGAACGCCATCGCCAATTCGCTGTACGTCCAGCTCAACGCCGCTCTGCACAACCGGCTGCCCGGTGACACGACCTACGTGCAGCGCGCCCGGGAGGGCTGGCGGTGGTTCGAGAGCAGCGGGATGATCAACAGCTCGAACCTGGTCAACGACGGCCTGGTCACGTCGACGTGCCGCAACAACGGCCAAACGCCGTGGAGCTACAACCAGGGCGTGCCGCCGGCCGCGCTGACCGAGTTGCACCGCGCCACCGGCGACCCGGCGTACCTCACGCGGGCGCGGACCCTGGCCAACGCCTCGACCACCAGTCCCGCGCTCAACCCGGGCGGGATCGTGTTCGACGACGGCGGCGGCGGTGACGTCCCGTCGTTCAAGGGCGCCTTCGTGCGGGGCCTCGGTCAGTTGAACCAGGCGCTGCCGGACCGCCCGTACACCGCGTACCTCAAGCGGCAGGCGGACACGGCCCACGCGCGCGACCGCTCCAGCAGCGACTCCTACGACCAGCCGTGGGCCGGGCCGTTCCAGCGCAGCGACGCGGCCCGCCAGCACAGCGCGGTGGACCTGATGAACGCCGCGAGCTGACCGGTCCGCCCTCCTGTCCGGCCCGCCTCCCTGACCGGGGGCGGGCCACCGGTGTGCCGTTTTCCAGAGCCGGGAACTGCGGAATCCGTTCGGGTTACGGGATTTCCCGGCGGACACGCGTTCGTTCGCGATCGGGGGCAGGCAGCTCACGTGACGCCGAGGTGGCGAAGGACCTGCGGCCGAATGCCGCCGCTTATGCCGTCAATCGACGTACTTTTGTCTATCTTGAACAGTCTTTCGTTGACCCCGTACAAAAGTCGCCTTACCGTCGCCTGGCTGGTGCAACCCCCTGTAACCGCACCAGTGCGCGAGGTCACCGCGCGCACCGAACCCCTTG
Organism: Saccharothrix ecbatanensis; assembly: GCF_014205015.1. Taxonomy (NCBI): domain Bacteria; kingdom Bacillati; phylum Actinomycetota; class Actinomycetes; order Pseudonocardiales; family Pseudonocardiaceae; genus Saccharothrix; species Saccharothrix ecbatanensis. The sequence continues at coordinate 3,959,966 of NZ_JACHMO010000001.1, read as the reverse complement.
CCGAGTCGAGTTCCCCTGCTCACCGGCTTAGCCCAAGGGAGCGCCACCGATGTCCTTCCCTGCCCGCCACGACCGGTGGCTGCGAGCCGCCGGGTCACTCGCCTCGATAGCACTGGTCACAGCCGCGTCGCTGTCCACCACGTCGTCCGCGCAAGCGGCGGCGCCCCCGCCCCAGGAGCCGGGGGTGACGCTGCGGGTCTTCGACCTCCAGACCGAGATCGGCAGGCTCTGCACGCTCAAGGCCGCCCAGACGCCCAACATCGACAAGCTCATGCCGTTGATCAACTGGACGACCACCGCGGACTTCGGCATCGCCGACCGGTTCATGTCCGAGGTCACGGGCAACATCGACATCGCGGCTGCGGGCGCCCACGCCTTCCGCCTCACCAGCGACGACGGCGCACGGCTGAGGATCGACAACACGCTGGTCGTCGACCACGACGGCCTGCACGGAGCCATTCCGAAGGACGGCTTGATCCAGCTCGGGACCGGCTACCACTCGCTGCGCATCGACCACTTCGACAACGGGGGCGGGCAACAGCTCACCCTGGAGTGGCAGCCGCCCGGCGCGTCCGGGTTCAGCGTCGTGCCGAACTCCGTGTTGAGCACCGACGCGGGCGTGGTCCGGGTGACCGCCCCGGGCCGCAAGGAGTGCGAGGGTGGCGCCGACTCGCCGGGCGACGGCCTGCCGCTGACCGGCGTGCACCCGGCCCACACGCTGACCAACCTGCGCCCGTCCGGCTTCGAGCCGCAGGTCACCGGCATGGACTGGCTGCCGGACGGTCGTCTCGCGATCGCCACCTGGGGCGGCTCGAACACCAAGCTGGGCGAGGTGCACCTGATCAGCGGCGTCACCGGCGTCACCGATCCCACGAAGGTCCGCACGCAGCGGATCGCCTCCGGCCTCCATGAGCCGATGGGGATCAAGTACGTCGACGGCAAGCTGTACGTGTCGGAGAAGGCCGGGCTGACCGAGCTGAACGACACCAACGGCGACTGGGTCACCGACAACTACCGTCGCCTGGCGACCTGGCCGTACGGCGGCAACTTCCACGAGTTCGCGTTCGGGATGCTGTACCGGGACGGCGCGTTCTACCTGAACCTGTCGGTGTCGATCAACCTCGGTGGCGCCACGACCGATCCCCAGCCCGCGCCCAACCGCGGCACGACGATCAAGGTGGACAAGGCGACCGGGACCGTCACCTACATCGCCGGTGGGCTGCGCACGCCCCACGGCATCGGCTGGGGCCCCGAAAGCGGCATCTTCGCCACCGACAACCAGGGTGGCTGGCTGCCGGCGTCGAAGCTGGTGCAGATCAAGCAGGACCGCTTCTTCAACCACTACACCAATCCCACCGGTCCGTTCGACGACCGCGCGATCACCGCGCCGGTGCTGTGGTTGCCGCACAACGAGATCGCGAACTCGCCGAGCAACCCGGTGCAGCTGACCACCGGTCCGTTCGCCGGACAGATGATCTTCGGTGACGTCACCTACGGCGGCCTGCAACGCGGTTTCCTGGAGAAGGTCGACGGCGAGTACCAGGGCGCGGTGTTCCGCATGACCCAGGGCCTCGAATCGGGCGTGAACCGCATCAGCCTCGGCCCGGACGGCGCGATCTACACCGGCGGCATCGGCGCGGGCGGCAACTGGGGGCAGAACGGCAAGCTGACCTTCGGCCTCCAGAAGCTGACGCCCAACGGCGCGGAGGCGTTCGACATCGTCGCCATGCGCGCGATCCCGGGAGGGTTCGAGCTGGAGTACACCCAGCCGCTGTCCGCCCAGACGCTGCAGGGCCTGGCCGCCAAGTACCGGGCGACGCAGTGGCGCTACCAGGCGACCCCGGCCTACGGCGGCCCGAAGCTGGACCAGCAGACGCTGACCGTGCAGTCGGCGACGCCGTCCGCCGACCGCAAGAAGGTCACCGTCATGCTCTCCGGTCTGCGCAACGGCCACGTCGTGCACCTGCGCTCGCCCCGGCCGTTCACGTCCGAGTCCGGCAAGTCGCTGTGGAGCACCGAGGCCTGGTACACCCTCAACGTCATGCCGGGCACCGTCGCCCGCACCGGGCGGATCACCGGTCTCGCCGGGAAGTGCGTCGACATCGACAACGCGGGCACCGCGGACGGGACGAAGGTCCAGCTGTGGACGTGCAACGGCACGGCCGCGCAGCAGTGGACGGTGTCCACCGACGGGACGGTCCGCGCGCTCGGCAAGTGCCTCGACGTGAGCGGCGGCGGCACGGCCAACGGCACGGTGACGCAGCTGTGGACGTGCAACGGCACCGGCGCGCAGCAGTGGGTCGCGCAGCCCGACAACTCGCTGAGGAACGCGAAGTCGGGCCGCTGCCTGGACGTGGCGGGGAACAACTCCGCCGACGGCACCGTGCTGCACATCTGGGACTGCCTCAACGTCGGCAACCAGAAGTGGGTTCTTCCCTGATCGCGGTGATCCGCGGGTTCGCCGGTCGCCCTGCCGGCCGGCGAACCACCCCCTCGATCCCGTTCGGACAACGACGTCTGGAAGGACGACACCAGGATGGCCAAATCCCCGCGAAACCGGATCAGCCACGGTGCTGCCGCCTTGCTCCTGGTGGCCGCCGCGGTCCAGACCGCCGTACCCGCGACCGCCACCGCCCAGCCGCCACCGTCGCCGATCCAAGCCGCGGCGCCTTCGTTCCAGCAGGTGACCCTCGCCAAGGGTGCGGCCGAGATGGGCGAGCCGATCTCGATGACCGTGCTGCCCGACCGGTCGGTCCTGCACACCTCCAGAGACGGCACGATCCGGCTCACCGACGCCGCCGGCAACACCAAGGTCGCCGGCAAGCTCGCCGTCTACGCGCACGACGAGGAGGGCTTGCAGGGCATCGGCGCCGACCCGAACTTCGCGACCAACCGCCACGTCTACCTCTACTACGCGCCACCGCTGTCCACACCGGCCGGTGACGCGCCGTCCGACGGCACCGACTTCTCCGCGTGGAACGGCGTCAACCGGCTGTCCCGCTTCGTGCTCAAGGCCGACGGCACCCTCGACAGCGCCAGTGAGAAGGTCGTCCTGGACGTGCCGGCCAGCCGCGGCACGTGCTGCCACGTCGGCGGCGACATCGACTTCGACGCGGCGGGCAACCTCTACCTGAGCACCGGCGACGACACCAACCCGTTCGCCTCCGACGGCTACAGCCCGCTCGACGAGCGCGCCAACCGCAACCCCGCGTTCGACGCCCAGCGCTCGGCCGCCAACACCAACGACCTGCGCGGCAAGCTGCTGCGGATCAAGGTCAACGCCGACGGCGGCTACTCCGTCCCGGCGGGCAACATGTTCGCGCCGGGCACGGCGGGCACGCGGCCGGAGATCTACGCCATGGGCTTCCGCAACCCGTTCCGCTTCAACGTGGACAAGGCGACCGGTGTCGTCTACCTCGGCGACTACGGCCCGGACGCGGGCTCCGCGAACCCCACCCGCGGTCCGGCGGGCCAGGTGGAGTTCAACCGCATCACCGGACCCGGCTTCTACGGCTGGCCGTACTGCACCGGGTCGAACACCACCGACGAGACCTACAACGACCACAACTTCGCCACCGGCGCCTCCGGGGGCAAGTACAACTGCGCGGGCGGGCCGACGAACAACTCACCGCGCAACACCGGCCTGCCGTCGCTGCCCGCGGCGAAGGCGGCCTGGATCAAGTACGACGGCTGCTCCGTGCCCGACCTCGGCTGCGGCAGCGAGTCGCCCATGGGCGGCCCGGTCTACCGCTACAACCCGAACCTCAACTCCTCGGTGAAGTTCCCGCAGTCCTACGACGGGCACTTCTTCGCCGCGGAGTTCGGTCGGCGGTGGATCAAGGACATCGCGGTCAACGCCGACGGCACGCGGGGCGCGATCACCTCGTTCCCGTGGACCGGCACGCAGGTGATGGACTCCGCGTTCGGCCCGGACGGCGCGCTGTACGTGCTGGACTACGGCACGGGCTGGTTCGCCGGTGACGCCAACTCGGCGCTGTACCGGATCGAGCACGTGACCGGCGGCCTCGCCCCGATCGCGAAGGCCGCCGCGGACAAGACCTCCGGCCAGGCGCCGCTGGCGGTGACCTTCTCGTCCGCGGGCTCGTCCGACCCCGACGGCGACGCCATCACCTACAGGTGGAACTTCGGCGACGGCGGCACGTCGACCGCGGCCAACCCGCAGCACACCTACTCGGCCAACGGCGTCCACACCGCCACCCTGACCGTCACCGACAGCACCGGTCGGACCGCCACGGCGAGCGTGCAGATCACCGTCGGCAACACCGCGCCGACCGTCACGCTCCACCTGCCGCAGAACGGGCAGCTGTTCGACTTCGGTGCCGCGGTGCCGTTCCGGATCACCGTCAGCGACCCCGAGGACGGCCCGATCGACTGCGCCAAGGTCAAGATCAGCTACATCCTCGGGCACGACTCGCACGGCCACAAGCTGACCGAGGCGTTCGGGTGCTCGGGCGCCGTTCAGACACCCCAGGACGGCGAGCACGACCCCAACGCCAACATCTTCGGCGTCTGGGACGCGGAGTACACCGACAGCAGCGGCGCCACCACGCACACCCAGCACGTCACCCAGCCGAAGACCCGCCAAGCCGAGCACCACGGTTCGTCCAACGGTGTCACGGTCTACAACAAGACCACAGCGCACGGCGGCAAGACGGTCGGCGACATCCACAACGGCGACTGGATCGCGTTCCAGCCCTACGTGCTGTCCGACGCGATGTCGATCAGCGCGAGGGTGTCCTCGGGCGGGGCGGGCGGCACCATCGAGGTGCGGGCCGGATCACCCACCGGCACGCTGCTCGGCACGGCGACCGTGCCGGTGACCGGGGGCTGGGAGACGTTCACCGACGTCACCGCGCGCCTGTCCAACCGGCCCGCCGGCACCACCACGCTGCACCTGGTGTTCAAGGGCGGCGCGGGCGCGTTGTTCGACGTCGACGAGTTCACCTTCACCACCGGCTCCCGCACCGGGCCGATCACCGGCCTCGGCGGCAAGTGCGTGGACGTCAGCGGCGGGAACACCGCCGATGGCACGAAGGTCCAGTTGTGGACCTGCAACAACACCAGCGCGCAGCAGTGGACCGCGTCCGCCGACGGATCGCTGCGCGCGTTGGGCAAGTGCCTGGACGTGAAGTCCGGCGGCACGGTGAACGGCACGGTGACGCAGCTGTGGACCTGCAACGGCTCCGGCGCGCAGCAGTGGGTCGCCCACTCGGACGGCACCCTGCGCAACCCGCAGTCGGGCCGCTGCCTGGACGCGTCGAACAACAGCAGCGCCGACGGAACGGTCCTGCACATCTGGGACTGCCTCGGCGCCGCCAACCAGAAGTGGACAGGGCCCTGATCACCGCCCACAATTCAACGAGGAGCTACTGATGTCTCGACTGCGAACAGTGCTGTCGGCGCTCGCCGCATCGGCGGTGATGATCGTCGCCGTGGCCCCGGTCCCGGCGCCCGCGGCCGACCCCGCCTACAAGGTGCTGGTCTTCTCCAAGACCGCGGGGTTCCGGCACTCGTCCATCCCCAACGGCATCCAGGCCATCCGCGACCTGGGCGCGGCCAACAACTTCACGGTCGACGCCACCGAGAACAGCGCGGCCTTCACGAGCGCCAACCTGGCCCAGTACCGGGCGGTGGTCTTCCTGTCGACCACCGGTGACGTCCTCGACGCCACTCAGCAGGCCGCCTTCGAGTCCTACGTGCGGGCAGGCGGTGGCTACGTCGGCGTGCACGCCGCGTCCGACACCGAGTACCAGTGGCCGTTCTACGGCGGCCTGGTGGGCGGGTACTTCCACTCCCACCCGTCGATCCAGCAGGCGACCGTGCGGGTGGAGGACCGGGCCCACGCCTCGTCGTCCCACCTCGGCGGTGACTGGGTCCGCACCGACGAGTGGTACAACTTCCAGGCCAACCCCAGGTCGAACGTGCACGTGCTGGCGCGCCTGGACGAGGGCACCTACTCCGGCGGCAACATGGGCGACCACCCGATCTCCTGGTGCCAGACCTACCAGGGCGGCCGGTCCTGGTACACCGGTGGCGGGCACACCGAGCAGAGCTTCGCCGAGCCCGCGTTCCGCGCGCACCTGCTCGGGGGCATCCGCTACGCGGCCGGCACGACCCGCGCCGACTGCCGGCCCGAGAACGGCTACACGTCGCTGTTCAACGGCTCCAACACCAACGGCTGGAGCCAGGCGGGCCCCGGCGGCTTCACCCTCGCCAACGGCACCCTGACCTCGCACGGCGGCCTGGGGATGCTCTGGCACTCGGCCAAGGAACTCCGGTCGTACTCGCTGAAGCTCGACTGGAAACTGGCCGGCGACGACAACACCGGCGTGTTCATCGGGTTCCCGGCGAGCAACGACCCGTGGTCGGCGGTCAACAACGGCTACGAGATCCAGATCGACGCCACCGACGCGGCCGACCGGACCACCGGCGCCGTGTACGGGTTCAGGTCGGCCGACATCGCCGCGCGGGACGCGGCGCTCAACCCGGTCGGCGAGTGGAACACGTTCGAGCTGCTCGTCGAGGGCGAGCGGCTCCAGGTGTTCCTCAACGGCGTGAAGATCAACGACTTCACCAACACCGACCCGGTGCGCAGCCTGCAACAGGGCCACATCGGCATCCAGAACCACGGTGACGGCGACGACGCGTCGTTCCGCAACATCCGGGTGAAGGAACTCTCCGGCACCCGGACCGGGCGGATCACCGGCCTCGCCGGGAAGTGCGTCGACGTCGACAACGCGGGCACGGCGGACGGCACCAAGGTGCAGGTGTGGACGTGCAACAACACGGCCGCGCAGCAGTGGACCCTGCCGGGTGACGGCACGATCCGGGCGCTCGGCAAGTGCCTCGACGTGCGGTCCGGCGGCACGGCCAACGGCACGGTGACGCAACTGTGGACGTGCAACGGCACCGGCGCCCAGCAGTGGGCCGCGCAGTCCGGCGGCGCACTGCGCAACCCCCAGTCGGGTCGGTGCCTCGACGCGTCGGGCAACAGCTCCGCCGACGGCACCGTGCTGCACATCTGGGACTGCCTCAACGTCGCCAACCAGAAGTGGACCCTGCCGTGACCGGGTGATGCCCGGTAGCCCCAGGAGTCGGCCATCCGGCCGGCTCCTGGGCGACCGCCGAGACATCACCGTCGCACCCGGGTCCAGCTTGGTCGGGTGAGGTGCCGATGGAGGTGGTCGTGGCGGTGAGCGCGCAGCGAGACGTGATCGACGACGCAGGCCGGGCGTTCGTCCTTGGTGGCACGATCGGGACCACATCACTGGCCGGCCAACGTTGTCACCGCGGGGGGGACGCCACACCCATGGCAGCCCCCATGCCGGAACGGCAGCCGTCCCCGCTCGAGACCGCCAAGCGGCACGTCGAGCAGGCATTCGTCCCGCGGATCGCTACGTCATGCTGCTGCCCGTCGGCACAGCAGTGCTGAAAGCCGCGGTCTGAATGAGCGTCCGCTGTACTCGGCCGCCGTGTGAAGGCTCGGTGGAAGCACAGGTGCCGTGATCGGGTCGTTGCTCGGGCGGGTCAGCTGAATGCGGTCGTGAACAGGCGCACGTCGGGGTTGTCGCGGGTGCGGTAGGTGTACCACCCGGAGCACCAGGACACACCGCCGGTGGTGTGCCAGTTGGCGGGTGTCCAGCGATTGCGGTGGGAGAGCAGCTCGGTCGCGACTGCTCGCTGGTGGCGTTTCGCGCCCACGGCCGTGAGCGCGGCGGCGACGAGGTCGGGTGCGGTGGGTGGGGCGGCGGTGTCGCCTGAGGCCGGGAGGAGGAGCAGCATGCGGGCGGCGGCGCTCAGCACGGGATCGGGCTGCTGTGATGTGGCGACGAGTTCGTCCCAGGACAGGCCCGGACCGTGGAAGTTGCCGCTGATGTGGGCGAGGGGGACGGCCCGTCGGTTGTCGGCAGGGCTGAGCAGGTAGTCGTGACCGCTGTCATCCGGGAAGTTGCACCACACGAGGTGCACGCGGTGACCGCCGCGAACGGGAAGGGTGAGCACCGGCCACCGGTCCTGGTCGTTCAGGTCCTCGTACAGCGCGCTCATGTCTGCGGGGTCGACGTCGAACGCCGTCGCCGCGGAGTCGGAGCCGCCGGTCAACATCAGGAACAGTGCCCAGAACACCGGATCGCCGACCAGGTCGGTTCGATCCACCAGGATGTCGTCCGGAACAGCCGGTACGAACCCGTCCACGTAACCGGGAATGCGCACCACCACACTATTCCACGGGTTTCCCACAGGGTGGCTTGCGCGCCGTGTTGCCGATGCACCCTGACCGCTTGCCAGGCCCCATGCCGGTCGGACCCGGGTCAGGCGGTTGCGCCACCAGGTCGCCTGGTGGGGATGTGTGAGTTCGTAGATGTGTCGAGCAGAGCGGCGTCGGTGGCTTGCGGGGCACGGGGAGGCAGCGGTCGGCCGGTCGGAATGAGGCGCCGTCGGCCACGATATCGCCTTTCAGCAGCGACAGGATGCCAGGCCGCAGGCGAAGTCGAGTTCGGGCAGTGCGCCGGCGAGGGCGAGTTGGGCGGCGAGACCGACGCTGGTTTCGAGTGCGTCGCGGACGGTTTCGACGTGGGCGAGGTCCTCACCCGGGGAGTCCGAGTGGTCGGCGATCTTGACCTTGGCGGTGCGGCAGCCGGAGTGGGCGATGATCTCGTGGGCGCGTTCTGAGCCGACCGCGGGAATGGTGCAGTTGATCGGGATGCGGGCGCGCACCGGCTCGGGTCAGTCGAGGGTGCGCTGTTCGACGGTGGTCGCCAGCCGCATCCTGGTCGAGCGCGGAGTGTCGCCGAAGCGCGCTACCTGACCGCAGGCGTGTCCGGTGCACGGTCCGCCTGTCGCCCCGGATGAAGATCATGAACCCCTCACCTGTCACACGACGCCGACCTTCCCCGATCCATCCGGGGCCGCCCCGTTGCCGCAGGTCACAGCTCCCTTGACCCCCCGATTTTGGCCACCGAGAACGATCATGTAACCTATGCACACACCACGGCGAGAGCCGGGGAGTCCGGGTGGCGGAATGGCAGACGCGCTAGCTTGAGGTGCTAGTCCCCGAAAGGGGGTGGGGGTTCAAGTCCCCCCTCGGACACACGGTTACCCCACGGGGCCAGGTCGGCAGTGTGTCGGACCGGTGTCGTGGGGTTCGTCTTTTTCACGGGCCCGCCGATACGTGTGGTTCGTCGATGACGACTCTGTTGGCATGGCAGGTGATCACGGCGTGGTCGGCGCGTAGTTTGTCGACGACGGTGTGCGGGCTTGCCGCTGCGGGCAGGTGGAGGACGTGGCCGATTCTGACGATCAGTTGTTCCTCGCGGTAGTAGAGCGTCGGTGGCGTCTGCTCGGTGCGCGCGCCGTGGTGGTGGCGGCAGCGGTAGCCGGGACGTCCGTGCGCCCACCGGGCTTCCATCCGTCGCCCGCACGTGCCGCAGCGCAGCAATCCGGCCAGCATGTAGTGGCGGGTCTCGCCGTGCTGGTTGGGGCGTTGAGCGCGGATGTGTTGGACGGCGACGAAGTCGCGTTCGCTGACCAGTGCCGGGTGGGCGGGTTGTCGGGACAGCACCCACTGGTGGGCGGGTTTCCACTTGGTGACGCGTCGGCGTCGCTGGTCGGTGGGGGAGTGGTGGTCGTGGTCGACAGACTGTCGGTTCCAGACCTGCCAGCCGGTGTAGCGGGGGTTGCGCAGGATCGTGGTGACCGTCTCGGCGGTCCAGCGGCGCCGGGTGCGGTGCGTGTTGCGCTGCGGATCGTGCGCTGACGGGCATGGGGTGTGCTGCTGGTTGAGGATCTCGGCCAGGGTGTCGATGCTGCGTCCGGCCTGGCGTTCGGCGAACAGCCACCGTACGGTCGGCGCAGTCTCGGGGTCGGGCTCCAGCCGGACGACGTTGCGACCGCGGCGCGCCCCCGCAGGGTGCGGGTGCAGGCCCGCGTCGACCAACCGGTAGCCGTAGGGAGCACGTCCGCCCAGATAACGGCCTTCCTCGGTCAGGGTCCGCATGGCCGCGATCGCGCGGTGCCGGGCACGGACCACTTCGCGCAGCGACTGCGCACCCAACATCCTGACCAACGCCCGATGCTCCGGCGTGTCGAGGTCGACCGGGCCGCCGGCTTCGGGCAGCCATACCTGCACGCCGTGACGCCGGAACAACGCGGGCAGCCGCTCCAACTGGTCGCCGGCGAAGCCGCGCTCGTACTCACCCACCACGATCGCGTCGAACCCGCGATCCGGATCCCGCACCGCAGCCAGCAGCTCCGCGGCCTGCGGCCGGTCACGCCACCGGTCACGCCGCGACCGCCCGGCGTCAAAGAAGGTGGCGGTGATGGTGCCGTACCCGGCGGTCAGCTCCTGCGCGACTTCCAGCTGCCAGGCCCTCGATGTCACCGGGTCCTGGCGCTCGGTGGTCGAGGTCCGACCGTAGAACGCGAACCGCAGACCACCCACAACGCCCCGCCCAGGGGCACCGCCGTTACCGGTCCGGTCTTCCGCCCGCAGGCCCATCCAGTCCGTGAGCACATGCCTACCGGACAACACCACGACATCCGCCTTCCGTATCACCACAGGAAGGCGAGACCTTCGCAACGTGGCTTCCCTCTGCGGTAAACGATCTTGCTGCGAGTCAGCGGAGAGTCACGATGACCGCTGTCTTCGCGACGGCGATAGTTCCAGAGGAAGGTGCGACGCGACGCTTGACGGCACCGTCGATCGCGTGGACCCAACGACCGCAGGTGCGACTACGGGCCGTGGCGCACTAGCCTGTCACCAAGCCAGAAGCCAGCAAGGAGGCACTCCGATCAACATCGATACGAACCGGATCGATCGGGCCTCCGTCGGTCTCTGTGAGTTTCAGATCAACGAACTCCTTCGCCACACCTTCCGCGAACAAACGACGTCAGACTTCGGCGTCGATGCACATGTCGAACTGAAACGTGACGGAATTCCGACCGGACGGCTGGTCGGGTTGCAACTGAAAGGCGGCCGCTCGCAGTTCGGCGAGGAAACGGACACGGGTTGGAAGTTCCGTCCCAAGAAAAAACATATCCCGTACTGGCTCGGCCATTCCCTGCCAATGTATCTACTGCTGATCGACAAGGACACTCGGACGATCTACTGGCAAGAACTGTCAGCGAGAACGCTAGAGACCGGCCCGCGTGGTGGCGTCTACGTCATGGTCCCCAAGACTCAGGCGTTGACAAGTGCTGGTGTAGCCTGGGAAATCGCCGCTGAAAAGTTCGCAGAAACGGCACTTTCAGACTACTCGGACAACCTCTTGCGTCTGCCTCCATCGGTCGTCAGGGCATTAGCGCCCCTTGTGGCTGTAAACGCAGGCGCCGCTGCACTATTGGCCGCCCATCTTGCGCGAGGCCGCACGGCCCCGGAGGTTGTGATCCACACCCTCAAGGACAGTGACCCAGCTTGGCTCTCGCCAAATGGTAGAAGCCTCGGCCTTGTCGCATTAGCCGACTACGCGCGCGCCCATGGTCTGGTGGAATTGGCGGCCGATGTGCTGCTCCTCGTCGCCGAACGAACACTCGAATCAAAATACAGATACACCCGCAATGCGGGCCTAATCGTACTCGACACTAATCGACCTCGGGCCCGTGACCTCATCACGATTGCCGCCTCGATGGCGGAAGCTTCCGGCGACGCGCGTCTCGATATTGGTCGTGCCGTACTCGCGCATCCCGAAGGTTCCGCTGCCCCCCTAGTCCTGTCGGATGAACTCAATACACAACTCGATGCGATCACCGATGACGATCTAGTCCTATCATTCCTCGCGCGCCGTAGCGAGAATGCTGGCGACTTCGATCGCGCTGTCTATCTGTTCGAGCAAGCGCTCGCGCTTGTTCCCGACTCGGTCAGCCTGATGGAGGCCTTAGCTAGCACACTCAGCCGCAGAGCGCAGACGTCCCGCATGCAGCCTGCAGACCAACGCCGCGCGATCCAACTCGCCTCTGATGCAGTCGATCAGCTACACCACTGGTCCGGTCCAACCGAATCGGCATTGCACACGCTCTTGCAAAGCTTGCTCATGGCTGGCCAATTCACGAAGGTTCTCGATCGAAGCCTGTCAGCACCCGATGGCCGAGCGACCACCGGAGAGTCGCAGAGACCCGACGTTCTCACGTTCGCCGCAACCGCTGCCACTGCACTCGAGCGGCGGGACCTCGCGTTGCGACTGATCGACTCACTACCTCCAGGCGTGGACCAGGACCTAGCTCGACTTCGGTTGAGAGACAATCCCAACGAGGTCGACGACCAACGCGCAGCATGGATCGATCTGGCCGAGCGACTGGATAAAAACCAGCCCGAGTCCCTGGTACAGGTCGTCATGCGTCTAAGCGATCTCGGAGTAGACGAGTCGGCGCGACTCAACCCACTGGTTGACGACAACCTCATCACGCCTGACCTCCGCGATCTTGCAGCGATCAGCGCGAAGGCACGTGTTCACCTCGATGCAGCCCTCCCGCAGTTGCGTCTGTTGGCTGAGCGTAACGATTTCGGGGCAATGAAGCTCGTCGACTATCTGACAAGCGCCGACAGATTCGATGATGCCGAAGTGGCATCCAAGGCCGCCTACCTTCGATATAAAAAACCAGAGTTCGCATTGCGTCGCGCCGAGCTGCTCATACACATGAATCGCGACCCGGAAGCACATGATGCGATCACTGACGCCCTCACCGCATCGTCTATTGATCCAATTCACCGCCGTATTGCCCATCAGCTACTCGCCCGTCTGCTGGTGCGCCAAGCCGCAAACGCTCCCGAAGGCAAACAGATCTGGCGACGGATCGAACGCCAGCTAAACGAGTGCGTGAACTCGGACGAACTGGTCGCCGAAGAGCGCGATATCTGGCAACTTGCAGACGCTCAGATGCGACTGGGTGAAGAAGCCGATGCGTTCACTACGCTCTCGCGCCACGAGCCAAAAGTTGTCACGGCAGACCAAGCTCGTTTGTGGATGTACATCATGCTGACGCAAACCGTGCTGACTGCACATACGTACGCGCGCATGCTCGAACTGGCAGACATCTTTGCCGACGACGTCGAGCTGAGTGCCGCGCTTTTGACAGCGGTGATCACACACACGCGCAACGCGGAGGACGAACCTGCTACCCCTGCTGATCAGCGGGCAGTCCTCGATGGCGATCGCCGAGCAGCCGCCTTCGCTGCGCTTCACGCTCATGTGGAGCGCCACGGTGACCGGAGCCCGATCAAAATCCTTCAGGCTCCAACGACCGAAGACCTTATTATCAAGATGACCGAACTTGCGCGCCGCGATCACGGTCCGCTCATCGAAATTACCGAGATGATTCGTCAGGTCCGTTTGCCCCTGGGCATGCTGGCGTTGGCCGCGGGCAGGCCATATTCGTCAACTCTCGCAATCAGACCTCTTGGTTACTTCATTACAGCGGCAGCTCTCGAAGATGACGACGTTGCCGACGAGGAGGCTGCTAACGCATCGTTCAACCGCGACGTCGTGGTCGATGTGTCCGCCCTACTCATCGCTAGCGAGCTTGGCGAATTCGACAAATTCCGAGGCAACTTCCGAAGCCTCCTTATTTCGTCCGCGTCGCATACGGACATTCGTGCAGGTCGGGCTATTCTGGAAGGTCAGTCATCTAGCAGCGGATCCATAAGATACGACGCAAGGACCGATTCAATCGCCGCCGTCGAGATGGACGTCGAAGACCACCTCGACACCCTCGCCCGCTTCTCAAAAATCGACAGTTCTCTCGCCGCGACCCAAATGGTCGCAGATACAACTCTCGATGAGCTTGACCTTCCTGGATCAGCCCCCTGGCTTGCTCCGATTGCGCTTGCGAAGCACCGAGGTATACCACTCTGGTCGGACGACCTGGCGCAGAGACGGCTGGCCAGATCGCTTGGTGTAGAAGCGTTCGGGACGACGACGCTGCAGCAACTTCGCACTGCAGAGCGACTGAGTGACGAAAGAATAGACGACACGCAGTATCGAGAAGCGCTTGATGTTAGGCGGCAAGAGGTTCTGGACGCCCTGAGTGCGCGTGTCGTCGACGTCCCGACCGACTGTCAGGTTGTCATCGATCAAGGCAATGCCGAGGAATGGAATGAACGACTCGCGCTTGTCACGGTCGGCAGGCCTGGCTGGTGGCACATGACCGCCAATCCATGGAGCGATCTTTTGTCCATTCTAACGGCTGCGGAGGAAAGCGATGGCCCATCCGACACGTGGCGCTATCACGCGATGTGGGGTGTCGCGCGAGTCGCACCCGACGATCCGAATCGTTCGGCGCTACTGATTGCCTGCGCTGCGCTGGTCTGTATCGGCGACGCCTTGGACGTGAACAAGACGGTTGAGTACCTCATCACGGCCAACAACATCGCGGCCCAGCGTGGCGCGAAAATCCCATCAGACTTCCTGGTCGAGGCCGCGACGGCACTCGAGTTGGCAGGCGTGTTCTCCTATGCGCCATCAGATGTGGCACGTCTGCGCCCTAGGCTCTCCGGATCGGACGGCAGTGTCCCGTCAACCGCTTAGGCCCCCAGGATCCGTAGGCAGCGTCAAGTAGTGATCACCGACTGCTGACAAGGCGGATGAGTTGATTTTATTAAGTTCTATAGGCACATCCTGGCAGGTTGCGAGTCGGTCGATTCCCGGCTGCAATGTGCCATTAACACCTGCGCACTGAAGCTGTCCATTCTCGGACGCGGCATATTCGGATTGATCGCTTAAGGCTGCGCCGTCGGGGCGGGCGCCGTGTTATGATCGACGAGGGCTCAAGGATGTCAACAGCGGTCACCGCAGCGGAGGGTTTTCGCTTGGATGCCCAAGCGCCGAGTTGCTGGATGATTGTCGAACCTGTCTGTCAATTTGACGGACCTCGCATTCAGTCACGTGCCGACCACTACGGCACTGATAACGCCGGGACATCACGTGTCACCGGTAGTGCCGGCAAAGCCCGAGAAGCGCATCATGGGCCGAAGCACACCGCTCAAGTCCAGCGGGAACCGAACAGAGTGCGCGCGGCGGGTACCTGGCGCAGTTCGACCGCCTCGCGCCCGCATAACACCTCGACGCCCTCGTCACGCAGCGTCTCGATGACTGCGGCACTGGCAACGGCCGATCCCGGTTGCCGGGGCGCGGGGGCACCCACGATGTGCTCCACCAGACGTTCCTCACGCCAGTACAACGTCCCGGCCCTGTCGACCTGACGCGGGCGGGCACTGCTGTAGCCATGACGACACCGGTAGCCCGGACGTCCGTGCACCCAATGCGCATCCATCCGCCGCCCACACACACCACACACCACCAAACCCGCCAACAGGTACTCACGCCGATCGCCCCGGTCGTTCAGTCGCCGGGCACGCACCCTCTGCACCTCGACGAAATCTCGCACGCTGACCAACGGCGTGTGCACGACCTCCAGCGAGACCGCCCAGTCCTGCGGCAGGTTCGGCACCTGACCCGGACGCCCGGTGCACAGATCGACCTCGTCACGGTCGGTCCCCACCCGGTTCCACACCTGACGCCCCGTGTAGCGCGGGGTTCTCCAGGATCGTCCGCACCGACTGCACACCCCACCCCTCACCCGAGCGGTGCCGGTTGCGCCCCGGATCAGCCGCGGACGGGCACGGCGCACCACGCTCGTTGAGCCCGCGGCCGATCCCGGCCAGCGACATCCCCGCCACACGGCGGGCGAACATCCACCGCACGTGCCCGGCGGTCCGAGGATCCGGCGCCAGCTTCCGTGCCCGCCGCCCCCCACCGCGCGTCGGCACGCTTGGGGTGCGGGCCTCCGTCGACCAGCATGTACCCGTACGGCGGACGCCCACCCAGATAACGGCCCAACTCGGCCTGAGCCTTCATCGACGCCAACGCCCGGTTACGAGCCCGGATCAGCTCCCGCTCCGACTGCGCCCCAAGGAACGTCATCAACCGACGGTGATCGTCGTCCTCCAGGTCCACCCGGCCGCCGACCTCGGGCAACCACACCTGCACTCCCGCCGCGCGCAGCAACGGCACCAGCTCGTCGAACTGACGACCGCAGAACGCGCGCTCGTACTCGCCGACCACGATCGCGTCGAACCCGGGGTCCGGATCGGTCAACGCCTCCAGCAACCGGGCAGCTTCCGGCCGATTAGACCACCGGCGCCGCCGCGAGGCGCACTCGTCGAAGAACTCCGCCACGACCGTTCCGCGCCCGGCGACCAGACGCTCGCACACCTCCCGCTGCCACAACCGCGAGGAACGCCGGTCCTGGTACTCCGAGGTCGACATCCGCCCGTAGAACGCAAACCTCAACCCGGAATGAACGTGTGGGCTCTGTGACCGCCTTCGGTCGGTCTCACGTTGTTTGGCCTGCAACCAGCAGTCCAACAAGCTTTGATCATCCATAGAGGCGCTGGTCGTCATGGGTGCGACACCTTCAGTCGAGGAACACGGCCCTCCTGGGACCGCACGCCGCCAGGACCATGACGGTGGCACCATCGGCGACCACCCTTATGGAGCAGGACCTACCCCTGAACAGCCCACACCTATGACGTGGCGCAGTCCGCAGGAGTCCGTCCCCCTTTGGACGGCGTGCCGGCGGAGTCAGCCCGGCCACTGCACAAGCAGCAGATGCACCTCGCGGCCTGACGGTGACGGTGCCGGATTGCAGTGTGTGCTTGCCCAGATTGCCGTCTGTGCCGGTCGGATAGCGTGATGGAACCGCGCGCCGAGCGAGCTGGGCGGCAGTCACGATCGATGCACAGACCGTCATCACGCATGGGACGATGCCCCTACCGTCGACACGAGGGGGTCGGGTGGAGGAGGACGGCCGCGTCGCCAACCACATGACCGGTGGGGTGCATGGGCCGGCTGTGCAGGTAGGGGTCCTTCACGGCGGGATGCACGTCCATTACGCCAGTGCGGACCGGTCCGCAGCGCCGCCTCCGGCGGATTGGGACGAGGCGCCGCATCTGCCTATCGAGGTGGTGTTCCTGCTGCGCGCCCAGGTGCGTGCCGCTCAGGAGTTGCCCTATCGGTTGCCCGGTGCGCGTCGCCCGTCGTTGGCCACCGTTCACGTCCGCCAGGACCTCGGGTCCGGCACCGAGGAGCAGGCGCCCGCTCAACCTCGGCCGGTGCCGCTTCTGGACGATGGGGGGCAGGTGACGGAACCGCGGCCCGCGGTGGCGACCCGGGTCACGGTCCGGCCCCCGGCTCGCACGGTCCGCGAAGCGCTCGACACCGACGACCACGTCTTGGTCACCGGTGGTCCAGGCCAGGGCAAGTCGACTCTGGCGCTGCGTTTGGCGGCCGATGTCGCCGACCGCTGGACCGGTGGTGGCACCGCTGCGCTCGCCGAACCGGTGGTACCGCTGCGCCTGACCGCGCGGGAACTGGCCGCCCGGCTCGACCTGCCGTTCCCGGAGGCGTTGGCGGGCAGCGCGCGCGCCGAGTACGGTGCCCTGCTCGGCGCGCCGCCGGACGCCACAGTGCTGGGCGACCGCGTCGCGGGCTGCCGCTGGCTGCTGCTGGTCGACGGCCTGGACGAGGTCGCCGACACCGACGATCGCGACCGGCTCGTGGGTGTGCTGGCGGCGTGGGCCGAACCGACTTCGCCCTACCGGGTCGTGGTCACCACCAGGCCGATCGACGGCGCGTCCCTGGCCCCGCTCCAGCGCGTCGGCGCCGCACGGTACGAGTTGCAGCCGTTCGACGAGCAGGCACTGGCCCGCTTCGCCGGCAACTGGTTCGCAGACGACGAGCGGACCGGGCGCTTCCTGCGCCAGATCCGTGGCGCGCACTTGGACGAACTCGTCTGCGTGCCGTTGTTGGCGACGATCGCGGCGATCATCTTCGAGCAGTACGGCGACCGCCCGCTGCCGGACAACCAGTACGAACTGTACGAGGCGTACCTGAAGTACCTGCGCACCGCGCATCCTGCCGCGAGCTTGTTCGACGAGGTCACGGACCAGCTGCTGGAACACCTCGGCCGGGTGCGCCTCGAAGTGGACACCCCGCTGCTGACCGCGATCAGCGAGTGGGCGGCCGAGCATGTCCCGCGGAATGACCCGGACGACCTTGTCGCCCACCTCGCGGCGGTGGGCCCGTTCACCCGGCGGGCCGGCGACGACCTGCACTTCCTGCACCACAGCTTCGCCGAGCACCTCGCTGCCACCGCGAAGGCCCGGCTGTTACCCGAGGCTTTCGATCCGGACCACCCTGACTTCGGCCGACTCGTGCACGTCGCCCGTCCCCGCGAGGGCGGTCGTCACGCCCGCGCCGTGCTGCTGCACTACACCCGCCTGCGGCCCGACCGTACCGACGGCTTGATCGAATCCCTGCACCGGGGGAGCGCCGACAGGCATCTGCTGGCCGCCCGCCTGCTGGCCTCGCACGCGCCGGCGAGCTCGCCCGTCGTGGACGCGTTCCTCGCCACGGTCCGCGCGTGGGCCCTGACCACCCGGCCGGACGCCGCGGAGATCCTGGCGCAGACGAGCCGAGCCGCGCACCACCCGGGCTTGGCTCGGTGGCTGGCCGACCTGGTGGACGACGCCGAGGCGCCGTGGAGTTCACGGGTGGAGGCGGCCACCGCGCTCGCGACCCGGTTGCGCGGTCCCGGGTCGGAGTCGGCGCTCGTGCTGCTCCGTTCGGTCGTCGACGACGGCACGGTGCCGGTCGTGCACCGACTGTCGGCAGCCGAGGCGCTGTCCGAGTGCGGGTGCGACGAGCGGGAGGTGTCCGAGCGCGGGCTGCGCGCGGTGCTCGATGACCCAATCGCCGACGGCGACGACCTGCGCGCCGCCGCCGTAGTGCTCGCCGGGTTCGGCGGCGCGGCTCGTGCCCGCGCGGTCGAGGCGTTGACCGCGATCCTGGACGACCCCTCGTACAACGACGGCGACGTCGCGCAGGCGGCGACCGGCCTGGTCGAGATCGACATCGAGTTCCATGGCCGGTGCGCTGAAGTCTTCCACGCGCTGTTGGCGCGGAACAGCCAAACCTACAAGGCCGCCACTGGCCTGGCCTCGCTCGGACCGCATCGCTCGGGCGAGGCCGCCGCAGGCCTGACGACGTTGATCACGGATCGACGGCGTCCGCCGGAAGAGCGGGTCTCTTCGGCGGGCGCGCTGGCGGAACTTGGGCTGCAGCACCGGCTCGCCGCCGCCGAGCACGTGGTCGCGATCGCCGCGGAGCCCGGTACAACGCCGAACAACCGATGGTTCATCGCGACTGTCCTACTCGAACAAGGGGCGCTCGACCACGCCGTCCCCCTGCTGCACGGTCTGCTGGTCGAGCGAGGCGCGGACCTCTACGACCGCCTGTGGGCGGCCAAGGAGCTGGTGGGTCTGGGAGTCGACCACCATGGTGACGCCACCCGAGCCCTGCACGCCGTGGCGAACGACCCCGCGGCCCCAGGGTTTGTTGCGACGCAGGCGTGGGCGGAACTGGCCAGGTTGGGAAGCATGGAGGCCGTGACCGCGTTGCGGCACATGCTCCTCGACGGCGACGCTGCCCCCGTTGATCGGTGCCGGGCGGCGCAGCGGCTGGTCGGCCTCGGCCCTGAGCACCATGCCGAGGTGGCCGGGCAGATGCTCGAATTGGCGTCCACGCACCCCGACCCGCTTGCCCGCCTCGAAGCTTGGCGGACGCTGCGCGACCTCGGTACAGGGTTGCGCGTGAGGGCCGACGAGGAAGTGCGGGCGTTGTCGGGGCGTGACCAGGCGCTCGCCTGGGAAACGTGGCAGCACCTGGTGGTGGTGCACCGGTCCGACACCGACGACCCCGAGTCGTCAGCCGCCGCCGTGACCGCGGTGCTGCGCGACCCGACGTGCTCCTCGAAGTCGCGACTGGCCGCCTGCCGGAGCCTGGTCAACCTCGGACGCCGGTTCGAACCAGCCGCCGCGGCCGGAACCGTCGACATCCTCCGCTCCGGCAACGTGCCCGCTCGCGACCTCTACTGGGTGGCCCAGGGGTTCAGCTCGGCCAGCGCGGAGTCACAAGCCCTCATCACCGAGGCGCTGCGAGAAGTGGCGTCGCACCCGCACGCATCGTCCGCGACCGTGTGCAAGGCGGTCAAGTCGGTGGAAGCGCGCGGCCTCCCGATCGGTTCCGAGCTGATCTCCGCACTGCGGACCATCGTGGCCGACGAGACGGAGGAAGCACAGGTGCGCGGTGAGGCAGCGGTCGCCCTGGGCCGTGCCGTCCCGGAAGAACTCCCCGGCGCGGTCGACACCGTGTTGAGCCTCTACGACTCCCGACCTACGTGGTCGTGGGAGAACAACCTAAAGGATCTCGTCGCACTCGGGGTCGACATCGTGCCCGAGCTGCCACAGGAGACCCGGCACCACGTCCGGATCATCGCGGCGACTCTGATCGCCAAGACGCGACCGGAACGGCGGGCACGCGCGCTCGCCGAACTTCGCGAACTGGCCGACGACGACGCGCTCGACCTCACTTGGCGCACCGAGGCGTGGCTCCGCCTAGCCGATCTCGACCCCGACGCGCGGGACGACGCCATCGTCTTCCACCGGGCCATCGCATACGACGGACAAGAGCCGGTTCGCGACCGGTCCAAGGCCGCCGCGCACTGGGCGAGCCTCGACCGGTCGGTCGCCCATGACGCGGTCGCGCTGCTCCGGGAGTTCGCCACGAGCACGAGGCACACCGCCGAGGAACGCGGGGCGGCGCTGACCCACCTGAATTCCCTGTGGTCCGCCCGTCCGTCCGAGGTCGCGCGCCTGTGGCTGGCCCTCGCTCGTGATCCGGCTGCCCCCACGGACCTCGTGCGCCGCGCTGCCTCGTTCCTGTCCGGCCCCGAGCGGTTGAGGCTCGACCGCATGCTGCTCGCCGACCGCAGCGCCACACCGCACGAGCGCGTCGGCACCACCATGGAGTCGGACCAGCCCACCGCCGCGAGAGCGGCCGAAGCCGCCCTGCGGGACACTCTCGACGCCGTCGAGTCCAACCCTCCCCAGCGTGTCGAGGCGGCTGCGGCATTGGCCAGGCTCGCCCCTCGGCTGGTGCCGGAAGCAGGACGGCTGCTGACTGAGCTGCTCCACGGCCGGTGCGCCGCCGACGAGGCGCGCCACGCCTTGACCCAGCTGGGCGGGGTGTGGCGGCGGCGCGTCGTCGCGGACACCGAACAGGTCCTCGCCAACCCGGCCGAGCACTGGCGATCCAGGGTGAAGGCGGCGTCCCTGATCTGGCGCATCACGTCGACCCCGCCCACACCGGTGGTCGACCGCACCCGCGCCCTTGCCTATGACGAACCTGTCGGCGACCCGAACCGGGTGCGGCTGCGTTACCTCCTGCGCGCCCACGACGGCCTCGACCCTGTGCGGGCCTTCCGCGACGATGAACGGGTTCGGTCCGCGATCCGGTGGACAGCGGCGAACCTGCTGCACGAGCACACCACGGCCGATCGCGAGGCCAGGGTCCGTGTCCTCGACGCGATCGCGACCGACCCCGCGTGTCGCCCGGCCCTGAGATGGCGCGCCGCGCGCGACCTGCTGAACTCCGGCGCCCGCGCCCGCCCCGCGGGCGCGTCGGCACTGAGGGCCATCGCGACCGACGCGTCTCTACCGGTCACAGTCCGACGAGACGCAGCACGTGCACTGGGCATGGGGCGCCCGGACCTCAGGTTCGAGATGGCCCGAGTCCTACTCGGCTTGGTCGACGGCGCCACGCCCCTGGCCCGGTTACAGGTGCTCGAGGCGATCGCGCTGTTCGACCCGGCTGCCGGGGTGCCAGACCTCGAAGCCATGGCCCTCGACCACGCGCTTCCCCCGGCCACCCGCATGCGCGCCGCCGACTCCCTGCTCGACTGCGACCGCACCAGTCGGGAGAGAGCTGCTGTGGTCGTGCGGGAGATCGCACACGACCCTGCGGTGGCACCCCACGTGCGGCTCAAAGCCGCCCGGGCACTAGCCCACTGGAGCGACACCTGCCGTGGCGAGGCACAGAAGATGATCGTCGCACTACGTCGCGAGCTCAGTTGAGGCATCGAGTATCTTCCTCGCCCGCTCCGCGTCGCGTGCCGCTCGAACGTCATCGCTTCTCGTCAAGCGACGACTCCATACTCGTCGACGAGTCCGCCGAGGATTCGTGCAGCAGTGTGAGTATCGAGGTCGGGTACCGGAGCCGGGTTTCGTACTTCGAGTGGTGGTTGGTCGAGGGAGTCTGCGGGCGACCTCCAGTTGCCACGCCCGCGAAGTCACCGGGTCCTGGTGTTCATGGGTAGAAGCTCGACCGTAGAACAAGAACCGCAGACTCCCCGACAGGAACGGCATCCCTCGCCGGACTACCCGGTGGGACGGTGGCGAAGATCCACTCGGCAAGCGTGGTAGGCCGCGAAGGATCGGGCACGGTCCTCGGCGTCGGAGAGGAGAGGCGCGCCGAGGTGGACACGGCACGATCGATGCGCTGACGGCAACTCAATCCGGACTCACACGCAGGGAGCAGTGCGTGCTCACTCCGATCGAGTACGAAGTCCGACACGCCAGGATCGCTCCAGCAGCCTGAACCCCGGCAACCCGGCTCGGTCAAATCGGGGTGACGATCAAGGTGCCACTAACCCCAGGCAAGGATTGTAGGTCGGATTCAGGTCGCGATTTGGCAAGGCGGCCGGCGGTGGATCTGGACGGCCGACTCCGCCACGTACGCTGCGCTGCGTGAACAGAACCATGCCCGTCCTCGCTCTCGCGGCAGTCCTGCTTGTTGGCGCGTGCGGTGGCGGAACTCCGGCCGCCACGTCTTCCTCGTCGGCGACGTCCGCCGGCACTAGGCAGTCGGTCGACGTCGCGGCCGAGGAGGAGGCGGTCCGCAAGGCCTTTGCCGATTACCGGGAGGCTGCCCAGGCCAAGGACGGCGTCGCGGCTGCCGCGCTGCTGTCGCAGGACATGCTGAACTATTACACGGGGGCCCGCGACCTCGCTCTCACCGGTTCTGAGCAGCAGGTGCGCGAGGGCGGTGTCACCGCTTCGATCCTGGTCTACGTGCTGCGCGCCGAGTTCGACGCCGCCGAGTTGGGTGGGATGTCGGCCGAGCAGTTGGTGTCCGCCGCTGTGGAGAAGGGCTTGGTGAGCGAGAACAGCCTGGACAACGTGGAGCTGGGCACGGTGGTGGTGGACGGCGACACGGCGCGGGCGGACCTGACCTCGCGTGGCCAGTCCGCCGGCGTGGAGTTGCCGTTCCACAAGGAGGACGGCTCCTGGCGGTTCGACCTCGGGCCGTTGATGGCCGCCGGTGACGAGGCGCTGGAGACCGTTGCCGGGGAGCGTGGCGTGACCGTGGAGCAGCTCGTCGACACGACGCTCGGCACGCTCTACGGCGCGGATCGGGTACCGGAGCTGAAGAAGCCGCTTCAGGGCTGACTACGCGTCTCCTGCTCGCGTTTTGCGTCGGATGGCCCGCGTGCATCGTTGATGCGGGCCACCGGGATGGCGCGGCCCTTCCTGAATCGGATCGTCGGAGTGTTGTTGCGGCGAGGACAGCTGGGCCGTCCACGGGGTTGCCAGCCATAGGGATCCAGCGAGGTGCGGACGTTGAAGGCCTGCGGTGCGGGCTTGCTGGTAGTAGCCATCTGCGGTGATGGCGGACGCCCGGTCGCCGGCCTGTCCGGCAGTCGACGTGCCCTCGTCTTTGTGGAACTACCGCGCGGTTCACGTTCTACGGTTGGCAGACATGGGTGAGACCAGCGACAACGTTCTCGAGGTCGAGCACCGCGGCCACCGTGTCTGAGCCGATTCGCCGACCGTAATGCGCGCGACGCGCTGCTGCCCGCGCAGTCCGGGCTGCGTGAGCGCGTGCTGGACCACATGTATCGGGCGAAATTCAGCACGGGCTACTGGTCCGTGCGGCTCTCCGTGTCCACCGTGGCGGGTCTGCGCCCGGCGATCGTGCTGACCCGGCGCACCGACAAGGGCACCTGCCGTCTTGATCGTGATTGAAAACCTGCGGCGGTCCACCGTCGACACCAGCGAGAGACCACCCGCGCGAGCATGTCGCCGACTGCCCAACGCACCGATCACCACCACACCGCAGCCGGAGCACCTGGTAGTGCCCTCCACCCTGACCGTCTGATCGCGGCGTAGAGCGGCCGGTTTGCCACGCGGACCAATTCCGGGCTGCCGTGGTCCGTGATCCGCGAGGTCGTTCCGTTCGACCGAGGTGTAGTGGATTTCTACTGGATCGGCGGGTGGTCAGAGTTCGGCTCGTGGCGGGAAGTCGTTGACGGCGTCGGCGAGGTATTGGGCGAGTTGGTTGTGGTAGGCGTCGTTGGGTGCGCCGTTGGTGAGGTATTGGGCTGCGAGTTGGTGGGGGTTGGTGCTGTCTCGCACGGCGGCGTCGTAGTCGACGACGTAGTCGGCGCCGAAGTCGCCGGGGTTGGCGGTGAGGAGGGCTTGGTTGAGGTTGCGGCGTTGGGTTTCGCGTGGGTCTGTGGGGGCGAGGCCTAGTGGTGGCACGGTGGTGAGGATGACGTGGACGACGTCGCCGTTGGACCGCTGGTGGTGCTTGAGGGCGCTCGGGTTGTCTTCCTTGACGAGCAGGGTGAGGTTGTCGAGGGTTTCGGTGTCGGTGGCGCCGTTGAGGATGTCGGTGGCGCCTGCGGCGACGAGGATGGTGCGGACGTTGGGTGCGGCGAGTGCGGTGCGGTGGAGGTCGGTGGTGGCGTTGGCTGCGGTGGGTGCGCCGGTGTCGGGGCCGCGGCCGTTGGTGCTGTGGGCGTGGTGGACGTCGGCGGGGCTGAGGGTGCGTTGGTGGATGCGGATGTCGGCGATGGCGCCGTTGAAGTAGTCGATGTAGCTGCCGGCGTGGCGTCCGCGGCCGATGGTGAGGGTGCCGTTGGCGGCGAAGGGTGTGACGCCGGTGATGGTGTCTTCGAGGTTGGCGTTGACGTAGAGGCGGACGGTGCCGGTGGTGTGGTCGTAGGTGGCGGTGAGGTGGGTCCAGGTGTTGGGTGTGGGTTGGTTGTCGGAGTGGGCGCGGTGGACGGTCATGGTGGCGCTGTCGGCGGACAGGACGGTGAAGACCCAGCGTCGTTGGCTGCCGTCGTAGCCGAGGTGGAAGGCGTTGTAGCTGGTGCCTTCCTGCGTGATGGCGGTCTGCCCGGTGGTTGAGTTGGTCTTGAGCCAGGCGGAGACGCTGAAGCTCTTGGTGGTGTCGATGACCTTGCCGGCGGTGTTGAGGTAGGCGTTGGTGCCGTTGAGGTTGACGGAGCCGTTGTGGTCTGTGCTCCAGGTCGCGCCGCCTCGCAGTGTGGCGTGGTTGGTGCCGATGCTGTCGCGGGCGGTGGTGCCGGTGCCGTCGTTGAGGCGCCAGCGGGCGGTGTCGGGGATGCCGGCGCGGCTGGCGTTGACCAGACCGCCGGGCAGGGTGGCACCGACGCCGGCGAGTTTGCCGGGTAGGTGGTCGACCCAGGTGTTGCGTTGGGCGCTGCCGGGCGGTGCGGTGGCGCTGAGGTGGTCGCCGAGGACGACGACGGTGCCGTGGCTGGTGTCGGGTGTGGTCACGTCGACGCCGGTGATGAAGTAGCTGCCGGTGAGGGTGGTGGTGAACGGGGTGCCGTCGGTGTTGGCCACGGTGTTGCGGGGGGAGAGGTAGGTGGGTGCGGTGGCGTTGCCGTGCACCGGGGCGAGCGCGGTCGGGTTGGGCAGGTGGAGGCTGACGACGAGGTTGCCGTTGCCCCCTGCGGGGAAGGTGACCGGGTCGCTGTACGTCTCACCGCCCGCCGCGAGCGTCACTGCGGTGTTCCCGCCGAACGTGAGCGCGGTGGTGGCGGCGGTGGCCGAGTCGGTGCCGATCTGGCCGGCGACGGTTGCCGCGTCGATGGTCACCGGGGCGGTGTTGAGGGCGTTGGACAGCTTCACCCTGACCTGACCGCCGGTCACCGTCGGGCGCAGGACGGTGCGCAGGGTCTTGTCGCCGAAGCCGTGTCCGCCGGGCGGGACGACCGCGGCGTCCGCCGGGGCGGCCCAGGCGCCGATCCATCCGGCGTCGACTGGTCGGGGTGCCATGGCCAGCACGTGCAGCTCGGTGTCGCAGGTGTGGTCGAGCATGTCGCTGCCGTAGTTGGGCAGCGTGATCGACTTGACGACGCGGGTGGGGTCGGCCGGCACGAAGATCGGTGTGATCAGCGGCTGGTGCTGGGGTTCCCTGATGAGTTGGTTGTTGCGGTACGGCAGGGTGATGCCGGTGTGGTTCTGCGGGATGGGGCTGACCCAGTCGCCGGTTTCGGGGAACCACGGGTTGGTGGTGGTGCCGTCGGTGTAGGTGATCGTGCCGAAGGCGGGCTTGGTGGTGCCGCACGTGCCGAGCGCGAGCAGGCCGACTGCGCCGGCCTTGACCTGTTGCGCCGCGGGGAAGGGGATGGTCTGGCCGACGGCGATGACGTGGTCGTTGCCGGTGGCGGCATTGGCTGCGGGCATGGTGAACGCGGCGCCGTTGATCGCCACGGTCCGGCCGGGAGCAAGTCCCGCGGCGGCGAGGGTCTGCGCGGACAGCGAGTAGCCCGCGAGTCCGAAGTTGCCCGTGGTGACGCCGTCGGCGGCGATGCCGTCGTTGTTCATGGCGTCGGTGAAGCTCGCGCTGGTGGCGTTGTTGATCGGTTGGAAGGTCAGGTGGTCCAGGCCGATTCGGTACCGCAGCAGGGTCGAGGCGGGATTGGTGCTGATGGTCCGGAAGGTGATGTCGTGCTCGCCCGCGGTCAGGTGCGCGCCGCCCAGGCCGACGAACGTGATGATCCCGGTCAGGCTGTAGCCGTCGACGGGTGTGGCGTCGGTTCGACCGATGGGGGTGTTGTCGACGCTGACGCTGAAGTTGCCGTAGTGGTCGGCCTTGGTGATGCCCGCGCCGATGGCGTAGTCGGCCTCGATCGGAACGGTCACCTTGAGCGTGAACGACTGGCCTACGCCGTCGCCCTCGAACCGGCGCTGGGCGCTGCTGTTCCATCCCGGCAGGTTCGTCATGTGTACGAACGGCTTGTCGCTGGAGACGACGGGCAGGGCTTCGGCGTCGAGTTTCACGGTGGGGGACAGGTCGATGTAGTCGATACCTGCCTTGAACGACGTCGCGGTGGAACCGGCCTTCTTGGTGATCTTGACCGCGAGTTCGTGTGGTCCGGCGGTCAGGCGGATTCCGGCGAGCTGCTTGTCCACGCGGCCGGGTTGGGTCGCGGCCGGGGTGAACATGGCTCCGACCTGTTGGCCGTCGAGTTCGAATTCGGTGTTGTCGGGAACCGTCGCGCTGTCGATCATCCCGGCGTCGACGTTGTAGTAGCCGGTGGCGGGCACGGTGAACGGCAGCCGGATGCGCTCACCGCTGGTCGACGTCGTGGCGGTGATGTACTTGCCGCCGGACGCCATCGGATCGGTGGTCACCGTGCGGGTGACGGTGCCGGTCGTGGTGATGGTCTCGGCTTCGATCCGCTGGGTGGGCGCGGGTGCGATGTAGGAAGGTGCGACGTAGAAGGTGTAGGCCTGCGACTCGGGGGAGAGCTTGTGGGCGTCGTCGAAGCTGCGGACGTGAACGGTGTGGTGTCCGGGACTGATGTCCGCGGGCAGCGTGATGGTGGCCTTGCCGCCGGTGTTGGCCACCCAGCCGCCGGTGGTGCCGAAGGTCTGGTTGTAGTCGCAGTCGGCGGTCGTCGGGACGCGTTCGGTGCCGGCGCCGGTGAAGGTGTAGGTGAAGCCGACGATGTTCTGGGCGCCCTTGGCGTCGAAGGTGACGGTGCCGGGCTGGTTCTGCGGCCGTCCCCAGTAGTCCGCCGGGTAGTCCGCGCTGCTGATCTCGGGGGTGGCGGTGATCGGGTTGGGCCGGGCGGTGAAGTAGGACAGGTTCGACCACGGGCCGGCCCACAGGTTCTTGGTCGAGTCACCGGGGAACTGGTTCTTCACCGCGACCCGGAACCGGTAGTCGCCGCCCGGCAGGCTGTTGTTCGCTGTCCACGAGCCCTGGCTGCCGGAGGAGATGACGGTCGGCGGTGAGGCGCCGGTGTTGGCCTTCATCGTGGCGCCGTCGGCGGTCCAGACCTCGTAGTAGAGCTCCAGCGGCAGGGCGGGGATGTTGTTGTCGGTGGCCGTCGCGTACAGCGTCGGACGCGCGTCGGGTGTGACGATCTTGCCGCCGCAGTTCACCGCGTTGCCCACCCGCAGACCGGTGGCCACGTTGGGCGGATAGGCGTACAGGACATCCAGGAACGGGTTGTTGTCGAACGTCTTCCACTGCAGGCGGTTGGCCTCGTCGGGTGAGCGCAGCCCGACGTGGAAGTAGTCCCAGCTGCCGTTGATGACGTCCACGAGCGGTGACCAGGCGTTGAACGCGACCGAGCCGGCCCCGCCGCACTGGTCGCCCGCGCTCGAGGACTGGGTGTCGACCGCGCTGCCGGTGGGACCGGGCCAGCGGGTGGTCGGCCAGATCGTGTCCGTGTGGTGCAGTGAGACCGGTTCTGCGGTGCACGACGTGCCGTGCTTCTGGATGGTGTAGATCACCGCGCCGAACAGGTGCGGCTTGATTCCGTTGCGGGGCTTCAGTTCGGTGGTGTCGAACCGGAAGAACGATCGCGCGACCCAATTCCCGCCGCATCCGGTCCAGTTGCCGCACCGACCGACCTGGGCGTCCATGTCCGCGTTCCAGTACTGCCAGTCCGTGCTGGTGACTTCGAGCCACGCGGCCTTGTGGCGTGACATGAGCGGGTCGATGTAGACGGGGTACTGCACGTCCGTGCCGCGCAGCGCTTCACTGTCCGGGGTGATGGTGAGCTTCGCGGTGGTCGACGGACCTGTGTCGACGGCGGCGGTGTCGACGTCGATCCGCGACACCTTCGCGCCGCCGGGGTCGGTCGGAGTCGGTGCGGGGCCGAGGTTCTCGTCCGTCGAGGAGTCCCACATGATGGGCGTGGAGCCCTGGAAGACGACCTTGCCCGTGTCGTCGGTGGCGCTGAGTGCGTCACCGGTGCCGGTCAGGTTGAGACCTGTCGTGGCGGCGTGCAGCGTGAACGACGACAACGCGGGGTTCGCCGCGGCTTGCTCGTCCTTGACCACGAGCACTTCGGAGTAGCCGGTGCTGTTCGCGGTGAGCCGCAGGTCGACGCCGGGCAGCAGCTCCGGGTAGATCGCGCTGGAACCCTCGACCACCGGAACAGGCAGTGGGGACGGCCAGCTCAGCGTGAACTGCTTGTCGCCGTCCCGCATCGTCACCAACGGGGCGCTGCCGCCCGCGGAGAAGGACACGTCGACCGGCGTGGCGGCGGGGGACAGGGTGCCGTCGGCGGCGCGCACGAGGCCGGTGTCGATGTCGTGCCAGGCGCCGTTCTTGTTGGTGCGCACAGGTTTAGCGTGCGACCGGAGGGTCAAGGTGCCGTTCGGGTTGGCCAGCACCGTGCTGGTCTCGGTGAGCTCCCCGTCCACCGGTACCGGCTGTCCGGTGCGCTGCGCCTCGGTCAGCGCCGTGTTCTCCTGCGGTGTCCGGACATCCGACGATGATGGGGTGTCCGTCGTGGGAGACGGTTCCGGCTCTGCCACCGCGACAGCCGTACCGGCGACGGTCTGCACGGCCAGGGCCGCGGCGATGAGCACGGCGAGTAGCGCGGGTCGCCTGCGCACGGCGAAGCCAGAAGATGTAAGACGCACGAGTCCCCCCGGACGGTTCCACGACGGACCCAAACCGGGCCGGAGCGGACCCTAGCCACCCCGTGCCAGCTACGAACAGTGAAACCCCATGTGGCGAGAGTCACCCTCGCGGATGTAACGTCGCGCTGCCGATCATGCAGGTCGACGACCTCGTACGGGCGTCTGCGGGAAGCCTTCCCCGGAGGGTTCCGATCGTTTACTGTTCCGCTCGCCTGTGACCGATCGCGGTCCTGTTCTCGGGGGGCTTGACAATGCTCGGTGGAGATTCCACACGTCTGTCTACTGTGGCCAGATCTCGTCCGGGGCGACCCAGACGTGTGCTCTCCCTGCTTCTGACGGCGGTGATGACGGTCTCGCTCGCGGCCGGACTCACCTCCGACATCGTGCGGACCATCGAGTTGCTGGCAACACAGCCGGAAAAGCTGACCCCACGGGTCGAACTCGCCCTGCAACCCCAGGCCGCTCCGGAGCCTGAAAACGCTCCTGCGGAGGTACGTGACGCGACGTGGCCGAACGCAGGCCGCGCGTCGGTGTCCGCGAGCGGAACCCCGCGGCGTGCGGGCGACCTACCGGTGACGGTCGCCGTCGAGGGCCACCGTGAGCGTCGGGTCGACGTCGAAGTGGTCGACCAGGACGTCGCGCAGGCGGCCGGGGTCACCGGTGTGATCGTCACCGTGACCCCCGACGACGACACCGAAGGCCGGATGTCGGTCGGTGTGGACTACTCCGAATTCCGCAACGCCAGCGGCGGCGACTACGGGGCCCGTCTCAGGCTCGAGCAGCTTCCCAAGTGCGCGCTCACTACACCGGACGTACCGCAGTGCCAGATCCGTACACCGCTGCCGTCCACGAACGACACCACGGCTGGGACCGTGACAGCGGGCATGACCGCCGAGCCGATGGTGCTGGCGGCCACCGCGGAGAGCGATAGCCCGAACGGAACCTTCAAGGCTTCGTCGTTGTCGCCGTCGGGTACCTGGGCGGTGTCGGGCAGCGGGGGATCGTTCTCCTGGTCGTACCCCATCACGCTGCCGCCCGTGTCGTCCGGCGGCCCGGTCACGCCCGGTGTGTCGCTGTCGTACAGCTCGTCCACAGTGGATGGTCGGACGATGGCGACGAACAACCAGTCCTCCTGGATCGGCCAGGGCTGGAACTACTCGCCAGGTTCGATCGAACGCACGTACCGCACCTGCGCCGAAGACAAGACGCTGCCGCAGGCACAGCAGACCGGTGACCTGTGCTGGGCCGGACAGATCGTCACCATGAACCTCGGAGGACAGGCCACCGAGCTGGTCTACGAGGAGGCCACCGGCACCTGGCGCGAGGCCAACGACAGCGGCTCACGGATCGAACTCGTCCAGGGCGCGGCCAACGGAGTCAACAACGGCGAGCATTGGAAGATCACCAACGCCTCCGGTGTCAGCTACTACTTCGGCCGCAACCGCCTCCCCGGCCACACCAGCCAGGAACAGACGAACTCCGCGTGGGCCGTCCCGGTGTACGGGCCGCGCGCCGGGGACAAGTGTCACAATCCCAGCGGCTTCGCCGCCTCGTGGTGCATGCAGGCCTGGCGTTGGAACCTCGACTTCGTCGAGGACACGCACGGCAACGCCGCCGCCTACTACTACGCGCCCGAGACCAACCACTACGGCCCCAACAATCAGACCACCGGTATCGCCTATACCCGGGGCGGCACGCTCAAGCGCATCGACTACGGCCTGCGCAACATCAGCGGCTCGGTCTTCGGAGCCGTGGCGCCGAACCAGGTCGTGTTCGATGTGACCGAGCGCTGCCAGCCCGACGCGACGTTCGACTGCGACCCGGCGAAGTTCAACTCCACCAACGGCAAGCACTGGCCGGACGCGCCCCAGGACCGGGAATGCAAGCCCGGCGCGGTGTGCAACGTCCACTCGCCGTCGTACTGGTCCACCAAGCGCCTGACCACGATCACCACCCAGTACAACCAGGGCACCGGCCCGGTCAAGGTCGACGAGTACCGCCTCGCCCAACAGTTCCCACACGTCGACGACAGCGTCAAGGAACTGCTGCTCACCTCGATCACCCGCACCGGACACAAGAACGGCAGTTCGACCGCGCTTCCACCGCTCACATTCGAGTACCAGGCCTACGACAACCGCGTCGTCGGCTACCGCAACATGTCGGCGATGGCCCACAAACGGCTCACCACGATCAAGACCGAGACCGGCTCCGCCATCCGGGTCACCTACAGCGCCAAGGACTGCACCGATACCAGTGTTCCGAGCGACCTGGCGAACAACACCCGCCGCTGCTACCCGGTGTACTGGACGTTGCCGTTCAACGAGGAACCGAGCCTGGACTTCTTCCACAAGTACGTGGTCGACAAAGTCGAGATGCAGGACCTCAACGCGGTGTCACCGACCAGGGTGACCACCTACACCTACCTCGGTGCACCCGCATGGCACTACGACGACTTCGAACTCGTCCGACCCGAACACCGCACCTACGGCCAGTTCCGCGGCTACGGCCAAGTCGAGACTCGCACCGGAAACCCCGGACACGCCTTCGGTGAGGTCGCCGACAAACAGACACTCACCCGCGCCACCTACTTCCGTGGCATGGACGGCGACACACTGCCGGGCGACGCACGCCGCAGCGCGTCGGTCATCAACTCGCTCGGTGAGAGCCTGACCGACCACGACAAGTTCGCCGGCACCGCGCTCGAAACCGAGACCTTCAACGGCGACGGCGGCGCACGCATTTCCACCAGCCTGGCCGAACCCGCCGTCATCGGCACCACCGCGACCCGTCCCCGCACCGGACTCCCCGCACTGACCGCCGACATCGTCGCCGTCACCCGCAGCAGGGCGATCACCCACCTGGCCGGTGGCGGCACCCGCACCACGACGACCACCAGCCGCTACGACAACATCGGCAGGCTGACGAACAGCACAGGGTCCGCAGACGGCGTCCCGGATCTGTGCAGCAGGACCACCTACGCCGACAACACCACCGCCTGGATCCGCGACCGGGTCTCGCAAGCCACCGTGTCCCAACAGGCCTGCCCTGCCGACGGTGTCGCACAGACGTCCATCCTCAGCTCCGCGCGCACCTACTACGACCAGCAGACGGCCCTGCACCAGGTCAACGCAGGCGACGCCACGCGCGTGGAGACCGCCACCGCCAACACCGGCGACGTACTCACCTTCGCCACAACTGGCTCCGTCACCTACGACACGGCCGGGCGAATCCTCACCAAGACCGTCGCGCTCGAGGCCAGGCCCGACGCGCTCGCGCGCGTCACGAGCATCGCCTACACCCCGGCCGACGGCGGCGTACTCACCAAGACCGTCACGACCAACCCCAAGAACCAGACCAGCACGGTCGAACTCGACCCGGGACGCGGCCAACCCACCGCCACGATCGACGTCGGCGCCCGGCGCACCGACGCAGACTACGACGCCCTCGGCCGACTCACCGCGGTATGGAAACCGGGCCAGCGCAAGTACGCGACCCCATCGGACCCCGCGTCCGTGACCTACTCCTACCTCGTCCGCACCGACGGGCCGCTCGCCGTCACCAACAAGACCTTCGTCGACTACGGCCTGGGGCGCACCAACTACCTGACCAAGATCGACCTGCTCGACGGGTTCGGCCAACTCCGCCAGACACAGGCCGACGCGGTCGGCGGAGGCACCGTCGGCAAGGACCTCTTCTACGACTCCCACGGCCGGGTCCGCCACAGCTACAACCGGTGGACCGCGACCGGAGCACCCACCACAACCCTGGTCGGATACGCCGCGGCGCAGGTCAACGACCGCACCGTCACCGACTACGACGGCGCCGGACGCGCGACCCTGGCGACCGCCTACAACGGCACCACCGCGACGTGGAAAACCAGGACCGTCCACGGCGGCGACCGGACGACCGTCTTCCCACCCCACGGCGGCGTCACCCGCACCATCCTCGCCGACGCCCGCGGCCGTGAAACCGAGTCCCGCGACTACACCACGCCACCGACCATCAACGGCGACACCGTCACCGGCGGCACGTTCCAGACAACCACCCGTGCGTACTCCCCGCTGGGACAGCTGGCCTCACTCACCGACCACACCGGCAACCAGTGGACGTTCAGCTACGACTTCCTCGGCCGCAAGACCAGTCAATCCGACCCGGACGCGGGCACGTCCCACACCACCTACGACCTCGCCGGACAGATCCTCACCACCAGGAACGCGCGCGACCAGACACTCGCCTTCACCTACGACGCCCTCGGCCGCAAGACCGCGGAGTACGCCGACTCCACCAGCGGCACCAAGCTCGCAGAATGGCGATACGACGGAGCCCGCAACGGCGTCGGCCTACCGTATTACTCCACCCGCTACACCCCGGACGGCGCGTACGACTCGGGCCCGACCGAGTACAACGGCAGCGGACTCGTCGGCAAGGTCCTGACACGAATCCCCGTCGCGGAGACCGGGCTCAACGCCATCTACACCACCTCCTACGGCTACACCACCACCGGCCTGCTCAACCACCTTCAATACCCCGGCGGCGGCGGTCTGGTCAGCGAGGCCGTCGGCACCAACTACAACTCGCACGGCCAACCGACAATCACCTCGGGCAACAACGTCTACGTGTCCGACGCCCTCTACACACCGTTCGGCGAAGCACGCGAGTTCACCCTCGGACCCTCGCACAACAGCGCCCGCCTGACCTACGACTACGACCCGCACACCCGCCGACTCGCCGGCACCAAGTTCACCGCGGCCCTGGCAGAACCCCAGATCGACGCCACCCGCTACACCTACGACCACGCCGGTAACGTCACCAAGTCGGTCAACACCCGAGGACCCGAGGGCCGCGCCCCCGTCCGCACCCAGTGCTATTCCTACGACGCCCTGCGCCGCCTGGACCACGCCTGGACCGCCACCGACAACTGCGCCGCCAGCCCGTCCACGACCGAAGGCCACGCCAACATCGGCGGCCCCACCCCGTACTGGACGTCCTGGACCTTCGAACCCGGCGGCCTGCGCACCACCCAGACCCAACACGCCCTGCCCGGCACCACCGGCGACACCACCACGACCTACGCCTACCCCGTCAAGGGCAGCCCTCGACCGCACTCGCTGACCAGCGCCACCACCACCGGCCCCTTGGGCCAGACGCTGTCGACCTACGGCTACGACCAGTCCGGCAACACCACCCGCCGCACCCTCCCCACCGGCCAACAAACGCTGACGTGGGACAAGGAGAACCGGCTCGACACCGTCACCTCACCCGAAGGCACCACCAAGTACGTCTACGACGCCGACGGCAACCAACTCATCCGCCGCGACCCCGGCAAGACCACCCTCTACCTGCCCGGCCAGGAACTGACCCGCAACAACGCCACCGGCGCCGTCACCGGCACCCGCTACTACACCCACAACGGCACCACCATCGCCCTGCGCGTCGCCGGCACCAACCCCACCTACCTCATCTCCGACCTACACGGAACCAACTCCGTCGCGGTCCAGTCCGTCGGCTTCGCCGTCAGCCGCCGCACCTTCGACCCCTACGGCAACCAACTCAACCCACCAGAAGGCCTGCCCTGGCCCGACCGCCACGGATACCTGAACAAACCCGTCAGCGAGACAACCGGCCTCACCGACATCGGCGCCCGCAAATACGACTCCGTCACCGGCCGCTTCATCAGCGTCGACCCCATCCTCGACCTCGAGAACCCCCAACAGTGGACCGGCTACGCCTACGCCGACAACAACCCCACCACCTACAGCGACCCCACCGGACTGTTGCGCTGCGGCCCGGACGGTGCCGGCTGCGCCGTGCCCGATTACGACAACTGCTGTGGCGCGCCGTCGAACGACCCGATGCTCGGTGGCGACGCCCCTGCCGGGCAATTGCCGAACTTCGGCGAGATCGACGGCTATAGGGTGCCCGGGGTACCCGGTGTCAACTTCAACCCCGCGTTCCTGGAGTCCGGGCTGGCTGCGAACAAGCCGGCCGGGAACACACCTATCGCCAGCGACTACGACGCGCTGTGGAGAACCGTCTTCGCCCTCCGCGCCAGGTGTTCTGAGGCCCTCGCGGCGCAGAGTTCTGACTGCGATCTGAAGACGTACCATCGGTTGCAGGAAGACGAAGCGATCTTCGGCGAGGCTGCGGTGAGCCACGCGCGCGGCGCCGCAGACATGGAGGCCCTCATCGAGGGGCTCGCCGCCGCCGGCGGAGCGGGTTTCGGCATGGGCAGCTTTGCTCCTCGTTCCGGAGGTGGTGCGTCCAACGCCGATTCCGGCTCTAATTCCGGAGGTTTTTACTCGGACGGTACGTATCGGAATACCCTTAAGCTCAACGGTGTAGATGTTCTGGTGGCCGGCAAAGTCAATATTGAGGTCGACTCGGCGGGAGTCCGTACACTGGTCATGCGGGATCTGTCTGTGTTCGGCAGGGGCCAGGTCGGGCCTGGGATTCGTGCCCTGGCTGAAGGGGTGAAGATGGTCGTGGCGGAGGCTGCCGTCGTGCACAATGTGCAGTATGTGGTATTCGAAGGGACGCGTATGCACAATGGTTATCGGCAGGGCGGCTCCAAGTACGACATCCACGGCAATAGAGTCGGAGGACGCAGGTGAGGCTTGAGGACTTCTTCGGAGTCGACGTCGATCTGGACGAGGTCGCCCGGTGGGCACGTGACGGCGACAATCTGGAGGTGATACTCACCCGGCTGCGCGACATGGGTTGTGAGGTGGTGGGTTGTATCGCGGTGTTGAACTCAGCCGGTGTGATGCCGATGTCGGAGGGGAAGGCCGCAGTCGTCTTTTCGGAGACTTGGAAGGACGAGTTGCCGCGGAACCTGGCTTTCCAGAAACGTTTGGGTGAGTTCGTCGACGGGGAGACCGAGAGTGACACGGACGCGACCCAGTAGCGTGTCGCCGCTTAGTTATGGCTCGTGTGACTGGGAGGCTGTTGTCCGGTAGGTCCTTGTCCTGCCGGATGGGGGTGGTCGTGGTGTCGGAGATGAAGCGGCCGGTCAGGTTGATCGCGCGGGTTGTGAAGAGTTGCTTCGGCTGACCGTCGCGGGTGTGCGGCCGGCGTCGGCGATCAGGCGGCTCGGGTGCTGCGAGCGTTGGATACCTCGGCAGGTGAGGTCGACGCGATGGTGGGTGCTGCGGACGATCATCGTCGACGGGGTGCGCGAGTAGGACCACGTCTCGAACATCGGCAGGTGCGCGTTCAGGATCTGCTTGCCCTTGAACGAGGCGACGGAGAATTGAGGAACGACCGCGCCTTGACCGCGCTGCGGTTGTAGGTGCCAAGCTTCAGCTCCGGCGACGTGGACTGGTCGGTCGTGTGGTCCGACTGCAGCCGGGTGTCGAAGCTGGAGTACGCCGTGCCGACCGCGTAGGTCGGGTCGACCGTGATCGGGTAGGCGCGTTTGGGGTCGTTGAACCACACCGGGTCTGGGGTGACAACGAGGTGTGTGGAACCGTCGGCGGCGGTCTGGACCGCGGTGCCGACAGTGGCGGGGTTGACGTGCTCACCGTTGCGCTTGTCGACCTCGGCGTCCCACATCAGCGGGACGGGGATGCTGGAGTGCACTCGGCTCTCGGCGTCCAGGAAGTCGATCGTGCTGTCGGTTTGCTGACCGCGCTCGAGCTGATCGACTCGGTGCTCTAGACCGAGCAGGTGGTCGCCCTGCCCAGTGAACATCCACTGCTCGCGGCCTACTGGAACACCAAGGCGTTCGCGCTCTCCGTGCTCGGCGAATCGGACGCGGCCCGTGGGTGGGCGATCAAGGCACTAGAAATCGTCCTGGAGGTCTACAGACCGGACCACCCCCAGGCAGCGGAACTGCGCGAACTGCTGTAACAACACACCGACGAGCCTGCTGCTCTGCCAAGTCCCCGGTAGTTCTTCAAGCACTCGTGCGACGCGGCGGCCGCAGGTGGGCACCAAGGAGCCGGCCACGATGGCAACGTGGTCGGTGCGTCAGCGTCGGTATCCTTGGCGGGACAGTCGCAGACGGGTACGGAGTGTTGTGCGGTTCGACCACCGGTAGGCCGCCATCTCGGCGAGGATGCGTTGCATGAGTCGGGGAGCCTTATGGCGCGGTGGCCTTGTCGTCATCGCGTTCCTAGTGGTCGTTGTGTTCGTCGCAGCCTTGGTTCCCCAGTGGCTACATCCGCCTCTGGGCGAGACTGCGTTGCGTGGCGTCGTTGATGCTGAGAAGCGCATCCAGCTCCAGCAGGCGCAAGGACAGCTGCAGAACAGCGTGCGATCAACTCTCCTACAGGCGGTAGGAGGGCTGTTGGTCCTCGTGGGTGCTGCCGCGGCGTGGCGCCAGGTGCAGGTGAGTCGGGAAGGTCAGATCACCGAGCGGTTCACCCGGGCGATCGACCAACTCGGCAGCGACAACCTGGACGTCCGTGTCGGCGGCATCTACGCGTTGGAGCGGATCGCACGCAACTCGCCGGCGGACCGGAACACCGTGCAGTTCGTCTTGGGAGTGTTCGTGCGCAACCATGCGCCCTGGGGCGTTGACGAACCCAGGAAGTCACGCCCCGCGGACGGGGTCGTTGATGAGCGGCTTCCGTGGTTGCAGCGACGTATGCCCGACATCCAGGCCGTCATGGTCGTCCTCTCCCGGCGCCCCGAGGCGGCCGGGAGTCCGGCGTTGATCCTGTCCCGTGTCGATCTGAGGAGTCTGTTGCTGCCCCGAGGGGCGCAACTGGCCAGGACGGTGTTCCGACACACCAACCTGGCCAGAGCCTGGTTGGCGGGAGCAGATTTGCGGCATGCCGATCTGACCGGTGCCGATTTGCGCAAGGCCAACCTCGAGGATGCCGACCTACGGAATGCCGTCCTGCATCACACGAGTCTGGTGGGAGCCAACCTGGTAGGTGCGAACTTGTCCGACGCCGACCTGCGAGGCGCCGACTTGCGCGAAACGACGCTCGATCCAGCTTCTCTGCAAGGCATCCGCGCAGACGCCACCACTCGATGGCCTACAGGCTCAGCCATCAAGACCCGCCATGACGCCGAGGACGGCTCCACGGTCTAACGGTGCAAGACCTTGACGGCACGCGCTTACGGCTCCACAACGTCACTGCAGTGCACCGAAATGCAAGCCGACACGAGCCACTGACTGGGCAGGTCGCTGATCACAGTGTCTAAATCGGAGATCCTGTTTGCAAAGGCTTCTGACCGGTACGTCAGCGGGGACAACAGCCACTGTGGACGGTGGGACACCGGAAGATCGCCTGTGCTACGTTCTTCGTGTGACACGTCCCCACGGCGGACGGGGAACACACAAGATCATCGCGGTGACGAGGTGCGGGGATTCGGCCCCCTGGGTGGGATGTATCCCACGCGTGGGGGTTCAAGTTCGGACACATTGTTACCCCATGGGGTTGGTTCCAGCATAGTGGACCGGCTCCGTGGGGTTTTCCTTTTCCCGCGTGGGAGCGGCAAGTGTCCCGTCGATCGTGACCGTGTCGGCGCGGCAGACGACCACCGCCTGGTTGGCGCGGATGCGCTGGGCCACCGTGCGCGGGCTCGCGGCGGCGGGCAGGTGCAGCGCGCGGCCGATCCTGGTGATCAGGCGGTCTTCGCGGAGGTAGAGGGTCGCCGGTCGGTCGTCGGTGCGTGGTCCGGTGTGGCCGTGGCGGCAGCGGTAGCCGGCGCGTCCGTTGACCCAGTGACTGTCCAGGCGTCGGTCGCAGGTTCCGCAGTGCAGCAGGCCGGCGAACAGGTACT
Source organism: Saccharothrix ecbatanensis (assembly GCF_014205015.1). Taxonomy (NCBI): domain Bacteria; kingdom Bacillati; phylum Actinomycetota; class Actinomycetes; order Pseudonocardiales; family Pseudonocardiaceae; genus Saccharothrix; species Saccharothrix ecbatanensis. The sequence continues at coordinate 3,920,620 of NZ_JACHMO010000001.1, read as the reverse complement.
CGCGGGTCTCGCCGGTAGTGGTGGCGCGTCGGGTGCGCAGCCGCTGTACAGCGACGAAGTCCTGTTCGCTCACCAGTGGGGTGTGGGCGCGTTGCCGGGAGACGACCCACCGGTCGGTCGGGTTGCGTTTGACCATGCGGCGGCGCCTGCGGTCGGCGGGGGTGGTGTGGTCGTGGTCGACGCCCTGCCGGTTCCAGATCTGCCAGCCGGTGTAGCGCGGGTTCTGCAGGATCACCGTGACCGTCTCGGCGGTCCAGCGGCGGCGGGTGCGGTGGGTGTTGCGGTCGGAGTCGTGCGCGGCCGGGCAGGGGACGCCGCGGTCGTTGAGGTCGCGGACCAGGCTGTCGACGCTGCGGCCGGCCCGGCGTTCGGCGAACAACCACCGTACGACCGGCGCGGTTTCCGGGTCGGCCTCCAGGCGGTAGGTCATGCGGCCGCGGCGGGCGTCCGCGAGACGGGGGTGCGTACCGGACTCGACGAGCCGGTAGCCGTAGGGCGCCCGGCCGCCGAGGAAGCGCCCTTCCAGGGTCTGTACGCGCATGGAGGCCATCGCGCGGTGGCGGGCACGCACGACCTCGCGCAGCGACTGTCCTCCCAGCATTTTGACCAGGGCCCGGTGCTCGGGGTTGTCCATGTCGATCGCCTCCCCGGACTCGGGCAGCCACACCTGCACCCCATGGCGGCGGAACAGGGCCAACAGTCGCGGCAGTTGGTCGCCGGCGAACGCGCGCTCGTATTCCCCCACGATGATCGCGTCGAATCCCCGGTTCGGGTCGCGTAGCGCGGCCAGCAGCTCGGCGGCTGCGGGACGGTCGCGCCACGCGCCGCGGCGGGACTGCCCGGCGTCGAAGAACACCTTCACGATGTGGCCGTGTCCGGCGATCGTCTCGGAGGCGACTTCCATCTGCCACGCTTTCGAGGTTTCCGGGTCTTGGTGGTCGATGGTGGAGGTGCGGCCGTAGAAGGCGAACCGCAGGCCGTCCGCGGGCTCGGGGCACCGGCGGTGGCTTCCCCGCGGCGTGTCCTCCTGCCGTCCCATCCAGGCCATCATGATGTCCCGACCCGTCATCATCGCCGCCCTTTGTTGTGCCGTGCCACCGGAAAATCATGATCATTTCACGGTGGTCGCGGTCCGGTCCGCAGCGTGGTCCGGTGCGGCGGCGTGCCAGCCTGACGAAGCACCAGTTCACCCTTTCGTGTAGGCGCCCTCCAGCCGCAGCGCGTAGGTATGGACGCGGTCCCACGCAGAGGACGTCGAGTGGTACAGGCGTGAGCTGTGCGTTCGTCGGTCGTGCGTGCCGGAGGGGGATCGGTGGACGTCCACGGACACGCAGGCGCGCGTCTACCGGCGGATGGTCGCCGTGGTTAGAGTCGCCGTCGGCTGCGACCGCCACTGGCTGCCGAATCGGTGAAGGGCGTCTGCATGAGCACGGACGAGGGTGCCGCAAGGCAAGGCGAACCCACCACCGAGCAGGAGGAGAACCTGGTGGAGGCGATGCTGCGCCACCAGGTCGGCATCGACCCCGACCACGTCGGCGCCGTGCTGGACCTGGCCGCCGTCGGCCTGGTCAACAGCGCGTGGCGTAACAGCCCCGTGGAAGACTGGCACGCCGGAGACGGCCCGCTGGGCGACGGGGACATGCTGCGGATCAACTCCCACACCACCCACAGGGTCCGGGACATGATCCGTCGCTGGCGCACCGACTGCGGCATCGACGCCCACTCGCCCACCTCCGAGTTGGACCGCCTCGACATCGAGGCCGTCGACTGGCTCATGGGCAGGCTCTGCCGCTGGCTCATCGACCCGGACCGCAGGCTGCCCATCGGGGCCACGCTGGCCGACATCGCCCGCGACGGACTCGACGAGCTCACCGACCACGTCGCCGGAACACTCGGCACCGTCGCCATCCAGGCCGAGGAACACAGCGCCCACTACGCCTTCCGGCGCGCCGCCGCGCACGGCGGACTCGCCTGCCGCCACTGGTGGGGCACACCCACCTGGCCAAGACTGGTCGACCGCTTCCTCACCGCCCTCGACGACCCGACCGACCCGCACTGGGGATCCGACGGCGAGCGATTCTCCCGACTACCCACACGACCCGCCCGGATCAAGGACAACAGCCAGCTGCGAAAACTGCTGCTGCGACACCCCTGGAAACTGGACACCGCATCGGCGGACTACCTCGTCACCGCCGGCATCGGCTACCTGCGCGACCTCATACCGCCACCGCCCACCCCGACCGCACCAGGCGGCTACTGACCTCCGACCAACAGCCCCGATCGACGGACCGCCGACCGGCCCGTCACCGCAGACCCCCGCCACCCGCTGACGCGGATGCTGATCCAGGATGCGGACAACCAGCACGACCGGATCAGGCCGTGGTCTTCCGCCGCCGTCCGACAGGCGCCCGGGGACCGTACTCATGGCGGATCTCGACGCCGTCCCGTGCGCAGATCACCCGAGTGCCTTCGCTCCACGACGCGACAACCGCACCACCGGTCTCAGCGCACACCGGTCGGTCGGGCATCACCACGAGGGCGATGTGCTCCAGCAGGCGATTCTCCCGCCAGTACAGCGGACTCGGCGCGCCCGCCGGACGCGGACGAGAACTGTTGTAGCCGTGGCGACAGCGGTAACCGGGACGGCCGTTCACCCAGTGCGCGTCCATCCGACGATCACACAGCCCGCACACCGCCAACCCACCCAACAGGTACTCCCGGCGACCACCATCACCCGCCGGGCGCCGGGCACGCACCTTCTGCGCCTCGGTGAACTCCCGCATACCCACCAGGGGCGCGTGCGCGACATCGAGAGAGATCGCCCAGTCCTGCGGCAGGTTCGGGTACTGGCCCGGCCGTCCGGTGCGCGGGTCGACCTCGTCACGGTCGCCTGCCATCCGGTTCCACACCTGCCGACCGGTATAGCGCGGATTCTCCAGGATCGTCTTCACCGTCGGCGCACCCCACCCCTGCCCCGACCGGTGCCGGTTGCGCCCCGGATCGGCCGCCGACGGACACGGCACACCCCGCTCGTTGAGCCCGCGGGCGATCCCCGCCACCGACATCCCCTCCAGGCGGCGGGCGAAGATCCACTTCACGTGCGGGGCGGTCCGCGGGTCCGGCGCCAACTTCCACGCCCGCCGCCCCCACCGCGCATCCGCACGGTTCGGGTGCGGCCCCGCGTCGACCAGCATGTACCCGTAGGGCGGGCGGCCTCCCAGATAGCGGCCGAGTTCGGTCTGGGCCTTCATCGACCGCAGCGACCGGTTGCGGGCTCGGATCACCTCACGCTGGGACTGCGCCCCCAGGAATCGCATCAACCGGCGGTGCTCGCCGTCATCCAGATCCACTGGGCCGGCGACCTCCGGCAGCCACACCTGCACACCGGCGGCCCGGATCAGCGGCACCATCTCGTCGAACTGGCGGCCGTAGAACGCCCGTTCGTACTCTCCCACCACGATCGCGTCGAACCCGCGGTCCGGATCGGCCAACGCCTCCAGCAACCGGTCACCCTCCGGCCGGTTGGACCACTTACGGCGACGCGAGACCCCCTCGTCGAAGAACTCCGCCACGACCACCCCGTGGCCTTCGACCAGCAGCTCGCTCATCTCCCGCTGCCACAGCCGAGAGGTGTGCCGATCCTGGTGCTCCGAGGTCGACATCCGCCCGTAGAACGCGAACCGCAACCCAAGGTGCAGGTACGGATCCTGCGAACGCCTCCGCTCACCTCGCCGCTGTTTGGCTTGTAACCAGCCGTCGAGCAGATCCTGGTCGGTTCTGGACGTGATCATCGCGAGGGCCTTCATCGTGGAGGAGTGGAACGCCCTGCGTGACCGCTCCGCACCACCGGACTGACGCGGAACCACCCGCGTACCACTCGAACAGAGCAAGGCATACAACCAAATAGTCCTCTGCTTGGCTGCTTCAAGTCGCTGGGCAGCAGGTGCCGCCGAAGTAGGCATCAGACCTTGCCTATTTCCACCGATGGCCCGGTTCGCCTGGTGCGGCCGGGCGACACGGCAACGAGCCGGTCCCGTCGGCAAGATCATGGCCGAAGCCCCGGACTGGCCCCACGCCCACGTCGGACCATGTGCCCCTCACTGAGAACCGGACACGATTCGGCACCGCACCGCACCGCACCGCATCGCGGCGCTGCGACTGGACACAGGGACCGCTGGCCGAAGCCTGCGGTTTCGACCGCAAGACCGTCAACCGCATCGAGAACGGCAGACAGTCACCCAGCCTCGACCGCGTCTTCGTCCTCGCCGACGCGCTCGGCGTACAGCCGCTCGCACTGTTCCACCGGTCTGGTCCGAACTGCATCGGCACGATGATTGAGGTTGTCCCCTTGAACCGGACACCCTGATCCCAGACAGCGGTCTGGGGAAGGATGTTCCCCGTGTCAGGCAAGTCGAAGTACCCCGAGCAGTTCCGCAGGGACGCCGTCGAGCTGGCCCGCTCGTCGGACCGGCCGTTGCGGCAGGTCGCCCGCGAGTTGGGCGTGAACCACGAGACCCTGCGCAACTGGGTACGCACCGCCGAACAGGCGCAGGTCGGACCGGTCGACGCGGCGGCGGTGGTGGACCAGGAGGAGCTGCGGGCGCTGCGCAAGCGGGTGGCGGAACTGGAGTTGGAGAAGGACATCCTCCGGAAAGCCGCCGCGTATTTTGCCAAGGAGATGGGTCGTTGACCCGCAGCTACCGGTTCATCTCCGAGCATCGCGCCGTCTTCGGCGTCACCCGGCTGTGCAGGGTCCTGGGCGTGCGGCGTCCGGGCTTCTACGAATGGCTCGCCGCCACCCCAACCCGGGCGGAGCGGGCTGCGGACGACGAGCGCCTGGCCGCCGAGATCGGCGAGGTCCACGCCTGCCACCGGGGTGCCTACGGGCGTCCGCGGATCGTCGCCACGCTGCGCCGTCGTGGCCGTCGGGTGAATCACAAACGGGTCGGCCGGGTCATGCGCGAGCGCGGGGTCGTCGGCCTCACCCGCGCGAGCAACGCGCCACGTTGGTCGATGAGGTGACCCGGTTCACCGAGTTGGGCTACATGATCATCGAGACCCGGCACGACCTACCCGACGACGTTGCGGCGCTGGAGGAGCTGTGCGACGACGAGGACACCACGCCGCTCGACCCCGCCGGGCACACCGATTGCCCGGGCCGCGCGGTGCAGGTCTGGGTGGACCGCAGCCTGAGGGTCGACGTCATGCACTTCTGTGTGGAGTTCACCGAGTACGGACACCGCACGATCTCCTCGGCGATGATCGCAGCGGTGGAGGCGCGGTTGCGCGACGCCGGTGTGCCGATGTGCTCCACGGCCTGGCCGAGGGCGTGGCGGGAGCTGGCGTCGAAGGCGTCGCGTTCCTCAGGGCAGCAGCGCCGCACGGATCGCTTGATGACTTGTCACGCCCCGTTGGGGGCGTGACAAGTCATCAGCTGCTCGCACTCTTCACGGGGAAAGCCGCGCTGTAGGCTCGAGCGCGTCAGCCGACGAGCGGCGCGACGATCAGGTAGTCGATGGCGGGTGCGTACTTCGAGCGCTGTCCGAACTGGTCGGCCGCGGCGCCCTCGGGTTTCGGCGCCGTGATCGTGAGCCGGTTCGTCCCGGCCACCAAGTCCACCGGCACCGCCAGGTCGCGGAACTGGTTGGGGTGGAGAGTGTTCGGGAACGCGACTCGGTGCACCTGCCCGTTGACGGAGATGTCCGCGTACTGCGTCACCAGGTCCGGGTTGTAGTGCGTCGGGACGGACTCCTCGGCGTTGGCGTAGCGGATCACGAGGACGTGCCCGCCGGTCCGCTCGGCCGGCACGTCGAGGACCAGTGCGTTCTCCGGCCCGTCACCGATGTTCGTCGCGACCAGCCCTGAGGCGTACGGGAAGTCGTCGCTGAACGTCGCTGCCCCGGTTGCCTGCCCGGACTTGGCCTCCACCTTCACCACCCCCGTCGCGTCGGCCGGGCCGACGCGGACCCGGTCGAGGAGCAGGGTGCCGTCGTCGCCGACCGCGGTCAGCCGGTTGACGCCGGCGGAGAGGAACAGGCGCGCGATGTCGGTGCCGGGGTGGGTGCCGACGATGACGCCCTCGACGGTGTGGCCGTTGAGCGCCACGTCCGCTTGGCCGCCGCCGAGGTGGTCGAAGCACACCGTCGCGTACCCGTCGTTGGCGGCGTGCACCCAGAACGTGACCGACCCGCCGCGCGGTACCGCGGCGATCCCGGGGCCCGATGCCCCCTCGATGCCGTACTGGGGCTCGGCGGAGCGCAGGTCGGCGTATTCGGCCTCGTAGGACGCCCAGCCGTCCGAGCCCAGGTCGACCAGCGCGAGGTCGATCTTGTCGATGGCCGCGTCACCGCGGGTCGAGCCGAGCAGCGGGTCGGACGCGGCCAGAGTGATGGTGTGCGCCCCGGCGTCCAATCGCACGCGGGTGTCGGTGCGCTCCCATACCGCCCACTCGTACGACATCGGCAAGCGCAGTTCTCGGGGTTGTTCGCCGTCCACGCGCAGGAACACGTTCGTCGGGCCGTGTGGCACGACGTTCGCGTCCTTGAAATGGCTGCTGGAGAACACTCCGATGTCGTAGTCGCCGGTCTCCGGCACGTCCACGGCGAACGAGAGCACGACGTCGGAACCGGTGCGCAGCCCCCTGACGTGATGGAGGTTCGAGGTGGCGAACTTGCTGACGTCGTCGGCGCTGCCCTCGGGGTCGCTGAGGCTCCAGCCGGTGCCGGTGTGCGCGGCGTCCTCGGCCTCGTAGGTCCGCCGCCACCGTGTGCTCGCGCCGGCGGTGGGGCCGTGGCCGGCCGGGCTGATGATCACCTGGTAGGCCGACATCGCGTCCAGGTCGGTGAACGGCAGCACGAAGCCGTCGTCGCCGACCTCGCGCACGGCGTCGAGCAGGGGCCTCGGCGCGGGGGAGTCGCCGAGCTGTCCTGTCCAGGCGATCTCTTCCACGGTGACGTGGACCCGGTCGCCGAACAGGAGTCGGTCGACGTTGGCGAACCGCACGTCCGCCGCGCCGTCGGCGCCGCCGAAGAGGAGGCGGGCCTGCCTCTTGCCGTGGTCGAGCGTGGCCACGCCCTGGAGGGTGTACTGCTCTCCGGGGTGAGGAGGTGTCACCTGGACCGTGTCGCCGCTCATCCGGCCGTAGGCGTTGAACAGCCACCATTGGCCGTTGGCCTTGTTGGCCTCGGCCACGCTGTCGTTGAGGTTGCCGTCGATGTTCCAGTACGCCAGGTCGCCGTCCACCTTGGACTCCTCCAGTGCGGCGATCCACTGGATCATCTGGCCGGGTACGGAGAGGTGGTAGCGGAAGGCGTACTCGTTGATGTTGATCGGCAGGGGGCCGATGCCGAGTTCCCGTTCCCATGAGCGGTACTTGGCGACGCTGGTGCGCACCCTGTCCGGCGACGAGAGCTCGTGCCAGGTGATGACCTCCGGCAGGCGGTCGTTCGCCTTGCAGTGCTCCAGGAAGTACCGGACCTGGTCGTAGAGGATGCTGGTGTTGGGGCCGGCGATGCGGGCGCGCGGGTCGAGCCGCTTGATCAGGTCGTGGAGCAGGTCCCACTCCTCGAAGAAGGCCCGCGGGTCGTTCAGCCAGCTCACCCCGTCGTAGCTGTGCTCCCCTTCGCCGTAGTAGTTGCCCTCCGGCTCGTTGAACGGCACGTAGACGATGTGGTCGCGGTACGGCGACGCGACCACCTGCCGCACCTGGGCCTCCACCTTGGCCCGGTAGTCGTCCCGACCGGCCTGACCGGGCTCCCGCCGGTACGGGAAGCCCCGGTAGATGTCGGCCATGTAGATGTAGACGTCGCGACCGCCGTTGGCCACGAAGGGCTCGACCACCTCCAGGGCGTCGGCGCCGGGGTGTTGGACGCCGTCCTGGGCCTTGGTCGACAGGGTCTTGGGGTAGAAGCCGGCGAGCACGGCGTCGCTGGGCACACCGGGGCCGTAGACGCCGTAGAGGGAACCGGCGGCGCCACCGTGGATCGGTCCGGTCGCGACGTCGAGGTCGACGGTCAGGGTGTCGGGGGCAGTCTGTGTCGAGGCCATTGGTGCTCCGGATGTCAGGTGAACCGCAGTGAACCGGTTCGAGAGGATGGACAGTGAACAAGCGATTGCGTCGACCGAAGTGCCGGCGGCAGTTCTTGTGCGGTCGCCGATGCGGGTGGACTACCGCGACCGAGTGCCGTCGGATCCGAGTGATGCGCTGACGGGCCGGGCGTCGGGTGTCGTCAGGGCTGGGTCCACGAGGTCGAGTGCCGCGATGTAGGTCACGCGGCCGTTTCGGATCACCGCCGGTGAGCCGTCCGCCGTGGTGTGCAGGACCCGGGCCGTCGTCGGTTGGAGCGTCTCGAAGCACAGGCCGGCGGTGCGGCCGTCTGCGAGCACGACCGGTTCGGTGGGCGGCAGCCAGATCCGGGCGGTGACACGGGCTCCGATGATGTCCTGCAGCGAGGAGGGGGTCACCCGCGCGTGTTCGTCGACCAAGCCGCAGGTGGCGGTCAGGACGAGGTCGCCGGTGTGGGAACGCAGCCAGTTGTGCGTGGTCGCGGACATCAGGTAGAGGGCGGGCACGACGACCAGCCGGTAGCGACCGAGGTCGGCGCCGGGTGGGGTGACGTCGACGTTGCCGTGGGCCTCGGTGAGCGCGGCGTGCCAGCGCAGGGCGAGGCGGTCGTAGTCGACGTGCCGCGTCGGCAGGTGCTTGCCTTGCCAGGCCCACATCGTCTGCTCGTCGTAGACGAGCGCGACGTCGGCGTCGACGACCTCGGGCGCGCGGGTGGCCAGCGCCGCGCCGAGCCTGGTGATCTCGTCGAAGACGGGCCCGTCGGATCCCTCGTGCGGGATCATCGCCGGGTGCCACTGCTCGGCGCCGCCGCGGGAGGCCCGCCACTGGAAGTACATGATGCCGACGGCACCGCGGGCCAGGTGGGTCTCGGCCGCCTCGGTGATCGATCCGGGTGGCAGCGACCGGAGGACGCCGTCGGTGTGGATCGCGCCGGCTGCGTGCTCCATGAGCAGCCAGCGGCCGTCGGGATGGCCGGCGGCACGAGCCCAGCCACGCGCCCGGTCGGCGGCGAAGGCGCGCTCGGCCGGCGCTTCACCGATCGTCGTCGGGTAGTGGTCGATGGCGACGAGGTCGACTTCGCGGGCGAAGGCGGCGTGGTCGACGGGCACCCAGTCGTCGACGACGAAGTTCGTGGTGACCGGCCAACGACCGGCGAGAACGGCCTGCTGGTCGCGGTAGTGGCGGATCATCGAGTCGGACAGGAAGCGCCGGTAGTCGAGTTCCTGCGCGGGGTTGGGCAGGTACTGGGTGGCGCGTGGCGGCAGGACCTCGTCCCACCGGCCGTACCGCTGGGACCAGAAGTCGGTGCTCCACGCGTCGTTGAGGGAGTCCAGGGTGCCGTGGCGGTCGCGCAGCCAGTCCTGGAAGGCGTGCTCGCAGTGCTCGCAGAAGCACCACGTGCCGTACTCGTTGTGGACGTGCCACAGGCGCAGTGCCGGGTGGTCGGAGTAGCGGTTGGCCAGCTCGGTGGCGATCCGCAGGCTCGCCTGCCGGTAGGCGGGGGCGTTGATGCAGTACGTGTCGCGAGAGCCGTGGACCAGACGCACACCCTGCCGGGTGACCGGGAGGGCATCCGGGTGCGTCCGGGTGAACCACAGGGGAGGTGACGCGGTGGGCGTCGCCAGGCAGACGCCCACGCCGGCGCTGTGCAGGCCGTCGAGGACGCGGTCGAGCCAGTCGAAGTCGAAGCGGTCGGGTGAGGGTTGCAGCCGCGACCAGGAGAACACCCCGACGGTGGCGAGGTTGACCGACGCGGTGCGCATGAGCGCGAAGTCCTCCGCCCAGACCTCCTCGGGCCACTGATCGGGGTTGTAGTCCCCGCCGAAGAACAGCCCGCTCGTGCTTCGCCCGCGTTCGGCGGACCCCAGGGGGAGGTCCTCCGGGCGGGGGAGCGGGTGGCCGGCACCGACGTGGGCTTCGGAGGTGCCGTCGCCGGACTCCGGCGCGCGATCCTGCATGGGATCACCTGTTTCGTCATCGCTGTGGGGAACCGGCGATCGGTGATCACCGGTGGCTGGGCGGAACCGGGCGGCCGGGTGTTGCGAGGTCCTCTAGCGCTGCGGCAGCCTGACGCGCATGGCGCCGGGGGAGCGGTTGGCCCACCGGCAGTACGGGATGAGGTCGACGTCGCCGAGTCCGTGCGTGCGGGTCCTCGGTTCGTCGGGGGGCGCGTACAGCTGCCGGCCGGGCTGTTCGAGCCGGAGGCCGGTGAGCGTGACGCGGCGGGCGAGGAGCTCATCGTCCCAGTCGCCGTCGCGCACCCGGGTGTCGTCGGCCAGGCGTACGTCTTCCAGGACCGTCCCCTCGGGCAGGTCGGCGGCTTCCAGGCAGTAGACGACCGGGCCGCGGCGGACGGTGAGGGTCCCCCGCGCCGCGTCCACGCGCGGGTGTGCGGCCATGAACGTCGGGGTGTTCGGCAGCCGCAGCCGGGCCAGGCGCGAGCCCGCCACCACCGTCGCGTAGCTCCCGGCTCGCGCCGGGACGGGTGCGCCGTCGACGGTCAGCTCGGCACCGTCCGCCCAGCCGGGGATCCGCAGCTCGATCGCGCGGGGAGCGGGGGCGTCGAGTTCGATGGTGATGTCGCCGTCCCACGGGTAGCCGGTCGAGACGTGTGCCTTCACGCCGTCGCCGATCTCGATGGAGCCGGCGGCGTACAGGTGGACCTGGACGGCGTCGTCGGTCTCCGTGGTGACGTAGGCGGTGATCGAGGCGAGCAGCCGCGCGAGGTTCGGTGGGCAGCAGGCGCACTTGTACCAGTCGAGGCGGGTCGAGGGCGCGTCCTCCTCGTGGGTGTGGCCGGTGCGCAGTTGCAGGGGGTTGGAGTAGAAGAACGAGCGGCTGTCGAGTGCGGTCGAGACCGCGATGGCGTTGTACATGCCCCGCTCGATCTCGTCGGCGTAGCGCGCGTCGCCGTGGAGCAGCAGCATCCGCCAGTTCCAGTGCAGGTTCGCGATCGCGGCGCACGTCTCGGAGTAGGCGCGGTCGGCCGGGAGTTCGTAGGGGTCGCCGAACGCCTCGCTGCGGTGGCGCGAGCCGAGCCCACCGGTGAGGTAGAGCTTCTCGTGGTGCGTGTTGTCCCACAGGCGCAGCAGCGCCTCGCCGTACCCGGCTTCGGGGTCGTCGAGCTGGAGGTCGGCTACGCCGGCGAGCAGGTAGAGCTGGCGAACGGCGTGGCCGGTCACTTCCCGCGCGGCCTTGACCGGGGCGTGGTCCACGTAGTAGGCGCCGCCCCACCCGTCCTCGTCGATCGTCCGGTGGCCGCGCAGTTCGACCATCCGGGCGGCGAGCCGGCGGTGGCGGGCGTCGCCGGTGACCCGCGCGAGCTCCACGAGCGCGGTCTCGATCTCGGGGTGCCCGCAGATGTCGTCGCGGCCACCGGGACCGAAGACCCGGTGCACCAGTTCGACGTTGTGCAGTGCGATGTCGAGCAGGTCGGTGCGGCCCGCGTGGGACCACGCGATCGCGGCCTGCACGAGGTGACCCAGGGTGTAGAGCTCGTGCCCCTGCGCCAGGTCGCTGAACCGCTCCCCCGCGCAGGGACCCCGGTAGTAGGTGTTGACGTAACCGTCGGGTTCCTGGACGGCCCGGATGAGCGCGACCGCCTCGTCGACGAACGCCTCGTGGTCGCGGACGCCGCGCACCGCCTCCCAGCCCAGCGCCTCGAGCGTCTTGTACAGGTCGGAGTCGGCGAACATCGGCCCGCGGTACGGGGCCGAACCCCTCCCGGCGAGGCGTCGGAAGTTGTCCATCACGCCCGAGTCCTCGAGCCGGGCGATGCAGTGGGGGATGGTCGCAACGGTGTTGACGTCCTGCCACCGCCCCAGGAAACCGCCGGAGAGCAGGGTGGCGCGCAGGTCTCGCGGCCGGCGCGCGTTCGCGGCCGTCGGCGCGGCCGGGGTGGGAGTGGCGGTCATGTCTCCTCGTCTGCGATGCGTGCGCGGGCGGGGAGGACGGGGCCATCGGGGTGCGCACCCGTCTTCGCGGATCCGCGGTCACGCGGGTCCTCCCACACCTCCCACCGGGCAGCGCCAAGGATGCGTATGCCGACCAGATTTGTCAACATGCGGTACAAATCCAACGGGTTGGCGTGCCGCTTCACCGGGGGCGGTCGCGCGCCTCGGCCGGTCAGAACTGGAGGCGGTCCCGGATGGCGAGGACGGCCGCGGCGCGCGCCCACTCGGTGAACTCGAACGGCTGGATGTCGACGACCACGGGCGCGGCGGTGGGATGCAGGGTCGCGGCGATCGCGGAGTCCATTTCGGACCGGGCCAGCTCGGCCACGGGGATGCCCTCGCCCGTGATCACGATCTTTTCGGGGTCGAACGTGTTGGCGAGGGTCGCCACGAGGACGCCGAGCGCGTAGGCGGCGTCGCGGAAGGCGCGCACCGCCGCCGGGTCGCCGCTTCGCGCCAGGGCGACGACGGCCTCGTAGTCGAGGCCAGGGGTGCGCATCGCTCCGACGATGGCGGCGTTGGGCAGGAACGCGGTGACGCAGCCGCGGTGGCCGTACTCGCAGAGCGGGCCGTTGCGGTCGATCGGCAGGTGGTCGAGGCGCCCGGCCTTGCCGTGGCCCCCGGTGACGATCTTGCCGTCCACCACCAGGCCGAAGCCGATGCCGAAGCCGACGGTGATCAGCGCCATCAAGTCGAACCCGGCGCCCACGCCGAACCAGTGCTCGGCCGCGGTCAGGCAGCGCACGTCGTTCTCGGTCGCGACCGGCACGCCGAGCCGCTGTTCGGCGAGGTCGGCCAGGGCGACCTGGCGCCAGCCGAGGAACGGCGACTCGGTGACGATCTGGCGACCGGTCGAGGTCACCACGTCGCCGGCGAGGGCGATTCCCGCCGCCGCGATATCGGGGCGGCCCTTCACGAGGCGTTCGCGGACGCGGCCGATCTGGGCGATGGTGTCCTCGACGCCCCCCGAGTCCAAGGCCTCGTCGTGGGAGACGAGCACGCGGGCCTCCAGGTCGGTGACCGCGGCGAAGAGGCGGTCCGCGGTGAGGTTGACGCCGAGGAAGCTCCGGCCCTGTGGGCGGACGTGGAGCAGTTCCCCGGGCCGGCCGGCCGTCCCGTTGAGCTCCGCGGCCCCTTCGGACACCAGTCCGTGCTCCATGAGTTCGCGGGTCACGCGGGTCAGGCTCGTGCGCGATATGCCGAGCCGCCGGGCGATCTCGGCCCGGGGCATCGGACCGTGGATCAGCAGCTCGCGCAGGGCGCCCCGCTCCGCGCTGTTCAAGGTGGGCCACGAGGTCGGGTTCGTGGCCGGCGCCGCCGGGGGACTCGCCATGCCGTGCTTCCTCCATATGTAACAGCTTGATCCCGGTCGGACACGGTGGGTTCGTTGAACCGCCAGGTTACCCGCGAGCTTGCCAGTTTTGACCATGTTAGTTAGTCACGCATGTTGGCAAACTGGGCGCGAGTACGTAACCTGCACCACACAAGGGTTTGGGTCACCGCCAACACCGCGCTTGGTCTCGCCGACGACCACGGTCACGGGGCGGCCCACGTCGTGGCGGCGGACGTGAAAGGACGGACCATGTCGGGCACGCCAACCCCGGGCTCTCGGACAACCCGCAGGATCACCAAGGACGGCCGGACGATCACGGCGACGCTCACGAGCCGGGCGCCGAACCCCCAACCCGCTACCTCGTTCTCGTTCGGATTCATCGGATCCGCGACCGGCAAGGCCCGCGAAGCCGACTCGGTTTCCTGCACCGCGGCCTGACGAGGGACTCGGCTCACAGCCAACCGAGTCCCAACCGGCCTGTGAGCGTTCCCGCAGCGCCAGACCGAGCACCTGGGCTCGGCTCCTCACGACGGCGGGAGTCGAGCCCGCCATGCCGACGCGGACAACCCTGTCCTGCGTCAATCCCCACTACGAAAGAACCACGATGAGAACATCGATAGTGAACCGTGCGTCGGCCGCCATCGCCGCCGCGACCGCTGCTGCTCTCGTCCTCGCGGGCTGCTCGACCGACGGGTCGAAGCCAACAGGGGACGGCAAGATCGTCCTGGAGATCGCCACGTTCGGCGATTGGGGATACGGCCCCTACATCGAGCAGTGGGAGGCCAAGCACCCCAACGTCACTGTCGAGTACGCGACCGCCGGAGGCGGCGACGACCAGCGCGAGAAGCTGCTCAACTTCGTCGGCCAGGACTCGGGTCTGGCCTGCGTCGAAGCGCTCGAAGTCGACTGGCTCGGGGAGTTCAAGAAGTTCTCCGACCGCTTCGTCGACCTGTCCGACCCCGAGCTCGAGGATCGTTGGTTCGACTGGAAGTCAGGGGCGGCGACCACCGAGGACGGCAAGGTCATCGGCTACGGCACCGACATCGGCCCCCAGGCCGTCGCGTACCGCGCCGACCTGTTCAAGGCGGCCGGTCTGCCTTCCGACCGCGAGGCGGTCGCCGCATACCTCGGCGGCGACAACGCGACCTGGGAACGGTTCTACGAAGTCGGCGCGGAGTTCACGGCGAAGTCGGACTCGGCCTGGTTCGAGTCGGTGCAGGGCGCCTACACCGGCATGGTCAACCAGGTCGAGTACGCCTACGAGAACAAGGACGGCACGCGCAAGAACCTCGCCGGCTCCGAGGTCGAGAAGATCTTCCGGACCGTGCTCAAGCACGGCACCGAGCAGAAGCAGTCCGCGGGCCTGACGCAGTGGTCCTCGGACTGGAACGCCTCCTTCAAGCGCAACGACACCTTCGCCGTCGTCATGGCGCCGTCGTGGATGTCGGGCACGATCAAGGGCAACGCGGGCGATGACTTCGTCGGCTGGGACATCGCCAACGTCTTCCCCGGCGGCGGCGGCAATTGGGGAGGGTCCTATCTCTCCGTCCCGGCCCAGTGCAAGCACCCCGAGGAGGCCAAGGACCTGGCCGCCTACCTCACCTCCGCCGAGGTGGCGCTGGACGCGGCCGTGAAGAACGGCGGCGGGTCCCCGAGCCAGGTCGAGGCGATGAACTCCCCGAAGCTCCTGCCGCTGACCAGCCCGTTCTTCAACAACGCTCCCACCGGCCAAATCTGGGCCGACCGGGCCGCGGCGGTCAAGGTTGTCCCGTTCAAGGGCCCGAACTACAAGAAGGTCCACGACGTGATCGTCGCCGGCCTCAACCGGGTCGACGTGGACAAGTCGCAGAGCGTCGACCAGTCCTGGGCGCAGGTCCTCTCCGAACTCGAATCGCTCAACTGACGAGACAGGCGGGCCGGGTCCCGGCAGGGCCCGGCCCGCCGGAAACGAGAGGGAAACGGAACCTCTGATGACAACCACACACGACCCGGCGCCAGGGCTCAGAACCGATGCCCCGGCCCCGGAACGCCGGCGTCCGCAGCGCGGCTCCAGGCGACGGGTCACGGCCGCCGGACTCGACCTGCGGGTATCGCCGTATCTCTACATCGCGCCGTTCTTCATCCTGTTCCTGCTGTTCGGGCTCGCGCCGATGTTCTACACCGGATGGGTCGCCCTGCACGATTGGCACACCATCGGCGGGCAGGGCGACTTCGTCGGCCTGGACAACTTCACCGCGGTCCTCGGCCAGGACGTGTTCTGGAAATCGGTGTTCAACACCCTGTCGATCTTCGTGTTCACCGCGGTGCCCCAGCTGATCGCGGCGATGTTCATCGCGGCGGTGCTGGACGCGAACCTGCGGGCCGGGACGTTCTGGCGCATGGCCGTCCTGCTGCCCTACGTGGCCGCCCCGGTCGCGGTGGCGATCATCTTCTCCAACCTGTTCGGCGACCAGTTCGGGCTCATCAACAACCTCCTCGCCACCGTCGGCCTGCCGGAGGTCCAGTGGACCGGCTCCTCGACGGCCAGCCACGTCGCGATCTCCACGATGGTCTCCTTCCGCTGGACCGGCTACAACGCGCTCATCCTGCTCGCCGGCATGCAGGCCATCCCCCGCGACCTGTACGAGGCGGCGAGCATCGACGGCGCGACCCGGGTCCGCCGCTTCTTCTCGGTGACCATCCCGATGCTGCGCCCGACGCTCATCTTCGTGATCATCACCACCACCATCGGAAACCTCCAGATCTTCGACGAACCCCGCATGTTCGGCGGCGCCGGCGGCAACGGACCCGTCGGCGGCGCCGACGGCCAGTGGAAGACGATCACGCTCTACCTGTGGGAAGTCGGCTGGCGGCACGCCAACCTCGGCCGCTCCGCCGCGATCGCCTGGCTCCTCCTCCTGCTGATCGTCCTCATCGGACTGATCAACTTCCTGATCGCCCGGAAGATCGCCTCGGAGAACGGAGCCAAGCGATGACCACGACCCTCCAACCCGGAGCCCGACGGGCCACGTCGCGCCCGGGCAAGCGCCGCGAGACCTTCGGCGAGGCCCGCCGCCCCGGATGGGCGACCTACGCGACACTCATGATCGTCGCCGCCATCGGGGCGTTCCCGTTCTACTGGACCATCGTGGTCGGTAGCTGGACCAACGACGTGATCTACTCCGACGAGCCCACCCTCACCGTCGGACCCAACCTGATCAACTCGATCCGACGAGTCCTCACCGCCGACATCAACCTCGTCGCCGCGGCCCTGAACTCCCTGTTCGTCTCGGCCACGACCGCGCTCGCGGTCGTCCTGTTCTCCACCCTGGCGGGATTCTCCTTCGCGAAGCTCCGGTTCCGCGGCTCCAACGCCCTGCTGGTCGCGGTCGTCGCCACCATGGCCGTACCCGCCCAGATCGGCGTCGTCCCGCTCTTCCTGCTCATGAACCACCTCAACCTGCGCGGCAGCCTCCTGGCGGTCATCCTGCCCAGCCTCGTCACCGCGTTCGGCGTGTTCTGGATGACCCAGTTCCTACGCGGGGCGCTACCCGACGAGCTCATCGACGCCGCGCGCATCGACGGCGCCTCGCTGATCAAAACGTTCTGGCACATCGCACTACCGGCCGCCCGCCCGGCCGCGGCGATGCTGTTCCTCTTCACCTTCGTGGGTAGCTGGACCAACTTCTTCTGGCCCTACATCATCCTCGACAGCAAGAGCGCCACCCTGCCCGTCGCCCTCCAAGGACTCCAGTCGCAGTACTACACCGACTACCCGCTCATCCTCACCGGAGCCCTGCTCTCCACCATCCCCCTGTTCATCCTCTTCGTGTTCGCGGGCAGGCAACTGGTCGCGGGCATCATGGCCGGAGCCATCAAAGGCTGAGCCGGCACGACCAATCCGGAACACCCGATACGACGTTCGACCACCAGGAGCCATTCGTGACCGAAGCCACTGTCCGCGCTGTCGTCAACCTCGACGTCGAGGGTCCCGTGATCAACCGCCACGTGTACGGCCACTTCGCCGAACACCTGGGCCGGTGCATCTACGGCGGCTTCTACGTGGGGGAGGATTCCGATGTGCCGAACGTGGGCGGCATCCGTCTCGACGTGGTCGAGGCTCTGCGCGCGCTCGGCATCCCGAACCTGCGCTGGCCCGGCGGTTGCTTCGCCGACGAGTACCACTGGCGTGACGGCATCGGCCCCAAGGGGGACCGGCCGGTCATGGTGAACACCCATTGGGGCGGGGTCGAGGAGAACAACCATTTCGGCACGCACGAGTTCATGGCGCTGTGCGAGCTGCTGGGCACCGAGCCGTACGTGTCCGGGAACGTCGGCTCCGGCACGGTTCAGGAGATGAGCGAGTGGGTGGAGTACGTGACCCGCCAGGGCGGGTCCCCGGCCGTGCGCGAGCGCAGGGTCAACGGGCGCGAGGAGCCGTGGACGGTGCGGTTCTGGGGGCTGGGTAACGAGGCCTGGGGCTGCGGCGGCAACATGTCGGCCGCGCAGTACGCCTTTGAGGCCCGCCGTTTCGCGACCTACTGCCGCGACTACGGCGACAACAAGCTCTACCGCATCGCGGCCGGCGCCGCGGAGTTCGACTACGCCTGGACCGAAACCCTCATGAAGCAGCTCTCGCACCTGGGCTGCCAACGCGTCGAGCGCCCGCTGTACCAGGCGCTCTCGGTCCACTACTACACGATCTCCGGCACGTGGAGCGACAAGGGCGACGCGACGGTCTTCACCGAAGACGAGTACTACGCCACGATGCTCCAGGCCAACCGCACGGACGAGCTGCTCACCGGCCACGGACGCGTCATGGACGTGTACGACCCCACCAAGGAGATCGGGCTCGTGCTCGACGAGTGGGGCACCTGGTGGAACGTGGAGCCGGGCACCAACCCGGGGTTCCTGTACCAGCAGAACACGATGCGCGACGCACTCGTGGCGAGCCTCCACTTCGACATCTTCCACCGGCACGCCGACCGCCTGGTGATGGCCAACATCGCGCAGACGGTCAACGTGCTCCAGGCGATGATCCTGACCGACCCGGACTCCGGCGCGCTCGTGCTCACCCCGACCTACCACGTGTTCCGGATGAACAAGGGCCACCAGGACGCGGCGTCGCTGCGCGTGGACACCCCGGCCGGGATCCCGACCCGAGAGGTGGACGGCAAGCCGTTGCCGACGGTCTCGGTCTCGGCTTCCCGCAAGAACGGCCGCCTGCTCGTCTCGCTGTCGAACCTGGACGCCGGCGCGGGTCGGGACGTCGAGATCGACCTGCGCGGCGGGACCGTGGGCGACATCGAGGCGACGATCCTCACCGCCGACACGCTGCAGGCCCACAACACGCCCGAGGCGCTCGAAGCCGTGGCACCGCGCGCGCACGAGGGCGTGAAGTTCGAAGGCACGACACTGCGGGTGCACCTGCCCGCGCACTCCTTCGTGACTGTTGCGGGCGCACTGGCGTGACGGTCACGAGGGCTGACAAGGAATCCCCATGACCGACCCGCACCACGGCCCCGTGCGACCCACCGCGGAGGCCAGGACCGCGCTGCGGCCGGCAGCGTTGGACGACGTCACCTTCGAGCGGGACAGCCTGTTCGGGCAGTGGCAGCACCGCAACGCCACCCGCACCCTGCCGCACTGCGTCAAGCAGCTGGCAGCTTCCGGCGCACTGGACAACCTCCGCTTGGTCACAGGCGAAAAGTCCGGCGAGTTCCGCAACGTGTGGTTCGCCGACTCCGACGTGCACAAGACCCTGGAAGCCGCGGCCTGGCACCTGGCCGGGAACCCCGGCGACGCCAAGCTCGCGGCGTTCCTCGAGTCGACCGCCGAGCTGCTGGCCAAGGCCCAGGGCGACGACGGCTACCTCAACTCCTACTACGCCGCCGTCGAGCCCGACCGCCGGTGGCAGGAACTGCACCGCAGTCACGAGCTGTACGTGGCCGGCCACCTGTTCCAGGCCGCCGTGGCCGCCGCACGGGCGGGCGTGGGCTCGGAGCTGCTCGCGGTGGCCCGGCGGTTCGCCGACCTGCTGGTGGAGACATTCGGCGCGGACGACGGCCCGGACGGGCTCGACGGGCACCCCGAGGTCGAGACCGCCCTGGTGGAGCTGTACCGGGTCACCGGTCACCGCCCCTACCTCGACCTCGCCCGCCGCATGATCGACCTGCGCGGCCGCGGGCTGCTCGATGACGAGCGCTTCGGCCCCGCCTACCTCCAGGACCGCGTCCCGGTCCGCGAGGCGGACGAGGTCGCGGGCCACGCCGTGCGGCAGCTGTACCTGCTGGCCGGGGTGGTCGACGTCGCGGTGGAGACCCACGACGACGAACTGCTGGCCGCGGCGGGCAGGTTGTGGGACGACGCGTTCGGCAGCAAGACCTATATCACCGGCGCCTACGGCTCCCGCAACCAGGACGAGGCGTTCGGCGACCCCTACGAGCTGCCCGCCGACCGCGCCTACGCCGCGACGTGCGCCGCCATCGCCTCGGTGCAGTGGAACTGGCGCATGCTGCTGGCCACAGGCGAGTCCCGCTACGCCGACGAGCTGGAACGCGCCCTGTACAACGCGGTCGCGGTCGCCACCTTCTTGGACGGCAAGCACTTCTTCCGCTCCAGCCCGCTGCACGTGCGCACCGGCCACGACGGCTCGGACGAGGACGCGCCCGCGCAGCGCCTGCCCTGGTACTCCTGTGCCTGCTGCCCGCCCAACCTCGCCCGCCTGATCGCCTCCCTGCACGGCTACACGACCACGACCGACCACGACGGCGTGCAGGTTCACCTCTACACGGCCGGCACCATCCACACCGAGGTCGACGGCACCGCCGTGGAGATCACCACCCGCACCGACTACCCGTGGCACGGGCACGTGGAGCTGACCGTCACCGCCTCCGCACCGGTCACGCTGTCGCTGCGCGTGCCCGGCTGGTGCACCTCGACCCGGGTACGCGTCAATGGCGCACCCGTCGACGCGGTGCCCAGGAACGGCTACCTGAGGCTGCGGCGCGACTGGTCGGCCGGCGCGACCGTCGTGCTCGAACTGGACATGCCTGTGCGCGTGGTGCGACCGCACCCCCGCATCGACGCCGTCCGCGGCTGCGTCGCGCTGACCCGCGGCCCCCTCGTCTACTGCGTCGAACAGGCCGACCTGCCCGCCGACGTGATGCTGGAGGACGTCCGGATCGAGCCCACCAGCCCTGCGACCACCGGCCTGCTGGGCAGCCCGCAGGGCCCTGACCGTGCGCGGCACGGTCGAACCACCGCCAACCGACAAGCTCTACACCGCCGCTGCCACCGCGATCAGCTCCACTCCGATCACATTCGCCGCCGTTCCGTACTTCCTGTGGGCAACCGGACGCCCGGACCGATGCGGGTCTGGGTGCCGACCACCACGGCGTGACGAAACACCTCTCCCACTTGCTCCGACATCACCGCGGTGACCCTTCCGTGGTCGCGTACGGTGACGGTCATGTCACGTCCTACCGTCGCGGCGCCAGGCGTTGGCGCTCTGGCTTGGCCTCGGCTTTCCGCGTCCTCCCGTGCGGCGTTGCGGCTGTTGTTGACGCGTGGCGGTCTTCCGCGTGCGGAGATGGCCCGCATGCTGGAGTTGTCGCGGACCAGCCTGACGCGGGTGACGCGGGAGTTGCTCGAGGTCGGGCTGGTGCGGGAGGGCGTGGTCGAGTTGCGGGCGACGACCGGCCGTCCTTCGGAGGTCTTGGAGGTGGTGGCGTCTGCGCACCACTTCCTGGGGATCAAGCTCACCGGTGACGCGCTGCACGCGGTCGTGACGGACGTGGCGGCGACGGTCCAGGAGCATTCGAGCGCGGCGCTCGCGGCTCAGGACGTCGATCACGTGGTCATGCAGATCGCGGCCCACGTGGAAGAGGTTCGCGGTCGGTTCCCGCGGTTGACATCGGTCGGGATCAGCCTTGCCGGTGCGGTGACCGGCGTCCCGGGCGCGGAGGTGGTCCACCAGTCGCCGTTCCTCGGCTGGACGGGTGACGTGCCGCTCGGGCGGTTGGTCGCGGAGGCGACGGGGTTCCCGGTGGTGGTCGAGAACGACGTGAGCGCCCTGACCGCGTTGGAGGCGTGGAGCCGGGTCGGCGCCGGTGTGTCGTCGATGGCTTTGGTGACGATCGGCGCGGGGCTGGGTTTCGGGTTCGTCGTCGACGGGCGAGTGGTGCGCGGCGCCCACGGTGCCGCCGGGCGGTTGGACCACGTGGTCGTCGTCCCGGACGGGCCGGTCTGCGAACGGGGCCATCGGGGTTGCGCGAGCGGGCTGCTCAACGAGGGCGCGGTGGTGCGCAACGCCGGCTCGGCTTCCGGTGACTACAGGGCGGTCATCGAGGCGGCGCGCGCCGGGGATGGTGTGGAGCGTCGGGCGGTCGAGGCCGCCGGTGTGGCGTTGGCGCGGCTGATCGCTCTGATCCAGAACACGGTCGACCCGGAGAAGGTGGTGCTCACCGGCGACGGGTTGGACACCTACCGCGTCGCGGCGGATGTCGTGCACGCCGAGATCGACCGGCTGGCCGAAGGCGGGGTCGGCAGCGCGGCGCTCGACGTGCAGGACTTCGACTTCTCCGAGTGGGCACGCGCAGCGGCGGGAACCGCCATCTTCTCCCTGCTGAGCTGACAAAACGGTCTTTGTCACGGAGGTTGACAAACCCCTGACGTGGCTCTTAGCGTGGGTGGGCACGGGCGATCGGCTCGACCCGCACACCATGGAGCTGTCAAGGGAGATGCCTCGCATGCGATCGCGTTCATCCACACCCCCTCGGCGCGGTCGCCGCCCTCGTTCCGGCGGACTGCTCCGGGGAGACACCCGGCGGGGACGGACCCGTCACGCTCGAGTTCGCTCGATGCTGTCCGACCAGGACACCTACCCGCCCACCGTCGGGCTGCACGCCTTGGCGTCCAAGGGATCACCGGCCGCCCTCTGATCGCCGGCCATCGCCGGCGCGATCATCCCGCTCGTGGTGTTCGTGCTGTTCCCGCAACGGTTCTGGAAGCTCGACCTGCTGACCGGAGGACTCAAGGGATGACGACGCACTGGCCGACGGCCCTGATGCCGGACCACGACCGGTTCTGCTCGGACTCGCTGCTGGACCACTCCAAGGCCGAGCGCGACATCATCCGCCAGTTCGCCCCCACCACGCCGATCACCACCAACCTCAACCGGGCCAAGGCATCCCGTGAGTTGGTCCGGGACAGTCTCGGGCACATCGCGTGTGGTGCCGACGGGGCGCTGTTCTTCCGGTGGTGGGCCTCGTTGCGGGAGCCCGGCGGCGGAGCGGGACCGGACGTGGTGCGCCGCGAGAAGGACGGCACCACGTGGGTGTTCGCCCTCAATCACGGTGACGAGGCGCGCCAGGTGGCGCTGAAGGGAGTCGAAGTCGTGACAGGGGAAACCGTCGACCACGAACCGGTCGTGCCGGGCCACGAGGTGCGCATCGTGCGGGAGCGCCGGTGACCGGCACCGGGCCGACGTGGCCCGGTCATCCGGTCGTCCTCGCGGCGGCCGGGGTGTCGCTCGTGCTGGCGCCACAGGTCGAGGGCTTGCCGGAGGTGCTGCACTGGGGTGCTGATCTCGGCCCGCTCGGTGTGGCGGAGCTCGACCAGTTCCGGATCGCGCGGGAACGCGGGGTCTCGGCCAGCGCGCTGGACGAGCCGTGGCCGTTCACCCTGGCGCCCGGCGAGGGCGACGGGTGGGCGGGAGCCCCCGGTCTGCTGCTGGAGTCGGAAGGCAGTCCGTTCCGACCCCGTTGGCACGTCGACGGGTTCGGCGTCACGTCCACCGACGTCACGGTGACCGCGTGGTCCGCCGGTGTCGTGCTGGAGATCGACCTCGGCTTGGACGCGCACGGCGTTCTCCGCGTGCGCCACCGGGTGCGAAACGAGGGATCGACCCCGGTGCGCGTCGTCGTCGCCGACACGGTGCTGCCGCTGGACGACCGCGCGACCGAGTTGCTCGACTTCTCCGGTCGCTGGACGCGCGAACGGGTGCCGCAGCGGCGTCCCCGCACGCAGGGGACGCTGGTGCGCGAGTCCCGTCGCGGGCGCACCGGCCACGACTCGCCGATGCTGTTGGTGGCGGGCACGCCGGGCTTCGGTGACCGTCACGGCGAGCTGTGGGCCGCCCACCTCGCGTGGAGCGGCGACGCCCGCTACCGCGTCGACGACCTGCCCGAGGGGCGCGTCGCGATCGGCGTCGGGGAGTTGCTCCGCACCGGCGAGGTCGAACTGGCGGCGGGGGAGACCTTCCAGACCCCGGACGGCGTCTTCGTCTGGTCCGACCGCGGGCTCGACGGGGTGTCGGCCCGCCTGCACGCCTCGCTGCGCGACCGACCACACCACCCCACCTCGCCACGACCGGTCGTGCTGAACACGTGGGAGGCCGTCTACTTCGACCACGACCTCCCCACCCTGCACCGGCTCGCGGACATCGGCGCGGACATCGGCGTGGAGAGGTTCGTGCTCGACGACGGCTGGTTCCGCGGCCGCCGCGACGACCGCGCCGGGCTCGGCGACTGGGTGGTGGACGAGGCGGTGTGGCCGAACGGCCTGCACCCCCTGGTCGACCACGTGCGCGGACTGGGCATGCAGTTCGGGCTGTGGGTCGAGCCGGAGATGGTCAACCTCGACTCCGACCTGGCCCGCGAACACCCCGACTGGCTGCTCACCCCGGACGCCGGCCGCGCACGGACAATGCGCAACCAGCACGTGCTCGACCTCGCGCTGCCGGAGGTCCGCGAATACCTGCTCAAGCACCTGTCCGCGCTGCTGGACGAGTACGACATCGCCTACCTCAAGTGGGACCAGAACCGCGACCTGCTCGAAGCCACCCATTTGGGTCGCGCCGGGGTCGACGCGCAGGTGCGTGCCCTCTACGACCTCCTCGACGCCCTGCGCGCCCGGTATCCGGCACTGGAGATCGAGTCGTGCGCCTCCGGCGGCGCCCGCATCGACCTCGGCATCCTGGAACGCACCGACCGGGTCTGGCCGTCGGACTCCAACGACTCCATCGAGCGCTCCCGGCTGCAACGCTGGACCGAATTGCTGCTGCCGCCGGAATTGATCGGCAGCCACGTCGGCCCGCCCCGGTCCCACACCTCCGGCCGGCACGCCGACCTCGGCTTCCGGATTGCCACCACCCTGTTCGCCTCACCTGGTCTGGAATGGGACCTCACCGCCGGCGGCCTGGACGAGCTGGACGTCCTGACCGCGTGGATCGACTTCTACCGCCGCGTGCGACCCACCCTGCACACCGGGGAACTCGTCCACGACACCCCGACCGACGGGGGAGCGCTGCTCACCGGAGCGGTCGCCCCCGACCGCGCCCACGCGCTGTACCGCCTGTCCCGCACCGACTCCGGCGACCGCGCCGTGCCGCCACCCATCCGCCTGCCCGGCCTCGACCCGACGCGTCGGTACACGGTGCGCGTGGTGGACGAACTGCCGGCACCCCGGCTGCTCGACGTCCGGCCACCGGCGTGGATCACCGCCGGAACGACCGTCGCCACCGGCCGCGTCCTGGCCCAAGCCGGACTCGCCGCACCACTGCTCGCACCGGCGCAGGCCCTGGTGCTCGAACTCACCGCACTGGACGGAGGTGCTTGACACCCACATCCCGGCAACTCACCGGCACCTGCCCGGCCCCATGTCGCAGGAGAGCTGAGCCCATTCCGAAATAACGTGCGTGGACCGGTTCCCGGATCATCCGTGAACCGGCCGCAGGTTATTCCGACAGTGCGGCGTGTATTTATTGTTCCGAACGCTTGTCGCGGTCGGGGAGTCGCTCTACAGCCAGTTTTGTTCATTAAGCCGATCGGCGGCTTCCTTGATTTGCATGGGGCGCTTACAGTCATTTTCTGGGAGCGCTCCCAGAATCCCCTCGGAAGTCGCTGTCAACCGTCAGAGTAGACGGAGGAGAACAGTTCGATGACATCACGTCCCCTTTCCCGGTGGCGCCGCCCCGCCATCGTCGCCCTCGCGGCGGCAATGGCGATGAGCGGTGCTCTCGCCACGGGCACCGCCCAGGCGGCGGAGTACAACAGGATCCTCAACGGCACGTTCGACAGCGGGAGCACCGATCCGTGGTGGTCCAACGGCGAGGTGTCGCGCGCGGTGGTCAACGGTGAGATGTGCGCGACGGTCGCCGCCGGCACGGGCAACCCCTGGGATGCCCTGCTCGGTCAGAACGGCGTGCCGTTCGAGTCCGGGCAGTCCTACACGATGACCTTCGACGCCTACGCCACCGCGTCACGGCCGATGGCGGTCGTCATCGGTCAGGGTGTGCCGCCGTACCAGGAGATGCTCAAGCAGGAGTTCCAGCTAGGCACCACCAAGCAGCGGCACTCCTTCACGTTCACCGCCACGATGGACTTCCCCGACGCGGGGTCCGGGCAGATGAACTTCCACCTCGGCGGCCAGTCGGCCGAGAGCCGGATCTGCTTCGACAACGTGTCGCTGATCGGCGGGTTGAAGGCGCCGGGCGAGGGCTACACGCCGCCGGCCAAGAAGGTTCAGGTCAACCAGGTCGCGTACGTGCCCGGTCTGTCCAAGCAGGCGACCCTGGTATCGACGGCGACCACGCCGCAGACGTGGGTGCTGAAGAACTCGTCGGGGACGACGGTGGCGACCGGCGAGTCGACGCCCAAGGGTGTGGACGCGGCTTCCGGCGACTCCACGCACCTGATCGACTTCTCGTCGTTCGACACGGCGGGCGCCGGTTACACGCTCAGCGTGGGCGCGGAGACGAGCTTCCCGTTCGACATCGCGACGGATGAGATCAAGAAGCTGCGCTACGACTCGCTGGCGTACTTCTACCACAACCGCAGCGGCATCCCGATCGATGCGCAGTACGTCGGCACGCAGTACTCGCGTCCGGCCGGTCACATCGACGTCGCCCCGAACAAGGGCGACAGCGCGGTGCCGTGCCGTGCGCACCTCAACTGCGGTTACACGCTGGACGTGCGCGGCGGCTGGTACGACGCGGGTGACCACGGCAAGTACGTCGTCAACGGCGGCATCTCGGCGTGGCAGGTGCTCAACACCTACGAGCGCGCGAAGCTGATCGGCGACGCCGCCGCGTTGGGCGACGGCAAGATGGCCATTCCGGAGAGGTCCAACGGGGTGCCGGACATCCTGGACGAGGCGCGCTGGGAGGTCGAGTTCCTGCTGAAGATGCAGGCGCCCGACGGCATGGTGCACCACAAGATGCACAGCGAGCAGTGGACCGGCCTGCCCACGCGGCCCGACCAGGACCCGTACCAGCGCTACCTCTCGGCGACCGGCACCGCGGCGACGCTGAACATGGCCGCAGTGGCGGCGCAGTCCGCGCGGATCTGGAAGACGATCGACCCGGCGTTCTCGGCCAAGGCGCAGGCGGCGGCCGTGAAGGCGTACGCGGCGGCGAAGGCCAACCCGGACAAGATCTTCAACTCCGACGACAGCGGCGGCGGCGGGTACGGCGACGACGTGCTGACCGACGAGTTCTACTGGGCCGCGGCGGAGATGTTCACCACCACCGGTGAAGCGTCCTACCGCACCGACCTGACCTCCTCGCCCCACTTCAAGGGCAAGAGCCTGAACCCGCGCGGCTACGACTGGCAGTCCACCGGCCCGCTGGGCGACATCACCCTCGCGCTCGTGCCCAACGGCCTGCCCGACGCGGACATCGCGGCGATCAAGTCCGCGTTCACCGCCGTCGCCGACCAGCACCTGGCCCAGATCGCCGATCTGGGCTACCCGGCCCCGTACCGCACGGGCGACGGCGGCTACGAGTGGGGCTCCAACGGTCTGGTGGCCAACAACACCGCGGTGCTGGCGCTGGCGCACGACTTCACCGGTCAGGCCAAGTACCGCGACGGCGTCTACAACGCGTTGGGCTACCTGCTGGGCCGCAACCCGATGAGCTACTCCTACGTCGCCGGCTACGGTGACCGGGCGTTCAAGAACGGCCACCACCGGTTCTGGGCCAACCAGCTCGACCCCGCCCTTCCGGTCACGGCGCCGGGCACCCTCTCCGGTGGTCCGAACAGCTACGGCCGCGACTCGCATGCCCAGCGCCTCGTCCCGGCCGACTGCAAGCCCCAGAAGTGCTACGTCGACCACATCCAGGCGTACACGGTCAACGAGGTCACGATCAACTGGAACTCCGCGCTCGCCTGGCTCGCCAACTGGGCGGCGGAGAAGGCCGGCGGCACGCCGCCGGTCGAGGACACCACCCCACCCTCGACGCCGGGCGCCCCGGCCGCGTCCGACATCACCGCCACCGGCGTGAAGCTCACCTGGAGCGCTGCCTCGGACGCGGAGAGCGGCGTCAGGAACTACGACGTCGTCGCCCTTGACGGCGGCGCACAGCGCGTCGTCACCACCGTGTCGGGCACGTCGGCGACCCTGACCGGTCTGAAGCCCGACACCGCCTACACGTTCGCCATCGTCGCCCGCAACGGCGCGAACCTGACGTCCGCGGCGTCGCAGACCACGGCCGTGCGGACCAAGCCGGACACCCCGACGGGCGGCTGCAAGGTCACCTACTCGGTGAGCTCCTCCTGGTCCAGCGGCCTCACCGCTAGCGTCACGATCACCAACACCGGCACCACCGCGTGGAACTCGTGGACGCTGAAGTTCGCCTTCCCCGGCGACCAGAAGATCACCCACGGCTGGTCGGCCGACTGGACGCAGACCGGCGCCGCCGTGACCGCCACGAACGCCTCGTGGAACGGCAACCTCGCCCCGGGCGGTTCGACCTCGGTCGGGTTCAACGCCTCGCACGGCGGCCAGAACACCGATCCGACCGCGTTCACCGTCAACGGCCAGTCCTGCACCAAGGGCTGATCCCGGCGTAATGCCCTGACCCCGGGCCGTCGGCACCCCCCCGCGCCGACGGCCCGGCCTTCAGGAAGCCCACATCATCGATCAATGGAGATCTGGTGAAACCCATGCACCGCTTACCGGACAACGTTCCCCACCAACGTCGACAGTCGCCGGCGAACTCGAAGAAGGCTGTCTGGCGGGCATCCGCGACGTTTGGCGCCTGCCTTGCGCTGTTGGCGACCCTGCTGGCGACATTCGGCTCGGGCAGCGCCTCCGCCCACGGCGCGGTGAGCGACCCGCCGTCGCGCCACTACGGCTGCTACCACCACTGGCCCAACGGCGCGTCACAGCAGATGGCAGCCGAGGATCCCATGTGCTACCAGGCGTGGCAGGCCAACTCCTCCGCGATGTACAACTGGAACGGCCTGTTCCGCGAGGGTGTCGCCGGCGACCACCAGGGAGCCATCCCGGACGGACAGCTGTGCAGCGGCGGTCTGACCCACAACGGCACCTACGCCGCTTTCGACAAGCCCGGCAACTGGCGGACCACCGACCGGCCCAGTCGGTTCACCCTCAACCTGCACGACCAGTCCTTGCACGGCGCCGACTACATCCGCGTCTACGCCACCAAGCAGGGCTTCGACCCCAAGACCCAAGCCCTGAAGTGGAGTGACTTGGAACTGGTCGGCCAGACCGGCAGGGTCCCCACGGGCCCCCGGACGCCCGTCGAGGTCGACGCCTCGGGGCGCACCGGCCACCACGTGCTGTTCACGGTGTGGCAGGCCAGCCACCTCGACCAGAGCTACTACGCGTGCAGCGACGTCAACTTCACCGACGGTGGCACCACGCCGACCACCACCACGACGCCGACCACCACCACGACGCCGACCACCACCACGACGCCGACCACCACCACGACGCCGACCACCACCACGACGCCGACCACCACCACGACGCCGACCACCACCACGACGCCGACCACCACCACGACGCCGACCACCACCACGACGCCGACCACCACCACGACGCCGACCACCACCACCACGACCGACAACCCCTCCGCGGGTTGCTCGGCCACCTTCAGCGTCGTCTCGCAGTGGTCCGGCGGCTTCCAGGCCGAGGTGCGCGTGACCGCCGACGCCACGCCGGTCAACGGTTGGACGGTGAGCTGGACCTTCGGCAACGGCGAGCGGATCAACCATGCGTGGAGCGCGGACGTGACCACGGACGGCTCCACTGTGACTGCCCGCAACGCCGCCTACAACGGCTCACTGGGCGCAGGCACGGCCGCCACGTTCGGTTTCATCGGCTCCGGCACCGCCGGCACACCCGCTCTCACCTGCACCGCAAACCAACCCTGACCAACGGCGCGAAGGGATCACTCGCGTGCGATCTGTTCTCGTGGCCGCATTGCTGTTAACGGCCTTCTCCCCGTCGCTCCCGGCTGCGGCTGCCGACACCTGGCTCGAAGCCGAGACCGGTGTCCTGAACGGAACCGCGGTCGAGTCCAGCCTGGCGGGTTACTCCAGCACGGGTTACGTGGCCGGGTTCGACCAAAGTCCCGACTCGGTCGCCATCACCATCCCGGACAACCTCGGCGGCCTGTACGACCTGACCATCCGCTACGCCACCCCGTACGGCGCGAAGACCGCCTCATTGTCGCTCAACGGCAGTGGTCTGGGTGACGTGTCGTTCCCCGCGGTTCCGACGTTCACCACGATCCCGGCGGGCAAGGTGCTGCTGCGGCCGGGTGACAACACCATCACCATCACCATCACCAACAACTGGGGCTGGTACCTGATCGACGCGATCAAGGTGACGCCCAGCTCGTCACGGCCGCCGCACCAGGTGACCGGCGAGCTGACCGACCCGGCCGCGACCGCCGAGGCCAAGGGCCTGATGCGGTACCTGACCGACAACTACGGCAAGAACATCCTGTCGGGACAACAGGACCAGACCAGCATCGACTGGGTCGAGCAGAACATCGGCAAGGCGCCCGCGGTGGGCGGCTACGACTTGATGGACTACTCGCCCAGTCGGGTCGAGCGCGGCACGACGGGCCGGGACGTGGACCACGCCCTGGCCTACGACGCCCGCGGCGGCATCACCACCCTGGCCTGGCACTGGAACGCGCCGTCCGGCCTGATCGACCAGCCGGGCAAGGAGTGGTGGCGCGGCTTCTAC
Organism: Saccharothrix ecbatanensis; assembly: GCF_014205015.1. Lineage (NCBI taxonomy): Bacteria > Bacillati > Actinomycetota > Actinomycetes > Pseudonocardiales > Pseudonocardiaceae > Saccharothrix > Saccharothrix ecbatanensis. The sequence continues at coordinate 3,890,286 of NZ_JACHMO010000001.1, read as the reverse complement.
ACCGACTCGACCACGTTCGACGTGGCCGCGGCGCTGGCCGACCCGTCCTCGACCGACTACAAGCTGCTGATCCGGGATATGGACGCGATCGCGGTGCAGCTCAAGCGCCTCGCCGACGCCAAGGTCCCCGTCCTGTGGCGACCGCTGCACGAGGCCGAAGGCGGCTGGTTCTGGTGGGGTGCGAAGGGGTCCGGCCCGGCCAAGCAGTTGTGGCGGATCATGCACGACCGGCTGGTCGGGCACCACGGGCTGCACAACCTGATCTGGGTGTGGAACTCGATCTCGCCGGACTGGTATCCCGGTGACGACGTGGTCGACATCGTGAGCGCGGACGTCTACCTGCCGCAGGGCGACCACAGCGCGCTCGTCGGCCAGTACGACCGGTTGGTGCAGTTGGGCGGCGACAAGAAGTTGGTCGCGCTGGGCGAGGTCGGCTCCATCCCCGACCCCGACCTGGTCCGGACCTACGAGGCCCGTTGGTCCTGGTTCGTCACGTGGTCGGGCGGGTTCATCCAGGACGGCGTGACCAACCCGCGCGACTTCGTGCAGCGCGTCTACAACCACGCCAACGTGATCACGCTGGACGAGCTGCCCGAGTTCAAGGATCCCGGTACCCCGCCGGAGCCCACGGACGGCTGCGCCGCGACCTTGCGGGTGATCAACCAATGGTCCGGCGGGTACCAGGCCGAGGTCACCGTGAAGAACCAGAAGACCACGGCGGTGGCCGGCTGGAAGGTCACGTGGTCGTTGTCGGCTGGCCAGGGCGTTCACAACTACTGGAACACGGACCTCGCCATCGCTGGCTCGACCGTGACGGCGAAGAACGCGTCGTGGAACGGCACGGTGAGGCCGGGGGAGAGCGCTTCGTTCGGCTTCATCGGCAGCGGCACTCCGTCAGCGGCCACGCCGGCCTGCACCACCGCCTGAGCATTCCGGTAGGGCGGTGGCCAGGGAGGTCTCGACGCCGCGTTCAAGAGCCGACCCACCGCAAGGACAACCATGACATCGCTGATGAACACCGACTCGGACGCGGCTTGGCGCGACCGCGGGCTGCCGGTCCACGATCGCGTGGAAGCGCTGTTGGCGACCATGACGTTGGAGGAGAAGGTCGCCCAGCTCGGTTCGGTGTGGTTGGACGGAAGCGGTGGGTCGGCGACGGGGTCGGCGCCGGTGCCCGAGGTGTTCACCGCGTCGGCGGCCGGTGACGTGGACGACCTGGTGCGCGGGGGGATCGGGCACCTCATCCGTGTGTTCGGCACCGCACCGGTCACGGTCGCCGAGGGCCTGCGGCGGTTGAGGTCGCTCCAGGAGCGGGTGGTGGCGGGCAACCGGTTCGGGATCCCGGCCATCGTGCACGAGGAGTGCGTGGCCGGGTTCGCGACGTTCGGCGCGACCGTCTACCCGACGCCGTTGGCCTGGGCGGCCGGCTTCGACGTGGAGGTGGTGCGCGAGGTGGGCTCGGCGATAGGGCGTGACCTGCGGTCGGTGGGCGTGCATCAGACCCTGGCGTCGGTGCTGGACGTGGTGCGCGATTACCGGTCGGATCGGGTGGAGGAGACGCTGGGGGAGGACCCGTACCTGGTGGCGCAGCTCGGCGCGGCGTACGTACGCGGGTTGGAGGAGGCCGGGGTCATTGCCACGGTCAGGCACTTCACCGCGTACGCCTCTTCCCGTGCCACTCGCAACCGCGCCCTGGTCGGCATCGGGCTGCGTGAGTTGGCCGATGTGGTCCTGCCACCGTTCGAGACCGCGTTGCGCGAGGGGGGAGCGCGGTCGGTGATGAGCTCCTGCACGGACGTCGACGGTGTGCCCGTCGCGGCGAACGCCGAGCTGTTGCGGGACCTGCTGAGCGAGGAGTGGGCGTTCACCGGCACGGTGGTGGCCGATCACCGGGCCATCCTGTTCGTGGCCTCGATGGAGCGGGCTTTCGCGGAAGAGGAAAGACCCCGGGTGCTCCCGTTGCGTGTGGGCGGGGAACTGCCCGAGACCCGCGGCTACGGAGAGCGCCTGGTCGGGCACGTGCGCTCCCGCGGTGTCGAGGAATCCCTTGTGGACGAGTCGGTTCGCCGGGTCCTGCGGCAGAAGGTGGACTTGGGACTGCTCGACGGCGGCCCTCCCGTGCCGGTCAACCCGGACGAGGTGGATCTGGACAGCGCCGACAACCGGTGGCTGGCCCGCACGGTGGCGGAGCGCTCGGTCGTGCTGCTGGCCAACGACCGCTCGACGCTGCCGTTGGACCTGCCCCGGCGGAGCCGGATCGCCGTCATCGGTAGCTGTGCGAACGACCCGCTCGCCCTGCTGGGCCGTCACGCCTTCCCGCATCACGCGCTGCGCCGTCGTCCCGGGCGCGGTGCGGGTCTGTCCATCGCGACGATCAGGCAGCAGGTCGAAGCCGAGTTCCCGCAGTCCACCGTCCACTACGCACGCGGCGTCGACGTGACGGCTGGCGACGATGCCGGCATCACCCAAGCCGTGCACCTCGCCTCCCTCGCCGACGTCGCCCTGCTGTTCGTCGGCGACCGTGCCGGCCTGTCCGGTGACGGGACCGAGCGCGGTGACGTGTCTGACCTGAGCCTGCCGGGGTCGCCGGATCGCCTGGTCGAGGCCGTGCTGGCCACTGGCACACCGACCGTGCTGGTTGTGGTCTCCGGTCGGCCCTACGCCCTGGGCGACTACGCCGACCGCGCCGCTGCGGTGGTGCAGGTGTTCTTCCCTGGGGTGGAAGGCGCTTCGGCGGTGGCCGGGGTGCTCAGCGGACGGATCAACCCGTCCGGGCGGCTGCCGGTGCAGGTTCCCCGCCAGCCGTGGGCGTACCCCTCGACCTACCTGCATCCGCTTGCTGGTGCGATTTCGGCGCTGGACCCCACCCCGCTCTACCCCTTCGGGCACGGCCTGTCCTACACGACCGTGCGCTACGAGACGCTGGGCACCACCAGTGATGAAGCGACGACGACCGGGTCGGTGGAGGCCAGGGTCGTCGTGCGCAACACCGGACACCGCGCCGTGGACGAGGTGGTGCAGCTTTACGCGTCCGACCCGGTGGCCCCGGTGGTGCGACCGCCGGTCCAGCTCATCGGGTTCGCCCGCGTCGCACTGGAGCCCGGACAGACCCGGCTGGTGGTCTTCGACGTGCCCGCCGACGCGTTCTCCTTCACCGGCGTCGACGGTCGCCGTGTCGTCGAACCCGGCCGGATCACCCTGTCCACCGGCCCGTCATCAGCGGACCTGCCGCTGAGCGCGGACGTCTGGCTGAGTGGTGAACCGGCTCATCCCGGACACGACCGGCGGCTGACCACCACTCACGACGTGCGCGACCTGGATGAACTGCACAGGTTGACCGTGGACCCGTGTGCCTTGGAGGTGTAGTGATGCGACGGAATGACGGTTCGGAGACGGCCCACGGTCGTTGGTTCCGGACCAGCTCACCCGTCCTCATCGGGCGCAACGGACACCTGACCGCGCTGCGCGAGGTCGCCGTGCGCCGTCCCGCGGTCGTCCTGTTGGAGGGCGAGGCGGGGGTGGGCAAGAGCAGGCTGGTGTCCGAGCTGCTGGCCGGGGATCTGGGTGCTGCGTTGCCGCTCGTTGGTTATTGCCAACAGGTCGGTGAGCCGTTCTCCTACGGTGCGTTGTTGGAGGCGTTGCGCGGCGTGGGGCCGAGGCTGGCGAGGCAGCGGGAGTTGAATCCGGTGATCGGCGCGCTGGCTCCGCTGCTGCCGGAGATCGCCGCCGATCTGCCGGCCCCGTTGCCGCCGATGGGCGATCCGCGGGCCGAGCGGCACCGGCTGTTCCGTGCTGTGCGGGAACTTCTCGGTGCGCTCGGCCCGGTGCTGCTCGTGGTGGAGGACCTGCACTGGGCCGACGACGGCACGCGTCAGCTACTGCGTTTCCTGGCGGGTGGGCCGCCGGCGAACCTCAGCATGGTCCTCACCTACCGGCGAGAGGACCTGCCCGGCGGCAGCCCGTTGGGCGCGGAGTTCCGATCGGCCGCCGGTGGCCTGGTCGCGGTGGTGGAGATCGAGCCGCTGGACGTCGATGGTGTGCGCGGGCTGACCGAGGCGATCCTGGGTGTGGAAGGGGTTTCGACCCAGTTCGCGGCCCGCTTGCACGAGCGGACCGCCGGCATCCCGTTCGTGGTCGAGGAGACGTTGCGCGCCCTGCGTGACCCTGCAGGTGCGGTGCACGCGGGCAGTGCGCGGGCCGAACGGCTGCTCGACGCCGTAAAGGTCCCCGTGCTGCTGCGTGACGCGATGGCCGATCGCCTCGCCACCCTGCCCGCCGCCACCGTCCACCTGGTCGAGGCCGCCGCGGTGCTCGGCACGCCCGCACCCGCCGAACTACTCGCCGAGGTGGCCGGCGTCCCGGCGGACCAGGTGAGCGCGGCGCTCGCGTACGGCGTGAACGGGCACGTCCTGCACGAGGTCGACGGGTTGACGTACGGCTTCCGGCACATGCTGGCCCGTCAAGCGGTCTACGACACGATCAGCGCTCCCGAGCGTGCCGCCCTGCACGGCCGCGCCGTGGACGCGTTGGAGCACGTGGAGCCGAAACCACTGGTGCAGTTGGCCGGGCACAGCGAGCGGGCGGGCCGGACGGCGGACTGGTTGACCTACGGAGAGGAGGCAGCGGACCGTGCGATCGACTCCGGTGACGCCGCCACCGCGACCACCCTGCTGCAACGGTTGCTGGCCGTGCCGGTGCTGCCCGGCGATGGCGTCGACCGGCTGGCGATCAAGCTCGGGCGCATCGCCAACACCGGGCTCGACCAGCGTGACCCGGCGGAGACGCTGGAACGCCTGCTGGTCGACCCTCGGCTGGCTACGTCGGTTCGCGGTGAGGTGCGCCTGTACCGGGCCTTGCTGCTGGTCCGCCAGATCGGCCGCATCCGGGAGGGGCGAGCGGAACTCGAACGCGCGATCGACGAGTTCGCGGGCAGTCCCGACCTCGTCGCCCGTGCCGCCGCCGTGCTCTCGATGCCGTACCTCGGCACGGTGTCGCCCGCAGAACTGGGCCGGTGGCGGGAGCGGGCCGAAGCGCAAGGGGTGACCGCGACGGGCGAGCTGCGGATCTCTTTGCTGGCCAACACACTCGGGTCCCGTCTGCACCGCGGGTACCTGGCTGGGCTGGACGAGGTGCCCGTGCGCGCGGACACGCTCGGTGGTCAGCAGCACCTGGCCCGGCTGCGGTGCAACGTCGCCGACGCCTGCGTGTGGCTCGGCCACTTAGGCCTGGGCGGCCGGTTGCTGCACGACGGCCTGCGGCTCGCCGCCGAGTGCGGCGCGGCGTTCGTGACCAGCACCGGCAGGGCCACCGAGGCGCGGCTGGACTGGATCACCGGTCGGTGGGACGGTCTGGCGGAGCGGGCGAACGGGTTGATCGAGGAGTACCGCGACGTGACCGCCATGACCGGCGAGCTGGAGCTGGTGCTCGGCTGGCTCGCCGCGACCCGCGGGGACTGGGAGGTGGCGGGTGGGCACTTCGGCCGGACCGGCGGCCACGATCCGGACGACGCCATCGTTCCCGTGGCGATCAGCGGCATCGCGGGCATGGCCTCGCTCCTCTTGGAGCGGCAGGAGACGGCCAGGGCAGCGGCGGAGGTCGACCGTGGACTGACCGCCGTGCGGAAGACGGACGGCTGGCCCTGGACCGGCTTGCTGGTGCCGGTCGCGGTCGCCGCGTACGCCGCCACCGGACGGATCGCGGAAGCCGAACGTCTGGTGGACGAGGCGGCCGGAGGCGTCGCCGACCGCGACGCGCCCGCCGTGCTCGCCGCCCTCGCGCAGTGCAGGGGAGCGCTCGCCGAGGCGCGGGGCGATCCTGCCGAGGCCATCGAGCACTTCAGGGAGGCCGTCTCGCGTTACGAGGCGATGCCCGCGCCGTACTTCGCCGCCATTGCAAGGGAACGCGAGGCGACGGTGCTGGCGCCGTCCGATCCGGAGAAGGCCGTCGAGCTGCTCGAGGACCTGGTGGAGACCTTCGACGGGCTCGGCGCGTCGAAGGACGGCGTGCGCTGCCGCCACACCCTGCACACCCTCGGCAGCGCCAAACCGGCTCGGCGGGGACGGCAGGGGTACGGCAACGACCTCTCTCCCCGGGAGGTCGAGATCGCACGAATGGTCGCGGCCGGGCTGACGAACCGCGAGATCGCCGAGAAGCTGGTCCTGTCGTTGCGGACGGTCGATCGGCACGTGGCCCGGCTGTTCCGCAAGCTGGGGATCAATTCGCGCGCTCAATTGCGCGTGGGCCGCCCCGGCTGAGGTCTCACAGGGAGCGCGGCGCTTCCGGGAGTTCTTGGGTATGCGCATCTATTGTTCGACTTCGCCGCTCACTGGACATCGTGTATTACGGTCCCTTCTGGGAGCGCTCCCAGACACTCTTCCGGTTACGCGTCCGATCCGTATCGGCGTAATCACCGGAGCGCTCTTAGGTAGTGGGTTGCTCGCAAGGAGGCGATGCATGAGTCTGCGCACTTTTGTACGTTCCCGGAAATTGACGGGGGCGTTGGCGATGACCTCGGTGGCGGCGTTGTCCGTTGCCGGGGTTGTGGCTTCGACGGCCACCGCAAACGCGGCCGCCGGTTGTCGGGTGGCGTACCAGATCAGTGACCAGTGGCCGGGTGGGTTCGGCGGCAACGTCACGGTCACCAACTTGGGTGACGCCATTTCCGGTGGTTGGACGCTGGAGTGGGACTTCGCCGCCGGTCAGACGGTCCAGCAGGGTTGGAACGGTGACTTCTCGCAGTCCGGGACGCGGGTGACGGTCCGCAACGCGTCCTGGAACGCGAACCTGGGCACCGGGTCCTCGGCGACGCCCGGGTTCAACGGCTCGTGGAACGGGTCCAACCCGGTGCCCACGCAGTTCCGGTTGAATGGCACGGTGTGCACGGGGACGGTCGACACGACGACCACCACGACCACGACGACGACCTCCTCGGACACGAACCCGGGTGGTCCGAGGGTGGACAACCCGTATGTGGGTGCGGGTGTGTATGTGAACCCGCAGTGGTCGCGTCAGGCGGCTGCGGAGCCGGGTGGGTCGCGGATCGCGAACCAGCCGACCGGTGTGTGGATGGACCGGATCAGCGCGATCACCGGCAACGGTTCGCCCACGACCGGCTCCATGGGTCTGGTGGATCACCTGAACGAGGCGGAGAAGCAGCGGGCGGCGCGGGCGGACGGCCAGTTGGTCGTCCAGGTCGTGGTGTACAACCTGCCCGGTCGTGACTGCGCGGCGTTGGCGTCGAACGGTGAGTTGAAGGCTGACGAGATCGGTCGTTACAAGACCGAGTACATCGACAAGATCGCCGAGATCGTGGCCCGGCCGGCGTACTCGAAGCTGCGCGTGGTGTCGGTGATCGAGATCGACTCGCTGCCGAACCTGGTCACGAACGTCTCGCCGCGTCCCACCGCGACGCCCGAGTGCGACACGATGAAGCAGAACGGCAACTACATCGAGGGTGTCTCGTACGCGCTGGGCAAGCTCGGCGCGATCGGCAACGTCTACAACTACATCGACGCCGCCCACCACGGCTGGATCGGCTGGGGCGACGACAATCCCCAGTACGACAACTTCTACGCCTCGGCGAAGTTGTTCGCGACGTTGCTGGGCAAGAACGGCGCCACGAAGGACAAGATCCACGGTTTCATCACCAACACGGCGAACTACTCGCCGTTGGAGGAGCCGTTCTGGACGGTCGACGACTACGTCGGCGGTCGTCCGGTGAAGGAGGCCTCGAAGTGGGTCGACTGGAACGACTTCAACGGCGAGGTGGGCTTCGCCACCGCGTTCCGCACCGAGTTGGTGAAGCAGGGCTTCGACAGCGGCATCGGCATGCTGATCGACACCTCGCGCAACGGTTGGGGCGGCCCGAACCGGCCCACCGCCAAGTCGACCTCGGGCGACCCGACCACCTACGTGAACGAGTCGCGCATCGACCGTCGTCACCAGAAGGGCAACTGGTGCAACCAGTCCGGCGCAGGTCTGGGCGAGCGTCCGAAGGCCGCTCCGAAGCCGGGTATCGACGCCTACGTCTGGATCAAGCCGCCGGGTGAGTCCGACGGTTCCGCCACCCTCATCCCGAACGAGGAGGGCAAGGGCTTCGACCGCATGTGCGATCCCACGTACACCGGCAACATCCGCAACGGCAACAACATGTCGGGTGCACTGGCGAACGCGCCGCTCTCCGGTCACTGGTTCTCGGGCCAGTTCCAGGAGCTCATGCGCAACGCCTACCCGGCGCTGTGACCATCAGCTGACCGGAACCACAACTGAACAAGCACCGCACACCCGTAGGCGGCGTCTCCCGGGGCGCCGCCTACGGGCCTTTCCGTTGTGGTAAATGTGTCCAGGGTGGACACCCGGCGAGGTCACCGGGCGATTGGCCGGAGGTTCGGTCATTCAGTCGCAGTGGGACGTGCGATCGGCCTACCTGGCGGGGGCAGCGGCCAGCGCCTCAAGTCGTACGAGTAGCCGAGACCGGGCTGGGTGCCCGCAGAGGTCTGGACTGAGCCGAAGGGTGATGTGTCCCGAGTTCCGTGGAGTCGGCTGGTTGGACTTCATGCCACGGTTGGGGTGGTGTAAAACCTCTCATGCTCGACCGGGGTGAGCATGCCCAGGGCGCTGTGGCGGCGCTGACGGTTGTGGAATATCTCCAGGTACTCGAAGATCGCGTTGGCCGGTTCGATGCGTGTGCGCCAGCGCCGGCGGTCCGGCAGCTCGGCTTGCATCCGACCCCAGAACGACTCCATCATCGCATTGTCGGAGCAGTTCCCGATCGAGCCCATCGACGGCAACAGGCCGGATTCCTTGGCACGCCTGGTAAAAGCCCACGACGTGAATTGGGCGAGTTCAATCGGTCGATGCAACACCGGGCTGTTGGAGCAACTGTAGTTGCTCGCTGAATACCTCGGCGGGGGTCTTCCAGCCGAGGACTTTGCGGGGCCGGTTGTTCAGGGCCAGGGCGACAGCTTCGAGGTCATCGACGGGCCACCTCGACAGGTCGGTGCCCTTGGGGAAGTACTGACGCAGCAGCCCGTTCGTGTTCTCGTTCGTCGGCCGTTGCCACGGTGAGTGGGGGTCGGCGAAGAACACTCTCGTGCCGGTATCGAGAGCGAACTGAGCGCGCGCGGACAGTTCCTTCCCTCGGTCCCGGGTGAGGGTCTTGAGGAGCTGCTCAGGCAGCTTCGTCATCGACACCATCAGGGCAGCGTTCATCGCGACGGCGCCGTAGCCGCCGAGCGACAGGCCGTTCTTCACGAGTGGTTTCTCGCCCCAGCCCTCCAACCGCGGCAGATGCACCAGGAGCGTGGAGCGGCTGCTGCGCTCGATGAGCGTGCCGATCGCCGAGCGGCCCGTCCCGGTGATCAGATCGCCTTCCCAGTGGCCGGGGACGGCTCGGTCTTCAGCCGCGGCGGGGCGCTCGCTGAGGACGACATCGGCGGTGATGTGTCCCTGCGGCTTGTTCCGCGACCGGACCCTCGGCTCTCGCAGCGCTCGGCCCGTGCGCAGACACGTGACCAGCTCACGCTTGAGCGCACCACGCCCCTCGATGAACAGGCACTGGTAGACCGCCTCGTGGCTGATGCGCATGAACTCGTCATCGGGGAAGTCGACCTTCAGACGATGCGCGATCTGCTCCGGACTCCACGCCGTCGACCAGCGCCTGTCTTGACGATGCGGCTTGTTCAACCCCTTCCACGGCGGCGTCCTGGGGCCCGCGACGACCGTGCCGTCAGGGCGACGGACATTGCCGGCGAGCCGGTCCTGCACGTACTCACGCAACCGCTCGTCCCTCGCCGGCTTCGCCGTTTTCGGGCGCTTCGCTGCCTGCTGTGCCTTCCACTGGGCCACCACGGCGCGATAGACCGGTTTGCCACCCCTGCTCGCGGCATTGCGCCGCAGCTCACGAGACACGGTCCCAGGGTCGCGGCCGATCATGCGGGCGATCTCACGCACGCCCTTGTCCCGAGCCCTCAGCAGCGCGATCTCTTCCCTCTCGACAAACGACAAGTACCGGCGAGTGGGATCGTCGAGGGTCAGCGGCGTCATCCCGCCGGCGTGTCGAAACCAGCGGATCCCGACCGGTGACGACACGCCGACTCCCTCCGCGGCTTGGACCGTGGTGACCCCGGAGGCGATCAGGCGCCAGAAGTCCCGCTGAACCGCCCGCGACGGCTCCGGCCGCCCGGGTGAGCGCATCGGCGCCCGCGTCGCCCTATCCGCAGCCGACTGATGTCGAGCCCCGCTCGGTGCCTGCGGCACCTGCTTCCTCCGCCATCCCATCCAACACCTCCGTCATCGAAGTGTTGCGACGACCAGTTGAACTCGCCTTGCACTCCGTGGTCGGAGTGGATCACCGTGCTGTCCGCGCGCTCGCGGTTGTGGATGACCATGCCGAGCGCGTTGGTCACCAGCGCGGCGTCTTGGCGGCTGTCGATCGACCACCCGACAACCTTGCGGGAGAAGACGTCCAATACCACTGCGCAGTAGACCTTGCCCTCACGAGTGCGGTGCTCGGTGATGTCGGGGACCCAGAGCCGATTCGGCGCGTCACGGGTGAAGTCGCGGTCGACCAGGTCGGCGGCGGTGGGCACCTCGGGACGCGGACGTCGACCCCTGTTGCCGAAAGCCTTTTACGCCAGCACGTTCGCACGTTGAATCAGTAACTCGACCGTGCCGTGACTTACGACGACACCATGGCACAGGGCCAACTCGGCATGCACCCGACGGGCTCCGTATACCCCACGAGCGGCGGAGTGAATCCGCACGATGAGGTCGGTCAGCCAGGCGTGCCGCACCGACCGCGCCGACGGTGCCCGGTCTCTTCAGGCGTGGAACCCCGACTCGGACACCTCACCTCCTCACTGGTCACCTTGCCGGTCTTCGTCCCTGTGGTTGCGGAGCAGGGTGGCGAGAACAGTGCGGGTGTCGCGACCGCTGGAAACGACTGGGTGCCCCAGTCCTACTCGGGATGCCGTGCTGCTCGCGGAATGAGAGCTTGCCGGCCACGCATCGAGGGGTCGGTCTGCGTGGCGTCGTGCGAGGGGGTCCCGGTTCCGCCGGGTAGCCGCCTTGGCCGCCAAGGTTGAGGATGACGCTGTGCGCGCCGCTTTCTGTAATGTCCACTTGAGACGTGAGGGTCCAGGTGCGTTTGCGGCCGGTTGACGACGTGCTGTCCGAGCAGGCCGCTCATTCTGGGCGGCAGCCGTTGCTGGTCGCCGGCTGGCGTGGGCCGTCCGCTCATCTCGGGCTGCATCCGCTCGGACGAGCGGTCATGCAGCGGGAGCATGTTGTGTTGGGTGGTCCGGATGAGGAACTGGCGTTGCGGCTCGTGCACCGGTCCGGGTGTTCGTGGGCCAGATCGCGGGCCCCGGTCCAGTCCGCCAAGCCGTTGTCGTGAGCTCCCAGGCCTGGTGAACGCCCTTGTCCTACACCGGTCCGCTGCGTCGCGTCGTCGAACGCGATAGCGGCATCACGAGTGGTCTGCAACGGTGTGCGGTGCTTGGGGACCGCCGACCAGCCTGGGTGGTAGATGCTGCGGTTCCGGGGATGGGTGCCGGCGGGCGGACGAAGTAGTCATCTCGAAACTGAACGCAGCGCTCACCGCGATTACCGGCGGACAACGATGCGTTGGCCGAACCGCATCTCGTCCGATGCGCAGCGTCGTCGTAGAAGTTCGCCCACCAAGAAAGCAATCGGGACAGTGGCACCACCATGTCACACCGCCCACTGTGGACGGTGTGACAGCGGAAGATCGTCTGTGCTACGTTCTTCGTGTGACACGTCCCCATGGCGGACGGGGAACACACAAGATCATCGCGGCGATCGGACACATAATTTGCCCCACGATGTAATTCCAGGTCAGCTGGGTTGCGTCGTGGGGTTTCGTGTTTCCGTCATCGCGTCGAACCTACCCGTCGAACGTTGCTCGTGGGTGGTGTGCCGGTGTGCCGGCAAGAGGAGCGGGCGGCGCCCGGCTTTGCGTGCGCAGTCCTGTTGACCGTGGCTGTCCGGGTGGTCGTACGGCGGTGGGTCGTTTGTGGGGGCATGGGAAGCGTCGCGGAAGCGGGCGGTGTTGAAGGCGGCGCCGTGGATCCTGGGGCGGTGGTGGTGCCGCTGTGGCGTGGCGGGGCGACTTGGGCGGGTGTGTGCCTGGTGAGGGTGTCGGATGGGGCGGGCTTCGCGAGCCTTCGCATCGCTATGGCTTGTGGGTGTGTCGGGCTGGTCGGCTTCTGAGGCGGTCTTGTAGCTCAGGGCCAGCAGGAGCTGTCTGCCTGTCCGTCCACGGTCTTCGTTCCCATGCATGTGGTGGACAGGCTGCGGTGTGGGGCGTCTGCGTGGTGTGCGTGCTCGCATGATGGTGCCGCGGTCGAGGAGTGTGACGCCGGTGGCGTCGCAGCGGAAGGCGAGTCCGAGTTCGTCGATCAGCCGTGCGGTCTGTTCGGGGTCGGGGTTGTCGGCGAGGCCTGCGGTGGTGAGGTGTGCGGTGATGTGGGGGAGTAGGTGGTCCTCGCGGAGGTAGAGGTTGCGCGGTGCGCCCGCTGGTTGGGTGCGTGCGGTGGTGTGGCCGTGGCGGCAGCGGTAGGCGGCGCGTCCGTGGGAGCGGTGGGAGTCCATCTTTCGTCCGCACACCCCGCAGTGGAGTCGGCCCGCCAGCAGGTAGACGGTCTCGCCGCCATCGGGGTCGGTCGGGTGTGCGTTTGGTCTGGTGGCCTTGATGGTCTGGGCGGTGCTGCCCAGAGAGGCGCAGTTGGCCAGGACGGTGTTCCGACACACCAACCTGGCCAGAGCATGGTTGGCGGGAGGAGGTGGCGCAGGACGGCGTAGAGCGTCAGTCCTGCGCAGGGGCTTTGGGGTGCGGCGGAGCTTGGTGCAGATCGCCTGGGCGACGGATGCGAGGGTGACATGGCGGTGCCAGCCGAGCCAGGAGCGGCCCTCGAAGTGGTCCGAAACCGAGGCCGTCCTTGAGTTCGCGGTAGTCGTGCTCGATGCGCCAACGGACCTTGGCGATCTTGACGAGATCGCGCAGGCGGATGTCGGGCGGGAGGGTGGACAGCCAGTAGTCGGTGCGCTCGGCGCGCCGGTGGGCCATTCCGCGAGCAGCCAGCACTCCGCAAGGCTGCCGTCCGCGGCTCTCGGGATGTGCCGGTTGGCCGGGCGTACCCGCAACGCCAGGAACCGCGACCGCATCCGCCCGGTCGAGTTGGCCGTGCTCTTGTGGGAGCTGTGGCGCCAGACCACGAACCGGCCCGCCGACCGGCCCGCGGCCGTCACCAGCGTCTTCAGATCGATCGGCGGATCCGGGTAGCGGGGTTCGGGTCGGTGCCCGATTCCGCCGTAGGCGGGCGTCACCGGCACCGCCGTGGCGGGGCGGGTGGTGGCGATCGGGTTGACCGCCACCGCGTAGGTCAGTCCACAGTCGGTGAGTCCCCTGGCCGAAGTCGGCGGCGTCGCCGTAGCCGGCTTCGGCCATCACGGGCCGCGCCGGCAGGCCCCACTCGGCAAGCTCGTCGATCATGTCCAGCGCCAGCCCGCCACTTCTCGCGATGCCTCGCCTCGTCGGGGGATTGAGCACCGTTGCCGCCTGTGCCGGACTTCGGCCACCTGGTCCGGGCCGGTGGCCTTGCGGTCGTCCCAGGACTCGGGCAGGAAAAACCGCCAGTCCAGCGCCGCCGACGCCAGTCCGTCACCGCGTGCACGCTGACCACGACCTGGCAGTTCGCGGTCTTGCCCAACGCCCCGCAGTACATCCGCGCCACCCCAGGCGAGGAGCTCCCGTCCTTGGGAAACCCCGCCAGGCGGAGCGCTGCGGACGCGTCGGTGGGACTGGTTGATCAAGAAATGTCGAAGCGATCGCTCAGCGAGCGGATGGCGGGGTCCCACTGCCACCTGTTACCGAGATGTAACGTTGACATCAGTTGTCATACGTCTTATGTTTCGTCCACCGCACGCTCACAGCACCACTCATGAGGTTTTTGACCCACACCGCAGTCGGATACGTCGACGATAGGCCCAGCGATGAGGCGTACACGAAGCACCACGGCACTGCTGTCGCGCCGATCATCGGGCGCTGTCGTATCTGACGGGGAGCGGCATCCGGCTTGTCTCCTACAACCGCGGCCCGGTCGATCCCCCAACCAGTAGGGCTGCTTCCGCGACTGCCGCGCGCGCCTGCTCGGCAACATCATGGAAAAGGGTCAGGCGTGCGCCGACCCGTTCTCGCGGTCACCCTCGTCGCAAGGTGACGATTCAGGCGATCCCGGAATCGGACATCCGCAGCCTGGGCTCATATCTGTCATGATTCAGGAGAGGACCTAGTGTGACGTCACCATTTCTCCCCAGACGGGCGCTGTCAGTAGCGCTGGCCATAGCCATGATCGGGCTCTACCTCATGGGATCCTCGGCCTACACGCCGGCTTCGGCCGCCGCTCAGGCGACCTACTACGTTTCACCCACGGGCAAGGATGACAACCCCGGGACGATCACGTCGCCTTTCCGGACCGTGCAGCGCGCGCGGGACGTCGTCCGCACGGTCAACAGCGATATGACCGGAGACATCCAGGTGTACCTCCGGGGCGGTAACTACCCGGTGACGAGCACGATCGAGTTCACCCCCCGCGATTCGGGCACGAACGGGTATCGGGTGCTCTACTCCGCGTACCCGAACGAGACGCCGGTTCTCAACGCCGGTGTCCAGGTGCCCGGGTGGACGCAGCACAGCGGAAACGTGTGGAAGGCGCCGCTCAATCGCGCCAACAAGCTGCGTGCGCTCTACGTCAACGACAAGCGCGCGCACATGGCGACGAAGACGATCAACTCGGCGGGCTGTCACGGGACGTACACCGTCACGGCCGGTCAGGCCGCCTGGGCGTGGGAGTCCGGTTCCGAGTGCGACGGAGCCAAGTACAGCCTGACCGATCTGCCCGCCGTCGCCAACAACCACTCCGATCTCGAGATCGAGACGCGGACGACCTGGTCCACTGCCATCGTCGGGGTTCGGGAGGTCACCACGACCGGTGACGGCGCCAATCGCGTCGCCCTGTTCCAGCAACCCGGCGCGGCCATCGCGCAGGGTGCGGCTTACGCGCCCTTCCAGCCCGGCGGCAGCCACAAGTTCATGAACGCCTACGAGTTCCTGGACACGCCGGGCGAGTTCTACTTCGACCGGGCCGGCAAGACGGTGTACTACTACAAGGCCGATTCCGACAACATGTCGACGGCGACGGTGTGGGCGCCGAACAACGTGGCCACGGTGCTCAAGGTCGCCGGCACCTCCACCACCGGCCACGTCCGCAACCTCACGTTCTCGGGACTCACGGTCGAGCACTCCGACTGGAACCTGACCGAGGTGGCGGGCTCGGTGTTCAAGCAGTCCACGCAGGGCAGCACCGCCGCGCACTCGTACGGGCAGAAGAACTTCCACCACTACTTCTACCGCAATGTCGACATCGCGCCGGGCATCGTCCAGGTCGAGAACGCCGACGGCATCGTGCTGGAGCGCAACACGGTGCAGCACACCGGTGCCGACGGCATCAGCCTGCTCAACGACGTGACGGATTCGCGGGTGATCGGGAACCGCACGAACGACATCGGCGGGTCCGCGATCACTGTGGGGCACCCCCAGCACGTCTACATCGGGGACTACACCACCACGAACCGCGAGAAGTACCCGGTGGGCGTCGAAGGGGTCGTCAAGAACATCGAGATCAAGAACAACTACCTCTACGACACCGCGGTGCTGTTCAACGCGCACAGCCCCGTGTCGGCCTACTTCGTCGACAGCGTGACCGTGCAGCACAACGTGATCGAGAAGACGCCGTGGGCCGGGATCACGCTCGGTTGGGGGTGGTGGAACTTCGACGGGTCCTCAGGGTCCATCGTGCCGGACAAACCGACCACCACGGCCAGGAACAACAACGTCAGCTACAACCATATCATCGACACGATGCAGCGGTTGAGCGATTCCGCGCCCGTCTACACGTTGGGCAGCCAGCCGGGCACCACCATCAGCAACAACTACATCCAGGGAGTGCCGGGCGGCCACAAGTACGGACTCCACCCGGACGAAGGCTCGGCCTTCATCACCTACCAGAACAACGTCCTGAACGTCGATCCGAACCTGCGGTACACCATCAACTCCGGCAACTGGGGACGCCAGCACGACCTGAAGATGACGCAGATCTACGGGACCGTAAACAAGATCTTTGAAAAGAACGTGCCGAACAGCACCATCGAGGACGTGCTCGCCTACGAGAACAACGTCTGGCCGTCGGCCGCGTACCGCATCGCCGCTGAATCCGGCATCGAGCCTGCGTACCGGAACATCCTTCCCGGCAATCGGCCCGTCACGCCGGACCACGTGTTGCCGGCCAGCGTCTTCAACGACGGCCGCACCTCGTCGATCCCCATCCGGAGCACCGGCGACGCGAGCAGGACGATCTGGCTGGCCCCGGCGGGCACGACCACCTTCGCCGTCGGCAGCACGATGACCAAGGCTGCCGGCAACGCCACCTCCATCGCCATCCCGGAGGCGCTCGGCGACTACAGGCTCTACGTCGTGGACGCGCAAGGGAACCGGTCGGCCGAGTCGAAGTCGGTCGTCCGGCAGCAGTGGACCCGCGTGGACGACAAGGACACCCGCGTCACGTACAACGCCGGGGGCACGTGGAGCAACTGGGACGACAGCCGGGACTTCCGCGGCTCGGAGTCGTACACCTCCCGGGCGGGTGACCACGCCGAATACACCTTCACCGGTACGAGCGTGCAGTACCTCGGCATGAAGCAGTCCAACATGGGCAAGGTCGACGTCTACCTCGACGGCACACTCGTGCAGTCGGACATCGACGCCTATTCCTCCACCACGACGAAGCAGGCGGTGCTGTTCGAGAAATCCGACCTGTCCGTCGCCACGCACACGATCAAGGTCGTGTGCAAGGGCACGAAGAACACCGCCTCCACCGGCACGGTGTGCGCGGTGGACGCCTTCTTCAGCGTGGGGGTCGGGGATCCGGGCGCCAGCTACAAGATCGTGAACAAGAACAGCGGGAAGGTCGCGGACGTGGTTGACGCGTCCACGTCGGACGGCGCGAAGGTGCACCAGTGGGACTACCTGTGGGGCTACAGGAGCGCCGCCAACCAGCAGTGGAGTTTCGGGTCGGCGGGTGTGCGCGACTTCGAGATCGCCAGCCGGAGGAGCGGCAAGCTGCTCGACGTCTCCGGCGCGTCCACTGCGGACGGTGCGACCGTCATCCAGTGGACCGACCAGAACGGCGCCAACCAGCGCTGGCAACTGGTCGACGGCGGCAACGGGTACACCAAGATCAAGAACGTGAACAGCGGCAAGGTCCTCGACGTGTCCGAGGCGTCCACGGCATCGGGTGCTCAGCTCGTCCAGAACACGGACACGAGCGCCAACAGCCAGCTATGGCAGATCCTCCGGGTGAACTGATCCGCACCTACTCGGCGTGAGCGGTGAAGTCGCCGACAACGGGACGATGATTCAACTCCGGTCCTCGCTGACCGGGGGAGGAACCTGAATTCCTGACCAAGGTTCGGGGCCAGGCCACAGTGCCTGGCCCCGAATCCGTGTGCCGCGGCTGGTAGGTCCCGTAGGGCTCGACCTTGTCGATCACGACCGCAGCAGCGGCTCTCGGCGACAGGACCGGCACGACGTTCCTGTACGGGTGAAGCCGGCAGCTCCTGTAGTTGTGCACCGAGCCTGAATCCTCGGTCAGGGGCACGAGCACGATGGCGGCCAGGACGGAGTCCACGCGGTGAAATCCTCCCCAGCACGGATGACCTTCGGTGGCGCGCGACCCCGACGGAGCAGCGGAAAGGGCGCGGTACCCGGCGTTGCGCCGGGTACCGCGCCCTTCCTATTCGGTGCAGACTTCACCAGCAGGGGCGGCTGCCTTCTGCAGACGACGAATCCGGCTTGCTCGTACTTCCGTCCCGGACGAAGTTCTGCGTCCACCGCGGATCGAGCGCCCCGGACTGCCGGTCGTGCCCCAGATCGGTCAACTGGCGGACGGACCCCCGCCTGGTTGTCCGGTCAGGTGCCAGATCTCCCGCATTGGCGCCCACCCGGCGCCGCCGGAGTCGGGTGCGTCCAAGGACTCCTGGCAAGGTTCGGTCAAGGCCCACCAGCGCTGCGTCTCGGAGTCGGCGGCGATGCGGGCCTGGTCGGCGTCGTGGTCGTCGCCGATGTACTCGTAGTAGCCGAAGAGCAGGTCGTCGTGCAGGAAAATGCTGAAGTTGCGGATGTTGGCGTCGAGCAGCATCCGCTCGACGGAGGGCCACACCGCGGCGTGCAGCCGCAGGTATTCCTCGCGTCGGTCCGGGCGTAGCCGGATCACCATGCCGTAGCGCTGTGGGCGGTCCATTTCCGTCTCCTCGGGGCCTGCCTGCCCGGCCGCGCGGCCGGGCAGGCATTGGGTTCACGCGTTGAGAGCGGGGCTCTTCTGTTCGCTGCCCGCCTCGACGGGGTGCAGGCGGTGTCCGGCGCGTTCCGGTCGGATGTGGGTGCCGCCGGACCTCGGATCGGGGAGTCGACGGTGGGCCGCGGCGATCGCCTCTTCGTCGAGGCGGATGCCCAGGCCGGGGCGGTCGCCGAGGAGGTACGCGCCGTCCTCGACGTGGTGGTCGACGGAGACCCCCAGCGGTGGCCGGAGGTCTTGCAGCTCACTGACCAGGTGGTTGGGCACCGAGGTCGCGGCGTGCAACAGGCCGACCGGTGTGGTGCCGATGGGGCTGACCGGAAGCTCGTGGGCATGTGCGAGGGCGGACACCCGCAGGAAGTGGGTGATGCCCCAGACCGCGGCCGTCTGCACGACGTCGACCGCTCCGGCCGCGATGAGCGGGCGGAACTGTTCGAGCCCGGTGAGGTTCTCCCCGGTCGCGACCGACGCGCGCACGCCACTGCTGACGACCGCGTGGCCTTGCGCGTCCCACCGCCGGACGGGCTCCTCGATCCAGGTCAGGTCCACGGTTCGCTCGAGTTCGCTGACGTGGCGGACGGCCTGCTTGCGCGTCCAGGTCTCGTTGACGTCGAGCATCAGGCCCGGTCGTGTCCCGTGGCCGGCGTCGGTGAGGACGTCGCGGACCAGGGTGAGACGGTGCCGGTCGCGCTCGACGTCGAGGCCGCCCTTGAGCTTCGCCGAGCGTAGTCCGCGGTCGGCGTAGGTCTGGTACAGCGCAACGAGGTCGTCGTCGTCCAACGCGATGTCCAGCCCCGAGGCGTAGGCGGGTACGCGGCGGTCGCGTCCGCCGAGCAGTCGCCACAGCGGTTCGCCGGCGATCTGCGCCTTGATGTCCCACAGCGCGGTGTCGAGGGCGCCGATGGTGCCGAACACCGCGCCCGCGTGGCCCGCCTTGAACACCTGGCGCAGCATCCTGTCGTAGAGGGACGTGACACCGCGAGGGTCTTCGCCCTCCAAAGCGGCGAAGACCGAGTCGATCTCCACGTGTGGTCCGAGCCCGACGCCGGTGATGCCCTCGTCGGTCTCGACGACGACGAACGGAACCCGGATGAGGCCGTCGGCGAAGACGCCGTTGGCGTCGCCGACCGGCCGGCCCCAGTCCTGGACCGTGGTGAGGGTCCGGTAACCGGTGATGCGCATGTCAGCCCTTCGTGGCCCCGGCGGTGACGCCGTCGGCGATCTGGCGTTGCAGGAACAGGTAGACGAGCAGGACGGGCACCGCGGCGATCAACACGCCGGAGGCGAACGTCGGGATGTCGTCGGAGTACTGACCGCGCAACGAGGTGACACCGACCATGAGCGTG
The DNA here is from genome assembly GCF_014205015.1 of Saccharothrix ecbatanensis. Classification (NCBI taxonomy): domain Bacteria; kingdom Bacillati; phylum Actinomycetota; class Actinomycetes; order Pseudonocardiales; family Pseudonocardiaceae; genus Saccharothrix; species Saccharothrix ecbatanensis. The sequence goes on along the minus strand of NZ_JACHMO010000001.1, from coordinate 3,870,509 downwards.
CGGTTCTCAGAAGACGGCATCATGAGCAGGGAGATGAGCACGTCGTTCCAGCAGAACAGGGCGTTGAGCACACCGACCGACAACAGCGCCGGCGTACCCATCGGGAGCATGATCCGCCAGTAGACCCCGTACACGGTGTTGCCGTCGATGCGCGCGGCGTCGACGATCTCCGGCGGCACGGTCGAGTAGAAACTGGTCATCAGGAAGATCGTGAACGGGAGGAACTGCGCCACATAGGCGAGGACGAGCCCCGGGTAGGTGTCGATGAGGCCGGTGTCGCCCATGATTCGCGCCAGCGGAACCATGATCACCTGGAACGGGACGAACAGCGCGGCGAGGATGCCCAGGAAGAGGGTGGACGAGCCGCGGAAGCGCAGCCGGGCGAGTGCGAAGCCGGCCATCGACCCGAGCAGCAACAGCAGCGCGACCGAGCACGCCACGACGATCACCGAGTTCAGGAAGTACCGGGACATTCCGACGCTCGTCCACGCCTTGACGATGTTGTCCCAGTGCAGCGAGTCGGACAGCGAGAACCGGTCGAGGATGTACTCGCGCCGGGTCTTCATGGCGACGTTGGTGGTGAAGACCAGCGGGTAGATCGTGGCCAGCGCGAGCGCGGCCATCGGGACGGCGACGACCCACTTCGCCAACCGTGTGCCGGACATCATTCCTCCTTGCCCGCGCGGCGCAGGACGGCGATCTGGGCCAACCCTACGACGAGCATGATCAGGAACAGCGCGGTCGACGCCGCGGACGCGAGCGCGGGCTGGTTGAACTGTCCTTGTTGGACCCAGATGTAGTACTCGGGCAGGTAGGTGGAGCCCTCGGGTCCGCCGCCGGTCATCACGAACAGCAGACCGAACATCGACGTCAGCATGCCGATCATGGTGGTCACGAAGACGAACTGGATGGTGCGGGACAGGCTCGGGATGATCACGTGCCGGATGGTTTGCGGCAGCGTCGCGCCGTCGACCTTGGCGGCGTCCAGCAGCGAGGGGTCGAGGGTGGAGAACCCGGCGAGGAAGACGACCAGCGCCATGCCGAACGTCGCCCAGATGTGCACGCCGACAACAGCGAAGATCGCCACGTCGGGATCGCCGAGCCAGTCCACCGGGCCGAGGCCCACCGCGCCGAGGGCCGCGTTGAGCGGGCCGTCGTAGGCGAGCAGCAGGTTGAAGATCGCCCCGACGATTACCGGGGAGAGCACGGCCGGGAAGAAGTAGACGGCCCGGTAGAACCGGTTCCCGGGCACCTTCAGGTAGATGAACGTGGCGAGCAGTCCGGGGATCGCCACCGCCACCGGGAGCAGCAGCACGAGCAGGCCCACGTTGCGCAGCGCGGTGCGGAACAGCGGATCGTCCAGCAAGGTCAGGTAGTTGGCCAGACCGACCCACATGCCGTTGCGGTCGCCGTCACCGGTGAAGGAGAAGTTGACGCCGAGCAGCAGCGGCCACAGCCGCAGCACGACGATGATCAGCACAGCCGGGGCCAGCAGGACGAACGGGGCCAGGCGCTCGGCCCCCGGCCCGCGGCGGTTGCGCGGTGGCGACGGCCGGGCCGGTTGCGGTCGGCGTGGCGGGGCGGTGATGGTGGCACCCCCGGTCGGCCCGGCCGAAGCCGGGCCGACCGGGGACGGAGAACGTCCGGTCACGCTGATCAGCCCGTCTTGTCGGAAGCGGCCAACTGCGCGACGACCTCGTCCACGGTGATCGAGCCGCTGAGCAGCTGCTGCGAGAGCCGCCCCATCAGGTCGACCGTCTTGGACGGCAGCGCGACGTGCAGGGCGGGCTTGCCGGTCTTGACCTCCGAGACGATCGTCTGGACGGCCGGGCCGCCCGAGGAGAGGTCGATCGTGGTGTCGGACGCGATCGCGCCACCATCGGCGTAGAAGGCGCTCAGGGCGTCGGTGGAGGTCAGGGACCGCACCAGGTCTGCGGCGACCTCCGGGTCCTTGGTCCACTTCGCGACCCCGTAACCGATCCCGCCGTCGTACGGGAGGCTCGGCGTCGCCGCGGGGTTGACCAGGGGCGCGTCCATGACGCCGACCGTGTCCGAACCGAGGAACTCGGTGAAGTCCTTCCAGTGCCCGACATCGGACATCAGACCGATGACGTTCGCGGCCTTGGTGGACTGGAACGCCGCGAACGCGTCGTTGAACATCGCGGTGGAGTTGGCGCCGTCGGTGTTCAGACCGGCGTCGTTCGCCTGCTTCCAGAGCTCGAAGATCCGCTTCACGTCCGGCGAGGACCAGTTCCGCTTCCCGGCGATCCAGTCGTCGTACTCCTGCGGGGTCAGGGTCGCCGATCCGAAGGCCGACAGGAAGAACTGGATGCCGATGCCCTCCTTGTTGCCCAGCGCCAAGCACTTCGCGCCGGTCTTCTCGGTGATGACGCCGCAGTCCTTGACGAAGTCGTCCCAGGTCTTGGCCGGAGAGTCCTGGTCCAGCCCGGCCGTCTCGTAGAGCGCCTTGTTGTAGTACAAGGGATGGCCCTGGAGGGTGACCGGTGCCGCGTAGGCTTTCCCGTCCTTGGTGAACGCGTCCCAGCCGGCCAGCCGCTGCTTGTCCTCGGCGATGTAGGTGTCCAGTGGGGCCAGCGCGTCGACCCTGTCGCGGATCTGGCCGCCGCCGTTGAAGAGGATGACGTCGGGCCCCTTGCCGGCCTGGATCGCCGCGCCGAGCAAGGTGTAGTACTGGTCGAACGGTTGGGCTACGAACTCGACCTCGATGTCGGAGTGCTTCTTGGCGAAATCGGCCTTGGCCTTCTCCACGTAGCGGGCCGCGTTCTCGTCACCGGACTTCCAGTCCCAGACCACAAGCTTGTTGCCCGAGTCTCCGGACTGGGAATTCGGTCCTGCGGCGCTGCCGCAACCGGCGGTCAACGTCAACCCCACGACCAGGGCAGCAGACCATAGTGTGCGCTGCTTCATCGCTGCTCACTTCTTCTTCAGACGGTGGCCGGGCGACGGAAGGGCCCGACGAAGTGCGAAAAAGGTAACTCGTATGACGTCTGACGTCAACGCGTCCTTTTTGCTATGCTGATCCACGTCCGAGGCGCGTGGTCTCGGGCGCAACCGGAGGGAACGATGGCGGCACAGCAACCGAGTGCGAGCGCGCCCACCACCCCGAACTGGGTGCGTCGGCCGGCGAACCTGGCCACCGCGGTCGCAGTCGAGCTCGTGGAACGCATCGCGCGCGGCGTTCACCCCTCGGGGACGTCGTTGCCGCCCGAGCCCGCGCTGTGCGAGATGTTCTCGGTGAGCCGGACCGTCATCCGGGAAGCGGTGAAGGCACTCCAGGCCAAGGGGCTGGTCCAGGTCCGGCAGGGCGCGGGCACGGTGGTCACCCCGCCGTCGATGTGGAACATGCTCGACGAACTCGTCCTCGGGGCCGTCATCGCCCAGGACGAGACCCTGAGCGTCCTGGACGACCTGGTGGTCACCCGCCGGCTGCTCGAGTCGGACATGGCCCAGGTCGCCGCCCGTGCCGCCGAGCAGGACACCGTCGACCGGCTGGGTGCTCTCGTGGACCTCATGGACCAACTTGTGGACGACCCGGTCGCTTATCGCAAGCAGGACGGGATCTTCCACGACACGATCATGCAGGCGTCGGGCAACCGGATCGCCCGTGGCGTCGTGCGATCCCTGGAGAGCCAGGTCATCAACACCGCCCGCTACATGGGCAGAAGCGAACGCGACCTTTGCGTGGCCTCCAACCAAGGGCACCGCCACATCTACGAGCGGATCGCGGCACACGACCCGACCGGCGCCGCCGAAGCCATGTTCACCCACATCACCGAGGCGTGGCTGGTGCGTCGTAGCGACGCCGGAGACCCCGGCCGCCTGGAACGTTAGGCCCCGGCAGCGTTGATGCCGAGCACCGGTTGGCGTACGACTTCGCCGGCCAGGTGCCCGCGAAGCCTGCGATGAATACGCCAGATCCGGGTTAGTGGATCACACCGTCACGCACGTGAACGAATGGAGCGATCGACCATGGGTGACTTCGACGGACTGGTGGCACTGGTCACCGGTGGTGGCTCGGGGATCGGCCGGAGCACGGCCGAACTGCTGTCCCACCGCGGTGCGCGGGTCGCCGTGCTCGACTTGGCGGCGAGTGACCTCCCCGGCGACATGTTGTTCGTGCGCACGGACGTCACGGACGACCAGAGCGTCCGCGACGCCGTGGAGGCGGTCGTCGAGCAGTTCGGCGGCCTCGACGTGGTGGTGAACAACGCGGGGATCGGGGCACAGGGCGACGTCACCGCCGCCACCGACGACGAGTGGCTCAGGGTGTTCGACGTCAACGTGTTCGGGATGGCCAGGGTCGCCCGCACCTGCCTTCCCCACCTCCGCAACTCGCGCGCCGCCGCCATCGTGAACACCGGCTCGATCGCGGGGACCGCGGGCCTGCCGCAGCGGGCGGTCTACACGGCGAGCAAGGGCGCGGTGCACGCGCTGACCCGCGCGCTCGCCGCCGACCACATCCGTGAGGGTGTCCGGGTGAACGCCGTCGCCCCCGGCACCGCGGACACCCCGTGGGTGCGGAGGCTGCTCGACTCGGCACCGGACCCCGTGGCCGAGCGCGCGGCGCTGGAGGCCAGGCAACCGCACGGCCGACTGGTCCGCGCGGAGGAGATCGCCGCGGCGATCGCGTTCCTCGCGAGCCCCCTGTCGGGCTCGACCACCGGGACGGTGCTCGCCGTCGACGGCGGCATGGACGGCCTCCGGTTGCGTCCGGGCGCCTGACGCCGTGGATCGAACAACGATGGCCGCCGAACGGACCGCCCGCGACAAGAACCCCGTGTCCAGGCTGGGGTACGGAGCCGCCGCGCTGGGCAACCTCTACACCGAGGTGACCGACAGCCAGTCCCGCGCGGTGGTCGACGCCGCGTGGGAGGCCGGCGTCCGGACCTTCGACACCGCTCCGCACTACGGGCTGGGACTCTCCGAACGCCGTCTCGGGGCCGCCCTGGCGGGCCGCCCGCGCTCGGAGTTCACGCTGTCCACCAAGGTGGGACGGTTGCTGGTGCCCGATCCGGCCGGAGAGCGGCGGGACACGGAGGGCTTCGCCGTCACGACATCTTGCCGCCGAGTGTGGGACTTCAGCGCGGCCGGCGTGCTGAGGAGCCTGGAGTCCTCGTTGGAACGCCTCGGGCTCGACCGGGTGGACGTGGTCTACCTGCACGACCCGGACGACCACTGGGAACAAGCGGTGGGTGAAGCGGTGCCCGCGCTGGTGGAGCTGCGCGAGCAGGGAGTGATCAGCGCGGTCGGTGTCGGCATGAACCAGTGGCAGCTGCCCGCGCGGTTCGTGCGCGAGTCCGATGTGGACGTCGTCATGCTCGCGGGCCGCTACACGTTGCTGGAACAGCCCGCGTTGGCCGAGTTCCTGCCGCTGTGCGCGAAGCGCGGGGTGGACGTCGTCGCCGCCGGGGTGTTCAACTCCGGCCTGCTGGCCCGCCACGAGGTGCCGGACGACGCCACGCATGACTATCGGGCGGCGCCGGAGGACGTGATCGACCGCGCTCGGCGGATCGCCGCGGTCTGCGCACGGCACGGCACGACACTGCCGACCGCGGCGCTGTGGTTTCCCTTCGGACACCCGGCGGTAACCGGCGCGGTCGTCGGAGCCCGTACCGAAGCCGAGATCCGCGTGAACGTCGCGGCGCTCGCCGCGCCACCTCCCCCTGGGCTGTGGGCAGAACTGCGCGACGAAGGACTGCTCGCGGCCGACGTGCCGACTCCGTGATCAGGAACAGACAAGACTCGAACGAATGAGGAACGACAATGCGACTGTTGCGAGTGGGCGACCCCGGATCCGAGGTTCCCGTGGTGCTGGACGAGTCCGGTCACGCGCGTGACCTACGGCCCATCACGAGTGGGATCGGCGGTGACTTCCTGGCCGACGGCGGTGTGTCGCGGGTGCGCGACGCCCTCACCGGCGGTGACCTGCCGGCGATGGACATCACGGGAATGCGGATCGGCGCGCCGGTCTCCCGCCCGGGTGCCCTGGTGTGCATCGGCCTCAACTACTCTGACCACGCGGCCGAAACCCGGGCGGAACCACCGGCCGAGCCGGTGGTGTTCATGAAGGCCACCAACACGATCGTCGGACCTGACGACACCGTGCTGGTGCCCAGGACAAGCGTGAGCACCGACTACGAGGTGGAGCTGGCCGTCGTGCTGGGCGGCACCGCGCGCTACCTGGACAGCCCGCAGGACGCGGCGGCGGTGATCGCGGGCTATGCGATCTCCGACGACGTCAGCGAACGCGACTTCCAGCTCCACCGGGGCGGCCAGTGGACCAAGGGCAAGTCCTGCGAGACGTTCAACCCGTTGGGGCCGTGGCTGGTCACCGCCGACGAGGTGGGCGACCCGCAGGCACTGAGGTTGAGGCTGAGCGTCAACGGACAGCCGCGGCAGGACGGCAACACGGCGAACATGCTGTTCGGCGTGCACCACATCATCTGGTACCTCAGCCAGTTCATGGTGCTGGAGCCCGGTGACGTGGTGAACACCGGCACACCCGCGGGCGTGGCGCTCGGCGCCAACGACTTCGGCTACCTGCGTGAAGGTGACACGGTCGAGGTCGCCGTCGACCGCTTGGGCGTGCAGCGGCACCGGATCGGGCAAGCGTGACCACGATGCACCGGATCGACGCCCACCACCACCTCTGGAACCTCGCCCCCCGGCATGAGGACTGGCTCGACGGGTGGCACATGGCGCCGATCCGACGTGACTTCGACGAGGCGGACCTGCGTCTGGTGACCGGGCCGTCCGGGGTGGACGCCACGGTCCTGGTCCAGGTCCTCGCCAACCTTGAGGAGACGGTGGAGTTCCTCGCGTTGGCAGCGGGATCCGACCTGATCGCGGGTGTCGTGGGGTGGGTGGATCTGACCGCGCCCGACGTCGCCGAGCAGTTGGACCGGCTCCGCTCCGGACCCGGCGGTGAGCGGCTGGTCGGCATCCGGCATTTGGTGCAGGCCGAGCCGGACCCGGAGTGGTTGACACGTGCCGACGTGGTGGCCGGGTTGCGTGCGGTGCGTGATGCCGGTCTTGTCTATGACTTGTTGACCCGGCCGCATCAACTGACGGTCGCGCTGGAAGTGGTGCGGGCGGTGCCGGATCTGGTGTTCGTGCTGGATCACTTGTCCAAGCCGGACATCGCGGGTCGGACCGTCGAGCCGTGGGCGACCCACCTGTCCGAGCTGGCCGACGAACCGAACGTGGTCGCGAAGCTGTCCGGTCTGGTGACCGAGGCGGATTGGGTGCGGTGGACCGTGGCGGATCTGCGGCCGTATGTCGACGTGGCGCTGGAGGCGTTCGGTCCGGATCGGCTCATGGTCGGCTCTGATTGGCCGGTCTGCCTGCTTGCCGCCTCCTACGAGCAGGTCATCGACACCGCCGAGCAGACGACCGAAAGCCTGACGACCGCTGAGCGCGACTTGGTCTTCGGTGGCACGGCTGCTCGTGTCTACGGGTTGGGGACGGACTGATGGACACGGTGCGGCTGGCTTACGGCGAGACGGGGTTGGATCTGCGGGTTGATCCGGCGTTGACCACGGTGGTGACGCCCCGGCACCACCGGGCCACCGAAGCACCCCGGGAGATCCTGCGTCGGGCGTTGCGCGCGCCGGTTGCCGGGCCGCCGTTGCGGGATCGTGTGCGTCGTGGTCAGACGGTGGCGATCTCGGCGTGTGACGGGACGCGTCCGCAGCCTCGGGAGTTGATGATCCCGGCGATCTTGGAGGAACTGGACGGTCTGGTCGATCTGGCCGACGTCGTGGTGTTGGTGGCTACCGGGACGCATCGGGGTAACTCGGGGGCTGAGTTGCGTCGGATGTTCGGTGACGAGGTGGTCGATTCGGTGCGGATCGTCAACCACGACGCCCGCGATCGGAGCAGCCTGACGTGGATGGGGGAGTTCGGCGCGGGTGTGCCGGTGTGGCTCAACAGCGAGTGGGTTGACGCGGATGTGTGCATCACGACCGGTTTCGTGGAGCCGCATTTCTTCGCGGGGTTCTCGGGTGGGCCGAAGTTGGTCGCGCCGGGTCTGGCGGCGTTGGAGACGGTGCTCGTGCTGCACGACGCGCGCCGGATCGGTGATCCGCGGGCGGCGTGGGGGATCGTGGAGGGCAATCCGGTGCACGACGACGTGCGTGCGATCGCGGCTGCCACGGGGGTGACGTTCGGGTTCGACGTGGTGCTGGACCAGGACAAGCAGGTGGTCGCCGCGTTCGGCGGTGACCTGCTTGGCATGCACGCGGCGGCGGTGCGTACCGCGCGTGAGGTGGCGATGAGGCCCGTGCCGTGGTTGTTCGACGTGGTGGTGACCACGAACTCCGGCTATCCGCTGGACCAGAACCTCTACCAGGCGGTGAAGGGCATGTCGGCCGCTTACCAGGTGGTGAAGCCGGGTGGGGTGATCGTGTGCGCGGCCGAGTGCCGCGACGGCTTCCCCGACCACGGGTCGTACCGCGAGGTGTTGGCGTCCGCTGATTCGCCGGCGGCGTTGTTCGCTGAGATCTCCGCCCGTGAGGTGACGGTGCCCGATCAGTGGCAGGTGCAGATCCAGGCGCGTATCCAGGCCGAGTGCCGGGTCGTCATGCACACCTCCCATCTTAGCGACGCCGAGTTGGCCACCGCGCATCTGGAGCAGACCGCGGACGTTTCGGCGACGGTGGCGGAGGCTCTCGCGGCGGCTGGGCCGGATGCCCGGCTGTGTGTCCTGCCCGAAGGGCCACAGACCATCCCCTATGTGGAGGGGACCCTTCGGTGAACGGGACGGTCCTGGTGTGCCTGGACAAGTTCCGGGGTTCGCTCACCGCTGAGCGGGCTTGTTCGGCGGTAAGCGAGGGCATAACGGACGCGGGCGGTCGGGCGGTGGCGATGCCCGTCGCCGATGGCGGCGAGGGCACCGTGGCGGCGTTGGTGCGTGCCGGCTACGACGAGGTGCGGGTCGAGGTCTCCGGTCCGACGGGGGAACCGGTGCGGGCCGCGTTAGCCGTGCGCGGTGAACGTGCGGTGATCGAGATGGCGCAGGCCAGCGGGTTGGACGTGCTGCCCGGTGGCCGGTTGGCGCCGTTGACGGCGGACACCTTCGGCACCGGTGAGCTGATCCGTGCCGCGCTGGACCGCGGCTGTCGCGATCTCGTTCTCGCCGTGGGCGGTAGTGCCACGACGGATGGGGGTGCGGGTCTGCTGCGTGCTTTGGGCGCGCGCATCACCGGTGCCTCGGGTGAGCCGGTCGGACCTGGCGGCGAGGCGTTGGTCGGCGCGGCGTGCGTGGACCTGTCGGGGCTGGACCCGAGGTTGGCGCTCGCGCGGGTGACGTTGGCGTCCGATGTGGACAATCCGCTGATCGGGCCGAACGGTGCCGCCGTGGTGTTCGCGCCGCAAAAGGGTGCGACGGCGGGGGACGTGGAGGTGTTGGAGCGAGGGCTCTGCCGGTTCGCGGCGGTGATGGCGGCGGAGGTCGGGCGGGACGTGAGCGGGAAACCGGGTGCGGGTGCGGCCGGTGGCATCGGATTCGCGGCGTTGGCCGCGCTCGATGCGCGGCGGGCGTCCGGGGCTGACTTCGTGCTGCGTGAGATCGGTGTCGAGGACGCGTTGCGGGAGGCTTCGCTGGTTGTGGTGGGGGAGGGTCGGTTCGACGAGCAGAGCCTGCGGGGCAAGGCGCCGATCGGGGTGGCCGAGGCGGCACGGCGGCACGGGGTGCCGGTCGTGGTGGTCGCGGGCGACGTGCGGCTCTCCGCCGAACGGCTGCGCGACGTCGGTGTGGTCGCCGCCTGGTCGCTGCTGGAGCGCACCGGCGACGTCGACACCGCGATGCGACAGGCTCCCGCGCTGCTCACGGCGATCGGGCGCGAACTCGTCACGCAAGCACCCATCGTCGGCGCGGAAGGACGATGAACATGGCCGGACCGGACGCGGTCGATCTCGGGTTCGCCAGGGTGGATGTCGATCGTGAAGCACGGCAGGGGTTGCCCGAGGTGGTCTACGGCAGCGGGAAGACACCTGACCAGATCGTTGCGATCGTGCGTACCCTGCTGCGGCACAACGACGGCCCGGTGCTGGCCACGCGCGTGGAGTCCGATGCGGCGGCGTCCGTGCTGGCTGCGGTGCCTGGCGGCTCGTACGACAGCGTGGCCCGTTTGTTGGTGTGGCGTCCGGCCGCGCCGACCGGGTTCGGCGTGGTGGTGGCTGCGGCGGGCACGGCGGACCTGCCCGTGGCGCGTGAGGCTGCTGCCGTTGCCACCGCTGTAGGGCTCGGTGTCACGACTGTCACCGATGTGGGTGTGGCGGGTCTGCACCGGCTGCTGGCCGAGCAGGACCGCTTGCGGGCGGCGGACACCGTGATCGTCGTGGCGGGGATGGAGGGCGCTTTGGCGAGTGCGGTCGGTGGTCTGGTCGACTGCCCGGTGGTCGCCGTGCCCACCTCGACCGGCTACGGCGCGAGTCTCGAGGGCATCACCGCCTTGTTGGCGATGCACGCGTCCTGCGCCGCCGGGATCACGGTGGTGAACATCGACTCGGGCTTCGGTGCCGCGATGGCCGCGTTCCGGCTCGCCCGCGTGGCCGGACGGACGCCGTGAGCCGCGTCTGCGTCATCTCGCCGTTCACCGGGCTGGCCGGCGACATGCTGCTGGCCGCGCTGGTCGACGCCGGCGCACCGCTGGACGCTATCCGCGCGGCCGTGGCCGACACCGGACTGACCGGCTGGGACCTCACCGTCACTTCGGTTCTCACCCACGGACTCACCGGCAGCCGGGCCGTCGTGACGGTGACCGACGACGCCACGAGCCGCAGTGCGGGAGAGCTGATCGCCATGGCCGGCCGCGTGCGGGATCGGGCGGTGGCGGACACCGCGGTCGCCGCGCTGCAAGCGATCGCCGACGTCGAGGGCCGTCTGCACGGCGAAGACCCCGACCGGGTGCACCTGCACGAACTCGGCGGCCACGACACCCTCGTGGACATCGTCGGCGTGGCCGCCGCGCTGCACGCCCTGGACGTGCGAACCGTGCACTGCGAAGCGTTGCCGATCGGCGCCGGATCGGTCCGCACGGCCCACGGCGTGCTGCCCTGTCCGGCCCCGGCCACCTCGGCGCTGCTGCACGGCGCACGCGTCGTCGGCACGAGCCTGTCGGGGGAGACCGTGACGCCGACCGCCGCGGCACTGCTGCGCGCGATCGGCGCCGACTACGGCCCGCCGCCGGAAATGCGCATGGCGTCCACCGGCTACGGCGTCGGCACCAGGACCCTGTTCGACCGGCCCAACGTGGCCGTCGTCCGGCTCGGCGACCGGGAAACAGCGGACGTGCGTGACCTGGTGGTGCTGGAGACGAACCTGGACGACGTCACCGGCGAGGTCCTCGGCTACGTCGTCGCCCACCTGCTCGACTCCGGCGCACTGGACAGCTGGACCATCCCCGCCACGATGAAAAAGGGCAGGCCCGCGCACGTGCTGCACGCGTTGGCGACGCCCGAGACCGCGGACGACATCGAACGGCGGATGCTCGCCGAGACCGGCTCGCTCGGCGTGCGGCGGACCAGCGTGCGACGCACCGCGCTGCCCCGAACCACCGACACCGTCCACGTCCACGGCCTGCCGATACGCCGCAAACACGGACCACACCACGGCAAACCCGAATACGACGACGCCGTCACCGTCGCCCGACAGACCGGCCTGCCCCTGCGCACCGTGCTCGCCATCGCCGCCGAAAGCCCCGAGGAGCACTGATGGACACCAACACCGCCGCCGCCCGGCTCGTCGCGCACCTCACCGAGATCGGCCCGGTCGCCGTGGCCTTCTCCGGCGGCGTCGACTCCGCGCTCGTGCTCGCCGCCGCCGCACGCGCCCTCGGCCCCGACGCGGTGCTCGCCGTCACCGCCGACTCCGCCAGCCTCGCCACCGCCGAACTCACCCACGCCACCGAGTTCGCCGCCCACCTCGGCGTCCGCCACCTGACGCCCACGACCACGGAACTGGACAACCCCGCATACGCCGCCAACGGCCGCGACCGCTGCTACTTCTGCAAGTCCACCGTGCTGGACACCATCACGAAGACCGCACGCGACCACGGCCTGCCCGCGGTGGCGACCGGCGTCAACGCCGACGACGCACACGACCCCTTCCGCCCCGGCATCCGCGCCGGCGACGAAATCGGCGTCCGCACACCACTACGCGACCTCGGACTGACCAAGACCGACGTCCGTGAGGTAAGCCAACTCTGGAACCTGTCCACATGGGACAAACCAGCCATGCCCTGCCTCGCCAGCAGAGTGCGCTACGGGGTCACCATCACCCCCGCCCGCCTGGCCAGGGTCGAACGCGCAGAGGTCGCCGTCCGCACCTGGCTCGCCGACGCCGGCACACCAACCCGAGACCTCCGCGTCCGCGACCTGGATGACACCGCCCGAGTCGAAATCGACCCGCACCTGGCCGACCGGCCGGAAATCGCGCCGGCGCTGACCGAGGTCGTGCTGGCGGCGGGCTTCGACGGCGTCGAACTGGCGGTGTTCCAATCCGGGGTGCTCAACCACGAGCCGACCCGGTGACCGGAGTGCGCCGCGATCGGCGTCTGGACTGCTTCACATCCGACGCACAGGGTGGCCGGGCCGACAGCGTCTGGTTGCTCGACGGGCCCGGTCGGCGTTCCACCCGTGTCGGGCCATGACGCCCCCTTGGCCTGGTCGATGACCTCGGACACAGGGACACCCTGCTGATCTTTCCGGGCGGCGATGACCCGGTCATGGTCGGCGCGTCGAGTCGGGCGTCGGCATCGCCTGCGAGCGTGGTGCGGCACGGCGCCGACGATATGGCGCGATGAGGGCGGACGATGTGATGGGTCATACTCGTCCAGTGGGTGCAACGGGTCACGTCAAGGTCGAGACCTCCGTACCGGAGGCGGATGGGGACGCCACCTACCGGCCGGGTTATACCCGGGCGGCAGAGCGGATCCTGGAGTTCATCACCGAGCAGGGCTTCGGGCCGGGTGACCGGCTACCCACCGCGGCGCGGTTCGCGGAGATCCTCGGTGTCAGCCGCACGATCACCCAGGACGCGCTGAAGACCCTCGCGGCCACCGGCCGGATCAGCACGCAACGCGGGCGGGGCATCTTCGTCGCCGATCCGGTGGACGTGCCGGTGTCGTCGGTGGCCGGGTTCGTGCCGACCGACATCACCCACATCATGGCTATGTTCGAGTTCCGAGGGGTGCAGGAACAGGCTGCGGCCGGCCTGGCCGCGAAGCGGGCCACGCCGGTCGAGTTGGTTGCCATCGACGACGCCCTCGAAGCGTATGCCCGATCACTGGAGGCCGCGGATCCGAGGGTGATGGCGGACGCCGACGAGTCCTTCCACCGTGCGGTCGCCAGGGCCGCGCACAATGTGTTCTTGCTCGGCTCGATCGCGACCGTTCAGGGTCTGCAACGGCGGGTGGTGGCGGCGGCGTTCGGCGGTTTCAGCGGTGGTCCGGTCGCCACCGCTTTGGCGGAACACCGTCAGATCTTCGAGGCCGTCCGACGCGGAGACGCCGAACAGGCTGGCATCGCGGCCTTGGCGCACGTCGAGCGCACCCGCGTGAGTTACGAGGCGGAGATCGATCGGCGAGTCTTCCGGTCGTCCTGACCGCAAGCACGGGGCAGACCGGCAGGCAGATATCTGCCTCTTGGTCTTGTCTGAGACTCGCTCCATCCGAGGCAAATGAACCTGGTTAATATCCGGTCTGTGGTCCAGTGGTTGCCGCGCATGCCCAGCCTTGCCCTGGTTCTGCACGACGGGACAAAGGGCTGATCTGCGTCTTCCTGGCGTCGATCGTGCTTGGGACGCGTCCAAATGGAGCCTACTCATTTCGGTCAGTGGCTGATAATGTCGCACACATCACACCAGATGTACCAGCTTCATTGTCCGTAGGTGTCGCCCATCCGGACCGGAGTCACTGTGCGCATCACCCACGTCGAAGCCTTTTCTGCCGACGTCGCCGCTCCGGATCCGCCCTTCCGGTGGCGTGACGGGTTGCGAGGCGGATCCGGCGGACAGGTCGGCATCATCCGCATCGGCACCGACACGGGTGCGACCGGTGTGGCGACCGCGCACAAGCCGGGCTCCGCCGTCGTTCTGCGGGAGCTCGTCGACCGCGTGCTGCGCCCTGAACTGGTCGGCGCCGACCCGTTGCAGCGCGAGTGGTTGTGGGAGCGCCTCTGGAACATCGACCGCACCGAGTATCTGCCCATTCACCTGCTCGGCGTCGTCGACACAGCGCTGTGGGACCTGGCCGGGCGGGTGCACGGCGCCCCGTGCTGGCAACTGCTCGGCGGCTACCGCACGCGCATCCCCGCGTACGCGTCGACCGTGACCTTCGATTCGATCGAGGAGTACCTCGACGTTGCGGACCAGTGTTTGGCGCTCGGCTATCCGGCCATCAAGCTGCACGCCTGGGGCGATCGCGATCGCGATACCAAGCTGATCCAGGCGCTGCGGGCGCACGTCGGTCCGGACGTCCCGTTGATGTACGACGGCTCCGCGGCGTTCGACCTCGCGGACGCTGTGCACGTCGGCGAAGCCCTGACCGAATGTGGCTACCTCTGGTACGAGGAACCGATCCGGGAGTACAGCATCACGGCGTATCGGTGGCTCGCCGAGCGGGTCGGCGTGCCGCTCAACGTGGCCGAGACGATCCCCGGCGCGCATCTGAGCACGGCCGACTTCGTCGCCTCCGGTTGCGCGACCTACGTCCGGACGAGTGCGGCCCTGCGCGGCGGAATGACCGGTGCGATGCGGATCGCCCATCTGGCGGACGCCTACAGGCTGCGCGCCGAGGTGCACGGCAACACCCAGTCGGCTCGGCACCTGTGCATGGCGATCCCCAACACCACGTACTACGAGTCCCTCGTGACCGCCAACCCGGTACGCAAGGAATCGGGCGTCGAACCGGACGGCTCGGTCTTGGCGCCCCGCGACCACGGGATCGGCCTCGCACCCGGGCCGGCCTATCCCGCCGCGCTCGCGGAGTACGTGTGCGTCCCGTGACCGACCGCCCGCATCACCGCGGCGACATGACCATATGGAGAGAAAGAATGGATATCCCGTCGACCAGGCCAGGCTCGCGTCGAGCCCGTGCGCTGGTGGCCGTGGTGATGGCCGCATCGCTGATCACCGCCTGCGCGAACGCCGACCCCAACCGGGACGGCGTCCAGCGGGCCGCCGGCCCGTTCAGCCCGGCGCCGCAGGATTCGTCGAGCGAGATCACTGTGTGGGTGGACGCGACCCGGACCGCCGCGGTCGACGCCTACCGCAAGGCTCACCCGGAGGTGAAGATCAAGGCGGTCACCTACAGCGGCGGCGCGAACGGAAGCACCGAGCTGCGGACCAAGGTCGAACTGTTCGACCGTACCGGTGAAGGATGGCCCGACGTCGTCTGGCCGAACGTCCAGGACCTCGCCTGGGCGACCACGGGGGCGACCCCGTTCGCCGCTCCACTCGACACGCTGGTCGACAAGTCCGTGCTCGACGGGTACGTCAAGGGCGCGCTCGACCAATGCACGGTGGGAGGGAAGGTCTACTGCCTGCGCAACGATCTGGCCCATAACGTGCTTTGGTACAACAAGAAGCTCATGGACCAGTTCGGCTACCAGGTCCCCACGAGCTGGGAGCAGTGGCAGCAACTGGGCCTGCGGGTGGGCAAAGAGCACCCGGGATACCTGGTCGGTGAGGTGGGAAGCCCGACTACGCCGCACGTCTACTTCTGGGGCAGCCAGTGCCCGGCCGGCGTTCTCACCGGGGACAGGACGGTGACCGTCGACCTCCAGGACCCCAAGTGCACAAGGATGGCGCAGCTGCTCGATCCGTTGCTGAGTGCCGGTGTGCTGGGCACCCGTAACAAGTGGGACACCGGCTTCATCAAGGAGCAGGCCGACAAGATCCTCATGATGCCGGGGCCCGCCTGGTACGGCCAGGCATTGTTCAACGCCGGCTACCACACCCCTCCGGGAGAGATCGCGGCCGCCGCACCGCTGAAGTTCGCGGCGGACGCCGAGACCTGGACCGGCGCCGTCGGCGGGGGGATGTGGTTCGTCTCCTCGCACAGTCGCAACCTCAAGGCCGCCGTCGACTTCGTCACCTGGGTCACCACCGATCCCGGATACACGGCGACCGCGGCGACCTACCCCGCCTACGGTCCTGCGGCAACCGACTGGCTGGCGGCCCAGCAGGCGTCCGGCTACTACGCCAACGACATCGGCCCGGTCCTGGAACAGGCCGCCTCGCGGATCTGGACCAAGTGGGCGGTCAGCACGCTGTACAGCCAGGAGGCGATCTACGCCTCGACCATGGTGCCGGCGCTCTCCACCGGCAAGTCTGTCTCGTCGCAGATGGACGTGTGGCAGCAGGCGATCGTCGACAAGGCGACCGCACTGGGCTACGAGGTCAACTGATCGATGGTTACGACCGGAACTCCCCAGGCGCGGGTCGGCGCGAGCCGGCCCGGTATCCGGGCGACGAAGCCTCGCGGACGGCGTGTCGGCACCGGCCGTGTCGCCTACTTCTTCGTGGCTGGCTACACGATTCTCCTGCTGATGTTCGGCGTGGTGCCGGTGGCCTATGCCCTGTGGCTGTCGATGACCAACTCCAGCGGGCAGTTGGTGGGCCTGGGCAACTTCACCCGGGTGTTCGCCGACTACCGGTTCGGCTCGGCATTCGCCCACATCGGACTCTACGTGACACTGTGGCTCGTCAGCCTGATGGTGCTGGTGGTGACCCTGGCCCTGATGCTGCACGGCCGACTGAAGCGGACGAGCGCGGTGGTCCGGTTCATCTGCTACCTACCGGGCGCTTTCGCCGGAGCGTCGAGCGTTCTGATCTGGCTGATCCTGCTCGACCCGGTCGCGAGTCCGATCGGTCCGCTGCTGCGGGCAGTCGGCTGGAACAGCGCGGCGCAGGTCATGGTGCCGGAGAACCTGCCGGTGATCTTCACGATCATCGCCTTCTGGACGGGCGCCGGAAGCTGGATCGTCATCATGTACGGCGCGCTCAACGGTATCCCGAACGAGGTCATCGAGGCGGCCCGGATCGACGGGGCCGGCGCTGTGCAGATCGCACTTCGGATACAGCTCCCGATGTTGCGCAAGTGGATCGCGTACATGTTGATCCTCGCCTTCGCCGGCGGGGCCCAACTGTTCGTCGAACCGCAACTCGTGGGCACGGCAAGCTTCGGGCAGGTGCCCGATGACTGGTCGCCCAACCAACTCAGCTACCAGTACGCGTTCGTCGCCGCCGACTTCAACGGCGCGGCGGCCATCGCGATCGTCCTGCTCGTGCTGAGCCTCGGCTGCGCCGCAGCCGCCGTGTTCAAGGCCGGGCTGTTCGAGAGGGGCCACTCGTGACCAATCCGTCGATCGCGAGCCGGGTCTCCGGCCGGAACCGGGCAAGAGCCACGTCACTGGCCGCCCGCGTCGCCTGGGTGATGGTCGTCGGCGTCTTCCTGTGCTTCTTCGCCCTGCCGATCGCCTGGATGCTGCTCGCCCCGACCCGGAGCGACGCGGGAATCGTGCACGGTGCTCCGTTGACCTTCGGCTCGCTGGACGACCTCGTGGCCGGCTGGCAGCACCTGTACGACTTCCAGTCGCACGCGATCGTCACCTGGGTAAGCAATTCGGCGCTGTACTCGTTCTCGGCGCTCGCCATCACGCTGGTCACCGCTGTGCCCGCCGGCTACGCGCTGGCGACAGCCCGGTTTCGAGGGAGGGTCGTGCTGTTGACGGCCACCCTGATGGTGATGCTGATGCCCAACGCCACCCTGGTGCTGCCGCTGTACCTCGAGATGGACGCGCTCGGCCTGGCCGGCTCTCGGTTGAGCGTCATCCTGCCGCTCTCGTTCTTCCCGTTCGGGGTGTACCTGACCTACATCTACTACGCCACCACCGTCTCCGGCGACCTGCTGGACGCGGCCCGCATGGACGGCGCGAGCGAGTGGATGGTCTTCCGGCGGATCGCGCTGCCCCTGGCCCGGCCGGTGGTCGCTCTGGTCGCCTTCTTCAGCTTCGTGCACAGCTGGAACAACTTCTTCCTGCCGTTCGTGATGCTGCCAGACAGCGAGCAGTATCCCGCCCAAGTCGGGCTGAACACGTTGTTGACCGCCTCTCCGATGTTCAACTCGTCGAGCGGCATCTCGGAGATCCTCCGGCCCGAGCTGGCGCTGGCTGCCGTGCTCACCAGCATCCCGGTCCTGATCGTCTTCCTCTTCTCCCAGCGCGCACTGGTCTCGGGCATGACAGCCGGGGCGACGAAGGGGTAGCCGTTCGGATCGCACGAGCGACGGCGATCACGCGCACGGCCCGACATCCTCGCCAGGCAATCGCCGAGTTCCATCCGGGTCACCTCCCTCCGCAAACGCAACCCACCGAGCAAGGAGTGGAATGCAATGGACACAAGTAGGCGAGCAGCCGTGGCGGCCGTCGCCGGAGTCGTGCTAGCAGCGGGCCTGGTGTCCGTCGGACCGGCGCACGCGGCAGAACCGTGCACCTTGTACGTCTCCGCGTCGGGCAGCGACGACAACGACGGAACCTCACCAAATAGCGCCTGGGCGACCTTGGAGCGGGCGCGGGACCACATCCGGCTGAACGGGCTCAACAAGGACATGCAGGCCGACCTAGGCGTCTGTCTGCGCGGGGGTCGGCACACTCGGACAGCGACCTTCACCCTGTCCGAGGCGGACTCGGGTTCCAATGGGTTCAAGGTCGTCTACCGGGCGTTTCCGCGTGAGACACCCATCATCGACGGCGGTAAGGCCGTCGGAGACTGGAACCAGGTAGCCGACCGGCCTTACGTCGTGGCCGACGTGCCGGAGTCGGCGGGCTACGCCGACTACTTCCGGCAGCTCTACGTCGGCGGCCGGCGGGCTCAGCTGGCGATGGGCAAGGGCATCGTGGGCACCGGCTTCTTCGACGAGGCGTCGATCCCCAACCCGCCGGCCAACCCGGACCGACCGGCCCGCTCCTACGACGGCGTGGAGTTCCCGGCGGCCGGGATTCCGGCGTACACCAACGTCAGCGACATTCGGCTGCTGCACGTCGCGGTCGGCTTCAAGATCGACTACTTCCCGGTCGTCGACATCAGCGCGAGCGGCGCCGACAAGCGGGTGCGCCTGGCGCAGCCGCACTTCCAGGCGCGGCTGAACCGCGACGACGGCTCCTCGCTGAACTACAACCACACGTTCTACGTGCTCAACGCGTTCGAGGAGCTGGACTCCCCCGGCGAGTGGTACCTGAACCGGGAGACGAACAAGCTGTACTACTACCCGCGGCCGGGAGAGGACGTCGACCAGGCCGGGGCGTACGTGCCAGTGGTGGAGACGCTGGTGAACGTGGCCGGGTCCAGCCCGTCCGCGAAGGCGAGTGCGATCGCGTTCGACGGCATCACGTTCGAGCACGGAAACTGGCTGCTGCCGCGCGACCGGTTCATCGGCGGCACCCAAGCCGAGGCGCAGTACGCGGACGACCCATTCGAAGATCCGAACTACGACGGCTACGGCGGCGAGGTGCCCGGTCAGATCAAGCTGACCAACACCAAGGGCATCACCTTCACCAACAACACCGTGCGCAAGATGGGCAGCGGCGGACTGCAGCTGCTGACCGGAGCCGAGGACGTCACCGTCACCGGCAACCTCTTCTACAACCTGACCGCCGCCGGGGTCATCGCCGGCCGGTGGATGGACGTGCACGTCGACGACTCCGAGCGCACCAGGAACGTGACGATCAGCAACAACGTCGTGACCGACACCGGTGACGACTTCTTCCCGGCAACCGGGATCAGCCTGATGAACACGTACAACGTGGCGGTCACCCACAACCTCGTCTACGACACCGCGTACATGGGCGTCCATCAGCGCAAGGCGGAGGAGTACAGCCTCCTCGACGAGGTGGACGGGATCGGCAAGACGACGATCAGCCACAACGAGGTGTACAACGCCACGTCCAAGGTGTCCTGGGGGGTGCACGACTCGGGGGCCATCTACACGTTCGGGACGTGGCCGGGCAGCGTGATCAGCCACAACTACACGCACCACACGACGTCGGTCTCGAACTACTACAGCGACAACCAGAGTCACCAGACCCGCTGGGACTACAACGTCGGGCTGAGCGGGCGGTTCGACTTCTCCCCGCGTTACCGTGATCCCTTGTCGGTGTACTCCTCGCACAACTACACCGACTTCGCCGACAACCGGCTCAGCGGGGCAATCTACGACGGTGACGGGAAACCACACGTGGTGACAGACGGTGCGTGGCCGGCCGAGGCGCAGACCATCATGAAAGAGGCGGGCCTGGAACCGGGCTACGCCGGGCTGCGGTGGAAGGTGCCGAGGGAGAATCTGGCCGACCACTCCACCGTGTCGCAGCGCAGTGCCTGGGACAGCGGCCTCGGCAAGCTCTGGGACGGTGTCACCGAGACCGGCGAGGCCGGCTCCAACGTCAACGAGTCCTGGGTGCAGTTCGATCTCGGCGCCGACTACAAGCGGTTCGCCTTCACGCTCCAGCAGGACAACTGCTGCACCTGGATGACCACCCACTGGAAGGTGCAGCGGTGGAGCGCCAGCCAGGACGCCTGGATCGACATCATGCCCTACCAGGCGATCAACACGGCGGCGCCGGTTGTCTACCGGCCGCCGGCCGACGTCGCCACCACCAACATCCGGCTCTACGTACGCAACAGCAACCAAAACGGAAGGATCGGCGTACAGGAGTTCAGCGCGACCGGCGTGCGGAAGTAGCGGCCCGAACATCGCGCGGCGGGCGTGGCACAGCGGGCGGGCGCACTGAGCAGTGTGCCTGCCTGTCCGTCGCGTCCAGATCGGCAATTGGGGGCTTGCCGCCGTAGTTCGGGGTGACTGTGCCGACCGTGCACCGGCGGTCCGTCGACTGGACCATGGCGGCATTGTGGCAACGGCCGCACCAGACCGTGCTCGACGAAATCGGATCGCGAGCGTGGTCGCTGGGCACTGCTTTCCACGCCGAGTCGGAGGAGAAGCGGTTCGGTCCCGAGGCCGTCGATGAGTCGATGAACGTGGTGGCCTGATTGGCAGGTGATGTCGGGACTGGGCAACGTTGTCGACGTCAACTGTTCAACCGCCGTGACAGCACGGCAACCATATCCACCACCGCGGCGTAGATCGGTCTGTCCGGGGATTCGTTCTCCCTGACCGACCTGTGGACCGGCGGCACTATCGAGCACCTCGCGCACCATCTCGGCGAGCGTGCTCTGCCTCGGCGCCAAGGCAGCGGGCACAAACCGCACGTGCCCGGGCATCACGCCTGGACCGATAGGCCGCCGCCATGGTCACCCCAGGGTTACAGCCATGTGGCGCGTCCGTGATGTGATAATCCAACACTGGTGACGTAATCTGTTTTATTGGTCGTCCGGGTATCCGGTGTCCGGCTTGATCGGCCAATTGGGTTACTGAAACAATAATTGCATATACGCACGAACTCTAATACTGATTGTTTGTTCGGCGTTTATGCCTGATTCTTGGTGGGTCGGCGATGTCCCCGACGAGGTGTGGGGGTGTTGCCGGCCGGCGCCCGCCTGACGTGGCGTGGCGCTGCGGTGCAGTGGACCGCGTGTGCTGCCTGACGGAACGTCGGGCAGCACACGAAGCCGTCAAGGGCACGTCACCCTGCCGCGACGGTGCCGGTTGCAGTCGTTTCCCTGCTACGACCGAGGAGTTCGATCAAACATGTCCACATCACAAGGGCGAGGAACGCTCATGGCCGGTCTGTGTGCCGGCCTCGCGTCCATCGCGCTGACGTTGAACGTCGTCAGTGTCGCAGAGGCGGCTGAGGGTCATATCTTGGGCGCGGGTGCCCAGGACGCCGTCGAAGGCAGCTACATCGTGGCCTTGGACAGCGCGCCGTCGTCGGCGGTGAGCGTTCAGGCGGCGGTCTCGGCGAGGGCCACCGACCTGGCCGGTCAGTACGGTGGCGAGGTCGCGCACGTGTACTCGTCGGCGTTGCGGGGTTCTCGGTGCGGATGAGCGAGCGGCAGGCGAAGCGGCTCGCCGCGGACCCGGCGGTGCGCTACGTCGAGCGGAACGGGGTGGTGCGCACGTCGGAGACGTGGGGTCTGGACCGCGTCGACCAGCGTGACTTGCCGTTGGACGACAGCTACGCGGCGCCGAACGACGGGTCCGGTGTCACGGCTTACGTGGTCGACACGGGCATCGCGTTCGACCACCCCGAGTTGGAGGGTCGGGCGACCAGCGGTTACGACTTCATCGACAACGACAGCGACGCGAGTGACTGCCACGGTCACGGCACCCACGTGGCCGGCACGATCGGCAGCAAGACCTACGGCATCGCGAAGAACGTGGACATGGTCGCGGTCCGGGTGTTGAACTGCGGCGGCAGTGGCTCCTGGGACCAGGTCATCGCGGCCGTCGACTGGGTGACCGAGAACGCCCCGGAGGCCGCGGTGGGCAATATGAGCCTCGGCGGCAGCCGGAGCACCTCGGTAAACGACGCCGTGGCCGCATCGGTCGAGGCGGGTGTCGCGTGGGCCGTCGCGGCGGGCAACGACGCAAAGGATGCCTGTGAGGTCAGTCCGGCCTCCGCGCCGGGCGTGCTGACCGTCGGCGCGTCGGACAGCGAGGACCGTCGCAGCCTGTGGGGCACCAAGGGGTCCAACTGGGGCGAATGCGTCGAGCTGTTCGCGCCGGGCAGCAACGTCACCTCCATCACCCAGGACGGCAAGACCGCCGCGTGGAACGGCACGTCGATGGCCACCCCGCACGTGGCCGGCGCTGTGGTGCTGGTGACGAGCGCTGAGCCGGGCATCTCGGTGGCCGACGTCAACGCCCTGGTGCTCGACACGGCGACGACCAACGTGATCTCCGACCCGATGGACTCGCCGAACCGGCTGCTGTACGTGGACGACCTCGGCGCCCGCGATCCCGGCGCGCCGCTGGCGTCCTTCACGTCGACCTGTTCCGAGACGACCCCGGACTGCACCTTCGACGCGTCGCGCTCGTCGGACCCGGACGGCACGATCTCCTCGTACGCCTGGGAGTTCGGTGACGGCACGACCGGCACCGGCGTCAAGCCGTCCCACAAGTACAGCAAGAACGGCACCTACACCGTGAAGCTGACGGTGACCGACAACAGCGGCAAGACCGCCACCACGTCGAGGAGGGCTCTCGCGGGTCCGCAGCCGCCGCGGGCGTCGTTCAGCGTGACCTGCCAGAAGGACGTGTGCTCCTTCGACGGCAGCGCGTCCAGCGACCCCAACGACGACATCGTCTCCTACGCGTGGGACTTCGGTGACGGCAAGACCGCCGCCGGTGTGAAGACCGGCCACACCTATCCGAGTGGACCGCAATCGATCGTTTACACCGCCAAGCTCACCGTGACCGACAGCTTCGACAACAAGAGCACCATCGGCAAGCAGATCCGGTGCCACGGCTCCCCGTACATGACCTTCTGCATCCCGATGACGTTCTAGAGGTACCTCCCCATGCCCCGATGCGACGTCAGTGGAGGCGGTCGGCGTGCAGTTCGGCGCGCGAGTTGATGCCGAGCTTGCGGAACAGTCGCGCCACGTGCTGCTCGACCGTCCGCGAGGACAGGAACAGGTGCTTGGCGATCTCGCGGTTGGTCTGCCCGGCCGCGACCATGCGCGCGATCTCGACCTCCCGGGGCGAGAGGTCGTTGCCGTACCCGCGCCGTCCTCTCCGAGCGGGTTTCACACTGCCGAGGGTGTGCAGCGTGTGACGGCAGCGCGCGGCGTCCTTCGACGCACCGAGCGCGTCGAAGGACGCCGCCAGTTCGGTGAGCAGCTCGACGGCCTTCTCTGGATCGGACGGCGCCAGTACCATCGCCTCCCGTTGCCGCGCGAGGGCGGCGAAGTACGGCGCGGGCATCGCCTCGTAGCGCGCGGCGGCTTCCCGGAAGTGATCGATGGCCTCGGTGGGTTCGCCCCGCGCCTCGGCCAGTGCGCCTCGGCATTGCGCGAGGTCGGCGAGCACGGCGGGCGCGTCGCGGTCGGCGATGCCGTGGGCGATCTCCTCGACCAGCCGTTCGGCTTCCGCGGTCCGTCCGGTGGCGGAGTAGGCGGCGACCGCGACCGGTGCCAGCAAGCCGATCCAGGGCCAGACGTTCGCCTTTCGCGCGGCGGTCAGTCCGCGGTCGACCTCTGCCGCTGCCTGGGCTGCCTCTTTCCGCTCCAGCAGGATCAAGGCCATGCCCGCGATGCCGCTGATCGCCACGGGAACGATCGCGTCGTACGGGTCGTGGGAGCCGGTCCGGCCGAAGTGCTCCTCCGCCACCGCCCAGTCGCCACGGGTCGCGGCCAGCCAGCCGAGCACCAACTCCAGCTCACACGTCATGCTGGTGATGTCGCGGTATTCCTCGATGAACGTGTTCGCCCGCTCGGCCAGGCCTTCCCACCGGCCGGTGATCCAGTCGAGCCGCGCCTCGGTGGTCCTGCCGGTGCTGGTCACGAACGCCGCGTCGCTCTCGGTGGCGAGCCGCAATCCGTTGCGCAGGAACCGGGCGCCCAGGTCGAGGTGGCCGAGCCACACGCAGATATCGGCGACGTTGCACCGGAGCCGGGCGAGGGGTCGCCGGCCGCCGGGCGTGTCCGCGCGTTCCGGCACCTCGGCCAGCCATGCCATGTGCCCGTGGTACATGACGGACCCGACTTCGCTGGCCAGCAGGTAGATCCGCAGCTCGCCCGTCGCGGTCATCCGGTGTGCCTTGGCGAGATCCTGCGACCGGCGCGACACGTCGGGAGGGACGATGCCGTTGGTCGGCATGGCGAGTGCCGCGGCGGCGCGGGGGACGAGGTCCGGCCTGCTCTCCAACTCGTCGATCGCGCGTTCCAGCTCGGCCCGCCCCTCCTGGATGTGACCGATCCGGCGGAGCAGCAGGAAACCGCGTTGCAGGCGCACCTCGCCGCGCGCCGGCGTGGCCAGCCGCGGGTCCGCCAGCAGGCGTTCCAGCGTCTCCGTCGGGTCGCGCTGGTCCAGCCCGGTGTTGGCGATGCGCCCGAGCTTGATCGCCAGCCGGTCTACCGCGTTGGCGGGCAGCACCGGCACTGCGAGCAACCGCTGGAGGAGCGTGGTCGCGGTCGCCGCGTCACCGGAGTCGATCGCCCGGTCCGCCGCTGCCTCTCCGTAGGTCAACCAGTCCGCCGTCCGGCCTGCGCGCTCGCTGTGCCCGGCCAACTGCACCAGTGGTTTCGGCTCCACGTGTTCCAGCGCGTCGACGGCGCGGTCGTGCAGGGCGGCACGGTCGGGAGCGCTGATCGTGTCGTAGACGGCCTGGCGGGCCAGCATGTGTCGGAAGCCGTACCGCAACCCGTCCACCTCGTGCAGGACGTGCCCGTCCATGGCGTGCGTGAGCGCCGCCCTCGTGTGGTTCGCCGGGACGCCCCCGACCTCGGCGAGCAACGCGGCGGACGCGGGGGCTCCGAGCACTGCGGCCGCCTCGACCAGCCGGACGGCGGCGGCGGGCAGGGTGGCGAGGCGATTGGCCATCGCGTCGCGCAGCAGCACGGGGACCTTGACGGCGTCGAGCAGCCGCGTGGCTCGCGCGCCGCCCGCGTGCACCGCGCCCTCCGGGTCGCGCAGGGCGCGCAGCGTCTCCTCGACCACGAACGGGATGCCCGCGGTCCGCTCGTGCAGGTGGGCCGCGAACTGTGCCGAAACCCCTTCCACACCCAGGATCGCCTCGGTCAGGCGGCGCACACCGTCGACGTCGAGCGGTTCGATCTCCAGCACCGCAACGGTGCCGCCGATGGCGGACCGGAACTCCGCGCCCAACGGGCTGCCGCCGGGCAGGTCCTCGCGCCGGTAGGTGAGGACCATGCTGAGGTTGGCCGGCGGTCCTTCGGCCAGGAAGCGCAGGAGCTGGCGTGTGCCGTCGTCGGCCCAGTGCAGGTCTTCGACCACGAGCAGCGCCGGACCAACCGCGGCCAGGAGTTCCCGCACGGCACGGAAAAGCCGGTGCCGCTCGGCCCACGGGTCGCCGATCGGTGGCAACGGGGCGGGCAGCTGAGCGGCGATCTCGGGCAGCAGCGGGGCGAGAGCCCCGATCACGGGATTCAGCTCCCGCTGCCCGGCCAGCCTTGCCCCTGCGTCCCGCAGCGCCTCCAGCAGTGCGCCGTAGAAGAACGGCTCGCCGACCTGCCGGCAATACCCGACCAACGGCAGCACCGCGCCGAGGTCCCCGGCGAGCAACTCGGACACCAATCTGCTCTTGCCCACCCCCGCCTCGCCCTCCACCAGGACTACGGCGGGGTGGCGCACGACGAGCTCACGCAGCGTGGCCAGGTGCTCGCGGCGCCCGATGAGGACGGGTGAGCTGGTCCGGAACCAACGACCGTGCCACTCCGACGACACGCCACTTCGACGCATCACCACACCTCCCAGGCGCACCGAGCGGGAACCACCGGGTGCCGAGCCTAAACTTGTCGTCGTTGAATGGGGATAGGTGAAGATCGGCGACGGGCGAGCACCGGCCACCGGGCATGTCGCCGGCGCCCTGTGGTGTCGACGGGATCCGCGCGGGTCACTCCTGCCAGACCCCTTGGCGCGCGACCGGGCCGTTCACCGTCCGGCGGTACTGGCCGGGCGACTGGCCGGTGTGCTTCTTGAAGGCGACGCTCATGTACTCGGAGTGGTTGAAGTCGAGTCGCTCCGCGATCTGCTGGAGGGTCCAGTCGGTGGAGGAGAGCAACTCGGCGACGTGTGCCATCCGGACCCTGATGATCTCACCGTGGACGGTTCTGCCCACGGCAGCGGCGAACCGGTAGTCCAGGGCGCGCCGGGAGAGCCCGACGTGCCGGAGCACCGTGTCGACGGCGACGTTCCGGTCGGACCTGTCCCGGATGAACCGCAGCGCCTCCGCGACGAGCGGATCGTCCACGGAGAGGATGTCGGACGACTGCCGGGCGACGATCCGGGTCGGCTCGATGCGCCGGAGACCCGGATCGAGGGAAGAGCCTTGCATCATCAGGTCGAGCAGGTGCGCCGCCATGTACCCGGTCGCGGTGGTGTTGGGTTCGATGCTCGACAGCGGGGGCGTCGTGAGGTTTCCGATCAGCTCGTCGTTGTCGACCCCGATGACGGCGACGGCATCGGGCACCGCGAGGCCGGCGATCTTGCACGCTTCCAGGACCTCCTGCCCCGCGATGTCGTAGCAGGCAAGCACTCCGACCGGCTTCGGCAGGCCGGAGAGCCAGGTCGCGAGGCGCTCGCGCTCGACCGCGCGCATGCCGGACGGCTTCATCCAGAACTCGTGCGGCGTCGCCCCGCGCTGGCGGACGTGGCCCGCGTACCACTCGCTCCGGGTCACCGACCAGGCGAACCGATCGTCACCGCAGAAGGCGAAGTTTCGCACGCCCCGCTCGGCGAAGTGCCCGACGGCCCAGCGCGCGATCGTGCCGTCGTCGGTCTCGACTCCGGGCAGTTCCGGGACGAGTCCGCCCGCGCTGAGGTCCACGGTCGGCAGGCCGAGCCGCCGGATGAAACGAGCGGTCTCCTCGTTCTCGATCCGGGCCAGCACGCCGTCACCGTGCCAGCCCTCCAGCCACGAGAAGTCGGTCTCGTGCCTGCTGTGCTCGGCGAGGTAGAGAGACCACTGTGGATGTTCCTCGACGTACTTCTTCACCCCGACGAGCAGTCCGCGGGCGTAGGCGTTCGAGGTCTCGACGAGCAGCGCGACATGTCTCGTCCGGTTGACCGCCATGTAAAAAGTCTAAGTCCTGATGCTGGATTGCGCATGGTCCGAGTTGGCGCCTCGTCCGTAGCGTTCAACGGCACAGGAGGTCAAACGATGACGAAGCCAGTACGCGTGGCCATCGCAGGGCTCGGGTTCGGGTCGGAGTTCGTCCCGATCTACCAAGCCCATCCCGACGCCGAGCTCGTGGCCGTGTGCCAACGGACCGAGGCCACGCTGCACGAGACCGCCGACCGGTTCCGAATCCCTGGCCGCTACACGGATTTCGCCTCCATGATCCAGGACCCGGACATCGACGCGGTGCACATCAACACCCCGATCCCGGACCACGCGAGCCAGACCATCGCCGCGCTCCGGGCGGGCAAGCACGTCGCCTGCACGGTGCCGATGGCCACGACGATCGAGGAATGCCACGCGATCGTCTCGGCCGTCCGGGAGTCGGGCAAGAACTACATGATGATGGAGACGGTCGTCTACTCCCGGGAGTTCCTGTACGTCAAGGATCTCTCGGACAACGGGACGCTGGGCCGGATCCAGTTCCTGCGCGGGGCGCATCACCAGGAGATGGCCGGCTGGCCCGGGTACTGGGAGGGCCTTCCCCCGATGCACTACGCCACCCACGCCGTGAGCCCGGTGCTGTCGTTGGCCGGTTCGCTGGCCGAGAGCGTCGTCTGCCTCGGTTCAGGACGGATCTCCCCACAGCTCACCGCGAAGTACGGGTCGCCGTTCGCCGTCGAGAGCGCGCTCATCACGCTGCGGGACTCGCCCATCGGAGCGGAGATCGCCCGCTCGCTGTTCGAGACGGCCCGGGAGTACGTCGAAAGCTTCACCGTGTTCGGCGAACTGGCGACGTTCGAGTGGGAGCAGACGCAGGGCTCGGGCCATGTGTTGCACGTGGGGGAGACGCCCAAGGCCGTCGAGGTCCCCGACTTCGCCCACCGGCTGCCGCCGGAGATCGCGCCGTTCACGACGCGGGGCGTCTACGACGCGGAGAACGAGCACCTCTCGTTCATCCAAGGCGATGGGCACGGCGGATCGCACCCACATCTCGCGCACGAGTTCGTGCGCAGCATCGTCGAGGGCCGGGCGCCCGCGATCGACGAGGTCACGGCGGCGAACTGGACATCGGTCGGCATCTGCGCCCACGAGTCGGCCATGAACGGCGGCCTGCGGGTGGAGATCCCGGACTACACCGCCTGACAGTCGAACGGCCGGCGGCTTGATCCGCGCTGGACGGCTATCACCAATTCACAGGTCGTCCGACGACCACGCGCCGTTCGGCGCCGAACTGCGGGAGGTAGTGATGAAGCCTGCCCTGACCGATTCGGCCAGGTGCTCCGGGAGATCATGGCCGCGGACCGTGCTGCTCTCCGGGCGAACGGACACACGGTGAACGCCGCCGTGGACAGCCGATCGGCCACGTCCGCGAACAGGCTGGCGTCGCTGCGCCGGCCCGCCGTCTGGGTCGCCACCGCCGCCGCGATGGCCGTTGCTGCCTGGGTGCTGTTCCTCGCGGACGGCACCCCTGCCGGTGCGGCGGTGGACGACCCGGGCACGTTCCTGGTGACCGTTCTGGACAGCGTGACCTTCGCCGGGTTGCTCTTCGTCGCGGCATCGGGCTTCACGCTGATCTTCGGCTTGATGCGCACGGTGAACATGGCACACGGGTCGCTGTTCCTGTTGGCCGCCTACGTCGCGATCCGGGTGCAGCAGGCGATGGTCGGCCGCTCCCGCAACATCGACCCGGCCGACGTGGGCATGCTCGACTGGCTGGTCCCGATGCTGGTGGGCGCCGGGGTCGCGGCGGTGCTCGGTCTGCTGATCCAGCAGGTGTTCCTGCAGTGGAACGAAGGCCAGGAGATGCGTCAGACCCTCGTGACGCTGGCCATCACCGTCGTGCTGGCGGACCAGATGTTGCGCGAGTTCGGCGGGTTGGCCCAGCGGATGGTGTGGCCGGGCGCGGTGACCCACTTCTTCTCCGTCATGGGCGAGCGCTACGCCGCCACGAGGCTCTTCATGCTCGGCATCGCCGTCCTGGTCGGAGTCCTGCTGTGGCTGTGGCTGACCAGGACGAGCGTGGGCATGGTCATCCGGGCAGGGGTGGACGACCGCCAGATGGTGCGCGGCCTGGGTATCAACATCCGGCGGGTGTTCGCCCTCACCTTCTTCGTCGGGTCGTTCCTGGCGGGCGTCGGCGGTGTGCTGGGCGCGTCGTTCGCCGGCGCGGCTCCTGGGACAGACGGCAACTGGCTGCTGAACGCGCTCGTCGTCGTGATCATCGGTGGACTGGGCTCGCTCAAGGGCGCCGCCGCCGGTTCGCTCCTGTACGGCACGGTCGTCGCGTTCTCGCCCGCTTACCTGCCGACCCAGTACTCCTACTACGCGATCATCCTGACGTTCGGTCTGCTGGCGCTCGTGCTGGTCGTCCGTCCTCACGGGCTGTTCGGGAGGGCGACATGAAGCTGCGCGAACGCATGACCGGGGAGTCGCTCGCCCTCGTCGGACTGGTGCTGCTCCTGGCTTTCCTGCCGGGTCTGGCCACGACGTTCTTCGTCAACTTCGTCATGACCCAGACGCTGATCCTGGGGCTGGCCGCGTCGACCATCGTGTTCCTGGCCAAGTACGGCGGCATGACGTCGTTGGCGCAACTGCTGATGTTCGGGATCGCGGGCTTCATGTTCGGCAACGCCGCCCTGGACGGTGGTGCGCGCGGACTGAAGCTCGGCTGGGACCCGTGGGTGGCCGTGGGGTTCGCCATCCTCGTCACGACGCTGGTCGCGTTCGTGCTCGGCGCGATCGCGAGTCGCACGACCGGCATCTACTTCTTGATGCTCACCCTGGTGTACGGGGTCATCGGCTACTTCATGTTCGCCCAGATCGTCGAGATCTCCGGTCCCGGCGGCATCACGAACATCCAGCGGCCGGAACTGCTGGGACCGCCGGTGCGGCTGTACTACGCGGGTCTGGTCCTGTCCGTGTTGGCCTATGCGGGGTTCCGGGTGCTCGGGCGAACGGCGTTCGGGCTGGCGCTGCAGGGCGTCCGCGACGATCCGGTCCGGATGGCGTCGCTGGGTTTCAACGTGCCCCTGCACCGTGCGCTGGCCTTCTCCCTGGCCGGGTTCGTGGCCGGGTTCGCCGGACTGCTGAGCGTGTGGTGGAACGGCCAGGTCGATCCCGCGTCGATCTCGATCGGACCGACGCTGATCCTGCTGATCATCGCCGTCATCGGCGGCCTCTCCTCGCTCGAGGGCGCCTGGTTGGGCGCGTTCGTCTACGTCCTGGTGCTCACCTACCTGCGCGACCTGCCGCTGATCGACCGCATCGGCATCACCGAGGCCCGGTTCAACACCGTCATCGGGGTCATCGTGCTGGCGATCATGGTGCTCTCACCGGAGGGCTTGACCGGGATTGTCCGGCGCCTGCGCGGGCGCACGCGAGGCGGGGACACCGCGGATGCGGCACCAGAGCCGGTACCGGCCCCGGGCGGCTCGCTACCGGTTCACACGACTCAGAAGGAACTCGGAGGAACACGGCCATGAGCAGACTGAAGCGACAAAAGGCGTTGGCGCTCTTTACATCGGCGGCCCTGCTGGTGGTAGCGGGGTGTAGCGGCAGTGGGGACGACAGGGCGGGTCTGCCCGCCGACCAGCAGACGTCCGCGGGCACCCGATCCGGTTCGACGTCGGGTGACGGGATCCGGCTGGGCATCCTCGGCGAGTGCGAGGGCCCGTTCGGCGGCTTCCACGAGGACGTGGTCGCGGGCACCACGCTGGCACTCGCGCGGTTCGCCGGTGCGACACCGAGCTCGAAGACCAGCGCGCTGGAGGGGTTCAGCGGCGCGGAGGTCGCGGGCACCCAGATCGAACTCGTCGGCATCGGCTGCGGCGACGACACCGCGGACCGGATCGTGCAGGAGGTGCGGCGGCTGGTCGAGCAGTTGGGCGCCAACGTGATCATCGGCCCGCTCTCCGGTGACGAGGGCATCGCGGTCGCCGAGTACGCGAAGGCGAACCCCGAGCTGACCGTGTTGGCCGGCATCTCCGGGTCGCAGGAGCACACGCTGCAAGTGCGGGCGCCCAACCACTTCCGCTTCTACGGCGACGGCGCGATCTGGAACGCCGGGCTCGGCGACCTGCTGCACAACAAGGAGCGCTGGGACACGGTGGCGGTCATCGCCGACGACTACAGCTTCGGCCACACCTCGGCGGCCGGCTTCATCGCCGACTTCTGCGGTGTGGGCGGCAAGGTCACCCACCGCGTGTTCCCGCCGCTGGGCACCACCGACTACTCGTCCTACATCGCCCAGTTGCCGAACCCGGACGAGGTCGACGGGTACTTCTGGGCGGTGGGTGGCACCGGGACCCAGGCCGCGCTCGAGGCGTTCATCAACGGCAAGGGCGACCTCACCGGTGACCAGCACGCCGGCAACCTGTTCTTCAACCCCGACCTGGCCCAAGCGCTCGGGACCGGCATCGTCGGCGCGTACGTGGGTGGCTTCGCCACGCTGCCGCCCGACGTCCGGTCCCCGGAGATCACGGAGTACCTGGCCGCCGCGGACGCGACCTGGGAGACCATCCCCGGCTCCCTGAGCGGCAACGAGCCCGCGGCACCGTCCGTCGCCGCGGCGTTCGGCTTCTTCTACGGCTACTACACAGCCGGTGTGGCGCTGGTCAAGGCGCTGGAAGCCGTGGGCGGCGACATCTCCGACCTCGACGCCTTCCACAAGGCGATCGCGGGCCTGACCCTCGACCTCCCGTACGGCGACATCAAACTGGACGAGAACCGCAGCGGCATCGTCGACGTCGGCCTGTCCCGCCTGGTGCAGGACGGGTCCGGGAAGGTCACGCAGGAGACCGTGGCCATCATCCCGGGCGTCGACCAGACCTTCGGCGGCACGTTCAGCCCCGACACACCCTCACCCGGCCGCGACTTCCCGGCGTGCGAGGAGCGTGAACTTCCCTGGGAGGGCAAGGCGATCCCCGTCACCGACGGCGTCCCGCAGAAGTAGGAGGACCACCATGACGTCCGTCGTCCAGGTTCGCGCGGTCACCGTGGCGTTCGGAGGCCTGCGCGCTCTCAGCGGAATCGACCTCGACATCGCGCAGGGCGAGCGACTCGCCATCCTCGGCCCGAACGGAGCCGGCAAGACCACGCTGTTCAACGTGATCGCCGGCGACATCGCACCGACCGCCGGCGCGGTGGTCATCAGGGGTCAGGACTGCACCCACCGCCCGTCGCGCCACCGCCCGCGCCTCGGACTCGCGCGGACGTACCAGAAGGCACGCGCCTTCGCCGGCCTCACGGTGCGCGAGAACATCTACCTCGCGATCGCCGGTCGCCGCGGCCGGCACCGGGCGCTGTGGCCGTCCTCGGTCGATCGCCGGTTGCGTGACGAGGCGGCCGAGGTCGCGGCCAGGGTGTGGTTGTCCGGGCAGCTCGACGCGGTGGCCGGTGAGCTCGCCCACGGGCAGCGGCGGCAGCTCGAACTGGCGATGGCCATCGCGGCCCAGCCGGACGTCCTGCTGCTCGACGAGCCCGCGTCCGGCCTTTCCCGCGGTGAGCGGGAGCGGCTGGTCGAACTGCTCGAGTCGCTCGACGACCGGCTGACCCTGCTGCTCATCGAGCACGACATGGACATCGCGTTCCGGATCGCCCAGCGGGTCGTCGTGATGGCGGACGGCGTGCAGGTCATGGCCGGGTCACCGGAGCAGGTTCGTGCGGATCCGCACGTCCACCGGATCTACCTCGGCACGGAGGCGACGGCATGACCGCGAACGACGCGGTACTCGATGTGCGCGACCTGCGCGCCGGTTATGGATCGTCGGTGGTCCTGGACGGTCTGAGCTTGCGCATGGGCGTCGAGTCGGTGGCTGTCCTGGGGCGCAACGGGATGGGCAAGACCACGCTGTGCGACACGTTGGTCGGTTTCCTCGCGGCGTCGGGCGGCGAAGTCCGGCTGGCCGGCCGGAGGGTCGACGGGCTCGCTCCCGAGGCGGTCGCCAACGCCGGTATCGCCTACGTCCCCCAGGGCCGCCGGCTCTTCCCCTCGCTCACGGTTGACGAGCACCTCGCCATGTTGGCCCGGCGAGCACGGGGCAAGCGGTGGACGCCTGACGCCGTCTACGAGCTGTTCCCGCGGCTCGCCCAGCGCCGGCACCACGGTGGAGCAGCCCTGTCCGGCGGGGAGCAGCAGATGCTCGCCGTCGGCAGGGCGCTCCTGCTGAACACGCCCCTGGTCGTGATGGACGAACCCTCCGAAGGGCTGGCGCCCACGATCGTCGACGTCCTGGTCGACGTCGTCCACCAACTGGTGGCGGAAGGCGTGGCGGTTCTCGTCGTCGAGCAGAACCTGCGGGCGGCGGTGAGGCTCGCCGACCGGCAGCTCGTCATGGTCTCCGGCCGCATCGAGGCGGAGTTCACCGGAGCGGAGCTGGTGGATCGTCCGGAACTCCAGCACCGCTACCTCGGCGTCGGCACTTCGCCGGCACCGGCGGGCATCACGGCCGGGAACAAGCGCGAGGACGGGAGCGACCATGACACCGCCTAGGGCACTGGGTGCCAACACCTGGATCTGGACCTCGCCGCTGACCGATGAAAGCCTGGCCGAGTTGGCGCCGAAGATCCGCGGGTGGGGCTTCGACGTCATCGAGCTCACGGTCGAGAACGTGGACGACTGGGATCCGCGCCGGGCGGCGGCACTGCTCGATTCCCTGGGCCTGTCGGCCGCCATCGTCGTCGCCATGGGGCCGGGTCGCGAGCTGGTCGCCGCGGATCGGCAGACCATCACCACAACGCGAGACTTCCTGCGTCGTGCCGTCGACATCGCGGCAGAGGTCTCGTCACCGGTGATCGCCGGTCCGATCTACACGTCGGTAGGCAGGACGTGGCAGATTGACGAAGCGCAGCGACCCGGTTGGTACGAGCAACTTCGCGACAGCCTCGAACCCGTGGTCCGGCACGCGATGGACGCCGGCGTCACCGTCGCCGTCGAACCCCTCAACCGGTACGAGACCAGCCTGATCAACACGGTCGACCAGGCATTGGAGGCGCTGGACGGCCTCCCGGTCGAGGGGTGCGGGCTGGGCCTCGACGTGTACCACATGAACATCGAGGAACGCAGCATCACCGAGGCGATCAGGAGGGCTGCCGGCCGGATCGCGCACGTGCAGGTCTCCGCGAACGACCGCGGCGCGCCGGGCGCCGACCACCTCGACTGGCCCGGTATCACCTCCGCCCTCGACGCGGCCGGCTACCGGGGGCCGCTCGTGATCGAGTCGTTCACCCGCGACAACGCCACGATCGCGACCGCGGCGTCGATCTGGCGTCCGTTGGCGAAGACGCAGGACGCCATCGCCGTCGACGGCTTCGCCTTCCTCAGCGGAGTGCTGCGGGCAGGGGCGCGTTCCACCAGATCCGCGCGACGCTGAGCGCGGCGGACCCACCGAGTTCATTTCGGCCCAAACCGAACACGCGAAACGGATGCAACGATGCAAAGACCCATTTTGCGAACCGCCCTGAGCATATTGGCAGCGAGCGCGCTCGGGATCGGGCTCGCCCCGTTCGTCGCCGCCCAGCAAGCCGAACCGGAGTTCCGGGCTCTTCTGTTCACGAAGGTCGCCGACGGGGCGTATGAACACGACTCGATCCCCGCGGCCGTCGACATGATCACCGCGCTGGGAGAGGACCACAACTTCGAGGTCGTGCACAGCGAGGACTCGACCGTCTTCAACGACGCCGACCTGGCCACCTTCGACGTCATCGTCATGGCGCAGAACGGCGGCATGGTGTGGGACACCGACGCCCAGCGCCAAGCCGTGCGGACCTACGTCAACAACGGCGGCGGTATCGCGGCTGTGCACAACGCCACCGACATGAACATCGAGTCGGATTTCCCGTGGTGGGACGACTTCGTCAACGGCGGCTCGCACATGACGGAGCACTCCGCGGGCGGCCTCACCGCGACCACTCACCGCATCGACAACGTGCACGCGTCCACGAAGGACCTCCCGGAGCGCTGGGAGATGGCGGACGAGTGGTACAACTTCCACCCGACGATGCGCGGGCACGTCCACTCGCTGCTCGAGGTCGACGAGGACACCTACGACCCCGGCCGTCAGGCGATGGGCACCGACCACCCGATCTCCTGGTGCCGTGACGCCGAGGGCGGCCGGGTCTGGGCCACCGCGATGGGCCACTCGTCCGCGACCTACTCCGACCCCCAGTTCCAGCAGCACGTCCTCGGCGGCATCCAGACCGCGGCGGGAGCGATCTCCGCGGACTGCAAGGCCACCATGGACGCCGGGTTCGAGAAGGTCACGCTTGACGACACCACGGAGGCGCCGACCTCGCTGGACATCGCGCCGGACGGGCGGGTGTTCTACTCCGAGATCCTGGGCGACATCAAGATGTACGACCCGGAGACCGGCAGCATCTCGACCGCGATCGAGCTGTCGGTGTACTCCGGCGGCGAGGACGGCGTGTCGTCCCTGGTGCTCGCCCCTGACTTCGCCGACACCGGCCACATGTACGTCTACTACTCGCCTGCGGACAACCGTGAGTTCAACCGGGTCTCCCGGTTCACGGTCAGGGGCGACACCGTCGACCGCTCCAGCGAGGTCGTCGTGATGGAGATCCCGGCTTCCCGCAAGGAGGAACCCGGTCACACCGGCGGGTACCTGGACTTCGGGCCCAACGGCAACCTGTACATCGGTGTCGGCGACGACACGAACCCGTTCCAGTCGAGCGGCTACGCGCCGATCGACGAGCGGTCGGGCCGCCAGCTGTTCGACGCGCAGAGGACGTCTGCGAACACCAACGACCTGCGCGGCAAGATCCTGCGGGTCCACCCGGAAGCGGACGGCACCTACACCGTTCCCGAAGGCAACATGTTCGCGCCGGGCACGGAGAAGACCAAGCCCGAGATCTACGCGATGGGCTTCCGCAACGCGTTCCGCTTCAACGTCGCCTCCGACGGCACGCTGTACCTGGCCGACTACGGCCCGGACGCCGGTTCGGACAACGCCGACCGCGGACCGGGCGCCCTGGTCGAGTGGAACGTGATCACCGAGCCGGGGTTCTACGGCTGGCCGTACTGCGTGGCGAACGGGATCCCGTTCAACGACTAC
Source organism: Saccharothrix ecbatanensis (assembly GCF_014205015.1). Lineage (NCBI taxonomy): Bacteria > Bacillati > Actinomycetota > Actinomycetes > Pseudonocardiales > Pseudonocardiaceae > Saccharothrix > Saccharothrix ecbatanensis. The sequence goes on along the minus strand of NZ_JACHMO010000001.1, from coordinate 3,833,661 downwards.
GACTTCGAGGCCGAAACCTCCGGCCCGAAGTTCGACTGCGCCAAACCGGTCAACAACTCGCCGAACAACACCGGCCTGACCGACCTGCCGGCCGCGAAGCAACCGACGGTCTGGTACGGCAACGGCGCGAACGGCAACGCGTTCCCGGAGATGGGCACAGGTGGCGAGGCGCCGATGGCCGGTCCCCGCTACGAGTACGACCCCAACCTCCAATCCGAGACGAAGTTCCCTGAGTTCTACGACGGCAAGCCGTTCTTCTACGAGTGGGCACGCAACCGGATCTTCCTGTTCAACCAGGACTCCGCAGGCGGCCTCCTCAGCATCGACCCGTGGTACGTATCGAACACCCCACTGGCGCCGATGGACATGAAGTTCGGGCCCGACGGCGCGCTTTACATGGTCGAGTGGGGCGGCGGCTACGGCCGGGACAACCCGGACTCCGGCATCTACCGGATCGACTACACGCAGGGCAACCGGCGGCCGAAGGCGCACACCTCGGCGACCCCGTCGAGTGGCCAGGCTCCGCTGGACGTGGCGTTCTCCAGCGAAGGGTCCGTCGACCCGGAGGGCGAACAGGTCTCCTACTCGTGGAACTTCGGTGACGGCGCGACCTCGACCGAGGCCAACCCCAAGCACGTGTTCACCGAGAACGGCGTGTACCAGGTCCAGCTCACGGTGACCGACCCCGGCGGCAAGGCGGGGATCTCCAACGTGTCGGTCACGGTCGGCAACACCGCGCCGTCGGTGGACCTGGCCGCACCGGTGGACGGCGGCTTCTTCGACTTCGGCGACCGGGTCGTGTTCGACGCGACGATCACCGATCCCGAGGAGCAGGTCGACTGCTCGAAAGCCGTGCTGCGCGTGTCGCTCGGACACGACTCGCACGACCACCTGATCGACACGATCAACGCGTGCGAGGGTGAACTCGCCACCCAGCACGACGAGGGCCACGCCGACGCCGACGTCTTCTACACGGTCGAGGCCAGCTACACCGATGGCGGGGCGAACGGCCAGCCGACGTTGACGAGCCGCGACCTCGCGGTTCTCCAGCCGAAGCACAAGCAGGCCGAGTACCACGACCGCCAGTCCGGCGTCACCGTCCAGGAGGACCCGGCGGCGGAGTCGGGCAAGCGGGTCGGCGACGTGTCCGACGGCGACTGGATCGCCTTCGACCCGGTGAACCTGCACCAGATCGACGGGATCGCGGCGCGTGTCCAGGGGTCGAGCACCGGCGGCTCGATCGAACTGCGGGCCGGATCGCCCGACGGAGCGCTGGTGGCCACGATCCCGGTGCCGCAGACGAGCGGCTACGTGACCGTGCCGCCGGTCGACGTCACCAACCCCGGCGGGTCGACCAGCCTGCACGCGGTGTTCCAGACCACGGCGAACAACCAGTTCACCGTGGACTCGTTCCACTTCGTCGGCAAGGGGGTCTCGGTCAACTCCGCGCCCTACGTCGCGGTCAACGCCACATCGACTTCCGGTTCGGCGCCGCTTGAGGTGGAATTCGCCACGACGGTGTCCGACCCCGAGGGCGACGAGCCGTTCAGCTACGCGTGGGACCTCGGCGACGGCACGACCTCGACTGAGGCCAACCCGACCCACACCTACACCGAGGAGGGCACCTACACCGCGAAGGTCACGGTCACCGACGCCGCAAAGCGGTCGAAGTCGGTGTCGACCCAGATCGTCGTCGCTCCGCCGCCCATGCCGCCGATCGAGTGCGTCGATCCCGGGGCGTCGGACGGGCGCAGTGACGAGTTCGAGTCGGATCGGCTGGACGGTTGCCGTTGGAATTCGGTGGTGCGGCCGGATCTGGAGTCGATGCGGATGGCCGATGGGGTCTTGAGCGTCGACACGTTGTCCGGTGATATCGCCGGCGGGACCAACGGTGACTCGAAGAACTTCGTGTTGCAGGCGGCGCCCGGCGGTGACTGGACGCTGGAAACCCGGATGCGTGCGCCGTTGGTCGAGCGGTACCAGCTCGCCGGTTTCATGGTGTACGGCAATGACGACGACTACGTGAAGTTCGACGTGGTGGCGTTCAACGCGCCGGGCGGCGTCGTGGACCTGCGGGCCGAGTTGGTGTCGGAGAACAACGGCAAGTTCGGTGAGGGCGGCCAGCGGATGGTCACCCTCGGAGCCGGAGCCGAGAGCGGCTGGTGGCACCTGAAGTTGACGAAGTCGGGCAACAACTACACCGGCTGGGTCAGTGACGGCGGCAGCGAGTGGACGTCGCTGGGCACGGCGGTGACGAACGAGGTTCCGAACCCGAAGTTCGGCCTGATGGCCATCGGCCCGCAGCAGACCGGCGACCCGGTCACCGTCGACTTCGACTGGTTCCGGGTGACTCCTGCGGCGACGTCGCCGATGCCGGCGATCGAGTGCGCCGATCCGAATGCGCCGGTCGCGCGCAACGACGAGTTCGCGTCGGATCGGTTGGACGGTTGCCGTTGGAACTCGGTGGTGCGGCCTGACCTCGAGTCGATGCGGATGGCGAACGGTGTGCTGAGCGTCGACACGTTGTCCGGTGACATCGCCGGTGGGACGAACGGTGACTCGAAGAACTTCGTGTTGCGGTCCGCTCCCAGCGGTGACTGGACGGTCGAGACGCGAATGCGTGCGCCGTTGGTCGAGCGGTACCAGCTTGGCGGTTTCATGGTGTACGGCAATGACGACGACTACGTGAAGTTCGACGTAGTGGCGTTCAACCGCCCTGGTGGTGCGGTGGATCTGCGAGCGGAGTTGGTGTCGGAGAACAACGGCAAGTTCGGTGAGGGCGGTCAGCGGCTGGTGAGCCTGGGGTCCGGAGCCAAGAGCGGCTGGTGGAACCTGAGGTTGACGAAGTCGGGCAACGACTACAGCGGCTGGATCAGTGACGGCGGCAGCGAGTGGACGTCACTCGGCACCGCGGTGACGAACGAGGTTCCGAGCCCGAAGTTCGGTCTGATGGCCATCGGCCCGCAGCAGACCCGCGATCCGGTCACCATCGACTTCGACTGGTTCAGGCTGATCCCGCCGCCGATGCCGGCGATCGAGTGCGCCGATCCGACTGCACCGGTCGCGCGCAACGACGAGTTCGAGTCGGATCGGTTGGACGGTTGCCGTTGGAGTTCGGTGGTGCGGCCGGATCTGACGTCGATGCGGATGGCCGATGGGATGTTGAGCGTCGACACGTTGTCCGGTGACATCGCCGGTGGGACGAACGGTGACTCGAAGAACTTCGTGTTGCAGCCGGCGCCCGGTGGTGACTGGACGGTGGAAACGCGGATGCGTGCGCCGTTGGTGGAGCGGTACCAGCTTGGCGGTTTCATGGTGTACGGCGATGACGACGACTACGTGAAGTTCGACGTGGTGGCGTTCAACGCTCCAGGTGGGACCGTGGACCTGCGAGCGGAGTTGGTGTCGGAGGCCGGCGGCAAGTTCGGTGAGGGTGGTCAGCGGTTGGTCACCCTGGGTTCCGGAGCCAAGAGCGGCTGGTGGAACCTGAAGCTGACGAAGTCGGGCAACGACTACAGCGGCTGGATCAGCGGCGACGGCACCGAATGGACCTCCCTCGGCACCGCGGTGACGAACGAGGTTCCAAATCCGAAGTTCGGTTTGATGGCCATCGGCCCGCAGCAGACCCGCGGTCCGGTCACCATCGACTTCGACTGGTTCCGAGTGGCCGGTGAGGATGCCGACGGACCGGCGGTGACCGCGAAGATCACGCCGGAGGCGGGCCAGTCCGGCTGGTACACCACGTCGCCGACGGTGACGCTCGAGGCGGACGACGGCGCCGGCTCCGGTGTCGCCACCACCGAGTACCGGGTCGACGGCGGTGAATGGGTCGGGTACGGCGAGCCGGTGCTGGTCACCGCCGAAGGCGCCCACACCTTCGAGTACCGCAGCGCCGACCGGGTGGGCAACACCTCGCCGGTCGGTGCGGTGGAAGTCAAGGTCGACGCGACGGCACCCGCGCTGGAGTTGCTCGGCGTCAGCGACGGCGTGACCTACGGCCACAGCGAGGACCGGGCGGTCGACTGGGCGGCTTCCGACGCCACGGCCGGTCTCGGCGAGGTCACCGCCACGTTCGATGGCGCCGCGGTGGCGAAGGGCACCAGTCTGCGGTTCCCGCAGTTGGCGCTCGGCACCCACACGCTGGTGGTCCGTGCGCTGGACGGGGCGGGCCACGTCACCGAGAAGTCGGTGGTCTTCACGATCGGCACGTCGATCACCGACCTGCGGGCCATGCTCGACCGGTTCGAAGCGGAGAACAAGGTCACCCGGTCAGCGGCGGTGGTGCTCGACACCAAGCTGGCCCAGGCCAACCGGGAGGCGCTTCGCGGGAGCACGGCCCGAGCGGTGTCGTGGCTCGACACGTTCCGCGAGTCGGTCCAGTCGCTGGTGCCCGAAGTAGAGGTCGGCACCGTCCTGCGGGCCGATGCGGCGGTCGTTGCCGAAGGGCTCGCCACGGCCGCATGAGCCGAAGGGACGACGATCGACAAAGCCGCGGCACCATCGCTTCAGGATGGTGCCGCGGCTTTATCGTGTGTCACTGCGGTGCTGGAGGTCCGCTACGCGGGGACGACCGCCACCGCGTCGACGACGAGCACACCCTCAAGCACCTTGACCTGCACTGTGTGCGCGCCATTGGTCAGACCGCGGAGGGTGAACGTCTGGTAGAACTCCGCCGCGGCCCACGTAGTGGCCGACGGGTCGACCACCTTCCCGTCCACGGTGACCTCCAGGACCGCCGAGCCGTCGTTGGGACCAAGGACGTCAAGGCCGGTCCCGGTGAAGGCGTAGGTCAGGGTTGCGCCCGCCGATTGGCTCGTGGACAGGCTGCGCTGGATGTTGAACATGCTCTTGCCGCTCTCGTGGGCCCACGCGCCGCCGTAGCGGAGTTTGGTGGCAGGCGCCTCCGACAGGTCGTGCATCTCCAAGTTGTCCAGCAGTTCGGTGTAGTAGCCCACGTTGCCTTCGACCCTTTCGACCTTCAGGTTGTCGAACCGGGTGTGGTAGAAACCGCTCCCGAGCTCGACCCGGCCGGACAGCTTCCGGTTCGTGTCGGTGTGGGAGGCCAGCACGGCACCGTCCAGGTACGCGGTCACCTTGTTCCCGGCCACCTGCACGGAGAGGTTGTGCCAAGCGTTGTGCGCGGTGTCGAAGCCCGGGATCGTCACGCCTCCCTCACCGCTGACGACGTTGCCGCCGGCCACCGCGCGGTTGTCGACCAGTAGCTGCCAGCCTCCGTCGAACCAGAACTTCAACCGGTACGGCGCGCCGACGTCACCGTGCTGCTGGCGAACCCCGATCATGGCGTAGTTGGCGCCGGACTGGGTGCTGTTGTTCTCGAACGAGACATCCACGCCGGCCTTGTAGTCGAGCCACCGGCTGTCGCCGATCCTGGTGATCGGGTCTCCCTTGATCCACGCCCCACCCACACCTGTGATGGACCGGTCGATCTGTTGGCGCAGCACGTAGTTCTTCGACCCGTCCGGGAGGTACGCCTCGAACGCGCCGTTGTGGTCACCCGTGTAGAGCGGGATCGCGCTCTTGGCCCCGCCGCGGGACGTAATGAAGTCCTCGGTGCCGTTGATCCGGCCGTCTGCGCCGATGACCGGGACGGTCTTCCCGGTGTAGTCGAACTTGTCCGCGTAAAGCACATTGTCGGACGTGTCCCGGCCCGCACCGGTCTTGTCGGTGTCGAGTACGGTGCGCTCGCCCTCGACGGGCAACGGCGTCGTGAACGCGGGATTCGTGCTGTTCGCCAACGTTGTGACGGTCAGCGCCGAGTAGGGTTTCACGGTCACGACGTACGTGCCGCTCGTGTCGGCGGACAGGTTGCCGATGTGCTTGAGATAGTTGCTGTTGAAGGCTTTGCCCGCGTCGGCCGCGCGGCTCTCCCACCGCTCCAGCGAAGGCGAACCCGTGTAGCCCATGTCGACCGTCTTGAGCCGATAGGTCTGCGTGAACTCGCTGTCGTTGACGAAGACCGTCGAGAAGTTCTTCTTGTCCGGCGCGGCCAGCGTCAGGTAGCTCGGCGCGCCGTTACGCCCGTTGACCGCGTTCACGCCACTGACCCCGGTGTAGCTGGCCCTGGGCACGGCCCGCCAGATACCCGCGGTGTTGTCCGCGTTCTCCCAGCCGGTCTTCGCGAACCAACTGAAGTGCCGCAGCATGTCGATGGCCAGGTCGTAGTGCATCCAGCCCGACCACGGGTCGCGAGCGCTGATCAACTCCTTGTAGCTGTACTGCCCGCCTTCGTAGAACGATCCGATCGCGGGCTGGTAGATGAAGTTCGTCCGGCGGGAGTTGGTGAACCCCTTGATGGCGGTGTTGGCCATTTCCAAGGCGCCGAACCGACCGCCCACACCGGTCCCGGCAACGGTGGGGTCCTTCATGTTGTTGTTGGGCCGGAACGCCGAGTTGCCGAACGTCGCCTGCGCCTCGCTGTTCCAGACCTCCTTGTCGAACGACTCCGCGAGCCGCTTGAAGTCACCCGCGCCCGTGTCGTCGGTGTGGTAGTGGTACGCGGCCACCGCGATCGCGTCCCTCAGAGAGGCGTCGCTGGTCATGTCGTCACCGAACGAGCCGAGCCCGACCTCGTCGGAGATCACCACGCCGATCCTGCGGTACAGGGCTTGTTCGGTGGAGTCGGCGAAACCGGTGGTGTCCGTCCTGACGAGTTCGGCGTACCGCTTCGACCAGTCCAAGTCGGCGCCGTGCTCGTTGACGCCCGGGTTGACGTAGTCGACCATGTACCCGTACGTGCGGTAGGTAGTCAGGATCGACTTCTTGTACCAGGTGTAGATCTTGTCGTTGGAGTCCGCCCACGCCGGTGCGTTCCACCGCAGGATGGACACCTTGATGTCCGGGTTGAGCTTCTTGGCGTCGGCTGCGAGCTGGAAGCCCGGCTGGCGCTTGACGTTGGGCTCCTCGGTCTCCCAGCGCATGGTCGCCGCGTCAGGCCCGGTGGAGTTGTTCCGGTCGTTGCCCATCTCGATCTTGACGTTCGTCAGGACCGGGTTCGGGCCGCCGAACAGGATCTTCAGCATCTCCAGGTACTTGTCGGGGTGCTGGGCCTTGTAGTCCATCAGCAGCGCGCTCGTGCTGTTGGCGCTCAGCAGCCCGAACCCCTTGAAGGTCAGGCCGTTGACGTTGTCCGCCTTGACGTTCGCGCCGTCCAGGAGGATGGTCTCGGGTTCCGCCACGAACCACTGCTGGTTGTGGCTGCCGGAACGGCCGTACTGCTTCACCTCGTCGCCGTTCGCCGTCTTTCCCGCCCCGTCCAGGTAGAGCCCCGTGGCGCGGTTCTTGAACTTGGCGTAGGTGCCGACCGCTTCCCGGGTCCACTGCTGGCTGGACGAGCCGGAGTCGGGCCACTGCCCGCACACGGACCCGTTGGCGGTGCGGCCCATGCCGTCCAGGTACCGACCGGTCGCCCGGTTCCTGATCCGCACGTAGCCGTCAGCGTCCTCGAGTACCCATTGCTGGTTGTGGCTGGCGGAACGACTGTACTGCGCGGCAGCCGCTCCGTCCGTCGTGCGTCCCATGCCGTCGACGAGCAGGCCGGTGGCCCGGTTGGTGATCAGGACGTACGTGACGTCGGGTGCGGCTTGCGCGGTGGCGGCGGGCGGTCTGGTCGGTGACACCGCTCCCAGCGCGAGCAGCGCCGTGAACAGCAGCACGCTCAACGCCCGCCAGGACGTGAGGTGGTGAGGGGACATGGCGATTTCTCCAATCAGTTTCGCGAGACCTGAACGCGAACCTGGACGGCGGGTGTCGGCTTACGAAATGCGCCAGCGCTGCACGGCGTGGTCGTTGCAGGTGTGCCAGCGCACTTCGGCGCCGGGACTGGTGTTCCACTCCCAGTTGTCCAGGCAGAGGTTGTTGTGGCGGTTGCGGATGCGGAACCAGCCGTCGCCGACGTCTTCCAGCCTGTGGTCCTGGGTGTGGAGGCGGTTGCAGGTGTACTGCGCCACCGGAGCTCCCGGTGTGGTGTCACCCTCCCAGTTGTCGAGGCACAGACCGCTGTGGCGGTTGACGATGGTGGCGTAGCCGTTGTTCGACGCGCCGGGGTTGCTGACGTGCCACTGCTGCGCGTTCGACCCGTTGCAGGTGTACATGCGTACGGTGGCGCCGGGAGTGGTGTTCCACTCCCAGTCGTCCAGGCACAGACGGCTGTGCTGGTTGACGATCGCCTTGCCGGTCCCGCCGAGTTCGGTCGACGGGCCGAGGAGTTGCGGCCAGCCGTCGCTCGTCCACGCGAGATCGCGGATCTGCATGTGGGCGTCGAAGGGGCCGGTGTCCCGGGTGGAGTCGTAGTAGTGGTGCACGATGCGGAACGTGCCGTTGTCGTCGAACACGTCCTGGTGGCCCGGTCCACGTACGTTGCCGTAGCTCGCGATGAGCTGCGTGCCGCCGCCGTCGAGCATGTCGACACCGTTGCGGTCGAGGTACGGGCCGGTGATCGACCTCGATCGGCCGTACATGACGCGGTAGCTGCTGTTCGCGCCCTTGCAGCAGATGTCGAAGGATGCGAACAGGTGGTAGTAGCCGTCGCGGTGGACGATCGATGCGGCTTCGATCGCGCCGTTCGGCCGACTGGCGATGTGGACCTCGGGGGTGTTCGGCGCGAACTTGCCGTCCGTGCCCAACTGCCGGATGTACAGGCCGGTCCACCACGAGCCCCACACGAGGTACGGCGTGACCCGCTTGCCGTTGACGACCGTCCAGGCAGTGTCGGGGTCGATCGCGTTGTAGGCCATGCGCGCCCGCGAGCGAAGGACCTCGCCTTGGTCGGTCCAGGGACCTTCGATGTTCGTGGCCGTGGCGAGGCCGATGGCGGATGTCTGGCTGCCGTACGTGGTGCCGGCGTAGTACACCCGCCAGACGCCGTTCACCTGGTCGATGCTGGGTGCCCACTCGAACTTCGGGTCGGTGGTGTTCAGGTAGGACTTGAGCCAGCTCGGTGACCCGTCCGGGAACACCTTGCCGATCACCGACCAGGGACCGTCCAGACCGGTGCAGGAGCGCCGGATCGGGAAGCCGTCGAGACTTGAGACGACGTAGTAGCAGTCGCCGGAGCGGGCGATCGTGGGGTCGTGCATCGGCCCCACGTCGCCGGCCAGGTCGGCACGGGCGGCGGTCGGCACGGTGGTCAACAGCGCACCGACACCCAAAGCGAGCACCACGGCTCGTAAGCGGGCAGTCAGGCGTCGACGTATCGTGGACATGCGAAGTCCCTTTCGTAGCAGGTGTCGCCGACCTTGCGAATGTGAGGGGCCTCGGCGAACCGGGTGGAGCCGTCGAGCACCACGTCGGTGATCGATCCGGCCGTGGAGACCATGTCGGAGTCCAGGCGCACGACCCTGGGCTGGCGGGCTCCGCCGAAGTACAGGTAGGCGGAGCCGTCGGTGTCGGTGAACACCATCGGGTCGATGGGTTCCCCGCCGGTGTTGGTGTCGCGGGCCTTGTCGATCAGCGGGTTGCCCCTGGCGTCGGTGAACGCTTCCCGTGTTCTGAGGTGTGTGGTGCCATGTGCTCGCCCCTCGTCGAAGTGATCAAGCTCAATGAAAAGTGCCCGGTCGGCCGCGGGACGGCGGCGGGCCGGGCATGGTGAGGTGGACGGGTCGGGTTTTGCCGGCTGTCAGTAGCCGACGCGGAAGGTTGCGTCCGCTCGACCGGTCGCCGTGGTGATCTCGTCGATCCTCAGGACGAGGTTGGAGTGCCGCAGGTAACGGGTCGGGTGGGTGGCGGCGCGGAACGACGACCAGTTCGCGTCGGCGAGCCCGGCGACCCGGTGGAACGTGGCGTCGGCGGCGAAGCGGGACGTCCCGTCGTTGCGGACGAGCTTCACCTCGAAGTTCTCGTGCCGCAGGTAGTAGCCGGGGAAGTTGACCGACTCGAAGGACATGCCCTTCGCGTCGGACAACCCGGCGACCAGCCGCCACTGGGAGTCCTGGTAGGGCTCGAACGGCTGCTCGCTGATGGTGCCGACGTAGTTCGCGTGCCGGACGTAGTGGCCGGGGTAGTTGAGCGACTTCAGCCGGTTCCAGCTGGTGCCGCCGTAGTTGGCGAGCAGCCGGTCACGGTCGGCGGTGGTGATCGGGTGGATGGTGTTGTGCTTGGCGTTGAGCGGCGCGGTGTAGGACTGACGGCCGAGCTTGGACCACGTGCCCGCGGCGAGGTCGCCCTGCCACACGTCGAACTTGGCGTTGGGGCAGAACGTGTCGCCCCACAGCCACCAGGTGTCCTCCTTCAGGGACTTGACCAGCGTCGGCGCCTCCGTGCACGCGTTCTGGCCCGCGCTGGCGGTGTAGTGGGTGAAGCTGCCCGCAGCCACGGACGTCGAACGCGCGCCGACGAGCTTGCGGGTGGCGTTGTCCTTGTAGTACAGGTAGTTGTAGCCACCCACACCGGTCACCAGGTGCGAGTCGATGATGCCCGATCCGGTGTCGTGGAAGACCTCCGGCTCGGTGGCGGTGACGAAATCGGTCGTGTAGACGACCATGATCACCGAGTGGTCGTAGCCTTCCGGCACGGTCGAGAACGTGATGCCGTAGGCCTGGCGTTGGGCGTCCCAGTGGATGGCGGGCGCCCAGCTGTACGAATCCGGGTTGACCTTGTTGACCGTGATCAGCCGGTCATCCGACCAGCTCACCAGGTCGGATGAGGTCCAGACGTGGATGTTGGGGTTGGGCTTGGTGAACGACCCGCCCGCGGGGATGTCCGTGGCGACCAAGGCCCACGTGCCGTTGTTGAGCCGGTGCAGGAACGGGTCGCGGATGCCCTTCGTCCCCGCGGTCGGGGTGAGGATCGCGTCGTTGTCGTTGAGGGGTGTCCACTCCAGACCGTCGTCGCTCACGGCGAAGTGGACCGCGTTGACGTTGCCCGAACCCTTGAGGGACTCCTTGAAGTAACCCATGACATAGGCGGCATCGGTCGCGGCCGCCGCCGGGGCGGCGCTCGTTCCCGGTGCCGCGTGGATGGGTGACGCCGTGCTCAAGGCCATCGCTGTCAAGGCGAGCACAGAGCCCGCTCGCCGGATCAATCGTGCCGACACAGCCGATCCTCTCGTAGGTGATCATTCGGTACGGGTACGGCCGCGCCGGGTCGCGGCCGTACCCGGAACGGGGAAGCGCGGGCAGTCCGCGCGGCTTGGTCAGGTTGTCAATCGGAAGGTGGCGTCGGCGCGGGCGACCGAGTTGGTGATCGGGTCGAGCCGGAGCTGGTAGGCGTAGTGGCGGATGTAGCGGTCGGGGAAGTTGTAGGACCGGAACGACGACCAGTCCGACGAAGCGAGCCCGTCCACCTGGCGGAAGGTCGCGTCGGCCCTGAAGACCGAGGTGCCGTCGTCGGGCGCCAGGACGAAGTCGAAGTTGGTGTGCCGCAGGTAGTAGCCGGGGAAGTTGACCGACTGGATCGACACCGTGCCGGTGCCCACCAGGCCGGGCACCACGCGGAACTGGGCGTCCTTGGCCGGGCTGACGTCCGAGTCGATGCGCACGTCGAAGTTGCTGTGCCGGACGTAGCGGTCCTGGTGGTTGTAGGACTGGATGCGGTTGATCGGCGTGGTCGCGCCCCACTTGGCCAGCACCCGGCCCTCCTCGGCCGCGGTGAGGTTGAGGATGGAGCCGTGGCGCTTGCGGGCGCCGCCCAGGCCGTAGTCGCCGGTCGTCTTGAAGTTGGCGGTGCTGCCGAGGTTCGTGGAGGTGACGGGCATGTAGCCGCGACCGCTGGAGTACTGGTCCAGCCAGAGCGCCCACTCGGTGCGGTCGTTGAACTTCATCCACATCGGGCCTTCGACCTGGCGGCCCGTGATGTCCATGTGGGACAGGTCGCCGAGCCTGGTCCAGGAGCCGAGGATGGAGTTGGACGCTTCGACGGTGATCTGGCCGTCCCCGGACGCCCGGTAGTAGCGGTAGCCGCCGACGCTGCCCGGCACCTCGACGATCTGGGTGTCGATGATGCCTTGGGTCCCAGGCCGGTCGATGTAGAGCACCGGCGTGGTGATCGACCGGAAGTCCTTGGTGCGGGCGTAGTAGATGCGGTGCTTCTTGACGTCGTTGAGCGTTGTGTTCGTGGCCCAGTACAGCACGTAGTCGCCGGTGGCGGGGTTGTGAATGGCCTCCGGCGCCCAAGCGCTGCCCGCACCGGAGATGTTGCCGGCGACGTCGAGCAGCCGTGGGTGGGACCACGTGACCAGGTCGGTGGACTCCCAGACGACCAGGGACTTGCTGCCTCGGTGGATCGCGTCGCTCCACGACGTGTCTTCGCCGATGCGCAGGTCGGTGGCGATGATCCAGTAGCGGTCGCCGTCGGGAGAGCGGACGAGCGCGGGGTCGCGCACGCCACGCGTGCCGATGGTGGACAGCAGGACGGGTGCGCCGTTGTTGAGTTCGGTCCAGTGCAGGCCGTCGTCGCTGTGGGTGAAGTAGATCTGCTGGCCGTTGGCGTGCTCGCCGGTGAAGTGGACCATCAGGTAGCCGGTGAACGACTCCAGCGCCTCCGCTCGCCGGTCGGTCGTCACCGACCAGGAGGTGAACAGCAGGGCTATGGCGGCCAGCAGCGCGCCTAGCCGTGTCAGTGCTCGTGACATGGGTGATCTCCCTTGATCGACCACGGACTTTCGAAACACCGACTAGACGGATTCACGTTGCCAGCGCTGGTTGTTGCCGCCGTGGCACGTCCACTGCTTGATCGTGGCACCGTCAGCGGTGGACCATTCGTAGACGTCCGCGCACTTCCCGCTGTGCCGAGCACGCAGCTGAACGCCACCGTCGACCGGGATGACCTGCCACTGCTGGTTGGTGGCGCCGTTGCACGCCCATTGGACGATGTCGGCGCCGTTGGCCTGTGAAGCCCCGAGCACGTCGAGGCACTTGCCGCTGTGCCGGCTGACGAGGTTGACGTAGCCGCCGCCGGAGTCGCGGACCTCCCACTGCTGCCAGGCTTTCCCGTTCCACGTCCACTGGCCGACCTTGGCGCCGTCGCTGGTGTTGGGGTTCTGGACGTCCAGCACCTTGCCGCTGTGCTTCGACACCAGCCGCTCGGGCTCCCCTTGGATCGTGAAGACGATGCGTTGGTACGACGTCAGCGAAGGCGCACCGTTGTCCCGGACCTCGACGATCATGTGGATCTGGCGACCCGGCTCGTCGGGCACGACGAAGTTGGCGTTGTCGCGTGACGTCGCGTTGTTGACGGTGACGCGCGCAGTGGCGGAGTCGGCGTCGTGGTACTGCCACCAGCGGAAGCTCAGCGTGTTGCCGTCCGGGTCAGTGGACGGCGTCGCGTCGAGCTTGACCGCCTGTCCCGGCGCGACCACCTGTCGCAATGAGCCGACGACAGCCGCGTTGGGCTGGTGATTCGCTGCCTTGTAGGTCGACGCGACGGACCAGTCCATACGTGCCGCGAAGTCGTTCTGCGCGGCCGGAATCCAGCGCCAGAACATCTTGTTTGCGTCGTCGTCGTCCTTCAGGTCTGTGTCGGTGAGGTGGTTGGGCTTGCCCACCGGGTCGTCCTGCGTCCCGCGTCCGCCCCAACCACCCAACGTGTAGTCCTCGTGGGAGTACAGGCCGTTGTCGACCTGGTGAAGGAACGAAGGACTGTCACCTTCGCTGACGTAGGACTGCGGGTACATCGCGCCCAGCGGGCCGTGGTCGTCCTTCACGTTGCTGTTCAGCCACGCCTCGGTCATGTAGTCCTTGACCGTATCGGGATTGGGCCCGGTGAGGCTTTGGTAGTCCCAGATGCGATGCCACTGGTTGGCTTCGTAGATGTGGGCTTGGCGAATGTTGTCCTCGATCCATCCGCCGCCGCCGTCCTGGTACCAGATGGCGTATGCCCGCAGTTTTGCTGTGGCACGGGTGAAGTCGGCCGCGCTGTGGTAGGTCTTCAGCCGCCACAAGGCCGATGCCAACGTGTTCACGCCGCCCCAGGCCTGCACGTGGACGGGTCGGGGATCATCGTCCAACAGCGTGCTGATGATCAGTTTCTCGCCTGGCGTGTCCTTGGTCGCCATGTCCGGAGGAGCGACCCACAGGTCGTCGCTGTTCTCGTTGCCCACGCGTAGGACATCGCGCAGATCTTCTGCGTCGGGGTAGCCGGACTTGTGCACTCGGAGATTTGGCAGCACCTTCGCGTACTGATCGATCTGAGCCTCGACCCACTTCTCGTCGCTGTGGCCGTCGACCTGGTACCGGGAGTTCGTCTGCACGATTCCCGCGACGTCGAAATCGGACGAGTACATCAGGAATCGGATCATGCTGCTCTTGTCGTCGACCTCGCCGTCGGTCATCGCGATGACACGTGGCTTCGCGACGGCCGCGACCGCCGCGACGGCCGCGGGCTCAGCGGGCTCAGTAGGCTCAGCCACCGCCGACACCGCGATGCTCGCGACCGATGCGGTGAAGAGCCCAACGAGGCTCGCGGTCAAAACTCGACGTCGCCGGGTCGACGGCCGTCGCGCGGAATGTTGGGGCACTTTGCTTCCTTCCAGGAAGTATCAGAGGGTGGGGACGATCGGGGCGATGGTGCCGTCGGCGTTGAACGTCATGCGGTCGACGGTGGTCTCGCGGTTGGTGCCGTTGCCGGCCGGCACGGCGAATCGGTGGTAGGCGACGTGCCAGGTGTCGCTGTTCGGCGCCTTGACCACCGAGTGGTGGCCGGTGCCCTTGATGCCCAGTTCGAGCCGCTTCTGCAGGACCACGCCTCGCTTGGTCCACGGGCCGAGCGGTGAGGTGCCGGTGGCGTAGGCGACCTGGTAGTCCTCGTCGCGGGTGTCGTTCTCCGACCACATGAAGTAGTAGGTGCCGTTGCGCTTGAACACGAACGACGCCTCGCGGTAGTCGGTGGGCGTGATGTTGCGGACCTTGGCCGGGTCGAAGGAGGTCATGTCGGCGTTGAGGGGGACGACGTACGCCGTGCCGTTGCCCCAGTACAGGTAGGACTGGCCGTCGTCGTCGGTGAACACCATCGGGTCGATGGCCTGTCCGGAGTACGTGCCGGCGCGGATCAGCGGTTCACCGAGGGCGTCGCGGAACGGACCGGTGGGGGAGTCGGACACGGCGACGCCGAGGTGCTTGCCCGTGTTGCCGGAGGCCGCGCCGGCGCTGAAGTACAGGTAGTAGCGGCCGTTCTTGGCGATCACGGCGGGCGCCCAGGCGGAGTTGTCGGCCCACGACACGTCCGGTCCGTGGTCGAGGATCACGCCGTGGTCGGTCCAGTTCACCAGATCGGTGGAGGAGAACGCCTTGTAGTACGGCGACGCCCAGCTCGCGTAGCCATCGGTGGTCGGGTAGAGGTAGTAGCGGCCGTTGAAGTTCGTGATGTGCGGGTCGGCGAACAGGCCCGGGATCACCGGCCCCTTGGTGGTCTTCGGCGTCCACGGCGCGGTGAGCCGGAACGAGCTGTCGGCACGGAACTGCGCCGTGTTCCGGTACGGGTCGATCCACAGCTCGTAGTTGCGGTGCCGCAGCCGCCGGTCCGGGAAGTTGAACGAGGCCAACGACACCGAGCCGGACACCGACCCGGGAACGGCGCAGAACGTCGCGTCCGCGCGGAACTGCGCCGTGCCCGCGTTCGCTTCCAGGTGCACCCGGTAGTCCCGGTGGCGCAGGAATAGCCCGTTGGCCGCCTGGAAGGAGTGGCACGACGGCGAGGCCAGCCCGTTGACGACGGTGAACGTGGCGTCGGACTTCACCTGGTCGGGGCTGCCGGACGTCACCGGGTCGAGCCGGCCGAGGTTGTCCAGGTGCCGGACGAACCGACCGGGGAAGTTGACCGATTCGAGCGACTGCGCCCCCGTGGGCATCGTGGCGGCTGATGCCGACGGGACCGGCAGGGTGAAGGTCGAGGCGGCGACGAGGACGGCCAGGGCGACCGCGCTGGTTCGTCGGGTCATGGTGAACTCCGATCTTCGTCGGTCGAAGTTGATTGGCGGTGTGACCGCCGACGTGAGATCGGCCTGGTTACGCCCGTGACCAGAGGAAGTTGTCGGCGGTGCCGCAGGTGCGCTGCTCCAGCAGCGCGCCGTCAGCGGTGGACGAGCCGGCGATGGCGAGGCACTTGCCGCTGTGACGTGCCTTGATCGTGAAGTCGCTGCCGCTCGCGACCAGGCGGAACTGCTGGTTGGCCCCGGCGGTGCACCGGTACTGGATGATGTTGGCGCCGTCTGCCCTGGACCCGCTGACCACGTCGAGGCACTTGCCGCTGTTGAGGCTTTCGATCCGGACGTAGCCGTCACCGGCGTCGACGAACCGCCACTGCTGCCACGCCCTGCCGTTGGACGTCCACTGACCGACTCGCGCATGGTCGTGGGTGTTGGGCGTCTGCACGTCGAGGACCTTGTCGCTGTTGCGGTTGACGACCTGCTGGTAGGTGACCACGGGTTCACCGGACGGGACGGCGAGCGCGGTCCCGTTCGCGACCGGCACGCCGAAGTCCGGTGTGCCGTCGGCCTTCCAGTCGATCTTCTGGATGCGGGTGGTGCGGGTGCCGCCGCAGCTCTGGGTCGACGAGGTGTTCGCGTGGTAGACGATCCAGGTCTCGGCGCCGTCAGGTGAGGTGAAGAAGCCGTTGTGGCCGGGGCCGTAGACGCTGTTGGCGTCGTTGCGCTGGAACACAGGCGTCGGGTTCTTGGTCCAGGACGCCGCGTCGAGCACGTTGCCGCCGTTGTAGGTGAGCATGCCCAGCTTGTAGTCGGGGCCCTGGCAGGCGCTGGCGGAGTAGACGATGAACGTCTTGCCGTCGCGTTGCAGCACGACCGGGCCTTCGTTCATCGGTGCGCCCTGCTTCTCCCAGTCATAGGTGGGTGCGGAGATGGCGGTGCGCGGGCCGGTGACGGTCCACGGGTTGCTCATGGCCACGATGTAGGTGTGGGGATCGCTGTCGGCCCACAGCGGCGTCGGCACCCCGGACCAGGTGAAGTACAGCTTGCCGTCGATGGTGAGCACGCTGCCGTCGATGCCCCACCAGTCGTTGGTCCCGAACACCATGCCCTTGTACGTGTACGGACCGGTGGGGTCGGTGCCCGCGCTTTCGGCGACGTGCACGCGCTGGCCCTGGACGGAGCCCGGACCGGCGGAGTAGTAGATGTACCAACGTGGTCCGTTGGGTCCGTCGACCAGGTGGAACTCCGGCGCCCACACCGAGCAGCAGCGATCTTCGGGGAAGTCGTCGAACACCGGGACCGGCGCCGCCGACTTGAGCGCGGCGATCGTGGGGGCCTTGCGCATCGTCAGCGGCCCCTTCCACGGCGTCGTCATCAGGTAGTAGTAACCCTTGTAGTAGGTCATGTACGGATCCGGACCCGAACTGTTCAAGGGGTTGGTGAACGTGGCGGCAGCGGCCGCCGATTCGGCCCGCGCCGCGATTCCCACGGTGCTCGCGGTCGCGATCGTGAGCAACAGGGCTGCGAGCAGCCCTGCCAGCCGCCGGCCAGGTGTGCCGCGTGTGTTGTCGATGCTGGGGATCACAGGTCACCGTCCATCGGAGCGCGATCGGAGGGGAGCGAGGGCAGTCGGCGTCTAGATGAAGCGCCAGAGGTGGTCGCCGGTGCCGTTGTCGTCCCAGATGACGACCTGTGCGCCGGGCGCCGAGGAGGCGCCGTTGACGCCGAGGACGCGGCCGCCGTTGGCGCACTGGATGCGGAAGTAGCCGTTCGCCCCGTAGCGGAGCCGCCAGAGGTGGTCGTTGGTGCCGTTGTCGGACCACTGTTGCGCCGGGGCGTTGTCGGCGGTGGACATTCTCTCGATGCCGAGGACCTTGCCGCTGTTGACGTTGCGCAGCCGCACGGTGGCGCCGTCGGGGACCAGCGACCAGCTGTGGTCCAGGGTGCCGGTGTCGTTCCACTGCTCGGCGGCAGCTCCGTTGGCGGTGGACATCTCGTGCACACCGAGGACCAGTCCGCTGCCGGCGTTGACCAACTTGAGGCCGGCGGTCGCCGCGGCTCCCTGACCTGCGGCGCGCCAGTAGACCGTGTAGTTGTGGTGGTGGGCGTTGTAGAACGGCCCGAGGTCGACCGACGAGCCGTTCGCGGTCGCGGTGAAGGTCAGTGCGGACGTGCTGGTGCGGGTGATCGAGGCGACGTCGAGGGTGGGGAGGGTGTTGAACTTGGTGTCGCCGTAGTTGCCCGACAGCACCACGGGGCCGTAAGTGATCGCGGAGACGCCGGGATCGTCGTTGGCCGCCCGCATGATCACGCGCATGGGCAGCCGGACGGTGACGATGTCCCCGGATGCCCAGGACGGGGTGAGGGAGGCGTAGGCGCCGGGGGTCGTGGCGATGTTCTGGATGGCTCCGTTGACGCTGACGGCCGCCCCCTTGGTCCACTCCGGGATGCGGACGCGCATGGTCCGCGTGCCGGCCGCGTTGCCGGTGACGGTGACGGTGGTGGTGTCGCTCGCCGGGTAGGTGGTGGTCTGGGTGACCGTGATGTCACGTTGCGACCAGTTCAGCACCGACGGCATGAACAGGTTCACCGTCAGGGTGGTGTCGTTGTGGAAGTAGATCGAGTCCATCAGCTTGGTGTTGGTCTCGATACCGGTGCCCTGGCAGCACCAGAAGGTGCCGTAGTCGGTGCTGAAGCTGCCGCCGCCGGCCCACGGCCCGACCTGCCCGCGCCGACCGCCCGGGTTGAGCGCGGTGAAGTAGCAGACGTGGCCGTGGGCGGAGGCGGGGTTCTGCTGACCGATGAGTTGGTTGAGCAAGGCCCGTTCGTAGTAGTCGAAGTAGGCCGCCCGGTTCGGGTCGAGCTGCCACAGCTCGCGGGTCAGCTTGAGCATGTTGTAGGTGTTGCACGCCTCGGCCGCGTCCGCGTTGAGGTACGCGGCGATGGCGTGCGGCGGGCGGAAGTGCTCGGCCTGGCTGTTGCCGCCGATGACGTAGGTGTGCGCGGACACGGTGATGTTCCACGCGTTGGTGGCGATGTCGCGGTAGCGGGTGGTACCGGTGGCCTTGTACTCGCGGGCCGCGCCGATCCACTTGGGCACCTGGGTGTTGGCGTGCAGCCCGTCGAGCCGGTCCTCACCAGCAGCGAGCGGGTCGAAGACGGCGGCGTGGTCGAACCGCTGCGCCACCGTGAGCCAGCGGTCGTCGTCGGTCTGCTGGTAGAGGTCGGTCAGTACCGCGTTCATGCCGCCGAACTCGGTGCGCAGCGTCGCCTGCATCTGGGTGTAGGTCAACCGGCCGGTGCGCCAGTCCACCCAACCGGCCAACCGCAGCAGCACGTCACGTGCCTGCGTGCTGCCCATGTAGCGCCACACGTCCAGCAACCCCGCCATGGTCTTGTGCAGGCAGTAGTACGGCACACCCTTGCGCTTGCCCGTCTCGACGGTGTCGAGGTCCGACTCGGGGAAACCGGACAGGTAGCCGGTGTTGAACCCCGCTGCCTCGTTGTTCGCCTGGCATTTCGCCAGCTCAGCGACCAGGTAGTTGGCCTTGTCGCGGCACTCCGTGTCACCCAGCACCGCCCACGCCTGCGCCCATGCGGTGGGGAAGTGCCCGAGGCTGTGGCTGCGGAATTCGAAGTCGGGCGCCTCCCACCCGCCGAGCGCCGCCGCGTCGTTGGTGGACAACCCGTGGTTGGCACGGACGTTGTAGAGCAGCCGGTCCACGTCCACGAACCGCAGATAGGTGAGTGTGCGGTTCTGGTTGTCCAGCCAGCGGCTGTCGGTCAGGCGGACCTGCCCGAGTTCGAAGGGGTGGGCCGACACGCCGATCTCGCTTTGGACAGGCGCGGCCTGGGCCAGGGCGGTGGGTCCGCCGATGGTGGGCATGGCAGATGCCACTGTGGTCACGCCGGCAGCTTGCAAGAGGGTGCGTCGACTCAAAGTCGGAGACATGGGGACGCTCCACTGACGAGGTTTGGTGGACGGTGCACGCCGAGGGTGACCTGCGCCACCCGAGGATGTGAACGCTAACAACGTGACGCGCGCTCGCTCAAGGGGTGAATTTACGGTTACGTATACGCAATTCCTCACGGCTGCGCCGAGGCGCTCAGCTCCTGGAATATTAGCGCTAACGGGCTCTTTACAACGTTGTATCAGCGCGGTACGCGTGCGCGATGCGGTCACGTCGACGTCGACGGCACCGCTCGACGTCGCCGCTCGGTGTTCGCTGTTCGCCGACGCGTCCCGTCCTTGAACAACACCAGGTGAAGAGGCACACTCCCGGAAGCCGCGTTCGCTCAGAGTGCGCACTGCGGCAAGTCGACCGGTCCTGTTGCCGTTCATCAGAAGTAGCCACTCGGCACTCCACCGCGTCCTGTCCAGCGCGGAGCCCCAACCGTGATCGCTCCTCGCGCTCACGAAGTCGCCGGCGGCCGGAGGTGGGGCGGTCACGTGGCGTCGGTGGTCGGTGACCGCTGCCCGCCCGCTGAACATCTGTCACCCTCAGAACCTCGAAGGAGTTCCATGCGCAGCCTCGTCGCCTCGGCGGCGGCCGTGCTGGCACTGGCCGCCGGCCTCGTCGCCGTGCCCGTCGCCACACCGATCGCGTCCGCCGCCATCGTGTCCAAGACACCGCCGCTGTCCACGCCGTGGACCGACCAGGTGTCCACGACCAATCCCCTGCCCGAGTACCCGCGTCCGCAGATGACCCGCTCGGACTGGCAGTCGCTCAACGGCGAGTGGGAGTTCCTCAACCCCGCGACCGACGACGCGGGCAACGTCGACCGCAACGCCTCGCCGCCGCTCGGGCAGACGCTGCCCGAACGCGTGCTGGTGCCCTACCCGATCGAGTCGGCGCTGTCGGGCATCATGCGCAACGACAACCGCGACCTGATGTTCTACCGGCGCACGTTCACCGTCCCGCAGTCCTGGTCCGGCCGGCGGGTGCAGTTGCACTTCGGCGCGGTGGACTACGAGGCCACGGTGTGGGTGAACGGCACGCAGGTCACCACGCACAAGGGTGGTTACGACCGGTTCGAGGTCGACGTCACCGCGCAGCTCAACGGCGGCACGAACGAGATCGTGGTGCGCGTCTACGACCCGACCAACGGCCGCGGCGAGAAGCAGCCGGTCGGCAAGCAGGTGAACAACCCCAGCGGCATCTTCTACACCCCGTCGTCGGGGATCTGGCAGACGGTGTGGCTGGAACCGACCCCGACGTCGTCGGTGTACTCGGTCGACATCCGCCCGAACCTGGCCGACAACACCGCCCGGGTGCGGGTCTTCACCCGCGGGGACGTCAAGGACCACACCGTGCTGGCCGAGGCGATGACCGGCACGACCGTCGTGGGCGGCGCCACCGGCGGGTTCACCGAGTTCTCCGTCCCGGTACCCAACGCCCGCCGCTGGTCACCCGACGACCCGTACTTGTACAACCTGCGCGTCTCGCTGCGCAACGCCTCCGGCGGCACCGTCGACCAGGTCGTGAACTACTTCGGCATGCGCGAGGTCGGCAAGAAGGTGGTCGACGGCGTCCTGCGCCCGACCCTCAACGGCGAGTTCGTGTTCCACGTCGGCACCCTGGACCAGGGCTTCTGGCCCGACGGCCTCTACACCGCCCCGACCGACGCGGCCCTGGCGTTCGACCTGCAGAAGCACAAGGACCTGGGCTTCAACATGGTCCGCAAGCACATCAAGGTCGAACCCGCCCGCTGGTACTACCACGCCGACCGGCTCGGCCTGCTGGTGTGGCAGGACGTCCCGTCCACACCCGCGTTCGACGACAACCGCACCCAGGCGCAGATCGCCCAGTTCGAGACCGAGGCCCGCGAGATCGTCGACGAGCACCGCTTCTCCCCCGCCGTGGTGGCCTACGTGCCGTTCAACGAGGGCTGGGGCGAGTGGAACCTCGCCGACACCAAGACCCTCACCACCGAACTGGAAGACTACGACCCGACCCGGTTGATGAACGCGCACAGCGGCTACAACTGCTGCGCCTCCAAGGGCGACCCCGGCACCGGCGACATGATCGACTGGCACGTCTACACCGGACCCGACGCACCACGCCCCTCGGACACCCGCTTCTCCGTGCTCGGCGAGTTCGGCGGCGTCGGCCTGCGCACCCCCGACCACGAGTACAGCCCCGACGGGAAGTTCTTCGCCTACGAACAGGTCCACAGCAACGCCCAGCTCAACGACCGCTACACCGGCATGGTCCGCGACGTGAAACACCTGATGACCACCAAGGGCGTCTCCGCCTACGTCTACACCGAGATCACCGACCTCGAAGGCGAGTACAACGGCCTGCTCACCTACGACCGCCGCGTACAGAAAGTCGACGCTGCGCAGCTACGCGCCGCACACACCGACCTCATCAACACCTCACGCAACCTCAACTCACCCGTGAAGCTGACCCCCGGCCACGTCCGCTCGCTCCGCGTGACCACCTCCGGCTACACCGACCGCTACCTGCGCCACTCCAACTTCTCGGCCCGCACGGACGTGATCTCCGCCGCGAGCGCAGATGGTGCCCGCCAGGACGCGTCCTACAAGACCGTGGCGGGCTTGGCCGACCCGCGCTGCTACTCGTTCGAGTCGGTCAACGTCCCGGGCCGCTTCCTGAGGCACGCCAACTTCCGCGTGCGTCTGGACGGTGACAACGGCGGCTCGTTCCGCGCGGACGCCACCTGGTGCGCCAAGCCCGGTCTGGCGGCCGGCGGCACCTCGTTCGAGTCGCTGAACTTCCCGGGCATGTACCTGCGGCACTACGCCGAGAACGTGTACCTGGCCCGCAGCGGTGGCACGAACGCCTGGGACACCGCGACCGGCTTCGCCGCGGACACCACGTGGGACACGAGCGCTCCGGCGCTGTGGCGCAGCTCGGTGCTGCTGCCCACGGACGTGCGCCGGTCGTTGCGGGTGACGACGTGGGGCTACACCGACCGCTACCTGCGTCACTCCGACAGCCTCGCCTACACCGCGGTCGTCAACGCCGACAGCGGCGCCACGCTCAAGGCCGACGCCACCTACACCGTCAGGCGCGGCCTGACCGACTCCTCCTGCTATTCCTTCGAATCAGTCAACTTCCCCGGCCAATACCTCCGCCACGCCGACGACCGGGTACGCAACTCGCCCGACGACGACACGGCCGCGTTCCGCGCCGACGCCACCTTCTGCACCCGACCGGGCATCGGCGGCACCGGCGTCACGTTCGAGTCCATCAACACCCCCGGCTCCTACCTCCGCCACTACGCCTCGCAGGTGTACATCGCCTCGGGCAGCGGCTCCGGGACCAACCGGCCGCAAGCCTTCAGCGCCGACAGCAGTTGGAACATCTCTGACCCGTGGGCGCCGTAACCACTCCACCCGCCGTGGTGGTCGCACCCGCGACCACCATGGCACCTTCGGCCCGTCACCCGTCGGCGCTTCGGCCAGGTCATCGGGTTCGCAGTCAGCCACGATGAACAGCGATATCGCTGCATCGAGTGAACGACGTCGCACCGTCGTGGCGTCGGAACCGGGAGCGTCAATGACGACATCACCAGTATCTCGCCGGGGATTCCTGGCGGCCACCGGTCTCGCGGCGGCCGCCGTGGCGGCATCGGGTCTTGTGGGGCGTTCGCCGCTGGCTTTCGCGGCGGACGGCCAGACCGACCTGTCGAACCTGGTCGACCTCCGGTTCGGCATGTTCAACCACTTCAACCTGGGCACCTTCACCGACGAGGAGTGGGCGGCGGGCGGCCAGAGCCCGGCGAAGTTCGCACCACCCTCCGTGGACTGTGCGCAATGGGCGGCAGCGGCCGCCGCCGCGAAGATGAGCTACGGCGTGCTCACCACCAAGCACCACGACGGCTTCTCGTTGTGGCCCACGGCGTTCGGCACCCAGAACGTGGCCTACTCGGGCTATCGGCGGGACGTCGTGAGCCAGTACGTCGACGCCTTCCGCGCGCAGGGCCTGAGGGTGGGGTTGTACTACTCGATCTGGGACCGCACGCACACGATCGAGGCGTACGGCGGTCACGTCGGCGACTCGACCAAGTCCATCGAGCCGGGCGACATGACCGTGGTGCTCGGCCAGATCCGGGAGCTGTTGACCAACTACGGCACGATCGACGTGTTCGTCACCGACGGCTACGCCTGGCAGATGGGCCAGCAGCAGATCTCCTACCAGGAGGTCCGCAATCTCGTGAAGTCGCTACAGCCGGACTGCGTGATGGTCGATCACGGCGGACTGTCGCAGCCCTGGCTGGGCGACGCGATCTACTTCGAGGCGCCGCTGGGCGTCCGGTCGCCGGCGGGCAACACGTACGCGGGTATCCAGGGCGAGACGATCAGCAACGGCTGGTTCTGGCACCCGAGCACGCCGACGACCGCGCCGCGCAGCCTTGACGGCATCCTCGCCGACCTCAAGGACCTGGAACCCAAGTACACGTCGTACTTGTTGAACTGCCCGCCCAACCGGGACGGCAAGCTCGACACCAACATCGTCAACCGGCTGGCGGAGGTCGGCGCGGCCTGGAGCCCGAACAGCTCGCGTCCGCCGTTGCCGGCTCAGCCGCTGCGGGTCGAGTGGCCGGTGAACGCGGTGGCCGCGTACGCGTCGTCCTACAACCCCGGCGAGTTCGCGTACCACGCGATCGACAACCGCAGTGACGTCCGCTTCGAGACCTGCTGGTCGACCTGGGGCGAGAACCGCGCCCTGTCGCAAACGATCACGATCGACCTCGGCGGAGTGTGGAGCAACGTCTCCACACTGGAATACCTGCCGAAGCAGTGGAGGCGTAGCAACTCCACCGACGGCGACATCACCGCGGCCACCATTTCCACCAGCACCGACGGCATCGATTTCACGACGGTGGCCACCGTGAGGTGGGCCGCGGACCAGCGGCTCAAGCTCGCCGAGTGGGGCAACCGGGACGTCGGCTTCGTGCGCGTCCACGTCACGGAGGCCACCGGCGGCTACGCCAACATCAACGGACTGCACATCGGCGGCCGGAGCGCCCGCCCTCAACTGGTCTCGCGCTTCCCGGCCGCGAAGACGGTCTACCGCATCCAGTCCGCTGCCAGTGGCAAGGTTCTCGACGTACAGCGCGTCGGCACGGCTGACAACACGCCGGTGCACCAATGGTCGTGGTTGAACCAGGCCAACCAGAAGTGGACCTTCATCTCCACCGGCGACGGGTACTTCAAGATTCGTGACGAGCACAGCGGCAAGCTGCTCGAGGTCGGTGGCCTGTCCCGGGCCAACGGCGGGACCATGAACATCTGGCGTGACGCGAACGTCCACCAGCAGCACTGGGCGGTCACGCCAGTCGGTGGCGACCACTTCCTCCTCACCAACCGGTTCAGTCAGAGGGTGCTGCAGGTTCCCGACGCATCCACAGAGGACGGCAAGATCCTCGAGCAGTGGGACCACACTGGCGCCAGTCACCAGCAGTGGCGGCTGGTCCGCTCCTGAACAGGTCGAGCAGCCCGACACCTCGCGCGCCGGGTGAGTCCGACGGCTCCAGCACCTGGATTGACGCTGGGTGGCGTGTTCGCGCCACCCAGCGTCAGTGTCCGGCCGTGTGGGAATCAGCCGATCAGGGGAGCGACGGTCAGGTAGTCGATGTTCGGCGTGTACTTCGAGCGCTGTTCGAACTGGTTGTACGTGGTGCCGTCCCAGTTCGGCAGTTCCTGCGATGTGAACGTGATCGTGTTGGTCCCGGCCACCAGGTCGACCGGCACGGCGAGGTCGCGGAACTGGTTGAAGTGGAAGGTGTTCGGGAAGTGGACCCGCTGCACGTGACCGTTGACCGAGATGTCCGCGTGCCGCGTGACCGGGTCGGGGTTGTAGTGGGTGGGGATGGACTCCTGGGCGTTGGCGTAGCGGATCACGAGCACGTGCCGGCCGGTCCGCTCGGCCTGGACGTCGAGGGTCAGCGCGTTCGCCGGGCCGTCGCCGACGTTCGTCGCGACCTGTCCGGAGGCGAGCGAGAAATCGCCGCTGAACTCCGCCTCACCGGTGACGCGGCCGGTTTCCGCCTCCACCTTCACCCGTGCCGTCGCGGTGGCCGGTCCGGTGCGGACGCGGTCGAGGCGCACGTTGCCTGCGGCGCCGGTGACGGTGAGCTGGTTGATGCCGGCGGAGAGGAACAGTTGCGTGGTGTCGGTGCCGGCGGCGGTGCCGACGGTGAGTCCGTCGACGGTGTGCCCGTTGAGCCGCACGCTCGCCTGGCCGCCGCCGCGGTGGTCGAAGTTCACCGTCGCGTGGCCGTCGTGGTCGGCGTGCACCCAGAACGTGGCCGAACCGCCCTGGGGGATCACGGCGAGCCCGGGACCGGACGCGTGCTCGACGCCGTAGCGCGTCTGGGCGCCGCGCAGGTCGGCGTACTCGGCCTCGTAGGCCGTACGGCCGTCCGTGATGGGGTCGACCAGGGTGAGGTCGATCTTGTCGATGATCGCGTCACCGCGGGTCGAGCCGAGTTCGGGGTCGGACGCGGCCAGGGTGATGGTGTGCTTGCCCGCACTCAGCTGCACGCGGGTGTCGGTGTGCTCCCACACCACCCATCCGTACGACGTCGGCAACCGCAGTTCCCGGGGCTGTTGGCCGTCCACGCGGAGGAACACGTTGGTCGGTCCCTGTGGCACGACACTGGCGTACTTGTTGTGGCTGCTGGCGAACACGCTTAGGTCGTAGGCGCCTGCTTGCGGGACGTCCACGTCGAACGAGAGCACGACGTCGGAGCCGGTGCGCAGACCGCCGACGTTGTAGAGGTTCGAGGTGGCGAACTTGCCGACGTTGCGCGGACTGCCCTCGGGGCCGTTGCGGCTCCAGCCGGTGCCGGTGTGGGCGGCGTCCTCGGCCTCGTAGGTCTTCTGCCACCGCGTGCTCGCCCCGGCGGTCGTGCCGCGGCCGGCCGGGCTGATGATCACCTGGTATGCCGACATCTCCTTCAGGTCGGTGAACGGCAGGACCAGGCTGCCGTCGCCGGCCACGGTGCGCACGGTCTCGAGCAGCCGCCGCGGCGCGGGGGAGTCGCCGAGCTGCCCCGTCCACGGGATCTCCTCCACGGTGACGTGCACCCGGTCGCCGAACAGACCGCGGTCGACGTTGGTGAAGCGCACGTCGGCGGAGCCGTCCGCGCCGCCGATGATGGTCCGCGACTGCCTCTTGCTGCGGTCAAGCGTGGACACCCCCTGAAGGGTGTACTGCCGCCCGGGGTTCGGAGGGGTCACGCGGACCGTGTCGCCGCTCATCCGACCGTAGGCGTTGAACAGCCACCACTGGCCGTTGGCCTTGTTGGCCTCGGCGACCGAGTCGTTGAGGTTGCCGTCGATGTTCCAGTACGCCAGGTCGCCGTCCACCTTGGACTCTTCCAGCGCGGAGATCCACTGGATCATCTGACCGGGCACCGAGAGGTGGTAGCGGTAGGCGTACTCGTTGATGTTGACGGGCAGCGGACCGATGCCCAGCTCCCGTTCCCACGAGCGGTACTTGGCGACACTGTTGCGCACCTTGTCCGGCGACGAGAGCTCGTGCCAGGTGATCACGTCGGGCATGCAGTCGTTCGCCTTGCAGTACTCCAGGAAGCCCTTCACCTGGTCGTACAGCACGCTGGTGTTGGGTCCGGCGATGCGGGCGCCGGGATCCAGCCGCTTGATCAGGTCGTAGAGCTGCTCCCACTCCTCGAAGTAGGCGCGCGGGTCGCGCAGCCAGCTGACCTTGTCGTAGCTGTACTGGCCGGTGCCGTAGAAGTTGCCTTCCGGCTCGTTGAACGGCACGTAGACGATGTGGTCACGGTGCGGCGACCCCATCACCTGGCGGACCTGAGTCTCGATCTTGGCCCGGTAGTCGTCGCGACCGGCCTGGCCGGGCTGCCGCCGGTACGGGAAGCCCCGGTAGACGTCGGTCATGTAGATGTAGACGTCACGGCCGCCGTTGGCCACGAAGGGCTCGACCACTTCCAGCGCGTCCGCGCCGGGGTGCTGCGGACCGTCCTGCGACTTGGTGGACAGGGTCTTGGGGTAGAAGCCCGCGAGCACGGCGTCACTGGGCACACCGGGGCCGTAGACGCCGTAGAGGGAACCCGCGGCACCGCCGTGGAAGGCGCCGGTGCTGGCGCCGAGGTCGACGGTCAGGGTGTCGGTGGCCGCCGAGGCGGCGCTGGGGGACAGGGCGCACGCGGCCAGGACAGCGGCCAGCGCCAAGGGCAGAGTTCGCCGTTGAACCATGAGGACTCCGGGGAAGGTGGGGGGACAAGAGTCGAACCGGTTCGAGCGGTTTAGACGCTACGGCTACTGGAAGTCGCAGCGCAACGGTCTCTCGGTTGGTCGAACCGATTCGACCAACGAGCGGATTTACGGGAGCGAGGAGGGGCCCACGCAGGTGGAGATCCGGTCCCCTGTCCGGTGGGACTCACGGGCCGGCGTCGCTGTCCGTGCCGGCCACGCGCCTGAGATCGATGTCGTCGACCGACATCCAGTTGCCCGCGTTGCCGTTGTTGGCCACGCCGATGGTCAGCCTCCCGTCGGTGACCTCGATCCCGTCGATGGTGATCTTCTGCCAGGTCCAGGTCTCGGGAACATCGGTCCTGAGTGTCGGGCCTCCGTAGTTCTTCACCTCGAAGTAACTGGCGTTCTGCCCACCGCCGCTTACCACCCAGGCAGAGGCGGTGTACGTCCCGTCCGGCACGGTCAGGGTCTGGTAGGTGAAGATCTCATGTGGCGATTTCGAGGCCTGGGTGAGCCGGGAGTCCCCGGAGCGGGCTGAGACCCTGCCGACCTTGCCCTCGGTGTAACTCGTGTCGTTGTCGAGGTCTTCAGACCAGCCGCTGGGTGTCTGCGTGGCGGTGCCGTCGACTTCGAACCCCGGGTTCACGATGAGGTTCCGGCCGAGCTCGGGTCCGGGGTCGGCCACTGTGGGGTTCGTCAGGTACACCGCGTAGGCGTCCCGCGGAGCAACCCAGGGGACCGAGAGGGTCAAGTTGCCGTCAGAGGGCACGTTCACGACGGAGCGCGAGACCGTTTCGGGTGAGGCGAGCTCGCCGGCGGTGGACGGAATCCGGACGATCTCGACGTGGACCTGCCGGCCGTTCTGGAGGCCCGACCGGGCGTTGAGGCCGGTCAGGTCGAGGGCGACCTCGCCGCGGAAGTCGACGTCGTCGCTCCCGAGCAGGACCATGGCCTTCTTCTGGGCCGCGTCGGCGGTGGCGGTTGCGGCGACTCGGGAACCGTGGGTGACGTCGTAGCGGTCGCCGCTCATCTGACCGTAGGCGGCGTAGGTCCACCACTCGTCGGTCTTCACATCCGGCTTGCCGACGGGGATGAGCCCCGACAGGTTGGGGAACTCGCAGCAGAAGGTGTCGCCCGAGGGCTTGACCGACCTGGCGTAGCCGACGTCGTCCAGCGGGTGCGGATAGACACCTCGTGCCGCGGAGTCGACGCCGCCGTCGTTGAGCCGTGTGAGGTACCAGGCCGTGGAGCCCGGGTTGAGCTGCCCGCTGGCCCGGTCCATCGGGTTGCCGCCAGTCAGGTACTCGTTGATGGAGAACTCCATCTCGGGGATGTCACGTGCGGCGAGCTGGCCGCGCAGGTGCGCGGCGTCGGCGGCCGGGTCCTGCCTGGTGGCCAGGCCGTGCCACACGAACACCTCGGGGATCGTGCCCGCTGCCTTGACGTGGTCGAGGAAGGAACCGATGAGTTTCTCGCGGTAGTGGACCCATGAAGGGCCGCCGATCTTGGCGTCAGGGATCCGCGCCTTGATCGTCCTGTAGGCGGTGTCCCACATCTTGTAGTACTGCTCGGTGCCGAAACCCCGGTTCCAGAACGGGTGGTTCTCCGGCTCGTTCTGCACATCCCAGTAGTAGATGTCGAGGTCTGCCTGCTCGACGCGGTCGATCACCGTGTTGAGGAACTCGACGTAGTTGTCGCAGTCGTACTCGTCCTTGGCTTCGCTCCAGTCACAGGGGTGGGGGCTGTCGGCGGGCTGCATCGCGTCCAGGCCCCACAGGTCGTTCAGCAGCAGTGCGTACCGCCCGTTGATGGGCGGGCTGGTGAATCGATTGGCGTTCGCTACCACGAAGTTCATGCGGCGCTCGAAACCCGGGCCGGCGGTGAGCCCGTCTCCCAGCCAGCCGTAGTTCGAGGAACCGTCCTCACCGAGCAGTTGCGCACCACCGCCGCGCAGGAGGTTGAAGCGGAGCGGTACGACGTCCTCATCGGCCGGCAGCGTGGCGTCCTCGGATAGTCCGTAGTGCATGCCGGCTCCGGTGCGCGTGAACGCTCCCAGCGAGTTCGCGAAGTTGACGGACACTGTGTCCTCTACCGCGATGTCTACCGCGTGAGTTGGTGTCGGCAGCAGGGTGACTGCGAGCGCCGCCGCCACGATCGCGGAACCCGAACGAAGTCTCTTGATCATTTCTGGTCCTCTCAGCGTTGAAAGCCAGGAAGAACTGTGTCGCCGCCATCGGTTGGTAGGCAGGCCACTCGGGTCTCAGAACCTCCTTTCGAATCGGGCGAGGGCAGTGCACCTGTTGGGCTGTGCGCACTTCAGTCGGTTGCTGCCTGGCCACGACGGACGGTGTCGGCGGCGAACGCCAGGTAGACACTGGCTGTCCAGGTGTAGGCGCGGTCGCGGAGTCCCCTGCCGGTGATCGCGTCGAAGTTCTCGGCGAAGCCCGATGCCTCGCACAGCCGTCGGAAACGTGCGTTGATGGTGTCCGCGAGTCGGGTGTACCCGGCGCGGCGCAGCCCGTCTTCGATGAGGGCTGTGGAGGGGGCCCAGATGGGTCCGCGCCAGTAGCCGTCGGACTCGTAGTGCTCACTCGTGACGAGTTCGGTGGCCAGGCCCCACTCGGTCAGGTACTGCTCGGCCTGGGCCGCCAGGCGGTCCGCGATCGCCTTCGGGAGGCGGTCGGCGATGAACACGGGCATGACGTTCAGCAGGCTGGTGGCGGTGCTGGTGCGTCCGGAGTGGGCCGAGCGTGCGACGAAGGCGTCGCCGGTCCAGTGGTCCTCGATGACCGCTGCGAGCATGCGGTCTCGCTCGGCGCTCCAGATGTCCTCGAAGCCGAGCTCGGAGGCGCACTGCGCGAGCACGTCGAGTTGCACGATCAGGAAGGCGGCGAGGTCAGGTGCCTCGATGACGCGGTCCAGGTCGAAGATCGTGGAGTTGTCCCAGCCGCTGTCGTTGCCGTGCTCGTAGTACGGGACGGCGCGACCCGGTGCCCGCCGGTGGTCGAGCCAGAACCTGGTCCAGCGGGACAGGCCGTCGTAGATGCTCAGCAACTCGTCGCGTGGGATAGGGGATGCGGAAAGGTCGCGGAGCCGGCTCAGGCACCAGCCGTGAATCGGGGGTTTGACGTAGTTGTAGAGGAGCACGCTGTGCGCGACCGAGTCGGGAAGCGCGCCGACCTCGTCCTGGAAGTCGAACGGGAGCATGAACTGCTCGAGTGCGGGCTGGTTTCCGGCGGGGAGGAGTGCGATGGCGTTGAAGCAGTGGTCCCAGCTCCACACGTGGTCCATCCAGTGCTTGCTCATGAGCATCGACTCACGGCGGAGCTCCCCGGCCGGCGCGACCGTGGCCGACCACATGACGTAGGCGGCCCGGGCGACACCCGGAAATTCACCGGTGCGCCATGGCGCGATGTCTTCGAGATAGCGCACGAACTCGCTCTCGACCCGGTGGGCGCACTCGTCGAACGTGCACGGGGGCTCGTAGAGCCTGCGCCCGGTCTTGATCTCCTCGATCGCCACTTCCCATTCGTCGGCTTCGTGGAACTCGACCCACCGGTCCGCGGTGCCGAGGCCCTCGGCCCCCGTCACGTTCGCGGAGCCGGAGATCGTGGTGACGCGGTAGCGGCGACCGGACTCGTACGAGGTGAAGACCGCGGCGCCGTCGGCGGGCTGACGAAAGAGGTACGCACCCGTGAACGAGGTGAGTCCGGCGGCGCCGTCCTCGATGCGCACACCGAGGCCGCGGCCACGTAGGCGGATGGTGTCCTGGGACTCGAAGGTCGCTTCGATACAACCCTCGTCGTGCGACCAGGTGAGCATCGAGCTGCTACCGGATACCGATGTCTCGATGCGCTCGCCCCGCAGGGTGGGGACGACCGCCAGGACACCGTGCATCCCGCTGGTGTGGGTGACGACGTGCACGTCCGGCTTGGTGACGTGGATTCCGGTCACCGGTGAAAGGTTGAGCCAGGACCCCCTGATGCTGAATGGCATGTCGGCGACGTCGTAGGTGACGGAATTCAGCGCAGGGTCGATGGCGGACGGTGCGGTAACGGTCAACGGAGGTGTCCTTCTGGGTAGCGGACCGACGGTCTCGTGATCTACTAGTCCTTGATTGCGCCGGCTGTCACGCCGGCGGCCACGTATCGTTGGGCGATGACAAGCAGGATGGCGGCGGGAATCGAGGCGATGACGGCCGTCGCCATGATCGCGTTCCATTGGGAAGTGTTGTTCCCCATGTACTTGTAGATTCCGATCGTCACCGGCACGTACTCGGCGCCGCGGGCGAGTGTGGATGCGAAGATGAAGTCCGACCACGCCCACAGGAAGGAAAACAGCGACACCGTCACCATCGAGTTCCGGCTGAGCGGGAGCACGATCGAGCGGAAGGTTCTCCAGGTGCCCGCCCCGTCGATCTTCGCGGCCTGGATCAACTCGTTGGGCAGTCCGGACATGAACGCGGTGAACAAGAGCACGCCGAACGGCACCGCGATGGTCGAGTCGGCGATGATGACTCCGGGGATGCTGTTCAGCAGGCCCATGCGCAAGTAGATCGCGTAGAAGCCCATGGCCATGACGACGCCCGGAATCATCTGCGCGGCGAGCAGTGCGAAGTTGAGCGCGCCGCGTCCCCTCATGTGCAGCTTCGCCAGCGCGAATCCTGCGGGAGCGGCGATGACGAGGGTGACCGCTACCGTGCCGAGGCCGATGAGCAGACTTGTGCCGAGACTCGGCAACTGCTGTGAGAGGACGGCGGTGTATCCCTCGAGCGTCGGATCGACCGGGAAAAGATGAGGGTTGCTCTTGCGCAGGTCGCTGGACTTCGTGAACGACACGTTGATCATCCAGTAGACCGGGAACAACATCACTGCGGTGAAGCACAGTGCCGGTAGTGTCTTGATCCAGCGGCGTGTGGTCATGACGCGTCCATGCGGCGTTGAGTGCGGAGGTAGATCGCGCCCATGGTGAGCGCGATGAGGATGAGCACGTTCCCGACGGCCGCCGCGGGACTGAATTCGGGGTTCCCGGTCCCGAACGCCTCGCGGTACGACCAGGTGGCGAAGGTGGTCGAGGAATCGCCGGGCCCGCCGGCCGTCATGATCCAGATGATGTCCACGACTTTGAGCGTGTAGACGAAACCGAGGAGCAACGTGATCGCGGCGACGGGCTTGAGGAGTGGAAGGGTCACACTCCAGAAGGTGCGCCAGGCACTGGCGCCGTCGACCAGCGCCGCCTCGTAGACGTCACCTGGAATGTTCTGCAACCCGGAGTAGAGCACGACCAGGTTGAACGGAATTCCCAGCCAGATGTTGGCGATGATCACGGAAGTCAATGCCGTGTCCGGCGAGACCAGCCAGTTGACGGGGTCCATCCCCAACATTCGCAGGGCGGCGTTGACGATGCCGCTCTCGCTGTTGAGCAGCCACGCCCACGTCGATCCCGAGACGATCAGCGGGAGGAGCCAGGGCACCAGGAACAGGGCG
Source organism: Saccharothrix ecbatanensis (assembly GCF_014205015.1). NCBI lineage: Bacteria > Bacillati > Actinomycetota > Actinomycetes > Pseudonocardiales > Pseudonocardiaceae > Saccharothrix > Saccharothrix ecbatanensis. The sequence goes on along the minus strand of NZ_JACHMO010000001.1, from coordinate 3,800,087 downwards.
CGCAGCAGGCGGGACAGCGGGAACACCTTGCGGAAGTAGACGGCAAGGCCGAGGCCGATCGTGAACTGGAACGCGATAGATATCAACGTGAACAGGACGGTGTTGCGCAGGGCGGTGCTGAATGTCCTGCTCGTGAACATGTCGATGAAGTTGTCGAACCCCACGAACCGGGCGTTGCCCGTGACGAATGCCACCGGCGTGTAGTCGTGGAGGCTCAGTTCGATGTTGCGGTAGAGCGGGAAGATGTAGAAGGCGACCAGGTAGGCGATGAGCGGCGCGAGAAATCCGATCGCGGCCCATCTCTCGGTGGTCAAGCGACGCCGACGGCCGACGGTCCCGACTCCCTCGACATCCTCTTCCTTGCTGTCTGATTCGTAGCGTCGGGTAGTCGTCGTCGACACCGGAACCACTCCTCGTCTCGCTCGTGCCTCAGTTCGTGCCGATGGCGTCCTGCGCGGCCTTCTGTGCGTCCCTGAGGGCTTCCTCGGGCGTCATGGCTCCGCTCAACGCGTTCTGGACCGCGGTCCAGACCTGCTCGGAGACCTTCGGGTAGTCCGCTCCGAGTTCGCTCGTGCGACCGCGCGCTGAGCGAACGGCCTCCACCCACACCTTCAGCTCAGGGTGCTTCTCGAGCAGGGCTTCCTGCGCGGCCTTGGTGGCGGGGATGTAGTACGAGTGCGTGATGGCGGTCTCGACCTGCCCCTCCGGCGTGCTCATGCACTCGACGATCTTCTTGGAGGCGCCGTAGCGTGCGGTGTCCGACTTGACCGGCATGAGCATGAACTCGCCACCGGTCGGTGAAGGCGCCACTCCGCCGTCCTTGGCCGGGATGGTCGTGAACCCGGTCTCGAACCCTTGTTCGGTACCGCTGATCGCCTGCCAGGTGCCGTTGACGCTGAAGCCGACCTCGCCGGTCGAGAACTCGTCCCAGCTGGTCGTCTGGGAGTTCGAGATCACCGAGCTCGGCGCCAGTCCGCGGTCGAGCCAGTCCTTCCACAACGAGAGCGCCTCGACGGCCTCGGGGGAGTCCAGCCGCGACAGGTTCGCCCCGGCTCCCCAGAAGAACGGTTCGAACTGGAACGTGCCCTCCTCGCTGGCGAAGCCCGCGAAGGTGATTCCCTTGTGCCCCGCGGCCTTGACCGCTTCCAAGGCTTTGGTAAGTGAGGCCCAGTCGGTGATGCGCGCCGGGTCCACACCCGCCTTGTCGAGGATCTCCTTGTTGTAGTAGAGGGCGAGGGTGTTCGCACCGACGGGAATGCCGTACGTCTTGCCGTCGACCACTCCCGGTGCCAGGAGGTTCTTGTCGACATCGCCGGTGTCGAGCCCGACCTCCTCCATCGTGACCAGGGCCCCCGTGGACGCGAGGGTCGACACACCGGGGTTGTCGTACAGGATGACGTCAGGCAGGGAACCCTCCTGCGCGCTGAGGAGGGCCTGGTTGGTGAGCGTCTGGGAGTCGTAGCCCGTGCGCTTGAGGGTCACCCCGGCCGCATCGGCACACTTGCTGATCCGCTTGGCCCAGTCCGAGTTGTTGTCGAACTGCGGGTACGGGTCCCACAGCGTGTAGGAGGAATCGTCGCCGCCGGAGGATGAGCAGGCGGTCATCGCGGCGAGGATCGAGGTCGCCGCGGCGACCGCGGCGATGCGGAGGAACTTCGTTGTTCTCATGTGATGGTCTGCCTCTCCCGGTCGTCAGGCACGCTGTGGCTGAAAACCTTGAAACTAGTTTCAGCGGACGCTAGCATCGTGTCCGAACGAGGTCAACGGTGTTGGCGTGTCACGTGCGAGTGGGACACCCTCGCGCAGAAGTCTCAGGGGGACGTATGGCTGGTAAGGCGAAAGCGGTCACGCTGGCGACCGTCGCGCAGACCGCGGGCGTGTCCTTGGCTACTGCGTCGAAGGCGTTGAACGGCAAGACCGTGGTGAGCGCAGCGACGCGCCGGCGCGTCGAGGAGGCGGCGCGGACCCTGGGCTTCGTCCCCAACCACTTCGCCAAGGCGCTCAACTCCGCCACCACCGGCGTGATCGGACTCCTGACAGCCGACCTGGCGAACCGGTTCGTGCTGCCGATCCTCTCGGGCGTGGAGAACACGCTCGGAGTCGAGTCGACGTCGATAATCCTCACCGACGCACGGCGGGACCCCATCCGCGAACGGCATCAGATCGCAACGCTGCTCGGACGGAAGGTGGACGGCATCATCGTCGTCGGGCACAGTGATGACGCGCGCCCCTCACTCGCCGAACTGCTGCCTGTGGGAGCCACCTACGCCTTCGCCCCCTCGACCTCCACAGCAGACGCGTCCTACCTCTCGGACAATTACGAGGGAGCGCGACTCGCCATCGACCACCTGGTCGAGGGCGGCCGTCGGTCGATCGCGGTGCTCACCGGTGACCCCACCTACAACGCGGCCAAGGAACGGTTGGAAGGCGCTGTGCGTGCCGCCCGGCGCCACGGGCTCGAGATCGTCGGGCCGGCAAACGCCTACGGCGACTGGAGCGAGGAGTGGGGACGCTACGGAGCGGAATCGCTCCTGCAGGGACGGGACGAGTTCGATGCCGTCTTCTGCGCGAACGACCAGATTGCCCGCGGTGTCGTGGACGTGTTGCGTGACTACGGACGCGAAGTGCCCCACGACGTGGCTGTGGTCGGCTTCGACAACTGGGAGCTCTACAGCTCCCACTCCCGCCCGCCCATCACCACGATCGACATGAACCTCGAAGAGGTGGGCCGCCTCGCAGCCCTGGGGCTCGCCGCCGCGATCGCAGGCGAACCGCCATCGGGAATCACCCGTGTCGCGCCGCGCCTCGTTCCCCGGGCATCGACCGCTGGAAGCAAGCAGTAGCGATTGCCAGGTGCTCGCAGGGCGTCGCGTTCTGAGCCCATGGTCCAGACCTCGATGGTGGAGTAGTGAGGTCGAACCGCGCCGTCGCGACCTGCGGTTCAGCCTGAACCGCAGGTCACCGGATCCGGTCGGTGGAGGACGGGTCTTTCGGCCGGTGCGAGTAGTCGTTGGAGCTTCTCGTTCCTGCCGACGAAAGACCCGTCCCCGCTTCAGGCGCTACCGGGCCTCGACAGCTAACTCGTTCGGTACAGTTGAACGTCGTCGACGGATGTCCAGTTGCCGGCGTTTCCGTTGTCGTAGAGCCCGACGGTGACCTCGCCGTCGGTCACGGTGATCCCGGTGATCACCACCTGACGCCACATGCTCGTCGAGGGGATGCCGACGGTTCGCGCAGTTCCGCCGTAGTCCTTGACCTCGAAGTAGCTGGCGTTGTGGTTGCCGCCGCGGACAACCCAAGCGGTCGCCGCGTACGTGCCGTTCGGCACGGCCACGGTTTGGGAGGTGAATGCCTGGAACGGGCTACCGGAGTAGTGCGTCAGCCGCAGCTTCCCGCTGTGCGGCGCCACCGTGCCGACTTGACCTTCGGTGTAGCTCGCGGCGGTGTCGAGGGTCGAGGTCCAGTCGGTGAGGTTCTGCTCGAATCCCGGGTTCGCCAGGAGGTTCACGCCGAGTCCGGGCACCGTGACCTCGGCCGCGTCGATGGCGACGATCGTGCTGGTGCCGGCCGGGTTCTTCGTCGCGGGAGCGGTGATCTTCAACGTGTGCGTGGTGTTCGACAGGCCCGAGACGGAGTACAGCACCGCCTGCGAATCCCGCATCGGGCTGTAGCCGTCCTTGACGACCTTGGTGCCGCCGTCGAGCGAGTACTCGCTGATGCCCTGGTCTTTGTCCTGGACACCGTGGATGGTGACCCCGGTGCCGGTGAACGTGAACGTCATGGACGTCGGAGCCTGCTCAGCCTGCGTGGTCGCCGTCCCCGCGTAAAGGTCGGCGATCCCGGACGCTGTCTTCCACGCCGAGTCGAACGAGAAGCGGTTCGGTCCCGAGGTCGTCGACGAGTCGACGAACGTGGTGGCGGCCCGATTGGCAGGTGTGATGTAGACCGCCAGGGCCTCGGCGGAGTTGGCGAACGCGAGCTGGACGCTCGCGGCCCCCTCGGTCACCGTGACGATCTGGTCGGACACGACCACGGGATCCACGAGGACCGTACGATCCGGAATCCTCTTGACCTGGACACGGACCGCGCCGCCGGACGCGAGGGCCGCCGCCGACGAGATGCGCTTGAGGTTCAATGTTACCGGCCCCGTGTAGGCCGATGTGCCGCCCGGGGTCGCGCCCACGAGGACGACGGAGCGCTGAGCCGCGTGGTCGTAGGACGCGAGTGCCTCGACCGCACCCTGCCCGGTCGCGTTCACGAACTTCCCGCTCAGGTCGGCGAACGCCCGGTACGCCCAGTACTCACCGCTGGGCGCGAGCCCGTTCGGCGTGGGGGTCAGGATCCCGCCGAGGTCGTCAGCCATGCAGCAGGGCTGCTGACCCGGGTACTCCTGCGGGTAGACACCGCGGGCGGCCAGGTCGATACCGGAACGGGCGAGCCGGGACAGGTACCAGGCCGTCCCGCCGGGGTTGAGCTGGTCCCGGCTCAGGTACTCGTTGATCGAGGTCTGGACGTTCGACAGCCCGTGGTCGGCGAGCCGGCGGTCCAGCATCTGGCCGACGACGATCGGGTCCTCGTTCCGCAGGTTGTGGTGGTCCAGCACGTCCGGGACGGTGCCGGCGTCGACCACGTGGTCGAGGAACGCGTCGATCACGTCCTCGTCCAGGACGTACGTCGCCGGTCCTTCGATGCGGGCGTCGGGGTCCAGGCGGCGGATCGTCTTGAAGGCCGTGTCCCACATCGCGAAGTACTGCGAGCTGTTCATGTCCCTTGGCCAGAACGGGCGGTTGTCCGGCTCGTTCCACGGCTCGTAGGTCACCTTCAGGCCCGCCGCCTCGACGTCGGACACCACCTGCTCCACGAAGGTGACCCAGTTGGAGCAGTTGTTGTCGTCGCAGGGGTAGCGGCTGTCCGACGGCTGGCCGGTGTCCGCGCCCCACAGGTCGTTGAACATGAGGTTGAACTCGGCGCCGTACGTCTGCGTGGTGACCTTCGCCTGGTCCAACGCGGCCCGGATGCGCGCGCCGTACCCGGTTCCGGCGACGTAACCGTCACCGATCCACCCCTGGCCCGGGATGCGGGCGCCTCCTCCGCGCATGATGTTGGGCTTCAGCGGGTTGAGGAACGCGTTGGCCGCTCCCGTGCCGTCTTGCGCCAGCCCGTAGAGGAAGCCCTGTCCGACGTGCCGGACGTCGCGGACACCGTTCGCGTAGTCGACGGTGACCGCTGGAGGTTCGGCCGACGAGGCGGGGAGAGCTCCTACACCAGCCAGGATCACCGTGAGCGCGGTGACTATGGAGGTCCGGCGCGCGAATGTGGATTTCGCGCTGCGCGTTTCGTGCATGTGTCTTCCCATCTCCATTGATGCAATGGGTGCTTCCGCATCGAGCGTCCTGTCGACGCGGCTGTCCGACGCGAGTACCGCGCCGGCCGAGGGATGCCCGCGACCGGTGTCACGAGCTGCGGCGACTCCTTCCGATGGGTGGATCGAGCACAGACGCCGTCAGGGTTGCCGGCGGCGGACGTGTGCCGCGGCGAGGATGAGGTAAGCGAGGACCTGCGGTCCGGTGTGCTGCCGGCCTTCCGCTGCTTGCCCACGATGTCGTGTGCCGGGGGACGAACGCCGTGCACCCGGTTGCCGTCGATCGTCACGTGGTCGGAGTTGATGGCCGTGATGCCGGCGCCTTCTTCGACAACGCCCGACTCGACACCTTGCGCGTGGTGCTGGAACGGCACGGTGTGGAGCTGTGGTTGCCGGAGACAGGTGGTCTCGTTGCTCACCCCGCATCGGACAACACCGCTTCTGGGGTGGCAACCGGCGTAGGGCCGGAAAGACGCAGTGCCGCCACCGAGGCGGCATGGTTCGGAACCACAGCCGCAATGGGAGGCGCCACCTCGTGCCGGTACGACGCGCCGACGGGTTCAGGTTCCGTTGCAGTCGACGCGTTCGGTGCCGCTCACATCATTCGACCAGACCGGTGCTCGTCATTGGATCGTCCAGAGTTGGTGGGGTTGGTTGAGGGCGGCCCACTGAGCCAGGCCCGCTCCGTCGGCGGTCGAGCCGGCGGAGGTCTCCGCGGCCTGTCTGGTCTCGAAGTTGCGGATGACGTATCCGGCGCTCGTCGGTTCGAAGTACCAGAGTTGGTTGTTCCCGCCGTGGTAAGTCCACTGGATCAGCTTCGTCCCCTTCGTGTGGGAACCGCTGTTGACATCGAGGGCCTTGCCGCTGTTGCGGTTGACGATCTTGTACAGGTTGCCGCTCACCCGGACGACGGACCATTGCTGGGCCAGCCCGTTGTTGGCGGCACGCTGGACCGCGGCCGCGCCGTCGGCGGTGGAGCTGTCGTGTACGTCGGCCAGCAGGCCACTGTTCACGTTCTTGATCGTGTAGTAGGTCGACGGGTTGAAATCAGGTGTGGTGGCGGAACCCTCCAAGGCGCCGCCGGCCTGCTGCACGCTGAGTTCGGTGATGTAGAAGTAGGCGCTGTCGGTCTTGGCGACACGGACATAGCGGAACTTCTGCCGTACGTCGATCTTGCCGGTCAGCGTAGCGCCGTATGGAAGTGTCGCGGAGTCCTGCCGCCCCAGAACGACGTAGCCGGCGAAGTCCGGGTCGTTGGAGCCTCTCACCTCGAAGCTGCTGCGGGTCTCCGGCTGGTCTTGTTCGTGGCGTGTCGTGAGCGAGAACTGACCCAGTGCGTACGGTGCGCCGAGGTCGACCTGCCACCACGGCGAGGTGTCGCTCCCAGTCGGCGACCAGCCCGTCGACGCGTTGTTGTCGATGGCCTTGGCGCTCCCGAAGCTCGTGCTGTAGTCCGAGGAGGTGGATGTCGTCTTGGCGTACGCCAGGTTGATCTTCGCCAGCAATCCCCGGTAGCCCGCCTCCAGACCCGATGCCACCATGGTCGAGGTCCCGGTGGTCGTGTTGTCGGACTTGGTGACGTTGGAGCCGTTGCGGTTCTGGATGATGAAGTTGGTGGTGTTCGACAGGACGTTGTTCCGGATGGTCATGTTGTCCGAGCCCTCGTCGAGGTAGATGCCTCCGACGGGGGAGCCGCATGCCGTCGGGGTTCGTTCCACGTCGTGGATGTAGTTCTCGGCGAACACGGTGTCCGGGCTGTTGGACAGGTGGTAGATCCCGCCGGCGTCACAGAGCTGGTTGAGCACGTTGCCGACCCGGTTGTGGCTCACGGTGTTGTTGCCTGACGCGTTCGTCGCGACCTACCAGCCCCAGCCCAATGAGATCCCGGCCCACGCTCCGTCGGAGATGTCGTTGTGGTTGATCGTGGTGTCCTTGATGAAACCGGCGTTGATGCCAGCCGTGCCGAGGTAGTCCTGGGCCACCCGGTTGATCAGGTTGTTGGTGACCGTGATGCCTGCGACTACCTCACGGACGTCCTCTCCCTCGGGCGAAATCGGCGGGTTGTACACCGTGTGGAACTCCACCGTGGGATCGGAGAACTTGCCCACCATGATCCCGTTCCCCGCTGTGTCGTGGACGACGTTGCCGGTGACGGTGCTGTTGTGGACGCCGCGGTGCACGTCGAGAGCGGTGGCTCCCATCTGGGTGAAGGTGTTGCCGGTGAAGGACACGGCATCGGCGTAGGCGACGTAGACGCCGGCCGGCGGACGGTCGACGTACTGGTTGTTGTTGGTGTCGGCGGACAGGTTGTAGTTGCCGCCCTGGCCGTTGAGGAGACCGTGCTTGGTCGCCTCCATCCAGGTCGTCTGGGTGAAGGTGATCCCTGAGAAATTCAGGTTGTGAAGCGGGTTGTCGAGGTCGGTCCCCTTGATGCGGAAGAGTGTCTCGAGGGTGGGCGCCTGCACGATCGCCGTCGACATGTTCTCCCCTGCTCGAGGCAGGTAGTACACCACCTTCTCGACGGTGTCCACGTAGAACTCACCGGGTTCGGTGAGGAACTCGTGGGCGTTCTCGAAGTGCAGCGGCGCCCCGTTCGACAAGCGCGGGTAAGGGCGCTTGAACAGGATGTCCGCCTCGCGGTCCTGGATGGACACGCTCGCCAGGCCGTTTGCGTTGGTGTAGGACTTCAGTCGCAGGAAGTTCTCCGCCCATTGCAGTTGCAGCACCATCTCGACCTGACTGAAGTTCTCCCAGTCGTCGACCTGCGTGCCGAGTACGCGGAGGACCCGTTTTTCCAGGTCGCTCGACTGAAGCTGGAAGTTCGACCCGATATCGGGATAGCGGGCACGGGTGCCGCGGACACCGTTGACGTACATCTGCCGCAAGTTCAATTCCGCCAGCGGCGCCTTGTACTGACCGTTGTCGGCCGCGGTCCAGCCGGTGATGGTCTTACCGCTGGTCACGACGGGCGTCTCTGTGCCATAGGCGCGGTATATGACGGAGTGGCCGTTGCTGCCCGAATCCTCTGTCGTGAAATTGATCGGAGTCGTCAAGGCGTAGATGCCCCCTCGGAGGTTCACCACGATGTCGCCGGACATGGCGGAATTCACCGCCCGGACCTTCTCCTGGGCACGCTGGATCGTCTTGACGGCAGCTTCGGCACTGGTGCCGGAGTTGCCGTCCCTGCCGTTGACGGGGTCGACGTAGAAGCTCGTCACGGCTGCGTAGGCCGGCTGTACCAGCAGGGCCCCGGTCGCGATCACGGCGAGGGTCAACGCTTGCAGGGCCACGATGGGGTGCGTGCGTCTCGTCATTCTGGCCTCCTTCCTGAATCTCGGTTAGGTGTTGCCTCGACCGAGGCACGTGCTGGTTTGGCCGGGCCCGCGGTCGCGGCGTGCGGCAGGCCGTCGGGTGTCGTGCCGGCGGGGCTGACGCTGCGCCGGTGCTCGTGAGGTCATCCGCGGGTCTCGCACGACAGGCGTGCGTCGTCAGGTTGGCGTCGATGTCGCCCGCCAACGCTTTGATGCCGCCCGGAACTGCTTCTTGTGCGTGCCGAGTTGCCGCTTTTGCCGTGGTGCTGCTCGGCCCGGCGGTCGTCATTGTGGCGGATATGTAAATTGTTCGGCGACCGAAGTCCTGTTCATCGCACGCATTACCTTGTCGGCGCGTGCCGGTGAGGTTGCTGCGGGCTAACGGCCCCAACTCTCGCGCGTTCGCCGAAAGCGGTGGGTGCTACGCGGAGATGTGGTCGGGTCGGCCGCGTCGACGGCGATGATCAGTTCAGCCTTCGTGCCCGGCACTTCCGGCTCGAACGCCCGGCCCCTGGGTCGAAGTCATGGCGACCGCCCCCTCGTCGTTTCGGTGGTGTGTCGGCGGTGCGACAACCGAACGCCGGTCACAGGATTGATTTATAGGTCGTCGGGCCGCTGGTGTCCAGAATGATCGGCCAATCGGGCTACGGAATCAATAATTGCGTATATGCAGGAATTCCGATACGGATTGTCCGCCGCAGGCGCATCGCCGATTCTTGGTGGTCGGCCATGTCCCTGCATGTCGCCGTGGCCGGCACCCGAGGTCTGCCGCGACGGTGCCGGTTGAAGTCGTTCCCTGCTACGACGAGGAGTTTGATCAAGCATGTCCACATTACATGGGCGAGGAACGCAGATGGTCGGTCTGTGTGCCGGTCTCGTCTCCATCGCGTTGACGATGAGTGTTGTCGGTGTCGCGCAGGCGGCTGAGGGTCATATCTTGGGCGCGGGTGCCCAGGACGCCGTCGAAGGCAGCTACATCGTGGCCTTGGACAGTTCGTCGTCGGCGGTGGGCGTGCAGGCTGTTTCGGCGCGGGCGACCGATTTGGCCGGTCAGTACGGTGGCGAGGTCGCGCACGTGTACTCGTCGGCGTTGCGGGGTTCTCGGTGCGGATGAGCGAGCGGCAGGCGAAGCGGCTCGCCGCGGACCCGGCGGTGCGCTATGTCGAGCGGAACGGTGTGGTGCGCACGTCGGAGACGTGGGGTCTGGACCGGGTCGACCAGCGTGACTTGCCGTTGGACGACAGCTACGCGGCGCCGAACGACGGGTCCGGTGTCACGGCTTACGTGGTCGATACGGGCATCGCGTTCGACCACCCCGAGTTGGAGGGTCGGGCGACCAGCGGTTACGACTTCATCGACAACGACAGCGACGCGAGTGACTGCCACGGTCATGGCACCCACGTGGCGGGCACGATCGGCAGCAGGACGTACGGCATCGCGAAGAATGTGGACCTGGTCGCGGTCCGGGTGCTGAACTGCGCCGGCAGCGGTTCGTACGAACAGGTCATCGCGGGCATCGACTGGGTGACCGAGAACGCCCCGGAGGCCGCGGTGGGCAACATGAGCCTCGGTGGGTCTCAGAGCGACGCGCTCGACGAAGCCGTGGCCAATTCGGTCGAGGCGGGTGTCGCGTGGGCCGTCGCGGTGGGCAACGAGGGAGTGGACGCCTGTGAGAAGAGCCCGGCTGCCGCGCCGGGCGTGCTGACCGTCGGCGCGTCGGACAGCGAGGACCGTCGCAGCCTGTGGGGCACCAAGGGGTCCAACTGGGGCGAGTGCGTCGAGCTGTTCGCGCCGGGCAGCAGCATCACCTCCATCACCCAGGACGGCAAGACCGCCGCGTGGAACGGCACGTCGATGGCCACCCCGCACGTGGCCGGCGCCGTGGCGCTGGTGTTGGGCGCCGACCCGGACATCTCGGTGGCCGACGCCAACGCCCTGGTGCTCGACACGGCGACGGTCAACAAGATCTCCGACCCGATGGACTCGCCGAACCGGCTGCTGTACACCGACGACCTCGGCGCCCGTGATCCCGGCGCGCCGAAGGCGTCCTTCGCCTCGAACTGTTCGTCGACGACTCCGGATTGCTCGTTCGACGCGTCGGGTTCTTCGGACCCGGACGGCTCGATCGTCTCCTACGCCTGGGACTTCGGTGACGGCAAGACCGGAACCGGTGTCAAGGCCGGCCACACCTACTCGACCACGGCGTACTCGGTCACCTTCACCGCCAAGCTCACGGTGACCGACAGCTTCGACCAGAAGAGCACTGTCAGCAAGCAGATCCGGTGCCACGGCACCCCGTCCCCGACCTTCCCGACCTTCTGCATCCCGCTGAATTCCTAGAGGTACGTCCCCTTGTCGAGCGGCGCTCCCGGTAACCATCCGGGAGCGCCGCTCGCCTTCCAAGGGGAAGGTCGTTGCCGTACCCGCGGCGTCCCCTCCTGTGCTCGGCCCGCTGGACCAGCGGGCCGTTCGACGTGTTCCAGCGCGTTGACGGCGGTCGTGGAGGGCGGTGCGTTCGGGAGCGCTGATCGTGTCGTAAACAACCTGCCGGGCAAACATGAGCCGGACGCCGTATCACAATCCGTCCGCCTCGTGCAGGACGTGCCCGTCCGCGGCGTGCGCGAGCGCCGCACTCGCCTCATCCACTGGGACATCACCGACCTCGGCGAGCAACTCGGCGTGCGCGGGCGAGCGGCCTCGACCAGGCGAACCGTGGTGGCAGGCAGCGTGGCCAGGAGGTCGGCCATCGCGTCGCGCAGCAAGACGGGATCCTTGACCGCGTCGAGCAACCGTCTGGCCCGCACGCTGCCCCGCATGCACCGCACCTTCGGGGTCGCGCAGGGCGCGCAGCGTTCCTCGACCACGGCTGGGATGCCCGCGGTCCGCTCGTGCAGTCGGGCCGCGAACTCCGCCGAGACCTTTTCCGCGCCGAGACGGGCCTCGGTCAGCCCCCGCACCCCGGTCGACAGCCGAGGTGGCGCATGCGCGGAAATCTGCATCCGGACGCCGACGGCTGCGGCCTGGTCGCCGCCCTGTCGACCGGAGTAAGCCGGTGCGAAGCTCGACCACAACCAAACATGATTGAACATCAGTGATGGCGCAGTGACAGATTGCAGCAGCGAAGAGCACCCTGAGTGACCGTATCGAGTCAGTTTATGGAGTATACGCAATTTAACTGCGGGCCGTACTCGCAGACCTAGACAAGAACAAACAAAGATGTACAGTTCGGTCACTCGAGTCACAGTGTCGAAGGCGGCGGAGCGGGGCTCACCTAACAGTGAAGTCACCGATCGTCGATGGGCCACGAGTCCGTCTACCTAGCCATATGCCTTCGTCCTGGGTCTACGCGGACGTCGTGGCCGCCAGGCGGGCGGCGCACCTCCAATTGGACTGCACTCTGCAAGTCACCGTGACTCAACTGTCGTAAACAACAACGGACGAAAACCATCGTGGCCTTCCGGTGGGCGAGTTGCCCTCCTCTCAGGGGAGTCCGCCAAGTCAGGGCCGGTGTCCGAACGGACTGTGCCCTGGGTGGTGAACGGCCCGAGGTGGTGTGCGCCCATCGCGTTGACCGACGGCCGGTCGACGCCGCCTCGATAGAGCGCGGAACGGGTCCCGATTCCAGTGAGAGGAACGACGATGTTGTCCAGAACGACGCGCGTGTCCGTCGTGGCCATGTGTGCCGCGGTTGCGAGTTTGGCCGGTTGCTCGTCCGGCAGGGAGATCACGCCGGTGGGGGACACGGGCACGGCATCAGAGGGCACGGTTTCGATCGCCTACCTCCAGAAGCAAGGAGACCAGGAGTACTTCGTCGGCGAGGCGGCGGGGGCCAAGGCCGCGGCGGAGGAACTCGGTGTCGAGCTGTCCGTGGTGAACCTGGGCAACGACGCGAACAAGACGGTCGGTGAAGTGCAGGCCGCGATCGCGCGCAAGGTTCACGGACTCATCGTGGTGGTGCCTGATCCCGCGGTCGGGCCGCAGGTGGCGCAGGCGGCGAAGTCCGGTGGCGTCGCCCTGTTGACCTCTGACGACCAGGTGTGCGTGGACGGGCCGGATCCTGGCAAGTGCGCCAAGGACAAGCTGGTGCCCCGTGTGGGTTTCAGCGGCGCGCAGATGGGTGCGGAGATCGGCAAGCGCGCCGCGGAGGAGTTCATGAAGGCCGACTGGAAGGCGGAGGAAACCGCCGTGATCGCGGCCTGGAAGCAGGACGTGACGGTCTGCACCGACCGCGTGCAGGCCGCGCAGCAAGCGTTCCTGGACTCCGGCGGCGCGTCCGTGAAGATCATCGAAGTCGGCACCGATAACACGCCCACCGGCGCCCAGGACAAGGTGGCCGCGACGATCACCGCAAACCGCGCGGTGAAGAAGTGGATCGTGTGGGGCTGCAACGACGAGAACGTCTCGGGCGCGGTCACCGCGCTGCAGAACGCCGGGAACGACCCGGCCGACATCGTCGGCATTGGCCTGGGCGCGTACCTGGCGTGCAAGGACTGGCGGAGCGGCAAGCCGACCGGCATGAAGGCGGCATTGTTCATCAACGGTCACGATGTGGGCCGCCTCGCCGTGAAGACGCTGTACGAGCATGTCAAGGAGGGTAAGGAGATGCCGGCCGAGGCACTCGCGCCGACCAGGATCGTGGACGCGTCGAACTGGCAGCAGGCCGGTGTTCCCTGCTCCTGACGTTCATCGCTCCCACTGACAGCGGCGTGCCGGGCGTGCGACACCCTCCCGCGCTCGGCACGCCGCACCCACCCCCCCGCACACCCGATAGAGGAACCATGCCTACACCACGGTCCCGCGTCGGTCCTCCCGACGTCCTGCGCGTCACCGGCATCACCAAGCGTTTCGGCGCCGTCCAGGCGTTGAACGAGGTGGCTCTGGGCTTCCCCGCCGGTCAGATCACGGCCCTCATGGGCGAGAACGGTGCCGGCAAGTCCACCCTGATCCGAGTCATCACCGGTGACCACCGGCCCGACACCGGCAGCACCCTGCTCGATGATGTGCCGGTCGACCTGCACGGCCCGGCGGACGCGCGTCGCGTCGGGATCCGGGTGATCCCGCAGGAACCGGAGATCATCCCGCATGTGTCGGTGGCCGAGAACGTCTACGCCGGCAGCCTGCCGCGGCGGCCGGGCCGGTTGCTGGACCGCCGCGCCCTGCGCGAGCGCATGACGGCGGACCTCGACCGCCTCGGGTTCACGGGTCTGCTGCCCGTCGACGCGTTGGGCGGCGAACTGACCGCGGCACAGCGGCAGTTGGTGGAGATCCTGCGCGCGGTCACCGCCGACGCGCGTGTCATCGCCTTTGACGAGCCGACTTCCTCGCTGTCCGACCACGAGACCGAAGCACTGTTCCGGTTGATCCGGACCATGCGCGACGACGGGACGGCTGTCATCTACGTCTCCCACCGGATGCGCGAGATCTTCGACCTGGCCGACCGGATCGCCGTGCTGCGCGACGGCGCGTTGGTCGGTGTGCGCGAGACGTCCCGCACCGTCGAGGCCGAGATCGTGCGGATGATGGTGGGACGCGACCTGTCGGCGGTGTACACCCGGCAGCACCACGCCACCGACCGGGTCGTGCTCGATGTGCGCGAGGTGAGCACCGAGGACGTGCACGACATCGACCTGCGGGTGCACGCCGGCGAGGTCGTCGCGTTGGCGGGACTGGTCGGCGCGGGACGGTCGGAGTTGGCCCACGCGCTGGCCGGGGACGTACCGCTGACGTCCGGACAGATCACCGTCGACGGCGCCGCTGTCCGCCTGCGCACGCCCGCGGACGCCATCCGCGCGGGCATCGCGCTGGCGCCCGAGGAGCGCAAGGCGCAGGCGTTGCTGCTGTCCCAATCCATCCGCCACAACGCCGCCTTGGCCGTGCTGGACCGGTTGCGTCGATTCCGGTTATTGCGCTTCCGCGACGAAGGCCGACTCGTCGGCGGATTCGTATCCCGGTTGCGGGTGCGGTGCTGGTCGATCGAGCAGGAGGTCGGCACACTGTCCGGCGGCAACCAGCAGAAGGTCGTGCTGGCCCGCTGGCTGGCGAGCAAACCCAAGGTGCTCATCCTCGACGAGCCCACGCGCGGCATCGACGTCGGCGCGAAGACCGAGATCTACCGCATCATCAGCGATCTCGCCGCCGATGGCGTCGCGCTGCTGGTCATCTCCTCCGAACTCCCCGAAGTGCTCGGCTTGGCAGACCGCATCGTGGTCATGCAACACGGCCGCATCACCGGCGAACTCGACCGCCGGGAAGCCACCGAGGAGAAGGTCCTCGCCTTGGCCATGCATGACGACCTGACCACGTCCGCCTCAGGAGGCTCCCGATGACGACCCGCACCGTCGAACCACCGTCGGCTACGGCTCTCGCGGCGGAGCCCTCGCCCGGACCGGTACGCCGGGTGCTGCGCGCGATCGGGGGCCAAAACCTCAGCCTGCTAGCGGGGTTGCTCCTCGTCATGACGGTGTTCGGTGTCCTCGACCCCGCCTACCTCAGCGGCGACAACCTCGCCGTCATCGGCCAGACCGTCACCATCGCCGGGCTGCTGGCCGTCGTGCAAACGGTCGTGATCATCTGTGGGGCGTTGGACATCTCCGTCGGGTCCCAGGCCGGGCTTGCCTCCGTCGTCAGCGCCATGGCCTTCACCGCCACCGGAGGATCCGCGGCGGCCGGCGTGGCCGTCGCGGTAGCCACGGGTGTGCTCGCCGGGCTGGTCAACGGTGTGATCATCGTCTACGGGCGGGTCAACGCCGTGATTGCCACGCTCGCCACGCTCGCAGCGTTCAAGGGGTTGGCGCAGCTGGTCTCCGGTGGGCGGGCGCAGGGCTACGTGATGGGCGACGACCTGTTCATCTTCCTCGCCCGCGGCTCCGTCGCCGGACTCCCGGTCCAGGTCTGGATCCTCGCCGTCGTCGCCGGTGCCGTCCACGTCCTGCTGCGCTATACCGACATCGGCCGCAACATCCACGCCATTGGCGGCAACGACACCGCTGCCCGCCTCGCCGGCATCGACATCAACAAGTACCTCGTGGCCGTCTACGCCCTCGCCGGTCTCGTCGCCGCGCTCGCCGGCATCCTGCTGACCGCCCGCACCGGCAGCGGTCAACCCGTCTCCGGCAGCGAAGGACTCGAACTCCAGGCCATCACCGCCGCAGCCCTCGGCGGCTGCGCGCTCAAGGGCGGCAAGGGAGCCGTCGGCGGCACCCTGCTCGCAGTCGTCCTCCTCGGCGCACTTGGCAATGGCCTGACCGTCGTCGGTGTCAACACCTTCTGGCAGAACATCGCCCAAGGCACCCTCCTGGTCGCCGCCGTCGTCGTCCAACAACGCCGCAACAGCACCCGTTCCGTCGGCCTGCCGACCTGACGTCGCCGCCGCTGTGAACGCCTGCGCACCACCGTCGAGCACTAACGGTGATGACGTCACCGTCAAGCGCACGACCTCCACCGCCACCGGGGACATCGCCCGGTAGGCCGGCCCCTGCGTGCATGGAGATCAACCGGGTTCCGACGCTGACCACCTACAACGCCGGCCGGCCGTCCTCGGAGGAACTCCGACAACCGCAAACCTTCTGTCCCCAGCAGGAAACGAAACCAAGGAGAGGCAATGACGCCCACTCGATCGTGGAAGCGACCCTTGCACCTGGTCGCCGCCGCCGTCGCGCTCGCCG
Organism: Saccharothrix ecbatanensis; assembly: GCF_014205015.1. NCBI lineage: Bacteria > Bacillati > Actinomycetota > Actinomycetes > Pseudonocardiales > Pseudonocardiaceae > Saccharothrix > Saccharothrix ecbatanensis. The sequence continues at coordinate 3,783,750 of NZ_JACHMO010000001.1, read as the reverse complement.
CGGTGGTGACCGCTGCGCCCTACACCCCGGACGAAGCCGTCGCGGCTCCTGACAGTCCCGCGCTCACGCCCCCGATGGGGTGGAACTCGTGGAACTCCTTCGGCTGTGACATCGACGAGGACAAGATCCGCGAGGCCGCCGATGCCATGGTGGACTCCGGGATGCGCGACGCGGGCTACCAGTACGTCGTGGTCGACGACTGCTGGTTCGACCCGAACCGCGACGGCGACGGCAACCTGCGCGGCAACCCCGACCGGTTCCCCAGCGGCATGAAGGCACTGGGCGACTACATCCACGACCGGGGCTTGAAGTTCGGCATCTACATGTCGCCGACCGACAGCACTTGCGCGCAGCGGACAGACGCCTACCCCGGTGACACCGGCAGCGGTGGGCACGAGGTCGAGGATGCCCGCACGTTCGCCTCTTGGGGGGTCGACTACCTCAAGTACGACTGGTGCAGCAGCTGGGGCACCCGCGACGAGCAGATCGCCCGGTTCACCACGATGCGCGACGCCCTGCGCGACACCAAGCGCCCGATCGTCTACAGCATCAACCCCAACAGTTTCCACGCCGTCACCGGCGACAAGTACAACTGGGGCGAGATCGCCGACCTGTGGCGCACCACCGAGGACCTGCTCGACATCTGGCAGAACGACAACACCAACAGCTACCCCATGGGGGTGGGCAACGTCGTCGACGTCAACGCCCCCCTCGCCGCACAGGCCGGCCCGGGACACTGGAACGACCCCGACATGCTCGTCGTCGGCCGGCCGCGGCTCACCCTCACCGAGTCGCAGTCGCACTTCGCGCTGTGGGCCCTCATGGCCGCGCCGCTCATCGCGGGCAACGACATCCGCACCATGTCGGACGACATCAGCGCGGTCCTGCGCAACCCGCGCCTGATCGCGGTCAACCAGGACAGCCTCGGCGCGGGCGGACGGCGCGTGCGCGACAACGGCAACACCGAGGTCTTCGCCAAGCCGCTGTCCGACGGCTCGGTGGCGGTCGGCCTGTTCAACCGCGGTGACAGCACGGCCACCATCTCCACCACCGCGGCGCAAATCGGTCTGTCCGGGGGACCGTACTCCCTGACCGACCTGTGGACCGGCGGCACTTCGAGCACCTCCAACACCATCTCGGCGAGCGTGCCCGCGCACGGCGTCGCCGCGTTCCGGGTCAGCGACGGCGAGCCGATCGCCTCCACGACCTCGCGCCTGCGCGGCGAGGGCTCGGGCCGGTGCGTGGACGTGGAGGGCGCCTCCACCGCTGCCGGAGCGGCCACCCTGCTGTGGGACTGCCACACCGCCGCCAACCAGCTGTGGACCGCCTGGGCCGGTGGTGAGATCCGGGTGTTCGGGAACATGTGTGTGGACGCCGAGAACCGGGGCACCACCAACGGCACCCGTGTCATCACGTGGCCGTGCAACGGGCAGGACAACCAGCGGTGGACGTTCGAGTCCGACGGCACGATCCGCAACGTCGGCTCCAAGCTCTGCCTCGACGCCGAGAAGGCGGGTACCGCCAACCTCACCAAGTTGGTCCTGTGGACCTGTAACGGCCAGAGCAACCAGAAGTGGGCCCAAGTGTAACCCTGGCGCCCCGGTCGGATGCGGAACATCGGTGTAGGCCAAGACCTGGCCTACACCGATCCAGGTCTTGAACCGCCGGCAACCGCGTCCGAGGTAGACCTGCACCGCAGCGTCGGCGTGCGGGCCGAGTCCCTTGGTGTAGGTCGTGGAACAGTCACCGTCGCCGGTGCCACCGTTGTTGGTGTCCCGCTCGACCGGGGCCCCCATCCGCTGGACGGGGCGAGCCAGGCCATGTCGCTGACCCGGTAAACGCCGGCAACAGGCGGGGCGACTGCGGTTCCGTGGCACGACACCAGTACATGACCACGCTGTGCCCGGCACCGACGCGCTGATCGCCCCTGACATGGTCGACTGGGTTTGGACCACAGGTCCTTCAGCGAGTAGGAAGTGGACCCGCCCAGCCCTGATTTCGCCTGCGGTGGTAAGACCGTGGTCGTCATTGTGGCGAACCGTTCGGATCGTTTCCGCAGCCTGTATACCTGTTCAGACGGCTTCGACCACGAGGCCTTCGCGACGATCGTCGAGGGAACGGACAGGCTCGCCCGGTCGACGTCGGCGACGAGGCCCTGGCCGAGCTGGACGTCCTGGTCGGGTTCGACGACGACCTGGCCGGCGAGGCCACCCGGATCGGCAACCGCATCCGCAGTCTGCTCAACGGCGTCCATCCCGCACTCGAACGCGCCATCGGGTCGAAGATCGCCCACCGGCGGTGCTGGAGATCCTGTCCCGCTGCGGCGGCCCGACCGGCATCGCCAAGGCCGGCCGCCGCAAGCTCAGCGCGATCGCCACCGGCCCACGCGCCTCGGATGGGCGGGAAGCTGGTCGCCGCGATCATGACGGCGCTGGACAGCAACGGCGATCCGACCCCAGAAGTGTTCGAATCATCAAGGGGACTGCACACCGGCGAGAGCGCGGTCCGAGCGATGCGACTTCGATCAGGTCACGGGCTCCGCGGTCCCTGCAACCGCGGCCGAGCGTATCGGTGTCCGAGCAAGCCAGCAGTCGCAGCCGCGCGCAGACACCGGTCCGCGATCGTGGGGACGTGCCCGTGTGCAGCAGGTCGACGCCGGGCGGACAGGACGATGAAGTGAGGGGTCAGGTAGTCGGCGCTTCACGTAGCTGTGATCGTACCGGTGAACATGTTTCACGACATGGACTTCACCGGCACGTACCACCGTGTCGTGAACCACGTGGCGGACCGGCGGCCATCTCGGAACTGGACGAAGCGCTGACCCCCCGATTACCGGGCGGGCAACGATTACGTTGACCGAACGGCATTTCGTCCGGCGCGGCGTTGCAGCAGAAGTCCATCGCACCAAGAAGGCGGTGGCCAGTAACACCACTATGTCAGGCCCAGCCCACTGTGGACGGTGTGACATCGGAAGTTCGTCTGTGCTACGTTCTTCGTGTGACACGTCCCCACGGCGGACGGGGAGCACACAAGATCATCTTCGGACACATAATTCGCCCCGCGAGGTAATTCCAGGTCATCTGGAAGCTTCGTGGGGCATTGTGTTTCCCGACGTCGTTCCAAGCCTACCTGATGGGCGTTGCTGGTGGGGCGCCTGTCGGCGTGAGGGCAGGAGCAGTGGGCGGCGTCCGGTACTTCGTGCCCAGCCCTGTCGACCGGGGTCGTGGCCGAGTTCGCTCGGCGGTGGGTGCTCGGCTCGCCCGACCCGGAAGGCGTCCCGCGGCCGGGTGGCACCGAACACGACGTGAAGCCGGGGGCGCTGGTACCGCCGCTGTGGCACTGCGGGACGTTTCGAGCGGAGAGGCCGCCGTGCGGGGCGGGTTCCGCGAGCCGGTGCGTCGACCTGGCTCGCGGGTGTGTCGGGCTGGTCCGCCTCCGAGGTGGTCGTGTAGCTCAAGGCCAGCAGGAGCTGTCCCCCTGTCCGTCCACAGTCTTCGTTCCCGGGCATGCCGTGGACAGGCTGCGGTGTGGGGCGTCTGCGTGGTGCGCGTGCTTGTGTGGTGGTGCTGCGGTCGAGGAGTGTGACGCTGCCGGCGTCGCAGCGGAAGGCGAGTCCGAGTTCGTCGATTAGTCGTGCGGTCTGTTCGGGGTCGGGGTTGTCGGCGATGCCCGCGGTGGCGAGGTGTGCGGCGATGCGGGGGAGTAGGTGGTCCTCGCGGAGATAGAGGTTGCCCGGTGCGCCCGCTGGTCGGGTCCGGGCGGTGGTGTGGCCGTGGCGGCAGCGATAGGCGGCGCGTCCGTGGGAGCGGTGGGAGTCCATCTTTCGCCCGCACAACCCGCACTGGAGTCGGCCCGCCAGCAGATAGACGGTCTCGCCGTCATCGGCGTCGGCCTGGCTGGAGCTTTGTCTGGTGGCCTGGATGGTCTGGGCGGTGACGAAGTCCTGTCCGGTTACGAGCGGTGTGTGGGCGATGCGGGTCGAGATGGCCCAGTCGTGTTGCTGGTTGCGGATGCTGGTCCGTCGGCCGGTGGGGGAGCGGGTGGTGCGGTCGGCGCTGGTGCGGTTCCATACCTGGTGGCCGGTGTAGCGGGGATTGCCCAGGATCTCCACCACCGTGCGAAGCGACCAGCTGGCGTGATCGACTTGGGCCCTTTCGCGTTCCGCGTCCACCCCCGACGGGCTGGGCACGGCCTGCTCGTTGAGGTGGCGGGCGATATGCGCGGCGCTGTGCCCGGCCAGACGCAAGGAGAAGATCAGCTTCACGACGGGTGCTGTGGCCGGGTTCGGCACGAGCCGCTGCTGCCGTACCCCGCGCCGCGCCAGTGCCCGGTTCGGGTGCGGTCCGGCGTCGACGAGGCGGTAGCCGTAGGGCGGTCTGCCGCCGAGATAGCGTCCCTGCTCGACGGTCTGCATGCGCATGGCAGTGACGACCCGGTGGCGGGAGCGCAGCACCTCTGTCTGTGAGCGTGCCGAGAGCAGCGACAGCAACGCCTCATGGGCGGGGTTGGCGAAGTCCACCGGTCCCTCGGCCTCGGGCAGCCACAGTTGCACCCCGTACTGCTCCAGCACCGCCCTCAGTTCTCGCACTTGGGCGCCGTCGAGGAAGGCGCGCTCGTACTCGCCGACCACGACCGCATCGACCAGGTCCGCGTTGGCGGCGATGTAGCGCAGCATTGCCGCAGCCCGAGGCCGCAAGTGCCAGGGCACTTGACGAGAGCAACCGACCTCGAAGTACTCGCCCGTGATCAGGCCGTGCCCATCGGTGAGTCTGCGGGAGACATCCAGTTGCCATGCCCGTGAGGTGCGGGGGTCCTGGTGCTCATGGGTGGAAGCGCGGCCGTAGAACAGGAATCGCAGACTTCCGACCGGCGCGGCGTCCATGGCCGGGATGCCCGGCGGGATGGTGGCGGCGATCCACTCGGCGAGGGTGGTCGGGAGCGGCAGGGCGGACACCATCATGCGCGGTCCTTGACTCGGAACGGGAGTTGGATGCCGAGGTGACGAGGCATCCACGCCGCGATGACGAAGGATTTCGGAGATACGCCCGGATGGGCTAGTGCCGCGATCTCGGGTCGTTGACCCGGGAACCGTTCCGATGGGCTGGTTGGCAGGCTGGTCCCCCAACGGTTATCGGGAGGTACTCGTGGATCGCCGTGCCGAGGGACACCGATCGGATCCACGCGCGGCACGCCCGAAGATCCCGGCGGCCAACAGCACCATGAGCGTGCCAACCTGAGCCGACCTCGCGACGACAGTGGGCGGGACCAACCGGCGTCGAAGCAGCATCGGCGCCGAATTCAGTCCTCGTCTTCCTCGATGTCCGAGTCGTCGTCGGTGTCCTCCTCGGGGATGAGCACGGCGCGGATCGCCTCTCCCACGTCGTTCAACTGCGCGACGGGAACGGTGAGTTCGCCTTCGTAGACGCGGTGGTGTCCTCGTGCGGTGATCCGCCAGGCGCCGCGCAGTTCGGTGATGTCGGGCGCGTGGACGACCAGGGCGAACTCGTCGGGGTCGGTGTCGTGCACGCTTCGGGGGCGCAGTGCCTCCAGCGTCACGGTGAGCGTCGTCGACCCGTCGTTGCGGTACAGCACCCCGGTCCTTGTGGCGGCTGGTCGGATCACGTCGCCGCCCAGGAGGCTGGGGAACATTGCCGACGGGGGCAGCAGCGTGGTGGCGCCCCACCGGACGGGAAGGGCCGGCAGCGGTGAGGCCAGGTCGACCTGATCGGGCTCGACCGGGTCGACGGCGGTGACCTCGCCCTCGATGTGGATCTGCACCTGCACGTTCTCCAGGAACGCGTCACTGCTGTTGTGGATGCGCAGCACAGTGCCGTGTCCGGCGTAGCCCGCGAGGTGGTCCAGAACGGCTGGCCAGGCTTGCCGTACCTCCTGTTCCCAGGACTCGACCTCCGCCAGGAACTGCTCCGGATCGCGGCGGTCGGCGAACGCGAACGCGGTGGGCCAGGCGACCCGGCCGATGGCACCGGCACGGATCCTGACGCGGGCCGATGCTTCACCGAGCCGCTCGCGATGCGCCTGGAGGTAGTGCTCCAGCACCTCGTCGTAGCCGTGCGGGTGCCGCACCGCGCGACCGACGACGGCCACGTCCAGCTCGGCGGTGACGGTGTGCTGTCGGCTCCGGTCGACCATCGCGCGGATCTCCGCGCCCTTGGCCAGTCGGGTCTCCCCGTCGGCCCGGACGAAGATGGCCCCGTCGGTGAGTTTCTCGGGCCCGTCGCTCAGGCACGTCCATAGACTGCCGGTCGGCGGATCGACGACGATGACGATTACGTCCCTGCCCTCGCCTGCGGGGATGCGCTCGAAGTCCCACCGGGGGCCGGGCGTGCCGGTGTAGCGGGCGACGAACCGGGCCAGTTCCATGGCCTCGAACGGCGCGATGCCGGTGACCGCGCCGGAAGCGACCCCGAGGACCATCAGGGCGTGCCCCTGGAAGTAGCGGGCCGCGGTGTCCGGGTCCCGGTTGGCCGCTCCGAGGATGAACTTGACCACCTTCGCCCGGCCCGCCGTCCCGGTGAGATCGACATCGGACTTCAGCTCCAGGAAGTGCCGCTCGACCCGGTCGTCGGTCTTGCCGAGGGCGTCGATCAGCGCCATCCATTCGATCTGCCCACGCGGCAGCACCGAGAAGTCCATGACCCACCCACCTCGAACGCACTGTTGAAGACGTCGGAATCTACCGACCACCACCGACAACCCGCCCGACCATCAGCAGTCTCCCGAGACGGGCACTCGCGTCCGGAGGCTGTGGAGGCGGCTCAGCAGGTGCGGTCAACGGTGGTCGACACGGACTGAGCGCAGCGTTCGAGCAGCGCCTCGCATCCCCTCGACCCCAACTCCAGCGCGGGCACCTACCGCCCATATACACCTCTGACAGGGCAGACGGCCGCTCTAGGATTGTCGGATGCCGCCGAGTCGAACAGCCACCATGCACGGGCCGATCCTGCTCGACTGCCACGACTTGGACGCCGCAGTGCGTTCCCTTGCAGTGGCAGGCGGCCGCCCGGAAGCGGCGCTGATCGAGGCGATCACGTCGGTCGACGTCGACTGGACCAGGGTGACGGAGGAAACCGAAACTGCAATACCGCGCCGAGCGTTCGCACTTCTCGACCTTGTCGACGATGACTTCCGATTCGACGGCACCGCGACCTGAGCGACCTACGCGCCCAGTTCGCCACCCTGCGCGCCAACGCCACCTGTCCTACACCAGATCCGACGGCCCGGCGGCATGCCGGGAGTCGAGCATCGGCATGGGCAGCGGCGCGGCCATGGCCCGCGTACTGGTGGTCATATCCAAACCGGGTAGGTTTAGCTATCAATCGAACCTCGCGGAGTTTGCCGAGGTAGAGGCGCTGCCAGTCGCACCTTCGACGTGGCTCGGCCGATTGGACAGCTGCTGCAGGAGTCGCAACTCGTGGGGGCACCGGGTCGTCGCCCGGTGCCCCCACCGCACCGGACTTCGTGCCCCGTGAACTCCGCCGGGCGGTGAGGCCGAGTGCTGAACAGCCGTTGGAGGCTCACGTGACAAGCACCGTGAACCAACCAGCCTGCACGATCGCACGGCGCATCGGTTACCCGGTCGGCGGGCTTCACCACAACCACACGTTCCGCCGAAGGCCCATCGGCGAAGTTCTTCAACGACCCATCCGAGTGATCCATCCCGGGTAGGGAGGCGGACGTACGGGAACTCCGCGCAGGACGGCGTGGCGTTGGCTACACTCGCGTGCCCATGGCAGGGATCTTGTACTACCCGTTCATCGAGCCGCCGCGGCACGTGTTGGTGCAGGCGTTGCTCTACAGTGATGAGTTGGCCCCGATCGTGCCTCCCGAGTACGACCACGACGTGTCGTCGCGTTGGTGGCCGAAGACCGCGGACGAGCAGTTGCCGCACTTCTACACCCCGGTGCCGTTCCTGCGTCATGACGATTACCGCGACCCGTGGGAATCCAAGCTGCCGAGTCCGGCGCTGCCGGGAGTGTCGATATACACGATGCTGGATCACCTCACCCAGGTCATCGACCAGGTGCCGGCCGATGACCTGGTCGTTCCGCACCATGCGGCTGCCCGGTCACGGACCGACTCCTGGCTGGTGACCGACAAGGTCGGTCCCCGCCTCAGAGACTGGCTCCTTGAGCGCAACCTGGCCCGGCAGGACGCGTTCGTGCTCAGAGTCGCTCCCGTCGTACAGCACTTGGTCCTGGCGACCATGGCCCGCTACATCGGCTCCATACGACCCGACTTGCGCCCCTACACCGACCGGCGCAGCGCCCACGAACTGGCCACCACTCCCGTCTACGGCGAACGCGGTCACGGCGTGCTGCTCGACCTCGCCGACATGCTGCCGGTACCCGGCGACGACATCCCGTTGCCCCAGATCATCGAGTTTCGGCTGAGGCACGCCGACGAACGGCAACGCCTGGTCGACAGCATCGAAAAGCTGCTCGCCTCACTGCGCCTCACAACGCCCGATCGTGAAGCCGCAGTGGACCGGCTCAGGCCCGAACTGAAGGAGGCGCTGGAAGACTGGCGTGGAGCCGGACGCGGTCTGCTGTCGAAAACCCGGCGCCAGATCTCGGCGGTGGTCGCCACCGCCACCGCCACCGCGGGCGCGGCACTCCCGGAATGGGCGTGGCTGACGAACCTCTTGGCCTCAGTGGGTGTCAACCTCGCCACCGCACCCGCGTCCGCATCTGTCGCCCCGTCGATCGACGTCGCCTACCTGCACCGGCTGAATCGAGCGGTCAACCGGTAGGGCGAGCGCGTGGGAAAGCTCGTGGAATACTGCGGTGCTGCGGATTCCGGTTACGTGGACCGGATCACACCCGTTGTTCCGGACGACATCCTGGTGGATCGAACCGATCTGGTCGGCGATCCGGTGTTCTGAGCGCCGTTCCTCATATCGACCGGCGGTGCCGACTCCGCGGCGGCGGCGCTCGACGTCGACCCCGCAGACCTGAGCGCCCTGTACGACGGCCTGAACGACCAGGTTCAGTCCCTACCGAAGCTGGGTCAGTTCACCTGAGACGTCTGCGCATGTCGAGCGGCGCGGAAGCAGGGTGCTGTCCTAACGTTCGCCCGGGGCTGTAGGCGAACTACGGGATGATCGCCTGCGTGGTCTGCGTCGCTTGCTTGCGACGGAAGGGCCACATGCCCCTACTGCTGGGCGACAACTGCTCATCCTGCCACCTCTCCCACAGCATGTCGGCGGCGTCCAGCTCCAGGGCGAAGTTGTGCCAGGTCTTCCAGTAGTCGTCGAGACCTAGCGGAGGGCGTACTTCCATCTCACCGTTGATCATCGCGCAGAGCCACTGGCTCTGACTCATCGCGCGGGAGTACTGGTGGGCGATCGCAATGGCACCTTCGCTGCTAAGTCTCACGGTCGCCTCGAACAACTCGCGATGCAGCTCTCGGGCCTGGTCGGCTTTCTCCCGGGTCGGCAGTTCCGACTCTCCTCCTCGTGGGGCAGTGAGCGTGCTGCTTAGGCGGTGCCCGAGGACCTTCGCATCCTGGTAGACCGTTCGTGCTCGATCGACCCGTTGCGCGACCGCTTGACGTTGGAACTGGTGGTCCTGCGACCGGCGGGTGAGCCGTGCGCCGACGATGACGCCGATGATCGAGCCGAGGCCGACCGCCTTGACCCACTCCAAGACCGCAGACATAAGCAGAACGTACGCCAGGGCCAGGGTGAGGCGGTGAGGTCTGGAGATTGCGCCGGTACGGTCTCGTCCACGCCATTGGGAGGTGCGGATGACGGTGCCTGCCGACATGCACCAGCACGTGTCGATCCTGCGGTGGAGCGCGCTCGGCGTGATCGTGGTCGGCGAGCTGACCCTGATCATGAGGCCGCTGCTGTCGACGCCGTTCGGCTGGCTGATGAGGCAGAGCGCGGACTGGTGGGGAGCGGCCGGGCAGTGCCGGTGCTCTTGGCAGCTTCGCCGCCGTGGTCGTCGCCCTGGCGATCGCCAGGCGCGGCGCGCGGGACTCCGCCCGGATCGCCGAGCAGGGCGCTCGCGAGGTCGAGGCACGGGAACGGCGGCGGCAGCGTGCCGTGGCCATGCTCGTGCGCGGGGAGTTCGGCTTGTTCCAAGGCATCGACCAGGTGGCAGTGATCAACAGCAGCTCGTCACCTGTGGTCGAAGTGCAGATTGAAGAGGTCAAGGGGTACCCGCTCGTCCCAGTCGAGCCTCCCTCCGGCCGGTGGCCGGTGCGGCCGGTCGTGTCGCCTCGCGATTAGGCGTCGGTGCCAGCGCAGGACGGTGGCCGGTGTCACCAACCGCTGCTCGCGCAGCCGACGGGGGAGTCGGCGCATCAACGCGGCGAGCACCGCACGATCGGACCACTCCCAGCCGCGGGCGGGGAGTGGTCCGGCGCAGCACGGCGATCTCGTGTCGCAGCACCAGCAGTTCGACGTCCTTGGCCGCGAAGGACCGGCCGAGAAGCACGAGCCACTCGCCGAGTCGAACGAAGATCAGGTAAAGCAGTCGTAACGCCATGCCCGGGGATCATGCCTCCGCTGGGCATGGTGCACGATTCCGCAGCTCACCCGCCCGATGCAGAGTTCTGGCACCCCACAGGTTCACTCAGGCGATACGTGCCCGTCCCACTACCCGTGTTCACCGTCACTGTCCACGGCGGGACCCGACAGAGGATGCCCTGCCGGAACAAAGTCGAGTCGATGACGATCGCAAGGGCGGGACCACTTCGTCTACCTAGCGGACGAGTCCGCATCCCCGGGGGGAAGTCCGTCCATTCCATCTCGACTTTCAGGAATGGCCGATGAGGACACCGTTTGGACTCCGTGGCATCAGGGGCCTAGGTGTCCACCAGCCGTTGGCTGTCCATCCCGCCATCCGGACTCATCCGACAACCACCCCAACTCGCCGACCCCGCCACATCTGCCGACCAGGCCCGACACCCTCACGCTCGAGCAACGCCCGGTCCGGCTCGTCCGGACTCGTCCTTGCCTGATCTCACTTCCTGCACGGTGGACATGAGCCGGCTCACCCCCGTTCGTCCACCACACCGGGAGACCACCATGTCCGCCACCCCCGCACCCCGTCCGCGCCGCGGCCGCTGGACCCGGCTCGTTCTGATCGCCGCAGCAGTGCGCGGTGCCTGCGCCGGAGCCGCCCGCTCGTTGCTCGACCGACTCCTCGAACTGCTCTGACCCGTCACCGATCAGGATGTTTTTCGCCCCGGCGGGCCGGACCGGGCTCTGCTCGACACCTCGGGCGCCGAGAGATGCGACGCTGGGTGTCGCCTGTCCGCCAAGGGCAGGCGACATCCGGCAGGCATCGGAACAGCGTGCGCTGCGTGGTCCTCACCAAGGTGCCGATACCGAGCCGTCCGGTTCCAGCCCGAACCGCACGAGCCGATCCCATGTCTCGTGTCCGCTGTTCCTCTCCGCGAAGTCGATCACGCCGTAAGCGTTGCCGCTGTCCGCGACGCGACGAAGAAGTTCCATGGCAGCGATGCGGTCCCCGTCCTGTTCGCGCATCTCGGCCAGCTGGATCAACGCCTGGTAATAACCCTTGTCGCCAGCCTGAAGCAGAAGCTCCTCGGCTCCGGCACGATCACCGGCCTGGACGCGCATCTCCGCCAGCAGTGAGGGCGCTCCCGGATGGCCGGCATCGGCAGCACGACGAAGTAGCAGCTCGGCTTCGGCCCGGTCACCGGTCTGCTCCCGCGTCCCGGCCAGCAGGACCAGGGCGTGGACGTCACCACTGTCAGCGGCGCGCAGGTAGACGGCCTCCGCTTCGGCACGACCGCCGATCTGCCCACGGAGTCTCGCCAGGTGCGTCAACGCGTAGGGGGTGCCTGTGTCGGCGGCCTGGCGAAGGAGTTCCTCGGCCCCTGCTCGGTCACCGGCTTCGAGTCGCATCTCGACCAGTCGGGGCAGGGCCATCGGGTGATCCGCGTCGGCCGCGCGATGGAGAAGCCGCTCGGCCTCAGTGCGATCACCGGCCTGAATACACATGTCCGCCAACTCCATCATCGCCCAGCCGTTGCCGGTGTCGGCGACAGTACGAAGCAGTTGCTCGGCCTCGGCACGATCACCAGCCTGAATGAGCATCGCCCCCAATTCGGACATCGCCCAGTAGTGGCCGCTGTCGGCGCCGGCGCGAAGCAGTTGCTCGGCCTCGGCACGATCACCAGCCTGAACGCGCATCTGCGCCAACTCGACCCGAGCCGGTGGATGGCCCGCATCAACGGCACGACGGAGCAGCACTTCGGCCCCGGCGTGGTCGCCTGCCTGTTCCCGTATTCGGGCCAATCGCGTCAACGCGTAGGCGTCACCTGCGGCGGCAGCGTGGCGGAAATGTCTCTCGGCGCCAGCACGGTCTCCGGCCCGTTCACGTGCGTCTGCCGCGAGGATCAGCGCCGTGGTCCTGTCTCTGTCCGCGGCTCGACGCCAGAGCATGTCGGCGATGTGCAGACGGTGCCGCACATGGGCTGTCTTTGCGAGTCGGGCATGGTCCTCGGCAGTGGCGGCGTGTTGGTGGACAGCGTCCCAGAAGCCCTGTGGCGGGCACAGGTCGTCGCGGGTGCGTCGACCGTGCTGGTCGAGGTAGTCCTCCAGACGAACATGGTCGACGATCGGCTGTCCGGGAGTCACCGGTGGCCGGTGTAGCGCACGCGCTGCGGCGATGCGAGGTGCGGTGAGCTCGTCCAGGGCGGTGGTGAACCAGTCCTGATCGGCAAGATGCCGCTGTTGCTCGTAGGGGTCGAGATAGTCGGGTGCGGCGTGATGGAGCAGGTCCAGTGGCAGCCACTCGCTGTGGCCCAGGCGCCGGGCGTCCATCGCCGCGCTCAGCACCGCCAACGCCGTGGTGGAGGCGGTGGCGTAGTAGTCCAGCAACCCAGGTACACCGGCCAGGAACTGCGTCACCGGCACGCGCTGCCGTCCTGCGGCGCCGGATCGCGTCGACAAGGTGATCGTGTCGATGTCTGCGGCTTGGGCTGCGTTTCGCAGCCGCGGGTCTTCGCTGGCACGCGCGGCGTCCAACTCCTGGCTGGTGAATGCCTCGGGAACCCGGATCGTGTGTCCGGTCAGCAGCGCACGGGCGTCGGCGAACAGGTCGGCCTGGCCTGCTGCCGGGCGGCGCATGATCTGGTCGAGGTAGGACGGCCACAGCGTGCCGAGCACCAGCACCGGGGTCTGCGCCGGGTCCGTCAGCAGGGTACGCAGTCCGGCGGCGATGGCCTGGGCGGTGTCCCGGTCCGGTTCGATCAGGTACCGCTGGGCTTCGTTGAGCCATACCACTGTGCCCGGCTCCACTTGGGCCAGTTCGTCGAGGAACCGGCGCGGGAGCTGTGGGGTCAATGGCGGCCACACCCGCCACCCCGTCTTGGCAAGGCTGCGCTCGGTGTCCCGCCGCCCCGAGATGCCACCAGGCCGGCCGGTACGCGGAACAGGACGGTGCAGGGCCTCGAACAGAGCCCGGGTCTTACCCGAGGACGAGTCGCTGACCAGCACCACGATCCCCGACCGCGCCGGTACACCCAGGGCCGCCTCGACCAGGTCGTCAAGCTCGCGATCGTGGGGCCGTGCGATGTAATGGGGCAGCGCGTCCGGATTCTCACCGGCCGCCGGAAGCGCCCGGTGAACTTCCAGCTCACCCGCACCTACCTCGGTGATCACCCGACCGGGCGGACGATGGATGGCGGCGGTTTCCCACAGACGGCGCATCCGCTCGATCTCCGGATGCCCTCGCACCACCGGCACCACCTCCGGCACCGGATGCGCGTGCAGCAGAGCGGCGGCCACCGCAGTCACCTTCCGTACATCAGCGGGAACGACCGGATCACTCAGAATGGAGCGGATGGTCTCCACCGACATTTCGGTCGCCGTCGGATCCGAGACCTCCTCGCCTTCCGCCAACTCCCCGATTCGCGCCCGGATGCGGTCCAGCGTGATCGGGAACGCTGATAAGTACAGCCCGTACAGGGCACCCTTCAGCTCCGCCAACGGTCCCGGCACCACCACAGGCGGCGAGACCCTACGCGGCCGTGCCGCACCATCCGAACTCATCTCATGATGATCCCGCCCTTGTCCACCATTCCCACCAGGATCGGCTTCAGGTCGCTGCGGTCGGTAACTGTCAGGGCCTGGAAAGGCGACGCGGACCGGAGTCGGGTGTGCTACCAGGACGCGCCCGCTGGCGTCCGCGGGATTGGAGCTGGTCCTCGCGACGACGACGGCGAACACCGGGCGAGGCTGACCGAGGTGTGGTCGGTGTCGTTGTTGTCGGAGGCAGATGGGCCGACTCGGGTACGGCCCGCACGACGGACCCAGCGCGTCGTCTTGCCCTGGACACGCGATCATGTGGTGTGGCCACTCACCGGGAGACCAACGTGCGGCTACCGGTGTGCCCCTTCCAGCAACGCGCGATACAGGAGCGTCGACCCCAGTTCCGCCTCTTCGAGGCGAGCCTCTACAAGATCGGAATCTGAGAGGTAGGCGCTGTGGAAATCGGTTCCACGAAGGTCAGCGCCTTTGAGCTGTAACGCTCCGAGGGCCAGATCGTGCAGGTCGACCCGTCCTCGCTCCTATCCGGGCCGCTACCACGCAGCCACCTCGGGCGGCACCCGACTTATGGGCACTGGCACCGGCCTTGTGGGATCGGTCCGGCGTTGGTTGGGCCGCAGGCGTCCGCGTTCGTGCGGATCACCTGTTCGGCGGCGAGACCACGGCCCAGCTGCGGATCGGCCCCGTGGTGGTCCTGCCGCCCGCCCCCGAGCTGCCACCGGTCGTCCTCCCCGTCGACCGGGCCCGGCGTGCGAGGGCGCGGTTGGGGTGTGCTCCGGCGTCGACGAGTCGGTAGCCGTACGGTGGCCGGCCACCGAGGTAACGGCCCTGCTCGACAGTCTGCGTGCGCATGGCAATCGTGACCCGATGTCGGGATCGCACGATCTCGGCCCCTGCGAGCGGGCCGCGAGGACGGTCAGCAGCGCCTCGTGCAGAGAACTGCCGAACCGCACGACACCACCAGCCTCCGGCAGCCACAACTGCACACCGTGCTGTTCGAGCACGACACGCAGGGTGTCGAGTTGGGGCGATGGCGCGGAGCAAGGCCGCTGCCTGGGGACGTTGGGGCCAGGGCACCTGGCGGGAGCAGGCGGTCTCGAAGTACTCGCCGACGATCGTGCCGTGCCCGTCGACGAGCCGTGGGCGACGTCGAACTGCCACGCCCTGGAGGTGCGCGGATCCTGGTGCTCGGCGGTGGAGGCCCGACCGTAGAACAGGAACTTCAACACCCCAGTCGGGGCGGCATCCAGGGCGGGAATGCCCGGTGGGACGGTGGCGGCGATCCACTCGGCCAGCGTCGCGGGGCGTGAAGGGGTGGACACGGTCATGTGCGGTCGGTCCTCGGCGTCGGAGAGGTGATGTGTGTCGAGGTGACGCGGCACCACCACCGTGGTGACGGCGCCTCATGCTGGATTCACCCGCAGAGAGCAGTTGGCGACAGCGGTACCCGTAGGCATCGTCCGCCATTCGGGCAACACGCTGCGACGGCCCGCCCAGTCCGCACTCCTTCCGCCCGCTCCGCACTCCTTCATCTTCCATAGGGAAGAAGAAGGGCCCCTTCGTGTGCGCACGGACGGGACATCACTCGACTGGGTTGACCCGACTTGACTCAAAAAGAGGCCTGACTCTGTTTACCGATACGCACCAAATGCATACAGGGAGTAGCGAATGGGTTGACGCGGCGAAGGACGCAGCCCAGCCACATCGAGGGTTACTTCCAGGTCACCGAGGATCGCAACGGGGAGAACACGTGGCAGCCACGTTGGAAGACACCGGCGCAGCGCCAGCCCTTCGGGGCTGGCGAGGATCGCAACGCCAAGGGTGGCCAGGTCTACGGGCCGACCCTGGGGCAGCGCCAGCCCTTCGCCGCCACCGCCCTCAACCTGATCCGCCTGGACGCATGGTGGAACGGCTCATCACCCAGACAGCGGAGCACCAGCCACCTCGCCAGACTCCACCTCACCGCATAGCCGATTTGGGCGTCAGAGTCCCACAGGCAAGGCGCCGGCCTGCGAGCGGACAGGTCGACGCGCACAGCGTCGCGGTCGCCCGGGGATGCACAGCCGCGGCCTGCGAGCGGTCACCCCAGCGCGCTCTGCGCCGCCATCCAGATGGCGACCTGGGTTCGCGAGGTGAAGCCGAGCTTGGTCAGGATGTTGCGGACATGACTCTCGACCGTGCGCTCGGAGATGAACAGCCGGGCGCCGATCTCCTTGTTGCTCAGACCTTCGGGCACAAGCCGCGCGACATCGAGTTCACGTCGGCTGAGGATGCCAGAGCTCGATTCGGCCACTGGTGCTGTGGCAGCGGGCGCGCGCAGCGCGAGCCGTACCGCAGCGTCCCGGCTCAGTTGCCGGCCGGTCTGGTAGGCCGAGTCGAACGCCGCCGCACCGAGCGCTGCGGTGGCTGACCGGGTGGCCTGGGCCAGCGCCGGCGCCATGCTCGGGAGGACAGTGGCCCCGATCTCGGCACGCAGGTTCTCCATCGCACCGAGAAGTTCCGCGGCCGGCTGCGGCCTGCGTTCGGCTGCGGCGCAGCACCCGAGCGCACCGAGGAGGTAGCACTGCGCCACCCGGTCGTCGATCTGGTGGGCGATCCGCAACCCTTCGGCGAGCCACACCTCGGCATCCCGCAGGGCACCCGACCGGAGCGCCGCGTAGCCCTGGTTCATCAACATCATGCCGAGGCTGTAGAGGTCGCCTGCCTCGC
Organism: Saccharothrix ecbatanensis; assembly: GCF_014205015.1. Lineage (NCBI taxonomy): Bacteria > Bacillati > Actinomycetota > Actinomycetes > Pseudonocardiales > Pseudonocardiaceae > Saccharothrix > Saccharothrix ecbatanensis. The sequence goes on along the minus strand of NZ_JACHMO010000001.1, from coordinate 3,766,994 downwards.
GGCTGAGCCGGACGCCTTCGGCGGCCGCTGCCGTGGCCGCGGCGAAGTCGCCATCGGCGAGGCTTTTCAGTGCCTGAGCCTGATACGTCATGAGGGTGGCACCCAAATCGTCCAGCGTGCCGGCGACGGTCCGGGACTCATCGAGAAGTCGTTGTGCGGACGCCCGGTCGCCACGCCCGGTCGCCGCGATCGACGCCATGGCAAGGGTTTGCGACAGCGCGTCCGGCAGTCCGGCCACGCGGGCAGCGGTCACGCCACGATCGAGCGCGCGTGTCGCCGCGTTCGGATCGTTCTGGACCACGCCCAGGAAGCCCCGCGCGAAATACGTCCAGGGATCGGCGACCGGCCTGGCCAGCAACTCGTCGAGCCAGCGCACGCCCTCGGTGGTCGCCCGGGTGATCCAGTACCAGATCAGGTCCGTCGCCACGCCGACCGCGCGGCGGAGGTCGTCGCGGTCGATGCTCGTTCGCAAGACGGCCCGGATGTTGTCGATCTCCAGGTCCACCCACGCCAGCGACGGCAGCAGCCGGTACCGACCGGTCGCGGCGAGCTGCCGACACCGGGACAGGTAGTAGTCGGCGCAGCGCAGCTCCACGGCGTCCGCGTCGCCGGACTCGCGCAGCTTGCGCCGCGCGTACTCCCGCATCGTTTCGGGCAGCCGGTAGCAGGCAAGCCCGGCGGCGTCCTCCTTGACCAGCAACGACTTGTCGAGCAACGCCGACAGCAGGTCCAGCGCTCGCGCCGCCGGCAGGTCGTCGGAGCAGCAGACGGCCTCCACGTCGTCGACCGTGTATCGGCCGGCGAACACGCACAGCCGCATCAACAACGTCTGCTCGGCCGGCGTGAGCAGGTTGTAGCTCCAATCGATCGCGGTGTGCAGCGTCTGGTGGCGCGGGAGCGCCGCCCGGTTGCCGCCGGTGAGCAGCTCGAACCGGTCGCTCAACCGGTCCCGGATCTGGTCCGGGCTCAGCGCACGGGTCCGCACCGCCGCCAGTTCGATGGCCAGCGGCAGCCCGTCCAGCCGCCGGCACACGTCGACCACGGCGGCCCGGTTCGCCTCGGTCAGCTCGAAGCGACCCGTCGCCTCGGCAGCCCGCTCGACGAACAGCCGGACCGCGTCGTTCAAGCTCGTCCGGGCGAGCGATTCGGCGTGTGGCGACGGGAGATCCAGCGGCGGCACCGGCAGCACGTGCTCACCCGCCACGGACAGCGGTTCCCGGCTGGTCGCGACCACGCGTACGCCGGGCGCCGCTCGGAGCACGTCATCGACCATCCGCGCTGTCGCGTCGAGCAGATGCTCGCAGTTGTCGAGCACCAGCAACAGTTCCTTGTCCCGCAGGTACGACCGCAGCAGATTCACCGGCTCGGTCGCGGCCTGGTCACGCAGGTCGAGCGCTGCCATCACCGCATTGGTGACCAGCGCCGGGTCACGCACGTTGGCCAGCTCCACCAGCCAGGCGCCCCCGGGGAATCCTCGCCCGAGATCGGTGGCGATACGGACCGCCAGGCGGGTCTTGCCCACACCACCCGGACCGACCAGGCTGACCAGACGCGCGGCGGTCAGCTTCCTCCTGACCTCGGCCAACTCGTCACGGCGGCCGACGAAACTCGGCGCCTCGGCAGGCAGGTTACCGAACCGCTGGGCGCGCTTGGCCATGTTCCGAAGGTACTACGGCCGCCACTGATTTGATCTTGCCTGGTCAGGTTCGGTACTGACTCAGTACTGCCACCGATGGCCGCACCCTGCACCGTCCCTACCGTGGCGGACATGCCAGCGCAACTCCCTGTCCAGCGGGTCGAGGTCAGCTTCGTCGGCGCACCACCGGTGGCGCGGATCGAGCGGGCGTCGGGCGTCAGCAAGGTCGAGCGGGACGGTTCGATCGTGCGCTGCCTGGTCGCTGGCAGCTTTCAGCCGTTCCTCGAGGCGCTGCGCGGCCACGAAGTGGTCACCCTGCGATCGACGTGGTCACCCTGCGATCGACGCCGCCAGCCGCCGCACCACCACAACTCGACGGAGACATCCGATGAAACCTGCAACGACCAACCCGTCCCCAGAGCTCAGCCCTCCACCGCGCGGTGAGTTGCCGCTGTGGCGCCTGCACCTGCTGCGGCTGGGGTACCTGGTACTCGGCGGCGGCCTGGCGGTGTACAGGTGGCCCGACCTCTTCAACCACGACCGACCATGGCCGTTGATGAGCAGTGTGGTCACCTGCATGCTGGTGGCGATGTCCATCCTCGCCTTCTTCGGACTGCGGTATCCGGTACAGATGCTGCCGGTCCTGCTGTTCGAGGTGGCCTGGAAATTGACCTGGCTCGTAGCCGTCGCGCTGCCGCTGTGGCTGAACCAGCAGATGGACCCGGACACCTGGGCGTCGGCCATGGAGATCCTCTGGGTCGTCGTCATCCTGGCCGTGGTTCCTTGGCGGTACGTCTTCTCGAACTTCCTGGTCAGACGCGGCGACCGGTGGCGCTAGGCGAGAGCGGACATGGGGACGCCGTCCGGTCGGTCTGCGCTCCGACGAGCGAGTGCGCTGCTGACGGGGTGTTATGGGCACCTCGCAGGACTCTGTTCCCCAATTGAGTATGCGCTGGTCACGGTCGGTTCCTAAGGCGTGATCGGCCGGTGGATGCGGACCGCGGTGGGGTTCGCGTCGGCGGTAGGGGTGCGGGGCAGACCGGGATCTCGCCCATCAACTGGGAAGCGAAATTCTAGTCGACATCGCCAGAAAATCTGCGGATGTTATTCGTGATTCGCCCGGCAGAGGAGTCGAGAGACGGGCCGTATACGCGTGTGCCGATGCCTCGTCTCCGATAGCTGTGAATCACTCACAGCCAAGCCCGATGGTCGCCATTCGGAAACTCACAATGAAGGGTGTTGACGGAAAGTTATGTCGAACGAGGGGAGCGGTCCCGGTGCGGACGTTCTGGGGGTCCGACTCGTGGACGTTGATCCATCCGATGTTCTTGACCTGGTCTGCGTCGGGTTCGGACCGGCGAACATCGCGCTTGCGGTGGCCCTGGACGAGCTGTGGCCCGCAGCCAGGGTCAAATTCTTAGAGCGGTCGTCGGTCACCCACTGGCAGCCGGGGATGCTGCTGGATGGCGCGGACATCCAGAACAGCCCGATCCGGGACCTGGTGACGCCGCGCAACCCGCGCAGCCGCTACACCTTCACCAATTACCTGCACGAGAACGGCAGACTGTTCAAGCACCTGAACCTGCCCAGCCACTTCCCGCTGCGCAAGGAGTTCGCCCGCTACATCCAGTGGGTCGCCGAGCAGGTGCCCGCCGATGTGGAGTACGACCGCGACGTCGACGGCGTCAGCGTGGTCCGGACCTCCGGCGGGCAGCGCCTGGTCGAGTCCCGTACGGCCGACGGCCGGGTCTGCCACGCCCGCTCGATCGTCGTGGCGCCCGGCCGCACGGCCAACATCCCGCCCGTGTTCCGGCACCTGGACACGCCCTCGGTGTTCCACACCTCCACCTACCTCAACGGCATCGCCGGTCTGGACCACGACTACACCGGCACGATCGCGGTGGTCGGCGCCAGCCAGAGTTCGGCCGAGGTGGTGCTGGACCTGGTGGGCCGGCTGCCCAAGGCCAAGATCGTCAACGTGATGTCCGGCTACGGCTACCGCCTCAAGGACACCAGCCCGTTCTCTGAGGAGGTGTACTTCCCGGAGTTCGTCTCGTACTACTTCAACGCTTCGCCCGAGGGCAAGCAGCGGCTGCGCGACCAGCTCCGGCCGACGAACTACTCTTCCGCGGATCGCGACGTCATCGACGCGCTCTACATGCGCATCCACGAGGACGAGCTGGATGGCCGCAGCCGGCTGACCATGCGGACCAACCGCCGCATCGACGGCGCGCGCGTCGACGGCGACCGCGTCGTGCTGGAGATGGTCGAGCAGATCACCGGTGAGCACGACGCGCTGCCCGTGGACCGGCTCATTCTCGCCACCGGCTACCGCGACCTGGGTGTGCACGAGCGGGAGGAGCAGCTGCCGCCGCTGCTGGCCGACCTCGCGGGCATCCTGCGGGTGGACGACCAGCTCGGCCTGTCGGTCGCGTTCGACTACCGCGTCGAGGCCGCCTCCAGCGCCCGCGGCATCCCGCCGATCTACATCAACGGGCTGTGCGAGACCACGCACGGCCTCGGCGACGCCGGTTCGTTCAGCCTGCTCGCGCTGCGGTCCAAGGAGATCGTGCAGAGCGTGCGCCGCGCACTCACCGCCGATGCCGGCACCCTCGTCGACCACTCCTACGCGCTCGCGGTCCCCGCGGGCTCGACGCGCTGAGGGAGGGCAGGACGATGACCACGATCGACGTTTCCGAGTCCGCCGTCGAGCAGGACCTGTCCGTCCCCGGCCCGCTGGGCCGCGTGCTGCTGGAGAGCCAGGCGGCGAACGAGTCCAACGCGCGCACCTACCCGCGCAAACTGCCGGTGGCGATCGACCGGGCCTCCGGCTCGTACATCACCGACGTGGACGGCCGGGTCTACATCGACTTCCTGTCCGGCGCGGGTGTGCTGGCCCTGGGCCACAACCACCCCGAGCTGATCGCCACCGTGCAGGAGCAGCTGACCAGACTGACCCACGGCCTGGACTTCCCGACGCCGGTGCGCGAGGAGTTCAAGCGCCGCCAGCTCTCGATGCTCCCGGAGAGCATCAGGGACGACATGAAGATCCACTTCTGCGGGCCGACCGGCGGCGACGGCGTGGAGGCCGCGGTCAAGCTGTGCAAGAAGGCCACCGGCCGCGGCGGCGTGATCGCCTTCCAGGGCTCCTACCACGGGTCCTCGCACGCCGCGATGTCGCTCACGTCGGAGACCCAGCCCAAGGAAGGGCTGCACAACCTACTGCCCGGCGTGCATTTCGCGCCGTTCGCCTACTGCCACCGCTGCCCACTGAACCTCAAGCCGGACAGCTGCGGCACCCGTTGCGGGCAGCTGCTGACCAACACCCTGCGGGACACCCACGGCGGTGTGCCCAAGCCCGCCGCGATCATCCTGGAGCTGGTCCAGGGCGAGGGCGGCTCGATCCCGGCGCCGGTCGAGTTCGTGCGCGAGATCGCCCGCGAGGCCAAGGCGCAGGACATCCCGCTGATCGTGGACGAGGTGCAGACCGGCTGCGGTCGCACCGGCACCTGGTTCGCGTTCGAGCAGTACGGGATCGAGCCCGACGTGATCATCGCCTCCAAGGGCCTGTCGGGCATGGGCCTGCCGGTGTCGATCATCCTTTACAACAAGCGGCTGGACACCTGGACGCCGGGCAGCCACATCGGCACCTTCCGCGGCAACAACCTCGCGTTCGCCAGCGGCGTGACCTACCTGGACGTGCTGGAGCGGGAGCACCTGCTGGACAACGTCCGGACCAGGGGCGAACAGCTGCTGGACGGGCTGCGGGCCGCGGCACTGGGGTCGAGCATCGTCGACGACGTGCGCGGGCTCGGGCTGATGATCGGCGTCGAGATGCGCGGCTTCGGCGGCGCGACCTCGTCGGAGGTGGCGCTGCGGTTGCAGCGGGCCGCGCTGCGCCGCGGTCTGATCCTGGAGATCGGCGGGCGCGAGGACTGCGTCGTCCGGCTGCTGCCGCCGTTGAACATCACCGAGCACACCGCGGGCGAGGCGTTGGCCGTCATCACGGCCGCCCTGCGCTCTGTGGAGGAAGACCTGACGGAGGTTGTCGCGCAATGACCTCGCACCTGCCCAGGCCACACCTGCCCCACGTGCGCCCGGCCGCCCTGCACCAGCCACCGCGCATCGGGATCGCCAACCTGATGCCGCACGCCGAGCAGTTCGCCGGGATGTTGCTGCCGCAGTTCGCTGCGGCGGCGCCGTTCGAACCGGTGATGATCAGGATGCGCGACCGGCGGTACTCGCTGGACTCCCCCCAGTACATCGAGCGGCTCTACGTGCCGATCGAGGACGCGGGCGAACTCGACGCGATCATCATCACCGGTGCCGCGGTCGAGCACCTGCCGTTCTCCGAGGTGCGCTACCTGGACGAGATCGCGGACATGATCCGCCCGCTCGCGGAGCGCGACGTTCCGGTGCTCGGCCTGTGCTGGGGCGCCCTGGCGGTCGGGCACCTGCTGCTGGGCCTGTCCTCGGCGATCTACGAGCAGAAGGTGTCCGGCGCCTACGAGACCGACCTGCTGGTCGGCGACCACGTGATCGGCAAAGGCCTGGACGACCGGTTTTGGACCGCGCACAGCCGTTACGCGGGCTTCGACGAGTCCACTGTGGATACCGCAGTCGTCGAGGGGCGGCTGCGGGTCCTCGCCCGGGCGGGCAGCCCGGCGGATACGGTGATCGCCGAGTCGGTGGACCACACCGCGTTGATGCACATCGGGCACCCGGAGTACGAGGGTTCCCGGCTGGCCGACGAGTACAAGCGCGACGTCGGCAAGGGCCTGCCCAACGTGCTGCCGCCGGCCAACGTCGACCTCGGCCAGCCGGTGTGCCAGTGGCGCAGCGCCAGCCGGGTCTTCTTCGCCAACTGGGTGGAGTTGGTCTACGAGCGCGCGATCGCCCGGCAGTCCCACGCCTCGGCCGCGGTCGGCGGGTGAACGCGGTGTCCGTGGTCGACGACGCGGTGCTGCGCGCCGAACTGCCGTTGCCGCCCGCCCGTCGACTGGTCGGCCCGGTCGACGGGGGCGGTTCGCCGCCGCAGCGCGTGGTGTGGAAGTTCGGCGGCACGTCGGTCGGCGACGTCGACCGGCTGCGCGCCGTCGCGGCCCGACTGGTCGCGGCCAAGCGTGAGGGCAAGCAGGTGGTGGCCGTGCTGTCCGCGATGGGCGGCTCCACCGACGACCTGGTCGGGTTGGCCATGGAACTCTCCGCCGAACCCGACCCCCGTGAGCTGGACGCGCTGCTGTCGGTCGGCGAGTCGATCTCCTGCGCGCTGGCCGCCATCGCGGTGCGGGAACTGGGCGAGCGTGCCGTGTCACTGTCGGGTCCGCAGGCGGGCGTGTGCACCGATGACGCGCACGGCAGCGCCCGTCTGCTCCAGATCGACCCGCGGCGGATCGTCGAGGCGCTGGAGCAGGACGCGATCGTCCTGGTGACCGGGTTCCAGGGCGTGTCCGACCGGGGCGACGTCACCACCCTCGGCCGGGGCGGCTCCGACGCCTCGGCCGTGGCGCTGGCGGCAGCGCTGGGCGTGCGGGAGTGCGACATCTTCACCGACGTCTCCGGCGTGTTCACCGCCGACCCGAGGGTGGTGGCCGGGGCGCGGATGCTCCCCTCGGTCAGCCACGACGAGATGCTGCAACTCGCCGACGCGGGCGCGAAGGTGCTCCAGACGCGGGCCGTCGCACTGGCGGCGGCGCACGGCATCGACATCCACGTGCGGTCGAGCTTCACGTTCGACCCGGGCACGTGGGTGCGTCGCGGGTCGCCGATGCTGGAGGAGCCGCACGTGTGCGGCGTGGCGCACATCCACCACGACCCGATCTACACCGTCACGGGCGTTTCCCCCGCCGCGGTGTCGGCCGCGTTGGCGCAGCGGGAGGTGGCGATCGGCTCGATCTTCCGCGACGCCGACGCGGTGCGGTTCACCGCACCCGACACGCCCGCACCGCAGCTGGTGTCCGCGCTGGCCGAAGTGGGCGGAGAGGTCGCGGTGCGCGCGGAGCTGGGCAGCGTGAGCGTCGTGAGCGCGATGGGGGCCAACCGCTCCGAGGTCATCGCCACCGCGCTCACCGCCCTGGAGCGCAACGGGATCGACGTGCACCTGCTCGCCCGCACACCGAATCGGGTCACCTGCCACGTGCTGGCCACCAACGTGGACCGCGCGGCGCAGGCGCTGCACGACGCGTTCACCCTGCACGAGTTCGAACACAACGAGGAGGTGACGAGTGCCGTGACGGCACCGACCCATGCCTGACGCACCCACCGCGGCACCGAGCGGTCTGCTGCGCGACCGGGACTTCGTGAAGTTCTGGAGCGGTGAGACCGTGTCGCTGGTCGGCGCCCAGGTCAGCGAACTGAGCTTGATGCTCGTGGCCGTGGTGACCTTGCAGGCCAGCGCGTTCGAGATCGGGTTGTTCAACGTCGCGCGCTTCACCCCGTACGCGGCGTTGTCGCTGTTCGTGGGCGTGTGGTTCGACCGACACCGGCGCAAGCCGGTGCTGGTCGCCAGCAACCTGTGCCGCGCCGCGCTGATCGCGGTTGTGCCGCTGGCCGCGGTCGGCGGAATCCTGACCATGGAGCTGATCTACGTCGTGGCCCTGCTGCTGGGGCTGCTGACGGTGATGTTCGACGTGGGCTCGCTGTCCTACGTCCCGGGCCTGGTGGAACGACGCCACCTGGCCGAGGCGAACAGCAAGATCCAGATCAGTTACTCCATCGCCGGGATCGGCGGCCCCGGCCTGGCAGGGTTGCTGATCGGGGTGCTCACCGCGCCGATCGCGCTGGTGATCACCACGTTCTCGTACCTCGTCTCCGCGGTCACGCTGGTGTCGATCCGCAAACCGGAACCGCCGCCCGCCGTGCCCGCCGAGAAGACCCCGGTCCTCACTTCGATCGGCGAAGGCCTGCGCGCGGTGTTCGGCAACCGCATCCTGCGCAACCTCGCCACTCAGTCGGCCACGTTCAACCTGTTCGAGAACGTGGTCGTCACGCTGTTCGCCATCTACGCCGTGCGGGAGCTGGGCCTGAACTCCGCCCAGCTCGGCCTCGTCATCGGCGCGGGCGCGATCGGAGCCCTGATCGGCGCGGTGCTCACGCCGCGCGTGACCCGCCGGCTCCGCCTTGGCCGCACCCTGGCCGTCACCACGCTCGTCGCCTGCACCTCGCCGTTCCTCCTGCTCATCGCGACCGGCACGCAGCCGTGGTCGCTCGCGGTGCTCGCAGTGGGGCTGGGCCTGCACGGCGCGACACTGGCGATGTTCAACGTCAACGCGCTGACCCTGCGCCAGTCGGTCACGCCGAGCGGCCTGCTGGGCCGGATGAACGCCAGCTACCGGCTCCTGCTGTTCGGCACCATCCCGCTCGGCGCGCTGCTGGGCGGCGTGCTGGCGTCCGCCTTCGGGCTCCGGCTCGGCCTCACCATCGGCGTGGTCGGCCTCGCCCTGCCCACCATCTGGCTGCTGTTCTCCCCGGTGTTCGCGCTCCCCGCGATCCCGGACTCGCCACCAGAAGACGAAAACCCCATCGACAAACAACCCCCGGTCCGGGACAGCGAGCCCGACGGAACGGTACGGAAGGATCGGGAAGACGGTCATGTTGTCTGATTCGCAGCGCGCATCCCTGGTCGCGCGGCTCCGCAAGGGCAGGGCGGACGCGGCGGTGGGGATCCCTCGGCGGCCCGAGGGCCTGACGCACATCCCGTTGTCGTACGGCCAGCAGCAGTTGTGGTTCATCGACCACCTCGCGCCCGACCAGTCCACCTACAACATCGCGGGCGCCCTGTGGCTGGAGGGCGCGTTGGACGTCGACGCGCTCGGCCGCGCCGTGGACCGGCTGCCGGCCCGGCACGAGATCCTGCGCACCAGGCTGGTCGCGGTGGACGGCCTGCCCCGCCAGGTGATCGACCAGGCCGCGCCGCGCGGTCTGGCGGTGGTCGACCTGACCTGCCTGGACCAGCAGGCGCGGGACGCCGAGGTGAAGCGGTTGTTCGCCGAGGAGGGTGGCCGCACGTTCTCGCTGGCCGAAGGCCCGCTGGTGCGCACGACCCTGGTGCGCACCGCCGAGGACACCCACGCGCTGGTGATCGTCGTGCACCACACCGTCTTCGACGGGTGGTCCTTCGGCGTGCTGACCAACGAGCTGGTCGCCCTCTACGAGGCCGAGATCACCGGCGCCGAGGCCGCAGTGGAGGAGCTGGCGATCCAGTTCGCCGACTACGCGGTGTGGGAGCAGGAACGCCTCCAGGGGACCGTGCTCGACGACCTGGTCGGCTACTGGCAGAAGAAGCTGGCCGGGGTGGCCGGCCTCCAGCTGCCCACCGACCGGCCGCGACCCCTGGTGCAGACCTACGACGGCGGGGTCGAGGCCATCACCTTCGACAAGGAGCTGCTCGACGGCCTCAAGGCCATCAGCCGCACCGGCAACACCACGCTGTTCGTCGCCCTGATGGCGGCCTTCCAGGTGCTGCTGCACCGCTTCAGCGGCCAGGACGACGTCGTGGTCGGCACGGTGAGCGCCAACCGCAGCCGCAGCGAGTTGGCCCCGTTGATCGGCTACCTGGTCAACACCCTGGCCATCCGCTCCGACCTGTCCGGCGACCCGACGTTTCCGGACCTGCTGGACCAGGTGCGCACCACGGTGCTGGACGCCTACGCGCACCAGGACCTGCCGTTCGCCAAGTTGGTGGACGCGCTGCGGGTGCACCGCGACCCCAGCAGGCACCCGATCTTCCAGGTCGGGTTCACCCTGGCCGAGAGCTACGACACCGAGCTGCGGGCGCACGACCTGGTGGTGCGGCAGGAGGCGATCGAGGGCACGGCCGCCAAGTTCGACCTACTGCTGTCCGCAGTGGACTACGGCGACCACCTCGCCATCGGCGCGTCCTACGCCTCGGCGCTGTTCGACGGCGAGACGGTGCGCCGGCTGCTCGGCCACTTCGGCGTGCTGCTCGAGGGCATCGTGGCCGACGTGCAGCGGCCCCTGTCCAGGCTGCCGCTGCTGTCCGAGGCCGACCGCAGGCGCGAGATCGTCGAGTGGAACGACTCCGCCGCCGAGTACCCGTCCTGGGCGCTGCACGAGAAGTTCCAGGCGCAGGTCGCCGCCACACCCGACGGCAAGGCAGTGGAGCTGGCCGGTGAGGGCCTCACCTACACCGAGCTGAATGCTCGGGCCAACCAACTCGCACGGCGGCTGCGCGAGCTGGGCGCCGGCCCCGAGGTCCTGGTCGGCGTCTGCATGCAACGCTCGGTGGACCGCATGGTCGCGTTGATGGGCATCCTCAAGGCGGGCAGCGGTTACGTGCCGCTGGACCCCGAGTACCCGGCCGACCGGCTCGCGTTCATGGTCGAGGACGCGCACATGCCGATCGTGGTCACCGACGAGCTGAGCGCCGCCGCCGCACCCGCCGCCGAGCACGTCCTGGACGTGGACGGGCTGGGGGAGGAGCTGGCGGCCCTCGACGACAGCAACCCGGAGTACCTGGTCGACCCGGCCAACGTGGCATACGTGATCTACACGTCCGGTTCGACCGGCCGGCCCAAGGGGGTGGTGATCGAGCACCGGCAGGCGGTCAACTTCGCCACCGGCGAGATCGAGCACTGGCCGCTGGGCCCCGGCGACCGGGTGCTCCAGTTCGCGTCGTTGAACTTCGACGTGTCCGTGCTGGACATGTTCGGCGCGCTGCTGTCGGGTGCCACGCTGGTGCTGGGCCGCAGCGAGACGCTGCTGTCGCCGCCGCGGCTGGCCGAGCTGATCCGCGACGAGCACATCACCTTCATGTGCCTGCCGCCCGCGGTGCTCAACCTGCTGGCCGACGAGCAGTTCCCGGACCTGCGCGTGGTCATCGCGGGCGGTGAGGCGTTCTCCTCCGCCCTGGTGCAGAAGTGGGCGCGGCCGGGGATGCGGTTCATCAACGGGTACGGCCCCACCGAGACCACGGTCGGCGCGACCATGCTGGAGTGCACCGACAACGGCATCGACCCGCCGCCCATCGGCCTGCCGCTGCCCAATTACACCGCCTACGTGCTGGACCGCAACCTCGAACCGCTGCCGATCGGCGTGGCGGGCGAGCTGCACCTCGGTGGCGCCGGCGTGGCCCGCGGCTACCTCAACCGGCCGGAGCTGACCGAGGAGAAGTTCATCCCGGACCCGTTCAGCGACGTGCCCGGCGCGCGGCTGTACAAGACCGGCGACGTGGCGCGGCGCATGGCGGACGGCAACATCCAGTTCCTCGGCCGGTTCGACGACCAGGTCAAGATCCGCGGCCTGCGCGTGGAACTCGGCGAGATCGAGGCGGTGCTCGCGCTGCACCCGGACGTGTTGCAGGCCGCGATCGTGGTCCGCGAGGACCAGGCGGGCCAGAAGCAGCTCGTCGGCTACGCCCGGGTCGACCCGGACCGCACCGCGCCCACCCCGGCAGACCTGCGGCTGCACATGGCAGACCGGCTGCCGGGCTTCATGGTGCCGCAGTACGTGCTGGTGCTCGACAAGTTCCCGCTCAACGCCAACGGCAAGGTGGACCGCGGCAAGCTGCCCGCGCCCGAAGCCGGTGACGGCTCGGCGAACTACGCTCCGCCGCGCACCATCATCGAGGCGGTGCTGACCGACACGTTCGGCGACCTGCTGAAGCTGCCCCGGGTCGGCGTCGACGACAGCTTCTTCGACCTGGGCGGCAACTCGTTGCAGGCGATGCAGCTGGTCACCAGGCTGCGCTCCGAGCTGGCGGTCGACACCGACGTCACGGCGATCTTCCTGGCGCCCACGACCGCGCAGCTCGCGTCGGTCCTGCGGGAGAAGCACGGCCTGGAGGACGCGCCGCTGGACGAGGAAGACGGCGAGCTGGTCGTGGACGTGGACGTGGACCGGCTGGCGTCGGCCGCAGCGGGCTCGGGTCCGCTGGTCCGGCTCTCCGACGGCGCGGGCGCCCGCCCGCTGTACCTGATCCACGCCATCGGCGGCACGGTGTACGGCTACGTGTCGTTGGCCCGCGAACTCGCAGACGTCTACGAGGTGTGGGGCATCGAGGCCCAGGGCCTGCGCGCGGACGGCACACCGGTGGCGTCGCTGGACGCCATGGTCACCCGCTACACCGAGGTGATCAGGGCGGCTCAGCCGGCGGGACCGTACCGGCTGGGAGGGTGGTCGTTCGGCGGTTTGGTGGCGCTGAAGGTCGCCGAGCGGTTGCGTGAGGCGGGCGAGCAGGTCTCGTTCGTCGCGCTGATGGACGCCCCGTTCCAGGTGCACGAAGAGGTGACGCAGACCGAGGCCGAACTGGCCGGCTACTACGTCGCCGACGCCGCGCGAACCCTCGGTCCGAACGCCGCCGCCGCGCCCGACCCGGCGACCGCGAGCTCGGCCGAGCAGCTGCGGTGGCTGGCTGAGCAGCTGGCGAGGGGCAGCGACGACGCCGACGTGCTGGCGGACATGAACCGGCGGTTCGATGTCTACAAGGCGCACCTGCGCGCGATCGCGAACTACACGCCGTCGGTGATCGACGTGGAGACGGTGGTCGTCAACGCGGAGGAGTCGGCTGCGGACGCGGAGGCGTGGTCGCAGGCCCTGCCGAACGTGGTCCGCTCGGTGGTCGTCCCCGGCGACCACTACTCGTTCCTGCGGGCTCCCGGCGTGCTGGAGGTAGCGGCGACGTTGCGCGCCCTCGCCACGAGCGACGACCCGCAGCTCTCACGGGACTAGAGTCCGTTCGACTCGCTCGACCACCACACCGGCGAGGTGCGGAAGCAAACGTCCAGCCAATCGCGATCACACCCCGACCATGATCACAGGCCGACGATGCGCAGCAACGACTACCCCAACAACTTGATCACGCAACCAGCGACAGAACCCCGCCACTTATACCCCGAGAGTTAGCCGCGACAGTCTACTAGCTCGTCACGTACCTCGGGACGATGTCGTCGACCGAACTGTGGGAAATGATTTATCGCCGTTCTATGAACGTGAAACGCGTGACCTGGTCTGGGCGATGGGCCGTTGTCGGACGTGGACCGGACTTGGAGCGTGCGTGGCAGCGGGACGACAGAGGTCGCGGACGAGCCGGATGGTCTGCTCGGGTGTGGGTTCGGTGGCGATACCCGCGGCGGTGAGGTGTTGTCCGATGCGGGTGAGCAGGTGGTCCTCGCGCAGGTAGAGGTTGCGCGGCGTGTTCTCGGAGCGGGTGTGGGTGCTGGTGTGTCCGTGGCGGCAGCGGTAGGCGGGTCGGTCGTGGACGCGGTGGGAGTCCAACCGTCGGCCGCATAACCCGCACCGAAGCCTGCCGGATAAGGCGTAGACGTGTTTTCCGTGCTCGGTGTCGCGGTGCTCGGTGTCGACGGCCTGGGCGGTGAGGAAGTCGTGTTCGGACACCATTGGGGTGTGGGCGATGTCGGTGGAGACTGCCCAGTCGTGGTGGTCGTTGCGGACGCTGGCGCGCCGTCCCGAGGGGGAGCGTTGTGCGCGGTCGGTGCTGGTGCGGTTCCACACCTGGCGCCCGGTGTAGCGGGGGTTGCGCAAGGACCAGATCGGGACGCAAGGAGGTGGCCTCCTGCCGCAATCGGATCCCGGTGGCATCCAGCAGCCCGGCAGCCGCGAACACCCGATGTGCGGTCTCGGAGCGAACAGCGTGCGATTTCACACCGGACAGATCGATCACGAGATCCTCATCGAGCGGGATCAGCGGCGGCAGGCTCCCGTCGTCCCACCCTTCGGTCGGGTCTCCGACGACCAGCTCACCGTGCGCGGGATGGCACGACACCAGCACGTGGAAGCCCGACCGCTCCAGCTCGACGGTGATCTCCAGCCCCAACGCATCCTGGGAGATCTCCGGATCAACCAAAGTCAACATCCGACGCACGGCGGGTGATCCTTCCCCACCGAACACCAAGATCACATGCTACGACCGTCTCAACCTGCCCTCGGAGCCTCAGTCACCCAGGCCTTCGATGAAGGCGGTGTGACGTGGTGAGGAGGAGTCGAGCACGATGAAGACAGACCACGCCTGCGCGCTCTTCCCGTAGCGGTCATAAGTCTTATCGGGGTCGATCGGCCAGTCGTAGTCTTGCACCAACTGTGGCGAGAACGGCACGTTCTTACCCAACAGCGGTCGTTTTGCCGATGAGTCGACACGAGCGGACGCCAGGAATTCGTCGATGCAGTCGGCGGGGAAAGTGTACGTCAGGTAAAGGCCAGTTGACCTCGGCCCACCCGTGTCCGCGTACCGCAGGTCTGCAACGTCACAAGGCGGCAATTCCAACTCGAAGTGCCGCAGCAATTCCTCGAGCGAAGTGCTACCACTGTCCGGGTATTCTCGAGGATCACCGCCACAGGCGCCCGCGAACAGCACTGCCACCAACAGCAGGGAGAACGCGGAGAGCTTCCGACGACAGTCGCGTCGCGCCACCAACGACCAGAAGCTCATCCGCGCCCTTCCCTGCCCTGAGGTTCCGTCAGCACCTACCCCGATTACGAATCGGGTCATGCCTTGTCACCCTACCGCACTGCCTGGGGTCAGAATGACGTGACTTACCGGTTATAGGTCATTCCGGTGGTGCCTCGCATCACGTACTCCTGCGCCAAACCGGCGGCCGGCATGGAGGCGTACGGCGCAAGGGAGATAAACCCGTAGTCGACAGCGTCATCAGGATCGAAGTCCCACCTCTTGTTGACCCCGAGCGTGTAGGAACTCTGCACGGAACTCCCGTTCTGCCCGACAGTGACAGAGAGCGTGCCCTGGATGCGGAACTTGGCGTGGCCGATTCCGAGCTTGTTGCTGCGGTCCGCCTTGAACGCGACGTCCTGCCACCGACTGTCCACCGTGAACACACAGGTGGTGCCTGCGGCTCCCTGGCACGCGTTCGTCGCCAAGCCGTCCAGTGTGGACATCTCGTCGTTCACCCTCGTGGTGAAGTCCTTGTCCTTCACCAGTTCACCGAGGTCGACCTCGAAGTCCGTGCCCGAACGGTCCGCGTAGTGCATGAAGAGTTGGCAAGCGAGTTTGTTGAGGGTCGCGCAGACGCCGCCAATAGTGGCACTCAGTTGTTCGTTGAGCTGCTGCACGCCCGGGTCTCCGGCGTCGAGCACCGTCATCTCCTTATAGGGAGCGTTGCTGTTCGGCGTCTCCGGACTGTCACTGCCGTTCAGGGTGTTGCTGATGAACTGCCCTTCCAGCACGCCCATCGAACTCAACTGCTCGTTGCTGTAGTGACCGGTCACCGCGTTGCCGGCGTTCGGGTCGATGCCGCAGTCACCCTGGGATCCCAGGCAGTAGCCTGGCTCATCCTCGGGACGGTGACCGTCCAGTTCGACCCGACTGATGGGGTTGCCGCCGACGAAGGCGTAGCGATTGCCGGTGAACGGATCGGCGCCGAGTCCCATGTCGGAGAGGGCGCCATTGTAGTTGTCGCGGGTGAGGAAGCGGTTGAGGCCGGGGTTGTAGTCGCGGAACCCCATGTCGTAGGAACCGGAGGACGGGTCCCAGCGCTTGCCGTTGTAGCGGTAGAAGTTGTACGGCTCCTTGCCGGGTTGTTGGGCTTCGGGCTTGTCGATGCCGGTGAAGGCCTCGGTGTCATCCTTGCCGTAGGCGGTGTAGCCGTAGGTGGCCCGGGTGTCGCCGTTGTCCTTGGTCAGCGTTTCGACGTCGGTGTGCGGGTTGTAGCCGTAGTAGGAGTCCTCCTCCGCCGCAGGGCCGGTGCCGTCGGTGTCCTTCTTGATCTGGGTGAGGCGCTGGCCGAAGGAGTCGTACTGGTAGGTGCGCTGGAGTTGGCCGGTGATCTCCTCGGAGACGACCTTGTCGGTCAGGCCGAGGTAAGCGAAGTCCGTGGTCTTGCCGTCCGCGGTCTTCGAGGTGGTGCGGTCGAGCGGGTCGTAGGCGTAGGTGGTCGTCTTCAGCGCCCCGCCGTCGAGCTTGCCGTGTTGGGTGGTGCGGTCGAAGCCGTCGTAGGAGTACGACTCGACGATCTGCCCGCCGCCGGCGACGGTGTCCAGGCGGCCGAACGGGTCGTAGTTGTAGGACGCGGTCGCCCCCGAACTGGAGGCGGTCAGCAGGCGGTTGAAGTAGTAGCTGAAGGTGGTGGTCTTGCCTTCGAGCGTTTGTGTGGTGACGTTGCTGTTGGCGTCGTGGACGTAGTCCTCGGTCTCCAGCACCGCCCCCACCGCGGACTTCTTGGTCAGCTTGCGGATCCGGTCCAGCGGGTCGAAGTCGTACTCCCGCACTTCGTCCAGGTACGCGGTGGTGTTGTCCGCGTTCTGGATCTTGGACGCGTCGCGGTTCCGGTGGCCGTTGGCGTTGTACTCGATGTGGTGCTGGGCGACCAAGGTCTTGGCGGTGTCGCTCTTGCTCTCGACCTGGGAAGCCAGTGCGCCGTCGAGGTGGTAGCCGTAGACGACCTCGTTGCCGTTGGGTTTGGTCTCCTGCAGCACCTGGCCGCGGTCGGTGTAGGTGTAGCCGGTGATCTTGGGTTGGCCGCCGGTCTCGGTGTTGGTGACCTGGTCGACCAGGTCACGCGGGTTGTAGCGGAACGCCGAGTTCTGCTTGTCGTGGCCCCGGGTGAGTACGGTGCCGTTCTCGTTGTAGGTGAACGTCGTGGTGCCCCTGACCACCGCGGCGAGCTTCTCCTCGACCTTGGCCAGCTGGTTGAGGCCGTTGTAGGTCATCGCGTAGGCGTCGACCTTCGCCCCCGGCGAGGCGTCGGTCAGCGTGAGCAGGTTGCCGTTGGCGTCGTAGGAGTGGCTGAAGGTCTTGCGCTCGTGGTCGACCTCGCCGGTGTTGTCGCGCACCAGCTTCACCGCGTCGGCCAGGACCATGCCGTTGGCCGCGTCGGAAACGCTGATCTTGGCCGCGTTGCCCGCCGTGAAGGCGTGTCTGCCGAGGCTGACCCACTGGCCACCGTTGAGGGTCTGGTCGACCGGCACGGTGGTCTGCGCGGTGCCGGTGTCGACCTTGTACGGGGTGTTGGTGGCCACGCCTGTCAGGCCCGTGGCGTACTTGGCGAACACCTCGTAGGTGCCGTCCTGCGGAATGACCGGCTTCCAGGTGAACGTCGCCGCGCCGGTCCCTGCGGGGGCGCTGCGGTGGTTGGTGTTCTGGTAGCCGCTGCCGGCGGTGCGGACGGTCCAAGTGCCCGCTGTCTCGACGAAGCCGGTGTCGGTGTTGTCGACCAGCGCGACGTGCTTACCGACCGGCACACCGTCATCGGAGCGGGAGGCCAACTTGCCGTCGGGGAAGTAGGTCCAGGTCATCGTGCGGTTGGACGAGCCACCCGCGCTGGTCAGCGTGCGGGTCTTCTGCTGCCCCAGGTCGGTGTAGTCGTAGGCGGTGGCGATGTCCCACGGGTCGGTGGACGTGCTCACCCAACCGTTGTCGAAGTAGGTGTGCTTCGTGGTGTTGCGCGCGGTCTGCCCGGCCGATGGCGGCAAGCTGACCTGGCTGACCCGACCGACCCTGTCGTAGGCGTAGGTCGTCTTGTCCGGCGTCGTGTAGCGCACGTCGTCGCCGTCGAACGGCGTGAGCTTCTCGATCGGGCGGTTGAGCTTGTCGTAGACGGTCGCGGCGACGAAGTCGTCCGGGTCGTTGGTGGTCTCCACGCCGCGTGGGGTGACGACGCGGGTCTGGTTGCCCGCCTCGTCGTACTCAAATCTGGTGATGCGCTCCACGCCGGTCTTGTGCGGCACGCGTGCCTCGACCAGCGACGATCGCTGGTCGTAGATCAGCGTGGTGGTGGTGTTGGCCTTGTCCCGCTGGGAGACGACGTTGCCGTCCTTGTCGACGCCCGTGTGTTCGGTCTTGCCCTCGGCGTCGGTCGTGGTGACCTGGCGGTGGTTGAGGTCGTAGGTGACCTTCGTGGTGAAGTCGGCGGTGTCAGCCGTGGCGTTCTTACGCGGATCCACCACCGTGACCAGGTTGCCCACCCGATCATAGGTGTAGGAGACCTTCTCGTTCTTGGCGTTCGTGGACGTGATCAGCTGGTAGATCTCGTCGTAGCCGTACCGAGTGACGTAGTCGTTCGGGTCGGTGGGCGTGAGGTTGCCCAGCGGTTGGGTTTCGGTCAGCAGGTTGCCGACCTTGTCGTAACCGAAGCTGCTCTTGCGCTCCGGGCCGGTCGAGGTGTCTTTCGGCATCGTCGTCGACGTGACCTGGTCGGCCTTGTCGTACACCGCGGTGGAGACGGCGCCGTTGGGCGCGGTGGACCGAGCGGCGTTGTCGTTGGCGTCGTAGACTGGCGCCGGGGAGACGACGAACTCGCCCTTGTCCTGGTTCTTCGGAACCCGCGTCTCCAGCGGACGGCCGAACACGTCGTAGGTCACCGTGGTGACCTTGTCGAACGCGTCCTTGACCGAGGTGACGTTACCGCGCACGTCGTAGACCGCGATGGTGCTGTGGTTGTACGGGTCAGTGGTCGTGCCTGGGAAGCCGGTCGGGTCGTACCCGGAGAACTTGGTGGTGTTTTCGTTGGCGTCCGTGGAGGTGGTCAGCTGCCCGAACTGGTCGTAGGTGTAGACGGACTTGTAGTCGTCGGGTGAGGCGGTGGGCACGCCCTTGGGGTCGGTGACCGAGGTCAGGTTGCCCTTGGCGTCGTATCCGAACGCCCACGCCCGACCCTCGGGGCTGGTCTTGGAGGTCAGCTCGGCGGTGTAGCCGTCCGGGCCGGTCTGGTAGCCCAGCTGGGTGGCGGGCCAGTTGTTGGCCACCGCCTCCGCGTCGCGGATCGAGGTCGGGTAGCCGGTCTTGGGGTCGTAGGTCCAGGTGGAGACCGCGCCGTTGTCCTCGACCAGCTTGACCACGTTGTTGTCGGCGTCCCATTCCAACTGCGTGGCCTGGTTCTTGGCGTTGGTGGTCTTGGTGGGTCGGCCGTAGCCGTCCATGCGGAAGGTGCTGGTGCGGGTCTCCGCGTCGATGACCGTCGACTGGACCTCGGAACCGGTGGTGCCGTCGGGGTCGCTGTAGGCGAACCCGGTGGCGAAGCCGAGGCGGTCGGTGATGGTCTGGAGCTTCCACTTGTCCTTCGGGTCCACCGGCGCGGTGTAGTAGGCGAGGTCGGTGGCGCTGCCGCGCGGGTCGGTGATCTTGACCAGTTTGACGTTCTTGTTGCCCTGGGTGGCGTCGTAGGTGAACCCGAACGTCTTGGCCTGCGGGGTGCCCGCGCCGTCGACGAACTGGGTCAGCAGTCCCTTGTCGTCGTAGGTGAAGGTGATCGTGCGCCCCGACACGTCCTTGATCGACTGGACGTTGTCGATGATCTTCGGGTTGCTCGTCTCACCCTTCTCGAAGTAGTCCAGCGTGAGGACCTGGCGGTTGTGCGGGTCGTTGACGTACGCCAGGAACTTGCGAGGCTGGTTGTTCGACTTGCGCTCGGTGTACGTGTACCGCTGCTCGTTGCCGTTGCGATCCTTGACCGCGGTCAGCCAACCCTCGTCGTCGAACAGGAACTCGGAGCGGTCCGGGCGGATCAACTTCCACCTGCGGGAGGCGTCGGTGCCGCTGTCGCGCTGCACGAAGTAGTGCACGCCGGCGGGTTTGTCGTAGGTCCACCGCGCCGGGTCGGTGCTGCCGTTCTTGTTCAACTCGAACGTGTGCGACGTGCCGTCACCGTCCGGCAGCGTGATCCTGCTGGGGTAGTCCTGGCCCTTAGGATGCAACTCCAGGTAGGTACCCAATCGGGTGAGGCCGCTCGCCGCCAGTGACCAGCCCTGGCCCAGCGAGGTGGCGGAGGTGTCCATGCTGTTGTACGTCATGCGCACGAACGAGTTCAGGCCGCGACCGGGGTTGGTGAACGCGTCGTAGGAGAACACCGTGTTGCCCGCGAACTGGTTGACCAGCACGTTCGAACCGGAGCCGGTGGCCTTGCCGGCGTAGGAGTAGAACTTCTCCAACCCGAGCTGATCGGAAGTCGGGTCCTCGACGGTGACGTTCTGCGCCAGCGCGGGGATGCCGCCGGTGGCGGACAGCCAGGTGCCGGTGGTCTTATTGCGCAGGTCCCAGTTCAGCACGAACTGCTCGCGCTTGTTGCCCGCGTCGCTCTGGATCGGAGTCTTCACCCGCGCCTGTACCGTGACCGTCCCACCGGGCAGGACATCACCCGGCAACGCGGTCTCCAACCGGTTCCCGCCCGTGGTCGCGTCCGTCCCGTCCGGCAGGTTCCACCGGTACGACAACACCTGATCCGCCGCACGCCACGTGCTCGTGGTGGAGTTGGTGACGCTGACCGGGACCGTGTACTCGTCGCCGGGGATCATGCGCAGCGACGGGGTGTCCGGCGCGTAGTAGGTCATCTCCGCCGTCGGCTGCGTGTACGTCACCACAAGGTTCGGGCGCAGCTGCGGCTCGGCGGCCTCGTCGGACAGGAACAGCACCCGCTGCTGCGCACCGGCCTCGTCGCGCAGCTTCACCTCGAACCCGTGGTTCGAGGCCGGGTCGTCGACCCAGCCCTGCACCACACCGGCGTTCTCCCAGATGTGCCAGTTCGGGTCGTTCGGGATCCCCACCACCTGGTCGGCGAACGCGCCGAGGTCACCGCCCGGCGTCGTCCACGCCGTCGCCGTCGACGCCCGGTTCCACGTCGCCTGGCCCTCCGTGAACGACCTCGTCAGCGGATGGCCGTCGAACGTCGCACCACCACCGGCGCTGAAGAACCCCCACAGCATCATGTCCGCGTCCACGATCCGCGCACCCGCCGGGATCGCGGACAGGTCGTTCCACTTCACCGCCGCACGCGTACGGCCATAGGTGGCGGAGCTGTTGCCCACCATCAACCACGGCTGCCCGCCGATGCTGTCCAGGTTGGTGTCCGGCCGGTTCGACGACAACGTCGTGTCGCTCGTGCCGCCGTGGAACACCTGCGTGATCAGACCCGCCTTCGGCAGCCGCGCCACCTGCGTCGGCCCCGGGATCAGCTGCCCGTCACGGGTCTTCACCGCGACCATGTAGTAGTAGGCGTTGCCGAACGGATCCGCCGAATCCGCCGGCGTCGGACGCGCCGTCGTGTCCGTGAACGACGTCGCCGCCGGTGCCAACGGTGCGATCAACGTCGAGGACGACGGCGTGAACGCCTGGAACACCGTGCGGTGCACCTGGTACTCCACCGCGTCGTCGGCCGGGTTCGCCGGATCCGGGTCCACATAAGGACCCCAGTTCAGCTCCGCACCCGTGGAGTAGATCTTCGTGGGGTACTTCAGGTCCGCGCTCGGCCGACCATAGGTCAGCACCAGCTTCGGGTTGTTCTCGTTCTCGCCGTTGTAGGCGAACTCCGCCGCCTGGTAGATCGCACCACCGCGACTCAGGGTCTCGTCGGTCGACTTCACCATCAACCCGTGGTTCACCGCCGAACCCGACACCCACGACTGCGCGATGTTCCGGACATCCCACTCGTGCCACACGTTGCCGACGTTCGCCTGCTTGGTCGCCGTGGACAGCGCGGCCTCGGCGAACGCACCGTTGACCGAGGCCCACGTCGCGGTGTCCTCGGACCAGCCGGCCGTGACCCGACGCACCTCGTGCACATTGTTGTTCGCGCCGGTCTCCAGCTCGCTGTCGTAGTACAACCGCAGCTTCGCCGACGACAGGCTCGTCCCCGCCGGCACCACCGACGTGTCGAACCTGACCAGCGAGCGCGCGACACCGTACGGGTCCGTGCCCACCGACAACTGGTAGCTCGACCCGTCGTTGCGGGTCGGGGTGTCCGACCAGATCTGCACGTCCTGACCGGTGGTCGGGGTCGGCTGCAGCTTCACCGTCGGGTCGATCGTCACCGGGAACTTCCGCCCCGGCTCGGCCAACCACTCCCGGTCCGCCGTCACCGTGACCGTGATCTTCGATCCCTGCTGCGCCACCGTCTGCGTGACCTTGTCGCTCCACACCCGGCCATGCGGCGACTTGCGGTCCTCCGCGCCGTCGAACATGAACGGCTTCGGCATCGTGAACAACGGCGGACCATCCGCCACACCCTCACCCGTCGGGAAGAACCCGATCGCACCATCCGGCAGGGCCGTCGCCGTCACACCACCCAACTGCAACGTGAACCGGTACGTCGCATCCGCGGGCGCCTTGTGGAGGACGATCTCCTCCTTCAACGCCTCCCCCGTCACCACATACGCCAGATCCGCCCCGTCGAACACACCCGGATACACCACCCGACTGCCCTCGACCCGCGGCTCCACGTTCCGCGCCTCGACATCCACACCCATCGCGACATGCCGGTCACCCGCCTGGAACCGCACCAACCTGTCCGTGCGGTCACCGAACAAACTGCCGAACACATTGCTGTCGTTGCCGAAGCGGTAACCGTCCTTTCCGGACTCACGTACCGCCGTGTCGATCGGCCGCCACCGGCCCTGACCATCCTTGAAGGACTCCGGCCGAGCCGACACCTCCGCCTCGAACTCGCCGTTCGACAGCTGGAACACCCGCATCGACGACGTCCGCCGATCCTCCACCTCCCGAACCCGCGTCGGCGGCTCCACCCGCGCGTCCGGCGCCGGACCAGCCGCCGGTTCGTCCGGCGCGGCCTGCGCCGCACCCGGCGACAACCACCCCGCCACCGATCTCCACAACCCCGACAAACCCAGATCGGGCAACTGACCAGGACCCGACAACGGCGGCCCCGCGGGCACACCGACGACCGTCAACACGGCCACCAAAGACAAGATCAACAAGCGTGAGAGCAGGCTGAAGCCACGTGGCGAACGCACGAACCCCCCAAGGATCGACACCGAGAGCCGTCACCACACGGTGACCGAGTCGCTACTCGGCGTACGCAACTAGGGACGTTAACCAACGCTCACCACACAGCCACAGGACCGAACAGCGCAACCGAAGCGCCCAGACCGACGCAAACGAAGGTATACAAACGAACTGCCGCCAACTATCACGAACCACATCGCAGCCGACCGGCAACCATTCAGATCGACTCCACCGTGCGTTCACGATCCCGTGATCAGAAGCGCCAACAGCGGCTGTCACACGAAGGCGCACAGGCGGCCGGGCCAGCACCTGGCAACACGTCCGTCACATTCGCGCCGGCACCAAATCCGTCGATACGTACCCGCTACTGTCCGCAGCACCGCGTAGAAAGGCGAGCCTCCATGGACTTCGACCACACCCCCAACGGCGGACGTCCGCCGTCCCCCAGAGCACAGCCTCAACCCGTTCCGCAACACCCGCCCTACCCTGGTTCACTGCCGCAACCCGCACCCGTTCGTTGACGACCTCGTTCGCGCGCTGCATGCTCGCCACACTCGTTGGGTCGGAGCGACGCTCGTGCTCATCATCGCCACCGTCGGCCCACCGGTCTCCGGCCACACACTCGGGGTAGTGCTCGGGCGAATGCTCTTCCCCTGGCTCCTCGCCACACTCATCACCTGGCTCTTCCTCCGCCGGAGGCATCCCGCTTTCTGGATCACCGCACTCACCGCCCTACCCAGCTTCACCAGCCTCATGATCCTCTTCACCGGAATCCACACCGCAAACAGAACATGAACCCGCTGGAGCGGGCCCTATCGTCACTACTGCACGTGGAAGCGTTGCGCAACAACATGGTTCTTCGAACCGGGTGGTCGTCCGCCCTGGATCGTGTTGGTCAGGGCCCCTCCCCGTTCCCCTTGAAGTCGTGGCTGTGGGCGGTGGTGGACGGCGAGCTCGTGAGCGCTCCCACGAACCCCGTGGGCGCCGAGGAGGTGGTAGCGGTGACGGCGATGCCGCCAACCGTCGCGGTCGAGGTGTTGGAGCCCGTGGGCCGCGGTTATGCGCAGGTGCTCAGGTACTGGATGGACATGAGGGATGCGGATGACATCGACACGTAGGGCACCTCGTCATCTGATCGTCGACACGGACACCTCGGACCTCAACGACGATGCCTTCGCGCTCCACTACCTCTTCGCGTCGGGGCGTGTCCCGGACCTCATCACGACGGTGTTCGGCAACTTGACGGCGCACTCGTCGGCGAGAGCGGCTCTGGCGCTGACCCGGGCTCACGGCGTCGACGTCGTGGTGCGGGCGGGCGCCGAGCGGCCACTGCACTGGGACGGTTCGGTACAGCGAGACCTGCGTGCCGTCGTCGGGTCGCTGCCGGCGGACACCTATGTCGCCTCGCTCAGGGCCGATGACGACTCGTTCTGGGAGGACGCGGTCGACGATGGTCCGGCGGCGGCGGAACTCGCCGCCGCCTTGGCGCGTTCACCGGGGTGCGACGTGCTTGCGCTGGGGCCGACCACGAACATCGCCCGCGCCGTGCGGATGCTCGACTCCTCGGTGCTGAGCAGGCACCGACTGTGGGTGTCCGGCGGCGCCACGACGCGGGGCAACGTGACGGAGGCGGCCGAGTTCAACGCCTTTGCCGACCCCCACGCACTCCGCGAGTGCCTGTCGGCAGCCTGGGAGAAGGTCACCGTGGTACCGCTTGAAGTGACCGGAGCACCTCGCCTGGACATCACGCGGGTCGATCGGATCAGGCTGGCGCGGACGCCCTTCGGCAGGGCGCTCGACGAACTGGAACGCGTGTCCCCGCGGGAAGACGGGCGTGATCGCGAACCGATCTGGGACGTGGTGGTCGCCGTTCTGCTCATGGACGAGGCGGTGCCGTGCTCCTCTGCCGGAGGCACCCTCACGGTGTTCACGGATATCGCCCGGCGAGGTATGACGACCTTGTCGGAAGGCGATGCGGCGCACCACGTCGTCACCGCGGTCGACCCCGACGCAGTGCTCCAGCGGTTCGAGGACGCGGTCACCTCGCAGGGGCGGCCCTCATGACCGCGGCTGTCGAGTCGGAGATCACCGTGGTCATCCCCGTGTGCGACGACCCGCTCATCTTCCGCTGCCTGGCGTCCATCGACCTGTCCTGCCCGGTGATCGTGTCAGCCAACGGCTCGCCGGCGTGGTTCCTCGACGCCCTGCGCAAGTACGCCGACCCCACGTCGCGGATCACGGTGGTGAGCGCGGCTGAACGAGGGATCGGACGGGCCTACAGCCTCGCGATCTCCCTGGGGGGTGCCAGAAGTCGGCCGTACGCGCTGAGCTGCGGTTATGCTGCTGTGAGTTCGTACTCGTTGATCAGGCCGCCGAGGACTGGTCGACGGCGTATCGAGGCGCGGCCCGGTTCAGCGATCGGCTGGTCTGGTCGTGGTGGTATGAGTTGTAGGGCTTGGTGTGGTCGGCGGTGGTTGTAGTGGACCGCGTAGCGGCCCAGCACGACCCGCAGGTGGTGTTCGTTGAGGATGAGCAGTCGGTCGGTGATTTCGCGTCTGACGGTCCCGATGAACCGCTCGGCGTAGGCGTTGGCTCGCGGACACCGTGGTGGGATCTTTACAACCTGGATGTCTGCGCCGGAGATGGCCGCGTCGAACGAGGTAGTGAACTGACCGGCTCGATCTCGGATGAGGAACCGGAAGTCGTCTGCCCGGTCACCCAGGTCCATGAGCAGGTTGCGGGCTTGTTGGGTGGTCCATGCCCCTTCGGGGTTCGTAGTGGTGCCGAGGATGTGGACGTAGCGGGTGGCGACCTCCATCACGAAGAACACGTAGACCCGCTTGAGGGTGACCGCGCAGTCGACGTGGAAGAAGTCGCAGGCCAACATGCCGGAGGCCTGCGCGCGTAGGAATCGTCGCCAGGAGGTGTCGGTGTCGCGCTGGGGCGCGGGTGGGACTCGCAGGCGCTTGAGCACGCGGCGAACTGTTGAGGCGGCTACTCGGTGGCCGAGTTTGAGTAACTCGCCCTGGATCCGGCGGTAGCCCCATCCGGTGTTCTCCCGGGCCATCCGCTCGATCAACGCCACAGTGGCATCGTCGATCCGTGGTCGGCCGGTGCGGTTGGGGTAGGTCCACTTCTGTGCGACCAGTCGTCGGTGCCACCGCAGGACGGTGCCCGGAGTCACCAGCCGGTGGTGTCGTAACCAGTCGGACAGGCATCGCGCCAACGCGGCGAGCACCGCACGATCGGCCCAGTCCAGTCGCGGGCGAGGGCTGGCCCGGCGCAGCACGGCGACCTCGTGTCGCAGTACCAGCAACTCCACGTCCTTGGCCGCCGATGACCGACCGAGCAGAACCAACCAGCCGACGACCTGGGCGAAGATCAGGTAGAGCAGTCGTAGCGCCACGCCTCACGATCATGCTCCTGAAGCACGTGGTGCGCGATCGCCGCAGCTCAGCGCCTCAGTGCAGAGTTCTGGCACCCCACAGGGTGGTCGGCGCATTCGGCACGCCCATCATCCCGGCCTTTCGTCGACATCGAGTTCGACTTCACCTGGACGCCGGCCGATGCGTCCGGTGACCTCAGCGGTGTTCCTGCACGGCTCGGGCGCACTGACGGCAGGCGCGGGCCGATGCGGCGACCACGCCGTGGGCGACGGTGGCGAGCACGCCGGCGAGTGCGGTCAGCGGCCAGTTCGCGGACAGGGCCGAGGTGACGGCGAGGGCTACCGCGGCGAGCGCCATGCCCACCGCGGCGGCGGTCGCGGTCCAGGCTACGGCTGCCGGTAGTCGGTGCGGGGTTGGCAGCAGGCGGGTCAGGGGGCCGGTGGCGGTCAGGGCCGTTACGGCCAGTAGGCCGGCGGCGGTGGCCAGGGCGGCCAGATGCGCGGCGAGCGCGCCGAGTCGCCAGTCCGGGTCGCGGGCGGCGGTGTGCAGGAGGAGTTGGCAGACGACCAGGACCGGCACGGCCACGGCGGCGGCGCGGGCGGTGCGGCGGGTCTGGGCGATGGTCAGTTCGCGTTGGAACGACGGGGCGATCTCGTCTGCCCTGCCGAAGTCCCGCACGGCCCGGTGGGCGGCCTGGTCGTGGGGCACGCCGAAGCGGGTCTGTGCCTCGACCGCATCGGCGAGGCCGTCGCGGACTTCACGCATCATGGCGGCCTTGGCCCGGGCCGGGCCGTGCAGGGATGTGGTCAGCGTCGCCAGGTAGTCCTCCACGGGATCCGCGGTGGTCACGTGGTGCGCCCGGCGGGCGTGGCCAGGTCGAGGACGGCACTGATCGCGGTGGTGAAGTCCTGCCACGTCGACCGTTCGGCGGCCAGACTGCGCCGGCCCGCGTCGGTGAGTTCGTAGCAGCGTCGGGGGCGGTCGGACACGGGTTGCCAGCGGCTGTGGAGCAATCCCAGTCGCTCCAACCGGTTCAACGCCGGGTACACGGTGCCGGTGCGCAGTTCCAGCACGCCACCGCTGCGCTGCTGAACCGCGGTGATGACCGCATAGCCGTGCAGCGGCCCCGGTTCGAGCACCGCGAGCAGCATCGCGTCCAGGTGCCCGCGCACCGCGTCCGCCTTCATAGGTTGACAGCCTACACAGGAGCTAGGTAGCTGTGGTACCTATTGGCAGTCGACATATGTTGGCTGCCTACCTACTAAGGAGACCTGGTGACCAAGCTGCTGCTCTCGGTGCACGTCCTCGCCGCGATCCTCGCCATCGGTCCGATCGCGGTGGCCGCGTCGCTGTTCCCGCGGTTCGCACGGGAGTCGCCGACCGGTGTCGCGGTGTTCCTGCACCGGACCTGCCGCACGTACGCGGGTGTTGGCATTGCCGTGCCGGTCTTCGGGGTCGCCACCGGCGTCAGCCTGGGCGTTCTCGGTGACGCGTGGCTGCTGACGTCGGTGGTGTTGACCGCGATCGCCGCGGGTCTGCTGGTGCTGGCCATCCTGCCTGTTCAGCGCCGGGTCCTGGCCGGGCAGACGGGCAACCGGCTCGCCATGTCGACCGGCGTGTTCAACCTGCTGTGGGCGGTCGTCGTCGTGCTGATGATCGTCCGGCCCGGTTCCACGACGGGTGCGTGACCACCGTGGTCAGCCTCGGACACCTGCCGCCGAAGTGGTCAACCGCTCCAGCAGCGGCACCGCCTGTGCGGGGGTCGGGCAACTCGAGCATCTCCGCCCGCACCTGTTCGGCCGCACGCCGGTAACTCGAATCCGCCAACACCTCGGCCACCGCGGCCCGCACGTCCAGCGGGGTGACGGCGATCGGGTCCAGTTCCCTGCCCACGCCGAGTCGCACGCACTGTCCGGCGTTGTGCGGCTGGTCGGCGCCGAGGGGCAGCAGCACGGTGGGCAGGCCGTGCGCCAGCGCGCCGATCACGCTGCCCGAGCCGCCGTGCGCGATCACCAGATCGCAGCCTGGCAGCACCTCGGCTTGCGGGAGGTAGCGGGCGATGCGGACGTTGGCCGACTGCTCGCCGAATTCGGCCGGGTCGATGTGCCGGCCGACGTGGCCACCACGGTGACCGGGAGGTCGCGCAGCCCGACCAGGACCCGGGAGAGCAGTCGCCGGATTCGGTGTTGAACACCGTGCCCAGGGTGAAGTACACGGTGGGTGTGTCCGACCGGGCCGGCGGGCCGACCGGCGGGCGGATCGGGAAAGCGATGTCCGGCAAGGGGAAGGCCGGATCGCGGAAGCTCTGGATGCCCGCCAACCTCCTGTCGGGCGTCGAGGCGGGCGCGGGCAAGTGGCGGGTCGCCCCGCTGCCCCAGTGGAACCCCGGTGACAAGGCGAGCGCGGAGAACGGCGGCAGCGCGCTGTCCGGACCGGCCGCCGGTGGCAACAAGGCGTTGGCCAAGGCGTTCCTCAAGTACGCCACCGCCGAGGAGGGCGTGCAGCTGCGCGTCGCCGGCGGCGCGTTCCCCGCGACCACTGCGGAGCTGTCGTCCCCCGAGTTCCTGGGTGCCGAGTTCCCCAACTCAGTGGCCAGGAGGCGAACGAGATCTTCGCCCAGGAGGCGCAACGTCATCAGCGGGTGGTCCTACCCGCCGTTCCAGGTCTACGCCAACAGCGTCTTCAACGACACCCTCGGCAAGGCCTACGTGTCGGACACCCCGCTGTACGACGGGCTCAGCGCCTGGCAGGACGCGTCCGTCGAGTACGGCCAGGAGCAGGGCTTCACCCTCGACGGCGCCCCGTTCCGGATGATTTCCGGCGCGTTGCACTACTTCCGCGTGCATCCAGAGTTGTGGGCGGACCGGATGCGCGAGGCGAAGTGGATGGGACTCAACACGATCGACACCTACATCCCGTGGAACCTGCATGAGCCGCAGCGGGGTGTGCTCGACGCGGAGGCCGGTCTCGACCTGCCGCGTTTCCTGGACCTGGCGCAGGAGCACGCTCGACGCGGTCGGGTCCTACTTCACGGCGCTGTGGCCGTTGCTGGTGGACACGCGGACCGGCCGGCAGGTGTCGTTGTTGCGCGCCACGGTGACTCGATCGCGTTCACCGCTCGCGCCGCGCACCGTTACGTGGCAAAGGCCCGGTAGGCCCTCATTGCCCGACCCGGCCGTCGATCCGCTCGCGGATGAGGTCGGCGTGGCCGTTGTGCCGGGCGTACTCCTCGATCATGTGGATCAGCACCTCGCGCAGCGGGACCGGGGCGTACTCGGGGTTGCCGCCGCCCAGCACGTCCAGGTCCGGCGCTTCGGCCACGAACCGTTCGGCGAAGGCGACCTCGGACCGCCAGGTGGCCCAGGCGTCCTCGACCTCCTCGGGATCGGCCGTCGTCTCGCCGAACGCGACGGTCGCGGACGTGTAGTGCGGTGGGACGTCCTCACCGGTCAGCACCCGCCGGAACCAGTACTGCTCGACCTCCGCCAGGTGCCGCACCAGCCCGAGGAG
This sequence comes from Saccharothrix ecbatanensis, assembly GCF_014205015.1. Lineage (NCBI taxonomy): Bacteria > Bacillati > Actinomycetota > Actinomycetes > Pseudonocardiales > Pseudonocardiaceae > Saccharothrix > Saccharothrix ecbatanensis. The sequence continues at coordinate 3,736,801 of NZ_JACHMO010000001.1, read as the reverse complement.
CGACAGGTCTGACGGCGGCACCGAGCGGCGTGCCATGCCCTCCGCGTCCAGCCCGGCGCACTTCATCTCCAGCGTCAACCGCCGGTCACGCAGGTAGCGCACGAGGGTCTGGCGCTCGCCGGAGTACAGCCCACCGGCCTCACGTGGGTCTGCCTCCGGGCCGACCCACACGTCCTCCCAGCCGAACGCACGCCGGGGCAGAGCCGAACTCCCGTCCGTCATGAACCCGATGGTGTACGGCCCCGTTTGGACGGCGCAACCGATTTGAGGAGCCCGTGCCCGGTGAGGACTTGTCCGCCGGCACGTGGTAATTCGTCGGCCGGGTCGCGGTCCGGCAACGCGGAGGCATGGGTGGCGCATTCGGTGCGCAGGCGGGTCAGTTCGTCGCGGTGGACCTCGATTATCAATCGGTGCACCTCCGCCAGGTGTTTTCCCTTGCCGGCGAGCTGTCGCCCCGTTGGTCGGCGAGTGCGTGCACGGTGTTCCTTGCCAACGGCCGCGGTGCCGCCGTCTGGAGCGTGTCCGCGAGCGTAGAGCCGGCTCGCGTCACCCTCGACCTCCTGCTCGGTGAAACCTCGGACGAGGAAGTCGTTTTCGACCCGTGTGAACCGACGGTCCCTGTGCCGCATGGCGTCCGAGGAGCATGCTCGAAGTACCGACGGGGGAGAGGCTCACCATGCCCTCTGGATCGAACACCACGTCACCCCGACGACCGCTGAGGATGAGGTACCCGACCGACTGGAGAACCCGATGAGCACGATGAAGGAGTGGCGCGTCGACATCACCATCGACGAGCACGAGGAGAAGACCAGGGCCAAGGCCCGACTGCGCACGGGGGACGACACCCGCATGGTCGGTGTCGGCACCGCGAGGCTGAACCCGGCCGACAGGAACGTCCCGGAGATCGGTGACGAGCTCGCCGCCGCGCGGGCGCTGTCCGACCTGGCGCACAAGCTCCTCGACGCCACGGCGTCAGACATCGAGGGCATCACCCACAAGCCGGTCCACCTGCCCGGTTGACGTTCGCACCGGGTTCTCGCCCTGACAGGGCGTTTCGGCACGGTGACCGGTGGTGCAGTTCCCGATCTGGCGCCTGCGCGCGCTCATCGAGAAGGTTTCGGGATGCCGTCGTGCGGATCAGGGTGGTGGCGGCGGTGAACGCCGGCGGCGCTGACAGGTGCTGTCGGCCCCGCCGAAGAGCCGATGACGCCGAGGCGTGCGCACGCCACCGGCGAGTTGGCGACGGGGTGCCCCACCGCCCCGCGCCCATACGGTGACGCCGCTGTCGGTCGCGACGCCGATGTGCTTGTCCTCGGCGGCGACGGGCGTCGGTTCCCAGTGATATTCGTGGCGCCCACCAGAACGTCGGCCTGACCGCCTCCGGGCCTGGCCGACACCACGTCGTCGGGCGTGAGCAGGGCGACGATCTCCACCGTGCCCGCGGCTGGGCCTGCACGAGACGTCCTCGCCGTGGGCGCACCTGCTGGACTCGGTCTCGGCCACCCTGCCCCCACTCGGCCGGCACGAGCGCGACGCGGTCGCGCGCCTCGCCGCAGTCACCCCGCCGGAGGAAGAAGTGGGGCTCGCGCCGTTCGGACCGCCCGACCACATGCCGCCCGGAGGTGGCCGGTGAGCGTCCTGCTCTGGGTGGCGGTCCCCTATGCCGCGATCGCGACGTTCATCGTCGGCCACGTGTGGCGCTACCGCTACGACAAGTTCGGCTGGACCACGCGGTCGTCACAGCTGTACGAGAACCGCTTGCTGCGGCTCGGCAGCCCGATGTTCCACTTCGGCGTCCTGCTCGTCGCGCTCGGCCACGTCGGCGGCCTGCTCATCCCCGAATCGTGGACCGAGGCGGCGGGCATCAGCGACGACGCCTACCACGTCGTCGCCGTCGGCCTCGGCGTCCTGGCCGGGTTCTGCACCCTGGCCGGCGCCGCGATCCTGGTCTACCGCAGGCGCACCGTCGGCCCGGTGTTCTCCGCCACGACCCGCAACGACAAAGTCATGTACGTGCTCCTGGTCGGCACCATCGTGCTGGGGCTGGGCACCACCGTTCTGGGCAACCTCACCGACGCGCCGCACGACTACCGCCAGACCGTCTCGCCGTGGTTCCGCTCGATCTTCTTCCTCCAACCCCGACCCGACCTGATGGAGGCCGCGCCCCTCGGTTTCAAGCTGCACGCCCTCGCCGCCTGGGCGCTGTTCGCGTTCTGGCCGTTCAGCCGGCTCGTGCACGTCTTCTCCATGCCGCTCGGGTACCTGACCCGCCCGTACATCGTCTACCGCAGCCGCGACGACCGGCTCGGCAACCGCACGCCCCGCCGTGGATGGGAACGCTAGTACGGCAGCCGCAGTGTGCGATGTCGGTCGGTGTGTCGCGATCACGGGCGTGGCGGGCTGGGTTCGATGACATGTTCGCGCTGGTGGCGGAGGCGTTTCGCTCGGGCGGACTCGCGTCGTCGGACCCGGAGGTACGTGTTAGGGCTGCTCTCCGGGACGGACCGGTGGACCGATGTCCAGTCGATCCGGGAGCTGTCCAGGAATTCGTCCGCGACGTCGGTGAGGGCGTCGTCGGTCGCTGATCGGGATGTCATCCAAGTGACGTCGTTGTCGCCGCTGAGCGCGACCCACAGGAACAGTTCTTCGTCGTTGATCCCCTTGGTTGACTTGTCGTGTGCCACAGGCTGCTACTGGGCGACGTAGCCGCCGTCGACGGGGGCGACGCCGATGACGAAGCCGGTTCCGGGGCTGCACAGCCACAGCACGAGCGCCGACGTGCCGCCCCAAGCGATTCTCGGCGCGACGCACGCGCTGGAGGCCGTGACGCACGAGTTCGCGGCGACGGCGCGGAAGCTGGCGTAGCGCTCCGCTTCGCCCCGGAGCGCGCCCGCCGGCCCGCCGCAGGGAATCCGCGGTGAGCCTCCATGTCACTGCGCGGGCCGCCTGCCGCCCCGTGGTGCGCGTGCACACCGATCGCCGGGGTGCTGTGCCGCACCCGGCAACCGCGAGCAGCGACGTCCCTGACTGGCGAAGACCGCAGGCAACCGATCGGGGCCGTGGGTCAGGTGGGTTCGACAATGATCGGCTCGTCCGGGCAACCTGCGGCCAAGTCGGTGAGCACGTCGCGTTCAATGGGGTCGACGGTGCGCGCCCAGCGGGTGTTCACCGCCATCCGCGCAGCGATGAATGATGCATATGCGTCGTGGGTCCGTGCGCGGAATCGACAGTCCGCCGTGAGCGCGTCCGGCCTACACAGATCCAGCGGCGGCAGCTGCGTTCCTCAAAGGTGGTGGATAAAACGGCGTCGGGCCGGCTGATCAACTCGGTGGTGTCGGAACTCCGGTCGACGCCGTGGCCGACGGGCTCATCCCGCACGTGGACCCGGTGTTCACCGCGGTCGACTCGTTGATCGCCCGTGCCGGACAGGTCTTCGTCAAGCTCGCTGAGGCGCCACGTCAATTGCCGATGACCGCGGGCACCTCGGCCGGCGGGATCGCAGACAACAAAGAAAGTCGGCTGAACGCCCCTCGCGGTATTCCACCGCCACCGTCAAGTCGGGAAGCAGGCACATGCAATGGCCACCGTCGAACTCCACGTCCAGCCCGCGTCTGGGTGCACGACCGATCGAGTTTCGCGGTGCTGCTCATGGAAGGTGAGGCGACCGACCGCGTGCACGGCGACATCGTGCGGCGGGACGCGCTGTTCCAGGCGGTACTGCGTCGTGGGCTCAAGCTGACCACCGATCTGGACCACCTCTCTCTGCTCCCCACGCCCGGATGGCGGACTGGGATCGACCGGCTCGGAGCGGTGACCGTGCAGTGGCCGCACTTCCAGCCCTTGCTCAAGAAGCTGCTCATGGGCATGTCTGCGGCTTGGATCACGGCGGCGAGCGGGCACGGCATCGTGCTGCTGTTCGTCGGTTCCGGCTTCGGCCTGTACGAGCACGCCGGCGTCGGCATGCCGTGCCGGGAGGACCGCGTCGCCGGCATCGCGCACAACGGTGCCCTGGCCACGAGCATCGCACCGTTCCAGCGGACAGGCGGTGGGTGACGTCGGCGAACGGGGAAGCCGGGGACCGGTGCGCAACGGCCCGGTCGCCGGCGACAGCGTGCGCCGGTTCGTCAGTTCCGAGAAACCTTCGCCCTCCCCGAACCGGGGATCCGCTCACCCGTGCCGCCTCCAGCGGGCGGCCACTCCCAGCGGACGCCGAACTGTCCCGGACCGAAATCGAGCACGACGTGGTGCGCGGCCCGATCCTCGTCCAGCTCGACCGGACGGCACTTCTCCACGCCGTCCAGCACGGAGTACCGCACGCACCGCGAAGGCAGCGCCCGCGAGTCGAACCGGACCTCCATCAGGAATTCGCGGACCGGCGTGCGGCACCGGCGCTCGTAGACGAACGAGGGTCGCGGCGAGGGCTCGGTGACCTCGTGCTCGATGAGGATCGTCTCGTGCCGGGCGAGCGCGCGGGGGAACACCAGTTCCGCCGCCATCAGCCCCTGCCGCTTGTCGGTGTGGACCCGGCCGACGCGGCAGTTGCGCACCGCCCGCAGCTCCGGCACGTCGCCGCACGGGAGGTCCGCCTCGTGGATGACGACGATCCGGTCGATCCCGTCCTCCTCGGCGCGGAGCACCTGCCGGGTCCACCGGACGTCCTGCGACTGGTCGGCGGCGACGTGGACGCGGTCGTGGCCGCTGAGCCGGGTGAGGCCGCCGTCGTGGCTGAGGTCGAGGCCGCGCAGCAGGTGTTCGACCGCCTCCGCCTCGGGGAAGAACGCGCTGCCGACCACCGCCGGCCGTGGTCGGGAGGCGACCCGGCCGCGGGGCTTGGGCGGGTCGAGCAGCGCCGCCAGCTCGCCGCGCGCCACCCCCACGATCGCTTCGAGGTTGCTCAGGGCCTTCAGCGACGCCGGGCGCTCCGGCCGGGTGCGGCCGGACTGCCAGTAGCTCAGGGTAGCGGTGCTGACCGGCGTGTCCAGCCGGCGCAGGCGGTCGCACAGTCGTTCCAGCGTGATGCCGCGCTTCTCGATCGCGGCGCGGAGTGCCCGGGAGAACTCGTCCTGTCCGGTCGTCACCCCCGCACGGTAAGCGGCGCGGTTCGACAGGGAAAGGTCCTCTCGTAGGGTGAGCGCGCGGTGCCCCGCCGGGTGCGGGGCACCGCGCGTGGCGATCGGGCGTCAGCTCGTGGTGAGCGAGGTGTCGTCGATCACGAAGGACGTCTGGAGGTTCGAGTCCTCGGTCCCGGTGAACCTGATCGTGACGGTCTTGCCGGCGTGGGCCTTCAAGTCGAACGACCGCTGGACGTACGCCGTGCCCTCGTTGACGTTGGAGTACGTCGCCAGCGTCGCCAGGACGGCGCCGGTAGAGTCGAGGAGCTGCACCTTCAGGGAGTCGTACACGACGGTCCCGGTCTCCGCCGAGTCGATCCGCAGGTGGAACGACAGGGTGGCGGCGGTCGCGGTCGCCGGGATGGTGGCGGTCTGCGACAGCGTGTCGGTGTGCGACTGGCCGTAGCCGTTCAGCCACGCCTTCCACGAGCCGGTGCGCGCCGGGTAGGTGGCGTCGGTGGTGATGACGCCCGACGTGGAGGCCCAGCCGGTGTCGCCGGACTCGAAGCCCGGGTTGGCCAGCAGTTGACCGGTGGGCGGGGTGCCGCCACCACCTCCGAGGGAAGCAATGGTCTTCTCGGCGTCGACCAGACCTGCGCCGCAACCGCCGGAGCAGGTGCCCGGGATCGGCCGGACGTTCTGCTTCAGGGTGCTCTCGACGGCGCTGGGGGACAGCGACTTCTCGCCCAGCATCAGGGCGACGAGGCCGGCCACGTGGGGCGCGGCCATGCTGGTGCCCTGGTAGTACTTGTAGGTCTCGCTGCCGGGCGTGGTGGTGCCGGTGTTCAGCGTGGACAGGATGCCGTTGCTGCCGTCGGTGGCCGTCCAGGTCTCACCGCCGGGTGCGGCGATGTCGACGACGGTGCCGTAGTTGGAGGCGAAGCTGCCGTCGGACCGGAAGACCGACCGGTTGCCCTCGCGGTCCAGCGCGGCCACGGTGACGACGTTGTTGCAGTTGGCCGGCTGGGAGTTCGAGGCGTTCTGGTTCGAATTGCCGGCCGCGACGACCACGGTGCTGCCACGCCCGATCGCGCTGTTGATCGCGTTCTGGTAGGTGGAGCTGCACGTCCCGCCGCCGCCGAGGCTCATGTTGATGACCTTGGCGGGGTTGGGGTTGGCCGGGACGCCGCTGACCGTGCCGCCGGCCGCCCAGATCACCGCGTCGGCGATGTCGGACAGCGAACCGCCGCAGCGGCCCAGCACGCGGGCGTGGACCAGCTTGGCCTTCGGCGCGACACCGGCCACGCCCTTGGCGTTGCCGCTCACCGCGGCGATCGTGCCCGCGACGTGCGTGCCGTGCCAGGACGAGTTCGACCGGGGGCTGCCCTGGTGGCACTCGTTCTCGGCCGGGCTCCAGTCACCCTCGTCCTGGGGGTTGGAGTCGCGCCCGTTGCCGTCCCGGGAGACGAACGTGTCGCTGATGAAGTCGTACCCACCGATGGTGTTGCCGTCGAGGTCGGAGTGGGTCGTGCGACCGGTGTCCACCACGGCGACGGTGACGCCCGCGCCGTCCGCCGTGTCCCACGCCTTGGGCAGGCGCATGCCCGCGTTCGATTCCCAGTAGTGCCACTGGTCGTTGTACTGGGTGTCGTTCGGGGTGGCGGTCGAGTAGAGGCGGACGTCCGGCTCGACGTATTCGACCTCGCCGCGGGCGGCCAGCGAACGCAGGAATCCGCGGGCCTGGTCCCCGGAAAGCTTCTTGTCGGTGCGCACGAGGTGTCCGCCGACCGCAAGCTGCCGCACTTCCTCCACCGACACGCCGTGCCGCTCGCCGGCCGCGCGCAGGGCACGCGCCCGGACGGAGGCCGAGCGACCGGCCTCCGACCTGGGCTTGAAGCCGACGATGTACTGCTGGTATTCCGCGCCGGCGGCGACGTTCTCGGTGAACGCGCGGCCGGACGGTGCCTCCGGTTGCGCCTGGACCGTGCCGTGGGCGGCCGCGACGAGGCACGACGCGACCGCGGACACGAGCACCAAACGGCGGATATTTCTCATACTCACGAGACGCACTCCTTTGTGCAGGGAAGGAATCGGCGAGGGCGATCCCGCAGGGCCTGCAAATGGTGCGCCGCTATTCGTGCGAGCGGAAGAATTAATCGTTAAGGGTGTAACGCGGCGGCCACTCGCCGGGGGACGTCCAGGACCGTGCCGCAGAGGCGGGCCGCCCGGTGCGCGATCGTCAGTCGCCGGTCGGGAGCGGGCTCCGCGAGCGCGCACAGGCGAACATCGCCCAGGGTGAGGGCCTCGAAGAGCTCGCAGGCCAGTAGAGCGCCGGCCTGCGAGCGGAGGAAGGTCGATCAGGTTGCCGAGGTGCGTTGGCCGGGAGTTGGTGCAGCAGTGCTGCGAGGAACGCTCGGTTGCCCTGGGCGATTCGTGGTCGGGCGGTGTTCAGTGCCGTTCAGGACGGTGTTCTGCTGCCGTAGCACCGGAATCTGCGCGTCCTGGTCCCGGGCGATCGTGGGCAGCAGGCTCGTCAGCCGAAGTGCTGCGGTTCTCGGCAGGCACAGTGCTCAGGCGGAGGTGTTGCAGCGCGCCTGACCGAACACCAGGGGCGGATTCAACTGGTCGTCGCAACACTTCGATGACGGAGGTGTTGGATGGGATGGCGGAGGAAGCAGGTGCCGCAGGCACCGAGCGGGGCTCGACGTCAGTCGGCTGCGGATAGGGCGACGCGGGCGCCGATGCGCTCACCCGGGCGGCCGGAGCCGTCGCGGGCGGTTCAGCGGGACTTCTGGCGCCTGATCGCCTCCGGGGTCACCACGGTCCAAGCCGCGGAGGGAGTCGGCGTGTCGTCACCGGTCGGGATCCGCTGGTTTCGACACGCTGGCGGGATGACGCCGCTGAACTTCGACGATCCCACTGGCCGGTACTTGTCGTTCGTTGAGAGGGAAGAGATCGCGCTGCTGAGGGCTCGGGACAAGGGCGTGCGTGAGATCGCCCGCATGATCGGCCGCGACCCTGGGACCGTGTCTCGTGAGCTGCGGCGCAATGCCGCGACCAGGGGTGGCAAACCGGTCTATCGCGCCGTGGTGGCCCAGTGGAAGGCGCAGCAGGCAGCGAAGCGCCCGAAAACGGCGAAGCCGGCGAGTGACGAGCGGTTGCGTGAGTACGTGCAGGACCGGCTCGCCGGCAATGTCCGTCGCCCTGACGGCACGGTCGTCGCGGGCCCCAGGACGCCGCCGTGGAAGGGGTTGAACAAGCCGCATCGTCAAGACAGGCGCTGGTCGACGGCGTGGAGTCCGGAGCAGATCGCGCATCGTCTGAAGGTCGACTTCCCCGATGACGAGTTCATGCGCATCAGCCACGAGGCGATCTACCAGTGCCTGTTCATCGAGGGGCGTGGCGCACTCAAGCGAGAGCTGGTCACGTGTCTGCGCACGGGCCGAGCGCTGCGAGAGCCGAGGGTCCGGTCGCGGAACAAGCCGCAGGGACACATCACCGCCGATGTCGTCCTCAGCGAGCGCCCCGCCGAGGCTGAAGACCGAGCCGTCCCCGGCCACTGAGAAGGGGACTTGATCATCGGGACGGGCCGCTCGGCGATCGGCACGCTCATCGAGCGCAGCAGCCGCTCCACGCTCCTGGTGCATCTGCCGCGGTTGGAGGGCTGGGGCGAGAAACCACTCGTGAAGAACGGCCTGTCGCTCGGCGGCTACGGCGCCGTCGCGATGAACGCTGCCCTGATGGTTTCGATGACGAAGCTGCCCGAGCAGCTCCTCAAGACCCTCACCCGGGACCGAGGGAAGGAACTGTCCGCGCACGCCCGGTTCGCTCTCGATACCGGCACGAGAGTGTTCTTCGCCGACCCCCACTCACCGTGGCAACGGCCGACGAACGAGAACACGAACGGGCTGCTGCGTCAGTACTTCCCCAAGGGCACGGCCTGTCGAGGTGGCCCGTCGATGACCTCGAAGCTGTCGCCCTGGCCCTGGACAACCGGCCCCGCAAAGTCCTCGGCTGGAAGACCCCCGCCGAGGTATTCAGCGAGCAACTACAGTTGCTCCAACAGCCCGGTGTTGCATCGACCGATTGAACTCGCCCAATTCACGTCGTGGGCTTTTACCAGGCGTGCCAAGGAATCCGGCCTGTTGCCGTCGATGGGCTCGATCGGGAACTGCCCCGACAATGCGATGATGGAGTCGTTCTGGGGTCGGATGCAAGCCGAGCTGCCGGACCGCCGGCGCTGGCGCACACGCATCGAACCGGCCAACGCGATCTTCGAGTACCTGGAGATCCTCCACACCCGTCAGCGCCGCCACAGCGCCCTGGGCATGCTCACCCGATCGCGTATGAAGGGCTCCACACCATCCACGGCTGGATTCCGGTCATCCCAATCGAGCTCAGGCCGTGGCGCCGCCCGGTCCGCCGCCACGGCTGCCGGGGTTCGGTCTGGCGGCGAGGGTGGCGTCGTGGGTAGTAGCGGGCGAGGATGCAGGAGCATGCCTGCCCGATGGTCCCGATGGTGGTGACCGTGGTCGGGATCGTGTGCCGTCAGCCGGTGGTGCAGGCTTCCGGCCCGACCACCTGGCAGAGCTGGTGAATCTCGTCGTAGAAGTCGTCGGAGACCTGGGCGTAGCCGTAGGAGCCCGCGTCCCCGAGGGGGCATTCGGCGCGGCAGAAGCCGTTGGTGCGCAGGTAGTCGGCGTTGCCCTTGTCGGTGATGGCGGTGGCGATGCGGTCGCGCAGGTCTTGGGGCAGGTGGTCGGACACCACGATGGGCGCGCCGGGTATCGGCTCCGACTGCCAGACCCGGACCAGGTCGTCGGCGGTGATCTGGCCGCGCTCGATCAGGTGCCGGTCGACCATCGCGTCGAAGGCGAAGCCGATGTCGCAGTGGCCGTTGGCGACGGCGAGCGCCGCGGCCTCGTGGGTCCCGGCGAACTTGGCCTGCACGTCGGTGGCGGGGTTGATGCCCAGAGCCATCAGGGCGGCTGCGGGGTAGAGGTAGCCGGAGGTGGAGCCCTTGTCGACGAAGCAGGTCCGCAGCCCGCGGGCGTCGGCGAGGGACTTGACCGGTGAACCGGCGGGGACGATGCCGTAGGCGCGGTAGGCGGGCTGGTCGCCCTTTTCCTTGACCTGCGCGCCGACCACGGCGATGCGTGCGCCGCGGTCCTTGGCCTGTAGGTAGGAGAGGGGGCCGAACGCGGCGAAGTCGATCTCTCCCGAACGGACGCCCTCGATGAACCGGGGGTAGGTGCCGGACTCCTCGATGCGGATCTCGCGGCCGGTCTCCTTCCGCAGCATCGCGATGAGCGGGCCGAACGACTGGATCAGGGCGACCGACCCGCCCGCCGGGTTGCCGGAGAACACCAACGGCTCGGCGTCCGGTGGCGGCGGCGCCGGGGTGGTGGGCGCTGTGCAGGCGACCGCGAGCAGGATGGTCGGCACGATAGCGGTGCGGCGTGTCATCGTGGGGCCTCCTGGCCGGGGCAGGTCTGTTGGTGCGGCAGGTCGGGCAGGTACTGCTGCCACTCGTCCGGTACGAGCCCGCCGCCGGCGACCGCGCAGGCCCGGCCGACGGGGTCGGTGACGGGATCGGTCTCCCACAGCAGCACGGCGCCGTCGGAACCGCCCGTGGCCAGCACGTCCCCGTCCGGGGAGAACGCGACCGCGTTGACCGCCATGCGGTGCCCGGCCAGGGGTTCGCCGAGGCGTCGGGGCCGGTTGGGGTCACCGTGGTCCCACAGGGTGATGGCGCCGCGCGAGTCGCCGACGGCGATGGTGGTGGAGTCCGGAGCGAACGCGAGGGCGGTGACCTGGGCCGAGGGGACCAGCAGCGGCTGGCCGAGGCGGTGCGGGTCGGTGACGTCGCTGATGTCCCACAGGATGGTGACCCCGTCGGAGGCGCCGACCGCGACGGTGCAGCCGTCCGCGCTGAAGGCCAGGGCGGTGACCGTGCCGCGGTGGCCCTCCAGGGGCCGGCCGAGCCGTCGGGGGTGGACGGGGTCGGTGATGTCCCACAGCAGCACGGTGTTGTCCGACCCCAGCGTGGCATCGATGTTGCCGTGGACGCCGAACGGGCGCCTCAGGTCGTCGCCGCTGCGGTCATGGGAGAGCAGGTCGGGGTTGACGGGGTCGGTGACGTCCCAGTGCAGCCGCTTGCCGTCCGCACCGGTGGTGATCAACTCGGTGCCGTCGAAGACCACCGAGTCGACGAGTTTCTCGTGGGCGGTCAGGGGCTCGCCGAGTCTCCGGGGGCGTTCGACGAGGTCCCACAGGACGATTTCGCCGGCGGCGCCCGTGGTGGCGAGGGGGTCGCCGCCGGGACCGGGTGACAGGGAGGTGACGGGGCCGAGGTGACCTACCAGGGGCGGTCCGGACCGGCGGGGTCGAGTGCGGTCGGTGAGGTCCCACAGGATGGCTGTGCCGTCGTCGCCACCGGTGGCCGCGGCGGTGCCGGAGGTGAACGCCACGGCGGAGACCACGCCGTTGTGGCCGGTCAGGGGTGTTCCGAGGGACTGGAGGGTGGCGGTGTCCCACAGGTCGACGGTGCCGTCGGAACGGCCGGTGAGCAACAGGTCGCCGGTGGGTGAGAGCGCCAGGGAGGTGATGGGTCGGCGGGTGCCGTCGGTGAGGGGGTCGCCGCGTCGCGCCGGCGCGGCGGGATCACTGGTGTCCCACAGGATGGCGGTGCCGTCGTCGCTGCCGGTGGCGAGGGTCCCGCCGGGGGAGAAGGCCAGTGAGGAGACACGGCTCGTGTGGCCGCGGAGAGTGGCGCGGGCGGCTGGGTGGTGTGGATCCGTCGTGTCCCACAGTTCGACGGCGCCGTCCGGGCTCCCGACGGCGAGGGTGCGCCCCTCCGGGTCTTGGGCCAGGGCGGTGACCGGCCGGTCACCGGGAATGCGGTGCCGGAGCGTTGGCGTGCCGGAGACGTCCCACAGTCCCACGCCACCGTCGGAGTCGCCGACGGCGAGAACGAGGTCGCCGCGAGCCGGAAAGGCGACTTCGGCGACGGGGTGGTCCAAGGTGATGGGCTGGTCCCGAAGACGGGGCCGGTCGGGGTCGGTCCGGTCCCACAGGACCACCTCGCCGTTGGCGCCGCCGGTGGCCAGGATGCGGCCGTCCGGGGAGATGGCGGTGGACGCGGCCCCGCCGGAGTCGTTGGCGAGGGTGCCGCCGTAGCGCGTGGTGGTCAGGGTGTCGACGAGGTTCGCGATCGCCTCGGCGTCGGGCCTGAGGTGGTGGGCGGCCAGGGCCAGCCGCAGGGCCAGCCGGGGTGAACTGCCGCGGGCGGCTTCAGCCTGGCTGAGCAGGGCGTAAGCGGTGGCGCTGTCGCGCTGGTCGCGGGCGGTGCGCCACTGGACGGCGGCGACGACGGTCGCGGCGACCGCCAGGACGAGCAGGAAGGAGAGCGTCGCCAGGGTTCGCCTGCGCCGACGGTGCACGCGCCGACGGGTGTGGTGGAGCCGGTCGAGAACGGCGGCGAGGAACTCCCGGCCGTGCCTGTCGAGGTCGGTGGTCTCGTCGGGCGCCGGGTCTGCCGTGGGCGGGTCGGCAGGCGGTGCCGGGCCGGCGGGTAATCGTCCGGCCGACGGCGGGTCGGCGAGCGGACGATCGGTGGGCAGGCCGAGGACGGACAGGGTGGCCAGCGCCCGGTCGGCGTCCCACAGGTGGCTGTCGGGACGCCCGGCGCGGTGCCACTCGTCGGCGGCGCGCTCGACCGAGCGGGCGGTCGTCAGGGTGCGGGCGCGGCGTTCGAGGGCGTCACGCAACGGTGTCCAGTCGGTGAACAGGGCTTCGTGGGCGGGTTCGACCCAGCCGTCGTCGGTGGCGGTGAGCAGTCGCTGGTCGACGAACACGCCCAAAGCGACGCGCAGCGGACCGGGAAGGGTGTCCAGCCGGACCCGGCGGCGTCCGAGCCGGCCGTTGTCGTCGGCGACCAGGTTCACCAGGCCGCTCAGCACCTCGTCGGCGGTCAAACCGGCGCGGGTGGTGGCGCGGTCGAGCGCGTCGCCGGCCTTGCGGGTGAAGAACTCCCGCACGCTGCGGCCGCCGTCGTAGCGCTTCAGGGACAGGGTGTCACCACGCTTGAGCCCTTCGGCCAGGTGGTTGAGGGTGTAGGCGAGCAGGGGCAGTGCATGGCCGGTGTCGGCGACCAGGCGAGCGGCCAGGCCCTGCTCCACCTCGAGCCCGGCCAAGCGGGCAGGTTTGGTGACGGCGTCCTCCAAATCCCCGGGACGCAGCGGGACGAGGGTGTGGGTGTCGAAGCGCGTGCCGATCAGGGCGATGAGGTCGTCGAGGAACTCCGAGCGCAGGGTGAGTACCACTCGGGCGCCGTGCTCGACGGCGTCGAGCAGCACCACCGCCAGTTCGGCGCGGGCGTCGACCGGACTGCGGGTGAACAACTCCTCGGCCTGGTCGATGGCGATCAGCGGGCGGCGCACCTTGGCCAGGCGCTTCGTGGCCAGGCGCGGACCCCGGGGTGCGCGCACCTCCTCCGGGGTCAAGCCGAGGCGGTGGGCGTGAACGGCGAGGGACTCGGTGAGTTCGCCCAGCGGGTCGTCACCGGGTGTCCAGGGATCGAGGACGAGTCGGCCGGGCCCTCGGTCGAGACGGGGCAGCAGGCCGGCGCGCAGCAACGAGGACTTGCCCGAGCCGGAGGGACCCACGATGGCAAGCAGACCGTTGTCGGCGGGGCGGCGCAGCCAGCGGTCCAGTTTGTCAGAGTCATCGTCCCGGCCGGTGAACATGGCGCTCAGCTCGGCGGTGAACGGCTCCAGACCGGGATAGGGGTTGTCGCCCTCGCGCCACCGGGGCCGACCGCGTCGGTCGAGAGCGCGCAGCTGCTCGAGGAGCTTGGCGCGAGCCTCGGCGGGGCCCGCGGACAGGTCGACGTGCTGGAGGTGGCGCAGCAGTTGGTGGTCGACGTCGGGTTCGGCGAGCAGCGGCAGCAGCAGGCAGCCCAGCGAGTCGGCTATGCCGACCTCGGCGGCGCACCAACTCGACGTGGCGAATGCCCGGGTGACCACGCAGACGACGGCGTCGACCCGCCGCAACTCGTCGTACAGGACCTGCTTCCAGTCCTCGCCGGGCTTGATGCCGATGGGGTGTTCGGCGGCGAGGAAGGTCTTGTGGCCTTTGCCGAGCAGCCAGGTCGAGACTTCTCCGGCGGTGGCGAGGTCGGCGGTGGCGTAGCTGATGAAGACCCGGGCCACGAAGACCCCTCCCCTCACCACTCAGCTCCGGCAAGCACTCAGGTCCGGGCACCGATGCTACGGGAGGGGCCTTGGGGCGCAGCGCGTTTTCAGCTCGTCACCCACTCGGCCGGTATCCCCCAGCTGGGTGGGTGACGGGACCGTCAAGAGCGTTGCGGGCGTCGAGACCTACGCCGCGTAGGAGGCCCTGATCGACGCTGCCCGCACCGCTGCGATACCGCTGAGCCCTATAGCAGGGCGCGGGCTTGGCGGAGGGGCGCGGTGTTGTCGGACGCGGATCGCGCCGGGGGGAGCCGAAGCGGGTGGCGACCTGGTCGGCGTCGGGGCGACGTGGCGGGACGTGCCGTCACCGGGGTGAGTGTGACGGTGTGGTGTCGCGGATCGTCAGAGCACCTTGGAGAGTGGCCACAAACGGACTTTGTCCGGAATGGCCTGGCGACAGCTCTGCCCGAGCCTGCAGACTCATCGAAGTCCGAGGCGAAGCCTTGGACGCGATCGGAGGGGGAGTCATGCGGCGGAGAACGCGGAGGGCGGCTACCGCAGTTGGGGTGCTGGCATTGCTGGCGGGGCTTGGAGTGAGTCCGGCTCACGCGGCCACTAACCCTTATACGCCTGAAGAGGCGTGCGGCGCAGGTTACCGGGTGATCGACTCTATGCCGGCGACCTGGAACGGCAAGGCCTACGCTGGGGTGTACCTGCTGCACAAGGCAGGCGGGTACAACTGCGTGGCGACGATCAAGTGGACAGCCATCGGCGTCGCGACGGACACGATGGCGGGGCTGTACAGGGACTCCGAGGACCACAGCCGCAACCTCATCGACCAGGGCAACTACAAATATTATGCCGTGGTCCACGGGTACGCACCGATGTGCGTCAGCTACGCGGGCTGGAGTGCCGCGGCGGTGGCCGTGAGCAGGTGGGATTGGTGCTCGTAGGCGGGGTGGCTTCGACAACGACCCGTCCGGGCCTGAAGCCTCGGGCAAGGCCCTGAATACGGCGTCGGTGTAGGCGGCCGAGACCGTGGGCCGCCGTCTGCACCGACGCCGGTGGCGACGGCAGGTTCGCCGTCGCCACCGATGGCACACGGGCCGAGGTGATCACCGAATTCGGGTGTCCGCGTGGTCAGCAGGTCATCGGGTTCACCTCGCCGCTCTTGTTCTCTGTCGCCGGGCTGGAGCAGAACGAGTAACCGGCTTTGAGGTCGTCGATCGAGGTCTGGTCGCGGGTGCCGATCGTGTACGACTCTTGGATGATGCTGCCGAGCACGGCGGTGCGCGGGTAGCGGTAGATCTCCCAGGCGGGGAACTTGTCCGCCGTGAGCGTCGCCGCGTAGGTGTCGCCGGAGGGCCGCAGGGTGAGCTTGCCGTGGATGCGGCCGACGAAGTTCGACCACGAGTTGACCGCGGACACCGAGACCACCAGCGAGCCGTCGGACAGTTTGAGCACCGACACGTAGTTGACCGGGGTGGCGTCGGTGTCGCCGTAGGCGAGCGCGTTGCCGACGAACTGGATCGGGTGCGCGTCGCGGCAGCCCGCAACCCACGGGCTGGGCAGGTTGGACCCGCCGATGACGCAGGACTGGTGCACGTACACGCCGATCTCGCCGGTCTTCGTGTCCCAGGCGACGCCGATCTTGCTGGATGCGTAGGGGTTGTTGTCGAAGCCGCGGTGGTCGCCGATCAGGTCGGTGAACCAGTCCTTGTTCCTGATGAAGCCGCGCGCCACCACGATGCCGCGATCGGTCGACGGGGACACCGAGGTCTCGGACCGGCGGTCGCCGTCGTCGGGCGCGGTGTCGAGGTAGCGGTTGCGGGCGAGCAGGTGCCCGTAGTTATTCTCGTAGGGCCAGGCGCGGGCACCCGCCCAGGGCCACTTGCTCTCACCGCCGTAGCGCGAGCCGACGACGATGTAGTTGGCGCAGCCGCCGAAGACGTACTCCTGCGTCCACGTGGTCCTCGTGCCCAACCCCCACTGCTGGAGTTTGTAGTCGCCCAGAGGAGCGGGCAGGTCACCGCACCCGGAGGCGGCGTAGACGTGGTAGTCGTCGGCGCCGGGCACCGGATCCCACTTCAGGGTGACCGAGTACGGCCGCGCCGGGTCGGTGGTGAGCACCAGGTTCCTCAGCTCCGGCAACGGCGCGACCGTCGTTCCCGCCACCGGCGACGCGGCGCTGATGTGGCTCTCGCCGCGCATCGTCCTGACGTAGAACTCCATCCGGTGACCGGCGGGCAGCAGGTCGGAGATCCAGCTGTCGGCGCCGATCGGCAACATCGCCGGCGCGAACGCCTGGCCGGTCGTCGCGTCGCGCTGGAAGAACTGGTAGGCCCCCGCACCGAACACGTGGGACCAGCTCACCTTCACCTTGTCGCCCACCGGGGTCGCGCTGATCGTCGCGGGCGGGCCGGGTGTCAGGTTCGCGGGCAGCGACGTCGGGATCGCCCCGTAGCCGCCGCCGAGGGAGAAGCGCGTGGACAGGACGTCGCTGAACGCCTTGGCGATCACGTGCTCCCCGCGCACGTTCGGGTGCAGCCCGTCGTAGGTGTCGCGGTTCTCGTCGTACGGGGTGTCGATGTCGGCGAGCACCACCGGCGACGCCGCCGTGGAGATGTTCGCGATCTCCCCGGCCAGCAGGGAGTTGTACGACGAGATGATCTGCGGCAGCGTCGGCGACACCCCTAGCGGCGTGCGGTGCACGACGTTGGCGACGACGACCCGGATGGCGGGCTTCGCCGTGCGGGCGTTGGCGATGAACCACTTCAGGTCGTTGAGCACGCCCGCCGGCCCGTTGACCCCCCACCCGAGGTCGTTGAACCCGAGTTCCACCAGCAGGTAGTCCGGAGAATGGATGCGGACGTGGGCCTCGATCACGTCCTTCGCCTGGTGCATCTGCCAACCCCACTGCGCGAGGTGCTGGTTGTCGAAGCCGATGCCCGGCCGGTACGCACCGGTGCGCGACGGCGGGTTCGACACCTCCGGCCACCCGGCCGGGTACGCCGCGGGCAACACGTCCGTGCCGCTCCACGGCCCCACGAAGTCGACCCCGGCACCCGTGCGGCCGAAGTGCTCGGCGAGCCGGTAGCGCCACGTGTAGTCGCCCTCGTGTCCCTGGCTGATGGAGTCACCGACCACCATCACCTTGGGCCCCGCTGCGGCGGCAACTGGGGCCACCGTGGTCAACACCACGGCGGCCGCGCCGAGCGTCACCAGTAATCGTCTCAACATTCGTTCCCCCTACGAATTCCGCGAGCAAGTCAGGTCTTCTGCGCCAACGCCGCGAATCCTCACGCAAGATCGGCCCACCAGCTAGGGGGTGTTCTGGTCATCGTCCCGAGGCGGACACCTACAACCAGCCGCGTTTCGCCGCCGCCACGCCGGCCGTGAACCGGCTCTCGGCTCCCAAGATGTCCAAGATCGCAGTCACATGTCGTCGTACGGTCCTCACCGCGGTGTTGGTCTGGTGCGCGATGGCCGTGTCGGTGAATCCGGAAGCCATCAGGCGGAGCACCTTCTGCTGGGTCGCGGTGAGGCTGACCAGGTCCTGGCCACCGATCACCGTGCTGCCCGGGTCGTCCCACAGCATGTCGAACCACTGGGCCAGCACGGCCAGGAGCGACGGGGAGCGAACATGCAGTGCGCCGAGCGATCCGGCGGCGTCAATGGTCACCAGGGCGACGCTGTCGTCCACGTGCATCATCTTCACCGGTACCGTCTTCCGGACCTTGGCCTGTTCGCCTGCCCGCACGGACTGCCCGACGCTGTGCGAGCCCCACTGGTCCGACACGTGCTTCACGTCGTAGATCATCCGGAACTCGACCCCGGAGTCCACCGCGTCACGCGGCGGCAGCAGCACTCCCTCCGTGGTCGAGCCCGAAACGAAGTGGCCGTTCAACGTCGCTCGCAGTAAACGCTTCGGCGACCTGTACAGCCCAGCGGCCAGCCGGGTCATCTCAGGGTAATCCCGGATGATCTCGATCTGGCCGTCGTCGATCGTGTCTCCGAGCAGGCCTGTGGTCGGGGACACCATGCCGGCGAATCTCTCCCATGCACCGGCCAATTGGAGCTGGAGCTCGACGAGTCTGTGGTGCTGACGGTCCAGCAGTCGGCGAACCGCGATGGACGGGTGCACCGCGCGAACCAACCTCTGCTCTCCGCTACCGAAGAAAGTCAGCACCCCGGCATCAAAGAGCTCGCCGCACGCCCGATCGTTCAGGTCGAACATGCCTCGGTCACCGCCGACAGGTAGGCCGGGACCGCGCGAGAGCTGATCGAATACCGCCGCCGCCTCGGCGCTCACCAAACCCACCAACAGTCCCGATTCACCGTCACCCATGAACCCTTCCTCTCAACGAGAGACGGATGATTCCAGCGATCGCGCCTGACTGCTGCCCGCCATTGTTCATCATTCGACTCATGCCGACCGCGTCATCACCGCCCTCGCCAGCCGGGCCGCGGCCACGGGGAGACGCGAACGACCGGCCCGTCCTGGTCGACCTCGCGCGGTATCCCCGCAGCCCACACCCCGCAGCGGTCCATTCCACCAGCCCGTCCCCGACCCGGGACGCCCCCCGACCCAGCTGCCCAACGGTGAGTTGCGCGCGATGGTCGCGCGGGTGCTGGCCGATCACACGGGCACGGGGCTGACCCCGCGCCATCGCGCACACGGGGGTGTGAGGTTCACCCCGAGTAGTGGACACCGAGTTGGCAGGACCAACGGTCCTGTTGGAAGGATGTCCTCATGCCTCCTCGCAAGCGCCGGTCGTACACGGCCGAGTACAAGGTCGAGGCCGCGCATCGTGTGATCGATTCCGGTCGGACGATCTCCGAGGTCGCCCGCGAGCTGGTCAAAGACACCTGTCCACGACACGAATACCGGGTCAACGGCAAGACTCGGAAATCGAAGTCGAGATAACCACCGCGATTCTCGACAGGCTATTTGAGCGCGGTACTCCGCGAGGCGGATCCGGGAGTAGATCGGTGATCTTCGGGCCTGCTGGGCAGCGGAGTGCAGCAGTCGTCCGTCGGGGCTCGCTTGGACCGGCTTCGTGGCGTCGCCCCGCATGTCGAGGACGTCGTCGTGCAGGGGGGCAGCGGGTCAACGTGGTTGGAGCTGCCCTGCGGTCTTCGTAGGTCTTGAGGACATGCCGTGCGTGGCTCTCACCGGTGATCAGGATGTGGTCGAGTGCCTCGCGTCGGATGGTGCCGATGACCCGTTCGCAGTGGGCGTTCATCCGAGGTGCCTGCGGCGCGCTTCGGAGCACGTGTAGATCGTCGGCTTGGAAGACGGTGTCGAACGCTTCGCCGTACTTGCCGTCGCGGTCGCGGTCGCGGAGCAGGAAGCGCGGGGACGGCGTCCGGTGTCCGAGGTCGGCGGCGAGGTTTCTGGTCTGCTGCGTGGTCCATGCCTGTGTGGGGTGGGCGGTGACGCTGGTGATGTGCAGGCGCCGGGTGCCGTGTTCGAGGAACGCCAGTGCGTACAGACGTTTGCCGAGCACGGTGTCGAGGTGGAGGAAGTCCGCCGTGGTGATGTCCTTGGCCTGGGCGGTGAGGAACTCGCGCCAGCTCGGGCCGCAGCGGCGTGGCACCGGGTCGATGCCCGCGTCGTGCAGGATCTGCCAGACCGTCGAGTGGGCGATCCGGTGGCCGAGCCGGGCCAGTTCGCCTTGAATCCGCCGGTGACCCCACCGCGGGTTCTCTCTGGCGAGCCGCAGCACGAGCGACTTGATCGCCGCTCGAGTTGGTGGACGTCCGGTGCGTCGCCGCGCGGTGTGGTCCCACTTGCGGGCCACGAACCTGTGGTGCCAGGCGAGCAGGGTGCCCGGCGTAACGGGAAAGACCTCTGGCCAACGGCGACGGTCCACCAGTCCGGACAGGGCGGCGAACCAGAATCGATCCGCAGGCTTGTAACGGACCGGACCCGCCAGTTGCCGACGAAGGACCGCGTTCTCGTGCCGCAGCACAAGCAGCTCGGCGTCCTTCGCGGCCTCGCTGCGCAGCAGCGCCGACGGGATGGACAGCAGCTTCCGGGTCGCCTGGTACAGCAGGGACACGATCACCCGGACATGCTCTCAACACGCTGATACCTCTGCTCTACCAGCGACGATGACTTTCCGAGCGGCACAGGTTCATGGTGGAGACCTCGGGCCCCTGACCGCCCGCGCGTCACCCCCGCTCCGCCGCGCCGTAGGGATATCCCTACCCACGAACGCGGGACAGCACCTCGACGTCGAGGGATGACCCCAGCGACTCCACTGCCCGGGAACGACACGCTTTGCCTGTCAAGGCAGGCGAAACGGCGAGTCCAGCTATTGGCCGGCATTGGCGATCGAACCGAACTCCCGACCGGCCGCGCTGAACCACGTGCTCGCCGACGTCGCCGCCATCGTCGCCCGCTGGGCCTGATTCCTCACAGGAGACCCCTTGCCACCGCCCATTCGGCACAACCCGACCAATCCGACCGGCTCAAACAGACACCGCCGGTCGTCGGCGCCGACATTCCGGTCGAGCCGGCCGGTCCCCAGCTCCCAGCGGATACCGGCACCCCAGCCGGGGAGCGGCGGTGTCCGGCGGCAGCCGATCTCGCGGATCGCGGACGATGCGATGGCCAACTCCGGGCGGATCACCGAGGCCAGTCGCGCGGTCGAGCGCGTGATGGGCAGCGCGATGTCGAAACCCCAAGCCAGCGCCGGCTCGGGTGGCACGCGACTGTCCGGCATCACCCCGAACGGCAATAAGATCAAGTTCACGCCGGACCAGGTGCAGCAAATGCGACTGGCAAGCTGGGGCGGCCAAACCGTCGGTATCTCCTTCCCTTCCAAGCCCGGTGATGCAGAGTTCAGAAAGAATTGGGCGTCAAGGGTACGGAACAGCGACCGTCGCTACATCCCTGACTACAACAAGGGCCACTACCGCCACGCACCGGCCCGGTCCGCACCATGGCACAACCCCGGGAACCCGAACAGGTTACCGTTCTACCTGTACGGACACGGGAGCGCGGAAGGGTTCGCGATCAATGTCAACACGGCGCGGCCCGGTCGCCCGCCCAAGTACAAGAACGTTTACATCGACGGTCGAACCCACGGTCAACTGGTCAAGGTCAACGAGCACTTCGGGCGGGCGTCCGCGGCAGACCCGACGCGACCGCTGGTCTACGTGTCGTGCGAAGCCGGAAACCCCTCCGGTAGTTTGGCTCGTGACTCAGCGCGAGTCGTGCGCGAAGCGGGACACACGGGTACTGCTTACGCGGCGACCGGGAAAGTTCACGCGATTCATGACGACCTGCAATCATGGGTCGGCGTGGAGCAGGGAGAGGCCAAGGGGGCCAAGATCTCGGGCGAATTCCGGGTGGTCTAGCGAACTGGACTGGAGCTATTCGGCTCCGGTTTCGCGATGGAGAGGTGTTGGCAGTGATGGATCACACGTCGTCCCCTGCGGAGCCTGGCGACTGGGCCGTGCTGGTCGATCCGGAATGGCGCCCGCGCTTCCCGGACGAGCAGCCGCCCGCCGAGGCGATGGTGGGCGGCTGGCCCTTGGACGAGGAGGGCAACCTCGGGCTGTTCCAGCCCAACCCCGACTTCGTGCCGGCGGGCGACGCCTCGCCGACCGATCCCGTCGACGCGGTGCTGCGACTGGTCGCCCGGGGTGAGGCGGACGTGGACGCGCTGATCCCGACGATCCGGAACGCGGTGCTGGAGGTCGCTGTGTCCGATGACGGGCAGCTCATGATCGGGGCCGCTCCCGACGGCGTGCCCTGTGTCGCGGTGGCCACGGCCGCCGTGCACCGGAAGCGGGTCGGCACCGAGCACTGGGGACAGGTCACGGCCGACGACCTGGTCCAGGTCCTGCCGGAGGGCACGGACATCCTGCTGAACCCGGATGGCCAGGCCTCCCTGCGGCTGGTCGCGAGCGCCCTGCGCGCGCACGTCGAGCAGGATCCCGGCGGACGCTGACCGTCCACGCGCAGAACGCGAATACCACCTGGACACCCTGATCCCGGACAGCGGTCTGGGACCAGGGTGTTCGCCGTGTCAGGCAAGTCGAAGTACCCCGAGCAGTTCCGCAGGGACGAGACCGCCGGCCCCTGACCGCCCGCTCCACCGTGCCATAGGGATATCCCTACCCGCGAAGGCGGGACAGCACCCCGACGTCGAGGGATGACCCCAGCGACTCCACCGCCCGGAAACGGCACGCTTTGCTTATCAGGGCAAGGCGACACGGGGAGTCCAGGTGATGGTCAGCATCGGCGAGGCGGCGACCTTCGAACGGAGGATCGCCGCGGTTGCCGCGATTCGCGACAACGTGGTGGCGGGCAGGTTGTCCCTCGACCCGGAGGCGGGCGACAAGATCCTGTCGATGTTGCGCGACCAGATGGACCGGGTGGACGCCTGGTTGCGGGGGACGCGGCAGCTCGCCCGTCGCGCGCCACTCGGCCGCAACCCGGTCGGGCAGGCGATGGCCGTCAAGTTCGAGCACCGGGCGGGTGCCGCTGACGGCAGCCTGTCGCTGGTGGGCGTGCTGACGCCGTACCGCCTGGTGCTGGAGGAAGCCCACGCCGCGGTCGACCAGGCCATGAAGCTGTACCGGCGGACCGAGGAAGACCAGGTCGACGGCTTCCGGCAGCTGGCGGACGGCAGCGGCCGGTACCTCCGGTTGGCAGGCCGCGCCGACCGTGCCGACGACTCCCCCGGGGTCGCGTCGCGGCCCCTCAGCCGGGACCAGTGAGAAATGGACATGCGAATGGCACAGCGGAACGTGCCCGCCGAGGACCCCTTCAACAGGAAGGAGACGACCCCGCCGCGTGGGCCGCCTACGCCCACCAACAGCGTCACACCGCCAGCCACTTCCCCGACCCACTGGTGCTTCCCGGAGTCCTGCACCTGGCCCACAAGGTCAGCGAGTACCTCCTGCCCCCGCACGAACGTGAGCTCCTCCTGGACCCGGAAGGCTGACCACATGCGCACAGGCGGGCACGAGAACCCGGCATCGCAGAACCCTGCGGATCGGCCTTCTCGTGCCCGCCCCACCGGCAGCGGACGCCGAGTTCCCCTCAACACCCGCCAACGCGCCTACCTCACCGTGTTCTACCAACTCGACCAAGAAGAGGAACGCCGCCAGCGGCGCCGCTGGCACCAACGACTCCACCGCGACCCCGCCGAACAATGGCGATGGATTCCCTACGCCACAGACCACCCCGCAGCCGACCCGACCCCCGCACAACAACTCCTCGACCGACAGGGAATCAAGGACCCGGGAACCGGATCGACCCTCGCCGCGCTCGTCCGACGGCGGATGATCGACCTCCGGCACATCACCGTCGAGTCCACCGTCGGCAGCACGACACAGACCCAGGTCCGCCTGACACCCCAGGGACGGGCCGAAGCACGAGGAAACCAGCCGCAGGAAGCCGATCTCGACCGCCTGCCGGGCTGGCTCCACCAGGCACTGCACACCATCGCCGAGCCCGAGAACGAGCCAGTGCCGAGAACGACGATCGGCCGTACCTCCGCACGCCGCCTAGGCCCCAGAGGGCTCGGCTACATCGAAGACGCCAGTACATGGGCCTACCGGCTCGGCGAATCGGGGCGGGCCTATCTAGAGCGGACCGACCCAACCACCGACCAACGGTGAAGCTGAGGGCATTCGGCCACCCTGGCCGCGGCGGTGCTGGCCATCTGGACCGCCCTCACCGGCGGCGGAATCCTTCCCCACCGAACCCTCGTTGCGCGAACCGTCGCGCTCCTACTCGCTGACGTGGCACCTACGGACAGCCCACGCGTTGCTGAACGACCTGAAAGATCACCCGTCGGCCGCCGTCCGGCACACCGTCATCGCCGCAACCGGTTGTAGGTGAAACTGAGACCGTGCTTCTCCGCTGACACACAGGCGCGATGCGAGAATTGACCAGAATCCACAAAGGACAAAATCACGTAGACCTCTGGAATATCCGGAAGTTCAGCCCGCTAGCGTGATGGACGGGATACTCACGTCGCATCGGAGGTGGGCTGTGGCCCACCTAGACAGTGAGCGGAACGAGGTGGGTGAGCCTTTCGTTGCAGGACGCGTGGGCCACGCGCACAGCGCGCTCGCGGACCGGTGAACGGTCGAGCCGGTGGACTGTGCGAGCCGGGCCTCGCACAGCTCCTCACCGGGGCAAGGCGGCCGGTCAACACCTGCTCTGTGCTGTGCCGGTCCGCCGATCGACGGCTCGTCGACACGGAGTGCCTGCCACGCGGGTCAGGTGGCGGGCCGTTCGGCGCGCGCTTCAGCTGAGAAACCCGTCCTCGCGTGCGCGCCGTCGCAAAACGGCTTGTTCTGCGACTGGCCGCACCTGCACAGCAGAACGCTGCGGCGCTGCGGAACCTCGTACTCCTGACCGTCGTGGTCGACCAGTTTCACCGGTCCTTTTACCTGGTAAGGGCCGGAGTTCACGACCTTGACCACTACTTCGGGCTGCTGCTGTTCCATTGTGGGTCCCCAGGGTCGGGCGGCTCGCGGCGCCCGTAACGATGTGCGCCGCGAGCCGTTGGTCAGGATCGGCTCAGGAGGCGATCCGGTAGCCGGCTTCGGTCACGGCCGTCTTGACGACCTCCGGGTCGACCTGGCTGCCGGAGACGGTCACCTCGCCGCTGGCGACGTCCACGTCGACATCCTCAACGCCGTCAACGGCGCTGACCGCGTTGGTCACCTTGTTCACGCAGGAGTTGCACGTCATGCCTTCGACGGTGATCGAGATGGTGCTGTTCATCGACGCTCCCAAGCTGGTTAAACGGAACCCCCGTAGGGTATCACTGCGTGAAAACCATTGCCGCGCAAGGGGCGGTGCCGCGCGTATTGCCTGGAGGAACGCCCGGGCGTCCATTGACCTTGTGCGGGCCGTCGATGTCGATGGCGACGACCGCCACTCTGAGGCATCATCTGGCACTCGGTACCCCCCTAGGGTATGGTTGGCGGTGAGCGGGAGGAGTGCCGGATGCACGGTTACACGGCCGACAAGGATGCCGTCTTGACGCGGCTGCGTCGCGTCGAGGGTCAGGTCCGCGGCTTGCAGCGGATGGTCGAGAACGACGAGTACTGCATCGACGTGCTCACGCAGATCGCCGCCGCCACCAAGGCGTTGCAGGCAGTCTCGCTCGGCCTGCTCGACGAGCACCTGAAGCACTGAGTGGCCGAAGCGCTCACGCAGGGTGGAGAGGGTGCGGAGGCCAAGGTCCGCGAGGCGAGCGACGCGATCGCGCGCCTGGTGCGTTCCTGAATTTCCGACACGTTGACGAGGAGTAACCCATGGCCGAGTTCACGTACACCGTCACCGGCATGACCTGTGGCCACTGCGTGGCGTCCTTGCGACGGGTGCGGTCAGGGTGATCAGCGCCGAGCCGGTGGCCGAGGCGGACGTGCACGCCGCGGTCGAGAAAGCGGGCTACGCGCTCGCGAGCTGACCGGCGCAACGCAGCGGGTCACAGGTAGTGCCGGTTCACCGGCCGCCTCCACAATTTCTGAAGGGTATTCACAATGAATACAGCAGCGAAGCTCTCCGCCTACGGCGTAGCGCTCGCCCTGGTCGCCGGTGGCGCCTGGGCGGTCGGGAGCGCTGTCGGTCCCCTGTCCGTCGAGGCCACAGGTCACGACTCGTCCGGCGCGGAGGGCACCGGGCATGGGGACGACCACAGCGGCGCCGTCGCGGGAGCGGAGCAGGACCAGCCGGCCGGGCTGGCGTCGTCTCGGGGCGGTTACACCCTCAGACCCGTCGACACGACACTGACCGCCGGGGCCACCGACAGCTTCTCCTTCCGGATCACCGGGCCCGACGGCGCGGCCGTGACCGCGTTCGACGTCGAGCACGACAAGCGGATGCACCTGATCGCGGTGCGCCGCGACACCGCCGGCTTCCGGCACGTCCACCCAGAAATGGCCGCCGACGGCACCTGGACCGTTCAGCTTCCCGTATCGGGCGCGGGCTCCTACCGGGTGTTCGCCGACTTCAAGCCCACCGGTGGCGAGGCGACCATCCTCGGGGCCGACGTCACTGCCGCCGGGCAGTTCGAGCCGGAGCAGTACACGCCGTCGAGGGTGGCCCAGGTCGACGGCTTCGAGGTGCGCCTGGACGGCGAACTCAAGCCCGGCAAGGCCTCCCCGGTGCTGCTGACCGTGAGCCGCGGCGGCGCGCCCGTCACCGACCTGGAGCCCTACCTGGGCGCCTACGGCCACTTGGTGGCCCTTCGGCAGGGCGACCTCGCCTACCTGCACGTCCACCCAGAGGGCACGCCCGGTGATGGGAAGACGGTCTCCGGCCCGGAGATCGCGTTCGTCGCGGAGGTGCCGTCCGCGGGCGGATACCGGCTGTTCCTGGACTTCCAGCACGGCGGCGTGGTGCGCACCGCCGAGTTCA
Source organism: Saccharothrix ecbatanensis (assembly GCF_014205015.1). NCBI lineage: Bacteria > Bacillati > Actinomycetota > Actinomycetes > Pseudonocardiales > Pseudonocardiaceae > Saccharothrix > Saccharothrix ecbatanensis. The sequence goes on along the minus strand of NZ_JACHMO010000001.1, from coordinate 3,710,156 downwards.
CGGTGACCACCGAGGGCACCGCGGAGCACCAGCCCGCGCCGACGTCGACCGCGCCTTCGGCCCCGGCCGAGGACGGGCACGGCGAAGAGGAGGAACACGGTCATGGCTGACACGCGGCTCGAACTCTCGATCACCGGGATGACCTGCGCCTCGTGCGCCAACCGGATCGAACGCAAGCTCAACAAGCTCGACGGCGTGACCGCCACGGTCAACTACGCCACCGAGAAGGCACGTGTCACGTTCTCCGACGACGTCGACCCCCAGACCTTGGTCCAACAGGTCGAGGCCGCCGGGTACGGAGCCACGTTGCCCTCCGCCGACCCGGAAGACGCCGAGCCCATCGAGGACGACCCGACCAGGACCCTGCGGCAGCGGCTGATCGGGTCGGCCGTGCTGGCGGTGCCGGTGATCGTGCTGGCCATGGTCCCGGCCTTGCAGTTCACCTACTGGCAGTGGATCTCGCTGACACTGGCGGCCCCAGTGCTGGTCTGGGGCGCGTGGCCGTTCCACCGGGCGGCGTGGGCGAACCTGCGCCACGGTGCGGCGACCATGGACACGTTGATCTCGATGGGCACGATCGCGGCGTTCGGCTGGTCGCTGTACGCGCTGCTGTTCGGCACGGCGGGGACGCCGGGCATGACCCACCCGTTCGAGCTCACCGTCCAGCGCACCGACGGCGCCGGGTCGATCTACCTGGAAGTCGCCGCCGGTGTCACGGTTTTCATCTTGGCCGGCCGCTACTTCGAGGCCCGCTCCAAGCGCCGTGCGGGCGCGGCGTTGCGGGCGCTGCTGGAACTGGGAGCCAAGGATGTCGCCGTGCTGCGCGACGGCCGCGAGGTGCGCGTGCCGATCGCCGAGCTGGAAGTCGGTGACCGGTTCGTGGTGCGGCCCGGCGAGAAGATCGCCACCGACGGCGTGGTCGACGAAGGCAGCTCTGCGGTCGACGCGAGCATGCTGACCGGCGAGTCCGTGCCGGTCGAGGTCGGGCCCGGTGACGCCGTGGTCGGTGCGACCGTCAACGCGGGTGGACGCCTGGTCGTCAAGGCAACCCGCGTGGGCACCGACACCCAACTGGCGCAGATGGCCAAGCTGGTCGAGGACGCCCAGAACGGCAAGGCCGAGGCCCAGCGCCTGGCGGACCGCATCTCCGGTGTCTTCGTCCCCATCGTCATCGCCCTCGCCGTGGGCACGCTCGCCTTCTGGCTCGGCGCGGGCGGCGGCGTCTCCGCCGCGTTCACCGCCGCGGTGGCCGTGCTGATCATCGCCTGCCCGTGCGCCCTCGGGTTGGCCACGCCGACCGCGCTGCTCGTCGGCACCGGACGTGGCGCCCAGCTCGGCATCCTGATCAAGGGACCGGAGGTGCTGGAGTCCACCCGGCGGGTCGACACCGTCGTGCTGGACAAGACCGGCACCGTCACCACCGGCCGGATGAGCCTGGTCGCCGTCCACCCGGCCGCGGGCGTTTCCGAGGACGAGGTGCTGCGCCTGGCGGGCGCGCTGGAGCACGCCTCCGAGCACCCCATCGCCAAGGCGATCGCCACCGGCGCGGCCGAACGGGTGGGGGAGCTGCCCGAGGTCGAAGGTTTCCAGAACCACGAAGGCGTGGGCGTGCAGGGTGTTGTCGACGGGCATGCGGTCGTCGTCGGCCGTGAACGCCTGCTGGCCGAGTGGTCCGTCCACCTCGACGACGACCACGACCTCGCCGAGGCCAAGCGGACAGCCGAGCAGCGCGGCCACACCGCCGTCCTCGTCTCGTGGGACGGGGAGGCCAAGGCGGTCCTCGCGGTAGCCGACACGGTCAAGCCGACCTCGGCCGAAGCCGTCCGGCGCCTGCGTGAGCTGGGCTTGACCCCGGTCCTGCTGACCGGCGACAACGAGGCCGCCGCCCGTGCGGTCGCCGCGGAGGTCGGCATCGACGAGGTCATCGCCGAAGTCCTGCCCAAGGACAAGGTCGACGTCATCGCCCGACTCCAGGGCGAGGGCAAGGTCGTGGCCATGGTGGGCGACGGGGTGAACGACGCCGCGGCGTTGGCCAAGGCCGACCTGGGCCTCGCGATGGGCACCGGCACCGACGCCGCCATCGAGGCGAGCGACCTCACCCTGGTGCGCGGAGACTTGATGGCCGCCGTGGACGCGATCAGGCTGGCCCGCCGCACTCTGAGCACCATCAAGGGCAACCTGTTCTGGGCCTTCGCCTACAACGTGGCGGCCCTGCCACTGGCCGCCGCCGGACTGCTGAACCCGATGATCGCGGGTGCCGCCATGGCGTTCTCCAGCGTGTTCGTGGTCAGCAACAGCCTGCGCCTGCGTGGTTTCCGTGCCACCGCGCCGACCGACCAGACCGCTGAGGCCCGGACCACTGTGGAAAAGGCGCCTGCAAGGATCGCTTGATCGACCGACACTCTGGTGTGGGTCCGAATGCCTAGGTGCTTCGGACCCACACCTTGTCGACTGCCGGGCAGCTCGACGGCGCCACTTTCGCTCGGACAGGCGTCTCCGACTCAGCCCTCGATGCGTCGGATGACGTTGATCGGCCCGATCGAGTCGATGTCGGCGATCTTCACAGGTACGCCCTCGGTGGACGCGTGTACCGCGCGTACTCCGTCGACGGCCATGGCGACGTGGTGCTGGTCGGCGTAGTAGATGATCAGATCGCCTGCCTTGACCTCGCCGCGGGACACCTGACGGCCGACGCCCGCCTGGCCGTAGCTGGTGCGGGGGATCGAGACGCCGGCGGTGCGGTAGGACTGCTGCATGAGGCTTGAGCAGTCCCAGGCGTCCGGGCCGTTCGCGCCGAAGACGTAGGGGTCGCCTCGCTGCGCGAGGGCGTACTCCAGTGCTTTGCCGGCGGTGCCCGCGGGCACCGCGATGCGCGAGGTGTCGCCGGGGTTGGAGAGGATGGCCTTGTCGGCGGAACTGAGTTGCTTGTACTGGGCGCGCGCGTCGGCGACCTGCTTGTCCAGGTCGGATTTCCGTTGGGCGATGTCGTCCACGATCTTGGTGGCGGCGCCGGCGGCGTCGGTGGCCCGCCGTTGGGCGTCATCGGCGTCGGTGACCGCTTTGGACAGGCTCGCGAGCGTCTCCGCGTTGTCGGCCGCCAGGATGCCGAGCGCGGACATCCGGTTCAGGTAGTCCTGTTGCGAGTCGCTGACCAGCAGCGCGGAGAGCTGGTTGAACCGGGCGCCCTCGAAGCTCGCCTCGGTGAGCAGGTCGACCTGGCCGCGCAGGTTCTCCTCGGCCTGGCGTGCGCCGGTGAGGTCGCTGTTGGCCTTGTCCAACTCGGACTGCTTGGCCTTGAGGTCGTCCTGGGCGCGCAGGTGCTCCTCGTTGAGCTTCTCGGCCTGGCCGGCCAGTTCGGTGTACTTCTTCAGTGCCTCGGAGGCGTTGGCAGGTACCGCCGGATCGGCTGCCGCTTGCGGCGCGACGACACCGACCGAGACCACCGCGGCGGCTGTGGCCGCCAACGCGGCCCGGATCGTGCGCTGAGCGGATGTGGACGACACGGACGCGCAGCCTCCTTCGTGAGGTAATCCGATTGGGTGACCCCTGGGTCTCGGACAGGCTACGGACGCATGCGGTGTTCGTCTACTATCACTGATAGTAAGACTGGCGAAGTCGGCTCCAGGTCGTCGTCGTCCGGATTCGGGTTCAGTGACAGGCAACCAAGATCACGGCCAGCAGTCCGCCGAACGCGGTGACGACCGGAATCGTCAAGGCGGTCGCGCAGGCTGCCCCGTACGCCAGCAGGCTGCGCGCCGAGTCCGGGCGGCGACGTGGGTGAGCCAGGAGCGCCAGCCTGACCTCGACCGAATCCCGGCCCATCGCGAGCGCCGAGCCCGGCGCGCCGTGGCCCGACACCTTCAGCAGGGCGGCCCGGACCGCCTCGACGCCGCAGGCTCGTACCGCGGCGGCGTCCGCGGCTACCTCTACCAACTCCCGCACGACACCAGGGGCGCGCCGGAACAGGGGGAGGAACGGCAGCACGGTCGACAACGCGTCACCCGTGGCGACGAGGAGGTGGTGCCTGCCGTCGAGATGGGCACGTTCATGGGCGAGCACGGCGTCGACCTGCTTGCCCGTCAGTCGCCGGTTGAGGCCTTCGGTGGCGACGACGACGCCCGGTGTGCCGGCCAGGCTGAACGCCAGCGGTTCGTCGTGGTCGAGCCAGAGCGTCGAGGGCGAACCGGGTTCGCTGCGGGCCGCGACCCGGAGCACGGCGAGGTGGTCCCGACGCCTGCGTGCCCGGTGCCGTGCGCCCTTGACGCTCAAGACCGCGAGCCGGATCAGGAGTCCGGTCAGTAGCACCAGGCCGACGACGCCACCGGTGGCCTCGACCCGCGGAGCCATCCCGTGTTCGAGCGATGACCAGCACTCGTGCGCGAGTGCCAGCGCGTCCGTGCCGTGGTCCGGAAGGAGGAGCAGGGTCACGGCCAGCGCGGAGGTGGTGACGACGCTCACCGCGGACGCCAGCCACGCCAGCAGCGGGACGAGCGGATCGGCGCCGCGAGTGACCAGGCGCAACAGCTGACGGGGTGCCAGTACGCCCATCAGGCCTGCCGTCACCAGCAGTGCGGCGGCCACGGTCATGTCTTGCGCGACCTCTTCGGCAGGGCTTTGCGCAACAGTTCTGTCTCGTGCTCCGACGCCGAGCGCGCGAAGTGCAGCAGCACGCCGTCCGGGTCGCCAGAGGCGTTCATCAGCTCGCGCACCGCTTTGGCCGCGGCTTCGGCGCGGCTCGTCGTCGCTTCGTAGTGGTAGGCCTTGCCCACCAGCTCACGCTGGACCCAACCCTTGCGGTGCACGTTGTCCAGCACGGTCAGGACTGTGGTGTACGCGAGTTGCCTGCCGGTGTCGAGCCGGTCGAGGACGTCGCGCACCTTGAGTGGCCCCGGCGCGCGCCACAGCACGTCCATCACCGCTGCTTCCAACTCGCCGAGCCCGTGCATCACGCCCCCTTCGACCACGACATGTTACGCGGTCGAGGATGGCGTCAGAAGTCGCAGTTCTACTAAGGCATATAGTAGGAGATGGGTCGGCGTTGCCCGCGCGCGACCCTGGCCGTCGAGGCTCTCCCCCTCCTCGGCGGCTGCGTCGGGCGAGCGGACGTGTGTCTCCCGTCTGCTCGCCCGACGTCTCTCGTGTTCTCGTTCCGGCGTCGTTCCGCGTGATGCGGGTGCCTGGAACTCCGCCGACGGTCAGCCGGCCGCGAGCATCCCCTGCATCTCAGTGATCTCGGTCTGCTGCGAGTCGATGATCTGCTGGGCGAGCTTCTTGGCGTCGGTGTTCTTGCCCTGCTCGAGTTCCACCTTCGACATGTCGATCGCGCCCTGGTGGTGCCTGATCATCATGTCCAGGAACATCTTGTCGAAGTCGGCGTCCTTGGCCTGCTTCAGCATGTCCATCTCGGCGTCGCTCATGCCGGCCATGTCCGAGCCGTGGTCCATGCCCGGCATGCCCGTGGTGTGCACCTGGGCACCCCAGCTGTTCAGCCACTCGGTCATGGTCTTGATCTCGGGATCCTGCGCCTTGTCGATCCGTGACGCGAGGTCGAGCACCTTGGCGTTGGAGGTCCGGCCCTTGGCGAGCTTGGCCATCTCGATCGCGCCCTGGTGATGGGGGATCATGCCCTGGGCGAACGTGATGTCGGCGTCGTTGTGCTCACCCGACGGCGCGGCGGCAGCGCTGGCGGAACTTGTGGGACTGGTGGTTCCGGTCATGCTGCCCATGTCGTGGCCGCCGGAACCGGAGTCGGGGTTGTCGCCGCACCCGGCGAGCACGAGTCCGGTGGTCAGGACGGCAAGCGCCGTCCCGACCAGGTTCTTCCTGGTCATGATGTCCTCTGCGGTGGTGAAGTCCAGTCGGATGTGCGGCGTCGCGTCAACGTCCTACGAGGACGTCACGCGCCGCCGGTCACAGCCGCAGGACGCAGAGTTCGGCCAGCCGTGCTGGTGCACCGCCCGGTCTCGCAGGAGGGGATCTCGGCCGTGCCGTGCGCGTCGACAGCGACCTGAGGCGCTCCGTGACGGTTCGACCCCGTAGGCCGAGCATGGCGAGAGTCAAACCCAGTGCGGCGCACAGGATCGCCAGGCACAAGTGCAGCATGTCGTGCTGCCCGGTCGGTGCCGGACTGTGCTCTTCGGACGCATGGTCACAGCAGTCGACCACCGTTGCGGCTGCCGAAGCGGCCGTCGCGTGGACGGCCGGCTCCTGCGTGCCGAGGTGGTGCATGCCGACCACGGCGAACGCGACAGCCCACACCAGAGCCCATTGCGAGGCCCGGGTGCGGAAACGGTGGAGCACGGCTCCACGATACACAAATGTCCTATGGTGGATAGTTGTCAGGGTGCTCGGCCGGTCTCAGCGACTACCGGTCGGGTACGGCCACGCGTTCGGTCTGCACACCTTGCCGTCGGCGACTACACGGTCCGTGCCGAGGGCGGCCAGGTAGTCGTTCGAGACGCCCCAGGACTGCTGCATCATCACGGGCGTCAAGGCGCGGTCGTCCTGGCACGACTTGTGGTCGTAGCCAAGACCGTGGCCGACCTCGTGGTTGATCACGTATTGCTTGTACTCGACTGACGCGCCCTGGAACGACACCGCGCCGCGCACCCAGCGGGCGACGTTGACGGTCACGACCTCGGTGGTCGCGCACGACCCTTCGAGCGGGATCGAGTACCCGCACACCTCACGCGTGGTCAGCTGCGATGTGAGCCTGATGCGCAGGTCCGGTTTGCCGCTGTCGACCCGCTCGAACCCGTGCTGCCCGTCGCCGCTCCACCCGCGTGGATCGGCGAGGATGCCGGTGACGTCGGCCGTGAAGCCTTCCGGACCGCCCGTGAGCTGGATGCCTTCTTCGACCTCCACCGTGTACGTGATGCGGTTCGGCCCGCCGACTGCCGGAGCCGCGCCGGGGACCACCGTCCACTTCTTGTTCCCCTGCGCGGTGAACTCCCCGCCGGGCGGGAGCTCGGCCGAGGCGGTGGCCGCGTCGAACAGCGCCGGATCGGGGTTGGGCGCCGGGGGAGTGCGACCTGGGGGAGCGTGCCCACCGTCGTGGTGTGCATCAGGGGTGGCTACGCCGCGACGTCGATGGGCGAGGGGATCGGCGTGACGGTCTCGCGTACCACGACGACGGTCAGCCCGGCGAGCAGCAGCACGCTCACCGCCGACGCTATCTTGTTGCGGATCGAGTGCTTGCGCGGTGTGGTCGTCCGCCGACGGTCGGCAGGCCGGCGCCGGGCGACGAGTGGCTGGTCGATGCGCCGTAGTCGCTCCGGTTCGGTGTGGTCGCGGAGCTGGGGTTCCATCGCGGCACAGGGTTCCACACCGGCTACGGTCGTTCATAGTAGACCGCTCCGGGCGGTGAGGTGATGCGGCAGAGCGGTCAGGGGGAGACGGTGCGGCGCTGGCGGATGATCGGCCTTGCCGCTGTGGTCTTGGTGCTCGCCGTCGTAGCCGCGGCCGTCGACCTGCCGGGTCCCGAACAGCTCCGCGGCTGGGTCGGCGGCACCGGCCTGTGGTCTTCACTCGTGTTCTTCTTGCTGTGCGCGGCGGGAACGGCGGCGTTCTTCCCGAAACCGGTGCTCGCCACGGCGTCCGGCCTGTTGTTCGGGATCCTGCCCGGACTGGCGATCGCCGTGGCCGGGTTCACCGCCGGGGCGATGATCTCCTTCTCCATCGCGCGCCTGGCCGGACGGCCTCGGGTCGCGGGCCGGTTGGGCGCCGGACGACTGCTGGTGCTCGACTCCGTTTTCGCGCGCAACGGCCTGGCCGCCACGGTGGTGCTCCGGCTGCTGCCGGTGATCCCGTTCACGGTGTCCAACTACGGCGCGGGCGTCACCGCCGTCACCCCCGGCTCCTTCGCCGCGGGAACCGCGCTCGGGTTGGTGCCGACCACCGCCTTGGCCGTCACCCTTGGCGACGCCCTGCTCGACCTGGACTCGCCCCGATCGATCGCGGCGGCGACAGCATGGCTGGTGCTGGCCGCAGTCGGTGTCGTGTGGGGCGGACGGTTGCTACGGCAGGCGCACCGTCGGGCATCGACCGTTTCCGAGAAATAGCATCGTCAGAGCACGCCGTTCGCCGAGTAGGGCGTGTGGGTCAGTGGAGCGCTTGCCGCTGGGTGAACGTGCGTCCACCGTCGGTTGAGCCGTGGATCGCCGTGGTGGTGGCGACGAAGACCTCGGCGGGTCCGTGGGCGGCCACGGCGGTTGGTTTGCCGGGCACCTGACCCGTGCGGACCCACGTCACCCCGCCGTCCGCACTGGTGTGGACTCCGCCGTCCGGGGCGACGCCGACGATGGTCGCCTCGGCGGGCCAGTCGAGCAGTTGCAGCGCCGGTGCGCCCGCCAGCGCGGTGAAGGTGCGCCCACCGTCGGTGCTGCGTGCGAGTCCCTGCTCGGTGGTCGCCAGCACGGTATCCGGGCTCGACGGGCTGACCGCGAAGTCTGCAAGCGGCACCCGGGCGCGTCGATCCCAGTTCAGCCGGTCGGACGTGACGGCGAGCTGCCCGGTCTGGCTGTCGTAGCCGTACACGGCGCCGTGCTTCGCCTCCAGGGCGTGGAAGTCGGCCTCGCCTTCCAACGACAGCGACTGCCAAGTCTTCCCCGCGTCGAGGCTCTCGATGAGACCGAGATGCGGCGCCTTGCCGGTGTCCCTCGGATCCGGGTGGCCGCTGCCCAGGAAGTGGTTCGGGCCCACGACCGTGAACCCCATCGTGTCCTGCATCCCGTCGCCGACCCGCTCAGCCGTGACGCCCGCCGGCACGCGGAACACGCCGTGGTGGCTCGCCGCGTACAGCGTGCCGTCCGCCGGATCCACTCCCAGGCCGTGCACGTGGGCCAACCCTGGATCCGCGGTGTCGGACGCTGCGTGCTGGGCGCCCGTCTGGCCGCACGCGGTGGCCAAGGCCATCAGCGCCAGGCAGACGACCGCGTGGATCCCACGCCGCATCAAGACCTCCTCGGAAAGCCGCACCCGCTCGTCGTCGACGGGCCCGCGACCTCGTCGAGTCGCAGTACTAATGTGCATAGTAGAGGTTGTGGAGGTCGGCACCGTGGCGATCCCCCTGTGGTCGCCGGTCGAACCGACGGTGTCGGCCCTGATCGCTGACTTCGACTGAAGAAGTTGCTTGATGCGCAACGACTTTGGGGTGCGTGCCGGCTGACTGGGTCAGGGCAGGCCACGGCGGTGGAAGGCGCCTGGGGTGTGTCCGAACGTGCGGCGGAAGGCCTCGATGAAGGCGCTGGCCGAGGACCATCCGCAGCGGTGGGCCACAGTGGTCACCGGCACGTCGTCGGCCAGCATTCGCAGAGCGTGATAGAGGCGCAGTTGGGTGCGCCACTGCGGGAAGGTCATCTTCAGGTCGGCGCGGAACAGCCGGCTCGCGGTGCGTTCACCCATGCCGACGGTCGCCCCCAGTTCGGCCAGGGTGCGCGGATCCGCCGGGTCGTCGTGCAGCGCGGCGCAAAGTCGGACCAACCGGGGGTCGCACGGGGTCGGTAGTTGGACGGCCCGTTGAGGCGAGGTGCGAAGCTGGTCCAGGAGCACGGCGCGGAGTCGCCGTCGTTCCGGGCAGTCCTCGACCGGTTCGCGGGTGTAGGCGATGATCAGCTCGCGAAGCAGCGGGCCGACGGCGAGCACCGTCGGCTCGCGCCGACCGAGCGGATTGGCCCGCGCGGGCAGACCGACCAGGTGGAGGTCGACTCGGCCGTGTGCGCGGTGGGCGTGCACCGTGCCCGCCGGAATCCAGATCGCCTGCGTGGCCGGGGCGAACCAGGTGCCCGCGTCCGTCATCACCGCCACTACGCCGGAGCCGGCGTATACGATCTGGTGATCGTCGTGGCGGTGCGCGCTGATGTCCGCCGACGGTCGGAGGTTCTGCGTCCGCGTCGGCGCCAGGGAGACGTGGCGGATTTCCGGCATCGTATGACACCTTATCGAAAGTGCGACACCGTGGTCCTCTACCCGGGTGGGGCTACCGGCCTCGTGGCCGGCGGCACGCCGGCAGCCCGGTTCGGTCGTCTGTGGTGAGCATCGACCCGATCGGGAACCGCCGCACGGGTGATCGCACAGGATCCCGACGAACGGCGTCGTCGCGCTCGATGCCGCTATGTTGCGATGGTGAGCCTTGGACGCGTGTTGTCGGTCAACGTAGGTGCACCTCGCCCGATGCTGGCCAGGACAGGCAGCAGCGGGATCGACAAGCAGCCCGTTGCCGGAGCGGTCGCTGTCGGGATTCCCGCGTACGGGAATTCTGGTCTCGCGGGGGACTTCATCAGCGATCCGGAGGATCACGGAGGCGTGGACCGCGCGGTCTACGCGTACTCGCGCGAGGACTTGGACCTGTGGCAGGCCGAGCTGGGGCGCGATCTGGCCTCCGGGGTGTTCGGCGAGAACCTGACCACCGTGGCGGTCGACGTGACCGGGGCGGAGATCGGGGAGCGGTGGCGGATCGGCTCCGAGTTGGTGCTGGAGGTGAGCGCGCCCCGCACGCCGTGTCGGACGTTCGCCGCCTGGATGGACGAAAAGCGGTGGATCCACACCTTCACCCAACACGCCCTGCCCGGTGCTTACCTGCGGGTGCTGGTCCCGGGCAGCGTGCGGGCCGGTGACACCGTCGAGGTCGTGCGCCGACCCGGTCACGGGGTGACCGTGGGGCTGGTTTTCCGGGCGATCACCACGGAGTCCGAGCTTCTGCCGCAGGTCGCCGTTGTGGACGCGCTGGCCGGCGAGATGCTGGCCACCGTCCGCCGGCGAGTGGGCGCCTGAGGCGGTTCGTACGATTGTCGCGGGTTGTCGTCGGGGAGAGGTCGAGGATGGGTGCGGGACGAACGAACGGGACGGCGAAGCCGGCCACCAGGATGGGTCGGCCACCGGTCGCGGACCGGGAGGCCATCGTGCGCGCCGCGCTGGAGATCGGGTTCTCCCGACTGACCGTCTCTGCGGTGGGGGAGCGGCTGGGCATCTCCCACTCGACGCTCTACCGGTACTTCAAGAGCCGGGACGACCTCGCCGCCGCCGCTATCGACCACGCCGTCGAGACGATCGAGTGGCCGTTGCCGGTCGACGGCTGGAGGTCGTTCCTGGACGAGACCGCCTGGGCGCACTGGCGGCTGCACGACGCGCACCCCGGCCTGGCGCGTGAGATCACCGCGTTGCGACTGACCAGCCCGGCCCTGGTGCGCAGGGACAACGAGACCGGCGTCCACCTGATGGGGTTCGGCTTCTCCGCGGAAGTCGCGATGCTGGTGGTCGACATGCTCGCGGAGTTGGTCGTCCAGGAGTTCCTCGTGGCGCCGGCAGGGGACGGGGCCACGTCACTGGAAGCCTCCCAGCAGCGCAGGCGCGAATTGGTCGACCCGTGGTTGGACCTTTACGACCCCCGCCTGCGGTCGGTGCTGCTCGACGCGGTGAGCGGTTCCACGACGACCTGGTTCGAGCGCAAGCTGGCCCTCTTCCTCGACGGAGTCGGTGCCCGAAGGAGGTGACGACACTTTCTGACAGGGTGTTGTAAAGTCCTCGGCGTCGGTCTACGTCGGGGAGGACGCATGTCGGGTGAAGCAGGTCTCGACCCACGGCGCTGGGGTGCCCTGGCGGTGATCGCCGCCGCGCAGTTGCTGATCGTGCTCGATTCCTCGGTGGTCAACATCGCCCTGCCTTCCGCGCAGGCGGAGTTGGGCATGGGGGACGCGGCACGGCACTGGGTCGTGGCCGCCTACACGTTGACGTTCGGCGGGTTCCTCCTCGTCGGCGGCAGGTTGGCCGACATGGTGGGCCGCAAGAAGATCTTCCTCGTCGGTGTCGTGGGCTTCGCGCTCACCTCGCTCATCGGGGGTCTGGCCACCGGTGCGCTCATGCTCCCGCTCGCCAGGGCCGCCCAGGGCGTGTTCGCCGCCCTCATGGCCCCGGCCGGGCTCGCCCTGCTCGCCACCGCGTTCCAGGACCCGAAGGAGCGGGGCAAAGCCTTCGGGGTCTTCGGCGCGGCGGTGGGGTCGGGCATGGCCGTGGGCATGGTGCTCGGCGGCGTGCTGACCGAGCTCGGCTCGTGGCGGTGGTGTTTGCTGATCAACGTGCCGCTCGCGGTCCTCATCATCGTGCCGGCGCTGCGCCTGCTCGACGACAGCCGCGGGAGCGGGGTCGCCGGCTACGACCTTCCCGGCGCGCTCACCGCCACGCTCGGGGTGGGGTCGCTCGTGTACGGCATCGGGCAGGCCGAGACGCAGGGGTGGACGCATCCGGCGACCGTCGGGTTCATCGTGGCGGGGTTGGCGCTGCTGACCGTTTTCCTGGTGGTCGAGCGGCGTTCGCGGCGTCCGATCATGCCGTTGCGGATCGTCGTCGACCGCGTCCGCGGCGCGGGCTACCTGATCGTGTTCCTCGTCGGCGCGGCGTTGCTGGCCTTCTACTTGTTGCTCACCTACTACCTGCAACTCGTCCGCGGGTACTCGCCCCTGCTGACCGGTCTGGTCTTCGTTCCCAGCGGCGTGGGCATCTTCATCGGTTCGCTCGGCGCGGGACGGCTGCTGGCCAAGACGACGCCGCGCGTCATCCTGGTCACCGGGCTCGTTCTGGGGGCGGCAGGGCTCGCGGCCTTCGGCACCCTCGACCCTTCCAGTGGGATCTGGTCCCTGATCGTGCCTGCCCAGCTCGTAGGCGGACTGGGCATCGGTGCGGCGCTGACCACGGTCACCAAAACCACGCTCGACGGTGTCCTGCCCGAGGACACCGGAGTGGCGAGCGCGCTCACCAACGCGATGCGGCAGATCGGGGGCGCTGTCGGCGTGTCGCTGCTCAACGCCGTCGCCCTGTTCGCAACCGTCGGAACCGGCCCTGAGGCGCTCACCGGCGGGTACGTCGTGGCCTTCGTGGTCGGAGCGGTGCTGTTCGCCGTCGCGGCAGTGGTCGCGCTGGTGGCTACCGCACCGCGACGGTCCACCGTTCCCGTCTGACCATTCGAATGCTCGACACCGGCCTCGGTCGGCTCATTTTATGACAGTTTGTCGCAAAGTCGGCGGCGGAAGCCGCCCGGATCGATTGGGGAGCCCCATGGCACAGCCCAGTGCCGAGACGACGAGCGAGAGTTCGGGCAGTGCCGATCCACGACGCTGGTTAGCGCTCGCCGTGATCGCCGCCGCCCAGCTGCTCGTCGTGCTGGACGCCTCGGTGGTCAACATCGCCCTGCCGTCGGCCCAACAGGCACTCGGCATGTCCGATGTCGCCAAGCAGTGGGTGGTCACCGGGTACTCCCTGACCTTCGGAGGGCTGCTCCTCCTCGGTGGCAAGCTCGCCGACCTGCACGGGCGCAAACGGCTCTTCATCGCGGGGCTCGTCGGCTTCGCCCTCGCATCGGCCGTCGGCGGTCTGGCGCAGAACACCGAAACTCTGCTCGCCGCGCGTGCCGTGCAGGGCGGATTCGCGGCGTTCCTCGCGCCCGCCGGGCTGGCGCTGCTGGTGACCACCTTCACCAATCCCGCCGAACTCGGGAAGGCGTTCGGCATCTTCGGCGCGGCGGTGGGCACCGGCGGTGTCGTCGGCATGGTGCTGGGAGGTGTGCTCACCGAGTACGGCTCGTGGCGGTGGTGCCTGCTGATCAACCTGCCCGTGGTGCTGCTGATCCTGATCGCGGCGGTCCGGGTGCTGCGCGACAGCCGAGCCAGCGGTCCCGTCCGCTACGACTTGCCCGGCACGGTGACCGGCACGCTCGGCGTAGGCGCCTTGATCTACGGCATCTCCCAGGCCGTCGAACGCGGCTGGCTCAGCCTTCCCACGCTGGCCTTCGTGCTGACGGGCCTCGTGTTGCTCGGGGCGTTCGTGTGGATCGAGCACCGGTCCGACGCACCGATGATGCCGCTGAGGGTCGTGCGTGACCGGGTGCGCGGCAGTGGGTACGCCGTGGTTTTCCTGATCGGTGGCGCGCTGTACGCGTTCTACCTCTTCCTGACCTACTACCTCCAGGTCGTCCAGGACTACACGCCGCTACGGACCGGCCTGGCCTTCGTGCCCATCGGTGTCGGCATCTTCGTCGGCTCGGTGGTCGCGGGGCGCCTGCTCGGTCGCTTCAGCGCGCGGGTAGTGGTGATCACGGGTCTCGTGGCGGGTGTGCTCGGGATCGGGTGGCTCGGCTTCATCGACCCGACGACCGGATTCTGGACCACGGTGATGCCCGCGCAGTTGGTCGTGGGTCTCGGGATCGGCGCGGCGCTGACCACCGTCATGAAGCTGACCCTCGACGGGATCAACCCTGATGACTCCGGGGTCGCCAGCGCGCTGACCAACGCCATGCGCGAAATCGGTGGCGCGGTAGGCATCTCTGCTCTCAACGTCGTGGCCATCTCGGTCACCGCCGCGGCCGGCCCGTTGACCGACGGGGCGTTGACCGACGGCTACGCCACCGCGTTCCTGGTCAGTGCTGCGGTACTCGCCGTGGCCACCCTGCTCGCGGTGTTCGCGGTCAAACCGGATCGCGTCGCCCACTGATGACCGGGAGTCAAGACGGCCTGCGCGCCATGTTGCAGCCCGTGCGCGGCCGAATCGCTGCGGGCGTGGTGTTGCAGGCCGTCGCCACGGTGTCCTCGCTGGCGACGTTCGTGGCGATTTACCTGCTGGCGGTGGAGTTGCTGCGCCCGGCCGCGGACCGCAGCGCGGTCTGGCTCGTGGTCGCGTTCGCGGCGGGTGCGCTGGTCGTGCGGCTGATCGCTCAGGCGGTGGGATACCAGCTGATGCACGACGCGGACATCGACTTCCAGCTCGCCGTGCGCAGGCGGGTCGCGACCAAGCTCGGTCGCGTCCCGCTGGGCTGGTTCGGCGCCCAGCGCCAGTGTGCTGGTCGGCACGGGACTCTCGTTGAGGGACCGGACTGCGAGGCCGACCGGCGGCAGCCAGTTCTGGGTCACCGCGATGAACACCGTGCCGCCGCCTACGACCGCGCTCCACCCGACGCCGTGCAGTACGGGTCGTGCGCACAGCAGACCGGCGGCTGTGCCGGTGCCGGCGACCGCGACGTGGGCCAGCACGCCGGCTATGACTGCCTGCGCGGGAAAGGCGTACGAGGAGGTGAGGATCGGCCAGCACATCGCGATCGCGACGAGGACGGTGTCGGCCAGCACGCAGGTGACCAGCACGCCGACGGCGACTCGGGTGGGTCCGCCCGCTGCGGCGATGGTCACCTGCCGCTGTACGGGGTCTTCGCTGTTGGCGACGGTCACGGCGAGCCAGCACGAGACCGGGCAGAGCACCAGCGCGGTGAAGGTCCACAGTTGTGGCGACGGCCCCGGGTCGCCGCCCAGCAACGGTGCGAGGAGCACGACGTAGAGGAGCATCGGTAGGAGAAACCGTTGTGAACGCAGGAGATCCGACCCGAGATACCGCACGAGGCCGATCATGACCGCACCTGCAGCACGGAGCAGCCCAACCGGAGGGCGGCGATCAACAGGGTGTCCACGTCCCGGGCACGACGAGGTGGAGGCCGCCGGGCTGCCGCTCCGCGGTGCCGCGGAGCGGCAGGCGTTCGGCGACGCGGTCGAGGTCGGCGCAGCGCAGGCTGATCGCGACCATGCGTGGGCCGGCGGTGGTCAGCCGGCCGTCGCGCAGGAGCAGGAGCAGGGCCCGGTGGTCCGGGAGGGTCTCGGCGGTCCTGGTGTGTGTGGTCGGTCAGCACGATGGCGGCGCCATGGTGTGCCGCTCGAAAAGTCATCGTCGCTGGTAGAGCAGGGGTATCAGCGTGTTGAGAGCATGTCCGGGTGATCGTGTCCCTGCTGTACCAGGCGACCCGGAAGCTGCTGTCCATCCCGTCGGCGCTGCTGCGCAGCGAGGCCGCGAAGGACGCCGAGCTGCTTGTGCTGCGGCACGAGAACGCGGTCCTTCGTCGGCAACTGGCGGGTCCGGTCCGTTACAAGCCTGCGGATCGATTCTGGTTCGCCGCCCTGTCCGGACTGGTGGACCGTCGCCGTTGGCCAGAGGTCTTTCCCGTTACGCCGGGCACCCTGCTCGCCTGGCACCACAGGTTCGTGGCCCGCAAGTGGGACCACACCGCGCGGCGACGCACCGGACGTCCACCAACTCGAGCGGCGATCAAGTCGCTCGTGCTGCGGCTCGCCAGAGAGAACCCGCGGTGGGGTCACCGGCGGATTCAAGGCGAACTGGCCCGGCTCGGCCACCGGATCGCCCACTCGACGGTCTGGCAGATCCTGCACGACGCGGGCATCGACCCGGTGCCACGCCGCTGCGGCCCGAGCTGGCGCGAGTTCCTCACCGCCCAGGCACAGGGCATCATCGCGGCGGACTTCCTCCACCTCGACACCGTGCTCGGCAAACGTCTGTACGTACTGGCGTTCCTCGAACACGGCACCCGGCGCCTGCACATCACCGGCGTCACCGCCCACCCCGCACAGGCATGGACCACGCAGCAGACCAGAAACCTCGCCGCCGACCTCGGGCACCGGATGGAGCCCCTGCGCTTCCTGCTCCGCGACCGCGACGGCAAGTACGGCGAAGCGTTCGACACCGTCTTCCAAGCCGACGATCTACACGTGCTCCGAAGCGCGCCGCAGGCACCTCGGATGAACGCCCACTGCGAACGGGTCATCGGCACCATCCGACGCGAGGCACTCGACCACATCCTGATCACCGGTGAGAGCCACGCACGGCATGTCCTCAAGACCTACGAAGACCACTACAACCGACACCGGCCCCACCAGGCCCGTGACCAACTACCACCCGAAGCCCAGCAGCACCCCACCGCGGTACACGACCTCGACACCAACAGACTGCACCGCACCCGCATCCTGGGCGGACTCATCAACGAATACATACATGCCGCTTGACCAGCAACGATGACTTTTCGAGCGGCACACGCTTCACATCCACGAAGGCACACCACGGCACTGCGGACCACGTCGCGGCTTTTGGTCCAGGGCTACGTCACATCCATCTGACCGACGGCCGTCGCGATTGACGCAGGCATCCGGTCATGCCGCTGATCAAGATCGCGTCTCACGCCGACATAGCGGTCCTGTCGCAGTCCGCAGGTAGGTCGAGCGGAACTTACGACGGCACTGGTCATGGAGTCCTCACGACGAGTGCGAAGAGAGTTCGGCAGGGTGAATGCGGTTCGTAGACCGTGAGGGGTGAGGATCGGTGAGCGCGGTTGAGCATGTTCTCGACTCGCCGGCACCGTTGAGTGCTCGCGCCCAGGTCTCCCTCGCCGAACACGCTGATCGGGTCGCCGCGGACACCGGCACCGGTCGCATCGAGGCCTGGTACGCGATCATGGACGAGCGCCCTGACGGGGCGGTCGGGATCGATGCCGGCGTCGGTGGCGGCGGTGTGCATCAGCGAGCGGGTCGCTTGGTGCACAAGCAGGTGCGCCCAGACCTTCCTCTCGCGACGGCGGGACGACCGGCCGGTCCGGCCGTCCCGCCGCGAGGTCACCCGGTGGTGAGGGTGAAACCCCGCTGGTTGCCGTAGTCCACGCTGGTACGGCAGGTAGCTCCAGCCCGGCGCGACCACCAGGGACAGCAGCACGCGCCCGAACGCCGACCAGAACTTGCCGTCGCCGAGGGCGACGACGCCTCGGCCGGAACCTGGATGGCCGTCACCTCCGGTTGTGTTCACCGCCGACGTGTGGTCCGGGCTGCTCGGCAGCGCTCTGCGCGTCGGAACGCGCGAGCACCTGGCGAACGGCGTCCGCGAGCGCGGGAGCCGCGCTCGCGTCGGCGTCGGCAACGCCCACGCCGTACCGGAATCGCACGGTGGCGCCGTGTTCGACGGTCAGTTCCTCGCTGAAGAACGGTGCGGGGTTGAGGCACGCGAACTCTTCGGTGCGGGCGAACCACTGCGGCGGGTGGTTCGGGTTGGCCGTGTCGTCCACCATGAGCACGAGCGACTGCTCGGCCGTCTCGTCGTGGCGGCCCGCGAAGCCCATCCACTCCATGCGCTTCCCGCGGACCTCGTCGCCACCGGTTCCTTCCGCGCTCACGAACTGCCCGCCGGTGAACGATCGCGGACCCCGCCAGAACAGGCCGCCGTAGCCGGCGTTCTCCCGTCCCTTGGTGGTCGGCGATCCAATGGCCACGTCCGCCCCGGAGACGTTCGTCATCCGGGTTTCGAACTCCAGAGCCCAGGCCTGCGGGCTGATCAGGCTTGCCCGCAGAGTCCTGCGTTCGGTGAAGAACAGCTTGCCGGACTGGGTGGTCCAGTCCAGGTCGTGGGCGAACGTCGCGGTCGCGCCGGACCGGTCCAGGGTGACGGCCCGGCGGTGCTCCTGGGTTCCGTTGTTGTCGAGCTGTACGTAGAAGCTTCCGTGGACGTACGTGGGGCCGCCCCAGAAGTTCTCCTCGCCGACGTGGGGCAGGGACCACGCGATGCCCTTGTGCCACACGTGGTCGTGGGGGCGGAACAGGCTGACCACTCGGCCGGCGCGGGTGCGCAGCGGGTGGATGTAGGGCTTGGGGGATTCGAGCTGGACCGTGTCCGGGTTGTAGACGTAGCGGAACAGTTCGACGTCGCCGTCCCGGATCGCGACCGAGACGCCGAGTTCGTGCCGGACGTCGAGCACGTTCATGCCAGCGCCTCCTTGATCCGTTCCCACGGCACTGCGCCGCCGTCCATGCTGAGCGTGAACGGGTCGTCCCCGGCCAGTTCGCCCGCGGTGACGCGGGCATCGCGGAAGGCCGAGGCGTACGTCGCGGCGGCGAATTCCAACGTGCGACGTGCGTCCTCCAGGGAGACACCGGGTTCCTGCCCGGTGTCCCAGGCGTCGAAGACGGCCTCGATCTGGAGTCTGTGACCACTGTCGACGTCCGGCTCGTCACCGGCGGTCCAGAGCTCCGAGAGTTCGTCGTGGCCGGGGGCCGCCGTGAACCGCCAGTGCTCCTCGCGGTAGCCGTACAGGTGTTCGAGCTCCACCGTGGCGTACTCGAAGTCGAAGCGCAGGCGCGACGTCTCACGGGGGGACAGCAGGGAGTTGACCACCGTGGCGAGGGCTCCGTTGGCGAACCGGACCGCGGCCACCGAGACGTCCTCGGTGTCCGTGGGCCGGGCCTGGCGGTCGGCGAGCGCGCTGATCGCGGACCAGGGGCCCAGGACAGACAACATCAGGTCGAACTGGTGGATGCCGTGCCCCATGGTGGGGCCGCCGCCCTCGATCTCCCAGCGCCCCCGCCACGGCACGTCGAAGTACTCGTCGGACCGGTACCACAGGGTCTCGCACGTGGCGACCAGCGGCCGTCCCAGCGCGCCGGTCCGGACGAGCCGGCGGAGGCGGACCGCCGCCGCGCCGTAGCGGTGTTGGAAGACGGTCAGGACCTTGGCGCCGGTCTCCTCCTGCACCGCGGCCAGCTGGTCCATCTCGCGCAGGCTCAACGCCGTCGGCTTCTCCACCAACGCGGTGGCACCGGCCCGCATCACCGCGGCGGCCAGAGCCGCGTGGGTGTGCGGTGGCGTGCAGATGTGCACGAGGTCGAGCTCCTGGCTCTCCAGCATGGCCTGCGGGTCGTCGGAGGCGTGCGGCACGGAGAACCGGCTCGCGAACTCGTCGGCGCGTTCACGGTCGACATCGGCGACCGCGACCAGCTGAGCGCGTCCGGGGAGTTCGGCGATGGCTGTGGCATGGGCGTGGGCGATACCGCCGGTGCCGATGATGGCCACCCGGTATGGCGGCCGTGTGCTGGGCATGGGTGGTTTCTCTCTGCTCGTCGTTTCTGACCGGAGTCCCCAGGGGGCGGAAAGGCCCCTGGGGTAGCAGCTACTTGGCCGCGTCGACCTCGCGCTGGAGCTCCTTGACGAAGGCCTCCGCGGCGGCCTCGGGCGAGGTCTTGCCGAAGTACACCTCCTGGGTGTAGCGCTGGAGCATCGGCTCGAGGCTGCTTCCACCGTTGGGGGTCACGACCGGAGCCTCGCCCGGCGTCACCCTGTTCATGTACTCGACTGCCGTCTTGTCGGTTCCGGTGAGGCCGGCCTCGACCTGCGCGCGGATCTCCTTGTTCGCGGGGATTCCCCGCTCCGTCTTGAGGATGCCCGCGGCCCCCGGGTCGTTGAGCATGAAGTCGAGGAAGACGGCGGCCTCGGCCGGGTGCTCGCTCTGGCTCGAGACCGCCCAGTACATCGAAGGCTTGAAGAAGTCCGCGTCGGCGCCGTCGACACGTGGCTGCTGGAGCAGCCGCAGATCGGCGCCTGCCGCCTTCTGCAGCGCGGTGATCTGGGTGTTGTAGATCGTGCCGATGGCCGCCTTGCCGGTGGCGAAGCTGCCCGCGGTGAAACCGGCGGTCTGATCCTCGACCATCGTCGAGGCGCTGACGCTCGCCTCGGAGGAGATCAGCTCCAGGCCGTACTTCCACATCTCGACGAGCGACTGCGGCTTGAGCGAGACGTTGCCGTCCTTGTCGAAGAGGTTGCCGCCGTCCTGCCGGACCCAGTACTTGAGGCTGCCGGCGTCGAAACCGGGCGCGCCGCCGACACCGCGGATCTCGCCGCCGCTCTTGGTCGTCAGCTCTTTCGCGATCCTGGCGTAGTCGTCCCACGTCCACGTCTTGTCGTCGGGGAGGTCCACGCCGTACTTCTTGAACAGGTCGACGTTCACGACGACGGCCATGACGCCGACGCCGATCGGAAGCGCGTACTGCTTTCCACCGACCTGCCCGGTAGCCAGGGCCTCTCCGTCGAACTGCGAGGTGTTGACGAGCTTCTTGACGTTGCCGAGGTCGTACAGCGCTCCGCGATCCGCGTACGAAGCGAGGTAGAGCTCGTCCATCTGGACGACGTCCGGCGAGTCCTTGGCCGCGGTCGTCGTGGCGAGCGCGTCCCAGTAGGCGGCCCAGTCCTTGTACTGCCCTTCGACCTTGATGTTGGGGTGCTTCTGCTGGAACGCCGCGATGGCCTCGTTGGTGAGCTTGGCGCGGGCGTCCGCTCCCCACCAGGTGACGCGGATGGTGACCGGCTTGTCGCTGAGCTCGGGATCCGAGCCGGCGCTGCCGCCTCCGGAGCAGGCGGTCAACACGAGTGAGAGCGCGGCGACCGCTCCGATGACGCGTCTGAAAGGGCTGACAGTCATGTGGTTCTCCTTGTCCGACAACGGTGTCAGGTTGATTGCCGCGGTGCTTCCGGGCACGCGTTGCCCGGTCGCCTCCGCGTGCCCGCGGTAGCCCCCGCAGTCACTTGCCGCCGGTGGTCGCGATGCCTCGCAGCAGGAACCGCTGCCCGGCCAGGAAGACGAGGAAGACGGGAACGATGGACACCACGCTCATGGCGAACACCGAGCCCCAGTCGGTTTCGGTCTGCTGGTCCACGAAGGCCCGCAGCGCCAGGGGAGTGGTGTACATGTCCGGGTCGGTGAGGTAGATGAGCTGGGAGTAGAAGTCGTTCCAGGTCCAGATGAAGGTGAAGATCGCGGTGGTCGCCAGCGCCGGGACCATCAGCGGCAGGATGATGTTGAAGAAGATCCGCGCGTGCCCGGCGCCATCGATCCGGGCGGCCTCGTCGAGCTCCCGCGGGATGCCGCGGATGAACTGCACCATGAGGAAGATGAAGAAGGCGTCGGTCGCCAGGAACTTGGGCACGATCAGGGGCAGGAACGTGTTCACCCAGTCGAGTTCCGAGAACAGGATGTACTGCGGCACGATGATCACGTGGATCGGCAGCATGATCGTGATGAGCATCGCGGCGAACCACAACCGCTTCGCGCGGAACTCGAGCCGGGCGAACGCGTACGCGGCCATGGAGCAGGCGAGGAGGTTACCGAGGATCGCGCCGATCACGACGATCACCGAGTTGACCATGTAGTGGCTGAACGGTTCGGCGTAGGCGTTCCACCCGTTGACGTAGTTCTCGACCTGCAAGTCCGCGAGGGCGAGCCCCGGGGTGCGGAAGATCTCGTCCTTGGGGCGCAGTGAGCTGACCACCATCCACAGGACGGGGTACAGCATCGTCAGGGCGCAGAGGATCAGCAGCCCGTGCTTGAGGAGGGTGCGCATCCGGCGCTTGGCCTGGCGCACCACGTGAACGCGGTCGGCGGGCAGCGAGCGGGTGGCGGCCGTAGCGTGATCAGTCATTGTAGAACACCCAGTACTTTGAGGCCCAGAAGTTGATCGCGGTGAAGACCGCGACGATGATCAGCAGGAGCCACGCGAGCGCGGACGCGTAACCCATGTCGAAGTGGCCGAACCCGCGCTCGTACAGGTACAGCGAGTAGAAGAGGGTGGAGTCGGCGGGACCTCCCCTGCCCCCGGAGACCACGAAGGCCTGGGTGAACGTCTGGAAGGCGTGGATGATCTGCAACACCAGGTTGAAGAAGATGATGGGTGTCAGCAGCGGAAGGGTGATGCTGACGAACTGGCGCCAACGATTCGCGCCGTCAACGGAGGCCGCCTCGTAGAGGGAGGTCGGAACCTGCCGCAGCCCGGCGAGGAAGATCACCATGGGGGAGCCGAAGGTCCAGACGTTCAGCACGACGAGGGTCGACAGCGCCGTTCCCGGCTCCGAGATCCAGCCCTGCCCCTGGATGCCGATGATCGCCAGGGCGTCGTTGACCAGGCCGTCGGTCCCGAAGACCGTGCGCCACAGCACGGCGATCGCGACGCTGCCGCCGATCAGCGACGGCAGGTAGAAGACGGAGCGGTAGAAGGAGAGGCCGCGCACGCCCTTGTCCAGCAGCAGGGCGAGTCCCAAGGCGAGCGCGAGCTGCAACGGGATGGACACCAGGACGTAGGTGAACGTCACCCTGAGCGACTTGTGCAGGCGCTCGTCGTGGAGCATGCGCGTCCAGTTGTCGAACCCGCTGAGTTCCGGCGGTTGCAACAGGTTGTAGTCGGTGAAGCTGAGGAAGAGCGAGGCCAGCATCGGGCCGATCGTGATCCCGAAGAGCCCGACGAACCAGGGCAGCAGGAAGAGGAACGCCGCCTTGTTCTGCTGTCGCGCACCCCGTTGGGGCCCGCGCGGCCGGCGTAGTTCGTTGATGGCACTCATGGCAGTGCTCCCTTGAGTGGCGGCAGCGCACACGGGACGCGGGCCCCGTCCTGGGCCGCGCGTGACTCAAAAAGTGATCGTTCACTTTTCGGGGTTGCGAGGACCATAGTGAACGATCACTTTTTGCGTCAAGAGTGTGTACCCTCGGAAATCACCGGGATGTCGGCGAAGGGGTGGGTGAAGCGGATGGCTGGCGCTGACACGGCGCGACGACGGCCGACGATCACGGATGTGGCGCGACTCGCCGGTGTGTCACCCCAGACGGTGTCGCGGTTCCTGCGGTTCAACGGCGGGCTGAAACCCGCGACCGTGGAACGCGTGGAGAACGCGATCCGCGAGCTGGACTACCGTCCCAACCTGGTGGCGCGGTCCATGCGCACGCGGAAGACCGGCCGGCTGGCGATCCTCATGCCCGCGATGGCCTTCAACCCGTCGCGCATGCTGGCGGGAGCCGGCGCGACGGCGGGCGCCGCGGGGTACTTCATGGACGTGGTGAGTGCCGGGGGCGGCGTGCGGGCGAGAAGTGAGCGACTGCTGGAGCTCGCCGACTCAGGCCAGTTCGAGGGCATCCTCTCCTTCGCGCCTGTGCTCCCCTCGGTGGGGAACCAGATGGACCAGAGCACGACCGTGGTGGTCTCGGCCGACTTCGACGACGAGATGCGCGGCATTGGGGACTTGGCCGACGCCACGCCCGTGGTGAGGATGGTCGAGCACTTGGCGTCGACGGGCCACTCCCGCTTCCTGCACGTGGCCGGTGACGCCGGCTTCGCTTCCGCGAGGGCGCGCAAGCAGAGCTATCTGGAGACGGTCGAACGCCTCGGTCTCGTGTCCGTCGGGGTCTTCGACGGTGATTGGTCCGGGGAGTCCGGCATCGAGGCGATCCGGTCGCTCCCGAGCCGGGCACGACCGACCGCGGTGATCGCGGCCAACGACCTCGTCGCGGCCGGCGTCGTCCGGGGCGTCCGGGAACGCGGTTGGGACGTGCCGGGCGACATCAGCGTGACCGGTTGGGACAACAACGAGATCGGGCAGTTCATGACCCCGTCCCTGACCACCGTCGACGTGGACCTGGAACGGCTCGGCTCGAAGGCCATGGCCAAGCTGATCGCGGGATTGCGCGGCACGGAGCCCGAGCCGAACGAGGAATCCCTGTTCCGGGTCATCTGGCGGGAGTCGACAGCCGAGCCGTTCCCGACCGGTCGCCGCCGACGCAAGCCGATCGCGGGCGGTGTCGCCGGAGACGGTGCGGGTCAGACGGGTTGACCGGCCCCTGGACCTGTCGTCGGGTCGGCTCCTGGCCGTGAACCGATGAGTCCGCACGCCGTCGCGGTCGTGCGGACCCGGCCCGGAGCCTCACCCGCACACCGCTCAGGTCCCGTAGACGTCAAGCCGTCCGCACATTCCGAACCTCCCACGGCTGGCGGGTGGTTCGAGATGCGCAGAGGCATCGGCGATGTGGGGGAACTCGCCTCGTTCCAGCGAGGCGAGCCGCGCCCCGGTGGCCGCGGCGAACGCCTCGGCACCCAGCCGCCACCGCGCGCGCCACTCGGTGATCCGCGGCGCACGAGCGCGGCGGCGGCCTGGCGGAACGCCTACCTCACCGGAATGCTGACCTGAACCACCTCTGCCACGACCTCGTTCACCGCCCCGAACTCCGCCTCCGAAATCTCGTGGACTCGCGACATGTTGACGCGAAGAACCTCCATCGCCGCGGCCGTGCACTTGTGTTCTCATACGCAGGAACCGCTGGCCGGCAGGTCAGCGCTAATGGGCCAGGTTGCGGCCGTGCTCGCGGAACTTCATCCCGGCGGCTTCGGGGTCGTTCCCGGTGAGCAGGGTGACCAGGTTGCCGTGGACTTCGGCCATCACCGACCGGTCGCCAGTCCAGCGAGGGTCGGACACCACGCCGAGGGCGGTGAGGATGGGTTCGATCTGGGTCCACATGCGAATTAGGTAGGCATTGCCGCTGGCCTCGATGACGGTACGGTGGAATGCGGTGTCATGGAGGCGGAACGCTGCAATATCGTTCACTGTGGCTGCTTTCCGCATTCCCTCCACTTCGGCGGTAAGGCGTTGCACGTATTCGTCGCCCAGATTTCCGGTGACCGTGCGCGCCGCCAACTCTTCCAGCGCGTTGCGCACCTCCCTGGCCTGCGCGGCTTCGCTTTCCGACACCTCGGTCACGTAGCTGCCCTTGTACGGGATGACCGTGACCAGGCCTTCGTGGTTGAGCCTGCGCAGCGCTTCGCGCATCGGCGCCTGGCTGACGTTGAGCTTGCGCGCCAACTGGGACTCCACGAGTTGGTGTCCCGGTGGGAAGGTGCCGTCGAGGATCGACTTCCGCACGATCTCGTACGCGCCCTCGGAGAGCAGGTGCCTGCTCAACGGGGGATGGGCGAAATCGTCAGCCGCGCTCACAGGACATCCCTCAATCCAGTCGAACCATGTTATCTCCAATCGATGATATCAAGCTGAAGGCACGCTGGGCAGACGCGGGGCGGATGATCGTTGTGCCCGCCCCGCCTGCCGCAGGCGATGTCGGGCCGCCGACCGCCCTCGCCGTGCACCGCCGGTCTGGCCAGGTGGGCGAAGGTGCGGCTGTGCTTGCGGAACCTCAGGATCGCGGCTTCGAGGGGCCGTGTCGGTGAGGAGGGCGGTCCGGATTGGCTCAATCTGGGTCCACGTCCAGTTCGGCACCGGCTGCCGTCAGCTTCGCTGATGGTGCGGTGGAACACCATGTCATTGCGGCGGGATGCGGTTACGTCGTCAAGTCGAAGCCAGTCTGTACGTACGTTCAACTGTGGCGGTGACGACATTATCGCGTTCTGTGTCGCTCAACTCCGCGACTAGGGCACGGTACGCGCCCATGACGCGCTCGTAGCCTCCAGCGAGGAGGCAGACGGGCCAGTCGGAGCCGATCGCCACCCGCTCGGGCGTGAACGCGCCGATCACGGTCTCCGCGTACGGGCGCAGGTCCGCGACTGTCCACGAGTCGTGGTCCGCCTTGGTGACCAGGCCGGACAGCTTGCAGTCGAGGTGAGGCCGCCTGGCCAGTTCCCCGATCGACGAAGCCCAGCCCTCGAACTGCCCGCGTGCGATGTCGGGGTTTCCCGCGTGGTCCAGGACGAATCGGGTGTCCGGCGCCGCGTCGAGCAGCCGGGCCGTCCACCCGAGCTTCGCAGGGGCGGTGAGCAGGTCGAAGGCCAGGTCGAACTCTCCGAGGACGCGCAACCCGGCAGCCAGCGCGGGGTCGGCGAACTCGGACTCGTCGCCGGCCGAGAGGTTGTAGCGGACACCGCGCAACCACCGCCCGCCCGGCGCGGCGAGCAGCGACTCGATCTGCTCGGCGACCCGGCTCGACCTCAGGTCGACCCAGCCGACGACACCCAGCAGCAGCGGGCTCGCCTCGGCCTGCTCCAGCAGGTAGAGCGTCTCGTCGAGGTCGGGCAGGGACTGCACCGCGACAGTCCCGACGACGCCCGCGGCTGCGGCCAAGGGCGCCAGGTCGGCGGGCGTCCAGGTCCGGTTCAGCGGTTCGTCGTACTTGTCCAGCCACGAATGCCGGTGCCGGGTGGTGTCCCAGATGTGCTGGTGTGCGTCGATCAGCGGGATCATCGCCACCGCCCCCCGGCCAGGGCGGGTCGCAGCTCCGACACCAGCTCGTCCAGCTCGTCCCACAGCGCTCGCGACGTCGGTGTCCGCAGAGCAGCCATCGACTCGGTCACGTTGGCGGCCGACGCGGCGCCCAGCAGTGTCGTCTCGACGAGCGGGTGCCTGCCCGGGAACTGGAGCGCGGCGGCCAGCAGCGGCACGCCGTGGCGCCGGCACACCTCCTGCAGTCGCCGCGCGGCTGCGCGGACCTCGGGTCGGACGGGCTCGTAGTCGTAGCTGGTGGCGACTTGAGGGTCCGCCAGGAGGCCGCTGTTCAGGATCGCCGCCGCCACCACCTTCACGCCGCGCCGTGCGCACAGGGGCATCAGCGACTCCTCGGCCACCCGGTCGAGCAACGTGTAGCGCCCGGCCACCATCACGTAGTCGATGTCGGTCTCGGCGACCAGTCGTGCCAGGCCAGGGGTCTGGTTCATGCCCACGCCGATCGCCGAGACCAGACCCTGGGATCGCAGCTCGACCAGGGCGGGGATCGCAGTCTCGACGGCTTCGTCGAGGTGGTTGTCGGGGTCGTGCAGCAGCGCCAAGTCGACGCGCTGCAACCCGAGCCGCTCCAAGCTGTCGCTCAACGACCGCTTGATCCCGACCCGACTGTGGTCGCGAACCCGGACCAGCCCGGAGGCGTCCGGGCTGCCCTCGACGACCCGTCCGTCGGCCTGGTCCGGTGGCAGCAGCAGGCGGCCGACCTTGGTCGAGACGATGAACTTGTCGCGCCGTCGCCCGGCGAGGAAGTGGCCGAGGCGGCGTTCGGCCAGACCCAGGCCGTAGTGCGGCGCGGTGTCGAAGTAGCGCACGTTCGCCGCCCAGGCCGCGTCCAGCACGTCGTCGGCCACGTCGCCCGCGCCCAGCGAGGCGGTGCCGAACCCGAGAGGCGGCAGGTGTGGTCGCGTGGCCGCTGAAGTGGTCATTCGGTCCTCTTCGGTGCGGAAATCGGTCCTTGACGCCCAGTTAACGGCATCTTAGCTTATCGGTTATCGATGATGATGGAGGTGGCCGATGGCCGGCAGAAGGCAGCGGGCGTCCGAACGGGTGCGTGCGTTGGTGGTGGCGGGGGCGGTGGTCGCCGCCACCGTGGTGGCTGTCGATGTGGGCGTGCCGTTCGCGGCGGCCCAAACGGCGGTGAACTACTACGTCTCGACGACCGGCAGCGACTCGACCGGAGACGGGTCGTCAGCCAAGCCCTGGGCGTCGATCCAGAAGGCGCGGGACTCGGTCCGCGGCCAGCTGGCGGGTATGTCGTCGGACATCAACGTCAACATCGCGCCTGGTGACTACCACCAGTCGAGCACGGTGAACTTCACCGACGCGGACTCCGGTCGCAACGGGTTCGACGTCGTCTACCGGTCCAGCGGTGGTCTGGGCAGCGCCCGGGTCATCGGTGGTCAGAAGGTGACCGGCTGGTCCCTCCACCAGGGCGGCATCTACCGGGCCGACATCGGCGCGGGCAAGTCGTTGAACACGCTCTACGCCGACGGGTCGCGCGCCCGGCTGGCCCGGTTCCCGAACTACCGGCACGACAAGGCCTTCCCGACGGCGCACGCTGCCTACCTGGAGTCGGTGGGGACGACGAGCTCGTACACCGAGTTCAACTACAACGCCACCGACCTCGCGGGCATCTCCTGGTCGAACCTGTCCGGCGCCGGCGTGAACATCTGGTCCGGCGGGAGTTGGGACTGGTTCACCGACAAGACCCCGATCACGAGCGTCGACGCGACGAACAGCGTCATCAAGCTCAGCGAGAGCGTGCGCTATCCGATCAAGTCCGGGTCGCGCTACTACGTCCAGGGCATGCTCGAACTCCTGGACGCGCCCAACGAGTACTTCTACGACTCGGGGTCGGGCTACCTCTACTACTACCCGGAGTCCGGCGACATCAACAGCACCACCGTGATCGTCCCCGCGGTGCAGAAGCTGATCTCCGTCACGGGCGCGTCGGCGTCGGCGCGTGCGCACCACATCACCTTTGACGGGCTGACCCTGGGCTTCACCGACTTCACCAGGTGGAACCGCCACGGCTGGGTCAACGCGGGCGACTCCGGCGAGGGGCACACCCACTCGCAGTACGACCGGCAGGTCAACCTGCCCCAGAACCGCACCGGCATGGTGTTCCTGGAGAACACCAATGACATCACCATCACCAACTCGCACTTGACGAACTCGGGCTTCTCCGCGGTGTTCATGCTGTTCGCCAACAGCAACAACACGGTGTCGAACAACCTGATCGACCACGTCGGCCACTCGGGGGTGTTCCTCGAAGGCCGGTACCCCGGTGAAGGGGACGTGCTGACGCAGAACACCGTGCACAACAACATGATCAAGTACATCGGTGAGCTGGTCGGGCACGGAGGTGGCGTCTACGTGATGAACTCCAGCCGCAACACCATCACCAACCTGGAGATCAGCCACTCGCCGCGGTACGCGGTCGTGATCAACGCGATCAAGGACCTGCCGCAGGCAGACATGTACGCGCAGGGCAACCTGGTCAAGGGCGTCCGCGTCCACAACGCCACCGAGGACAGCGGCGACACGGGTCCGCTCTACTCGTTCGGCCTGAGTGACGACAAGCCGTACCTGTACAACTCGTGGGAGCAGATCACCGTCAACGGGGCGCGGGCTCACCCCTCGATGCACGACTACGCACCCTTCGGCGTGTACATGGACAACGACAGCTACGGCCAGCACTTCACTAACGTGCAACTGTCGGACACCCAAGGCGTGGCGTTCCACAACAACGAATCGGGCGACCACGTGACGTCGAACGTCAGTTGGGAAACCGGCTTCACAGAGTCCAAGATGGACTACAACGGCATCGGCGTCACCAGCTCGTTCCCCTACCCGGGTGGCGACGATTTCGTCGGTGACTTCCGCAACGGCCTGGCGAACTGGTCGACCGGCAAGGGCGCCCCGGTGACCAGCACCGAGCAGCGGCACGGCACCGCCACGAGCTACAAGCAGACCGGTGAGACCAGCGTCATCTACAAGACGTTCCCGCGCAAGCAGGAGAAGCGCGTCAGCGTGTGGCTCTACGACGACGCGACCAAGACGTCCATGGACGCGATGGCACGTGTGGACGCGGGCGGCTGGGACGGCGCGACCTGGCGCGGCCTGGGCGTCAAGGCTTCGACGTCGAGCACGCACTACTCCTACCGGGTCGATGGCACGGTCACCGCGACCACCATCCCGCGCTCGACCGGGTGGCACGAGTTCGCATGGGACTACGGCTCCGGCAACGGCGTGAGGATGTACGTCGACGGCAAGCTCGTCGCCTCGCCCACCGGCCTCGGCGCGTTCGACCAGATCGCGATGGGTGACTGGTGGGTCGGCACCACGGGCACCGCCTACTGGGCCGATGCCGTGGTCGCCCGGTTCGCCGAGGGCTTCGAAGGCGGCGCGGGCGCGTTCACCGCGGGCAAGGGTGGGGTCTCGACCAGCACCACCCGGGCGAAGGACGGTTCGGCGTCGTACGTGGCCGACACCGACGAGGACGTCGCCGTCACCACTCTGGAGGGCAAGCAGTACAAGGTCGCCAGTGTCTGGTTCCACGACGACGCCGCCGACACCAGCCTCGCGCAGATGGCGCGTGTCGACGACGGGGGCTGGAGCGACAGCGGCTCCTGGCGCGGCCTCGGTGTGAACACCGGCGTGTCGACCTCGAACTACGTGATCAGGGTCGGCGCGACCACCACGGCGACCTCGGTGCCCCGCACCACCGGCTGGCACAAGCTGACCTGGGACTACCGGTCGGGGTCGGGTGTGCAGATGCGGATCGACGGCGTTCTGGTGGGCAGCCCCGGTGGGACACGCCAGTTCAACATGATCGCCCTCGGCGACTGGTGGGCCGACAAGATGACCGGCGCGGTCAACTGGGACCACGTGACGGTGTCCGGCAAGTGATGAACCGGGACGGCCGCACTGCTCGGAGTGCGGCCCTCCACCCGGTTTGAGCGAGCGGGCAGAGCCGAGGTTCCGCACCCTGCGTGGTGTGGGACCTCGGCTCATCGCGTTTGACCGCACGGGAAGCCGGTCGATACGTTATTAGGTAATCGATAACCGATAGCCAGGAGCTGTGGCCTATGAGCGCCATCACGATCACCGCCACCACGCCTGTCGTGCGGCCTCCGACCTGGGCGGTGCTCCAGCGCGAACTGTTCCGACGGCTGGACGAGGCGTGGCGGTCGTTCGAGAGGGTTTACTGCGAGCCGGACGGATCGCTGACCTACGCGGGCCGCACGTTCGGCCGCGATGGTGCGGACGACTTCTACGAGCCGTTCTTCAACTGGCCCATGCTGTACCTGATGGGCGGCGCCGACGACCTGCTCGACGCCTGCAAGCACCACTGGCGTGGTGTGACCGCGCAGCTCACCGCGCGCGGCATGCTGACGGGGGAGTACGAGAACGGCTACGACTGGTTCCACCAGGGTGAGTCCATGCTGTACTTCTACGCCCTGTGCGCCGCGGACCCGGGCGACGAGTTCTTCCGCGAGCGCGCGCTGCGGTTCGCGAACCTTTTCCTCGGCGACTCTCCCACCGGCAACTACGACCCGGCCCTTCGCATGATGCGCGCGCCGCACATCGGCGCGCTCGGCCCGCTGCCGGGGCTTGGCGAGGACCGGCCGTTCTCAGCCGATCGCGCCGTCATGAAGCTCTACGGTCTGCCCTTGCGCGATCTGCCCGGCATCGCGACCTGGGACGACCTCGCCGACCCGGCCAACGCCGAGCGCATGCGGGTGGAGATGAACGCGCGCCTCGGCGTGGGCGACGTGCCGATCAACCTCGCGGTGACCTCGCTGGCCGTCAACGCCTGGCTCTACGACGGTGACGACCGCTTCGCCGACTTCGTCGTCGACTACGTGGGCGCCTGGGTCGAGCGTGCCGCCGTGCACGGCGGCCTCATCCCCGACAACGTCGGTCCGTCGGGGACAGTGGGGGAGCTGCACGGCGGTCGCTGGTACGGCGGCCATTACGGCTGGTCCTGGCCGCACGGGCTGTACAGCGTCGGTGCCGCGGCCCTGATCGGCGCGCTCAACGCGGTCCTCGTCTCCGGGAAGCCGGACGCCTACGACCTGGCTCGCGGGTGCCTGGATCTGACGCTGCGCCACGCGCGGGACCACGTCATGGACCCGGGCGACGCCTCGCTGTACGGCCACTGGGCGGGAAGGCTCGGCGCCGATGTCGAGCGCACCCTGCGGCTGGTGCCGCACCGCCACGACGCGACCGGGTGGTTCGACTACCTGCCCATGCAGCCGGCCTTCCCCACCTGGCTCTGGTGGGCGAGCCAGGACCAGCGCGACGCCGACATGCTGACCCGCCTGGCCGCGGAATCCGGCTACGACTGGGCGACTGTGCGCGCCTTTCGGGACAAGGAGGACGCGGGCCACGAACCCCCGTGGGTGATGTACCTGCGCGGCGCGAACCCCGACTACCCGGAGCAGGCGCTGGGGATGGCACTCGGGCAGGTCAACCGGCATCTCGACCTGATGGAACGCTTCCCGACGCCTCCGGTCGGTGACGACATCCACTGGTGGCAGAGGCTCAACCCGGTCGTCACCGAGGTCCTGACCCAGCTCGTCGGCGGTGCGCCGCAGATGCTCTACAACGGCGGACTGCCGCTGGCCCGGGTTCGCTGGGCCGACGCGCGCCGCGGCAGGCCCGGTCTGCCCGAGGACGTCGCCGCCCTGGTGGAGGAGGTCGGCCCGAGGCACACGGTGGTCAACCTGGTCAACCTGGGTGCGGAGGAGCGTGAGGTGCGGGTCGTCGGCGGCATGTACGGCGAGCTCCCCGTCACCGCCGTCTCGTTCGATGAGTTCGAGGGGGACTACCCGGGCGAGTCGCGGCGGATCTCCCCGCCGGAGGGCACGTCCGCACCACGCCACGAAGCCGTGGCGGACGACCTGTGCGTCCGCCTGCCCGCCCGGACGCGGATCCGGCTGCGGCTGGAGCACGACCGGGCGGCCCCGCGGCACCAGGACCTGCACCGTGGAACGGAGTGAGGAGGACGCCATGGACGTAGTCGTCATCCGCACGAAGCTGCGTGAGGGCAAGGAACTCGCGTATGAAGAGGCGCACCGGGTGCTGCCCGGGGAGGTGCGCGGCGACCTGGTCGCCCGCGGCATCCGCGACTGGAAGATCTTCCGGGACGGCCGCGACCTCATCCACGTGATCACCGCGGAACCGTCGTTCGAGGCATTCCGGGCCACCCCGTCCGCCGACCCGGAGATCGGCGTGCGCCATCACGAGCGGATGAGCCCTTACCTGGAACCCGACCAGGGCTCGTCCTCGGGGCCGATGAAGCTGGTGTGGGACCTCGACGCCGAGCTGTGAGGGTCCGGAAAGACAAAGCGGCTGGGTCCGGTGCGGGGGGCACCGGACCCAGCCTCATCTCGGGCCGGGGGAGAGGGGAGGGCCCGAGGTCTCAGGGGTCGACTAGCAGGACTTGTTGTCGGCCGCGTACTTGTCGGCGTTCTTCAGCACCTCGTCCGGGCTGATGTTGCCGAGGTGCATCGCCTGGAGGTCGCTCGTCAGCGGCGTGCGGTAGTTGCCCAGTGGTGGCTGGACCGGCATGGTGCCGCCGAAGTGGGGGATATTGGGCAGAGTTTTCGCCAACTCGGCGATCTGGCTGTCCAGCGGGCCGCCCTCCCAGGTGATCGGGTCCGTCTTGGCCGAGATCAGGGAGTCGGCCTTGAGCAGGTCGGCTGCGCCGTCACCGGTCGCGAGGAACTTGGCCAGCTCGATGGCCAAGTCCTTGTGCTTGGACTGCGCCGACACCGTGATGCCGTTGTCGTTGACGGAGATCGCCTGCTTGCCGGTGACGGTCGGCCACACGGTGACCCCGAAGTCTTCGGCGTTGGGCAGCTTCTGCAGGGCCGCCGCCGTCCACGAGCCCGACGGGTAGAACGCGGCCTTGCCGCTGCCGAACAGCGCCTGGTCGTCGGGGTAGTTCGTGCTGATGTAGCCGTCCTGGAGGTAGCCGTCCTTGAACCACTTCTGCCACTGGGCCGCCGCCTTCTGGAAGGCGGGGTCACCGCTGTAGCTCGCGGTGCCCTTGCAGACGTGGTCCCAGAAATCGGGTTCGTCCTGGAACTTGGTGGAGATCGCCGACCACAGCAGGGCGTTGGCGGGCCACGTGCTCTGGCCGGCCGAGGCCATCGGGGTCTCGCCCGCGGCCTTGACCTTGGCCAGCGCGGCGTCGAACTCGTCGAAGGTCTTCGGGATGTCGGCGACGCCTGCCTGGGCGAGCACCTTCTTGTTGTAGTAGAGCAAGTTCTGCGGCTGGAGGGAGAAGTACTGGGCCCAGACCTTGCCCTTGTAGGTCTGCCGCTCGTTCGGGCGCAGGCCCGCGATCGCCGGGTCGCTCGGGTCATAGCCGTGCAGCACGCCGCTGTTGACGTACTTCTGGGTGAGCACACCGCCGAACAGCATCACGTCCGGCACCCGGTGGCTGACGATCAGCGAGTCGAGAGTGCTGCCCGCGCTCTTGTTGTTCGCGTCCAGGAGCTTGACGGTGACGTTCGGGTGTGCCGCCTGGAACTTGGCGAACTGCTGCTCGAACAGCGTGGTGGTCAGCGTGGGGGTCACGCCGACGTAGAACGTCAGCTCGACCTTCTCCCCGCTGCCGCCGCTGCTCGTCGAGCCACACGCCGAGACGCCGGCCGCCAGGACGACGGCCGCGATCGCCCCGATCCACGTCTTGGCGGCCGACCGTCTGCTTAGGCCAAGCGTCATGGCCTCCTCCTTCTGTCGTAACGAAGTGTCGTCCATCTGAGTCGCATGAACGTAGCAAACGATTATCGATGAGTGCTAGCATCCGCTCCACGCGATCCGGTGGTGTTGCGAAGTCGAAACACCGCAGCCTCGAAGGAGACATTCATGTCCAGTACCCCGCCTCGCTCCGCTCCGGAGCTCCCGGTGCGCGGAGCCGCGTTCGAGCGGGCCACCGCCGATGAGCTCGCGCTGCTGGACGGCGTCGGATCGGCGAGCGTGTGCGCGAAGCTGCACAGCCAGGGCATCCGGCGCACGTTCATCAAGGGGCCCAAACCCTTGCAGGCCGGCCAGCGCATCGTCGGCTCCGCGGTCACACTGCAATTCATGCCCCAACGCGAGGACGTCTTCTCCGGCATGGATGAGGAGTACGTCGAGCGGGGCACCGCGCTGTGGGCGGTGCTGGAGTCGATCGAGCCCGCCGATGTCCTGGTGATCCAGGCGTACAACAGCGAGTTCACCGGCTGCATCGGCGACATGCTCGTCCGTTACTTCCGCAAGCGCGGTGGCGCCGGGATCGTGGTCGACGGCCGGATCCGGGACACCGGCAAGGTGCGCGAGCTGGGCGTGCCGATCTGGTGCACCGGCAGCACGCCGCACTACGCCTCGCAGTCGGAGCTGTTCCCCTGGGCCTACGACGTGCCGGTCGCCGCGGGCGGGGTGCTGGTCCTGCCCGGCGACATCGTCGTGGCCGACGACGACGGCGCGGTGGTGGTGCCGCGTGACAAGGCCGCCACGGTCAGCCAGATCGCCAAGGGGCAGGAGTCGCAGGAGCAGTTCAGCCGGGAGCGGATCGAACAGGGCGGCCTGCTCCGCGACTACTACCCGCTCAGCGGTTCGGTCTCGGTGCAGGCTTACGAGAAGTGGCTCGCCGACCGGCAACTCGACCAGATCTCGGGGTGACGGGATGACGACGACCCTGAGCCGACCGGCGCCACGGCGGCGCTCGGAGCCCACCAAGCGGGTGGCTCGCCGGGGACGTGTCAGGCAGTCCTTCGACCTGTTCCTGATGACGACGCCCGCGTACCTGATCTACGGCACGCTGTTCCTGCTGCCCGCGCTGTCGACGTTCTACTACTCGATGACGTCGTGGAACGGCCTGACCTTGACCGCCGACTGGGTCGGGTTCGACAACTTCGTCAAGGTCTTCGACGAACCCGCCTTCAGCCGCAGCCTGGTCACCACCGGCATCATCGCGGGCGGGGCGACCATCCTGGTCAACGCGCTCGGTTTGGCGTTCGCCCTGCTGCTGCGGTCGCCAGGGCGGTCATCCACCCTCTACCGCGCGATCATCTTCGCGCCGATCGTGCTCAACGAGGTGGCCGTCGGTTTCCTGTGGCGAGCGATCCTCGGCCACCAGGGCGCGCTCAACCACGCGCTCAACACCTTCGCGGGGGTCACGCCGATCGAGTGGCTCGGCAGGGAGAACCTCGCCTTGGTCAGCGTGGTCATGGTGATCATCTGGCAGTCCCTCGGCTTCAACATCGTCATCTTCCTGGCGGGCCTGTCGCGCGTCCCGGCCGAACTGACCGAGGCCGCGATGATCGACGGGGCGAACCGGCGGCAGATCTTCGGCAACGTGACGCTGCCGTCGATCGCGCCCGCGGTGACGATCAACGTCATCTACACCTTCGTCGGGCTGCTGCACGAGTACGCCCGCATCCAGGCGCTCACCGCGGGCGGCCCCGCCGGCGCCACCACCACGCTGTCCTTCAAGATCGTCGTCGACGGCCTGCAGGACGGCCTGCCCGCCACGGCGTCGGCCCAGGCGGCGATCCTGTCCGTCACCACGGTGGTTCTCGCCCTGCTCGTGCTGGGCTACCTCCGCAGGCGAGAGAGCAGCACGCAATGACGACCGTCCACTCCGGCACCCGCCGCCGATCGTTGGCGCGGCACGGCTTCTTGACCGGCGTGACGGTCCTGCTGTCGCTGCCGATGTACATCCTGCTGATCAACGCGTTCAAGTCGGAAGCGGACATCATCACCGACCCGCTGGGGTTCACCGCGTCCCGGCTGACCTTCGACAACCTGGCCGCGGCGTTCACCTCGGAGTCCTTCGACGTGGCCGGCGGCTACCTGAACAGCCTTTGGATCACCGTCGGCACGGTCGGCGGGTGCGTGCTGATGGGCGGCATGTGCTCCTACGTGCTGGCCCGCGCAGGCGGCAAGAAGGCCGTCATCGGCTACACCGTGCTGGTGTGCGGCCTGCTCGTGCCCACGCAGACGATGCTGATCCCGCTGGTGTACCTGATGTACACGGTCGGCCTGCTCGGCTCCCCGGTCGGCGTGATCCTGTTCGAGATCGCGGCCCGCCTGCCGTTCACCGTCCTGGTCTACACCGGGTTCATCCGCGCCATCCCGCGCGAGCTGGACGAGGCAGCGTCGATCGACGGCGCGAGCAGGATGGGCACCTACTGGCGGATCATCTTCCCGCTGCTGCTGCCCGCCACCGCGTCCATCGCGATCTTCGTCGGCATCGGCACGTGGAACGACTACCTCAACCCGTCGGTCATCCTCGGCCCCGGTGATGAGCAGACGATCACCACCGGCCTCTACGCCGCGATCGGCCCCACGACAACCAGCTTCGAGCAGGTGTTCGCGTTCCTCTGGATCGCCAGCATCCCCACGCTGCTGTTCTACGCGTTCATGCAGCGCTACTTCGTCAGCGGACTGTCCGACGGCGCCCTCAAGGGCTGACCACGACCACCGAGGAAACACCATGGCAACAGCGGACCGGGTGAAGTCCGCGGGTCGGACGATCGACGTGCTGGAAGTGCTCGCGGGCGCCGGCACCCCGCTGACCCTGGTCGAGCTGCACCGACTGCTCGAGGTGCCCAGGTCCAGCCTGCACATCCTGCTGCGGACGCTCATCGCCTGCGGCTGGGTGGAGTCCGCGGCGCACGGCACCGCCTACCGCCTGGGCCTGCGGGCGCTGCGCGTGGGTGCGTCCTATCTCGACCGCGACCCCGTCGTCAGTGCGGCTGGACCGGTGCTGACGCGGCTGCGGGAGACCCTGGGGGAGACGGTGCACCTGGGCAGGCTCGACGGCGCGGAGGTCGTCTACCTGGCGAGCCTGGAGTCGCGGAACCATTTCCGGGTGACCTCGCGCGTGGGCAGGCGTCTGCCCGGGCACGCGACCGCCCTGGGCAAGGTCCTGCTCGCCGCCCGCGACCCGGGGGAGGTGAGTGAGCTGCTGCCCGCCTCCCTGGTGCCACTCACCAGGCACACGGTGACCGACCACGCCGAACTGCGCACCGAGCTGGCTGGGATCCGGTCGCGCGGCTGGGCGTGGGAGGTCGAGCAGAACACCCTCGGGCTCGCCTGCTTCGCGGTCGCCGTGCCCGCACACGGGGCGGTCGACGCAGTCAGTTGCTCGGTCCCGTTGGACCGGGTCACCGACGAGCGCCGCGCGGCCGTCATCACCGGACTGTCCGCTGCGGCGGACGAGATCGCCCGGCTCTCCCGATCACACGCGGGATGACCATCGAGAGCGGCATCGTTCGCCACCTGTCCCGTGGACGGGCTGTTTCCCCGACGTGGGCACGGCGAGCCGGGTGCTGCTGCGCAAGCTCGGCCACCTCGCCGACAAGCTGCGATAGCGCAGGAAGGAATTCCGCATGATCAACAGGTTCGAGGGTCGCACGGTGGTCGTCACCGGCGCGGGATCGGGAATCGGTTACGAGATGGCCCGCCAGTTCCACGCGGAGGGCGCGATCGTGTTCGCGGCCGACCTCGACCCCGACACCGCTCCGGAAGGAACGATCGGGCTGCGGGTGGATGTCACCGATCCGGGATCGGTCGAGTCCGGGCTGGCTCGGGCGGTGGAAGAGACCGGCAAGCTGGATGTCCTGTGCAACAACGCGGGCTTCTCGTCCACCACGGATGTTGTGTCCTGCGGCGTGGACGAGTGGGACAAGGTCTTCGCGGTCAACACGCGTGGGGTCTTCCTGGGCATCAAATACGCGGTGCCCACGATGCTCGAGCAAGGCGGCGGCGCGATCATCAACACCGCCTCGGTCGCGGGCATGGTCGGGTTGAAGGACCGTGCCGCCTACTGCGCCAGCAAGGGGGCAGTGGTGGCGCTGACCCGCCAGGTGGCCGTGCAGTACGCGGGCACGGGCGTGCGCTGCAACTCGATCTGTCCCGGCACCGTCGACTCGCCCTGGGTCGGCCGCCTCCTCGACGCCGCGGCGGACCCGGTGGCGACTCGTGCCGCACTGGTCGCACGCCAGCCGATGGGTCGCCTGGGCACTTCCGAGGAGGTGGCCCGCGCCGCTCTCTACCTCGCTTCCGACGACGCCGCGTTCATCACCGGGACCGAGCTCGTCATCGACGGTGGCCTCATGGCCGGATGATCCCCCGGAGGACGACGACGAGGGTCATGCGGATCGACGCCATCGTCGCGGTCTGGGCACGGCACGGCACCACGCAGCCGACCCGGTGACACCGCACCGCGGTTTACGAACCCCCGTCGCCGCGCGGCCGACAACCAGAACAGAACCGACTCGAACGAGCGAGGAACGGCAATGCGACTGTTGAGAGTGGGCGACCCCGGATCCGAGGTTCCCGTGGTGCTGGACGGGTCCGGTCGCGCGCGTGACCTACGGCCCGTGACGAGTGAGATCGGTGGTGACTTCCTCTCCGGCGGCGGTGTGTCGCGGGTGCGCGACGCCCTCGCCGGCGGTGACCTGCCGGCGATGGACATCACGGGGATGCGGATCGGCGCGCCGATCCGCCGTCCGGGTGCCCTGGTGTGCATCGGCCTCAACTACTCCGACCACGCTGCCGAAACCCGGGCGGAACCGCCGGCTGAGCCTGTGGTGTTCATGAAGGCGACCAGCACGATCGTCGGACCGGACGACACCGTGCTGGTGCCCCGGACTAGTGTGTCCACCGATTACGAGGTGGAGTTGGCCGTAGTGCTGGGCGCCACCGCGCGCTACCTGGACAGCCCGCGGGACGCGGCGGCGGTGATCGCGGGCTACGCGATCTCCGACGACGTCAGCGAACGCGACTTCCAGCTCCACCGGGGCGGCCAGTGGACCAAGGGCAAGTCCTGCGAGACGTTCAACCCGTTGGGGCCGTGGCTGGTCACCGCCGATGAGGTGGGCGACCCGCAGGCACTGGGGATGAGGCTGAGCGTCAACGGAAAGCCGCGGCAGGACGGCAACACGGCGAACATGCTGTTCGGTGTGCACCACATCATCTGGTACCTCAGCCAGTTCATGGTCCTGGAACCCGGTGACGTGGTGAACACCGGCACACCCGCGGGCGTGGCGCTCGGTGCCAACGACTTCGACTACCTGCGTGAAGGAGATACGGTCGAGGTCGCCATCGACCGCCTGGGCGTGCAGCGACACCGGATCGGCCAAGCGTGACCATCACCACGCACCGGATCGACGCCACGCAGAATGGCGCCGAGCCGGTCGGCTCGGCGCCATTCTGCGTGGAACCAGCGTGTCATCCGGCGGAGCAGGTGGGTGTCACGCCGGAGCCCGCGCCGGTGGCCTTTTCGTTCGGGTTCCCTGCGTCCTGTCGCGTGCGAGATCAGCCGACCAGTGGCGCGACGGTTACGTAGTCGATGTTCGGCGTGTACATCGAGCGCTGGCCGAACTGGTTGTACGTGGTGCCGTCACAGTTCGGCAGTTCCTGTGCGGTGAACCTGATGGTGTTGGTTCCGGCGCCCAGGTCGACCGGCACGACGAGGTCGCGGAACTGGTTGAAGTGGAAGGTGTTCGGGAAGTGGACCCGTTGCACGTGGCCGTTGACCGAGATGTCGGCGTGCCGCGTCATCGGGTCGGGGTTGTACTGCCCTGTCGCGCGGGCGTGCGTTGCGGACGGGCGTGTCGGGGTCCGCGACCCGTTCCGCGAGCAGGTCGACGGCGAGTCGGGCCGTCTACTCGGCGGGTACCTCGGCGGCCGTTACGGGTGAGCCTCAGTGGATCACCTTGGACGCGCGTTAACTTTCGGGTCTTGAACCGTACGTTTTTACGCGCACTCACGTGCGAGGTGCGGTGGTGCTCGCGCGGGTGATGAGTTCGGTGGTGTGCATGAGGCGGTGTTGGGGGAGGGGGTCACCGTGCGCGAGGGTGATGATCATGTCGGTGGCGGCGGCGGCCATGTCGCTGAGGGGTTGGCGGACGGTGGTGAGGGCGGGGATGGCCCATTGGGCGGGTGGGAGGTCGTCGAAGCCGACGACGCTGAGGTCGTGGGGGATGCGGACACCGGCTTCGTGGGCGGCCTGGTAGACGCCGAAGGCTTGGGCGTCGTTGAAGGCGAAGATCGCGGTGGGTGGTTGGTCGAGTCGTAGCAAGTCACGGGCGTGGTTGAGGCCGTCGGCGATGTTGAAGTCGCCGATCCGGATGAGCGCGCGGTCGACAGGGACCTCGGCGGCGTCCAGCGCGGCACGGTAGCCGTCGAGGCGGGCGCGGCTGGACAGCGCGTGCGAGGGGCCGGTGATGGCGGCGATGCGTCGGTGGCCGAGTTCGAGCAGGTGGCGGGTGGCCGAGAGGCCGCCGCTCCAGTTGCTGGTGCCCACCGTGGGGAATTCGTGGCCTGGGTCGCTGGTGGGGTCGACCAGCACGAACGGGATCCCGCGGCTGGCCAGTTGCTCCTGCTGGGCGGAGGTGGGGGCGGAGAAGACGGTGATCACCCCGGCGGGCTTGCGGGCCAGCACACCGTCGATCCAGGTGCGTCCGGGGGTGTGGCGGCCGTGCAGTTCGGTGAGCACGACGGCGAGTTCGTTCTCGCCGGCCACGCGTTCAACACCTCTGATGATCTCCATGGCGTAGGCGCCTTCGAGCTCGTGGAGCACCAGCTCCACCAGCGTCGCGCGGGTGGCCTTCTTCTGCCTGCGGTAACCGTGTTCGCGGATCACCGCCTCGACCAGGGCGCGGGTCTCCGGGGCGACCTCCGCACGTCCGTTGACGACCTTGGACACCGTCGCGGTGGACACGCCCGCCAGCTCGGCTATGCGGGCGATGGTCGGTCCTCCGCGGTCTGCGGCGTCGGTCGACGGGCGTCTGGTGGAGGTCATGCCGGGAGTGTAGTGCTGCGGCTACAGGACAGAATGTTTCGGTGGTACTGCTTCGGATGTCTTGACGGTTGGCGTGACCCGGCTTACTGTCTGGCCCGTTAACATTCGGCGCTTTAGCCGAAACTTTCAAGACTGGCGGGTGGTCCGTCGACCGCCCGGCATACCGCACCGCTGCGGACCGGTGGTGGTGCGGTCCCGCCTGGGCGCTGCCCGGCTTCCCCTTGCCCCGTCCCACACTGGAGACACCGCCGTGAAGCTCCGCCGCACCACCTGGTCACTCGTCCTTGCCGGGGCCCTCGCCATGTCCGCCGCCTGTTCGCCGGGCACCGGTGGCGGTGGCGGTGGCGACGGGAAGTCGTTCGAGTTCTGGTCGTTCACCGCCATCAACCAGAAGGCGTCGGTGGACGCCTACCGGGACAAGCACCCTGACGTCGAGGTCAAGCTGACCGAGGTGGGCACCTCGACGGAGACCGCGCAGGCGCTGACCACGGCCCTGGCCGGTGGCAAGGTGCCGGACCTGGTGCTCATCCAGGGTGACGACCTGCCGAAGTTCGTGCAGCAGCCCCAGAACTTCGTGGACCTGCGCACCCTGGGAGCGGACGACGTCAAGGGCGACTACCTCGACTGGGTCATGGGCCAGTCCACCGCGAAGGGCGGCGAGGTCGTCGGCATCCCCACGGACGTGGGCGGCATGGCGGTGGCCTACCGGACCGACCTGTTCGCCGCAGCCGGTCTGCCGACCGACCGGGACCAGGTGAGCGCGTTGTGGCCGACGTGGGAGGCGTTCATCGAGACCGGGAAGCGGTACACGCAGGCCACCGGCAAGGCGTTCGTGGACAACGCGGCGACCAGCGTGTTCTCACAGGCGGTCAACCAGGGCGCGCAGAAGTACTACGACGATGGCGGCGAGCTGATCTACGCGACCAACCCCGAGGTCAAGGCGGCGTTCGACGTGGGCGTCAAGGCGGCGACGGCCGGGATCACGGCCAAGCAGCCCTCGTTCTCCAGCGGGTGGAGCGCGGGCATGGCGCAGGGGCAGTTCGCGACGCTGGCCGCGCCGTCGTGGATGCTCAACGCCATCCGCAGCAACGCCCCGGACACCAAGGGCAAGTGGGACATCGCCAAGGTGCCCGGCGAGTGGGGCAACTGGGGCGGCAGCTACCTGGCCATCCCGAAGGGTGCGAAGAACCCGCAGGCGGCGTGGAGCTACATCAAGGAGATGCAGTCCCCGCAAGGCCAGTTGGAGCACTTCGTCCGCTCCGGCGCGCTGCCCTCCACGCCGTCGGTGTACAAGGACGACAAGATGGCCTTCGCCAAGGACGAGTTCTTCTCGAACGCGCCCACCGGCACCATCTACACCGACTCGCTGCTGGGCCTGAAGCCGTTCCGCATCGGACCGGACACCTCGGCCATCAACCAGGAACTCGGCAACGCCATCGCCAACGTCGAGCAGAGCGGCGGGAACGCCGCCACGGCGTGGGACGACGCGGTGCGCAACACCAAGACCGCCATCGGCAAGTGACCGGCATGACCGGCACCCTCACCCCGGCGCGCATCGCCGCGCCCCCGCCCCCGCCCTCTCCGGCGGGGGCGGCCCGCCGGTTGCGCGACCGACTGACCCCCTACGGCTACATCGCGCCGTTCTTCGTGCTCTTCGCGGTGTTCGGGTTGTTCCCGCTGCTGTTCACCTTCTACGTGGCGTTGTTCGACTGGAACCCGATCGGCGACCGCACGTTCATCGGCGTGGACAACTTCACCAGGATGTTCGCAGACCCGAGGTTCTGGAACGCCGCCGGCAACACGCTGAGCATCTGGGTGCTGTCCACGGTGCCGCAGTTGTTGTTGGCGTTGCTGTTGGCGCACGTGCTCAACCACGCGCGGCTGCGGTTCGCGTTGTTCTTCCGGATGGTGGTGCTGGTCCCGTACATCACCTCGGTGGCGGCCACGGCGATCGTGTTCGCGCAGTTGTTCGACCGGGACTACGGGCTGCTGAACTGGTTGCTGGGGCTGGTCGGGATCGACCCGGTGGACTTCACCGGGTCCACGTGGGGTAGCCACGTGCTGATCGCGACGATGGTGGCGTGGCGGTGGTTCGGCTATAACACGCTGCTGTACCTCGCTTCTCTCCAGGCGATCTCGCGGGAGGTGTACGAGGCGGCGTCGATCGACGGCGCGGGCGAGTGGCAGCGGTTCCGGCACATCACCGTGCCCGCGCTTCGGCCGATCATCATCTTCACCGTCGTCACTTCGACCATCGGCGGGTTGCAGATCTTCACCGAACCGCTGCTGCTCTCCGGCGGCGGTGGTTTGACCTGCGGCGCGGTGCGGCAGTGCCAGACGCTGACGCTGTTCCTCTACGAGCAGGGCTTCGGGCAGTTCCAGTTCGGCTACGGCTCCGCGATCGGCGTCG
This sequence comes from Saccharothrix ecbatanensis, assembly GCF_014205015.1. Classification (NCBI taxonomy): domain Bacteria; kingdom Bacillati; phylum Actinomycetota; class Actinomycetes; order Pseudonocardiales; family Pseudonocardiaceae; genus Saccharothrix; species Saccharothrix ecbatanensis. Next base: position 3,666,324 of record NZ_JACHMO010000001.1, on the reverse strand, counting down.
CCCTGTTCGTCATGGTCGTGGTGATCGCCGCGGTCAACTACGTGCTGTCGCGTCGACTGCGGGGTGAGGGCCGATGAGCACTACGTCGGGTCGCCGACGCCTGGGCCGCGTTCGCTGGTGGAACTACCTGCTACTGGCCGGGACCGCGGTCGCGTGCCTGTTCCCGTTGTACTGGATGTTCATCGTCGCCACGACCGACACGGCGACCGCGACGGAGATGCCGCCCGAGGTCGTGCCCGGTGGCAACTTCTTCCACCTCGCGGGTCTGGTCCTGGAGACGGTGCCGTTCGTGCAGTCACTGCTCAACAGCCTGGCTGTGGCCACCGCCATCGGGGTCGGTCACGCGGTGCTGTGCGCGTTGGCGGGGTTCGCCTTCGCCAAGCTGCACTTCCCCGGTCGCAACGCCCTGTTCCTGGTCGTGGTGCTGACCATGACCGTGCCCACCCAGCTCTCGGTCATCCCGCAGTACATGATCATGTCGGAGCTGGGTTGGGTCGACACCCTCCAGGCGCTGATCGTGCCAGGACTGGCCAGTGCGTTCGGCATCTTCTGGATGCGCCAGCACATCGCCGTGACCATCAGCGACGAGCTGATCCAGGCCGCGCACCTCGACGGCGCGTCCGCCTGGCAGGTGTTCTGGCGCATCGCGTTCCCGATCGTGCGGCCGGCCGCGTTCGTGCTGGGCCTGTTCGGGTTCGTCAGCGCGTGGAACGACTTCCTGTGGCCGTTCATCGTGCTCAAGTCGCCGGAGCGGTTCACCGCCCAGATCGCGATCAAGGCGTTGCAGAACAGCTACGACGTCGACCTCGGCCTGGCCATGTCCGGCTCGTTCCTCGCCACCGTCCCCCTGGTCGCCCTGTTCGTCATCGTCGGGCGGCGCATGGTCGCCGGGATTCTCGACGGCGCATTCAAGGGCTGACACCACCTCAAGGGAAACCATGACATCGCTGATCAACACCCAATCAGACGCGCCCTGGCGCGATCGGGCCCTGCCGGTGCACGACCGCGTGGAGGCGCTGCTGGCGGCCATGACCCTGGAGGAGAAGGTCGCCCAGCTCGGCTCGGTGTGGCTCGACCAGGACGGCGGTGGTTCCGCGACGGAGTCCGCGCCGATGCCCGACGTGTTCACCGCGTCCGCGTCCGGTGACGTGGACGATCTGGTGCGCGGCGGGATCGGGCACCTGACCCGCGTGTTCGGCACCGCGCCGGTCACCGCCGCCGAGGGCGTGGCGCGGTTGCGCGTGCTTCAGGAGCGGGTGGCGGCGGGCAACCGGTTCGGCATCCCCGCCATCGCGCACGAGGAGTGCCTGACCGGCTTCGCCACCTACGGTGCGACGGCCTACCCGACGCCGCTGGCGTGGGCGGCGACCTTCGACGTCGACCTGGTGCACGAGATGGCATCGGCGATCGGGCGCGACCTGCGTGCCGTCGGTGTGCACCAGGGCTTGTCGCCAGTGCTGGACGTGGTGCGCGACTACCGCTGGGGTCGGGTGGAGGAGACGTTGGGGGAGGACCCGTACCTGGTCGGACAGCTCGGCGCGGCCTACGTGCGCGGGCTGGAAGAGGCCGGGGTCATCGCCACCCTCAAGCACTTCGCCGGCTACGCCGCCTCCCGCGCCGCCCGCAACCACGCGCCGGTCGGCATCGGACCGCGGGAGCTGGCCGACGTGATCCTGCCGCCGTTCGAGACCGCCCTACGCGTGGGCGGCGCCCGATCGGTGATGAACTCCTACACCGACGTCGACGGCGTGCCCGTCGCCGCGAGCGCCCAGCTGCTACGGCGTCTGCTGCGCGAGGAGTGGGGCTTCACCGGCACGCTCGTCGCCGACTACTGGGCCATCCCGTTCCTGGCTTCCATGCACCGGGTCGCCGTCGACGAGGGTCAGGCAGGGGTGCTCGCGCTGCGGGCGGGCATCGACGTCGAGCTGCCCGAAACCCGAGGCTACGGCTCCCGACTGGTCGAGAACGTGCGGGTAGGGAACGTCGACGAGTCCCTTGTGGACGATGCCGCTCGCCGGGTGTTGCGGCAGAAGGTCGAACTCGGCCTGCTCGACGGGGGACCGCTGGTTCCCTCCACCGCGGACGAGGTGGACCTCGACAGCGCCGACAACCGGTGGCTGGCCCGCACGGTCGCCGAGCGCTCGATCGTGCTGCTGGCCAACGACCACGCCGTGCTGCCCTTGGACCTGCCCCGCCGGGCCCGGATCGCCGTGCTGGGCCCGTGCGCCGACGATTCGCTCACTCTGATGGGCTGCTACGCCTTCCCCAACCACGTGCTGCACCGCTACCCCGAACGCGGCGCGGGTCTGCCCATCGCCACGATCAGACAACAGGTCCAAGCCGAGTTCCCGCAGGCCACCGTCGACTACGCCCGAGGCGTCGAGGTCTCCGGCGACGACGACTCCGGCATCACCGACGCCGTCAACGCCGCCGGCCTCGCCGACGTCGCGCTGCTGTTCGTCGGCGACCGGGCGGGATTGTTCGGCGACGGCACCTCCGGTGAAGGCTGCGACGCGCCCGACCTGCGCCTGGCGGGGTTGCAGGACCGCTTGGTCGAGGCGGTCCTCGCGACCGGCACGCCGACCGTGCTGGTCGTGGTCTCCGGCCGGCCCTACGCACTGGGCGACTACGCCGACCGCGCCGCCGCGGTAGTGCAGGCGTTCTTCCCCGGCGTGGAAGGCGCCTCGGCCGTGGCCGGGGTGCTCAGCGGACGGATCAACCCGTCCGGACGGCTGCCCGTCCAAGTTCCCCGACTGCCGTCGGTCAACCCCTCGACCTACCTCCAACCGCTGCTGGGCGCCAAGACCGACGGCATCTCGGCGCTGGACCCGACACCGCTGTTCCCGTTCGGCCACGGCCTGTCCTACTCGACCGTGCGCTACGAGACGCTGGCCACCACCCGCGACGAGGCACCCACCACCGGATCGGTGGAGGCCCGCGTCGTCGTCCGCAACACGGGGCCTCGCGCGGTCGAAGAGGTCGTGCAGCTGTACGCCTCCGACCCGGTGGCCCAGGTGGTACGCCCCCTGGTTCAACTCGTCGGGTTCGCCCGGGTCGCGCTGGAACCCGAACAGGCCCGGGCGGTGGTGTTCGACGTGCCGACCGACGCGTTCTCCTTCACCGGCGTCGACGGCCGCCGCGTCGTCGAACCGGGCCGCATCAGCCTGTCCACCGGTCCGTCGGCGGGCGATCTGCCGCTGCGCTCCGAGGTCTGGCTGACCGGCGAGCCCGTCCACCCGGGCCACGACCGACGGCTGACCACCACCCACGTCGTGCGCGACCTCGGCGAGTGAGAGGAGAACCGGTGCGAACGGACCTGCCTGTGCTCGGCGCGGTGGAACCGCGGACGGCTGTTCGCTTTTACGACAACCCCGTCATTGGCGGCTTCCACCCCGATCCCAGCGTGTGCCGGGTGGGGGAGGACTACTACCTGGTGTGCTCCAGCTTCGAGTACTTCCCGGGCGTGCCGATCTTCCACAGTCGAGACCTGGTGCACTGGCGGCAGATCGGCAACGTCCTGGACCGCCCGTCCCAACTGCCACCGGGCACGTCGGCCTCCGGCGGCATCTACGCGCCCACCCTGCGCCACCACGACGGCAGGTTCTGGCTGATCACCACCAACGTGTCGGCGGGCGGCAACTTCCTCGTCACCGCCGAACGCCCTGAGGGCCCCTGGTCGGACCCGGTGTGGATCGACCTGCCCGGCATCGACCCCGATCTCGCTTGGGACGAGGACGGCAACTGCTGGTGCGCCGTCTCCGGCGTCCAGGTCGCCCGCATCGACCCCGGGACGGGAGCTGTCCTGGAAAGGCCGTTGCACGCCTGGTCCGGGACCGGCCTGCAGTACCCCGAGGCGCCGCACCTGTACCGCATCGGCGAGTGGTGGTACCTGATGATCGCCGAAGGCGGCACCGAACGCGGCCACACCGTCACCACGGCCCGGGCCCGCACACCGCGCGGCCCCTGGCACCCCGCACCGACCAACCCGATCCTCACCCACCGCTCCACCAACCACGCGATTCAGAGCACCGGTCACGCCGACCTCGTCACCACCCCCGACGGCGACTGGTGGATGGTGCTGCTCGCGACCCGGCCGCGCGGCTTCACGCCCAGCTTCCACGTCCTGGGACGCGAAACGTTCCTCACACCCGTGAAGTGGGTCGACGGCTGGCCCCGCGTCGGACCCGTCAACCTCACCGAACGCGCACCCGCCGCGTGGCACCCCGTCGAGCCGGACCCGCCGCGTGACGACTTCGACACCGCGGACCTCGCACCGCGGTGGATCTCCCCTTACGCGCGTCTCGTCGACTCGTGGTCGCTGGTCGACCGGCCGGGGTGGCTCACGCTGCACGCCACCGGTCCGACCCTGGACGCGCCGGGTGCCACCTTCGTCGGACGCCGCCAGCAACACCAGGACTGCCGCGTCGCCGCACGCGTGGAGTTGGGCTCGGGCCGCGCGGGCCTGTCCGTGCGGCTGGACGAGGCGCACCACTACGACCTGGAAGTCGCCGACGGGCACGTCGCCGTCATCGCCCGGATCGGACCGCTGCGCCGGCGCGTGGCCGAACGACCCGTGCCACCCGGACCGTTGACCCTGGCGATCACCACCCGCACGGACGACACGGGCGCACCGGACCTGGTCGGCTTCCACGTCGACGGCGATCCCACGCCGTTGGCCGAACTCGACGGCCGCTACCTGTCCACCGAAGTCGCCACCGGCTTCACCGGACGGGTGATCGGCATGTACGCCACCGAAGGCACGGCCTCGTTCGACTGGTTCGACTACGAACCCGCGACCGCGCCCCCGCGGTGAAACAGGCCGGCCTCGCGTCGGCACGGCACCACCACGCCGACCCGCCGCCCACGGGTCGCCACAGACCTGATCGGCACCACGACGCCGATCACGGACCCGGTCGGGACTTGCGCCCGGCCGGGGCACGAACGGGCACACGGGACGTCGACGCCGTTCCTGTGCCCGCCCGGCCGCACGGGTGCCCTTAGCGCCTCCTTGGTGCCCGTGCGGCCTGTCCCGACACCGATGTCAGGAGAAGGAACATGTCAGCACAAGCAGGTCGCGCGCGCCGCGTCCTCGCCGTGACGGCCGTCGCCGTCGCGGGCACGCTCGCCGTAGGGATGGCGGTTGCCGCACCGTCCTTGGCGGCCGCCGAGCCGACCCTGGGGCAGCTCGCCGTCGCGAAGGGCCGCTACTTCGGCTCGGCGACGGACAACCCGACGTTGGACAACGCCCCCTACACCGCGGTGCTGGGTAGCGAGTTCAACCAGATCACCGTCGGCAACACGCAGAAGTGGCAGTACATCGAGCCCAGCCGCGGGCAGTTCGACTACTCGCAGGCCGACAAGATCGTCGAGTTCGCCCAGGCGCACAACCAGATCGTGCGCGGCCACACCCTGGTGTGGCACAACCAGCTGCCGGGCTGGGTCAACGACGTGCCCGCCGGTGAGCTGTTGGGCGTGATGCGCGACCACATCGCGAACGTCGCCGGTTATTACAAGGGCAAGGTCGTCCACTGGGACGTCGTGAACGAGGCGTTCGAGGAGAACGGGACCCGGCGGCAGTCGGTGTTCCAGCAGAAGATCGGCGACGGCTACATCGCGGAGGCGTTCAAGGCCGCCCGTGCCGCCGACCCGAACGCCAAGCTCTACTACAACGACTACAACGTCGAGGGCATCGGGCCGAAGAGCGACGCCATGTACGACCTGGTGAAGTCGTTCAAGCAGCAGGGAATCCCCATCGACGGCGTCGGCCTCCAAGCCCACCTGATCCTCGGCCAGGTACCCAGCACGTTGCAGCAGAACATCCAGCGCTTCGCCGACCTCGGCGTGGACGTCGCCATCACCGAACTCGACATCCGGATGCGCACGCCCCGCGACGCGGCCAAGGACGCCCAACAGGCGACCGACTACCGGACTGTCACCAACGCCTGCCTCGCCGTGACCCGCTGCGTCGGCATCACCGTCTGGGACTTCTCCGACGGCTACTCCTGGATCCCCTCGGTATTCCCCGGCGAGGGCGCGGCCCTGATCTACGACGAGAACTTCAACAAGAAGCCCTCCTACTGGGCTGTGTATGAAGCCCTCGGCGGCACCAAGACGACCACGACCACCACTACGACCGGCAACAACGGCACGGGCTGCACCGCGACCTACCGGGTGACCAGCCAGTGGAACGGCGGCTTCCAAGGCGAGGTCACCGTCCGCAACACCGGCGCCACCGCCACCCCCCGCTGGACTGTGAAGTGGGCCTTGGCCCAGGGTCAGACCTTGGGCAACCTGTGGAACGGGGTTGTTACCACCAACGGCCAGGAAGTGACCGTACGCAACGCCGACTACAACGGCACCATCGCACCCGGCGGCACCACCACGTTCGGCTTCCTCGGCTCCTGGACCGGCGCCAACCCCGTCCCTGCCACCATCATTTGCACCCCCGCTTGACCGCAGCGGCGGCGTAGAACCGCCTGTCGGGGCCCAGGGCTGCCTCATCCGCTTTCGGACGAGGCAGCCCTGCGGAGACGCCCGTTCGGAGTACCGGATTCCGGTGGGTGAAGGCGATGGCCTCGACGCTCGAACCGGTCGCCCGTCGTCCGGCGGGATCCGCTCCGCGTCACCGCACGATGACTACTTTTAGGCTGGGCACCTGCTGGTGTCGGGTCGGTGCGCCCGGGAGGTGCGGTGATGCGACGTAGTAACGGTTCTGGGACGGATCGGGGCCGTTGGTTCCGGACCAGCTCGCCTGTTCTCATCGGGCGCGGCGAGCACTTGGCCGCGTTGCGTGAGGCCGTCGCGCGCCCTCCTGCGGTCGTTCTACTCGAAGGCGAGGCGGGGGTGGGCAAGAGCAGGTTGGTGTCCGAACTGCTCGCCGGTGACCTCGGCGGGGTGTTGCCGCTGGTCGGATACTGCTGGCAGGTCGGTGAGCCGTTCTCCTACGGTGCGCTGTTGGAGGCGTTACGGGGAGCGGGGCCTGGACTGTCTCGGCAGCAGCACCTGAACCCGGTGATCGGGGCACTGGCCCCGCTGTTGCCCGAGATCGCCTCGGAGTTGCCCGCCCCGTTGCCGTCGATCGGCGACCCGAGGGCCGAGCGGCACCGGCTGTTCCGGGCGGTGCGGGAACTGTTGGCCGCGCTCGGTCCGGTGTTGCTCGTGGTGGAAGACCTGCACTGGGCTGACGACGGCACGCGTCAGTTGCTGCGCTTCCTGGCGGGTGCTCCGCCGGCCGACCTCGGCATGGTCCTCACCTACCGGCGGGAGGACCTGCACGGTGGCAGCCCGTTGGGCGCGGAGTTCCGGCCCGCTGCCGGCGGCCTGGTCGCGGTGCTGGAGATCGAGCCGCTCGACGTCGACGGCGTGCGACGACTGACCGAGGCCATTCTCGGCGCGGAGGAGGTGTCGGTGGAGTTCTCGGCTCGACTGCACGAGCGGACCGCGGGCATCCCGTTCGTGGTCGAGGAGACGCTGCGCGCCCTGCGTGACCCTGAAGGCGCCGTGCACGCGGGCAGCGTGCGTGCCAAGAGGTTGCTCGACGCGGTCAAGGTGCCGGTGTTGCTGCGTGACGCGATGGCCGACCGCCTGGCCACGTTGCCCGCCGCCACGGTCCGCGTGGTCGAGGCCGCCGCGGTGCTCGGCACGCCCGTTCCCGCCGCGTTGCTCGCCGATGTCGGTGACGTCCCGGAAGACCAGGTGAGGACGGCACTCGTGCACGCCTTGGACGGCCATGTCCTGTATGAGGTGGACGAGTCGCGGTACGGCTTCCGGCACATACTGGCACGTCAAGCGGTCTACGACACGATCAGCGCTCCGCAGCGCGACGCCCTGCACCACCGCGCCGTCGACGCGCTGGAGCACGTCGAACCGAGGCCACTGGTCCAGTTGGCCGAGCACAGCGAGCGGGCCGGCCGGAAAGCGGACTGGCTGACCTACGGAGAGGCCGCGGCGGACCGGGCCATCGACTCCGGCGACGCAGCGACCGCGACCGCACTGCTGCAACGGTTGCTCGCCGTGCCCGTGCTGTCCGCCGACCTGGTCGATCGGCTGGCGATCAAACTCGGGCGCATCGCCAACACCGGCCTGGACCAACACGATCCCACCGAGACCCTGGGACGCCTGCTGACCGACCCGCGACTGACCACGTCGGTGCGCGGCGAGGTGCGCCTGCAGCGGGCTTTCTTGCTGCTTCGCCTGATCGGCCGTATCCGGGAGGGGCGGGCCGAGCTCGAACGTGCTGTCGAGGAGTTGGCGGGCAGGCCCGACCTCGTCGCCCGCGCCACCGCCGCGCTCGCCGTACCGTCCACCGGCACCGTCCCACCGGACGCATTGCGCCGGTGGCAGGAGCTGGCCAAGGCACACCGGATGGCCGCGGCGGGCGAGCTGCGGATCAGTCTGCTGGCAAGTGAAGTCGCGTCCGTCCTGCACCAGGGCCACCTCGAATGGCTGGACGAGGTACCGGATCACGCGAACACGCTCGGCGGGCAGCAGCAGCTCGCCCGGCTGCGGTGCAACGTCGCCGATGTCTGCGTATGGCTCGGCCACCTGGACCTGGGCGTCCGGTTCCTGCGCGACGGGCTGCGGCTCGCGGCCGAGAGCGGCGCGCCGTGGGTGGTCAGCATCGGCAGGACCACCGAGACGCGACTGGACTGGATCACAGGCCGGTGGGACGGCCTCGTGGAGCGGGTGAACAGGTTGATCGAGGAGTACCGCGACATCACCGCCAATACCTGTGAGCTGGATCTGGTGCTCGGCTGGCTGGCTGCGGCCCGTGGTGACTGGGTGGTGGCGGAGGAGCACTTCGGTCGGACCGGTGCCCGCGACCCGGACGACGCGATCGTTCCCGTGGCGATCAGCGGGATCGCGGGTCTGGCCTCGATCCTGCTGGAGCGCAAGGAGGCAGCCGAGGCGGCGGCGGAGGTCGATCGCGGGCTGACCGCCGTGCGGAAGTGTGACGGCTGGCAGTGGGTCGGCTCGCTGGCCCCGGTCGCGGTCGCCGCCTACTCGGCCGCGGGACGGACCGCGGAAGCGGAACGTCTGGTCGAGGAGGTCACGGAGGGCATCGTCGACCGTGACGCGCCCATCGTCGTCGCCGCGCTCGCGCACTGCCGGGGCGCACTGGCCGAGGCACGGGGCGAGCCTTCCGAGGCCGTCGAGCACTTCAGGGAAGCCGCCGCGCGCTACGAGGTGATGCCCGCGCCGTACTTCGCCGCCCTCGCCAGGGAACGCGAGGCGACGGTGTTGGCGCCGTCCGAGCGGGAGAGGTCCGTCGAGTTGCTGACCGTGTCGGCGGAGACCTTCGCCGGGTTCGGCGCGTCGAAGGACGCCGCGCGCTGCCGTCACGCCCTGCACAGCCTCTGCAGCGTGGAACCGGCTCGGCGGGGACGACAGGGGTACGGCAACGACCTTTCCCCTCGGGAGGTCGAGATCGCGCGCATGGTCGCGGCCGGGCAGACCAACCGTGAGATCGCCGAGAAGCTGTTCCTGTCCTCGCGGACGGTCGAACATCACGTGGCGCGACTGTTCCGGAAGCTCGGCATCAACTCGCGCGCCGAGCTGCGCGCCGACCGCCTGTACTGAGGAGGTCCTGTTGGAAGCGAGCGGCGCTCCCGGATGGTTGCCGGAAGCGCCGCTCGGCAGCGGGGTGTGCCTCTAGAACATCATCGGGATGCAGAAGGTCGGGAAGTTCGGGGACGGGGCGCCGTGGCACCGGATCTGCTTGCTGACGGTGCTCTTCTGGTCGAAGCTGTCGGTCACCGTGAGCTTGGCGGTGAAGGTGACCGTGTACTGCGTGGTCGAGTAGGTGTGGCTGGCCTTGACACCGGTGCCGGTCTTGCCGTTACCGAAGTCCCAGGCGTAGGAGACGATGTCGCCGTTGGGGTCGGTCGACCCGCTGCCGTCGAAGGAGCAGACGGCCTGCCGGCAGGTCACGCTGAACGATGCCCGCGGCGGCTGCGGACCCGCGACGGCCCTCCTCGACGTGGTGGCGGTCTTGCCGCTGTTGTCGGTCACCGTCAGCTTCACGGTGTAGGTGCCGTTCTTGCTGTACTTGTGGGTCGGCTTGACGCCGGTGCCGGTCGTGCCGTCGCCGAAGTCCCAGGCGTACGAGGAGATCGTGCCGTCCGGGTCTGATGAGCCCGACGCGTCGAAGGTGCAGTCCGGGGTCGTCGACGAGCAGTTCGCGGCGAAGGAAGCCTTCGGCGCGCCGGGATCACGGGCACCGAGGTCGTCGGTGTACAGCAGCCGGTTCGGCGTGTCCATCGGGTCGGAGATCTTGTTGACGGTCGTCGTGTCGAGGACCAGGGCGTTGGCGTCGGCCACCGAGATGTCCGGGTCGGCGGCCAACACCAGCGCCAGGGCGCCGGCCACGTGCGGGGTGGCCATCGACGTGCCGTTCCACGCGGCGGTCTTGCCGTCCTGGGAGATGGAGGTGATGCCGCTGCCCGGCGCGAACAGTTCGACGCACTCGCCCCAGTTGGACCCGCCGTTGCCCCAACGGCTGCGCTTGTCCTCGCTGTCCGACGCGCCGACGGTCAGCACGCCCGCCGCGGAGGCCGGGCTGACCTCACAGGCATCCTTCGTGTCGTTGCCCGCCGCGACGGCCCACGCGACGCCCGCGTTCACCGACTTGGTCACGGCTTCGTTGAGCGTGCTGCTCTGGGCGCCACCGAGGCTCATGTTGCCCACCGCGGCTTGCGGGGCGTTCTTGGTCACCCAGTCGATGGCCGCGATGATCTGGTCGTACGAACCGCTGCCGGCGCAGTTCAACGCCCGGACCGAGACCAGGTTCACGTTCTTGGCGATGCCGTAGGTCTTGCTGCCGATCGTGCCGGCCACGTGGGTTCCGTGGCCGTGGCAGTCGCTCGCGTCGCTGTCGTTGTCGATGAAGTCGTAGCCGCTGACGGCCCGACCCTCCAGCTCGGGGTGGTCGAACGCGATGCCCGTGTCGACGACGTAAGCCGTGACGTTGGACCCGTCGTTCGGCGCCGCGTAGCTGTTGTCCAGCGGCAGGTCGCGCTGGTCGACGCGGTCCAGACCCCACGTCTCCGACGTGCGCACCACCCCGTTCTGCTCCACGTAGCGCACCGCCGGGTCCGCGGCGAGCCGCTTCGCCTGCTGCTCGCTCATCCGCACCGAGAAACCGCGCAGCGCGGCCGAGTACACGTGCGAAACCTCGCCACCGTAATGACCGGCCAGGTCCGTCGCCTGCGTCGAGACCGCCGCCTGGATGCTCGCCGCCCTCGACGGCGTGCCGTTCAAAGCCACGATGTAGCTGCCGTCGACGGCACCCTGGGCACCCGCGCCCAGGATCTGCCCCTCGGCCGCCTGTGCGACATCGACAACGCTCACCGTCAACGCGATCGACGCGAGACCGGCACAGAGGCTGGTCATGAGCGTTCCTCGTCCTCGTAATGTGGACATGATTGATCGAACTCCTCGGTCGTAGCAGGGAAACGTCTTCAACCGACACCGTCGCGGCAGGGTGACGTGCCCATGACGGCTTCATGTGGAGACCCGACGTTCCGTCAGCCAGCACACGCGGTCCACTGCATTGATCTTCGGCTCGGCGACCTTGACCGGCCGGTCCCGACCTCGTTCAGAGCCGGCCCTCAGCGGTGATCTCGTGGCGCCCACTCTTGACACACCGATCCCGACGAAGAACTCGTAGGCGGCGCCCAATCCGGACGCCGCCTACGAGGATGTGCGGATCATTCAGTTGTGGTTCCGGTCAGCTGATGGTCACAGCGCCGGGTAGGCGTTGCGCATGAGCTCCTGGAACTGGGCCGAGAACCAGTGGCCCGACAGCGGGGCGTTCGGCAGCGCGCCGGACATGTTGTTGCCGTTGCGGATGTTGCCGCCGTAGGTCGGGTCGCACATGCGGTCGAAGCCCTTGCCCTCGTCGTTGGGGATGAGGGTGCTGGAGCCGTCGGACTCGCCCGGCGGCTTGATCCAGACGTAGGCGTCGATACCCGGCTTGGGAGCAGCCTTCGGACGCTCACCAAGACCGGCGCCGGACTGGTTGCACCAGTTGCCCTTCTGGAAGCGGCGGTCGATGCGCGACTCGTTCACGTAGGTGGTCGGGTCGCCCGAGGTCGACTTGGCGGTGGGCCGGTTGGGGCCGCCCCAGCCGTTGCGCGAGGTGTCGATCAGCATGCCGATGCCGCTGTCGAAGCCCTGCTTGACCAACTCCGTGCGGAACGCGGTGGCGAAGCCCACCTCACCGTTGAAGTCGTTCCAGTCGACCCACTTCGAGGCCTCCTTCACCGGACGGCCACCGACGTTGTCGTCGACCGTCCAGAACGGCTCCTCCAACGGCGAGTAGTTCGCCGTGTTGGTGATGAAGCCGTGGATCCTGTCCTTGGTGGCGCCGTTCTTGCCGAGCAGCGTCGCGAACAGCTTCGCCGAGGCGTAGAAGTTGTCGTACTGGGGATTGGTGTCGCCCCAGCCGATCCAGCCGTGGTGGGCGGCGTCGATGTAGTTGTAGACGTTCGAGACCGCGCCCAGCTTGCCCAGCGCGTAGGACACGCCCTCGATGTAGTTGCCGTTGGTCTTCATCGTGTCGCACTCGGGCGTCGCGGTGGGACGCGGCGAGACGTTGGTGACCAGGTTCGGCAGCGAGTCGATCTCGACGACCGTCACGATGCGCAGCTTGGAGTACTCCGGCCGGGCCACGATCTCGGCGATCTTGTCGACGTACTCGGTCTTGTAACGACCGATCTCGTCGGCCTTCAACTCACCGTTGGAGGCCAGCGCGGCGCAGTCACGGCCGGGCAGGTTGTAGATGACGACCTGGAAGACCAACTGGCCGTCCGCACGCGCCGCGCGCTGCTTCTCGGCCTCGTTCAGGTGGTCCGCCAGACCCATGCTGCCGGTCGTGGGCGAGCCGTTGCCGGTGATCGCGCTGGTCCGGTCCATCCACACACCGGTCGGCTGGTTCGCGATCCGCGAACCACCCGACTCCGCGGCCGCCTGACGCGACCACTGCGGGTTCACGTACACCCCGGCGCCCACGTACGGGTTGTCCACCTTCGGACCGCCAGGGTTGTTGTCCGAGGTCGTCGTCGTGGTGGTCGACGACGACGTGGTGGTCGTCGTGGTGGTCGTCGTGTCGACCGATCCCGTGCACACCGTGCCGTTCAACCGGAACTGCGTGGGCACCGGGTTGGACCCGGTCCACGTGCCGTTGAAGCCGGGCGTCGCCGACGCGCCGGTACCCAGGTTGGCGCTCCAGGAAGCGTTGCGGACCGACACGCGCGTCCCGGACTGGGAGAACGTGCCGTTCCAACCGTCCTTGATCGTCTGGCCGGCGGCGAAGTCCCACTCCAGCGTCCAACCGCCGGAAATGGCGTCACCGAGGTTGGTGACCTTGACGTTGGCGCCGAAGCCACCTTGCCACTGGTTCGAAATCTGGTACGACACCCGACAACCGGCGGCAGCGCTGGCGGTGGCCGTGGAGGCCACCACCCCGGCCACGGACAAAGCCGCCACCGAGGTCACCGCCAATGCCCCGGACAATTTCCGGGAACGTACGAACGTGCGCAGACTCATGCATCTTCTCCTTGCGAAGAACCCGCCATTCTGGGAGCGCTCCCAGTGACAGGGTTGGACATCGGTGTCCAAGTTTGTGATTGTTTTCCGCCGCTACCGGGAATGGTCAGGCGGTGGTGCAGGTCGGCACGACCGCCGACGGTGTGCCGCTGCCGATGAAGCCGAACGAGGCGCTTTCCCCCGGCTTCACGGTCCCGTTCCACGACGCGTTCTTCGCGGTCACGGTCGAGCCGGTGGTGGACAGGGTGGTGTTCCAGGCGTTCTGGATGCGCTGGCCCGCGGCGAGGGTCCAGGTGACCTGCCAGCCGGTGATGGCCGTGGTCTTCTGGTTCTTCACGGTGACCTCGGCCTGGAACCCGCCGGACCACTGATTGGTCACGCGCAACGTCGCGGCGCAGCCGTCCGTGGGCTCCGGCTCGGTACCGGGGTCCTTGAAGTCGGGCAGCTCATCGAGGGTGATGACGTTGGCGTGGTTGTAGACGCGCTGCACGAAGTCGCGCGGGTTGGTCACGCCGTCCGTGATGGACGAGCCCGACCATGTGACGAACCAGGACCAGCGTGCCTCGTAGGCCCGGACCAGGTCGGGGTCGGGGATGGAGCCGACCTCGCCCAGCGCGGCCAACTTCTTGTCTCCACCCAGCTGCACCAACCGGTCGTACTGGCCCACGGCCGCGCTGTGGTCGCCCTGCGGCAGGTAGACGTCCGCGCTGACCACGTCGACCACGTCGTCACCGGGGTACCAGTCCGGCGAGATCGAGTTCCACACCCAGATCAGGTTGTGCAGGTCGTGGTGGTTCACCAGGCGGTCGTGCATGATCCGCCACAACTCCTTGGCCGGACCGGACCCCTTGGCGCCCCACCAGAACCAACCGCCCTCGGCCTCGTGCAGCGGCCGGAACAGCACCGGCACCTTCGCGTCCGCCAGGCGCTTGAGCTCCACGGCGATCGCGTCCATGTCACGGATCAACAGCTTGTAGTCGGTCGAGGACGTGTCGGCCAGTGCCGCGGCGAGGTCGAACGTGGTCGCGGAGGTGTAGAAGCCGCGCCACCACTCCTTGCCCGGCTGGTCGATCAGGCCGGACGGCGCGTTCCAGTGCCACACCATCGTGGTGATGCCGCCGCGGGCGTCGTAGGCCAGGGCGTGGTCCACGTCCCGACCCGTCGTGCCGCGCTCGACCCGGCTGGGCGAGTAGTCCATCAGGTCGTAGCCGCCCACCGCGGGCGCCTTGCCGATGTTCTGCTCGACCCAGTCGATGCTCGCCTGATCCTGTTGTCCCGACAGGATGTTCTTGCCGTAGTTGTCGGTCAGGTACCGCATCAGGCCCTTGGCCTCCGCGGTCGCGGCCGGGTCGGTCAGCTCGCCGGTCACCTGGTGCGGCGGTCGCGGCGCGCTCGGGGTCACCTTGATCGCGTCGATCAGGTACCAACCCCAGTTGTTGGTCACGGTGACCGTGTTGTCACCCGACCGCAGCAGCGCTTTGCCCGCCGCGATCTCGGTGAACGCCGAGACCGCCGGGAACGACACGTCACCCAACCCGCTGCCGTTGAGGGACAACGACGCCGACTTCGCGCCATACGGCGTCGCGTAACGGATGGTCAGATCGTGCAAGCCACCGGGGCTGTTCGGGATGGTGATGGTGACCGAGTCGGAACCCTGGTCGAACCCGGCCACATAACCCGTGCCGGAATAACCCGACAGACTCGACTCGACCACGGTCCCATTCAGGACACCGGTCTCGGCTTCGAGCCACGTGTCAGCCGCCGAAGCCGGCAGCGGTGGCGCCAAAGCCGTCAGGAGTATCGCGGCCACAAACGCAGAGCGCACGTCAGTAATCCCTTCGCATCATTGGTCAGGGCTGGTCTGTGACCTGGGAGCGCTCCCAGGAATGTCGTCGGCCGAGTGGCCCCTCATGCAAGGAGGCATTGAGCGGGAGGGGCCACTGCCGATCCGGGCTCGTCTGAACCCGAGTTGGAGCGTAGCAACGAACTTTTTCAAATGGAACACAGAGGACCCCTTACAAATGGCTGCTGGAACTACTACTGGCGAAGCGATTCGACGGGTTCATGATGGATTCGGTATACCTAATTTTCGTCCACCCCTTGAGCAAGGGGTCTCATGGCGTCGGATCACTCCGGTGGCGGTCGTGCGCGAGGGTCGGCGAGGAGGTGGTCGACGACGTCGTGCGGCCAGTGCTGGACGGCGAGCACGTGTTCCAACGACCGCGACGCGGGCAGCTGCGCCACGTGAGGCAGCTGATGGCCACCAAGGACCTCTCTGCCTACAAGAAGGTCCTCGCCGACGCGGGTGTCGAGGTCGAGTCCATCTGCGACTGGAAGTCGCTGACGGCGGCACTGGAGGAGGTTGAGCAGGCGGGCAAGAAGGGCATCACGTTCTCCGCAGTCGGCACGGAGGAAGGCTCCTTCCAGGTTCTGCCTGACTCTGGGGCGCGAAGGCCGAGCCGACCGACCTCGCCTCCGTCGACGCGGTGTCCGCGCTGTCGCTGTGGAAAGACCGGCTCGACAAGGTCTATGCGCCCAACTCGGTGATCGGCAACACCCAGACCACCAGCTGGTAGGAGTTCACCACCGGCGAGTACGCCTCCGCCGAGAACGGCACGTGGCAGCCGGCCAGCGCCGCCAAGGCTGATTGGCTCGCGGCTCCCCCAAGACGCTGGAGGACGTCACCGGTCACCGAAGATCGTGTTGGCGTAGATCTGGTCACCGTCGGCAGGTCCTACGCAGGCGGCACCGCCCTCGACCTCGGGTTGGCCGAGTGGCAGAAGGCGCTCGTCGGCTACGGCAACCAGCAACGCTGGTGGCGGTGTGCCGCGCGGTCGACGCCGTGGCCGACGGGCTCATCCCGCACGTGGACCCGGTGTTCACCGCGGTCGACTCGTTGATCGCCCGTGCCGGACAACAAGGAAAGTCGGCTGAACGCCCCTCGCGGTATTCCACCGCCACCGTGGAGTCGGGAAGCAGGCACATGCAATGGCCACCGTCGAACTCCACGTCCAAGCCCGCGTCTGGGAGCACGACCGATCGAGTTTCGCGGTGCTGCTCATGGAAGGCGAGGCGACCGACCGTGTGCACGGCGACAGCGTGCGCCGGTTCGTCAGTTCCGAGAATCCTTTGCCCTCCCCGAACCGGGGATCCGCTCACCCGTGCCGCCTCCAGCGGGCGGCCACTCCCAGCGGACGCCGAACTGTCCCGGACCGAAATCGAGCACGACGTGGTGCGCGGCCCGATCCTCGTCCAGCTCGACCGGACGGCACTTCTCCACGCCGTCCAGCACGGAGTACCGCACACACCGCGAGGTGATCGCGCTGGTCGATTGTGGCTCTGGCACACATTCGATGACGTCGACCGGACCGGTCACGTCCGTGCCAGGACGCGGCGTCGGAGCAGGTCGAAGCCCGCTCGACCGAACATGGCTCGTTTGATCAGCTTCAACCGGTTGACGTTTCCCTCCGTCGGACCGTTGCTGTGCGGCAAGGTCAAACCGGCCACCACCGCGTCCCAATCGCGCCGCAGGGCGGTCGCAAAGGCCCGGATCTCGCGGACGTCGCCGGCTTCGGCTTGCCGGACCCAGTCTTCGAGCTGGTGCCCACTGCGTTGACGTAGCAGCGAGGCGAACTCCGCGGCGAGTCGGCCGGTGACGGCGACTTGGTCGGAACGGCACAGGATCCGGTCCAGGTGTTCCCGTTCCCGGTCGGTGAGCTCCTCGGGCCGTCTCATGATCCAACCGGTCACCTTCCTGGGAGTGACCGTGGGCGGCGGCTCGGCAGGAGTGCCGGCGACGTGCCAGTGCTGGAGGCGACGGCGCACGAGTTGGCGGCTGCCGCGGAAGCCCCGGGCTGTGATCTCGGCGTAGAGGACCGCGGCGTTGACACAGCCCTCGCCCCAGCGTCGCTGCAGGTAGGGCATGTAGGCGTCGATGAGGCTGTGGCGGTTGGTCGCCGTGCTCATCAGGTCGTCGAGGTCGCGGCGGGCGTAACGACGCACGGTCTTGCGATCAAGGTTCAGCCTCCGGGCGATGGCCGTGATGGTCCAGCCCTGGGCGATCATCCGCTGGACCTGCGGCTGGCGGGCCTGGATCCGTTGCGCCAGTGGGCCGTCGGCCTGTGCCGCCTTGGGTGTGGGTAACGTCCGGACCTGATCGTCGGGCTTGTCGCGCAGGCAGCAGCGGCAGCGGCTGATCACCCGCTCGACCGCGGCGGAGAGGTTCGCGAGCAGATGCCACCTGTCCGCGACCTGGATCGCGTCGGGGGCTCCGCGTCGGGCTCCGTCGGCGAAGTAGCCGGCACGGTCCCGGCAGACCACCTCGATGCCCGGGTGCCGGGCCAACCACGATGCCAGGGCGTCGGAGGTGGCCTCGGGCAGCAGGTCCACCGGGCGGCGGGTGGCCATGTCCACCAGGATCGTCCCGTAGTTCCGGCCCTTGCGGAACGCCCACTCGTCCACCCCGACCACCTGTAACGACCCGATCTCCGGCTCGGGCAGGGCCCGGATGAGCCGCAGCAGCGTCATCCTGCTCACCGCACCGGCAAGCCCGACACACAACCGCGCCCCCGGCCGACCGCCCAAGGCCAATGCCACCCGCACCAGCACGTCGCGGAGTTGGACACTCCGCCGTCCATAACGGATGGTCAGACCGTCGACCTGCTCGGCGAAGATCCGACGCTCACACTGTTCGTTGCGACAGAAGAACCGGCGCACCTCCAGGCGCAGCACCGTCTCCTGCCCGGGACACCGCCATGTCCGACACGGTGCGCGGGTAGCGGCTGTGCACCCGCGCCGAGTCGACGCCGCAGCGCGGACACGCCGCAGCGCGGACACGCCGCTGTCGGCGATGTCGGCCTGGCATGCAACGCGACCGAGCCACCGGTACGGGCGACTTTCTCCACCCGTACCGCGGACAGATGCGGGAACACGACGGCGAGCAGATCGGCGACAAGCACACGACATGATCAACAAGCGGGACCCGGGCCTTTGCGACCGCCCTGCGGCGCGATTGGGACGCGGTGGTGGCCGGTTTGACCTTGCCGCACAGCAACGGTCCGACGGAGGGAAACGTCAACCGGTTGAAGCTGATCAAACGAGCCATGTTCGGTCGAGCGGGCTTCGACCTGCTCCGACGCCGCGTCCTGGCACGGACGTGACCGGTCCGGTCGACGTCATCGAATGTGTGCCAGAGCCTCGGCGAGCAGGACGCGGACGACCTCGGCGGGGTCCCAGCGCTGCGCTTTGGCGGTCGGGATCAGGTCGGTCAGCGATCGCCGGATGTAGGGCAGTTTCAGGCGTTTGGTCAGTTCGATCGCCTCAGCCAGCGGGTCGCCGCCCGAGCCCGCGACGGTGCGCAGTGGCGCCGCCATCACGCCTCATTCCCTTCCGTGGTGATGCCGAAGTTGGACCAGGCCGAGGTGCCTGGGTTGCAGGCTGTGCGCCTCACCGGCCCTGGTCGGCTCGGCCTGGTCGCGGCCGGCTTGGTGGGCCAGGATGCGGATCAGGTCGTTCTCGGCGAACCGGCCGGCGATCGCCGCGGTCCCGAGCGCCTGGTCGACCTCGGCGGCCGGGTGGAGCTTGGCAAGGGCACGGTTGGGGTGTGCTCCGGCGTCGACGAGCCGGTAGCCGTACGGTGGCCGGCCACCGAGGTAGCGGCCCTGCTCAACGGTCTGCATCCGCATGGCGATCGTGACCCGGTGTCGGGAGCGCACGACCTCGGCCTGGGAGCGGGCCGCGAGGACGGTCAGCAGCGCCTCGTGCAGAGGACTGCCGAACCGCACGACACCACCGGCCTCCGGCAGCCACAGTTGCACGCCGTGCTATTCGAGCACGACGCGCAGGGCGTCGAGTTGGGCGTTGTCGAAGAAGGCGCGTTCGTACTCGCCGACCACGATCGCGTCGATCCTGTTGGCGGGGTCGGTGATGGCGCTGAGCAGGGCTGCGGCTTGGGGGCGTTGGGGCCAGGGCACCTGGCGGGAGCAGGCGGTCTCGAAGTACTCGCCGACGATCGTGCCGTGCCCGTCGACGAGCCGGTGGGCGACGTCGAACTGCCACGCCTTGGAGGTACGCGGGTCCTGGTGCTCGGCGGTGGAGGCCCGACCGTAGAACAGAAACGTCAACATCCCGGTCGGGGCGGCGTCCAGGGTGGGGATGCCCGGCGGGATGGTGGCGGCGATCCACTCGGCCAGCGTCGCAGGGCGCGAAGGGGCGGACACGGTCATGTGCGGTCGGTCCTCGGCGTCGGAGAGGTGATGTACGCCGAGGTGACGCGGCATGACCACCGCAGTGATGGCACCTCACGCCGGATTCACCCGCGGAGAGCAGTGCACGCCCGCGCCGATGGAGTACGAACTCTGATGCATCAGGATTGCTTCAGCAGCCTGAGCCCTGGAAACGCGACTCCGTCTAACCAGGGCAGGATCACCACGGCCGCCGCAGCCGTCACCGATCCGACTTCACTCGACCGGGTCAGGTTTCAGCGGCTGAGCGCGTCATGGGTAGTACCCCTCGACGGGGGCCTTCGCCGCCTCGTACAGGTGCGGGCCGTCGACCGGCACCGGCGGGAAGCCGCCCGCGGTGCGCAGTCCGTCGAGTTGCTCACCCGACAGGGCGAAGACCACGTGGCCGATCCCGGACCGGGCCAGCGCGCCGGCGCACATGCCGCACGGTTCGCAGCTGGTGTACATGGTGGTCATCGCCGCCGTCTGCGGGTCCAGCTCCCGCGCTGCCCAGCGGGCCACCTTCAGCTCGGGGTGCGCGGTGATGTCGCCGTCGGTGAGAGTGGTGTTGCGTTCCTCGACCAGCACCGACCCGTCCGGGCCTACCAGTAGCGACCCGAACGGAGGGTTGCCGGCCGTGCGTGCCTCGGAGGCCAGCGCGATGGCCCGCCGCAGGTGTTCCGGGTTCACTGCATCTCCTTCTTGTCCGACAGCTCCGACAGCTCCGACAGCTCACGGACGGCGGCCAGCATGCGCCACGGGGCGTGCGGGTGCCGTGTTTCTTCTGGGTCACCGACGAACGGGTCGAGCACGACGGCGCGAACGCCGTCCGCGCGCAGGTCTTCGAGGTCTTGGGCGACCTGGTCGAGCGTGCCTTCGCCGAGCCTCCGGTCGTCCACCGGCGCCTCGGTCACCCGCAACAGGATGCGTGGCGCGAGACCGGGGACCGGGCGACCCTCGTCGTCGGCGATCTCCTTCAACCGGGCCAGGGAAGCCCGCCAGCCGGCGGGTGTCTGCCGCAGCGGGTGCCACGCGTCGCCGAGCCGGACCGCGCGCCTCAGCGCGGCGTCGCCGTGCCCGCCGACCCAGACCGGGATGGTGCCGGCGCGGTAGCCGTCGTCGCGCCACGCCTCGCGGACGGTCGTGATCAGCTCGTCGGTCAGCGCGCCACGGCGGTGGAACGGTACGCCGAGCGCCTCGAACTCCTGGCGGGCCCAGCCGATGCCGACACCGAGCACGAACCTGCCGCCGCTGAGGTCGTTGAGGTTTGCGGCCATCCTGGCGACGAGCAGCGGGTGCCGGTAGGGCGCGATGAGCACGGTCGTGCCGAGGGCGATCCGCTCGGTGGTCCCGGCGAGCCACGACAGCGTGGTGAACGGGTCGTAGAAGGGCGCCGGGTACTGCGCGGCCACATCGGGGGTGATCGCCACGTGGTCGGACACCATGAGCAGGTCGAACCCGAGACCTTCCACCGTGCGCGCCCAGTCGCGGAGCACTTCGGGGCGGGTTCCCGGCCCGAAGTTGGGGACGTTCACGCCGATCAACATGCCTCAAGACTATGTGGGTGAGGACGGCTGGTGAAGAGACTATCCACGGCATTGCGTGGTATTCGCCGTGGATCTCACGGTAGATTGCGGAGATGACCGAGACATTGGACGCGACCGACTGGGCGATCCTCGCGGAGTTGCAGCAGGACGGCAGGGTGGCGCTCACCGAGTTGGGGCGGCGGGTGAAGCTGAGCGCGTCGGCAGTGACCGAGCGGGTCAAGCGGATGGAGAACACGGGGATCATCACCGGTTACCGTGCCACCGTCGACCTCGACCGGGTGGGGTTCGGGGTGCTCGCGGTCGTGCGGCTGAAGTACCCCGGCAACCAGCACCAGCCGCTGCACCGGCTGCTCGCCGAACGTTCCGAGTTCCTGGAGTGCCTGCGCACCACCGGCGAGGACTGCTACACGATCAAGATCGCTGCCACGTCCATGCAGCACCTGGAGCTGATCGTGAACGAGCTGACCGGGCTCGGCACCACGACGACCAGCATCGTCTACAGCCAGACGCTCCCGCTGCGCGGCGTCGACGGCAATGCCGCTTAGTTAGTGGCCTTGGTGTGCGGGTTGAGGCGAGTGGATTGGTTGGCAGTACTGTTGATCAGTGCCGTCTGCTCGCCGTTTCACCGATGGGATCAGCATCGGTGTGCTGGCCCGTGTGTTCGACCGGGATCTGGTGGACGAGGTGCTCGCGGAAACGGGGCGTCGGGAGAGGCGGTCGCGTCTGCTGCCCGCGCGGGTGGTCGTCTACTACGTGCTGGCGCTGTGCCTGTTCTTCGATGACGGTTACGAAGAGGTGATGCGCAAGCTGGTCGACGGTCTGCGGTTTCTGGGCACGTGGCGGCAGGGGTGGACGGTGCCCACGACGGGGGCGATCTCCCAGGCGCGGGGGCGGTTGGGCGAGGCGCCGCTGCGGGTGCTGTTCGACCGGGTGGCGGTGCCGATGGCCCATGCCGGAACGCGGGGGGCGTGGTTTCACGGGTGGCGGGTGATGGCGGTCGACGGTGTCGTGCTGGACTTGCCCGACACGGCGGCCAACGTAGCCGAGTTCGGCAAGAAGCCGCACAAGGGCGGGCAGAGCCCGTTTCCGCAGGTGCGGATCATGGGGCTGGGCGAGTGCGGCACGCATGCGATCGTGGCGGCGGAGTTGGATTCCTGGCGGGTGCAGGAACGCGGCTTGTGCGAGCGGTTGGTGGCGGCGTTCGAGCCGGACATGCTGGTGCTGGCCGATCGCGGTGTGTTCTCCTACGACTTGTGGCAGCGGGCGCGCCGGAGCGGGGCGCAATTGGTGTGGCGGGTCCGTGACGATGTGGACCTGCCGGTGTTGGGGTGGCTTCCCGACGGGTCCTACCGCAGTGAGCTGCTGCCCTCGAAGGTCAAGGCGGACCTGAAGCGGGGCAAGCGGTCGCGGGCGCCGGAGGGGTCGCGGTTGCCGGTGCGGGTGGTGGAGTACTCGGTGACCGACCGCGGCGGGCAGCCCGAGATGATCCGCCTGGTGGTGTCGATCATGGATCACGAGGTGGCGCCGGCGGTGGAGTTGGCGGTGCTGTATCGGCAGCGGTGGGAGTTCGAGCTGACCCTGGACGAGATCGAGACCCATCAGATGCCGCATGGCAGGGTGCTGCGGTCGAAGTCCCCGGAGTTGGTCCGGCAGGAGATCTGGGCGTTGCTGCTGACCCACTACGCGGTGCGGGCGTTGATGTTGGAGGCCGCCGAGGGCCTCGGTCCGGACGACGGGCCCGACGTCGACGGGTTGTCCTTCGTCCGAAGTCTCAACGCTGTGCGCCGCCAGGTCACCAACCAGGCGGGTTTTTCCCCCTCACCGCCTGAAGAACGCGATCATCGAGACGCTTGAGGAGATCCGACACCGACGCGCCCGGGGCCGCCGCCACCGCTCCTACCCACGCGTGGTCAAACGCAGCAACGTCGGCAGCAAGCTGATCAAACGCGCGCACCACACAGGCACCCGCTACGACCGGCCACCTGGCATCCACCTCTTCGGCAAGATCACTAACTAAGCGGCATTGGCGTCGACGGGCCGCCACGGGAGCCACCGGCGTGACGTGGTCCAGGATGATCGGCTGGGATCGAGGTGCCGGCAGGCGGAGCGCGGCGGGGTCGCCACAGCATGCTCGACCCTGCCTGCGATCCCGAGCGGTAACGCGCGTTCGGGTGTGGCGTTACGCGGGTTGCGCGGTGAAGACGGGCATCACGTGGTCGTGGACGAGTCGGAGTTGCTCGCGCATCGTCGCGACGCCGGGTAGGTCCATGCCCGAGAACGCCTTCACCAGCGCGGCGTCGGTGATGGCGAGGACCATGTGGTTGACGCCGGTCGACGCGATCTCCGTCCGGATCTTCTCCGCGCACTCCTCGGGTGTGCCTGCGATCGAGAGCTTGTCGGCCAGCGAAGGCGGGGTCAGCTCGAACGCGCGGTCCACCCTGCCCTCGGCTACGGCGGCGATGATGTCGGTCAGCGACGCGGGGTCGACGTCGTTGCGCTCCAGCTGCTCGGCCGGCATCGAGGACGCGTACAGGCCGACCATCGCGCGTGCGGCGTCCTTCGCGGCACGGGAGTCCGGGCCGGTGGCGAACACGACCCAAGCGCCGAGGTCCAATGTGGACGCGTCGCGACCGGCCCGCTCGGCACCGATCCGCACGTTCTCGACCATGTACTCGTAAGCGCGCTTGGTGTAGCTCAGGGCGTGGTGCACGCCGTCGGTCAGCTCGCCCGCCGCCTGGAACGACTTCGGGCCGCGCATCGCGCCCAACTTTACCGGGACGTGGTCCTGGACGGGCCGTGCGAACGTGAAAAGCCCGCTGTAGCGGAAGAACTCACCCTCGTAGCTGATCGCGCCCTCGTCGAGGATCGTCCGCACCACGTGGTGTGCCTCTTTGAGGCGTGACAACGGTTTCGTCTTCGCCCAGTCGATGCCGTACTGGGCGAGCAGGCCGAAGTTGCCCGAGCCCAGCACGCACTCCGCGCGACCGCCGGTCAGTTCGTCCAGGGTGGCCGTCGCCTGGGCGATCAGCGACGGCTCGCGCAGCGTCACCGCGGACAGGCTCGGGCCGAAACGGATGTTCTTCGTCTTGTCCGCCGCCGCGGCGAACAGCTGCCAGAGGTCCTTGTGCCACGTCTCGTCCGCCGCGTAGCACCCGTAGTAGCCCAGCTCGTCAGCGAGTTTGATGGACTCGATCGTGTCGTCCAGCGGGTAGTCGGGCAACATCACGAAGCTGAAGCGCAAGGCACTCACCTTTCGGAGGCGGTGGACTCGACGGCGTCGCCGGCACGCGCGCCGGGAGGCACCGGCCACCGGTGCGGGGACGACGGCCGCGGGTCGGTCATCCGGGCCTCCGCGTGACGGCCGATCACGTCCACTGAACATATTGGGTTGACATTTCACCCGGCAAGCTGGTGATCGGGTGAATAGACACCAGCGTGGAGCAACTGTCGACCCCGACAGGTGCGGGCTGTCCGGGGCCTCGCGAGGTGGGCGCGATCCCGGCCCGCTTGGCCGGCACTCGCCGACTTGGCTTGAACACCGGTGTGTCCGCGGCGCCGTCCCGGCCGGAGGCGGAGGCGGTCTTGCGCGTCCGGGTCTGGCTCCGGGATGCGGTGGACCATGCAACCGCACTGCACCAGCGGGACCGACGAACATCGGTGGGTTCAGACGCGACCCGTCCCCTCACGTGCGAAGTTCGGTTCCGCCGCTTCCAGTCGCGGTACCGCGACGCCCAACTGTCGTGCTTCCGCCAGCACGTCCCGGCAGATCCCCCGCGGCTCCTGGGCCTCGGGATCGGAATGCGCTTCGAAATTCACGCGCACCGGCGCGACGTGAGTGGTCAGCCAGGCGAGCGCGCGGGCTGTCAGCCAGGTGGGCGCCCGGAACAGCAGCCCGTCGCGCCGGTGACGTCGCAGGTCGAGTCCGCGCGCTTCCAGGAGTGGCAGGAGTTCGCGGCTGATCAGCAGTGCCTCGCGCAAGTCGCCCGTCGCCCCGGCCAGCTTGGCCAACGACCCCAACCGCAGGCCCTGCGCGTGCAGGCCGGCGTTCGCCACGAAGTGGATCCACAGCCAGCCGCGGAAGTCGGGTTGCTCCCGCGGCCGGAGCCCGGCCTCCCGGAACACCTGGCGCACGGCCCGCTCACGGTCGGTCGGAGGCCGGCCGAGGGTGCCGAAGATGACCGACCGCAGCAGTGTGCCGCGGAGCACGCCGTCCTCGCCGAAGCCGCCACCGGCTTGGGGAAAGCCCCACGCGACCTGCTCGACGGGGAGTGCGCCGATCGCGGCCGGCGGCTCGGCCCAGATGTTGCCGAAGACCAGGACGGTGGCCTGGCCGACGCGCGGTGCGAGGAAAGCCGCCGCCTCCGTGAGGCGGTGGTGCGGCACGCTCAGCACGATCAGGTCGAAGTCGTGGTCGGGCTCCAGTTCCTCGCGGTAGCGCACCGGCCACTTCTGGGCGACTCGTTGCCCCCGCACCCGGTGCCGCATGTCGAGCAGGTCGAGGTCGATCGCTTCCCCGTACATCGCCGAGCGACCGGGGCGGACGTAGAACTCGACGTCATGTCCCGCCTGTTGCAGGGCCCAGCCGTAGACGGTGGCGATCACGCCTCGCCCGAACATCAGGATCTTCACGCTGCACCTCGTCGGGTACGATCGATCTGGAGGTCATCTCCACTTTTGAAAATATGGAGGTCATCTCCATTTGTCAATGCGAGGTAGCGCATGACCGCCGACAAGCCGCTGCGGGCCGACGCCCAACGCAAGCGCGAGGCCCTGCTCGCCAAAGCCCGGGAGGTCTTCGACACTGGCGACTTCTTCGACCTGCGCTTCGACGACTTCGCCCGCCTGGCCGGGGTGGGCACCGGCACGCTGTACCGCCACTTCCCGACCCGGGAGGCGCTGGCCGAAGCGGTCTACCACGGGGAAGTCGCCGCGCTGTGCGAGCGCGCCCGCCAACTACAGGCCACGCTGCCTGCGGCGGAGGCTTTGACGACCTTCCTCCGCGGCGTGGTCGACCACATGGATGCCCACGAGGGCCTGGCCCGGACGCTGGCCACGCTCATGGCCGACCGCTCGAGCGTCCTCGCCGAGGGCAGCCGGGCGCTGGAGCAGGCTGTCACCGACTTGGTGACCACCGCCGTGCGGGAAGGCGCTGTCCGGGACGATGTAGACGCCGGCACCGTCATGATGGCACTGCACGGCATCGGTGCGGCCCATGACCGCCCCGATTGGCGGGCCGAGGCCGACGGCGTCATCACCCTCCTCCTGGACGGGCTGCGCCGCCCGCACTCGGGCACCCAGACCGGCGACGAGTGAAGTTCGCTCATCTCCCTGGTGGAGAAGTGCATCCTCCTGTTGCTGCGGATGCCACCGGGCTGGTCGTGCCGTTCCAGGCGTTCTGCATACCTCGCCCGGCGGTGAGCGACCCCTTGACCCGCCAACCGGTGGCGGGCGCGGTGCGTGTGGCAATGGTGCGGGACTGAGCGGGTGTGCTGCTGAGCGGCTGGTGTTCACGCGGGTGGACTCAGCGCGGTGACACGGCGTCATGCCGAACAGGTAACCCGCACCGCCGCGAGCGCGCTGACGAGACCGGGGGCGAGCACCAGCTGCGGTGCCCAGTCGAGTTCGATCCCGAGCGGACGGGCGGCGTCGACCCCGTCCAACAGCTCGCCCACGCCCACGACGAAACCCGCCAACACCGGCATGAGCACGAGCACCGGGCCGACCAGCAACGCGCGGTTGGCCTGGATCAGGTCGGCGGGACCACCGGCCGACGTCAGGTCGACCGGCGCCTCGATCAGGCCGAGGACCCAGAACACCAACGCCACCCCGAGCGCGTAGACGACCCCGAACAGCGCCGCGTCGACCACTCAGGCCACGAGTGAGGAGGCCGAGCGGGACGTCACCACGTCGAGCAGCCGGTGCGCAGTGCCGAGGCACACGCCGAACACGGACCCGCACAGCACACCCAGCCGCAACCGGCTCTTCTTCTCCGCGGTCAGCCGCCGACCACCGCTCCGCACGCTGATCCGCAAGGACACCGGCGCCGGCACGTCACGGCCGATCACCAACCCGTAGCTGATCACCATGAGCACGGCTCCGAAGAAACCGATCAGCAGCCCGGAGAGGAACCAGGGGCTCGATCCGACGCGCGTGCCGAAGGCGCTCGCGACACCCTCCACCAGCCAGTCGACCACCGTGGCAGTGACTCCGGCGAACAGCCCGAGCACCAGGGTCCGTGACCGTCGGCGCAACGCCGTGCCGAACTCCCACCAGGCGAGGTCGGTGGTGTGCCGCCTGCTCAGGTGCGCGGCGAGGAAGCGGAACCAGCGGGCGGCCTGCTCGGCCGACCACCGCTGGTCGAGGCCCACGGCCCGGTCGAGCGGTTCGGGCCGGCACACGGTGGGCACGAAACGGGTCAACAGGTGGTCGGAGATGCTCGCTGCGGTGGGGAAACGCTCGGCGTCCAGCAGTTCGGCCGGGTCCGGGCCGGTCGTGTCGCTGTAGATGACGCGGGCGAGGCCCACCGACAGCGGGGTGGTGAGCGTGGCGGCCAGCGGGTGGTCCGGGTGCTCGGCCAGCGCGCGCAGCACCGGGTCCCAGCGGTTCGCGGTGTCGCCGGCGGTCGTTCCGGCGGTGCGCGGCAGGTACCCGGCGAGGTCCGCGACGGAGGAGTGTGAGTCCTGGGCTGCGATCTGGCCCAGTTGGAACAGCTTGAGCGCTTCGGCCGGGTCGTCGTTGTCCAGAGGAACACGTCCCAGGTGGTAGAGCACGATCGCGGTGTGGGCCGGGTCGCCCGCGTCCTGGGTGTCGCGGACGGCTTGACCGAGCCAACGCTGGGCATCGCTTTGCAGGCCGAGATCGTGCGCGGTCCACCCCGCCATTGTCTTGGCTTCCGCGATCGCCGACAGCAGGCTGGTCCGAACGGCGTCGGTGGCCGAGGCATGCAGCAACGACTGCGCCCAGTGGGTATGGGCGAGGATGGCGTCGCGGCAGGAGCCGCCGCCGTGCGCGGCGTCGTAGGAGCGCAGCGCGGCGGTCAGTGCCCGCACCTGGACGACGTCGGTCGCGCCCACCCGATTGGGGACTGGTGTGGTGTCCGGGCCCACGGCGAGCAGATCCACCTCGGGTTGCGTGAGCACCGCCCCCATGACGATCTTGCTGATCAGGCCGAGGAAGCCGCGACGTTCGAGCATGAAGTCGTCCTTCGTGCGGTGGAGACCGGCTGAGGTCGCCGCGCCGTGGGCCGCCTCGTCGGTATACGCCAAACCCATGAAACCCCGAGGAACACCCAGCCCGTCGGCGATGCGCTCCAGCACGTCGTACGCCTGCACCTGCCGCCCGTTGGTGATCGCCGAAATCTCGGACTGCCCCTGCCCCGGTCTTTCGGTGCAATCACCATGCGTTGCGGTGAGTGCGCACAGTCACCGCAACGCCCGTCTGCTGACGAGGAGGCCGCTCCTTGCCGGGTGCGCCGTGACGGCGGGTCACCTCCGCAGCGCCCGCGAGCCCCGGCATCGGACTGAATCCGCGGTGAGGCTCTGCCGTATTCCAACGTGCCCGTGGGTGCAGCGTGCACGGACGGGCTGCACGGTTGCTCCGTCAAGGCGGTACATGCGGGCGAATCGGTACCAAACGGACGAACGGGATGATTCCCTCGATAGGGTGGCGTCGTCGTGATCGACAACTCCTGGAGGGAACCGTAGTGGCTGTTTCAGTGGACCTGGCCAAGCAGTTGGACAAGGCGTACGAGGAGCTGGGCGTGTCCGAGGTGCTGGACGCGCCGGTGGCGGCGCTGGCCGGGGTCAGCGAGGGTGACGCGGAGAAACTTGCCTCCGCGTTCGGCATCAAGACGGTTCGTGACCTGGGGACCAGCAAGTACTTCACGCTCGCCGCGGCGCTGGTGGCGCTGGAGCAGGCCACCAAGTAGCACCTGTCGGTGCGACCTGGGGCGGGGTGCGGGCATGACGCTCGCACCCCGTCGGTTTTCCGGTCTCGACGGCAGTGCCCGTGGCCGCGGTCAACCGGTGAGCAGGCCCGTCGCGCAGTAGCGTGTCGCCGTCCGGTCCGGCCGGGGAGTGGGTGTGGACGGCTACGGTTTCAACATCGCCTTGGTCGCGGTGCTGGTGTTGCTCAACGCGGTGTTCGCGGGCAGCGAAATGGCGTTGATCTCGCTGCGTGAGGGCCAGTTGCGGGCGCTGGAGCGTGACCGCCGCGCCGGGGCGCGCACTCTGGTCCGGTTGGCCCGGTGACCCGAACCGGTTCCTGGCGACCATCCAGATCGGGATCACCCTGGCCGGGTTCCTGGCTTCGGCGACGGCCGCGGTGTCGTTGGCCGAGCCGCTGGTGCCGCTGCTGGAGTTCTTCGGCGGCGCGGCGAACGCGGTCGCGGTGGCCCTGGTGACCATCGTGCTGACGTTCCTGACGCTGGTGTTCGGGGAGTTGGCGCCCAAGCGCCTGGCGATGCAGTACTCGCTGCGGTGGGCGCTGCTGGTCGCGCGCCCGTTGGACGTGCTCTCGGCGGTGTCGCGTCCGGCGGTGTGGGCGCTGAGCGCGTCGACCAATCTGGTGGTGCGGTTGTTCGGGGGCAAACCGGACGCCGACTCCGAACAGATGTCGCCGGAGGAGTTGCACGAGTTGGTCGGGGCGCAGCGCGGCCTCAACGCCGAGCAGCGGATGATCATCACGGGGGCGTTGGAGATCCACGAGCGCCGGTTGCGGGAGGTGCTGGTGCCGCGCCGGTCGGTGGTGACCCTGGCGGCGGAGGTGGACGTGGCGTCGGCGCGGGCGGAGCTTGCCGCGTCCGGGCACTCGCGGGCGCCGGTGGCGCGCGGCGGGCACCTGGACGACGTGGTGGGTGTGGTGCACCTGCGCGATCTTCTGCACGACCGGGGCGGTGTGGCGGAGTTGGCGCGGCCGGCGGTGGTGTTCCCGGACTCGGTGCGTGTGTCGGACGCGTTGCGCCGGTTCAAGGCCGAGCGTGAGCAGATGGCGCTGGTGGTGGACGAGCACGGCGCGGTCGCGGGCATCGTGACGCTGGAGGACCTGCTGGAGGAGATCGTCGGGGAGATCTACGACGAGACCGACCGCGACGTGATGGCCGTCCGAGCCGCCGAGGACGGTTCGCTGGTGCTGCCAGGCACCTTCCCCATACACGACCTGGTCGATGTGGGTGTGGAGCTGCCCGACGAGCCCGACGGCGACTACGCCACGATTGCCGGTCTGGTCCTGGTGCTGCTGGGGCACGTCCCGGAAGCGCCGGGTGAGCGGGTCAGGGTGTCGGGGTGGACGATCGAGGTGCTCGCCGTGGAGCACCACGCGATCACGTCGGTGTGCCTGCGGCGGGACCGGGACGGTTCAGGGGAGGAGCAGGTCCGGGGGGATCTGAAGGGCGACGGTGATCA
Source organism: Saccharothrix ecbatanensis (assembly GCF_014205015.1). Classification (NCBI taxonomy): domain Bacteria; kingdom Bacillati; phylum Actinomycetota; class Actinomycetes; order Pseudonocardiales; family Pseudonocardiaceae; genus Saccharothrix; species Saccharothrix ecbatanensis. The sequence goes on along the minus strand of NZ_JACHMO010000001.1, from coordinate 3,635,607 downwards.
GGGAGTGGACCCTGGTGGCGATCGCGGCCAGTAGGCCCTGCACCTCGGGGGAGGCGTTCTCCGTGACGGCCTGGAGGGTGCGCAGGTCGGCATCGATGAGGTTCAGGATCGAGGCGACGTCGGCGTGCTGGTTGGTGAGGGCGGTGGCGATCTCTTCCAGGGGAACGCCCTGTACTTCGAGGCGTTGGACGAGGTGGATGCGGTCGACGTCGGCGGAGTCGTAGAGGCGGTAGTTGCTCGCGGTGCGCTTGGCCGGGGTGAGCAGGCCGAGGCTGGTGTAGTAGTCGACGGTGCGGGGGCTGACCTGGGCCCGGGCGGCGAGTTCGCCGATCCGGAGCAGAACCTCGGACACTGCCACCTCCTCGTTCCGGGCACTCACCGTCAACCGTACAGTGCCACGTGCTAGTGTGAAGCATGCCTGATGACGCCGACACAGAGCCTTCCAGTAGTCGGCCGGGTGAGACCCGGCTGATCATAGGTTCCCGGTTCGTGGCGGGTGCGCCGTGTTGATCTTTTCCGGCTTGCTCGCGATCGTGGCCCTCACTGTGGCCACGGGGTATTTCGTGGCCCAGGAGTTCGCCTACATGGCGGTGGACCGGGGCCGGTTGCGGCAGCTGGCCGAGAGCGGCGACAAGGCCGCCGAGCGGGCCCACCGGGTGACGCGGAAGTTGTCGTTCATGCTGTCGGGCGCCCAGTTCGGGATCACCGTGACGGCGTTGCTCGCCGGGTACGTGGCCGAGCCGCTGCTGGGCACGGGTCTGGCGGACCTGCTGGGGCTGACCGGCCTGTCCCCGGCCGTCGCGGTGTCGCTGTCGATGGTCGTGGCGCTGGTGTTCGCCACGGTGGTGCAGATGGTGCTGGGCGAGCTGTTGCCCAAGAACTTCGCGATTGCCCGGCCGGAGTCGCTGGCCAAGGCGTTGAGCACTTCCACGCTGGCCTACCTGAAGATCGCGGGTCCGGTGATCCGCCTGTTCGACGCGGCGGCGAACCGGCTGTTGCGCGCGGTGGGCATCGAGCCGGTGGAGGAGCTGCCGCAGGGCGCCACGCCGGAGGACCTGCGCCAGATCATCACCGATGCGCGCGGCGAGGGGCACCTGGACGCCGAGCTGTCCCGGTTGCTGGACCGCGGTCTGGGCTTCCGGGAGCTGGTCGCGGAACAGGCCATGACGCCGCGCGTGGTCGTGCACACAGTCCGCTCCGACGAACCGGTCGCCCGTGTGGTGGACCTGTTGGACACCGGCCACTCCCGTTTCCCCGTGTTCGGACAGGACTTGGACGACCTGCGCGGTGTGGTCGGGTTGGCCGAGGTGCTGACCGTGGACCCCGAGCGGCGCGCGGACACGCCGATCGGCGACGTCGCCTCCCCGGCGCTGGTGGTGCCCGCGACGCTGCCGCTGCCGGCGGTGCTCGAACGGTTGCGGGTCGAGCGTCGGCAGCTGGCGTGCGTGGTGGACGAGTTCGGCGGCTTTGCCGGGGTCGTCTCGCTGGAAGACCTCGCCGAGGAACTGGTGGGGGAGATCCACGACGAGGACGATCTGGTCGAGGAGGTCATCGAGCCGTTGGGCGAGGGGGTCTGGCGGGTGCCCGGCCGGATGCGGGTCGATGAGATCGCCGACGCCACCGGCGTGGAACTGCCGGAGCACGACACCTATGACACGGTGTCCGGGCTGGTGCTCAGCAGACTGGGTCGCACCGCCCGGGTGAACGACGAGATCACCTTCGACGGGGTGTCGCTGCGGGTGACTGCGGTCGCGCGCAACGTGCCGTCGACCGTGGTGCTGGCCGCTCCCACCGTTGTCCGGGAGGATGCGCGATGAACACCACCTGGTCGTTGCTGGTCTCGTTGGTGTTGTTGGTGGCCAACGCGTTCTTCGTGGCCGCCGAGTTCGCGCTCATCGCCGCCAAGCGGCACCGCCTGGAACAGAACGCCGAGACCAGCCGCGCCGCCCGCGCGGCCGTTGCCGGTGTGCGTGAGCTGTCGCTGATGCTCGCGGGAGCCCAACTCGGGATCACGCTGTGCACGCTGGGGTTGGGCGCGCTGGCCAAGCCCGCGGTGGCCGATCTGGTGGACCCGCTGCTGCTGGCGACCGGGCTGCCGTCGGGCGTGTCCTACGGGATCGCCTTCACTCTCAGCCTGGTGCTGGTGGTTTTCCTGCACATGGTCGTCGGCGAGATGGCCCCGAAGTCCTGGGCGATCTCCCACCCCGAACGCTCCGCGCTGCTGCTCGCCTTGCCGTTCCGGGCGTTCGCGCACTCGGTCCGCTGGATCCTCAGTGGACTCAACGGCGTGACCAACGGGTTGCTGCGGTTGATGAAGGTCCAGCCGCAGGACGAGCTGGCGCAGGCCCACCGACCCGACGACCTGCGGATGCTCGTGCGGCAGTCCGCCGAGCACGGCTTGATCCCCGAAGGCCAGCAGCGGCTGCTGACCCGGATGCTGCAACTCCAGAAGACCACCGTCGCCCAGGTCATGGTGCCCGTCGAGGACACGCTGAGCGTGTCGTTGCACAGCAGTGCCCTGGCGATCGAGCGCCGCAGTCGCGAGTCGGGGCGTTCCCGGTTCCCGGTGATGGACGTCGACGGCCGGTTCCTCGGCCTGGTGCACATCCGTGAGGCCGTGCGCGCCACCGCCGCGGGCCGCAGGACGACCGCCCGGGACCTGATGAACTCCGCGGTGACGCTGCCCGCCGCCATGCCGGTCGCGAGCGCGGTCACCGCGATGCGTGCCGAACGCGCCCAGCTGGCGTTGGTGTCCGACCAGGAAGACCGGGTCGTCGGCATCGCCGCATTGGAAGACCTCCTCGAAGAGCTGATCGGCGACTTCGAGGACGAGACCGACCCTTTGCTCCGCACCACGTGAACACCCACCCTCCTGGAGGAAATCCCTGATGTTCAAACGGATGCTCAGCGCCTTCGGCGTCGGCGGACCGTCCGTCGACACCGTCCTGGACACCCCGCACGCCACCCCCGGCCAGGTGATCACCGGGCAGGTCCGCATCCAGGGCGGCAGCAACGACGCCAACATCGACCAGATCGTGCTGTCCCTGGTCACCCGCGTCGAGGTCGAGCACGGCGACCACGAGTTCGGCGGTGTGTCGGAATTCCTGCGTGCGGTCGTCGCGCAAGGCGTCAGGGTGCCGGCCGGTCAGCCGATGTCGGTGCCGTTCCAGCTCCCGATCCCCTGGGAGACCCCGATCACCGCCGTCGGTGGGCAGCAACTGCCCGGCATGACCGTCGGCGTGCGCACCGAACTGGTCATCTCCGGCGCCCCCGACAAGGGTGACCTCGACCCGCTCCTGGTCGGCCCGCTGCCCTCGCAGGACCGCGTGCTCGACGCGTTCGGGCAGCTCGGCTTCCAGTTCCGCAGCGCCGACGTCGAAGCGGGCCGCATCCACGGCGTCAACCAGGAACTGGGCTTCTACCAGGAGATCGAGTTCTTCCCGCCCGGTCAGTACGCGGGCCGGGTCAACCAGGTCGAGCTGACCTTCGTCACCAACCCCCACGAGCTGGTCGTCGTGCTGGAAGCCGACAAGCGCGGCGGCATGTTCTCCTCCGGCTCCGACGCCTTCGGCCGCTTCCACGTCTCGCACCAGGACGCGATGAACACCGACTGGGCCGGCGCGATCAACCAGTGGATGGCGCAGATCGCCGAACGCGGCGGCCACTCCGCCTTCGGCGGTCACGCCCCCGGCCACGGCGCGCAAGGCAACCCCGCGTTCGGCGGCCAGCCCGCCTACGGCCAGCCGGGGTACGGGCAGCACGGACACCACGACCACGACCACCACGGGCACCACGAACGCCGTGGCCCCGGCATGGGCGCGGTCGTCGGCGGCGTCGCGGCCGGTGTGGTCGGCGGCATGGTCCTCGGCGAGGTCATGGAAGAAGTCTTCGAGGACGACGGCGGCGGCGAGGACATGGCCTTCGAGGAGTGACCCCTTCGCTGATCGGGTAGTGCAGCTCACCTGAACCCCTTGAAGGAGTGGACATGCCCGTCTCCGGAATCATCAGCGCCCTCGTCGTCGGCCTCATCATCGGCGCACTCGGCCGACTCGCGCTGCCCGGCAAGCAGAACATCCCGATCTGGCTGACCATCCTCGTCGGCATCGCCGCCGCGATCCTGGGCACCGTCATCGCGAACGCCCTCGGTGTCGGCGACACCCGCGGCATCGACTGGATCGAACTGATCATCCAGATCGCCCTCGCCGCCGGCGGCGTCAGCCTCGCCGCCGGCATGTACGGCCGCAAACGGGTCTGACACCCCATAGACCGGCGCGGCAGGCTGCCACTCCCAATGACACGCCTGCCGCGCCGCCCGACCCCGCCGCCCGATGCCCGATGCCCGATGCCCGCGCACGTAGACCGCTTCCCAGCCGCGGGGACAAGGAGTAAGCCCACACATGGAATGGATGCTCAGCCCCGAGCTGTGGATCGCCTTCGGCACCCTGCTGCTGCTGGAGGTCGTGCTCGGCATCGACAACGTCGTGTTCATCTCCATCCTCGCCGGCCGCCTGCCCGCCCACCAGCAGCAACGCGCCCGCGTGGTCGGCCTGTCCCTGGCCTTGATCACCCGCTTGCTGCTGCTGGCGTCGCTGTCCTGGGTCATCGGGCTGACCGCGCCGCTGTTCACCGCACTGGGCCAGGAGATTTCGGGGCGTGACCTGATCCTGTTGCTGGGCGGATTGTTCCTGCTCGGCAAGGCCACCTACGAGATCCACGAACAACTCGAAGGCGCCGAACACGCCACCACCCGCAAGACCGTGTCGTTCGCTTCCGTGATCGTCCAGATCCTCATCCTCGACGTGGTGTTCTCCCTGGATTCGGTGATCACCGCCGTCGGCATGGTCGACGAACTCGGCATCATGATCGCCGCCGTCGTCGTCGCCATGATCATCATGCTGGTGTCGGCGAAGACCATCAGCGAGTTCGTCAACCGCCACCCCACGGTCAAGATGCTCGCCCTGTCGTTCCTGCTGCTCATCGGCGGCAGCCTCATCGCCGAGGGCTTCGACCAGCACATTCCCAAGGGCTACGTCTACGGCCCGATAGCCTTCTCCATCCTGGTGGAGTTCCTCAACCTTCGCGCCCGCGCCAAACGCGCCAAGCAACCGGCGCACCTGCACCCCACCTACGTCAAGAACGACGAGACGTCATCCGGGACGTGACGGATCGTCAAGGCATCGGGTGACCGGGCACCCTGGTGGCTTCGCGTGGCCGCGATCCGCCCGCCGCCACTGCACGCCCCTCGCTCTGGCCGAGCAACCCGGCCCCGCCTGCGGGTCGACACTTCGAGAGGACACGCGGTGCAGTTCAACGAGGACGCCGAACTGGACACCTCCCAGGTCAGCGACCAACGCGGCATCGGCGGCCGGGCGCCCTGGGCGGCGGCGGGCTCGGCATCGTCGGCCTGATCATCTACCTCGTGCTCTCCCAGATCGGCGGCACCCCGCAACTGCCCGCGGGATCCGGGTTCGGCGACGTGAACCGCGGCCAACAGGTCGGCTCCGAGGCCATCAGGACCAAGTGCCGCACCGGCGCGGACGCCAACCGCGAAGCCGACTGCCGGGTGGTCGCCTTCATCAACTCGATCCAAGCCTTCTGGACCGACCAGCACGCCCGATCCGGCCGCACCTACCAATCCGCGCAGACCAACTTCTTCTCCGGTGGCGTACAGACCCGCTGCGGCAACGCCACCTCCGCCGTCGGACCGTTCTACTGCCCCGCCGACGCCCAGATCTACATCGACCTGACCTTCTTCCGGGAACTACAGCAAAAGTTCGGCGCGACCGGCGGACCGTTCGTCGAGGCCTACATCCTCGCCGACGAATACGGCCACCACGTGCAGAACCTGCTCGGTACCAACGACCGCGTCCGCACCCGCCAAGGCCCCACCTCCGACTCCGTGCGCCTAGAACTACAGGCCTGCTACGCCGGCGCCTGGGACCTGTGCTTGCCGAAAATGCCGTCCGTGCAGGTCAGACGGCGTGGTGGTACTCGTTGAGGATGCCGCCCAACCGTTGCCGGCGGCGGATGTCGAGGTGGGTGACCGCTGCTTGATCGGTGATGGGTTGTGGCAGCGTGCGTAGTGGTCGGGCGTTGGCGATGCCTTGGTGGGGTCGGTGGGTGTTTGTGGGACTTTTCGTACTCGCGCAGTGCGTGGAGTAGGTGCCGCTGGTTCCAGATGGCGACTCTGTCGGGATGGCAGGTGATCACGGCGTGGTCGGCGCGTAGTTTGTCGACGACGGTGTGCGGGCTTGCCGCTGCGTGCAGGTGCAGGGCGTGGCCGATCCTGGTGATCAGTTGTTTCTCGCGGTGGTAGAGCGTCGGCGGCGTCTGCTCGGTGCGTGGGCCGCGGTGGTGGCGGCAGCGGTAGCCGGGACGTCCGTGCACCCACCGGGACTCCATCCGTCGCCCACATGCACCGCAGCGCAGCAACCCGGCCAGCAGGTACTCACGCGTCTCCCCTCGCCGGCGGATGTGTTGGACCGCGACGAAGTCGCGTTCGCTGACCAGCGCGGCATGGGCGGGCTGTCGGGACAGGATCCACTGGTGCGCCGGTTTCCACTTGGCGACGCGTCTGCGTCGCTGGTCGGTGGGGGAGTGGTGGTCGTGGTCGACAGACTGTCGGTTCCAGACCTGCCAGCCGGGTGTAGCGAGGGTTGCGCAGGATCGTCGTGACCGTCTCGGTGGTCCAGCAGCGTCTCGTGCGGTGCGTGTTGCGGTCCGGATCGTGCGCTGACGGGCATGGCGTGTGCTGCTGGTTGAGGATCTCGACCAGGGTCTCGATGCTGCGGCCGGCCAAGCGTTGGGCGAACAGCCACCGTACGGTCGGCGCGGTCTCGGGATCGGGCTCCAGCCGGACGACGTTGCGACCGCGGCGCGCCCCTGCAGGGTGCGGGTGCAGGCCCGCGTCGACCAAGCGGTAGCCGTAGGGAGCACGTCCCCCAGGTAGCGGCCTTCTTCGGTGAGGGCGCGCATGGCGGCCATCGCGCGGTGCCGGGCGCGGACCACTTCGCGTAGCGACTGCGCACCCAACATCCTGACCAGCACCCGGTGCTCCGGCGTGTCGAGGTCGACCGGTCCGCCGGCTTCGGGCAGCCATACCTGCACCCCGTGACGCCGGAACAATGCCAACAGGCGCTCGAGTTGGTCGCCGGCGAAGCCGCGCTCGTATTCGCCCACCACGATCGCGTCGAACCCGCGATCCGGATCCCGCACCGCAGCCAGCAGCTCCGCGGCCTGTGGCCGGTCACGCCACCGGTCACGCCGCGACCGCCCGGCGTCGAAGAAGGTCGCCGTGATCGTGCCGTGCCCGGCAGTCAGCTCCTGCGCGACTTCCAGTTGCCACGCGCGCGAGGTCACCGGGTCTTGGTGCTCGGTGGTGGAGGTGCGGCCGTAGAACGCGAACCGCAGGCCACCCACAACGGCCCGCCCGGGGCACCGCAGCCACCGGTCTGGTCTTCTGCCCGCAAGCCCATCCAGTCCGTGAGCACATCCCGACCGGACAACACCACTGCGCCCACCTTTCACATCACCACAGGAAGGCGAGATCATCACAAAGCGGCTTCCCTCTGCCGTCAACGCCCTGTACGGGGTAACGGGTCATGACTTGCGCGACGCACCGGCCGCGCCGGTGAGTACCACGTCTGGGCTGCTTGTCGGCTGCCACAGCGTGGCCGCGCATGAGTCCGGCCATCGCAAGCACTCCGCAGAGGCCGTGGTCGAGCAGAACGCCACCGCCGCCGACGAGATCGAATGCCCGCTATGCGGCATGAGAGCGCACTCGGTGGCGGTGGCGTTCTTGTCCGCCTTTCCCAGAGTGGGATGCGGGCTTGAGGGGTGTGGATGCCCTCGTGGTGGCGTTGCCTACCCGTGCCTGCCACGGGTGCGCAGAGGCTGCGCCGGTCGAGGTGGATCAGAATGGGTACCAGGTCGGCCGAGCTGCCGTGCGGTGGCCCGGCTGGCAGCCGGGCGCGACGGACCGCTCGATGGGACGTCTACCGGGATGTCTCCCGCCGCCATGTCCTGTTCCAGCGCTCGGCCGCCTCGACGGCGGTCCAACGTGCGAGGAGGCGGGGCGCCGCATTTTCCGGGAGCACCCCGCAGTCCGGGCAGCGCTTGTTCGCACCCTTCAACGCCGATGCGCACGCGAGGCATGCCGTGGCCGGGTTCACTCCCGATTCATGCGCGGCGATGACCCTGCGCACAACCATGATCAGTCGATCGCTGGGGTGCTGCTCGAAGTCGGGGCAACGGAGGTGGACGCCGTTGCCGAGCCACTGATCGGCGCGGGAGGGAACCCGTCGCCCGGCGGCCTTCTCGCGGCGACGGCGTTCTGCGAAGTCCGCGGCGCGTCCCCGCCAGACCGCACGTGCTTCTTCCAGTTCGTCCACCGCGCGGTGCAACGAGTCGAGGTCGTCCTCCAGCCGGTGCGGGATCCGGGCGTTGACGACGAGGTGGTGCCAGGTGGCGCGGAAGCCGTAGGGGGCGAAGTTCAGCGCGCACTCCCGAAGGGCGAGCAGCCTGTTGCGCGGGGTGAGGGCGTCGTCGCGCACTCGCCGGGCCGCAGCGGGGAAGCTCGTCACGACTGGATCATAGGTGGGGCAGCGGTGGGTGCGGGGACGATCGATCAGGACGAATTCCCAGCGCCGCACCTGTTCGAAGTCCGGCCCATGAGGCTTGGCCGAGAAGGCCGCATGGTGGTCGGCATGGGCGCGCGTTCGCGATGCTCGATCAGCGGCTACTTGTTGACTGGTGGCACGGTCGATGCCAGGCCAGGCTCGGTCGAGATGTTCGGAGGGACGCTCTCTCAGCGGCTGCCCACCCGTTCTTTGGGTGTGGCTCACTCATGGCGTGTGTCTCGCCGGGCATCGTGGCGGGGTTGTGGCTCAAGAGGGGTCTGCCCAGCTCGAAGTAGCGTTGCCCTCCCCGTCTGTCAGATGCCCTGAACAGGCGAGGAGGCGATGTGAGTCCCGTGGTCATCGGTGTCGACCCGCACAAGCGCTCGGCCACGATCGAGATCGTCGACGGTCGGGAGCGAACGGTCGGGCAAGGGCGGTTCGGCACGGACAACGACGGCTACCGACGGATGCTGGACGAAGGCCGCCGCCGGCCGGACAGGGTCTGGGCGGTCGAGGGGTGCAACGGTGTCGGCACCGAGGAACGCCATCAGCCGACGGTGATCGTCGTCCTCCAGGTCCACCCGGCCGCCGACCTCGGGCAACCACACCTCCACACCGGCCGCGCGCAGCAACGGCACCAGCTCGTCGAACTGCCGCCCGCAGAACGCCCGCTCGTACTCACCCACCACGATCGCGTCGAACCCCGGTCCGGATCGGCCAACGGCTCCAGCAACCGCGCAGCCTCCGGCCGATTGGGCCATCGGCGCCGCCGCGAGGCGCCCTCGTCGAAGAACTCCGCCACGACCGTCCCGTGCCCGGCGACCAGACGCTCGCACACCTCCCGCTGCCACAACCGCGAGGAACGCCGGTCCTGGTGCTCCGAGGTCGACATCCGCCCGTAGAACGCAAGGCCGGATAGGGCTGGTCAGGTGGTATATCTGTTCCTGGAGGAGCAGCGCGAGGTGCACCGGCGACCACCCGCACGGAGCAGGGCACTCGACCGCGACCATGACAGCAACACCACAAGCTCTGATCATCCATAGAAGCGCTGGCCATCATGGGTGCGACACCTTCAGTCCGAGGGACACAACACCCCTGGGACCGCACCCGAAGCTCCAATACCATTGATCATTTCCCGCTAGCGCAGGCTGGGTGTTGCGGTGTGGACAGTGGCGCCGTCGAAGGTCAAGGGCTGCCAGCGAGTGGCACCGGTCCGGCCGTGCCCCGGATCGACGCCGATGAACAAGCGTCCCCCGACACGTACCCGCACGTGGCGGGCGTGCCAGTCAACGGACGCGCGCTGGCGAAGTCTGCCCGTGCAGCGCCAACGTTGGTCGGCGAAATGCACAATCGTCGAGTGCCCGTGGATCTGACCGAACGGCACGATGCCGCGGTAGCCCATCCACGGTTCATGCAGTGCCGCGCCCGACTCCGCCCACAAGGGACCTGCCTGATCATCGCGTGCGTGTTCACCGGTCCGCCAAATCAACTCTGGACGCTCGTTGAGCAACTCCGCCGCCAGGACCGCCGACCTGGGCTCTCCCAGCTGCTGCCAGCCGGCGAGGGTCAACCCCGCGTGGGTCGCCAACAGCTCGTCGCCGTCGACTGTGCGCACAGCGGCGGCCACTCGCAAGCGCCCGTCCGCCCACCATTCCCGCAGCCGGGTCACACCCTCCTCTTCGAGAGGGTCGGGCCAGAACACGGTGCCGCCAGGCAGGTACTGCGACTCGTGATTGCCAACGAGCTGGATCCACTGCCGAGGCTGCTCGTCCAGCAGCCTCGCCACGACGTCGAGCGCTCCCAGGCTGTCCGGGCCTCGATCGACGAGATCACCGACCTGGATCACCACGAGATCAGGAGGCAGCCGTCCATCGTCGGCACCCAGCCAGTCCAGAGCCCATCGCAATTGGTCCGCATGCCCTCCGACATCGCCGACAGCAACAACTCTCCCCATGATCTCTCCCCAGGACGGCCCGGCGGATCCAGCCTACTGATCCTCGGGTAGCTGCCTGTGCCGATCGCCGCGAGTCATTGCCAGCGGCGAGAGCCCAGCCGGACTTCCCCCCGGAGACCGCCTCAGCGGGTACTCCACTCGAACCATCGGGCGCTACTCGGCACGAGCGGGCCTTACGCCTCCCGCTCGCCCGGTCCGCAGTAGAGGCACGTCTCAGATCCGTGGCATTCCTCCGGGCTGCACGCCGGAACTCGGCGCGTGCAGTGGCCGGCAAAGGGATTCGGATCGTCTCCTCGGCCATGTCCGGGTCAGGTGATGGCGTCGCCGCCCGCGACAGGGACGGTGTCACGGTGCTGGCGTCTTCAAGAACTGCGGAGACGAGACCTGTTCGCGCAGGTGCGGGTGGCTCTGCGCCGCGACCGGTTCGAGGCCTGCGTCGCCGCCCCTGGAGGAGAACGTCGCCTGACCTCGTCTTGGAACCGGCCGGATGAGTCCGTGGGGTCAGGCTTGCGGGGCAGTCTCGGTTCGCCGTCGTTTCGGTTGTCGTTGTGCGTGATCGCGCCTTGGACTTCGCCGTCCGGGTTCATGAACACGATGCCGATGTCGGCGAGCTTTTGCCGTTCGGCCGCCAGGCCATCCATCTGCGGCACGAACCGGTTCGCCGATTCCTGCATCTTCCGGTGTGGTGTCGGCCGGGACTTGGACTCACAGCTCGCCCGGGCGCGGCACTCGCGGGGACCGGTGACGGTCACGTCGGCCAGAAACCGCGCCGTCTTCCCCTCGTCCTCCGGGACGACATCATCCGCCTCCGACACGCACCTGGGCTCGGGCCCGATGCCAGGCCGGCCTTGTGGCGTCGATGCGGACTTGCGCGGCGGCGAACAGCGCCCACGCGGCGGCAGGTTCCCCGGTGGCGGCGTGCGTGCCCGCCGAAGGTGACGTGCGGCCGAACGTGTCGGCGACCCAGCAGGCCAGCAGTCGCGGCGGGGGACAGGCACAGGTTCGTGATTGCGTGGACGTGCCGTGCCACAGCGGGTCGACGCCGAGGCGCGGCAGCGAGGCTGCGGGGGCAAGCAGTCGGCGCTCCAAGTGGCTGTGATCGCGCCGATGTACACGTGTTCACGACACGGACGCCACCGACTCGTACCTCCTGAACGTGAACCCACCTGGGCGGACCAGGCGGGCTATGCCGGAACTGGACGAAGCGCTAGCCGCAATTACCGGGCGGGCAACGACGCGTCGACCGAACGACATTTCGTCCTACACGCGGTCGGAGATCGACAGGACTCCCGAGGCGATCCGCGCAGCGCTGCTGCCCGAGGAACGCGACGCCTTCGACGCCGACTGCCGCCACGCCTTGGGTCAGGCCGTGGAGCACTCTGATGGTGGCATGTCGTCTCGATCATTGGGAACATCGAGGGCCCTGTGTACCGTTCGTTCCTGTTCGAGCTGTTCGCGCAGGGCAGCGCCAGCCGTCTGGGACTGGCGAGGATCGCAACACTTGGCCTCGATCTACGGCGCTGCAACCACGGGCTGGCCGGTACCTGGTAGACCTGCGCGCCGTAGCGGGTCGTGCTGGTCGTGTCGGTTCGTCGCGGCATCCGGTGGGAGGGTCCGTTGTTGGCCAGTTCGACGGAGTAGATCGACAGCGACGGGACGTTGCCCCTGGTGAGCATGTAGACGGTGCTCGATCCGGTGTTGCGGAAGGTGACCCCCAACTGTGCGCCATCGTGTTCGGTGGTGGAACCCACCCGCCCGTACGGCGCTGACCTCAGGTCGGCCGAGCGGTGGCGCAAGGCGTTCGAGAAACACTGACCGGCCCGCGCGGAGCTCAGCCGGGTGCGGTGTGCCGGCGGACGGCCCGGTCGAACCAGTGCCGCCACGGGGACGCAAGCCACTCGGCGAACCCGACCGGCCGCCCGTCCTCGGACCGCAGCGGCACGATGTCGTCGCAGGCGGACCGCCGGTCGAACCACACGGTGCCCCGGGACGGCCCCGTGACCACGAGCAGGACGCAGAAACCGCACCCGTAGTCCTGCAGGCACACGGCTCCCGCACCCCACCGCCGCCCCAGTTCCTCGCCTTCCCGGTCCCACGCGTCCCAGGAAGGGTCGTCCCGGTCCGGCTCCCGCGCGTCGTGCTCGGCCCACCAGCGCTCGACCGAGTCCTGGTCCGGGAACGGGGTCGGCAGCATCTCCAGGTCGGTCTCGGTGTCGCTGTCCCAGCGCCACCCGTCCGGTCCGCGGGCCAACCGCCGCACCCGTCCGTTGCCCGCGCTCACGTGGAGCAGGAATTCCCGGTACTCGTCCGGGAAGCTGATCTTCAGCTCCGCCTCGGCTTCGGCGACTTCCGCGGCGCTCAGCGGCGGCGCGGGCGTGCGCTCGTCCTCGGCCCAGGTCCACCGGATGCTCACCCTCGGCAGTCTATGCAGTGTCCTGCAATTCGTCATCGCAGTCAGAGGACGATGGCGGCGATGGTGAGTTCGGCCTGGTAGTAGGCGGCTCGTTTGGCATAGCGGGTGGCCAGGCCTCGGAACTGCTTGAGGCGGTTGAAGCAGCGTTCGACCACGTTGCGCCGCTTGTAGCGCTCCTCGTCGAAGGCCGGTGGTCGTCCGCCGCGTGAGCCCCCGGGTGGCGCGGTGGGCGATCTGGTCGTTACGTTCGGGACAGGTGAAGGTGATGCGGCGGGCCGTCCGCGGTCCACAACCGCGATGTCGATCCCTACGGCGGCTTGGGCCAGGGCGAGCAGAATGCCGGCCCCTGGGGCTTGCCCGATGACGGCGTTGCCGGTGAATGCGAGGGATTCGCGGATGGCGGCGAGCGGTTCGCGCAGCGCCTGCGGCAGCACCCGCTCGATCTTCGCAAGGGCGCCAGCACTGGCCGGCACCGCGGTGCCCATGCCGAGGCGTTCCGCGGCGACCAGGCCCAGGACAACGGCAAGTGCCTCGTCGTTGATGAGGACCAATGGGGGCATTCGGTATCCGCGGGCCAGTCGGTAGCCGCCGTAGCGGCCGCGTTCTGCCTCCACAGGGATACCGAGGTCCCGCAGGTGCGCGGTGTATCGGCGCACGGTGCGGACGTCGGTGCCGAGGCGGTCGGCCAGTTCGGCTCCGGTGAGTCGGGCGTGGACTGGAGGAGTTCCAGCAGCGTCAGCACACGGGTGAGGGGATGGGACGTGGATCACTCAATGTTCTAGGGCGGATTGTGTCCTGTATTGAACTTACGCTCCCGGCAGACACCGCACTTCAGGGAGATCACATGGCTACCTTCGTATTGGTTCCCGGCGCCTGGCTCGGGGCATGGGCTTGGGAAGAGACTGCTCGCGCTCTGCGGGAGCGCGGCCACACCGCGGTAGCGGTGACGCTGACGGGCTTGGCCGAGCGCGCCGACCTGGGCGGTCCTCAGACGAACCTGAGCACCCACATCAGCGACATCACCGATCTGGTCGAGCGGCAGGACCTGCGTGACATCACCTTGGTCGCCCACAGCTACGCCGCCGCTCCGGTCACCGGGTCCGCGGGACGCCTCGGCCACCGGCTGGAGCGCGTGGTCTACGTGGACAGCGCCCCGTTCGCCTCAGGCATGTGCATGCTCGACCTCATGCCACCGCAGGTAGCCGACCAGCTGCGTCAGCAGGTCAACGCGCTCGGCGACGGGTGGCAGCTGGCAATGCCGCCGATCGACATTCTCGGCATGTCCAGCAGCCTCGACGGACTCGACGAGCCCGAGCTGGAGCGTCTGCTCGCGCGTGCCACCCCGCATCCGTTCGGCACCTACACCCAGCGCCTCGCCGACCCTGCCGACCCTGGTCCCGGCGTGGACCGCGTCCTGATCGCCTGCCACGACTTCAAGGCCCTGCTCGATGCCGGGATTCCGATGCTCGCCTACCTGAACCAGCCGCCATGGCGGCGTTTCGACTTGCCCACGGGGCACTGGCCGATGCTCTCGGCGCCCGCCGAACTAGCCGACCTGCTCGACGCGGCCGTCTCCTGACCTCGCCAGATCGGCGCAGCCGCATGCCCTGACCACACGCGGTGTACGACTGTTGCGGGCCGGTGCCCAAGCGCTGGCAGGCGAAGTACGGGACGCTACGGCGGAAGCAGTCGTGCAGCGGGTCTTCGTCGTCCAGGCGCAAGACACGACGGCAGCCGCCCTGGGCCCGGTTCCGCGAGGAGCTCGACGAGCACTGCATGCCGAAAATGTCGTCCGCAGGCCGTGGACCGCGGTGTGCCGCTGCAGGGCTCGTTCCTCCGCGGCCTGGGTGCGTCGCGCCCTGGCGGACGGCTTCAGCGTAGGTGGCCGAGCCGCAAAATAGGGCTGCGGCGGGCAATTCAGGACGCGGCGAAACCGGTAAGCCTGACTTTCTCATGAATAGGCGCTACGGGTGCTGCCGCCCTCGGAGACGCCGAGGACTCGTGGTTGGAGGCGTCATGGACACAGCCGCGGCGGGGTGATGTCGGGGAAGTGGGTGGGCCAGTCGACGGTGAGCGGTCGTGTGCACGCCCTGCGGAGCACCTGGTCGAAGTTCGTGTCCATGCGCCACACCGTGTCCGTGGGGGCCGTGATCGCGTGCAGCTCACCGCTGTCGGGGTGGTAGCGGGTGAGAGTGAAATTGATTCCCTGTGCCTGCAGCGAAAGCAGCGCACGGCCGCGTGACAGGTCCCACAGCGACACCCGGTCCCGGCCCGTCGCGGCGATCGCGTGTCCGTCGGCCGAGAACGTGACAAGGCGTTGTTCCGGTCCGAGTATGACGTCGATAAGTGGTGTGGCAGGCGCGGTGACGTCCAGCACGACCAGACGTGACGTGGTGTGGTTGACCACCGCGACATGGCCTGCCGGGCCGATGGTCGGCTCAAGTGGCGCGTCGGCATTCATGAGGACGGCGGTTCGGTGCGGTGTGCCGTCCAGCGTCCACACTTCGACGTCGCGGCGGTCGCCGTCGTGGCGGCGGACTATCACTGCGCCGGTTCCGTCGGGCAACGGCATGGCGGCTTCGACACCTGTCCCCGGGAGGCGCGTCTCGATTCCGGAGCGCCACACCACGGCTTCGCCGTCGACCACAGCCGTGAGTACATCGCCGTGCGTGTCCAGGCTGTGCACGAGTGGCAGCGGTGGCAGCGGCACCGGCCTGGGTGCGTCGAGATCGGTGACGTCCCACATGATGTCTCCGCCACTGGATTGCCTGGTGACCACCCGGTTTTCGTCGGCGCTGACCAGGTAGGGGAAGTTGATCGGTTTCAGGCGTCCCGCACGCCGCCACCCTGAGCCGTCCCGCGCCCACAGTTGCGCCGCGTCGGCCTCCAGCGTGATCGCGACCCGGTCGCCGGGTGGCCGGATCAAATGCCCCAGGTCGTTGTCGCGGTTCGCGTTCGCGCCGATGGCGGCGTCGGCCAGGATGAGGGCGTCGTGAGCTTCGGTTGTCGGCGCCACGCGGTAGCCGGCGAGTGCGAGGACGGCCGCGTCGAGTGGGTTGGTGTGCAGCAGCTCGGCTGCTTTGTCGGCCGCCCGTTGTGACAGGGCGTGGTTGCGTAACCGCGTCGCCTCCCGTTGCGAGGTCACGGCCAGCACGGCGGTGCCCGCGGACACCAGGACCAGCACCACCAGACACGCGACCAGTCGGCGCAGCCGGCGCAAGGCGCGCCTGCGGTCTGCGTCGTGGGCACGCTCGGCGGCTACCGAGGCGTCGACGAACTCCCGCTCGCGCGCGTTGAGCCGGTCGAGCAGCTGCCGCGCCTGCTCCAGCCGCGCACCGCGGTAGAGGGTGTCCGGGTCGCGGTCGTGCGCCAGCCACGTGTCGGCCGCCTCGGTCAGCCTGCGGTGCGCCCGCAGCGCGTCGCGGTCCTCGTCGAGCCAGCCCGCGAGCCGCGGCCACGCACTCAGCAACGCCTCGTGCGCGAGCTCGACGCTGTCTTGGTCGAGGATGATCAGCCGGGCCGCCGACAGCCGGTCGAGCAGCGCGGCGGGTGTGTCGACCTCGGCTCGCCGCACCCGCCTGCCGGTGTCCTGGGTGCCGTCACCCGGAGCGCTCAGCCGCAGGAACAACCGCCGTGCCGCCGTGCGCAGCCCGTCGGGCAGTGCCTCGTAGAGCTCGTCCGCCGACCTTGCCAGGGCGTGCGTGACGCCGCCCGCGTCCGTGTAGCCCGACAGCGACAGCGTCATGCCGCGACGCCGTTGCCACGTCTCCACGAGCGCGTGCGACACCAGCGGCAGCGCGCCCGGCTGTCCCGCGACGTCGGCGACCAACCGGGCCAGCAGCGCCGCCTCCACGGTGGCACCACGCTGCGCCGCCGGTTCGGTCACGATGCGGCGCAGTTCGTCGGCGGTCATCGGCCCGACCATGAGCTGAGCCCGGTGCAGTGCGGCGACCAGTGCCGGGTGTTGCCCGCAGTGCTCGTAGAAGTCGGCGCGCACCCCGATCACCACGCGAGTGGTCGCCGATGTGGCGTGGGTGATCGCCTCGACGAGCCAACTCCGGTCCGGCGCGGCGCAGAGCGTGAAGACCTCCTCGAACTGGTCCACCACGAGCAGCACGTCATCCCCTGCCGCGCGGAGCAACCCGCGCAGGACCGCCGGGTCTGCGGCGAGTTCGGCCCGCACGTCGACGGCAGACCGGTCGAGCAGCGCGGCAACCCGCACCGCGACCTCGGTGACCGGGTCCGCTCCCGGTGCCACCACGACGGCCGTGCGCCCGCCCGCCGCGACGAGCCCGGCACGCAGCAGCGAGGACTTGCCGGAGCCGGACGCGCCGAACACCCCGACGAAGGGGCGTTCCGCCACGAGTTCCAGCAGCGACGCGAGGATCGCCTCCCGGCCGAAGAACCGTTCGGCGTCCGCCACCTGGTAGCTGCGCAGGCCCACGTACGGCGGCTCGTCGTCGGCGGGCTCGGGCTCGACGGCCAGGTGCCGCCATCGCGCGGTCCAGTCGCCGACGTCGCCGCCACACGCGCGGACGAACGCCCGCGTCAGGCTCAGGCTCGGCAATCTGCGGCCCGCCGTCGCCTCCGACAACGCCGCGGCCGAGTAGTTCGCCCACGATCCCAGTTCACGGTAGGAGGGCGAACCGGCGCTGCGGCGCAGGCGCCGTAGATCCCCCGCGAATTTCAACAACGGTGTGTCCTCGGCCCTCAGCGGCCGTTCACGAGGTGGCACGACCCGTGATTGTCGTGCACCCGGTGCGGTGCTGTACAGCCGCCGTAAGGGTGTTCAGGACTTGTTGTTCACATTGCGACGCCGAACCTGAACACCCATCGCCGCCCTAGCGTCTACCACGTTCGTTCCGCTCGTCGAAGGGACATCAATGCGTACGAAACACGCCCTGCCGGAATTTGCGCCGGACCCTGACCCGTTGACCGAGGCCGCGGCCTTCACGGGCCGGCGCGATCCTCGGGCTCGCGCATCGCGTCGACATGGACGCTGACCGGCCAATTCCAGCAGTCGGGCACTGGCCGCTGCCTGTTCGCAGGCGCAGCAACGTTGTCGCTGCCGGCGTCTGGGCCCGGCTTCCGATCAGCAGGCCAAGGCGGTGATCGTGGTGATCCAGGAGCTGGGGCGCCCGCTCGACCCGGTGGCTTTCACGCTCCCGCAGAAGCGGCGACTCTGAACGCGTGTTCCGCCACGACCGCAGCGATTCGGGGGCCTGAGCGGGGCGGACCGCGGCATCCCGCTCACCGCCGAACCGTCGGTGAATGAGTTCACCGACGACGCAGATGAACACCGCCGGCAAGTACGCGAGTCGCCCGTGCCGGAACGGCGTCCCGAGTGAGGGGTCACCGTGCGCAAGATCGACGATCGTGTCGGCGACCCCATAGGACAGGGGCACTGCGGTGCCTCACCGCTGCCCATCACGTCCGCTAAGAACACCCGCCGTATCGGCGACGACGTTCATCCCCTGATTTCACTGATCCAAGAGAGGGTCAATGCACATCTTCTCGGTAAAGAAATTCGCCGTTGCCATTGCCGTCGCGGCGTCGGCGTTCGCCGCGAGCATCACGTTTGTGCCCCCGGCGGCGTCGGCTGCGACCATCGCTGTTAACGAGCAGATCACCGTCTTGCGGAGCTGGGCGACGGGAAGGTGCTTGGACAACAACTTCGCCGGTAACGTGTACACCCTCCCCTGTCAATCCGGGAACAACTTCCAGGACTGGCATCTGATCCCGATCCCAAGCTTGGGTCGCTGGCTGGTGCGAAACCCGGCCACCGGAATGTGTTTGGCCACGAACCGTCCGGGTGCAATTTACACCACTGCTTGCATTCACAATTGGACGATGCACTGGGATATCCGGGAGCGCGAGCCCAGGGTCTATGTCTTCAGGGCTCCGGTAGCGGGCCAGTGCCTCGACAGCGACAGGGTCGGTAACGCGTATACGCACGTATGCGGAAGCAACTTCCAGGACTGGAAGAACGGCTTCTGACCCGTGTTCCCGGCCCGTTGACCGCCAGCCGGCCCCAAGCACGCCGCGCGTCAGGGTGAGTCCGACCGTCCAGTAGCGTGTCGCGGCTGAAGTTCGAATGAAGGTGGCGTCATGGCCGGCCGGGCGCGCCCACTTTAGTTGAACAGGAGAAGCGGTGTTTATGGTTGTTACGGGTAGTTGGAATCGATTCAATTCTTCGCTGACAACCATAAACCCACCCCGCTGACGTTTTCTCGGCGAAATGGTCTGGGGCGAGTCGCCAATTGGATGGTGAGGCGCTGACCTGTGGAAGGACGTGAGCCTCTGGTCGGAACAGGTCTGCGAAGATCTTGTCCCGGACACCAGAGGCTCACGATGGTCGCCTATTCCGCCACGCTCGACCGTCTCTTCAGCCTCCCGCGGATCGCCCGTCGCGCCGACGGCCTCCCCCGGCGCTGCCGGGGGAGGCCGTCCTCATGCCTTCGAGCGGACGTGTCAGCAGCGGCGGATGTACCGGACCGCCCACCTCGCGACGGTTTCACCAGGGATGGTCTGATCGGTGAAAACCTCCAGGGGTCCCCTGAACGCGGCCCCGAACCGCCAGGCGCCCGCCCAGTAGTAGGCATCGGCGCAGTATCCAACGCCGATGTAGAAGGACAGGGCTCGGCTCCAGTAGAGGGGGGTGCCGTCCGTGCGCCGATGGCCAGGCAGGATCGCCTGGTAGTTACCGGCGACGTTGTCCTTCGACACTCCGATGCCAGTGGCGTTCTCGTTGCTGATGTAGCTCGTCAGCGCCAGCGGCGTGACGGGAGAACCGGTGTCCGCGGCCGAAACCGAGCCGTCCGTTCCCACCGTCAGCCACCGCGTGGAAGTGTTCGACTCGGCGCTTGCGGGGGCGACCAGCGAAATCGCGGCGACCACCGGCAAGAACAGCATCACCAGCCTCCGTGCCAGGACCTTCGTCGTCCTCATCGTGCCCCTCTCCTTGTCCTGTGGCGTGCCACCCGTGGTCCGGACGGTCACGGACCCATCGTCTGGGGCCGTTCGTGTGAATTACCCGTGATTTCCCACAACGCGCTGGTCAGGGGCGGTAGGCCGGCTTCCGGGTCAGCTTCACGGGGGGCGATGGTGGAGTTCAGCATTCTGGGCGCGGTGTTCGCGCTCGTGGACGACGTGGTGGTCGATCCGGGACCGGCTCGGCAGCGGTGCGTGCTGGCCGCGCTGGCGGTGGACGCCAACCAGGTGGTGTCGGTCGACCGGCTGATCCAACGGGTCTGGGGGGAGCAGCCGCCGCTACGGGCCCGGCAGACGCTGGTGAACTACGTATCCAGGCTGCGCCAAGTGCTGGCCGCGGACACCGCGGACACCGCGGCCATCGTGCGGCGCTCGGGCGGTTACTCCTTGGCGGTCCGGCCGTTGGCGATCGACCTGCACCGCTTCCGCGACCTGCGTTCCCGTGCCCTCGCCGAGGACGACCGGCGGGCCGTGGCGCTGTGGGAGGAGGCACTGGGGTTGTGGCGCGGGGACGCGCTGACCGGCCTGGACGGCGACTGGGCCGAGGCCGAACGCGACCGGCTGCACCGGGAGCGCCTGGACGCCGAGTGCGACCTCACCGACACCCTGCTGCGACTAGGACGCGGCGAGGACCTGGTGGCCAGGCTGTCCACGCGCGTCGCCGAGCATCCGCTGGACGAGCGCGTCGCCGGCCAGTACCTGCTGGCCCTGCACCGCGCCGGGCGCACCGCCGACGCATTGGCCCACTACCGGCAGGTCCGGGAACGGCTGGTGGTGGAACTGGGCAGCGACCCCGCCTCCGCCCTGCAGGACCTGCACCGGCAGATCCTGATCGCCGACCCCCAGCTGACCGACATACCCACGAGCTCGGCGGTCGCGCCGGCGGTGCCCCGGCAACTGCCCGCAGCGCCTGCGCCGTTCGTAGGCCGCCACGAGGAACTGGACCTGCTCGACGCCACCCTGCGCGACACCTCTACGACCACGGTGGTCATTTCCGCCATCGCCGGCGCGGGCGGCATCGGCAAGACCTGGCTGGCCCTGCACTGGGCCCACCGGCACGCCGACCGTTTTCCCGACGGGCAGTTGTTCGTGGACCTGCGGGGCTTCGGCCCCGCCGGCACACCCATGGATTCCACGGTGGCCGTGCGCGGCTTCCTTGACGCCCTCGGCGTCGAACCCGGCCGCATCCCGGCCAGCCTGCACGCCCAAACCGGCCTGTTCCGCAGCCTGGTGGCGGGCAAGCGGATGCTGCTCGTACTCGACAACGCCGCCAACGCCGCCCAGACGACCCCGTTGCTGCCCGGCAGTCCGACCTGCACCGTGGTCGTGACCAGCCGCAACCAGCTCCCCGGCCTGATCACCGGGCACGGCGCCCACCACGTGCGCTTGGACGTGTTGTCCGATGCCGAGGCGCACACCGTGCTGACCGACCGGCTCGGCCTCGCCCGGGTCACCGCCGAGCCGGCGGCGGCGAAGGCACTGATCGGCTTGTGCGGCGGGTTCCCGCTTGCGCTGAGCATCATCGCGGGCCACCTTCACACCCGTCCCGATCTCCCGCTGGCCGCGCTCGCTGTGGAATTCCGGGACGTCGGCCTGGACGTGCTGGACGACGACGACCCCGCCGCCAGCTTGCCCGCTGTGCTGTCCTGGTCTTACCAAGCCCTCATCTCCCGACAGGCCACCGTGTTTTCGTTGCTCGGTATCGCACCCGGCCCCGACATCGGCCTGCCAGCCGCCACCAGCCTCACCGGCCTGTCCCCGGACGAGACCAGGACGGCGGTGCACGGCTTGGCACAAGCGTCGCTGATCAGCCAGGACTCGCGCGGGCGGTTGCGGATGCACGACCTGGTCCGCCGCTACGCCACCGACACCGCCCGCCGGCTGCCCGACGAGGTGCGGGACGCAGCGCTGCGGCGGGTCGTCAACTTCTACCTCCACACCGCCTACACCGGGGAACGGATTCTGGACCCCCACCGCCCACCGATCCGGCTGGACACGCCCGAACCCGGCACCCGACCCCATGTACTCCCGGACACCCACGCGGCCTTCGACTGGTTCGACACCGAGAACCTCAACCTGCTGGCAGCCCAACACATCGCCACCACCCACCGGTGGTACGCCGCCGTGTGGCAGCTGACCTGGACGTTGACCACGTTCCAAAACCGGCGGGGACACAGCCACGACCAACTCGCCGTGACGCGGACCGGACTGGCGGCCGGCAGACACCTCGACGCACCTGCCGTCCACATCCTCACCCAGCGGCTGGTGGGCATGGCCTACGCGAGCGTCGGGCGGTTCGACGAGGCGGTCGAGCACCTGCACCAGGCACTCACCCTGGCCGAACGCCACGACGATCTCCTCAACCAGGCACGGAACCACCGAGGGCTCGCGTGGACGTGGCGGAACGCGGGAGACAACCACAAGGCGTTGAACCACGCCACCCGCGCCCTGGACGTCCACCGCTTGCTCGACAACCCCGTCGAGGAAGCCCTCTCGCGCTGCCTCACCGCCTGCTATGCCGCACTGGTCGGCGACTACGACCGAGCGTCCGAACACTGCGAGGTCGGGCTCCTCCAGTGCCGCAGGTACGGCATCCGCGAGGGCGAGGCCGCAATCCTCACCACCATGGGCTACATCAGTCACCACACCGGCCATCACCACCGGGCGATCCGCGACTACCACGCGGCCATCACCCTGCACCGCGACATGTGCGACACCTACCACGTGGCCGACGACCTCGCACAACTCGGCCATCCGCACACCGCCCTCGGCCACCACGACCGCGCCCGTGCGGTGTGGCAAGAGGCGCTGGAGCTGTACCGGGAACAGGGGCGCGACACCGACGCCGAACGAGTGCGCCAACAACTCGATGGACTCGACCACGCGGATGACCAGCCGTCAACCGAATCCGTCAAGTAGGTCCCAACAACGCCGTTGCGGCCGGGCGTTGCCCAGCTGCCGTTCCAGGACAGTGATCTGGTGCCGTACTGCCAGGATTCCCGTGTCTTTGTCCGGTCGCTCAGGGGTAGCGGGCGCAGCAGCGCGAACGCGTTGGTCACACCGAGATAGGCCAGTCGGAGCAGCCCAGCCGGTCATCATGCCGTGCTGGTTGATGGCGCGGCGGATGACAACCGTGCCCGCGAGCGCTTCCAGGTCTTGGGCTTCGCGCGTCTTCTACCTGCATGGATGAGGTTGTCGGCAGGCACAGCGTTCTGCTGCGGGGCGACCGGTTGGGATGGGGCGGGTGGCGGGTAGTCCGCGGCCTGGTGCCGCCGCACCGCGCCGGTGACGGCGCTGGCCGTGCCCGCGACCACGGCGGTCCTCGCGGCGGCGCGCAGCAGCCCAGGGCCCCGGCGCGGGCCGAACGGTCGAATCAACACGGAAGTCTCCTCACTGGCTTCGAGCATGGGCAGCGGCGGCCTCGAACACCTCGTCGGCCACGCGGTGGTGGGCCACGACCCGTCCCCCCGCAGCCGACAGGGCGGCGGCCAGACGAGCGGCCCAGACGTTCTCCCAGACCAACAGCGCCGCCAACGTCCCGGGCGCGAGGTGCTGCGCCACGTCGTCCACGTCGTCGGTGCTGAGCAGTCCGCCGACCTCGCCATCGAGCACGTCGAACGCCCCGGCCTCGCTGCGGTCCAGCTCGGACAGCTCCACCAACGCGACCCGCCCGTCACCGTCCTTCTTGACGAACACGAGGTCGACGATGCGGATCACGCCGCTGACGACCAGTTCCTGGACCACGGGAACGATCCCGCCGTCGAAGCGGTCGCCGGGAAATTCGATCACGATGTGCTCGACGGGGCCGCGGACCATGGCGGACCTCCTTCTGGTGAGCTGGACACGATCGGTGCACCGTGCCGTGCGGAGGGCGCGACCGGTTCCCCCGTTACGGGTGAGTTCGGCCGTCGTGCTCGACGAGCCACGCCTCGGCGTCGCGGTAGGCGGCCAACGTGGACTGCCCGATCAGGTCGGTCGACTCGAAGACCCGCACCGGTCCGGACAGCAGGGCTCCGCCGGCCCGTCGGAACGCGGCGGCCACGTCCGGTCGGAGCCCGGACACGTACAACCGACCACCGACGGCGTCCAGCCGCCGGGCGTAGTCGGCCACCACGACGAAGAACGTCGCCCCGAACGACGTGCGCCCGCGCAACCGCAGCACGACCACGGGGGAGCGCGCGCCGGTCGGATCGGGCAGGCGTGCCCGAAGGGTCTGCGCACCGGCGTAGAACAGGCTGCCGTAGACGTCGAGCACGATCACGCGGTGCCCGGCCAGCGTCGTGGGCGCGGGTCGTTCGACGAATCGCCCGTCATCGCGCGGCACGAGCCGCACCACGGCGAGGTCGAGCGCCTCCCGGTTGAGCTGGAGCAGCAGCGACAGCGCCACGCCGACGCCGATCGCCGCGGCGACCGGCAGGAACAGCGTGGCCAGGAACGTGGTGATCATGGCGATCCGGGACACGCGGCCGGTGCGCAGGACCGTGAGCAACTCGCGCGGGCGCAGCGAGCCGATCGCCGCGAAGACCAGTACCGCGGCAAGGGTCGGCATCGCCACCAGCCCGACGAGCCCGGAGAACGCGACCAGCACCACCAACATCCACACGCCCGCCCAGATCGAGCCCCAGCGGGAACGCGCGCCGACCGCCACGTTCAACGCGGTCTGCCCCACCGAGCCTCCCACCGGTTGGCCGCGGAACAGCCCGGAGGCGATGTTCGCGACGCCTTGGGCGATGAAATCGCGGCTGGTGTCCGCACGCGAGCCGTCGCGGTTCGGCGTGGCTTCGCTCACCCCGGCGCCTTGCACCAGGACGATCGCCGCCACCGCCACCGCACCGACCACCAAGTCCAACGACAGCAGGCTCAGGTCGGGCAGCGCGGGCAGCGGCACGCCGGACTCGATCGCGCCGCCGTCGTGGACGAGGGCGACGTCGATGCTCGCGAACGCCACCACCGCGGTCGGCACGACCAACGCGACCACGGCGCCCACGACACCGAAACGGGTGCGGGACGACCCGACCAGCATCGCCAGCGCGGCCACCCCGACCAGCAGCGACGGCACGTCGACGCGTGACAGGTGCCCGAAGACGGCGACAGCTTTGGCGATCGGCGTCGACCCCGACGCCTCGACCCCGACGAGGTCGGGGAGCTGACCGGCGACGATGTTGACCGACACCCCGGTCAGGAAGCCGAGCATGACCGAGTGCGAAACGAACCGCGTGTGGCGGCCGAGCCGCGCGAGTCCGGCCACCACGGCCACCAAGCCGGCCAACACGGTGAGCAGGAACAGCGCGTCGGGCCGGTCGGCCGGATCGAGGTCGGCGACGGCGGAACCCGCGGCCAGCGCGGCGGCACCGGTAGTGGTGATCACCATGAGCCGGGTGCTGGTGAGCGAACCGCCGGCGATCGGCCCGGCCACGCAGGCGTACAGCCCGTGCGCCGGGCTGACCCCGGCGAGGACGGCGGCCGCCATCCCGTTCGGCACGCTACTCAACGCGCACGGGAGGCCCGCCAACAGATCCCGTCGCCAATGGACGCCCGGTAGCACCGAGTGCCCCCACCGGGTCAGGCGGGCACGCACTAGCGGTGACCACCGGCTCATCGTTGTCCCCGCCGACGTGCCGAACCACTTCGACGCACGTCCGCCTCCTAGGTCACCGCACAGGGGCGAGGCCACTGTCGTGTTCCGCGCGTGCCCGGTCGTCACCCGGCACGGGTGAGGCTCCGGCGGTCGCGGTGGGGC
Source organism: Saccharothrix ecbatanensis (assembly GCF_014205015.1). Classification (NCBI taxonomy): domain Bacteria; kingdom Bacillati; phylum Actinomycetota; class Actinomycetes; order Pseudonocardiales; family Pseudonocardiaceae; genus Saccharothrix; species Saccharothrix ecbatanensis. The sequence goes on along the minus strand of NZ_JACHMO010000001.1, from coordinate 3,609,892 downwards.
AGCATGGTGCCCGTGGAGATGACGCGGCCGGACGGCGCATTGCGTGATCGGCTGCCCGTGCCACCTCAACGAGGAGGCTCGCAACGTTCGAGTCTGGGCGCTGGTCGACCGGCATTCCCGGCGGGGCGGGGCGGGACGAGTACGGATCGTTCGTGCACTGCGTACCTACTACCGGCGCGGCCTCGCCGGGTGTCCAGAACGCGGGGACGTCGGTCAGCGTGTCGGTGTGGCGCAGGATGTGGCTGGCGCAGGACTGGGAGCCCAGCCACATCCGCGAGACCGGGTCGAGCTCGGCAGCGATCTCCCTTCCGGCGGCAGAGCGGGGCAACTGCTCGTAGACGGTCAGTTGCCCCCGGCTGTCGGACAGGGTCACGTCGTCCAGCAGCGCCTTGTCCAGGTTGGCGACCGCCCACAGGATGCCGAGGGTGAGGAGACGCTGGGCTTCCTGTGCCCGGCGCACCGGGACGGCGGGCTGGTGCTGCCGGTGGAACCCGCGGTGGGCGGCGTGCTGCGGCCGATCGAGGCGGAGGACCCGCACGCGGCGCCCGCTGACGGGCCCCACCCGTCAGCGGGTCAGGGCCGCTGTCGCGGAGAGCCCGATCAGGCGGTCGGAGTAGTGGCTGACGTTGAGGATCGCGCGCTCCGCGGCGTCGTAGAGGACGCCGTAGAACTCGTAACGCTGCACGATCGGGTACTGCTTGAAGTCCGACTTCACGCCCGGGGTGTCGACGTTGATCAGGCGGACGACCTCCTCGCCCTCCTTCTCCTCGCGGTAGAACTCCTTGTCGGGTCCGTCGTAGGACCACTTGGCCGCCGCGAAGTCCTCGTCCAGGAGCTTGACCAGTCGCGCCTGGTAGGCCGCGTCGTCGTCCGTCCCCTTCCCCATGTCGGGGGTCTCCACCACCGGGGACCAGCTCACGTAACCGGAGACCGTGCGCTGGCGGTTGACCTGGCTGCTGGGGTAGCCCTGGTACATCTTCACCGCCTTGACGAAGCGGATGTAGCGCAGGTTCGTGGCGTCCCGTCCCTTGACGTCGAACCCGACCTCGTGGGTGACGTTGACCGCGTTGCCGCCGCCGAAGGTCGACGGTTTGCGCCGCGGGTCGCCCATGTCGACCGTCGAGGCCACCGACTGGTCCTGCTGGACCAGGCGTTCCAGCTGTTCCAGGAGTTCGGGCGGCAGTCCGAGGCTCTCGTCCTCCGCCCCTCGTGTGATCGACGTCTTCCCCTCCTCCTGCTTCGGGAGGATGGGGCGGTTGCGCATCGTGTCCAGCGCGTCGACCAGCTCGACGCGCTGCACCGGCACGTCACCGGCGTGCGCCGCCGCGGCGCCTCGGGCCGGCGCGGCGGCGGTCTCCCGCTCGTCCACCGCGGCGCGCTGGACCGGCGCCGCGCCGGCCATCACCTGTTCCGCGCCCGCCGACGCCGCGCGCTCGAACCGGTCGGACGGGTCGCTGACCTTCGCCCCGCGGCCGTTGTCCGTGCCCTCCACCGGCCCTTGGCGCTGCTGCACCACGTGCAGCAGCTCGTGCGCCAGCCGCTTCTTGCCCGGCACGGTGGCGGGGTCGTACTGGCTGCGCTGGAACACGATGTCCGAGCCGGTCGTGAACGCGTGCGCCTGCACGGACTCGGCGGCGGCGTGGGCGGTGGCGTCGGTGTGGATGCGCACGTCGGAGAAGTCGTGGCCGATCCGTCCCTCCATCTCCGAGCGGACGTCGTCGTCGAGCGGCCGGCCCGGCGAGCCGACGCTCCGGGCCACGGCGTCGCGCTGCACGGTCTCACCGCTGCCGCAGCACCCGTCCGCGTGCTCGTGCCGGGCCAGCCGCTGGACCACGGCCGCGTTCCCCACCAGGCGCTGCATGGCCAGCACCGCCTCCGGGGTGGTCGGCCCGGCAGGCGTCACCAGCGACCTACCGGCGACCTCCTCGCGCTCCTTCCCCTGCGCCTTCCTCCCCGCGCTCCCGGCCCCTTGCCCGTGTTGCCGCATCGTCAAGCCTCCTGTCGCGGTCCTGGGGGTGATCGTCACCTCCGGACCGCCGGCGGGGGAAGGCCGGAAGGCGCAGACCGGGGGCAGGACCGGTGGCCCGAAGGGCAACGGTGGGACGACTTGGGAGGACGATGCCCCCGTGCCCCGGCGAGCGGGTGCTCGCCGGGGCACGGGGGCGGTGCCGGGACCGCTCAGGACGGGGGTGTGGTGTCCACCACGTCGGGGCTGCTGCGCAGGGTGATGGGCTTGAGCAGCAGGGCCGCGAGCACGCCGACCACCGCGATGCCCGCGGAGATCAGGAAGATGTGCCCGGTGGCGTCGCCGTAGGCGGCGCGGACGATGTGCTGCACGGCCTCCGGCAGCGCGGCGATGTTGAGGCTGCCGCTGCCGCCGCCGGCGGCCGGGATGCCCGCCGCGGTCAGGTCGCGGGTGATGGCCGCGTCGACCCGCCGGGCGAGCACCGCGCCCAGCACCGACACGCCGATCGTGCCGCCGAGCGACCGGAAGAACGCCACGGTCGAGCTCGCCGGATCGACCTGTACTACCTCCACCGCATCGACCCTGCCGTGCCGGTGGAAGACCAACTCGCCGTGCTCTCCGACATGCAGGCCGAAGGGAAGATCCATCACATCGGCCTGTCCAAGGTGGACATGAGTGACGTCCGCAAGGCCAACAAGTTGATCGAAGTTGCCGCGGTGCAGAACAAGTACAACATCTGTTCGTGCGGGTCTGTCGGGGCAGTGAGACTTTCTGCGTAAGTTCTCGTGACTTCGGGTGATCAGGTTGTTGATCAGGTGGTCCGGCCGTGCTTGTGACGGAGAAGGACCAGGTCGGCTGCGACGATGTCCCCGAGCCGCCATGGGTTCCGAGTACGACCGGACGAGTGCCTGACAGGGTCAGTCGGGTAGGCGGATCTGGTGCCTCAAGGCGTCGTCGAGGTCGTTGTCGGCGATGCGGGCGCGTTGCCGGATGGTCCTTGGCACGTTCTTCCTGATCGGGTGGAACTGCTTCACCGTCGGCTGCCACCCGTAGTCGAAGGTGATCAGTACCGGCACGGGGTGGTCGGCGTCGACGTTCGGCGGAAGTGGGTCGTAGTGGGGCAGTCGGGGGAGCGTGGTGGGGATGGCCCTGGCGGAGTGTTCGGCTTTGACGGCGTCGCGGAACGCGGTGTAGTCGGCCGTGCCGTGGGCCAGCAGGACCAGTCGCCTCGGCGACCTGATCACGTGCAGCGTTTCGACGAACTCCCAGACCGTGCCCGGTGTGGGGGTGGCGGAGAGGACGACCAGGTGCGCGTCCCGGATGAGTTGGGACACGGTGGTCTGCCAGTCCGGTCCGGTGATGTAGCCGCGTTGAGCGCCCAGCGGGGGCACGCGTTCACCGGGGCGGCCGATGGTGACGACCTTGCCGTGGCGGCCGAAGTACCGGATCAGGTGTTCCTCGCGGGTCAGGCCGCGGCGGGACAGGAGGATTTTGAGCGGGTTGCCGGGCGGGTCCGGAGAGGTGGCGAGGGCGGTGTCGGTTTTGAACGACCGCAGGTACAGGACGTAGCGGGTGCCGGAGAGGGTGTCGAAGGAAGTCACGGGTCGGGTGCGGAACCGCTTGCCCCACACGGCGGTCAGGTGGCCGATCTCGAAGACGACGACTCCGACGACACCGGCCCCGATCTTGAGCAGGATGGTCGCTGCCCAGCCCATGTCGGGGTCCTCCAGCAAAAGGCCCAAGGCCTGCCGCGGCAGCACGAGCGCACCGCTGAACAGCACGACGCCCACCGCGCGCAACGCCCAGCCGATAATGGCCAGGACCGTGCCGGCGGTGAGGTGCCGGACCGATAATCGCCGTTCCACGGCAGGGATCGTATGACGGCGTCGGCGGCCACCGGGGCCGGGTCGGAGAGGGCCGGTCGGGCGGGTCTGCTGGTGAGCTAGGGGACCTGGCCGGGGTGAACGGCGGGTCGGGCAGGTCGGCGCGCTGGGCGTGGCAGCGAAACATCACCGGCGCAGAATCACTGAGAAAGCGCAATCAGATACGAGAACCTACATGTCCTTTCCGCATTGAGGTGATCACTTTGGCGGCTTCTTCCTGTGACTTCCGTGGTACTGGACCACCCCAGGTGGCTTGTCCTTCCGCGGTAGTTGATGCTCCGGCGTGGTGGGGTTGCCAGCGCCGATCAGGTGGTCGGCGCACCGACCGGGGGCGATGTGTCCGCGGTGTTAGGCGATGTTGACGATTCTCTTGAGTGGTCGGTCGAGGATGCGGGCGAGTCGGGCGGCTTCCGTGTCGAGGGCCTTCCGCGGCGGGTTTCCCTCTCTCCGAACCATGTCACTGTGAGGTGGTTCGCCGTGACGGTCCATGTGCCACTCACAGTGCCGCCCGCGATCACGAGGTTCGCCTTGCGCGTGACCGGTGTGCGGCGTGCCGGTGGGACGACATGCTGGTCCTTGGTGCCCGGGCCGATGACCCACTGATCGTGACCGGGCAGCAGTCGCACGGCGTTCGTGGGCGGCGTCGCCAACAGGTCGTCGAGGTCTTCGGTGAGGATGTAGGCGGTCTCGCCGTCGATGGTCAACGCCGTCAGCTGGTCGTCGAGAGCCGTGAGCCGTGAGCCAGGAGCGGAGGCGTTTGCGGCCGGCGCTGAGTCCGGCGCCGAGCCAGTAGTGGATGTGTTCTTCGGTTGCCGGGCCGTAGGCGCGGAAGTAGGACGTGATCGCGTGCGGCCCGGCCTCGTCGAGATCCCAGATCCCTGCCCAGTGCGGGTTGTCGTCGAGTCGCTGGAACGTGTGTCGTCCGTCGCGTGGTGGCCCGAAGCTCATGTCGCCCTGCCAGGTGAGCGGCTTGATCAGCGTGTCGGCGCCCTGGTCGAAAACTGGGCGTAGGTGCCGGTAGGCCGCCTTGCGTGTCACCGCGGCGCCTAGGTCGGCGACGGTCAGTGGCCCGTCGGCGAGTGCTTCGCGAATCGTCTCGCGAAACGCCGGCCAGTCGGCGGGCTTCAGGTCGTAGTACTCCTGCCAACTGGGGATTTCCCACTGGCGACCCGACGCCCGCAGTGCGAGGTAGGCGCCGCCGTCCTCGGCAGACAAGTAGTGCGTCGCGCCGCGGAACGCGAACGACTTGATGATGCGTCCTTCGTCGAGTGCGCGAGCGACCTCGCCAGGACCGGACCGGAGACGTCGTGCTCGGACAGCGAGCTCGGCCAACCGCTCGTCCATCGCCAAGACGGCGCCGAGCCTGCCCACCACGGCCTCGACGGACTCCGTTCCGGCCGGCTCCAGCAGGTGCCTCCGCATCCGCCACGCGAGGGCCTGCGACCAACTGATCGTCATGTTCGCAGCCTAAAAGCAGATCTGGACGATCCGCAGCCGGAAACCGGCCCAAGGCACACAGTCGGTGGTCCGGGAACGCTTCCCACGCTAGCGGGAGGGTGATCACGGCGCGTCGGCGGTCGGAGATGGACTGGATCGTCGACGTTCTCGACCACTACGTCACCGAGGTCCGTCCGCGGTTCGACGTCGGCCGGCACCGGGCGTTCTGGGTGACCGAACGGCGCGGCCGGTTGTCCAAGCGCAGCGCCAACGAGGCGTTCGAGACCGCCCGCCAGGCCGCCGGGCTGCCCGAGGAACTCGACCTGCACAGCCTCCGCCACTCCATGATCACGCACCTCGTGGAGTTCGATTACCCCGAGAGATTCGTTCAAGATCAGGCAGGGCACAAGGTCGCCGCCACGACGGCGATCTACACGGGAGTGTCGGATGAGTACCGCAACCGACTGCTGAAGAGCAAACTCACCGCCCGCCATGCCGAACTCTGGGAGAAGCCGTGATCAAGAAGATGGGGATCCGCTGGAACCTGCGCAAGCTCATGGCCGCCCACGACAGAAGAGGACGTTCGAGCGGTGGCAGGAACCGACGACGCACGACGACGTGACGTGCTGGCCACCCAGCAACCGGCGCTGGCATCCGCGACCGCGACGCCAGCGCTGGTCAGGCCCTTGTCTCCGGCGAGGAATAGCGCATGGTTGGAATAAGTACCCTCCACCAGTAACGGTCGTCGCGCCTGCACGATCCTGCTGCCGGGCGGGGAGGTGTACCTGGGGAGGTGTACCTGACACCCGACGGATTCGTGCGTCCATGCGAGGGCGGCAACCAGGTCACAGTTCCATGCCCCACGGGCAGTTGCCGCGGTCGCGCTCCACCGCCCGCTCCTTGATCGTCTCGAAGTTGGAGACGAAGCTCGCGTACGTGGACGGCCTGTTCATGATCCTGAGGACGGTCTCGTCGTTCAGGCTGAGCGAGTTGGTGTTGAGGTTGTGGCTGCCGGTCCACACCACCCGCTGGTCCGCCGCGCCGCTGTAGTGGCCCTGGATCATCAGGTTCTTCTCGTGGACGTAGGGCTGGAGGAATCCGAAACCCCATGCCCGGACATTCTTGTGCCCCACGAGCATCTTGCAGGCCGTCTCGTGGAACTTCGCGGCGATGATCTCGATCTCGCACTCGGCCTCGGCGAGCCGCAGCAGCTCCTCGGCGACCTCCGTCCGGCTGAACGAGTAGTTGGCGATCCGGATCTTGGTGCCGCCGTCGCACTTCACCGCGCGCAACGTGTTGGCGAAGGTGTCGCCGCCGTCGCCACGCGGGTAGAAGTAGGCCTTGACCCCCTCGAACTCGCGCGGCTTGCGGTGGTCGTAGTAGTTGTTGTCCCGGTTCTCGGCGAGGAGATCCTCCACGTACCCGCCGTAGTACTCGTATAGGCCCTCGTTGTTCGTCTCGGTGTACCAGGAGTTGAACGTGTTCTTCGCCGAGTCGTCGTTGAGGTTCGCGGTGCCGACCGAGACGACGTTCTTGGCGCCGAGTGTCTCGGAGAACAAGAAGAACTTGCTGTGCATACGGCCGCTTCCGATGCACGCGTTGCTGCCGTCATCTGTGCAGATGACAGCGCGTGACCCGTTGCCGGCCTCCTTCAGCCTTTCGAGTAGTTTGTCCGCGTCGTCGTTGGCCGCGTCGTAGATCACCGTGACGCGGATGCCGTTCCTGGAGGCGTTGAGGAGGGTGTCGATTACCCGGCGGTCCTCGAACACCATGGCGGCGGCGACGATGCTGGAGCCCTTCTTGGCGCCGTTGATCATCTCCACCAGGTGTTTGACGATCCGGTCCTCGCCGTCGCCGCGTGGATTGTTGAACACGGGTTGACTGGTCAGTTCGCGTGGTGCGGCCGCGGCGGTGCCGGTGAGGACGAGCAACCCGGCGATGGCTGCGGCGGCGACTTTTCGCAGATGCATACGCCTCACTGCGCCCGTCCCGCCGCAGGCTGGGCAAGCGTTTGGGACGGTGGGACGAAAAGTCGGGTGTCACCTGCGCGAACGGGTACCCCCTCGAACGGGGAGCGGAACGTTCGAGGGGAGAAAGCGATGGGGCGGACGGCGTACCAGGCGGATTTCGCGGAACGGCTACGCGCGCTCAAAGATCGCAGCGGCCGCAGCTATCACGCACTGGGCAAGCGTTGCGGAGTGTCCAGCTCGACGCTGCACCGCTACTGCACCGGTGGCGGGGTGCCCGCGGAGTTCCTGGTGGTCGATCGGTTCGGCAAGGCGTGCGGGGCCGGCGGGGAGGAACTGGCCGAGCTGCGCAGGTTGTGGATGTTCGCACTGGTGCGGCCGGAGCCGGAACCCGCGGTCGTCACGCCGGTTCGCCGGTCCTTCGGGTGGCGGACCCCGGTCGGCGTCGCGGTGGTCGTGTTGCTGACGTTCGGCCTGGTCACGGCCAGTCGTCCGGTGACGCCGGCGGTGCGGCAGACCGGCGCGAGCTCGGTGCCGATGTGGACCGACAAACCCATCGGCGTCGGCCGGGAGTTCGTCGGTGTCACGAAGAATTCCACGTCAGGGGAGATGCCGGCGTTCGGGGTGGGCGCGGTGCGGCTGTGGAACTCGGGCACGCGGTGGGAGAAGCTCGAGCCGGAGCGTGGCCGGTTCGAGTGGTTCCGGCTGGACCGGCTGGTCGAGCCGGCGCGGGAAGCGGGCGTGCCGGTGCTGTTCACCCTGGGTGGCACACCGGCGTGGGCGAGCCCAGACGGACCGGAGACCGTGTTCGGCGACGGCTCCCGGACGTCACCGCCGGACGACCTCGACGACTGGGATCGGTTCGTCGGGGAACTGGCGCGCGTCTACCGGGGCCGGATCGACGCGTACGAGTTGTGGGACGCGGCCAACCACCAGCGGATCTACAGCGGGTCGGTGGAAACCATGGTCGCGATGACCGAGCGGGCGGCCCGCGTGATCAAGGCGGCCGATCCCGCCGCCGAGGTCGTGTGTCCCGGCATGGCCGAGCTGTGGGAGCCACACGCTCTGCGGTGGCAGGAGCGGTTCGCGGAGTTGGGCGGCTACCAGCACTGCGACGTGCTGGGCGTGAAGCTGCACCAGCGCTGGTCAGCCGACCCGCCGGAGCGGATGCTCGAGCTCGCCACCGAGATCGACAGGACGCTCTACCGCGCGGGCGTGCCGGAGATGCCGCGGTGGAACATGGGTCAGGGCTTCGCCACCGGGGTGGAGGAGCGGCTGGACCCCGAGCTGGCCGCCGACCACGCGGTGCGTTTCTACCTGGTCAGCCTGTACGCCGAGTACACACGGGTGTACTTCTACAACTGGGGCAGCGACCGGATCCCAATCGTGCTGCAGCCCAGCGGCGGCATCCCGACCCGTGCCGCCCGGCACGTCGACGAGCTCGGGTCGTGGCTGAGGGGCGCGCGGAACACGTTCTGCGGCAATGGGGCCAAGCTCGGCCTGCCCGACCACGTGTGGCAGTGCGGGTTCACGAAGGACGGCACCGAGTTCCAGATCGTGTGGACCGACGGCCCGGCCGTCCCGCTCACGCCGCCCCGGGGTGTGGAGGCGGTCGAGGTCATCGACGGGGAACGCCGGCCGGAGCCGCCAGACGGATCGGTCGAGATCACGGGCCGCCCTGTGGTGTTGCGGCTGACCTGAGTCAGAGGTGAGCCGACAGGAAACCGTTCGCTCGCGTCACGGCCGGTGAAACTGGTGACATCGCGTATTCAACTGTCGCCAGTTCTGGGGGCGTGTAGTGGTGCGCGTCGCGGAGACCGATCCGGACGGGTTCCCCGAGAGCGCTCGCCCAGCGGTAGAATTGCGCGCTTCAGTTCAGTCGTCCGCCGGCTGGTTGGTATGTCGGAGAATTACCGGGCTTCACCGGTCAGGCTCTGGTGACATCAGGGCGGTGAAAGGCATCCGGTCACGGCGAGGAACCTCTCGACCAGACGTGGGCGATGCTCCATGCGTTGCTCGTTGGATCCTGCTGCGCACCCGGACCCACCTCCCCGTCGCGTCACGTCGACCCCAATGCCGCTTAGTTAGTGGCCTTGGTGTGCGGGTTGAGGCGAGTGGATTGGTTGGCAGTACTGTTGATCAGTGCCGTCTGCTCGCCGTTTCACCGATGGGATCAGCATCGGTGTGCTGGCCCGTGTGTTCGACCGGGATCTGGTGGACGAGGTGCTCGCGGAAACGGGGCGTCGGGAGAGGCGGTCGCGTCTGCTGCCCGCGCGGGTGGTCGTCTACTACGTGCTGGCGCTGTGCCTGTTCTTCGATGACGGTTACGAAGAGGTGATGCGCAAGCTGGTCGACGGTCTGCGGTTTCTGGGCACGTGGCGGCAGGGGTGGACGGTGCCCACGACGGGGGCGATCTCCCAGGCGCGGGGGCGGTTGGGCGAGGCGCCGCTGCGGGTGCTGTTCGACCGGGTGGCGGTGCCGATGGCCCATGCCGGAACGCGGGGGGCGTGGTTTCACGGGTGGCGGGTGATGGCGGTCGACGGTGTCGTGCTGGACTTGCCCGACACGGCGGCCAACGTAGCCGAGTTCGGCAAGAAGCCGCACAAGGGCGGGCAGAGCCCGTTTCCGCAGGTGCGGATCATGGGGCTGGGCGAGTGCGGCACGCATGCGATCGTGGCGGCGGAGTTGGATTCCTGGCGGGTGCAGGAACGCGGCTTGTGCGAGCGGTTGGTGGCGGCGTTCGAGCCGGACATGCTGGTGCTGGCCGATCGCGGTGTGTTCTCCTACGACTTGTGGCAGCGGGCGCGCCGGAGCGGGGCGCAATTGGTGTGGCGGGTCCGTGACGATGTGGACCTGCCGGTGTTGGGGTGGCTTCCCGACGGGTCCTACCGCAGTGAGCTGCTGCCCTCGAAGGTCAAGGCGGACCTGAAGCGGGGCAAGCGGTCGCGGGCGCCGGAGGGGTCGCGGTTGCCGGTGCGGGTGGTGGAGTACTCGGTGACCGACCGCGGCGGGCAGCCCGAGATGATCCGCCTGGTGGTGTCGATCATGGATCACGAGGTGGCGCCGGCGGTGGAGTTGGCGGTGCTGTATCGGCAGCGGTGGGAGTTCGAGCTGACCCTGGACGAGATCGAGACCCATCAGATGCCGCATGGCAGGGTGCTGCGGTCGAAGTCCCCGGAGTTGGTCCGGCAGGAGATCTGGGCGTTGCTGCTGACCCACTACGCGGTGCGGGCGTTGATGTTGGAGGCCGCCGAGGGCCTCGGTCCGGACGACGGGCCCGACGTCGACGGGTTGTCCTTCGTCCGAAGTCTCAACGCTGTGCGCCGCCAGGTCACCAACCAGGCGGGTTTTTCCCCCTCACCGCCTGAAGAACGCGATCATCGAGACGCTTGAGGAGATCCGACACCGACGCGCCCGGGGCCGCCGCCACCGCTCCTACCCACGCGTGGTCAAACGCAGCAACGTCGGCAGCAAGCTGATCAAACGCGCGCACCACACAGGCACCCGCTACGACCGGCCACCTGGCATCCACCTCTTCGGCAAGATCACTAACTAAGCGGCATTGACGTCGATGATCGGAGACACTTTCACAGTGCGAAACGACCTCGACCACATTGAAACGGCGTTCGTCGGCACTCCGCTGGCAGGCCTGCCGATCGGACATGGCCCGTCAGGCACCGTGCTCGTCGCCGATATCGACCCCAACCGCCTGCACGAGACTTGGCAGGCCGCCGACGCCCTGGTGCCGATCACCGGACGCCGGCCCGTCATGGTCACCGACGACTTCGGCGACACGCTGCGGATCCGACCCGAGCCCGAGCCGGGTCCGCCGGAGTCGGAGCTGTGCGCGTTCGCCGAGGCGGCCGAGTCTTCCGAACCCTGGCTGGCCTATCGCCACTACAGCGAGGACGACAAGGTCGACAAGGGCGAGGTCGAGTACTACGCGCGTGGCATGGCCGGCGTCGACCTGACGGCCCTGGTGTCGGGTGTGGCGCTGCCGACTTCGCGCCAGGCGCTGGAGCGGACGCTGTACGACCGGCTGCTCGCCGACGCCGACCTGTACGCCGAGGTGCTTGACAGCGTGCGGTTCGTGACGCAGACCGACTACTGGTACACGCCTGAGAGTGTCCTGCTCATGTTGCTGCCTACCAGCGACGTCCGCAGGTCGGGGTACTGGGTGGACTTCTACGGTGCGCTCACCCGGGAGTACCGGCAGAAGCTCGCCGAGGTGCTGGCGCAGTGGAGTCACCGGTGGGACGCCCGCCTGGTCGCGTCGTGGAGCACCATGCTGCAGTTCCAGGTGGGTCGTCGCCCGGCACCGGGTGAGGAGGCGTGGACCGCGGCCGGCCAGCTCAAGGCGCTCGCTCCGAACCTCGACCTGAGCCGGTGGGAGGTCGCGGTCGCCCTGTCCGCCGGTGACGCGTGGTTCGTGCACAACCGGCCCTGACAAACTCGACCAGACCGTGACCCGCCGAGTTCGGCAGTCGCCTGCGGATGCGACGCAACTGCGACAGCTTGACGGTTTACACGACCACGGTCGGGCTGGTGCGCACCCTGGAGGAGCCGGGGTTCCGGCCGCCGGAGCGACGGTGGCGTCCCGGCGAACGGTTGGGGATGTAGCAGTATCCAGGCACGGCCCCGTATTCGTCATAGCGTGACTGCCAGTGGTTGATCATGTTCCTCGTCAGGGCGCCTCGACCGCTCGTCGGCATGTGCGGACGTCTCGGAGTGGGGGAGACCGCTGGAGAGGGCTGCCCAGTCGCCTGCTAGCCGAGGACGGACTTGTAGCGCAGGAGGACCGCACCCGATGCGAAGGTGCGGTTCTCCACCAATTCCAGCTTCAGCCATGTGTCCAGTGACGGGAAGAACGGTGTGCCGCCGCCGATCGCGACCGGCGTGACCAGCACGTGGAACTCGTCCACGAGACCGGCCCGGATCAGGGGCGCGGCGAGCGTGGCACCGCCCACCTCCATCAGGCCTTCGGTCTCGGCCTTGAGCCGCCTGGCGACCTCGACCACGTCACCCCGTTCCAACCTGGAGTTCCAGTCGACCGATTCCAGGGTCCGGGAGAAGACCACTTTCGGCATCGCGAGCCACAGCCGGGCGTACTCGGCCTCCACCGGGGGCACGTCGGGTGCCTGGCCGGCGGTCGGCCAGTGGGCCGCCATCAGTTCGTAGAGCTTGCGCCCGTACAGCGACAGCGCGATCTGCCCGGTGCGGTCGTTCCAGTACTGGTGCAGCTCGTCGTCCGGCGTGCTCCAGCCGAGGTCGCCGTTCGCGTCGACGGTGTGCGGATGTCCGGGTTCGCTGGAGTCGGGTTCAGCGGTCAGGCGCGCGGGTTCGCGGGATCGATGAAGGTGTGCCACGGAGTAAGGGCCAGGGACTCGCCGGTGCTCGCGAGTAGGGCGTCGAGGCTGTCGGGTTCCTCGAACGGCCCGATGTCGTCGAAGAAGACCTCGGTGTGGCCGGGTGGGTCGTCGGGAATGGGGCGGTGCAGGAACATCCGGCCGCCGTTGTTCGTGGTCGCGATGACCATTATCGCCTCGCCGAGGGAGCGGGCCAGGTGCTGGATGTGGCCGTTGGCCGCCCCGATGACGATGCGCTCCTCCCGGTCGAGGATCCACTCGACGTTGTCGGCCATGGCCGCGTCCCGGATGTTGGTGCCACGGTTGGCGCGTTCCGCGCCTCCGAACACGCCCCTGAGGAACGCGTCCGCGTGCCGCGCGGTGACCGCGCACTGCAGGGCGATGTCGGCGCGTGCTGGGTCCGCGACTGAGTACAGGACCCGTATGGCCTGGAGTCGAGCGCCAGATAGGCGTGCAGCGCGGGCGCGGGCCAAGCCAGCCGTTACCCGGACATCATGAGCTTGGCGCGGGCTATTGCCGAGCCGGCCAAGGAATGCCAGGTGATCGTGCTCTCACACTACGGTCAGCTGGAGAAGTCGTCCGCCGTACCACCGCGACAACGGCCAGAAGGCGCTACCACCGCTACTAGTTGGCCATCGGTGCTGATCGCGTTCCTGCGCGACCGTTGTCGGTCAGGCGCCCGCATGGAGATAGGCGGCCCACAGTGAGGGCGTCGCGGGGACCTCGTCACGGATTGCCCGAATCGTGCGGTGGAGCGCGCCCGCAGCGCGACCGGCGTCGACGGCACCGTCGGACGTACGCAGCGCGTTGTAGAACCTGTCGGCGATGTCGACGGACAGTTGGTCGTCGATTCCCCACAGCGTGCCGATCACCCGTGGGAATCCGGCCAACTGGAAAGCCGAGGCGAGGTGGATGGCCTCGTCAATCAGATCGACGCTACCGGCGAAGGCGGTGTGGCAGGCCGACAAGTAGGCCAGTTGTGCGTCGTCCAGCGTCACGGCGGCGAGGCTCGACACGGTGAACGGATCGGTGGCGTGGTCGTGCAGCAGCAGCCTGCTCTTCGACGGGTCTGTGGTGTCGCTGACGCCGTGGCAGGCGAAATGCGCGATCGGGCAACCGGCGAGGCGGGCGAGGACATTGGCCTTGGTCGGCCGAGGAGTGTCGGCCAAGACAGGGTCTGCCGTGTCGGGTTCGGTCAGGAGCACCACACGCGGCAGCCGGTTGTGGAGCAGCGTCGCTTCGGCCGGGACGTGGTGCAGTCGGCCCGGCACACCGGGCGTGGTGGGCATGGCCACGACCAGCGCCGCGTCCGCCTGCGTCGCGCGGTCGCGCCGGCGGGCGTGGCGCAGCGCGCGAATCGTCGGGGTGTAGGAGGAGACGACTCGATCCATCACCGTGCGCCGGGCCGCGGGCGGATCGGTGTGGTGGCCGGCGGCGTGGATCGGCAGCAGACCGAGCAGGCCGCCGGTCGCCCACCACACCCGCGGCCACTCCTCCAGCGAACCAGGTTGACCGCGGTAGCCGAGGGTTCGCAGGACCGGTTCGGTCGCCTGATCCCACAGCCATTCGAGGATCGCGCGGAGGGTCGCCTGCGTGTCAACGCGTACAGCGGGGCTCGCCGCCGGGTTGGTGGTGGCGCTGAGTGCTTGGTGAAAGGCATTGACACGGTCGAGCACCGCGTTCCGGGTGAGCGCGGGGAGTTCGATGGAGGTGATGCCGTTCGCGGTGAGCAGCAGGGCGTCGCTGCGGTATCGGCTGATGTTGAAGGTCACCACGGGCCCGGATGCGGCTTCGGCGACGAGTTCGTGGACAGTCGGCGGCAGCCCGAATGAGCCGAATCCGTCGCAGGCGCGGATCCGGGTGAGCGTCGCGGTCAGCTCGTCGACGAGCAGGTGCCGGCCGTCGTCCGACCCAGTAGCGGAGGTGTCTTGGTCGAGTTGCTCGCGCAGGTCCTCGAATCGGGTCGCGAGTTCGGGATACCGCTGCCGCAGATCGGTCAGGTCGCTGCGGGTTTCCAGCGCTTGGCTCAACAGCACAGCTCTCCCCGTCTCCAGCAGCTGCAACGCTCGCGTCGCCCGCTCGCCGGTGGTGGAAGCGGTGGTAGCCAGGGCGAGGGCGGCGGCATCAACGGCCAACTCGCGGACTTGGCCGATCGCGTACTGCTGATCGCTTCGGACCAGCCGACGCGGGGCCACCTCGGGCAGCAGCCGCACTGCGGTCTCCAACAGATCCGCCATCCGCTCTGGGTCGGCTGACGCGGCCAGCGCGGCGGCGAGGCGAGCCGCGGTGATGCGCTCCACTGGTGCGGCGGCACCGACGTCGACCGCGTGCGCGAAAGCGGACAGGGCGGCGGCGCGGTCGCTGAGTAGCTTGGTGCGTTGGAACCGGGTGCGTAGCGCGATACCCAGACTAGTCAGGTGACCCGCCAGGTCGGGGTGGCCGGCCGGGGTGGCGTCGACGGCAGCCGCCAGGGACCGGATGGCGTCGTCCAGGTCGGCCGATGCTTCGGTGCGCTCGAACCGGGTGAGCCGTGCTGTGCCCAAGTTGTTAAGCGTCCGCGCCCGGTCGAGGTGGTCGGCGGGGATGGCCTGCACCGCGTCGGTCAGTGCGTCGATCGCGGCCTGAAGGTCCGCTGGGTCGTCGGTGTGCCGGAACCGAATCCACAACGTTGCCGCCAACTCGACCAGGGTCCGTGCCAGGTCGGCGTCGGCGGAGGCAACGCGCAGCGCCGACTTCCCGGCTCGCACGGCTGCGTCCAGGTCCGCTGACGACCGGGTGCGCTCGAAACGGTCTCGCAACGCGGATCCCAGATTGGTCAGTTGAGCGGCATTGGGTGTCGGGACCACGTCGATCGCTTCGAGGAATGCCTCGACTGCGGCGTCCGCGTCGGCCAGCGCACCGGTGCGGTTGAATCGGGCCAGCAGCGGGATACCGAGGGCGGCCAGCATCGCGGACCGGTCACCGTGGCCAACGGGGAGTGCCCGAATCCCGACCCGGCCCGCGTCCACAGCCGCGTCCAGATCAGCAGGTGACCCGGTGCGCCGGAACCGGGCCTGGTAGGCGAGGCTCAGGGCGCCCAGTGCCTTCACCCGGAGGTGGTGATCGGCTGGGGCCAGGTTCACTGCGGTCTCGCCTGCCTCGACTGCGGCGTCCGCGTCGGCCGGCGCACCGGTGCGCTCGAACCGGATCCGCAACGCCCACCCCAACTGATAGCACGTTGCCGCGCGGATGACGGCGTCCGCCGGGTTCGTCGCCAGTGCCTCCCGGAGGATGCCGATGGCAGTCTGCAGGTCGTCGAACGCGCCGGTGCGTTCGAACCGGCTGCACAGCGCCTGGCCCAAGTCGGTGAGGTGCGCGCCGCGGATCTCCGGCGGATAGTCCGGCGGGATCGCCCGTACCGCGGCCCGGCTCGCCTCGATCAAGGTGTCGAGGTCCGACACCGCGTGCGTGTGTTGGTACTGGCGGTCCAACGCCATCGTCAGATAGCCCATGATGATCGGCAGATCGGGATGGTCGGTAGAGGAGTCCAGAATCCGTTGCCACAACGCGGCCAGGGCCCGGACCGAGGCTGTGCTCTGGGACTCGCCCGCATCGCGGAGCAGGTCGAGGGCATGGGGTGCGGCTGCGTCGGCAAGGTGGGGGAGCAGCGGTTCGGGTAGATCCTCGTCGCCCGCGATGAAGCAAGGCGTGAACATCGCGATGGCGGTCTCCAGATCCTGGTTGACCCGCCCCGGCGACAGTGCGCGATACCGGTACCAGTAAAACCAACCGAGCAGGAGCCGTGCCGTCCGGTCGTGGTCGTCGCCGGTGAGGCCCTCAGCGAGCTGCCGCGCCTCGGTGAGCGCGTCCGGCTCCAGCACGGGCGCGAAATCCCGAAGCACCCGAGCCTGGCGGATACGGGCCTTCACCGCGTCGAGCAAACTGTGTCGTGCCCCCATGCGCGTGATGCTAACGGGAAAGCCCGTTCCCACGGCTGCACAAGCTGAGATAGTCGTACGCGGCGTGGATTTCAGCCTCGTCCGACAGGTGTACGGCCCAGTACCACTTCTCCTCAGCGTGTTCGACCCGGCGAACGAGCCCTGCGAGATACTGCTCGCGCATGTCCCTTGCGGCGCGTGCGGCACGTGACCGAGCGCGAATGTACGCCCTAGGCTGACAACCCGAGGCACACGGCGAGGAGGGTTTCGTGGTCGCACCAGACGACGCCGACATTGCGAGCGCCATAGGGCGCGTCTGCGCCGAGGAACCCGAAATGCGCTCGCTTCTTGCGCGCGTCGGCGACAGCGGCCCGCTCGACCGGTTCCTGGCTGCCGTGCGCGGAACCGGTGACCTCATGGCCACCGGTTCCGCGCTTCATGCGGCGCTGCAACGCAGTGGTGACGCGCGGGGCATCCTCGGGGGTGTCCGCACCGGCACTCCGTGGGGATTGGGCGACGCCCGCCCGGTGGACGTCGTGCTGCTGTGCCCACGCGGTCGCTGCACCCGTGTCGAAGCCCCTTCGCAGAGGTCCGCCCGGTGCGCTCTGTTCGACGAACCGCTGCGCCCGGAACGGATCTGACGTGGGCGGTTTCCTCACCGAGCTGGGCAAGAAGCTGGCCGAACGGTGGCTGACCCTGCTCGTGCTGCCCGGAGCGCTCTACGTCGCGGCCCTCGCTGCGGCCGGCGTCGTCGGCCACACGTTCGCCTTCTCCCGCCTGACGAGTCGCCTCACCGGCTTGATCGTGCCCGCGTCCACCGTCTTCGTGCTCGCCGTCGCGGCACTACTGGCCGCCGCCGCGGCAGGCCTGGCCGCCCAAGCCCTCGGTTCCCTGGTGGAACGGGCCTGGCTGGCAGAGCGGTGGACCTCCCGCCCGCCAGGGCTGCGGAACCTGGCCCGCTTCCGCGTCCGGCGCCGTCGCCACCGGTGGTCGGCCGCACAGGCCGCCTACCGCGACCTGACCGGGACCAAGACCGACCTGCTGGCCACCGGGAAACCCGTCCCGGTCGAGGTAGAGGAGTCCTTGGCCGCAGGTCGCCGTCGCGTCACCCGCATCGCCGTCGAGGAACCCGCGCGACCGGGGTGGATCGGCGACCGGATGCACGCCGTTGTCCACCGCATCGACCGCGATTACCTGCTCGACCTGCCCACCGCGTGGCCACACCTGTGGCTCATCGCGCCGGAGGAGACCCGCACCGCGATCACCGACGCCAAAGCCGCCTTCCGTCGCGCGGCCACACTCGCCGGCTGGGGATGGCTCTACACGGCCGTGGCCGCTTTCTGGTGGCCCGCAACGGTCCTCGTGATCGCAACCCTGCTCACCGCCCACCACCGGGCACGATCGGCGACCGAGACCTACGCCGCCCTGATCGAGGCAACGGCCCGCCTCCACACCACGGCTCTCGCGACTGCACTCGGCATGGACCACGCCGGACCTCTGGACCGCGACACCGGGTGGACCGTGACGTGCCTGCTCCAAGGTCGACCCGACCTCATCCCGTTCACCCCGGAAGGCCGACGTTCTTCCCCAACAGCGTAGTGAACCCGTCCTCACACACCACTACATCAGGTTCACCCCGTCGAGGGTTGCTCCCAGCCACGGTCAACTGCACCCGCAGAACCCACCAGACGTTTCAGTCAGCCGTCTCCCTCAGATTCGAAGTCGCCGCACGAACTCCGTGATTTGGCGTGCGCTGCGAACCAGGCCGAGGGCGGCGAGGGCCGCTGCGATGTAGACCAGCCGATTGCTCTCCGTCCCACGAGACGCGATCACGAACCCTACGATGATGAGCAGGACGAAGCCCATGAGAACGTTGCCCAGCAACGCCAGGTTGTCGCTCCACCGGTACCGCCCCCGCACGTGCAGGAAGCACCGGGCCCATTCGATGACCGTCATGATCGCGAACACCACAGCGTAGAGCGCGACGAGTGCCCGCCCGAGCTGTGAGTCCCGCATCGAGCCGAGCAGGAACTCGCCGCCATCGCCGAACCAGACCTCGGCCGCCGACAGCGTGAGCGCCACCGAGAGCACCGGCGACGAGCCGAACCACAACCGCCCACCGAACGGGTGCTCCCACACCATGGCGGCGAAGAAGCCGCCGCTCCAACCGGCTATCGCGAGCAATGTCAGCTGAATCACGAACGGCTCACGAGCCGCGCCCGCCACGACGCCCACGAGCTGACCGACCACCCCCGTGAACGTGTACACGAAGACCGCCCCGTACACCCAGCGGGCGCCTTTGGTATCGCCGAGCTTGCCGATCCAGTCGACCACCCAGTGGTCGAAGCACATCGCTTCGCCGCGTCGGCGGCGAGCCGCGTGCCTGCCACAGGGTGAGATGCCTGATTCGTCCTTGCGCCTGGTGTAGGAGCACCGGAAGGCAAGCCCGGTCATGTGGCCGCCTCACTCACACGACCGGATGGCAACTGCTTGCCCCGCTCGGCCTTCACCTGCTCGTGCAGCCACTCGATGGCCACCCGCCGGCTCGACCGCCACACCTGCCACCAGGCCCCGTCCTCTCGCGGCACGGAGAACCAATCCTTCAGCGCCTCCACCGACGTGCTGTGCTGGAGCACATCGTTGAGCACTCGGCGACGCCTGCGAAGCACCATCCGCACGATCGCGTTCCCTGCTACGGCGAGCGCCGACAGCGCGAGCAGCGGAATCGAAAGCCACTGCGGTAGGAACGACGCGTCGTCGGCGTCGTCCTTGGCGATCACGTGCGGGAGGATGCTGACCAGCGCGGTCGCCAGGATCGCGAACCAGCAGACCGCCACGACGTACGACCGCCGCACCGACCGGCTGAGGGTCGCTCGCTTCGACTCCGTCCAGTCCCGGTTGGCGGCAAGCCACAGCGACCACTTGCTGAAGCGGTTCCATTCGCTCGGCAGGAAGTCCTTGTGTTCGCCCTGGCAGCCGCTCTTGTCGGACGCGACGAGGATCTCGTGCCACTGGTGGGTGAGGTCGTCGTAGCCCAGCTCGAAGTTCGGTCTGCCCTCCTCCCAGTCCTGGAACAGCTTGCTGTCGAACGGCAAGAAGTGGAAACTCATGCCCGGGTTGCTGTACCCCGGCTGCCCCCAGTGCTGGACAAGTGCCTCTTCACTCGGCACGCGATTGACGACAGTCGCCACCCGCAGACGGCTGAAGCCGTCGACAGTCCGCTCGCAGTTGCTCAGGATGGTCTCCCGCTGTTCCTTCGCACCAGCACGGGCGGCCGCGACGACGAACGGGTGATCCACTGCCGCGATGGAGTTGACGGCCAGTGGGTCGAACTGGGCGCCGCAGTCGATGACGACACAGGTCGCGCCCTGTCGAACGCCTCGTTCGAACGCCTCGTCCAGGATCTGCCGGCAGACGACGTTCGAGCGGCGGTCCTTGATCTCGGCGACCAAGTCGAAGACGAACAACCTGTCGCTCACCCGTGCCGCGGGCAGCAGCAGGATTCGTCCGCAGCCGTGCCTGCGCAGGTAGCCGGGCGTGACGTCCACCAGTCGATCGCTGAGCTGCGCGGCCGGTGTCCGTGTCTTCGCCCGGGAGAACGCCGCCACGTGGTCGGCGAACGTCTTGGCGTGCCCGAGGTCCGTTCCGGCACGCTGGCACCACTCACTCGTGCCGCCGTGATGGGCGATGTCGGCATCGAGGTACAGCACGGTGTTCCCGGACTCGGCGAGCAGTTCCGCGGTTATCATCGCCAGCGTGGTCTTCCCGACGCCACCGGAGGTGCCGACGAACGCCCAGCTCGGCATGGGCGCCTGGTACGGAGCGGGTGGCGGCAGCGGAATGCGCCAGTCCGCCCCCTCGAACGACACGTGCATGGACGGCGTCTGCTCGCCCCTCGTCTGGCGGCGAACCTCCGCGCGGATATCGGACACGAGCCCGGTGACGTTGACGTGCCGGTCGCTGGTGCTGCGATCGAGCACGGTGAGGACGGACCTGGAGAAGTGGCCGTGGCCGTGCGTCTCGTCCTCGCGAGCTATCTCGTCGGGGCCGCACGCGGACACGACGATGCGACCGTGCCCCTCCATGCGCAGGAACTCGTCCGTGGGATTCACCGCGCCGCCCCGTGCGCCGTCAATCGCGAAACCACGACGGCCGTCGCCGGCGAACGCGCCGCTGAAGCAGGTGTCGAGCATTACGAGCACCCTGCGGGTCTTCAGCCGGTTAAGCAGCGCCCACACGTGCTGGACCGGGAAGGAAGTCCCCAGTGGCTGGTCGATGTCGGCGTCCACCGGGAGGAGGAAGGTCGACGCCCCGTCACCGCCGGTCCTCTTCCGCAGGTCGGACATTCCGTGACCCGACCAGTAGATCACGACCGGGTCGTCCTCATCGGTGACGCGCTGATTCAGTCCGACTTCGAGTTCCCAGTGGATCTTCTTGTGGGTTGCCTGCCTGTCCGTCAACGTCACGACGTCGAAACCGGCCTTGCGCAACCGATCGGACACTTCCACCGCGTCGTTCACCGCGTACTTGAGTTCGGGCACACCCTTGCCCGAGTACGTGTTGATGCCGACGACGAGTGCGTGTGGCACTGGTAGCCTCCAGCGTGTCGGGATCAGATTGAATCGGCTCGTCCGCCGATGATCGGGCCGC
Organism: Saccharothrix ecbatanensis; assembly: GCF_014205015.1. Classification (NCBI taxonomy): domain Bacteria; kingdom Bacillati; phylum Actinomycetota; class Actinomycetes; order Pseudonocardiales; family Pseudonocardiaceae; genus Saccharothrix; species Saccharothrix ecbatanensis. Next base: position 3,588,706 of record NZ_JACHMO010000001.1, on the reverse strand, counting down.
CGGTCTCGTCCTGCGAGTGGCGATCCCGACTCATGGCGCGAAGACTCTCGGCCAATGCTTCCGCTTCCTTGGCGGAGTAACCTTCGATCGAGACCGAATTCCCCTCGACCTCGAATCGGTGCACCTTGCCGCGGTGTCGGCGGAGAAAGGACACGATGACCCCGCCGACCGCGGTCCACGCGGCGGGGTTTCCCGCCGTGGCCGTGATGATCTCGGTCAGCACCGACCGTGCCGCCCCTTCGGGCAGGCGGAAGCCCTGTGCCGCAAGGTGTTCCCGAAGCTCGTCGGCGAGTTCGACGTCGGTCCGGATCAAGAGCTCATGCGTCTGGGACGCCGAGACGAGGGTAAAAGAGACGATCTTCTCGCGGTGAACATCGCCTTCGATGATCAACTGTCCCCCTTTTGTGCTCACAGTTCCTGACGGCAGGTTATCCGTTCATCGTCGAGAGGGGTCCTCGAGGTTCGGGAAAGAGGGAGGAGTCGCACACGGTCGACGATCGGTCATATACCACGCAGTGTGATCACTGATTCCACCATCGAGCTACTCGGGTGAGCCTTGCATAGGGGCGAGTTGCCGACGGTGAATCCAGGACACACGGACAGTGGCGATGCGTAGGCCATTTGAACCCGGATGAGACTCCTCGGCTCACGGAGCACACCCGCGATGCGGCAACGCACGTGATTCCACGGCGACTCGACCGAATGCAACGTCTCCTGGGCTCGCACCCTTCGACCGGGTTGGGGTCGGGTGCGTAGGCGGGAAGCCGGTAGGCGGTCAACCGGTCCGTGCTGTCGATGAAGGTCGGCATCTCGTCGGATCGGTGGGTGTTCTGGAAGTGCTCGTACTCGCGCAGGGCGTGGAGCAGGTGCCGTTGGTTCCGGATCAGCGTTCGGTCGAGGAGTTCACGGCGGCAACTGCGGATCCACTGGCCGGCGCTGGAGGCGGAGTTGGACGTGGGCGTAGACGCTGGCGGTGTCGCCGCGCGACGCCGCGGATCGTGTGGGAGGTGCCGCATGTCGGGAACCGGGAGCCAGGAACGCGGTCAGTGAGCCGCGGTGTCGGACCCCTCCTCTATGGTCTCGGCCATGATCGAGGAACTGCTGCAGGACCGACTGAGCCCGTTTCGCGACGAGGCACTTTCGGGCGGCATCCCCGCCGGCGACGTCGAGCGCTGGTCGACCCTCGCCCGTCCTTGCGCGACGCTGACGCGGAGTGGGGACGGGCCGGTCGTGGGCCGGTTCGGCGGTCCGCTCCTGCTCCCGGCCGACGCCCCGGACCCCGCTCACCCCTTCGTCGCCTCCATCGATCTCGCGGCGCTGCCCGCCGACGCGACGGACCTGCCCCTTCCGCCCGACGGCCGGCTGCTGCTCTTCGCCGTGCTGGAGCACGAAAGCGACCCCGCCGCGAGGGGCAGCGCGGTGCACGTGCCCGCCGGCGCGGCCGTGGTGGAGCGGAACGGGCCGGCCACCGGGGACGCGGAGTACCCCGAAGGGCCGCTGCGGTTGCGGATCGACGTGTCGCTGCCGCACCACCACGCGGCCGACCTCCCGGACGGATCGGGGCGTGGGCCGCTGCCCGGCCACCCCCGCGCCGAGGAACTCGTCGAGGTCTGGGACGACACCCACGACGACATCGCCCCCTGGGGAGCGATGCAGATCGGAGGGTATGCCGCGGAGGAGGCGGTGTACACCGACCCGGTCGCCGACGCCGTGTCCGACGCCGTGCGATCGGTGGCGGCGGGGCGGTGGGCTGGACCGGTGTCGGACGACCCGGCTGACTGGGTGTTGCTCGCCGACTGGGACGCGGGCATGGACGTGGAGTGCTGGGAGGGCGCCACCGTGCACTGGGTGGTCCAGCGCGAGGACCTGGTAGCCCGGCGCTTCGACCGCGTGTTCACCACGTTCTTCTGGAACCCCTGACCGCTCAGTGGATCCGGTGGTCCCGCTCGTCGGGGGCACCGGACTTCCGGAAGAAGCAGGTGTTCACCTGGTCGCGCCACTCGGTCGCGCAGTGGACGCGGTTCCTGTGGGACGCCTACACCGAGGCGAAGGTGGCGATGTTCCGTGCCACCGATACGGAGGCCGCGCCGTGGACCGTGGTGAAGAGCAACGACAAGAAGCGGGCCAGGCTGGAGGCGATGCGCAGCGTGCTCGCGCGGGTCGACCACGACGACAGGGACGTCGAGGTGGTCGGCGAGGGCCGGCCGCCACGCTGCTGGGGGAGGGGGAGGACGAGGCGTCGCCCAGCCCGATCCCCATCGCGCCCGCCGACGACCCCGACCACGGCCTGGGCGTCCACCCCCGATAGCGCGCCCGGCACGACCCGGCAGGACATGCTGGTCACCCATGCAAACGCAACTTCCACCGCAGGGCTACGCCCAGCCGACGTTGGCGGACCGGCGGCAACGTGCACCGGACCGGTCCAAGGGAAGAGATCACCCGTCGCAGCCCGACAAGATCAGACCAGAACACCGAGGCCGCTGAGGTCGTCGCCGTCGAACGCGGGCCGACACCGCATCGGCCCGCGTTCGACGACCTAGCGGTCAGACGGGGAGCATCGCCGAAGACGGTGATCCGTTGATGGTGAACGACGACCCCGGCTCGATCACCACGTTGCCGGTGGCCGAGTTGGTGATGGTCACGTTCGTCAGGGTGGCGTTACCCCGGGCGCCGCCCATGGCGAGGATGCCGGCGCCGTTGGTGGACTTGTCGATCCGGACGTTGCTGATCGCCACGTTCGGGTATGCGCCGCCACCGGTCTTGAACTGGATGCCGTCGTACGTCGAGTCGTGGATCTCCGTGTCGCGGATCGTCACGCCCGGGATGTCCTGGCTCGCCGCGAACAACGTGATCGCGCCGAACTCCTGCTGCTCGCCCCAGAACGCGCCACCCGTCCGGTACAGGCCGTTGTTGGCGATCAGCGTCGTGCCGGAGAACGGCAGTGGGTCGTGGTCGGTCGCGAGCATGATCCCGGGGTAGTTCATCGTGTCGTACACCAGGTTGTTCTCGATGTTGTTGCGGTAGCCTCCGTAGATCGCGATGCCGTTGGCGCGCCAGGGGAGTTGCACGGTGTTGTTGACGAACTGGTTGTCGTGCGCGATGTCCGTGGCCGTGTCCTTCACGTAGCGGCTGGCCCACACCGCGAGCGCGTCGTCACCGGTGGTGCGGAACGAGGAGTTGAACACCTTCGAGTTGCGGGTGCCGTTGGTGAAGTTGATGCCGTCCGCGTAGGTGTTGCGGATGCGCATGCCGCTGAACTCCAGACCGTCGGCCGGCCCCCACAGCGCGGGGATGTTGTCGTAGTCGCGACCGACCCACGCGCCGACGTTGGCGTGCTCGATCCACACGTTGCTGATCTTGGTGTTCTTCCCGAACCGGCCGTTGAGCCCGACGCCGCCCTCGGCGTTGCCGTCACCGCCGCGGATCCGGCCGGACCCGAAGATCGCGATGTCCGAGATCTGGACGTTGTCGTCGATGTCGAAGCCGAAGTTGCCCTCGTGCGGGTGGTTGATGCCGCCGACGGTATCCTGCGGCTGCGTGAGCGTGTAGAGCTGGGCATGCCACATGCCCGCGCCGCGGACGGTGACGTCGGAGATGCCAACCTGGTTGTGCTGGCCGCGGTTGAGCGGGTCGTCGGTGAGGATCTTCTTCTCCTGTCGCCACTGGCCGGCCGGGATCCACACGCAGCCGATGACACCGTTCTGGTCGTCCGTCACAGCCCGTTGGATGGCGCCGGTGTCGTCGTTGCCGTCGTTCGGCACCGCGCCGTACGCCGTGATGGACGTGCAGCCCGCGGGCTGGGATGACGGCGGCGCGACCTGCTCCAGGTCGATCAGGTCGATGATGTAGAACGACGCCGTGTCGCCCGCGTCCCGCTGGAGCTTGAACTTCGTGCCGGGCGGGTAGGACGACGACAGCAGGGCGTGCGATTCGTCGAACAGCCGACGCGCGTCGGTCTGCGGGGTGTTGGTCAGCGACTCCGGGCCGTCCGAGTTCCCGTACAGCCACGAGTGCTTGGACGACAGGTTCAGCTTCCGCACGTAGGAGCCGTTGACGTACAAGCTGATCGTCGCGTCGATGCCACCGCCACCGGGCGCGTCGGGGATCGAGTTGCGCACTACGATCGAGTTGGCCTGGTTGGTGGAGGTGAACTCGACGAACTGACCGGTGTTGTCCAGCCGCACGGACTGGCGGCCGGACGACTCGGTGGCGAAGTTGGTGTGACCGAACGTCCGCAGCCGGTCGGCGGTCAGCAAGGTGCCCTGGTACTGCCCGGCTTCGGCCTCGTACGACGTGTACGGCACGGCCGCGCCGCGTCCCACGACGATCGCGCGGGAGAACGAGTTGTTCGCCTCGTCGGTCTCCACCACGGTGTTGGTGGCATCGGCGGTGGCGGTGATGGTCGCGCCGCCGCTGGTGGCCGTCCAGCTCCCGGTGATCGTCACGTTCGCCGTCGCGCCCGCCGCGATGGGGCCGGTCGGGGTGTCCAGCGTGGTGCCGCCCGCGACGACCCGCGTCACGGACGTGCCGGACGCCGTGGTGCCGCGGTTGTTCACCTGTGCGGTGAACGTGACTCGCGCGCCGACGGACGGGTTCGGCGGGTTGGACGTGAAGCCGAGGACCCGGAGGTCCGGCTCGGGCGCCTGGCCGACGACGACCTGCGCGGACATCGCGTTGTTGGCGTCGTCCTGCTCGACTACGGTGTTCGCCGGGTCGACGGTGGCCGTTGCCTGGTGGCTGCCCTGCGGACGGCGGCCCGCGTCGAACGAGACGGTCGCGGACGCGCCGGCGGCCAGCGCCGCGACGGGTGCGGTGCCGGGCGTGCCGCCGAGGTCGAACGCCACGCTCGACGCGGGTGACGCCGCCGTGCCGATGTTGCGGACCGTCGCGGACAACCTGATCGCGTCCGTCTCCACGGGGTTCGCGGGCGTCGAGGTCAGCGAGCCGATGGTCAGGTCCGGGTTCGGGGCGGGGGTGCCGAAGACCTGGAGCTCCGCGACCTGGCCGCCGGGCGCGCCGGTGTTGGCGAAGAACTGGAGCCGGAGGTCCGCCGCCCGGCCGTTCACCGGGATCGTGACGGTGTTCTGCGCGGACGGGCTGAACACGTGGTCGCCGCGGTCCACCAGGGACGTGAACGTCGTGCCGGACTGGTCGCGGCCCAGGACCTGGATCGCCTGGGTGCGCGTGCCCCACGCCGGGTCCGGGTTCAGCTTCACGACGACCGAGCCGAGGTCGGCGTTCGAGCCGAGCTTCACGGTCAGCGTGGACGGGAACCCGTTGGACTCCCAGTAGGTGCCGATGTTGCCGTCGGTGGCGTTGGCCGCGACGAAGGTGAAGATGGACGACGACGCCTCGACCGGCTTGCCCGTGGCGAGATTCGTGCCGCCGTTCTGGCCCGTGCGGGTCACGCGGTTGCTCTCCGGTGACAGGTTCCCGGCCGCGTCACGTGCGCGCACGTGGTACTGCACCGTTGCTGACGCGGGCTGGGTGTCCGTGTAGGTCAGGGCGTTCCCCGCGACGGTCGCGCGCTCGGCGCCGTTGGCGTAGACGACGTAGCCGGTGACGCCGGTGTCGTCGGTCGACGCCGTCCACGTCAGCCGGATCTGGCCCGAGCCCGGCTCGGTGTGGGCGAGGTTGCCGGGCGCGGTGGGCGGTCGGGTGTCGCCCGAGGCCGGGCCGTGCACCTCGAACTCCGAGACCTGGCCGGCGGGCCAGCCGGTGTTCGCGGTGATGTCCAGGCGCACGTACCTGGTGGTCGTTGTGGCGAAGTCGATGGTCACGGTGTTGCCCGAGGAGGGGGTGAACACGCGGCCGGTCGACGCGGAGAGATCGGTGAACGACGTGCCGGTGGTGCTGCCCTTCACCGCGAGTGTCTGGGTGCGGGCGCCCCAGGAGGGGGGCAGCTTCAGCACGACCCGGTTCACCGCGACCGCTGAACCCAGGTCGACCTGGATCCACTGCGGGAAGGCGTTGTTGCCGCTCTCCCAGTAGCTCGACGGGTTGCCGTCGGTGGCGTTGGACGGCGGGTACTCGGGCTGCGAGCTGCTTGCGGTGACGGGGCGGCCGGTGGCCAGGTCGGGGGCGGCGGTTGCGATGGGGGTCAGTCCGAAGAGTGCTAGGCCGAGTACGAGCAGGCCGACGGTCGCGCGTCGACCGAGTTGGTTCCACATCATCGGGGATCCTCTGTTCGGCAGGGGGACAGAGTCGTCTGGTTTCACTGCTCAGATCTGAATGCTTCAAGCATGTGAACATCTCTCAACAGGGAAAGTCAAGATTTTGCGTCGAGATGTATGATTTTTGCGTGGATAGGGATGTCGGGTCGGCGCTGGAGCGGAGTGGTGAGCGCGGCTTCGGTGTGTCCCCGGTCCGGCGCGCGACGGCGCGGGTCACTTCAAGATCAATCTTGATACATCGTTGTGCCAACGATGTAATTGCTCCTGATGGCGGCGTCGGCGAGGTTCCACTTGCCCCAGCCGTTCGTTGAACGGCACGTAGACGATCACCGCCGGTGATCTGGACGGCCGACTCCGACACGTACGCTGCGCTGCGTGAACAGAACCATGCCCGCCGTCGCTCTCGCGGCAGTCCTGCTTGTTGGCGCGTGCGGTGGCGGAACTCCGGTCGCCACGTCGTCCTCGTCGGCGACCTCGGCTGCTACTACGTCGTCGGTCGACGTCGCGGACGAGGAGGAGGCGGTCCGCAAGGCCTTCGCCGATTACCGGGAGGCTGCCCAGGCCAAGGACGGCGTCGCGGCTGCCGCGCTGCTGTCGCAGGACATGCTGGACTATTACACGGGGGCCCGCGATCTTGCTCTCACCGGTTCGGAGCAGCAGGTGCGCGAGGGCGGTGTCACCGCTTCGATCCTGGTCTACGTGCTGCGCGCCGAGTTCGACGCCGCCGAGTTGGGTGGGATGTCGGCCGAGCAGTTGGTGTCCGCCGCTGTGGAGAAGGGCTTGGTGAGCGAGAACAGCCTGGACAACGTGGAGCTGGGCACGGTGGTGGTGGACGGCGACACGGCGCGGGCGGACCTGACCTCGCGTGGCCAGTCCGCCGGCGTGGAGTTGCCGTTCCACAAGGAGGACGGCTCCTGGCGGTTCGACCTCGGGCCGTTGATGGTCGCCGGTGACGAGGCGCTGGAGACCGTTGCCGGGGAGCGTGGCGTGACCGTGGAGCAGCTCGTCGACACGACGCTCGGCACGCTCTACGGCGCGGATCGGGTGCCGGAGCTGAAGAAGCCGCTTCAGGGCTGACCTACCCGTCTCCTGCTCACGCTTGCGTCGGGTGGCCCGCTGTGGCGGACACCCCGGCGCTGACCTGTCCGGGAGTCGACGTGCCCTCGTCGTCGTGGAACTACCGCGCGGTTCACGTTCTACGGTTGGTAGACATGGGTGAGACCGGCGACAACCCTCTCGAGGTCGGGCACAGCGGCCACCGCGTCTGAGCCGATTCGCCGAATGTAGTGCGGGACGCGCTGCTGCGGGCGCAGTCCGGGCTGCGTGACTGCGGGCCGAGGGGGAGTCACTGAGGTGATCGCGAGCCGGTTCACGCCCCGCCGGTCCCGGCGAGCGGGGCGCAGACCCGTTCAGGCTGGACCTGTCGTGGCCCTGGTGGGTGCCGCCGACGTGCCAGGACCGTGGACGCCGGGTGACGGCATCCACGGTCCCGACGCGAGTTTCGGATTCGTCCGGTATCGGGGTTCCGATGCCGACTTCGACCCCGCAGGTACGGATCAGGTCACGAAGTGGCCGCGGCAGTCACTTTCCGGGGCCCATCGGTGCGAGCTGATTCCGTTGTCGACCCCGGCCCCGCTGGTGAAGCTGTTGTCGCCCAGGTAGCTGGCGTAGAGCTCGCCCTTGCGGAGGCAGGTGTAGCCGCCGCCCCAGTCCGTGCCGGTGCCGTTGTAGACCGCCACGGCAAGGCCCGAGGTGCCCTTGTGCAGGATGGAACTCGCCCTGTTCGTGTCGCTTCCCTGAAAGGGGCCGGCAGAGTTGCCCCAGTCGGAGTCGTTCCCCTCGGCCTTCCCCATGAACCCGCTGCAGTTCGATTCGGAGTAGGCGTAGAAGTCTCCCGAGGTGGCCCCTCTCCAGGCGTTGTCGCACGCGACGGAGAACGTCCCGGCGGGGTCCGCTTGCGCGGTGGCCGCGGAAGTAATCACGGCGAGACCCATGAGGGCCGACATCGCGAGTGCGGTTAATGCTTTGCGCATTTAAAGATGCTCCTTCTCGGTGAGAGTTCCGGTGTATTCCGCGGTTCGTCCCGGCGGAAGCCTTGTGGTCAGGGCGCGTGACCGGTGATTGTTCTGGCGCGTGCCAACGCGGCCAGGCCCATGCGCTGGTAGGTGATGATGTCGTCCTGGTACGGCGCGAGGCGCTGTGCCCGGTACTCGAGTTCGAGGGCGCGTGCAGTGTCGAGCAGAGGTGTACTGCCGGCGCAGGTCGCCTCGGCGACGGCCACTTCCACTTCCGCGGCTTGAACTTCGTCCGGGCTCATGTTCTCGCCGATACCGTCCCGCCATTTACGGATCTCGGGCGGGTCGGAATAGGGGTGGCCCGCATCGCGCATGCACTGGGCCCAAGCCGTGAGCGCACGGCCGAAGCGTTCGTCCCGGATGATGTCCGGCGCATACAGCCCGGTGAGGTTCGTGGCGATCGTCTTGGTGCGGAACCACGTCGGGAAGTCGCCGTACAGCTGTTCCGCGGCCTCTCTCCGACAGCCGCCCTGGATGGTCCGGATGGTGCCGCCGGTCGGCAGGTCGACGCTCAACACGCCTTGTGCCGGTACGCCATCGAGCCTCTCCTGATAGCGAACGAGGTCCGGCTGGGGCAGCGTATTGGCGTGCGCGGCATTGGGGTCGCCGAGTGCTATCTTCTCGATCTCCTCGTCCAACTTCCGCCCGTACCCGTGCTTCCTCGCCCAGTCGACGTCGCTCAGCACGTACCCGTTGCCTTGCCGTTGCTCCAGGCTCGGGACCGGCCCGACCGAGTACTGGAAGCCATCCCGTTCCATGCAGCGCTTGACGAGCAATTGCTCGGCGTGCTCCACGACGATCTGCTCGGCGTCGGTCAAGTCCCGGAGGCCGGTGGTCGTCACGTTGTCCGACCCGGCCCACCAGGAAAACCCCGCTACTATCACGGCGACCACCGCAGCCGCACTTGCCGTGGCGAGCCCGATTCGACGTTTCATCGTCTCCTCTTGCCATCAGGAATTCCACGCGCGTCCTCGCACGCCTGAACGCTGCGCTTTCCGTCGGCAACCGTTGTAGCAGCCAGGCTGCGATCAATTCATTGTTACTGCCCACCACATGGGAGTGTGCCGTAGCGGCAAGGGTGGGTCTTTGTCTGTTTGCGCAGGGCGGTTGTTTATTCGCGCGGGAGAGCGTGGCGGCGGTAGTCGCTGGGAGCCATGTGGTAGGTGGTGCGGAAGAGGCGGCTGAAGTGAGCGGGGTCGGTGAAGCCCCACCGGGTGGCGATCGTGTGGATGGGTCGCCGGCCCAGGTGCGGGTTGGACAGGTCGCGGCGGCAGCGTTCCAAGCGGCGGTGACGTATCCAGGCGGCCGGGCTGGTGTCGTCCTCGGCGAACAACTGTTGCAGCGTGCGCAGGGAGAGGTGATGGGCCCGCCCGACAGTCGTCGGCGTCAGGGCGGGGTCACCAAGCCGCTGCTCGATGAACCGGTGGACTTGCAGTCGCAGCGCACGTCGACGCGACTCGGGGGTCAGTGTCTTCTCGGCGTCCAACGGTGCGGCCAGCACCGCCGCCAGCAGGTCCACGGTGACGGACGTGAGTGTGGTCGCGTCGTCGGGGGTGAACTCGTCGGCCCGGGCGGTCAGGTCCGTCAACCAGTGGGCGAACGCGGCGCCCATGCCGTGGCGCGCGTCGAAGGGACTGGCGGCGAGTTGGTCGACTTGGCGGGCGGGCAGGGGCAGCAGTGTCCGGCTGATTTGCAGTGTGACGCTGCGGGTGCGGAGGCCGCAGGACCGCCACCCGTGGAAGGGACGGGACGTGGTGAAGAAGGCGAACTCGCCGACGCCGAAGCGCGCTTCCCTGCCTGCCTGACGGATCGCCGCCTTGCCGTCGAGAAGAAGGTTGACCTGGTAGGCCTCGGGATCGGACCGGCGGATCAACTTCGCCGTCCGCTCCACCCACACCGAGGGATACGTCAGCGCCGAGACCCGGACTCCGTCCCACGCCAGCGTCCGCGCCGACGCGGGAAAGCCGCCCTCGGTGACACGATGCAGCCGGGTGGGGACCAGGTCGTGGTCCATCGCCTCCAGCCAGCAGGCCATCTGGTCGTCCACGGACAAGTCCTCGTTGCTGAACTCGGTCATCAACATCGCTGCCCCGGTTCGCTCCGGAAGTGACTTCCCCACGGTAGGGGCCCGCACCGCCCGCTCAGATACCTGCAGGGGGAGCGCCACCCTGTTGCCGGCCGGGCACGGCCGTCCAGGTCGGTCGGTGATGTAGCCGGTGTTGATGCCCTAGTGGTGGATCTGGCGGCGAATCCGCCAGCGGCAGGGTTTCGGCGTTGGCGGACGACGTGCAGGACGTCAACAAGGTGTGGGAGACGGTCAAGGCGACCGTGATCAAGCCCGGTGCCAATGTCGTCCAGTCGGTGGGCGAGCAGGTGGTGTCCGACTATGCGAACAGTCAGGTGCCCGGTCTGGGTGATCTGATGAGCTTGGCGTCGCCGTCGCGCAAGCGGGGTAACGGCACGGGGCGTGACGCGGGCAGCCGTTCGCGGGGCGAGGCGAACGGTAGCTGCGCGGCCTCCTTCGACCGCAACAGCTTCACCGGTGACACCCCCGTCCTGATGGCCGACGGCTCGCGCAAGCCGATCGAGGACGTCCGGGTCGGTGACGAGGTCGTCGCCGCCGGCCCGACGACCGGCCAGTCCGGCATTCGGACCGTCACCGACACCCGCTCCCACCAGGCGGAGCGGGAGCTCTACGAGTTCACCGTCGCCTCGGATGACGGCGTCGGCACGATCGTGGCAACAGACGAACATCCGTTCTGGGTCGAGTCGTTGCAGAAGTGGCTGTACGCCAAGGACCTCACGCCCGGCTACACGTTCGAGACCGTCGACCACCGGCCATGTGCCTGCCGAAAACGTCGTCCGTGCAGGTCAGGCGGCGTGGTGGTACTCGTAGAGGATGCCGCCCAACCGCCGTCGTTGGCGGATGTCGAGGCGGGTGACCGCTGCTTGGTCGGTGATGGGTGGTGGTAGGGCGCGTAGTGGTCGTGCGTTGTGGATGCCTTGGTGGGTCGGTGAGTGTTGTAGAACTTCTCGTACTCGCGTAGTGCGTGGAGTAGGTGCTGTTGGTTCCAGATGAGGGTGCGGTCGAGGAGTTCGTGGCGGCAGCTGCGGATCCAGCGTTCCGTGATCGCATTCATCCGTGGGATGCGGACGCCGCTGAGGACGACCTGGATGCCCGCGTCGGCGAGGACGGCATCGAACAGCGCCGGGAACTTCCCGTCCCGGTCGCGGATCAGGAACCGCACGTGTCGGCCCTCGTCTTCGAGGTCCATGACGAGGTTCCTGGTGGCCTGGGCGACCCAGGATGCGGTCGGGTGCGCGGTGGCAGCGAGGACACGGTTCCTGGGGCTGGCGTGCTCGATCACCGCGAGGACGTCATCAACCGCGGCCGCGTCACCATCCGGATAGACCTCCGTCAGGAGGTTCCGGGCTTGTCGCCACAACAGTTCTGGCTTGTGGGTACGAGGGAACTCGACCACCTCGCCCTTGTAGCGCCGGCATTGAACGATCAAGTTCTTACGGCCATCCCTGCCTCGACGTGGTGGCCCATCCAAGACCAAGGACGCTGCACTCGCGGGTGCATTCGCGGAATCTGAAGAACGCACATCGAGTACGTCCAGTGACCACGATGACGGCGTAGCGCCGGCCGCCTTCCTCGAAGGGGCCACGGTTTTCCCCTGTCGGGTCACACAGCCGACGACAGCCGTGCAAGCCTGCCGATCCCTGCCAGCATCGATCAGTGGTCGACGCGGCGTCGATCCGTGCACTGGAGGAGGAACCTTGACGTTGCAGGAGTCCCACACGAAGACATCGACCGATCTCGGCGCCCGTCAGGTGATGGATCTGTTCGCCGCGGCCGACGGCCCCGTCGGGCACGACGTGTGGGAACACGTGCAGCGCGGTCTGATCTACCCGTCCCCGTACGCGGTGTTCGCGACCTTCTGGCGCGCCGAGGACGACAGTGCTCCGACGCTGTCCCAACTGTCCGGGATCCTCGCGGATCTGCGCAACGAGATCCATGCGGATTTCGGCAGTGCCCACACCACTGTTGTGGCCGGCGTCGGGTTCCGCCTGTGGCACGAGTGGTGCCGCGATGAAGGGATGAAGCCACCCGAGGGGATGCGGATGCGCTACCCCTCCGGGGAGCGGGGAGTGGACGAGGGGTTCGCGCCGTCGAAGGTGTTCGAGCGCTCGAACGGCACGTTCGTGGACTCCGCCGCGGACCTGTGGTTCCACATCAAGTCCGCGAACCAGGACCACTGTCCCGCGGTGTTCGAACGACTCGACGCGATGCTGGCGGCCACCGGCCGCGTCGACACCACCAGGACCGTCCAGCAACAGGCCGCCACCAAGTCGGTGCGCGAGGACCTGCGGGGCGGCAAGGTCGTGGGTTGCCGCTTCTCCGAGAACCTCAACAACCCGACCAGCCCGGTCAGTTTCCAGAAGCACACCCTGGTCGGTCTGGACGACCCCGGATACCTCGGCGCGTCGTTCGTGCTGGCGCAGCGTTTCACCATCAACTGGTCGAACCTGCTGAACATGAACCCCGATCAGATCGAGGACCTGGTCGGTCGCACCGCCGACGACGTCATCATCCCGTCCCGCGACGACCGCAGCCACATCAGCCGCTCCCGAGCGCAGGACGAGACCGGTGACACCACCCCGCTGCTGCGGCTGAGCCTGCCCTACGGCACCTCGCCCGCCCTGGGTGACGACGACCTGCTGGCCAAGGGCGCCAGCCGCCGTGACGAGAAGGGCATCTACTTCGCCGGCTTCGCCAACTCGGTCGCGACGCTGGAGAAGATCATGGACCAGCAGATCGGACGGAACGACGGCTTCATGGCCGACCGGCTGCTGTCCAACGTGCGGTCGGACCTCGGCGGGTTCTACTTCATCCCGAGCCAGCTCAACCTGCGGCTGGACCCCGCACCGGTGCCGGACCTGGCGCAGTCGTGGGACAAGTTCCCCGGCGTGGACTGGGAGAGGCTCGACCGGCACTTCGACCGCCGCTCGGACAACGGCTACATGTACTACAACCACCACGACTACATGCACCGCATGTCCACGATCCCCGCCGACCAGCGGGAGCACTGCCGGCCGCCCTCGGGGCGGGTGCTGCGGCTGTTGGAGAGCACGTTCTCCCGATGGCAGGACGGCTGGTACTTCGACCGCGCGCAGCAGGAGCTGGAGCACCTGTCGGCCTATGTCGAGCGGTACGCCGGGATCGAGCAGGCCCGCAAGGTGATGGCCCTGCCGGTGGTGGAGCGCATGGGCTGGGCAATCAAGATCGGCCTGGGCAAGGTGTTCGCCGGCCACGACTACGGGTTCCGCGGCCGGCGGCACGAGAACGGCAGGACCGTCAACGGCGCCGACACCTACCACGTCGACCCGGCCGAGCTGATCGTCGGCGGGATGCCCAACCTGGGGCTGGGCCAGGGCAAGTACGTCATCGACTACACCCGCGAGGACGAGCAGCTGCAGAACTTCTTCCGCGGCCTGAGCGCGGCCTCCGGCGTCGGCCACGTCGTCCCGGACTACCAGCGCCTGCTGGACAAGGGCCTGGACGGGCTGATCTCGGAGGTGACGGCCAAGCTCGACACCACCGACGACGAGGGCAAGCGCCAGTTCTACCGCGCGGTCGTGCTGGCACTGGAGGGCGTCAGCGATCACTGCCTGGCCTTCGCCGACCTGGCCGCCCAGCTCGCCCACGACACCCAGCCGTCCCAGCGGGCCGAGCTGGAGAACCTGCTGGCCATCCACGGCCGGATGCGCAAGCTGGCCCACCAGCCGCCCGACACGCTCCTGGAAGCCGCACAGCTGATCTTCACCCTGCACTCCTGCCTGCACCTGGTGGGCGAGCCGACCGCCATCGGCCGCCTCGACCAGCTCCTGGAGCCCTTCCGCGAGCGCGACGCCCAGCTCGGCCTGATCACCGACGAGCAGGCGCAGGAGATCATCGACTGCTTCTGGGTCAAGCTCGGCGAGAAGGTCCTGTGGAACCGGACGTTCGTCGAGGACCACCAGCCCTTCGGCAACATGGCCATGGGCGGCTTCAGCGGCAACTACCCCCAGGGCGGCGCCAACAACCAGTGGGTCCAGCAGATCACCGTCGGCGGGACGCTGGCTGACGGCGCGCCCGGCGAGGGCACACCGGCCTACAACGACACGACGATGCTGTGCCTGCTCGCGGCCCGCCGGTTGCCGCTCAACGCGCCCTGCCTGTCGCTGCGAGTGCGACCGGACATGCCCCGCGAGTACGCCGAGGAGGCCGCCCGCGCGCTGCTCAGCGGCGGCGCGCACCCCATCCTGCTCAACGACGCCAAGATCATCCCCGGGTTGGTGCGCAGCGGCGAGGGCATCGGCGACGGCGACGCCCGCACCGAGTTCACCCCCGTGCGGGAGAAGGCCGGTCAGCGCTGGCGCAGCGAGGTGCCCCTCGACGTGGCCCGCGACTACGCCTGCGACGGCTGCTACGAACCCCAGTTCGTCGGCAAGAACTGGTTCACCCTCGGCCAGGTCAACATGCTGCACGCGCTGGAGGCCACCCTCAACCAGGGCAAGTCCTGGCTCACCGCCGGACCGATGTACTTCCGGGGGCAGAAGGTGTCGTTCACCTCGCCCAAGCCCGCCGAGATCACGTCCTTCGAGCAGCTGCTGGAGCTGTACTTCAAGCACGTGCGCTGGATGTACGCCAAGCAGGTCGACGGCCAACTGGGGGCGTTCGGGCAGATGAGCGACGTGTGCCCCTCGCCCCTGATGTCCTGCTTCATCGACGACTGCATCGAGACCGGGCTGGACTACTACGCCGGCGGCGCCCGCTACAACGTCATCGCGCCCGGTCTGATCGCCCTGCCGAACGCCGTCAACTCGCTGCTGGCGATCAAGCACCTGGTGTACGAGCCCACCACCGCCGCCACCTCACTGCCCGAGCTGGTCGAGGCCCTGATGTGCGACTGGGGCGAGTCCATGGCCGAACCGTTCACCAACTCGACGGTGGGCGCCGGCCGCATCGCCGCCCACGCCGAACGCTTCCGCGACCTGCGCAGGGCGGCGCTGGACCTGCCCCGCTACGGCAGGGGCGTCAAGGACGTCGACGACTTCGGCAACAGGTTCCTGCGCCGGGTCTCCGACACCGTCGTCTCCGTCCTCACCCGGCCCGCTCCGCCCACCGCCCGCACCATGGTCGAACTGGCCAAGCGCATCGGCACTCCCGAGCACCCCTTCGGCGTCCAGCTCCAACCCGGCGTCGGCACCTTCGAGAACTACCTGGAGTTCGGCGCGGCCACCGGCGCCTCCCCCGACGGACGACGGCGCGGCGAAACACTGGCCTCCGACCTCAGCCCCGCCCCCAGCCCGGTCGACCTGCCCGTCGACCACCAGGAGAAGGGCATCATCGCCTCGCTACGCGGTTTCACCGGCGACGGCGCGGATGCCCTGTGGGACGCCGCACCCACCGACTTCAACATCCGCGAGGACTTCCCCCACGAAGCCCTCGTGCAGGTCATCGAGGAGTTCGCCCGCGGCGCCGGCTCCAACCTGCTCACCATCACCTGCGCCGACCCCGAGACCATGACCGAGGCACGCCGCGACCCCGAGCAGTACGACCTGCTGCGCGTCCGCATGGGCGGCTGGAGCGAGTACTTCATCAGCATGTTCCCCGACCACCAACACCAGCACCAACGCCGCCCGATCAGCACTGCCGACACCCAGTTCCCGACGGTGTCACACGAACCGTCACCCTCGACCGAGTCACTGCGGGGCACAGCAGACACCTCACCGCTCCCGGCCACATCGGGGTGACGACCGCAGTGACACCGTCCACGTGACGGCTGACGTCGGCACGCTCGCGCCGACGTCGGCCATCGACGGTCGCGATCGGCGTCAAGACGCACGGTGCGGGTGATGCGTCACCGGAACAGGTCATCCGAGTTGCCGGTCACCGGCGCACGGGCTTCACTCCGGTGACCGGCCGACACTAGGGGTCCAGGATGCGTCCACGGCTGCGCGCCGACGTGCGGTATGTGAGAAGCCCGGACGGGGTGTACGTGCACGGCCTCGCCGGTGCCTGCACGCTGACCGGCAGCGCGAGCTACGAGTGGCTGGACCGCCTGGCTCCGTTCCTCACCGGCGAGCACGTGCTGGGCGACCTCGTCGCGCCGTTGGCGCCCGACCAGCGGGCGGTGGTGGAGCAGGTGATCAACGCCCTGTTCGACCAGCGGTTGCTGGTCGACGCGCTCGACGACGAGCCGCACTCGCTCAGCGTGGAGGAGCGGCGGGTCTACGCGCCGGAGATCGCGTTCGTCCGGTATGCGGTCGACTCCGCCGAGCACCGGTTCGGGCGGCTGCGGTCGGCCCGGATCGTCCTGCTCGGCGCCGGACCTGTGTTGGCGGCGCTGGTAGCGGCGGGGTTGCACTCGGGCTGGCGGCTGGTGCGGGTGCACGCGCCGGCGGACGAGGTCGACGAGCTGCGGATCGTGGTCCGCGGGGCGATGCGCGACGACGCGCAGGACGTGCGGGTCGGTGCGGAGCCTCCGGTCGGCGCCGGGGCCGACCTCGTGCTGTGCGTGTCGGACCGGGCCGGCGAACTGGTGGAGACGGCGCGGCAGGGGCCCGCGGTCGGGCAGGTGCTGGTGGGGGGCACCGAGGCATGGGTGACCGCGGTCGGGCCGGCGGACCGGGTCGCGGCGGAGTCGTGCTGGCGGCGTTTGGGCGCGTGGCGGGGCGCGGAGGCCGCAGACGGTCTGCTGACCGGGCCGGTGCCGGACGTGGTCGCGTCACACGTGGCGTTGGCGTGCTTCTCGTACCTGACCGGGATAGCCGACGAGGTCGGGGAACCGCTGTTGACGCGGATCGACCTGCGGGACCTGACGGCCCGCACGCACCGGCCCCGACGGTGGGCGGTGACCGCCCGGCCGGAGGTCCGGATGCAAGACGTGGTGGCGGACGGGCTCCACGAGCGGGTCCGGCCGTTCGTCGACGAGCGGGTCGGCGTGCTGGGGCGGTGGGACGAGGACGACCTGCCGCAGGTACCGCTGGCGGTGTGCCGGGCGACGGTGTCCGACCCCGGGGCGGTGCTCCCCGCCTGGGCGCCGGCGCCCTCGGTGACCGGCTGGGGGACCGACCGGGACGAGGCCAGGGTGCGTGCCGCTCTGGCCGGCCTGGCGACGTACGCGAGCCTGATCGACCCGGGTGGTGAGCGCGTCGACCTGCTCACGGGCAAGGGGTGCGCGGTACCGGGGGTCGACCTCCGTGTTCCGTACCGGGCGCCGGTGGGGGTGGCCGCCGGGCGGTCGTGGGGTGACGCGGTCACAGCGGGGCTGCGGGCGCACTGCGAGGTGCTGCTCGCCGAGCACGGGGACGACGTGCGACGCGCCGACCTGGCGGCCGAGGTGCGGGACGAAAGGGCGGCGGGCCTGCTGCGCCTGCTCCTGGCCGCCGACGTGGACCTGATGTGGGCCGACCTGGGCCGGGTGCTCGGCGTGCCGGCCTTCGCGTTCCGCGCGGGAGGGGTGTCGATCACGACCTGCGCGACCACCGCCGCCGAGGCGCTGCGCGACGGCCTGGAACGCCTGCTGGTGCACTGGCAGTGCGGTGAGCCGGTGGACACCGTGCCGACGCGGTGGCCGGTGGAGATCGCCGCTCCGCGACCGGGCCCGCCCGCCGACGATCCGCGCTGCCAGGCCCTGGCGGCGGCGCTGAGCCGCGCGCGACGCACCCCGGTCGCGATCGCGCTGCAGGCCGACGACGAGGTGCGCGCCCTGGCGCCCTGCCTGGTCCGGGTGGTGGTCGACGATGACTGACCTGCTGGCGAGCGGTCCGGTCGCGGCACCGCGCGGGGACTCCGGACGGGTGCGACTGTTCGGTCCGGACCTGTTGCGCGCGGCCCTGGTCGAGGTGCTGGGCGCCGGTCGCCTCGCCCCGGCTGCCGCGGCGAACGAGCCCTGGCTGCCCGTCCGGGTGGACGGACCACGGGTGCTGATCGGGCCTGCGGTCCTACCGTCGACGCCCGGCTGCCCGACCTGCGCCGAACGGCGGCGGGACGCGAACCGCCCCGACCGGTCGGGCTGGGCCGCGCTGTGCCGTGAGTTCGGCGACGGCCCGGCGGACATTCCCCATCCGCTGATGACCACGGTGGCCGCGAACGTGGTCGCCTCAGTGGTGGCCGACGAGTTCGCACGGCTGACCCGGACCGGCGAGCCGGCCCGCACGCGCGGCGCCGTGCTGGCGTTGTCCCTGACCACCGGATTGGTCACCCGGCACACGCTCATGGCGGACCCGCTGTGCCCCGACTGCGCCGACCTGCCCGAGGACACCCTGTCGGCTGCGGTGATGGTGCGCCGGCCACTGTCCAAACCGGATCCGGCGATCTTGCGGATCGGAACTCTCGACGGCCGGTGGGAGGACCTGATCGAGTCCTATGTGGACCCGGAAGTGGGCGTGATCAACTCGCTTGCGGCCGGTTCGCCGTACGGCATCCCCACGGCGGTCGCCCGGCTCGGCCCACCCCGGCCCGACGATACCGAGCGGCACGGCTACGGCCGCACCGGCGACTTCCGCTCCGCGCGCCTCACCGCGATCACCGAGGCGCTGGAGCGGTACGGCAGCCTGCGGCCACTCGGCCGGCGTACCGCGGCGCCGGCGCCGCACGACGAGGTCGCGGCTCGGGCGGTCGACCCTCGTGACCTGGGCCTGTACCCCGACGACTGGTACGACCAGCCCGGTTTCCCGTTCGCCCGCTTCGACCCCCGCCGCCCGCTGGCCTGGGTCTGGGGCTATTCATTCCGGCGAGCCGAACCTGTGCTGGTGCCGGAGAGCTACGCCTACTACGGCGCTCGCAGTCGTGCACAGGAACCCGCCCTGGCCTACGAGTGCTCCAACGGGTGTGCCCTCGGCGGGTGCCTGGAGGAGGCGATCCTCCACGGCCTGCTGGAGATCGCCGAACGGGACGCGTTCCTGATGACCTGGTACGCACGCCTTCCGGCGCCCCGGCTGGACCTGGCTTCGGCGCGGGATCGGCACATCCCCGTGCTCGCGGAGATGGTGCGCCTGCGCTGGGGCTACGAGGTGTCCGCCTACTCCACGACGCTGGAACAGCGCGTCCCGGCGGTGCTGGTGCTGGCCGTCGACGCGCACCACCGGCCCGGGGTGCCGCTGCACGCGTGCAGCGCCGCCGCGCACCCGGAACCGGAACGCGCCCTGCTTGCCGCCCTGACCGATGCCGCCTCGGGGATCGGCGGCCGAATGGAACGGTTCGACGCCGACCGGGCCGCCCGGATGGTCGCCGACCCCGACGAGGTCCGGGAAATGCCAGACCACGCCCTGCTGGGCGGACACCCAGACACGGCCGGGCGGTTCTCCTTCCTGGACACCGATGGGCCTCCGGCCCTGACGCTGTCCGACCTCGCCGCGCAAGCCGACTGGCCGCGGCACCACGACCTCGGGGACGACCTGGCCGAGTTGGTCGGGCGCTACCTGGACACCGGGCTGGACGTCATCGCGGTCGACACCACGACACCCGAGCAGCGAGCGGGCGGCTTCGCCGGTGCGAAGGTCATCGTGCCGGGAACGTTGCCGATGACCTTCGGTCACCGCTTCCGCCGCACACACGGCATCCCGCGCTTGGCCACCGTGCCCCGCCTGCTCGGCCACCGGTCGACCGACCTGCCGTCCGAGAACGTCAACCCGCACCCCCATCCGTTCCCATGACCCGCCAGGAGGCTCCCGATACGGTCGCACCCGAGGCCGGTCCCGTGCCGGGAGAGGCGACCCGCCGCTACCTGCGGGCGCTCGCCGAACGCGGTCCCGTGTCCGTCGACTGGAGCGCCGCGCCGCCGACGCACAAGCGCTACCCGACCGCCGGGCGTGTCGTGCTGCCCTGGCGGGCGCCGTCGCCAATCGGCGACCTGCTGCGCGGCCTGCTCGGCGTCACCCGGGCGGAGTGGACCCACCGCACGGGGGTGCGGCTCAAGCGGCCCGCGCCCTCCGGTGGCGCGCTCTACCCGATCGAGGCCTACGTCGCGCTCGGCGACCCCGCGGGGCTCTACCACTACGACCCCGCCCACCACGCGCTGGACCTGGTCCGCGTCGGGGACCACCGGACCTTGCTCCACGCGTCGCTGACCTGCCCGCCGGCCGAGGTGCCCGACATGGTGGTCGTGCTGACCGCGGTCTTCTGGCGCAACGGCTTCAAGTACCGGGACTTCGCCTACCGCCTGCACTGCCAAGAGGTCGGCGTGCTCGGCGCCCAGGTCCTGGTGGTGGGTGAGTCGTCGGGCTTGGACACCGCGGTGCACCTGCGGTTCGACGACGCCGTCTGCCAGTCGTTGCTGGGCCTCGATCCGACCCGGGAAGGTGTGCTCGCCGCGTTCACGTGCACCTCCGGCGCCGGAGCCGCCGCGGGCCCGCTACCCCGATCCTCCGCGACCGGCGAGGAACATCCGCCGCCGAGCGTGGTCGGCCGGCTGCCGCACCTGTCCGCGCTGCACGCGGCTGCCGCCGCCGCGACGGGCTCAGGTGCGCTGCCCGCTCTACCACCGGTACCGGCCGGTCCGCTCGTCGCGCTGCCCGCGCCGCGTGCGCTGCGCCTGGCTGATGGGCTGCCGCTGCGGGGATCGCCGGAGATCGGGTTCCTTCCCCGGGAGATCGACGCGCGTGACCTGGCCACGATCCTGGCGCACGCGTCGGCGGGCTACCCGGGCGACGTGCCCGGCTGCCACCGGGCGCCCGTCACGTTGACACCGCACATCCTCGTGCAGCGGGTCCGCGGTGTCCCGGCCGGTGCCTACCGGTACGACCCCGACACCGGCAGGCTGGTCGCCACCGCCGGGACCGGCCGGGTCGAGGCCGGCCCTCTCCAACCCAACACCAGGGAGGCGCTGCCGGAGGCATCGGCCATCCTGGTGCCGGCCGGTGACCAGACGGCGGGGATCGCCGGCTTCGGCGACCGCTGGTACCGGCTACAGCAGGCCGAGGCAGGTCTGGTCGTGCACCGCGGTGCGCTCGCGGCCGCGGCGGCCGGCCTCGCGGCACGCATCCACTCCGACGGCACCAACCCGATCACCGACGCCGCGCTGGGCCTCTCCGACCCCGTGCATGGCCTGTCTTTTCTGCTTCTGGGGGTACCCCGCCCTGGAATGACGGTGACGGCCCCGCTCAGGTGACAGATCGTGGACCGAATGTGCGGAGGGGAATTCGGCGAGGATCACTCGCAGGTGTGGTTTCCGTTCGGGGTTGTTTCTCGACAGTCGCGCTGAACCCTTAAGGCGCACAACCGATTCGTCGCGGGTGAGTGTCACACGCACGTGTGGTTCCACAGTGGACGTCGGGGAAGTCGTGGTGCACTGGCAGAGCGCGCATTTGATCCGGCGCGCCGACATCCCGATCAAGGAGGCGATCAACCGTGCATTCTGTCGAGCCTGTGTTGAACATTGACGACCTTCACGTGGAGACCATCGGTGTCATCCCTGCCGTGAACCCGGAGGACCTGACCCAGGGGTATGGACTTACCGAGTTGGAGGCGTCGTGCAATACCTGCCAGTGCTGGGCCAGCTGCGTCGCGATGGACTGATCCGACAGAGGTGAACAAGAGTCGATCCCGCGTGGAGGGGCCACCACCGGCGGTGGTGGCCCCTCCACCAGCGCACCCCGGTCCGTCGACAGCCGACTTCGTCATCGGCGGCGTGTTCGGCGTGCGGGTCGGCGGCGTGCCAGTGGCCGATCTCGACGCGCTGCGGTGCGAACGCGCATGGGCCGCGGCGGAGCAGGTCGTAGGGCTCACCCGGTGGCTGCGTGCCGAGGGAACGGCACTGTCCGACCTGCTGCGGCCGGAGATCGGTCGCTGCGCGGATGAGGGCAGACCGCTGCTGGTCGCGTTGCGGCGCGCGGTGTTCCAGGGCAAGCGGCCCAACGGTCGCGTGTGGACAGTGCGTCACGTGTTGTCCCACGACACCCGTGCCCGGGTCGAGTACTGGGCGCGCGAACTGGCGCGAGCCGGTGAGCTGACCGGGCGGGTGCCGGCTCTGCTGGCCGAGGAGCACGCCGCCGTCCGCGAGGCGCTGCGGGTGGCGGCCGGGCGGGACGCGTTCAGGCTCGGTCTGGTGCTGGGCAGTCCCGACCTGACCCGGTCCGTCGCCCGGTGGCTCGACGACCCGCGCGCCCCGGCGCCGCGCGCCGGCGCTCTGGCGAGCCTGGCGAGGTACCTCGCCCGCGCGGCGGTCAAGCCGAGTCCGTACGCGTCGTTCACCCTGAGCGGTCTGGGTGGGTGGACGGACGGCGGCCCGGCCGTGGCCACCTCGGGCGACCTGCACTGGCGCGGTGTCCCGGAGCTGGACCGGATGGTGGTGCTGGCGCTGTGGTCCGCCCTGGCCGAACACCCGGACACGCGTGACCACGTGCGACTGCGGACCAACCCCGCGGTCGAGGACGTGGGAGAGCGGCTGTGGTTCCCCGCCGCGACGCCCGGCGAGCCGATCGTCTGCGTCGCCGCAACGGACGCGGTTCGTGCGGTGCTGGAACTCGTCCGCACGGAGCCGGAATCGACACTGGGGTCGCTGGCCGGCACGCCGCCCGCCGAGCCCGTGCGTGCCTTCGTGGCCGAGCTGGTGGCGGTGGGCCTGCTGGAGCGGTGCCGACCGTTCTCCGACCAGTCGGCCACTCCGCTGGACCAGCTGGCGCGGTGGGTCGACGAACACGTCACCGGCTCGCCGTGGCCGCCCCGGCTGCGTGAGCTGTGGGCGGCGGTGGACGGCTACCGCGCGCTGGTCACGGCCGCCGAACGCCGCGAACGGCTCCACCTCGTCCGCGACCTGCTCGACGGTCTGCTCACCGACCTCGGGCGGACACCGTGGCCGCCGAACCGGCCGGTGCTGCTGGAGAACGCGGTCCTACCCCGACCGGCGGTCGTCTGCTCGCGTGAGCGGTGGCGCCCCGTCCTCGAGGACCTGGCGGCTGTGCGCGGGTTTCTCGGCATCCTGGACCGCTCGCTGCCGCTCAAGCTGCGGCTCGCCGAGTTCTTCCGATCCCGGTTCGGTTCTCGGGAGCTGGTGCCGTTCCCGAGGCTGTACCGCGAGTACCGCGCCGACGGCGGCGACGGATCCCAGGCGCTCGCGGACCTGTGGCGAGCCGTCGCGTCCGAGCTGTACGACGGCGACGCCGGGGTCGGGGACACGGTGTCGGTGGACCCGCGGGTGCTCGCGAAGTTGGCGGCGTCCTGGCCCGCCCACGTCCGTGCGCCGCAGTCGGTGTGCTGCTACGGGCAGGAGCTGCCCGGCGAGGACGGTCCGCGGCTGGTGCTCAACACCGTGCGCACCGGTTACGGCTGGGGAATCACCCGGATCGAGCACCTGCTCACCGCCGCGGGCGGCACCGTGCCGGCCCGCACACCGGTTCCCGCCGGTCCGGACATGATCTTCGCCGAGTGCCGTGCCGCGTTCGGCTCGCAGCTCAACCAGCGCGCGCCGGCGGTGTCCCATGCCATCGACTACCCGGGCGGGCAACCACCCGACGGTCGCGCGGAACGGCTGTCGCTCAACGACCTGTGGGTACGGCAGGACCCGGTGCGCGGCCGGCTGCTGCTGTGCGACCGCCGCGGCCGGCAGGTGCGACCGCTCGCGCTGGGGATGCTCGTGGAGCACGCGCTGCCGCCCGCGCTGAGGTTCCTGGTGGCGGTGTTCGGTGAGCCGCAGACCGCGTTCGCGCCGTACCCGCAGCTGGACGGTGTCGGATGGCGGCCCGCGGTCGACGGCGTCCAGCACCGACCGCGCCTGGAGGTCGGTCGCGTCGTGCTCGCCCGAGCCGGTTGGCGGGTTCCGGCCGCGGCCATGCCCACGCGGGCCAAGGGGCAGTCGGACGCGGACTTCCTGCTGGAGCTCGCGCGCTGGCGGGACCGGCACACCATTCCCCGGCGGTGTTTCGTCCGCGTCCCCGGCCGCCGCTCCGACCCCACGCGTAAACCGATCTACCTCGACTTCTCCAACTGGTTCCTGCTGTCCGCTCTGCCGCGGCCCGATACGGCGGCGGTGCTCGAGGAGGCGCTGCCCGCGCCGGCGGACGCCCCGCACCACGGCGTCCACGGGCAGCGGGTCACCGAGTACGTCTTCGAGCTGTCCGCGACGGATCCGCATGGCTGAACCGGCCGGCTGGGTCAGCGCGCACGTCTTCCACCGCGGCGACCAGGACCTGCTCATCACTCGGGCACTGGCCCCCGTGTGCGAGGAACTGACCCGCGCCGGACGCGTCGACAGCTGGTTCTTCCTGCGCTACTGGGAGGGCGGGCCGCACGTTCGGCTGCGCCTGCACGCCACGGCGCACGCGGACGAGGTCCGGGCGAGCGTGGCGCGGACGTGCCGCCGTCACCTGGCCGCCCACCCGTCGCCGCCCGACGAGTGGTCCCAGCGCAGGTACGAGCCACTTGCCCGCCGGCTCGCAAACGGCGAGCGCATGTCGCGGTGGGACCGTCGGTTGCGACCGGTCGACACCGTGGAGTTCGGCACCTACCGGCCCGAGCACCACGCCTACGGCGACGGTGCGGCGTTGGCCGCAGTCGAGCGACACTTCACCGAGTCCAGCCTCGTCGCCATGCCGCTCCTGACCGGCGGCCCGCAACGACGGGCGGCGGTGGCGCTGGCCATGCTGACGCTGGCCGTCGCGGTGTGCGAACCCGACCCGGTCCGGGCGGGCGCCAGGCTCGCCGCGCTGCGAGCACCGCAACCGCCGGCGTTCTACCGGGCCCACCGGGACGATTTGCGCGCCCAAGCCCGGCAGCTGTGGCTGCTCGCGTCGTCCGCCCCTGCGTCGGCCGACCCGCTCGCGGTCTGGGCGCGTTCCGTCAACACCCTGCACGCGGCACTGACCCAGGCTCGGGCGGAGGGCGGATTCGCGCCCGCGGACGCGCTGTCGCCGTTCGCGGGCCTGGCCCACGCGCTGTGTCCCGAGGACCCGGCCGTGCCCTACGTCGTCCTGCGCTGCGCGCACCTGCTGTGCAACCGACTCGGCGTGCCCGCGGCCACCGAGTCACAGCTCGCCTGCCTCACCGCGCGAACGCTGTCCGAACTCGACTGATCCGACAACGAGGTGACCACCCTTGACCGCCTGGCACTGTGTGCACGTCTACTACTACAACCCGGACAAGGACGGGCTGATCCTCGACGCCATCCGACCCCTCTTCGCGCAACTGCGCTCCCGAGTGGACGCTCTCTACCTGACACCGCACTGGCGACAGGGACCGCATCTACGACTGTTCGCCAAGACCGACCCGGACACGTGGGCACAGGTGGTCCGCCCGCAGATCGACTCCCTTGTCGGTGACTACCTCGCGGCCCACCCCTCCACGACCCAACCCGACGTGGACCGTGAACTGGCTCAACACCGCCTTCTCGCCCGGCGCGAGCGCGAGCTCGGTCCGCTGACCCCGTGGTTCCCGGACAACTCGATCCACGAGGAGCCGCCCGCTTCCCGGTCGCACGTGCTCCCCAACGCCGAGACCCGAGAACTGGTGAACGCGTTCGCCGCCGACGGCGCACCCGTCTTGTTCCAGATGCTCGAACGGGTCCGCGCCGCGCAGGACGTCAAAGAACTGCTCGCGCTGGAGCTGATGCTGGCCACCTCGGTGACCGCGATGCCCCCGATCACCGCCAGCTTCGCGTCCTACCGCTCGCACGCCGAGGGGTTCCTGCACTCATGCGGTGATCCCGCCGCGGTCCGCGTCGCGTTCGACGCCCACTACGACACCCGGCGGGAGGCCCTGGTCGACCGGACGCGTGCGGTGCTCGCCACGCTGGACGGCACCGCGGACACCGCGCCGCTCGCCCGCCAGTGGGCCGACCTGTGCCGGGAGTACGGCCACCGGGTCGCGCCGCTCATCCAACGCGGCCTGGTCTTCCCTCCGCCGACCAACGAAGGCCCGGCCCCGACCCGTGCCCCGATGCACGAGCTGATGTTCGGCAACCGTGCCTACCGGGAGGCCGTCTTCGAGAACAAGGACTTCCTGCGCTACCGGTTCCTCCTCAACTGCACGTATCAGCAGGTGAACCGACTCGGTCTGACCCCGTACGAGCGGTTGCGCACCTGCCACGCGGGCGCGAACGCGGTGGAGGAGATCCATGACATCTCCGCGATCGACCTCATCCGCGCCTTCGTCGAACGCAACCCCGACCGGTGACCGGGAACGCCGTCCGTCAGCGGACGTAGTAGTCCATGACGCCGTTCCAAAATGAGTGGCCTACGCAAGTCATCACCGGCAACAACCGCCGCGGCGGGGAAGGCCGAGAGCAGGTCGGCGCACAGCCGGTTGAACAGCCTCCGCCGGTTGCGCCGTGTGCTGTCATCGGATCCACCGCCGAATGAAACCGGTTTCCGTGGAAGGGAACCGATGCGCGCACTGGTCCTGGCGACTCTGCTCGTCCTGGGTGCCGCCGCGCCCGCCCAAGCCGCGCCCGCCGAGGTCGCCGCGATGGACTACTGGCACTACATCGCCACCTACGCGACCGAGGAGGAGTGCGACGAGGAGGGCGCGATCGTCCGCGACCACTTCCACGCCCTACACGTCCGCTACGCCGCCGGGTGGCGACCAAACACTTCCGGTCCAACAAGAGGATCGTTCCCGCCGTTCACGGGTGACCGGGTGAGGTTCCCCGGTCCTCGGGGAGAGCCGTCTCTATCGCCGGGGAAATGCGGTCCCTAGTGTCGCCACTGCGCTCGGCACGCGGCACGACGGGCGACCTATTCCGGACGAACGGGGTGGTATCTGTGGCTGAAACGCACGTGGGGTTGCTCGCGATCGGGGCGGGACCGGCGAATCTGGCACTGGCCGTTGCCATTGAGGAATCCGGGAGCCCGGAGCTGGCCGAGCACACGTTGCTGCTGGAGCAGAGTCCGGAAGTCAAGTGGCAGCGCGATCTGCTGATGCCGTGGGCGCGCAGCCAGGTCTCCTTCCTCAAGGACCTGGTGACCTTGCGCAACCCTCGCAGCAAGTTCTCATTCCTCAACTTCCTGCACGACCAGAACCGGCTCGACGAGTTCATCAACCTGGGCACGTTCCACCCGTTCCGCTGGGAGGTCTCGGACTACCTGCAGTGGGTCGCGAAGTCGCTGGAGCAGGTCCGCATCCGGTACGACTCCAGGGTCGCGAGCATCGAGCCGGTGCGCAGGCCGGGCGGGGCGATCGAGGGTTGGACCGCCACCCTCACCGACGGTGACGTGATCCACTGCCGCGATCTGGTCGTCGGCGGCGGCCGGGACCCGTACCTGCCGAAGGTCTTCGCCGACCTGCCGTCGGACCGGATCGTCCACAGTGCACACTACCAGCGGCGGATTCGGCAACTGCCCGCGGACGCGCCGCTGCGGGCCGTTGTGGTGGGCGGGGCGCAGAGCGCGGCCGAGATGTTCATGGCGCTGCACGACAACCTGCCCAACAGCACCCGGACCATGGTCGTCCGGTCGGTGGGTCCGCAGAACTACCAGACCAGCAAGTTCGTCAACGAGCTGTTCTACCCGTCCTTCGTGGACCGCTTCTACGACAGCCCGCCGGAGGTCCGGCGGCAACTGCTGGACGAGATGCGCCTGACCAACTACGCCGGGGCGGCCCCGCCGTTCCTGGAGAACATGTACAGCATGCTCTACCAGCAGCGCGGCATCGGCGGGCAGCGGTCGCAGGTGCGGACCCTCACCGAAGTGGTGGGTGCCAGAGTCGCCGACGACGAGGTCGTGCTCGACCTGCGCGACCGCACCAGCGGCAAGGTGGAACCGCTGCACTGCGACCTGGTGCTGCTCGGCACCGGGTTCGACCAGCGGATGCCCGCAATGGTTCGCGACCTCGTCGACCAGGTGGGGCTGTCCGAGATCTCGGTCAGCCGCTGCTACCGGGTCGACCTGGGGCATTCCGCCTGGGGCGCGGTGTACCTGCAAGGCGTCAACGAGGCCACGCACGGCATCGCCGACTCGCTGATCAGCGTGCTGGCCCACCGCTCCCGCGACATCGTGGCCGATCTGCTCGCCCGCCGCGGCGTTCGCGAGCCGGAAGCCGTCTGATGGACCGCCTGGTGGTGATCTCGCCGGCCCCGACAGCCAACGGCGACTTGCACCTGGGCCACATCGCGGGTCCGTTCCTGGCCGCGGACGTGTGCACCCGATACGCTCGTGCGACCGGCAGGGAAGCCCTGTACGGCACCGGTATGCACTTCACCCAGAACTTCATCGTCACCGCGGCCAAGCGGATGGGCGTGGCCGCGGAGGACCTGCGGGAGCGCTCCGCCGTGCAGGTCCGGCAGACCTTGGCCGAGATGGGCATCGAAGTCGACGGTTTCGGCTGCATCGGCGACCGGTTCACCGAGCTGGTCTACGGATTCCACCGCCGCCTGCACGAGCTGGGCCTGCTGGAGCTGCGGACCGTGCGGTTCCCGTACCTGCCGAGCACCGGCGAGTACCTGATGGACGCCTACGTCGAGGGTGGCTGTCCGTCCTGTCTGGCCGAGGGGTGCGCCGGGATCTGCGAGAGCTGCGGACTGCCGATCGCCCCGGGGGACCTGCTCGACCCGCGGTCGACGCTGCACCCGGACGAGCCGTTGGAGTATCGCGACGCGGACATCCTCGTCTTCCCGGTCGAGCGGCACCGCGCGGAACTGGAGGCGTACTTCGCCCGTACCCCCATGCGCCCGCGCATGGCCCGACTCGTCGAGACCGCGCTGGCCCGGCCACTGCCGGACTTCCCGATCACGCAGCCGACGTCCTGGGGCATCCCCGCGCCCTTCCCGGAGGTGGCCGGGCAGGTGATCAGCCCGCACATGGAGGGCATGCCGTGGAGCATGTTCACCACCGCCCTGGCCGCCGAGCAGCTCGCGATGCCGATCACGGCCGACGAGCTGTGGCACGAGGACTCCGGCACCACCGTGGTGTACTTCCTCGGCTTGGACGCGACCTACCCGTTCGCGGTGGTGGGCACGGCGATGCTCGCCGCGGTCGGCGGCTACGTGCTGCCCGCGCAGTTCGTCACCAACGAGTTCTACGAGCTGGCCAACGAGAAGTTCTCCACCAGTCGCGGGCACGTCGTGTCCGGCCGCGAGCTCGCCGCCGAGGTCCCGCGCGACCTCATCCGCTTCCACCTCTGCGCGACCAGCCCCGAGTACCAGCGCACCGACTTCACCCGCGATGCCCTGTTCCGGGTGTGCGAGTCACGGCTGACAGGGCCGTGGAACCGGGTGGCGGCGGCCGTGGACAAGTGGGTCGGCTGCGGTCCGCTCCCGGTCTCCGCGGACGCCCGCCGGATGGCGCTGCGGATGGTCGGGCTGTTCGCCGACGGGTACGAGCTGCCGGGGTTCAGCCTGACCGCGGTGGCATCGACCCTCGCCGGGCAGCTGTCCAGGCTGGACCGGCTGGCCGCCGAGGTGACCCCGACGACCGCGGGCGACCTCTGCCACCAAGTGGACGTGTTCCTGCGGTGCGCGGCGCCGATCCTCGTCGATCTCGCCGCGGGAGCGCTGTCGGACACGACGCTGCCCGGACACGTGGACGTCGATGCGGTCACGCCCGAACACCTGCCCCGACTGGCGTCGACAGCGCCGATCGGGATGGTGGGCTGATGGCCTCGATCGCCGTCGTCGGCGCGGGTGTCACCGGGCTGGTGACCGCGATCGGCTTCGCGCGTGCCGGCCATCGCGTGACCGTGCTCGACCGCGGTCGCATCCCGAACCCGGCGTCGACATCCTCCGACCAGCACCGGGCACTGCGCGTGCTGCACCCCGGCGATCCCGACGCCACCCGGCGCTCGGCCGAGTCCCGCCGCCGCTGGTCGGAGCTGGAGTCGCTGCTGCGGACCAGTATCTTCAGGCCGGTCGGCGTCGTCACCGCGTGCACCCCGGACGAGCTCGACCTGACCCTGAGCACCGCTGCCGCGGCGGGGCTGCCCACAGCCGCCGTCGCGCCGCGAGACCTGCCGCCTGTGGTGCTCCCGGCTGGGACGAGCGGAGCACTCGACCCGCTCGCGGGTGTGCTGCTGGCCGACCGGTTCCTGCGCGCGGCCTCCGCGTGGCTGGCCGAACACCCCATGGTCGAACTGCGGCCGGGATGCCCTGTCGCGGGCGTGGACGACAACCGGGTGATGCTGGCCGACGGCACCGCGCACGCCGCGGACGTCGTGCTGGTCGCGGCGGGACCGTGGAGCACCGACCTGGTGGGGCCGCCCGTCGTGCTGCACCGCCAGACCATGGTCTACCTGCGCCCTCCCAAGCGCCTGGAGCGCTGGTGGGCGTCGGCACCAGGGGTGGGCCGGATCGGCGCCGACCGTCGGGCCTGGCTGCTGCCACCGGGGGACGGCACGCTGCTCAAGATCAGCTCGGACGTGGTGTGCCGGGAGGTCGCGACGACCGAGGACCCGGATACCGCACCGTGGGTCGACCGGCTGCTCGCCGAGCCGATCCTCGCCGATCTCGCGGAGTACACCGTGGTGGCGGCGCGGGACTGCCACTACGCGTCCGATCCCGTCACCGCGGGCCCGGTGCTCGCCAGGGTCCGCCCGTCGGTCTGGTCCCGCCCCGCCTGCGGTGGAAGCGGGTTCAGCTCCGCACCGCTTGTCGCGAAGGAAGTCCTCGGCGCTGTCATGAAGGTCGATGCGTGAACGACGAGTCGATGGCTGGGAGTCCATGATGGAGATAACTGTTGTGGGTGCGGGTATGGCGGGAGCATTCCTGGCACTCTCCTTGGGCAGGCAGGGCCATGCGGTGACGGTGTTCGACCGCAGACCGGACCCGAGGGCGACCGACAGCACGGCCTCGTCGATGAACCTCGGGCTGTCGAGGCGGGGCCTGTCGGCACTGGGCCGCCTGGGGCTGTCGGAGGAGGTGATGCGGTTCGTCGTGCCGATGCGTGGTCGACTGCTGCACAACACCGACGGTGGTCTGCGGTTCTCGGCCTACGGCGACGGCGGCATCCTGGCCATCCAGCGGCGGGACCTGAGTGCGCTGCTGGTCGACGCGGCCTGCCGGGAGCCGACCGTCCGGTTCGTGTTCGACACGCGCTGCACGGGCGTGGACCGCGACCTGCCTTCGGCGTCCTTCATCGACCCGAACGGGCAGTCGCTCGTGGTGAAGTCGGATGTCGTGGTGGGTGCGGACGGCGCGTTCTCGGTGGTGCGCAGGCACATGCACCACGACCGACGCGCGGAGTTCTCCCAGAGCTACCTGGAGTGGGGCTGGCGGGAACTGCACATCCCGGCGGCCGAGGACGGCAGCCACCGGATGGCCGACGACGTGTTCCACCTCTGGCCCCGCGGCGACATCATGATGTTCGCCCACCCCAACCTCGACGGCTCCTTCACCTGCTCCTGTGTCCTGCCGTTCCACGGAGAGCACGGCTTCGACTCGCTGCGGACGGTCGAGGACGTGGAGTCCCTGTTCCGCACCCACTTCCCCGACGTCGTGCCCTTGGTCCCCGACCTGGGCGAGACCTTCCTGCGGCGGCCCACGTTCGACCTCGTGACCATCAGCACCGCCCCGTGGAGCCACGAGGGCAAGGTGGTGCTGATCGGCGACGCCTGCCACGCGGTCTACCCGTTCCTGGCCCAGGGCATGAACTCGGCCTTGGAGGACGCGCTGGAGCTGGCGGACAGCCTGGCCCACCACCCCACCGACACCTCGGCGGCTCTGACGAGGTACAGCGAGCGCCGCAAGCCGAACACCGACGCCCTGGCCACCATGTCCCACCGCAACTTCGCCGAGCTGCGCGACACGGTGCGCTCCCCGGCGGTCCGTCTGGAGCGGGCCTGCGACGCCCTGCTGGGGAGGCTCCTGAACGACCGCTGGGTGTCCCTGCACGCCATGATCACCAACACCACCATCCCGTACGCCCGGGCCCTGCACCGGGCGACCCGGCAACACCGCGTCCTCCAGGGCCTTGCCGCCACCGCGGCAGTGGCGGCCGTGGCGGGCATCGTCCGCGCGGTCCGGCGCTGACGTGGTGGCGACGGCCGGGGTCAGCGTTGTGCGGGCCAGAAGAACTCGGCGACGTCGGTGATCGCCTGGCCGAGGACCGCGGCGCCGGGTCGTGGGTGGGCGGACCCCGCGTCGTGGCGGACCGCTCCGGCGCGGGAGAGGTAGGCGTCCAGCAGTGCCCGGCCGCCCGTCGCTCGAACCGGGTCCGCGTCGGCGGCGAGGCGCTGGGCCACTTCCGACAGCACGGCGCGCAGGGCGGACACCGTGGGAGTGGCCGGGTGTGCGAGCAGAGGGCTGGTCGACAGCAGTGAGGGAGTGTGCCAATGCTCGTAGGCGTGGCGGAGCTGGTCGACCAGCCGGGCGCGCCTGCCGAGGTCGCCGAGCGGCATCCCCCGGCGCGACAGGCGGCTGACCCACTGGGCGATCTCGTCGGGCACGAGGCGCAGCGTGTGGACCTGGACCTGCCGACCGCAGTGGAACACGTCCTCCCGCGTCGTGCCGAGGTAGGTGAAGTCGAGCCGGCGCACCAGCCGCTGGTAGGCAGGCCACTGGGTGGCCACAACCACCAGACCCGCGCGGACGCCGCGCACGAGCACGTCGCGCATGAGCGCGGCCTGGGCCGCGTTGTCGCGGGCGATGGACATGCCGACCAGCAGGCCGCCCTGGTCGGTCACACCCGGGGTGTGGCCCTCCAGCAGCGGCTCGACGAGGTGGTGGTTGCGGGAGGCGATCGGGATGGACGTGATGGCGCCGAGGATTCGACCGTCCTGGTCGGTCGCGATGCGGAAGCCGTCCGGCGTGTCCGCGAACAGGGGGTTCAGCAAGCGCTCGCTGCTGCGGACGTCCATCTCGCCTCGACGCGCCCAGCGGTGCACCAGGCGGCCTATGTCGTCGGCGTCGGAGTCCGCGGACGAGCGGACCACGACCGGCTGCTCCCTGCTCGGGAACAGCGTCTCGCGGATCGTCGGGTCGCCGGTGAGCCACAGGGCCTGTTCCGTGCGCCGAGAGCACTGGTCGGGGTCGACGGAGTCGGTGAGGACCGCGCGGTGGTGGGCCATCGCGCGGGCCACCGAACGGCGGTGGCTGAGTGGTCTGCGCCAGCGGTGCACGCTGTCGAACAGCGTTCGGTACGGCTCGCGGAGCATGAGGCCTTCCGTGTCCGCGCACACCAGGCTGATCTCGGCGAGGTCGGCGAACCCCGCTGGGGTGAGCAGTTCCTCGTCGGCCTGGCCGCAACTGGCCAGCGTGGTCAGCGAGGTGAGGTCGTCGGCGTGCGGCCGCTCGCGGCGCAGTCTGGCGGTCACTTCCTCGACGGCGAGATCGGCCAGCGCCCCGGGAGTGTCGAGCTGCACACCTCGGTGGATGGCGCGGCACAGCCGGTCGGCGAGCAGCGGCACGCCGCCCGCCATGCGCACGACAGCAGCGCGCTGGTGCTGCCCGTCGAGCCCGGCCCTGTAGGCCAACGCGTCGACTTCGGTGTCCTCCCAAGGGTGCACCGGCACGATCACGAGTTCGTTCAGCAGCGCGATCGGCGTCTGAGATCGTCCGGACAGTGGTCTTCGGGTGGCCACGACGAACCGGACATCGCCGTAGCGCTCCACGGCGGCGCACACGGCGTCCAGCGCGGCCGGTGCATCGGCGTTGTCGACCAGGACGAACTCGCGCGCGTCGAGCACTGCGGTGTCGAGTGCGGACTCCGAGTCGGCCAGGTCGACCATCACCGCTTCAACGGGCAGTGCGGAGAGCACCTGGGACTTGCCGATGCCCACCGGTCCGACCACGTTGACCACTCGCCGACCGCTGGTGCCGATCGCGGTGAGCAGTGCGGCGACCGCGCGGGCTTGGGAATCCGGCCGGATGTCCGCGGCTGCGGCTGCGACTGCGACCGGGGCCGGGGCCGGTCTCGGGCCGGAGGCGACGCGGTGCGCGCGGCGCCACCTCGCCTGGCCGGTGCCGTCGACGCCGAGCGCGGCAACGATATCGACGAGCAGTTCGACATCGATGCGCTTGCGGCCGAGTTGGAAGCACTCGTAGACCGTCACCCGGCCGGGCCGCCGGTCCTCGACGGGCACCCCCCGTGCTGCCCGGACGGCGGCGATCTCGGCGACCACCCGGGTGAACGACGGATTGCCCGCCCACGCTCTCAGGTCCCGCAGCCGACTGCTCAGTTCGCGCAGTGTGGATACGGCATCCGGAGCAGGCGGGAGATCCGATCGGGTCAGCTCGGGGCGGATCGGTAAGTGATCCAACGTGCGGCCTCCTCACGTTCACAATTGGAAGTGACGGTCAAGCGCGCACCGTATCAATCGACAGCGTGCGGACGGCTCCACCATTTGCTGCCGGCTTCGGCAAGAGTGCCTGTGCCTGCCCACCGCCGCGCTGAAGGAGGACGGCCAAGTCCGAACGATCCCGAACACCTGGCCGATGCGTTCGGGATCGTTCGGGGTAGTGGCGTCGGGTCTGGACCGACGCGCATCGTACCGGCAGCCGGATTTCCCAGAGTTCCGGAGTGACACAACCCGGTTTCTCGACGGAGCATCGTGTGCGACACACCGGAATTCAGGAATGGCTTCGCCGTGCCAGGAATACAGGAGGACAAGGTGAACGGTTCCACGCTTCAATGGCAGCCCGAGTACCGCGACCGGCGACGTGCGGCGAACCTGCCGCCCGGGCTCGACGCAGGCGAGAAAAGCGGGGACCCCGCCGTCCTGACCGTGTTGATCGCCGACATCCAGCCGGCGGTCCGCCACTGGGTTCGGTCCGCGCTCGAATCCGCCGACGGGATCACCGTGGTCGGTGAGACGGCCACCGCGAACACGACCATCGCCGAAGTCGCGCGGCGTACGCCGGACGTGCTGGTCATAGATCCGCAACTCGGCAGAACCTCACCCGTGGACGTGATAAGCGGCGTGCTCCGGGTCGCGCCGGAAACCGGGATTCTCGTGCTGAGCGCGGTCGATGACGACGCGGTGGTCACGGCCGCGATCCAGGCCGGTGTGCGCGGATATCTGGTCAGGGACACCGATCAGGCTCAGATCGTTCGCGGCGTGCGGGTCGTCGCGGCAGGCGAGATGATCGTCGGCAGAGCGATCGCCCGCCGGTTCGGCTCCCTCGTGCGCCAGGACTCGGAACAGGAGCCGTACCCGTTTCCCGAGCTGACGGCCAGGGAGCGCGATGTGCTCGACGGCATCGCGGCGGGCAGGTCGAACGCGGTCATCGCCGCTGATCTCGGGCTGTCCCCCAAGACCGTCAGCAACCGCGTTTCCTCGATCTTCGGCAAACTCGGAGTGGCCGACCGCGCGCAGGCGATAGTCCTGGCCCGGGACGTGGGCCTCGGGCGCGGCTGATTCACCGCTGGTCGGGAATCGTTCCCCTATCGCCGGGAAGTGTGCCGCGGATAGCCTCGACCCGAACGTCAGACGGGAAAGCACGCGGATCGGAGTGCGATGTGACTGACGAAGGTCATGCTGTTGTGGATACCGCGGCCGTGGATTTCCGAAGGCTCGAACACGAGAACCTGGTGCGGGCCTACGGACTGGACATGAAGCTGCTCTACCCGTGGGACGGGCTAACGGCGCCGTTTCGAGGGGCGTGGTGCGTGTTACGTCCCGGTGACCAGTCGGCGCAGCACGCCCACCACGAGCACGAAATCTTCATCGGAATGGCCGGAAACGCCGAAGTGATCGCCGAGGGCAAGTCGCACGAGTTCGCGGCGGGGGACCTGGTGTTCCTGAAGCCGGGGATCGAGCACTACCTGGTCAACAATCACGACAAGGATTTCTCCTACTACGCGATCTGGTGGGACCGCGCGATGTCGGACGAGTTCGTCGCGCACGAGACCGGTCGGGCCGAGTCCCATGACTGACCACAACGGGATCGACTACAACGGGCGGAAGTTCCGCAAGGCGGGCGCCGACGTCGACGAGGTCGCCGTGTACCGGCAGGACGGCGACGTCGTGTGGGCCGAGTTCGCGGGCGGCGAGGTGCGGCGGGGGACCGTCGCGGGCACCCGGCGGGAGGACGGCGTCCTCCACCTGGGGTACACGCTGGTGCTCGCCACCGGCGAGGTGATCTGCGGTCACACGCTGAACACGCCGGAGGTGGCCGAAGACGGCCGCCTCCGGCTGCGCGAGGTGTGGGAGCGCTACGGTCCGCACGCCGCCACCGGCGTGTCCTACCTCGATGAGGTGAGCTAGTGGTGCGGCCCCCGGCTGAAACGGACTGGCAGCGCCTCGACCGCATGGTGGCAGGCCGCGTGCGCCGCCCGGGCGAACCCGGGTTCCGCGGTGCGAGCACGCCGTTCAACAAGCGGTTCGCCGCGACCACTCCTGCCGGAGTCGTGTCCGTGGCGAACGTCGAGGACGTGCGACGCGCCATCGAGTGGGCACGCGATTCGGGTGTCGCCGCCGTCGCGCGAAGCGGCGGGCACAGCTACGCGGGACACTCGGTCAACACCGGCCTGGTCATCGACCTCAGCGCGATGAACACCGTGTCCGCCAACGGGTCCACCGGGTTGGTGACGACTGCGGGCGGGGCGCGGATGGCGGACGTCTATGCCGCCATCCAGCCCCACGAGATGGCGTTCGCGTTGGGCAACAGCGCTACGGTCGGCATCGGGGGCCTCGTGCTCGGCGGCGGCTGCGGCGCCACCTCGCGCGTGTTCGGGCTCACCGCGGACGCGCTGGTGGCGACCACGGTCGTGACCGCGGACGGGCGGCTGCTGCACTGCGACGCGAACGAGAACGCCGACCTGTTCTGGGCGTGCCGCGGTGGTGGCGGCGGCAACTTCGGGATCAACGTTTCCTTCACCTTCCAGGCCAGGCCGGTGGCCGACTGCTCGACCTACGTGCTGGTGTGGGACCGCGCGGACGCGCCGAAGGTCTTCTCCGCGTTGCAGGAGGTCGTGCGACGAGGGCCGGACGAGTTCGCGGCCAGGATCGGCGTCGCAAAGGTGGGCGGGTCGGAGGCCGTGGTGTCGGCCGTCGGGCAGCACCTCGGGCCGGCGAGCGAGCTGCGGGAGATCCTCGATCCGGTCCTGGCCGTCGCCCAGCCGGTCCACACCCGCATCGCGGACCGGACGTTCTGGCAGGCCAAGGACGACCTGCTGCACGAGACCGCCGAGGACGCGTTCGCGGTGCGGACCAACATCGTCACCGAGCCGCTGCCCGACGAGGCGGTCGCCACGATGCTGTCCTTCGTCGACAGCCTGCCCGGCAGCGGCAGCCCGGACGGCGGCGGCGCGGCCTTGTTCTCCTGGGGCGGCGCGATCAACCGGGTCGGCCGGACGGACACCGCGTTCGCCCACCGCGACGCGATGTTCCTGCTGTCCATGGACACGTCGTGGGCCGAGACCGACGAACCCGCCGTGGTCGCGGCCAACCTCCGCTGGCTGTCGGAGCTGGGGGACGCGTTGTCGCCTTACGTGTCCGACGGCGCGTTCCAGAACTTCATGGACCCGGACCTAGCGGACTGGCGCACGGCCTACTACGGCGTCAACTACCCGCGACTGAGGAAGATCAAGGACCGGGTGGACCCGGACGGCTTCTTCACCTTCGCGCAGAGCATCTGATCATGATCGGCGACAACGCGGTTTCGATCTGGACGGCGGCCGAAGTGGACGACGGCGCCGTGCCCGCACACCAGCTGCCGCATCTGCGGGAGATCCTCGCCTGGGCCGGAGAGTACCTGGTGTCCTTCCACCCGGGACTCGGCCGGAAAGGCCCTGTGTGCCCCTACACCCTGGCATCGCTGCAAAGAGGGCTGTTCTACCTCGCGTCCCCTGCCGACGACAGCGGCGACACCGACATCCTCGGCGCGATCGAGAGCCTGCGCTCGTGGTACGAGAAGATCTCGAGCGGGATCGCGCCCGACGACCGGGAGCTGCTGACGATCCTGCTCGTGCTGCCCCGGCTGGACCACCGCGATCCGACCACACTGGACGACCTGCAGCGGGAGGCGAAGGACGACTTCGTCGCCGACGGTCTGATGATCGGCCAGTTCCACCCGGTCTGCGACCAGCCC
Organism: Saccharothrix ecbatanensis; assembly: GCF_014205015.1. Taxonomy (NCBI): domain Bacteria; kingdom Bacillati; phylum Actinomycetota; class Actinomycetes; order Pseudonocardiales; family Pseudonocardiaceae; genus Saccharothrix; species Saccharothrix ecbatanensis. Next base: position 3,550,516 of record NZ_JACHMO010000001.1, on the reverse strand, counting down.
GGTCTGTGGAACGCCGATTTCAAGGCACTGCGAGCTCCGGTGCCGCTGCTGGCCATCCGCAGGCTGGTCGTGTTCGACCTGCCGTTCCTGGTGGACAGCACGGCGCACGCCGGGAGCTATCTGCGGCGATTCGCCCCGGACATCCCGCCCCGCGTCCGCGATCTGCTGGTCGAGCGGGTGGTGGGCAGCGGGAACTCCCCGCGGTCGGCGTGAACGCCAGATTCCCCGGCTGACGGGATCTGTTGCCCTGTCTGCCGGGAACGATCCGAAACTAGCCTCAGCGTGCCGGTCGGCGCGAACACGGACAACGGAGGTGGATGTATGACTGGCCAACAGGTCGGCGTCCGACCGCGGACGGATGTGACGGCGTGACCGGCGACAAGCCGACGGGCGTTCTCGCGGTGCTGCGGCAGACACCGGCCCCGGTCCGATACCTGCTCGGCGGCATGCTCATCAACCAGGTGGGCGCATTCATCCAGACTTTCCTGATCCTGTACCTGACCTTCCGGGGCAGCTCGGTCGGCTTCGCCGGGATCAGTCTCGCCGCCTACAGCGTCGGGTCGATCTTCGGCGCCATGCTCGGCGGCGAGTTGGCCCACCGCTTCGGCGGCCGGGCCACGATCGTGGCGGCCATGACGTGCGCGGCACCGCTCGTCGCGTCGGTCCCGATGGCCGCGGAGGCGCCCGCGGTGCTGCTCGTGGTGGTCGCGCTGTCCGGGCTGTCGATCCAGGCCTACCGGCCCGCTGCCGCCGTGCTGCTCGCCGAGTTCATGCCGGAGCAGCACAAGGTCATGGGCTTCTCGATGATGCGCATCGCGCTGAACATCGGCGCCGCCGTCGCCCCGCTGCTGGCGGCCGTGCTCATCCAGATCGACTGGGACCTGCTGTTCTGGCTGGACGGCGGGACCGCCGCGCTCTGGGCACTGCTCGCGTTCATGCGGCTGCCGAAGCCGACCGCGACCGCGCACCGCACCGAACCCGGCGGCACGGCCGGGCCCGCCATGACCGCCCGCGCGGTCTACGGGACATTGGTGCGGGACACCAGGTTCTTGTGCTATCTCGTGGCAGGCATGTTCGGCATGATCGTCTACGCCGGGTCGGTCGCCGTGCTGCCGCTGAACATCGTCGCCGCCGACTACCCGGTCAGCTTGTACAGCACGGTGCTCGTGACGTCCTCGATCGTCCTGATCACCTGCGAACTCAAGATCACCACCTACATCGTCCGGATTCCGAAGTTCCTGGCGGGCCTGTTCGGAAACCTGGTCACCGGGCTCGGGTTCGTGTGCTACGGGCTGCTCTCGACCCACTCGTTCTTCGTGATCGCGGGCGCACTCCTGACCGTCTCCGGGCTCATGATCCACGGGCCGAGCACGGCCGCCCACCCGGCCACGTTCCCGGTCGAGCTCCGGAGCCGCTACATCGCGACGAAGGAGACCCTGTCCGGCCTCGCCGCGACGATCGGCCCGGTGCTGGGGCTCTACATCTGGAGCGAGCACGGCGGTTCGGCCTTCTGGACCATGTGTGCGCTGCTGTCCGTCATCGCGGGCACGATGCACATCTACGGCCTCCGGCAGCCTCCGTCCACACCGGATCCCGAGGCCGTGCCGGAGCCCGATTCGATGGTTGACACCGAGCCGGAGATTCAGCCGGAAACCTTGGGAGAGCGCCGATGAGGGAATCCGATGGTGTGCTGCTGGTCATCGGGAGCGGGCTGCGGCTGTACCGCGAGTACCTGGTCGCGTCCATCCACCGGTGCGCCCGCACGGCCGGGCTCGGCATGGTGCTGCTGAACAACCTCAAGCCCACCTGGCAGCACGCGTACTTCGACCGGATCATCCACACGGATGTGTTCGACCCGGACGAGATGCTCGCCACGGCCCGGGAGGTCGCCCGTGAGCACCGGATCGTCGGCCTGATGTGCTGGGACGAGCCGGTCGTGCTCGCCGCGGGCGAACTCGCCGCCGAGCTGGGCGTCCCCGGCCTCGGTGTGGACGGCGTTCGGGGCTGCCGCGACAAGAGCCGGACCCGGGCCGTGCTGACCGCGGAAGGACTGCCGCAACCGGGTTACGCCCTGACCGCCAACCTTGAGGAAGCGCGCGCTGCGGCCGGCCGGATCGGCTACCCGCTCGTGCTCAAGCCAAGGGCGATGGGCGCCAGCATCGGGGTGGTGTTCGCGGCCGACGAGTCCGAAGTGGACGCCGCGTTCGGTGTCGCCATGGGCGCGGCCACGGTCGACCGGAGTCGCTACGGCGGGGGCACGATCGTGGAAGGCTACGTCGGCGGCGAGGAGATCAGCATCGATGCGGCCGTGCACAAGGGCGAGTACCTGCCGATGTTCGTGGCCCGCAAGCAGACCGGCGACCAGCCCTACTTCGAGGAGACCGGGCACATCGTCGACGCGGACGACCCGCTGCTGCGCGACGCCGAGCTGATGGACGTCCTGGCGCGGGCGCACCGCGCGCTCGGCGTCGAGGACGGCATCACCCACTCCGAGGTCCGACTGACCGACCGGGGCCCGCTGATCATCGAGGTGAACGGCAGGCTCGGCGGCGACCTGATCCCGTTCCTCGGCCGGACCGCGACCGGCATCGACCCCGGTGAGGTCCTGTTCTCCGTCGCCACCGGGCAGCGGCCCACGATCACCCCGACCCGGAACGCGGTCGCGGGCATCCGGTTCGGATACCCCGACCACGACTGCCTCGTCCACGGTGTCACCGTCCCGGCCGAGGCGCCTGGACTGGTCCTCGCGTCGCCGATGGTCGACCCGGAGACGACCCTGCGGCTGCCTCCCGGGGGCTATCTGGCCCGGCACTCGTTCGTGGTGTGCGAGGCCGACGACCGCGAGACCTGCGCCACGCGACTGGACGCGGCCGCCGACATGGTGCGCATCGACGCCGATCCGGTGGACCCGCCGGCACCCGGAACCGCGTTCGAGATGCCTGCTGGCCTGCTCGACGTCGACGAACAAGAGGGAGTCATCGCATGACCATGACAGAGCCGACCCGCACCGACACGCCGATGACCGGTGCGCAGATCCTCGCCAACGCCAAGGCGCTCGCGCCGGCTCTGCGTGCGCGGGCCGCGGAGATCGAGGCGAACCGGAGCCTGCCCGCGGACGTGGTGCAGATGCTGCGCGACGCAGGCGTGTTCCGGATCGGCTTCAGCCGGGCCTGGGGCGGTCCCGAGATGACCTCGATGGAGCAGACCGAGGTGATCGAGGCACTCTCCTACGGCGACGCGTCCGTGGGCTGGTGCGCCAAGCTGGGCTCGGACATCGGGCTGCACGCCAACTTCCTCGACCAGGACGAGGCGCGCAGGATGTTCCCCAGCATCGACATGCACTCCGCGGGCGTGCTCCCGGTCACCGGGCACGCGGAGCGGGTGCCCGGCGGCTACCGGCTCACCGGCCGGTGGTCCTTCGGCAGCGGCTCGACCCATGCCGACTGGGTGGCCTCCGGGGCGATGGTGTTCGAGAACGGCGAGCCCTACGCCAGCCCGGACGGCAGCAACCCGCACGAGTCGAGGCTGTTCGTGGTGCCGGGCGAGCAGGTCGAGTCCATCGACAACTGGCACACCCTCGGCCTGTGCGGCAGCGGCAGCTCCGACTACACGATCACCGACGTGTTCGTGCCGGAGAACCACACCCTGACCTTCGACAACCCGAAGGTCCCCAACGGACCGCTGGTGCAGCCGGACGTGATCCAGCGCAGCATGTGCGGCGTCCCGCTCGGCACGGCGCGGGCCGCGCTGGACTACGTGCGCGGCCTCGCCATCGAGCGGGTCGACATGCTCAAGGGCTCGCCGTGGCGGATGAGCGGCCTCGCCTGGAAGGACAACGAGCACATCCAGATCACGCTGGCCGAGTGCGAGGCCGACTACAGCACCACCCGCGCCGGGGTGTACCGGGCGCTGGAGCGGCAGTGGGAGGTCACCGCGGACGGCATCGGCACACTGGACGATCTCACCCCCGACGAGCGGGTCGCCCCTGCCCTGACCGGGTGGCAGGCCTTCCAGATGGCCAAGCGGGTCGTGATGCGGCTCTGCGACCTGCTCGGCACCGCCGCGATCCGCTCGGGCGACCCCATGAACCGGTGGCTGCGTGACACGACGACGATGGCCATGCACCCGACCGCGCGGGACCGGGTGACCCAGACGGTCGGCGCGCACCTGGTCGGCGCCAGGCCCTCCATGCGGTTCATGCTCGGCATCGTGGACAAGCCCAAGACCGAGTCCGACCCGGACAGCGGACAGGCAGATGGCTGAGCGGCCAGTGCTGGTCGTCGGGTTCGTGACCCCGGTGCTCGCCGCGCTGGGCGAGACCGAACCCGACGGCTCGGTCATCCTGGTCGAGGAGCCGGACGTCATCCGCAAGCGGTCCCTTCGCGGGCGGCTGGCCGGGACCGCCCTGGTCCGGGAGCTGATCGAGTGGGAGTACGCCGCGCAGGGCACGGCCGACGCCTTCTACGCGATCCACCGCGACCTGAACCCGGTCGCGGTGGTCCCGCTGATCGAGTACGCCACCCCGTTCGCCGCCCGGCTCGCCGAGCGCTACGGCCTGCCGGGTGCGAGCCTCGGCGCCGCGCAGATCCTGCGGGACAAGGCCCTGCTGCGGAAGGTCAGCGCGGCTGCCGGAGTGCGCAACCCGGAGAGCGCCGAGGTGTCCTGCGCCGAGGACGTGCTGACGTTCATGCGCGCCCACCCCGGCCCGGTGGTGCTCAAACCGGTGAACCGGCAGGCCTCGGTAGGGACGCAGATCATCCACGACCCGGCCGAGGCGGGCCGGGCCTGGGCTGGTTGCGTCGAGCAGGACGAGGGCATCTTCGTCCACGACCGGCCGATGGAACTGCGCATGCTGGTCGAACGGTATGTGTCCGGGCCCGAGTACAGCGTCGAGATGCTCGTCCGCGGCGGACGGCCGTTGTTCGTCAACGTCACGGGCAAGCAGCTCTACCCGGGTCCGCGGCCGGTTGAACTGGCCCACGTCGTGCCTGCCGACATCCCCGACGATCTCGCCGGGGAGCTGGGGGAGCAGACCCGCCGGGTGGTCGAGGCGGTCGGGTTCGCCGACGGCATCGCGCACTGCGAGTGGATCGTCGCCGACGGCGTGCCACACCTGGTCGAGTGCGCGGGCAGGATCCCGGGGGACGGCATTCTGGAGATCATCCACCGGGCCTACCCGATGGACTTGCTCCGCGCGTACTTCACCGTGATGCGCGGCGAGTCGCCCCCCGAGCCGCCGCGCCGCGCCGCGCGCGGGGCGGCCGTCCGGTTCGTTCCGATGGAGCCCGGTGTGATCGACGCCGTGCTGGGCGTCGAGGAGGCTCGCCAGGTCGAAGGCGTGTTCCTGGTGGACATCCAGGTCGGGGCCGGGCACCGGTTCACCGGGCTGCGCAGCTCGTGGGACCGCTCGGGCCTGGTGATGGCGACCGCGGACAGCCCGACCGAGGCCCTGCGGCGGGCGGAGAAGGCGGCAGACCTCGTGCGCATCGAGGTCCGGCCGGATCAATGAGGGTCACCTGCCGGTGATCTCGGCCAGCTCGTCATGGCCATGGTGACGCCCTCGAGGTCGTGGCGGTCGTGTGCGGTGCGGACGAGGTGTGCACGGAGCCCAACACACGGTCTTCGTGGCCGAGAGGGCTCACCGCCGGCGTCGCTCGACCGGCAGGTGGCGAGGATGGTCTCCACCAACCGCCACACGACCATCCCGACGCCTCCTGATCCTCACCTGGTTGTGCGGAGTCGGGTTGCTGGATGATCACTCGTCTCAGTAGCCCGGAGGCTCATCGACACTGGAGCACGCCGAGCTCACCCTCGGACGCGGGATCACCGTCGGGCATGTCCGGTCGCGTTCGGACAGGTCCACTTCCTCGCGACCAGTCGGGTAGAGGCCGCACCAACGCGGCGAGCACTGCGCGATCGGCCCAGTGCGACCGCGGGCGGGAGCCGTAACGCCAGGCCTGACGATCACGCCCTGCGGAGTGGGCCGAATGTGAACGCCGGATCACCGTCGTCGGACCACGGCCGGGTATCCACTCACCGGCACCGGAAGGGCGAGGGCTTGCCCGCGGCGACTTCCGCGGCGACTTCGACCGCCGGCAGGTCAGCCGCCGGCAGGACCAGGTCGGCAAAGGCGCGGCCCCCACCGGACATCCTCGCCGAGGTCGGCCCGCCGATCGGACAATCGGCTCACCACCATCCGCTCACCCGGCTTCGCGTGTTCATCCCGAATCCCGGCGTGGTCCATCCACGACTTATGGACCACGCTCGACCAGGCAATCGGGGATTGGTGCCGCGCCCACTTCCCGGTGCACCTGCCTCTTGAACCCACGATGTGGGAGGCCGGCGGCGCGCGAATGCGCGATCGCGGTGGGCTGTAGAGGTGATCGATTCCACGACAGTGGCGGGATACGCTGATCTGTGTTGGCTCTCCGGAGCGGAGGCGTCTGATGTCGGGTCTGCGGAAGTTGCGCAATATTCTGGTCACCACGGTGTTCACCGGGAGCGGTGATGGGTGCGACGGGCCTGCCCGCCTACGCGCACCGGGTTTACCACTACGACGGTGCGCGCAACTCCGCGGAGACGCGCGAGCAGATGTGCCAGGACTTCATCCGGCAGGACACCGGCGCGACGACATTTTCGGCAAGCGCAGGAGTGGACGCACGCATCCGCGACAGCGCCGACATCAGCAACGGTGATGCACCCGCCAGGCACAGGCGGAATAGTGCGGGACCAGGGGGAGCGACCGCCCGGAAGGTTCGTGTGGTCGCGGTCGTCGTCCCGCGAAGTGCTTATCCGTGATCCGCACGCGTCGGGCCGATGGCCTGCGGAGTCGAAGGGGGACGATGAACGACGATGTTGCGGTGTTTCAGCGCGCGACCGGTTCAGTCGGCACGGACATGGCGCCACTGAGCCGCCGGCGCGGGACGCGATTACCGCGGAGGGTGCCGGTGCGGGATCTGCGGGCGGCGGATTCGCCCCGGATCGAAGGGGAGAACTCCGACCACGCCGGAGCGCTCGCGGAATCGGGCGCGGTGCTGCCGCCGATCGTCGTCCACCAGTCGACCATGCGGGTGGTCGACGGGATGCACCGGTTGCGCGCCGCGATGCTCCGTGGTGATGAATTCATCGACGTGGTCTTCGTCGACGGCACCGACGCGGACGCGTTCGTGCTGGCGGTCGAGCTCAACCACGCGCACGGCCTGCCGTTGTCCGCGGCCGACCGGAAAGCGGCTGCCATTCGCATCATGGGCTACCACCCGTATTGGTCCGACCGTCGCATCGCCGCCGTCACCGGCCTGGCCGCCAGCACGGTCGGCTTGATTCGGGCGCGTTCAACCGACCGAATCGAACAGTTGAACACCCGGGTCGGCCAGGACGGCCGCGTGCGTCCGCACGACAGCGCCGAGAGCCGCAGGCTCGCCGGCGAGTTGATCGCCTCCAATCCCGACGCGTCCTTGCGCGAGATCGCCAAGGCCGCCGGCATCTCGCCGGCCACCGCGAGCGATGTCCGTGCCCGCCTCGCCCGCGGTGAACTCCCCGTGACGCCGCACCAGCGCCGCGCGTCGGAAATCGGCGTGGCCGCGGCGCGCCGCGCGGAAGCGGCACCGGTGAAGTTCATCGAGAACCTCAGGAAGGACCCCTCCCTGCGGTTCTCCGAGACGGGCCGGGCGCTGCTGCGGTTGCTCGACTGCCACGTGATGGATCAGCGGCAGTGGGACGACATCATCCAGAGCGTGCCGGCGCACCAGCGGAGCACGGTCGTGCTCCTGGCCCGGGAATGCGCCACCATCTGGCAGGGGTTCGCCGACCGGTTGGCACGCTGGGCGGACGACACCTCGCCGCGTGGACCTCAATCGGCGTGACCTGTTCGGGCATCGGGGGAAGTGCAGCGCAACTGGAAACGGCAAGGACAACACCGGTAAAGTCGAGCACTGGTGTTCAGCCGGAATTCTTCCTACCGCTGTGACCGTCATTGCCGGGTTAGTCGCCACGGGGGTGAAGCGTGCAACTCCGGATGCTCGGACCGTTGCGATTGCACGATTGTCGAAGGACCATTTCCGTCGGCGGGCCCAAACAGCGGACGCTGCTGTCGCTCCTCCTCGTGCGCGTCAACACGATGGTCTCGGTCGACGAGATGGTCGACGAGCTGTGGGGCGTGCGGGTCCCCGACTCCGCGATCCACAACATCCGCCTGTACATCGCCAACCTCCGCCGGCTGTTGGCGCGGGTCGGCGCGACGTCGATCGTCAACCTGCGGGGGTCGGGCTACCAGCTCGTCGCCGAGCCGGGTCGGCTCGACATCGAAGTGTTCCGGCGTGATGTCGCGGACGCGCGCCGGGCGGTCGCCGACGCCGAGTGGGACGTGGCGCTCGCGCTGTTCGAGCGGGGTGTCGGCCTGTGGCGCGGTCGGGCGCTCGCCGACGTGCCGGTGTCCGCGGCGCTGTCGGCGTGGTGCGCGGGCGCCGACGACGAGCGGCTCGGCGCGACCGAGGACCTCGTCGGGGCGCTGATCATGGCCGGCTTCCCGGACCGGGCGGCCAGCCGGGCGGGCGACGTGATCGCCGCCGACCCGCTCCGGGAGCGGGCGCACGCCCTGCTGATGCGGGCCCGGTACCAGGTGGGGGACGTGGCCGGCGCACTGGCCGCCTTCGACGCCGCGCGCCGGCACATGGTCCGGCAGTTGGGCGTCGAGCCGGGGGACGACCTGCGCCGGTTGCAGCAGGCCGTCCTGTCGCGCGAGCCGGTGCCGGCCGGACCCGTCCGCGCGGTCGGCCGCCGGTGGCTCGCTGTCCACTTCGACCGGCCGAACGGCCTCCTACCGCTGGAAGTCCTTCCCGGCCCGACGGTCCCGCCCGCTCACCGGTAGGCGCGGGACTGGAGCTCGTAGAGTTCGGCGTACAGCCCTCCGGCGGCCACCAGTTGGTCGTGACTGCCGCTCTCGCGGATCCGTCCACCGTCCAGGACGACGATGACGTCCGCCATCCGCACCGTGGAGAACCGGTGCGACACCAGCACCGTGACCGCCCCCGTCCCGCGCCCGTCGCGCGCGGCCTGGGCGAAGCGTTCGAACAGGCCGTGCTCGGTGTGCGCGTCCAGCGCGGCGGTGGGTTCGTCGAAGACGACCAGCAGCGGGTCGGCGTCCATCAACCCGCGGGCCAGGGCCAACTTCTGCCACTGGCCGCCGGACAGGTCGACACCACCGTCCCACCGCGTGCCGAGCTGGGTGCCGGACCCGTCGGGCAGCCCGTCGACGACGTCCGCCGCGCCGGCGCGTTCGAGCGCTGCCCGCACCGCGGCAGGGTCGTCCATCCGGGGCAGGTCCCCGACGCCGACCGTCTCGAACGTCCGGAACTCGAACGAGGCGAAGTCCTGGAAGGCGGCCGACACCCGCGCCCGCCACCGGTCGGCGGGAAACCGGGTCAGGTCGACACCGTCCACGGTGATCGTGCCCCGCTCCGGCGGGTAGAAGCCGGACAGCAGCTTGACCAGCGTGGTCTTCCCGGCGCCGTTGTCGCCGACGAGCGCGACCACCGCTCCGGCCGGCAGGCGAAGCGAGACGTCGGACAGCACGTCGCCGGTCCCGTCCGGGTAGCCGAACCCGACGCCGCGCAGCTCCAGGCCGTCCCGTAGCGCCGGGGGCACCGGCGCCGGGCTGTCGACCGGACGGCGCGCCGTGCCCGCGTAGTCCGCGAGCCACCGGAACCGCCGGGCCACCTTCAGCACGAACAAGAACTCCATCCCGTACAGCACCGCCATCCCCACGGTGCTGGTCAGCTGGGCTGCCAGCCCCACGACCAGTGCCACGTCGCCGGGCGTCGCACGACCGCCCCCGGCGAGCACCAGCACCAGACCGATCGCCCCGACGTAGCCCAGCGCGGACACGACGCCGCCGAGCGCCTGCAGGCCGGAGGCCCGCCACGCCGCGCGGCGGTGCTCGCGCAGCACGACTTCCGAGGTCTCGTGGTGACGGGCGCGCACCACGTCGGTGATGCCGAAGACGCGCAGCTCCTTGCCGGCCGCGGGGGAGGTGCCCAGTTCGAACAGGTGACGACGCAGGCGTTCCTGCTCGGTGGTTGCCTCCTGGGCGGCCACCGCCAGATCGCGGCTGCGCTTGCCCAGCCACAGCGAGACCACCGCCAGCAGCGGCAGCAGCAGGAGCAGCGGGTGGACCGCGACCAGCAGCACCGCGCTGACCACCAGGGCCGCGCCGACCCGCAGCAGCCCGGCGCTCGCGTTCACCACCGAAGCCAGCCGGTGCTGCTCCTCGCGGATGCGGTGGACCTCGTCCTGGTACTCGGGCCGTTCGTGGTGCGCCAGCCCGTCGGTGCCGCCCACCAGCGTCATCAGCCGTTCGCTCACCAGCGCGCCGGCCCGCTCCATGACGGCGAACAGGCAGTGCACGTAGTAGAAGACGCAGACCAGTGCGCCGGCGGACACCGCGGCCAGCAGCCCGACCGCGAACAGGCCGAGATCGAGGTTCCGGGTCACCGCGGCGTCCACGATGAGCTTGGCGCACAGCGCGCTGACCGGGACGGCGACGGCGAACACGATGCCGGTGAGGAGCTGGCCGAGGGCGTACCGGGGCGCGGCCCGGAAACCGATCGCCATGACGGAGGCGTATGCCCGCAGCGTTTCACGCACGGTCGCTCCCCGAGCTCGCTGCGGACCGCGTCGGTTCGCGGAAGCGGGCGGCTTGTAGTCCGAACATCGTCGCGTAACGGCCCTCGGCCGCCACCAGCTCGTCGTGGGTGCCGTCCTCGACGACGGTCCCGCCTTCGAGCACGACGATCCGGTCCGCGCGACGCACCGTCGAGAAGCGGTGCGACACCAGGATCGTGGTCAGCCCCGCCGTCAGTTCGAGGAAGCGCTCGTACAACTCGGCCTCCGCCCGCACGTCCAGCGCCGCGGTCGGCTCGTCCAGGACCAGCACCCGCGCTCCGGTGTCGACGGCGTGCAGCGCGCGCGCCAGCGCCACCCGTTGCCACTGCCCGCCGGACAGCTCGGTGCCGCCCCGGTACTGAGGCGAGAGAACGGTGTCCCAGCCGTGCGGCAGCGCTTCGACGATTGCCAGCGCGCCGGCGCGCTCGGCGGCGGCGCGCAGGCGGTCGAGGTCCACCGGCGCGCCCGGCGCGCCCATCGCGACGTTGTCGGCCGCGCTCAAGTGGTACCGCGTGAAGTCCTGGAACAGCACCGAGATGCGACTGCGCCACGCCGGCCCGAGGTCGACCAGGTCGCTGCCGTCGGCGCTGACGGTGCCCGCCGTGGGTGCGTAGAGCCCGCAGAGCAGCTTCACCAGTGACGTCTTGCCGGCGCCGTTCCCTCCGACGATGGCGAGCGACCGTCCCGCCGCGATGGTCAGGTCGACCTCGCGCAGGGCGTCGTCGGCGGCGCCCGGGTAGCGGAACCGGACACCCGCGAAGCGCACCCCGGTGACCGGGAAGTCGGCCGGCAGCGGCCGGGCCTCGATGGTCTGCGCGGTGGCGCCGAGCCGGTCGTCCAGTTCGAGCACCTTGGGCACGGACACGGCGGCGAAGGAGAGGTAGGCGTTGTGGTCGTCGAACGCGGTGTAGTTGTTGGCCGTGCCCAACGCCTGGGTGTAGACCGCGAGGGCGGCCAGGCCGAGGTCGCCGCGCACCGCGGCCCACACCAGCAGGCCGTAGGAGAACGCGTTGACGACCGCGATCGTCACGCTGGTCCCGAAGACCGTGCGGGCGCGGGGACGGCGTTGCCGCCACACCGGCTCGATGGCCGCGTGCCACGTGGAGCGGAACCGCGCCACCAGCCAGGGGAGCATGGCCCAGATCCGGATCTCCTTCGCCGCGGGCGCGGTGATGGCGAGGTCGCGCAGGTACTCGGCCCGCCGCAGCGCGTCGCTCTGGCCGAACCCGACCTGGCCGACCCGCAGGTACTCGCGCTGCATGAAGTAGACGACCGTCGGCCACATGACGAGCCACAGCAGGCCGAGCCACCAGTGGAACGCGAGCAGCACGCCGGCCGCCCCGATGGCACGCAGCCACGACGGCAGCACCACGGCGAGCGCCTCGACGGCCAGGCCGGGGCGCTCCGTGTCGCTCATGCCGAGCCCGCGGACCAACCGCAGCCGGGCCAACACCCGCGGGTCCTCCAGGTGGGCGATCGAGGCCGGCCGGCCCACCGCCGCCATCACCCGCTCCTGCAGGTACCGGTCGACCTGCCGGCCGAGGGTTTCGGCGAGCGTGTGCAGCAGTGGCGTCACGATGCGCTCCACCACCACGAGGACGCCGATCACCAGCAGCATGACCTGCAGGACCCGGCCTTCACGGGAGTCCGGACCGGCCCGCACCGCTTCGGGTATCGCCCCGATGAGGGCGCCGGTGCCGACGGCCGCGGCGACCGGGAGCACCGAAACCAGGACGACGCCGACGACGCCCAGTGCGGCCTTGGTCCGGCTGATCCCGGGCAGCAGTCGCAGCAGCGCCCACAGCCCGGTGACTGCTGCCGACGGACGTACGAATCTCATGCGGTCAAATTATCGGCGTGCGATTTTCGCCGTCAATGAAAGACCCGGGTTGCACCGTTTGCGCCGCACGCGATCCTGTTGTCGATCGCGGTCGCTTTCCGCCGGTCGGCGGAACGTCCGCGAAACGGCCCCGAGTTCCGGTGCGACCTACCACGGGTGTTCAGTTCCGGCAAGGCGGGCGCGGTTGCCGGCTGCGATTTCAATTGGTCTTTTCGGGAGGCGGTGGTCCTGCTAGCGTCCGCTTCGGTGTCCAATCGTATTCGCTCGCGGCGTTCCGCCCAGTGGGACGGGTGCGGCGTGTTCGCGACGCGGTCGGTGGAGCCTCTCGCTTCCGGGGGTCGGGTAGGGGAGAATGACGATAAGCGACAGTGTTGCCTCCTTGCGGAAGCTGCGTGGGTGGACCCAGGAGGAGCTCGCCGAGCGGTGCGGGCTCAGCGTGCGAACGATCAGGAACGTCGAACTCGGATCGGTCGACCCCCGCCGTTCTTCGGTCGACCTGCTACTGCGGGCACTCGATGCGGAGCAGGTGCCCGGAAATCGTCCCGGTGCTGCGCCGAAACCGGATAAATGGCGTGGAGTTCCACCGCCGGAGAGACCGGTCGTCGGTATGCGGATAGCACTGCGCGAGTTGGCCCGCACCATTCTGGACACCCGGGTGACTGCCGTTGTCGGGCAAGGCGGTGTCGGGAAGACCCGGATCGCACTGGGTGCGGCGGCCGACGTCGCGCCGACTTTCCGGCACGGCGTCGTGGCCGTCCAGTTGGGTGACATCCCGGCCGAGGCGCCGGGAGCCGTGCCGCCCACGGCGACGATCCTGGCCCGGGTCCGCCGACTCATCGGTCCGGCGCCCGCCGGAGCCGGTGGCGAGGGTCCGTCGGACCGCACGGGAAGCGCGCGCGCCGACCTGTTGATCGTCCTGGACAACGCCGAGCACCTGCCGTCGTCCGTCGCGGCGGCCGTCAGGGAGCTCCTCAACGCCTATCCCCGGGCTCACGTCCTCATCACCTCCCGCCGGTCGGTCACCGAGCGGCTGGGCGTCAGCCACGAGATCAGACCGCTGCCGGTGGAGCCGGTGTCCGACGACGGGTCACCGCGGGCGCCGGCGGTCGAACTCGTCCTGCGCGGTGCGGGTGGCCGCGGCACCCTGGCCGCCGACCTCGTCCGCGACACGCCCGCGATCGTCGAGCTGTGCCGGCGGCTCGAAGGTGTCCCGCGGGCGCTGGAGTTCGCCGGGGAGCGACTGCGGACCATCCCGGTCCGGATGCTGCTGGCCGCGGGTCCGGCCCTGCCGATGCTGCGGACCAACGACCACTCCCTGCTGCCGCACCAGCGGTCGGTGGCGAGCAGCATCCGCTGGAGCGTCGACCTGCTCTCCGAGGACCACCGCCGGCTGCTGCGGCAGCTGTGCCGCCTGCCCGCGACCGTGTTCACCCACGAGGACGTGGTGGCGGCGGACGGCCCGAAGCGGTCGGACGTCGACAGCGTGCTGTGCCTCTTCTCCGACCTGGTGGACCACGCCCTCGTCACGCCGTGCCGGGACCGCACGTACGAATACCGGCTGGCGCCGTACGTCCGGGAGGTCATCGCCGCGGAGTCCGAACCGCCGGGCCGACCGACGGCCGCCTGACCTGGCGGGCTGCGCCGGTCGGAACACGACCCGCCGTCGCTCAGATGAGCACCGGTCCGCTGTCGATCCGGCTGTCGCTGGTGCGCCGGTTGTCCAAGTGGACGAAGATGCGGTGTAGCCACCGGTCCCGGCCGTCGTAGCGTGGCGTGAAGGCGCCGCGGCCGTGCACGAGCACCCGGTTGTCCATGAACGCCATCTCGCCCGGCCGCAGGACCATCGCGGTGCCCTCGGCGACCATCGCCCCGCGCAGGCGTTCCAGCGCGCCGGCCGCCTCTTCGTCGAGTGCCGACGTCGCGTGGAAGTCCACGCGCACGTTCGGGTCGGCCGTGCCGCCGGTCAGGACGGGGTGCGGGTCGGTCCGGTGGCCGGCGCGGAACGACGGGGGAGCGCTGGTGACGAACCGCGCGGTCCGCAGGACGGCCACGTCCGACTCGTCGAGCAGCGGCAGGGCGTGCCGGACGGCGGAGACCAGCGTGCCGACCTCCTCCCGGCCGCCGCGCAGGCAGAGCATCCCGACGTAGTCCGGGCGGTGGGGGTGGAACGCGTTCTCGGTGTGCAGTGACAGCTCCACCGAACCGCCGTTGCTCTGCGACCCCGCGAGCGAGCGGACCGGCACGACGTTCTGCACCAGCGCGCCCCGCTTCTCGTCGCGGTACGCGATGACCTCGCCCAGTTGCAGCCCGAGCAGCATGGCGGTGGCGGCGGGGATGGTGGCCGACGTCTCCGCCGAGTCCGGCACGTCGGGGGTCGGCGGCACCGCGTCCTCGTCGATCGGGAGGTTGCCGACCGTCAGGAGGCCGTCGCCGCCCGGGTCGTGGCGGTACTGCCGGATCGCCTCCAGCAGGCGCACCGGGAGGTGACAGCTCAGCCGCCGGGCCGCGACCAGCCACCGCGGGTGGTCGACGCCACCGGGAGCGGTCCGGGAGAGTTGTTCGGCGAGCGCACCCAGTGCGGTCCGCTCGGCGCCGGTCAGGTCCACCTGGGCGGTGGGGGCTTCGCGGTTCGGGTCGGTGTCGATCCGAGCAGAGGTCACGGTCGTCCCCCAGTGGGTGGTCGGCGTCCCAGCAGTTCGAGTAGCGCGCTGTTGTCGGCTTTTCCGTTGGCGGTCAGCGGGATCTCGCCGACGACGACGAAATCCGCCGGGATCATGTAGTCGGGCAGGTGCGCGCTCAGCCCGGCGTGGACCCGGTGGACGTCCACCGTGTGCCCCTGAGCCGGCACGACGAACGCGGCCAGCCCTCTCGGGCGTCCCGCCGGGCCGGTCGGCACGACCACGGCGTCGCCGACTTCCGGACGGTCGCGCAGGACCGCGCGGATCTCCCCGAGTTCCACCCGGTAGCCGCGGATCTTGACCTGGTGGTCGATCCGGCCCAGGAACTCCAGCGTGCCGTCGGGCAACCACCGGCCCAGATCCCCGGTGCGGTACAGGCGCGTGCCCGGCGCGCCGAACGGGTCGGGCCGGAACCGGTCGGCGGTCAGGGCGGGCTCGGCGAGGTAGCCGCGGGCCACGCCGGCGCCGCCGACGTGGATCTCACCCGGCACCCCGACCGGCGTCGGCTCCAGCCGGTCGGTCAGGACGTACATCGTGGTGTTCGGGACGGGTGCGCCGAGCGGCACCAACTCGGTGGTCGGCGGGTCGGTGACCGGCTGCCCGGAGTTGCCGATCGTGATCTCGGTCGGCCCGTACTCGGTGGCGACCGCGGTTCCGCCCGGTCCGGCCAGGGCACGCCAGCGCTCGGCCAGCGCGGCCGGGAACGCGTCGCCGGCGGCGACGACCACGCCCGCCAACCGGTGCGCCTGCGCCGAGTCGAGGTCGAGGCAGAGCAGGTTCAACTGGCCGGGGGTCATCTTCACGAAGCTGTACGGCGCGCCCGCCACCAGCAGGTCGCCGAGGTCGGCGACCTCCATCGGGTCCGGCAGGAGGTGGACCGCCTGTCCGGTCAGCAGCGGTGCGTAGAGGCCGGGGATGCCGAGGTCGAAGGAGAGCGAGGCGAAGAACGGCGAGCCGCCGTGCCCGCGCGAGGCGTACGCGTCCACCGCCCACCGCAAGTAGTTGACCAGCCCGCCGTGCTGCACCATCACGCCCTTGGGCGCGCCGGTCGAGCCGGAGGTGTAGATGACGTAGGCCAGGTGCCCGGGGTCGGTGCGGGTCGGTGGCGGTGTGGTGGGCGCCGCGTCGACCGCGGACCGGTCCCGGTCCAGCGGCACCGGCCGGCAGCCGTCGACGGGTGGCAGCGCGTCCATCAGGTCGGTCGTGGTGACCACCAGGCGGCACCCCGCCGTGCCGACCATCCGACGCAGCCGTTCCACCGGCAGGTCGGGGTCGAGCGGGACGTACCCGGCACCGGCCTTCCACGTGCCGAGCAGTGCGGGCAGCAGGTCGGCCCCGCGGCGCAGGCACACGCCCACCGGGGTGTCCTGTCCCGCGCCGAGGCCCGCGAGGTGGTGGCCGATCTGGTTGGACCGCGATTCGAGCTCGTGGTAGGTCATGCGCGCGTCCCCGACCCGCACGGCGACGGCCTGTGGCGTCCGGGTCGCCTGCGCCCGCACCAGGTCCACGACGCCCGCCGGACCCCGGTCGTCCCGGCGGCCGACGGACCACTCGGCGAGCACGGCGCGCCGCTCGTCCGCACCGAGGAAGGCGCGGTGGATGTCGTCGGGCCCGCCGGCCATCGCCTCCAGCACCGCGCGGTAGGTCAGCGCCAGCCGGTCAAGGTAGCCGGGAGTCACCGCACCGTGCGCGGCACGCAGCAGCAACCGGTCCTCCTCGACGACCACGCGCAGGCCGTGGGGATCCGGCACGTCGGGGCCGCCCACCCGGCCGGTGCCGGCCGGTGCCACGAAGACCACGCCGTCGCGGTCGGCCGGTCCGTGGTCGGCGGCCGCCGCCGGGGCGCCGCACGCCGCACGCCACGAGAGGTCGACCAGGTCGCGCCACCTCGGTCCGGACACCGCCGCGTCGACACGGCGCACGTCGCGGTCGTCGCCCGCCGGCGCCACGTCGGTGCGGAACACCCGCTCCGCGGTGAGCGTGCCGAGCACCTTGAGGTGGGCGGCGAACAGCGTGGCGGCGAGCGGCGCGGTGCCGGACAAAGCGCGGAGCGCGGCCGAGAGGTCGCCGTACGGCACGGTGGCCCGCACCGTGCCGCCGTCGGTGCCGCGCCACGCTACCGGGAGGGTGAACGGGTGGGCGCTCACCGCGCGACCACCGGGTTGCGGACCAGCGAGCCGACCAGCGGGCCCGCGTCGTGCAGGACGAAGTGGCCGGCGTCGATCAGGTGGAAGGCGAACTCGCGGGTCGTCTGCGCCGACCACGCCGCCATGGCCGAGGCGCTGACGAACTCGTCGCGCCGCCCGCCGATGACGGTGATCGGCACGTCCAGCGGCAGCTCGTCGCCGTACCGCACCGTCTCGACCACCCGGTAGTCGGCCCGGATGATCCGCTCGAACAGCGCCATCAGGTCCGGGTCGTCGAGGACCGCCGCGGCCATGCCGCCGAAGTCGACGACCCGCCGCAGGAGCGCGTCGCGTTCGAGCCGGTGCAGGTGCGTGGTCGGGCGCAGACCCGGCGCCTCGGCCGAGGACAGGACCAGTCCGGCGGGTGTGGGGTCACCGGCCGCGCGCAGGCGGCGGGCCAGCTCGAACGCGATCACGCTGCCGGAGCAGTGTCCCAACAGGACGAACGGCCGGTCGAACACCTGCGTCAGGGCGGCCCGGAGGCGGTCCAGGAGCACCAGGGGGTCGTCCACCAGCGGCTCGCCGAGCCGGTTCTCGCGACCCGGGAACCGGACGGTGCACAGCTCGACGTCGTCGGGGAGCAGGTCCGCCCACGCGTTGAAGGTCGCACCGCCGCCACCGACGTGGGGTACGCAGACCAGGCGCAGTCGCGGGTCCGCCACTCGGCGGGGGCGGGCCAACCAGCGGTCGGCGCTCACCGTGCGAGCTCCGCCCGCACGAGGGCGGCCAGTCGCGCGTCGCCGATGACCGGTGCGGGCGACTCGACCCCGTAGTCGAAGAGGTGGACCACGGGATCGGTGACGAGCGCGCTCCAGTACCCACCGGCGGTCGGGGCGTTCGCCTCGTCCAAGCAGAGCACGACCCGACCGGCGTGCGGGTCCGGTTCGTACCCGCGCACCGCCAGCGCGAGATCGGCCCAGGCGAGCTGGAGCCGGGACAGGTCGGTGGGGCTGGTGTCGACGTCGTACCACCCTTCCTCGCGAACCCGGGACAGCACCTCCTCGGGGCTCTCGGACCCCGACAGCGCGAAGCGCCGCCCCAGCGCCGCGTACCGCAGGGCGAGGAGGTCAGCGGTGCTCGACGCGAACCCGGAGGCCGGTCCCGCCGCGGGTGGCTCGACCATGACCAGCACCGGCACCTCGTGCCCGGCGCGGCGCAGCTGCCCGGCCACCTCGAACGCGACGACCGCGCTGAGGCCGAAACCCACCAGCGGGTAAGGGCCATGCGGACGCGCGGCCAGCACCGCGGAGACGTGGTGCCGCGCGATGTCGGCGAGGTCTGCTCCCGCCGGCAGCGGTCCGTCCGCGCCGGGCGCCGGGATGCCGACGACCGGCCGACCCGCCCGCCAGGCCGGCGCCGCTTCGCGTTCCCGTTGCGGGTGGGTGTCCGAGTGGAGCAGGACGAGGGCCGCGCCGGCGCCGTCCGGCGCCACCACCGTCGGGCGGCGGCGGACCTCGGCCCAGGACCGCGGACGCACGTCACCGGTCGGCGGAACCGGCACCGGCGCGCGGTCGGCGTGCACGGTCAGGCTCTCGGCCAGCCGAGCGGGGGTGTGGTGGCGCAACGCCACCGAGCTGCGCACGCGGACACCACGCCGGCTCAGCTCGTCGACCACGTCGATGATGGTCATCGAATCGCCGCCGAGTTCGTAGAAGTCGTCGTACGGCGACACCTCCACGCCGAACACGTCGCCCCAGACGTCGCAGACAGCGCGTTCGACGGCCCGGCAGGACAGGGCCACGTCGCCCGAGCGCGTGCCCGATGCGTCGACCGCGGTCATGGTCACCTCCTGGCTTCCGTGCCCCGATCCTCGCGGTGCGACGGCGTCCGCGACCAGGCAGCTGACCGGCAAATCGGCCGGTCCCAGTTGCCGGTCAGCTGCCTGGCCCGGCCCTGGTCGCCATGCCTTACTTGGTGCGGAGGGAGTGACGATGATCGAGACCGAAGTGGTGCTGCGTTCGCCTGTTCCGGCAGGCCGGGGTGCGGAGCTGGAGCGACGCATATTCTTTGTCTCACCGCAGATCGCGTCCTTCCGGCTGGTCATCGAGGACGGCGTGGTCAGTGCGGTGCGGCTGTTCAGCGCCGTGGCGGTCGACGAGGCCGCGCTGTCGGCGAAGCTGAACACGTTGGTGGAGGACGACCTGGGCACCGGGCCGCAGCCGCCGGTCAAGGTGGTGTGGACGTCGGCCGAGCGGGTCGCGGCGCACGACGTGTACCCGGCTCTGCTCGCGGCGGGGTTGGTCAGCGAGTCCGGTGAGGGCCAGATCGCGATCGGCGAGCCGCTCATCTCGCTGGCGGCGGGCCTGGACCGGCGCATCCGGCGGCTCGTGGTCGAGGAGTTCGGCGCCGTCGAGTACCAGTACCCGACGCTGGTGCCCACCCACGTCCTCGACGCGGCCGGCTACCCCGGTGCGTTCCCGCAGAACCTCATGTTCGTGACCCGGCTGCACGAGGACCTGGACGTGTACCGCGACTTCAAGCGCTCGTACACCGAGTCCCCGGCGGTGGACAGCGCCACGCTCGAACTGTGCCGCAACGTGGACTACTGCCTGCCGCCGACCATGTGCTACCACACCTTCGGCCAGTACCGGGACCGCGTGCTGCCGACCGGTCCGGTCCACGTGGTGACATCGCGTGGCAAGTCGTTCCGCCACGAGTCGCGGTACGCCACGACCCTGGAACGGTTGTGGGACTTCACGATCCGCGAAACCGTGTTCATCGGCGGGCGCACCGAGGTGCTCGACGCCCGGGAACGGTTGATGGAGCTGGTCTTCGCCTTGGTGGACGAGCTCGGCCTCGACGGGTACTGCGAGGTGGCGAGCGATCCGTTCTTCATCGGCGCGGACAGCGCGGCGAAGGAGTGGTCGCAGCGGCGGCTGGAGCTCAAGTACGAGCTGCGCCTGCGGTTGCGCCCGGACGGCGACGTGGCGGTGGGCTCCTTCAACTTCCACGGCGACCACTTCTGCCGCGGGTTCGACATCGCCTCCGCCGGTGGCGCGCCCCTGTTCAGCGGATGTGCCGGGTTCGGCCTCGAACGCCTGGTGTACGCGGTGCTCTGCCAGCACGGCACGGACCCCGACGGCTGGCCTGCGGCGGTCCGCGAGCTCTGGCGCGGCGAGCACACCGACGCACCGGCGCCGACCCGCTGACCAACGGCGCATCCGATCCACTGGAGGGATTCCGCGTGGCGCAGACGTACACGACTCCGAGCCACGACAACGTGGACCTGGTCGCCGAGGGCAAGCCGGTGGACGCGGTCAACGCCGAGTTCTACTCCCGATTCCAGTACCCGTGGCCGCCGCAAGCGGTGCGGCGACGGGTCGACCCGTCGGTGGAGCGGACCGCGCTCGGCCAGAGCGCCGGCGACTGGACGGGTGACGTCCTGCCCGAACGTCCCCGGATCTGGGTCGCCGGTTGCGGCACGAACCAGGCGGTGCTGACCGCGCTGCGGTTCCCCGACGCGCACGTCGTCGGCAGTGACGTCTCGCCGGAGTCGGTCGCGGCGTCCGCGCAGCTGGCCGAGCGGCTCGGCGTGACGAACCTCGACCTCCAGGTCGAGAGCATCAACGACGTGACGTACGACCGCGAGTTCGACCACGTGATCTCCACCGGCGTCGTCCACCACAACGCGGACCCGGCCGCCACCCTCGCCCGGGTCGCCGCCGCGCTGGCCCCTGACGGTCTGCTCGAACTGATGGTCTACAACCGCTACCACTGCACCGAGGCCATCGCCGTGCAGAAGGCGGTGCGGCTGCTCGCCCCGGCGACGGGGGAGGCGGGTGCGGACTTCGACGCCGCGATGACCGCGGCCCGGCACATCCTCGACGCCCGACCCGACCTGGTCGCCCGGATGAAGCCCGGCTTCTCCGGCGTGGCGCACTTCGAGGCCGCCGCCGCCGATGCCCTCATCCAGCCGGTCATGCACACCTTCACGGTCGCCGAGCTGGACGCGATGGCCGGTGGGTGCGGGCTCGAACTGGCGCTGCCGTGCGTCAACCAGTTCGACGTGGGACGCCAGTGCGTCGACTGGAACCTCCGGTTCGCCGACACCGCACTCCAGCGGCGGTACCTGTCGCTGACCGACGTCGAGCGGTGGCAGGTGACGAACCTGGTGCAGTTGGAGCGCTCGCCGATCCTCTGGTTCTACCTGAGGCCGGCCGGTGCGCGGCCGAGACGCGGCGAAGCGGAGGTGCTCGACCGGTTCGCCGAACAGCGCTTCGTGGCGGCGAACCTCGACTGCGAGGTGCTGGTCCGACAGGCGGACGGCTCGTACCGCGCCTCCGGCCGGAACGCGCCCTACCCGGTGCGACCGCCGGACGGACCCGCGCGGGCGGTGTTGGACGAGTTCACCGCACGCGGTCCGGCCCGGCTGCGCGACGTCCTGACCGACCTCGGTCTGCCGACCGACCTGCCGACCCTCAGCGAACTGCGAGTCCGCCTGACCACCACCGCCTTTCCTTTCCTGCAACGGGTTCCGGGCGTGGACGGCGGTTGATGTGGCTGCGACGAAAGGAGAACCGGTGAGCGACACGGTCACCGACGACGCCTACCAGGTCGTCGTCAACCACGAGGAGCAGTACTCGATCTGGCCCGCAGACCGCGAGGCGCCCGACGGGTGGCGGGCGGAGGGCGTGGTGGGCGGGCGGGACCACTGCCTGGCCCACATCGCCGAGGTGTGGACCGACATGCGGCCGTTGAGCGTCCGAACCGAACCCTCGTAACCGGTCAGGCTGGTGGTCCTGTTGCTTCCGCAGCTGATCCTCGAACGGGCGCGCGAACACCCCGACGCACCCGCGGTGCTCTCCGCCGAAGGCGACCTCACGTACGGCGCGCTGGTCGAGCGCGCCGGCCGGATCGCCGGCGCGCTGCGGTCCCTGGGCGTAGGGGCGGAGTCGGTGGTCGGGGTCCTGGTGCGACCGGGACCCGAGCTGGTCGCGATCCTGCTCGGCACCTGGCTGGCCGGCGGCTGCTACCTGCCCCTCGACCCGCTGCACCCGGCGCGTCGCCTGCGGCGCGCGGTGGCCCTCGCCGGCGCCCGCACGGTCGTCGCCGACCGACCGCTGTCGGACGTCGACCTCCCACCGGACGTCACCGTGCGACGGCCCGACCAACTCGACCACCCGGACGCCGACGCGGTCGACCCGTACGCCGTCCGGACGGGTTCGCGTGACGCGGCGTACATGATCTTCACCTCGGGTTCGACCGGCGAACCGAAGGGCGCGGTGGTCGAGCACGCCGGGATCGCCAACGTCGTGCGGTGGAGCGTCCACCGGCTCGGGCTGTCACCAGCGGACCGACTGCTGCAGAAGACCCCGCTGACGTTCGACGCCGCGCAGTGGGAGGTCTTCGCGCCCCTCGCGTGCGGCGCGGCGGTGACGGTCGCCGGAACCGAGGCGGGACGTGACCCGGCGGCCCTGGTCCAGGCCGTCCTCGACCGGCGGGCGACCGTGCTGCAGGTCGTGCCGTCCATGTTGCGGCTGCTGGCCGCCGACCCGGAGTTCGGGCGTTGCGACAGCCTGCGGATGATCTGCGCGGGTGGAGAGGAACTGCGGGCCGAACTGTGCCAACGGGTGCTGAGCCGGCTCGACGTCGAGATCTGGAACCTGTACGGCCCGGCGGAGTGCTCGATCGACGTGGCCGCCGGGCGGTTCGACCCGGCACAGCACACCGGAACCGTGCCGATCGGCCGGCCCGTCGACGACGTGCGCTGCCTGCTGCTGACCCCGGACGGTCGACCGGCGGCGACCGGCGAGGTCGCCGAACTGCACGTGTGCGGCGTCGGCGTCGGCCGGGGCTACCGGGGCGACCCCGCCCTGACGGCGCAACGCTTCCTGCCCGACGTCACCGGCCCGGCCGGCGCCCGGATGTACCGGACCGGCGACCTGGCGCGCGAGCGGCCCGACGGCAGCCTCGAATTCGTCGGGCGGGCCGACGCGCAGGTGAAGGTCAACGGCATCCGCATCGAGCCGGGCGAGGTGGAGGCCGCCGTGCTCACCCACCCCGGCGTGGTCGACGCGGCGGTGCGGGCCGTCGTCGACCAGTCCGGCGCCGCGCGGCTGGCGGCCTACGTGGTCACCACCCCGGACGGGTCGGTCGACGACCTCGCGGCGCACGTGCGCGACCACCTGCCGCCGTCGCTGGTCCCGACCGTCGTCACCGAAGTGGCGGCCCTGCCGCGCACCTCCAGCGGCAAGATCGACCGGGCCCGGCTGCCGGAGCCGGACTGGACGCTCGCCCCCGCCGGTCCTCGGCCGCTGACCCCGCTCCAGCGCATCGTGCGCGACGCCTGGCGCCAGGTCCTCGGCGTCGCCGACGGCATCGGCCCGGACGACGACTTCTTCCGCGTCGGCGGGCACTCGCTCATGATGACCCGGCTGGCGCCGCGGCTGGTCGAGGCGTCGGGGCTCGACCTCGACGTGGCCGACCTGTACCGGGCCATGACGGTGCGCGCGCAGGCGGACGTGCTCGCCCGCGCCATGGCGGCGCGGCCGGTCCCGCGGCTGCCCGACGGCGCCCGACTGCCGCTTTCCCCCGCGCAGGAACGGTTCTGGCTCCTGGACCGGATGCGTCCCGGGAGCCCGGAGTACCTGCTCCCGGTCGTCGTCCGGCTGCCCGCGGGAATACCGGCCGACACCGTGCGGCAGGCCCTCACCCGACTCGCCGAGCGCCACGACGTCCTGCGTTCGCGCTACCTCATGGACGCCGACGGGCTGCACGCCGTGGTCGACGTCGCGCCGACCGTGGCACTGCGCGTCGCGTCGACGGCGGACCGCGTGGCCGACGTGCTCGCCGCGGAGTTCGCCACCGGTTTCGACCTGCGCCACGGTCCACTGTGGAGGTCCGTGCTCCTGCCCGGCGCGGGCGACGCGAAGCTGTTGCTGGTCCTGCACCACGTCATCGGTGACGGCTGGTCCGCCGGGCTGCTGGACCGCGAGACGCGGGAGCTGGTCGCCGCGTCGGCGGAGGGCCGGGCGCCGCGACTGCCGGAGCTGCCGCTGCGCTACGTCGACGTCGTCGCGTGGCAACGCGCGCGGACCGGTCCGCAACAGCAGGCGGACGACGTCGAGTACTGGCGCCGGGAACTGGCCGGGCTGCCCGTTCTCGACCTGACCGGCGGGCGGGCGCGCGATCCGCGACGACGGACGGACGGCGCCGCCGTTGCCCTCGACATCCCAGCCGAGACGGCAGGCCCGCTGCTGGAACTGGGCCGCGAAGCCGGCGCGACGCCCTTCATGACGTTCCTGGCGGTGTGGAGCCTGGTTCTCGCCCACAGCAGCGGGCAGTGGGACTTCGGGGTCGCCACCCCGCACGCGGGGCGCACCCGCCCGGAGTCCCACGACCTGGTCGGGCCGTTCGTCAACACGGTCGTCATCCGACCCCGCCTCACACCGGAGCTGACCTTCTCGGACGCGCTGCGACACGTGCAGCGCACCTGCCGGGCGGCGTTCGCCCACCACGCGACGCCGTTCGAGGCGGTGGTGGAGGCGGTCCGGCCGCAGCCCGACCCGGCCCGCACGCCGCTGTTCCAGGTGCTGTTCGCCTTCGTCGACGGGCTCCTGGGCGAGCGACCGCACGACGACGACGTCGACTTGGTCCGCGACGCGTGGTCGGTGGCCCGCACCGACCTGACCCTCACGATGTGGCGGCACGACGACGGGCGGTTCGGTTGCGCCCTGGAGTATGCGACCGCGCTCTACGACCGGGCCGCGGTCGACGCCCTGCTGCGGCGGCTGCGACAGGCCGCCGCGTGGTGCGCGGCCCGACCCGACGTACCACTCGGTGACCTCGACCTCGACCTCGACGGCGTCGCGGACGACCGGCCCCCGATGTCGCCGCACCGGCGGACCATCCTGGGCCTGTTCCGCGAGCTGCTCCAGCGCCAGGACATCGGGGTCGACCAGAGCTTCTTCGACGAGGGCGGCACCTCGCTGCACGCGGCCCGCCTGTTGTGGAGCGTGGAGAACGCGTTCGGCGTCGAGGTGCCCATGCGCGCGATCTTCGACCAGCCCACCGCCGCCGGCCTGGCCGCCGTGGTCGAAGAGCTTGTCCGAGCGGAAATCGACGACATGCGGGTGCCCTCCAGCGGCCCGCGGGAGGAGAACACGCGATGACGACGGAAGAGGCCCGGTATCGCACCGGCGACGTCGCGGCGGCGGAGCGGGAGGACCTGGTCCGCCTGCGGCTGCACGGCGAGGTCCGGCGGACGGCGTCGATCGGACGCGCGGACCGCGGCACACCACTGCCGTTGTCGGCCGGACAGCGGCAGATGTGGGTGCTCCACCAGCTCGACCCGTCGAGCCCCGCCTACCTCATGTCGTGGGCGCTGCGGCTCACCGGCGACCTGGACGTAGAAGCCGTCCGCCGCGCCTGGGAGCAGCTCGTGCACCGGCACGAGATCCTGCGCACCCGGTACGCGCAGCCCGGCGACGAGCCGGTCCAGCTCATCGACCCGCCCGCGCGGTTCGACCTGCCACTGGTCGACCTGTGCGGTGAACCGGAGGCGGACCGGGAGGACCACGGCCGGCGCGTTGTCGAGCGGGAACGGCAGCGGCCGTTCGCGTTGGCGGACGAGCACCCGCTGCGGGTGACGCTGGTCCGGCTGGACACCACCGTCCACCTGCTCGTGGTCGTCGTCCACCACGTGGCCTGCGACGCGGCGTCCTACCGGCGCCTCGGCGCCGAGGTCGGCGCGCTCTACGCCGCGCACGTCACCGGCGAGCCGGCCGGGCTGCCGGAGGTCGCGGTCCAGTACGCCGACTACGCGGTGTGGGAGGGCCGGCAGGTCGCCGACACAGCGCTCCGCCCGCACGTGGACTACTGGCGGCGTCAGTTGGCGGGCGTGCCCGAGTTGTCCCTGCCGGCAGACCGGCCGCGGGCGGCGCGCCCGGACTGGCGCGGCGGGACCGTGGCCGTCCCGCTCGACGCCAGGCTCGGCGCGGACGTCCGGAACCTGGCGGCGGCCCGGCGGGCCTCGCCGTTCGTGGTGCTGCTCGCCGCCTACCAGGCGACGCTCGCACAGCTGTGCGGCAGCGACGACGTCGCGGTGGGCACGCCGGTGGCGATGCACGCGTCCCCGGAACTCGACCACCTCATCGGCTACACCGTGAACACGGTCGTCGTCCGCACCCGGTTCCAGCCGGAGGACACCTTCGAAGACCTCCTGGACCGGGTCAGGGACACCGCGCTGGAAGCTTTGGACCACCGGCAGGTGCCGTTCGCCCGGCTGGTCGAGGAGTTGCGGCCGACCCGCGAAGCGGCGGGCAACCCGCTGTTCCAGGTCGCGTTCGACCTCAACCCCGCGGAGGACGGCGCGTTCGACTTCCCCGGCGTCGACACCCGGCAACTCCGGTTCGAGACCTGGGGCGTGGCGAAGTTCGACCTGACCGTGCACGCCGAGGAGGACGCCGACGGGCGGCTGTCGGCGTACCTGGAGTTCGCCCACGCCCGCTTCGACGAGGAGACGGCGCGGCGCGTCGCCGACCACTACGGCCTCGTCCTGGAGACCTTGGTACGCGCGCCGGACACCCGGCTCGCGCAGCTGCCGGGAGCCGACCTGCGACGGCCGCGGCCGGCCGGTGCCGCGACGACAACCGCGACCGCTCCGGCGGCCGGTCCGGTCGGTGTGGACGGCGGCGTCGAAACCGCCGGCGACCTGGCCGCCGTGGTGGACCGGATGTGGCGGGAGGTGCTGCGGCGGGACCGGGTGGAGCCGGACGACAACTTCTTCGACATCGGCGGCGACTCGGTGCGTGCCGTCGCCCTGGCGGGCCGGTTGCGGACGTACGGCCTGGATGTGTCGGCCGTGGACATCTTCGCCCACCAGACGGTGAACGAGCTGACGCGCGTCGTCGCGGACCGGCGCCGGACCGAGGCGCCGACCGGGACGCTGCCGTTCTCGATGGTGACACCGGCGGATCGGGAGTCGTTGCCGCCGGGACTCGCGGACGCGTACCCGGTCGGCGTCTCGCAACTCGGCATGATCGTGGAGATGCAGGCCCGGCCGGACCTGAACCCGTACCAGGACACGACCTCGTTCCTCATCCGGGGCGTCGACGGCCCGTTCGCGCCGGCCGCCTTCCGAACGGCCGTCCAACGGGTCGTGGACCGGCACGAGGTGCTGCGCACCACCTTCGAGCTGAGCCGGTACTCGGTCCCGCTCCAACTGGTGCACCCCGACGTCACCTACACCGCCGGCGTCACCCACGGTGCGCCGTTGGGCGAGGACGGCTGGGAGCCGCGGCTGCGGGAGTACTTCGACTACCGGCGGAGCAACCCGATGGACCTGGCGGAGGCGCCGCTCGTGCGGGTCCACGCGCACACCGCCGAGGGCACCGACGACTGGGCCCTCTCGATCACCGAGTGCCACCCCGTGCTGGAGGGCTGGAGCTTCCACTCCCTGCTGATGGAAATCCTGGACACCTACGGGGAGCTTCGGGCCGGCCGGACCCCGCCGATGCCGGAGCCGGTGCCCTTCCGGTACGCCGACTACATCGCCGCCGAGATCGCGTCGATGGATTCGCAGGAGGACCGCGCCTACTGGCGCGGCGTCATCGAGGGGCGGGCGCCCTGCACGCTGCCGTCGGCCTGGCAGGACGATCACTCCACGCCTCGGGAGCGGTACCAGCACACCGTCATGTACGACGACCTCGAAGAGGCGCTGCGCGGGCTCGCGACGCGGACCCGAACCTCGCTCAAGGCGGTGCTGCTCGGCGCGCACCTGACGGTGATGGCCGCGGTGACCGAGGCGGAGAGCTTCTTCACCGGACTGGTGTCCGACGCGCGCCCCGAGATGGTCGGCGCCGACCGGGTACCCGGCTTCTACATCAACACGGTGCCGTTCGCGATGCCGGTGGGCGCCCGGAACTGGGGTGACCTGGTCCGGCTCGTCTACGACGGGTTGACCGCGATGTGGCCGCACCGCCGATTCCCCGCGCAGCTGGTCCAGCAGGAGTTCGCCCCGGGCACCCGGCTGGTCGAGGTGATGTTCAACTACCTCGACTTCCACCAGGTCGACAAGGAACTGGTGCGCTGGGAGGAGACGGTCGACGAGTCGGAGAACGAGTTCGCGCTGCACGTGTTCACCATCTCCGGCAAGCGCTCAGGGGCGCTGCGGCTCAACACGACCTCGCATACGTTGAGCCACCGCGCGGTGCGCCGGCTCGGCGCGATGTACCGGGCGGTGCTGGAGGACATGGCGCGCGGGCCGGAGGGTGACGCCGCTTCGGTGTACCTAGCCCCGGACGACGCGCGGTGGCTGCGGACCAACCGGGACGGCGCGCCGCTGGGCGCGCGGCCGGACACCGTCGCGGACGCGTTCGCGGCTTGGGCACGGGTACGCCCCGACGCGCCGGCGGTGCGGCACGGCGGGGACTCGCTCACCTATGCCGGGCTCGCCGCCGCCGCGGACGGCGTGGCGGACCTCCTGCGTCGGGTGGGCGTCGGGTCCGGCGACCTCGTCGCGGTGGCGCCGAGGCCGGACCTGTCGCTGCCGGCGTGCCTGCTCGGGATCTGGCAGACCGGTGCCGGCTGGCTGGTGCTGGACGACGCGGTCCCGGCGGACCGGCGATCCGCGGCGGCACACGAGGCGGGAGCCACGGCGCTCGTCGTCCCGGCACCGGTGGAGCCGGGCGTCGTGGCGGCCGACCGCGCCGCCGCGGTCACCGTGACCGGTGTGGCCGCGGTGGCACCCGATGGCGGGCCGCGGGTCGGGTGGCGACCCGGTGCGGTGGCGTGCGTGCTGCCCCGCGTCGGCACCGCCCCTGACGGCGGTGCGCTGGTCTCGCACCGTGCGTTGGCCCATGCGGTGGCGAGTGCCCGCGCCGGGCTCGACGCGGCCGGTGCGGCCACCGGCGAGGGCTCGGTCTGGTCGTTCGCCGGCACGTTCCGAACCGCGGCGGACCTGACCGGACTCCTCCTGCCGCTCACCTCGGGTGGGCAGGTGGTCATCGGCTCCGCACCGCTGCCCGCGGTGACCCACCTCCCGGCCACGCCGGCGGCCGTCGAGCGGGCGCTGTCCGAACTGTCGGTCGGGCACCGGCCCGCCGTGCTGGTCGGCGGCGATCCCCTCGTGAGCATCGGGTTCCCGGCCGGTGCCGATGACACCCGCGTGGTCCGCGCGGAGGGCGTCGACGGAGTGCCCGGGTGGCTGAGCGTCGACGGTCGGCCGTTGCCCGGACTGCGGCTGGACGTCCGGGATCCGCACCTCCGCGTCGTGCCCGTCGGTGTGCTCGGTGAACTGTGCGTGAGCGGTCCGACGCTGCCGGACGGGTACCACGCCGACCCGGCCGCGACCGCGGCGGCGTTCGTCCCGGACCCGGACGGGCGCGGCGGCGGGCGGCTGCTGCGGACCGGGCAGCTCGCCCGGTACCGGGAGGACGGCCGGCTGGAACACCTCGGGCCGATCGCGCCGCACACGGCGCTCACCACGAACCTCGTCGACCTGGGCCGGGTCCGGACCGCGCTGCTGGCACAGGCCGCGGTCCTGGACGCGTACGTCCTGGCGCGCCACGACGCGGCGGCCGGCCGGCGGGTGGTGGGGTACGTGCGTCCGACACCGGACGTCCCGTTCGACCCCGCGGTGGTGCGTCGTTCGGTCGCCGGGCTGCTGCCCCGACGGCTGCTGCCCGACGTCCTCGTGCCGGTCGAGGCGTGGCCGCTGCGCCAGGACGGGACGGTGGACCCGGACCGGCTCCCCGAGCCGCCGACCCGTGACGACGCGACCGCCGCCACCCGGACGCCGTGGGACGAGCCGTTCGAGGCGCTGCTGCGGACCGTGCTGCCGTTCCTCCCCGCGGAGTCCGGGCTGAGCCCGGACCTGGAGTTGACGGCCTACGGCCTCAACTCACTGTCCACAGTGGAACTGCTCATCTCGCTGGAGCACACCTACGGCTTCACGATCCCGGGCGGTCGGCTCGTCCTGGACATGTTCGAGACACCGGCCACGCTGTGGGACGCGGTCCGCACCCTGCGGACCGCCCAGCCGCTCGCGCTCGCGACGGAACAGCCATGAGCGTTCCGGTCCGACCGCAGCACGAGGCTCACCTGGAGGTAACCGTGTCCATCCCCGACATCGACGTTCCGTTGCGGGACGACATCCGGGCGGTCGTCGCCGACATCCTGGAGATCGACGCCGCCGACATCGGCTGGACGACCGGCTTCCGGGGCGAGCACGGGGCCGACTCGTTGACCGCCATCGAGATCCTCTCCGCACTGGAGCGCCGGTTCGGCATCACGATCGACCAAGACCTGCTGTCGACGATGACCGATCTGTCGAACACGTACGCGGTCATCGTCGAAGCCGTCGGCAAGCGGTAGGCCGCTGTGGACAGGACAGCCCGGCCGCCGCGCCGGCGGGTCGTCGTCACCGGGCTCGGCGTGATCAGCAGCATCGGCACCGGACCGGGTGCGTTCGCCCGATCGCTGCGCGAGGGCCGGTCCGGCGCCCGGCCGATCGGGGCGTTCGAGACCGCGGGCTTCGAACGCGCCAACGGGTGCGAGGTCGTCGACTTCGACCCGTCGGCGTCGATCGAGCGGCTCGACCACCGCCAGCTGGGCCGGGCGACCCAGCTGGCGGTGTCCGGCGCCCGCCTGGCGCTCGCCGACGCCGGGATCGCGCCGGACGAGCTGCGGGCCCGGTCCGCCTTGATCTCGGTCGGCACGACCAGCGGCGAGACGAGGGACGTGGAACTGGCCACCCAGCGGCAGGCGACCGGCGTGGCCGACGGGCTCGACGCGGGCTCCGCGCACCGGGCCGCGTCGAGCAGGCTGTCCGCCGACATCGCCCGGGAACTGGAACTGACCCGGGTCGAGGCGATGACGATCCCTACGGCGTGCGCCGCAGGCAACTACGCGATCGGCTACGGCTTCGACGCGGTCACGAGCGGCGAGGTGGAGGTCGCGCTCTGCGGGGGAGTGGAAGCCATGGTGCGCACCCTCTTCGTCGCGTTCTACCGGTTGGGCACCATCGCGCCCGACGTGTGCCGGCCGTTCGACCGGCGCCGGAAGGGCATCCTCACCGGCGAGGGCAGCGCGTTCCTCGTCCTGGAGACCCTCGACTCGGCGCTGGCCCGCGGCGCCAGGATTCACGCGGAAGTGCTGGGTTACGGGCTGAGCTGCGACTCGCACCACCCGGTCGCACCGGACCGGGACGGAGTCGCCCGCTGCATCGCCCGCGCCCACGCCAACGCCGGTGTCGAACCGGACGACGTCGACCTCATCTCGGCCCACGGCACCGGGACGCCGACCAACGACGTCACCGAGGTGGCCGCGATCCGCCAGGTCTTCGGCGACGACCTGCCACCGACGGTGTCGGTCAAGTCGATGCTCGGCCACACGATGGGCGCGGCGGGCGCGCTCGCCGCGGTCGCCTGCGTGCTGGCCCTCGGCGAGGGGTTCATCCCGCCGACGATCAACCACACCGAGACCGACCCGGAGATCGACGTCGACTGCGTGCCGAACCAGGCGCGTCCCGCGTCGCTCCGGGTGGCGCAGAACAACGCGCTGGCGTTCGGCGGGAACAACGCCGTCGTGGTGCTGGGCAGGTACCCATGAGACCGGCCACGACCGTCATCACGGCCTGGGAGACCCATTCGCCGCTGGGGTGCGGTGCGGAGGAACACACGCGCAACGCGCGGGCGGGCGCGACCGGGCACGACGCCGGCCCACGCGTGGTCCCGGGCTTCGACGTGCGGCAGGTGCTCGGAGCCAAGGGCACCCGCTCGATGCGCCGGGCGACCGGCCTGGCCGTGGCCACCACCGGCCGGCTGCTG
Source organism: Saccharothrix ecbatanensis (assembly GCF_014205015.1). Taxonomy (NCBI): domain Bacteria; kingdom Bacillati; phylum Actinomycetota; class Actinomycetes; order Pseudonocardiales; family Pseudonocardiaceae; genus Saccharothrix; species Saccharothrix ecbatanensis. Next base: position 3,518,385 of record NZ_JACHMO010000001.1, on the reverse strand, counting down.
TCCCGGGTCGGCCTGGACCCCGACCGGCGCACGGCGTACACCGACGAGGAGATCGGCCTGGTCCTCGCCACCAGCGACAACGTGCAGGCCGTCGTCGACTTCAACCGGGACAGCTGGACCCGCGCGCGTCCGTACGACGTGGACCCCGCCCAGGCGCCGAACCTGCTGATGAACGTCCACGCCGGCCAGTGCGCGATCCGGCACCGGCTGCGCGGCCCGAACTCGACCGTCTGCGGCAGTCACCTCGGCTCGCTGCTGGCGCTGAACTACGCGCGCCGCCTGCAACAGGGCGGGCACGCGCCGGCGGTCCTGTGCGGCGCGGTGGAGGAGTGCAGCGAATCCCGGTCCGCGTGGGCCGCCGCACGGACGGCCGGCTCCCCGGCGCCGCTGGGCGAGGGGTGCGTGGTGTTCCTGCTGGAACGGGGCGACCGGGTCGCCGATTCACGGCAGCCGCTCGCCGGCGTGCTGGCACTGGAATTCGGCTTCGCGCCGCACGACGGCGCGGTGACCACCGTGCTGGCCGACTGCCTGCGCCGCGCCCTGGAGCGGGCCGACGTGTCGCCGGGGCGGGTCGGCTGGGTGGCGCCGTCGGCGGCCGTGGACGGACGCGGTGAGGACGAGCGGCTCGCCGTCAAAGAGGTGTTCGGCCAGGTGCCGCTGGTGTCGGGCGCCCATGACGCCCTCGGGGACACCGAGTCGGTGTCCGCCGCCTTCCGGATCGTCGACCTGCTGACCGATCCCGACGTCGTCGACGGGGTCGCCGCGGTGACCGCCACCGACGCGGAGGGGCGGGTGGGATGCGCGCTGCTGCGAATCCGGTGATGCCGTTCGACTGGCGGTTCACCGCGGTCACGCTGCCCGGTGACCGACTGGTCGTGCGGCTCACCACCGGCGACGACACGGTCGACGCGACCGTGCTCGCCGGTTCGGCGCACGGCCGTGTCGTGTACGTCGGCGCGCTGCACGACGTGCTGCTCGGCCGTCCGGTGCCGGCCGGTGGGACGGTCGAGCACAGGGTGGAGGTCGTCCGGTCGGCCGGGGGCTCGGCGGTGTGCGCGGGTTCCGACGCCGTCGGAGCCGACTCGGTCCTGCGGGTCGGTCAGGCGACCGTCACGTGGCGGGAGCCGGACCGGTGACGGCCGCCGGCGCGACCACCCGGCTGCCGCTGACGCCCGCACAGGTCAGCGTCTGGTACGGCCACCAGTTGGACCCGAGCCGGCACCGGTACAACGTGGGCGAGTACGTGGAGATCCACGGCCCGGTGCCCACCGAGACGTTGCAGCGCGCCTTCCGCGTGATGGTCGCCGAGGCCGACGCCTACCGGGTGGTGTCGGTCGGCGGCGTCGACGGCGTCGAGCAGGTCGTCGCGGCCTCGCCCGACGTGTTCCCGGTGGAGGTCCACGACCTGACCGGCACGCCGGGAGCGGACGCGGTCGCGCGGGCGGAGATGGCCGCGGACATGGCGCGGCCCGTGGACCTGGAAGCGGGCCCGTTGCTGCGCTCGGTGCTGTTCCGGGTCGCCGAAGACCGGCTGCTGTGGTACTTCCGGGCGCACCACGTCATCTGCGACGCCTACACCCACGAGCTGACGATCCGCCGGGTGGCGGCGATCCACGCCGCCCTGCTGGCCGGTCGGCCGCAACCGGCGCGAACCTTCGGCACGCTGGCCGAGCTGGCCGCCGAGGACGCCCGGTACCGGTCCTCCGACGACTTCGCCCGCGACCGCGACCACTGGCTGACGCGCCTCGCGGACCGCCCGCCGCCGGTGCGGCTCGGCCGGGCCGGGTCGGACTACTCACCGGACATGGCGCGCAGCACCGGGCTCGTCGCCGCCCGCACCGTCGCGCGGTTGCGGGCCACCGCCTCGGAGACGCGCACCTCCTGGGTGGTGTGGGCGGTCGCCGCCGCGGTCGCGTTCGTCCACCGGCTGAGCGGTCAGGACGACCTCCTGCTCGGGCTGCCGGTGACCGGCCGGACGAACCGGCTGGGCCGGCACACCCCCGGCATGGCCGCGAACGTGGTGCCGCTGCGGATACGAGTCCGGCCGGACCGCGGCCTGGACGACCTCGTCACCGCGGTCCGCGCGGAACTGCGGGGCGCGCTCAGGCACCAGCGCTACCGGTACGAGGAGCTGCGCCGGGACCTGGGCCTCTCGGTCGGCGACCCGGACTTCCTCGGCCCGCTGGTGAACGTCATGTCCGACGCCGACGACCTCGCGTTCGGCGGTCACCGCAGCACGAGGCACAACCTGTCGGTGGGGCCCGCCTCCGACCTGTCCTTCATCACCTACGGGGAGGCCGACGGGCTGCGGGTGGACCTCGACGGCAGCGCGGCCCGGTACACGGCGGGCGAACTGTCCGGCTACCGGGACCGGTACCTGGGGTTCCTCGACGCCGTCTGCGCCGACCCGGCCCGGCCCGTGGGCGGGGTGCCGCTGCCTGGCTGATCCCGGGGCGCGGACACCGCGCCGGCGTCACGCCGGCGCGGTGCCGAGTCCGTTCGTGCCGTCCGGTGCGGCTGGGCGCATCGCGACCGCCAGGTCGGCAAGCGGGCGGAGGTTGAGGAAGTCCTCCAGGTGCAAGCCCTCCCAGCCCTCCCGCTCCAGGTGGAGCAGGATCGCCGGCACCCGGTCGAGCCGGCCACCGGTCAGCGCGTAGCAGTCCTCCAGGAGGGCTTCCGGCGCAGCCCACGCGTGGATGGCGGCCAAGAGCGCGCGCTCGCCGGGCGTCCGGGGTGGACGGGGTCGGTCCGGCCGGCCACGACCGTCTCCTGTAAACGGCGAGGTGCCTTCGGGTGCCGACGTCCGGTCGGCGTCGGCGGTGTCCGTCGTCACGGTGTAGCGCGCGGGCGCGATCGTGGCGGGGTGCTGATCGAGCCGCGCCACCAGCCAGCGGTGCACCCGGACGGCGTCCAGCTCGCTGGTGCGGACCACGACGTCCGCGTGCAGCACGGTCGTCCCGTCCGCGGTGATCGGGCGCAGCGTGCACCGCACCACTTCGGGGTGCTGTTCGATCAGGTCTTGGACCTCCGCCGGGTTCACCCGACATCCGTCGACCTCCACCCACCCGTCCCGCAGTCCCGGTGGTGACACGCCCGCGAAGACCGGGGTGTCCCGCAGGGCGGTGTCCTCCGGCGTGCCCGCGTGGAAGACGAGCAGGGCCTCGAACTGCCGCATCATGGCCGACGTGGCGTCGTGGTCCCGGGCGCGGCTCGTCACGTGGAGGGTCGCCTCAAGCACGTTCGCGTCGTACAGCATGGTCAGCCGCACCCAGTTCCACCACGACTCCTCGGACACCTCCAGCCGGGTCTCGCCGAGCGCCAGGGCGAGGGCCGCGGCGTCGAGCGGCGGTCGGGTCGCGCCGGGTGGGACGTCGTGCCCCGCCCGTGGCAGGCAGTTGAACTGGGGGAGCAGGTCGAACCCGATCCCGCGCCGGTGCTGGGCCCGCACCGTGTCGAGCATCCGTTCGGAGTTGTCGCACTCCGAGCGGTACGCCGCCGTCACCAGCGCCGACGCGCACCGCCCGGCCAACCCCGCCAGGGTGTCGCTCCAGTCCACATCGACGATCGCCATCGACGGCAGCACGCTGGAGGTCACCGTGTCGCGCTGCTTCGCGGTGAACCGGTTGTTGATTATCGTCTCCACCCCGATCGTGGTGAACCCGGTCGTCGCGGACAGGATCGTCGCGTACGCCGCGAGCAGGACCGCGGGCGCGGACACGCCGTGCCGTGCGGCGATGGAGTCGACGGCGGCGGCTGCGGCGGGCGAGGTCATCCGGGCGACGTGGACCGGGCAGGTGCCGGTGTCGCGTCCCTCGTCCATCTCCGGGAACAGGGTGTGCGGCATCGTCATCATCTGCGAGGTCCACTGATCCCGGGCCGCCCGGTCGCGGTGAGCCGCCGCCGGTGTCGTTTGCGCTGCTGCCCACTCCCACGGCTGCCCCGCGGCGTCGACCCCACCGCCACCGACACGGACGCTGTCGCCGGTGTCGGTGGCGGTGGCTGCGTCGGCTGGGAGGCCGAGGTACGCCAACAAGTCGCGCCGGAGCACGGCTCCGCCCCACACGTCCGCGGCGACGTGGTGCAACAGGAACAGGATCTCGATCACCGCGTCGCCACGGGCGACGAGGAGCCCGCGCCCGCACGACCGCGTGATGTCGAACGGCCTGTACGCGTCGCGGATCACCTCCGAGACACGCCGTTCCCGCGTCTGATCGCTGGTGTCCGCCGGTAACCGGACCACTTCCAGGTCCAGCGCAGACTCGTCGCTCACGTACTGGACCGGCGCGCCGTCGACGGCGACGGCGTAACGGGTCCGGAGAGATTCGTGCCGGTCGCACAGGTGCCGCACAGCATCCCTCGCCACCTCGACCGAGATGCCGGGCTCGGGAAGCGCCACCCGCAGTCCCACCGGCTGGAAGACGCGCCGGTCGGGAAAGCGGAACTGGTCGAGCCAGGGCCAGGTCTGACCCCAGGCCAACGGACTCGTGCGGACACCCTTCGACGCGGACACAGCCGGGTACGCACTCTCCGGGACACGTCCCATGCTTCTCCCCGTTCTCGAAGCGAGAGCCTCGGGCCTCGCAGGCCGTGGACCACCGGCTGCGGCGACTCGCGCAGACACATCCGATTGTGGGCCGCGTCCGTATACCTTCCGTATAGGTGGCCGGGAGGACAGGTGGCCGGGAGGGCGGCCACCGCGAGGCGACGCGGTCGGACGGCGCCGAGCCACACGAACAGCGCGTCCCCTGCACGCACCCGCTTGGCGAAGCGGTTACACCCGGCCTGCGGGAACGCCGCACTGAGTGCGAGCGGGATCGCTACCGGGCGCACCCCTCACCACGTCATCACCCGACCGTCGCCTTGCCCGGCACCTCCACGTCCGGGGACACCCCGTTCCTGCGGGACAGACCCGGCCGCGCGTGGGTCGCGTACATCGTCAGCCCCACGAACAAGAGACCGCCGACCAGGTTCCCGATCACGGTGAGGATCTCGTTCCAGATGAGGTAGTCGCCGAGCGAGAAGTCGCCGAGCCCGCGCCGATGGCGGACGGGACTTGGACTTCCGGAACCACCGCTCACGGCACACTTCATCTCCTTCGCACATCTTCCGGAAACAACCGGCTCGGCGAGGATGGGGTCGAGCAGGAACGGGAGCTCGCCGACGAGGCCGGCGTCGGCCCGGTCGACACATCGCCCGCGGGATCCGTATCAGCACGGAACCTCCTGGTCGTCGGTGCCGGCGCGGCCCTCGGACGCTGGACGACCTCGAGACGCTGTCTGGCGTCGGTGATGAGTTTTCGGGCCGCCCGCCGTCATACACACCATGAGTCCCATCACTGACGACCTCGGGCCGCTCGACGAGCAGGCCTTCGGCGTCCGCGTCGAGCCGCACCGCCGCGAGCTGCCCGTCCACTGCTGGATCGATGGCGGGTTCGGATCGGGGGTGTTCGGTAGCATGCGGTGCGTGCTCACCCTCGCCAACGGTCAGCCTGCGGTCGCGGGCTACGTGCGCAAGCCGGGCGACGCCGCCTGCGTTCCGCCGGCGATCGACGTTTTGTGGGTGCAGGACGGGGTCGTCACCGAGATCGTCACCTTCGACGGCGCGGTGTTCGGGCACTTCGACCTGGCGGCCACGATCAGCGCGGAGGGCGGTGCGCGATGAGCGATCCCGCCTCGATCACCGTCACGCCGGTCTTCGTCGCCGACCTGTACGTCGAGGGCGAGCGGATGCCGATCTACGTGCACGTCATCGACCATCCGCAAGGGCGCGTGCTGGTCGACACCGGCATGACGGAGCTGCATCCGACGGCCGCCGACCTTGATCCCCGCCTCCGGCCACTCAGCGAGCAGGACTTCGATCTCGCCGGCATCGACATCGTCGTCAACACCCACCTGCACGGTGACCACTGCGGCGGCAACCACCTCTTCGCCGGCAAGCCGATCTACGTCCAGCGTCGGGAGCTCGACGACGCGCGCAGCGAGGACGACTACATTCGCGAGTGGGTCGACGCGCCCGGCGTGCGGTACGTGCCGGTCGACGGCGAGCTAGAGCTGCTTCCCGGGCTCCGACTCGTCCCGGCGCCGGGCCACACACGCGGCTCGCAGGTGGTCGTCGTCGAGACCGGCGGGCGTCCGGTCATCATCGGCGGCGACGTGGCGGTCTGGCACGGCGAGTTCGACGAGCCGCCCACCGAAGGCCGTCAGCGGGTCCTCGCGCTCGACCCCGAGCTGGTGTGGCTCGCACACGAGCACGAGCCGTGGCGACCTCGCACCGTCTGAGGCATCACGCCGGCCTCCACCCCGCACGCACAGGCCGCGACGTCGTCGGGCACGAACCCCAGCCACGGCAACGTGCACAACGCCACCGACAACCCCAACCGGCCCGCCGGCCCCCGGCCCCGGTCGACGAACGCGACGTCCGCCGGCGCCGGCGTGAAGAACCGGAACAACTCCTCCCGGCCGATCTTCGGGAACCCTGTGCTTGCCGAAACGTCGTCCGTGCAGGTCAGGCGGCGTAGTGGTATTCGTTGTCGGCGTCACGCGACGCGGTGCCGGCCCGGCACGTCGGCCCGGCCGCCAGCGCGCACGTAGAGCAGCTCGGCACGTTCGGCCCGCGCGTCGGCCACGACGGTCTGCCTCGCCCTGGTGCACGTCCCCGACGGCGTCGAGCCGTCGGGGACGACGTGCCGGGCGTCGGTGAGCGCGGCGCTGGCGGAGGCGGAGGACGCGGTGGCGGCTGCGGCCGACCGGGCGCGGACGAGACTCGAGGACACTGCGGCGGGCCTGGCGTTGTGCCCGCCGATGTTCACCGTGGCGCAGCTGCGGCGGGTCTACGAAGCGGTCTGGGGCTGTGCCGTCGACGCGCGCAACTTCCACCGCAAAGTCACCGGCGCGGACGACTCGGCCCGTGGTGACCAGTGCGGTCGGGGTTGTCGGCGACGGCCGGGGAACGCCAGGCTGTCGGGTGTTCGCCGGACACCGCCGGGGCCGTCGTCCTCGTACCTTGTGATCAGCTGCCGCACAGATACCTGCTCCGGCAACGGAAATCTGTCGGAGCGGACGGCAAGTGAGGTCGGTCTCGGCCCGGTTCAAGGAGTGCGAATGGGCAAGTTCAAGTCCCGCTGGTTCGTTTCGGCGGTTTCCATGGCGATGTTGGGCGCGGGGTTGGCCACGCTCACCGCCGCGCCCGCCAACGCGGCGGTCAGCTGCACCCACGCGATTACGATCAGCAGCGACCCCTCCGGCTCATATGCGATCGTTCCCGGCGTCAGCAACGGTGTTTCCTGGGCCCCAGGTGAGTGCCACCTGTCCGAGGGCAGCTCCGGCGCAGGTGTCAAGGCCATGCAGCGCGGGTTGAACTCCTGCTACGGCGCTGGTCTCACCGCCGACGGGCAGTTCGGGCCGAAGACGCGGAGCGCGCTGATCGCCGTGCAGAAGCGCATCGGTGTCAGCGCGGACGGGATCTTCGGGCCGAACACCCGCGGGACCATGAGGTGGATGGCCTACACCAACGACACCCTGTTGGGTTGCCGCTACTTCAAGTACGCGTAATACCGGATCAGGCAGCGTCCACCCCGCCATCGACGGGGTGGACGCTGCTGAAGTTGAGCGACGGAGCATCCCGGCCGACCAGGTATTCGGTGGTCGACCTGCCTGGCAGCGCGCCTGCGGGGCCGCCGATGCCGCTGCGGGTGTCGACCGTGCGCAGCGGTGACGCGACGCACCGGCCGCGCCGGTGAGTACCACGTCCGGCCGCGCTTGTGGGCTGCCACAGCATGGTCGTGCATGAGTCCGGCCATCGGAAACACTCCGCAGAGGTTGTGGTCAAGCAGAACGCCACCGCCGCCGACGAGATCGAATGCCCGCTATGCGGCATGACCGGATGTCCACACCCGGGTCGCGGCCAAGTGCCACGGCCCTGGCCCGGTTCAGATCCGGTACCCCGTGCCGTCAACTCCCGTCCAGCGAGTCACGGGAGACCAGCAACTCGCCATGACTCCACCACTCGGAGAGGGAGCCGGTCCATCCGTCGCACGGCAGGGTGATGACGCCCGCGCTCGCCCATCTCAGTTCACCATCGTGAAACGTCCTCCAACCTGGCCAATCGTCTGTAACCCTGGGTCGGCGGTGTGCGACATGTCGCGCAGGGACTACTTCCGTGCGGGGGAGCTCGTGACCGAAGAGCCTTCGTTGGTCACGCCACCAGTCCGCGTCGGTGATCACTCATTCGTGTCGAGCAGGCGGCGCTCGAGCTCGGTGACGTCCACAGGCTGCGGGGCCGTGTTCATCACCGCAGTGACGTCGGGCGCCGTCTGACGTTGTGTGGCTCGACGTAGTGAGCGAGACCGTCCGACCAGACGAAGCGAGCGCCGTCGGTCAGCTCCGCACTTCCGTTCGCCTGCCCGCAGAGGTGACAAAGCGACGTGCCGGCGGCATCGAGAAACACGCTCCCACTGCCGAGGTGCTCCACCGCTTGATCAGACGCCGATCGTGAGCGGCCTTATCGACATGTCTGGGTCGACTTCGGTGTCAAGGATGGCGGTGACGTCAATCGGCACTGTCTAATCCCATGCCGTGGGTGGAACAGCGCTGATCGTCTTGACCCCGTACACCGCCGAGCGTGTCGAGCCTGTCGTGGTGGTGGAGATGATGGCCGGAGGCATGGAGCGGGATCCCGTCCGCCCGGGTGACTGGTTCTCGGCCGAAGGACTGCCCTACTCCTATTCCCTCGATCCACCGGACTACGAGACCGACACGGCGGAGCTCGAGATCATCGAACGGGTGGCCGGCAGGACGATGCGTTGTGCCGTCGGGCTGCACATCTTCGTCAGCAACCTCGCAGGTCGACCTGTACTGGGCCGACTGGCACAGCGTGTCGCGGAGCGGACCGAGGGCTGGGTGCTCGTCGAGTTCCAGGCTCCGCCTGCCGCGGACTTGCTCGACCGTCTGGAGAACGCGGGCCGCTGCGTCCGCGTCGACGACTACGTGTACCTCGACGCACCGGCAATGGCGGCGTGGTACGCCCATCCGGACTTCCACGTGCTGAAGTAGGTGTGGCAGCTCCGCGCCGAGTTCAGTGACCGCGCCGCGGCGAGCTGACCTGTCCCCACACACGTCCTGGCCCGCTCCGAACGAAAGGTGCTCGCAGATGAATCCGGACCTGCTGCGCAACTACCTCGCCAACCACCGCCCCAACCGGCGCGACGTCCTGCGCGTCGCCGGAGCGACCGGCGCGGCCGCCGCCTTGGCCGGCTTCGGCTCCACGTTCGCGGATGCCCAAGACCGGCAGGCGGACCGACCCGCGTCGCGGCCGCACGACCAGTTCGACGATGTGCCCTACGACTACGCAAACCCCGCCAATCTGGCCGACTGGGCGCCGGGCCCGTACGGTGCCGGCGACCAGCGGGGAAGCTTCAACGAGGTGACACCGGCCCGGACCGCCGCGGCTCTCGGGCTGCTTGACGCACACCGCCCGGTGAAGACCTACAGCCTGGGCGAGTTGATGTGGAACGGTTTCCCCGCGTTCAAGACCGACCCTCCTCGCACCTACCTGCAGCGGCTCACCATCGCCGGTTACGAGCCGCCTCCCGGCTTCGCCGAGCAAGGCGGTGTGCTGATCTCGCTGGACACGTTGGGGGACAACCAGCTCAGCATCCACGAGGAGCGGTTCGAGGCGTCCTTCTCGGCCAAGCACCCGGTGCCCCTCGCCACGACCTATCAGATCGGGTCGCAGCTGGACAACCTCAACCACATCGGCGCGAAGGAGTTCTTCTACAACGGGATGCGCGGCCCGGAGATCGCCCGAGGCCACGGCACGACCCACTTGGGCAACGAGCACATGGGCCCCATCGCGACCCGTGGCGTCCTGCTCGACATCCTCGGCGTCAAGCTCGCGAAGAACGCCACCTCCGACCTCGCCGAACCCGCGACCAACGGGAAACCGCTGCTGCGGGAGAACTACCGGATCACCGTCGAGGACATCCGGGAGGCGATGGACTTCGGCGGGATCCGAAGCCTGCGCCCTGGTGACGCCGTGCTCTTCCGCACCGGCTGGTCGCAACTGCTCAAGCGGCGGGACCCAGCCGATATCCGGCGCTGGGAGGCCGCCGAAGGACTTCCCGGCATCTATCTCCGAGAGGCGCGCTGGCTCGCCCAGTTCCGCCCCGCCCTCATCGGCAGCGACAGTTGGGCGCTCGAGGTGCTCGGCAACCCGGTCAACGACAACGGGGCGGCGTTCCCCGTCCACCAAGACCTGATCATGCGCAACGGCATCCGGATCGGCGAGTCCTACGTGACCGAGGAACTCGCCGACGACCACGTCCACGAGTTCGTCTTCGTCGTCACACCCCAGCACGCCGAGGGCGCCACGGCAGGCAATACTCCGCCGATGGCTCTGGGCCAGCCGAAGCGCTGAACCACCGCCTCCGCCGGGACTGTCGAGCGGCTCCCGGCGGAGGCGGCACCATGCCCGACGACAACCCGTCGACGGTGAACGGACTCCCGATTCGGGGTGGCGCGGGCACACCGGCGGCCGAGCCCATGGCTCGGCGGGAATTGGATCTGCGGCGCACTCCTGCGCCCGGTCCGGGGGATCTCGACACGTTGGTGGCCGAGCGCGTCGAGGCGCGTGACCCGGTTGCGATGGTGCGGCGGTTGCCGACGTTCGCGGAGTTCGTGCCGATGCCAGCGGGTCCGGTGACGCCACCCCCGGATCATGGCTCAACTGCGGGGATACTTGAAGAAGCCGGCACCGCTCTTGCGGCCGAGGTAACCACCCTCGACCATGCGCAGCAGCAGGGCAGGGGAAGCGTGCAGTGGCTCTTTGGTCTCCTCGTGCATTGTCTGTCCTATTGCGACGATCGTGTCCAGCCCGATCAGGTCGATCAAGCTCAGCGGTCCCATGGGGTGACCGCACCCGACTGTCATCCCCGGTCGATGTCCTCGGCGGTCGCCATTCCCGACTCCAGCAGTCGCACGGCGGACAGAAGGTAGGGAACGAGCAGCGAGTTCACCATGAATCCTGCCCGGTCCCTGGCCTCGACGACCTCTTTGCCGAGGACGTCGACGAGGAACGCGCGGGTGCGTTCCGTGGTTGCCGGAGAGGTGGCCAGTGAACCGATCAGTTCCACGAGCCGCATGGTGGCGACCGGGTTGAAGAAGTGCACGCCCACCACACGGCCGGGGTTCGCCGTCGCCCGTGCCAGCCTCATGATCGACAGCGACGACGTGGTCGAGGCGAGCACGGCGTCCGGATCGCCCACCACGTCGTCGAGCGTCGCGAACACGTCGAGCTTGACCGCCAACTGCTCCGGCACAGCTTCCAGGACGAACTGGCGGTCGGCGAGGTCCTTGAGGTCCCAGGAACAACTGACCCTGGCCAGTGCCGCGTCGCGTTCCTCCGCGGTCAGCCTGTCCCTCGCCACCAAGCGTTCCAGCGAGCGCGCCAACCGCGGTCCGACCCGGGCCGCGGACTCGGGTCCTGACGCCACGACCCACACGTCCAACCCCGCCCGCGCGCAGATCTCGACGAACCCGAGACCCATCTGCCCGGCGCCGACAACCCCGATTCGCCCGACGACGCTCACCCGGACCACCGCACGAGGCCGGCACCCACGGACATGCCACCGCCGAACCCCGCGAGCAGCACCAGTTGGCCTGGACGGATCGCACCGGAGGTGACCGCGTCGTCGAGAGCCACGGGCACCGACGCGCTGCCGACGTTGCCGTAGCGGTCGACGACCAGGTGCGTGTGCGCCCCGGCCAGACCGCAGCGCTGCGCCAGCTCGCGCAGCAGAACGCCGTTGGCTTGGTGCGGCACGAAGCAGTCGACGTCGTCGATCGTGAAACCCGCCTCCGTGACCAGCTTGTCCAGCAGCGGCGGCAGGGTTCCCATGACGAAATCGCGTACGCCCCGGCCGTGCATGGTGAAGTAGTGCGCACCTTCGGCGACTGTCTCGACCGTTGTCGGCACCCGACTTCCGCCGGCTACGACCCTGATCAGGTCTCGGGACTCGCCATAGCTGCTGAGGTCTGTGCGCAGGATGCCCTCTCCGTCCGGCACCTGACCGATCACGGCCGCGCCCGCGCCGTCGCCGAGCAGCACCGATGTGCGCCGGTCGGTGAAGTCCAGGATGCGCGAGTACACGTCGGCGCCGATGACGAGGGCGTGCGTGCCGGGGCGCACGGTGGTCAACGCGCGCGCGAGCTCCACCCCGTACAAGAAGCCGGCGCACACCGCGTTGAGGTCGAAGCAGGCCGCCGCGTGCGCTCCGATCAGGTCCTGCACCAGGCAGGCCGTGGGCGGCTGGGGGTGGTCCCCGGTCGAGGTCGACACGATCAGGTGGTCGATACGGTCCGGCGACAGACCGGCCCGCTCCAGCGCCCGCAGGGCGGCCTTCGCCGCCAGGTCCGAGGTCGCCTCCTCAGGCGCGGCCCAGCGCCTCGTCGCGATTCCGGTCTTGTCCAGTACCCATTCCGCTGTCGCGTCGACGACCAACTCGGCGATCTCGTCGTTGGTGACGATCCGCTCCGGCACGTACGAACCGGTGCCCAGGAAACCGATGGCCACCGCGCTCACCGCTCTCCGGTTGTCGGACCTGCGGAGAACCCCCGCAAGGGCGCGACGCGCTGCTCCCCGATGCGGGCACGCAGCTCGTGGTCGCTCACGCCGAGCCCCGGTTCCGGCGCCATGCACAGCACGGCCACTTTCCCGACATGCCGGTTGGTCTGCACCAGGCGCCCCGCCTCGGCGACCTCGGCGAGCGGGTACACCGCGGACATCGTCGTCGCCACGCTGCCCATCGCGATGAGCCGATTGGTCTCCCACTGCTCCTGGAGGTTGGCCACATGGCTTCCGATGACCCGTTTGAGCTTCATCCACAGGTAGCGGTTGTCGAACACGTGGTTGTACCCGGTGCTCGACCCACAGGTGACCACGACGCCGCCGCGACGCACGACGAACACCGAGATGCCGAACGTCGCGCGACCGACGTGCTCGAACACGATGTCCGGATCGCGCCCGACCCGCTCGCGAATGATCCGGCCGAGCCTGCGACCGACCTCGATCACCTGGTCGGGGTCGGCCGACAGGTCGCCGGTCAGCCCGAACTCCTCGCGGTTGATCACGATGTCACAACCCAGCGCGCGCAGCACTTCCGCTTTGCTCTCGGAGCTGACGACACCGATCGGGATGCCACCGCCGTTGCGGACGAACTGCACCGCGTAGCCGCCCAAACCGCCTGCCGCGCCCCACACCAGCACCACATCGCCCTGCTTCATGCGAGCGCCCCGGTCGCTGACGAGCATCCGGTAGGCCGTACCCGCGCACAGCGTGTTGCTCGCGGCCTCCTCCCAGGTCAAGTGGGCGGGCTTGGGGACGAGCTGACTGGCGCGAACCACGGTGTACTCGGCGAGCCCGCCGAAGTTGGTCTCGAAGCCCCAGGCGCGTTGCTCGGCGCCGAGCATTCCGTCGGCGTGGGAGGCGGGCTCCTGGTCGTCCACGTACGCGGGGCTGATCACCACGTGGTCACCGACCCGCCAACGTCGCACGCCAGAGCCGGTCCGCACGATCACGCCCGCTCCGTCTGAGCCGACGACGTGGTAGGGCAGGTCGTGCCGCGTGGCCCAGCCGCCTTGTCGGGCGAACTGCTGGAGGAAGCGGAACGTCGGGATGGGCTCGAACATCGCCGACCACACCGTGTTGTAGTTGATCGAACTGGCCATCACCGCCACGACGACCTCGTCCGGCGCCGGTTCCGGCGCCGGCACCGGGCCGACGCGCAGTGATTTGCGGACGTCCTTGTCGCCGACACCGCGGAACATGTCGCTGTCCTCCGCGCGCAGGTGCGCGGCCAGGTGCTCCTCGGGTAGCGGAATGCGCTCGATCTCCTCCGGAGGCGCGCCGCCGAGCAACGCTTCGGACAAAGAAACCATGATCGCTCCCATGTGCGTCACCCGGACAGCCGCGCCGGAAACCGGTGGCGGGAACACTGCGAGAAGTCGCGATGCGTTTCGCACGCTATCCGCGGCACCTATAGTTTTGGAACCCCTGAACGCCACCCCAGGGTAGGGGGTGGCGATTCGCTGGAGTGGGCGACTAGGGGCAGTGTCGTTTGTCGGGAACGGGAAGTTACGCGAATCATGAGTGGTGGTGTGCCGCTATTGTGGAAGGCATGGGGATCCGATACGAGAAAGACGGTCGCGTTGCGCGCGTGACGCTAGACCGACCGCACGTTCTCAATGCGATGAACCGCGCGATGCACGCCGAGCTGGCCGAGGTGTGGGACGACTTCGAAGCCGACGACGATCTATGGGTGGCCGTGCTGACGGGGGCGGGTGAGCGGGCGTTCTCCGTGGGCCAGGACCTCAAGGAACTGGCGGCGCGCCAGGTCGACGGCACGGCCGGGCGCTCCTCGTTCGGCAGCAGGGGAAAGCCTGGTTGGCCCCGCCTGACCGAGCGGTTCGACCTGGTGAAGCCCGTCGTGGCCGCGGTACGCGGTTACGCCTATGGCGGCGGGTTCGAGTTGGCCATGGCCTGCGACCTCGTCATCGCGAGTGATGACGCGGTGTTTGCCCTGCCGGAGACCAGGCTCGGGCTCATCGCGGGTGCGGGTGGTGTGTTCCGGCTCGTGCGGCAGGCGCCGTTCCGCGTCGCTCTGGGGCACCTGCTCACCGGGCGCCCGATGACCGCGGTCCGCGCCTACGAGCTGGGCCTGATCAACGAGGTCGTGGCGGCCGAGGAACTGGACGCGTGTGTGGACGGCTGGGTCGCCGACCTCCTTCGGGCCGCGCCGCTGGCCGTGCGGGCCGCGAAGGAGGCGGCGACGAAGTCGGTGACGATGCCGCTGCCCGAGGCGTTCGCCGCCGAGTACGAGTGGGAGCAGCGTCGGATGCTCAGTCGTGACGCGCTCGAAGGGCCGGCGGCATTTGCGGAGAAACGCGAACCTCGGTGGGAGGGGCGCTGAATCAGAGCGGCGTGGGTCGCACGCGATCGCGGACGGTCACCCACTGCCAGCGGGTGAACTCCTCCCAACTGCGGTCGGCGCCGTGCCTGCTGCCGTTGCCGGACGCGCCCCACCCGCCGAACGGGACGAACGCGTCGTCCTCCACGGTGTGGTCGTTGACGTGGACCATCCCGGTCGCCAGCCGGTCGGCCAGCGCGACGCCGCGTTCGGGCGACCCGGTCAGCACCGATGCCACGAGCCCGTACTCCGTGCGGTTGGCCACCTCGACCGCTTCGTCCTCGTCGGCCACGACCACGACCGGTGCGACGGGACCGAAGATCTCCTCCGTGAACGCGGGCATGTCCGCGGTGACCCCGGAGAGCACGGTCGGCCGGTAGAACAGCCCGTCCCGCACACCACCCGCCCGCACCTCGGCTCCGGCGCGCACCGACTCCGCGACAATGCTGTCCACGCGCGCCGCCTGCGCCTCGTCGATCAGCGGACCCAGGGCGACGTCCGCGCGCCAGGGGTCGCCCACCACCAGCGCGTCGGCATGCTTCGCCAGCAGGTCGAGGTACCTGCCGGCGACCGACTCCAGGACCACGTGCCGGCCGGCCGACATGCACACCTGGCCCTGGTGGAAGAAGGTGCCCCACGCCGCGGCCGACACCGCCGCCTCCAAGTCCACGTCGTCCAGCACCAGCAGGGCGTTGTTGCCGCCCAGTTCCAGCGACATCCGCTTGAGCAGCCGCCCCGCGTCCGCGCCGATCTCCCGTCCCACCGCCGTGGACCCGGTGAACGCCACCATCGCCACGTCCGGCGCGGTCGTGAGCGCCCGTCCGACGTCCGGACCGCCGTGCACCACGCGCAGGACGTCGCGCGGCAGCCCGGCGGCGCGGAACACCTCGGCCAGCACCAGTCCGCCGGACACGCCGGTGCGCGGGTCGGGTTTGAGGACGACGGCGTTGCCCAGCGCCAAGGCGGGGACCGCGGCCCTGGCGCCCAGCAGCAGCGGCACGTTCCACGGGCTGATCACTCCGACCACGCCCAACGGGACGCGTCGGGCGGAGCTGCGACGCCCGTGCGCGTCGGGCAGCAGGTGGCCGTAGGGCTGGGTAGGCAGCGCGGAGGCCACCCGGATCTCGTCCAGCACCGAGTCCACCTCGTGGGCGGCCTTGCCGCGCACCGAGCCGCTTTCGCGGACGATCCACTCCACCACGTCCACGCGCATCCCCTCCAGCGCGAGGGCCGCCCGCCGCATCACCTCCGCGCGCTCGACGGCCGGCACGGCCGCCCAGGATCGCTGCGCCGAGGCCGCCGCGTCCACGGCGGCGCGCACGGAGGACGGGTCGTCCACGGGCAGGCCGCCCAGAACGGCCCCCGTGGCGGGCTCCACCACGGGCGTCAGGCCCGGACCGGCGTGCGGGACGGCGATCACGACCCGTGCCCCAGGATCGGAACGTCCACCAGCAGCGGGCCGGTCCGCCCGCCGGCCTTGGCGACGACGTCGCGCAACTCAGCCGCCGAGCCGACGGTCAGCGAGGGGATGCCGAAGAAGTCGCCCGCCTTCGTGAAGTCCAGCTCGCCGAGGTCCAGACCGGGATAGCGGCCCGCGCGAGTGGCCCGGCTGTCCCACGAGTCCAGAGTTTCCTTGAGCGTGCGGTACTCGCCGTTGCGCATGACCACGAACGTCACCGCCACGTCGTAGCGGGCCGCGCTCCAGAGGCCGTGCAGCCCGAACAGGGCGCACCCGTCGCCCAGCACCGCAACCACCGGCCGGGTCGGCTCGCCCATGCGCGTGCCGACGGCCGCGCCGATCCCGGATCCCAGGCCGCCCCCGATCGTGTGCACGTAGGAGCCGGGCCGTGACTGCCGCAGCACCCGGCGCAGCAGCACTCCCGTGGTGATCGCCTCTTCCACGACCACGGCGTCCTCCGGCAACCCGGATGCGACGGCGTGCGCCGCGACCAGCGGCTCCAGCGGGACAGACCCGTAGTGGACGTCGACGTCGGGTTGCCTGACGACCCTGCCGCCGGGGCGACGTGGCAGGCGCCCGGCCAGTTCCGCCAACGTCGACCTGATGTCGCCCACCAGCCCCGGTGAGACGGCGAAGTTGCGGCCGGGTTCCGCCGGGTCGTCGTCGAGCTGCACCACCCGCGTGCCCGGCGGGATCGCCGGCCCGGGTGTGTAGTGGTGCGGCATGAACGCGTGGCAGCCCACGATGAACACCACGTCGTGCGCGGCCAGCTCGTTCCTGATGCCGGCGTTCGTGCCGGGCAGCATCCCGGCGTACAGCGGGTGCGTGGTGGGGAAGTCGATGCCGTCGAACAGCGGTTGGTGGAAGACCGGCGCGTCCAGCGCCTCGGCCACCGCGACCAGTTCCGCGACCGCGTTCGCCCGACCCACCCCGTCCCCGGCGACGATCACCGGGTCGCGCGCGGCCCCCAGCGCCGCCACGGCGTCGGCGACGCCCGACGCCGGTCCCGGCGGCCACACCACCGACCGCGCCGGTAGCTCCACGTCGGTGTCCTCGGCGAGCAGGTCCATCGGGATCGACAGGAACACCGGTCCCGCGGGCGGCTGCACGGCCAGCCGGAACGCCCGGCGCAGCAGCAGCGGCAGGTCGGGCGCGTGCCGCACGTCGAAGGTGTGCTTCACCGCCGCCGCCGCGAGCCCCACCAGGTCTCCGGACAGCATCGGGTCCTGCACGAGGTGCCTGCGGTCCTGCTGACCCGCGGTCACCACCATCGGCGTGCGGGACCTGGACGCGTTGAGCAGCCCCACGAGCCCGTTGGCCAGGCCGGCGGCGACGTGCAGGCTGACGAACGCGGGACGGCGCGTGGCGCGGGCGTACCCGTCGGCCATCGCCACCAAGGACCCCTCATGCGCACCGAGGACGTACTCGATGTCCGGTGCGTCGACGAGTGCGTCGAGGAACGGCAGCTCGGTCGTCCCCGGGTTGCCGAAGACCTTCGTCACGCCCTCGTCGCGCAGCACCCTGAGCAGAGCCTCGACCGGCCTCATGCCGAGCGTTCCGCCGTGCTGAACCGGTGGACCTTGTCGAGCACGTCGGCGCTGTGCAGCCTCAGCGCCTGCACAAGCGCGAATTCCGAGGCGTAGGCGCGGAACGCGTCCGGGGGCTCCTCGGCCAGGTTCACCATGCGCCGGTTCACCGCGACCGCGGGGGACGCCAACCGCTCGGCCGCGGCCAGTGCCACCGCGCCGACCCGTTCTGGCGCCACCACCTCGTCGCACAGCAACGTCGCTTCGGGATCGCGGGCGCCGATGCTCTTGCCGTCCAGGATCACCCGTCGGGTCAGCCTGCCGCCGAACAGCGCCGTGAGTCGCAGGTTGGCCATGCCCGGCACGATGCCCTCCTGGGCGGCGGGCAGGCTGAAGTAGGCGTCATCGGCGGCCACCACGTGGTCCACGGTCAAGAGGATCTGCATCCCACCGCCGATGGCGAACGTGTCGACCGCGGCCACCCACGGCTTGGCCACGTCGGCGTTCGGCCACCACGTCGGGTCTTCACCGCCCCGCAGACCGCGCCGCAGCTTGCTCAGCAGCCCCAGTTCCCGGCCGAGCAGGAAGTCGGTGTACGAAATGCGGCCCGCGTGCAGGTGCTTGAGGTTGATGCCCGCGCTGAACACCCTCTTGCCCGCGTAGCGAGGGTGGGTCATCTCCGCGCCCCGCAGCACGCCCGCCTCCACCGCCGGGTCGAGCAGGGCCAGGTCCACCGCGGTCTCCAGGTCCGCGTTCAGCTCGGTGGTCTCGGCGTTGAGGCAGTCCAGGTTGCGCACGGTCACGTGCGCGATCCTCCCGGACCGTTGCAAGTGGACGGTGTCGAGGTCCAGCTCCCCGGTCCGCTCGAACGCCGCCAGCAGGCTCAGCGCGCGCGGGGTGGGGGCGCGCATCGCGTCCAGCAGGTGCTCGCCGGACACAGGGTCGGCCAAGACGCGGCGGAAGAAGATTCCCAGGTCGATGACCAGGCCTTCCTTCACCGCCTGCGGGAGTCGCTCTTCGGCGGCCAGGCGGGCGGCGTCCGGCAGCAGACCGGGGACGAGTTCGGCGGTCGCGGCGACCAACTGCGCCAGGCGAGGCCCGCGGGTGCGGCGGTCGGTGACCGTGTCGTAGACCTCCCGGCCGTGCAGGCGCATGAACCGGTCGCGCAGATCGCGTACAGGCCGTTGCGCGTCGTCGGCGGCGCGCTGTTCCTCGTCGGTGCGCGCGGGTTTCGCCGGCAGCGCGGCGATCGCCACGTCGCACGCGCGTGCCCGTTCGGCGAGGTTCGCGGCGTCGTCGGCGAGGCGGGTGGGTGTCAGGGGCATGGGCACCGCCTTGGTCTAGTAGCGCAGCAGGGCCGTCTCGATGGTCGAGCCGGGTCCCATCGTCATCAGCACCGCGTGGTCGCCGGGTCGGGCCAGGTCTTCATCGGTCAACCGGTTGTAGGAGAACAAGAACGAGGCGCTGGACACGTTGCCGTAGTCGCGCAGGACCCCAGTGGTGTGCCGCACGTCGTGGCGGGTGAGACCCAGATTGACCCGCACGGAGTCCACCACCTTCTTCCCACCGGAGTGCACCACCCAGTGGGCGATGTCGGAACGCCGCAGCCCGGTGCCCGCCAACAGCCGGTTCACCACCGTCTCGGCGTGGGCGCCCACCACGTACGGGATGTCGCGGTCGAGGAAGAAGCTGAACTTGCCGTGGTCGTCGTCCCAGTCGAAGCGCATCGCGTCGACGGCGTCGGGGATGACGCAACTGGCGAACTTCAGGATCTCCGGGCCGCCGCCATCACCACCGTCACCGCCTTCCGTGGTGAGCACCACCGCCGCGGCGCCGTCGCCGAACAGCGAGTTGACCACCGACGAGCGCATCGAACCGTCGAACACGTACGCGGCCGAGCACACCTCGACGCACACGGTGACCGCGAGCGAGCCGGGGTGCGTCGAGGCCCACCCGGCAGTGGCGGTGAGTCCGTTCAGCCCCGCGTTGCAGCCCATGCCCACCACGTCCAGCCGTCCGGTGTGGTGGCGCAGACCGAGCCGGCGGATCAGGTAGGCGCTGAACCCGGGCGTGAGGAAACCCGTGGACGTGACGCAGCACAGGTAACCGATGTCGGCGGGATCGGCGTTCGCGTCCTCGACGCTCCGCAGCACCGCCTGCGCGGCCAGCTCCACGCCCTGTTCACGGTGCTTGGCCAGAAGCTGGCCCTGCGTCTCGGTGCGCGGCCTGCCCGACGGTTCGTCGGGTGGCAGCACGAGGTGACGGCGTTCGATGGCGCTGTTGAGGAACACCGACCGCACGCGCTGGTCGGTGATGTCGAAGCGGTCCAGGAGGTCGAGCTGCGTGTAAGAGTTCTCGGGCACCGCGGTGCCCGATCCCACGATCTTCGGCTTGCTTCCGGTTCGGCCGCCCGCGGCGGGAGCGCGCCGGTCGTCGACCTCCGGCATCACGGCTTGGCTCATCGACTCTCTCCTGTGCGGGAGGCGGACGCTTGATCGCAGGTTAGTGGCGCCGCGGCCCGTCGAGACCGTCGTGCACGGTGTTCTGGGGTGCTCCTCCTAGGGGGAACTGCTAGGGGTTGACCCCTCCTCCGCGCTGACGTGATCGTGAGCCGTGGAAGTTCCTGTCCCACAAGGATGACGAGGTGTCCGACCGTGGCCGTGAGCACCATCGACCCCGCCGCAGTACTCCAGGCCGACCTGATCGCAGCCGCCGCGGACAACGGCAGCGCGGTGCGCGTAGTGCACACCGGCACCGTCCGGGTGACCTACTCGTGCACGCTGCCGGAGCGGGACGAACCGATCAGCGACGAGATCGAGTTCGGCATCACCGCACCCGTCGTGATCCGCCGCGGCGCCTACATCGACCTGTGGCTGACGCTGCGGACGCTGCACGGCACCAAGTTCGAGCGCCCGGCGAACGACGTCACCGGCCACATGGGCGTCGTGGTCGCCGGGCCGGTGGACGCCGAGCCGACCGCGTACGGGTTGACGAACGTCGAACCGGCGCGGATCGGGCACGGTGTGCTCCTCAGCGGCGCTCACACCCGTTTTCTCGCCGAGGAACCCGGCCTCTACACGTTCGCACCCGGCCACCGGGTCGTGGTCGTCAACGGCGGCACGGACGGCCCGCGCACGATCTGCGACCTGGAAGGGCGGCCCGTGCCCGCCACGCAGACGCTGGTCGTCTGACAGTGGTGGCTCGGACGACGGACTTCACCTCGTTGGCCTCGGCGTTGCACGGTGAGGTCGTGCGACCCGGTGACCCGGCCTACGACCTGGCCGTGCAGCTCCAGATCGCCGAGTACGACTCGGTTGCACCCGCATGCGTCGCCTACTGCGCCGATGAGGACGACGTGCGCATGGGCCTGCGGTTCGCCGCAGAGCACGACGTGCCCGTACGGCTGCGCAGTGGGGGGCACAGCTTCGCGGGCTGGTCCACGACACCGGGACTCGTGCTGGACCTCTCGCGCCTGGACCACGTGCGTCGGGACGGTGCGACAGTCCACTTGGGACCGGGTGTGCAGGCCGTGGACGCGCTGGAGGCCCTGTGGTCGGACGGGCTGGCCGTGGCCAACGGCATGTGCCCCACGGTGGCGGCGGGTGGCTTCGTCACCGGCGGCGGACACGGGCCGCAGAGCCGCAGGCACGGCCTGGCGTGCGACCGCCTCGTCTCGGCCAGGGTTCTGCTCGCCGACGGCACCGCGGTGCGCTGCTCGGAGGAGGAGCACCCGGACCTGTTCTGGGCGCTGCGCGGCGGCGGGGGAGGGAACTTCGGCGCGGTCGTGGACTACGAGGTGGTGCCCGAGGTCATCCCGTGGATGGTGCTGTTCCACCTGGTGTGGACCGGCGACGCCGCGGTGGACGTGTTGTGCGCCTGGCAGGACTGGGTGGTCACCGCGCCGGACGAGCTGTCGTCCTCGATCAGCCTCGTGCTGGCCGACGCCGCACCCGGGGAGCCGGTGACGGTCGTGCTCATCGGCACCCTCATGGGTTCCGCGGCGCAGGCGGAGGCGCTGCTGGCGAACCTGACGTCGAGTGTCGGAACCGATCCGGTGGCGAGGCTCGTGCTCGACCAGTCCTATCGCGACACCATGCTGTGGATCTACGGCGGCGGGCAGCAGCGGACCGCGCGGGAGTGCCATCGTGTCGGCACGCGGCCCGGCGCGCTGTTGCCGCGCCAGCAGTTCCAACGCGAGCGCAACCGGCTGTTCGACCAGCCACTGGACGCCTCGACGACAGGCGCTCTGGTGGACGGGTTCGGCGCGGACCGCGAGGCCGGGGAGACGCGGTTCGTCAACTTCACCGCCATGGGCGGACAGATCAACCGCGTGGCCCGCGACGCCACCGCGTACCCGCACCGCGACGCGCTGTTCCTCATCGGGCACGTGGTCCTGCTCCCCGACGCCGTCCCCGCACCGGACCGCGAACAGCGGGCGCTGTCGTACCTGGACAAAGGGTTCGCACTGCTCGAACCGCTCTCCAGCGGTTCCTACGTGAACTTCCCCGACCCGCGACTCGCGGACTGGAGGCGCGCGTACTGGGGTGACAACCACGCGCGGCTCGCGGAGGTGAAACGGCGCTACGACCCGACCAGGCTGTTCCGGCTGCCCCAAGGCGTGTGAAGGAGTCCCTGATGACCGCTGTGGACGTGTTGGTGGTGGGCGCGGGACCGTCGGGTCTGACGATGGCGTGCGAGCTCGCCCTCGCGGGCGTCACGGCCACCGTGATCGACGCGCAGCCGGAGCCGAACCGGCACTCCAAGGCGTTGGGCCTGCAACCGCGGACCGTGGAGCTGCTGGACTCGCGCGGCCTGCTCGACGCGGTGCTCACCGAGGCGGTGGCCCGAATACCCGATGGCCACTTCGCCGGCCTGCCGGTGCCGCTCACCTACGACCGCTGGGACAGCGCGCATCCCTACCACCTGATCTATCCGCAGAACCTCTTGGAAGGCGTGCTGGAAGCCGAGGCGTGCCGACGTGGTGTGCGGGTGCTGCGGTCGCATGAACTCGTCGGTCTCACGCAGTCCGACGAGTCCGCGACCGCCGTCGTGGCGACACCGGACGGCGAGGTCCGCTACACCGCGAGGTACGTCGTCGGCTGCGACGGCCACAGCAGCGCCGTGCGCAGGCTTGGTCGCTTCGCCTTTCCCGGTACGTCCACGGACTTCTCCGGCGTCGTCGCGGACGTCGTGCTGGAGTCCGCGCCACCGGAGGTGCTGAGCCGGCCACGCCGCACCGCGGACCTGCTCGGCGACGAGCGGCAGGAGCGGCGCGACGTCTCCTACCCGCTGGTGCCGCTGCCCAACGGCCGCTACCGCGTGGTGTGGGCGGAGCACGGGCGCCGGGCCGAGGACGCGGTGACCGCGCAGGAGGTCAAGGACGCCGTGGCTCAGCGCTACGGCACGCAGGTGCGGATCGCCGACGTCGAGTGGGCGTCCCGGCTGTCCGATGCCGCCCATCAGGCCACCGACTACCGGATCGGCCGGCTGTTCGTGGTCGCGGATGCCGCGCGCATCCACATCCCGGCGGGCGGGCAGGGGCTGAGCGTCGGCATCCAGGACGCGGTGAACCTGGGCTGGAAGCTGGGCCTGGTCGTCACCGGTCGGGCTCCCGATTCGCTGCTGGACACCTACCACGACGAACGTCACCCCGTGGGCGCGCGGGTGCTGGAGAACACGCGTGTGCAGGCGTTGCTGACCAACCCGGCCGCCGAGTACGACGCGCTGCGCCGCACCTTCGTCGACCTGCTGAGGCTGCGGGAGGTCAACGACCGGTTCGCCGGGCTGCTGTCAGGACTGGACGTGCGCTACGCCGTGGACAACCCTGTGGCGCACGAGTTGCTCGGTGCGCGGATGCCCGACCTGCCGACGTGCGCCGGGCGGTTGTTCGAGCGGCTGCGCTCCGGTCGAGGCGTCCTGGTGGCGGGTGCGGAGCACGCCGCGCGGTCGCGAGGTTGGGCCGACCGCGTCGAGACCACCGAGGGCGACCTGTCGCGCTGGGCGGTCTCCGGTGTGCTGGTGCGCCCCGACGGTCACGTGTGCTGGGTCGCGCCCGACGACGACCCCGCCCACGGAGAACATCTCGATGCGGCGCTGCGGGCCTGGTTCGGACCGCCTGCCTGACCCGATCGCGACGAGGAAGCCCCCGGCCACGCGGCCGGGGGCTTCCTGCTCTCAACGACTCAACCAGCGTTCCACCGCGGCGGCGGTAGTGCCCGCGTGGTCCTCCAGGATCGTGAAGTGGTCGCCGGGGACGTCCGCCTCGTCATGCGGCAGCTCCCACGCCGACCGCCAGTCCTCCGGAAGGTCGGGCGCGAACGGCTCCACGGCCCTCAGGTGCAGCGTCGGCGCCGAGGTGAGGGCCGGTTCCCAGCCGGCGAACGCCTCGAAGTAGCGGCCCATCGCGATGAGCCGCGCGTCGTCGTGCAGCACCGTGTCCTTCTCCCGGGCGGCGACGGCGCGGTTGAGGTCGCGTTCGACCCACGAATGCGCTCTGGTCAGCGCGGGCGGGTAGACGTCGAGCACCACCACCGCGACCACCGGGTCGCCTTCAGCCTCCAGCGCGGCGGCCAGGGTGTTGGCCAGCAGCCCGGACGCCGACCGTCCCACCAACACGCACGGTCCGCCACCGGTGACCGCCCGCACGGCCGCCGTCTGGGCGGCGACCAGCGCCGCGAGATCGGCCGGGATGTCCTGCCCTGGCAGGAAACCGGGTTCGTGCAGCGCCCACACGTCGCGGTCCGACGCGGTGGCGAACCGGACGAACTCGTGGGGCCCGGCGACCGCGTTGAACGACGGCAAGCACACCAGCGGCACGCCGCCGCCGCGCGCCAACCGCACCGGTGTCGCGGGAGCGGGTGGCGCCGCCGCGGTGAACGACGGTCGCAGCCTCGCCGCGGCGCGCAGCAAGTCACCGGCCTCGTCGGTGCGGCCCTGCGAGCACGCCGCCCAGTAGAGCGATCCGATACCGGTCGGCTGCGGCGCGTCGACCAGCCCGGCGACGTGTGCGGCCAGAGCATTCGCCGTCGGGTGGTCGAACACCGCCGTGGCGCTCAGCCGCACTCGCGTCGCCGCCTCCAAACGGGTGCGGATCTCCAGGGAGGTCAGCGAGTCGATGCCCAGGTCGGTGAACGCGGCGTCCGGGTCGAACGCCTCGGCCGCGTGGCCGAGCACCGCCGCGACGGTGCGGCGCACCAACTCCGGGATGCCGACGTCCTCGACCTGTTCGGTGACGACCGGTGCGGGAGCCGCGGTGAACCCGCCGTCGAGCCAGTAACGGGTGCGGTCGAAACCGTAGCCGGGGGCGAGGGCTCCGGAGTCGGGCAACAGCGTGGACCACCGCACGTCCGCGCCGTCGGCCCACAGTGCGGCCAGCGCCTCGACCAGCGCCTCGGCGTCACCGCGGTCGCGCCGCAGGACCGGCCGCACCACGTGCTCGGCGGGCACGATGTCCCGTGTGAGAGTGGTGAGCACCGCGTCCGGCCCCAGTTCCACGAACCGGGTCGTGCCCAGCTCCAGCAGCCGCGCCACGCCGTCGGCGAACCGCACCGGCTGCCGCGCCTGGCGCACCCAGTACTCCGGGGTGAGCACCTCGTCGCCCACGACTTCGCCGGTCACGTTCGACACCAGCGGCAGGTGTGGCGTCCGGAACCCGAGATCCGCCGCCACGGCCCGGAACTCGTCGAGGAAGCCGTCGAGCTGTGGCGAGTGGAAAGCGCGACCGACACGCAGCCGCCGGGTCCGGGCGAACCGTGACGCCACCTCGGAGACCAGTGCCGCGGGTCCGGACACCACGGTCGAGAGCGGCCCGTTGACCGCCGCCACCGACACCTCGTGCTCCAGGCCCGCGAGAGCTGCCAGCACCTCCTGCTCCGAGGCGGTGACGGCGACCATGGTGCCGTCCTCGGGAAGTCTCGCCATCAACTTCCCGCGCGCTGCCACCAGGGCGGCGGCGTCGGCGAGGTCCAGCACCCCCGCTACGTGCGCGGCGGACAGTTCCCCGATCGAGTGTCCCAGCAACGCCTTCGGCCGCACACCGTGCTCGCTGTCGAGGAACGCCGCCAGCGCCACCTGGAGCGCGAACAGCGCGGGCTGCACGAGGTCGGTACGGGTCAACTGGTCGTCGGTCGGCCGCAGCACCAAGTCCCGCGTGGGCACGTCGAGGTGCCGGTCGAGTTCCGCGCACACCTCGTCCAGCGCTTTGGCGAACGTCGGCACGCGGTCGTAGAGCTGGGCGCCCGCCGCCCGCTGTGATCCCTGCCCGGTGAACAGGAACGCTGTCACACCGTCTCGCGTCACCGACTCCGCCGCGGCGGTGAGGTCGTCGCGGATGTCCCGACCGGGCACGGCGACCACGCCGATCCGGTGCGGCAGGTGCGCGCGACCGGTTGCCAGGGTGTGGGCGAGCGCGGCGGGGGAGACGTGCTCCAAGCGCTCGCGCAGGCGCCGCACCTGGTTGCGCAGCCCGCCTGAGGTGCGAGCCGACAGCAGTAGCGGGACGGGCAGGTCGCTCTCCGCGGGCTTGGGAACGTCCGGTCCCTGTTCGAGGATGAGGTGGGCGTTGGTGCCGCTGATGCCGAAGGAGGAGACGGCGGCGCGTCGGGGTCGGTCTGTTTGTGGCCAGGGTCGGGTCCGGGTGGCGAGTTGCACGGTGCCGCTGGTCCAGTCGACTTCGGGGGTGGGGTTGTCGGCGTGGAGGGTGGGGGGCACGGTGCGGTGTCGTAGTGCCATGACGGTTTTGATCACGCCTGCGACGCCGGCGGCGGCTTGGGTGTGTCCGATGTTGGATTTGACGGAGCCGAGCCATAGGGGTTGGTTGGGGTTTCGGTTTTGGCCGTAGGTGGTGAGTAGTGCTTGGGCTTCGATGGGGTCGCCGAGGCGGGTTCCGGTGCCGTGGGCTTCGAGTAGGTCGATTTCGGTGGGTGGTAGGGCTGCGTTGTGGAGTGCGGCTTGGATGACTCGTTGTTGTGCGGGGCCGTTGGGTGCGCTGAGGCCGTTGGATGCGCCGTCCTGGTTGATGGCGGAGCCTTTGAGGATGGCGAGGATGTGGTGGTTGTTGTGTTGGGCGTCGGTGAGTTTTTCGAGGAGTAGGAGGCCGGTGCCTTCGGCGGGGCTCATGCCGTCGGCGTTGGTGGAGAAGGGTTTGCAGCGTCCGTCGGTGGCGAGGCCGCGTTGTTTGCTGAATTCGATGAAGACGGAGGGTGTTGCCATGATGGTGATGCCGCCGGCGAGTGCGAGTGTTGATTCGCCGGTTCGGAGTGATTGTGCGGCGAGGTGGATGGCGACGAGGGAGGATGAGCAGGCGGTGTCGATGGTGAGTGCGGGTCCTTCGAGGCCGAGGGTGTAGGCGACGCGGCCGGACAGGACGCTGCCCGCGTTGCCGGTGCCCAGGTAGCCCACCACCTCGGGTGGCAGGTCCCGCGCGAGCTGCGGGTAGTCCTGGTTGCTGATACCCGCGAACACACCGGTGCGGGTGCCGCGCAGCGATGTCGGGTCGATGCCCGCGTCCTCGATGGCGTGCCAGGCGGTCTCCAGCAGCAGCCGCTGTTGGGGGTCCATCGCCAGCGCCTCACGCGGGGAGATGCCGAAGAAGCTGGCGTCGAACCCGGCCACGTCGTCCAGGAACCCGCCTTCGCGGGCGTAGCTGGTGCCGGGTCGGTCCGGATCGGGGTCGTACAGGGCTTCGAGATCCCAGCCCCGGTCGGTGGGGAAGCCGGTGATCGCGTCACCGCCGTCCAGCACCAGCCGCCACAGGTCGTCGGGGGAAGCGACACCACCGGGGAACCGGCAACCGATGCCGATGATCGCGATCGGCTCCACCGACGACACCGCAACTGCTGCGGCGGGCGCGACCGGAGCCGCGTCGCCCAGCAGTTCCCCACCGAGGAACCGTGCCAGCACGTCGGGCCGAGGGTGGTCGAACACGAGCGTGGCGGGCAGGCGCAGCCCGGTGACGGCGTGCAGCCGGTTGCGCAGCTCCACCGCGGTCAGCGAGTCGAAACCCAGCTCCCGGAACGATTGCGCCGGGTCGATGGCGTGAGTTCCCGGGTGGCCGAGCACCGTGTTGGCCTGGTCGCGCACCAACGCCAACAAGGTCTCCTGCCGCTCGGTCTCGGCCAGAGCACGCAGCCGCACCACCAGCTCGGAGACGTCCTCGGTGGTGGCGGCGCTGCGCAGCCGCGACGTGCGGCGGGGAGCGGCGAGATCGCGCAGAAGCGGGTGGACGGTGTCGACTCTCGCCGAGAGCGGGGTCGCCACGAGGTGCGCGTGGCCCGCGGCGGGCGCGGCGTCGTGCAGCGCGAGTGCCTGAGCGGGGCTCATCGGCAGGAACCCGCCGCGCCGCACCCGGTTGAGGTCGGCTTCACCGAGCGTCGCCGCCATGCCGGTGCCGGTGTCCCACAAACCCCAGCCCACGGACGTCACCGCCGCACCGCCTGCCCGCCGGTCGTGCGCGAACGCGTCGAGGAACGTGTTCGCCGTCGTGTACCCCGCCTGGCCCGCACCGCCGAACGTCGCGGAGGCACTGGAGTACAGCAGCAACGCCGCGTCACCCACCAGGGATTCCAGGACGAGGGTGCCGTGCACCTTCGGCTTCAGCACGCGTGCGAGCTGCTCCGGTGTGGTGGCGCTCAGCGTCGCGTCGTCCAGCACCGCGGCCGTGTGCACCACTGCCTGCACCGGCTGGTCGGTCGGGACCGCCGCCAGCGCTTCGGCGACCTGCCGTGCGTCGGTGACGTCGCAGGCGCGGGCGGTGGCCGTGCCTCCCAGCGTGGTGACGTGCTCCGCGAGCGCGATGGGCTCGGTGCGGCTGAGCAGCAGCACGTGCCGCACTCCGTGCTGCGCGATGAGGTGCTCGACGACGTGGTGCGCCACACCGCCGTTCGCGCCGGTGACCACCACGGTCCGGTCGGGGTCGAGCCGGACGGGGTCGGGCACGGGAACCGGTGCGAGACGAGGCGCGAGCAGGATTCCGCCTCGCACCGCGAGCTGCGGTTCATCGAGCCGGAGCACTCGCGGGACGAGTGCGGCCACGTCGTGCGACGGTGCGGCGGGATCGAGGTCGAGCAGGACGATCCGCCCGGTGTGCTCTGCCTGGGCGGTCCGCGTCATACCCCACAGCGGAGCGTGGACGAGGTCTACCGACTCGTTGTCGACAGCGACCGCTCCGGTGGTGACGATCACCAGCGGCACACCGCTGTCGTCGGCCATCCACCGCTGGAGGGCGGCGACGTGCTCCACCGCGGCTGTGACCACGGCGTCCCCGAGATCGTCCCCGAGATCGTCCACGGGGACGGATGCGGGACGGCGCCACACCACGGCGTCCGCGACCTCACCGACGTCCGAGGCGGGCTCGGCCTCCACCGGACGCCAGTCCAGCCGGAACAGCTCCGTCCGAGCGGTGCGGATCGGCGGGACCGCCCGCAGGCGCAACTCGTCGATCGACGCGACCGGCGCGCCTGCCGTGTCGAACACCTCCACGGTCAGCGCTTCCGGTCCGCGTGCGGTGAGCCGCACTCGCAGCACCGTCGCGTCCCTGGCGTGCAGGGTCGCCCCGGTGAAAGCGAACGGCATCACCGGATCCCCGGTCGTGTGCAGCGCCAATGGGTGCAGCGCGGCGTCGAGCAGCGCCGGGTGCAACCCGAACCGCTCGGGCTCGCCGGGCAGCACCACCTCCGCCCAGGTCCGATCGCCCTGCCGCCACGCCGCGCGCACCGCGCGGAACGCGGGACCGTACTCCAAGCCGCCCCCGGCCAGGGTTTCGTAGAGGTCGCCCACCGGCACGGCCTCGGCGCCCGGCGGAGGCCACTCGGCCAGGCATTCCGGCTCGGACGTCGACACGTCCAGGGTGGCCGTCGCGTGGTGCACCCACTCGTCGTCCGGACCCTGCGTGTGGATCAGGACGTCCTCGGCGACCGTCACGCGCAGCCGCGCTGGTTCCTCCGGCACCGGCACGGGCGCGTGCAGCGCGAGTTCGCGCACCGAGCCCATGCCCGTGTCCTCCGCTACGTGCCACACGAGGTCCAGCAGTGCCGCGCCGGGCAGCAGTGGAACACCGCTGACGGTGTGCTCGGCGAGCCACGGCTGCGCCGCGCGATCGATCAGTCCTGTGTAGACGGTTCCGCCGTCGGCCAGGTCGACCCGCGCGGTGAGCAGTGGGTGATCGGATGCCTGCTGTCCCGCCTGCGCGGGCGAGTGTGCGGTCTTCTTCTTCACTTCCAGCCAGTGGTGTTGGTGTTGGAAGGGGTAGGGGGGTAGGGGGGTGGTGTGTGTGGTGGTGGGTGTGGGGAGGGTGATGGGGAGGCCGGTGGTGTGGGCGTGGGCGAGGTTGTGGTGGAGGCGGTTGGTGTTGCGGTGGAGGGTGGGGATGGTGGTGGCGTGGGGGAGGGTGTCGTGGGTGGGTGTGGTGAGGATGGGGTGTGGGCTGGTTTCGATGTAGTGGGTGTGGTGGGGGGTGAGTTTGGTGAGGGTTTGGTGGTAGTGGACGGGGTTGCGGAGGTTGTCGTACCAGTAGTGGGGGGTGAGGGTGGTGGTGTCGGTGGGGTGGGTGGTGAGGGTGGAGTGGAAGGGGGTGTGGGAGGGGTGGGGGGTGATGTGGATGTCGAGGAGGGTGTCGCGGAGGGTGTCGACGTGGGGGGTGTGGGAGGCGTAGTCGACGGGGATGAGGCGGTGGTGGATGTTGTGTTGTCGGCAGTGGTTGGTGAGTTGGTGGATGGCGTGGGTGTCGCCGGCGGCGACGGTGGTGGTGGGTGAGTTGTGGGCGGCGATGTGGGTGCCGGGTGGGAGTAGTGGGAGTAGTTGGTGGGCGGGTAGGGAGATGGAGGCCATGGCGCCGCGGCCGGTGATGGAGAGGAGGGCTTGGGCGCGGAGGGCGGAGAGTTTGGCGGCGT
Source organism: Saccharothrix ecbatanensis (assembly GCF_014205015.1). Lineage (NCBI taxonomy): Bacteria > Bacillati > Actinomycetota > Actinomycetes > Pseudonocardiales > Pseudonocardiaceae > Saccharothrix > Saccharothrix ecbatanensis. Next base: position 3,487,554 of record NZ_JACHMO010000001.1, on the reverse strand, counting down.
CGTCGAGGGTGAGTGCGCCGGCGATGTGGGCGGCGGCGATTTCGCCTTGGGAGTGTCCGATGACGGCGTCGGGGTGGATGTCGTGGGCCTGCCAGACGCGGGCGAGGGCGATCATCATGGTGAACAGGGCGGGTTGGATGCGGTCGACGCGGTCGAGGGGGCCGTTGCGGAGCAGGTCGATGACGGACCAGCCGGTGTGGGGGTGCAGGGCCGCGTCGCAGGCTTCGGCGGTGCGGGCGAAGACGGGGTTGGTGTCGTAGAGGTGGGCTCCCATGCCGTGCCATTGGGAGCCTTGTCCGGGGAACACGAACACGGTTCCGCCGCGGTGGGCGGGGACGGTGCCGGTGACGAGGTCGGGGTGCGGCCGGCCTTCGGCGAGGGCGGTGAGGGCGGTGTCGAATCCGGTGCGGTCGTCGTGGTGGCCGAGGATGACGGCGCGGTGGGTGAGCCGGGCGCGGGTGCGGGTCAGGGAGTGGGCGATGGCGGCGGGGTCGCCGGGGGTGTCGCGCAGCAGTGCCGCGACCCGCGCCAGCGCGGGCTCCGAGGCGGCGTCCAACGGCCACGCCACCACACCCGACCCCCACCCCAACCCCAACCCCGACCCAGACCCCGACCCAGACGCTGGCCCGGTCGCGGTGCTTGTCGCGGTGCTTGTCGCAGTGCCGGTGCCGGTGCCGGTGCCGACGGCGGACGCGGCGTCGGTGCCGGTCGCGGTGGCGGTGTCGGGGGCCTGTTCGAGGATGAGGTGGGCGTTGGTGCCGCTGATGCCGAAGGAGGAGACGGCGGCGCGTCGGGGTCGGTCTGCTTGTGGCCAGGGTCGGGTCCGGGTGGCGAGTTGCACCGCGCCGCTGGTCCAGTCGACTTCCGGGGTGGGGTTCTCGGCGTGCAGGGTGGGGGGCACGGTGCCGTGTCGTAATGCCATCACCGTTTTGATCACGCCCGCGACGCCGGCGGCGGCTTGGGTGTGTCCGATGTTGGATTTGACGGAGCCGAGCCATAGGGGTTGGTTGGGGTTTCGGTTTTGGCCGTAGGTGGTGAGTAGTGCTTGGGCTTCGATGGGGTCGCCGAGGCGGGTTCCGGTGCCGTGGGCTTCGAGTAGGTCGATTTCGGTGGGTGGTAGGGCTGCGTTGTGGAGTGCGGCTTGGATGACTCGTTGTTGTGCGGGGCCGTTGGGTGCGCTGAGGCCGTTGGATGCGCCGTCCTGGTTGATGGCGGAGCCTTTGAGGATGGCGAGGATGTGGTGGTTGTTGTGTTGGGCGTCGGTGAGTTTTTCGAGGAGTAGGAGGCCGGTGCCTTCGGCGGGGCTCATGCCGTCGGCGTTGGTGGAGAAGGGTTTGCAGCGTCCGTCGGTGGCGAGGCCGCGTTGTTTGCTGAATTCGATGAAGACGGAGGGTGTTGCCATGATGGTGATGCCGCCGGCGAGTGCGAGTGTTGATTCGCCGGTTCGGAGTGATTGTGCGGCGAGGTGGATGGCGACGAGGGAGGATGAGCAGGCGGTGTCGATGGTGAGTGCGGGTCCTTCGAGGCCGAGGGTGTAGGCGACGCGGCCGGACAGGACGCTGCCCGCGTTGCCGGTGATCACGTGACCTGCGGTGTCACCGGCGGACATCGCCAGCGCCGCGTAGTCCTGCCCGGCTACCCCCGCGAACACGCCGGTGCGGGTGCCGCGCAGCGATGTCGGGTCGATGCCCGCGTTCTCGATGGCGTGCCAGGCGGTCTCCAGCAGCAGCCGTTGTTGGGGGTCCATCGCCACCGCTTCACGCGGGGAGATGCCGAAGAAGTTCGCGTCGAACCCGGCCACGTCGTCCAGGAATCCGCCTTCGCGGGCGTAGCTGGTGCCGGGTCGGTCCGGATCGGGGTCGTACAGGGCTTCCAGATCCCAGCCCCGGTCGGTGGGGAACCCGGTGATCGCGTCACCGCCGTCCAGCACCAGCCGCCACAGGTCGTCGGGGGAAGCGACACCACCGGGGAACCGGCAGCCGATGCCGATGATCGCGATCGGCTCGGTGAAGCGGTCCTGCGCCTCGCGCAGGCGGCTCCGCACATCCCTGGTCTCGGCGATCGCCTTCTTCAGGTATTCCCGCAGTTGCCGTTCGTCGGCCACGTCAGCTCCTCAGTCCCGTCTCGTCCACCAGCCGGAACAGCTCTTCGTCACTCGCGTCGTCCAAGTCGTCCGCCGCCGGGGCGCCCGCCAGTTCGTCCAGGCGGTTGCGCAGGACGCGCAGCCTGTTGTCCACCCGTTCGTCCACGGCGACGGCCGAGTCGAGCGCGGCCAGCAGCCGGTCCAGGTTCGCCAGCAGCGGCTCTGCCGGATCGGCGGGAGGCGGGGCGAGCCGGTCGAGCAGGAACGCCGCGAGCGCCTCGGCGTTGGGGTGGTCGAAAGCCGCTGTCGCGGGCAGTCGGACCCCGGTCGCCGTCGCCAACCGGTTGCGCAGCTCCACCGCGCTCAGCGAGTCGAACCCCAGTTCGCGGAACGCCCGAGTGGCCGGCACCGCGCTCCCGGAGGAATGACCGAGCACCGCCGACGCCTGTTCACGCACCAGGGACACCAGCAGCGCCGGCCGCTCCGCCGGGTCCATCCCGGCCAGCCGGTCCACCAGACCGTCGCTCCTGGTCGTCGCGGACGCGGTGCGCAGCGCGGGCCGGACGAGGTCGCGCAACAGCGGCGCGGCGGCTCCGGTGTGCGCGGAGGAGTCGAGGCGTGCGGCGACCACGGCGGGCTCGGCGGAGGTGAGCGCGGCGTCGAACATCGCCATCGCGTCCGAAGTGGACAGGGCGGTCATGCCGCCCCGCGCCATCCGCGCCAGGTCGGCGTCGGTGAGGCGGGCTGTGGTGGCGCTGCGCTCCTCCCACAGCCCCCACGCCACCGACGTCGCGGCCAGCCCCAGCGATCGACGGTGCTCGGCGAGTGCGTCGAGGTAGGCGTTCGCCGCGGCGTAGTTGCCCTGGCCCGGCCCGCCGAACACACCCGCGGCGGAGGAGAACAGCACGAACGCCGACAGGTCCAGGTGACGGGTCAGCTCGTGCAGGTGCCACGCGCCGTGCGACTTCGCGGCGAACGCCCGTGCCACTTGGCCATCAGTCAGCTCCTCCACCAGGCCGTCGTCCACAACGGCCGCGGCGTGTACGACAGCGGTCAGCGGGTGTGCGGCCGGGATCGCGTCGAGCACCGCTCGCAACTGGTCACGGTCGGACACGTCGCACGCCGCGGTCACCACGTGCGCGTCCACGTCGGGTCCGGTCCCGCTGCGGCTGAGCAGCAGCAGCCGCGTCACGCCGTGTTCGGCCACCAGGTGTCGGGCGACGAGCGCACCGAGGGTGCCGCTCGCGCCGGTGACGAGGACGGTGCCCGACGGGTCGAGCCCACGTGGCACGGTGAGCACGACCTTGCCGACGTGCTTGGCCTGGCTCAGGTGCCGCAGCGCCTCCGACGCGTGCCGCACGTCCCACGCCGTTACCGGCGGTGGTTGCAGCGCGCCCTTTTCGAACAGCGCCACGAGTTCGCGCAGCATCTCCCCGATGCGGTCGGGGCCGGCGGCCGACACCAGGTCGTAGGGCCGGTAGCGGATGTCGGCACGCACGTCATCGCGCAGGTCGATGCGACCCATCTCCAGGAACGTGCCACCGGGCGCGGTGAGTCGCAGCGAGGCGTCGACGAAGTCGCCGGTCAGCGAGTTGAGCACGACGTCGACGGGACGGAACTTCTCGGCGAACCCCAGGTCGCGGGAGGACGCGACGTGGTCGTCGGGCAGACCGAGCCCGGCCTGCTTCGCCGGTGACGCGGTGGCGAACACCTCCGCGCCCAGGTGCCGCGCGAGTTGGCGAGCCGCGGTTCCCACGCCACCGGCGGCGGCGTGGACCAGGATCGACTGCCCCGCCCTGAGGTCCGCGAGGTCCACCAAGCCGTAGTAGGCGGTCAGGTACACCACCGGGATCGCCGCGGCAGTGGCGAAGTCCCAGTCGCGCGGCATCGATGAGATCAACCGGCGATCGGTGACCGCGGTGGAGGCGATGGCGTCGGGGAACATGCCGAACACGCGGTCGCCCGGCACGAGATCGCCGACCTCGGCGCCGACCTCGATGACGACCCCCGCCGCCTCGCTGCCGATCGTGGCGTCCGGATCGGGGTAGAGGCCCAGGACGATGAGCGTGTCGCGGAAGTTCAAGCCCGCCGCGCGCACCGCGACGCGGACCTCGTGGGGCGCCAGTGGTTCACGCCGCTGGTCGACGGTAGCGACGTCGTCGAACGTGCCGCCGCTTGGCTTGGCGAGCCGCCAGTCGTGCGCGGGCAGCGGTATGGCGCCGACCCTGTGCAGGCGCGGGGCCAGAACCACGGCGTCGCGCACGGCGACCTGCGGCTCGTCGCCGACGGGCGGCACGGCGCCGGCCGTCTCCACGAGCGTGATCCGGTCGGGGTGTTCGGCCTGGGCCGAGCGCAGCAGACCCCACGTCGCCGCGGTCGCGGGGTGGGAGGCGTCGCGGGTGGTGACCACCAGCCGGGGCCCGTCGCCGGCGAGCCTGGCCTTCACCGCTGCCAGAGCCCCCAGAACGGCGGCCTCGGCGTCAACGGCGGACCGCCCGCCGGGCTCGGGCAACGCCAGCACCTCGAAGGGCTCGTCGGACGGCAGCGGGGGCTGGACCGGCGTCCAGCGCACCGCCAACAGAGGCGCGGCCGACGCGGTCGGCTTCTCCGCCAGCGGTCGCAGCCGCAGCGAGGCGATGTCGGCGACGGGTTCCCCCGTGCTGTCGGCGACCTCCACCGCGATCCCGCCGTCGGCGGCCGGGGAGAGGCGGACCCGCAGTTCCGTGGCGTCCACCGCGTGCAGCGTCGCCGAGGTCCACGAGAAAGGCAGACTGGTCGTGCCGCGCAGTTCCTCGGGCACCAGGTCACCCAGCGCCATCGCGTGCAGCGCCGCGTCCAGCAACGCCGGGTGGAGGCCGAAGCCCGCCACCGGGACGTCGTCCAACCGGACGTCGGCGAACACCTCGTCACCGCGTCGCCACGCTGCCCGCACACCCCGGAAGGCCGGACCGTAGGACACGTCAAGCTCGGCGTAGCGGTCGTACAGATCGCCCACCGGGATCTCCGAAGCGCCCTCGGGTGGCCACACGCGCAGCCCTGGAAGTGCCGTGGTGTCTACGGGTCCGATAAGTGCACGGGCGTGCCTTGTCCAAGGCGCGTCGTCAGGCGCGTCATCGAGCCGCGAGTGGCACACCAGGGCACGTGACCCCGATGCGTCGGGCGGTTCCACCGCGACCTGCACCTGCACAGCCCGGTCGGCGGGCAGCATCAAGGGCGCCTCCAGCGTCAGCTCCGCCACGGACGGCGAGCCCACGTGCCATGCCAGGTCGAGGAACGCGGTGCCCGGCAGGATCGCGGTGCCGCGCACCGCGTGGTCGGCCAGCCACGGGTGCGTGCGCAGCGACACCCGTCCGCTGAACAGCGAACCGCCTTCGGCCAACGCGGTGGCCGCGCCCAACAACGGGTGCTCCGCCGCCGCCAGGCCCACCGACCGCAGGTCCCCGGCGCCGCTGCCGACCGCGGCCCAGTAGCGCTCCCGGTCAAACGGGTACACCGGCAGCTCCGCGGTCGGGCCGTCGTCGAGCCACGTCTGCCATCCCACCGACAACCCGGTGGTGTGGGCGGCGGCCAGCGCACGCGCGAACTGCTCCCGGCCGCCCTGTTCGCGGCGCAACGTCGCCAGCACGTGGGCGTCCTCCAGCGTCTCGCTGAGCGCGTTGGCCAGCACCGGGTGCGGACTGATCTCCAGGAACACCGTGTGCCCGGCCTCGGCCAGCGACTTGGAGGCCTGCTCGAACAGCACCGGTTCACGCAGGTTGTCGAACCAGTAGGCCTCGTCCATGACAGCGCCGTCCACGAAGGCCCCGGTGACGGTCGAGCAGAACGGCACCGCGCCCGTCGTCGGGGCGAGACCGCTCAGCTCGTCGGCGAGCCGGTCGCGCAGGGCGTCCATCAGCGGCGAGTGGCCGGCCGTCTGGACGCCGGCGATGCGACGCGTCCGCACACCACGCGCGGTCAGCGCCGCCTCCAGTTCGCCGAGCGCCTCGACCGCGCCGGACACGGTCACCGACCCCGGCGCGTTGACCGCGGCGACCGACAGCCGGTCACGCCACGGTTCCAACGCCTCTGCCACCTGCTCCGAGCCCAGTGCCACGCCGAGCATCGCGCCGCGTCCGGTCAGCTCCACCAGCGCCGCGCTGCGCCGCGCGACGATCCGCACCGCGTCGGCCAGCGACAGCACCCCGGCGACGTGGGCGGCGGCCAGTTCGCCCTGTGAGTGCCCGACCACCGCGTCCGGCTCCACGCCGTGCGCCCGCCACAGAGCCGCCAGCGCCACCATCGTCGTGAACAACACCGGTTGCACGACGTCGATGGCCTCCAACGGCCGTCCCTCCGCGAGCGCGTCGGCCACCGACCAGTCGAGGTGACGGGAGAACTCCGCGTCACACGAGGCCACGGTGTCGCGCACCACGGGCGATTCCGCGAGCAGCGCCGACATCATCCCTGGCCACTGCGTGCCCTGGCCGGGGAACACGAACGCCACTTTCGCACGGCGATCCGCGGTGCCGGTCACCACGTCGGGGTGCGCACTGCCGTCGGCGAACGCCGCCAGCGCCTCCCGCAGCCCGGGAAGGTCGTCGGCCACGATCGCCGCGCGCACCGGCAGCGCCGCGCGGGCCAGGCTCGCGCGCGCGATGTCCACCACTGGCGCGTCCACCTCCCGCAACGCGCGGGCCTGGTCGGCCAGCGCCCGCGAGGACTTCGCCGAAAGCAGCACGGGAGCCGTGCGCGGCGCGACTTCCCCGGCTGGGAACTGCGCGGGGTCGGGGGCCTGCTCCAGGATCACGTGCGCGTTGGTGCCGCTGATCCCGAACGACGAGATGCCTGCCCGTCGGGTCCGCCGCCCACGCGGCCACGGCACCGACTCGGTCGGCAGCACCACCTCGCCGGCCGACCAGTCCACGTGGGGGTTCGGTTCCTCGACGTGCAGCGTCGGCGGCAGCGCCTCGTGGTGCAGCGCCAACGCCATCTTGATCACGCCCGCGACCCCGGCTGCGGCCTGCGCGTGGCCCAGGTTCGACTTGATCGAACCCAGGTGCAGCGGTGCGTCCCGGTGCTGTCCGTAGGTCGCGATGACCGCCTGCGCCTCGATCGGGTCGCCCAGGCGGGTTCCGGTGCCGTGCGCCTCGACGGCGTCCACGTCGGACGGTCGCAGACCGGCGTCGGCAAGCGCGGCGCGGATCACGCGCTGCTGCGCCGGACCGTTGGGAGCGCTCAGGCCGTTGGACGCGCCGTCCTGGTTCACCGCGCTCCCGCGTACGACGGCGAGGATGCGGCGACCGCGGCGCAGCGCGTCGGACAGCTTCTCCAGCACGACGACGCCGACGCCCTCGGCGAACCCTGTGCCGTCGGCGTCGCCGGAGAAGGCGTGGCAGCGGCCGTCCGACGACAGCGCGCCCTGCCTGCTGTAGTCGACGAACAGCGTCGGCGTCGCCATCACCGTGACGCCGCCCGCGAGCGCGAGCGAGCACTCGCCGTCACGCAGCGCCCGCGCGGCCAGGTGCAGCGTGACCAGCGACGACGAGCAGGCCGTGTCGACCGTGAGCGCCGGCCCTTCCAACCCGAGCGAGTACGCGACACGCCCGGACACCACGCTGCCGGCGTTGCCGGTGCTGCGGTACCCGGCGATCTCCTCGGGCAGCTCGCCCGCGCCCTGGAGGTAGTCCTGGTACATCACGCCCGTGAACACCCCCGTTTGCGTGCCGCGCAACGACGTCGGGTCGATGCCCGCGTGCTCGACCGCGTGCCACGTCGTCTCGAGCAGGAGCCGCTGCTGGGGGTCCATGGCCAGCGCCTCGCGCGGGGAGATGCCGAAGAACGCGGCGTCGAAGTCGGCGACGCCGTCGAGGAACCCGCCCTGCCGCGCGAACGCGGGTGCGTCATCGAGGTCCCAGCCGCGGTCGTCGGGGAACGGGCCCACCCCGTCACGGCCGTCGTGCAACAGCCGCCATAGGTCGTCCGGCCCACGCACGCCGCCGGGGTAGCGACACCCGATGCCGATGATCGCGACGGGTTCGCCGTCGACCCGCTCGACGGTGCGAGCGGACGTCTTCCCCGGCCGTCCCAGCAACTCGGCTACCAGGTGATCGGTGAGCGTGTCGGGCGTGGGGTGGTCGAACACCAGCGTCGCGGGCAGCTTCAGCCCGGTCGCCTCGGCCAGTCGGTTGCGCAGCGCCACGGAGGTCAGGGAGTCGAAACCCAGGTCCCGGAACGGCTGCGCGGGGTCGAGCGGGTGCCCGGCCGGGTGACCGAGCGCGGCGTTGGCGTGCTCGTGGACCAGCGCCGCCAGGCTGTCCCGGCTCACCTGCGCGGGCCGGTCCGCGGCGGCGCGTCGGCGCGTCGGCGCGAGGCTCCGCAGAAGCGGTGGCACGTCGCCACCCCGGCGGACGTCCACGTGCAGCGGCAGCAGCACCGGTTGCGCCGCGGCGCTCCCCGCGTCGAACAGCGCCAACCCCTCCTCGGTGCCCAGCGGAAGCAGCCCGCTGTCCACCAACCGCTTCCGGTCGGACTCTGACAAATGGCCGGTGGTCCCGGTCGCCTCCTCCCACAGCCCCCACGCCAGCGACGTCGCCGGGAGTCCCAGCGCGTGGCGTTGGCGGGCGAGGGCGTCGAGGAAGGCGTTGGCGGCGGCGTAGTTGGCCTGGCCGGGGCCGCCGAACGTCCCTGAGGCGCTGGAGAACAGCGTGAACGACGTCAGATCCGAGGTTTGCTCGTGCAGGTTCAGCGCGCCCAGTGCCTTCGGCCTCAGCACGGCTTCCAGTTGGCGGTCGGTGAGCGCGGCGATCGTCGCGTCGTCCAGGACACCGGCCGCGTGCACGACCGAGCGCAGCGGCGCGGGGGATTCGCGCAGCGCGGCGGCGAGCTGGTCGGCGTCGGCGATGTCGCACGCCACCGCGATCGCGGTCGCCCCCAGCTCCGACAGCTCCCGTGCGAGGGCTTCGGGACGGGTGCGGCTGAGCAACAGCAGGTTCCGCACGCCGTGGCGTGTCACGAGGTGTCGCGCCACGTGCCGAGCCAGCACGCCGCGCGCCCCCGTGATGAGCACGGCGCCGTCCGGGTCGTGGTTGGCGGGTTCGGGCAGCGGGACGCGGGCCAGCCGCGCCACGTGCACGCGACCACCGCGCACCGCTACCTGGGGCTCGCCGGTGGAGAGCGCGTGCCGCACCGCCGCTGCGACGCCGTCCTCGGCGTCCACCAGGAAGAACCGGCCGGGATGCTCGGCCTGGGCGCTGCGGGTCATGCCCCACACCGCGCCTTCCGGGGCCACCACCACGAGCGGGACATCCATGTCCAGCCATGACTTCAACGCCCGCAGGTGCCTGCCGAGCACTTCCGTGTCGAGCGCGGGCGCGGAATGGGAGAGCAGCACGGCATCGGGAGACTCGCCCGATGCCGCGAACTCCGCGAGGTCACGCCACACCCGTGAGGTGACCCCGGACCGTTCGAGGGCATCGGCCATCGCCCGGTCGCCGATCACGTCGTACCGAACGCCGACCGGCTCGGACGCGTCGACGGGCAGCCAGCGCGGCTCGAACAGCGCGCCGCGCCCGACGGTCGTCGAGTCCGGGGTCGAGTCCGAGACCGGGCGCAGGCGCAATCCCCCGATCGTCGCGACCGGCGCGCCGGTCGGGTCCGAGACGTCGACGGCGACCGAGTTGCCGTCGACGGTCAACCGCACCCGCAGCGCGTTCGCGCCCGTGGCGTGCAGGTGCGCGTCGGTGAAGGAGAACGGCATCAGCACCGGACCACCCTCGTCGCGGTCCAGGGCCAGCGGGTGCAGCGCCGCGTCGAGCAGCGCCGGGTGCAGCCCGTACCCCGTCGCGGTGACGCCCTCGGGCAGCACCACTTCCGCGTAGACGTGCCGGTCGTCCCGCCATGCCGCCCGAACTCCCCGGAAGGTGGGTCCGTACTCCAGTCCGTGTTCGAGAAGCTGTTCGTAGAGACCGTCCACGGGGACCTGCTCCGCATGCGGCGGCCACTCGGTGAGCGCGACGCCCGGTGCCTCGCTCGGGACGAGGCTGCCGGTCGCGTGGTGCGTCCACTCCTCGCCTTCGCCGGCGGTGTGCACCTCGACTTCGCGCGATTCGTCTGCCGCGGGCGCGGCCACCGTGATGCGCACCTTGCGCTTGCCGGTGAGCACGGCGGGCGCGTGCAGGGTCAGCTCCGCCAGCGCCAGTTCGCCGCCCGCTGCCCACACCAGATCCGCGAGCGCGGTGCCCGGCAGCACGACCGCCCCGTCCACGGTGTGCTCGGTGAGCCACGGCTGCGCCGCCGGGTTGATCAGTCCGGTGTGGACGGAAGAACCGTCGGGCAGATCGACTTCCGCGGTGAGCAGGGGGTGCCCGGTCGCATGCTGCCCGGCGCGCACGTCACCGGCTCGTTCCAGCCAGTGGTGTTGGTGTTGGAAGGGGTAGGGGGGTAGGGGGGTGGTGTGTGTGGTGGTGGGTGTGGGGAGGGTGATGGGGAGGCCGGTGGTGTGGGCGTGGGCGAGGTTGTGGTGGAGGCGGTTGGTGTTGCGGTGGAGGGTGGGGATGGTGGTGGCGTGGGGGAGGGTGTCGTGGGTGGGTGTGGTGAGGATGGGGTGTGGGCTGGTTTCGATGTAGTGGGTGTGGTGGGGGGTGAGGTTGGTGAGGGTTTGGTGGTAGTGGACGGGGTTGCGGAGGTTGTCGTACCAGTAGTGGGGGGTGAGGGTGGTGGTGTCGGTGTGGTGGGTGGTGAGGGTGGAGTGGAAGGGGGTGTGGGAGGGGTGGGGGGTGATGTGGATGTCGAGGAGGGTGTCGCGGAGGGTGTCGACGTGGGGGGTGTGGGAGGCGTAGTCGACGGGGATGAGGCGGTGGTGGATGTTGTGTTGTCGGCAGTGGTTGGTGAGTTGGTGGATGGCGTGGGTGTCGCCGGCGGCGACGGTGGTGGTGGGTGAGTTGTGGGCGGCGATGTGGGTGCCGGGTGGGAGTAGTGGGAGTAGTTGGTGGGCGGGTAGGGAGATGGAGGCCATGGCGCCGCGGCCGGTGATGGAGAGGAGGGCTTGGGCGCGGAGGGCGGAGAGTTTGGCGGCGTCGTCGAGGGTGAGTGCGCCGGCGATGTGGGCGGCGGCGATTTCGCCTTGGGAGTGTCCGATGACGGCGTCGGGGTGGATGTCGTGGGCCTGCCAGACGCGGGCGAGGGCGATCATCATGGTGAACAGGGCGGGTTGGATGCGGTCGACGCGGTCGAGGGGTCCGTTGCGGAGCAGGTCGATGACGGACCAGCCGGTGTGGGGGTGCAGGGCTGCGTCGCAGGCTTCGGCGGTGTGGGCGAAGACGGGGTTGGTGTCGTAGAGGTGGGCTCCCATGCCGTGCCATTGGGAGCCTTGTCCGGGGAACACGAACACGGTTCCGCCGTGGTGGGCGGGGACGGTGCCGGTGACGAGGTCGGGGTGCGGCCGGCCTTCGGCCAGAGCGGTCAGCGTCTCCCGGAGGTGGTTCGCGTCCTGGGCGATGACCACCGCGCGGCGGCGCAGTGACGCCCGACTGCTCGCCAGCGACCCCGCCACCCTGGTCGGCGACAGATCCGGCAGGTCCGCCACCGCCCGCGCCAGGGCACGCAGAGCGGGCTCCGACTGAGCTGACAACGGCACGAAAGTGGTACCCGGCACGAAAGTGGTACCCGGCACGAAAGTGGGACCCGGCACGTCCTTCGCTTCGACCGGTTCGTCCGCGGGCGCCTGTTCGAGGATCACGTGGGCGTTGGTGCCGCTCATGCTGAACGCCGACACCCCGGCCCGACGGGGACGGCCGGTCTCCGGCCATGGTGTCACCGACATCGTCAGCGCCACCGCGCCGGACGACCAGTCGACGTGCGGCGTCGGCGTCTCGGCGTGCAGGGTCGGCGGCAGGATCCCGTGTCGCAGCGCCAGGATGCTCTTGATGACGCCCGCCACACCCGCCGCCGCCTGGGTGTGACCGATGTTCGACTTCACCGAGCCGAGCCACAGCGGCCGATCCCGGTCTCGGCCGTAGGTCGCCAACAGCGCCTCGGCCTCGATCGGGTCGCCCAGCCGGGTGCCGGTGCCGTGCGCCTCCACCGCGTCCACATCGGACGGACCCAACCCCGCGTCCGCCAGCGCGTCGCGGATCACCCGCTGCTGGGCCGAGCCGCTCGGTGCGGTGAGCCCGTTCGACGCGCCGTCCTGGTTGACCGCGCTTCCCCGCAGCACCGCGAGCACCCGGTGGCCGTTGCGCCGCGCTTCGGAAAGGCGCTCCAGCACGAGAACGCCAACACCCTCGCCCCACGCGGTGCCGTCCGCCCCGGCGCCGAACGCCTTGCAGCGCCCGTCCGGCGCCAAGCCGCGCTGCCTGCTGAAGCTGGTGAACGCTTTCGGTGTCGTCATGATCGTGACGCCGCCCGCCAGCGCCAGCGCCGCCTCACCGGTGCGCAAGGCACGTGCCGCCAGGTGCAGCGTCACCAACGACGACGAGCACGCCGTGTCCACCGTCAGCGCGGGACCTTCCAGCCCCAGCGCGTAGGCGACCCGGCCCGACAGCACGCTCGGCGCGGTGCCGGTCGCCAGGTGCCCCTCCAGGCCCTCGGGCACCGCGAAGTCCGACGCCGCGGCGTAGTCCTGCCCGCTCATGCCCATGAACACGCCTGTCCTGGTGCCGCGCAGCGACGTGGGGTCGATCCCGGCGTCCTCGACCGCGTGCCACGCTGTCTCCATCAACAGCCGCTGCTGCGGGTCCATCGCGAGCGCCTCGCGCGGCGAGATGCCGAAGAACTCCGCGTCGAACCCCGCCGCGTCCTCGACGAACCCGCCGCGGCGGACGTAGCTCGTGCCGGGGTGGTCGGGGTCGTCGTGGAACAGCGCGTCGAGGTCCCAGCCGCGGTCGGTGGGGAACTCCCCGACGGCGTCGCGGCCCTCCACCAGCAGTCGCCACAGCGCGTCGGGGGACTCCGCCCCGGGGAAGCGACAACCGACACCCACCACGGCTATCGGTTCGCTGCCGCGGGCGACCTCCTGCCGCAGCAGTTCGTTCTCCTTCAAGGAGGTGCGCAGAGCGGTGACGATCCGCTCGGTCTCCATGGTCATGCCGGACCTCCGTGGTCGTCAGTCGCCCATGACGCGCCGGACGAGATCGGCGACGTCCAGGGAGTCGATGTCGGTTGCCTCGGCGCCCTCGGGCTCCTCGCTCAGGCGCACCAGCCGGTCGTAGATCCCGCTGGCCCTCAGCCTCGCCGGCGGGATCGCCGCCAGCACCGCGCGGAAGCGGCGTTCTTCGTCGTCCAGCGAATCGCCTTCGGGTGGCGCCAGATCAGCGGTCAGCCGCGACACCAGGTCCGCCGGCGTGGGGTGGTCGAACACCAGCGCGGCGGGCAGCCGCAGCCCGGTGGCCGCCGTGAGCCGGTTGCGCAGGTCCACCGAGGTCAACGAGTCGAATCCCAGTTCTGAGAACGCCATGTGCGGGTCGAACTCCTCGCCGACGTGACCGAGGACGCCGCGCACGTGGGTGCGCACCAGGTCGATGACGGTCCGTCGCCGCTGGTCGGCGGGCATCGCCGCGAGCCGTTCCCGAGCCGTCGCGTCGCGCTCCGCCGACGCGCGCCTGCGCGACGGCGTCATGAGGTCGCGCAACAGCGGGTGCGCGTTGTCGGCGTCCAGACCGGAGATGTCGATCGGTGCGACCACGACGTGCGGGTCGACCGAGTCTCGGACGACGTCGTGCAACGCCAGCGCCCGCGTGGGTTCCAGCGGCAGCACGCCACCGCCGCGCACCCGGCGCAGGTCCGCCGCCCCGATGCCCGCGCCCATGCCCGCGCCCTCCCACAGGCCCCACGCCACGGACGTCACCGGCAGCCCTTCGGAGCGCGCCCGATGTGCCAAGGCGTCGAGGAAGGAGTTCGCGGCGGCGTAAGCGGCCTGCCCCGCACCGCCCAGCACCGCCGAGGCGCTGGAGTAGAACGTGACCGCCGCGATGTCCGAGCCGCGCAGGGCGTCCAGCAGCACCATCGCCCCGTCGACCTTGGGGCGCAACACCTCCCGAAGCCGCGCCGCGTCCAGGGCTGTCACCACGCCGTCACCGAGAACTCCCGCCGCGTGGACCACCTCGCCCACCGGCTGCTCCGCGAGGGACAACGCGTGCGCCACCTGCTCGGGAGAGGCGACGTCGCACGCCACCGCCACCGCCCGTGCGCCCAGCGCGGACAGCTCCTCCGCCAGCTCCACGGGAGCGGTGCGGCTGAGCAGCAACAGGTTCCGCACACCGCGCGCGGTGACGAGGTGGTGGGAGACATGCCTGGCCAGCGCGCCACTCGCGCCGGTGATCACCACCGTGCCACCGGGACCCGGTGGCAGGGTCAGGACGTTCTTGCCGACGTGCCGTGCCTGGCCGACGTGCCGGAACGCTTCCGGCGCCCGGCGCAGCGGCCATTCGGTGCGCGGCAGGTGCCGCAGCGCGCCGCGGGCGAACAGCTCCAGCACGTGCGCCAGCATCTCGCCGATGCGCTGCGGACCGGCCTCGACGAGGTCGAACGCGGTGTAGCGCACCCCCGGGTGGTCCGAGGCGACACGCGCGGGATCGCGGACGTCGGCCTTGCCCATCTCGACGAAGGACCCGCCGCGCGGCAACAAGCGGAGCGAGGCGTCGACGAAGTCGCCGGCCAGCGCGTCGAGCACCAGGTCCACACCATCCCCGCCGGTGACGTCCAGGAAGCGGTCGGCGAAGTCCACGGTGCGGGAGGACGCGATGCGCTCGTCGCGCACCCCGCTGTCCCGCACAACGCCCCACTTGGCCTCGCTCGCGGTGGCGAAAACCTCCGCTCCCCAGTGCCGGGCAAGCTGCACGGCGGCCATGCCGACGCCACCCGCCGCCGCGTGCACGAGGACCGACTGGCCCTCCTTCAAACCGCCGAGGTCCCGCAATCCGTAGTACGCGGTGAGGAACGCGATGGGCACGGCCGCGGCCTGCGTGAACGTCCACCCGTCGGGTACCCGCGCCACCATCCGGTGATCGGTGGTCGCGAGCGGGCCGAACGCGCCGCTGAACACGCCCGTGACGCGATCACCGACGGCGAGCCCGGTCACCGCCGACCCGACCTCCACGACGACGCCGGCGGCCTCGCCACCCATCACCGCCCGACCGGGGTAGGTGCCCAGGGCGATCAGCACGTCGCGGAAGTTGAGCCCCGCCGCGCGCACCGCCACCCTCACCTCCTCCGGCGCGAGAGCGGTGGGTTCGACCGGAACGAGGCGCAGCCCGTCGAGCGTGCCGCCGGGATCCTGCTCCAGCCGCCAAGAACCCGTGCCCTCGGGTGGCAGCAGCGTGTCCACCGGGACCAGTCGCGGCACCCGCAGCACCCCGCCCCGCACGGCGATCTGCGTCTCGGCGGAAGCTCGCGCCGTCGACACCGCCGCGTCCAGCAGGGTGTCGTCCCCGTCGAGGTCCACCAGGGTCACTCGGCCGGGGTGCTCGGCCTGCGCGACCCTGGTCAGGCCCCACACCGGCGCGACCGCCAGGTCCACGTCCTGCCCGTCGTCGGTGACCACACCGCGCGTGGTCACCACCGCCAGGTGCGAGTCCTCGCGGGAGGGGTCGGCCAACCACTCCCGCAGCACCTCCAGGTGCCGCTCCACGCCGGTCGGCCGGAACACGACCACCGGAGCGCGTCCGGGCCACTCCTCGACCGCGACCGGTGCGGCGACGTCCCGCACGGGTTTCCACATGACCCGGTGGACCGCGGGTGGTCCCGCGACGCGCAGTCGGTCGGCCGTGACAGGTCGCAGCCGCAGCGAGCGGATCGAGGCGACCGGCGCGCCCGTGGTGTCGGAGATGACGATCGACATGCCGTCGGCGCCCTGCGGCGTCACGCGCACCCGGACCTTCGTCGCACCCACCGCGTGCAACACCGCACCGGAGAACGAGAACGGCAACGCCGCGCCGGACCGCTCGACCCCCGACAGCGCCATCACGTGCAACGCCGCGTCCAACAGCGCCGGGTGCAGCCCGTACCCCGCGACGGTGACGCCATCGGGCAGTTCGACTTCCGCGTAAGTGTGCCGGTCATCGCGCCACGCCGCCCTCACACCCCGGAACACCGGACCGTAGGTCAGCCCGCGCGCGGACAGGTCCTCGTACATCCCGTCCACCGCGACGGGTTCGCCCGCCGGCCACTGCTCCAGCGACAACGCCTCACCCTCGCCGCCGGTGGTCGCCGTCGCGTGCAGCACCCACTCGCCGTCGCCGACGCGCGTGTGCACCTCGACCTCCCGCACTCCGTCGGCGTCCGGGGGACCGGAGGTGAACCGCATGACCGCATGACCGTGCTCAGGCACCACCAGCGGCGCGTGCAGGGTCAGCTCGGACACCGCGTCGGCGCCCGTGGACCACAGCATCTCCACCAGCGCCGCGCCCGGCAGCACCACTGTGCCGTGCACCCGGTGCTCACCAAGCCACGGCTGCGCGTCGAGCGCGAGCCGACCCGTGCGGACCTCGCCGCCGTCGGGCATGTCCACCACAGCGGTCAGCAGAGGATGACCGGTCGCGTCCTGACCGGAGCTCTGCGGATCGCCCGCGCCCGTCACCGGGTCGAGCCAGTGCCGTCGACGTTCGAACGGATACGTCGGCAGTGGGCGCAGTGCCGTGCGCGGCACCAGCGGCGACCAGTCCACCGCGACGCCCCGGGCGTGCGCCAGCCCGAGGGCCTTCGCCAACTGCGCGGTGTCATCGATTCCCTTGCGCAGCACCGCTTCCGCAGGGCGGTCGCCCAGCAGCGGCACGAGGGTCGAGTCCGGCCCGACCTCGATGAACGCCACGTCGCCCAGAGCCGCGACCGCGTCGGCGAATCGCACCGGCTCGCGCACGTGCCGTACCCAGTACTCCGCGTCCAGGTCGTCGGCGAGTCGGCCGGTCAGCCCCGACCCGAACGGCACGGTCGGCGTCGCGTAAGCCAGGGTCGCCGCCACGGCGCGGAAGTCGGCCAGCATCGGGTCCATCAGCGCCGAGTGGAACGCGTGGCTCACCCGCAGTCGCCGGGACTTCCGCCCAAGCGACTCAACAGCCGCCAAGACCGCTTCCTCCACGCCCGAGAGCACCACCGACTGCCCGTTGACCGCCGCGATCGCCACCTCGTCACCCAAGTAGGGCCGCACCTCGCCCTCGGTGGCGCGCACGGACACCATCGCCCCGCCGGCCGGCAGCGCCGCCATCAACCGCGCTCGCGCGCCCACCAAGGCACTCGCGTCGGCGAGTGACATCACCCCGGCCACGTGCGCGGCGGCGATCTCGCCGATCGAGTGCCCCGCGACGAGGTCCGGCATCACGCCGAAAGACGCCAGCAGCCGTGCGAGCGCCACCTGCACGGCAAACAGGGCGGGCTGGGCCAGGCCGGTGTCCAGCAGAGGTCCGCCGCGGGACAGCAACCGCTCGACCGGGGTGTCCACGAACCGGTCCAGCTCCGCGCACACCTCTTCCAACGCCGAGGCGAACACCGGGAACGCCGAGCGCAACGACCGCGCCATGCCTTCGTGCTGGCTACCTTGGCCGCTGAACACGAACGCCACGCCGCCCGAGCCGACCAGGCCCGCGCCGTCCTCGACCGCGCGCAGTCCGGCGACCAGCTCCTCGGTGGTCGAGCCGGTCACCACCGCGCGGTGGGCGAAACCGGGGGAGCGGGTCAGCAGCGTGTGCCCCACCTCCGCCGGCGGCAGCCCGTCCACCACCTCGCGCAGACGACGTGCCTGCTCCCGCAGTGCGCCGGGTGTCTTCGCGGACAGGCACCAGGGCACCACACCGCGGTGCTTCTGGGGAGCCGAGGTCTCCTCGTCGGAGGGGGCCTCCTCCACGATCACGTGCGCATTGGTGCCGCTGATCCCGAACGAGGACACGCCCGCCCGGCGGACCCGCTCACCCTTGGGCCACGGCGTCATCCGGGTGGTGAGCCGGATCGACCCCGCCGACCAGTCCACGTGCGGGGTAGGGCTGTCCACGTGCAGCGTCGGCGGCAGCGATTCGTGGTGCAACGCCAGCACGAGCTTGATCACGCCCGCGACCCCGGCGGCGGCCTGGGTGTGCCCGATGTTCGACTTCACCGCCCCGAGTTCCAGCGGGGAGTCCCGCCGCTGCCCGTAGGTCGCGAGCAGCGCCTGCGCCTCGATCGGGTCGCCCAGCCGGGTGCCGGTGCCGTGCGCCTCGACCACGTCGACGTCTTCGGGCCGCAGGTCCGCGCTTTTGAGCGCGGCACGGATCACCCGTTGCTGCGCCGGGCCATTGGGGGCGCTGAGCCTGCTGCTCGCACCGTCCTGGTTCACCGCGCTGGACCGGATCAGCGCCAGGACCGCACGCCCGGCGCGGCGGGCGTCCGACAGCCGCTCCAGCAGCAGCAGTCCCGCGCCCTCGCCCCACCCGGTGCCGTCAGCCGCCGCCGCGAACGGCTTGCACCGGCCGTCGGGAGCCAGGCCGCGCTGCCGGGAGAACTCCACGAACAACCCCGGAGTGGACAGCACCGTGACGCCGCCCGCCAACGCCATCGCGCACTCGCCCCGGCGCAGCGACTCCACCGCCAGGTGCAGCGCGACCAGTGACGACGAGCACGCGGTGTCGACCGTGAGCGCCGGACCCTCCAGACCGAACGTATAGGCGACCCGGCCGGAGAGCACGCTTCCCGCCGTGCCCGTGCCGATCAGCCCTTCGACGTCCTGAGCCGACCCCGCCGCCAACCCGGCGTAGTCCTGCCCGCTGAGGCCCAGGAACACACCCGTGGCGCTGCCGCGCGCCGCGGACGGCGACACCCCGGCTCGCTCGAAGCACTCCCACACCGTCTCGAGGGCGATCCGCTGCTGAGGGTCCATCGCCGCGGCTTCGCGGGGGGAGATGCCGAAGAAAGCGGCGTCGAAATCGGTGGCGTCGCGCAGGAACGCGCCGTCACGCACGTAACTCGCGCCGCGCCGGTCGGGATCGGGGTCGTGCACCGGCGGCCAACCCCGATCGGTGGGGAACGGGCCGTACCCGTCGGCACCGTCGGCCAGCAGCCGCCAGAACCCCTCCGGATCGGCGACCCCTCCCGGCAGCCTGCACGCCATCGCCGTCACGGCGATGGGCTGGGCGCGCTCGCGTTCGAGCCCGTTTAATTTCTCGCGGGTCTCGTACAGGTCGACAGTCAATTTCTTGAGGTATTCGACGACCTTTTGTTCCCCGGTCATGTCCCACCCTGTTGTCAAGCACATCGGAGTCGCTCTAACGTACTGGCAGTAAAACCGGCAGGTACACCCCTATGCGTTGCCCCTAATTCCCGGCCGCAGCCCCTAGCGTCCTCCGGTCGTTATCTTCAATCATCAGGGTAATTCCCGGCTGAAAGTGCGCTAAGGTTGGTTGGCGACCTGAAATCGGGAATCGACCCGCCGTGTTCGGCCGGTCCGGAGGTTCGTACACATGACAGCACTGCGGCCAAAACGCGCCCTCGTGGTCGGCGCCGGCATTTCCGGCATGGCGACTGCGCTGCGCCTGTCCCAGGTCGGCTGGGAGCCGCTGGTGGTGGAGCGGTCCCCGACCCGACGCACCGGCGGTTACTTCACCGTCTTCATGGCCGACGGGTTCGAGCCCTCCAGACGGCTGGGAGTGATCGACGGCATCCGCGACCGGGCCGACCCCCAAGGTCGGTTCCTGGAGATGGACCGCCGCGGCAGGCTCGTGCCGGGGATGAACCCCGCCGCGATGATGCCGATGGACCCGTCCTACACCGTGCTGCGCGGCGACGTGGAGAAGGCGCTCTACGACGCGCTGCGCCCACGGGCGGAGATCCGCTTCGGCGTCGAACCCCTGGCTCTCAGGCTGGGGCGCGACCACGTCGAGGTGGACCTGACCGACGGCGTCACGGAGCGCTTCGACCTGGTCGTGGGAGCCGACGGCATGCACTCCACGATCCGCGAGCAGGTCTTCGGCCCCGAGGACCTCTACCGCCGCGACTTCAACCACGTCGTCGCGGCCTGCCTGCTGGACCGGCCGCTGCCGTGGCTGCGCGCGGGCGACAACCTGCTGGTGGTCGACACGCGGCGGTCCGTGGCGGTGCAGGTGTTCCGCGACCACGACCCGGTCGCGATGTTCATGTACTGCCACCCGTGGCCCGCCGCCGAGATCCGCAAGCGACCGGCGGCGGCATTGCGCGAGGTCTACGGCGACTTCGCCGGACCGGTGGTGCCCGACCTGCTCGACGCCCTCGAACGCGCCGAG
This sequence comes from Saccharothrix ecbatanensis, assembly GCF_014205015.1. Classification (NCBI taxonomy): domain Bacteria; kingdom Bacillati; phylum Actinomycetota; class Actinomycetes; order Pseudonocardiales; family Pseudonocardiaceae; genus Saccharothrix; species Saccharothrix ecbatanensis. The sequence goes on along the minus strand of NZ_JACHMO010000001.1, from coordinate 3,467,277 downwards.
TCCACGCTGTTCGACCAGATCAGCCAGATCCACCTGAGCAGTTGGAGCCGCGGTCGGGTGGTGCTGGTGGGGGACTCGGCGTGGTCCCTGACCCTGTACTCGGGGTTCGGTTCTTCGCTGGGCATCGCGGGTGGTGAGCTGCTCGGCACCCTGCTCGCCGAACACGGCGACGACGTGGCGGCGGCGCTGGGCACGTGGGAGCACCGGCTGCGGCCGGTGGTCACCAAGCACCAGAAGAGCGCCCACTTCGCCAAGAACTTCCTGCTGCCGCCCAGCAGTCCTGCCCGTCTCCTGCGCAGGGCCGTGGTTCGCACCGCGGCCAGCCGCGCGGGCGGGAAGCTTTTCCAAGCGCTGCTGCCCGCGTCACGTGCGACGCGGGCAGCGGGCGCGTCAAAGAACCCGATCGGAGGAACTGCACGATGAAGCGCTTCACAACCCTGCTGTCGACGACGCTGGCCCTGACCGTTCTGGGCGCCCTGGTGGCCCCGTCGTCGGCGTCCGCGAGCACCGCCGACGTCGTCTTCTCCTGCACCGAGTCGGGATCGGCGGTCGTGCCGCTGACCTACAGCGTGTCGTTCACCGCGCCGACGAAGGTGCGGAGAGGGACGATGATCAAGCTGACCGTGTCGGCGACCAAGCCCGCACCCGCCGACGTGCCGGCCGGCGGCATCGACGGCGACATGGAGATCGTCCTGGGCGGCACCGCGAGTGGCTCGATCACGGCCACCGGCCTGGCCAACGCCACCGCCGTCCCGATCGGTCAACCGATGGTGCTCGGGCCGGGCACGGCGTCGCTGTTCGCCGGCACCGCCGGCGTGATCACCTACTCGCCCGGCGACTTCGTGATGGACATCTGGATCGGCGCCGTCCTGGAGTGCTCGCTGCCTTCCGGCGGCCCGGTCCTGGCCTCGACTGTCGTGTACTGAACGGGATGACGTGACCGCCCGCCGGTGGGATCGGTTGCGAGCCGGGACCTTTCGCGCACGTTCGCGAGGGCTCCGGGCAGTGGACGGTCGATCCCGCGGGCGGTGATGTCGAGCGAGGAGCCTCCAGGTCCGATGTGGAACGCGATGTCCGCACCGGGCCGGAGGCTCCCCGTGCCACGCCGTGACGCCGGTCAGCTTTCCCGGTGGCCCAGCAGCACTTCGGCCACGTGCTCGAAGTGGGGCGACACCTCGCGCATGGTGGTCGAGGACAGGGCGTCGCTGCGCACGACGGAGCGGAGCACGCTGATCCCGAGCAGCCACGCGCTGAACAGCTCGGCCCGCAGGTCCGCGTCGGGGCCGTCGCACAGCGTGCGGAGGTTGGCCACGTAGGTGCTGCACACGTGCTCGTGCAGCCGGCTGCGGATCGCCTCGTCGCCCGCGGAGCGCAGCATCGCGATGAACGGGTGCTCGCCCGCGGATTCCGGCCAGTCGTGGGCCAGGATCGCCTCCAGCAGCCGTGTCGGCAACTGCTCGGGCGGGCCGTGCAGCACCGCCTCGGCCGCACGGGTGTCCTGCGCGGAGCACTCGTCGAACAGCTTGCGTTTGCTGCCGAAGTAGCGGAACACCAGGGTCGCGTCCACGCCGGCGTCGGCGGCGATGTCGCGGACGTTGGTCGGGGCGTAGCCGTCGCGCGCGAACCGGGCCCGCGCCGAGGCCAGCAACGCCGCGCGGGTCGCCTCGCGGTTGCGCCTGCGCGGTGGCGGACCGCTCGGTGCCGAGGGCAACTCCACCTCCGGGGAATCAAGTCATCGTGTGTTGACATGGTATCCGGTCCTCGGTAACTTCGGCCAAGTCATCGCTTGATGACTACGTTCATGATCATCCCCGGAGGGTTCCCAGCGTGAAGACGTTCGTCATCTCGGGCGGCACGGACGGCATCGGCAAGGCTGTGGCGCTCGCGCGCCTGGAGCAGGGCGACCAGGTGGTCGTCCTGGGCCGCAACGCCGAGAAGGGCGCGGCGATCCTGGCCGAGGCCGAACGGCTGGGCGCCGCCGAACGCGGCCACTTCATCCAGGTCGACCTCACCGGCGTCGCGGCCACCCGTGCCGCCATCGCCGAGATCCGGTCCCGCTTCGGCGCGGTCGACGGCCTCGTCCTGTGCGCGCAGCACTTCCGCTCCGAGCGCCTGGTGACCGCCGAGGGCTTCGAGAACACCTTCGCCGTGTACTACCTGAGCCGCTTCCTGCTCAGCCACGAGATGGTCGACCTGCTGGAGGCCGCGCCGTCGCCGGTCGTGGTCAACGTCTGCGGACCGGGCATCCCGATGGGCGAGGTCCGCTGGAACGACCTTGGACGCGAGCGCGAGTACGCCGGACTCGACGCCCTGATGCAGGGCAGCAGGCTCAACGACCTGCTCGGCGTCGGCTTCACCCAGGTCAACCCCAGCTCGGCCGTCCGCTACGTCCTGCTCAACCCCGGAGGCGTCAGGACCAGCTTCTCCGGCGAGTACGACCAGGTCATGGCCGAGCAGATCGAGGCCATGCGCAAGGTCGCCAAGCCGGTCGAGGAAGGCATCCTCCCGATCCTCGCCGTGCTGGACACCCCGCCCACCGCACCGCTGACGGCCTCGATGATGGGCGACCCGCTGCCACTGGACGGCTCCGCGTTCGACGCCGAGGACGCCCGCAAGCTGCACGAGTTGACCATCGGACTGCTCGCAGTCCGCACCGGGTAAGGGAAAGGGGCGCGTCATGGGGCGGACGGCTCCGGCACAGGAGGCGGCGAACCTCGCGTTCGTCGAGCGGTGGGTCGAACTGCACAACACCGACCCGCTGCGCATGGTGGAGGAGTGCTACGCCCGCGACGCGGTGATCGAGGTGCCCGGCGTCGAGCGGTTCGGCGTCGAGAGGCTGCGGGCGCTGGAGGAGTCGGGTCCGCCGCGTCGGACGCGGGTGCTGCGGACCATCGCATCGGGGGAGGTTGTGGTGGTGGAAGGCTCTACGGCGACGCTTTCGGACGGCGAGCCCGGTCCGGAGGTGCGGTGGTGCGTGGTGCTCACCATCCGCGACGGCGTGATCGTGTCCGACCACGCCTATCTCAACACCCACCAGCCCACGCCGGGTTGACCCGTCAAGTCGAGTCCGAAGGGCGTTTCGACGCCCTTCGGCTTTCATTTTTGCCTGGTTTCGCAATTCCCCCGACTGTGGAGTGATTAGCGTCACGTTGCCGCGTTGTTGGCTCGTCAAGTCATTCTTGCGACCCGCAACAGCTTTCGAGGCCAGAGGTGGGCACGCTCCGTGAAGGAGTGCTCCAACCTGGTGAACCTGGTTGTCCGGGCCTCGAACACGCGTATGGTGGGCTCTGAGGTGGGGACGTGACCGAATGCTGGGCAATGCTCGCGTGGATCAATACCGCGAGCGGACCAGCCAAACCGGTCACTCACGCGCGCGGCGCACGACAAAGGGGTCGTGCCCCTGCATGAATACGGCATTCCCGTCGTATTCGCGTGCGCACCCAGCGAATCAGCGGCAGGTCACTGCGTGGACATGGGGGTAGTAGCCGTTGCTTGTCGAGCGAGAGGAACACCTGAACCAGTTCGCCGAACGCCTGGACCGACTCGCGGAAGGCGCGGGTGGCACAGTCGTGGTCAGCGGCCCGGTTGCCAGCGGTAGAACGCGCCTCTTCCGGTCGTTCTTGTCCGACGTCGCCGAGCGCAGTGCGCCCGGACGCGACCTAGCGGGCACGCTCGTGCTCACCGCCACCGGTTCGCCCGCCACCGGGCTGTTACCGTTCGGGCTGCTCACGCCAGTGCTCACCGCGCTGAGACTGCAGCCCGACCTGCTCTACGAGATCGAGTCCTGCGTGGACGCGCCACTCGCGGACGGCGTGCTCAAGCCCGAGGCCGTGAGCCTGGCCCACCGCGTCGCCGAGGCGGTGCTGGCACTGGCCGTCGAACGGCCTGTGGTGCTCGCGGTGGACGACGCGCAAGACGGCGACGAACTGTCCCTGGAGTGCCTGGCGTACATGGCCCGCAGGCTGGTCGCCGCCCGCATGCTGCTCGCGGTAGCCGTGCGCACGGGCATCGGCCACCGCGGTCCGGTGCACGCCGCACTGCTCCATGAAGGCATCGGTCGCGGGCTGCGGCTCGCGCCGCTGAGCGAGCGCGGTGTCACCACCCTGGTCGCCGACCGGCTCGGCCGGTCTGCCGCGGACCGCGGAGCCGCCGACTTCTTCGCCGTCACCGCGGGTAACTGCCTGCTGGTCAACGCGGTCATAGAGGACCACGTCGCGCGAACGGGCGGCTTGCCACTCCAGCGCGGCACGCGGCTCGCGGTCGGCGAAGCCTACGGCCGTGCCGTGCTCGCATGCCTTGACCGCGGTGGAGCCGACGCCCGCCGCGTCGCCGAGGTGCTGGCCGTCCTCGGAGGTGACAAGTCGGCTGCGATGCTCGCCGACTTGGCGGGCGTGGACAAGCGGGGCCTGTTCGACGCGCTGGAGTCGCTGGAGGAGGTCGGGCTGCTCAACGGCCGCGCGTTCCGCCACCCGATCGCCCGCAGCACCGTGCTGGCCCGACTCACGACCGCAGACCGCGCCGAGGTGCACCTGCGTGCGGCTGCCCACGTGCAGCGCAACGAGGGCTTGGTGGACGAGGTGGTCGACCACTTCCTCGCGGCGGGCGAGGTCCGCGACCAAGCGTCGGTCAGCCTGCTTCAGTGCGTTGCCGAGCAGGCGTTGATCGCCGACGACGTCGAGCGCGCCACGCGGTGCCTGCGGTTGGCCGCCGCGCACTGCGCCGACGAGCGGCAGCGCGCCGCCATCGTCGGCAGGCTGGCCTCGGTGGTGTGGCGCAGTAGCACCACCGCCGTGGCACAGAACCACCTGAAGGTGCTGATCGAGGCAATGTGCGACGGCATCTTGCCGGACTCCCAGGTGCCCGCCGTGCTGCGCTACCTCCTGTGGCACGGACGTGTCGACGAGGCGGTCGAGGCCATGAGCTGCCTGTATGGCGGTGGCTCCACCGCCGAGGAGGTCGATTCACTCCAGTGGTGGCTCCGGCACTGCTACCCGCCGTTGGCCGAGCGCATGCCGCCCCGCCCGGACAACGTCGACGAGGCCGCGCCCGCCACGCCGGGCACCGCGGGCGCCGGTCGCGCGATGGCGGCGCAGTTGATCAGGGGACTGCTCGCTGGAGACGACCCCGAGGAGGTGGCCATCATCGCGCAGCAGGTGCTCCAGAGCTGCGCGCTGGGAGAGGACACCATCGAGAGCTTGGCGACCGCGCTGATCTCGCTGACTTACGTGGACCGCCTCGACCTTGCGCAACCGTGGTGCGACGAGCTGGTGGAGCGCGCCCACGAGCGGCGCGCCCCCACGTGGGCGGCCGTGCTGGGCGCGGTCCGCGCGGACATCGCGCTGCGCGCGGGCGACCTGGCGGGTGCGGTCCGGTTCGGTCGCGAGGCGCTGGAGACGATGCCGGCGCACAACTGGGGCACCAACATCGGTCTGGTGCGGGCGCCGCTTATCGTCGCCCACACCCGCATGGACGAGTACGAGGAGGCGGCCGAGCAGTTGCGGCAGCCGCTGCCCGACGGCATGTTCGAGTCGCGCTTCGGGCTGCACTACCTGTTCGCCCGCGGCCAGTACTACCAGGCGGTGGACCGGCCCTACGCGGCGCTGACCGACTTCCGGGCGTGCGGTGACCTGCTGACCAAGTGGGGCATGGACGTGTCGGGCATCGTCGCGTGGCGCTCCGCCGCGGCCCAGTGCCACCTGGCGCTGGGCGAGCCCGACCAGAGCCGCGCGCTGGCCGAGGCGCAACTGGCCCGCTCGCCGCGCATGTCCCGCTCAGCGGGACTCGCGCTGCGGGTGCTGGCGACGACCGCGCCACCGGCGCAGCGCGTGCCGCTGCTGGAGGCCGCGGTGGACGCGTTCGTCCGCTGCGGCGCCAGGTTCCACCTGGCGCGGGCGCTGCTGGACCTGGGGAACACCCACCACGACCTCGGCGACGACGAGAAGGCGCGGATGACCATCCGGCAGGCGCAGCGCGTCGCGAAGGAGTGTCGGGCGCGGCGGCTGGAGCGCGAAGTGCCCCTCCAGCGCGTTGCCGAGGAAGAGACAACCATGCGGCGGTGGGAGCAACCAGCAGGGGAGCTGAGCGACGCCGAGCGCAGAGTGGCGACCCTCGCGGGTCTCGGCCACACCAACCGGCAGATCGCGGACAAGCTCTACGTCACGATCAGCACCGTGGAGCAGCACCTGACCCGCACCTACCGCAAGCTCGGCATCAGCCGCCGCTCCGACATCACGACGGTGCTGCGGCTCCAGGTGGTGCAGGCGCTGTAGTCCGGGCGGGGTGGGTGGGGGGCCCACCCCGCCCGGTGCTCACGCCGGGACGGACTCTCGTCTGGCGTGAGCGCTGCGCCCGGTCAGCCACGCCCACGTCGACCACCGGCGCGCCAGCAGTTCGTCCAGCGCGATGCGGCCACCGCTGGCGCCGAGGGCAAGGCTCACCACGGCGAGCACGAGCACGTACTCGTAACCCTGCTCGTGGACGTAGAACCCCTGCGGCCCGTGGACGAACACCATCGCGCCGCCGGTGACGACGGCGAACAGCACGCCTACCAGCGGAAGCGCCAGCCCGACGATCATGGCCGCTCCGCCGCCGAACTCCACGATGACGGTGAACCAGTAGGACAGGGTGGGCAGCGGGATGCCACCCGCCCGGAACCCGGCGATGGCTCCGGGCACGTCCTCCACCTTGAGCAGGCCGTGTGCGATGAACGTGACGCCGATGACGAGCCGTGCCAAGAGCATCATCAGGTCCCGGACGGATTCGGTGATCATGCGGTCTTCCTCCAGTAGGCGGCGGTGCCGTCGATGTCCACGATCGGCTCGGAGACACCGTGTGCGTCGCGGTAGCTGTGGACCGCCTCCGCGCACGCGGGGATCACGTAGTCGTCGATGATCGCGAAACCGCCGGGGGACAGCTTGGGGTAGAGGCTTTCCAACGCCACCGTCGTGGACTCGAACAGGTCGCCGTCCAGGCGCATCACCGCCAGCCGTTCCACGGGTGCGTCGGGCAGCGTGTCGGCGAACCACCCGGGCAGGAAGCGCACCTGGTCGTCCAGCAGGCCGTAGCGCTCGAAGTTGTGCTTCACGGTGTCCAGCGACACGGCCAGCACGTCGTTGTACTTGTGCAGTTCCATCGCCCGGTCCGCGGGGTAGCCGTCCTCGGCGACCTCCGGCATCCCCTGGAAGGAGTCGGCGACCCACACGGTGCGGTCGGTGTCCCCGTGCGCGCGGACGACGGCGCGCATGAATATCGATGCGCCGCCGCGCCACACCCCGGTCTCGATCAGGTCGCCGGGAACGCCTTCGCGCAGCGCGGTCTCCACGCACTGCTGGAGGTTGTCCAGCCGTTTGAGGCCGATCATGGTGTGCGCGACGCTGGGCCAGTCGCGGCCGACGAGTCGGTGCTCGACCTCCTCTCCGTCGCCGTAGTCGAACTCCTGGATCGCCGCGTCGCGGTAGATCGTGTTGATCAGCACGCGCTTCATCAGGTCCAGGTACAGCTCGCGGGTGTCGCCCATCTCGCTCCTCGTTTCATTCGTCCGGAGTGGCCAGGCCGGCCGCGAACGGGTTCTCGTCCCGCGGCACCCAGGAGGGGGCCGGCCTCTCGGAGTTCACGCCCTTCTCGATGAAGGCCATGTTGTGGTAGAAGTGGAGTGCGGTGGTGTGCGCGTCCGAGTAGGACGGATCACGGCCGAACTCGCGGTGGTTGAGTCCGTCCACAAGCGACTTGAGCATGCCCACGGAGGTGCCGGGGTTGTCCAGGTCGTGGCGATCGCCGCCCCAGCCTGGCCAGTAGGACGTCTGGAGGTCCTCCACGACGTAGAGCCCGCCGGGCCTCAGCTTGGGGAACAGCGCGCGGAACGAGCTGATGACGTCGTGGCTGAGGTGGCTGCCGTCGTCGATCACGATGTCCAGCGGTCCGGTCTCCAGCCGTTCCAGGAACGCCGCGTCGCTCTGGTCACCGCAGTGCGTGTGCAGCCGGGGCGCCCGCAGACCGGTCTTGGGGAAGTGGTCGAGGCCGTGGACGACGCCGCGCCGGAAGTAGTGCCGCCACATCTGCAATGACGCCCCACCCGCAGCCGGGTCGTCGTAGCCGCCGATGCCCAGCTCCAGCACGGTGACCCGCTTGTCCTTCAGCGGAGCGAAGTGCCGGTCGTAGTGGGTCGCGTACCAGTGCTCGCCCCACTTGTCCGACCCGAAGCGCACAGCCAGCTCCGTCAGGTCGCGCAGCGGCGCGTCGCACGCCGCGGTGAACTGCCGCGCCGCACGCGCCAGGTACGACCGGTCCACGTGCCCGACCACGCGCGGGTCGGGTTGCTCGGCGGGCAGCACCTCCCGCGTCGCCGTGGCCGGGGCGGGCCCGAACACCAGGCCGATCAGCTCGGCGAGGTCTTGGCGCACCAGCAGTTCCGACGTCGGGTCAGAGCCCGGCACGACCTTGGGCTCCGGACCCAGGACGAGCACGAACGGTATGCGTCGCGCGCCCAAGCCGAGGTCGAGTTGCACCGGCACCTCGCGGTCCGGCGGCTCGAGCAACGTCGCGCGGGCGGCGATCTCGGCCAGCGTCGCGGCGGCGACGTCGACGGCGCCGGCCTCGCCGAGGTCGTCCAGCCAGTCGCTCACCGCGCCGGGCGACCGCTCGGCGATGTCGAGCAGTTGTTCCTCGGTAGAGCTCACCGTTCCTCCTCGGGCGGTCCGATCGTGTCGTGTGCCGAGGCCGACTGCTGCTCGGGCGCCTGGTCGACCAGTTCCGTGATTGCCTCGTCCAACCGGGCCGCGCGGGTCGTCACACCGCGCACCTCGACCTGTGAGAGCCCGGTCAGCGCGGACACGGCCAGGCGTCGCACCTGGCTGTCGTTCACCGTTCCTCCTCGATGACATCGCACGCCGCGGCCACGCCGTCGTCATCGGCCATGGCGGCGGCGACGGTTTCGGCGCGTCGGGACACGTCGTCGTGGAGCACCGAGTCCAGCGCTCCGGCGAGGGAATCCGTGGACAGGGCGGTCAGCGGCAGCGGCGCTCCGGCGACACCGAGTTCAGCGGCGCGGCGCGCCCAGAACCCGTTGTCCGCGAACATCGGCACCGTCACCTGCGGCACACCCGCGCGCAGCGTCGCGGCCGTCGTGCCGCAGCCCGCGTGGTGCACGATCGCCGCCGCACGCGGGAACAACGCCCGGTAGTCGGACTCCCCGGCCTGGTGCACGTGGTCGGGCAGGTCGTGCGACGGCCCTCCGACCAGCACGAGGCCGCGCCCGACGCGCGCGGCGGCCCCGGCCAGCACCTCCAGCACCCGTCGCTGGTCGTGCACCGGCCAGAGGCTGCCGAACGTCGCCACGACCGGCGCGCCGTGCCGGTCCACAAACGCATCGAGCTCCGGATCGGGTGTCCACGACGGACGGTCCCAGAACCAGTACCCCGTGACGTGGCAACGAGATGGCCAGTCATCCGGCGGTGGGATGACCGCGGGGCTGACCGGGTAGAGCACAGGCACGTCGTGTCCCAGCCTTGCGAGGGGCGATCGCTCACCGACCGGCGGCAGGCCCCGTGAGGCGCGGTAGCGGTCGAGCGCACCCCGGAAGATCGTCCACTCCGCCTGGTGCGCCACGTCATAGCTCGTCAGGTTGTCCACACCCTCGGACGCGCCCCATGCGGGGAACGCGCGCGTCGGTGTGTTCGGGGTCCACGCGGCCGCCACCCACCGCGCCTTCGTGCCGGTCAGCGCCGCGGTGTAGGTCGTCGGAGAGGTCACCACGACGTCCGCGTCATCGCACGCCGCGGCCATCGACGCGTGCTTGCGCACCGCAGCGTCCTCGGTTTCCGGCGGCAGCGCCCGCGCGACGTCCACCACGGACCCGCCAAGCCGGATGGCCTCCGCCACGGCGGAGTTCTCGAACAGTTCTCCGCCGATGGAGTCGGAAAGGGGCGCGAACGCGAACCCCGCGCCCGCGATGAACGACCGCGCCGACTCCGCCGACGCGATGAGCACGTCGTGCCCGCGTTTCGCCAGGCCTTCACCGAGTGCGACGAACGGCTGCACGTCACCTCGCGACCCCAGCGACATCAGGGTGATCCGCACCGGTCCCCCTAGTAGTAGTCGACAGTGCGCGGTGCGAACGACGGGATGCGGCCCTCGGCGTTGACGCCCTTTTCGAGGAACGCGATGTTGCGGTACACGTGCAGCCCCACGGTGGATGCCGCGTAGGACGGTGCGTCGGCGCCCTCGTCGGGAGAAGTCCACTCCTCGTAGTGCAGGGCGTCCACCACGGACTTGAGCAGGCCGATCGACGTGCCTTCGCCGGCCGATGACGTCGCCTGCCCGCCGTAGCCGGGTGCGTAGGCCGTCCACAGGTCCTCTACGACGTACAACCCGCCGTTGCGCACGTGCGGGAACAGTTCGCGGAAGGTGGTGAGGATGTGGCCGTTGATGTGGCTGCCGTCGTCGATGACGATGTCGAACGGCCCGTGCTCGGCGGCCAGCGCCCGCAGGAACTCCGAGTCGTCCTGGCTGCCCTGGATGGTCGTGATCCGCTCCTCGTCCAGACCGTTCTTGGCGAAGTAGTCGATGCCGAACACGTGGCCGCGCGGGAAGTAGTCACGCCATACCCGCAGTGAGCCACCTCCCACGTCGGGGTCGCCGTAGCCACCGATGCCGATCTCCAGCACCCGCACCGGTTCCGCGCGCAGCCGCTCGAAGTGCCGGTCGTAGTGCGGGGTGAACCAGTGCCACAACCCCCACTTGTCGGCCACGTGCTTGGCCGCCAACGCGTTGAGCTCGCGTCCCGCCGTCGACACCGCCGCCAGTACGGTCGTCATCGCCTTCATGTACGACTCGATGATCCGGAACGGGTCGGCCGGGTCGCCGTTGGTCATGAACCAGTCGTCCAGCCGCTCGAACCGGTGGGTGCCCACGGGCGGTGAGGGCTGTGATCCGTACAGCGCCACCACCAGGTCCGCCAGCTCGAACACCAGCCTGCACGGCGCTTGCTCCGCCGACCTCTCCGCACGCACCGAACCACCGCGCACCAGTCGCAGCACGTGGTCCACGCGCTCACCCCGGTGCGCCACCGACACGCCGATGGACGCCTCGTCGGTGTTGATCGGCACGCCGCAGCGCGCCACCAACTCGGCCACCGCGACGGTGGCCGCGTCCTCCAGTCCGATGCCGTCGAGGGCCGCGGGTAGCTCGCGAGCGGGGCCGCCCGCCGCGCGCGTCAGTTCCCGCGCCACGAGCACGGGTGTCGTCGCCGTCATCTCTGCTCCTGTTCGTCACCACTGGGGGAATGGCTCGGCCGGGGTCTCGCCCCGTTCGTGCCGCAGGGTTCGGTCACACGCGGCCAGGTGGACGCCCAACGCCTCCTCGAACGGGGTGGACGCCGCGTCCAGCAGCAGCCGCCTGCGCACCGCCGCCTCCGCGCCGGCCACGCCGTCGCAGCGCACCAGCACCTCGACCAGCGCCGCGGCCACGTCGTCGGCGGTCTCGTCCACCAGACCCAGCGCCGCGGCCTGTGCCGCGTCGATCCGACTCCCGAACAGCGCCAGGCGGCGCGCTCCCGCCAACCCGATCTGGTCCACGAGTCGGTGCAGCGCCATGCCGGGCCACGGCGTGGAGCCGATCAGCGGCAGTCCGAACACCGCAGAGCGCGAAGTGATGCGGTAGTCGCAGCACAGCAGTAGTTCCAGTGCCGCTCCGGTGCACGCGCCCTCGGCGACCGCGATGGTCACCGCGCCGAGCCGTTCCACCCGCCGCAGCGCCCGCTCCCACTTGTTGACCAGATGCACGTCCACGCCGGCGAAACGGGACGGCTGCGCCTCCTCTCCACCGAGTCGCACCACCAGCGGTGTCCTGCCGGCCGCGTCCTCGGCCGCGGCGCACGCGGCGTCGATCGCCGCGAGCAACCGACTGCCGGGCGGCTCGCCACCGGCCACCAGCACCTCGGGCACGGTCATCGCCTCGCGTCCGCTCATCGCGCGACCGCCCGGTCGTGCACGTAGTTGCTGCAACTGTCGATGTTGGAGATCAACGTTCGCGACACGATCCCCTCGCCGCGCACGCGACTGGGCAAGCGGTGCAGCAGCATCAGCGCCCGGTTGCTGCGCCGCGCCACGCTCTCGAGCCGCCGCACGTGCCGCGCCCTGCCGCGGCGCTCCCGCTCGTAGCGACGCAGCAGCGCGGTGGGCTCACCCCGCTCGGAGAGCACTCGGCCGAGCATCCAGCCGTCTTCCAGCGCTTGGTTCACACCCCACCCGACGCGGGGCGGCACGGCGTGCGCGGCATCGCCGGCCAGCGTCACCGGACCCCGACCCCACCAGCGCGGCACGCGGTGCACCACGTGCGGGTACACCTCCACGTCCTGGTCGGGCAGGTTCGCCATGAGTTCGGCGACCGGCGGCGCCCAGTGGCCGAACCACTCGCGCAACCGCGCCCGGCGGTCCGGGGTCTGCGGGAGGTCCGGCCACGCGGTGCGCCTGCCCGCGCGGTCCAGGTCCTCATCCGGCCACGGCACCTCGACCGCCCAGTGCACCAGTCCCTTGCCGACCGGGTGCATCGTGCACAGCCGCAACCTGTCGTAGTAGGTCGGCACGACGTGCTCGGAGCGCAGCCCTGACGGCACCTCCGCCAAGCCGTACCAGGACGCGAGCCCGGTGTGTCGCGCGACATCGCCGAACAGCCGGTGCCGCACGATCGACCGGTAGCCGTCCGCGCCGATCAGCACGTCGCCGTCCTCGGACGTGCCGTCGTCGAAGGTGATCTCGACGCCCTGCCGCGACGGGCGGATCGTGGTGCACCGCCTGCCGAACCGGATCGTGCCCGCGGGGAGCGCCTGCGCGAGCCGCTCGATGATGTGCCCGCGCAGCACACCGATGGTCGGCGCGCCGTACTTGGCCTGCGCGCCCTCGAGGTCCATTCGCATCAGCGGCGTCCCGTCGTAGGCCAGGACATCGGCTTCGTCGATGCGGCTGCCCAGTTCCGGCAGTGACACGCCCAAGTCCCGCAGGATCGCTGTGCCGTTGGGCCAGACCAGTACCCCGTTGCCGGTGGCACGCAGCCGGTCCGCCCGCTCGAAGACCGCCACCTCGTGCCCGGCCGCGGTCAGGGCCGCCGCTGCGGCGACGCCGCCGACCCCCGCTCCGACAATGAGGACTTTCATGGGACTCCCTTGCTGCCGCGTCTGTTTTCCGGTGAATCCGCCGGCTGTTGCACAGTGTCGATACCGGTGAAACTATCCACACTGATCAGCGGTGACAGCCCCTAACGAAACCCCCTAACGGAGTTCGGGGTGCCCCAGTCGCTACGGGTTTCGTCTTCCCTGAATTCGCATTTATCGTGACCGGACGAGGTTTTCCCGAGGAGGCGAAGCGGTGTTCCACGCCCATCTGGTCCGTGCTCTTGCCGATTCTGTCCAAGCCAACGCGCGGAAATTCGGTGACCGGACCGCGTTCAGCGACGAACGCCGTTCTGTGGGGTTCGCCGAGCTGGCCGCCCGCACTGCCCGTGTGGCGGGACACCTCGCGTCGCGCGTCGGGCGGGGCGAGCGGGTGGTGCTGCTGATGGGCAACGAGGTCGAGACCGTCGAGGCGTACCTGGCTGCGGTACGCGCCGGGGTCGTGGCCGTGCCGGTGAACCCGCTTTCCTCCGACGCCGAGCTGGCGCATGTCCTCGCCGACAGCGGAGCCGTCGCCGTCCTCGCGGGTCGTGGCGCACTCGATCGCGCCCGCCGCATGGCAGCCGGGTTTCTCGTGGGCGTGGAGGACGGCGGGTTCGAGCGCCTGGCCACCACCGAGTCGCCCACCGTGCCGCGTGACGACCTGGGCTTGGACGAGCCCGCGTGGCTGCTCTACACCTCCGGCACCACCGGCGTGCCCAAAGGCGTTCTGTCCACCCAGCGGGCGGTGCTGTGGTCGATCGCCGCCGCCTACGCGCCGATCCTCGGACTGTCCGAGGAAGACCACGTGCTGTGGCCGCTGCCGCTGTTCCACAGCCTGTCGCACGTGCTGTGCGTGGTGGGCGTGACGACTGTGGGCGCCTCGGCCCGGGTGCTGGCCGACGCCGAACCCGACCGCGTCGTCGAAGCGCTGACCGCCGAGCGGGTGACCCTGCTGGCAGGGGTCCCGGCGGTTTACCACCGGCTGATCGGCCGCGCCACCGCCGCGCCCGCGCTGCGCGCCGCCCTGTGCACCGGCGCGGTGGCCTCCGCCGAGCTGCGCACGGCCTTCGAGCGCTTCACCGGAGTGCGGCTGGTGGACAGCTACGGCAGCACCGAGACGTGTGGCGCGATCACCATGACCAGCCCGGCCGACGAGGTGCCGCCGGGATCGTGCGGCAAGCCGGTGGACGGCTTGGAGGTGCGGTTGGTCGACTCCGCGGGTGCGGACGCCGACGAGGGCGAGGTGTGGGTCCGCGGCCCGAACCTGATGCTCGGCTACCACGGTGACATCGAGTCGCCGCTGACCGACGGCTGGTACCGCACCGGGGACATCGCCGCCCGCGACGCCGACGGCAACCTCTTCATCCGCGGACGGGTGAAAGACGTGGTGATCCGCGGCGGCGAGAACCTGCACCCCGCCGAGGTGGAGGCGGTGCTGGCGCGGGTGCCGAACGTGGCGGACGTGGGTGTGGCGGGCAGGCCGCACCCGGTGCTGGGGGAGGTGCCCGTGGCCTACCTGGTCGGAGCGGACATCGACCCGGCGTCCGCGATGGCGGCGTGTCGAGAGGCCCTGTCGGCTTACAAGGTGCCGGTGGAACTGCTGCTGGTGGACGCCATCCCGCGCACTCGCTCCGGCAAGATCACCCGTCACGCCCTCGCGGCGCTGCCGTCACGGCTGCTGTCGGTGGAGGGCACCGCGTTCGACTTCCTGTACCGGTGGGAGGGCGACCGGGTCGTTCGCGCCGCCGCGGGTTCCGCCGCCCTGACGGTCGCCGTGGACCGGACCGTCGTGGTGACCGGCGACCCCGACGGCCTGGCCGGGGCGGTGGCGCGACACTTCGCCTCCCGGCACGGCGTGCGCAACGTCGAGGTGACGTCCGACGGCGTGCTGCCCGAAGGGCCGGTGTCACTGGTCGTGCACACGCTGGACACGCCGCCCGCGGACGTGGACTGCCCGCAGGTGGTTCTGGTCTCCCTCGACGACGACGTGCCGCGCGGGCGGCCGGGACGCGTCGTCATCGCCTACGGCCCTTGGGCTGCCGAACCTCGCTTCGCCGCGCCATCTTGGCTGCCCGCGCACGCGTTGTCCGTGGAGGACGGGCTGGCGCTGCTGGACGCGGCGCGGTCGTCGGGGGAGTCCTCGCTGGTGGCGGTGGACGTGGAGTTCGCGGCGCTGCACGACCCGCACCCGGCGCTGCGCGACCTGGTGCCGTCGGCCGCTCCGGTCGGGCGCGCCGAAGACCTGCGTCGCCGCAAGGCGTGGGAGCCCGGCCTGGTGCTCGACCTCGTGCGCCGTGAGATCGCGGCGGTCGTGGGCCGGTCGGTGGCGGCCGACGGCGAGTTCCGCTCCCAGGGCCTCACGTCGGTGACGTCCGTGGCGCTGCGTGCCCGCCTGACCGCCGCGACGGGCGTGAACGTGTCCGTGACGGCCGTTTACGACCACCCGACGCCCCGTGCGCTCGCCCGTCACCTGGAAGAGTTGTTGGACGGCGTCGAGACCGGGGTGCATGCGGTCGAGGAGCGTGCCGCGGCACGCCATGCCCACGACGACCCGGTGGTCATCGTGGGCATGGCGTGCCGGCTGCCCGGCGGGGTGACCTCGCCCGAAGACCTGTGGGACCTGGTGATGTCCGGCCGCGACGGCGTAGGCCCGTTCCCCACCGACCGCGGCTGGGATCCGGACTTGTTCGACGCCTCGGGGGAGCGGGCCGGTTCCAGCTATGTGCGTCACGGCGGATTCCTGGACGACGTGGCCGGGTTCGACGCGAATTTCTTCGGCATTTCCCCGCGTGAGGCGGTGGCGATGGACCCCCAACACCGGCTGCTGCTGGAAACCTCCTGGGAACTCCTGGAACGCGCCGGAATCGCCCCCGATTCGCTGCGCGGAACACGCACCGGCGTGTTCACGGGCCTGATGTTCCACGACTACGCGAGCCTGCTGGAACGTTCCGCAGACGACCTGGAAGCCCTCGTGAGCGTCGGCACCGCGGGCAGTGTCGCGTCCGGCCGCGTCGCCTACACCCTGGGCTTGGAGGGCCCGGCGCTGACGGTGGACACGGCGTGCTCGTCGTCGCTGGTCGCGCTCCACCTCGCGGCAGAATCCCTGCGACGCGGCGAGTGCTCGCTCGCGCTCGCGGGCGGTGTGGCGGTGCTGGCGACGCCATCGGTGTTCGTGGAGTTCAGCAGGCAGCGCGGCCTCGCGCCGGACGGCCGCTGCAAGTCGTTCGGCGCCGGCGCGGACGGCACCGCGTGGGGAGAGGGCGTGGCCCTGGTCGCGCTGGAACGGCTTTCAGACGCTCAACGCAACGGTCACCGGGTGCTCGCGGTGGTGCGGGGGAGCGCGGTCAACCAGGACGGCGCGTCGAACGGGCTCACCGCACCGAGCGGCTCGGCCCAGCAGCGGGTGATCCGCGACGCGTTGGCGGACGCGGGGTTGGGTCCGTCCGATGTGGACGCGGTGGAGGCGCACGGCACCGGCACCCGGCTGGGGGACCCGATCGAGGCCGAGGCGCTGTTGGCGACCTACGGCCGTGATCGCGCCACTCCGTTGTTGTTGGGATCGCTCAAATCCAACATCGGTCACACCCAAGCCGCCGCCGGCGTCGCGGGCGTGATCAAAACGGTGATGGCATTACGACACGGCACCGTGCCCCCCACCCTGCACGCCGAGAACCCCACCCCGGAAGTCGACTGGACCAGCGGCGCGGTGCAACTCGCCACCCGGACCCGACCCTGGCCGCAAGCAGACCGACCCCGACGCGCCGCCGTCTCCTCCTTCGGCATCAGCGGCACCAACGCCCACCTCATCCTCGAACAGGCCCCCGACACCGCCCCCGCCCCCGCCATCGGCACCGCGACCGCGACCGACAGCACGGCCGACACCGCCACCGCGACCGCGGCCGGCACCGCGGCCGGCATCGCGACCGGCATCGACACCGCGACCGCCACCGCCCCCGCCATCGGCACCGCGACCGCCACCGCGACCGGCACCGCGACCGGCACCGCCGTCGACACCGCGACCGGGCCAGCGTCGGGGTTGGGGTCTGGGTCGGGGTTGGGGTGGGGGTCGGGTGTGGTGGCGTGGCCGTTGGACGCCGCTTCGGAGCCCGCGCTGGCGCGGGTCGCGGCACTGCTGCGCGACACCCCCGGCGATCCCGCCGCCATCGCCCACTCCCTGACCCGCACCCGCGCCCGGCTCACCCACCGCGCCGTCATCCTCGGCCACCACGACGACCGCACCGGATTCGACACCGCCCTCACCGCCCTCGCCGAAGGCCGGCCGCACCCCGACCTCGTCACCGGCACCGTTCCCGCCCACCGCGGCGGAACCGTGTTCGTGTTCCCCGGACAAGGCTCCCAATGGCACGGCATGGGAGCCCACCTCTACGACACCAACCCCGTCTTCGCCCGCACCGCCGAAGCCTGCGACGCGGCCCTGCACCCCCACACCGGCTGGTCCGTCATCGACCTGCTCCGCAACGGACCCCTCGACCGCGTCGACCGCATCCAACCCGCCCTGTTCACCATGATGATCGCCCTCGCCCGCGTCTGGCAGGCCCACGACATCCACCCCGACGCCGTCATCGGACACTCCCAAGGCGAAATCGCCGCCGCCCACATCGCCGGCGCACTCACCCTCGACGACGCCGCCAAACTCTCCGCCCTCCGCGCCCAAGCCCTCCTCTCCATCACCGGCCGCGGCGCCATGGCCTCCATCTCCCTACCCGCCCACCAACTACTCCCACTACTCCCACCCGGCACCCACATCGCCGCCCACAACTCACCCACCACCACCGTCGCCGCCGGCGACACCCACGCCATCCACCAACTCACCAACCACTGCCGACAACACAACATCCACCACCGCCTCATCCCCGTCGACTACGCCTCCCACACCCCCCACGTCGACACCCTCCGCGACACCCTCCTCGACATCCACATCACCCCCCACCCCTCCCACACCCCCTTCCACTCCACCCTCACCACCCACCCCACCGACACCACCACCCTCACCCCCCACTACTGGTACGACAACCTCCGCAACCCCGTCCACTACCACCAAACCCTCACCAACCTCACCCCCCACCACACCCACTACATCGAAACCAGCCCACACCCCATCCTCACCACACCCACCCACGACACCCTCCCCCACGCCACCACCATCCCCACCCTCCACCGCAACACCAACCGCCTCCACCACAACCTCGCCCACGCCCACACCACCGGCCTCCCCATCACCCTCCCCACACCCACCACCACACACACCACCCCCCTACCCCCCTACCCCTTCCAACACCAACACCACTGGCCGAAACCGGCACCCGTCGACGTCCCCACCGCCCTGGGCTTGCGTCACACCGAGCACGCCGTGCTGAAGGCAGCACTGGACCTCGCACGGCCGGGCACGACCGTCCTCATCGGACACACCTCCGAGGTGACCCCGGCGTTCCTCGTGGACGCGGCCCTGGCCGCCGGTGACGCCGTCGGTCTGACCACCGTCGACCACTTGGTCGTCGACGCGATCAGCGACACCGACGCGCGCATCCAGGTGGTGGTGGAGGCCCCGGGCCCCGAAGGCAGGCGCCGGTTCACCGCCCACCTCAGGGCGGAAGAAACCTGGATCACCTGTGCCCACGGCACCTTGAGCACCACCACGGTCGAACCACTGCCGGTCACCGGCCCGCACACGGAGACGTCGATCGACGACGACACCACGGGCCACGTCCTGCACCCGGATCTCCTCGCCGCCGCGACGGCGGGCGTCGACGGCGATCTGCACCCGGTCGAGTGGACCGGTCTCGTGGTCCACGCCGCAGGCGCGTCCACCCTGCGGACCCGGTGGACGACCACCGCTCCGCACGTGGTCGCCTTGACCGCGCACGACGCCACCGACACCCCGGTCCTCAGCGCCACCGTCCGGTTCGGCGAAGTCCGCACGGCGCACCGGAACCGCCAACGGGAGAACCTGTTCACCGTCGCCTGGGAGCCGGTCGAGCTGCCGGAGGCGCCGCCGGTCGCCTGGGCCGTTCTCGGGGACGTCCCGGACCGCTTCCTGCCGGACACACCCGCCGCCGCCGATCCCGACGCCTACCTCGTCTACTTCCCGCGCGCGGGCCACGACGTCCGCCCGGTCCTGACCCGCGCCTTGGAGCTGGTGCAGCGGTGGGTGGCCGAGGACCGCAACGCGCGCCTGGTGTTCCTCACCGAGAACAGCACCGACGACCCGGCCACCAGCGCCCTGTGGGGACTGGTGCGCGCTGCCCAGGCGGAACACCCGAACAGGTTCACCCTGATCGACGTGGACCACCCCACGGCTCTGGACGCGGTCATTGCCGCCGACCGGCCCCGACTGGCGGTCAGGGGAGAACGCGTCCTCTCCCCGGAACTGGTCCCGGCCCGCACCGGGCAGGTCACCGCAGACTGGGCGGGGGGAGCGGTGCTGGTCACCGGCGCCACCGGGGTCCTCGGCGGTTTGATCGCACGCCACCTCGTGCACGCGCACGGCGTCCGACACCTCCTGCTCGTCGGCCGACGCGGGGCCGACGCGCCCGGCATGGCCGAGCTCCTCGTCGACATCGGCGACCGCGCCACCGCCACCGTTGCCGCGTGCGACATCGCCGACCGGGACGCCCTCGCCGCCGTCCTCGACACCTACGAGCAGCCGCTGACCGCCGTCGTCCACGCGGCGGGCGCGCTGGACGACGGTGTCCTCACCGCACTGACCCCCGACCGTCTCGACTCCGTGCTGAAGTCCAAGGTCGACGGGGTCTTGCACCTGCACGAACTCGTGGGGGACGTGCGGGCGTTCGTCATGTTCTCCTCCGTCGCAGGGGTTCTCGGCACCGCCGGGCAGGCGAACTACGCCGCCGCCAACGCGTTCCTCGACGGCTTCGCACACCAACGCCGCGCCGCGGGGCTGCCCGCCCTGTCGCTGCCGTGGGGGTTGTGGGAGGCGCGCAGCGGCCTCACCGGCCACCTCACCGACGACGAGCTCCGCCGCCTCACGGCCACGGGCGACGCGCTGCGCACAGACGAGGCGCTGGCGCTGTTCGACGCCGCTCTCACCGTCGACTCACCCGTGGTCGTGCCGATGAAGAAGCGGGTCCGGAAGACCGCCCGGCGTACGGCGGTCAACCACGTCCGGCGCGCGGAGGACCTGGGGGAGCTGGTCCGTGCCCACGCCGCCGCTGTGCTGGGCCACGCCTCCGCCGACGCTGTGCGGCCGGACCGGGCTTTCAAAGAACTCGGCGTCGACTCCCTGACCGCCGTGCAGCTGCGCAACGCGATCGCCGAGGCCATCGGGGTCGCGCTGCCCGTCACGGTCGTCTTCGACCACCCGACGCCTGCCGCGCTCACGCGGTTCATCGGCGGACTCCTCGACGGCCCGACCGAAAAGGAGACGACGACCAGGGCCCTCTCGACCGACGAACCCGTCGCGGTGATCGGCATGGCGTGCCGGTTCCCCGGCGGAGCCGACTCGCCGGAGGCGTTCTGGTCGCTGCTGGCCTCCGGGCAGGACGCGATGACCGGGTTCCCCACCGACCGGGGCTGGCGGCTCGGCGCGCTCACCGATCCCGACCGGCCGGGAATGGCGCTGCGCCGGGAAGGCGGCATGTTGCGGGATGCCGCCGACTTCGACGCCGCGTTCTTCGGCATCTCGCCGCGAGAGGCGCTGGCGATGGACCCGCAGCAGCGGCTGTTCCTGCACGCCGCGTGGGAGGCCGCCGAACACGCGCGCATCGCGCCGGACTCGCTGCGCGGCACCGCCACCGGCGTGTTCGCGGGCAACAACGGCCAGGACTACGTCGCTCTCACCGGCGAGCGGGAGAAGGCGGGAAGCGGCTACCTCATCACCGGCAGCTCGGGCAGCGTCCTGTCCGGTCGCGTCGCCTACACCTTCGGACTGGAGGGCCCGGCGCTGACGGTCGACACGGCCTGCTCGTCGTCGCTCGTCGCGATGCACCTGGCCGCGGAGTCACTGCGGCGCGGTGAATGCGATCTGGCGTTCGCGGGCGGCGTCACCGTCATGTCCACGCCCGGCGCGTTCCAGGAGTTCGCAAGGCAGGGCGGTCTGGCCGCGGACGCGCGGTGCAAGCCCTTCGCCGCCGGGGCCGATGGCACGGCCTGGGGCGAGGGCGTGGGCGTGCTGCTGTTGGAGAAGCTCTCCGACGCGCAGCGCAACGGCCACCGCGTCCTCGCCGTCATCAAGGGTTCCGCGATCAACCAGGACGGAGCGTCCAACGGCCTCACCGCCCCGAACGGCCCCGCGCAGCAACGGGTCATCCGCACCGCCTTGGCCAACGCGGGGCTCACGGGGGCCGACGTCGACGTCGTCGAGGCCCACGGCACCGGCACCCGCCTCGGCGACCCCATCGAGGCCCAGGCGCTGCTGGCGACCTACGGACGCGACCGCGCCACCCCGCTCGAACTGGGCTCGGTGAAGTCCAACATCGGCCACACCCAGGCCGCCGCCGGAGTCGCGGGTGTCATCAAGATGGTCCTCGCCCTCCAGCACGAGACGCTCCCGCCGACCCTGCACGTGGACGAGCCGACCCCGAACGTCGACTGGACCGCGGGCAGCATCAACCTCACCACGCGGTCCCGGCCCTGGCCGCGTGCACGACGCCCCCGCCGGGCAGGTGTGTCGTCGTTCGGCATCAGCGGCACCAACGCCCACCTGATCCTGGAACAGCCACCCCACCAGCCGGAGCCCGGCAACCCCGCGCCCGACCACCGTGACGACGGGATCACGTCGTGGCTGCTGTCCGCCCGCTCCCCACAGGCACTCCGGGCGCATGCGGCGCAGCTCGCCACCGTCACCGGACCACTCGCCTCGATCGCCCGCTCGCTGGCCACCACGCGGTCGCCGATGCCCTGTCGCGCGGTCGCCTTCGGCCGTACCCGCGAGGAGATCGACACCGCCCTGAGGGCACTGGAAACCGGCGCGACGACCCCGAACCTCGTCGTCGGCGACGTCGCCCCGCCCGGTCGCACCGCATTCCTGTTCTCCGGTCAAGGCGCGCAGCGACCCGGCATGGGTCGTGCGCTAGCCGAGGAGTTCCCGGTGTTCAGGAACGCGTTCGCCGAGGCGTGCGACGCGGTGGAGCACCACCTGGGCCGGTCGCTCCGCGACGCGCTGGACGACCCGGACCTGGTGAACCGCACCGACATCACCCAGCCCGGCCTGTTCGCGTTCCAGACCGCCCTGCACCGCCTCCTGCTGTCCTGGGAGGTGGTCCCCGACCGACTGGCCGGCCACTCGATCGGTGAGGTCGCCGCCGCCCACGCCGCCGGAATCCTGTCCCTGGAAGACGCCGCGGCCCTGGTCGTAGCCCGCGGCCGGCTGATGGCCGAGATGCCCGACGGCGTGATGGTCGCCGTGGAGGCCGCCGAGGCCGACGTCGTCCTGGAGCCGGGTGTGTGGATCGCCGCGGTCAACGGTCCCCGCGCCGTGGTCCTGGCAGGCGCCGAGGAATCCACCCTCCGAGTCGCCGGGTCCCTCGGCGTCCGCACCCGCAGGCTGCGCGTCACCCGCGCCTTCCACTCCGGGCACGTGGACGCGATCCTCCCCGCGTTCGCCGAAGTCCTCGACGGTCTGGTGTTCACACCGCCGACCATCCCGGTCGTCTCCTCCGTGACCGGTCGGTTCGACGAGCGCTTCGACGCCGCCTACTGGCTGCGCCAAGCCCGTGAACCCGTTCGCTTCGCCGACGCCCTCGCCGCGCTGGACGCCCGCCACCACCTGGAGGTCGGCCCCAGCGCCACGCTGAGCCCGCTGGTGGAGGGGCACGCCGTCGCCGCGGGCGCGGAGCCGAAGACCGTGCTCACCGCCGCCGCCGGGCTGCACGTGCGCGGCGTGCGGTGGAACCCCACGCACGACGCTTCCCTGGTGGACCTGCCCACCTACCCGTTCCAACCCGAGCGGTACTGGTGGCCGGTGGAGCACACCGACGACCTCCGGTACCGAGAGGCGTGGCGGCCGGTGCGGACCGCCGGCAGGCTCGACGGCCACTGGGTCGTCGTAGGCGGGCAAGGCGAGCACGACGGCGTCACCCGCGCCCTCACCGACCGCGGCGCGACCGTCACCACGGTCGCCGATCCCGCGGACGTCCCGTCGGTGCTCCCGGCGCGCGGGGTCCTGTCCTTGCTGGCACTGGCAGACACGGGCCTCGGCACAGGCGGCGTGTCCGTCGCTCTGACCGGCACCACGGCCCTGCTCGACGCCCTGTCCGGCACCGCCACCCGCCTGTGGTGCGCGACGTCCTCCGCGGTCCATTCTGTGGAGAACCCCGTGCAGGCCATGCTGTGGGGCCTGGGACGCGTCGCCGCGCTGGAGCGCCCGGACAACTGGGGCGGCCTGGTCGACCTCCCCGCCGACCCGGACGACGGCGCGTTCGCCCTTCTCGCCGCCGTCTTGGCGGGTCATGAGGATCAGGTGGTCGTCCGGGACGACGCGGCACTGGCCCGCAGACTCGTCCCCGCCGATGCCGTCGACCCCGTCGACGTTCCCACGCGGTTCACCGGCACCGTCCTCGTCACCGGGGGTACCGGGGCGTTGGGCCGCCGCGTAGCCCGTCGGCTCGCCGAGCGAGGCGTCGACCGCCTGCTGCTGGTCAGTCGCCGAGGCCCGGACGCGCCGGGCGCCGCCGATCTCGTCGAGGAACTCGGCGCGACCGTCGTCGCCTGCGACATCACCGACCGCGCGCAGTTGGACGACCTGCTCGCCCGCTACCCGGTCACGGCGGTGGTGCACGCGGCGGGTGTCCTCGACGACGGCGTGCTTTCCACCCTCACCACCGAGCGGTTCGCGGCCGTCATCGGCCCGAAAGCGTCGGCGGCCAGGCACCTCCACGAGGCGACCCGCCACCTGGACCTGACCGCGTTCGTCCTGTTCTCCTCCTTCGCGGGGGCCGTTGGCGGCGCGGGCCAGGCCAACTACGCCGCCGCCAACGCCTACCTCGACGCTCTCGCCGAGCATCGCCGTGCTTTGGGACTTCCGGCCACCGCGGTGGCGTGGGGCCCCTGGTCGGGCGGCGGGATGGCTGACGACGACGAGATCACAGCGCGCATGAGTCGCACCGGGATCGTCCCGCTCGACCCCGGTGCGGCCCTGGACGCCCTGGATCGCTGTCTCGCCGCGCCTCACGCCGCAACGGTCGTGGTGGACGCCGACTGGCAGGTGTTCGCCGGCTCCCGACCGGAGCCGCTGTTCAGCGAACTCGCCGAGATCGCACCCCGCACCACGGAGCTGCCGCCGCCGGATGAGCTGGTGCGCGGCGAGATAGCCCGTGTCCTCGGGCTGCCCGACCCTGCGGCGGTGGAGCCGCACCGGCCACTGCGGGAACTCGGGTTCGACTCCCTGACCTCCGTGGAGCTGCGCAACAGACTCACTGCGGCCACAGGTCTCGCGATGCCTACCACCATCGTGTTCGACCATCCGACCGCGGACGCGCTCACGCGGATGATCACCGACCGCCTCGCCCCGCGTCGATCCGAAGTGGACGATCGGACCGACGCCCACGACGACGACCCGATCGCGGTCATCGGCATGGCCTGCCGCCTGCCGGGCGGCGTCACGTCCCCCGAGGGCTTGTGGGACCTGGTGCTGGCCGAACGGGACGGTGCCGTCCCGTTCCCCGCCGACCGGGGCTGGAACGTGCCCTACGACCCGACCGGCGAGCGCCCCGGCACCAGCTACGTGCGCGTGGGCGGGTTCCTGGACGACGCCGCCGGGTTCGATGCGGACTTCTTCGGAATCTCGCCCCGCGAGGCGCTGGCGATGGATCCGCAGCAGCGCCTGCTGCTGGAGACCGCCTGGGAGGTGTTCGAACGCGCCGGGATCGACCCCGCGTCGCTGCGCGGTTCCCGCACCGGAGTGTTCGCGGGCACCAACGGCGGCCATTACGCGTCCCGCTTGCACAGCGTCCCCGAGGACGTCGAGGGCTACCTCGGCACCGGCAACTCAGGCAGCGTCGTGTCCGGCCGCGTGTCCTACGCGTTCGGACTGGAAGGCCCAGCGCTGACCGTCGACACAGCCTGCTCGTCGTCGCTGGTGGCGCTCGACCTCGCCGCGCGGTCACTGCGGCGCGACGAGTGCTCACTCGCACTTGTGGGCGGCGTGAGCATCATGGCCACACCGGAACCGTTCGTGGACTTCAGCAGGCAGCGCGGTCTCGCGCCGGACGGCCGCTGCAAGTCCTTCGGCGCGGGCGCCGACGGCACCGCTTGGAGCGAAGGCGTCGGCGTGCTCCTGGTGGAACGCCTGTCCGACGCCCGCCGCCACGGCCACCGGGTGCTCGCGGTGATGCGGGGGAGCGCGGTCAACCAGGACGGCGCGTCCAACGGCCTCACCGCGCCCAACGGGTCGGCCCAGCAGCGGGTGATCCGCGCGGCGCTCGCCGACGCGAGCCTGACACCGGCGGAGGTCGACGTCGTGGAGGCCCACGGCACCGGCACCCGCCTGGGCGACCCGATCGAGGCCGAGGCACTGCTGGCGGCCTATGGCCGCGACCGCGCCACCCCGCTGTTGCTGGGTTCGGTGAAGTCCAACATCGGTCACACCCAAGCCGCTGCCGGGGTGGCGGGCGTGATCAAGGCGGTGATGGCGCTGCGACAGGGCGTCGTGCCCGCCACCCTGAACGCCGCCGAGCCGAGCCCGCACGTCGACTGGTCGTCGGGTGCGGTGGAGCTGGTGACCGAGGCGCGGCCATGGCCGTCGGTGGACCGTCCGCGTCGGGCCGGGGTGTCGTCGTTCGGGATCAGCGGCACCAACGCCCACGTGATCCTCGAACAGGTGCCCGAGCCGGAGCCGGATCCCGGCGCCGACCCCGGACGTGCGGTGCCCTGGGTGTTCTCCGCCCGCACAGGGGAAGCACTGGGCGACCTGGCCCGCCGGCTCGCCGACACACCGGACGGTCCCGGGACGCTGGGCGCCGTCGCCCACTCCCTGCTCACCACCCGCGCCACCCATCCGCACCGGGGCGTGGTCGTCGCGCGGTCGATCGAGGAGATGCGCCGCGGCCTGCTCGCGTTCGACGGGACCCCGGTGGGGCCGAGCGGGCTGGCGTTCCTGTTCTCCGGCCAGGGCTCCCAGCGAGTGGGCATGGGCCGTGAACTGGCCGAGGCGTTCCCGGTGTTCCGCGAGGCGCTGCACGAGATCGGCGTCGAGCACGTTTGGAGCGACGACGTCCACCGCACCGAGCACGCGCAGCCCGCGTTGTTCGCCGTGGAAGTGGCGTTGTCCAGGCTCCTGGAGTCGCTGGGCGTGCGGCCGGAGGTGGTCGCTGGCCACTCCGTCGGCGAGATCGCCGCCGTCCACCTCGCGGGCGTGCTGTCCCAGGAGGACGCGCTGACCTTGGTCACCGCGCGCGGACGCCTGATGCAGACGATGCCGCACGGCGCGATGGTGTCCGTGCGCGCGGCAGAGGCCGATGTCCTGCCACTCCTGCGGCCCGGAACGTGGATCGCCGGGATCAACGGCCCCGACTCCGTGGTGGTGTCAGGTGACGAACCCGCCGTCCTCGCCGTGGCGGAGGAGTTGGCGGCACGGGGCGTTCGCACCCGGCGGCTCGCCGTGGACCGCGCCTTCCACTCCGGGCACGTCGACGCGATCCTCCCGGAATTCGCCGACGTCCTGCGCGGTATCGAGTTCGCGTCGCCGCGCATCCCGGTCATCTCTTCGCTCACCGGCCGCGCGGAGGCGGACTTCGGCGTCGACTACTGGCTGCGCCAAGCCCGCGAACCCGTGCGCTTCGGCGCCGCCCTGGCCACCCTCGGCACTCGCACCTACCTGGAAGTCGGGCCGAGCAGCGCCGTGACCCCGCTGGTCACCGAGGGCCTCGGCGTCCCGGCGTTGCGCGCGGACCGACCCGAGGACGCGACGTTCCTCACCGCGCTGGCCTCGTTGCCGGTGGAGGTGGACTGGAGCGCGGCGGTCCCGCCGGCCGACCCGGTGGACCTGCCGACATACCCGTTCCAACACCGGCACTTCTGGCTCACCGAGGCCGCGCCCCGCCCGGCCACCACCGGCCACCCGGTCCTGACCTCGGTGGTCGACCTGGCCGGGTCCGGCGAGATCGTGCTGAGCGGAAGCTTGTCCACCGCGGTCCTGCCCTCGCTCGTCGACCACGTCGTGCTCGGCGCGGTCGTCGTCGGTGGCGGCGTGCTGGCCGACCTGGCCGTCCACGTGGCGGCCGTCATGGGGTACCCCACCGTGGCGGAACTGCGCGTCGAAACCCCGCTCGTGCTGCCGGAGTCCGAGCCGGTCGACATCCAGGTCCGCGTCGACCCGACCTCCGCCGGGTTCACCTTCCACCGCCGCGCCGCCGACGGCTGGACCCGCTTCGCCACAGGCGTGCTCGGCGCTGATCCCGTCACGCCCTCACGGCCCGTCCGCCGCCCCGCCGGTGCCGAAGCGGTCATCCCGCGACCGCACGAGTCCCTGCGCCTGGGCGAGTCCTACGCCGTGCTCGGCGCCTGGCAGCGGAACGGGGAGCACATCGTCGAACTGGACTCCGTCGAACCCGCCCGCTGGGACGCCGCCTGGCACACCGTCCCCGGCCTCCCCGGTCCGCTGGTCACCCGCTTCCGGGAGCTGTCCGTCCACGGCGGACGAGCGTCGTGGATCAGGATGACCCGCACCGACGACCGCTTGTCGCTCGTCGCCGCCGACGCCGACGGCACCCCGGTCGCGTCAATAGGGGAGATCGAGTTCGGCCCCGTGACCCGCGAGCTGCTCTCCACCGACTACGACATCGCCCGTGACGCGCTGTTCCGCCTGGACTGGGCCCCGATCATCCCGGCCCCCACGCCGGCGTCCGACGTCGTGGTGCGTATCGCGCCCACCGGTGTGGTTTCCGATGCCGTGGCCGATACGCTGGAACTCCTCCGGGACTGGCTCACCGCAGGCACTCCGGACGCGCGGCTGGTTCTGCTCACCCGTGACGCCACCACCGTTCACCCGCAGGACGCGATCGACCCCGACCAGGCCGCCCTGTGGGGTCTGGTGCGCTCCGCCCAGTCCGAACACCCCGGCCGACTCGTCCTGATCGACACCGACGGGACGCACGACGACGTCATGGTGGCCCGCGCCGCCGCGACCGGAGCGTCCCAGCTCGCCCTGCGTGGCGCCGACCTGTTCGCGCCCCGGCTCGTCAGAGCCGACGCAGCCCCCGCTCCCGACTTCGCCGACCACGGCACCGTCCTCGTCACCGGCGGCACCGGCGGCCTGGGCGCACTGCTGGCCCGCCACCTCGTGGCCGAACTCGGAGCCCGTCGACTGCTGTTGGTGAGCAGGCGCGGTCCGGATGCTCCCGGCGCGCGGCGGCTGCGCGACGAGCTGACCGCGCTCGGCGCACAGGTGGAGGTCCGCGCCTGTGACGTCGGCGACCCCGCGGCCGTCACCGCGCTCCAGCACGCCGTCGACGTTCCGGTGACGGCGGTCGTGCACGCCGCGGGCATCACCGACGACGCTGCGGTGCTGTCCCTCGACCGCGGAAGAGTGGACCCCGTGCTGCGGGTGAAGGCCGACGCCGCTCGCCACCTCGCCGAGCTGCCGGACCTGCGCACCCTCGTGCTGTTCTCCTCCGCCTCCGGCGTCCTGGGCGGTCCGGGTCAAGGCAACTACGCCGCGGCGAACGCCTACCTCGACGCGCTCGCCCACCGAGTCCGCCGCGAGGGCGGGCACGCCGTGTCCCTCGCATGGGGCCTGTGGTCGGAGCCGGAGGGACTCGGCGGCAGGCTCTCCGAGGCCGACCTGGCGCGCATGGCGACCGCCGGGATGCTGCCCCTCGACGCCGCCGACGGCCTCGCGTTGTTCGACCGCGCCGCGGGCGGTGCTGAGGCGTACGTGCCGGCACGCCTGGACATCGCGGGCTTGCGCGCCTCCGGGACCGTCCCCTTCCTCCTGCGCGATCTCGTCGGACGCACCCGGAAGACCGGGACGCAGGCCAAGCCGTCGTCACCCGAGGACTTGGTGCGGTTCCACACCGCTGCCGTTCTCGGTTACACCGACCCTTCGGCCGTGGACCCCGACCGCGGGTTGCTGGACCTCGGTCTCGACTCGCTGACCGCCGTGGAGCTGCGCAACCGCCTCGACCGTGACACCGGCCTCGCGTTGCCGGCGACCGTCGTCTTCGACCACCCGACACCCCGCGGTCTCGCTGCCCACCTGGCCGAACTCCTCGCTCCGCGATCGCCGCTGACGGAGGCTCTGGACGAACTGGAGGCCGCCCTCGCCACCGCCGACCCCGACGACAACGCCGAGGTCGGGGATCGCCTCGGCACGCTCCTCAAGCTGTGGACTGCCAAGGGCGCACCGGGCGAGGCGGAACGCTCCGGGCTCGACCTGTCTGAAGCGTCGTTGAGCCAGGTCCTCGATTTCATCGACGCCGAGTTCAGTGGAGACGAGCGATGAGCGGTTCCGCCACCCCGCGCGCCTGCTCCGACAGCCCAAGGCTGGAGCCCCGGATGGCTGATCAGCGCCCAGCGTCGAGGTCGACGGTGTGTTCCTCGTCGAGGTGTTCGGGCCAGGTCCGGGAGTTGTCGAGGACATCCCAGAGCAGGCTCGAGATAGCGCTGTAGGGGCCCGATCGCGCCGCATCGGAGACGTGCTTGAGGTAGCTGTCGGCCCAGGGCCAGATGTGGTGGTGGAGCAGTTCCTGTGCTGCGGCCCAGGCTTCTTCTCGCCCTTCCGGGCCATCTTCGAACGCAGCCTGGTAGAAGTGGGCGAGCAGGGCGAGTTCCACGGACAGGTGGTCATGTTCGAGGACCGCGTCGTGTTCGCCGATGACCGGTCGCACGCCGTGCCGGGCCATGAAGTCGTCGACGGCGGGTGCGGTGCGGCCGCCGAGCTTGACTTCTCCCTGGTGCGCCGACGCATATGGTGGGCACTCGGGCTGAGGTCCGATGAACAGGCGACAGAACTCCACCGCCAGGTCCTCCAGCGCTTCCGCCTCACTCTGGTCGGCGGCACCCGCTTCGAAGAACGAGTGGCCGCCCTCCGTCGTCTTGTCGGCCCCGAGCAGTTGCCGGTACAGGTGGGCGTCGACTTCGTGGGCGAACAGGCGGGCCCCCAACCGCAGCACGCCCACGGTCGCAGTGAGTTGATCAATCGCTTCCGGCTTGGCGTGCACCCTCATCACACCTTCCGGATCTGCACGACGGTGTCGTGGTACGACTGGCCGCCAGTCACCGGGTCCGGGTAGATCGGCAGGATGTCGTTCTGCGGGACGCTGATGGCTCCGCGCCACCACAGGCGATCGAGGTCGGGGTCGCTGATCGCTCCGTAACCGGGATTGTCCGAGGTGTCCGTGCCGTTGGTCGCGTACGCGCCTCCGACACTGCGTCCGGCGTTGTGAGCTATGGCGATGACCATGGGGTGCACGCCTTCGGTGAGCCGTACGCGGGTGCGCAGAGTGCCCATCTTGGATCCGTCACCCATCGGGACCGCCGCGTCCAGCGGTCGGAAGCTGGTCACCTCGATCCAATCGCCATCGTGGATGCCGAGCTTGACCGCGGTCGCGCGGTTGAGCAAGGCCGGGTTGGTGTGGGAGATCTCCTGCAGCCACTTGGACTGCATGGTGCGGTGCGCGTTGTGGACGTTGATCTTGTAGCTGGTCATGATCAGGTGATCATCGGGGAACTCGCGCTGGTGGCTCGGGATCGGTTCGTACACCGGCAGCGGGTGGACTTCCCGGTCGACCGCCTTGCCCTTCTGCACGACGAAGTCGCTGTAGATCTCGACCTTGCGCGACGGTGTCAGGAAGCCTCGCAGGGCGACGCCGTCGATGCGGATGCCGATCGCCGTGGGCGCCCCGGTCTTGCTGTCGACGCCCTTGTGGATGATCCCGGTCGCGGCGTCCTCCGTCGAGCCGTCGAGGTCCTCCGCGGTGAGCGGCTTGTTGTACGGCTCGTAGTGCGGCTTCTTGGTCTGATCCATCCAGATCCCGTTGGCCTTCATGTGGGCGAAGCCACCGGGGACCGGCCGGAAGTACTCCTCCAAGTACTCCTCGGTCGTCTTCCAGGGGAAGTACTCCGCCATTCCGCCGCCCACCCGGCGGGCGATCTCGGGGAAGATCTCCCGGATGTCCTTGGACTCTCCCCGGGGTGGGACGACCGGCTGGCGGAGACCGACGTAGTCGACCAGGCCTTGGGCCGGTCGGGAGTCGATGTCCCAGCGTTCGAGGTATGTCGCCCAGGGCAGGATCATGTCTGCCAGGTGTGCGGTCTCCGAGTACATGACGTCGATGCAGACGTGGAACGGGATGAGCTTCTCGTCCCGCAGCACGCCCCGCACCAGTTGCGCCTCCGGCCAGGACCAGGCCGTGTCGGCGTTGTAGGTCATCAGCGCGGAGATTTTCTGACGCCCCTCCTTGATCCACAGGTAGACGATCTCCGCGACCTTCATCTTCCCCGCGAAGGCGTTTGCCAGCGGCCAGTCCTTGGCCTCGGCGATGACGCTGCGGGCGGTCGGACCGGCCGGCACCGGCTTGGGCTCGGGGATGGCCTTCTTGTCCCAGGCGGACAGTGGGTGCCAGCACCAGCCGCCGGGCTTGCCCATGCTGCCCACGAGCGCGTTGAGCATCGTGATGGCGCGGTCGTTGTAGTAACCGTTGCGGTGCCCCTGCGAGCCGCGGTTGCAGATCGTCGTGGCCCGCGGCGCCGCTGCGGCGAACTCGCGGGCGATGCGCTCGATGGTGGCCGCCGGCACCCCGCTCTCCTGTTCCGCACGGGCGGGGGTGTACTGCGCGACGTGTTCGGCGATCTTGTCGGGCGCGTAGTTGGACCAGCTCTCCAGCCACTCCCGGTCCCACAGGCCCTCGCGGCAGATGACGTTCGCCATGGCCAGGGCGATCAGGCCGTCGGTGCCGGGTTTGACGCAGAACCACTCGTCGGACAGCGCGGCGGTGTTCGACATCCGGGTTTCGAACGTGACGAGCTTCGCGCCCTTCTCACGTGCCCGCATCATCCGGATGGCCACCGGGATGTGGCCCTGGTGCGCCTCCGCCCAGTTGCACCCGAAGTTGAGGACGTACGCGGAGTTCTCGTAGTCGCCCAGGTCCCAGTCGGACTCGCCGATCGTGGTCGCGATCGCGGCCCGCCGGTTGGCCGAGCACAGTGCGCGGTGGTTGAAGTGCGAGGGCGTGCCGTACGCGTTGAGGAACCGGGCGACGATGTCGGACGAGCGGTTCCGGCCCTGCTGGAACGCGAACTCCTCGGGCTTGCCCCGTTCACGGATCTCTCGGAGCTTCGTCGCCATCTCGTCGTACGCTTCGTCCCACGTGATGCGCCTCCAGCGACCGGAACCGCGTTCGCCGACCCGTTTGAGCGGGTAGAGCATCCGGAACGGGTCGTAGAGCACGGATGGGCCCGCCACACCCTTCGCGCACACCGCGCCCTGGCTGTTCGGGTCCACGGGATTGCCGGTGATCTTCAGCAGCCGGCCGTCGGCGATGTGGCCGATGATCCCGCACGCCGTCGTGCACATCTGGCACAGCGACGGGATCGCGGAGGTGGCCCGGGGTAGGCCCTCGGCGGTGCCGGCGTCGGCCGCCAACCGGGTGGTGATCTCGATCGCGCCGACGCCCCCGACCGCCGCCGCGGCCAAAGCGCCGATCTTGAACAGGTCGCGGCGGCTGAGCCGCCATCCGTCGCTTGGCGCCCGCACGGCATCCGGCGTGTCCGTGCCCGGAGTATCAGCGTCCCTGGTCAACGTGTGGGTCTCCTGATCTTCAGGTATCAGTCTTCGGGCAACGGTCGTCAGGCGGCGAAAACGAGGTATCGGAGCGATCCGGCGCCGATGAGGATCGCGACCGCGGACACGATCCGGCCCGCCCGCGCGTGGCGGGCGCCGAGGAGGACGACCACCGGGGCCAGGACGCCGAGGCCGATGACACCGCCGTAGAGGAGCGGGGCCCGCTCACCGGTGAGCAGCGAGTCCAACGCCTGTTCGGCAGGGCCGTTCGGCACCGAGATGGCGGCGAAGACCAAGACGACCGCGTAGGTCATCAGCAGGGCGAGCGTGGCCTGGCGATGCGTCGAGAGCTGCCGCTCGGTCGCCTCGTGATCCCAGACCTGGAGGAACTGGACGACCGCGGCGCCCATGGTCAACGACGTGATCAGGTAGATCAGCGCCGCGCCACTCGTGCCGGCCAACGGGGACATCCAGGTGTGGGCCAGAACCGCGATCGGGTAGACGGCCAAGGCGACGCTCGCCGCACCGAGGAGCCACGCCGTGCCGCGGTCGAACACCAGAGCCGAGCCCCGGGCGGGCAGCGGCACGGCCGTGCCGGAGGACAGGACACGGCGGCGCCACAACAGGTACAGCGCCAGCACCAGCAGGAACATCTTGATCGCGATGACCTTCGCGCCGAGGGAGATCGGCGAGTCCCAGTTGCCGAAGCGCGACAGCATCAAGAAGAAGCGCTCCGGGCGACCGAGGTCGATCGTCAGCAACAGCCCGGCCAGACCGAGCACGACCAGGGAGATCCAGGTGGCGCGCCACTCCAGCGTCCTGCTCGTGCCCGGGAATCGGCCGCGGTGCCAGAGGGCCGCGAGGGTCAGGCCGCTGGGGATTCCGACCACGGTGAAGTACGCGGCCAACAGGCCTCCCCACGGCGACTCCGGCAACGGTGCGGCGGCGATATGGATCGTGAGCATCCGTCACGTGCCCTTGAGGTCGGCGTTCTTGTCGACCTGGACGCTGTCGTTGACGATGAGCGGCAACGCGTGCTTGGGGTCGACGTAGAAGACCTTGGGGCTTGTGTGCGCGTCGGGCTTCCACACGGTGATGTCGTTCTCGCGCATCCTGGTGGCGATCTCGCTGTCGTCGTCGTCGAGGTCGCCGAAGATCCGGCAGTTCGTCGGGCACGCCTCCACACACGCAGGTTCCGTGCCCTGCGACGTGCGGTGCTCGCACAACGTGCACTTGGCCGCGGTCTTCGTTTGCGGGTCCTCATAGATGGCGCCGTAAGGACATGCGGCCATGCAGAAGCGGTTGAGGTTGCAGTCGCCCTCCTCGATGATCACTTCGCCGTTCGGCTTGCGGGTGATCGCGTCGGTCGGGCAGGCGTTCAGACAGGGCGCGTCTTCGCATTGGTTGCAGAGCACGGGGATGAAGTGACGGGTCGCGTTGGGGTACGCGCCTTCTTCCACGTACTTGACGGTGTCGCGGAACACCCCGAGCGGCACGTCGAACTCGTTCTTGCACGCGACCGAACACGCGTGGCATCCGATACAGGTGTTGAGGTCGATCAGCATCCCGAAGCGGGGCATGACGCTCCTTTTGGTCGCTGTGCGGGTCCACCACTGAGGACATGCCGGAGGATGCGGGGCTTGCGCCACCGCATCACCCGGAACGTCGTCGATCAGGAGGGTGCGGAGTTGGCCGGCGTCAGACGTTGATGACCTTGTCGGCCCACATCGTCCACTCGGTCAACTCCTTCATCGACGAGCGGTGGGTGCCCTGAACGATCTTGTCCTCACTCATGCCCCGGGCGTCCATGCAGCTACCGCAGCACCCGATCTCTCCGCCCTGCCTGATGAATGCGGTCGCCATGCTGCCGGTGTTGTAGTAGCCGTTCGGCGTTTTCTGGCCATCGACGGCGGTGACGACCGAGTCACCGAACAGGAAGATCTTGACCTCGGTGCCGTCCTGACGCGCCACCTCGGTGGCCCACCTCAGTCCGTTGTACACACGCTCGGTGCCGTACGGAGGGTCATGGAGCACGAAGAGAACCTTCATCGTCTTCATCCTGTCTACAGGTGCTTCGGGACGGACATGCAGCGGCTACCCCGCATCAAGGCCATGCGGAGCGGCCGGGCCTAGCGGGTTGCCGCACCCATGCGGCGTCGGAGGAACCGGGAGATCTGGTCGACGACGAGGACGAGCAGGAGCAGCGCGATCATCAGCGTGGCCAGCTCCTCGTACCGGAACAGTCGCATCGAAATGCCCAACGCCTGACCGATGCCGCCGGCACCGACGAAACCGATGATGGCGGAGCTGCGGATGTTGCACTCCCACTGGTAGAGCACCAGGGAAGCGATGTTGTTGCGAGCCTGCGGGACGATGGCGAGCACGGCGGTCGCCAGCCTCGTGGCGCCGGTGAGCCGGACGGCCTCCACGGGTGCCACGTTCACCGCCTCCAACTGCTCGGAGACGAGCTTGGCGAGCAGACCGGCGGCGTGCAGGGAGATGGCGTACACCCCGGCAGCCGGTCCGAGACCCACGGCAGCGACGAACACGAGCGCCCACAAGAGTTCGGGCACGGAGCGGAAAACGGTCGCCACCCAGCGCGCGGGAATCGCAAGCCACCTGGGAGCGCCGATGTTGCCGGCCATGAGCAACGCCAGGACCAAACCCACGGCGGTGCCGAAGAACAGCGCCGCGATCGAGATCTGCAGCGTCTCGACCACGGCGCTGCCGACCGACTGCAGCAGCTCCTGGTCGGTCTTCGGTGGGAAGAGCCCGGCCAGGATCTTCTGGGCGTTGTCCCAACCACTCACCAGCGAGGAAACGCTGACACCCGTGCCGTTCAGCGACCACACGACCGCGGCGGCGGCGATGACGAGAACCATCCACAGTGTCCTGGAGCGCCGGTGTCGGACCGCCGGCTCACCGCCGTTTCGCGGGGGCTCACGATCCGGATCGGCGCCTGGGGCTTCGGGGTTCGCCGCACGCTCGTCTGCGGCGGCCACCCGAGGCTCCACCCGGGAGCCCGCGTTCGAGTTCACGGCCGCACCACCGTGCCCTCATAGATGTCCTGGGCGTCTTCATCGGACAGCTCGTGGCCGTCGAAGCAGACCCGTCCGTCGCGAAGTGCGACGATGCGCGGGAACTGCCGCGCTATGGACAAGTCATGGGTCGTGACGACCACCGTGACGCCGTCGGCTTCCCTCAGAGTGCGTACCGCTGCCTGTGCGGTGGTCGGGTCCAAGCCGGACGTGGGCTCGTCGGCGAGCAGGAGCTTGGGCTCGGGGAGCACCGCGCGGACAAGCGCGACACGTTGACGCTGGCCGCCGGAAAGGTGCTCGACCTGCGACTTGAGAAAGGGACGGATGCCCTGGGCGTCGGCGAGCGCGTCGACCCGCTCCACGTAGCGTGCGGGCACCCGACCCCGCAGCACAGCGGCCCACTCGCGCAATCCCCACGAGGGCGAGGTGCCCAACACGGCGTTCGTCTGCGCCCTCAGGCCGTGCACCAGGTCGTTGCCTTGCCGCACAACGCCGGTGTTCCGGCGAATCGCGCGTAACTCCGAAGGCTTCGCCGGGTCCATTCCGTCGACAACCAGTGTTCCCGAGTCCGGCTTGACGGCGCCTAAGACACATCGCATGAGGGTCGTCTTCCCCGAGCCGGACGGCCCGAGGAGGACGACGTGCTCCGCGTTCTCGATCACCAGGGAGACGTCGTCGAGCGCGGGGGACTCACGGTCGGGAAATGTGACGGACAAGCCGGCGAGTCGAATCTGCATGGGCCTTCGCGACCTTTCCGGTGGGGAACGTTGGACAGGCGGCCGGCGAGGGCTCGTCAGCCACGCGTCAGCAGGCCGAGTTCGAGGGCGCGCTGCTCCACCGACGTGTAGTCGGCATCCGTCACCTGCTGATACCCGGTGGTTTGCATCAGGTCGAGCAACTCCGGCTGCTTGATCTCGAGGAACGCCTCGGTGATGGCCGAGGCCGCCTTCTCCCGCAGTGCTTCGCGCATCACCCACGGGTAGCCCATGACCTTCTCGCTACCGACAACCCGCAACCGGTCCTTCGGAACTTTTCCCTCGTTCTCCAGGCGGTGGAGGATGCGCATCTCGATACCGCCCGCGTCGGCGGACCCGTTGAGCACGGCTTGCGCGGCGGCGTCGTGCCCGCCGGTGAAGGCGACCTTGCCCAG
This sequence comes from Saccharothrix ecbatanensis, assembly GCF_014205015.1. NCBI lineage: Bacteria > Bacillati > Actinomycetota > Actinomycetes > Pseudonocardiales > Pseudonocardiaceae > Saccharothrix > Saccharothrix ecbatanensis. Next base: position 3,430,249 of record NZ_JACHMO010000001.1, on the reverse strand, counting down.
TGGCGGGCACTTGTCGATCGCCGAAGCCGAGCAGCTGGCGCCCGCGGCGTTCAGCATCACCCGCGGATAGAGGCTGCCGGACGTCGAACTGACATCGCCGAACGCGAACGTGCCTTTACCGTCGACGACGTCGTCGACGCTCTGGTACGAGGAGTCACTGCGCACGACGATGCCCGATAAGTATTCTTTGGTACCGGTTTCCCGGTCTGTTTCCGTCACCAGCGGTCGGACGTCCACCTGCGCCTTGGCCTGCACGTATGTCAGACCGCCCAGGTATGCGAGATCGACCTTCTCGGCCGCGAGTGCGGCGACGACGCCCGCGTAGTCGGTGGCGACGAACAGTTCGATCTTCGTGTTGAGTTTCGTCGCCAGGTAGTCCTTCAACGGCGCGTACCTGGCACTCTGCTTGTCGGGCGCCATGTTCGGGATGATGCCCACCCGTAAAACGCCGGGCATGCCTTGACTGTTCACCTCGGTCGAGGTGTCGGTTGTGCCGCACGCGGTCAATGCGGCCAACGTCACGAAGACTAAGGAACGATTTAGTATTTTCACGTGTTAGGCAACCTTCACGCATCACGAAATAGCAGACAGGGTCAAGTTCGGCAGCACGCCGGACATGCGAAGTCCGTCGACGGAGTTCAATTGCGAGGACATTCACCCTCGCGGACCAAGCCGGCTGGGGGTGAAGGCGTGCCGGCTGGACTATCGCGCTGAGTGAAATGTGACTCGTGGGCCGGCTCGCGAACGCAGCACGGGATGCGCATACGCGCGGCGCCGGTGGCAGGTCAACGATTCAGGCATGTCCGACCGGCGCTCGCGCAAGCCGGTCCGCCCTTCCCCCATGGCATCCCCCCAGGTAGCCGCATTGCTCCAAAATTACATTGAACACTGGTGGTGCGCAAGACCTGCGCGAAGATCATCCCGGGCGCCGTCCGACCGCCATTCAGGCAGGTGGAACGGCCTGAAGGTCCCTATCGGGCAATATTGAGGATCGCTCTACTTCGGATGGCGGATCGAAATCGGACCGCGCCAAAGCCGGTCTGGTCATCGGATGATCGACCGATGGGCATCCTCCGTCGCGGCGCATCGGCCGAGAAGCACACCAGGAATCGCCAAGGCGTCCCAAGTGTCGGAGTTGCGTGCAGAACCCGCGTGGTCGTCAGTGGCCGCGTCGACGGGAATCGCCGCCGGTTCGCCATGCCCCACGGGTAACGGATGCGCCGATGCGTCGCGTGTTGCGGCATTGGTTGAAGCCGCCCGATCGCAGCGTGACTCGACTGGGACCGGGCGGCAGGTCAACTGCCGACGACGCGATTTACTCGGCCGCTTACGAAGCGGTGTGGATCGGTTCGCCCGAAACCCGCCACTCGATCATGCCGTAGTCGAGCCGAGCGGCCTGGCGCCCGTTCTCCCGGAGCAATCGCACGGCGTCGATCGCGAGGACGCAGTGCTCACCTCGGCAGTACGCCACCACATTGACGTCGGGCGGCAGTTCGGACATGCGCCTCTCGAGCTGTTCGAGGGGGATGGACACCGCTCCGGGAATGTGGCCGGCGGCGTACTCGTCCCACGGGCGCACATCCACCACGACGGCCGCTCCGGATTTGACCCGGGCCAGCAACTCGTGGCGGTCGACCTTCTCTATGTCGCTGTCGTCCGAGACGCCCAGGTACTTCAGCCGCGCCCGTTCCGCGTCCGCGATGTGGCTTCGGGCGACCTTCTGCACCAGTACGTACAGCGAGGCGACATCATCGCCGGCCAGGGCGTAGTACACGGACGTTTCCTCACGTCGTGTCGTGACGAGCCTGGCGCGCTTCAGGACCTGAAGGTGCGCCGAAGTCGTCGACAGGCCGAGGCCGGTCAGCTCCGCCAGCGAACTGACCGTCCGCTCGCGCTGAGCGATGAGGTCCAGGAGCTCCAACCGCTTCCCGCTGCCCAACGCCTTACCGACCAGCGCGAACTGGTCGAGCATCGACAGGCGTCCGTCGTCCCCCACGCGAACTCTCCTCAAATGTTCCTTGGAATACCGTAGCAGGCCATGTAGAGTCTGACCACGACGTGTCCGACCACTGCGGCGACCGGAGGCTCTCCAGCCGAAGGTTACGCCGAGAGTGTCGCATGTGGTTCGTCCGTGAAGCCGACGTCGGACACGATGAAGTCGTTGCGCCACACGCTGGGGGGAACGCACCGTGCTCGAAGAAGTGAGGGTTGCGCGCGAAAAGGACCCGGCCTTACGTGGCGTGAGCGGACTGGAAGTCCTTTTCTATCCCGGCATCTGGGCAATTTGGTCGTACCGACTCGCGCACCGCCTGCACCGTCGACGGATCCCGTTGCTGCCTCGTGCGATCTCCCAGGTCGTCCGGATGCTGACCGGAATCGAGATCCACCCCGGTGCGGTCATCGGGCGCAGGTGCTTCATCGACCACGGCATGGGAGTCGTGATCGGCGAGACGGCAGTGGTCGGAGACGACGTGATGTTGTACCACGGCACCACGTTGGGAAGTAAGGGTTGGTGGACCGACGGCGATCGGCTCGACAAGCGGCACCCCACTATCGGTGACCGTGTCGTGGTCGGCACCGGCGCGAGCATCCTCGGCCCTGTTGTCGTCGGACACGATTCGGTCGTCGGCGCACATGCGCTGGTTTTGCAGGACATTCCCGCTCACTCCGTCGTCCGGGCCGCCAAGAGCGACATCTCGGCGCAGATCGGCAAGCTGACGGACGAACAGATCATGGAATACTGCATCTAGGTTGGCACGCCACTTTTGATGTAACCCCGAGAGGAGCACAGTGAGTGTCATCCACGCGTCCGTGACCGATCTGATCGGCCGCACCCCCATGGTGGAACTCAGCCGATTCGGCAAGGACGTCCCGGCCAGGCTGATCGCCAAACTCGAGTCGTTCAACCCTGGCGGCAGCGTCAAGGATCGCATCGCCCTGGCGATGATCGAGGACGCCGAGGCGACCGGTTCGCTCCGGCCCGGCCAGCACATCGTCGAGCCGACCAGCGGCAACACCGGCGTCGGTGTGGCGATGGTGGCCGCCGCCAAGGGATACCCGGCGACCTTCACGATGCCCGAGAGCATGAGCGTGGAACGCCGAGCCCTGTTCCGCGCTTACGGCGCCAACGTCGAGTTGACGCCTGCCGCCGACGGCATGAGGGGCGCGATCGAGCGAGCGATCGAACTGGAGGAACGCAACGGTTGGTTCCGGTTGCGCCAGTTCGAGAACCCCGCGAACCCCGAGATCCACCGCCGGACCACAGCACAGGAAATCCTCCAGGACACCGGCGGACAGGTCGACGTCCTGGTGTCCGGCGTCGGCACCGGCGGAACGGTGACGGGGATCGGTCAGATCCTCAAGGAGAAGAACCCCGACGTCGTGGTGGTCGCCGTTGAGCCGACCGGCTCTCCCGTGTTGTCCGGAGGGGCTCCGGGCCCACACGGCATCCAAGGCATCGGAGCGGGCTTCGTGCCCGAGGTCCTCGACACCGGGGTGTATGACCACGTTCTCCAGATCTCCATCGAGGACGCCCGCGCTGCGGCACGTCACTTGGCGCGCACCGAGGGAATCCTCGTGGGTGTGTCCGCGGGTGCCGCGCTTCACGCCGCCACCACGATGGCAAGGCGACCGGAGCACAAGGACGCTCTCATCGTCGTGATCCTCCCCGACACAGGCGAGCGGTATCTCAGCACTCCCTTGTTCGAAGATCAGTGAGTACAGGTCGCGTGTCCGCCGTTGGCCGGCCAACGGCGGACACGTCGCCAATGGGGGACAGGCAGACTTCTTTCCCGTGGATGAGCAAGCGCCACTCACCCACAGAGGTCTGGCGTGAGCACACCGTCACCGATACCCTGCATGTCATGCGCATGGCGTGGGTCGTCAGGGACCTCGCCCCGGGAAACACCGCCGGGGCGTCCCGTCGATGCCGTGCCCGTCGAGTGCCCGGTCGGGGCACGTCGCCCGCGCAGGGCTGTGACACCTGTGGATAGCGCGGTCCGATTGTCGGCCCGTTCCTCCTGTCGCGCTTGAATCCCAGTCGTCTGCTGCCGTTCGGCAGGCGAGTTCTGGTGCGACTATCACACAGGGAGAAGTCACGTGTTCGATAGTGCGGCTACCATCGACGTCCCTGCCGTGCAGCGGCGCACAATCAGAGTGCTGCTCGGCACTCAGATCATCTTCGCAGTCGTGATGGCCATGGCATCGCCGGTCACCGCCCTGCTCGTCCAGGACTTCACGCATTCCTCCACGCTCGCCGGCTTGGCCCAGGCGGCGACCATCGCGGGTGGCGTCCTCGCCGCCGTGCCACTGGCCGAGTTGACCGTTCGCCGCGGTCGCCGCATCGGCGTCACCTCGGGATACCTCGTCGCCGGCATGGGCGCCGTGATCGTCGTCGTCGGTGGTGTGGTCGAGGTCTTCTTGTTGGTCCTCTTTGGAACGACCCTGGTCGGGGCCGCTGTCGCGGCCGGACTTCAAGCCCGCTTCGCCGCCACCGACCTGGCCGAATCACACCAACGCGGTCGTGCGATCGGCATCGTCGTCTGGGCCTCCACGTTCGGTGGTGTCGCCGGGCCGCTGCTCGCCGGACCCTCGGATGAGATCGCACGGGGGATCGGCCTCCCGGCGTTCACCGGCCCGTTCTTCGTGATCGGCCTCGGACTGGTGCTCTCCGCCGGAGCGGCGTACCTGTGGCTCCGACCCGATCCCCTGCTACTGGCCCGATCGCTGAGCGGTGGCGACGCTCAACCCGTCAAGGCAGGCAAGCTTCGCCCCACCTTGCGGCTCCTCGCACGAACCCCGGAAGCCCGCCGCGCCGTCATCGCCGTCGCGGTCGTCCACGCGGTGATGGTGTCAGGTATGAACATGGCCTCGCTGCACCTTCATCACGGTGGCGAATCACTACGGGTCGTCGGCGCCGCCATCAGTGTGCACCTCGCCGGCATGTTCCTGCTGTCGCCGCTCTTCGGCTGGCTGGTCGACCGCTTCGGCGCACGGAAGGTCCTCGGTCTCGGACTTGGACTTCTCCTGCTCGCGTGCGGAATTCTCCAGACGACCCACGGCAACGCCGTGACCGGCATCATGGTCGGCCTGGTGGTACTGGGCCTGGGCTGGTCCGCTGGATTCGTGGCCGGGTCGGCACTGCTCACCGGGTCGGTGCAGGAGTCCGCACGCCCGCGAGCACAGGGCGTGTCCGACCTCCTGATGCAACTGGCCGCCGCCATGGCCGCCTTCCCCGCGGGTGCGGTCCTCGATGCCTGGGGCTACCCATGGCTCGCCAGGCTGGCCGCCGTGCCGGTGGTGCTGGTCGCGGCACAGCTCATGCTGTCACGACGTCGGGTGACAGCGGACGGAGCTTGATGCCGCGGACGGGTCCTTCGGCGACGAGGTGACGAGTGCGACCCCATTCGTCCGTCGAGAAGGACCCGTCCGTGTTCCGTTGTAGCGCCCGTTGACACCCCAAGGCCCTCGACGACGAGCGGAACAAGATCAGCGAAAGCTATCCTGACGCGGCCCCGACAAGGTCGGTCCGGGCCTTCACGCGCCATCACCACGTGGAATACGATGCTCCATGGATGATTGGAGAACGATGGGCGACAGAGACGCGAAGACGGCGCTGTTCGAGCAATTCGCCCGCGTGGGCAAGGCTTTGGCCAGTGGGAAACGCTTGGAACTGCTGGACTTGCTGGCACAGGGCGAACGTACGGTGGAGGCGCTCGCGCGCGTGGCCGAACTGGGGCTGACCACAGCGTCGGCGCACCTCCAGACGCTCAAGCAAGCCAACCTCGTGACGACCCGTCGGGAGGGCACGAAGGTGTACTACCGGCTCACCGGCACCGATGTCGCCGGGCTGTACGCGCTCGTGCGGACGGTAGCCAGTGAGCACCTGCCGGATGTCGAAGCCGCCCGTATCGCCTATCTCGGCCAGGACACCGAGCAGGTCACTCGGGATGAACTGGTACGGCGCGCCCGGTCCGGCGATGTGGTGGTCCTGGATGTGCGGCCTCGTGAGGAGTACGACGCCGGCCACATCCCGGGTGCGATCTCCATCCCGGTCGAGGAGTTGGCAGACCGGCTCGCAGAGATCCCGATGGCACAGGAGATCGTCGCCTACTGCCGTGGCGCCTACTGCGTACTCGCCCACGAGGCCGTCCGCTTGCTCACCGCACATGGTCGTGAAGCACGCCGTCTCGCGGACGGCATGCTCGAATGGCGCATCGCCGACCTGCCAGTGGCCACCTGAGTCCGGCCCCTCCTCCAGGGCGGGCACGGGTCCAGGTGCACCACCACCACCGGCCCGTCCAGACTTCGCAGCAGCGGCAGCAGGTCCAGCCGCATCGTGCACAACAGGCAACCGTGCTCCAAGCGCAGTTCGGTCAGCATGAGGTGTCCATGCGCCACCCCGTAAATGACAAGCGTTCTCAATTGAAGGGTTCTCGGGCGCCGCTGGGCCGGTCGGGCGATCGGTCGAGGTGCGGCATACATGCGCACGTCCTAATGTGTTGTTGCGCTCGGTTACGGGCGTTGGGACATCCGGGTGATGCGAGGCCCGGGACATCGAAAGGCGGTTGCCTGTGACCACGGCACACCTCGAGCACACCGATCACGGCCACGCGCACGGCGAGGGCTGCGGCCACGTGGCCGTCCCGCACGAGGACCACGTCGACTACGCGCACGACGGTCACCTGCACCGGGCTCACGAGGGGCACTTCGACGAGTGCGAACCGGCCGACCACGGCGCCCACGACGACCACGCCCACGCGCACGGCGAGGGCTGCGGCCACGTGGCCGTCCCGCACGGCGACCACGTCGACTACGTGCACGACGGTCACCGCCATGCCGTCCACGGCGAGCACTACGACGAGCACTGATCCACTTCGGACCGCTTCGCGGTGCCCGGACCCTCCCGCGGACGCGCCAAAGCGGACTCTCGGGAGCGACGGCTCCGGCGGGGACCGCGGGTAGAGGTGACGGGCTCGGTCGTGACCCGGACGTCGAGCGGTCCCAAGGGCGCTCGCCGTGCTGCTCACCACGGCCGGCATCGTCACGGTGGTCCTGACGCGTCGCAAGCGGGTCGGCCCGACGGCGAAGAAGGATCAAGGTCTTGACGGCCATCGACGCGCCCGGCGGGAACCCGGACCGGCCCCGGTGTTCGCCGCGCGTGGCCGGTTGACCGCGGCCGCGGCGGGTCACCTCGTTCGCTGTGCCTCCCGCAGGTCGACGATCCGATCGCAGCGGGCGAGGGTGGCGGGACGGTGGGCGATGACCAGGACACCGACGTTGTCGCCCGCCGAGGTGAGCGCGGCCGTGATGGCCGCGTCGGCGTCGGGGTCGAGGTTGGCGGTCGCCTCGTCCAGGATGAGGACGCGGGGGTCGACCAGCAGCGCTCGGGCGACGGCCACCCGCGCCCGCTGACCACCCGACAGGCCCGCGCCTGCCTCGCCGACGAGGGTGTCGAGTCCGCCGGGGAGCCCGGCGCGCGGGTCGAGGATCCCGGCCCTGCGTGCCGCGTGCTCGACGTCGTGGTCGTCCGCGTCGGGGCGGCCGAGCCTGATGTTGGTGGCGATCGTGCCGGCGAGCAGCCCCGGGTCCTGCGGAACGGCGCTGATCGCACCGCGCAGGTCGTCGTCCGCCAGGTCGGTGAGGTCGACGCCGTCGAGGGTGATGCGGCCGTCGTCGGGGTCCCACATCCGGGTGGCCAGCAGCGCGCAGGTCGTCTTGCCGACGCCGGACGGGCCGGTGAGGGCGACCCGTTCGCCGGGGCGGACGGTGAAGGACACCTCGCGCAGCACGGGCGGGCCGTCGCCGTAGCGGAACGTCACGCGGTCGAACACCAGGCCGGTTGCCAGGTCGCGCGGCGGTAGCCGTCGGGGTGCGGCGGTTTCGCGGACCGCGGGTGTGCGGTCGAGGACGTCGACGATGCGGGTGCCGGCGGCGCGCAGGGTGCCGAGGTTGCGCAGCAGGTCGGAGATCTGCGAGATGGGGCCGAGCGCCGCCGTGGCCAGGACCAGGGCGACCGGCGCGAGCGCGCGGCCGACCGCGTCGAGGTTGACCGCGCAGACCGCGAGGGCGCCGATCGCGCTGAGCGACAGTGCCGCGTCGGTGATCGCGCGTTCGACTCCGGTCCGGGAGCCGATCCGCGCCTGTACGGCGGTCAGCACGCCGGTGTGCCGGTCGAGCGCGGCGGTGCGGCGGTCCAGGGCGCCGGCGGCGCTGAGCTCGTCGAGGCCGCGGACGGTGTCGACGAGCTCGGCGTTGAGCGTGGCGGCGGCCTCGGTCAGCTCGGCACCCTGCCGGGCGGCGACCCGGCCGAACAGCCAGGGCAACGCCGCGACCACCACGACGAACGGCGCCCACACCAGCAACAGCCACGGCGTGACGAGCAGCGACAGCGTCGTGGTCGCGGCTACCAGCACGAGGGACGTGAGCGCCTGGGCCGCGGTGTGGGCGTACAGCCATTCGAGCCGGTCGACGTCGGCGAACGCCACGGAGGCCAGGTCGCCGCTGCGGCGGGGCGTGCGGCGGTCGGGCAGGCTCACCCGGAGGCGGTCGAACACGCGGGCGCGCAGGGTGGTGATCAACCGGTAGGCCAGGTCGTGCGAGACCCACGACTCGCGCCAGGTCATCGCGGCGGTGAGCACCGCGACGCCGCACAGGACGATGGCCGCGGGCACCAGTGGCGCGTCGCCGGTCGCGGCGGTCCGGCCCGCGAGCCACGTGCCGACCACCGCCGCCGTCAGCGCGCCGACCTGGGCCACGGCGTTGGCCGCGATGGTCCAGCCGAACGTGGACCGCTGCTCGGCGATGACGGGCAGCAGGCGTCGCAGCGGGCCCTTCACCGGTGCGCCGCCGCGGAGACGACGGCGGCGACGCGGCCGGAGTCGATCGTGACGATCGTGTCGGCGTCGCGCAGGGCGCTCTCGCGGTGCGCGATGACGATGCGGGTGGTGCCCGGGCAGTGTTCGGCGAGCCGGGTCAGGACGCGGCGCTCCGTGTCGACGTCCAAGGCGGAGGTCGCCTCGTCCAGCAGCAGCACGGGTGTCGCGGCGAGCACGGCCCTGGCGATGGCGAGCCGTTGCCGCTGTCCGCCGGAGAGCCGGATGCCGTTCTCGGTGAGCACGGTGTCGAAGCCCTCGGGCAGCGCCTGGACGAAGTCGAGCGCGTCGGCGACGTGGGCGGCGGCGCGGACTTCCTCCGGTGTGGCGTCGGGGCGGGCGAGGCGCAGGTTCTCCTCGACGGTGCCGTGGAAGAGGTAGGTGTGCTGGCCGACGACGCCGATGCTCGCGCGCAGGGCGGCGAGGGTGTAGTCGGTGATCGGCGTCCCGTCGAGTTCGATCGTTCCCTCCTGCGGGTCGGCGTGCCGGACGATGAGCCGGGCGAGCGTGCTCTTGCCCGCACCCGACGGGCCCACGATCCCGGTGGTGGCGCCGGGCGTGCAGTCGAACCCGATTTCGGTGACACCTGCCCCGTTCGGGTAGCGGTAGCAGACCTGTCGCAGCCGCAGGCCCGCCCCCGGACGCGCGGGTTCGGTGCGCGTTCCGGTGTCCGCGACGACCGGGCGGGCCGTCAGGATCTCGTCGATGCCCTCCACCGCGCCGAGCCCTTGGTAGCCGAGGTGCCAGTGGGCGGACAGGTCGAGCACGGGTCGGAAGCACTCCCTGGCGCACAGCAGGAACACCAGCGTCGATCCGGCGGGCGCCGTGCCGCCCAGGACCCCGGCGCAGGCGACGACGATGGTGGCGGCGGTGCCCAGGTGCAGGGCGAGCGAGCTGACGGCGGACTCCACGAGCGAGACGCGCAGCTGGGTCATCGTGGTGAGGTGCAGGTGCTCGCCGCGTTCGGCGAGCGCGTCCCCGGTCCGCCGGCCCGCGCCGAACACCCGAAGGACGCCGATCGCCTGGGTCGCCTCCAGGTAGTCCGCCGCGAGCTTCTCGTAGGCACGCCACCGGGTCCGGCCCGTCCTGAGCAGCCGGGCGTCCCAGAACCGGGGTACCACCACGGCGCACAGGACCGCCGCGGCGAGAACCGCCGTGGCCGGGGCGGAGACGGTGAACAGCCACCCCGTCACGGCGGCGGGCACCAGACAGGTCACCAGCAGTTGGGGCAGGTAGCGGCTGTAGTAGGCGTCCAGGGCCTCCACACCGTCCACGACTGTGTGGGTGATCGCGCCGGACCGCTCTCCTTGCGCCCACGCCGGCCCCAGCGCGGTGATGCGTCGCAACAGCTCACCGCGCAACCGGGTCCGGATGGCGATGCCGAACCTGGCCGCCGCGACTTCCCGCAGCCACAGCAGCGCCGCGCGCACCGCGACGACGCCGACCAGCGCCGCGATCGACGGCACCGCGGCGGCCCCGTCCCCGCTGACGAGGTCGGCGAGCACGGCGGCCGTCAGCACGGCGGCGGTGACGTGGGAGGCGGACACCAGCGTCGACAACAACGCCAGGAGCACGACCGGTCCGGCGACGACACCCGCCAGCCGCAAGAGCCTGCGGTGGATCACGACGTGAAGGCGTCCGGGTGCAGCCGCTCCGCGATCTCCCGCACCACGGCCACGTTCCCCAGGGTGCCGGGGTAGGTGTCGGCGGCGTCGATCGCGATCAGCCGCTGCTCGCGCACCGCCGTCATGTCGGGGAACGTGCGCTTCAGGAAGTCGGCGGTCGTCCGCTCGTGCTCGGGGGAGTTGACCGCGAACACCAGCGCGTCGGGGTCGGCGGCGGCCAACGCCTCCGGGGTGATCTGCGCGGCGAAGAACTTCGCGAACTGCGGGTCCTGCGGCGAGAACACGTTGTCGCCACCCGACCGGCGGATGATGTCGTACTCGATCCCGGCCCCGATCGCCGTCACGGTCGTGCCTTCCAGGTACACCTGGGCGACGGTCGGCTTCGCGCGACCCGCGAGCGCCGTGTCCACCGCGGCCAGGTCGGCCTTGCCCTTCTCGATCAGCGGCGCGGCCTTGTCCGACGCGGCGAAGACCTTGCCGAGGTTCTCCAGGTCGGTGAAGACGTCCTCGACCGTGCCGCTCATGCGCCGCTCCGCGCACCCGCCGGTGGCGACGTAGGCGGCCACCCCTGCCTGCTGCAACTGCTCCAGGCTCGCGAAGCCCTGCTCGGCGTTGAACTCGTACATCGTCGGGGAGAACACGAAGCCCGGCTTCGCGTTCAGCAGCTGCTCCCGGCTCGGCGGCCCGGACTCGCTCAACACCGGGACGTCGGCGGCCAGACCGGCCACGTCGTCCGACAGCGGCGCGGTGGCGGTCTGGGCCTGCCCGACGAGCGAGTCCGCCAGGCCGAGTCGCAGCAGCAGTTCGGTCTGCGACGGGCTCAACCCGACCGCCGCGCTCGGCACGCCGTCGACGGTGACGTCCCGACCGCAGTTGCTGATCGTGACCGCACCGCCGGCGCCGCTCGTCGGGGTGCCGGCGGGGGTGACCGGGGTACCGCAGCCGGCGACCACCAGCGTGACGCTGACGAACGACGCGACCAGGGACAGGGTGCTACGCATGGATCTCATCTCTGTGTTCGGTTGGACCTGGACCGGTCGGCCGCGGGTGGTCGAAGACCAGGACGGGACGGCCGGTGCGCGGATGCGTGAGCTGGTCGACACCGACCCGGAACACGTCTTCGACCACGTGTGGCGCGAGGGCTTCGGCCGGTGTGCCCGCCGCGACGAGCCGTCCTCCGCGCAGCACCGCGATCTCGTCGCAGTGCGTGGCGGCGAGGTTGAGGTCGTGCAGCGCCGCGATGATCGTGCGGTCCAGGTCGGTCGCGATCCGCATCAGTTCCAGCTGGAAGGCGATGTCCAGGTGGTTGGTCGGCTCGTCGAGCACGAGGACCGGCGCGTCCGCGGCGAGGGCGCGGGCCAGCATCACCCGCTGCCGCTGCCCGCCGGACAGCCGGCCGACGAGCCGGTCCGCGACGTCGGCCGCGCCCACCCGCTCCAACGCACTCCACGCCAGGTCGAGGTCGGCGTCGGTGTCACGGCCGAAGCCGCGCTGGAACGGCACCCTGGCGAGCAGCACCGCGTCCAGGACGGTGAGGTCGAACTCGGTCGGCGTCTCCTGGGTCATGACCGCCACCGACCGGGCGACGGTGCGCCGGTCGACGCGCCACACGTCCTGCTCGTCCAGCAGCACCCGGCCCGACGACGGCGCGACGGCGCGGTAGAGCGTGCGCAGCAGCGTCGACTTGCCGCTGCCGTTGGGGCCGACCAACCCGAGGAACCGGCCCGAGCGGACCTCCAGGTCCACGTCGTGCAGCACGTCGCGGCCACCCAGGGTGGCGCTGACGCGGTCGAAGCGCACCCTCATCGGTCCAGTCCCGCCCGCGCGCCCGTGTCACGGCGCATCAGCCACAGGAAGAACGGCGCGCCCACCACCGCGGTGAGGATGCCGATCGGCACCTCTGCGGGCGTCGCCACCGTGCGCGACAACAGGTCCGCGAGCATCAGGAACGCCGCGCCGCCGAGCACCGCGACCGGCAGCATCCGCCGGTGGTCCGCGCCCACGAGGATGCGCGCCACGTGCGGGATCACCAGGCCCACGAAGCCGATCCCCCCGCTCACCGACACCACCGACCCGGTCAGCAGCGCCGCGGTCACCAGCAGGACGGCCCGCAGCCGGTTCACGTCCACACCCAACGCAGTCGCGGACTCGTCACCGGTCAGCAGCGCGTTCATCGCCCGCGTTCGCAGGCCGACGACGACACACGCCACCACGAACGCCACCGCGGGAACCACCAGTGAACCCATGGACGCGGCGGATACGCTGCCCAGTAGGAAGAACAGGACGCTGAACACGTTCTGCGCCTCGGTCGTCAACGTCAGGTAGCTCGTCACCGCGCTGAACAGCGAACCCAGGGCGACACCCGACAGGATCATCCTGGTCGGCGACAGCACGCCCCCGCGCTGGGCCATGAGCGCGACGCACGCACTGGCCACCAACGCCCCGGCGAACGCCGCCACGCCGAGCGGGAGGCCACCGACGGCCGCCGAGCCGAGGGTGATGACCAGCACCGCGCCGACTCCCGCGCCCGACGACACACCGAGCAGGTACGGCTCGGCCAGCGGGTTGCGCACGATCACCTGCATGATCGCGCCGGCCAGCGCCAACCCGGCGCCCGCCAGCCCGGCCAGCAGGGCACGGGGCAGCCGGAACTGCCACACCGCCTGGTCCTGCAGCACTGTCAGGCTGCCGTCCGACATCCACGGCATACCCGGCACCAGGTGCCCGACCACGATCCGCGCCGTGTCCACGAGCCCGACCTCGACCGTTCCGATCGAGCCGGAGGCGATCACCAGCACCAGGATCGCGAGGCCGAGGGCCGCGACCGCCACCCGCTGAACGGTCCGCGACCGGCGAACGGACGCCCGCCGGTCGCGGTCGACCGACGCGGACGACCGCGGACGAACAGCCATGACGAAGCCGATCACTCTGGGGGCAAGGGGCGGCGAGAGCGTAACTGCATCTGATAACCGTTATCAACGGTGATGTGAGTCATGCTCGTGTGCGTGCCCCGTCGTCACTGCCGCCCCACCGGCCTGCGCGGAGCGGGGGAGAGGTGTTCGTTCAGGTGCGCTTCGAGGTCGTCCCACGCGGGCAGCGGGTCGTGGAACCGCCGTCACGCGGTCGGACCGATCGCCAGTTCGGCGTCGGCGAGCAGGGCGGGGTCGAGGCGGCGGCGGGGTTCGTCGCGGTCCAGGTCGACGCCGATGAACACCAATTCCTGCCGCGCGGTGTGGCCGTCGAGCAGCTCGCCGGCCACACCGAGGCCGAACAGGTGTAACGACAACGACGTTGCCGAACAGGCCGAGCCCGGCAATGGCAACCAGGGTGATCGCGAGCCACTGGGGGAGGAAAGAGGAGCCCTCTTCCGGCTTGTCGGCCAGGATGTGCATGAGCATGCTGGTGAGACCGGTGGCCGGCACCGCCAGGCCCGGATCCCCCCAGTGGCGCACCAGTGCTTCCCTGCTGGGCACTCGGTTGACCACGGTCTCGACGCCCATCCGATTGAAGTCGTCGACGGTCTGGGTGCAGTTGCTCCGGATGGTTTCCCGCGAGTCTTTCGCCCCGGCCCTAGCGGACCGGTCTGGCGCGTCAACGCCGGTTGATGTCTCCAAGGTCAACAGCCCTGCCGGCTCAGGCCCGGTCATCAGCCCGTCACACTCAGTCGGCGACACGAGCCACTGCGCCTCGCGCCCCTCGATCACCACAGGCGGCAACGGAAGGCAGCCTCCAGACGGCAGAACGAACCCCTCGTCCAACCCGTCCGCCGACGACAGCGCGAACACGGCGAACTCCACCCGCCCAGCACGCTTCTGCTCAACCGCTGCGGGTGTACTTCCGGTTTCGCGGGCATGGTCCGGACTGGCTCTCGGAGGCCACCGCCGGGCTGAATGCGACCACCGTCGCCCCATTGTTCACAAGTGTGATCGGCACCCGTCGATTCTGTTCACAAGTATGACCGGCCGCATTGATCCCGCAGCTGGCAGCTGATCAGTTCAACCACCCGTGACCTGGGCGTTCGATCGTATTCGACACTTACCGACCGCCGCCTGCGAAAACCGTTATTGACCAGCCACTTCCGGACTATCTAGCATTCGATGGGAAAGCGGTTTCCCACAACGACGTGAGGAAGCACCTTGGACGCGTGGCATTGGCCGACGCGTGCCGGTGGATTTCTCCACAGCGGGTTCCGCCCAGCGTGAACGCCACCGCCAGTTCCGGCGTCCGGGTAAGTCAGAAGCGGAGAAGTCGATGAATGTTCAACCTCCCACCACACGGGCCGCCACGCGGGCCGCACAGCGGCGCGGTGCGCGATGGCGCGTGGGCCTGGCAGCGGCGGCGGGCGCCACGGCGCTGGCCGCCACGCTCGTCGTCTGGCCGATCACGACCGCTTCGGCGGCGATCGGCGCGGGCACGTACACCGTGAAGAATGTCGGCACCGGGCACTGTCTCAACGTGCCCAACGGGACCGCGAGCGCCGGCGTCCAGCTCCAGCAGGCGTCGTGCGGCACCGACAGCAGCCAGCAGTGGAAGCTCACCGCGGTCAGCGGCGGCTACCGGATCAGCTCGGTCGCCACGGGCCTGTGCGTCGGCGTGCAGGACGCGTCCACATCGGCGGGCAAGGCGATCCAGCAGGTCGCGTGCACCGACGGCCCCGGCCAGATCTGGACCGCGACCGCGAGCGGCAGCAACTACCGCCTGGTCGACACCAACAGCACCAAGTGCATGAACATCAAGGACAGCTCCACCTCCGTCGGCGCGTTGGTGCAGACCAACTCCTGCGACAGCGTGGCCACCAAGCAGTGGACGTTGACCCCGACGAGCGGAGGGCCGACCTCGACGTCGACCTCCACTTCCACCTCGACGTCCACCAGCACGACGACGTCGACCACGACCACCACCACGACGTCGAACCCGCCGCCCACGGGTGCCGCGACCGGCTTCGCGACCCAGAACGGCGGGACCACCGGCGGTCAGGGCGGGGCGAAGGTCCGGGCCACCACGGGAACGCAGATCCACGCGGCCCTGTGCGGCCGGGCCAGCAGCTCCACCCCGATCATCATCGAGGTCGAGGGCACGATCAACCACGGCAACACCAGTCAGGTGTCGGGCGGCAGCTGCTCGACCGCCTCGGGCGTGATCGAACTCAAGCAGATCAGCAACGTCACGATCATCGGCGTCGGCAGCGGAGCGGTCTTCGACCAACTGGGCATCCACATCCGCGACTCGCGCAACATCATCATCCGGAACGTGACGGTCCGGAACGTGAAGAAGTCCGGTTCTCCCACGTCCAACGGCGGTGACGCCATCGGCATGGAGAGCAACGTCCGCAACGTCTGGGTCGACCACACCACCCTGCTCGCGTCGGGCGGCGAGTCCGAAGGCTACGACGGCCTGTTCGACATGAAGAACAACACCCAGTACGTGACCCTGTCCTACAGCACCCTGCGCAACTCCGGCCGCGGCGGGCTGGTCGGGTCCAGCGAGAGCGACCTCTCCAACGGGTTCGTCACCTACCACCACAACCTGTACGAGAACATCGACTCCCGGGCGCCCCTGCTGCGCGGCGGCGTCGGCCACATGTACAACAACCACTACGTGAGCCTCAACGAGTCCGGCATCAACTCCCGGGCCGGCGCCAAGGCCAAGGTCGACAACAACTACTTCAAGAACTCCCGCGACGTCCTCGGCACGTTCTACACCGACATGGCCGGCTACTGGCAGGTCAGCGGCAACATCTTCGACAACGTCACCTGGTCCGCCCCCGGCAGCGAGAACAAGCCCGCCGGACCGGACGTCAAGTCCACCACCACCGTCAACATCCCCTACAGCTTCACGCTCGACCAGGCCTCCTGCGTGCCGGCCATCGTCGCCCAGACCGCAGGCGCCAACACCGGCATGAAGGAGTCGAACGGCAGCTGCTAACAGCAGCGCTTCGCACGGCGGCTACCGAGCCACACCGGCCCGGTAGCCGCCGTCTCGACGTGAAGGCCCGAGCGCAGCTCCGGCACCGGGTCACGGGCGCCTGTGGGGTACCAGTCAACCGGACACGGCCGGCTTTGACAGTCCACAGTGGATGGAAGCACTACGGCGACCGAACCATCGCACCCGGGCCTGCCGTTGCCCAGTAGCACGATTCCCCCCGGGCGGGCATGCCCGTCTGGCAAGATCCGGGCAAATCAGGGCGCAGCGGCGCGCGTCGTCGACGACTGCGGTTGCGTGCCAAGAATGGGTCAAGAGGGGAAGTGCGCCATGCAGGGTCACACACGAAGAATCCGGTCGAGATCGGCGGCAGTCGGCCTGCTCGCGGTCGCGGCTCTGGTCGCGTCGGTGCCGGCCGTGGCGGTGGCCGCCGACCGACCGGCGTACATCGGCGCCGGGAGGTACCCGGTCGCGGTCGAAGTCAGCCCGAACGGGGCCTTCGCGTACGCCACCAGCGCGGAGGACCGCAGGGTGACGGTCATCGACACCGCGAGCAGGACGGTCAGCGGCGTCATCGACGTCGGCGCGAGGGTCGGCCGCATCGCGTTCACCCCGGACAGCCGTACCGCCTACGTCACCGATCACGGCGACCTCAACACCGACAAGGGCTCGGTGCTGGCGATCGACACCGCGACCAGGGCGGTCACCAGGATCTCGGTGCTACCGCTGATCAGCCCGAACGCCGTCGCCGTCACCCCGGACGGGAAGAAGGCCTACGTCGCCGGCGCCAACTACCTGTCGGTGATCGACACCGCGACCAATGTCCCCCGCGCGGTCGATATCGGCTACGGCACCTTGACGGACGTGAAAGTCACGCGCGACGGCTCCCGCGCGTACCTCACGGACTACCAGAGCAGTAGCATCGTGGTGCTCAGCACCGCGACCGACCGCGTGATCGCCACCGTGCCGCTGCCCACCACCCCCAGTCGGATCGCAGTCATGCCGGACGGCCTACGTGTGTACGCCACCAGCTACATGGCCAACAAGGTGTACATGATCGCCACGGAGGGCTACTACGTCGGAGCCACCATCGACGTGGCCGGGTCGCCCAGGGGTCTGGCCGCCGCACCGAACGGTCGCCAGGTCTTCGTCACCAGCCACCACGAGCACACCCTGCTGGCGATCGACGTGGCCACCAACACGATCGCCTCCACCGAACCGGTCGACCGGTACCCGTCGCACGTGGCCTTCACGCCGGACGGCACGGAGTTCTACCTGATCCATGACGCGGGCCAGTACATCACGGTCCACGACACGACCGGCGCACCCGCGCGCGGCAGCGACCGGGTGGTGCGCGGCGAGAGCCTGGCCGTCGGCCAGTACCGGACCTCGCGGGACGGCAGGTTCCGGCTGATCATGCAGTCGGACGGCAACCTGGTGCTCTACGCCGCGACCGGCGAGGCGCTGTGGCACACCCGCACCAATGGCTCCGGCGCGACGCGCGCGGTCCTCCAACACGACGGCAACTTCGTCCTCTACACCCCGGCCGGCGTGGCCAAGTGGCACACCAACACCTGGAACACCACTTGCGACCGCCTGGTCGTTCAGAACGACTCCAACGTCGTGCTCTACCAGTCCGACGCCACCGCCCAGTGGCACCGCTGGGAGTAACCACCGCCGGCCGCACTGTAGCCGCGCTGACACTCACTACTCCGTGGCACCGCGTAGCAGTACTCGGTGCCACGGAGTACCGGGTGCAGCCAGGAGGATGGCGTTCTCACCGACCGGGCAGCGACGTGCCGGAGATGGTGCATCGCCGCCCGTGCCGGTCGGGTGTCAGTCCGTGGCACCGCGTAATAGTCGCAACCAGGAAAGCGCTCGCTGTGTCAGAGCGTACTGCTATGGGGGATGCATGAGCAGACTTGCTTGGCGAATAGCCGATTTCCTGGTGCCCGCCGCCGGGATCCTCGGTGCGTGCGTCGCTTTCGGGCTGACCGGACTGCCCGGTGACATAGGCTTCGTCTTGGTGCTGGGCACATTGCTGTACGCGACGTGCCGATGGCTTCTTCCGGCGCTCGTGGGCGAGGGCGGCCTGTG
Organism: Saccharothrix ecbatanensis; assembly: GCF_014205015.1. Lineage (NCBI taxonomy): Bacteria > Bacillati > Actinomycetota > Actinomycetes > Pseudonocardiales > Pseudonocardiaceae > Saccharothrix > Saccharothrix ecbatanensis. The sequence goes on along the minus strand of NZ_JACHMO010000001.1, from coordinate 3,411,732 downwards.
GGGGAGGTTCCACGACCCGCTGCCGCACCTGTCGCCGAGGACGAGTGCACCGGCTGGATCGGCTGGGTGCGTTTCCAGTATCCGAACTTGCACGTCGCGGTGTACAAGGACCGCGTCGTGATCGAGACCGTCCTCGCCGAGCACACGGTCGTGGACCACGAGATCGACTCCGTCGACGATTCAGCGTTCTTTCAGATCGTCATCCGGCACCGCAACGAGTTGACGAAGTCCCCGATTCGCCTGACCCTGGTACAGCACCACCCGGTCCGTGACGCTATCGCCGCGCTTCCGGCCGGCCATGGTCGTGTCGGCCCGTAGACGTCAAGGACTCGGCAGTATCCGCTCACGGGTGAAGTCCTACCGGCCTTTGCGCATAAGAGCCGTCGTCCGCTCGCCGTCGTCGACCGTGAGCGGACCCGTGCCTTCGGGATCGACCACGCCGAGTGCGGCCGCGAGCTCACGTCCGTGCAGGTCGACGGCGGCTTCGGCGAGCGAGGACAGGTCGGTGATCGCGGCACGGGCACGCGCCCAGCCGGTCAGCCCGACGAGGACGGCGATCACCGCGGCAGGCCACCAGAACGCGCCGAGCGCCAGGTACGGCAACGCCCAGGTGCCGGTGGCGACCGCGGCCGCGAAAGCCGCGTGCGCGTTGCCGAGCTCGGTCCGGGTGGTCTCCGGCAGGAGCAGCCACAACCGCGGCCACCCGAAGGTGAGGTCGAGTCCGCTGCGGTGCAGCGCGACCGACTCGACGGCGTGGATGCGATCGCCCATCCAGGTCGGTCTGCCCGGCTCGGCCATGGCCATCCGGTTCACCCGGTCGGCGGCCGCGTCGATCAGGTCCTGTTCCCGCGCTGTGCGCGGCTCACGGCTCTCCTCTTCGAGGCGCCTGCGCTTCGCCACCAGCCGATGCCACCGTGCACGCCGGCGACGGACCGGCAGGGCCGCGAGCTGTCTCGGCCACTGCCCGAGCCACAGCCGCCGCGTCACGCCGGCGAGTGCCTGGACGGCGAAACCGACGCCGGCGGGAGCCACCAGGAACGCCACGGCGAGGAGCACTTGGGCGCCGGCGGGCAGTTTCGTGACCGTGGTGGCCACGGCCGTGGCGCGCTGAGACAGCAGCGTGTGGTCCCATGCCTTCGCATGCCCGAGGGTGACGGCCAGCCAGGCGACCGCGATGAAGAAGGCGCCCGGGATGGCGAGCAGGCTGAGCCACCGCTGGGCAAGCACCTTGGCCAGCTCCTGGAAGAATCCACCCATCGCGGCTATGCCTGCCGCATGAGCTGACCGGTCACCCGGCATCGCGGCAGGGCACCCGCCGGAGGCGGCACGTCGGTCCGGTCGCAGGAACCGTCAGGGCAGCTGAACCGCTCTCCGCTCGCACGGCCGGGCCCGCCTCCAGGCAACCCGCCGCCCAACGCGCGCAACGTGGTGTCACCGTCGGTGCCGAGCAGGCGGCCGAGCAGGCCGAGCACGGGCCGCCGGGCTCTGGCCTCCACCAGGATCTGGTCGAGCAGTCGCTCGCGTTCGACGGAGTGCCGCCGCGCCTCGTCCCGCAGCGCGTCGAACTCTTTGCATAGGCTTGTCAAAGCCGCCCGTTCCACGTCCACGGCGGCAGATACTGTCACATCGTGGCTGCGGGATCCGATCATGCGACCTCATTGTCCGAAAACGCGCTCGCGATCTGGACTCGCGCGCAACAGACCGGGCGGCTCGACGAGGTGGACCAGGCGATCGACCTCGGGTTGCGGGCGATAGCCGCAGCGGGCGTCGACCACCCTGATCGGGTGACCTTCGTGTCGAACGTGGGCACGTACCACCTGACCAGGTTCGGGTTCACCGGCCAGGTCGCGGACCTCGACCAGGCGATCGTGCACCTCGAACACGGCGTGGCGGCCCCTGTCGGGCCGAACCACGCGCTCTTCCGGTGCAACCTGGGCACGACCTACCTGTCGAGGTTCGAGATGACCGGGCAGGCGGCGGACCTCGACCGGGCGATCGACCACTTCACCCGCGCGGTGGCCATCACGCTCCACAGCACCTACCTCGGCAACCTCGGCGCGGCGCGCTGGACCCGGTTCGGGATCGTCGGCGACCACGCCGACCTCGACCAGGCCATCAAGGCCCTGCACCAAGCGATCGCCACGGGTGACAACGACCCGAACCGGGCACTGTTCCTCGGCAACCTGGGAGCGGCCCTGCACTCCCGCTACGAGCACACCGGTGACCTCACCGACCTCGATCAGGCCGTAGACGCCGCGCGGCAGGCGATCGCCGCGGACCCCGGCAATCCCAACCTGTCGTACTTCCTGAGCACCCTCGGGACGACCCTGCACTCCCGCTACGAGCGCACCGGCGACCTCACCGACCTCGACCAGGCGATAGAGCACCACGAGCGTGCGCTGGTCGCCACCCCGGACCGGCAGGCCGGTCTCGCCATGCGCCTGTCCAACCTTGGGACGACCTATCGGACGAGGTTCGACCGCACCGGACGACTGTCCGACCTCGATCGGGCGATCGACGCCGGGCAACGCGCGGTCGCGCTGGCGGGCGACTCCCCTCGTACCGCGACTTGGCTCTCCAACCTCGGGATCAGCTACCAGACCAGGTTCGAGCGCACCGGGCACCTCGCCGACCTCGACCTCGCCGTCGAGCTGAACGAGCGCGCGGTCGCCGCCACCCCGGACGGCCACCCGGAGCAGGGCATCCGGCTGGCCAACCTCACCAGCGCCTACACCGAGCGGCACGAGCACACCGGCGACGTCGCCGACGTCGACCGCGCGATCGAGACCGGCCGGCGGGCGATCGCCGTCACGCGGGACGAGCACCCCGGCCTGCCGGCCTTCCTGGCCAATCTCGGTATGGCACACCACTACCGGTACGAGTGCACCGGTGACCTCGCCGATCTCGAGCTGGCCGTCGTCCGCAAGCAACGGGCGGTGGCGCTCACCCCGGCCGACCACCCGGACCGCGCGCAGCGCCTGTCCGGCCTCGGGATGGCCCACGAGGCGCGGTACGGGCGCACCGGGCGCGTAGCGGATCTCGACCGGGCCGTCGAGTGCGGTCGGGAGGCGGTCGCGCTCACGCCGGTCGACCATCCCGATCGCGCCCTGCGCCTGAACAACGTCGCGTCGGCGTACCACGAGCGGTACGCCCACCTCGGCAGTCTGTCCGACCTGGACCGAGCCGTCGAGTTCTACGAACGGGCGGTGGCCGCCACTCCGGACGACCACCCCCGCCTCGTCATCTGCCTGTCCAACCTCGGGAACGTCTACCTGACGCGTGCCAAGCGCGCCTCGTCGCTGTCCGATGTGGACAGTGCGATCGCGACCACCCGCCGAGCCGTCGACGCGACCCCGGAGGACCACCCCGACCGATCCCTGCGCCTGCACAACCTCGCCCAGGCTCACCTGGAACGCTTCGAACAGGCGCGTGCCGGTGACGACGTGGACCTGGCCGTGGACCTCGCGCTGCAGGCCGTCCGCACGACCCCCGAAGGCCACCCCCGCCGTGGCCTATCCCTGTCCACCCTCAGTACCGCTCACCAGGCCCGGTTCCGGCACACCAGATCCTTGCTCGACGTGGACAGTGCGGTGACCGCGGCCCGGCTGGCCCTCGCCGCGACTCCTGACGACCACCCGAACCGCGCGGCGCGGCTCTACCGTCTCGCGCTCGGGTACCAGAACCGGTTCGACGCGGGTGCTGACCGGCCGAGCCACGACGAGCTCGCCACGTTGATCAGCCAGGTCGACGCGGTGCGCGCGGCCCCGCCCGGCGACCGGATCATGGCGGGATGGGCGGTCGGCAGGCTGGCACGCGCTCTCGGCGAGCCCGAGTCCGCGCGCCGTCTGCTGGACAACGCCGTGCGGCTGCTGCCGTCGGTCGCTTCCCGCGAAACATCGCACACCGACCAGGAACACCGCCTCGGCGGACGGATCGGACTCGTCGGCGAGGCGATCGGCGCGCACTGCGCGCTCGGTGATCCGGGCGGAGCACTCGAAGTCGCCGAGCACAGCCGCGGCATCCTGCTCGGCGCGCAGCTGGACAGCCGGACGGACCTGACCGACCTCGCCACGACGCACCCCGAGCTGGCTGGGCGGTTCCGCCTGGTGCGGGACAACCTCAACGCGCTGGACCTCGGCACGGACGTCGTCGAGCGCCGTGCCCGGCTCTGGACCGAGTACGACGCCCTGCTGGACGACATCCGCAGCCGCCCCGGCCTGGACCGGTTCCTCCTTCCACCCTCCTGGAAGGAGCTGCGGCCGGCAGCAGGCGAAGTCGTCGTGCTCGTCAACGCCGGGTGGGGACAAGGCGATGCCATCGTGATCGCGGCCTCCGAGCCCGTCCACATACCCCTGCCGCGGTTGGCCGCGGCCGACGTCACGTCGTGGGCGACAGAGATGTCCGACGCCATCAACGATCCGAGCCCACTCGTGGGTGAACTGCGTCGCCAACGGGTCGTGTCGGACCTGCTCGCGTGGCTGTGGGACGCGGCCGTGGGACCGGTGCTGGACGTCGTCGCTCCGATCGGCCGGCCGACCCGGCGCGTCTGGTGGATGCCGACCGGACGGCTCGGGCTCCTTCCGCTGCACGCCGCGGCCCCGCGGGGAGGACCGGGAGCGCTGGACCGCGTGATCTCCTCCTACACGCCCACACTGCGCGCGCTCGCCGGCTCACGCGGAGGAGCACCGGCCTCGGCGCGTCGTCAGCTCACCGTGGCGCTGCAGCGCACCCCGGGTCTGCCGGACCTTCCCGCCACGGCCGCCGAGGCGACCAGTCCGCAGTCCGGTCATCCCGGCACGGTGATCAGCGACGACCAAGTCACGGTGAACAGGGTGCTGGCCGCGCTACCGGAGGCGAGCTGGGCACATTTCGCCTGCCACGCGGGCACCGACCCACGCACACCGTCCGAAGGGTGCCTTCACCTGCACGACGGCCCGCTGCCGATCGCGCGGATCAGCCGCCTCGAACTGCACGCCGCGGAACTGGCGTACCTCTCGGCATGCGCGACCGGCCAGGTCGGTTGGAGGCACGCCAACGAGTCCATCCACCTGGCGTCGGCGTTCCAGCTCGCGGGGTTCCGGCACGTGATCGCGAGCCTCTGGCCGCTGGACGACCGGACCGCCGCCACCGCCGCCGAACGCTTCTACGCGCTCATGCCGGCCACGTCCTCGGCCGCGCACGCTCCGTACGCACTGCACGCCGTCACGTGCGAACTGCGCGCCGCGCTCCCCGATCGACCACACCTGTGGGCGTCACTCGTCCACAGCGGCCCGTGAGGGCAGCTCAGACCTTGGATGACATTTCGGCGAGCACACCCGGACCCCGACTGGCCGGGAGTTGCTCCGGCGGACTCGCGCCACTGCCTGCGTCCACACTCCTGCGACCGGCCGACAATCTTCGTGCACCCGGCCGCGTCGGCGACCTGTGGCGGTCCTGCCATCGGCGGAACCGCCTTGCTACCGTGTCCCGCTCACCGGGCGCGCGACCAACGCGACCACGGAACGCGGCTTGATCGAATATGAACGGGGATCACGCAGCGGTACCTCCGCGCCCGGCACGAACGCCCCGGGCTCTTCCCCGGCGGTGTCCGCGAACAGGTGCCAGGCCCACCCGTCGTCCACAACGGGCAGTTCCAGCTCGTGATCATCCCAGTGCGCGTTCGCCGCGACGTAGACGTAGTCCGGTCCGCGGCCCTCGGCGTGCTGCCCGCACCACATCACGGCGAGTAGCCGGCTGCTGGGCGACCAGTCCGGCTGCCATGCCCGCAACCCGTGCCGGCTGATCTCCGGGTGGCCGCCGCCGGCCGGGTCGAGGCTGTCCGGATGGTGTCCGCCGCGAAGCACGGGGTGGGCCCTCCGGAACTCGAACACGTTGCGGACGAAGTCGAGCAGGTCGGCGTTGGCTTCGGTCAGCGACCAGTCGAACGACGCCAGCTCGTTGTCCTGGCAGTAGACGTTGTTGTTGCCGCGCTGCGTTCTGGCGACCTCGTCACCAGCGAGCAACATCGGAATTTTCGGTCACCGTCAACCAGTCCCCACGAACGGTCGATTTCCAGGCGGGGAACCGATTGCCGCGCCGGGGTGCAACCTGTGGTGGTCGCACCCCGGCGCACCCGATGGGGAGGGCCGCTCGCAGGACGAGCAGCCCGTCGTGTGTCCGGGTCAGGACGCGAAGGTGAAGTGGTTGATCCGGGCGGGTGCGGTGACGGTGATGTAGATGTCCCGCAGTCCTGTCACCTTCGGGTAGCAGGAGTTCGACTTGACGTGCCAGGTGCCGTTGCCGTCCGGGTACACCGTGCAGGCGGGTGAGGCGGAGGTGCTGCCGACGCGGACCTGGACGTTCATCCCGGGGGAAGCGCCGGCCACGCGGAACTGCACGCGGCTCGCCCCTGTGGTGCCGAAGTCCACGTTGTTGAACGCGATGTAGCTGCCGGCGCCGGCGAAGGTGACCGCGGTTCCGCCGTCTGATGACTCCTCGGTGACTCCGGAGCCGGTGTCGTACAACTCGGCTTCGATCTGCTGGTAGGGGTTGCCGGTGCCGGCGCCCACGGCGGTGGCGGTCGCCTCGTTCGACCAGCCCGAGTCGCCGGCCTGGTTGCCGGCTCGCACGCGGTAGGTGTACCGCGTGCCGGCGGTCACCGAACTGTCGTGGTACTCGGTGACGCCGGCGCCCACTGACGCGAGTCGGCTCCAGCCCGTTCCGCTGCCGACGCTCCGCTCGACGAGGAAACCGGTCTCGTCGCCTGCGTTGTCGCGCCAGCCCAGGGCGATGGAGCCGGGTGACGCGGTGGCGGTGAGGTTCGAAGGCGCGGCCGGAGCGGTGGTCGACGGTGGGTTGGTCGTCACCGAGAGGCTCGTGGAGGCCGTGCTGGTGTTGCCGGCGGCGTCGCGCGCTTTGATCGTGAAGACATACGTGGTGTTCGGTGAGAGGCCGGTGACTGTGCACGTGGTGGTGGTGACGTCGGTGCAGCCCGGAGCGCCCGTTGTGCCGGTGCCCGAGTAGGCGGTGTACCCGGTGACGCCGACGTTGTCGGAAGACGGCAACCAGGACAGCGTCGCACTGGTGGACGACTTGGACGGGGACGTCAGGTTGCCCGGCGCGGTCGGCGGCTGGGTGTCGACGACGTCACCGCCCGGCTTGTGGATGCGGAAGTCGCCACTGGCGTGCAGCATGGCCATGAAGGTCAACAGACCGTCGTAGTAGCGGTACTGACCGGTGGGTGGCTGGAGGTTCCACAGGGCCTCGACGAACTTCCACGCGCGGGCGTTGGTGGCTGACAGGGAGGCGGCGCCGTTGGAGGCGATGAGGCCGGGGGAGCGTTCTGCGGACAGGGGCTTGCCGGCCAGGGAGTACTGGTTGACGTAGGCGTTGACACCTTGGGCTTCGAAGAAGGTCTGCAGTCGGTCGGTGAGGGTCTTGGCGTTGGCGTCGGCGGCCCACCAGGCGTGGTCCACGGCCCAGTTGACCGAGGTGCGCCAGGCGTCGAAGCGGAAGTCGCCGTGGTTGCCGGTGTTGTTCGGCGCGCCGGTGAACTCGGCGTAGTCCGGGTTGAGACCGGTCGTGGAGTGCGTCGCCTGGGCGAAGAACTGCCTGCTGCGGGCGGCGGCGTCGCGCCAGAACTGGCGGTCCGCGGCCTGGTTGCCGTTCCATCCGGTGGCCCACCGGGCCCAGAGTTCGTAGAACGCGGGCAGGTGGTAGGACGGGTCGGAGAACGTGGCGGCGGTGGCGTACGGCACGAACACGACCATCTTCTGGTTGCGGTTGAACATGTTCGTGACGCTGTCCACGACGCCGCCGTTGATGTCCTCCTTGTGCAGCATGTCGTTGAGGATGCTGTTGGCCTCGGTGGTGTAGTCGTAGATGCCCGATCCGTTGCCCCAGCGGTGGCCGGCGAAGAACAGGGCGGTGGCGAAGTACTCCTCGCCGTCGGAGGCGGGGTTGTCGTCCCGGCACGACCCGTTGAAGTCGGCCTGCCAGCAGAAGTAGCCCGAGCGGGGCCCGGTCTTGTGCCGCATGTAGGTCTTCGCCCAGTTCCACAGGGCGTTGAACTCCGCGTTCTTGTTCATCTGGACGGCGATCATCATGCCGTAGCTGACGCCTTCGGAGCGCACGTCGTTGTTGCCGGTGTCCTTGATGTACGCCAGCGCGCCGTTGGCGTTGGAGCCGGCCGGGTAGTACAGGCGCTTGGCGTCGTCCGTGCTGGTGAAGAAGTGGTCCCAGTAGGTGTTGAGCTTGGCGGTGACGGCCGCGTCGGTCAGCGACGGGTCCCACTCCCGGAACAGGTCGCGGTACACCCCGCTGGCGAACGCGCCGGTCGACGGCGGGTTCGGCGCCGGTGGCGGCGGCGGGATCGCACCTTCGTGGTGCACCTCGATGTAGTCGACGTAGGTGTCGTTCTGGCCGTTGTCGGTCTCCAGCTTGAGTCGGATCTCCTTGGAGCCTCCGGACGTGACGTCGAAGATCGCCGACTGCGTGGTGAACGCCGTCCCGGTGAACGTGAGCCCGGCGACCTTGGCGCCACCGACGAGCACGCTGATGCCGGCCGCGTTGGCAGCGCTGGACGCACCTCGGACCTTGATGCTGTAGCGCCCGACCTGGCTGAACGCGTACGAGGTGTACGTGCTGTCGTTGTTGCAGTAGTAGACCGCGCGGTCCTGTTGGAGGGCTGTGCAGCCGCCCCCGTTGGTCATGGACTCCGCCTGCACGGTGGTCAGCAGCGTGGCCGCGTAGGAAGGCCGCGCGGCCAACGGCATGGCAACCGCGACCGCGGCCACAAGGGCGGAGGCGAGGACGAGGCGGAGGAGTGAGCCCCGCCCTGATTTGTGGGTCACAGGGACCTCCTGGCCGGCTGGGAAGGAGACGTGGCATCGAGGCGTAGGGATCAGGCCGCTTGTTGAGACGCAATTCGCTACCAGGATTGTTGGGGCCGCGTCGGAGTCGGTCAACTATTTCGAATAGTTTGCGAAACGCTGGCATACTTCTCCGAAGTGTGCTTCCGATGCCCTGGCCTCGCTGGTCGCTCGGTCTGTCCTGCACAGGCCCGGATCGCCGGTATGAATAATTACGTATACGTACAAACTTCGAGGAGGATTGCCCGCTTTACGCCCGCCGTCGATTCTTGGTGGGTTGACCACCACGCGCCCTGCGCTGCCACGCCTCCGCTGCCGGGGTGTCTACCGTCAGAGCGGAGCGGTTCGCGACATCAGTTCGTCATGGCATGTTGGAGGGCCGGTCAGGAAACGCCTGCTCCCGCCGCGCCACCTGCGGTGTTGGCCCTTTCTTGAGATAGCGGTGTCGGCCCTGCTAACGTCACTGTTCGTGACGACTCCTGTGCACGCAGCGGTCATACGCTGACGAAGTCCGTGTGAGTTCCGGTCCGAGGTCCGTGCGCGGTCCCTCGCCGGAACGCCGACTCGTCGTGCCCTGTGTCGATCCCCCGGACGTTTGTGCCGTCCCTGCTTGGGTCCACGGGCTTTCGCGTGCTCAACGGAACGGACTTCATGAACCCCGCTGGACCTCCCACCTCCGGTGACGCCGTACCGGCCACCGACAAACTCGATCGCGATGTGCTCAAGGTTGCAGCGGTCGTCTGTTCGGCCTCGGCCATGATGCCGATCATGGTCGCCGCGCTCCAGAAGCTGTGGCACGACCAGGTCGCGCGAGCCTCGACGGCGACGAACACCATCCAGCAGCTGTTCGGCGCGATCGGCGCGGCGGTCATGTCGATCGTGCTGGCTGCGTTGCCGGCCAAGCAGTTCGGCGTGCCGACGAGCCAGGGCCCGTTGGCGGCCACGACGGCGCCGGCTGATCCCGGCACGCACGATACCGCCGCCCGGGCCGTCGCCGAGTCGTTTGCCTCGACGTTGCTGTGGGCGCTGGTGCTGATGGTCGTGTGCCTGGTTCCCGCGTTCCTGTTGCCGCGCAGGGCTGTCGCATCAGACGAGTCCCGCCCCGGGTCCACTCCCGTGCTCGCCGGGCACTGAGCGGCGTGGACGACAGGACGGGAAAAGTCATGCACGTCCGCTGGGTAGAGGGTGGCGAGAAGTTCAGCGCCCGCTGGCGTTCGGAGAGCGGCGCGCCGCCGCCGGCCGAGATCGTCGTGGTCGACGACGGTCTCACGGCCGACGAGGCACACCGGCTGGCCAACGCCGACAAGGCGATGCTGTGGCGCGGGGACTTCCAGAACGCACGGCAACTGATCAAAGCCGTTACCCGGCGGGCGGACCGCTCCGGCCGCCGGCACGCTCCGAAGTCGCCCGTCGAGGCGTTCTACCTGCACCGGCAGCGCCAAGCCCGGCGCGCACGGTTGCTCGGGAAGCTGTTGGTGCCCATGGAAACCGGCTACGTCGTCCCGCTGCGCCGAGCGCCCGACGTTCGCGAGGCGTGCCTCGCGGCGTACGGTCCGGACAGCGAGCCGACCGTGGTGTCGCTGCGGGAGATGCTCGGCGTGATCGGCGCGCACGAGTGGCGGATCAACGGTGTCGAGGTGCCGGGCCTCGACGGCCGCATCCACCCGCACTACGGAGTTTTCGCGCCCGTGCGTGGGGAGTACGTCGAGCTGGTCGCGCGGGCGCCGCTGCCGTCAAGGGAACTCGCCTTCGACATCGGCACCGGCGTGCTCGCAGCGGTGTTGGCCGCTCGCGGTGTCGAGTCGGTCGTCGCGACCGACCTGGACCCCAGGGCGCTGGACTGCGCGCGCGACAACCTCGACCGGCTCGGGTTCGGCGACCGCGTCCGGCTGGAGCGGACCGACGTGTTCCCGACCGGGCGCGCGCCGCTGGTGGTGTGCAACCCGCCGTGGCTGCCCGCCAAGCCGACCTCGCCGATCGAGCACGCCGTGTACGACCCGGGGAACCGGATGCTCAAGGCGTTCCTCGACCGGCTCGGCAAGCACCTCGCGCCCGGCGGGGAAGGATGGTTGGTGCTGTCCGATCTCGCCGAGCACCTCGGGCTGCGGTCGCGTGACGAGCTGCTCGGCGCGTTCGACGCGGCGGGGTTGTCCATCGTCGATCGGCTCGACACCCGGCCGTGCCACCCGCGCGCGTCCGATCCTGACGATCCGTTGCACGCGGCGAGAGGCGTCGAAGTCACCTCGCTCTGGCGGCTCGCGGTGGGGTGAGGTGAGGTGAACACCCCGTGGGGTTCCAGAACTCTGCATCGAGGCGTTGAGCCGCGGTGATCGCGCACTATGAGCTGCAGGGGAACGTCCTGCGTGGCATCGACGCCTGGTCGCGCGTCTGGGAGGCCGTCGACTTCTGGGCCGGTGTCCCCTGGCCGGTGTCCCGCGCCGATGCCCAGCGGATGGCGGTCGACCGCCTCGGCTGGGCGATCGAGGTCGAGGACGGGCTGGGGTTCCTGGTCAACCCGGCCTTCACACCACCGGGGGTGACGATGTCCGGCATCGACACCGTGTCGTTCGTGCGCTTCCGGATCGCGGACGTGGTCACGGAGGAGACACCGGCGACGAGGGCCTTCCTCGGCGACCTCTTCACGCCGGCGGTGCGCGAAGGGGCGGCCCGGCTGGGGCGTCCGTCCATCAGGCGCGACCGCGGGCGCACCGACACGACCTGGGAGATGGGGCCCGCCCCGGTCACCATCACGCTGTCGTCGTGGTCCGTGGTGGTCCGATTCCATGCCCAGACCGAGGGGTTCTGCCGGCGGCTTCGTGAGCGCCTGATGCGGGAGCTGTAGGAGATGGACCACGCAGCCCCGGAGCGCGCGGCCGACCAGGTGCACCGGCTGATCGAGGGCACCCTGATGATGGTAACGACCCCGGACGACCGGCAACCTGCGCGCACCGTGCGCGACCTGGCGGCCCTCGTCCTCGGATGAGGAGGCGTCATGGCGGTGATCGAGGATGTTCGCGCACTGGGCTCGGAGCTCGAGCGCTCCTACCCGGTCTACGTGCGCGGCCGGTTGAAGTTCCGGGTCAAACAGATCGTCTACGTCGCGTTCTCCCTCGACGAGGTGGTGATGGGGTTCGCGTTCCCCAAGGAGGAGCGCGCCCCGCTCGTCGCCGGCGAGCCGGAGAAGTTTCGGCTGCCGTCGGAGTCGGACATGCGGTTCAACTGGGTCGACGCGGAGCTCGCCGCGCTGGACCCGACCGAGGCCCGCGAGCTCGTCGTGGACGCGTGGCGGATGGTGGTACCCCAGAAGGTCTCCCGCGCCTACGACCTCGCCCATCCCGGTGGTCCGGGATGACGGCGCACGCCCCGGTGGGTTGACGATGAGTTCGTCGCGTCTCGCAGACGCTTTCCTGCTCGGTCGGCGGACCTACGAGATCTTCGCCGGTGGTCGGCCAAGGGACGCGGCTCTTGCCCGACACCGGCCCTGACGTCGGGCCCGAGGTATTCGACGCCGGCCACCACTGGTCCCAGCGCTTGTTCGCGCTGGGCGCGCTCGAGGAAGTGGAGCGCGGTCGCCGCGAACCCGTTGCGTCGCTGGATCGCTGACGGCCTGGCGTCCCGGAAAGTTCTTCAAAGAAATCCGGGGGGCGTTGTCGGATCGGGGTGGTGGTGTTCGTAGCAGGGGTGAGGCCGCCCACGAGGGGCGGCGACGCCCAGGTGAGGAACAGCGATCATGAAGCTGACGACCATGACTCAGATCACCCTCGATGGAGTGATGCAGGGAAACGGCCACACGTCGGACGAGGACCGCAGGAACGGGTTCGAGCGCGGCGGATGGGCGCGGGGGAAGGGTGACGACGAGACCCACGCGTTCATCAACCAGACCTACCAGCGCGCCGACGCGTTCCTGCTCGGCCGGCGGACCTACGAGCTGTTCGCCGACTCCTGGGGATCGTTGACGGTCCAGGACGTCCCTGGCTGGGAGCCCGTCATGCTGGCATTGAACACACGGCCCAAGTACGTCGCGTCGACCACCCTCGCCGATCCGGCATGGTCTGGCACCACCGTCCTGTCCGGAGACGTCGCGGCCGCCATCGCGGACCTGAAGGCCAAGTCGGGGGGTGAGCTGCAGGTGCACGGCAGTGCCGCCCTGACCCGGTGGCTGCTGGAGAACGATCTGGTCGACGAGATGACTCTGATCGTGGTCCCGGTGATTCTCGGCCAGGGCGCGCGATTGTTCCCGGAGACCGGCCCGGATCTCGCGCTCGACCTGGTCGAGTCGCGCGTCGACTCAAAGGGCGTGACGATCCAGGTCTACCGGCCGGCCGGGCGTCCGCAGTATGCAAAGGCCTGAAGTCCCTGACCACCGAACCACCTGATTTGGACGTGGCGCTCAAGCTCGCCACCGAGGCGTCGAAGGTCTGCGATCGGAAGGTCGAGGTGCGGCCGTTCCTGTGAGCGATGTCGAGGAGGCGATCACCAGGCCCACTGCGAGGGAGGGCCCAGGTGGTCGCCGCCCGACCAGGCGTTTCGGTGACGTCGAGTCGGTCTGGCCTTGCCGCGGCGAGGTCGGAAGGCAGGCGCCCATCGCCTGAGAGGACGGCACGGCAGGCTCGTCCGGAACGGCCGGCGGTTCGGGTGTTCGTCGTGCTGGGGGAGTGCGGTGATCCGCGCGTTCGGCTGTGAAGACCTGCCGGTGGTCGGCGGGTGGGGTTACGGTCGGATCGGAGTCCGTGGTCGTCCCTGACCCAGAATGAGGTGAGCGTGATCCGCTTGCTGGTGGTCGTCGGTTTGATGGCTTCTCTGCTGACCTCCGGTTCCGTCGCGTCGGCCGCTCGGAGCAGCACGGCTCGGAGCAGCACGGTCCGTCCCGTGGTCGAGTGCGCGAACCTGGTCCGCGACTTCGCGATACCGGGTACGCGCGCACACGTGACGCGGGCGGAGCCGGTGCATGCGGGCGTCGAGGCCGCGCACTGCGCGGTGCTCGGGTACGTCGAGCCGCAGGTGCGATTCCACTTGAAGCTGCCCATCACCACCTACACGGGCCGCTACCTCCAGCACGGCTGCGGCGGGTACTGCGGTGCGCTTGTGCCGCCGTCGTTCCCCGACTGCGGCGCGGAGGTCGGCGGCCTCGCGGTCGCCACCACCGACGACGGGCATGTGGGCCACGGCCCGGTGCCGTCCACGGACGGCACGTGGGCCGCCGACGACCAGCCTGCCCGCGACGACCTCGCGTTCCGCGCGCCGCACGTGGTGTCGATGGCCGCCAAGCGGATCATCGAGGACTTCTACGGCGAGCCGCCGTCGTTCTCCTACTTCAGCGGCTGCTCCACCGGCGGTCGGGAAGGGTTGCTACTGGCCCAGCGGTACCCGCACGACTTCGACGGCATCATCGCCGGCGCACCCGCCAACTACCTGTCCCCGCTGCTCGTCTACCAGGCCTGGCTGGCCCGCGCCAACACCGGCGCGGATGGCCGACCGGTGCTCACCGCCGACCGGCTGCCCGCCCTGCACGACGCCGTCATGCGGCACTGCGACCACATCGACGGCCTGGTGGACGGCCAGATCGACGACCCGCGCCGGTGCGACCACGACCCGGCCGCGCTGGTCTGCCCGCCAGGTGCCGACCGGCCGACGTGCCTCACCCCGGCCCAGGTCGACGCGGTCCGCCGGTTGTACGCCGGACCCACCGACGCGCACGGTAGGCGGCTCTACCCGGCCGGGCAGGAACGCGGCTCCGAACTGGCCTGGGCCGGCTGGGTCATCCCCGTCCCCGAGTTCGGCGACGCCTCGCTGGCCGCACTGCTCGCGGACAACTACCTCAAGTACATGGGCTACCCGATCGGCACGCCGCACTCGTCGTTGGCCGACGTCGAGTTCACCACCCGCGAGTTCGCCCGGCTGGGCGTGGAAGGCGCCCGCGGCAACGCGATGAGCCTCGACCTGGGCGAATTCCGCCGTGCGGGCGGCAAGTTGATCCTCTGGCACGGCTGGAGCGACCAGGGCATCCCGCCACGCGGCCTGCTCGACTACTACGAACGGCTGGCGCGGCACGACGACCGGGACATCCGCCGCTGGGCGCGGGTGTTCATGGTGCCCGGCCTCCAGCACTGCTTCGGCGGGACCGGCCTGACGGAATTCGACCCGATTCGCGCGCTGCTGGCGTGGGTCGAGCACGGGACCGCCCCCGACCGGATCATCGCCGCCGGCCGTGACGCAGAGGGCGAGGTGGTGCGCACCCGACCGGTGTTCCCGTACCCGCTGACCGCCCGCTACGACGGCACCGGCAGCATCGACGACGCGGCGAACTTCCGGCCCGCCCCACCGGCTCGTCCCACCCGTGACGCGGTCGACTGGATCGGCCCCTACCTGCACCACAAGCCCGGCCCGGTCGCGCCCTGACCAGTCGCTGGACCACCCAACGCCCGCCAGGATCGCGCAAACCGTCCTGACGTCGCCCTGCCGGTCCACCCCACCGGAACCGGTGTCCTTTCTTGTGGTCGCGCCCGGGCGTAGGCGAAACATCAGGGTTGAGATCAAGTGCCACGACGGCCTGAATTTGCCGCGCCGATTCGGTCGGTCGCATCAATTCCGCTGGACGAAATGCCGAGGTGCGCATGGGCAAGTTTGCCCATTGGTCATGGGTAAGGCGGACGGCTGCCTCCGTGGTCGGCCTGAGTTTAGGATCGATGTCCTAAGGCAAGACGGCCCGACCGTCGACCCAGGAAAGGAAATCGATGACGCATTTGCCGCGGAAACGTGGAACAAGACGCCGGTCTGTGGGTATCGCCATGATGGCGGTCATGTTGGTGGCGGGAACCCAGGTCGGCGCGACGGCAAACGTGCCGGCGACCGCGGAGAACCTGCAAGCCTGGCAGGCGATGATGGCCAAGAACGTGAACTCCTTGACCGAGGGGTGCGCTACCGCCGACTACCCCTCGATGGCGTGGGAGAAGATCGAATGCGTGGCCCCGCCATCGGTTCCGATGGCGCCGAAAGCGCCTGACCCGACTCCGCTGAACATCGGGGAGGGCGCCGGCGTCGTCGCGGAAATGCCGGCCGCGCAGCCCATCACCCAGGCGACCGGCTCGTTCGACATGAACGGCAGCACCGGCCCGATCAGCGTGAAGTCGCCCGTGCCCGGGCATGGTGTGGTGACCAACGCGTACACGCTTCAGCTCAACACCGAGTTCTTCAAAACCTCGCTGTGCGCGCTTGGACCGGAACTGTGTCGAGGCTGGCAGCAGTTCGTGTTCGCCAATGACGGCACCACCGGCGGCAAGGTCTTCATCGAGTACTGGCTGCTGTCGTACAAGGATGATCCACTGGGGACCTGCCCGGACTCGCCGGGCATGGGTTTGAACTGGGAGAGCGTCACGATCGGCGGCAAACTCTCCTGCTATTTGAAGAGTGCGGCGGCTCCAGTTCCGAACATGCCGCTCATGAGGGACGCCATGTCGAACTACCGGCTGGTCGGCGACATCGTGCAGAACGTTGCCACCTTCATGAACGGAACACGGCTCTACTTGGCGCCGGGCCCTAACGTCTTCGGTCCCAAACCAGCGTGGACCATGGTCGAGTACAACGTGTTCGGCTACGGCGACGGTTCGGTTGCCGAGTTCAACCTGGGCGCGGATTTCCGTGTCCGCACGGACATCGTCAACGGCACGACAGTCGAGCCCAAGTGCGTGGCCGCGGGCTTCAGCTCCGAGAGCAACAACCTCAACTTCGTCCTGCCGAAACCGCCCAGGATCCAGCCGGGGCCCGCCATCCTCTTCCACGAGAAGATGATCAATCTGGACGATCCCGAAAACCGGCTGACCGGGGCCTGCAACGCGGCCACGACCATCGGGGACACCCACCAGGTCACGTTCGGCGGTCTGCTCTACGACTTCCAGGCGACGGGCGACTTCGTCGAGGCGCAGGTCGGCACCGCGTTCGAGGTGCAGACCCGCAAGACGTCCGGTGGCCAGCGCTGGCCGAACACGTCCGTCAACCAATCGGTCGCGACGAGGATGGGCTCGACCCGGGTGGCGATCTGCGAAGGGACGCGCCTGGTGGTGGACGGACGCACCACCACGCTGGTCCCCGGTGACACGTTGTCGCTGCCGAGCGGGGTGCAGATCCGGAACGTCGAAGGCGCCTATCACGTCAAAGACCAGGCCGGCAACAGCATCCGGGTCACCCCGAACCGGACCGCGACCCCGCATCACGTCAACCTGGACGTCGGTCTCGCGACCTGGCCTACGACGGTGCGCGGTCTGCTCGGCCACCCGGACAACAACCCCGCCGCGCTGCAAGGCAAGGACGGGCACGTGTTCTACGTCCCGGTCTCCTTCAACGACCTCTACAACGTCTTCGGCCCGAGCTGGCGGGTCGCTCCCATCGCATCACTGCTCCAGCCCTGCAACGCGGTGGCGTCGGGCATTCCGTCGGCGCCGTTCCACATCGACAGCCTCGACTACTGGACGTGGGCGTCGGCGGACCGCGTCTGCCAGAACGCCGGGGTCCCGCCGGCCTGGCGGGACTCATGCGTTCTGGACGTGGCGGTACTCGGCTCGGCGGCCGCGGCGGCCGTGTACGTCGGCCGGGAGCCTCCGGTCCGTGACAACAACCCACGGGTCCGGCCACCCTGCTCACCTGCGGGCTGCAGCCTGAGCGGCCAACAACCACCGCGATAACGTTCCTCGCACGGGGTATGGCCTCACGCACCCGCGCGGGGCCATACACACGCTGTGGACAAGGGCTCCAGGCGTCCGGACGCGGCGCGCGCAGGGGCCCGTCAGCCGTTCAGGTCGCGGGCGATGCGGATCAGCTCCGAACGGCGGTGGCGGCCGAACTTGGCGCGGATGTTCTCCAGGTGCCGGTTGACGGTGCGCAGGGCGATCCCGAGGTCTTCGGCGATTTCACGGTTGTCGTAGCCCTTGGCCAGGCAGCGCAGCACGTCCTGCTCGCGGCCGGTGAGCGGTGGGGTCTGCCGGTGGAGCTCGCCGACGAGGTGGGCGGCGAGCTCTGCGGGGATCACCGACGTGGTCAGCACCGCCGTGACCGCTTCGCCCAGTTCGATCGAGGTGGCAGCCTTGGTGATCCAGCCGTGCGCACCGGCCCGGATCGCGGTGAGCACCTCCCGGGGAAGTGCTTGGGACAGCACGAGTATCCGCACGGCGGGCCAGTGCGAGCGCAGGTGGTGGATCACGTCGAGACCGCTGTCGCGTGCCAGTCGCAGGTCGACCAGGGCTACGTCGATCGGCACCTGGTCGGCGAGCAGGCAAGCGGTCGGCGCGTCCGCCGCCTCCGCCACGACAACCGCACGGCCGCTGCGCTCAAGCCCGGCCCGGACACCGTCACGGGTGATCGGGTGGTCGTCCACGACCAGCACCCGAACCACGTCCTCCAAGGTCATACCCTCCGCAGTCGCGCATCCGGGGCGTCGCCCGCCGGGACGGGCTTCCACCTCGGTTCCGGGACGGTGGGCCGGCCACGACCAACATCCACCCGAACGCGAGCCGGCGCAAGCAGCATTGATTCGGGACGTCCCGACTACAGCCATCCAGCCGGTCCGCCTGCACCCGGGAGGACGGCCGGGCGCAGGCGGACCGGAGCAGGAAGCGCTTGTCGCACGCCGCGACCTCGAGCACGTAGGAGGTGCCGGGCCGCAGGTCGCGCGGGGTGAACTCGTACCCGGCCGCTTCGGCCAGTGTGTCTTGTTTCAGCACCGGGCGAGGAGGCCACCTTCCCATGTCCACACGCCCGGCTGGTGCTGAACTTCGACGTGCCAGACCCGGAACGTGTACGGGAACGGGTACAAGGTGCCGCTGAAGTAGCTGCGGACCTGGCCGACGAAGTGATTCGTCACGATTTTCCCGTCTTTGACCTCCGAGAACGTTCCCGGCGACGTGCAGGCCGGCTGCCCGACCAACAATTGTGGCTGCATGCCGATCACCGGGAAGAGCAACGGTGAAGGGGGATCGCAGTGGGCACGATCGGCCTTGTCGAAGACGTACCCGCCGCTCACGGCTTTCTCGTGCAGCCAGTACACAGCCCTGCTCGACGAGCCGACGGTGCGGGAACCGACCCGCCAATGGGTCGAGTACGGCGGATTGAGGTCGCTGAAGCTGCCGGTCATGGTGCACCGCCAGTCCTGCGCGGCATGCGCGGGCGATACTCCCGTCACCATCCCGAGCGTGACCACCGCCACCGCGATAAAAACGAGTTTGCGTATCATGTCGAGTAGCTCCTGGGGAATCAACTGGGTGACGTGAATCGGATTCAGCCGAAACGCGGGCCGGCTGGACTCGCGGGCAGGTGTGCCTGAAAGTCCGGTCCCGCACCGATCCTGACCTGGTACGGCAGGGCGGGTAAGTTCCACTGTCACCCACGTGACCGTGGGTGAGGATGCCCATCCGCTCTGCACCCATGCGGACGAGTGTGGTCGGACTCGCGAACCAGCAGACTTGGCTTTGTGGGGTCGATCGGCGGGGCCAACGCAGGGCATCGCGCTCTCGCCGAGATCGTGGGGGCGCAGGTCGCGTGGTGGCAGCTCGGTTTCCGGACACGCCGGGCCGTGGTCCGGCAGGCGCGAAGTGGGAACCGATTCCCTGATCCGGAGATCTGGGGCGTCGCGCTGGGTTGGGCGCGTCATTGGCTGACCGCGCCACTCTGGTGGCGCTGGGTGCGGCTCTCGGGCGCGACCGTCCTCGCGGTCATGTACCTCTTGGCGCTGGCCAGCGAGTGGGTGGGGGCCGACCCGTTCGTCGCGTTCAGCGGCGCGCTCACCGTGTGCCTGCCGCTGGCCGTGGGTTGGGCCGCCAGGCAGGCACGCGTCGCCAGGATGCTTGTCGCGTTGGCCCCTGGCCCGCGGCCCGACCGGCCATCCGCGCGGGCGCTGGCGATTCGCACATCGGGCCTGCTGCTTTCGGTCGGGCTGGCGGCCGGCGTGGTCGTCGTGGCCCTCGCCCACCAGCACCCGGCCGGCCGCTTCTGCCCTCCGTTCGTCGTCGATGCGCCCGTCCGCGATTGGTTGCGGCACAACGATGGACAAACCGGGGCGGGCTGTCCCGCCGGTGACACCCGCAGTGGTGCCGGCGGCGTGCGCTACACGCCTTGGAACGCACCGAACCGAGGCACCCGATTCGGGCCGGACTACGTGATGTACGGCTCGCGGTCCGACCGCCTCATGGTGATGCCGTTGGTCATCTTCGCCGCGTGGGCCGCCGAGGGCGGACCGTCCGGGCGGCTCGGCGAACCGATCGAGGAGTCGGCGGATCACACGGTGGGCTACGTGAATTTCCGCGGCGGCGCGATCGTGCTGCACAGTGGTGGAACACCACAAGTCCACATGGGACGGCGCCACTCCGTCGCCCGCGAACCCGGCGGCCCCTGCGAAGTCCTCGATTGGCCCTGCATCACCACGGCGTACTCCGACGCGGCAGGTATTCGCCTGAGCTGGCGGTACCAGGCCGCGGACGCGTTCAACGTGGCCTGGTGGCCGGAGAGCGGCCCGGCACGGTCACGCGTGGAGCGCGAGGTCGCCGGCTACGAGCTCACCGTGCGCGACCTGAGCCCGGCGACCACCTACATGGTGCAGGTTCAGGCGTGCGAGAAGCATTTCGTGCGCCGCTCGACCTGCACGAGGTTCTCGCCCCCAGTGATCGTCAGAGTGCCGTAGATGTCGGAGGGCCCAAGACATCCGGCGCCGATACTGCTGGTGCTCGCCCTGCGCTGGCTGGCGTTCGGCTGGATGCTGGTCGTGGCGTTGATCAGCGGGCAGATCCAGCGACCCGTCGAGGCAGGAATCGCGCTGCTCGCAACCGGCTGCTGGACGACCTGGCTCACGATGACCGCGGTCCGGCGGATGAGGCTGGTGCTCACGACGGACGTGGCGGTGGCCATCGCGCTGACCGTGGTGTACGGCCACATCTACCCTCCGCACGCGATGCTGACCAATCACCCGTCCTTCATGGGCGCCTACCCGGCTGCGGCGATCGCAGCCTGCGGAGTCGTCTACCGGCTGCGCGGCGGCTGTGCGGCCGGGCTGATCCTCGGCTCGTCCCTGCCCTTCGCCTACGCGGCCAACGAGATCGCGCTGGACGGGCTGTCCTTCCTCCAGGTGCTGACCATGATCGGCGGAGGGCTGTCCTACGTGCTGCTCGGCGGCACGATCGGGGCGGCTGCCCGCCAGCTCGACGCGTTGCACGAGCGGGCCACCCGCGACGGGCAGCGGGCCGCGCGGATGGCCGAGCGGCAGCGGATCGTCGCCCAGATCCACGACGACGTGTTGCAGCAGCTCGGCCGGCTGCGAGCGAGCGTCAGGGAGCTGTCCGCCGGGCCGGCGTTGGATGCCGTCGCGGAGGGGATCGCCCGGCAGGAGTCAGCCCTACGGGGCCTGGGCGACGCCGAGCCGGACCCACCGCCACCCGGCGTCGTGTCGCTGCGCGCCCGACTGGCCGAACTCGCTGAGCGCTACGACGACGTCCCAGTCCGCCTCATCACCGCGGGCCCGTTCCCGCTGCCGACGGGCATGGCCACCGAGATCGCGTCCGCGGTCGCCGAGCTGCTCACCAACGTGGTCAAACACGCGCAGGCGCACCAGGTCTGGCTCACCGTGCTGCCCGACGGCGGCGACATCACGGTGACCGTCCGCGACGACGGTGTCGGGTTCCCGCCCGACCAGGACACAGGCGGGCTCGGCCTGAAGCTGTCGGTACTGGCCAGGGTGCACCGCATGGCCGGCGGCGTCCGCATCCGCAGCAGTCCCGGTCACGGCACCGAGGTGGAGCTGCGCATCCCGAAGGGGAACGACCATGCGTGAGAGCCGGATCCGCATGCTCATCGTGGCGCACCGTCTGCCAGGCGTGATCGCGGCCACCGGGCTCGACTCACGGCGCCGCTCGTCTCCGCACGGACGTGAGCAGGTCGAGTGTCGTGGTGATCAGGGGCGAGTGCTGGGCGCCTTCGGGCACCGCGGCGAAGAGCCACCGCTGTGGGCGGGGCATGGTGACCTGGCGGATGGTGATCGCGCCGGGCAGGTCGCGTTGGGCGAGTCGGGGGATCAGCGCGACGCCGTGGCCGTGGGCGACCAGTTGGGCGAGGGCCTGCCAGTCGTTGGTCCGGTGCGCCACGTCCGGGGTGAAGCCGGCCGCGGCGCAGGCCGTGGCGGTGATGGCGCCGCAGCAGCCCTGGCCGTCGCCCATGATCCACGAGTCGTTCTGGAAGTCCTTGAGCGCCGGTTCTTCCCGCCCCAGCAGCGGGTGGCCGGGCGGCAGCGCGATGTCCAGCTCGTCGGGACCCAGGTCGACGCGGTGGTAGCGCGGGTCGCCCGCGGGGGGTGAGCCGGTGAAGCTGACCGCGAGCGCGATGTCGTGACGTCCCGCGTCGAGTTCGTCGAACAGGGCGGGCGGCTCGGCCTCGGTCACCGTGATCTTGACGTTCGGGAGCTCGTCGCGGGCCCGGTCGAGCACATGCGGGAGGAGGCCCGCTATCGCGGTGGGGAACGCGCCGATCGCGATGGTTCCGCGAACGCTGTCATCCCACGAATCGAGCTCGTGGCGAGCGCGTTCGACTTCGGCGAAGACGGTGTCGGCGTGGGCGAGCAGCGCGTGTCCCCGCGGCGTGAGCACCACCCGCCGTCCGACGTGCTGGAGCACCTCGAAACCGACGTCGCGGGCGATCCTGGCCACCTGCTGCGATACCGCCGACGGGGTCAGGTGCAGGGCTGCCGCGGTGGCGGTGATGCTCCCGCGTTCGCGAAACTCCCGGAGCACCCGCAGCCGGCGCAGGTCATCCATGAAGTCAACGCTTAACGGTCCCATTCGGATATTGTAGATTGACGTTACCGGCCGCCCCGTCGAGGCTGGGCGCATGCGATCTCGGACAGACCGGCCCGATCCCCTCCGCCTCGGCATCGTCGCGCTCGGCGCGATGGGCGTCGAGATGCTCACCGCGGCGGCTTCCCATCCCGAGTACACCGTCGTCCGCGCGTCCGACATCGATCCGGCCGCCATCGACCGCGTGCGGACCGCACATCCGGCCGTCACGTTCACGACCGACGCGCAGGAGATCATCCAGTCGCCGGATGTCGACGCCGTCTACATCGCCACCCCGCCGATGTTCCACGCGGATCTCGCGATCGCCGCGATGGGGGCGGGTAAGGCCGTCTTCTGCGAGAAACCACTGGCGATCAGCCTGGCGGACGGGCGCCGGATGGTGCGGGCGGCGTCCGAGCGCGGTGCTGTCGGCGCGGTGAACTTCGCGCTGTCGGACCGCGACGCCGTGCTCGAAGTCGAGCGCGGTCTGACCGCGGGCGAGGTCGGCGAGGTCTGCGGGATCGACATCCGATTGTCGTTCCCCCGGTGGCCACGGGAGTTCCAGGCGGGTGCGGCGTGGCTCGCGGGCCGGGACCAGGGCGGGTTCGTTCGCGAGGTCCTGTCCCACTTCGTGTACCTGACCGATCGCCTGCTGGGGCCGCTGGACCCGGTCGACGTCGGGATCGACACCCCGTTCGCCGATCCACGCGCGAGCGAAGTCGCCGCCCGCGGGTTCCTTCGCGCGGGCAAGGTTCCCGTGCACGTGTCCGCGTTCTCCGGTGTTGCGGGGCCTGAGCTCTACGAGTGGATCCTGTGGGGAACCCGCCGCTCGTACCTGCTGCGGAACTGGGGTGAGTTGCTGGTGTCCGATGGCGGCGGGTGGCAACCGGTGACCCTGGTGGGACCGCGGGGTTCCGAGGCGACCCGGCTTTCGCTGTTCGCGGACGTCGTTCGTGGCGAGAACCCGCGCTGCTTGGCCGACTTCGAGACGGCCCTGCGGGTGCAAACGGTCGTCGAAGCCTTCCACCACGCCGATGTCGGAACAGCCGATCTGGTTGGGCCGGTGACCCGGATCAGCGCAGCGGCCTCGTGAACGCGATGCCCGGTGTGCCGGGGAAGTGGGCGAGGCCGCCGGTGGGTGTGTTCACGAGCGGGGGAGTGAACCCGTACGTCGCATTGCCGGCGCGGTTGCGGTGCCGTTGAATCGATCCCGCGATCGCCGCCGAGCAGTGGGAGTTGCCCGATGACCGAGTTGGCGCTGGACCCGAAGACGACCGCCGTGGTGCTGATCGAGTACCAGAACGACTTCACCAGCGAGGGCGGTGTGCTGCACGGCGCGGTCAGCGGGGTTATGGGCAGCACCGGCATGCTGCCCAAGACCGTCGCCCTGGTGGAGGCGGCGCGCGCGGCCGGTGTGACGGTCATGCACGCGCCCATCTCGTTCGTGGAGGGCTACAACGAGATCTCCGCCCACCCGTACGGCATCCTCAAGGGAGTGGTGGACGGCAAGGCGTTCGTGAAGGGCAGTTGGGGCGCGGCGATCGTGGACGACCTCGCGCCGCGCGACGGCGACATCGTCATCGAGGGCAAGCGCGGGCTGGACACGTTCGCCAGCACGAACCTCGACTTCATCCTGCGCAGCAAGGGCATCACGACCCTCGTGCTCGGCGGGTTCCTGACGAACTGCTGCGTCGAGTCGACGATGCGCAGCGGCTACGAGAACGGGTACAAGGTCGTCACGCTGACCGACTGCGTCGCGGCCACCTCGCAGGAGGAGCACGACAACGCGCTCCGCTTCGACTACCCGATGTTCTCCGTGCCGGTCACGGCGGACGACGTGATCGCGGCCCTGTCGGCTCGCTGAGCAGGCGCCGCGCAGCTCGGTGATGTCGGGCGCGTGGACGGCAGAGCTTCATGCGCGCCTCCTGTGTGGACGTCGCCTGCGGCCGTCGCGTTCGTGTCGCGGTCGGCGCCACCGTCCGTGTTCGAGCCGGGACGAGCACCGGCCTCAGCGCCACTACTTCGAGTGATGATTCCTGCACGTTCACCGCGTTAACCTTGAATCGGCAGGTGGGGGAAGGAGTTCGGGCGGAGCGAGGGGGGCGTTGTGGGTGTGGAGTTCGCCCTGCTCGGCGACGTCCGCGTTCAGGTCGACGGACGGGATCTGGACATCGGGCACGCCCGCCAGCGGTGCGTGCTCGCGGTCCTGCTCATCGAGGCCGGCCGGACCGTGACCACCGATCAGCTCGTCGACCGCGTGTGGGGTGAGCGGGCCCCTGTCCGGGCCAGGCACGCGTTCTACAGCTACATCAGTCGACTCAGGACCGCTCTGAGGGACGTCGCGGGGTTCGACATCGCCCGCCGGGGCGGCGCGTACGTGCTGCACGTCGATGCCGGGACCGTCGACCTGCACCTGTTCCGAAGCCTGCTCGGGCAAGCTCGCGAAGCGACGGAAGAGCGGCGAGCGCTGGCCCTGTACGACCGCGCCCTGCGGCTGTGGCGTGGCGTGCCGTTCGAGGAGTTGGACAGTCCGTGGCTGGCGTCGGTGCGCGATCGACTGCTGGCAGAGCGGTTCACCGCCGAAGTCCAGCGTTACGACGTGGCACTGGACCTCGGGATGCACGACGAACTGCTGGCCGAGTTGGCCACCGCGACCGCGGCGAACCCGTTCGACGAGCGGATCGCCGGTCAGCACGTGCTCGCCCTGTACCGATGCGGGCGCCGGACCGAGGCATTGACACAGTACCGCGAGTTCCGCGCACGGCTCGTGGACGACACCGGGGTTGAGCCCGGCGATCAGCTGCAACGCCTGCACCAGCAGATGCTCGCTTCGGATGTGCCGCGTATTCCCTCCGCACGGCGGGAGGACGAGGCACCGGGGCCGGTGCCTCGGCAGTTGCCCGCGGCGTCACCGTGGTTCGTCTCCCGCACCCGCGAACTCGACCTGCTCGACGACGCGCGCGATGCCGCCGCGGGCGTCGTCGTGGTGACGGGCGCCGGCGGATCGGGCAAGACGTCGTTGGCACTGCACTGGGGGCACCGCGAGGCCGGGACGTTTCCGGACGGGCAGCTGTACGTGGACCTGCGCGGGTTCGACCGGGTGGGCCGCCCGTTGCGCCCGGCGGACGCGCTGCAAGGCCTCCTGGAGACGCTGGGCGTGCCACCGGAGCAGATTCCGACCGATGTGGACGCGCGGGCCGCGCTGTACCGCAGTCTGCTGGCCCGTCGACGGGTGCTGGTGGTGCTGGACAACGCCTACGACGCCGAACAGGTCAGGCCCCTCCTACCGGGTGACGTGAACTGCCTCGCGGTGGTCACCAGTCGTGACCGGCTTTCCTGCCTGGTCGCCAGAGAGGGAGCCGTGCCCGTCCTCCTCACGGTGCTCGACGAGTCGGAGGCGGTGTCGCTGCTCGCCAGACGAGTGGGTCCGGACCGCGTGGCCGCCGAACCGGACGCGGTGGCACAGCTCGTCGCGCACTCCGCCCGGCTGCCGCTGGCCCTGGCGGTGATAGCGGGCCGCGCGGTGGGCAACCCGACGTTCCCGCTGAGCGCGCTGGCCGGCGAACTGCGGGACGAACGGGCACGGCTGGACGTGCTGGAGAGTGACGGCACGACATCGGGCGTGCGCGCGGTGCTCTCGTCGTCGTACCGCACGCTGAGCCCCGACGCAGCCCGCCTGTTCCGACTGCTGGGCCTGCACCCCGGCCCCGACGCGGACCTGTTCGCCGCGGCTTCGCTGGCCGGGGTCGAGGCCTCGCGCGGCCGTGCCCTGCTGGGCGAGCTCGCGCGGACGCACCTCGTGGACGAGCACCGCCCCGGCCGCTTCCGCTCGCACGACCTGCTCCGCGCGTACGCGGCCGAGTTGGCCGAGTCGGAGGACAGCGCGC
Organism: Saccharothrix ecbatanensis; assembly: GCF_014205015.1. Lineage (NCBI taxonomy): Bacteria > Bacillati > Actinomycetota > Actinomycetes > Pseudonocardiales > Pseudonocardiaceae > Saccharothrix > Saccharothrix ecbatanensis. The sequence continues at coordinate 3,385,194 of NZ_JACHMO010000001.1, read as the reverse complement.
ACGACCGGCGGACCGCGCTGCTCCGGTGCCTCGACTTCTACCTGCACACCGGGTTCGCCGCTGAACGACACCTGGCGCCGCACTGGCCGCCGATCACACTCACGGCGGCGCAGGAGCACGTCGCGCAGTTGCCCGTCACCGACTACGACCGGGCTGTGGAGTGGTTCACCGCGGAGCACGACACGCTGCTGGCCGCGACGGCGGAAGCCGCCCGCGCGCGCCTGGACGTGCACGCGTGGCAGTTGCCGTGGGTGCTCAGCACGTACCTGAGCAGGCGAGGGCACTGGGCGTACCGCGCCGAGACCCAGCGCACGGCGCTCGCGGCTGCAGACCGCCTCGACAACGACGTCGCCCGCGCCACCAGCCACCACCTGCTCGGCAGGGCCGAAATCCTGTTGGGCAACCAGGACGAAGCCCTGGAGCACCTGCGACGGGCGCTCGACCTCTCCGCGCGCGTGCACGACACCACCGGTATGGCCGTCGCCCACTTCTCCCTCAGCTCGGCCTACGACCTGCGTCAGCGCAACACGACGGCGCTGGTGCACGCCCGCAAGGCATTGCGGCTGTGCCGCGAGGCGGGAAACCGCGTGTGGGAGGCGTTCATCCTCACCGCCATCGGCTGGTACCACGGCAAGGCCGACCAGCACGCGGAAGCCCTCGCCCACTGCGCCGAAGCGAAACTGCTGCTGGACCGGATCGGGGACCGGGACGGCCGGGCCCACAACCTCCACTGCCTCGGACGTGCGCACCACGGCCTCGGCCAGTACACCGAGGCCGCGCGGTGCTACCGGGACGCACTCGCCCTGTTCCGCGAACTGGGCAGCCCTTACCTGGAGGCGAAGAGCCTCGACCACCTCGGCGACGCGTTGCAGGCAGCGGGCGACCAGCCCGGGGCGTGCCGAGCGTGGACGCGAGCGCTCGAGGTCCTCGAACCGCTGGCCCACCCTGACGCTGCCGAGATCGAATCGAAGCTCTTGGACACCGGCGTCAGTCGGTAGTCGGGTAGAAGGTCTGGACGGAGGCGGTCCGCCCGTCCCTCGAGCGGCGCGACAACGCCGAGGATCGTCACACCCCTCGGCCGGCGCAACGGTCGCGCGACCGCTGGACCTGCTGATTCAAGTTCTCGGCGGGGTTGTCGCAGGGTGTGTGGGGCATCGTTCGGGCACATCCCTTCACCACCAGGAGAGACACGTGCGACGGGACGGAAAACGGTCGATTCCGGCCGTGCTCACAGCTTCACTGCTGCTTTCGACGATCACCGCGATCACCGCGTCAGCCGCACCAGAGACACCGGAAGGCGTCTTCGGCTCAGGCTGGCAGACCTCCGGCGACCGGGCGTGGACCACGTCCGGCGACGGTGACGGCTTCCACGTGCTGGTAGCCGACGCGGGCGACGGCTACGCGTGGCGCACCGCCGCCACACTGTCCGAGCCGGGGTTCGACACCGACCGGTGGATCGGCAACGCGTGCGTCACCGGTTCGGGGGACCGCGCTGTCGTCGTGTACGCGCCGAGGACGTTCACCAACGAACCGGACCTGACCGGCCGGGGTGGGTTCACCGCTGTCGTGCACCTGACGTCCGGCGAGGTCACCAAGCTGCCGGTGCACACCAGCCTCGCCTACTTCAACCCCGGCTGCGGCACGGGCGAGACCGCGGTGCTCACCCAGGAGGGCACGGAGGACCTCGGTCGCACCCGCTTGTTGGAGCTGGATGCCGCGAGCGCGACGACAGCCGCGCCGATCGACGTGCCCGGCCAGCTCACCTCCGCAACGCCGACGCGGGACGGCATCGTGGCCGCGGACCTGAACATGCTGGTCAAGGTCGGCAAGGACGGCAAGCGGAGCCGACTTGCCAAGGCGTCGTCCGTACCGCACCGGATCCGGGCGGATGCGGATGGCGGCGTTGTGTTCGTGGACCGCGAAGGCGACCGTGCGACGGTGCGCCGGGTGCACGACACCAAGACCACCACCCTCGCCACCGGAGGGTTGCGGAATCTCGGCATCGCGAGTTCCGCACAGGGCACGGTGTTCCTCACCGGCAAGGCCGACCAGGTCCAGGCCCGGGACGCCGTCGTGCTCACCGACGACAAAGACGCCACGGTGTCGACCACAGGCCGTGTCGTCGTACCGCCGCCGCGCCCCGCGGACCAGCTGGTCACACCGACCGAGGCCCAGCCGGTCAAGCTGACGGTGCGGGTGCCCGCGACCGGCAGGAGCACCGAGTCGTCGGTGCACCCGGCGCGGAACGTCTCGCCGAACGCCGGCTCCGGCCGCACGCCGGCGCCGGTCGGCAGTGCACCCGAGTCGCGCGCGGCCGGGTCGCCGCACGACACGGTCGAGGCCGAACGGATGTGCTCGGTCGCCCGCAACGACCCGGCAGTCCAGGTGTACCAGCCGACGCCGAGGGAGGTGGAGTGGGCAGCGAACTACGCCGTGTACGGCAGGCTGCCGGCGCAGGGCATGTTCCCGCTGCCGCCACTCGAGCGCGGTGGCCAGGTGCCCGCCCAGCTGCTGCTCGGCGTGATGGCGCAGGAGTCGAACCTGTGGCAGGCGGGGCGCGCGGTGATGCCGGGACAGGCCGGCAACCCGTTGATCGGCAACTACTACGGCCGCTTCGTCGGCAGCGCGCAGAACCCCGCCAACGAGTGGGACATCCGCTGGGACAAGGCCGACTGCGGATACGGCATGACCCAGATGACGGACGGCATGCGCATGAAGGGAAGGGAGAAGCCGGGTGAGGTCGCGCTGCCGTACGAGCAGCAGCACGCGATCGCGACGAGCTACGAGGCGAACCTCGCCGCCGGCCTGCAGCTGTTGCACCGCAAGTGGAACGAGCTGGCCAGGTTCAAGGTCAACGGCGGCAACCCGAGGCGACTGGAGAGCTGGTTCTACGTGGTGTGGGCCTACAACTCGGGTTTTCACGCCTACGACAAGCGGTTCGAGGAGGGCAGGAACGGCGCCTGGGGTCTCGGCTGGCTGAACAACCCGGCGAACCCGCGCTACGCCGCTGACCGCACCCCGTTCGGCAAGGACCCGAAGGACCTGGCGACACCGCAGCGCTGGCCCTACCCGGAGAAGGTGATGGGGTTCGCCGCGTACCCCGTGTGGGGTTTCGAGGCGCCGGGCAAGCCGGTGCCCGGCTACCGCGGCGGCGGGTGGCTCGACGACCAGGCCCGTGACTTCGTGCAACCGCCCCCGCAGATCTTCTGCAAGAACGAGCCGCCCGTCTACGACAACGACTGCAGGTGGGGAACGAAGGTCGAGCCGACGGATCCCGAGGTGATCGGCGAACCCGCGGGTCCGTGCCACCACCGGAACGCGGCCGAGCAGTACGACCTGCGGTGCTGGGTGCACTTCGGCGTCGGCGGCAAACTCGCGAACGGCACCATCGAGTGGAAGGACTGCTGGGTGGAGGAGAACAACCGGTGCGGCCAGGAGATGCTGCGATTCTTGAACCCGGACGCGCCGAGGCAACCGAGGGGCTCGAGCTATCCGCCGCGGTGCGGCACCGGCACGGACGCGGGCCTTCCGGCCAACGCGCTGGTGATCGACGACGTCCCGGATGGCGTCGCGCCGGTGAGCAACCCGTCGTGCGTGCGTGCGCCGAACTCCGGAACCTTCCAGTTCACCTTCGCGGGCGACGGCTCCTATCCATCCAAAATAGACACGCACCAGATCGGTGGCGGCTACGGCGCGCACTTCTGGTTCGCGCACACGTGGACCAACGGCCCGGCGGACAAGCTGAAGGTCACCGGCACATGGCGGCTGAACCGGCCGATGAACGGGTGGGCACGCGTCCTCGTGCACATGCCCGACCACGGGGCACACACGCAGCAAGCCCGTTACCGCGTCGACCGCGGCAACGGCACCGTGCCGAACGAGCGGGTGTTGTTGCAGCGCACTCAGGAGCACAGCTGGGTGTCGCTCGGCGTGTTCGAGTTCACCGGCGTGCCGAGCGTGTCGCTCGACAACATCACCAAGGACAACAAGCCCGATCCGGCGAAGCCGAAGAAGGCGTGGAACGGCATCGAGGACGTGGCCTGGGACGCCATCGCCTTCGAACCGCTGCCGGGCAAGCCCGAGCACCAGATCGTGTCACTGGGCGACTCCTATTCCTCGGGTGAGGGCACCGGTGGCGCCACCGGCGAGCGTTTCTACCGCGAGACCGACAACAACGGGGACAACGTGCACCGCAACGCGTGCCACCGCTCGAAGGACGGCTGGCCGCTGCTGGGCAGGCTGAGCTCGTTGGGCGACGTGCCGGTGCGCACGCTCGTCGAGGAACGGTCTCCGCACGTGGACTTCCACTTCCTGGCGTGCTCCGGCGCGCGGACGCACGAGATCAGGGCCAAGGGCCCCGGGATGTTCCGCGAGGTGTCCCAACTCGACCGCGGCTTCCTCGACGAGAACACCACCCTGGTCTCGCTGACCGTCGGCGGCAACGACGCCGGTTTCAGTGACGTGATCACGAAGTGCATCACCGATGCGGTCAACTACTGCTTCGACAGCACTCTCGCCGGTGACACGGAACCGCTCAAGGTGGCCTTGCCGAAACGGTTGCGCACCGGCGTGACTCCGGCGATCACCGACCTGCTCCACGAGATCAAGCTGACGGCCCGGCACGCGCGGATCGTGGTGCTGGGGTACGCGCCGATGTTCGAGCCGGACACCGACTGCACCGGGCTGATCAGCAAGCAGGAGAGCAACTGGCTGAACGAGATGGCCGGCCTGATGCGGGAGGCGGTGCAGGCCGCGGTGGCCGCGGCCGGAGACCGGGTGCACTTCGCCGATCCGACGGACCGGTTCACCGGCAGGCGCATCTGCAGCGCGTCGAAGGCGATCAACACGATCATCCTCGACAAGACACCGGGAGACCGGCCGCTGAGCGACCTGGTGCCGCACTCCGCGCAGTCGTTCCACCCGAACCGGGCAGGGGTGGACCTGCTCGCCGAGACCTACTCCGAGAAACTACGAGAACTGGGGATCTGACACGACCTGCGTTCGTTCGCACTCGATCGAGGAGTACATGACCATGCCCGGAATCACGGCCCGTCTGGCCGCTGTGCTACCGCTCGTCGTGGCCGCCACCGCGGTGGCGGGCGGTACCGCCGCCGCCGACGGCCATTGCACGGATATCGGCAACGGCACCGTCTGCATGTCCGTCGACGACACCGGCGAGCCCGGCGAGCCGACGGAGGTGGTGTCGATGTGGTACGAGAAGCATTTCGGCGACCCGGCCACGGTCCGCTTCTTCTACCAGCCACGCAACTTCCCCCCGGAAGTCCGCAGCGATTGGCGGACGATCGCGGCGGGCGAGGTGACCTCATGGCGGGAGTTGCGGACCGGGTCCGACTGCTACGGCGGAGGTCTGGAGGTTCAGGGCGGCCCTGAGTTCTACCTGGACAAGTACCCGATCTGCTGACGCCTGGATCCCGGTCTCCCCTCGATCCGTCCCACGGTTCGTTGACCTAGTCGCAAAATGATCAGAGGAGTCGAAGACCCATGTTCTCCAAGACAGCCCGGCTCGCCGCTGCCCTGTCCCTGACGGCCGCGGCCACCGTGACGGCAACCGGAACCGCCGCCGCCCAGACCTACTGCCAGGACATCGGCAACGGAAATTTCTGCATGAGCGTTGACGGCTCCGGCGAGGGCGAGAGTCTCGTCACGCTGTCGTACCGCAAGTACGACGGCGATCCGGTCACCGTGCGGCTCGCCTGGTGGTACTACGCCGGTGATACCTCCTACAGCGCGTGGTTGCCGGCCGCGGCGGGTGACTGGATCTTCTTCTACGACAAGGCAGCACCCTCGTGCCTCTACGGAAAGATGGACGTCCAGGGAGGCCCCACGTACTACCTGGACGGGAACCCGATCTGCCCAGGATGACGGGAGCCGACTGGTCGTCGGCGCTCGGTCAGACGCCCACGGTGAGGACACCCAGGAGCGTCAGATGGGAAATCCCCGTGGTCGCGCAGGCGATCGGATCGGGGTTCAGCGCCGTGAGCTGCATCTTCGTCGGTTCTGCGGTGAACGTGCCGGACGTTGTCGAGCCCAACAGCAGGATCACGATGTTCGCGCCGACCCGGCTGGAGGTCCGGTTGTAGGAGTACGTGCTCGGCGCGACGGCCGGGTCGGTCCACGTGAAGACGCGGGTGCCGCTGCCCTGGTAGAAGAGCGAGGTGCAGGTGTAGTTCGGCAGCGTGGCGGTTTCGGTGTAGGCGCCGGTGGCGGCGGAGCCGTTGGTGCAGTTGAAGAGCTGGCCCTGAACGGTGACCGTGACGGTCTTCGGGGTGTTGGTCACAGGCTCGCTGAAGGCCACCACTTCGTTGACGAGGCAGGACTGCTCGACTGCCGCGTGCGCCGTCGGCGCCGCGCCGGACAGCGTCGCGGTGGCGACCAGGCAGACGGCGGCGGTTCGTAAGGCGGCTTTGCTTCCGTTCATCCGTGAGACCTCTCTGGTGTCGGACCGGCGTCGCCCGAGTCGGTCGAGCCGGACCTCGATGAGTGCCACAGGTCATATCGCCCGGCCTTGCGGTGCGTTACGGCACGATCGCAACCCGTCACCCGTCGGCGCTCGGAGGTGGCACCGTGCCTGGTCGTCGGCCGACGCGACGAGCAGCGGGCGGGGGTGCAGCAAGGACGGCGCATGACGTGGAGGACCGGCCCCGGCACATGACGCGGTTCCGCTGATCGGCGGTGCGTGCGGCCCGTGGCCACATGAGGATGACCTCGTGCCGTCTGCCGTCGATGTGAGCCTGCCGGAACTGGACGTGGTCATCCCGATCGCGCCGAAGGACGCGGGTGAGGTGGGGCTGTGCCTGGATTCCGTGCTGCGCCACTGCCGCAACCCCGTTCGCGCGGTGCACGTCGTGTCGCGGTTCCCGGTGACGGCGGCCGATGAACGCGTGCGATGGCTGGACGAGACATCGATCGAGCCGGGCATCGGGGAGATCCGGGACGCGTTGCGGGCCGCCGGTTCACCTCACCCCAACGCGTCGTGGTACTTCCAACAGCTGCTCAAACTGCGCTGCTTCGACCTGCTCGACGCCGACGCGCCGGATCACGTGCTGGTCGTCGACGCCGACATCGCATTCGTCGCCGATGTGTCGTTCGTGGATCACGACGGCCGGGCACGGCTGCCCATGGGATATCCGCTGCGCTGGGTGAACGGCACGCGAGCCGCGGCACCGTTGCGCCACTCGGCGCTGAGCGCCGCAGCCCGCCTGGTGCCGGGGTGGCGTCCAGTGGACCACTTCAGCGGGATGCAGCACCACATGGTGTTCGAACGGGTGGTGTCGGCGGAGCTGACCCGCCGGGTGGAACAGGCGCACGGCGTGCCGTTCTGGCGGGCATTCCTGGCCACCAGCGAGTCGTCGAAGTGGACCGGCGCGTCGGAGTACGTGCTGTACCGGCACTTCGCGTGCCTGCTGTTCCTCGAACGGGTAGCCATGCGTCATCTGTCGGCCGTCGAGGTCATCCAGTCCACCGCGGCCGGGGGCTTCACCCTGGCCGACGTGCTCGACGCCCCGCGCCCGGCCGACGTGCGGGCCGTGGGGTGCCACCGGTTCCTCGACTACGCCGAGCGCATCGCCACGATGGACTACATCTCCGACGATCTGCGCCGGGAGCTGCCACCGGACACCCCGCTGAAGTTGTCCCTGCTGCGTGGAGAACTGAGCGTCGCGCCGGCCCTCGCGCCGCTGGTCCTGCAGTGAGTCCGTTGTGCCCGTGTTCGCAGCCCGATGGCCGGCACTAGGTAACCCGAAAGCGTGATCCACCGGGCGAGGGCTCGGACTCGGGCTCTTCCAGTCCTATCGTTGTGCCCAGGGGGTTTCATCACACGGTGAACAAGGGGGGCACAGCTGTGTTCGCTGTGGACTCGGACCTGGTCGAACGCGCACGCAGCGCCTGGGGGGAGAGGTTGCGGCCGGTGCCGCCGGATGCGCCGCACCCGGCGTTGCCGCCCGCGTTGCGGGAGTTCGTCGAGTCGGTCGGGCTGCCCACGGACAACCCGTGGCACGCGCGGTTCCACGACCTGCCGCCGCAGCCACCGGTGCGCTCCGGGGGTCGCGAGTTCGCCGTGCTGGGGTCCGACCACGGTGTGCCCATCGTGGTCGACGTCATCGCGGGGTCGGTGTGGAGGGCGCAGTCGGGTGCGCCCTGTTTGATCAACTCCAGCCTGCCGCTGTTCCTGCACGCCCTGGGTCGCCTCGACCAGCTGTACCGCGGTTTCGGGGACGCGCCCCCCTCAGAGCGTCTGCGGCGGGTCGAGGACCTCCGCGCCGAGTTGGCCGACCTGGACCCGCCGTCACTGGCGCCCTCGACGGCGTGGCAGGGCTACTTCGACGCGGCGACGTCGGAATGACCTCCCGTCGTCTGCTCGGCCTGCTGCTGGCACTGCTGGCACTGCTGGGCGCGCCCTCCGCTGTGCTGGCCCGACCCGACACCGCCCAGGCGCAGCCGAGCACGGGCAACGTCCAGGCCGGTGCCATCAGGTACGTCCAGGTCCAATGGGGGACCTCGGCCTACAGCAAGTACATCCAGATGTACCGCAGGAACCACCCCGACGTGACTCCCGGCCGCAACGTCGTCGTGGTGTTGTTCGAACAGGACGGCGTGCGCACGGCGGTCGTCACCGCCAGCTTCAACCGGCAGACCCGCCCTGCGGACGCGACGATCGACTTCGACGTCTACCGGGACGGTGAACCACCGCGCACCGAGAGCTTCAAGTCGTCGGGTGTCGGAGGCGACGGGCTCGGCACCCTCGAGCTCCCGGCGGACGACAGCGGGATCTTCCACGCCGAGCCGCTGCTCAAGTCCTGGACGCTGCTGCGGGGAGTCGACCACCTGGTCACGGTCGTGGAGTCGGAGCGCCAGTTCTGCGTGACCGCGGGTATCGACTGCTGGAACAGACTGCGCGGGACGGCATCGGAACCTCCGATGTTCCCCAACATGACCGTCGCCTACTACAACGTCGAGATCCACAACGCGGTCGCGGTGGAGGACGGCAGCCAGGGACCGGAGGCGACGATCGCGCAGGATCACAAGATCGCGGACCAGGGCATGGGCCGGCTGAAGGAGGCGCTCAAGACGTGGCGGGCGGGCGGTTCGCTCATCGGACCGGTGCCCGAACAGGCGTTCAGCGCCGTCGTGCCGGGTGCCGTGGCCGCCGAACCCCACGCAGGACCACTCGTGGATGCACTGCACGGTCCCGCGCCGCCCGGCGACACCGGTGGCATCGACCTGTCCACGGTGGAGCTGCGCCACCTCGCCGACCCCGGGCCCGACAAGGGGATGCGCTACTCCGCCCGCGGCGCCGTCGCTCCGCGGGACACCGGCCACGAGGCGGGCCGGGCGAACCTGGCGCAGGCGTCGGACGCGTTCTTCGTGTGGCTGTCGCTGACCCCGGACAAGTTCTGGGTCAACCTCAACCCCGCCGAACCGGACCGGATCATCGACCCCGCCCTGGCCGCCACCGACGCGGGGAGGGTGCTGCTGCGCGCCGACCTGGAGCTGAAGAGGAGCGTCGGCCGCCTCATCCACCCCGATACCGAACTGGGCGCCGAGTTCTGGGAGCGCCTGCGCGCCGGACCGGACCAGCAGGTGTGCCTGTCGTTCCGGCAGTGGATCGTGCCCGCGCCCGCCACCGTGCACTCCGGCGAGGACAGCGTCCACATCCTCGAAGCTCCGCTGGAGGTGAAGCTGGAGTCGGAGTACCGGCGCGACCTCGGGCAGGACGGCCCCGCGTGCGGCTCCGCCGGGCAGGACGTGATGGACCACAACGAGCGGGTCTACCGCGAACTGATCCTGCCGGAGGTGCAGAAGGCCGTCGACAGCGCGCCGGAGTACGCCGACCTGCGGCGGGTGCACCTGAGCCGGGTGGCCGCCGCCTGGTACCGGGAGCTGAGCTCCCGCCGGGTCACCACCTACGCCGGGTACGTGGACCGCGGCGACGCGCTGCCCTGGCCCGCCCGGGAGCCGTGGTCGCCCCGGCAGGTCTTCGACGAGTACGTCGCCTCCTACACCAACGGCGAGTTCAACGTCTCCCACGAGGAGGAGCGCGGCGAGTACATCGTCACCCACACCTATGTCTACGGCGGCGTGGACTTCAGCCAGGTGCCGTTCACCGAGGTCGACGACGACGCCCTGCGGGCCCGCTGGCCGGACGTGGCCGCCGCGGCGCTCGACTCGGCGACCCGCCGTGCGACCGACGGTTCCAGTCATGCCTGGCTCGGCGTTCGGGGCACCCCGCAGGCCGCGGAGGTGCTGGCCACGGTCCCGGAACAACCGACGACGCTGGGTAAGTGGGCGTGGGCCGGCATCGCCGTGGGCGGACTGGTGGCGCTCCTGTTCCTCCGGGGGATCGTCGGCGCGCGCGTCGAGCGGCTGCGGAAGCGGCCCGCGCGGGTGTGGGTGGACCGTGGCGAAGCGCGTGTCGGCACCACCACCGACGCCTACGTGATGGGTGACCGGGTACAGGTGAAGGTGCCGGCGGGCAGCAGCGACCGCGACCCGTTGACCGGCCCGGAGGGGCACGCGTTCCAGGTCCGGATCTGCCGCGTACCCCTGGCGATCAAGACTACGGTCGGGCTCGTCGTCGTGGTGGGTGCGGTGATCTGGTTCGTGAACTGGCCCGGCCCCGCCCACCCGGCCACGCTGCTGACACCGGCGACCGGGCAGGCCCCTCCGCCGGTGCCGGTCGCGTTGCCGCAGAACCCGCCGCACCAGGTCACGTCGGTCACGCGTCCGCCGAAGACGCCCGGAACCTGCTTCGGCGGCGTCATCCCCGACACCGGTGTCGTGACCGCGGCGTCGGGTGTGTCGGTGGTCGACTGCGCCAGTCCCGACGCGCACTACCGCTCGATCGAGTCCTTCTACGGCACCACCGACATGTCACGGTGCGACGCCGTGCCGGAGACCCAGTACACCTACTCGGTGACGTGGACCCGCGGCGGAGTGCCGATCAGCAGCACCGTGCACTGCCTGATCGGCCTCGGCCCCTACGCCCGGTAACCACCACGTCCACTTGTCGTCGGTGGCGCACAACGCCGGAGACACCGACCACGAGACAGACCCTCGTAGTGCGGAGATCGTCGGTCGTGGGGGCGATAGCTTCTGAACCAGATCGTTTCCGGCGCATTGGGGGATGTGTGGGACGTCATCGTGGAGGACCGGGTTCGCGGCGATCGGTCGACAACACCTCGACGGGCGTCGTGCAAGGTCCGGTGATCCAGGCTGGGACGGTGCACGGGTCGTTCACTGTCGTGCACTCCACGGGTCGGGACGCCCTCCTCGACGCCGCCGCGCTCCTGGCGCGTGATGTCGCCGTGCGTTGGCGGCGCGAGGAGGAGTTGCGGCGGGTTCATGATCCGTTCCCGTTGTCGGTTCGGTGGCACACCTCAGTCGAGGGATTGTCGGATCACTGGAGCAACATCCGTCGCAGTCCGGCAGGGGGCGCGGCGGGTGCGTTGCGACTGGACGGCCGCCTGGACGAGGTCGTCGAGGTCTTTCGGCGCGTGCCGTCCGGACGCCTCGTCGTGCTCGGCCCGGCGGGATCCGGCAAGACCGTGCTGGCGTTGAGGTTCGTGCTCGACATGCTCGACGCGCGAACGGGCGCCGATCCGGTGCCGGCGGTCTTCGACCTGGGATCGTGGGACCCCCGGGCACGGTCGTTGCGCGACTGGCTGGCGGACCGGTTGGCGCAGGACTACCCGGTGCTCGCCGAGCCCTCTCCCACCGGGCTGCCGCTCGCGTGGGCGCTCCTCGACGCCGGTCTCGTGCTGCCGGTTCTGGACGGTTTCGACGAGATGGCACCAGGCTTGCGGGCGCCAGCCGTACTCGCGCTGAACCGCACGGTGGCGTGGTTCCTGATGACCAGCCGGGTGCAGGAGTACGCCGACGCCGTCGCGTCGACCGATGTCGTCACCGCCGCCGCGTGCGTGGAACTGGCTCCGCTCGGCCTTTCGGACGTGGCGGACTACCTTCCCCGCAGCACCCGTCCCGGCGCGTCGGCGAGCACAGTCTGGGAACCGGTGCTCCAGCACCTGCACGACTCACCGCCCACGCCTGCCGCAGTCAATCTCACCGCGGTGCTGAGCACGCCGTTGATGCTCTCCCTGGCTCGGACGATCTACAGCGACACCATCGACCACGACCCGCTGGAACTCCTCGACTCCACGCGGTACGCCGATGTCCCGGCTCTGGAGGACCACCTGCTCTCGACGTTCGTCCCGGTCGCCTACGGTGATACGCCGCCGGGCACGTCCGCACGCGATCCCGAGGTGTCCAAGCGCCATCTGTCCGCACTCGCATGGCACATGACCAGCTGGGGCACACGGGACCTGGAGTGGTGGCGACTCAGAGACGCAGTGTCGGGGCCGACCCGGGCGCTGTGGCTCGCGTTGATCGGCGCGCTCGAACCCGTGCTCGCCTGCCTGCTGACCCTTCCCGTGCTCCCCTTCATCCTGAGCGACTCCTGGGGTGAGCCGACCATGGTGTACACGCTGTTCGTGGTCCCGTTGATGTTGATATCCGGCAGAGGCGCGTGGTACGGCTACCTGGCCGGACGGTTTGGAACCGGCGGCATCCCCTCGCGTGCCCACCGGGTGTTCCCGGGGTTGCTCCGGATGCTCACCCTCGTGCGGATAGGCCCCGTGGTCATGTCCGCGGCGACCCTGGGGTTGTGGTCGGCCATTCACCTGGCGTCCGGTGGGGACTATTGGGTGGTCATCGCGGCCATCGCTGTCGCGGTTGTGTTCCTGGTCGTGAACGGTTCGATGCCGAGGTGGCGGACTCGGGTCGACCTCACGACCGTGGTCGCACCCTGGAGCCTCAGGGATGCCGACCGGACGAACACGATCCTCCAAGCTCTCGCCAAGTTCCTGGTACTGGGACTCGGTTTCGTCGCCGCGCTGCTCATCATCGTGAAGGGCCGCAGCCAGGAGCTCGGGTTCTGCGTCATGGTGATGACGATCTTCCTTGGTGACCGGGCGTTGTGGAGCGGACTCGCGGGCACCGCCTGGGGTCAATGGGTACTGCTGACCTGCGTGTGGCTGCCACTGACCGATCAAGCGCCCCGAAGGCCGGCGGACTTCTTGGAAGACGCCCATCGACGAGGTGTCCTGAGGCAGAACGGCGCCGTCTACCAGTTCCGCCACGCACGGCTGCAACGCCATCTCGCCCGCTCGCACCAACCCCGCCGGTTCCGCCGGGACCCGCCCATGCCCTACCGGGATCTCGTCGACCTGGCCCGCCTCGCCACACACGGCAACTCGTTGGTCTACAAGGACCGTCCGACAATCGATAACCCGTACGGCGACGAGGCCAGCGGTCGGGGCAAAGACGCCAAAGTCACGTGAGAACGCCCGGCGCGGCGGCACGGCCCTTACCCGGCCCTCCGCCGGGTGGTCCAGCGGACTTTCTTGGGCCGGGTAGGGCGACCGGTTCGACTACTCGATTCGCGCGCTCATGGTGGCGACGGGTCGGACGGAGGTGGTGGTGGCTCGTGCCTCGTTGTCGTCACCCTTGTCGTCGCCGCTCCAGCCGTAGCCGGCTACCTCGGCGCGCACCCGGAATGTCACATGGCCCGCGGTCGCGTCCTCCGGCCGGTAGGTGTAGGCGAACGGGAACTCGGTTGTGCCGGTCAGCGAGACCGGAACCCGTTGCGTGAGACGGCCGATTTCCTTGTCGCTCTCCCCGTTCTGGCCGACGCGGTAGAAGGTGACGGTGACGTCGTCCTCGCTACGGATGTTGGCTACGAACGCCTTGACGGGCTTGCTCTGGCCGGCCCGTGCCGAGGTCGGCACCGTCAGCGCGGGTACCGACACGTCGTGCGTCTCGACCTTGAGCGTTCGTACGCTTGTGCCGGTGCGGCCGTCGGGGGTCGTGACCGTGGTCGTGACGCGGTAGTCGCCGTCCTTGGTGAACCGGTGCGTCACGTTGTTGCCGGTCACCGGGATGACGGTGCCGTCACCGAGATCGATGGTGCCGCTGGCGACCGGCTGGTAGATCGGGTCGCCCGACGACGCGCCGAGGGTCGTGTCGCTGAGCACGTTCGGGACTCGGGGCCACGTGGTCGTGTGCGGAACGATGTCGGGGGCGGTTCGCAGACTGACCTGGAACCCGTCGGTCGCCTGGGGGGAGGCGGCCATCCTGATCAGGTAGCTCTCGTTCGCGGCCGCGTGGAACACCGCGGTCGAGCGAGGGGCCGAACAGTCTACTTCGGACAGATCGCCCGCGCGGTGAACGCTGATCGCCTGCACCGAGGTGACCTGGACGAACTTGGCGTACGCGGGCGTGTAGCGGTACCAGACCGACCGGGTTGCCTCGGGAGCGCAGCTCGGTGGCACCTCGCCCTGCTCGGCCGTGGCGCGGGTGAGGTCGGCCTGGTGGTCGCCGGGCACGCTCGTCACCGTGGCCGCCGCCCGGTCGTCGTTGGGCTCCGGGGTGGTCTCGCGCAGTGTGAACGAGACCGCGCCGGCGGCGCTCCCGCCATACTCGACCAGCATGAAGTAGTACGTGGTGCCCGCCTCGGCGTGCACCGTGTAGTTCCCGTTGTGGACGCAGGCGCTCGGCTCCAGGTCGAGCGCGCCGCGCTGTCCTGTGTAGACGGCGAGCATCGTGCCCCACGCGTCCGTGCGCGCGGCCACCCGCAACAGCCCGTCGCTCTGCGCCGTGTACTTCTGCCAGACGGAACCCTCGCCCCAGAAGTAGCAGGGGTTCGGGTCGTCGTCGGCCTTGCTGGATCCGGTGGTGTCGATCGTCGTGGTGAACGGCAGCGAGGTGATCTCGGTGGCGGAGTCGAAGTCGTCGCCTGCCGGCGCCGCGTGGGCGACGGCGGGTGCGAGCGCCGCGACCACGGCGAACGCGATGAATGTCAAGCTTGCCCGTCTGAACATGGTTCCCCCTGATCAGTTCACGTGAGCGGTGACGGTGGCCGCCGGGAGGACGGTCGTGGCGGTGGAGATCACCTCGTTGTCCAGCGGCAGCGCGTCCCGCGACGGGTATGGCAAGGAGACGACGGCGCGGAAAGTCACCTTGCCCCTGACCGCGTCCTCCTGCGTGAACGTGTAGGCGAACGGGAAGGTGACCTTGCGGGTCGGGTGCGCCGGCACGTCCAGTTTCATCAGGCCGACTTCTTGCCATCCCCACTCGCCGTACTTGTAAAACGTGACCGTGGTGTCCTTCTCCAGATAGCGCGTGTTCGACACCTGCACGGAGATCTGCTTCTGCTGCCCTGCCCGCGCCGAGGACGGCGTGGTGAACTTGGCGATTCCGACGTCGTGCGTCTTCACCACAACAGGGGTCGTGTCGGTGGCGACACGGCCGTCCTCGGAGGTGGAGCGGACGGTCACGGTGTAGTTGCCGTCCTTGGCGTAGCGGTGGACCGCCTGCTTCTCGGTGCTCGGCGGCACGCTCGTGCCGTCGCCGAAGTCCCACTCCGTCGTCACCGGCTGGTCGTAGTCGTTGCGGTGGTACAGCCTGAAGTCGATGTCGTTGAAGATCGACCACTCACCGGACGAGCTGGGAGAAACCTCCGTCTCCAGCGGCGGCGCCTCCGCCAGCACCATGGTGGCCTCGGTAGAGCTGTAGAAGCTGTACTGCAGTTGCAGGTGGTAGGTCGTGCCCGCAACGAGCCGGAACGCCTTGCCTTTCCAGGAGTGGCCCTCCGTGCACCCGAGCGACCGGAGCTCCGGCAAGGACGAGCCTTCGTAGATGGACAGGACGGGGCCGATGCTGTTCGCCCTCACGTGGGCGAGGACCGACTCCGTGCGAGTCGGTGTGTAGGTGAACCAGACGGTGGGTGCGCCTTCTCGCACACCGGCGCACGTCGTCGCCCAAGGCTCTTCCGGTTCGGCGCCGGCGAGCGTGAAGTCCGGCTGTGGTGCGCTGAACGGCAGCGACGTGACCGTCTGCGCGTCGGCGAAGTTGTCGTTGGCCACGGGCGTCATCTGCCGCACGCTCAGGTTCAGCCTGGCCCCGCGACCGTTGTACCCATCGGCGGCCATGAAGTAGTACGTCTGGCCCGCGGTCACCCGCAGCGTCAGCGGGCCTCCGGGACCGCTGCACCCGAGGGACCGCAGGTCGCCTCGACTGCCGATGAGCACCGACAGCTTCACGTCGAGGTCGCTGCCGTCCGTGTCGATGCGGACGATTCCGTCCTCGGTCGTGGTGTGGTGGAACCAGACAGATCCTTCCGCGGGCCACCCCACGCAGTTGGTCGGATCGTCGAGTGCTCTGGTGGCTTCGGTCCTGTCCAGCTGTGCGGTGAACGGCAGTGCCGTGATCGGCGTCGATGCGTCGAAGTCGTCGTTGTCCGGTGGTGCCGCGTGTGCCACGCCCGGCACCAGCGTCCCCAGTAACGCGGCCGCGACGACCGCGAGCGATCTCAAGATGGGCATGCGAAAGCTCCCCCAAAGTCCCCTGCGCCCCCACACCTCCTGTGACGGGCGTCCACCTGGTGCATACATCCGGGGCGACGATGTGTTGCACACCTTGCCCGAAATACGCCGTTCAGCCCACTGTCGAACCGCCGGTTGATCACTTGGAACCGAGTCGAGCATGGTGGCGGCGAAGAGTCGTAGTCGTGGACGCGGATCCTGGGTAGTTCTGCGGCGTCGGCGAGTTGGTGGAAGTGCCGGAGCAAGTACTCGGGGGCGCAGCGGCCTGCGGTCGTGCCTGTGGAAGACAAGGTCGTCGCCGGGTTGGCTCAGTCGTTGATGGCGCAGCGCGGTGATGACCCGGTCGGGCAGTCGCCACGCGGTGATGTCGTTGAGGTAGAGCCCGCAGGCACAGTCGAGTGCTTCCTGTGGTGTGCCGGAGGGTGTTCGCTGGTCAGGATCGAGTTCTCGTAGTCGTCGTGGCTGGCGCGGTAGATGGCGAAGCCCCAGGTGGTGGCAGATCCGCACAGTGGCCAGTTGCGGCCGGCGTTCCCGGTACGGGCCAGCAGGCGTTGGCGCGGCGAGACTTTGGTCGCCTCGGGCGGGAGAGGCCATGGCTGCGGTCCTGCCCGATACCGTCCATTTCAATAGACGGTATCGGGATGGGTGGATTGGTGGCCGCACGAAGCCCGTATGTGGTCATGCTGGACACGGCGGATCGGCAGGCACTGGAAGCGCTGGCGCGCAGTGGCCGTGCCGAGCATCGCCGGGTGCTGCGGGCGCGGATCGTGTCGGCCGCCGCCGACGGGCGGTCCAACGCCGGCATCGCCCGCGAACTGCGGATCGTTGAGGACACGGTGCGCAAGTGGCGCAAGTGGCGCTGCCATGAAGGGTTGCCGGGACCGGCCGCGCAGTGGGAGGCCGCGGTCGTGGCGGAGGTCAAGGCACTGGCCCGCGAGCTGCCCACGCAGGGCGACGTGCCGTTGGCGCGGTGGAGCTGCCTGGAGCCGGCCCGTGAGGCGGTCGCGCGGTGTCTGCGAGCGGGTGTCGACATCCACTGTGCGGCGGTGGCCGGCCGCCGACGCGATCAAGCCGTGGCAGCACCGGTCGTGGATCATTCCGCGCGACCCGTACTTCGCGGTCAAGGCGGCCCGGGTGCTCGACCTGTACGCCCGCGTCTGGGATGGCGATCCGTTGGGCGAGGACGACTTCGTGCTCAGCGCGGACGAGAAACCCGGCGTGCCGGCCCGGTACCGGTTTTACGACACGCTGCCCGCCGGTGTCCATCGGCCGATGCGGGTGGAATCCGAGTACTCCCGTGGCGGCACGCTGGCCTACTCGCCGCCTACGACGGCCGTTCTGGTTGGACGTATGTCGAGTTGTGACGTGAGCTGGCGGTAACCCGCTGGTCGACGGCATCTGGTTCTGGGTGGCCGGGATCGCCGCACATCGCCGGGCCGCGCGAGTGGGTCGGGCAGCCTGAGCGGACCGGGTTGGAATAGTCGCCGGCCAAAACGGGCCGATGAGAGCGATAGCCGTCGTCGGCTAACGAGTAGCCGCTACCGGCACCTCCCATCGTATACGCAGAGTGGTGCGTCACTTTACGAACTACAGGTGCGGTCGCCGAAGTTTTTGTGTCCCTCCCAAGGGAGATGACGTGTGAGCAGGCCAATCGGTGCTTCACTGTTGACGGGAGGTGACCATGTGGTCGAGCCTTGGAGCGGTAGGGACAGTGGGCACGCTGGTGACTTTCTGTGTTGTGGCCGGGCGCGTGCTCGGCCTCATGATCGCACTACGCGGCACTTCTCCGGCCGAACGCCCGGAGATCATCCGCGCGTTGAACGACAGCGGCGCACGAGCGATTCAGCGGAGAGCCGTCCGTGCGACTGGCCGTCGGTCGTGACCGGGATGTATCCCGCTAGACCGTCGGCTCAGCGACTTCCACGAGCACGGCGGCGAGCAGTCCATGACCATCAAGTTGCGCGGGCATCTCGGCCCAGCGCTGCACGTCTGTGTCGGTAACCCCGGGCGCAGACAGCGACGATGACACCGGAGCCGAGAATTGGACAAGCCGGACGACCCTCGCATGCCGGACTGCCTCGCGGCCTTCGCGGCCCGTGACTACGTGACCTGCTATCAAACCGCGATCAGCAACTTCCCGGTGCATGGACCGCCCCGGCTTCTCGTCTTCTACCAGCTCATCGCGATCTGCCTGCAACGCCTCGGACAATCGCGGGACTTGGCGGAGTTGCCTCGCCTGATGCTGGATTTCGCCGCCGACGACTGGCAGGAGTCCCTCATCCGGCTGACGTTCGGCCAGGACACCCTGGACTCCGTTTGGCCGTTCGCGACGGACGCGGAGCGCCGCTGCCAGGCGCTCTACTACGCCGGGGCCAGGCTTCTCGCGACCGGTCGGCAGGCGGAGGCGGAACGCTGTCTGCGCGGAGCCGTCGAGCAGGACGCCGACTGCGTGGAGCGGAACCTCGCCGAGATCGATCTGGCGGCGCTGTCGGACGCCGACACGACGGGGACGGCCGAGCAGGCGTTCGACTTCCACAACCAGCGCGCACATGCCTTGATGCGGCACGGCCATCCCGGCGAAGCCATTCGCGTCGCCGAAGAAGTTTACGATCTCGCGCGGCGCACCTTCCGGCAGGACGACGCGCGCTTCGTACAGGGGCTGCACACCCTGATGCTCGCTTTCAGCACCGCCGGTCATGTGTCACAGGCGATGGAACTGGCGCCACTCGCCGTTCGGCTCGCCCGTGAGCACCACGCCGTCGACGCCGAGTTCGCGAACCTCCTGAACACCGTCGCCTACCTGCACAAGGCCGGCGGCGACCTGGACGAGGCGAGGTCGCTCTACCGGTCCGCGGCCGAGATCTGGGGCCGTTCGGAGGAGCATCGGGGCAAGAACGCCACCGTGCTGCACAACCTCGCCCAGCTGGAGGCCGACCGCGGCGACCTCGATCAGGCGGAGCCGCTGTTCCAGCGGGTCCTGGACCTGGTCGACCCTGCTGACGACGACGACGGGCTGTACGCCATGACGCTGGGCAACCTGGCGATCGTCCGGGAGAAGAAGGGCGATCCCGACGGTGCTGAGCGGCTGTACCACCAAGCCCTGGACCACCACCGCGACCGGATCGGCGAGGATCACCCGACGTACGCGTCCTGCCTGAACAACCTCGGGCACCTGTACCTGGACCAGGGTCGCTTCGCGGAGGCCGAGCCGCTGCTGAGCCAGGCCGCAGACATCACGGAGCGGAAGCTGGGGACCGGCCATCCCAATTCACTGATCACGCTGAGCGCCCTCCTCCGGATCTACCAGGCGACCGGTCAGCAGGAGGCTTCGGACCGGCTGATGGCGCGGTTGCGGCCCGAAGGTCGTCCAGTGCCGGGCAGCGGCCCTCACGCGCTGCACCCGATCCCTGGTCTGGCGCCGCTGTTCCAGTTGATCTGGTCGGGTCTGCCGCAGGCGGACGGCGACCCCGAACCTGTCGGTGGAGCCACGGACTGGCGCTCTCCTTCCTACCAGCGGCTGTTCGGCGAGCTCGCCGAATGCTTCGCCGAGGGCTCGTACGGTGAGGCACTGCGACTGGCCGTCCTCCTCAACGCGCAGGACACGACGCACGAGGGTCTGCAGATGTTCCTGATGTGCAGTTCCGACAGCACACGGGGATTGCCGGAGTTCCAGGTGGCACTCTGGATGCTCGTCGCCGACCCGTGGCAGCTCCAGCTCATCGCGCTGACGCTGGGTCGAACCGGAGCCACCGAGGTTGAGTGGCCGGCCGACGACGAGAAAGCCTGTCAACTGCTCTACTACGCGGCCCAGCGGCACTTCGTCGAAGGTCGCGGTGACGATGCGGTTGCCGGGTTGCGCGCCTGCGCGGCCTCCGGTGTGGACTGCTTCGAGGCCTGGATGGCAGGACGGATCCTGCGTGCCGCCCCGCGTGCGTCCGATCGCGACCTGGCGGCGCGGGTCCAGGAGATCAACGCGAAGGCGACCGATCTGCTCGCGCGCAAGGACATCGCGGAGGCCGCCGGCCTGGCCGAGGAGAGCCTGCGGTTGGCGGCCGGTCTGGAGGAGAACTCCCCGGAGCGGACGCAAAGTCACTACAACGTCGGCCTCGTGACCTACTACGCAGGAGACCTGGTCCGGGCCGAGCAGGTGCTGAGCGACCTGGTGACCGTCGCGAAAGGACAGGAACACGGCAACCGGTTCCTGGTCGCCGGTGCGCTGAACGTCCTCGGCAACATCCACGCCGATCTCGCGCGGTTCGAACTGGCGGAGCCGGTGCTGCTCGACGCGCTGGAACAACTTCGGCTCGCGGACCGCACCGAGGACGCGCAATACGCACAGGTGCAGGCCAACCTGGCAGAGGTCTGCCGCGAGATGGGCGATACCCAGCGGGCGATCCTCCTCTGCAACGCGGCGCTGCGGTCCATGTGGGAGTCACTCGGGCCGGATCATCCCGAGTACGCGCGGACGCTGAAGAACTTCGGCGGAATGCTCATGGAGATCGGCGAGTACGAGCGGGCCGAGCACTGCCTCGTGCAGGCGCAGGAGACCTTCCGGGCGGTGCTGCCCGCGGGTCATCCGGATCTGGCCACCGCCGGTCAGGCGTTGGCCCACCTGTACCTGGAGCAGCAGCGGTACGAGGACGCCGAGTCCGAGTTGCGGTCCGCGCTGGAAATCAGCCGGAACGCCGGTCGGGCCGAGAGCCTTGGTCGCGCGGTGGGAGCAGGCTTGCTCGCCAACGCCTACATGATGACCGGGCGGTTCGACGAGGCACGGGGCGTCCTGCTGGAAAGCCGCGCGACCCTGGACCGGCTTGTCGGACCTGTGCACCCGCTCAGCGCCACAGTGGTCGCCAACCTGGGCGTGCTGCACGCCCTGGAGGGCGACACACGCGGAGCGTTCGCCCTGACGATGGAAGCTGAGCACGTCCACTCGCGCCTGCTCTTCGACGCGTTCGCGACCGCCTCGGAGCGGCTGCAGGTGAACCGGCTCGGTCGCCAGTACTTGCAGTTGTCCGCCCTGCTGAGCCTGGTGGCCGCCCTCGGCGCCCCTGATGACGAGGTCGCGCAGGCCTTTGACCTGGTCCTGCGCCGCAAAGGGCTCTCGGGCGAGGCGCAGGCGTCGGTGCGCGACGAGATCCGGGTGGGCGGTGTTTCCGACCTGGAGCCGAGAATCGCGCACGTGCGCTCGTTGCGGGAGAAGATCGCCCGCAAGACGCTGAGCGGTCCAGGGCCGGAAGGGCAAAGGGCCCACCTGGACGTGCTCGTCGCCTGGACCGAGGAGAAGGAACGCCTGGAGGCCGAGCTGTCACGGGCCGTTCCCGCGACACACCTGCAACAACGCGTGCGGCAGCTGAGCGGGCGATCACTGCGGTCCCTGCTGCCGCCGCGCTCGGCGCTGGTCGAGATCGTGTGTTTCGGGCTGCTCTCGTTCACGGTCCCGAAGTCGGGCCAGGACCCGGCCAGGACGCGGATGCGGTACTGGGCCTTCATCCTGCGGCCCGATGAGGGTCTGCGGCTGATCGACCTCGGGGACGCCGAGAAGATCGATCGGCTGGTGGCCGGTTACCGGGACGAGGCCGTCGGGACGGGGACCGCCCGCGACCTCGTGCCGCACGAACCGGCTGCGGACACCGCCGAACTCGACGCGGGCACCGCCCTGCGAGCTGCGGTCTTCGACCCCCTCCGCCCGGCTCTCGGAGATGCCCGCCGCCTGTTCCTCTGCCCGGACGGCGACATGTCCCGCCTGCCCTGGGAGGTGCTGCCCGTCTCGTCCGACCGTCGCCTCATCGACGACTACGAGATCAGCTACCTCGGATGCGGACGCGACCTGCTGCGCGTCTCGACCCCGTCGACGGGAGAGGGCACGGCCTCGGTGGTCATCGCGGATCCCGACTTCGACCTGTCCGCATCGGGTACGTCCAGAGATCCAGGTGACCGGACCACCAGGGGCCTGCGCCAGGCCGGGCTGAGCTTCGACCGGCTGCACGGCACCAACCGGGAGGGTCGGGCGGTCGCCGCACTGCTGGGCGTGCGCCCGCTCATGGGGGCCGCCGCCACCGAAGCGGCCGCGAAGTCCTGCCTGCGCCCGACGGTCCTGCACATCGCCACCCACGGCTACTTCTTGCCGGACACCGACCGGGAGCGGGATCGCCCAGCGCCGGCTGCCCTCGCCGCCCCGCTGCTCGGCCGACTGTCGAACGCCCGCGACAGCCCGTTCCTGCACTCCGGCCTCGCCCTGGCCGGGGCGAACACCTGGCTGGCCGGTGGCGTGCTGCCGGCCGAGGCGGAGGACGGGATCCTCACCGCGGAGGACGTGTCGGGGATGGATCTGGCCGGGACCGAGCTGGTCACCCTGTCGGCCTGCGAGACCGGTCTGGGCAGCCACCACGTCGGTGAGGGCGTGCTCGGCCTGCGCCGTGCGTTCACCTCGGCCGGGGCACGCACGGTCGTGATGAGCCTGTGGCGGGTGCCTGATGACGAGACGCAGACGTTGATGACCGACTTCTACCGGCGGATCGTGGCCGGTGAGGGACGGGCTGCCGCTCTGCGACACGCACAGCTGGAGCTGAGGAGGCAACGGCCGCACCCGTACTACTGGGGCGCGTTCATCTGCCAGGGTGATCCAGGTGGTTTCGTGCTACGCCCGTGAAACGAGGAGGCGGCCGGTGTGGCGATCAGGTGGACAGCCCGGCGGAGCGCGTCGCGCGCTTGTCGTCGCCTGCGAGGTCGGCGGCCTGACCGGCTGCAACAACGATGCCGAGGTTGTCGAGTCCTTGTTGCGGCGTAGGGGTTTCGACGTCGTCCGGATCGGAGGGTCCACAGCGACGCGCGCGGGCATCCTCGACGCTTACGACCGACTGGTGCGGGTCAGCCGACCGGGAGACGCGGCGGTCTTCTTCTATGCCGGGCACGGCGGTCTCTTCGTTGATGACGAGAACGGCGACGAAGAGTTCCGCTTCATCCAGCCGACTGACATCGACGACAGCACGGAGGACGATTTTCGCGGCGTGCTCGCGGAGGAGTTGAGCGTCCTGCAATGGCGGCTTTCCTTGCGCACGACCAACGTCACGACGATCCTCGACTGCTGCTTCTCCGGCCGGATGTCGCGCGACTGGCCTCAGGCCGGCCTCAAAGCGCGGGCCAGGACCGGGAAGTGGCCGAGCAGCGGCATTGAGGCGCGCAGGCAGGCAGCGGCCGAGGACTTCCGCCGACTGAGGGCGGCGCACCCGGGTTCCGAGTGGTACGACGCCAACCCGCACGCGGTCCGAGTCCTCGCGTGCAGCCAGAGCCAGCTCGCCCACGAACGCCACTCGCCCCGGTTGGGGCGGGTCCACGGGTTGCTGACCGCCGCATTGGTCGCCGAGCTGGCAGATACGCCGCACACGACGTGGCACGACGTGGCGGATCGCATCCGGCCCGGTGTGCTCAACCTCAACCCGTCACAGCGCCCGGAGATCGAGGGGCCGGTGGAGCGGGTGGTGTTCACCGAGGACACGGAGGCTGCCTCGCCGACCCTGCCGGTGAGCGTCGACCTCCTTACCGGACAGGCACGCGTCGACGGTGCGTTCCTGCACGGTTTGGAGCGCGGTGAGCGCCTGCTGCTGGTTCCGGTCGAGCGCGTCGGGGGAGCGGAGGCCGTGCGGGCGACGGTCAACGTGGTGAGCGGCGGCTCGGCGTACTTGGTCGTGGAGGGCGGCGCGGAGGTGCCGCCGGGCGTAGTCGCCCGGCGGGTCGAGCCGAGGCGGTCGAAGCAGGTCGTCCGGGTGGACAGCCTCTCCGGTCCGCCGCCGGTCGACCTGATGACGGCACTGGCGGATGTTGTCGAAGTGCACCAGGGCGGGACGGCCTGTGGTGGGGAGCTCGCGACCGTGGTCCTCACCGATGGCGGTTACCGGCTGGAGGACGCCGCGGGCCGGGCGCTGCACGCCGACCGGCGGGCGGTGGACAGCCTGGGTGTCGACCGCCTCCGGCGGGAGGTCGGCCACCTGGTCACCGCGGCACGGCTGCGTGACCTGTCGTTGCGGGCGGACGACGGCGACTTCGACGCCCCCGTCGAGCTGGCCGTCACCGTGGTCGGCGGTCGGTCGCTGTCGGCGGAGAACCCGGTCGTGCACGTGGGCGAGCGGCTGCGGATCCGCGTGCGCAACGGCGCGGCGAACGGGAAGCCGGTCTACGCCAACGTCGTCGACCTGGGTGTCGGTGGCCGGGTGACGATCCTGAACAGCACCGAACCCTCGGGTGTCGAGCTTCGCGCCGGGGTCACGCGCCCGCTGGGCGCCGAGCCGGGTGGGCACGAGCCGGGGCTGCCGCTGACGTGGCCGCGAGACCTGCCGGCCGGGTCCGCGCGGTTCGAGACGTTGCTCGCGGTGTTCTCGGACAGCCCTCAAGACCTGCGCGGCCTCACCCAGGACGGCGTCGGCCACCGTGGACGTCCCCGGTCGGCGTCGGAGGAGTTGGCCGACATCCTGCGGTCGGGCCGGCGGGACGTCGGTGGCGTCGACCCGGCGGCGGTGCGGTTCCTGATCAGGAACCTGACGTTCTCGCTGTGCCCGGGCGGCGACGCCTGCGCCCACTGACCGTCACGGACCGGCGACGCCTCGGCCGGCCCGTGCGCCGGCTCGCTGTTCCACGACGTCCGTCAGCGCCACCAGCACCTCGCGTGCCGACCGGGACAAGCCAGGGTCGGCGAGCCGGTCCGCCAGCCACTGCGCGATCGCCACGGACTCCCGCAACGCGGTGGGGGTGGCCGGACCGGGTGTCCACTGGCTCACCGCGTGCGCGGCCGCCACCCGCAGCCGTTCACCGTCGTCCAACGCCTCGACCAGCGGAACCCAGTCGCCGAGGTAGCCGGCGCCGATGAGCCTGGCCTCGCGCAGGCTGGAGTGCTTCGCGTCGAGACCGGTGTCGTGCAGCAGGCGCACGATGTTCGCCACCTCGGCCTCCTGCTCACCCTGGTCGTGCGCGAGCCTGGCCAGGTACCCGACCGACGACAGCATGTCGGCTGCCGGCGCGAGTTCCAGCACGCCGTAACGCGGGCTGCTCACGAGGACCGGTGCCTGGTCGGCGTACTCCGCGACCAACGGCCGGATCCGGGGGAGTGCCTCCGTGAGACCGGCCGTGGCGACGGCGACGGCCCACAGCGGGGTCGCGCTGTGCTCCACCAGGCCGTCCAGCTCGGCGGGCACCTCGTTCGGCCGCCTTCCGTCGCGGTGGAAGTCGTCCGCGGCCAGGGCGCCGAGCCCGGTCGACCCGGCACGGGCACGGGCGATCGAGGTCGACCACGGCCACGTGAGCCTGCCCCGCACGTTCCGCTCGAACAGGGTCTCCGCGCACGTCTCGGCGAGCCGGGCGCCTTCCGCCGCGTCCACCACCGCGACGGCGTTCAGCAACGCGGCGCACCCCTCGAACCGGTCCTCCTCCACCACGGGGACGAGGTCGCGCACCACTTGGACCACATGCGGCACCGCGGCACTCCCGGCGTGCGGCAGCGCGGCGGCGGCGATCAGCAGCAGGTGTTCACCCGACGTCGCTGACGCCGCCGCGACGAATGCGTCCGCGTGCTCGGTCAGCGCCTGGTGGGCGATCAGTTCCGCCTCGCGCACGGGCAGGTCCGCCAGCCCGTACACGCTGTCGACTTCGCCGACGAACGCGCCAAGGCCGTGCAGAGAGTCGGCCACCTCGTCCGCGATCTCGTAGCGGAACCTCCGTTCGAGCAAGGCCTCCGGATCGGCCAAGTGCCGCAGCAGATTCACGCGCTCGTCCTGCAATGACACCTTGCGCGCGACCACGGCCGTGCGCGGCAGCTCTGCCTCGACCGCGGCGAGCCGGTCACGCAGGTGGTGGACGTACGCCTCCTGCAGCCGCGGCGGCACCGCCGAGCCCAGGCGCAACAACGCAGTCCACGCCTCGTCCGCCACCGCCCAGGTCGGGTCCGAGACCAGTTCGCCGATCAACAGTTCCAGCCCTGGCACACCGACGACGGCCCGCAACGCCGCCACCTTCGTGCCATCCGACGCCACCGGGTCCAACGCCGGCGCCGCCACCTGCCGGAAGGCCTCGTCCACCCGGTCACGGTCCGGTCCGGGGCGCATGCCACGGCGGAGCGCCGCCATCCCGTTGAACGACCCGGTCTCGACCAGAACGTGGTAGGCGTCCGGCCTGCCGAACGCGACGAGCGCCCGCACCGCGCGGTCCACCTCCGCGCCGCTGCGCCAGTCCTGGTCCAGCACTTCCCGTTGCGCCACGAGGAAGCGCGACACCAGATCGGCCGGCGGGTGACGGAGCCGGGCGAGCAACGCGCCCGCGAACGGCGGGTCCGTGTCGATCGCCTCGGTGACGATCGCCTGGGTGATCCTGGAACCCGTGCCGGCGAGTTCCACCGCGAGCAGGCAGGACTCGCGCCAACGGAACCGGCGTGCCCGCAGCCGCACCTCGTGATCGGACATGCGGTCCAACGCGAGCGCGGCGAAGTGGTCGAGCTGTGCCCGCGACCGGAACGCCCTCGCGTCACCGCCGTCGTCGAGAACGTGCGCGGCGACGGCCGGCAGACCGGTCTTCTCCTCCTCGCCGAGTCCCGCCGTGAACACCGCCGCGCTCGTCAGCGCGATGTGGCCGATGCGGATGAACTCCGCGAGGCCGGCGGGAAGCTGCAACACGCGGTGCGATTCCGGCCAGGTGGTGGGGAGCCGGTCGAGGAGCAGCCGGCCGTACGCGGGCTGCGTCCGCCGCAGCACCACGAGTCGCTCGATGTGGTCGTAGACCTGCTGAGGGGTGAGCGGTCGGATCCGCACCTCGGGAAACATCGGCGGCGCGTGGTCGGAGTCGCGTTCGAGCACCACCACGGGCGTGCGGGGGTAGCGGCGGCGGAGTTCGCGCAGCCGGCGGCCGACCCGCGCGCGTGCTGGCGGTGGGAGCAGGCCGAAGTCGTCCACGACGAGGTGCGCCGCGCCGAGGACGAGCAGGGCGCGCTCAGGCAGCGCGTCGTCGCCCCGGTCGGCGATCGCCCGCGCGTCCACGTGCGCCACCATCCGCATCGGACCGTCGAGCGCGGTTCGGGCGCGTTCGCCGACCACGTCCAGCGCCATCCGGTACGCGAGCGCTCGCATGGCGGTGGTCTTGCCCCCGCCCGACTCGGCGACCAGGGTGCACTCCATCCGGTCGGCCACGAGCCGCCAGACCTGACCGAACTCGCCGCCCTCCGGGCCGACCGCGTCGCCGTCGAGCTCGACCAGTTCGACGGCATCGTCGGCGAAGCCGATCACCACCCGGCCCGCTTCCTCCCGGCGCGTGTTCCGCAGCACCTGGTCGCGCAGGTCGTCCACGGCGACCGATGGACCGACCGCCGCCGCCAGTGCGGAGACGAACCCCACCGCCTCTGAGGTGGCGGGGCGGAGCACGGACGTGACCGCGTGCAACACCGGTTCGAGATCCACCCAATGGGTGAACGGTCCGGCGTCGGCCAGCCACTCGCCCGCCACGGACGCGACCGCGGCGGCAACCCGCAACCGCGCGTCGGTCTGGTTATCGTCGTCCCACTTGACGGTGCGGTGGGCGCACAGCAGCAGCATCGCCGCGTGCGCGGCCCACCACTCGTCCCGGAACGGGTAGGCCCTCGCCGCCTGCGCACGGATCGCGAACAGCACTCGAAACGCGGCGGACACCGGCCCGTCCCCGACGACGCCCGCGCACGCCGTCCCGACGTCGTCGGCGGCGCAGCCCAGCGACAGCAGCCGGCCGGCGAGCCCCAACGCCCGTTGCAGCCGCAACAGTTCGGCGAACCCCAGTTCCGAGTGGACGTTGCGCAACAGGCAGACCTCCAGCCACGCCGGGTCGACCAGCACCGGCTGCTCCTCGGCCGTGCGCGCGTAGTCGATCAGGATCACCTGGTCGCCGCCCGGCACCACCATCACGTTGCGCGGGTTGAGATCGCCGTGCACCACGGTGAGCGCGCGACCGAACCTGGTGTCGGTCAACGCCTTGCGCAAACCTGCGGACGGGTCGCCGCACCGCACCCCGTCGGCTACCACCCAGTCGTCAGAGCCGTGGGCACCGCCAACGCGCGTGAAGCTGCCGAACGCGCCCGCGATGCGCTCGGCGTGCCAGTCGAACCGCGTCCGCACCACGTGACCGCTCACGACCGAGCCCGGGTCACCGCCCTCCAGCAGGACCGTGATGTCCTCAAGCCTGCCGAGCGGCGTCCCTGCCCACCACTCCACGTCCTTGAGCCTGATCCCGCTGCCCGCCACGACCCCGTCCGCGCCGAGGGACGTCTGGAAGATTTCCTCCCCCAACGTGTGGTCGCAGTCCACTTCCCCGGCGCGGAGGACGATGTCCGGGCCGAGCGTCGCGTTCAAGTCGCGCAGCGACTTGTGCTTGCGGAGCGCCGTCCGCTGGTGGAACGGCGACGCCATGCCGGTGAAGAGGCGTTCGACCGCGAGGACGGCGCGATCGCTGTCGCCGTGGCGGACAAGGTCCTCCAACGTGATCGCCTCGGTGTCCGGACTGCCCGCGAACTGCGCCACGTGGTCGTACACCAGCGCTTCGAGCTGGTCGGACGATCCGTCCGCGGGCACCGACGAGGCGTCGATCGGCGCGCAGACGGCGTTGACGTGGGACTGCACGATGTCGGTGTAGTTCCGCAGCTCCCTCATCATCTCGGCTGCCGGGGCGATCTTCGCGATCCGGCGCAGCTGCTGGTCGCCGCGGTGCAGGAGCACCTGCGCGACCACCGCGCCGCTGAGACCGCCGCCGATGAGCCCGGTCACCTCGATGTGGTCGGGCGTGACGCTCCACCCGCCGGGCAGCGGGCGCGGCGGAATCCGGCGCAATGCCGTCCGTATTTCCGCAATTCTGCGGACCGTGAGGTTGATGTCGGGCGCGAAGGTTATTTCCACGTCCACCACAGGACCCCCGTTCGGAGCGGAACGTAGAGTCTGCCGGCAGGGTGGTACCCGGTGGCACTCGACATGGGTGGGAGCGGGATGGGCGATGCGGCCGAGTGGGCGCGGATCTGCGCGGAGTTCCAGGAGATCCTGCGGGACGCGAACCGGTTCGGGTTGCGCGCGCGGCTGACCCGGCTCGTGGAGCGCACACGTGCCGGCACCCGGGCGCTGCCGGAGTGGCGCGTGCTGCTGGCGGACATCGAGCGGCTGCGTGCGGCGGAGGAGTCCGGCGGGTCGCGCAACGGCGACTCCGACCGGCCGTGGCGGCCGTGGTCGGCGGCACCGGAGGCGTCCGACCACGTGTGCCCGGACGAGGTGTGCGACCGGCTGGCCACGCCGGTGCTCGGGCGGTCACCGAGCTGCGACTTGTTCGCGGCGGACATGCGGCCGAGCGGGTAGCGGGTATGGGTTCGCTGGTCTTCCGGCCTGGCCCACGGCCGAGCAGTGCACGACCCAGCCGGGCCGTGCGGATCTCCTACTGCGCGTTGCTGCGCATCCGGGACGACGACCGGTTCGTGCTGTTCCACACCTCCTCCCGTCCGGGCGCCTATGCACCGCCCGGCGGCGTGTTCAAGTACTTCCCGCCCGCGGTCGAACTGCTGGAACACCTGGGCTTCCAACCCGAGCGGCACAGCTCGCGCGGCGTGCGCACGCGGGCGGACCTGCGGGGTGTGCTGCCACTGCGCTCGTTCGCGGGCTTCCGGCAGTGGTTTGCCAGCGGCGCCTACCGGGAGGACGCCCAGGAGTGCCTGCGCCGGGAGCTGACCGAGGAACTGACGGAGGTCGGCTTCCCCGACCTGGGCGACCGGGTGCGCGAGGTCGGCCTGGCGCACGTGCGGACGGTGTCGGAAGGCCCGTACCCGGTGTCCGGCAAGGACTACCGCCAGGCCCGCCTGTTCGAGGTGCACGACCTGGTGGTCACCGGCGGCGCCTCGGAACGCCTGAGGGAGGCGGTAGTGGCCCTGAGCGTCGACCCGGGGGTGTCGACGGTGGTCAGCGCGACCGCCGCGGAGATCGTGCACGGACGGGCCGGGCACTCCCTCATCGCGCCGCACACTGCCTACCTCGTCGGCACCCGGCGCACCGGGGCCGACCTGCCCCCGGTCCAATGACCGCGCTCGAACCGCGCGAGATGACCGTGCGGCGGTGGTCGGCGGGCGGCACGCGGGTTCGGCCGGTGACCACGGCGGCCGTCGGACGGCCCGTCCTCGACGTCGACGGGAACGGTCGGGTGCGGATGGTGGTCCGCGTCGAACTCGGCGACCTGCTCCCCAGGTGGCGTCACACCGCGCTGTTCCTGCGCGTCGGCTTGGATGACAACCGGATCCGGCCGGTGGACCTGTGGTGCGACGCGGGCGTGCCGGTGGCCGTCTCCGGCCTCGGCGATCGCACGTTCGGGTGGTTCCTCGGTGGCTTCAACGACCGTGCGCTCGATGTGCGGCGCTTCACCGCGACCGCTGCGCTGGACGTGCCCGACGGTGTCGACGTGCTCGCCGTGCGGGTACGGCTCGACGCCTCGCTGACCGGTCCGCTCCTGCCTGTGGTGCCGCTGCGGAGGATCCGCCACGCCCGCGTCGAGCGGCCGTGGGTGTTCACCGAGCCGCTGCCCGCGGACCGACGGGCGCCGGTCGGCCGTCCGGTTCGGACCGTGCCGTCGACCACTCCGACCGTTCGTCTGTGCCTGGCCGCCGACGTGGAGAACTACCGCCGGTTCCGCAACCCCGAAGCGGCCCGTGCCCAGGAGCGGTTCCGCGAACTCCTGAGCATGGCACGGGAACTCGCGGGTGTGGACGAGTCGGCCGTGCGGGTGGAGAACGCGGGCGACGGGCAGTTCGCCGTCCTGCCCACGGGGCTGGACGAGACCGCGGTAATCCCCGGTCTGGTGGCGGGCCTCGGCACGGCACTGCGACGCGCGAACGCCGATCTCAACGACCACGCCAGGCTGCGCATCCGGGTCGCGTTGCACCGGGGCACCATCGGCGCGGTGCCCAACGGGTGGGTCGGCACCGCCGCGATCGCCGTGCACCGAATGCTGGACTCCGCGCCGCTGCGCCGGGCGCTGGCCACGACACCGCGGGCCGACCTGGCGCTGATCGTGCCCGACTCGCTCTACCGGGACGTCATCGCGCACGGCTACGGCGACCTCATTCCCGAGTCGTTCC
The DNA here is from genome assembly GCF_014205015.1 of Saccharothrix ecbatanensis. Taxonomy (NCBI): domain Bacteria; kingdom Bacillati; phylum Actinomycetota; class Actinomycetes; order Pseudonocardiales; family Pseudonocardiaceae; genus Saccharothrix; species Saccharothrix ecbatanensis. The sequence continues at coordinate 3,353,694 of NZ_JACHMO010000001.1, read as the reverse complement.
ACCCGGCCACGGTGGACCAGCCGGAGAAGGGGTTCACCGAGCCCGCCTGGATCCACGTCCCGGAACGCTGATGACCGAACCAGACCCGCGCGCGTTCACCGCCGCCGCCGCCCCGCTCTTGCAGGCCGCCGAGGCGACCGGCGACCAGGAGGCGCTCGACCGGGGGATCAAGCTGCTCACCGCCGGTCTGGAAGCCACCGCCCAGGACGATCCGATGCGCCCGGCCCGGCAGGGGAACCTGGGCAGCGCGTGGTCGCTGCGCTTCCACCTGCGCCGCGACCCGCGGGACCTCCGGACCGCGCTGGACCTGCTCACCGAGGCGACCGAGCGCACCGGACCCGGCCACCCGCACCGCCCGAACTGCCACCTGTTCCTCGGCGTCGCCCTGCTTCGCGGACTCGATCTCGCCCCAGATCCGGAAGTGCTCACGGCCGCGGTCACCGCCTTGGAGATCGCCGCCACCGACGCCACCGACAACCTGCCGCTCTACCTGGTCAACCTCGGCGACGGGCTGCGCGTGTCGTTCGAGTGGCAGGGCGACCGGGAGGACTTGGACCGCGCGGTGGCCGTGTTGAAGGAAGCGACCCGTCTCGCACCGGCCAACCCGATGGCTGCCGGAGCCCTCGGCGGCGTGCTGTTACGTCGGTACGCCGCGACAGGCGGCGTCCAAGACGGGCTCCGCGCGCTGGAACTGCTCCGCGACGCAGTCGGCTCGACGCCGGAAGGGCATCCGGTCCGCGTCGTGGCCGCGTGCAACCTGGGGCACCTGCTCATCGAACTCCACCATCGGACCGGCGGTCACGGGTTCGTTGACGACGCGCTCACCATGCTCTCCGACCTCCTGCCGAGCACACCCCCGGGCCACCCCGAGCGGTCGCGCTGCCTGCTCGGGCTGGGCACCGCCCTGCGCCTGCGAGGCGCTGCGAAAGGCGACGTCGAGGTGGTCGAACGGTCCGTCGACGTGCTCCGCGCCGCGCTGGCGGACGGCGGCGTCGACCACGCGCGGAAGGCGTTCGCCCTGGCCAACGCGCTGCGCGAGCGGTTCGACCTGACCGGCGCGCTGGACGCGTTGGCGGAGGCGGTCACGCACTACCGGTCGGCGGTCGCCGCCGTGCCCGACACGAGCCCCGACCGCGTTCTGTTCACCACCGGGCTCACCGCGGCGCTGAGGCTGTCGTTCGAGCACGCCGGTGACGAAGACGCGCTCGCCGAGGCACTGCACGAGCACGAACGCGTGCTGCCGACCGGGACGGCGCGGGTGTTGAGCGGGTGGAGTGCCCTGTTGCGCACGGCGTTCCGGCGCAACGGAGACCTCCTCGTGCTCCAGGAGTCCACCAAGGCCGCGCAGGACGCCGTCGACGCGCTGGAACCCGGCGACCCCAGCCGTCCGGAGCTGTTGTCGAGCCTGGCGATGGCCCTCACCGAAATGGCGGGGCGGACCGGTCGGACCGACCTGCTCGACCATGCCCTCACCATCGCCGAGGCGGCTGTCGACGAGACCCCACCAGGGCATGCCGACCACCCGGTCCACGCCACGAATCTGTCGACCGCACTGGGCACCCGGTTCGAGCTGACCGGCGACGTGGCGGCAATCGACGCGGCGGTCCGGGTGGCGCGCGCGGCGGTCGACGGAAACCAGCCGCTCGACCCGCGACGCGCCGCCTACCTGACGAACCTCGGCAACGTGCTGATGCGCCGGTACGAGCACACCGGCGACACGCCGTCGCTGGACGAGGCGATCGCCGTGCACCGCGACGCCGTCGAGGCCGCCGCCGAGGGCCACCCGCACCGCCCCCACTCGCTGACCAACCTGGGCAACGCGCTGTCGGCCCGGTTCGAGGTGGAGCGCCGCGACGAAGTCCTGAAGCAGGCCGTCGAAACGCTGGCCGCGGCTGTCCACGCCTCCGCGCCCGGTGATCCGTCCCTGCCCGGCCGGCAGGGCAACCTCAGCTCAGGGCTGGTGGACCTGCACCGGCGCACGGGTGACATGGAACTGCTCGACATGGCGATCGCGTTGCGGCGCGAAGCACTGGACGCGCTCGACCTGGGACACATCGACCGTCCGACCCACCTCGGCGGACTCGGCACCACGTTGTTCCGACAGTACGAGGTCACTGGCGAACCTGCCACCATGGACGCCGCGATCACGGCCCTGGACGACGCCGTCGACAGCACACCACCGGGCGACCGGCGTGCCGCCACCCACCTGTACAACCTCGGCAACGCGCACGCGACGCGCTTTCGGCGGCTCGCCGACCCGGACGGCCCGGGTGCCGCCCACGACGCCTATCGCCGCGCGGTGGCCGAGGTGGGCGCTCCGGTGCTGATCCGCGCGTCGGCGGCCCGCGCGTGGGGCGAGTTGATGGGCGAGGTGGGCGATCATGTGGCCGCGGTGGAGGGCTACGGGCACGCCGTGGACCTGCTGGACACGCTGGCGTGGAGAGGTCTGGGCCGCCGTGACCAGGAACTCCTGCTGACGAGGTTCGGCGCCGTCGCGGGGGAGGCGGCTGCCGCGGCGATCTCCGCCGGTGTGCCGGAGTGCGCGGTAGAACTGTTGGAGCAGGGGCGTTCCGTGCTGTGGAACCAGGTTGTCGGCGTCCGCCGCGACCGGGCCGACCTCCCACCCGCGACGACCGCCCGGCTGGACGAGTTGAGAGCGGCGCTGGACGGTTCGACCGGTGACGCGGACCGGCGCACCGCGTTGGCCGCCGAGTGGGACCGCCTGGTCGCGTCCGTGCGTGCGGACGGCTTCCCGGACTTCCTGCGCGCACCGTCGTTCGACCGACTCCGGGCGGTCGGCGACCACGGGCCGGTCGTGGTCGTGAATGCCGCGTCGAGCCGGTGCGACGCGCTGGTCATCGCTGACGGCCGGATCGAGGTCGTCGAGCTCGGTCGGCTCGACCCCGGTGAGGTCGCCCGGCTGTACCTGGACACCGTGGTGCGCGTCCGCGACTACTACGGCCTGCCGGGCGAGCAGCGGGCCGAGGTGAACGGCAGGCTCCGCGCCGTGCTGGAGTGGCTGTGGCGCTCGGTCGCGGAGAAGGTGCTGGCCGTCGTCGACGGCGCCGACCGGCTGTGGTGGTGCCCGGTCGGACCGTTCGGCCTCCTCCCACTGCACGCGGCACAGTGGTACGACCCCGTGACGCTGTCCGACACCGGTGTGCTCGATCAGGTCGTCTCGTCGTACACACCGACGTTGCGCGCGCTCCTCACCGCACGCGCGCGGCCCGAGGTGGAGGCGGACGTGCTGGCCGTCGCAATGCCGGAGACGCCCGGGAAGACACCGTTGCCACACGCGCTGGACGAGATCGCGTCCCTCGGCACGGTCAGGAGCGTGCTGGACTCCGCGCAGGCGACCGTGACGGCGGTCCGCACGGCGGTGTCGGGGCACTCGTGGTTGCACTACGCCGGGCACAGCAGCCAGGACCTGCGCCACCCCGCCGAGACCCGACTCGACCTGCACGACGGCGGCCTGGCGGCGATCGACCTGGCCCGGTTCGACCTCTCGACCGCCGAGTTCGCCTACCTGTCGTCGTGCGAGAGCGGAATCGGCGGCGCGGACCTGCCGGACGAGGCGATCCACCTCGCGGGCGCGTTCCACGTCGCCGGCTTCCGCCACGTGGTGGCGAACCTGAACTCCGTCGGCGACAGCACCGCCCGCCTGGTCGCAGGAATGGTGTACGAGCGGCTGCGCGCACCGGGACGGCTCACCGCAACGGACGCCGCGCGGTGCCTCACCGAAGTGCTCAGGGAAGTGCGCTCCGACCACCCGCTCGCGGCCTGGATCGGCTACCACCACATCGGCCCCTGATCGCCGTCATTCCGCCGGCGGCCGGTCGGCGTCGTCGAGCCCCAGGGACTGGCGGATCACCGCGCGCGGCCGGCGCAGCGCTTCGGAGACCGAGTCCTCGTCACTCAGCGCGAAGGACTTCAACGGGAACTCGTAGAGCTGTCGCGCTAGGGCAGGGTTCCACAAGAGCAGCCAGTAGTGGACGTTCCCGACGATCAGGTACCGCTCCGGGTGTGTCGGCCCGTAGTGCCGCAACGCGGTCTCGGCGATGTCGAGCAGCATGAGGACGGCGGTGTCCGGGTCGCCGACCATGACGTGTGACGAGGCGAAGTCCACCTGGATGTGCAGGGTCAACGGGTGGACGGGGCCGAGGACGCGCCGGGTCAGCTCCACGAAATCCCGCAGGATCTCGTGGTAGCGCGCCGAATCGTCGCCCCGAGGCGTTCTGATCTCCTGCCAGAGGGCGTGAAGGTGGAAGCGGTCGTCGTCGGAGTGCGGCACCGCGAGCGGGATCCGTTCCTCCTCGGGCAGTGGCTCCGGGTACTTGCGTCGAATCACGTGGCGGGAGATCGCGTCGCTGCTGTGCATCCCGGCGGCGAAGGTCACCTCCTTGCCACGCCCGTGCAGTTGCTCCGCATCGTCGTCGGAGGCCAACCACGTCACCGCGTAGCGGGCGAAGTCGTCGACCGCACGGTCCAGCTCGTGCTGGTCCGGATCAGGTGGCCGGGCGGCACTGCGATCGGTCACGAACGCCAGGAGCACCCTGACCGCGCGGGCGAGCTCTGGCTGGTACTGAGCCTTGGTCGCCGACCGGAGCCCGTCCATCTCCGGCGGAAGCAAGTCCGCCATCCGCAGCGTCCGGGCGCAGACGCCGATGCGGCTCAGCATGACCCCGAAGTCGAAGTAGCGAGCACGCCGGGAGCCGACCGCGTTCCGCGCCACGCCGATGAAGGTCTCGATCCACTGGCTGATCCGCTCCAGCTCGTGCGCCCACTGCTCGTCGAACCGGTCGGGGACGTCTCCCGTGCCGGGCACCCCGGCCAGCACTTCTTCGAACCGGTCGACCAGGGCCGGGTCCACGCCTCGGCCGCGCAGTTCGTCGGCGGCCCAGCCACCCATGTCCTGAAGCCGCGCGACCTCCGGTTCCGGATGACCCCGGGTGATCACCCCGGGCCACTCGACGTAGGCGCAGAAGACCTCTTCCAAGAAGAAGCCGATCTGGAACTCCGGGCAGGACGCGACCCGGGTGGCCGATGCCGGTGGTTCGATGTCGCGGTCCCGCGCCCCGGTCATGCGGCACCGAACAGCTGGAAACCCGCCCAGTGGTACGGGTGTGCGGTGGCGGGGTTCGCCGCTACCTGCTGCTGGGCCTCGCGCAACGCCGCCGCCGGCGACACCGGAGTGGCGAGCGCCGTGTAGAAGTGCCGCATGAGCAGGGCGGTCGAGGTGTCGGACACCGCCCACAGCGGCGCGAGGACCTGACGTGCGCCTGCCGCGAGGAACGCGCCGGGGAAGCCGACGTACTCCGAGCCGAACTCCACCGAGCCGGTACCCGCGTGGCACGCCGCGAGCACGAAGAGCCGGGCCCTCAGCCGGTACCGCGCCAGCTCGCCGTACCACAGCACTTCCGGTTCGCGCGCCCGTGGTAGCCCAACAGCCCGGCGTGGTCGACGCACCAACGCAGGCCGCTGATCGTGCGGTCGAGGTCACCGGAGTGCATCGTGGTGGAGTACTCGCGCCACCACCGGGCGCTGTCCGCGTCCAGGGTGGACAGTCGGTTCAGCGCGACTGCCAGCCGCTGCGGATCCGGTACGTCGGTCAGCACGGTGATCATCGCCACCAGCGCGTGGCACTCGCCCTCCACGTCTGCGGCACGGCGGTAGGCCTGCACGGCTTGCTCCGCGTGCTCCAGCTTCCGGCCCCGTACCCCGCGGATGTTCGGGAGCGACGCGAACAGGCCGAGCGCCGCCTCGGCTTCGACCACCGGGTTCCGTTCGGCGCGGGCCTGCCGCACGGCCTTCGTGAACGCCTCCCTCGCTTCTTCCGCTCGCCGCTCGTCCTTCAGCGCCCGTGCCTTCGCGACCCACTCGGCGGCGTCCGGCGTTCCGCAGTCCTCGGGCAGCTGGGCCGGCGCCCGTTCGGGGACCTGTTCGAGATCGTACTCACCGCGCCGCACAACCCTGATCATCGCGAGGTGACTGGCGAAGTACGTTCCGTAGTCATTCGCTCCGGTGTGGCGCATGAAGACCGCGGCGCTGTCGACGAGCCGTTCCGCCTCGTGGGTCAGCAACTCCGACCGTTCGGCGATCATGCGGAACTTGGCGCGGGGACTGCGTTCCACCATCAGCGCGAGGACCGCGTCACGTACCTCCTCGGAGATGACCTCACCCCGTCGGGCGAGTTGGCGCCAAGTCGCCGTGATGGCATCGGTGACGACTGCGCGTGCGGTTGCCAGTCGGTCCTCGGGCTCAGCCACGGCTCCTCCTGCGCAGATGCTCGGACCGGATCACCTCGGCCTCGGCGTTTCGCCGTGCTCCAGCAGGAACCGCATAGCCTCCGCCCGGACGCCATGCGCGATCTCCACGGCCCGGGGGTGTTGACTCAGCGCGGCCAGGATCCGGCCGTAGTCGGCGGATCGCGAAGTAGTTCGCTCATGGCCTGTGCCGCGGTCGGCTCTTGCCGGCTCGACTGGGGAACCCGTGAACAAATACCCTCCGCTGAACTTCTCCGCAGTCCCGGGTTCGGCGAACATCGCTACCGTTGTAGGGAGACTCCAATCGCCTTTCGGCGGACCAGTGTGCGGGCCAATCAGGTGGGCCTGCCGGGTCACAACCGGAAGTTGCGGGTGTCGTTCAGGGCGCCGAGCAGGTCGAGTTCGGGGGTGTCAGAGGACTTCGCGCCAGTGCAGCGCGTGAGCAGCAGTCAGAGGATGGGAGATCGAGCTGCTTCTCGGGTTCTCGCCTCGTCGACGCCGGGCCGGTGGTCAACCGCATGACCGGCGTATTCCGCGGAGAGGCCGAGGCCGACGCCAAGGGCGCCCGGATCATCGCCGAAACCGCCCGGATGCGCTCCGACCTCACCGAGGTCACCACACCCGACGGGCTGATCCCCGAGCTGACCCGGCTCACCTCCCACCGGACCGACCTCATGGCCGACTGGGTCCGGGGAGTCAACCGTCTTCGCGACCTGCTCACCGGTGTCTTTCCGGCACTGGAGCGGACTCATCGTCGGCACCGGCGGCACCCTGTCCGGATTTGCCGGCGCCGGCCGTCTCGCCTCCTACGCCGGACTCGTCCCCGTGTCCAAGGACTCCGGCCGCGTCACCGGAAACCTGCACCGCCCGAAACGCTACAACCGACGTCTGCGCCGCGTGTTCTACTCGGCCGCCCTCTGCGGCATCCGCGCCGACGGCCCCTCACGCACCTTCTACCAACGCAAACGCCGATCTTGATCTTGAATCAGTCCCGTTCTGCGGCGGCCTGACGGAGTGCCACGCCATGGTAGCGGGGTGGAATCACTATTCCATTCGAGGTGGCTTGATGTGACTCGGTTCTGCTCATGATGAGCGCCTTGTAGGTTGACGAATCGGCATCGCCGGGTATGTTGGGTAGCGGGTGCTGGGGTCGCTCGCCTGAATGGATCGGGGGAATGGTGGCGGGTCGGGTTCGCGGTCGGTTGGACCATTCTATCGCAATGTGTCGCATAGTCAGGCGAGTTGTTGTTCCAAGGCACCCCGAATTCAACTGCATGAATTGGGGGAGACTATGCATGTTGCAGTGACGGGTGGCGACGGTTTCATCGGGCGGTACGCCGTCGAATACTTGGAGCGGGAGGGGCACACGACGGTCTCGGTGGACCGCGCGTCGGGCGTGGACATCCTTGACGACAAGCTCCCGGCGGTGTTGGAGGGCACGGATGCCGTTATCCACCTGGCGGGTGTGCTGGGAACGGACGAGCTGTTCGACATGGTGGAAACGGCGATCGACGTCAACGTCAAGGGCACCTATCGGGTGCTCGAAGCGTGCCGCGAGAACGGGGCCAGGTTCGTGGGGATCACGATGCCCCAGGTGTGGCAGAACGTCTACCAGTCCACGAAGCTCTGCGCGCAGAACCTGGCCTACGCCTGGAACCAGAACTTCCAGGTGCCGGTCAGCCACGTGTGCGCTTACAACGCTTTCGGACCGGGACAGAAGCACTACGGCGTGCAGAAGATCGTGCCCACGTTTGCCATCGCGGGTTGGCGCGGCGTCCCCATCCCGATCTGGGGCGACGGGGAACAGACCGTCGACTTGGTCTATTCAGGCGACCTCGGCCGCATGCTGGCCGACGCGTGCGAGTTCGGCGACCGCGAGGTGTTCGACGGCGGCACGGGCACAGCGTTCACGGTCAACGAGGTGGCCCACAAGGTGCTGGAGGTGACCGGGTCGAAGGCCGGGGTGGAGCACTTGCCAATGCGCAAGGGCGAGACCAAGACGGACCTCGTGGCGGGCGGCCGTGGTTGGGAGCAGTTGGGGTGGCGGCCGGAGTTCCGTGACGAGGACTTCGAGCGCACCGTGTTGGCCTACCGCAGGTTCGCCGACGAGTGAGGGTTGTGGTGGACCGCTACACCTCGGTCCTGCATCGGTTGCTGCCGGTTGGCGGAGCGGACACCGGCGCCGGCGTGCAGGTGCTGGTCCCAGGAGGTGGGGCGTTCGGCCTGGTGTTCGGAGCAGGCGACCTGAGCGGGTGGTGGCAGGGGGAGCGCCCCGACCACACATGCCGGGCGATCGTGCCCGCAGCGGCGCTCGACGCCGTCGCGTCGGGGCGCTCGACCGGGTCGTCGGTCGTCATGTCCGGAGGAGTGGACCTGGAAGGCGACTGGACGCGGATGCATCGGGCGGCGTCGGGGCGTCGTTTCCGCACGTACGCGCGGCGCATTGCCGACGGGTTCGGTGGCGCGCCGCGCGAGCCCGAACCGCCGACGGACGCCGATCCGGTTGACGTGGTGGCGGTCCTCGCGGCACCCAACGATGGGAACGGAGCGCTCAGCCCGATGGCCCTTGAGCGCTTGGCCGTCACGGTCGCGGAACTCGAGCGCGATCCAGCAGCGCGGCTGGTGCTGACCGGCGGGTTCGGTTCCCAGTTCAACACAACGAGGCGACCGCACTGGTACTACAGCGGAGCGTGGCTGGCTGCCCGCGGTGTGTCGGCGGAACGTGTGGCGGCGCGGCTGGAGACCCGGCACAGCTATGACGACGTGCTGTTCCTGCACGACCTCGCCGGACGTGTCCCGCTGCGCCGCACTGTGGTGGTGACCTCTGACTACCACGCGGAGCGCGTTGCTTTCCTCCTTGGCCAGGTGCTGCCCGCCGCCGAAGTCCGGGCTGTCCGGCACAGCCTGGTCGACCCGGCCATGCTGGACCGGTTGCGGCGGCACGACATCGCCGCGCTGAGCAGCACCGTCGCCGCCACAATGCTGTTCGGCCCGGATCGACTGTCCGCCCGTCCGGTCTCCGGCGGCGACAGGGTCTGGCGGTTTCCTGAGACAGAGGGGACGTGATTCCCAGGTGCGGATCGAGTGCGACGCAGTGCTGTTCGACGTCGACGGGGTTCTGGTCGGATCGATGGAGTTGATCGAGAGCGTGCTCCGGGAGTGGGCCGCGGACGCGGGTCTGGAGCCAGACTCGGTGGTCGCACTCTCACACGGACGCCGGGATGTCGACCTCATCCGCCTGGTGGCACCAGTTCTGGACGCGGAAGCCGAGGCACAGCGGATCGCAGATCGCGAGGAGCACCTCCTGGCCGGGCTGCGCGAAGTGCCGGGTGCGGGTGCCTTGGTCGCGGCTCTGCCGGCGGGGTCTTGGTCGGCGGTGACCTCGGGCACCCGCAGAGTCGCGGCCGGCCGGTTGGCGGCGGCCGGGCTGCCGGTGCCGGTTCACCTGGTGGGGGCCGAGGACGTAGTCCGTGGAAAGCCCGATCCTGAGGGCTACTTGAAGGCAGCCCGACTGTTGGGCATCGCGCCGCAGCGGTGCCTGGTGTTCGAGGACGCCGTCGCGGGAGTCCGGGCCGCAGACGCGGCGGGAATGCGGTGCGTCGGGGTCAGTGCGGCGACGAGGGCGTTGGGAGATGAACTCGCGGGCTGGGTGGAGGACCTGCGGACGGTGTGCGTCCACGGGACCACGCGGGGCTTGTTCCTGGAAGTGGAGGAGGTTCGGTGATGCACGGCCCGCAGGCAGGTGCGGGACATAATTGACTCAGTGTGGGTCGGCCGGCGGGACTGCGCGTGACGTTCTGGCGGCGCGCGTCGCGGCTCCTGCGGCCGCACCGCCCAAGGCGATGGTGGCGATCAGCAACGGCACCGCCGCGATGTAGCCCGTGACCACGAGTCTGCTGATGACGGCAGGAAAGACGATGCTGCCGGTCATCGACGCCAGCACGGCGGCCCCGGAAAGCCTCGTTCCTCCGCCCGCCTGGGCGATCCATGCGAGGCCGGTCGGGAACACCGGCCCGAGCGCGAGTCCAGTCACGAGGTATCCGATCACCGCGGCGTGCGGCACCGCCGCGAGCACCAGACCGCCTGCGGCCCCGACCAGTCCCCCGACCACCAGGACGGGAGCCGACCAGCGGCGCGTGAAGACCACCGTGGCCGCCTTCGACACGGCGGTGGCGCCCCAGAAACACGCGACGAGCACGGCGGCGTCGGCGGCGGTGTTGCCCTGGCTCACCAGGTGTGCCGCCGCCCAGCTGCCGATGCCCGTCTCCACACCGCCGTAGCACAGGTACAGCAGGAGGAAACCAGTGAGCGCACGGCGCGGCACGCCGGACCGCTCCGCGTCATCACGCCGCTCGGAGACCTCGTCCGGCCACGTCGCCGTAGCTGCCGCGCCGAAGCACACCAGCGCGATGACGGCGACGGCCAACAACCCGTGCGCGGCACCGGCTCGCAGGGACAAGCTCGCGATCAGCGGACCGGCCACGGTTCCCAGCGCGAATACCGCATTGACCAGGTTGACCAGGGCCACGCCGTTGCGCCGGCGGGCGAACGCCATGTTCACGTTCATGCTGCCGAGCCCCGCGCCGAACCCGCTCAGACAGGCGCACAGCACCGACAGTCGCAGGTCGGGGGAGAAGAACAGGCCCGCGCAGCCGACCGCGTACACGACGATGGCGAACCGGATCGCGCCGCTGCCCGCCAGCCTGCCTCGGGATAGCGCCAGCATGGCGAGAAGAGAACCGCCGAAATAGCCCGAGATGACCAGGTATGAACTCGACGGTCCAGCGCCCGACTGTTGTTCGAACAGCGGCAGCAGCGGACCTAGACTTGACAGCGAGATTCCGATGAGGAAGAACAGTGCCAGCGACGACCGCGCACCGGGCATCGCGGACAGACCGAGCGCACGCATTGATTATTCCGCCCTTCGGGAACCGCGCGGCGTAGCTGTTGCCGAATCGGCGACCGATACGACCGGTGTTGAATCGACGCCATATCATTGCGCAACGTCCTGGTTCAATAGCCGAAGAGGGGTGATTGATCGACACCGCGGGTGGGAAGGGTCTGCGATCGTCCGGTTCCGGATATCGGGTGCGTGTGGATGCGGATCAGATCCGCGGCGCGGGCGCACACTTCCGCAGCGTCGTGGTCGGCGACCGCGATTACGTAGCCCGGGCGGTCGTCCGACCACTCCACGGGGCCGATGTTGTCACCGGGCTTTACCGAGACCTGGACGGCGTGAACACCCGGAACCCTTGTGGCGGCGTCGATCCCGGCCACCTCCAGCACCTCGCCCGGCGCGGCGGTGAGGAACCGGATGGCTGCCTGGCCGACCGGGCGAGGGCCGGCGGTCAGCGGCTCGGTGAGGTCCAGTGCCCAGGCCAGGGTCAAGGCTTCCATGTCGATCCCGCAGGTGTGCTCCACGAGTTCGTTGATGCGATCGCCGCCACGCCGATTGTGCCCTTCTACGATCCGGGGCCCGCGCCTGGTCAGTTTGACCTCGACGTGAGCGGGACTGTCGCACAGTCCCACGGCGTCGAGGAACCGCTCCACCAGCGTGCGCACCTCGTCGACGAGGTCCTGCGGGAGCTCGGCGGGCACCGTGTGGCCGGCCTCCACGAAACCGTTGCCGACGTGCTTCTCGGTCATGGCGAGGACGACGTGACGACTGCCGAAGCTGAATGTCTCTACGCTGATCTCGGGGCCGTCGAGGAACTCCTCCATGATGAATCGCCTGCCGCCCAGTGCGCTCAGCGCACCTGGCACGTGCTCGGGACTGGCTACTTCGGACACGCCGAAGCTGCCGCAGCCGGCGATAGGTTTGGCGATGAACGGATAGCCCGACTCGGCGCCGAACGCGAGCAGGTCCGCGCCGGTCGAACCGAGGGCGGCGGTGACCGGGTCGACGCCCGACTCGGCGAGGATCTGGCGCATCGCCCACTTGTCGGTGAGCAGCCGCACGGTCCGGGCGGACGCCCCGCGCAGACCGAGCCGGTCGACCACCATGCTGGTGGGCAGCAAAGCGTCCTCGGCCACCGCGACCACGGCGTCGAACGGGCGGACCGAGTGCAGATCGGCGACCAGTGCCACAAACGACTCCTGGTCGGTGTAGTCGCACAGCAGGATCATATCGCTGACATCGGCTACATCCGGCCGGTACTTGCCGGGGTGCTGAGCGAACCAGACCTCGGCGCCAAGCGCCTTCGCCTTCTGCAGCAGTGGTCGTTTCCACCCGACCACGAGCACCCGTTTGTGTCTCATGTTCTCCTCCTATCTGCTCTCGGTACGGACTGTGATCTGGGCGACCGCTGCCTCGGCGATGGTCGCAGCCTCGGTGGCGTTCACACCGGACGCGATGACCACGCCTGCCTTCTTGTCGTTTCCGGACAACAGGGGCGGGATCACTTGGCCGACCCGGCAGTCCAGGGCGACCGACACCATCGGCGGCAGGTCGTCGGGAACGCGGACGGCAGTGACGACGCCGGGAGCGGGCAGCACGGCACGGCTCGCCGCGCCGCCGATCGCGTCCGGGAAAGCTGCCGGTGGACGTGCCAAACCCAGCGGCACGCCCACTGTCAGCCGGGCCAGGTCGACCCCGTGGGCGAGCCGCACCAGCTCTGCGATCCCCGCACCGCCGACGCGGGTGTGCGACTCGATCACCCGCGGTCCGGCGGCGGTGAGCACCACCTCCGTGTGGGTCGGACCGTGGTCGACCTCGACCGCGGTGAGCAGGTCGGCGACGGCACGCGCCACAGCCGTCCGCTCCGCGGCCCCGAGCACGGCGGGCATGGTGTGGCCGATCTCGATGAAGCTGTCCTCCGCCAGGAACGACTTGTCGGTGAACGCGATCACGCGGTGGACACCGTCTGCGCTGAACGCCTCCACACTGATCTCGCGGCCCACCAGCAGTTCCTCTGCCAACATCGGCACGGGGCCGACGGTGGCGAATGCCGCCACGGCGTCCGCGACCTCGCAGATCCGGAAGACGTTCCTGCTGCCGGTGTCCGAGGGTGGCTTGAGGATCAGCGGGCCGGCCGTCTCCGCCATGAAGGCGATCAGCTCACCAGGATCGCGGACTAGGCGGTGACGCACCTCCGGCAGGCACGCCTCGGCCATCACCGCGCGCATCCGGCCCTTGTTCAGCAGCGCTTCGACCGCTTTCGGGCGGTTGCCCGGCAGGCCGAGTTCCGCGTTGAGGCGAGCGGTCGCGAGCAGGCCGCCCTCGGTCAACGAGAACACACCGCAGACCTCGGTGCTCCGACTGGCCTTGAGGACGAGCGAACGCACGCCCGCGTAGTCCGCCAGGTCGCACTCGCGCATGTCCACCGGTCCGGTGAACCCTTCGACCGGGCCCGCGCCGGGTGGGCGAATCCACAGCACGTGCACGCCGAGGTCTACTGCGGCGCGCACGATGTTGGCCCTGCTGCCGAGGATCACTACCGTCCTGGTCATCCGTGTGCCCCGTCGAGACCGCTGATGCCGAGGCCTGGCTCGTCGGGCAGCACGACCTGACCGCCGTCGTAGACCATGCCGCCGCGAACCCCCTGCGTGCCGGTGAAGACGGCTGCGTCGAGGTCGACGTGCGTGATCACGTCAGGGCAGGCCGCCGCGAGGTTGGCTGCGGCCGTCACCCCGAGGGATGACTCGAGCACGGTGCTGACCATGCAGAACTTTCCTGCGTCCGCGGCGAGCGCGACCGCACGCCGTGCGGGCCGCAACCCGCCCAGCTTGCTCGGCTTGAGCACGAACCCGTCGACGGCCTCGCGCCGGATCAGCTCCAGCACGTCGCGAGTGCTCGCCACGGATTCATCGGCGATCACCGCGGCGGTGACCCGCTCGGTGACGAACCGCAGCCCGTCCAGGTCGGCCGCCGGCACCGGCTGTTCCAACACCTCGACGTCGACGCCCGCTCGCTCCAAGTCGGCCATGTGGCGCAGGGCCTGCTTGGCGGACCAGCCCTGGTTCGCGTCGAGCCGGATCGCGACCCCTGCGGGCAGCGCCCGGGCGATCTCGGTGACGACGTCGAAGTCGACCCGGCCCGGTTGGCCCACCTTGATCTTGACCGCGCGGAACCCGGTCGCGGCGAACTCGACGGCCCGGGCCACCATGGCGTCGACAGTGCCGAACGGGATCGAGACGTCGGTGTCGAGGCGGTCGAGCGTGCCGCCGAAGAGGTGCCGTAGCGGGATACCGAGTTGGCGGGCGCGCAGGTCGTGCACGGCGACGTCCACGGCGGACCGGGCGCCCTGGTTCGCCGCGACGATGCCTTCGAGCCGCGCGCACAACTGGTCGTAGGCGGCGGGATCGGCGCCGCGGACCATGTCGCGCAGCGGGCCGAGCAGCACCGGCTCCAGACCTTCCCACGACTCCCCGGTGTCACGCAGGTTCGGCACCACCTCGCCCCAGCCGCTGCACCCCTTGTCGTCGACCACCTCGACGAACACCGAGTTCAGTGTGGACACGGTGCGCTTGGCCGTGACGAACGGTCGCGGCAGCACGAGGCTCCGGCGGTGGGTGCGCAGGTCGACGATCGTCACTTGGGCGTGCCGACCGGACTGGTGACCGGGTAGCCTTCGCGGTACTTGGCGAAGCCCTCGGGAAACACGCGTTGCCGGTCCGGGTTGACCGCCAGCCGCATCAGATGCCTGCGTTGGGACTCACTGTCGGAGAACTCGGTACGCGAGTGCAGCACCACGTTGTTGTCGATCAGCATCAGGTCGCCTGCCCGCAGATCGACGTCCAACCTGAGTTCGGGACTTGCGGCGAATTCCTCGAACAAGTCGAGCGCGGCCCGCTCTGCAGGGCTGAGCGCGATGCCGGAGACTTCCTGGGCGGACTCGACGCGGCCGCGGTTGTAGTAGCGGCACGCCAGCTTGCCGTCGAAGTAGCCGAAGATCTGGTTCGCGTAGTACGGGCTCTCGCCCTCTTCCTGCGCGCCGCGCTTGTCATAGAGGTATTCCTTGTAGAGCAGGCCGAGGAGTTCCGGCCGCTCGCTGAGAATCCGGTTGTGCACGCTCACTGAACTGGACACGCTGCTGAGCCCGCCGGATACCGCCGGCGTGACGCACAGCAGTGCCAGCAGGTCGGTGCCGTCGGTGTGGAACGGGAGGCCGTACCTGCTGGTATAGCCACGCGCGGTGCTGTCACCGCCGACATCGCGGACATGGTTGAGGATCTCGCCCGTGCGGGTCTGCGCCGTGATCCGACCCAGGTGCACGCCCAAGCCGATGAACATCCGCTCGACCTCGGCGTCTTCGAGTCCGTGAACCGGCAGTCCGCGCAGCACCGAGAAACCGCGACCGTGTTCCAACTCCCGCACCTGGTCGGCCAGCACTGGACCCAGCAGCCGCAACACGAAGTCCGCGCGGCCGATATCGGTGGGCTTGAGGTCGGCGACCTGGCGCGTGACGGTGAGGAGCTCGGTGGCCTGGTCACGGGTCAGCTCGACGAGCCAGTCCTGCTCGCGCAGGCCGGCCGCCGTCCATGCGCTGGCGTCGGTCACGATGTCCCGACAGATGATCTCCGTCATGCTTCCCCCCGGGTGGTGTTCCGGTCACCGGTCATGGGAACCGTCTTGATGTCGAACCCTGCCGCCACCTTGGTGATCGCGGCCTCCACGTCGGCGGTGGTCCTGCCGCGGAACCGGAAGCGGCCACCGACGTGCTCGTAGAACGCCTCCGACAGCGGAATCACCCCTCCGGGCTGTGGCACCTTTTCGGCGTACGGCCCGCCGGGGCCCGCCATCGACGTCGTCGCCACCACCCGACACGGCCGCTGCTCCGGCGCGGGCATCAACAGGTACCCGGCGACCTCCGAGGTGTCGGCGGCGTCCCGGGCGATCCGGGGCTCTATGCCGAGCTGCAACTGGGACTCCACCGCCATGAGGTCGAAACCGTGCACCTCCCGCCACAGGAACGGGGTTTCGGCGCCGCCCACCCGGGAGCCGATCTCGAGGAAGACGAACTTCGGGGCACCGGCACCTGGCTCCTGCACCATGAACGCTTCCAGGTGATAGACGAACGTTTCCGCGCACAACCCCGGGAGCAGGCTGTCGAGAAACCGTTCCACAGAGGCGATAACGACCGGGTCGTCGAACTCGACGATGCCCAGGGGAGTGCCGTGCCGGAACGACAGGCAGTTCTCCAGGTACCGCGCGACCCGCCAAGGCCCGTGCCGGTCACCCAGCCACACCCCGTCCACGACGATGATCGGATGCGGGACGAACGCCTGCGCCAGCATCGGTTGCGCATCGAGCGGCACATCGCTGAGGTCGTCCGGATGGCGCAGCACGCGCACGCCCTCGCTCGCGCTGCCCCGGGTCGGCTTCACCACGATCGGCCAGCCGTGGTCACCTGCGAAGGCCAGCACGTCGGCAACACCGGAAACCGACGCGGTGGGCGGAACCGGTAGGCCGAGCTCGTGCACCCGTTCGATCATGACGTCTTTGTAGAGGAAGTGTCGAAGATCCTCGGCCCGCCTGCCCGCCGCGCCGAACTCCGCGCGTAGGGCGGTCACCACCGGCAGGACGTTCTCCTTCAGTGCGACGATGCCGCGGGGCTTGCCGAACCGCTCCACCAGTCCTCGTACGGTGTCGCGCATGACCTTGAGGTCGCTGGTGCGGTCTACGACGACGACCTCGGCCGCTGCGCCGGCGGGCACCGAGCCCGCACCGACCGGGGTGACGATGTAACTGACCGGGTGAGCGTCGTGGTCGAAGTACGTCTCGTAGTCGGCGTAGCGGTCCTCCCACTGGTGGATCACTATCACGTGTCCGCTGTCGTGATCTGCTTGTGCGATAGCCACGAGAGTTCTGCCTTTCTCCTACGGCGCGTATGCGGAGAAGCGCTGGATGTCGGCGGTGACAGCGGCGATGGACGTGGCGCGGTCGTCCCCCGGCTCGCCGGCGCCGATGAGAGCCCGGTGCCGTTTCCTGGTCTGCTCGGACAGCGACAGCGAGCCGAACCGACCGATCCTGATCGCACCGGCGGGGTCGCGCACCGGCAGCACCGCGGAGTGGGCGTGCACGCTGGCGCTGAAGGGCACGTCCAGCCTGCCGGAGCGAAACGCGGTGGTGATGGCCTCGGTGAGGTCGGGCGCGGCGAGCAACGGGTCGACGAGTTCAGCGACCTCGCCCAGGATCCATTCGCGTTCCTGTCGCACCGCGGTGTCATCGACTCCGAACCCGTCCATCAGGTGCGACAGCGCGACGCGGGTCGTGCGCATGCCGCGGATGTTCGCCGCCGCGTCGGGGATGCCGTGGGCTTCTTGGTTTGTCTTCACCACGACCTTCGTCGCACCGCCCCATCTGGCGACCAAGCCGCCGTACAGGATCAGAGCGTCTGCCACCGCCGGGTCGGCAGGGAAGGGCCCCATGAACTGGTGCAGCACGGGGTACACCTCGACGTGGTCGGGCAGGTAGCGGGCCGCGAGCACGGGGATGCTGGTGAGCGCGGCGACGTCCTGAACGGCGTGGCCACCCTGCGGGTACGCCATGGTCAGGCAGCGCACACCCGCCTGCGCGGCACGTACCGCCTCCAACACGCACACCGCCAGTGACAGCGCAGGCGGCATCAGGACCGCCGTCAGCGTGCCGAACAGCTCCCGCTCCACGATCACCCCGTGTCGTGCGAGCAGCCCGCAGGCCTGGTCGACCTCCTGCCACGCGCGCAGCGAAGCCGTCAGTGGAACGTCCTTGACGTAGGGCAGGTTGTAGGCGATGCCGCCACCCTCGAAAGAGGTGATGCCAGAGGCGATGGCGACGACGAACAGCTGTCGCGGGTCGGGACTGCCGTGCCGCACTTCCAGCGGCACGGGCACGCTCTCGTTGAGCTCTCGGCCTCGCCGCCACCCATGAGCGACCAGCGGATAGCCGTTGAGCCTGGACGGATCCTCGTGCAGTGCCCGTTCCGCCTCGGCGAAACGCGACAGCCGGGTGTGCGCGTCGATCGTCACCGACAACACGTCGGGCTCGGCACCCTCGTGCAGTTCGCGCAGCAGGGCCACCATCCGGCCATGGTCGCCCACGCCGCATCGAGGCTGAACAAGAACCTGGCCGCTTTCCCGAGCCGCAGCCAACAGCTCGTGCGTTCCCCTCTTGCTCAAAGTCTTCGTGTAGTCCACACACGACGGAAGGTCGGGCGCGTCCAGATCGGGGATCACGGTGATGCCGGCAAAGGTCATGCGGACACCTGGGCCGTCTTACGCGCCAGCGAGTCGAGCAGCGGCAGGAGGTCGTGGACCGAGTCGAGTATGTGGTCGACTCCGAGCAGGGAGAGTCGGGTGATGTCCTTCGACGATTTCGTGCTGCCGACGGACAGGTTTCCGCCTAACACCACCGGGCAGTGCAGCAGCCCGTCCAGGCGCAACGCCGGCAGGTCGGCGAGGTCGTCGTAGGCGTGTCCGTTAACACTGCCGATCACCACCGCGATCGCCTCGGAGTGGGCGGCTTGGGCGTCAGCGAACTCGCGGAGAGGTGTGCAGACACCAAGGTTCACCACGAGATACCCGTTGTTCCGCAGTGATTCGGTGATCAGGATGTTCGCAACAGCGTGGGCGTCGCTGGCGGCGACGCCCACGATCACTGTGCTTCGGAGGCGGGGCATGGCGATCTCCCTGCGTAGAATGGCGATCAGTCGTCGAACGCCGCGAAGAGCTGTCGTCGGGTCACACCATTGACGAGTTCTGGGCGGTATACGTCGAGATCGGCGAAGCTCAGGGAGTTGAACACGCGGTCGATCGCGGCGCGCAGTCCCCAGGCTGCGGTATACGGCGGCCATCCGGGGTGGCCCGCTTCCAAATCGCGCTGCCGCGCGAACACGTAGTCGGGCCAGTCCCGTGCCATCGGCTTTCGGTGGTGGTAGTCGTGGCAGACGGTGTCCCCGGTGAGGACGAGGTACCTGTTGGGGAAGTGGACGAACACCGTTGCCGCCCACCACCGCAGCCAGCCGATCGCGCGACGCGGTCCGGGCAGTTCGGCCGGCGGCGGGTAGGAGCAGAGGAATATGGCGTTGGTCAGACCCGCGAAGCGCTCGCGTCCTGTAGCCGTGTGGTCCCTCGCGGGAAAGGTGTGCTTCACGCACAAGCGCAAGGTGTTGCTGATCTGGAAGAACACCGTCAGCGGCACGATCCAGGCGAGCGCCAAGACGTGCAAGGTCCCGGTTGTGGTGGTCAATGCGATCATCGCTGCCCACCCGGCCACCAGGGCGATACGTGACCGGACTGATCCGCCGATCCAGTAGGACTGGATCCGGGAGACGGTGAAGCGAACGTGGAACACCGGTGAGCACAGCTTCATGACCAGCGTCCGCCACATCGCCCGCCGGGACATCCCGGGGTGCAGTCCCAATCCCAGCAGGATCGCCTGTACGGTCGGGTCACGCAGGGTCATGTGATGGGCGGCGTGGTGGTCGGTCACGTGCTCGGCGGCGTAGGCGTCGAAGTTTTGCACTACCAGCGCGCAGGCCAGCAGTTTCCCGACCCTCGCGTCGATCTTCTTGTGCCGCCACATGTTCCGGTGCGCGCATTGGTGGAAGATCATCATGCGCAAATTGCGCAGGCCGTGCAGAGTGATGGCCCAGCCGAGTGGAATACCGATGAACCATGGCGGTATGCCCAGAAGGAGCGCCGACGCGCTGACCGTAACGCCGAGAGCGGTGGAGAAGAGGCCCGCCAGCAGGTGGAAGGACGGTGTTAGCCGCAAACCCCGTTGTCCCACATGGGGTTTGCCGATCAAGTAAGTCAGCGGCAGTTGCAGGAAGCCGGGAAGAGCGCGCAGGCGCTCGCGGACCTCGGCTTCGTCCGGACCGGTTCGCAAGTCGGCAGAGTCGGATAAGCTCATGGTTGCTCGCTCCCCCCGTGCACAATGTGCATGCAACCACTAAGCAAGCTACAGATTTGACCAAGCGGTGGCAACCCAGGGGGAGTGGTGCGTCATGTATGTGCTGGTCGGCTTCAACAAGGACGCCCTGGCAGCGCTCGCGGACTGTTGTCCGCCGGGCTCGGTGATCGTCGTCGAAGAACCGGACATCATGACGGCGCGGCGAGTCGAGGAGCACATTGCGGCAAACACCGTTGTCGCGGGTTTCATCGAGGCGCCAGTCCAGGATGAGCACGACCCGCGCGCGATCGTCGCCGCGGTGCCTCGGCCGCCGGGTGTGCGGGCCGTCGTGCCGATGAACGAGTACGGCGTCGTCGCTGCGGCGGTTCTCGCGCACGAGTGGGGCCTGCCGGGAGCCACGGTTGGCGCCGCGTTGACATTGCGTGACAAACTCAGGTTGCGCGAACGGTGCGCGAAAGTGCCCATGTCGCAACCGGTATTCCGTGCGGTATCGCATCAAGATGAGGTTCTGCGGTTCCGCGCCGAGCACAAAGGGGAATGCGTGCTCAAGCCGTCCAACCGGCAGGGGAGCCTCGGAGTGCAGCTCCTCGGCCCGGACGACGACGTGGACACCGCGTGGGAGCGGTGCGTGCGAGAAGACGCGCCGCAGCGCCGGCCCCAGCGCCCACTGCCGAGCCGCTTCCTCGTAGAGGAGCGGTTGCGCGGCGTGGAGGTGAGCGTCGAAGCATTGGTGCGCAACGGAGCGATGCTGTTCACCAACACCACGGAGAAGGAGGTCCTGTCCGGTATCCGCCCGGTGGAAACGGGGCATACGGT
This sequence comes from Saccharothrix ecbatanensis, assembly GCF_014205015.1. NCBI lineage: Bacteria > Bacillati > Actinomycetota > Actinomycetes > Pseudonocardiales > Pseudonocardiaceae > Saccharothrix > Saccharothrix ecbatanensis. The sequence continues at coordinate 3,332,781 of NZ_JACHMO010000001.1, read as the reverse complement.
CCCGGCGGACCTTCCGGCCTCCGTCACCGGGCGGTTGGAGGAGGCGATGCGTGACCTGATCGAGGCGGTGGGGTTCGACACCGGTGTGCTCCATGCCGAGTGGATGCTGGTCTCGCCACACGACCCGTACCTGATCGAGTGCGCCGCGCGGCTGCCCGGCGACAGCATCGACCGCCTGATCGACTTGGCCTACGGCGGCTCGTTGCTGAAGGACTTGCTGGTGCTGCTCAGCGGCGGAATCCCGGCCGCCCGAGCACTTCCCACCCGGGCCGCCGCGATTCGGTTCCTACACGCGCCGCCCGGCGAAGTCGTTGCCTTGACGGGCGTCGAGGCGGTGCGCGCGCTTGACGGTGTTCAAGCCGTGGACGTCTCAGTGTCGGTTGGTGAAACAGTCGGTGTGGTCAACCATTCCTGGGACCGGTCGGGTTCGGTGGTGACGACTGGACCCGGACCCCGCGAAGCGGCAGCGACCGCTCAGACAGCGGTAGAGGCGATCGGGATTCAGGTGCGGCCGGTGCCGTGAGCCGCTGCTATCAAGGTTTGGGGACGGCATCCTCGGCGGCCGCGGGCCCCGCCGGCAGGTCCCGTTGCCGGCTGACCGGTCCGATGAACAGGATCAGCACTGCGGCGGTGGTACCCGCGGCCGAGATCCAGAGGGCCGCGGGCACACCGAGAGCGGTACCGACGATGCCACCGAGCAGGGCGCCGATCGGCATTGTGCCGTAGTTGAGGAAACGGGTGCTGGCCACGACCCTGCCAAGGAGGTGGCGAGGCACGTACGTGGCTCGGAACGCGCCGAAGACGACATTGAACGCGATCACACCCGCCGTGGTCACCGCCCCTCCCACGACGAGGAAAGCCAGTCCGGCTCCAGGGGTGGCGAGTGGCATGAGCAGGGCGAACGGCGCGGAGCACAGTTGGCACAGCAGCAGGCCTCGTGCGGTTCCGCACCGCCTGGCCACCGGTGTCGCGACCGCCGCGCCCGCGATGCCGCCGACGCCGACGAGGGAGAGCACGGTGCCCGCGGTCCACTCGCCCAGACCCAGGTCTCGCACCAGGTAGATGACCAGCACCGCTTGGAGCATGCTGCCTGCCAGATTGGTGGAGGCCGAGAAGGCGGCGATGACCCGAAGGTAAGGGTCGCGCAGGAGATAACGCAGGCCCTGTGCGATCTCATGTGGAATCTTGCGCAACGACTCCGCAGGTGCTTTCCGGACGGGTTCTCGGGTGCGGATCGCGACGAGGCACGCCGTGGACGCGAGGAAGGTCATCGCGTCGATCGCCAACCCGGCGGCTGCGCCGAAGGCCGCGGCGAGCAGTCCTCCGAGGGACGGCCCTACAACCTGCGCGACCGACTCACTGCCCTGCATCCGCGCGTTGGCCGCGGGCAGGAAGTCGACATCGACCACCGAGGGCAGGAAGCGCTGGTAGGCGGTGGAGAAGAACACCGTGGCGACGGCTGTTCCGAACGCGACCAACGCCAAGTGCGGGAACGTCAATGCGTCAAGCGCGACCGCTGCCGGAACGCTCGTCAGCAGGACCGTCGAGGCGACGTTGCAGAAGACCATCAGCGGCTTGCCGGCCAACCGGTCCACCAAGGCGCCGGCTGGTAGACCCACCACCAGCCACGGCAACCACACCGCCGCGCCGAGCATGGCCACCTCGAAGGTCGAGGCGTTCAGGTGCCCCACGGCCACGAGTGGCAAGGCGACAGTCGTTATGGCCGAACCGACCTTGCTGGCGGTTTCGCCGGCCCACAACAGCCCGAAGTCCCGTCGCCTACCCCCGCGCGGCATGACACCCCCTGCGCACTTGTGCGCATTGACCCGCTGCTTTCACGTGGAATGGCGGGAGATTGGCCGGATCATCGAGAAAGGTACTTTGAGCTGCAAGGACACGGCTTGCCGAGGGCCTTTGTCCGTGCGAGTTCAGGAGCACCTTTCTGGTGAGCAAGCCTACCGGGTCGTATCCATCGTCGATTGTCGACACCGTCGGAACGGGAGCGGTGTCGCAGGCCGGCGCTACGTTGCTGGTCGAGGTTGCTGGTCGAGACCGTGCGCAGGACCGGCCCGGACCGGGCGATGTCGACGGTGCCGGGTCGGTGGCGAGCGCAGACGGCGGTCCACGACCAGGGCGAGATCGTGTGCGATCTGGCGATCGCGTTGGCACTGGGCCGGGAGGGATTGGAAGGAGATTCCTGGTCCGCGAAGTTTGAGTGCCTGAACCTCAATCTCCAGCGGAGACAACGTGGGCTCCACCGGGATGACGTCTGGGACCGATGTCGCGTCTGCAGCGGCTTGATGGAATGGCCGCCGTCCCTTCCAGGTCGCGAAGCGGTGTCCAATGAGGACACTCAACACGGTGGGTGGATGGGGACTCTGGCTCGACGTCCGGTGCCGCATCGCCGTCGGAATTCTGGGCGACAGCACGTTCGCCCCAGCTTATCTTCGACCCCTGTGACCGGCCCACCGGGCCAGACGACGCAACCAGCTGTCCCGTTGGGCCGCCGCCTGCAACCGCTCGTCCAAACCCGCCAGCACACGTTGCGCGGCCAGGTCGGCGATCTCCCGCCGGTGGGCCTCGTCCTCCGCCTGGTGTTCCCTCTCACGTCGTCGCTCGGCCCGGCCCGCGAGCGTCAGATCGCCCGCCCACGCCAGCAGCGACAGGGCGCCGCCGCCCAGCAGACCGGCCCAGAACAACAACCGGCTCGCCGCCTTCTCGGTCGGGACATCGGTGAAAGTGCCATAGGGGCCCGGCTCGGGGCCTGGCGTGTTCGCGACCTGCTGCTCGCGTACCCAGCGCAGACCGGGGCCCCGGTAATCGGGCGAGAACGCCTCCTGTTTGAGCTGGTCCTCGCTCGCCTGGTCATTCCGGTCGAAGGCGCCCTCGTACACGACCTCGTACTCCCGATCCGTGCCGAACCAGGTCGGGCTCAACCGGGGCATGCGCACGACGGTGCTCGAGCCGCTCCTGACCACCAGCGGCTCGGTCACCTCCATCAACACCGACCCGAGGCCCCGGGTGGTCGACAGACCAGCAGCTGGTTGCGGCAGGCAGATCTCGCTGGTCTGTGACGGTACGGGACTGCTGGTGCTGTACTGCACGACCATCTGAACGCACCGGGACGGCGGGATGGCAGGCCGGGCCGGTTCGTCCAGGTCGAACGTCGCCAGGACGTCGATCCTCAGGTGGCCCTTGTCTGTCACCAGCAGGGTGATGTCCACGTCCCGTGCGGGACCGTAGATGACCATGGACACCGTGCCCGGCTCCCCGACGACCGGAAACGAGGGCAACGCCGCGTCGTACCGCCACCACGCGGCCAAGGCGAGCGCGACGGCACCCGAGATCAGAAACAGCGGGGCTCTGGAAGTCCTCGCGGCGACCATGATTCGACGATGCCGGCTCGGGCGTCGAGCCGGGTGGCTCAAGCCGGTGGCGTTGAGCACCGAATCCCGTCGCGACCTGGTGGTGGACAAGATCGCACTCCGGCCGCGCCCTGGCCCCACCAGTTCTGGTCGCGTACGGCGTTCAGGCGTCACGGGCCAGGCACCTCTCCATGACCGGTCGCGGACTGGAGGCCCAGCGTCGCACCACGCCGCCGGCCCACCCCCGAACGTCGCCGGAGTTCACCCGCCCGTCCGAAGCCCACACCGCACAGCTGCGGATCCATCCCGCGTCACCGACGCCCATCGGGGCCACGGTGTCGTCGGAGATCGTGCCGCTCCCGGCCGGGTCGAGCCGGGAGCATCCCGAAAACCCGTTGACCGGCGGTCGGCAGGATGAACATCATGGCCGACATGCAGCAGTGACCAGTGACGACCGGAGAGGCCGACGGCGGGTTCGAGCAACTCCCCGCCGCCCTCCGCCGTGCCGCTCGAAGCCCGCACCGTGTGATCGGTGCCGGCCGCACACCACTGGTTCCGAGGCGATGCGCCGCACCACGCCTCCTGCACGAGCACTGGAGTCCACGGAAACCATGAGCGAACTCCGCCGTACCGTCCTGCCCGCCGAACGTCCCGCGTCCTGCATCGACCGCGAAGCGCTGTGGGTGGTCGACGACCGCGGCCTGCCCGCCGTCCGCACACCGACAGGGCTCATCCGCGAACGCATCCACGTCCCACTACTCGAACGCGATCGGCGGCGGATGTTCGAGGGCGACGAGCACGTCCACGGTCCGTCATCCGGCCGCAGCCGCCACGCCGCCCGGCAAGGCCGCGATCGAGCCCGACGGGAGCGGCACCTGGGCACCGGGGCCCGGTACGCCGCGCTCCGCGCTCGACTGCGGGGTCGAGGTCGCCGTCAGCTGTGAACGGCTGTCACCGGCGCGCTGCAACACGACCGCGGACGCCCGTCACTTCCTCATTCCACAGTGGACGCCCGCCGAGCACCTCCTTCCCCTCCGGGGTCCCGACCGTGCAGAGAACCAGGCCGTCGTCGGTTGTTGGACCGCCTGGTGGCGCGACGTGGACGGTGCGCCGTTCTCGGCCGTTCTCGGCCGGTCTGGACGTGTCGCGATGTCGAGACGGCATCGTCACGCCGGACGTGCTCTGACTCACCACCAAGCCCCGACAGTGGTCGCGTCGTACTGGTCTCGTGGGGAGTCGGCGGCGAGGCGTTCCAGCGCGTAGATGCCGCCCAGCCGCACCTGGAAGTGCTCAGGGCCGGGGGTGCCGAGCAGCTCGACGGGCTTGGCGTACCGGTCGGAGATCTGCCCCTGCTCGGCGACCTTGATCTGTTCCCGGGTGGCGCGCAAGGAAAGTGCGGTGAAGATCAGCCCGCCCAACGCGGTCATGGCGGTGATCACCTGGGGCCAGTCGCGGCGGACCGCGCGCTCGGTCGGCCTCGGCTCAATTGGTGCTCCCAATACCCGCCGGCCCCGGTGATCGGGGATGTCGAAGATCGCCCGGGTCACCGGGGCCGGGTCGGAAATCCGTCGGCCTAGTACCAGTACCACCTAGTACCAGTACCAACGGCGTTCCGGCTTGGTGTTAAAGATGCGTCGCAGCATCGTGGCCATGGTCGTTCACCTCCTTCCGGTGTCGTGGTGCCTGTTCGATCCGCCCGCGGTGAAGCGTGAAGGGGCGGGGGACGATGCCCTCGGACATGACCGGACGCGTGTCGCCACCGGTGACGGTCAGGCGGGTGCCTTCGGCCAGCGCGGTCAGCGCCTCGGTGACCAGCGTCTGCGCCACCGAGGCGCCAGGGCAGGCGAAGGGACCGGCGCCGAACGCGATGTAGGGGCCCTGCCCGTCGGACTGCTCCCAGCGCTCCGGACGGAACGCGTCGGGGTCGGTCCAGCGGTGCCGGTCGTGGTGCAGCAGATGCGGGCTGACCGAGACAAGGTCGCCGGCGCGCAAGGAGGTCCCCCCGAGGGTGGTGGGGTAGAGGACTGTGCGGCGGAGCATCCAGGGGATCGGCCGGTACCTCGACGCCTCCCGCACAATCCGGTCGGCGGGCCACGGCCAGTCGGAGCCGGCGGTGTGGTGAAGGCAAGCCAGCAGTACCGACCAGGCCAGCGAGGCCGCCACGGGCGCCGCGACGGCTCGGGACATCATCAGGTGCACCCTGGCCACCGTCCGGTCGGCCAGATCGTCCGGGCACGCGCCCAGCAGGGCGTCCAGCACGTCGCGCGGCTCGCCGACGCGTCGTCGCCCACGGCACCGCACCTCTTCGGTCAGGGCCGCGATCACCCTGGCACGCGCCACCTCGGCTCGCGCCCGCTGCCAGACCCGCGGTGCGCGGAACACCACTCCGGCATCCGCGGCCCGGTCCGCACACCGCCGCGTTCCGGCCGGTGTGCCGGGGTGCAGCAGCAGGTCTGCCAGACAGCGGTACACCAGCCGGTTCCCCGCCGCGGGCCACCGGTCGGCCGACGGCAGCCCGGCCACCGCCGAGGCCAACGCGGCGCGGTAGTCGGGCAGGTGAGCCCGTAGGACGTCGCGCACCGCGTGGCCGACCTCGACCTGAGCCGACCGCGTCGGCAGCAGATCGCCGAAGAACCCCGATCGTCCGGCGTTGAACTCCTGGTCGCGCAACAGCGCCCGCGCCTGCTCCGCGTCGCCCAGGAACCAACCGCCCCCGGGCAACAGGATCACTTCCGTCGCGCTGTGCCGACGGAGGTCCTCGACGTACTCCAGCGGATCGCGCCGCAACCGGCGCCTGTCCCCGAGCCTCATCACGCGATGCCCTTCGTGAACTGGACGCCCTCCGTGCACTGCTTGGACATTCGGGCGGACGTCTCCGGTCACCTGAGACTTCCCCCCGAGCGTGAGAATGTCCGCCGTCGGGCCGGTCACAACCCGAACGAGAAGCGACACCACTCGACTGGTGAACGGTCGCCCCGCCCGGTCCGGATGTTCGGTTCTGATCGAACAATCGTGCGGTGATTGACTTGAACGTCCTCGGGCCGAACGATCCTCGCAGTCGGTAAACACCACGCCGATCGCGGAGGCGTCATGACCGAGTTCACCGTCGCACCTCACGGGTTCCTCCGTGACGGTCGACCGCACCGGGTGCTGTCCGGCGCCGTGCACTACTTCCGCACCCACCCGGACCAATGGGCTGAACGGCTCGCCGTGGCGCGGGCCATGGGCCTCAACACCGTGGAGACGTACGTGCCGTGGAACCTGCACGAGCCGACGCCGGGGCGACACGACTTCGACGGGCTCGCCGATGTGGAGCGGTTCCTGGAACGAGCGGCCGAGGCGGGGCTGGACGCCATCGTGCGGCCAGGCCCGTACATCTGCGCCGAGTGGGAGAACGGCGGCCTGCCGTCCTGGTTGGAGGGTCCGGTGCGGTGCGGTGACTCCGGCTACCTCGCCGCCGTCGACCACTGGTTCGACGTGCTGGTCCCCCGACTGGCCGCGCACCAGGTCACCAGGGGCGGCAACGTGGTGATGGTCCAGGTGGAGAACGAGTACGGCTCCTACGGCTCGGACGCGGCCTACCTCGCCCACCTGCGCGACGGCATGGTGGCGCGGGGTGTCGACGTGCCGCTGTTCACCTCGGACGGCGCGAGCGCGTTGTTCCTGACCGGCGGCGTGGTCCCGGACGTGCTCGCCACGGCCAATTTCGGCAGCCGCGCCGAGGAGCAGTTCGCCGAGCTGCGCGCCCACCGGCCGCACGACCCGTTGTTCTGCATGGAGTTCTGGTGCGGCTGGTTCGACCACTGGGGCGACCGGCACACCACCCGTGACCCCGCCGACGCCGCCGCGGCCCTGGCCGAGATCCTGGGCTCCGGCGCGTCGGTCAACATCTACATGGCGCACGGCGGCACGAACTTCGGGTTCTGGGCCGGCGCCAACGCCGATGGCGACCTGCACGACGGCGGTTACCGCCCGACCACCACCTCATACGACTACGACGCGCCGATGGACGAGGCCGGCCGGCCCACCGAGAAGTACTGGGCGTTCCGCGAGGTGATCGGCAGGTACGCGCCGCTGCCACCGCCGCCCGCCACCGCGCCCGACCCGCTGGCGCCGCGGACCGTGCCCATGACGAAGTCGGTGCGCCTGTTCGACGTCCTGGACGTGGTCGGCGGGACGGAGACCTCCAGCCCGCAGGTGCCGAGCTTCGAGGAAGTCGGTCAGCACCAGGGCTTCCTGCTGCACCGCGCGGCGCTGCCGGGTCCGAGGCCCGCGCTTCCCCTGCGCGTCGCGGACCTGAGGGACCGCGCCCAGCTGTACGTGGACGGCGTCGAGCGCGCGACGTTCGCCCGCAAGGGCCTGGCCGACCGACGAGGGGCGGAGGCGGTCGACGTCGCCGGGCCGGCCGACGTGGAGTTGCTGGTGGAGGCGATGGGCCGGATCAACTACGGTCCGCTGTTCGGCGAGCGCAAGGGCGTGCTCGGCGGCGTGCTGCACGAACGCCAGTTCCTGCACGGCTGGCGCACGACACCGATCCCGCTGACCCACCTCCCGGACCTGCCGTGGGAGCGCGGGGGCGCGGGCTACGGACCGGTGTTCTTCGGCGGCACGCTGGACGTGGAGGAGCCGCGCGACGCGTACCTGTCGCTGGCCGGGTGGGGCAAGGGGGTGGTGTGGGTCAACGGCTTCAACCTTGGCCGGTTCTGGGAGGTCGGTCCGCAGGTGACGCTGTACCTGCCGCGGCCGGTCCTGCGTCCGGGCGTGAACGACGTCGTCGTCCTCGAGCTGCACCCCGGCGACAACGACCGCTCGATCGCCGTGGCGCCGGGACCGCACCTCGGTTGAGCTACGGCCGGGGCGGGCCCGTGGACGACCGCACGACGATGTGCGGCAGCAGCCTGATGTGCAGCTCGGCGCGGTCCGGGTGGGCGCTGTGCAGCTTGCGCAGGATGAACTCCACGGCCAGCCGGCCGACGTTCTCCCGGGGCGGCGCGACGGCGGTCAGCGGGATGTCGGCCAGCCCGGCGAACTCGTCGTCGTAGGCGATCACCGACAGGTCGTCCGGCACGACGAGGCCGCGCTGCCGTGCCCGTTGCAGGAGCTGGATGGCGACGTTGTCCGGGTGCGCGATCACGGCCGTGACGCCTTCGGCGGTGAACTGGTCGAGGATGGCGTCGAGCCGGTCGCTGATCTCCCCGTGCGTGCGGTTCTCCACCCTGGGCACCTCCACCGCCAGGCCCAGTGCCGCCACCGCCGCGTCGTAGCCGCTGGAGATCCACTCGCTGGTCGGGGACGTGCAGGTCAGCAGCGACACCCGGTGGTGGCCGAGGCCGGCGAGGTGCCGCACGGCCTGGATCGCGCCGTGCTGGTGGTCGGAGGAGACGTACTCCACCGGGTGCAGGTGTTCGATCGGGTCGTGCGACCGCTCCACGAACAGCACCGGGATGGGCAGCGCGGCGATCCACTCCAGTGCGGGGGCGAGCCGGGCGAACGGCTCGCTCGGGGTCAGCAGCAGGCCGTCCACCCGCGCGTCGAGGAGCCGCTGCACGTGCGACCGGTCGTCGTCCAGGTTGTAGTCCGACACGGCGAGCACCAACTTGACGTCCCGCGCCTGCGCCGCCCGCCGCGCGCCCTCCACGATCTCGCGGAAGTACTGGCTGGCGGCCGGGATCACCATGCCGATCGTCGGCCGCCGCCCGGTCACCCGGGGTCCGGCCGGCGCGTCCAGCGGTCCGGAACTCGGCAGCACCGCGCCGCCGTGGACGCGGGTGACCTCGCCGCGTTCCTCCAGCTCGGCCAGGTCGCGCCGGATCGTGATGGGCGAGACACCCAACTGGGTGGCGAGGTCACCGGCACGCACGCTGCCGTCGCGGCGCACGGCGACGAGGATCGCCTGGTGACGTCGGGTCGCGTGCATGGTGGCTCCCCAGGTGCGCGTTCGACCGATCAAACGATCGTGCAGGGATCATATAGCGCCTGAGGCGGTCAAGGAGGTACCGATCTCGCGCACAGGCCGAATGTCAGCACCACCGGGCTGATCATTTGCGCACCTGTGAACAGCGCAAATGGTGCCGGATGTTCGTTCATGCTCGTTTGATCGAACTTGTCTTGACTTGCCCCTCGGGCTCGGCTGAGACTTGCGCCACTGCTCGACGACCTTGGAGCGCGACATGCGAGACAAGCTTTGGAACAAATTCGGCGCGGTGGCCGCGACCGCCGCTTTGTCGTTGGTGGCCGCCTGCGGCGGAGGCCAAGACCCGGCTGCCCAGAGCGGACCGGCGGAGATCACGTTCTGGTCGTGGACCAAGGGCTCCGCCGAGGTCGTCGACGCGTTCAACAAGGCGCAGTCCGACGTCCGGGTCAAGTTCGAGCAGATCCCCGCCGGTGCGGCGGGCGGCTACACCAAGATGAGCAACGCGGTGAAAGCCGGCAACGCGCCGGACGTGATGAACATCGAGTACCCGGTGCTGCCCGACTTCGTCAGCCAGGGCAGCCTGGCCGACCTCACGAAGGCCGTCGAGGGCGTCAAGGGCGAGTTCCCCGAGCAGATCCGCGGTCTCACCGAGCTGGGTGGCAAGACCTGGGCGGTCCCGCTGGACGCCTCCCCGATGGTCTTCTACTACCGCAAGGACTTCTTCGAGGCGAACAAGATCGCCTTGCCGACCACGTGGGACGAGTACCGGGCCGCCGCCGCCGCGGTGAAGCAGGCCGCGCCCGCCTCCCGGATCGGCACGTTCTTCCCCGACGATCCCGGCCACTTCGCGTCGTTCGCCTGGCAGGCGGGTGGCCGGTGGTTCGGCACCAGCGGTGACCGCTGGGAGGTCTCGATCGACGACGGCCCGACGAAGAAGGTGGCCGACTACTGGGCAGGCCTGGTGCGCGACGACCTGGTCCGCGTGCAGGGCGCCTTCTCCCAGGAGTGGAACGCCGACCTGAAGAGCAGCGGCACGGTGGGCTACCTCGGCGCGTCCTGGGGCGCCGGCAGCGCGCTGCGCAACAGCCTGCCCGAGCAGGCGGGCAAGTGGGCTGTCGCGCCGCTCCCGCACTGGGGCGAGCCGGCCGGCGGGATGTACGGCGGCAGCACGTTCGCCGTCGGCAAGGACAGCAAGCAGGTCGACGCGGCGGTCAAGTTCATCACCTGGATGACCACCGACGAGAAAGCCGTGACGACCCGGATCGGCGTCGCCAAGTCCACCATGTACCCGGCGGCGGCGGACCTGGGGCCGGCGGCGGCCAAGAGCTCCGACCCGGCCTTCTTCGGCGGCCAGGACGCCTACGCGGAGTTCACCGCGGCGGCCGGGCAGGTCAAGCCGGGTTGGACCTGGGGCCCGAGCATGTTCCAGACCAACTCCGCGCTCAAGGACAGCTTCGGCACCGTGACCAGCGGCGGCTCCCTCGCGGACGCCCTCACGCAGGCCCAGAAGTCCACAGTGGAGGAGTTGCGGAAGCGCGGCCTCAACGTCGGCCCCTGATCCGCTCGCGGCGCCCCGGCTCTCCACCGCCGGGGCGCGCTCGTCGAAACGAGGAGCAATGGCCCGATCCCACGGTGTCCGACCCACTGGCGCCCGGCCCCACCGCGTCCGATCCCACAGCGCCCGAGCACACAGCGCCCATTTCCACGGCACCCGCGCCGCGACCCTCATGCTGGCGCCGTTCTTCGTCCTGTTCGTCACCACGCTGGTGGTGCCGATCGGGTACGCCGCCTACCTGAGCCTGTTCACCGAGAAGGCGTCCGGGCTCGGGTTCGGCGGCGCCGAGACCCTGTTCACCGGTCTGGGCAACTACCTGCACGCACTGGGCGACCCGGCGTTCCGCAACGGGTTCGCGGTGATCGCGGGCTACATCGTGGTCTACATCCCGCTGATGGTCGGTGGCGCGCTGGTGCTCGCCCTGCTGCTGGACTCCACGCTGGCCAGGGCGAAGCGGTTCTTCCAGCTCACGCTGTACCTGCCGCACGCGGTGCCGGGGATCATCGCCGCGATCGTCTGGCTGTACCTGTACACGCCGGGCCTGAGCCCGGTGGTGTCGGCGATGCGCGACTCCGGGCTGTCGTGGGACTTCCTGAGCAGCGACCACGCGCTGAGCTCGGTCGTCAACATCACGCTGTGGCAGTGGGTCGGCTACAACGTCGTCATCTTCTACGCCGCGTTGCAGGCGATCCCGCGCGAGGTGGTGGAAGCGGCGTCGATGGACGGCGCGGGCCAGCTGCGCACCGCGGTCAGCATCAAGCTGCCGATGATCCGCGCCGCGGTGGTGATGACCGTGCTGTTCACGATCATCGGAGCACTCCAGCTGTTCACCGAGCCGATGATCCTCCACGGGGCCAACCCGGCGGTCAACACCACTTGGACGCCCAACATGTACGCCTACGACGCCGCTTTCCGGCGCAGCGACTACGGCGTCGCAGCCGCGGCGTCCATCCTGATCGCCGTCGGGGCGGGCCTGCTGTCCTTCGTCGTCACCCGCTTCGGACACCGCAAAGGCCACTCATGACCGCCACCGACCTCACCACCCGCACCGCATCGGTCCGCCCCGACGTCACGCCGGGCCGCCGACCACCCTGGGCGTCGAAGGTCGTCGTCAACGCCGTGCTGGTGCTGGCCACCGCCTACACCGTGCTGCCGCTGACGTGGCTGCTCGTCTCGGCCACCAAGGGCCTGGGCGACCTGTACGGCAACCCGTTCACGCTCACCGAGTTCCGCCTGTTCGACAACGTCGCCAACCTGGCCGCCGCCGACAACGGCGTGTACCTGCGGTGGTACGTCAACAGCCTGCTGTACGCGGTGGGCGGCGCCGGGATCGGCGCGTTCATCTCGGTGATGGCGGGTTACGTGTTCGACAAGTTCACGTTCCCCGGCAAGGAGAAGCTGTTCGGCTTCGTGCTGCTCGGCGTGCTGGTGCCGAGCACCGCGCTGGCGCTGCCGCTGTACCTGCTGGCCTCTGAGCTGGGGGTCGTCAACACCTTCTGGTCGGTGTTCGTGCCGGTGCTGGTGAACCCGTTCGGCGTGTACCTCGCACGGATCTTCAGCGCCGGGTACGTGCCCGCCGAGGTGCTGGAGGCGGCGCGGGTGGACGGCGCGAGCGAGTTGACCACGTTCTGGGCCATTTCGCTGCGGATGCTCATGCCGGGGTTCGTCACCATCTTCCTGTTCCAGTTCACCGGGATCTGGAACAACTTCTTCCTGCCCCTGGTGATGCTGTCCGACCAGGACCTCTACCCGTTGAGCCTCGGCCTGTACGCGTGGCACGCGGTGGTGACCACCCAGCCCGAGTACTACCCGTTGACCATCACCGGCGCGCTGCTGGCGGTCGTCCCCGTGCTCGTCGCATTCCTGTCCCTGCAACGACACTGGCGGGCCGGCATGACGTCCGGCGCCGTGAAGTAGGGAGCGCGCGTGTCCTCCAACCCCCGTCCCCGGACCCTGGTGGCGATGCAGCAGCGGGTGGCCCGGTGGCTGCTCGACGAGCCTGCCACCCGCCGGCTCGTGCGACTCGCCGACGTCGACCCCACCCTGGTGGTCGAGGACTTCACCACCGACCGGGCCAAGGCCGCACTCGCCGACACCGAGGTGCTGTTCACCGGGTGGGGCTGCCCGCCGGTGGACGAGCAGGTGCTGCGCGACGCGCCCCGGCTGCGGGCCGTCGTGCACGCGGCGGGTTCGGTGAAGCACCACGTCACCGACGCCTGCTGGCGACGCGGCATCGCGGTGTCGTCGGCCGCCGCCGCCAACGCGCTGCCGGTGGCCGAGTACACCGTCGCCGCCATCCTCATGGGCAACAAGCGGATACCGGCCATCGCCGAGCACTACCGCCGGACCCGTGTCGTGCAGGACTGGCAGGCGCTGTTCCCGTGGCTGGGCAACTACGACCGGCGGGTGGGCATCGTCGGTGCGTCCAAGATCGGCCGGAGGGTGATCGAGCTACTGCGGCCGTTCGACTTCGAGGTGCTGGTCACCGACCCCTACCTGACCGAGGCGGAGGCCGCCGCCCTGGGCGTGACCGTCGTCGGGATCGACGAACTGGTCCGCCAGTGCCATGTGGTGAGCCTGCACGCGCCGGAACTGCCCGAGACCCGCCGCCTCCTGGACCGCCGCCGGCTGGCCCTGATGCCCACCGGCGCTACGGTCGTCAACACCTCGCGCGGCTCCCTGATCGACACCGACGCGTTGGTCGCGGAGTTGCGCCAGGGTCGGTTGCACGCCGTGCTCGACGTGACGGAACCCGAAGTCCTGCCACCCGATTCGCCCTTGTTCACCCTGCCCAACGTCACGCTCACTCCCCACGTGGCGGGCTCGCTGGGCAACGAGCTGAGCCGGATGACCGCACTGGCACTGGACGAACTCGACCGCTGGTCCCGTGGTCTGCCCCTGGCCCACAGGGTCAAGCCCGACGTCCTGGACCGCTCGGCGTGACAGGCGTCTGCCCTCAGGCTCGCCTCACCGCCGGCACGGTCACGGCGACCGCGTCACTGGCTCAGGAGCAGAACGAACGCGGGGTTAGTCAGCGGCTGTGTCCACGCCGCTGGGTCTGACTTCGGCGAGCATCGGGCGGACGACGCCGTCGTCATCCGCGGAGTCGGCGAAGTACTCCCAGTCCATGTTGGCCAGTGACAGGTTGGTTTCGATCTCCGGGATGGCCGGCGGTGTCGCGCGGAAGGTGCGACCGCGGTTGTCGATGTCGTCATCGTCGAGGTCGACGACCAGGACGTGGTGTTCGGCTGATTCCATGGTCGTGGTGTCGGCGACCAGCAGGATTGCGCACTCCGCGTCGGCGGGGACCAGTGTGACGAGTTGTGCGGCGGTCAATCCGGCGTACGCGGCGTTGTCCACTGGTTCCACGTCCGCGGTGAAGATGTCGTCTTCGGAGAAGTGTCGTGGCAACGCGATTTGAGCGCAGGTGGCGGCCCAGGCTTCGTTGTCGGAGAAGTCGGTGCGCACCAAGGGCACCGTCTCGTCGGTGGGCGGCAGCCGTGGGGTGCCCGCCGGAACCTTGGACCGGCGGGCGGACTTGCGGGTCGTCTTCGCCCGCGGCCGGTTCGAGGATCGCGCGAACTTGGCATGGTCGCGTGTGTACCCGTTGCGCCACATGACTTCGCCGTCGGCGTCCAGCATCTCCAGATCGCCGCTGTCGCGGACCACGATCTGCTTGGGGTGGAACGGGAATCGAGGTGTGGTGAGGCTGTCCCACGCCTTGCGCAGGCCACGCACGTCCTCACCGTTGATCTCGTCCTTGCACCACCGCAGGAACAGACCGTCCTCTTCCAGCACCAGCCGGGTGCCGAATGAATCCGGGTAGGTGCTCGGGACCGAGTAGTACCAGTTGGTGATCTGACCCTGTGGCCCGTAGAGGAACGTGCCGCCGTGCCGGCGGTCGTGGACCAGCACGTACTGGCCGTTGGGGGAGGTGAGGCTCTGGTCGGCGAGGCTCTGCCCGACCAGCATGTGGTCGCCGCGTGCCACGGGGAACGGCGGCAGCGTGACGTCCGCGGTCGCGGTGTCGGTGTGCCACACGATGTCGCCGGCGCCGTCCAGCAGGACGACGTCACCGTCGTCACGGACCTCCAGCAGCTCGGCGCCGCTGCCCGCCGTGCCGGTGGACCACAACGGGGTGCCGTCCTCGTCGTGCGCGACGAGGTTGCCGTCCGGTTGCAGCGTGACGTCACTGACCCCGGTGCCCGAGCGCTTCTGCCACCAGTCCTCGGGGTGGAAGTCGCTGGACCACCACAGCGGCTCGCGATCGTGGTTGCGCACCAGGATGAGCTCGTCGACGCCGAAGTGCTTGAGCGTGAAAGCGTCGTTGAGCGAGGTCAGCGATTGCCGTCGCAGGCTCTCGCCAACACCCAACCTGTGTCCGCCGGTCATGGGCACGTCGTCCTTCCTGAACATCTTCCCGTCCGAGACGTGCTCGGCACTCATGATCATCGGCCACGGTAGCCACGACCTGTCGCGGTGTCACCAGTCCGGTCGAGGTTGCCCGAACGGGCACCGGCCGTCACCAGTGCGGCGGGGGTGACCGGCAGCTCGACGAGGATCCCAGCGGTCACCACAGTGGCGCCTCCCAGTCCTCGTCGTCGTTGTCGCCCGGTGCGCGGCGCGTCGTCCTGGCCGGGGTGACGGACGCGGCCATTGCCGGAGGTCCTGGTCGTGCGTGCCGGTCCTGGACGGCCGTGGCGGCGGGTGGTGCCGGCTCGGTGTCCATGTCGGACAGTCCGAAACCGAGATTCTCCGCCAACGGTGACGGCGGCTCGCCGGCCTCATCGGACAGGGGCGGGAAGCGGTTGTGGTACTCCTCGGCGATGGCCTGGCCGCCGGCGGCGTCACCGATGGTGTCGGCGACGACCGCGCCAACCCGGTCGGCCAACCGCGCCTGGGCGCGCCGCAGGCAGACCATGATCTGGCCGGCGATCTGGTCCGGCTTCATCCGGTCGACGTCGCCACCGAGCCGCAGGTCGGTCGGGATGCCGGAGGACGCCACGGTGAGCACGATGGCTCCGCTGGCGGCGGTCTCCGTCACCGACACGTCATCGATCGCGCGGCGCGCCGCGTCGAACCGCTGGGCCTGCTCGGTGACACCGGCCCGCCATTCGGTGATCAGCCGTGCGACCTCGTCCGTGGTTTCCACTGGTGTTTCCTCTCAATCATCGGCGAGGTCGCCGATTCAGGCGACGATCAACGTTGGGTTGCGGAAGGTGGAGTGGACAGCGTGCGCACCGACATCACGACCTCGCCGTGGTGCCGATGCCGCTGGACACAACGTCGACCGCGCTTTGAGCGGCCGTGAGCAGGTTGTGGACGGGCTGGTCAGCGTGCGCCGGGGTCCTGCTCGACGTTCGCGCGCATGGCGCTCGCGACCAGCCGCATGGAGGCTGGGCCGTCCGGGTTGAGCAGGATGTCCGTGTCCTCCGGCAGGACCTGGACCAATTGGTCGGCGGTGATCTGGCCCCAGTGCTCGGTGCCGACCCGTTTGCGGTGCACGGCGGCCGTGGCCACCGCGACGCAGGGCGCGCCATCGGGGGCGGGCCCGGTCAGGAGTCGGCCGTCCTCGGACACGGCGACCTCCAGCACGGCGTTCCGGATCGTCGGGATCAGCGCGTCCACGTCCGCTTCACCCCGGTTGATCAGTCGCAGCACCGCGTCGACCGGATCGGTCGGCGAGTCGGCGTTCGCCGGCACGAAGTCGGGGTTGGGCTGGAACAGCCCCGGGTTGCCCTGCTCGTCCAGTGGCCAGCCGCCCACCATCGCCCGGGCCGGCGGCTGGTCGTCCGGGAAGCCTGGCCGCCATCCGGGATCGACCAGCACGGCCCAGTCGTCATGCCCGGAAGGGGACGATTCCTGATCCATCATTGCTCACACCACCTCTTCCTCGCGAAGGTAGCCCGGATCACTCCAGCCTATAACCGTCAGAACTCCCGAAATTCTCCCCGGAACGTTCTTCCGTTGTGCTTTCCCGGTTTCACGCCGTACCACGATTCGCCGGGATCCCAAATCCGGACACCTTCGCCGGTCGGTGCGAAGACTCTGCCACTGTGCGTACCGTGGCCACTGTGCGTACCGTGAAGGACATTCGCTGAATCAGCGGCCGCGCTACCATAAGGGCTTCCGCTCCGGCACGACAGGTAGACCACCGGTAGCGTCGGGTCGCTCTGCGACGCCTGCTGAAAACGCCTGTTTTCGCGGAGCAGTTGCCCGTGGGTGGTGCCGTTGATGTCGACCGACTGGTAGCCGACGACTGGGTGACCCGGCTGGCCCGTGTTCCTGCGGACGCCAACCTGGAAACGGTGAGGGTCCGCGTGCGCATGCGCGTAGAACGGAACCTTCGGGTTCTGCGGATCGTGCCACGGAGCACGCACACTGGAATTCGGTAGGTCCTCTTTGCCGGGGTACCAGTTGGGAACGTAGGATTTATCACTGTTCCGATGTACGCGCGCCCATTCTCGCAATTCGACCGCGTCGTCTGCCTTCGTCGGGAAGGATATGCCGACAGGTTTTCCGTTCTTGCCCCTCAGCGTAACAACTTCCACCCGGTCCGACGTGAACGCGATGTCCGCCCCGTGCGGGTCCGTCTTGCCCCATAGCAAGGGTGGGGGAGGGATCGGCGGTGTGGCAGGTCGCCCGGGTGGTGGGGTGGTGGACGGGGACGGTCGCGGAGTGGTGTTGCCCAGCAACTGCTGCACCGTCTGACCGGTCCGGTTGAGCTCGCTGGCGTTGCGCTGGGCACCGAGCGCGATCGGCGAAATCGGCCGGTGCGCGGGATTGCCCATCTGCGGCGGCGGTGACGATGCGCGTTGCGGACTGGAAACCGGCCCGCTCGATCGGGATGGCGGGGGCAACGACCGACTACGACGATTCGTGCTGGGCGGCGGGGTGGTGCGGCGAGCGGGTGGCGGCAACGGAGGTCTCCTCGGTGAGGTCAGGCCCAGGCGTCCACGATGGCGGCGACGTCGGCGAGCACGTGGTTCAGCGCGGCGGGGTGGCCGGAGTTGAGCACGTTGTAGTAGTCGGGCAGCCGGGTGATGATGTCGTTGACGCAGTGCGTCACCGACTCCTGGATCTGTGCGCGGGAGCTGCCCGCCATGTCTCCGGCGGCGGTCACGAGGGCGACGATCGACTCCGCCGCCTCGACCACCAGGTCCAGGTCGTCCTGTTGGGTGGTGGCGTTCTCCCGGTACCGGACTCCCGCCTCGCCGCCCCAGTCCGCGGTGTGCCGGCGAACGCTGGTGTCGAAGCGGGTGCCGGCTTCCCGTGCCAGGTCGGCCACGCGCTGCCACTTGTCCGCGTACTCGGTGACCGCGGCCGGGTCCCCGGCGAACCACTGCTGGGCATCGCGCAACGGCCGCAGTTGGTCGAGCAGGCCGGGGATGTTGGTGTTCGACAACGCGTCCACCGGATCCGGGGCCGGGCCGAGCGCGGACGTGCCGCCGGGAACCACGACGCTGTCAGGGTCCGCCCAGTCGTTGCGCCGCACCGACTCCTTGATCTCGCGGAGCTCGTCGGCGCGGCGCAGTCCCTTGGTCGGTGGGGGAGTTGTGGTCGTCAGCTCCGTCATCACGACTCCACTTCGCGGATGTGCAGCATGTCCGCGTTCGCACGCTCGACCTCGTCGTAGTCGCGAACGGTGCGGAGCATGCCGTCCTGATGGGCGCCCACCGACTCGACGGCCCGCTCGAACGCGCGCCGCGCCTCCTCGGCAGTGGGGTTGATCGCCGCCGCCAGCGGAGCGCCGAACGGCCCGAATGCCTCCTCGGGCAGGTGCGTGCCGGACGCGGCCTGCAATGCGTCCGCCAGCTGCTCGAGGACCGCGCCGAGGTGTTGCTGGTGCGTGACCAACGCGGTGAGGTCGACGTCGAAACCGGGTGTGGTGCCGGGGGTCGGCCCCGGTTCGAAAGTGGTCATGGTGCGGTCGTCCTCGCGGTCGGGCTAGTTGGCGGGCGGGGGAGTGGGCGTGGGCGGTGGCGTGTCACCGATCACCGGGGGCGGCGGGTTCACGTCGGTCATGGTGAACAGGTCCTCGCCCTTGATGTACGAGGCCGTCTTGCGCTCCTGGTCGCCGCCTTGGCCGCCACCGGGACCCGTGCCGCCCAAGGGCATGCCTGCCGGGGGCGGGCCGCTGGAACCACCGGGCATGCCGACCTGTGGTCCTCCGGTGGGAGGAACCGGCCCGGCGCTGGGCGGCGCCGGGCTCAGGCTGCTGAAGGTGGCAGGCGGACCGGGCGGCGGTGGGCCGCCGAAACCACCATCGGACGCGATGCCGAAGCTCGAGACCGGTGGGGTACCGCCGCCACCGCCACCGCCACTACGGGTGAACAGGTCGGGCGGGTTGACCGGTAGCAGTTTGTGCAGGGTCCGGTCGGTCGTCGGGCGCGTGGTGCTCAGGTCGGTGTCGAGCCGATTGCGGACGGCCTCGATCTTGGGGACGCGGCGGAACTGGTCTCCGCGAAGGGTGGCACCGGGGAGCTGTGTGACGGGCACCTGCGGTCGTGGCGGGGTGAACGGGGGAGGCGTGAACGGCGTCGGCGCGGAAGCCGGCACGGTGCGGCCGGACGTGGACGGCGGCGTGAACGGTGGCGGTGTGAACGTCGGTGGTGGTGCGGAAGACGGCCTCGTACCGCCGGGCATTGACGGGAGCGGCGGCATCGGCGGGGGCACGAACGTGGGTGGTGGTGCGGACGACGGTGACGTTCCGCCGGGCATTGATGGCAGCGGTGGCATCGGCGGGGGCACGAACGTGGGTGGTGGTGCGGACGACGGTGACGTTCCGCCGGGCATTGATGGCAGCGGTGGCACCGGTGGCGGCACGAACGACGGTGGCGGCGCGGAAGACAGCCCCATATCACCGGACGCCGGCGGCTTGATCGACGACCGGTCGGTCATCTCCGGCGGCACGAAGCTGCCCATGGGCGGAGCGCCGGAACCCCCGGTCGGGACCTCCGCCCAGAGCATGTCCTCGCCGGGCATCGGATAACCCGTGCCGTCACCCGCCATCATGGGATCCGCGGGATACATGCCGTCGCCGCCGGTCATCATGGGATCCACGGGGTACACGCCGTCGCCGGACATCGGGTAACCCGTGCCGCCGCCGGTCACCGGGTACCCGCCGTCACCACCGGGCAACGGGGGCGGCAGCTCGCCGCCTTCGATGTTGCCGAAGCCCATGGCGTTCTGCTCCTCCACCGCCTCGTAGTCCGCCGCGGTGGCCTTGGTGCCCACGGCGGCGTTCTCGACGGCTTCGGCGGCACGCTCCAACAGTTCAGTGATCCGCTGAGTGGTCTGCGCCATCGCCTCGGTGAAGCCCTGATTGCGGGCGGCCGGGCCGAACATGTCCGGCGGGACCTCGATCACGCCCAACGTGGCCGCCGCCGTGCTCACCACGTCGGACGACCCGGAAAGCCGATTGCCGAAGTCGTTGATCTCGTCGCCCGTTACGCTGAAACCGGCGCCCATGCCCTGTCCTCCAAGCCTTTCACGTCACTCCGTCCGGTCGGACGCGTCACCGGCCGAGCTCCTGCTTGGCCTGGTCGAGTTCCTGCTGGTCGAATTCGCGCCGGGCGTCCGGAGTCACCGCGCCGAGACGCCCAGAGGTGTCCTGTCCGATCTCGTCGGCCTTGTCGCGCGAGCTGTTCCAGCGCTGCGGGTCGGAGTCCTTCGAACTCTGGGTGGTGGAGAGCCCGGCGGCCTTCTCGTACCGCTTGAGCGAGTCGGCGATTTCCTCGGCGATGGTTTCCAGGGTGACCATCCGCTCGGTCTGCCGACCGAGCGCGTCCATCAGCATCGTGATGCGGCGGGCGGATTCGACCGCGGTGACCGCTGCCGCGGCCATCGACGCGGCGAGACCGACCGCGATCGAGGTGCCGAACGTCCAGACCGCCGCCGCGACCGCGGCGAGCATGATGATGACGATGGCGCCCAGCACGGTGGCGACCAGTTCGCGGACGATCTTCCGCAGGGTGATCACCATGGAGATGGTCACGGCGGTCAACGTGCCCAACCCGTGCACGACGTGCATGAGGCCGAGGATTTCCTCGTGGAGCTGTTTCATGCTGGCGCGGTACGCCTCACCGGCATCACCCTGCCAGTCCTGGAGGGACGTGATGTCGGCCTGGTGCCCGCGCGCCATGAAGGACAGGCTCTCGGAAGCCTGCTTCATCGAGTCCACCGCGGTCTGCCCGGCGGCCGCGTCACCGTCCAACTCGTCGATGGCGTCGCGGAGGAAACCCACCTTGTCGATCATCCAGCCGAACCCGGACGAGAAGAACTGGGCGAACGGATCAGCGACTGGGCCGCCGCCGTCACCGACGTTGTCCATGCCTTCGAGGACGTGGCCGACGATCGGCACACCTTCCTGCTTGGCCTCGTTGCTCAGCAGGGTGACCTGGTGCTCGATCTCGATGGCGAACCGGCCCTCCGGCCCGCCGGTGCCGCCGGAGCCACCCGAGCCGCCGGACGTTTCCGGTGCGCTCGCGGACGGCTTCGTGTCGAACGTCGTCACCATGGCTCCATCTCGTCAACGGTGTCGTCCTCGGCCGGGCGGCGTCGGGGTGCCCTGGCGGAGGGCGTCGGGAGCGGCGGGGAGTGCGGCGCCGGTGCGGGTGGCCGGGCCTGCGGCTCGGTCAGTTCCTCCGGGACGAACCTGTCTTGCGGTCCGTCGGCGGTCGCGGCGCCGTCCGGGGTGTCCTCCGGCGGCAGGTAGGTGATGAGGTTCTTGGTCTGCTCGGTCAGTTCCGGGTGGCCGAACGGGATGAACGCCTCGGACACCCGTGCCGCCACCTGGCGCTGCGCGTCGCGGACGGTGCTCATGATCAGCGTGGTGAGCTGGGTGTGGCTGATGGCGGCGGCGCGGTGGCCCAGGCTGAGGTCGTGCAGGGAGCCGTTCGGGCCGACCGTGACGGTGACCGCCTCGTCCCGCGAGCTGAGCGTGACCACCGAGTTGTCGATGTTCTCCTGGAGCTGCGCGCTCCGGTGTTGCAGGTCCTCCAGCCACTCCGTCGAACCGATCGGAGGGCTGCTGTTGGCTGTCGTCATGGCGTTACCTCGTTGAGTGTTCGGTCGATACGGGCGGTGAGGCGGTCGTTGTCGGCGGGCGTGAAGCTCACCCATTCCCCGTCCCGCACCCCGAGGTAGCGGCCTCTCAGGGTGTCGAACCAGGTGACGACGACCGGGGATCGCCGCTGACGGTGGGAAACCCCGAACTGGCCACCGGCCCGGCGGTCGCCCGCCAGTTCGGCCAGCTCCGCCGCGTCCCGAGTGGACAGTCCGGCTTTGACCATGGTGATCCGCGCGTGCTCGTCGTCGGTGGACGCGAACGCGTGCGGATCGTCGTCCGTCGTCGGTTTCACCGCGGCGGCCATCGCCTGGTACGGCACCGACAGCGAGCGGCCGGGACCGGCCTGGTTCGTCGGCAGCACGGCGACGATCGACGCGGCGAGCGCGGTCGGGCGGATCCCGACCAGCCACAGCTGGTCCTCGCCGAACGCCGCCAGCACGCCGTGCTGCCCGTCGCCGGCCGCGACCGCGCGCAGCGGGCCGTCGATGTGGCCCACCGCGTCGACGGAAACATCGTGCCGGGCCAGCAGCCGCAACTGGCCGGCCAACCGTTCGTCCGGCTCCCGGCCGGTCACGAGGCCGCGTTCGGCGAGGTCCCGGTACACCTGCTCGGCCGCCTCGGCGCGTTCCGCGAGGGTCCTGCCGACGCTGGGCACGTCCAGCGGGTAGGGCTTGGGCCCGAGGCCGAGGCCATCCCAGAGGATGTCGAACTCGCGGGCCGACAGCACGAAATCCGGTGCGATCACGACCAGCTCCCTTGACCCTGCTGCTCCCCGGGCGCCTTGCCGCCGATCACCGACGGCGGCAGGTGGGCGTCGGACACCTCGAAGAACCGCTCACCACCGACGTACTTGGCCTTCCGGTCCTCGTCCTCGGCGCCCTGGCCACGGCCGGCGCCTCCCACGCCCGGCATTCCGCCTCCCGCCATCCCGGCCGTGCCGGGCACACCGGAACCACCGGGCATCCCGGGACCACCGGGCCTCGCGAGCGCCGGCCCCGTCCCACCGTTGCCGCTGTTGGGTGGGGCGTAAGGCATGCGGTTGCGCGGGTCGCCGTCGGCGGGCACGTTGATCCCACCCCGCGGTCCCGCCCCACCCCGGCCGCCCTCACCGCCAGCGCCGTTCGGCGGCATCGCGGTAGTGGGCGGTGGGACATTCGCCGTACCCCTCGAACTCCACGGCGACGTCCCGCCCGGCCGGTACCCGTCCCGATTCGGCGTCGAGCCCATCGGGCCACCAGGTTCCCCCGTGCCGAAGAGCGGCCCTCCCGCCGAACTCTGCGGCGCCGTCCAACCCTGCCGGTGCTGGTCCACAGCGGACGGACCGCCGGGCGGCGTGAACGCGGACGGGGCGAGCACACCCTGCGGCGACGTGCCACCGGGCTGGTAGACGTCCAGGTTCCTCGGCATGGCGGAATTGGGTGCGGAGGGCGGTGGCATCAGGACCTGCCCCGGCTGACCCGGCGACGCGAGCGGTGCCGGCGGCGTCGCCGGTAGTCCGACGTGCGCCCCCGGTGCGCCCAGTCCTCCCTGAGCCGCCGGTACCCCCAGTCCTCCCTGCGCCGCCGGTACTCCCTGCGCCACCAGTGCCGTCGGCGCCGTGGTCCCCGCCGGCCGAAGGTCGTTCTCGGACAGCCCTCCGCCCGACCCGCCCACGTTCGGCACGCCGGTCGTGGCCTCTCCGGCGGGTGCTCCCACCCTCGTGAGGACGCGGGGCTCCGAGGAGGTCGACAGCTCGACGTCCTCCGCCTTGCTGTACCGCCGTAGCGTCGGGGTGCTGCCGTTGACCGGGTCCGGCGGCGGGGTGAACCACGGCGAGGTGGTGTCCACCGCACGGGACTGCTCCTCCATGCGGGCCATCACGAGGATCGCGTGGTGGTGTGCCCCGGTCGCCTGATCGCTCTTGATCTTCACGTCCACGAGCGCCGCCGTGAAACCGGCCATGCCGCTGCCCGCGAAGCCGTCGGTGAGCATGGCGTGCCAGTCGAAGTCGACCGGTTCCGGCATGGCGGCCCTGGCCTCGGCCATGATCTGGGCCTGTTCGGCCACCCGATCACCGAGGCCGGCGGCGGTCAGCGCGGCGACCTCGCTCCAGTCGGCGAGCTCGCGGATCGCACCGCGGGCCGACTCGGCCGACTCCCCCTGCCAGCCGTCCTCGCCGGCGACGAGGCATTCCCGCATCAACTGGGCGGAATCGGCCATTTCCGTGCCGAACTCCACCCACTCGTACGCGAGCACGCCGGCCTGGCCGGGGTCGTTGTCGACGTGCACCGACTCGTACAGCGTGCGGTGGTCGTACGCGGCCCAGTTCCACGTCTCCGACAACGCCACGTCGAGGTGGGGACTGACCACGGCGATCGGGCCCTCGGCGGGCACGTTCTGATGTGCCATTCGCTTGTCCGTTCTCACTGGTCGGGGCTGATGGGCCGCGGCGTGACCATGCGGGTACCGCCGGGGACCGCTTCCGGGGCGTGGGCGTCGACGAGACGGTCGACGCGGCCTGTCGGCCTGAGGTACGGGCCGCTCCCGTCCGCCAACTGCCGGAAGCTGCTGATCTGGTCCTCTTCGGTCCGCCGGTACAGCTTCATGGCCTGGTCCACCGCGGCGTGGGCTTCTGCCAGCACGAGGCGGTACGGCGTCAGCACGCCCGCCAACGACAGGCTGCCGTCGGCGGCGCCCGCCCGGTGTTCGAACTTGACCGCCATCGCCTGCCCGACCGGATTGCGGCCCAGCGGCGCGCGACGTGCGAGCTGCCGCGTCCCCCGCAACCAGGCGTCCACCCGGTCCATCTGGTCGCGCAACATCGACAGGATCTTGTCGCCCGCCTCCGGGTCGAGCGACAACCTGCCCGCCACCACGTTGTCGCGAATCGCGGCAACCGCGGCGATCCTCCGCTCGAGGGTCACCGCCTCGCCGATGCTGACCATCACCTGGACTCCCCGTGTCGCCTTGCCTTGGTAGGCACAGCGTCCCGTTGTCGGGCGGGGAAGTCGCTGGGGTCATCCCTCAACGTCGGGGTGCTGCCCCGCGTTCGTGGGTAGGGATATCCCTACGGCGCAGCGGAGCGGGGGTGGCGCCCGGGTCGTCGGTCGACACTGCTCGGGCGGTCAGGGCCCGGAGGTCTCCACCATGAACCAGCGGGAGGTGCTGTCGGCGCACTCCTCGATCGTCACCGGTGCGCCCTCCGGCCAGGCTTCGTCGCGCTCCAGCGCCAGGCAACGGCCGTCGGCGGCGTGGTTGCGGATCCGGACGGTGCCGCTCGCCGCGTCCCGGTCCAGCCACCACTGCTGGTTGTCGTTCAGGTTGCCGTTGCAGGCGGACACCACGACCTTGGTCCCGGCGGGCTGCCGGCCGAACGCGGGCAGGTCGAAGCAATACCAGGCGTTGTCGTTGGCGTCGTGGATGTGGGAGAACATCAGCAGGTCGCTGCCATTGGGTCCCGCCTTGGAGTGGGGGACGGTGTAGAACCACTTCTGGTTGGCGTCGGGGTGCTCGTCACACCTTGACTGCCTGAGGACGTTGTTCGTCGGTGTGCCCGCGTCGGCGCCGCGGATCCCCACACACATGTTGGTCGCCTCGTTGCGGAGCTTGATCGCCTTGGGAGGCGGCTCGGAGTAGACCTTCTTCTCGGTCGGCGGGGGTGGTGCCGCGGACCGCGCGGATGATGGCGCAGCCGCCGCCGGCGCCGAGGTCGTGGTCGGGGCGTTCTTCGTGGACACCGGGGAGGGTGTGGTGGACCGGGACTCGGGCGGCGCCTCGGTGGTCGTGGTGACCGGGGTGGTCGTCGTGGTCGCCGTGGGTGTCGTGGTGGTGGCGGTCGTCGTGGTTCTCGTGGTCGTGACCAGGACGACGACCAGGGCGGCGGCCACCGCGAGCGCCGCGAGGGCCATCGGCACCAGCCGCTTCGGCCGGCGGGGTTGCTGCTCGGTCGACGGCGCGGTGTCGACGCCGTCGGGGGAGTGGTCCGGCTGCGGGTCGGCCAGTGCGCGTGCCGCGAGCGCGGCCGCGCCGAGCGCCACGGTGAACTTCGGGTGGTGGGCCGCCCGTACCGGCTTGTCGAACGCCTCGGACAGCAGTTGCCGCACCAGCGGAACCCGGGACGAGCCGCCCGCGAGCAGCACAGCGGAGAGTTCGTCGTCGCGTAACCCCGCTGACGCGACCGTGCGCCTCAGCGCGCCGACGGTCAGCTCCAGCGACGGCCGGATCACCGCGTCGAACTCCGGTCGGGTGATCGTCAGCTCGCGCGGCCGGGACGGCAGCGGCACGGTCAGCGCGACGTCCGGCTCGGTCGACAACTCGGTCTTGGTGTGCACGCACAGCGCGCGGATCCGGGCCAGCGCCGAGGCTTCCGCCGGGTCGGTCGGGTCGAGCCGGCCGATCGCGCCGTCCAGCCGCTCGTCGAGGTGGGCGAACAGCGCGTCGTCGAGGTCCATGCCGCCGAGGTGCTCCAAGCCCTCCGGCGTGCCCAGGATCTCCATGCCGCCCGAGCGCATCCGCAGCACGGTGGTGTCGAGCGTGCCGCCGCCGAGGTCGTACACCGCGACCACCTCGCCGTCGCCGAGCGCGCGTTCGCGGCTGTAGTGCGTGGCCGCCGCTTCGGGCTCGGTGACCAGCTGGAAGTCCGTGACGTCCGCCAGCCGGGGCACCTCGGCGAACTGCTCCCGCCGGTAGGGTCCCCAGATCGCCGGGCAGGTCAGCACGATCGACGCCGGCGGACCGCCCATCGCGTCGGTGACCTGGTCGAGCACGGCCCGCAGCTGCGCGGCCATCAGCGCGGTCGGGGTGTAGGCGCGACCACCGAGCAACAGCGGTGTCGGGTCGCCGAGCCTGCGCTTGAACCCGCGACCCAGCCGCTGGGGATCGGCGGGGGCGTCCGCGGCGGCCGTGCCGGTCAGCAACGTGCCGTCCGGCGCGCAGTAGGCCAGCGACGGAACGACCATCTCCGGCGACAGCGGCACCATCCGCGTCCCCGCCGCGTCAGAGACCGCGGCGGAAGCGAACGTGGTGCCGAGATCGATCCCCACCGCGTAGCGCACGACACCGTTACCTGAAGTGTGAGTCAACGTGAGTCCACTGTGTTCAGGCAGCCGTCGCCTTGCGGCGTCGGCGTTGGCCTGCATCGGTTGGTGCGGGTCTTCCCGTGGTGGTACCCGTTGCCCGCGTGGTGCGGGTCTTACGTGGGTTTCCATCGGGCTCGTTTGCCGTCGCCCCGCAACTCGGGGAGGACGTCTCGCGTTGCGCGAGCGCGGCGAGGTTGCGCGCGGCGTTGAGGTCCCGGTCCAGGACCAGATCGCACGCGTCGCAGTGGTACACGCGTTCGGACAGGCGCAGCTTGGCTTTCACCACGCCACAGGCCGAACACGTCTTGGAGCTCGGGTACCACCGGTCGGCGACGTGCACGTTCACACCCGACCATGTGGCTTTGTACTCGATCTGCCGCCGGGGTTCGGCCATACCCACCCCGGCGACGTGCCTGGCCAGCCGCCGGTTGCGCGTCATGCCGGACACGTTCAGATCCTCGACGACGACCGTGCCGTAAGTGCGCACCAGGCGGGTGGACAGCTTGTGCAGGCCGTCCCGGCGGGCGTTCGCGACCTGCGTGTGCAGACGGCCGATACGGGCCTGGGTGTTGCGCCACCGGGCGGAGGGCTGCCGGCGGGTGCGGCGGTCGGGGCCGACGCGGCGGGCGGCCCGGCGTTGCAGGCGACGCAGTTCCCGCAGCGCCGACTCCAGGTGGCGTGGGTTCGGGACGGTCTCGCCGGTCGACAGCACCGCCAACGATGTGACGCCGAGATCGACACCCACCGTTGTGTCGGGCCGCGTGGGCGCGGGGTCGGCGCGGGTGATCTCCACGGAGAACGCCACGAACCACCGCCCGGCCCGGTGGGACACGCTCGCGGAGCGGATTCGGGCGGTGCCGCGCTCGACGTGACGGGCGAGCTCGCGGGTCGACTCGTGGGTGCGCACGAGTCCGATGCGGGGCAGCTTCACGTGCCGCCGGTCCCGGTCGGTGAGGCCGAACGCGCCGGTGGTGAACCGGCAGGACAGGCCGGACCGCTTCCCCTTGAACCCGGGGAACCCGAGCCGGCGGCCCTTCCGCCTGCCCGTCCCGCAGTCGGCCCAGTTACCCGGCGCGGTCGCGAGATTGACCAGACCGGACGAATAGGCTTCCTTCGAGTTCTCCGCCCACCACGGGGCGACCTCGTCCTTGGCCTGGTTCCAGGCTTTGCGCAGGCTGTAGGCCGACCACGACACCGACGGCGTCAACCCGTCCGCGACCGTCCCGTAGGTCCTCTCGGCAGCCCGCTGGTCCAGGTTCGCCTTCACCCGCGCCAACCCCCAGTTGAACGCGTACCGCTGCCCACCGCAATGCGACCGCAGCACGGCGTCCTGGGCCGAAGCGGGATCCAGCGCGAACCGGAACGCCTGGATCACCGAAGCCATCCGACCAGGCTACCGAACATACGTTCCCACCCCGCTGGCGACCGGCCTGTCAACAGAAGTCACAGATCCACAAATTCGACCACGAACGCTCGCATTTCCGCGAGTAGTTGAAACCCCACGAAGCGCATAGTGAATCACAGCGCGCAGCGGGCCGATCACAGACCGGCGAAGATCGGTAGTGGGGACAGCCCTACCCGCGTAGAGGGGCAGCACCCTTGCCCCGGCGATCGCCACGCGACGAGCCTGGTCGGGTGTACTGCGTGGTCCGCTGGATGCGCCGGACCGGTGCCCTCCTGGCGGGGGCGCTCCGGCCACCCGACCATGCCGCCACGCGACTGCGCCACGGCATCGAGCGGACGTTGCACGACGGTGCGGTGTCCGAGATCTCGACGCTTGCACTGGAACTGGGCATGATCTCGGCCTTGGTCGACGACCCGGAGGTGGAGGCGAAGCTCGCCGCCGCACAACACCGGGTCCAGCGCGTCGTGGACCACCTGCGCCAGGTCGGGTCGGAGATCTACCCACCCGTGCTGGCCTCCGCCGGTCTCGGGCCCGGACTGCTGGCCGTCGCCGAACGACTGGGGCTGAGCCTGCTGCTCGACCTTCCGCGCGGCGCGCTCGACGCGGAAACCGGGTCGCGGGCCGGCCTGCTCGTCGCCGACTACTTCGCCACGTTGCCTCCCGGTAGCGTGGTGCGGGTGCGTGTACGGGGACGGCGGATCATCCGGGTGAACATCACCGACCGGCAACCAGGCGGCTCGCCGCCGCGCGAGCACCGGGCGGTGCTGCGATGCGGGTAGCGATCGCCGAGGACGGCGCGCTGTTCCGGGAAGGCCTGGCGCTGCTGCTGCAAGCGGCCGGGCACGAGGTCGCCGGCTCCTACCTCGACGGCGACGCGCTGGTCGCCGCCATCGCCGACGACCCGGTCGACGTCGCCGTCCTCGACATCCGGATGCCACCCGGCCCGGAAGGCGGGCTGGTCACCGCGGAACGCGTGCGCGCGCTGCGCCCCGAGATCGGCCTGCTGCTGTTGTCGCACTACGCCGAGACGCACTACCTGATGCGGGTGCTGGAGATCGGCTCCGAGCGGATCGGCTACCGGCTCAAGGAACGCGTCGCGGGCGTGCAGGTCCTCGGCGACACGCTGAACCGCATCGCCGACGGGGAGATCGTCATCGAGCCGGTCCTGGCCAAGCGGCTGGTCCAGGGCGGCGCCCGGCACGCCGACACCCCGATCGCCGCGCTGAGCGAACGCGAGCTGGACGTGCTCCGGCTGATGGCTGAGGGCCGCGCGAACAACGCGATCGCGGGGGAGCTGTTCATCTCGACCAAGGCCGTGGAGAAGAACATCGCGGCCATCTTCACCAAGCTCGGCCTTCCCGGTGACGCCACCGTGCACCACCGCCGGGTGCTCGCGGTGCTGGCCTACCTCCAGACGGGACGGATCGGCGGACCGGTCTCGTGAACGGCGGGCGGGCGTTGGTCCCGAGGCTGCGCAGGCTCATGTCCGGCTACCGGGCGCCGTACGAGGTAGCCGCCGCCGAGCCCCCGCAGCTGCTGACCGCCGCGCTCGTCCGCAACCTCGCCGAGGGCGTCGGCGGCGAGGTCGCCTACGCGGTGCCGTCCGGGCGGACCCACGTCGTGGTCGAGTCGTGGCCGCCCGATGTGTCCAGCGTCGTCGACGCCGTCGGCGTGGCCCGGGTCGACGGCGGCGGATCGGTGTTCGTCATGGCACCGAGCCGGTGGGACGACGAGGCGCGCGCGATGCTCCGCGACACCGCCGTCTGGCTCGGCACGGCGGTTCGGTTGGAGCGGCTGCGCGCCGACCGGGACGCGGCGGACCTGCGGGCACGCCGACTGCGCGCCGAGTTCGGCACCGCCCGGACACGGCTCGCGCGAGTCCGGGACCTCGAGCGGCAACGGCTGGTCGGGGCGATCACCACGACGACCCTGCGCGACCTCGCCGGGGTGCGGACGTTGCTGCGCGCGGTCGCCGAGGAGGGCACCGGGCTCGAAGCGGCCCAGGAGGCGCTCGACGAGCTGATCGACGACTTCCGCAGCGTGGTGCGCGGCGTGTTCCCGGCGATGCTGCCCGACCGGGGTGCGCGCGCGGCGTTGGAGGAGCTGGCCGCGACCCTGCCCCGCCCGGTCGGCTTCACCGGCGACCTCGGGCCGCGGGTGGGCTGGCAACTGGAGTCCGGCTTCTACCACGCGGTCGCGTCCGCGCTGAACCTCTTGGCGGGCCGGGAACACGCGCAAGCGGTCACGGTGGCCCTCGGCCGCGACGACGCTTTGTTGGCTCGCGTCACGGCCGCCGGTCCGCTGACCGCCGACGACCTGTTCACCGCGCTGGGCCACGACATCGAGCGGGTCGCGGTTCTAGGCGGGGAGATGACGTGCGGGGTCGTCGACGGATCCGCGGTGGTCACCGTGCGGCTCGCGGAGCGGACGGAGCCGGTCACGGTGACCAGGTTCGACCCCGCGGTGGTGGCACGCAGCGCCATCTACCGACAGGTGCGCGACCTCGTGCGTGAGGGGCAGACAGCGACCGAAGGTCTGCCGGAGCGGGCGGCGTGGGACGCCGTCGCAGAGCGGTTGACCATGCCGCCCCGGCTAGCGGTCGTCGGGCCGGACCCGGAGTTCGCCGCGCAGGGTGTCGCCGCGCAGACCGTTGCCGCCCAGGCCGTTGCCGCGCGGGGTGTCGCCGCGCAGACCGTTGCCGCCGAGACCGTCGCGGCGCGGGGTGTCGCCGTGCTGGTCGTCGACGCGCCCGCGGACCGGGTGCCCGCCGAGGAGTTCCTCGCCGACGACGGTCCCCTCAGTGGCGTCGATGCCGTGCTGGTCTCGGCGATGGCCGCACATGGCCCGGCGATCGCCGCACGCCGGGCGGTGGCGGCGATGACCGAGCTGGTCCGCGCACTACCCGGCGACCACCGGTTGCGCTGGGCGGTCGAACGGGTCGGCGTCGACGCCCACGAGTTCGCCGAACTGGACCTGCTCCAAGACCTCGAACGCGGTGATCTGCTGCGCGGCGTCGTTTCCTCGGCGGCCCGCCTGCTGGGCGCGGACGGCGTCGACCCGCGCAGCAGGCTCGGTCTGCCCGAGGGGGCCACGACCGACGAGATCAGGTCCAGGGCCCGTGACGAGGTGACCCGCTGGCGCGCGCACGCCGAACACCCCGCGTCCGGCGGCCGTGACCGCGTCGCCTGCGAGGTCCTCGTGCGCACCGCCGAAGGCCTGTTCACCCCGTGAACGGTCAGAACGGCGTGAACGGTCAGAACGGTCAGAACGGGACGACGCCGCTGACCGTGGTGCCCACCCCCGGCACCGATCGGACTTCCACGACACCACCGACCGACGCGGCACGCGCGGTGAGGTTGGGCAAGCCCGCATTCGGCGTCGCCATCACGAAACCCGGCCCGCCATCGGCGACGGTGAACTCCAAGCCCCGGTAGCCGTCCCGCACGGTGACCGTGACCCACGCGCCCTCGGCGTGCTTGCGCGCGTTGTTCACCGCTTCCAGCACGACGAAGTAGACCGCCGACTCGACCGGCACCGGGTAACGGCGACGCAGACCCGCGCTGTCCAGCGTCACCTCGTCATGGCGGGCCAGCTCCGTGCGCAGCGCCAGTGCGACACCGCCGGCCACCAGCGCGCCGGGCAGGATCCCGGTCGCGGTGTCGACCAGCACCCGTTCGGTCTCGTCCAGCCGTGCCACCAGATCCGCGACCCGTTCCCGGCCGGCACCCGTGCTGATCGCGTGCTCGACCAGCGCCAGCGACATGCGCAGCGAGACCAGGTGGTGCTGCGCGCCGTCGTGCAGGTCCCGTTCCAGGCCGCGGCGCTCCTGCTCCATCTCGGCCGCCGCCCGCCACCGCTCGTCGGCCAGCACCAGCGCCGCGGCGTCACCGTCACGGCGCAACCGATCGGTCTCCTCGACCAGCCGCAGGGCCGCCACCGGCGCACCGAGCACCGCAGCGACCGCGGACAGCGAACCGACCGACTCCGGGGCAACGGCCAGAACACCCGCCACCGCGCCGCCGTAGCCGATGTCGTGCTCCCGCCACGACCCACCGCCGTCGCCCCACTGGTAGCGGTGCCCGTCGATGATCAGCGCGCAGCCGGTCGCACCGAGCGCCTCGCCGACCACACGGGCGAGCGCGCGCGGATCATGTCCGTCCCGCGCCAAGTAGGCCGTGATCGCCTCGGCTACGCGCCGTTCCCGGGTGCGCACGCGTCGACGTTACCCAGTCACGAGACCGGGGTCCCGCACTGCCCGTGCGAAGATCAGGTTCTTGGGGACGCCCGTGGCGCCGTTCCGCCTAGATCGGGAAGCTGCCGCGGCGCCAGTACCAGTGGCGGCCGGCCTTGAGGTGGTCGACGACCGCGCGCTGGAGCGCGGTGCGGCGCGGCAGTTGGTCGAGCGGTGTGCTCAGGGATCGGAACACGAACCGCAGCACCTCGACGTCGGCGTCCAGCCCTTCCGGCTTCTCGTAGGGCTCCAGCTCGAACCTCCGCTGGAAACGGACGATGTTGGAGTCCTCGGGCAGGTACTCCCGCAGTTGCGGGTCGAGCAGCCAAGAGCCGCAGGCGAACGCCGTGTAGCGCTCGTCGGGAAAATGGCGCGGGAAGAACGCGCGGGCCTCGTCGAGCGACGCCGCGACCGCCTCCGGGGTCATCGGCCCCGCCTCGGGGATGTGCAGGTTGATGGCGGTGTCGCCGCGCTCGTGCTGTAGCCGGCCCAGCTCGTAGACGCTGCCGCGCGCGTGCAGCGTCAGCCAGCTCTGCATGACCGGCCAGCCCTCACGGTGCATCCGCCGGTCGACCGCGAGGTTGCGGCCCAGGTCCGCGAGTGTCGTCCACGACACGGCTTCGGCGATGCCGTGGTCGCGGTGGTACGCCGTGACGACGTCGACCAGGGCCAGGTACGCGTACACGTAGAGATGCCGCCAGGCGGGGCCGCGTTCGCGCGGCAGCTCCGGACCGGGCGGCAGCCAGGCGTGGCCCCCGAGATCGGCGCGGACCAGGGCGATCGAGCGGTCGAGCAGCCAGCGCAGATCGGGGGTCCACAGTGGAGAGTCGGGGTCGGGCCAGCCCGCCATGATCTCGGCGGCGTCGTCCGGCCGCACCGCGAGCCGGTCGAGGATCGCGGGCGCGTCGGCCTTGGCGGGCAGCGGAGCCGACGGTCGGTCGCCGGCGAGCCGGTGCACGCGTTCAACGTCCTCGACGGGTACTCCGAGCCGGGCGGCGGTGTCGTCCAGATCCACGCGGACGACCCTACCTGCCAGGGGGATTCACGCCCATCCCGCTCGGGCCGATACCGCCACGCCGGCCGGACTTCCCGCGCCGGACGGCCGGATTGGGCATGATGGGTGCAAAGGGGGAGGGGATCTCGTTGCAGGTGTTCGCTGTAATCCTCACGGGTGTCGCGCTGCTGGGCTTTTGGGCGATCTGCCGGGAGTTCTTGCTGCTGGCGCGGTTGCGCCGGAACGGCGTCCGGACAACGGGAACCGTCACGGGGCACCTGCGCGGGTCGGGCAGCGTCGACCGCCCGGTGATCGAGTTCTCCGACCGGCATGGGCGGCCGGTTCAGTACAGCCCGAGTTGGGGCGGGCAGAATAAGTTCGTCCCGCTGGGGAACCAGGTCGCGGTGGCCTACCTCGCGGACGACCCCCGCAAAGCCCGGTTGGCCGGGTCGGAGACACGACGTGGTTCGCTCGTTCTGGGGGCGCTCGTGTGCTCCGTGTTCCTGGCCCTCGGCCTGCTGCTGGTGACCGGTGTGTTGCCGCAGTCGTCCGAGTCGCCCCTGTTCAGCCCCGACGCCGACTCGGCGATGACGTGGCTCGTCGCCCTGGCCATACAGTTCCCCGGTGTGCTCATGATCGGCTACGGCATCCGCCGACTCCGATCGCTGAACGCATTGCGAGGGGACGGCGTTGCCGCGACGGGCACGGTCGTACGGGTGTTCGGTGAAGGGGACGAGGAGGAGCGGCAGACCGTGGTCGAGTTCCCCGACTGGAACCACCGCCGCATCCAGGTCGTCGTCAGCAGCCCGAGCCGATCGGTGACGGTCGGCACGCAGGTGCCACTGGTCTACCGCCCGGACAGCCCGGAAAACGCTCAGCTCGCTTCGTCGTCCGATGCGAACCGATCACTGCTGTTCGGCGGTTTCCTGTGCCTGGTCACGGTGGTGGCGGGCGGGTTCATCCTCTTCTCCTGACTGGGGCTTCTCGGTCAGGGGTTGGCGGCAAGGAGGAGGAACGCGCCGAGCAGGATGAGGTGGACGAGCCCTTGCAGTCGGGTCGCTCGACCGGGAACGACGGTCAGGGTGGCGACGACGATGGTGATCGAGAGCAGGACGATCTGGTTCGCGCCGAGGCCGAGCAGCAGAGGCCCGGGTAGCCAGATCGTCGTGATGGCGATCACCGGGATGGTCAGGCCGATGCTGGCCATGGCGGAGCCCAGGGCGAGGTTGAGGCTGACCTGGATGCGGTTGCGGCGGGCGGCGTTGGCTGCGGCGAGGGTCTCGGGCAGCAGCACGAGCAAGGCGATGACCACGCCGACGAACGCGTGCGGCAGGCCGAGACCGCTGACGGTTTCCTCGATCGCGGGGGACAGCACTTTGGCCAGGCCGACGACCGCGACGAGCGCGACGAGCAGCAGCGCCACGCTCGTGACAGCGGCGCGGTTGGTGGGCGGGTCGGCGTGGTCGTCGCCGTCGGCGTCGTTGACGACCACGCCATCGCTGGTGACGGGCAGGAAGAAGTCGCGGTGGCGCACGGTCTGGGTGCTGACGAACGTGGCGTAGAGGACGAGCGACGCCACAGCGGCGAACGTCAGCTGCGCCGGGGAGAACTCGGGCCCGGACCGGGCGGTGGTGAACGTGGGCAGCACGAGGCAGACGACAGCGAGGGTGGCGACGGTGGACAGGGCAGCGCCGGTGCCCTCGGCGTTGAACACGGCGAGCCGGAACTTCACGGCGCCGATCAACAACGACAGGCCCAGGATTCCGTTACAGGTGATCATCACGGCGGCGAAGACGGTGTCACGGGCCAGTGAGGCCGCACCGGTGCCCCCTGCGATCACCAGGGTCACGATCAGGCCGACCTCGATGACCGTGACGGCGACGGCCAGCAGCAGCGACCCGAAGGGCTCGCCGACGCGATGCGCGGCCACTTCGGCGTGATGCACCGCGGCCAGCACTGCGGCACCCAGGACCAGAGCGATGGCCACAAGCAACGGCGAGGGCACATCGCGGCCCCAAGAGGCGGCCATCACCGCCACGGCGACCGGCGGTGCCACGAACCGCCAGTCCGCGAAAGCCCGACCTCGACGCTCCGGCGTCGTCGATGAGGCTTGCACCTCGGTGGGATCGGTTCCTTCGGGCCCGCTCATGCCGATGCGCCGGCGGGGAGGCGGCCGAGGTGGCCGTGCGCCGGCGAATGCGGCGCACCGAGCAGGTCCGCGGTCGACGCTCGCGCGTATCCGAAGATCATGTTCCCATGATAACGGACTCAGGTGTTTTCCGACGTAGATGGCCGACGCGGTAGTCGGTCCAGCCCGACTATGGCCGATTGCGCGGAAAAGGTGGCGCAGGTGAGCGCAATACCGAACAGGAACACGCCGACTGCCGCCGACGCGCAGAGCCACTCGTTTGACAGACCCGTTCGCACTCTCGATCGGAGCGACGCCGGTCGTTCATAAATGTGAATTTTGTTGCCATTCTCGAAAAGTTGCGCCATGCTCCCTGGGAGCGTTCCCAGGTCCTGGTGATCACTGCTGACTTCCGCCAGTCGGCGGTGGTCCGCGTCGTTGTGGGACCGCTGTGCAGGAGTGCTGTTCGCAAGGAGGCGACGCATGAGTCTGTGCATAGGTGAGCGGTGTCGGGTTGGACCTTGGAGTGGTCATTCACAGCGGGGCGGAAGGTTGCGCAGTTGTGGGGCGTGGGTTCACCCAGTCCGGTGATGCGGTGACGGTCCGCAATGCCGACGCGGCGCGAAATCACCGCCCTCGTGTCCTGCGTCATCTCTTCGGGTGGTGATCACCGGAGGTGGACGGCAGGGTTCGCGAGTCGGCGGCGAAGTCGGGTTCCGACATGCGCCCAGTCGCATCGTGAACAGGTCGAACGGAACACCGTCGGTATTCGGCGGTGTTCATGCCCGTGAATTTTCTTGGAAGTCCGGGAAACGTCCGGTTGAATTCTTCGGAGGAGTGCTCCGGGTGGATTTTTCGGACGTTCCGGTCCCTGCTCGCAAGGAGGCGATGCATGAATCCGCGCATGGTCAGGCGCACAACCCGATCGGCCCGCTGGGGCACGGCTGTGGCCGCTGCCGCGTCCGCCGTGGCGGTGTCGGCGTTGATGGTGGCTGCTGGTGGCACGAGTGCTGGGGCGGCGGCCGGCTGCCGGGTGGACTACACCGTGACGAGCCAGTGGCAGGGCGGGTTCGGCGCCAACGTCACGGTGACCAACCTGGGTGACGCGGTGTCGGGTTGGACCCTGGAGTGGAACTTCGCCGCGGGTCAGCAGGTCACGCAGCTGTGGGGCGGTGAGTTCACCCAGTCAGGCAGCGCGGTGGCGGTGCGCAACGCGTCCTGGAACGGCTCGCTGGGCACGGGCGCGTCGGTGACGCCGGGCTTCAACGGCTCGTGGACCGGCTCCAATCCTGTCCCGACCTCGTTCAAGCTCAACGGCGTCGTCTGCACCGGCGTGCCCACCGACACCTCTACGTCGACCTCTACGTCGACGTCGACCTCGACGTCCACCAGCACGACGACGTCCACCACCACGACCACCACGACCACCACGACGTCGAACCCGCCCACGGGCACGCTGTACGTCGCGCCCAACGGTCGCGACAGCGCAACCGGTACCCAGGCCGATCCGACGACGCTGACCTCGGCGATCACCCGGGTCACCCAGGGCGGCACGATCTTCCTGCGCGGCGGGAACTACCCGTTCTCGCAGACCGTCACCATCGCCCAGGGCAACAACGGCGCCTCAGGCGCTCTCAAGAAGCTGTACGCCCAGCCCGGCGAGACCCCGGTGCTCAACTTCTCGGCCCAGGCCGAGGACCCGGCCAACCGCGGCCTGGCCGTGAACGGCAACTACTGGCACGTGCGCGGCATCGTGGTCGAGCGGGCCGGTGACAACGGCATCTTCGTCGGCGGCAGCAACAACATCTTCGAACGCACCATCACGCGCTTCAACCGCGACACCGGGTTGCAGCTCTCCCGGATGCTCTCCACCACGCCCAAGGACCAGTGGCCGGCCAACAACCTCGTCCTGAGCGCCGAGTCGCACGACAACGCCGACTCCGACGGCGAGGACGCCGACGGCTTCGCCGCCAAGCTCACCTCCGGCCCCGGCAACGTCTTCCGCTACGCCGTCGCCCACAACAACATCGACGACGGCTGGGACCTCTACACCAAGACCGACACCGGCCCCATCGGCGCGGTCACCATCGAGGACTCCCTCGCCTACGAGAACGGCACCCTGAGCAACGGCGGCCAAGCCGGCAACGGCGACCGCAACGGCTACAAACTCGGCGGCGAGGACATCGGCGTCAACCACATCATCCGCCGCAACATCGCCTACGACAACGGCAAACACGGCTTCACCTACAACCGCAACCTCGGCTCGATGGCGGTGTCGAACAACCTGAGCATCGACAACGCCCAGCGCAACTACACGTTCGACGGCGGCTCGTCGGTGTTCCGCAACAACACGTCCTGCCGCAGCGGCAGCGGGACGAACGACCGCATCGTCGGCAACTCCGACACGTCGAACCAGTTCTGGATGGGAACGAACGGCTCCCGGTGCGCGTCCTACTCCGGCGCGTTGGCCTGGTCCTACGCCGCCGACGGCCGCCTCGCCGTCACCCTCGGCGGCAAGCCCGTAACGCTGTAACCACACCGCGACTGGCGGTGTCGCACGGCGGGTGACCGGTCGGGCGGGTACGACCTCGTACCCGCCCGACCGGGCCCGAGCAGGTCACCTAACGTCGGTGCCGGTAAGCGCCTTCCAGCTGCTGCGCTGGTCGGACCGCCTGACCTACCGGTGCAGCAGGAACGCCAAGATCTCGTCGATGCCCGGTTCGTAGCCGTCTGCTGTGGACACGTGGATCGACGGCACGGGCAGCGACAGCGGCTCGAAAGCGCGCGGGGCCGGTGTGTGCGCGTCCTTGGTCTGCTCCTGTTCGGTGCGGCGCGGGTTCCGCTGTGCGGAGCGCCTGTCGACGACCCGTTGCCGCGCCAGCAGCGGATCGACCGTGCAGTGGACGATCCTCATGTCCGCCAGTGGAACGAGCGGTTCGAGCACCCGATGCCAGCGCGGGTGTTGGAACGCGGCCTCGACGACCAGTGTCACGCGGTGGGACACGAGCAGCCCGATGACGTCGGAGAACACGCTGAAGGCCACCTCGGCCGCGTGCTGCTTGGTCAGGAGCTTGGGATCGTGGTCGAAAGTCTGGTAGACGCCCTCGTTGATCTCGTCGCGGGAGACCAGCGGGCACGACAGGGTCTGCGCGAGCGAACGCGCCAGCGTCGTCTTGCCCGATCCCGGACGGCCGGCGACGACGACCAGCGTCGGCTTGCGGTTGCCGTCGGGCGTCATCGGGCGCACAGTCGGAAGAAGTCCATGCGTGCCCCTGTCCGTCGTGGCGGTCATCGGACATTCCGGTCGACGAACACCGACCGGGCGTCGATTTTACGCTGCCGGCTCGACGCCTTGGCCCAGGATCACCAGGCCCGGTGAGTGCGGGCCGTGCTCGTACTGGCCGCCGTGCCTGCCTGCGGCACCAGCTCACCGCCTCCTCTTGAACGAGGTCACCGCGCCGATCGTCGCGGACTCCGGCTGCTGGCTCGGGTTCTCCATCTACCCCGACACCAAGATGAACGAGAACCGCATGGTGGCGATCCTGCGTGAGCACGGCACCGATCGGATCCTGGTCAACTCCGCCGCAGACTGGGGCCGCTCCGACCCGCTCAAGACCCACCGCACCGGACGGGCCATGCTCGCCGCAGGCTTCGACCAGTCCGATGTGGACAAGGTGCTCTGGCTCAACCCCATCACGTTCTACGGGCAGAGCGGGCGGCTCGCGATGGACGACACCGAAGTGCACGGCACGTTCGCGGGCAACTCGATCCTGCGCGGCGGGTCGTGATCCCGGACCGCCGCACCCATTGGCCGCGCACTCCACCACGGACGTGCTGCCAACCGTGATGCGAGCACCGCGGACACCACACCGCACGTCGAGGTAGGGACCTACGGGGGAACAGTCCTCACCACCGCCGAGAATGTCCTGGTCACCGTGATGGGGCAGGCCACCGTCACCAGCCCGGCCGCCGGGTGGGCCAAGAACACGATGACGTCCCGGATGGCGGTGTCATCGCCGCCTATACGGTTCGGGTATGAGCCAGCCGATTCCCTTCGCCGACGCCAACTTCAAGCTCGCCGTCGTCCAAGAGCTGATGTACAACCAGGACCTCTTGCCGAGGTTCGACCTGCGCGAGTACGCCGCCGAGCAGGGCTTCGCCTACGACGCCGGGAGCGTCGAGGCGGTGCCTGAGGCTCTGGCCTACTTCGAGGCGCTCGAGGTCCCCGTCGAGCTTGCGGAGAAGATCACCGAGATCGAGATGGACGGCGGCAACGAGATCTACCTCGAGATCGCGCCGAACTGGGACGGCGAGGACGGACTGTTCGACGTCGACGAGTTCGCCGACCTGCGGCACTTTCCCAACCTGAAGTCGATGACACTGCTCTACACGGGCAACGAGGAGGCGCTGGAGATGCTGCGTGCCCGCGGAATCGAGGCAGACTGGCTCTGAACTGCTGAACGACATCACCGACACTGCTGAACGACATCACCGACCGCCTCGACCGCATCAAGTAAGCGCGTGTCCGCCATGGGGCGAACTGTCGCTGAACACGCGGGTCCGTGCGGCGTGGACCGCCGTCGCAGCACGAGCCCGCCGAGGTGCCGGACTGCGGGCCGCTCGCGGACGGCGAGCCGGAACCGCCGGTGACTCGCCGGCCGCGGCCGCGGATCACCGTAGGATTCGGACCGAGATCCGGACCGGTGAGCAGGGGGCGCGGTGAGCGGTATCAGGGTTCTGGTGGCGGGGGCGAGCATCGCGGGGCCCGCGCTGGCCCACTGGTTGCGTCGGCGGGGGGCCGAGGTGACCGTGGTGGAGCGGGCCCCCGAGTTGCGTCCCGGTGGGCAGGCGGTGGACGCGCGCGGGGTGGCCAAGGAGGTCATCGGGCGCATGGGGCTGGACGCGGCGGTTCGCGCGGCGTGCACCGACACCGCCGGTGCGTACACCGTGGACGCGGACGGGCAAGTGCTGGAGACCTTCCGTGCCAACGACGACGGTGGCGACGGGTTCATCGCGGACATCGAGATCCTGCGCGGGGACCTGTCCCGGGTGCTCTACGACGACACCCGCGACGGTGTCGAGTACGTCTTCGGCGACCGGATCGCCGAACTCACCCAGGACGCGGACGGGGTGGACGTGGTCTTCGCGGGCGGGGACCGGCGGCGCTTCGACCTGGTGGTCGGGGCCGACGGGCTGCACTCGGCGCTGCGGGCGATGGTCTTCGGGCCGCATGAGCGGTTCCTCCGCCACCTCGGGCACGTGCTGGCCTTCTACAGCGTGCCCAACGAGTTCGGGCTGGACCGGTGGTTGCTCGAGTACCAGGATCAGGAGTCCGGGCGCTCAGCCCTCCTACGACCCATCCAGGACGCCACCCGGGCGATGGCGATGTTCTACTTCGCCTCGGCTGACTTCGACGTCGACTACCGTGACGTCGCGGCCCAGAAGGCTCTGCTGCGTGAGCGGATGGCGGGCCTGGGCTGGTCGACTCCGGACATCCTCGCGCACCTGGACGACACCCCGGACTTCTACCTCGACCAGGTCGCCCAGGTGGTGATGGACCGCTGGTCGAGCGGACGGGTGGGGCTGCTCGGGGACGCGGCGTTCAGCTCGTCGCCGATGTCCGGACAGGGCACCGGGCTGGCACTGGTCGGCGCGTACCTGCTGGCCGGTGAACTGGCCGCCGCCGGGTGGGATCCCGCCGCCGGGTTCGCCCGCTACGAGGCGCGCATGCGCTCGTTCGTCGAGGCCAACCAGGAGATCGGCCGGTTGAACGCCCGCAGCCGCGACGTACCCGGGCCGGACGCCGAGCCGAGCCCCGATTTCGCCGGCGAATGGTTCATGGAGCTGGTCGGGCGCGCGGTCAACGGCGTCGAGCTGCCCGACTACGCCGGGGTGCCGGACTCCGGGGCCACAGCCGGACCACCGATCACTTCCTCGGCCAAGCCGTAGGCCACCGCCTCGGGCGGCCCGGCGAACCAGCCGTCCCGTCGAAGTCGATGGTGATCTGCTCCACCGACTGTCCGGTGTGCTCGGAGGTCCGGCTCGGTCGTGCGTCACGAGCACCCTGTAATCGGCATGAGCGCTTGGCCCGCTGCCGTTATTCGGTCTTGGCGTCCCAGAGTCGGACCACCAACCCGGCCATCTCCCGCAAGCGCTCGTGGTACTCGAACGCGCGTTCGTCGTCGCCGATCAACGGCAGGACCTTCTCGACGGCCACAAGACACCTGACGAGGATGCGGTGGCGCCGCTCGTCGAGGTGCCCTGACAAGGCCGAAGAGACGCAGCCCGCGATGTCCGAGTCCAGCACCACCATGTCCTCGCCGTCGATGTCCCGACCGCGAAAGCGCGGCGGGAACGGTGCCCGCACGTGTTCTTCCCACAGCAGCAAGAGCCGGTCCGGTCCGCTCATGGCACGGATCGTGCCTCACTCACCGGGCTCCGCGGGCGCTCACCCCAGCGGAACCGTCGGCAGACCCGCTTCCTCCGCCACGACCTCTGTCCGCCGATCTGCCGCACGCCAGTGTTCAGTGCCCCTGAAGGTCACGCCACCAGTCTGCGTCGATGATCAGTTCGTTCGTGTCGAGCAGGCAGCGCTCGAAATCGGTGACGTCCACCGGCTGCGGGGCGATGGTCATCGCGGCGGTGACTTCGGCCGGCAGTCTGACGTTGTGCGCCTCGACGTAGTGCGCGAGCCCTTCCGGCCAGACGAAGCGAACGCCATCGGTCAACTCCGCGCTACCGTTGATCTGTCCGCAGATGCGGCAAAGCGAGGTGCCGGCGGCAGCGACGAACACGCTCCCGCCGCGAAGGTAGGCCACCGCTCGATCGCGCAGCGCGGAATCGAGTGATGGATCGACGAACGTCCGAACGTCCGGCCACCCGGGCGCCTCAGGACCGAGCCAGTACCCGATCAAACGCAGGGTTCGGGTCGTCGCGTTCACTGCGCCATCGTGCCGGCCGCCGATCGTGAGCGGTCTCGCCGGTATGTGCAGGTCCGGGGTCAAGCGTGGTGGTGACGTCGTAGCCCGTTGGCCTGTGGGCGGAGGAAGACCGAAACGTGGAGCCTTCGATCTTGATGCCGAGTACGAGGAGTTCGACGTGCATGCGGCGGCAGCCCCACGTGGGGTTCTCTCGTGCCAAGCGCAGCACCAGGAGCCGGATGGTCCGTGGGCGGCCGGGCTGCTTGGGGTGGGATCTGGCAGCAGCGCAGCAGCGCAGCAACGCGAATGCGAGCACTTCGGCTTCTCGAGCTCCGCGCGGCTTTGACCTGCACGGGTGGAGTTATCGGCAGGCACAAGGGGCAGCACCGTAGTTCAACACGGCGGACGCAACATCGACGGCGTCGGAGTCCACCTCGCCCAACGACTCGCTGATCGAGAACCTGACACCGTTCGACCGCGACGACACCGAGTGCCGCTGCGCTTCAGCAGCTTGCGCACCACCTGCGGGTCGAAGACCGTCTCGCCCGCCGCCACCCTGCGCAGGGTGGAGATGAACTCCCGCACGTCCCCGACTCTGTCCTTCAGGAGGTAGCCGACACCGATCCCTCGCCGGAGTCCAGCAGGTCGGAGGCGTAGCTGGTCTCCACGAACTGGCTCAGTGTTGGTCTCGGTCGGCGACTCGAGCCCCACCGCGTTGCGGATGCGGTCCTTGGACAGAACGCGGTTGCGGTTGCGCAGCAACACCTCCAGCAGCGCCCGCAGCCCTGGGCTGCAACGGCACCGGCTCGCCCCGCACGGTGCACTCGCCGGATTCCGGCAGTAGCCGTCGAAGCCGTCGTGCACGACGTCCACGTCGAAGCCCTCCGCCGTCAATCCGGCGAGGAGGACGTCCGCCACGGGGACGGCACTTGAGAGGTCCGAAAATCACTGTACTCAACCGGTTAAACCCATGAAGATCCGCTCTACAGCAGACCGCGGCACCGCGGCTCCTGCCGGATCGGAAGGGCGGCATTAGTGCCGACAACCTCTCCTGAACACGTCTCCGACTCCCTGATCAGCCGCACGACGCGCGCGTGGTCTGCCGCCGTGCGAGCGCGGTGGGAGATCGCCAAGCTGACACCGCACGCCGGTATGCCGCTGGTCGTCGCGCTGGTCGCGGTGAACGCGGTCCTTGGCTTGCTACCCGTGGCCTTCGTGGTCCAGACGAGCGTCCTGATCGGCCGGATTCCGGACGCGGTGCGCTCCGGCGTCGACTCCCCGGCCTGGGGCGGGCTGGTCGCGGTGTTCCTGGGCTCCACCGCCGTGCTGCTGGCGCAACAGGTGCTCGCACCCGCCCAGTTCGCGCTCGGCGAGGTGGTGGCGCGGCGGGTCGACGGGTACGCGTTCGACCGGCTCATGTCGGCGTCCCTGCGCAGCCCCGGCATCGCCCCGCTGGAGGACGCCGCCCTGCTCGACGAGCTCGGCGAGGCCAAGCAGCGGCTCGAATCCGGGTGGCAGGGACCGGGCGACGCGTACGCCGGTCTGCTGGCGCTGCTCGCCAGGTACCTCCAGCTGGTGGGCTTCGCGGTGGCCATCGGCGTGTTGTTCTCGTGGCTCGCGGCGCTCGGCGTCGTCGTCGCCACCATGACCTTCCGTTACGGCCAGCGCGGTGGCCTGCGCAAGTACTCGAACCTCCTGCGCCGGCACCTGCCCGACCGGCGCCGGACGTGGTACCTGCGTGAGCTGTCGACCAGCGCCGCGGTGGCCAAGGAGACCCGGGTCTTCGGCCTGGCCGAGTGGCTGGGAGAGCGCTACCGCGAGGCGTACCTCGCCTGGATGGTGCCGACATGGGCCTACCGCAGGCAGGTCTACCTGGCC
The DNA here is from genome assembly GCF_014205015.1 of Saccharothrix ecbatanensis. Taxonomy (NCBI): domain Bacteria; kingdom Bacillati; phylum Actinomycetota; class Actinomycetes; order Pseudonocardiales; family Pseudonocardiaceae; genus Saccharothrix; species Saccharothrix ecbatanensis. The sequence continues at coordinate 3,288,263 of NZ_JACHMO010000001.1, read as the reverse complement.
CCGTACCTGCGCTACACGGCGTTCGGCCTGTTGGTGACATCCGCGGTGCTGGGCGTGCTGGGCCTGACGAGTTCGCGCGGCGGGCTCACGCTGACCGAGATGGCGCTGGTGCTCCAGGCGACCATCGCCGCGTCCCGGCTCGGCGACGCCTACCCCGAGTCGGACATGTCGACCCAGTTCGGGATGGACGCGCTCACCTCCGCCGCGGCATTCGAGCGCGGTGTGGCCCGGCACCTCGACCAGCCGGGGAGCTCCTCCGCGCCGACACCGTCGTCGCTCCTCCGGTTCGACCGTGTGGGGTTCGGCTATCCCGGCGGCACCCGACCGGTGTTCGACGGCCTCCACCTGGACATCCCCGTCGGCAAGTGCACCGCGGTGGTCGGGCTGAACGGCGCCGGCAAGACGACCCTGGTGAAGCTGTTGGCACGGCTGCACGACCCGACGACCGGTGCGGTGCGCGTGGACGGCGTGGACATCCGGACCGTCGACGTGGCGAGGTGGCGGCGTCAGCTCGGTGTGATCTTCCAGCACTACCTCCGCTACGAGGCCACGATCGCGGAGAACATCGGCTTCGGCGCGGTCGAGCACGCCGACGACCGCGTGGGCATCGAGGAGGTGGCACGGAGAGCCGGGCTCGACGAGGTGCTCGCCGGTCTCCCACTGGGCCTCGACACGCCCTTGGCCGCGCACATGCGCGACGGCGTGGATCTGTCCGGCGGGCAGTGGCAGCGGGTGGCGCTGGCACGTGCGCTGTTCGCCGTGCGCCACGGAGCCTCGGTCCTCGTCCTCGACGAGCCGACCGCCAGCCTCGACGTCCGCGCCGAGGCCCGGTTCTACGACGAGTTCGTCGACCTCACCAGGGGCGTGACGACGATCCTGATCTCACACCGGTTCGCGACCGTGCGCCTGGCCGACCAGATCGTGGTGCTGGAGGACGGCGGGGTGCTGGAACAGGGTTCGCACCAGGACTTGATGCGCGCCGACGGCCGGTACGCCCGGCTTTTCCGGCTCCAGGCCGACCGGTTCAACGAGGGGATGCGGTCGTGAAGGCGCTCATGACGAGCTGCACGAGGGTGTTCCTTGTGTCGTGGCGGCAGAGCAGGACCAAGGCCCTCGTCGCGGTGGTGCTGATGCTGTCCGGCGCGGCGGCGATGCCCCTGACCGCGCTCGCGCTGGGGCGGTTCACCGAGGCCGTGATCGCCGGTGACGGGCGGGCCGCCGTCCTGGCCGGTGTCGCGGTCGCGGTCGGGCTCGCCGCCGGGTTGAACCTCGCGCACTTCGCGCACATCGCCTACTTCGAGCTGTCCGAGCTGAGCCTGCTCGAACTCGACCAGCGGCTGATCGCGTCGGCGACCGACTCGCGCGGCCTGCGGGCGCACGAACGTGCCGACCACGCCGACAAACTGGACCTGGTGCTGCGCGACCTGAGTCGGTTCAACACGGCCGTGCACGCGCTGTTGGGCATCGCGGGCATGGTGCTCGCGATGGGCATCACGGCGGTGCTGCTCGCCGGGCTCAACCCGCTGCTGCTAGTGCTGCTGCCGCTGGCCGTCGTCCCACTGCTGACCAGCCACCGCGCCGAACGCGTCCTCGACCGGGCCAAGGTGCGGGCCGCCGAACCGACCAGGCTGGCCACGTCCCTGTTCAAGCTCACCACCGACGCGGGCACGGCGAGCGAGCTGCGCGTGTTCCGGATGGAGCAGGAACTGCTGCGACGCCACCGCCTGCTGTGGGGTGAGGCGGCGCGCGGCCTGGCCGGTGCGCACGCCGGTGCCGGCCTGTTGCGTGCGGCGGGACAGGTCGTGTTCGCCGCCGCGTACGCGGGCGGGGTGCTGCTGGTGGTGCGGGACGCGGTGCAGGGCCGCAGCACCGTCGGCGACGTCGTGCTGTCCATCACGCTGGCCGCGCAGGTCAACCAGCAGGTGGCGAGCACTGTGTCGTCGGTGGCAGATCTTCAACGGCTGGCCGCGACGTTCGGCCGGCTCGACGAACTCACCGCGGTGGAGGCGGCGCCCGCCGAGCCCGAGGACCAGCGGCCACCCGAGCGGCTGCGGCACGGGATCGACCTGGTGGACGTGACGTTCGCCTACACCGAGGACGCCAATCCGGTGCTGCGGGACGTGACGGTTCACCTGCCGGCGGGTTCGACCGTGGCGATCGTCGGCGAGAACGGCGCGGGCAAGACGACGCTGGTGAAGCTGCTGTGCGGCTTCTACCGGCCGTCCGCCGGGCAGCTCCTGGTCGACGGCGTGGACCTGGACCGCATACCGGCGTCGGCGTGGCGGGCTCGGCTGGCCGCAGGGTTTCAGGATGCAGTGCGCTGGGAGCTGACGGCCCGCGAGGCGGTAGGCGTTGGCGATCTGGCTGCCCTGGCGTCGACGAGGGCCGACGAAGCGGTCCTCAGGGCACTCGACCGCGCCCGTGCGGACAACCTGCTCGCGCGGCTCGACGACGGTCTGGACACCCAGTTGGGCAAGAGCTACGGCGACGGCGTAGAGCTGTCCGGCGGCCAATGGCAGAAACTGGCCCTCGGCCGGGCGTTCATGCGCGAGCAACCACTGCTGCTGGTGTTGGACGAACCCACCTCGGCGATGGACGCCGAGGCCGAGCACGCCCTGTTCGAGCGCTACATCGAACAGGCCCGCCGCTCAGCTGCGCGCAGCGGTGCCATCACGCTGCTGGTGTCGCACCGGTTCTCCACGGTGCGCTCGGCCGACCTGATCCTGGTCGTGGCGGGCGGTCGGCTCGTGGAGGCAGGCGGGCACGACGACCTGATGCGGAGCGACGGCCTGTACGCCGAACTGCGCCGCCTCCAAGCCCGCGCTTACGCAGACAGCGCTGACGGGGACCGGAACTGACGGGTGCCAGGTCACGAGGCCGCTCGGTCGCAACCCCCGGAAGTTATGAAATTCTTCAGTTGGCAAATCTGCCAGAGGGCACAAATTTGTTCACTCTGCAAGCGCGGAAAAGGGCACATAATCCGTTCGGGCGCAACGGTTTTGATTGGAAACTGTGAGCTTGACAGTGTCTCGGAGGGCGGCTTATGGTCGTTCGGGTTCTCGCTGATCGATATCTAAGGTGTTCATGACTACGCCTCCGACGCTGCCTAAGTTCAGGCAGCAGTTGATTCTTGCCGTTCTTATGGTTTGTTCCCTGCTGATCTGGTTGGACAATACTGTCCTGAGTACCGCGCTGGAGACCCTTGCCGACCCGGTCCGTGGACTGGGGGCCGATCCCGGTGAGTTGCAGTGGGCGACCGGTTCGTACACCCTGGCCTTCGCCACGTTGATGTTCACCGCAGGCGCATTGGGCGATCGGTTCGGTCATCGGACTGTGTTCTCCAGTGGGTTGGCGATCTTCGCCGGGGCGTCGCTGTGGGCGGCGTACGCGAACGATGCGGGCCAGCTGATCGCAGCTCGAGCTGCGATGGGGGTGGGCAGCGCGCTGATCACACCCGCAATGCTGGCCATCCTCATGTGGACCTTCACCGGCCCCGCACGGGCTGCCGCGATCGGCATTTTCTCGACGTCGGCCGGTGTCGGAATGGCTATCGGACCGGTGCTGGCGGGGTTCCTGCTCGATCACTTCTGGTGGGGCTCGGTCTTCCTGATCAACGTCCCGGTCGCGGCACTGGCGCTGATCGGGCTCGCCCTGCTGGTTCCGAATTTCCGCAGTCCCACCCTGCGGCCACTGGACCCCGCTGGGATGTTGCTGTCGATCGGTGGGCTCGTGGCGTTGGCCTACGGGCTGATCCGGGCGGGGCAGGTGACTGCGTGGAGTCGTGCCGATGTCTGGGCGCCGATCGTTGTCGGCCTGGTGCTGCTGGCCGGTTTCGTGCTCGTCGAACTGCGTGTCAAGGCGCCCAGCTTTGATCCGCGACTGCTCGCACAACGCACATTCGGTGGCGGCAACGTGGCGCTCGGGTTGCTGCTCTTCGCAGTGGCCGCCATCACCTTCTACAACGCGTTCTACCTGCAAGGTGCGCTCGGGTTCTCGCCGATGAAGGCGGGTCTGGCCACTATCCCGACCGCACTCGGCGCGCTCGTGGGAGCGCCCCTTGCCACGCGACTGGTCCGCCGTCTGTCGCTACGCCCGGTCGCCGTGCCGGCGCTGACCGTGGCTGCGCTGACCATGGGCGGGTACGGGTTTCTCGGACTGCAAACCCCGCTCGTCTGGATCGAGATCCTGTTGTTGGTGCAGGGCCTCTCAATCGGCATGGTGATCGGCCCCGTCACGGCCGCGCTGATCGGCGACCTGCCGCTGGACCGGGCCGGTGCGGGATCGGCCATCACCAACACCGTGCGCCAAACCGGCAGCGTGGTCGGAATCGCAGTGGGCGGCTCGATCCTGTCGATCGTGTACCGACGTGCGATCGAACCTTCGCTGGAGGGCGTGCCCGGTCCGGTGCGGGATCAGGCGCGAATCTCCGCCGAGCAGGCCCGCCACGTCGCCACCGCCACTAACCGGCCCACCCTTGCTCAGGCTGCTGATGACGCGTTCATCCACGCTATGCACGTCGGCGCGGGCTGGATCGCGGTCATCACGCTCCTCGGAGCGGCTGTTCTGCTCGTCGCCTTGCCTGGCGCCGGGAAGAGGCGCAGTCCGATACCGGGGCCTGGGGCGGACCACGAAGAGGCCCGCGGCTCCGAGGCCATGACCGCCGCCCAGGCGTCACGAACGTGATGGAGCCCGATTCGGTGGCGCGGGTCTCCGGGAAACTGTCGACCGGACGTTCCCACCCACGACGGAGGAGAGTGGTACTGATGGAGGCTGAAGTCGAGACGTTCCAAAGCCGCACCGCCACCTCGGCGGACCTCGCCGCATATTATCGCGTCATCGCGGATTGCCAGGAGATCGACCGCCGTGCTTGCCGCCCACCGGGGCCGTGGCCTCGGATTCGCGATTAAAGCGGCGATGGCCGAGTGGCTGGTGGCCGAACATCTTGAGCTGGAGTGCTTCCAGACTTCGACCGGGACCGAGAACGTCCACATGATCCGGGTCAACCACGCGCTCGGTTTCGTGACCGACGTGACCGAGCTCGAATTGAGCCTGGAAACGAACCACTTTCACCCCGGCGTTTCCGGGCCGCTGGTCTCGGTGGAGCCCCAGACCGGGGCGTCGACCTCGCGGACGGTCCCGTCGGAGGCGAAGTACAGGTAACGGTCGAAGTCGGCGGCGAACCAGCGGTCGTGGGTGATGGCCAGCACCGTGCCGGTGAAGTCGTGCAGACCGCGCTGGAGCGCGTCGGCACTGGCCAGATCCAGGTTGTCGGTGGGTTCGTCGAGCAGTAGCAGGGTCGAGCCCGCCAGTTCGAGCAGCAGGATCTGCAACCTCGCCTGTTGCCCGCCCGACAGCGTGTCGAAGGGCTGGTGCCAGGATCGGGCGAGTTCGTAGCGGGCCAACGCCGACATGGCGTCGTTGCGCTCCAGAGCCATGTCCTGCATGACGATGTCGACCACCGGGCGCGCGTGCAGATCGGGACGCGTGTGCGTCTGCGCGAAGTGACCCGCGACAACCCTCGACCCCAGCGTGACGGTCCCGGTGTGCGGCACCGGGTCGGCGGCGGGATCGGCATCGGGGGATCTGTTGTCGATCAGACGCAGGAAGCGGGACTTCCCGGAACCGTTGGCGCCCAGCACCGCCACGCGCTCACCGAACCAGACCTCCAGGTCGAAGGGCGCGGTGAGGCCGGTCAGCGCGAGGTGCTCGCAGACGAGGGCGCGCTTGCCGGTCCGGCCGCCGGTCAGCCTCATCCTGATGTTCTGCTCCTTCGGCGGGCGTTTCGGCTGGCCCGCTTCCTCGAAACGGGCCAAGCGCGTGCGCGCCGCTCTGTACTGCGAGGCCACCGAGTCGTTCCGTGCTGCGGTCTGGCGCAGCGTGTGGACCATGTTGCGCAGCTTGCGGTGGTCTTCCTGCCAGCGCTTCCGCCGTTCGTCCAGCCGGTCGATGCGCTCGTTCCGGGCTTCGGTGAAGGTGGCGAAGCTTCCGCCGTGCACCCAGACGTCGCGGTCCTCCACGGCGATGACCCGGTTGGTGGCGTTCGCGAGCAGTTGCCGGTCGTGGGAGACCAGGAGGATCGTCTTGGTGCTCGTGCGGAGCTTGTCCTCCAGCCACTCCTTGCCCGGGACGTCCAAGTAGTTGTCCGGCTCGTCGAGCAGAAGCAGGTCGTCGGGACCCCGCAGGAGCGCTTCGAGCACCAGTCGCTTCTGCTCGCCACCGGACAGGGTGTTCACGTTGCGGCAGGCCGCTTCCTCGAAGGGCAGGCCAAGCGCGGCCATCGTGCACGTGTCCCAGACGACCTCGATGTCGTAGCCGCCCGCGTCGATGTGTTCGGCGATGGCCTGTGCCAGGGCCATCTGGGTGGCTTCTTCGTCGTATTCCGCGACGGCGGCCTCGGCGTCGGCCAACGCGGCCGTGCTCTGCTTGACGCGGTCAGGCGCGACGCCGAGCAGCAGGTCGCGCACGGTCGAGCGGTCGTTGACGGTGCCGATGAACTGGTGCATGAAGGCGATGCCGCCGCTGGTCGCGAGCTGACCCGACGTCGGGCGCAACTCGCCGCTGACGAGTCGCAGCAGCGTGGTCTTTCCCGCCCCGTTGGGGCCGACGAGGCCGGCGGTGGCCCCGTCACCGATCCGGAACGAGACGCCGTCCAGGAGGGTCCGGCCGTCACCCAGGGTGTAGGTGAGCTCCGACGCTTCCACGTGTGCCACTTATCGAACCTCCGCACCCTCAGGGAGAACCGCGACCATGCGACCCGGGGCGAGGACGAACCACACGACGACCGCGCAGGCTGCCAACACCGCGACCGCTAGTGCCCGGGTGCGGGTCAACTGGGCCAGGCCGACGGTGGCGAGTACCCACCACCGGTTCGGTCCGGGGGTGAACCGGTCTGCTGTGCGCATGCGTCCCATCCCGGTTGAACTTTGTTAGTCCTCCCGAACGTTGTTCGAGAGCCCGATCAACATACTAGGGTTGCGGCATGGACACGAACAACCCGGATCAACCGGGGCGTGCGCCGGGGGAGGTGTGGCTCCGCGCCCCTCGGACGTACCGGGACACGCCACCGCTGTCCCGCGACCGGATCATCGAGGCGGCCATCGCCATCCTCGACGCCGCGGGCGAGGGGAAGCTGACGATGCGGAAGCTGGCGGAACGCCTGGAGGTGGCGCCGCCGACGCTCTACTGGCACGTGAAGACCAAGGACGACGTCCTCGACCTCGCCGTCGACGAGATCTTCGCCGACGTGCCGCTGCCCTCGGCCACCGCCCACTGGGTCGACGCCACGCGGGCGTTGATCCTGGACTGGCGCGCGACGATGCTGCACCACCCCTGGTCGCCTGCGCTGCTCGGTCGGCCCATGCTGGGGCCGAACGTGTTGGCGCGCACGGAATTCCTCCAGGCGACGCTCGCCCGCGCGGGCTTCACCGGCGCGGCGTTGGCTGCGGCGACGCACGGCTTGGCCAACTTCGTCATCGGTTCGGCGTTGACCCAGTCGACATGGCAGCGCAACGGTGATCCCGGCCTCCAGTCGGCGGCGCACGCGCACATCCGCGCACACGCTGACGCGTACCCGACGTTGGCGGTCAACGACCACCTCGACTCGCCCGACTGGGACGACCTGTTCCGCCGAGGTCTGGACTACATGCTGGACGGCCTCAGGGGGAGGCGCGAGGGGGAACTGGGTGAGTGAGCACAACGGGCAGAAGCGCTGGGGCAGGCGCGGTGGAGGTGTGGACACGCGAGCTGCGGCCCGCGGCCTCTTCACCGAACGAGGCTTTGAGTGCCTTGCGCGCGGACCTCAGGTGCCGCAGTAGGTCTGGTAAGCGGCGCCGAAGGCGTTCGGGGCGGGTTCGGTGTAGCGGTCGAGGCCGGGACGCTCGTCGTAGGGGGCGGTCACCGCGTCCATGAGTCGTTCGAGCGGACGCGGGTCGCCCTCGGTCGCGGCGTCGAGGGCTTCTTCCACGAGGTGGTTGCGGGGGATGTAGACGGGGTTGACCCGGCTCATCGCGGCGACGTCCGGTTCGAGGGCCCGCCAGCGGGTCAGCCAGCCGTCGATCGCGGCGAGGTCGAGGAACAGCTCACGCGCGGGTGGCCCGCTGCCCGCCGTGCCCAGGCGGCGGTAGAACGACGTGTGGTCGACGCGGTTGTCCTGGAGGAGGGTGAGCAGCTCCTCGACCAAGGGCCCGGTAACCGCGTGGTCGAGGTCGTCGGGCAGGCCGAGCTTGGCCCGCATGCCGGCCGACCAGGAGTCGTCGTACCGCCCGCGGAACGTGCCGAGCGCCTCGACCGCCAGGGCGATCGCCTGCTCCTCGTCGTCGGCGAACAGGGGGAGGAGGGCCTCGGCGAGCCGCGCGAGGTTCCACTCGGCCACCCGCGGCTGGTTGCCGTAGGCGTAACGCCCGCCGTGGTCGATGGAGCTGTACACGGTGGCCGGGTCGAACGCCTCCATGAACGCGCACGGCCCGTAGTCGATCGTCTCGCCCGAGATCGTCATGTTGTCGGTGTTCATGACACCGTGGACGAACCCCACGAGCATCCACCGCGCCACCAGCGCGGCCTGGGCCGCGACCACCGCCTCGAACAGCGCGACGTAAGGGCGCTCGGCCAGCGCGGCGCGGGGGTGGTGGCGGGCGATCGCGTGGTCGGCCAGGCGGCGCAGCAGGTCCACGTCGTCGGTGGCCCTGGCGTACTGGAAGCTGCCCACGCGCAGGTGGCTGCGGGCGACGCGGGCGAGCACGGCTCCCGGCAGCACGGTCTCGCGGCGGACCGGACGGCCGGTCGCCACCACGGCCAGTGCGCGGGTCGTCGGAATCCCGAGGGCGTGCATCGCCTCGCTGACGACGTGCTCGCGCAGCATCGGACCGACCGCGGCCAAGCCGTCGCCACCACGGGAGAACGGCGTGCGCCCGGAGCCCTTGAGGTGCAGGTCGCGCGGCTCGCCGTCGGCGTGGACGACCTCGCCGAGCAGCAGGGCCCGGCCGTCGCCGAGCCGCGGGGCGTAGTGCCCGAACTGGTGCCCGGCGTAGGCCTGCGCCACCGGAGTCGCGCCATCGGGGACGTGCTCGCCGACGAGCAGGCGGAGGCCCTCGGCGCCACGCAGCCACGCGACGTCCAGCCCGAGCTCCGCGGCCAGCCGCTCGTTGAGCACGAGCAGGCGCGGCGCGGGAGCCTGCTCGGCCTGCCAGGCGAGAGCCATCTCCGGGAATTCCCGGGCGAAGCGGTCGCCAAGGGTGACGGTCGGTGCGGTGCTCACCCGGTCCACGGTACGTCGTGCCGTTGGCCTGTCTCGGTGCGGAGGGAACCGTGTGTCGGCACATCGTCGCGCCGTCGACCCCTAGGGGTCGGAAGACCGCCAGACTCAGGGGGTCAGCCGGATGTGTCGATGATCGAGCGGTCGTAGGGTCCTCGTGTGCCACTCATCGAGACCACAGCGCTGGGAATGCGCTACGACGGCAAGGTGACCGCGCTGGCGGACTTGACGTTGGACATCGAGGCGGGTGTCGTCGGCCTGGTCGGGGTCAACGGCGCGGGGAAGACCACGCTGATCAAGCTCGCGCTGGGGCTGCTCACGCCCACCAGCGGGCGGATTCGCGTGCTCGGACTCGACCCGATCGCCGATGGGGAGCAGGTTCGGGCGAAGGTCGGCTACATGCCCGAGCACGACTGCCTGCCGCCGGACATGATCGCCGCGGAGTTCGTGACGCACATGGCGCGGGTCAGCGGCCTGCCCGCCGCGGCGGCGCGGGAGCGGGCGTCGGAGACGTTGCGGCACGTGGGGCTTTACGAGGAGCGCTACCGCCGGATCGGGGGGTACTCCACCGGCATGAAGCAGCGGGTCAAGCTGGCCCAAGCGCTGGTCCACGACCCCGAACTGCTGCTGCTCGACGAACCCACCAACGGGCTCGACCCGGCGGGCCGGCGGGCGATGCTCGACCTGGTGCACCGCATCGGCACCGAGTTCGGCATCTCGGTGGTGGTCTGCTCCCACCTGCTCGGCGAGATCGAGCGGATCTGCACGTCGCTGGTCGCCATCGACGCGGGCACTCTGCTGCGCTCGGCGACGCTGTCGTCGATGACCGAGCACAACGACCTGCTCGTCGTCGAGATCGACGAGGGCGCCGAGCGGTTGGCCGCCGCGCTCACCGCCGGAGGACTGGACGTGCGCCGTGAGAACCGCGTGCTGACCGTCCGCTTCGGCGAGGAGGACGGCGCGGTGTACGACCTCATCCGGGACGCCGTCGCGGACCTCGACCTCTGCCTGCACCGGCTCGAACGCCAGCGGCACCAGGTCGCCGACCTGTTCCGCGACCGTCCGGCCGAGGAGGTGTCCCATGTCTGAGTCCGGCGTCATCCACGACATCGGCTACCAGCGCTACACCGGCCCGAGGCTCGGCCCCAGCTACGCGGCCCGCTCGCTGTACGTCCACAGTGTCCGCAGCGCCTACGGCCTCGGCCGCAGCCCGTGGGCGAAAGTGCTGCCGTTCGGGCTGATCGGCCTGGCCGGCATCGCCTCGCTGATCATCGTGCTCATCAACAACCAGGCGCCCGAGCCGGTGCTCGACTACGTCGGCATCGCCTCCACCTTCACCTTCGCCGCGACGGTGTTCGTCGCCGTGGTCGCGCCCGAGCTGGTGTCGGTGGACCTGCGCACGAACCTGTTGCAGCTGTACCTGTCCCGCCCGCTGAGCCGGTCGGGCTACGCGCTGACCAAGGTCGCCGCGCTGGCCACCGCGACGTTCCTGCTGCTCGCGGCACCCATGCTGATCATGTTCATCGGCATGGCGTTCGGCACCGACGACGGCGTCGCGGGGGTGCTGGAGGAGTTCGGCGGGCTGCTCGTCGGCCTCGTCGCCGCGGCCGTCCACGCCGTGCTGCTGGCGGCGCTGGGGCTGCCGATCGCGTCCCTGTCCGGGCGCCGGGTGTTCGCCACCGGCATGATCATCGGCGTCTTCCTGCTCACCGCCCCGATCTCGGCCGTCCTGAGCGAGCTGGGCTCCGGGACGGTCGGCCGGCTCGCGGGGCTGCTCGACCCGACGAGCCTGCTCAACGGCGTGGACCAGTGGCTGTTCGGAGCGGACGTCAGCTTCGTCTCGATCGGCTCGTACGGACCGGTGTACGGCCTGGTCACGGTCGCACTGGCCGCGCTCGGCACGACGGCCGCGGTGTGGCGGTACAAGGGGATGAAGTCATGAACACCGTCGAACTCGCAGGCGTGTCCCGCTGGTACGGCAACGTGGTCGCGGTCAACGACGTGACCCTGTCGATCGGCCCCGGCCTGACCGGCCTCCTCGGGCCCAACGGCGCGGGCAAGACCACCGTGCTGCACCTGATGGCGGGCCTGCTGGCACCGTCGCAGGGCACCGTCACGATCGGCGGCGAGCCCGCGTGGGCCAACCCCGCCATGTACCGCAAGCTCGGCCTGGTGACCGAGCGCGAGAGCGTGCCGGGTTTCCTCACCGCGTGGGAGTTCGTCCTGGCGAGCGCCAAGCTGCACAAGCTCCCCGACCCGACGGCCGCCGCCCGCGCCGCGCTGGACACCGTGGACCTGCGTGACGCGCAGGACCGCCGGATCTCCACCTACTCCAAGGGGATGCGCCAGCGGAGCCGGGTCGCCGCCGCGCTGGTGCACGATCCGGGGGTGCTGCTGCTGGACGAGCCGTTCAACGGCATGGACCCCCGGCAGCGGATGCACATGATGGAGCTGCTCGACGGCATGGCCGCGGAGGGGCGGACCATCGTGTTCAGCTCCCACATCCTCGAGGAGGTCGAGCAGCTCTCCGGCACCGTGCAGGTGATCGTGTCGGGCAGGCTCGCCGCTTCCGGCGACTACCGGCACATCCGGCGGCTGATGACCACCCGCCCGCACGTGTTCACCATCGCCTCCTCCGACGACCGTCTCCTCGCGACAGCGCTGATGGGCGAGCCGTCGGTCTCCGGGGTGAGCATCGCCGCGGCGGGCATCCAGGTGCACACCAGTGACTACGGCGCCTTCACCCGCGTCCTGGCCAAGCTCGCCAAGGCCCAGGGCATCCGGTTGACCACGATCCTGCCTTCGGACGAGTCCCTCGAGAAGGTCTTCTCCTACCTGGTGACCACATGAACCCGACGATCATCGGCCTCACGGCCAGGGCCCTCCTCGGGCGCAGGCGCGTGCTGTTGCTGCTCCCCATGCCGATCATCCTGATCGGGCTGACCCTGCTGGCCGTCACCGAGGAGGACGAGTACGTGACCCCGTCCGACTGGGGCCCGCTGGTCTTCTCCAACCTCGGACTCGCGGTCATCCTGCCGCTGACCGCGCTGATCGTCGGCAGCAGCGTGCTCGGCCTCGAGATCGACGACGGCACCATCACCCACCTGATCACCAAGCCGCTGCCGCGCTCGGAGATCATCCTGTCCAAGCTCCTGGTCGCCTGGCTGGTGACCACCGCGGCCACCGCCCTGCCGCTGGCCATCGCGGCCTTGATCGCGGGCTCCGGCACGCTGGCGGTCGGCTTGATCGTCGGCACGGCACTCGGCGCGCTGGCGTACAGCGCCCTGTTCCTCGCCCTGAGCGTGATGACCAAGCGCCCGGTCGCGGTCGGCCTCGTCTACATCGTGCTGTGGGAGAACCTGCTGGTGTCGTTCGTCGACGGCGCCCGCGTGTTCAGCATCCGCCAGCACGCGACGGCCATCGCGGACGCGATCGGCGACACCCCGCTGATCGCCTCGACGATGTCGGTGTCGACCGCGTTGATCACGGTGTCGGTGTTCGTCGTGGCGGGCACGGTCGGGGCCACCCGGCGGCTGCGGTCGTTCGCGCTGACGGGCGAGGCGAACTAGACCCGCGGGTCAGTCGATCGGGACGAGCCGGCGACCGCGCCGCGCGGATCTACGACAGCTGCACGATCCCGCTCTACCTGACCGCACCGACCACCGCGGGCGACCGCCGTCACACAGCGCCACAGCTACATCGGCGGCACCCGGTTCGGGTGTGCGCTCACGGGCCCGGTTCGTGGTGTTCCGGGCCCGTGAGGTCTCACCTGCGGGTCAGTCGCACGACAGGCGTGCGGCCGCCCAGTTGGCGTGGTCGTAGGACTTGCCGTCGCCGGCGTCGTTGACCTTGAGGGTCAGCGACGCCGGACGGCTGAGGCCGACGGCGATGTTCGCCGTTTGGCCGCCCCGCAACACCGGGGTGGTGTGGACGGTCCGACCGTCGGCGATCACCTCGAACGTGACCGAGCCGTTGGAGCCGATCTCGGTGTCGAGGCCGTGGCAGGCGCCGTCGACAGGGATGGTCACCGTCGCCGGGGCGTGGACGCCGAGACCCTTGGTGTAGCGGACGCCGCCGGTGGTCAGGACAGTGCCGTCGAGCGCCTGGACTTCGCCGTTGCTCGTGTCCCGCTCGACCGGGCCCCATCCGTTGGTGGGCTCGAAGTCGCGGTCGCTGACGAACGCGCCGCCGGATGCCGTGCCGACGCAGGAAACCCTGGCGTCGGCCCAGTTCGCGTGGTCGTGGTCTTTGCCGTCACGGGCGTCGGTCACGCGCAGCTCCAAGGTGTGGAAGCCGTTGGTCGGCACCGAGAGGGAGACCGGGGCGCCGCCACCGCGCAGCACGTCGGTGTAGGCCAGGAGCCGGCCGTCGCCGTAGACCTGGAAGCGGACGCTGCCCCTGTCCTCCCTGCCCTCGGCGTCCACCCCTACCTCGGCCTCGAACCGCTGGCAGGCGCGTCCGAGGTAGACGTGCACCGCGGAGTCGGCGTGCGCGCCCACTCCCTTGGTGTAGGAGGTGGAGCCGATCCGGATCGCGGAACCGTCACCCTCGCCGGTGCCGCCGTTGTTGGTGTCGTCCTCTTCGCTCAGTCGACGGCGGCTCAGGTGCGCCGTCGGTCAGATCAGGCCGTTGCGCAGCGCGTAGGCGACGGCATGCGGCACCTGCTGCCGGAGAAGGCCGTCAAGCGTCGGCTGTCGAAGTTCGAGGAGGAGCCGTTCTGACGATCGCCACCGAAGCGGGACCGCCGGCCGTGGAAAGCAGACGATCGTGTGCCGCCACGAAGTTCGGAGTCGGGGGTACTTATACGACGTCTCTCGCAGTGGCGCAGGTCGCTGATGCTCGATGGTCACCTGCGGTAACCGCACCAAGAGCAGCACCTACCGGCAGCGGCAACAGACGGCCTGAACAGCGGCCCTTTCACACCGGGGCGATGACGATCAGGATCCAGCAGGTACGGCTGAAGTACTTAGAGGCCCGGCCCGCCGTATGGGTCGTCGCTGCGCTGCTGGTTGTCGCCCTGAGTGGGCCCGCTGTACGGGCCGGGGAACCCGTCGGCCGTCGGTCTCGTGTACAGCACCACGGTCGGTGCGTCGCTCATGCCCGCTCCGGCCGGCGCCGTCGGCTGAGTCGCCGCGTGCGGAGCCGGCCCGTCCGGCGTGTTCCGGCGGCGGTTTACGATCAGGGCCAGTGCGCCGAGGCCGGCGGCGGCCAGCAGGCCGCCCAGGATGAATGGCAGCGAACCGCTGCGCTCGTCGTTGCCGGCTTCCTGAGCGGGGGGTGGCGCTGCGGCTGCGCTGATCTTCGACTCGGGAGTCTGGTCCGCTGCCGTCGTTGCAGTGGGCGACGGCAGAGTCTCGGCCGGCGTGGCCACGGCGGCCAAGGTCAGCTCCACGGTCACGGTGTCACCCGCGGAGCCCCGTACGGTCGTGCGGGTGGCGCGATAGCCGTCCAGGGCCGCGTCGACCGTGATCTGGCCCTCGGCGATCGGCTTGCCGGCGCCCGACTTGGTCGAGAACCGGCCGCTCTGGTCGCTGGTCGTGCGGTACTCGTGCCCGGCGCTGTCCTGGACGGTCAGGGCCACGCCGCCGATCGCCTTGCCGCTGGTGTCGCGGACCCAGCCAGACACCCCGTCCACTTCGGACGACGGTTTGTCCGCATCAGACGACGGCTTGTCCGCATCGGGTTGCGTCGCGCCCGCGCCGTGAATGTAGACCATCCTGTAGTCGGAGCTGTTCTGCCCGCCGAGCCGCACGGCGACCGAGATGTTGACACCGAGGGTCTCGCCCGCGTTCACCTCGGGCGCGACGACGGTGGCCTGGAAGTCCTGGCTCTGGCCAGGTTTGAGGTTCGGCTCCGCCCGACACCCGGTGGTGCATTGCAGGCCGCCACCGACCACCACGATGGCCGTGTCCGCCCCGCTCCCGTTGTTCGTGACGCGGAACTGAACGTGAACCTTGTCGCCGGGCTTCACGTTCTCGGCTGACACGCTCAGGATGCTGATGGGTGCCGGGGCGCCTGCCAAGGGTGTCGCGGACACCGCGCACGTGCCCCCGGCCAAGGCGATCAACACGGCGGTCCGGGCCCATCGGACACGTGAGCGCGACGTCACTTCCTGCCACCTTCTCCATAGGCAGGCGACATCGGCCGATGACACCGCAGGACACTATGCCCTATCAGAGGTTGCGTGACTCGCGCGCACCTGCCCGGCCCCTCGCAAGGGGACCTCGCACTCCGCACTGCGTGATTGCAGCCTCGCTCCAGAGCCTCTTCGCGTGGGTTCTGGTGACCATTCTGAACCGATACCCGATCCTGTGGCTCGATAAAGTCGGTTCAGGCTAGAGGGTGCGCACCGGTTGTCGCCCGCAGAGCGTGAGGTGCTGCGGTTGCGGGTGGTGGCCGCGCTGGAGTCCGGTCGGGTCGAGGGCTATCGGCAGGCCGCGGAGGTATTCGGAGTCTCGGAGCGCTCGGTGGGCACCTGGTGGCGTGCCTACCGGCGGGAGGGTCGCGACGGCCTGGCGACCCGCACGGGGCGGCCCGGCCCCGCCGAACTGATCAATGCGGCGGATCGGGGCACCCTGTTCACGGCCATGGCCGACTACACGCCCGAGGAGCTGCTGATCGGCGGCCCGCTGTGGACCCGCCAGGCGGTGGTCGAGCTGATCCGGCTGGTCGTCGGGGTCGACATGACCGAGCAGGGCGTCGGGCTGTGGCTGCGCCGCCACGGATTCACCCCGCAACGCCCGGCCCGACGCGCCTACGAACAGCAACCCGCCGCGGTGCGCGCGTGGCTGGACGAGCAGTACCCGGCGATCGAGACACGGGCAAAATCGGAGGGTGCGGCGATCGCGTGGGTGGACCAGTGCGGGCTGCACTCCGACGCCGCACCGCCAGGCCGGTCCTGGGCGCCGAAGGGCCGCACGCCGATCATGCGGGTGACCGGGAAACGCCTGCGGGTCAACGTCATGTCCGCCGTCGCCTCACGCGGCGCGCTGTGGTTCACCGTGTTCACCGAGCGGTTCACCGCACCGGTGTTCACCGCGTTCCTCGACCGCGTGGCAAGCCAGGCCGGCCGGAAGGTCCACGTCGTCGCCGACCGGCACCCGGTCCATCGAAGCAATGCCGACCGGGTCGAGCTGCACCTGATGCCCGGCTACAGCCCCGAACTCAACCCCGACGAACTGCTCAACGCCGACCTCAAACGCAACGTCAACGCCTCCCGAGCCCACACCGTCGACCGCCTCGCCCACGAATCCCGACGCTTCCTACGCCGCCGCCAACGCCAACCGCACATCGTCCGCGGCTACTTCCGTGCCCCACACGTCCGCTACGCCATCATGTAGGCAACCGAACACTTTCGGCTCAATAGCTGCTGGCGAACACGCTGAGGTCGTAGGCGCCTGCTTCCGGGACCTCCACGTCGAACGTGAGCACTACGTCGGAGCCGGTGCGCAGACCGCCGACGTTGTAGAGGTTCGAGGTGGCGAACTTGCCGACGTTGCGCGGACTGCCCTCGGGGCCGTTGCGGCTCCAGCCGGTGCCGGTGTGCGCGGCATCCTCGGCCTCGTAGGTCTTCTGCCACCGCGTGCTCGCCCCGGCGGTCGTGCCGCGGCCGGCCGGGCTGATGATCACCTGGTATGCCGACATCTCCTTCAGGTCGGTGAACGGCAGGACCAGGCTGCCGTCGCCGGCCACGGTGCGCACGGTCTCGAGCAGCCGCCGCGGCGCGGGGGAGTCGCCGAGCTGCCCCGTCCACGGGATCTCTTCCACGGTGACGTGCACCCGGTCGCCGAACAGACCGCGGTCGACGTTGGTGAAGCGCACGTCGGCGGAGCCGTCCGCGCCGCCGAGGATGGTGCGCGACTGCCTCTTGCCGCGGTCGACCGTGGCCACGCCCTGAAGGGTGTACTGCTGCCCGGGGTTCGGAGGGGTCACGCGGACCGTGTCGCCGCTCATCCGACCGTAGGCGTTGAACAGCCACCACTGGCCGTTGGCCTTGTTGGCCTCGGCGACCGAGTCGTTGAGGTTGCCGTCGATGTTCCAGTACGCCAGGTCGCCGTCCACCTTGGACTCTTCCAGCGCGGAGATCCACTGGATCATCTGACCGGGCACCGAGAGGTGGTAGCGGTAGGCGTACTCGTTGATGTTGACGGGCAGCGGACCGATGCCCAGCTCCCGTTCCCACGAGCGGTACTTGGCGACACTGTTGCGCACCTTGTCCGGCGACGAGAGCTCGTGCCAGGTGATCACGTCGGGCATGCAGTCGTTCGCCTTGCAGTACTCCAGGAAGCCCTTCACCTGGTCGTACAGCACGCTGGTGTTGGGTCCGGCGATGCGGGCGCCGGGGTCCAGCCGCTTGATCAGGTCGTAGAGCTGCTTCCACTCCTCGAAGTAGGCGCGTGGGTCGCGCAGCCAGCTGACCTTGTCGTAGCTGTGCTGGCCGGTGCCGTAGAAGTTGCCTTCCGGCTCGTTGAAGGGCACGTAGACGATGTGGTCACGGTGCGGCGACCCCACCACCTGGCGGACTTGGGCCTCGATCTTGGTCCGGTAGTCGTCGCGACCGGCCTGGCCGGGCTGCCGCTGGTACGGGAAGCCCCGGTAGACGTCGGTCATGTAGATGTAGACGTCACGGCCGCCGTTGGCCACGAAGGGCTCGACCACTTCCAGCGCGTCGGCGCCGGGGTGCTGCGGGCCGTCCTGCGACTTGGTGGACAGGGTCTTGGGGTAGAAGCCCGCGAGCACGGCGTCGCTGGGCACGCCGGGGCCGTAGACGCCGTAGAGGGAACCTGCGGCACCGCCGTGGAAGGCGCCGGTGCTGGCGCCGAGGTCGACGGTCAGGGTGTCGGTGGCCGCCGAGGCGGCGCTGGGGGACAGGGCGCACGCGGCCAGGACAGCGGCCAGCGCCAAGGGCAGAGTTCGCCGTTGAACCATGGGGACTCCGGGGAAGGTGGGGGACAAGAGTCGAACCGGTTCGAGCGGTTTAGACGCTACGGCTACTGGAAGTCGCAGCGCAACGGTCTCTCGGTTGGTCGAACCGATTCGACCAACGAACGGACGTACGGGAGCGAGGAGAGCCCACCTTGGGCGACAGCGAGGAGCGCGTCATGCCCGAGGACCTGATCGGATGCAGACCGGCCGCCCCGAGGAGCGTTGGGACGCGTCACCGACCGGTTCGGATTCCGCTTGGTGAACACGAACAGGGTGAGAGAGCGCCTCGGTGGGGTGAAGGACCGGCTGTGCGGTGGTGGGTCGGGTAGGGGCACAGGTAGGCAGGAAGTGCGGGCGGGATCGTCGCCGCCATGCGACCTGTTGCCTTCGTGAGGATGGATGATGTCTGCGCCGACGCTGAACCACCAGGCCACCGGGTACGACGCCCGCCAGGCGTACTGCATGGCCAAGGCCGCCGAGTTGGCCTACCAGGACCGGGAACAGATCGAGGCGACCGCCGCCGAGTGGGGGTTCGACCGGGTCCGCCACCACCACTCGACGTTCTCGCCGCCGTTCGCGCTCAGCGACACCCAGGCGTACACGATGGCCAGTCCGACGATGATCGTCACCGCGTTCCGCGGCACGGAGCCGGTCCAGTTGCGGGACTGGCTGTCGGATACGACCACTCCGCCGTGGCCGGGTCCGGCGGGCACCGGTCTGGTCCACTACGGGTTCGCCGAGGCGCTGCGGGCGGTGATGCCGTCCGTGCTCGCGGCCGTGGAGGAGCTGCGTGATGCCGAGCAGACTGTGTGGTTCACCGGGCACAGCCTCGGTGGTGGGCTGGCGATGCTGGCCGCGGCTTGGCTGCACTTCGAGGACCCCAGGCTCTCGGCCCAGGGCGTCTACACCTTCGGCCAGCCCCGCACCTGCGACCGCTCCTTGGCCTCCGCCTACGACAAGGCCCTGAAAGGGCGCACGTTCCGGGTGGTCAACAACAACGACATCGTCGCCCAGGTCCCGCCCGAGCCGGTGTTCCACCACGTCGCGTCGCTGCGCTACATCGACTCCTCCGGCCGGGTCCGCGAGTCCATGCCCGCGGTGTCCAACCTGCTCGACCGCGGCAAGGGCATGATGGCCGACCCGCTCGCCCCCGCCGGCGACGGGATGCGGGACCACCTGATGAAGGCGTACGTGGCCGCCTTGGAGAAGAACCTGCCCTGACTGCCGATTCCCTCGGCCGGTCGGGGAACGGGTTGTCCCGGGTGGGACCTGAGCAGATAGGGCCGAAGGCCATGGCACAGTCGCCACCGCTGGCGGACACTCCTGTCGGCAACGCGCAACCGCTGGTCGCGACCGGCCGGTACTCGTTGTTCGTCGCGAGCACACCCGCGGACGTCGACGCCGTGCAGCGCCTGCGGTACCTGGTGTTCGCCGAGGAACTGGGCGCGCGGCTGCACGGTTCCCCACCGGGCCGGGACATCGACGAGTTCGACGAGTTCTGCGACCACCTCCTCATCCGGGACGACGCGACGGGCGAGGTCGTCTCGACCTACCGGATGCTGCCGCCCGACCGGGCCGCTCGGGCGGGCCGCCTGTACTCCGAGACGAACTTCGACCTCACCGCACTGGCCCCGTTGAGGCCCGCTCTGGTCGAAGCCGGCCGTGCCTGCGTCCACTCCGAGCACCGCACGGGCACGGTGGTCGGCCTCATGTGGGCGGGCATCGCGCGCTACATGGTCCACAGCGGACACCGGTACCTGGCCGGGTGCGCCACGGTGCCACTCCGCGACGGCGGCGGACAGGCGGCGGGTGTCTGGGACCTGGTGCGCGCCAAGCACTACGCCCAGTACGAGCATAGGGTCCACCCGCGGCAGGAGTGGCGGGCCGAGGATGTCACCCGCCCTGCGCGCATCACGGTTCCGCCTCTGCTCAAAGGGTATTTGCGGTTGGGCGCCCAGGTGTGCGGCAGGCCGGCGCACGATCCGGACTTCGACGGCGCCGACCTGTTCGTGCTGCTGTCGTTGGAGCGCGTCGATCAGCGCTACCTCCGGTTCTTCCTGGGCGAGCCGGCCTGATGCACGAGGACGCGGTGTTCACGCGGCCGGCCAGTCACCCCTGGATGCCCGCCTCCCCCTGCGGCGCGCACTGCCTGCCCTGTCCGCACGAGCACCCGGGAATCGGGGCGGCGCGGTCGACGGTGCGGTTGACGGCCACCGCGGCGATGATCGCCCTGCGGATCCTGATCTCGCTGCTCTACCCCGCGCTGGGCCACCGAACGCGCCGGGCGGTCGACCGTGCGTGGTCCCGCCTCGCCCTGCGGGCCATGGGCATTCGGCTCGTGGTGCGCGGCGAGCAGCCCGCGCGGTGGCAGCGCCTGCTCGTGGTGTGCAACCACCGCTCGTGGCTGGACGTGATCGCGCTCAACGCCGTGCGGCCGACGACCATGCTGGCCAACGTGGACGTCCGCGGCTGGCCGCTGCTCGGCTGGATCGCCGCGGCGGCGGGCACGGTCTTCATCGACCGCACACGGCTGTCAGCGCTGCCCGGCACCGTCGCCCGGCTCGCCGGGATACTGCGCGACGGCAGCGCCGTGACGGTGTTCCCCGAAGGGACCACCCGATGCGGCGTGGACACCGGTCACTTCCGCCACGCTCCGTTCCAGGCGGCCTTGGACGCCGGAGCCGCCGTGCGCCCGGTAGCGCTGCGCTTCCTGACCGGCGGGCACCCGACCAGCGCCCCGGCGCTCGTCGGCGAGGTGGAGTTCTGGGATTCGATGCGCCGCGTGTGCGCGATGCGCGACCTGGTCATCGAGCTGGAGGTGATGCCCGACCTGCCCGCCCGCTCGTCGGCGAGCCGACAGGAGCTGGCAGCGCTCGCCGAGTCCGTTGTCGTCGCGGCACTGCACCGGAACGAGTCACCCGTCCAGGCTCTGTCGAGGGTGGCGCCGCGGACCTGAGCGGACCGCGGCAGCCACAGGTTCAACGTGTCCGACGGGGCGTCCAGCCGGCACACACGTTCTGGTCGAGTCCGACGCGCGCGTCGAAACGGAAGAAACGAGGACAGGGCGTCGTACCCGCCGGGGAATGACCCCGGCTGTCGCAAGTCATCACGCTGTCCGACCGCGGCCATCCCGCCTTACGCCGTTCGCCGCCGCTCGTTCGCGTTGGACCGTGGTGATCGCCGGGCAGGTCGTGCCGGCGCCCGGCGGCGGTTACGAGGTCTGGTGCGGGTTCTGGGTCGGGCCGAACACCGTCGAGAGCAGGGTGGCCAGGGTCGACAGCGGCACCGGGTCGTCGGTGAGGTCACGGTGGGTCCGGCGCGCGTACAGCACCTGGTCGTAGGGCAGGCGCAGATCGGCGTGCGGGCGGGGCAGCATCACGCGGTCGGCGTCGGGGTGCTCGGTGAACATGGTGTGCTGCGGCTCGTCCTCGGCCGCCGCGGCGGTGTCCGGTTGCTCCACCGTGTCCGCCTGCCCGTGGCCCCTGAGGTGCTGCGGTTGCGGGTGGTGGCAGCGCTGGAGGTCGGGTAGGTGGAGGGGCTATCGGCAGGCTGCTGAGATGTTCGGGTCTCGGTGCGACCGGCGCCCGGTCCACCGCGGCAAAGCCGTCCGGATCTGGCTCGACGCCAACGCTGACCGACTCGCCCACGAGACCCGCCGTTTCCTACGCCGTAGCCCAATCTCCTTGCGTGCAGCCAGTCGACGAACCCGTGGGCGGCGTCGGTGCGGATCAGCAGCCGCCGGAAAGCAGCGGACCACACCGCTGACACCCCACCCACCGATTCGCGGTCGATGGGTGGGGTGTCAGGACGTCAGGTCACATCACCTCTTGACCCACAGGACGTCGTCGTCGTCGCACCACCAGTCGTCCCAGCGGCCGAGGACGACGCCGGTGGCGCCGGTGCTCTCGCACAGGAGGTAGTTCGGGTAGTCCCGGTAGCGCTCCCACTCGTGATCGTCTTCCGGTGTGTCGACGGTGGTGGGTTCGTTCGCCGCCGAGGTCGCCGCCGAGGTCGTCGCCGACGCAGTTCCGGCGGAGAACACCGCGGACAGCGCCAAGGCGGCTGCCGCGGCGAGGAAGGTCGCAGCACGTTTCATGAGGAACTCCTTCGTGTCGTGGTCGTAGCCGGCCCGCCACCAGGTGGTGGTCGGGTCGTGAGGGGCCGCTCCTCGCCGGTCGGTCGACGTGGCGGCGGTGATGAGCGATGCGTGCAGTACGCCCGAGGGAGTCATGGGAGGTCCTCGGGCAGGGGGAGGCATGGCGGTCATCCGCCGTACGGGGTCGGTGCGCGGCCCGGATCCGGCGTCGGTCATGGCGACCCCCATGTGTGGGAAGTGAAGGAATGGCCCCGCGCGGAAAGTCGGGAAAACGGATCGACTCGAAACTGCCACACCATCCAGCGCCTCATCAACCGCGGACGCCGCTTTTCATACTGATAGGGAGTCCGGCGTTACACTGATGGGTAGGTGTGGGCAAGTGAAATCGGTGGGTGTGCTGCGCAGCGTGGAGAAAAACGCCGCTGGCCACGGCCTCGTGACGGGCTGTTCTCGATAACCGCAGCTCAGCGCATGGATCACTGACTCGAACGGGCAGTCGGGGCGTGCAGCGATTGCGGCGCTCCCGGACGTGCTGTTAATTTTCGAGTTGTCCGGGATATTGCCGGGAAGGGCTTTCCCGGATTCGGTTCGTCGCAGGTCATCACGTCGTCCCCGCCGTTTTCGCAGAGTCAATGCAAGTGGAGGAAACATGACGATCGGCACCTTGACCGACCAGCGCGCCGGACTGGCGAGGGCGCATCAGCTCGACCTGCACCGGGTACGCGACCGGGTGGACACCGCGTTGGACCGATTCCTGGACTACAAGGTGCGCACAGCGCCGGACATGTGCCTGCCACCGCTGATCGACGCTCTGCGGGACTTCATCGAAGGCGGGAAGCGGCTGCGGCCGTTGTTCCTCTACTGCGGGTGGGCTGCGGCGGGCGACCAGGTCGACGACGAGGTCGCGGTGCGGGTCGGGGTGGCGATGGAGCTGTTCCACTCCTTCGCGTTGATCCACGGCGATGTCGTGGACTCCGCGGAGGTCCGCCGGGGCAAGCCGACGGTGCACCGGATGCTGGCGGACCACTTCAACGCGCCGGCGAACTGGCGGTCGGCCCAGCGGTTCGGTATGAGCACGGCGGTCCTGCTCGGGGACTTGTGCTGCGTGTGGTCGGATGAGGTCTTCGCCGAGGCGGCGCTGGAGGAGGGCCGTCGTCGCGAGGCCGCCGCGCTGCTGCACGTGATGCGCACCGAGTTGATCGCGGGCCAGTACCTCGACCTGGCCGCGGAGTCGCACAACCCGTTGCGGGACGCGTGGCGGGTCGTCCGGATGAAGACGGCGCGGTACTCCGTGGAACTGCCGCTGCGGGTCGGTGCGGTGCTGGGTGGCGCCGACCGGCGGACCCTGGACGTGTGCCGCGCCTACGGGCGGCCGGTCGGCGAGGCGTTCCAGCTGCGTGACGACCTGCTGGGTGTGTTCGGGGACCCGGAGGTGACGGGCAAGTCCGATCTGGACGACCTGCGCAGGGGCAAGGGGACGGTGCTGATGGCCCTGGCGTGGAAGCACGCCACGACCGCTCAACGCGAGCTGATCGTGGCATTGCACGGCAAACCCGATCTGAACCACGACGAGGCCCAGCGGTTGCGCCAGGTGATCGTGGCGACCGGGGCTAAAGCCGATGTGGAGCGTCTGATCAGCTCGCGCGCGGAACGGGCCTTGGCCGTGCTGGACGTCGCGCCGGTGGCGCCGGAGGTCAAGCGGGCGCTGACCGAGCTGGCGACCGCCGCCACCTGTCGGAACCGCTGAGCGCGGCGCACCGCGAGAAAGGATCTTCGTGTCCACTGAGGACTTCACCTTGCAAGCGGTCGACGTGCACAAGGCGTTCGGTCCGAGACGGGTCCTGGAGGGCGTCGACTTCGCCCTGCGGCCAGGGGAGATCATGGGGATCATCGGTGAGAACGGCGCCGGCAAGACGACCCTGCTGCGGATCCTGGCGGGCGAGCTGAAACCCGACCGCGGTTCGGTCGCGCACCGCGATCGACTGGGCTACTGCCCGCAGCGAATCGTGCTCAACGACGAGTTGACCGTCGACCAGCACCTGCGCTACTTCCGCAGCGCCTACCACCTCGACAGCCTGGACCGCGCCGAAGAACTGGTGGAGCGACTGGACCTCGCCAAGTACCGGCGTGCCAGGGCGGGCGTCCTCAGCGGCGGCACGCGGCAGAAGCTGAACCTGGTGCTCGCGCTGATGCACGACCCCGGCGTCGTGCTGATGGACGAGCCGTACCAGGGCTTCGACTGGGACAACTACCTGACGTTCTGGTCGATCACCGGCGAGCTGCGCGACCGCGGCCAGTCCGTGCTCGTCATCTCGCACATCGCCCACGACCTGGAGCGGTTCGACCGCATGTCCCGACTGCGGGCGGGCCGCGTGGTGGCGGAGCAGCCATCCGTGCCCTTGCCCGTGCCGAGGACGAGGAAGGCGGCGGCGACGTGACCGCAGCGCGGTCGTTGCCGGAACGGGTGAAGGACGCGTGGGCGTCTCTCGACGACCGCACGACGTGGCACGTGTTGTTGCTGAAGGGGATCGCCTTCGAGATCGCGCAGCACGCCCGCAACCGACTGGCCCTGGGGTTGGTCGTGTTCTTCATCCCGTTCTGGTTGGCCCTGGTGTCCTCGATCATCCCGGGGGAGCCGATCGACTTCCACTCCTGGGTGCTGCGCAACGCGCTGCGGGTCGACGCGAACGAACTGGCCATGATCACCGGCGGCATCAACGCGGTCACGTTGATCGTCGGGTTCATGATGTTCACGTCGATGCGCCGGTCGAGCGACTTCGACCAACGGCTGGTGTACGCCGGCTACCCGAGGTGGTGCCTGCTGCTGGCGAAGGCGGTCGGGCTGCTGCTGATGGCCGGTCTGGTCGCCCTGTACGCGGGCGTGTTGATGACGGTGTTCTGGGATCCGGTGCAGCCCTGGTTGCTCGGCTTCGGGCTCTTCATCGGCGGGCTGACCTACGGCGGGCTGGGCATCGTCATGGGACTCGTCGTGTCCAACGAGCTGGCCGGCATGTTCGTGATCATCATGATCAGCCTCGTCGACGCGATGGTGCAGAACCCGATCACCAACCCGGCGTCGGACCTCGACCTGATGAGGTTCCTGCTTGCCTACGGCGCGATGCAGGCCGGCGCCGTCGCCGGGTTCACCGACCGGGGGGCGACAGCCCACGCGCTGATCGGCCTGGTGTGGCTGGCGGTGTTCGCGGTCATCGGCTTCGCGGCCTTCCACCGGCGCACCAAGGACCACACCCGGCACACCCCGGAGGTCCGGGAGCACGCGATGGTCACCTTGAGCAGTCACGCCGACGGGTCGCTCGCGGTGCGGTCGCTCGCCGGTCCGATCATCCTGTGCACGCAGTTGTCGCAATGCCCGGCGGAGTGTTCCGCACCCGTGCCGCCCCCCGCTGCCCGGCCACGCGGCTCGCGCGGCAGGGCGGCCTCGCCGTCCAAGGAGGACGGCGCCACCAGACCCCGCACTGCGAACAGTGCGGTGGAGCGAACGAAGGAGATGACATGAATCGCATTACACGAGCGGTCGGTCTGGTCGCAGCGGGGCTGCTGCTGTCGGCCACCCACGCCAACGCCGAGCCGGTGAACGGCCGGACGGGCTACGACGCAGTCGCGGGCCAGGTGCTCACCGCCACGTGCGTGATGGTGGTCAGCCCGGCCGGTCCGGTGCTGACGGTGTACTGCCCACCGCGAGGATGACCTGACGGCGGTAGTCCTGGTGGACCGCGGCCACCGGACGACCGCGCTCGACCGCGCTCGACCGCACATTTCCGCATCACGCAGAGTGATGTCAGAACTCCCGATTTGACGATTCACCGGTCCCTACCGGCTTCATTGTCCTCGTCGGTTCAGCGCCGACCTCCATGTCGTTGTTACGTTCCAGCCGATCGCCGCTTCCATCGCCCGATGACCGTTGAGCGGGTGACGGCGATCGCCCGGACCACGGGCGGAACGAGCTTGTGACCCTTTCGGGGTGCCCAATCGTGCCCTCTCTCCATTGTGGACGGTGATCGGATGACAGCGGGTGGATCAGACGGGAAGCCGTGGGACGTGGTGGTCGTCGGCGCGGGTCCGGCCGGCGCGACCGCGGCCCGTGTAGCGGCGGAAGCGGGGTGCGACGTGCTCCTGCTCGAACGTGCCGCCGTGCCGCGGTACAAGACGTGCGGCGGCGGGCTGATCGGGTGTTCGCAGGCGTTCCTGCCGGCAGACCTCGGCGTCACGATCCGCGACGAGGTCGAGTCGATCACGTTCGGGCTGCGGGGGCGCCGTGAGCGCACCTTCGGCTCCACCGCGGCAGTCCGGTGCAGGATGGTGTTCCGCGACGAGCTGGACGCGGCGCTCACCAAGGCCGCGGCCGAAGCCGGTGCCGTGGTGCGGGACCGGACCGCCGTGGCGGCGCTGGAGGACGTGCCGGGCGAGGTCGTCGTGCGCACCGGTGGCGGCGAGCGGATCCGCGCACGCGCGGTGGTGGGCGCGGACGGCAGCGCCAGTCGGGTGGGCCGCCACGTCGGGGTGCGCTGCGAGCAGGTGGACTTGGCGCTCGAGGTCGAGGTGCCGGTCGATCCGCGTGACGCGGCGGCGTGGCGCGGCCGGATGCTGATGGAGTGGGGGCCGCTGCCCGGTTCGTTCGGGTGGGTCTTCCCCAAGGGCGACATCTGCACGGCCGGTGTGGTCGCCGCTCGCGGCCAGGGCGAGGCGACGAAGGCGTACATGCGGGAGTTCCTGGAACGCCATCGCTTGGCGGACCGGACTCCGCTGCACGACACCGGCCACCTCACGAGGTGCCGCCACCCCGGGTCGCCGCTGGCGCGTGGCCGCACGATCGTGGCCGGTGACGCCGCCGGGTTGTGCGATCCGTGGTCCAGGGAAGGGATTTCCTTCGCGCTGCGCTCGGGCCTGTGGGCAGGCGACGCGGCAGCGGGCATCGCGAGAGCGTCGCAGCAGGCGGACCTGGAACGGGCGCTTGCCGCCTACACCGGCGCGGTCCGCTCCATCCTGGAGGTCGAGATGCGGGCCTCCCGTGACGTCATGGACGTGTTCTCGAAGCGCCCCACCCTGTTCCACACCGCGCTGACCGCCACGCCCGTGGCGTGGCGTGGGCTCGACTCGTACCTTGGCGGAGAAACCACTATCCCGGCACTGCTGGGCACGCCGATCGCACGCACGGCCCTCAAGGCGCTCAAGTTCTTCGCCTGAGTCCGGCCACGGCAATCTCCCACGTGGCGCGCCCGCGACGAACCCACGGTGAGTCACCCCCCGTTGTTCCCACCCGAAACCGAAGGCCACGAAAGGAAAATGGCATGGACGAAAACATTCCAGGCACCTCGCGGCAGACGCCGGTGGCGATCATCGGCACGGCGTGCAGGACACCGGGCGGGGTAACGTCGGCGGCTGGGCTGTGGCAGTTGCTGCTGGACCGGCGCGACGCCGTGATCGGCTCGGATCCCGGCGCGAGATGGTCGGACACCGAGCGCGTGGTCCCGGCCGACCTCGCGGACTCGGCCGCCTTGCGCAGCGGCTCCTTCCTCGACGACATCGAGGAGTTCGACCCCGGTTTCTTCGGCATACCCGCCTGCGAGGCGGCCAGCGTGGATCCGCAGCACCGGCTGTTGATGGAGACCACCTGGGAAGCGCTGGAGGACTCCAACATCCCCCCGCGTTCGCTGGCGGGATCGCGGACCGGCATGTTCATCGGCATCTCCGGCGCCGACTACGCCAAGCGGTTCACGCTGGCGGACTTCAACGTGTACCACGGCATCTCGGCGGTCCCGTCGGGCGCGCCGGGGCGGATCTCCTACATCCTCGACGTCAACGGGCCGTCCCTGGCGGTGGACGGCGCCTGCGCCTCCTCCCTGATCGCGGTGCACCTGGCGTGCCGCTCGCTGCACAACGGCGAGTCCGACCTGGCCCTGGCGGGCGGCGCCACCGTGCAGCTGGAGTGGGGCGGTCTCATCGGGTTCGCCCGCGCCGGGGCGCTGTCCTCGCGCGGGCGGTGCGCGGCCTTCGACGAGAGCGCGGACGGCTTCGTGCGCGGTGAGGGTTGCGGAATGGTCGTGCTGAAGCGATTGGCCGACGCGCGGCGCGACGGGGACCACGTGCTGGCGGTGGTCAGCGGAACGGCGATCAACCACGCCGGGCGGGTGCAGGGCATCACGCAGCCCTCCCGCGCGGCCCAGCGCGAGGTCATCAAGGCGGCGTTGCGCTCCGCGGGCGTCACCCCTGGCGACATCGGCTACGTGGAGGCACACGGCACGGGCACCGCGGTCGGCGACCCGATCGAGTTCGCCGCGCTCTCCGACACCTACGGCAGGTCCGGCGAGCCGTGCGCGTTGGGCTCGTTGAAGACCAACGTCGGCCACCCGGAGAGCGCGGCCGGTGTGCTCGGGCTCATCAAGGCCGCGCTGGCGGTGCAGCGGGGGACCATCCCGGCGAACCTCCACTTCACCCGGTGGAACCCCCGGATCGACGCCGACGGCACCCGCTTCTTCGTGCCGACCGGCACCACGACGTGGGACAGCCCGGATCGGCCGCGCCGCGCCGGGGTGTCGGCGTTCGGGGTGACCGGGGCGAACGCGCACGCCATCGTCGAACAGGCCCCACCCGCGCCGACGCCGGTCCACCGCCCGCCCACCCGGCCGGACCGGGTGGCGGTGTACCCGGTGTCGGCCGCCTCACCGGGCGGGCTGGCCGCCACGGCACGCCGACTGGCGGAGCACGTGGAGGCGGCGACCGACCCCTTGGCGGATGTCGCGCACACGCTCGCCGCGCACCGCAGCCACCTGTCCTCGCGCGCCTGCGTGGTCGCACGTGACCGCGAGGGTCTGGTGGGAGCCCTGCGCGAGCTGGCCGGGGGACAGGACCACCCCGACGTGGTCGCCGGGGCGACCACCGATCCCGGCATGCCGGTGTGGGTGTTCTCCGGGCACGGCTCGCAGTGGGCCGGCATGGCCCGCGACCTCCTCGACCACGACCCCGCGTTCACCCGCGCGGTCGACCGGCTCGACGCCGTCGCCGGCGCGGAGGGCGTTCCGGTGCGGCGGCTGCTGGCCTCCGGCGAGCACCCGGAGCGGATGGACCTGGTCCAGCCGATGGTGTTCACGGTGCAGACGGCGCTGGCCGAGATGTGGCGGGACCGGGGACTGCGCCCGGCCGCCGTGGTGGGTCACTCGATGGGCGAGGCGGCTGCCGCGGTGGCGGCGGGCATCCTCACCCCCGAGGAGGGCATGCGCATCACGCTCGCCCGATCGTCCTTGCTCCAGCGGGTCGCGGGCGGCTGCATGGCCGTGGTGGCACTGCCCGTCGAGCAGGTCGAGGCCGAGATCGCCGACGTCACCGGCGTGTCCGTCGCGGTGGTGACCGCGCCGGCGTCCACCGTCGTCGCGGGCGACGGCCCGGCCGTGGCGGATCTGCTGCGCCGCTGGCAGGACCGCGGTGTGTTCTGCAAGCAGATCGCGGTGGTGGTGGCCGCCCACTCCCCGCAGGTCGAGCCGATCCTGGACGAAATCGCCGCCCGGACCTCCTGGCTGTCGGGCGCCCCGGCGACCGCGCCGTTCTACTCCACCGCCTTGGGCTCGCGGGAGCAGGTGGTCTTCGACAGCGCCTACTGGGCGCGGAACCTGCGCGCGCCGGTCCGCTTCGACCTGGCGTGCCGGGCACTGCTGGAGGACGGGCACCGGGTGTTCCTGGAACTGTCGCCGCACCCGCTGCTGACGCAGGCGGTGGAGGAGAACGCGCAGGCGGTGGGGGTGCCGGTGGTGACGACGGGCTCCCTCGTGCGGGACCTGGACGGGCACGAGGCGATGTGCCGCGCCGCCGCCGCCCTGCACGTGGCCGGAGTGCCGGTGGACCTCGTCGCCGTCAACGGCGGTGGGGCGCGGACCACGCTGCCGCCCACGGCTTTCGACCGCTCCCCGTACTGGCAGGAGCACGAGCACCGGGCGCGCGGCACGGCGGCGCACATGTGGCTGGGCGAGCGGTCGGCCGTGCCCGATCCGGACGCCGAGGACGGCACGCGCCACGTGTGGAGCGCCGACCTCGGCACGGATCGCGTCGACTGGTTGTCGCAGCACACGCTGCACGGCACGCCGCTCGTGCCCGGCGCCGCGTACGTCGAGCTGGTCCTGGCGGCCTCCACCGCCGTGCTGGACTGCCCGCTGGACGAGATCCGCCTGACCGACGTGCGGTTCGAGCGGATGCTGCCGCAGGCCGCGTCCGTGCCGTTGCAGGTCGCGGCCACCAAGAGCGGTCGCCGGGTGAACTTCGAGATCGTCCAGCGCGCCGGCGCCGGGTGGGACCGGGTGGCCGCGGCGACCGCCACCCGCGACGAGGGATCGGTCGACGTCCGCCCGGCGCTGCGCGTGCCCGACGCGCCGGCCGCGTCCGACGACCTGTACGCGGCGTTCCGCCGGATCGGCCTGGACACCGGACCGGTCTTCCACTCGATCACCGCCACCACCGACGACGGCGTCACCCGGCTCGACGTGCCCGTCGACGCGGAGATCCGCACCGGGGCGCCGCGGATCCACCCGGTGCTGTTCGACGGGTGCGTGCTGTCGGTCGCCGCCTGCCTGGTGCGCGGCCGTGAGGCGGACGACGGCGGACCCTGGCTGCCCACCGCGATCGGTGACGTCGTGCTGCCCGCCGACCCCGGGCGCATCACGTGGGTCCGTGCCGAGGCGTGCGACGACGGCACCACCGCGATCGGTCGCGCCGACCTCTACGACGAGGCGGGGGAGTGGGTCGGCGCGCTGGAGGACGTGACCCTGGTCCGCAACACCCGGACCTCCACCGTGCACGCGCGGCTGGACTCCAGGCTGTTCGAGATCTCCTGGTCGCAGCTCCCCCTGCCGGAGCAGCCGGTCACGTCCCGGACCGGGGACTGGGTCGTGGTCGGGGAACCCGGCGATCACGACGGCATCGCCGACCGGGTGGCGGCGGCGCTCGCGGCTACCGGGCTGCGGGTGACCGTGCAGCGGGACACCGCGGCGGTCCCCGAGCCCGGAGCGGCCGCCGTCGTGTGGTGCGCCACGGGTGACCTCGACGACCTGGACCGGGTGACGAACGTGACGGCGCTCCTGCGCGAGCACGGGCGGCACACGTCACCCACCCGGCTTTGGCTGGTCAGCCGCAACGCGCGACCCGTGCTCGACGACGACCGGGTGGACCCCGGCGTGTGCGCGTTGGGCGGGTTGCTGCGCGTGGCCGGCGTGGAGCAGCCCGAGTCGGCGGTGAGCTGGATCGACGGTGACACCGGCACGGCCGAGGACCTGGCCGACGTCGTCGCGGAGCTGACGACCGGCACCCCCGAGCCCGAGGTCGCGTGGCGCGCGGGGCAGCGGCACGTGGCCAGGTTGGCGCGCGCCCCGCTGACGGCCCGGCCGCCGCAGGGCAACCGGGAGGTCGACGCGGTCGTCGGCGAGGACGAGTTCACCCTGCGCGCGCACCCCGACGGCGGCTTGGACCTGCTGCGCCTGGTCGCGACCGACGAGCCGCTGCCCGCACCCGGTCCCGGGCAGGTGTTGGTGCGCCCTCAGGCGTGCACCGTGCACTTCCGCGAGGTGTTGATCGCGCTGGGCATCTACCCGACCGACGACGGGGTTCCGCCCGCTCTCGGCTCCGACGCCGCCGGGGTGGTGCTCGCGGTCGGCGACGGTGTCGACGATCTCGAGCCCGGCGACCTGGTCACGTCCGTGATCACGGACGGCAGCGGGTCGATGGGCTCACACTGCCTGGCCCGCGCCGACCTGACCGCGCGCGTCCCCGACGGTTTCGACCCGGTCGACATCGTCGCGTCGGTGCTCACCTACGTCACGGCGTGGCACTCGCTGCACGACCTCGCCCGGCTGCGGGAAGGCGAGACCGTGCTGGTGCACTCCGCCGCCGGCGGCACCGGGCTCGCCGCGATCGAGGTCGCCCGGCTGCTGGGCGCCGTGGTCATCGGCACCGCGGGCACCGAGGCCAAGCGCCGTTACCTGCATGAGCACGGCGTGGAGCACGTGTTCGACTCGCGGGCGCTGGACTTCGCCGAGCAGGTGCGTGAGGTCACCGGCGGCCGCGGTGTCGACGTCGTGCTCAACTCGTTGACCGGAGCCGCCATGCGGGCGTCCCTGGACCTGCTCGCCCCGACCGGGCGCTTCGTCGAGATCGGCAAGCGCGACCTGTACGACGGCGCGCGCGTGGACCTCGGCACGTTCCGGCACGGCAACACCTACACCGCCCTGGACCTCGTGCTCACCGCGAACGAGCAGCCGGCCGTGTTCCGCGCGGCGATGCTGCGGGTGCTGGACGAGATCGCGGCCGGCGCGCTGCCCCTGCTGCCCGCTCGGGTCGTACCGCTGACCGCGGCGCCGGAAGCGTTCAGGGCTCTGGCTTCCGGCGACCTCATCGGCCGCATCGCGCTCACCTTTCCCGCGGTCGGGCAGCGGATACGTGTCCACGCCCCCACCCCCGAGAACGTGGTGCGCGAGGGCGCCGCCTACATCGTCACGGGAGGCACACGCGGCCTGGGCCTGGAAGCGGCCCGTTGGTTGGCCGAAGCCGGCGCCGGTCGCGTCGTCCTCGGAGGTCGCGGTGACCTCGCTCCCGACGCCGCCACCGTGCTCGACGCGGTCGCGGCCACCGGATGTGAGGTGGAAGTCGTGCGCGGCGACGTGACCGACCCGGAGACGGCCCGACGCCTGGTCGCGGCGGCGGGAGCGGAGCTGCGGGGCGTCCTGCACACCGCCGTGGTGCTCGACGACGCGCCGCTGACGGCCATGACCCCGGACAAGCTGGCCCGCGTGTGGCACCCGAAGGTCACCGGCCTGCTGAACCTGCACCACGCCACCGAAGGGCTGCCGCTGGACTGGTTCGTCGTCTTCTCGTCCATGTCGGCGGTGCTGGGCAACCCGGGCCAGGCCAACTACGCGGCGGCCGGTTGTTGGGTGGACGCCTTCGCCCGGTGGCGACGGGATCGGGGACTGCCCACCCTGTCGGTGGACTGGGGAGCGTGGGGTGAAGCGGGGCGTGCGACGGACTTTGCCGTGCGCGGATTCGACACCCTGTCCACTTCGGACGGATTCGCCGCGCTGACCGCGCTCCTTCGACACCAACGGGTGAACACCGGAGTGTTCGACTACCAACCGGAACTGCTGTACCGCGCCTTCCCGCACGCGCTCGACAGCCCGCTCCTCGCGGAGCTGGGCACCGGCGAGGCAACCCGCCGCGATGACACGCCGCTCGACCTGCGCGGCCGTCAGCCTGGGCCGGCCCGTGCCCGCATGGTGGAGCAGGCGGTGGTGGACGCGCTCGCCACCCTGCTCGGCACCCAACCCTCGGCCGTCGCGGCCCACGCGAAGTTCACCGACCTCGGGCTGGACTCGCTCCTCGCCGTCGCCTTCACCCGCAGGCTCCACGTCGACCTGGACGTGGTCCTGACCCCGGCGGAGGTCTGGGCGCACCCGTCGCCCGCCGAACTGGCCAGCCACATCGACTCGTCGCTGGGATAGCACCCACCGCGCCGCGACCAGCGGTGGCCGGCACCTGGCTGCCGGCCACCGCTGGTCGTCGCAGCTCAGGTTTTGCGTTGCGCTGAAACAGGATCAGGCAGTCGGTCATGCAGAACACCGCCGCTGCCCACGAGACGGAACGCCCCGCTATGCGGCATGACAGCGCGTTGGCCGCTCGCTACGTTCATCCCGTTGTCGGGCTTGGCACTCGCGGTTGCGCTGTGTCCGATGGGAGCGGTGGTCCACACCCGGCGGACCACGAATGCGTTGGCTAGGGCCCGCGATGCCCACGAGGGGGTTGAGCCGCCGGGAGAGTCGAGCGCAATGGCCGCGCGAGTGTTCGGACCACGGGTGCAGGTAGCCGCAGTGTCGGCAACAGTCCCAGTTCCGCCTCGAGAACAGGGTCGACCTGGACGCAATCGCAGTCCAGGTACTCCTCCACGCCCAAGCATTGGTTTGCCAGGTCCGACTCGAAGTCCGGGGGCGCGAGCCGGGCCAGCAGGCGGATCATCGGCGAGGTGACCGAGGCGGGCCGGGCGCGGAGTTCGTCTGCCATCAACCGGGCCATGAGATTCGTCGACTCGTCCGCGCCGGATGTCGAGACCCCGTGCCGCTCGCACGCGGCGGCCACCAGCGGTTCTGTGTCCCACCCGCTCACCTGGCGGCTCAGGCCGGCCAACTCGGCGATCTCGGCATCTTCGCTGCCTTCGAGCAGCATGCTGACCGCGAGGTCCGGCCAGTCGCCCGGCTCGAAGCAACCGCAGTATTCGGCCGCCCTCGCCACCGAGAGCGCCATGCGAACCGCAGCATCATCCACCCATCCACTCTAAGCGTCCACACCGTCCGGCCCTCGATAGTCCGGCGGCCATCAGCGGATCAAGACGAACGAGGAACACGCTGAACACCAAGTCGAGGTCAGTCGGGTGACACTGCCCGATCGGGCAGCGAGACTCGCCCCATCGGGCATTGTCGCCCGACCCACCCCCGCCTAACCTGGGAAGATGGCGTTCGACCTCCAGCCCGTGCACCGGACGCCGGTCCATCGCGCAGGTCCGCGCAAGTCGCCGGCCTTGGTCGGCCCGGCCGCGAACATCCTTGCGCTGCAACGTACAGCGGGCAATCGGGCGGTCAGCGGCATTCTCGCCGTGCAACGTCAATCCGTGACGGTCGGCCCGGTGGGCGTGAACAACCGGCGGATCTCGGTGCCGATGCCTGTCGGGGTAACCCTGCAGGGCACGGTGCCGTCACGCCAGACAGTGACCTGGTCGCTGGTCGCGGGCACCGCGGCGATCGACTCGGGCACGACCATCGACACCACCGGGCGGGTGACACTCGGCGCCACGCAGCAGGGCGGCATCATCGGCATCCGCGCTGACGATCCCGGGGGCTCCGGCGCAGCCGACACCGCCGAGGTGCTCCTGATCATGGCACCGGGCAGTATCGCGTCGACGAGCGAGACCGGCGGTGCCGAGGCGCACAGCTACGGTGCGAACTTCCGGCACACGTTCGCGGCGCAGGGCGGTGGCTCCGGCGCCGGGTGCCGAGGCGGCCTGGTCAACGAGTTCTTCCCCGCCGTGCCCGACCCCATCAATACCCGGCACCGCATGCCCGACACGCCCTTCGGGCCGTTCATACTGAAGACCAACCACCCGTCGAGGGTCACCGAGGGCTGGGGGATCGACTCGTCCGGGGAGATGATCGGCCATGACGAAGTCACCATCGGCCGGGCTACGATCAATATTCGCCCATTCGTTGCGAACACCTCCAACCCGGCTCCGGCGGACATACAGTCCGCCAGTTTCAGCGTCACCCAGGACCTGCGCTCACTCGAGGTTCCGACGAACGCGTGGCGCGACGCGTTCGCCTCACCGGAGCACGTTCGAGGGCTCCGCG
Source organism: Saccharothrix ecbatanensis (assembly GCF_014205015.1). Taxonomy (NCBI): domain Bacteria; kingdom Bacillati; phylum Actinomycetota; class Actinomycetes; order Pseudonocardiales; family Pseudonocardiaceae; genus Saccharothrix; species Saccharothrix ecbatanensis. The sequence goes on along the minus strand of NZ_JACHMO010000001.1, from coordinate 3,252,604 downwards.
AAACCAGCCCCGGCGCCCCCGAGTTCTTCGTCAACGCCAACGGTGTCGAACACACCGACCCTTACACCGGCGTGGCGGCAGTGCGCAACGCACAGGCGGCCACTCCGACGGTGGCCGTGTCGACACCCGGAGCGCCGAATACCGTTGCGATCACAGCCGAATCGACGCCGACCGGCGCGCCGATCCGTTACCGGATCGTCGGCGCCGCCCTCGGCTGCCGCATCGACGCAACGACGGGCGAGCTGACGATCGGCACCCGAACGGGCACGGTCCGGGTGCGTGCGACGATCGGGAAGAGCTTCGACGAGGTCGCCGTCACGATCACTTCGTGACGGCTGTGCGTACGACCTGGACACGGTCAGGGCTGCGGTCCCTGTCCGGAGGACGCGGCGACGGGCGGTCTTGGGTGCCGACGCGCCCGTCGTGTCGTGGCTGGGGCTGGGGCCGCCCGTGGGTTCTGCGGTCGGGGCGCTGACGTTCTGGTGATGGGGTGTGCTCGCGGTGCGGCGGCTTGTGGCCTGTGGGCCGGTGGTGCTCGGCCAGGTGGCGAAGTGGGGCTCAGTCACCATCGGTAGTCGAGGAACTTGCCGTCGAAGGTGACCACCACCCTGTCGCCGTCGGGGTCCGGGCGGCGCGCGATGTCGATTTTGAAGTTGATCGCGCTCATGATGCCGTCGCCGAACTCCTCGTGGATCAGCTCCTTCAGCGCGGGCCCGTAGACGGACAGCGCCTCGACGAAGCGGTAGATCGTCGGGTCGTTCATGATGGCCGGCTCCGTGCCGCGTGCGGGCTGGCTCCGTAGGCTTTCCGCGACCGCGTCGTCCAGGTCGAGGAGACCGCAGACCGTCTGGGCCTGTTCCGGTGTCATCGGGTGCTGTCCGAGCAGGGCGGCGGTGACCCACACGACCGGGGCGCCGAGCTGGTCCGCGATCTGCGCCCAGGTCAGGCCCTTGCGCACCCGTGCGGCGACCACCAGGTCGGCGGCGTCGGACTTGCTCATGATCGGGGTCATGACGATCTCTCCTCGGTCGCGGCGTGCGCCCAGACTTCCGCAGGTTTGTTGCGGCGATGTAAACGATCACGCCGAAGTCACCCGTCCCAGGAGTGCGCCCGACGTGATGTGGTGGTCGCACAGCGGTCACAGCGAGGACACCTCCCGTGCTCAGACTCCATCACCAGTCCAACCGAAGGAGCGACGTTTCCATGACCTACGTCAACCCGGCGGAGCTCGTCCGAAAGATGATCGACGCCGGTGAGGCCAAGGCGTTCATGTCGACACGCGACACCGTCATCCGGGCGTTCATGGCCGGTGCGATCCTCGCGCTCGCCGCCGCGTTCGCGGTCACGGTCACCGTGCAGACCGGCAACGCGCTTGTCGGGGCACTGCTCTTCCCGGTCGGGTTCTGCCTCCTGTACCTGCTGGGCTTCGACCTCCTCACCGGCGTCTTCACGCTCGTTCCGCTCGCGTGGATCGACAAGCGGCCCGGTGTTCGGCTGCGCACGGTCCTGCGCAACTGGTCGCTGGTGTTCGTCGGCAACTTCGCGGGCGCGCTCGTCGTCGCGCTCATGATCGGGGTGATCGTCACCTTCGGGTTCTCGGTGGAGCCGAACGAGGTCGGGCAGCGGCTCGGCGAGATCGGGGAGAGCAGGACCCTCGGCTACGCGGAGCACGGCGCGGCCGGGATGCTGACCCTGTTCATCCGCGGTGTGCTGTGCAACTGGATGGTGTCCACCGGCGTCGTCGCCGCGATGATCTCGAATTCCGTGTCCGGCAAGGTGATCGGTATGTGGATGCCGATCATCGTGTTCTTCTACATGGGTTTCGAGCACTCGATCGTCAACATGTTCCTGTTCCCGTCCGGCCTGATGCTCGGCGGCGACTTCTCGCTCGGCGACTACCTCATCTGGAACGAGATCCCCACCGTGATCGGGAACCTGGTCGGCGGTCTCTCGTTCGTGGGGCTGACGATGTACGCGACCCACGCGCGGACTGGCCCGTCCCGCAAGAACGGCGTGTCCCCGGACGTGAAGGTGCCGGTCAAGACGACGATCGGGTGATGACGTGGTGAGGGGGTGCACCCGGTAGCGATCCTGCCCGTACTCAGTGCGGCGTTCGCGCGTGCTGGGGCATCCACCTCGAGTACTTCGTGTTGCCGCAGCGGGGATACCGGGTGGGCGACGTGGCCGTGGTGTACCCGCTCGCCCGCGGTTCCGGGCCGCTGCCGTCCGTTGTGGCCGCGGTCTGGCTGCTCGGCGAGCGGCCCTGGGTCGTCGCGTTCGCCGCACTGACGCGCCCCCGGCTACTGCGCCGGCACCGACTGGTCACACGCCACCCCCTCATGCGATGGCACGAGCGCCTGGCACGGACTCCAGCGCAGCCACCACCCGCAACCGCAGCAGCTCAGGCTCCGCGGGCGATAACCGGTGTGCGCCCTCAACCTCGATCGCGATGATCAACCTGTAGTCGAGTGATCACTTCGGCGCGATGAGCGGTCGCTCTCGCGTTCATAGCGCTTCGATACTCGCCTGGATCACGTCACTCTCCATCCGGGTGCCTCCCGGAATGCGCATCTCAAACCTGAGATGATCACATGCACGCACATGAGGCCAAAATCGCACACGGTCGAGGACCGTGCGCGACGTGACATTGCACAGCGTCGCCGTGAAGCGGCCCGTGGGGACCCAATCTGGTGAAGTCCGGCCAGGGGCGGGGAAAACGGGTGGTGTGTGTTTGATCGTTGGATATGCGCTGGGACGGATGCATTCAACGGCGTTCGTGGCAACGGTCTTCCCCGGTATCCCTCGGTAGGCGGAGGATCTTAAGCGGGTGCTCCGGCTGGTGGGGCGGCTTGAGATTCCTGCAACCACCTAATTGGGGCAGTAAACGTCGTCTCGTCTCGCTGTGTAACACCTCACCCGTAGACAAGGAGCAGTCATGACCGAGATCGGTCAGTCCCACTTGCGCGGAGAGGCGGTGGAGATCGCGCTGTGGGAGATGCCTTCCCCCCGGCTCGACGCCGCCATGACATCCGCGCTCGCGCAGTTCGACTCCAAGAACCAGGAGCAGGTGGTCGGCAACGTTGACGTGGGAGACGGCAGCGGGCTGCCCGACCTGGGTCCTCTGTCGAGCTTCGGCTCGTGGGAGAACGTCGCCAGCACGGTTCTGTTCAAGACGGCGGCCCTGAGCGGATTCAACCCGGGGAGCCTGGACTACGACCCCGTCGCGTGGAACAAGTTCCTCCAGAGGTTCTCTACGATTCCATTCTTCGCGACGTACACGGTCGACCGCCGCAGTGCGTCCATTTCCCCGCTCGCCTTGGACAAGATCGTCGATGCGGTGTCGGACCTGGTCCAGAACTTCATGACGCCGCAGAACTTCGAAGACGTCAAGACGGCCGTCAAGAAGATGGCCGCGCTGGCGACCCGGACCGAAGGGCAGCCGGAGAAGGACAGCAATCAGCAGCTCGGGCTCCTCTCGCGCAATGTCGGCAAGCTCTACCTCGGAGCCGTCCGGACCACGGTGGCGATGCGGTACAAGCAGGGCAAAGGGTACGAGGCGCCGCCGCAGACCCTCGACATCTACCGCGGCTTCGGCGTGCTCGACTTCGACAAGTGCATTCGCCACGCCAATACGCTGCTCACGTGGGGTACCCAAGTGAATGCCTGGGTTCGCAACACGAACAGCTACGCCGTGTCACCCAATGACAGCCCTGCCTGGACACCCGAGCCCTCTCTTGACACGTCGTCTCGTGTCGCTGTGTAGCACCTCACCCGTAGACAAGGAGCAGTCATGACCGAGATCAGCCAGTCCCAGTTGAGCCGAGAGGCCGTGGAGGTCGCGCTGTGGGAGTTGCCTCCCCCCGAACTGGACGCCGCCACGAGGGCCGCGCTCACGGAGCTCGACTCCGGGGACAAAGACCAGGCGGTGGGCAACAAGGCGGGGGGAGACGGTAGCCAGCTGCCCGACCTGGGGTCTCTGTCGAGCTTCGGCTCGTGGGAGTCCGTTGGCAGCACCATCGTGCACAAGGCCGTGACCCTCAGCGGCTTCAACCCGGGGAGCGCGACCTTCGACCCGGTCGCTTGGAGCAAATTCATCGAGAAGTTCTCCACGATTCCGTTCTTCCTGACGTACACGCTCGACAACCGCAACGCGTCCATCACCAAGCTCTCCCTGAAGAGTGCGGTCGATGCGGTGTCGGACCTGATCCAGAACTTCATGACGCCGCAGAACTTCGAAGGCATCGTGACGACCATCAAGAAGATCGGCACGCTGGCGCTCGAGAACCAGGGGCAGTCGCAGAAGAACACCAACCAGCAGGTCGGGGTCCTGTCGCGCCATGCCAGCGCGCTCTACCTCGGAGCCGTCCGGACCGACGTGTCGATGGAGTACAAGAAGGGCAAGGGGTACGAGCAGTTGCAGCAGAGCCTCACTGTCTACCGCGGCTACGGCGTGCTCGACTTCGACAAGTGCCAGCGCCACTCCGCCACGCTGCTCAAGTGGGACGGCCAGGACGTGGATGACTGGGAGAACCAGACGGCCAGCGCCCCGAAGCCGCCCAACCAGAGTCCGGCCTGGAACCAGTAATCCGGTTCAAGACCTTTCTGCCATCCACCGGACTCCCGGTGTGAGCCCCCCGCGTGGACGGCCTGTCCACGCGGGGGGCTGCCGCCCCGGGAGCCCTTCACCCCAGGCAGGTCCCATGTTCTTCACCGAAGCGCTGCCTCCAGAGGGAGCGACGGCCTCGACCTTCACCCGGGTCCTCGCCGAAAACCTCGGCCACTCGGACAGCGGCTACACGTTCATCCGAGCGGACGGGCGCGAGCACTTCGTGAGCTGGTCGGAGCTGTCGCGGGAGGCACTGCGCCGGGGGCGCCTGCTGCTCCAGAGCGGCTTGCGCAAGGGGGAGCGCATCGCGCTCATAGTCCCCGAGGAGCAGGAGTTCGTCCTCACCTTCCTGGGCGCGGTCTCGGTGGGCGTCATCCCGGTCCCCATGTACCCGCCCATGGGCTTCGGCAAGTTCGAGGCGTACTGCGAGGACGCCGCCCACATCCTCCGCGCGGCAGGAGCCCGCGCGCTCTTGACGCCCCGGATCCTGGCGGACCCGCTCGAACCGCTCTTCCAGGCGGTCGAGGGCCTGGAGGCTGTCGTCTCGGAGGAGTTCTTCGCCGAGCCCCTGGTCGGGAGTGCGCCCCAGCCGGAGGCGATCCTCCCGGAGGACGTGATGTTCTTGCAGTTCACCTCGGGGAGCACGGCGGCACCCAAGGGAGTGCGGGTCACGCACGCCAACGTGCTCGCCAACTGCGCGGCCATCATCAGCGCCCTTCGCCTCGAGCGCGGGCGAGACCGGGGCGTGAGCTGGTTGCCCATGCACCACGACATGGGGCTGGTCGGTTTCGTGCTGGCGCCGCTGATCGCGCGCTGCCCGGTGACCTTCCTCTCGCCGCTGCGCTTCGCGCTCTCACCGAGGCGCTGGCTGGAAACCGTGAGCCGCCACCGCGCGACCGTGACCTTCGCGCCCAACTTCGGCCTGGCGCTGGCCGTCAAGCACACCTCGGCGGAGGAGCTCCAGCGGCTGGACCTGTCCTGCCTGAGGGTCGTGGGCTGCGGCGCAGAGCCCAACCACCCCGAGACGCTGCGCTCCTTCGCGGCGCACTTCGCGGCGGCGGGGCTGCGGCCGGGTGCAGTGGTGCCGTGTTACGGCATGGCAGAGGCGACGCTCGCGATCTCGTTCAGCGAGATCGGGGTTCCGTTCGCCCTGGACGTCATCCAGAAGGAGCCCTACCACGCGAGCGGCCTCGCGCGACCCGCCTCGGAGGCGGCGGAGATCCCCGGGTCGCAGGTGGCGTTCGTGCCCTGCGGACGCCCCGTCGCGGGTCACCGGATCCTCATCGTGGACGACGAGGGCAATCCGCTCCCGGAGCGGCACATCGGCGAGGTGGTCTTCCAGGGGCCGAGCGTGGCCGCGGGCTACCACGGTGACGCGGAGGCGACCCGGCGGAGCTTCACGGCTCACGGCCTGCGCACGGGGGATTGCGGATACCTGGCGGAAGGCATCCTCTACGTGACGAGCCGCAAGAAGGACCTGCTGATCATCAACGGGCGCAATCACGACCCCCAGACGGTGGAGTGGGCCGCGGCCGAGGTGCCCGGCCTGCGCAAGGGCAACGTCGTGGCCTTCACCCGGCCAGGCCGGATCACCGAGGAGGTGGTGATCGTCGCCGAGCTCCGCGGGCGGGACGCCGCCACGGTGGCGCGGCAGGTCCGCGGCCACGTCCAGACGAAGCTTTCCCTGCCCGTGGCGGAGATCCTCCTGCTGGCGCCGGGGGAGCTGCCCAAGACGTCCAGCGGCAAGGTGAAGCGGAGCAAGACAAGGCAGCAATATCTCGAGGGAGCTCTCCACGGTGGAGCGCGCTCCCGCGCGAGCTGAACACCATCCACACACCTCGACGAGGAGCAGCCCATGAACACCCGTCTGACCCCCCAAGAGCGAGAGCAGCTGTACTCCCTGATCCGCGAGAAGTTGGAACTCAGCGGCGAGGAGTGTCCCGAGGAGATCGAAAACTCCACCATGGTGAGGGAACTGCCAGGGGTCGACTCCATGAAGCTCTTCCGCCTGCTGGGCGCGATCGAGCTTGGCTTCCAGGTCAACCTGGGCTTCGAGGCCATCCCCCAGGTGGAGACGGTGGAGGACATCGAGCGGTTGATCTGCGAGTCGCGTGAGCAGTACGCCGCGCGCGCATCCTGAGTGCCGGAGGACGACCGTGAGCAGTCCGACTCAAGAGCAGGCGCGGCAGGAAGCGTTGGAGATCGCCATGTGGGCGGAGGTCAGACAGGCGCCGCCGCGGGAGGTGTTGGCGAAGCTCGGGCTGCTGGGACCCGACGGTCGCGTGCTGGCCGACAGCGACCAGGAGACAGGGGTCGGCAACGCCTATGGCGGAGACAACAGCGGGCTGCCCAGCCTGGGGCCGCTGGAGTCCTTCGGCTCATGGCAGTCCGTGGCCGCCACCATCCTGCGCAAGACCCAGGACTCCGCCGGCTTCGATCAGTCATCCACGCTGTTCGATCTCATTCGGTGGATCATCTTCGAACTCCAGTTCAGAACGATGCCGTTCCTCGCCAACATCACTGGCGACAGCCGCAGCGTGTCCATCTCGTCCCTCTCCCTGGCGCCGGCCATCTCGGCGGTGACCGACTTGATCGGAGGGCTGGTGACGCCGGACGCGCTCACCGGCGTCATCAACTCCTTCAAGAAGATCGGCCAGCTGGCGGTCGAGAACAAGGGGCAGCAGCAGAAGAACAGCAATGTGCAGCAGGGCGTCCTGACCGTGGTGAACGGGGATCTGCGCCTCGGGCGGCTCCGGACCACCGTGCAGATGGAGTACAAGACAGGCAAGGGGTACCAGCAGCTCAACCAGCAGATCACCGTCAGCCGCCTGTTCGGGAGCCTCGACTACGGCATGTGCGTCCGGAACGCCGAGACACTGCTGAAATGGGACGGGCAGGACGTGGACGGCTGGGTGAAGGGCGCCTCCAGCTCTCCCTACCCGCCCAACACCAGCCCGGCCTGGGACAGCTGAGTCGCTCGGCGGCCAGGCGGCACTCGAACTCGCCTGAGACACCGTCGTGCTGGGGTGACCTCAGCGCCGGGGCTTCACCGAGCTCGCCACGACGAGCGGGGCGAGTTGGAGCCAGTCGACGTTCGGGCCCGAACCGGTGGGGTTGCCGAACGTGAGGGAGCCGTTGTCGGTGACCAGGTCGAGTGGTGAGGTTTCCGGCCAGAAGCCGTCCCAGGTGTAGTTGTGACGGTACGGCGCGCTGGTCGCGTCGCCGCCTTCCTCTGTGGTGACAAGCGTTCGGGTGACGGTGTCGGTGTTGTACGGGTGGCCGGTGTTCTTGTCAGCTTGGGCGTACGCCACGGTGAGGTTGTACTGACCGGAGCCGAACCCGGCCGGGCGCGGGATGGTCAAGGTGCCGGTGTTGCCCAGGCCTTCGACGTACGAGCCGCGCGATGGTCCGCGGCTTCATGCCCGCGATCAGGTCGCGCGAGGGCACGCCGGGGTCGCCGAGGCCGTAGAGGATGCCGGTCGCGCCGCCGTGGAACGCGCCTGTGGACGAGTCCAGGTCGACGCGCAGCGTCTCGGCCGTCAGCACCAGCCTGGTGGATGAAACAACGGCAGGGCAATCGACATCCACGCGTCCATTGGCGCGACCGTCGCGTGTTGACGCCCCCGCGTTCAAGGTTCCGGGTGTTGGCCCGAGAGAGTGGCTGATGGTGTGGGTTGGTGGATGCCGGCGGAGACGCGTAGGCAGGAGCGGACGTGGATGGCCTGGCCGGCATCGGCTTACACGCTGGGCAGTACTCCGGAGGAGGCGGAAACCGCCCGGGAGGCGTGGGCGGCGGTCGCCAACGCCATCGTCGCCTTCCAGCCGGTGACGATTCTGGTGATCGAACGGGAGCGGGAGCACGCCCGGCGGCTGCTCGACCCGCGGGTCGAGCAGCGGGAGGCCCGGTTGGACGACTCCTGGATGCGGGACATCGGCCCGACCTTCGTGCTCAGCGACGAGAAGCAGCCGCGGTTGGGCGCGGTGGACTGGGTGTTCAACGGCTGGGGCGCGCAGGAGTGGGCGAGTTGGGAGGCCGACGCGCAGGTGGCGCGTACTGTCGCGCAGCTGGTCGACGCCGAGGTGATCGGCTCGGAGCTGGTGGCCGAGGGCGGCGGGCTGCACACCGACGGACAGGGCACGTTCCTGGTCACCGAGACGGTGATGCAGGATCCCGACCGGAACCTCGGCTGGGCTCGGGACCGGGTCGAGGCGCGGTTGGCCCGTGCGGTGGGCGCGCGCAAGGTGATCTGGCTGCCGCGCGGGCTGACCGCCGACTACGGACAGTTCGGCGCCCGGGGCCATGTCGACCTGCTGGCCACGTTCACCGAGCCGGGCCGCGTGCTGGTGCACCACCAGCGCAATGACGAACACCCCGACCACGAGGTCTCCCGCCGGGCCATCGACGTGCTGAGGCAGGCAACGGACGCCGAGTGCCGTCCGTTGGAGGTCCGGCGGCTGCCCGCGCCGAGGACACTGCGGGACGAGTGCGGCTGGTCGGACTACAGCTATGTCAACCACGTGGTCTGCAACGGCGCGGTCATCGTCGGGACCTTCGACGACCCCGCCGACGAGGAGGCGGCAGAGGTTCTCGCGGAGGTGTATCCGGGCCGCGAGATCGTCCCGGTCGACGCACGCAGACTGTTCGCCGCCGGTGGGGGAGCGCACTGCATCACCCAACAACAACCGGTCCTGACGGCCGGGACGGGAGAACGGACATGAACGTCCCAGCCACCGCGGACGACCCCGGCCGGAAGGACCTGCCCGCCAAGGTGAAGAAGCTCATGAGTGCATCGGCAGCGAGACGGACAACGCACCGCTGGTGCACGGGCACTACGAGTTCCAGCAGGCCGTTCCAGGCGACCAGGAGTCCCCAGGTCAGTTCGAGCCCGCCTGGACCGTCGCCAGTTTGGCGTTGACCCGGACCGTCGTGGGTGCGTCACGATCGATCTTCTCGACATTGTCGATGAACTTGAGCTTGACTTCGGGATTGAAGACGAGGCAGTGCGACGAGCCGCCGTACCGGAACTCGCCCAGCTTCTGCCCCTTCTCCACCGGTGCGTTGGGCTTGATCTCCTCATTAATCACGCAGGACGAAACCTCGGCCATGCCGATGGCGACGAAACACAGTGTGCCGATCTTCTCGTTCTCGGCCTTGATGTAGATCAACACCCGGGTGGCGACGTGGGCGATGTACCCCTGCGAGATGTCCGGCGCCGCCGGGTCGCACAGTGCCGAGGGCGCCGCTGAGTAGTACGAGCCCGGGATCTTGCGGCACGCGACGATTTTTCCCTTGACCGGACTGTGCCACTGGTGGTAATTGAGCGCCTGAAGGAAACCTTGGTAGACCGTGCCGCCGACGAAATCGCTCGCGCCGGGCTCCCCGTTTCCCTTGTGTGCGGTGTCGAGCAAGTGTGCGAGTGAATACGGCTGCCCTTTGACGGAAAAATTCCGGTAAAGCTCCACATTCCTGCTCAACCGATAGGGAGACGCCTCGCACGCGCTCACCACGACGTCGTCACCGGCATCGATGGGTCGATGTTCTGCCGGGTCTTGGAAGTCCCGCGTGAAGAAGTTGTTCCATGATGTGAAGCCGTAATACGGCTTGGTCGGATCGCAGGTGAAGAGATCCTTGAACTCCACCACCACCTTGCCGGTGTCATCCTTGTCCGACATGACCTTGAGCGCATCCTCGTCCAACCATTTGCCGGTCTTCAGGCCATCGCGCGACGCTGCCGATTCCAAGTACTCCGCCCAGCTGTCCAGGATGGTTTTGAACTGCTCGTTCACCCTCTTCTCCAGGAACGCCGCGAATCCGGCCGGTGTTCCCATGGCCCAGTTCAGGATCCCGTTGATCGGGAATCCGACGAGTCCTGTCCGGTTGTACTCGGGGACAGTCTTGATCACCTTGTCGATGAGTTGCAACATGTCGTCGAACGACTTGACCCGGGGATATCCGGTCGAGGTCGGCTTGTGGGACAACTGCTCGAACATGTCCATGAAGAAGACGTAGATCTCCGGATTGTCGTAGGCGAACTCGCGGAACCTCTTGAGCGGCTCCGCCAGTTCAAGTGGACGAGGCGCCCTCGCCCGCTTGTCCACCTCGACCTCTCCTCGCTTCTCCATCGGCGTCACAGTCGACCGGCAGGGCCGCGTCCACCACAGCCGTCGCGCCGGTCGATGATGTAATGCATGTCGGCTACTGCGGGGTGGAGTATTCTCCGCCTGAGCTCGCGATCCTTCGAGGAAGATCTCTACCGTCCACAGTGGCGGCTGGAATCACTGATCGCAAGTCAGGGCAACCCGTGTCACCGACGCGAGCTGGTCGTCTACTCGATCGGGCAGAGCTCGCTTCGGGACGTCACATCGATCTTGGCCGATGCCACTCACCGGTGCTGACCGCACGATCGAGTGGCGATATCGGCAAGAATGTGACGACATCCGGCACTTCCGCTCCAGACCTGCGGCCGAATATCGCCCAGAAGTCGGGTTTGCGCGCCGGATCGGAGCGAACTGTCTCGCACCGCCGAGTGAACGTCGTGCCCTGGTCAGGTGGCGTCCGCATGCGGTCGTTGCGCGGTTTTGACCAGGTGCGGAGCATCGGAACGACAGGCGACGTGAGCCGCCCGTCCTGCCGACTCGAGGGAATTCCATGACCACGACAGCGGAACTCGACATTCCCGGCCTACTGTCCGTCGACCCGGCGAAACACGACAAGGAATGGTTGAAGACGGCGTTGGGGCATGCGTTCGACCTTGAGTACGCCACCATTCCGCCGTACTTGTACGCACTGTGGTCGGTCAAGGACCGCCGATGTGATGTCGCCGACGCGATCCGCGGCATCGTGTGGCAGGAGATGTTCCACATGGCGATGGTCGGCAACCTGATGACGAACTTGGGCAAGACGCCTGAACTGCACGCGCCGGCGTATCCGGTGACCGGGTTGCCCGGAAACGTGCATTCGGGTCTGACCGTGTGTCTGAAAGGTGTGAGCGCCCAAGCCGAGCAGCAGGACGACGTGCTCAAGACGTTCATGACCATCGAGAAGCCAGAAAATCCGTTGGCCCGCGCCGAGAAGTACCCCACCATAGGCAAGTTCTACGCCGCGATCAAGACGGCCTACCGGAAGCACTTCCCGGCCCAGCCCTCCGGCGTCCAGGTCACCGGCCGCATCGGCGGCGACGAGGTGTTCGCGATCGGGACGAGTGACCAGATGGTGAAAGCCATCGACCTCATCACGGAGCAGGGTGAGGGCACCACCAGTTCCCCCACGATCGGCGAGTACGCCGAGATGGCCCACTACTACCGCTTCGGCGAGGTGTGGCACGGGAAGCGCATCGTCGAGACCGCGCCCGGGAAGTGGGCGTTCAGCGGTGACCCCGTCCCCCGACCTGCGGTCCACCCCATGCCCGAGGTGCCGAAAGGCGGCTGGTCCGACGCGGCCGCATCGGTCCGCTCGGAACTGGACGCGTTCAACGAGCAGTACCACGCCGTGCTGACCACTGTGGTGGCGCTGTGGAAGCCGGAAAACCCTGCGCGGCTGAAGGACGCCGTAGTGGAGATGATCAAACTGGAACAACTCGCGGATCGGCTGATCGAGAAGCAGAAGAAGCAGGCCGCGGTATACGGACCGGAATTCAGGGCACAGGTGCGATAGGGGCGACGACATGGACATCTCACAGGTGGCGACCGTCCGCATTCACCCGGCCATCGGGATCGCCAGGGTCGGCGACAGCGACAGCGAGTACTTCATCGGCCCCGAACTGCCCGGTGTTCCGCCGGCGCCTCATGACGGCAAGTTCAAGGACAGCAGCCTCCGGATCAAACGCCAAGCCGCCCGGTTCAGGTGCTTCGGGTACAACCAGGCTGGCACGGAATCCATCGAACTCACCCACTCGGACCAGGTCGGCATCGAATGGACTGTCGGCGTCGCCAACCGGAAGGCCGGCGACGACCACGTCATCGACCCGGGCAAGGTGAGCATCAGCGGGCGCGGTCAGGGCGCGTCCGCGGCGAAGAAGATCGTCGGCAAGTTCACGGTCGGCACGCAACCCGTCGACGTCTACCTGGGCGAATTGCGCACCGACGAGCGAGGCAACCTCTTGTTCCTCGGTGGGAAAGGAATCGCGGGCGGAAGCGACGAGCAGAGGTACGACGACACGTCTGACGGGGAGGTCACCGCGAAGGTCACGATCACGTCGTCGGGGGCCACACCACCGGTGCTCCGCGCGTGGGTGGTCACCGGACCGCCGAAGTACGCCCCTCAGCTCGACAGCGTGGTCACGCTGTGGGACAGGATCCTGGAAGTCGTGGAAGTCCTGCCGGACGACTCACTCCCCGACACCGACATCCCCTCGTACGAGAAGGACGTCCACCCGATCCTCCAACGAGCGCGCACGATGTGGGCGGTGAACAAGGAGGCGAACGGCTACCACCACACCCGCTGGCCGGACCCCGTCTACGGCGAGAGTGAGCGCAGGAAGATCTACGCATGGCTCCGCAAGCCCGGAGAGCATGACGACACCAAGATGCCCAAGCTCAACCTGGTCAGTCTCACCACGCGGCAATACCGGGTCATGACGCTGTGGCGGAAAGACAGGTTCCTCCGGGACTGGACCGACGACTCCCCACGACCGGACACCACGATCACCCCGGAAGGTCTCGACCGCGCCGCCTTGGACGCCGCCGTCGGCGCTTCGTTCAACCCTGGTGTCGAGGTTGGCAGCTTCGTGGAAAGTCGAGCGAACTGGAAGGAGCCGTACGAGTTGCTGCGGCTCGCGGACACGGTGGCGCCCGGTCAGCTGACGGCGTCGCTGTACAACCCTTGGCAATTCGATGTCCCCCTGTGCCGGGACAACTGGTGGCCCGTGCCGTACCCCAACCAGGTGCGCGTCCAATCGGACGACCTCTCGCCGTACCAGGACTGGCAACGCGGAATCGATGGTAGAGATGCGTGGCGCGAGTACTGGTCTTACGCAGGCTTCGTCGTCCATGCCGCCAAGGGCTACTTCGAAACCCAGCGCAAGGAGCCGCCGGCGGCGACCATCCTTCCCGCCGCCGACCAGGTGTGGGCGAATCCCGCTGCCGAAGCCGAAACCGCGTCGTTCGGCGCGGCAGACGTATGGCGGACCCCCACCCAACTGGCGTTGATGGAGGCCGACCTCGCCCTCTACGGGCGTGGCGTGGTCGACCCCGGTCGAGAACACACCTGGCCGCTGTTGCTGACGGAGACAGACCAGGGCGTGAAAGTCACCGTTCGCACCCCCGTCGCGTCCAATCCGCGCCTGGAACTCGCCTCACCCGGGGGTGTGCGGATTGACGGGACGAGCGAGGACGTGACGCTGACCCGTCACGTCGACGGCAGTACCACAATGCAGTTCGAGCTACCGCTGGAGACCTGGCGCCAACGGCACGAGAGGACCGGCCAGTGGTCGGTCCGGATCGCGGCCGGCGACACGGCGTTGCCGTACGAGGTGAGCGCTGTCACCGACTCCCCGCTCACCGCCCGTGCGTCGCACGCCGATGGTGCCCACGGTGTCGCTGTTCCGTCTCTGGACACGACCCGACCCGCGACGAGTGGACCGACGACCATCGTGGAGGGACCGTTCACGACCGGTGACACGGCGGGTGACGTCGTCCAGGTCCGCACGACCGGCACCAGCGAGTTGGGCAATCCGTTCTACCGCACGCGGTTCACGACACGACACGACGGATGACTCGACGATCGGCTCGGACGACCCAGACGTCCTTCACTTACGCGATGTGGCAGACGAAAGTGCCGTCGAGGATCGCCTCCGTCAGCGCCTTGTCGTACGACACTTTGCCGGCGGAGTAGTTGTTGGTCGGCGTGGTCAGGTGGTGCTCGGCGGAGCAGGTGCGTTGCGTCGCCGCCAGAAAGGGCTGTCAGCCCAACGCTGTTCGAGCCGGTAGTAGTCGGCGCGGGCGGCCAAGTACTCGGTCAGCTCGTGGTCGAGCGTCGCGCGGTGGTCGCTCGGCGGGCCGTCGTCGGCGACCAGCCAGTGCGACATCGCCTCGCCGCCCGCGTATCCGGTGCGCAACGCGCGTTCGACGCCGCTCCCCGACAGCGGGTCGACGGCCATCGCGGCGTCACCGATCGCGAGCCACCGACCGGTCACGTCGGCGTCGGACAGCACGCCGGACGCGGCCGAACGCACCTCCAGCGGACCGATCCGCGACCCGCCGGCCACCCGAGCCGCCACGTGTCGTGTCCGCTCCAGCGCCGCGGTCCACACCGAGGGTTCGCGGTAGCGGCCGGAGCGGCAGAGATCGGCGTCGGTGACGAACACGGCGACCCGCTGCGAGGGTGGCACCGGGGCGGTGTACCACCACCCGTCGCGGACGGACTCCACCAGGCTGGTGCCGCCATCGACCGGTTCGTGCGCGAAGTACCCGGCGACGCCGACCAGGTGGTCCAACCTGGTCCACGTCGCACCGAGGCGGCGGGCCACCGAGGCGTTGCGGCCGGTGGCGTCGACCACCGCTCGGGCCCGGACGGGCCGGCCGTTCAGCGTCACCAGCCACCCCTGGGCGGTCGGCTCGCAGTCGGTGACCCGTGCGCCCAGCGCAACTCGTGCACCGGCGTCCTCCACAGCGCCGGCCAAGGCGGCGTCGAAGTCCTGCCGGTCGACGTGCATGCCGTAGCCCAGTGGGGAGAGCAGGAACGACGCCTCGGCAGTCGCGGCGGCGCCCCAGGCCGACTCGGCAGCCCAACTCGGAACACCGCACACCGGCAGACCCAGGCGCTCGAGCAGTCGGACCGCGAGCGGCGACAAGGTCTCGCCCGGTCGCCGCCGGTCGAACCGGCCTGCCTCGGCCAGCAGGACATCGTGACCCGCACGGGCCACCGCGAGCGCCGCAGCGACGCCCGCCGGACCGGCTCCGGCCACCAGGACGTCGACCGCGCCGGTCATGTCCCGCTCGTGATGGGCCGCGCAGCCGGCGCTGGTTGCTCCGGGGCGGACACGTCCGCCGCAAGCGCGTCCACGTCCTGCGTGAACGGGCGACCGAGCCGGCTGGCACCCGACGCCGGCACCCGCATCTCTCG
This sequence comes from Saccharothrix ecbatanensis, assembly GCF_014205015.1. Lineage (NCBI taxonomy): Bacteria > Bacillati > Actinomycetota > Actinomycetes > Pseudonocardiales > Pseudonocardiaceae > Saccharothrix > Saccharothrix ecbatanensis. The sequence goes on along the minus strand of NZ_JACHMO010000001.1, from coordinate 3,236,936 downwards.
GATGTTTGCGGGGAGCCCGCTCCGGAGCTCACCATCCGCCGACTCGACCAACTCGCGCTCAGGGGTGAGTACAGAGCCGTTGGGCGTGAGCAGGCGCGGCCCCGCCGACATCACCGCGGCAGTGCCCGGTGTGTCCGCCTTCGACCTTGGCGCTTCCTCAATCGCCGTCACTCCGTGGTCCTTCGTCGTCGGTCGAGGTCCATCTCATGGTTGACCACTGCCGAGCCGTTCCCAAGCGGCGAGCGGTGATTCGCCCGGATTGAGTGCACAATGGACACGGCACTTCCCTGTCCCGTATCTGACGTCACGCTCCGCACACGGGAGTTCGGCCGCACGCCCGGGTAAGCCAGTCGGGGTAGCGCGGCTGGTCATCATGCCGCGTCAATAGACGTCGCCGTGGACCGCGACCGCACCATTAGACGAGATCCGCACACGACGCCCGCCGACGCCGTACCGTTGGGATGGGGCTCGTATCGTCCCCGCGCCGTGATCGTTGGGAAGTTTGACCGCGGTTGGTCCAAGTATATGGGGGAAGTGGGCGTGGAGGTCCGGGGGGACGTGCATCATGCCTACCGTCGACGTGTGGTCAGGCCGCAGCGCCGCGCCGCCCCATCGGCTTCGCCGTCCGACACGAAAGCACCCTGAGGTACCGATCCCGAGATGCGCACAAACCCGCAGCCCACCCCCGCCCCCCTCGACGCGGCCACGCCCGCGTGGCAGGGCCGAGCCACCGCCCGTGCGCTGATGGGCGAGGATCCCGCCCTGCGGACGGCGTACCGGCTGTGCCGCCGCACCACACGAACGCACGATCCCGCGATCCACGCCATCATCCAGCTCATGCCTGCCGTGCTGCGCCCGGCGTGCTGGGCCCTGTGGGCGACCGCCAGCGTCCTCGACGACCTGGCGGACCAACCGGACGTGGAGCCGGCTCAGCGTGCGGCCCGCGTCGAGGCCTGGACCAAGGCGCTGAAGCACGATCTGGCGGTGGGCACGAGCACCGACCCGATCCGGTACGCCCTGGTGGACGCGGCGAGGCGGTGGCGTCTGGACCTGTCCAGCCTGGAAGGCGCGATGGCCAGGACACGGGACGACGCACACGGTCTGCGCTTCGCCGACTGGGCCGCGCTGAGGGCCTGGAGCAACGAAGAAATCGTGCCCTGGGTCGAGCAAGTGCGGCAGATGTTCGAACAGGCCGGTGCGCCGATGACGCTGCGGTTGGACCGGCACGCCGACTACGAGGACTTCGTCGCCGGCGCCCAGCTCACCGACCTCCTCACCGACCTGAGCACCGACCTCGACCAGGGGCGCCTGCTAGTGCCGCTGGAAGCCCTGGAGCCCTTTCCCGGCGCAGAGGCCGACTTGGCCCAACGCCGCTGGAGCCCGGCCGTGGCGGCCTTGATCGCCGAGCTGACGGCCCAGGCCCGCCGACGGGTGACCAGACCCGCCATGACCAGAGGAATGCACCCCGGCGTCGCCACCGTGCTCGACACGGCGGCCGAGTTGATGCGCCTGCAACTCGACGCCATCGACGCGGCCGGCCCCGCCCTGCTGAAACGCCCCCCGCGTCCCTCTGTCGCGGCCCGCGCCCGGGTGTTGGTCCCCGCCCGCCTCCGCTCGATCCTGGCCTGGAGCCTGACCTCCCTGACCGTGCCGGATCCCCGGCCCTCCGTGGTGGACGTGAACGGTCCGGGCCTGGCGGACGACGGCACCGGGCTCCGGCCCCCGCCACCGCACCGCGAAGGCGCTCGGCCCCCGCGGATCGCCGCCGACCGGATGCCCAGCCACGTGGCGATCATCATGGACGGCAACGGCCGCTGGGCCGAGCAGCGCGGCCTGCCCCGCCGTGAAGGCCACCGCGTCGGCACCGCCGCCGCGCACGAGATGGTCTTCGGCGCCCTGGAGATCGGTCTGCGCCACCTGACCCTCTACGCGTTCTCCAACGAGAACTGGAAACGCGACACAGAGGAAGTCACAGCGATTTTCGACGGGGTTCGACGAGAACTCGACGAGGGCCCCCTCCGTGACCTGGACGTGCGCCAGCGCTGGTCCGGCCGTCCCGACAGACTGCCCGAGGAACTCGTCCACGCCATCAGGCGCGAAGAGCACCGCACCCGCAACCGCACCGGACTGACGCTCACCATCTGCCTCGACTACGGCGGCCGCGAGGAGATCACGCGGACCGCAGCCGCACTCGCCCAGGCCGCCCGAGCGGGCGAAATCGATCCCCACCTCATCGGTCCGGACGACTTCGCCCGCCATCTGCCGCACCCCGACATGCCGGACGTGGACCTGCTGTGGCGCACCGGCAACGAACAGCGCACCTCCAACTTCCTTCCCTGGCACGCCGCCTACGCAGAGCTGTACTTCACCCCCGACTACTGGCCCGACACCGACCGACGTGACCTGTGGCAAGCCATCACCGAGTACGGCCGACGTCAACGCCGCCACGGCGCCGCCCCAGCCCCCTTACTTCCCCCGAACACCACCGGCCGTCTCCCTGACGCCCAACCTGACGCCCGCCACTGACGCCCGCCACTGACGCCCGCCACTGACGCTTTCCAGCTCAGCGTGTGGCACGACGGTTCGCCACCCCGCCGTCAGCGGCCGGCTGGACCCGCTCGAACCGCACTCGGTTCAGGTATCCCGGGAGGTCGCTGAGCACGTACAGCTCACCGTGCACGTCGGTGCCGATCGCGGTCGGCTGGGTGGGGAAGTTGCCGATCGTGGCGGACTCGTAGCTGCCGTCGAGCTTGGGACGCACGGCGAACACAGTGGTCGAGCAGTAGTCGCTCGCGACGTAGGTGCCCCACGCCGCCGGGGTCCGGAACCCTCGGTACACCACGCCGCCGGTCACCGAGCAGTTGCCGTTGTAGTGGTCGTACTCGAAGACCGGGTCGGTGTACCGCCCGCCCGCCCGGCACTGCTGCGGGTCGAACACCGGGGTGCCCTCCCGGCAGGACCAGCCGAGGTTCGCCCCACCCTGCCACGGGCGGATGTGGTTGATCTCCTCGACCAGGCCCTGGCCGACGTCACCGATCCACAGCGAGCCGTCGACCGGGTCGACGGAGAACCGCCACGGGTTGCGCAGCCCGTAGAGCCAGATCTCCGCCCGAGCGCCCGGCACGCGGACGAACGGGTTGCTGAAGGGGACGCAGTAGGGCTTCGCCCCGCACGTGCGGTTGACGTCGATCCGCACGATCTTGCCGAGCAGGGTGCCGAGGTCCTGACCCGCCTTGAACGGGTCGTACGCGTGGCCGCCGTCGCCGAGGGACCAGTAGAGGTAGCCGTCGCGGCCGAACGCCACCTGTCCGCCGTTGTGGTTGCCGTACTCGGCGTGCTCCTGGGTGAGCAGCACCTGCACCCGCTCAGGAGCGCCGATGGCCACGCGCGCCAGGGTCAGCTCGCCGGCCGGTTGGCTCGTGTAGGCCACGTACAGGATCCCGGTCCGCGCGAAGTTCGGCGCGGGCGTGATACCGAGGAGGCCGCGCTCGTTGTCCGACGTGTCGATCCGGGCGGTCAGGTCGAGCACCGGCTCGGCCGCCAGACCGGTGTCGGGGTGGTAGGCGCGGACGGTGCCCTCCTTCTCCGCGATCAGCATCCGGCCGTCCGGCAGCCCGGTGATCGCGATCGGACGCCGCAGGCCGGAAGCCACCCGTTCGGATGCCACGGTCAACTCGGTGAGTGGTACCGCGCGGGTGTGGGATGTGCCGGTTGCGGCGGTGCCGGCCGCCGACACCGAGGGCAACAGGAACGCGGACAGGGCCAGAACGAGCAGGCCGGCCGGGATGGTGGCCGTGCGACAACGCCGTCGCGACATGTTTCAGCTCCTCGAGCAGAGTGGAGGAAGCGATCTGGGAGCGCTCCCGACCGTACCGCGACTTTTCGGCGACATCCAAGTACGGCAAGGGCGCAACATGTGCGAACGTCGAGTGGCAAAGATCAATAGCGCGCCACCGTCCACTGTGGACGAATGTCAGGCCAGGTGGGGAATGATGTGGGCGAGGGCCTGGGCGGGTTGTTCTTCGATGAGGTAGTGGCCGGTGTTCTCCACCTTGGTCAGTTGGTAGTCGGTGGCCTTGGCGGGGAGCAGGTGGGCGAGGTAGGGGTGGTTGGGTTCGGCAGCCAGGGCCAGGAGTGGGGCCGTGATCGGGGTGTAGGTGTCGTCGTCGGCGATGTCCTGCGCGAACGTCTGGTACCAGCCGTTGCCGGCGCGGATGGCGTCCGGGGTGTTGTAGGCGCGTGCGTAGATCTCGCGGTCGTGTTCCGACACCGCGTCGTGGTTGACCAGCGCGTTGTCGCACAGGTAGTCGATCAGCACGCGGGCGCGGCCGGCGAGCAGTTGCTCCGGCAGGCCGCGCACCTGGTTGAACGCGAACCACCACAGGTGGGACGTCTGATCGGGTCGGGGTAGCAGCGTGAGCTGGTACATGCCCTGCTCCGGGTGCGCGACGTCGAGCAACACGAGTCTGCGGAGCAGGTCCCGGTGGTTGGCGGCGAAGCTGAACGCGACCATCGCGCCGATGTCCGAGCCGATGACGTCCACCTGGTCGTAGCCGAACCACCGCACCAGCGCCGCGATGTCCGCCGCCATCGTCTTCTTGTCGTAGCCACCGGCCGGCTTGTCGGAACGGCCCATGCCACGCATGTCCACGGCGATCACCCGGTGGTTGCGGGCCAGCTCCGGCAGCACCTTGTGGAACTCCCACCAGGTACGCGGCCAGCCGGGCAGCAGCACCACCGGCTTGCCCCGGCCACCGACGACGAAGTGCAGCCGCACCCCGTTGACCGTGGCGTAGCCTTCCCGGAATCCGCCGTGCAGCGAGTTCACCAGGGCGCGGTCATCAGGCGCCGAGCCGGCGGAAGCCATCGGCGACGAACCACTCGCCGCCAACAGCCCGCCAACAGCACCTGCGCCGAGGATCGTCCTTCTGCGCATCGTCATGTTCACTCCGAGTTCTTGAATGATCATTCCAGATTGACCGCAGCCGACAAGGAGTCGGGAGCGGTGGTACCGCAACGTGGTTCAGTCGAGCAGTGTCAACGCCTGGTCGACGGCGTCCCGCATCCTGCGCGGGTCCGGCACCTTGGCCATCACCTTGAGTCCCTGTATCAGGGTGACGATCAACCTGGCCAGCGCGCGTGGATTCTTGTCTTCGGCCAGATCACCCTGGTTGCGGGCCCGGACGAGCGCACCGGCGATGGCTGTCTCGAGTCCGTCAAGGCTGGACTCGACGCGCCGGGTGAGGCCCACGTCTCCCGGCAGGCACTCCACCGCGGTGTTGGTGACCAGGCAGCCCTTGCGCTCCGTGTCGGACAGCGCGTGCTCGGCGAACGACCGCACCAGTGCCCGCACCGCTGTCAGTGCCGAGCCGCCCTGTGAGAACTGTTCCAGCACGTCATCCCCGGTCTGTTCGGCATACCGGTCGAGCGCGAGCAGGTACAGCTCGTGCTTGCTGCCGAACGTGCCGTAGATGCTTCCCCTGCCGATGCCGAGGTGATCGACGAGGTCCTGCATCGACGTGGCCTCGTACCCCTTGCGCCAGAACAGCTCCATAGCCGCGCGCACCGCGACGTCGGGATCGAACTCCTTGGACCTGGCCACGTGCCAACCCTAGCCGTTAATGGAACAGTCGGTCAAGAAAGAGTCCGGGCGCTTCGGGTGGTGCTGGTGACCGCGCTGCTCGCTGCCACGGTGATCAACCTGATGCGCCGGACCGCGGACCGCACGATCACCGTGGGCGGGTGGTTGATCAGATCGGTGCTGGTGTTCCTGCTGTTCATCGCCTGGCTGGCGCTGGCGCCGACCAGCCTTGACCGCGCCTGACCGCGTTCCTTGTCGGTGGGGTGTCGTACGGTTCGGTCGTGTATTTCGTATATCGGTCGCACTACGAAGGCCCGCTGAGCAAGTTGGTGCGTCGGCTGCCGGACGAGACGGCGCTTGCCTGGTTCCGACGGGGATGGGGGTGTGAGGATCCACGACGCTGGGTCGAGGACGAGTTGGGCGTGGACGTCTACGGCCTGAACTCGATCTTCCAGAAGGCGCGGGACCTGAACCTGCCCCGACCGGAGAGTGATGAGCAGCTGCGCATCCTGCTGCACGAGCACCTGTACGTCGAGGGCGGCAGCGATTACATCCGGCTCGGCGAGCACGGCCTGCGGGTGCGGACCGACGACGACGAAGTGGAACTGGCCTACTTCTTCCTCCACGACGACATCGTCCGGACCGCACCCGACCGCTTGGCCTACCTGGTGCACGAGGACTGGCCGCTGCCGGACCGGGCCGGCCCGCCGCGACCGTTCACCCCTGACGTGTCGACGACACTTTCCGGTCTGTCCGGCGACGACGACGCCACCACCTACGGGGTGTTCCTCACCTTCTACGACGGCGAAAGCCTGGCTTGTTCCCAGCCGACGGCGTTTCCGGGCGTCGCACTGCCCGCACTCGCCCGGCACCTGCGCACCGCAGACGCGGGAGAAGAGTGGGCACCCGAGCTACGGGTGCTGCGGGCGCTTATCGCGCCCGACGAGGACACCCTCGGCCCCACCCTCGACCGCTGCAACCGGTGGCCGGGCTTCAACCTCAACGCCGGGCCCTGGGCGGACCTGCCCGACGAGCACGTCGCCGCCCACCGCCGGGCCGTGGAGATCATCGAGGCGGGGGAGTACACCGACCATCGCCGCCCCCAGGACTCCCTGCTCCAGGTCGGGGACCACCTCGCCCAGCTCGCCATGCACTGCGGCGACTCGTTCGGGTACCAGCAGTGGTACCTGTTCGACACCACCTGGGCGGCGACCCAGCCGGACCTGGCCCGGTCGCTGCTGCGCTACGCCAACCACTGGGACCCGCTCGACGAATGAGCTACACGACCTCCGGCCGCTTTCTGCTCCTGGCCCTCCTGATCGCAGCCGCAGGGAGGCCTTCCGGCACGGCCGGGTGAAAATCCGTGTGCCCCTTAGGGTTCGTCCCTGATGTCCGGACCGTGGTCGCTCGCCTAGCGTGGCCGCCAGCGCCGACGCTTCCGGCAGGCCGGCCTGTCTCGCTGAGAACCCGTATGTCACGGAGGCCACGATGAAGGCGATCGTCCAGGACCGGTACGGCTCGTCCGACCTCTTACGGTTGGCGGACGTGGACAAGCCCACGCCCGGCGACAACGACGTGTTGGTGCGGGTGCACGCGGCGTCGGTCAACGCGGCCGACTGGCACATCATGCGCGGCGACCCGCGCCTGGCGAGGGTGGTGATGCCGGCGGCGTTCGGGTGGTCCGGTCCCAAGCGGCGGATCCGTGGGCGTGACTTCGCGGGCCGGGTCGAGGCCGTGGGCAGGCGGGTGACCCGGTTCCAGCCCGGTGACGAGGTGTTCGGGGACCTCGGTTTCGACGATGGGGCGTTCGCCGAGTACGTGTGCGCCCAGGACCGTTTGGTGGCGCGCAAACCGGCCGGCCTGACGTTCGAGCAGGCGGCGGCGATGCCGTTGGCGGGCAATACCGCCCTCATCGGCGTGCGGGACCTGGGGCAGGCCCGCCCGGGGCAGCGGCTGCTGGTCAACGGCGCGTCGGGCGGCGTGGGGACGTTCGCCGTGCAGATCGCCAAGTCGTTCGGCGCGGAGGTGACCGCAGTGTGCAGCACGCGCAACGCGGACCTGCTCCGGTCGATCGGCGCGGACCACGTCGTCGACTACGCCAAGGAGGACTTCACCTCGAGCGGGCAGCGTTACGACGTCGTGTTCGACCTGGTGGCGAACCGCTCGCTGGCCGATCTCCGGCGAGTGCTGACACCCACGGGGACACTGGTGCTGTCCGGTGGTGGGGTGTCCGAAGGCGGCAGCCTGGTCGGCCCGATGGGCCTGGGGATCAAGGCCGTGCTGACGTCGCGGTTCGTCCGCCAGCGCCTCGTCATGCTGAACTCGGACACGAACAGGGAGAACCTGGAGACGCTCGCCGGCCTGGCCGAGTCCGGCGCGATCGTCCCGGTCATCGACCGGACCTACTCGCTGCCCGAGGCGCCGGAGGCCGTCCGGTACCTCGAACTGGAGCACGCGCGTGCCAAGGTCGTCATCACGGTCGACCAGTCGGAGTAGTGATGGAGTCGACATCATCATCGACATCGCGTAGGACTTCTTGGACAGCTTCCGGATCGACTGAACACCCGTCCACCGAGGCCGGCACGTCGGCCGAACCGGTGACCAAGTCGATGTCACATGCGCGGGAGCTTCGGCCACACCGCTTCCGCCAGCGCGCGAGCAGCCGTGCAGGCGGCGGCCGACTGCCCTGGCGGCAAGCGGACGAAAACCCTCGCCACCTCGAAGTAGTCTTCCACGCCGTTCACCTCCGTGAACGGAATGTGCGCGGTCCTCACCGAGCAGTACGACCGCGCCTCCACCTCGACCGGGATCACCACCGTCGGTCGCCCGGCCACGGACTCCGCGTTGTCATCGCGCGGCTTCGGGCCGGCGCCGAACGTGACCGCCATGCCGACGGTCTTTCCCCCATCCCAGTAACAGGAGTGCTTGCCCGGGTAGTCAGCCGGCTCGCGCACACCACGCAGGCCTGGAATCGCCGTGACGTCCTTGTCGTCGATCAGCGAGCACGGGTCGACCGACACCAGCGAGTTCGTGGCAGGTGACCGGTGCGAGACGCCGTCATTCAGGACCACCTCGATCGCGTAGTCCACGCCCGCCTCGACTATCGGGCACGTGTCGACCTCACCCGCGGACTCGTAAGCACGCACCTCCATCGTCACGCCGTCCGGGAACACCAGCAGCTGCGTGCAGAACGACGGGTCGTCACTGTGCTGCCCAACCCACAACCCGCGCTCGACGTCCCTGACCCGCTTGCCCTCCAGCTCCGGTGTCGCCTCCAGCTCACCGAACTGGCCGACGTTGACGGTCGCCTGAGCGCCGGTCGCGAGTTTCACGATGATCGTGCAGTAGTCGAGCGTCGACTCAGGTGCGCCAAAACCGGCGCTGCCGAAGTTCTCGAACACCGAGGGTTCGGTCAGCGAGCACGGGTTGACCATCGTGAAGTCGTCGAACACCGACTCGGCGGTCAACTCCTCGGCCGCGGGCGGCACCGTGCCGTCCGCCACCGGCACGCCGCCGACGCGCGAGGTGCACGCGGCCAAGACTCCGACCGCTACCAGCGCGATCACCCGAGACAGGACTGCCATCCAACCCACGCTCCAATCACGGGATAGGCCCCGGTTCGCCGGTCACTTCCGGCTTCGACGATCCCGGTCCGGTATGCCGGCACGATCAGTTGGACGCGGTCCCGAAGGTCGAGTTTTTGGAGGATGTGCGTGATGTGTGTCTTGACGGTGGTGTCGCCGATGTGGAGATCGGGCTGAAGGCGAGTTGGCCGGTGGTGTGGTCGGGATTGTGGTGGACGACGATCACACCTCCGCCGAGCACGACCGCCAGACCGAGCGTGGGTAGCCGCCTTCTTCGGGCTCTTCGACTCGACGTCGGCGGCATCGATACCGGCCCAGACGACGCTGGACTCGTGGCTTGCCGCGGCCGAGGGTGACCCGAGCGGGCTCTGGTTCTCCTGCTTCGCCGCCGACCTCCTCTTCCCGAAGTCGTTCGTCTGGGGCGGCGGCACGCTCGGCGACGCGTGGCCGACCGCATCCGACGACGAGGAATACCGCCGAGTGCGGACCACGGAGGTGGAGACGCTCCTCATCGGCGGCACGCTCGACTTCTCGACCCCGCCGGGGAACGCGACCGAGGAACTGGTTCCGTTCCTGCCGAACGGTCGCCAGGTCGTGCTGGCCGAACTCGGGCACACCACGGACTTCTGGGCCTCCCAGCCGGAAGCAGGCAACCGGCTGATCACCACCTTCCTCGACAGCGGCGAGGTAGACCACTCGCTCTACCGGCCCGCCCAGGTCGACTTCAAGCCCTCGCTCACGCACCCGACGCTTGCCAGGATCACCGTCGGCACGATGGTCGGGCTCGCTCTGCTCACGGTGCTATCGCTGCTGTGGATGACTTGGCGGGTGCGGAAGAGGGGCGCCTTTCGGCGCGCACGGCCTGTGTGACGCTGCGGTCGGGCCGGCGCGAACCTGACCCTGCTCACCCTCGACATCGCATGGGACGACTCGCGCCTCCGGTATCGGCTCAGGTGTTGTCGAGCACGAACACCCGCATGAGCTCGGCGCACTCGGCCGCGTGCGTCTCCAACAGGAGGTGCCCGCCGTCGTAGATGTGTGCGTCCACGCGCTCGAGGGCCCGGTGGTAGGCGAGGACCTCGTCGACGTCGAAGTACTGGTCGCGACGTCCCCACAGCACGAGCGCCGGCGGCTGGTGGGCCCGGTGGTACTCGGCGAGTTCGGCGAAGCGGGCAACGTGGTTGGCGTAGTCGCTGAACAGCGCGAACTGCGCGTCGACGTTGCCGGGTCGGCTCATGCGCTCCCAGTCGATGTGCCACGACTCGGGCGGGTGCAGCAAGCGCAGGTACTCGGGCAATCCGGCGAGGTACTGGTCGCGGGTGCCGGCAAAGTTCAGCCAGTCCGGCAGCTGGGCGCGCTTGTCGTCGGTCGGATCGGCCCAGTACGCCTTGGCGGTGTCCCATTGCGGACCGAGGCCGTCCTCGTGCGCGTTGCCGTTCTGGACGATCAGGCCGCGGATGCGATCCGGGGCGCGGGTGGCGAGGTGGTAGCCCACCGGGGCGCCGAAGTCGTGCAGGTAGACGAAGAAGCGTTCGACCTCGAGCCGGTCGAGCAGGTTCTCGATCGTCCAGGAGAGGTTCTCGAAGGTGTAGTCGTACTCGTCGACGGTCGGTGACGCGGACATGCCGAAGCCCGGGAGATCGGGCGCGATCACGTGCGCGACGTCGGCCAGCGCGGGCATGACCTCGCGGAACGAGTGCGACGAGCTGGGGAACCCGTGCAGCAGCAGCACCGTCGGCCGGCCGGGACGTCCGGCCTCGCGGAAGAACACCTCCAGGCCGTTGACCTCGGCCTGTCGGTGGCGGACCTTCTGAATCGCCTGCATCGCATCCTCCTCCGTTTCGTTGGCGAGTGTCACCCACCGATGTCGGTTTCGAGGACGGCGGGCAATCTCCCGCAACCCGAATCCTTGAGCAAGTGGCGGGCTGTACCCCGGCAGGTAGGCGTGGGCGTCACTGAGCGTTGCCAAATGCGGGTTTGGCGCGGGTTGGGTCACTCGATGGTGCCATGGTGAAGGGCTTGTGGCGTTTCCTGGACGCGCCGTAACGTGCCATCCGAGACGTACCCCGTATGGCCGATCTTGATACACCTGAACGGGCTAGAAGTCCGCCGGCGGTCCTGTGCCGGGGCACCCGAAGGAGCGCACTCATGCCGAACCGGCTCAGCGGTACCACCCGGATTCCCCAGGTCCACCTCGCCGAGGAGGACGTGGAGTTCTGTTCGATCGCGGGGCCGATCGACCTCGGCACGGTGTCGGCGTTCCGCGCCAGGATGGACACGCGGCTCGACAGCGCGCCCTCGGGGCTGGTGGTGGACCTGACCGGGGTGACGTTCGTCGGCGCGGTGGGCGTCGCCGCCCTGATCGCCGCGAACACGCGTGCCGAACGGCTGGGCACGGTATTCGCCGTCGTGGCCGACAGCCGCCCCGTGCTACGGCCGTTGCAGGTCACAGGGGTGGATCAGCGGCTGTTGGTGCGCCCGACGTTGACCGAGGCGGCCTGCGCGGTCGAGGCGGGCGTGTCGCGGATCCCGGCGCAGCGGGCGGCCCGGTAACCGGAATCCGTGGTCGACGTCGTCACCGACCGCGTTCGGCAAGCCACCACGGCCTCGAACAATCCTGTTCCCAGCAAGTGAACGCTCACCCGGACGGTCCCGCCTGGAAGGTACGGTCCGTCGCTCAAGCCCTGATCGGGCGTTGGGGGAGTGTCTGCTCGACGAGCAGGGAGGGAGACGAGCCGTGCGCCGTCCTGTCCGTGGCACCGCTGTTGTCGCGATCGCGCTGACCGGCATCATGGTGGTGAGTGCCTGCGCGAAGGACTCCGGTGGCACCACCGGGTCGACCGCAGTCGCCGGCGCCGCTTGCGAGTTCGCGCCGCCGCCCAGTTCGCCCGCCACCTCGCCCGCCGCCTCGAACACCAGCGCCGCCAACGGCGACAAGGTCGACGGAAGTGCGCTGAAGATCGGTCTGGCCTACGACATCGGTGGTCGTGGTGACGCGTCGTTCAACGACCTCGCCGCCGCCGGGTTCGACCAGGCGATCAAGGACATGGGGGTGAAGGGGGAGAACACCCGCGAGCTCTCCGCCTCCCCGAACGAGGACGAGTCGGTGAAGCAGTCCCGCCTGCGCCAACTCGCGCGCGACGGCTTCAACCCGATCGTCGGCGTCGGCTTCGCGTACACCGAGTCGCTGAAGGTCGTCGCGCCGGAGTTCCCGGACGTCCGGTTCGGTCTGGTGGACTCGGCCGTGGAGGGCGCGGCCAACGTCACGCCACTGGTCTTCGCCGAGCAGGAGGGGGCGTTCCTGGCCGGCGTCGTCGCCGCGTACCAGAGCAAGAAGTGTCACGTCGGCTTCGTCGGCGGCGTCGACATCCCGCTGATCCGGAAGTTCGAGGCCGGTTACGTCCAGGGTGCGAAGGCCGCCGCGCCGAACGTCGTGGTCGAGAAGAAGTACATCACGCCGGCCACCGACTTCACGGGCTTCCAGGACCCGGCGAAGGGCTTCGAGGCCGCGAAAGGTCTCATCGAGAAGGGCGCGGACGTCCTCTACCCCGCTGCGGGCGCGTCCGGCATCGGCGTCTTCTCCGCGGTGAAGCAGGCGGGTGTGCTGGCGATCGGGTGTGACGCCGACCAGTACAACCAGCCCACGCTGGCGGACAACAGGGATGTCATCGTCGCGTCGAGCCTGAAGCGTGTCGACGTGGCGGTGTACGACTTCTTCAACGCCGCCGCGAGGAACGACCTGGCCTCGCTGCCGAAGGTCTTCGACCTCAAGGTGAACGGCATCGGCTACGCCACGTCGGGTGGCCGGATCGACGCGAAGTTGCAGGGCATCCTCGAAGGTTTCAAGGCCCAGATCATCGAGGGCGGGATCAAGGTCGCGGACAAGCCGTAGTCGCCGGGTTCACGGCCACCGGGCGCCTGTGGTCAGGTGCCTTTGCGGAGTTGTTCGGTGATCCGCCTGCCCAGGGCGGGGTTGACGGCGCCCACGGGCGCGGTGACGCCGAGCTGCTCGGCGAGGGTGGGCGCGTACAGGTCGACGGCGGACTCGGCGAGGTCGGCGAGTGCGGCGGCGGCTGCCCGGCCGCGACGCCGGCCGACGAGCAGGACGGCCAGACCGATGGGCGCCGCCGGCCACCACACGACCGTGACCGGCAGGTACAGCAGGCCCCACCCGGCGACGATGCCGGCGCGGTTCCAGGCGTCGGCGGCGGAACGCAGGTCGGCCCTCGCCGCGTCCGGCACGACAAGTTGGAGGCGGGGCCAGACGGCTGACAGGTCGAGGCCGTACTGGCCGCGCACGCGGGTCTCCGCGGCGGCGAGCCGGTCACCCATCCAGGTCGGGCGGCTGGGTCGGGCGGACGCGATCCGGTTGCGGCGCGCGGCGATCGCCGCCGCGACGTCCACCGCGTGGGCCAGGCGCCGCTCCTCGACCTCGACCGAGTCGGACTGCGCCGCGCGGGCGTCGTCCACGGCGGCAGTGGCCTGGTCGACGTCGTCCTGCGCGGCACGGTAGTCGCGGTCCAGCTTCGTCCAGCGGTCGCGTCGCCGACGTGTCAGCAGCACGAGCGGCAGCCGGTCGGGATGGCGCGGGGTGACGGTCCACAGCCACCGCAGGCCCGCACCGGCCGCCTGGGCCAGCAGACCTGCCGCGGCCGACGCCAGCAGCAGGGCGACCAGCATGACGGCGAGCGTCGCGGCCGGTGTGCCGCCCGCGGCCTTGCCGAACCGGTTGACCTCACCGACCAGGTGCCGGACGTCCAACGCGTGGCGGTGCTTCAGCATGGTCCCGGCGAACGCCGTGGCCAGCAGCAGCAGGCCGGGCAGCACGACCAGGGTCATCCACTTCTCGGCGAGCTTCGTCGCCAACGTGGTCAACAGCGTCGTCACGGCGTCACTCCTGGAAGAGCAGCGGCACCGGGGCGAGCCGGCATTCCGGCACCGGCCCGCCGGGCGTTCGGCGCTCCACCCGATCACACCGGCCGTGCGGGCAGACGTACCGGCCCGCGACCGGGTGTCCCGGACCGAACGGCCCGCCGCCGAAAACGCCCGAGTCGGCCCCCCGCGTGCGCAGCTCCGGGCCGCCGATCTGCCGGCTCAGCTCGACCATCCGGTCGGCCACGTCCGCGCCCGCCACCGCGTCGGCCACCAGGGCGTCCAGGTCGGCGATCCGCCCTTCGTCGCGTGCCAACCGGCGTAGCCTCGTGAGCTGTAGGCAGAACTGGGCGACCACGTCGGCGGCTGTCATGGCGGACAGTGTCGCGCAAAACGGCCACGACCAGGAAGGCGGGCTGTGGTGCGTGACGATCCCGATCGGGCCGAACTCGCCGCACGGCTGGAGCGGTTCGTCGCCACCGCCGATCCGGCGATCGTGCTGGCGGACCGGACGATCGAGCTGGCCACCAGGCTCCTGCCCGCGGCCCACAGCGATGTCCGGGTGGCGAATGTCGTGGCGTGGACGCATTGGTATCGCGCGTTGGCCCTGCCGGAAGACCGGGCCACGGCCGACCTGGTGCTGGCGATCGACCTGTTCGGCCGGGTGCACGAGGTGGATCCGAGCCACGTTCCCGCGCAACTGCGCGGTGAGTTCGCCGCCGAAGGCGTGCCGGACGCGCACAGCCGCGAGGACGTGGGGCAGTACGGCCGCGACCGGTTGGCAGAGGGCAGGCACACCGGCGACCTCGACGCGCTGGCGGACGCCGCCGCCGCGTTCCGGCACGCCGCCCACGGCGCACCGGCCGACCACCCGGAGCTGCCGAGCTGGCTGTCCAACCTGAGCATCGCGCTACAGCTGAGCCACCGCGCCACCGGCGACCCGGACGACCTCGAAGAGTCGATCGTGGCCGCGCGGGACGCGGTGGCGCTCACCGAGGACGGCCACATCGACCACGCCTTCCGGATCAACACGTTGGCGACCGCGTACCAACTTCGCTCGTACACGACCGACTCCCTCGACGACCTCAACACCGTCATCACGCTTTCCCGGCAGGTGGTGGAGCTGACGCCCGCCGAGAGCCCCAACCGCAGCGGATTCCTGGCCAACCTCGGCGTGGTGTTGCTCGGCCGGCACGAGCGGACGCACGCGCCGGCGGACCTGGACGAAGCGCTCGCGGTTGGTCAGGACGCGGCGGACGCGGCACCGGCCGACCAGCGGCCCCGGCTGCTGTCCAACGTCGCACTGATGTGGCTGCGCCGGTTCGAGGCGTCCGGCGACGCGGCGGACCTCGACCGGGCCGTCGCACTGGGGCAGGAGGCAGTCCGGACCGCGCGCGACGGTGATCCGCAACGGCTCGACATCCTGCACAACCTGGCCTTGGTGCGGCGCACCCGCTACGAGCACCTCGGCGACGTCGCCGATCTGGACGCCGGCGTCGCGGTCATCCGGGAGGTCGAGCGGCTGTTACCCGACGGCCATCCGCACAAGGCTCTCGCACTGGACGAGCTGGCGTCGGCCTTGCTGATCCGGCACGACCGCGAGGGAACGGCCGCGCACCTGGACGAGGCGGTGGCCGCCGCGAGCGCCGCCGTCGAGCACTCCACCGGGTACCGGTCCGGGCTTCCGGCCCGGCGCAACAGCTTGGCCAGGGCGTTGCTCGACCGGCACCGACTGCGCGGCGACCAGGCCGACCTCGAACGGGCGATCACCGTCGCCCGGCAGGCGATCGCGGACATCGCGGACGACGACCCGGATCGCGCGATCGTCCTGGGCACGCTGGCCGCGGGTCTGCAACGGCGGTTCGAGACCGGCAGCGCCCGCGGTGACCTGGACGAGGCGGTCGACGCCTGGCGCGCGGCCCTGGCGGCCACGGCCGAGGGGCGACCCCACCGGGCAGACCTGCTCGGCAACCTGGCCGGCACGCTGTGCCTGCGCTACCTCACGGCGGGCGATCCCGGCGATCTGGTCGAGGGTGGCGACCTGGCACGGCAGGCGGTCGACGACACCCCCGCGGGGCACCCGAACCGCCCCGTCCGGCTGTCGAACCTGGCTGTGGTCCTGCAACAGCGCCACGAGCTGCTGGGCGACCCGGCCGACCTGAACGCCGCGGTCGTCGCCCTCCAGGAGGTCGTGCGCGCGACCCCGGACGGGCACGCCGACCGGGGGATGTTCCTGTCCAACCTCTCGGTCGCGCTGTCCGCCCGCGATCGGGTGACTGGCGACGACCTCGACAGCGCCGTCGCGATCGCGGACGCCGCCGTGCGGGCGACACCGGCCGATCACGTCCACCTCGCGGCGTTCCTGCGCAACCTCGGCAACACGCTGCACCAGCGCCACCGACGTGAAGGCGGCGCGGACGACCTCGACCGGCCGCTGGACTGCCTCCGCGCCGCGACCGAGGTTCCCGCCGCACCGGTGTCCGACCGCGCGGAGGCGGCGGCGCGTTACGCCGGACTGGCGGCGGACAACGGGCGTTGGGCCGAGGCCGCCGACGGCTACCGGATCGCGGTCGAGGCGCTGCCGCTGCTCGCCGGCCGACACCAGGCGCGCGCCGACCAGCAGCGCGTGCTGGCCACGATGACCGGCGTGGGCTGCGACGCCGCGGCGGTGGCGATCCGGCGGGGCGATCCGGCCGGCGCGCTGCGCCTGCTGGAGCAGGGCCGCGGCGTGGTGCTCGGCCGGAGTCTGGACCTGCCCGGCGAGCTGGGTGCGTTGCGGGACACCGATCCGGTCCTGGCCACCCGGTTCGAACAACTGCGCGACGCGCTGGACACCCCGGCCGGAACCCAGCCGGGGACCGGGCTGACCGGCGACGCCCGGCACCACTTGGCCGCCGAGCTGGACGCCCTGATCGCCGAGATCCGCACCCGACCGGGCATGGCGGATTTCCTTGCCCCGCCGACGCTCTCGGCCCTCGCGGTCGTCGGCCCGGTGATCGCGGTGAACGTCAGTCGACACCGGTGCGACGCCCTGATCCTGACACCGACGGGAGAGGTCGAGGTCTGCCCGCTTCCCGACCTCAGCCGTGCCGATGCGACCGCGAGGGCCAACCAGCTGATCGACGCCACCCGCCCCGGCGGCGAAGGCTCAGCCGCCGACCTCCGCGAGGTGCTGACGTGGTTGTGGAACGTGGTCGCCGAACCTGTTCTGTCCCATTTGGACATACGCGCTGGAGCCGGGACACCACCACGCCTGTGGTGGCTGCCGACCGGTCCGCTCACCGTGCTGCCGTTGCACGCGGCCGGGACGTACGACGCCACCGGCCGCCATCACGGCGTCCTGGACCTCGCGGTGTCGTCGACCGTGTCCACGCTGCGCGCACTGGCCGCGACACGTGCCCGACCCGCTGATCCCTCCCGCGCGACGGCGTTGGCGATCGCCGTCCCGGAAGCCGACGGCCTGCCACCGCTGCCCAACGCCGAGGCCGAGGCGGCGATGGTCGCCGCCGCGATCCCGGGCCGCGCCATGACGTTGGTCGGTCCGCAAGCGACCCGCGAGGCCGTGCTGGCGGCACTTCCCAGCGCGTCCGTCGCGCACTTCGCCTGCCACGCCACCTCCGAGTTCACCGACCCGTCGGCGAGCTGCCTCGCGCTGTCCGACGGTCCGCTGTCCGTGCTCGACCTGGGCGCCATCCGGGCGGCGGGCGCCCGGATGGCGTACCTGTCGGCGTGCGAAACCGCCAGCGGCGGCGCGTTGGTGGACGAGGCGATCCACCTGTCGTCGGCGTTCCAACTGGCCGGCTACCGGCACGTGATCGGGACGCTGTGGCCGATCGCCGACGACCTGGCCGAGCAGGTGGCCAGGGACGTCTACGCGGACCTGGCCACCCATCCCGACGACGTGTCCGCCGCCGTGCGCCGCGCGACCATCCACATGCGACAACGGTATCCGCGGAACCCCCACACCTGGGCCGCCCACCTGCACCTGGGTCCGTAGCCCCCGTGCGGGTGTCAGCTCACAGGGACGTGCGGAACGGCCCGGTGACCTCGTAGGTGATGCCGCCGCTGCTGGTGCCGGACGTGCCGCGCTGGGACGAGAAGTACAGCCGGTTGCCCGCCGGGTTGAACGCGACGCCGCACAGCTCCGAGGAGCTCTGGCCGGTGACCCGGGCGAACGGCGCGACGACGTCGTCGGGCGTGATGACGCAGATCTCCATGTTGCCGCCGTCCTCGGCGACGTAGAGGTCGCCCACCGCGGCGCCGGTGATGTTGTCCACGCCGGTCAGCGGCGGGTTGCTGGTGAGGTTGTCGTCGTAGGCGATGGCGATGGTGTTCGTCACCGCGTTGTAGGCCCAGACGCGGTTGTCGCCCTTGGTGGTGAAGAAGCAGGTCCCGTTGCGGTAGTAGCAGCCTTCGCCGCCGTTGAACACCTTCATGCCCGAGACCTGGCTGCGGGTGCGGGTCGGGCCGCCGTCCGGGTCGGGCACGTTCGCCCAGGACAGCACGCCGTTGACCTCCTTGAGCACCTGCAACCTGCCGGCCGACAGGTCACCCCACGTGGTGGGCACGAAGCGGTAGAAACCGCCGTTGCTCTCGTCCTCGGTCAGGTAGATCACCTTGCGGTCCGGATCGGCCGCGGCCGCCTCGTGCTTGAACCGGCCCATCGCGTCACGGCGCACGGCGGGCTTTACGCCGAACGGGTCGGTCTCGAACACGTAGCCGCGGTCGGTCTCCTCGCACGACAGCCAGGTGTT
Organism: Saccharothrix ecbatanensis; assembly: GCF_014205015.1. Taxonomy (NCBI): domain Bacteria; kingdom Bacillati; phylum Actinomycetota; class Actinomycetes; order Pseudonocardiales; family Pseudonocardiaceae; genus Saccharothrix; species Saccharothrix ecbatanensis. Next base: position 3,218,145 of record NZ_JACHMO010000001.1, on the reverse strand, counting down.
CCACGGCGTCTCGCCGCCCGCGCAGTTGCGGGTGGTGCCGGAGAGGGTGGTGTAGGCGCCGATGACGTTGCCGTTGCTGTCGAAGCGCAGTGCGCCGACGCCGCCCGCGCCGCTGCTCAGCTCGGCGTTCGACACGTAGACCCAGCCGGTGCCGTTCGCGAAGCACGCCCCGCCGTCCGGAGCGCTGTGCCAGACGTGGTTCGTGCCCGGCACGGTCTGGCTGGAACGGGCGACCACCCGGCTGGTGAAGCCCTGCGGCAGCATGATCCCGTTGACGTCCGCGGACTGGAGCGCACCGTACGGGCTGGGGCCGGTCCGCGCCGGGTACCCCATCGCCTCCGGCCACAAGGTGAACCCGAACGCCACCGAAGTGCCCGTGCCCACCACGGCCGTGCGCAGGAATGTACGACGATCCACGCTGCTCTCCTTCCACTGCAACCGATCCCGGTCCCCGGACTGCACTGCGTCGATCCCGATTCGAGTCAAGTGAGCCCAGGTGAACGTGGCGCACACCGCGATGTGAACCGGACCGCAACGACCGGCGACGGCGCCGTACGTAGGTAGGGAACGAATGTGAAAGGCACCTGCTCAGCGGTACCTGGTGGTGACCACGATGCCCACCTGCCGCCGGTTCCACAGTGGACCTGGCAGACGGCGCACGTGCGCTGGTTGGTTTCGGTGGCGCGTTGCCGGTCGTGGAACGTGGCCGACGTCGGGGTCGGGCGCATATGCTCGGCACAGGGGAGCGGCGGGTGCGTCGTCCCGGGCGTTCGAGGAGGACTCGTGCGGTTGTCGTCGGCGCAGCTCTTCCACGAGATCGCCACGCCCCTGCCACCGTCGGGGATGCGCGTGGTCATGCGGCGGGCGGTGGTGCTCGGTGGGAGCATCGCGGGTCTGTTGGCGGCACGGGTGCTCAGCGACCACGCCGACGAGGTGATCGTGGTCGAGCGTGACGTGTCGGACGCCGATGACGGACCGCGCGCCGGCGTGCCACAGGGCAGTCAGGTGCACGCGTTGTTGCCGGCCGGGGCGGTGCAGTTGGAGCGGTGGTTCCCCGGTTTCGCGGCCGAGGCCATCGCGGGCGGCGCCGTCGTGCCGCCGAAGGACGGGTCGCGCGACCGGTTCTTCATGAACGGGGAGGTGCGGATCGCGCCGCCGGTCGAGCAGGACTGGCCGGTGTTGATCACCACCCGGCCGTACCTGGAGGCCAAGGTGCGTCGGCGGACCCTCGCGGTGGACAACATCCGCTTCGTCGCCGGCCGGGCCGAGGGTCTGCTGTTCGACGGCGAACGGGTGGCAGGCGTCAAGTACGTCCCGGAAGGCGGGACCGAAGCCGTCACCGCCACCGCGGACTTCGTCGTCGACGCCATGGGCCGGTCCAGCCGGCTGGGCGACTGGGCGGAGGCCGCGGGCTGGGAACGCCCGCCGATGCGCCGGATGCCGATCAAGCTCAACTACGCCACCGCGATGTTCGCCTACGACGAGGCGATCAGCGACCTGTGGAGCGTGATCGCGCAGTCCAGTCCGGGCGACGGGCGGCCCGCGCGGATCGGCGGTGTGCTCCGGGTCGAGGGCGACCGCTGGATCATGCTGATCGCGGGCTACGACGACGACCGCCCGAGCCGGGACGCCGCCGACTTCGTCGCCCGGTGCCGCAACGGGTTCCCGGCCGTCTTCGGTGACATCGCCGAAAAGGGACGGATGCTCGGCGACGTGGTCACCTACCACCAGGCCGACAGCAGACGGCGTGACTTCCACGAGGTGTCCCGGCTGCCGGCCGGACTCGCCGTCGCGGGCGACGCGATCGCGTCGTTCAACCCGGTGTACGGCCAGGGCATGACCTCCGCGGCCCTGCACGCGTCGTGCCTGTCCACCTACCTCCGCTCGGGACCGGACCTGGACGAACCGGCCAAGGCGTACTTCGACCGGGTGGCGGTCGTCGTGGACGCCGCGTGGCAGGTGTCGACGTTCGCCGACCTGGAACTACCGCACGTGCACGGCCCCTACCCCCGCGGTTACAAGCTGATCAGGTGGGTGAGCGGCCAGGTCTTCAAGGCGTCCATGACCGACGCCGTGACCAACGAACGCCTGGCCGGCATCACCACCATGCTCACCCATCCGCAACAGCTGGCCAGGCCGGGCACGATCCTGCGCGCGCTGAGGATCAACCTCCTCCCCGCCGCCGCCCGGCGCTGATCAGGAGCGGGAACGAGCAGGAAGGTCGACGTGGGCGGCGTAGGGCCGTCCGGGCGGACATGTCAGTCGGTTCGGGCTTGGCAGGCTTCCAGGACCCACGGCTGTCGGCCGTAGGCGTTGCGGAGAATGCGGTAACAGGTGGTCAGCTCGGCGGAGTCGCAGGCGTCGTGGGCGATGTACGGGTCGGCGTCGTGCTCGCCCACGGCGATGTCCATGCAGTCGCCGAAGTCCCTCGGCGCGGGCACGGCCGTCGCCGCCCCCGGCGCGAGAACACCGGTGGCCGCGAGGAGCAAACCCGCCAACAACGCTTTGGATGTGGTAGCGATCATTGCCGTCTCCTTGTCAGAGTGGAGATCCGGTCAGCCGATGCCGTAGATGTTGACGGTCACGTGGCCGTCCTGACCTTCGATCACGTAGGGCTCGTAGTGCCCCCGGTAGGGCAGGCAGCCGTAGGCGAGCTGGTCGTCGGAAGCCTCGTCCCGCTCGTGGACGTAGGCGCACACCTGTTCGACGGCGTCCTCGTCGAACTCGACCTCCTCTACGGCGAAGCCGGTGGCCGGATGCCGCCACCGGGACGGGAGGTCCTCGGTACGCCCCTGGCGCCACAGCAGCCTGTCCTGGTCGGCGAGCCGCAAGACCACCGCCCCGTACGGCTCGGGGTCCCCGGACTCATCGGGGTTGGCGAACTCGATCGAGTACGCCACCCGCGTCTGCTGCACCGCCCCGGCGCTGCCGACACCGGACAGACCGGTCAACAACAGCCCCGCCACCACGACCACCGACATCTTGCCGAACCGCCCGACAACCATTCCCCACCTCCATGCTCGATGTGCCGACACCGACACCGCTCGACGGTAGGCAGCCGATGCCGCACCCCGCTGCGGACAACGGGAGAAACCGACCTGGGGAGTGAGCGGTCCACGAACGGGAGGTGATGGTGTCGCGGCCGATCACCGACCGTGCCGTCCGCTCCGATCGGTAGCCGCTGAAGCCGGCCTGCCTGCTCGAAATCGGCATCGCGAGCAAGCAGTTCGCCCGCATCGGCGGCGACCAGTCCCCGACCGGCACGGACACGGGTGCGTAACAGGTCGTTGACAGCCGCTTCATCCTGATGAATCCTTCACCGCACCAAGTGCCCAAACGATTTGGCAGGTCGCGGTGAAGCGCATCGGGATCAAGGACGTGGCGGCGGCGGCCGGTGTTTCGGCGACGACGGTCTCCCACATCCTCAACGAGGTCGAAGGCAAGCGGATCAACGCCGAGACCCGGACCACCGTGCTCCGGGTGGCCCGCGAGCTGGGGTACCGGCCGAACAGCCTGGCGCGTGGCCTGCGGACCAACCGCACCTACACCGTGGGCTTCATCGGCGACGAGATCGCCACGACGCCGCACGCGGGTCAGATCATCCAGGGCGCGCAGGACGCGGGCACCGAGCGGGGTCTGCTGCTGCTGATGCTCAACACCGGGGGCGACCCGGAGCTGGAGCGCAAGGCGATCACCCTGCTGGTCCAGCACGGTGTCGACGGCATCCTCTACGCGTCGATGTACCACCGCGTCGTGCGGGTGCCGCACCAGCTGCGTTCGGTGCCGACGATCCTCGTGGACGCGAGCGCGGACGACCCCTCGGTGCCCTCGGTCGTGCCCGACGAGGAGCAGGGCGGGATGACGGCCACGCGGGAGCTGCTGACGCACGGCCACCGCCGGATCGGCTTCGTCACCAACATCGACGACATCCCAGCCTCCCGGGGCAGGCTCGCCGGGTACCGGGCCGCGTTGGCGGAGCAGGGCATCGGGTTCGATCCCGCGCTCGTCGTCGCCGACCGCTCGGACGCGCCCGGTGGCTACCGCGCGGCACGCGCCCTGCTGGAATCCGCGCACCGACCTACAGCCCTGTTCTGCTTCAACGACCGCATGGCGATGGGCGCCTACCGCGCCGCGGCAGAGCTCGGCCTCGCGATCCCGGCGGAGCTGTCCGTGATCGGCTTCGACAACCAGGAGCTGATCAGCGAGAACCTCCACCCCACGTTGAGCACCGTCGCCCTGCCGCACTACGAGATGGGGGACCGGGCCATCGCGCGTCTGCAAGCCCTCATCGACCTGCCGGACAGCCCCACCGGTCCCACGCTCCAGGAAGTCCTGCACTGCCCCCTGGTGCGCCGGGACTCGGTCGCCCCGCCGCACCGGTCTTGACCACCGGAACGGCGGAGCGACACCAAGTGGGCGGCCGCTTGCACCGGCCGCCCGACGAGAACCAGCCCAGCACGATGGAGGAACCATGAATGCCAGAACCAGGCGTCTCGCCGCCGTGAGTCTAGTGGCCGTCACCGCGACGGCCGTGCTCGCGGGTTGCGGCGGCGCCGACGGCGGATCGGACGCCGAGGGCGGCGTCCTGAAGCTGTGGACCCACAACGCGGGCAACGCCGCCGAGTACGACGTCGTGGAGAAAGTGGTCAACGACTTCAACGCGAGCCAGACCACCTACAAGGTCGAGATCGAGGCATTCCCCCAGGGCTCCTACAACGACGCGGTCGTCGCCTCGTCGTCGTCCAAGAAGCTGCCCTGCATCCTCGACGTGGACGGCCCCAACGTGCCCAACTGGGCGTGGGGCGGGTACCTGGCCCCACTGGAGCTCGCGGGTGGCGAGGTGCCCGTCGAGGACCAGCTGCCCAGCACCGTGGGCAAGTACCAGGACAAGGTCTACGCCTTCGGCTTCTACGACGTGGCGCTGACCATGTTCGCCCGCAAGTCCGTGCTCGACGAGCACGGCATCCGCGTCCCAACCTGGGACAAGCCGTGGACCCGTGCGGAGTTCGCCTCGGCGCTGGCCGACCTCAAGGCGGGCGGCAAGTTCGAGCACCCGCTGGAGATGGGCACCGGAGGCAGCGGCGAGTGGTGGCCCTACGCGTACTCGCCGCAGTTGCAGAGCTTCGGCGGAGACCTGGTCGACCGCTCTTCGTACAAGACCGCGGAAGGCGCGCTGAACGGTCCCGAGGCGCTGGACTGGGCGAAGTGGTTCCGCTCGCTGGTCACCGACGGGCACATGGCCCAGAAGTCGGGCTCCAGCCCCAATGACGACTTCCTCAACGGGAAGTCCGCGATCGAGTGGGACGGCAGTTGGGACGCGGCCAAGAACGTCGAGAAGCTGGGCGAGGACCTGCTGATCCTGCCGCCGGTGGACTTCGGCAAGGGGCCGAAGATCGGTGGCGCCTCCTGGCAGTGGGCCATGAGCGCGAACTGCGCGAAGCCGGAGGGCGCACGCGCGTTCCTGGAGTTCACCCGCAAGACGAAGTACTTCACCGAGTTCGCCAAGGCCACCGGCACGATTCCGGCGACCGATGCCGCCGCGGCCCAGATCCCGGGCTACGAGCCCGGTGGCCGGTACGAGTCCTTGGTCCAGTCCGCCAGGGACTTCGCGGTGGTACGTCCGGTGACGCCCGCGTACCCCTACATCGCGTCGGTGTTCGAGAAGACCGCCAAGGACGTCGTGGCGGGCGCCGATCCGAAATCCGCCCTGGACGAGGCGGTCAAGCAGATCGACGCGAACCTCAAGCTGAACGACTTCTACGCCGACTGACGGCTCCGCCTCGCCCGCCTGGTGGAGACCCGACCGTCTCCACCGGGCGTGCCCGCTTCGCCCGGAGGTCTCGTTGACCGCCGCTGTTCCCCTTCTCTCACGTCTGCGTCGCGCCCACGGGTCCACGTCGAGCACCTCCCGTCGCAGGGAGGGCGTCACCGCCATCGGCATGGCGAGTCCCGCGGTCCTGCTGCTGCTGGTCTTCTTCGTCATCCCGGTCGTGCTGGCGTTCGGGCTGGCCTTCACCAGTGCCCGCCTGGTCTCGCCGACACCGCCCCGCTTCGTGGGGCTGCGCAACTTCGCCATGCTGGCGGAGGACCCGGTCTTCCTGCGCTCGGTGCTCAACACGTTCGCCTTCGCGGCCGTCGTGGTGCCCGTCCAGGCGGGACTCGCCCTCGGTCTGGCCCTGCTGGTCAACGGGCGGTTCCGGGGCACGAACTTCTTCCGCACCGTCTACTTCATCCCGGTGGTCACCTCCATGGTGGTGGTGTCGATCGTGTGGACGTTCCTGTACCAGAAGGACGGCCTGCTCAACCGGATCATCGACGCGGTCACGTTCGGGCTCGTCCAAGGGCCGGACTGGCTGAACGACCCGTCGACGTCGCTGGCGGCGATCATCTTCATGTCGGTCTGGCAGGGCGCGGGCTTCCACATGATCATCTGGTTGGCCGGGCTCCAGACCATCCCGGCCGACCTGTACGAGGCCGCCTCCATCGACGGCGTGAGCCGGTGGACGCGGTTCCGCTTCGTCACCTGGCCGGGGCTGCGGGCGACCCGCACGTTCGTGCTGATCACCATCACCATCTCGGCGTTCAGCCTGTTCACCCAGGTCAACGTGATGACGCAGGGCGGGCCGCTGGACTCGACCACCACGCTGGTCTACCAGGCCGTGCGCAGCGGCTACCAGCAGCAGCAGACCGCGTACGCCTCGGCGATCTCACTGGTGTTCTTCGTGCTGGTGCTCATCGTCTCGCTCGTCCAGCGCTACCTCACCAGGGAGAAGGACTGACATGGCGACCAGGTCACCCCAGTCCGCCGCCCGTCTCTCGCCGGTGCTGCGCCGGCTGCCCGTGTACGCCCTTCGCGCCCTGCTCGCGTTGTTCTTCGCGTTCCCCGTGGTGTTCATGCTGGTCTCGTCGCTCAAGCCGGACCAGCAGATCTTCGGCGACCTCGGCAGCCCCAGGGCGTTCCTGCCGGTCGGCAGCCTGTCGCTGGAGAACTACACCGCGGTGTTCGACCGCGTGCCGGCGGTCCGGTTCCTGCTCAACTCGCTGGGCGTCTCGGTGATCACGATCGTCCTGGGCATCCTCGTCAACAGCCTGGCGGCGTTCGCCCTGTCGAGGATGCGCTGGCCCGGCCGCAAGGTCCTGCTCACCGTCATCATCGCCACCCTGATCGTGCCGTTCGAGACCTTCGCGCTGCCGATGGTCTGGTGGGTGAACAAGCTGCCGTGGCTGGAGCTGAACGGGTTCAGCCTCACCCTGACCGAGGGCTGGTTGGACACCTACCGGGTGCAGATCCTGCCCTTCGTCGCGAACGCGTTCTCGATCTTCCTGTTCCACCAGTACTTCCAGAGCATCCCCAAGGAGCTCGACGAGGCCGCGCTGATCGACGGCGCGGGGTGGTTCGGCATCTACCGGCGGATCGTCATGCCGCTGTCCGGCCCGGCGATCGCGACCGCGGCGATCCTGACCTTCCTGCCCGCGTGGAACTCCTACCTGTGGCCGCTCATGGTCGTGCAGGACGAGGAGCTGCGCCCGGTCATGGTGGGCATCCAGTACTTCTTCCAGCTCAACGTCTCCTGGGGCCAGATCATGGCGTACTCGTCCATGATCACCGTTCCCGTGCTCGCGCTGTTCCTGGCCTTCCAGCGGTCCTTCATCAACAGCATCGCCTCCAGCGGCGTCAAGGGCTGACCGCTCCGACCTCGAGGACTCCGTTGTCGACTCCCGACCTCCACCTGCCCACGATCCACCTCAGGCCACCCCGGAACTGGATCAACGACCCCAACGGGCTCACCTTCCACGACGGCCACTACCACGTGTTCTTCCAGCACAACCCGCACGGGCCGGACCACACCGGCATCCACTGGGGACACCACCGCAGCACGGACCTCGTCACGTGGGAGGAACTCCCGCCGGCGCTGACGCCCACGCCCGGTGGAGACGACGCCGACGGCTGCTTCTCCGGCAACGCGGTCTCCGACGGGGACCGGATGCTGGCGTTCTACTCCGCTTACCGCACCGACCGGTGGTGGCAGCCGATCGCCACGGCGGAATCCCGGGACAGCGGGCTCACCTGGCGCAAGCACCCGGGTCTGGTGATCCCGACTCCTCCCGAGGGCACGTCGATGTACCGCGATCCGTACGTCTGGCGCCAGGGCGAGCGGTGGCGGATGCTCGTCGGCGCGAGCGTCACGGGCGAGCGCGGCGCGGCGCTGCTGTACGAGTCGCCGGATCTCGTGGACTGGCAGTACCGCGGGCCGTTCTTCGCCGACGGACCGGACGTGGACGGCGGCTGGACCGGCTGGGAGTGCCCCCAGTACGCCACCTTCGGTGACCGCGGCCTCCTGGTCGTCAGCCTGTGGGACGCGGTCGCCGGTCCACGCAGCACGCGCGTCTACGTGGGTGGCGAGGAGGCCGGCCGGTTCGCGCCCACCGGTCACGGACCCCTCGACCACGGTCCGGACCTGTACGCGCCCGCCCTGCTGCACGCGCCCGACGGCCGCTGGCTGCTGTGGGGCTGGTCGTGGGAGGCCCGCGACCAGCAGTGGTCGCACGAGGCCGGCTGGGCGGGCGTCCTCACCGTTCCCCGCGAGCTGTCGCTCACCGAGAACGGGACGGTGCGCCAGCAACCCGCCTCCGAGGTCCTCGGGTACCGCGGGCGCAAGGTCGTGCACGCCACCGGCTGGTCCGCCGACGACGACCTCGGTGAGGTCGGCACGGCCTTCGACCTCACCGCCCGCGTACGGCCGAACTCGGACGCGCCGTGCGGCCTGCGGCTGGAGACCGCTCCAGGCGAACACCTCGACATCGTGGTCGACCCGGTCGCGGGGGAGCTGGTCGTGGACCGCGACCACGCCTCGCTCGACCCCCGTGCCCACATGGGGCGCTACCGGATCCCGCTGTCCGGTCAGCGAAGGTCGGTGGACTTCCGGGTGATCGTGGACGGCTCGATCGTGGAGCTGTTCCTCGAAAGCGGAGAGTCCTTGACAGTGCGCTGCTACCCGACCGGTCCCACGCCGTGGCGGTTGCGGGCGTTCGGCGAGCCGGAGCACATCGTCGACGTCTGGGAGCTCGACGCCGGTGGGCGACGGACCGCCATCGGCCACGACGAACTGCACACGGCGGCGAGCTGACCGCAGGAGCCGGTCGGGAACGACGTGTTCCCGACCGGCCGCGCGCCGCTCAAGGGTGCGCCGCTCACGGTCGCGGCGCGGCTACCGATCCGCCGCTCACGGTCGCGGCGCGGCCACCGATCCGCGCTCGCGCAGCGGCATCGTCACCCGGTGCACACCGGAGACCTGCGCTTCCTTGTCGAAGACCAACTCCACCGCGCGACGTCCCATCTCGTAGTGCGGTAGGGCCAGGGTGGTCAGCGCGGGTCGCAGCCACGAGGCGATGTCCTGGTCGTCGAACGAGATGATCGAGACGTCGCCGGGCACCGACAGGCCCGCTTCCGCAAGTGCTTGGTAGGCGCCGAACGAGACGCGGTCGGTCGAGCACACCAGCGCCCGCGGCGGCACGCCGGAGGTCAGCAGGGCCCGCACTTCGCGGTAGCCGTCCTCGGCGTTCCACTCGCACTCCACCACTCCGTCGAGCATCGCCCGCTGCGCCCGCAGGACCTCCTGTAGACCGCGCATGCGTTCGATGCCCGCGAAGATGCCCTCCGGGGTCGCGGGCACGGCCTGGTGGCCGCCGATGGCCCAGATCCCCGAGCGGTGCCCGGCGTCGAGCAGCACACGGCCCGCCTCCCGACCGGCCGCGATCTCGTCCGGGATCACCGACGGCGCCTCGAAGCCGGGCGCCAGGCAGTTGAGCAGCACGACCCGGCGCCCGTGCAGCTCCTTCGGCGGGACGACGTAGCGGGTGAACATGGTCGCCAGGATCACCGCGTCGGCCTGTCGGTCCAGCAGCACGTTGACCACGGCGGACTCGGAGGAACCCGCTCCGCCGGTCTCGGTGATGATCAGCGCGTGGTCGCGCTCCGCCGCCGCCTCCAGAGCGCCGCGGACCACGTCGCCCGCGAACGGCGTCGTGGTGATCCCGTCGGAGACGAAGCCGATGGTCTTCGTGCTCTTCGTGCGCAGGCTGCGTGCTGTCGCGTTGGGGCGGTAGCCGAGTGCCTCGGCCGCGTCCCGGACCCTGGCGCGGGCGCCCTCGGAGATCCGCACGCCCTCCCGCCCGGACAGCACGAACGACGCCGTAGTCGGCGACACGCCCGCGCTGCGGGCGACATCGGCCATGGTCACCCGTCGTCCACTCGTCATCGTCACCCCTCGTTCGGATCGAAACGCCGGCGCGCGGCCTCCCGCCTGCGACAACAGTACGGTCTCGCCGCGCACGGGTCCGGCACCGCGCGGGAGCCCCGCGCGGTGCCGGACGGGCGGATCAACCGGTCATGGCGCCCATGCGCCAGACCGTCATGGACTCGATCACCGCCCCGTTGCCGAACAGCCGCAGCCCGAGGGAGTCGTCGCGGTGCGGGTACGCCCGGGTCGTGATCGACTTGTGGGCGTTGGCGAACGCCTCGACAGAGGACCGGTCGACGAAGACGTCGAGCGTGAGCCTGCCGCCCTCCAACGCCAGCGGTCCGCTGTGGACGCCGAGGTCGGCGTCGAGGCTGGACCGGTTGCCCGCACGGGTCCGGTCCACGCCGAACTGGCCGGCGCCGATGTCGTGGAACAGCCTGGTGCGCTCCTCGTCGCCGGGGCTGCGCAGCACGTCCAGTCCGAAGCGCTGGGTCGTGCCCGGTTTCATGGTCAGCCGGACGTGCAGCATGTCGCCCTTGACCGCGGCCAACTGGCTGTTGACGGCGTCGATGCCCGTCGGCGTCCGCACATCCAGCAGCGGCGCACCGGCGTGCAGGGCGGACACCTCGCGGACGGGGTTGATCGCCAGGTCGCCGTCCGGACGCACGCCCAGCTCGACCGGCAGGCCCGCGTTGTGGGCCCACCCGGCGTCGTGGTGCGCCTGTTCGGTGCGGCGGTCCTGGGCGATGCTGAACAGCAGGGACCGACCATCCGGGCCCACCGTGCCACTGGGGCCGGTGAAGTGCTCGCCGTAGTCGAACAGCTTCGGCGTGGTGGTGTCGGGGGTCCAGCGGCGGGCGGTCGCGTCCCAGGTGCCGACCCAGTAGAAGGTGTTCTTGCTGCTGTGCGGGCTTGCGCTGGTGAAGGCCGGGTTGACCACGAACGCGTGCTTCTGGCGGCCTGCGGCGTCCTTCCCGATGGGCAGCAGCACCGGCAGCTCCCACACCTGGCCGGTCTTGGGGTGGGCGGCGACGTCACCGGTCATGAGCGGACCGGCGTAGCTCCAGTCGGTGAGGTTGGTCGAGGTGTACAGCAGCGCGGTGCCGCCGACGTCGGCGCCGGAGGTGGTCTGGACGCCGGAGCCGACGAGCTGGAACCAGGTGTTGCCCTCCTGCCACACGTACGGGTCGCGGAACTCCCCGAACCGGACCTTGCGCCCGGCGCCGACGTCGAGGTCGGCCCGCTGCTCGGTCACGAGCCGGGGCTCCATCCGCCACTCCACGAGGTCGGGGTCGTCCGGGTTCACCGGACGGGCGATGCCCGTGGCCTGGTTGGGGCGCTTGGAGTCGTCACCCGCGGTGATGAACAGCACCGGGTCGCCGTTCTGGTCCAGCGCCGCGCCGCCGGACCACACGCCGTCGGGGGCGACGCTGCCCGCGGTGGGCGCCAGCGCGACCGGGAGGTCCCGCCAGTGCACGAGGTCCTTGCTGACCGCGTGGCCCCAGCTGATGTTGTGCCAGTACGGGCCATGCACGTTGTGTTGGTAGAACAGGTGGTACTGCCCGTTGGCGAAGATGGGGGAGTGCGGCTCGTTCATCCAGTGGTTGGGCGCGGTGAAGTGGTAGCCGGGGCGGTACTTGTCGCCGTTGTAGCGTGACCGGTCCTGCACGATGTCGGCCTTCGGGACGGTCCCGCCGGCGAACGTGGCCAGGGCCGCGGAGTGGTCGGCGGCGACCTCGGCCGGGCTCAGGGCCTTGCGGTGCAGCTTCACCTCGTCGATGAGGCCGCTGAACATGTTCACCGCGAAGGCGCCGTTGATGATCACCGGCTGGTTGTGCTTGCCGATCAGCAGCGGCACGCCGGCCTGCTGGAGCCGGGCGCCGGTCGGGATGGCCGTCTCGGCCACCTGCGCGCCGTCGAGGTAGAGCCGCATCCGACCCTGGGCCGGGTCGAACGTCGCCACCAGGTGCGCCCACGCGCCGGTGCGCAGCGCGGCCGACGCGGGAGTGGCCACTTCGCGCCAGGCGTCACCCGTGCCGATCCCGAACTTCCAGGCGCCGTGCCGTCCCACGCCGAGGGAGAAGCCCCGGTTCGCGGTCTGCTCCTGCTGGTTGACGATCGCGGAGACCTTGCCCTCGTCGCCCCACTCGAACCCCTGCGGGGCGACCCACGCCTCGACGGTCAGGGCGTTCTGGTCCAACGGCACAGTCCCGGCGCTGCGGCTGACCCAGGTCGAGTAGCCGTCGAACAGCAGCGCCTTGGACAGCACGCCCTTGCCGTCGTTCGCCGGCTGCCACAGCGGTTCGCTGTTGGGCTTGTAGACGGCCTGGTTGAACACGTAGCTGATCGGGTCGGCCTGGCCGCTGACCCGTTCGACGGTCGAGGCGCCCGAGCCCTCCCGGAAGTCCCAGTGGGCGGCGGTGGCGCCGATGGGCTGGTCCAGTCCGACGCGGACGTCGTCGAAGTTCAGGTGGCCGAAGCCGCCGGTGGCCTGGTCGACCAACTTGATCCGCAACTGCTGACCGAGTCGGTCACGCACGTCCCAAGTCACCCTGCGGTACGCCTCGCTGTCGGCGCCGGTGGCCTTGTGCAGGACCGTTCCGTCGACGGTGGTCAGTGCTGCGTACAGGTTGGCTTCGTTCTGGCCGCCGCCGATCAGGACGCTGATCACGCCGGTGCCGGACACGGTGAACGGGTCTGAGGTGAGTGTGCCGGTCGCCGCGTCACCGCCGCTTTTGAAGCCCCACAGGTGATGGGTCCCCTGCTGGTTGAAGCAACAGCCCCAACCCCAGCCCGTGTCGGTGGTCAGCGCGGTGGTGAACGCCTGGCCTTGGGCGGTCCAGCCGGTCAGGTTCCCGGACTCGAACCCCGGGTTGGTGAGGCCACTGCTCGGCGGCTGGTCGAGTCCGACGCGGACGTCGTCGAGGTTGATGTGGCCCCAGCCGCCGGTGGCCTGGTCGACCAGCTTGACCTGCACCTGCTGGCCGAGTCGGTCGCGGACGTCCCACGTGACCCTGCGGTACGCCTCGTTGTCCGCGCCGGTGGCCTTGTGCAGGACCGTTCCGTCGACCGTGGTCAGTGCCGCGTACAGGTTGGCTTCGTTCTGGCCGCCGCCGATCAGGACGCTGACGACGCCGGTGCCGGACACGGTGAACGGGTCTGAGGTGAGTGTGCCGGTCGCCGAGTCACCGCCGTTCTTGAAGCCCCACAGGTGATAAGTGCCCTGCTGGTTGAAGCAACAGCCCCAACCCCAACCCGGATCGGAGGACACGGCGTTCGAGAACGCCTGCCCCTGCGCCGTCCACCCCGTCAGGTTCCCCGACTCGAACCCCGCGTTGGTCAGGCCTCCGGGTTCCGCGGCGGCTGCCTGGGTCGCCAGCGGTGGACCGAGCGACGCGCACGCGATCAGGGCGGCCAGCACGAGCCTGGCGCGACGCACCAGGCCGCTAGCGGCATGACGTGCCATGTGACGCCTCCTCGACGTTGAGGTGATAAATCGAATCTTCGTGGGCGCTGATGCTGCGCGCAGGCGTTCGAGGTAAACAAGGTGGTAACGAGGCAACTTTACCAGTTCGTTACATTTGGATGTCTCTTGTTCACGCTGGTAATTCGATTTACTATCGTGCGGCGCTCTCGCCTCACCGGGCCGATCGGACCCCGTTCGAGCCGGCCACTCCCCAGGCACCGCTTCCCCAAGACGAAACGCAGGGCAGCCCATGACAAGACGCTTGATGACAGCCGTGCTGACCGCAGCGGCACTCGTCGCCTCCACGAGCCCCGTCGTGGCGGCGCCGGCGACCGAGACCTATCGGCCGCAGTTCCACTTCACGCCGGAGCGGAACTGGATGAACGACCCGAACGGCCTCGTCTACCACAAGGGCGAGTACCACCTCTTCTACCAGCACAACCCCAACGGCAACTCGTGGGGCGACATGTCGTGGGGCCACGCGGTCAGCCGCGATCTCGTGCGCTGGCAGGAACTTCCGGTCGCGATCAGCCACGACGACACCGAGATGGTGTTCTCCGGCAGCGCGGTGGTCGACCACGCCGACACCTCGGGCTTCGGCACCCCCGACGAGCCGGCGATGGTCGCCGTCTACACCAGTGCGCCCAAGGCCGGCGGCAAGCAGGCGCAATCGCTGGCCTACAGCACCGACCGCGGTCGGACGTGGACCAAGTACGCGGACAACCCCGTGCTGGACATCGGTTCCGCCGAGTTCCGCGACCCGAAGGTGCAGTGGCACGCGCCCACCCAGAGCTGGCTGATGGCCGTTGCGCTGGCCACGGAGCGCAAGATCCGGTTCTACTCCTCCAAGGACCTCAAGTCGTGGGCGCCGCTCAGCGATTTCGGCCCGGCAGGAGCGGTCGGCGGCGTGTGGGAGTGCCCCGACCTGTTCCCGCTCGAGGTCGACGGCGACCCCGGCAAGACCAAGTGGGTGCTGGTGGTCAGCATCAACCCCGGCGGCATCGCGGGCGGTTCGGCCGCGCAGTACTTCATCGGCGACTTCGACGGCACCCGGTTCACCGCCGACGACGACGGCAGCTACACCCCACCCGCCGGCGTCGTCGTCGAGGACTTCGAGTCGACCTACGGCCAGTGGAGCACCACGGGCGGCGCCTTCGGCGACTCACCGGCCACCGGGCCGCTGGAGGGGCAGCTCCCCGTGGGAGGCATCGAGGGAACCGGTTACGCCACCAGCTTCCACGGTGGCGACAGCTCGACCGGCACCCTCACGTCGCCGCCGTTCACCGTGGACAAGCGTTACCTCAACTTCAAGGTCGGCGGTGGCCGGCACCCGCACGATCCGGCAGCAGTGACCGGTGACGCGCCACCCCCGGCGGGCGAGGTCCTGGCCGACTTCGAGGGCGACACCTACGGCACCTGGACCGCCGCCGGCGAGGCGTTCGGCGCCGCGCCGGCGACCGGCAGCCTTCCCGGCCAGCTGCCGGTGTCGGGTTGGCAAGGCGGCGGCCTGGTCAACACCTTCCTGCGGGGTGACGCCACGGTCGGCGCCCTGACCTCGCCGGAGTTCACCCTGTCCTCGCCGTACGTGAACTTCCTGATCGGCGGCGGCAACCACCCGTCCGACTCCGAAGCGCCCACCGCGGTGCGGCTGGTCGTGGACGGTGAAGTCGTGCGCAGCGCCACCGGCAAGGACTCCGAGGCGCTGAACTGGGCTTCCTGGGACGTGCGCGACCTGGCCGGCCGCAAGGCGCGCTTCGAGGTCGTGGACGCCAACACCGGCGGCTGGGGACACATCCTGGTCGACCACGTGATGCTCGCCGACGCGCCGGCCAAGCCGCGTTCCACCGAGACCTCGGTCAACCTCGTCGTGGACGGCAAGGTCGTGCGGACGGCGACCGGGGCGGACAGCGAAACCCTGGACTGGGCTTCCTTCGACCTGCGCGAGCACCAGGGCGAGCAGGCGCGGATCTCGGTGGTGGACATGAACACCGCGGGCTGGGGACACGTGATGGTCGACCGGTTCGCGCTCGCCGACGCACCCGCGAAGTCCACTGTGGAGCGGGCGGACTGGGTCGACTACGGCAAGGACTACTACGCGCCCGTGTCGTGGGACAACGCCCCGGACGGCAAGCGGCACATGATCGGGTGGATGAACAACTGGCAGTACGCCGGGAACATCCCGACCTCGCCGTGGCGCAGTGCGCAGAGCATCCCCAGGCAGGTGGGGCTGCGCACCATCGGTGGTGAGGTGAAGCTGGTCCAGGAACCGGTCCGCGCCCTCGACCGCCTCCACCGCGGGGCGCCGTTCTCCCTGCACGGCAGCACCGTCCGGGACGGCTCGCGGTCGCTGGGCAGGCACGCCGAAGGCCAGGCCCTCGACATCGAGGCGACCTTCTCCCTGCGCGACGCCGAGCGGTTCGGTCTCAAGGTGCTCAGCGGGGCGGGCCAGGAGACGGTGATCGGCTACGACACCACGACGGGGGAGTTGTACGTCGACCGCACGCGATCCGGGCGCACCGACTTCAGCACCGAGTTCCCGGCGGTGCAGCGCGCGCCGCTGGCCGCGGTGAACGGAAAGGTGACGCTGCGCGCCTTGGTGGACTGGTCGTCGGTCGAAGTCTTCGGTGGCGCGGGTGAAGCCGTGATCACCAGCCAGGTCTTCCCCGACCCGACCAGTGACGGGGTGGAGGTCTTCGCCGAGGACGGGAACGCCCGGATCGACCGCCTCACCATCCGGGACATGGGCACCTACCGACGCTGACCGCTGAGGTGGTGGGAGCCCACGTGGGCTCCCACCACCGCTCCGTCAGGGGACACGACATGATCACCGTTGTGGCCGGAAGCGTTGGTCATCCCGATGGGTGCTGTCCAGGTGCTCCCTCGTCGGGGTCATCACCGGCTTGGGGTTGTTCCAGCCTTCGGGCGATGTGTTCGAGGGCGGCGAGGTCTGCGGGCGTGAGCCGGTCGATGAAGTGGTGCCGTACCGACTCGACGTGGGCCGGTGCGGCGTTGTCGAGAGCGTTCAGACCTTCCGCGGTGAGTACGAGGAGGCAGCCCCTGCCGTCGGTTGGGTCCGGTGCGCGCCGCAGCAGACCCCGAGTTTCCATTCGGGTCGCGTGACGGGACAGCCGGCTGCGTGACCAGCCCATCTTGTCGGCTTGTTCCCCGAGCGTGCTGGTGTGCGCGGGCCGTTCCGACAGGGTGCTCAGCACCTCGTAGTCGGGTTCGGAGAGGCCGATCGCGGCCAGGTCGCGTGCTGTGCCGGTCCGCACGGCGACCACGATCCGCAGGTATGCCCGCCAGGCCCGCTCCTCGTCGGCGTTCAGCCAGCGCACGGCACCGGCCGACGGCTTCGTTGACATGTAATCAACCTAGCACCTAGTCTTCGTTTCCATGTCAACGAAACGCCTTCGTGTTCTTGCCCTGACGTGCAGCACGCGCCCGGGCGCCCTCGGCCCCGTCGTGGCGCAGTGGCTGATCGAGGCGATCGCACCTCGGGCGGCGGAACTGGGCGTCGACCTCGTGCCGGTGGCCCTCGGCGACCTGGAACTGCCCTTCCTCGATGAGGAGGAACATCCGTCATCGGGCGTCTACCGGCATGAGCACACCCGTCGGTGGAGCGCGATCGCCGACGCGGCGGACGGGTTCATCGTGGTCACGCCGGAGTACAACTACGGCATGCCGGCGGCCCTGAAGAACGCGCTGGACTACCTCGGCAGCGAGTGGGCGTGGAAGCCGATCGGCTTCGTCAGCTACGGCAACACCTCGGCGGGCACCCGATCCGTCCAGCACACCAAACAGGTTGTGACCACGCTGCGAATGGTTCCGTTGGGTGCCACCGTTGCGATCCGCATCGGCGACTCGGTGGAGAACGGGCGACTGCGGACCGATACCGCCCGCGACGCGGCGGGTGTCGCCCTGCTGGACGAACTGGTCCGCGTGAGCCACGCCCTGCGTCCGATGCGCGAGCGAGCCGGGGCCTCGTCCGGCCCGTTGCCCGGGTCCTACGTGAGGCAACTGACCCCGGACGACGCTTCGGAGGTCACCGTGCTCCAGCGGTGCTGCTGGGTGGAAGAGGCGATTCTCAACGACACCATGAACATCCCGGCACTGCACGAGTCGCCGGAGGAGGTGCGTGAATGGCTGGCGAGCTGGCGCACCACGGGCATCTGGCTCGACGGACGGCTGCTGGGCATGGTGCGTGCCCGCCCCGTCGAGACCGACTGGCACGTGGGACGGCTCGCCGTCGTGCCCGACCTGCGCGGACGAGGGCTGGGCCGGTGGTTGTTGCACGCCGCCGAGTCCGCCGCCGGACCGGATCTCGGGCGCATCCTGCTGTTCACCGGTGCCAAGAGCCTGGGCAACATCGACCTTTACGAGAGCGAGGGCTACCAACACGTGTCGCTCGCCGGCCCTGACGGAACCGTCTGCCTCGCCAAGGAAATGCCCGTGCTCAGCGGGTGACGTCGTAGACCAGTTTCTGGATTCCGTTGGCGTAGGACTGGCTCTCGACGAGCTTGAGGTTCCGCTTGTCCTGGTCGGTGTCGCTGAACAGCCGCTTGCCCGCGCCGAGGAGGACCGGGAAGACGAGCAGGTGGTAGCGGTCGATCAGGCCCGCGTCGGAGAGGTTGCGGTTGAGGGTGGCGCTGCCGTGGACGATGACCGGCCCGCCGTCGCCCTGCTTGAGCGCGGCGACGTCGTCCAGGGACCGCAGGATGGTGATCTCGTTCCAGTTGGTCACCAGGTCCTCGTCCCGGAGCGTGGTCGACACGACGTACTTCGGCATCGCGATGTAACCGGGAAACTCCTCGGTCATGGTCGGCCACACCGGTGCGAACGCCTCGTAGCTCACCCGGCCCATCATCAAGGCGGCGGCCTCGTCCTGCTCGCGGGTCTTGATCTCGTAGGCGGCCGGGTCGAACTCGATGTCCTTGAAGGTCCAGCCCGTGTTGCGGTAGCCCGGTTCCCCGCCGGGCGCCTCGACGACGCCGTCGAGGGAGACGAAGGCGGTGGTGATCAGGGTGCGCATCGGAGTGCTCCTCGGTTGTCCTCGTGCTGTCTGTCATCAGTGCGTCGAACAGGGCCCGCCGCGATCGACACCTCGCGCCGAGAAAGTTTCCACGCACTCCGGGCACTGTCCTGCCGCCGCTCCACCGGCGCAAACGCACGATCACGCAGAGTCACCGCGTGCTGCAACAGGTGATTTGCCAAAATGACCCGGAAACGTCGTGAGAGAAGTCGCCCGGATGTATCGATCACCGACGAATCGCGATGCCGGAAATCCGTGCGAGGTGGAATCGAGTCGGGCGGGTTGTGACGTGTGGTCGCGAATTCAGGTTGGTTGACCGCATTTTTCGGGGAAGCGCGAGGCGGCTGAACGGGTGAAGTCGGGCGAAAGCGCGAACGACCTGCCACCGGTCTGAGATCGTCAAAGTCCACGCTTGGACGTGGGATGGGTGCGCGGTATCGCTTCCGGGGAGGTATCGGCTCATTGGCGACGACGAACGACGACAGCAGTGACAGTTATGATGTATTCGTCAGTTATGCCAGTGCGGACCGCGACGTCGTGGCGCCATTCGTCGAACTGTTGAAGCGTGAAGGGCTCAAGGTCTGGTTCTACGACCAGGACATGCACGGCGGTCCGGCGCTGAAGAAGCAGATCGCCGATGCCATCAAGCGGTCGAAGCACACGATCGCGTGCCTGACCGACTCGTACGTGACGCGTCCGTGGACCAAGTTCGAGCTGGCCCTCAGCACCCACCGCGACCCCGCGGGCGACACCGCGAGCACGATCCTGGTGCGCTTCAAGCCGATGACGGGTCCCGTGCCGGAGGACGTCCAGCACCTCACCGTCAGCGACCTGACCGACCAGCGCAACTACGACCGCACCTACGAGCGCATCACGAAGCTGATCAAGCGGCCGGTCGTGGTGGATCAGGCCCACCTGGAGGAACTGTGCCAGGTTCCTTTCCAGTCGGCCGAGCCGCACGTCACGCTGTACCGGATCCGGCGGGCGAACGAGGCGTTGTCGACGTTCCTGTACCGCAGGGAGATCGGTGAGCTGCCGCCGGACGCGACGCTCAACCTGATCATCGGGCAGCTGATCGTGTCCGGCAAGCTGCCCCGCGAGATCATGGCCGCGTTGGCGATCATGCAGTCGTTGGGCAACATCGTGGTGAGCGACCGGATCGACGACTCCCCGATCACCAGTGCGTCGCTCGTGACCCCGCTCGCGGCGTGGCGTGAGCTGAGCGCTTGGACGTTCCCGGAGTTCAAGGCGCCGGACGTGCTGGCTGACGTGTGCGAACTGCTGCCGCTCACCGCCGCGGGCCGGCGCATCCCCGACACCGACTACGTGATCACCGGCGACGCGGTGAGCCGCAACAGCCACGGACCACTGCACCCCGGCCACGACACGGTGCGCGACCGGCCGGTGTCGATCAACCTGGTCGGGGTCGCCGCCGACCACGACGACGCGTTCTTCGCGGAGGTCGCCCGGTTCACCCGGCTCAGCGACGCGAACATCGTCTCGCCGACCGACGCGGGCACGGTGGTGGTCGACGGCGAGCGGCGGTGCCTGTTCCTCGTGCTCCCGGTGGTCGACGGGGGCAGCGCGCAGGCCATCACCGAGCACCACGGGACGCTGCCGCCGCGCGCGGCCTACGAGCTGTGCCTGGGCATCGCACGGGCGCTGTGCGGCTTCCACGCCGCCGAGCCACCGATCGCGCACGGCGATCTGAGACCCGCCAACGTGATCGTCGGGACGTTCGGGACGGTCCGCGTCCTGTGCATCGGCAGCGAGGCCGACGTGGCGGAAGGCCGGCTCGACTCCTTCCTCTTCGCCAGCCCCCAACAGCGCGTGGGCGCCCCGCTCACCCCGACGTCGGACGTCGCCGCGTTACGGCTGGTGCTGCACTACCTGTTGACCGGCGAATACCTCGCCGAGGACGGGCCGCCCCTCGGACCGGGCGTCGATCCCGGCGGTGTGCTCGACAAACTCGCCGAGTGCGCGACGGCGGCCCGTGCGTGCGCCATCCTCGAAGCCGCCCGCACGCGCTTGCCCGCCGCGCCGAACCTGGCCTCGGTCTACCGCGACTACATGCGGAAGAAGGGCATCGCCGCGCAGACCCGGCCGCCCGTCGAACCCGGCGTGGTGCTGGTCGGCTCGTACCCGGTCGACGCCAGGCGGGCGTGGCCGTTGGGCGAGGGGCTGGTGCTGGTCTGGGAGTCGGGCACGGACACCCTGGCGATCCTCGACGACATCGACGTGGTGTGGCGCGACACCGGGGCGATCGCCGTCCGCCGGGTGGACATCGGTCGCGGCCGGATCGCGGTCGGGGGCTGGGACGGCGCCGTGCGCTACTTCGCCGACGGCGCGCTGGTCGCCTCGGGCAAGCTCGACGGGGCGGTCGGAGACCTGCGGCTGATCGGCGACGACGTGGTCGCCGGGTCCTGGAAGCACAGCCTGTGGCGGTTCTCCCACGACGGCACGCGGGACGAACTGCTCGACGTCGAGGCGGGCGTGCACCGGATCGCGGTGGCAAACCACGGCGAGCGCTTCGCCGTGGCGGACCTGGCGGGTGGGCTGTCGATCTACGCGGGCCGGCGGCGGGTCTCGCACATGCCGGGCATCGCGATGGCCGCCGACGTGGCCTACGCGGGCAGCAGGCTGGTGGTCCTGACCGACGACGCGCTCATCAGCATGGGGGTGGACGGCGCGATCGGCCTGCCGGAGCGCAAGCCGGGCGGGGTGCGGCTGCGGCCGGGGGCGTCGGCGGGCGACTGCACGCTGGTGGTCGCCTCGGGCCCGCCGCGGTCGGTGGAGGTGTGGCGGGTGGACGAGGCCGATCGGCAGCTGCGGATCGCGACGTTCCCACCGGGCACGGATGTGCTCGCCACGGTCGGCGACTGCCACCTCGTGTCCACCCCGGACGACGGGTACGCCTACTGGCGGCAGGGGACTGAGCGGCTGCACTGGCCGGACGCGGTCAGCGGTGCGCTGTCGGCCGACGGGTCTTGGGTCGCGGTGTGCCGACCGGGCAAGGTGGAGCTGTACCAGGACGTCGGATGAGCGTCGTGCGCGCCCGTGAGGCGCTGCTCGACTCACTGGCCGGACTCCGTGGCCAGGAGTCCACGCCACAGGTGCGGCTGGCCATCGCCGAGGCGGAGTTCCGGCTCGCGGTGGACCCGGACACCGACCGGGACGAGGCGATCGCCCGGCTGCGGGCGGCGATCACCCAGGACCCCTTCCTGCCCAAGCTCAACCTGCACCTCGGTCGGCTGCTGCACCAGGCGGGCAAGCACCGGGCCGCGCTCGTGGAGTACCGGCAGGTGCTGCGGATGGCGCCGTCGAACCGTCGCGCGCACGTGCTGTTCGCCTTGGCGCTGCTGGAACTCGACAAGGACGAGCGCGCCATCGGGCAGTCCGTGCTCACCGCGCTCAACTCCGGCGCACCCGACAGCCTGCCCGCCGCCGTCGCCGCGTTCGACGAGCTGGTGCGACGGCAGGGAACCGAGGCCAAACCGGACGCGCGGCCGGCTCGCGAGGCCAAGACCCGTGCCGCCAACCGCAGTGCCCCGGACGTCTGGCAGACGTCGCTGGTCGAGCAGCTGTCCCGGGCGAAACCGCAGCGCGGCCAGGTCAGGGCTCACCTCGACGTGGGCGCGGCACGGGCGCGCGACGGTTCGGCCGTGGCCGAGTTCGCCGTCGCCTGCGTGCTGCTGCTGGTCGCCGGCGACAGTCCGCGCGACGTGCGCAAGACAGGGCCGGCCGGGGTCGACCACCCGGCCGTGGCGCTGCTGGAGGCCGCGTTGGAGCTGGCCGAGGCGGAGACGCCGGAGACGTTCGTGGAGCTGGCCGTCGCGCGGCTCGACAGCGGCGTGCTACCGGTCGAACTGGTGTGCTGGCTGCACTTCTCGCGGTACGGACCCGACAGCGGCCTGCCGCCGGCCGACGTGGTGCGGCTGCTGGACGCCTATCCCGACGTGGAGTGCGTGCGCGAGCTGCGCGTGTCCGTGCTCGACGGCCTGGCCCGCGCGGCGTGGACGGACGAGCGGTTGGCCGAAGCCCGGCTGCTCTGGCGGGAGTCCGCCGCGCTGGACCCGCACCGCGTCCCGCTCGCGGTGAACCTGGCGTTGCTCGCGGCCCGCACGAAGTCCGTCGACGACTACGGTCCGGCGTGGTCCCGGCTCACCGAGCTGATGTACCTGCACGCGGCCGGAACGGGCGAGCTCACCCTGCTGCTCGACGAACGGCGGACGCTGCACCTGGCGCTGAGCCAGCAGAGCAGGTCACGCCACTGCGCGCCTTCCAACAGCCCCTACCCGAGCGACGCGGAACTCGCGGCCTGGGTCGCCGACGTCGAGGCGATCGAGGTCTGGCTGCGGGAGTGGGACCTCTACTACCTCAACGAGCGGCTGAACTTCCGGTCACCGGCCCACCTGCTCGGCGTGCCGCAGAACGCCACCGCCGAGGAGGTCGACGCCGCGCGCGACGCGTTCGTCCGCTCGGTCGACAGCACCCTGCGCGGACAGGACTGGGCAGGGGTCACCGTGTTCCGCGACCTGGTCGTGGACCGGGTGCGCGAGGCCCACGCGGTGGCGAGCGATCCCGCGGAACAGGCCCGCGACGTCTATCGCGACCTGGAGAAGCCGCGCGCGGCGAGGCTCGCCGACGAGGCGCTGCGACGGGGGCTGCTGCTGCGCAACATGATCCGTGAGCTGAGCGCGAAGAAGTCCGCCCACCAGTTGGCGCTGGGCGTGGAGATGGCCCGCAGGCAACTCACCCTGCCGTGGACCGTGCTGACCCCGATCTGCGTGGAGCGGGGACTGATCAGCGAGGACGACGACCTGGTCGGGATCTTCCAGGTGGACCTGGTCAACCTGGCCGTGCACTGGGAGGAGCCCACGGCGGCCACGCCGGAGGAGTGGGACGAGCGGGTGACCGCGCTCGGCGAGTGCGTCGCGCTGGTGCCCGACCGGTTGGAGTTCGCCGTGCTGCACAGCCGGGCCCTCGTGGCCGCCGAACGGCCGGAAGAGGGCTACGCCGCAGCGGTCGCGGCGCTCGACCGGCAGGCCGCTGCCGACGACGAGGAGGCCCGCTCGCTGCGCCCGGTCCTGGTCGGTGTGGTGGATTCGATCGCCGAAGCCGCCATTCCCGCGCACCTGCGCTCGCCGAGCGACCCCGCGAGCGCACGTCGCACGCTGGCGGCCGGCCGGAGCGCGCTGGAACGGTACCCGCGCAGTGGGTCCCTGCGGCGCGCGATGGCGGACATCCTGCTGCAACTCGGAAGCGAGGCGTTCGTACGAGAGGCGATCGAACTGCTGAGCGACGCCATCGACCTCGCACTGGACGACGACGACCGGATCAAGTCGGAGACCAAGCTCGCCGCCACCCACGGCGCGGCGGCCGAGGCGGCGGTCCGGGCGCAGATCGAGAAGCTGACCGAGCCCGCGAACGCCAGGGTGAACGAGGCCGTCGAAGAACTGCGCCGCGACTCGGGTCCGGAAGCGATCGCCGCGGCGCGGCTGGCCCTGCGCGAGGCGATGACGGCGGTGGGCGAGGCGATGGCGATGGCCGAACGCGCGGGGTTCACCGATGACGTGACGCGGTTGGCGGAGCAGTTGGAGCAGTTGCGGATCGCGGAGTCGAACCTTTCACACGACGGGGAGTGAGCGGACCGTGTTCATGATCGATCTGGGCGCCGAGTCGTTCTACACCGTCCTCGGCGTCGCGCCCACCGCCACCGCGGCGGAGATCCGGCAGGCCCGCGACACGCTGGTCCGCGAGCTGCGGGAGCGGCAACGTCGTGAGCCGACCCGGCGCGCGGAGCTGGAGGCGCGGCAGAAGGTGGTGAACACCGCGGGGGAGGAGCTCGCCCGGCCCGCCAAACGCGCCGTGTACGACCAGGACAACGCCCACCTGCGTTTCTTCACCGTCCGGGACGCCGCCGCCGGGATCTTCACCGACCGGGCCGACCGGGTGGAAGTGCTCTACACGGCGATCAGCGACCACCTGCGTGCCCGCGGTGTGACCCTGCGGCCCCGGTCCGACCTGGACCGGGACGACTTCACCGCCGACATGACGCCCAACTCAGTCCTCGACGGCCCGATCGGATAGGCGGACATGGACCAGGAAACGCGCACCGACACCGAGCAACGCCTGGAGCAGATCTCCAAGCTGCTGGAGGAGGTCGTCGACGACAACACCGCGGTCGTCGCGTCGATGAACCAGCTCGCCCAGTCGCAGCAGGCGATGGCCGCCGACCTCAGCCGCGAGGTCGCCGCGCTGCGCGGGGAGGTCGCCGGCGGGCTGGCCTACCGCACGCTCAAGGACCTCGTGATCGAGCTGACGTCGCCGCTGGCGGCGATGGAGGCGATGATCGCCGCCGCCGACTTCACCGATCCCGACGCCGTCGCCACCCACGTGCGCAGCCTGACCGCCACGCTGCGGGCGGTGCTCGGCCGGATGGGCGCCACGCCGATCGTCGTGGACGTCGGCGCCGAGGTCTTCGACCCGGTCTGGCACCGGTGCGTCGGTGTGCTCGACCCGGATGAGTCGCCGTTCCCCGGTGCTGCGCCCCGCACGGTCGTCCGGGTCGTGGAGGAGGGCTACGTGCTCGACGGCAGGCTGCTCACCCCGGCCACCGTGGAGATCCAAGCGAGCCGGCCCGGCGCCGCCGCCCCGGCGGCCGATCCGGCCGCGCCTGACGGCTCCGTCAAGCCCGCCGGCCCCACCGGCCCCGCCGCGCCTGACGGAGCCGTCAAGCCCGCCGGCCCCACCGGCCCCGCCGCGCCTGACGGCTCCGTCAAGCCCGCCGGCCCCACCGGCCCCGCCGCGCCTGACGGCTCCGTCAAGCCCGCCGGCCCCACCGGCCCCGCCGCGCCTGACGGCTCCGTCAAGCCCGCCGGCCCCACCGGCCCCGCCGCGCCTGACGGCTCCGTCAAGCCCGCCGGCCCCACCGGCCCCGCCGCGCCTGACGGCTCCGTCAAGCCCGCCGGCCCCACCGGCCCCGCCGCGCCTGACGGCTCCGCCAAGCCCGCCGGCCCCGCCGAGTCCGCCGAGCCCGCCAAGCCCGCCGACCCCGCCAAGTCCGCCGCGCCCGCTGGCCCCGCCGGCCCCGCCAAGTCCGCCGAGCCCGCCGAGCCCGCCGACTCGGCCGAGCCCGCCAAGCCCGACGACCCGGCTGTCCCCGCTGTCGACGACCCGGTGAGCGAGTAGGAGCGACCATGCCATTCCACAAGGTGATCGGGATCGACCTCGGCACCACGTACTCCGCGGTGTCCATCTGGGACGGCAAGGACACCCACATCATCGAGAGCGCCTTCGGCACGAAGACGGTGCCGTCGGTGGTCGGCCTCGACCCCGAGGGTCAGGTGATCGTCGGTGCGCCCGCGCAGAACAACCTGGTCAGCGACCCCGAGAACACGATCATCGAGGTCAAGCGGGAGATGGGCGTCTACTCGCGGGAGCCCTCCGGGCCCGGTGACCCCGGCGAACCCAAGCGGGTGCCCTTCCGGGGCCGCGACTACCTGCCGCAGGAGATCTCCGCGTTCATCCTGATGGAGCTCAAGCGCCAGGCGGAGAACTTCGTCGGCGAGCCGATCCACGACGCGGTGATCACGGTGCCCGCGTACTTCAAGGAGCCCCAGCGCGGCGCCACCCACGACGCGGCCAGGATGGCCAGGCTCAACGTCCACCAGCTGCTCAACGAGCCGACCGCCGCGGCCGTGTCCTTCGGCACGGACAAGATCGAGGACGAGCGCACCCACACCTACGCCGTCTACGACCTCGGCGGCGGCACGTTCGACGTGTCGATCATCCAGATCAGCCCCGGCAACGTCAGCGTCGTGGGCACGGGCGGGAACTCCCGGCTGGGCGGGGGCGACTTCGACGACCGGATCACCGGCTGGGTGCTCAACGAGATCCGGGAGAAGCACGGCGCCGACCTCAGCCAGGACCCGGCGATCTGGCAGCGGATCAAGCGCGAGGCCGAGATGCGCAAGCGCGAGCTGTCCGTGGCGACTGCGGCGACGCTGAACCTGCCCTACCTGACCCCCACGCTGAGCGTGAACCTGCCGCTCACCCGTGCGGTGTTCGAGGCGCTGATCAAGGACCTGCTCGACCAGTCGCTGGAGTGCCTCGACCAGGCGATCGCCTCGGCCAACGAGAGCAACGGCGTCGAACCCGACGAGATCGAGCAGGTGCTGCTCGTCGGCGGCTCCACCCGCATCGCCCGCATCCGCCCGATGCTGGCCGAACACCTCGGCCTGGACCTCAAGGACATCCGCAGCGACATCAGCCCGGACGAGGTGGTCGCCAAGGGCGCGGGCATGATCGCCCGCCAGTTCCCGGAGAGCGACGGCTACGCGGGCGGCGACATCGTGATCACCCCGGCCGACGGGGTGCAGTCGGCGGCCGTCGAAGGCGCGATCCTGTTGCAGGACGTCACCAGCCACACGCTGGGCATCCTCGCCAACCGCGCGGACTTCGTGCCGATCCTGCCCAAGGACAGCCGGATCCCCGGCGGGCAGACCCGCGGCGACTTCACCAACGGCGGCAACTCCACCCACATCGACGTGATGATCTTCCAGGGGGAGGACCCCGTCGCGTTCGAGAACGACCTCATCGGGAAGCTGCCGATCGTGCTGCCCGAGCCCAAGGAGAAGGGCTTCTACCGCTTCGAGGTGACCTTCGACATCGACACCAACGGACTGCTCGGCGTCGGCGTCAAGTGCCTCAACGACAACCAGATCTGGCAGACCCGGGTGCAGTGCGACGTGCGCGCCACCGCCGAGCAGATCGAGCGCAGCGCCGAACTGCTCAACGAGGTCATGCCCCCGCGGCCGGTCGAGCCGCCGCCCGGCCTGCCGATGACGCCGGTCGTCGGCGGCCTGCCGAAGCCGCCGGGCAGCCTGCCGAAGCCTCCCGGAGCGGTGCCGGTTGCGCCCGCATTGCCGCCACCGCCGGCAGCGGTCCCGGACGAGTTCAAGTCCTTCGCCCGCCGCTCGTTCAAGCTGATCGGCCAGCTGGAGCCCGCGGACCGGGCGACGTTGACGGCCGCGTACGTGAAGTTCGTGGCCGCGGTGGAGGCCGGTGGCGACGACGTCGAGGACCTCGGCGACGAGCTCGTCGACGTGTTCCACAAGCTCAGGTGACGCGGTGGACGAACTGCGGGGGATACGGCTCGCGGCCGCGATCGGCGCCACGGATCGCGGCACGCTGTGGCGGGCCAGCCGGGAGCGGGAGCACGACCGGATCGTCCGGGTCATCGCGCCCCGCTTCTGCGACGGCCGGTTCCGCCAGGCGCTGTCCACGCTGCGGCAACGCGGGCACGACCGGGTGCTCGGCGTCGCGGGGGAGGGCTGGTCCGACGGGCACTACTACGTCGAGTACTCGGTCCACGCGGCGTGGCGTTCGCTGGCGGAGTGGCTCGGCACACCGGCGGACTGGTGGGAACGGCTGGCCGTGCTGGGCGACGTCTGCGACGCGGTGGCGCACTGGCAGCGCAGCCCGCTGCACCCCCTGGGGATGACGCTGCACAGCGTGGTGGTCGTCGGGCATGCGGGCGAGGCTCGCCCGTGGCTGGTCCCGTGCCCGCCGATGGCGGTCACGTCGCCGTGCGACCTGTTCGGCGTCGACGCCGCGGTGGTCGCGACGCTGGCCCCCGAGACGATCAGGGGCGTCCCGTTCGACGATCGCGCCCAGGACGCGTACGCGCTGGGCACGCTCGCGGCGCAGGTGCTGGGGTGCCGTCCCGCCCGGCTGGCGGCCGACGACGACGAGCACCAGCTCGAAGCCCAGGCGAGGGGCGTGCTGCTGCGGTCGACCGCGACCGGCTCGCACATCCCGGAGTACCTGCACACCACGCCGGAGGTCGAGCGGCTGTTCATCGCCATCCGCCACTACCGGCACCTGAAACCGGACGTCCGCCCGCGCGACGCGGCGGAGCTGCGGACCGCCATCGCGGCGGTGACCGAACCGCTCTGGCTCGCGGGCGCGCTGCGTGCCGCCGATCCCGCCGCGGCCCTGCGGGTGCTCACCCGGGCGGTCGACCGCGCGCCCGAACGGCTGGACCTGAGGCGGGAACGGTGCCTGGTCGCGGAAGACGTGATCGAGCGGTCCGAGGGCCCGGTGGCGGACGGGGTCGAGGAGCGGTTGCTGCGCGACCTCAAGGTCGTCGCCGACTTCGACGCGGAGGACGGTGCGTCCTGGCACCGACGGGCGGCGCTGGTGCACCTGCGGCGCGGAGACCCGGCGGGAGCCGCCACCGCGTTCCACGCCGCGACGATCGCCGACCCCGGCGACCTCGATTCGCTGCTGGGGTACGCGCAGTGCTGGGTGGAGCTGCGCGACCCCGGGAACGCGTGGCTCACCGCCGTCGAGGCCAACCGCCGCGTCGACCGGATGGCCCGCAACCACTTGCTCACCGACTGGGAGGCAGATCAATGGCGCGCACGGTTCGCCATGTACATGCGCTGATCGGCCTGCCCGCCCTGGTGCTGGCCGGGGCGCTGGCGTTGTTCTCCGCGCCGCAAGTGACGGCGTCGCAGGAACAGCCGTCCGGCCAGGTCGTCACCGCCACGCTACCGGCGGGCGTCACGATACCCGGCGGGAACTACCGGGGCACGATCGTCGGGCCGAACGGTCCGGTCAACGTCACGTTCGCGGTCGCCGGCGGGAACGCGCCGACATCAGCCGGACAAAACACGTCGGCCCGTCAGGACACGTCGGCTCCACCGGCCACGTCTGCGCCGAGCCCGGCCGACGAGGCGTCCAAAGTGGAC
Organism: Saccharothrix ecbatanensis; assembly: GCF_014205015.1. Classification (NCBI taxonomy): domain Bacteria; kingdom Bacillati; phylum Actinomycetota; class Actinomycetes; order Pseudonocardiales; family Pseudonocardiaceae; genus Saccharothrix; species Saccharothrix ecbatanensis. Next base: position 3,188,652 of record NZ_JACHMO010000001.1, on the reverse strand, counting down.
ACCACGGAGGACACCGGGCTCCCCACCGTGTTGCTGACGATCCTCGCCACGGTGCTGCTGATCGGCCTCGGCCTCCTGGTCGTCCGGAAGATCTTGGTGCCGCGCAAGCACAACCAGGCCCTGCGAGCGGCGACGGCGTTGGTCGCCGCGGGCGACTACGCGGCGGCGGTGCCCGCGCTGACCGGCCTCGAGAACAAGTTGACCGACAAACAGCGCGCACGGGCCCGGTTCTTCGCCGCGTTTGCGCTGTTCCGGATGGACGACCTCGACGAGGCCGAGCACCAGCTCGGCGTGCTCAACCGCGAGGACCCGAAGAACCCGGAGGTCGCCTACCTGCTCGCCCACCTGCGCACCGAGCGCCGCGACTACGACGGCGCCGAGCCCGTGCTGAGCGCCATCGAGGGCACGTCCGGCTTCACGCCCCGCTTCCGCAAGCTCCTCGGCGTGATCAAGTTCCGGCGCGCCCTGGAAGCGTTGCGGGACGGACGGGTCGATGTCGCGTCGGCGCTGTTCGCCGCCGTGGAGACACTGGGCGACTTCCGCGACCTGATCCCCGCCGACCTGCGCAACCAGCACATCACGCTGGGCGCGCAGGCGTTGTACGACCGGGACGTCGTCGCCGCGCGCAAGCACTTCGAGGACCTCGAACAGGCCGCGCTCGCCGCCGAACCCGCCGATCGCGAACAGATGAACGCCTCCGCCGAACTGGGCCTGGCGCTCGCCGCGTGGATCGAGGACCGCCCGGACTCGGGCAGCCACGTCGACGCGCTGCTGACCTCGGTCGCACGGCGGCTCGACCCGGACGGGCCCACCGAGCTGCCGTGGCCGGATGACGCCCTCACGGCGAGCGTGGCCGACCGGCTGGCCGCGATGCACGAGGGCGGCGGCGAGCCGTCCGCGCTCGACCGCACGCTGCGCGACGTCCACCTGCTGCGAGCCGCGGCCCTGCTGCGGCGCTGGGCGGCCGACCCGAAGGCCGCCGCCAAGGTCGACGCCCGGCTGGCCGAGGTGCTGGGCAGGCTAGGCGCGGCGCGGGAACGTGATCCCGAGTTCAGCGACACCTACCTGACGGCCGGGCTGCTCAGGTACTACCTGGCGGGGAGCGACGCCGCCAGGGAAGAGGCCGCCGCGATCCTCCAGCACGCGCAGCTCCTCGGCGTCCGCGACCCGGAGGTGCTCGGCATCCTCAACCGGGAAGCCCGTCGCAGCCGCGCCAATCGCGACGCGGTCGACGCCTACCTCCAGGTGCTCGACCGCTACGTCGAGGACGGTTCGGTGCGCGAACAGGTCCGCGCCGACCTGGTCCGCAGGCTGTCGCGCTACCGCAAGGTCCGCGACTGGGACAGCAGGCCGGAGATCGTGCAGGTGCGCGTGGTGGCGCCGACCGTCGCCGAGATGAACGACCGCTCCGAACTGCTGCGCGAACGGGTGGGCCAGCTCCTCTCGGCCACGGGCGGCGATCTCGCGGGCGCCCGCGACCTGGTGCTGCGCCTCGAAGCCGACAGCAGGCAACTGTCCGAGCAGGCCCGGTCCGTCGAGCAGAAGGAAGCCGACCTGCTGGTCCTGCTCGGCGACCGGCTCCTCGGCGACTACGACGACTCCTGACTGACGAGAGGTGACCAGATGACCCCGGCCGAGTGCCTCGACCTGCTGCCTGAGCCCACGCTCGGGGACGTGGACGTCGCGCACAGCGGCGACCTGTTCCGGGTGGACCTGCGCCGCGCGTTGCGGGCGATTGCGGAGCTCGACCACGTGACCGAGTCGGCGCTGGTCCGTGCCGCGGTCACCGCCGTCCTCGGCGAGGTGCCGGAAAGTGACGAGTGATCGTGTCCGACGACGGAACCGGTGATGAGGAGGACGAGTCGTGCCGGATGACGAAGTGAGCGGCTTGGAGTTCGGCGTGACCGACAAGCCGACCCTGGAAACGCTGCGCCACGACGCGGACCAGCTGCGGGACATCGTCCCCGCCGAGGACGTCACGGGGCACGCCGCGTTCGCGCCGACGAAGGTGGACCTCGGCGAGGCGGCCCGGCTGACCCCGGAACTCGGCGAGGGCCTGCGACTCGGCGACGGGTGGGGCAAGCTCGACGCCGGGCTGGGCAAGCTGGGCGAGCTGGCCTCCAACGCGCGGGTCGAGCGGCTGCTGACCCAGGCGCGGCAGAAGATCGAGCAGGGCAAGCACCACATCGCGATCTCTCTGATCGACCAGGTGCTGGAGATCGACGCCACGGCCGCGGTGGCGGTCGGCCTCAAGGCGGTGTGCACCTGCGCGATCGGCGAGTTCGAGCGCGCCCTCGACCTGCTCGACGAGGCTCGGGCACTCGCGACCGACGCCGAGACCGGCCTGCTCGTGTCGACCATGCGCGCGGACTGCGAGGAGAGGATCACCGACGCGGTCCGCGGCGAAGTCGAGGACATGCTCGACGACGGCGCCCTGGCCGCCGCGGTCGCCACCCTCGACCGCTACCTCCGCAGGCTGCCCGACAGCCTCCCGCTGCGGTACCTCCACGTGGGCTCGCTGGTGATGTCCGACCGGGTCGCCGACGCGTGGACCAGCCTGGACATCGCGTTGCGGACGGCGACCGGGCAGAACGCCGAGATATTCCGCGACATGCGCGCACGCGTCCAACTGATGCTGTACGAACCGCAGATCGACGCGGCGCGGGAGCGGTTGCGTGCCGGCGACCCGAAGGGGGCGGTGCGGTACCTGGAGCAGTGCCCGGTCGACGTGCGACGGCAGTCCTCGGACGTCCGGCTGTTGTGGGACTACGCGCACGAACGGCTCGCCGCCCGGTCGCTCCTGGCGTTCGTCGGCCGCAAGCGGATGAACCAGGCGGGTGCGACGCCGGTGGAGCCGGATGCGCTGGAAAGCTTGTTGATGTGGCTGTTCGCCGAGGAGTTGGAGGCCGGTCACGCGGCGATCGAGGACGAGCGCTTCGAGGATGCCTGCGAGCTGTACGCGGCTGCTGAACAGGTCGACGACAGATGCCATGCCGTCGCCTACTGGCACGCCATCGCGTTGGTGTTGCTGTGCCGCAGCCCGCAAACGTCCCTGGCGGAGTGCGATGACTTGCTGATCAGGGCAAGCGTGCGTGTCGAGATGGCCGCGGAGGACCCGGAGCGGCGCGAGATCGCCGAGAACATCGCCGCGGTGATCGCGCGCGACTTGGCCCAGGTGCGGTTGTTGACGGGGATCGGCGACTTGATCCGCAGGTTCAACACGGAGGCTACGAACCTGTCCCGCCGGGGCGTCAGGAACTACCACGAGCTGTACCAGATACGGGGCCGGTTCGAGAAGATCCGTGTTCAGGCCACCTCACTGCACCGCCAGTGCGACAGGGGGTCCGAGGAGGCGCGACAGCTCGAGCAACTGATCGGGGCGGTTCGGAACGTGCTGGCCTAGGCGGTGCTTCGGAGCGGACCGACGCCGGCGCCTACCCGGCGATCGATGGCGCGGTGACGGCGCCGATCCAGGCTTCCACCGCCGACGCCGTGGCGGTCGCCTCTACCTCCAGGACGGTGAAGTGGTTGCCGGGCACGGTGACGACGGTGTCGGCGACCTGCTGCCACAACGGCTGGCCGCCCAGCCGCCCGGACGCGGTCGCGGTGTCGGCGGCGACCAGCAGCGTGGGAGCCGCGATGTCCGCGGGCCGCCACTGGGCGAAGAGGTCGATGTAGTGCCCCATGGCGAGCAGGTTCGCGTCGGTGACGACCCCGCTGTCGCGGTCGAGCACCTCGTTCAGGGCCGCCGACAGCTGGGCTTCCTCGTCCCGGCCGGGCTCGAAGGTGTCGATGAGGACCAGGCCCGCGACCCGCTCTCCGAGGGCCGCGGCCGTGGCGTGCGCCAGGACGCCGCCCACCGAGTGGCCGATGAGGACGACCGGGTGGTCTCCCGCCAACTCGCGCGTGGTGCGGGCCACCGCATCGACCACGTCCGCCCACGACGCGGGCAGCGGTGATCCCGTGAAGCCGGGCAAGGCGACCGCGGCCATCCGGGGTCGCCGCGCGAACCCCGCGGCCAGGGCGGTGAACTGGTGCGGGCCTGAGCCCGCGAGGAACGACGGGACGCCGATGAGCTGCGGTCGCGCGGGCCCGTCCGCGACCAGCAGGCCGCGGGGTGGATCGTCCATCTCGGACGTGGAGGCCGTCGTGGGCAACAGGCGTGCCGCAGACCTGACCACCGCGACCGCGTCGAGCAACGCGCCCCGGCGTGCGGCGTCGATGGTCAGCCTGGTCAGCGTGGCCGCCTCGGCGTTGTCCCCGACCGCGGGGTTCCCGGTGTCCGGCCGCAGCGAGTCGATCAGGTCGGCCAGGGAACGCGCCGTCGGGCTGTCGATCATCCGGGCCAGGGGGAACTCGACGCCGGTGATCGCCATCAGCTCCTTGCGGAGCTGGATGCCGCTCATCGAGTCGACACCCAGCGAGGCGAGGTCGGCGTCGGGGTCCACCGGGTCGCCCGGTTCCCGACCCAGGACGGCCGCCACCGCGCCGCGCACCAGCTCCAGGGTCGACCCGTGGCGCGGTTCGCGGGTGGGTTCGGGAACCACCTCCGGGGTCGCCTTGCGAGTCTGGTGTCCCACCCAGTAGTGCCGGCGCTGGAAGGCGTAGGTCGGCAGCGGCTCGGGCGGTGCCTGTCCCACCGCCTGCTCGAAGTCCACGTCGACCCCCTTGACCCACAGCTCGGCGAGCCCGTCCACCAGGGACGCGTTCTCGGGCAGTCGGCGCCGTTGCAACGGGGTGACCAGCGCGTCGGGCTGCCGCACGCAGCCCTGGGCGAGGGTGGCGAGCGTGGCGTCGGGGCCGATCTCGACGAAGGTCCGGACGCCCACGTCCTCCAGGTGGCGGATGCCCCGATCGAACCGGACGGTCGAGCGGGCGTGCCGGACCCAGTGGTCCGGCGCGGTGGCGGCGGTCAGCTCGAGCGGGAGGCCGTCGGTGTTGGACACCACCGTGATGGACGGCGGCGAGATCCGCACCGTCCGCGCGATCCGGCCGAACTCCGCCAGCATCGGGTCGATGAGCGGCGAGTGGAACGCGTGGGAGACCCGCAGCGGGGAGACCTTGAGCCCGCGCTCGCGCCAGGTCTCGGCGAGCGCGGCCACGGCCGCCTCCGCGCCGGAGACCACGACGGCGCGCGGGCCGTTCACCGCGGCCACCGACACCAGCGCGGTGTCGGCGATGTCGGCGCGGACCTGGTCCTCTGTGGTGGCCACCGCGAGCATCGCGCCGCCGTCGGGCAGCGCGGCCATGAGCCTGGCGCGGGCGGCCACGAGCGTGGCGGCGTCGGGGAGCGACAGCATCCCGGCCACGTGGGCGGCGGTCAGCTCGCCGAGGGAGTGGCCGATCAAGTGGGTGGGTGTGATGCCGAACGACTTCGCCAGGGCGAACAGCGCCACCTCGAAGGCGAATAGCGCGGGCTGGGTGGTGTCGGTCCGGTGGACCGGATCGGCGGCCGGGTCGGGTCCGGCGACCGCCATGGTCTCCCGCAGCGGGCGGTCGAGGTGCGGGTCGAACGCCGCGCACACCCGGTCGAGTTCCTCGGCGAACAACGGGTACCGCGCGGCCAGACCGGTGCCCATGCCGCCGCGCTGGCTGCCCTGCCCGCTGAACATCACCGCGATGTCACCGCGCGGCCCGCTCTTGACCACAGGTGGCACGCCTGGGGCGGCCAGCCTTGCTAGCTGTTCAGTCCGGTCCGCGCCGAGCACCGCGGCCCGGTAGCCGAACCGGGTCCGCTTCGCCAGGGCCGAGGCGATCCCGGCCTCGGTGGCACCGGGGTGGCGGGCCAGGTGGTCGGCGAGCCTGGCGGCCTGGCCGGACAGCGCCTCGGGGGAGCGGGCCGAGAGCAGCCAGGGGAACGGGCCCTCCTCGTCCGCCCGCCCGGGTGCGGCCGTTCGCTCGGCCTGTTCGAGGATGACGTGCGCATTGGTGCCGCTGATGCCGAACGCCGACACCGCGACCCGCAGCGGCTCGCCGCCCGTGTCGACCTCGACTTCCTCGGTCAGCAACCGCAACGCGCCGCTGGACCAGTCCACCGCGGTCGTCGGCGCGGAGGCGTGCAGGGTGCGCGGCAGGACACCGTGCCGCAGCGCGAACGCCATCTTGATGACGCCGCCCACGCCCGCGGCCGCCTGCGCGTGGCCGATGTTCGACTTCAGCGACCCGATCCACAGTGGACGGTCCGCCGTCCGGTCAGCCCCGTAGGCGGCCAGCAGCGCGCGCGCCTCGATCGGGTCGCCGAGGGCGGTCCCGGTGCCGTGGGCCTCGACGGCGTCCACATCGCCCGGTCGGAGCCCGGCGTCGGCCAGCGCGGACCGGATCACCGCCTCCTGCGCTGCGCCGCTGGGCGCGGTCAGCCCGTTGCTCGCGCCATCCTGGTTGATCGCCGTGCCGCGGACCACGGCCAGGATCGGCTGCCCCGCGGCGATCGCGTCGGACCGGCGGCGCAGCACCAGCATCCCGACGCCCTCGGCCCACCCGGTGCCGTCGGCGCCCTCGGCGAAGGACTTGCAGCGCCCGTCCGGCGCCAGCCCGCGCTGCCTGCTGAACTCCACGAACAGCGATGGCGTCGCCAGCACGACCGCACCGCCGACCAGCGCGGTGCCGCATTCCCCCGAGCGCAGCGCCCGCACGGCCAGGTGCATCGCGACCAGCGATGACGAGCACGCGGTGTCGACGGTCAGCGCGGGACCCCGCAGGCCCAGGGTGTAGGCGATCCGGCCGGAGGCGACGCTGCCCGCGTTGCCGATGCCCCAATGGCCTTCCAGCTCACCGGGGTCCGACGCGACGAGCGTGGCGTAGTCGTGCGTGCTCAGTCCGATGTAGACAGCGGTGGGGGTGCCGTGCAGCGAGGTCGGGTCGATGCCCGCGTTCTCCACGGCCTCCCAGCCGACTTCCAGCAGTAGCCGGTGCTGCGGGTCCATCGCGGTCGCCGCGCGCGGGCCGATGCCGAAGAACTCGGCGTCGAAGTGCCCGGGGTCGTCCAGGAACCCGCCGAACCTGGTCTGGCACGTCCCCGGTCGCTCCGGGTCGCCGTGGTGGAGGCCGTCGAGGTCCCAACCGCGGTCGGTGGGGAACTCGGTGATCGCGTCGCGGCCGTCGCGCACCAGGTCCCACAGGTCGTCCGGGCCGCGGACGCCACCGGGGTACCGGCAGGCCATGCCGACGATCACCACCGGGTCGTCCGCGTCGGCCGGGCGGGTCGGCTCCCACTGCGCCGGTGCTTCCGGGCGGGGCTCGAACAGCGAGTTCAGGTGGTCGGCCACCGACCTCGGGGTCGGGTGGTCGAACAGCATCGTCAGCGCCAGGTCCAGCCCGGTGCCCGCGGAGAGCCTGCTCGTCAGCTCCAACGCCGCGAGGGAGTTGTACCCGTAGTCCTGGAAGGCGACGTCGGGGTCCACCTCGTGGGGCGGGCGCCCGAGGAGTTCCGCGGTCTGGCCGATGACCAGACCCGACAGCTCGGCGTGCCGCCGTCCCTCGGGCAATGCCGCCAGCGCGGCCCGTGCCTGCTCGCCCGTCACCTTGGTCACGTGTTCTCCAGGTTGGTCGTGCCGCTTCTTCGCGCCGTGCCTGCCGGGTGGAACCGGTCCGCGTGGAACCGGTCCGTCACACCGGGGTGAGGTCGACCGTCGCCTCGGCGATCCGGCCGCCGGACTGTTCGAGGCCGACGCGCGCCACCCACGGCCCGCCGTCGCGCGGCGGCAGGGACACCACGCACGTCACGGGCGCGTCCAGCTCGGCGAAGTCGGTGAACGTGGTGTCGCACCGGGTGAGGACCAGTTCGTGGGGGGAGGCGCCGCGCAGGCCGGCCGCGGCGATCGCGCCCTGGCGGAACACCTCGATCAGGTGGATGGCGGGCAGGTGATCGAGTTCGTGGTCGAACAGGGACGGATGCCGCTGGTCGACCACAACGGCGAACCGGGCCTCGTCCGCATCGGTCCCATCAGGACCGCTCGGGCCGATGACGACGTTGCGCTGGTCGCGCCTGCCCACCGCCGAGGCGGACAGCGGGGACGCGGGGGTGGACGCCCCGCCAGTCGGCTTGCCGGCACGGCGCAGTGCACGCAGATCGCGGTAGTCCGCACGGGGCATGAACATGAGGGCGCCCGCCATGGACATCGCCCGCGCGCCGTCCACGGTCACGTCGATGGCGAACGTCATGCCGGTCAGTTCACCGGACCGCATCCGGCGATCCGCCGTCCGCATGACGATGACCGCGTCGGCCGGGTCGCCGTGGTCGCGCAGCGCGTCGAGGTCGGTCACCTCGCAGGCCATCGTGTTGGCGATGAAGGCCCGGTCGGCCGCGACGTCGCAGTACCGGTGGGCGACCAGCACCGTGGCCTGGCGCGCGGCTTCGAGGACCATCAGGGGGTCGTGGAACGCCGTCGCGCGGTCGCCGAAGAGCCGGTGGCCGCGGCTCAGCTGGGCCGCGACCGCGAAATCATCCGGTGACGTCCTGGCCGAGTCGGTCAGCAGCACCTCGTGCACGGACCGGCGGTGCACCAATTCTTTGTGGACGGTCCGGTCGAATGCCAGACCATCGCCCGCCATTTCGCGGAACTCGGCCCGCGGGGCGGCCGCGGGTGGTTGGTGGTTCATGAGCACGTCCGTTTCATCACCGATGGCGGCATTAGCGCCGGGCGCTCACTGGAATGGTCTCGCGACGAGCATAGCCACAGTGGCCCCGGCATCCGCAACGTTGTAGGTTCGGATCATGCCTGAAATCGAATTGACCGCGGGTGTTATCGAGTACGACGACACGGGGGGACCGGGGCCGGTCGTCGTTCTCCTGCACGGCGTGCTGATGGACGGCTCGCTGTGGCGCGAGGTCGTCGCCGACCTCCGCGGCGAGTTCCGCTGCGTCGTGCCGACGCTGCCGCTGGGGTCGCACCGGCACCCGATGAACGCCGACGCGGACCTGTCGTTACGCGGGATCGCGGGCATCCTCGCGGAGTTCCTCGACCGCGTGGACCTGCGGGACGTCACGCTCGTGGGCAACGACACCGGCGGCGCGCTCGCGCAGATCCTGGTCGCCGACAACCCCGGGCGCGTGGCCAAGCTGGCGCTGATCGCCTGCGAGGCGTTCGACAACTTCCCGCCCGGCCTGCCCGGCAAGATGTCCGCCGTGGCCGGGAAGATGCCCGGCGGCATGTGGATGGCGGCCCAGCAGCTGCGGATGGCGCCCATGCGCAGGCTGCCGATCACCTACGGGTGGATGGCCAAGCGGCCCATCCCCGGAGACGTCATCGACAGCTGGATGCGGTCGGCCAGGAGCTCGCGCCCCATCCGGCGTGACTTCGCCCGGTTCCTCAAGTCGGGCGACCCCCGCCAGGAGCTGACCGAGGCCGCCCGGGGGCTGCCCGCGTTCACCGGTCCCGCGCTGGTGGTGTGGGCGGAGCAGGACCGGATCATGCCCGCCGAGCACGGGCGCGAGCTGGCCCGACTGCTGCCCGGGTCCGAGTTCGTCGAGGTGCCCGACAGCTACACCCTCGTTCCGCTGGACCAGCCGGGGCGCGTCGGCGAGCTGGTCCGCGCATTCGCCCACGGCAAACGGGCGGACGATTCCGCATAGGGCCGGTGGACGTTTTTGCGCCTTCCCGTTCTCATTCGGAATGATCGCCTCCGTACCCGTTCGATGAGAGGGAGAAACGCTGTGAGCGAGCAGGCGCTGAAAGAGATCGAGACGTTTGTCGACGACGTGTACACCGCGATGTCGAGGTTGGATATCGCGACCACGGCGAAGATGCTGTCGGCCGACCTCCAGGCCGCGGACGGGGTGACCCGCGGCTGGACGCGCGGCATCGACGAGATCGCCGAGCACCTGGCGAACCTGGAGAACAGCCTGGAGACCGAGAAGTCGCGGGTCCTCGACCTGACCGTGCGCAATTGGGGCGACACGGCGGCGGCCACCTTCGTCGTGGACCAGGAGTACACGATCTCCGGCGTCCGCCACCAGGTCCTCGCCCCGACCACGATGGTGATGCGCCGCGAGGACGGCGAGTGGAAGCTGGTGCTCTTCCACTCGGTGCCGCTGCCCACCCAGGAGTGAGGACGGGATCGAGCGCGCCGCTGACGGTGCTGGGAAACCTAGGGTCTTCCCGGCGTCGTCAGCGACGCACTCGCCTCCCCGGCGCGACAGGACTCGCCGGACGCCCAGGCGGTGTTTCGGAAACCACGTGCCGCCAGGGGCCGCATGCGGCGCGGACTGGACTCGCGGGACGCCCAGGCGGTGTTTCGTAAGTCCCTTGCCGCCATGGGCCGCATCCGGCGCGGCTGTCGTGAACACGGGCTTTCGAACCACCGCCTAGACCGGCTCCAGCCAGTCGGCGTGCGCCTGCGTCCTGCCGTGCACGACGTCGTCGACCGCGGCGGACAGGGCTCGGGCGACCGCGCCGGGCTTGCCGTCGCCGACCTTGCGGCGGTCGACCGACGCGATGGGCATGATCCCGGCCTGCGTGCCGGTGAGGAACACCTCGTCGGCGTTGTACAGCTCCGCGGGCAGGATGTCCTCGACCTCGACGGGGATGTCCAGCTCCTCGGCCACCCGCAGCACGGTGTCCCGGGTGATGCCCGCCAGCGCCCCCGAGCTGACGGGCGGCGTGCGGAGGACGCCGCGGCGCACGGCGAAGATGTTGTGGATGTAGCCGTCGACGACGTGGCCGCTCTGGTTGAGCAGGATCGCCGAGTCGTAGCCGCCCGCGAGCGCGTCGATCAGCGCCAGGGACGCGTTGAGGTACTGCCCGGTCGCCTTCGCGGTGAACGGGAGCGCGCTCGGCGCGGGCCGCTGGACGTTGCTGATCTTGGCGTGGAAGCCGTTGGCGTCCGGCTCGTTCACGTACGGGCCCGCGGTGGTGGCGATGACCGCGGTGCGGAACGGCGTGGTGGCGGGGTTGGCCCCCTCACCGAGGAACACCAGCACGCGCAGGTAGCACTCGCTGAGCCCGTTCGCTCGCACCACTTCCTTGCACGCCGCCTTGAGCTGCTCTGACGAGTACGGGAAGGTGCGCAGGTAGGTGTGGCCGCTCTCGTGCAGCCTGCGCAGGTGGTCGTCCACCCGGAACAGCGCGGGCCCGTCCTTCGTCTCGAAGCACCGGAACGCCTCGAAGAAGCCGATGCCCAGCATCAGGCCGTAGCTGGTGATGTGGGTCTGGGCCGAGCTCCACGGCACGAGTTCGCCGTCGTACCAGATGACTTGCTGTTGCTCCATGTGCCGTACCTCGTGGTCAGTGTTCGGGAATGGCGGACAACTCGGATGCGCGCGCCCGGGTCAGGACCCGGTCGAGCACGGCCGGGACCGACGTCGTCGGAGCGAGGCCGGCGAGGAGGACGATGTGGCCGTCCGGGCGGACCAGGCACAGCCGGGCGTCGGTAGCCCCGCCGAGGTGGTCGTGCAGCGCGCCGCCGGTGTCGGTGATCGCGCCGCTGGTGTCGGTGGTCGCGCCGAGGTGGTGGTGCAGCGCGTGGCCGGTGTCGGTGGTCGCGCCGCCGGTGTCGGCGATCGCGTCGGCGGACGCCTCGCCGCGGAGCAGGGTTCGCACGCCGACGAGCCCGGGGTGGCGTGCCGCCAGGTCCGCGTCGAGCGCGGCCACCTGGGCGGTCTGCGATGTCGACAGACCCGCCCCGGCCATGACCAGGAGGGTGAACGGGGTCTCGCGCAGCAGTCCGTGCGCGGTGTCCGGCGTGCCTGTCGGCCCCGCGAGCGGTGTGTCGGGCAGGCGCGTGCCCACCAGCGTGGGCGCGTCGTCGGTCGCGACGGCCGGGCTGCCCGCGTAGTTCACCGCGAGCTGGGCCAGCATCGGCACCATCGTCTTGGCGAGCGTCCCGCGGGCGCTGGAGCGCGAGAGCACGATGTCGCGCAGTTTGGCCTTGATGGGGGAGCGCATGGCGGCCGCGGTGGTCTGCTTGTCCACCGCGGCGGCGACCGCGACGGCGACCGGGCGGCGCTCGGCCTCGTAGCTGTCGAGCAGGGCGGGGCCCGCCTTCCCGGTGGCGACCATGGCGAGCTTCCAACCGAGGTTGTGCGCGTCCTGGACGCCGATGTTGACGCCCTGCCCGCCGACCGGGCTGTGGATGTGCGCGGCGTCGCCCGCGAGCAGGCAGCGGCCGGACCGGAACCGGTCGGCCAGCCGGTTGTGGATGCGCACCCTGGCGGCGCCCCAGCCCGCGTCGCGCAGTTCGGTCAGGATGGTCCCGCGTCCGCGCGTGCGCCGGTCGACCATCGACTGGACGAAATCCAGGTCGAGGTCGTCGCCCGTTTCTCCGGGGCGCACCGTCGCGGCGAATCGGTACCCGCCGTCGGGCAGCGGAATGACGACCAGTAGGCCATCCGGGGAGAAGTAATAATGCGCCGTGCCGCGCGGGGGCGCGATCTCGACGGCGGCGTCGACGATGACGAACTCGACGTTGGTCGCGGCGCCGTCGAAGGAAATGCCGGAGAGCTTGCGCACGGCACTGTGCGCGCCGTCCGCGCCGATCACCCAGTCGGCCTCGGCGAGCTCGCGGCCCGCCGGGCCCTCAAGCGCCACCGACACCGTGCCCGACCCCGCCGGCTGGGTCAACCCGGTCAGCTTGGTCCCGCGCTCGACGACGCCCCCGAGCCGGGCCAGCGCGGTGGTGAGCACCTGCTCGGTGTTGTTCTGCGGTGAGGACAGGATGAAGGGGAACTTGGTGTGGGACAGGCCATCGGTGGAGACAGAGGCGATTCTGCCGCCGCGCGAGTAGAAGTTCGCCGCCCGGAGTTGGTGGCCGAGGTCGACGGCGTGGTCCGCGGCGCCGAACCCGTCGAGCACCTCGAGCGAGCGGGTGGACAGGCCGATCGCCCGCGACCGCTCCAGCGGACCGGCGGCCTGGTCGATCAGCCTGCACGGCACCCCTCGGCGCAGCAGTTCGCAGGCGAGCGTGAGGCCGGTCGGACCCGCTCCGGCGATGAGAATCCCGGGGTTGTCAACCATAGTGTGCCCAATCCAGGTATGCCCAGGTCGGCTGAAAAGAATGCAAATGAGAGAGTTTCCCGATCCGCTGGGCACAGCCTAGGACACCGTCGATGGCCATTGCAAAATCCTGTTAATCTCTGGCCATTCGCGGCGGACGTGCCGGGTTCTCCAGGCGTTATCGCCGTCTCACACAGAAGGGTCGTAAGGATGCGTCCTGCGGTTTTGTACGTGCATGGTGCCTTTGTCCGCGACGGGGCGTGGTGGTGGAGCCGGGTCGCGGAGCCGCTGGCCGCGCGCGGCATCACCAGCCACGCCGTGGACCTGCCGAGCTGCGGTGCCGCCGCCCCGCTCGGCGGGTTCGCCGACGACGTGGCGACCGTCCGCTCCGCGATCGCCGCCATCGACGGGCCGGTCGTCGTGGTCGCCCACTCCTACGGCGGCATGGCCGTCACCGAAGCCGCGGCGGGCATGCCGAACGTGGCCCACTTGCTCTACGTCAGCGCGATCGTCCCCGACCTCCAGTCGGTGCTCACCAGCGGCTGGGTCCCGGCCGACGGCGCGGTCGCCACCACCGTCGACTTCCGCGAGGACGGCACGATCGGCGAGAACGCCCGGCACTTCGTCGACCGCCTGCTCTCCGCGTCCGACGAGGACACCAAGCAAGCCGCCATGACCCGTCTGACCAGGCAGAACGGTGCGGTCTACGCCCAGGAGACGACCGCGGCGGCGTGGCGCGAGATCGAGTCCACCTACGTGGTCTGCCGCGCGGACGGCGATGTGACCGTCGAGATCCAGCGGACCCAGGCGGCCAGGACCAAGGCGGTAATCGAACTGGACACCAACCACTTCCCGCACGTCGAGCGGCCCGACCTGATCGCCGACATCGTGGTCGACCTGGTCGACCGGGTCCCCACCGCCTAATTCCCACGGCTTCTCCGCCACATCGGAGAGCGGTCCCGCACCGGCTGGTGCGGGACCGCTCTCGTGAGCGGCCCGGATCGCGGTGAAGGGGACCGGATCGGGACGCTGATCAGGTGCGCAGCCGCTGCCCGACGAGGAGGTCGTCGAGCCGGGCGACGACCTCCTCGGTGCTGGTGAACTCGATCGCCTGCCAGCCCGCTTCCCGCGCCGCGGCGCAGTTCTCGGCGATGTCGTCGATCAGCACGCAGTCCTGCGCGGGCCTGCCGCACCGCAGCGCGCTGATGTCGTAGATCCGCCGCTGCGGTTTGCGGCAGCCCTCGCGGGAGGACAGGACGAGGTCGTCGAACAGGTCGGCGGCCACCACCCGCTGCCACTGCCCGTCGAACGCCGGTGGCATGTTCGACAGCAACCCGACGAAGTGGCCGTCCGCGCGCAGCCGCGACAGGTGCTCGACCAGCGCGGTGTTGGCCGTGCGGTCGGTGAACCACTTCTCCACGAAGTCCGTCAGGTCGACGGTGACACCGTGGTTCTCGGCGAGCACCCGGCCGAGCAGCGCGGCGTACCCCGGCGCGTCGACAAGGGGCGTGTCCAGCGGCTCCATCACGTCCGAGGTGCCGAACAGCGCGGCCACCTCGCGGATGGCGACGCCGAAGGTGGGCGGCGCGACCCCGATGCGTTCGCAGAACGCGGTGATGGTGACGGTGACCGGTGCGGTGAGCACCCCGCCGAAGTCGGACCAGACCGCCATCGTCGGCTTGACCATCGATCGTCCCTCCCTCATCGGCCGGCGAGCAGGCCGGGGAAGCGGTCCTGAAGGGACAGCACGAGGTTCTGCGCCCGGACTCCGAGGTAGGCCAGCGGCTCGGCGGGGTAGGTCTTGCGGGGCCCGCCGATGAACGGCATCGTCGAGTACGCGGTCTCCCGGTCGAGCATCAGGTCGCGCAGGGCCTTGCCGATCGTGTGGGTCAGCGCGACCCCGTTGCCGCAGTACCCGTGGGCGAAGAACACGCCGTCACCGAGGGTGCCGACGTGCGGGACGAAGTCGCGGGTCATGTCGAGGCACCCGCCGTACACGTGGGTGAACCGGACGTCCTTCCACACCGGGAAGTACCGGGCCAGCGTCTGCCGCAGCACCGTGGCGGCGGACAGGTTGCGCATGTGCCGGTCGTCCATGTCCCTGCCGTAGTGGTACGGCGCGGGCCCGCCCCCGACGAGCAGGCGGTTTCCGGCGGTCAGGCGGGCGAACACGATGAAGTTGAGCGCTTCCACGAACCCTTCGCGCCCCGCCCAGTCGACCTGCGCGAGTTGCCGGTCGGTCAGCGGCTCGGACACCGCCGCGTAGCTCCACAGCGGCTTGACCTCCCTGCGGAACTCCGGGAACTGGTGCTGGTGGGCGTTGGTGGCCAGCAGCATCTTGTCGGCGGTGACCGTGCCGCCCGGCGTGCGCACGACGTGGCCGCCGCCCACGCCCCGGATCACCTCGGTGGCCGGAGTGCGCTCGTGCACGTGGATCCCGGCCGCCCTGACGGCCCGGCTGAGCCCGCGGACCAGGCGGTGCGGGTTGACCAGCGCGCCGCTGATCTCCATGCCGCCGATGATCTCGGGTGAGCCGATCCGCCGGGCCATGGCGGCGCGGTCGAGCAGCTTGGGCGCGCGGGCGCCCATCTGCTCGATCATGGCGATGTCGCGCTCCAGCCACCGCATCTGGCTGGCGTTCGTGGCGACCTGGAAGTAGCCGTTGGGTTCGAGCTGGGCGTCGATGCCGTGTTGCCGGCAGAAGCGGTCCAGTTCGAGGATGGACCGGCCAACCAGCGAGTACGCGACCTTGGCCCGGTCGATGCCGAAGGCGTTGACGAACGCGGCGAGGTTGTGCCCGATCGTCGGGGTGACGAACCCGTCGCCGTGGCCCGAGGCCCCGCTGCCGGCGTAGTCCGCCTCCACGACGTGGATGTCCATCGAGGGCTCGGCCTGCTTGAGCTGGTAGGCGGTCCACATCCCGGTGTACCCGCCGCCGACGACGACCACGTCGCAGCGCACGTCACCGTCCAGCGGCGGACCGGGCTCGACGGTCTCGGTCTCGCGCCAGTAGATCGTGTGCTTGACCGGCACGGGCTGACCGCCGCCCCGGCGGTCCGTGGCGACGGCCCCGTGGCCGGTGTCGCTGTGCGGCACGTGGTTCACGCCCTTTCGAAGATGATGCGCGCCAGGCCGAGGTGGCGGCGGGTGAACGCGTCGACCGACGCGGCCAGGTACCGCAGGTAGTCGCCCACCACCTGCTCCCCGACCAGTTCGGTCGCCTCGTCGCGGCACGCCGCGAGGTTGTCGTGCCACTGGCGGCACGTCCTGGCGTACATGTCGGGGTCGTTGCGCACGGACACGACGTCGAACGCCCGCTCACTGGCCTCCAGCACCTCGGACAGCCACGGCAGCTCGGACTCGGGGAAGACCCGGTCGGCGATGAACAGCAGGTCCCGCACCGTTTGCCGGGACATGGCGGCGTTGTTGCCCTTGACGTTGGTCTGCAACGCCAGGCGTCCGCCGGGGGGCAGCCAGTCGCGGCAGCTGCGGAAGAACCGGCGGTACGCCTCGACGCGCCCCGCGCGGCGCAGGCCGAAGTCGGCGAAGTGCTCGAACGCCCCGATGGAGATGATGGCGTCGTAGGGCTGTTCCGGCTCGTGGTCGGCCCAGTTCTGCACCACCGGGGTCACCCGCGGGTCGCCGAGGCCCTGGACGTGCGCGGCCTGCTCGTCGCTGAGGGTCAGGCCGACGGCGGACTCGACCCCGTGCACGGTCACCAACCGGGTGAGCAGCGCACCCCAGCCGCAGCCGATGTCCAGCACGCGACGCGCACCCGCCGCGTTCGCTCCGTCCACCATGTAGTCGAGCTTGCGCATCTGCGCGTCGTCCAGGCTGAGCGCGGGGTCGCCGTCCCACAACGCGCAGGAGTAGACCCGTTCCTTGTCCAGCCACAGTTTGTAGAAGTCGTTGCTCACGTCGTAGTGGCTGCGGATCGCCGCCGCGGACGCGCCCTGGTACTCGATCTCCACCGTCATGCCGCCGGTCCTCCTGCCTGGCTCGCGGCCACGACCCGGTTGAGCCGCTCCATCCTGGTGGCCAGGGTCATCCGGCCCTCCAACCTGAACGCGGGCGGCCGCCTGCCGTCGACGTCGGTGAAGCCGTACTTGACGGCGAGGTCGCCCACGGCGACGCGGCTGCCCGACATCGCCATCAGGTCGGGGTCGGCGACCAGGTGGGCGAGGGCGCGGCCGACGTACTCCGGGGTGTGCACCACCTGCGCGGGGCCGTCGCCGAGCAGGGTCCAGGCCGCTTCCACCCGTTCGGTCCGCACGAACCCCGGGTGGATCGCCAGCGCGGCCACGCCGCGCTTGCGCAGGTCGTAGGCCATGCCGGTGACCATCCGGTCGGATGCGGACTTGCACACGTCGTAACCGGTCTGCCCGAGGTAGACGTCCCCGTCGGTGAAGGAGATGTTGGCGATCAGGCCCGTGCCCCGCTCGATCATCAGCGGCGCGGCGAGCTGGCCGGCGATGAACTGCGCGCGCAGCGACGCGGCGAAGGAGTCCCACCGCCACCGCGGTTGCTGCCAGAACGGCGCGTCGAACTTCGCCTCGTTGGAGCGCTCGTACCCCGACCAGGCGTTGTTGACCAGCAGGTCGAGCCGCTGGTGGTCCTCGGCGATCCGCGCGAACAGCGCTTCGTTGTCGGCGTCCACAGTGTGGTCGCAGCGGACCGCGATGCCGGTGCCCCCGCGCGCGGTGACCTCGTCGGCGGTGTCCTCCACCGTCCCCGGCAGGTCTTCGGTGCGGGCGCCGCCGCGGACGCTGCGGCCGGTCACGTACACCGTCGCGCCCGCCTGACCCAGCGCCGCCGCGATCCCGCGGCCGACACCGCGGCTGGCACCGGTGACCAGCGCCACGGCGTCCCGCAGGTCCGGCGGCGACCAGTCGTTCGTCGTCTCGTCCACTCTCAATCCTCCTGAACGCGGAAGCGGGTACTGCCGCGGGTGATCAGCCTCCGCGCTGCTGGGACCAGTAGCGCAGGCTCAAGCGGTAGGCGTCCGCGTCGGACACCTCGGGCAGGGCGTAGGTCGACCGCAGTTGCGGCCACGAGGTCGGCAGCACCCCGCCGCACGCGTGGGTGACCTCGCTGACGTCGATGAGCACCTTGAGGAACGCCCGCGACGTGGCCGGGACCTGGTCGAGCGAAACGGGCAGCGGTCCCGACGGGTCGATGACGGGGACCCGCCCGATCCGCCGGCCCCGCTCGTGGGCGTGCTCGACCAGCACGTCCTGGGCCTGGTCCACGGTCAGGGCGTCGGCGCCCCTGGTGATCCAGTACAGCGACCCGAGGTCGTCGGCCTCGACGGCGCGGGCGATGGCCTGCGCCGCCACGTCCAGCGGCACGATGTCGACCAGGTTGCCCTGGTGCGCCGGGAAGAACGGCGCCTTGCCCCGGCAGAACCAGTCCGACATGAACTGCACGATCTGCGGGCGGCTGCTCATCCCGGTGCGCGAGTCCCCGACGAGGTTGGTGGGGCGGTAGATGCTGTGCGGCAGCCCGCTCGCCGCCACCAGCCGCTCGACTTCGAGCTTGGACCAGATGTAGGGCGCCACGACGTTGTCCGGGCCGAGCAGGTGCAGCGCGTCGCGCTCTATCGCGTGCACGAAACAGGTGCTGACCAGGTGCACGGGCACTTCCGCGCGCGCGGCCAGGTCGATCACCCGCTGCGTGCCGTCGATGTTGATCGCCTGGTAGCGCTGCCTCGGCTGGCCCCACTCGGTCAGCGCCCCCGAGTGGATGACCACGTCGATCCGCTCGGCGATGGAGTTCCAGTCGCGCTCCGACAGGCCGAGCCGGGGCGCGCTCAGGTCGCTGCGGTGCACCTCGGCGCACTCGGGGACGTCGGTGTCGGAGTGGGCGAGGCCGATCACGGTGTGCTTGCTCAGCTCCCGGGCCACAGCACGCCCGATCACCCCGGACGCTCCGGTCAACAGGATCGTGCGCTTGCCCGCAGTGGATGTGGACACGCGCCTCACACCCCGGCCAGCGCGACGGTGGCCAACGGGGTGAACCGCCCGGTGTTCAGCATGTGCTGGCAGCGGTGCCGCTGGGTCTTGCCGCTGGGCGTCTTCGGCAGGCTGTTGCGCGGCAGGAAGACGCACTCGTCGAGCGCGATCGCCGCCTTCGCCATGGCCACCGTGGCGGCCTGGTCGGCCAGCTCCCGGTAGTTCGTCGTGGACTTGCCCAGCTCGACCAGCAGGGTCAGCCGGATCGCACCGCGGTCGTTGCCGGCGACCAGCGTGGAGGAGCCGCGGCGGACCCCGTCGAGCGCGTCGACCGCGTTCTCGATCTCCCGCGAGTACACCTTGCGCCCCGCGATCGAGATGACGTCGTCGACGCGGCCGACCGGGTAGAGCACGCCGTCGCGGACGAACCCGAGATCGCCGGTCAGCACCCCGCCGTCGACGAACCGCGCCGCCGTGCGCTCCCGGTCGTCGAGGTAGCCCATGGCCAGGCTCGGGGAGACCACGGAGATCTCGCCCAGCCGGTCGCCGGGCAAGGCGGCCAGGGCGGACAGGTCGACCCCGGCGCAGGGCACCCCGGCGCCGACGATCACCGTCGCGGACGGGGCGTCGGCGTCGACTTCCCGCAGCTCGCCGTCGGCGAGGGCGCCCGCGTCGAACGCCAGCGTGGTCGGCCGTTCGGCCAGGGGTGTGGCCGTGACCGCCAGGGTCGCCTCGGCCAGGCCGTACGCGGGCATGAACGCCTCCGGTCGCAGGCCGGCGGGCGCCAGGGAAGTGGTGGCCGTGAGCAGGGTGTGCGCTTCCACCCGTTCGGCGCCGATGATGCACGCGCGGACCTGCGACAAGCCCGTGTTCGGCCACTGCCGCACCCGGGAGGCCGAGCGCGCGGCCAGGTGCAGCCCGGTGTTGCTGCCCGCGGTGACGGTGGCGCCGACCTTGGCCATGTCCGAGAACCAGGTGCCCGGGGCGACCATGAACCGCTCCGGGGTGGACAGGTAGTCGTCGATGTCGGCCCACAGGCAGGTCAGTAGACAGCCGAAGAGGCCCATGTCGTGCGACAGCGGCAGCCAGGAGACCGAGACGTCCGCGCGCGGCGTCAACTCCAGCATCGTGGTGATCATGTCGAGCTGGGCGGCGATGGCCCTGGGGGAGAGCATGCAGCCCTTGGGCGTGCTGGTGCTGCCGGAGGAGTACTGCACGAACGCCAAGGCGTCCTCGTCGGGCGGGCTGGGGTCGACGCGACCGCTGCCCTCGAACGACTCCCACGACAACGCCGGGGTGACCGCGGTGATCTCCTCGGGGATCAGCCCGATCATCCGCTCTTCGACGATGAACGCCGCCGCGCCCAGCTGGGCGCAGATCTTGCCCAGCTGCGCGGCGTACTCCTGGACGTTCATCCCGCGTGCCGGGACGGGCAGCGACGCCACCGCCGCGCCCGCCATCCACGAGGCGAGCAGGCCGCGCACCGGCGACACGCCGTTGGTGAGCACGGTGGCCACCGTCGTGCCGGGGCGGACCCCGGCACGACGCAGGCCGAGCGTCATCCGCTCGGCGTCCCGCACGACCTCCGACCACGGGAACGCGGTGAACCCGTCACCGTCCCAGCAGTGCAGCGACGTCCGGTGCGAGGCCGCCGCGGTGAGCAGGCCGTCCCACAGCGAGCGCCCGGTGGGCGAGCTCACGCGGTCACTCGACATCGGCTACTCCGACCGTGGCGGCCTTGCGCTCGGCCAGTGGCCGGTCCGGGGCGGAGTCGGCCAGCCGGCCACCGCCGACGGTGAGCAGGCCCTCGGCCCTGCGCTCCTGGCGGTCCCGATCGATGCGGATGACGTCCGACGCGAGGCGGGTCTTCTCCAGCAGGAGGATGACCATCGCGCTGATGTCGACCTCCCACCAGCGCATCCCGTGGCTGGCCGAACGGGGGAACGCGTGGTGGTTGTTGTGCCAGGACTCGCCGAAGGAGAGCAGCGACAGCCAGCCGACGTTGCGCGACTCGTCCGGGGTGGCGAACCGGCGCCTGCCGAAGTAGTGGCCGATCGAGTTGACCGCGTAGGTGATGTGGTTGCTGACGAAGAACCGGACCAGCCCGCCCCACAGCATCCCGGCGAGGAAACCGCGCAAGGTGCCGCTGATCGCCAGGCCGAGCAGACCGGGCAGCACGACACCCGCCGCCACGATGGGCAGGAAGTACCGGGAGATGATCCGCATGTCCCGGTCGCGTACCAGGTCAGGGCAGTACCTGATGGGGTCGGACGAGAGCGACTTGTCGAACAGCCAGCCCATGTGGGCGTGCCAGAGGCCCTTGAGGGCGCCGAGGATGCCGGGCTCGTGGTCCTGGTACGGGCTGTGCGGGTCGCCGGGCTTGTCCGCCACGCGGTGGTGCCTGCGGTGGTGGGCGGTCCAGATGATCGGCGGGCCTTGGCCGGCCATCGAACCCGCAACCGCGAAGAAGATCTTGATCGGCCGGGTCGTCTTGAAGGACCGGTGGGCGAGCATCCGGTGGTAGCCGGTGGACACGCCAAGGCCCGCGATGACGTACATGACGCCGAAAACGATCAGGTCGGACAGCCACACGCCCTTGTTCCACAAGAGAACGACTGCGACAACGAGACCGAGTAGCGGCAGGATCGCGGAGATGAGGACAAAACCGTAGTGCTTGCGCCCATCCATGCGGAGTCTCCTTTCTGCGTTGGTCAGCGGCGCGTCCCCTGGATGCGCTCGCGGGCTGGGACGGGGAGCGGGAGACCCGCGTCAGGCGCTCTTGGCGCTGAGCGCGTCGTTGCCGAGCGCGACGAGATCGCCGAGGGTGCGCGCGTCTGCGGCGCGCGCGGCGTCGAACTCGACCCCGTGGTCCTCCTCGAGGGTGAACACGATCTCGGCGACCTGGAGGCTGGAAAGGCCCAGGTCGTCCATGCTGGAGTTCTCGTCGATGGTGATGTCGGCGGGCAGTTTGCCGCGCATCTCGCGCTTGATGAGCCCGATGACCTCGTCGATGCCGATCACAGTGGATCCTCCGAATCAATAATTACGTTGACAATCGATTGAAATGCTCAACGCGTCCGGCGCACGCAGTGGTGGCGGCCGGCGGAGCGGCAAACGTTTATCGAGCGGCGCCGGACGTTGGCGGATCGGGTAACGCAGGGCGGAACCTATCCGACTTCGCGTGGCAGGGCGCAAGATCCCGCCGCCGGGTGGCGGACGGGAATCGGCTCGCTGTCACCATCGCCGGACGGTCTGCGCCGGGCAGGGGCAATGACCTTCGTCCGCATGGCCCAATGCGGCATTCGGAATCGCGAGATCGCCGGGGCCGAATCTACCGACGTCGGTAGGTTCTGCCGCCGCAACCTGTAATCAACGGGCGGTCGAGCGATCCACGCGGGGCACGATACACGATCGTGCGCAGGTGGGCCGGGGTCTGGTGAAATTTGACAGGTTCAGGCAAAGGCAATTGACATCCGTTGACGCCCTCTGTGGAGGGCGCTAGCTTCGCTGTACTTGTCGGGCTGAGCCGGGTCAACTGGCGACATTCGCCATTGACTTCGGTGGCCGCGCTTGACAACTCTGGGGGGTTTGGTTGGACAACGTCATGAGGTCGGGGGAGTTACGTTCCCGAAGTGCGCAGGACGAGTCGGACATCGCAATAAGCTCTATCGCCTGGAAGCCGTCGCGTGACCTGCGGCTGGTGGAGTGGCTGCAACACGGCAAACGCCTGGGGGTCATCGGCCGCGGTGCGGCGTGGTGGATCGGTGACTGGGTGAACTACGGCAACACCGCCTATGGCGAGAAATATTCGCGAGCGGCCAGGGTGACCGGCTACGACGTCCAGAGCCTGATGAACATGGCTTATGTGGCCTCCCGGTTCGGCATCTCCCGCCGCCGCGAGTGCCTGTCCTGGAGCCACCACTCCGCACTGGCCGGGCTCGACCTGGAACTCCAGGAACGGTGGCTGGACGTCGCGCAGGAGCGCCAGCTGTCCGTGCGGGGCCTGCGGGACGAACTGCGCAGCTGGCGGCGGGGCAACAAGAACGTCATCGCCAACGTCGACAGGCTCGAACTGGCGCGCTCCGAGCGCGCGGCCGACGACGCGGGGCACGGCTCGACGCGGACGATGACCGAGGTCAGGCAGCGCTCGACCGTCGGCATCGCGCCGCTGCCGGCGTGCCCGAACTGCGGATACGACCTACAGGCCGATTGACCGTCGAAGACCGGCGGCAGCGGGCACTCCGCGCGTCCGCGCAGGCACCGATGATTCCGGAGGACCCTCGGGTGAACGCCATCAGTGTCGTCGACGTCGGCAGCTACCTGCCGGACGCGGTCGTAGACCTGGACTTCTTCCGGGCCGAGGGCGCGGGCCCCGTCCCGATGGAGGACTCGCCGCTGTTCGGCCCGCCCCGGCTGCGCAGGCACGTCGCGCCGGGGGAACGGGCCGCCGACCTGATCGCGGGCGCCGCGACGCCGATGTTCGAGCGGCTGGGCATCGAGCCCGACGGCAACGTCGACCTGCTGATCACCAACGTGCTGCTGCCCGACCAGCTGTTCACGGGCTGCGGCGCGGAGACGGCCCACCGGCTCGGCTGCACTCCCGAATGGATCATCGACCTGCACAACGGCGGGTGCGCGTCCTTCGTCTACATGCTCAAGATCGCGCAGCGGATTCTCGCCGGTGGCGGGGCGCGCACCGCGCTGCTGGCCACCGTGCAGAACTCCGCCGGCCAGGTGTTCAGCCACCCCGCGATTCGGCAGTTGCCGCACGCCGTTGTCCCCGGGGACGGCTGCGGCGTGGCCTACGTGCGCGCGGGCGGGGAAGGGTCCGAGGTCCTCGGCGTGCGCACCCGCAACACGCCCGCCGTCGCGCTGGACCTCGGTCCGTCCACACAGGACGGACGGGCCTACTGGGCGCCGGGGGAGGGCGCGCTCGACGTCCGCTTCGACCCGGCGAAGACCGCCGACACCCTGGCGCTGGGCAACCGGCTGGTGCCCGAGCTCGTCACCGAGCTGTGCGCGGACATCGGGATCGGCGTCGACGAGATCGACCTGCTGATCACCAACCAGCCCAACCGGATCTTCCTGCGCAACTGGCGGCAGGCCCTCGACATCGACGCCGACCGGCACCTCGACACCTTCGACGTGTTCGGCAACCTCTTCGGCGCGGGAGCCCTGGTGACGTTGGACCACGCCGTCCGCGCGGGCAGGGTGCGCGACGGCGACCTCGTCGTGGTGGCGGGCTTCGCCCACGCCGGGGATTTCGCCGCCGCGTCCGCCCTGCGCTGGCGGGTCTGACCCTCGGGGTCAGAAGGCGCTGTCGGGGACCTCGGTGAGGCGGTCGTCCGCGTTCTCGATGACCTTCCTGACCGCGGCCAGGTGCGGCAGGACGGTCGCTGAGAAGAACGCCGAGGCCGCCGTCTTCCCGGTGTAGAAGTCGAGTTCCCGGTCGCTGAGCCCACCGGCGTCGATGGCGGTGACCGCGATGTCCGCGGCGACGGCCAACCGCCAACCGACCAGCAGGTCCGCGGTGGCGGACAGCAGCGGCACCGCGTGCGCGCTGACCCGGTGGACGATGGCGGGGTCCGCGGCCGCCAGCGTCAGGTGGCCCGTCATGGCGGCGACCATCGCCCGCAGGTGGTCCGCGCCTTCGCTGAGGGCGGCCACGTCGGCGCCGATGCGCGGGTCCGCGGTGGCCGTGAACGCGGCGATCTCGCCGAGCAGGTGCTCGAACGCCGTCCCGCCGTCCCGGACGATCTTGCGGAAGAAGAAGTCCAGCGCCTGGATGGCCGTCGTGCCCTCGTACAGCGTGTCGATCTTGCCGTCCCGCAGGTACTGCTCGATCGGGTAATCGCGCAGGTACCCCGAGCCGCCGATGACCTGGAGCGACTCGGCGAGCAGCGACCACGCGCGTTCCCCGCACGCGCCCTTCACCACCGGGAGCAGGAACTCGTGCACCCGCCGCGCGATGTCCGACCCGGCCGGGTCCACCTGGCACAGGTCGAGCTGTGAGGCGGTGTAGAGGTACAGCGAGCGCATGCCTTCCACGTAGGACTTCTGCAGCATCAGGGAGCGGCGCACGTCGGCGTGCTTGATGATGGCCACCCTGGGCGCGTCGCGGTCGAGCATGCGCTTGAGGTCCGTGCCCTGCACGCGGGTCCTGGCGTAGTCCACCGCCGTCAGGTACGCGCTGGAGAGCGTCGCGACCGCCTTCGTGCCGACCATCAGCCTGGCGTGGCCGATCAGGTCGAAGATCTGGGCGATGCCGCGGACCTGCTCGCCCAGCAGCCAGCCGACCGCGGGCGTCTCCCCGCCGAAGACCAGCTCGCACGTCGTGGACGCCTTGATCCCCATCTTGTCCTCGAGCTTGGTGACCACGACGCCGTTGCGCTCACCGGTCGGCTCGCCCGTCGCCTGGTCGACGTGCACCGCGGGGACGATGAACAGCCCCAGCCCCTTCGTGCCCGGCTTCGCGTCGGGGACACCCGGCCTGGCCAACACCAGGTGCACGATGTTCTCGGTCATGTCGTCCTGGGCCGCCGCGGTGATGAACCGCTTGACGCCCTCGATGTGCCAGCTGCCATCGGGTTGGGGCACCGCGCGGGCGCTGACGGCGCCGACGTCCGAGCCCACGTCCGGTTCGGTCAGCACCATCGTCGCCGACCAGTGCCGCTCGATCATCCAGCGCGCCCACCGCTGCTGGTCCTCGGTGCCGTGGCGGTGCACCACCTGCGCGGCGACCTTGCCGCCGGTGTAGAAGTAGAGGACCGGGTTGGCCCCGAGAACCAGTTCCGCGCAGGCCCACGCCACCGACGGCGGCAGCCCGGGGCCGCCGAGCGTCGCGGGCAGGTGCAGCGAGTCCCAGCCGTCACGGGTGAGCAGGGCGACCGCCTTCTTCACCGTTTCGGGGATGCGGACGGTCCCGTCGGCCTGGTCGAGCACCGGCGGGTTGCGGTCGCCGTCGGTGAACGACTCGCCGAGCACCGTCTCCGCGATGCCGGCCAACTCGGTGATGACGTCCCTGACCGTGTCCACAGTGGAGTCGGGGAACGCGTCGGAGCCCAGGTAGCGGTCGATGCGCAGCTCCTCCAAGAGGACGAAGCGCAGATCACGGACATTGCTTCGGTAGTGGCTCAAGGTGACCTCGGGGTGGTGGGGCGGCGAGTGCGACCGGAGAGTGCCGCCGACCATAGCGCTTCGCGCCGTCCCGGTGCCACGTTCGGTAGTCGACTGCGCTGCGGTCGCGGGCTTCACCGGATCAGCGGGTGTCGCATTGCCGTCGGGCGGGAGGGCTGCGGCGGTCGTTTGTCCACAAAGGACACCCCGGAGGTCTCGGCGCGGTCCTCTTCGAGGGCTGATGCGTGCGGCGCGGATCTTCTGGTGTGCCCGGACCTACAGGTAGCCGCCCTGCCGGCACGCGTCCAGCACACTTGTCGCCGCGTTCGCCGCGTCCTGCGTCGGATAGGCCGGGTTGGTGCCGGCGTTGAGCGCGGACTCGAGCGCGGTGAGCCTTGCTGCCAGGAAGGCCAACGGCACGTCGAAGGTGGAGTCCGTCGTTCTGGGCAGCTTGATCGTGAGCAGTTGCTGCGGATTCGACAGGTCGATGGACGCCAGGTCGGCACACAGCTGCTGTTCCCCGCCCACGGGCGGGTTGGTGGTCGTGGTCGTGGTTGTCGTCGTCGTCGTCGTCGTCGTCGTGATGGTGGTCGTGGTGGTCGTGGTGGTCGGCTCCGCGATGGACGGGCCACCACTCGAGGAGCAACCAGAGGCCACCAACGCCGCCGTAACGACGACCACCGCTCGTCGGATCATGCGCACACGGTAACGAGCCCGGCGGGGACCGGTCCCCGCCCGCAACCTCCAGCACCCGGATATCAAGATCCTGAGTCTACTGAGGACCGTCTTCTGAGGACTGTCCACTGAGGATCGTGCGGGCCGTGTGGTCCGCCCCGACCGGCACCACGACGACCGGGCACGTCGCGTGTTGCAGGCAGTGTCTGATCACCGACCCGAAGATCGTCGTCCCGCGCCGGCTGTACCCGTGGCGGCCGAGTACCAGGCTGTCGGCTTCCTCCGCAAGCCCCACGAGCGTCGGGCCCGGTTCGCCGTCGAGCACCGACTGCTCGACGCTCACGCTCGGGTCCTGCCGCATCCGCGCCACGGCGTCGTCGATCATGCGCAGCCGCGCGGTGTGGAAGAGGTCTGTGCTGCCGGTGGGTGTGCGGATGCCGCACACCGACACCGCGACCACCACCCCACCGTCCCGCGTATGACGTATCGCCCACTTCAGAGCTGCGGCACCGGCCACCGAGTTGTCAAAGCCGACGACAATTCGACTGGCTTCCATCACGCCTCCTCGCAAACGATGCCCCCGCCGGAATAGTCGGACCGCAGCCTGTTGTCGTCAAGTCATTACCGGTGATTTTTAAGGTACTTTTAAGACTGAAAGAGATTTGTCAAACGAGCAGTCGACGGACGGGTATGTGCCAATTTGCCGGATTCCGGGTGTTCCCGGCACGATGGGCAGCCGCATCGTGCCGCCGCCCCCGGAACGAGCAGACGGAGCAGACCAATGAATTCCCGTCACGGCCAGTCGACGTTCGGACCCGCCCCGTCGGTGCTGGTGGTGGAGGACGACCCGGACCTGTCGACCGCGCTGGTCGAAGCGCTGCGCGGCGCGGGCTACCGATCTCGCGGCGTGTTCACCGCGTTGGAAGCCCTCCGGGTCATCGCCCACGACGAGCCCGACATCGTGCTGCTCGACCTCGGCCTGCCGGACCTGGACGGAGCGGACGCCCTGCGCATGATGCGCGGTGCGAGCAACGTGCCCGTGGTGGTCGCGACCGCACGCCGTGACGAACTGCGCGTGGTGCAGTTGCTCAACGCCGGGGCGGACGACTACCTGGTCAAGCCGTTCTCGGTGCCGGTGCTGCTCGCCCGGATGGGCGCGGTGCTGCGCCGCGTGCGCGGATCAGGCGAATCCGGACCGCGCGTCGTCTCCCTCGGCGCGCTCCTGATCGACCTCGGGCTGCGGCAGGTGCACGTCGACGGTAGACCGGTGGCGCTCAACCGCAAGGAGTTCGACGTCCTGCGGTACCTGGCCGAGCACCGTGACCGGGTGGTGCCGCGCGCGGAACTGGTCGCCGCCGTGTGGGGGCGGGACCACTCCGGCCGCGAGCAGAGCGTCGACGTCCACGTGTCGTGGCTGCGGCGCAAGCTCGGGGAGAGCGCCGCCGTCCCGCGCCACCTGCTGACCGTGCGCGGGGTGGGGTTCCGACTGGTCGAGCAGGCATGAGACGGGCGCTGGTGCTGGTGGCGCTGGCGTGCGCGTCGGCCATCCTGGTCGCGGTCCTCGTGCCGCTGGCGGTGGTCACGCGCGAGGTCGCGCGCCGCGCCGCTCTCGCCGATGCCGAACGTTCCGTGACAGCCGTGGTCGGCGTCATTGCCACTGCCGACGGACGAAGTGCCATCGCACGTGGGTTGGCCGAGGTCGTCGCCGTTTCCGGGCACGCCGTGTCGGTGTACACGCCCGACGGGCCGGTGGGCGCCCCGCGTGCGCGCGGCCCGCAGGTCGACGCCGCGCGGAACGGGCCGCTCGTCGAACCCGTGGCGAATGGCGTCGTGCTGCTCAGACCGGTGCGGCTGGGCGAGGAGACGTTCGTGGCGGAGGTGTTCCTGGCCGAGGAACAGCTGGAGCGCGGTGTGGGCCGGGTGTGGGCGATGCTCGCGGCCGTCGTCATCGCCATGGTCACGGGCGCGGTGCTGCTGGTGGACCGGCTCGCGCTCGGCCTCGTCGGCTCGGTGCGCCGCCTCGCGATGGCGGCGCACCGCTTCGGGCGGGGTGATCTGGTGGAGCGCATTGACCCGACCGGCCCGCCGGAGTTGGTCGACGTCGCGCTCACGTTCAACCTCATGGCCGAGCGCATCACCGCACTGCTCGCCGTCGAGCGATCCCGTGCCGCGGACCTGTCGCACCGACTCCGCACCCCGCTGACGGCGTTGCGGATCGACGTGGAGAACCTCCGCGGCCCCGGCGTCGACCGCGTGCTGCGAGCCGCCCGCCACCTCGACGAGGAACTCGACCGGATGATCCGCGATGCCTCCCGACCCGCTGCCACAACGGCCGCGGGCACGTCGTGCGACCTCGCGGCCGTGGTCGCCGAACGGACCGGGTTCTGGTCGCCGCTGGCGGATGACGAACGGCGGCGGCACTCGGTGCGCTGCCCGGACGCCCCGGCGCCGGTGCCGGTTGCCCGGGAGGACATCGCCGCCGTGGTGGACATCCTCATCGGCAACGTGTTCCGGCACACCCAGCCGGGCACCGAGTTCAGGGTGACGGTGCACGCGGACGGGCACAGGGTGACGCTCGCGGTGGACGACGCGGGCCCAGGCTTCCCCGACCCGTCGAACGCACCACGGCCGTCGAGCGGCTCGACCGGGCTGGGCCTGGACATCGCGCGTCGGGTCGTCGAGGCCACCGGGGGAGTGGTGCGCTTGCGCCGGTCGCCGCTGGGCGGCGCCCAGGTCGTGCTGGCATTCGCCCGCGCGTCTTAAAACGACCCTAAAACGACCCGATATCCGCCTTCTCCGTATTCCCGCGGTCACTGTGAGCGGCCATCGTCGGAACTCCCCCTCCCGATGAAAGGCGGCGCAGACGTGCTCGACATCGACGTCACCACGTTCCAACGCACCTGGGGCCCTCGCCTCGCGGCTTTCGCCCACGGTCAATGGCCAACCGTGCTGTTCGTGTCCTGTTCGGACTCACGGGTGGTGCCGAACCTCATCACCGGCGCCGAACCAGGCAAGCTGTTCGAGTACCGCACCGCCGGCAACGTCATCAGCCCGTACACGACGAGTCAACCGTGCTCGGCGAGCGCGACCATTGAATACGCGGTGAACATCCTCGGCGTTCGCGACATCGTCGTCTGCGGCCACTCGCACTGCGGCGCGGTGGGCGCGGCCGTGCGCGGCGACGACCTCACGCTCGTCCCCGCCGTGCGCCAGTGGGTGCACGGCAACGGCATCGGTCGGGAGTCGCTGTCGGCCGAAGAAGCGGACGACCCGGCGTTGACCGGCGCGGTGATCCGCCACCTGGCCACCCAGTTGGCGAACCTGCACACCTACCCGGAGGTGAACCGCCGGGTTTCGGATGGTCGCCTTCGCGTGCACGGGTGGTTCTACGAGGTGGACACCGGAGAGGTCAGACAACTCCGCGATGGCTTCCTGGTCTCGCTCTGAACCGCCACCACGCCCTCGGAGACCCCCATGACCCTCAACATCTCCGTCGAACCGTCCAAACACCAACTCGTCGACCTCGTAGGCCGCTACCGGTCGGACGTGCTGGCCTCGCTCGTCGTGTTCCTCGTCGCGCTGCCGCTGTGCATCGGCATCGCGGTCGCTTCCGGGGTCACCCCGGAAGCCGCGATCATCACCGCCATCGTCGGCGGGCTCGTGACCGGCATGATGCCCGGCAGCTCGCTCCAGGTCAGTGGACCGGCGGCCGGGCTCGCGGTGCTCGTGTTCGACGCCGTGCAGACCCACGGGACCGCGACCCTGGGCATGATCGTGCTCGGCTCGGGCGTGTTGCAGATCCTGATGGGGCTGGCCCGGCTCGGGAAGTGGTTCCAGGCCATGGCGTCGTCGGTGGTCGCCGGGATGCTGGCGGGCATCGGCCTGTTGATCATCCTCGGCCAGGCCTACGCGCTCGCCGACCGCAAGGCGCCGGGCGACGCGGTGCACAACCTGATCGGGCTCCCCGCGCTGCTCCAAGGTGCTTCCGGTGATCCGGCCGCACGCGGTGCGTTGCTGCTCGGAGTGTGCGGGCTGGTCGTGATCGCGTTCTGGGGACGGGCGCCGAAGGCGCTGCGCGTGGTCCCGGGCCCGCTCGCCGCGGTGCTGGTGGTGGCGGCGCTGGCCGCGTTCCTCCACGCCGACGTGCGCATGCTCTCCGTCGGGGTCCTGCTCGACGCGGTGCACCTGCCGACCGCCGAGTCGGCCGGCGCGTTGATGTCGCCCGCGGTACTCGGCACCATGCTGGTCTTCGCGTTGATCGGGTCGGCGGAGAGCCTGTTCGGGGCGACGGCCGTCGACCGCATGCACAACGGCCCGAAAACCCGGTACAACAAGGAACTGCTCGCCCAGGGCACGGGCAACGTCGTCTCCGGCTTCCTGGGCGGGATCCCGCTCACCGCCGTGGTGGTGCGCAGCGCGGCCAACGTCCACGCCGGCGCGCGCACCAAGCTGTCGCGGGTGCTGCACGGCGTGTGGATGCTGGCGTTCGCAGTGCTCGCGCCCGGTGTGCTCAGGCTGGTGCCGATCACGGTGCTCGCGGCGATCCTGGTGTTCAGCGGCTGGAAGCTGCTGAACCCGCGACAGGTGCCACAGCTGTGGCGGCACGACCGGGGCGAGGCCGCGGTGCTGATCGTCACGACGTGCGCCATCCTCGCCACGGACCTGCTGGAAGGCGTGGTCATCGGCCTGGTGGCGGCACTGTTCAAGCTGGCGTGGCAGATGTCGCGGCTGACCGCGACCCGCGGGCTCGCGTCCGGTGGCGGGGTCGAGCTGGTGTTCGGCGGCAGCGCGACGTTCCTGACCGTGCCGAAGCTCCAGGCCGCGCTCGACGCCGTGCGCGACGACGTCGTCCACCTGGACATGACCTCCCTGACCCACCTCGACAGGACCTGCCACGGCGTGGTGGACGACTGGGCACGGCAGCGTGGGAAGGAGGGAGCGAAGGTCACGACCGCATTGCCGCCGGGTGCGCACAGGAACCTGCGAAACGATGGCGTTCATTGAGGAGTGCCACCGTTGACCCCGGCGACCCGCGGGGCGCACCTGGACACGGTGCGCCCCGCGCGGTTCACTTGAGCGAACAAACGTTTCCGCGGTGAGAATTCCCCGAATGGAGGCAGCCCGACTTCTGTGCGTATTCGACCAGTGCACTGCTACGGTGTGAAGCCCCGTGCGTCATGGGAATTCACAAGTGGGAGGTGACCGCGTCGATGCGGTTCGTCTGGCTCTGGGCGGTCGTCACGTGCCTGGCCGTGACCGTGTCACTGGCCGCCGTGTTGTCCCTGGTCGAGGTGGAGTCGGGCACTGCCCCCATGGTCACGGTCGGCACCCCGGGGAACCCGCGGACCAGCGCGGCGATCACCTCGACGACTGCGGAAACGGCCACCCCGATCGCCGATCCGCCGTCGAATCCTCCTCACGTTCCCCGTCGCGGCGCCGAGGCCGGCGAAGGCGATGACGACGATGACTGAGGGCCGTTGAATCCGGTGCCACCGCCTTCGTCGACAAATGTGAGGGTTTGTGCGGTGGGCGTCCGCGATCCTGAATATTTCTGATTTCAACTACTATTCCTGACGGTCGCGACCACCTCGCGAGCCAATGCCGCCTCGGCCGACCGCTCCCGCTGCGAACACGCTCCGCACACGAACCGGCAGCTCCTGTGTCGGTGTGGTTAAACGCTTGATCTGGCCTGTGACGTGGGCTACCGTCCGCCTGGTCAAACGTTTAAGCAGACGGGTAACCAGCGCAGATGGCACAACCGGTGTTCTTCCAGCCCGACGACGGATGGGTCGGCGACGTCATCCCGTTCCAGGAGGACGGCAGGTTCTGGCTCTTCTACCTGCACGAGGTCCGCGACAGCCCGAAGTCGGGCACGCCGTGGCGCCTCGTCATCACCAAGGACCTCGCCCGGTTCGAGGACCACGGTGTGGCGCTGCCCAACGGCGGCCCCGACGACGCGGACTTCAACGCGTACACCGGCAGCGTCGTCCGTGACGACCAGGGCACGCACCACCTGTTCTACACCGGCCAGAACCCGGACCGCCTCGGCGCCGACGGCCTCCCGCTCCAGCTCGTCATGCACGCGACCAGCACCGATGGCATGGCGACCTGGGTCAAGCACCCCGAGCGGACCTTCGGCGCCGCCGACGGCTACGAGTCCGCCGACTGGCGCGACCCGTTCGTCTTCCGCGACGACCGGACCGGCCAGTGGCGCATGCTGCTCGCCGCACGGCACACCGCCGGGCCCGAGCGCCGCCGCGGCGTGATCGCCCAGTGCGTCTCCACCGACCTGGTGACGTGGGAACCCGCGCCGCCGTTCTGGGACCCGCGCCGGTACGTCACGCACGAGTGCCCGGACGTCTTCCAGTGGGGCGACTGGTGGTACCTCGTGTACTCGGAGTTCACCGAGTCCTTCACCACCCGCTACCGCATGGCGAGGAGCCCGGACGGCCCGTGGACCGTGCCCCAGCACGACACCGTCGACGGCCGCGCGTTCTACGCCTCCAAGACCGCCGAACGCGACGGCCGGCGGTTCTTCTTCGGCTGGATCGCCACCCGTGAGGGGCAGCGCGACGACGGCCCCTGGCAGTGGGCGGGCACGCTGTCCGTGCTGGAGGCCCGCCAGAACACCGACGGCACGCTGGCGTTCGGCTTCCCCGACGAACTGGTGGACAGCTTCACCGAAGCCGCCACACCGACGTTCGACCCCCCACTGCCCACCAGGCTGCACGCCCCGGACGGGTACGCGGCGGTCGTCTCGGCCGACGACGCCCCTCGCCGGTTCTACGCGAAGGTGGTGCTGGACATCGAGCCCGGCACCACGGAGTGCGGCCTGCTGCTGAGGTCCACCGCGGATGGCGACCGGTCGTACGTCGTGCGGCTGGAGCCGAAACGCGGTCGGCTCGTGTTCGACCGCTGGCCGCGCGCGTCCACCGGTGACGCGCAGTGGCAGGTCTCGGGCGACGTCCCGTTCGAGATCGAGCTGGAGCGACCGTGCGACCTGCCGGCGGGGGAGCACACCCTCGAACTCGTGGTCGACGGCGACCTGTGCGTCGTGGTCCTCGACCGCCGGGTCGCGCTCAGCACCCGGATCTACGACCGCCCGGAAGGCCGCGTCGGCGTCTTCCTCGGCGAGGGCGGCGCGACCGTCCGCGACTTCGAGGTGCGCACCCGTGCCGACGTCTGAACACTCACCCCTGTCAAAGGAGATGGAAGGGCGATGAAGAACTTCACCGCGATTGCCGCGACGGCCGTCGCCGCGATCGTGCTCGCCGCGTGCGGCGGCGGCCAGAAGGCGGGCGACGCGTCCGATGTGGACCCGAAGGGCGACATCGTGCCCCGCGAGATCTCCTGGCTGCTGTCACGGCCGGCCGACGGCGCGGTGATCACGATCATGCGGAAGCTCGCCGATGACTACGCGAAGGACCACGCGGGCTTCAAGCTGAACCTCATCACGACGCCCGACCGGCCGTCCTACATCCAGAAGTACGAGACGTTGGCCGCCGCGAACAAGTTGCCCGAGCTGTTCGACACCGACGCGACGCCGTTCGCGCGCAAGCTCGCCAAGCAGGGCCGGATGCTCGACGCGGAGAAGCTGCTCAAGAGCGTGGGCGTGCACGACGACTACCGCCCGAACGCGTTGAACTACCAGCGCTTCGACGACGGGTCGCTGCACATGATCCCGTTCCAGTTCGAGCTGGAGTTCTTCTGGTACAACAAGGCGCTGCTCCGGCAGGCCGACGTCGAGCCGCCGAAGTCGCTGGACGACATCCCGGCGATGTGCACGGCGCTGCGCAAGGCGGGCATCACGCCGTTCGCGCTCAACGGGCAGGACCAGTGGCCGCTGGAGCGGTACGCCGCCTACCAGCCGTTCCGGGTCGCCGGTCCCGACTACGTGCAGAAGTTGAAGAAGGGCGAGGCGACGTTCGCCGACCCCGCCGGCCAGAAGGCGGTGACCTGGCTCAGCGAGCTGGGCAAGGCCCAGTGCTTCCAGGAGGGCTTCTCGTCGCAGGGCTACTCCGATGCCCAGAACCTCTTCACCTCGGGCAAGGCCGCCCTCTACAACATCGGCACCTGGGAGCTGGCGAGCCTCGCCACGGACGAGCTGAACCCGGCCGTGCGTGACGAGATTGACTACTTCACCGTGCCCGCCGGCCCCGACTCGGTCACCGCGGCCAACGAGTACGTGGTCAGCTCGGGCATCGGCATGGCGGTCAACTCGGCCACGTTCGACCCGCTGGTCCGCGACTTCCTGAAGTTCGCGCTGGAGCGCTACCCCGCCGAGTACGCCGCCACCGGCGCCCTGTCGCCGACCAAGGACGTGCGGACCACGATCCCGGCGAACGCGACCCCGTTGTACCGCAAGGCGATCGAGCAGTCGAACGACCTGGGGTCGAAGCTCGCGATGCCGTGGGACACCCAGCTCGACCCGACCTCGAACACCCGGTTGCAGCAGGAACTGGTGCTGCTGGTCCAAGGCGGCACCACGCCGGCGGAGTTCACGTCCACCATGGACTCGACCATCGCGCAGAACGCGCCCAAGTTCTTCAAGTAGCTCTCGATGGGTGGTGGGGGCCGCCCGGTCCCGCCCCGGCGGCCCCCACCCGAAAGGCCTCACCATGATCCCCGGCCGGTCACGACTGTCGGTTCTGATCTTCCTGGTGCCCCCGCTGCTGCTGTACGGGGTCGCCGTGCTCTTCCCGATCGTCCAGTCGCTGTTCCTGAGCTTCTTCTCGTGGGACGGCATCAGCGACATGGAGTTCGTCGGGCTGGAGAACTACAGCCGGATGCTCTTCGGCGACGACGTCTTCTGGCACGCGTTCCTCAACGCACTGGGCTACCTGGCCATCTGCCTCGTCCTGCAACTGGGCGGCGCGCTGGTCGTGGCCGGCCTGCTCACGTCGCTGCGGCGCGGCCGGGAGGTCGTCAAGACGCTCTACCTGCTGCCCGCGGTCATTTCAACGGTCGCGATCGCGTTCCTGTTCCAGCGCATCTACTCGCTCGAACCCGAGGGCCTGCTGAACCGGGTGCTCGGCTGGGTCGGCCTCGGCGACCTGCGGCGCGCCTGGCTGTCCGACACCGACACCGTGCTCGCCGCGGTGTCGGCGCCGGAGGGGTGGCGCTTCACCGGCCTCTACATGCTCATCATCTACGCCGCGCTGCTCGCCGTGCCGAAGGAGCTGGAGGAGGCCGCCCGGCTCGACGGCGCGTCGCGGTGGCAGGTGTTCACCAGGATCCGCTTCCCGTACATCCGGCCGGTCTGGATCACCACGACGATCATGGCCGCCACGTTCGCGCTGCGCGGCTTCGACATCCCCTACCTGCTCACCAACGGCGGTCCGGGCCAGTCCTCGGAGCTGCTCACGACCTACATGTACAAGACCGCGTTCACCAGCACGGACTACGGCTACGCGAGCACCATCTCGGTGTTCATCGTGGTCGAGTGCCTGGTCGCGGTCTGGCTCATCGTTCGCCTGCTCGGACGGAAGGGGGACGCGTGATCACGCAACCCGCACCTGCCCCCGTCGCCTCGCCGCGCACCCCGCGCCCGGCCCCTCGACCGCGGCGCAAGCCGAGCGTCCACCACGCGCTGTCCACGGCGTTGATCGTCGTGATCGTGGTGGTGCAGGTCTACCCGCTCGCCTGGCTGGTGCTGACCAGCCTGCGCTCCGAGGACGACTTCGCGGCCGGCAACCCGTTCGGGCTGCCCGAGTCGATCACCTTCGACAACTACACCCGCGCGTTCGCCACCGGCGACACCGGGACGTACATCCTCAACAGCCTGATCGTCACGGCGGGCGCGAACCTGCTGATCGTGCTGCTCGGGATGATGGCGGCCTACGCGTTGCAGGTGCTCGGGTTCAAGCTCGCGGGCTTCGTCCGCGGCCTGTTCCTGATCGGGATCATCGTGCCCGTGCAGATCGCGCTGGTCCCGCTGTTCATCGACTACGCCTCGGTCGACCTGCTCGACACGCACCTGTCGATGATCATCCCGCTGGCGGGCTTCGCGCTGCCGATGTCGGTGTACCTGTTCTCGTCGTTCTTCCAGTACATCCCGCGCGAGATGTACGAGGCGGCGGCGTTGGACGGCGCGGGGCCGTACCGCGTGTTCGGCTCGATCACGCTGCCGATGTCGAAGAACACCGTCGTGACCGTGGTGATGGTCAACAGCATCTTCATCTGGAACGACTTCATCTTCGCGAACACGTTCGTGCTGTCCGAAGGGCTCAAGACCATCCCGCTGGGCTTGCAGAACTACATCGGGGCGATGGGGAAGGTCGACTGGACGGCCACCTTCGCGGCCGTCTGTGTCATGATCACCCCGCTGCTGCTCGCCTTCCTGGTGCTCAACAAAGCGATGATCTACGGGTTGGAACAGGGAGCCACCAAGGGATGACGGAACAACGCCCGGCCTCGAACCCGGTCACCATGCGCGAGGTGGCGGCGGCGGTTGGTGTCTCCGTCGCCACGGTCTCCCTCGTCGTCAACAACAAGAAGGACGCCCGGATCGGCGCGGACACCCGCCGCCGCGTCATGGAGGCCATCCGCGAACTGGGCTACCGCCCGAACGCCCTGGCCAAGAACCTCGTGCAGGGCAGTTCCCGGTTCATCGGCCTGGTCGCCGACGCGATCGCCACCACGCCGTTCGCCGGGCAGATCATCAGCGGCGCGCAGGACGAGGCGTGGAAGCACGGGTTCGTGCTCCTGGTGGCGAACACCGAGGGCAACGAGTCCGCCGAGCGCGAGGCCATCTCGATGATGCTGGAGCACAAGGTGCTCGGCATCCTGTACTCGACGTGGTTCCACCGTGCCGCCGACATCCCCGCCGCCCTGCGCGAGACGAACTTCGTGCTCGTCAACTGCTTCTCACCGGACGGCGACTCGCGGGCCGTCGTCCCGGACGAGGAACAGGGCGGGCGCACCGCGACCGGGATGCTCGTGGACCGGGGGCACCGGCGGATCGCGTTCGTCAACACGACCACGGCCGCCCCCGCCCGCGACGGCCGGCTGAAGGGCTACCGGGCGGCGCTGGAGGCCGCCGGCA
The DNA here is from genome assembly GCF_014205015.1 of Saccharothrix ecbatanensis. Lineage (NCBI taxonomy): Bacteria > Bacillati > Actinomycetota > Actinomycetes > Pseudonocardiales > Pseudonocardiaceae > Saccharothrix > Saccharothrix ecbatanensis. Next base: position 3,150,937 of record NZ_JACHMO010000001.1, on the reverse strand, counting down.
TCCCGTTCGACCCGGACCTGGTCCTCGACGCCATCCCGAACCAGGAGGGCGGCTACGGCTGCGTCCCGGACATCCTGCGGCAGGGCGCGACGGCGGTGTTCTGCCACAACGACCGGGTGGCGATGGGCCTCTACGACGGCCTGCGGCAGCACGGCCTGGCCATCCCGGACGACATCGCCGTGGTCGGGTTCGACAACCAGGAGGTCATAGCCGCGCACCTGCGCCCGCCGCTGTCGACGGTCGCGCTGCCGCACTACGAACTCGGGGTCGCGGGCGTGCGCCTGCTGCTCGGCCTGGACCGGGTGGAGGAGCACGCGCTGGTCAGGATCGAGTGCCCGCCGGTGGAACGCGACTCGGCGGGCGTTCGTCGGTAGGCGCTGTCGGTAGGCGCTTAGGGCCGTGCCGCCTGGAACGTGGGGCGGGCCGCCCACTTGAAGATCATCGACAACAACACCGGGGCGTGGTCGCACATCAGTGGCGACCACGTCACCCTTGACGATCGGCGAGCCAGTTGAACGACCGAACCGACCAGTGCCGGCCCGGCTTCCACTTCACGCCGGGCCGGCACTGGATGAACGACCCGAACGGCCTGGTCCACCACGACGGGGTGTACCACCTGTTCTTCCAGCACAACCCGGACGGCGACGTCTGGGGCAACATGAGCTGGGGACACGCGACGAGCCCCGACCTGGTGCACTGGACCGAGCACCCGGTCGCCATCCCGTACCAGGACGACGAGGAGATCTACTCCGGATCGGTGGTCGTGGACCACCACAACACGTCGGGCTTCGGCGTGGGCGACGAGCCGGTCCTGGTGGCGATCTACACGAGCGTCTACGCCGGCGGCAAGCAGGCGCAGTCCTTGGCGCACAGCACCGACGGCGGCGCGACGTGGACGAAGTACGAGGGCAACCCGGTGCTCGACCGGGACTCCAAGGCGTTCCGCGACCCCAAGGTGTCGTGGCACCCGAAGGTGGGCTGGGTGATGGTCGCGGCGGAGGCGGAGGCGCGGGAGATCGTCTTCTACCGCTCTGCCGACCTGCGCGAGTGGGACTACCTGAGCACTTTCGGCCCGTTCGAAGGTCCCGACAGCCTCTGGGAGTGCCCGGACCTGTTCGCCCTCCCGGTCGACGGCGACCCCGACCGGGTGGCCTGGGTGCTGGTGGTGAGCCTGAACCCGGACCACGCGGGCAACGGCTCGGCGACCCGCTACTTCGTGGGTGACTTCGACGGTGTCACGTTCACGCCCTCCGCCGACGGCTTCCGCCGCCTGGACTGGGGACGCGACCTGTACGCCGCCGTCACGTTCGAGAACGCGCCCGACTCCCGCCGCGTCCTGCTGGGCTGGATGAGCAACTGGGACTACGCGGGGAGCGTGCCCACGTCACCTTGGCGCGGGTCGATGTCGCTGCCCCGCGAACTCGCGCTGGCCACGGTCGGGGGAGTGGTCACGCTCGTGCAGCGGCCCGTGGCGGAGTTGGACGTGCTGGACCAGCCGGGGTTCTCGGCGCTCCCGTTCACCCTGACGACTCCACGTTCCTTCGAAGCCGTCCCGCCCTACCGCCTCGACCTCGCCGTCGACGAGATCTCCGCGGACGCCGTGGTCCTCGACGTCCTGTCCGGCGCCGGGCACACCACCCGCGTCACCTACACCCCGGCGACCGAACGGCTGACCCTGGACCGCACGGCATCCGGCGGCACGGACTTCCACCCGGCGTTCCCCTCGGCGGACTCCACCACCGTCCCCCTTCGCGACGGCGCGCTCCGACTCCAGGTGTACGTGGACCGGGGATCGGTGGAGGTGTTCGCCCAGGACGGCTCGGCCACCCTGACGAGCCAGGTCTTCACCGCACCGGCCGACACCACCGTCACACTCGCAGGCAGTGGTGGTCAGGTCCGGGTGCGAACCCTGGACCACCGGCCACTCCGCGACACGCCTGGTGGGGGAGTGTGATCGTCCTTCCGGACTACCCGTGCAACCCGCGCCTCACCTCACAAAGCAATGTCCACGTGTGTCATCGATAAAAACGATGGCAACGGTTCAACCCTTTTGCGGTGACGAGTATCTGTCGGTTTTCGCAATTTCGACCCCTTGATCGCGGATTCACCCGGTCGGACGTGTCAGCGTTGCCGGTTTTCGGCTTTAATGGCACGGCTTCTTCATGTCCGGTTTCCGTGCGCGCGATTCGCGTATCGATCAGTTTCGACATTCGAAGTATGGGGGACGAATGGGGTTCGACGCGTGCCGCTTCGGCTGGGCAGGAGCGTCGTGGGCCTGCTGACGTTGGTCCAGGGCCCCACCGTCCTTCCCGCGCAGTTCCTGACGCGTGAAGCCTGGTCGGTCATCGAGGCCGCCGACCGGGTGTGCGGCGACCACAAGGACAACCACATCGTCGCGGCCGTCGCGGCCGCCGGCATCACCGTGGAACCCGTTGCGGCTCCCAGCCCGGCGGAGCTGGCCGCCCGGCTGCTGCGCCTCGCCTCCGCCGAGTCGGTGGTCTGGCTGTCGTCACCGCAGTGGACAGCCGGCCTGATCGAGGAGTTGGCCGGACAGGTCGACACGCTCAGCGACGCGCCACTGGTCAACCACCTGATCGGCGCGTGGGACCCGCCCGGCTCGACGGTGCTGAAACTGGTCCAGTACCTCGACCGCCTCCGTTCGCCGGGTGGCTGCCCGTGGGACGGCGCGCAGACGCAACGCAGCCTGGTGCCTTACCTGATCGAGGAGACCTATGAGCTGGTCGACGCGATCGAGCACGGAAGCCGCGCGGACATCGTCGAAGAGCTCGGCGACCTCTTGATGCAGATCGTGTTCCACGCGCGGATCGGCGAAGAGCGGGCCGTCCAGCCGTTCGACGTCGACCAGGTCGCGGGTGGCATCTGCGACAAGCTGCTCAGCAGGCAGCCGCGCGTGCTCGGCGGCGGGGACAGCACCGACCACGGCGGCGACCACGGCGGCGGACCGCGTGACCCGGTGGGTGAGTGGGAGGCCGCCAAGGCACGCGAGAAGCCGGAGCGGTCGTCGGTCCTGGACGGCATCCCGCCGGCCATGCCCGTCCTCGACCGGGCCGCGAAAATCGCACGGCGGCTCCAAGACAACGGACTCGACCACCTGATGGCCGACATCGGCGCGCACCCGGATCCCGACGCGTGGTCCGATGTCGGCAGCCGGTTGCTGGCACTTGTGCACGGCGCCGTCCGGAACGGGATCGACCCCGTGGCGCAACTCCGCGAAGCACTGCGCGCGGTGGAGACCGAGGTCGGACGGGTCGGCTCACGGCCGGTCGACCTGTCACCGGACGGGCCCACCATCGCCACGCCCGCGGGCGTCCGGGCATGAGCGGTCACGGGGGACGAACGGACGTAGTGGCGCCGCAGCGGCGATTGCCGGCGACCGTGTACCTGTTGGGCATCGGGACCTTCCTGCTCGGCACGTCCGAGTTCATGATCATCGGCTTGTTGCCCGAACTGGCCACCCACCTCAGCGTCGACATCGCCGGCGCGAGCCTGCTCGTGAGCGTGTTCGCGTTGGGCATGGTGGTCGGCGCTCCGGTGATGTCGATCGTCACCCTCACCCTGGATCAACGTCGCTCGCTGTTGATCGCCTGCATGGTCTTCGCCGTCGCCCATGGGCTGGTCCTGATCGTCGACGGCTTCGTGCCGCTGCTGCTCCTGCGACTCCTCGGTGCGCTGGCATGTGCGACCTACTGGTCCATCGGAGCGGTCATCGCGGTACGGGAGGCTCCGGTCGGCCGGTCCGCCGAGGCGTTGTCCCTCATGATCGGCGGCATCACGCTCGCCGCGGTGCTGGGCGTCCCGCTGGGGACGTGGATCGGCCAGACCTACGGCTGGAAGGCGTCCTTCGGACTGCTCGCCGTGCTCACGGTGCTGGCCGCCGTCCTGTTGTCGCTGGTCCTGCCCAGGCGCGAGCGAGAACGGGATGTGGACCTCAAGGCGCTGGTCAAGCGGGAGATCAAGGCGTTCCGACGCGGGACGCTCTGGCTCGCCCTGGCCACCACGATCCTGTCGCAGGCGGGGATCTTCGCGGGTTTCACCTACTTCATCCCGATGCTGACCGACGCGGGCGCCGTCGTCGCCGGTGAGGCGCCGGTGGTCCTCCTGGCCTTCGGCGTCGGGTCCATCGTCGGCGTCTACATCGGCGGCAGGCTGGCCGACCGGTTCCCCGCCGGGGTGCTGCTGGGCGGGCTCGCGCTCCTGGCGGCCGGACTCGGGGCGGTACTGGTCGCGGCGGAGGTGCCCGGTGCTGTCTTTCCCGCGGCCTTCGCGTTCGGCACGTTCGCCTTCTGCCTCGGTGGCGTTCTCAACGCCCGCGTGTTCACGCTCGCCGGTGGCGCGCCGACGCTCGCGGCCTCGGCGAACGTCTCGGCGTTCAACGTGGGCAACACGATCGGCCCGTGGGTCGGCGGTCTCGTCCTGGCCTACGGGGGCGTCTGGTCGGCGCCGCTGTGGGTGGCGATCGCGCTGGTGTCGATCGCACTGATCACCGCGTTGACGTCGCTGCGCGCAGAGCACCGGGCCAACGCCGACCGGATTGGATCGGGTATATGACATCCGCGCAGCCGACCGCTCCCGGCGTGGCCTCGGGCAGATTGGTCTGCCTCGACATCGACGGCACCATCGCGGACTCGAACGGGACCGTCTCCGGCGCCGTCGCCACCGCCATCCGCGAATTGAGCGACCGGGGCACGCACATCGTGCTGGCCACCGGGCGCTCGTTGGTCGCGACGGTTCCGGTGTTCGACCAGCTCGACATCGACGGTTACGCGGTCTGCTCGAACGGCGCGCTCACCGCCAGGGTCACCGGACCATCGCGCCGGGCAGACGTGATCGAGGTCGTGACTTTCGATTCGGCCGCGCTCCTCGGACGGCTGGGTGCCCTGATTCCCGACGCCTCCGTCGCCGTAGAGGGCAGCTGGCTGGGGTTTCGCGTCAACAGGGAGTTCCCTCCGGGCGATCTCATGGGGCCTTCGGAGGTCGTCGGGTGGGCTCGGCTGGCCACCCTCGACGCCATCCGCGTCACCATTCGAGCCGCGAACGGCGTGGCGGAAGAGCTGATGACGTTGTTGCGCGAGTTGGGCGTGCACAGCGCCGGATACGACGTCCTCGGGCGGGGCTGGGTCGACATCACACCGCCCGGCGTGTCGAAGGCGACCGCTCTGGAGAACGTGCGGCGCCTGCTGGGGGTCGAGGCGGAAGCCACCTACGCGTGTGGCGATCAGCTCAACGACATGGAAATGCTCAGCTGGGCCGCGCATTCCGTCGCCATGGGCGGCAGCCCGCCGGGCCTCCAGGCGGTGGCCGGTCGGGTCGGCGGTTCGGTCGAGGACGACGGCGTCCTGGCGTTGCTGGGGCCGCTGCTCGACGACTCCCGGTCGCCCGGCGACGCCGCGTGCGGCGCGAGGTAGGTGTGGGTGTGAGCGGACGAAGGCGGCGCACGGCAGTGGTGTCCGGCCTGTCGGTGACGGGGATGGTGGGTTCGGCCATTCTCGCCCACGCCGGCTACGACGTGCTGGCCGTCGACCGTCGCGTCGAATCGTCCCGAAGCATCCAGTGGGCCGGGCGGCAGAGCCTGATCGACCAGTTGGCCAGGCTCGACCCGGGCCTGGCCGACCGCTTCCTCGGCCTGTGCGGCCCGATCTACCAGGGTTCGACCAGGATCCACGTCGACGGGCGCCGGGAAGTCAAGGCCAAGCCCTTTCCGCGGCGTGGCGACTCGGGCCGCGTACCCACGTCCGCGCAGGAGATGCTGGAATCGCCTGCCTGTTTTCTCGTCGCCGCCACCGAGATCGAGCGATTGCTGCGCGGCTACCTCGGGTCGCTGCCCACCGTCACCGTCCAGCTGGGACAGTCGCTGCAAATCGGTGGGATGTCGAGCAGCGGTAGGTACTTCCTGGCCAACGGTCTCGAACCGGACCTGCTGGTCATCGCGGAGGGTGCGGGCAGCTTGTCGCGCTCGCGGGTCGGCATCACGCGCGCGGCCACCTCGCCGCAACGCCGGCAGATCGCCGGTCAGGTCTTCGGCCGTGACGACGGCTCGATGGTGAAGCAGTTGCGGCACCGCGGTGACGACATCCTCGAGACGGGCACGATCTCGCAGCGTGGACGGGGCTCCACCTGGGTCGTCGGCGACATCGCGCTGACCGGGACAGGGGGACGCCACGGCGTCGACCGGACCCGGGCGATGTCGAAGCGGGAGGTCCGGCAGGACTTCGCGGCGACGGTGGCCCAGGTGATCGGTGAGCCGGTGTCGAAGGTCTTGGACTACGGCATGTGGGGTCCGGGGCGGTTCGAGATCAACCCTCGGGCCTTCGTGCTCCAACAGCACCTGGTCCGGCAGGCCTGGGCGGGCGCGAACGTGGTGCTGATGGGGGACGCCGTGGGCAACGGGCACTGGAACGAGGGCGGCGGCATGCAGATCGGCGCCGTGTGCCATGCGGAACGGCTGCGGCGGCTCGTCGCGTCAGCGGATTCGAGCGGTGGGGTGGACTACGAGGCGGTCCGGGCCTACTCCGACGGGGTTGTCGACGACACACGCGACTGGGGGGAGCGGGGAATAGCCGCCTTCTTCCCGACGAGCGATGCCGACGCGGTCGTGGCGGCCTACCGGCGATCCGTCGCACGTTTCCGCCTGGGTGCGGCGGAAGCGCCCGTCGCGGCGCTGCTGGAAGAGTTCGCCGGGTCGGCGGGCGGCGAGTCAGACCCGCAGCTGTTCACCGTTGGCGCGGATGGAGCCGTGCGTTCCCGCCGGAACTCGTGATCTTGGCTGGTGGCGCCTCGCGCCACCGTGCACTCGATCACGTCGACGTACCCGCTAGGAGCACGGCGGCGCCGCCGACGCGGTCGGTGGCGAGGTCGGTCAGCGCCTGGTCGGCGGCAGGTGCGACGCCGCGTCGTCGTCGACCGGGTACTCGGCAGCCGCATCAACCCCGGCGAGGTTTGCGACCTGACACTTCCCCTCGACCAAGTCGCCGCGGGCTACCGCGCCATGGACGAACGCCGCGCCGTCAAAACGCTCCTGCGACCCTGAAGGCGATATCACGGTCGGAGAGGAACCGATCCAGTCAAGCCGCCCCCTTCTACGGGTTTCCGCACCATTGAACGACGCGGTCCCGACCGACAGGCACGTCGCGTCCGGTAATCGGACGAACCGGTCGCCATCAGTGCGACGACAACCGGGCGCGGCGGCGTTCCTGGTCGCGGACGAACGCTTGACATCGGCGCTCCCGTCGGGATTCCGGCGCGCGCTCTTGTCGCATCGTGCCTGCTCACAGTAGGTGCGAGGAGTCGCGTCCCCGGCGCTTGCAAAGGTTCGGAACGACCCTTTACTTGCCCCATGTGGTCAGTTAACCTGACCGCCGATGATGCACATGACTGAGCATCACATTCTGGCGGGGCGGGGCAGACGGGGGTCTGGAAGCACGATCTTTGAGTGGCGTTTCCGCGTGGCCGCATGCGCCCGTTCCGGGCCCGCCGGCCGTGCGATGAATTGACACTGGGGGTTTCGAAATGGGCGACACGGGGCGAACGGCGTTGAAATTCGACGGAAAGGTCGCGCCCGTTTCGCATGGCCGGCGCCGGTCGAGGCGGACTGGTCACGCGTCGCCCGCAAGGCATCAAGGGCGAACCGATGGTCGGCGTGTGTCCACAGACGACGGCCACCTCTACGGCTGAAGGCGGGTCATGTTCCTGGAAGACGCGGTCATCTCGCACGAGGTGATCAACAGTCCGGTCCGCTCGTACACGGAATGGGATCCGCTGGAGGAGGTCGTCGTCGGCATCGTCGACGACGCGACCTTCCCGCCGTGGCACCCCGCACTCGAACCGGTCCTGCCGACCGGGCAGCACGAGACGTTCCGGCGGGAACAGGGCAGGCCGTTCCCGACCGAGCTCGTCCGGGCCGCGAGCCGGGAACTCGAGGAGTTCGTCCGGGTGCTGGAGGGCGAGGGCGTCACCGTCCGCCGCCCCGAGCCGATCCCGCAGACCCGGCCGTACTCGACGGGTGCGTGGACGAGCACCGGGATGTACGCCGCCATGCCGCGCGACGCGCTGCTGGTGGTCGGCGAGGACATCATCGAGTGCCCCATGGCGTGGCGGTCGCGGTACTACGAGAGCCTGGCCTACCGGCCGCTGCTCAAGGAGTACTTCCACGGCGGCGCCCGGTGGAGCGCCGGTCCCAAGCCGGAGCTGCTGGACGAGCTCTACGACCTGGAGTGGTCGGAGCCCGCCGCGGGTGAGCCGACCCGCCTGGTGGTGACCGAGTTCGAGCCCACCTTCGACGCGGCGGACTTCCTGCGCTTCGGCCGCGACATCGTCGGGCAGAAGAGCAACGTCACCAACGACTTCGGCATCGCCTGGCTGGCCCGCCACCTCGGTGAGGACTACCGGGTGCGGATCGTCGAGTTCGACGACGACCACCCGATGCACATCGACGCCTCGATCATGCCGCTCGCGCCCGGCAAGCTGCTGGTGAACCCGGAGCGGGTCCCCAAGATCCCGCAGATGTTCAAGGCATGGGACATGCTCCCGGCGCCGACCCCGGTGATGCCCGACTCGCACCCGCTCTACATGACCAGCAAGTGGATCAACATGAACGTCCTGTCGATCGACGAGACGCGCGTCGTCGTCGAGGCGCAGGACGAGCCGATGATCAAGGCGTTGCGGGACTGGGGTTTCAGCCCGATCCCTTGCAACTTCCGCAACTTCAACAGCTTCGGCGGCTCTTTCCACTGCGCCACCCTGGATGTCCGCCGAACGGGCACCCTCGAGTCCTACCTGGACTGACCGGGCATTGACAGCAAGGAGGGTCGATGATCCACGTACGCGCGCTAGTGCACCTGAAGGCCATCGCCACCGGGGTCGAGCAGCGACGGTTGGCGGGCTCGTGATCGAGGGCATCGAGATCACGACGCTCACCGAGCGGCCCCACCTCGCGCAGAAGGTGGCGGCGCTCGACGGCGGCTGGCCGGAGTTCATGCTGCACGACCAGGTCGGGCAGGGCTTCCACATGGACGCGGCCGAGTACTACACCGACTACACGGTGGTCGCCACGGCGGCCGGCCGCCCGGACGAGGTGATCGGGCGGGCGTACTCGGTGCCGATCGGGCTCGCCGAGGAGCCGCCGGCCGGCCTGCCCGACACCGGCTGGGACGCCGCCATCACCCTGGCCCGCATCGCCCGTTTCGCCGGGTACGGCGGCGACGCGCTGTGCGGCCTGGAGGTCACCATCCGCCCCGACATGCGCAGCTCCGGCCTGGGCGCCGAGATGCTGCGCCGGTTCCGCGTCATCGCCCGGTCGAAGGGCCTGCGCCACTTCGTCGCGCCGGTGCGGCCGCCCGGCAAGACGGACGTGCCCGAGATGACGATGGACGAGTACGCGGCCCGGCTGACGGCCGAGGGCCTGCCCGCGGATCCGCTGCTGCGCGCGCAGGCCCGGCTCGGCGCATCGGTCGTCGGTATCGCCCAGGCCTCGATGGTCGTGGCGGGTTCGCTCAGTCAGTGGCGGGAGTGGACGGGACTGCCGTTCGACCAGGACGGCCCCGTCATCGTCCCCGGCGCCATGGTCCCGGTGCACTGCGACCTCACCCACGACACGGCCGCGTACGTCGAACCCAACGTCTGGGTGCACCAGCCACTGTCTTGATCCCCTTTCCCCGGAGGCGACTTCGATGATCGACGCTGTGCACCGCGATCTGTCGGACGGCTTTGTCCATGAGGCGATAGCCGCGCGGGCGGTGGCGACACCGGACGCCTTGGCGTTGCGGTCGCGGCGGCGCTGGTTGACCCACAGGGAACTCGACGAGCTGGTGCGCAACACGCAGCACGCGTTATCGGCGGTCGCCATGCCGCAGGACCACGCTCCCGTCGTCGTCATCACGTCGCGCAGCGAATGGGCCGTGGTCGCGATGCTCGGGGTGTGGCACGCCGGCTGCGTGTACGTGCCGTTGAACGAGGCGATCTCCGAGCAACGCCTGCGGGACATCCTGGAGCGCGTCGAGCCCGGGGCCATCCTGACCGACGCCGCCAACGTCGAGTTCCTCCGGGCGGCGTGGACGGGCTGCCCGATCCTCGATGTCGAGCAGGTGGCCACCGCGGACCAGTCCTGCACTCCCCGCACGACCACGCCGGGCAAGCCGGGCAGGCCGGACCCTGGCCGGCTCGCCTGTCTCGTGCACACCAGCGGGTCGACCGGGCAGCCCAAGGGCGTCATGGTCGAGCACGCGTCCCTGTACAACCTCGTCACCTCGGTCGCCTCGCCCTATGCCCCCGGCCCGGAGGATCACGCGCTGCACTTCGGCGCGCTCGGCTGGGACTCGAGCATCGAGGAGATGATCCTCCCGCTGTTCCGCGGCACGCCGCTGACGATGTGCACCGACGAAGCCGATTACGGCGTCCCGCACTTCCTGCGTGAACTCGCCGACCAGTCGATCTCGCACCTGTACCTGCCCACCGCCTACTGGCGCGAGATGTGCCTGGAGTTCCGGGACGGCTCGGAGCGGCTGCCGGCCTCCGTGCGGAGCGTGCTGATCGGCGGGGAGCGGGCGTCGGCGGAGGACCTGGCGGTGTGGCGCCGTTCGGTTCCCGCCGAGGTGGACCTGTGGAACTGCTACGGCCTCACCGAGACCTGCGTGACCTCGACGCTCTACCGCGACGACCGGGACGTTCCGGCGGGGGAGTTCCCGTCGATGCCTCTGGGCGGTCCGTGTCCCACCGTGACGACGCACGTGCTCGACGATCGGATGGAGCCCGCGCCCGCGGGGACGGTCGGCGAGCTCTTCATCGGCGGTCCCGGGGTGGCAGCGGGGTACTGGCGCGACCCGGAAGGCACCGCTGCCGCGTTCATCCCGGATCCGTTCGGCGAGGGACGGCTGTACCGCACCGGGGACCTCGGCATGGTCGACGCGTCGGGGCGGCTGCTGTTCATGGGACGCGTCGACCGCCAGGTGAAGATCAACGGCTTCCGGGTCGACCCCACCGAGATCGAGGGCGCGCTCACCTCGCACCCGGCCGTCCACCGGGCCTGTGTCGTGTCACGCCGGGAAGCATCGGGTCACCCGGGCCTCGTCGCCTACCTGGAACTGGCCAACCCCACGCACGACGTCGAGCACGTCAGGGAGCATCTGGCGGGACGGGTGCCGCCCTTCATGGTGCCGGCCAGCCTGGTGGTCCTCGAGACGATGCCGCTGCTCTCCTCGGGCAAGATCGATGTCGGCGACCTGGCGACACGGGCCGAGGCAGTCACCCCTACGTCCGCCGGGGGACCAGCCGGCAGCGAACACACCGCCGACATGATCGAGATCTGGTGCCAGGCCCTCGGGATCGACGAGTGCGGGCCGAACGTCGACCTCCTCGAACTGGGCGGCAACTCGCTGTCCGGAATGCGTATCGCCGCACGGGTCAGCGAACACTTCAAGATCGCGATCCGGTTCAGGGACGTGCTCGAGCACCGCACGCCCGCCGCGCTGGCCCACTACGTCGAACTTCTCCAGAAGGCGTCATGACCGCCATCGTCGGACACGGCGGCAGCGGTTCGACGCAGCGGAAGATGCCGTTGTCGTTCGGGCAGCGCCGGTTGTGGATCGCGGAGCAGGTGGCGCCGGGCAGCTTGGCCTACACCACGCCGGTGTTGTTGCGGTGGCGTGGTGAGATGCGGGTCGAGGTGCTGCGGTCGTGCCTGGACGCGGTGGTCGAGCGGCACGAGGTGTTGCGGACGGCGTTCGTGACGGAGCTGGGTGTTCCGACGCAGCTGGTGGGCGAGTTCCGCGGCGCCGACGTGCAGGTCGTGGATTGCCGTGGTGACGGGGCGGCCGGTGTCGATCAGGCGATTCGCGCGGAGTTGGAGCGGCCTTTCGACCTGGCTCGTGGCCCGTTGTTCCGGGCGCGGGTGATCGTGGAGGCCGACGACGCCGGTGTCCTGCTCGTGAACATGCACCACATCGTGACGGATGGCTGGTCCGGCGCGGTTCTCCAGGACGAGCTGGTGGCGTTGTACCCGGTGCTGGCGGCTGGTGGCGTGTCGCCGTTGCCCGAGTTGCCGTTGCAGTACGCGGACTTCGCCGTGTCGCAACGGGAGTCGCTGACCCCTGAGCGGCGCCGGGTGGTGGAGGACTACTGGCGGGAGCGGCTGGCGGGCGCTCCGGCGTACACGAGTCTGCCGTACGACCGGGATCCGTCCGGGGTGGAGTCGCGGGAGGGCAGCACGTTCAGCTTCTCCCTCGATCCGGCGGTGATGGGCGGGGTGCGGGCGTTGGCCCGTGACGAGAACGCGACGTCGTTCATGGTGTTGCTGGCGGCGTACAAGGTGGTGCTGTCGAAGTTGACCGGCGAGACCGACGTCGTGGTGACCACGTCGGTCGCCGGCCGGAACGACGTCGGCCTGGACGGTTTGATCGGGTTCTTCGTCAACAACATCGTGTTGCGCACCGACCTGAGCGGCGAGCCGGGCTTCCGTGAGGTGGTGCGGCGTGTCCGGCACACCGTTCTCGACGCGCAAGACCACCAGGACCTGCCGTTCGACATGCTCGTGTCCGCGATCCGGCCACCGCGCCGACCACAGCAGACGCCGTTCCTCCAGACCGCTTTCGTCCACCAGCCGGAGTCGATCGCCGAGTACCACATCGGGGACGTGGCGGTGCGGCCGATACCGGCGCCGCTGACCCCCGCCCCGCTCGACCTGACGTTCTCGTTCTTCGAGGACGTCGGCCTCGAAATCCAGATCAACTACCGGGTCGACCTCTTCAAACCGGACACGATCAGGCACCTGGGCGAGCAGTTCTCGGCGACCCTCCGCGCGGGACTGGAGGGCCAGGATGACTGAACAGGTCGGTGACGAGTCGTCCACGCGGCACCCGTTCCTGGAGTTCGGCTCGGGCCCGCTCGCCGATGTCGACCTGACGTCGCCCCGTCTGCACGCCGAGCGCGACCTGAGCGATGTCTGGGGCATGCTGCGTGAACGGCAGCCGGTGGCCTGGCACCCCACGACCGGTGGTGGGTTCTGGGTCGTCAGCAGTTACTCCGCCGCGGCGGAGGTCTACCGGAACAGCGAGGTGTACACCTCCAGCCGCGGCAACGTCCTCGCCATGCTCCTGGCAGGCGGCGATCCGGCCGGGGGCAAGATGCTGCCCGTCTCCGACGGTCCTCGGCACCAGCAGATCAGGCGCGTGCTGATGCGCGCGCTGACTCCCCGTGCGCTGACCGGCCTGGCCGAGCGGGTCCGCCTTGCCACCGTTCGCCTGGTGCGTGAGGCGGTGGAAAGCGGAGACTGCGATCTGGGCCGCGACGTGGTGCCCTACCTCCCGCTCGCGGTGATCTGCGACCTGCTCATGGTGCCCGAGGACGACCGCGAACTGCTGCTCACCCAGAGCAAGCTGGCGCTCGCCTCGGAGGATCCCGACGGCACCGAGTTCGACGCGCGGCTGGCGCGCAACGAAATCCTCCTCTACTTCGCCAAGCTGGCGCGATCCCGCCAGGACCAGCCCGGTGACGACATCCTCGGCCTGCTGATCCAGATGACGAGGTCGGAGGTCGCGCTCACCAGCCAGGAACTGCTGTACAACGCGTACAGCATCCTGCTCGGCGGCGACGAGACGACCAGGCTGTCGATGATCGGGGCCGCGCACGCCCTGACCCAGTGGCCGGACGAGTGGAATCGGCTCAAGACCGGTGCCGTGCCGGTGGAAACCGCCGTCGAGGAGTTTCTGCGGTGGACGACGCCGACCCTCCACGCGGGCCGGACCGCCACGAGCGACACGACCCTAGGCGGTCGTCACATCGCGCGCGACGACATCGTCACCGTCTGGAACTCCTCGGCCAACTTCGATCCGCGGCAGTTCGACGATCCGGCGCGGTTGCGGCTGGACCGCACACCCAACCGCCACCTGTCGTTCGCGGTGGGCGCCCACTTCTGCCTGGGCGCCCAGCTGGCGAGGATCGAGCTGGGCGCACTGGTCGGCGCACTGGTGGAGACCGCCGATGGCATCGAGTTGACCGGGGAGCCGAAGCGGCTCTACTCCAATTTCCTGAGTGGGTTCACCAGGCTGCCGGTGCGGTTCGAGGCGGCTGCGCGGGACCGGCAGCCGTCCAACCAGGCTGAGAAGGAAGAGGTTCGATGAGCACGCCGAGCGCTGCCGAACAACCGTTGACCGCGGTCGAGTCCGTCATGGCCGAGATCTGGGAGTCGGTGCTGAACGTCACCGACGTGGGTCCGGACGACGACTTCTTCGCGCTCGGCGGTGATTCGCTGCTGGCCATCGAGATCATCTCGGCGGCCGAGCAGCGGGGGCTGCCGCTGAAGCTGATGGATCTGTTCAAGCGACCGGATCTCCGCGGGTGCTGCCAAAACCTGACGGTGGCGGACGGGGGCGGCGCCGCGCCAGCCGCCGACCTGCTCGCCCAGGCCGATCGTGATGAGCTGCCCGCCGGGGTCGGCGAGGCCTACCCGATGACTCGGCTGCAACTCGGTCTGGTCTACGAGAGCGCGGCCAGCGGAGGCGCCCTCTACGTCGACGTGGTCTCCCGTGAGGTCCTGCTGCGGCTCGATGCCGAGGTGCTCCGCCAGGCCTTGGACCACGTCGTGGAGAGACATCCGATCCTCCGCACCCGGTTCGATCTCGCCGGCTACAGCGAGCCGCTTCAGCTGGTCGAGAAGCAGGTGACCGTCGAGCTGGAGCTGGACGACCTCCGCGGGTTGTCCGACGACGAGGTGACGGTGTGCCGCGCCGCGACGATGGAGAAGATCGGCCGGCCGTTCGACGTGGACGACGTCCCGCTGATCCGCGCGCATGCCGCACCGTCCGGGCCGGACCGCTTCCGCCTCACCTACGCGTTCCACCACGCGATCCTCGACGGCTGGAGCGAGTCGGTCCTGGCGTTCGAGCTGATCACGACCTACCGGGCCGTGCTGAACGGCGAGCAGCCCGCCTTGGCGCCGCCCGCGCCGTTCTCCGAGTTCGTCCGGCTGGAGCGCGAGGCGCTCGCCGACGAGGGACAGCGGCAGTTCTTCGCGCGATTCACCGACGGGCCGCTGGACGGGCAGGTCCGGCCGGCTCGGCGATCAGCGCCGCCGGTGCCCCACAAGGTCTCCGTGCTCGCGCAGCGGCCCACGGTCGAGTCGCTCGCCACGCTGTCGGCGGCGTGGGGCCTGCCGGTCAAGAGCCTGGTGGTGGCCGCCTACTACACCGCCGTGGAAGCCGCGTTCGGTCGCGGCCAGGTGGCCGGGCTGTCGATGAGCGGACGGCCGGAGCTGCCCGGCGCGGATCTGACGCTCGGCCTGTTCCTCAACCACCTGCCGGTGCGACTCGCGTCGAGCGGTGCCACCTGGCGTGAACTCGCACGGCAGGCGTTCGAGGCGGAACGCGATCTCCTGCCACAACGGCGTTTCCCGTACTCCGAGATCATCGAGCTCCTCGGCCGCCGCCCCTTCGACGTTGCGCTGAACTTCGTGCACTTCCACAACATCGAGGAGCTGCTCGCCCAGGGACTCATTGACGCTGAGGAGGATTGGCGGGACAGCACCAGCGTGCCCATCCGCGTCGAGGCGATCTACGCCCCCGGGGCCTGCGGGCTCCAGATCGACGTCACGGTCGACACCGTGCGGCATCCGCTGCGGCGGGCGGCGGAGATGGCCGAGACGATGCTCCTGGCGCTCGACCGGCTGGCCGGCCGCCCCGACGAGCAGGTCGCGCAGGGAGGCCGCTCGCAATGACGGAGGACACCACGGCCAAGGCGGCGTCGAAACCTTCGCTCTGGAAGCGCCGCGGCTACGTCACCTATCTCGGGTCGCAGACTGTGGCGCAGCTCGGCTTCCAGGTCAGCGTGGTCGCCATCCCGCTCATCGCGGTGCTCGAGCTGGACGCCTCACCCGTGGAGCTGGGGCTTCTCGTCGCGGCCGAGCGGGTGCCGTTCCTGATCTTCGCGCTCATGGCCGGCGTGCTCGTCGACCGCTTCTCCCGCCGGCGGCTGCTGATCTACGCCTCGATCCTGCGCGCGCCGCTCGTGCTGACCATTCCCGTCGCCGCGGCCATGGGCTGGATGACGGTGACGCAGCTGTACGTGGTGGCGTTCCTGCTCGGCACGCTCACCGTCCTGTCCGACGTGGCCGCGTTGTCGATCATGCCTTCGCTGGTTCCCAAGGATTTCCTGGCCGGGGCCAACGCGAAGCTAGAGGCCGCTCGTTCCGCGAGCGAGGTCGTGGGGCCCGGTCTGGGCGGGGCGCTGGTCCAGTTCATCACGGCGCCCTTCGCCCTGGTCGTGGACGCCGTGTCGTTCCTCGTGTCCGGAGCCATGCTGTCGGCGCTGCCCAAGGACGAGGACCCGAAGGAGAAAGCCGAGAGCGGCAAGCAGTCCGCCTGGCAGGACATCAAGGAAGGCATCGCTTTCGTCTGGCGGACCGACGTGCTGCGGTGGAACGCGGTCGTGGCCGGCCTCACCAACCTGTTCGCCTACGCGTTCCTGGCGATCCAGTTCCTCTTCATCATCGACGATCTCCAGTTGGGCGCCGTGTTCGTCGGGGTGCTCCTGAGCCTCGGCGGTGTCGGCGGCGTGCTGGGAGCGCTCGCCGCCGGGTGGATCTCGAACCGCCTCGGCATCGGCACCGGCTTCCTCTCCGGCAGCGTCACGATGGCGGCGGGCGTCCTCCTGGTGGGACTCGCGCCCGCCGGGATGGGGTTCGGTCTCGTGCTGGCGGGAAGCGGCTACTTCCTGTTCGTGTGCGGCATCCCGATCTTCAACGTCGCGGCCGTGACCATCCGGCAGGCGGTCACCCCCGCCCCGCTCCTCGGCCGCACGAACGCCACGATGCGCTTCCTCATCTGGGGCAGCATCCCGCTGGGATCGCTGATCGGCGGAGTCGTCGCCGAGGCCACGAGTTCGCGGGCGGTCGTGCTCCTCACCGGCGCCGCCCTGCTGATCCCGACCGTCCTGCTGGTGCTGTCCCCGATCCGCGGCCTGCGCATCACCGAGAACCAGGACCAGCCCTGAGCCAGAGTGCACGGCACACGAACGTCGAAGGAGACGAAATGGGAGATACGACCGCAGCGCAGGGGCGCTCGGTGCGGTCCGTCCGCCGCCGGAGCGTCGAACCCGGCATCGACGGTCTCGTGCACATCGCGCGCGCCGACCGGCCCGGTGCGCCCGTCGTCGTCGAAGCGCGGGCGGCGGGCCTCGACCTGGCCGCATGGCTGCGGGAGAGCCAGGAAACCGTCGACCGCCACCTGTACGACGCCGGCGCGGTGATCTTCCGGAAGTTCCAGGTCGTCACGGCGGCCGACCTCGCCGACGTGGCCGGTGACGGTGGTGACGTGCCGCTGCTCGACTACCTGTACGGCTCCACTCCGCGCACCAAGGAATCGAAGGGCGTGTACACCTCCAGCGAATACCCGCCGGAGGCGACGATCCCCCAGCACAACGAGATGGCCTACGCGCGGAACTGGCCGCTGCGGCTGTGGTTCTTCTGCCAGCTCAACGCGGTCAGCGGCGGGGAGACACCGCTCGCGGACAGCAGGCGTGTGCTGGAGCGCATCCCGTCCTCGGTCCGTGCGCGGTTCGAGCGCGACGGGATCATGTACGTGCGCAACTACGGCGGCGGTGTCGACCTGCCCTGGCAGCAGGTGTTCGAGACCGACGACCGCGAGACCGTGGAGCGGTTCTGCGCGGCCAACGGGATCGACCTGGAGTGGCTCCCGGACGGCGGCCTCCGCACCAGGCAGATCTGCCAGGTGGTCGCGGAACACCCTCGCACCCACGAGGTGGCGTGGTTCAACCAGGCCCACCTCTTCCACACGTCCAGCCTGCCCGCCGCCGTTCGTGAGGAGCTGCTGGCGTCCTTCGGACCCGAGCAGCTTCCGCGCAACGCCCTGTACGGGGACGGGAGTGTGATCGAGGACGAGGCGTTCACCGAGATCCGCGCCGCGTTCGAGGCGGAGACCGTCGCGACCCCCTGGCAGACCGGTGACGTGATGCTGGTGGACAACATCCTGATGAGCCATGGGCGGAACCCGTACCAGGGCCCCCGGAAAGTGCTCGTCGCCATGTCCGGCGCTTGGAGTGACCTCGAGAGGGCTCGATGACCAGCACGGACGTGACCACCGAGATGTTCCCCTTGTCGCCGCAGCAGCGGTACGCGTGGCTCACGCGGGACGTGTCGACCGGCGCGGGGGAGGGCTGTCCCGCGATCTCCGGTGAGATCACGATCCGCGGCCCGCTCGACGTCGGCCGCCTGCGTGCGGCCCTGGACGGCCTGGTCGAGCGCTACGAGATCCTGCGCACCGACTACCTGCGCGTCGCCGGGCTCGACGTGCCGTTGCAGCGGATCAACGCAGCCGCCCCGGTCGCCGTCGACGACATCACCGAAAGCGGCTGGCGGTCCCGCGCCGCGGAACTGATGGATCCCGCCGGTCCGCCGCTGCACGTCGGGCTCGCGCGACGGGACGACCAGCTGCACACGTTGTTCCTGCGGCTGCCGGCCATGAACGCCGATGCCGAGAGCGTCGCGCTGCTGGTGGAGAACCTGGCCGGGCTGTACGGCGGCACGGCGCAGGCGTCCACGGACGAGGAGCCGCTCCAGTACGCCGACCTGGCCGAATGGTTCAACCAGCAGGTGAGCGACGCGGACGATGAATCGAGGCGGCACTGGCAGTCGCTCGCCGAGATCAGCGGCGACCTGCCGCGGCTGCCGTTCCAGTACTCCCGTGCGGATCGGGCGTCTCGTGCCGCGGCCGAGGACACCGTGGAGGTGCCCCTGCCCGACGGCCTGCGCGAGATGGCCGAGCGCGACGGCGGCACGGTGCGCCAGGTGCTGCTCGCGTCCTGGGCCGCGCTGCTCGGTCGGTACACGCCCGGCCGGCCGCTGGTGGTGATGGCGTCGCGATCGGGCAGGCAGGAGGCCGACCTGGCGGACGCGATCGGTCCGTTGGCCAAGCTCGTGCCGGTCCGGCTCGACGACGACCCCTCGGCCTCGCTGCGGTCCCTGATCCGTCACGTCATGGCACAGGATGAAGCGGCCGAAGTGCTCCACTACGCCATTGCACCCGAGGCGTGGCTCACCGACGACTCCGCCGAGCAGGCGCGGACGTCCATCGGCTTCACCCATCGCGTCCGGCCACGTGCCGTCCGTGCGGGAGGCGCCGAGTTCGAGCTCGACCGGATCGGCGCCGTGCTGGAGACCGACATCGAACTCGCGGTCGAGCAGGACGACGCGTCGGTGCGGGTGATGCTGAGGTACCGGACGGACAGCTTCGACCGGGCCGACGTGGCCGACCTCGCCGCCGCCCTCGGATCGGTGCTGGAGACCTGGCTGTCCGCCCCCGAGACTCCCGTTGACGAGGTGCCGCTCCTGCCGGCCGATCGCCACCGCACCGCGCCCGTTGTCGGCGAACCGGTGCCTGTCCACGAGCGGTTCGCCCGGCACGCTCTCGCGGAACCGTCGGCCATCGCGGTGGTCGACAACCGGGGCAGGCACAGCTACGGCGCGCTGCACGCGACCGCACAGGCGCTCGCCGACCGGCTCGGAGAGCGCGGAGCCGGGCCGGGCAGCCTCGTCGGCGTCCTCTTCGGACGCGGTGCGGGTGCGCTGGCCGCGATGCTGGCGGTGCTGGAGTCCGGCGCGGCGTACGTTCCGCTGGATCCGACACTGCCGGTGGAACGCCTGCGCCTGATGGTCGAGGACAGCGGTGCCCAGATCATCATCACGGAGCCTGCCTATGCCCCCATGGCCGAGTCCCTCCGCGCTGCCCCGATCGTCGTGGACGACCTGAGCCGCGACGGTGGTCCCGTGCAGGTTCGGGACGTCCCGGCAGTGGCTGCGGACCTGGCCTACGTCCTGTACACGTCGGGGACGGCCGGCAGGCCGAAGGGCGTGCTGGTGGGGCACCGGCACATCGCCGCGTACGTCGACGCGATCACCGAACGCCTCGACCTGGTCCCCGGTCTTGGCTACGCCCACGTGTCGACCCTCAGCGCCGACCTGGGGTACACCGTCCTGTACGCGGCGCTGTGCACCGGCGGGACGCTCCACCTCGTGGACGACGACGTCCTCCGAAACGGCGACGAACTCGCGGACCACCTCCAGCGCGAAGCGGTCGACGTCGTCAAGATCACCCCGTCCCACCTGACGGCGCTCCTCCAGACGACCGGGGACCCCGCGGGCCTGATCCCGGCGCGGGCGCTCGTCATCGGTGGCGAGCTGTTGCGCCGCGACCTGGCCGCCCGGCTCGACGAGTTGGCCGACGGCTGCGAGATCGTCAACCACTACGGCCCGACCGAGGCGACGGTGGGCACGACCGCGTACCGGGTGCGGCAGGGGGACCTCGACCCGAGGTCGGAGTCGGTGCCGATCGGCGGCCCGTTGGGCGCGGCGACGGTCCAGGTCGTGGACAAGGCGCTGCACGAGGTTCCGCGCTGGGTGCCCGGCGAGCTGGTGATCGGTGGACCGGGCGTCGCGGACGGCTATCTCGGCCTGCCGGAGCTCACCGCCGAGCGCTTCATCCCGGACCCGCTGTCGCCCCGCCCGGACGGCCGCCGCTATCGGACGGGCGACCTGGTGCGCATGCTGCCCAGCGGCGACCTCGAGTTCCTCGGACGCGACGACGACCAGGTGAAGATCGCCGGCTACCGGGTCGAGCTGCGGGAGATCGAGTCGACCCTGCGGACGCACCCGGACGTGAAGGACGCTGCCGCGCTGGTGAATCCCGACGACGCCGGGCAGCAGAGGCTGGTCGCGTTCGTGGTCGGCGCCGGCGATCTCCCCGAGACCGAGCTGCACCAGTTCGCCGCGGCACGCCTGCCGCACTACATGCGACCGGCCGCCATCGTCACGCTCGACGCGTTTCCGTTGAGCGCCAACGGCAAGTTGGATCGCGCGGCGCTGGTCGAGGCCGCGGCCGACGTCCGGCAGACCGGTCACCGGGGTGAGACTCCGCCCAGGGACACCACCGAGCTGCTGCTCTCGCACCTGTGGACGCGGTCGCTCGGGAGGACCGTCGGCGTCACCGAAGACTTCTTCGAGGTCGGCGGGAACTCGCTGAAGGCGATCCGCCTCATCGCGGACATCCGGAAGGCGACCGGAATCAGCCTGCCCGTGTCGGCCATGGTCAACGCGAGCTCCATCGAGGCGATGGCTCAGCTCCTGCGCACCGAGGAGCGGGAGGACCGGTTCCGGTCGGCCGTGCCGTTGCAGGCCTCCGGATCGCTGGACCCGTTCTTCTGCGTCCACGCGGGCGGTGGCGGCGTGCTGGGCTACTTGCCGCTGGCGCGGGCCGCCGGAGACGAGCGCCCGTTCATCGGCCTGCAATCACCGGGGCTCTACCCCGGCGGGAGCAGCCCGGCCGAACTGACCGCGATGGCCGCCCGATACGTGGAGGAGATCAAGGCGCACCAGGCACAGGGACCGTACTGGTTGGGCGGGTGGTGCCTCGGCGGCATCATCGCCCATGAGGTCGCACGGCAGATGGTGGACGCGGGGGACGAGGTGGCGCGGCTGGTCCTGTTCGACAGCGACGCGCCGGTCGAAGCGCAGCTCGACGGATCTGCCGGGGCCGAGTCGTCCGACGGCGACGTCACCGACATCGAGCTCGTTCAGAACTTCGCCTGGCACTACCAGCTGGACATCCCCACGAGCGAACTCGAGTCACTGGACGACCAGGCGCGGCTGGACTACCTGGTCCGGTTGGTGCGGAGCAAGGACCTGCTGCCGGCCGACGCGGGCCGCGCGGAGCTGCGGCAGATGCTCACGGTGTACCGCGGGAACGTCAACGCGGCGCGCAGGTACATCCGGGACGCGCGTCCGCCACTCACGCCGTCGGTGGACTACCCCGTCACGCTCTTCCTGGCGGTGGACGAACCGGTGCGGGACGACGTCGGCGAGACGTTGGGCTGGGCGCAGATCTACGGGTCCGGGGTTCGTGTGGAGCGAGTGCCCGGCGACCACCACACGATGATGGTTCCGCCGCAGGTGGATGTTCTCGCGCAACGGCTCGCGGCCCTGCTGGCGGGGGCCGGATCGACGGGGGGAGCGGCCCGATGACCGACAGGACTAGGTCGGCGACGCTGCCGGAGGCGTCCTCGCGGGCCGGCGAGTTGGTGTCGGAGCGCGCGCCGGAGCATGCGGCGGGTGAGTTGGTGTCGGACCGCGCGCCAGGCGCCGTCGGTCAGGAGCCCTCGGAGGCGCTCGTGGCAGCCAGGGCCGCCCAGCTCGATGGCGTTCCGACGGTGCTCGAACTCCCGTCCGACCTCCCCCGTCCCGCGACCCGGGACCTCGCCGGTGCGCGGCTGGCGTTCGCCCTGTCCGACCGTGCCGGGTCGGCCTGCGCACGGCTGGCGGCGGAGTGTTCCGTGAGTCGCGCGACGGTCGTGTTCGCGGCGTGGAGCCTGGTGCTCGCCCGGCGTGCCGGGGTGGAGGACCTCCTCCTCGGCCACACCCTTGCCGGTCCGCGCCTGGTCCCCGTCCGGTGCGTGCTGACGGCGGCGAAGTCCGTGCGTGCGTACGTGCATGGCATCTCGTCGGCTCTTGCCGAAGCCGAGGACGCCAGTGACGTGGGGGTGGACGAGCTTCGGGCGCGGCTCGACGTTCCCGATGATCCCCGCCGGGCGTCGCTGATCCAGTTCGTGGTCGACGTGCAGGGCCGTCCCGCACGGATCTCCGCTGGCGATGTCGAGCTGGTCGTCCACGACGATGACCGCGCCGTGGTATCTCCGTTCGACGCTTCGCTCGTCCTGCGGCGGTGGGCTCACCGCCCAGAACTGGCGCTGGACTACGCGACCTCCGTGCTCCTGCCGTCGGAGGCCTCCGCCCTGGCGGACTCGCTCGACGCCACGCTCGGCGAACTCGTCGACTCGCTGGACGAGCGGCTGGAGGCGGTTCGGACCATCTCACCCGCGCAACGCGCACGGCTCGCCGTCGTCCGCAACGGGCCGTCGTGCGACTCGTCCGACGACATCTGGCGGATGGTGGCGGCGGTCGCGCGGGAACGGCGCGGTGCCGAGGCCGTGAACGGCCCGGACCTGGCGCGGCCCCTGAGCTACGCGGATCTGGTGTCTGCGGTGGAGCGGTTGGCGGCTGCTCTGGCGGACGCCGGCGTCGGTCCTGGCGTCAACGTCCTGATCGCCCACGCCCGATCGGCCGGGGAACTGGTGTCGGTCCTGGCGGTGCTGCGCTGCGGCGGCACGTACGTGGCCTTCGACGCCGAGGCTCCCGACGATCGCCTCCAACGGATGTTCAGCACGGCGAATCCCGGCGTGATCGTCGGTGGTGACCCGGTCATGGTGGACCGGATCAGGCCGCTGTGCCCGTTCCCGTGCGCCACGGTGATCGCGCCGGATCCGCTCGACGCAGGCGATACCGAGGGCCCAGTGGGCGCCGAGGGCCGCGCGGTGGCGCCGCTGCCACCGGTGGACCCGGATCGGGCGGCCTACATCACGTTCACCTCCGGCTCCACCGGCGTCCCCAAGGCCGTGCGGGTACCCCACCGGGCGGTGGTCCGCCTCGTGCGAGACCCGGCCCACGTGCGCTGCGGTCCCGGCGAGCGGATGCTCAGGTTCGCCCCGCTGGCGTTCGACGCCTCGACGCTCGAGCTGTTCGCGCCCCTAGCCAACGGGGGTTCCGTGGACGTGCTGCCGCACGAGCTGCCGTCGTCCGGCGAACTGGCGGAGTTCATCCAGGAGCACGGCGTCACCGTGCTGTGGCTCACCGCCGGGCTGTTCCGGCTGATGGTCGACCTCGCCCCACACGCCTTCGCCGGCGTCAGACAGGTGCTGACCGGTGGCGACGTGGTGCCGCCCGAGCAGGTCCGGCGGCTGCTCGAGCGCTATCCGGGCATCCGCGTCACCTCCGGTTACGGGCCGACCGAGAACACGACGTTCAGCACGGTGCACCACCTCGACGATCCGTCCGCGGTGGAGTCACCCCTGCCCATCGGGCGGGCGATCGCCGGAACCGGACTCGTGATCCTGGACCGCGCGGGAGGCGAGGTGCCACCGGGGGCAATCGGCGAGCTCTACGTGACCGGCGCGGGTCTGGCCCTGGACTACCTGGGCATGCCGGACCAGACCCGGGCCGCGTTCGGGCGCCCCGCCCCGGACACCGGTGAGCGCATGTACCGCACCGGCGACCTGGTGCGCCTCGACGCCCGCGACCTCGTCCGCTTCATGGGCCGGACCGATCACCAGGTCAAGGTCCGCGGCCATCGCATCGAAACCCAGGAGATCGTGGCGCGGCTGCTGGAGCACCCCCTGGTGCGGGACGCCGTGGTGGTCGCGGTGGGCGCCGACGCGTCCTCCCGGCGCCTTCTGGCCGGCGTGGTCGCCGACCCCGAGCCGCGGCTGGAACCCACGCTGAGGGCGCACCTCGCCCGATCCCTGCCGAGGTACGCCGTCCCGGCGCTCTGGGCCTTCCTCGACCGGGTCCCGTTGACGACCAACGGCAAGGTCGACGCGGCCGAGCTGGAGCGCACCTCGGCGCGATCGCTGGCGGAGCGGAGGAAACGGCAGCCGTAGGCGCTCCTTAGCACGCAGGCGCCTGCGTGCCAGGGGAATCACGACCGGCCGTCGCCGTGACGATCTCGTGGTCGACGTGCTCGCGCCCGCGCACCCTTCGGGCGGACTCGGTGAGCCGTATCCCGGTGGTGACAGGCAGGTCCTCGCTCGACCGCCCTGCCGCCAGGACGATCGCGCCGGGTTCGACGACGAGGTGGCCGTCGAGGCCCGTGGAACCAGCGCAGGGCCAGGACCACCTGTCCGTAGCAGGTCAGCACCCTGTCCCAGTCCGGGTGCCGCGGTCACGGCGTTCTGTGCGGAGCAGGCGGCCCAGGTACTGGGCGAGTTCGCGAGGCATGTCGAGTGTGGCTCGATAGGTGATCACGGAGAGCCTTCTGGTTCGGACTTGATCTTCGTAAATCTGGTTCTACCAAGGGCTCCCCGGCCCTCTTCCTCCGGGTTCCGGCGCTCGCCGAGGTACCTGTCCAAACGAGTCCCGTGAAAAGCCACCGCACTTTCAGCGCCGGGTCAACCTCAGCGAGATCACCTCATTGACCGGCCCCCGTACACCTGGCACCACGAAGACGGAGAGTGCCGGCTCGTGCGTCGTCGGTGACTACGTCGGCTCGCCCTGGAAGTGCGGGACCGGGGTGACAGCGGCGATCCGGAGGCGGTTCTCGGACACCGCGGTCCAAACGCCGCCCGCGCGGCCGATCCACACCCGTCCGTAGTCCCACGACGCCTTCACCCCGTCGCCGCCCAACGACGGCTGTTTCATCACGAAACGGCTGACCGTCCCGGGGTCGTCGTCGAACTCCACGTCGAGCGTCCAGTCACCAACGATCACCTGACCACGACGCCACTCGGAAGTGCGCAACCTGCGCGCCCACCGGGGGATCGTGCGCAGACCGCCGACGAGCAGCACCGTCCCCAGCACGACCCCGAAGATCACAACGACCTCACCCCGTTCGGAAATGTTGCGGTCGTGGAAGGTGCGGACCCGTGTCGGGTCGTTCTCGTCCACGATCACCATCACCCAATCCCCGACCTCGTACGGCCGGCGGTCGACGCCGAATTCGACGGTGGCGACCCGCTCTTCACCGCGAAGGGTGAAGCGGACGTCGATGCCCGTCGGATCGCGATCAGGCCGCGCGTCCTCCACCTCCGTGACGACGCCGTCGACCCGTCTCCCCGACTCCAGCAACTCGTCCTGGGCGGCCCGCACCGAGAACCAGCCGGTCACGCCGGCCGCGACCAGCGCTCCGCCGACCACGCCCATGAGCACGCTCTGCCACAGCGCCACCCGCACGACGACCGGCAGCACCGCGGGATCGACCCGTGCCCGGTCGTCGGAGTTGAAGATCGCCGCGTCGCGCCTCAGTACGAGGAACTCCTTGAACGTCCGCACCAGCTTCGCCACCGGCCGAGTATCCCCGCCCGGCACCGGGAACACTGCGGATCGCGGAAAGCTCATGTGAGACGGGCCGGGACGCAGGCGCTGTACGGCGCGCTGTACCAAGTCCGGCGGTCGTCGGACAACACCACGCGCGACATCGGCCCGCTCACCCAGGGCGGGGTCGTCAACGCCGCCACGCAGGATTCCTTCTGCGCCGACACGAACTGCCTCATCACCGTCCTCTACGACCAGTCGGGCCGTGGCAACCACCTCACCCAGGCGCCTCCCGGCGATTTCGCGGGCCCGGCTCCGGGTGGCTACGACAACCTCGCGGTCGCGAACGCCGCGCCGGTGACCATCGGGGGACGGAAGGCGTACGGCGTGTACATCTCGCCCGGTACCGGCTACCGCAACAACAAAACCAACGGCATCGCCACCGGCGACCAGCCGGAAGGCATCTACGCCGTCCTCGACGGCACGCACTACAGCGGCGGCTGCTGCTTCGACTACGGCAACGCGCAGACCGACGGCAAGGCCGACCGGCAGGGCATCATGGAGACCGTCTACTTCGGCTCCAACAACTGGTGGGGGTCCGGGGACGGCCCCGGACCGTGGGTCATGGCAGACCTGGAGTGGGGGCTGTTCTCCGGCGTGAACCCCCGCTACAACCCCAACCCGACCATCAACCACCGGTTCGTCACGGCGATCGTCAAGGGCGAGCCCGACCACTGGGCCATCCGCAGCGGCAACGCCCAGTCCGGCGGACTGTCGACCACCTTCGACGGGCCACGCCCCAACGGCTACCACCCGATGCAGAAGGAAGGCGCGATCCTGCTCGGCATCGGCGGCGACAACAGCATCGCCGGCGCCGGCACCTTCGACGAAGGCGTCATGACCTCGGGCTACCCGACCAACGCCACCGAGGACGCCGTGCAGGCCAACATCGCGGCTGCCGGCTACGCGGCGGGACCGGTCACTCCGGTCAACCGCATTCAGTCCTACAACTTCCCCGACCGCTACATCCGCCACCAGGACTACCAGCTGCGGCTGCACCAGATCACCGACGCCATCGGCCGCGCCGACGCGACCTTCCGGTTGACGAGTCGACCCGACACCGCTGAACCCCCACTCCACGACAGGGCCCACAGGACCGATCACATCCCTCGGACGGGTCGGGGGTCGCTCACGACCCCCGACCCGGGTTGCCCTCCACGTGCGGCTCGGAGCGCGGCCGCCGGGCCATTGGACCTGGACGCGGGTGGCCTCGGCCACCGCTAGGCTCAGGTGGTGCACTTCGACCAACCTGAACTCGCTGAGCTGTGGCGGCTTGCTCGAGAGACGCTGGAGGGTGGCGGTCGGTCCGCGTTCAGCATCCGTGTCGAGGACGAGAAGACCGCCGCGGCGCTCACCGAACTGTTGCGCAAGCCCGTCGCGCACCCGGCCCGCCGGCAGATCTCCCTGGCGCGCCTGGACGAACACGTCCGCACGCACGGCAGCACGTTGACCGAGGTGCTGGAAGCGGTGCACGGCAAGCCGATCGGCATGTCCACGACCGAGGAAGCGTCGACAGCCGACGCCGTGCTGAAGTTCGCGCTGCGTGAGCACAACCTGCTGCACGAACCGTGGGCTGCACCGTGGATCGCGCACGTGCGCCGGTACGGCAAGATCCCGCAGCCCGCGTTGCCGATGCTCGCCAACCAGGCCGCCGGGGTGCTCGGCAAGCTCGGGCCCACGACGACCCGGTTCGCCTTGGCCGGCAACGACCTCGACGACGGACGGCCGCTCGCCCGCATCGTGGGCAAGGCGCTCGAGCTCATGGGCACGACCTGGGAGCAGGCTGGAATCCTCAAGGACGCCTACAGCGACCCGGTGCTGACCTCCCAGGGCTACCTGACGCTGAACGACACCCTCGAGACCCGTGAAATCACCGTCGTCCGCAGCCCACGCCTGCTCGAATCCGGCGTGCCCGGCCCGTTGATGGTGCTCCCGAACGGCCTCACCGCACAGGCCAAGCACCACCTCAACGGCAAGGTCGTCCGCTGCCACAACGACTTCACGCCGGACGGCATCCGCGCGGCCAACGAGATCCTCGCCTGGACCGGCGGCACGGCGTGGCGCATGTCGGCGAACGACTACCGCGAGGCCGTCGCCACCCTGATCGCCCGCAGTGTCGAACTGCCGACGTTGAACAGCCGTCCCGCAGAGGCCACTTGGGATCCCGACCTGGCCAAGACCATGGCCACCACGGGCTTGATGGTCACCGAGGAGCACGTGCTCCCGTCACTCCTCTGACCCGGATCCGCGAAACCGACCCATCAGCTTGTCAGAGCCCTGCCCTCGGTAAGCGCGGATTTGTGCGTTGACTTTCAACAAATAAGTCACCGGACGGCCTATGTGGCGCCCAAGACCTCGGAAACTACCGTCTACGTGCGTCTGACCTGCGGTGATTAATTTTTGTGACCCTGGAGGTGAACGGCAGGGTTGACGCTGTTTTCACGGTGTGAGTACTGTCCGCTGCTACGCCAAGAGCGTCTATAGCGTGCTTTTTGCCGCAGCCAGGGGTGGACGCGGTTCGGCTATCCGTATGGATAGTGGAAGAAGGGGGAACTTGTGGCTGCGACAAATGTCCTCGAAGACGCTTCCGCGGTGCTGCTGCGACTGGCATTCCACGGTGTCACCCACGCCACGGGCGTTCCCTGCTCCTATCTCAAGGGCCTCTTCGCGTTGCTGGAGACCGGCCACGAGAGCGGCATCCGGTACGTCCGCGCACCGCGTGAGGACACGGCGCTGGGCCTGGCGTCCGGGATCGCCGTCGGTGGCGGGTTCCCGGTGGTGCTCATGCAGAACTCCGGCCTCGGCTACTCGCTCAACGTGCTGACGTCGTTCAACCTGATCTACGACGTGCCGCTGCTGGTCGTGGTCAGCTGGCGGGGCGAGCCGGGCACGGGCGACGCGGTGGAGCACGACGTGATCGGCGCGAAGCTGCCCGACCTGCTGACCCTGTTCGACTTGCCGCACGAGGTCTTCGACAAGGCGGACGCGGCCGGGTGCGTGGACCGGTGCGTGAAGCTGATGAGCACGACCGGCCGGCCGGCTTTCCTGATCGTCCGCGGAGGGCTCTGAAAACGCATGCTCACATCGGAAACCGTCATGCGGCATGTGCTCACCGCGCTGCCGAACGCCTGTGTGGTCTCGACGTGCGGCTACCCCAGCCGCGAGCTCTACAACTCGATGGACCGGCCCGGCAACCTCTACCTGCTCGGGTCGATGGGGATGGCCGCTCCCGTGGCGTACGGCATCGCCGCGGCCCGTCCGGGTCGCCCGGTCGTCGCGATCGACGGTGACGGCTCGATCGCGATGAACCTCGGCTGCCTCGCCCTCGCCGCCGAACTGGCGCTCCCCGTCGTGCACCTGGTGCTCGACAACGGCATGCACCAGAGCACCGGCGGCCAGAGCACGGTGCTGCCGAACGACCTGGCCGCGGTGGCGTCGGGCGCGGGCTACCCGGAGGTCGTGACGGTGCGGTCGCCGTCGGACCTCGCCGCGGTCGACGGGTTGGGCGGGCGGACGACACCGCTGTTCATCCACGCGATCGTGGCGGCGCGGACCGCGGCGGCGGGCCACCGGATCCGGCAACGGCCGCAAGAACTCGTCGGCCGGGTGCGGGCCTTCCTCGACGACTCCGCACCGGAATCACTCATGCGATGACCCCGTCCGGCGCGTCCGGCGGTTGAGCCGCACGCGACCGGGCCGGTGGTCAGCGCGCCGAACAGGACATTCGGAAAGGACGCCGTTGCATGGCGAAGACGACTGTGTTACGAGACCTGTTGACGGGTCCCTCCCTCGCCCGCATCATCGGCGCGCACAGCCCGCTGAGCGCGAGACTCGGGGCGGAGGCGCAGTTCGACGCCGTGTGGGCCAGTGGTCTGGAGATCTCCGCTGTCGCGGGCGTGCCCGACGCGAACATCCTGTCGATGAGCCAGGTGTTGCAGTCCGCGGCGGACATCGCGGCGGCCGTGCCGGTGCCGGTGCTGGCGGACTGCGACTCCGGCTTCGGCAACGTCAACAACGTGGTCGACATGGTGCAGCGCTATGAACGCGCGGGCATCGCCGGCGTGTGCATCGAGGACAAGCAGTTCCCGAAGCTGAACAGCTTCGTCAGCGGCAACCACGACCTCACGCCCGTTCACGACTTCGTCACGAAGATCATCGCCGCCACGCAGACGCGCGAGGACCCCGACTTCGTGGTGGTGGCGAGGATCGAGGCCTTGATCGCCGGCGCCGGGATGACCGAGGCGCTGAGGCGGGCGGAGGCGTACGCCGCGGCGGGCGCCGACGCGCTGCTGATCCACTCCAAGAAGTCCGGCCCGGACGAGGTCTACGAGTTCCGGAAGCTGTTCGACGGCCCGATCCCGCTCATCGTCGTGCCGACGACCTACAACACCGTCACCACGAAAGACTTGCAGACGGCCGGTTTCGGCGCGGTCATCTACGCCAACCACGCGCTGCGCGGCGCGATCGAGGCGATGCAGCAGGTGCTCGCCCAGATCCACCAGGACGGCACCACCCAGTACGTCGAGTCCCGGATCGCGCCCCTCAAACAGGTTTTCGACCTGCAACGGGTCGACGCGATGCTGGAGAACCAGACGCGGTACGAGAAGCTCGCCGAAGCGAGCCTCGCGCAGCTGGAGGTCTCGGGTCGTCCGCAGGTCACGGCCTGACACCCGACGGTCGGTCCGGTCAGGACAAGTCACATCGGCCGGTGACGCCGTTGGCTCGGCAGTGGTCTTCCTGCTTGGGGTTCTTCCGCCTGGGGTTCTTCCGTCTGGGGGTTACATGAGCTTGGTCGTGATCGGTGCGTCCGCCAACATCGCGCGGGTGGCTCGGACGCTGGGCGAGCCGCTCATCTTCGTGCAGCAGCCGGGCGCCCGGGTGCGGCAGTTCGTCCGGGACGACGTCGACGAGCTGTTCCCCCTGGACTTCCGGGAGGAGTCGGGGCTGGCTCCGTTCGCCGAGCAGATCCTGCGGCCACGCGCGCCGAAGGCGGTCGTGTCGGTGACCGAGCAGGGGCTGGAACCCGCGGCGATCCTGTCCGCGCTGCTCGGCACGCCCGGCACTCCGCTGGACGTGGTCCGCGCGATGCGCGACAAGCTCACGATGCGCCGGGTGCTGGCCGAGCGCGCCGGGCACCTGAACGTCGACTTCGCCGATCCGTCGGACGAGGCCGCCGTGGCGCGGCTGTTCACCGATCACGAACGGGTCATCGTGAAACCGGTGCGGGGCACCGCGAGCGAGAACGTGCGCACCCTGCGTTCGTCCGACGAACTGCGGTCGTGCCCGGATCTGGACCGGTGCCTGCTGGAGGAGTTCGTCGACGGCCCCGAGTTCAGCGTGGAGTCCTTCTCTGCCGGCGGTGAGCACAGCGTGGTGGCCATCGCGGAGAAGGGCACCGAGGGCAACTTCGTGGAAGTCAGCCACGTCGTGCCGCCGGTCGACCTCAAGCCGCGCCAGGTGGACCTGATCGACCGTGCGGTCCGGGACCTGCTGGACGCGCTGGGCCTGCGTGACGGACCCGCGCACACCGAGCTGAAGCTGGTCGGCGACACCGTGCGGATCATCGAGACGCACAACCGGCCGGGCGGGGACGGGATCGCCGACCTGGTGGCGATCACCGCGGGCTTCGACTGGCGGCGCGTCTGCCTGGGCTGGCCGCTGGGCGTCCGCCCGGAGCCCGGAGTGCCGCAGGCCGCAGCCGCCGCGATCACGTTCTTCACCGCCGCACCCGGCAAGGTCGTGCACGTCCAGGAGCCGCGACAGACCTTCCCAGGTGCGGCGGTTCAGGACTGGGCGATCGACGTGGCGGTTGGCGACTCAGTGGACGACTTGCGCAGCTCCCGTGACCGGGTCGGCTGGGCGACGTTGGCGGGGGAGTCGCCCGAGGCCTGCCGTGACGCGACCCAGGCGCTGCGGGGCGAACCCGTCGTGCGCACCGAGGAGGGGGAAGTCCGATGAGGACGCTCCTGGTCAACCGGCACCCCCTGCCCTGGACCGCGGGTCACAGGGGCGACTACCTGCCGGCCGAACCGGCGGACCGCCACCTCATCACCCGGACGTTCGGCGACGGGCTGGCGGGCCACGAACCCGAGGCGTTCCCCAACACGGTGGTGCTGGACATGGACGACCTCGGCCGGGTGGAGGACATCGCCCGGTGGTTGGTCGCGGCACGCGGCATCGAACGGGTCGTCGCGATCCACGAGAAGGACATGCTGCTCGCCGCCCGGATCAGGCAGGCGCACGGCCTGGTGGGCATGGACGTCCCGACCACGCTCCCGTTCCGGGACAAGCTCCTGATGAAGGACACGCTGGCGGCGAACGGGTACAAGGGTCTGCCGAAGTACCGAGGGCTGGAACGGGGTGAGGAGCCGCGGTCCGTGCCGTGGTCCGGTCGCAGCGTGGTCAAGAGCCGCTGGGGCGTGGGCTCGTCACAGGTCCGCATCGTGGACGACCTCGCCCAGGCCGCCCGTGCGGCGCGGGAACTGGAAGGCGACTCCGACGAGCTGGAGATCGAGGAGTTCGTCGAGGGCGTCATGTTCCACTGCGATGCCGCCGTGCACGAGGGGAAGGTCCTGTTCTGCGCGGCGTCGGAGTACATCGCGCCGCCGGGCGACTACCGGCCGGGCGCCGTTGCCGGCAGCGTCCTGCTGGAGGCCGGAGCACTGCGCGACGCGCTCATGCGGGAGAACGAGCAGGTGCTCGGGCTGTTGGGCATGACCACCGGCGTCACCCACGTCGAGTTCTTCCGCCGTCCGTCCGGGGAACTGGTGTTCTGCGAGGCGGCGGCACGTCCCGGCGGCGGTGGCATCGACGACATCGTGTTCCGCGGCTACGGCGTCAACCTCGTCCGCGCGGCGATCGAACTCCAGTCCGGGACGCGTCCTCTGCTGCCGGTGGGCGACTCGCCACCGGACGCCGTGGTCGGCATCGTCGGCGTCTACCACGCCCTCGGTGAGGAAGACGGGCCGGCGACCGGCATCGAGGACGAGATCCCCGGTGTGCTGTCGTACCACTTCTCCCACCCCGCAGTGGCGGGCAAGGTCCGCCACTGCACGGACTACGGCCACAAGGTCGTCCTGTCGGCCGACACCCGCGAGGAGTTCGACGAACTCGCCGACCGGGTCGTCCGACACGTCCGCGGTGATCGGGCCGGCACGCGGGGGAGGTCCAGTGCTGCACCGCGTCGATGAACTGGAGCACCTGCCGGAGCGGTCGCACGCGCGGTTGCTCGGGTTCGCGCGCGAGTTCGAGGCGATCGTCAACAACAACCGGTTCCCCTGCGTCTTCTCCGGACGGCCGTTCACCACGCGGGAGCTCTACTTCGGACTCGTGCCCGGACCGGACGCCGTCGAGGACGGCACGGTCGCGTTGCTCAAGCAGCTGTGCCTGGTCATCCGGGAGGTTCCGGACGCGATCGGCGTGATCTTCGTGGACGGCGTCGAAGGCGGGACGATCACGGAGGACTTCGCGGTCGCCGGGCGGATCGTGCACGCGGTGATGCGGGCGAACGCGGAGGCCCGGCCAGGCGCCGTCCTGCCCCGGCCGGACGACCCCGAGTGGATGCTCTGGCTCGAGGACACCGGGCTGTTCCTGAACTTCAGCTCACCTCGGCACCACGCCAGGCGCAGCCGCAACGTCGGGTCGGCGTTCACCGTCATCGCGCAGGCCCGGGACTCGTTCGACCGGCTGGGCCGTTCGTCGCCCAAGGTCAGGGACGACATCCGCCGCCGCGTCTCCGACTACGACGACGTCGCTCCGCACCCCTGCCTCGGCAACTACGGGGACCCGGACAGCCGCGAGGCGCTCCAGTTCTTCCTGGGTGACGGTGTCGAACCCCTCGATCCGACGGGAGCCCTGCGGCATGGGAGGCAGTGACAACGGGCGCGACCCGCTGCGGGTCGTGATCGCCACGTCGGTGGTGTCGAAGGTCGCGGACTGGCAACTGGGCATCGTGATCCCGCTGGTGATCCTGGCCCACACCGGGTCCGTGGCGATGACCTTGGTCGCGTTCGCGCTGCGCAGCGCGCCTTACGTGGCCTCACCGCTGCTCGGCTCGCTGATCGACCGGTTCGACAAGCGGACCGTGTTCGTCCTCGCCCAGCTCCAGCAGGCGCTGTGCTTGGCGCTGCTCGCGGTGATGCTGTCGAACCCGCTCGCGGTCGCGGTGCTGTTGCTGCTGTCCGGGTTCGGCGGTGTGGTGGTCACCATCACCGGCCAGTTCGTGCTGATCCCGAAGCTCGTGGACAGCGAGCGGCGGGAGACCGCGGTGGCCAGGCTGGCCTCGGCGATCGAACTGGCCAAGGTGGTCGGCCTGCTGCTGGGCGGGCTGGTGTTCTCGACGCTGGGCGCGACGACCGCGTCCTGGTGCATCACCGCGCTCTACGCCGTGGCGGGGCTGATGGCCGTCCGGTTGCCGTCGATCCCGACGCAAGGCCCGCGCACCAGGATCAGGCAGGACCTCGCCGTCGGGTTCCGGTGGCTGGTCCGGCCGGCGATCCTCTGGCTGGTGGTCACGATGGCGCTCGCGAACCTCGCCGTCGGCGAACTGGAGACGGTGCTCGTGACCGTGTTCGGTGACGGCGGCGTCGACGCGCTGGTCATCTCCGTGGTGCTCGCCGCGGGGCTGCTGGTGGGCGCCGCGGGCAGCAGGCTCGGACCGCACCTGTGGCCGTCGGCCACGGTCGAGAAGCGGATCCTGGCCTTCCAGCTCGCGTCCTTCGGGGCGCTGTGCGTCATCGCCCTGCCGTTCACCGTGGCCAAGATCGTCGGGTACACCGCGATCTCGTTCGCGCTCGGGGCCAGCAACGTCGCGTCGATCACGTACCGGCAGAACACGATCCCGGTGGAACTCGCCGGCCGGGTGAACGCCGTGATCCGCATGTTCATCACCGGGGCCATCCCGCTGTCGGGCTTCGTCTACGCGTGGTCCAGCCGGCTGAGCGGCTCCTGGTTCTGGGTGCCGGCCCTGGGCCTGGCCGCCGTCTCGATGGCCGTGTGGGGCTTCTACACGCTCCGGAGCGGGCGGACGGCCGGACTGGACCCGGCCATGCCGTCCCCATGACACCGCAGGGCACGCGCACCGCAGCCGTCCCACAGGAGGAGAAGTCGTGAGCACCACACGCTGGCTTGTGTTCGCCGAGATCGGCACGAGCTTCCGCAACCTGGAGCACCCGTCGTCGCGCGCCATGGCCGCCGTCCGGCTGCCGGCGAACACCGATCCCGCGGGCACCACGGAGTGGCTCCCCTACGAGGAGGTCGTGTCCGACGGGTCGCTGAGGTGGGACGAGCACGGGCAGCCGTGCGCGGCGGAGACCTTCACCGGACCGACGGCCGTGTCGACGTCGTTGCCGTTCGACCGGAGGAGGGGCGATCTGCTGAACCTGGACGCCGCCGCGCCGGGAATGGCGGGCGGTCGTCTCGTCCCGAGCTTCCTGGTGGCCGAAGGACCCGCGGCCGGTGCGCGCACGGTCTACGTGTGCTCGCGCATCCGCGAATCGGGCATGCTGTTCACCCGGATCTGGTCCGGTGACGTCCCGGCCGGCCGGGACGTCGCGTGGACGGTGCGGGAGGCCTGCGAGCGGGAACCGGTGCTGCTGGACAAGTTCTGCGACGAGGGCGGGCAGATGACCCGGTTCGACGCGGACATCGAGATCGAGCTCAAGTTCACCCTGCTCGACGACACCGCGCCGTGGGAGATTGCGCACCGCCTCGCGGTGGCGGTGCAGCGCCGCGGCCTGTCCGGCTTCATCCCCGACCTCGGCAACGAGATGCAGCGGTGGACCTACGAGCAGACGACGTTCGAGGTCACCGCCCCGGCGGACCGGGTGGGTTACGTCGCCTTCATGCAGACCCACGACGGCACCTACGAGGTCAAGTACAAGTACTTCGCCGAGGACAGCCTGCGGCGCATCGAGCGCTGTGTCCCCGGCGTGGTCCTGCGGCCCGAGGAGTTCGCCGACCACGTCCTGGCCACGATCCCCGGCGCGGAGATCCGCCCGTTGCCGCACCTGCGGCGCAGCCGGTTCGACGTGAACGTCGAGTCGGCGTCGACCGGGCACTTCTTCGGCCTGGAGACCGACGAGGTCCAGGCGGGCGGTCGGGTGCTGCGCCAACTGGAGATCGAGTACCACCGGACGCGGGACTGCCACGGCGTGACCGCGGCGACCGTGGAGCCGGAACTGCTCCGGCTGAGCGAGCAGGTCGAGGCATTGCTGGCCGACTGGGGCGTGCGGGCCGAGCGCGGCTACTTCTCCAAGCTGTCCTTCCTCCGTGAGATCGCCGCGACCGAGGCCGTGGACATCTGACGCCTTTCTCGGGTGACCGGAACGGCGAGTGGGGGAGAGGAATGGGTGTGCAGCAGCCGCGTGGCGTGTCCGTGGCCCTGATGGGCATCGACGGCGCCGGGAAGACCTCGCTCGCCGGGCACCTGCGCCGCGCGTTCGAGGGCGTGGGGATCGAGTGCGTCGAGGTGGGCCGCAAGCCGGCGGTCAGGGCGGCGGGAGCGGCGTTCCCCGGTCCGAGCCTGGAACGGCTGTGGCTGGAGTCGTGGCGGTTGCTGTTCGGCGGCGGTCACGCGGACGGACGACCGGTCGACGCCGCGGTGCCGGTGCAGTTCACGCGCATGTCGTCGGACGAGATCGTCGACCAGCTGCCGGAGCACGTGACCGGCGTGCGCCGGAGTGGTCCGCTGGCGTCGTTGTGGACCGAGTACACGATCGACCAGTTGGTCCGGGCGGAGGCGGTGGAGCCGGTGCTGGCCCGGGGCGCGGTCGCCCTGTCGGACGGCTTCGGCTTCAAAGGCGCGGCGAAGGTCCTGGGCATCGCGCGCCGGTTGGTGGACGACACGGTGACGGACGCCGTGCTGGACCGGACGGCGGCGCTGGTGCGGATGGCGTACTCCGATCCGTTCCTGCAACCGGACCTGGGTTTCCTGCTCGACGCGGACCCCGAGCGGTCGTACGGCTGGCGCCTGTCGCAGAGCGGGCGGATGGGCCCGGCGGAGGACCTGTGGCTGGCCGGCCGGTCGGGCGTCGAGTCCTTTGTGGAGTTGCAGCGCTCGGTCGCGGCCGACTTGCGGTCCGCCGCGACGGAGTGGGGCTGGACGGTGCTGCAGGTCGACGGACGTCCGCAGGAGGAGACGGCGACCGAGGCGGTGCGGATCGCCTTGGCGCACCCGCACGTCCAGCGGTGCGCGAACATCCGCCTCGACCTCGCTGAGGAGGGCCTGTGATCGATCACGCCCGGCCGGCCCTGGTGCTGCTCAACCCGGGACCGGCCAACACTTCCGAACGGGTCCGCGGCGCGCTGACCAGGGGAGACCTGTGCCATCGCGAGTCCGAGTTCGGGGACCTGCTCGGCGTCATCCGCGCGGGACTGGTCGAGACGCTGCACCTGGCGGACAGCCACGAGGCCGTGGTGATCTCCGGATCGGGCACGGCGGCGGTGGAGATGAGCCTGCTGTCGGCGGTGCGCCCCGGTCGCTCCGTGCTCGTGCTCGACAACGGCGTCTACGGGGCGCGCATCCGTCGGATGTGCGAGCTGCACGGCCTGCCGGTCCACGTGGTCGAGGCGGACTGGCGTCAACCGATCGACCCCGCGCGCGTCGCGGACGCGCTGGCCGCGCACCCGGACGTCGACGCGGTGGCCGCCGTGATGCACGAGACGAGCAGCGGCCTGGTCAACCCCGTCCGAGAGATCGGCGGGATCGTCGCCGCCACGGACGCGGTCTTAGTGGTCGACGCGATCAGCGCGACCGGGCACGAGGAACCCGACCTGCCGGAGATCCGCGCCGATTTCGTGTGCGGCACGGCGAACAAGGGTCTGCACGGGCTGCCCGGCGCGTCGTTCAGCCTGGTCAGCCGCGACAAGGGGTTGGCCCGACTGCGGGACGTGCCGGCGCGCGGCGTGTACCTGGACATGAGCGGTCACCTGGCCGCGCAACGCGTCGGGGACGTGCTGCACACCCCGGCCATCCCGGCCTATTACGCGCTAGACGAGGCGATCCGCGAGTTCCGCGAGCAGGGCGGCTACCCGGCGCGTGTCGCGGACTACCGAGCCAGAGCCGCGGTGCTGCGCGCGGGGCTGGACCGGCTGGGACTGGAGCTGCCCATCGCCCCGCCCCACCGATCCAACTCCGTGACGACGGCGCGACTGCCCGAGGGGGTGTCGTACCAACGGCTGCACGACGCGCTGAAGGAACGGGGATTCGTCGTCTACGCCGCGCAGGGCGCGCTGTCGTCGGAGTTCTTCCGGGTTTCCAACATGGGCCACTTGTCCCTGGAGACGTTGGAGCGCTTCGTATCCGAACTGGCGGACGTGCTGTCCGCGACCCACACCAGGCAAGTCAGGACCGGGCCGTCGAGCCCTGGCGAACGGAGTTGACCACATGCCCGATGAAGTGGAGACGAAGACGGCCTCGAACCACGCCGGCCTGACGGTGGTTCCCGGCAAGCTCGCGTACTACCAGGAGGAGGAAGGCGACTACTTGGCGACCGGCCTCGCGGCGGCCACGCGGGCGCACGGTGCGGCGATGCCGGAGGTGCTCGCCCAGGTCGCCGTGATGGTGGTCCAGCCCGACGGGATCGCCCGCCGCCAGGTGGACGAGATCCTGTCGTTCCTCGACTCGCACGACTTCGAGCCGTTGTTCGCCGTGCCGTTCCAGCTGACCGTGCCCATGTCGCGGGTGCTGTGGCGGTTCCAGTTCACCGCGATCGGTCCGGACAGCAAGGCGATCGGCGAGGGCGTGTACTGCCACGGCCAGTCGCTGATGCTGGTGCTGAAGGACCGCCGTGCGTCCACGACCCGGCCCGGCAGCAGCCGGCTGGCGGGGATCAAGGGGTCGTCCGACCCGGCCAAGCGCGGTCCGGAGAGCCTGCGGTCCAGGCTCGGCGCGCTCAACCGCATCTTCGGCTGCGTGCACTGCGCGGACGAGCCGCTGGACATCCTGCGCGAGCTGGCGATCCTGTTCACCGAGCCGGTGCTGTCCGAGCTGCACGAACGGCTCGCCCGGACCGTCCGGGACGGCGCGGACGACTGCCGGCCGGAGATCGACAACGTGTACGCGGCCTGTGGCGGGCACGATCTGAACTCCGAGCGGGCGCTGAACCGCCTGCTGAGCGACATCGAGGCCGCGGGCGCGGCGCGTGACGCGGTCGAGCACGCCCGGCAGCTGGTGGACATGGTCGTCACGGCCACGAAGCCCGGTGCGACGCTCGACTGGTTCGCGTTCGTCGACGGGCTGACCGCCCTGGGCATCGACCCGGCGGGCTGGGACCCGCTCCTGGTCGCCGCCGACAACATCGAGTACGAGCTGCCCGGTGCGGTCAAGCTCATCGGCAGTTTCAGCAGTGCGTGACAGGCAGCCGGGCGTCGAGCAGGAAGGGTGGGCCGCCATGACCTCCGACGGTGCGATTCCGCCGGTCGGACCGTTGTCCGTGCGCTTCTCCCAGCGCAGCGCGCTTCGGTCGGAGTGGATCTACGGCGACGGCTACCAGGGTCCGTCGAGCCTCGCGCTCTTCGAGGCGCTCGTGGCCCGGCAGCCGGTGTGGCCGGGGATGGACGTGTTGGAGATCGGCAGCGGCCTGGGTGGCGACGCCTTCCGCCTGTCCACCCGGCACGGTGCGCGCGTGCGGGGCATCGACGCGTCGCCGGACATGACCCGGCTCTGCGTCGAACGCGCCGCGGAGCAGGGGCTGACCGGCGTCGAGTTCCAGACCGGTGACGTGCGCACGATCGACCTCGACGAGTCGTCCGTCGATCTCGTGTGGACCAGGGACTGCTTCATGTACCTGTCCCCGCCGGACAAGCGGCTCGCGTGGTCGCGGCTGCGCGGGGCGCTGCGGCCCGGCGGACGCGTGATGATCACCGACTACTGCCGTGGCGCGGGGGAGTGCTCGCCGGCGTTCGAGGAGATGCACCGGGACAGCGGGTTCCACCTGATCACGCAGGACGACTACGCAGCCGTGCTGGAGTCGGCGGGGTTCACCGACGTCGTGACGGAGAACCGCACCGGTGACCTCACCGCCTCGGAGATCGAGGAGCGCACCCGCATGATCGAGGAGCGGGACGGCTTCCTGACCCGGTTCACGAGTGAGGAGTACGACGGCCTGCTGCGGCGGTGGGACACGAAGATCTCCCTGAGCAGCAACGAAGAACTGACCTGGATGGTCCTCACCGCCCGCGCGTGACCTCACGTCCGACTGTTGATCAGCGGAGGTCGTCGCACGGCGTCGCGTCGGCGTCGTCGGCGGCCCCCGCCTTCCACCGCACGTCGCCGAACGACGCCTCGAACGTGCCCGCGGTCACGACGAGGAACGGGGTGTTGACCTTGGCGGCGTTCAGCCCGGCGTCGGTGAAGCACCGGACCGGGATCTTGAGCGTCCGCTTCTGGCCGGGCTTGATCGCCCGGAACACCGAACTGGCGTCGAGTTCGGCCGCGCACGGGAACACGCAGTGCACGGCCAAGGCGGTGCGTGCGGTCGGCGGGCGGTGGACCACAACGTCCACCACCAGCGCGCTGTCGGCCACGTACGGGCGCAGGTCGCTGCTACCCGCGTTGCGCTGCACGTAGAACTGGGCCGGCCCGACGCCGCTCCACGAGACCCGGATCGCCTTCGCGCCGTCCGGGGCCGCCGAGATCGAGCCGTTGGACGCCGCCCGGCCCGCGCCGAGCGCGGTACTGGCCCAGCCGTCCTCGGCGGCGCCGAGCAGGCCGGTGTACGGGCCGACATCGCGACCGGTGAACACTTCGAGGTCCGGCAAGGCGACTGCCGCGGACCTCGACAGCGAGGACTGCGGGGGCGCGCTCGACGTCGAGCCACCCGCGTCGCCGGTGTCGGAGCCGCCGGTCAGAACCGCCGTCGTGGCCACCACCACGGCCGCGGCGGCGCCAACCGCCGGCAGCAGCCACTTCGGCCGGCGACCGGTGGACGTTGCCGAGGGGACGGCGTCGGGCGTTACGTTGGCGGGGGCGGTCTGGGGCGACGGCACGGTGATCGCCGCCTGGGCGAGCGCCGCCGCGCCGAGCGCCACCGTGAACTTGGGGTGCAGGCTCACCCGCACCGGCTTGCCGAACGTGGCCGAAACCATCTGCGGCACCAGCGGGATGCGCGACGAGCCACCGGCCATGAGCACACCCGCGAGGTCGGTCGGCCGCAGCCCCGCCGAGGTGATCGTGCGGTGCAGCGCCTCCGTCGTGAGCGCCACCGACGGCCGGATCATGTCGTTGAACTCCACCCGCGTGACGTTCACCTCGCGCGGCCCGCCCGGGAGCGGCAGGCGGAGCGTCACGTCGGGCTCGACCGACAGGTCTTCCTTGGCGCGCACGCACAGCGCGCGGATCGTGGCGAGCGCAGTCGCGGCTTCCGGGTCGGCCGGGTCCAGCGCGTCGATCGCGCCGTCGAGCCGTGAGTCGACGTGCGCCAGCAGCGCCTCGTCGAAGTCCATGCCGCCGAGCCGTTCGATGCCCTCCGGCGTGCCCAGGATCTCCATGCCACCGGGACGGGCGCGCAGGATCGTGGCGTCGAACGTGCCGCCGCCGAGGTCGTAGACCGCCACCAGCTCACCGTCGCCGAGCCGCCGTTCGACCGAGTAGTGCATCGCGGCGGCTTCGGGCTCGGTGACCATGCGGACGCCGGAGATGCCCGCCAGGCGCGGCACTTCGTCGAAGTGCTCGCGCCGGTACGGGCCCCACACCGCCGGGCACGTCAGCACGACGGCTTCCGGCAGCGTGCCCTCCATCGCGGTGAGGTCGGACACCAGGTCGCGCAACTGCGCGGCGAGCAGAGCGGCGGGGGAGTAGGCGGTGCCGCCGATCACCAGCGGGGTGGGGTCGCCGAGCCGGCGCTTGTGCCCCCGGGACACCCTCGTCGGATCGGTGGCCCCGGCGGCCTCCGCGGTGGCGCCCGTCAGCAGCGTGCCGTCCGGCCGCGCGAACGCCACCGAGGGCGTCACGATGTCCGGGCCGAGCGGCACCATCCGCGTTCCGGTGTGCCCGCACACGGCCGCGGCGGTGAACGTTGTCCCGAGATCGACACCCAAGCCGTATCCCACGTCGGACACTCCCCTCGAAGGTCACCTGGCGGTCCCGCAGCCATGGAAGCACCGAGCGAGCACCGCGCAGGTGGTACGGATGTCCGTCCTGCCCCTTCGGTCGGCGACCTTGCCCGTTCTGCCCAGATGTCGGTGTCGAGGCCGCCACTGGCAACCGCGGGATCGAACGCGCGCGATCCGCGGACTCTGAGGTTCTTGAGCCGCCCGAGCAGCCATGTTAGCGTTAACATGGTCCCCACTTCGTTCGGGGATGGTCCACGCCCTCCAACGTCGAAGGGTTCAACCATGATCCGCAGAAGGAAGGGCTTACTCGCCGCTGCCTTGGCCTTGGCGACTGCCTCGGTGCTGGCGCCGGTGAGCGGCACCGGTGCGCAGGCCGCCTCGGGTTCGTTGCGCTCCGGGAACCACGAGCTGGTGCTCACCACCGGCCCGACCACTCAATCGGTGGTGGTGCGGGACGTGGCCAGTGGCGCGTCGGTGCTGGCCGAGCAGCAGCCGATGCAGGTGATCGTCAAGAACGGCGAGACGCCCACGGACGCCAACGGGCAGTACGCGTCGGTCGTGCTGGAAGGCACGCGGTTGGTCGGCGCCGGTGACGTGCGCAGCCGCAACGGCAGCGTGTTCAGGTTCAGGGACAGCTACGAGGCCGCGCCGGGCGGTGGGTTCAGTGTGACCCGGACCGTCGCGGTGGTCACCGCCAACGCGGCCGACCAGGGCTTCAACTCCCGGTTCACGATCGGTGCCGCGGCTCCGCGACCGTTGCAGGACTACCAGTTCCTGGCGCCGGGGGTGATGTACGACCGCAACCGCACCGTGCCGGCGGGGGCGTTGGGCAGCAACCTCAACGACAACTACCTGTACTTCCGCGAGATGCGGATGCCGTTGCCGTTCGTGATGATGCACGACCCGGGCAGCGGTCTGGACGTGAGTCTCGCCCACCAGAACCCGCGTGCGGCGTCACCGGTGGACGAGGGCAGCGGGGCCTGGTTGGTCAACGGCGGGATCACGCACGCCGCGTTGGGCGCGCAGCGGGTCCCGTCGAGCAAGCTGGCGATCGTCTACCCCGGTATGGAGGGGGAGAAGAACTACGTCAACCGGGGCGCGGCGTGGGTGCGGCGCAGCAACCCGGTGACGGTCGGGCACACGCAGAGCTACCAGTTCCGCATCCGGGCGCACAAGACCGCGGACTTCGGCGCGGCGGTGCGCGATTCGTGGCGCTACCACTGGGACATGAGCAACCCGGAGATCACCAAGGTCCCGGTCCAGCAGGTCTACCGGTCCTCTGTGGACGTGCTGGCGTCGTACCAGGGGAATTGGGGTGGGGCGCCGGGGTTGCCGTTCAGCGTGTGGATGGACGGCAACGTGCGCGAGGTCAGTTATCAGATGGGGTTCGTCGGTCAGCAGATACCGGCGGCCTACCTGATGCTGCGCGACGGGCTGCTCAACAACCGCCCGGACCACGCGACCAAGGGGCGGCAGATCCTGGACTTCTGGGCGGCGAACTCGTCGGCGCCGTCGGGTCTGCCCAGGACGTGGTACGACGTGAACCCGCCGGGGTGGCGCAGCTTCTACCCGACCTACCTGCGCATCGCCACCGATGGCTTGGAGGGCGTCCTCAAGGCCGCCCGGTTCATGCGAGGCCGCGGCACGCCGGTCGCGTCCTGGGAGTCCTACGCCCGCCGCTTCGGCGACTGGCTGGTCGCCAACCAGAACGCGGACGGGTCCTACTACCGGTCGTACAACCTCGCGGGCACCGCGCCGGACAACCAGGCCAAGTACAACACCCACAACGCGATCCCGTTCCTGATGGAGCTGACCGCCTACACCGGTGACACCCGGTACCGCACGGCGGCGTTGCGGGCGGCGGAGTTCGCGTGGCAGACCGTGCACCTGCCCTCGGCCTACGTGGGTGGCACGCCGGACAACCCGAACGTGACCGACAAGGAGGCCGCCTCGCTGGCGTTGCGGGCGTTCCTGTCGGCCTACGACCACACCCGCGACCAGCGGTGGTTGCAGGCGGCGCAGCGGGCCGCGGACTTCGCCGAGACCTGGCAGTTCGCCTGGAACTACTCGGTGGCCTCCAGCCGCCCGGCCTACGCGAAGTACGGCGTGCGGGGCCAGAGCGTCATCGCGACCGGGCACTCGGCGATGGACACCTGGCAGTCCGGGATGCTGTTCGACTTCTACCGCCTCTACCGTGCCACCAACGACAACCACTACCTGCAACAGGCACGGCTGCTCGCCAACAACACCAAGCTGACCACCCAGTACCCCGGCAACCCGCTCGGCTACGGCCGGGACGGCCTGGTGGAGG
Organism: Saccharothrix ecbatanensis; assembly: GCF_014205015.1. Lineage (NCBI taxonomy): Bacteria > Bacillati > Actinomycetota > Actinomycetes > Pseudonocardiales > Pseudonocardiaceae > Saccharothrix > Saccharothrix ecbatanensis. The sequence continues at coordinate 3,106,640 of NZ_JACHMO010000001.1, read as the reverse complement.
AGGCCATCGGCCTGGCCGACCTGCGCTACGGCGGGGTCGACCTCTGGCTGCCGTGGAACTCCGTCGCGCACGCCGAATCCCTGGCGATGTTGCAGGACACCTACGGCAACATGGACATCGACGTCCTGTCGGGCAACCCGGTGCCCGACCCCACGGTGAAGCGCATCCGCAACCAGCACAGCAACCTCTGCCTGGACGACTACAACGCCGTCACCACACCAGGCGCCGAGGTCCGGCAGTGGACCTGCAACGGCCTGCCCGTCCAGGACTGGACCCTGACCCCGGTCGGTGATGGCTACTACGAGGTCCGCAACGGCCACAGCGACCTGTGCCTGGACAACAAGGACTTCGCGACCGCGCCCGGAGCCGTGGTCCACCAGTGGACGTGCAACAACCTGCCCGTCCAGCACTGGCGGCTGACCACCACCAGCGGCGTCACCACCCTGGTCAACCGGCACAGCGGTCTCTGCCTGGACAACTACAACTGGGGCACCGCACCAGGCGCCGAGGTCCGGCAGTGGACCTGCAACGGCCTCACCGCGCAGGACTGGAGCATTGCCTAAGGATCGAGGTCGCGGACGTTGCGTGAAGCCGTTAAGGACCAAATGCAACGAAAGGGGGCACTGGCGCATTAGGGATGCGAAAACGAGGTCAGGTCGATGATCGGGAGTGGCCGATGGAGTTCGCCGAGTACGTGGCAAGGCAGCGTCCCGCGCTGATGCGGTTCGCCACAATCCTGACCTGCCGGACGTGGCTGGCCGAGGACCTGGTGAGCGACGTGTTGGGCCGGGCGTTCGAGCGCTGGGAACGGATCTCGGTGATGGCCGAGCCGCACGCCTACGTGCGGCGGATGGTCGTCAACGAGTACCTGTCCTGGCGCAGAAGGCTGACCCGCACGTCTCCGCGCGCCGAGGTCGAACCGATGGTGATCTCCGACGGCGCGGACGAGCGGGCCGAGCGGGACGCGATGATCGGCCGCCTGGCCGGCCTGCCCAGGAAGCAGCGCGCGGCCGTGGTCCTGCGCTACTACGCGGGACTGTCCGACAGGGAGATCGCCACACAACTGGGGTGCCGGGAACCGACCGTGCGCAGCCAGATCCACCGGGCGCTCAACGCTCTGCGCATCGACCTCGCCGCCACCGCCCCCAACTTCCAGGAGACCTCATGAGTGACCTGCGCACCCTCCACGATGCCTTCGCCGAGTTGGAGCGGCGCGCCGACGCCGCGGCCGTGGGTACTGCCCCGGTCGTGCGGCCGCGGCGGGCAGTGCGGCTGGTACCCGTCGCGGCCACCGTCGTCGCGGTGGCGGGCCTGGTCGCGGGTGCGGTGTGGCTGGTGCCGGGCGACTCCGGCACGCACGCCGCCGACTCGTCGACCACCTCGTCGTCGGCCGCACCATCCACGACCACGGCGGGCAGCCTGGCCCACGCCTCGCCGGATGACCTGATCGCCCGGTTCAGGGTGGTGCTCGGCGACACCGCGACGTTCGAGGTGACCGACAAGGTCGCCCTGTCAGGGGCTTCCCCGTCGTCAGGGGCTTCCCCGTCGAAGCACCCGGAGACAGGACCGGTCACCACAGAACGGCTGGATATCCCGGACGGCACCAACCCGCTGATTGTCGGGACTCTGACCTCCGCAGGCGTCACCGGGAGCTTCGGCCTGTCGATCCCCTCCAGCGATTCCGGGCCCGAGGAGTGGTGCAGCCTTTTCCGCACGGAGGACTGCGATGTCAGCACGCTGCCCGACGGCTCCCGGCTGGCGACCGCGACCGGGCAGGCGGCTCCCGGCGCGGTGTCGCACGTGGCGTGCGTCAAGCGGCCGGACGGGACGATGGTCCTCCTGAACGTCAGCAACCAGGAGGACCCCCTGGGCGCTGCGATCGAGTCGCCGGGCGGTCGGATCTACGCGCCGCACCCGCCGCTGACCCTCGACCAGCTAAAGGCGATCGTCACGTCCGACAAGTGGTGACGAGGTTCGTGATGGCCGGCCACCTCGGTGGCCGGCCAGGCCGACTACCGCGACCGTTTCGGACGATGTTCAGGAGCGGGTGAGCAGGGCGTTGCACTCGAGTTGGAGCGCGACGTCGTGCCACATCGGGTGGTGCGGGGCGGCGTTGGAGCAGACGACCGAGCCCCACGCGCCGACCCGGGCGGCCTCGGTCGCGGCGGTGCGGCAGAACGCGGCGCCGACGGGGCCTTCCTCGAAGGCGCCGTGCAGGGGTGTGTAGCCGATCCAGCCCTCGCCGAACACCAGCGGCACGTCGGCGTTGGCGGCCCAGTCGGCGGCGGCGTCGATCCAGGTCGTGAGCTGTTGACGCATGGCGGTGCGGTGGGTGGCGTAGCGGTCGTAGAGCCACGCGTCCCACTTGTCGGGGTCGCACCAGTCGTGGACGTACACCTCTCGCCTGCCGACGATGGTGGCGTCCAGCCGCCGGCGGTTCTCCTGCGGTGGGAGCCAGTCGTCCAGGTCCGGAGCGCCGGGGCGCAGCAGTTCGCGGTGGGCACGCTCCTGGGGGAAGGGCCGGGTGGTGTCACGCAGGGCGAACGCGTCGAGCAGCTCGTCCAGCACGCCGTAGACGTAGGGGTGGAACACGGCCACGTCGACCGTGCGCGGGATGCCGCGCATCGACCCCACGGGAACGCCTGCGTAGTTGACGGTGACGGGATGGCCGGGGTGGCGTTGCTTGAACCGGGCGATCCCGCGTTCCAAACGGGGGCGCAAGGCGACCACGAGATCACCGTCGAGGCCGTCGGCGAGGTGTCCGGCCTGGACCTCGTTGTGCAGTTCGGTGAACACCACGCGGTCGTCCAAGCCGTGCTCGGCCAGGAAGTCGACCAGGTCGGCCAAGGCGTCGGCCAACGCCGCGGCGCGGTCCTCCGGGTCGATCGCCGTGATCGCGTCGAACCAGGGCCGATCCAGCGCGAACAACGGGCTCTGCTGGTACTCCCAGCTGGACAGGATGACGAAGCAGCCGTGCCGCCGTGCCGCCCGGAACAGCGCCAGCAGGTGGGCGTGGGCGTCGATGGTGGTGGGTGCGCCCACGTTGTACCACCGCACGCGGCTGCCGTAGCCGCCGCCCAACGGGCCGAGTCGCAGTGCGGAGGTGTCGATGCCGGAACCGAGCAGCAGCGGCATCGCGCAGATCCGCACGGTGTTGTAGCCCCGCTCCACCGCTTCGGCGAACGCCCGGTCGAGGTCTTCGAACGGCTCACCCGGCCCGGTGCGGGTGTACCAGGAGAAGTCCCACAGCGTGATGGTCAGCTTCTCCGGAGTCATGCCTTCACCGCCCCGGCGGTCAGACCTTCCAGCAACTGCTTGCGCAGCAGGAAGAACACCAGGAGGCTCGGCACGGCGGCCAGTACGGACCCCGCCAGCACCAGGTCGTACTGCCGTCCGGTGGCGCCGAACAGCGCCTGGATGCCCATGGGGAGCGTGTAGTCCTCCGGTTCGCTGATCACGATCAGCGGCCACAGCAGGCTGTTGTAGCTGTTGAGGAACGACCACACCCCCAACGCGCCCAACGCGGGTCGAAGCAAGGGCAGCACCACACGCCGGAACAGGCCGAACTCGGTGCAGCCGTCGATGCGGGCAGCGTCGAGGAGTTCGTCGGGCACTGCCTGCTCGGTGTACTGGCGCATCATGAAGATCCCGAACGCCGGCGCCACCCAGGGGACGACGAGGGCGAAGTACGGCTCGGTGAGCCGCGCCTTGGCGACCATGATGAACAGCGGCACGACGATCACCGCGAACGGCACGGCCAGCGAGCTGAACATGATCGTGAACAGGGCGTTGCGGCCGCGGAAGCGGTACTTGGCGAAGGCGAACCCGGCCAGCGAGCACAGCAGCACCGAGACCACCGTGGAGATGACGGCGACGACCGTGCTGATGGCGAACCAGCTCCAGAACGGCTGCGCCTCCAGCAGACCCCGGTAGTTGTCCAGCACGGCCGGGTTCGGCAGCAGGGCGGGAGGGTAGGAGAAGATGTCGGCGCGGCTCTTGAACGACGACGACAACGCCCACAGCAGTGGCAGCGCGAAGACCAGCAGCAACGTGACGAGGAAGGCGTAGAGCAGCAGTCGGCCGCCGAACGGACGGCGTGCGGTCAGGGTGCTCACCGGTGGTCCCTCCCCACGCCGAGCAGGCGGTTGGCCAGCAGCCCGACGCTCACGACGACGATGAACAGCACTACACCGGCCGCGGCGGCGTAACCGAGCTGCTGACGCTCGAAGCCCGCGCGGTAGACGAACATCGCCACCGACAGCGTCGCCTCGCCCGGCCCTCCCCGGGTGAGCAGGAACGGTTCCTCGAAGATCTGCGCGGTGCTGACCAGCACCGTCACCGCGACGAACGCGGTCACCGGCTTGAGCGCGGGCAGGGTGACGTCGGTGAACCGGCGCACCGGTCCCGCGCCGTCGATGGCGGCGGCCTCGTACAGCTCGCGCGGCACGTTCTGGAGCCCCGCCAGGAAGAACACGGTCAGGTAGCCGGTCCAGCGCCACAGCACGAGGACGACGACGGCGACCTTGGCCCACGTCGGGTCGCCGGTCCAGTCGATGCCGCCGAACCCGAACACCGCCTTGAGCGCGCCGTTGACGATGCCGAACTCGGTGTCGAAGAACAGGCCGAACACCAGCGTGATCACGATGGGGGAGATGACCACCGGCATGAAGAACGCCAGCCTGAACACGTCCCGCCCGCGCAGGCCGCGGGCGTTGAGGGCCTGGGCGATCAGCAGCGCCGCGGGGACCACGACCAGCAGCGTGAACACCACGTACAGCGCGGTGTTGCCCATCGACGTCCAGAAGCTCGCGTCGGTCAGCAGGTCGGTGTAGTTGCGCAGGCCGACCCACTTCGGCGTGCCCAACCCGGCCCACTCGGTGCAGCTCAGGTACAGGCCGACGAGGATCGGCACGGCCATGAACAGGCCGAACAGGACGAAGAACGGCGAGATGAAGGCGTACGGCGCCGCTTCGCGCTGGTGGCGCGACCACCACGAACCCGGCGCGGGTGGCGGGGCGCCGGGCTTGGCCCGCTCACGTTCGAGGGTCGGGGTGCTCATCGCTTCGCCTGCTGCCGGTAGGCCGCGATACCCGCCTGGATCGCGGCGCGGGGGGACGTGCGTCCTCGCAGTGCGTCGAGCACCGGGCCGCCCAGCACCGCGGCCAGCACCTGCATGCCCGCGGCCTGGTGGAACAGCGGCAGGTCGTCGGCCGCCGCGGAGTAGACGTCGAACACGCGCTGGCCGCCGAGGTAGTCGTCTTGGACTGCCAGCAGTTCGGGGTCGCGGTACAGGGGGCGCAGCGTCGGCAGGTAGCCGCCCGCGTGGTAGCGCAACACCTGTCCATCGCGCGTCAGGTAGACCCGGCGCAGGAACTCCAGCGCCGCCTGCGTGGCCGGCTTGTCCTTGACCACGGTGAACGCGGTGCCGCCCAGCGTGGTGGCCAAGTGCCCGCCGCCGGCGAACCTCGGCAGCGTGCGCATGCGCCACCGACCTTTCTGGTCGGGCACGTTGGCTTGCAACCCGTAGGCGTTGTACCAGTTCGGCATGGCGGTCGCGGCGAGTCGCCCGGACTTCAGCGCGGCGGCGCACGCGCTGCCGTACGGGTCGGGCAGCGCCAGCAGGAATCCGCTCTTCACCCCACGCGCCAGGAACTCCAGCACCTCGACCGCCTCGGGCGAATCGAGCACGAGCGCGCCGGACTCGTCGAACACCCGGCCGCCGCGTTGCAGCAGCATCTGCGTGAAGCCGTTGACGATCGCGCCGTTGTCGCCGACGGACACCATGCCCAGGCTGACCTGCTTGTCGCGGGCCAGCCGCTCGCCGTGCTCCGCCAGCTCCTCCCACGTGGCGACGTCCTCGGGCACGCCGTGCTCGGCGAGGACGTCCTGCCGGTAGTACAGGACGGTGATCGAGTTGTCGGAGTCCAGGCCGTAGGGCTTGCCGCCCACCGAGTACGGGGCGAGCTTGAGCAGGTCGTCGCCCATAGGCGCGACGGTGTCGGTGAGGTCCACGAACAGGTTCTCGGCGATCGCCGAGCCCATGACCCGGGGGAACTGGTCGATGACCACGCCCGCCAGGTCCGGGGTGTTCCCGTCGGCCACGGCCTGGGCGATCACGCGGGTGACGATGTCGCCCGGCGCGACGGAGGTGGTCCGGGGCTGGAAGGTGAACGCGGAACCGCTCGTGATGGCCGGGTCGCCGGCGGCCCGGGTGAACGCGGTGACGTAGCCGGGGTCGTGGGTCCAGATCCGCAGGTCCACCGCGCCCGAGGTGATCGGGGTCGTAGAGCGGGACCCGCACGCCCCCAACGCACCCACGGCCGCTGCGCCCAGCGCGCCGCGCAGCAGGGCACGCCTGGTGAACGGGTTCCTCGCCGCGTTCACCACAGCTCCACCCGGGCGCGGCGCACCAACCGGACCGATTCGACCCGTGCGGTGTCCAGCGCGGCCTTGTACCGGGCGCGCACCGAGTGGTCCACGTACACGGCGCTGTCCGGTGGACGGGGCAGGACCTTGATCTCGACGCCGTGCTCCACCACCTGGTCGGCGAAGCGGCGCAGGCCGATCTCCCACTCGGGGCCGTGCCAGAAGTGGTCGGCCACGAGCCGTTCCCCGACGTACGCGCGGGCCACGTCCCCGGTGTAGTCGAGCACCAGCAGCACTTCGTCGTCGCCGTGCAGCGCTTCGGCGGGCACGTCGACGCGGACGACGGCGGCGTGCTCGAAGTCCTGCTCCAGCGGCGCCGAGGCCCGGTGCCGGGGACCGCCGGTCCGGGTCGGCGGTGCCTGCGCCTCGGCGCGCACCGGTTCGGCGCGCACCGGTTCGGCGCGCACCGGTTCGGCCACCGGTTCGTGCGAGGTCCGCGGCACGGTGAGGCGGACCCGCGTGAACGCGCCGTGCGGTTCCCCGGCGACCTGCTCCGGCGCGGGCAGGAACGACACGTCGAGGTGGTCCGCCGTCGTCTCCACCCAGGCCGTGTCCCCGTCCACCACCAGGGGTTCGTCGCAGAGCACCAGCGCGTCGATCCCGTCCACGGTGACGCGTTGCAACCGCAGGCCGTTCTCCTCGTCCAGCACCAGCAGTCGCGCCACCTCGCCGTCGGTGGTGGTGGCGGTGACCACGGCGCCCGGCCCGGGAATGGCGACGGTGACGACGCCCCGACCGTCGACCGGAGCCCCTTCCACCCGCGTCCCCGCAGGCATGGCGAACTGCGGTGTGATGCCCGCGGTGGCGACGAACACGGCCGTGAGCACGCCGTCCACGGTGAACCGGCCCACCGGCATCGCGCTGGCCCAGGCCAGTTCGACCCGGCCGACGCGGTGACCGATCGGCCAGGCGAAGGAGGCCCCGGACGGGATCGTCACGCCCTCGGCGGGCAGCCGCACGGTCCGGTCGCCGAGCGCCACCTCGAAGCGCACGTCGTGGTGGTCGGGCAGCTGCTCGTGCGGTTGGTGGTTGGTGACGAACAGGAACGCCGGGCCTCCGCTCCACCGCACCGACCAGCGCGGAGTGCGCCGGTCGTCCAGGCTCGACGGCCGCTCGTCGGGCAGGTGCAGTCCGGCGGGGGCGAGGTCGACGCCGCAGTCGCGCAGGAACAGGTGCTGGAGCCGCAGCGCCGCGAACGACGGCCGCACCTGCCCGTACTGGCCCAGCGGCGCCTGGAAGTCGTAGTCCACCACGGGGAGGTCGTTGGGGTAGCCGCCGGCGTGCGACTCCTGGTTGGTGGTCGTGAGGTCCAGCCGTTGGGAGCAGCCGTGGTAGAGGTAGTAGCCCTGCCACGCCGACCCGCTCGCCAGCTTGGCCAGCGCCAGGGCCGACACGTCGGCCGCCGGGATCAGCGGCCTCCGGTGGTAGGCGATGGCCATGCCGCCGCCCACCTCGCACGTCGCGTACGGGTAGCGCGTGTCGTCGGAGCCGCTGCCCTGCGGCGCGGTGGTGCGCAGGTCGGCGCCGATGGCGTGGTCGTCCCGGATCGGGGTGGGGAAGTAGTGCCGCCGCACCTCGCGCGCCCACCCGTCGAAGGCGTCCTCCCAGAACGCCTCGGGGTAACCGCCGTAGACGGGGAGGACCACGTCGGGCGGGAGTCGTGCGGCGCCCCAGCCGGTCGCCGTCCACAGGGGTGCGTGGATGCCCACCTCTTCGGCGAGCGCGCGCAGCGTGGCCAGGTGACCCGGCTGGTCGTACAGCTCGTTCTCCACCTGCACCGCGACGACGGGACCGCCGTCGCCCCACCACAGCCCGGCCAACTGCTCGGCGATCGCCGCGTAGTACGGCCGCACCAGCGCCAAGTACGCGCCGTCGTCGGTGCGCGGTGCGCAGTCCACATCGGACAGCCAGTCCGGGAACCCGCCGTTGCGGCACTCGCCGTGCGACCACGGGCCGATGCGCACCGACACGGCGAGGCCGAGTTCGGCGCACAGCCCCACGAAGCGCCGCACGTCGCGGTTGCCGTCGAAACGGAGTCGCCCGCGGACTTCCTCGTGGTGGTTCCAGAACAGGTAGGTGGCGACGAGGTCGATCCCACCGGCCCTCATCAGCAGCAGCTCGCGCCGCCACAGTGATTCGGGGAAGCGGCTGAAGTGGAACTCGCCCATCACGGGCAGCCACGGGCGTCCGTCCCGGCTCAGCGCCCGGCTGTCCACCCGGACGGGTCTGGCGTCGTCAGGCGCCGTGCCCATCGGCAGGTGTCCCACCAGCGGTGGACCGGGATCGTGGGCGTGCAGCGAGAGCATGTGCGCTCCTGGGCTCCGGTGGTCGGCGGCGGGTTCATCGTGGGCAGTGGCCACTCCGGGTGTCAAGAATTATTCATAATTAATGAGGACTTGCTAGGGTGGGGTCATCACAGCGGGAGGCAACATGGCGCGCTACACCGGCCGCGGCGTGCACTACCAAGTCGTGCAGGACATCGGCTCGCGCATCGTGAGCGGGCAGTACGCGCCCGGTGACGTCCTGGACCTCCGGGCGCTCGGTGCGGAGCTGGACGTCAGCCTCACGGTGCTGCGCGAGGCGCTGAAGGTGTTGACCGGCAAGGGTCTCGTGGACGCGAGGCAGAAGCGCGGCACCTTCGTGCGCCCCCGCACGGCGTGGAACCTGCTCGACAACGACGTGATCGACTGGCGCATCGACGGCGGCGACGCCGACCGGGTCCTGCGCGACCTGGCGGACCTGAGGTCGGTCATCGAACCCGCGGTCGCCCACCGCGCGGCCCTGCGGCGCACCGACGCGGATCTGGAAGCCCTCGACGCCGCGTTGGCGGCCATGGCCTCGGCCGGTGGCGACCCCGCGGCAGCCGCGGAAGCCGACGCGGCCTTCCACCGCGCCCTGCTCACCGCCACCGGCAACGAGCTTTTCGCCCGGATGGACCTGCTCCTGGAACCCGGCCTGCGCGCCCGCGACCGGCTGGTGCACGCCCACTCGGGCGCCGACGACCCCGTGCCCAGCCACCGGGCCGTGCTCGACGGCGTGCGCGACGGCGACGCGCCGCGCGCCGAACTGGCCATGCTCGACCTGCTGGCCAAGGCGTTGGAGGACATCGACACCATGGCCGCCCGTGCGGAGCACCGGTGACCGGGCCGCTGACCGGCCGCGTGGCCGTGGTGACCGGCGCGGCCAACGGCATCGGCGCGGCCACCGCGCACCGGCTGGCCCGTGACGGCGCGGCCGTCGCCCTGCTGGACGTCTCGCCGGAGGCCGACGCCGTGGCGTCCGCGATCACCGCCGCGGGCGGACGTGCGATCGCCCTGCGCTGCGACGTCAGTTCGGAGGCCGACTGGGCCGACGCCGTGCGGGCCTGCCGCGAACGGCTGGGAGCGGTCGACGTGCTGGTGGGCAACGCCTACACCGTCGACGTGCGCCCGGCTCACGAGACCACGGCGCAGTCCTGGGAACGGCAGCTCGCGGTCAACCTCACCGGCGCTTTCCTCGGTGTCCGCGAGTGCCTGCCCGACCTGCGGCGCGACCGGCGTGGCGCGATCGTGCTGGTCTCCTCCGTGCACGCCCTGTTCGGACTGCCCGGCCGTGCCGCCTACGCCTCCACAAAGGCCGGCCTCACCGGGCTGGCCCGCCAGCTGGCCGTCGAGTACGGCGCCGAGGTCCGGGTCAACGCCGTGCTGCCCGGTCCCGTGCTGACCGCCGCGTGGGACGACATCGGCGAGGACGAGCGGCGTGCCAGCGCCGAGCAGACCGTCGTGCGGCGTCTGGGTCGTCCCGAGGAGGTGGCCGCCGTGATCGCCTTCCTGGTCGGCGACGACGCCTCGTTCGTCACCGGCGCCTCGGTGCCGGTCGACGGCGGGTGGAGCGTCTACAAGACCTCGTCCTGACCGCACCCCGACCCCGCACCCCGACCCCGCACCCCGACCAGCACCGCACCCCGACCAGCGAGGAGCGCACCGCGTTGAAGATCACCGCCGTCGAGACCTTCCTGGTCCCGCCCCGCTGGTTGTTCTGCCGCGTCAGCACCGACGAGGGCGTCACCGGCTGGGGTGAACCGGTCGTGGAGGGGCGCGCGGAGACGGTGCGCACGGCCGTCGCGGAGCTGTCCGACCTGCTCGTCGGCGCCGACCCGGGCCGCATCGAGGACCTGTGGCAGCTGATGACCAAATCCGCGTTCTACCGCGGCGGCCCGGTCCTCTCCAGCGCCGCCGCCGGCATCGACCAGGCCCTGTGGGACATCCTCGGCAAGTCGCTGGGCGTGCCCGTGCACCAGCTGCTCGGCGGCGCGGTCCGCGACCGGGTCCGGGTCTACGGCTGGATCGGCGGCGACGAGCCCGCCGAGGTCGCCGACGCCGCCGCCGCGCAGGTCGCCGCCGGGCTGACCGCCGTGAAGGTCAACGCGAGCGGTCGGATGAGCCCCGTGCCCACCCGCGCCGAGACCGCCGCCGTCGTGGACCGCGTCGCCGCCGTGCGTGAGGTCATCGGCGACGACCGCGACGTGGCGGTGGACTTCCACGGTCGCTTCACCACCGCCGCCGCGCTGCGGGTGCTGCCCGAGCTGGCGCCGCTGCACCCGCTGTTCGTGGAGGAACCCGTCCTGCCCGAGCACCGCGAGCGCCTCGCCGACGTGGTCCGGGCAAGTCCGGTGCCCATCGCCTGCGGCGAGCGCCTGTACTCACGGGCCGACTTCCTGCCCGCGCTGCGTGCCGGCGTGGCGGTGGTGCAGCCCGATTTGTCCCACGCCGGCGGCATCTCCGAGGTGCGGCGCATCGCCTCGCTGGCCGAGGTGCACGACGCGCTCCTGGCGCCGCACTGCCCGCTGGGGCCGATCGCGCTGGCCGCCAGCCTCCAGGTCGCCTTCGCCACCCCCAACTTCCTGATCCAGGAGCAGAGCATCGGCATCCACTACAACACCGGCACGGAACTGCTCGACTACGTGCTCGACCGCGCCCCGTTCACCTTCCACGACGGTGCCGTGCGCCGCTGGGACGCCCCTGGCCTGGGGATCGAGGTCGACGAGGACGCGGTGCGCCGGGCGGACGCGGTGGGGCACCGGTGGCGACCGCCGGTGTGGCGGCACGCGGACGGGTCGTTCGCGGAATGGTGACGAGGAACGGACGAGGAATGCGGCTGATCGAGGCACTGCGCGCCCACCGGCTCATGGCGATCATCCGCGGGGACGACCCCGTGACCTGCGAGCGCATCGCCGCCGTGCTGGTGGACAACGGCATCTCCGTGCTGGAGGTGTCCCTGACCTCCACCGACGCGCTCGAGGTGATCGAACGGGTCGCCGCCGCGGTCGGCCCGGACGTCCACGTCGGTGCGGGCACCGTCCTGACCGCGGACGACGCTCGCCGGGCGCGGGACTCGGGTGCGACCTTCACCGTGACCCCGGCGCTGGGGGAGGGCGTGCGCGCTTCGGTCGAGCTTGGACTTCCTGTCCTGGCGGGAGCGCTGACCCCCACCGAAGTCCTCGCCGCGCACCGTGCGGGAGCCACCGCGGTCAAGGTCTTCCCGGCTTCCTCGCTCGGACCGGGGCACGTCGCCGCGCTGCGTGCGCCGTTCCCCGACATCCCGCTCGTCCCGGTGGGCGGTATCGGCGTCGATGACGTGGCGCGGTACCTCGACGCGGGCGCCGTCGCGGTCGGGGTCGGCGCACCTCTCACGGGCGGCGACCCGACGGGCCTGGCGGCACGGGTCCGGTCGTTCCTGGCGAACGCGAGCCGGTCGTGATCGACGCCGTCGTGCTCGGCGAGACCATGATGTCGCTGCGGTCGACCGGTGGCTGGCGGCTCGGCTCGACCGCCACCACGTCGATCGCCGGAGCCGAGAGCACCGTGGCCATCGGCCTGTCCCGCTTGGGGCACACCACCCGCTGGGTGGGCCGCGTCGGCGCGGACGAACCCGGCGAACTGGTGCTGCGCACACTCCGGGCCGAGGAAGTCGACACCTCGGCCGCGGTCCGGGACGAGGACGCGCCCACCGGGCTGATCCTGTTCGAGCAACGGACACCGGACGTCACCCGCGTCCTGTACCACCGCCGCGGGTCCGCCGGCTCGCGCCTGACCGCGCAGGACGCGCTCACCGGGTTGACCGGCGGCACGCGACTGCTCCACGTCACCGGCATCACCCCCGCGCTGGGCCCCGGGCCGCTGGCCGCGGTGCACGCCGCCGTCGACCACGTGCGCGAGTCGGGCGGCCTCGTGTCGTTCGACGTCAACCACCGCAGCCTCCTGTGGTCCGCGCGCGAAGCGTCACGGGTGCTCACGCCTCTCGCGCGCAAGGCGTCCGTGCTCATCGGATCGCCGGCCGAACTCGACCTCGTCGGCGGCGGCGACCACGTCGTCACCAAGCTCGGCGCGGACGGGGCGCGGGTCCGCACCCCCGACGGCAGCTGGACCGCCCCGGCGTACCGCGTGCGAGTGGTGGACCCCGTCGGCGCGGGCGACGCGTTCACCGCCGGCTACCTGTCCGGCGTGCTCGACGGACTGCCCCCGGCGGACTGCCTGGCGCGGGGCAACGCCACCGGCGCCTTCGCCGTCATGACGACCGGCGATTGGGAAGGGCTTCCGACCCGGGCCGAGCTGCCGCTGCTGGACCTGGATCGCGGCTCGACCCTGCGCTGAGCGCTTCGTCGAAACGGGGTATTGGGGTGCGAGCGAAGTCATGTTAGCGTTAACACCGTGCTTGATCGACAGCTCTGCGGGTGAAGTCGCGGCCGCGACGTGCCCCAGTGCGGCAAAGTCGGTCGGCGATGCGCGATGCCGCCGAGCGCGGGGCCGGAGTCCCACTCGAGCCGCAGCGGACCAGACTCGCACTTCGCAGATTGGACGTGATCGCCATCGAGATTTCACGCAGTGGTCGACCGGCCCTCATGGCGCGGCCCGCGCATGAGATGGGAAGGCGCCGTGGTCGGGGCCGGATGGCCCTCCGCGGCATCCTTGCCGCCGGTGTGCTCGTGGGTTCCGCGGTGATCGGCGTGCCACAGGCGAGCGCCGCGAACCCGATCATCCCCGACCGGTTCGTCGCGGACCCGTCCGCGCACGTGTTCAACGGACGGGTGCACCTCTACCTCACCGACGACCAGACCAACAGCGGCACCTACTGGGACTCGAAGTCGTGGCGGTCCTACTCGTCGTCGAACCTGGTGGACTGGACCGACCACGGCGACGTGTTCTCGATCGCGGGCTTCTCCTGGGCGAGCCGGTACGCCTGGGCGCCCGGCGCGGCGGAGCGGAACGGCCGCTACTACCTCTACCTCCCCGTCGACCGCACGAAGATCGGTGTGGCGGTCTCGTCGTCCCCGACGGGTCCGTTCACCGACGCCCGCGGCAACCCGCTCGTCGACCAGGCCCGGGACACGAACGTCGGCGACGAGCCCATCGACCCGATGATCTTCACCGACAGCGACGGTTCGTCCTACATGTACTTCGGCACGAGGACGCCGAAGGTGGTGCGGTTGGGCGCCGACATGGTGTCCACGTCCGGACCGATCACCGACGTCCGGGTGACCGGCTCGACGGTGTACGGCGAGGCGCCTCACCTGCACAAGGTAGGCAGCACCTACTACTTCACCTACTCGACCGGCTGGCCGGGCCAGATCCACTACGCCACCGGCACGTCACCACTGGGCCCGTTCACCTATCGCGGCGTCGTCCTGGACTACGTCAACGTGAGCACGAACCACCAGTCGATCGTGCAGTACCAGGGGGAGTGGTACATCGCCTACCACAAGAACGCCCGCACCGGCGGCGGCGGGTACAAGAGGTCGGTCGTGATGGATCGCCTGCACCACAACGCGGACGGCACGATCCGCACGGTGGTGCAGACCGCGGGCGGTGTGGGTCCGTTCTCGACGTTCACCGCGCAGCACAGCGGCCTCAGGCTCGACACCTCGGGTTCGTCGGTCCGGCAGGCGACCGCGTCGACCGCGCAGGCGCAGCACTGGCAGTTCCGCGCCAAGCCGGGCGGTTACGTCGAGGTGATCAACCGGGCCACCGGCTCGTGCCTGGACGTGTCGAGCAGTTCGACCGCGGACGGCGCGAGCGTGTTGCAGTACGGCTGCCACGGCGGCAACAACCAGCAGTGGACGGTGCGTCAGCTCGACGCGACCACCGTGTCACTCGCCAACCGCGCAAGCGGCAAGTGCCTCGACGTCCCCTCGTCCAGCACGGCCAGCGGCACCTTGCTCATCCAGTGGACCTGCAACGGCGGCACGAACCAGCGTTGGCGCCAGGCGCCTGCCTGACGGAGTCGCAGCACGAGAAGCCCCGCCGCCGCGTCACCGCGCGCGGCGGGGCGGCGCTGCGCTGTGGCGAACGACCAACTGGGTCGGAACCAGGCCCGCGTCGGCGTCGGTTGCTTCGCGGCGGATCTGCTGGAGCAGGCGCTGGACGCAACGCCGCCCCACTTCGGCGAAGTCCTGGTGGACCGTGGTCAGCGGTGGGATGAAGAAGGCCGAGTCGGGGATGTCGTCGAACCCGACCACGCTCACGTCGTCGGGCACGCTGCGGCCGTGCTCGTGGAAGGCCCGCAGGACGCCCAACGCCATCTGGTCGTTGGCGGCGAACACGGCGGTGCACCGCGGCTGCTCGGCCAGTCGCAGACCGGCCTCGTAGCCGGACGCGGCCGACCAGTCGCCCTGCTCGATGCGCGGAACGCGGCGGCCGGCCTCCTTGAGGGTCGTGCGCCACGCCTCGGCACGGCGTTCGGCGGCGAATGACCCGGTCGGGCCGGCGACGTGCCAGACCGTGCGGTGCCCCAGGTCCAGCAGGTGGCGAACGGCCTGCCGGGCGCCGTCGTACTGGTCGCTGTCGACCACCGCGTAGTGGTCTCCCGCGTCGGAGTCGACCACGACCAGCTGCACACCGGGTGGCAGCGTCACCGTGGCGGTGTCCAACAGGTGCACCTCCATGATCACGACGACACCGTCCACCGCGAGCTCTTCCAGGCGGGTGAACGCTCCGAGGACGTCGTCCTGGGTCGGCCGCGCGACGGGGATGAGCGTGATCGCGTAGCCCTCGGCGGCGGCGTGGTCGGCGATCGCCTCGACCGTGCGGCTGTTGCCGGTGCTGGACAGGGTGAACAGCACGACGCCGATGGTCCGGAACTCGCCCATCCTCAGCGCCCGTGCGGCGCTGTTCGGCCGGTAGCCCAGCTCTTTCATGGCGGAGAGCACGCGTTCACGGGTCGACGGGATCACCCGCGGGTGACCGGTGGAAACCCGGGACACCGTCTGCGACGAGACGCCGGCCAGTCGCGCCACGTCACCGATGGAGACCGCGCGTTTCGCACGACCTCTCCTCGTGGGCGGATCCGGTGGAGGTGTCGCTCCGGGCGGGGTCTCTGCGGCGCTCATCGCCTGTCACCTTTCTCGACGGGGCGCCTGGTCCTGACGCGATCCGGGTCTTGACGATCCTGTGGCGCGGGTGACACTATCAGCGCCATGTTCACGTTAACATGGTCCGCCTGATCGTGGCGTGACCCTGTAGTGGACGGACTCCTCGGTGATCACCGCTCTATCGGGAGATGGTCGCCGTGCACCACCACCATGTTGACGTAAACATGCAGGCAACGGTCACGCCGACGCCACTCATGACCCACTTCGAACGTCAAGGAGCAGCAGTGGTTCCTCACCCCGCGCCTCGCTGGCTGCGCCGGCCGCACTCCGCCGCGGCGCAGCTGGCCTTCGGCGCCGACTACAACCCGGAACAGTGGCCTGCCGAGGTCTGGGCCGACGACATCCGGGCGATGCGGGCGGCCGGGGTGAACATCGTCTCGCTGGGGATCTTCTCGTGGGCCCGGATCCAGCCCTCCCGGGACGTCCACGACTTCGCCTGGCTCGACACCGTGATGGACCTGCTGCACGCGGGAGGCATCGCCGTGGACCTCGCCACGGCGACCGCCTCGCCGCCGCCCTGGTTGACCGCCGAACACCCGGAAGTCCTTCCGGTCGACCGGAACGGCGCGACCGTGTGGCCGGGCGCGCGCCAGCACTGGCGGCCCACCTCGCCCGTCTTCCGCGAGCACGCGCTGCGGTTGGTTCGCACCATGGCCGAGAGGTACGCGGACCACGCGGCGCTGGCGGCCTGGCACGTGTCCAATGAGTTGGGCTGCCACAACATCTACGACTACTCCGACGATGCGGCGCGTGCGTTCCGAACGTGGCTGCGGGCTCGTTACGGCACGTTGGACGGCCTGAACTCCGCCTGGGGAACGGCTTTCTGGTCGCAGCACTACAGCGACTGGGACCACGTCCTGCCTCCCCGGCAGGCGGCGGCACACCCGAACCCGACCCAGCAGCTGGACTTCAAGCGCTTCTCCTCCGACGCCCTGAAGGACTACCTGCGGGCGGAGCGCGATGTCCTGAGGGCCGTCACCCCCGACGTGCCGGTCACGACCAACTTCATGGTCATGCGCGGCATCAAGGGCATGGACTACGCGGACTGGGCGCACGAGGTCGACTTCGTCTCCAACGACCACTACGTGCACCCCGGACCGCAGGCGCTCGACGAGCTGTCGTTCTCGGCGAACCTGACCGGCAACCTGGCTCCGGGACGCCCGTGGTTCCTGATGGAGCACTCGACCAGCGCCGTCAACTGGCAGCCGGTCAACCTCGCGAAACGGCCGGGCGAACTGGCCCGCGACTCGCTGACCAACGTGGCCCACGGCGCCGACGCGGTGTGCTTCTTCCAGTGGCGGCAGTCGGTGGCCGGCGCGGAGAAGTACCACTCCGCGATGTTGCCGCACGCCGGCGAGGACAGCGAGGTCTACCGATCCGTCGCCGAACTCGGCCGGACCCTGCGGGAACTCGGTCCCGTCGCGGGTTCGGTGCGCCGCCCGGCGCGTGCCGCCATCGTGTTCGACTGGCAGTCGTGGTGGGCGTCCGAACAGGACTCCCACCCGACCTCCCGCTTGGACTACCGGCAGGAAGCGCTCGACTGGTACTCGGCCTTCCTCGACCTCGGCGTCCGCGTCGACGTGGTGCCCGTGGACACGCCGCTCGACGGGTACGACGTCGTCATCGCGCCGGTGCTGCACGTCGTTCCGGCGACGCTGGCCCAGCGCCTGACCGCGTACGTCGCCGGTGGGGGACACCTCGCCGTGACGTACTTCTCCGGCATCGTCGACGAGAACGACCACGTCTGGCCGGGCGGCTACCCCGGCGCGCTGCGGGAACTGCTGGGCATCCGGATCGAGGAGTTCGGGCCGCTGCCCGACGACCGGCGGGTGGACCTGGACAACGGCACGACGGGCACGATGTGGACGGACCGCATCGACGTCACGGCGGCCGAGGTGGAGGTTCTCGCCTGGTACAAGTCCGGCGACCACGCGGGCCGAGCCGCGATCACCAGGCGGGTCACGGCGACCGGATCGGCCACGTACGTCTCCACCCGCCTCGGGGCAACGGGCCTGCGTCCGGTGCTGACCGAGATCCTGGACGCAGCCGCCGTCCACAGTGAACTCCCGGTGGAAGTCCGAGGCCTGGTCGAGCTGGCCGTCCGCGGTGACCACGACACCACCTTCTGGTTCCTGATCAACCGCACCGACGAACCGGTCGAGGTCTCCGAGCCGGGCGGAGACATCGTGATCGGCCCTGACGTGGCGGCCGGACAACCGCTTGCCCTCCCACCTCGTGCGGTCGCCGTTCTACGACGTCCCACCGAGTAAACCGACACCCGCCGTCGCCGCGACCATCCGCTCGGCACGGTGAAGATCCGACCAACTCCTGATTGGACAGTCCGTGAACACGATGAAGTGGCTCACAAGGGCCGTGATCGCAGTGATGGGGGCGGGCCTGCTGGCCTTGCCGGCCGTCCCCGGCCAAGCCGTCAGCCCGACACCTCGAACGCTCTACCAACTGCCGTCGAACGCGCAGTGCACCAAGGGTCTCGGCAACTGCGCGATCTACTCCAAGGCGGCGGCGCTCCCGAGCGGACGCCTGGTCGCCGGTTTCGAGAGGGCGCTCGTCGGCCCCACCGGAACGGCGGTCGGGCAGGTCATCCCGGTGTACCGCAGTGACGACGACGGCACGACGTGGCAGCCGCTGTCCGAAGTCCGGGCGCCGGCGTACATGTCGAGCAACCCCGCGCACGCGAAGTACACGAGCAACTGGGGGAGCCCGTTCTTCTACGTCCTGCCCCAGAACGTCGGCAGCCTGAGCGCCGGCACGTTGCTGCTGTCGACGACGGTGACGGGTGAGGACCACTACTACACCGAGCAGAAGGCCGCGAACCCGAACTGGGTGCCGACGAACGACGGCGACCGCCGTGACATGGCGACCGCCCTGTACTCCAGCACGGACCAGGGCGCGTCCTGGACCTTCCTCAACATCATCACCACCGCCGGTTGGCAGGGCGGCAGCGCCGGGGCCATCGGTCAGCGCATCGCGCGCGCCAACACCTACCGCCAGGTCGACCCCGTGTGGGAGCCGTACCTGATGGTGTACAACAACCAACTGGTCGCGTACTACTCGGACGAGAACGACTTCACCGGCTACAACACCTCGACCGGTGTGCTGACCATGCGGGCCGACAACGCCACGGCAGGGGACTCGCACGGGCAGGTCATCGCCCACCGCACCTGGAACGGCAACTCGTCCAGTCCCTGGAGCGCGCCCGTGCTCGACGTCGCGGGGTACACCCACAGCGTCGGCGGGGTCAACCAGATCGGCGGCGGACGTCCGGGCATGCCGAACGTCGTCCCGACCACCGACGGCCGGTGGATGATGACGTACGAGTACTTCGGCGGCGGCGACAACGTGCGCTACAAGATCTCGTCCAACCCGCTGGACTTCTTCTCCGTCGGTGGTGAGGCGGGCACCAACATCAGCGCACTCCCGGTCACGGCTGGGTCTCCGGCACTCACGACGGGCGGAAGCCCGGTCGTCATCCGGCTTCCCGACGGCAGGCTGATGTTCAACGCGTCAGGCAGCGGTGACGTCTGGGTCAACCCGAGCGGCAGCAGCACGGGGGCCTGGACGCGGCAGCACACCACCATCGACGCGGGCTACTTCCGCAACCTGACGCACGTGCCCCGCACCGGCCGAGTGCTGATCCTGTCGGGCGCGGGCACCATTCGGCACGCCGACATCGACTTCGGACGTTCCGCCGGGGCGTACTACAAGCTGGTCAACCGGCAGAGCGGCAAGGTGCTCGACGCGTTCGGCGCCGACCTGGCCGACGGCGCGAACCTCGTGCAGTGGGCGGACAACGGCGGCTTCAACCAGCACTGGCACGTGACCGACATCGGTGGCGGCTACCGGTCGCTCCTCAACCGCAACAGCGGCCGCGCCGTGTCCATCTACGGAGCGAGCACCGCCGACGCCGCGAGGGCCGCGCAGTGGGTGCAGAACCTGGCGCCCGACCAGGCTTTCACGCTCGAACCGGTCGGCGCCTACTACGAGATCCGCGCCCGTCACAGCGGCAAGCTGCTCAGCGTCGGTGGCGGATCGACCGCCGACGGCGCGGAGGTCATCCAGTGGCCGGACGAGAACCGGCTCGAACAGCAGTGGTCGCTGGTCCAGGTGGCCGGCTGACCGACGTTCCGCGCATCGGCCGCGGGTGTGCCGCCCGTCCGCGGTTCTCAACCCGGTGAACACGACTGCGCGGCCACCTGCCCCTCGGCCGCGCAGTCGTGCCGTTGACCCCGTGCGACCTGGCCCGTCGTTCTCCTGGGAAATGAGGATCACGTGTTCGGAAGGATCAACAGGGACACCATCCGCGCGGTCAGGCACCGCCGTCGTGGCTCCGCTCTCGTGGCCGTGCTCGCTCTGCTCGCGGCGACATTGCTCCAGCTCGTCGGCGCCACCCCCGCCGCCGCGCTCAGCGGCGCGTGGCCGAAGGTCGGCGCGGGCGGCGCTGACGTCTACGACGACGGAGCCGAGAAGTATCTCGCCTACCACTACTACGACGCCAACGCGAACGGGTTGGGGAAGCTGGACATCCGTCACATCTCGATGGCCAACGGGTGGCCGGTCCTGTCGGGGCCGCTCGATTTCAGGAACAACCACCTGGTCAACCAGAACAGCGACCACTGCGCCGACGTGTGGTTCAACAGCACCGCCGACGGCGGCTACTTCACCCTCTCCGACGTCAACAGCCGGCAGTGCCTCGAAATCGGCGCGTTCTCCACGGTCTCCGGGACCGCACTGACCCAGTACAGCTGCAACGGCGGCGCCAACCAGCAGTGGTTGCTGGTGTAGGACCACCATGCCCGGCCGCCCGCCGTGACGACAGCGGCGGGCGACCGGCGACGCATCCAGCCCTTCCCGCACGACTCCGTGAAAGGCCGTCCCATGCCCTCCGACAGACGACCGCGCCGCACCCTCGCGGCGCTGGTGGTCGCAGCCGCGACGCTCGCCGGCTGCGGTTCCGCCGACGAGCAGCCGACCGGTGCGGCAGCGGTGCCGGCAGCGCTGGAACAGCCGACCACGCTGACGTTCTGGACGTGGGTGCCCAACATCGAGAAGGCGATCGACAGGTTCGAGACCGCCCACCCCAAGATCAAGATCGACGTGGTCAACGCCGGCCAGGGCCCGGACCACTACCTCAGACTCCAGAACACGCTCGACACGAAGATCGGCGCCCCTGACCTGGCGCAGGTCGAGTACTTCGCCCTGCCCCAGTTCGCGACCTCCGGCAAGATCGCCGACCTCACCCCATACGGCGTAACGGACTTGAAGGACCGGTTCACCGCTTCGGCGTGGTCGCAGGTGCTGGTCGAGGACCGGGTCTACGGCATTCCCCAGGACACCGGGCCGATGGTGATGTTCTACCGCAAGGACGTCTTCGACCGGCTGGGCCTGGAACCACCCACCACGTGGGACGAGTACCGCCAGGCGGGTCAGCGCATCAAGCGGGAGGAACCCGGCACCTACATCGCCTCGCTGGACCCCGTCGATTTCGGGACGGTCGGCGGCCTGATCTGGCAGGCCGGGGGAAGGCCGTTCACCAACCGGCCGAACAAGTCGGTCGGGGTCAACCTCACCGCGGACGCCGGCGTCGACGCGTTCGCCGAGGTGTGGGGGTCGATGCTGGCGGAAGGCGCCGTCGAGCCCGCCACCCAGTGGACCGACGAGTGGTGGAAGGCCATGGCCGAGGGTCGGTACGCCACCTGGGTCGCCGGTGCGTGGGCGCAGGCGAACCTGGAGAAGTGGATCCCGGAGACCAGCGGGCAGTGGGCGGTCGCCCCGATGCCCCGGTGGGACCCGGCCAAGCCGACGGCCGCCGAGCACGGTGGGTCCTCGGTGGCCGTCACCGCCGTCAGCAAGCACAAGGCGGCCGCGGTCGCTTTCGCGCAGTGGCTCAACTCCGACCCCGAGGGCGCGGCCTCGCTCAACGCCGACGTACGCCTGTTCCCGGCGACCAAGGCGTTGCTGGAAGACCCGGCGTTCCGCGAGCAGCCCGCTCCGTTCTTCGGCGGCCAGCCCGTCAACCAGGTCTTCGCCGAGGCCTCGCGCGGGGTGTCCGCAGACTGGCAGTTCCTGCCCTACCAGGCGTACGCCAACACGGTCTTCGACAACACCGTCGGCAAGGCGATCAGCGGCGAGTCGGACCTCGGGACGGGTCTGGGGAAGTGGCAGGAGTCCATCACCCGCCACGGCCGGGAAAACGGCTTCACCGTGTCGAGTCCTTGACGACTCATCCGACCGTGCGCTCCAAGGAACAAGGCATACCGCACTCATTCTCGACAGGAGAGACGATGACGTCCATCTCGGTGCCGGTCCAGGCTCCGGCGGCACGGTCGGCGCGCCCCGCCCGTCGCCTGCGCCCCGATCGGAAGGGCTGGTTGTTCGTCGCGCCGTTCCTGGTGGTGTTCGCGCTGGTGTTCCTGGCTCCGATCGTCTACGCGATGTGGTTGAGCCTGTTCCGGGAGCAGGTGTTCTTCGGCGGCACGGAGTTCGTCGGGTTGGACAACTACGCGGCGGTCCTCACGGACGCGAAGTTCTGGGAGTCGTTCCTGCGGGTCCTGCTGTTCCTGGTGGTCCAGGTGCCGGTCATGTTGCTGCTGGCGCTGGTGGCGGCGTTGGCGATCGACAGCGCCCGGCTGCACGCGTCCGGCTTCTTCCGGGTCGTGATCTTCCTGCCCTACGCCGTGCCCGGGGTCGTCGCGGTCCTGATGTGGGGCTTCATCTACGGCGACAACTTCGGCCTCGCGGCCGACCTGAACGAGTGGCTCGGCCGCAAGGCCGTCGTGCCACTGTCGGACGACTGGATCCTCCCGTCCATCGGCAACATCGTGACCTGGGAATTCGTCGGCTACAACATGCTGATCTTCTACTCCGCGTTGAAGGTCGTCCCGAACGACCTGTACGAGGCGGCGGCCATCGATGGCGCGGGGACGATGCGCACGGTCCTGAGCATCAAGCTGCCCGCGATCCGCGGCGCGGTGGTGATCGCGACGATCTTCTCGATCATCGGCAGCTTCCAGCTGTTCAACGAGCCCAACATCCTGCGCGCCCTGGCGCCCAACGTGATCAGCACCTTCTACACACCCAACATGTACGCCTACAACCTGTCCTTCGGCGGCCAGCAGTACGACTATTCGGCCACCGTGGCGATCGTCATGGGCGTCATCACCGCGATCATCGCCTACGTCGTGCAGCTGCGCGGCACGCGGAAGGGTGTGTGAGCACCGTGCAGACCCCGCAATCGTCCTTCCTGCGGCCCCGCAAGTCCGTCGTGCTCACGATCCTCATGTCGCTGTTCCTGGTCTACACGCTGGTGCCGCTGGCGTGGCTGCTGATCAGCGCGACCAAGACACAGCCGGCGCTGTTCAACACATCGGGTCTGTCCTTCGGCGACTCGTTCGCGCTGTTCGACAACATCGTCGAGACGTTCACCCACGACGACGGGATCTTCCTGCGCTGGCTGGGCAACACCCTGCTGTACGTCGTGGTCGGCGCGGGCGGCGCGACCATCCTCGCGACGGCAGCCGGGTACGGCATGGCCAAGTACCGCTTCCCGGGCCGCCGCGCGGTGTTCGCCGTGCTGCTGGGCGCCATCGCCATCCCCGGCACCGCCTTGGCCGTGCCGACGTTCCTCATGTTCAGCAAGCTGGGGCTGACGAACACCCCGTGGGCGATCATCATCCCGTCGCTGATCAGCCCGTTCGGCCTGTACCTGGTGTGGGTCTACGCCGTCGAGGCGGTCCCGGACGAGGTGATCGAGGCCGCCCGCATCGACGGCGCCGGCGAGGTGCGGATCTTCCTCACCGTCACGCTGCGGCTGCTCCTGCCGGGCGTCGTGACCGTCGCCCTGTTCGCCGTCGTGTCCACCTGGAACAACTACTTCCTGCCGCTGATCATGCTCAGCGAACCGGACTGGTACCCGCTGACCGTGGGCCTCAACCAGTGGAGCGCCCAGGCCGCGGGAGTCGGCGCGGAACCGATCTACCACCTCGTGATCACCGGATCGGTGCTCACCATCATCCCGCTCGTCGCCGCATTCCTCCTGCTCCAGCGCTTCTGGCAGTCGGGGCTGAGCGCGGGCAGCGTCAAGCAGTAACCCTTCTCACCGCCGCGAAAGGACTCCACCCATGTCACCCATCAGGCGCAGCCGCAAGGTGGCCATAGTCTTGGCCGCCGTTGTCGCCACCACGCTCTCGGCCTGCTCCTCCAGCGACGGCGGCACCACGTCCGGCGGCGCGACCGGCACGCAGGACGCGGTCGACGCCGCCCTGCGCGAAGGCGGCGAGATCACCTACTGGAGCTGGACCCCGTCTGCCAAGACGCAGGTCGAGGCGTTCCAGAAGGAGTTCCCCAACGTCAAGGTCAACTACGTCAACGCCGGCACCGGCAACGACCACTACACCAAGCTCCAGAACGCCATCAAGGCCGGTTCCGGCGCGCCGGACGTGGCCCAGGTCGAGTACCAGGCGCTGCCGCAGTTCGCGTTGACCGGCTCGTTGGCGGACCTCGGCCAGTACGGCTTCCAGACGTTCGAGGACGACTACACGCCCTCGACGTGGAACTCGGTCAAGGTCGGCGGAGGTCTGTACGGCCTGCCACAGGACTCCGGCCCCATGGCCCTGTTCTACAACAAGGAACTCTTCGACCAGCACGGCATCACTGTCCCCAAGACCTGGGACGAGTACGTCGAGGCGGGCAAGAAGCTGCACGCCGCCGACCCGACCAAGTACATCACCAACGACACCGGTGACGCGGGCTTCGCCAACAGCATGATCTGGCAGGCCGGCGGGCGGCCCTTCAAGACCGATGGCAAGTCGGTGACGATCGACCTCCAGAACGAGGGCACCAAGAAGTGGACCTCGGTGTGGAACCAGCTCGTGGAGCAGAAGCTGGTGGCGCCCATCTCCAGCTGGTCCGACGCCTGGTACAAGGCGCTGGGTGACGGCACCGTCGCCAGCCTGGTCAGCGGCGCGTGGATGCCCGGCGTGCTGGAGTCGTCGGTCAAGGACGGCGCGGGCAAGTGGGCCGTCGCCCCGGTGCCCACCTACGACGGCGGCACCCCGGTCACCGGTGAGAACGGCGGCAGCGCGCAGTCGGTGCTCAAGCAGAGCTCCAAGCCCGCGCTGGCCGCGGCGTTCGTGCGCTGGCTCAACAACGGCAACGGCGTCAAGCCGTTTGTGGACAGCGGCGGCTTCCCCGCCACCAAGGCCGACCTGGAATCGCCCGCCTTCAAGGACGAGGAGACGCCCTACTTCGGCGGGCAGAAGGCCAACCACATCCTGACCGCGGCCGCCGGACAGGTCTCGACCGACTGGTCCTACCTGCCCTACCAGATCTACGCCAACACGATCTTCGGCGACACCGTCGGCAAGTCCTACGCAGGCGGCACCGCGCTCGACACCGGTCTGGCCGACTGGCAGAAGGCACTCGTCGACTACGGCAACCAGCAGGGCTTCACCGTCAACACCGGATGAGCGCGGACGGACGCCCGGCGATCTCATCGCCGGACGTCCCGTCACCGTTGTCACGAGCAGGTCGCCGGTACCCCCTACAGCTTGCCCGCACCAGCGCCCGCGGTCACGATCGCGGGCACGGCCTTGCACGGTTGGAGGTGGTACCGGTAGGGGATCTTCGCGACGGTGCCGCGGGTGAGCGGCGTGCCGGAGTCGGCGAAGCAGTTCTTGCGGGACACCAGGTTGCCGGGTTGGGTGCCGACCACGTCGAGTTGGAAGGGTCGGGCGACGCCCTGGAAGTAGTTGCCCTCGGCCAGGATGCCCGCGTCGGAGCTGGACCTGACGCCGTACTTGCTGCTGTTGACGTAGTAGTTGTTGTAGACGTGTGCCGGGTCGCCGAAGCGCACCCAGGGGTTGCGCTCGACGGTGCGGTCGAAGAAGTTGTGGTGGTAGGTGACCTTGAGCCGCCCGATGTCCTGCGCGCCGTTGTCCGGGTTGTGCCCCACGAGCATGTTCTTGCCGTGCGTGCTGTGGTTCCACGAGACGGTGACGTACGACGAGCCGCGTTTGACGTCGGCCGCGCCGTCGAAGCCGCTGACGAACGTGTTGTGGTCGATCCAGACGTGGTGGGAGAACATCTGGACGTTGATCGCGTCGTCGGCCCAGTCGTCGAAGGTCAGGTTCTGCACGATGACGTTGTGGACCGCGTCGGCCGGCGGTTCGGTGATGGCGTTGTCCACGGGCAGCCCGATGTTCAGGCCGCCGCCGGTGAGGCCGGCGTCGGTGCCGAGTCCGATGATGGTCTTGTCCGAGGTGACGTCGTGCATCGGGCCCGGCAGGTCGATCACCCCGTCGACCCTGATGATCAGCGGACCTGGCCGGGCGATCGCGGCCAGGAATCCGTCCGCCGTGTCCACCGTGACGGTCGGGCCGCCCGCGCCGCCGGTGGTGCCGTCCTGACCCCACGCAGAGACGGCGGCGAAGCCGTTCGCTGAGCCGACGGCCCCCGTCTCCCGTGTGGGGCCTGCGCCCGCGGCGGTCGGAGCGAGTGTCGCGATCGTCCCGGCGACGAACAGGCCGACCGCGCAGGTGACCAGCGAGCCGCGTCGCCGTAGTCGGCCGTTGAGCTTGGCGTGTTCCATGGTGTGCCCCTCCTTGGTGCGTGGGCTCGTCGGACGACCTGTGGACGCGGCTCGGCTGCTGTGGCGGTCTAGAAGCGGGCTCCGACGTCGGCGCCGTTGCTGGGGCGCAGGAAGTTGGAGGACGGGATCGAGCCGTCGGCGTTGCGCGGTCCGGTGATCGTGGCCGTGTTCGTGCTCTCGAACGACCACGAGCCGCCGATGTTCCACGAGTTGCCGCTACCGCTGGAGTTCGAGCCCAACGACACGTTGGTGCCGTTGGCCGCCGCGAGGTTCTTGGTCAACGTGCTGTCGGAGCGGTCGACCTGGAACCCCGTCTTCGGGTTGTCCCACGCGGTGCTGCGCTCGATCCTGTGCTGCCCGGGGTTGTTGTTGTCGATGAAACCGCCGACCGCGTTGTCCCACGTCATGCTGTTGCGCACGGTGTGGTTGGCGGACACGCCGTTGCCGCCCAGCTTGAACCCGTTGCCGTCACCGGTGTAGTTGGGGATGTTCCAGCGGTTGAACCCGTTGCCCCAGGCCAGGGAGTTCTCCGTGAGGATCGGCGAGGAGAACATCCAGTAGTCCAGGCCGTCGTCGGCGTTGTTCCACAAACGCGCGCCGCGCACCACGTTGCCGGTGCCGGAGCCCTCCTTGATGGCCAGCCCGTCCGCGCTCTCGCCGTTCTTGCGCGGGTCGCGGTTGCCGTAGCTGTCCAGGTTGAGGATCTGGTTGTTGCTGGTCGCGAGGACGAGGTGCAAGCCGGTCTCGTAGTTGTCCCGCGTGATGAGCCGGTCATAGACGTTGTTGCTGGAGTCCAGGCCGAAGATGCCGTACGGGCCGTGGATGATCTCCAGGCCGATCAGCCGCCAGTAGTCACCCTCGATGTGGATCGCGCCGCGCTGCGCCCGAGGGATGGTGGAGCCGACGTCGCCCGGCGTGTAGGGCATGTTCTCGCCGTCGAGGATGACGCGCTCGTTGTTGTAGTTGCGCATCGTGATGGGCTGGCTCGCCGTGCCGTCCTTGAGGATCTGGATGTTGGTGCTCGGCGCGTACGTGCCACCGCGGATGTGGATGGTGTGGCCGGGCTGTGCCAGGTCGACCGCCTTCTGGATGGTGCGCAGGGGCGCGGCCAGGGTGCCCGGACCGCTGTCGTCGCCGTTGGTCGCCACGTACAGCGCGTTGCCGACCGGCACGTCATCGACGCTGACGTCGAGGTAGTCGATGTTGGGCAGGCCGGTCGAGGTGGTCGGGTCGAGCCGGATCGTGTTGCCGCCCGCGGCCAGCGGGACGGTCAGGGACTTCGACACCCAGGTCGACCACGCGCCCGTCGCCTCGAACGAGACGGACTGCACGGTGGAGCCGTTGACCACGAGGTTCGCGGATCGGCTGGTGGTGGCGCCGTTGGAGAACCGGACCGCGATGGTCGCCGAGTCCGCTGTCGGCGCGGTGACGCTGAACTGCAATCCGGCGCCGGCGGCGTTGGTGCCGTTGCAGAACCCCGAGCCGGAGTAGCCGGACCAGTTGGAGTCGATGGTGCCGGTGCACACGGCCGGCGAGGTCTCGGCCTCGTACCGCGTCGGCGCGGCCTGCGCCGTGGACTGGGAGAGCACGACCACCGCGCCGGCTAACAGACTCGCGCACGCGATCAGGGGTTTGACATTCATCGGGAGGTCTCCGTGGGATCGAGTCGTCGCGTTCACGCCTATGAATTCATAAACTGTTCGGGAAGCGGCCCCCACGGCAAGTTAACGCAACCCGCTGGAACGCACAATAGTGGACGAAGAAACCCGACGCGGGTTCACAATGATGAACAAAATAGGGGCATCGGCGCATTGGTCCGCCAATGGATCAACGGTCGATTAAGCCGAACAGCCTATTTTGGTGTCATCGTCCGCGCACCGGTCTTCATGCTTGGCCAACGCGCCGAGGTCGTTCTCCCGATGGCCGCACCGGTAGCAGGAGTGCATCAAGCGGTTCAGGAAGTGGGCGCGTCCCTCGTCCGGCTGCTGGTGTTGCCAAGGCTTGAGGTCCGTCATCACGACTCTCCGGGAGCGGCGGGAGGGTTCAGGCCGATCGCGTCGACGGCACGAGCACGTCGGTGTCAGCGGGACCGTCGGCTTCATCGAGTCGGACCCGGCCGGCTGGAGGACCGTCCGCGCACGGAGCGGGGATGCGCAGCGGGCGGTGGTCCGGATCCGGGGAGAGCAGGCCCTTGCGGTACGCGAGCGAGACCGCGTGCGTGCGGCTGCTGGCTCGGAGTCGGCGCAGGACCGCTTTCACGTGGGTGCGGATCGTCTCCGGCGACACCACGAGCGCCTCCGCGATCGCCACCGACGTCATGCCCGCGGCGATCATCTCCAGCACTTCCATCTGTCGCGGGGACAGTCGGCTGTCGTCACGGTCCACACTGGTTGACGTCTCGGCGACGTCACCGACAGCGGGCGCACGGACGGCGACTGAGAGGCGGCTGCGGTGGGCCCGGCGGATAACGGCCACCAGATCGGCGGGATGGGCGCCCAACGGCATGACGCCGCGTGCGCCGGCGGCCCGTCCGAGGCGGGGGAGGTCCGGTGCGGGGTGGTCTTCGTTCAGCAGCACGAGCACGGTCGGAACCCGACCGGGGCGGCAGAGTTCGGCGATCAGGGTTCCCAGCGGGTCCGTGGCACTGTCGACGAGGACGACATCGGGGCGCACGCGGCGCAGGTCGGCGAGCGCTTCACGTGGGCCGGCGACGGCGCCGAGCCACCGCATGCCGGACCGTTGCACCACCGCTCGCAGTCCTTCGCGGACCAGCGGAGTGGCCACGACTGCCGCGACGGTCAGGGCATCCGACGCGGTGTCGGATGGGCGCCCGGCCCGGACCGGGCGATCCGCCGGCTCGGCCGACTCGATCACAGGCACTCCTTCCGCCGCGGCGGCCGGCGCTCCTGGCGCCGACGTCGTCAGACAGGCCACCGCTGCGAGGCGGACACCGATGTAACAGGTACAGGAAAGTATCAGCTAGACCGCGGCGTTGGACACGCACAGCTCTGACATGTCGCGCAGCGTGCGCAAGGATTTCTGGGGTGCCAATGCGCCGTGTCCTCGGACAACGCGGTTCTGAGGGCGACGTCGCGGACGGCACGTCACTCGGACGACGTCACCCGCCGGGGTTAATCCGGTTGGTAGGGCAGCTCGGGCAGCGGGAAGTCGGGGTCGAGTTCGATCCCGGCATCCTTCAACACGTCGTCGAGCAGCGCCCAGACCGCGGACGTCAGCCGCTGCACGAGCTGCTCCCGGTCGAGTTCGCCGGGCGCCGTCAACCACCGCACCGTCGCGGACTCCACCATCCCGGCCACTCCGAACGCCATGCTGTCCACGGGCCGCTGGTCCACTCCGAGCAGTTCCGTGTACGCGGTCAGGAGTTCGCGCACCCTCTCCGCGATCTGCACCCGCAGGTCGGCCGCCTTCCCGCGACGGCCCGGAGCCGGCCCGACGGCGCGCACGACCATGTAGTCGTACAGCGCGAGGTTGTCGGCCATCCACGACACGAACGTGCCCACGATCCGGGTGATGATCTCCCGGGCACTGCCGCTCGGCCGGGCCAACTCCGGCGTGATCGCCGCCGCGAACACCTCCGCCACGCGGTGCGAGACGGCGTCGTGCAGGTCGTCGGCGTCGGCGAAGTGCCGGTACAGCTGCGGCCGGGAGACACCCGCGCGGTCCGCGATCTGCTCGGTGGACGCCCACGGACCGTGCTCGGCGATGGCGGACAAGGCAGCGGCCACCATCGCCGCGCGCCGCTTCTCCCGATGTCCGGCCCACCTGGCAGCCCTGCCGTCCACACCCGAGCCCCGCCGGCCGCTGTCCTCCACCCAGGCAGCGTATCCACACCGACGAGGATGATCGACAGCAGCGAGCGCCGGTAGCCCTTGGCTCGCGGGCGAGCCCTACCTCCGCGATCCGGCCGGGTAGGTGGTGTAGGTGAACCCGGGAAGCTCGACCAGTTCGGGCCTGTTTCCGTTGGCGCTCAACTGGTCGAGCATGAACTGCGAGCCGGCGGTCGCGATCTGCGCGGCCGGGTCCTCCATGACGTAGCGCAGCCGGGTCACGATGGCCCGCTTGTCGTGGACCGACCGGACGACCGGCATGGCGTTGACCACCTTGGTGTCTTCGTCGACCACGGGCGACTGGTCGATCCTCTTCTCGAAGGCCGGGTAGTTCGGCCACATGAGACCGCTCATCTGCGCCGACGACATGGAGCTGTACCAGAGCCTGCGGTACAGCGACTCGGCCCGGGCGCACGCCTCGCTGTCGGCGAGCTCCTCGATCTCGACGGTCGGCGCGAACGGGGCGATGATCAGCCGAGCCGGGTCGAGCTTCCGCTCCGACGCCTCGTAGAGGATCGGGCACACGTTGTTGGTCTGCCAGGTCAGGCCCGCGCTCAAACGCCCGGCACGACCGGCGACGATCACCATCAGCCGGGCCCAGTCGATGGGCTGCTCGTGGAGCCACTTCAAGGTCCGGTGGACCGCGTCCAGTGCCGCGAGGGCGAACGTCGCCGCCATCATGTCGTTGAACGGCACGGGTACCGCGTTCGGCCCGTCGCCGTCGAGCAGGTTCGCGCGCAGGTACTCGAAGTCCAGGAGTTCCGGGTTCACGAGCGCGCGTTCCAGGTAGTCCGCGGTGGTCGCACAGGTGTAGTCGACGAGGTCGGTGATCTTCTCCTCGTGCCCCCGCCACGCGGTGACCGCGACCTCGTCACGCCAGTACGAGACGTTGTTGAAGTCCTGGACGACGCGGCATTGCGCGATGAGCTCCCTGGCGTCGGCCTCCCAGCCGGGGTGGCCGAGTTCGCGCAGCCGGGCCAGGTAGGGGATCGCAAGGCCGAGGTGCGAGACCGCGGTGATCTCGAAGAACCCGCGGGTGCCCTTCCTGAAGTTGACCGTCGCGGGCGGGCGTCCGCCGCCCGGGAACAGCACCAGGTCGGTGCCCGTCGCCACCAGCAACGGTGTTTCGGAGTGGGCCGCGCCCAGTTGCCGCTGGAGGTTCTGGCCGATGCTGTCCGGGGCCGAGGTGAACAGCTCGAACAGCCGCATGAAGTGCGAGTTGGGCTGGTATCGCATCGAATTTCTCCTTGTTCGGTGTGGGTCAGGCGTTGTCGAGTGAGAGTTCGTAGACGATGCTGTCCTGACGGAACCGCCCGTCCGCGGTGAGGCTGTTGGCGACTACCAGGAAGCTCTTGCCGTCGGCCTCGAAGAAGCTCGCGTCGGTTCCGCCGAAGGTGGGGAACTCCTCGACCACTTCGAACTTGCCGTGGTCCCACCTGTACAGCTGGGACATCAGATCGGTCTTGGCCACGGGCGGCCTTCCCTGGACGAAGCAGACACGGACGAGGAACAGGTCGTCGCCGTGCCGGAAGAGTTCGAACTCGCGGCCTCCGACACCGCCGAGTGACTGGTGGGGCTCGAAGAGTTCACCGTTCCAGCGGTGGAGCGTCGATTCGCCGTTGATGCACGCGAAAGCGAGCCACTCCTCGCCGTCCTGCGAGAAGTGCAGGAAACTCCGGCCGAAACGTTCGCCGAACGTCTGGTACGGGATGAAGGAATTCCCGTCCCAGCGGTAGACGACACTGGGCGAAATGTGGTCGGCATAGCCCAGGAAATGGTGTCCGGCGACGCGGAAGTAGTCCCAGTTGTAGCCCCAGCGCCCGCCCAGGACCTGGAACTCCTGCCACCGTCCGTCGATGCGCTCGAAGATGACCGAGCGTCCATGGCCCTGGGGTGAGAGGCCGGGCATGGTCAACCCCTGGGCCAGTGCCAGGAATTCGCGGTCGTCGATGGAGAAGTGGTGCCACTGTTTTGCGCCGAAGGTGGGCAGGGTCTCGTCGACAATCCACTTCCCGTCGTCGTCCTCGCGGTAGATGAGTGAGTCGACGTCGGTGTTGTAGGGGCCTTTTCCGGTGCGGAGGTTGGCGAACGCCAGGTAGGTCTTCCCTCCGCTGCGGAAGGTCAGCGCGTCCTCACCGCTCGGGCAGGGCAGGCGGTTCACCTCTACGAACTGCGCTCCTTGCCAGCGGTAGAGGATGGCGTCCACGTCGGCATTGCCGCCGTTCATGTCCGCGGCCTGTCCCGGCACGTCTTCGGCCAGTTGCGGAACGACGAGGTGCAGCCCGTGGTCGGTTCGGAAAACGTGCGCGCTACGAGCGCCGGACGTGGCGAGACGCTGGTGGACCGAGAGGATGTTCGCTTTCGGGTGATTTGGGTCGGTGATTGACACGGAAACTCCTTAACGGTTGGTCCTTTGTGGATGTTCAGTGCGCCGCTGAGCGAGCAGCAGGATGGCGAGCACAGCGGCGACCATGAACAGTCCGGCCGCCGTCGCGATGTAGCTGTACACGCCTGTGGCGGAGTTGACCGTGGTCCCGTCGACCACGTCGCTCGTGGCGGACAGGACTGCCGCGCCGATGAAGCTGACCCCCACCGAGCCGATCGCGCTCGTGACCGCGACCATGCTCGCGATCACGCCTTGGCGGTGTGGTGGTGTGAGGGCTCCCGCCATGTTGAACCCGGAAGCCACCAGTGATCCCATGCTGAGGTTCAGCAGGACGGCGAAGGAGATGGCGGCCGGGAACGAGGACGCGCCGATGAACATCCCGAGGGCTCCCGCGGTGCCCACCAGCACGCCTCCGGCCAGAGCCACGGCCGGGTCGGTGCGGGCCGCGAGCCAGCCCGAGAGCAGTCCTCCCGCCATGATCCCGATGGCGGGCAAGCCGAAGAGCAGGGCGAGCGAGCCCTGGGCGTCGAGCCCGTAGCCGAGCCCCCGGTCCGAGGAGACCTGGGCGATGAGGCTGAGGAGCTGGTCCATGCTCTGCCCCGCGCCGGTGGCGAGCACGACCACGAGCAGTGTGAGCACCATCGGCCGGCCGAGGTTCCTGATGTCGATCACCGACTCGGGAACCCGGCTGGAGACCAGGTACCACCGGGTCAGCGCCGCGACGCCGACGCCCAGCAGCGCGAGCGCGCCGGCACTGAGCCAGCCGATGTCCGTACCGAGGCTGATGTAGCCGAGCACCGCGACGAGGCCTCCGCCGAGCAGGAGCGTTCCCGCGACGTCGACCCGTCCCGGCGTCCTCGACTCCGATTCCGGGACGAAGGCGCGGATGCAGGTCACCGCGACGACCGAGAACACCGCCGAGGCCACGAACACGACCCGGAACCCGGACTCCGCCGCGAGCCGTTCGACGCTTGCGGTCAAAGAGATCCCGACGACTCCCGCGCAGGTGGTCACCGCTCCCACCGCGGGCATCGCGATCCGTGGTGCGCAGAGGTCGCGGACGATCGAGACGGTCAGGAACACCGCCGCCACGGCGGCCCCCTGGAGCATGCGCCCGAGCACGAAGATCCAGAGGGTGGGCGCGGTGAGGCATACCAAGGCGCCACCGCAGGTGACGAGCAACGCGACCGTCAGCATCCGGCGTTTGCCGTGGATGTCGGCGCTCTTGCCGAACAGCGGCGCCCACATCGCACCCGCGAGCATCGCGGTGGAGCTGATCCACGCCGCCTGGCCGGTGTCGAAGTGGTCGAGCATCTGCGGCAGGACCAACAGGGGCATCACGATCACCGAGTCCGCCGTGATGTTCGCCAGGAGCAACGCGGCGATCTGCCCGACGAGCCGTGGGTTCCACCGCGTGTGTTGTGGCGTGCCCGGCGGGCCGTGGGCGCTCATGGTGGTATCCACGAAACTCCTTCGGTGAGGTGCGGCACACGCAGACAGCGTGAGAAGTGCTCGCTCGTGCAACCGAATGTAGGAATCGTCCGCACCGGCCGGCAATGCCGAAGCGCCCATTACCGTGGATTCTCACCAGGTTCCTACCGTTCTCAGGGCAAACTTTCGTGCAGTGCGGTGAGTCTCTCCGTGAGAATCATCGGCAATGGTCGAGATGGGGGAAGGAACTGGATGACATGCACCGTGTTGATCGCCGATGACGACCGTGCGATTCGTGAGTCGCTCGTTCGCGCGCTGGAGCTGGAGGGCTATGCCGTCGTGGACGTCGACGACGGCGTGAAGGCGGTGACCCGAGTCCGTCGGCAGAAGTTCGACGTCCTCGTGCTGGACGTGCTGATGCCCGAGCTCGACGGGCTCGGCGTCGTCCGGCTCCTGCGAGCGGAAGGTGACCGGGTGCCGGTGCTGATGCTCACGGCGAGGGTCGAGACCTCCGACCGGGTCGCCGGTCTCGACGCGGGCGCCGACGACTACCTGCCCAAGCCCTTCGAACTCGATGAACTCCTGGCGCGGCTGCGCGCCTTGCTGCGCAGGGCGGTCCCGACGGAGGACACCGGCGATCGTGCCCTGTCCGTCGGGGCGCTGCGGCTCGATCCGGCCAGTCGACGCGCGTGGTGGGCGTCGACCGAGCTGAACCTGAGCAAGACCGAGTTCGACCTGCTGGAGCTGCTCATGCGCAACGAGGGGGTCGTGCTCGACCACGCGACGATCTACGACCGGATCTGGGGCTTCGACTTCGGCGGGGACTCCAAGAACCTGGCGGTCTACGTCGGCTACCTGCGGCGCAAGCTGGTGGCGGCGGGCGCCTCGTCCGTGATCCACACGGTGCGCGGTGTCGGGTACACGGTGCGGCACCCGTGAACCTCGGCACCCGGCTCGCCCTCGCCTTCGCCCTCGTCGCCGCGTTCGTGGCGGGGGTGGTCGGCGTGCTCGGCTTCCACTCGGCGGTCGAGCGCGTGGTCGATGAGGTGAACCGCGGCCTGCAAACAGCCTCCACCGCCGTCATCGACGGACACCACGGGGTGCTGCACCACCCGGTCAGCGATGTCACCGGCGACGAGGGACGGCTGACCGCGCAGCGCATCGAACCCGGCGGCGGCGTCACACCGCTCGGCGGACGCGCCGTGACCTTCCCCGTCAGCGACGCCGACCGCGCTCTCGCCGCCGAATCCGCACGTGGCGCTACCAGGACCGCGGAAGTGATCGTGCGGCACGACACCTACCGGGTGCTGACCACGTCCCTGGGAGACGGCGCCGGTGCGGTCCAGGTCGGCATCGACGTGAACCGGTCACGACAGGTGATGAGCGGGCTGGCGAAGGAGATCGCCCTGCTCACGCTGCTCGTGACCGCGGTCGCCGCCGGCCTTGGCTGGGTGTTGGCTCGCCGGATCACCCGTCGACTGGTCCGGTTGACCGCGATCGCCGAGGAGGTCAGCGCCACCGGTCTTGGCGCAGGTGAGGTCCCCGTGGAGGGGCGGGACGAGGTGGCGCGGCTGTCGTCGTCGTTCAACACCATGCTGCGGAGGCTCGCGGACTCGCGGGAAGCGCAGGAACGACTGATCCAGGACATAGCGCACGAGTTCCGCACGCCCCTCACGAGCCTGCGCACCAACGCCACCGTGCTACACCGTCTCGATCAGCTCCGGCCGGAGTCCCGCGCGCGCCTGCTCGCCGACGTCGAGGGCGAGACCAGGGAGCTTTCCCACCTCGTCAACGAACTGATCGCACTGGCACTCGCGAGGGGGACCGACGAGGAGGAGACCGACGTCGAACTCGCCGAAGTCGTCCGCAACGCGGCCGCACGTGCACAGCGCCGGACCGAACGCGAGATCAACGTCGAGTCCGACCGGACACGGGTGCGCGGACAGCGCCTCGCCCTGGAACGCGCCGTCGGCAACCTGCTGGAGAACGCCGCGAAGTTCGACACCGACGGCGCCGGTCCGATCGACGTCGAGGTCCGCGCGGGCACGATCGCCGTGTCAGACCGCGGACCCGGCCTCGGCGCCGAGGACCTCGGCAGGATCTTCGACCGGTTCTACCGCGCGGACGCCTCGCGGTCGCTACCCGGCTCCGGTCTCGGCCTGGCCATCGTGGCCGGCATTGCCGAGGCTCACGACGGGACCACCTTCGCCAGGAACCGGGCCGGTGGCGGAGCGACGATCGGCTTCACCATCGCTTCCGGCCGGCTCCTGCCCGGTTGCTGACGTCGGCCTGGCAGGCTCCGGCATCAGGGTCGCGTAAGGAACCGGGCTACAGGCGTCGTCGGGACGGCTGAGCCCGCTAAGGTCCGCCGCAGAGGTCGGGAGCATGTCTGCGCGGACGCTTCCGGCCCGCGAGCTGTGTCCGACAGCCCCGGCGCGGCGCTGGACGGTCGACGAACGCGCGGACGACCACATCCTGCTCTTACAAGTCCAGGCGTCTCCACGCTGGACCGAGACACTTAGGCCCCTGCCCTCATGCCCAAGCTCGCCTCCGTCACCAAGCGGCTCTTGGTCGGGCGGCCGTTTCGCAGCGACCGCCTGTCCCACACGCTGCTGCCCAAGCGCATCGCGCTGCCCGTGTTCGCGTCCGACCCGATGTCCAGCGTGGCGTACGCGCCGGAGGAGATCCTGCTGGTCCTCTCGGTCGCGGGCGCGTCGGCGTACGTGTTCAGCCCGTGGATCGCGCTGCTGGTCGCCGTGGTGATGGCCGCCGTGGTGGCCTCCTACCGGCAGAACGTGCGCACCTACACCTCCGGCGGCGGCGACTACGAGGTCGCCACGGTCAACCACGGACCGCGGTGGGGTCTGGTGGTCGGCAGCGCACTGCTCGTGGACTACGTGCTGACCGTCGCCGTGTCGATCGCCTCGGCCGCGTCCACCATCGGCTCGGCCGTGCCGTTGGTGGCGTCGCACAAGGTGGAGTTCGCGGTCGGGGCGATCGTCGTGCTCACCGCCATGAACCTGCGGGGTGTGCGGGAGTCCGGCACCGCGTTCGCCATCCCCACCTACGCCTTCGTCTTCGGCATCCTCGCCATGATCGTGTGGTCGCTGGTGCGCGTGTACGTGCTGGGCGGGGACGTGCGGGCGGAGAGTGCCGACTTCGAGCTCGTGGAGGAGCACGGGAGCCTGGCCGGGCTCGGGTTCGCGTTCCTGATCCTGCGCGCGTTCTCCTCCGGAAGCGCCGCGTTGACGGGGGTGGAGGCGATCAGCAACGGCGTGCCCGCGTTCCGCAAACCCAAGGGCCGCAACGCCGCGACCACCCTGCTGATGATGGGCGTGCTGGCCATCACCATGTTCCTCGGCCTGATCATGCTGGCCCGGCTCACGGGCGCCCAGGTCGCCGAGGACCCGGCCCACCAGCTGATCGGGGCGCCCGCCGACTACGAGCAGAAGACCCTGGTCGCCCAGCTCGCCAACGCCGTGTTCGCCGGATTCCCACCCGCGACCTGGTACGTCATCTTCTTCACCGGCCTGATCCTGGTGCTCGCCGCGAACACCGCGTTCAACGGCTTCCCGGTGCTCGGCTCCATCCTCGCCCAGGACCGCTACCTGCCCCGCCAGCTGCACACCCGCGGCGACCGGCTGGTTTTCTCCAACGGCATCGTGTTCCTGGCAGGGTTCGCCATCGTCCTGGTCGTGGCCTTCGACGCCGAGGTCACCCGGCTGATCCAGCTCTACATCGTCGGCGTGTTCATGTCGTTCGTGATCAGCCAGAGCGGCATGATCCGCCATTGGACCCGACTGCTGCGCACCGAAACCGACCCCGCGGCACGGCGACGGATGCGCCGCTCCCAGGCGGTCAACGCCTTCGGCTTCGCAATGACCGCCCTGGTGCTCGCGGTCATCCTGATCACCAAGTTCACCCAGGGCGCGTGGATCTCACTGGCCGCGATGGCCGCCATCTACGCGTTGATGAGCGCGATCCGCCGCCACTACCAGCGGGTCGGCGAGGAACTGCAGGAAGACGACGACGACCCGCCGATCAGGCTGCCCTCCCGCAACCACGCGATCGTGCTGGTGTCCAGGATGCACCGACCCACCAAACGCGCCCTCGCGTACGCCAAAGCGCTGCGACCGGACCGGCTCGAAGCCGTCACCGTCAACGTCGACGACCAGGACACCCGGCACCTCGTCGCCGAGTGGAACAAGCAGAACTTCTCGATCCCGCTCAAGGTCGTCGAATCGCCCTACCGCGAGATCACCAAACCGGTCCTCGACTACGTCAAGCGCATTCGCACCGACAACCCCCGCGACGTCGTCACCGTCTTCATCCCCGAATACGTCGTCGGCCACTGGTGGGAACAACTCCTGCACAACCAGAGCGCACTGCGCCTCAAAGGCCGACTCCTGTTCGAACCCGGTGTCATGGTCACCAGCGTCCCCTGGCAACTCGCCTCCTCCGCGAAGGTCCACGACCGCACCACGCCGGCGCCAGGAGCCATCCGCCGCGGCATCTACTCGAAGAACGGCGACCGGCAAGAACCGTGAGTCGGGACGCGCATCGGTCGGGTTGGCGAGCCGATCCTCCCTTGACAGGGTGCTCACTGGTCTAGTCCAATTCCCCACACGACCTGGAGGCCGCCACCACTAGGAGGAGAACGATGTCGCGCAAAGTCCTGTTCGCCAGGGCGGCGGTGGTGGCGGCGCTGGTGGTCGGCGCGGCGGCGGTGGGCTTCACGCCCGCGTACGCCGCCTCGGTCACCGCGACGTTCACCAAGACCGCGAGTTGGGAGACCGGCTACACGGCGCAGTTCTCGATCAAGAACGGGACCAGCGCGTCGATCTCGGGGTGGAAGGTCGAGTTCGACCTGCCCGCCGGGTCGGCGGTCGGCGCTTACTGGGACTCGTTGCAGACGAACGCCGCCGGGCACTACACGTTCACCCACCGGGAGTACAACGGCAGCGTCGCGCCCGGCGCCACGGTGACGTTCGGCTTCAACGCCTCGGGCACCGCGTCGCCGGCCAACTGCAAGATCAACGGCGCGTCGTGCGCCGGGTCGACGACGACTACAACGACCACCACCACCACGACCACGACCACGACAACCGGGCCGACCACGACCACGACCACGCCACCGGCCACCGGGCTGCCCAAACGCGTCCTGGTCGGCTACCTCCACGCGAGCTTCGCCAACGGCTCCGGCTACATCCGCATGAAGGACGTCACCGACGACTGGGACATCGTCAACCTGTCCTTCGCCGAACCCACCTCCGCGACCTCCGGCGACCTGCGCTTCGCCCAGTGCCCGGTCGCCGAGTGCCCGAACGTCGAGTCCGAGGCCGAGTTCATCGCGGGCATCCGGGAGAAGCAGGCCAAGGGCAAGAAGGTGCTGATCTCGATCGGCGGCGCGAACGGCCAGGTGCAGCTGTCGACCACGGCCGCACGTGACGCGTTCGTCCGCTCGGCGTCGGCGATCATCGACAAGTACGGCCTGGACGGCTTGGACGTCGACTTCGAGGGCCACTCCCTGTCCCTCAACGCCAACGACACCGACTTCCGCGCCCCCACCAGCCCGGTGATCGTCAACCTGATCCAGGCGTTGAAGACGCTGAAAGCCCGCTACGGCGCGAAGTTCGTCCTCACCATGGCCCCGGAGACGTTCTTCGTGCAGATCGGCTACCAGCACTACGGCGGCAGCGGCGGCGCGGACCCGCGGGCGGGCGCGTACCTGCCGGTGATCCACGCGCTGCGCGACGACCTGACCCTGTTGCACGTCCAGCACTACAACTCCGGCCCGATCATGGGCCTGGACAACCAGTACCACTTCATGGGCGGCCACGACTTCCACGTCTCGATGGCGGACATGGTGCTGGCGGGCTTCCCGGTGCGCGGTGACGCGACGAAGTTCTTCCCGGGGCTGCGGCAGGACCAGGTGGCCATCGGGTTGCCGGCGAGCGTCAACGCGGGCAACGGGTTCACGTCGGTCGCGGAGGTGCACAAGTCGTTGGACTGCCTGATGAAGGGCGCGAACTGCGGCACGTACAAGCCGAAGGCCGTGTACCCGGACTTGCGCGGGCTGATGACGTGGTCGGTGAACTGGGACCGCTACAACGGATTCGAGTTCTCCCGTTCGCACCGGGCGTACCTGCCCCGGTAGCCGCTGAGGACCCGCCGGGGTGCCACCCGGCGGGTCCGTCCGCGTTCACAGGCGGGGGAACAGGGGTTGTGGTTGGGGGAGCCGGTCCGACAGCGTGACGCACTGCCCGGAGATCCGCGCGGCCAAGGTCGGGATGAACGGGGTCAGCTCGGTGGCCAGGACCCGGCAAGCCGACAGCAGGGCCGCGATGGCGGAGTCCAGCCGCCGTCCCGCGCCGACGTCACCACCGCGTTCCGCTCGGGCCAGCTCCCACGGCCGAACGCGCTCGATGTAGCGGTTGGCCTCCTCCACGATCCGCCACACCGCCGCCGCGGCACGCCTGAAGTCGAAGTCGGTCAGGGCTGCGTGGACGAGGTCCGGGCACTCCCGGCACGCCGTGGCCAACGGCTCCGCGCCCGCGTCCGGCCCGGCGCACACGGGTGGTCGCCCGTCCCGGTAGCGGTGGGCCATGACGGTGACCCGGTTGACGAGGTTGCCCAGGCCGTTGGCCAGGTCGTCGTTGGCGCGGGCGACGAGTCGGGCGACGGTGAAGTCGGCGTCACCGACGCGGGGCACCTCGCGGAGCAGCCACCACCGCACCGCGTCCGCCCCGTATCGGTCGGCCAGGCCCACCGGGTCGACCACGTCACCGGCCGACTTGCTGATCTTGCGGCCGTCGGTGGTGAGGTAGTCGTGCACCAGGACGTCGGTCGGCAGCGGCTCGCCCGCGGACAGCAGCATGGCCGGCCAGTACACCGCGTGGAAGCGGAGCACGCCCTTGCCGATCACGTGCACGCGCCGGTCGTTCTCCACCCACCAGCGCCGGTAGTTCGAGCCGCCCTCGCCGTAGCCCAGGCTGGTGATGTAGTTGCCCAGAGCGTCCCACCACACGTAGACGACCTGGTCCGGGTCGTCCGGCACGGGGATGCCCCAGCCGTGGGCGCGCGTTCGCGACCGGGAGATGCTGAAGTCCCGCAGCCCGGCGGCGATGAACCCGAGGACCTCGTTGCGCCGCGAGGCCGGTTCGACCCGGATCGTGCCGCCGGCGATCAGGTCGTGCAGCCGGTCCGCGTAGCGCGACAACCGGAAGAACCAGTTCTCCTCGGCCACGAGCTGTGGTTCGACGTCGTGCTCCGGGCACTTGCCGTCCACCAGTTCGGCGGACGTGTAGAACTGCTCGCAGCCGACGCAGTACAGGCCTTCGTAGTGCGTGCGGTAGATGTCGCCGGCGTCCGCGCAGGCCCGCCACAGCCGTTCGACGCCGGAACGGTGCCTGGCGTCGCGGCTGGTGCGGATGAAATCGGTGAACGACAACGCCAGCGGCTCGCGCAACGCCGCGTACGCCGCCGAGTTCCGGTCGACCAACTCCGCCGTCGACAGACCTTCCGCCTCGGCGGCCAGCACGTTCTTCAGCGAGTTGTCGTCGGTGCCGGTCAGGAACCGCACCCGGGCGCCGCGCAGGCGGTGGTGCCGGGCCAGCACGTCGGCCTGCACGAGCTCCAACGCGAATCCGAGGTGCGGGCGGGCGTTGACGTAGGGGATTGCGGTGGTCACGTAGAACCGCGACGACATGGCGGCGACGCTAGCAGTGCCGCCGCCAGTCCCGCGCGTCGTTATCGCCTGTCCGGGTTCCCTGCCGGCGGTGTCTCCGGCAGCGGTGTCCCCGGCAGCCCGGGTCCTAGCAGCCGAGGCGGTGGGTGCCCAGCGCGATGTCGTCCATCCAGATGTCGTAGCTGCCCTCGTTGGGCTGGTAGAGCTGCCAGCCGAGCTTCACCGTGTCGAACTTCGGGAACAGGAAGTCGACCTGGTTGCCGCCGTGCTCACGGGTCGACACGGTCAGGTCCGGGTTCGCGACGCCGTCGAACCACAGCGTGATCCGGTTGTCCGCGGCGTCCATCCGCCACTCGACGCACTGCCACACACCGGCCTTGGACGGCGCCGACTCACGCCAGTTGGTCCAGTCGCCGGTCGGTCCGCCGTCCGCGCCGACACCCCACAGCGCCTTGTCCAGCGGCGGCACGTACTGGCCGCCCAGCGGGCGCACCACCTCGGGCCCGTCGCCGGTGGCCTCGATCAGCGTGTAGTGCGCCCAGTCCGGCTGGTCCGGGAACTCCGCCACCTTCACCCGGACCCGGCCGTAGAAGCTGTTGCCGGGCGCGGCGAAGTCGTCCACCTTGAGGAACGCCCGGCCGTTGCCCTCGGCGCGCACGTGCAGCACCTTCTGGCCGCGCCGGTCGCGTTCGACCTCCAGCGAGCCGTTCCTGGTGTCGACACCCCACTTCAGGCTCGTGCCCGCGCCGGTCGGCACGTGCTGGAAGTCCTCGCAGAACAGCAGGCCGGGACGGTCGCAGGTCTTCAGCCGGTGGTCGGCGGGGCTGGAAGCGGTCGCGGCCGGGAGGGCGACGACCGACAGCAGGACGGCGAGGACCGCCGAGGACAACCGTTTCCGCACGGGTAGCTCCTTCTGCGCTGAGGGGGGCAGCAGGAAGCTATCTGTTCTGGGAACGCTCCCATACCTCTGAGCGGCGCAACAGCGTTGATCTGTTCGCGCGGTCCGAGCCGGGCTATTCGAAGCGGGACGGGTCGCCGGCGCCGTGCCGCACGACCTCCGGGTCACCCTGCGAGAAGTCGACCACGGTCGTCGGCACGGTGCCGCAGTCGCCCGCGTCGAGCACCGCGTCGACCACGTGGTCCAGCCGTTCCTTGATCTCCCAGCCGTGCACCAGGGGCTCCTCCTGGTCGGGCAGCAGCAGGGTGCTCGACAGCAGCGGCTCGCCCAGCTCCTCCAGCAGCGCCAGCGCCACCGGGTGGTCGGGGATGCGCGCGCCGACTGTCTTCTTCTTCGCGTGCATCAACCGGCGCGGCACCTCGGTGGTCGCCGGGAGGATGAACGTGTAACTGCCCGGCGTCGCCGCCTTGATCGCCCGGAACACCGCGTTGTCCACGTGCACGAACTGGCCCAGCTGGGCGAAGTCACGGCACATCAGGGTGAAGTGGTGCTTGTCGTCGAGCTGCCGGATCTGCCGGATCCGGTCCAGGCCCGCCTTGTTGCCCAACCGGCAGCCGAGCGCGTAGCACGAGTCGGTGGGGTAGGCGATCAGCCCGTCCGCCTTGATCAGCGCGACCGCCTGGTCGATGGACCTGCGCTGGGGGTTCACCGGGTGAACGTCGAAGTACCTCGCCATGCGCGGAGCCTAGTCTCTCCGGTCGCGGCCTGCGGGAATGCCCCGGGCTGCTCGCCGCCGTCGGCCTGGTCGGGCGTGGCTGTCGTCGTCAATGTGAGGGTGGTTCGGAACCGATTCACACGTTCGCGTGGATGAACCGCACGGTCGGCTAGCGTTGATCGTCCTAAGTGGACGTGGTCGGCCGCGTGTGGTGAAGATGGCTCCAGTGCCGGGGATTCGAGTGCGGAGATCACGTGCCGTCCCCGGCGCCTGACGCTCCACTCGGATCGAAAGCAGAACAACACTCATGTCCAGCAACGAAAAGTCACCTGAAGGCTGCTCACTTCCCGTCCATCTCGTAGGCTCGCTGCCGCGCCCACTGTGTAACGACGCCGCCAGTTCCATGGGCTGGGTGCTCGGACATCGTGACGGCGCAACGCTGACCGCCCTGCCGTGGGACCGGGATCCACGCTGGATCATCGACTGGCTCACCTACCACCTGGCGTCACTGCCGGCGCTCGACCAGGTTCGCGGCGGGGACAGCCGTGGCTACGACGACATGCCGTACTACCGCGTCCGGCCGGGGCACCTGCTGCGGTCGGAGGACATCGGCCTCGCCCGGGTCGACCAGGCGGACGCGGCGTTCGCGGCGCTCGAACGGCTCGGCACGGCCGGGTCGCTGCGGGTGCAGGTCGGCATCCCCAACGCGCTGGACCTGGCCATCTTCGCGTTCGGCTCGATGGAGGCGGGCTGCGAATGGTTGCCTGTCGTGCAGGCAGCGGTGGTGGACGAGGTCGTCGGGCTGGTCGCCAGGTGGGGTGACCGGTTGCAGTTGCAGCTGGAGACGCCGGCCGTGCTGGTCGCGTACCACCTCACGCCGGAGCCGGCCTGGCCGGTGGTGACCGGTCGGATCACCGCGCAGGTCGCCGAGGTGCTCGCCGCCGCGCCGGACACCCGTTGGGTGCTGCACCTCTGCTACGGCGACTTGGAGCACGTGCCCGTGTTCACGCCGACCGACCTGCGTTCGGCGGTGGTGTTCCTCAACGCGCTGGTCGA
The DNA here is from genome assembly GCF_014205015.1 of Saccharothrix ecbatanensis. NCBI lineage: Bacteria > Bacillati > Actinomycetota > Actinomycetes > Pseudonocardiales > Pseudonocardiaceae > Saccharothrix > Saccharothrix ecbatanensis. Next base: position 3,062,181 of record NZ_JACHMO010000001.1, on the reverse strand, counting down.
CGTGCTGGCCGAGCGGGGCGTCCCGATGCCGACCGTGCACCTGCCCATCGCCAGCGGTGACAGCCCGCCGTCCACCGATCCCGCGTTCTTCGACGCGTTGCGCGGCCTGCGGCCCGGTGTGGAGATCATCGCGGGGGTGGTGGCCGAGGACAATCCCGACGAGACGCGTCAGGCGCTGAAGTTGACTGTGGACGCTCTCGGCCGGCCTGTTGCCGGTGTCGCCGCAGCGTGCGGGTACGGGCGGCGCACAGAGCCCGCCGCGGCGGCGAACCTGAAGTTGGCGACCCAACTCGCGACGGAGTGGAGCGCGCGCTGACCGCGTCCGGACACGCCGGGGTCAGCCGATCGCCTCCCGCAGGTCCAATCGGACCGGTGGGGGAAGTGGGCCGTCGGCCTGGAACGCCTGGATGAAGTAGGCGACCAGGCGGCGGGAGGCGGCCGCGGTGGCGTCCGCCGAGTCGGTGACGAGACCGTTGTTGGCCATCAGCACCAGGATCAGGTCTTCGGGGGCGAAGTCCGGGCGCAGTCGGCCGGACTCCTTCGCCCGCGCCACCAGCCGGCCCAACACCTCCTCGGCCTGCGCGCGCTTCTCGTCCACCGGCAGGGCGTTCGGGAACGCGCTGAGGAACGCCGCGCTGAAACCGCGGTCCCTCGCCTGCATCTCGCACAGCTCGGCCACCACCCGGCAGAAGCCGCGCCACGGGTCGGGATCGTCCAGCGCGTCGTGCACCACCGCCGCGCAGGAATCCAGCTGGTCCGCGAACACCTCTGTGACCAGCGATTCCTTGGTCGGGAAACGCCGGTAGAGGGTTGCCACGCCCACTCCGGCGCGGCGGGCGATCTCGGTCATCGACACGTCCAGCCCGACCGCGGCGAACGTCTCCCGCGCGGAGGCGACGATGCGGTCGCGGTTGTGCTGCGCGTCCACGCGCAACTGAGTCGTCCCACCGGTCACGTCTCTCACTTTAGCTCAAGTGGAGGGTGCCTTCCGTTTGTCGTGTTAACGTCGAAGTGGAGGGCACCTTCCACTTACTTCAGGAGTGCGGAATGCGCGCAGCGCTGTTCGACCGGTACGGGCCGCCGGAGGTCCTGTACGAGGGCGCCGTGCCCGACCCGGTGGTCACGCCGGGCCACGTGCTGGTCCGGGTCCACGCGGCCAGCGTCAACGGCGGCGAGGTGATGGCCCGGTCCGGGAAGCTCAAGCTCCTGCTCGGCCGGAAGTTCCCGAAGCGCGTCGGCATCGACTTCGCGGGCGAGGTCGTGTCCGGTCCGGGATTCGAGCCCGGCGCGCACGTGTGGGGAGGACTGCCGGGTTTCCCGTTCGGCAGTGCCGCCGAGTACGTCGCCGTGCACCCGCGCCAACTCGCGCTCAGCCCTGTCGGACTCGACCTGGTCCACGCCGCCGCGCTGCCGGGCGTCGGCACCACCGCCATCACCGCGTTGCGCGACAAGGCGAAGCTGCGCAGGGGTGAACGCCTGCTCGTGCGCGGGGCGAGCGGCGGAGTCGGCAGCGTGGCCGTGCAGGTGGGCAAGGCGTACGGCGCACACGTCACCGCCCTGGCCGGTGAGCGCAACCTGGACTTCGTGCGCGAGCTGGGCGCCGACGAGGCGATCGACTACCGGACCGCCCCCACCGACCTCGGCCGTTTCGACGTCGTCCTGGACACCTTCGGCAGCACGCCCCGCGCCTACCGCCGCCTGCTCGCCCCCGGTGGACGCATGGTCGGCATCGCCTTCCGCTCGGCCGCCGACGTCGGTTACCTCCTCGCGTCGACGGTGTTCGGCTCGCGCCGCGTCCGGTTCTTCAGCGGCAGGCCCGAGGTCGACCTGTTCGCCGACCTCACCGCACTGGTCGAGAGCGGTGCGGTCCGGCCGGTGGTCGACGCGGTCTACCCGCTCGCGGAGGTCGCCGAAGCCCACCGCGCGCTGGAAGCCGGTGGCGTGCGCGGGAAGAACGTGATCCGCGTGGTGTGAGGGGGATCAGTGGTGTGAGGGCTCAGACGAACGGGCTCACGGTGTTCTCCGCACCCACCAGCGCCGCGCCGTAGAACTCCAGGTTGACCTGGGGGATGAGCATTCCGTGGCGGGCGGACACGTTGGCGTTACGCCAGATCCGCTGTAGAGGGCTCGCGTCGGCGAAGCCGCTCGAACCGTGCGCGTAGACGAGGGTTTCCAGGGCACGGGTCACGTTGCGGGAGGCCACGGATGCGTCGGCGCGGCAGCGGGCGCGGATTCGGTCGGACGGGTACGTGGTCGCGGCGGCGTGCTGGTCGAGGGTGTCGGCGGCCCGGTACGCGTGCAGTTCGGCGGTGTCCAGGGCGGTGGCGGCCTCGGCGACCTGGAGCTGGAACGCGACCGAGTCGCGTTGTCGGGTGAAGTCGGTGTACGCGATGGCCTTGCGGTCGGCGGCGTTGATCACGTGGGCCAGACCGGCGCGACCCAGCCCGAGCAGCGGGGCGGCGAGCATCACCACGAGCGTCGCCACGAACGCGGCGCGGTACGTGGTCGGGGTGGCGGGCGTGACGTTCGAGCCGCCCACAAGCGGACCGAGCCGGAGCACGCGGTGGTCCGGCACGAACGCGTCCTCCACCACGAAACGGTTGCTGCCGGTCGACTTCATCCCGGCCATGTGCCACTCGTCGACGATCCGGTAGTCCTCGCGCGGCACCAGGAGGATCGCCGGACCGTCATCGAGGACGACGGCCGCCAAGCCCCACGTCGCGTGCCAGATGCCGGAGGCGTAGCTCCAGCCGCCGCTGAGCCGGTAGCCGCCGGACACGCGGTGGACCGGGCCGCTGGGCTTCAGGGTGCCGCTGATCAGGGCGTCGGGATCGGCGCCCCACACGTCGTCCTGCGCCTGCTCGGGGTACTGGGCGACGATCCAGCCGCCGCCGTTCCACAGCGACGCCACCCACCCCGCGCCGCCGTCGATCGCGGACAGTTCGGCCGCCACGTCGAGGTGCGTGCGGACCGTCGCCTCACCGCCGCCGTACCGCGTGGGGGTGGCGATGCGCAACGCGCCCGTCTCCCGCATCGCCGCCACGGTGTCGTCGGCCAGTCGGCGTTCGGCGTCGGCCTGGTCGGCGGCGTCGGTGAGCTGTGGCGAGAGGGCTTGGATGGCGGTGAGGACGTCGGAACTCATCGGCAAACCTCCTGCGGAAGTTACGTTCAGTAACGATCCTCTCACTGTCGATGGTCGAACCGGAGCGTCCATTCGCGTGGCCTCCTCGACCCGAATGGGCAGACCCGAGTTCGTCGGGTCAGTGCGTGCGAAACACGGGCGAGTGTGCTGTGCGACACTCGGGCGCGTGGAGAACGTAACCGGATCCAACCCGGTCAGAATGGCCGCTGAGTGCCCGGCGTCCGCCACTGGGCGGCACGTCCCGTCCACCGCGCCAGGGCGCAACCAGTGCCAACTCTGCGGAGCAAAGCTGTGAGCGCCGTTCAGTTGCCCCACGACATCCGGGGCGAGGCGTTGTGCCGTCATCAGCAGCCGGGGGGATGCACCTGGTGGTGCAGCTACCGCCGTGGGGTCCTGTGCATCGGCCCCGTCTTCGCCGGGTTCGTCGCCGTCGGCGTGGCCGTCTGGACGACCGGCGGTGAAGACGCCCGCGCCCGGGTGTCCGAAGCCCTCATGGGCGCGGCCATCCTCATCGTCGTCACCGTGCCGCTCGTGATGTACCTCAACGCCCGCGACACCGACTAGCCGGCCCGCTCGTCCGTCCACTGTGGAGTCCGCGTCGAGTGCACCCTGTCAGGTGTTCACCTGACAGAGTCGGGTCCCGGTGCTGACTAGCGTCCCGAGTGGAGCCTTTCACGTGAAGGCGGGACGATTGGGGATCGCGTGGGCTACGAAGTCGATACGGCAACGCTGCTGGGGGTGAGTGACGAGGTCGCGGGCATCAGCACCGGGCTGAGTTCAGTGACCGGGCAGTTGGCGCACGTCGTAGTGGCCCCGACGGACTTCGGCGGCGACCGCTACCAGGACTACGGCGCCGCGTACCTCGCCGCGAGCGGGGAGCTGGCGAATCTGTCCGACCGGCTGGTCGGTGAGGTCGACGAGATCACCCGCCTGCTGCGGGAGACCGCCGGTGTCTACGACGAGAACGAGTCGGGCGGCGTGCGACGGTTCGACGGCCTGCACGGCGGAGGCGAGTGATGGCCTGGTGGGACGAGGCCAAGGCGAGGTACCGGCCGGCGGGCCCGAACGGCCAGGTCAGCCCGACCGACGAGGAGATCACGGCGATCCTCGACGACCCCGACGTCTCCGACGAGACGAAACGGGAGCTCATCGCCGCGTGGAGCTACGACTACGCGACGGGCTACATCTGGGGTGACGTCCTCATACAGGAACGGACCGGGTTCGACCCGGACAACGTGCCGGATGAGGTCAAGGACTACATCGAGGAGTACGACGCCCAGGAGTACGTGGACAACTACGCCGCGAACGCCATCGGCAACGACGCGTTGAGCCAGGCGGTCAACGACGCCGCGACCATCGCGACGTACGGCGAGGAGAACCCCGGGGGTCCCGGCGCGCTGCCCGGGTCCGGCAACCCGAGCGCGGATATGCAGGCCGCGATCGACCAGGCGGCGAGCGAGCGCAGATATGCGGACAAGGTAGAAGAGCAGCGAGAGAACGGCGAGCGGCTCCAGTCCTATGCGGACCAGTTGAAGGCCACGGGCAGCACCGGTGCCGCGAGCTCGGAGGAGATCTTCGACTCCGGCGAGATCGGACTGGAGTTCTTCCGGCTGTTCTGGGGGAAGTACTGCCGGTACCGGAGCGGCGGTGGTGGGTCCAGGGCGGGCGCCCGTGACTCGAAGGGTGGCGGCGGCACGTCCTTGACCGGTAATCCGTTCGCGGACAAGTGGATCCTCAAGGCCCGGTACAACGAGCAGCGTGAAGTGGTGTTCAGGCGCATCAGCGACCAGGTCGAGCAGTACTCACGTGCGGTCGACAGCCTCCAGCGCCACGTCGACGAGCTGACCACGGCCCAGCGCGACCTGTTCGCCGCTTGGGAGGGGGAGGCCGCCGAAGCCGCCTCGCTGACCTATGACGATGCGGTGGACCAGGCCAGGACCTTGATGAAGGAGCTGGACAACGCCGGCACGGTGCTGAACGAGGTGCGTAGCGCGCTGGAGCAGATGTGCGTGACCAAGGCGCAGACCGTGAACGGCCTGTTCACCTCCACCATCAACGGAATCAGCCCCGACGTCGTCGGCCGGCTGGTCACCGTCGCCAAGGGAGGCGCGAGCGAGGGGGACATCCTGTACGTGGCCTCGCAGTTCGGCATACCGGCCGACCAGGAGTGCCTGGACATCAGTGACGACGTCAAGGCCGAGGTGCAGCGGTCGGCGTCCGAGTGGTGCGACGGCAACCTGGTGCCGGTGGTGGAGACGAAGGTCGAGGCCTTCTGGGATGTCTGCGACGCCACTGACGAGGGGTTCGAGGAGATCCTCGGCGTGATGCGGGAGATGCTCGTTCAGGGAGCACAGGCCGGTTCCGGGTCCAACGGCGCGAGGGGGCGATAGCGGGATGATCGGGGAGAGCATGCGGGAGGAGCGCGTCGAGCGGATGCGCGCGCAGTTCGCCGACCGGATCGCCGGAAACCGGGACCGGATCGCGGCCAGGGCCGAGCGGTGCTATGCGGCGGAGAAGGCCGGTGCGGAGAAGTCCGCGGCACTGACGGGACGCTGGCACGAGCGCGTCGCCGCGATCCAGCGCAGGGCGGAGGACCGCCGCGACGCCGCCGCGCCACCGAGTTCACGAGGGCCACAGGAGTTCAACTTCGAGCCGGACTGGGACGAGGACCCGGCCCCGCGGGGCCGCCGGTAGTTCACTGGGCGGGGCGCTGTCGGCTGGTGGGCGGCGCGCCGACCAGATCTTGGGTGACGCCCCGGCCGGTAGTGACGGCCGGGGCGTCGTTGTTCGGGTGATCAGGTCAGGCGCTGGTGCTCTTGATCGTGGTCAGGAACGCGCCGAACGCGGTCTGGGACACCCGTAGGTGCCTGCCGTCCGGGTTTTTCGAGTCGCGCAGGCCCACCTCGGAAGTGCTGGGGCGGGCGATCTCGACGCAGTCCCCGTTACCGACGGACCGGCTGGACTTTCGCCAGGTCCAAGTGTCGCTCATGGTGCTAGCTCCCTCCGGATGGTGTCGATCAACGACAGGGATTCGCGTTCGGGCAGTGCCAGTTCGAGCAGCCGGTCACCGACGTCGGCGTACCTGTCGATGTCCTCAGTGTCGTCCCTGTACCGCCCGCCGACCAGGTCTTCGAGATAGACCACACCCGGATCGCGCGGGATCGGGAACTCCAGCCGCGTGAACGGTCCGTGCAAAGCAGGATGTGCACCGATGTCGTACGGCAGCACGCGGATCGTCACGTTGTCCCGTTCGGCGGTGCTCAGCAGGTGGGCGAGCTGTTCAGCGGCGACCACCGGGCCACCGACCTGGTGGTACAGCACTCCCTGGTTGATGACCGCCACCACATCCAGACGTGGCTCGGTGCGGTGGAGGACGTTCTGTCGCCGCATCCGGAGATCGACCAACTCGTGCACTTGGTCGTCCGACAGATCCTCGCCGCCGAGGTAGCCGCGAATCGTCGCCTCAGCATACCGACGGCACTGGAGGATGCCCTTCACGACTACGGCGTCGTACGTGAAGATCCGGCTTGCACCCTGCTCAAGACCGACGTACATCGAGAAACCCGGCGCGAGGTCCAGCGACGGGTCCAGATCGAAGGACGACTTCGCCTCACGTGCCTGCACGATCAGGTCCTTGAACAGGTCGATCAGGTCCGGTGCGCCGTAGAAGTTCAGCAGCGCCTCGGCTTCCAGCAGGCTGGGCAGGTTCCGGCCGGACTCGAAGTGGCTGATCTTGGCCTTGCTCGTGTCGATCTCCTTGCCCGCCTCGGGCTGGCTCTTCCCGGCCGCTTCACGAAGGCGCTGCAATTCGAATCCGATGTAGCGCTTCACCACGGTCGGAGTGGTCGATAGCGGCACGTGGCCATCCTTTCGGCACGGGGTCACCCTATTGGATGACTAGATCTTGTAGCCGCTCCACCGTAGCCTATCGGCAGAGGGTGGCTCCGCTGGTGCGGCTCCGCCCCAAACGATCTCACAGCCCAGCGAAAAATCAGGAGTCGAAATGGGTACCGAGTGCATCGTGTCGAGCATGGGATTGCGCCCGGACGCGACCGCGCCAGTGCGGTTGTACGGCAGCCTCGGGCGGACCGTGTTCCTCACGCTGGGCACCGCGATCGAGGTCACGCTGCACGAGTCGCATGTGCTGGCATTGCGCGGGGACATCGCCACTGCACTTGGTGAAATGGAGGCGATCGACGCTGCCGAGCGAATCGTCGAGCGCGCCTACGACGCCGGGGCGCAAGCACGGCGTGCGGCGGAACTGGCGCTGGAACGGGCCGAGTCCGCCGACCGCGCCGGGGATGTCGTGCAGGCGGCGCGGCTGCGGGAGGCGGCGGCCGGGGCCGAGACGGCGGCCTCGGCGGCGCAGACTGCCGCCGAGGCCGCTGAGCAGGCGATGACGGAGGCCGTGGACGCCATGGATCGCGTTACGTACACGGTGGGGATGTCGGACGCGGCGGCTGGGCTGCCGTTGTCGTCGGCGTGAACCGGGGCCGCGCCGTGGGCTTCACCGTCCACTTGCGTGCCGGCCTGTTCAGCCGGGCCGTCACGTTGGCCGGGTTCGAGTCGGACTACGCGCTCGCCAGGGCGATGGAGGTCAACCGGTCCACTGTGGCGCGTGTGCGGCAGGGTGAACTCCAGCCTGGACCGGCGTTCATCGGTGGCGCTTTGACCGCACTCGCGCCGATGCAGTTCGCCGACCTGTTCGCGGTCGAGCGGATCGGGGACCGTGAGGCAGGGGTGTCAGTAGACGCAGGGGTGTCAGTAGGGGAGGCGAACGTCGTCTACTCGGCGGAAGCCGGCGGCGTGCAGCAGGCGGGTGGCACGGTCGTTGATTCCGGTCCGGACCGGTGATCCACCCGGTGACGAGAAGCCGCCTCCGGAGAGGGCGCCGGCGAACAGGACGACCATCAGCAACGGCAGCAGGACAGTTCTGGTCGTCATCGCCCACGGGCCCTTGAGACCGATCCGACTGCCGTCGGCGGCGCGCACGAGCCGAGTGCCGGCGAGCACCGCGCCGAGCCCACGCCCATTGCCGTAGAACATGCCGTACAGCGGTGGCACCAGGAACAACAGCGCGATCAGGAACAGGACGAGCTGGTTGTCGTCGATGGCCCCGTTGCTGTACGGGACGGAGACGGCGACGATGCCGATGATCACGCCGAGCAGGTAGACCAGGAAGTCGACCACCCACGTCCCCATCTGCTGCCACCCGCTCGCCCGGACGTACAGGGTGCCGTCCTTGAACGTTTCGACGCGCCTCGCGTCCTGCTTCCCGACGGTCTGCACCGCCTCGCTCCTGACGATCTCCAGCCGGGTCGGCGGCCGGCCGACGTGAGGAACGACCATCACACTCTCCTGTCGGTTCGGGACTGGCGATATTCTGCACCACCTCGAATCCGGGATCGGGTGCTGCGCACGACCTGAGACGCGGCCGGCGGGTCCGTGGATCCCCGGACGTAGGATCCGGGGTCCACGACCAGAGGGACAAGGACTTGACAACCTCCCCTCCCTGACGGGTGGGGATTGCCCGTCGGGCTCGCGCCCGCCGGTTCCTGGTTCTTCTCCCCTGGAAGGGAGGTTTCGTCGGATGCCTCGCCGACTAGTGTCGGGTCGGTCTTACTCCGGCTCCGCAGGCTGTGGCCGCCCGCCCGGCGGCCAGGATGTTGCGCGCGGCGTTGACGTCGCGGTCGTGCGAAGCCCCGCAGCCGGGGCAGGTCCACTCGCGCACCCGCAGCGGCAGCGTGTCCATCAGGTGCCCGCAGGCCGAGCAGGTCTTCGAGCTGGGCAGCCAGCGGTCGACCACGACCAGGTCGCGGCCGTACCAGTGGGATCGCTTCTCCCAGAACGCGGTGAACGCGGTCTGGAGGTGCCGCAGCGACTGCTGCAACGGCACCGACGACACCTCGTTGAGAGACCCCAGGCCGTCGGTCTTCTTCCACTCCGTCAACAGCGCCGAGGTCTGCTCGTAGTTCACTCTGCGCTGCTCGCCGAACCACGCCGCAGTGCGGGCCTCCAACGCCCGGTTGTACACCAGACGCACACACCCGAACGTACGCAACAACTCCACTTCCTGCGCCGCAGACGGATAAAAGCGGAACCGGAACGCCCGCCTCACCACCGACACCGACGACACGCATCACATCTAACACCCCTGCAACTGAGCCTCGCCGATGCGGTCGACAGCATCGGTTTCCTCCCCGGCGTGAACACCGGGGTATCCACCGACAGGAGCCCAGATGAACTCGGATCCCAACGCCGCCCGCCGGGGCAAGGCGCGTCCCGGCCAGGCACGTCCCGCACGGTCGCGTCCAGGGCAAGCCGGCGGTTCCCGGCAGGTCAGCGGTGCGGGGCAGTCCGGCGGTGCAGGGCGGGGCGGCAAGGGCACACCGGCACCGGACCGGCCGCAGATCCCGTTCCTCAAGTACCTCGCGGCGCACCTGCTGACGGGGATCGTGGTGTTCGTGGTGCTGACCTTCGCCGTCCCCAACCAGAACCCGCTCACCGCCGGCGCCGTGGTCGACTACCTGGCCTTCCACATGCCGATCCCGGTGATCGTCTCCGCCCTGCTCTCGTGGCTCATCACCCGGCGCATGCCGCTGCCGTACTGGGCGGTCCTGCTCATCTCACTGCCGACCTACCTGTGCACCCTCTTCGTCTACGAAATGGGCCTGCTCATGGCGGCCTCGTAGCAGCGTTCACGCTTCGGCGGCGAGGATCCGGGCGAGTTCGACCGGCTTGGTGAACATCGGCCAGTGGCCCGAGTCGATGTCGACGAAGTCCAGCCGCGCGGCCCTGGCGAGGTCGCCGTCACCGATCCACTCCCGCGCCTGCTCGGGGCTGAACTCCGGGCACACGACCACGACGGGTACGTCGAAACGGCGCTCGTCCGTGAGGCGAACCACGCCGTTGGTCACTCCTTCCGGCACGGGGATCGCGCGGGCCGCGAACCGGTCCCTGGCCTCGTCGTCCAGGTCGACGGAGTCCGGACCTTCGAACGGTTCCCAGCCCGGGAACGGCATGGCGCCGTCCGTCGTCTCGAAGAAGTCCGCGAACGGCTTCCCGTCGCCGGCCGGGAAGCCACCGATGAGGACGACCTTGGCCACCTTCTCCGGTCGCGCGTCGGCGGCCAGCCACGCCAGGGTCGCGGCGGCGGAATGTCCTACCACCACGGGCTTTCCGGACGCGGAGTCGACGGCCGCGAGCACTGCTGCCACCTGCTCGTCCAGCGTCGCTGACGTGGCTCCGTCACCTTGGCCCGGCAGGGTGATCGCCACCGGGTTGTGGCCGAGCGCTTCGAGCGCGGGCACGACATCGTCCCAGGCGGATCCGTCGAGCCACAGGCCGGCGACGAGCAGGATGTCCATGATCAGTTCACTTTCTCCGGTGAGGCCTCATCCGGTGACCTCCAGGACGCCCATCATGCCCATGTCCTCATGGGACGCGACATGGCACGCGGGCGAGGGTGTGGTCGGGGTGGGTGTGGTCGAGGTCGGACTTTCGACGGCAGGGGTGGTCATGTCGGCTCCGAGATCTTGGTGATCTCTTGTCCGGGTAACGGGCGGTGGAACTGCGCCGATGAGCGGCTTACATACGTCCGTTGGCGGGAGTGCATGGTGGAGAACTCGGCGTTAGGCCTGGTCATGCTGGAGGCCGGGGTCCCGGTCGTCGTGACTGGGGAGGAAGACCACCAGGCGTGGTTGGCGCGGTATCCCGTCGAGCCCGGACGACGGCGAGTCGCGGTCTCGTTGGCGTGGTGCGTCATCGGCGCGGGCAAGTACCGCGGCCAGTACGCCATCGAGGTCCGGTTGGACGGGCAGCGGGTCGGCGAGCTGACGTACTTGATGTCGCGGCGCTACGCGGACGTGGTCGGCCAGGTCATCGACGGTGGCGGCACGCCGGGGTGTGAGGCCGTGATCCGGCGTGGTGACCGTGGCCTGGAAGTCGTGCTCTACCTGCCGCGCGACCCCTCGGGCGTCATCGCGTCACCCCGGCAGACCGCACTGCCGGTCAAGGGCCGGTCACGTCGGAAGGTGTTGATCGCCGTCGGTGCTGTGGTGGCGCTGTTCGTCGTGATCGGCGCGTTGTCCGACCCGAAGACCGGTGAGGTTCCGTCCGCCGCACTGACGACGTCCGCCGCGTCCGCCACGACGACCACCGCCGCGCCGACCACGACCTCTACGACCACCACCACGACGACAACGACGACGACCACCACCACCACCACCACGGTTGCGCCCGCTCCGAATCCGGAGCCCAAACCGCAGCCGAACCCGCAACCGCAGCCGCAACCCAATCCGGCCACACAAGCTCCGCAGCCCCCGCCGGCCCCCGCCCCCGCACCCGCGCCCAACGACGGCTGCCACCCCAGCTACAAGCCGTGTGTGCCCTACGCGAGCGACGTCGACTGCGCGGGCGGAAGCGGCAACGGTCCCGCGTACGTGCGAGGCCCGATCACCGTCGTGGGCCCGGACGAGTACGACCTGGACAGGGACGGCGACGGCACCGGCTGCGAGTAGTCGGGCGTTTGGGCTGAACGGCGGCTGGGCGGCAGCCTTCGAGGCTGCCTATAGTCCGGGCGAGATGTTCTGGGAGCGCTCCCAGAAATCGCCCCGACGGAAGAGGGATTCTCGATGAGGAGAGTTCTCGCCGGTGTGCTCGCGACCTCGGTCCTGGCCGGACTGGTCACGATCGCAGCGCAAGCGAGCCCCCGGACCGCAGCAGCCGACGAGCCGGTAGTCGTCGTCTCCAGCACGTTCGACGACGGCACGACACAAGGCTGGACGGCCCGCGCGAGCGAGGTGGTCGCGCCCAGCACCGCCGTCGCCCACAGCGGCACGCACAGCCTCGCGGTCACCGGTCGCACCGCCGGCTGGCAGGGCCCTTCCTTGAGCATCCTGGACAAGACGCAGAAGGGCGTCCGCTACGAGTTCTCGGTGTGGGTGCGGCTGGCCGCGGGCCAAACGGGCACGAGCGCCAAGGTGTCCGTCGAACGCCGCACCGCCGGCACCCCGTCGTACGACCAGGTGGTCAGCAGCACCGCGGTGACCGCCGACGGCTGGGCGAACCTCAAGGGCTCGTACACGCTCGCCGCCGACGTCGACTTCCTCACCGCCTACGTCGAGGCGGCCAGTGAGACCGCCTCGCTGCACATCGACGACTTCTCGATGTCCTACACGCCGCTGCCGCCGATCCAGACCCACATCCCGTCGGTGAAGGACGTGCTGGCCGACCACTTCACCGTGGGCGCGGCGGTCGAGAACGCGCAGATCCTCAACAACCACGGGCAGCTGCTGGCCAAGCACTTCAACTCCATCACCCCCGGCAACCAGCTCAAGTGGGACGCCACCGAGCCCACCGAGGGCACGTTCCGGTTCGCCGACGCGGACGCGCTCGTCAACTGGGCGAAGGCGAACGGCTCGGCTGTGCGCGGCCACACGCTGGTCTGGCACCAGCAGACCCCGGCCTGGGTGTTCAAGGACGCCGCCGGCAACGACATGACCGCGACGCCGGAGAACAAGGCCCTCGTGCTCGCCCGCCTGGACGCCCACATCCGTGCGGTCGTCGGCCACTACGGCGCCGACATCCCCGTGTGGGACGTGGTGAACGAGGTCATCGACGAGAACCAGGCCGATGGGCTGCGCCGCAGCAAGTGGTTCGAGTTGACCGGGCTGGACTACCTCCGCACCGCGTTCCGGGTCGCCCGCGAGGTCGCGCCGAACGCCCAGCTGGTGATCAACGACTACAACACCAACGTGCCGTCGAAGCGCGACAAGCTCTACGACCTGGTCGTGAAGCTGCGTGCCGAGGGCGTGCCGATCGACGCGGTGGGTCACCAGATGCACATCAACGTGCAGTGGCCGTCCGTCACCGAGACCGAGGCGATGCTGACCAAGTTCGCGCCGCTGGGCATCGACCAGCAGATCACCGAGATGGACATCTCGATCTACACCGACAACAGCCAGTCCTACCCGACGCCGCCGCGCGAGGTGCTGCTCACCCAGGCCTACCGCTACCGCGACATGTTCGAGCTGTACAAGCGTCACTCGGACAAGATCAGCTCGGTGACGCTGTGGGGCCTGGCGGACGACGGCACCTGGCTGGACAGCTTCCCGGTGACCCGCAAGGACCACCCGCTGCTGTTCGACACGCGTTTGCAGGCCAAGGACGCGTACTGGGGCGTCGTGGACCCGAGCCGCATCGGCGAGACCACCACCACGACCACACCGACCACCACCTCTGGTTCGACCACGAGCACGACCACGACGACCACCACGTCCAGCTCGACCACGACCACCAGCAAGACCGCCACGCTGACGACCACGACGAGCCTGCCGCCGGCACCGTGCACTGTGGTCTACACGGTCGTCAGCGAGTGGCAGGGCGGGTTCCAGGGCGAGGTGCGCGTCACCAACGGGACCGCGAACGCCATCAGCCCGTGGTCGCTCACCTGGTCGTACTCCGCCGGTCAGCAGATCACCCAGCTGTGGGGTGGCGTGCACACCCAGGACGGCGCCAACGTGACCGTGCGCAACGCGTCCTGGAACGGCACCATCGCGCCGGCCGGCACGGTGACGTTCGGGTTCCTCGGCACCTGGGCCGACCGCAACGTCAAGCCGATCGCGTACACCCTGAACGGGGTGAGCTGCCGGGCCATGATCAGGTGACGCTCAGTTCTCGGTGATCCGGTGGTAGCGGACGGGCGTGTAGGCGTCCGCCGTTGCCGCCGACCACTTCCGCTCCACCGGTGGCGCGCCGTCGGGGCCGGTCTGCTCGCGCACGACCGGCTCCGACTTCGCGTCGTCGGCCCAGCGGACGAACAGCGCCGCGTGGTTGGTGTTGACGAGCGCGTCACCCAGCAGGAGGTCGGCGCGTGGGATCTCGCTGGAGACGTCCCGCAGGGTGACCGTGGTCCGGGAGTGGGTGAGGCCCCACGCCATCGAGATGTAGCCGGAGCAGTCGGTGCGGTAGCTGCCGTATTCGTTCTGGTGGCACGACTGTTGGCTGTACGGCACCCGCGCGTCCAACCAGGACTGCGACCTGACGTCGGTCTCGCTGCGCGAGGTCACGCGGTCTTCCGCCGTCGTGCCGCAGGCGATCTTGGCGCCAGGGTCGGCGTGCGCTACCGGGGCGTGGAACGCCGCCGTGCAGGCGAGGACGGCGATCAACGTGCGGGTACTCATCGAAATCCCCTCTGTCGCGGTGCGCCGCTGTGGGTCGTGCGGCGTTGGCGACCGGAGGTTTCCCGCCCATCTTCGGAATAGCGGGAATCCACCCGGCCGAGTGGTGTGCCGCGGTTACACGGCGGGTGACGGGGGTAGTCGGACGGTGACCGACCTCGAAGGGAGCCGCGGGCATGCGCACCGTCATCGTCGTCGCGGGCCTGTGCGCCGTGGTGGGCGCTGCCGTGGGTTGCGGAGGTGAACCGGCGGAGCCTGGGCGGACCGGGGCGTCCGAGCCGAAGGTGACCAGCAGGCAGATCGGTGTGCTCGCTCCGGTCGACTCGGCCGACACGGCGTTCACGTACGACCAGGCCGCCGCCCCTCCCGGAGCCCAGCTGGAACTGGAAGTGATGGAAGGCGCGGGCGCGACGACCGTGCGACTGACGGTCGAACTGCTCCAGCCCGATCGCGGCTACGCGGTGCACGCGCACACCGAGCCGTGCGGCGTGACAGGCACTGACGCGGGCCCGCACTACCAGCACGAGATCGACCCCGCCGCGACACCGGACCGGCCGTCCGTCGACCCCGCCTACGCCAACCCGCAGAACGAGATCTGGCTCGACCTCACCACCGACGGCCAGGGGAACGGCTCGGCGGAGACCACGGTCCCGTTCGTCTTCGACGACCGCGTGCCGTCCTCGATCGTGTTGCACGAACAACCCAAGACGGCGACCGAACAGGGCCGGGCGGGCAGCGCGGGCGGCCGGGTGGCCTGCTTCACCGCCCCCTTCCGCTGACTTCGTTCGCGCCCGCCACCCTCCGTCCGTCTGGCAAGATCCGACACGCCGGGCGCACGATCGCGCCGAGGCGCTGTCGACGGGCCGCGGCTCGACGCCCGGCCCATGGGCTGATGGGGGAGTACGCGATGCACGGTCACACGCGAAGAACCAGGACAAGGTCAGGCGCGCTCGGCGTGCTGCTGAGCGCGGGCCTGATCGCAGGCCTGACCGCGGCGGTGCCCACCGCGGCGACGGCCGCCGAGTGGCCGCCGCCGTACATCACAGTCGGGAGCAATCCGATCGCCGTCGCGATCAGCCCGAACGGTGCTCACGCGTACGTCACCAACGCGTACGACCGCACGGTGTCTGCCATCGACACCGCCAGCAAGACGGTCGTCCGCACCATCAACGTCGGCACGCAGCCCGAGGGCATCGCCTTCAGCCCGGACAGCCGCACCGCCTACGTCGCGAACGCCGGCAACCACAGCACCGATCAAGGTTCGATATCGGTGATCAACACCTCGACCAGGGAGGTCGTCAGGACTGTTTCAGTGGACCCGCTGACGTCACCGAGAGCGGTCGCCGTCACGCCGGACGGGAAGAAGGTCTACGTCGTCGGTTACACCTACCTGGCGGTGATCGATACCGCGACCTACATCGCCCGCTGGGTCTACATCGGCAACAACGGCCCGACAGACGTCAAAGTCACACCTGACGGCTCCCGCGTCTACATCGCGGACTTCCACACCAAGAGCGTCATGGTGGTCAGCACCGCGACGGACAGCGTGATCGCCACCGTGCGGCTGGACACCGCTCCCAACCACCTCGCCATCACGCCGGATGGCCTGCGCGTGTACGTCACCAGCTACCAGGGCAACAAGGTGTACATGATCGCGACGGCCGGCAACTCGGTCAAAGCCGTCATCGACACATCCGGGAACCCCATGGGCGTGGCCGCCGCACCGAACGGTCGCCAGGTCCATGTCGCGGCTTATGACGGGGACACCCTGACGGCGATCGACGTGGCCACCAACACGGTCGCCCAGACCAGGCAGGTCGGGCGCTACCTGGGGACCGTGGCCATCACGCCGAAGGGCGACGAAGCCTACGTGCTCCATCGGGCGGGCCAGTACGTTTCGGTCATCGACGTCGCCGACCACCGGCTGGCGCGCGGCGACCGCCTGGACATCGGCCAGTCCAAGACCTCGCCGGACGGCAGGTTCAGGCTGACCATGCAGGCGGACGGCAACCTGGTGCTGTACAGCGCGACCGGCGACCCGCTGTGGCACAGCCGCACCGACGGCTCCGGCGCCACCCACGCGACCCTCCAGACCGACGGCAACTTCGTCGTCTACACCGCCGCCCGTGAAGCGAAGTGGCACACCAACACCTGGGGCACCGCGGCCGACCGCATGGTCGTGCAGAGCGACTCCAACCTCGTGCTCTACGGCGGCCCCAACGCCACCGTCTACTGGCACCGCTGGTAGCGGGCCGGCACGAGGGCGCGCGACCGAATTCGGCCGTGCTGTCCGGGGCGGTTCGCCGACAGCGGCTCCGCCCCGGACGGCAGTGGTCAGCGCTCCAGCAGCATCGTCAGGTCGATCGCGTTCGCCATGGCTTCCGTGCCGGCGTCGTTCGGGTGCAAGTGGTCGCCGCTGTCGTACGCGGGGTCCAGCGTGGCCGGATCACCCGGCACAGCGGTCGCGGCGGCGAAGTCGATCACGCCGTCGAACTCGCCCGAGGTGCGGATCCAGTCGTTCAGCGTCCGCCACGTCGCCTCCCGCTCCTCGGTCCAGATGAACGACCCCTTGAACGGCAGGACCGTGCCCCCGTACACCTTCACGCCCTTCGCCCGCGCCTGCGCGATCACGTCGCGGTGCCCGGCGATCAGGTCCTCGGCCGACGCGCTGTAGCCGATGTCGTTCACCGCCTCCAGCAGGATCATCGCCTTGACACCGGTCTGCGACAGCACGTCCCGCTGCACGCGCGTCACGCCCGCGACACCCCAGAACGGCTCGTCGCGGTCGGCGATGAGGCGGTTGCCGCCCAGACCCGCGTTCACCACGGACAGCGTCCGGCCGGGCACCGCGTTCAGGCGCCGTGCCAGGAAGTCCGGCCAGCGGCGGTTGGCGTTGCCGGTGGTGCTCGCGGTGTCGGTGATCGAGTCGCCGAACGCCACCACCGTGCCCGCGACCCGCCGCGACGGCGCCACGTCCACGCCGTTCACGACCATCCAGCACGGCGTGTCCTGGAACCCGCCCGACTGCGCGCCGGTCCGGTCGCCCGACGCCAGGTAGTTGCCCTGCGCGGTGAACGGGTGGTTGGTCAGCGGACCGGTGGCGCGCGGCACGTAGGCGCTCACCAGCAGGGTCGACAGCGCCTTCACGTCCAACCGGACCGGGTCGCTGAAGATCTCCCGACCGGCCGGCACCGTGACGCCGCGCTTGCCCTTGAACGTCAACGTGCGCAACGTGCCCGGCACCGCCGCGTCACCGGACGCCTGCACCGCGACCGAGGCCCGTCCCACCTCCAACGGCGTGGAGCCGAACGCGTTCGTCAGCCGGACCCGCACGGATTCACCGCCGGCGCTGAGGAACACCACGTTCCGCACGGTCTGGTTCTCCAGGCCCTGTCCGGCCGGGCAGTCGCTCCAGGGGATCACGCTGCCGACCACGGGGCTCGCGGCCCACCCGGCCACCCACGGTGAGCCGTGGGCGGTGGCGGCGGGCTGTGCCGCCACCGTCGCCACGAGCGCGGCGATCACGGCCAGTTTCCCGACGTGTCTTGCCATGAAGGTCTCCCTACGCCAGTCGTCATTGGTGGCGTGGCGACCGTGGCAGCGAGGTGATTAACCGGTCAAGCAAGGCACGACGAGCGGCGTAAGAGTTGCGATGAGTGGTTCAACTTAACGCATAAGTTGGGCCGGCGAGGCCTGACCGCGCCCCTAGGCAGGGGGCGCGGCCAAGCCGGATCAGGCGTGGATCAGGAGTGGATCAGGCGTACTCGGGCAGCCGGCGGGCCACGTCGTGCGGGGACGGCATGGCGGCCACCTCGTCGGCGATCGCGCGCGCCGCGCCGTGCACGGCCTCGTCGGTGAGCAGCCGCCGCGCCTGGGCCGTGATCGCCTCGGCGGTCAGGTCGTCACCGATGAGCTGGTCGCCCAGCCCGGCTTCGACCACCATCTCGGCGTTGCTGAACTGGTCGGCACCTTGCGGCACGACGAGCTGCGGCACGCCCACGCCGAACGCGCCCAACGTCGTGCCGCTGCCGCCGTGGTGCACCACGAGGTCCACGTGCGGCAACAGGTCCGACTGCGGCAGCCACGGCACCACGACGACGTTGTCCGGCACGTCGCCGAGCGCGTCCACCTCGACCGTCGGACCGGCGGCCACGAGCACCCGCGCGTCCAACGCCGCCAAGCCCTCGATAGCGGTCCGCAGCACGCCGACGTCACCGAAAGCCGTGCCCAACGTCAGGTACACCAGCGGCTCGCGGTGTTCGAGCACCCATGACGGCAGGTCGCCCGGCTCGGCGAACGACACCGGCCGCAACTCGATCCGCTTCGGCGATCTGGCCAGGAAGGCCGGGTCCTGCACCGACGGCGGGCAGATGTCGATGTACGGGTTGCCGAGCACCATCAGGTCGTCGGACGGCACGGAGACGCCGAGGTCCGCGGCGACCTCGGCCAGGTGCGACTGCGCGAGGGAGCCGATGTCGTCCGGCTGCCACATTCGCCCGAACGAGTGGCACAGCGCGGGCAGACCGGCGACCTTGGCGGCCAGGCCCGCGCCGGCGTTGGCGAGTTCGTGCACGATCAGGTCGGGCTTGCGGTCGGCGATGACCGGCTTCAGGTCGGAGGCGAAGCGGCGCGGCAGCACCGAGCCGAACACCCGCGGGATCACGTCGGGCCGAACGTCCTGCGCCTGCCCCACCGGGACGCCTTCCTGCGCGATCGCGAACGCCTCACGCATGCCCAAGCCGCCGGTGACGTGCTCGATGCCGTGCGGGGTCAAGGCGTCCGCGAACGCTTCTCCGGTGACGAACGTGACGTCATGGCCCAGCTTGCGCGCGGCGATCGCGAGCGGCACCAGGGGGTAGGTGTGTCCGTGTGTTTGCAGGCTCGAGAAGAGGATTCGCACCGGGTCGAGCGTAGCGAAATTTTCTACAGCGGGTGAATTGCGGTCGTTCCGGGTTGCAGGGCTCAGGCGTAGTCGAGCAACGCGCCTGCCACGTCGTGCGGCGACGGCATGGCGGCCACCTCGTCGGCCATCGCCCGCGCCGCGTCGCGCACGGCGTCGTCGGTCAGCAGGCGGTGCGCCTTGGCGGCGATCACCTCGGCCGTCACCTCCGCGCCGAGCACCCGGTCGCCCAAGCCCGCGTCGGTCACCATCGCGGCGTTGCCGAACTGGTCGGCGCCCTGCGGCAGGACGAGGTGCGGCACGCCCGCGCCCAACGTGCCCATCGTGGTGCCCGCGCCGCCGTGGTGGACCACGAGGTCCGCGTACGGCAACAGGTCCGCCTGCGGCAGCCACGGAACCACGACGACGTTGTCCGGCACGTCGCCGAGCGCGTCGACCTCGACCGTCGGACCGACGGCCACGAGCACCTTCGCGCCCAGCCCGGCCAGACCCTCGATGGCGGTGCGCAGCACGCCAACCGTGGCGAACGCCGTGCCCAGGGTCAGGTACACCAGCGGCTCGCGGTGTTCGAGCACCCACGACGGAAGTCCGCCGGGCTCGGCGAACGGCACCGGTCGCAGGGAGATGCGGTCCGTCGCGGTGGCCAGGAAGTCCGGGTCCTGGAGGGACGGCGGGCAGATGTCGAGGTAGGGGTTGCCGAACCGCATCACGTCGCCGTCGGGCACCTCCACCCCGTACTCGGCGGCGACCTCGGCCAGGTGCAGGCGGATGTCTGCCAAAGGGCCGCTGGGCAGCCAGTACTTGCCGAACGAATGGCACACCGCGGGTGTCTCCGCGGCTCTCGCGGCGAGCGCCACGCCGACGTTGGCCACCTCGTGCACGACGAGGTCGGGCTTGCGGTCGACGATTATCGGCGCCAGGTCGGCGGCGTGCCTGCGCGCCAGGATCGAGCCGAACACCGCCGAGACCCGTCGGGGGTCGAAGTCCTTGGTCTTGCGCGCCGCGGGACTCGCGTTGCCGAGCTCGAACGCCTCCAGCATGTCCATCCCGCCGGTGACGTGTTCGATGCCCTGCGCGGTCAGCGCGTCGGCGAACGTGTCCGTGGTCACGAACGTGACGTCGTGACCCAGCTCGCTCGCCGCGACGGCGAGCGGTACGAGGGGGAACGTGTGTCCGTGCGAGCCGAGGCTCGAGAAGAGGATTCTCACCGGGAGACCTTGTCGCGGTCCGGCCGATGCGGGCGGCTTACCCCGAGGGTTACTGCGGACGGCGCGATTTTGACTTCGGGTCTGGCGGTGGCGACTTCGGGATCGGGCGGCGACGCCAGGTCATCCCGCGCGGACCGACCGCGGTGATGTCACAGCCCGGCCGGCCGGATCGTCCTGTCGGTGGCAGGTTCCGGTGAGGACGATTCGAGGGGTGGACGATGAAGGTCGCGGTCGCGGGCGGTACGGGTGTGGTGGGGCGCAAGGTGGTCGAGGCGCTGACCCGGGCGGGACATGATCCGGTCGTGCTCAGCCGGTCGAGCGGGGTCGACCTGACCACCGGTGACGGGCTCGACGCGGCGGTGGCCGGGTGCGAGGCGGTGATCGACGTGTCCAACTCGCCGGAGTGGGGGCGCGCGGAGGCCGAGCGGTTCTTCACCGAGGCCACCGGGAACCTGCTCGACGCGTCGGTCCGGGCGGGCGTGCGGCACCTGGTGCTGTTGTCGATCGTGGGTGTGGACGTCGTGGACCTGGACTACTACCTCGCCAAGCGGCGTCAGGAGGAGTTGGTGGTGGGCGGGCCGGTGCCGTGGACGGTGCTGCGGGCGACGCAGTTCTTCGAGTTCCCGTCCCAGGTGCTGGCCGGTGCGACGGGGCCGGTGGCGCAGGTGCCGGCGATGTTGTCGCAGCCGGTGTCGACGGAGGACGTGGCGGCACGGCTGGTGGAGTTGGCGGAAGGCGAGCCGCAGGGCTTCAGCCTGCCCCTTGCCGGGCCCGAGCGGCTGCGGTTGGTCGACATGGCGCGGCAGGTGGTGGCGCGTCGGGGTGACGACCTGCGGGTCGAGGAGGCGGGGCAGTCACCGGACGGTCTCGCCACCGGTGCGCTGACGCCGCAGGGCGAGTACACCGAGGGCAGGACGACGTTCGCCGAATACCTGGAGTCGGTGCGCCCGTGACCGACCGTGCGTCCGTGACCGACCGCGCCGCCGAACTGGCCGCCGAGTACACCCGCATCCGGCCGCGCCTGGTCGGTGTCGCGTACTCACTGGTCGGCACGCTCGCCGAGGCGCAGGACGTGGTGTCGGACTGCTGGCTGCGGCTGACCGCCGCCGACGCGCACGACCCCGTCCGCGACGTCGAGGCGTGGTCGGTGGTGGCCGTGGCACGTCGGGCGGTGGACGTGCTGCGGTCGGCCCGCGTGCAGCGGGAGGAGTACGTCGGCCCCTGGCTGCCGGAACCGCTAGTGGGCGTTGCCGCTGATCCGGCCGAGAAAGTGACGTTGGACGACACGGTGAGCTTCGCGCTCATGGTCGTCCTGGAAACCCTCACGCCCGCCGAACGCACGGCGTGGGTGCTGCACGAGGTGTTCGGCATGCCGTTCCCGGAGATCGCTGTCGTCGTGGGGCGCAGTCCGGCTGCGGTGCGGCAGCTCGCGGTGCGGGCACGGGCGCACGTCGCCGCCGGTGCGCCACGCGTCGACGTGGAGACGGCCGAGCACCGGCGGGCGGTCGATGCTTTCGTGCGTGCCGTGGGCCAGGGTGATCTGCGCGGTCTGGTGGCCGTGCTGGATCCGGACGTGCTGCTCACGACGGACGGCGGCGGCATGCTCGGCGTGGCCCGTCGTCCTGTGCTCGGCGCGGATCGGGTGGGCCGGTTCCTGGTCGGCGTGCGCCGCAAGATGGCGGCCGGTGAACGCATCGCGCCCCTCACCGTCAACGGCGGCCCGGGATTCGCGGTGCTCACCGGCAACGCCACCCGGTTCGTCTGCGCGTTCACCCTCCACGACGGGATGGTCAAGCGGGTGGACTTCGTGGTGGCCCCCGCCAAGCTGCCGCGCGAGCTGGAGGTCTGAGTCAGGCCAACACCGCTCGGGAGACCTCCTGCGGGTACGGGGAATGCGCGAGCGCGTCGCTGTGGGTGATTTCGCCTGCCGCTATCGCGTTCTTGAGGCCGATGAGCCGGACGAGGCCGTCGCGGTGCTTCGTGACGAACGCGACGTCGACCGGCTCGCCGTGCCCCGGCACGACGACGCGGGGTGCGAGCGCCAGGATCGCGTCGAGTGCGCCGGGCCAGCGTGTGATGTGCGTGTCGGAGCTGAAGGACTCGGCTGTCCAACCGTGGGGTCCGTGCTCGACGGTGTCGCCGGCGAAGACGACGCCGACGTCGGGCACGTGCACCACCACGTCGTGGTCGGTGTGGGCGAGCCCGGGGTGGACCAGCCGCACACTCCGGCCGCCGAGGTCCAGTTCGGCGTCGGCGCGCAGCACCCGGTTCGGCGGGGTGATCACCGTGTCCTCCAACGCGGCGGCGATGCCGGGCTTGCCCTCGGCGCGGTACTTGGCGATCCGTTTTTGCCGCGCGGATTCGCCGGACCGGGCGAGTTCGGCGGCGCAGCCTTCGTGCGCCCAGACGTCACAGGGCAGGAACGGGGTCGTCCCGAAGCAGTGGTCGAAGTGCGCGTGGGTGTACACGACCGTCCATGGCAGCGCGGTGATCTCCCGCACCGCAGCGGCGAGTTCCGCCCCCTGCACGACGTCACCGCGGGTGTCGATCACGAGGCAGCGTCGGTCGCCGACGACGAGACCGACGGTGAGGTCGAGTTCGCCGTAGCGGCGGGCGTGGACGCGGTCGGCGACGGTGGTCCAGCGTCCGTCGGTCATCGGGACGATCCGGGGGTCGGGCGCGCCAAGGCGCTGAGCGTCTGTCGATCCACAACTGCCTGCTTAACACCTCCCGACCTGCTGTGCGCGCGTTTCATGGCGAATGATCATGCGCATGGGCCGTGAGCACCTGACCGAACCCGGCGTGCCGTTGTCGATCAGCCCTCCGCACCGCGGACCGGTCACCGCGCTGACCGTCGTCCCCCATGTGGACGGGCGCACGCTCCTCGTCAGCGGATCGAGTGACGGCGGTGTCCGCCGGTGGGACGCGGTCACCGGAGAGGCGTTGGATGAACCACTCGGCGGCCGTGGGTGGGTCTGGTCGTTGGCCGCCGCGACCGCCGATGACGAACGCGCGGTGGTTGTCACCGGTTTCCAGGACGGCCGGCTGGTGCGGTGGGACGCGGCGACTGGGCGGCGGTCGGCGGAAACGCCCCGGACCGGGTGGGTGCGGTCGGTGGTGACGGCTCGGCTGAACGGCCGCACGGTGGTGTTCAGCGGTTCCGACGACGGTGACGTGCGGCGGTGGGACGCGGTGACGGGCCTGCCCGTGGGGGATCCGCTCACCCACCACACCGGGCCGGTGCGGGCATTGGCGGTCGTCGGGTCGGTGCTGTTCAGCGCGTCGGACGACGGCGACGTGCGCCGCTGGGACCCGGAGACCGGGCACTTGGGCGACCCGCTCACCGGCCACGCCGCGGCCGTGCTGTCGCTGGTCCCGGTTGTCTTGCCTGACGGCCGCGCGCTGCTCGTGGGCGGCTGTCGTGACGGTGGGGTGGTGCGGTGGGACGCCGAGACCGGTTTGCCGGTCGGCCTCCCGCTCGTCGGCCACCGGGGTCCGGTGCGGTCGGTCGCTGCGACTGGTCTGGACGGCCGGGCGCTGCTGGGAGGTCCGGTGCGGTTGGTTGCTGCGACCGGTCCGGGTGACGGCCGCGTGCTGGTGTTCAGCGGTTCCGATGACGGCGATGTGCGCCGTTGGGACGCGGCCACCGGAGAGGCTGTCGGCGACCCGTTGACCGGACACACCAGGCGGGTGGCGTCGCTGGCCATCACCGAGTCGGCCGGCCGCCCACTGCTCGTGAGCGCGGGCGACACCACGGTGCGCCGCTGGGACATGGACACCGGTCGGCAAGTGGGCGAACCGCTCGTCGGTCACACCGACGAAGTGTGCGCGGTCGCAGCCTTCGGGCCACTGGACGGGCGCACGCTGCTCATCAGCGGAGGCAAGGACCACTCGGTGCGCCGCTGGGACGCCGACACCGGCAAGCAGGTGGGCGAAGCCCTCCTCGGCCACACCGAGACCGTGACGTGCGTGTCGGCGTTCCACCTGGCCGACGGTCGCGCCGTGATCGCCGCCGGCTCCCAGGACCACACAATCCGACTTTGGGACGCAGTGACGGGACAGTCCGTCGGCCACCCGCTGACGGGACACACCAACTACGTGCGGTCGCTGGCCGCCGTGCGACTCCGAGATCGCCGCACGCTGCTGGCGAGCGTCGCCTACGACAACAAAGTGCTGCGGTGGGACGTGGAGACGGGAGCGCCCGTGGGGGAGCCGATCACCGGGGTCCGGGGGCCGATGGCCGCCGTCACGTTGGACGACGGACGCGCGCTGCTCGCTTGTCTGGAGAAGAAGAGCGTGCTGCGGCGGTGGGACGCGGACACCGGGCAGCGCGTTGGCGGACCCATGGAGGGCCATTCCGCGTCGTGCCGGGTGACGGCGTTGGGCGCCGCACGGGTGAACGGACGCGCGGTGTTCGTCAGCGTGGGGAGGGACGGCACTGTGTTGCGGTGGGACGCGGAGACCGGGAGACGCGTGGGGGAGCCGATTCGCTGTGACGGCGAAGTGGCGACGATGGCCGTGTGCGGTGGGGCCGACGGCCCACTCGTGATCGCCACCGGAGCGAACCCCGAAGTCGGCATCACGGTGCGGAGGGTGACCCGGTGAACGTGGACGTGGAACGGCTGCTGTGGCGCCTGGTCGACAAGTACGCGCCCGCTCTGCCGGCGCACTCCGGCACGGTCAGACCCCAGTGGTTCGACCGCGCGGGCGACCTCGTGGTGGGGGACGGGCGGGTCAGCTGGGAGACGCCGTGGTGCACCGAGGGCGGGTTCACCCACGGGCTGCCCGCGGGCTCCCACCCGGTGTACGTGGGCACCTACGCCTACACCCCGGACGACTGGAACCCCGACGCGTTCCGGTACGCCACCAGCATGATCGTGATCCCGCCGGCCGAGCCCGCGCGGATCGAGGCGGCGAAGTGGGACGGCGACGGATACGGCGACGTTCACCTGATCGAGGACTACGCCGTGCTGTGGGGCGAAGAGGCCATGCGGGCGACGCTCCCGTTCGGCGACGACCTGGTGCCCCACTTCGTCCACGGTGCGCGGGACGACATCGTGGCCAAGGGGCCGCACCACCGGCGGGCCAACTGGGTCGAGGCGGTGCTGGATCGGGAGACCGGTGCGAACGCCTTCGTCTTCCCCGTGGGAGCCGAGAACGTCACCGGCTACGAGATCGTGGACGGCGACGAGAACCTGCTCTGCCTGGTGCTGGTGACGTACGACTGACGAGCGGGGACGACGACCTGCCGTCCCCGCTCGTAGCGACTACCCGCAGACCGCGCCGTTGGACGCGGAGCCGACCAGCTTGGCGTACTTCGCCAGCACACCGCGCTGGTAACGGGCGGGCAGCGGCTCCCAGCCCACCCGGCGGGCGGCCAGCTCGGCGGCGTCCACACCGATGTCCAGCGTGCCGTCGGCGACGTTCAGCGTGATCGGGTCGCCGTCGCGGACGAACGCGATCGGACCGGCGTCCACCGCCTCCGGCGCGACGTGGCCGACGCAGAGGCCGGTCGTGCCGCCGGAGAACCGGCCGTCCGTCAGCAGCAGCACGTCCTTGCCCAGGCCGGCGCCCTTGATCGCGGCGGTGATGGCCAGCATCTCCCGCATCCCCGGCCCGCCCTTGGGACCCTCGTAGCGGACGACGACCACGTCACCCGCCTTGATGGTTCCGTTCTCCAGCGCGTCCATCGCGGCACGCTCGCGGTCGAACACCCTGGCCGTGCCGGTGAACACGTCCGAGTCGAACCCCGCCGACTTCACCACCGCGCCGTCCGGCGCCAGCGAGCCGCGCAGGATGGTGATCCCGCCGGTCCGGTGGATCGGCTCGTTCATCGCCCGCAGCACCGTGCCGTCCGGGTCCGGCGGCGCGATGTCGGCCAGGTTCTCGGCGACCGTGCGGCCGGTGACGGTCAGGCAGTCGCCGTGCAGCAGACCCGCGTCCAACAGGGCCTTCATCACCACCGGCACACCGCCGATGCGGTCCACGTCCGTCATGACGTGCCGGCCGAACGGCTTCACGTCCGCCAGGTGCGGCACCTTCGCGCCGATCCGGGTGAAGTCGTCCAGGCTCAACTCCACCTCCGCCTCGTGCGCGATGGCCAGCAGGTGCAGCACGGCGTTGGTGGAGCCGCCGAACGCCATCACCACGGCGATCGCGTTCTCGAACGCCTCCCGCGTCATGATCTGCCGGGCGGTGGTGCCCTTGCGCAGCATCTCCACCACCGCCTGACCGGACCGCCGGGCGTAACCGTCCCGACGCCGGTCCGTCGCGGGCGGGGCCGCGCTGCCCGGCAGCGACATGCCCAACGCCTCGGCCGCGCTCGCCATCGTGTTCGCCGTGTACATGCCGCCGCACGCGCCCTCACCAGGGCAGATGGCGCGTTCGATCAGGTCGACGTCGGCCCGGCTCATCAGGCCGCGGGAGCACGCGCCGACCGCCTCGAACGCGTCGATGATCGTCACCTCGCGCTCGCTGCCGTCCGACAGCGTGACCCGGCCGGGCAGGATCGAACCCGCGTAGAGGAACACGCTGGCGAGGTCGAGCCGGGCCGCCGCCATCAGCATTCCGGGCAGCGACTTGTCACAGCCGGCGAGCAGGACCGACCCGTCCAGCCGCTCGGCCTGCATGACCGTCTCCACGCTGTCCGCGATCACCTCGCGCGACACGAGCGAGAAGTGCATGCCCTCGTGGCCCATCGAGATGCCGTCGGACACGGAGATGGTGCCGAACTCCAGCGGATACCCGCCGGCCGCGTGCACACCGTCCTTGCTCGCCTTCGCCAGCCGGTCCAGCGAGAGGTTGCACGGCGTGATCTCGTTCCAGGACGACGCGACTCCGATCTGCGGCTTGACCCAGTCGTCGTCCCCCATCCCCACCGCCCGCAGCATCCCGCGCGCGGCGGTCCGCTCCAGGCCGTCGGTGACGTCGCGGCTGCGTGGTTTGATGTCGGGCGTTTCGTTCATGCGCCGAACCTAACGGTTCCCGGGGTGTTGTTCACGCCGTGTCGCGGGCGGCAGGTACTACGGTGGTGACGTGGCCGGACGCGGGAGGCAACGACGGTGACCACCTGGACCGATGTGATCAACTACGTCCGCACGCGATACGAGGTGCTGGAGGAGACGGACAGCTGGCTGCGGTTCCGGCTGGACACGGAGAACAGCCGCACCCAGCAGGTCGCGGTGCACCACGTGCCGGACGAGGACGGCGGGGGCTGGCTGGAGATCTCTTCGGCGGTCGGCCACGCCGACAAGGTCGACCCGGGCCGGCTGCTCGAACTGGCCGGCACGTGCCTGGTCGGCGGCGCGGCGGTGGTGGACGGCGTCGCCCTGCTCAAGCACACCGTGCCGCTGGAGGACCTGAGCGTCCTGGAGGAGTTCGAACGACCGTTGACGATGCTCGTCGCCAGCGCCGACGCGTTCGAGCACGAGCTGACAGAGAAGGACCACTTCTGACACCACGCGCGGCGGGCGGCTCGGGCGCGGCTAGCCGATCAGGATCTCCAGGTCGGCGCACACCTCGACCAGGTCGCCCGCGCACAGGTCGGCGGGCTTGATGGCGTTCTCCGCGACGACCACCTGGCGGACGTTCTCGGCGGTGATCAGGTCCGCGCCCAGCAGCACGGACTTCACGTCCCGCCCCGACACCAGGTCGCGGGTGTTGCCGGTGGCCAGGTCGTCGGCGCCGCTGAGGTCACCCTTGGCGACGGCCGCCGCCAGGCGTGCGGCGGCCTCGGCCTCGTCCCGGATCGGCTTGTAGACCGTCATGCACTGGTCGCCGCGCAGGATGGCGCGCAGGCCGTCGAGGGTGGCGTCCTGACCGGTCACCGGCACCCGGCCGGCGGCGAGCCCTCGCTCCTTGAGCACCTCGATCGCCGCGCCCGCCAAGCCGTCGTTGGCGGCGACCACGCCGTCCACCCGGCCGTCGTTCGCGTCGAGCATCCGGGTGAACGCGACCTTGGCCTCGGCCACGTCCCACTTGTCGACGGCGTGGCTCTGCGCCAGTTTCAACGTCCCGTTGTCGTACAGGGGGCGTAGTTTGCGGTGCTGGCCGTCCGCGAACAGGGTGGCGTTGTTGTCGTTGGGTGCGCCCTGTAGTTCGATGATGTGCGCGCCCGGCTTGTCGCCCAGGCACTTGAGCAGGCCCTCGGCCTGGAGTTCGCCGACGTTGATGTTGTCGAACGACACGTAGTAGTCGGCGTGGCCGCCCATGCTGATCCGGTCGTAGTTGATGACCGGGATGCCGGCCGCCTTCGCCTTGGCCTCGACGTCCGCGCCGCCTTCCGGGCTCAGCGGCGTGGTCACCAGTACGTCGACGCGCTGTCGGATCATGTCGTCGGCGATGCTCGCGAACCTGCCCTCGTCGTTGTCGGCGTCCTCGATCAACGGCTCCACACCGGCGAATCTGAGTGCCTGGGCGAGCTTCGGCCTGTCCTGCTCCACCCACCGCGAGGACGTCTCGTCGTCGGGCAGGATCACGCCGACGACCGGCTTGTCGGCGTTCGCGCCATCAGCCTCGGACCGGTTCCGGCCGTCATCACCGCACGCCGTGGCGATCAACGCGACAAGGGCGACGGAGAGCGTTCTCCGACGGTGCATGGCCGACTCCCGGACCTCGGGTGAAATGGGAAGAACGGGATTCCAGCCTGTTTGTCGGGGTCACGTCAAGTTTTTCCGTGATTTGTATTCACGCGGTGACCGAGTGGTGGAAACTCAGTGCGGAAAGAACCGTGACCGGTGGAATTCTGTGGTAATACCGGTAATACCGGGAATTCCGGCCGCGACCGGCCCGGCAGTCGGCGGCGCGACCGGCGCGTGACCGGACCCTGCGGCGGCCCTCACCCGAACGCCTTGAAGCCACGGTGGGTCGTAACGCGGTCACCGTTGGTGCCGACAGATGGGCGAGGGGGCGCGGCCGGTCGGCGAGCCCGGGAGGTCGACGTGGCGAACGTGTTCATCAGCCACGCGGGTGAGGACTCGCGGCCGGCGGCCGAGTTGCGGGAGTGGCTGGTCGCCGACGGCCACGACGTCTTCCTGGACCGCGACCTGCGCGACGGCATCGCGGTGGGCGACGAGTGGGAGGACCTGCTGCACGAACGGCTGCGGTGGGCCGACGCCACGGTCTGCCTGGTCACCACGGCGTACGTGAACTCCGCCTGGTGCATGGCGGAGGTCGCCATCGGGCGGTCGCGGGGCAGCAAGCTCCTCCCCGTGCTAGCCGAGGCCGGCCTGGAGCACCCGCTGATGGGGACGTTGCAGTACACGGACATGACCCGGGATCCGGCCCACGCGAGGGACGCGCTGGCGGCGGCGTTGCGGCGGATCGACCGGACCGGAGGGCTCGGCTGGCCCGACGACCGGTCGCCGTTCCCCGGCCTGCGACCGTTCGACGCCGATCTGCACCAGGCGTTCTTCGGCCGCAAGGAGGACGTCGAAGCACTCGCCGAACTGCTCCGGTCACCGGCCGAACGCGCCGACAACGCGATCCTGCTCGTCGTCGGGCCGTCCGGCTGCGGCAAGTCGTCACTCGTCCGGGCCGGGCTGCTGCCCCGGATGGCCGACGAGCCCGACTGGTGGACGCTGCCCGCGTTCACGCCGGGGGTGGACCCTGAGGCGGCGCTGGCCCGTGAACTCGCCGCCCTGGCCCGGGAAACCGAAGGCGGTCGGCAACTCGGCGACATCAAACGCGAACTGGCCGCCGGGCGCGTTGTCGACGTCGTGGACGAACTGCTGCTCGAAACGCCCGGCCGACGCCGGAAGCGGCTCCTCGTGGTCATCGACCAGTTGGAGGAGCTGCTCATCCAGACACCGGCCGACAAGCGCGCGGCCTTCGCGGCACTGCTGCGCGCCGCGCTGGGCGGGCCGGTGGACGTGGTGGCCACCCTGCGGCCCGAGTTCCTGGACCAACTGCTCGTGGACCCGGACCTGGCGACACTGCCGATGCACCCGCGCATGGTCCGTCCGCTGCGTCGGGAGACGTTGCGGACGGTCGTGGAAGGTCCCACCCGGCTGGCCGGTCTCCGGGTGTCCGACGAACTGGTCGCCAAGCTCGTGGACGACACAGACAGCGGCGAAGCGCTGCCACTGCTGGCGTTCACGCTGGCGCAGCTCGCCGACGGCGTCCTTCGCGGCGGTGAGCTGTCCATGCGGCGCTACGACGAGCTCGGCGGCGTGCAGGGCGCCTTGATCCGGCAGGCGAACCTCGCCCTCGCGGACGCCGTGGCGGCGACCGGTCGCGGGCGGGACGACGTGATCGCCGGACTGCTGCGCGTGGTGACGGTGGACGAGCACAACCGCCCCACGCGGTGGCACGTCAGGCGGGACGACCTGCCCGCGCCGGTGTCCGCGGAGCTGGACGCCTTCGTCGCGCGCCGGCTGCTGACGATCGACACCGTCAACGGCGAAGCCATGGTCAGCGCGTCCCACGAGAAGTTCTTCACCACCTGGCCGCCGCTGGACGAAGCGATCAAGGCCGCCGCGTCCGCGCTCCGCGCCCGCCGGTCGATCGAGGAGTCCGCCGCGGAGTGGGACGTCGCCGGACGGCCGTCGGAAGCCTTGTGGGAGCGCGGACGGCTGTCCGCCGCGATCACCGCGACCGGCGTCCGGGTGCGGGCCCGCAAGGTGACCGCCGAGCGGGTGGACATCAGCCCGGTCGGCCGCGACTTCGTGCACGCCGGCGTCCGGCGCAACCGCTCCCGCCGTCGCAACGTGGTCGGCGCCGCGTCCGCCCTGCTCGTCATGGCCCTGGTGGCCGGGGTGATCGCGTTCGTCCAGCAGCGGACCGCGGCCGATCGGCAACGCCAAGCCGACGAACAGGCGCTGCTCGCCACCGCCCGACAGCTCGTCTCCAAAGCCGAGGCGGCACTGCACTCCAATCCCCGGACCGCGCTGATGCTCAACGTCGCCGCCCACCGGATCCACCCGGACGCCGAGACGTACGCGTCGTTGCAGACCGCGCTCACCACCACGCCGTACGCGGGTCAGCTGACGGGTGTCAAGAGCACGGTCGACTCGGTCGCCTACTCGCCCGGCGGTCGGTACCTGGCCGCTGGTTTCCAGACGGGCGCCGTGATGTTGTGGGACCTGCAAGACCCGCTGCGCCCGCGACAGGTCGGCGAGCCCTTCCGGTTCCAGGACTTCCACGGCGGTGTCGTGGTGGGGTTCGCGGGGGACAACAGGCTGGTAGCCGCGGGCACGTCCGGCTCCGTCACGATCTTCGACCTGACCGAGCCGGAACGTCCGCGCCCGCTCGGCACTCCGGTCGTGGGGAAGTCGGGCCGAGAGGGTGGCGCGTGGCTGTCACCGGACGGCACCGTCCTCGCCACCTCGAACAAGGAGGATCCCCGGCTCCAGTTGTGGGATCTCACCGACCCCGCGCACCCGCGTCCGCTGGGGCCTCCGCTGGCGCTTTACCCCAAGGAGGTCCGAGCCGTCGCGTTCTCCGCGGACAGCACGATGATCGCCACGTCCGGGCCGGCGGACACGGACATGGTGCAGCTGTTCGACTTCCGGCAGCGGGAAGCGCCCCGGCTGGTCGGCCGCATCGCACCCGCCCCGGCCGATATCGTGGACTCGCTCTCGTTCTCCGCCGACGGCAGGATGTTGGCCGTCGGGGGGTTCTTCCGCGGCACCGGCTTGTGGGACGTGAGCGACGCGGCCAGTCCACGTCCCGCCCGTGACCTCCTCCGCGTCGGGATGGGCTCGAAGGTGTGGTTCTCGCCCCAAGGCGCCACGCTGGCCACGACCGCTGGTCGGGACACCGGGCTGCTGCTGTGGAACACCTCCGATCGGGATTTCCCACGCCGGACCGAAACGCTGATCGCGGGTGAGGACGACCGCAGCCTGGCGTTCTCACCGGACGGCCGGGTGGTCGCGAGCGGGAGCGGGGACGGCCGGGTCACCCTCTGGAACCTCCGGCGTGCCGGCGGGCCGCGCGCCTACGGGCCGCCATTCGTCGGGCACAAGGGCGAGCCATATCAGGAGGTCTACGCCCTGGCCATGTCCGATGACGGCACGATGGTCGCCACCGGAGGCCGGGACACGACCGTCGTGCTGTGGGACGTGACCGATCCCGCGCGACCGCGTCAGGTCGACGCCCTCACCGGGCACACCGGCACTGGCGTCGAGGGGGTCGGCTTCTCACCCGACGGCAAGCTCCTGGCCTCCGGTGACAGCGAGGAGAACGTCATCCTCTGGGACCTGACCGACCGCGACCACCCGCGTCCGTGGGCCGCGCCCCTCAAGACATCGACGGGCATCACACGGTCGATCATGTTCTCCGCCGACGGCAAGACTCTCGTCGTGGGCGGTGACAGCGGCGCGGTCTTCTGGGACGTGCGGGAACCCGCCCGGCCTGTCCGCCTCGCGCAGGTGCTCGAAGAGGACGGTGTGCTGATGGTCTCGCGGACGGCCGACGGTCGGATGCTGGCCGTGGTGCGGGGGACCGGGTCGCACGAGCCCGACAGCACGAGCCGACCGGTCGTCCCCACCACGACGGGTGGCGGGCAGGATCGGAACAGCAGCGGGGAAGAGCGCAGTGGCGGCGAAGGCCGTGCCGGACCGGTGGAAAGCGGTCCGGGAGACCCGAACGGCGCCCGGCTGTGGGACATCACGGACCCGCGCGACGCGCGCCAAGTGGGATCGGCCCTCGTCGGCCATGAAGCGGCGGTCGCCACCGCGGCGATATCCCCGGAGGGGAACCTCCTGGTCACGGGCGACGGCAATGGGGCCGTCATCCTGTGGGACCTGAAGGACCCGGCCAAGGCTCACCGCCTCGGTGACCCCCTTGCCCCGCACGGCACCCTCAGCCAGGTCGCCGTGAGGTTCGCCCCGACGGCGGACATCCTGGTGACCGCGGGAATCGAAGGAAACGCGTACCTCTGGGACCTGGGCAACCGCATCCTGCCCCGGCAACTCGGTCCGGCGCTGGCCGACAACCCGGACGCCATAACGCACGTCAGGTTCTCGTCGGACGGCAACACGCTGGCCACCTCGGGCTCCGACGGTGACGTCGTCCTCTGGGACATGCGGCCGACGTACGACGTGCGCGCCCGGCTGGACGAGACGGCCTGCCGGGTGACCGCCGGTGGTCTGAACCGGGATCAATGGGCGCGCTACCTGCCCGATCTGGAGTACCGGGACACGTGCGGAAGAT
Organism: Saccharothrix ecbatanensis; assembly: GCF_014205015.1. Classification (NCBI taxonomy): domain Bacteria; kingdom Bacillati; phylum Actinomycetota; class Actinomycetes; order Pseudonocardiales; family Pseudonocardiaceae; genus Saccharothrix; species Saccharothrix ecbatanensis. The sequence goes on along the minus strand of NZ_JACHMO010000001.1, from coordinate 3,028,599 downwards.
GACCGTTTCCTGCGCTGCGATACCCGCCGCCGGTCCGCGCGGCGGGGACGGTCCGCGCGGTGGCCGGCATGATGCGTGCGGTGAGCCTCGAAGCGGTGCGGCACGCGGACACCGGTCGGCCCTTACGGCCGTTCGCAGCACGTCAGGTCGCGGTGGTCGGCGCGGCGTTGGCGGCCCTGTTGACCGCGTTGTCCGGTCGCTACGGCTACCACCGGGACGAGCTGTACTTCCGGGTCGCGGGCGACCACCTCGCCGCCGGGTACGTCGACCAGCCGCCGTTGACGCCGCTGCTGGCCAGGCTCAGCACCACGTTGTTCGGCGACACCGTCATGGGCCTGCGGGTGGTGTCCACGTTGACGTGCGTGGCGGGCGTCGTGGTGGTCGCGTTGATCGCGCGCGAGCTGGGCGGCGGACGGCGGGCGCAGGTGTTCGCGGCGGCGTGCGCGGCGTCGTCCTCGGTGATCCTGGTGAACGGCCACATGGTCTCGACCGCGTCGTTCGACATCTTCCTGTGGCTGCTGATCAGCCTCTTCACGCTCCGGCTGCTGCGCACCGGCGACGGCCGCTGGTACCTGGCCGTCGGCGCGGCGGCCGGGATCGGGGTGCTGAACAAGTACCTGGTCGCGCTGCTGCTGTTCGGCGTGCTGGCGTCGGTGCTGGTGGTGGGGCCTCGGCGGGTGCTCCGGTCCTGGTGGGCGGTGGCGGGCGTGCTGGTGGCGTTGGCGTTGGCCGCGCCGAACCTGTGGTGGCAGGCGGCGCACGGCTGGCCGCAGCTCACCATCGCGGTCGGGATCAGCGCGGAGGACGGCGCGGAGAACCGGGCGCTGTTCGTGCCGCTGCAATTCGTGTACCTGTCGCCGGTGTTCGTGCCGGTCCTGGTCGCGGGGATGCGGCGGCTGTGGCGTGACCCGGACATCCGGTGGGCGCGCCCGTTCGGACTGGCCTACCCGCTGCTCGCGGTCCTCATGCTGGCGATCGGCGGCAAGGCGTACTACGTGATCCCGCTGCTGGTCGTGGTGCTGGCGGCGGGCGCCGCACCGGCCGTGCGCTGGGCCGCCGCACGGAGTCGGGCCGGTTCACGACGGTGGGCGTTGCCCGCGCTCGTGCTGGTCGCGGCGGCGGTGAACGTCGTGGTGTCGCTGCCGGTGCTGCCGCCGACGTCGCTGAACCCGATCAACGGCATGAACAAGGAGCAGGGCGAGCAGGTCGGGTGGCCGGAGCTGACCGCGACCGTGGCGACCGCGTGGCGCGAGATCCCGGCCGACCGGCGCGACCGGGCGGTGATCGTCACCCAGAACTACGGTGAGGCGGGGGCGATCGCCCGCTACGGCCCGGAGCACGGCCTGCCCGGCCCGTACTCCGGCCACATGAGCTTCGCCGACTGGGGCGCGCCGCCGGATTCCGCCAACGGACCGGTGGTGCTGGTGCACTACCCGTCCAACCGGACGATCGGCAGGCACTTCACCGACTGCCGGCCGGTGGCGACCGTCGACAACGGCCACGGGCTGGAGAACGACGAGCAGGGCGCGGTGGTCCGGCTGTGCGCGGGCACCGACGCGCCGTGGTCCACGATCTGGCCCGACCTGCGCCGCTACTACTGAACCCGGCGACCGTCCAGCAGGACCATGCCCGCGAGGAACAGCCTGCGGCGGCCGAACAGGTCGGCCAACCGTCCGAAGAGGAGGGTGAAGCCGGCAGCGGGCAGGATCAACCGCTGCCGGCTGGCGAACCGGGGCGGCGAGGCGTGTCGGCGGTCAAGGCGGTTCCTTGTCGAGTCGGGCCAGCTCGGCGACGTGCTTGACCGCCGCCAGTCGCCGGTCCCAACGGACGGCGAGGGAGACGATCCACCGGGCCGCGGCATCCAGGGCGGCGGGCTTCAGCGCGTAGCGGACTTCCCGGCCCACGCGGCAGCCGGACACGAGTCCGGCGGCGTCCAGCACGGCCAAGTGCTTGACGATCGCCTGCCGGGTGACGGGCAGCCGTTCGGCGAGCGCTGTCGCGGTAACCTCGCCGTGTGCGGCGAGCAGGTCGAGCAGTCGACGTCGGGTGGGGTCGGCCAGCGCGACAAGCACGCTGCCGACCCCCGCGACGTCGCGTTCCGCTTCGGTCACCCGGCCTGTTCGGCGCGGTCCTTGAGTGCGTCGAACACCTGCGGCCAGCCACCGCTGTTGTCGTTCAGCGCCTGCGTGCGCACGTCCTCGGACGCGGCGATCGTGGCGAAGCCGCTCTCCACGACGCGCAGGCGGGTCTTGTCGCCTTCGGCCGTCAGCGTGAACTCGACCAGCGTGCTGTTGTCGTCACGCAGTTCCTGGCCCGGGAACGCGCTGGCCCAGCGGTAGGCCACGTACGTCGGCGGCTCGACCTTCACCACGCGGACGGGGAACTCGCCGTACTCGGGGTTCTTCGCCAGCACCGACTCACCCTCCTTGGCCACCGCCACGCCCACGCCCGGGTCCACGGCCACCCAGAAGCCCGGCGCGGCGACGAGCGACCACACGCGCTCCAACGGCGCCGCGATGAGGGTGTCGCGCTCGATCCGGTCTTCGCTCATGGGAAGGACTCCATTCACTGTCGGGATTGGGTGCAACCAGATAGTTGCACAAAGCCCGGTGAGTAGCAACCCGCAAGTTGCAACATCTTCGGAGGGGGTTACGCGTCGCCGAGCAGTGAACGGGCGTGATCGCGGAACGCCCGGGTCGCCGGATGGGCCGCCACCTGCGGCGAGACCATGCGCACGGTCACGGGCTCGGCGTCGGTGATCGGCACGTAGCGGACGCCGGGGTGCGGATGGGTGTGCTCGGTCGCCTCGGTGGTCACGCCGACGGCGTCCCCGGTGGCGATGGCGGTGAGCCACTCATCCGTGTTGGCGACTTCGAAGGTGTGGGGGCGGCGTTCTGCCGGCCACAACGAGACGCCGGCACTGGAAGCGGTGGCGCAGAGTGCGACGGGGTGGTCGGCGAGGTCGTCCAGTCGCACGCCGGGGACCAGCGCGAACGGGTGATCTTCGGGCACGGCGGCCACCCGGCGTTCCCGGTAGAGGTCCAGGGATGCCAGTCCGCTGCCGGACAGTGGCGTCCGCACGAACGCCACGTCGAGCTCACCGAGCCGGAGCGCGGCCTCCGGGTCGTCGAGCCTGAACACCCGCACCTCCGCGTCGGGCCGTGCCTCACGCCAACCACGCAGCAACGGCACCGTGTGCCGGCCGAGCGCGGCCCAGGCGAATCCGACGCGCAGCGCACGCGGACCGGCGGTGACCTCGGCCAGCGCGTCGTCCACCTGGTTGAGGATGCGATTGGCGTGGTCCAGCAGTCGCGTCCCGGCTTCGGTCAGCGCGAGGCTGCGGGTCGTGCGCTCGACCAGTCGGGTGCCGAGCCGGCTCTCCAACTGGTCCAACGTGCGTGAGAGCGCGGGCTGGCTGATGCGCAGCACGGCCGCGGCAGCGGTGATGGTGCCTTCGTTGCCGATCGCGGCGAACGCGCGCAGGTGCCGCAACTCCACATTCATAACCACCAAGCATAAGTGCTGCGCAAACGGCATTTCCCAGGCGGTGGGAGCGGGCTCTAGCGTGACCGGCATGCAGATTGTTCTCATCGGCGCCGGTGGCACCCTCGGCTCGGCCGTCCACACCACCCTGATCGGGCGGGGCCACGAGGTCGTCACCGTCGGACGCTCCAGCGGCGACCTGCGCCTCGACATCGCCGACCCGGCGCGGATCGCCGAGATGTACGAGCGGATCGGCTCCGTGGACGCCGTCGTCAGCGCCGCCGGCGACACCCCGTGGAAGCCGATCACCGAGATGACCCCGCAGGACTACGAGGCGGCGTTCCGGGGGAAGGTGCTGAGCCAGGTCGAACTGGTCCGGCAAGGCCTGCGCCGGGTCGCCGAACGGGGTTCGTTCACCCTGATCACCGGTGTCCTGGCCCGCGAGCCCGTGCCCACCGGCAGCGCGGCGTCCATGGCGAACGGCGCGGTGGAGGCGTTCGTGCGGGCGGCGGCGATCGAAATCGCACCACAGCGCGTCAACGCCGTCAGCCCGACCGTGTTCACCGAGAGCCTGGACGACTACGGCGCGTTCTTCCCGGGCATGGAGCCGGTGGACCTGGCCAATGTGACCCAGGCCTACGTCCGCTCGGTCGAAGGCGCGCAGACCGGCCAGGTGTACTGCCTGTAGTCCGCTCAGGCTGTAGTCCACTCAGGACAGGCCTTGGGAACCGGATGGTTCCTGAGGGCCTCCTAGCCTCGCGTTCGTGAGAATCGGAATCCTTGGTGCAGGGGCGATGGCGGACGCGTTGGGCACGCGGTGGGCCGCGGCCGGTCACGAGTTGATGGTCGCCGGGCGCACGGAGTCGAAGGCGCGGGAGTTGGCGGGCAGGTGGGGAGGTCGGAGTGGAAGCTTCCGGGAGGTCGCCGAATTCGGGGAGGTGGCCCTGATCGCGGTCCTCTACCAGGGGATGGCGGCGACGCTGGACGGGATCGGGGACGCGCTGCGCGGCAAGGCGGTCATCGACTGCAACAACCCCGTCGAGGTCGAGCGCTTCACGCTGGTCACGCGGCCGGGCGTGTCGATGGCGCAACACATCGAGCAGGTGACCGGCGGGCACGTCGTCAAGGCGTTCAACCTCTGCCACGCGGACGTCTGGCGGATGGAGCCGCCCGTGTTCGACGGCCGACGGCTGGTTGTGCCGTACTGCGGCAACGATCCCGAGGCGGCGGAGCTTGCCACGCGGCTGATCGCCGACATCGGCTGCGAACCCCTGCGGGTCGGGGACCTCGGGCACGCCCACCACCTCGAAGCGATGGCCGCCGTCATGATCTCGCTGCTGTACGGCGGACTGGACACCCGTTCGGCGTTCAACCTCGTGGCCGACACCAGGGCAGGCTGAATCTCGGTCGCGCCGCGGTTCGATGGTGAATAAGTTCACCCTCGAACAGAGGAGAACCGTGGAGCACATCAACAAGCGCCTGATGAACTGGGCTTCCATCCTGGACCCTGGCACGCGTGAGCAGGCCGAGAAGGCCTCGCGGATGCCGTTCATCTTCCCGCACTTGGCGCTCATGCCCGACGCGCACCTCGGGAAGGGCGCCACGGTCGGCAGCGTCATCCCGACCCTGGGCGCGATCATCCCGGCGGCCGTCGGCGTCGACATCGGCTGCGGGATGATCGCGGTGCGGACCCAGTTCACCCAGGACGACTTCCGCCCGCGCCCGCTCGCCGCGCTGCGTGAGGCGATCGAGAAGGCCGTGCCGCTGTCGGCGGGCAAGTACAACAAGCACCTGACCTCCACGGCGCGCGAACGGGTCGGCGTGCTCGCGGCCCATGCGGAGAAGGCCGGTTTCGACCCCGGTTCCTACGTCGGGAACTGGGAGCTCCAGCTCGGCACCCTCGGCAGCGGCAACCACTTCATCGAGGTGACGCTGGACGAGACCGGGCAGGTGTGGCTGTTCCTGCACTCCGGTTCGCGCGGTGTGGGCAACAAGATCGCGCAGAAGCACATCCGGATCGCCCGGGAGCAGTGCGACCGGCGCTGGATCAGCCTGCCCGACCTCGACCTGGCCTACCTGGTCGAGGGCGAGGACGAGTTCTGGCACTACATCCGCGAAATGCGCTGGGCCCAGGAGTTCGCTTGGCTCAACCGCGAGGAGATGATGGACCGCGTCGTCGATTGCGTGACGGACTGGATCGGCCGTGACGTGGAACGACAGGAGGTTGTGAACTGCCACCACAATTATACGGAGCAGGAAACCCACTTCGGCAAGAAGGTGTGGCTGTCCCGCAAGGGCGCCATCAACGCCGAAAAGGGCACGCCCGGCCTCATCCCGGGCTCGATGGGCACCGCGTCGTACGTCGTGGTCGGCAAGGGCAACGCGCTCTCGCTGAACTCCTCGCCGCACGGCGCCGGGCGCGAGTACTCGCGGTCGGCCGCGCGCCGGGCGTTCAACCGGGAGGACCTGCGCAAGGCGATGGTCGGCATCGAGTACCGCGACACCGACGCGTTCATCGACGAGATCCCGGCCGCGTACAAGGACATCGACATCGTGATGCACGACGCGCGGGACCTGGTGGAGGTGCGGCACACGCTGCGGCAGATCGTCAACGTGAAGGGCGACTGACCACCCTCACTCGGGCCGGATGGCCTGTGCCCGGGGGTACTTCCGGCCGGGCACGGGCGTCGGCGATCCGGTGAACGACACCGGTGTGCCGGGGAGCAGCAGGGTGAGGCCTTCGGGGATGTCGTCGCGGGAGGCGTACCAGGAGCCGCCGCGGGTGTCGGTGATGAACCCGTGCGGCTGCCCGGTGCGCCACCCGGTCACCGTCCCGCGACGACGGCCCCGTGGCAGGCCCGCGGACGAGGCCACGGCCTCCGCGGAACGCACGAACGGGCGACGCAACGGGTAGTCGTCACGGTCGGTGGGCGTGAACAGCGTGTCGAAGGACGGTGTCACGGTCGCCGCCGCCCGCAGCGGAGCCGCGGTGCGCGGTGTCCAGGCGGGCAGCGACACGGACGGCACGTCCACCACCGGCACGGCCACCCGCACACCGCGACCGGTCAACCGGGTCACCAACGGGGTGAAGTCGGCGTCACCGGTGACCAGCACGACCCACTGCAACGGCACGGTGGTCGCGCGCTCCCACGTTTCGAGTGCGAAGTGGACGTCGACGCCCTTCTCCTTGCCCCCGTGCAACGGAAGGTCGTGCCGGACGACCCCGGCGGCGGCCAGCACGGCGTCGAAGGAAGCGGCGGGAGTCTCGATGCGACCGCGCACGTAATGCGCCTCGTGCAGCACGCAGTCGTCCAGCGGGAGCCCGGTTTCGGTGTGGACGTACCACCGCAACGCGTCGTGGAAGCCGTCGATCGAGACACGGGCCGCGCGCGGATGGGCGGTGGCGTAGAAATCACTCAGGTACGCGAACCACGTTCCGTCGTAGAACACACCGATGCGCACGATCTCCGCCACACGATCCACACGACCCACTCGTCCGACCTTACCCGGCCGAACGGGCGCGCCACGCGGGTCGGGCGGTCAAGCAGCCCGACCCGCGCAGAGCTGGTACTGCCTAGCCGAAGGTGACGACGAGGCGACCGTCCGAGGCGTACGACCAGCGCAGGGCGCCCGCGTACGAGGAGCACCGCGAACCGTTCGTGCCGGACCAGAACTGGTTGGAGCCGTCGACGTTGCCGAGGGTCCGGTCCGTCGACCCACTGCCGCTGCGGCACGACGTGTTGTTGCGGAACACCGAGGAGCCGCCGTCGAAGTTGAAGTTGCGCTCGGTGTTGTCGATGCTGACGTTGTCCGAGACGGTCATCGAGCCGAGGTTGCGGTTGTAGGTGAAGCCGTGTTTGCCGTTGTCGTAGGCGATGTTGCGGCGGATGATGTGGTTGACGCCGATGTCCTCGCCGCCGAGTTTGTAGCCGTTGCGGTCGCCGTTGCCGGCTTGGCCGCCGTTGCTGAGGGTGCCGTTCTCGTAGGCGAGGGAGTCTTCGATGGTGACCGCGCCGATGGGGCCGGTGTCGGTCTTGGTGTAGAGGTCCCAGCCGTCGTCGATGTTGTTGTGGGCGACGGCGTAGCGGAAGACGTTGCCGGGGCCGGAGGTGAGTTTGGCGGCGAAGCCGTCGGCGTCCTCGCCGTCGGAGTCGGCGTTGTCGTGCGACTCGGCGCTCAGGACGAGGTTGTTGGCCGGCCACTGGTCCTTGGGCGTGGTGGAGAGCATCCGGGAGAGCTGCAACCCGGTGTCGCGGTTGAAGCGCGTGATGGTGCGCTCGAAGATGTTGTTGCTGCCGCCGACGAAGATGCCGTTGTCACCGGCCCGCTCGACCACGATGCCGCGCACGTGCCAGTAGTTGCCGTTCACGGCCAGGCCGCGGTTGGCCGGGTCCTCGGCCTGGGCGGAGAAGTTGAGCACCGGGGTCTCGCCGGGCTGGGCGTACAGCTTCTTGAGAGCGCCTGAGGCGCCGTTGTTGCCCTGGGCGATGGTGACGGTCTGCGAGAACGGGTAGTTCCCGCCGCGCAGGAAGATCGTGCCGCCCTGGGCGATCCGGCTGATCGCCGAGGTCAGCGTCGTCGGGTCCGCCAGCGTGCCCGTCGCGCCGTCACGGCCGTTCGGGGCTACGTACAGCGTGTCGCCGGTCGGCGGCGGGGTGCCCTCGGACGTGAAGTCGAGGTAGTCGATGTTCGCCAGGCCCGCGGAGCTGGTCGGGCTGAGCCGGATCGTGTTGCTGCCCGCGTTCACGGCGGCGGTCACCGTCTTGGTGACCCAGGTGCTCCACGCGCCCGTGCCCTCGAACGACACCGGCTGCACGGTCGTGCCGTTGACGATCAGGTTCGCGGCACGGGCACTGGTCGTCCCGTTGGCGAATCGCACGGCCAGCGTCGCCGTGCCCGCCGCCGCGGCGTTCACGGTGAACTGGGCGTAGGCGCCCGTCGCGTTCGTGCCGTTGCAGAACCCGGTGCCGGAGAAGCCCGACCAGTCGCGGTCGATGGAGCCGGTGCAGACGGCGGGTGACGTCTCCGCCTCGTGGCGCGTCGTCGCGGCGTTGGCCGTTCCGAGCGGTAGCGCCAGCACGACGCTCGCGGCCAAGGCGACGGCTGCGGCTAGCGGTGTCAATCTCATCGTGGGATCTCCTGTGTCGTGGCTGCCGCCAATTCCCGCGATTCCACGAAAACGGACACCACTGCGCGAGCGCTCATGCGCGCCTCCTTGCGGGCAATCGGCCGGAACGTGACCTGCTCCCTCGTTCACGTCTCTGAACTGCACAAACGCTTTCGGGAGCGGTCTCAGGCACGTTAACTCAGCCGTTCCGGACACGCAATATCCGGGCGGTGTGCCACTAGGGGTTTCACAATCGTGAACAACGGCCCGGAATTGCCTTCAGTTCACCATCGTGAACAACCGCGGCGGCGGGCCGTCGAATTGATGTCGAATGATCACCACTGCTCGGCGCTCGCCCGAACGGAGCATCGGGAGTCGCGGAGATTCCTTATCACGGTGAATTCCGATAGAGGGTCACCCGGATGGTCGTGTTTGGTTGCGCCAATTCGCGAGCCGGTGGGACAGTGCTTGACGCGTCCGTGACCCAGGCCGCGTCCCGGCCCGTGTCGAGTGAATCGACCTGCGCGTCGCGTGCGTGAGCCGGTTTCCTGCATTCCGACTCGGCGGTGTCCGGTGCTGCTCGCAGCCCGGTGAAGCCGCGGCTTTGTCCTGCGTTCTTGTTGTGGGGTGGATCAGTAGCGGGGGGAAAACGGTGACAAATCGGGCGTGGGTAGGCGCGAGTCGGATTCGGTGGCTCGCGTCGGTGTGCGTGTTGGTGGTGGCGGCGAGCCTGGTGCAGCCGGTCACGTGGGCGCGTGCGGCGAGGCAGGGCCAGCCGCCCGGCGTCACGGCGGGAGCGGGACCGGTCGACCGCCCGGCGCCCGCGTCGGCCCGTCCGGACGAGGCGGTGCCGCCGGAGAAGTGGCCGCCCGTGGTGCCCGTGGGTGTGCGCGCCGGTGGCGAGCCCGTGCGGTTGTCCGCCGAGGACTGGGCGCGGGTGCCCAAGCCCGGCCAGGCCGAAGAGGTGTTCGCCGCCGTCCTGACCCGGCCGGGCTTCGCGCTCGGCGACACCTCGCTGGTGGCCTACTTCGACGTCCGTGAGGACCCCAGGCCCTGGTCGGCGTGGCGGGCGCGGGTGTTCGAGGCGTCCACCGGCACCGAACAGGCCTCCACCGTGCTGCCGCGCTCGGAGTTGCAGGTCCCGTGCGGCGCGGTCCGGCAGTTCTGCCGCACGTTCGGCGGCCGTGAGGGCTGGGTGCTCGACCCGGCCAAGGAGTACTTCGTCACGCTGGCCGCCATCCTCGACGGCGGTGGCGAGCTGGTGTCCGCGCCGGGGCCGAACACGCGTCCGCGCACGACGGCCGAGCCGCCGCCGATCCCGATCGAGCAGGCGTCCGGCTGCGGCTGCGGCACGGCGTTGAGCACGACCGGGGCCGGGCAGGCGTTCCGCGGCGACGGCGTGAACACGGCCACCGGCGCGTTCACCCGGATCGAGCCCGACCTGTCCATGGCGTCGATCGGCGTCCCGTTCACCTCGACGCGCGTCTACTCCTCGACGCTGTCCCTGCCGGGCCTGTTCGGGCCGGGCTGGGCCTGGACGTACGGGATGCGCGTGACCCCGACCGATGCCGGCGCCATGGTCCTGGCCGACGACGGCGCCCAGGTGCTGTACCGCCTGGTCGACGGCTCCTACCAGCGCCCGGCCGGCATCCGCTCCACGCTGCGCAAGACCGACGGCGGCTGGGAACTGGTCACCTTGACCCGGATCGCCTACGGCTTCGACGGCGAGGGCCGCCTCACGTCGGTCCGCACCGCGCGCGGCGTGGGCGTCTCGCTGGCCCACAACCCGGACGGCATCACCATCACCGACGCGTCGGGACGGACGGCGCGTGCGCGCGTCGTGGACGGCCTGATCCGCATGATCACCCTGCCCGACCACCGCAAGGTGCACTACGAGTACGACGCCGCCGGCCGGCTCGCGGTCTACAAGGACGCCCGCGGCGGCCAGTGGCGCTACGCCTACTCGGCCGAGGGCCGGCTGACCGAGGTCCAGGACCCGCAACCGCACCGCACCACGCTGGTCCGCAACGAGTACGACGCCGCCGGCCGGGTGGCACGCCAGTCCGACGCCGTGGGCAACACCACGAGCTTCGCCTGGAACGCGGCCGAGCAGGAGGCGACGACCACCGACGCGGACGGCGTCATCGTCCGCGACGGCTACCGGGGCAACGTGCTCGTCTACAGCCGGCGCGGCGCCGGCGACACCGACAACCACCGCTACGACGGCTCGCTGAACCGCAGCCTGCTGGTCAACGGCAACCACAACCAGCACGAAGCCCAGCACGACCTCAACGGCAACCCGACCGTGCGCAGGGCGCCGCAGGGCTTCGACGAGAAGACCAAGTACGACGAGCGCAACAACCCGATCGAGTTCACCGACGCCAACGGCAACGTCTGGAAGAACACCTACAACGAGTTCAACGAGCTGGTCCGCAGCGCCGACGCCGAGAACCACTCGATCAGCCACGCCTACGACGAGCGCGGCCTGCGCACCTCGACCACCGACCAGCGCGGCAAGGTCACCCGCTACGAGCACATCCCGCTCGGGCAGCCGAACTCCGGGCTGGTCTCGGCGGTCGTCTCACCGGAGGGCCGCCGGTCCGAGGTCGAGTACGACGACACCGGCCGCCGCGTCGCCACCGTCGACCCGCGCGGCACGCCCCCAGGAGCCGATCGCCGGGCGTTCACCACCAGGTACCGCCTGGACGAGCAGGACCGCGTGGTGGAGGTGCACGAGCCTGGCAAACGGCACCCGTGGCGGACGCACTACGACGAGGTCGGTCGGGTCAGCAGCACGATCAATCCCGAATGGGTGAAGGTCGAGTACCGCTACTTCGACAACGGGCGGCTGGCCTCGGTCGCCGACGCGCGCAAGACCACCTCGATCACCTACACCAACGCCGGCCGCCGTGCCGCCGTGCGGATCGAGATGGGCCATGGCCAGCAGGACATCGTCACGTCCTACCGCTACAACGCCAAAGGCCTGCTGCACCGGACGATCTCGCCACGCGGCAACGTGCCCGGCGCCGTCGAAGCGGACTTCACCACCACCTACCGCTACGACGCCAACGACAACCTCGTGCGCATCTCACGCCCGTACCCCGGCGGCAAGGTCGTCCACAAGGACATCAAGGTGGACGAGCTGGACCGCACCACGTCCACGGTGGACGAGTTCAACAAGCCGTCCACCTTCGCCCGGGACAACACCGGCCGCGTCACAGGGGCCACCGACACCCTCGGCCGCGGCCTGTCCATGGGCTACGACCGCAACGGCCGCCAGACCACCAACACCGACGCCGGCCGGAACACCACCAAGTCCACCTACGACGAGGCCGGCAACAAGGTCCGCCAGGAGAGCGCCACCGGCGGCGTCACCACGTGGGAGTACAGCGACGACGGCCTGCTGATCAGCACCACCGAACCGCGCGGCAACGTCGGGGGAGCGGACCGCGCGCGGTTCACCACCCGCTTCGAGTACGACCTGGCCGGCAACCGCACCAAGGTGATCGACCCGCTGGGCAACGCCACGGTCTCCGCCTACGACGCGAACAACCGCCTCAGCGCGATGACCGACCCCAACAACCACGCCACCCACTACCGGTACCGGGAGGACAACCAGATCGAGAGCGTCCACGCGCCGGACGCCAAGTTCATCCCGCACGCCCCGCACGTCGAGGCCACCGTCTACAGCTACCACAAGGACGGCCTCCTCGCCGCGATCCGCGACCCCAACCACCACGTGCGCCGCATCGACTACGACCGGGCCGGCCGCCCCACCAGCACCACCGACCCGAAGGGCCGCCGCGTCGAGGCGACCTACGACGTGGAGAACAACCTCATCGCCGCCATCACCAAGGGCGAGCACGAGTGGCTCAACGACGCCGAACGCGCCAAGCGGACCATCGTCGACACCTACGACATCGTCAACCGCCGCGTGACCCGCGCGTTGGGAGACAGCGGGCCCAAGTACTCGTGGGCCTACGACGCCAAGGACCGCATCACCGCCTACGGCGACCCGCTCGGCGTGCGGAAGATGTCCTACGACGACGAAGACCAGATCACGCGCGTCACCCGTGAGGAGGCGGGCGGGCGCAGCGAGACGTTCGACTACGACTACGACCAGCGCGGCAACATCACCAGCCGCGCCTACCCCGACGGCACCCGCGTCACCGCAGGCTACGACGCAGACAGCCGGGTGTCCGAGCTGACCGTGCGAGGCGGCAGCGCGGGAGCCGACGCGGCCACCTGGCGGTTCGGCTACGACGTCGCCGGCCGCCGCACCAGCACCACCCTGCCCGCCGCCACCGGCCTGGTGGAACGGCGCACCTACGACGACGCGGGCCGGCTGACCGCCATCGGCACCGACCGCACACCGGGCGCCGGTCCACCACCGGACGTGCAGGACCCGATCTCGGCGTTCAAGCTCGACCTCGACCCGGTGGGCAACCCGATCAAGGTCACCACCACCCGAGGCGGCGTGTCCGAGGCCGTCGCCTACGCCTACGACCCGGCCGACCGCGTCACCTCGGCCTGCTACGCCGCCGCCACGTGCGACAAGCACGCCGAAGCCGCCGGGCGGATCGACTACAGCTACGACCTGGTCGGCAACCGGCTGACCCAGAAGCGCACCGGCACCGCGGGCAGCGACTCCACCCGTTACGTGTACGACTCCGCCGACCAGCTCACCAAGCGCATCGTCTCGCAGCACCGGGCAGGCAGCGCGCCCGACGGCGAGGTCGTCGGCCTGCCGACCGTCATCGACTACGACTACGACATCAACGGCAACCAGACCAGGGCCGGCCGGGACACCTTCACCTACAACCTGGACAACACCCTCGCCAGTGCCACCACCGGCGGCCGGACGACGACGTTCTCCTACGACGCCACCGGCCTGCGGGTGGCCGCCGCGTCCGGTGACACGCAGCGCTGGTCCTGGGACGTCAACGGCACCCTGCCGCAGATCGCCCTGGACACCACCGCCGACGCCGCCGGCACGATCACCGAACGCCGTGGCTTCGCCTACGGGCCGGACGACGAGCCGTTGGCCCTGCTCGACTCCAGCGTCCACTCCTACACGCACGACTGGCTGGGCGGCGTGGCGAACATGCTCAGCCCGACCGGCGTGCCGGAGGGCGGCTACGACTACGACCCGTTCGGCAACCCGCGCGAGGGCGCCACCCTCAAGCCGGGTGACCAGGCAGGTCCGGCCAACCCGCTGCGGTTCACCGGCGCGTACCAGGACTCGAAGTCGGGCGAGGGCAACTACTACCTGCGTGCCCGCAACTACAACCCCGACACCGGCCGCTTCACCAGCACCGACCCCATGCCCCAACCAGGGCCTGCCATCTCCGCGTACGCGTACGCCGAGAACAACCCGCTGTCCTACACCGACCCCACGGGCGCGGTGGTCGACAACGGGGGCGGCAGCGGTTCGTCGTCCGAGACCGGTGCGACGCAGCCGACCGGGCCGAGCCCCGAGGACGTGGCCAAGGCGCAGCAGATCCAGAGCAAGAGCCTGGTCGACGTCATCCTGGAGGGCGGCGGCCAGATCCTGATGGAGTTCCTGGGCATCAACGACATCGTCAACTGCCTCAAGGGCGACATCGGCGCCTGCGTCTCCGTGGTCATCGGCGCCCTGCCGTGGGGCAAGATCTTCAAGGCCAAGAAGATCGCCGAAGCCATCTTCCGCGCCGGCAAGGCCGTCGTGACGTTCTTCCAGGAGCTGAAGTGGGCGCGCGCCATCATCCAGGGCGCGGAGAAGGCGGCCGAAGCGGCGAAGGCAGCCGCGGCGGCGGCGGCCAAGGCGGCGGCCGAGAAGGCCGCGAAGGCGCGGGCGGTGGCCGAGGATGCGGCGAAGAGGGCGGCGGCCAAGGCGGCCGAACGCGCGAAAGCCGTGGCGGCCAAGGCTAAAGCGGCGACCAAGAAACCGCCGAAGGGCTGCAAGACGCACAGCTTCGCGGCGGGGACGTTGGTGTTGCTCGCCGACGGGACGCGCAAGCCGATCGAACAGGTCAAGCCGGGTGACAAGGTGCAGGCCACCGAGCCCGGCACCGGCAAGACCGAAGGCCGCCAGGTCACCCGTTCGATCCGGACCGACCACGACAAGTCCTACGTCGACGTCACGGTCCGCGACGACAGTGGTTCGCACACCATCACGACCACCGACAACCACCCGTTCTGGTCTGTTACGCGGGGACGCTGGGTAGATGCCGCGCACCTGAAGCCGGGCGAACTGCTCCGCACGGCTGCGGGGACGCACGTCCAGATCGGTGCCGTGCGCGCGTATGCGGGCGTGCAGCGGACGTTCGACCTCACGGTCGACGGCACGCACACGTACTACGTGGTGGCGGGTAGCCAGTCGCTCCTCGTCCACAACGTCGACGCGTGCGACCTGGAGTTGGTCCAAGCCGCGCGGGAGGCGGCGAAGAACGCGCCGAAGGGCGTGTCCAAGATCGCCGCGGCGCGTCTGCGCAATGCCGGCAACGGCCGCCCCGGCGAGATCGAGACCGCGTACAGCGGCGCTGGGCACGGTGATCCGTTCTACGAGGACGCGATCACCGAACGGCTCCCGCGGGCCGGCGGCACGACCGATTGGGACTCGACGAACTGCGCCGAGGTCCGTGCGTGCAACCGTGCTCTTGGCGGGGCGCCGGACGATGAGCTGGCGACGTTGTCGAACGTCGAGTACGCGGTGGTGGACCGGGACGGCAACATCGTCGGCGCGTGCGCGTCGTGCTTGAACGTCATCGTCGCCGGTGGTGCGCGAAGCGTAGGTTGACGTCCGTGCGTGATCGACCTGATGGTGGGGGGCCTGTCGAGCCTGACGGGCCCCCCACCCACGACTCCGACCCGAACGGGACGGGCGGCGAGATCCGCAGCCTGATCGCCACCCTGTCCGGCCGGCGGAACTCAGACCGGCACTCGCTACCTCGTCTGGTAGCCGGTCTGGCGGACGCCGACGACGAGTCCCGCAAGATGGCGCTGGCCGTCCTGGCGGCGTACGGCGAGCGGGCGTCGCAGTACGCCGACGTCATCGCGGACTCCGTGCACGCTGTCGCCCGGTCGGACGACACGGCGGCCGACACGTTCGCCTGGACCATGGCCGCGATGCGCGACGACCGGTGCCTGCCAGTCCTGCGGCGGCGCGTGCTGACCGGCCACTTCACCTATCGCACGGCGCGCGTGTACTTCCCCCGGGCGTTCGAGGGCTTCGACCCGCCGACGCTGGGCGAGGTCCTGACCCCGCTGGACGCCCACTCGGGTGAACTGCTGGAACCGCTGCTCCGGCTCGTCACGGCGCCCACGACGTCGGATCGCGCCAAGGAGCAGGTGTTGTCGGCACTGGGGGAGTGGGGCGCCAGTGCGTCACCGGGCGCGCTCGAGGTGGCCTCACTCCTCGGCTCCAGCCCCGGTGTCGACGCCGCGGCGGCCGACGTCCTGGCCGCTGTCGGGCCGGGAGTGTCGGACCCCGTGGTCGACAGGATCGACGCGTACCTGGCCGGCGACGCGCCCGCCCGTCTCGAGGTCGCGTACGCGCGGTGGCGCATCACCGGCGAGCCGGAACCGGCCTTGGGCGCGCTGGGCGCGGCGGTCGAGGCGGGCCGCGGCTACTACCTGGGCCACCTGGCCCGGATGGGCGCGGTTGCCCACCGGCACATCCCGGCCGTCCGGCGATTCCTCGCCCAACGGCTCAACACCAGGGTCGAGGCCGTCCACGCCCTGTGGATGCTGGGCGACGACGTCCCGGAAGCGCCGGCGATCATGACCGAAGCCGTCCGACCGCTGGCGCAAGGCTTCTCGGCCCCTTATGTCACGCCCGCGCTGCGGTACACGGCCGAGATGGGGACGCTCTCCGGTGAGGCGGCGGACATCCTGGCGACGGCCGTCGCCTCACCCCGCAGGCTCGACGGCCTGCACGGCGGCTGGCGCCTGATCGCCGAGGACCACCAGGTGCAGTCACTCGCCAGGTCCGCCCTGACCCGTGCCCGCTGACCCGTGCCCGCTGACCCGTGCCCGCTGACCCGTGCCCGCTGACCCGTGCCCGCTGACCCGTGCCCGCTGACCCGTGCCCGCTGACCCGTGCCCGCTGACCCGTGCCCGCTGACCCGTGCCCGCTGACCCACGCCCGCTGACCCACCCGGCGTCAGCGGGCAGGGGCGTGGGGACCAGGTCTCGGCGGAGCCGCGCGGGGTGATGCCGGCGGCGTACTTCGCCCTGCTGGCCGCGCCGTTCCTGTACGGGTGGATGGCCGAGTCGTCCGTCTACGTCAGGATGACACGAACGGTTGGAAATCAGTCGTACAGGCGGATGTCCGCGATGCTCCACCAGTTGCCCGCCGCACCGGTCGACGTGACCCGCAGGTACCTCGCAGCGGTCCGGCGCACGTCGACCTCGGTCAGCTGGCCGACACCCACGCCGGAAGCCAGTGGTCGCCATGCCGTGCCGTCGTCGCTGATCGAGAGCTCCCAGTTCCGGGCGTAGTCGCCGAGGTTGCCGCCGCTGTCCACGGCCACCCGGCGGAAGTGCTTGCGTGAACCGAGGTCCAGCTGCACGTGCTGACCCGCGGCCTGGGACTGTCCGCTGCTCCACCGCGTGGAGGCGTCGTCGTCGACCAGGTTTCCGACGCCTTCACCGGCCGGCGACGCGGTGGCGGTGGCGCCGTCGAGCGACACCTGGTCGAGCTTGCCGCGCAACGCGTGGTCACGCGGCCAGGTGAACGTGGCCAGCGCGCCGCCGGGCAGGGTGTACTCGAAGAGCCGCTCGCCGACCTTCACCGCGAACGTCCGCGGGTCGTCGTTCTCGTTGTGCACCACCAGGGCGGTCGAGCCGTCGGGGTTGCGGAACGCCACGTCCATGATCTGGCCGTTCCAGCCGGTGGTGCCGAACGACGTGCTGGCGATCCGCTTCGCGCCCGGCTTCACGAACTTCGACAGGTGGCCGATGGTGTAGTACTCGGCGTCCGTGGTCACGGAGCCGTCCGGGTGGACGGTGACCAGACCGGTGCACGTGCCGCAGCCGCCGTTGTGCGGGCCGCCGGTGCTGTCCAGCGCGATGTTCCAGTTCACGACCGACTTGGCGTGGTTGCGGGTCGTGCCCAGGACGACGTTGCGGGCGTGCCAGGTGAGCGTGTCGCGGAAAACCTTCGCCGGCGGGTCGGTCAGGCCGCGCGAGCCCGAGCACTCGGTGAACCAGATGCCCTTGTCCGGGAACGCGTCGTGCAGCGCAGTCTGGGCGCTCGGGTCACCGTAGTAGCAGTGGAACGCGGTGCCGGCCACCCAGCGCGCGGCCGGGCTGTTCAGGATCTGGTACGGGTAGTCGGTCTCCGGGCTCGTCCCGGGCGGGGTGGCCGCGATGTCGTTGGGGTGGGTCGCCCAGTTGTGGTCGTACGCCAGGATCTTCGTGCGCGGGCTGGCGGTCCGCAGCTTCGGACCCAGCGCCTCGATCACCTTCAGCTGCTGCGCCACCGGCATGTCCGTGCCGGGGTAGGCGTCCGGGGTGCGGTTCTGCGGCTCGTTCTGAACGGACAGGAAGTCCACCGGCACGCCGGCGGCGGCATAGGCCTGGACGAACTTCACCAGGTAGCGGGCGTAGGCGTCGTAGACCGCCGGGTCGTCCTTCAACCGGCCGCCGACCAGCGAGTCGGTCGTCTTCATCCACGCGGGCGGGCTCCACGGCGTGCCCATGACCTTCAACGCCGGGTTGAGCCGCTTGGCCTCGCGCAGCAGCGGCAGCACCTTCGCCTCGTCGGGGGCGATGCTGAAGTGCGCCAACGGGAAGTCGGTCTGCCCGGCCGGCACGTCGTCGTAGGTGTAGTGCTCGGCGGCGGCGGTGAAGTCCGACGAGCCCACCGGCTGGCGCAGGAAGCTCACGCCGATGCCGTGCACCGGGTCGAACAGCTTGCGCATGGTCTCGGCGCGCACCGCCGGCGCCAGTCCGTGCAGCACGCTCGCCGACGAGTCGGTGATCGACGCGCCGAAGCCGTCCACGGTCTGCTCGGCGCGATCCGGGTCCACGACGATCGTCGGGTGCGTGGAGGAGCCGGTGCCGAATGTGACCGGCGCGCGTTGCGCCATCAGCTCCGCCCGGTCGACGGTCGTCACCCAGACCCGCGCCCGTGGGCCGGGATCGTGACCGTCGGCGGCCTGCCCCGCCGGCACGGCGGCGAGACCGAGGATCAGGGCCGCGGTCGCGGCGCGGCGAACAGTCGTTCTCATCGTCGTCCTTAGGGCTGAGGAGGCACCGATGTAACAAGAGGCCAGTCACTGTGTAACAGCTGCTCGCAGCATGAAACACGCGGTGGGGGCCGGCGTCAACCCCGCGCCGGACGCCGGTCGCTATAGTGAGCAGGTGCAAACAGACGCCGGTGACCTGCGGCAACGTCATGCCCGATAACCGGCGCGTCACGGTCCGCGACATCGCCGCGGAGACCGGTGTCTCGATCGCCACCGTCTCCCGCGTGCTCAACGACCACGCCAACGTGGCCCCGCGGACCCGTGATCTGGTGCTCCGGGCCGTGGAACGAAGCAAGATGCGCGTCACGGAGCCGGGTCGGCCGCGCACCGTCTACGTGCGCTGCCCCTACGTGCTCACCGACTACTTCGGCCTGATCGTGTCCTCGATCGCCGAGACGCTGAAGCGCCACGGCCTGCGCGTGCTGCTCGACGCGGGGGAGGCCTCCCAGCACGCCGACGCGCTCGCCGGCCTGCCCGACGAGCCCGGCGTCGACGCCGCGATCCTCATCCTCCCGCCGGAGGACGGCGACCAGCTCGTCGCCCTGTCCCAAACCGACCTGCCGTTCGTCGTGGTCGACCCGCGCACCCCGCCGCCGCCGGACATCGCCGCCGTCTCGGCCGCGCACTTCGCCGGCGCCCGCGCGTTGACCGGCCACCTGGTCGGCCTCGGTCACCGCGACATCGGTGTGATCGCCGGTCCCGAGGAGTGGCTGGCCAGCGACGCCCGCCTGGCCGGCCACCGCGCGGCGCTCTCCCAAGCCGGTGTCCTGCCGATGGCGCACCACCTCTGGCACGTCGAGCCCACCACGGAGGCCGGCCACCGCACCGCCGCCGAACTGCTCGACCACCCGGAACGGCCCACCGCGATCGTCTGCTTCAACGACAAGCTGGCCGTCGGCACGGTGCAGGCCGCCCGTGAACGCGGGCTGCGCATCCCCGACGACCTGTCCATCGCCGGGTTCGACGACATAGACATCAGCCGGGCGACCGACCCGCCGCTGACGACCGTGCGCCAGCCGTTGCAGGAGATGGGGCGCATCGCCGTCACCCAGCTCATGCGGATGCTCGACGGGCACCAGCCCGAAGCGCTCCACATCGAACTGGCCACCACGCTCGTGGTCCGCAAGTCCACCGGACCGGCCCTGAAGCAGTAGAGGGGTTCAGGCGATAGCGCCGCCGACGCGCGCGACCACCTCGCGCAACCAGATGTGTGCCGACGTAAACCCAACATCGCGGTGCACCGGATCGTCACGCGCCGCTTCTCCGTCCGGCCCGCCATCGCGCCGCCGGGCCCGGTCGATCCCGTGGTGGTTCGTCCTACCAGGCCTGGTTTTCTTCGCCTTCGTCGTCGTGGTGCCCAGCGTGCAAGGCGCCGGGTACGCCGGTGACCTGCCCGTCCGTCGCACGATCACCCTGTAGCGCAGGGGCCTGCATCCCCTCGGAGATGCAGGCCCCACTCGCGTCAGACGTCCTGGCTCAGCCACTCGGGCAAGTGCGGCGCCTCGGTGCCGATGGTGGTGTCCTCGCCGTGCCCGGTGTGGACGACCGTGTCCTTCGGCAGGGTGAGCAGCCTCGTCGCGATGGACCGGACGATCGTGTCGTAGTCCGAGAACGACCGCCCGGTCGCCCCCGGCCCGCCGTGGAACAAGGTGTCGCCGGTGAACACGGCGCCCAGTTCGGGGGAGTGGAAGCAGCACGCGCCCGGCGCGTGGCCCGGGGTGTGCAGCACGTGCAGCGTGATGCCCGCCACCTCGATGACCTGGCCGTCGGCGAGGTCGCCGTCCGGTGCGACGTCCGGGTGGGTGAGGTCCCAGACCACGCGGTCGGCGGGGTGCAACAGCACCGGCGCGCCGGTCGCTCGGGCCAGGTCCGGGGCGACGCGGACGTGGTCGTCGTGGGCGTGCGTGGCGAGGATGGCCTTCACCTTGCGACCGCCGACGACCCGCAGGATCGCGTCCGCGTCGTGCGGCGCGTCGATCACCACGCACTCGGTGTCGTCACCCACCACCCAGACGTTGTTGTCGACGTCGAACGTCTGCCCGTCGAGGCTGAACGTGCCGCGCGTGACGGCGTGGTCGACGCGGGCCATCAGAAGATCACCACCGAGCGCAGCACGTCGCCGTGGTGCATCTTGGCGAACGCGTCCTCGACCTGGTCGAGCGCGATGGTCTCGGTGACGAACGCGTCCAGGTCGAGCCGCCCCTGCCGGTAGAGGTCGATCATGTACGGGAAGTCGCGGGACGGCAGGCAGTCGCCGTACCAGGACGACTTGAGCGCCCCGCCACGGGAGAAGAAGTCGATCAGCGGCATGTCGATGCGCATGTCCGGCGTCGGCACGCCGACCAGCACGACCGTGCCGGCCAGGTCACGGGCGTAGAACGCCTGCTTCCACGTCTCCGGCCGCCCCACCGCGTCGATCACCACGTCCGCGCCGAACCCGCCGGTCAGCTCCTGCACCCGCGCCACCGCGTCCTCCGACGACGCGTCCACGGTGTGCGTCGCCCCGAGTCCACGCGCCCAGTCCAGCTTCCGCGGGTCGAGGTCGACCGCGATGATCGTGGTCGCCCCGGCGATCCGGGCGCCCGCCACCGCCGCCGAGCCGACGCCGCCGCAGCCGATGACGGCGACGCTGTCACCCCGTCCGACGTTGCCGGTGTTGACCGCCGCGCCGAACCCGGCCATCACGCCGCAGCCGAGCAGCCCGGCCACCGCCGGTGACGCCTGCGGGTCCACCTTGGTGCACTGCCCGGCGTGCACGAGGGTCTTCTCGGCGAACGCCCCGATGCCCAGCGCCGGCGACAGCGGCGTCCCGTCGGCCAGCGTCATCGGCTGGGCGGCGTTGTGGGTGTTGAAGCAGTACCAGGGCTTGCCCTTCAGGCACGCCCGGCACGTGCCGCACACCGCACGCCAGTTCAGCACCACGAAGTCGCCCGGCGCGACGTCGGTCACGCCGTCGCCGACCTGCTCCACGATCCCGGCGGCCTCGTGGCCGAGCAGGAACGGGAACTCGTCGTTGATCCCGCCTTCCCGGTAGTGCAGGTCGGTGTGGCACACGCCGCACGCCTGCACCCGCACCACCGCCTCACCCGGGCCGGGGTCCGGCACCACGATGTCGGTCACCTCGACCGGGGCGCCCTTGCCTCGGGCCACCACGCCACGAACCGTCTGCGTCACGAAATCCCTTTCCCAGTGCTCATGCTCGATCAACCCGCACGGTAAGAGATTCCCACGCGCGCAGGGTGTTGTTGTGGCGCCGTGTCGGCGACGCGCTGGTGCAGGCCCATGCCGAAGCCGACGCGGCCGGACGGGTCGCGGGCGATCCGGATGTCGCTGGTGGCGGGGCGGAAGAACGTCTGCACGGGCGACTCCCAGCGAACGGCCTCGTCGAACGCCACCCTGGCAAGGTGCGGCTCGGTCCGCAACCGCTGCCACTGGTCCGGGTGGGTGGCGAACGCGTACCGGAGCGCGGGGCTGTCCGGGTGACCGACATCGCACGCCTCGAAGACGCGCATCACACCGGAGAGCACGGACTCGCCGTTGGCCGTTCGCACCACGGCAACGTAACCGGCGCGACCGGCCGGATTCCCCACCCGTTTCCACTCACCGGAAGCGCGCGCGTTCCGCGCCGGTTGCCGGGCTTCGGCGAAGGGGCGGAGTAACTTGACGGGGCAGAAGTGTGGACTGCGGGGGAGCGAGGACCAGATGGAGAACAACGAGGCCGGGGGGCCGGACGAGATCGACCTGAGTCGACCGAGCGCCGCCCGGGTGTACGACTACTACCTCGGCGGGGCGCACAACTTCGCGGTCGACCGGGAGATGGCCCAGCAGGCCATCCGGATGTGGCCCGAGCTGCCGGTGATCATGCAGGCCAACCGGGCGTTCCTGCGCCGCGCCGTCCGCTACTGCGTCGCCGCGGGCGTCCGGCAGTTCCTCGACCTCGGTTCCGGCATCCCGACCGCGGGCAACGTGCACGAAGTGGCCAGGGTCGTCGAGCCGGACACGCGGGTCGTGTACGTGGACCGCGATCCGGTCGCGGTGACGTACAGCCGTTCGATCCTGGGTGACGACCGGCGGACCACCGTCGTGAAGGCCGACCTGCGCGAGCCGGACGCGCTCCTGGCCCGCCCGGAGGTCACGTCGCTGCTGGACTTCGACCAGCCGATCGCGGTCATGATGGTCGCGGTGCTGCACTTCGTGCCGGACTCGGACGACCCGGCGTCGATCATCGCCGGGTACCGGAAGGCGCTCGCGCCGGGGAGCTTCCTCGTCGTGTCGCACGCCACGGACGAGGGGCAGCCGGAGAAGGCCGAGGGGCACCGGGAGCTGTACCAGCGGACTTCGACGCCGATGTCGATGCGCGGCCGCAAGCAGGTCACCGCCCTGTTCGAAGGCTTCGACGTGGTCGACCCGGGCGTGGTGTACCTGCCGCTGTGGCGGCCCGAGTCGCCGGACGACGTGGACGAGCACCCCGAGCGGTTCACCGGCCTCGCCGGCGTCGGGCGCAAGCCCTGACGAGCTGACGCCCTGGTCTGGCCGACGAGTCCGGGACCGTGGAACTTGATAGTCTGAACCCATGCCTGATAGTGCCGATACAGACGGTTGTAGTAGTAGGCCGGGTCCGACCCGGCTGATCATGGTTTCACCGGCCGAGGCGGACGCCTCGTGTTGATCCTCGCCGGTGTGCTGGCGATCGTGGCCCTCACCGTGGCCACGGGGTATTTCGTGGCCCAGGAGTTCGCCTACATGGCGGTGGACCGGGGCCGGTTGCGGCAGCTGGCCGAGGGCGGCGACAAAGCCGCCGAGCGGGCTTACCGCGTCACCCGCAAGTTGTCCTTCATGCTCTCCGGCGCCCAGTTCGGCATCACCGTGACCGCTCTCCTCGCGGGTTACGTGGCCGAACCCCTGCTCGGCACCGGACTCGCCGACCTGCTCGGGCTGACGGGCCTGTCCCCGGCCGTGGCGGTGTCGCTGTCGATGGTCGTGGCGCTGGTGTTCGCCACGGTGGTGCAGATGGTGCTGGGCGAGCTGTTGCCCAAGAACTTCGCCATCGCCCGGCCGGAGTCGCTGGCCAAGGCGTTGAGCGCGTCCACGCTGGCCTACCTCAAGGTCGCCGGTCCGGTGATCCGCCTGTTCGACGCGGCGGCGAACCGGCTGCTGCGCGCGGTGGGCATCGAGCCGGTGGAGGAGCTGCCGCAGGGCGCCACGCCGGACGACCTGCGCCAGATCATCACCGACGCGCGCGGCGAGGGGCACCTGGACGCCGAGCTGTCCCGGTTGCTGGACCGCGGCCTGGGCTTCCGCGAACTGGCGGCCGACCAGGCCATGACCCCACGCGTGGCGGTGCACGCGGTGCGCGCCGACGAGCCCACCTCCCGGGTGGTGGAGCTGCTGGACACCGGCCACTCCCGCTTCCCCGTCTTCGGCGACGACCTGGACGACCTGCGTGGCGTGGTCGGGTTGGCCGAGGTGCTGACCGTGGACCCCGAGCGGCGCGCGGACACGCCGATCGGCGACATCGCCTCCCCGGCCCTGGTGGTGCCCGCGACGCTGCCGCTGCCGGCGGTGCTCGAACGGTTGCGCACCGAGCGCCGGCAGCTGGCGTGCGTGGTGGACGAGTTCGGCGGCTTCGCCGGGGTCGTCTCGCTGGAAGACCTCGCGGAGGAACTGGTCGGTGAGATCCGCGACGAGGACGACCTGGACGAGGCCGCGATCGAGCCGCTGGGCGACGGGATGTGGCGGGTGCCCGGTCGGATGCGGGTGGACGAGATCGCCGCCGCCACCGGCGTGGAGCTGCCCGAGCACGACAGCTACGACACAGTGTCCGGGCTGGTGCTGAGCCGGCTCGGGCGCACCGCCCGGGTGGACGACCGCATCGAGTTCGACGGCGTGTCGGTGCTGGTGACCGCGGTCGCGCGCAACGTGCCGTCGACCGTCGTGCTCGCCTTCCGCGTCGCCGACCGGGAGGGTGTCCGATGAGCACCGGCTGGTCGTTGGCGCTGTCGTTGGGGTTGTTGATCGCCAACGCGTTCTTCGTCGCCGCCGAGTTCGCCCTCATCTCCGCCAAGCGGCACCGCTTGGAGCAGGCCGCCGAGACGAGTCGCGCGGCCCGTGCGGCCGTGGCCGGTGTGCGTGAGCTGTCGTTGATGCTCGCGGGCGCCCAACTCGGCATCACGCTGTGCACGCTGGGGCTCGGCGCGTTGGCCAAGCCCGCCGTCGCCGACCTGCTCGACCCGCTGCTGGCCGCGACCGGACTGCCCGCCGGTGTGTCCTACGGCATCGCGTTCGCGATCAGCCTGGTGCTGGTGGTGTTCCTGCACATGGTGGTGGGCGAGATGGCCCCGAAGTCGTGGGCGATCTCGCACCCGGAGCGTTCGGCGCTGTTGCTGGCGCTGCCGTTCCGGGCGTTCGCGCACTCGGTCCGCTGGGTCCTCAGTGGACTGAACGGGGTGACCAACGCGTTGCTGCGGTCGATGAAGGTACAGCCGCAGAACGAGTTGGCGCAGGCGCACCGGCCCGACGACCTGCGGATGCTGGTCCGGCAGTCCGCGGAGGACGGTCTGATCCCCGAAGGTCAGCGGCGACTGCTCACGCGGATGCTGCAACTCCAGAACACGACGGTGGCGCAGGTCATGATCCCCGTCGAGCGGACCGTGACGGTGTCCGAGCGGACCAGCGCGCGGACCATCGAGCTGCGCAGCCGTGAGTGCGGTCGTTCCCGCTTCCCGGTGACGGACCCGCAGGGGCGGTTCGTCGGGCTGGTCCACATCCGTGAAGCGGTTCGGGCCACCGCCGCGGGCGCCGACACCACCGCCCGCGACCTGATGGGCACGGCCCTGACGCTGCCCGCGGCCATGCCGGTGGCCCAGGCCGTCACCGCGATGCGAGCGGACCGCGCGCAGCTCGCCCTCGTGGCGGACGACGACCGGGTCGTGGGCATCGCCGCGTTGGAGGACCTGCTCGAAGAGCTGATCGGCGATTTCGAGGACGAGACCGACACCCCGTTGCCGGCGATCTGATCACGCGTCCGGACGCGTTCGGATAGCCTTTTCGCCGGAAACGTCAAGGCGCCGGGGGTGCGTGCGGGGTGGATGGTCAGCAGCGGTTGCAGGCGATGATGCGATCGTTCGAGGAACAGGCGGCCAAGGCCGGTCAGCTCCAGGAAGCGATGAAGGACCTGCGAGGGGTGGGGCGCAGCCGGGACGGAGCCGTCACGGTGACCGCCGCGCCGTCCGGCGCCGTGCTGGGGCTCCAGCTGTCGCCCGCCGCCATGTCCCGTTCGCACGTGGCGTTGCAGCAGGAGATCCTGGACGCGATCCGGATGGCCACGCTGAACGCCGCGCAGCAGCTCGACGCCGCGGTGGCGCCGATCCTGGGCGACCGGTTGCAGGAGTTCAAGCAGGGCATGGCGGCGTCCGGGGTGCAGCCGATCATGCCGTCGGCTCCGCCACCTCCTGGTATGCCGCCCCCGGGCCCGCCACCTCCCGGTATGCCACCTGCGGGTATGCCACCGTCCGCGCCGCCGGTGACGGGTCCGATAACCGCGCCGGTGAGCGCACCGCCGCCGTCGGGCCCGCCTCAGCCGTTCCAGCGGCCGGTGAACCCGCCGCCGAACCAGGCGCCGGGGAACCGTCCGCCGCGCCCGCCGGTCGAAGACGACGACGAACCACCGAGCACGTTCCTGACCTGAGGGGGACAGGGTGCCTGAGTTGAGGGGGACAGGATGACTTTCAACGTCGTTCCGGAGGCGTTGACCGCCTTCGCGGCGGGCAGCGAGAGCCTCGCCGAGAAGTTCGGCGCGTTGGCCGACCTGCTGGAGCAAGCCAGGGTGGACGACCAGTGCTTCGGTCCGATCGGCGATGCCGTGGGCCTGAGCAGCGGTTACTTCTCCAGCCTTGACGAGTGCCGGCAGCTGGCCACCGACGCGCAGGACTTCCTGAAGCAGACCGGCGAGCAGCTGAAGGGCAGCTTCGAGGTCTACAAGGGCGTGGACGACGGCATCTCGCAGGCGTTCACGACGATCGGTGACGGCCTGGGCGGTGGCCGGTGAACTCCGGACCGGGCACGTTCGCCGACCTCAACGGCGGCGACCAGAAGAACTGGTTCGAGCAGGCCGCCGGGCGCGGCAGCTCGGGCATCGGGGCCATGCAGGACCTGGCCGACGCCACCAGCCCGCCGCAGATGGCCGCGGCGACCGTCGCCGGCCGGATGGAGCTGCTGGAGACCATCGCGAGCCCCGGCAAGGCGCTGATGGACAACGGCCTGGGCTTCCTGGTGTCGATCGTGCTCAGCCCGCTGATCGAGATCGCGGAGTGGGCGATCGGCGATCCGGAGCAGATGCGCGCCACCGGCAACGGCTGGGAAGAGGTCGCGACCTGGCTGGACCAGGTCGCCGAGGCCGAGCAGAAGCGCGCGGACGCGACCAGCGCCCTCTGGGTCGGCGACGCGGGCGACGCGTTCCGCAAGCAGATCACCGAGTTCAGCGGCGGGGTGTCCGCGCTGGCCGAGGACGTGCGCGGCCTCAAACAGACGCTGGACATGATCGCGGACCTGTTCGACATGTTCGTCGAGTTCGTGGTCCAGATCCTGACCGAGCTGATCATCGGCCTGATCGTGCAGTGGCTGGCCGCGCTCGCCGCCTCGTGGATCACCGCGGGCGGTTCGGTGGCGGCGGCGGGCGCGACGACCACGGTGCAGGTCGGCAGCACCGGCGTCCGGCTCACCATGCGCGTGACGAAGCTCCAGATGAAGCTGTTCCAGATGATGAAGCGGCTGGAGCAGCTGCTGACCCGGCTGCGCGGCCCGCTGCGCCAGGTCATCCAGCGGATGAACAGCCTGCGCGGCGGCAACATGCTGGAGCAGGCGGTCGGCCGCCGTGCCGGCTCCAACCCGCTGGTCAACATCCTGACCAGGGCGGATGACAGTTCGCTCGCCTCGACCACGGGGAACCGGTTCATGGACGGCGTCACCGGCGAGGGCGCGCTGGCGGGCAACATCAGCCAGACCGTCCTCAGCGGGGTGCTCGGCGGCGAGACCAGGTTCGCCGCCGCGGCGACCAACGCCGCTGTCGACGCGGCTGTCGACGGCGCCATCAAGTTCGGCGCCGACGCCGCCTACGACGCCGCGCAGAACAAGCCGTCCGAAGAGGAACGCCGGGAGACGCAGGAACGCGGGTTCAACTGGTGAAGCTGGACGGAGTGCCGGCCCTCCGGCAGTCGTGGTGCGCGCCGGACGAGCCCATCCTGCTGTGCGCGCCGGTCGGGTCGACCGGTTCCTGCTTCGACGTGAGCGGCCTGGACTGGTGGGGCGAGCCTGAACGGAGCCTCGGGGGCAAGGCGTTGCGCGCCTTGGGCACCGCGGCCGCGGCCGCGTCCGCCGGCGGTCCCCGTGACCAGGGCCAGGCGCCGCCGAAGGCGGTGGTGTTCGGGCCGGGCGCCGGCACGATGGCGGTCGGGGCAGGGCTGGCGGTGAAGGACCTGACGTTCGCGTGGTGGGTGCTGACACCGCGGCGGATGGCCTGGGTGCGGACGGAGCCGGAACCCCGAGCGCCCGACGCGGAACCGGACAAGTCGTTGCTCGACCAGGTCTGGGGCTTGGCGAAGAGCGCGCGCGACGCGCTGGCCGGCAAGAACCCGTATCCCGCGCACGTCCCGATCGAGACGGCCGACGTCGAGTCGCTGGCCGAGGTCCCGCGAGGGGGGATCGCGGGCGTCGCCGTGGCGGAACGCAAGCTGCCGTACGACTACACGACCGGCGCCGTCCACGTGCTCCGCGTGTCGCTTGTGGACGGTTCGGGCATCGACATCGTCGCCGGTCACGGATCCGGTCACGCGCAACGGTTGCTAGCCCTGGTCAATGGCCGGTAGAGGACGGGGAAGTTGCCCAAGAACAGGCTGAAGATCGGCGAGATCGCCCAGCAGCGCTGGGTCGGGCCGGGCGAGCAGGTCGTCTGGGTGGTCGACCCGGAGGGCCACGTCGGCAGCACGATCGGACCGACCCGCACCGCGCCGCACCGGACCGACACGGCCGCGTTGGACGTGACCGTGCCCGAGTGGCCGTTGCCGACCCGCGCGGTGGGCGAGGGGCGGTTCCACCACGACGAGTGGGTGCACGACCCGGCGGTCTGGGCCTGGGCCCACGCCCCAGGGCCCGACCGGATCGCCGCCCGGTGGGCCGACCTGTTCACCGCCGGCCGCGACGAGTGCCGGCTGCTGCTGACCAACCGGCGGCTCGCGCTGGTGGTGGACGGCGAGGCGACCAGGCCCGCCGCGCCCGCGTCCGGTGGCCTGCTGGGCCGCGTGCGCTCCCTCGGGCAGTCGCAGCCCGACGCGCCGGCGCTCGTGACCTGGTGGGAGGGTCCCGTCACCACCGCGCGTCCGGAGGCCGTGCCGCTGGGACGGGCGGTCCAACCGGAGTGGTTCGTGCGGCTGGCGTTCGCGGACGGCTCGACCTTCGAGTTCCGGGACGCGCAGGCCGAGCAGTCCGTCCGAACGGCCCACGCCAACTTCTGAGACGCGAAGTCCGCCCGCCGCTGTGGTAGCCGACGGGCGGACTCGGGATCACATCA
Source organism: Saccharothrix ecbatanensis (assembly GCF_014205015.1). Lineage (NCBI taxonomy): Bacteria > Bacillati > Actinomycetota > Actinomycetes > Pseudonocardiales > Pseudonocardiaceae > Saccharothrix > Saccharothrix ecbatanensis. The sequence continues at coordinate 2,999,213 of NZ_JACHMO010000001.1, read as the reverse complement.
GGATGCGGCGCATGTGAGGGTGTAGGCGTTGGCCGAGGTGCCGGAGGCGACGAAGCCGAAGCTCGCGCTGGAACCGACGCCGACCGAGCCGTTGTAGGCGGCGTTGCGGGCGGTGATCGTGGACCCGCTCGTGGTCAGGGTCGAACTCCAGGAGGAGTTGATCCGCTCACCGTTGGCGAAGGTCCAGCTCACTGTCCAGCCGTTGATCGGCGTGGTGCCGGCCGCCACGCGCACCTCGCCCTGGAAGCCACCCGACCACTGGGAGGTCACCCGGTAGGTGGCGGAGCAGCCCGCCACCGGGTTGGTGGTCGTCGTGGTGCTGGTCGTGGTGGTCGTGGTCGTGCTGGTGGAGGTGGTGCTGGTCGGGGTCGTCGTCGTGGTCGTCCCACCGTTGAAGTTCACGTCGCTGCACGCGTAGTAGCTCTGGTCGAGGTGGCTGGCCTGCCACACGGTGAACAGGATGTGGTGGCCGCTGCGGCCGGGCGCGTTGACCTCGATGGGCGTCCGGGTGCCCGTGGGGATCCTGCCGGTCTGGCCGACCAGCTCCAGGTCGCCCCACTTCAGAGCCTGGGTCTTCGGGTTGAAGCCCTGCTTGGTGGAGTAGACGCGGATGTAGTCGGCGCCGTGCGAGGACGTGTCGTTCAGGTTCATGGTGAACTGGTTGGGCCGGTTCGGGGCGTTCCACGCGCCGACCTTGTCCATCGCGGCGTAGCGGCCGTCGAAGGTCAGGCCGCCGCTGCACAGCTGCCCGTCGGGGATGGCCCCCTGGTGGTTGCCGGCGACGCCTTCGCGGAACAGGCCGTTCCAGTTGTACATCGCGGACGGGTTGGCCTGCCACGCCTGGTAGCACATGGGGTCTTCGGTGGCCATCTGCTGCGTCGGGCCGTTGGGCCACCGGTTGTGGCAGCCGTAGTGGCGCGACGGCGGGTCGCTCACCGCGCCGTGGGCCGAGGCGTTACCCGCGCCGAAGGTCACCACCACCAGGGTCGTCAGCAGCGTCAGGCAGGCGCCGAAGATCGCCGACGCCCGCCACACGAGGGCCTTGGGCGACGGGGCCTTCTTCGAACCGCCGCCCGGTTGGCGAGGCCCGTCGGGTGCGCTTTCAGAGAAGCGAAGCATGTGAACCGCCAAATCTTCATTGATCGACGACGTGGACTTCCGCCGGTTCCGGGGGCGGCCGGAACCGACGGTTCTCGAAGCTCGTGAGCACTCGGCCTCAACTGCCTGGGAGCGCTCCCAGACGTGGTGTCGAAAACTGACTGCTCATCGGTCCTACTCCGGGTGCGGTGTCCGCCGGCCGATCGCTCGGGGCCGTTGTGGCCACCCGAAGGCGATCAGAGGTCGAGACACCTGGAACATTGCGCAACTTAAACGATCACGACGACGGTACGGTCGCCGCCCGGCCTCCGTCAAGGGCGAACCCGCAGGACGACTACGGACTCCGACATGGTTGCGGAAACATGCGGCGGGTGCCCGAACCGACCGGTCCGGGCACCCCGCAGGACTAGCGGATGGCTCTGGCGGATGGCTAGCGGACAGCGCCCAAGCGGAGGAACACCGATTCGCCCGGCGCGTCGTCCACGCCGTCGTTGTCCACCACGCCGACCAGTCGCCGCCGCGGCCCGTCACCGACGACGGCCAGGCCTTCGGGCTTGTCGTGGGCCACCGCGCCGCCCGCGGTCAGGGCGGGCAGCAGGTCTCGCGCCTCGGTCTTGGCCACCACCGGCTTGGCCTGGCCCGCGGCGGCGGGGGCGACCTGCGAGACGTCCACCCGGTAGACCTTCTTGAGCACCGCCGCGTCGCCGCGCTGGTTGTCGCGTTCCAGCACGAGCAGCGTGCGGTCGTCCAGGGCGGTCACCTCGGACAGGCCGACCCAGGCCCCGGCGGGCGCGGCGTCGAGCGGGTAGGCCACGAACGCCCACTCGCCCGTGGCCGGGGTGAAGCGGGCCAGGGTCGCCTGCCCGGGACGGTCGCTCTTCCACTCCCGCTGCACGGCGACCCACACCTGCTCGCCGGCACCGCCGCCGGTCGTCGTCACGCCCTCGAAACCGTTGCTGGTGGCCGTTTCCGCCACCGCGGCGGGCAGCGGCACCTCGCGGACGACCTCACCCGTCGCCGTCACCTCGACCAGCAGGTTCGGCCGCGCCTTGCCGTTGCCCTCGGCGGCCAGCCAGTAGCCGCCGTCCCGGCGCACGGCGATGCCCTCGCCGTCGTAGTCCACCGGCTGCCCGCCCTTGGTCACGACCAGCTCCGCGTGCACGCGGGCGGGCGTCGACACCGTGTCGACGGTCAGCACCCGGGTCGGGCTGTACGCCGAGTCGGTGATCGCGACGACGTCACGGTTGTTGCCGGGGATGGCGGAAAGACCCGACAGGGCACCGAAACCGATGCCGTCGGACACGATGGACGGCGTGCCTTCGTTGCGCGCCGCGGACACCGACAGCGGCATCCGGGTGATGCGGTAGGACGTGAGCGACGACCGCACGCCGTCCTTGGCGGAGTCCTCCTCGGCCGACACGATCAGCGTTCCGGTCGCCGGGATCGGCAGCAGGCCCTCCGGACCGACACCGGTCGGCAACGCCTGGAGGAACCGCGGCCGGCGCGGGTCGTTCACGTCGTAGACCGCGACCATGTTGGCGCGTTCCATGCCGACGAACGCGTACCTGTCGCGCCCGAACGACACCACCGCCAGACCTTCGGGCTCGACGCCCTTGTTGTCCGAACGGCCGTCGGGGTACTGGCCCTGGCGGATCGCGGCCTGCTGGAGTTCGTTGCCCGACGAGTGCACGACCTCACCGGACGCCGCGTCGAACACCGTCCACGTGCGCGAGCCGCCCTGGTAGTCGCCCTCGTCGGCGGTGCCGAGCGTGTGGTCGTCCAACCACGCCACCGCGTCCGGCTCACGGGCCGCGGTGATCGTCGCGGTGGGGTCGATCCGGCCGTCGTCCTCGACGTCCACGCCCTCCACCGTGGCCGTACCCGCGGAGAAGTGGTTCACCAGCGTGGCGGAAGCGAGGTCGACGATGGCGATGTGGTTGTTCTCCTGCAACGTCACGGCCACCTGGCCCCGGCCGTTGATGCTGACGTACTCGGGCTCGGGGTCGCCCGGCGCGACCTCGGCGATCCCGGTGAGCCCGACCTGGCGCAGCGTCCACGCGGTCGGAGCGCCGTCGAGGTTCACGATCGTCAGGAAGCCCGCCGGAGCCTGTGGCATCGCGCCGTCGTCGACGTCCTCGTCACGCTGGTTCTCGATCGCCACGGCGGCGTGCCGGCCGTCGGGGGAGATGTCGATCGAGTCCGGCTGCCCGCCCAGGTCGTGCGTGGCCACGACGGTCCGGTTGTCCAGGTCGACCACCACGAGCACGCCGGAGGGCGCGGTGAACGACGCGGAAGTGTTGACAGCGACCAAGGCCAACCGACCCACGATGTCCACAGAGGTCGGCTCACCCGGCATGTCCAGCACCCCGCCGGGTTCCAGACCGCCGTCCCGGCCGACCGTCGCGAACCCGATCCGCCCGCCCGGGGAGTCGGTGTAGACCACGGTCCGACCGTCCTCGGTCGCCGCCGCGATCTCGGCCGCGGTGTGCTCGGTGGCGGAACTGTTGTGGAACACGGACAACGTGTCGACGCGCTGGAAGCGGCCGGGGGCGGTCGCCGTCGCGGACGACGGCAGCAGCGACATGGTCACCCCGCAGACCAGCAGACCTGCGACAAGACGGACCGGACGGGCCATGGGGTCTCCTACCTCGATGACGGCGCGGGCTTTGTAACCCGCGGAGGCGTCGTCGAGGTGAACGGCCGGTGGCGTGCGCCGGTACTTATGACGGCTCAGCCGCCGCCGTTGCCCTCACCGCGCTTCTTGTCGTCCTTCTTGTCATCGTCATCGTCGTCGTCCTTGTCGTCCTTGCCGCCGCCGATGCGTTGCTGGGAAAGGACTTCATCGGAATTGATCAGCGGCGTGCCGTTGCGGACGACGAGCCCCAGCCGGTGCGACTCGCGGTACTTCCTGCCCTCCGCGCCGGTGAAGTCGATGCCGACGGTGACGGAGTCCGGGCCGGTGGCGTCGGGCGGCGTGCTGATGGTCAGGTCCTTGATGTCGCCCCAGGACTTCTCGTACTGCTGCCTGCCCTGCGCCTGGAGGCCCGGCCCGAGCAGGTCCCACGCGCGAGTCGGGTTCTCCGGCAGCAGCCCGTAGTAGTCGGCCACCACCTTTTCCAGCTGTTCCGGGGCGAGGGTCGTCGGACCGGCGGACGTGACGGTTGTCGGCGTGGTCCCGCCTGTGGTGTTCGACGCCTTGGTCGCCAGCACCACGCCGAACACGACCAGCGCCGCGACGGCCACGGCGATCAGCGCGACGAGACCTCCTCGACGCGCCGGCCCTGGTGGTGGGGTGAGTAGCGAACCGTGTGGCGGACCTGACGACGGGCCGTGTGAGGGGCCTGACGGGCCGTGTGAGGGGCCTGACGACGGGCCGTGTGGCAGACCCGACTGCGAACCATGTGGCGGACCTGACTGCGAACCATGTGGTGGACCTGATGGTGGCCCTGACATGGGCCCTGACATTGGCCCTGACAACGGGCCGAGTGACGGGGCCGTCAGCGGGCCGGCCGGGTGCAGGTCGAGCCGGGTCGGCGCCGGTGCCGGTCGCACCGCGCGCAACCGGTCGGCGGCCTGCGCCATGGTCGGCCGGGTGGACGGGTCGGCGCGCAGCAGCTCCACCAGCACGTCGGTCAGCGGCCCCGCCTGCGTCGGAGGGGCGTAGTGGCCCGCGGCGACGGTGTGCAGCAAGGCGATGGCGTTGTCACTGTCGCCGAACGGCGGACGCCCCTCCACCGCCGCGTACAGCGTGGCGCCGAGGGAGAACACGTCGGAGGCGGGCCCAGGTTCACGGCCCAGCGCGACTTCGGGCGCGAGGAACGCGGGCGTTCCGGCGAGCAGCCCGGTCTTGGTGACGGTGACGTCCCCGACGGCACGGGAGATGCCGAAGTCGGTGATCTTCGCGGTGCCGTCGTCGGTCAGCAGGATGTTGCCCGGCTTGACGTCCCGGTGCACGATGCCCGCCGCGTGCGCCGCCGTCAGCGCACCCGCGATCTGCGCGCCGACGCGCATGACCTGCTCGGCGGGCAGGGAGCCGCGTTCGGCGATCTTGTCGGCCAGGGTCCGCGCGGGCAGGTACTCCATGACGAGGACCGGTCTGCCGTCCTCCTCGACGACGTCGTGCACGGTCACCGCGTTCGGGTGCTGCAACCGGGCGGCGATGCGCCCCTCGCGCGCGGCACGGCCCGCCGCCTCGACCGGATCGGCGCCCTCGGGCACCACCAGTTGCTTGAGCGCCACCTCGCGGCCCAGGCGTTCGTCCACCGCCTGCCAGACCACGCCCATCGCACCGGCCCCGAGGCGCCCGCGCAGCCGGTATCGCCCGGCTACCAAGCGGCCCACGTCCATCGCCGGCACCTCACCCTTCCGGATTGCGAATCCGGGCAATCCTACGTACCGGGACGGCCGTCGCCGACCCCGGCACTCACCGCCGGGCGCGGGTCCGAAGATCATCCAGGTGGGCGCGGTTTCCGGGGGAATCCGGCCCTGTTCTGTGCCGAATTACGTCGATCGAGTGGATTTGCCGCGGAGGCTGTCCTCGGATCGCCCGGATTCCGACTTGATCGGCGACGGCAGTGCGCACAGGGAGCCGATATGGCTGGACAGTCCGACTCGCAGGTCGGTGACAACGCGCCGCGGAACGGCGGCATCGTCGGGGTCGGGTGACCTGCCTGGTGCTGAGTGACGAACCGAGCGGGCGCAACCTGCACGTCTCCTGCACCGCCTGGGAGGCCTGACGAGCCTCTGACCTGCGAAATCGCTGCTTGACCTGGGGTGGTGTGAACCCGCGTCCATGATGGCGTAGACTGGTTTTAGCGACGCGGGGTGGAGCAGCTCGGTAGCTCGCTGGGCTCATAACCCAGAGGTCGCAGGTTCAAATCCTGTCCCCGCTACCACGTGGTGCAGAGGCCCCGGGCAACAGCCCGGGGCCTCTGACGTTTCCCGGCCCGACGTGTCTCAGCCCGCCGTTCATCAGGCCCGACGGTCCTCAGCCCGACACCAGGTCCACGAACGTCGGCACACCGGCGCCGTCCAGCCGCATCAGCAGCACGATCTTCTGGTGCGCGCTGCCGTCGTTGTCGTAGGACAGCAGCCCGCTCGCCCCCGGCACGGCGTTCTCGCCGTTGAGCGAGTTGAACGCCTGCAACACCTGGGTGGTGGACACGCGCTGGGCCGTCGCACCGGAGGCCCGCTGGATCGCCGTGGTGACGGTGAGCATCGCGTCGTAGGACATGATTGCGCCGTCGTCGCCCGCCGCCACCGGGCCGAACATGCACCGGAAGCACGTCGCCGAATCCCGCTCGTCGCCGAGGAAGGTCTGGACCGCCGTGTCCGGGAACTTGCGCTCGGCGAGGGGCTTCAGCCGATCCGCCTCCCACGCCGCCCCGTCCGCGAGATCGGTGTAGGTGACGTCCACCCCCGCGTTCAGGCCCCGCTTGAACGACTCGCTGAGCAGCTGTTCGGCCGACATGTCGTCACCGGTGACGATGTGGATCACCCGCTCCCGGCACAACCGGGTGGCCAGCCGCTCCACGAAGCGCGCCAGGTCACGGCCGCGGCCCGCGAAGAACACCACGTCCGCCTGGGTGGCGCAGATGTTGGGCATCATCAGGGCGAAGGCGTTCTCCACGCTGCCCAGCCCGGAGTCGTACTGCTGCGCCTGTTCGAGCACCCGGTGCGCGCCGTCGTCGAACTGGTCCCGGAACGCCTTGGCCAGCGTCTCGGGGTACAGGTCCGTGTTGTTGGTGTCCTGCACCAGCAACACGGTCGTCGCGCCGGTGCCCTTGACGTGGTCGGCCGCCGCACGGGCCTGGCGGTCGTTGGTCGGCGCGGGCCGCAGCAGGCCGGGGATGCCGGCGAGGTCGTCGGCGGTGATGGTCGAACCCACGATCGGGATGCGCAGCTCGGACAGGCGCCGCATCGCGTCACGGGCGTGCCCGAGGCTCAACCCGATGCCCGTCACGGCGACCAGGTGGTCGGGGCCGTCCCGCCGGGAGTCGAGGTCGTCCACGACGGACCGCCAGTGCCGCATGTCGTTGCCCGGGTTGGCGAGCAGCAGCTGCACCTTGGGCCGTGCGCTCCGGTTGAACGTCACCTGCGCCTGCGACGCGCCTTGGAGCTGGCTGCGCACCCAGTCCTGGGTCGTGATGCCGCCCGGGACCGTCGTCATCGGCAGGAACACCGCGACGCTGACGAACTCCCGGTCCGTGCGGGCGTCCGCGTTCGCCGTCCGGATGCGGTCCATGACGCCACCGAGCTGGGGCTGGTCGAAGTCGCTCTCGGCGGCGGTGACGCCGACGCACTCGCCGGTGTCCGCGGCCCTGCGCACGTCCTCCTGGCCGTCGCAGCGTCCCAGACGGTCATCCGCCACCAGGTATCCCACCACGCCGAGGGCGACGAGCAGGACCACGAGCACCACGATCAGCGGCCGCCGGAAGGGCGGTCGTGGCACGTCCACGCTCATCTGCGTCACCTCTCGGCCCGGTCGTGCAACAGGATCGAGCCCTCGCCACCGTGCTGTCCGAGCCGCCGGTAGGCCTCCATGATCCGACCTCGCAGCGTGTCGTCGGGATCGCCGAGCGGGTCGGCCGCGATCCAGAGCGCGGCGACGAGCCTGGCCAGGGCCGCGCCGTGCGACCCGGTGGGCGGGACGCCCTCGATGAGCTGTTCGACCTGCGTCAACGGCTCGGCGTCGCGCGGCAGCCGGTTGGGCGCGGACGTGATGACGTCGAGCTCTGCCAACCACTTCAGCGCGGTGGCCATGTCCAGCTGCCGGTCGGACGTGAACGGGCCGGCGAGGTGCGCCACCGCCGAGCGGACGTTGCCGAGGGCGAGGTCGTGGTACTGCGCCTCGGTGGCCTGCCCCTGGTCCTCGTAGTGGTCCCGGCAGCGGCGGTGCACCGCGTCCCAGCCGCGTTCGGGGTCCTCGCGTTGGGCGAGCCGATGCAGCAGCAGGGTGCGCAACCACGGGTCCAGCACAACGCGTCGGGCGTCGCCGTCGTCTGCCACGGTCAGCAGGAAGTTGTTCAGCAGGAACGTGTACAGCGCGCCGCCGCCGTCCGGCAGGTCGGTGCCGAGGATGGCCGCGTCGGACAGGAACTCCACGCCCCGTCCCGCGCTCGCCGTGACGAGGTCGTCCACCTGTGACGCCGGCAGGTCGCCGAGCAATCGGCCCAGTGCCTCGTCGGCGAAGGACGCGGTCCGGTCGGGATGGGCCGGCACGGATAGCAGCCGCCGCAGGGGAACGTGCTCCTCCTGCCGGGCCAGCACGTCGAGCATCGTCCGCAGACCGCCCGGGTGGCCGTGGGTCAGCCGGTAGGGCAGCGACGCGGGCAGGCGGGACGTGGCGGCGCGCTTGACCATGTCCTCGGTGTCGGCGGGATTCAAGTGCCCCAGTCGGACCAGGAACCAGTGCCGCCACTCGGTGCGCAAGTCCCGCTTGACCTCTTCGGGTGTGGGCGGAAGGGGCGCGTTGCCGGTGGGGAGCGTGCCGGGCCGCCGCCAGGTGCCGTTCCAGTCGACGTTCCACGTCCGGCTGGTCACGAACACGGCCGCGTGGTCTCCTCCGGCCCCGGACCGCCTGCGCGCCGCGAGGAGACCGGACAGGAACGCCTTGCCCGCCGGGGTGTGGGCGTTGTCGAGCAGCACCACGCAGTTCGCGGTCCGGCGCAGCTGGTGGAGCCGGCCGGTGAAGGCCTGGTGCAGGTCGGCGAGGAAGGCGTCGAACACGATGGCGTCGACGGCGGCGCGATCGTCCGAAGCACCCTTGTCCTTGTGGTGCAGGTCCACCAGCAGGTCGCGGGGATCACGCGGCGCGGACCGCGACATGCCCTTGATGGCACGCAGCACCCGGCGGCGGGACAGCCAGTCGAGGCCGTTGAGCAGCGCGTCCGTCGCCGACGGCGCCCAGCCGGGCAGACCGGCCGCGTCCGCGGCGAGTTGGGCGAGGCCCAACACCTGCTGCCGGTGCTGTTCCACGGGCCGGTCCTCGCGCATCACGGCGTTGACCTCCGCCAGCGCCTGGCCCCGGTCGGTGTGGTTCAGGTTGCCGGTGAGGACCAGCGCGCACAGCCACAGCCTGGGGAACGCGATCCGGCCGAACTGCGGCACGTCCCGACTGAGTTCGAACGCGATCCCGGTCAGGATCCCACTCGGGCGGGCCTCGCCCAGTTCTTCGAGGTCCAACATCGCCCACGGCACCCGATTGGCGCACCGGTCCCGAATCCGCCGCAGCAATGCGGTCTTGCCGGTTCCGCGGGCGCCCAGCGCGACGACGAGCGGCAACGGCCGCGCCTGTCCGCCGGGCCGCCGCACCAACTCGTCGACCAGGTGGGTGGAAACGCCGTCCACCCCGGCTAAGTCACCCTCGTCATCGGGCATGAGTCTCCCAGGACTGCCTTGTGCACCACCCCGGCAAGTCGGGCCATTATGCGAGCGGGCGACGACCTCCAGGGAGAAGATCGGATCGATTCAGCCTTTCGGATCAACGGCGGTGGGGTGGCCGGTGGGCGTCACCGGTGCCACGCTGGTGGGTGGATCGACGGGAGGCCCCGATGGCGGACGAGAAGCCGGCGAACCGAACCGACGTCGACAAGGCGCTGCTCGGCCATGCGACCTACCGCGGCCTGGGGGAGCAGCGGCTGTCCCCGGCCGAGGAGAAGTTCGAGCGGGGCCGCCGCACGGTCGGGCTGTGGCTCGCGCCGCTCGTCACGATCGTCTTCCTGGCACTGCCCCTGGACGTGCCGGGGAACCAGCAGACCCTCGGCGGCATCCTGCTCGGCGTGATCGTGCTGTGGATCACCGAGGCGGTCCCGATCCCGATCGGCGGGCTGATCGGCGTCGCGGCCGTCGTCATCCTGAACGTCGTGCCGCCCGACGACGCGCTGCGCCCGTTCGGCTCCGCGACGATCTTCACGTTCATCGGGGCGTTCATCCTGGCCCAGGCGATGCTCAAGCACGGCCTGGCGCGCCGGTTCGCGTTCCGCATCCTGGCCCTGCCGCGGGTCGGCGGCTCGACCACGGGCGTGATCATCGCGTTCGGCGGGATCACCTGCGTGCTCTCGGCGTTCGTGTCCAACACCGCCACGGTGGCGATGCTCTTGCCGACCGCGCTCGGCATCCTCGGCGTCATCGCCAAGCTGTTGCAGGACAGGGGAATGGTCGCGGCGGACTTCGACCCGCTGCGGCTGCGGGTCGGCACCGCGATCATGCTGATGCTCGCGTACGGCGCGAGCGTCGGCGGCCTGCTGACACCGGTCGGCAGCCCGCCGAACCTGATCGGCCGCGGCCTGATCGAGAAGGCCACCGGCGAACGCATCTCGTTCGCCCAGTGGACGGCCGCGGCGTTGCCGATCTGCGCGCTCATGTTCGTGGTGCTGGCCGTCGTGCTGTTGCTGCTCAACCGGCCGGAGATCCAGCGCATCGAAGGTGTCGGCGAGTACGTCGCGCGCGAGCGTGCCGCCATGGGTCCGTTGTCGCGCGCGGAGAAGAACACGCTGATCGCTTTCGGCGTCACCGTGACGCTGTGGATCGTGCCCGGCATCGTCGCCCTCGTGGCGGGCAACGACTCGGACGTCTACGCGGCGATCAGCGACCGGCTCGACGAGGGCATCGTGGCGGTGCTCGGCGCGTCCCTGCTGTACCTGCTGCCGACGGACTGGCCGAAGCGCGAGTTCACCCTCCGCTGGCGCGACGCCGCGGAGATCGACTGGGGCACCATCCTGTTGTTCGGCACGGGCATCATCTTCGGCTCGCTGTTGGCGAGCACCGGCCTGGCCAAGACCCTGGGCGAGTCCGCGTCCGACGCGCTCGGCCTGAGCAGCGTCGTGCCCATCACGATCTTCGCGGTGGTGTTGGCGATCCTGGTGTCGGAGACGACCAGCAACACGGCGTCGGCGGCCGTCGTGGTGCCGATCGTCATCCCGATCGCGGTGGCCGCCGGCGCCGATCCGTTCGTGCCCGCGCTGGCCGCGACGTTCGCCGCGTCGTTCGGGTTCATGCTGCCGGTGTCGACGCCGCAGAACGCGGTGGTCTACGGCTCCGGCGCGGTGCCGATCACCAAGATGATCAGGTCCGGCGCCTCCTTCGACGTGATCGGCGCGGTGGTGATCCTGCTCGGCCTGCCCGCCATGGTCGCGCTGGTGGGGATCGGCGCCTGATGCCCGGGTCGGCGCACCGCATCGCGGTCATCCCGGGTGACGGCATCGGGCCGGAGGTGATCGCGGCGACCCTTGAGGTGCTGGACGTCGTGTCGGCGGCGCACGGCCTGGAACTGTCCTTTGTGGAGTTCGACTGGTCGTGCGGGCGGTACCGGGCCGAAGGGGCGATGATGCCGGCCGACGGGCTGGACGCGCTGCGGGCGTTCGACGCGATCCTGCTCGGCGCGGTGGGCCGGCCGGACGTGCCCGACCACGTGTCGTTGTGGGGCCTGCTGATCCCGATCCGGCGTGCCTTCCGGCAGTACGTGAACCTGCGGCCGATCCGGGTGTTCCCCGGGCTCGACAGCCCGCTGCGGAACGCCCGTCCCGGCGAGGTGGACCTCGTCGTCGTGCGGGAGAACGTGGAGGGCGAGTACAGCGAGGTGGGCGGCCGGTTCAACCGGGGTTTCCCGGACGAGCTGGCGGTCCAGGAGGCGATCTTCACCCGGAGCGGGGTGACCCGGATCGTCGACTACGCCTTCGAACTGGCGGCCGGCCGGCGGGGCAGGCTGACGTCCGCCACCAAGTCCAACGGCATCGTGCACACGCTGCCGTTCTGGGACGAGATCGTGGCCGAGCGCGCGGCGCGCCACCCGGGAGTGCGGTGGGACCAGGAGCACATCGACGCGTTGGCGGCGAAGTTCGTGCTCCAGCCGGAGCGGTTCGACGTGGTGGTCGGTTCGAACCTGTTCGGCGACATCCTCAGCGACCTGGCCGCCGCGGTGGCGGGCAGCATCGGCATCGCGCCGTCGGCCAACCTCGACCCCACCCGCACGCATCCGTCCATGTTCGAGCCGGTGCACGGGTCCGCGCCGGACATCACGGGCCGCGGCGTGGCCAACCCCGTGGGCGCGGTCTGGTCGGCCGCCCTCATGCTCGACCACCTCGGACACCCCGAGGCCGCCGCCGACGTGCTGGCCGCCGTGGAATCGGTCCTCGCCGACCCGTCAACCAGGACGGCCGACGTCGGCGGCACCGCGTCGACCCGGCAGGCGACCGACGCGCTGGTGGCCCACCTGAGCCGGTGACCCCTTCGTAGACTCGCCGCAGGGGCGCGACTTCGGGGGACACGATGAAGGACGATGCGCAAGATCACGGCGTGACGCCGTACCTGCACCTGCTGGTCACGATGGCGCTCTTCGGCAGCGCGTTCGCCAGTTCCAAGACCGTGGTCGGCGAACTGCCGCACCAGGTGGCCGCCGCACTGCGGTTCGGTGGCGGCGCGCTCGTCCTGGTCGCGCTCGCGGTGGTCCTCGGACGGCGACGCGGGCCGTTCACCCGGCGTGAAGCCACCCGCTCGGGGCTGGTGGGTCTGCTCGGGGTGCTCGGCTACAACGTCCTGTTCTTCTGGGGGCTGTCGATGGCGCCCTCGCTGGACGGGACGATCATCGTGCCGGTCCTCAGCCCGGTGCTGACCACGATCCTGCTGCTCGTGCTGGGACGGGAGCGGGCGTCGGCGGCCCGGTTGGCGGGCTTGGCGCTCGGGCTCGCGGGCGCGGTGGTGTTCTTCCTCGGCGTGGACGGGCAGGCGGGCGCGTCGCGGTTGTGGGGCGATCTGGTGTTCCTGCTCGCCGCCGGCTGCTGGGCGGTCTACAGCATCACGTCGAAGAGCCTGCTGGCCGGTTCCGACTCGCTGCGGGCGACGGCGTGGGGGACTGGGATCGGCGCGTTGGGGCTCATGGCGCTGGCGATACCGACCGTGCCGCAGGTGGAGTGGTCGACCGTGCCGGCCGGCGTCTGGGCGAACGTGGTGTACCTGGCGATCGGGCCGACGGCGATCGCGTACCTGTTCTACTACCAGGGTCTGCGCCGGGTCAGCCCGTCGACCGCGACGATCATGATGTTCACCGTGCCGGTCTTCGGCGCCGCGTGCTCCACCGCGTTCCTGGGCGAGTCGTTCTCCCGCCTCCAAGCGGTGGGCGCGGTCGTCATGCTGGCGGGTGCCCTCTTGGCGGTGCTCGGACCGAAGCGCGTGCGGCAGGTGGCCTGACCACGCTTTTGGCGATCGCGGGTCAGAAGTGCGGCAGCGCCTGGGGCCATCTCAGTGGTCGCGGTGGACGATGGTGTTGGCCAGGGCGGCGAGTTCTGCGGCCGGGCGTGGTGCGAGGTCGATCGAGTCGAGGTGGTGCAGGGCCTGGGAGAGGAGCAGGCCCGCCTGCTGTTCGCTCCACTTGCGACCGCCTGCCGCCTCCACGAGTTCCGCCATGCGCGCCGGTTCGATGACCGCGTCCCGGTACAGCACGGCGAGTTCCCGACCGGCCGGTGTGCCGGATGTCAGGGCGGCGACCACGGGCAGCGACTTCTTGCGGGCGTGCAGGTCCCCGTGCACCGGCTTGCCGGTCACGGCCGGGTCGCCCCAGATGCCCAGCAGGTCGTCGACGTGTTGGAACGCGACGCCCACCTTCAGGCCGAAGTCACGCAGTCCGGCCACTTCTGCGGGTCCGCCGCCGCCGAACAGGGCGCCCAGGGCGCACGCGTCGGCGAGGAGACCGGCGGTCTTGCGTTCGACCATCGCCACGCACTCGGCCACCGCTATGTCGTGCCTGGCCTCGAACGCGAGGTCTTCGTGCTCACCTTCGACCAGGTTCAGCACCGCGGCGTTGAGCATCCGCACGCCGGTCAACGCGGCCGGGTGGCCACTGGCGGCGAGCACGTCGAAGGCGGACGCCAGCATGGCGTCCCCGGCCAGGATCGCCGAGTGGACGCCGAAGACGTGCCACGCCGTCGGCCGGTGGCGGCGGGTCAGGTCGCCGTCGAGCACGTCGTCGTGCAGCAGCGAGAAGTTGTGCACGAGTTCCACCGCCGCGGCGGCCGGGACGGCGTCGATCGCGGACCCGTGGACCGCCTCGGCCGCGAGCTGGGCCAGCACGGGCCGGATCGCCTTGCCACCGCCCGAAGCGGTCGGCTCGCCGTGCTCGTCCCACCACCCCAGGTGGTACCCGGCGACGTGCCGCACCGACCCCGGCAACCCGTCGACGGCGGCACGCAGCGCCGGCTCCACCATGCCGCGGCTCCACACCACGACGTCGCGAACCGGTCGGGCACGGGCTGCGGCTTCTGATGGCACGCGCGCCTCCTAGTCGGTGGGTGTCCGCGAAAGCGTTGCGCCGCGGCGGTTCCCGGGTGGTCAGGCGAGTTGTCGGTCCACAACGGCCGGTGAGAGGACGTGCTGCACCACCATCGCCGCCGCGCCCAGGACACCGGCGTCGTCACCCGCCTGGGACGGCACGATGCGCAGGTTCCCGGTCGCCAACGGCAACGAACGGCGGTAGATCGCCTCGCGCACACCGGCCAGCAGCATCTCGCCGGCCAGCGCGACGGTGCCGCCCACGACGATCAGCGACGGGTTGAACATGCTCACGCACGCCGCCAGCACCTCGCCGATGTTGCGGCCCGCCTGCCGCACCGCCTGACCGGCTTCGAGGTTGCCCGCCCGGACCAGCGCCACCACGTCGGAACTGGTGTACGCCTCGACTCCCTTGGCGCGCAAGGCCGCCGCGATCGCGGAGCCGCTGGCGACGGCCTCCAGGCAACCGGTGTTCCCGCAGCGGCACGGCACGTCGCCTGCGTGCGGCGCGAGGATGTGCCCGAGGTCGCCCGCCGCGCCCACCGCGCCGCGGTGCAGCAGGCCGTTGCTGATGAAACCGGCGCCTATACCGGTCGCCACCTTGATCACGATGAGGTGCTCGGCCTCCGGGAACGACGTGGTGTGCTCGCCGAGGGCCATCAGGTTGACCTCGTTGTCCACCAGCACCGGGACACCGAGCTCGGCGCTGATCAGGCCGGGCACGTCGTAGCCGTCCCAGCCGGGCATGATCGGCGGGTTGTTCGGCCGCCCGGTGGAGTGCTCGACCGGGCCGGGCAGGCCGATGCCGACACCCGCCACGCGCGTCGATTCGAGGCCGGTCTCGGCGAGCAGGGCCCGCCAGGCCGCGATCAGCCGGGGCAGGACCACTTCCGGACCCTCGGCGATGTCCTGGTCGAGCCGGCGGACAGCCAGCGGCGCGCTGGTCAGGTCGGTCACCGCGATGGTGGCGTGGGTCGCGCCGACCTCGGCGGCGAGCACCACCCGCGCGCGGGCGTTGAACACGAACCGGCCGGCCGGTCGGCCACCGGTCGAGGCCTCGCTGCCCCCGTCGCTGACGAGGCCCGCGTCCAGGAGCGCGTCCAGCCTGGCCCGCACGGTCGACCGCGCCAGCCCGGTGACCGTGGTGAGTTCCGAGCGGGTGCGGGGCACGCCGTCGCGCAGGAGTCGCAGCAGCTCGCCCGGTGAAGCGGCGCCGACGGAGGGAACGTCTTCTTTCACCCCTCAATTGAACCAGAGAGTGAGCCAATACGGCGCAACTCGCTGAAACCTCACCGACTTTTGATTGACATCCGCCATTAGCCCCCTTACCGTTCGCCGCATGACTGTGACCCACCTAACTCAAACGGCCGAGAGCGGTCGTACCGAGCCTCGGACACTGCGGGTTGCCGTGGTGGGTGCTGGGTTTATGGGCCGTGTGCACGCCGAAGCGGCCCGGCGTGCCGGGGCCGCGGTGGTCGCCGCCGTGGCGAGCACCCCGGAGGCCGCCGACCACGCCGCGCGGACCGTGGGCGCCGAGCGCGGGTACCCGGATCTCGACGCGCTGCTGGCCGAAGCCGGGGCGGACGTGGTGCACGTGTGCACGCCGAACGCCCGGCACGCGGAAGCGGTGGAGGCGGCGCTGGCCGCGGGTGCGCACGTCATCTGCGAGAAGCCCCTGTCCACCAGCGCGGTGCAGGCCGACGCCCTGACCGCCGCGGCGCTGGCCGCGGGCCGGGTGGGGACCGTCCCGTTCGTCTACCGATTTCACCCGATGGTGCGCGAGCTGCGGGCCAGGCTGGCGTCCGGTGAGGCGGGCGTGGTGTCCACCGTGACCGGCGGGTACCTCCAGGACTGGCTGGCCGGGCCGAACGACGACGACTGGCGGGTCGACTCGGCGGTGGGCGGGCCGTCCCGGGCGTTCGCCGACATCGGCTCGCACTGGTGCGACCTGTTCGAGTTCGTCACCGGCGACCGGATCCACCGGCTGTCCGCCCAGACCGCCACCGTGCAGGCCCGACCGCGACCCTCGGTCACGCCGACCGAGGACGCCGCCGTCGTCCAGTTCACCACCGCGGCCGGGGTCCTCGGGACGCTGGTGGTCTCGCAGGTCGCCGCCGGACGGAAGAACCGGCTGCACCTGGAGGTCTCCGGCACCGAGTCCAGCTTCGCCTTCGACCAGGAGGACCCGGAGCGGCTGTGGGTGGGCCGCCGGGACGGCAACCGGGTGCTGGTGCGCGACCCGTCCACCCTCTCGCCCTCGGCCGCCAAGTACGCGCGGCTTCCGGCTGGGCACGCGCAGGGCTACCAGGACTGCTTCGACGCCTTCGTCGCCGACACCTACCGCGCCGTGCGGGGGGAGGACCGGCCGGACGGGCTGCCGACCTTCGCCGACGGCCTGCGCGCGACCCGGATCACCGAGGCGGTCCTGCTGTCCGCCGCGTCCGCCGGGGAGTGGACCACCGTCGGCGGAGTCGGCGATCAGGCCACTGTCGGCGGAGCGGGCGATCAGGCCACCGTGGGTGGAGCGGGCGATCAGGCCACTGTGGGTGGAGCGGGCGATCAGACCGGGGTGGCCGGATGAGTGCCGAACAGGACGTCGTCGTCCGCCTCACCGGGATCACCAAGAGCTTCCTCGGTGTGCCGGTGCTGCGCGGTGTCGACCTCGAACTGCGCGCGGGCGAGGTGCACGCGTTGATGGGCGAGAACGGCGCGGGCAAGTCGACGCTGCTCAAGGTCCTGGCGGGCGTGCACCGGCCCGACTCCGGCCGGATCGAGGTCAACGGCGAGCCGGTCGTCTTCACCACGCCGCGCGACGCCCAAGAGGCGGGCATCGCGATCATCCACCAGGAGTTCAACCTCCTCGAACACCGCACGGTCGCGGAGAACGTCTACCTCGGCCGTGAACCGGTCCGGCGGGGCCAGGTGGACCGCCGCAAGATGGAGGAGGACACCCGGAAGCTCCTCGACTGGCTCGGTGAGGACGGGATCGACCCGGCCGCGCCGATCAGCCGGCTCTCGGTCGCCCGCAAGCAGGTCGTCGAGATCGTGAAGGCGCTGTCCACCGACGCCAAGGTGCTGGCGATGGACGAGCCGACCGCCGCGCTGGCCGACCAGGAAGTGGAACTGCTGTACGACCTGGTGGACCGGCTGCGCAAGCGGGGGATCGCGATCCTCTACGTCTCGCACCGGATGCGCGAGGTGTTCGACCTCAGCAAGCGGATCACCGTGCTGAAGGACGGCGCGTTCGTCACCTGCGCCCTGACCGCCGAGATGACGTCCGACCAGCTCGTCCGGCACATGGTCGGGCGCTCGCTGGACGCGCTCTACCCGGACCGGGCGACCGAGGAAGACCTCGGCGAGGTCCGGTTGGCCTTGCGCGGCGCGGGGAACGAGCGGGTCCGAGGGGTGACCTTGGAGCTGCGGTCGGGGGAGATCGTCGGCATCGCCGGGCTGCAAGGCTCCGGGCGGTCGGCCATCGCGCGGGCGATCTGGGGTGTCGAGCCGTTCACCGGCGGCACGCTGGAACTGGACGGCGTGGCGCGGCGGATCACCGACCCCCGTGTCGCCGTGCGCCTCGGCATCGGTTTCGTCACCGAGGACCGCAAGAGCGAGGGCCTGGCCCTGCGGCAGTCCATCCGGGACAACGCGCTGCTGGTCCGGCGGTCGGCGTTGCCGGGCGGCGCGGGGCGCAAGAAGTCCGACCTCGGCGCGTTGCTGAAGTCGGTGGAGATCGTCGCGCGGGGCGAGCACCAGGAGGTGCGGTACCTGTCCGGCGGCAACCAGCAGAAGGTCGTGCTGGCCAAGTGGCTGGCCGTGGGGCCGCGCGTGCTCATCGTGGACGAGCCGACCCGCGGCATCGACGTCGGCGCGAAGCAGGCCGTGCACCGGCTGCTGCGCGACCTGGCCCGCAACGGCGTCGCGGTGCTGATGATCTCGTCCGAACTGCCGGAGCTGATCGGCATGAGCGACCGGATCCTGGTCGTCCACGAGGGCGCCATCGCGGGTGAACTGCCCGCCGGGGCAAGCGAAGAGGCCGTCATGGGGCTCGCCACCGGGCACGGAATCGGAGAAGTGGCGTGAGCGTCGTGCAGGAGAAGATCGAGGTCGCCCGGGGAGCCGCCAGAGGTGGCGTCCGGCGGTTCAGCCTCACCCCGACCGTGACCGTCTACCTCGCCCTGGCGGTGTTGCTGATCGTCGGGAGCGTGCTGGTCGGGATCCAGGGCGGCGTCCTGCTCGACCAGGGCGGCATCCTCAACATCCTGACCCGCAGCACCGTGCTGGGGCTGGTCGCGGTCGGCCAGACCATCGTGATCATCAACGGGTCGCTGGACCTGTCGGTCGCCTACCTGGTCGGGCTGTGCTCGCTCATCGCGGCCGAGACCATGGCGGGCAGCGACGGCATGATGGTGCCCGGCGTGCTGCTGGCCCTCGGTGTCGCCGCCCTCGTCGGCCTGGTCAACGGCCTGGTCGTGACCGTGCTGAAGGTCAACGCGTTCATCGCGACCCTCGGCGTGGCGCTGATCCTGCGGGGCTACCTGGAGGAGAACTACACCGGACCGGCCGGCGACGTGCCGCGCGCGTTCCAGCACCTCGGGTTCGACCGCTTCGGCCCCATCCCGGTCGGCGTGCTGCTCATGCTCGCGGTCGCCGGGGCGGCCTGGTGGTACCTGCGGCGGACCCGCGGCGGCTACCACATGTACGCGGTCGGCGGAGACATCGACGTGGCCAGGCTCTCCGGTGTGCGCACCGGCCGCACCATCGTCACCGCCCACGTCCTGTGCGCGGTCGCGGCCGGTCTCGCCGGGGTGTTCCTGGCCAGCAGGCTCGGGTCGGGCGCGCCGTACGTCGGCACGGACGCGGGCTACGACCTGGAGTCCATCGCGGCCGTCGTGCTCGGCGGAACGGCGCTCGCCGGAGGCCGCGGCGGTGTCGTCGGCACCATCGGCGGCGTCCTCATCCTGGCCACCCTGGACACCGTCTTCGACGACCTCGCGGTCGACCCGTTCTTCAAGGACGTGGTGCGCGGCATCGTCCTCATCGTCGCGGTGGCGCTCTACGCCCGCCGTCAGCTCTCCAGGAGGTCCGGGTGAACGCGCCCACCACGTGGCGTCCCCGATTGGCGGACGGCACCGCGCCGGTGCTCGCCGTGCTGGCCGTGCTCCTCGTCGCACTGGCCTTCGCCGGCCCGGCCTACTCGGAACCGACCGGCTACCTCGCGCTGCTCAAGCGCGCGGCGCCGTTGGTGATCCTCGCCATCGGCCAGTACTTCGTCATCGTCTCCGGCGGTTTCGACCTGTCGGTCGGGTCGCTGGTCACGGCCGAGGTGGTGATCGCGGCCAGGCTGATCGACGGGCAGGAGTCGGCGACCATCTGGGTGATCCCGCTGCTGCTCGGTTTCGGTGTGCTGGTCGGCCTGGTCAACGGGCTGATCACGACCAAGCTGATGGTGCCGTCGTTCATCGTGACCCTGGGCATGCTGCT
Organism: Saccharothrix ecbatanensis; assembly: GCF_014205015.1. Lineage (NCBI taxonomy): Bacteria > Bacillati > Actinomycetota > Actinomycetes > Pseudonocardiales > Pseudonocardiaceae > Saccharothrix > Saccharothrix ecbatanensis. Next base: position 2,979,371 of record NZ_JACHMO010000001.1, on the reverse strand, counting down.
CGTGCTCGACGGCGCGGTGTTCCTGTGGACCGGTGGCGCTCCCCGGGGCGCTCTGTCGCCCTCGTTCCGCGTGTTCGGCCGCGGCGGGATCGACCTGCCGGTGCTCGGTCACCTGCCGTGGTCGGTGGTCATCCTCCTCGTCGTCCTGGTCGCCGCCGCCTACTTCATGCGCAGCGGCACGGGCCGAACGCTGGTCGCGGTGGGGGACAACCAGGACGCCGTGCGGCTGGCCGGCGGACGGGTCGTGCGCCTGAAGGTGCTGGCGTTCGTGCTGTCCGGTCTGCTGGCCGCGCTGGCGGCGATCCTGCTCGGCGGGTTCGCGGGCGTGTCGGCGCAGGTGGGGGAGGGCCTGGAGTTCCGGGCCATCACCGCCGTGGTGCTGGGCGGCGTCCTGCTCGGCGGCGGACGTGGCTCCGTCGTGGCCGCCGCGGCCGGGGCGTTGACCCTGGAAGCCCTCTTCTCCCTGCTGAACCTGCTCGGCGTCTCCGGTGCCCTGGAGTCCGCCGTCCAGGGCGTGATCATCATCGCCGCGGTGGCCTACGCCTCCCTCGGCGCCAACCTCAGGCTCGGGTTCAGGTCGCGCACCGCGACCGCCGAGTCCACCTCCAGCACCACCTCACCGCCGCACAAGGAGATCCGATGAACAGGAAGTGGTCCGTCGTGGCCGTCGCGGGCGTGCTCGCCATGGCCGGTTGCAGCAGCGACCTGCCCGCCGACGGCGGCACACCCGGCTCGACGGGCACGTCCAAGGCCGAGAGCGCGAAGTCCGAGTTCTTCAACAGCGCGCAGTACGAGCGCCAGTTGAAGTTCCGGACGACCGCGGCCGACGGCCCGGCCGACAAGCCGTGGGAGCAGATGATCTCCCCCGAGCTGGTCGACACGGCCAAGTTCGCCAAGCCGGGCGGCAACCACCACCTCTGCTTCTCGAACGCGGCGGTCAACAACCCGTGGCGGCAGGTCGGCTTCAAGACGATGAAGGAGGAGGTGAAGCTGCACCCGGAGATCACGAAGTTCACCGTGCTGGACGCGGAGGCCAAGGACGACAAGCAGATCAGCGACATCCAGTCGTTCGCCTCGCAGGGGTGCAGCGCGTTGATCGTGTCCCCGAACACGACGGCGACGCTGACGCCCGCCATCGAGGCCGCCTGCAAGACCGGTGTGCCGGTGATCGTGTTCGACCGCGGCGTCAACTCGACCTGTCCGGTCACGTTCGTCCACCCGATCGGCGGGTTCGCGTTCGGCGCGGACGGCGCGGAGTTCCTGAAGGAGAAGGTGAAGTCGGGCGGCAAGGTCCTCGCCCTGCGCATCCTGCCCGGCGTGGACGTGCTGGAGCAGCGGTGGGCCGCGGCGAACGAGATCTTCTCCGGCAGTGACCTGAAGGTCGTCGGCGTCGAGTTCACCGACGGTGACGCGGCCAAGACCAAGAGCATCGTCAACGACTTCATCCAGCGTGAAGGCCAGATCGACGGCGTGTGGATGGACGCGGGCGCGACCGCCGTCGCCGCGGTCGAGGCGTTCCAGGACGCGGGCGTGCCGATCCCGGCGTTCGTCGGCGAGGACCAGCAGGACTTCCTGCGCATGTGGGCCGACGAGAAGATGACCGCCGTCGCGCCGACCTACCCGACGTACCAGTGGCGCACCCCGATCATCGCCGCGCTGAAGGTCCTCAACGGCCAGCAGGTGCCCAAGGAGTGGGTGCTCCCGCAGCCGAAGGTCACCGGCGACAACCTCCAGAGCTTCCTCAAGCAGGACATGCCCCCGCTGCACTACGCGATGTGCGGGTGCGAGGGGATGCCGGGTTACCCCGCGCCCTGGAAGTGACCTCGAAAACCCGCCTGGAACTGGAACGGAGGCACCCGTGCACGCCATCGGTGTGAACACGTGGGTCTGGACGTCACCGTTGCGCGACGAGACGCTGGCCGTGTTGGCCACGCGGACCGCCGGCTGGGGGTTCGACGTGCTCGAACTCCCGGTGGAGCAGGTCGGTGACTGGGATCCCGCACGGGCGGCACGGGTGCTCGCCGACCACGGTCTCACCGCGACCGTCTGCCTGGTGATGCCACCGGGCAGGGAGCTGGTCGCGGCCGACGCCGCGACCGTCGCCACCACCCAGGACTACCTGCGGCAGGTCGTGGACATCGCGGCGGAGGTGGGGTCGCCGGTCATCGCCGGCCCCGCCTACGCCTCGGTCGGCCGCACGTGGCGCATGTCGGACCGCGAGCGGTCGGACGCCTACGCCGAGCTGCGTGACAACCTCGCGCCCGTCGTCGAGTACGCGCTCGCGTCCGGCGTGCGGGTCGCGGTGGAACCCCTCAACCGCTACGAGACCAGCCTGCTCAACACCATCGGGCAGACCCTCGCGGCACTGGACGGCCTGCCCGCCGACGGGTGTGGTGTCGCGGTCGACGTCTACCACCAGAACATCGAGGAGAAGCACGTCGGCGGCGCGATCCGGTCGGCCAAGGGCCGGATCGCGCACGTCCAGGTGTGCGCCAACGACCGAGGCACCCCCGGCGACGACACCCTCGACTGGCCCGACATCGTCGCCGCCCTGGCGGAGGCCGATTACACCGGTCCGCTGTGCATCGAGTCGTTCACCGGTGAGAACGCGACCATCGCGACCGCCGCGTCCATCTGGCGCCCGCTGGCGTCCACGCAGGACGCGCTCGCCGTCGACGGGCTCCGGTTCCTGAGGGAGGTGGTAGCCACCGCCTGACCCGCGTGTCCCCCGACTCACCGGCGCCGGCACGCCGGGCGGAACCGAAAGTGTGTGGAGGATCGTGAGAACCCCTGTAGTCCGCTTGCGCACTGTCCTGACGCTCGTGCTGGCCTTGCTCGTCGTGGTCGGCCTGGCCCCGGCGACCGCCGCGGCCCACCCCGGCCACGAGGCGCCGGCCGAATTCCGGGCCCTGCTGTTCACCAAGACCGCCGCCGGCGCCTACCGGCACGACTCGATCCCGGCCGGCATCGCGATGGTCGAGAAGCTCGCCGTGGACAACCACTTCGAGGTCGTGCACAGCGACGACTCCGCCCAGTTCACCGACGAGAACCTGGCCGGGTTCGACGTCGTGATCATGCTCCAGAACGGCGGCATGGTCTGGGACACCGACGCCCAGCGCGCCGCCGTGCGGAAGTACGTCAACAACGGCGGCGGCATCGTCGCCATCCACAACGCGACCGACATGAACATCGAGTCGTCCTTCCCGTGGTGGGACGACTTCGTCAACGGCGGCGCGCACATGACCGCGCACTCCGCCAACGGCCTCACCGCCACCTCGTACCAGGTGGACGAGGTGCACGAGTCGACCAGGCACCTGCCGGACCGCTGGCAGAAGGTCGAGGAGTGGTACAACTTCAAGCCGAGCATGCGCGGCAAGGTCCACCCGCTGGTCGAGGTGGACGAGAAGACCTACGACCCGGGCTCCGAGGCCATGGGCCACGACCACCCGATCTCGTGGTGCCGTGACGCCGAGGGCGGCCGGGTCTGGGCGACCGGCATGGGCCACAACGTCGCCGACTACACCGAGCCGAACTTCGTCGCGCACGTCCTGGGCGGCATCCGGACCGCCGCCGGCGTCGTGTCGTCGGACTGCGGCGCGACGGTCGACAGCAACTTCGAGAAGGTGGCGCTGGACGACGGCACCCACGCGCCGACGACGCTGGACATCGCGCCGGACGGCCGGGTGTTCTACACCGAGCTGCTCGGTGAGATCCGCGTGCACGACCCGGCCACCGGCGCCACCTCCACCGCGTTGTCCCTGCCCGTCTACAGCGGCGGCGAGGACGGCCTGGTGTCGTTGGCCCTGGCACCCGATTTCGCCACCAGCAACCACCTGTACGTGTACTACTCGCCGCCCGGCCTGGCCGAGATCAACCGGGTCTCGCGGTTCACCGCCACGGGCAACGTGATCCAGCCGGACAGCGAGAAGGTCCTGCTGGAGATCCCGGCGTCACGCCGCGAGGAGCCCGGCCACACCGGCGGGTACCTGGAGTTCGGGCCGAACGGCAACCTGTACATCGGCGTCGGCGACGACACCAACCCGTTCCAGTCCAGCGGGTACGCCCCGATCGACGAGCGCCCCGGCCGTGACCTGTTCGACGCGCAGAAGACGTCGGCGAACACGAACGACCTGCGAGGCAAGATCCTGCGCGTGCACCCGGAGGCGGACGGCACCTACACCGTCCCGGCGGGCAACATGTTCGCGCCGGGCACGGAGAAGACCAGGCCCGAGATCTACGCCATGGGCTTCCGCAACCCGTTCCGCTTCAACGTCGCCTCCGACGGCACGGTCTACATGGCCGACTACGGCCCGGACGCGGGCGGGGACAACCCGTCGCGCGGCCCCGGCGGCATCGTCGAGTGGAACGTCATCAAGGAGCCCGGCAACTACGGCTGGCCGTACTGCGTGGGCAACAACACCCCGTTCAACGACTTCGACTTCGCCACGAACACGTCGAAGGCGAAGTTCGACTGCGGCAACACGGTGAACGACTCGCCGAACAACACCGGTCTGACCACGCTGCCGCCGGCCAAGGCCGCCGACGTGTGGTACGGCAACGGGGCCGAGGGCGACGACTTCCCCGAGATGGGCACGGGTGGCGAGGCCCCGATGGCCGGGCCGCGCTACGAGTTCGACCCGAACCTGGTGTCGGACGTCAAGTTCCCCGAGTACTACGACGGGAAGCCGTTCTACTACGACTGGACGCGCAACAAGTTCTGGACGTTCTCGCAGGACGACCAGGGTGGCCTGCTCAAGATCAACGAGTGGTTCAAGAGCGCCGCGCCGCTGGCCCCGATGGACATGAAGTTCGGTCCTGACGGCGCCATGTACGTCGTGGAGTGGGGCGGTGGGTACGGCCGGGACAACCCGGACTCGGGCATCTACCGGATCGACTACACGCAGGGCAACCGGCGGCCGACCGCGAAGGCGACGGCCACCCCGTCGTCGGGTCAGGCGCCGCTGCCGGTCAAGTTCTCCGGCACGGGGTCGAACGATCCCGAAGGCGCCGCGCTGACCTACGCGTGGACGTTCGGCGACGGCGGCACGTCCACCGAGGCCGAGCCCACCCACACCTACAACGCCAACGGCGTCTACAACGCGCAGCTCACCGTGACCGATCCGTCGGGCAAGAGCGGTGTGACCAACGTCCAGGTGACGGTCGGCAACACCGCGCCGTCGGTGACCATGACGTCCCCGGTCGACGGCGGGTTCTTCGACTTCGGTGACAAGGTCGCGTTCGACCTCGACATCACCGATCCGGAGGATGGCCAACCGGACTGCGCCAAGGCGGTCGTCCAGCCCGCCCTCGGTCACGAGGCGCACGCGCACCCGATCGACCCGATCAACGCGTGCGAGGGCGAGTTCGCCACGCTGGTGGACGAAGGCCACGCCGACGCGGACATCTTCTACTCCGTGGACGCGTCCTACACCGACGGCGGCGCCGGTGACCTGCCGCCACTGGTCGGCCGCGACCTCGCGGTGATCCAGCCCAAGCACAAGCAGGCCGAGTTCCACCAGGAGTCCTCGGGCATCCTGGTCGGCAACGACCCCGCCGCCGAATCGGGCAAGCGGGTCGGGGACATCGGCGACGGCGACTGGATCGCCTTCGACCCGGTGAACCTGCACCAGATCGACCGCGTCACCGCACGGGTGGCGTCCGCGAGCGCGGGCGGCTCGATCGAATTGCGCAAGGGCTCGCCGACCGGTGACCTGGTCGCCACCATCCAGGTGCCCGAGACCGGCGGCGTCGACCGGTACGTGACCGCGCCCGAAGTGGCGGTCACCAACCCCGGCGGCACGATGAAGCTGGTCGCGGTGTTCCTCGGCCCGGCCAACCAGTTCACGCTCGACTCGTTCACGTTCATCGGCAAGGGCGTGTCGGTCAACGCCGCGCCGCACGTCGTCGTCACGGCGGACCCGGCGACCGGCACCGCGCCGTTCACCACCAAGCTCACGGCGACGGCGACCGACGCGGAGAACGACGCGCCGTTCACCTACTCGTGGGACCTCGGTGACGGCACTTCGGCGTCCGGCCCCACGGTGGACCACACCTACGCGGCGGACGGCACGTACTACGCGTCCGTGACGGTCACCGACGCGGCCGGGCGGACCAAGAAGGTGTCCACGCCGGTGCTCGTGCGTGACCCGCCGATGCCGCCCATCACCTGCGACACCCCGAACCCGGCCATCGCGCCGAGCGACGAGTTCGACGGTGACCGGCTCGACGGCTGCCGCTGGAACGCCGTCGTGCGGCCGGACCTGCCTTCGATGCGGATGGGCGACGGTGTGCTGAGCATCGACACCCTGCCCGGCGACATCAACGGCGGCGGCAACGACAACCCGCGCAACTTCGTCCTCCAGAACGCACCCGCGGGTGACTGGGCGGTGGAGACGAGGATGGCCGCGCCGCTGGTCGAGCAGTGGCAGCTCGCCGGCTTCATGGTGTACGCCAACGACGACGACTACGTGAAGTTCGACGTCGTCGCCCGCAACGCGCCGGGCCAGGCCGTGACGTTGGGCGCGGAGCTCGTCTCCGAGAACAACGGCTCGTTCGGCGACGGAGGCAACCGGGGCATCACCATCGGCACACCGGAGAGCGGGTGGTGGCACCTCCGGCTGAAGAAGGTGGGCAACACCTACAGCGGCGAGATCAGCGACGGCGGCACCACGTGGAGGTCGATGGGCGCGCCGGTGACGAACGACGTGCCGAACGCGAAGATCGGCCTGATGGCGATCGGCCCGTCGCAGACCATGGGCCCGGTGACGGTCGACTTCGACTGGTTCCGGGTGTCCGTGGACAACGCCGCGCCGGAGGTCACGGCGACCGTGAACCCGGCGGAGCCCACCGGCACGGACGGCTGGTGGACCACGGCGCCGACCGTGACGGTCAACGCGGTGGACGCAGGTTCCGGCGTGGCGAGCACCGAGTACCGGGTCGACGGCGGCGACTGGAAGCCTTACACCGCACCGTTCCCGGTGTCGGGTGACGGCGTCCACGCGGTGGAGTACCGGGCGACCGACGTTCGGGGCAACGTGTCCGAACCCGGTTCGGTGCAGGTCAAGGTCGACGCGACCGCGCCGACCGTGAAGCTCACCGGGCTGTACGACGGCGTGAGCTACGGCCACTCCGAGGACAAGGTGGTCTCCTGGCAGGGCGAGGACGCCGCGTCCGGGGTCGGCTCGGTCACCGCCACGCTCGACGGGGCGCCGGTGACGTCCGGCGCGACGCTCTCGATGCACACGCTCGCGCTCGGCGCGCACACCCTGGCGCTGACCGCGACCGACAAGGCGGGCAACAAGCGGGAGCTGGTGGTGTCGTTCACCGTCACCACCTCGCTGCCCGACTTGCAGGCCCTGGTCGACCGGTTCTCGGCGGAAGGGCGCATCCCGTCCTCCGTCGCACGAGGACTGGACCGCGACCTGGACGACGCCCGCCGGCTGCTGTTCCAGGGCAAGCGGGCCGAGGCGGTCAAGAAGCTGGAGGGCTTCCGCGACGCGGTCGCCCGCAAGGTGACCGACAAGCCCGTGCGTGACCTGCTCGTGGCCGACGCGGAGGTGGTGATCGCCGCCGTGCGCGGGCAGGCGGGCTGATCGGACCGGATCGACCGTGGTGGCCGCCGTTGTCCGCTGGACGCGGCGGCCACCACCCACCATGCGTGGGCGCGGGTGCCGGTCCGTGCCCACCCGACCGGCGCCGGGACGTTTTCGCGTCCCGGCGCCGGCTCGGCGAGACCTCGGTGATCTGAACCGAACCCGGTGACCTGGACGGACTTCGAGTGGAGCAGGCGAAGGAGGGTGGCCAATGGCGGACGAACCCACCGGGCTGTGGTTGATCGGCGCACGAGGGTCGGTCGCGACGACGGCGATCAGCGGGCTGCTGGCGTTGCGGGCGGGCTTGGCGCCGCCGACCGGGTGCGTGACCGAACGACCGGATCTGGCCGGGGCGCCGTTGCCCGGCTGGGATGACCTGGTCGTCGGCGGGCACGATGTGGTCGACACGGCGTTGGTCAAACGGGCGGAGCAGTTGGCCGACAGCGGTGTGGTGCCGCACCGGCTGCTCGGGCCTATCGCGGCGGGGTTGCGGGCGGCGGATGAGGAGATCCGGGAGGGCTATCACCCGGTGACGCACCGGGGCAGCCAGGCGGACGCTGCTCGGCGGCTCGGTGCGGACATCGCGGACTTCCGGGAGCGGCACGGGTTGGCGCGGGTCGTGGTGGTGAACGTGTCCTCGACGGAGCCGCCGGTCCCGGCCACGCCGGAGCACGACGACCTGGCGTTGTTGGAGGAGGCGCTGGCCGATCCGGCGCGTGCGGTGTTGCCGCCCAGTTCCGTGGCGGCGTACGCGGCGCTGCTGGCCGGTTGTCCGTTCGTGGACTTCACGCCGTCGACCGGTATCGCGTTGGCCGCGCTTGATCAGTTGGCCCGTCGGGAGCGGTTGCCGTACGCGGGGCGTGACGGCAAGACGGGTGAGACGTTGTTGCGGACGGTGCTCGCGCCGATGTTCACCGCGCGGGCGTTGCGGGTGCGGTCGTGGGCGGGGACGAATCTGCTCGGTGGTGGTGACGGGGCGACGTTGGAGGACCCGGCGCACGCGGACAGCAAGATCGTGTCGAAGGCGCGTGGTCTGGCGGCGTTGCTCGGGGACGACGTCACCGCGCCGCTGCACATCGACAACGTGCCGGATCTGGGTGAGCAGAAGACGGCGTGGGACCACGTGTCGTTCGAGGGGTTCCTCGGTGCGCGGATGTCGTTGCAGCTCACCTGGACCGGGCTGGACTCGTCGTTGGCCGCGCCGTTGGTGTTGGACCTGGCGCGGTTGGTCGCCGCGGCGCACGCGGCCGGTGAGGTGGGGGCGTTGGGGGCGTTGGCGTTCTTCTTCAAGGACCCGTTGGGCAGTGACGAGCACCGGTTCGCGGAGCAGACTCGTGAGCTGTACCGGTGGGCGGGGGAGTTGGGGTGAAGGCGTACGCGGAACTCGTCCGGGCACCGGCCGCGTTGACGGTGCTCGGCGACACACTCGTCGGGGCTGCTGCGGCGGGCACATCGTTGCGCGGTAGGCGTTTATTGCTGCCGTTGTCGTCGGTCGCGTTGTACTGGTCGGGGATGGCGCTCAACGACTGGGCGGACCGTGAGCTGGACGCCGTCGAGCGCCCGGAACGGCCGATCCCGTCCGGGCGGATCAGCCCTCGTGCCGCGCTGGCCACCGCTGTGGCGCTCAGTGCGACCGGGCTCGGGCTGGCCGCGTTGGCCGGTGGCCGTGACTCGCTGGCCGTCGCCGCGCCGCTCGCCGTGGCGGTGTGGTCCTACGACACCGTTCTCAAGGACACCAAGGTCGGGCCTCTCGCCATGGCGGCGTGCCGTGCGCTGGACGTCCTGATGGGTGCGGGTCGTTCACGGGCGGGTACCGCGCTGCCCGCCGCGGTGGTCATGGCCGGGCATACGTTCGGGGTGACGGTGTTGTCTCGCGGTGAGGTGCACGGCACTTCACCCAACACGGTGAAGGCGGTGCTGGGCGGGACGGCCGTGGCGGCGGTGGCCACGATCGCCCGCCCGGTCCGGACTTGGCGGAACCGGTTGGGCGTGCTGGCGGGTGCGGCGGGATACGCGGCAACGGTCGGCCGTGCCCAGTTGGCCGCTGTGCGCGATCCCGGAGCGGGCACCGTCCGATCGGCGACGAAGGCGGGGATCCACGGCATGCTGCCGCTGCAAAGCGCGCTCGTCGCGCGCAGCGGGTCACCGGCCGTCGCTGCCGGGTTGGCGCTTGTGCTGCCCCTGGCCCGTGCTTTGAGCAGGAAGGTGGGGCCGACATGACGTTCCGTCTGGGGTACGGCACGAACGGCTTCGCGAACCACCGGCTGGACGACGCTTTGGCGATGATCGCCGACCTCGGTTACACCGGCGTGGCGCTCACACTCGACCACTTCCACCTCGACCCGTTCGCCCCTGACCTCGCGCGGCGGGTCGACCAGGTCGCCGCCCGGCTCGACGGCCTCGGTCTGGGTGTCGTGGTGGAGACGGGGGCGCGCTACTTGCTCGACCCCCGCCGCAAGCACCACCCGACGCTGGTCAGCGAGGCGCAGGAGGTCCGGGTCGACTTCCTGATCCGGGCGCTGCGGGTCGCGGCCGACCTCGGCGCCGACTGCGTGTCGTTCTGGTCCGGCATCGTGCCCGCCGGCGTGGATGACGAGGAGGCGTGGCAGCGGATGCGGGCTGGTGTGACGGCGGCGCTGGACGGTGCGGTCCAGCACGGCGTTCCGCTGGCGCTGGAACCGGAGCCGGGGATGCTCGTGGAACGCTTGGACCAGGCGCTTCGGCTGAGGGAGGAGCTCGGGTCGCCTGACCTGCTCGGGATCACGCTGGACGTGGGGCATTGCGTGGCGGTGGAACCGGAGGACGCGGCCGACTGCATCCGCCGGGCGGGCGACTTGCTGCTCAACGTGCAACTGGACGACATGTTGCCCGGCGTGCACGAGCATTTGGAGTTCGGTGACGGCGATCTGGACCTACCGGCCACGCTCGCCGCACTGGCCGAGATCGACTACACCGGCCTAGCCGCCGTAGAACTCCCCCGCCACAGCCACGCCGCGCCCGATGTGGCACGTCGGGCCATGAGTGCGCTGCGTGCGGCCTTGCCCGGGTCAGGTGCGGGGCTGGCCGAGTCGGGCGCAGTGTCGCCCGAGCTGGGTGCGGCGTTGCCGGAGCCAGGTGGGGTGTCGGCGGAGCTGGGTGTGGTGTTGCCGGTGTCGGCCGAGTCGTGGCTCGCGGAAGCGGAGCGCGCGGTGTTGGCTGATCCCGCGTCGATCGGCGTGCTCTTTCCCGCCGTCGGCCGCGAAGTGGGGCGAACGCCGGTCCGAGGCGAGTCCGACCCGCTCGGCGTGGTCCACGGGACCGTGGACGACGTGGCCCGGACCAAGCTGCTGGTGGCCCTTGCGTCGGCGGTCGGACCGGCGGAGTTGGCCACCGAGCTGACGTCGCTCTACCACCACGGCGACGACGCCGAACGACGCGGCGTCCTGCGCGCGCTCGCGTCTATCGGTGACCGGGTGCCGACAGTGGGCGTCGAACTGGTCAAGGACGCGTTGCGCAGCAACGACACCAGGCTCGTCGCGGCGGCGCTCGGGCCGTTCGCCGCCGAACACCTCGACCTGCACTCGTGGCGGCACGGCGTGCTGAAGTGCCTGTTCCTGGGCATTCCGCTGACCGCCGTTGCCGGCCTCGACCAGCGCGTGGACGAGGAACTGGTGCGCATGGTCGCCGCGTTCGCCGACGAACGCCGTGCCGCCGGCCGTGCCGTACCGGATGACGCGCTCGACCTGCTGAGGAGCGAACCCTGATGCGCATCTTCGACCCGCACATCCACATGACCTCCCGCACCACCGACGACTACGAGGCGATGTACGCCGCCGGTGTGCGGGCGTTGGTCGAGCCGGCGTTCTGGCTGGGGCAGCCGCGCACGAACGTCGGGTCGTTCACCGACTACTTCGACGCCCTGATCGGCTGGGAGAGGTTCCGCGCGGCGCAGTTCGGCATCGCGCACCACTGCACGATCGCGCTCAACCCCAAAGAGGCGAACGACCCGCGCTGCGTCGAAGTCCTGGACGTGCTGCCGCGCTACCTGGCCAAGGACGGCGTGGTCGCGGTCGGCGAGATCGGTTACGACTCGATGACCCCGGAGGAGGACGAGGCGTTCGCCCGGCAGTTGGAGCTGGCGGTGCGGCACGGTCTGCCCGCGTTGGTGCACACACCGCACCGGGACAAGGCCGCCGGCACCGCGCGCACGCTCGACCTCGTCCGCGAATCCGGCCTGGCACCTGAACGGGTGGCCGTGGATCACCTGAACGAGACGACCGTGCGTGCCGTCGCCGATTCCGGCTGCTGGATGGGCTTCTCCATCTACCCCGACACCAAGATGGACGAGGACCGCATGGTGGCGATCCTGCGCGAGTACGGCACCGAACGAGTCCTGGTGAACTCCGCCGCCGACTGGGGCCGGTCCGACCCGCTCAAGACCCACAAGACCGGCCTGGCCATGCTCGCCGCCGGATTCGCCGAGTCCGATGTGGACAAGGTGTTGTGGGACAACCCGGTGGAGTTCTACGGCCAGAGCGGGCGGCTGATGCTGGACGACACCCCGGCGGGGGACACGTTCGCCGGGAACTCCGTGCTGCGGGGTGAACGCCCGTGACGTCCATCGCCTACTGCACGAACGTCCACCCGGCCGAGGACCTCCCCGGCATCATCGCCCAGCTCGACCGCTACGCCGTCCCGGTGCGGGAGGAGCTGGGCGTCGACACGCTCGCCCTCGGGCTCTGGCTGGCCGAACCGGTCGCGCGCGGCCTCGCCGAGGACGTTACGGCCCGGCGCGGGCTGGCGGCGGAACTGCGGGCCAGAGGGCTCACGGTGAGCACGCTGAACGCGTTCCCGTACGGCGGGTTCCACCAGGACGTCGTGAAGCACTCGGTCTACCTGCCGAGGTGGACCGATCCACGCCGCCTGTCGTACACGATGGCGTGCGCGACCGTGCTGGCCGACCTGCTGCCCGACTCCGCGTCCTACGGCAGCATCTCGACGTTGCCGCTGGCCTGGCGCGAGCCGTGGACCAAGACCGACGACGTGCGCGCCCAGGCCGCGTTCGACGTGCTGGCGCGTTACCTGCGGGCCGAGGCCGATCGCAACGGCAGGCCGATCAAGCTGGCCGTCGAACCGGAGCCGGGGTGCGTGCTCGACACGGTCGCCGACGCGGTGGGCTGGCTGGCCGGCCGGGTGGACCACGACCACATCGGGATCTGCCTGGACACGTGCCACCTGGCCGTGTCCTTCGCCGACCCGGTCGAGGCGGTCAAGGAGATCCACCGGACCGGGCTGTCGGTGGTCAAGGTGCAGGCGTCAGCGGCCCTGGAGGTCGCCGAACCGGGAACGGACGAGGGCAAGCGGGCCATCGCTGCGTTCGTCGAGCCGCGTTACCTGCACCAGGTCCGGGAGAACACGCCGACCGGGGTGCTCGCGGCCGACGACCTGCCCGAAGCGCTGACCGACCTGCCCGCGTCGCATCCGTGGCGGGTGCACTTCCACGTGCCGCTGCACGCCGAGCCCGCCGCCCCGCTCACCTCCACGACCGACGTGCTGCTCGCGGCGGCCGAAGCGGTCCGGGCTGCCTCGGACGTCATGCCGCACGTCGAGGTCGAGACCTACACGTGGACCGTCCTGCCCGGCCTGAGCACGGATCTGGCGGCCGGTATCGCCGCCGAGCTGCGCTGGGCCATCGACCACATCGGAGGCGCACCGTGAAACCGCTCGTGGTCATCGACGTCGTCGGCATGACGCCGGCGCTACTGCCGCACATGCCCAACCTGCGCGCCTTGGGCGAACGGGGTTGGCAGGCCGAGTTGGGCACGGTGCTGCCCGCCGTGACGTGCAGCGTGCAGTCCACACTGCTCACCGGCCTCACCCCGGCCGAGCACGGCATCGTCGGCAACGGCTGGTACTTCCGTGAGCTGGGCGAGGTGTTCCTGTGGCGCCAGCACAACCGGCTGGTGACGGGGGAGAAGGTGTGGGAGACGGCGCGCCGCGCTCACCCTGGCTACACCGCCGCGAACGTCTGTTGGTGGTACGCGATGGGCGCGTCGACCGACGTCACCGTGACCCCGCGCCCGATCTACCACGCGGACGGCCGCAAGTCGCCCGACGCCTATGTCCGGCCACCCGGGCTGCACGACGAGCTGGTGGCCGAGCTGGGCGCGTTCCCGCTGTTCCAGTACTGGGGGCCGACGGCGGCGCTGAAGTCGAGCGAGTGGATCGTCGCCGCGGCCCGCCGCGTTCTCGCGTCGCACCGCCCTGACCTGCTGCTGGTCTACGTCCCACACCTCGACTACGACCTCCAGCGCTTCGGCCCGTCCGCACCGGAGGCGGTCAAGGCGGCGACCGAGGTGGACGCCGCCCTGGCCCCGCTGCTGGCCGACGCGCAGGCGGCCGGCGCGACCGTCGTGGCGCTGTCGGAGTACGGCATCACAGACGCCCGCAGGCCGGTGGACATCAACCGGGCGCTGCGCCGGGCCGGGCTGCTGGAGGTCTACACACAGGCCGGGATGGAGCTGCTGGACCCGTGGACCTCCCGCGCGTTCGCGGTCGCCGACCACCAGATCGCCCACGTCTACGTCACCGACCCCGCCGACGTGCCCCGCACCAGGGCCGTCCTCGCCGAACTGCCAGGCGTGGACGTCGTGCTGGGCCGTTCGGAGCAGGCAGGCGTCGGGCTCGACCACGAGCGGTCCGGAGAGCTGATCGCGGTGGCCGAGCCGGACGCGTGGTTCACCTACTACTACTGGACCGACGACGACCGTGCCCCCGACTTCGCCCGCGGCGTGGAGATCCACCGCAAACCCGGCTACGACCCGGCCGAGCTGTTCTTCAACCCGGACGACCCGCTCGCCAAGGCCAAAGCCGGCCTCAACCTGGCCCGCAAGAAGCTCGGCCTCCGCTACGCGATGAACGTCGTGCCACTCGACCCGACCTGCGTACGAGGCACGCACGGCAGGCTGCCCGACCGCGCCGAAGACGGCCCGGTCCTGCTGTGCTCCAGCCCTCAAGTGCCGGACGCGGTCGAACGCACCGGCCGGATCGCCGCCACCGACGTCCGTGACCTCCTGCTCGACCTGCAAGGGCTCGCTGACAGGGGCTGACCCGTTTGCCCGGCGGTGGAGTCGGGGAGCATGCTGGTTCGATGGCGGGGGACAGCGAGCAGGTTCTGGGTGCCGTGGCGCATCCTGGTGGGTTCCTGGTGCGCCGACCGGAGTTGTCGGTCGGCGTGGTCAGGGCGGTGTCCAGGGTGTCCGGGCTGGAGATCGAGTTGCTGGCCCGACGGCCGCTGGACCGGCGCAACGCCAACGAACGGCGGCGGGACACCCGTAAGGCCGGTGCGATCGCGCCTCGCACGCTGTTGCCGGCCGTCGACGAGGGCATCGACCTGCGCCTCGGCCTGCTGGACGAGTCGGGCCTGGCGCACTGGCGCTACCCGGATTCCCTGGCGACCAACAGCGGTGACCACGCCGGGGGCGAGTCGGGGCCGACCCACCGTTCGGTCTTCCGGCTGCCGCCGGCGTTCGACGAGGTCACGTTGGTGCTCGCCTGGCCCGAGATCGGCTTCCCCGAGTCGGTGGTCACCGTGCCGCTGCCCGACCGTGCCGCCGTCGAGCGGGCGACGACGTCGATCTGGGACGCCCCGGTCGCCGCCGTGCCGACCGCCGAGCCGTTCGAGCACCAGGTGGCCTCCTGGCCGCGCGGTGCGGCCATCGAGGCCGGTACCACCGCCGCACTCCCGCGCGTCCTGCACCGGGGCGGTCGCGCGGCCGTCGTGCTCACGCGCCTGGTCGCCGTCGGCCCGGACCTGCTCTCCGCGGGCCTGTCGAGCATCGCCGAGGGTGATGTGGCGCGGACGATCGCGGGCAGCGCTTTCGGACCGTCCCGACGTTCGTCGCGGGCGCTCGGTGAAGCGGCCCGAATCCGCACGGACGGTCCGGGCGGCTCCATCGCGGTGATCCGGGACGGCCGGGCGCACTGGCTCCGAGCGCAGTCCGGCTCGTTCTCGGGCGGCGAAGGAACGGTCTCCGCAACCCAGGACTTCATCATCGAACGGCCCGCGGACGACGTGCTGGACCTGCTCGTCACGTGGCCGCTCGCCGGGCTGCCCGACGCACGAGCGCGCATCCCCCTCGACCGCCTCTGATCCCGTTCAGGCAATAGCCCTGCCGCTGTGTTGCCCTCACGGCCCCTCCCAAGCCCTGGCGCACCGACCACGATGGACGGTGTCGCCAGGAGGAAGGGGAACGGTCGTGCACAAGTCCGGACGCCACCGGAACAAGGCGGAGGACGAAGCCGCCAGGCAGGACGCCCCCGCACCGCACCGGCATCCACACCAGGAAGTGCTCGACCTGCAACGGCAGATCGGCAACCGGGCGGTAGCGGAGATGTTCACGCCCGTGCAGCGCGCGAGCAGGCAAAGCTCGATGTCGTCGTTGTCCTCTTTGTCCTCCATGGAGGCTCCCGAGGGGATGGACCTCGACATGCCCGCGCAACAGCAGGACGAGTACGGCGCGGTGGTCAGCGGGCACGGCAGGTTCAGTGAAGGTCACCTGGCCACCGAGCGGCGCACGAAGCGCGGGACGTTCACGGTGCCGCAGAACATGACGGTGAGGATGTACGCGCCCAACGGCGCTTACCTGGACAACGCCGTGGCGAACCGGATCGAAACCGGGCAGGTACCGCGCGCGGACGAGTTGGAGTTGAAGCAGACGGACTCGGCCAAGGTCGAACCCATGCCCGCCGGGTACCCGTGGACCTTCACCGCCGGGCAGGAAGTGGTCGACTACACGGTCCGGCCGCCGGACGGCCTGTCGATCCAGGGTTCACCGATCACGGTCGACGCACCGACGCCGCTGCGCGTGCTTGTGGAACGGGCGGCGGCCGACGGGCACACGCAGGTCCACTACGCGTGTTGCAGCAGCGGCTATTCCGACAACCCGCAGTTCGCCGCGATGTTCACGCACAGGGGGTACTACGTGCGTTTTAAAGAGGCCTGAGGACCCTCGTGAGGGCAGCACCCGTCCGCCCCCGCTGTTGGCTCGCCGCGTCGATTCCGCCGGTGGCGTAACCGATTCCGCGCACGCGGCCGTCGTCCTACCGTGGCCGCATGGAGTCACCGATCACGGGCACCGCCGCCGGCGTGCCGTTCACCGCACTGCCGCCCGTTCCCTCTACAGACAACGTCCCCGCGCCGCTCATCGTCACCTGGCACATGCTCGACGCGCCGAGGTCGGACGCCGCGTTCGCCGCCGCGTTGCCGATGAACGACCTGCCCGCGTGGCGGGTGCACCTGGGGATGCCGATGTGCGGGGCGCGCATGGTCGACGGCAGCACGGACGCCGTCGTGGAGTTGATGCGCAAGGACCCGCTGATGTCCTATCTGTACCCATTCGTCCGACAGGCTTTCGAGGAGTTCCCGGCCGCGCTGGAGTCGATCCGTGCGCAACTGCCGGTCGACGACGGCCCGATCGGCGTGCTCGGCGGATCGCTGGGCGGGGCCGTCGCGCTGCGCGTTCTCGCCGAGAGCGACGTTCCGGTCTTCGCCGGTGCTGTCGTCAACGCCGCGATCCGGATGCGGTCCGTAGTGGACCTGTTCCCCGGCGACTACCCGTATGACGCCGAGTCGGAGAAAGCCGTCGACAGCTTGGACTTCCTGGCCAAGGCGGACGCCATCGCCGGCCGCGCGCCGCTGCTGGTCGTCAGCGGCGAACTCGATCACCCGGGGCTGCGTGCCGACGCGCTCAGCCTTGCCGACGCCCTGGGTGAGCGCTCCGAACTGCTGTCCATCCCCGGCCTGGCGCACCCGCTCGCCGACGAACCCGGCATCGAGCCCGCGCCACAGCTGCCACTGGCCCGCGAGGTGGACGCCGGCCTGGTCACGTGGTTCCGCCGCCACCTCGCCGACTCGGTTATCTCAGATATGAGATAACGTTCGCCAGGTGACTAGTGATCTCGACAGCGCCAAGCCGTACCTGACCCAGATCGGCAACCTCATCCGCGACTCGCGGCGGCACCGGGGTTGGACGCAGGCGCAGCTGGCGGCCGCCGTGTCGACCAGTCAGAGCGCGATCAACCGGATCGAACGCGGCAACCAGAACCTGAGCATGGAGATGCTCTCGCGGATCAGCGAGGCGCTCGACTCCGGCATCGTGACGCTCGGCCAGGCGGCGCCGCTGCACCTGCGCGTCACCGGCGGCCGCACGTTGTCCGGCTCCATCAGCGTCAAGACCAGCAAGAACGCCGGGGTGGCGCTGCTGTGCGCCGCGCTGCTCAACTCGGGCCGGACGACGCTGCGCAAGGTCGCCCGCATCGAGGAGGTCAACCGCATCCTGGAAGTGCTGAACAGCATCGGGGTGCGGACCCGGTGGCTCAACGACGACAACGACCTGGAGGTCGTGCCGCCGAAGAAGCTGAACCTGGACGGAATCGACGTCGAGGCGGCCCGGCGCACGCGCAGCATCATCATGATGCTGGGACCGCTCCTGCACCACCAGGACACCTTCGAGCTGCCCTACGCGGGCGGCTGCGCTCTCGGCACGCGCACGGTGGAGCCGCACATGGTGGCTCTGCGGCCGTTCGGCCTGGTGGTCAAAGCCGCGGCCGGTCGCTACCAGGTCGTGGTGGACCGCGAGGCCGGGCCGCGACGTCCCATCGTGCTGACCGAACGCGGCGACACGGTGACCGAGAACGCGCTGATGGCCGCCGCCCGCCACGACGGCGTCACCGTGATCCGCAACGCCAGCCCGAACTACATGGTGCAGGACCTGTGCTTCTTCCTCACGGACCTCGGTGTGCGCATCGACGGCATCGGCACCACCACGCTCACCGTGCACGGTGTCGAGCGGCTCGACCGCGACCTCGACTACGCGCCGTCCGAGGACCCGATCGAGGCCATGAGCCTGATCGCGGCCGCGATCGTGACGTCCTCGGAGATCACCGTCCGGCGGGTGCCGATCGAGTTCATGGAGATCGAGCTGGCCCTGCTGGAGGAGATGGGCCTGGACTACGACCGGTCCGCCGAGTACCCGGCGGCCAACGGCCGGACCAGGCTCGTGGACGTCGTCGTGCGGCCGTCGACGCTGCGCGCGCCCATCGACAAGATCCACCCGATGCCGTTCCCCGGCCTGAACATCGACAACCTGCCGTTCTTCGCCCTCATCGCCGCGACGGCGCACGGTTCGACCCTGATCCACGACTGGGTGTACGAGAACCGCGCGCTGTACCTGACCGAGCTCACCAAGCTGGGCGGCAAGGTCACCCTGCTCGACCCGCACCGCGTCTACGTCGAGGGTCCGACCCACTGGTCTGGCGCGGAGGTCATCTGTCCGCCCGCGCTGCGGCCGGCGGTGGTGGTGCTGCTCGCGATGCTCGCCGCGAAGGGGACCTCGGTGCTGCGCAACGTCTACGTCATCAACCGCGGCTACGAACAGCTCGCCGACCGGCTCAACCAGCTCGGCGCGGAGATCACCACGTTCCGCGACATCTGAGGCAGCCCCCGTCTCACACGGACGGTTTGACGGCGGCGACGCGTTCTACCGTGCCGAGCTTGAGCCGTTCGCTGCGCACGACCGTGAAACCCGCTTCCACTACCAGCGGCAGGGGGCGGCGGGTCTGGTGGTCGCCGATCATCGGCACGGTGATCCGGTCCAGCAGGCGCTGGCCGAAGTTGATCACGCCGTGGTGGCTGCCGATGTGGTCCAGGAGGAGCAGCGTTCCTCCCGGGCGCAGCACCCGGTGCATCTCGGCCAGCGCGCCGCGTTCGTCGGGGACACCGCACAGCCCGAGCGTGCAGACGACCGTGTCGAACGACGCGTCGGCGAACGGGAGGGCTTGGGCGTCACCCTCCCTCAACGTGACGTCCAAGCCGAGTTCGGCGGCACGGGCGCGGGCCCGGTCGAGCATGGCGGGGCTGAAGTCCAGGCCGGTCAGCCGGACGCCGGGCGGGTAGTGCCGCAGGTTGAGGCCGGTCCCGATGGCTACCTCCAGCACGTCGCCCTCGGCCCGTGAACAGACCCACTCCCGCCCGCCGCCGAACTGGAGCCGTTCGAACACGCCGATGGACCGGTCGTACGTCGGCGCGAACTCGTCCCACTTGGCGCGAATGCGCTCGTCCACCGCGGTCCCTCCTCGTCGTGGTCACCGGAAGTCGGACCAGTCCACCGGTCGGCACGTCGGAGCGCATCTCCAAGTAGTCCTTCAGTCGACCTCCGCCACCCGTTCGGTGGTCGGGGCGACGACGCGTTCGATCCACTCGGCCAGGTCGCCGTCCGGCGCCATCACGACGACGGTGTCGAGGCCCAGCCCCGAGTAGTCGGCCAGTTCCTTGGCGAACGCGTCGACATCGCCGTCCTTCGGTGTGCTCCCGAGGTACACCGTGGTCTTGCGGATGTCCGCGTAGTCGCGGCCGACGTCGTCGCAGTGGCGGCGCAGCACGTCGAGCTTGTGCGCGACCTCCGCGGGGCTCGGCACGAGGAAGTTGCAGGCGTCGGCGTAGCGGGCGGCCAGCCGGAGCGTCTTCAGCTCGCCGTTGCCGCCGATCATGATCTCCGGGTGCGGCGTGCTCAGCGGCGCGGGTGAGCACAGCGTCTCGGCCAGGCGGTAGTGCTTGCCGTCGAACGGCCCGTTGTCGTCCGCGTCCCACATCTGATGGCAGATCCGGAGCGTCTCCTCCAGGCGTTCGAAGCGCTCGGCCAACGGCGGGAACGGCACGCCCAGGCCACGGTGCTCACGCTCGTACCAGGCGGCCCCGATGCCGAGGGTCGCCCGGCCACCGGACAGCACGTCGAGCGTGGTCACGATCTTCGCCAGCAGCCCGGGGTGGCGGTAGGTGACACCGGTGACGAGCGCGCCCAACTGGATCGTGGAGGTGTGCGCGGCGAGGAAGCCGAGGGTCGTGTAGCACTCCGGCATCGCGTCATCGGGGCTGCCGTTGCCCTCCATCTGGAAGTAGTGGTCCATGGCCGACAGCCACGAAACCCCGGCCGCCTCGGCTGCGACGCAGGCGGCGGCCAGATCGGGACCGAGTCGGGCCGCACCCTGGTTGAACCTGCTGATGTGCACACCAAGACGCACGCCGTGCTCCGTTCTCCAACTGCCCCGTGACCTACGGCCGGGACGCTAGATCCTGGAGCGCGCTCCAGGTCAAGCCACGACGCTCCAGGTCAAGCCACGACGCTCCAGGTCAAGCCACAGAGCGGTTCTTCGCGGCGTGGTGGCGCACCGAGCGGAGCAGGCCCGCCATGACGAGGCGGTGCCCGCCGGTCCGGATGACCAGCTGCCGGTACAGGAAACCGTGCGGTCCGGGGAACAGCGCGTAGGTGCGTGCGCTGAGCAGCGTTCCGCCCGCCTGCTCCGCCAGGGTCATCACCAGCCGGTACCGCGAGAACCGGTGCCGTCCGCTGAGTTCCAGGAGCTGTCCGGGCACGGCCGCCGTCACCGCGAACCCGGCGATGGTCGAGCCCACCTCGAACGGCGTCCCGGTGGCCCGGCGCGGTTCCGTGGCCAGCAGCAGTCCCAGTGCCTCGTTGCCGTCGGCCCGAGAGCGCGTCATCACGGAGGCGAGGCTGTGCCACACGGCCATCGGCGGGGCCGGGACGAGCACGCTGTGCTCGTCCACGTACGGGAGGTCGGTGTCCACGTCAGGCAGCGGCGGTGAGCGGGAGGTGGTCGGCGATGCCCTGTGCCCAGCGGAGGTAGCCGTACGCCGACGGGTGGAAGCGGTCCTCGGAGAAGAAGTCCGGGCCGACCGGCATGATGTCGGCCGAACCGATCCACAACGCGCCCGGCCGCTCCGCGCACACCCGCCGGGACGCCGCGTCGAGGGCTTCCGCGCGTTGGGAGAGGTAGCGGCGCAGCGTGCCCGGCAGTGACGGGAACGCCATGAACGGCGGAATCCCCGCCACCACAACGTGTTCGGCCCGCTTGCCGAGCTCGTCCACGACCGCGCCGAGGTCTTCCGTCCACTGCGCCGGGCTGCGTCGGCCGAGCACGTCGTTCACGCCCGCGAGGAGCACCGCGACGGTGAGGTCTTCGCCGAGCCGGGGGAGGAGCTTGTAGCGGATCCGCCGTGCCGTCGCGCCGTCTTGACCGATCGCTTCCCACGTGACGGGCCGATCGGTGCGTTCCGCGATCGTGCGGGCCAGGCTGCCGGGGAACCCGTCGTCGTGCGCGTCGACCCCGCAGCCCGCCGCCGTCGACTCACCCAGGACCGCCAGGCGCACGGCCGTACCTCCGGCGGTGTCACCCGCCGACCCCGTGGTCGGACCGGCGGCCGGCGGCAGGATCTTGATCGACTTCCGGGCCCAGATCCCCTGGGCGGCGACGATCGGCATCAGCAGCGGGTTCACGCGCCGGCCGCCTCGGTGAACGGCAGTCCTGTCGATCCGGCCGGCCCATGGTCGACCGCGAAACCGCCCCCGAGTCTCATGGCTGGAGCATGGCACCGGCATTACCCGTCGACAAGAATTCGCCCAGTCCAGTGATGGTGATCTCAACCGGACACCGCTGACCCGCAGAGCGGCCCTACCGCAGACGTGCGACGACTGGTATGCCTGGCTACTGACTGGTAACTCCGGCGTGGGGAGTTCTCGTGAGCAAGGAATCCATGTCGAAAGGGCGGAAGCACGGTGGCCGCACACGTCTGCTCGGCGTGATCGCAGCCGCCGCCCTGGCCGCCACCACACCCGCCATCGCCGCACAGGCAACCGCCGCACAGGCAACAGCCGCGCCTGCCATCGCCGAACCGGCAACCGCCGCACACGCAACCGCCGCACCTGCCGTCGCCCAGCCCTCAAACGCCGCCCTCCGCCAGGTCATGTTCGTCGGCAACAACTGGGACGGCACCGCCGACGTGATCGCCGCCAGCGGCGACTTCGCCCGCATCGGCCGGGTGAACGTCATCCCGGACCGGGAGGAGCGGCTGTGGGAGATCTACCTCAACCCGGTCAAACTGGCCTACTTCCTCGGCATCCGGTCCGGTCCCGGCGAGGGCCACGACCAGTTCGTGGACGACATGTTCACCACGCCGGACGGCACCGCCGTCGTCGCGTCCCGCCCCAGCTTCGCCGACGTGGTCTCGATCGACCTGGCCACCGGCCGCATCAGGTGGCGGTTCCCGGTCTCCGGCTTCCGCTCCGACCACATGGCCGTCTCACCGGACGGCCGCCGGATCGCGGTGTCCGCCTCGACGTCCAACACGGTGCATGTGCTCGACATCGCGACCGGCCGCCAACTCGGCTCGTTCGCCACCGGTGACAAGCCGCACGAGAACGTGTTCACCGACGGCGGCCGGCACCTGTGGAACATGTCCATCGGCGAGGTGAACACCGCGCTGGATGACCCGGTGTTCGACTTCACCAAGGGCGACCGCCGCATCACCGTCGTCGACGCCGGCACGTTCCGGCAGCTGAAGGTGATCGACATGAGGCAGCGCCTGGACGCGTTCGGCCGGCCCGACCTGTCCGACGCCCTGCGGCCGGTGGCGTTCACCCCCGACGAGTCCAAGCTGTACTTCCAGGTGTCGTTCCACCACGGCTTCCTGGAGTACGACGTGGCCGCCGACCGCATCACCCGCCACAAGGAACTGCCGAAGAACCCGGCCACCAGCGAGGACCGCACCACCTGGGTCAACGACTCTCGCCACCACGGCATGGCGATGAGCCCGGCCGGCGACAAGCTGTGCGTCGCCGGGACGATGGACGACTACGCCGTGGTCGTGGACCGGGCGACCTTGCGTGAAGGCCCGCTCGTGCCCGCCGCCAAGCCCTACTGGGCGACGGTCAGCGGTGACGGGCGCAGTTGCGTGATCTCGGAGAGCGGCGCGGACCAGGTCACCGCGATCGACTTCGCCACCGGTCGCAAGATCGTCTCGGTGCCGGTCGGCGACCACCCGCAGCGGGTGCGCGTCGGCCACGTCCCCACCGGCTGGACCGGCCCCGCGACCGGCTGACCTACTTCGCGAAGAGCATTCCGGCGACGGCCCGCGCGGTGCTTTCCGGGTCGTCGCCGGGATCGGAGAGCGCGCCGGTGATCCACAGCGTGGCGAAGCCGTGCACCAGGGACCACGCGGCCAGCTTCGCGATCTCGGGGTCGCGGTCACCGGGCACCTCGCCTGCCCCGCTTACCAGCACGGCCCGCGCACGCTCCTGCGCGGTTGCCACCGACTCGTCGTCCTCGTGGTAGAGGTCCGGGCGGAACATCACCTCGAAGTGCGCCCGGTGCTCGATGGCGAAGCGCACGTACGAGACGCCGATCTCGACGAAGTCACCGCCGTTGTCGCGGGTCTCGACGAGCGCGTCGGCGAGCAGTTCGAAACCCTCGGCGGCCACGGCGGTGAGCAGGCCGGCCTTGTCCTTGAAGTGGTGCACCGGACCGGCGTGCGAGACACCGACCCGGCGGGCCAGGTCGCGCAGGCTGATCGCGGCGGGTCCGTTCTCGGTGATCGCGGTGACGGCGGCGGCCAGCACGGCCCGTCGGAGGTCGCCGTGGTGGTAGGGGCTCATGGGGTCAGCCTATCTAGTCGTTGACAAGATGGGGGTCGCAGGTGCATCTTGTCGGTGACAAGTTTCGTTCCTGGGGAGGCTCCCGATGGCTCCGTTCGTCGTTCTGATCGTCGTTTCAGCGGCTCTGCTGCTGTTCCGCAGGCACTGGGTGATCGCCCTGCGGGGCGGCCTGGCCGCGATGTTCACCCTCACCGCCGGCGCGCACTTCATCGGCATGCGGGAGGAGTTGATCGCGATGGTCCCGCCCGTGCTGCCGGAGCCGGGGCTGCTCGTCACCGTGACCGGCGTGCTGGAGTTCGCGGGTGTGGTGGGCCTGCTGTGGTGGCGGACCGCGCCGTGGGCTGCGGCGGGACTGAGCGCGATGCTCGTCGGCATGTTCCCGGCCAACGTCTACGCGGCACAGCAGGGAATCTCACCGTCGCTGGACGACCAGCTCCTGCCGCGCACCCTGCTCCAGATCGTGTTCCTGGCCGCCACGCTCGCGGTCGTCGCGCATTACGTGCGGGCGCGCCGAAAGGATCGCGTCCCGACGCCCGTCGCCTGACGGACGTCGGGCGCGAAAGCGGGTCAGCCGGCCAGGAACAGGATCCCGGCGAGCCCGAAGCCGACCAGGCTGATCGTGGTCTCCATGACGGTCCACGTCTTCAGCGTCGTTCGGACGTCCATCCCCATCAGTCGGCCGACCAGCCAGAAGCCGGAGTCGTTGACGTGGCTGGCGATCACCGAACCGGCCGCCAGTGCGAGCACGATCGCGACCAGTTCGAGCGCGCTGAACCCACCGGCCAGCACGACCGGCTGCACCAGGCCCGCCGCCGTCGTGAGCGCGACCGTGGCCGAGCCTTGGGCGACGCGCAACGCGGCGGCGATCACGAAGCCGGCCACGAACACGGGCATACCGAGGTCGCTCAACCCGTCGGACAGGGCGTCACCGATACCGCCGGCCCGGAGCACGGCGCCGAACATGCCGCCCGCGCCGGTGATGAGGATGACCGCGCACACCGGACCGAGCGCCGAGTCGACCAGCTTCTCGACGGTGTCCTTGCCCTTGCCGCGTCGGATGCCGAGGACGAACGAGGCCACGAGCACGGTCACCAGCAGGGCGACCGGCGTCGAACCGAGCGCACGCGCCACCGCGTACCAGGAGGCGTCACCGTCGACCAGGCCCGCGGCGCGTGCGGCGTCCAGACCGGTGTTCGTGAAGATCATGACAAGCGGGAGCAGCAGGAGCGCGACGACGGTCGCCGGACGCGGCGGGTTCTCGTCGTGCTCGGCCTGCGGGCCGCCACTGAGGATGGTCGGCACCGGCAGCACCAGCCGCTCGCCCACCCACAGCCCGTACAGGTAGCTGGTCACGTACCAGGTGGGGATCGCCAGCAGCAGGCCGAACGCGATGACCAGGCCGACGTCGGCGCCCAGCAGTTCGGTCGCGGCGACCGGGCCGGGGTGCGGCGGGACGAACACGTGCATCACGGAGAACGCGCCCGCAGCGGGCAGGCCGTAGCGCAGCACGCCGCCGCCGAGTCGTCGCGCCACCGCGAACACGATCGGCAGCATCACCACGAGGCCCGCGTCGAAGAAGATGGGGAAGCCGAAGACCAGCGAGCTGACGCCGAGCGCCAGCGGCGCCCGGTGCTCGCCGAACCGGGAGATCAACGCGTCGGTCAGCGACTGGGCGCCACCCGTCACCTCGACCAGTCGGCCGAGGATCGCGCCGAGACCGACCAGCAGCGCGACACCGCCGAGCGTGGTGCCGAACCCGCCGGTCAGGGTGGGGATCACCGCGGCCGCCGGGATGCCCGCGGCGAACGCGGTGAGCAGGCTGACCACGACCAGCGCCAGGAACGCGTGCACCCGCAGGTACATGATCAGGACCAGCAGGAGGGCGATCGCGCCCGCCGCGATGCCCAGCAGCGCGCCCGCGCCGAGTGTCGGGACCCAGTTTTCAATGGTGTTCATCGGCAGCTCCGTTGCTCCGGGATTTCCCTTGTGGGGTCAGTGGTCGGCCGGGGTCGCGGCCACGAGGTCGAGCCGGGTGACGGCGTCCTCGACGATCAGTTCCGGGGTCTCGTGCACGTCCACGGTCGCGCCGTCCTCATCGGACTGGAGCGGCTGGAGGACGTCGAACTGGGACTGGAGCAGCGACGGCGGCATGAAGTGGCCGGACCGCAGCGCCATCCGCCCGCCGATCACGTCGCCCCCGCCGTCCAGGAAGAGGAAGCGGACCCGCGCGTCGGCTTCGCGGAGCACGTCCCGGTACGACCGCTTCAACGCCGAGCACGTCACGACCGTGCTGTCGCCCGCCGCCGCCCGTCCGGTGATCCAGTCGCGGATCGCGGCCAACCAGGGCGCGCGGTCGTCGTCGGTGAGCGGGGTGCCGGCGGACATCTTGGCGATGTTCGCGGCGGGGTGGAACTCGTCTGCCTCGGCCATCGGCCAGCCGAGCCGGTCCGCCAACAGCCGGGCCACCGTGCTCTTGCCCGACCCGGACACCCCCATCACGACCACGGAGGTCGGCACGGGGGGTTTGGCGCTCGTGGTCATGGGTTACCCCTCGGCTCCGGCGACGAAGATCGGCAAAAGTAGTACCTTTGGCGGCGAAAGGTATCACCTTTCAACGGGCTGAGGAAGGCCGCGCGGGCTACGCTTCGGCGGTGCCGGTACAACGTCAAGCAGGCGGGCCGGGCGATGCCCTGCACGCCTCCGTGCTCGACACCATCGGGTCGCGGATCACCAGTGGGGACCTCGAAGAAGGCCAGGTCCTGACCCTGGACGGCATCCAGGAGCAGTTCGGGGTCTCGCGAACGGTGGCCCGCGAGACGATGCGGGTGCTGGAGTCGATGGGCCTGGTGACGTCCCGGCGCAGGGTCGGCATCACCGTGCGGCCGAGGTCGGCGTGGCAGGTCTACGACCCGCGGCTCATCTGGTGGCAGCTGGCCGGCCCGAACCGCGACACCCAGCTGCGCTCGCTCACCGAGCTGCGGATCGCGGTCGAACCGGTGGCGGCGGCGCGGGCGGCGTGGAACGCGTCGGCGAAGGAACGCGACCGCCTGCTCGACCTCGCCGCCCGGATGCGCCGCGAGGGTGAGGCGGGCCGGCTGGAGTCGTTCCTCGAACTCGACATCGAGTTCCACACGCTGCTCCTGGAATCGGGCGGGAACGAGATGTTCGCCGCCCTCAAGGACGTGGTGGCCGTGGTCCTGCGCGGGCGGACGTCCCTCGGGCTGATGCCGGAGAAGCCCGTGCCCACCGCGCTGGACTTGCACGAGGAGGTCGCCAGGGCGGTCGCGTCCCGCCGTCCCGAGGCGGCCGAGCACGCCATGCGCGCGTTGCTGTCGGAGGTCCGCGGCGCGGTGGTTCCGGTCGACGGGCCGCCGGTCGCGCGGTGACCGTGTTTCCGGGTCGGGTGGAATTTCGAACGATCCGACCGTTGTCGGCGTAAAGCACCGGAGACGTGGCGGCCCGACGAACGGACACGACATGGCGGAACTGTTCCCGCACGCGATTTTCGACCTGCTGGCGTCCGCGCCGGACACCCCGGCGTTCGAGCACGGCACGCGCGTGGTCAGCCGCGGTGAGCTGCTGGAGATGATCGCCGCCGCGGTCGACCGGATGAGGTCCGCCGGACTCGGGCCGGGTGACGGCCTCGCGCTGGCCACGGGGGTCACGCCGGAAGCGTTCGCCGGGTACGTCGCGGGGTGGTCGCTGGGCTGCCGTGTCGTCGGGATCGCGCCGCAGCAGAGCGCCAAGCAGGTGACGCACGTGGCGAGCGGCGTTGACGTGCTGGTGGTCGACGACACCGCGCCGGCCGCCCTGCTGTCCCTCGTGCCGCGCGTGCTGCACGTGAAGGACTTCGTCGGCGGCAAGGCCGATCTTGTCGTGCGGGCACGGCCGGACGACATCGCCTGGGTCGTGCACACCAGCGGCAGCACCGGGACACCGAAGGGGGTCCAGCACTCGTACGCCGGTTTGGCGCGGTGGTGGTCCTGGCACCCGGCCGGCTGGGACGACCGGGCGCGCGCGCTCGCCACGCGCTACGGCCGGCTCGTCATCTTCGGCACGCTGGCAAGCCTGGTCGTCCAGGAACACCTCGGGTACTGCCTCGCGTCCGGCGGCACGGCCGTGATCCCCGAAGGGACGCCCCAGTTCCCCGACGTCCTGGCGGACTTACGGATCACGGCCACGCTGCTCACCGTCCCGCGCCTGCACCACGTGCTCGACGTGCTGAAGGAACGGCAAGTCGACCTGAGCGCGCTGAAGGCGGTGCTGGTGGCCGGTTCCGCGCTCGCGCCGCACCGCATGGCAGAAGCGGTCGACGTACTTGGCGACGTCGCGCACTCGGGCTACGGGCAGACCGAAACGGGCATGCTCACCCTGCTGACCGCCCAAGACGTCCGCGACCGGCCGGAAGCGCTCGCCTCGGTCGGCAAGGTGTGGAGCGGTGTCGAGCTGGAGGTCCGCGACGAGGCGGGACGGGCGCTGCCGGCCGGTGAGTCGGGGGAGATCTGGTCGCGGACCAGCATGACGTTCGTCGGCTACCGCGACGACCCGGAGGAGTCCGCCGACGTCCGGCAGGACGGGTGGGTGCGCAGCCGCGACATCGGCCACTTCGACGAGCACGGCTACCTGTACCTGACCGGGCGGGCCCGGGACGTGGTGATCGTCAACGCGATCCTGCACCACGCCGGTCCGATCGAACGCGTGCTCGCCGCCGACCCCGACGTCGACCAGGCGTACGTGCTGGCCGTGCCGGACGAGCGGACCGGTGAAGCCGTGCACGCGTTCGTCGTCGCGGTCGCTGGCCGCACCCCGGACCCGGACCGGCTGCGGACGGCGGTCGCGGACGAACTCGGCACGGGCGCCACCCCAGCCGAGATCCGGTTCATCGACGCCGTCCCGGTCGGTCCCGGCGGTAAGCCCGACAAGCGGGCGTTGCTCCGTTAGTCGGCCTTTTCGGCGACATTTCGTGCCAAACGGCGTCGACGCGTCGGAGTGACCTGACGTTGACGTGCCGGAAACGAGCCATTACCTTTCAGGATAAGGTCATCGTCCGTTTCAGTCAGCGTGCCGCCAACCGCCGCCTCCGATTGTCGGCAGCCGCAGTAGTCGTGTTCACCTGCGTGAACGTATTCACGACCGTGAACACGCGAATCGGCCACCGACGCCCGATTCGCAATAGGAGGCTTGGCTTGAGCAAGCACGGAAGATTAGCGTCGCTCGTCGCGGCGGCGAGTGGATTCATCTTCGCGGTGGCTCTTCTGGTGGTGCCGACGGCGTCCGCCGCGACCCTGTTCGGCGACGATTTCGAGGACGGCAACTCGACCGGCTGGAGCTCCAGCGGCGGCAGCTGGTCCGTGGTCGCGGACGGCACGCGGGCCTGGCGCCAGTCCGGCACCAGCACCGACGCGAAGGCGTTGGCGGGCGCCGTCTGGACCGGCCAGACGGCGCAGGTCCGGGTCAAGCCGGCCGCGTTCAACGGGTCCGGCAGGCACGTCGCGGTGACCGCCCGCGTGCAGAACACGAGCAACTACTACTACCTGGGCCTGTCGAACTCGGGCTCGGTGGTGCTCGGCAAACGGGTCAGCGGTGGGCACACCACCCTGGCGTCCGCGCCGGCCACAGTCTCGGTCGGCACCTGGTACACGTTGCGGCTTGAGGTGTTCGGCAGCACGCTGCGCGGTTTCGTCGACGGCGCCGAAGTGGTGACGGCGACCGACGCCACGTTCGGCAGCGGGAAGATCGGCCTGGCGACCTACTACGCCGCCGCGGCGTTCGACGACGTGGTGGTGACCGACGTGCCCGGCACCGGCGGTCCGACCAGCACGACGAGCACTACGACGACCACCCTGCCGCCCGGGTCCTGCACCACCTCCGGCAGTCCCCAGGGATTCGCCTCCGTCAACGCGTGGGGCCAGAACGGCACCACCGGCGGCGCGGGAGGGCCCACGATCGAGGTCGACACGGCGGCGGAGTTCCTGTCCGCCATCGCCCAGATCGGGCCGCTGAACATCTGCGTGCGCGGCATGATCGCGCTGCCCGGCCCGATGCACAACGTCACGTCGGACAAGACGATCGTCGGCATCGGCTCCACCTCGGGCTTCACCGGTGGCGGGCTGAACATCGGCCTGCCGCCGTCCAACGTGACGTCGCCGCCGGCTGACGCGGTGCACAACGTCATCATCCGCAACCTGGTGTTCCGCAACTGGGCGGACGACGCGATCAACGTGCAGATGTTCTCCCACCACGTCTGGATCGACCACAACGACCTGTCCAACGGGTACGACGGCTTGATCGACATCAAGCGCGGGTCCAGCTACGTCACGGTGTCCTGGAACCACGCCCACCACCACAGCAAGAACATGCTGCTGGGCCATGACGACAGCAACGGCGCGCAGGACGTCGGACGGCTGAAGGTGACCTACCACCACAACTGGTTCGACGCGACCCCGCAGCGCAACCCGCGGGTCCGGTACGGCGAGCCGGTGCACGTGTACAACAACTACTACTTCTACAACACCGACGTCGGCGTGGCGTGCCAGGCGGACGCGGGCTGCCTGGTGGAGGGCAACTACTTCGAGAACGTCGAGGAGCCGGTGAGCAACAACTACGCCGGTCCGGGCGGACGTTGCGTCGCCCGGAACAACGTGCTGGTCGGCGAGTCCGGCCAGCCGGATTGCAGCGGCTCGGTGCAGGAGCCGCGGGACTACTACGCCTACACGCTGACCGACCCGAACACCGTCAAGTCCGTGGTGACGGCGGGAGCCGGCGTGGGCAAGATCGGCGGCTGACGACCACTGCGCGGCGTGGCCGGCCAAGTCGGCCACGCCGCCAACCCCACGAGGCGCCCTCGACCGGGATGATGGGTCTGCCGGACATGCCGATCACCGGGGGAGTGGCAGCCTATGAGAGCGTGCGTCGTCGGTGCGGGTCCCGGAGGGATCGTCACCGCCAAAGTGCTGCTGGAGAACGGTTTCGACGTCACGGTCTTCGACAAGTACGACGAGGTCGGCGGCATCTGGTCACCCGGCGGCTGCTACGACGGCCTGGCCAACCAGTCCGCGCTCCGCCTCTTCGAGTTCGCCGACCTGCCCAACCGCCTGCGGTTCGCCAGTGCCGTGGACAGCCGGCGGTACCTGGAGGACTACGCCGGGACCTTCGGTGTGCTGGAACGCCTCCGGCCGGGCACCGAGGTGATCTCCATCCGACCGGTGGACGGACCCGGACGGGTGGGCGCCTCCGGCTGGACGGTCGACTCCCGGCCCACCGGGGACGAGGCCGCAGAGGTGCGAAGCGAAACGTTCGACTACGTGGCCGTCGCCAGCGGCGCCCACCACTACGTCCGGCTGCCCGACCTGCCGGGGCGTGAGTCGTTCCCCGGGACCGTCCTGCACTCCAATGACGTGCGGGCCGGGACGTTCACCGGCCGGCGTGTGGTCGTCGTGGGCGGCGGCAAGTCGGCGTTGGACCTGGTCACCCGTGCCGCGCGAGAGGCGGCCTCGGCGACGCTCGTGCAGCGCAAGGTGAACTGGGTGATCCCCGAACGCCTCCTGCTCGGCCTGGTCGGCTACAAGTGGATCCTGATGACCCGGCTCGGCGAGTCGCTCCTGCCCCGATACCACGACCCGGCCTGCGTCCGCCCGGTCGACCGCCTCAACGACCGGGTCAAGCGCGCGCTCTGGTCGGCCATAACCCGCGACATGCTGATCTCCTCGGGCTGGTACCGGCTGCCGAAGCACCTGCGGCCCGCGCACGCCCTGCCCTTCCACCTCGCCCACGCCGGGGTCATGCCCCGCGGCTATGTGCGTGCCGTCCGCCGCGGCCTGATCGACGCCAAGGTCAGCGCGGTCGAGGCGTACACGGACGAAGGGCTGCGACTGGCGACCGGCGAGGAAGTCGCGGCGGACGTCATCGTGTTCGCCACCGGCCACCACAAGGACTTCCCGTTCCTGGACCCCGGCGTGCGGGTGCACGATTCCACCGGACGGCTGCGCCTCTACCGGGGCATCGTGCCGCCCGGCGTCGACCGGCTGGGTTTCGTCGGATTCCGGCAGGTCTTCAACAACATCATGGGCGTGGAACTCACCGCGCACTGGCTGGCACGTCACTTCAGGGCGGCACTGCGCAGCACCCCGGACGAGCAGCAGATGGAGCGGGCCGTCGACGCGAGGCTGGACTGGCAGGAGCAGGTGCTTCCAGGCTCCGGCGGCTACGACTTCGGGCCCTACGACATCCACTGCGCGGACGAACTCATGCACGACATGGGGTTCCCTTCGCACCGCACTGGCAACGTGTTGGCCGAGTACCTGCTCCCCGGCGGAGTCGCACACCGTTACCGAGGTCTGGCGAAAGGGCGCTAGTCCCACGGCGTGTGGTTGAGCCGCAGCCAGCGGTAGCCGTAGCCGGTGAGGTCGAGTGACAGGAGGTCCACGTCATCGTCGTCGTAGCCCATGTCGGACGCGAGGGTCAGCGGCCGGTGCCGTTCGCCGGGCAGGGGCGGGATGCTGACGTTGCACGGGTCGGGTGAGAGGTTGTGCGCGAACAGGATCGCGCCGTGCGGGCCGTGCGCGGTGTGGACCAGGACGTGCGGCACACCGGTGTCGATCACCTTGTGCTCGCCCACACCGATCTCCTCGCACTCCCTCCGGGTGTGCAGCATCCGCTCGAACCACGTCAGCAGGCTGTTCGGGTCACGCCGCTGGCTGAGCACGTTGACGTGCTTGTGCCCGCTCGGACCGTCGCTGATCACGGGCGCGATCAGCTGTTCCGACGCGGCACGGGAGAAGCCCGCGTTCGCCGTGTCGGTCCACTGCATCGGCGTGCGGATCGCCTCACGTTCACGCAGCGACAGGTCTTCCCCCATGCCGATCTCGTCGCCGTACCGGATCACCGGCGTGCCGGGCATGCTCAGTTGCAGGCTGTAGGCCAGTTCCAGCCGACGCCGGTCGCCGCCGAGCATGCACGCCAGGCGACGACGTATCCCGCGCCCGTACGCCTGCATCTCCGGCTCCGGCCCGAAAGCGGCGAAAACGTCCCGGCGCTCGTCGTCGGCAAGGCCGCTGAGGTCGACCTCGTCGTGGTTGCGCAGGAACGTCGCCCACTGCCCGTGGCCCGGCAGATCCGGCAGGTCGGCCAGAGCGGTGGCGATCGGACGGGCGTCCTGGCGGGCCAGCGCCAGCATCATGGACTGGTTGAGCCGGAACGCGAACACCATCATGGCGCGGCTCGCCCGACCGTCGGCCGCGCCGAAGTACTCGATCAACTCGTCCCGGTCGACGTTCGCCTCGGCCAGCAGCACGGCGTCCTGCCGTTGCCACGACACGGTTTCCCTGATGTCGTGCAGCAGTGCGTAGTCACGCCGTCGCCGAGAGCGCGACTCGATCAGCATGGGCGCGGCGTCGATCCGGAAACCGGCGACCCCCAACCGCAGCCAGAACGCCATGATCTTGTGCAGTTCGGCGCGCACGGCGGGATGATCGGTGTTCAGATCGGGTTGGAAGCGGTAGAACCGGTGCCGGTACCAGGCTTCGGCCTGCTCGTCCCAGGTCCAGATGCCCTTCTCCGCACCGGGGAACACCGGGCCGCCCCAGCGGTCGGCGGGTTCGTCGGTGGACCAGACGTACCAGTCCCGGTAGGGCGAATCGGGGTCGGCGCGGGCGGATCTGAACCACGGGTGCTGATCGCTGGTGTGGTTGAACACCAGGTCGATCACCACCCGCAGCCCGCGTTCGTCGGCCTCGGCGAGCAGTTCCGCGAAATCGCCCAGGCTGCCCAGACGCTGGTCCACGCCGTAGTAGTCGGTGATGTCGTAGCCGCCATCACGGCGTGGCGAGGGGTGGAACGGGCTGACCCAGATCGCGGTCACGCCGAGCCGGGACAGGTAGTCCAGTCTGCTGACCAGGCCAGGGATGTCACCGGTGCCGTCACCGTTGGAATCCTGGAACAGACACACGTCCAGCGAGTAGATCAGCCCGTTGCGGTACCAGCGTTCCACCATGGGGTGGCGGTTACCCGGTTCGGCACCACCGGAATCACGCCTCGACGACGACGGGGATGACGACGGGGCGGCGGCGGTAGGTGCGTTGGGCCCACATCTGGACTTCGCGTCCGATGAGTCGTTCGAGTTCTTCGATGTTCTTGACGCCGCGTTCGGCTGCGCCGGCGAGGGATCGTTCGATGGCGGTGGTGGCGGGTGTGAAGGTGCCGCCGTCGTGTTCGAAGCCGTGGGCGATGTAGTCGGGTGGTTCGGCGAGGTGGCCGGTGTCGGTGTCGATGAGGGCGACGATGGTGATGACGCCTTCTTCGCCGAGGGTGCGGCGTTGGGCGAGGGAGGCTTCGGTGACGCCGCCGACGGTTTGTCCGTCGACGTAGATGTTGTGGACTTCGACGCGTCCGGTGACGGTGACGCGTCCGTCCTGGAGGTCGATGACGTCGCCGTTGGCGGCGATGGGGACGCGGGCCCGGTCGACGCCGGTGCGGACGGCGAGTTCGGCGTTGGCGCGCAGGTGTCGGGCTTCGCCGTGGACGGGTAGCACGTTGGCGGGTTGGACGATGTTGTAGCAGTAGACGAGTTCGCCGGCGCTGGCGTGTCCGGAGACGTGGACCTTGGCGTTGCCCTTGTGGACGACTTTGGCGCCGAGGTCGGTGAGGCCGTTGATGACGCGGTAGATGGCGTTCTCGTTGCCGGGGATCAGCGAGCTGGCGAGGAGCACGGTGTCGCCTTCCTCGACCTGGATGGAGTGGTCGCCGCTGGCCATCCGGGACAGTGCCGCCATCGGTTCGCCCTGGGATCCGGTGCAGACGAGGGTGACCTGGTTGGGGGGCATGCGGTCCATGCGTTTGATGTCCACGACGAGCCCCGGCGGGACTTTGAGGTAGCCGAGTTCGGTGGCGACGGCCATGTTGCGGACCATGGAGCGGCCGACGAAGGCGACTTTGCGGCCGTGGGTGTGGGCGGCGTCGAGGACCTGTTGGATGCGGTGGACGTGGCTTGCGAAGCTGGACACGACGACGCGGCGGGGGGTGGTGCGGAACACTTCGTCGATGGCGGGGGCGAGGTCGCGTTCGGCGGTGGTGAAGCCGGGGACGTCGGCGTTGGTGGAGTCGACGAGGAACAGGTCGACGCCTTCTTCGCCGAGGCGGGCGAAGCCGCGCAGGTCGGTGATGCGGCCGTCGAGGGGGAATTGGTCCATTTTGAAGTCGCCGGTGTGCAGGACGAGGCCGGCGGCGGTGCGGATGGCGATCGCCAGACCATCCGGGATGGAGTGGTTGACGGCGAGGAATTCCAGGTCGAACGGCCCGCGGGTGAGTTCCTGGCCTTCGGCGACCTCGACGGTGACGGGGACGATGCGGTGCTCGACCAGCTTCGCGCGGAGCAGGCTCAACGTGAGGCGGGAGCCGATGATGGGGATGTCGGGGCGTTCGCGGAGCAGGTAGGGGACGCCGCCGATGTGGTCTTCGTGGCCGTGGGTCAACACGACGGCGACGATGTCGGCGAGGCGGTTCCGGAGGCTGGTCCAGTCGGGGAGGATGACGTCGACGCCGGGCTGGTGTTCTTCGGGGAACAACACCCCGCAGTCCACGATCAGCAGTTTGCCGTCGTGCTCGAACACGGTCATGTTGCGGCCGATTTCACCGAGCCCTCCCAGGGCGGTGACGCGCAGCGCGTCGGGGGCGAGGGGCGGCGGAGGGGCGGAGGTTCGAGCCATGGTCACACCCTCACGCTACGTGAGGGTGGGGCGGCGAAAGAAGGTGGCCCGTCCGTCCGCCGTGGACCGCGCGCATGAGACCAAGCGCCGCCAACACACCCAGCGCGGCGAGCGAGAACGGTCGGAGGGTGAGGGTCCACGGCCAAGCCGAGCCGGTGAGCGCGAGGTGGTCGATCGGGTACTCCAACACCTTCGCCGTCCACACCGCCGTGGCCACGTCCGTGGTGTGCGCGAGGTCGCGCAGCACGCCGTCGAACGGGAAACCGGGCTCGCCGTGGAGGTAGACCGGCGCGAGTTCGGCGTACCGGTCCGCCGCACGACGGTCCGAGGCCGACGCGCCCGGCACCACCAGCCGGTCGAGATCGCCCGTCGGCGCTGCCCGAGGCATGAACGTCAGCCCATGTCGGGACCGGACCGGCGCGGCGTCGAGGCTGACGGCCACCGTCCGTACGGCCAACGACTGCCCGTACGTGTCGTACACCGAAGCAAGCTCGATCTCCCCGACCCCGTCGGTGAGCAGCACGCCGGCAGTGGACCGGTCCCACCGGAAAGCGGTGTTGAACGCGACCACGGCGTCGGCCGGTTCGACTTGCGCCTGCGCCATCGGAGCCGGAGTGCCGGGCCGGAAGTGACGCCAGCCGACCACGTCCGCCGCCCGTGCCGCCGCCTCCGGCCCGACGAGCCGTTCGACCACGTGCAGCGTGCCGTCGATGCCCGACAGGATGCCCGCCGTGGTGATGACATCGCCGTCGTCCACGTACCGCGTGCCCCGGACCCAGTCGACGGCCGGGTAGAGGTCTTCGGCGGCGTCGATGCGGAGCCAGTGCGAGGTGGCCGGACGTCCGTCGAGCACCCCGGCCGCCGCGAGCACCCGTGATCCGTTGCAGATGCCCAACACCAGCGATCCGCCGGCGGCCTGCCGGGCGAGCCAGTCCATGACCGGCTTCGACGTGCTCTCACCGACGTCCGGCAGGGCGGGCACCACGACCACGTCGGGCGAAGTGCCGAGCAGGCCGTCGAGTTCCGTGAAGCTCAGGTCCGGCACCAGGTCCAGCCCGCCGGTGAGCGGAACCGGGTGACCGGTGGGCGCGACCGTGTAGACGTTGAACGCGCCCGTCGTGGCCAGGATTTCGTAGGGAGCAAGGGTGTCCGAGACGACAGCGCCATGGTCGCCCACCACGACCACGGCCGTCGGCTTGGCGGGGTCGTGCGCCACCGGCGACGAAGGCGGTGACGCACTGTCGGTTCGCGGCGCGTACAGGTCGTCGAACGCACCCAAGGCGGTCGGCGTGCCGAGAGCGGTGGGGAGCGCCAGGGCGGCGAGCAGGAACACCAGTGCGGTGCCGGTAATCCGGAGAACGGTTCGCATCGCTCAGCACCCGTATTCGTGCCGACGGCGCAGCATCGCGACCAGCATGGCGGGGACCATCAGCACGTGGCCGGCGGTCATCAGCGCCATCCCGGACAGCGGTCCGGCCCAGTGGAACGGCAGCAGCACCAGGAAAGGCACGTACATCGCGGCGGACATCTCGGCGATGCCGGCCCAGCCGTGGCGGCGGATCCGCATCCACAAAGCCATGCCCAGCGACATGTTCGTGGCCATCACCAGCACGTGCGCCGTCACGACCTCCGCCAAACCGGGCCACACGAACGACCAGACCGGCTCCAGGACGACCATCCCGGCCACCATGGCGACGACCATCTCCAGGAAGTGCCGGGTGAACCGCCACACTGCGCGCGTCTTCGGCTCGGGCTCGGTCCGACGGGTTGTGGTTATCGTCTGTTCGGGATTCATGACGCCTCCTCCGTAGCGGGCTTTCAGTGCTACGGAGATCGTCGGCCGTCAGCGACGCCAGGTCAGGTGCCGAAGGTCATGAGTCGGGTCATGTGCGCGGCATGACCCCGGCGGTCAGCACAGGCCGAGTTCCCGTGCCCGCAACGCCGCCTGCGTGCGGTCACGCACCTGGAGCTTGGACAACACGCTGGTGACGAGGTTCTTCACGGTGCCCTCGGCCAGGAACAGGCTGCCCGCGATCTCGCGGTTGCTGCGCCCCTCGGCGAGCAGCCGGACCACGTCGAGTTCACGTTCCGACAGCGGCACGGCCATCGGTTGCCGCACCGGAACGTCCTCCTGCGGCAGTCGGGCGACCCTGGCCACGAGCTTGGCCGCGACCGACGGCTGGAGCACTGACTCCCCGCGCCGTGCGGCCACCAGCGCCTCCACCAGCCGGGCCGACGACACGTCCTTGAGCAGGTACCCGACCGCGCCCGCCCGCAGCGCCGCGAACACGTCCGCGTCGTCGTCGAACGTGGTCAGCGCCAGCACCCGAACCCCCGGCTGCTCCACCCGCAGCCGGTCGGTCGCCGCGATGCCGTCCAGCACCGGCATGCGCAGGTCCATCAGCACCACGTCGGGACGCAACTCGGCGCACCGCCGCACGGCCTCCTCGCCGTTGCCGGCCTCGCCGACCACCTCGATCTCCGGCTGCACCTCCAGCAACGTCGCCAACGCCTCCCGGAACAACGCCTGGTCGTCCACGATCAGCACCCGCACGGCGGACTCCGACGCGCTCATGCCGGCACCTCGACCGTCAGCGTCAGACCGCGCCCGGCGGCGGAGTCGACGGCCACCTGCCCGCCCAGGTTCGCCACCCGTTCCCGAAGCCCGATCAGGCCGTACCCGGCGTCCGGCGGCACGTCCTCACGCAGCCCGCAGCCGTCGTCACGGACCTCCAGTCGGACCACGTCGTCGCGGTCGAAGTCCAGCACGACGGTCGCTGTCGAAGCGCCCGCGTGCTTCCGCACGTTGGTCAACCCCTCCTGGGCAGCCCGGAACAGCGATTCCTCGACTTCGGCCCGGATCGCGCGGGCCGCGCCGTGGACCTCCACCTCGGTCGGCACGACCGCCTCGCCCGCCAACGCCCGCAACGCGTCCACCAGCGGCTCCGATCGGGGTTCGCGCAGCGCGGCGACCGAGCGGCGGACCTCCGCCAGCGCCTGTTTCGACTGGTCCTGAGCCTTGGCCAGCATCGAGTCGAGCCGGTCCGGGTCGGCGGTGCCGATCACCGCACGCGCGGCTTGGAGCAGCATCTGCACGACGGTCAGGTGGTGGCCCAACCCGTCGTGGATGTCCCGGGCGAGCCGGTTGCGCTCCTGCGTGGTCGCCAACTGTTCGGCCTGGGCCGCGTACCCGCGCAGCTGCTCGTTGGCCGCCGCCAGCTCCGCCCTGGCACGCTGCTCACGCACTAGCAGCAACGTCACGACCAGCGTGAACGTGGTGACGGCCAGGGTGTTGAGCCCTTCCCGCAGCCCGTCGGGCCAGTCCATGTTCACGTGGATCAGCGGGATGACGGCGGCGACTACGGCCGCGCCCGGCGTCGGCAGCAGCAACACGCTCTGCGACACCAGGACGACGAGCAGCAGCACGGCGCCGACCGCCGCCCCCGACAGCGAGAACAGCAGGAAGCCCAGCGGCACCTGGACGCACGCGTACGCCACGGCGAACGCCCGGCCGCGCCGCTGGACCCACTGGAAGCCGAAGATCGCGATCAGCGCGTACACCAGCCCGACCAGCAGCGTCGGCACGAGTTCCTGCTCGTAGCTCGCCGAGCCAAGCGGCAGCGTCGCGTACGCGATCACGGTCAGAACGCTCAACGCCCACTGCACGCCACCACTGTGCTGGACCCCCAACACCATGGTCAACCTGGGGGTTCCGCGCTTCCTCGGACGCCCGCCGGGCCGTGTCTTCGCTGCTTCCACGCTCGCATTGTGGGATAACTAGCCGGGTCACGTTCGTGAAGTGTTCCGAGGAGGAACGACATGCCAGATCACGGTGTCGAAGTCGGCAACCCGGTCGAACTTCCGCCGTACCGAGCCGTGCTGGTGGTCGACACCAAGGAGTTCGGCTCCAACTCGGACCCTGGTCAGGCTCATCTCGTGGAGATCGTGTCCGACGTCCTCGCCCGCGCCTTCGAACGCGCCGGGCTCGGTCACGTGTGGCGGGAGGCGTTGTTCCCGCACAACACCGGGGACGGTGTCGGTATCGGATTCGACACCCGTCACCTGCCCGCCGTGGTCAGCGGGTTCTTCGACGCGCTCCAGGACGAGCTGGCCGAGCGGGACGCCCGGCTGCGCGCACGTGACCGGGCCTTGCGCCTGCGGATGCGGGCCAGCCTGAACGTGGGACCGGTCCGCGAGGCCCCTCCCGGTGGATCCGCGGCGGTGGTCGGCAGCGCGGTGATCACGACCCATCGACTGCTCGACTCGCAGCCCGTCCGGGACGTGCTCACCCGGTCGGACCCGGACCAGACGTTCCTCTCGGTGGTGCTGTCCCAGCGGGTGTTCGACGACGTGCTCGCCGCCGGCTTCGCGTCGCTGTCCGCGTCCCGCGTGGTGCCGCGGTTCGTGCAGATCAAGGAGTACAGCGGCACGGTGTACCTGTACGTGCCGAAGCCCAGCGGCGACCTGCTGTCCCACGGCGTCGCCGAGTACCAGGAGGACCTCGACGCGGCGAAGGCCGTGCAGGAGACGCCGCCCACGCCCGCCGGCACCGTCACCTCCAACGTCGTGAGCGGTGGCAGCCACAGCGGGATGA
Source organism: Saccharothrix ecbatanensis (assembly GCF_014205015.1). NCBI lineage: Bacteria > Bacillati > Actinomycetota > Actinomycetes > Pseudonocardiales > Pseudonocardiaceae > Saccharothrix > Saccharothrix ecbatanensis. Next base: position 2,938,996 of record NZ_JACHMO010000001.1, on the reverse strand, counting down.
CCATCCAGGTCGGGCACCTCCACGGCGGCATGCAAAACAAGTGAGCGGTCCGGTGTCCCGAAGTGCCGGCGCGGCAGGGGTCCGCTTGGCGGTACGGCGGGTGCGCGGCCGGATGTGAGCATGGTCCGCATGGGCCTCACGCGCAGGATCGCCGGTTCCCTCATGGTCGTGTTCCTGCTGAGTGGTCTGCTGTCGGTCCCGGCCGCCGCCGCCACCGCGTTCAAGGTGCTCCAGTTGAACCTGTGCAACAGCGGCGTGGCCGGCTGCTACCAGGGCGGGCGCGCGGTGGACGAAGCCGTCGTGATGATCCAGCGCCGGCTGCCGGACGTGGTGTCGGTGAACGAGGTGTGCCTGTCCGACATGTCCCGCCTGACCGCCGCCGTGGGCGCGACCGCCGCGTACCGGTACGCGTTCGTGCAGAACAGGTCCACGAACTCGAACCTCCAGTGCACGGCCGGCCGTGGCGCCTACGGCAGCGGGATCATCGTCAAGGAGGGCATCAGGTCGGGTGGTCAGGGCACCTACGCGGCCCAGGACGGCGGCAACGAGATCCGCGCCTGGGCCTGCGCGCTCAGCGCCGTGCGTGGTTTCACCGCCTGCACCACGCACCTCAGCACGACCGGCACGACGGCGCTGGCGCAGTGCCGCGAGTTGGTGCCCGCGACGGTCCTGGCCCACGACCCCACCGGCTCCTCGACGACGAGGCACGTGGTGGTGGGCGACCTGAACCTGAAGTACAACCCGGGTTCGGCCACGAACGCCCAGAACTGCGTCCCGTCGGGCTGGTTCCGCAAGGGCGACGGCGACGTGCAGCACGTCATCGCCCGCACCCTGACCTTCGTGTCGACCCAGGAGTACGCCATGTACCGCACCGACCACCCGGCGTTCGTCGTGAACTACACCTTCTGAGCGGGATCCTTCTGGTCGGCGGTCGGCGTTCCGCTGTTCCGGGCCGCGAGCAGCTCCTGGCGCTTACGGCCGCCTGAGACGCGGTGCAGGCGGTACGAGCCGGGCTTGCCCGCCTCACCGGCCAGGTGCCCGACGATCCCCTTGCACACGATCTCCTTCACCTTCGCGCCGAGGCCACCGCCGATGTGGAACCCCACCGCGACGTCGTAGCGGTGGGCGAACTGGAAGATGCCGGCGCTGCGCCCCAAGCTGATGCACTGACCCGCGAACACGTGGTTGAGCGTCGAGGGTTCCTCACCGTCGATCCGGCTCAGCACCGTGTCGGCGGCCCGCGCGCCCAGCGGAATCGCGGCCTGGCAGCTCATCCGCAGCGGCAGGTCCGACGGCGCCGCCGAGTCACCGGCCGCGACGATCCGCACGTCGTCCATGCTGGTCAACGTCTCGTCCGTGCGCAGACGACCCAGGGCGTCGGTGCTCAGCCCACTGCGCCTGGCCAGGTCGGGCACGCCGAAGCCCGCGGTCCAGATCGTCACCCCGCTCGGCAGCTCGCGGCCGTCGGCGAGCCGCACGGCGTCACGCGTCACGGCCGTCACCTTCGAGCCGGGGCCGTCGAGCACCGTCACGCCGAGCCTGGCCATCTGCTTGGCGACCGAGCGCCGGCCCCGGGCGTGCAGGTACGGGCCGAGCACGCCGCCGCACACCAGGGTCACCGCGCGGCCGGCCTCCGCCAGCTCGGTGGCGGTCTCGATGCCGGTCGGGCCGGCTCCGACCACCGTCACCGGGGCCGTGGCGGACGCGGCGTCGAGAACCGGCAGCAGCCGCCGCACGTCCTCCAGGGTGGCGATCGGGTAGGCGAACTCGGCCGCGCCGGGCACGGTCGGGTCGGCGCTGCCACTGCCCACCGCGTAGATCAGGTAGTCGTAGCCGACCGTGCCGCCGGACGCCAACGTCACACCGCGCTCGGCCGCGCCGATCCGGGTCACGCTGTCGACCACCAGCCGGACGCCCTCGGCCAGCACGTCCTTGTAGTCGACCACCGCGTCGTGCGTGCTGCCGACCAGTTGGTGCAGGCGGACCCGGTCGACGAACGTCGGCCGCGGGTTGATCAGGGTCACGGTCACGTCGTCGCGCTGCCGCAGGCGATTGGCCGCCATGACCCCGGCGTACCCGCCGCCGATCACGACCACATCGGTGTTCACAGCCATGGTTTCTCCTCTGTGTTCCAGCGGTTCGAGCACAAGACACCGCGGCACCGGAGGCTGTGACAGGCCGTGAGGCAGCTCACTCCACACCAGCTCACCCCACCGCTGGTCAGACGGACATCGAGGCCACGAGCGGCGGGCGGATCGGGTCGGCCGCGAACGCGCGCCACGCGGCGGCCAGCGCGACAACGGCGGTGCTGATCACCTCGGGTTCCGCGGTGAACGGCAGCCGGAGCCGGTCGCCGCTGCCACCGGTCGGGTCGAGCGAACCACCGGGCAGCACGGCCACCCCGTGCCGCAACGCCACCTGGGCGTAGGACGCGGCGTTCACGCCGGGCAGCCGGACCCACAGCGTCTGGCCACCCAGCGCGGGCGTGAACTCCCACTCCGGCAGCTCTTCCCGAAGCAGTCCGCACAGGTGGTCGTGCTGCCGCCGCAGCGCCGTCACGCGCGCCGACCGCACCGCGTCGAAGTCCGCCAACAACTCCACCGCCGCCAGCTGGTCCAGCACCGCGCTGCCCAGGTCCTGCACCGCCTTGAACCGCGCCAGCCGGGCGACGAGCGACGCGTCGGCCCGCACCCAGCCGACCCGCAGCCCGCCCCACACCACCTTGCTCAACGACCCCACGGTGACGGCCTCCGCGTCGGGCGGTCGCACCGGCGCGCCGGTCAGGTCCAACTCGGCCAACACCTCGTCGAAGATCACCGGCACGTCGCCCGCCACCCGGATCAGCCGCCGCCGTTCCAACGGGCTCCACGACGTGCCGCTGGGGTTGCGGAACGCGGGCATCGCGTACACCAACACCGGTTTGCCCCGACCCAACGCGCCCGCGAGGTCGTCGTCCGCCCGGACCACCGCCCCGGCCTCCCGGAACAGGTCCAGCGCACCGGGGTACGTCGGCGCCTCCACCAGCACCTCGTCACCCGGCCGCACCAACGCGCGGGTCAGCAGCGCCAACGCCTGCTGCGCCCCGGTGGTCACCAGGATCTGGTCCGCCGTCGTCGGCACGCCGAGATCGCGGTACCTGGCGGCGAGCGCGGCACGCAGCGCCGGGTGCCCGGACGGGTGATAACCCAGGTCCACGGCACCGAGCCGGTCCACCGCCCGCCGATGCGCCCCGACCAGACCGGCGGGCGGCGACAACGGCCCGGCGCACGCGAACTGGAGCACACCGTCGGGTGGCTCCAGGAGGTTCACGAACATCGGGTTCGCCGTCTCTTCACGGGCGGCCGCCGCACGGCCACCCGGTGACACCCACGTCCCGCTTCCGCGCCGCCGGGTCAGCCGCCCCTCCTGCCGGAGCAGGTCGTACGCGGCGATCACGGTCGTCCGCCCGACCGCGAGCCCCGAGGCCAGCGACCGGTCCGGCGGCAACAACGTGCCCGAGGGCAGCAGCCCTTCGTCGATCAACTCGCGCAGGCGTGCGGCGAGCAGCAGGTACAGCGAGCCCCGGCCCGCCGACCAGCGCCCGAGCCGTCCCGCGAGGTCGTCCACGGCGATTGGTTTCACCATCGGACCAATCTAACCGAATTGGATCTACTCCCAGACCACTTCCGCGCGGCAAGCTCGTGTCATGAAGCCCGACACCCGCGTTGTGCACACCGAAGTACCCACCCTGACCAGCAGGCCCCTGTCCGTGCCGCTGTACCAGACCTCCGGCTTCTCGTTCGACGACCTGGATGCCTTCGCCGACGGCATGACGCGGCCGGACGGCGCGTTCGTGTACAGCCGGCTCGGCAACCCCACGGTTCGGGCGCTGGAGAACGCCGTCGCGGCCCTCGAAGGCGGTGCGGCGGCTCTCGCCACCGCCTCGGGGATGGGCGCGATCAACGCCGTGCTGCTCGGGAACCTCAAGACCGGTGACCACATGATCGCCCAGCACGCGCTCTACGGCGGCACCCTCGCCCTCCTGCACGACCTGGAGGAACGCTGGGGCATCGCCGTGACCTACGTCGGCGGCCACGACCCGGAGGAGGTCCGCGCCGCGCTGCGCCCCGAGACCAAGGTCCTCTACCTGGAGACGATCGCCAACCCCACGGGCCACGTCAGCGACCTGCCCGCGCTCGCCGCCGTCCCGGGTGACGACGTGCTCGTGGTCGTGGACAACACGTTCGCCTCACCGCTGCTGTGCCGCCCGATCGAGCACGGCGCGGACGTCGTCGTCCACTCGACCACCAAGTACCTCGGCGGCCACAGCGACGTGACGGGCGGCGTGGCGGTCTTCGCCGACGCCGACCGTCACCGCGCGACCTGGCACCACTCCATCGAGCTGGGCGTCACGCCGGACCCGTTCGCCGCCTGGCTCACCATCCGCGGCATGAACACCCTGGCGCTGCGCGTCCGGAAGCACGAGCGCAACGCCGGGATTCTGGCCCGACGGCTGGCGGAACACCCGGCGGTGGGGGAGGTGCACTGGCCCGGCCTCGACACCCACCCCAGCCACGCCGTCGCGTCCCGGTTCATCGACGGCTACGGCAGCACCTTCTCGTTCGACCTGGCGGACGCGGACGCGGGCCGGCGGTTCGTCACCGGCCTCGGCCTGGTCCGCCTGGCGCCGTCGTTGGGCGGCACCGAGACGTTGGTGCTGCACCCGGCCAGCACCTCGCACCGCCAGCTCACCGAGGAGCAGCTGAACGCCAACGGCATCAGCGGCGGGACGATCCGGCTGTCCGTGGGCATCGAAGACGCGGACGACATCTGGGACGACATCACCCAGGCCCTGGACCGCTGACGGATAGCCCCTGCGTGACGTCCCTCAGGCCCTGGGCGGTGCGCGCGGTCCGCCGTGTACGGACACGCGCTCTCGTGCCGATCATGCTCGCGTTGCATCGGTCGGGTGGAAAGGCTGGTCCGGCAGAGGGTATCTCGATGAAACTTGCCGCTGGTCCTTCGATAAGGTCCATATTGCACTCCGTGCATACAAACCGTGCCGGGAAGGAGACGTCCGGTTGATCGGGCATCCCGACGAGCACGCCCTGGACCGGTGGGAGACCGCCGACTTGGCGGTCCTGCGCGACGACCTCGACCACGCCCTGCACGGGGAGAGCGGGGAGGTGCCGCAGCAGTCCCGGCCACCGTCCGACCCGGAGCTGATCGAAGCCGTGCGCGGCGGGGAGATCCAGGCGTACGGGCTGCTCTACGAGCGTCACGTCACGGCCGCCCGAAACCTGGCCCGGCACCTGTCCCGGTCGAACGCGGAAGCCGACGACCTGGTCTCGGACGCGTTCGCCAAGGTGCTCGACGTGCTGCGGGCGGGTCTCGGGCCGGACTCGGCGTTCCGCGCCTACCTGCTGACGGCGGTGCGGCACAGCGCGTACGACCGGACGCGGCGGGACAAGCGGCTCAGGCTGGTGGACGACGTCGAGGCGGTCTCGGGCGTGGAGAAGGTCACCACGGTGCCCTTCCGCGACCCGGCGGTGGAGACGTTGGAGCGGTCGCTGGCCACCATGGCGTTCGCGAGCCTGCCCGAGCGCTGGCAGACCGTGTTGTGGCAGACGGAGATCGAGGGCCAGACCGCCTCCGAGCTGGCGCCGCTGCTCGGGCTGACCGCGAACGGCGCCTCCGCGTTGGCCTACCGGGCCCGTGAAGGCCTCAAGACCGCCTACCTCCAGGCGCATCTGGCGCGCAACCAGGCGAACCGCTGCCGTGCCACCGTGGCGAAGCTCGGCGCGTGGACCCGCGGCGGCCTCAACCGGCGTGAAGCGGCGCAGGTCGAGGCGCACCTGGACGAGTGCGTGGACTGCCGTGCCCTCGCCGCCGAACTCGCCGACGTCAACGGCACGCTGCGCGCGGTGATCGCGCCGCTGGTGCTGGGCACCGGTGTCACCGGCTACCTGGCCGCGTCGGCGGGCGCTGCCAAGGCGGGCACGGCGGCGGGTGCGGGTGCGGCGGCTCACTCGGTCGGGCCCTGGCTCGGCGTCGCCGCGTCGACCACCGCGGTGGTGGTAGCCGTCGTGTGGGGTCTGAACAGCGAGCGCCAGGCCGTCGTCCCGATGCCGGAAGCCCTGCCGCCCACGGTGAGCGTCGACTCGCGGTCGTCCGACTCGCCGACGTTCGCGGCCACCTCGGAGCCGTCGTCCGTGCCCACCGAGCTGTCCGGCGCGACTCCGTTGACCACGGGGGAACCGGCCAACGGTCCAGCGGAACCGGTGCCGCCCGCGGAGTCCACTGCCGCGGCGCCGACCACCACCGTCGAGCCCGTGGCGGAGCCGTTGGTGCCGGTCGTGCCGCATGGCTTCACCATGAACACCGGTGGGCCGCCCGTGGACGTGCCCGTCACCATCCGCAACACCGGCCGGACGCCGGTGGCGTCGCCGACGCTGGTGCTGTCGCTACCCGACGGCATTCGAGTGGTCGGCCCGGGCAACAACGTGCGAGGCCGGGCGTTGGTGGGGTTCGACGGCGCGGCGCGGCAGAACATCGGGTGCCCGGCGGGTCAGGGCACGGTGACGTGCGCGGCCGGTCACGAGTTGGCCGCGGGTGGCTCGGTGACGTTCGTCTTCCGGCTGCTCGCCGGACCGAAAGCGGTCGGCGGCGCGATCAGCGGCACGGTCACGGCCGGCTCGGCCACGCCGGTCACGGTGGAGTTCACCGTCGCCGTCACGCCGAAGAAGTAGACCGCGACCGCGCCGGACGTCTGTCGGGTCGGCTCAGTAAGCCATGAAGAGGATCTCGTCCCGGGAGTAGTCGTGCCCCGGGTGGTTCTCCTTGAGGTGCTGCTGGGTCTTGGCCACGAGTTCGTCCTCGTCCTGCCCCGTGATGGGCTCTCCACAGGGACAGGTGATGTTGCGCTTCATTACACCCTCCGAAGAAGTGATCTCCGAACCGACTTTACTGCCGGTGGCGCGACCGTGGAGGCGGTTCGGGTTCGCGCACCCGTAGCAACCGGTCAGCCGGAGGTCTTGGCCACGTAGACCGTGCTGGTCGCCTCGCGTTGTTGCAGCGGGTTGGGGAACCGGACGATCTCGGCGCTGACGTGCTCGAACCGGTCGGTCAGCGCCGCGGTGTACTCGTCGTCCGGCGGCTCGTTGGACCACAGGGCGAACACACCGCCGGGGTGCAGGCTGTCGGCCAGTCGGCCGAGGCCTTCCGGCTGGTAGAAGTCGGCGTTGTCCGGGTGCAGCAGGTGGCGCGGCGAGTGGTCGATGTCCACGATGATCGCGTGGAAACGCCGGCCGGGTGCTTCCGGGTCGAGCCCCTGGCCGGAGCGCGCGAGGGCGAAGAAATCGCCGTGGACGAGCCGGCAGCGCGGGTCGGCGGCCAACTCCGCGCCGCCGGGCAGCAGTCCCTGGCGGTGCCACTCGATGACCTCGCCGAGCGCGTCGACCACGAGCATCGACCGCACGTTCGGGTTCTCCAGCACCGTCCGCGCGGTGTACCCGAGGCCGAGCCCGCCCACGACGACGTCCAACGGCGCGGGCAGACCCGCCAGCGCGAGGTGCGCCATTTCCACTTCGGACACGGTGAACAGGCTCGACATCAGGAACTCGTCGTTGAGCTTGATCTCGTGGACCTCGCGGTCGAACATCGGGTCCCACCGGCGGCGGAGCACGAGTTCGCCCAGGGGCGTCCGCCGCCAGTCGAGTTCCTGGAAACGCGCGCTCATCGGGTTACCTCCGCTGTCGGTCCGCTGTGGGGATTACCCAGAATCGAACGGTCCGACTCGCGGGGGCACCGAGACTACGCGGGCGCGTCGAGGAGTTCTGCGAGCAGGTTGCGGACGCGGCGGTCGATGTCGTCGCGGATGGGGCGGACGGCGTCCACGCCCTGGCCGGCCGGGTCTTCGAGCTCCCAGTCGAGGTAACGCTTGCCGGGGAAGACGGGGCAGGTGTCGCCGCAGCCCATGGTGATGACCACGTCGGAGGCTTCGACGTCCTCGGTGGTGAGCTTGGACGGCACCTCGGCGGTGATGTCGAGGCCCAGCTCGGCCAACGCCTCGGCGGCGGCCGGGTTGACCTTGTCGGCGGGCGCGGAGCCGGCCGAGCGGACCGTGACGCGGCCGAGGGCGTAGTGCTGGAGCAGCGCGGCGGCCATCTGGGAGCGGCCGGCGTTGTGCACGCAGACGAACAGGACTTCGGGCTTGCTGGTCAACGGACTTGCCCTTCGGTGACGGGTGCGGTGCTGTCGGTGGTGGACGGGACCGGGGCGGTCGGAGCCGGGGTGGTCTGGGTGGGGTAGAGCAGGCGCAGCAGCGGCACGGCCACCGCCACGCCGACGAGTTGGGCCAGCACGTAGGCGGGCACGGAGCTCGGGGCGATGCCTGCGAACGTGTCGCTGAACGCACGGCCGACGGTGATGGCCGGGTTCGCGAAGCTGGTGGAGCTGGTGAAGAAGTACGCGGCGCCGATGTAGGCGCCGACGGCGGCGGGCGCGAGGGCGGCCCGGCCGGACCTGACGAGCGAGAAGATGACCAGCAGCAGGCCGACTGTGGCCACGACCTCGGACAGCCCGTGCGCGGCCGTGGCCCGTTCGGTGGTGCTGATGCTGATCGGGGCCGCTTCGAACATGGTGTTGGCCAGGACCGCGCCGGTGACGCAGCCGAGCACCTGGACGAGCGCGTAGGCGGGGACGTCGCGCCATGCCAGCCCGCGGAAGATCGCGTCCACGAGGGACACGGCGGGGTTGAAGTGGCCGCCGCTGACCGGGCCGAAGATCAGGATGAGGGCGAAGAGGCCGACGGCCGTGGCGGCGGCGTTCTCCAGCAGTTGCAGGCCGACGTCGCCGGGGGAGAGGCGTTGGGCGGCGATGCCGGAGCCGATCACCAGGGCGGCGAGGAGCAGGCTGCCGAGGTATTCGGCGACCAGCCGGTGGGGGAGCGGGCGGGGCATTCAGGATCCCTCGGGGGCGGGGCGGACGGCGGGCACGAGGCGTTCGACGCGGTCGGCGAGGTCCCGGTAGGCGGTGGCGAAGGCGTCCTCGGTGCCGACGGCGGCCGGGTCGGGCACGGACCAGTGGAGCCGGTCGTGGTGGTCGGTGAGTTCTTCGTGGGCGTTGTCGCACACCGCGACGACCAGGTCGTCGGGTTGGAGCACGTCGTCCAGGTGGTGCGGCCGGGCGCGGGTCAGCGACAGGCCGTGGGCGCGGGCGGTGGCGACGGCCAGCGGGTGGACCCGTTCGGCCGGTCGGGTGCCCGCGCTCGCGGTCGGCACGGTGCTGCGCTTCTTCCAGAGTGCGGCGGCCAGCTGCGAGCGTGCCGAGTTGTGGCTGCACACGAACACGACCCGGGGCGCTTGGCGCAGCCCCGTCGGCACGAGGTCGGCCAGGGCGGAGGTGCGCAGCCGCAGGTAGGTGCGCCGGTGGTCGCCCTCCGACCGGGACCGCTCGACCACGCCCGCCTGTTCGAGCAGCTTGACGTGGTGGGCGAGGAGGTTGCTGGGCAGGCCGAGCTCGCGACCGACCTCGCCGGGTGAGGCGTCGCCGAGCACGAGCAGCTCGACCAAAGCGAGCCGGGCGGGCTCGCCGAGGGCCGCGTGCACCCGTGCACGGGCCACCGTGTCCGAAGGCCAGTCAGTAGTCATTGAGTCAATGATGCTTGAGCGGGTTCACCCAGTCAACGTGTTGACGCCCACCGGGATGCTCAACGACTATTGACTCAATAAACGTTGACTGAGAATGCCGGAGGGTTGGAACGATGACCGGGACCAGCGAACACCGCCGCCACGACCTGAGCGTCGACCAGCAACTCGCCCTGCGCACGGCCGCCGTCCGGTTGCGCGAGTCGTTCGACGGGGTGTTCGGCGCGGAGACGATCGAGCGGTTCCTGTACTCCAGCTATGACCAGTTCGCGGCGCACAGCACCATCCCGAACTTCCTGCCGCTGCTGGCCGAGCGGTTCGCCCGTCAGCGCCTGCACGCCCTGGCACGGGTGGAGGGGCACCACCAGGACGGCAAGCCGACCGTGCTGTTCCTGTGCGTGCACAACGCCGGCCGCAGCCAGATGGCGCTCGGGTTCTTCCAGCACCTGGCCGGGGACGCGGCCGTGGCCTGGTCGGGCGGCTCCGAGCCGGGCTTCGAGATCAACCCGTCCGCGATCGAGGCGATGGCCGAACGCGGGATCGACATCACCGGCGAGTTCCCCAAGCCGTGGACCGAGGAGATCATCCGCGCCGCCGACGTCGTGGTCACGATGGGCTGCGGCGACGCGTGCCCCGTCTACCCGGGCAAGCGCTACCTGGACTGGACGTTGGACGACCCGGCGGGCAAGGACGTGGCCGACGTCCGCCCGGTGCGCGACGAGATCGAACGCCGGGTCCGCGCCCTGCTCGCGGAACTGGACGTGCCGGCCGCCTGAACCGTCAGCGGGCCTGAACCGTCAGCGGGACCGGGCCGGGTCGGGCGCCACGGCGATCAGCTCCTCGGGCGCGGACAGCCGCCACGCCTCGAAGACCAACTCGGACAGCTCGTCGGCCTCGATGCCCTCCAGGCACACGACGACCCAGCCGAAGCCGCCGGCCGTGAACTGCTCCTCGAACACGTCCGGCCGCTCGGCCACCAGCGCGAGCTGTTCGGAGATGGTCTGCTTCAGGCCCACGGTCTGCGTGCGCGGCCAGTAGTAGCCGAACCGCTTTCCCCGCACGCCGTACGAGCTGTAGTCCCCGCTGTCCTTGCGTTCGACGTCGACGAGCGCGTTCACCATCCGGAAGAACTCGTCACTACCCACAGCCACCGCAGCCCCCTGAGACGTCCTACTCCACAGTGTAAGTGTCCCGTCGGGACGGCACGGACTTGAGGGAGATCGCGGCCGCGACCAGTCCCACCGCCGCCAGCAGGGTGAACACCGCCGGGTAGCCGCCCAGTGGTCCGGCGAGTGCGATCGCCGCCCACGGTGCGACGGCGGCGGTGACGGTCAGCGGCGCGTGGAGGAGGCCGCTGAGTCGTCCATAGTGGGCGGTGCCCCAGCGGTCGGAGATGGCGGTGGCCTGGGTGAGCGTGAAGATGCCCCGGACGACGCCTGCCAGCACCGCGGCGGCGACGAGCGCGCCGGCCGGACCGGGTATCAGTCCTAAGAGGAGGGTCGTGGTGGCCGCCGCGGACAGGACGCCCGCGGTTCGGGCCTTCACGCCGAACTTCGCCACCAGACGCCCGTAGCCGAGGCGTCCGAGCACCTGACCCACGCCGCTCAGACCGAGCGCCCAGGCGGCGGTGGTTGGGGAGACTCCCCGTTCCACGAACAGCGGCACGAGCGCGACGACGATCCCGTACACGGCCACCGCGCCGACGCTCATCGAGACCACGAGCAGCACGAACGGGCGGCTGCGCGCGATCGTGGTCGGACGGCGGCCGTCCGTTGCCGCCGGATGGGCGGGCCACGGCAGCCGCAGGCCGAACAGGTGCGCGGGGATGGTGAGCACGGCCAGCAGCGCGGCGAGCACCAGGTAGGTCTCCCGCCAGCTGAAGTGCCCGGCCAACGCGTCGGTGAGCGGGGCGAACACCGTGCTCGCCAGCCCGCCCGCCAACGTCACCACGGTCAGCGCGGCCACCCGGCGTTCCGCGCCGTGCCAGCGGGTCAGGGCGGCGAACGCGGGCTGGTACAGCACCCCGGCCATCGCCACCCCGACCAACACCCACCCCGCGTAGAACCACGGTAACGACCGCGCCGACGCCACCAAGCCCAGCGCCGCCACCGCCAGCACCGACCCGACCGTCATCACCACGCGGGGGCCGTGCCGGTCGAGCAGTCGGCCGACCGGCACCCCGACCACGGCGCTGACCAGCAGCGCCACCGAGAACGCCCCGGTAACCGCCGCGCCGGACCACCCCCGGTCGGCCGCGATGGTGGGAGCGAGTACCGGGAAGCCGTAGAACAGCACGCCCCAGCTGGTGATCTGCGTCAGGCAGAGGACGACCAGGACACGGCGCGGCCCGGCGTGCCCCTTGAGCACACCGGGCCGCACCACCTCAGGCTCGCGCACCCGACGCGGTCAGCGTCAGATCCGCCACCGACGGCGTGCCGCAGCAGCCACCCGACTCCGGCTCGACGTTCGCCACCGCCGGCGCCGCCTCGTCCTTCGCCACGGACGGCGTGCCGCAACAGCCGCCCGACTCCGGCTCCACCTTCGCCACCGCTGGCGCCGCCTCGACCTTCGTCACCGCCGGCACCGGCTCGGCCTTCGCTGCCGCCGCCGGCTCGTCCTTTGCCGCCACGGACGGCGCGGCGCAGCAGCCGCCCGAAGATTCCGGCTTGGCCACGTCGAACACACCGGACCCGCCGCACACGCCGGTCTCCGGCAGCTTCAGCTCGACCTTCGCCGCCGACTCGTGGTCACCCGCGATCTCCGCCGCCACGCTGCGCACCTGCTCGTACCCGGTCAACGCGAGGAACGTCGGCGCGCGGCCGTAGCTCTTCATGCCCACCAGGTAGACGCCCGGCTCCGGGTGCCGCAGCTCGTTCGCGCCGTGCGGGTACACCGTGCCGCACGAGTGCACGTTCGGGTCGACCAGCGGCGCCAGCCTGGTGGGCGCCTGGAGCACCGGGTCGAGGTCCAGCCGCACCTCGGACTGCCACGAGTGGTCCGGTCGGAACCCGGTCAGCGCCACGACCTCGTCCACCGGGTCGAGCCGGTGCCCGTCCTCCGACACCAGCACCAGGCGCTCGCCGTCACGCTCGACCGCCTCCGTGCGGAACCCGGTGACCACCTCGACGTGCCCGGCCTTCACCGCTTCCTTCGCCTTGAGCCCCAACGCGCCGCGCGCCGGCAGCTGGTCCGCCTCGCCGCCACCGAACACGGCGCCGACCGCGCCGCGGCGCAGCAGCCACGTGATCTTCGTGTCGGGGTGCCGCTCGGCCACGTCGGCCAGCGCGATCAGGGCGGTGAGCGCGGAGTGCCCGCTGCCCGCCACGGCGATCCGCTTGCCCGCGTACCGGGCCTCCTCGCCGACCACGTCCGGCACGCGGTAGCCGATCCGGTCGGACGCCTCCGGCTCACCGGCGGCCGGCAGCCCGTCACCGCCCAGCGGGTTCGGCACACCCCACGTGCCCGACGCGTCGACCAGCGCGCGGGCGGTGATCCGCTCGCCGCCCTCGACGTGCACCGTCAACGGCTCGCTGTCCCGGCCCGCGTCCACGACCCGGTCCCGTCCCCGGCGCGTGACCCCGACGACCCGCGAGTTCACCCGGACGTGGTCGCCGAGCGCCCGCGCCAACGGCACCAGGTACTCCGCCGCCCACTCCTCGCCGGTGGGGTAGCCGTCCGGGTCGGGCGCGCTCCACCCGGTGGGCTCCAGCAGCCGGCGTGCGGCCGGGTCGACCAGTTCGGACCACTGCGAGAACAGCCGGACGTGCCGCCACTGCGCCACCGCCGCACCCGCCTGCGGGCCCGCTTCGAGCACCAACGGCCGCAACCCGCGCTCCAGCAGGTGGGCCGCCGCGGCCAACCCGACCGGCCCCGCCCCGACCACGACAACGGAGAGCTCGTCCACCAGACACCTCTTTCATCGGCGTTCATCGATCGAACGAGGAGAATGTATCGAGGAACGTAGATAGATGCAACCATCGGTGTTTGTCGATAGTCTGGGGTCATGACGACGCTGCTGCCCACCCCGGGCCTCGCTCCGGAGGACGCCACCACGTACGCCGAGTGGTTCGCGTGCCTGGCCGACCCGACCAGGGTGCGGCTGCTGCACACCGTCGCCATCCACCCTGGCGAGATTACGGTCGGCGCGCTCACCGAGGCGGTCGGCGTGAGTCAGTCCACTTGCTCGCACCACCTGCGGAAACTCGCCGACGTGGGCTTCGTCCGGCTGCGCAAGGAGGGCACCGCGACCCTCGTGTCGGTCAACGCGGCGTGCTGCACCGGCCTGCCGCACGCGGCGGACGCCGTGATGGGGACGATCGTCACCCGGCCGTGCTGCCCGGTGGACCTGCCGTCCGACGTGACCGTCCGCGCCTTGGCGGAGGACGACTGGGCCGACGTCCGCCGCGTCTACGGTGAGGGCATCGCCACCGGCAACGCCACCTTCGAGACCGAGACCCCCAGTCGACGCGTCCTCGAATCCAAGTGGCTGCCGGACCACCGCTGGGTGGCGGTCATCGACGGCGAGGTGGCCGGATGGGCCGCACTAGCCCCCGTGTCGACCCGCGAGTGCTACTCCGGCGTGGCCGAGAACTCGGTGTACGTGGGTGAGGGCTTCCGCGGTCGCGGGGTGGGCAAGGCGTTGCTGCACAGGCAGGTCACCGCAGCCGACGAGGGTGGCCTGTGGACCCTCCAGACCGGCATCTTCCCGGAGAACCGGGCCAGCATCGCCCTGCACCACTCGGCCGGCTTCCGCACCGTGGGCGTCCGCGAACGCATCGCCCAGCACCACGGCGTGTGGCGCGACACCGTCATGCTCGAACGCCGCAAATCCCCGTGAGTCCTACGTTCAGAACGCGCGAGTCCTACGTTCAGGACCACCGTGTCCTACGTTCAGGACCCCCGAATTCAACACTCGGAACGCGGCCGGCGCGTAAGTCCGACGTGCGGCGCCGGGCCGCCGGGGTGACACTTGGCGCAATGTCCGTCTACAAGGGACGGTCGTATGCCGTTGCGCGCCGAGACCGCGTTCCCCGAGCTGATCCGTCCCATGCTGGCCTCGTCGGGCGTCCTGCCGGCGGGCACGGGGTGGGCGTTCGAGTTCAAGTGGGACGGTGTCCGAGCGGTCACCTACGTGCGTGGCGGGCGGGTGCGGGCGATGACCCGCAACGACCTGGAGGTGTCCGCGACCTACCCGGAGGTCCGGGCGCTGTCCGCACTTCTGGGTGAACGGGAAGCCGTCCTGGACGGCGAGATCGTCGCTCTCGGCGCACAGAAGCAGCCGGATTTCGGCCGGTTGCAGTCCCGCATGCACGTCGCCCGACCCGGTGACGACCTGATGGCCCGCGTGCCCCTCGTGTACTACGTGTTCGACCTCCTGCACCTGGACGGACGGTCGCTGCTCGGCGAGCCGTACACGACCCGCCGGGACGAGCTGGCGACGCTCGGGCTGGGCGGCCGGGCCGAGGTGCGCGTGCCGCCGTCGTTCACCGACGTGGACGGTCGGGACGTGTTGGCGGTGGCCGAGGACTACGGGCTCGAAGGCGTGGTCGCCAAACGGGTCTCCTCCCGGTACGAGCCCGGACGTCGCTCGACGGCGTGGGTGAAGGTGCCGTTGGTGCGCACGCAGGAGGTGCTGATCGGCGGCTGGCGGCCCGGTGACGGTCGCCGCGCGGGCACGATCGGGTCACTGCTGCTCGGCGTGCCGACCGACGACGGTCTCCGGTACGTGGGCAAGGTCGGCACCGGCTTCACCCACGCGGCGCTGGTCGACCTCCAGGGACGGCTGCTGCCTTTGGCCCGGACCACGTCGCCGTTCGCCGGCCCGGTGCCCCTCGACCAGGCCCGCCGCGCCCACTGGGTGGACCCCGACCTGGTCGGCGAGGTCGAGTACCGGGCGTGGACGACGGACGGCCGGCTGCGGCACTCGTCGTGGCGCGGGCTGCGGCCGGACAAGAACCCCGAGGACGTCGTGATGCCGCCCCGGGTGTCTGGTTGACCTGTCTGGTTGACCGGAATTGTCGGTGGGGCCTGTTAGCTTCCGGCGACTGCATGATCGGGACGACGGGGGCCACGGTGGACGAGGAGAAGAGCGCGTTGGCGATGTTCCTGGACGCGCAGCGCGGTGCGGTGCTGGCGATCCTCGAAGGCCTCGACGACGTGGCGTTGACGACCCCGGTCCTGCCCTCGGGGTGGACACCGCTGGCCATGGTCGAACACCTGGGCTACGCCGAGCGGCACTGGTTCCAGGAAATCCTCACCGGGCACGCCGACCCGTTGCCGTGGGCCGACCCCGCGCCGTTCACCACGCCGAGATCGCCGTCCGAGGTGTTCGCGTTCTACCGGGAGCAGTGCGAGCGGTCGGACGCCGCGCTCGCCTCCCTGCCGCTGTCGACAGCCCCGGTGGGGCGTCATCCGGGCTGGCTGGGTGAGGAGACCACCGATTTACGTCGGATCGTCCTGCACATGATCGAGGAGACCGCACGCCATGCCGGTCACCTCGACGCGGTGCGTGAGTTGCTGGACGGGAAGACCGGCCTGGGGCCCAGATAGCCGGAGAGGTGACTTCAAAGTGCCTTCTTCCGCGCCCGTCGCGCATGGCAGATGATGCATGTGCATGCAAGCGGCGGACCAAGGAGTGAAGTGCACACGACATCGCAGAGCCCACCGGTAGACGGCGGCCTGACCCGCATGACCCCGCGCGCCCGCGCACTGCTGTTCGTTCTGTGCGGCTCGATCTTCCTCGAAGGCGTCGACGTCTCGATGCTGGGTGTCGCCCTCCCCGCGATCAGGGGGGACCTCGGCATGGCCCCCGGCGAACTCCAGTGGGTCGTGAGCGCCTACGTGCTCGCCTACGGCGGCTTCATGCTGCTGGGCGGTCGCGCAGCCGACCTGCTCGGCCGACGCCGGATGTTCGTCCTCTGGCTGACCGTGTTCGTCGTGTTCTCCGGGCTGGGCGGCCTGGCCACCGACGGCTGGATGCTGATCACCGCACGGGCGATGACCGGCCTGGCCGCCGCGTTCATGACGCCCGCCGGGCTGTCCCTGATCACCACGAGCTTCCCCGAAGGACCACTGCGCAACCGTGCCCTGCTCTGGTACGCGGGCACGGCGGCGGGTGGCTTCTCGCTCGGCCTCGTCGTCGGCGGCCTGCTGACCGCGCTCGGCTGGCGCTGGGTGTTCTTCGTCCCGGTCATCCTCGCCGCGGTGATCCTGGTCCTGGCGGTCAGGCTGATCGCGCACGACGACGCGCCGCCCCGGACCGGCCAGGGCTACGACGTCTTCGGCGCGATCACGATGACGCTCGGCGCGGTCGGCGTGGTCTACACGGTGGTGGTCGCCCCGGAGGTCCCGCCCAGCGAGACGGTGCTGACGGCGGCGATCAGCGTCGCCCTGCTGGTGGCGTTCGTGATCGCGGAACGGAGGTCCAGTGCGCCGCTGATGCGGCTGGGCATCTTCCGCAGCGTGAACCTGGTGCGGGCGAACCTGGCCACGATCCTGTTCGCCGGATCGTTCGTCGGCTTCCAGTTCATCACCGTGCTGTACCTCCAGGACCTGCGCGGCTGGACCGCGTTGCAGACCGGCCTGGCCCTGCTGGTGATCGCCATCGACTCGGTGCTCGCGCCGACCCTGACGCCGAGGCTGGTCGACCGGTTCGGCAACCCCAAGGTCCTGGTCGCCGGCTTCGCGGTCGCGCTCGTCGCCTACGCGTTGTTCCTCGGCATCCCCGCCGACGCCGACTACTGGACCGCGATGTTCCCGACCATGGTGCTGCTCGGGGTGGCGTTCACGCTGGTCTACGGCACGTTGACGATCGTCGCGGTGGAGGGCGTCGCGGATGAGGAGCAAGGGCTGGCCGGTGGCATCTGGAACACGTCGTTCCAGTTCGGCGGCGCGCTCGGCCTGGGCATGGCCGCTTCGCTGAGCGTGGGGGAGGCCGGGTTGCTGGAGGGGTTCCACCGGGCGCTGGTGGTGCCGGTGATCGCGACGGCTGTGGGGTTGCTGATCGTGGCTACCGGGTTGGTGGGCAAGAACCGGGTTGGTGCTCAACAGCGGGTTGGTGGGTGAGGAGCGGGTTGGTGACGAGGCGGGCCCGTGAGTCGGTTGACTCACGGGCCCGTCAGCGTTTAGTTCGTTAGCGTTTAGAACGCCTGGTTGGCGAATCCCCGGCGCGCCGCGGCGGACAGGAACGTCTGCCACGCCGCGCTGCTGGTGTGCGGGTCGCCTGTGACGCCGAGCCGCGACTTGGCGGTGTTGAACGCGCTCTGGGTCCTCGGACCCCAGATGCCGTCCACCACCAGCCCCGAACTCATGAAGTTGTTGCACAGCGACTGCACGAACTTCGTGTCGCTGTCCGAACTCGTCACGCAGCGGACCGGCAGGCCGCCGAAGTCGGAGTGGATGTGGTCGGCGTGGGCGGAGTTGTACCAACCGTCCAGCACGTACCGGAAGCGCCGCCGACACGCCGCGTCCACCGCCAGGTACCGACGCCGGGTGGCGAGGGTGCCGGACGCGTGGTGCTGGTCGAGCGGTGACGAGACCTGCCCGCCGCTCCACCGGACGTAGTCCAGGTCCATCGCGGTGCCCGCGCCGTGCTGGCCGGGCTTGTTCACGTAGAACCCGGCCGACACCAGGTAGGTGATGCTGCCGTAGGCCGACGACAACGACCGCAGGTCCCGGATCCACAGCACCAGGGAGTCGTAGAAG
This sequence comes from Saccharothrix ecbatanensis, assembly GCF_014205015.1. Lineage (NCBI taxonomy): Bacteria > Bacillati > Actinomycetota > Actinomycetes > Pseudonocardiales > Pseudonocardiaceae > Saccharothrix > Saccharothrix ecbatanensis. The sequence goes on along the minus strand of NZ_JACHMO010000001.1, from coordinate 2,920,667 downwards.
GCCTGGGTCGCCTGCCAGTTGCGCAGGGTCGTGTTGCCGCGGCTGGACCGCCAGTAGTAGACGGGGGTGCCGTCGATCCGGCTGAACGTGATCATCGGGTCGCCTCCACGGTGATCAGTCGGCCGCCGGTGAGCCAGCCGGACCGGGTGCCCGCGACACCCAGCGCCTTCGCGTCCGCCGGCACGTCCGGTCGGGTCGTGTCGGCGTCCAGGACGCCGGTGAGCGGGGTGGCGTCGACCATCTCGTTGCCGACCCAGTGCACGCGGCCGTCCACCGCGGTCAGCCCGCGCACCGCGACACCGTCCAGACGGGGACGGGCGGTCCAGTTGACGCCGTCGCGCGACGTGTGGAGGACGGTGCCGGAGATGTCGACGGCCGCGACGATCCAGCCGTCGGCGGTCGCGGCGACAGCGGTGGCGGACAGGCCGTCCGTCCACTCCAGTCCGCGCATCCGCACGGTGTTCCAGCCGTTCGCGGTGCGGCGTGCGGCGATACGGACCACCGAAGCGCGCTCGTGCTTCACGACCGAGCCAAGTGCCAGGCCGCCGCCGACGGCGGTGAACTCCGAGCGAACGCCGTGCAGGCGGCGAACCTCGGTCCACGCGATGCCGTCCGTGGACTCCCAGATGGTGGCGATGGGGTCGCCGCTCACCGCGCCGACGGTGGTGAACGTGGTTCCGTCGCTGGTGACGTCCACCAGGTCGGCGCCGGTGAGGCCGGTGGTGATGCGCACCGAACCGCCCTCGTCGACGAGCACCCACTGGTTGTCGCGTTGGGTCAGGAGTAGGGGAGTGCCGCCGGCTGCGGCGAAGACTCCAGCGGTCTTGTCGGGTGTGGTTTTGTCCGGTGTAGCGCCCGGCGCGGGTGCCGAGGCAGCCGCGTGGGCCGGTAATGCGCTGGCGACGGCCGCGGAAGCGGCGGCACCCAGCACGAACGTTCGCCGATCGAGCACGTCAGTCCTTTCGGGGGCAGGGGGAAGTGCTGACGTGGCACAGGGCCTGTTGGAAGGTTTCCAACTCCGTGTGTTTCCAACCCCGAGTATTGGGCCGGCCGTTCGTCGCGGCAATGGTCCATTTCGCCCAAACCTGGCAGGGGCGAATGCCTCGTGGGGTGTTGTGCGGCAGATGTTTGTGCGGCGGGTGTTGTGCTGTGGGTGTCGGGCAGCGGGTGATGTGCTGTGGGTGTCGTGCGGCAGGGGCTGTGTGGCAGGGGTTGTGTGGCAGCTCGCAACTCCGTGGTGCGGTGGAGCAGGCGGGCGTAGGATTCGGACGTTCGCGACTGGCGTGCGGAGGGTGGGACAGACCACCGGGGAGCGTTGAGCCGGATCGCACCGCGCGCCTGGGTGCTACGGCAGCGCCCCCGCGCGCGTGGAGGTCGTCGTGCACGAACCCGCCATCCCGTCGTTGACCGGCGCGGACCCCGAGGTCGCCCGCCTGGTCCAGGCCGAGGCCCGCCGCCAGTTCGAGAAGGTCCGGCTGATCGCCTCGGAGAACTACGTCTCGACCGCCGTGCTGGAAGCGACCGGCTCGGTGCTGACCAACAAGTACTCCGAGGGGTACGCGGGCCGTCGGTACTACGAAGGCCAGCAGGTGGTCGACCCGGTGGAGGAGTTGGCGATCGGGCGGGCCAAGGCCCTGTTCGGCGCCGACCACGCCAACGTCCAGCCGTACTCCGGCTCCCCGGCGAACCTGGCCGTGTACATGGCGTTCCTGAACCCCGGTGACACGGTCATGGGCATGGCCCTGCCCGCCGGCGGCCACCTGACCCACGGCTGGGGCGTCTCGGCCACCGGCAAGTGGTTCCGCAGCGTGCAGTACGGCGTGCGCAAGGAAACCGGGGTCGTCGACCTCGACCAGGTTCGGGACCTGGCCCGCGCCGAACGCCCGAAGGTCATCTTCTGCGGTGGCACGGCCATTCCGCGGACCATCGACTTCCCCGCGTTCGCCGAGATCGCGAACGAGGTGGGCGCGGTGCTCGCCGCCGACATCGCGCACATCGCCGGGCTCATCGCGGGCGGCGCGCACCCGTCGCCGGTCGGGCACGCCCAGGTGATCACCACTACCACGCACAAGACGTTGCGCGGGCCGCGTGGCGCGATGATCCTCACCGACGCCGCGCATTCGAAGGCCATCGACAAGGCGGTGTTCCCCGGTCTGCAAGGTGGCCCGCACAACCACACGACTGCGGCTATCGCGGTCGCGCTGGGGGAGGCGTTGGAGCCGTCCTTCGGCCTCTACGCGCACGCGGTCGTGCAGAACGCTCGGGCGTTGGCCGCCGCGCTGTTGGACCGGGGCTTCGACCTGGTCTCCGGGGGCACCGACAACCACCTGATCCTGGTTGATGTGACCGCGAAGGGCATTGGCGGGAAGCCCGCGGCGAAGGCGTTGGACCGGGCGGGGATCGAGGCGAACTACAACACCGTTCCGTTCGATCCGCGCAAGCCGTTCGACCCGTCGGGGGTGCGACTCGGCACGGCCGCGATCACCACGCGTGGCCTGACGACGGACCACATGCCGCAGATCGCGGAGTGGATCGAGCGGGCGGTCGTGGCAGCGGACGATGCGCAGGCGTTGGACCGGATCGCGGCCGAGGTGGCCGACCTGATGGCCGGCTACCCGATGCCCGGCTGGGCGTAGCGGACCACGTCGGCCAACCGGCCCACGTCCGCGCGGAACGTCTCGTGGCGGACGGTGACGTGATCGGGTCCCGGTAGCTGGTCGAGGGGCAGTTCGGCCCCGTCGACCAGCACCGGGATCACCGGCACCGCTCGTTCGGCCGCGCGCTCCACCTCGGCGCGCATCAGGTCGGTCGGCGTCCAGTCCGGGCTGACCACGGCCAGCAGCACGTCGCACTCGGCCACGTCACGGACGACCGATCGGCCGATGTCGTCCAGCCGGTCCGCGATGCGTCCCGCGAGGTGGAGGTCTTGCGGGCGTCGGTAGCTGAGGAACAGGCGGGCTTGTCGTTGCCCGGGTGGCAGTTCGATCCCGGCCAGCGCGGCGAACGCGCGGTCTCGTAGGTCGGTGGGGAACACGCCGGAGGCGGCCAGCACGTCGAGCGCGACTCCGTCGGATTCGGCGAGCACGCCGAGCAGCAGGTGGCCGGTGTCGACGTGCAGGTGGTGCAGGGTGAGGGATTCCCGCACCGCGTAGGCCAGTGCCCGCTTCGCGCCGGGGGTGAACGGCAGGTGGCCGGGCACGGGGAGGGTCCCCCGGCCGTTGATCTTCTGGACGTGTGCCCGGCAGTTGGGCAGTGACATGCCGAAGGACGTCAGGACCGATGCCGCCGCGCCGCCTTCCCCGATCAGGCCGAGGAGGAGGTGTTCGGTGCCGATGGCGGTGTGGTTGAGCCTCCGAGCCTCTTGGAGGGCCAGCACGGAGACCTGGCGCGCGCTCTCGGTGAACCTGTCTGGCATCCGGCACCCCCCGTGCGTGTACCTCGCTGTGGTCACAGCCGACTGAGCCGCCTTCAGCCGACAGAGCCGCAATCACAGCATCGCACCGAGTTTCGGGGTGTTACCGGAATTTGTCGGTAGCGGCGACCCTCGCTTCGGTCATCGCGTCACTCCCGCCGTGGGCGGTCTGGGTGAGGAGGATCAGCTCGGCGTCCGGCCACGCGTGCGCGAGGTCGAACGGGGTGCCGATCAGATTGCCCAGGTCGAGCTGTCCTTGAACGATTACGCCGGGGATGCCGGCGAGCTTCCACGCCTCCTCCAGGACGATCCCTTCCGGGAGCCACGAGCCGTGTGCCCAGTAGTGCGTGACAAGCCGTGCGAAGGCCAATCCGTGCTTCGGGGGGTCGAACCACGCTCCTGCGGTCGTCAACGGCTGCAACGCGTCCTCCCACGCGCACCACTGCCTGGCCGCCCGGTAGTGCACGACCGGGTCGGGGGAGAGGAGCAGTTCGAGGTACCCCGCCGCGGGATCGCCTGTCGGCGCCAACTCGCGGAACCGGGCGTGTGCTTCCGGGAACATCGGCGCCAGGCCGGTGGTCAACAGGTCGGTCTCCGACCGTCGGCCGGTCGCCACGCTCGCGTGGACCATTTCCGACACGCGGTGCGGGAAGCGTTCCGCGTACACGAGGCCGAGCACCGAACCCCACGACCCGGCGAATACCAGCCAGCGGTCGATGCCCAGGAGTTCGCGCAGCCGTTCCATGTCGCCGATCAGGTGGTCGGTGGTGTTGGTGGACAGGTCGACCACCGGCTCACCGGCGTGCGGTGTGCTCCGGCCGCAGCCCCGCTGGTCGAACAGCACGACGCGGTAGGCGGCGGGGTCGAAGTAGCGGCGGGCGTGGGGGGAGCAGCCGGAGCCCGGCCCGCCGTGCAGGACCACGGCGGGCTTGCCGTCCGGGTTGCCGCACACCTCCCAGTACACGTGATGGCCGTCGCCGACGTCGAGCATCCCGTGGTCGTAGGGCTCGATCTCCGGGTACAGCACGGTGCCTCCTGCGGGACGTATGTGGGAAGTATGACAGTGCTGTTACATTAGCACTTATACGTCGGCATGGGCCGGCCCGATTTGACATGGGACCCTTACGGGCACCCCAGACAGGCCAAAGCCGGGCAGGCCTGGCGGATAAAGCGCCCGCCAAGCCTGCCCGGCTTCGACCAGCCTATGGCACCCGAACCCATGTCAAATCGGGCCTCGGCGCGTCGGTTGCGGGTCCGTTGTGCGGCGGCTGCGTCCAGGGCGTCCTCTGTGGACGATCGGTGTCAATCGTGGTTATGAGTCGGTTCCGATCGTGATCACGCAGCCTTCGTGGTCGACGTGGGGGACGTCGGTGTCGTCGAACCAGTGGCCGCCGGCGCCCAGGTAGCGGAAGCGGTGCGTGCCTGGGGGGAGGATCACGGTGACGGTGCGGGTGCCGTCGCGGCGGGGTACCAGCTCGTGCACGCCGGGGGTCCAGCTGTTGAACGTGCCGACGACGCTCACCGGGCCGCGCGGGTGGTCGAGCGGTAGCGAGAAGGTGACGCGGCGCTTCGGGCCGAAGAGGCGAGTGCTGCGGAGCATCGTTCTCCCTCAAGGGTCGATCTTGCCTTCCGGGCACCTTAGCGGCCGGCGCGCTGGGACTGTTCGAAGTAGACGGTCACGCGTCGGGGTGACGTAGTGTCCTCGGTGTGCCTCCGATTTCGGACGAAGACGCCTTCTACCACGCCTGCGAGCAGTCGGACACCACGCTGCTGGACGATCTGTACCGGCCGGGCTTCGAACGTATGGTCAACCACAAGCTGGACTGCGAGGACGTGGTCGGGCTGCGGTGGTTCCTCGACCGGGGTGTCGATGTCAACGCCGAGTTCTGCCTGCACCATGCGATCGGGCGGGGTCGGAGCGTCGAGGTTCTGCGGCTGTTGATCGCCGCTGGTGCTGACGTGAACCTGCCGTGGGGGCGGTGGGACGTCGGCCGGCGTCCGTTGGCGTTGGCGGCTCGGTGTGGGCACTTGGACGCGTATTCGTTGTTGCGGTCGCATGGTGCCGAAGCCGAGTTGGACGCTGTGGATCAGGCGGTGTTGGCGGTGGCGCGTGGTGAGTCCGTGTCGCTGCCCCGTGCTGTCGCGCCGGTCCTCGGCACGCCTGGCGGTGACGACTACGGGTGGATCCTGGGGCAGTTCGCCGCTTTGGATCGGGCTGATGTGGTGGCCGCTCTGCTCGACGCGGGGATGGATGTCGACACTCGGGGGTGGAGCAACTTCACGCCGTTGGACCAGGCTGCGATGAACGGTCGGGTCGAGGTGGTCCGGCTGTTGGTGGAGCGTGGTGCTGATCTTGCGGATAAGGCGTTCGACGAGGACGGGCCCACGCCGCTCGACTGTGCGCTGTGGGGTGAGCGGAACAGTCGTGCGTCGGACGGTGACTACCCGGGGACCGTTGCCGTTCTTGTCGCCGCTGATGCGCCTACCAGGCACGACAGCTGAGAGAGGGATCACAAGGTTGCACGGTCTGCAAAGTTGCAGTACGTGCAGGTTTCTCCTTACGCTGATCGGGTGAGCACGCCGGCGGCCGAGGGGCTTCGTGGCCGCAAGAAGCGGCAGACGCGGACGGCTTTGGGGCACGCCGCGGTGCGTTTGGTCGCCGAGCATGGTCTCGATCAGGTGACCGTCGAGGACATCAGCGCTGCGGCGGGGGTTTCGACTCGGACGTTCTTCAACTACTTCGCGTGCAAGGAAGACGCTGTTCTCGGGCCCGACCCGGACGCGGGGCCTCGCATGCGTGCCCACGTGCTCGCCGCACCGGCGGAGTTGTCCGCCGCGGCGGCTGTGCGTGAGGCGTTGTTGGCGGAAGTCGCCGCGGAACTGGCGGACGACCGCGACCTCTGGTTGCAGCGGATGCGTGTGGTGCAGCAGCACCCAGTGCTGCTGGCGAAGGTGTTCTCCGGCGGCGAAGTGGTCGAGCGCGAGCTGGTCGCGGGAATCGCCGAACGGGTCGGGCTGCCCGCCGACGACACCTACCCGCTGCTGCTCGGCGCTGCGGCGGGCGCGGCGTTCCGGGTGGCTGTCGCCCGCTGGGCCGGCACCGCCACGCCGCTGCACGTCCTGCTCGCCGAAGCCGTCGACATGCTCGCTCACGGGCTCGCCGAACCACACCGCGACTAACTGGGGGATCCGATGTCCACCGAAACCGGCACGACCTCGCGCCGGGACGTCATGCAAGCCATGTCCGGCCTGATGCTGGGCATGTTCGTGTCCATCCTGGCCTCGACCATCGTCTCGAACGCGCTTCCGCGCATCATCGCCGACCTGCACGGCTCGCAGTCCGTCTACACCTGGGTCGTCACCACCGAACTGCTGGCCATGACGGCGACCGTGCCGCTGTGGGGCAAGCTCGCCGACCTCTACAGCCGCAAACTGCTGATCCAACTCTCGCTCGGCCTGTTCGCGGTGGGCTCGCTCATCGCCGGGTTCTCCCCGAACGTCGAAGTGCTGATCGCCAGCCGGATCCTGCAGGGTCTCGGCGCGGGCGGTATGACGGCGTTGGCGACGATCGTGATGGCGGCGATGATCCCGCCGCGCGAGATGGGCCGTTACGCGGGCATCTTCGGCGCGGTGTTCGGCGTCGGCACGGTCGCCGGGCCGCTCATCGGCGGCATCCTGGTGGACACCTCGTGGCTGGGCTGGCGCTGGTGCTTCTTCATCGGCGTGCCGTTCACCCTTGCTTCGATCATGCTGCTCCAGCGCACGCTGAACCTCCCGGTGGTGCGCAAGGAAGTCAAGATCGACTACCTGGGCGCGGCGCTGATCGTGGGTGGCGTGTCGACGTTGCTGATCTGGTCGACGTTGGCCGGTCACCAGTTCGAGTGGGCCTCGGCGTGGACCGCGCTGCTGGTCGCGCTCGGCGTGGTGCTGCTGGCGCTGGCGGTGTGGGTGGAGTCGCGGGCGGTGGACCCGATCGTGCCGCTGAGCATCTTCGCCAACCGCACGGTCGCGATGACGACGCTGGCCAGCGCCCTGGTCGGTGTGGCGATGTTCGGCGGCACGGTGTTCCTGTCCCAGTACTTCCAGATCGGACTGGGCAAGACGCCGACGCAGGCCGGCCTGATGAGCCTGCCGCTGATCTTCGGCCTCCTGGTGTCGTCCACCGTGGCGGGCCAGTTGATCACCAAGTGGGGCAAGTGGAAGGGCTTCCTGGTCGCCGGCGGCGTGATCATGGTCGGCGGGATGCTGCTGCTGGCCACGATCGACGCGAACACGAGCGTGTTCATGGTCAGCGTGCACATGGCCGTGCTGGGCGTCGGCGTCGGTCTGCTCATGCAGAACCTGGTGCTGGCCGCGCAGAACGACGTGCCGGCCCGCGACCTCGGCACGACCACGTCCACCCTCACGTTCTTCCGCAGCCTCGGCGGCGCGATCGGCGTGAGCGCGTTGGGCGCGGTGCTCGCCAACCGGGTGACGGGCCTGAGCGAGGAGAAGTTCGGCCCGGCGCCGGACGGCGCGGAGGCCACCGTTCCCGACCTGTCGCTGCTGCCCGAGCCGGTGCGGGTGATCATGCGGGAGATCTACGCGACGGCCACGGCCGAGCTGTTCCTGATCGGCGCGCCGATCGCGGTGCTCGCGCTGGTGGCGGTGCTGTTCATCAAGGAGAAGCCGCTCAAGACGCTCAGTGGTGACGAGCGGCTGGCCGCGGAGATGGCGGACAGCCACTAGACACGGGTGTCGCACCTGTCCGGCACCGGGCAGGTGCGACACTTTCGCGCGTGTCAGGACTGCGTGAACGCAAGAAGCTGGCCACTCGCACGGCGTTGGCTGATGCCGCACTGCGACTGTGCGTCGAGCACGGCCTCGACGGGGTGACAGTCGAACAGGTGGCGAACGAGGCCGGCGTCTCCGTCCGCACGTTCTTCAACTACTTCTCGTCCAAGGAAGAGGCCGTCGTCGCCGGTGACGTCGCCACGGCCGCCGCGTTCGTGGAAGCCTTCGCGGGGCGTCCTGCCGAGGAACCGGTGTTGCGGGCGTTGCACGCGGCTCTGATCGAGATCGTGCCCGATCGGATCGACCCGGAACGGGTGGCGCAGCTGCGGGTGCTGAGGCGGACGCCCGCGTTGCTGCCGCACCAGGTGGCGGCCTTCACCGTGCAGGAGCGCGAACTGGCCGCCGTTGTGGCCGCGCGGGTCGGCGTCGACCCGGCCGTCGACGTCTACCCGATGATGTTCGCGGCTACCGTGATGGCCACGCTGCGCGTCGTGGTCGGCTGGTGGCTGGACGCCGCCGACCGGCCCGAGTTGTCCGACCTGATCGGCGTGATGATCGCTCGGCTGGACGCGGGTTTCGCCGATTGATGTCCCAATGAATGCGAATCGCTGACACCTGCGGGTGCTATCCGTCGACTCGGAGCCCGCGTCGGCCTGAGTCCCGGTCGGCCGTGCGCTCATGGACCTGGTCCTGCCGCCCGCGAGCATGACGATCATCGCCGTGCGCGCGGTGCAGGGTCTTGGCGGCGCGTTGCTGTTTCCGGCCACGCTGTCGCCGGTCAACACGTTGTTCGCGGAGGGCCGACCACGTAACCGCGCGCTGGCCGTCTGGGGCGGTGCGGGCGCGGGTGGCCTGACCCTGGGTTCACTGCTGGGCGGCGTGCTGACCGGCGCGTTCGGCTGGGCGTCGGTGTTCTTCGTGAACGTGCCGCTGGCACTCGCGATCGGGCTGGCCGCGTTCGTGCTCATCCCGGCCGACCGGCCGCGGGCGGTGGCGATCGCGGTGGGCACCCAGGTCGGCGAGCGGATGACCAGCCGCCACGGCACCCGGACCAGCCTGATCACTGGCTTCGTCATGGGTGGCGTCGGCACGGTCGGGCTCGCGTTCGGGGTGGTCGCCGACGGCATGTACTGGGGTCTGGTGCCCGGCCTGGTCGTGATGGGCGTCGGGCAGGGCATCGCGTGGACCGCCATGTGGATCGCGGCGGCGTCCGGTGTCGCGCAGGAAGAGCAGAGCATCGCATCGGGCATGGCGTCGACGACCCAGCAGATCGGCTACGCCATCGGCCTCGCCGTCTTCGTGGCCATCGCGAAACGCGGGCACGCGCGGGCTGTCCGGTGACGTCCTGGCGGTCGCCTCGCCTTCTCCATCGGCGGTGTGGTGGCGGTGGTGGGTGCGCTCATCGCGATGTCGCTGCCACGGGTCGCGGCAGCGGTGGAGGAGGAAGCCGTGCCCGTGCGGCAGTAGCCCCCTCGAACGCGGGCCGGATCAGGCGCGAGCACACTGGCGCTGTGGACGGCAAGCGCAAGCGCGGCGAGTTGAGGATCTACCTCGGCGCGGCGCCCGGTGTCGGCAAGACGTTCGCCATGCTGAGCGAGGCGCACCGACGCCGGGCCCGCGGCACCGACGTGGTCGTGGGCCTGGTCGAGACGCACGGCCGGGAGCGGATCGAGGCGTTGCTCGAAGGCCTGGAGCGGTTGCCGCCCGACCACCTGGAGCTGGACCTCGACGCCCTGCTGGCCCGCGCGCCGGAGGTCGCGGTGGTGGACGAGTTGGCGCACATCAACGCGTCCGGCTCCCGCAACCCGAAGCGCTGGCAGGACGTGGAGGAGCTGCTGGACGCGGGTATCGACGTGCTCTCCACGGTCAACGTCCAGCACCTCGAATCGCTCAACGACGTGGTCGAGCGGATCACCGGCGTGGCGCAGCGCGAGACCGTGCCGGACGAGGTGGTGCGGCACGCCGAGCAGGTCGAACTGGTCGACATCACGCCGGAGGCGCTGCGCCGCCGCCTCGCGCACGGCAACGTCTACGCCGCGCACCGGATCGACGCGGCGCTGGGCAACTACTTCCGGATCGGCAACCTCACCGCGTTCCGCGAACTCGCCCTGCTGTGGGTGGCCGACCAGGTCGACGTCGCGTTGCAGCGGTACCGCTCGGAGCAGCGCATCACCGACACCTGGGAGACCAGGGAACGGGTCGTGGTGGCGATCAGCGGCGGCCCGGAGAGCGAGATGCTGATCCGCCGGGCCCGTCGCGTCGCGGTGCGCGCGGGCGCGGAGCTGATGGTCGTGCACATCATGCGCGGCGGAGGGCTGAGCGGGGCGTCACCGCAGCTGGTGGCCGGGTTGCGGCGGGTCACCGAGGACGTGGGCGCGACGTTCCACACCGTGGTCGGTGACGACGTGCCGACCGCGTTGCTGGACTTCGCGCGGGGCGTGAACGCGACCCAGCTGGTGCTGGGGACGTCCCGGCGCTCACGTCTGGGGCGGGTGTTCGACGAGGGCATCGGGGCGTCCGTCATCCAGGCCTCCGGGCCGATCGACGTGCACATGGTCACGCACGACGAGGCGCGTCGCGTCCCCCGGTGGCGTCTCGGCGGCGCCACGGCCCGGTTGCGGAGCCTGCTCGGCTGGGCGTTGGCGGTGCTGCTGCCCGCCGCCGTGACGGGAGCCGGGCTGCTGTGGCGCGACAACCTGACGTTCTCCACCGACGTGGTCGGGTTCTTGCTGGCCACGGTGGTGGTCGCGCTGGTCGGCGGGCTCGGCCCGGCGCTTGCCGCCGCGTTCCTCGGAGCCGGGCTGCTGAGCTACTTCTTCACGCCGCCGCGCTACAGCCTGGTCGTCGGCACTCCGGGTGCTCTGGTCACGTTGGTCGCCATGCTGGCGGTCGCGGTGGTGGTCGCGCTGGTGGTGGACCGGGCGGCCCGGCTGGCCGAGCGGGGCGCGCGGGCCAGGACCGAGGCGGCGCTGCTCGCCTCCTACGCGCGGACCGTGCTGACCAGCCCGTTCCCGGTGGTCCGGCTGCTGGAGAAGGTGCGGGAGAACTTCGGGCTGGAGTCGGTGGCGTTGCTGGAGCGGCGCGACGGGGAGTGGGAACGGGTGGCGTGCGTCGGACCGCATCCGTGCGCCGAGCCGGACGAAGCCGACGTGGACGTGCCGGTGACGGCGGACGTGCACCTTGCGTTGCGCGGCCGGACGCTGCCGGCCGGGGACCAGCGCGCGCTGGAGGCGGCGGCCGGGCAGGCGTTGATGGCGTTGCGGCAGCAGCGGATGGCCGCCGAGACCGCCGAGGCGCAGCGGCGGGCCGAGACGACCGAGCTGCGCACCGCGTTGCTGTCCGCCGTCGGCCACGACCTGCGCACGCCGTTGACCTCGATCAAGGCCGCCATCGGCAGCCTGCGCGACACCGGTCTGCGACTGTCCGAAGAGGACACCTCCGAGCTGCTGGAGACCGTGGAGGTGTCCGCAGACCGGCTGACCGGGCTGATCGACAACCTGCTCGACTCGTCCCGGCTGGCCACCGGCGCGGTCGCGCCCCAACTGCGTGCCGTCACGTACGACGAGGTGGTGGCGCGCGCTCTGGCCGGTATCGACGAACGAGCCACGCTGTCCGTGGACGTGGCCGAACACCTGCCGCCGGTGCTCGCGGACGTCGGCCTGCTGGAACGCGTGGTGGCTAACGTGATCGACAACGCGCTGCGGCACGGCAGGCTCACCCCGCGCCGGATGGTGGACGTGGACGGAGACGGCCGGATCAAGGTGGACGAGCCGGAGATCGCGGTGCGTGCCAGCGCCTACGGTGACCGGGTCGAGCTGCGCGTCGTGGACCACGGCCAAGGGCTGCCGAAGAACACGGCGAGCGCGGTGTTCGCGCCGTTCCAACGGCTGGGCGACCGAGCCGCCACGCCTGGCGTCGGCCTCGGGTTGAGCGTGGCCAAGGGATTCGTGGACGCGATGGGCGGCGCGATCACCGCGGAGGACACCCCCGGCGGCGGCCTGACCATGGTGATCTCGCTGCCGATCGCCCCGGTGACGGCCTGACCGCCGCCACCGGGGTCCGCCGCGTCAGCCGCGCGGGGTCGTGCTGATCAGGGCCCACTTCACGGCCTTGAGCGTGCCGTCGGCGGTGGTGCTCTCGCCGACGATCAGGCCGCTGTCGTTCAACGCCACCGGCAGGCTGTGCGCGCCGCCGAGCGAACCCAGGTAGTGGATCCTGCCGTCACGCCACAGGAACGCGCGGGGCGCGTCCGGGTTGTCCGCCGACGTCCAGCCGATCACGTCACCGCGTTCGTTGACCGCGACCGCCTCGGACGGTCCGGGCACGCCCAAGTCGACCGGCTTGCCGCCCGCCGGCCACAACGTCGCCCGCTTGACCGCGTTGAACCCCGTGGACCAGCCGACGACGTCACCGCGCTCGTTGATGGCCTGCGGACCGTTCGCCACCTGCCCGTTCGGGGACAGCACGGTCACGCCGGCGCCTTCCCAGCGCAGCGCCTGCGTGCCCCGGTTGCCGACGACCACCCCGGCCTCGTTGATCGCCTTCACCGAATAGGTGCCGGAGCCGGGCGCGGCGGCCAGCCGCTCGCACTTCGTGGTGTCGACGCAGCGGAACGCGTGTGCGTCGGTGCCGAACATGGGCGCCTTGGAGCCCGCGACGACCCCGGCGTCGTTGATGGCGTTCAGCGAGAGGTGCGAGCCGGACAACGGCAACGCCGTGTGCTTGCCGTCCTGCCACACCGCCGCGCGTTCCTGGTGGTAGCCGTACGGTGAGGTGGAGTACGTCATCGGCACCGCGCCGTTGTTGTTGATCGCCGACGCGGAGACCCAGCCCGAGCCGGACGGCGTGATGTCGGTGACCTTGCCCTCGTGCCAGATGAAGGGCCGCTGGACGTACGGTCCGGCGCCGCTGACCGTGACAAGGCCGAGCACCTGGCCGATCCCGTTCATCCCGGTGGGGGTGCCGGCGCCGAGGTCGGTGCCCGCGTTGCTGCGCTCCCACTGCACGCCGTGCGGCGCGCCGTTGCCGTAGGCGGCGCCGACGACCTGGCCGAGGTCGTTGACCGCGATGGTGCGGTGGGTGGGGTAGCCGGGCAGGCCGGGAAGCTCGATCGTGATGGCCGCCTGCGCGGCGGGTGTCGCCACCAGAGGCAAGGCCAACGCGAGGGTGAGAACGGCTATGGGCGTGCGTAACTTGGGCATGGTCGCTCCATTGCGAGATGTCCGCTGAATCGATTCGACGGTAGTCTCGGTCGGGTGGCACCGGCGACGGCCGGACAGCGGAATCGGGGGGATCGTTGACTGCCGAAGAGGTTCGTGCCCAAGAGGTTCGTGCACAGGATGTTCTGGCCCGGTTGGGGGACGACGTCGTCCCGCTGACCGGCGGCGTGGTCAACACCGTGTGGCTGGCCCAAGACGCCGAACTAGTGCTCAAGATGAACGAGGACGCGCCGCCCACCCTGTTCGAGATCGAGGCGGAAGGATTGGCGGTGCTCCGCCGCCACGGTCTGACCACACCGCGGGTGCACGAGGTCGGGGCCGACTGGCTGCTGCTGGAGGCGCTGACACCACAACCGCCTGCGTCCGACGCGTTCTGGGAGTCCGCCGGGCGGGCGATCGCCGCGTTGCACGAGGTGCGCGGCCCGAGGTTCGGCTGGGACCACGACGGGTGGCTCGGCGTGCTGCCCCAGCGCAACACGTGGCACGACGACGGGCACGTGTTCTTCGCCGAACAACGACTGCTGCGGTACCTGGACGACCCCGAGGTCGACGCCGTGCTGACCGCCGACGACCGGGACGCGTTGGAACGGCTCTGCGCGCGATTGCCGGACATCGTGCCCGCCGCACCGCCCACGTTGACCCACGGCGACTTGTGGCACAACAACGTGGTCGCCACCGCGGCCGGCGAACCTGCGTTCATCGACCCGGCGGTGTCGTGGATGTGGCCGGAGGTCGACCTGAGCATGATGTACCTGGGCGACAACTCGCCGCCCCGGTTCTTCGCCGCCTACCACGAGCTCCGGCCGCCGGAACCCGGCTGGCAGGACCGGATGAGCATCCTCAACCTGCGGGAAGTGCTCAGCACCGTGGCGCACCGAGCCGACGACTGGGGCGCGGTGGACTACTTCCGCGAAGTGGTGCGCCCATTCCGTCGGACGCCGCTGCCCGGCCCGATCGGGTGATTGCCGGCCGCTGACGGGACGGCGTCCGGTCACCTGCCGCGGGCGTCCAGCGGGTTGGCCAGCACCCGATCCGCCCACCCGGTGCCCATCAGGCCGGCCACCGCGCAGCCCGGTTTCCGGGCGGCCTGGTCGTCGGCCCGCTTCAGGAACGCCTCGGCGAACCCGAGCCGGGGGAAGCGGGTCACCACGTCGTCCTTGATCTGCTCGGTGAAGCGGTCCAACCCGCCGCCGGACACGTCGGCGGTGACCGCGACCTGCAACAGGTGGCTCTCCGGGTCCTCGTCCGCCGACACGTCGTCGCGCATGTGCAGCACGATGACCTCGGCCAACCGGTCCCGCCGCACCCGTCCCCAGCCGGCGCCGGCCGCGAACACCCACGCCAGGTGGCCGCCCGCCTCCTCGAACGGCATGGTGTGGCTGTCGAACGGCGGGGTGAGCGCGAGGTCGTGCAGGAGCGCGGCGACGTAGAGCAGCTCGCCGTCGTGGGGGATGTCGGCGGAGGCCGCGTGCACGACGGCCCACGCGTAGGCGCGCAACGAGTGGTTCAGCAGCCACGGCTCGGCGTACTCGTGGCACACGTCGAGCGCCGTGGCGGCGGCCTTGGAATCAGGCGGGGTGAAGAAGTCCACGGTGTTCAGCCTAGGTGGACGGATGTCGGAACACGCGATGACATGACGGCCGTTCCTCCGGTCAGATGGTGGCCGCGAGGCGCGTGCCCTGGTCGATGGCGCGCTTGGCGTCCAGCTCGGCGGCGACGTCCGCGCCACCGATGACGTGCGTGACGACACCGCGTTCGGTCAGCACGTCCACGAGGTCGCGCACGGACTCCTGTCCCGCGCACACCACGACCGTGTCGACCTCCAGCACCCGTGCCCGTTCACGCTTCGGCCCGAACGAGATGTGCACGCCCCGTTCGTCGATCCGCTCGTAGTTCACCCCGGTCAGCTGCTCGACGCCCTTGGCCGCCAACGCGGCGCGGTGCACCCAGCCGGTGGTCTTGCCGAGCCCCTTGCCGATCTTGGACGACTTGCGCTGCAACAGGAACACCTGCCGCGCGGGCTTCGCCGGCTTCGGCGCGGTGACGCCGCCGCGCCCCTCCTCGGGGTCGGTGACGCCCCACTCGGCCCGCCACCCGTCCAAGTCGAGGGAGGTGTGGGTGAGGAACTCGGTGACGTCCACCCCGATGCCGCCCGCGCCGATCACCGCGACCCGGTCGCCGACCTTCGCACCGTGCTTAACCACGTCCACATAGGACAGCGCGCGCTCCACGCCGGGGATTCCGGGGAGCCGCGGTGTCACGCCGGTGGCGAGGACGACCTCGTCGAAGTCGGCGAGGGTGTCCGCGTCGGCTTTCCGGTTGAGGTGCAGCTTCACGCCGGTCAGCTCGATCCGCCGCCGGTAGTAGCGGATCGTCTCGGCGAACTCCTCCTTGCCGGGGATGCGCCGGGCGATGGCGAACTGGCCGCCGATGTCGTCGTCCGCCTCGAACAGCTCCACCGCGTGCCCCCGTTCGGCCAGCGACGTCGCCGCCGCGAGCCCCGCCGGACCCGCGCCGACCACCGCGACCCGCTTGGCACGGCGGGTCGGGAGCAGCTGGAGCGTGGTCTCGTTGCCCGCGCGCGGGTTGACCATGCAGGTCGCCTTCTTCAGCGCGAACGTGTGGTCCAGACACGCCTGGTTGCACGCGATGCACGTGTTGATCTCGTCCGACCGGCCGGTCTCCGCCTTGCGCACCCATTCGGGGTCGGCCAGGAACGGGCGGGCCATCGAGATCATGTCCGCGTCACCGCGAGCCAGCACCTCCTCGGCGACCTGCGGCATGTTGATGCGGTTCGAGGTGACCACGGGGATGCCGACGTGCGGGCGCAGCTTCGCGGTGACGTTCGTGAACGCCGCCCGGGGCACCGAGGTGACGATCGTCGGGACCCGTGCCTCGTGCCAGCCGATGCCGGTGTTGATGATCGTCGCGCCGGCGGCCTCGACCTCCTGGCCGAGCGCGACCACCTCGTCCCACGTCTGGCCGTCCTCGACCAGGTCGATCATCGAGAGGCGGTAGATGAGGATGAAGTCCGGCCCGGCCGCCTCACGGCAGCGCCGCACGACCTCGACCGCGATGCGGCGTCGGTTCTCCGGGGTGCCGCCCCAGCGGTCGGTGCGCTTGTTGGTGCGGGGCGCGAGGAACTGGTTGATGAAGTAGCCCTCGGAGCCCATGATCTCGACGCCGTCGTAGTCGGCTTCGCGGGCGAGCGCGGTGGCTCGGGCGAACGCGTCGATCTGCGCCATCACGCCTCGGTCGGACAGCGCGCGTGGGCGGAACTTGCTGATCGGAGACTTGAGGGCGGAGGCGGACACGGTGAACGGGTGGTAGCCGTAGCGGCCGGCGTGGAGCAGTTGGAGCGCGATCCTGCCGCCGTTGTCGTGTACCGCTTGGGTGATGGTGCGGTGGTTGCGCGCTTCGCGGTGGGTGGTGAGCTTGGAGGAGAACGGGTACAGCGAACCCGCCCGGTTGGGGGAGAAGCCGCCGGTGACCATGAGCCCGACACCGCCGCCTGCCCGTTCGGCGAAGTAGGCGGCGAGCTTGTCGAAGTCCTTTGCGCGGTCTTCGTTGCCGGTGTGCATGGAGCCCATGAGGACGCGGTTGGGGAGGGTGGTGAAGCCAAGGTCCAGGGGCTTGAGCAGGTTCGGGTACGCGGTCATCGCCGGTCGTCCTCTCGCATCGCGGCAAGTGCCTCGTCGCACCACTCGACCAGCCCCTGCTCAGCCCGGATGCCGCCGCGCAGGATCAGGTACTGGTGCAGGCGGCGGCCGGAGAGGGTCGACGGGTCGGGGAAGTCCTTCTTCTCGAACGCGAGGTAGACGTCGAGTCGTTCGGCGTGCAGGTCCCGGTGGCGGGCCAGCTCGGCGATCACGGCTTTCGCGTCCCCCAACGACGCTCCGCGCACTTTCACGGCGAGGTCGCTCCGGACGGTCTCGGGTTCGCCGGGGGAGGCGAGCCAGCGGGCGAGTTCATCCCGGCCCGCCTCGGTGACCTCGTAGACCTTCTTGTCCGGGCGACCGTCCTGGGCGACCTCGTGGCAGGACACCCAGGCGAGGTCGACCATGCGTTTCAGCGTGCGGTAGATCTGCTGGTGGGTGGCGGGCCAGAAGAAGCCGATGGACTTCTCGAACCGTTGGGCCAGTTCGTAGCCCGAGCCCGAGCGCTCGTCCAGCGACACCAGGATCGCGTGCTCCAACGCCATGGCGGTGACGGTAGCTGTGCAACGGGGTGCAGTGCAACTAGTTGCATATCGGGTGGTGATGAGAAGCGCGACTGGTCCGGCTGGGGGAAGGTGGACGAATGGGTAGCTACGTGCTCGATTTCCAGGAGATCGACCAGACGCGGGCTGCGGTCGTCGGCGGCAAGGGCGCGCACCTGGGGGAGCTCGCGCGGGTCGAAGGCGTCCACGTGCCGGCCGGCTTCTGCGTGACGACGGACGCCTTCCAACGAGTCATGGCGGACGCTCGGTCGATCGACGATCGGCTGGATCGTTTGTCGCGTTTGCGCCTGGACGACCGGGAGGAGATCCGCACGCTCAGCGCAGAGATCCGACGCACCGTCGACGGGGTCGCTGTCCCGTGCGACGTGGTGACGGCCGTCACCCGCGCGGTCGCCGGGCTCGGTGACGGCACCGCCTGTGCCGTCCGATCGAGCTCGACGGCGGAGGACTTGCCGGGGGCGTCCTTCGCGGGCCAGCAGGACACGTACCTCAACGTCGTGGGGCCGGAGGCGATCCTCCGGCACGTCAGCCTGTGCTGGGCCTCGCTGTTCACCGAGCGGGCCGTGACCTACCGGCTGAGGAACGGCTTCGACCACCGCAAGGTCCACATGGCGGTGGTGGTGCAGCTGATGGTTTTCCCGCACGCGTCCGGCGTCCTGTTCACGGCAGACCCCGTGACGTCCAACCGCAAGGTCGCCTCCGTGGAGGCGGTTTTCGGCCTCGGTGAGGCCCTGGTGTCCGGTCTGGTGAACGCGGACGCCTACACGGTGCGGGACGACGAGGTCGTCGCCAAGGCGATCGCCACCAAGGAACTCGCCGTGCACGCCGCGCAGGGCGGCGGGACACGGGAACAGGTGATCGAGCCGACGCGCCAGGAGGAGCCGGCGCTGACGGATGCGCAGGTCGTGCGTCTCGTGCGGCTCGGACGACGGATCGAAGCGCACTTCGGTCATCCCCAGGACATCGAGTGGTGCCTGGTCGACGACGGCTTCCAGGTCGTCCAGAGCCGGCCGATCACCACGCTGTTCCCCATTCCGGCGACCGGCGACCGGGAGAACCACGTCTATGTGTCAGTCGGTCACCAGCAGATGATGACCGACGCCATGAAGCCCTTGGGGCTGTCCGTGTGGCAGCTGACGACCCCCAGGCCGCCCATGGCCGAGGCGGGCGGGCGACTGTTCGCCGACGTCACCGGGATGCTGGCCTCGCCCGAGAGCCGCGCCGGCTTCCTGGACGTCGTGGGGAAGTCCGATCCGCTGATCGGGGACGCGCTGCGGACCATCCTCGAACGGGAGGGTTTCATCGCGCCGTCCCAGGACGACGGGCCTGGCGTGCCGATCCCCGGCGTCGCGCCGGCCACGATCGAGACCGATCCGGACGTCGTCACCGAGCTGATCGGGCACAGCGAGGCGTCCGTAGCCGTGTTGAAGCGGGACATCCGGACGAAATCCGGGTCGGAGCTGCTCGACTTCATCCTGGCGGACATCAAGGAGCTGAAGCGGATCCTGTTCGATCCGCGAAGCTATGAGGTGATCATTGCGGCGATGCAGACGACGTGGTGGCTCAACGAGCGACTGCACGAGTGGCTGGGGGAGAAGAACGCGGCCGACACGCTGTCGCAGTCCGTGCCGCACAACGTCACGTCGGAGATGGGGCTGGCGCTCCTCGACGTGGCGGATGTGATCCGCTGGCATCCGGAGGTCGTCGCCTTCCTGCGCGAGGTCGAGGACGAGGGCTTCCTCGACCGGATGGACGGGCTCGCGGGCGGGCAGGAAGTGCGCGACACCATCGTGGCGTACCTCGACAAGTACGGGATGCGCTGCGTCGGCGAGATCGACATCACGAGGCCGCGTTGGAGCGAACGGCCCACCGCGCTCCTCCCCATGCTCCTGTCCAACATCAGGAACTTCGAGCCGGGTGCCGGCGAACGACGTTTCGAGCAGGGGCGGCAGGAGGCGTCGGAGAAGGAACGGGACCTGCTGGAGCGCTTGCGGGCCCTGCCGGAGGGGGAGCGGAAGGCCGACGAGACCAAGCGGATGATCGAACGCGTCCGGACCTTCACCGGGTATCGCGAGTACCCGAAGTACGGCATGGTCAGCCGCTACTTCGTGTACAAGCAGGCCCTGCTGGAGGAGGCCGAGCGCCTGGTGCGGGCCGATGTGTTGCGGGAGAAGGAAGACATCTACTTCTTGAGGTTCCAGGAGCTTCAGGAAGTCGTGCGCGCCAACCAGGTTGACGACGAGCTCATTCGCCGGCGCAAGGAGGCGTTCAGGTCGTACGAAGCGCTCACGCCACCTCGGGTGCTCACGTCGGATGGCGAGGCCGTCGTCGGGACGTACCGACGCGACGACCTGCCGAACGGTGCGCTGGTCGGGCTGCCGGTGTCCGCCGGGACCGTCGAAGGGCGGGCCCGGGTCATCCTGGACGTGGCGGAGGCCGATCTCGAACCCGGGGACATCCTGGTCACGGCTCACACGGACCCCAGTTGGTCGCCCCTGTTCGTCGCGATCGCGGGGTTGGTGACGGAGGTCGGGGGCCTGATGACGCATGGTGCGGTGATCGCGCGGGAGTACGGGCTGCCGGCCGTCGTCGGGGTGGAACGGGCGACGCACTCGATCGAGGACGGGCAGCGGATCCGGGTGAACGGGACCGACGGGTACGTCGACATCCTTCCCGCGACGACGTGACGAACTGGTTCGGCGCACGGTAAACCCCGGCACGCCGACCACCGGGTCGGCGCAGCGGGCCTGGCCACAGATCGCGTGCTTCGAACCGCCCGCCCGCACCGCTGCTCGCACTGCCGGCTGCAACTTCCAGCCCGCCCGGACCGCTGCCTGCACCGCCGGAAGCAGTTACCCACGCCGCCCGCTCGCCCGCTCGCCCGCGCCGCCCGCTCGCCCGCGCTGCCGCCAGCAGCTAGCAGCCCGCCCGTTCGCCCGCGCTGCCGCCCGCGCCGCCCGCTCGCCCGCGCTGCCGCCCGCGCCGCCCGCTCGCCCGCGCTGCCGCCCGCGCCGCCCGCTCGCCCGCGCTGCCGCCAGCAGCTAGCAGCCCGCCCGTTCGCCCCGCCGGTCGACACCAGCGGCCCTGCGCTTCCGCTCGCTGGCCGGTGCTGGCAGCCCTGCCCGTCCGCCTTGCCTGTCTTGCCCAGCCCGCCTGAACTCGCGCCGCTGATCGGGCCGTGCCGCGCTGCCCGAGGACGTGTTGTCCGAACCCGCACCACTCAGCCCGGCCTGTGCCTGCCGTGCCCGCCAACCCCTCCCATCCATCAGGCCCGTTCAACCCGTTCAACCCGGCCAGCCGGTTCAGCCCGTTCGGTCCGGTCAACCCGGTCGGCCGGTTCACAGCGGCCCGCTCGTCAGCTGGTTCTCTCCGGCCGCCGGCCCTTGATCAGCACTTCGAGCCCGTCCAGGATCCGGTTCAGGCCGAACTCCCACCCGTTGTCCCGAACCACCCCATCGGTTGACAGCGCGGCCTCGTGCAGCGCCGGGAACCGTTCGGCGTGCTCGATCAGGATGTCCCGCAGCTGCTTCTCCGCCGTCCACGGCTGAGTGCCCGCCGTCGCCGCCGATTGCGTGTTCCGGATGTGCCCACTGAGCAGGAACACCGCGTCCATCCGCTCACCACCGTTGAGCCCGGTGTCGCTGAGCGCGGCCACCGCGGACTCCGTCCAGCCGACCTCGCGCGGTCCGGTCATGCGTTCGCCGGTGGTCGCGGCGGGCAGCCACGGGTGGCGCCGCCAGGTCTGGCGCATCAGGTCCGCCCACGTGATCAGCCTCGGCCGCCACCCGCCGGACACCTTCCGCAGGTTCGGCGGCTCGCCGACGGCCGACTCGATCATCACCGCGACCAGCTCGGCCTTGCTCGACACGTGCCGGTACAGCGCCATCTTCGTGACGTCCAACCTGGCCGCCACCTGCTGCATCGACACCGACGTCATGCCCTCCGCGTCGGCCACCTCGATCGCGGCGCCGGCGATGCGGTCGACGGTGAGCGGGACCCTCGGCGCCCGTGCCGGTTTGTCCCGCGGACCCCACAACAGGTCCGTGCCCTGGTCCTCGATCGCCATCCACTCACCACTTCCGAATCAGGGCTTGCCCGCGTTGTCGATCTGTGTCTATCGTACACCCAGTGTCCGCCGGACACTCAAGTCTCCGGCAGACACCAAGTGTCCATCCATCGCAGTGGGGGTTAGCCCATGTCCGTCAAGATCTTCGTGAACATGCCGGTCCGCGACCTGGCGAAGTCGATCGAGTTCTTCGCCGCGCTCGGCTTCAAGCACAACCCGGCGTTCACCGACGACAACGCCAGCTGCGTCGTGTTCGGCGACAGCGTCTACGCCATGCTGCTCACCGAGCCGTTCTTCCAGTCCTCGCTCACCGACAAGGAGATCGCCGACACCGGCAAGTCCGCCGAGATGATCCTGGCGCTCTCCCTGGAGAACCGTGAGCGCGTGGACGAGTTGGCCGACAAGGCCCTCGCCGCCGGCGGCCAGTTCGTGAAGGAGCCGCAGGACCACGGCTTCATGTACGGCCGCAGCTTCTACGACCTCGACGGCCACCTCTGGGAGCTGTTCTGGATGGACGAGGCGGCGGCGCAGGGATGAGTCGATCCGGGGGGTTCGGCCGCGGCGGCGGGCTGATCGCGCTCGCCGCCGCTTGCCTGGGCGTCGCCTCGGCCACGAGTCCCGTGGCCGCGGCGCCCTCGTCCGCCGAGGTGGTCTTCACCGACAGCGGGCCGGTGCGCGGGGTCGTCGGGGGCGACCACCGTGTGTTCCAGGGCGTTCCGTACGCGGCGCCGCCGACGCGGTGGGCCGCTCCCCGGCCCGCCGTTCCCTGGCGCGAGCCGCGTGACGCGACGAGACCGGGTAACGCGTGCGCCCAGCCGCAGGCGTTCAGTCCGGGCAGCGAGCACGAGGACTGCCTGTATGTGAACGTCACCACCCCGCGCTTGGGTCGGGCGTTGCCCGTGCTGGTGTGGCTGCACGGCGGCGGGTTCCAGTTCGGCTCGGGCGCCGAGTACGGCGCGGAGCGGATGGCCGCGCTGGGCGACGTGGTCGTGGTGACGGTGAACTACCGGCTGGGTGTGTTCGGGTTCCTGGCACACCCGCAACTGGCCGGCTCCGGCAACTACGGCCTGGCCGACCAGCAGGCGGCGCTGCGGTGGGTGCGGCGCAACGCGGCGGCGTTCGGCGGCGACCCGGGCAACGTGACGATCGCGGGGGAGTCCTCGGGCTCCCGCAGCGTGTGCGGCCACCTGGTCGCGCCCGCGTCACAAGGCCTGTTCCACCGGGCGATCCTGCAAAGCGAGCCGTGCACGATGACCGACTGGCCGGCGGCGGACGGCACGCCCGAGGCGGAGCCGCCCGGCTTCCCCCGGTCGCGGCAGGTCGCCGAACGGCAGGGCGAGGCCGTGGCGAAGGCGCTCGGGTGCGCCGACGTGGCGTGCCTGCGCACCAAGACACCGGCGGAACTGCTCACCACCACCGAGTGGTTCGCCCCGACCTACGGCACCTCGCTGCTCCCGATCGATCCGGCGTTGGCGGGCAAGGTGGCCAGAGTCCCGGTGCTGCACGGCATCACCCGCGACGAGTACCGGATCGCCGACGGCCTCAACGAGGCCTTCGGCCTCCCACCGCTCACCGCGGAGCAGTACGGGGCGAGAGTGGCGAACTTCGTCGGACCGGACCACGAAGCCGAGGTGCTCTCCGGGTATCCGGTCACTGCGAGTCCGAGTGAGGCGTGGTCGGCGGTCGTCACGGACGCGGTCTTCGCGAGACCGATGGTCGACTTCCACCGCCAGCTCGAACGCCGGGTGGACACGTACGCGTACGAGTTCGCCGACCCGGCGGCGCCGTGGATGAGCAACCTCGGCAAGCCCGCCTTTCCGACGGGCGCCTACCACACGTCGGAGTTGCAGTACCTGTTCCGGACGGCGAACTTCGACGAGCCGTTGACGGACGGGCAGCGGGTCCTGGGTGACGAGATGATCGGCTACTGGACGAGGTTCGCCAAGACCGGTGACCCGAACGGCCACGGCGCACCTCGGTGGCGGAAGGGCGAGCCGGCCCACCAGTTGGCGCCCGGCAGCGTCGGGCCGGTCGACTTCGCCGCCAGGCACCGGTACGACCTCTGGAGATCGATCCCGTGACGCCATGATCCCGTGACGCCATGGTCCAGTGACAACGCGGCGCGCGGTGGCGGAGCCGCAGGAAGCTTCGCCACCGCGAGCCGGGCGTGGACCTGAGGCCAGTACTGGCCTGAGTTCAGAACCTGCCTGGGGTCAGAACCTGCCGGAGATCAGAACTGGAGGGACCAACCGTTGATCCGACCCACGTCCGCCGACGCGACATCCTGCACGCGCAGCTTCCACGTGCCGTTCGCCACCTCACCCGAGGCGTTGACCGAGTACGTGGTGAGGATGTTGTCCGCGCTGTCGCTGCTCGACCCCTTCACCCGGAACGCGGTGCCGTCCGGTGCGACCAGGTCGATCACCAGGTCGCCCCGGTAGGTGTGGGCGATGTCCACCCCGACCGCCAACGCGGCGGGCGCGTTGCCCGCCACCCCGGACACGGTGATCGGGCTCTCGACCGTGCTCAGGTCGGGAATGGTCACGTCGGTCAGGTTCTCGAAGCGCGGTCCGGGCGGGGTGCCCGCACCGGCCAGGTTCCACAGGGCGTAGGCGATGGCATCGCTGTTGCGGTCCAACGCGGTGGCGTTGACGTTCGTGATGGTGTCGCAGGAGCGGTGGTAGCAGCGGTCGAAGGCGACGCCCGACGTGCCGCCCCACTTCTGCGCCTGTGCCGCAGTCTTGATGACCTCGGCGCCGGTGAACGTGCCGCCGATCGGGATACCGGCCCGCGCGAACGCGGCGTGGTCGGAGCGACCGCCGACCGACGTCAACTCGGTCGGCACGCTGAACGCCGCCTGGAGCGTCTGCTGCAACTGCAACGACCCGGTCGGCTGACCGGAGGCGCTGTAGACGAAGTACCCGGGGTTCGGCGAGCCGATCATGTCGAAGTTCAGGTACCCCTTGAGCTTCGACCGCTCGGTCGTCGGCAGGCTGTTCACGTAGTGGTTGGAGCCGACCAGGCCCAGCTCCTCCGCACCCCACCACCCGAACCGGATGTGCTTCTGCGGCGCGAAGCTCAGCCGGGACACGGTCAACGCGACCTCCAGCAGGCCCGCCGACCCCGTGCCGTTGTCGTTGATACCCGGCCCCGAAGTCACGCTGTCGAGGTGGCCGCCGAGCATCAGCACGGAGTTCGGGTCACCGCCCGGCCAGTCCGCGATCAGGTTGTACCCGGTCGCGCTGTTGTAGGTGAACTGCTGCACGGACGTCTGGTACCCGGCCGCGTCGAGCTTCGCCTTGAGGTGGTTGATCGACGCCAGGTACCCGGGCCGACCGTGCGCCCGGTTGCCGCCGTTGTTGGTGGCGATCGTCTGGAGGTCGTTCAGGTGCGCCTGGACGTTCGTCAGCGAGATGTCGGGCACGGCCAGCGCGTCCACCGGCGCCGCGGTAGCGACGGGTGGGCTGAGCAGGGCCGCGGCGAGCAACAGGGCGCTCGCCAGCGGTGTCGTCCTCTTCAAGGACATGGCTGCCTCCGCAGGGTGTAGGGAAAGCCACGCCTGAGCCTGAGGGGCGGCGACACCATGCGGTAGCGACTTTCGTTGTGGCACGTTCGGACGCACCACCGACAGATCTGTATCCTCGATAACTTCAGTGTAGACCGAAATAAGCGCCAAGCGGCGGTGGGTCGGCAAGCCCGCCCGGCAAAACCCGCCCGGCAAAACCGCCCGGAGAAGGGCCCGGAGAAACCTGCCTGGAGAAAGCGGAGAAGCTACTGCTGGGCCCGTTGGGCCCGAGCCCGGCGCTTGCCCTCGTGCATCGCCTGCACGCGGGCGACCGGGATGGTGTGCCCCTCGGCCACCAGGTCGTCCGGCAGCGTCTGCGGCGCGGGCATCCGCGAGTTCCACGGATCGGAGTCGCCGAGCAGCGCGACGGCGGTCTTCACGGTGAAGTCGGCGGTCGTCACGGAGTCGAGGTCGTCCCAGTCCACCGGGAAAGACACGGTGGCGCCCGGCCGGATCCGCGGGCTGTACGCGGCGGCCACGGTCGAGCCGTACGCCCGCGTCGAATCGAGGAACACCCGCCCGCCCCGGTCGTCCTTGATGAACGCGGTGGTCGCCAACGCCGGGTCGAGCCGTTCGGCCCGCGCCGCCAACGCACGCGTAGCGGCTGCGACATCGTGGTCGACACCGTCCACCGGCACGAACACGTGCACGCCCTTGGACCCGCTGGTCTTCACCACCCCGGACAGCCCATCGTCGGCCAACGCCCGGCGGACGAGCTTCGCCGCCGCCACGACCACGTCGAACCCGGCGCCCTCCGGCGGGTCAAGGTCGAGCACCAGGTACGTCGGCCGGTCGAACGCGCCCGCGAGCCCCAACGTGACGTGGTACTCCACCGCGCGCTGGTTGGCGAACCACAGCAGCGTGCGCCGGTCCTCGCACACCGCGTACCGGATCTCGCGCTTGGACGTCTCGGCCCACAGCGTCACCGCCGGCACCCACGGCGGCGTGTACTTGGGCAGGTTCTTCTGGGTGAAGGGCTCCTGGCCGGGCCGGACCCGGATCACCGACAGGGGCCGCCCGGCCAACCCGGGGATGATCCGGTCCCGCACCGCGTCGAGGTAGTCGACCAGGTCGCCCTTGGTCGCGTCGGCCCCGTCGAACAGCGGCTGGTCGAGGTTGGTCAGCGCCACGCCGTCCCGCTCTTCACCCATCGCACCACCCTTGCCGTTCGACGCGCCCTCGGCAAGCCGGACACGGCCCGTTCCGCGAGGGAACGGGCCGGGTCCCGAAGGGCCGAGCGCTCAGGCGGGGAGTCGCCAGATCTGGTTGGAGCTGGCGAAGCAGTCCCAGATCTGGAGCCGGGTGCCGTCGGCCGAACTGGGGCCGGTCGCGTCCAGGCACCGGCCGGACACCGGGTTGCGGAGGGTGCCGTTGGACTGGGCCTGCCACGTCTGCGCGCCGGTCCCGTTGCAGTCCCACAACTGGACGACGGTGCCGTTGGCGGTGCCGCCGCCGCTCACGTCCATGCACTTGCCGAGGGCACGGAGGGTGCCGTCACCGCCGACGGTCCAGGACTGCGCGGCGGTGTTGTTGCACGTCCACAGCTGAACCGCGGTGCCGTTGGCGGTGTTCGCGCCGGCCACGTCCACGCACTTGCCCGCGATGCCGGCGATGGGGCCGGTGCGTCCGGGCGGGTTGGTGCCGCCCATGACCGTGTCGTAGATGGCGCTGACCAGGGACGTGCTGCCACTGGTGTCCTGCGACAGCTCCCAGTTCATGACGCCGCCCGCGTTGGCCATGGCCCACTGGGTCTTGCGCTTGATCGTGGGGACGCCGTTGTAGCACTGCTGGGCGCCGCTGACGGTGACGCAGTCGCGGTTGGCGTTGGCGGGGTCCATGGCGACCAGTTGCGCGTACGTGTAGTAGTTCGGCCGGCTGTAGAACGGCACGCCGAGCACGGCTTTCGCGGTGGGCAGGCCGCGGGACTTCCAGTAGTTGACGGCGCCGATGGACCAGTCGTAGTTGGCGTGTGGGCTGCCGCCGTCGTAGGCCATGATGTTGAGCCAGTCGACGTGGCCGAACACGGCGGGCTGGACGCCTTCGGCGGTGGTGCCGCCCGAGACGACGGCGGCGGTGAGCAGCTTGCCGCGGCTGTGCATGGCGGTGCTCAACTGCCCCATGAGGGCGGTGAAGTTGTTCGCCGACGTGCCGGGGTCGGGGTACTCCCAGTCCATGTCGACGCCGTCGAGGTTGTACTGGTTGACCGCGTTGACGACGCTGTTGACGAACGTGGTGCGGCTGGTGGCGTTGCCGGCCAGCGCCTCGAACGCCGAGTCGTTGCCGTCGTTCCAGCCGCCGATGGCGAGCGAGACGCGGACGCCGTTGTTGTGGGCCAGGGTGACCAGCGAGGAGAGCTTGCCGGGGTCGGGGATGGCCTGGAGGGTGCCGTTGGCGTTCGGCAGGGCGAACGCGTAGTTGATGTGGGTGAGCTTCGTGTACTGGACGGCGTTGACGCTGCCGGCCCACGACGGCAGGTAGCCGACGCTCTTGAAGCCGTTGGGCAGGACGGTGGCGTGTGCCGCCGGCGCGGTGGCGATGGCGACCGTGAGGCCGGCCGCCACCGTGGCGAGGGCGAGGCCCGCGGCGCCCCATCGGGTCGATGTGCGTGCAGGGGACTGCATGGTCGTGTCCTTTCGACGCGATCAGGGGCGGCAGCCGGGCCCGACCTTACTGGACACCCTTGAATCAAGCCACGATAAAAGTCCGCCCCGTCTCGTCCCGTCTCGTCCCGCCTACAGGTCCCCGAGCACAGCGATGTCGAGCCGACGAAGTCGCGCGGGGTCCGCTATGACCTCGTACGCGGCGATCCGGTCGTGCCGGACGGTGACCGTGAGGACGAACCGAAGCCGTCCGCGCGGGGCGACGACGATGCCGACCCGTCCGTCCACCAAAGCCGTTGCGGCGTGCCGGGCGTTCGCGGTGAGGACGACGGTCTCGCGGGCGACGGCGGACGCACCGCGGACTTCGGTGGCCGCGCCTGGTGGCAGGGCGGCGGGGTCGGCGCGGCGGACGACGTCGGGGTCGAGCACGGCGATCAGCGCGTCGAAGTCGCCGAGCCGTGCGGCGGCGAGGAACGCGTCCACGACGTGCCTGTGACGGCCGAGTTCGGCTTCGGGGGGCGCACTGGTGCCGCGGACCTTCAGACGGGCGCGGCTGGCCAGTTTCTTGGTGGTGGCGGTGCTGCGGCCGACGATCGGCGCGATCCGGTCGAACGGCACGGCGAACGTGTCGTGCAGGACGAACGCCACGCGTTCGGCGGGCGTGAGGGTGTCGAGGACGACGAGCAGCGCGCGCCCGACCGAGTCGGCCAGGACCGCCTCCATCGCGGGGTCGTCGTCGGCGGGCGTGTCGGGCAGGTGCTCGACGGTGTCCTCGCGGCGGACACGGCGATGCCGGAGCACGTCCAGGCACACGCGGGAGACGACGGTGCGCAGCCAGGCGGCGAGGTTGTCGACCTCGTCGGCGTCGATCCGCGACAGCCGGAGCCAGGTCTCCTGGACCGCGTCCTCGGCTTCGGGCAGCGAGCCCAGCATCCGGTAGGCCACCGCGCGCAGGTGCGCGCGATGCGCCTCGAATCGGTCCGCCGGCCCGTTACGCATCGGTCCCCTCCCGCTTTGTCCACCCGGTAGACGAGGCGGAAGACCGAAAGGTGACGGGCGATCACCTCGACTACCCGCCGCCGACGTGGTAGCCAGGGATCGAGTCACGGTCGCCGCCGGAGACCCGAGGGGATCACATCGCATGGGGAAGCGTCTTACGGCGGTGGGCGTCGCGCTCGCCTGCCTCGTCGCAGCGCTCGTCGGCTCGGCCCAGGCCGACACGGCGGCGTTGTCCGCCGCGTTCAGCCAGTCGTCCGTGTGGAGCACGGGGTACGGCGGGCAGTACCTGCTGACCAACACCGGTGACACCGAGAGCACGGGCTGGGTGGTCGAGTTCGACCTCCCGCCGGGGTCGGCGGTGGCCAACGCGTGGAGTTCGGTGCTCACCCGCGACGGACAGCACTACCGGTTCGTGAACGCGGGCTTCAACGGCCGGATCCGCCCCGGTGGCACGGTGAGCTTCGGCTTCAACGTGTCCGGTCTCGGGTTGCCGACCGGCTGCAAGGTCGATGGCGTGCCGTGTGACGGCGGTGGCCCGGTGCCCGACACGTCCGCGCCCACCGTTCCCGGGAGCCCGCGGGTGACGGGGGTGACGGCGAGCGAGGTGTCGTTGTCGTGGACCGCGTCGACCGACAACGTCGGCGTGACCGACTACCAGGTCCTGCGCGGCACGACGGTGGTCGCGTCGACGACGTCCACCGCCGTGACCGTCGGCGGTCTGCTCCCGAGCACCGCGTACGCGTTCACCGTGCGGGCGCGTGACGCGGCGGGCAACGCGTCCGGCTCGAGCGCAGAGGTCACCGCCACGACCGACGGTGGCTCCGGAGGGTCCACTGTGGACGTTTCCACGCCCGCGCAGCTCCAGGCCGCGTTGGCCGCCGCCGCGCCGGGTCAGACCATCCGGATGGCCGCCGGCGTGTACCGGGGCGCGTTCACGATCACCCGACCCGGCACCGCCGCCGCGCCCGTCACGCTCACCGGGCCGGCGGACGCGGTGCTGGTCAACGACGGTCCGTCCGGCTCCGCGCCGAGCTGTCCGACCCCGACGCAGGGCTGGGACCCCGGCTACGGGCTGTGGCTGCACGACGCGCCGCACTGGAACCTGACCGGGTTCACCGTGCGGGAGTCGAAGAAGGGCATCGTCGCGGACAACTCGCACCACACCGTGATCGACCGCGTGCACGTTCACCACGTGGACGAGGAGGCCGTGCACTTCCGGCGTTCGTCGGCGGACAGCGTGCTGCGCGACTCCGCGATCAGCCACACGGGCCTGGTGCAGCAGGGGTACGGCGAGGCGGTCTACATCGGGTCGGCGAACTCGAACTGGGCGTGCCACGGCAACTCCGGCGGCGTCGACCGCAGCGACCGGGTGCGGGTGCTGGGCAACCGCATCGGGCCGGGTGTGACGGCCGAGCACATCGACGTCAAGGAAGGCACGTTCGACGGGGTGATCAGGGGCAACACGTTCGACGGCAGTGGGATCTCGGGTCAGAACTCGGCGGACTCGTGGGTCGACGTGAAGGGCATCGGTTACCTGATCGAGGGCAACACCGGCACTTTCGCCGCACCGGGGACGTTCGCCAACGGCTACGAGACGCACAACCCTGCCACCACGCCGTCGTTCACCAACGGCTGCGGCACCGTGTGGCGGGACAACCGCTCCGATCTGGGCGGTGTCGGCCAGTACGCCATCCGGATCACGTCCACGTCGAAGTGTGCGGGCGTGCCGAACGTCGTGCACGCGTCGAACACGGTGACGCGGGCGGTGAACGGCCTGACCAACATCCCCGTGACGCCGTGAGCCAACCCGTGCTACCGGCCGGTAGCTTGATCGGCTAGGTTCCGGGCGTGACCGAACCGAACGCACGCGCGCACGTCGAAGTCGGTGCCACCGCGGACGAGGTGTATGCCCTGGTGAGCGATCTGCCGGGGATGTCGGAGATGGCGGAGGAGTACTCGGGTGGGCGGTGGCTCGCACCGGCGACGGGGCCTGCGGTGGGCGCCCGCTTCGTCGGGTCGAACCGGCGCGGCTTCCGCGTGTGGCGCACGGTCTCGACCGTGACCGACGCGGAGCCGACCCGGTTCGCCTTCGACGTCCGCGCGCTCGGGCTGTCGGTGGCGCGCTGGCAGTACGACATCGAGCCGACCGACACCGGCTGCCGCGTCACCGAGAGCACCTGGGACCGCCGACCGGCGTGGATGCGGCCGCTCTCCGTGCTGGCGACCGGCGTGCGTGACCGGAGTGCGGAGAACCAGCGCAACATCGAGAGCACACTGGCCCGGCTGAAGGTCGCGGCCGAGGGGTTGCGGCATGTGGACTGATCCTTTCGGCGTGCCCGAGCGGGATCGCCGTCTTCATCGGTGCAGTGATATCTGTTGAATACCAAGGGTTTCCGCCAATGGTGATGTCGGGGCTACGTTGACCTCATGGTCGCCCCGACGATGATGGCGCCGTTGCCGGCCGAGCTGATCGAGGTCGTCCGCGGCCAGTTGCGGAGGCTGCCCGAGCTCGCGGACGAACTCGCCCGGTTGCTCGGCCAGAAGGAGGAGTTCTACCGGCGGCTGGAGATCAGCGCGCCGGCCGAGGTGCGGAAGGTGTGCGAGGTCAACCTCGGGCACGCCTTCAACGCGTTCATCGAGGCGCGCGAGGTCGATCTCGACGCCGCGCGCAAGACCGGTCGGGCGCAGGCGAGGCTGGGCATCCCGCTGTCGGCGGTGCTGCGCGCGTTCCGGATCGCGGGCACGTTCGCCTACGAGGGCCTGATCGGGCGGGCCGCGTCGTCGCGCACCCTCACCCCCGAGCAGCTGATACCCGCCAGCGCCACCGTCTGGCAGATCATCGACTCGTTCTCCGACGTGATCGCGGACGCCTACACCGAGGTCGCCACGGACTCCGCCCGCTACGACGAGAAGGCGCGGCTCGCCGTCATCGGTGGCCTGCTCGACGGCCGGTACACCAAGCCGGAGGAGTTGGAGGACGCCGCGCGCGTGCTGCGGCTGCCGCCCGCCGGGCCGTTCGTGCTGGTCTACGGCGAGCCGACCGGCGACCGCTGCCTGTCCGACTTGGTCCAGCACAGCAGGTTACGGGCGGTGTGGCGGCGGTTGTCCGACAGCGAGGTGGGCGTGGTGGCCGTCGAACGCACGGCCGACGTGCGTGCGTTGCGGCAGGCGATGGAGGCGACGTCGTTCGCGGTCGGGCTGAGTCCGGCGGTGTCGGGTCTGGCGTTGTTGCCGGCGGCGTTGCGGCGGGCCCGGATCGCCCACGCGTGCCTCGCGCCGGGGGAGACCGGCGTGGTCGGGTTCGGCGACCGGCCGCTGACCACGTTGGTGGCCGGGGCGCAGAAGCTGGCCCGGGAGTTGGCCAACCACGTGCTGGCCGACCTGCTCGCACTGCCGTCCGCTGAACGGGAGGTGCTGCTGAACACCCTGCACGCGTGGTTCGCCGAGCACGGTTCGGCCAAGGACGCCGCGGAGCGGCTGTTCGTGCACCCCAACACGGTTCGCTACCGGATCCGCCGGGTGCAGGACCTGACCGGCCGGGACCTGACCGACCCGCGTGGGATCTCCGAGCTGTACCTGGCCGTGGAGAGCGTCCGCCTCGACGGTTGATTTTGTGCGTGGGGACAATGTTCCTTGTCTCGCTCGGTCCTTCGCGCGTACGGCGACTGGACCGGATGGGTGTTCCCGTTGCGCCTCACGGCGGTAGGGCGGGTGCTGCGGCTCCGATCACCTCTTGAGTCTCGATCCACCGGATCTACTGTTGAGTAACTTTCGGCCCGTGTGACCTGCGTCTCAATGTTGAGGAGCCTGTCGATGCGCCTTGCGGGTGTCGAGCTGTCCGTCGTGGTGCCGGTCTACAACGAGGAACGACGGCTGCCCGCGAGCCTGGTGGGGCTGCACATGGCGTTGCGCGGCATCGCGGCCGAGGTCGTCGTGGTCGACAACGCCAGCACCGACGGCACCGTGGACGTGGTCCGCGCGCACGACGGGCCGGTGCGGCTGCTGCACTGCGCGGAACGGGGCAAGGGCGCGGCCGTCCGGGCCGGTGTCCTCGCCTCACGCGGCCGGTTCATCGGCTTCTGCGACGCCGACCTGGCCGCGAGCGTGGACGCGGTGCCGTCCGTGCTGGACCGGCTGCGCCGCGGCGTGGACGTGGTGGTCGGCTCACGGGCACACCCGCGGTCGGACGTGCGGGCCAGGAACAGCCCGCTGCGGCACGTCGGCGCGTGGGCGTTCAGGCGGGCCGTCCAGCCGATCGTGCCCGGCATCGGCGACACGCAGTGCGGGTTCAAGTTCTTCGCTGCCGACGTCGCACGGGCCGCGTTCGAGCCGTTGCGCACCACCGGGTTCACCTTCGACGTCGAGGTGCTGGCACGGGCGCAGCGGCTCGGCGCGGTGATCGAGGAGGTGCCGGTGCGGTGGATCGACGTGGCCGGGTCGACGTTCGACACCCTGCGCGACGGCTACCGCAGCTTCGCCGCCCTGCACCGGATCCGGGCGCTGCTCGACGCCGAGGAACGGCCGGTCACGCGGCCGGTGCTCGTCGCGGAGGCCGCGTAGATGCGGATCGTGGTGGTGAACTGGCGCGATTCCGGGCACCGGTTCGCGGGCGGGGCGGAGCTGTACGCCACCCGGATCGCGTCGTCGGTGGCTGGGACCGGCGCCGAGGTCACGTTCCTGACGGCGCGGGACGTCGGGCAGAGCGCCGCCGACCGCATCGGGCAGGTCGCCGCGGTGCGCCGGGGCGGCAGGTGGACGGTGTACCCGTGGGCGCTGCTGTGGCTGTTCCGGCACCGGCGGGCGATCGACGTGGTCGTGGACTGCCAGAACGGCATCCCGTTCTTCAGCCCGCTCGCGGTGGGCCGTGCCAGGGTCGTCCAGGTCGTGCACCACGTGCACCACGACCAGTTCCGGGTGCACTTCCCGGCCTGGCTCGCGGCCGTCGGGCGGTGGCTTGAGGGGCCGGTGGCCCGCCGGGTGTACCGGAACGCGGTCACCGTCGCCGTGTCGCCGTCCACAGTGGACGCGATGCGGTCGCGGCTCGGCTGGCGCGGGCCGGTCCACGTGGTGCCGAACGGTGCGGACCCGGCGCCCGCCGACCTGCCGCCGCGCGCGTCCGAGCCGACGGTGGTGTGCCTGGGTCGGCTGGTGCCGCAGAAGCGGGTCGACCGGCTCATCGACGCGGTGGACGTGCTGCGGCACCGGCTGCCGGGGCTGCGGCTGCACGTCGTGGGCGGCGGGCGGGAGGAAGCGGCGCTGCGGGAATGGGCGGCGCGCTGCGGCGGGGCGGTGGTCGTGCACGGACATGTGCCGGAGGCCGTGAAGTCCGACCTGCTGGCCCGGTCCTGGCTCAACGTCACGTTGTCCGACGGCGAGGGCTGGGGTCTGGCCGTGATCGAGGCGGCGGCGCACGGCGTGCCCACCGTGTGCCGGGATGTGGACGGGCTGCGGGACTCCGTCCGGCACGGCGAAACGGGTTGGCTCATGCCGCGCGGTGCCGTCGTTGCCGATGTGTTGCTGTGGGCGCTCACCGAGTTGGCGGACCCGGCCACCGCGTCACGGGTAGCCGCGCGGTGCCGTGACTGGGCGGCGAGGTTCGACTGGGACGACTCCGGCGCGCGGTTCGCCTCGCTGGTCGAAGGTGCGACCGCCGGGGGCTGGCTGCCCGGCATGCCGGAGGCGTCCGTCGCCGAGTTCACGCCGCGCGACGTGCCGCGTCGGCCCGGGGCTCGGGTGGGACCGGGCTGGGTGCTGGTCGAGCAGTGCCGCCCCGGTGACCTGCTGGTTTCCCTGCGTGCCGCCGGGGCCGAGGACGTGACCGTGCGCGCGGCGAGCGCCACCGAACGGCTCCTCGGCCGAGTGGGCGACCAGTCGTTCGGCCCGGTGCCGTTTGGCCAGGTGCCCTCGCTGGGTGAAGACCACCGATCGCAACCGCGGTCGTGACCGTTGGAGGAGGACCCTTGCGTCGCTACGCCACCTTCGTCCTGCTGGGCCTGGGGGTGTTCGCGGTGGCCGCCGGCCTGTTGTTGCGCCTGTACGCCTACCCGAGACTCGCCAAGGTCCCGCACGACATCGACACCCTGTCGGTGGCCCGGGGCACCGGCATCACCGCGCTGGTCTACGTGCCGGAAGGGGACCGGGCCAGGCCCGAGATCCGTGAAGGTCTCACCCTGACCTCCAGCACCAAGGTCACCGGCAACCTCCGCGCCGAGGAGGTCACCAAGGACGGCGACGTGACGGTGTGGGTCGAAGCCTCCAAGGTCACGTCCGACGACGACGGCCTGGTCGTCACCGCCGGCCTGCGCTCGCTGTGCCTGGACCGGCACTCCGGCGAAGGCGTCACCCCGTGCGAGAACCAGTACTACGAGGACGTCTCCGGACAGCGCGTCGTCGCCGACCGGGGCGAGCGGCAGCAGCCCGGACTGAGCTTCAAGTTCCCGTTCGACACCCAACGCCGCGACTACCTCTGGTACGACGGCAACGTCAAGCAGGCCCTCGACATCCGCTACCTCGGCGAGGAAGACGTGCGCGGCCTGACGACGTACCGGTTCGTGCAGCAGATCCCGCCGACCCGGATCGACGAGCGGGACGTGCCGGGCGCGTTGGTGGGCGAACCCGGAGTGCCGACCGTGCGCGCGGAGCTGTACTACGAGGTGACGCGCACCCTGTTCGTGGAACCCGTGACGGGCAAGGTGATCGCCGGCGGTGAGGACGTGCGGCAGGAGCTGCGCACCGAGGGACAGGGCGTCGGACAGGGCACCGTCGTGTTCGACGGCGAGCTCACCCTGGACGACAAGACGGTGGCGGCGAACGTCGCGGAGAGCGAGAAGAACGTCTCCCGGTTGTCGCTCATCACCGGACTGCCACCGATCCTGTGGGCGGCGGGCGGTGTGCTGCTCGCGGTGTCGCTGCTGATGTTCTTCGCGGCCGGACGTGGACGGCACAGCCGGCCGGGACCGCCGACGAAGGTCGCCGCGCCGGTGTGAGAACCGGAGGACGGGGACGCCCGCTCAGACGTCCCCGTCCTTGCGGGCGTCCGCGTTGTTGCCGGCGTCCCCGTTCTTGCGGCTGTCCCCGTTCTTGCGCAGCACCAGCACCGCGTTCCAACTCGCCACTTCGCGCAGGCCCGGCACGTGCACGACCCACGTCGCCCACGACGGGTGGTAACGCGGCAGGGCCCGCACCAACGTGGCGTCCTCGCACCGCTTGGCCCAGCGCAACGCAGCGCCGACGGAGAACGCGAACAGGCTGGTGCCGAACCGGTTCTTCGGCTCGTGGCCGTGCCGCCCGGCGAACCGGCGTGCCGCGTAGTGCCCGCCGAAGTAGTGCCACGGTGACGTTTCGTGCCCACCCCACGGCGACCACCACGGCGTGAACGACAGGAACACCGTGCCGCCCGGCTTCGTCACCCGCACCATCTCGGCCAGCATCGCGTGCGGCGTCGACACGTGCTCCAACACGTTCGAGGAGTAGCAGACGTCGACGGAACCCGTGCGCACCGGCAGGTTCGTTCCGCTGGCACGCACCATGTCCTGCCCCGGCGTGCCGCGCGCCGACAACTCGCCGACGTCCGGGTCGAGGCCGACGTACCGGGCGCCCTTGGCGCGGAACGCCTCCGCGAAGTAGCCGGGACCGCCGCCGACGTCGAGCAGCACCCGTCCGTCGAGCGGCGTGAACGATTCCACCTGGTCCGCAGAGTCCTGCGCCAGCACGCGGTAGAACGTGTCACGGTCGGTCTGCTCGTAGCGGAACGCGCGGAACAGCCGCACGGACCGGGACAGCGTTGCCTTGTCCACAGTGGACGCTAGTTGCCGGACGTGCCGTAGTCGACCGCGCCGCCGGACCCGTTGGCGGCCGGGGCGTGCTCGAAGTCGACCGAACTGTCCGGTCCGGCCACGCCGACGAGGGTGACGACGCCACCGGCGGCGAGCGCCAGGCCCGCCAGAACCGCGACCACTGCTGCCACGATCTTGCCCACGTGTCACTCCTCGCGCCGTCGGTGTCCGATCAATCTACCGGCCGGTAACGCTTGCCACAACAGGCATCCGGCTACGAACAGCAGTACTGTGATGTCGGCGGCGACCACCGGTGCGTGAAGTCGGACGTGACTCTCGGCGACTGGACCGGGCACGCGGTAGAGGCTCAACCAGGCGCCGCGATGGACCTCCGTGAGCGATTCCGTTGTCCTGGCGTCGATGCGTCCGGGAGTGCCGTGTTCGACCAGGACCCAACCGATGCCCAACGCGCCCAGGTCGCCGTTGTGGCGCAGGGCCTCGCGGATCGCGGGGAGCCGGGTGTCCTCGCCGGTGATGGGGTTTCCGTCGACGTGCACGGTGTCGTCGATGACGGTCGTGCGCGGCAGGAACCTCGGTGCGGGGTCCAGCTGCGTGCGGTTCTCGTTCCACCCGAACTGCCGGAAAGCGCCAAGCGGCAAGGCGAGCACGTCGCCGGGGTGATCGTCGTGGGTGAGGATCTCGCGGACCGTCGACCAGTCGGCCGGGTAGTCGACCGTGGTCAGCCTGCCCCAGCCGCCCCACGCCAGGTCGGGCATCGCGAGCACCGGCAACAGGATCCCGACGGCCAGTGCGGGCCGTGCGCGTTCCACGGCCAAGGCGAAACCGAGGGCGAGCGGCAGCGCCCACCACGCCACCCACTTCTGGGCGTCACGCAGCAGTGCGGTGCCGGGGACCGTGCTGACCAGCCACTGCAACGCCGTCGCACCGAACGGCAGGTGAGCTGCCAAGGCGAACACCAGACCGACGCCACCGAGTGCGAGCAGGCCTTGGGCTTGGGGAATCCGGCGGACCAGGATCGGCCAACCAGCCGCCGCAACCGCGACGGTGGCGAGCGTGATCACGGGAATGATCGGCAGTTCGCGGCTGGTCGGCGTCACGTCGGCGTTCCAGAAACCGCCTGTTCCCAGCACGGACAGCACGACGCCACCCCAGTTCTCGGCCCGCGCGTCGAACCACCCGACCGCGTTCGGGGCGGAAGTCGGCGGACGCAGCAGCGACGGCACCCACCACGGCGCGTTGAGCAGCACCAGTGCGGGCACGGCGCGCAGCCGTCCGGACGTGGCCAGTGCGGTGCCGGCGGCGAGCAGTCCACCGGTCGGGGTGAGTGCGGCGGGCACCGACCACAGCACCAGCCGTGCCAAGGATTTCGGCTCGCCACGGCGATGTGCTAGCCCGGCCTGTGCGACCCACGGCAGGCACGCGTACGCGAGTAGGTACGGCCAGTGGCCCATGAACAGCCGTTCCGCGACGAACGGCGTCCACCCGTACGCGGTGGCCGCTACCAATCGGGTGCCGGTCGACGTCGTGGGGGTCAGCCGTCCCGCGCCCAGCGGGCCGAGCACAAATGCCGCTGCCAGCAAGAGTTTTTGGACCACGTCGCCGGGGATGATCGCGGTCGCGGCGGCGATGAGGGCGTCGGCGGGCACTGAACGCGCGGGGGTTGTGCCGAGGCCGAGGCTGTCGGGAAGAAGGCTGTGCTGTGGGGCGAAAACCATGTCGTAGGTCAGCACGAAACCGGGCTTGAGGGTCGGTGCCAGCACTATCAAGGCCATCGCTACGGAGACCGCCGGTAGGGCGGCCCGATCGAGGAATTCCTTGGTGGTCAAGGGTTTCCACTGCCAGGCGGCGCGGTTACAGTGCAGACCTTACCGTCCGGTAACCGAGGGGGAGTGCCGTGGCCGTCAGCACGCGTCGGGCCAGGGGACAGGCGCTCGCGGTCACGGCCGGGGTGATGGCGTCGAACGCTTCGGGGTACCTGCTGACCGTTGTGGCGGCTCGTGCGCTGGCGCCGGCGGCCTTCGGTGAACTGGGTGCGTTGCTGGCGGTGCTGTTGGTGGGTGCGGTGCCGGCCATGGGAGTGCAGACGGTGGTGGCGTTGCGCGTCGCCGGTCATCCCGGTGAGTGCCGTGCGCCGCTGATCGGTCTTGGGCTGGCGGTCGCGTCGGTTGTCGCGGTGCTTGCCGGGGTTGCGGTGCCGGTGATCGTCGGGGTGCTGCGGGTGGGGGACGTGCTCGCGGTGGTGTGGCTGGCTTGTGCTGTGGGGCCGTTGACAGTCAATGGTCTGTGGCACGGGTTGCTGCAAGGACGTCAGCGGTTCGCGGTGTTCGGTGCGTTTGTCGCGGCGGAGGCGGGGTTGAGGGTCGGCGGTGCGTTGGTGGGACTGGTGATCTCGCGGTCCACTACGGGTGCGCTGGCCGGGGTTGCGGTGGGTACGGCGGTTTCGGCGGTCGTGGGCTGGGTCGTGTGTGGACGGCCGCGGCCCGCCCGCTTTCCACTCGTCCGGTTGCGGGAGGCCGGGCATGCCGTGCAGGCGTTGTTGGCCATGGTGGTGCTGGTGAACCTGGACCTTGTGCTGGCCCGGCACGTCCTGCCGGTCTCGTCGGGCGAGTACGCGGTCGGTGCCGTGCTGACGAAGATTGCATACTGGCTTCCGAATGCGATCGCCATAATGATCCTGCCCCGCTTGGCGAGCGCCGGTGCGCGTGCCGGTCACCATACCGGCCGTGGAAGGGCGGTTGTGGGGGCGTTGGCGGTGTGTGCGGCGCTGGACGGTGTGGTTGTGGTCGGTTCGGTTCTGTTCGGGTCGCAGGCGATGCGGCTGATCGGTGGACAGTCTTATGTATACAGTGTGCTGGCGCTGTGGCCGTTCGCAGTGGTGGGGTCGTTGCTGTCGCTGGCGCAGATCCTGCTGTTCGCCCGGATCGCGGGGCACGACCGTCGGGCGACCCTGCTGACGTGGCTCGCCGTGGCGGTGGAGACCGGCCTGGTTCTGTTGTGGCTGAACGACTCGCCACTCGAAGTGGTGAGCGCGGCGGTCGTGGCAACCGGCCTGTTGGTGCTGGCCGGCGCGGCGGTCGAGGTCCAGATCAGGCATCGTCGAACCACCTGATCCTGGCCGACACCACCGCGGCCAGCGCCACCAGCACCGCCGCCTGAGCCGCCGTGCCATAAGCCCACTCCTGGCCATGGCCCAACACCCGACCGGTCACGCTGACACCGGTCGCCACCGCCATGCCACCGAACGCGAGCGCCATCGACACCGCCCGCCGACGCTTCGGCACCAGACTGCGCAGGAACAGGCACGCCAACAACGCCACCAACCCGGCCATCCCGCCCAGCACGACGAGCAGCGCGGTCACCACCCACGGCACCCACCGACCATCGGTTGGCCTGGTGCCGAACTCGACCTGCG
Organism: Saccharothrix ecbatanensis; assembly: GCF_014205015.1. Lineage (NCBI taxonomy): Bacteria > Bacillati > Actinomycetota > Actinomycetes > Pseudonocardiales > Pseudonocardiaceae > Saccharothrix > Saccharothrix ecbatanensis. Next base: position 2,880,606 of record NZ_JACHMO010000001.1, on the reverse strand, counting down.
GTGACGTGTTCGCAGCGACCTGCGCACGCCGCCGCCGTGTCGGCAGTAGAGCCGCGCCCAGCAACAGCACCACGGCCAGACCGCCGATCAGCAGCCTCGTCCGGTACGACCGGTCCGGGTGGAACTCCAGCACCACCGTCACCGCGCCCGCCGGCACCCGCCAGGCCTGCTGCCACCCGTCGACCCGAGTCTTCGGCAACGGCCGCCCACCCACGGTCGCCACCCAACCGTCGTTGGCGTTCTCCGGCACGGCGAGCACCGCCGCCGGTCCGTCCGCCACCCGCACTTGCCGGTGCGCCGACGTCCACTCCACCACCTCGACCGCCCGCTGCCGAGGTTCGGCGGCCGGCGTGCCGACCTGGCGCAACCAGACGTCCTGCACCAGGAAGTCGGCCGTCCGACCGGTCCGCAGCTCGTGCTCACCCGCGTTCAGCTCCAGGCCTTCGGCCAGGTCCGGACATGTGGTCAGGGGTAGCGGGCGGTGTTCGACCACGTCGTGGACCGTGCCGGAGACCGACGTCTCGTAGGAGATCCCGTCCACCCGCAGCTCCGGACCGCGTCCGCACGGCACAGTCACCGGCGTGTCCTGCCGGATGGCCGGGAGTTGGACGCCGTCGAGCGTCAGTTCGGTGATGCCAGGCGCTCCCTGCGAGCCTGCTGCCACCCGCGTCACCGCGATGTCGAGGCGATCTGTCGTTCCCGCGAACGTGACCGTGCCGTCCGGCCCCACCGCTCGCCGCACCGTGCCCGCCGCAGTCGTTATGTCTACTTCGGACGGTGTGCTCGCGCCCGAGCCCGCCGTGGTGGTGAGCCGGATTCCGGTGATGTCCCGCGCCCGGTCCCACGCCAATCGCAGGACCGGCCGCTGGTCGGTGTGGTCGGCGATCCACGTGGTGGCCGGGTCGCCGTCCACCGCGCCGAGCGCCGCCGCACCGGGGTCACCGGCCAACTGGGTGGACGCCGCCACGGTCAGTCCCGGCAACTCCAGCGGGGGAGACGCGCCACCGGCCGGCAGCACCGTGCCCGTCACGCCGTAGGTCGCGGGCGTCGTCGTGCGGAACAGCCGGTGCAGGCCCTGCGGCTCCTCACCGAACCGGGCCAGCGACGCGTCGCACCGCACGACCTCGCCCGCCCGGAGGCAGGCGTACCGGGGCTGCGAGCCTCTGGTGAAGGCGAACGCGGTCCGTTGGCCGGGCGCGGGGTCCACGTCTTGCGGAACGCGGAGCGCGCGCTGCGGCGCGACACCAGGCACGCTCAGCTCCGCGATACCCACGTTGCCGGTCACCCTCCCGGCCGCCACGGCGAGGACCGTCACCCGGATCCGCCCGGTCAGCCCTGCCGCCACCGGGAACCGCTGCTCACCTGATCCCCTGGCCACCTCGTGCTCGACCTCGCCCGCGTCGGTGGTGATCCGCACCCGGCTCACCGGCCACCCCACCCGGCGGTCGTCCACCACCCGCAGCCCGACCTCGGTCACCACGCGCGGGGTGTCGAGTGCGACCTCCAGCCACTGACCGACCGGGCCTTCCACCGTGGATGACTGCCACGCGGTGTACGGGTCGCCGTCCAGTGCGGCGAACGGCATCGATGCCAGGTCCGAGCCCCGGACCGAGTCGGCGAACGCGGCCGACGACGACGCGGTGACCCCGCGGATGCCCCGGTGCACGGCGACCGTCCGGTGCTCCACGCCGTCGAACGGGAGGACGTCCAACGCGGGCCGCACTTGCCGGGGCTGTTCGTCGGCGGTCAACGTCTGGCCGAGGTTGTCCCGCATCCGGCCCACGTTGCGCTCCCGGTTGCGCAGACCGTCGGTGACCAGCCAGTCCGTTCCCTCCGACGCGCCGCCGTCACCGGCCAGCACGGTGGGCCGGCGCCGATCGAGCAGACCGGAGTCCAGCAGCGGCAACAACGACTCGGGCCCGCCGCTCACCGTGGCCACGTCCTCCAGCACGACCGCAGTGGCCCGCGGCACGTCCCGGTCCACCCGGTAGACCTCCAGCGCGGGCACTTTGCCCAGCCCTGCGTCCACGTCCGCCGTCGACTGGGTGTCCGGGCCGAACGTGGCGACTTTCGTCAAGCCGGGGGAGCGGGCCAACGCCTCGCGCAGCACGGCCACGGGCGGCACGTCGGCGCGTTCGACGTCGTTGCGCAGCAGGAGGAACCGGTGCCCGGAACGTGCCAGGAAGTCGGCGAGACCCGGCGCGCCGCGGCCGTCCGCCAGCGCGTCCTCCACGGCGTCCATCAGTCGGGTGTTGCCCTCCGAACCGAGCGGGACCTGGCTGCGCAGCGCCCAGGGTGACCGTGCCAGCGACTGCACCGGCTCGTCGATCGGCCGGCCCCAGGTGTACTCGGCGAACCCGGTGCCCGGCACCAGCAGCGTCCGACCGTTCCCGTCCGCGTGGGCCAGCCAGGTGGTGGCCTCACGCCAGTACGCCGGGATCTCGTCCCACCCCGGTCCGGGCCGCAACGTGAGCAGCCACGCGGGTGCGGCGGCCACCAACACCACCAACGCCCCGACCGCCCACCTCGTCCGTGCGTGCCTCTGTGGTGCTCGTGCGGTGATGGCGTGGCACAGTGCCAGCGTCAGCGGTAGGCGCAGCCCCGGCTCGAACTTGTGCACGTTGCGCAGCGGCGCCAGTGGTCCGTCGAGCAGACCGCGCACCACTTCCGACAGCGGGCTGTCCAACGCGCCGACGTACCCGATGGTCAGCAGGACGGCGCCGGTGATCACGCCCAACGTCAGGAACAGTCGCTCCGGCAGTCCGGCGCGGGCCAACCCCGCCAGCGCGATCGCTGCGAGGAGACCGGTGGCGGCCATCAGCACCGGGTTGTCGACCAGCAGGAACCCGGCCGGCCACCACGGCGTGCCCTGCACGACGTACGCGACCCACTGGTTCGTGCCGCGCAGCACCTGGAACAGCGAGGTCGGCGCGGTGGTGTTGGTGGCGGACTCGACGTAGTCCACGAACGGCAGGCTGTACTGGCCGAGCAACAGCAAAGGCAGCAGCCACCACAACACCGCTGTTGTCACCGCCGCGCACCACCAGGCGACGAGCCGTGCGTGCGCCCACGTCCAGCGGCGGGTCAGCAACCACAGTGCTGGGAGCACGAGGGCCATCACCACGACGGCCCCGTTCACGCCGCCCATGCCCAGCACGGCGACCGCGGACAGGCAGGCAGCCTTGCGCGGCCCGAGCCGTTGGACGGTGATGAGCGGCAGCAACACCCACGGCAACATCACCGCGGCCAGCGTCTCGGCGGTCAAGGGGCCGATCTCGGTCAACATCCGGGGTGCCAGCGCGTAGGCCAACGCACCCACGTGCCTCGCTGGTTCCGTGCCGATGTGCAGCGCCCGCGCCACCAGCAGCGCGCCGCCGTAGGCCAGGCACAAGAGCAGCGCACACCAGAGCCGCTGCGTCACCCAGGGCGGTAGGCCGGTGAGGTCGCCGAGCACGAAGAACGGCCCCATGGGGAAGAGGTAGCCGTATGCCTGGTTCTGCAACTCCCCGCCGCTGGCCGCCGGGTTCCAGAGGCGCAATGCGCGGGCGAGGAAGGACAGCGGGTCGACGACCAGGTCTAGCTTCGTGTCGAACGTGGTGCGGCCCGGCAGTTGGAGGAAGGAGAGGGCGGTCAGCGCGGCGACGATCCACGTCACCGGCGACCTGGGGACAGATCGCAGTTGTCCACAGACCCGCCCCGAACGCCCGTTCTTGTCGGTCCCTGCCGGCAGGATCAAATTCAGGGGTCCCCTGGGCGGGGACGCCTGCGAAGCTCTTCGCCGGGTTCGACCTGCCGGGGGTGCTTGTGGGGTCGCTTGCCTGGTTTCGTTGGCCGGGGACGCCTGCGAAGCCGTTTGGTGGGTTTGGCCTGGCGGGGGTGCTTGTGGGGTCGCCTGTCCGGCTTCGTTGGCCGGGGATGTTTGCAAAGCTCTTGGCACGGTTTCGCTTGGCGGAGGTGCATTTGCCGCTGTGTGTCGGGTCCCGTCGGCCGGGGACGGTTGTGAAGCCCTAGGGCGGGTTCCGCCGGCCGAGGTCGCTTGTGCAGCGGTTCGCCGGTTTCTGTCGGGAAGGGGCGCTGGGGATGCCGCTCGCCCGGTTGCGTCGGGAGCTTGCGGAGCCGATCGCCGAGGCGCGTTGGGAGGCGAGGCTTGGGGAGCGATGGCCGATGGTTCGTTGGGCGGAGGCTCGTGAGGAGCGGTTGGCGGTGGTGCGCTGGGCGGCGCGGCGGGGGAGCTGGGTGGCGAAGGGGTGCATGCGGGGGCGGCGTGGGGGGTGAGGGGATCGGCGTTGGGCGGGGACGCCTGCGAAGCCCTTCGCCGGGTGTTCTCGCTCCCCGGGGCCGTCGGCGGGTCGACGATGCTGATGTCAACGCTCCCCGGCGAGTTTGCGGATCACGTACCGCGAAGACACCCAATGCGTCGCCGGCTCCCGCGTAGTCGCGGTGTCGACCACCTCACCGCCATGCGCCCGCACCACCGCGCGCAACCGTGCCGCCGGCACCGCCGTCATCAACATCGGCGCGGGATAGCCGAGCAGGACCCGTTGTGCCAGACGTACAGCCGGCGCCGGGGCTATCCGCCACACCGTCCCCTTCACCGTCCACATCGGACGTGTCGTGCACTGGACCAGCGCGACCGCCCCCGGCCGCAGCACCCGCACGAACTCCGCCAGATAACCCGCGATCACCCGCCACGGCAGGTGTTGCAGCACCAGTTCCGAATACACCAGGTCGAAGCTTCCACTCGGGAACACGTGCAGGTCCGGCGCCTCGTTCAGCACGAACCGGCACGTCCCACCACCATCCGCCGGCCGACGTCTACCCAGGTCCAGGGCACGTGCGGTCTCCAGCATGGGGACCGACACATCCACTCCGACGACCTCGTCCGCGAACTCCGCCAACGCCTGCGACAACCGGCCCGCGCCGCACCCGAAGTCCAGCACCCGCTCCCACTCGGTCGGCAACCCCAACGCGGCCAACCACGAACGGGTGCGGGCGACGTCGTGTTGGCCCTGTGCCAGGAACTCGTCGACGTCCCACCGCCCACCCCGCTTGTCCGGCGCGACGCTCACCGCCCACAGCGGATCCCGCGCGCCGAGGGTGGTCCAGTCCCGGCGAACCTGGTCGAAGTCCACTCGCACCTCTCCCATGACAGCCCTGCCCCGCAACGTAACGGCGACCGCGTTGGCACTGGTCACAGAAGGTTTTGTGCGCACGGACAACCGGTCTGCGGCTACCGTGCGATCGGCCCTTCACGCCCTCGGGAGGCAACGCGGTGCGCAGGCCGGCGGTCGTGTTCGGTGTGCTGCTGCTCCTCGCCGTCACGGCCTGGGTCGGCTACCCGCACCTCCGCTTCTCCTCCGCCGACTGCACCCGGATCCTCGACGTCACCGCCGCGCCCGAGATCGCGCCCGTGGTCGAGGAGGCGGCCCAGCGGCTCGCCGACCCCTGCCTGCGCGTCGTCGTGACCGGCGCGCAGTCCGCCCGAGTCGGTGACGCGCTCGCCGACCCGGCCGCCGATCACCCTGACGTGTGGATTCCCGAGTCCACCGTGTGGTTGCAGCGCACCCAGGCCAGGCGCGCGTGGGAACTGCCCGTGGGCGGCACGTCCATCGCCTCGTCACCGGTCGTGCTGGGCGTCGCCGAGGAGTCGGCCCGCGCGCTCGGCTGGCCGGGTGAACCCCTGACCTGGCCGAAGGTGCTCGACCTGCGCGTCGGCCTCCCCGACCCGGCACGTGACCCGATCGGGTTGTCCGCCGTGCTCGGCGTCCGGCAACTCCCCACCGCGACCGCGACCCTCCGGCGGCTGTCCACCGACACCGAGGAACGGGCGGCCGACCTGTGGGCCAGGCTCGACGGACCCGACCCACTCGCCGCGTTCCCCGTGTCCGAACAGGCACTGCTGCAACGCCCCGGCCTGGTGGCCGCCTACGCCGACCCGCCCGTCCCGCCGCTCGACTACCCGTTCACCGTGATGCCCCGATCCGGGGAACGGGACGCCGCCCGCCGCCTGCTCGCCGAACTCCTCGACGCGCGAACCGCACCGGACCTGACCGAACAGGGCCTCCGGCAGCCGAACGGCACCGCAGGTCCGGCGTCCGAACGCACCACCGCCGACACCGTCCCGCCGGTCGCCGTGCCCGACACCGACGTGGCCGACGAGATGCTGAACCAGTGGGCGGCGATCAACCTCAGCGGTCGCCTCCAGATCCTGCTGGACGTGTCGGGGTCGATGGGCCAACCCGTCCCGGGTACCCGCCTCGACCGGATGACGGTCACGCTCAAGGCCACCGAAGCGGGCTTCGACTTGGTCAAACCCACCACGAAAGTGGGCATTTCGCTGTTCTCCACCAACTTGGACGGCGACCGCGACCACCGCGAGCTGCTCCCCGCCCGAACCGTCGCCGAACACCTGGCCGGCGACTCGCTGACCAAGTTGCGCGCGGTGCGGGCCATCGAGGGCGGGGCGACCGGCCTGTACGACAGCGTGCTCGCCACCTACCGGGCCGCGCGGCAGAACTGGGAGCCGGGCAGGCTGAACGTGGTCGTGGTGATGACCGACGGTCGCAACGAGGACGCCGTCGGCATCACGGCGGACACCCTGCTGGCGGAACTCCGCGCCCTCCAGGACCCGCGCCGCCCACTGCCGTTGGTCGGTCTGGGCATCGGACCCGACGCCGACCTGGGCGAGCTGACCGGGATCGCCACCGCCACCGGCGGCCGGGCGTTCACCACAGCCGACCCTGCGGCGATCGACGGGATCTTCCACAGCGCGTTGAGCGGGATGCTCTGCCAACCACCGCTGTGCAAACCGTGAATCGCATTTCCGCGCATTGATCGAATCCCATTTCCGGGCCTTTGGTTAGGCTTCCCTTAATGGTTTCGTGTTGCGGTGCCGGGTGGTCGGTGGCAACGTCGCAGTCCCGGAGCTGATGTCAGAGGAGCGGTTATGACCACCACGGAAATGCCGGCCGTCAGCGAGTGCACCGTCACGGGTTGTTCGTACAACCACGATGTTGGTTGTCACGCTTTCGCGATCACAGTCAGCGGTCACGACGGCGCCGCCGACTGCGGAACGTTCATCCCCCTCGCCCGGAAGGGCGGTCTGCCGAAGGTCATCGCGCAGGTCGGGGCGTGCTCGCGCACGGACTGCATCCACAACAAGGAGTTGGAGTGCACCGCGTCCGGTGTGCGCGTCGGGCCCGGCGAGGGCGACCACGCGGCCAACTGCCTGACCTACACCAGGGCCTGACCCGCACACGACCGTCCGAACAGGACGGCAGAGTCACGCGCCGGCCGGTCAGCACCCCTCAGAGCTGACCGACCGGCCGCGTGCCGAACGGCGGTCCGACGCCGTCGGCGGTGGTGCCGCGTGAGCGCGAGCACCAAGTTCTCCGTGACTAGGCCGCCCGCGGTCGCACCACCGCGGCCCCTCGGTTCACGGTGTGCTCCCTTCGATCTCGACCAGCAGGTCGGGGCGGCAGGCGTCGACCGTGAACACAGCGATGTCCGCGCGTCGGGGGAATTCGTCCCGGCACAGCCGCGTCACCGTCCGCACGTCCTCGGGGCGCTTGACGTAGACCTTGATCGTGCGGAGGTCGTCCAGCCGGTAGCCGCCGTCGATGCCGTGCCGGGCGAGGTTGTCCTGGCCGATCAAGGCGGCGATGTTGGCCAGCGTCACCTGGCACTGGCGGGCCACGTCACCCCGCGCGACCGTGGTCTGGCCGAGGATGCTCGCGGTGCCGGAGACGTACAGCGAGCCCTTCTCCGACGTCAGGTAGGTGGCCCGCGCGACGCTCGGGCACCGGCTGGTGTGCGCAGGGGTCTGCAACGGGTTCTCCAGGTGCACCGCCTTGCGCGTCCGGTGCGCCAGGAAGTAGAACGCGACGCCGCCGCCGAGCGCGCCGATGTCGGTGGACGCGGGCATGGCGTGGCCACGTTCGTCGAACGCCCGGCCGTCGAACGCCCGGCCACGGCCCACGCAGAAGTCCGTGTACACCTCGGTGATGCCTTCGATCATGTTCCACATCCGGAACACGTTCGGGTAGCCCAGGCGCTCCACCACCTCGAACGCCGCCAGGTACGCCCGGTGCGCCGCCTCGCCGCAGTCCGCGGACGGGCCGATCCACCCCGCGCCGAACAGCACCTCGCCGTCGTGCGCGTAGAGCAGCCCCTTGTGCTCGCCGGTCCGCACCATCTGGCCGTCCGTGTGCCAGACCTCCACCACCTCGGGCTCACCCGGCCGTGCCATGTGCAGCGGGAGGACCGGGAGGCCGTGCTCCCACCGCGGCGGACCGGCGGTAGTCGAGTGGCGGACGGCGCCCAGCACGGTGTCACCGGCCAGCTCGGCGAACTCCCGCGCGGTCCGGAATGAGCACTGGGATGACGTGATCACGTTGCTGCGCATGGTTTTTCTCCCCCTCGGAGTCACACGTCAGAGTCGGACGTCAGAGTCGGACGTCACGCCAGGCCGCGATCACGGCGAGCGCCTGTCCGGGAGTGAGCGGCGGGCCGCAGAGGCTCCGGTGCGAGCCGGTGGAGAAGTCGTCCCATGCGGCCTCGTCCGGCGTGGTCTCCAGGTGCAGACCGCCCGCCACGCCACCGGCGACGTGCACGGTCGCCCGGAAGTCCGCCACCTCGCGGACGACCGTCTCGACCAGTCGCGTCTGGCGGCCGTCGGCGTCGGTGACCGTGTTGCCGTGCAACGGGTCGCACAGCCAGATCACCGGGTGGCCCGCCGAGCGGACCGCGTCCACCAGCGGCGGCAGCTGCGCGGACACCCGGTCCGCGCCGAGGCGGGTGATCAGCGTCAGCCGACCCGGCTCGCGTTCCGGGTCGAGCCGTTCGCACAGCGCGAGCAGCTCGTCCGGGCGCATGCCGGGGCCGATCTCGCACGCCACCGGGTTCGCCACCGACGCAAGCAGCCGGATGTGCGCGCCGTGGACGTCACGGGTGCGGTCGCCGACCCACGGCCAGTGCGTCGAGGTCAGCAGCGGGACGCCCCGTTCGTCCCGGCGCACCATCGGCAGCTCGTAGTCCAGCACCAGCGCCTCGTGGCTGGTCCGCACGAGTGGCAGGTGACGCCGCAGGAACTCCGTCACCGACCGCGCCGCGTGGTAGCCCGCGATCAGCCGTGCCGGGTCCGCCTGCCTGGCCAGGACGTGCGGCTGCGGCGCGTTGACCAGGTCGCCCCGGTACACCGGCAGCTCCACCCCGTCGACCACCTCCGTCGGGCGGGACCGCGACTGGGCGAACTGCCCGGCCAGCCGGCCGACCCGCACCACCGGCCGGTCACCCTCGCCCAGCGCCGTGGCCAGCCGGTCGAGCAGCGCGACCTTGGGGACCACCTCGCGCGGGCCGCACTCGGCGAACGGCTCGACGCGGTCACCTGCCTGCAACACGAGCCGCCGGCCGGCCGCGACCTCGGCCAGATCGGCCCGGAGCGCCGCCACCTCGGTGGGCGTCACCAGGCCGTCCAGCCGCGCGAGCCGGGCCCGGAACGCCCGTGCCCGGCGATCCGACCACGGCGGCTGCTGGGCGGCGGGCAGCGATTTCCAGTGCGCCGTCCCCCATTCGGACAACGCCCTCGTGTGACTGCGCGGAACGGGTTCGGTGGACACATCGGCCTCCGTCGATCCGGTTTCCTGCGGTTCCTGGTTCTGACCGCAATGCTGTCGAATGACGGGGGCCATTTCGTCTGTCCCCGGGTGGATTCGCCGGGTCCGCTTTCCCGTGCTGCGTCGCCCGATCGAGGTAAGACCTGAGGGGGATCGTCAAGATCGGACCCCGGGCGGACGATATCCCCAAGAGCGCGTGGTCCCATTGTTCGCGGCGCGAAAAAGGGAGCGCCGAACGCGTGGATCACGCGACAACGGGGAGGAAAAGTGTCCAGTTCCAACGTGCGTCTCGCAGTGTCCGTCCAAGCCCGTGGTTTCCCGGACAAACCTTGGGAAGGCCACCTGGCCACGGGGTTGTTGGTGGTGCCGGACGAGGTGCTGGTGCCGTCCGCGCCGGTGGAGCTGGGCGAGGCGACCGGCGGTCTCGACCTGCTCGTGCTGCCGCTGCCGCTCGACGGTGGCGGCCGGATCGAACGCCTGGTCGTCGAGCAGGTGCTGATGTCGTCCACGCTGCCCGAGGACGGGGGCGACCGGTTCGCCGTGCTCCGGTTCGGCAACGCCTCCCGGCACGAGCCGCAGGTGAGCCGGTTCAGCGGCACCGATCTGGACGAGGCCGTGCGCGCGCACGAAGGCGACCTGTGGGCGGCGCTGGAGACCATCGGCGCCATCACGCCGGGAGTGCGCGACGCCGTGACGCCGGACCTCCTGCGCGAGGCGGCCGTGATCGAGGACGCCCAACGCGCACCCGAGTTCGAGCACCGGTCGCTGGCGTCGGGCCCGGCACCGTTGTGCCCGGTCATCAAGGTGTGCGCCCCACCCAGGTCATGACCGGAAAGCGGCCGGCCTGGGTATCCCGGCAGACCGCCGTCGATGTCGCGTTGGCGGCGTCGACCACGGTCCTCGACCTGCTGCTGTTCTCCACGGTCAGCACCGACTGGTCGGGCAACGCCGACGCCTGGCGCGTGATCGCGATCGGCGCGGTCGCCTTTGCCGCGCTGCTGGTGCGGCGGAGGTACCCGGTGGCGGTGTTCGCCGTGGTCTGGGCCTGTGCCGTGCTCGCCGCTCCGCTGGGCGGGATGGACTTCACCCCGACCGCGACGACGTGCGTCGCGCTGTTCACCGTCGCGCTGCACGCGTCGAGCCGGGTCGCGGTGGTGGCCCTGCTCGCGTGCGCGGTCCCGGCGCTGACGTCCTCGCTGCTGGAAGCCCGGTCGAGGACGCAGGACGAGGCCACGGTGGCCCTGTACGCCACGATGGCGTTCAACCTGCTGCTGTACGGGTGCGTGTGGGCCGGTGGGCGGTGGGCGCGGTTGAGCCGGCAGCACGCCGAAGACCTGGAGTTCCGCCGGCGGGTGGCGGCGCAGGAGGCGGTGGCCGTCGAGCGCACCCGCATCGCGCGCGAGCTGCACGACATCGTGGCGCACTCGGTCACGGTGATGGTGTTGCAGGCCGCCGGCGCGCGGCGGGTGCTCGACAGCGATCCGGTGCGGGTCGGGCAGGCGCTGCGCCACATCGAGGAGGCCGGCGAGCAGGCGATGGGGGAGCTGCGCCGGATGCTGACCGCGTTACGGCTGAGCCACGACGACGAGGACCTCGAGTCGGGCGGGGTGAACGGCCTCCCGCAGCCCGGCCTGGCCGACCTGGACCAGCTGGTCGGCGCCATCTCGGCCGCCGGCGTGCGGGTCCACACGCGGGTGGAGGGGGAGCCTCGGCGGCTGGCGGCGAGTGTGGACCTGGCCGCGTACCGGGTGGTGCAGGAGGCGCTGACGAACGTGACCAAGCACGTCGGTCCGGGCGCGGCGGTGGACGTCCGGTTGGGGTGGGCGGATGGCGAGCTGACCGTCGAGGTCACCGACGACGGGCGTGGGCGGCGGCCGGAGCGGACGTTCTCCACCGACCACGGCCTGGCCGGGCTGCGCGAGCGGCTGGCGATCGTGGGCGGGCGGCTGGAGGCGAACCCACTGCCGGCGGGCGGCTTCCGGGTCGTGGCGGTGTTCCCGGTGTCCGGTCCGGTGGCCAGCGAGGCTGTGGGTGAGCGTCGGTGATTCGGGTGGTGTTGGTGGATGGCCGGCGGTTGGTTCGGGCTGGTCTGGCCGTGCTGGTGGACGCGGAGCCGGGTGTCGGGGTGGTGGCGGTGGTGCTTCCGGTGGTGAGTGGGGCTGTGGGTGAGCGTCGGTGATCCGGGTGATGTTGGTGGACGACCAGCCGTTGGTGCGGGCAGGTCTCGCCATGCTGCTGGACGCCGAACCTGACATCGAGGTGGTGGCCGAGGCGGACGAGGGCGAGAGCGCGGTGGCTCGGGCGAGCGAGCTGCACCCCGACGTGGTGCTGATGGACGTGCGGATGCCGGGCGTGGACGGGGTGGAGGCCACCCGGCGGATCATCGACGCCGACCCGGAGGGCGAGGACCACGCCACGAAGATCATCATCCTGACGACGTACCACGTGGACGAGGCCGTGTACGCGGCGTTGCGGGCGGGTGCGTCCGGGTTCCTGCTGAAGGACGCCGTGCCGCGCGAGCTGGTCGACGCCGTGCGCACGGTGGCGTCCGGTGAGGCGTGGCTGGACCCGACCGTGGCGAAGGGGCTCATCCGCGAGTTCGCCGCCCGGCCCCGCCACCAGCTGCCGACGTCGGCGGAGCTGGGCGAGCTGACGGTGCGGGAACGCGAGGTGCTGGTGCTCGTCGCGCACGGGCTGTCGAACCCCGAGATCGCCTCGCACCTGGTGGTGGGCGAGGCGACGGTCAAGACCCACCTGGGCCGGATCCTGATGAAGCTCGGGCTGCGCGACCGTGCCCAGGCGATCGCCGCCGCGTTCCACAGCGGCCTGGTCGCGCCGGGCAGCTGTCCGCCGCCGCCCGCCGGTCGCACCCCGGGCGGCTAGGATCCGGGGGTGACGATCACCATTCCCGGCTTCGGCGAGCTGACGCCGGTGGACCACACGCCCGAGGGTGTGGCGTGCTGGAACGCGACTGCCGCCGGGACGTCGGTCAGCGTGCTGGTGGAGGAGCCGGCCACCACCGACGACCTCGACCTCGCGTTCATCGGCTCGGTCCTGGACGAGCGCGAGCGGCTGCTCAAGACCGCCCACGAGGCGGTGGACGAGCACCTGCGCGATCGTCCCGGCTACGGCCCGGACGCCGTCGCCGAGCCGGAGTTCACCTTCCACCCGGGCCGGGACTGGCTGGTCCGGTTCGCCGAGTGCAGCGTGGCCGGCCTCGGCGAGCTGGGGGTCGTGGTGGTGTTCAACGGCGCCGACGTGGTCGGGGTGGACGAACTCACGGACGTCGAGCTCGACGACGAGTGACCAGGCCGCGGCCTGGCGCGTGACTTCGGGACCGCGTGACTTCCGGACCGCGTGACTTCGGGACCGCGTGACTTGGGTAGCGAGTGACTTCGGTACCCCGTGCGGGTCGTCGGCCGACGCATTGCCAGGTTGCCGGCCACTGTGCTGGGATCGGTGTACCGCCGCGTGGAAAGCGTTTTCCGTGAAGGGGGAACCGATGCGCGCACTGGTCGTCGCGGCCCTGCTCGCCTTGGGCGCCGCAACCGCCCCGGCGTCAGCCGCACCAGGTCAAGCGGTGGCCATGGACTACTGGCAGTACGTCGCCACCTACGAAACCAAGCAGGAATGCGAAGAGGCGGGCCAGAAGAAGCCCTGGGACGTGGACGAGCACGTCTGCTGGAAGTACAACGGCTGGGACCTCTACTGGATCTTCCCGACCTGAGCCGTCCCGGGGATGGACTGGGCGAAGTGGAACCTGTCGTCGGGGTCGTAGTGCGACTTGACGGCACGTAGGCGGTCCGCGTTGGCCCCGTAGTACGCGGTCTGCCAGTCGGCCTGGGCCGGGTCGGGGAAGTTCGGGTACACCCGACCCGTGCCCCAGGGGTGGAGGATCGCCCACGCCGCCGCCAGGCGGTCCAGCACCTCCTGCCCACGCCGCGCCGCGCCGTTCGGGCCGACCAGGACCGTGTGCTTGACGAGGAACGCCTGGTCACGGTGGGCGAACGCGGTGGCGTCCGACGCCACCCGCCCGTACGCGCCACGCCACGGCGTGAACGCGATCTCCCGCAGCTCACCGTGCCGGCGACCCGCCGCGAAGTGCTCAAGCAGCGCCGCCACCGCTTCCTCGGGCAACGCCCGGTCGAAGAACTCGGTCTTGGCGGTCGACATCCCGGGCCGCTCGTGCACGAGCGGGATGCTCACCGGATCACGGGCGACGGCCGAGTGCGGTGTCGCGTGCAGCAACACGGCGTCGGCGGCGGACACGTCGACCACCTCGGTGAACACCGGCTGGGCGTCGGCCGGAAACCCGAGCGCGTCCGGAAACCCGAGCGCGTCACGGTCGGGCACCGCCCCGACCAGCATCACCACCGGCTCCTCGTCCGGGGACTCCGGACCGAGCACGACCAGTTCCACCGACACCCCGTCCGGCGCATCGGGCGCCCACCGCTGCCACCAGTCGATCAACGCGGCGGCATGGTGGAAGTCCCAGGACATCCTCAGATGGGTGCGGGGCCGGGCGGGCATGGTCCGGAACGTCGCACGGGTCACCACGCCGAAGTTGCCACCGCCCGCGCCGCGCAGCGCCCAGAACAGGTCGGCCTCCCGTTCCTCGGACGCCTCCACGACGTCCCCCGACGCCAGCACGACCTCCGCTGACACCAGCGCGTCACAGGTGAGCCCGTGCAACCGCCCGTGACTGCCGAACCCGCCACCGAGCGCCGCGCCGACCACCCCGACCGACGGGCACGACCCGACCGGCACCAGCCGACCCGAAGGGGCCAACGCCTCGGCCAACCGTCCGATCCGGACGCCGCCGCCGACCGTCACCAGGTCACCCGAGACGGACAGCGAGTCCGTCGGCGTCAGGTCCAGCAGCAGACCGGTCGTGCTGGAGTAGCCGGCGTTGCTGTGCCCGCCACCCCGAACGGCGAACGGCCACCCGCGCGTCCGGGCCAACGCGAGAGCGGCGACCACGTCGGCGGCGGAGGCGCAGCGGGCGACCGAGTGCGGCAGCACCTCGTGCGGTCGTCCGATGAACTGGCTGCGCGACCACGCGTACCGCGGATCGTCCGGCCCCACCAGCTCAAGCACCGGCGTACATCCGGCTCTGCAACTCGGACAGCTCCGCGTACCGTCCACCCAACGCCAGCAGTTCGGTGTGCGTGCCCTCCTCGACCAACTCCCCTTCGTGCAGCAGGAGGATCCGGTCCGCGTGCCGCACGCTGGCCAGCCGGTGCGTGATGAGCACGACGGTCCGGTCCTCGGCCAACGCGCGCAGCGACTCGTACACCGCGAACTCGGCCTTGGCGTCCAACGGCGCGGTGGGCTCGTCCCAGATCAGCAGCGGGGCGTCCCGGTAGAGCCCGCGGGCGACGGCGAGCCGCTGCCACTGGCCGCCGGACAGCTCCACGCCGCCCCGGAACTGCTTGGACAGCAACGTGTGCCAGCCGTCGGGAAGCTGGTCGACCACTTCGTCCGCGCCGGCCTGCGTCGCCGCGTCCAGCACCGCCAGTCCGTCCGGGTCGGGCCGGTCGTGCCTGCCGACGCGGACGTTCACCCGGGCCGTGTGCGGCCACCGGACCGGGTCCTGGAGCACCATCATCACCCGGTCGGCGACCTGGCTCCGGTCGACCAGCGCGATGTCGTGCCCGCCCCAGCGGACCGCGCCGGACGTCGGCGTGTAGAGCCCGGCGATCAGCTTGGCCAGCGTGGTCTTGCCCGACCCGTTCTCGCCGACGAGGGCGATCGTCTCGCCGGGCTCGATGGTCAACGACACGTCCCGGACCGCCGGTCGGGCGCTGCCGGGGTAGTGGAACTTGACGCGGTCCAGCGTCACCCGGCTCGGATCGATCGGGGCGTCGACGCCGTCGCGCTGCGCGGACCGTGCGGCGGAGGCCAGGAACTCCTGGTAGTCCGCGACGTACATGCCCTGCTCCACGAGCTGGTTGGCGGCCAGCACCAGCCGGTTCAACGCGCTCGTGGCCACCCGGATCGAGATCGCCGCCGTGCCCGCCACGGCCAGCGGCACCCAGCCGTACCGCACCAGCCCGCCCAGCACGACGTAGGTCACCGCGAGACCGAGCCCGGCGAGCGCACGGCCGGCTCCGCGCACCCGGGCCTGCGCGGTGGCGAGCCGGACGTCCTCGTCCCGCAACGGGTCCGCCGCCACCCGGTACTCGTGCAGCACGAACGGTTCCGCCTGGTAGGCGCGGATCTCGGCGGCAGGCTGACGTTCGGTGGCGAGACCGGCCACCATCTGCACCCGCCGGTCCAGCGCCACGGTCCGGCCGACGCTGGCGTAGGCGAGCTTCGCGGCCCGCTGCACCGCCCACCCGTCCGGGATCACGGCCAGCAGCAGCACCGGCACCAGGATCGGGTGCAGCACGGCCAGGCTGCCGGTGGCCGCGACGATGCCCAGCACGGCGCCGAGCAGTTCGACCAGGTTGTCGGCCGCGCGTTCGAGGTAGAACAGCCCTCGGTCGCGGGCGCGGTGCATCCGGTCGTGGAACCGGGAGTCGTCGAACGCGGCCAGGTCGGCGGTGAGACTGGCCGCGTACAGCCGTTCCTCGGCCAACCGCCGCACGGCGGGCGTGATGCGTGCGTGGGCGAGGGACACCCCGACGTCCATCGCGCCGCGCAGCCCGAACGCCGCGCCGACGAGCAGCAGGTTCGGCAGGGCGGCCAACACCCGTTCGGTGGTCGGTCCGCTCGCCAGCAACTCGGTCAGCACACCCGTCGTGGCGAACAGCCCGAACGCCGCCGCGAGCCCCGACACCACCTGCATCACCGCGACGGCCAGTGCGGGCACCGGCGCGGCCTGGCGGATCATGGCGAGCACGGGCCAGGTGGCCGACGGCAGACCCCGCAAGACCCGGCGGGGTGCGGTGGCGGCGGTGTCGTCCAGTTGCCAGTGCGGGGTGACCAAGGCACCGTCGCGCGGGTCTCCCTCCTCGGACTTCGCGCCGGTCACGCCGGTCGCGCCGGTCACGTCGGGCCGTCGCCGAGCAGCAGCACGGACGGCAGGTCGCAATCCGGGTGCATCCGCAGCAGCTGGTACGCGATGCCGCCCGAGCCCGACATGACGCTCGGCGAGTACACCTCACGCGCCAGACCGGTGGTCGGCCCGTTCGCCTCCAGGCTGCCGATCACCATCGCGTCCAGGCTCGCCCGGTCCAGCCCGTCGGGCGCGACACCGGCGTCGAGCGCGGTCGTCAGGAGCTCCCACGTGCCCGTGTCGCCGTGGCACAGCGTGTGGGTCCACCCGATGCCGTCCCGCAAACCCGAAGCCGCCGCTCGACGCAGCACGTCCGGGTCCGAGGTGGCCAGGCCGACGCCGACCGCGCCGTGACACCAGGCGGCGGCGATCGTGTTCGGCTCACGGGGGTCCATCCACGCTCCGCGCTCCCGGCTGTACCAGGTCTCCTCGAACGCCGCCGCGCCCTCGGTCAACGTCGAGAACCGGCGTTCACCGGTGACCGCCGCCAGCTTGCCCAACGCCCACCCGATGCCGGTGGCTCCGTGCGCGAACCCGCCGATGCCGTCCGGCCAGTTCGGTGCGCCCCACCGGACCAGGCCGCCGTCGGTGCGGGCCTCGGACACCAGCCTCCGGCCCGCGTCTGCCGCCACGTCCACCCACCGCGCGTGACCGGTCCGCTCGGCCAGCATCAGCAGCGGCACGATCGCGCCCGCCGTGCCCACGACCACGTCCGGGCCTTCGCTCGCGGCGATCGCGGCGGGCATCTGCGCGGCCAGGAACTCGGCGTCTTCCAGGCAGTCGAGCCCCAGCCGGTGCAGCGTGAGCCAGCACCAGATCTGCGAGCCCAGCCCGATGTACGCGCCCACGGGATCGGGCCTGCGGCGGGTGTGTTCCGACTGGGCGGCCCACCACCGCTGGGTCAACGCGGCGGTCCGCACGGTCGCGTCGAGCAGGTCCGACACGTGGTCCACCGCGTCGGCACGGCCCGCGGCCACCTCCCGGCGGTAGGCCGCGAGCAGCACGGCGACACCCAACGTGCCGCCGTACAGGTCCGGTGTGAGGGGAGTGGTCTGCCACCCGGACCGGTCCAGGATCGGCGCGAACCACGTTGCCGTGCCGTCGCCGCCACGGATCGCTTCGCCCGCCAGTTCACGCATCAGCTCCGCTGCCAGCGCGCGTCGGCGTGTGTCCAAAGAGGACTGAGCTGGTGGCGGGGTGGTCATGCGGTGCAGGTCGGGTTCTCCGCCCTGGTTCAGGTAGGCGCTGACCAACGCGGCGTGCGTGACGCGGCGTTCCAGCGCGAGGTCCGCGGTGCGCCAGTTGTGCAACGCCAACTCCACCTGGTCGACCCGCGGCCCGCAGACCGTGTCGCCGGGCGTGTGCAGCCAACCTTCGGCGGGCGTGGTGGTGAACACGGGGATGTCGCCGTTCAGCAGCTCGGCGACCTCGGCCGCGTGGACGTCCGGGTCGCCCGGCCCACGGGTGTTCATCGAGTGCCGCGCGAGCAACGCCCTGGCCTTGCGTTCCGCCGTGTCCTGGTCGTGCAGGCCCGCCGGGTGCCACAGCATCCGGGCCAGCTCGGTGTACGACTCGGTGTCGCGCACGATCACCCGCACCACGCAGTCGGCGAACGTCGCCAGCAGCGGCGCCAGGTCACCGGCCTGGTCCAGCCGCGTGATCCGCGCCGCCATCTCGTCGAACCCCGCCACGACGCGCGGCCAGTGGCGGGCCAGCCGGGGGTGCGGGCTGGGCAGGTTCCGGGTCGGCGGCAGCTGCTGCGGCACGATGACCACCCGCGCCTGGTCCGTGCCGGCTCCCACCAGGTCCGGCATCCCGACGTCGGGCTGCTCGCCCGGCAGTCCGCCCATCGCGGACCCGTCCACGCCACGCCAGCCCAGTCCCGCGCCACGTCCGGGCAGCAGACCGGTCCGCAGCACCGTCCCGTTCAGCTGTTCGGCGATCAGGTCGGTCGCCTCGCCGGCGCCGGTCGGCGGGTGCGGCGGCCGGGGCGTGAACACGCTTTCGCAGTCCACCACCACCGGCACCGGCCCGCAGGCGATGATGTTCTCCGCGTGCAGGTCCGTCCCGGACACCAGCCGCATCACGGCCAGCCAGTGGCCCAGGTTGCGGTAGAACACGTCCAGCTCCGCGTCCGTCTCGCAGTACCGGTGGGCTACGTGCTCGGCCCAGCCGTAGCCGTCGGCCACGATCGCGCGCGGCACCCGGATGCCCTCGGCGTCACCGACCGTCAGCACGGCCAGGAACTCGGCCAGCCGCCGGTCCACCTCCATCGGACGGGGCTTGTAGACGACCGTGCCACCGGTGCAGTGCAGGAGCGTGACGGTGTGGCCACCGCGGTGGCTGTCACCCGCGCCGAACTCGACCTTGCGCAGCTCACCGGCGTCCGCGCCGAGCAGGTCGGCCAGCCGGGACCGGTCGGCCGCGAACCGTGACGCCATCGTGTGCACGGCGTCGACCCGGTTCGTCACGACCGCGCGCAATCGGGTCACGACGTGCGGGTAGTGGCGGGTGAGGTCGTGCCAGAAGTCGGGTTCCGCCGCCCGCGCCAGGAATTCCGCCCAGCGCCCGGCCGGGTCGGTGGCGACGAGCTTGCCGGTCACCCGGGCCGCGTTCAGCTCCAGCACGATGACGCGGACGACCTTGCGCCGCACGGTGTCCAGCAACGCGTCGCGGGCGGCGTCGAGCACGGCGTCCGCCTCGGCGGCGGCGAGGTCGGCGACCTCGGCCACACAACGGGCCAACCGGTCCAAAGCGGGACCGATGAGCCAATCCAGGGTCCGGTCGAGCTCGCCGACCTCGTCAAGTGGCATCGTCAGCAGCAGTACACCGGCGCGGACGCGGTGCACGACGAGCAGCGGCTGCCCGGCGGGTTGCAGGCCACGATGTCACCCTCGGCGAACTCGCCGTTGGCGAACAGCGGACCGGCCGGGTTGTCCCACTCGTCGAGACCGGCACGCCAGCGTGCCACCAGTTCCTCGGCGTCGAGCAGCATTGCGGAAGTCATCCGTGCTCCCTTCCTCGATGGGAGCCGGAGTGTAAAAATCCTGTGCACACGGTCGCGCACACAAAAAGTCGCGCTGCGCCGTTCAGTTGCACCCACCCGGTTCCGGCGCGGCGGCGTCGTTGCGCCGAACGGCCTCGAACAGCTCCGTCGTCTCCCGGCTCGGCGCCACGCCCAGCTCCGCGGCGAGCACCCGCACCAGCCGTTGGTAGACCGCGACGGCTTCGGTGCGGCGTCCCGCAGCGGCCAACGCGGCGACCAGGTGCCGCCAGAACCGTTCCCGCAGCGGGTACTCGACCACCAGCCCGGCCAGCACGGGCACCAACTCGTCGTGGAAACCGAGCGCCAGCCGGACGCCGACGAGGTCTTCGACGGCACTGATCCGCTGCTCGTCCAGCATCGTCACATCCGGCCGGACCGCCTCGGGCACCGGCACACCGGCCATCACCGGCCCCCGCCACAAACCCACGGCGCGCGCCAACGACCGTGCCGCCGCGTCGTGCGCGCCGTGGCCGCGTAACTCCCGGCCCTCGGCCAGGAGCCGCTGGAACGACGTCACGTCCACCCCGTCCGGCGACGCGACCAGCACGTACCCGTCGCGCGAACTCACGATGCCCGGCTGGTCGGCCGCACTCAGCAGCCTGCGCAACTCGGCCAGGTGCGTGCGCACGTTCGACGCAGCCGACGCCGGCGGCTGGCCCGGCCACAGCGCCTCGATGATCCACTCCAACGGCAGCGCCCGGTTGGCGCGCAACGCCAGCACACCGAGCAGGATCCGCGCCATCCGCCGCGCCGGGTGGCGCAGCACCCCACCGGACCGCACCACGGGCCGTCCCAGCACCAAGACCGCCATCCGACACCCCTTCACGGGCAGAATCTCCCGATATACCAGGGGCTGGGGGCGGCGGACACCGACGTCTCCGCACGTTCGCACGTCACTGCGGACCGGCGAAGGCGGCGGATTGGGGCGCTGGAAGGGTCCCGCTGGTCCAGTCAGAGCCGGGCGACACCCGGTTCCAGGCCCACCTGCCGCTGACGCCGGAGCCGTCAGCAGAACCTGCGGAGGATTGAGCCGGAGGTGCCCGACAGCGACACGGACTTCACGACCATGCCGCGCTCGTCGACGTGCGGGCTGCCCAGCTTCACCGTGACGGACCGGCTGCCGGTCGGGTTCGCGTTGACCAGGACCATGCCGCACGAGAAGTCGCGCCGGAACACGTTGCGCGCCACGGACCGGTAGGGCCCGGACGGCGTGCCGAGGTCCCAGTTGTACTCGGGGTGCCACGGTGACGCGTCGTCGTAGCGGTCGGTCTCCTCGATCTCCGCTATCGCGGCGTGGCCGCCGTTGACCATCAGGTAGCCGGCGAGCGCGTAGCGGAACGCCCGGTCGTTGCCCGCGGTGAAGTGCGGCTGCACCCACGTGAGCTTGCCGCGGGCCTCGTTCGACGCGATCTCGGCGACCTGCCTGCTCCACCCCTCGGCGTACTCGGGCAGCAGGTTGTCGTCGTCGAACGTGAGCCACCACTCGTCGAAGCCGCCGTCCAGGTGCTCGGTGTAGGCGTCCCAAGCGCCGGTGTGGAGGCGGGCGTTGGACAGGTTCGCGACCGTCTTCAACCCCGCCGCGACGAATTCGTCCCGGGTGTTCGCCAGCATCGACTTGTACGCCTGCTGGAACGCGGCGTCGGTCGGGTACTTCGCGGGACAGACGCCCGGATGATAAGCGTCGCACGGGAACAATGCGTTGTCCATGAAGACGCCGTCGAATCGGGAAGCGGTGCTGTCCTCGATCACCCGGGTGGCCCAAGCGTTCTGATACGCCGTGTTGCCCACGTCCATCTGCCAATGCCCCGAATAGCCGCTGTACTCGAACCGGCGACCTCGCGGATCGAGCAGGAACCACTCAGGGTGGTTCTTTTCCGCCTCGCAATAGCCCACTCCGGTCGGCAACTGCGCGTCGTCGATCCCGTTGCGGCAGGCGTACGAACGGGTGGACGACAGGTCCTTGTAGACGAACACCTGGACGGCCGGGTTCATCGCCTTGAGCCTGGGCACCAGCGAGCCCTCCCAGGCGTTCAGCACGATGTGACTGCGCCTGCGCGCCTCGGTGAACAGGTCGATCTCGGACACCGGTGTGCTGTTCAGGTGCAGCCAGAACGACTGCACGCGCCCACCTCCGGCCAGTGTCGGATCGCCACCGGGCACCGCGGACTCCGACGGGGCGACCAGGACCGCCGACACGGTCGCGGCGACCGCAGTGGACAGCATTATGCGGCTCAGACCGCGGCGCGCAAGTCGGCCGCGTTCATTCCAGTCGTGTTCATGTCGATTGAGCAGGGACATGCCGACCCCAATCATGGCAGGGCCGTGTCCGATACCGTCCCGTCGCGCCGACAATGTCAACGGGATCGTGGGTAAAGGGCGCCCGCCCTCGTGCTCGAAGTGCCCGGATCACCTACTGTTCGGTAGCTCGTGCGTATCGGCAGTAAAACCTTCCATCGGCGCACGGGTCAAGCACTCGTGCGCCCCTCACGCACGAAATACCCGTCTCTATCGGTTCTATTCCGGTCAGCCCACGACGAGGTCGTGACGGCGTCGGGCGTGCGGCCGAGGCGACCTCGGTCGCACCTCGGCGCAGCCGACGATCACCACGCCCGCCAGCAGCGGAAGGACCATGGCCCCCTCGACCGCCAGCGCGCACGTGAGTGCGATCCACAGCAGCAGTCTCATGAGGGAAAGGTTAGGGAGACGCGGGTCACAGCACACCTGAATTGGGCAAGGCTTGAGGTACGGGAACCCACTCCGGGTGGTCACGGCGAGGCGACGAACCCACCGAACTGATCGTTTTGTCGGACCCCGTCGCTAGCCTCCTGCCCCAACACCGTCAAGAACGATTCGCAGGAGGAACCGTGGGTTGGCTGGACGCCGCCGGGTACCAGGTGCGGCTCGGGGAGAACGGGCGCGTCCAGTGCCGCAACGGCAAGGGAAAGCTGCTCTCCTCGGTGCCCGCGTCGCTCAAGGACGATCCCCAGGTCGTCCAGTTGAGGCAGCTCGCCGAATGGCTGTCCCGGCACGAGGCCGAGTGCCTCGCCGCCGTCGACGGCTGGATGGTGCGCTCGCTGCCGGTGCCCGCGGCACTGATCGCGGAGGTCTGGGCGGACACCGCGTGGGCCGCCGTGCTGCGGGACCTCGTAGTGACGGCGGACGACGGCAGCGGCCCGGAGACCGGCTTCCTGCGTGACGCAGACCCGGAGCGCGGGCTCGGCGTCGTCACGCTCGACGGAGACACCCGTCGGCTGCGGCCCGAGGTGGTGGGCATCCCGCACCCCGTGCTGCTGGAGGACCTGGAGGAGCTGCGCGAGTTCGGCGCGGAGCTGGGCGTCGAGCAGAAGGTGCAGCAGCTGTTCCGGCAGACGTTCACCCGGCCCGCCGACGTGGCCGGCAAGAGGTCCGTGGACGACTACTCGGGCGGCAAGTTCGAGCAGCTCAACCACGCGCTCGCCCGCTGCCGCACGCTCGGCTACCCGGTCCGCGGCGGTGACGCGGTCTACTCCGCGTTCGAGGACGGCCGGGTGCTGGAGGCCCGCTACTGGATCGGCTCGGACTACCCCGAGAACGAGTCGTGGACCGGCGGGTTGACCTGGGCGCTGGAGGACGGAACCGCGGTGCCGCTCGCCGACGTCGGACCGGTCGCCTGGTCCGAGGGCATGCGCATGGCGTCGGCGATCCACGCCGGCCGAGTGGTCGAGGAAGCGGAGGTGGCGGCGTGATGGCCCGTAACCCGGACGTGCAGAAGTCGAACGCGCGGGAGTCGAACGCCCTCCTCTCGGCGGGCGCCGTGCTGCCCGGCACCTCCGACGTCGGCGAGGACCGCGACACCGTCACCGCCCGCCACTACCACCACCCGGCGCTCGCCGACCGCGTCGTGGTGCGGCTGGTGCCCGCCGTCCTCGGCCGCGCCGAAGACCTGGCGTGCGAATATCTCGGCTTCGACGCGCCCGCGCGAGTCGAGGACGTCGGCACCGGCCGGCGCAGCGCGCTGGGCTTCCCAGCGTGGGCGCTGGTGCACGACCCGGCCAACGCACACCACGCGCTCAACCTCGTCAAGGACATCGAGCGCCTGGCTCGCCGGGCCAAGTCGAAGGCCGGTTCGGCGAAGGACGGCTTCACCGCGCTCGGCGCCATGCTCGGCCGGTCCGCGCCGCACTTCCTGCCCACGTTCTACGAGCAGGCCGGGCGGATCTTCCTCCAGCACGGCAACACCTCCTACGCGGCGAGCATGTTCGGCAAGGCCCGTGAGGCGGAGGAGGTGCACGACCTGGCGGTCGACCCGGAACGCACCCGCGAGGTGTTCCTGGAGTTCGCGTTCGCCGGCGCGCTCACCGCCAAGGCCCTGTCCGCGCACGCCAAGGGCCTGGCCCGCAAGCACGACGCGGACGCGGCCTACGAGCTGTTCTTCACCCTGTGCGTCGAACGCACCCGCGGCGGCCTGCCCCCGTACACCGGGATGCCGGAGGACCTGCGGCGGTTGGCGAAGGCGGCCAAGCGGGACCTCCGCGCCGAGGACCTGAGGCTGCTGCGCGGTGTCCTCGACAGCTCGGCGATCAGCCGGGCGAGCGCCGGGTTCTGGAAGGCGTACCGGGACTCGCTGGTGGCGTTGGCGACGGACGACGTGGAGGTGCGCGGCCGGCTGCTGACGTTCGTGCCCGACGCGGACGGCGCGCTCGACCTGTGGCTGGACATCCTCACGAAGTGCGGCGCGACCCGTGCCCTGATCGGGCCGGACGAGGTGCGGGCCGAACCCGCCCAGTGGCTGTCGGCGGTGCTCAACG
This sequence comes from Saccharothrix ecbatanensis, assembly GCF_014205015.1. Taxonomy (NCBI): domain Bacteria; kingdom Bacillati; phylum Actinomycetota; class Actinomycetes; order Pseudonocardiales; family Pseudonocardiaceae; genus Saccharothrix; species Saccharothrix ecbatanensis. Next base: position 2,856,159 of record NZ_JACHMO010000001.1, on the reverse strand, counting down.
TCCGCTGCGTCGCCTGGCCGAGCCCAGGGCGTTCGGTGCGGCTGCTGGAGCTGGTGGAGGCGATGGCCGACCGGCTCGTCGCCGACGGCGTGCCGGTCGTGGCGCGGCTCTACCGGGCGCAGGGCGACCTCGACGTGCTCGACCTGTTGGTGGCGCGCGGGGTGCCGATCGCGTCCGAAGACCGCGAGAAACCGGAACTCCCCGTCACCAACTGGCTGTCCGACGACAAGCCCGGCCATCGCGACCTGACCGCGCTGGCCGCCTCCGAGCGGTTCGGCGCCGCCTTGGGCAAGGGGTTCGTCACGTACCTCAACTCCAGGTCGCGCAAGCAGAGCGCGGAAGTCGACGTGCTGGTCGCCGCGATGGCCGTGCCGGGTCTGCGCGCCGCGCTGCGCGGGTGGATCACCACGACCGCCGCCGAGGTCGCCGCCACCGGCCTGCCGAGCCTGGAAGCCCACCTGGGCAGGCTGGCCGTGGTGCGCCTGCCGGAGGCGTTCGTGGACGTGCCGGAGGCGGCCGAGTCGATCGCCGCCACCGACGTCGGCGCGGCCCTGCGCACGACGCTGCGCGCCGGCCTGCTGGACGAGCTGGGGTGGCCGGCGCTGGAGGAGGCGGTCGAGCGGCTGCGGTCCGCCGCCGTGCCCAAGAACGCCGGCGTCGAGGTGTGCGGCGAGGGCTGGCCCGCGCTCGTGCTGTGCCGAGGCGAGACGTTCGTGGTCGTCGGCCCGGACGGGGTGCTCGCCGAACACGTGTCCCGCATCCCCGCCGACGCCCGCGGCAACCGGCCCGAGCCGCGCGCGTCGTGGTTCGACGGTGTGCTGCTGGTGCGCTGGCAGGGGCCGGACGGCGAGCTGGCGTACTGGAGCGACGCGCCGGACCGCGTGTTCACCGTCGGCGAGGGCAGCCGCTACTACTCCCGGCGCGAATCGGCCACGCCGTCGATCGCGTTGCCCGGCGGAGGGCGCTTCAGAGGCGGGCGGGCCGTGCACCCCGGTGACACGGTCGTGCCGCCGGTGCAGGAAGCGCACGGTGACGGCACGACGGTCTGGATCGGGGCGTACAACCACCAGGGGTGGCGCTGGTTCGAAATCGACCCGGCCACCGGCGAGCGCGGCCGGGCCAGCCTGCCCCGGTTCGTGGAGGACTTCGCCGCCGACGGCGCTTCCCTCTCGCTCGGCGACTGCGACCTGCGGCCCGCCGTGCCGGGGACCGAGGGCAGCCCGCTCGGCGCTGCGGACGGCCTGCACGGCTGGCGGGTGCGGCGCGAAGCCGACGGCTCGTGGACCGGTGAGGGCATCGACGGCCGCCGGGTCAGGCTGTCCGGCAGTCGTCGGAGCCCGATCGGCGTGCTGCGCCTGCCCGGTGGGGCGGAGCTGACCGTGACCGGCGCCCGCGAGTCGATGGTGCTGTTCGACCCGGACGGCGTCGAGTTGGCGTCCCTGTCGGCCACCGCGAAGAACCCGGCGTACGCGGCCGGCACGCCGCTCGTGCCGGGGTTGGACTGGTGGCACCTCCTGCGTCCGCGCGACGAGGCCGGGTCCGCCGCTCTGCGCGGCGTGACCAGGGAGGCCGTGGACGCCATGCTCGCCGCCGCCTTGGCGGCTCAGGAGGAGAAGCCGCCGTCGATGCGCGCCCGGCTGGACGCGCTGGTGCGCGGGGAACGCGACGCTGTGACCACTGCCGTCACCGCCGCCCTGCCCGGCCTCACCCACCCCGCCTTGATCGCCGGCGTGGCCGACATGGTGCGCCGCGCCGCCGCCCTGCTGCGCGGCTACCGCGACTACGCCTTGATCGCCGAGGCCGCCCGGCTGGTCGAGCCCGTCCTCGCACCCACCGGACCCTCGATCACCGACAACGAGGTCGCCGCCGCGCTCGGCTGGTTCGGCAACCACTCCTCCCGCTACACGCAGGGTGAGTCGCCGACCAGGTTGCCCGAGTTGATCGCCGCACTCGCCGAGACGGCCGCGCAGGCCGAGCCGGTGGACCGGGAGCTGCCCGAGTCGGGGGTGCCGGACTGGTTCTCCGCGCTGCCGGATTTGGCCGCGCTGGCACACCGTGCCGCGTCACCGCTCACTCCCGAGGACCAGCGGGCCGCGTTGGTTTTCGTGCTGCGGGCCGTCGCGGACAGCGGCATGACCGACGCCGCCGGGCACTGGCGCACTGTCGGCGTGGTCGTGACCGGGGGCCAGACCACCCCGAAGGGGCGGGTCGTGCCGGTGCGCGACGGGTTCATCGCCCTGTTCGAGTCCCAGTGGCGCAACGAGCCCGGCAGCCGGTTCAACGGCGTGCAGTTCAGCCGCACGCCCGGCGTGTTCCACCTGCCGAAGGACTGGCGGGTCGAGAACGCCGACGAGGTGCGGACGCCGTTCCCGCGCGAGCGGATCACCCGGTTCCTCGACGTGCTCGCGGAACGCGGCCCGGCGCCGTGGTTCCCCGAGGCGGTGCCCGCGCTGGTGGAGCGCACGGGTCTGAGCAACGCCGAGGCGACCGTCCTGCTGGCCGGGATGCCCGGCGTGCTCCAGTGGGGCGCGAAGTTCCTCGACGCCGCCGAACGGCAGTTGCTCGACCTGTCCGCGGCCGGGGCGAAGGCGGCCAAGGAACGGCTGCAAGGGCTGTCGCGCTGGTACCTCCGCCGGCTGCTGGCCGCCGCGGTGCCCGCGGACCCGGCCGACCTGTGGACCCGCGGCCCCGACGTGGACGCGGTCGCCGAGGTGTGGACCGCCGCGCACGGGCAGCGGACGCCGGTGCCGGACGACGTGCTGGCGGACGCGGTGAAGTTCGTGCAGGTGCAGCGCGTCGGCGAGTACGTGACGGGCGTGCTCAACCCCGAGCTCACGTCGTGGCTCACCAAGGACGCCGAGCTGACGTTCAACGGCACCGGACTGGAGGCCCGTCACCCCGACGGGTTCGAGCGGATGGCGCTGTGGGCGGTGCCGCAGGTGTTGCTGTGGCTGGCGCACCGGCTGCCGTCCGGCTCGCCGCTGCGTGCCCGGCTGCCGGAGGCGTTGGCACTGGCCCGGCAACGGGTCGCGGACCCCGGTTTCGCCGTGGAACTCGGCCGCTGGGTCAGTCTGGACAAGGTCTGCGCGCTGCTCGACGTCGACGAGCCCACCACGACCGAGGTCTACGGGTTCCACGGCTGGCTGGAGATGGCCCGTGTCGGCGACGAGTACTGCCGCGTGGTGGCGCGTCCCGGCCTGATCGGGCCCGGCGACCACGAGGTGCTGGTCGCCGTCGCCACGATCTCGAGCGGGCACGACACGCTGCGGATGCTGGACCTGCTGGCGGACGACCGCCTCACCGCCGCATGTGCGGTGCCGGCGCCCGAGGGTGTCGACCCGGCCGCGTACCACCAGGACCCGACGGTGTCCGTGCCCGCGTTGGTGGCGGAGGCCGCCGAGCGGTTCGGGCTGCCCGAGGACGCGGCGGCGCTGTACCTGCAACTCCTGGCGCTGCCCGACCCGACGGACGCGAACGTGGCCAGGTGGACCGGGTGGAAGCCCGCCCGGCTGAAGCAAGCCCGTGCCGCGCTCGCCGGGACCGATCTGGTGCTCACCGCGAAACGCGCGCGGGCCGGGCGGTCGCTGTTCCTGCCCGGCGGGTGGCTGGCGTTGTCGACGCCGCACCTGCCGCTGGAGATGTGGAAGGCGCCGATGTTCGAGTACACCAAGGACCGGCCGGGCGCGATCGTGCCGCTGGAACCCGTCGCGGACCTGTTCGCGCGCGCGTGGCAGCGGGTTCTCGACGGCGACACCCCCGCCTACGAAGAGTTGAAGACCGGAGGACGCAGGTGACCGCATCAGCTGAGGTCGAACCCACTGGGGTCGAACCGACAGCGGCCGGCCCCAGGCAGGTCGAACCGGCCGAGGACGCCTTCCGCGAGGAGTTGGCGTTCCTGGCGGCTTTCGACAGCGGCCCCCGGCCTCCCGGATGGCGGCTCACACCGCGTGCCGTGGTGACGTTCGTGATGGGCAGTGGCGACGTTCTGGCGCTGCCCAAGGGCGTCTCGGTGGACGGCGTGCCGTCCCGGCTGCTGATCAGCCCGAAGTTCGTGGGCGAGCGCGCGCTGGTCGAACGGGCGGTGGTGACGCTCGCTGGCGAGCGTGGCCTGCTGCTGGTCGGCGAACCGGGCACGGCCAAGTCGATGCTGTCCGAGCTGCTGGCCGCCGCGGTGTCCGGCAGCAGCCAGCTCGTCGTCCAGGGCACGGCGGGCACGACCGAGGACCAGTTGCGCTACGGCTGGAACTACGCGTTGCTGCTGGCCGAGGGGCCGAGTCCGCGTGCGCTGGTGCCGTCACCGGTGTTCAACGCAATGCGTGGCGGCGGGGTGGTGCGGGTCGAAGAGGTCACCCGGTGCCTGCCGGAGGTGCAGGACGCGTTGGTGTCGATCCTGTCCGACCGGCGCATCGCCGTGCCCGAGCTGTCCGGCACGGACGCCGCGACCGTGCACGCCGCGCCCGGCTTCACCGTGATCGCCACCGCGAACCTGCGCGACCGGGGCGTGTCGGAGATGTCGGCGGCGTTGAAGCGGCGGTTCAACTTCGAGGCCGTCGGACCGATCGGCGACCTGGCGGCCGAGACGGCGTTGGTGCGACGGCAGGCGAGCGCCGCGCTGGAACGGGTCAGCGCGCCGTTCTCGGTGGACGACGTGGTGCTGGAAGTGCTGGTCACCGCGTTCCGCGACCTGCGCAACGGGGTGTCCGAGGAGGGCTGGGCGGTCGAACGGCCGTCCACCGTGATGAGCACGGCGGAGGCGGTGTCGGTGGCGACCTCGCTCGGGTTGGCCGACGCGTACTTCCCCGGCGACCGCGACCCGTTGTCGTTGCTGCCAGGGCATTTGCTCGGCGTGGTCCGCAAGGACGACCCGTCCGACGCGGTCCGGTTGCTCGGCTACTGGGACGGCGCGGTGCGACGGCGGGCCGAGTCGGGCGCGCGCACGTGGCGGCGGCTGTGGGAACTCCGTGACGTACTCGACGCCTGAACTCGCCGACGGGTTGGCAGACCCGGATCTCGCCGACGGGTTGGCCGACGCGGGTCTTGCTGACCGGTTGGCCGACTCCGACCTCGCCGACCGGCCCGTGGACCCGGGTCTTGCCGACCGGCTTGCCGACTCCGATCTCGCCGACCGGCTCGCCGGACACGAAGTGCCGCACCTGATCGGGGTGCGGCACCACTCGCCCGCGCTCGCCGGTGTGATGCCAGCCCTGCTGGAGGCGTTCGCGCCCGAGGTGTTGCTGGTCGAACTGCCGGAGGAACTGGGGGAGTGGCTGCCGTTCCTGGCCGATCCGCACCTGGTCGCGCCGGTCGCCTTGTCCGGCGCGTCCCCCGACGGCGGCCTGGCGTTCTACCCGTTCGCGGACTTCTCACCCGAGTTGGCCGCGATCCGGTGGGCGTACCGGAACGGCGTGGAAGTCCGCCCGTGCGACCTGCCGATCGCGGCGCGCGGTGACGGGCACCGAGGTGGACGGCAGGGCGCGTCACCGTTGACGGACGCGTTGCGCCGGGCCACCACCGGCCGTGACGGCGACGACCTGTGGGACCGGCTGGTGGAGGCCGCCGCGCCGGGCCAGACCGCCGAAGCGGTGCGGCGGGCGGCTTTGCTGGTCGGCTGGGCGTTGCGCCGGGACGCCGAGGACAGCGGGGTGGACCCGTTCGACCTGCGTCGCGAGGCGTGGATGCGGCGGGCGGTGCAGCGTGCGGACGGACGGCGGTGCGCGGCCGTGATCGGGTCGTTCCACGCGGCGGCGTTGCTGGACGGGTCGGTGGACGACTCGCCGGTGCCGAAGGCGGACGTCGTCACGTCGTTGGTCCCGTACGGGTTCGGGTTGCTGGACGAACGATCGGGCTATCCGGCGGGAATCCGCGATCCCGAGTGGCAGCAGGCCGTGCTGGAGGCGGCGGGTGATCCGGGCGCGGTGGAGGCCGCTGCGGCGTCGATGATCGTGCGGATCTGCGTGCGGGTGCGGGAGCTCGGGCACCCCGCCGGTCCGGGTGAGGCGCGCGAGGCGTTGCGGCTGGCAGTCGACCTTGCCCGGCTACGCGGCTTGCCCGCACCTGGACGGGGTGAGGTGGTGGAGGCGGTGCAGACCGTGCTGACCCACGCCGAGCCGTTGGGACGCGGTCGGGTCGTGGCTCGGGCCGCCGGGGACGTGCTGGTGGGGCACCGCACCGGGGTGCTCGCGCCCGGCACGCCCCGATCCGGTCTGGCTCCGGCCGTCGAGACGTTGCTCGACTCGCTTCGCCTGCCAGGTCCGGATTCTCGGGAGCCGGTGTCGTTGCGGCTGGACCCGTTGCGGTCGGCGCTGGACGCACGGCGTGAGGTGGCGTTGCGGCGGTTGAGTGTGCTCGGGGTGACGTACGCCGAGGAGACGGCGACCACGGGCGTCGGCGGCGGTGACGCGCTCACCACCCGGTGGACGGTGGCGTGGACTCCGGCGACGGCGGCGACGTTGCCGGTGGCCGGGTTGTGGGGCGCGACGCTGGAACTGGCCGCGTCCGGTCGGCTGCGCGCGCGGCGTGCCGAACGCGAGCAGCGAGGTGGTCACACCCCCGCAGCGGTGCTGGCCGACCTCGCCGACGCTGCCGCGTGCGGGTTGCCCGACCTGGTGGGCGTGGTGCTGGACGACGCGGCGACCGTCCTGCCGTCCGCCGGCACGTTGCGGGAGTTGTTGGCGGCGTTGGACTTGCTGGACCGGTTGCGTGCCGGCCACCTGCCCGGGACACCAGGTGACGTGCTCGACGCGCACCCGTTGCTCGCCCGGGAACTGGAGACGGCGGCGGTGGGCCAGCTCGACGGGCTCGCCGGGTCCGAGGACGTCGCGGACGCGCGGGCGTTGGTGGAGTTGGGGCAGCGGCACGAGGTGCACGGGCTGCGGCTCGCGGCGTGCCTGCGGCGTTTGGCCGATGAGGGCGCGCCGCTGATCGCCGGGGCTGCCGGGGCGGCGCGGGTGCTGCTGGGGCTTGCGCCGCCGGAAGCGTTGGGGGAGCGGGTGGCGTCGTGGGTGGACGGTGCCGGCACCCCCGAACGGCGGGATGTGCTGCGGCGCGGGCTGACCGGGGTGCTCGCGGCGGCGGGGCCGTTGTTGGAGACGCCGGAAACGCTGTCGCCGTTGCTGGACCGGGTGGAAGGCTTGGCGGACCGGGATTTCCTGGACCGGCTGCCCGCGTTGCGCGGGGCGTTCACGTCGGTCGGTCCGGCGGCACGGGCCCGGGTGCTGGCGGTCGTGGAGGAGCGGACCGGTGACCGGGTCGACGCGTCCGGTGCCCCCGATCCCGAGTTGCTGGCGGTCTGGCTGGCCGCCGAGCAGGCCGGGGCGGATGCCTTGCGCGCCCACGGCTTGCTGCCCGAGCGCCGTGAACGGACCGTGTCGTCCGCCGAGGCACCTGCGGTTTCGGTGACGGCTTCGGGCACGTTGCCTGCGGCAATCCGGTGGCGGTTGGTGCTGGGGGCCAGTGGTGAACGGCCTGCCGGTGTCGGCCGTTATGCCGCCGCGTTGGACGAGCTGTACGGGCGTGACCGCGGTGAGGGCGCGTCGTCCGGTGATCTCGGGGCCGACCGCTCCAGCCCGTTCCCCGACGTGCGCGAGTGGTCCGAGGAGCTGCGGGACCTGTTCGGCGACCACGTCCGGGAGGAAGTGCTGGCCGCGGCGGCGGAAGGCGGTCGGCTGGAGGCGGCGCTGGAGATCGACCCCGGCTCGGTGCGGCCTTCGGTGGAGCTGCTGCGGAACGTCCTGTCGTTGGCCGGCGGGTTGTCCGAGTCGGCGTTGGCGCGGCTGCGGCCGTTGGTGGCGCGGTTGGTGCGGGAGCTGACCGCCCAGCTGGCCAACCGGATGCGCCCGGCGTTGAGCGGCATCCAACTGCCGGTGCCGACCCGGCGTCCCGGTGGTCGGCTCGACCTGCCGCGCACACTGCGCGCCAACCTCGCCACCGCGCGCCGTGACGCGAACGGGCGGGTGGTGGTCGTGCCGGAACGCCCGGTGTTCCGCACCAGAGGACGGCGGTCGAGCGACTGGCGGTTGGTGCTGGTGGTGGACGTGTCCGGCTCGATGGAGGCCTCCACGGTGTGGTCGGCGCTCACGGCTTCGGTCTTCGCCGGGGTGCCCGCGCTGTCGACGCACTTCCTGGCGTTCTCGACGGAGGTCGTGGACCTGACCGACCGCGTTTCGGACCCGTTGTCGTTGCTGCTGGAGGTTCGGGTCGGGGGTGGCACCCACATCGCGGGAGCATTGCGTCATGCCCGTTCCCTTGTGACCGTTCCGGAGAGGACGATGGTGGTACTGGTCAGCGATTTCGAGGAGGGCGGTCCGGTCGGGCCGCTCCTCGGGCAGGTCCGGGAGCTGGTCACCTCCGGGGTGACCGTGCTCGGCTGCGCGAGCCTCGACGACCGCGGCGTCGCCCGCTACTCCACGTCGGTAGCGGGCGCGCTGGTCGCGGCCGGGATGCCGATCGCCGCGCTGAGCCCGCAGGAGTTGGCGCGCTGGGTGGGGGAGAAGGTGCGCGGATGACCGTGCCCCCGGTGTCCCCGGTGGTGGTGGCCGATGTGCTCGACGCCTTGCCGCCCCGGTTGCGGAAGCGGGTCGACGCTTCACTGGCTCGGGTCGCCGAGTGGACGGTGACCGTCGACGGCGACACGGCGCACGTCGCGCTTGATGCGGAGACCACGCTGACGTGGACGTTGCACGGCGGGGCCCTCACATCGGCCGACGACCTCGCGTGCAGCTGCTTGCTCGCGCCGAAGTGCCTGCACCGCGGCATAGCCGTCTCGGCGGCCGACATCGCCTCCGACGCCGAGGTCACCGAGGTCACCGAGGCCGCCGCCGAAGCCGACACTGAACCCGCACCCGACGCCGAACCCGCGTCCGGGAGTGAACGCGCGGCAGCGGCGGCGCTGTGGGACGCGTGCGCGACGGTACTCCGAGCCGGCGCGACGGGCAGTGGCGCGGTGGTACGGGCCGGGTTGCTGCGAGCCGTGCACACCGCACGCGTCGCGGGCCTGTACCGGGCCTCCGCGAACGGTCTGCGGATTGCCGCCGCCCTGGCCGCCGCACGTGCCGGCGACTCGTCGTTCGACCGGGAACTGCTCACCGCCGAGCTGGTCGACCTGATGCTCCTGTGCCAAGACCTGCGCACGGACACCGGTCCGGTGGCCGAACTGCGCGGCACCGCCCGGCGCGAGTACCGGCCCATCGGCTCCCTCCGCCTGTACGGCCTGTGCACCGAAGTGATCGTCAGCGGCTCGGGCTACAGCGGTGTCGTCACCCACCTGGTGGACGCCGACGGCGTGCTGTGGACCGTCCCGGCGATCATGCCCGGTGGCGCGGAACGGATCTCCGCCGCCGCGAGCGGTCCGGTGGCGATCGGCGAGTCCGGGCTCAGCCAACGGGAGTTGGGACGCGCCGGGCTGCTCCTGTCCGGCGGCACCGCCTCCCCGGACCACAGACTGGGCGCGGGCAAGGCCGTTCGCGCCGTGGCCGCGTCCGCCGCGTCCTGGACCGACCCGCCGTTGGCCGGCCTGTGGGCGCAACCGTTGCCAGACCAGGTGTCGCGCGCATTCCAGGCCGACACCCGACCCGAGGGCGACCGCCCGGCCGGCGCGGACCTGCTGTTCCTGGACGGCACCGTGCTCGGCACGGCGGGTGGCGCGTTGCGGGTGGCCACGGACACGACCGATGTCGACCTGGTCGGCGAGGGTGAGCGGGCTCGGGAGAACCTGCGGCTGTTGGCGAGCGCCGCCGGCGTGCGGCTGCGTTTCGTCGCCCGCCTGCTGCCCGACCGTCCCGGAACGGCCGTCGCGCTGGCCGTCGCCGGTGATCTGGACCTGCCCGGCAACCTCCGGCACCACGTCGACCTCGGCCTGGACCGGCTGCAACGCTCGCACGTCGCCGGAGACGGCACCCGGGAGCTGCCGCCCCGACCGGAACCGGCCGAACGCGTCCCCCGCCCGGTGCGTCCCCTGGAGAACGTGCTGCACCGGGTGGCGCTGGGCGGCCGTGCCGTGGCAGCGATCTCGTCGGCGGACCGTGACGTCGCCGCCCTGACCCGGACCGGCCTCACCACCACCGCCGACGTGCTGGCCGACTTGGCCGCCGCGTCACGTGACCGTGGCCGGGACGCGTTCGGCCGGGTGGTCCGCGACACCGGCGACGACTTCCCGTTCGCGTGGCTGCGCGCCGGCCTCCACGTCCGCGAGTTCACCCGTGCGGCCGCCCGCCAAGCCTGGTTGCCCGCCACCCACCCCTGACCCCCGCGAGTCCTCCGCTCAGGCAAGCCGTCTGACTGGAGGGCTCGCGGTCAGGTGGGGAGGTGTTCGTAGGCGAGGTTCGTGCCGGTGGCGGCGCGTTCGGCGGTGATCACGGTGTCGCCGACCAACAGTGCGCGGTCGTCCACCAGTGGGGCGCCGGTGTCGCTGCGGCTCAGGCGGCAGCTCAGCAAGGCCGGCGAACCGGGCTCGCGGTGGAGTCTCGCGGCCTGTTGCGGGGTCAACGCCACCGCCTGGATGGTCTCGCTCGCCTGCTGCACGGGCGTTCCCACGTCGGCGAGGAGGCGGTAGAGGGACTGGTGGCGCAACGGCTCGGCGCCGATCCGCGCCCCGATCTCCTCCGGCAGGTAGGACGTCTGCAACAGCAGCGGGACCGGTGTGCCGGTGGTGCGGGTGCTGCGCAGCCGTTCGACCGCGAGCACCCGACCGCCCTCCGGCACGCCGAGCCGCGTGCCCACGTCCACCGGCGGCACGACGAGCCCGGAGTCCAACACCTCGGTCTCCAGCTCGATGCCCTGCTCGACCAAGTCCTGCGCCAGGCTCCGCAACCCGGTCAACCCGTACGAGAACGACGGCCCCCGCACGAACGTCCCCACCCCGTGCCGCGTCTCCAACAGCCCGTCCGACTCCAACGCCTGGATCGCCTGGCGCACCGTCATGAGCGAGACGTCGAACTCCTCGACCAACTCGCGCTGCGCGGGCAGCGGCGCGTCCACCGGGTACCGCCCGTCCGCGATCCGGTCGGCCAGCACCCGGTAGATCGCCAGGTACTTGGGCACGCGCGTGCCGTACTCGCGGCCCGTGCGCCGCCCGTCGTCCACCGGTGGAAACTCCCGACCTCGGTCAACCCCCGGCCGAGGATAGCGCCCGCCGGAACGCGGCCACCGCGTCCACGACCTCGGCGACCGGCGCGCCGTCGACCAGCATCCGCATGAACGCCGACCCGACCACCACGCCGTCGGCGTCCGCACAGGCCTCCACCGCGTGCGCGACCGTGGAGATGCCGAATCCGGTCACCACCGGCAAGTCCGTCATCCCCTTGAGCCGCCGTGCCGTCTCACGGGCGGTCGTGGCGAGGTCGGCGCGTTCGCCGGTGATGCGCATAGAACTCATGCAGTACACGAAACCGGACGACGCCTGCGCGATCTCCCGGCACCGCTCGTCATCGCACGAGGGCGCGGCCAGCAGCACCGCCGCGACCTCGGCCTCCGACGCACGCGCCAGGTACTCCGCCGACTCCTCCAACGGCAGATCCGGCACGATCACGCCCCGCACACCGACCGCGGCCAGGTAGTCGACGAACCCGCCCACACCACGCTCGGGCGTCAACGTCATCGCCACGTTCGCGTACGTCATCACGACCAGCGGCACCCCGACATCCAGCCCCGCCAACGAGTCGAGCAACGGCCTGGGTCGTGCGCCACGACCGGTCGCCAGCGCGGCGGCCTGCTGCACGGTCGGCCCGTCCAGCATCGGGTCGGAGAACGGCAACCCGATCTCGATCGCGTCCGCCCCGGCCTCCGCCGCACCCCGGACCAGGTCGAGCCAGTCGGGCACGACACCCGCCATGACGTACGGGATCAGCAGCCGACGCCCGTCGGCTCGGGCCGCCCGCAAGTGGTGTTCCAACGTGGCCACGGCGACGCTCATCGGAGATGCTCCCTGATCTGGTGGATGTCCTTGTCACCGCGGCCGGACAACGTGACCAGCACCGTCGACCCGGCCGGCAGCTCACCGGTCGCGGCGGCGTCGACCACCCACGCCAGCGCGTGCGCGGATTCGAGCGCGGGGAGGATTCCCTCGGTCCTGGTCACCAGCTTCAACGCCCGCATCGCCTGCTCGTCGGTGACGCTCGTGTAGTGCACGCGTCCGATCGAGGCGAGGTGCACGTGTTCGGGGCCGACGCCCGGGTAGTCGAGCCCGGCCGAGATCGAGTGCGCTTCGAGGACCTGGCTGTCGTCGTCCTGGAGGAAGTGCGACATGAACCCGTGCAGCACGCCGAGCTTGCCCTTGTCCACGGCGCTGCCGCCGGCCGCTTCGACGCCGACCAGCCGGGCCGGGGTGTCCACGAACCCGGCGAACGTGCCCGCCGCGTTCGACCCGCCGCCGACGCACGCCACCACGACGTCCGGCACGGCGGTGGGCAGCCGGTCGGCGCACTGCGCGCGGGCTTCGTCACCGATGACGCGCTGGAACTCGCGCACCATCCACGGGTAGGGGTGTGGGCCCATGGTGGAGCCCACGCAGTAGTGCGCGTTCTCGGTCTCGTTCACCCACGCGCGCAGCGCGCCGTTGGTGGCTTCCTTCAACGTGCCGACGCCGTTCGCCGACGTGACGGGCACGACCTCGGCGCCGAGCAGTTCCATCCGGAAGACGTTCAGCTCCTGCCGCCGCACGTCCGTCTGTCCCATGTAGACGGTGCAGGCCAGGCCGAGCAGCGCGGCGGCGGTCGCGGTGGCCACGCCGTGCTGCCCCGCGCCGGTCTCGGCGATCAGCTTGCGCTTGCCCATCCGCTGGGCGAGAAGCGCCTGGCCGAGGACGTTGTTGATTTTGTGGGAGCCGGTGTGCGCGAGGTCTTCGCGCTTGAGCAGCACGCGCACGCCCAGCGCTTCGGACAGCCTCGCGCACTCGGTCAACGGCGTCGGCCGGCCCACGTAGGTCGCCAGCAGTCGCCGGTACTCGGTCGTGAACGCGGCATCGGACCACGCCTCGCGGAACGCCGCCTCCACCGCTTTGGCGGCGGGCATGAGTGCTTCCGGCAGGTACCGCCCGCCGAACCTTCCGAACCGACCGGCGGCGTCGGGTGCGCGCATCGCGTCGGTGCTGACTTCTGTGGCTGACACATCTAGAACTCTAGAACTCATCGTCGCGTAGGGCAAGTCAAGGCGAGCAGGACGACCTGCCCGCGACCATGGCGATGCGGGACGGTGCGGTGGCATGACCGGCCGCGGTCCGGGCCGGATATTCGGCGCGAAAATGCGGGCACATTCGGTAATTTTCACATCACCCCATCGGGGCGTTGGCCGCCGGTTCTCGGGCCGAGTACGGTCGGATATCGAGGATGGCCACCTCCCGGTGTCGAAACTCCGCGGATGATCGCGGAATGGATGGGCGTGAGGTGGATTCCGATGGGGCTCGACGTTCTCGATCTGCTCAAGGAAGGCTTGCCGGAGAGTTCCGCGCCGCGGCGGAGGATCGTGGTGGTCGGCGCGGGAATGGCCGGATTGACGGCGGCCATGCTGTTGAAACAAGCAGGTCACGAGGTGGTCATCCTCGAAGGTCAGAACCGGTTGGGCGGGCGCATCCTCACCTACCGCGGTTTCGCGGGTGACATGTACGGCGAGTTCGGCGCGATGCGGTTCCCGCAGCAGCACCCGTTGGTCCGGTGGCTGATCGAGGAGAAGTTCGAGCTGCCCATCAGACCGTTTCCGATGTACGACGAGGACACGTTCGTGTACCTCCAGGGAAAGGGCGTCCGCCGGCGGGATTTCAGCGCCGACCAGTTCAGTTTCGCCATGTCGCCCCGAGAGATCGACAAAACCCCGCACGAACTGCTGCGTGCCACCGTGCAGCCGCTCGTGGACATCATGGAGGAGGGTGACGACGCGAAGGCGTGGCACCGGCTGCTGACCGACTACGACCGGTACACGCTGCTCGGGTACCTCAAGGAACGCGGCCTCAGCGACGGCGCGCTGGCGATGCTCGGACCGCTGTTCAACCTGGAGGGCCGGTACCACTTCTCGCTGGTCGAGTGGTTCTCGCACTACTACGAGGACGTGTTCGGCCGACTGGACTACATCGCGGCCGGGGCGGATTCGCTGCCCCGGGCGTTCGAGCCGTTCCTGATGGACGACATCAGGCTGGGGGCGCTAGTGCACGCCGTCGACCAGACCGACAGCGAGGTGCGCGTCCACTTCAGGGCCGGCCGCCGGACCCAGACGATCGTCGCGGACGAGTGCATCGTGACGGTGCCGTTCGCGAGCCTGCGGCACATGGAGATCGAAGGGCTCGACCCGGACAAGTGGTACGCCATCCGCAACACCTACTACGGCCGGGCGCACAAGCTGTTCATGCAGTTCAGCGAACGGTGGTGGGAGACCGCGTACGGCATCACGCACGGCCTCACGGTGACCGACCTGGCGATCCGCAACGTCGTCTACCCGCCGGCGGGCCAGGACACCCGGTTCCGCAAGGGCGTGATGATCGCGTCGTACTGCTGGGAGCAGGACTCCATGCCGTACACGCCGTTGGCGGGGGACGAGTGCGTCGCGCAGGCGTTGGAGGACCTGGCCAAGATCCACCCCGAGGCGCGGGACACGTTCGAGTTCGGCGTGTACAAGGACTGGGCGCTCGACTGGTTCGCGTGCGGCATCGGCCCGTTGTTCCGCGCGTTCGAGATGAGCGAGGCGTTCTACGAGGACGTGATCCGGCCGGTGAACCGGGTCTGGTTCGCCAATGACGCCTGCGACCGCCGGCACCGGCGGTGGGTGGAGGGCGCGCTCAAGGCCGCGGTGAAAAACGCCTACGCGATCCACGAGGGACTGCGCGACGAGATGCCCTGGAAGGACTGAACCCGACCGGCCGGCTTCAGTGAAACGTCGTCAGCGAAGTGTCGCGGATGCCAACGGCACCGGCGTCTCCTGACCGGGCCACGTGCCGGTCAGGACCGCGCCGGTGAGCACGGCGTCGGTCGGTACGGCGTCGGCCCCGAGCCTGCGGACGACGGCCAACTCGACGGTGTTCGTCACGATCAGCGTCGGGTCGCCTTGGACCACGTTTTCGATCGCGCCCACGGCGGGCACCTCCGCGCCTCGCGGAGCGCTGCTCACGATGGTCATGTCGACGTCGCGGCGGACGAGCCGGCCCTCGACCTCCACCATCAGCTCGGCCTGACCGGTGTTCCCGAGGACCGCGCCCGCCAGCGCCGCGGCGTACACCGGGTCGCCGACCGCGTCGTACACCCAGCGCTTGCCCAGCACCGAGTGCTCAGTGGTCCTGAGCAGCCACTCGTCGGCGCCGTCCAGGGGCGCGTCGCGGTAGGTGAGGGGCACCTGGTGAACCGGTCCGTCGCCGACCCGGACCAGCAGCGTCTCGATCCCGACCGCACCGGCCGGGTCGTCGAAGCGGTAGGCCGCCACCCGCGTCGGCTCACCGGCCGGTGCGGTGTACCAGCTCCGGCTGGGCAGCCACTCGGCCAGAAGTTCGAGCTTCGTGGGGTGGATGGTCGCTTGGTGGATCAGGGCCATGCGCTCATCGTAGCGGCGTGATCAGGATGGGCTGCCCGCGTCGTTCACGGTCGGTCGCGCAGAAGCTGTTCGGCGTTCTTCAACGCCTCGGCGACGCGCTCCGCCGGCCAGTCCACTGCGGCGGCGAGCTGATCCACGGCGTCCGGGGTGACGGCGCGGACGAGGGCGGCGAGGACGGTCACCACGTCGCCGGTGGTGGTGGCTACGCCGGACATGTCGTCGCTGAGCTGCGCGAAGAACCGCCGCATTTGGTCGAGCCGGGCGCCTGCGGGCGTGGCGGCGTCGAGCACTTCGACACCCCGCCGTGACACGTCCGCCAGCATCGCGTTCGTCCGGGCGCTCGTCAGCCACGTCCGCAGCCACACGTCGTCATCGATGAAGTACCGCTCCCGTCGACGGCCGTCACGTTCACGGCGGACCAGGTCCAGCCCTTCGAGGTAGCCCACGGCCTTCGACACCGACGCGGGACTGACCCGCAGCCGGCCGACCAGCTCGGCGACGGTCAGCGCGCCGGAGTCGGTGGTGACCAGGCTCGCCAGCACCCGTGCCGCCATCCGGGGCAGGCCGGTCTGCACCATGAGCGCGGCGAACTCGTCCGCGAAGGCCAGCACCGCCGCCGGGTCACGGCCGTCCGCACCGACGACGTCCGGAACGTCGTGCGGCACGGCCGTCCTGCGTCGGATGGCCCGTCGTCGGGTGGCCCGGTGGGCACGGTCGGCGCGGTAGTCGCGCGGGCCGCCGTTACGGGTCACCTCCCGGCTGACGGTCGATGTCGGCCGGCCCAGCCGTCGTGCGATCTCGGCGTACCCGAGCCCTCCGGTCAGGCCCGAGGCGATGTCGCGGCGGTCCTCGTCGGTCAGCCTGCCTCCCGGCATCGGAAGTCCCCCTGCTCGTCGGTCCCTCCAGTGTGCATTCACGATCAGGACATTGCAACGAGCCAGCACGGATCATTGCGTTAACCGGCAATCTCATTGCAATGATTCAAACTCTCCAGCCAGCTCAGATGCCTCAGCAGCGGTTCTCCAGCGTTGAGACAGGCAAAAACGCAACGTAGCCTTCGCGGCCTGCTGAAGATCAACCGACGAGGAGGAGGGCAAATGGCGAGCGAGCAAGTGGTGCTCGACGTCGAAGGCCTGCGCATGCGCTACGGGACGACGGACGTGCTGCACGACGTCACGTTCCAGGCCTGCCACGGTGAGGTGCTGGCCCTGCTCGGCCCGAACGGCGCGGGCAAGACCACGACCATCGAGATCCTGGAAGGCTTCCGGATGCGGTCAGCCGGCCGGGTCTCGGTGCTCGGCGTCGACCCGGCGCACGCCGACGAACGGTGGCGCGCACGCGTCGGCGTGGTCCTGCAATCGTGGCGCGACCACGGCAAGTGGCGGGTTCGTGAACTGCTCGCGCACCTCGGCACCTACTACACCTGTTACGCCACCGACGACGTCACCCGGCCGTGGGACGTGGACGATCTGGTCAAGGCGGTCGGCCTGACCGCGCAGGCGGACAAGAAGATCAGGACGCTGTCCGGCGGGCAGCGGCGCAGGCTGGACGTCGCCGTGGGCATTGTCGGCCGACCCGAGCTGCTGTTCCTCGACGAGCCGACCACCGGGTTCGACCCCGTCGCCCGGCGCGAGTTCCACGAGCTCGTGCACCGGCTCGCGGAGCAGGACGAGACCACGATCCTGCTCACCACGCACGACTTGGACGAGGCGGAGAAGCTCGCCGACCGCATCGTCATCCTGGACGGCGGCCGGATCGTCGCGGACGGCACGGCGGACGAGTTGGCGGAGCGGATCGCGGGGGAGGACGAGGTCCGCTGGACCCACGCCGGGCAGCGGCACGTGCGGTCGGTGAAGGAGTCCACCAGGTTCGTGCACGACCTGTTCCGCCGGCACGGCGACGAGATCACCGACCTGGCGGTCCGGCAGGCCTCACTGGAGGACAGCTACCTCTCGCTGGTGCGCCGCGTCGAGTCGGCGGAGGTGACCCGATGAACCCCACGGCGACGGCGTTGCGCTCGGGTTGGCAGCGGGGACTGATCGAACTGCGGCAGTCGCTGACCAACGGCGCGGACCTGTGGAACCACGCGTTCTGGCCGGTGCTGATGCTCGTGGTCACGTACTTCCTGCGGGACGTGTCGTTCGGGCAGAGCGGGTTCTCCGTCGGAGCGCTCGCACTGCCCAGCATCCTCGGCATGAACGCCGCGATGGCGATGGTCGCCATGAGCCAACTCCTCACCGCCGAACGCGAGGACGGCACGCTGCTGCGGGCGAAGGCGACACCGAACGGGATGCTCGGCTACCTGGTCGGCAAGATCGTGTCCGTGGCCGGCGGTCTGATCGTGGACCTGGCCCTCTTCCTGATCCCCGGCATGTTCCTCGTGTCGGGTCTGGTGACCGGCAGCCTCGACTCGTGGCTCACGCTGGCGTGGGTGCTGGCACTCGGCATGGTCGCCGCCCTGCCCATCGGCGCGGTGCTCGGCTCGGTGTTCTCCAGCACGCGCGGCCAAGGGCTGCTGATGCTGCCGATCCTCGGCCTGATCGCGATCTCCGGCATCTTCTACCCGATCACGTCCCTGCCGGTGTGGTCGCAGTGGATCGCCCAGGTCTTCCCGGTCTACTGGCTCGGCCTCGGCATGCGGTCGGCGCTCCTGCCCGACTCCGCGGTCGTGGTGGAGATCGGCGAATCGTGGCGGCACCTGGAAACCGTGGGCGTGCTCGTGGCGTGGGCCGTCGTCGGCCTGGTGCTGGCGCCGATCGTGCTGCGCCGGATGGCCCGCCGCGAATCGGGGTCGAGCGTGGCGCAGCGCCGGGAGAAGTCCCTTCGACGAATCGGGTAGCCGACCTAAGGCAGGGCGCCGGTGGTGGCGAGGAGGAGCGCGACGGCGGGGAGGAAGTTGTTCACCTGGTGCGCGACGATGCCCGCGAGCAGGTTGCCGGTGTACAGCCGGGCCAGGCCGATCGGGATCGACAGCACCAGGAGCAACGGCGTGCGCAGCAGTTCGAGGTGCGCGAAGGAGAACAGCAGGCTGGTCACCGCGAACACGACCCAGCGGTTGAGGCCCCAGTGTTCGAGCGCACGCCACAGCACGCCCCGGAACAGCACCTCCTCGCCGATCGGCGCCAGCAGCCACACGGCGAGGAACGTGACGACGGCCGCCACCGGTCCCAGCTCGCGCCCGGAGAACACGTCGCCGACCGCCGAGTTCGCCCGCTCGGCGCCCACCCACGCCGCCCACAACGCCGCCGCGGGCAGCGTGAGCAACAGCCCACCCACCCCGAACGCCAGCCCCATCCCGATGTCCCGCCCGTTCCAGCGGACCGCCAACTCACGCGCCGCGCGCCCGGCCCGCGGCCCGCCACCCCAACGGGCCACGCCGAGGAAGGCCACGGTCGCGCCCAGCGCCGTCGGCAGGATGAGCACCGCGAGCAGGCCGCCGTCCGACATCAGGGCCGGATCCGGCGTGCCGAACGCCAGCAGCACGAGCACCGACGTGGCCAGCATCGCCAGCTGCCCGGCGAGGAACACGGCCACCAGGGTCAGCCCGTTCCGCAGACCCCCGGCCGCGACGACACCGGACGGCCGCGGCTGGCTTTCGTCATCGGTCACAACCGTGGATAACCCCTGGCGACCGTCCGGTCAACTCGAACCGCCGCTCCACGTCGACGTCGTTCGCGCGGACAACGCGTGCAGGCGCCACCGCTGTTCGCCGTCGTCGCGGAACTCGCCGGAGGCACGCATGCCGATGCGCCGCGCGACCGCCTCACTGGCCGGGTGGTCGGGCGCGATGTGGGCGTGCACGGCCCGCGCGCCACGTCCGACCAGCCAACCGACCACGGCGGCTGCGGACTCGGTGGCGTAGCCGTACCCCTGGAACGGTACCCCGACGACCCACGCCACCTCGGCGACCAGCCCGTTCACGCCGACCGCCGTGGTCGCCTGCACGGTGCCGACCGCGACGTCGTCCGCCTCCCGAAGCACGGTCCAGTTCAGCCAGCCCTCATGTCCGTCGTCGGACCACGGCCGTTCCCACCGCCGGTACCGCGCCGTCAGGTCGGCCACGGTCGGCGGCGCACCGCCGGTGATCGAGTACAGCGCAGGATCACCCAACACCGCCGCCATCTCCTCGGCGTGCCCGACCCGCACCGGCTCGATCCGCAACCGCGCTGTGCGGACCACCGCGTCCTCGGGCCAACGGCCCGGTATCGCGTCACCGGTGACCGGCCGTGCGTCCTCGGGCGATGGTGTGCTCATCCGGTGATCCCCTTGGACGTCGCTCCGACCGTGGTGACACTCTCCTTCACCCACCCGTCCGAGAGGAAGCCGTTTTCGCGGGGATTCACAGTGTTCATGAACGGCAGGTAGGGTTGCCACACGTTGCCACCGCACGTGGCATGGTGTGCCGGGAAGCCTGGTCGGCGTCTGTTCTCGACGACGCCAGGAGCCGCCCGTGCACCCGAACTCCACACGCCTGTTCAGCCGCGGTTCGTGGCCGGAAGCCAAGCGGATCGGCGACGTCCTCCGGCTGGAGACCGTCGGCGGGGTCCTCATGCTCGTCCTGGCGGTGGTCGGCCTCGTCTGGGCGAACTCGCCCTGGGCGGGCGCCTACACGTCGTTCGGCGCGGTCGAGTTCGGGCCGGAGTCCCTGCACCTGAGGTTGAGCCTGGTCGAGTGGGCCTCCGACGGCCTGCTGGCGGTGTTCTTCTTCGTCGCCGGGCTGGAGCTGAAACGCGAGTTCGTCGCCGGTGACCTCCGGGACGTGCGACGGGCCGCGGTGCCGGTCGCCGCGGCGATCAGCGGTGTGGTCGTGCCCGCGTTGATCTACGTGCTGGTCAACGCGACGAACCCGGCCGCGCTCAACGGGTGGGCCATCCCGACCGCCACGGACATCGCGTTCGCGCTCGCCGTGCTGGCGGTGATCGGCCGGTGCCTGCCGGCGGCGCTGCGCACGTTCCTGCTCACCCTCGCCGTGGTGGACGACCTGATCGCGATCGTGCTGATCGCCGTCTTCTACACCGACGACCTGTCGCCGGTGCCGTTGGCGCTGGTCCTGGTGCCGCTGGGGCTGTTCGCCGTGCTGGTGCAGCGCCGGGTGCGGTCGTGGTGGGTGTTGCTGCCGCTGGCCGCGCTGGCGTGGGGGCTGATGCACGCGTCCGGTGTGCACGCCACCGTCGCCGGGGTCCTGCTCGCGTTCGTCGTGCCCGTGGTCCGGCGCACGGGGGAGGGGCCTGGCCTGGCCGAGCACTTCGAGCACCGGTTCCGTCCGCTGTCCGCCGGTTTCGCCGTGCCGGTGTTCGCCTTCTTCGCCGCCGGCGTGTCCTTCGGCGGGGTGAGCGGCCTGCTCTCCGCCGCCACGGAGGGCGTCACGCTGGGCATCGTGCTGGCCCTGCTGCTGGGCAAGACCATCGGCATCACCGCGGGCACCTGGCTGGTGTCCCGGTTCACCAGGGCGGATCTCGACAGTGACCTGGCGTGGGTGGACGTGCTCGGCCTCGCCATCCTCGGTGGCATCGGGTTCACGGTGTCGCTGCTGGTCAGCGAACTGTCGTTCGAGGCGGGCTCGGCCGAGTACGACCAGGCCAAGGTCGGCGTGCTCCTCGGGTCCCTGCTGGCGGTGCTGGTGGCGACGGTCATCCTGCGCGCACGCAACCGGGTGTACCGGCGCATCCACGAGGAGGAGACACGCGACGAGAACCAGGACGGCATCCCGGACGTCCACCAGCGCGACGGGGTGTGATCAGGTGAGGTCGGCGAAGAGCTCCACCTGGTTGGTGCGGCCGGCCACGATGAGGATGTCGCCCTCCTGCACGACGGTGTCGGCGGCGGCGTAGGTGAAGTCGTGGCCGGGGCGTTTGATCGCCACCACCGTGACGCCGTGCAGGCTGCGCAGCCTGCTCTGGCCCAGCGGCACGCCGACGGCCTGAGCCGGCGCGACGGTCTTGACCATCGCGTAGTCGTCCTCGAACTCGATGTAGTCCAGCATCCGGCCGGTGACCAGGTGGGCGACGCGTTCACCCATGTCGTGCTCGGGCAGCACGACGTGGTGCGCGCCGATCCGGCCCAGGATGCGGCCGTGCTGGCGGCTGGTCGCCTTCGCCCAGATGTTGGGGATCCCGAAGTCGGCCAGCAGGGCCGTGGTCAGGATGCTGGCTTCCAGATCGGTGCCGATGGCCACCACGGCCCGCTGGAAATCGGGCACGCCGAGTTGGCGCAGCGCGGTCTCGTCGGTGGTGTCGGCCACGGCGGCGTGCGTGAGGTCGTCCGCGTAGCGCTGCACGATCGCGGGCCGGGAGTCGATGCCCAGGACCTGCGAGCCGTGCGCGACGAGTTCCTGGGCCAGGGAACCGCCGAAGCGGCCCAGGCCGATGACCACGACGCGGGCGGGACGGGGTGCGGTGCGGTCAGCCAACGATCGGTCGCTCCTCAGGTAGTTCGTAGCGGCGCGCCCGCTCGCGCAGGGCGAGCGCGGCGGCCAGGGTGATCGGGCCGAGTCGGCCGAGGAACATCAGGACCACCAGCAGGAGCTGGCCGCCGGCCGGGATGGACGCGGTGATGCCGGTGGACAGGCCGACGGTGCCGAACGCGGAGATCGCCTCGAACAGCACCGCGTCCAGCGGGAAACCGGTGATCAGCAGCAGCACGAAGGTCGAGGCGGCCACCGCGCCGACGCCGAGCAGCGCCACCGTGAGCGCCTGGCGCTGGATGTCGGCGGACAGCCGCCGGCCCAGCACGTGCACGCTCGGCTCACCGCGGATCTCGGCGGCGATCACGAACGCCAGCAACGCGAACGTGGTCACCTTGATCCCGCCCGCGGTGCCCGCGCTGCCGCCGCCGATGAACATCAGGAAGTCCGTGACCAGCAACGACGCCGGTGACATCTGGGCGACGTCGAGCGAGTTGAACCCGGCGGTGCGCGGGTTGACCCCGTGGAACGCACCGACCAGCAGCTTCCCGGGCACGCCCAACGGCCCCAGCGTGGCCGGGTTGGCCCACTCGATGGCGGTGATGGCGACGACGCCGAACGCGGTCAGCGCGGCGTAGGTGAACAGGGTGATGCGGGCGTGCAGCGTCCAGCGGCCCAGCCGGCCGCGCAGCCGGCGGCCGATCTCGAACAGCACCGGGAACCCCAGCCCGCCCACGGTGATCGCGACCATCATCGGCACGGTGATCCACGGATCGGTCGCGTACCGGATCATGCTGTCGGCGTAGAGGGCGAAGCCCGCGTTGTTGAACGCCGAGACGCCGTGGAACACCCCTTCGTACACCGCGCGTCCCCACGGCATGTCGTAGCGGGCGGCGAACCGCGCGGTCAGCACGACCGCGATCACCGCCTCGACCGCCAGGCTGACCGCGATGACACGCAGCACGACCCCGCGCACCTCGCCCAGCCCGAGCGATTTCGTCTCGGTCTGCGTGGTCAGTTGCAGCCGCAGCCCCAGCCGGCGGGCGACCAGCAGCCCGAGCAGCGAGGCCAGCGTCATGATCCCCAGCCCGCCGGCCTGGATCAGCGTGAGCACCACGATCTCGCCGAACGTCGACCAGTGCGTGGCGGTGTCCACCACGACCAGCCCGGTCACGCACACCGCCGAGGTGGCGGTGAACAGGGCCGTCACGACACCCGCGGACGTGCCGTTCTCGGTCGCGACGGGCAGTGCCAGCAGCAGCGTGCCGAGCAGCACCGCGCCGCCGAACCCGAGCACGACCAGCCGCGAAGGGCTGCCGATCCCGGCCGTCACCCGAGGACGCGTTGCCCTCACGCTCACTCCCCCGGACGATCAACACCCCGACCGGAGCACCATAAGTCGGAATCGCGCCGAGGGCACTCCGGCCGCCGGGATCTTTACGGAGATCGCATGCCCCGGAGGTAGTTGACGGCGGTCCAGGGACGGCGGCCGGACGCGAACACCTTGCCCGTCACGACGGCGTGTGA
This sequence comes from Saccharothrix ecbatanensis, assembly GCF_014205015.1. NCBI lineage: Bacteria > Bacillati > Actinomycetota > Actinomycetes > Pseudonocardiales > Pseudonocardiaceae > Saccharothrix > Saccharothrix ecbatanensis. The sequence goes on along the minus strand of NZ_JACHMO010000001.1, from coordinate 2,832,725 downwards.
GAGGCGGGCGCGGCGGAAGATCGTCAGCATCATCGTGGTCGGGTCGAACCGGACCCGCGCGTCGACCTGACCACCGCCGGGCGGGTCGACGGACAGCCGCCCGTTGTCCCTGGTGAGGACGACGGGCGTGGTGTGCTTCGAGCGGAACTCGATGGCGATGCGACCGGGTGTGCCCCCGCTGCCCATCAGCCGGCCGGAGTCACCGCCGAGCAGGTGCATGAGGAACACGTCGAACGTCAAGGCGGCGTGCCAGGTGGGGATGTGCCAGGGGACGCCCAGCGCGCGGGCGATGTCGAGGCCGTGGATCATGGTCTCGTTCAGCTGGTGGGCCACGTGCGAGGCCGCGGGTAATCGGGCGCCGCCGAGCCACGGGCGCAGTTCGTGCGGATCGACGTCCTCCGCGCGCGCCAGCAGAAGGTCGACACCATCGAGGAGGCCCTGCGCCGACGCGTCCGTCGACCGGTCCGAGTAGTGGTCGAGGATCGCGTCGTTGAGCCGGCCGAACTCGGCGAAGCTGCTCTCCCGGGAGAGCCGGTCCAGCTCCGGGTCGCCGAGCGGGGACGGGTCGTCCACGATCAGGGCGGCGTTGAGGCGGGCGACGACGGCGGTGTGGGCGGCGGTCTCGGCGACCGACCACTTCCCGACCGCGAGCCGGTCCGGTGTCCGGCAGTCCCGGAGCATCCGGGCGAACCGGTGACTGACCTCGGCGAGCGCGTCACGCAGGTCCCGCCACCGCTGATCGGTGAGTGCCAACTCCACCAGCCGCCCCCTGACGCCGCCGAGCCAACGACGAACCCCACGGGACGAACATAGCGACGTGGTCAGGGGAGGTCTTCCGCCAAACTGCTCATGATCCGCACTGAGGGGGTGATTCGGTGCCGTGCCGTGCGGTGCGTGCCTACAGCCACGCGCCTAACGCCGTCCCTTCACCCGCGCCGGCTCCGCGAACACCCGGCGGCACCACCGTGCCGCGGCCTGCTGGTACCGCCCGCCCACCTGCCACACCACGACGCCCACCGCGAGGCTCGCCACCACGACGAGGGGGAGCGGCAGGTGGTCGAGCAAAGCCGGGAACACCGCGTAGTGGGTCAGGTAGATGTAGAGGGACGCGCCGGCCAGCAGCGTCACGACCGCCACCACGGGCTTGGGCAGCCGCACGCGCGCCACCCCGAGGAGCAGCACCAGCCCCACCCACACGACCGCTTCCCGCGCCGGGTCGTCGAACGTGTCGGGGATCAGCAGGAACGCCAGGACCAGCACAAGCGCCTTCTGCCACCGAGTACCGGCCCGCTGCACGAGCCACCCGAGCACGAAGAACCACACCGCGCCCAACGTCGTCATGTTGCGTTCGGCGAAGGAACTGGACGCGTCGAAACCGATGCGCAGCAACAGCGACACGCCCAGGAACGCCAGCGCGGTGAGGAACCCGTGCGCACGTTCCACCCTCCGCATGAACGGCACGGCGAACAGCAACGCGAACACCACCAGCGCGTGCACCACGACTTCCACGAACCAGTAGCCGACCGCGCCCGTGCCGACGAAGTTGTTCACCAGCACCACGTTCACGACCGTCACGTCATCCGTGACCGCCGCCCGGTACGCGAGCCACAGCACCGCCGGAGCCGCGATCAACGCCGCACTGCGCAGCATCCGACCGGGCATCGGCAGCACGAACCGCGCGAAGTTCCACCCCGCGATGACCAGCAGCAGGTGCGCCCCGCCGGTGATGTCGAAGAACTCGATGTGCGACCCGACGACGAGCACGATCGCCAACGCCCGCAGCACGATGTTCATCTCGACCGACGGCATCCGCGACGACACCGGCGCCCGCCGACCCTCCAGCTCCGCCACCGGCGTGGTGGGCCAGTCCTCCGGCAGCGGGCCGAGCACCCGTTCCAGCGCCACCGACGTCCGGACGTAGCTCAGCGAATCACCGCCGAGGTCCACGAACGTCGCGTCGTCCGGCACGTCGGACACCCCGAGCGCCGAGGCGAACACCTGACGGACCGAGCCGTCCTCCGGAGCAGGCGGGCGACCCAGCCGGGCCACCGCCGCGTAGTCGACCTTCCCGTTCGGCAGCCGGGGGAACTCGCCGACCCGGACCACCCGCACGCTCGCGCCGGGCAGGCCGCAGCGCTCCCGCACCAGCCGGTCCACCCGCCGGACCGCACCCCGCACCGCGACCACGAGCCCGTCGTCGGTTCCCGCGCACGCCGACTCGAAACCGTCCTCCGCCAGCACCCGCTCGACCCGGTCCAGGTCGATCCGCAACCCGAACAGCTTGACGAACCGGTTCTTCCGGCCGACCACCTCGTACAGGCCTTCGGGCGTGCGTCGGGCCAGGTCACCGGTCCGCAGCTCACCCGTCGTGCGGCCGAGGGCGAGGTCCGCGGGGCGGTGGGCGTACCCGAGCATCACGTTCGGGCCGCGGTACACCAGCTCGCCGTCCGCCGCGATGTCGAACTCCCCACCGGGGATCGGCACACCGATCGAGGACGGGTGGTCGCGCGCGAGTTCCGGCGGCAGGTACGCCATCCGGGCCGTCGCCTCCGTCTGCCCGTACATGACGAACAGCCGCCAGCCGCGCCGCTCGCCGAGCCGGGCGAACCGGCGGACCGAATCCGGCGCGAGCCGCCCGCCCGCCTGGGTCACGTACCGCAGGCTCGGCAGGTCCAGCCGCTCGAACCCGACCCGGTCGAGCAGGTCGAACGTGTGCGGCACGCCGTGCAGCCCGGTCACGCCGTGCTCCCGCACGACCGCCCAGAACTCCGGGTCGACCACCGACCGGTCGGTCAGCACGAGCCCCGCGCCGCGCAGCAGGTTGCTGTTGACCACGGACAGCCCGTAGCAGTAGTGCATCGGCAGGGACGTGATCGAGCGGTCCGTGGCGCGCAGGTCCAGGTACTCGGCGATGGCCTCGGCGTTGGCCGCCAGGTTGTCCGCCGACAGCCGCACCAGCTTGGGCGACCCGGTCGAGCCGGAGGTGGACAGCAGCAACGCGAGGTCTGGGTGCAGTTCGTGCGCGGTGCCGGTCCGGTGTTCGGTCCACCGGCCGTCGACCACCACGTCCGGGTCGTAGGCGGACGTCAGCGCGTCGACCTGCGTGGGCGAGGTGAGCAGCACGGGGTGCCCGCCGCGCAACGCGGCCAGGTAGGCGACGAGCGAGTCGACGTCGTTGCGCACGGCCAGCAGCACCAGCCGCCGCACCGGTCCCAGCCGGTCCGTCGCGGCGGCCACCCGGTCGTCCAGCTCCCGGTAGCTGATCGCCGTGCCGTCCGGGGAGACGAGGGCGACCCGGTCACCGTGCGCGGCGAGCCCGGCCGCGAACCCGAGGTCGGCGGTCGCGGTCACGACGGGCCGCCGGCGAAGAACAGCGCCGACCCGGACACGCGCACCGCCGTGACGTCCCCTGGTCGCACCGGCGGAGCACCCTGGACCCGTGACCGCACGCGCGTGCCGTCGCCGAGCCGCAGCAGCACGGTCGCGTCGTGCCCGTGGAACAGCACATCGTCCACAGTGGCCGCGACACCGTCCGTGCCGACGTGCAGCTGCTCTGGCCGCACGAGGACCGTGCCCGCGCCCGACACCGTGTCACGGACCGGCAGCCGCCCCAGCGGGGTCTCGGCGACACCATCCCGTGCCGAGCTGTCGAACGTGACCGCCTCACCCACGAACAACGCCACCCCGAGATCGGCCGGTGACGAGTAGATCTGTTGCGGCGCACCGAGTTGCGCCACCAAACCGTCACGCATCACGGCGACCAGGTCGGCGACGCCGAGCGCTTCCTGCTGGTCGTGCGTCACGAGCAACGCCGTCGCCCCGAACGCGTGCAACGCCGTCCGCACGTCGGCACGCAGCTCGTCGCGCAGGCTCGCGTCCAGCGACGAGAACGGCTCATCCATCAGCACCACACCAGGCCGAGGCGCCAACGCCCGCGCCAGCGCGACCCGCTGCTGCTGCCCGCCGGACAGCTCCGCGGGCATCCGCCGGCCGTACCCGGACAGCCCGACCAGCTCCAGCAACTCCTCGACCCGGCCGTCCCGGCGCTGTGCCCTGGGCAGGCCGAAGCCCACGTTGCCGGCCACGGTCAGGTGCGGGAACAGCGCGCCTTCCTGCGGAACGATGCCGATGCCACGACGTTCCGGTGGCACGTGGGTGGACCGGTCGGCCAGCACCCGGTCGCCGAGCCGGACCTCACCGGACCGCACCGGGTGGAAGCCAGCCAGCACCCGCAGCAACGTCGTCTTGCCGCAGCCGGACGGACCGAGCACGGCGAGCAGGCGGCCTTCGGGGACGGCGAGGTCCAGGCCGCGCAGCACCGGTTCGGGCCCGTAGCCCACGACGAGACCGCTGACGCGCAAGTCGCTCATCGCACACCTCCACGAAGGAACCGGTCCAGCACCACGGCCGGTATCGCCGCCACCACCAACAACACCGCCGCGTACGGGGCCGCTGCGGCGTACGCGGACACCTCCGTCTTGGTCCACAGCTCGGTCGCCAGCGTGTCGACGCCGGTCGGCCGCAGCAGCAGGGTCGCGGGCAACTCCTTGGCACAGGTCAGGAAGACCAGCGCGGCGCCCGCGAGGATGCCCGGCGCGGCCAGCGGCACGGTCACCCGCAACCGCGTCTCGGTCCGGCTCTTGCCCAACGACCGCGAGACGTCTTCGAGCACCGGCGGTGCGTGCGCGACAGCCGTCCGCACCGCGCCCACCGCGAGCGGCAGGAACAGCACCGCGTACGCGAACGCCAGCATCGGCGTCGTCTGGTAGAGACCGGGCGCGAACCGGATGCCGAAGAACACCAGCGCCAGCCCGATCGTGATGCCCGGCAACGCGTGACCGGCGAACCCCGCCAGCTCCACGCCCCGCACCAGCGCGCCGCGATGACGTGCCGCGAGCACACCGACCGGCAGCGCCATCACGATCGTGAGCGCCGCGCCCAGCGCCGACACCGTCACCGTGTTCAAGGTGGTGGACAGCAGGTCGTCGCCCACCGTGGACCGGCCCGCCGCGAGCCACCAGCCCAGGCTGAACACCGGCACACCCAGCGACACCACGACCAGCGCGGCGGTGCCGAGGAACGCCGGGACACGGGCGCGGCCCAACGGCACCGTGACGGCCGGACGGGGACCGCGGGTCGTGGCCGCGGCGCCTCTCGCCCGCCGTTCACCGACGGTCAGCGCGATCGCGAGCGCCACCAGGACGCAGCCCAGGATCGCGGCGGGCGTGCGGTCGAACGTGGCCCGGTAACTCGTGTAGATGCCGAGCGTGAACGCCTCGTACCGCATCAACGACACCGCGCCGAAGTCGCTCAACGCGTACAGCGCCACCAACAGCCCGCCCGCCGTCGCCGCCGGTCGGATCTGGCGCAGCGTCACGGAGAAGAACGTCTGCGCGCTCGTCCGTCCCAGCGACCGCGCGACCTCCTCCACCGCCGGGTCGGCCGTGCGCAGGGCGGCGGCCACCGGCAGCAGCACGTACGGGAACGACACCAGCGTGAGCACCAGGAAAGCGCCCGTGAACCCGGTCAGGCCGGGCAGCAGCGCCACCCATGTGAACCCGGCGACGTACGACGGCACGGCCAGCGGCAGCACCAGCAGCACTCCGGCGACGCGCCGTCCGACCATGTCGCTGCGCACCACCAGCCACGCGCCCAGCACGCCGATCACCACGCACGCCACCGTCACGGCGCCCGCCAACGCCAGGCTGCGCACGGCGAGGTCGAGGGTGCGGGCACGCCACAGCACCCGCCCCACCTCGCCCACCCCGCGGTCGAAGGAGCGGACCGCCAGGTAGGCGAGAGGTGTCAGGGCGACCCCGGCCACGACCAGGGCGAGCGCGGTGTTCGTCGGTGCGGCCCGCAACGGACCCCTCAGGACAGCCCTGCTTCCTGCAACAGGGTCAGCGTCTGCTGGAGGGTCGACAGCTTCGAGAGGTCGATGTCCGGGCCGTTGAGCTCGGCCAACGTCGGGAGCTTGTGCTTGTCGGACGTCACCGCCGGGTTGGCCGGGTACTCGGCGGTCTCGTCGGCGAAGTACTTCTGGGCCTGCTCGGACAGCAGGAACCGGACGGCCTTCACCGCGGCCTCGTTCCGGTCGGAGCCGGCGACCACGGCCGCGCCCGCCACGTTCACCAGGCTCAGCGGATCGCCGCCGCCCGCGTAGTGGAGCTTCACCTTGACCGCGTCGGCGCCGTTCTCGGCGACCTTGGCGTACCAGTAGTAGTGGTTGATCAAGCCGGCCGGCAGCTGACCGTCGTTCACCGCGTTCATGATGGCGATGTTGTTGTCGTACCGCTGTGGGTCGTTGGCGGCGAACTTGGCCAGCCAGTCCTTGGCGAACTCCTCGCCCTTGACCACGCGCACCGATGTGACGAACGCCTGCCACGAGGCGTTGGTGGGTGCGTACCCCATCCGACCCTTCCACTTCGGGTCGACCACGTCCTCCAGCGTCTCCGGCAGCTCCGCCTCGGTGACCACCCGCGGGTCGTAGGCGACCACGCGGGCACGGGCCGAGGTGGCGACCCACTTGCCGTCGTCCGCCCGGTACTCCTCGGGCACCATGCCCAGCACGTCGGCGGGCAGTTCGGCGAGCCGGCCCTGCTCGGCGACCGCGCCCAGCGCGCCCGCGTCCTGCGAGAAGAACACGTCGGCCTGGGTGCCGTCGCCCTCCTCCAGCAGCTGGGCCGCCATCTCGCCGCTGCTGCCGTAGCGGACCTCGACCTTGACGCCGGTGGCCTGCTCCAGCTGGTCGAGCACACCGCCGACGAGCTCCTTGTTGCGGCCGGAGTAGATCACCAGGGCGTCACTGCCGCCGGCGCTGCCGCACGCGACTACCGGAACGGTCAACAACGCCATGATCAACGCGACGGCGCGTGCGCGACGGCTCACTGCGGGTCCTCCTCGTACTCCACCCTGGCGGCCCAGGCGGAGACAAGGTAAAGCTAACCTAAATTTCACACAAGACCGTGGCGATAACGCCTGCTGCGACCCCGGACACACCACTCGTCCGGGCGACCACCGGGTGCGGGAACCCGTCGTCAGCGCCCGAGTTCCACCAGTTGGTGCCGCAGCCGTTCGTGCAACTGGTCGACCGCCTCGTGGTAGGTCTCCGCGGCCGCCTCGGCGTTCACCGGCGTGCCGTTGACGTCCAGTGAGGCGTGCGCGACGACCCGGCGCGGACCGTCCGAGCTCAGGCGGATCTTGGCCCAGTGGATGTCGGCGGGGGAGTACTTGCCCACGGCGGCGACCTTCAGCCGCGCGTAGTCCCCGGCTTCACCCGGGATGCCGGTGGCCAGGTCGGTCTGGATGTTCACGATCTCGTGCACATGGCCCATGTCCGGAACCTCCTCGCACACCAGCCGATCCGCTGTCCCGCGACTCCGCTGTCCAGTCGAACCGGGCAGGTCCGATCGTACGCCCGATCGCGGGAAAGGCCTGGTCGAGCGGCGGCGGCGCGGGTGGCCGGGTCCACCCGCGCCGCACGAGCGCTCACGCCGCGTACGTGGCGTCCTGGGAGGTGCTCACCACCTTCCGCGCGTCGTCGGCGGTGAGCAGGCCGGCGGACACCCACGCGTCGGCGGTCGCCTTCACGTGCTGGATCAGGTGCCCCTTGCCCCGGAACGGCGCGGCGGCCCACACCTCGTCCAGGAACGTCGTCCCGTCGCCCCGGCTGGGGTTCGCCACCCCGGCGTCCCGGCCGCCGAACACGATCCGCGGCTCACGGCGGTGGAAGTACACGTGCGTCGGGTCCTCCGTGCCCTCGAAGAACGGCGCGAACTCGACCCCGTCCAGCACGTGGTGCAGCGGCTTGCCGGCCACCGGCGTCAGGCTCGGCAGCAGGTCGCCGGACAGCCCCGCGTTGCGGAACAGCCCGAACTCCAGGAACGTCCGCCGGGCGTCCCGCGCGACCAGGTTCACCGGACCGTAGAACAACGTCTGCGTCGCCGGGTCGTCCAACGCCCGCTCCATCCGCAGCCGGAACGGGATGGACACGCGCACGGTGTCACCGCTGCGCCACGTGCGGGACAACGTGAAGTACGAGCCGGGAACGGCGGCACGCGGCACCCGTTCGCCGTTGACCTCGACCCGGAAGTCCGACCCCGCCCAGCCCGGCACGCGCAGGTGCAGGTCGAACCGGCCGCTGCCGCGCACGCTGATCGTGCTGCCCTGCTCGACCGGGTAGTTCGTGGTCTGCGTGACCGTGACGCCCTTGTCGGCCCACTTCAGCATGGACGCGCTGTACAGGTTGACGTACAGCGCGCTGCCGTCGGCCTTGGCGAAGTACACCGAGTCCTGGTACTTGGTCGCGCTCTCCATGCCGGTGCCCTCGCAGCACGTCGTGCCCGCCTTCGGCGTGTAGTCCCGCACGTGACCGGGCAGCAGCCCGATGAAGTACGTGACCAACGGCTTCTCCGCGTCGGCACGGTCCTGTTTGGACCCCAGCACCTGGTTGTAGAGCGCGCGCTCGTAGTAGTCCATGTACTTCGGGTCCTGCTCGTGGAAGAACAGCACCCGGCTCAGCTTGAGCATGTTGTACGCGCAGCACGTCTCGGCGGTGGTCTCGCTGAACGTCCCGACGATGCTGCCGGGCGCCCGCCAGAACTCCCCCGTGCTCGTGCCGCCGATGCTGTACATGCGGGTCGGCACGACCATGTCCCAGAACTTCCGCGCCGCCGTCAGGTACCGCTGCTCGCCGGTCTCGTCGTGCAGCCGCACCATGCCCGTGAGGATCGGGATGTGCTGGTTGGCGTGCAGGCCCTCGAGGATGTCGGCGCCCGCCGCGCACGAGTCGATCAGCCGGTCCAGGTCGAACAGCCGGGCCAGCGCCAGGTGCTCGGCCTTGCCGGTGATGGCGTGCAGGTCGCAGATCGCCTCCACGATGCCGCCGAACTCGCCGCTGGAGAAGATGCCCCACATCCGCTGGAGCGTGGACTCGGGCAGCTTGGACAGCCGCGAGTGCATCCAGTCGCACAGGCCGTCGGCGAGGTCGAGCGCCCGTTCGTCACCGGTGTTGAGGTAGGCGTCGAGCAGACCGCGCAGGATCTTGTGCGCGGTGTAGTACGGCGCCCAGACGACGAAGTAGTTGGACGTGGTCGCCGACTCCAGCGTGATGAACTGCGTCTCCGGGTAGGCGGCGAGGAAACCCGGGTGGCTCGGCCGGCCCCACGTGCGCCGGAACGTCGCGTGCTGCCCGCGCCCGGACGCGTCGGCGACCGTCGAGCCGCTCGTCTCGTCGAACGAGTAGGAGGCCAGGTCGCCCCGCGCGGGGGTGTGCTGGAGCGCGGCGATCTCGTCGGCGCCCAGTGCCCGGGACCAGATGTCGACCTGGTCGAACGCGCCCGCGAACGCCGGGTCGGCGGGGAACTGGGAGTTGCCGAGCCAATGGTTGCGCAGCGCGCCCAGCGTGGCCGGGTTGTGGGTCATGTTCCGGTTCTCGCCGACGCGCTTGCCGTCTACGTAGAGCGAACCGGTGGTGCCCTCGATCGTGACCGCGAGGTGGCTCCACCGGCCGACCGGCAGCGGCTCGGCGGCGTCGATCACCTGCTCCACGCCGGGTCCGTTGGGTGTGATCGCGAAGCGGGGCCGGTTCAGGTGGCTGCGGACGGTCAGGAACATGTAGCGGGAGACGTCGTTGCCGAAGTCGAAGATCCGCGCCCACATGGTGTCGTGCTCCGGCTTGACCCACACCGAGATCGTGATGGCCGGTGACCCCGCCAGCACGGTCGGCGGCAGGTCGAAGATCTGGTGGCTGCCGCGCGGGTTGTCCACCGCCGTGCCGAACTTCCCTGGCACGCTGCGCAGCACCGGCTCGTGCCGCAACGCCTCGCGCACCTCGACCAGCGCGCCCACGGCGTAGCGGATCTTGTCGGCGTAGACCTCGTCACCGCTGCCCGCGTACGCCTGGGACAACATGGTCAGGAAGTGCCCGGTGTAGTGGCCGCGCAGGTTGCCGTTGGCCTCGCCGTCCAGGCCCTCCCAGCCGCCGGGCGCCACCGCGCCACGCGTCGACAGCCCGGCGTTCGCGCGGAAGACCTGCAACAACCGGTCCACGTCGTACCCGCGGGCGTAGTCGAGCATCAGGTCCCGCTTGGCGGCGAAGACGCTGTTGCCGAGCGCCACCTGGTCCAGCGCGAACGGTCGCACCCGCCACGCGGCCGGTGGTGGCAACGCGGACCCCGCCGCAGCCACCACGGGTGCGGCTCCCGCGCGTCCGACGACGGTGGACGCGACCAGGGGAGCAGCCGCCGCCAATGCCGTGGCGCGGAGGAAAACTCGCCGGTCTACGGGCTGTGCCATGTCATACCTCTCCTCGTGCGGACTGCGCGGGGGACCGGCTGCCGGCGGTGGGCCACCGCCGGCAGCCGGACTCGGTGGATCAGGTCAGCTGGAGGTAGTCCAGCTCCGCGTACCCGGTGCCACCGGCGAAGAAGGGGGAGCCCTTCGCCAGGCGGATCACGTTGTAGCCGGCCCGCAGGCCGACCGTGGTGGACACCGTGGAGCCGAACTGGCCCCACCCGGCGGTCGGCGGGTAGCTCACCGTCGACCACGCGCCGCCGTTGTAGGCCAGGCCGTGCGTCGCGGTCGCGCCGGTGCCGTTGGCGTACCCGATGGTCATCGTGTAGCTGCGGGCCGTGGGCACGTTGACGACGAAGTCGACGTAGCTCGCGGTGCGCGGGTCACCGGTGTTGTCGATGAAGCCGACGTACCCGCCGTTGGACGCGCTGCCGGCGGAGAACCGTTCGGCCCGGAACACCGACGCGTTCTCCGCTTCGTACCGCTGCTGGTAGGACGGCACGCCGCTGGTCGGCTCGACCACGAGGTGGTACGAGGCGGTCGCGGACATGTTCGGCACCGGCACGGTGATCTGCCCGTTCGTCACCGTGTACGTGGTGTTGGCGAGCGTGGTCGGCCCGGACACGTTGGTGAACCGGCCGGAGCCCGGCGTGGACTCCAACCTCACCCGGACCGTGCTGCCGAGCCCGGCGAGACCCGTGACGCGCACGGAGTTCGTGCCGGACTCGTCACCGAAGACGACGTCGACCCGCTTGCGCGTGCTGTCGTAGGAGGCGAAGCCGTCCAGGCCGGTCTGCGCGCGCGGGATGGTGCGGACCATGTTGCCCGCCATGTCGCCGTACCATTTGTACAGCCACCACGAGGCGGTCGGCTGGTTGTTGTGGGTCAGGCCGTTGACGGTGCCGTACTCGTACCAGAACGCCCGGTCGGCGGCCCAGACCCCGGCGCGTTCCAGCTTGGCGATGTAGTTGGTGACGCGGCCGGGCACGTCGATCTCGTCGCGCTCGGCGTACTCGTTGATGAAGATCCGGCGCGGGCTGATGCCCAGCGACGCCTCCAGCGACCGGTAGGCCGCGACGTTGGCCGCGATGTGCGGCGTGGTGTGCCCGAGTTCGTGCCACACCACGATGTCGGGCAGGGTGTTGGTGTTCCTGGCGTTGGTCAGGAACGCCCGCATCCAGTTGACGTTCCACACCGCGTAGCCGGGGCCGGCGACGGGGGTGACGGCGTCACGGGTGCGGATGCGCTGGACGGTGCGCGTCCAGCCGGTGTTGAAGTCCCCCGCCGCGGCGGTGTCCCAGGTCCAGTCCGGCTCGTTCCAGATCTCGTACGCGGTGACGTTGCTGACGTTCGTGGCGGCCAGGCGGTCGTTGACCATCTGGTCGACCTTGGCGAACCAGTCGTTCCAGCCGACCCAGCGGTAGGGGAAGTCGCGGTAGATGTCCGGCATCCGGATCACCTGCGCGGCGCCGACGCGGTCGGCCTGGGGCGCGACGAGGAGGGTGTCACCGCCGGGCGGCTGGCCGTTGGGCGCCTGCCCGACCCTCGGCGGCGGCTGGGTCAGGGTGTGCATCTTGATTGGCAGCAGCAGCGAGTCCGCCGGCCGGTTGTTCTCCGCCAACGCGTACAGGCCACCGGAGGCGGCGTGCGTGACCGGCCGGAACGGCACGGCCGCGTCGACGACCAACGTGCTGCCGGCCGCTTGGGCGGAGTGGAGCGGTAGGGCCACCAGGGCGGTGGCGGCGAGGGCGGAGACCGCTATCGCGGTCCGCAGTGTCGGCTTTGGCACCGTGCACCTCGTTCAGGGGATGGGTTGTGGAGGTGGTGTCATCCCGTGGTGGTCGGGATCCAGACCCGCATCGGGCCGGGCGACCGGTTGCCCCACAGGAAGTACGGGACGGCGGTCAGGGTGAGCGGAGTGGCGGCGTTCTCGGGCACGCCGGTCCGGTACAGGGCGTCGCCACCGGGCGGCAGGAGCGCGCCCTCGGTGGTCAGCGCGACCGGGACGGCGGGCAGCGCGGTGTGGACGACGGCCGCGGCCGGGTCGATCCGGACGTCCTCCAGCACGACGTCGGCGGGCAGGTCGGCCTGCTCCACGCAGTAGACGAGCGGGCCGCGGGCCAACGCGACGCAGCCGCGCACGGCGTCCACACGGGGGTGTGCGGTGACCACGCGGACCGGCATGGCCAGGTCCAGCACGACGGTGACGCCGGCCGACCAGTCCCGACGCAACCGCAGGTAGCCGTCGTCGGGCGTGACGTCCAGCGGCACGCCGTCGACCAGCAAGGACGGCTCCGAGCACCAGTCGGGCACCCGAAGCGACAGGTCCAACGGGCCGGAACCGGTGACCGTCAGCTCCACCCGGCCGTCCCACGGGTAGTCGGTGCGCGTGACGACCTCGATGCGGACGCCGTCCACCTCGGCACGCACGGCGCCCGCCGAGTACAGGTGCACCTGGAGCCCGGTGTCGTCGGTGGTCGCGGTGTAGCCGTGCAGGGACGCCACGAGCCGGGCCAGGTTCGGCGGGCAGCACGCGCAGGAGTACCACGGCAGGCGTTGTGACGGCGCGTCCTCGTGCGAGCCGTCGTGGCCGGTGCGCAGGTGCAGCGGGTTGGAGTAGAAGAAGTGCGTTCCGTCCAACGAGGTCGAGCCCGCGACCGCGTTGTACAGCGCGCGCTCCATCTCGTCGGCGTAGCGGGAGCCACCGGTGGCCAGCAGCATCCGCCAGTTCCACTGGACACTGGCGATCGCCGCGCACGTCTCGCCGTACGCCCGGTCCGCCGGCAGCTCGTACGGGTCGCCGAACGCCTCGTCGCGGTGCCGGGAGCCCTGCGCGCCGGTGATGTAGGTCTTGCTGCCGAACGCGTCCTCCCACAACCGGCGGGCGGCCTCGAACAGCTCGTCGTCGCCGGTCTCCACCGCGACGTCCACCATGCCCGCGAGCAGGTACAGCTGCCGCACGACGTGCCCGGCCACCTCGTCGGCCTGCCGCACCGGGACGTGGTCCTGGAGGTAGGAGGAACCGAAGCGCTCGCCGTTGAGCAGGCCGTGGCCGCGCTGGTCGAGCATCCGCCGCGCGAGGTCGAGGTACGGCCGGTGGCCGGTCACCCGGTACAGCTCCACCAGCGCCGTCTCGATGCCCGGGTGCCCGTCCAACGCCATGGGGCTGTCGGCTTTGCCAAAATGGTCGACCATCAGGTCGGCGAACCGGCGGGCGACGGCGACCAGCTCGGCCGCGACACCGGCGCGCGCGGCGGCGACGGCGGCCTGGATCAGGTGCCCCGCACAGTACATCTCGTGGCTGTAGTGCGGTTCCTGCCACCGCAGCTCCGGCTTCACCGCCGTGTAGTACGAGTTGAGGTAGCCGTCGTCGCCCTGCGCCTTCGACAACAACGCGGCGGTCGAGTCGACGAACGCGAGCAGCCGCTCGTCGTCCGGTTGCGAGGCGAGCAGCCACGCGGCGGCTTCCAACGTCTTGTGCACGTCGGAGTCGGCGAACCACATGTTCCGGAACTCGCCGGTCGCCTCACCGGTGACCAGCCGCAGGTTGTGCAGCGCGCCGGACGTGCCCAGCTGGTCGACGCAGTGCGGGAGCGTGCCGGTGGCGTTGCGGTGCTGCCACCGGCCGAAGAAGCCGTCGGCGGCGAACGTGACGCCGTCGAGGGCGACCGGGCGCAGCGCGGATTTCGCGGACGGGGTCGGCTGGACAGGGCCTTGGTGCAGGTGAGTCATGGAGATTCCTTGTCTGGCCCAGGCTGGTTCAGCCCTTGAGGGCGCCCGAGGTGAAACCGCGTACGTAATGCCGTTGCAGCAGCAGGAAGACCACGACGCACGGCAGCGCCGACGTGACCACACCCGCTTGCAGCGCCTCGAAGTCGACGGAGCCGAGGCTGCCGGACTGGAGGTTGAACAACGCGACCGGCAGCGTGAACTTCGCGCCGTCGGTGAGGAAGATCAGCGGCGCGACGAACTCGTTCCACGCCGCCAGGAAGGAGAACAGGCCCACCGTGACGATGCCCGGCAGCACACCGCGCAGCAGGACCCGCCACAACGCGCTGCCCGGCGTGCAGCCGTCGATCAGCGCCGCCTCCTCCAGTTCACGCGGCAGCGCCTCGAACGAGCTGCGCATCATGAACAGGCCGAACGGGAGCTGGAACATCGCCAGCACCAGCCCCAGGCCGACCAGCGAGTTCTGGAGGCCGATCCAGCCGAGCAGGATGTAGAGCGGGACCAGGATCGTCGTGTACGGCACCATCAGGATCGCCAGCGTGACCAGGAACAGCAGGTTGTGGCCGGGGAACCTCAGCCGCGCCAGCGCGTACCCGCCGAGCGTGGTCGTGACGACGGTGACCACGACCGCGACCCCCGCCACCACCACCGTGTTGAGCAGGTACGTGCCCAACCCGGTGCCGTAGTCGGCCAGCCGCTCGTAGTTGTCCACGCCCCAGCCCGGCCCGCCGTCGGCCGCGCGCCTGCCGTGGACCGACGAGTAGAGCGTCCACAGCATCGGCAGCAGGAAGAGCACGGCGAGGGCGGAGCCCGTGATGTGGAAACCGGCGGTGCGCGCGCGGGACATGGCGCCCAATCTCCTAGCGGTGTGAGGCGGGTTGACGCGGTCAGCGGTCCGCACGGCGGATCAGCCGCATCTGCGCGCCGTTGACGAGGATGAGGACGAAGAGGATCGCCACGGACACGGCGGCCGCCCGGCCGAGGTCCTGGGACAGGAACGCCTCGCGGTAGACGCTGATGACCACGGTGGCGGTCTCGTGCCTGCCGCCGGTGAGGATGAAGAACTGGTCGAACGCCAGCAGCGAGCCGGTCAGCGACAGCACCATGGTCAGCGCGAGCGTCGGCCGCAGCAGTGGCAGCGTGACCCGCCACATGATCTGCCACCGGTTCGCCCCGTCGGCCCGCGCCGCCTCGTAGAGCAGCGGGTCGATGCTCTGGAGCCCGGTCATCAGGATCAGCATGTAGAACCCGGCGAACCGCCAGGTGATCATCCCGACGGCCGACCCGAGCGCGTTGTCCGTCGACCCGAGCCAGTCCACCGAGCCGAGCCCGAGCCACCGGACCAGCTCGTTCAACGGTGACGCCTCGGTGTTGAACAGCCCGTAGAACAGCAGGCTGGTGGACGCGAGCCCGACCACGCTCGGCAGGAACAACGCCGTCCGGTAGACGCCCACGCCAGGCCGAGTCTCCTGCACCAGCAGGGCGAGGCCGAACGCGACGAGACCGAGCACCACCGTCGTGACGGCGGTGTACTTCAGGGTGAACATGACCGCCCGCAGGAAGAACGGGTCCTGCAACGCGCTGTAGTTCTCCACCCCGTTCGGGGACGATGCGCCCAGCAACGGCCAGTGGTTGAACGACATCCACACCATCAGCACCAGTGGGACGACGAACAGGACCACCACCAGCAGTGCCATCGGGCTCGCGTAGAGGAGGCCGAGCCGCCGCCGCGCACTCGCGATGGTGGGACGGCGGCCCGCGGGCGTCGGCCTGGCCGGCGCGGGCGGTCGGGTCCGCGTGACGGTCGCCATCGTCAGCCGCCGCTCGCCAGGGACTCGGTGATGGTCCCGTTGTGCTGCTTCAACGTCGCGCCGACGTCCTGCGTGCCGAACAGCGCGTCGGTGACGGCGGCCGTCCACGGGCCGTTGGTGTCGTTGAACGTCTTGCCGAAGTTCACCGAGATCGGCGTCTGGCCCTCACCCGCGAGCAGGTTGAAGATCCGCAGCCGGTGGTCCTGCTTGGCGTACTTGTTGTCGGCGAGGTCGCTGCGCACGGTGATGTTCTTGTTCTTCGCCAGCACCTCGACCTGGGCGTCCTCGGACAGCGTCCACGAGATGAAGTCCCACGCCGCCGCGGCCTTGGTGGAGTTGGAGCTGATGCCCAGCACGTCACCGCCGACGAACGACGACCGGCCGCCCTTCGGACCGGGGATCGGCGCGACACCGATCTGGAGGCCGGGGCCTTCCTTCATGCCCTGCAACGCGGTGGCGCCCATCGGCTGGATGCCGATCTTGCCCTCGCCGAACAGCTGCGTCCACGTCGGACCGGACTCGTTCTTCGCCGACGTCGGCACGATGCCCTCGGCGTACATCCGGCGCATCATCGCGTAGACGTCGGTGGCCGACTCGTTGTCGAACGTCGCCGCGGTGCCCTTCTCGTCGAGCACGGTGTCACCGGCCGCCCAGATCATCGGCCAGGTGGTGAACAGCATGCAGCCGGGGCACGCGCCGCCGTAGAAGTAGCCGTCCACGTCACCCAGGGCGTCGATCTTCTTGGCCGCCTCGTACAGGCCTTCCAGCGTGGTCGGCGGGTTCTCCGGGTCGAGCCCGGCCCGGCTGAACAGGACCTTGTTGTAGAACACCGCGGACAGGTCGATGTCGTGCGGCACGCCGAAGACCTTGCCCTCGTGCGTGGCGGTCTCCATGTGCGCCGGCGCGAGCTTGCCCTTGAACGGCAGTGTGTCGACCCGTGCCGTGAGGTCCAGGTAGACGCCCTTGGCGGCGTAGTTCGGCGCGTAGACGACGTCCGCGGCGAGGATGTCCGGCAGCTGCTTCGCGCCCGCCGCCGTGCCGACCTTCTGCTGGTAGGAGTCGGCCGGGAAGACCGTCAGCTCGACCTTGTTCTTGTGGCTCGCGTTGTAGGCGTCGACCAGGGTCTGGCTGAAGGTGGCCGTCGGCGACCGGGTCCACATGGTGATCGTCGTGCCGTCGTCCACGGCGGTGGTCTCGTCCGCTGACGACACCGCCGGGCCGCTCTGGCACGCGGTGAGGAGCAGCAACGCCGCCGCGGCCGTGGCGAGCGCCCGGCGTGGCCGGGACGGGGGGAAGGGACTCATCGGGGGCTGTCTCCTCGGGCAAGGGCTGCGACGGCATCGTCGGAGGAAAATAAGGAAACCGGTTGCCTTGAGAACCTAGGGATCGGCGCAACCCGTGTCAAGACGCGGTTTCGACCCTGTGAAGTGCTAATTCGCCGTTCGGCTCAGCGGCCGACGGACGCTGGGGTAACCTTCGCCCATGCCGCCGAGGAAACTCAAGGAAAACGCCGGAACGGTGGTCCGACCGGCCACCATCAGCGACGTGGCCCGGTTGGCGGGCGTCTCGGTCGGCACGGCGTCCAAGGCGCTCAACGGCCGCGGCTCGCTGCGCGAGGAGACCCGGCGACGCGTCCGGCACGCCGCCGAGGAGCTCGGCTTCCAGCCGAACACGGCCGCCCTGACGCTCAACTCCGGCCGCACGTACACCGTCGGCATGATCACCACCGACACCATCGGCCGGTTCAGCATCCCGCTGATGACGGGCGCCGAGGACTCGCTCGGAGCGGGCCGCATGTCGGTGTTCCTCTGCGACGCCCGGGACGACCCGATCCGCGAGCAGTACTACCTGCGCACCCTGCTCAGTCGCCGGGTGGACGGCATCATCGTGACCGGCCGCCGCACGGAGGCCCGCGCCCCGATCGGCGTCGACCTGCCCGTGCCGGTGGTCTACGCGTTCATCAGCTCCACCGACCCGGACGACTGCTCCGTGGTGCCCGACGAGGTGGGCGGCTCGCAGAAGGCCGTCGACCACCTGTTGGCGTTGGGGCGCAAGCGGATCGCCCACGTGACCGGTCCGGAGCACCACCACTCGGCGGCGGTGCGCGCCTCGGCGACGGTCGAGCGGCTGGCGTCGTCCGGGCTCGACCTGGTCGGCGCTCCGCTGTTCGGCGAGTGGAGCGAGGCGTGGGGGAGGCAGGCGACCGGGATCCTGCTCGGCGCGGCCGAGGAGTTCGACGCGGTGTTCTGCGGCAGCGACCAGATAGCGCGTGGCGTGGCGGACGCGTTGCGGGCTGCGGGCCGCCGGGTTCCGGACGACGTGGCCCTGGTCGGCTTCGACAACTGGGACGTCATGGCCCTGGCCTGTCAGCCGCCGTTGACCAGCATCGACATGGAGCTGGAAGGGCTCGGGCGGACGGCGGCGGACCTGCTGCTGGCGGCCATCAACGGCGAACCGGCGCCCGGTAGGCACGTCAGCCCTTGCAGGTTGGTGCTCCGCGAGTCCACCGCCGTGTCGGTCCTGCCCGGATCGACACGGGTCGACCCGGCCTAGGTTCGCCGGTGGTCTGCGCGGGGGAGCGGGCATCGTTGCCTCCTCCTGTTAACGCTAACAGCGCAGGCCTTACCGATTCAAGGTTCTCTACGGCGGGCATCCTGTTAGCGATAACAGAACTGACGACCGGTGGCCTGATCGGCGTCAGCCGCGCCGGGTCGCCAGGATGATGCCGGAGCCGACCGGCAGCTCGGTCGTCACCAGCCGGGGATCTGTGGTCAACGTCGTCCGCACCGCCGCTGTGGACGCCCGGTGGTCGGGGTTGGCGTACTGGTCGAGGTCCATGTCGTCGACGATCAGCATGCCGCCGGGTCGCACCGCGTCGAGCGTCAACTCCAGGCCGCTCCACTTGCCCGCCGGCGCGTCGGCGAAGATCAGGTCGAACCGGCCGAGTCCGGGCAGCAACGCCTCGCCGTCGCCGGTGATCACTTCGACCCACTCCGGCAGGTCGACCGCCACCTCGGCCGCCAGGGCGGCGTCCAGTTCGACCGTCCGCACGGTGACGTCGGCGCGACCGCTGAGACCCGAGACGATCCAGGCCACGCCGACACCGGCGCCTGTGCCCAGTTCGAGGATCCGCCCGCGGCGTGGCACGGCCGCCGCCAGCGTCGCCAGCAGCGGACCCACCGGGTGCTCGCACGAGTACCCGAACTCCAGCTCGCGGGCCCGGTCCACAGCCTTGGCGACCAGGTCGGGCACCCCGTCGTCGTGTTCGCTCATGGGTCGGATGTCTAGCAGCGATGACGCAGGGGCAAAACCGGTTAAGCAGGTGCGGCGGATAGAGTCGGAACACCATCAGAGCCTGGAGTGACACGGTGAGCGACGACGAGCTGCGGCAAGCGGCGGAAACCGAACTGCGCCACCGGATCCTGCCGTTCTGGCTCGGCTTGGCGGACCGTGAGCACGGCGGCGTCCACGGCCACGTCGACGCGGACCTGGAGATCGACCGCAAGGCGGACAAGGGCGCGGTGATGGCGTGCCGGTTCCTGTGGACCTTCTCGGCCGCATACCGGCAGTTCGGCGACCGGTCGTACCTGGCCGCCGCGCAGGACATGTACCGGTTCATCACCGGCCGGCTCGTCGACGCCGAGCACGGCGGGGTGTTCTGGTCGGTCGACCACACCGGCGCCCCGGCGGACACCGACAAGCACGTCTACGCGCAGGCGTTCGCGCTGTACGCGTTCAGCGAGTACCACCGCGCCACCGGCGACGAGAGCGCGCTCGCCAGTGCGACGGAGATCCACGACATCGTGACCGGCATCGGGTTCGACCCGGCGACCGGGGCGTACCGCGAGCAGTTCGACCGGTCCTGGACGGCCAAGCCGAACGTCCTGCTCGGTGAGTTCGACCGGGCCGACATCACGATGAACACGCACCTGCACGTCCTGGAGGCGCTGACCGCGTACCACGTGGTAGCCCCGACACCGGCCGTGACGGGTCGGATCGCCGCCCTGCTCGACACGTTCCGCGACCGGCTCTACGACCCGCGCCGACGGTCACTGCGGGTGTTCCTGGACGCCGACTGGCGCGAACTCGGTGACGTGATGTCGTACGGCCACGACATCGAGGCGAGCTGGCTGATCGACGAGGCGTCCCGCGAGATCGGCGCGGACCTGCCGGACATGGTCGTCGGGCTGGCCCGGGGCACGGCCGAGCGGGCGGTGCTCGCGGACGGCTCGGTGGCCAACGAGGCGATCGGGGGCCGGGTCGACGCGACGCGCGTCTGGTGGGTGCAGGCGGAGGCGGTCGTCGGCTTCCTCAACGCGCACGAGCGCACCGGCGACGGGACGTTCCGCGCGTTGGCGCGCGGCACCTGGGACTACATCACCACCAGCATGATCGACTCCCGGCCGACCGGGGAATGGCTCTACGCCAGGGACGCGGACAACGTCGCCTTGCGGAAGGAGGCAGCTGGGAAGTGGAAGTGCTGCTACCACAACGGACGCCTGTGCCTCCAGCTGGTCGAGCGCCTGACCCCTGCCACCGTCAACCGAACATGACGACGTACGCCGTGACGATGCCCGCGATCACCACCGGGTAGCCGATGCGGGTGGCCAGCCCGAGCCGGTGCGCCAGGTCGTCCCGCCTCCGCGCGCTCAGCTGTTGCCGCAGCAGCAGGGTCAACATGACGAGCGCGGCCAGTGTGATGAACGCGTAGTAGGCCCACTCGATCGCCACGGTGTAGCTGACGCTCGGCAGCGGTGAGGTCACCGCGGCGAGCAGCACCGCGCTGCTCAGGATCGCCGTGATCGCGATGGAGAACGGGACGCCCGAATCGGCCGGGAAGTACAGCCCGATGTAGGTGATCACGACCAGCAGTGCCAGCGGCAACAGGTTCTTCGCCAGGAACGGCCCGATCTCGCGGGTGACGCGGACTTCCGCGACGTACTGGCTGTAGTACGTCCCGGAGCCGGCCGCGGTCGTCGGATCGCCCAGCTCGTCGCTGGTGCCCACGGTCTCGCGGAAGAAGTACAGGTTCTCCGCCTGCCAGTTCGGGATGCGGTCGATGCTTGCGGCGGCGTCGGCCCCGTTGCGCAGCCGTTCCTCCTGCGACTGGTCCAGCACCGCCTGGTCGGTGACGTAGACGACGTGCTCGGTGGGCAGCTCCCGGTTCTGGAGCATGATCCCGACCGTCTGCTCGTCGAACGGGAACGCGCGGAAGTCCAGGTCCGCCTTGAACTTCTCGGCGACCCGGTACAGCTTGTACGTCGTGTCACCGTGCCGCGCGCTGCGGATCTCCTCGCCCGGTGTCAGGTCGGGGCGCACCGAGTTGAGGAACGCCACGTCGGCCGCGGTGTCGTCGCCGACGTACTTGAGCCAGAGGAAGAAGTCCGCGAAGAAGGTGCCGTCACGGGTGTCGAGGTCGCGGACCTCGTTGATGTTGATCCCGGTCGACACGATCTGCCTGCGGGCCAGCAGTCGGCCGCCGACCTCCACCGCCCGGCCCGCCTGGAGGTCCGCGGCGGCGGCGTCCGCCGTGCGCGGGACGTAGTCGACGTACTGCACGGGCGCGGAGACGAACCGCTTGCCGTCGCTCTTGGCCACGGACACCTGCCGCACCGCCGAACGGTCCACGACGCGGATCGGGCCGAGCACGCCGTCCACCGGCTCGGCGGGATCGTCCAGACCCGCGATCACGTCACGAACGCGGCGGCGGTCGTCCGCCGTGCCGTCCGCGTCGAGCCGCATCCCCGGCTGCCGCAAGGCGTGCACGGCCAGCACCGCGGCGTCGTAGGCGGTCGCCGCGTGCCACGTCGGGCGGTAGCCGTACCGGTTGCGGAAGGTGTTCGACCAGCGCAGCGCTGAGCCGGTGACCGCGTCCCCGACCAGCGGCGACATGGCGTAGAACTCGCCGATCGAGGTGTCACCGCGCGCGGTCCGCTCGGCCAGCGCCTGGTGGAAGGCGTCGTCGGACATCGAGTCGCCGGCGAACACCGGCCCGTCCACCCCGGCCTCGCGCAGCCTGCCGACCACGTCCAGCCCCGGTCCCTCCTGGAACGCCACCATGACCGGGCCGCGGTCCGGGTCGGCCTTCAACGTCTCCACCGCCTGCTCGACCGTCGTGTTGCCGCGCTGCCCGGCGGTGCCCACGGCGCTCGTGGCACCTGCCGCGCCCACGGTCAGGTCGTGCGCGATGGCGCCGTGCGCGGCGAACGCGCGGACGAAGCCGTCCCGGATGTCCCGGCCGTACTCGCTGTCCTCACTGAGCACGGACACGCGGCGCGCGCCCAGCACCGAGCCGAGGTAGGCGGCGGCGAACTCGCTCTGGGCCCGGTTGCCGAACACCGTCCGGAGGAACCACGGCGAGGACGCCACCAGCTCGTCGGACGTCGCGGTCGGCGTGATCGCGGGCAGTCCGGCGGCCTCGTACACCGGGGCGGCGCTCAGCGACGTGTCGGTGGTCATGTGGCCGATGACGGCCCGCGCCCGACCGTCCGCGACGATCTCCTCGGCCCGTTCGCGTGCCTGTTCGGGCTGGTTGGCGTCGTCGTGGACCAGCAACTCGACCGGGTGGCCGCCGATACCGCCGGAGTCGTTCACGTCGTCCAGCACGAGGTTCACCGCGTCGAGCATGGTCCGCACGGTCCGGGCCTCGTCGCTCGACCCGCCCGCGACGAACGCCAGGTGCACCGGTTCGAGGTCGTTCCCGCGTCCACCCAGCCACACCGCGCCCGCGCCCAGCAGCACGACCGCCACCAGCCCGACCGCGATCCACCGCCAGTGCCGACGCGCCACGAGAGGTTCTGGATCGGCGGGCGGCGGGGGAGCGGGAGGATCGGCGAGCCAGCCGACCTCGGCCGGTGGCGCCGGGGTGACGTGCCGCAGCGCGCGCAACCGCCGCCTCGCCTCGGATGTCGGGTTCGCGGCCAGCGCGCGTTGCCAGCAGAACTTGCGCTCCGCGTCCTCCGTGACCAGGGATGCCAGCCACCGCCACGCCGGCTCGTACCCCGGATCGGCGGTGAGAGCGTCGCCCAGCGCGTGGCGGGCGGCTGCGATGTCCCCTGCCTGCGCGTGGCCGGCGGCGGCGTGGGTGGCCGTGGCGGCGGCCCTCGATTCGGACACCGGGATCTCCGTTCGGAGCGGGCAGCGACCTCCGCATTCTGTGCACGCCGACCCGCCACCTACGCGCCGCTGACGGGCGTGACGCGGGATCGGGTGACGGGAGTCCACCTGATCGGGCGGTCAGACCCGGAACGCGGCGACGTAGTGGGCCGGGTCGCGGTCGAACTCGCCCTCCCACCGGCGGACGACGTGGTCGGCGAACGTCGTCCCGGTGGCCACGACCTCCTCGATCGGATCGAGGTAGCCGACCACTTCCGGGCGTTCCACCCCGGCCTCGACCCGCGCGGCCAGGCCCTCCTGGGCGAGTCGGACCAGCTCACCGCCCAGTTCACGCGCCTCGACGTCGCCGACCATCGCCGAGAGCCCCTTGACCGGAACCTCCCGCATGGTGCGCTCCAGGTCGTCGGCCGAGTAGCCGCGCAGCAGGTCCCAGGCCGCGAGCCGGGACGGCCGGTGGTAGGTCAGGCCGACCCACAGCGCGGGCACGGCCGGGATGTGCGGGTACGGCGGACCGTCCGGCGCGCGGAGTTCGAGCGTGCCCCGCACCCGCACGTCGGTCCACAGCTGGGACAGGTGGGACGTCCAGTCGGCCCACGTCGGCGGGCTGCCGTCCGGGAAGCCGTCCGCCAGCACCGCGCCGAACGGCCGCCCGCCGGCCGGGTCGCAGCCACCGGCCGTCAGGCGGTAGATCATCGGGAAGGTCAGCGCCCACTCGACGAAGTCCTCCGCCGTCATCGCCTCCCGCAGCCCGACCCGCAGCAGACCGCAACGGCTCGGGTCGGCCTTCAGCCAGCTCTTGCGGCGGCGCGACCGCAACCCGGTCACTTCACCACCAGCCAACGGCGAGTTGACGAACAGGGCGGACACCACCGGCGAGGCGGCCACCTGCACCCGGACCTTCTCGGCCAGGTCCTCGGCCGACGTGTAGTCCAGGGTGGTCTGGGTGGACAGGGTGAGCGCCATGACCACCGGCCCCTCCGCGCCCTCCTCGCCGAGGCGGTGGAAGTGCTCGCGCATGACGACACCGCGCGGTTTCGGCACCCACGAGACGTCGCGGAGCCGGTCGAACGGCAGGTTCCCGCCGGGCACGATCGCGTGGCCGAAGCGGCGGGCGATCTCGGCGAACCGCTCCATCGTGCGACGCATGTCCGCCACCGCGGTCGCCAGGTCGGCGGTCGGCGCGGACGAGTACTCGAGCGCGCCGCCCGGCTCCAGCGTGACCGCCATGCCGTTGCCGGTGGTGAGCCCGGTCAGGTGCTCGCCCTCGTGCAGCGGCTCGCCGCCGAACTCGGCCAACAGCGCTCCGAGCAGGTCGCGGATGCCGCCCGGCGCCGAGTAGGGGATGGCGAGCCCGGTGTCCGGATCGACCACCGCGTTCTCGATCTCCAGCCCGATCCGCTCGCGGACGTCACCTGATCTGGTGAACAGCGACGTGAGGTCTTCCCGCCGGAGCGTCGCGGTGGAACTCGCGTGCATGTGGTCCTCCGAACGGGCGTGGCGGCGGCGCTGCTCCGCGTGGGATCCCGAACCCGAGGACGAGTATGGGCCCCGGAGCCGCACGCGACCTCTCGGACGCCGGCACCCGGAGGGTCACTCCGGGCGTTGCCACCGCGGGTCGTCACGAGGCGGGGCGACGATCGTCGGAGGCTGTCGGTCCAGGTCGACGGGCGCCAGTCCCACCAGCGGCTGCGACAGCAGCTCCACCGGCGCGAGGAACCCGGGCGTGGACTGCCAGTCGCTGATCCGCCGCACGATCATCACCGCGAGAACGGCGGCGGGCACTCCGAGCAGGGCCGCCACGGTGGCCAGCGTCGCCCCGTTGGTGAACGCCTCCAGCGTCTCTCCTCGCTCCAGCATCTGGCCCGCGATCCGCTCGAGCGCCTGGGAGGCCAGGAACAGCGCCCACCACCAGTTGACCTCCGCGTGGCTCCGGCCGAGCTCCTGTGCGGGCCGGCTGGCCTGCCAGACGTCCAGGGTGTACCGGCGGGGGATCCACAGGTTGACGATCGGCAGCCAGCCCCAGATCGCCCACGACTTGCGGTACTGGTGCCCGTGCGGCGCGATCAGCTCGGCGTTCGACCGGACCCGCCACAGCCACACGATGAACACGATGCCCGTCGCCAGGTACAGGCCGATGTTCGGGATGTCGATCAACACGCCCAAGGCGAGCGTGCGGTCGATCTCCGGTTCGCTCACGTCGCCGTAGAGGTAGCCGTCGAGCATGGCGCGCACGTGCCACACCCAGCCCGTCACGAGCACGTCCGACAACGCGGTCAGCCCGACCAGCACGACAAAGGCGACCCCGAGGCCGCGCACCGAACGGAACACTTGTCCCCCAGACTGGATGGTCCCCCGACCGGCGCGGAGCGTAACCGATCCGGGGGACCGTCCAGAACTGGAATCCGTGCCGGGCACGGGACGTCACCAGGGCGTCACGTGCCGTCCTCCCACGTCCAGGTAGTCCTTGAACTGCACCGTCACCGAGTGGCCGTCCGAGGGCCAGTTGGGCACCGCGATCGTCCGCGACCGACCATCGGTGCCGCGTGCGGTCTGGGTGACGCGGATCGGGTCGGCGGCGTCGGGCTGGGCGGGCAGGTACGCGTCCACCGCGGTCAGGAACGGCAGGGTGGCGAACGGCGGCAGCGCGACGCCCGGCGTGGACGCGCGGTCGCAGTCGTCGTCGAACACGAACGCGGCGATGACCTGGCGGGCGCGGGGTGAGACGGCCTGCTCCATGACGTTGACGCCGTCGAACGTCAGCCGGTCGGAGTCGGGCTGGTCGGACCACCACTCGCGGTTGCGGACGACGGTCAGCGCGCTGTGGCCCGGACACCGGTCGACGTTGTCCGCGATGCCGCCCGGACGTGACACCTGCAACCGCACGAACCGGTCGCTGCGCTCGAACGGCTCGAAGTAGAAGTGGTTCGCCTGCTGCCCTTCCCGCTGCAACACCAGCTCGTAGTGCTTGCGACCGTTGACGGGCAACGGGCCGAACGAGCCGTCCACACCGGTCCGCACGCTGTGCCGCGGCTCGCCCCGCCGCGCGCCGGTCGAGGCGTCGACCTCCCACACCCGCAACACGCCCTCGACGCCCGCGTTCTGCGGGAAGAACGTCACCCGGCCCGCGATCTCCACCTGACCGGGTGGTTCCGGCACCACCCAGGTCGTCAGCGCGGGCCGGCCGCGCAGGAACCGGTGCATGTGCGCGAAACCGTCCGCCGACGTGGTGGTCTCGGTGTGCCCCAGGGTGGTGAGGTACACGTTCGTCGCGCCGCCGATGGAGCCGTTGGGCTGCAAACTGCCCCACAACGCCAGCGTCGGCACGCCACCGGGCAGCGCGGCGCTGGAACGCCCGTCGACGTTGACGTACCTCCGCACCGACGCGGCCCGTTCGGGTGAGGCCAGGTAGGCGTGCATCACCGTCGTGCCACGGGAATGCGCGACGACGTCCACTGTGGACGCACCGGTTCGCGCCCGCACCCCGGCGATGAACACTTCGAGGTCGGCGACGGCGCGGTCGTTGGTCGGGATGGTGGTGTCGTACTCGTAGGCGTGGAGCAGCGCGTCCCGGTAGCCGTTGCCGGAGAACCGCTTCGCGTTGGACTGCCACTGCTGTGCCGACCCCTGCTGGCCGTGCACGAACACCACGGGCGTGAGTTCGGCGGCTTGCGCGGGCGTCACGGTCGTCGCCACGAGTGCCAGGACCAGGGTCAAGACCTTCATCGCTGTCCTCCGGTGGTCAAGGCGTCCGCCAGGTTCCGCCGTGCGTCGGCCGGCAGCAGGTAGCCCGAGTGGACGTTGGCGACGTCGGCCGTCACCACCCGGTGCAGGTAGTCACCGCGGTTCGGGTAGAGCCGGGCCACCGTCTCCGCGTCGAACGGCACGTGCGTGCCGAACAGCCGGCAGAACGTCACGCCGGTGTTGTCGCCGGTGTTCAAGGCCCTGGGCGCGGACACCTGCGACAACCGGATGCCGCCGAGGGCGAGGCCGAGCGCGTCCCGCTTCTTGGTGACGCCGTCCGGCTCGAACTCCAGCGGCCGGGCGGTCGGCGGCGGCGTGCCCCGCTCGACCCACCGCCGCAGGTGGTCGTAGGACGCGGCGGTGACGTGGTGCATCGGGATCCGGCTGAACGGCGGCCGGTCGCAGTCGTACTGGGGCGCGCCGCCGAGGTCGCGTTCGGAGATCGGCGCCCGGTAGACCTGACCCTCGTGGCCGGAGTGCGCCGCGCCCGCCACTTCCCAGCGGCGGAACCGGTCGGTGTCGGCCGGGCGTTGCGCGGTCCGCACGTCGGTCTCGGACAGCACCTGGAAGACCGGTTCGGCGCCCGCCCGCGTCGGCGCGGTGCCGACGATGAAGCTGTAACCGTCGAAGACCGGCTGCTGCTGCGGCAGGACGCGGTCGTACAGCACGGTCATCCGGGCCGCCGACTGCGAAGCGCCGATGGCGAGCAGGGTCCTGGTCCGCAGTCCTCCCAACGCTTTCGTGACCGCACGGCCCGCTTGGGTGAAGATGTCGTAGGACAGCTCGTCGGCGGTGAACCGGCCGCCGCCGGTCACGTCCAGGCCGCCGTACCGGGCCGGGCTCCAGCCGCGGAGCTGGTCCACGCCGACCCGTTGCGCGGACACGCCGACCCAGGCGTAGCCCGCCCGGACGACCGACTCGGTGTTCCACAACGCGTCCAGGTCGTACCCGGCGGTGACGTTCTGCCACTCGACCAGCGTGGTCCCGTTGAAGTCCCGTGCGTGCACAGGACGCCGCACGATGATCCGGGTCGTGTACGGCACGCCGGTGGCGACCTTCGTGCCGTCGACCGCCCAGCCGTCGGCCGTGCCGGAGACGTGGAACTCCTCTTCGACGTAACCGGAAGCGGCGAGGTCCGCGGGCGTGGAGAAGAACGGGTAGGTGTCCTCGATCCGGTCCGCGAGCCGGTCACCCGGCACGGTTCCGGGCAGCGGGCCGACGACTTGAGGCAGGGACGCTGACGCGGGGTCGGGGGATGCGGAAGCGGCGGGCGTCGGGACGAGGAGGCCGAGGGCGGCCGCGACCAGACCGAGTCGCCGCCACGGGGAAAGGGACATACCGGCTCCCACAGCGATGGGGGATGGAGGGCGTCACATCGCCGACCGTAGCCAGGCCCGGACGACCGGCACCAGAACACGCGGTGATCGTGAGACCGCTGTCGCAGCAGGCTCAACGGTGCTGGAGGAGCACCGTCCTGGCCGCCCGCTCGGCCAGGTCCGGGTCGAGCGGCGCGCCGGTGAGCAGTTCGGCGTAGAGGGTCGACTCCACGATCCGCACGTAGAGGAACGCCACCTGGTCGAGCGCGGCGGTCGACCACGGGCCGCCGTCGACTTCGAGCAGGATCTCCTTCTGCGCGGACACCGCCCGCCGGTGCACCCCGCCGGACGCGTTGAACAACACCCGTGCGGCCGTCTCCGGCTCGCCGCGCAGGAACGCGCGGAACGGTCCCGCCGCCCGCAACTGGTCCACGAACCGCCGGGTGACCTCCAGGACGCCTTCGACGCCGCCGTTCGTGCGTTCGCGCCGGGCCCGTGCGAGGACGCGGTCGGCGAGCACCCACAGGACGTCGCCGAGCAGTCCGTCACGGCTGTGCACGACCCGGTAGAGCGTGGCCCGGCTGATGGCGAGGCTCGACGCGAGCCCGTCCATGTCGACCCCGCCGTGCCGCAGGAAGAACCGGCACGCGCCGTGCAGCACCTGGTCCTGGCTCACCACCCGCCCGGTCGACCCCACCGCGCCACCCTCGCTTCCGCCCGTCCGGCCCACGTGCATCATCGTCCGGACGCCGGCCGACCGCGAGACCCGTAGCGGTGCCGGTGTGGTGCCACCTGACGGCGGCGGCCGTGCTGTCGGGCGGGTTGGTGCCGGCCGTGTCCCGCCGGTCGTCGCACCTGCACTCGCGTCCGCCGGTCGTGGCTGACCGCCGGGTCGGGGAGGACGGCTACTTCATCGCCGGTTCCTCGAACTGGGCCGGAGGCGCGTTGCGGGGTGCACTCGCGCCCGCCGGTCGTGGCTGACCGACCCGGTCGGGGAAGACGGTTACTTCATCGACGGTTCCTGGAACAGGACCGGCGGGGCGTCGCTGGGCGGACGCGGGGCCGTCTCGTGCTGCGCGGCCCACTCCTCGGGGGTGGGGCCGTCGTCGGGCGTGACGTCGTCGGCGCGGGCGGCCTTGGCGGGCGCGGACACGGGCGCGGGGGGCGGTGCGTTCAGCTGCTGCTGGACCTGGGCGATCCACACCAGCCACATGGCCTCGTCACGGTGGCCGCGGTACTCGGCCTTCAAGCCCGCCAACGCGCCACGGACACGCGCGGCGATGACGGGGTTCTCGCTCACGACGGACCAGACGCCGCGTGAGGCGGCGTCCCGGGCCTTCACCAGGAGACGGACCTGGTCGGTCAACTCCGGTGCGGGCAGGTTCGCCCACGCCGCTACGATTCTCTGTGCCTTGGTCACGGTGCCATCCTCGCCGAGCAGACGGCACGCGGTTGCCGTGACACGATGTTATCAACCTCTCGTTTTTCGAGGTCAGCAGCCGGGCCCGGTGGAGTGACGGTGACGCTCAGACACCACTCGGGTACGTCTCCGGCTCCAGCACGTCGACCCTGCGGGTGTGCAGCGGGTGCAGGGCCGTGGTCTGGTCGAACCAGAGGAACGCGTCGTAGCGCTCGCCCAGCACGGTCGACACGTAGTTGCCCCACCGCTCCCGTTCCGGGTGGTAGACGACGCCGATCGCGCGGTGGGGGAGCGTCGTCGTGAGCAGGTCCGGCTGCTCCGAACGGGGGAACGTGAACAGCGCGGCGCCGGGCGCGGTGTGGTGCAGCTCGTCCTCCAGCGAACCCGGCCTGGCCGGCGGCACGGACATCACCTGCGTGCCCGCACCCCACGCCTCACCTGCGACGACCGTGCCGCTGTGGGTGCCGAAGCCGACCAGCACGACCTGTTCCGCCCCGTAGCGCTCGCGGGCCAGCTGACCGACGTTGACCAGCCCGGACAGCGACATCTCGGTGGCACGGGCGTCGCCGACGTGGGTGTTGTGCGCCCACACGACCGCCTTCGAACCGGACCCGTGGTGGTCGAGCAGCCGGTCCAGGGTGTCGTCCATGTGCCGGTCGCGGACGTTCCACGACGGCTGCCCGCCACCGAGGACGGCCCGGTAGTAGCGCTCGGCCCCCGCCACGACCTCGGCGTTCTGCCAGGCCCCGAACGACCTGGCGCCGTCCGCGTCCGCCTGCCGCCGAAGCCGCACGAGCAGGTCGACCACCTCGTTCTCGCAGCCACGGGGCACGAACCGGGTCGAGATCGCGTACTCCTGCGGGTCCTCGCCGTGCGGCTCGAAGCACCGGTAGGCGGCCAGCGCGGTCGGCACTTCCTCCGGGTCGTGCTCGCGCAGGTGGGTCAGGATCTCGCGCAGCGACTCCCACAGCGAGTACACGTCCAAGCCGTGGAACGCCACGCGCTCCTCCTTGGCCAACCCCGCGTTGTGCGTGCGCAGCCACCGGGCGAAGTCCACGACCTCCTCGTTCGCCCACATCCACGTCGGCCAGCGGTCGAACGCGGCCAACGCGGCGCGCGGGTCCTCGGGCGCGTCCGGCCGGCGTCGCACGGAGTCGTCGACCCGTGCGCAGGCGGGCCAGTCACCCTCCACCGCGACGAACGAGAAGCCCTTCTCGGTGATCAACCGCCGGGTGAGCAGCGCCCGCCAGCGGTAGAACTCGTGCGTCCCGTGGCTCGCCTCGCCCAGCATGACCACCCGCGCGTCGCCTACGCGGTCAATCAGCACGTCGAAGTCGCCGGCGTCGTGCAGCGGCACGGCCATCGCCGCGACCTCGTCCCCGTAACGGCCCATAGGGCTGCCTACCCGGCGTGCGGCCGGACAAAACCGGTGGCCCCGCTCCCACCGACCCGTCGGCCAGGGAAGACTTCCCGGTATGTCACGAACGAGGCGTGCGGTGGGGTTCGACGTGGTGGACCTCGGGCTGCGGGCGAGCCGGGACGCCAAGGGTGTGCCCGCCGAACTGCTCGACGGCTACCTGGAGGACCTGGCCGAGCTCAGCACGACCGGCGTCCAGCTGGGTGCGAAGCAGCTGCGGGTCCGGCACGCCGCCGGCGCGCGTGCGGCGGCCGACGGGGTGCCGCTGCGCGACCTGGTCGACCTCTACCTCAGCGCCACCTGGCTGGCTTGGTCGTCATTGCCGGGAGTGCGGGACGCGACGGGCGCGGACGCGGTGCGGGCCGTAGGCGAGGCGGTGTTCCGGGCGGCGGACGCGGCGGTCACGGCGCTGGCCGAGGGGTACGAGGAGGCCCAGCGCTGGTCCGTGCGCCGGGAGGAGTCGTTCCGCCGCGAGTTCGTGGACGACCTGCTGGACGGCCGCAACCTGGGGCACCTGGCCGAACGGGCGGAGCGGATCGGCTTCCGGCTCGCCGCCAGCAACGTGGTGGCGGCGATGCGGGCCGAGGAGCCGATCGCGGTCGGCGGCGAGGTGGCCCGGAACGTGGAGACGGCCGTGCAACTGCGGCTCGGTTCGCGTGACGTGCTGGTCACCACGAAGGACGGGCTGCTGGTGTGCGTCTCGCCGGCACTGGCGGCCGACGTGCCGGAGGAGTTCGTGCGCCAGGTGTCGGCCGTGATGGGTGTGGAGGCGGACTGGCGGGTCGGGCTCGGGCGCGCGCAGTCGGGTCCGGGCGGCGCGGTGCGGTCGTTCGAGCAGGCCCGGGACGCGCTGGACATCGCCGACCGGCTCGCGTTGCCCGGCCGCCTGCACAAGGCCGCCGACCTGCTCGTCTACCAGGTGCTGCTGCGCGACAGCGCGGCCCTCGCCGATCTCGTCGGCGAGGTGCTGGAGCCGCTGCGGCAGGCGCGTGGCGGCGCGGGGCCGCTCCTGGACACGCTCGCCGCCTACTTCGCGTGCGGGTCCGTCGCTACGGTGTGCGCGCGGAACCTGCACCTTGGCGTGCGCACGGTGACGTACCGCCTGCAACGGATCCGCGAGCTCACCGGCTACGCGGCGGACGACCCGGGTCAGGGCTTCACGCTCCAGGTCGCGGTGCTCGGCGCGAAGCTGCTCGGCTGGCCCGACGCCGGCTCGTGACGACCTCGGTTGCCGGTGACCGGCAATCAAGGTGATCGGCGAGTGGCCGGGGCGCGGCGTTGTCCGCGAGCGGTCGGGAGAACAGGATTCGGAGGGGGTCGTGGGGTCGGCCGTCCGGACATAGGGGCTCGTGGTGAAAGTTCTGGTGCTCACGCTGGGCACGCGCGGTGACGTGCAGCCGTTCCTCGAACTCGCGCGCGGGCTGCGTGCGGCGGGCCACGATCCGCTGGTCGCCGCGCCGCACCGGTTCACCGCTTTGGCGGACGGGTTCGGCGTGCCGTTCGCCGGGGTGGACGACGGTCCGCTGCGGGTGATGGACGACGACCGGGCCGGCGAGGTGATCGAGGGCGGCCTCCGCGTCCGGCTGCGGCAGATGCGGGAGATGCCCGCGATGTTCACGAAGGTGCTGGAGGACTGCTGGGCGGTGGCCACGGCCGGACCGGCGTTCGACCTGGTCGTCCACAACGGACAGATCATCGCCGGGCAGCACGTGGCCGAGGCGCTGGGCGTGCCCGCCGTGCTGGGGTTGCCGCTGCCGATGTACGTGCCTACGCGCGAGTTCCGCTGGCCGGGCGCGCCGCTGCCGGCCGGTCTGCCGGGCGCGTTGAACCGTGCCAGCTACCTCGGCATGAGGGTGCCCGCGGTGGCGTTCGGCCGGGTCGTGGACAAGTGGCGCGAGAGGACAGTCGGCCTGCCGCCCAGGCGAGGGAGGCACGATCCGACGCGTGCGGCGGACGGCACGGCGGCACCGGTGCTGCACGCGTTCAGCCCGGCGGTGATCCCGCGACCGGCCGACTGGCCCGCGTCGGCGCTCACCACCGGCTACTGGACCGGGTCGGGCTGCGCGCCGCTCCCGGCGCGAGTCGAGGAATTCCTCGCGGCCGGCGACCCTCCGGTGTCCGTCGGGTTCGGTTCGATGATCGGAAGCGACCCGGCCAGGCTCGCCGAGGTGGTTGTCGAGGCGGCCCGCCGCGTGGGCGTGCGGACGATCCTGGCCGCTGGTTGGGGTGCTCTGACGGGTGCGACGTCCGCCGCCGACGTGCTGGTGGTGGACGACATCGACTACCGCAGCCTGTTCCCGCGCGTGGCGGCGGTCGTGCACCACGGAGGCGCGGGCACGACGGGAGCGGCCTTCGCCGCCGGACGTCCGCAGGTCGTGTGCCCGTTCGTGGCGGACCAGCCGTTCTGGGGGGACGTGGTGCACCGGCGTGGCGTGGGCACGCCGCCCGTGCCGCAACGCCGGCTCACCGTCGACAGCCTGGCCGCCGCGCTCGACGTGGTGGTCGGGAACGAGGTGATGGCGCGGTCCGCCCGGGAGTTGGGGGAGCGGGTGCGCGCCGAGGACGGCGTCGGCACGGCGGTGGCCGCGTTGGAGCGGATCGTCCGGTGAGCCGTCCTTCTCGATCTCGCACCGATCGTGAGGCATAGGAGACCACCCGTTCGGGAAAACAGGCACGGTGGAGCTTCTCGGCATCGATCCCGTCCGGGTGGCCGGCGGCCTGGCCAAAGGGCTGATCGGACTCGCCCTCGCCCCGCTGGAGCAGACCGCCCTGCGCCAGGACCGGCGGAAGGTCTGGTCGTGCCCGGGACGCCTGTACATCGAGGCGCACGGCGTGCACGGGCCGAGGGGCAAGCAGGTGTCCGAACGGATCGAACGGGCGCTGGAAAGCCATCCGGGAGTGCTCTGGGCCAGGGTGAACGCGCCGTCGGCCCGGGTGATCGTCGCCGTCGAAGGCAAACCGCCGACGTCCGAGCTGGTCGCGCTGGTGCGCCGGGCCGAGGCCGAGCCCGCCACCGAGGACGAACGCCTGGTCGAGGACGAGCTGCACCACCCGGCGGACGGCCTCCAGGGCACCCGCCTGCTGCCCGCGCTCGCCGCCGACGTGGCGGGCCTGGCGTTGGCGGCCATCACGAAGATCGCGCCGTGGGCGCCGCTGCCGGGTGAGCTGGCCGCCCTCATCGCCGCCGTCGACCTGCACCCGAAGCTGCGCGAGCTGGCCGCCGGGCGGCTGCAAGGCCGGGAACGCGCCGACACCGCGACGTCGATCGCCGCCGCGCTGGTCCAGGGCCTCGCCTCACGCAGCGAGAGCACGTTGCTGGACATCGCACAACGCGTGCAGCAGTGGCGTGAGGTGAAGGCGCACGAGGAAGCGTGGTGCGCCGCCGAAGGCGACCTGATCGACGGCCCGGACGACGCGGTGGCCGAGCCGGTCGTGGTCGAACGGCCGCTGCCGTTCCCCGAAGGGCCGGTCGACCGCTACGCGCGGCGGGCGTTGGCGGCGGGTGCGGCGGCGGGCCTCGCGGCGGTTCCGTTCACCGGTCCGCGCCGGGCCGCCGCACTGGGCGTGGCGAGCCTGCCGAAGGCGCCGTTCGTCGGCCGGGCCGCGTTCGCCGCGCAACTGGGCCGCGTGCTGGCCGGGCGGGGCGCCCTGGTGATGGAGCGCTCGGTCCTGCGCCGGCTGGACGCGATGGACGTGCTGGTGCTCGACGAGACCGCGCTGGGTTCGGGCCGTTCGGTGCTGGTGGACCTCGTTCCGCTGCCGGACACCGAGCCCGCCGAAGCGGCGGAACGCGCGTTCGCGCTGTTCGACCCCAAGGACCCGACCTCCGTGCGACGCGACGGCGACTGGGCGATCGGCCCGGTCGACCACCTCGGCCTGCAAGGCCGCAAGGGCGTGCGCGAACAACGCCGGTTGTCCGACCACGCGGCGGTGCTCGGGTTGAGCAAGGGCCACCGCCTCCAGGCCGTGCTCGCGGTCGACGTCGAGACCAACCCGGCGGTGGACGCGATCGCGGCGGCGGCACGGGACGCCGGGCTGCGCGTGGTCGTCGCCACGGACCGCGAACGGACGCCGGTCCGGTTCGCCGACAGCCGCGTCCCGTCGGGAAAAGGCCTGGTCGGCGCGGTCCGGGAACTCCAGGGCCAAGGGCACGTCGTGCTGCTGGTGTCGGACAACCGGCGGGCGCTCGGCACCGCGGACTGCGGCGTCGGCGTGCACCGGGACGGCGGGCCGCCGCCGTGGGGCGCGCACGTCGTCGTCCGGGACCTCGAAGGGGCCGTCCTGCTGGCGGAGGCGGTGCCCGCGGCACGGCGGGTCGACCGGGACGGGATCATGCTCGCCCAGGCCGCGAGCGGCATCGGCGCGGTCAGCGCGCTGAGCACGCGTGGTCCCAGACCCTCTCGAGGAGCTGCCCGCGCGGTCGACGGCGCGTCGGCGATCGCCTTCGTGGACGGTGTGTGGCGGGCGAAGCGGCTGACCGGTAACGGCGCCGCGCCGGTCGCGGCGGGCACCTCGCAGCCGTGGCACCTGATGCCGGCGGCCACCGTGCTCGACCGGCTGGGCTCGGGGCGGGACGGGTTGGCCGACGGCGAGGCGCAACGCCGGCAGCGCACGTCCACCGGGCGGCAGGCCGTCGGCACGAGCCTGGGCAGCGCCTTCCTGGCCGAGTTGGCGAACCCCCTGACGCCCGTGCTGGCGGGTGGCGCGGCGGTGTCGGCGGCCGTGGGTTCCCCGGTCGACGCGGCGCTGGTAGCGGGCGTCGTGGGTGTGTCGGCGCTGATCGGCAGCGTGCAGCAGGTGGCGACGGACCGGGCGTTGGCGACCCTGCTCAGCCGTTCTGCGGTGCGTGCGACGGTGGTCCGCGAAGGCCGTGACCACGAGGTGACGGCCGACGCGTTGGTGGTAGGCGACGTGGTGCGGCTGGTCACCGGAGACGTGGTGCCCGCCGACTGCCGGCTGCTCGACGGCGACGGGCTCGAAGCGGACGAGTCGTCCGTCACCGGAGAGTCCCTGCCCGTGGCCAAGGACCCGGCCCCGGTGGTGGCCGCCGAACTCGCCGACCGGTCCTCGATGCTCTACGAGGGCACCACGATCGCCGCCGGCGAGGCGCTGGCCGTGGTCGTGGCCACCGGGGACGCCACCGAAGTCGGCCGCAGCATGGCGGCGGCCCGGCGGAACATCCCCACCACGGGCGTGGAGGCACGGCTGGCCGACCTGACCCGCAAGATCATGCCCGTCGCGCTGGGCTCGGCGGCGGCCGTCACCGGCGCGGGACTGCTGCGGGGCGTGCCGCTGCGGCAGAGCATGGGCGCGGCCGTGAACCTCGCCGTCGCGTCGGTGCCCGAAGGCCTCCCGTTCCTGGTCAACGCCGCCCAGTTGGCCGCGGCACGGCGGCTGGCCGAGCACGGCGCGCTGGTGCGCAACCCGAGCACGATCGAGGCGCTGGGCCGGGTGGACGTGCTGTGCTTCGACAAGACCGGCACGCTGACCGAGGGCAGGCTGGCCGTCAGCCGCGTCGACAACGGCCGCCGCGCCGCGCCGCTCGACCAGCTCAACGACGAACTGCGCCGGGTCATGGCCGCCGCCGTCCGGGCCACACCGCCCGCCGACGACCCGGACGACCTGGCCCACCAGACGGACCGTGCCGTGCTGGCCGGCGCACGACGGGCCCGCATCCGCCCGACGACCGGCGCCCGCGGCTGGTCGCTGGTCGAGGCGCTGCCGTTCGAACCGTCCCGCGGCTACCACGCGACCGTCGGCAAGGTCGGGAAGCAGTCGGTGCTGAGCGTGAAGGGCGCGCCGGAAGTGGTGCTGCCGCGCTGCGACGTCGACCCTCGGGGTCTGAAGCGCTTGGAGGAACGGGTGCGGCGGCTCGCCGGTCGCGGCCACCGCGTGCTCGCCGTCGCCGAACGCACCGGCTTCGAGAACGGTGCCGCCAAGAACGGTGCCGCCATCGTGACCGACGACGACGTGCAAGGCTTGTCCCTGCTGGGTTTCGTG
The DNA here is from genome assembly GCF_014205015.1 of Saccharothrix ecbatanensis. Classification (NCBI taxonomy): domain Bacteria; kingdom Bacillati; phylum Actinomycetota; class Actinomycetes; order Pseudonocardiales; family Pseudonocardiaceae; genus Saccharothrix; species Saccharothrix ecbatanensis. The sequence goes on along the minus strand of NZ_JACHMO010000001.1, from coordinate 2,795,882 downwards.
GCCCTGTCGGACCCGGTGCGCGACGCCGCGCCGCCCGCCGCCGCGAAACTGCGTGAGGCAGGCGTGCGGATCGTGATGATCACCGGCGACCACCCCGCCACCGGTGAGGCGATCGCCGCGGAGGTCAGCGGCAGCGGCGCGGACATGACCGTGGTGACCGGATCGCGGCTCGACCGGCTGGACGACGGCGAACTCGACGCCCTGCTGCCGACCGTGGACGTGATCGCCCGCTGCACACCGTCCCAGAAGGTGCGGATCATCGAGGCGTACCAACGGTTGGGCCGGGTGGTCGCGATGACCGGCGACGGCGCGAACGACGCGCCCGCCATCCGGCTCGCCGACGTCGGCATCGCGTTGGGCCGGCGCGGCACACCGGCCGCCCGTGCCGCCGCAGACCTCGTGGTCACCGACGACCGGCTGGAGACGATCATCGCGGCGCTGATCGAGGGCCGGGCCATGTGGGCGTCCGTGCGCGAGGCGCTGGCGGTGCTGCTCGGCGGCAACATCGGCGAGATCGCGTTCAGCGTGCTCGGCTCCGCGTTGACCGGCCGGTCGCCGTTGACCGCACGGCAGCTCCTGCTGGTGAACCTGCTGACCGACCTCGCGCCCGCGTTGGCCATCGCGTTGAGCCGGCCCGCCCGCGAGTCCGTGCCCGAACTGCTGCGCGAAGGACCGACCTCGTCTCTCGGCAGCGCGCTGAACCGGGACATCACCGCCCGCGCCATCACCACCGCGCTCGGCGCGACGGCGGCGTGGACGGCGGCCCGCCTCACCGGCCGTTCCCGCCGGGCGGGCACCGTGGCACTGGCCGCTCTGGTCGGCACCCAACTCGGCCAGACCCTCGTCACCGGCGGACTGGACCGGTCGGTGCTGGCCGCCGGTCTCGGCTCGTTCGCCGCACTCGGCGCGGTGATCCAGACGCCGGGCGTCAGCCAGTTCTTCGGCTGCACGCCGCTCGGCCCGATCGGCTGGGGCATCGCCCTGTCCAGCGCGACCGCCGCGAACCTCCTCGGCCTGGCGATCACCCCGCTCGTGGAGGCCACCGCGATACGCGAGGAGTGACCGCGCCGAGTGGTCGGCGCGGCACCCCGGAGGTCAGCCCCGGAACTCCGGCTGCACCCAGTACGTGCTGTCGTGCCAGCTGTCGGTCGGGAACCCGCCGCCGTAGCGGTACACGCCCGCGCCGTGCGTGCCGTCGTGCGGCGCGGTGAACGGCGCGTGCGTCAGCGTGCCGGTGAAGTAGTTCTCCGACGTCGCGTAGCCACCGTGCGGCGTGTAGTAGGAGATCACGTAGTCGCGGCCCGGCTCGACCGGGACGGGCGTCGGGAAGTCGATCTCGGCCATCCGACCGGGGTGGTCCCAAGGCCGCTCGGCGAGCAGCACGCCCGCGTCCGACCACAGCCGCAGGCTGATCGGCCCCCGGTACGCGCCACGCAGCAGGGACGCGCCCAGCACGTGCCCCGGTCGGTCGAACCGGGTCCGCACGCCCACCTCGACGGGCAGCACGTCCGGATCGTCGACCACGGCCGCGTACGGGGTGGAGAACTCGCAGCGGATCTCGCAGTGCACCGGCTGCGGGACGGTCGTGCCTCCCACGTGGACGGTGGTCGCCGCGCCGGTGGTGCCGACCCCGGACGAGGTGACGGCCCGACCGGCGACCGTGACGTCACCGGCCACGTCCGGCGTGTAGGCGTACCGCCAGTCGGTCCGGAAGCCGTCCAGCACCCGCAGGCGTTCGGTGGTCACCCACGTCGCCCCGCCGTCGAAGGTCAGCTCGGTGGCGGTGATCGTGCCCGGTGTCGGGCTGAGCGAGCTGCCGGTGATCAGGAGCGGGACGCCGACCTCAGCGCCGGCGTGGGTGGTCGGGGTGGTGATCACCACCAACGGGTCGTCCTGCGCGTGAGCCGTGCCGGACAGGACCAGGGTCGCGGCGGCGACCGCCGCGAACAACCTGGATAAGCGAGGCATGTGCTCTCCTTGGGGCCATTGGGGAACTCCCGTGGGGAACTCCCGCACAGGTGATCGTCGCGGACCGGCACATCGCTACGCCTGCCCGGCACATGCCTTCGGCCCACGGGCCCAATGGTGTAATCGGCCCCGTCACGCCATCGAGCGCGGAGGTCGGTCACCCATGAGCCACAACCCGTCCCGAACGACTCCGCCCGGCCGCTGGGCGCACACCTGGGTCTCCTCGCCCCAGCCGACGAACCCGGCCGACCTGCCGCCCGAGCCGTTCGTCCGGGACGGTGTCGCGCTGGCCGATGCCACGGTGCGGCAGACGATCCGGGTGTCCGTCGGCGGGGACCGGTTGCGCTTGCGGTTCTCCAATGCCTTCGGCCGCACGGCGTTGGCGCTCACCGCCGTGTCCGTGGCGTCCCCGGAAGAGGTCGGCAAGAGCGCGGTCAGAGCGGGCACGATCCGTCCCGTCACCTTCCACGGCCGGACGTCGGTCGTCGTCCCGGTCGGCGCGCAGGTCGTGTCGGACGCGCTGGACTTCCCGGTGGCGCCGGACGCCGACCTGACCGTGACGGTGTTCCTGGCCGACGGGCAGCCCGCCGACGCGCTCACCTCGCACCCTGGCTCCCGCACCACCTCCCACCTGCTGCGGGGCGACCACGTCGACGCCGTGGACCTGCCCGGCGCGACCCCCGTCGACCACTGGTACCTCCTCAGCGGCGTGGAGGTGTGGTCGACCCGGCCCACCACGGCCGTGGTGACGTTGGGCGATTCCCTGACCGACGGCCGCGGCTCCACCACGAACGGCAACGACCGCTGGCCCAACCGCCTGGCTTCCCGGCTGCGTGCCGACCCGGCCACCGCGGACGTCGCCGTGCTCAACCAGGGCATCGGCGGGAACCAGGTGTTCGGCCAAGGGCTCGGCCCGAGCGCGCTGGCCCGGCTGGACCGCGATGTGCTGGCACTGGGCGGCGTCACGTGGCTGGTGTTGTTCGAGGGTGTGAACGACATCGGCACCGCCGCCCCGACGCCCGCCGCGCAGAAGCAGGTCACCGACGACCTCGTCGCCGCGTACGAGCAGATCGTGGAACGTGCCCATGCCCGTGGCATCTCCGTGTGCGGTGCCACGTTGACACCCCTCGGCGGCAGTGGTGACTACGACGACCCTGATGGCCACCGCGACACATCGCGTCAGTCGGTCAACCAGTGGATCCGGACCTCCGGGCGGTTCGACGCGGTGGTCGACTTCGACGCGGCCGTTCGTGACCCGGACGAGCCGAAACGCCTGCTCACCGCCTATGACGACGGTGACCGCCTGCACCTGGGCCCGGCCGGCTACCAGGCGTTGGCGGACGCCGTCCCGCTGGACCTGTTCGCGCCCGGACCCGCGTGACGGTGATCCAAAGGCTTTGTCACGCAAAAGTTTCGTAGCCCCGACTGTCGAAAGTGGACGCACCAAACAGGTGCGTTTTCCTTGCCCGGACAGCGGAATCGTCATAGGTTGACGTGGTCACCGAGCCCGACGCGAGAGGACCACGCATGGTCGGCACGACGCCACCGGAAGCCCTGGACGACCGGACACCGGTCGCACCACTCCCGGAGGGCGTGCACCCCGCGTGGCTGCCCGCGTCCGCGCTCCGGCCGGTCGGCTCACGACGCGTCCGGGTCGTCGGTGACGGCCCGGTGGTCGCCACCGTGCGCGGCGAAGTCGAGGCGGCGGTGGCCGAGCACGGCGGCACGCTGGTCGACCTCGGTCCGGCGGACCTGGAGCTGGTGTGCGCGCCGGACGACGGTGAAGAAGACCCGGAATCGTTCGTCGTGGCACGGGACGCGTCGACCACGACGGTCCGCGCGGTGGCCGGGAACGGCCTGCTCTACGGCTTCCACCACGTGGTGCGGCAGGGCGAGTCGGCGTTCGAAGGCACGCTGGAGCTCCAGCGGCACGCGCCCCGCCAGCCGGTCCGGATGCTCGACCACTGGGACAACGCCGCCGTGCACCCGGTGATGGGCCAGGTCGAACGCGGCTACGCGGGCGGCTCGATCTTCTACGACGACGGCGTGGTGCGCGAAGACCTGTCGCGGGCACGGTCCTACGCGCGGCTGCTCGGCTCGATCGGCATCAACCGCGTGGGCCTCAACAACGTCAACGTGCACCGCCCGGAAGCACTCCTGCTGACCGAACGGCTGCCGGACGTCGTGCGCCTCGCCGAGGTGTTCCGTCCGCACGGGATCAAGGTGCACCTGTCGGTGAGCTTCGCCGCTCCCGTCACGCTTGGCGGCCTGCCCACCGCGGACCCGCTCGACCCGGCGGTGGGGGAGTGGTGGGCCCGCACCACCGCCGCGGTGTACGCGGCGATCCCGGACTTCGGCGGGTACGTCGTCAAAGCCGACTCCGAGGGCCAACCAGGCCCGTTCGCCTACGGCCGTGACCACGCCGACGGGGCGAACGTCCTGGCCCGCGCGCTCGCGCCGTTCGGCGGCACGGTGTTCTGGCGCGCGTTCGTCTACAACCACCGCCAGGACTGGCGCGACCGCTCGACCGACCGCGCGCGTGCGGCGCACGACAACTTCGCCCCGCTCGACGGCAAGTTCGACCCGAACGTGGTCGTGCAGGTGAAGGCCGGTCCGATGGACTTCCAGGCGCGCGAGCCGATCTCGCCGGTGATCGCCGCGATGCCGCGCACCCGGCTCGCGGTCGAGTTGCAGGTGACGCAGGAGTACACCGGGCAGCAGAAGCACGTGTGCCACCTGGTGCCGCAGTGGTCCGAGATGCTCGGTTTCCCGCTGTGGGGCGAGGGTGAGCCGACGGTGGCGGACGTCGCCGGCGGTCGTGCGTCCGCGCCGGCAGGCGGTGTGGTGGCGGTGTCGAACGTCGGTGACGACCGGTTCTGGACCGGGCATCCGTTGGCCCAGGCCAACCTGTTCGGCTTCGGGCGGCTCACGTGGGACGACCGGATCGCGCCGGAGGACGTGCTGGACGAGTGGATCGGTCTCACCTTCGCGGATCCGGGCGTGGGCAAGGCGTTGCACGAGCTGATGGACGGCTCGTGGCTCACTTACGAGCGTTACACCGCGCCGCTGGGCGTGGGCTTCATGGTGAGTCCCGCCCGCCATCACTACGGGCCGGACGTCGACGGCTACGAGTATTCGTCTTGGGGCACTTACCACTTCGCCGACCGCGACGGTGTCGGCGTGGACCGCACGCGGGCGACGGGCACCGGCTACACCGGCCAGTACCCGGCGCCGTGGCGGGACCTGTACGAGTCGACCGAAACGTGCCCGGACGAGCTGCTGCTGTTCTTCCACCACGTGCCCTACGAGCACGTCCTGCACTCGGGGACGACGGTCATCCAGCACATCTACGACACGCACTTCGCCGGTCGTGAAGAGGTGGAGCGGATGGTGGCCACCTGGTCGGCGCTGGAAGGCCGTGTCCCCGAAGACGTCTTCGGCCGCGTCACCGAACTGCTCGCGGAGCAGTTGCGGTGCGCGACCGAATGGCGTGACCAGGTGAACACGTACTTCCGGCGCAAGTCGGGCGTGCCGGACGCCCGGGGTCGCCGGATCTACTGATCCTGGCGGATCACCAGTACTGCGGCCGGTGGCAGGTCCACCTTGTCACCGGCCCGCAGCGCCCGTCCGTCCAACAGGTTCGTCCCGCCTACCGGGCACTCCACCGTCCGGGCCTCACCGTGGTTGAGCACGAACAGGTGGCGCGTGCCGTCCGGTGACACGCGTTCGGTGACCTCGACATCGGGCACGTCGGCGAGCGGACCGACCAGCCCGTGCTCGTCCAGCGCCTTCCGAACCACAGTCGCCACACCGGCGTCGTCCAGCAACGTCGCCACATACCAAGCGCTGCCACGTCCCCGTGCCGCCCGCGTGACGGCCGGTGTCCCGGCGTAGAAGTCCGCGCCGTAGGTGCCGAGCACTTCCGCGTCGTCCGGGATGACCACCTCGAACACGTGTCGGCCCTCGTACTCCGTGCCGAACAACGTCACCGGGTTGACCACGTCGGGCTGCTGCGCGTCGGTCTCCTCCACCCGCAACCCGAGCAGCGAGGCGAACGGACCGGGCACGTCGGTCAGGAACGCGTTGTCGTCCTCGTCCACGCGACCGGACAGCGCCGTGGTCACGAACGTGCCGCCAGCGTCCACGAACGCCGTGACGCGCTCCGCCAGATCGCCCTTCACCATGTGCAGCAACGGCGCGACGACCACGTCGTAGCCGGAGAGGTCGGCCGTCACCGGCACGACGTCCAGCGACGCGTTCGCCTGCCACAGCGTCCGGTGGTACGCCGTGAGCACGTCCATGTACCGGACGTTCCGGTTCGGACCGTCGGACATCTCGACCGCCCACCAGCTGTCCCAGTCCACCAGCAACGCGACCCGCGCGGGCGTGCGGGCGCCGAGCACCGCGTCACCGACCCGGGCGAACTCGCTTCCCACCTCGGAGACCTCGCGGAACACCCGCGTGTCCGTCCGCCCCGCGTGGTCCAGCACCGCGCCGTGGTACTTCTCGCACGCGCCACGAGACTGCCGCAGCTGGAAGTACAGGACGGCGTCCGCGCCGTGCGCGACGGACTGCCACGACCACAGCCGCAGCACGCCGGGCCGCTTTACGGAGTTGACGTTCCGGCTCGCCGTGACCGACGGCGTCTGCTCCATGACCCAGAACGGCTCGCCGTCGCGCAGCCCGCGCATCAACCGGTGCGCCAACGCCATCCGCGCGGCCGTGCGGGACGCCGACGGGTCCTCGGGCGGGTAGTTGTCCCACGACGCGAAGTCCAGGTGCGGAGCCCACCGGTGGTAGTCGATCGGTTGGTACAGGCCCATCATGTTCGTCGTCACGGGCGTGTGCGCCGAGTGCTCGCGGATCGCCGCCTTCTCCGCCACGAACCCACCGAGCAACGCGTCGGACATGAACCGCTTGTAGTCCAGCGTGATGCCCTGGAACGCGGTGTGGTCCGGCCCGCGCCAGTGCTCCGACAGCATGTTCGGCGGCTGGATCTCCGCCCAGTCGGTGAACGTGTGCGACCAGAACGTGGTGTTCCACGCGTCGTTGAGCCGGTCCAGGGAGCCGTAGCGCTCGCCCAGCCACTCCCGGAACGCCTCACCGCACCGCGGGCACCAGCACGCGCCGCCGTACTCGTTGCCGACGTGCCACGCCACGACCGCCGGGTTGTCCCCGTACCGCTCGGCGAGCCGCCCGGCCATCGCCACCGAGAGTCGGCGGAAGTCGGGCGACGATGGGCACGCGTTGTGCCGCTGCCCGTAGACGTGCCGACGTCCCTCGAAGTCGACCCGACACGCCTCCGGGTACTTGTGCGCCAGCCACGGCGGCATCGCGCCGCTCGGAGTGGCCAGCACGATCCGCATTCCCTCGGCCGTCGCCCGCGCCACGATCGCGTCCAACGTCGAGAAGTCGTACCGGTCCTCGGCGGGCTGGAGGTGGGCCCACGCGAACACACCCACGGTCACCGTGTTGATGCCGGCGAGCTTGAGGGCGGCGTAGTCGTCGTCCCAGACCTCACGGGGCCACTGCTCGGGGTTGTAGTCGCCGCCGTAGCCGATCTGAGGGGTCACGCGGTGAACCTTTCGGTGGCGTCGCGCAGCACCGGATCGGCGTTGCGCAGCAGGAGAAGGGTGAACGGGGAAGCCAGCAGCGCCAGCACCCAGTCGGAGGTGAGCACGACGAGCCCGCCGGCCGCGATGAGCAGCGACAACGTGCCGAGCGTGCACGCGGGACGTGCGGCGAGGTAGTAGGACGCCAACCGCGCGGTGTCGCGGGTGCGCAACGCCAGCGCGGACGACAGCACCAGCGCGTGGCACGACCACAGCAGCACCGCCGCCGCGATCACGACCAGCACGAGCCCGTACCCGGCCGGCACGCCCGCCAGACCGAGGTTCGCCAGGCTGAAGCCGATGACCGTCAGCACCGCCAGGGTGGGCAGCCACCAGCGCAGCACGTCCAGCAGGTTGAGCCGGTAGCCGCGCCAGAAGTGCCGGGCGGGGGACAGGTCCCGGTCGTTCAGGAACACCCGCCACGCGAACAACGCCGCCGACAGCGCCGGTGCCAGCGGGGCGAAGCACAGGCCGATCAACGGCGCGTTGCCCGCCTCGCCGACCAGGAACACCACCAGCAGCAACGGCGGACCGGCCGTGAGCAGGAGCAGCACCTCGATGACGACGAACCAGTACACGATCGCCGACGCCCGGGACAGGACGCCCTTGCCGATCTCGTCCGCCGGGTCGCCGCGTCCCGGTTTCGTCGCCATCGCCGTCACCTCTCGTGCTCCGCGACGAGGCGTTCGTCGGATCCGCCGAGCAGTCGCCGGTCGTCCAACCCGGTGTGCTCCTCGGGTTCGACCGGGATCAGCTCGACGAACGTCACCTCGTGCCGCGACAATGCCAGGTCGAGCAGCACCCGACCACCTTCGACCGCCGCCGACCGGTGCTCCACGGCCGGGCGTGCGCAGTCACGCAGCACCTCGATCGTCCGCCGGTCGGGTGACCGCGGCCGGCCAAGCTCGCGCCACGCGCCGAACGCGTTGCCGTCGTGCTCGTTCACCCGCTCGCGGCGCACGAACGCGCGCGGCCCCGTCATCGGGACCGACAGCCGCACCTCGTGCCGCTCGGGGGCCTCCGGCGCGTCGCTGCCGCCCACCGGCTGCCACGCCAGCACCGTGACGCGCCCGTCGTCCGTGGCGCACACCAGGTGGTCGACGCCGCGCGCCAGCACGTGCGAGCCCATCCGGGCCATGAACGCGTACAGGTGGTAGGTCGGCTTCGGCACCTGCCGGTGCGTGAGCAGCCCGAAACCGCCGTGGAACAGCGACGTCGGCACGTTCTCCTCCTCGAAGACGTCGCAGAACGTCCAGTAGGAGTACGAGTCGACCAGTTCCGTGCCGCCGGTGAGGACGGGCGCCAGGTAGGCGGCGTTGTAGGCGGTGTCGTGGATCGGGTTGTCCGGCCGGTACGAGGTGTTGAACTCGGTGATGTGCACCGGCAGCCCGGCCAGCGCCGTCGCCGCGAGGTGCTTGCGCGGCGCGTCGAACTGCTCCAGCAGCAGTTCCGGCGCGGTCAGCGTCTGGTAGGTGCCGAACGGCACGTGCTGCGCCGGCCCGGACGTGTAGGCGTGCCTGCTGACGAAGTCGATCGGCACGTCCCGGCGGGTGACGAAGTCCGCGAACGGCGCCCACCACTCGTCCGAGCCGGGTGAGATCGCGGGGCCGCCGACCTGGAGCCCGGCGTCCACGTCCTTGACGGTCCGCGCGGTGGTCTCGTAGAGGCGGAAGTAGGCCTCCTGGTCGGCGTCCTTCCAGAAGTTGACGAGGTTCGGCTCGTTCCACACCTCGATCGGCCAGGTGCGCACCTCGTCCAGGCCGTACCGGTCGATCAGGTGCCGCAGGAGCGCCCGCACGAGCGCGGCCCACTCGTCCAGGTCCTTCGGCGGGGTGATGTTGCCCTTCCACCAGAACACGGTGTCGTCGCCCGAGGCGAGCGCGGTGGGCATGAACCCCAGCTCCACGAACGGCCGCAGGCCCAGCTCCAGGAACCGGTCGAACACCTGGTCCACGTACGTGAACGAGTACCGGACCTGGCCATTGGACACGCGGTGCAAGCCCATGTCGTCGGACAACAGCCCGTGGCCCCGGATGTAGCGGAAACCGATGTCGCGCTGGACCATGGCCAGGGATTCCTGGTAGTCGGCGCGCAGCGCGAGGTTCAGCCTGCCGGTGCCCACGCAGTGCCGCCAGGACTCGGACAGGCGGCCGATCGGCTCACCGGGGACGACAACGCGGTTCACATACCCTCCAGGACCCGGCCGCCGCCCGCGGAGCAGCGGCCATTGAACACAGCCCGGTCACGGCATCTCGCCGTGACCGGGCCAGGTGAACTATCAGCCGTTCTTTTCCTTGTACCGCTTGTGAGCGCCGTTCACCACGTCGATGAACTGGGTCATGCCCTTGGCGTCCAACTCCTTGACGTACGCGTCCCACGTGGAGATGTCGCGGCTGCCGAGGATGAACTGGAGCGTCGACTGCGTGACGAGGTCCTTCAGCGGGGACTCCCACAGGGTGGCGCGCTCGCGCTCCTCCTCGCTCAGCGGCGCCGGCGGGGCGAGCGCGATCACCTTCTTGTCCGCCATCGTCTTCTGGAAGGCGAGCTCCTCCTCGGTGAACATCGACTGGAGCAGTTCGGTGGGACCGCCGTACGCGAACACACCGCCCTGGAAGCCGAAGTCACGCTGGAGGTTCTTCGCCGCGCCGACGTTCATGCCGCCGAACGCCACGTCGGACTTGAGCGTCCGCTTGCCGGAGGAGTCCTTCTCGTAGGTCGTGCCGGGCACGCCCCACTTGACGAGTTCCTGCGCCTCGTCGGAGTACCACAGCCAGTCGATGAACTGCATCGTGGCCACGAACTTGTCGCTCTCGGCGATCTTGGCCGAGACCATCAGGCCGTTCTCCAGGCGCGTGCCGCGGATGACGTCGCCCTTAGGGCCGGCGGGCAGCGGGATCTTCGCCACCGTGGCGCCGGCGATCTTGGAGACGTTCGGCCGGTAGTCGTTGACGATGTTCTGCGCGTTGCTGCTGATCGCGAACGACTTGCCGCTGGCGAACTTCTGGATCGCCGCGTCATCCTTCTGGGTGAAGCTCTCCGGGTCCATCAGGCCTTCCGCGACGAGCTTGCGGAAGTACTCGATCATCGCCTTGTACTCGGGCGTCGCACCGGTGAAGTCGAACTTCTGCGCCGACTCGTTCCAGGTGGCGTTGTTGTAGCCCCACCCGGCCTGGGTGCCGAAGGTCTGGCCCGCGTAGTTGAGGATCGACTTGCCCTCGAACCGGTCCGACAGCGGGTAGCTGTCCGGGTTCGCGGTCTTGATGGCCTTCAGGACCGTGTAGACCTCGTCCCAGTTGGTCGGGGCCTTCAGGTTCAGGCGCTGGAGCTCGTCGGTGCGGAACGCCAGGGTGTAGTCCTGCCACACGTTCTCGTGCACGCCGGGCAGCAGGTAGAACTTGCCGTCCTCCTGGCGCAGCGTGTTCAGCTCCGGCTGGAGCTTCCACTTGTCGATCTTCGCCTTGAAGTTCGGCATCAGGTCGAGGTAGTCGCTCACCGGGAGGATCGCGCCGGACGAGACGAACGGCGCCTCCTGACCGGGGTAGGTCTTGGAGATGATCGTCGGCGCGTCACCCGAGCTGATCAGCAGCCCGCGCTTCTGGTCGTAGTCGCTGTAGGGCACGACCGTCGGCTTGAGCGTGATGTTGGTCCGCTGGGAGATCTCCTTCCAGATCGCCCAGTCCTCCTTCATCGGGTAGTGGGCCTGGTCCAGGTACAGCAGGCTGACGTCCAGCGGCTCGGTCGCCTTGAACTGGTCACCGGCCTTGTACTCGGCCATGGCGGCGACCTTCTTGCCGTCCAGGTTGACGCCGGTCGAGGCCGGGTCTTCTTCGCTGCACGCCGCCACGCTGACCACGAGGCTGCCCGCCACAAGAGTCAGAAGCGTGCGCTTCCATTTCGATCGCATCGTGCTCTCTCCTCGGGTGTTTGACACCGTCGTCAACTCGGAGGCGCGCTACTGCTTGACCGCGCCGAGCATTACGCCCGACACGAAATAGCGCTGAATGAAGGGGTAAACGACAACGATGGGCAGCACGGTCAGCACCATCGTCACAGCCTTGATGTTCGCGGAGATCGCCACCGCGTTGGTCTCCACGGCGCCGACCGACGTCGCAGAGGTGGCGCCCGCGATCATGTTCCGCAGGTACACGGTGACCGGGAACAGGTCCGCCCGGTCGAGGTAGAGGAACGCCTGGAACCACGAGTTCCAGTTCGCGACCGCGTAGAACAGGATCATGGTCGCGAGCACGGCCTTCGACAGCGGCAGCACGATCTTCAGCAGGATGCCGTAGGTGTTGAGGCCGTCGATCGCGGCGGCCTCCTCCAGTTCCGTCGGCAGGCTCTCGAAGAACGCCTTCATGACCAGCAGGTTGAACACGCTGATCGCGTTCGGCAGCACGATCGCCCAGATCGTGTTGGTCATCCCGAGCCCGTTCACCAGCACGTAGTTCGGGATCAGGCCGCCGTTGAAGAACATCGTGAACACCGCGATGCCGACGAGCAGGCCGCGGCCCTTCAGCTTGTGCTTCGACAGCACGTACGCGTAGATCGTGGTGAGCACGATCGAGATGGCGGTGGCCGTCACCGTGTAGAGGACGGTGTTGAAGTAGCTGTTCCAGAACACCGGGTCGGACGCGACCAGCTTGTAGGTGTCGAGGTTGAACCCGCGCGGCACCAGGTTCACCTGGCCGGTGCGGATGAAGACCTCGCTGCTGAACGACTGCGCCACGATGTTGACGAACGGGTACAGCGTCACCGCGACCACGCCGAGCAGCACCACGACGTTGACGACGCGGAAGATCCGGTAGCCGCGCGAGTCGTCCAGCGAGGTGCGGCGTGGCCCGGCGGGCTTGTCCAGCCTGGCGGCGAGAGCGGTAGGGTCGGTGGTCACCACAGGCTCGTCCCCACTGTTCGGCGCGAGATCGCGTTGGCGGACAGGATCAGCGTGAGACCGATGATCGACTCGAACAGGCCGATCGCGGCGGCGTAGCTGAAGTTGTTGGACACCAGGCCGACCCGGTAGAGGTAGGTCGAGATGACGTCCGCGGTCGGGTAGGTCAGCGGGTTGTACAGCAGCAGGACCTTCTCGAAACCGACCGCCATGAACGTGCCGATGTTGAGGATCAGCAAGACGATCATCGTCGGCCGGATGCCGGGCAGCGTCACGTGCCAGGTCTGCTGCCAGCGGCTCGCGCCGTCGATCCGGGCCGCCTCGTAGAGCTGGCTGTCGATCGTGGTCAGCGCGGCCAGGTAGAGGATCGTGCCCCAGCCGACGGTCTGCCAGATCTCGGACGAGACGTAGATCGAGCGGAACCAGTCCGGCTCCTGGATGAACGAGGTGGGCTCGCCGCCGAAGGCGCGGACGACCTGGTTGACCGTGCCCTCCACGGACACCAGCTGCATGACCATGCCGGCCACGATCACGATGGAGAGGAAGTGCGGCAGGTAGGACACCGTCTGCACGAACCGCTTGAAGTAGCGCGAGCGGACCTCGTTGAGCAGCAGCGCCAGCACGATCGGCAGCGGGAACACGAAGAACAGGCTGAGCGCGCCCAGCGCCATCGTGTTGCCGAAGACCTCCCAGAAGTTCGGGTCGTTGATGAACATCTTGACGTAGCGCAGGCCCACCCACGTCTCGCCGTAGATGCTGCCGCCCGGCACGAACTTGCGGAACGCGATGACGTTGCCGAGCATCGGCGCGTAGCGGAAGACCAGGAAGAACAGCAGCGGGACGATGACCAGCGTGTAGAGCTGCCAGTCGCGCTTCCACGCCTTGCGCCAGGTCGTCTTGTACCGGGGCGTTTTCGGGGCCTTGGGCGGTTTCCCGGTCGGCGCCGCCGCGGCGGCTGGTTCGCTGACCTGGGTGGTCATGCTCGCTCCACCTCCTCGTGGGTGACCGACACGTCGGTGAGCCGACGGCGCGTGTGGTCGACTTCGCGCAGCGGGCCCACGAGCCGGAGGTCCACCGCTTCGTGCACGTCGGCGCTGGACCGCGACACGCGCAGCTGCACCGCGCCCGGTTCCACCACACGACGCCCGTTCAGGCCGGTGAACGACGTGACGTCGGCCGGGACGCGGAACGTCACGCGGGCCGACGCGCCGCCGTCCAGCGGCACCCGCGCGTACCCGACGAGCCGCACCACCGGGCGCGTCACCTGGGCGACGGGGTCGTGCAGGTACAGCTGCACCACGTCGGCTCCGGCGCGGTCGCCCGGGTTGCGCACGTCGAGTTCGACCTCGACCTCGCCGTCCGTGGCCCACGGCCGGTCGCCGCCCACCACGCGCGGGGACGACCACGTGAACGTGTCGTAGCCCAGCCCGTGCCCGAACGGGAACGCCGGTGTCGGGTCCACATTGGACACTCCGCTGCGTCGCCCCAGCGGTGCGGACAGGTAGGTGCCGGGCTGACCGGACGCGTCACCCGGGATGCCGACCGGCAGCCGGCCCGAGGGGGAGACCGCGCCGGTCAGGACGTCCGCGATGGCCTGGCCGCCGAGCTGCCCCGGGAAGAACGTCTGCACCGTAGCCGCCGCGCCGCCGGCCAGGTCGCCGATCGCGTACGGCCGTCCGGTGATCAGCAGCAGCACCACCGGCGTGCCGGTGGCGACGACCGCGCGGACCAGATCCGCCTGCGCGCCGGGAAGGACGAGTTCGGTCGCGTCGCACCCCTCGCCGGACGTGCCGCGTCCGAACAGGCCCGCCAGGTCGCCCACGGCCACGACGCACACGTCCGCCTCCGACGCGGCGGCCACTGCGGCGGCCATGTCCTCGGGAGTGCTCTCGCCGATGACTTCACAGCCGCGGGCGTAGGTGACGCTGTCCACCGTGTTCCGCAGGGACGCCAGGACGGTGGGGATCTCCAGGCCCAGCGACATGTCCATGTGGTGCACGCCGATGTGCGCCGGGAACGAGTAGCAGCCGAGCATCGCCATCGGGTCGTCCGCGAGCGGGCCGACCACGGCGAGCCGGGCACCGGGCCGCAGCGGCAGGACGCCGTCGTTGGCCAGCAGCACCACGGACTCCCGCGCCAGGCGCAGCGCGACGTCCTGTGCGTGCGGCGAGTCCAGCCGCAGGTCGTCGACGTTCTCCGGCAGTGCCGTCCAGTCCGGGTCGAGCAGGCCGAGTTCGATCTTCTGCCGGAGTACCCGGCGCAACGCGCGGTCCACCAGCGCCTCGTCCACGTCGCCGCGCTTGACCGCTTCCAGCAGCGGCGCGCCGTAGCAGCGGACGGTCGGCAACTCGACGTCCACGCCCGCGCTCAGGGCCAGCGCGGCGGCGTGCGACTCGTCCTCGGCCACCCCGTGCAGCGTCTGGAGGAACTTGACCGCGAAGTAGTCGGCGACCACCGTGCCGTCGAAACCCCAGGTGTCGCGCAGCAACGTGGTGAGCAGCCCGGCGTCGGCCGCGGACGGCACGCCGTCGACGTCGCTGTAGGAGTGCATGACCGACCGGACGCCGCCGTCGTGCACGGCCATCTCGAACGGCGGCAGGATGACGTCGGCGAATTCACGCGGGCCGATGGACACCGGCGCGAGGTTCCGCCCGGCGCGTGAGGCCGAGTAGCCGGCGAAGTGCTTCAGCGTGGCGACGATCCCGGCCTCTTCGAGACCGCGCACGTAGGCCGTGCCCACCGTGCCGACGAGGTACGGGTCCTCGCCGATGGTCTCCTCGGTGCGGCCCCAGCGGTAGTCGCGCGTGACGTCGAGGACGGGCGCCAGACCCTGGTGCACGCCCGCGGCCCGCATCGAACGGCCGATCAGGCCCGCCATCTCGGCGACCAGCCCGGGGTCGAACGACGCGCCCCAGGCGAGGGGAGCGGGGTACGCGGTGGCCTGCCACGCCGCGAAGCCGGTGAGGCATTCCTCGTGCACCAGCGCGGGGATGCCGAATCGGTTGGCGGCGGCGACCTGCTGCTGGGACAGGGCGAGTGAACGGGCGCCGACCACCGGGTCGACCGGCCGGGTGCCGAACGGGCGGGTGAGCTGGCCGAGTCCGGCGGCGATGACCTCGTTCCACACCACCGGGTCGCCGGTCATGTCGTTCTGGTGCGGCGCGACCTCGCCGCCTTCCGGATCGGCGCCGACCCACACCCCGACGAGCTGCGCCAGCTTCTCTTCGAGCGTCATCGCGCCCACGAGCGCTTCGACCCGCTCGGTGACCGGCAGGCCCACGTCCTGCCAGACCGCGTTCGGCCGGTCGGCGGTCGTCCTCGCGGCATCGCCCGCCGGCGGCGCCGTGACGTCCGTCGTCCTGTTCATCATCGACCAGAAACCCCCGCTCACGTCCTCGTGAAGACCGAAACTATCGAA
The DNA here is from genome assembly GCF_014205015.1 of Saccharothrix ecbatanensis. NCBI lineage: Bacteria > Bacillati > Actinomycetota > Actinomycetes > Pseudonocardiales > Pseudonocardiaceae > Saccharothrix > Saccharothrix ecbatanensis. The sequence goes on along the minus strand of NZ_JACHMO010000001.1, from coordinate 2,779,996 downwards.
GTAACTTCCGACATGCCGATCCGGTGGGGAGAACGTAGGGGGATCTCCGCAAGACGTCAACAGTTCGTGTCAGTTCGATATATTCGCAGTTCACCGGCCGTCACGTCGGGTCTGATCAGGTTCACAGACCTGAACAATTTCGGTCCCCGCTGACGCATTTGGCGGCTAGGCTGGTGATCGGAAGGGCGAACCTTTACGCTCGGCCGTCGAAACTTTAGACGTTTTCGGGAACGGTATGAGGGCGTGTGCGTGCCGCGCGCGAACCAGGGGGCAGCATGAGTTCGTCGACCGAGCCGGACGCCGGCGCCGTGCCGGAGAAGGCGGTGAAGGGCGCGGTGTCCATCTCGTCCATCGCGGCCGAGGCGGGCGTGTCGATCCCGACCGTCTCCAAGGTGCTCAACGGACGCCCGGACGTCGCCGCCGACACCCGCGCCAGGGTCGAGAGCGTCATCGAGCAGCACCGCTACCGGCGACGGCGGGCCCGGCAGTCGTCCCGGCCCGCCCTCATCGACCTGGTCTTCCACGAGTTGAACTCGGCCTGGTCCACGGAGATCATCCGCGGGGTCGAGCTGGCCGCGGCCAACGAGCGGGCGGCCGTCGTGCTGTCCGAGCTGGGTGGTGAGCACCGGCCGCGCCGGGAGTGGTTCGACGACCTCCTGTCCCGCCGCCCGCTCGGCGTCATCCTGGTGCTGGCCGGGCTGGACGCCGAGCAGCGCCGCCAGCTGACCACCCGCAACATCCCGTTCGTCTTCGTGGACACCGCCGGCGAGCCGCCGCCCGGCGTGCCCACCGTGGGATCGGCGAACTGGGCCGGCGGCCTGGCCGCGACCCGGCACCTGCTCGGGCTCGGCCACCGCCGGATCGCGGTCATCTCCGGGCCGACGACCATGCTGTGCAGCCGCGCCAGGGTCGACGGCTACCGCAGCGCGCTGGAGTCCGCGGACGTCGTCGTGGACCCGGACTTCGTCCGTTACGGCGACTTCTACGTCAACGGCGGGTACAGCCACGGTCTCGACCTGCTCGACCGCCCCGACCCGCCCACCGCCATCTTCGCCGGCTCCGACTTCCAGGCGCTCGGCGTGATGCGGGCGGCCCGTGAGCTCGGACTGTCGATTCCGGAGGACGTGTCGATCGTCGGCTACGACGACCTGTCGGTCAGCGAGTGGGTGGGGCCGCAACTGACCACCGTGCGTCAGCCTCTGCAAGAGATGGCCACCACGGCCGCGCACATGGTGTTCAGCCTGGCCCGCGGCCAGCACCCGCCGAACGAGCGGATAGACCTCGCCACCGAACTGATCGTGCGGGAGAGCACCTGCCCGCCCAAGGCGCGTTGACGCGGCGGTCGGTCGGTTCCTCAGTGGCGCGGGGCAGCCTCGCGCCACTGTCGGGTTCGCACGTGGCGGACCGGCTCCGCTAGTCGGCCTTGTAGGCGCGCAGGAAGGTGTCAACGGCGGCGTTCGCCACGATGCGCGTGTCGGCGGCGGACACCTTGCGGGCGCCCAGGTGTGACCGGACCTCCATCGGGCCGGTGAGCAGCGCGAGGAACTGGTCAGCGGCCAGCGTCGGATCGCACGGGCGCAACCGCTCCGCCAGCGACAGTCGGGCCAGCCGGTCTGCCAGTGCTTCCCTCAGCCGGTGCGACGTGCGCTCCCGGACCACGTCGATCAGGTCCGGGAACCTGCCCGCCTGTCCGTAGGCGAGCGAGCGCAGCGCGCGAGCCTGCTCGCTCGAGCACACCCGCGACATCCGGTACGCCACGTCCTCCAGCGCCGCGCGCAAGTCGTCCCCCGGCTCGCGCAGCCGCTCGACGACGTCGAGGTTCTCCGCCATCACCAGATCCGCCACGGCCATCACGGCGTGCCGGAACAGGTTCTCCTTGTCGGTCAGGTGGTTGTAGACGGTCGGCTTGGCGACCCCGGCCTCCTCGGCGATCTCCTGCACGCACGCCTGGTCGTAGCCGCGCCGCGCGAACACGGTGAACGCGGCCTCCAGGATGGCCTGCCGCTTGTCGATCCGCCCGCGGGCCGATGTCGCCGTCACCACGCCATGGTAGCCCGCACCCGGCCCGAGTTGAACTCACGGGTTCACTCCAGTGGATCGTTTTGTTAGTTTCCCGAACAGGTCATCAAACTGAACCAGCGAGTTCAACCGATGGAGGAAACCCTTGATAGTCAACATCTTGCGGTTCAGCTTCAAGGAGGGCACGACCGAGGAGCAGCAGGCTGCGGTGCTGGCCGCCATGAGGCGGACGGCAAGCGTGGAGTCGGTGTCCTTCGGCGCCGTCGGCCAGGACATCGGCGACCCGGCCGAGGGGTACACGCACGCCTACGTCGCCGGCATCGCCGACCTGGCCGCGCTTGAGCGGTACCTGCACGACCCCGTGCACGTCGAGGGCGATTTCGAGATCCTGCCGCACGTGGCGGAGCTGGCGCCGGTCCGGTTCACCGACGACACCGACCCGGACCTGGGCGAGAAGGTCCTCGCGCTGCACCTGGCGAAGGTGGCGAAGTACCCGGAGTGGGGGAAGTTGGTCTCGTCGCTGTCCGGCGGGAAGATTCCGGCGGACGCCTGACGATCCGTGGTTGGTCGGGCCGGATCGGCGGCCGGTCGGACCGGCCGCCGTCCGTTCGGTTCGGCGGTTCGTTCAGGTCGGCGGTTCGTTCAGGTGGGCTTGTTCAACTCAGCGGCGTGTTCGCCGGGTCCACCCGTTCGCCCTCGCGGACGGGACCCGGCGGCGTGCCGTCACCGAACGGCCGCCCGCCGAGCGCCTCCCGCCCGTGCGGGGTGACCCACCCGGACAGGTCCGGACCGACCGGCACGATCCCGGTCGGGTTGATGTCCTTGTGGACGATGTAGTAGTGCTCCTTGATCTGCCGGAAGTCGACCGTGTCGCCGAAACCGGGCGTCTGGAACAGGTCACGGGCGTACGCCCACAGCACCGGCATCTCGGCGAGCTTCTGCCGGTTGCACTTGAAATGGCCGTGGTAGACGGCGTCGAAGCGGGCCAGGGTGGTGAACAGCCGCACGTCGGCCTCGGTGATCGTGTCGCCGACGAGGTACCGCCGGTCGCGCAGCCGGTCCTCCAGCCAGTCGAGCGCCGTCCACAGGCGCGCGTACGCGTCGTCGTACGCCTCCTGGCTGCCCGCGAAACCACACCGGTACACGCCGTTGTTGACCTCGGTGAACACGCGCCGGTTGACGTCGTCCATCTCGTCGCGGTGCGCGTCGGGCAGCAGGTCGGGCGCGCCTTCGCGGTGGTGCTCGCGCCACTCCGTGGACAGGTCCAGGGTCATCTGCGCGAAGTCGTTCGTCACGACCGCGCCCGTCCTGGCGTCCACCACCGCCGGCACCGTGATCCCGCGCGGGTAGTCCGGGTCGCGCTTGAAGTAGGCCTCCTGGAGGCGTTCGATCCCGAGCACCGGGTCACGCCCGCCGGGATCGAGGTCGAACGTCCACGAGCGGGCGTCGTGCGTCGGGCCGGCCAGCCCCATCGAGAGCGCGTCCTCCAGGCCGAGCAGCCTGCGCACGATGATCGCCCGGTTCGCCCAGGGACAGGCCCGCGCGGCGATCAGCCGGTACCGACCGGGCTCGACCGGGAACCCGTCCTGCCCGTCGGCCGTGATCCGGGTGTTGATGTACCGGGTGTCGCGGGTGAACTCCTTGCCCTTGACCGAGTAGGTGCCGCCCCGGGTGTGCTCGGGGTTCGCGCCGTTCTCCGCAGCCGCCGCAGTGTCGCTCACCTTTCCGAGCCTACTTCGTCCCGCCGCGCCAAGCGCATCACGTGACCACGGCTCAGGTCGGACCCGTCGGCGCGGGCGACGCCATTCCGGCGGCCGGTTCTGGCAGGCTGCCGAACACGTGCGGCACGACGCGCCGCCGTGGAGGGGACGGGAAGACGTGGACGCTGGAGACCGCCGCTGGACCGATCGCGGTGCGGCCATCGGGCACGGGGTGAGCTGGCTGGCGCGCTGGAGCACCCGACTCGCGCTGGTCGCGGTCGGCTTCTGGTTGCTGTGGACGCTCATCGGCAGGCTGTGGGTCGTGGTCATGCCGGTCCTGCTCGGTCTGCTGATCACGACCGTGCTGTGGCCGCCGGCCCGGTGGCTGCGCTCGCGCGGTCTCCCGGCCGCGCTGGCCGCGACGATCGTGCTGCTCGGGGGACTGGCCGTGCTCGGCGGCGTGCTGGCGTTGATCTCGACGTCCATCGCGTCCGGCGTGCCCGAGATCGCCGAGAGCGCCAGCCGTGCCCTCGGGCAGGCGCGCGACTGGCTGGCCGGTCCGCCGATCAACCTCGCCGACAGCCAGCTGGACCAGTTGCTCCAGCAGGGCGTCGACCAGTTGCAGTCCAGCGTCGGGTCGATCGCGGACGGGCTGCTCACCGGCGTGGGCACGGTGACCTCCGGCATCGTCACCGGCATCCTGGCGCTGCTGCTGGCGTTCCTGTTCGTCAAGGACGGGCCGCGGTTCACGCCGTGGCTGCGCGGGGTGGTCGGCGAGCGCGCCGGCAGGCACGTGACCATCGTGCTGGAGCGGGTCTGGACGACGCTCGGCGACTTCATCCGCACGCAGGCGCTGGTGAGCCTGGTCGACGCGGTGCTGATCGGCCTGGGCCTGGTGGTGCTGGGCGTGCCGCTGGCCATTCCGCTGGCGGCGTTGACGTTCCTCGGCGGTTTCATCCCCATCGTGGGCGCGTTCATCGCGGGCGCGCTGGCGGTCCTCGTCGCCCTGGTCAGCAACGGCCTGACGACCGCCGTGATCATGCTGGTGGTCGTGGTGGTGGTGCAGCAGGTCGAGGGGAACGTGCTCCAGCCGGTGCTCCAGTCCCGGAGCCTGCGCCTGCACGCCGCGGTCGTCCTGCTCGCCGTGACGGCGGGCAGCACCATCTACGGCATCGCGGGCGCGTTCCTAGCCGTGCCGGTGGTCGCCGCGGCGGCGGTCGTGCTCCGGTACCTGAGCGAGGTCATCGACCACCACTCGGCGCCGCCGCCCGTCGCCCCCGACCGTCCGGACGACCCCGAACCAGAGACCGCACCCGACCCGGCGTAGCTCATCGCGACGCCTCGGTGACCGGGTGCAATCGATCAAGCGAATGGTGGATTTCATCACAAAACCCGTGGTTATCATGCGCGGATGCTCCGACGCACTTACGACGGCCAGCGCTGCTCGGTCGCCCGCACGCTGGAAATAGTCGGCGAGCGGTGGACGCTGTTGATCGTGCGCGATGCGCTGACGGGCGTCACCCGGTTCGACGGCTTCCTCAACTCGCTGCCGATCGCCCGGAACGTGCTGAGCGACCGCCTCAACGGTCTGGTCGACCACGGCGTCATGGAGCGGGTGCAGTACCAGGACCGGCCGCCCCGGCACGAGTACCTGCTCACCGCCAGGGGCCGTGAGCTGATGCCGGTGATCATGGTGCTGATGGAGTGGGGCGACCGGCACCTGCCGATCGCCCCCGGCCCGCCCGCCATGGCGGTGCACGCGAACTGCGAAGGCACCGTGCGGACCGAGCTGGCCTGCGACTCGTGCGACGACCACGTGCCCGCGTCCGCGGTCGTCCTCCGCGAGAACGACCCCGACGACTGATCCCCGACCCCGACGACTGATCCGGACGACTGACCCCTGAGCCATCATCGTCGGTATCGTCGTCGGTCAGGTTCCAGCAGCCAGTCAGGTTCGGCAGTCGGTCAGGTCGGTCAAGTTCGGCAGTCGGTCAGGTTTCGGCTGGGATGAGCCCGGCCTCGTAGGCGACGATGGCGGCCTGCACGCGGTTGCGCAGGTCCAGACGCTTGAGGATCGCGCTGACGTACACCTTCACCGTCCCCTCCACGACGTGGATGCGCTTCGCGATCTCCCCGTTGGACAGGCCGGCTCCCACCAGCCCCAGCACCTCGCGTTCCCGAGCGGTCAACCCGGACACCCGCTCGGCCGCTCCCAGTCGCGGCCCACCGCCGGACAGGTGGTCGACCACCCGCCGCGCCACCAAAGGGGACAGGTACGCGGCTCCGGCCGCGACCGCCCGGACCCCGGCGATCAGCTCGTGCGGGTCACCGGTCTTCAGCACGAAACCGCTGGCACCCTCACCCAGCGCGCGGCTGATGTACGAGTCCTCGGCGAACGTGGTCAGGATCAGCGTCGCGGTACCGCTGCCGGCCCGCCTGATCTCCGCCGCCGCGTCGAGCCCGGTCAACCCGGGCATGCGGATGTCGAGCACCGCGACGTCCGGCCGGTGCCGCAGCACGAGGTCCACCGCCGACCGGCCGTTGTCCGCCTCGGCCACGACCAGCATGTCGTCGGCCGCCGCCAGCACAGCCCGCACGCCGACTCGCACTATCGCCTCGTCGTCGGCGAGCACCACCCTGATCATGTCGGGCATCCTGCCTCACGGGTCGCGGGCCAGCAGGTCCTTGGTCACCAGCAGGCCGTCACGGAAGCACACCCGGTACCGGTCGCGCCTGCGCTCGTCGAACGGGTTGGGGTGAGTGCTGTAGAGCCGGCACGTCGACCGCTCCGGCCCGCCCCCGGTGCCGTCCGTCCGCGTCCGGGGCGGCAGCACGCCGGCGACCTCCGCCTCGGACTGCCCGACCCGCAGGTCGGCGAACCGGGTGGGAGTGAGCGTCGACGTGGCTGTGTCGAACACCAAGTACCCGGCCACGCCGACCACGATCACCGCCGACACCCACGCCACGAGCCGCATCGTCCGCCGCGAGTTCCGCCGGTTCCGATCCTGCGCCCGCAGTCGCAGGATCGGCGTCATGGTGTCGGCCGGACGCTCGGACCTCGGCCGGTCCGGGACTTGGGCGACCACCTCGAACCCGCCGTCCTCGATCCAGCGCACGGTCAGCCGTCCGCCCACCAGCGCCACCCGCTCGGCCAGCCCGAGCAGCCCGTGCCCACCGCCGGCCGTCCGCGGCACGACCGCCCGGCCCGGCCCGTTGGCCACCCGTACCTCGGTGCCGCCGCCGGACCGGTCGAGCGACACCGAGACCGCCGCACCCGACGCGTGCTTCATCGCGTTCGTGATCGCCTCGGTGACCACCCGGTGGATCGTCCGCGCGATGACCGGATCACGCGCCGCCGCGCCACGCACCTCCAACTCGACCCGCAACCCGGACTGCCTGGCCCGTTCCACCACCTCCTCCACCGACTCGATCGCCGAACCCCAGTCCGAGCGCAGCAGCCGCACCACGTCGGCCAGCCGCTCGGCCGCCGCCGTCACCCCCGCCCTCGCCTGGCGCACCGCGTCCCGGTGCTCCGGCGGGAGCGTCCGGCTGACCTCCAACGCCCCGACCTGCAACGCCGCGTGCGCCAACTCGTGCCCGACCAGGTCGTGCATCTCCGCCGCGAGCCGCGCCCTCTCACGGCCCCGCGCCTCCTGCGCGTCCCGCTCCATCAACGCGGCCCGTTCCCAACCCGCGCCGATCAACTCGGTGTACCCGCGCCGGTACCGCCCGAGCGCCCACGGCACGACGGCCAGCGCGCCGACCGCCGCCACCGCCACGACGGCGGTGTCCGCCCCACCGGCGACGGCCGCCGCCACCGCCGTCCCGACCACGGCGACGGCGAGCGCCACCACGCCTCGCTGCTCGTCGTCGGCGTTCCGACCGGCGATCAGGCTGACCATGGCCACCCCGCCGGCCGTCGCGACCACGGCCACCGTCGTGTCCGCCGCGAAGCGCGACAGGAAACTCACCTCCCACGCCGCGACCGCAAGCACCAGCGAAGTGATCGGCCGGTACTTGACCAGCACCAGCAACCCCGTGAACACCACCACGGAAGCGGCCGTCTCCCACGGCCCGACCCGCTCCGGCTGCGACGTGCCCGCCGCCCACATCATCGGCAGGAAGACAGCGGCCGAGAGGAGCAGCGCGCGCAGTCTCAGCATGGGAGTCATTGTTCAGCAGCGTCGCAGAGGCGCCGGCGACGCAGGGCCACCGCGCGTGACAGCCGGTCCACCAGAAGGCTCCTTCCCTGTTGTCGGTCAGGTTTCGCTGGATCCGCCGGTGTCGGCGCCTGGCCGGTCGCGATCAAACTGGCGACGTCCTCTCGGTGGCGGGTTGGCGGGCCGTCGAGTGGCGTGTCCGACGTGGGCCGCCGGAGCCGGGCGGTATGAGACGGGTGGTGAGGCGCATGAGCAAGGCGAGGAGGAGTGCGGCCACCGAGGCGCCCAGCAGCAGACCCGCGACGACGTCGTGCGGGTAGTGGACACCCACGAACACCCTCGACGCGGCGGTCAGGAGAGCGGTGGCCACGGCTAACGCGCCCAGCGCCCGGCTCGACCAAAGGACCGCCACCGCGGCGGCCCCGGCGATGGCCGAGTGGTTGCTGGGGAACGACCAGTCGCCCACCTCCGGACACGGCACGATGGTCGTCACCTCGCCCAGCGCCCGACACGGTCTGTCCTCTTGCCACACCTCCTTCACACCCTCGCTCACCAGGTACGCCAGCACGGTGACGACCGGCGCCAGGTACGCCCGGCGCCGAGCGGGTGAACCAGGGCGCGCCCGCCACCACACGACGGCGAACAGCACCGCGAAGACGACGATCAGCGCCTCCGTCGCGAATGCCGCGAACGACTGCGTGAACCCCGCACTCCCCGCGGCCCGCTCGACCACCTCCAGGTACCACCACGCGCTCACGTCCGGCACATCCGACACCGAGGCGGGGTACGCCGGCTCTGACACGGCTTGTGCCGCCATGAGTTCGTTCATGGCACCGACCATATGGAGATCGCTACGCAGAGTCCTGTGTCGATCGCTACCAGTCACCCTTGTCGATAGACAAGGTGCCACCACGCCGATGGGCAGGTCCAGCCGAGTTGATCTAGGAGTCTAGGATTCGGCCCGCCAGAGTGCGGACCGGTCATGCCCCTCTGCTGACACAGTGTGTTGACGTGCACGACGCTGGGGGGCGGGTTGACGAGCCGGTTCGGCGCATTACTGCGGCAGTGGCGGCAGCGGGCCGGGTTGAGCCAGGAGGAGTTGGCCGCGCGCGCCGGTCTCGGCGAGCGCACGGTCCGCGGGCTGGAGACCGGTAAACGGGACAACCCGCAGGTCCGCACGGTGCGCATGCTGGCCGACGCACTGCGGTTGAGCGGACCCGAGCGTGCCGAGCTGTTCACCGCCGCCGGGCACGCCGAAGAGATCGAAGACGTCGAGGACCCACCCGCCACCGTCCGACGTGGACCTGCGCCCAGCCGGTCGCGCCGCGGACCGGCGGTGAACGACGACCCACTGGTCGAGGCGACCGACGCGCTCGCGTACGCGGTGCATTCCCGCTGGCAGCGGGAGGAGGAACAGCAGCAGGTCCACGACCCGGTGCCGCTGCCCGTGAGCTGGCGACGCGCGCCTGCCGCACTGGAGGACAGCTGGGCCAACATCCTCGTGACCAAGCCGGGTGAGCCCGCACGCCCGCTCGACCTGAGCGGCCGGCTCGACCAGGTGGTGGCCGTCTACCGGCGGATCCCCTCCTGCCGACTGGTGGTGCTCGGCCGGGCCGGCGCCGGCAAGACGATCCTGACCACGCGATTCGTGCTCGACCTGCTGGCCACGCGAGCACCGGACGACCCGGTCCCGGTGATCTTCGGCCTCGGCTCGTGGAACCCGAACCGCACCGGCCTGCGCGACTGGCTGGCCGAACAGCTGGTGCGCGACCACCCCGGCCTCGCCGCACCCGGCCCCGGCGGATCGACACTGGCCGCGGCGCTGGTGGACGCCCACCGCGTCCTGCCCGTGCTGGACGGGTTCGACGAGATCGCACGCGGCCTGCACCGGGCCGCACTCGCCGCGTTGAACGCCACCACCCTGCCGCTCCTGCTGACCAGCCGGGTGGACGAGTACCGCGCGGCGGTCGAGGCGACCGGCGTGCTGAGGGCGGCGGGCGCGGTGGAACTGGTCGACCTCACCCAGGACGACCTGGCCGACTACCTCCCCCGCACCACCCGGAAGAGCAGCGGCGCGGGCAACGTCTGGCAACCGATCCTGGACGAGGTGCTGGCGCGTCCCGACGGCGCCCTCGCCGCCGTGCTCACCACACCGTTGATGGTGGCGCTCGCACGCCGCATCTACAGCGACACCCCCGACCACGACCCGGCGGAACTGCTGGACGCAGACCGGTTCGGCACACGCGAGTCGATCGAGCGGCACCTGCTCGCCGGATTCGTGCCGGCCGTCTACCGGGAACGCCGCGGCGCCCGCGCCTACGAGATCGACCACGTCCTGCGCTGGCTCGGCCACCTCGCCGACCACCTGAGCCGGCTCGGCACCCACGACCTCGCCTGGTGGCAGCTCGGCACCTCCGCGCGTCCGAGAACCAGGGCGCTGGTGGTCGGGCTCGTCGTCTGCGCCGTGGTCAGCGTGGCGGACGTGCTGATCGAGGGCTTCCTGCTCGGCGAGGTGAACGGGCGACTGTTCCTGTTCGGGACCATGGTCGGCGTGCTCGTCGGCGTCTCGTTCGGCCTGGCGCACGGGCACCTGGCCGTCGTCCAGCCGCTCCGCCCGGCGCGGTTCAGGCTGAGGTTCCGATTCCGGGCGCGATCGGGAACGAGGTGGCCGCGGGTGCGGTCGCGGGCCCGGATGGGCCTGCTGTTCGGTGCGTTGGTCGGTCTGTCCTACGGGGGCGTGCTCCGATTGGCATCCCGGATCATCCTGGGCGTCCCCATCTCACTGGCGGGGATCGTTGTCGACACGGCGGTGTACATCGCGGTGTTCGCTCTCGGGGTCGGCCTGGCATTCGGGCTGCTCGCGGCGGTCGAAGCGCCTCTGGACATCCGGTCGGCCGCGAGCCCGGCCGGCCTGCTCCACGCGAACAGGACTGCCGTGCTCGTCCAGGTGGCGCTGTTCGTGCCGGCCTTCGTGGTCTTCGTCACCGCTACGACCTGGCTCATCGCCACAGCGTTGATGGCCTTGCCAGGCGGTGGACCGTTCGGGGTCACGATCGAGACGAGCACCGCCGCCGTGCTGGCGATCGGGATCGTGGGCGGGCTCGGCGACGGACTCGGCTACGTGCTCAGCATGACCGCGTGGGGCCAGTGGGTCGTGTTCGCCCGGATCTGGCTGCCGCTGATGGGCAGGCTGCCGTGGGCCGTCAACGGCTTCCTCGATGACGCCTACCGGCGTGGTGTGCTGCGCCGGGCCGGTGCGGTCTACCAGTTCCGCCATGCCCGACTCCAGGACCACCTGACCGGCATCCACCGCCGTCTTCCCTGATCACGGCCACCGGCCATAGATGGCCGCCTTCCTGGCCTGTCCCGCCGTCCCCCGCGCCGTGAGCATTGGCAGTGTCCGGTGGAGGCCGGCAGTGGGAGGGGGTCGCGGGGTGCCAACCGAGGAGTCGGCGTCACCGGCGGGTGCGGTGAACTGGGAGGCGTACAGCCACGAAGAGCTGTACCGGATGCTGTGGCAGGACGCCGACGTCGCCGACGTCAGCGTGGTCGCCACCGAGTGGGCGCAGTACCGCGCCGCGCTGGACACGCACGCCGAGGTGTTGCGGGAACAGCGGGTCGCGTTGCTGGACGGGTGGCAGGGCTCGGCGGCGGAGGAGGCGGCCGACCGGCTGGACGCGCTGGCCGGCCGGGTGGAGAAGATCAGCGAGCTGGCGTACGCGGGGCAACGGGCCGCGCAGGAGGCGGCCGACGCGTTGGCCACGGCCAGGGCCATGATGCCGCCGCCACCGGCCGAGCCTGTGGCGCCGATCGACGGCGATCCGGCGACGCGGGTGCAGTCCGCCTTCGGGACGGGCGGCTTCGCGGCGGCCTTGGCGCAGTCGATGCCGACCATCCCGACGACAGCAAGCTTCCCAGCAGCACCGGCCATCCCGACCTTCTCGACCGCGCCGACCATCCCGATGGCACCGAACTTCCCGACCGCGCCGAACTTCTTCACCGGATCGACCATTCCCAGCTGGTCGACGGCCTCCTTGCCGTCCATCCCGAACTACGCCGGGATCTTCGGCACGGCTCCGACCTCAGGCATGGGCACGGCGTTCGGCGCGGTGGGCAGTGCGGGGTTCAGCTTCTACTTCGGCGCGGCCTCGGTGGACCAGCAGAAGGCCGAGGCCATCCGCGCGATGCGGACCTACGAGTCCAGCCTCGTGGGCGGCAGCCGGCTGATCGACCAGGCGCGGGGAGCGATCCCGCCGGCTACTCCGGTGCTCCGCGCCGACGTTCCCGCAGGCACGGGTGGCGGCATGCCGCTCGGCACGACTGGCGGCACGTCGGCGGGCACGCGGGGCGGGGTGCCGTGGTCACGTCTCCTCGGCGGAGGGTCGGTGGCCGGCATGAACCAGGCCATCGGCGCACCGACCGCCGGTCATGGCGTGTCGTTGGGGCCCGGACCGCGTGCCGGCGTGCTGGCCGGCATGACCGCCGGTGTGCTCGGAATGCCCACCACGCACCACGGGAGCGAAACCTCGGCACGTACGGGCGCGAACGGCGGGGTGATGGCGCCGGTCGGCGGCGGGAGAACCGGCAACGACGACGAGCCGCACGAGAACCAGATGCCGACTGTCGACCACGGCCTGTTCACCGTGGACCTGCCGGTCAGCCCGGCGGTCATCGGCCTGACGACGGGAGCACAGCTGTGAACGCCGGGCAGGGCTACCAGGTCGAGCTGGACCAGATCGAGCTGCGGATCACGACGCTGACCAAGCTCGGCGACCTCACCGGCGACCTGGTGACCGCGGTGAGCCGGCTGGCCGAACGGCAGCCGATGCTCGGCACCGCGCCGCCGGCGGTCGAGTTGGCGACGCGGCTGCGTGCGGCGGCGGGGGAGTCCGGTCTGGCCGGCGAGGTGAGCGCGGCGCAACGCGAGGTGGTGGAGTTCCGGCGGATGCTGGCCGAGGCCAAGGCCGCCTACGCCAAGGTCGACGGAGACACCGGCAAGGGCGTCCAGGCCGCCGGTGGCTCCCCGCGGACGGACGGGGCGGCGTCGTGACCGCCGCGATCGAGCGTGCGGCGTGCTTCGAACCCGTCGAGCTGGACCTCCTCGCCACCCACGCCGGGGTGCGCTTCCCGTTCCCGCTGCGGGTGCCGTCGTTCGGCCGGTTCGCCGACGAACGGGACGCGTTGCTCGCTTCGGCCGGCCACACGCTGTGCGCCCGAGGGCTCGCCACCGACGAAGGACCGGTCGGCGTCGCGGACGAGCTGGTCAGAGCGTTGCGGGAGTACCGGGGCGCGGTCGACCTGGTGGTGGTCGGCGGCGGTGTGGAGATCGGCGCGGTGGCCATGGTCTACGGGGACCGGGCGGTCGTGTGCAACCAGTCGCACGACGGCCAAGCGGTCCAGGTGACGGTGGTCGAAGCCACCGCCCTGGAGGACGAACTCGCCGGCTTGATCCCCGCGGTCCGGGCAGCGGTGACCATGCCGGTCACGTTGCCGCCCGGCGTGGTCGACAGCGCGATGCGGCTGCTCGCCGACACGCCGGACACGACCGACGCCGACGACGTCACCCGGCGGCGCGTGCGCGAGTTGGTCCGCGCGTACGGCGGTGACGAGGCCGTGGTCGACCGGCTCGTCCAGCTGTTCCCGGCGGTGACGGGCAGGGGGCAGCTCGGGGTCGTCCGCCGATCCGGCGGCGACGCCGTCACCCGGCCGTGCGAGGTGTCGTGGTTGGACAGCGCACGGGGGCGGGTCCGGGTGGATCACGGGGACGGCGGCTGGGTGAGCGTCAACCCGTTGCGGCACAGCGACCTCGTCCGGGTGCTCGGCGAGATCGCGGCGATCGCCCGCGCCTAGAGGTCGGGCGGAACAAGTGGAGCCAGGAAAGGGGAGGACCATGGATTCAGCACAGTGGCTGGCGGACTACCGGGAACGGCTCGAACGGGCGGCGCACGGCGCCCGTGCGGCGAGTGCGAGCCTGCGTGAGGTGGGAGCGAGCGCGACATCGCCGCGAGGTGAGGTCACCGTGACGGTGAACGCCGGGGGAGTGCTCGACCAGGTCACGTTGACGCCGGCGGCCCGAAAGCTGGAGGTGGACGCGCTCGCCGTGCTCATCGTCGCCACCGCCCGTGAGGCACAACGGCTGGCGGGCGCGCGGATGACCGAGGTGATGGCCGGCTACCTCGGTGAGGGCGAGGCGCTGGAACGGATCACCGAGCACCAGCCCGCGGAGGTCACGCGATGACCGGCGCAGACGCTCCCACCACAGGCCCTTCTACCGCGGACGCCTTCACCGTCGACCCCGAGCAGCTGCGCGCGCACGCTCGCACGTTGGCCGGCCGCGCCGACCTGCTCAGCGAGTCCGGCACCCGGCTGCCGGACTCGCTCGGCGAGCAGTCGCTGGGCTCGTTCGCCGGCTTCCTCACCGCCGGTCTGGGCGGCGCGATGGCCACCACGCTCGACGCGTTCGGCCACGCCGCCTCCACATTGGACAAGGTCAGCAGCGGCTTGAGGCAGGCAGCCGACCAGTACGAGCGGACCGACGACGACAGCGCCACCGGGTTGACCGGCATCGAGGCGACCATGGGGGAGGGCTTCCGGTGGTGACGACACTGACCCGGTCCGAGGTGGCCGAGCCGGCAACGGACGTGGCACGGATCAACGCGCTGCTCGCCGAACTGCGGGCCGCCGGTGCGGCCGTCGACAACAAGGAGTGGCTGTCGTCCGATCTGGCCGGAGGACAGCCCGCCCCGTTGGGTGCGCTCGGCTCGACCGAACGGCCGCTGTCGGCCCTGGACAGCGCGGGCGTCGGCTTCCTCACGCCGATGATCTCGTTCCTGGAGGAGCCGCTCGACCAGCTGCGCGGCGACCCGGACTCCGTCACCTCGGGCGCGACCGAGTTCGACACGGCCGGGCGGGACGCGACGTCGGTCGCCGAGGAGTACCGGTCCTCCGTCGGCGACGAGACCAGCGAGTGGTCCGGCGAGGCCTCCACCGACTACCTGAAGACCGGCACCGAGCTGGCCGACGGCATCCTGTCGATCGCCGAGACCTCGCTCACCTCGGCCAAGGCGATGATCGCGGCCGGCGAGGTGGTGGCGAAGGTCGTCGCGGACGTCACCCAGCTGATCACCGAGGCGGTCGGCAAGATCACCCCGATCATCACCCAGGCGGTGGCGGCGGCCCCGGCGACGTTCGGGCAGAGCATCGCGGTGGCGATCCCGCAGTGCGTCCAGATCGCGGTCGACTGCGGCACGCGGATCGCCGGCAAGCTGGCCGAGCTGCTGGCGTCCGGCGAGAACCTGATCAAGCTGGTCGAAGGCGCATTGAGCGTGCTGAAGGTCGTCAAGGAGGTCCTGTCGTTCATCGGCGAGCAGAGCCAATCGGCCGGCCCCGCGGCCAAGCCCGCAGCCGAGCCCACCGCCAAGCCCGCAGACCCGACGTCACCGACGACGGACGAACCGGCATGACCGGCACGATTCGCCGGTGGCTGGCCGCGATCGCGGGCGGTGTCGCGTTGGCCGTCACGGCCGGTGTCACCACGCCCGTGGTCGCCGCCGCGCAGGACGACCACCCCGCGACCAGGGCCGTGCTCGACCGCTACCGCTCACAGGCCGGACCGGGCGCCGCCGTCCACGCGGGGAACGCCACCGGCTCGTGGACGCTGACCAGCGGCACCGCCAAGATCAACCAGAACCGCCCGCTCACGGCAACCGACCACTTCCGCATCGGTAGCCAGACGAAGCCGTTCACGGCGGCAGTGGTGCTCCAGCTCGTGGATGAAGGGCTCGTTACGCTGGACGCGCCGATCGAGCGTTACCTCCCCGGCGTCGTCACCGGCAACTACGACGGCAACGTCATCACGGTCCGCCGGCTCCTCCAGATGACCAGCGGACTGGTCAGGGACGTCCGCGACGCCGTGCCCAACCCCGACGGCACCTACTCGCTCGCCGAGCTGGTGCGGTCGGCGATGGACGAACCGCCGCAGTTCCCGCCCGGCACGGACTGGAAGTACACCAACGTCGGCTACCTGGTCCTGGGCATGCTGATCGAGCGGATCACCGGCCGCACGGTCGGCGACGTGATCACCGAACGGCTCATCGTGCCGCTCGGCTTGACTCGCACGTCCTTCCCCGCGCCGCGAGTCCGAGCTTTGGCCGACCCGTACCTGCCCGGCTACCTGGGCGGCAGGGCCGGCCCGTTCTTCTTCTGGGTCGAGGCCACCACCGCGACCGAGCTGTCGTTCTGGAGCACCGCCGGCGCGATGGCGTCCACCCTGGACGACCTGGCGAAGTTCTACCGGGCACTCCTCGACGGCCGCGTCGTCTCGGCCGCCGCGCTCGCCGAGATGCGGACCCTCACGCCGGGCGGCTTCTACGGGTTGTCGCTGGCCAGGGTGCCCCTGTCGTGCGGCGGTGAGGCATGGGGCCACGACGGCAGCCTGCCCACCGGGCACTACTCGATGACCCTGGTCACCGACGACGGCCGGTTCGCTTCGGTGGTCACCAACTCGAACAACGCCAACACGACACCGTCCATCGGCGCCGTTGCCGATTCCGCGCTGTGTGAGGGGGAGGCGTGATGCGGCGACGGCGACCGACCGCGTTCGTCGTGGTGCTCGGCTTGCTCGGCCTGCTCTCCGGAGGCACGAGCGCGCACGCAGCGAGCGCGCCGCCCGTGTTCGCCGATGGGCATGGGCTGACGGTGGTGAGCCAGCCGAAGTGGGTGGACGCGGACGAACGCACGTTCGTGTTCACCGTCCGGACCGCCCAGGTGCCGGCGTACTCGGTGATGGAAGGCCAGGTCTCCGGTGAGCACGCGATCATGGTGACGCTGCCGGAGGGCTACGACCAGGCCGCCGCCACCCGTTACCCGGTGCAGTACCACCTGCACGGCCACCCGGACCGCCCGAACACGGCCGCCAACCAGAGGTTGTTCGAGGAGAGCACGGTCGGCGTCCCGCTGATCACGGTGGCGCCCAACGGTTCAGGCCGCGGGTGGTACACGAACTGGGTGTACCCGCCGGCCGCGCTCGGGCCGCAGAACTGGGAGACGTTCCACCTGGACCAGGTGATCCCGTTCGTGGACGCGAACCTGCGGACGATCCCGACGAGGGACGGCCGGGCGATCTCGGGGCACTCGATGGGTGGGTTCGGCGCGTTCCACTACGCCGAGCACCGGCCGGAGCTGTTCGGGTACGTCGGTAGCTTCTCCGGTGGGTTGGACCTGCTCAGCCAGGAACAGCGGGTGGCGGTCGTCGGGTCCACGCAGCTGTCCGGGAGCGGTGTGCCGACGGTGGCGGTGGACGCGATCTTCGGTCCGCCGGTGTGGCCGTTCGACGGGGTGTGGAACCGGGAGAGCCCGGCGCAGCACGTCGGACCGCTGCGCGGCATGGGTGTGGCGATGTACACCGGCGACGGCGGCGACCTCACGGTGGATACGGTCCTGGCCGTGTTGGAGAACCGGGCCAGGGCGACGAACCGGGTTGCCCGGGATCACCTGGTGGCGGCGGGCATCCCGCACACGTTCGTGGATTACGGCGATGGTGGCGGGTGGGCGGAGGGCTGCACCGGCAAACACGCGCAGTTCCCGTGCCTGCTGGCCGACATGAACCACTTCGTCGGTCTGCTGATGGACAACCTGACCC
This sequence comes from Saccharothrix ecbatanensis, assembly GCF_014205015.1. Taxonomy (NCBI): domain Bacteria; kingdom Bacillati; phylum Actinomycetota; class Actinomycetes; order Pseudonocardiales; family Pseudonocardiaceae; genus Saccharothrix; species Saccharothrix ecbatanensis. The sequence goes on along the minus strand of NZ_JACHMO010000001.1, from coordinate 2,762,477 downwards.
ACCCGTAGCCGCCTGACCCACCCGTAGCCGCACAGCGCGCGCGTCGTCACCGTGCCACAGTGGTCCGGTGACGACGCGAGGTCGGACCCGCTCTGACCTGCGGCTTTCTGATCCGTCAGCTCCACGAACGGGTGATCATGCCGGCACGTTGAAGCAAGACGCCGTTATCATTGAACTCAAACGTCGGTTAAAACAACGAGGCCCGCGACCAACCCCACGACGCGCCAAGCGCACAGCACTCCCGCCACTCCCACGCCCGCACACTCACTCCCACTGCCGGCTCAGACCCAGCCTCAGGCCCAGCCGGGCGATAAACCCGCCGGCAACAGACGTGCCGATCGATCACCATGACGGCCATGATGCTCCTGGTGCCGGCCGACCCGCTCCGCTCCACCCGCCCCGACCCGCACTTCACAGCGGAAGCCACCGCCGCCCGTGACGCCGGGCACCGGGTCGCCTTGGTCGACCACGACTTACTCGCCCGCGGCGAAGCAGCGCGTGCGGTCGCCAAGGTGCCGGTGCCCGAGGAGCCTGGGGACGCCGTCCACCGCGCCGTCCATCGCGCTGTCTACCGCGGTTGGATGCTGCGGTCCGAGCACTACGCGGCTTTCGCGGACGCGCTCGCGCGACGGGGCGCCGTGCTGCGGACCACCGCCGACCAGTACCGCAGCGCGCACGAACTGCCGGGCTGGTACGACGACTTCAAGGACCTCACGCCGGAGTCCGTCTGGACCGACGGCTTCGACCGGGAAGAGTTCGAGCGAGCCCGCGAACGACTCCGCGCCGGCCCTGCCGTGCTGCGGGACTACACCAAGTCGATGAAGCACTACTGGCACGAAGCCGCGTACATCCCGGACCTGGCCGACGCCGACGCCGCCTGGGACGTCGCACGTCGCCTCATCGAGCTGCGGGACGACGATGCCACCGGCGGATTCGTGCTTCGCCGCTTCGAGCCGTTCACCTCGTCCGAGGTCCGTACGTGGTGGGTGGACGGCGTGTGCGCCCTCGTCGGCCCTCACCCGGACACCCCGCATGACGCAGCCGGCACGTCGCATGACGCAGCCGGCACCCCGCATGACGCGACTGGCGAGCTGGGCGACTCGACTGGCAATCCGAGCGACGCGCCGGACCTGGCCGCGATCGGGCCGCTCGTGGGACATCTGCGGTTCGTCGCGGTCGACCTGGCCCGGCGTCAGGACGGCGTCTGGCGGGTGGTGGAGCTCGGCGACGGCCAGGTGAGTGACCGGCCGAGCACCACCACCGCGCACACGATGATCTCGATCCTGGGCTAGCGGACCGCCGCCGCGAGGCAAGGCGGCCCGCCGACCACGAAGATCACGCCGTGCAGGCAGTCCCGGCCAGCGTCACGCCGGCGGGCTGGCCCAGCGGACCGTTCGCCGTGAATCCGAGACCGACCGACCCACCGGCCGCCAACGACGACCCCCACGACGGCGCCGTCACCGTGACCGTCGTGCCGGTCTGGCTGAACGTGCCGTTCCAGCCGCTGTTGATGGTCGCCCCGGCGGGCAGGGTGAACACGACCTTCCACGGGTTGACCGCGCTGGTGGAGCTGTTCGTCACGGTCAGCAGACCCTGGAACCCGCCCTGCCAGGCGTTGTCCTGCCGCCACGCCGCCTTGCACGACCCCGAGTTGCCGTTCGACGTCGTGGTCGTCGTGGTGACCGTGGTGCTCCCGGTCGACGACGTGGTGCTGGACGAAGTGGTGGAACTGGTCGTCGTGGTGACAGGCCCATTGGTCGGCGGGATCAGGTACGGCTGCAAGATGGACTGCTTGGCCTGGTTCACCGTGGTCCAGTCGTCGCCCACGATGCCGCCCGTGTCACCGCTGTTCGGGTTCCACGACCAGTAGGTGAACGACATCCCGTTCACACCCGTCCCGGTGTAGGCCATCAGGTTCTCCAGCCACACCTTGTCCTTCGGGTTGGCCAGCGTCGTGCCGAACTCACCCATCATGATCGGCGCGGTGTTGCTCTTGTACAGGTAACCCCAGTACTTGTCCCAGATGGCGGGCATGTTGGCCGGGTAGTCCGGCGCGTCGAACCACTTCTGGGCGAACACCGACGTCGCGTACTCGTGCGGCGAGTAGACCAGCCGGTTCGCCACGTTCAGCCGCACCGGGAACTGACCGGCCTTGGACAGGTTGCCGCCCCACCAGCCGCAGTCCTCGTCGTTGGACGTGTCGTTGTCCCACGTGTTCGACAGACCGCCGCTCGGGCAGCTCACACCCTCGACGAAGATCAGCCAGTTCGGCTGCACGGACAGGATCGCGTTGCCCGCCCGTTCGGCGGCCAGCCGCCAGTCGCGCTCCACCACGCCACAGCCCCAGCAAGCGCCGGTCGCCGCCGGGTTGGTGCCCTCTGCGTGCGGCTCGTTGTGCAGATCCGCGCCGATCACCGTGGTGTTGCCCGCGTACCGCTGGGCGAGCATCTTCCAGTCGTTGATCCACGTCGACTCCGGGACGGTCGACGTGTACCAGAGAGGGGACTGGGAGGCGCTGGTCGGCCGGTGCCGGTCGAGGATGATGCGCATCCCCTTCTGGCCCGCGTAGTCGACGACCTTGTCCAGGATCTGCAACGGCGTCAGCCCGACCAGGTCGGGGTTGCTGAAGTCGTTGACACCGGACGCCGTCGCGCCGGGCTTGAGCGCGTCGTTCGAGAACGGCACGCGCAGGGTGTTGTAGCCCAACGAGGCCATCTGGTCGAGCTGCTGCTTCCACGTGCGGTTGGACCACAGCCCGTGGAACGTCTTGTTGTCGGTCTCCATGCCGAACCAGTTGATGCCGGTCAGCCGGACCGTGGCGCCGTTGCTGTCCACGATCTTGTTGCCCGCGGTGTGCAGGTAACCACCGGCCGGGGCCGCGGTGACCTGACCCGCCGTGGTGATCGCGACGACCCCGCTGACGGCCATCGCAGCCGCCAGCAAGGCGCCGAAGATCGATCTCCGTTGCCGCATACCGCTCTCCTTTGAGGATGTTCGCAACGCGTTCTGGGAGCGCTCCCAGGGAGCGCTCCCAGCGGAGGGTAATGACCGCGGTCACAGTGTTCAAGGACCAGTAATTCCGGGCACTACCAGCGACGACGCCCGGACCGCCCGGTTGAGCCGAATCGGGCGGTCCGTCCGTGGTCCGAACAGCAACAGCTCAGCGCACGCCCCGCGGTCGGAACTGGACGCTGATCCGGGGTCCGACCGGCTTGGCGGACTTCGGCACCGCGTGCTCCCACGTCCGCTGGCACGAGCCGCCCATCACGATCAGGTCCCCGTGCCCCAGCGCGTACCGGACCGTCGCGCCGCCGCCACGGGGCCGCAACGCCAACGCGCGCGGAGCGCCGACGGACACGATCGCCACCATCGTGTCCTCGCTCGAACCGCGTCCGATCGTGTCACCGTGCCAGGCCACGGAGTCGCGCCCGTCGCGGTAGTAGCAGAGGCCTGCGGTGCGGAACGGCTCGCCCAACTCCTCGGCGTACCAGGCGGTGAGCTCCGCACGGGCACGCGTCAGCACCGGCTCCGGCAGCGGCATGTCCTCGTCGTAGAAGCAGAGCAGGCGCGGGACGTCGACCACGCGCTCGTACATCTGCCTGCGTTCGGCACGCCAGGGCACCTCGGCGGCCAGGCCCTGGAACAGCGCGTCCGCGCCGGTCAGCCAGCCGGGGAGCACGTCGACCCAGGCGCCGTCACCGAGCACCGTCCGCCGGATACCGGCCAGCGGGCGCAGGGCGGGCGTCTCCGCGCCGTCGTCGAACAGCGACACCTGCATGAGCGCAGCATAACCCGAGAGTCGAACACGCGTTCGACCCGCAGTGAACTCTATAGCTTCAGTGTTAACTGAAAGCTCAGGCGTCCGGCTCGGGCTTGCGTCGTCGGCCACCGGTGCGGACCTGCTTCGAGGTCTCGGACGCCGGTTCGGGCTGCTGTTTCCCGGCGGTCGCCTTCTCGGTCGTCCCCGGGTTGTCGGCGAGCAGGATGGCGGCCAGCTCGTCGTAGATAGGTGTGCTGCTCATGGAAGATCCTCTACCCCGTTTGGACGGAAGTTACACGCTAAGTCAGTGAGGGGTACGGCCAGGGTTGCGAAAACGATCGACGCGACCGTGCCGGCGGGTGACCTGGCACACAACTCCATCGTACTTCCGATAGACGGATGTCCTAGTAATCTGGTGGTAGTCCAGCGCTGCCCGAAGGAGCCGTCGTGACCGCCACATCGCTGCACAACCCGCTGCACCCGGTCCGTTTCGTGACCGCGGCCAGCCTGTTCGACGGGCACGACGCGGCGATCAACATCATGCGCCGGATCCTCCAGTCGCAGGGCGCGGAGGTCGTCCACCTCGGCCACAACCGGTCGGTGCGCGAGGTCGTCGCCGCGGCCGTGCAGGAGGACGTCCAGGGCATCGCGATCAGCGCCTACCAGGGCGGACACGTCGAGTACTTCACCTATCTGGTGGAACTCCTGGCCGAACGCGGCGCGCAGCACATCAAGGTCTACGGCGGCGGTGGCGGCGTCATCGTGCCGGAGGAGATCGAGCTGCTGCACTCACGTGGTGTCGCGCGCATCTTCTCCCCGGCCGACGGCCAGGAGCTCGGCCTCGCCCGCATGATCAACACGATGGTGGAGGAGTGCGACCAGTCACTGGCCGAGCGTCCGCCGTCGTCGTGGGACGGCCTGTTCACCGGCAGCGAGGACGTGCTGGCCCGCGCCATCACGCTCATCGAGGCCGGTGCGCTCCCCGCGGACGTGCGTGAGCGGATGGTGCGGACGGCGGCCGATCGCGCGGCGCCGGTCCTGGGTATCACTGGAACGGGTGGTTCCGGCAAGTCGTCGCTGACCGACGAGCTGGTCCGCCGGTTCCGGCTGGACCAGCAGGACAAGCTGCGGGTCGCGGTGCTGGCCGTCGACCCGACCCGGCGGCGTGGCGGCGGCGCGCTGCTCGGCGACCGGATCCGGATGAACTGCCTGGACGGCGACCGCGTCTTCTTCCGCTCGATGGCGACCCGGCGGGCCGGCTCGGAGGTGCCGGACGGCCTGGGTGACGCGATCCTGGCGTGCAAGGCCGCCGGGTTCGACCTGATCGTGGTGGAGACGCCGGGCATCGGCCAGGGCGACGCGGCCATCGTGCCGTTCGTGGACCTCTCGCTGTACGTGATGACGCCGGAGTTCGGCGCCGCGTCGCAGCTGGAGAAGATCGACATGCTGGACTTCGCGGACGCGGTGGCGATCAACAAGTTCGAGCGCCGGGGCGCGGAGGACGCCCGCCGTGACGTGGCCCGCCAGCTGGTGCGCAACCGGGAGGCGTTCGGCGCGTCGTGGGAGGACATGCCGGTCTTCGGCACATCGGCGGCGACGTTCAACGACGACGGCGTGACGGCCCTCTACCAGCACTTGCGCGACGAGTTGACGAAGCGCGGGCTGGACGTCGCCGAGGGCGCGTTGCCGGTGGTGTCGGGGAAGGTCTCGACGTCGGCGGCGACCGTCGTGCCCGCGACGCGCGTGCGGTACCTGGCCGAGATCGCCGAGACGGTACGCGGCTACCACCGTGCGACCGAGACGCACGTGGACGCGGTGCGGCGGGTGGCGCACCTGCGTGCGGCGCGGGCAGAGCTGGAGGAGGCGGGGCACGACACGGCGGCGATCTCGTCGCTGCTGGAGTCGGCGGAGAAGCAGGTCGACGCGGTGTCGGCGGAGCTGCTGGCGTCGTGGCCGACGATGGTGGAGGGCTACAGCGGTGACGAGCTCGTGGTGCGGGTGCGGGACAAGGAGCTCCACACCCAGCTGACGCGGGAGACGTTGTCCGGCAACAAGGTGCGCCGCGTGTCGCTGCCGCGCTATGACGACGACGGCACGTTGCTGCGGTTCCTGCGTCGGGAGAACCTGCCGGGCTACTTCCCTTACACAGCGGGGGTTTTCCCGTTCAAGCGGGACGGCGAGGACCCGGCGCGGATGTTCGCGGGGGAGGGTGACGCGTTCCGCACCAACCGGCGGTTCAAGTACCTGTCGAAGGGCTCGCCGGCGACCCGGCTGTCGACCGCGTTCGACTCGGTGACGCTGTACGGGCGCGACCCCGACACCCCGCCGGACGTCTACGGCAAGGTCGGCACGTCCGGGGTGTCGATCGCGACGCTCGACGACATGAAGGCGCTCTACGACGGTTTCGACCTGACCGCGCCGAACACGTCGGTGTCGATGACGATCAACGGCCCGGCGCCGACGATCCTGGCGTTCTTCCTGAACACGGTGGTCGACCAGCAGGTCGACAAGTTCCGCGCCGAACACGGCCGTGAGCCGTCGTCGGCGGAGGCGGACCAGCTGAAGGCGTGGGCGCTGGCGACCGTGCGCGGGACCGTGCAGGCGGACATCCTCAAGGAGGACCAGGGGCAGAACACCTGCATCTTCTCCACCGAGTTCTCGCTGCGGATGATGGCCGACATCCAGGAGTGGTTCATCCAGCAGAAGGTGCGGAACTTCTACTCGGTGTCGATCTCGGGCTACCACATCGCCGAGGCGGGGGCGAACCCCATCAGCCAGCTGGCGTTCACGCTGGCCAACGGGTTCACGTACGTCGAGTCGTACCTGGCGCGGGGGATGAGGATCGACGACTTCGCGCCGAACCTGTCGTTCTTCTTCTCCAACGGGATGGACGCCGAGTACAGCGTGATCGGCCGGGTGGCGCGGCGGATCTGGGCGATCGCGATGCGCGAGCGCTACGGCGCGAACGACCGTTCGCAGAAGTTCAAGTACCACGTGCAGACGTCGGGGCGGTCGCTGCACGCGCAGGAGATGGACTTCAACGACATCCGCACCACGTTGCAGGCGTTGTGCGCTTTGTACGACAACACGAACTCTTTGCACACCAACGCGTACGACGAGGCGATCACGACGCCGACCGAGTCGTCGGTGCGGCGGGCGATGGCGATCCAGCTCATCATCAACAAGGAGTGGGGCCTGTCGGCGAACGAGAACCCGTTGCAGGGCTCGTTCGTGATCGAGGAGCTGACCGACCTGGTCGAGGAGGCGGTGCTGGCGGAGTTCGACCGGCTCTCCGAGCGCGGCGGTGTGCTGGGCGCGATGGAGACCGGGTACCAGCGTGGCCGGATCCAGGACGAGTCGATGCTGTACGAGCAGCGCAAGCACGACGGTTCGCTGCCGTTGATCGGCGTGAACACGTTCCTGCCGGAGGACGGGTCGCGCGAGCACGTGACCATCGAGTTGGCCCGTGCGACGGAGGACGAGAAGCGTTCCCAGGTCGAGCGGACCCGCGCCTTCGCCGCCGCGCACGCGGCCGAGGCCGAGCCCGCGTTGCGGCGGCTGAAGGAGGCGGCGGCGTCGGGGGAGAACGTGTTCGCGGTGCTGATGGACGCGGCGCGGGTGTGCACGCTGGGCCAGATCACCGAGGCGTTCTTCGAGGTGGGCGGCCAGTACCGGCGCAACGTCTGAGTCAGCGCCGGAGCGACCGGTAGCGCTTGAGCAGGGCGGTGATCCGCGCGGGGTCGGCGGCGCCGTTCAGCTCGGCGAGCAGGTCGTCGGGGCACAGCTCGTAGTGGTCGCCCCACCACCGCCGCGCCTTGTTGTCCCAGATCCGGTAGCCGCCGGGCACACCCCTCGCCACGTACCGCCGCTTCGCCAACCAGCTCTCCCCGGTGTCGCCGTCGGCCACCAGGATCGCATCGGACGGCAACCGGGTTTACCGGGTGCCGGCGGCCGACATGGGGCGTGCCGGACGCTTGCGGCGCTGGTGGTAGGAGATGGCGGCGGTGGCGAGTGCGGCGCCCCAGATCGGCCAGAAGCACTCCGGCAGCCAGGCGCCCCATTCGTCGGCGGTGAAGTGGCCGGCGATGGCGAAGCGGATATAGGTGAACCCGGCCACGGTGACGATGATGGCGACGAAGCCGGCCGGGATGACCGCGAGCATCGGGGGCACCCGCTTGCCGCGCAGGCCGGGGATCCAGCGCGGGAAGACCTCGCCCCACCGCTGGATCAGTCCCAGGGTGAGCACGCCGCCGAACGCGCCGAAGGTCGCCAGGTACGCGCCGGCCAGCCACATGCCGTCCTCACCTTCGGCCATGAACTCGCCGGTCACGCCGAGAGGGATGCCGAGCGCCCACGCCCACCGCGTCGCGCAGTACACCAGCGGCGCGGCGAACGCCACGTACACGGCGACGCGCCCGCGTTCAGGGGTGAACCACGTCCGGCCTTCCCGCTTGCGCCCGTACGCCAGCGCTGCGGCGGCCAGCAGCAGGCCGCCGAGCACGCAGACGAGCTGGTTCAGCACCGGCCACGGCCAGGCGTCGGCGAACGTGGTGCCGCCCAGCTCCCAGCCGAACAGAGGGGCGACCGTCAGCAACGGTGTGTAGGCGACCCCCATCAGCAGCCGGGAGTCGGGGATGACCAGGACCAGGAGCGCGGCGATCGTCCAGGCCGGGACCAACGGCGCGCGGTGGCCGCTGTTCCCGGTCAGCGCCAGCGCGGAGGCCGCGGTGACCAGGGAGAACGAGGCGATCCACCAGCCGAAGCCCGGTGTTGTGCCGGCCAGGACGGACAACGCCCCGTCCGGATCGGAATCGCTGGCGCCCCACGGGTACCCCGGCATCCCCAACGCCCAGGCGACGCCGAGTACGCCGTAGGTCAACGCCCACAGCGCTGCCGCGTAGCCCCACCGGTCCGAAGTAGACAGTTTCTTCATGTGGTCGAGCCTTCCGCCGTGGCCGGGTGGCGAGCCAGATGCCGTTCGGCACCGGTGTTCGCGGAAGAGGTGCCGTTCGGCACTCGTCATGCGATCGGCGGATGTGCTTATCGTCTTGGGGTGAACGTGACTTGGGCTGTCGTCCTGCTGCCGGTGGTGGTCGCCGTCGCGGTGAACGCGATCGGGCTGTTCCGGCCACGGCTGAGGCCGCGTCTGCCCGTGTTGGTCCTCACGGCCGGAAGCGTGTCCCTGATCTTCACGTTGGCCCATCTCTTGGGCGCGGTCAAGCCGGAGTGGGGCACCGGCGTGCTGGGGATGGTGGAGAGCGCGGCGCTGATGGTGTCGGCGGGCCTGGCCGTCCGGTACGCGCCACCGCCGCGAGCGGTGTTGGCCGCGGTGGTGGCGGGTCTGGCCGCGGGCGGCTGGCTGCTGCGCGTGTTCACGCCCGAGTCGCCGCTGGAGGTGCTGGGCGCGTGCGTGTTCTGGGGACTGGGCGCGTTGGTGGCCGCCGGGGTGGGCGCCTACCTGCGTTCCCTGGACGTGCGGCAGGAGCGCGCGGTGGCCGACACGCGCACCGCTTTGCGGCTGCGGCTGGCCCGGGACCTGCACGACTTCGTCGCCCACGACATCAGCGAGATGGTGGCGCACGCCCAGGCGGGCGCGGTCGCGGGCGATCCGCTGCCGGCGCTGGAACGCGTCGAGGCCGCGGGTCAGCGGGCACTGTCGGTGCTGGACCGCACGCTCGACATGCTCCACCACGACCGACCTCTCGGCCCCGTGGGCGATCTGGGCGGCATCCGTGAGGCAGCCGCACGGTTCTCCGCCGCCGGTCCCGCGCGGGTCGACCTGCACCTGGACCCGGAGTTGACGGTTCCGGTGGAGACCGCGGCCCTGGCCTACCGGATCGTGATCGAGGGCCTGACCAACGTCCGGCGGCACGCACCGCGGGCGACGCGCGTCGAGCTGCACGTCGGCGACTCGGCCGGGGCCTTGGAGGTCAGGATGACCAACGACGGCGTGAGCGGCACGCGCGGCCGGCGGCGTGGCGGGTCGGGACTGCCCGGCCTGGCCGCGGTCGTCGCCGAACAGGGCGGCGAACTGGTCACCCGCGCAATGCCGGACGGGTGGTCGCTGACAGCGCGCCTACCGCCGGCACAATCACCGGAGTGGTCGCCCGAATCCTCCTCGCCGACGACCAGGAGGGCATCCGCGGCGCCTTCCGTATGATCCTCGACGCCCAGCCCGACCTGACGGTGGTGGCCGAGGCGGCCGACGGCCGGTCCGCGATCGACACCGCCCTCGCGATCAGGCCGGACGTGGTGCTCGCCGACATCCGGATGCCCGGCATCGACGGCATCGAGGTGGCCCGCGCGCTGGACGGCTCCGGCATCCACGTCGTCGTGGTCACCACGTTCGGGCTGGACGAGTACGTCCAGGCCGCCCTGCGCCACGGCGCCGCCGGGTTCATCCTGAAGCGCTCCGCCCCGGCCCTGCTGATCGAAGCCGTCCGGGCCGCGATCAACGGCGACATGCTCATCAGCCCGGAGCTCACCGTCCGGCTGCTCAGAGGCCGGGAACTGCCGCGTGAACAGTCGAGCGTCGTGCTGACCGAACGGGAAGACCAGGTCGTGGCCATGGTCGCGGTCGGCCGGACCAACGCCGAGATCGCCGCCGAACTCTTCCTGTCGCCGGGCACCGTGAAGAACCACATCGCGTCCGTCCAGCAGAAGACCGGCACCCGGAACCGGGTCGCGATCGCCGCGTGGGCCTGGGCCACCGGGCGGGTCAAGCCCTGACCGCGTCAAGCCCTGACCGCGTCAAGCCCTGACCGGGTCATCTGCTGGAGGCGCGCACCACGAGCTTGGTCGGCAGGAACGCGGGCTCGGGCGTCTCGCCGCCGTGCACCATGGTCAGCACAGCGCGCGCCGCGGCCACTCCGATACCCGACTTGTCCTGCGCCAACGTGGTGAGGGGCGGGTCGACCAAGGCGGCCAGCTCGATGTCGTCGAACCCCACGACGGCCAGGTCGTCCGGCACCCGCAAACCCGCGTGGCGTGCGGCGAGCAGCGCACCCACGGCCATCTCGTCGCTCGCGCAGAACACCGCGGTCGGCGGCTCGGGCAGGGCGATCAGCGACCGCATCGCCGCCTGGCCGCTGGGCCGGTAGAAGTCGCCCTCCACCACGTACTCCGGCGGCACGTCCAGGCCTGCCTCCGCCATCGCCGCACGGAATCCGGTCACGCGGTCGACCGACGGGCGGTTGGTGCGCGGCCCGGTGATGGTCGCGATCCGGCGGTGCCCGGCAGCGGCGAGGTGCCGAACGGCCAGTGCCGCGCCGCCTACGTTGTCCGACGTCACGTAGGTGGCCCGCGGCCCGTCGACGTCCACGTCGACCGCCACGCAAGGCAGCCCCGACTGCGCGAACGCGGTGAACGCGGACGCGTCCGACCCGCTGTCGATGAGCACCAGCCCGCCCAAGTGGTGCCGCCGGGTCATGTTCACGTACGCCACCGGGTCGGCCAGGGACGCGCCGACCGCCCGCAACGCCGCAGACCCGCTCGTGGCGAGCATCAGCAGGTGGTACCCGTGCGCGCTGAGCGCCGACTTCAAGCCGATCAGCAACTCCTGGAGGTACGGGTGCCGCCACCCCGGCCGGCGGTGGTCGGTGTCCCACACCAGGCCGATCAGCCCGGACCGCTTGGTGGCCAACGCGCGTGCCGACTCGTTGGGTCGGTAGTCCAGCTCGCGGGCCACCCGTTCCACCACTTCGCGCTTTTCCCGGCTGACCGTCAAGGGCTGGTTGAAAACGCGGGAAACGGTCGCCACGGACACTCCGCAGAGCTGGGCGATCTCGCGGATCGTCGGCATCGCACGGCCCCTTCTTTGTAACCGGTTTCAAGCTCGCAGGGACCAGGCCCTGACCAGGCTGGACACCGTATCACCTGCGGAAACGCCGGAGCCCTGAAACAGTGGGGTTATCTGTTCGTTACTTGACGGTGTCGCGGCCCACGGCTGTCATGTACACCACACAGACCGGGCGCGGACCCGGTCGAATTCGCCGGAAACCCCTCGGTTCGACCCTGCGCGTATCCGGCGTGCCCCGAATCGGCTGGATTGTTGGAAAAGAGGGAGAGCCGCGATATGAGACGAACCGGGACCATGGTCGGCGTCGGTCTGCTGGCCGCGAGCCTGCTCGCCGGCTGCGGCGGCGACAGCGCCGACGGCAAGACCAGGATCACCATCGGCATGTTCGGCAACTTCGGCTACCAGCAGCTGTTCGAGGAGTACGAGAAGGCGCACCCGGAGATCGACATCACCGACCGCACCGCCTCCTACTCCGACCACCACAAGAACCTCGCCGCCCACCTCGCCACCAACAACGGCGCGGCGGACATCGAGGCGGTCGACGTCGGCTACATCAACCAGTTCAAGGCCAACCCCGGCCAGTTCACCGAGCTGAGCTCCGACATCAAGGACCGCTGGCTGGACTGGAAGTGGGAGGGCTCGCTGTCCAAGGACGGCAAGCAGATCGGCTACGGCACCGACATCGGCGGCCTGGCCATCTGCTACCGCCGCGACCTGTTCGAAGCCGCCGGCCTGCCCTCCGACCGCGACCAGGTGTCCGCGCTGTGGCCCACGTGGGAGCAGTTCATGGCCACCGGCAAGCAGTTCGCGGCCAAGGCGCCCGCCGGCGCGAAGTTCTTCGACGGCGGCCCCACCGTGCTCAACGCCATCGTGGGCCAGGCGCCCACCGGCTACTACAACAAGGAAGACAAGATCGTCGTCGGTGACAACGCCGACATCAGGAAGGGCTGGAACCTGGTCTCCCAGGGCGTGGCCGACGGCCTGTCCGCCGGGCTCCTGCACAGCACCCCGCAGTGGAACACCGGCTTCAAGCAGGGCCAGTTCGCCACCCTCGCCTGCCCCGCCTGGATGATGGCCAAGATCAAGGACCAGGCCCCCGACACCAAGGGCAAGTGGGACCTCGCGGCCGTGCCCGGCGGCGGCGGCAACTGGGGCGGCTCCTACCTGACCGTGCCCAAGCAGGGCAAGAACGTCGACAAGGCCGTCGCGCTGGCCACCTGGCTCACCGCGCCCGAGCAGCAGGCCAAGGTCTTCGCCAACGCCGGCCTGCTCCCGTCCGCGCCCAAGCTGTACGGCGAGCAGTCCGTGGCCATGAAGCAGGACGAGTTCTTCAACAACGCACCGGTCGGCAAGGTGTTCACCGACGCGGCCCGCGCCCTGAAGCCGCAGTACCAGGGTCCCAAGGCCGGTGACGTGCAGACCGCGATGGGCAACGCCATGCTCCGCGTCGAACAGGGCAAGCAGAGCCCGGACGAGTCGTGGCAGCAGTTCGTCGCCGACGTCGAAGAGTGATGAAGACGGACTGGCGCGAACGCCGCCACCGGTGGGACATCCGGTACGCGCCGTACGCCTACATCGCGCCGTACTTCCTGCTGTTCGCGGTGTTCGGCCTGTTCCCGCTGCTCTACACCGCCTGGGTGTCGATGCAGGACCGCAACCTGCTCGACGGCGACGCGGCGACGTTCATCGGGCTCGACAACTACGTCGAGCTGCTCACCGCGGACCCGCACTTCTGGAACGCGATGGGCAACACGCTCAGCCTGTGGTTGTTCACCACCGTCCCGCAAATCCTGTTCGCGCTCGGCGTCGCGCAGCTGCTCAACCGGCGGCTGCGCGGCCGGACGTTCTTCCGGATGGGCGTGCTGCTGCCGAACATCACCTCGGTGGCGGCGGTGACGATCATCTTCGCGCAGCTGTTCGGCCGGGACTTCGGCATGATCAACTGGGTGCTGGGCCTGTTCGACCTGGGCAAGATCGACTGGCAGGCGGGCACCGGCAGTTCCCACACCGCCATCGCCGCGATGGTGGTGTGGCGCTGGACCGGCTACCACGCGCTGATCTTCCTGGCGTCCATGCAGGCCATCCCGACCAGCGTGTACGAAGCGGCCCGGCTCGACGGCGCGAGCGGCTGGCAGCAGTTCTGGCGGATCACCGTCCCCATGCTGCGCCCGCAGATCATCTTCTCCACGGTCATCGCCACCGCGGGCAACATGCGGCTGCTCGCCGAGCCGCTGCTGTTCGGCGCGGGCGGCGAGACCGGTGGTTCGGACCGCCAGTTCCAGACCGCCGCGCTCTACCTCTACGAGCAGGGCTTCAAGCAGTTCGACTTCGGCTACGCGTCGGCCGTCGCCTGGCTGCTGGTCATCGCCACGGTCGTCATCACCGGGCTGAGCTACCTGGCCGCGCGCCGCATCCGGACGGACTGAGAGGACACCCATGACCACCGTGCTCGAACCGCTGGCGCCCGGCGCGCCCCCGCAGCCCCGGCGGCGTGGCGTGATGCGGATGCGGATGCCCGGACCGTGGACCTACGCGGCGCTGATCGCGGTGCTGGCCGGGTCGGCGTTCCCGGTGTACTGGTCGCTCGTCGTGTCGTCGCAGACGCCGGACAAGGTGGACAGCGTGCCGCCGGTGCTGGTGCCCGGCGGCCACCTGTTCGCCAACATCGCGCGGGTGTTCGACCAGACCGACTTCGCGTTGGCGATGATGAACTCGGTGATCGTGTCGGGGACCATCACGGTGTCCGTGGTGCTCTTCTCCACGCTGGCCGGGTTCGCGTTCGCCAAGCTCAAGTTCCGGGGTCGGTCGGGCCTCATGCTGTTGGTGGTGGCCACCCAGGCGGTGCCGACGGAACTGGGCGTCATCCCGCTGTTCATGATGATGAGCGACTTCGGCTGGGCGGGGGAGATCCACGCGGTCATCGTGCCCGGCCTGGTCACCGCGTTCGGCGTGTTCTTCATGCGGCAGTACTTCGAACGGGCGGTGCCCGACGAGCTGCTGGAGGCCGGGCGGATGGACGGGTGCAGCTCACTGCGGTTGTACTGGAACGTCGTCCTGCCCGCCGCTCGTCCGGCGGCCGCGGTGCTCGGCCTGTTCACGTTCATGCAGGCGTGGAACGACTTCTTCTGGCCGCTCGTCGTGCTGCCCCCGGAAAACCCGACCGTCCAGACCGCGTTGTCCACCCTGGCCAGCGGGTACACCACCGACTACACCCTCGTGCTCACCGCGGCGACGATCGGCACCGTGCCGGTGCTCGCCGTGTTCCTCCTGTTCGGACGCCAGATCGTCGGCGGAATCATGCAGGGCGCATTGAAGGGCTGATTTCAGCGCTCCTTGCTTGGCGTCCACCCCGGCCCACAGGTCGGGATTCCGCCAGGCTCACGCCAGGCAGTTCCTGCTTCTTCCACCCACGAGGGGAGGGTTGCGTCAGATGCCTCGCCGACTGACGTCGGGTCGGTCCTACTCCGACTCCACAGGCTGCGGCCGCCCGCCCGGCGGCCAGGATGTTCGTCGCGGCGTTCACGTCGCGATCATGCGTCGTGTCGCATCCTGGGCAGGTCCACTCGCGGACACCCATCGGTATCCGGTCGAGCAGGTGCCCGCATCGCGAGCACGTCTTCGTGCTCGGGTACCAGCGATCGACGATGACCAGTGCACGCCCGTACCACCGGGTTTTGTACTCCAACATCGACCGCAGTTGCGCCCAGGACGCGTCGCCGATCGCTCGGGCGAGCGATCGGTTCTTCATCATGCCCCGCACGTTGAGGTCCTCGACCACGACCGTTTGGTTCTCACGGACGAGTCGAGTGGACAGCTTGTGCAGGAAGTCCCGTCGTCGGTCCCCGATCCTGGCGTGGACGCGGGCGGTTCGAAGTCGGGCCTTGACGCGGTTGTTCGACCCGTTCTGCTTGCGGGACAAGGCCCTCTGGGCGCGGGCGAGTCGGGCGTGGTCGCGTTTGCCGTGGCAGGGGTTGGTGATTTTCTCCCCGGTGGACAGGGTGACCAGCGCGGTCAGCCCGGCGTCCACGCCGACCTCTGCGGTGGTGGGCGGCAGGTGCTCGATCGTGGTCTCGACCAGGATCGACACGTGCCAACGCCCCGCGCGGTCGCACGAGACGGTGACCGTCGACGGCTCGGCGCCCTCGGGCAGGGGACGGGACCAGCGGATGTCCAGTGGTTCGGCCATCTTCGCCAGGGTGAGCCGGCCGTCGCGCCACCGGAACGCCGCGCGGGTGTATTCCGCCGAAGCCCGACTACGCTTGCGGGACTTGTACTTCGGGTACCGCGCCTGTTTCTTCCAGAACGACGTGAACGCGCCTTGCAGGTGGCGCAGGCACTGTTGCAGCGGCACGCACGACACGTCGTTCAGGAAGGCGAGGTCCTGGGTCTTCTTCCAGGCGGTGAGCATTGCGGAGGTGTCGCCGTAGTTCACCCGCCGGTGTTGCTCGTACCAGCTGATCGTCCGGGCTTCCAACGCCTTGTTGTACACGAGGCGGACGCAGCCGAACGTTCGCAGCAACTGATGTTCCTGCGACTCGCTCGGGTAGAAGCGGTACTTGAACGCACGCTTCACCGAGATCCTCCCCACCATTCACACTTTAACAGTTCGTATGTGAACGTCAGTCGAGTGTCGGTCCCAGCGAGGATCGACCGGCATGAACGCCGGATAGCCCCCATTGGAGTTTTCAGATGATCGACTTTCCCCAAGGGTTCCGCTGGGGCGTCGCCACTTCGGCGTACCAGATCGAAGGGGCCGTGGACGCAGACGGGAGAGGACCGTCGATCTGGGACGCGTTCGGCGCGGTGCCGGGTGCGGTCGCGGGTGGTGATACCGGGGCGGTGGCCTGCGACCACTACCACCGGGTGCCGGAGGACCTGGCGCTGCTCGGCGAGCTCGGTGTGGACGCCTACCGGTTCTCCGTGTCCTGGTCGCGCATCCTGCCGACGGGCTCTGGCCCGGTTGAACAGCGCGGCCTGGACTTCTACAGCCGGCTGGTCGACGGGCTGCTGGAACGGGGCGTCGAGCCGTTCCTCACCCTCTACCACTGGGACCTGCCGCAGGCGTTGGAGGAACTGGGTGGCTGGCGCTCCCGCGACACCACCCTGCGGTTCGCCGAGTACGCGACGATCGTCCACGACGCGCTGGGCGACCGGGTGTCGAAGTGGACGACGTTCAACGAGCCGTATGTCTCCTCCATCGTCGGTTACGGCGAGGGCCGACACGCTCCCGGCGCACGGGAGGGTCACGGCTCACTCGCCGCCGCGCACCACCTGATGGTCGCGCACGGCCTCGCGGTGAACGCCATGCGCGGCAAGGAGGGGCATGAGTTCGGCATCGTGCTCAACCAGTCGCCGTCGACCCCTGTGACGCAGTCCGAGGCGGACGTGGCCGCCGCACGCCGGCACGACCTGCTGCTGCGGCGCCAGTTCACCGAGCCGCTGTTCGCCGGGCGCTACCCCGACGACTACGAGGAGACGTTCGCCGGCGTCACCGACCTCTCCTTCCGGCAGGACGGCGACCTGGAGCTGATCTCCACGCCGCTGGACTACGTGGGCATCAACTACTACTACCGCCAGCACGTGGCCGACGCGCCGCACCGCGACCCGAACCCGGCCACCCGCACGTCGATCGACGTCGGCATCGACACCAGCCGGCTGCCGGACGTGCCGCGCACCGCGATGAACTGGCCGGTCGAGCCCGCCGGGATGACGGAGACCCTGGTGGGCCTCAAGAACCGGTACCCGAACCTGCCGCCGGTCTACGTCACCGAGAACGGGTGCGTCTACCCGGACAACCCCGGGTTCGTCGACCAGGAGCGCATCGACTACCTGCGCAGCCACCTCGCGGCGGCACGGGACGCGGTCACGGCGGGGGTGGACCTGCGCGGCTACTTCGTCTGGTCGTTCCTGGACAACTTCGAGTGGGCGCACGGCTACAAGCACCGCTTCGGCTTGGTCCACGTGGACTACGACACGCTGGAGCGCACGCCGAGGGCGAGCTTCCACTGGTACCGCGACCTGGTCGCCGAGCAGCGGGGGAGTTCCGCCGCTGCTGGGTGACCTGCCGGGCCACCGTCGCGCGGAGGCGCGTTCGGCGCGACGGTGGCTGCATTTGATTGCCCCGGCTCCGCAGATGGCGGGCTCGGTCGCCTGGGAAGTCGACCTCGCGGTGCGTGAGGCGTGGTCCGGTTCAGGGCCAGGGGTTTGGGGTGCAGGACTTGCCGTCCGGGGTCACCTGGACGCCCTGGTTGCTGCCGGTGATGATCGACGCCAGGCCGTCGTTGTCGATGCTGAACGTCTGTTGCATCATCACCGGGGCCGGGCCGCCGTCCGTCGGGCACACCTCGTGCCCGAGGCCGAGGAAGTGGCCTACCTCGTGGTTGATCGTGTAGATCCGGTAGCCCAGCAGATCACGGCCGTACGTGTGCGCGCCGCGGAACCAGCGTGCCGAGTTGAGGTGCACGGTCGACCCGATCCGGCACGACGTGTCGTAGGGCAGTTCGAAGCCGCACAGCGTCCGTGAGGTCTGCTGGGACGTCAACCTGATCCGCAGCTCCGGCTCCACCTCGGGCCCGACCCGGCGGAACGCGTGCTGTCGTCCGGACCACCCGCGCGGGTGCGTCAGCGCGTACTCGACCACCGCGGCGAACGGTTTGTCGCCGTTCGGCAGCTCCATGCCGTCCTCGACCTCGACCGTGTAGGTGAACCCACCCCCATCGGAGTTCCGAGCGACCGGTGGCACGACCCGCCACGTCCCTACCCCGTGCGCCGGGAACGGGTGGCCGGGCGGCAGATCCGGGGCGGACCGGAAGCTGTCGAACGGCGCCGCGGCCGGGGTCGGAGTGGACGGGGATGGCAGCTCGGCGGGCACGACGCCGGCGGCGGGCCACACGACGGTGGCCGGCCGGTCCGCGAGCCCGAAGTCCAACGCCACCACCGTCGTCACGGCCAGGCACACCCCGGTCAGGTAGGGCACGAGCGGGACGGACCTCATGCGGGTTCCAACCCGGCCGAGCCGTAGGTGCACCCCGCGTGCCACAGCAGGAACGACGGCGCGCCCGCGTCCGCCGTGGCGACGACCTGCGCCTGCACCTCACCCGGCCCGTAGGCGTGGCCCAGCGAGAACGCCTGGAGCCACGGGATGACCGTCGCGCCGGTGCCCTCCGTCATCCGCACGAAGTCCGCGACGGACGCCCGCACGATGTCGTACGGCTTGGCGTTCGGGTTGTCCACGCCGTACTCGCCCGGACCCCAGTGCGACGGGTAGACCATCGGCGCGACGTAGTCGACGTGCGCCGACAACGCCGGGATGTCCTGCGCGACGTCCTGCGGGCTGTGCGCGGCGATGCCGAACACCGACGCGCCCAGGTACGCGCCGTGCGGGCGGACGGCGGCCCGGTTGTCCCGGAGGAAGTCCACTATGGACTGCTCGGGCGTGGTGCTCAGGCCGGGGAACACCATCTGCCGCAGCGGGCCGTCGGGCCGCCGCACGTAGTCGTAGAGGATGTCGTCGAACCCGAGTCGGGCGGCCTCCTCGGCGATCGCGGTGTTGTAGGCGCGGACCTCGGGGTTGGCGAAGTTGGTGAACGCGTACTGGCCGTAGTGCGCCGACCAGGGCGCGCCCGACGCGTTCTGCGCCACCCGGTCGCGCGCGCCGGAATCCCAGGACGCCTTGCCCAGCACCGGGTCGCGGAACGCCACCAGCCGGCCGACCACCCGCAGCCCCTTGCCGTGCAGGTCGTCCAGCACGGCGCGGGCGTCGTAGTGGTTGCGGTTCGCGCCGATCTGCCTGGCCAGCGGCACCTGCGAGTCGTAGCCGATCTCGCCGCTCTCGTCCTTGATGTCCAGCTGCACGGTGTCGATGCGGCCTTCCCGCGCCATCGCCAGCACGGGATCGCGCAGCGACGGGGTCGCCCACGCCGTGGCGCTCATGTGCACGGCGCGCATCCCCGGATGGGTCACCTTGACCGGGACCTCGCGGTGCTGCGCGTTGCCCGCCGCGTCGTTGGCCTCGACCCGGATCCGGGTGGGCGCCGCGGCCAGCGACGCCTCGAACTTGCCGTCCCGGACCGGCACCTTCTGGTCGCCGACCAGCACCGAGTCCGCTCCGTCGGCGCTGCCCCGCACGGTCACCGGGCCGCGCGGCGACTCGGCCTCGACCACGTCGACGTTCAACGTGGGCGGCGTGTCGTCGACGGTGAACTCGCGCCGGACCTGCGCGTCGGGCATCCACGGCAGCGGGTTCGCCGCGAACACGGACAGGATGTGCCTGCCCTCGGCCAGCTTCACGCCGGTCAGGGTCATGCGGCCGTCGGCGCGCACCACTTCCACCGGCTGTCCGTCCAAGTGCACGGTGACACGATCGAGCCCCTTGGGGTCCGCGGTCGTGATGGACACGCGCTCTACACCCGAACGAGTGACAGCGATTCCGTCGGCCAGTTCGGCGACGGAGAGTCCGACGCCACGGCCGTAGACGATCGTCGTGACGACCGCCGCGATCAGCAGCAACACCACGACACCGACCGCGGGTATCACCACGCGCCTGGTCTTGCGAGGCGGCTCTCCAGGCTCACCGCCGGAAAGGGGCGGGTCCGGCGGGGCGGCGTCCGACAAGGCTGCGTCCGATGAGGCTGAATCCGACATCCGGTCGACTCCGATCTGGGCGTGCCATCTGCAACCAGCGACTAACCCCCTGGCCGGCTGCCAAACAGGCGGTCATCCAAAGGGGTGTACTCGGGTTTCCGGTCGGCCGACAAGCGCAACCATCCGAAGGTGAACACCATGTCGCCCAGGCCGGTACCGGCCGTCGTGGCGCTCTCCGCCGCCCTGTGCTTCGCCTGCACCGCCCAGCCCGCCGCCGAGCTGCCCGCGGCGGAAATGCCCGGACCGGCCGCCGCTGTTCCGTCGCCGGCGCCCTCCTCCTCCGCGCCGCCGGACCCGGCGGCCGTCCGGGCCAACGAACTCGGGCAGGTCCCGATCCTGATGTACCACCGGCTGGTCGAGCAGCCGACGTCCGTCTACGACCGGACACCGGCGGCGTTCCGCGCCGAGCTGGAACGGCTCGCCGGCGAGGGGTACGTGCCGGTGACGACCTCGGAGTACGCGACGGGTCGGATCGACATCCCGGCGGGCAAGCACCCCGTCGTGCTGACGTTCGACGACGGTGACCCGACCCAGTTCGCGCTCGGCCCCGACGGCCGCCCGGCGCCTGGCACCGCGATCGCCATCCTGCTCGACGTGGCCGCCCAGCACCCCGGCTTCCGGCCGGTGGCGAGCCTGTACGTCAACGGCGGACCGTTCGCGTCGCCGGACGGCGCGGCGCTGCGGTGGCTGCACGACAACGGCTTCGAGATCGGCAACCACACGCTGGAGCACACGAACCTCGGCTCCGTGGCCGACCAGCAGGTCCAGCAGGCCGTGGCGCTCGGCCAGCGGGAGATCGAGAAGGCCGTGCCGGGGTACCGGGTGTCGAGCCTCGCGCTGCCCTTCGGCGCGGTGCCCGGCAACCCGGAGCTCGCCCGACGCGGGACGTCCGACGGCGCGTCCTACGACTACGTGTGCGTGCTGATGGTCGGCGCGGGACCGGCGCCCTCGCCGTACTCGGCCGAGTTCGACCCGGTCGCCACGCCGCGCATCCGGTCGCAGGACCCGACCGGCGAGGACGCCCGTTACGGCTCGACGGTGTGGCTGGACCAGTTGGCCGCCGCCCCGGAGCAGCGGTACACGTCCGACGGCGTGCCCGGCCGGATCTCCCACCCGGCCGCGGCCGGTTCACCCGCCGAGCAGTTCGCCGACCGCGCCTTCGGGTACTGAACCCGCCGGGTCAGGCGGTGGCGCGGGCGTGGTTGCGCAGGGCGACCGCGGCACGCTCCAGGCTGCCCAGCACACCCTGGGGCAGCTCGTGGTGGCGACCCACGACCTCCTGCACCATCACCTGCATCGGCGCGGACTCCTCGGCCTCCACCACCGCGAGCACCTTGAACGCGCTGCCGGGTGGGAACACCACCCGTTCCTGGAGCACGCTGCCGAACGAGTCGACCACCGACACCCGTCGCCCGGTGACCGACCACATCAGGAACTCCACCCGCCCGTCCACCGGCACCGCCGGCCCGGCCACCGTGTTCAGCAGGCCCTGCTCGACCAGCACGTCACCCGTGCGGTACCGCCGCGCCTCGCCCCAGCACACCGTCACACCCTGGTACACCGGCAGCCGCCGCAGACCCGACACCACCGACGCCGCGTACGGCCACAACCGGCCCAGCTTCCCCGTGCGCAGCGCCTCGACCAGGATCTCCTCGTCCTGCTGGAGGTACGCCGACACCGCCGCCAGGTCCGTCACCACGGCCTCGAACGCCTCGGAGTCGTCCGGGCGCTCCGCGATGTGCCGGCACGCCACCGCCGCGTGCTGCCCGTAGCGCTCGCCGAGCATCCGGCGCAGCGCGTCGCGCTCCTGCTCGGTGCTGCGGTGGTCCGGCGGCACGACCTCCTCGCCGACCTGCTCGCCCCACACGGGTGCGGGGGAGTCGGACAGCGGACCGTCCACGCTCAGCGGCACCGGCTCGTCCGCCGTCACGGGCGGGGGCTCCTCCTCGGCGACCGGTGGCCGTGACGGCGGCGACGGGTCGCAGAACACCACCTTCAGCAGCCGGCGAACCTCGGGCTCCAGCCGTTCCACCAGCGACGCGCCCGCCACCGCCACCGCGCCCGCCGTCGTGCGGCCCGGCGTGCCGACGGTCAGCCGAGCCCACTCCGGGTCCACCGGCAGCGACCGCACCTCGGGCCCGTTGTCCTCCGCCTCACGCACCCACAAGCCGGACGGCACGACCTCCAGCACCACGCCGCCGCCCAGGTCGAAGATGCCCGCGCCGCGTTCCACCAGGCCGGGGACCGGAGCCCGGTAACCCGACACGACCGGCACGCCCGCCGGCGCGTACCGCACCTCGGTCACGTACGGCCGCCACGTCTGCTGCCCACGCGGGTTCACCGCCACCACGGCCGCGCCGGTGCGCACCGAACCCACCGGCAGGCCCGTGTACAGCGAAATCGGCTCGCCCAGCTCGTCGGCCACCGCCTGCGCCTGGTGCTCGCCGCCGTACCAGACCAGCCGCACCCGCGACCGCGCCACCGACGGCAGCCCGCCCAGCAGCCGGCACACCTCGTCGGTCGGGATCGCCGGCTGACCGGGACCGCCGATCACGACGGTCAGCACGTTGTCCCGGCACGGCAGCCCGATGACCGCACGCGCGTCCGGCGCCTGGGGGTCGAACTGCGCGCGCTGCGCCCGCAGCCACAGCCCGGCCGGGATCGGTTCGGAGATGCCGACGTCACCCGTCGGCCACGGCGTGTTCGGGTCGACCGCCTCCCACTGCGGCACCGGGAACCGGCGGCCCATCGGCACCGGCGACGCGCCCGGCAGGAACCGCAGCCAGCAGCCGTACCCGCCGTTGCCCGCGACGAACGCCGCGCCCGGCACCGTGGTCACCGCGCCGTCCGGCGCCACCACCTCGGCCTGCAACTGCTCGGCGAGCCACTGCGCGGGCGCCGTCGGCCGCATCGAGCCCGAGTGCGAGGTCATCAGCCGCACCGGACCACGGCCGTGCAGCGCGGTGGCCACGGCCGGCCAGAAGGACGCCTCGTCGCCGTGCGGCGGATCGATCACGACCACCGTGCGGCCGCGGTCCACCGGCAGGCTCCGGCCCACGGCGACCGCGGGCGGTGTCGCGCCCGAAGGCGGCCCGATGACCAGCGTGGCGCCCGCGAACGAAGCCGAGAACTGGGCGGGCGGGGGCGTCGCGGCGGGAGGTTGGGGCGCGGGCAGGGGCTCCCGCTCGATCACGGGATCCACTTGCGGGGCACGCTCCTTCGGTGCGGCACGTCGGAACATCAAGGCGCCCGATCACCTCCAGGCACGACAGCGCGGGAACGCCCGCACCCTACCCGGACGACGTCGGGCCAGGGACCGGCGCGTGCCGCCAACCTCGTCCACTGTGGACCCCAGGACCGCGCCCACCAGCGCGCCGAACGCCACGTGGTCCGCCCACTGGGCCGTTCGGCCCAACTCCCGGATCGCCGGGAACCGCCGGCCGACCACCTCCAGATCGACCACCGCGATCACCGCCCCGGCCACCGCGCCCCGGCGCGCGTCCAACGGCCACCGCCGGTCCACGAGTGCCAAGGCGACCGTCCAGAACGCCGACACGCCGAGGTGCGCGACGGCTCCACGGACCAGGCCGGCCGCGCCCGAGCCTGAGCCTGGGCCGCCCGAGCCTGAGCCAGAACCTGGGCCGCCCGAGCGTGAGCCGCCCAGCAACGTCGCCGCCGCCCTGGTCGATCGCAGCACGTCACCACCGGTCAGCAGCGCGTGCACGGTCGACGGCACCCCGCCGAGGGTCGACGCGACCAACCACGCCCGCAACAGGCGCGTCGTAGGTGTGGGCCCACCGCGCGAGGGGTATGGCAGACGGGAGTGCGGGGTCATTTCGCGGCGGTCCCTGCTCCGATCCGATGCCACGCTTCGAACCTGTGTTCGAGTATGGCAAGATCGCGGGTGAACGACCGAACCACGTGCCCGACCGTATCCCGACACCGGGGACTCGGCAGATCCCACGCTGTCCTCGGTTACCGTGAACCGCTCGACGCACGCCCACGACCTGGGGAGAACGACCCGGTGACCGCTGAGATCCTGTACGGGGCCGACGACCTGACCCACCTGGAGGGTCTGGAGGCGGTACGCAAGCGCCCCGGCATGTACATCGGGTCCACCGACAGCAGGGGCATCAACCACCTGTTCTCCGAGGTCGTGGACAACTCCACCGACGAGGGCGTGGCCGGTCACGCCACCAAGATCGTCGTCACGCTGCACGCCGACGGCAGCGTCCAGGTCGACGACGACGGCCGCGGCATCCCCACCGGCACCCACGCCAAGTCGGGCCTGTCCGGCGTCGAACTCGTGCTCACCAGGCTGCACGCCGGCGGCAAGTTCGGCGGTTCCGGGTACAAGACCTCCGGCGGCCTGCACGGCGTCGGCGCGTCCGCCGTGAACGCCCTGTCCCACCGCTTCGACGTCGTCGTCCGCCGTGAGGGCAAGACGCACGAGATGTCGTTCGCGCACGGCGTCCCCGGCGTCTTCGACGGCCCCGGCCCCAAGGCCGCGTTCACCCGCCAGTCCGGCCTCCGCGTCACCGGCCGCACCAAGCGCACCGGCACGTCCATCCGCTACTGGTACGACACCCGCTACTTCGAGAACGGCGCCGCGCTCGACGTCGAGGCCGTCCGCACCAAGCTGCGCAACACCGCCTTCCTCGTGCCCGGCGTGACGTACACCCTCCGCGTCGCCACCGACGACACGATCGGCGAGGAGACGTTCCACTTCCCGGGCGGTCTGGTCGACATGGTCGACCACCTGGCCCCCGCGAGCGAGAAGCCGGTCTCCGGCACCCTGCTCATCAACGGCACCGGCGTCTACTACGAGAACGCGGCCGACGAGAACGGCGTGATGCGGTCCAAGGTGGAGCGCCACGCCGAGGTCGAGATCGCGCTGCGCTGGGGGACCGGCTACGAGCGGACGATCGAGTGCTTCACCAACACGATCCGCAACGTGCACGGCGGCACCCACCGACGCGGCTTCGACCGCGCCGTCGTCAAGGCGATCCAGGACGCGATCGGCAAGACCAGGGGCCTGCTCAAGCCCAAGGAGGACCCGCCGACCCTGGACGACGTGCTGGAAGGCATGACCGCCGTCGTCCACGTCCGCATCCCGGAACCGCAGTTCACCTCGCAGACCAAGGACGAGCTGTCCACCGCCGGCATCACCAAGGTGACGCTCGCGGTGGTGGAGAAGCACCTCAAGGCGTGGACCGAGGACCGCCGCACCAAGGGCGAGGCCAAGGTGGTGCTCCAGAAGGTCGTCGACGCCGCCCGCGTCCGACTGACCCAGAAGCACCAGAAGGACGCCGCGCGGCGCAAGACGGCCCTCGAAGGCGCCGCGATGCCCGCGAAACTGGTGGACTGCCGCAGCACAGGTGTTTCGCGTAGCGAACTATTTCTGGTGGAAGGCGACAGCGCCCTCGGTTGTTTTGTTGGCGACACACAGGTGGCATTGGCCTCCGGGCGCGCCATGAGTTTCGCGGACCTCGCCGCGGACTGGGACCGCGGTGTCACGCACTTCGGCTACACGACCAACAAGGCTGGCCGCGTCGTCGTCGCGCCGCTCGTAGAGCCAAGGCTGACTAAGCGGAACGCGCCGCTGGTGCGCGTCACGCTGGACAGCGGCGAGTCCGTCCGCTGCACGCCGGACCACCTGTTCCGGCTCCGTGACGGCTCCTACCGGCGCGCCGACCAGCTCCAGCCGGGTGACTCGCTGATGCCGCTGTACCGCTCCTTCTCGGCCAAGGCGACGGGCGACAAACTCGACGGCTACGAGCGGGTCTGGATGAACGACCGGGACGAGTGGGTCTACACCCACTACCTCGCCGACGCCTACAACCTCCGGCACGGCCTCGACAGTGCCGAGAACGGCACCGTCCGTCACCACGTCGACGTCGACAAGCGCAACAACGACCCGCGCAACCTTCGTCGGATGACGTGGGACGACCACGCCGCCCTACACGCCTCGATGATGGGTGAGCATGTCCACGCGGGTTACCGGGCGTGGCTTGCCGAGGGCGGGCTGGAGTTCAAGTCGGCGATGCTGTCGGCGCAGTGGAAAGACCCTGACTTCCGCCAGGCCTGCCTGGCGCGGCTGGTGGCGCTGAACTCGGACCCGGAGTTCCGGCGGCGGATCGAGCAGGGCTTCCAGGACTGGTACGCGTCGCTCACCGAAGACGAGCGGGCCGAGTACGCCGAGCGGATGCGCGAGCGGCAGGCCAACTACTGGGCACGTCCCGAACACCGCGAGGACGCGGCCGAGCGGGTCCGGCTCTTCTTCGCCGAGCCTGGCCGGCGGGCGGAGTGGAGCGAGAGGTCGAAGCGGCAATGGGCCGACGAGGACCTGGTGGCGTGGCGATCGAGGAAAACGGTCGAGCAGTTCTCGGACCCGGCTGAGCGGGAACGCCAGCGGGCCGCGGTGATCGCCTGGCACGAGGAGCACCCCGAGTTCGGGGAACGGCACGCACTGCGGATGAAGCTGCGTCTGCTCGACCCGGACAACGGCCACCTGGCCAAGGTCCAGGCGGGGCGCCGTCGTTACGTCGAGACGGTGGACAGGTCGGAGCGCGTGGCGAAGCAGATCGAAGGCAGGCGGCTGGCCGCGCTGAAGCGCCTCCGACCGCTGCTGTCGTTGACCGACGCGGAGATCGCCGCTGCGTACGAAGCCGATCGCCTGGCGAACGCCCGCACCGGCCTGAAGTTCGAGCGCCTGCTCGAAACCGTCGACGGCGACGTTGGTCGGCTCTGGAAGGCCGCTGCCCACGTCAACCACGCGGTGGCCGCGGTCGAGCCGCTCAGCGAAACGGCCGACGTCTACGACCTGACGGTCGACGGCTACCACAACTTCGCGCTCGAAGCCGGTGTCTTCGTGCACAACAGCGCGCGCATGGCCCGTGTGTCCGAGTACCAGGCGCTGCTGCCCCTGCGCGGCAAGATCCTGAACGTGCAGAAGGCCAGCCTCGCCGACACCCTGCGCAACGCCGAGATCGCCAGCATCGTCCAGGTGCTCGGCGCGGGCACGGGGCGGACGTTCGACCTGGCCACCATGCGCTACGGCCGGGTCATCCTGATGGCCGACGCGGACGTCGACGGGTCGCACATCCGGACGTTGCTGATCACCCTGTTCGCCAAGTACATGCGTCCGGTGATCGAGGACGGCCGGCTCTTCGCCGCCATGCCGCCGTTGCACAAGGTCGTCACCAAGGGCCGCAACGCCGAGACCCACTTCACCTTCAGCCAGCGCGAGATGGAGCAGAAGGTCGCCCGGCTGGAAAAGGCCGGCAAGACGGTGGTCAAGCCGGTGCCCCGGTTCAAGGGCCTGGGCGAGATGGACGCGGACGAGTTGTGGGAGACCACGATGAACCCCGCCACCCGCTCGGTGCGCCGCATCACCATGCACGACGCGGAAGCCGCGGAAGCCGCGCTGGAACTGCTGATGGGCGAGAAGGTCGAGCCGCGCCGGGCGTGGCTCGTCGAGTCGTCCGCCCGGGTCGACCAGTCCGCGATCGACATCTGACCCGCCTGACACCCCGCCTGACACGAGGAAACGACCGACCATGGCACGCCGCAAGACCCCCACGACCAGGGTCGACCCGTCCGCCTTCGACCGCGCGGGCGCCCAGGTCTTCGACAACTCGCTCACCACCGAGATCGAGGACTCGTACCTGGAGTACGCCTACTCGGTGATCCACTCCCGGGCCCTGCCCGACGCGCGGGACGGCCTCAAGCCGGTGCACCGCCGGATCCTGTTCTCGATGAACGAGCAGGGCTACCGCCCGACCAGCGCGTACGTGAAGTCCTCCCGCGTGGTCGGCGACTGCTTCGTCCGCGGCGCGCTCGTGTCCACGCCCGAGGGCCTGCGGCCGATCGAGGAGATCGAGATCGGCGACCGCGTCCTGGACGGGCGGGGCGAGCCGGTCGCGGTCAACGCCGTGTACGAGAACCCCGTGTCCGACCTGGTCCGCGTCACCTGGTCCGACGGCCACTCGATGCTCGTCACACCCGGTCAGCGGTTCCGCACCCACGACGAGACCGACGGGTGGACCGACGCCCGTGACCTCGCCGGCGCCCACACGGTGGCTTTCGGCGGCGAACGGCACGCGAACCTCCTCGCCGACGGCGACTCGTCCGGTTTCGTGCTCGGCTTGGTCGCGGCGGCCGGTGACGTGCTCGCCGACGGGCGGGTGCGGCTGGAACTGGCCGACGTCGACCCGATCGACATCGCGCACGGCTGGGCCATCGCGCACGACGTGACCGTGGCGCGCGACAAGGTCGAGACGGACGAGCGCGTCCGCCACACCCTCACCTTCGCCCGCCACACAGGCCTGGAAGCGGCCGTCGCGGGCCGGTTCGACTCCGTGCTGCGCGACCGCTCGGCGTGGACGCCGTTCCTGTCGGGCCTGTTCGCCGCCGGCGGCTTCGTCCGCGACGGCCGCGAGATCGTGCTGCCCGGCGGCGAGCCCGAGTACGCCATGCTCGCCGATTCGGGCATCCGCACCCGGCGTGACGCCGGCTCCCTCGCCATCACCGGCCGTGACGCCGCCGCGCTCGCCGTGGCGTTGCTGCGCTGGACCGGCGTCGGCCCGCGCCAAGACGGCCTGGTCCAGGTCATCCGCAACGCCCGGCACGCCACCGACAAGCCGTTCCCGCAGGTCGTGTCGGTGGAACCGGTCGCACCGGACACCACGTACGACATCCAGGTCGCCACCGACGAGCACGCGTTCGTGGTCAGCGGCTTCGTCGTGCACAACTGCATGGGCAAGTACCACCCGCACGGCGACACCGCGATCTACGACGCGATGGTCCGCCTGGCCCAGGACTTCTCGCTGAACACCCCGTTGGTCGACGGGCACGGCAACTTCGGAAGCCCGGACGACGGACCGGCGGCGTCGCGCTACACGGAAGCCCGGATGTCGCCCGCCGCGATGCTGCTGGTCGGGGAGTTGGACGAGGACACCGTCGACTTCCGGCCCAACTACGACGGCTCACTGCAAGAGCCGACCGTGCTGCCCGCCGCGTTCCCGAACCTGCTGGTCAACGGCACGTCGGGGATCGCGGTCGGGATGGCGACGAACATGATCCCGCACAACCTGGCCGAGGTGGTCGCGGCGGCGCGGCACCTGGTGACGCACCCGGACGCCTCGCTGGACAAGCTGATGGAGTTCATCCCCGGCCCCGACCTGCCGACCGGCGGGGTGCTGCTCGGGCTGGACGAGGTGCGCAAGGCGTACGAGACCGGGCGCGGTGTGGTGCGGATGCGGGCCAAGGTGGAGACCGGGCTGCTGGAGGGCAGCCGTGGCCGACAGGCGATCACGGTCACCGAGCTGCCGTACGGCGTCGGGCCGGAGAAGATCATCGAGAAGATCACCGACGAGGTCACCAAGTCCAAGCGGCTGACCGGCATCTCCGACGTCAAGGACCTCACCGACCGCGAGAACGGCACCCGCGTGGTCATCGAGTGCAAGGTCGGCGTGAACCCGCAGGCCCTGCTGTCCGACCTGTACCGGCTGACGCCGATGGAGCAGTCGTTCGGCATCAACAACCTGGTCCTGGTCGAGGGACAGCCGCGGACGCTGGGGCTGAAGGCGCTGCTGGAGGTGTTCCTCAAGCACCGCTACGAGGTCGTCACCCGGCGCACCAAGTTCCGCCGCCGCAAGCGGGAGGACCGGCTGCACCTGGTCGAGGGCCTGCTCAGGGCGCTGCTGGACATCGACAAGGTGATCAAGCTCATCCGGGGCAGCGACAACGCCGCCGCCGCGAAGGAGGGCTTGATGAAAACGTTCAAGCTCTCCGAGATCCAGGCGACGTACATCCTCGACACGCCGCTGCGCCGGCTCACCCGCTACGACGCGCTGGAGTTGGAAGCGGAGCAGGAGAAGCTGCGCAACGAGATCGCCGAGCTGAGCAAGATCCTGGACGACCCGGCCGTGTTGAAGAAGGTCGTGTCGACCGAGCTGGCGAAGGTGGCCAAGGACCTCCAGCAGGAGCGCCGCACCACGCTGCTCGACGGTGACCTCAAGGAGGTGCTGGCGGCGTCGAAGCCGGCCGGGCCACTGGAGGTGGCCGACGACCCGTGCCAGGTGGTGCTGTCCGCGACGGGCCTGGTGGCGCGCACGGCCGCCGAGTCGGAGGAGGCGTCGGAGGCGCGTCGCCGCAACGGGCGGACGAAGCACGACGCGGTGGCGGCGACCGTGCACACGACGGCGCGTGGCCAGGTGTTGCTGGTGACGAACCGGGGTCGGGCGTTCAAGACGGACGTGCTGCCGCTGCCGGTGTTGCCGGAGCAGAGCGGCACGGTGTCGTTGAGCGGTGGGATGTCGGCCGGTGAGCTGGTGGACCTGGAGGCCGGTGAGAAGGTCGTGGGCATCGCGCCGCTGACCGACACGGAGTCGCCGGGGCTGGCGTTGGGCACGCGGCAGGGCACGGTGAAGGTGTGCGCGCCGGAGTGGCCGGTGCGGTCGGACGAGTTCGAGGTGATCACCCTCAAGGAGGGTGACGAGGTGGTCGGCGCGACCTGGCTGGCCGGCCCGGACGAGACCGTGGTGTTCGTGACGTCGGAGGCGTCGCTGTTGCGGTACCCGGCGTCGCTGGTGCGTCCGCAGGGCCTCAAGGGCGGCGGTATGGCCGGTGTCAACGTCGGCTCGGACGCGTCGGTGGTGTTCTTCGGGGCCGTGCGCACGGACGATGACGAGCACGGTGAGCCGATGGTCGTGACGTCGACGGGGCAGAGCGTGAAGGTGACGCCGTTCTCCGTGTACCCGGCGAAGGGCCGGGCGACGGGTGGTGTGCGGGCGCACCGGTTCCTGAAGGGCGAGACGGCGTTGGCGTTGGCCTGGGTGGGGCCGCGGCCGGCCGGTGCGGCGGACAACGGGTCGCCGGTCGAGCTGCCCGCGGCGGACGACCGCCGGGACGGTTCCGGCCACGCCCACCCCGGTCCGGACGTGGTGGGGCACCTGATCGAACGCGACTGAGCCCCGCCGCCACGCGCGAAAGCGATTTGCCGCATTCCCTGCGAATGGCGCGGTCGCGTGTCACCCTGGATCGCAGACGGATCCGGGGGGATGCGCTTATGTGGCTTTTCCGTTCACTGGGGCAATGTCGGGTGGAATGCGGCGGGGAGGAAGTTCCGCTCGGCACACCGCAGAACAGGGTTGTGCTGGCGATGCTCGTATTGCACGCCAACGAGGTGGTGTCGGCCGGTCGGATCTTCGACGAGCTGTGGGATCAGTGCCCGCCGCCGTCGGCGAAGGCGCAGCTGCACAGCATCGTGTTCCGGCTGCGCCGACTGCTCGGCAGGACGCGGATCGGGACGGCGAGACCCGGGTACGTGCTCCGGGCGAGTCCGGCCGAACTCGAAGTGGACCTGGTCCGGGACGACGTCGAGCACGCCCGGCGCGTGCTGGCCGCCGGTGACGTCGAGTCGGGCGCCGCGATGCTGCGGTCGGCGTTGAAGCGGTGGCGGGGGCCGGTGCTCCCGGAACTCCGCTGCGCGGCCCACGTGGCGGCCGGGCTGGAGGAGTTCCGGATGGCGGTGCTGGAGGAGCGCGTGGACGCCGACCTGCTGCTCGGCCGGGACGCCGACCTCGTCGCCGAGCTGACCGGGCTGGTCGCGGAGCACCCGCTGCGGGAACGGCTCCGCGCGCAGCTCATGACCGCGCTGGCGTCGTCCGGCCGGGTCGCCGACGCTTTGGACGTCTATGCGGCGTTCCGCCGGACGATGGTCGGTGAACTGGGCGTCGAGCCGTCGAATCGGCTGCGCGCGCTGCACTCCCGCATCCTGCGCGGCGAGGTCGCAGCGGGGTGGTGACCGCTCGAACAGGCCCGCGGCCGGGTTTCGAGAACCCGGCCGCGGACCCGTTCACCCCCGGTGGGCTCAGGGGCAGATGCGCAGCGACGTCACCCGGTTGCGGTCCCCGGGGACCAGGTTGGTCTGGACGCCGGGCCCCACGATGAAGATCAGGTTGTTGTAGCCGCCGGCGTCGTAGAAGCACCAGTACTGACTGGTGCGGTTCCACACGCTCTCGGTGGTGTTGTTGAGCCCCCTCGGACCGCTGGAGTCGGCGAGGTCGCCGTCACCCGACGCGAAGTAGCCGTACGGCCGGCCGCCGTTGAGGTTGGCGAAGATGCACATCCGGGCGGCCGGGCAGTCGCTCCACGCCAGGGTGGAGACCGAATCACTCGGAGCCGTGTACGTCCGGACGTCGGCCGTGTCGGCGGCCTGGGCGGGAGCGCTGAACAGCGCTGCGGCGGCCACGACACCGCCGAGCAACGTGAGAATCCTGCGAATCACGATCATTCCCCCTCGATTGTGTGCAGGCGTTGTGCCTTGCGGACAAGAGTGGGGAACCGCGCTAACTACTTTCTAACAGCAAACAATGGTGGATCAAGGAATCACGCGTCCGCCTCCGGCTGCCGGCCGAGGAAGACCGGGCCGTACCGCTCCAGGTTGGCGTTGGGGTGCAGGACCGCGTGCAGGTTGAGCGCGTGCACGTCGCGCTGGATGCGGTGCAGGGCCGGGCAGTCCGCCCCGGCACCGTTCGCGCCTAGGACGTTCGCGTCGAGGACGGCGACCGCGTCCCGTGCCCGTGAGCACGCCTCGCCGAGGTCCCGGCGCACCCCGGCGCGGTCCTCGGGCGTCCACGTCTCGCCGCGGGCGGCCTTGCGGTCGACCACGGAGGCGGTGCGGCGGGAGTGGACCTGGGCCTCGTCGGCGAGCACCGTGGCCTCGCGGATCCGCAGCGGGAACGCGGAGGTGACCGCCGCGAACGCCTCCACCGCCGCGCGGGCCAGGCCGACGGCGGGCGCGCTGACCGTGGCGCAGGCGGCGGGCATGAACGGCGCGCGGAACATCGGCGCGGAGGCGTCCGGGTGGGCCAGCAGCACGGGCGCCAGGCGCAGCACCCGCTCGGCCGGCACGAACAGGTCCTTCGCGACCGTGGTCACGCTGCCCGTCGCACGCAGGCCGGTGGTGTGCCAGTCGTCCACGACCTCCAGGTCGACCAGGGGGATCGCCAGCGCCACGGGTACCCGGTCCGGCATGAGGATGGCGGCGTTCGTGGTCCAGTGGCTCTGCGGCGCGGACGTGGTGAACGCCCACCGCCCGTTGACCAGCACCCCGCCGCCGACCGGCTCGGCCGTCGCGGTGGGGCTGAGGATGCCGGTGACCCGCACGTCCGGTTTGGCGAAGACCTCCTGCCGGACCTCGTCGGGGAACTGGCCGGCAACCCAGGTCGAGATGGCCCACACCGCCGCGGTCCACGCCGCCGACCCGTCACCGCGGGCCAGTTCGGCGATGACCTCGACCACCGTGGTCAGGTCCGCTTCGTGACCGCCGTGCGCGACGGGCACCCGAAGGCGCAGCACGCCGGCGTCGGCCATCGCTTCCAACGCGCCCTCGTGCAGCCTCCGGTGCTCGTCACCCCAGGCGGCGTGGGCGCGCAGGACCGGGACGATCTCCGCGGCGCGCCGGACCAGCTCGTGCACCGTGCCTCCCCCGTCGGTGACCCGTGTGACACACCTTGGCGTGGTCCGCGCCACCAGACAACACCGGAATAGTCCTGGGGTGAGGTACCGTTGTGCGAGTTAGTTGAAAGTGCAACTACCTGATGAGGAGTGGCCATGCAGTTCGGTGTCTTCACCGTCGGCGACGTGACGCCCGACCCCACCACGGGCCGGACGCCGACCGAGGCCGAGCGCATCAAGGCCATGGTCGCGATCGCGCTGAAGGCGGAAGAGGTCGGCCTGGACGTGTTCGCGACCGGCGAGCACCACAACCCGCCGTTCGTGCCGTCGTCGCCGACCACCATGCTCGGCTACATCGCGGCCCGCACCGAGCGGCTGATCCTGTCCACCGCGACCACGCTGATCACCACGAACGACCCGGTGAAGATCGCCGAGGACTACGCGATGCTCCAGCACCTCGCCGACGGCCGGGTGGACCTGGTCATGGGCCGAGGCAACACGGCGCCCGTGTATCCCTGGTTCGGCAAGGACCTTCGCGACGGCATCGACCTGGCGATCGAGAACTACGCCCTGCTGCGCCGGCTGTGGCGCGAGGACGTCGTGGACTGGGAGGGCAAGCACCGCACGCCGCTCCAGTCGTTCACCTCGACCCCGCGTCCGCTGGACGACGTGCCGCCGTTCGTGTGGCACGGCTCGATCCGCAGCCCGGAGATCGCCGAGCAGGCCGCCTACTACGGCGACGGCTTCTTCGCCAACCACATCTTCTGGCCCAAGGAGCACTTCCAGCGGCTGATCACCTTCTACCGGGAGCGCTACGAGCACTACGGGCACGGCGCCGCGCACCAGGCGATCGTCGGACTCGGCGGCCAGGTGTTCATGCGCCGCAACTCGCAGGACGCGGTGCGCGAATTCCGGCCGTACTTCGACAACGCCCCGGTGTACGGGCACGGCCCGTCGCTGGAGGAGTTCACGTCGCAGACGCCGCTGACGGTCGGCAGCCCGCAGGAGGTCATCGACAAGACGCTGACGTTCCGGCAGCACTTCGGCGACTACCAGCGGCAGCTGTTCCTGATGGACCACGCGGGCCTGCCGTTGAAGACGGTGCTGGAGCAGCTGGACCTCCTCGGCGAGATCGTGCCGACGCTGCGCCGTGAGTTCGCGGTGGGCCGGCCGGCGGACGTGCCGGACGCCCCGACCCACGCTTCGATGCTCGCCGCGGAAGGGGTGAACAGCCGATGACCACGCTGGCTGTCGTGCAGGCCGGGCTCGGGTCGCCGTCGTCCACGCAGATGCTGGCGACCCGGCTGGCCGAAGGCGTCGAGCGGTTCGTGCCCGGACTGGAGGTGCGCACGGTGCACCTCCGGGACCTGGCGCGGGACATCGCGGACAACGTCGTCACCGGCTTCCCGAGCGCACGGCTGCGCGAGGTGGTGGAGTCGGTGGTCGGGGCGGACGGGCTGATCGCGGTGACGCCGACGTTCAACGCGTCCTACAGCGGCCTGTTCAAGTCGTTCGTGGACGTGCTGGAGCCGGAGTCCCTGGCGGGCAAGCCGGTGCTGATCGGCGCGACCGGCGGCACCGAGCGCCACTCGCTGGTGCTCGACCACGCGCTGCGGCCGTTGTTCGCCTACATGCGGGCGATCGTGGCGCCGACCGGTGTGTACGCGGCGTCGTCCGACTGGGGCGCGGAAGGCCTGCCCGGCCGCGTCGACCGTGCGGCCGGTGAGCTGGCGGACCTGCTCGCGGGACGTGCGGCCACCAAGCCCGCGGAGCGGTTCGTGCCGTTCGAGGAGTTGCTCGCCGGACGGTGAGCGGCGCACGTCGGCGAGGTGGAAACGGACCTGACCGCCGGTCCGGTCGCCGCTTAGGGTTCGGTCCATGTCCGCCTCGCTGCACCTCGCGGTGCGCAACGCCGCCGCCCTGACGACCGCGCTCGCCCGGACCCGCGGCTACGACCTGATCACCCGCGCCGGGTACCTCGCGATGAGCGGGCCGACCCTGCTGCGGGTGCTCGCGGTCCGTCCGGACCCCGACCCGGACGACATCGCCGAGCTGGAGCTGCTGGTCAAGCGGGCCCCGGCGCGGGTGGTGGTCGAGGACTCGTTCGGCGGGATCGACGGCGCGGCGCTCGGGCTCACCTTCTGGCAGCTGCCGGTGATGATCCGGCCGTCCGCCCCCGTGCCGCCGCCCGACCTGGAGGTTCGGACGGTGCGCACGGCCGAGGAGTGGGCCGTCGCCGAGCGGGTCGTGGTCGAAGGCTTTCCCCTGCCGGGCTTCCCGACCGGCAACGCGGTGCCCTTGGCGTTGAAGGACCGCGAGGGCTTCCGGATGCACACGGTGTGGCGCGAGGGCGTCGTGGCCGGTGTGTGCCTGACCGTCGAGTCGGACGACGCGGCCGGTGTGTACTGGGTGACGACCCTGCCCGAGCACCGCTCCCGCGGCGTCGGCCGCGCGTTGATGCACGCCGTGCTCAACGAGTTCCCGGTGCTGCCGATGACCCTCAGCGCGACCAAGACGGGTCGGCCGCTCTACGACTCGCTCGGCTTCTCCGTCGTCACCCAGGCCGCTTGGTGGTCGAACATCGACTGACGGGCGTCACGCCTCCGGGCTGATGTGGCCCGACTGCGAACGGGTGATGATGTCGCTGGTGGGGGACTTCTCCGGGGTCTTTTTCACGTTTCCGGAGTTACCTTGGGAGAATGACCGCAGAGGTGCGGCAGCGGTCCCGGCTGGCCGCGGTGGACAACCTGAAGGTGCTGCTCGTCGCCTGGGTGATCGGCGGGCACGCGCTGCTCGGGTACTCCGCGGTGGGCGGGTGGCCGTACGACGAGGTCAACGAAGTCACGTTCGAACCGCACGTCGAGGCCGTGCTCGCCGCCGTCCTCGGCCCGTCGGGCTTGTTCCTGATGGGCACCTTCTACCTCCTGTCCGGACTGTTCACGCCGGAGTCGTTGGCGCGCAAGGGAACCGCCCGGTTCATCGGCGACCGACTGGTCCGCCTCGGCATCCCGTTCGCGATCTCCGCGCTGCTGGTGTGGCCGCTGACGTTGTGGGTGGCGTACCGGGCCGCCGGGCACGACGTCACGCCGTGGTGGGTGTTCACGCACCGCGAGCCGCTGCTGGACTCCGGATCGCTGTGGTTCGTCGAGATCCTGCTGCTGTTCTCCGTCGCCTACGCGCTGTTCGGCCGGCCGGCGTCGGCTGCCGTCGTGCTGACCGGCGGGCACCTCGTGGCGGTCACGGCGGGCGTCGTGGTAAGCACGTTCGTGGTGCGGCTGTGGATTCCGGCGCGCAGCGGCCAGGTCGGCGACCTGCACATCTGGTGGTGGCCGCAGCTGATCGCGATGTTCGGACTGGGCATCGTGGGCGCGCGTTCGGGGTTCGCGCAGCGGGTGCCGGAAGGGATGTGGCGGGGGAGTCGGGTGGTGGCGGCGCTGGCGATCCTGTCGGTGCCGGTGGCCGCGGTCGCACTGGGTGTGTCGGACCTGGCCGGTCAGGCGGGACCGTTCCTCGGCGGCTGGCGGTGGCAGGCGCTGCTGTTCGCCGCGGTGGAGGCGGTGCTCGTGGTCGGCGGGTCGGTGTGGCTGCTCGGCTGGGCGCAGCGCCGGTTGACCCGTGACGGACCGTTGGCGGTGGCGCTCGCGCGTGGTGCGTTCGCCGCGTTCTTCATCCAGGGGCCGGTTCTCATCGTGCTGGCGGTCGCGGCCCGGCCGTTGCCGTTCCCGGCCGAGGTGAAAGCGTTCCTGGTGGCGGCGATCGCGATCGCGGTGTCTTTCGGGGCCGGTTGGCTATTGACCACCCGAACCCGTTTGGGCCGCTTTCTTTAATGTGCTCGATGTCGGCGTCAATTCGGGTCGAATAGACGTGCCGGGCGGTGTCGGGACGTCCGGTGTTCACGTAGTGGGAAGCCCGGACGGGTGACGCCGGCACCACACCGCGTGGTTTCCACACCGTGGGACACCTGGGCATACCCGGGACGGGGACGGACGCCTCGGTGTGGGAGACTTCGCGCCATGGCTCCTCTTCGCTTCGCCCTGCCCAACAAGGGCTCGTTGAGTGCTCCCGCGGCCCAAATGCTGGCCGAAGCGGGTTATCGGGTGAACAGGTCAGGCCGTGAGCTGATCGTGGCCGACCCGGCAAATGATGTGCAATTCTTTTTCCTGCGTCCCCGCGACATCGCGGTGTACGTGGGCGAGGGGTCGTTGGACGTCGGCATCACCGGTCGTGATCTGCTGCTCGATTCCACCGTGTCCGCGAAGGAAATCCTGCCGCTCGGCTTCGGCCGGGCGTCGTTCTACTTCGCGTCGAAGCCCGGCGGCATCGAGGACGCCGCGGGCCTCGAGGGCAGGCGGATCGCGACCAGCTACCCGAACCTGGTCGAGCACCACCTGGCCGACCTCGGCGTCAAGGCGCGCCTCGTCCGGCTGGACGGCGCGGTGGAGACGGCCGTCGAACTCGGCGTGGCCGACGCGATCGCCGACGTGGTGGAAACCGGCATCACGCTGAAGACCTCGGGGCTGGAGACGTTCGGCTCGCCGATCCTCAAGTCCGAGGCCGTGCTGATCCAGGGCGACACCGTGGCCGACAACGGGGACTCCGTGCGCGCGGTCGAGATCCTGCACCGCCGGCTCCAGGGCGT
Organism: Saccharothrix ecbatanensis; assembly: GCF_014205015.1. Classification (NCBI taxonomy): domain Bacteria; kingdom Bacillati; phylum Actinomycetota; class Actinomycetes; order Pseudonocardiales; family Pseudonocardiaceae; genus Saccharothrix; species Saccharothrix ecbatanensis. The sequence continues at coordinate 2,724,173 of NZ_JACHMO010000001.1, read as the reverse complement.
GCTGATCGCCCGCCGTTACGTCATCCTCGACTTCGACTGCCCCACGGAGGCGCAGGAGGAGGCGTTCAAGCTGGTGCCCGGCATCGAGTCGCCCACCGTCTCGCCGCTGGCCCGCGAAGGCTGGGTGGCCGTCCGCTCCCTCGTGCCGCGCGACGACGCCCCGTTCATCATGGACGAGCTGTGGCGCGTGGGCGCCCGCGCGATCCTCGTCAGCTCCCTCGACACCTGCCGCATCTAAATCCCGCGAGTCGAACACTCAGGTCCCGCGAGTCGAACACTCAGACACCCCGAACTCCACGTTCGCGTACCTCACCCGTGCGCGAACGTGGAGTTCTTCGTCTTCCTGGCAGCCGGCCGCGCGTCCTGAGCGTTGAATTCGAGGGTCGCGAGCGTTCGACTCGCGGGACCTGAGCGTTCGACTCGCGGGTGCTAGACGCGGTCTAGCGGGTGGTCTCGCGCCTTCTGGGTGAGAGGAGGTGGTCGGGGTGGAGCCGCTGCGCATCGCCGTGATCATCGGCAGCACCCGCGAGGGACGGGTCGGTGACGGCATCGGCCGGTGGGTCGCCGACGTCGCGACCGGGCGGGCCGACGTCGAACCGGTCGTGGTCGACCTGGCCGACTACGACTTCCCGCCGTGCTACCCGGCACGGCCGACGCCGGAGATCCGGCGGTTCACCGGGCAGGTGGCGGACGCGGACGGGTTCGTCGTCGTCACGCCCGAGTACAACCGCAGCTTTCCCGCCTCGCTGAAGCAGGCCATCGACTACGCGTACGACGAGTGGCAGGCCAAACCCGTCGGGTTCGTCTCCTACGGCTACCGCTCCGAGGGCTTCCACGCCGTGGAACAGCTCCGAACAGTTTTCACCGAGTTGCACGTCATGACTATGCGCACCGGCGTCGGCGTGAACCTCTTCGCCGACGAACCGATCGACACCGAACACCGCCGGTGCGCCGCGGAAGCGATGTTCGACCAGCTCACCTGGTGGGCGTCGGCCCTGAAAGAAGCCCGCACCCGACGCCCCTACGTCTCCTGACCTCCGAGAAAGGGAAATCATGAACGCCATCGAAACGTCGGGCCTGGTCAAGGTCTTCGGCGACACCCGCGCGGTGGACGGCGTCGACCTGACCGTGCCCGCCGGGACGGTGTACGGCCTGCTCGGCCCGAACGGCGCGGGCAAGACCACGACGGTACGCATGCTCGCCACCCTGCTACGACCCGACGACGGGGAGGCGCGGGTGTTCGGTCACGACGTGCGCGCCGACCCGGACGCGGTCCGGCAGCTCGTCAGCCTCACCGGGCAGTACGCCTCGGTGGACGAGGACCTCACCGGCACCGAGAACCTGGTCCTGCTGGGCAGGCTGCTCGGCCACACCCGCGTCCACGCCCGCAAGCGGGCCGCCCAGCTGCTGGAGGCGTTCGGGCTGACCGACGCGGCGGGCAAGCAGGTCAAGCACTACTCCGGCGGTATGCGCCGCCGGCTGGACATCGCGGCCAGCATCCTCAACACGCCGAAGCTGCTGTTCCTGGACGAGCCGACCACCGGCCTGGACCCGCGCAGCCGCAACCAGGTGTGGGACATCATCCGCGCGGTCGTCGCGCACGGCACCACCGTGCTGCTGACCACGCAGTACCTGGACGAGGCCGACCAGCTGGCGTCCCGGATCGCGGTGATCGACCACGGCAAGGTCATCGCCGAGGGCACCAAGGGCGAGCTGAAGGCGTCGGTCGGCGTGGGCGCGGTGCACCTGCGGCTGCGTGACGCGGACCAGCGGCCACGGGCGCAGGAGGTGTTGACCGCCGCGCTGGACGCGGACGTTCAGCTCGACTCGGACCCGGTGGCGCTCACCGCGCGGCTGACCGGCCGGGCCACCGAGCAGGCCGCCGAGGCGTTGGCCCAACTCGCCCGCGAGGGCATCACCGTCGACACGTTCTCGCTCGGGCAGCCCAGCCTGGACGAGGTGTTCCTCGCCCTCACCGACAAGACCGGCAACACCGGGAACCCGGACAAGAAGAAGGAGGCGGCGGCGTGACCGTCACCAAGGAAGCCGAACTCCTGCCCGCGCCGAAGACGGAGGACCTGGCGGCGGTGCTGTTGGAGACCGTGCAGCCGAAGCGGCCGTCCGCGCTGTCCGCGTCGCTCACCTTCGGCTGGCGCGCGGTGCTGAAGATCAAGCACGTGCCGGAGCAGCTGTTCGACGTCACCGCGTTCCCGATCATGATGATCCTGATGTTCACCTACCTGTTCGGCGGCGCGCTCGCCGGGTCGCCGGGGGAGTACATCCAGTACCTGCTGCCCGGCATCACGGTGACCAGCGTCGTGATGATCACCATGTACACGGGCGTCGCGGTGAACACCGACATCGAGAAGGGCGTGTTCGACCGGTTCCGCACGCTGCCGATCTGGCGGCCCGCGCCGATGGTCGGCTACATCCTCGGTGACCTGCTGCGGTACGTGCTGGCGTCGTTCACCATCATGGTCGTCGGCCTGATCCTCGGGTTCCGGCCGGACGGCGGTTTCGTCGGGGTCGTGCTCGGCGTGGGTCTGCTGGTGGTGTTCTCGTTCGCGTTCTCGTGGGTCTGGACGATGTTCGGGCTGCTGCTGCGCAGCGAGAAGTCGGTGATGGGCACGAGCATGCTGGTGCTGTTCCCGCTGACGTTCCTGTCCAACGTCTACGTCGACCCCGCCACGATGCCCGGTTGGCTCCAGTCGTTCGTCAACGTCAACCCGATCAGCAAGCTGGTGGCGGCCGTGCGGTCGCTGATGGCCGGTGGCTTCGACGGTGACGCGATGCTGTGGACGCTGGGTTACAGCGTGATGTTCACCGTCGTGTTCGGCTACTGGACCATGCGCCTGTACAACCGGAAGTGATGTTCCGGGACAAGGGCTAGAGCTTGAAGTGCTCGTGTCCTGAGTAGAGGCACGCCGCCCCGGTCGACACGGTCTCCCGCAAGTGGGCCGCGAGACCGGGGTGGCGTTCGTCCAGTTTCCGGAGCGTGTCGCGGATGCGGGCGGTGACGGTTTTTCGGGCCCTTTCCGCTTCGTCGCCCAGGCGGCGGGTGCGGCCCGCCAGGCCGGCGGCGGCGCGCAGTTCCTCCAGCAGGGCTTGGCGTTCGCGGTCCAGGACGGCGGCTCGGTCGTCGTCGAACGCCCGGTCGATCTCGTCGTCCAACTGGTCCAAGCGCCGCCGGTAACGGGCCTTCGCCTCGTCGTCCAGGACCGGGTCGCCGCCGAGACGGGCCGACGCCACTGCCTCCGGTGCGAGCAGTGACACCGCCGACACCGGTTCACCCGGACTGCTCAGCAGCACGTGCAGGTCCCGCAAGCCCTTCGAGTCGGGCATCCGCACCGTGGCACCGCCGTAGGTCAACGTCCACACGTCACCGTCGCGGCGGAACTCCTGTGCTGCCGCGGCGACCGGCTCGGGCGTCGAGGACCGCCCCGACGCCTCGGCCAGGTGACGCCGGGCCAGCGCCGCCCACGGCCGGGCCTGCATCCGCTCGGCCGACCGCTGCGCCGCGCGCAACTCCTCCACCGCGTCGTCGCACCGCCCCAGCACCATGTCCACCACGCCCAGCCACAGGTCGACCGGGCCGCTGATGTCGCACCCGTACAACGACACCAGCCACTTGCCCCGGTGCGGCGCCAACTGCTCGCGCACCCGCGCCGCCAACTCCCGGTCACCTGCCGCGAGCGCGAACCGGGCCTGGAAACGCAGCCACAGCGGCTCGAACATCTGCTGGTGCCGGTCGTCCGGCGCAGGCCGGTCGAGGAGGGCGCGCGCCGCCTCGACGTCACCGCGTTCCAGCGCCGCGATCCCGGCCGGCAGACCGGGGCACGGGTGGGTGCTCGCGGCGATCTCCGCCGCCAGGTCGTCCAGCTCGGCGAACCGGCCCTGCGGCAGCAGCAGCGCCCACCGCAGGTGCAGGTACATCATCCGGAACCCGGGGTGGCTGCTCGCGCCCAGCTCGGTCGCCTTGGCCAGCATCGCCTCGGCCTCGGCGTACCGGCCCCGCATGGTGAAGACGATGCACTGGTCGATGGCCGACGAGAAGCTGAACCTGGTCAGGCCGAGGCGTTCGGACAGCGCCACGAACGCGTGCAACTGGTCGGCGTAGCGCGGGTCGCCGAGCTCGACCAGCGCAACCCAGCGGAACGACGTGGCGTAGTGCTCCACGTTGTGGTCGCCGCTGCGGCGCGACACGGAGATCAGCTCCTCGGTCAACGCCAGCCGTCGAGCGGCGTTGCCGATGCCGGGCGTGGTGTCGTGCGCCGCCCACAGCCCCGTGGCCAACGCGTCGTAGTCGCCGGCGCCCCGCGCCATCTCGGTGGCGTGCAGGCTGATCATGCGGGCCAACTCGTCCGGCGGCACGTCCGGCGGCGGCCCGATCAGCCGGGTGTGCGCCTCCCGGAGCAGCCCCGCGCCCCCGTCCTCCAGGTCGGTCAACCGGAAGATCGTCAACGCCACCCTGGCGTACGGCTCGGGGTCGTCCAGCTCACGGGCGATGAGGGCGGCCTCGTCGAAGACGCGGCGTGCCTCGGCGGGTTCGGCGCAGTGGAACAGGTCGTGGCCCAGCTCCAACGCGACCGCGATCCGCCGCCGCGGGGTGTCCGCACGGGCCAGCGCACGCCGGTAGTGCCCGGCGGCCTCCTCGACCGACATCCGGCTGCTCGCGTCACGCGCCGCCACGACCAGGACGTCCACCGCGCGGTCGGCGGGCACCAGGTCGCCCGCCAGGTGCGCGTGCCGGGCCAGCTCGGCGGGGAACACCTCGCCCTCCAGGTCGCCTTCCAACGCGCGAACCACGTCCGCGTGCCGTTCGGCCGCGTCGGGCAGCGAGTCGTACAGCGTCTCGCGCACCAGGTCGTGCGCGAAGGAGAACCGGCCGCCACCGAGCCCCAGCACCAGTCGCGCCTGCACGGCCTGGGCGAGCAGTCGGTCCACCGCGGGCACCGGCAGCGACGCGACCGCGGCCAGCACCTTCCGGTGGAACTCGCGCCCGAGCACGGAGGCCGTGGTCAACAGCTCGCCCACCTGCACGGGCAGCAGCGACAACCGCCTGTGCAACGCGTCCCGCACGCCCGGCGCGACCGCCGTCACCGAGCCGCTGCCGTGCCACAGCCGCGCGGTCTGCTCCACGAAGAACGGGTTGCCGCCGGTGCGCAGGTGCACCTCGGCGACCAGGTCCGGATCGGGCTCGCGGCCCGCCGTGCGCGAGATCAACTCGCCCACCTCGACCGGCGCGAGACCCGTCAACGCGACCGTGGTGGCCCGGCTCAGCAGGGGCGCCATCACCGGCCGCAGCGGGTGGTCCTCGGCGTCGACCTCGGCGTCGCGGTACGTGCCGACCAGCAGCACCCGTTCGAACCAGGTGTGCTGCGCGGCGAACTCCAGCAGCCGCAACGACGCCGGATCGGCCCAGTGCAGGTCCTCCAGCACGACCACCACCGGCCGGTGGTGCGACATCGCCACCAGCGCCGTTGTCACCGCGTCGTACAGCGGGAAGCCCTCCGGCTTGTGCTCCGCGGGCGCCTCGCCGAGCAGCACCGCCAGCGGACCCCGGTCGACCGACGCCCACTCGTCGGGCGAGGCGGCCCGGCGCAACGCGCGGATCACCTGCACCCACGGCCAGTAGCCGGGCGCGCTGTCGGAATCCCAGCACGACCCGCCGAGCACCAGCGCACCGTGCCGCCTGGCTTCCTCGGCCGCGCCCGTGACCAGCGTGGTCTTGCCGATCCCGGCCTCGCCCGCGACCAGGACCAGCCCACCGTGGCTCCGGGTGGCGCGGTCGATCTCGACGCGCAGCACCCCGGCTGGATGGTCCCGTCCGATGAGTCGCATGGCAGGGTGAAACCTAACGCACGGGACCGACACCGTACGAACGTTCAGGGGGTGTCGGGGGCGCCCAATTCGCTCATCTGTGCGAACGCGGCGTCCACCGCGCCGGGGAGCAACAAAGGGTCGCCGGCCGCGAGTTCGTTGCCGGCCTGGTAGCAGGCGACCGCGAGCTGCGGCGCGAGCACGGCCACCTCGACGGGCGTGCCGCGTTCGACCAGGGCGTCCCGGAAGATCGCGCACAGCCTGGCGAACTTCCGCGCGGAACGGTCACGCAGCTCGGGGTTCTCCCGCAGCAGTCGTTCGTGCGCGACGAAGTGCTCCTGGTCCGCGGTCAACGCCGCGCACAGACCCACCGAAACCTCGCGGAGCTGCGCCATCGCACCGGCGAGGTCGTGCACCGGCGGCAGTGCCCGGTGCCGCTCGGTCAGCTCCTCGACGATCGCCTGCTCGTTGAAGAAGGCGACCTCCTGCTTGTCGCCGAAGTAGCGGAAGAACGTGGTCCGCCCGACCTCCGCCCGTTCGGCGATGTCGGCGACCGTGACGTCCGCGAACCCGCGTTCGGCGAACAGCGCGAACGCCGCCTCCACGATCTGTTCCCGCGCGCGCTGTTGCTTGCGCTCACGCAGCGGCATCCGTCCCGACATGCGCCCAGCATAGTGGTCCGGAACGGCGTCCGGTACGGTACTGAGTACCAGTTCGAACTACGTACCAGGAGCGATCATGGGTACCACGCTGATGACCGGGGCGAGCCGAGGGCTCGGCCGTCACGCCGCCGAGCACCTGCTGCGCCACCACCCGGACCGGCACCTGCTCGTGTTCAACCGCAAGCCCGGCCTGGCCGCCGAACTGGCGGAGCAGACCGGCAACCGCAACGTGTCCGAGGTGGTGTGCGACCTGGCGTCGTTCGCCGACATCCGCCGTGCGGTGTCCGAAGTGGACGGTCCGCTGGACGGGTTCCTGGGCAACGCGGGCCTCCAGACGACGACCACGCGCAAGCTCACCGCGGACGGCCACGAGATGACGTTCGGCGTGAACGTGCTGGCCTACCACCTGCTGCTGAACCTGCTGATGCCCCGCTTCACGAACCCGGCGCGGATCGTCGTCGTCGCGAGCGACGTGCACGACAGCGCGCACAAGAGCATGGGCCTGATCCCGCCGCCGCGCTGGGACGATCCGCGCGAGCTGGCCAAGCCGGGGGAGGACACCGGCAAAGCGGGCAGGCGCGCGTACGCCACCAGCAAGCTCGGCGTGATCTACCTCGTGCACGCGCTCCAGCGCCGGCTGCCCGAGGGGATCGACGTCTACTCCTACAACCCCGGCCTGGTGCCGGGGACGGGGTTGGCGCGCGATGCCGGCCGGGTCGGCCAAGCCGTGTTCCAGGCGGTTGCGACCGCGTTGGCGTCGACGCGGATCGCCACCAAGCCCGCTGAAGCCGGTCGGCTCCTGGCGGAGGCGATGGCGGGGCCCCGCCCCGGTGACAGTGGCGCCTACATCAGCCGGGGCGAGGTGATCCCTTCATCGTCCGAGTCCTACGACGAGCGACGTGAGGAAGAGCTGTGGGCCGCCGCCGACGAACTGTGCGGAATTTCCGAGGGCGGAATCCCTCGGGGCGGAAGCTCTCAGGGCGGGATTCCCAGGGCCGGCATCGCGCCGGGAGGAAGCCCGGTCGACCGGACTGCGGGCAAGTAGCGCCGTCCAGCACGAACCCGCTGGGCGCGGCGTCCCGTACGTGATCCTGACATCGCGCACGAGCACTGCACGCTCGCGCTGCTCGACGTGCGCGGACAAGTGCGGGCACGGTGCCGTGACGCGCGACCCGGTGGACCGGGCCCGCTGAAACCGCTCCCATGATTTTTTGCCAGTTGACCGAACAATCGCGTCCAATGGAGACGGCGAATTTCGTGCGTGGTGTGGCGTGCGTTACTTGACCTGCTTGCCGGTCGGCGGCTTTACTGCCGTCGCGCATTCACCTACCGACTGGTAGATGACCTTCGCGCTACCGAAGCGAGCGCGGGCGCGCCCATTGTTCCCTTTGTGGGGCGACATTGTCGTGGTGATCGACGATGGGTGGCGCCTGTCGAACGGGAGTCCGGCATGTCCTTGAGCACTCGGAACGATCCTGTTCGGCACCGGCACCGGCACCGGCACCGGCCGATGCGACGCGGCCGAGTCCGCGTCATGCTGTCCGTTGTGGTCGCCATCGCGGCCGCTGTGACGGCCCCTTCAGTCGCCACGGGTGCCGATTCGGCTGCGGGAGGCGGACGGGTGCAGTCCTTCTGGCTGCACTGGAACGGGACGCCGGTGTCCGATGCGATGCTGGCCACCGAGGCGAAACGGCGCAGCTACGTCGTGCTCAACGCCTGGGAAGGCGCGATGGTCCCCAAGCTCAAGGCGGCGAACCCGGCGGTCCAGGTGTTCGTCTACAAGGACCTGTCGTCCACCCGGTCGTACGCCTGCCGCGACGGGGTGGACGACGCGCAATTGCCGACCGGTGTCGGTTACTGCGAGGCGGAAAAGGCTCACCCTGAGTGGTTCCTGCTCGATCCGAACGGACGCCGGTTCGAGTACGGCGGCTATTCCGGGCATTGGCAGATGGACGTCGGCAACACCGCGTACCAGGACGCCTGGGCGGCGAACGTGATCGAGAGCAGCACCGCCGCCGGATTCGACGGCGTGTTCATGGACAACGCCCTCTTCCCGTGTGACGCATACCACGAAGGCGTGTGCCCGGCGAACTACCCGACCGACACGGCATTGCAGGAAGCGTACAAGTCGATGTTGGCGAACACGCGGGACGAATTCGTCGCGGCAGGGTTGAAGACGGTCGCGAACCTGTCCAACGCCCGCCTGCACCCCGGCGCTTGGGACGCCTACACCGAGCACCTGGACGGCGGCTTCGACGAGTGGTGGCTCACGTTCGACGACCAGAACCTGCTGTCCGAGTACCCCGAGGGGTGGAGCAGGCAGGTCGCCGAGATCGCCTCGAACGAGGCCCGCGGCAAGATCACGTGGGTGCAGCCGCACTTCACCGCCGGTCAGGACCGGCCGCACCGGTACGCGCTGGCCAGCTACCTGATGGCGGCGGGGGAGCGGGCGGCCATCGCGGAGGTCGACCAGACCGACGGCTACGGCGACCCGTCACCGTGGCACGCGGAGTACGACTGGGACCTCGGCGCGCCGGCGGGGCCGTACCGGTCCGTGGCCGGGAACGTGTTCCAGCGAGATTTCTCGTGCGGCACGGTCGTGGTCAACGCGAACCGGACCGCGAGCACGTCCGTCACGGTCCGGCTCGGCAGCGCGCACGCCGACGAGCGCGGCGCGGAGGTCACATCGGTGTCGCTGGCGGGCACTTCCGGGGCCATCCTCCGCAAGCCCTGCTGACCTGAGCCCTGCACACCGCCCCTCCGGCCGCGGAGGTGCCGACGGCTCGACAGGCGTCGCCCGACCCCGACTCGGGCGACCCCTGTCGAGCCGTCGCGCACGGCGGGGAACTCCGGTCACCGGGTGAGTGCGCCGGGGCGGCAGGCGCGATCTCTGTTCACAACGGGCGTGGCTTGCTAGAGTCGAGGGCTCTGGGAGCGCTCCCAGCGCAGTTGCGGAGAACCTCGACGAGGAGGGCGGAGTGGTGCTGTCACACCCGCGGCGGCGTGGTTCTCGAGCGATCCGCTCCCCGTAGATCACCGGAAAGGTGATATCGCCCAGTCGGGCGACGTACCCGAGGCGTTCATCCCGTCAACGGTCTCTCGGATGTCGCACCCGCCGCTGCGAGTCCGTCGGAAGGAGTTCCCATGCGAAGCACCGTCCGCGCACTCGTCGCCATCGGCCTGTTGGCCGCGGGCACGGTCCTCGCCGGCGCAGGACCGGCCCAAGCCGACACGACGATCTGCCAGCAATACGGATCGACCACCATCCAGGGCCGCTACGTGGTCCAGAACAACCGGTGGGGCACTTCGGCCACGCAGTGCATCAACGTCACGTCGAGCGGGTTCCAGATCACCCAGCAGCAGGGTTCCGCCCCGACCAACGGCGCGCCCCTGTCCTACCCGTCGGCGTTCCTGGGCTGCCACTACACCAACTGTTCCCCCGGCTCGAACCTGCCGATGCAGGTGAGTCGCATCCGCAGTGCCACGTCGTCGATCAACTACCGCTACGCCGGCGGCACGTACAACGCCTCGTACGACATCTGGCTCGACCCCACGCCGAAGACCAACGGGGTCAACCAGATGGAGATCATGATCTGGTTCAACCGCCAGGGCTCCATCCAGCCCATCGGCAGCGCCGTCGGCAACGCCAACGTCGGTGGCCGCAGTTGGCAGGTGTGGCGGGGCAGCAACGGCGCGAACAACGTCATCTCCTACGTGGCGCCCTCGCCGATCAACTCGTGGTCGTTCAACGTGCTGGACTTCGTCAACGACGTGCGCAACCGCGGCGCGATCACCAGCTCCTGGTACCTGACCAGCATCCAGGCGGGCTTCGAACCCTGGAACGGCGGCGTCGGCCTGGCTGTCGACAACTTCTCCGCCTCGGTCAGCGGGTAACGGGCATGTCGGGCGCACCCGCCGACCGGGTGCGCCCGACAGCGCCGAACCCGTGGACGCGTCGGTGAACAACTCCTTTGCCGCGGGTGAGTTGCGGCCTACACTTCTGGGAGCGCTCCCAGAAATGTAGGCGCCCCTGCCAACGACGGTGAAGGGACAAAACGACGTGAGGTTGTTGCTGCTCGTCTCCCTGTTAGCCCTGACGCTCGCCCCAGCGGCCTCTGCCGCCGCGCCGGGCGAGTGGATCGAGGCCGAGGACGGCGCGCTGTCCGGCGTCGTGGTCGAGACGACCGTCGAGGGCTACTCGGGCGCCGGTTACGTCGGCGGCTTCGACGAGGCCGCCGACCACGTGACCATCACCATCCCGGACAGCCCGGGAGGCCTGCACGACCTCACCGTCCGCTACGCCGCGCCCAACGGGCCCAAGAAGACCGCCGTGTCGCTCAACGGCACCGCCGTCGGCGAGGTCGCGCTGGCCGAGAGCGCCGGGTTCACCGAGGCCACGGGCGCGAAGCTGATGCTGGCCGAGGGCGACAACACGGTCACCTTCGCCACCGGCTGGGGCTGGTACCTGATCGACGCGATCAGCGTCGCCCCGAGCGCGCCGTCCGCACCGGGCGTGCACGAGGCCGAGGACGGTGTCCTCAACGGCACGGTGGTCGAGTCCAGCGTCGCCGGCTTCTCCGGCCGCGGCTACGTGGCGGGCTTCGACACCGGCACGGACAACGTCACGATCACGATTTCGGACAGCCCCGGCGGGCTGCACGACCTGGCGATCCTCTACGCCACGCCGTACGGCGCGAAGACGGCGTCGCTGTCCCTCAACGGCAGCGGACTCGGTGACGTCTCCTTCCCGGAGAACCCGACGTTCACGTCGATCCCAGCGGGCAAGGTGCTGCTGCGACCGGGCGACAACACGGTCACCATCACCAACAACTGGGGCTGGTACCTGATCGACGCGATCAAGGTGACGCCCAGCGCGCCCCGCGGTCCGCACCAGGTCACCGGCGCGTTGACCGACCCGGCCGCGACCGCCGAGGCCAAGGGCCTGATGCGGTACCTGGCGGACAACTACGGCAAGAACATCCTGTCCGGCCAGCAGGACCAGGGCAGCATCGACTGGGTCGAGCAGAACATCGGCAAGGCGCCGGCGATCGCGGGCCTGGACCTGATGGACTACTCGCCGAGCCGGGTCGAGCGCGGCACCGTCGGCACGGACGTGGACCACGCCCTGGCCTACGACCGGCGCGGCGGCATGGTGACGCTGGCGTGGCACTGGAACGCGCCGTCCGGCCTGATCGACGTGCCGGGCAAGGAGTGGTGGCGCGGCTTCTACACCGACGCGACGACGTTCGACGTGGCCGCCGCGCTCGCGGACCCGACGTCGGCGGACTACAAGCTGCTGATCCGGGACATGGACGCGATCGCCGTGCAGCTCAAGCGGCTGGCCGACGCGAAGGTCCCGGTGCTGTGGCGCCCGCTGCACGAGGCCGAGGGCGGCTGGTTCTGGTGGGGCGCGAAGGGCCCCGGCCCGACCAAGGAGCTGTACCGGCTGCTGCACCAGCGCCTGGTCGGCCACCACAACCTGCACAACCTGATCTGGGTGTGGAACTCGATCGCGCCGGAGTGGTACCCCGGTGACGACGTGGTCGACGTGGTCTCCATGGACTCCTACCCGCCGCAGGGCGACCACGGTCCGGTGATCGGCCCGTACGAGCGGCTGGTCGAGCTGGGCGGCGACCGCAAGCTGGTCGCGCTGGGCGAGGTCGGCTCCATCCCGGACCCGGAACTCGTCCGCGCGTACGAAGCCCGCTGGTCGTGGTTCGTCACGTGGTCGGGCTCGTTCATCCAGGACGGTGTGGTCAACCCGCGTGACTTCGTGCAGCGCGTCTACAACGACGCGAAGGTGATCACGCTCGACGAGCTGCCGGCCTTCAAGACCACCCAGGGCCACTGCACGGCGGCCATGCGCGTGGTGGCGCAGTGGGGCACCGGCCACCACGTCGAGATCACCGTGAAGCACAAGGAGAACTCGCCGTCGGCGGGCTGGCGGGTGACCTGGCCGTTCGCGGGCGGGCACGTCCGGCACGCCTGGGGCGCGACCATCACCACCGATGGCACGACCGCGACGGCGAAGAACCTGTCGTGGAACGCGGCCATCAAGCCGGGGGAGACCATCACGTTCGGCTACCTGGCCAACGGCTCCCCGACAGCGCCTGCTCTGACTTGCGCTATCGGGTGATCGCGTCCGGTGGACCGGCGGGAGCGAACAGGGGACCGGACGCGGTGTCCGCACCCACCTCCCGCCACCACCGGGCTTGCTCGGGGGTCGTGACGCCGGCCGCGGTCAGGCCGATGCCGGCGTCACGCACCACCTCCAGCACACCGGCCAACGCCCGTGCCACGGTCGAATCCGGCTCCGTGGCGGACGACTGCGCCATCCGCACCGCCCGCACCGACCCGCCCTCCAGCAGTCGCACCAGGTCGGCGGGCGCGGCGGTGAACTCGTCCAGCTCGACGCCCACCTCGTGCTCCGCCAGGTACCGCAGGTTGTCGGCCGCCTCACCGAGGTCGCCGAACAGCGCCTGAGCGGGCGCGCCCAGCCGCAGCGACGACGTCGGCAGCCCGGACTCGGACAGCACGTCCCGCACCGCGCCCAGCAGGTCCGGGTCGGCCGCCTGGCTCGGCGTCAACGCCCACCGCACCGGCAGGTCGCGCCCCGGTTCCTCCCGCCACGCTTGAGCCTGCTCGCACGCCATCCGCAGCGCCCACGTGCCCAGCGGCACGATCAGCCCGGTGTCCTCGGCCAGCGCCAGGCACTGCTCGTGCGGCAGCCCGCCCAACGTCGGGTGGTCCCACCGCAACACCACGTCCGCCGACTCCACCCGCCCGTCCGCGAGCCGCACCACCGGCCGGTACAGCACCCGGATCTCGCCGTTCTCCCACGCGCCGGGCATGGTCGCGGCCAGGCTGAACGTGCGCCGGTCACGGCCGTCCTGCGCCCGGTCGGCCAACTCCCACTGCCTGCGCCCGACGCCCCTGGCCCGCCGTAACGTCAGGTCGGCCGAGTCGAGCAGGTCCGACGGCGTCGAATCGCGCGGCGGCCGGTGCACCACGCCGATCGTCGCGGACACCGCCACCCGGTTGCCGTCGGCGTGGAACGGCGCGGACAGCAGGTCGTTGATCCGCCGGATCATCGTCACCACGTCCGGCGTGGTCGGCGTGTTCTCCACCAGGATCGCGAACTCGTCGTGGCCGAACCGGGCCACCATCGCGTTCTCCTCCACCACCAGCGCCCGCAGCCGACCGGCGACGATCTTGAGCACGTGGTCGCCGACCTCGCGGCCGAGCCCGCCGGTGATGCGCGAGAAACCGTCGAGGTCCAGGTGGAACACGCTGACGCCCGCGCCCGGATCCGCCGTGCGCAGCGCCTGTTCCAGCCGGCTGGTGAAGTACTGCCGGTTCGGCAGCCTGGTCAGCACGTCGTGCAGCGCCTGGTGGTTGAGCTGGCCCTGCAACAGGTTGACGTCCGTCGCGTCCTCGGCGAGCACCATCACCTGCGCCGGGCCCTCGGTCCGGCGCAGCGGCGACAGGGTGAGCGTCACCCAGGCCAGCTCGCCGTCGCCGCGCAGCAACTGGCGCGGCTGGGTGATCGACGCCGTGCCGCCGTTGGTCAGCTCCGCGAAATCGGCGCGCAACGCGGTGCGGTCGTCCTCGTGCACCAGCTCGAACACCGGCAACGCGGTCAACTCGGCGGGCGTCCGGTCCACGATCCGGCCCAGCGCGGCGTTCGACCGCACCAGCCCGCCGTCCACGTCCGCGATCGCGATACCGGTGGACAGGTGGTGCTCCAGCAGCTCGAACCGGGCCTCGCTGAGCTGGAGTTCGACCTGGGCCTCGCGCATCGCCCGGTACAGCGACCGGCCGAGCTGCTCCTGCTGCGCCAGGGTGGAGGCCTTCACCTGAGCCACGAACGCGGCGGTCAGCGAGGCGATCACGTCCACCACGCGTTCGCGCAGCTTGTCCGGCGGCGCGAGCGCGGGCATGCCCAGCAGGCCCTTGCCCACGATCTCCACCGACACCTGGAGACCCTCGGCCGTGGTGCAGTTCAGGTCGACCAGCGCCTCGCCGACCTCCTGGCCCGCGCGCTGCGCCAACGCCTCCGTCGCCACCCCGGCGCACAGCCGCTCCACCAAACCGAGCAGCTTGCGCTCCACCTCGGGGCTCGCCATCGGGATGAACGTCTTGGAACTGAGCAGGTAGGCCCACTTCTTGGCGAGCCTGGTGCGGGCACGCAGCCCATCCGCGTCCTGGGGGAGCGGCGCGGTCATCTCAGCGGCCCCCGGCGGCCGGTTCGTCGCCCACGCCGGGCAGTTCGTGTCCGGCCGGTTCGTGTCCGGCCGGCTTGCGGCCCACGCCCGCCCAGACCTGGGTGTTGTCCTCGGCCTTGTCCGCGATGTCCCCGGCGCCACCCGGCCGCCACAGGGCATGGCCGACCACACCCGGCTCGACCAGCTCGTAGCCGTCGAACAGGGCCGTCACCTCGGCGCGCGTCCGGTAGACCAGGTTGTCCTTGGACCTGCTCTCCCGCACGGTGTCCGCGGCCCGCGCCATGGTCTGGGGGCGGTCGTCGGCGGTGGCGTGCGAGATCACCATGAAGCTGCCGGGCGCCAGCCGGTCCCGGTACCGGGCCAGCAGGTCGCCGGGCTCCTCCTCGGGTCTGACGAAGTGCACGACCAGCAGCAGGAGCAGCGCGACGGGCTGGTCGAAGTCCAGCAGACCGGTCACCTCGGGCCGGCTCAGCACGTCCTCCGGCTCACGCAGGTCGGCCTGCACGGCGGCGGTGTTCTCGTCGTCGGCGAGCAGCAGTCGGCCGTGCGCGACGGCCACCGGGTCCTTGTCCACGTAGACCACCCGGCACCCCTGCGCGACGTCCCGCACGATCTCGTGCACGTTGCCGGCGGTGGGGATGCCCGAGCCGATGTCGAGGAACTGCCGGACACCGCGCTCGGCGAGGTGGGTGACCGCGCGGCGCAGGAAGGCCCGGTTCAGCCGGACCAAGTCCCGCGCGCCGGGCAGCACCTTGAGCATCTGGTCGCCCATGGCGCGGTCGACGGCGAGGTTGTGCGCGCCGCCCAGCAGGTAGTCGTAGGTCCGGGCCACGCTCGGCACCGTGACGTCGATGCCTTCCGGTACCCAGTCAAGGTCGCTCATGGCGTGCTCCGTGGGCCTTTCGAGCTTCGGGTCGTGGTGAACCAGGACATCCAACCGCCTGGGTCCGGTGGATACCAGCGGATTCGACAATATAACTCGAATGCGCGATCCCGTTGCGGTCCGGGTGGCGCATAGAGTGCACGCGGTCAATGACTTGCCGGCGGACTGGCCGGCACCTGGGAGTGGCGCCCGATGACGTCCGGCCCGAATACCAGCGACAACACCGATACCGGTGGACATGAGGTTCCCACGGTTCCCGGGCGATTACCCTTGCTCGGGCACACCGCCTCCTTGCTGCGACAACGCCTCGCCTTCACCGCAGATCTGCGGTCGCACGGGCCGGTGGTGCGGATCTTCCTCGGCGGCCTGCCGCTGTACTTCGTCACCTCGGCCGAATTGGCGCACCAGGTGCTGACCGGCGAGACGGACAAGTTCGACAAGGGCATCTTCGTCGACAAACTGCGGCGCGCGTTCGGGAACGGGCTGGTCAGCACCAACGGCGATTTCCACCGCCGGCAACGCCGGATGATCCAGCCCGCGTTCCACCGCCGCCCGTTGACGAGGTATTCGGAGACTATGACCGCATTGGCCGCTGACCTGGCGAATTCCTGGCGGGATGGACAGACCGTGTCGCTCGATCGGGTGATGCGGGACCTGGCGATCTCGGTGGTCGGCCGCACGCTGTTCTCCGCCGACTTCGGGCCCGCGGCGAGCGCGGCGATCCGGACGCACACGCCGACGGTGATCAGGCTGGGCGTGGTGCGCGCGCTGTCGCCGCCGGGGCTGGAGAAGCTGCCGCTCCCGGTGAACCGGCGGTTCGACCGGGCCGTCGCGGGCGTGCACCGGGTCGTGGACGACGTGGTCGACTCGTCCCGCGGCGACCGGGACGACCTGCTGTCCGTGCTGCTGAACGCGCGGGACGAGGACACCGGCGAGGCGATGGGCCGGCAGCAGATCCGGGACGAGGTGGTCACCCTGCTCACCGCGGGCACCGAGACCACCGGGACCGCGCTGGCCTGGCTGTTCCACGAACTGGCCCGCAACCCCTTGGTGGAACAGCGGGTGCACGCGGAGGTGGACGACGTGCTCGGCGGCCGTGCGGCGACGATCGACGACGTCCGCCGGCTGCCGTACCTCCAGCGCGTGATCACGGAAGTGCTGCGCCGCTACCCGTTGTGGATCATGCTGCGGCGGACCAACACGTCGGTGTCGCTGGGCGGTGCGCGGGTGCCCGCGGGCACCGAGGTCGGCTTCAGCCCGCACGCGCTGCACCACGACCCGCGTTACTACGACGAACCCGAGCGCTTCGACCCCGACCGGTGGCTGCCCGAACGTGCCGCCGCGCTGCCCAAGGGCGCGTACGTGCCGTTCGCGGGCGGCCTGCACCACTGCCCCGGCCACGCCTTCGCGCACATCGAGATGGCGATCGTCGTGGCGACCCTGGCCGCCCGCTGGCGGCTCGTGCCCGTGCCGGGGAAACCCGTGCGCCCCAAGGTGATCGGCTTGCTGTACCCCAACCGGCTGCCGATGACCGCCCACTCCCGTCCCCGCTGATCCTGGAGGTAGTCCTTCTTGCGGTACTCACTCGCCGCCGCCGTGGTGGCGCTCATGGTGGCGTCGTCGCTCACGTCCGCGTCCGCCTCGGCCGGTCCCACGTGTCGTCCGGTCGACGCGCCGGTGACCGTCCTCGGCCACCGCCACGTCGTCCACGGCACCCTGTGCACGCCGGCCGGCGCCGCCACCGTCCAGGTGCTCGTCCCGGGCGCCACCTACAACAGCTCCTACTGGGACTTCCCCGACGGCAGGCACTCCTTCCGCGCCGCGCAGAACGCGGCCGGGTTCGCCACGTTCGCGGTCGACCGGCTCGGCACCGGACGCAGCTCGCGGCCCTTGGCGCTGACGCTGACGGCGTTCGTCCAGGCCGACGCCATGCACCAGGTGGTGCAAGGACTGCGTGCCGGCGCGTACGGGCCGCGGTTCAGCCGCGTGATCATCGGCGGCCACTCGCTCGGCGCGGCGATCAGCGTGGTGGAGGCGGGCACCTACGGCGACGTGGACGGCGTGCTGCTCACCGGCATGACGCACCGGATCAACCCGGCGGGCGTGGTGGCGGCGTTCGCGAACTTCCGGCCGGCCAACCTCGACCCGAAGTTCGGCCTGCTCCACCCGTTGGGCTACCTGACGACCGCACCCGGCACCCGGCACGCCAGCTTCCACGCCCCCGGCCTGCCCTTGTCCGGCGTCCTGCCCCTGGAAGAGTCCACAAAGGACGTCTTCGCGCCGACCGAGGCCGCCGACGGGCTCGGGGTGGCCGTGCTGCTGCCGTACAGCAAGCTGATCGACGTGCCGGTGATGTCCGCCGTGGGCAGCCGTGACGCGGCGGTGTGCGGCCTGCTCGCCACCGACTGCTCGACGTCCACGACGCTCCACGCGGCCGAGGCGCCGTACTTCCGCGCGCCGCTGCGGACGTACGTGCTGCCCGACTACGGCCACTCGATCAACCTCGCGCCCAACGCGCGGGACTACTACTCGGCGGTCTCCTCCTGGGCAGTGGAGGAGGTGGGCCGCTGACGGTGGTGCGGGGTCCGCACGCGCCGCGGACCCCGCACTCCGGCCTCGCCCCAGCGGGCCGCTCACCCCATCGGCACTTCGGCCCAGACCACCTTGCGGTCCTCGTGGCGCTCGAACCCCCAGTGCACCGACAGCCGGTTGACCAGCACCAGGCCGTTGCCCAGCGAGGGGTTGTCGGCCCGGCCCAGCACGGGCAGCAGGCTCGGACTGCGGTCCTCCACCTCGACCCGGACGACCCGGCGGTCGTCCACCCGCCACAGCCGCACCCGCCACGGCCCCTCGGCGTGCCGACGCGCGTTCCCCACCAACTCCGCGGTGATCAACGCCAGATCGGCGATCCGGCGCTCGTCCACCTCGTAGGCGACCTGTCGCACCCAACCGCCGATGCGGTCCACCGTGCCGTCCGACTCCAGGTCGAGCCCGTCGTCAGGCAGCTCCACCATGTTCATGGCACGCTCCTCCAGCACCCTGTCCACTCAAGGCGCACGCAGGTGGTAACCGTTCCGCAGACGCGCCAAACCAGCTCTTGCGTCACATTCCGGGCATCTCGGCATGATCAGGACCAGGACACGTGCTGACGGTGTGTAGCGAACCGGCTGCTTGCGGTCGGCACAGTCGGTAGGCTGGCCCGACGATCTTGTCCTCGACGTGGGCGCGGAGGTCACGGGTGGTCGGCGAAGAACGGGTCGCGCGCAACGATTTCAGCGGGTCGGCGCGTGCCGTCGTGCAGGCCGGTGCGATCCACGGTGATGTGCACTTCCACTGGCCCGCGACGAAGGTGCCCCGCCAACTGCCGCCGCGGGTGGAGCTGGTCAACCAGGTCCGCGTGCTGGCCGAGTTGGAACGGGACATCGCCGACCGGCCGCCGCTGGACGATCCGGTGATCAAGGTCGTGCTCGGTCCGCGGGGGAGCGGCAAGTCGACGGTGGCGACGTCCTGGCTGCACCGCGTCCAGCAGCACTTCCCCGACGGCCAGCTGTACGCGACGCTCGGCGCGTGGGGCGATCACCAGGTCGCGCCGCGCGAGGTGTTGGGCGAGTTCCTGGTGTCGCTCGGCGTGGAGCGGGGGAACCTGCCCGCCGATCTGGCGTCGAGGGCGTCGATGTTCCGGTCGGTCACGCATGGCTTGTCGCTGGCCGTGTTCCTCGACGACGTGGTCTCGCCCGCGCAGGTCCGTTCGCTGCTGCCGGGGTCCGGTGGTTCCGTCGTGGTCGTCACCGGTCACGGCGCTTTCGGCGTGTTGGCGCGGCAGCGGGCGACGCTGATCGACATCGATCCGCTGGAACCGGACATGGCGGTCGAGTTGTTGGGCCAGTTCGCCGAGGACCGGGTCGGCGCCGATCAGTACGCGCTGCGCGGCGTCCTGGAGTTGTGCGCGGGACTGCCGGTCGCGTTGTGCCTCGTGGGCGGCATGCTCGCCGAGCGGCCGACGTTGTCCTTGGCCGAACTGCTGGAGGAGCTGGCCGATCCGGACGCCGGGATCACGTCCGTGGCGGTCGGTGACGAGCCGACGCTGGGTTCGCTGTTCGACGCCACCTACGCCCGGCTGAGCCCGCGGGCTCAGGGCGTCTACCGGGCGTTGGGCGCGCATCCGGGCACGGGCGACGTGTCCGTCGCGGCGTTGGCCGCAGGGATGGGTGTCGACGAGGTGACGGTTCGCCGCGCGGTGGACGAGCTGGTGTCGCTGAGGGTGGTCGAGAACCCGGTCGCCGGCCGGGTGGTGGCTCACAACCTCGTGCGCGGGCACGCGGCGCGGATCGGCGAGGTGGTCGACCGGGCCGAGCGGGACGCCCTCCGGCGGCGGCTGATCGACTGGTACGTGGCGGGTGCGGTCACCGCCGAGGCCGCCGTGATGGGGCAACGGGTGTGGCGGCGCAGGCTGTTCCCCGACGTCCGGCCGCAGCCCGGCCACCCGGCGGAGGTGGACTCGCGCGGGTGGTTGGAGCGCGAGCGGGTCACCTTGCGCGCGGTGGTCGTGGCGTCCTATGAGGATGGCGCGTTCGAAGCGGTCGTGGTGCTGTGCCTGGTGCTGTGGGCGTTGTACGAGCCGGGCAAGTACTACGACGACCTGTTGGCCACCAACGAGATCGGCGTCCGTGCGGCGGAACACTTAGCCGGTGATGTCGTGCGCGCGGTGTTGTTGACGCAGATGGGTTTCGCCCACCTCCACCTCGGCGACACCGACGCGGCGATCGCGGCATGTCGGTCGGCGATCGGGATCGCGCTGGCGGCGCGGGACGTCGAGGCGGAGGCGACCGCACTGGAATGCGCGGGCCTCGCCCGACTGGCGCGCGACGACGTGGACGAGGCTCGGACCGTGCTGCGGCGGAACCTGGCGTTGGCCGAGTCGGTCGGCGACCCGCGCCGGATCGCGTTGGCGCGCTTCCACCTGGCCAAGGCGGAACCACCGGAGTCCGCGATCGCTCTGCTCGACCAGGCGTTGGCCGGTTTCCGCGGGCTGGCCGCCCCGGAACCGCGCAACTTCGCCAAGATCATGACCTGGCAGGGGCGGAAGTCCGGCGAGGCCGGGCGCACCGAGCAGGCCCGTGAACGTCTGGCGCAGGCCAGGGCGATCACGGCCGAGCAGAGCTGGCCGTTCGACCAGGCCCAGGTGCTCGACGCGCTCGGCGACCTGGAGACGGGCGATGCGGCGAAGGCGTTCTACGAGCAGGCGATCGCGCTCTACGCCGAACACGGTTTCGTCAACGCCATGACCCGCACCGCTCAGCGGCTGGCCGCCCTGAGCTGACAGACCTCGGCGGTGCGCTCCTCCTCGCCCAGCGTCACGGTGACATGCGTCGGGAACGGGAGGGCGTGCAGCTGCCAGGCGTGGACCACGGACGCCCACACCCTGCCCGCCTGAGCGGGGCCGGTGAACGCCAGCAGCGAGCCGTCCCGGGCGCCGACGAGCCATCGGCCGGAGTGGTCGGGCATGGACGCGCATCCGAGGCCGGGTAGCGCGTCGAACATCGCCGCGATCCACCGTTCGGCGTCACCGGCGTCGTCGTGGACGACGATCTCGGCACTCTCCAGCAGCGTCGCGTCCGGCGTGTCCACGCCCACCACCAGGTGGCTGTCCGGTGGTGAGGCGCGGCGGAGGTCGGCGGGGAAGCGGACCACCGCTGCCCGGTCGGGGGTGTCGAACTCGACCCGCACCCACTGGTGCACGACCGGTGGCGTCGTGACCCGGGCGACGGGAATGGTGCGGACTTCCGGTGCGGTCCCGGGTTCCGCCAGTCGCAGCAGCCGGTAGAACTCGGTGCGCAGCAACGTCGCGGCCTGGCCTGGCGCGGAGCTGACCAATGCGGCGATCGCGGACACCTCGTCGCTCAGCGTCGCCGCGCCCAGCTGTTGGCGCAGCGGACGGCCGGGGACGAGCCGGTCCGCCTTGTCGATGAAGCGGCCGACCGCCGACGCGGGGTCCACGGCGTCGTGCGCGGCGGCGGCGAGCAGCACCGGCACGCCGAGTGCCGCGCCGTAGAACGTGACCGATCCGTGGTCGCCGACCACCACATCGGCGGCGACAAGGGCGGCACGCCAGCCTTCTTCGGGCGGGAGGACGACCACCCCGGCCCGTTCGCACTCGGCGAGCCACATCCGGACCTGCCACGGCGAGTGGCCGAACCAGGTGTTCGGGTGGAGCGCCAACGCGACCCGGTAGTCGTCCAAAGGCAATTCCGTGCGCAGGAGGCGAACGACATCGGCCGCTTGGTCGTAGAGACTGCCGGGCCCCCAAGTCGAGGAAACGACCACCAATCGTTGACCGCTTCGCAAGCCCAGCGCCGCGCGATAGGTATCGCGCAAGGGGAAACTCGCGAGCATCCGGTCGAAACAGGGATCACCCGCCACCACCGCCGCCGGAACCGCTTCTGGGCAGCTCAGGCGCAGTCGGTCCAGCTGTTCGGCGTGGGAGAGGATCATGCTGGAGGGAATCAGTCGGCCGTCATGGGTGAGCCATTCCGGCGACAAACCGAAAACCGGACTCCGGTCACCGATTTCCGATTTCCGATTTCCGATTTCCAGGTATTTATTATATCCCATTCCGTGCGGCAATACCACAAGGGGTGCGCGCAGGCGTTCCAGCGGTCCGCCGTAGCCGGCGGCGACGGCCAAGTCGAACGGCGTCCGCTCCGCCTGCGCCCAGTCGATCGGCTGCACGCCGAGCCGGGCCAGGTGCTCGACCGTGCCGGGCGTGAACGGGGACGACCCGGTGCAGGTGAACAGCACCTGGACCCTCGGGTCGGTGGCGACCAGCGGCAGCACGTCGAACAGGCGCGTCGCCGCGGTCACGTTGTGCACGACGCCGAGCACGAGCTTCTCGGCCCGACGGGTGGCCCACCTCGTGGCCACCGGTCGAGCCGGCACCACCGCCCACCGCTCGTCGAACACGAGGGGGGATCCTAATCAGGTGCACGGTGGATCAGGGCCGGTTCCGGGCAGCCGCTGTTAGCCTCCACCGATGGTCTCGGAGATCGACATCGGACTGCACGACGGCCGCACGCTGCACGCGTACGACTCCGGTGTCGGCGATCTCGCCGTCCTCTGGCACCACGGCACACCGAACATCGGCGCACCGCCCGTGCCGTTCTTCCCCGCCGCCGAACGGCTGGGCATCCGGTGGGTCTCCTACGACCGCCCCGGCTACGGCGGATCGACGCCGCACCCCGGCCGGGACATCGCGTCCGCCGCCGGTTGCGCGTCCGCCGTCGCCGACGCGCTGGGCATCGACCGGTTCGCGGTGTTCGGGCACTCGGGTGGCGGGCCGCATGCGCTGGCCTGCGGCGCGTTGCTGCCCGACCGGGTGCTGGGTGTGGTGAGCGTGGCAGGGGTCGCCCCGTACGACGCGGACGGGCTCGACTGGTTCGCGGGGATGGCGCCGTCCGGGGTGGCGTCGTTGCGCGCGGCAGCCGCGGGCCGTGCGGTGAAGGAGCGGTTCGAGGCGTCGGACGTCGAGTTCGACGGGTTCATCCCGGCGGACCTCGCCGCGCTCTCGGGCGACTGGTCGTGGTTCGACGACGTCGTCGGGCCGGCCATTGCGGCAGGGCCGGCCGCGCTGATCGACGATGATCTCGCCTACGTGAACCCGTGGGGCTGCGACCCCGCCGACGTGTCCGCGCCGGTGCTGTTCGTGCACGGCGGTCAGGACCGCGTGGTGCCCAGCTCGCACAGTGAGTGGCTGGCACGTCGTTGCCCGGCGGCCGAGCTGCGGGTGTTCGCCGAGGACGGGCACATCTCGGTGCTCGACCCCGCCGCGTCCGCCTTGGACTGGCTGCGCGCACGGGCCTGACGAAGCCGCTACGAGCGGTGGGCGGGTTGCGGGTTCAGCTCCTGGGCCAGCTCGACGGCGGCGCGTGCCGGGTCGTGGTCGAACCGGCTGGGGAACGCGTCGTGGATCCGCCAGCCCGCGCCGCGCAGGGCACGCCACCGGGCCAGGTGCGCGGCCGTGCCGTCCGGGTGCGGTCGGGTGTCCAGCGCGACGGCCGACGCCCGTTCGCCGACGACCAGGTCCACCCGCCACTGACCCACCGGATAGCCGGTGCGCACGGTGATGCCCAGGCCGGTCAGCTCGGTCGCAAGCCGCACGGTCCAGTCGTCGGACGGCGGAACGCCCTCGGTCTCGTCGGGCGGGACTTCCGCGTGCCGCAGGTACTCCGCGAGGAGGCCGACCGGCTCACCCGCCGACGTGATCACGTGCACCAGCCGCCGGGCCCGCGTGGTCAGCACGGCCAGCAGGTTCCGGTCGTTGGCGAACCGCCAGGCAGCGGGCCGGTCCTCGTCGGTGAGCGCGATGCTCACCACCACCTCGTCGAACTCCGAGCCCTGCACGCCGTGGACGGTGCCGACTCGCACCCCACCCGTGGTGATCTCGTCCAGGCTCAACCGGTCGAGCAGTGCCTGTTCGAGCGCGTCGGCCTGCGCCCGGAACGGCGTGACCACGCCGATCGAGCGCACCCCAGCGGCGATCCGGCGGCGCAGGTGCGCCAGCACGGCGTCCACCTCGACCTCGTTGACGCCCTTGTTGTCACGGACTCCCGCCACCCGCTCGACGTCGATGCAGTCCACGTCCGCGATCGACGGGTGCGTGGTGAGCAGCGCGATCCGACCCTCGTAGAACCGGCTCGCGGCGAACCCGATCAGGTGCGGCGCGCAGCGGTGGTGCTCCGTCAGCCAGTGCACCCCGGCCGCCGCCGCGCCCGCGTCGAACAGGCTCACCTTGGGCACGTCGAGCCGGTCCGCCAACGACTCCGTGCCCTCCGCCGCCAACGCCTCGCGCACGGCGTGGTCGCCGACGAACGACACATGCCGCAGCTGACGCGGATCGCCGCCGATCACCACCCGTCTGCCGCGCAACAACGCGGGCGCGGCGAGTGGCTGGTCGACGTGACTCGCCTCGTCGATCACCACCAGGTCGAACATCCCCGGCACGGCGGGCAGGATGTCCTCCACGTCGGCCAGCGTGCCCACCCACAGGGGCAGTGCCTGGACCAGGTGCTCGGTCGAGATCCCGGCCAACGCCCGCCGCCGCGCCGCCCGACCCGACCGCAACGACGTCGCCAACGCAGCCACCGCACGACGCGGTCCGGCGCCACGTCTGCTCACCGCGAGGGTGGCGAGCCAGGCGGCGATCGCGGTGTGGCCGCGTGCGTCCTCCTCGGCGAGCAGCGCGCGCAGCGAGGCCGTCGACGTGCCGCCGTTCGCGGCGACCCGGACCTGCGCGGCGGACTGCTCGGCGGCCCGCACCGCCGCCTCCAGGTCCACCACGTCCACGTCGTCCGCCGCGCCGGTCAGCCGCCGTGCCGACCGGACCGCCCACCGCGTCCGCCACTGCCCGAACAGGCCGTGACGTGCGCGCAGGAGCCCGTGCAGTCGCTCGAAGTCCACTCCCTCCTCGAAGGCCCGCGGCGCGACCGAACGGTGTGCCGGCATGAGCGCCTGGAACCGGAGTGCGGCCTCTACCAGGCCTTCGTCCCGCAACGCCGCACCGACCGCGCGTTCGATCCGCGCGACCGCCGCGATGGCGCCCTTCCTGGCGTGGTCGAGCCGGTCGAGCTCGCCCTTCGCCGAGGTGGCGGCCAGCCCGGTGCCCAGCTCGCGCGCCATCTCCTGCCGCAATTCGGAGTCGCCGAACAGCACCGGCACCGGACCACCGGCCCGCCGCAACGCGTCACCGAGCACGTCGGCGGCGTTGCGCGTGCGGCTGGCCAACAGCACCGAACGGCCCGACGCCACCGCGTCCAGCGCGATCGCGGCCAGCGTGTGGGTCTTGCCGCTGCCCGGCGGTCCGCCGATCACGGTCACCGGCGCGGCGCGGGCGGCCAGCACGGCGGCCTGTTGGCTGGGGCTCAACGCCAACGCCCCGGTGACGTCACCTGTCGCGGTGTCGACGTCCTCCGCGGTGTCCTCCGCAGACGAGTACAGCCCGGCCAGCGCGGTCTGCTCGACCCCCCGCGTCCGCGCCCACGAGTACAGCGCCGCACCACGCTCGGTGCTGACCACCGGCTCACCCGCGTGCAACCCGGCCCCGGCCACCACGACGAGGTCGTTCCCGCTGATCAGCCCACGCGGGTCGTGCTCCGGCCCCAGCACCGGCACGTCGCCGAACCCGCCGGCCGCCAGCGTCGCTCTGATCCACTCCTCGCCCCTGGCCAGCCGCGTCTCCAGCTCGGCCGCCTTCGACCAGTCGGTGAGCAGCGGGAACATCGCCACGTCACCGGCGACGTGGAACATGTAGCGCCGACCGCCCGAGTGGTGCAGCCGCACCGGCCGCGAGACCAGCGGCAGGCACACCCGCCGGCGCTGGCCGCCCACCGTCGCCGGCCCGCACAGGAACGCCCAGCCCAGTCTCAGCAGCCGGTCCTCCTGGTGCAACGCGTCGAACGACGCCAGCCGCTCGACGGTCGTCTGCTGGTCCGCCCGCGCGGTCCACGGCATCGGCGTCCAGCGCGGCTGCACCGGGGGCTCGGTGAGAGCGCTCCACGCGGTCTCGTCCGTGCCCAGCCACACCAACCCGGCGGTCTTGGTCAGGTCCAGCTGCACCCGCTGCGGCTGCTCGGACGCGCTGAGGCGTGCCAGCGTGCGCAGCACTGCGGGAACGGTCACGGGGAAATCCTGCCATCCGGGTCCGACAGCGGCTGTGGATCACCCGCGTCCGGTGTAGACGGCGAAGCTCGGGCTGCGGCGCAGCGGTCCCCAGAACTCCTCACCGCGCCCGTCGTCGGGCACCACGGTGGCGTGCCGGGCGACGTCGGTCAGGCCGCCCCGGGTCAGGGCCGCCTCGAACGTGCCGCCGGGCCAGAAGAACGAGTCGAAGTCGAACGGCGGGTCGCCGAGCACGTGCACCGCCACCGGCTGCCGTGCGCCGGCCGGCCCGGTGCGGGTGACCTCGTAGCCGTAACGGCCGTAGTCCGCGAGGAGGTCCCAGTCGGCGTCGGGGTTGGGCACCAGCACGGCGAGCGTGCCGCCGGGCGCGAGGTTGGCGCGCAGGTTGCCGATCATCAGGTCCAGCGCGGCCTCGTCCTCGGCGTACCCGAGCAGCCACACGGCGGTCACCACGTCGAACACGCCCAGCACCGGCAACGTCGTCGCGTCCTGCCGGTGGTACTCGATGCCCTGCGGTGTGCGGCTCTCCACCTCGCGGGCGTAGCCGATCATCTCGGCCGCCGAGTCGACGCCGACCACCCGGACCGCGCCCCGGCGGCGGAACTCGCGCGGGTAGAAACCGGTGCCGCACGCGACGTCCAGCACGGACTTGCCGCGCAGGTCGGGCAGGGCGGACAGAAAGGTGGCGCGCTCGGCCAGACCGGTCGGGATGTGCTTGGTGCGCTCGTAGAGCTTGCCGAGTTCGTCGTACTGATCGTCCGAGTCCGCCATGTTGCCGACCCTAGGCCCGGCCGTAGAGGCCCGGGTAGCCGCAACCGGCGAAGTACGCGGCGAAGGGGCGGATCACGGCGGCGCGCAGGATCAGCGCGGCGTCGCGTTCCAGGGTCTGCTGGATCAACCATTGGTGGCCGGGGTGGGCGCCGAGCACCACGATCACCTCGGCGACGTGCTCGGCCTTGACCGAGGCGCCGATCGGAGCGAGGCATTCGCGCACGGCCACCGCGTCGGCACCGGCGATCCGGTGGCCCAGGTCGGTCCGGCGGCACGGGTCCGCGGCCAGCGCCTCGGCGAACCGCGGCACCGCGACCTCGTCCCTGGCCTGGTCGCCGAACTCCGCGAGCAGCGCCAACGACAGCATCTCGTACGCGGTCCGGATCCGTTCGGCCCCGATCGACCTCGGGTCGACGCGGAACACGCGCACCAGCCGCTCGGCCGCCGCCACCACGTCCCGCCGCCGCACGATGCCGTCCGCGTTCGAGTCGAACAGCCGCAGTCGGCGGGTGAATCGTTCGACGAGGTCACCGTCGTCCATGACGAACCTCAAAGTGATCCATAGTGCCCCCTGTATCGATGCTATCGGCAACCCCCAGTCGCACCACTTCTCGAACGGATGAACACGGCCAGGTATCCAGCGGCGTGATCACGCCTCGCGCAGGGTCTTACCGCCTCCTTACCGTCGCCGGATCGATCTTCCGCCGGGGCCGGCGGGCCCGCGACACTCCGTGGCGACTCGATCACATGGAGGAGATGGTGGGCGTGATGCGGAAGGCGACCGTCGCGGCGGTCGCGCTCGGAATGCTCACGACGACGGCACATGCCGACACCCGGGGTTGGACGCGGGTCGCCGCGCCGCCGTCGGGACTGGACTACCTGCTGGACGACGTCAGCGCGGTGGGGCCGGACCTGGCCTACGCGGTCGGGTTCACCGAGGTGGGCGGCGGGCTGTTCCTGCTGCGCTGGGACGGCTCGGCGTGGCGGCACGAGGCGAACCCGCCGGCGACGAACTCCCCGACGTTGCGCGCCGTGGACGCTCGGGGCGATGGGGTGCTCGTCGCCGGGCACGACCTGGTGTCCGGCGTCATGCGGCCGTTGCTGTTGGCGCAACGCGGCGGGGTGTGGACGAAGGCCGTGGGTGTCGCGCCCGAAGGCGATAGCGCACGGCTGTCGGACGTCACGTTCGCGTCCGACGTCGGGCTCGGTTGGGCGGTCGGTCGGGAGGGTTCCGGCTTGACCGAACGCCCGGTCGCGCACCGCTGGAACGGGACGGCGCTGGAGCGGTTCGTCCTGCCTGTGGTGGGGACGTACGCGAAGGCGGAGGGCGTGTCGGGCGGGCCGACCGGTGACGTGTGGGCGGTCGGCACCGAGGGCGGGCTGGCCGGAGCGGCGTCACGTGGGGTGTCGTGGCGCTGGGACGGCGCGGGCTGGAAGGAAGTCCCGGTGCCTTCGGTCGGCGCGCATCAGGTGGAGTTGACGGACGTGGTCGCGGTGGCGGACCGGGTGTGGGCGGTGGGTCGTGCGGACGGTCGGCCGTTGACGCTGAGCTGGGCCGACGGCGTGTGGACGGAGGTGAAGATGCCCGTCGTTGCGGCCGGGACCAGGCTCAACGCGGTGGCGGACGACGGGCGTGGCGGCCTGTGGGTGGCGGGGGAGACCAAGGTGGGGCGCGAGTCGGCGCCATTCCTGGGGCATCACGTGGCTGGGGAGTGGAGCACGGAGTCCCCGGAAGGGCTGGCGTACAGCGGGATGCGTGGTATCGCCGCGGTACCGGGCACGGCGACGGTCTGGTCAACCGGCCGGTATTACCGCGTGGGCGGGTACTGCTTCGGCTGCCGGGCCACCATCGCGCAGCTCGGCTGACTCCGGCGTGGGTGGCGGGCCTGGATCCTCGGTCCTCCACCCACGCCAGGATCTTCAGCGGGCAGGCAGGTGCGGGTCAGCGGGCGCGGGCAGCGGGGCTGGGGGCAGCGGATGCGGGGTCGGCCAGCCAGGCGCCGAGTCAGCCCGGAGTCAGCTGCTGCCGAGTCAGCCAGCGCGGTCAGCAGGTGGGCCGACTGGCGCGCGGGTCAGCCGGCCCGAGTAAACGGTCCTGGGGTTAGCGGCCGAATAGGCCTACGAGGGTGCCGTGGGCTAGGACGCGGCCCTTGATCGCGCTGCGTAGGTCGTCCGCGGTGACGCCTTCGCCTAGTCCTAGCGGGCGGTCGACCGCGTACACGCGGAAGATGTACCGGTGCGGCTCGTCGCCGACCGGTGGCCGGGGTCCGCCCCAGCCCTGTTCGCCGAAGCCGTTGCGGCCGACGACCGCGCCCGGCGGCACGGCCCCCTCCTCGATCGAGGTCACGTCCGCGGGGATGCCGGTGACCACCCAGTGCGTGAACGTGCCGCTCGGCGCGTCCGGGTCCTCGCACAGCAACGCCAACTCCGCCGTGCCCGACGGCACGTCCGACCACTCCAACGGCGGCGACGTGTTGCCGCCCTCGTACGAGTACCGGTCGGGGATCATCGTGTGACCGCTGAACGCGGCGCTGCGGGCGTTGAGGCCGCCGTCCTCCTCGACGCCGCCACCGCCGCCGGGCGGGCCGGCCGCCCGCTCACCGACGGCACGGGGCGGGTGGTCGCGTTGGAGTTCCTCGTTCGCCGCCCGGTCGGCGCGCTGGTCCGGCACGCCTTGGTCGTCGTACTCGGCACGCAGGCGCGTGCGGCGGACGTCGTAGGCGTGGCTCCCTGGATCGGGCATGGTGGGCTCCTTCCACTCGTCCGACCAGTGGCCTACCCGTGTGCGCCACGGGTACACCTCGGTCAGCTCATGGCGGCCAGCAGATCCAGACATGCCTGCTCACAGGCCCGGCACGCCTCAGCGCACACCCGGCAGTGCTCGTGCATCGACGCGTGCGAAGCGCACTCGTCACCGCACGACTTGCAGACCATCGCGCACGCCTCCAGCAGCGTGCGGCTGATGTTCGCGTCGTAACCCGTGTGCCGGGACAACACCCGTGCGGTCGTGCCGCAGACGTCCGCGCAGTCCAGGTTGGTCCGCACGCACTTGGTCAACTCGGCGACCGAGCTCTCGCTCAGGCACGCGTCCGCGCAGGCCGTGCACGCCTCCGCGCACTCGATCAGCGCGTCGATGGTGGCCGCGAGCTTGCTCCGGTCCAGGTTGATCTCGGCGGGGTAGGTGTCCATCATCGTCATCGCGGACATGGTCGTTCACGCCTCCATCCGGTCGGTTCCGCTGTCGACTACCCGTTGCACCTGCCGGGTACCCACCTACTGCGTGAGGGACTCCGGCTCGCCCAGCGCACGGCGTCCTGGTGGCCCTGTTCCGGCAGTCCCGACCCCGGCAGACTGGACATCGGCGGCGCTTCCCCCGTTGCCCGACACCAGGGGGAGACGAGCATGAGCAGGTACCGGGCGGCATTGGCCGCCGCCGCACGAGGCTGGCCCGTGGTGCCGTTGCGCCCGCACGGCAAAGTTCCCGCCCTGCGCGGCTGGGACGACGAGGCCACGCTGAACCGTGACCGGATCAGGCACTGGTGGTCGCGCCGCGCCTACAACGTCGGCATCGCGTGCGGTCCGGCCGGGTTGCTGGTGGTCGACCTCGACGTCCCGCACGGCCGGGAGGCGTTCGCCCGCCGCGCCTGGCAGCACGGCGCGGAAGACCCGCGTGACACGTACACGGTCGCCACGCCCAGCGGGGGAGAGCACCGGTACTTCCACGCGCCGGACGTGCCGCTGGGCAACACCGTCGGCCGGATCGCGCCGCACGTCGACACCAGGGGTGTCGGCGGGTACGTCGTGGCCGCCGGGTCGCTCCTGGGCCCGCACCGGTACCAGGTGCTGCGGGACGCCCCGGTCGCCCCAGCGCCGGACTGGCTGGTCGCCGTGCTGACCCCACCGCCGCCCGAGGACCTGCCGATCCCCACCCAACGCCCGTCGCCACGCCGCGTCGACGCCTACCGTGCCGCCGCCGTGGACGGCGAGGTGGAACGCGTCCGCGAAGCGAGACCTGGCGGACGCGCGCACACCGTGTTCACCGCCGCGTGCCGGCTCGGTGAACTGGTCGGCGCGGGCTGGCTGGACGAGGCGACCGCGACGTCACTCCTGCTGGCCGCCGCCTCGACCCACAATGGCATCGAGGGCTGGACCGAGCGGGAGTCGCTGCACCACATCGAGAACGGCATCGCGCTGGGCCGCCGTCGACCACGCGTGCTGCGCTGAAACCAACACTCCTCGCTGAAACCTCACTCCTCGGGGACTTCCTCGCCGTCCCGGTCCGCCCACTCCAGCAACGGCTCCAGCCCGAACACCGCGTCGTCGATCCCGGCGTGCAGGTCGCCCAGCTCGGCGAACCGGGCGGGCACCGTGGCGATGGTGAAGTCACGCGGGTCGAGCGAGTCGACCTCGTCCCACCGCACCGGCGTGGACACGGTCGCCTCCGCCACGCCCCGCACCGAATAAGCAGCGGCGATCGTGTGGTCGCGGGCATTTTGGTTGTAGTCGACGAACAAGCTGCTCGGGTCACGGTCCCGCCGCCACCACGCCGTCGTCACGTCGTCCGGCGCGCGCCGCTCCACCTCCCGCGCGAACGCCAACGCCGCCCGCCGCACGTCCGTGAACCCCCACTCGGGCTTGATCCGCACGTAGATGTGCATCCCGGCCCCACCGGAGGTCTTCGGCCAGCCCACCGCGCCCAACTCGTCCAACACCTCGTGCGCCACGTGAGCGACCCGCCGGACCCGGTCGAACGGGCAGTCCGGCATCGGGTCCAGGTCGATCCGCCACTCGTCCGGCTTCTCGGTGTCGAACCGCCGCGAGTTCCACGGGTGGAACTCCACCGTCGACATCTGCACCGCCCACACCACGTCCGCCACATCGGCCACGCACAGCTCGTCGGCATGCCGGTTGTACCGGGGGAAGTGCACCCGCACGGTCGGCACCCACGGCGGCGCGCCCTGCGGCAGCCGCTTCTGGTGCACCTTCTCGCCCGTCACCCCGGACGGGAAGCGGTGCATCATGCACGGCCGGTCCCGCAGCGCGCGCACGATGCCGTCGCCGACCGACAGGTAGTACCGGGCGAGGTCGAGCTTGGTCTCCCCGCGGGCGGGGAAGTAGACGCGATCCGGGTTCGAGATCCGCACGACGCGGTCCCCGACCTCCAGCTCCACCGAAGGCACCTTTCCGGCCATGCGGGAAACCTAACCCGGATCGCGCCGATCAGCGCGTCACCAGCCTCCTTTCCCCGACCGAAGTGGCGATCACGGTGGCCGCGACGGCGACGACAGCGCCCACGAGAGGGACGACCGGGGCGTCGACCGCACCGCCGAGCACACCGGCGCCCGCGATGCCCGCGTAGATGGCGGACGCGTTCAGGGCGAGCAGGAGGTTCGCCCGGTCCGGGTCCAGCGCCACGAGGGCCGCGAACAAGGGCGGGTTGAACGCCCAGAACAACGCGCCCCACGCCGCCATCACGAAGAACGCGGCCGACCCGGTCAGCGCGGCCGGCAACAGCACGAGCACCGCCGCGCAGCCGCCCAACGCCACCAGCAACGGCGTGCGCGGCCCGTGGCGGTCCGCGGCCACACCACCGATCGCGTTGCCCAGCACGCCGCCGGCCCCGTAGGCGAGCAGGTGCCCGCCGTCCACCGCCTGACCGGTGATCGGGCCGAGGTAGCCGTACACGCTGAACGTCGCCAGGCACGCCAGCAGCGACACCGCGAGCAGCCGCCGCACCGGAGGGTCGGCCAGCGGCGCCAGCCGTTGCCGGAACCCCGACACCGGACCGGTCCGCACCCGCGGCACCGCGACCCGCACCACCAGGGCGGCAGCCACGCACAACGCCGCGACCAGCACGAACGCCGACCGGTAGCCGTACAGGTCGGCGACGAACCGCCCGGCCGGCACACCCAACAGGGTCGCCGCGGTCAGACCGCCGGTCACCACGGCCATCGCCCTCGCCTTGTGGTCCGGTTCGAGTCCGGCGGCGACCGCGGTGGCCGCCGGCGTGGCCAGCGCCGCGCCGCACGCCGTGAGCACGCGGGCGATCAGCAGGAGGTCGAACGTCGGGGCGAGCGCCGCGCCGACGTTGCCCAGCGCGGCGACCAGCAGCGCGACCACCAACAGGACACGCCGTTCGACGCGTGCGGTCAGGATCGCCAGCAGCGGTGACCCGATCGCGTACG
The DNA here is from genome assembly GCF_014205015.1 of Saccharothrix ecbatanensis. Classification (NCBI taxonomy): domain Bacteria; kingdom Bacillati; phylum Actinomycetota; class Actinomycetes; order Pseudonocardiales; family Pseudonocardiaceae; genus Saccharothrix; species Saccharothrix ecbatanensis. Next base: position 2,690,956 of record NZ_JACHMO010000001.1, on the reverse strand, counting down.
CGAGGGCGAACGCGGTGATCGTCTGGCCGGCCGCCGCCGTGGTGACACCGTGGTCGTCGGCGACCTCGGTCAGCACCGCCGCGACCACGTACCCGCTGGACCCCGCCGCCACCGTCGTCGCGGCGAGGGCGGAGATCCGGGCGCGCATCACGACACCAGAAGTGGCGGCGCCGGGGGCAGGTGGAACGACAGGTCGGGTGGCCGGCGGCCGGTGAACGCCGCCCGGTAGACGGTCTCCCGGACCAGCGCCACGGGTCGGCCGGCGCTGAGCAGGGTGGCCTGGCACCACAGCGCGGGGACGTCGTCGGGCTCGTCGGGCAGCGGGTCGGCGAAGTCGGGGTCGTCGGGCGCGCGGGTGGTGGTGGCGTAGTGGGTGGCCCGACGGGCGTCGGTGACCAGCACGCCGAGCGGGACGTAGCCCTTGGCGAGGTCTTCGCGTCCGGGCTCGTCCAGTTCCAACGACCGCCGGTGCACAAGGGCGGTGATCGCGGCGAGGCGCGGGCCCTGATCGCCCAGGTACGGGACCAGGTAGCCCTCCCGCCGGGTGACGGTGGCGTGCGGCGGTAAGCCGAGCAGGTGGGCCTGGCGCGGGGTGAGGGAGTGCGGGGTGTCCGGTTGCCGGGGGTCGCGGCGCAGGCGGTAGCCCACCCACAGGGACAGCACACGGGTGAACGGGACGGGTACGTCGCGGAGGAACCGGGCCATCGTCTCGGCACGGGCTTCGGCGTCGTCCGGTCGAGCGGCGGGCACAGAGTGGATCATGCTGGGTGCACCTCCCGGTGAGGCCGCACGTCGTTGTGCGGGCATCGGTGCGATGCACCAACGATGAGGCCGCACCGCCGCGGAGACATCGGTCGAGTGACGGAGAAGATCACGAGTTCCGGTCCACTGTGGACCGCGCGGACCACTCGGTTCACGCTTGTGATCCACCGTTGACGCGCCGGCCGTCGGACCTGTACTGCTGGTCGATGGCTTTCACCCGACGTCGATTCGGCCTGCTCGTGACAGCTCCGGCGGTCGCCGCCGCGGTGGGACCACCGGCCGTCGCGGCGCCCGCCGGACCCGACGTGGTCGGTGCGATGCGCCGGGCCGCCGCGTTCCTGGACGAACGCCTGTCGTACCGCGGTGGGTACGTCTGGAGCTACCTGCCCGACCTGTCCCGCACCTGGGGCGAGATGGAGGCCAACCGCACGATGTGCTGGGTCCAGCCACCCGGCACGCCGTCCGTCGGCCACAGCATGCTCGACGCCTACCACGCCACCGGCGACGAAACGTTCCTCCGTGCGGCCGAACGGACCGGGTTGGCACTCGTGCGGGCGCAACTGCCCATCGGCGGCTGGAACTACGTCCACGACTTCGCGGGCACGGCGTCACTGCGCCGCTGGTACGAGACCGTCGGCGCGAACGGCTGGCGGCTGGAGGAGTTCCAACACCACTACGACAACGCCACGTTCGACGACGGCGGCACCGCGTCGGCGGCCCAACTGCTGCTGCGCCTGTACCTGGAACGTCGTGACCATCGGTTCCGCACGGCGGTCGAGCGGGCGATCCGGTTCGTGCTGAAGGCGCAGTTCCGAGGCGGTGTGGCGGACGGCGGTTGGCCGCAGCGCTTCCCGCACCGCCCTGGCGCGATCACGCGGTCCCCGTGGCCCGACGCACGGCCGCCGTGGCTGCCGGACGACGTCGGCCACGGCATGGAGGACGGCGACTACACCGGCCACGTCACGTTCAACGACGACGTGCTGGGTGAGAACATCAAGTTCCTGCTGATGTGCGTGTCCACGCTGGGCAGGCACGACCTCGTGGACCCAGTGGTGCGTGCCATGCGCTGCCTGCACCGCCTCCACCAGCCCGGTCCGCAGGCGGGTTGGGGTCTGCAACACCTGTCGAGGACGGCGGGCGGACGACCGGCCGGCGCACCGGCGGGCGCGCGGTCCTACGAGCCCAGGGCGTTGACCACCCACACCACGCAGACCAACGTCAACCAGCTGTTCCACTACTTCCGGCTCACCGGCGACCACGCCTACCTGGCCCGCGTGCCGGAGGCCATCGCGTGGCTGGACGGCTGCCGCCTCACGGACCAGCAGATCGGCGAGAACCCGCTGCTGGCCGGCCGCACGCACCCCACGTTCGTCGAACTCGGCACGAACCGGGCGAGGTTCGTCCACCGCTTCGGCTCGAACGTCCGCAACGGCGCCTACTACTTCGACTACGACCACCGCTCGACGCCCAGCCACTACTCGGCGGGCCGCGCGGTCGACACCGCGTCCCTGCGCGCCACCTACGACGAGCTGATGTCGCTCACCCCGCGGCAGGTGGCCGACCTCAAGGCCAGGTCACCGCTGACCGGCCGACCCATCCCGCTGCCGCGCTACTTCTCCCTGCGGGACCTGGCCCTGACCGACCTGTTCCGGGACGCCCCGCCACCACTCCCGACCGTCACCGACGCCCAGGCCGAGGCGCTGGTGGCCGACCTCGGACCGAAGGGCCACTGGCTCACCCCCGCTGACGCCGTCACCAACCCGTACCGCGGTCCCGCGCCCGCAGACCCCTACGACGGCACGGCGTACATGAGCAAGCACGTCGGAGACCGGTACGACACCTCGCCCTACGACCCGCGGAACCCTCCGGCGGAAGCGCCGTACGTGCCGAGCGAACGCCCGCTGGTCATCAGCACCGCGGCGTACGTGGCGAACATGGGAAAGCTGCTGTCCTGGCTGTCCGCGCGGTAACGCCCAGGACACCGGTCAGGACACCATCCCGGAGAAGGCGATCACGAACAACGCGACGATCGCGATGGCGATCAGGACCCCCACGGTGCCGGCGAGGATCATGCCGGTGCCGACCGAGGGCCACGGCGGCCGGGCGGCCTTGAGCAGCGCTCCCACCACGACGGCGCCGAGCGCGACGCCGATGAACGCGTAGGCGTACTCGCCACCGTGCCAGCCCAGCGCGTCGAAGGACTGCGCCCGGTGCGCCGCCATCACCGCCATCAGCAGCGCGAACGGCACGAGGAAACCCGCGAACGCCACACCGGGGCGTTTGCGCTTCCGCTGGTCGAGATCTTCCATCCGCCCAGTCTCCACGACCGGCGAACGGTGCTGCATGAGTACAACTACGCGGCGGTCGAGCGGTCAGCTCTCCACCGGGCGCGATGCCAGCCACATCTGGTGCTCCCGGCTGATCGTCTCCTCCGCCTCCGCCACCGCCGCGTCCCACGACGCCTCGTCCGCGTCGAGCAGCTTGGACCGCACCAGCACCAGCTCACGCGCGGCCAACGAGTAGCTGGTCGCCAGGGTCGAGTGCCGCCGCGTCCCGAGCCACGCCGCGCCGCTGGCCAAGGCCGCCGCGAGCATGCCGGACAGGTCGACCTCCCACAGGCCGAACGCCCGCCCGCCCGCGAGCACCACGGCCAGCACCTCGCCGACGACCAGCGCGGTCCGCCACTGCATCGCGCGCAGCCGGTTGACCTTCGACCGCTCCGCGTACCAGGTCTTCTGCGCCTGGAGCCGGTTCTCCAGGTACACCTTCCGGCGCTCCTCGAACGGCGCCGCCCGCAGCTTCGCCATCGAGGCCGTGGCGAACGGGTCGTCGCTCTCCAGCGGCAACCGCTGCTCGCCCTGCGCGATCACCTCGTTCACGCGTTCCCGCAACAACGCCTTGGGGTCTTCGACGCCGGCCGAGAACGGCGCGCCGGCCACCGCGTACCGCCAGGCCAGCGTCTTGATCGACTCGGCGACCGCGCGCCCGGCGTACCACTCGCGCTCGGGCTGCTGCGTCCACAGCAGGATCTCCACCACCAGCGCCACCGAGAACGCCACCAGCGCCAAGGCCGCCCACGGGTGGAAGTTCTCGGCGAGCTTCCACTCCAGCGCACCTCCGAGACCGGCCGCGATGGCGCTGAACAGCCGAATCCTGCTCCACGTCAACGTCAACCGCTGACCCCGCTGCGAGGCGTTGTCGGCATCGTGGAAGAAACCGGGCAAATCGGCGTCGGTCATGCCCCTCCATCCGTGCGCTGGAGAACCCGATCATTCCACCGGACCCGCCACCGGACCGCCAAGCGACCCGCCGAACCGGACGGACCCATTGCCAGTCAATGAAAACGGCCGTGCCGCACCACCTTCGAGTGGACGAACCTCGAAGTCGGTGCGGCACGGCCGCATTGCTTGAGACAAGCCGGCGTGGACAGGGCTAGCGCGGAACCTTCGACCAGTCCGTGTCCGAGCCCAGGTAGAAGCCGGTGTACGCGGGCTGGTTGTACGAGGTCTGCTGCCGCGCGACGTCGACCCGGTACTGCGGGTCGTGCATCAGGGTGTACAGCTTGTGCCCCGTGACCTCGGTGCTCAGGTAGATCCGCAACGCCGAGCTGTCCGCCGTGCGCACCACCATCTCCTCGCGCCAGTCGCCGAACACGTCCGCCACCAGCGACGGGTTGCCCTTGGTGCCGTTGTTGGTCAGCGTGCCCGTCGCGGTGAGCAGGGTCCCGCGCCGCCAGTCCTTGATCGACGGCGTCACCGTGCCCGCGCCGTCCACGATCTGCGTGGTGAGGTCCGCCGCCCAGCGGATGCTCGCGTTCGTGCCGGGGATCGAGGCCGACAGCGGACGCCCGTCCGCCGACCACAACCCGACCGCGCCCGAACCGCCAGGCACCGATGCCCACGTCTCCAGGCCCGGCTCGTCCGGCAGCACGTCACCGACCATGCCGCGCCCGGTGTCCCGACCGGTGTACCCGCCGTAGAGCACCTCACCGGTCGCCGCGTCACGCAGCGTGTAGCCGTAGGGCGCGTAGGTCCCGCCCTCGTGCACCATGTGGATCTCCAGACCCGGTCGAGCCGGGTCGATGTCCGTCACGTGCAACGCGTCGCCGTGCCCGAGTCGCGCCGTCGCGCCGGGGTCGGCGCTGCCCGGCGGCAGCACGCCCGACGAGCTGTACAGGAGCTTGCCGTCGTGGTCGATGGTCGAAGCGCCGTACACGATCTCGTGCTTGCCGTCGCCGTCCACGTCCGCCGCGCTCAACGAGTGCGCGCCCTGCGTGGCCAGCGAGCCGTACTCCGGCGAGGTGCCGTCACGGCCGTGGACCGGGAAGTTGAACGGGTTGCTCATCGGCACCCACCCGCTGTCCACGAACCAGTCCTTGGTCAGCTTGTGGCCGTTCCACCGGTACGCCACCAGCGTCGTCCGCGTGTAGTAGCCGCGGGCGAACACCGCCGACGCGTTCTTGCCGTCCAGGTACGCGACACCGGCGAGGAACCGGTCCACCCGGTTGCCCGGCTCGATCCGGCCCAGCGCGTAGTCGCCCCACATGAGGCCGTCGTCGTGCCGACCGGGCTCGTACCGCACGGTCTCCAGCTCACGGCCGGACTTGCCGTCGAACACGGTCAGGTACTCCGGACCGTCGACGATGAACCCGGCGAACGCCCGGAGGTTGTTGCGGGCGCTGCGACTCGGCGCGTACACGTCGATGAAGTGGTCCGCCATCGCACGGGCGTCCACATCGGACAGCGGGTAGCTGTGCCGGGGCTCGATGCCGAACGCCTGCTCCAACGTCGCGGGCCACTTGCCGGCCACCACCTCGGGGTGCTGGTGCCAGCCGCGGAACATCTCCACCACGTGCTCGTAGTAGCCCGCGGCGCTGAGCCGGTAGTCGTCGCTGTGCGAGTAGCCCGCCTTGACGTCCTCGCGCGGCATGGTCACGTGCCGCTCCGACGCGACGTTCCCGTGCCGGTCGTAGGACGTCACCTTCGAACCGGGCGCGGTCTTCATCATCATCTCCGAACGGCCGTCGCCGTCGAAGTCGTAGACCAGGAACTGCGTGTAGTGCGCGCCGGAACGGATGTTCACGCCCAGGTCGACGCGGTGCAGCAGGGTGCCGTCGAACCGGTACGTGTCGACGTACGTCGGCCCGGTGTACCCGATCTGCGAGACGTCCTTGGCGTTGGACGGGTCCCACTTGACCACGTACTCGTAGCTGCCGTCGCCGTCCACGTCGCCGACGCTCACGTCGTTGGCGGAGTACGTGTAGGCCTCACCGGTCGGCGTCACGCCGTCGGCGGGCTTGCGCAGCGGCAGGTCGTAGGACCCGCCCGCCCACGGCGACACGGGCTTGCTCAGGTCGCCCTGCCGGCCGCGGACCACCGGGGCCACCCGGTACTCGGAGCCGCCTTCGGCGTCGAGGTAGTTGGTGCTGTCGGTCACCGTGGCGATCTTCTTGCCGTCGCGGTAGACCGCGAAGGCAGGACCGGCGAGGCCGGTGTCGGTGTGGCCGGTGGCCTCGTGGCGCAGCAGCCGCCAGCTCAGGTGCACACCGGCGGTGGTGCGTGCGGCGACCAGGCCGCGGTCGAGGCGTTCCAGCCGCGCTCCGCCGGGTGAGGCCTCGGTCGGGGATGTCGCCGAGGCGGGGGACGTGGACAGCACTATGGCGAGTGCTGTGAGGACGGCGAACAGGGGTCTGACGCGGGTCATGTGCGGGCCTCCAGGGAGCGCGACTTTGCGCGAGGTGCCTGACGAAGACACACGATGAACCGTTTCAACATAAATCGCAATACTGGATGACGATCGAGTTTCAACATCGGAACAGCAGCCTTGACCCCGGTGATGGGGCTCACCTACATTGCTTGAACCGATTCAATCGAGAGGTGAGGGTGATGGGACGAATGTCTCGCCGCGGCGCGGCGGGCTTGCTGGTCGGGCTCCTGGCGTCGACCGCGGCGCTGTCCGGGTGCGGCAGCGAGTCGGCTGACGGATCGGTGACGTTGAGGTTCGTCTGGTGGGGCAACGAGGACCGCGCCAAGGTCACCAGGGCGGCGGTCGAGGAGTTCCAGAAGCGCAACCCGGACATCAAGGTGGAGACGGAGTACAGCGGCTACGACGCGTACTTCCAGAAGCTGTCCACCCAGGTCGCCGGCGGCGCGGGCCCTGACCTGCTGCAACTGGACCGGGGCACGATCGGCGAGTACGCGGGCCGCAACGTGCTGGCCGACCTCGGCGAGTACGTGGGCAAGACCCTGAAGGTCGACAAGATCCCCGCGAACCTGCTCGAAGGCGGCAAGGTCGACGGCAAGCAGCACGCCGTCGCGGCCGGCGCCACCACCCAGATGCTGATCTTCGACCCGACCCACTTCGAGGCGGTCGGCGCCAAGGTGCCCACCGCGCCCGGCGAGAAGTGGACCTGGACGGAGTTCGCCGACGCGATGACCAAGGTCGGCGCGGCCGGCCAGGTGTCCGGCACCACCGACTTCGGCTGGGCCATCGACTGGTTCGAGGTGTGGCTGCACCAGCGCGACAAGTCCCTCTACACCCCGGACGGCAAGCTCGGCTTCAGCGCCGAGGAGCTGACCGAGTACTGGGAGATGATCGGGAAGATGCGGCCCGGGAAGGGCGTCTCTCCCGCCGAGGTGACCACCAAGATGGACGGCTCGGTGCAGAACTCCGGCATGGTGACCAAGCAGGCTGCCTCGGAGATCGGGTACGACTCGGGCGTCACCGGCTACTTCAGCGCGTACGGCCCCAGCCTCAAGGTCGCTCCGCTGCCCAGTGACGCGGCCGAGAGCGGCATGGCCGCCATGCCGCCGGTGTCGTTCGCGGTGGGCCAGCGCTCCAAGCACAAGGACGCGGCGGTGAAGCTGCTCGACTTCCTGGTCAACGACCCGGAGGCGGGCAAGCTGCTCGGCGCTTCGCGTGGTGTGCCGCCGAACGAGGAGGTCCGCGCGCAGGTGTGCTCGTCCGCGGAGGGCGGCAGCAAGGCCGTGTGCGACTACGAGGTGGCGCAGAAGGACAAGATCGGTCCGGCGTTCGGCGCCTGGCCCACCGGTTCGTCGGCGATCAAGCGCGACTTCCAGCGCACCTACGACGACGTGATCTTCAACCGGGTGAGCGTGGCCGACGCGGCCAAGCGCGTGATCCAGGACGCCGAGAAGTCGCTGGGGTCCTGACGTGACGCAATCCCTCGTGAAGCGGCCCGAGGTCGTCGAACCGCCGCCGGCGCCCGCCACCCGCGGGCGTCGGCGGGGCCAGGGCGTGGCGTACCTGTTCCTGTCACCGTGGATCATCGGCGCGACGCTGCTGACCATCGGCCCGATGGTGGCGTCGCTGTACCTGTCGTTCACCGACTACGACCTGTTCGAGGCGCCGAGCTGGATCGGCGTCGAGAACTACGTGACCATGTTCACCGCCGACGAGCGGTTCTGGCACGCGACGTGGACCACCACCAAGTACGTGCTGATCTCGGTGCCGCTCAAGCTCGGCTTGGCGCTCGCGGTGGCCATGCTGCTCAACCGGCAGCGCTCGGGCGTCGGTCTGTACCGGTCGGCGTTCTACGCGCCGTCGCTGCTGGGCGCGAGCGTGAGCGTCGCGCTGGCGTGGCGGGCGATGTTCTCCACCGACGGCACGGTGGACCGACTGCTGTCCTCGGTCGGCCTCGACCTCGGCGGCTGGGTCGACCAGCCCCAGTACGCGCTCTACACGCTGGTGGCGCTGGCCGCTTGGCAGTTCGGCGCGCCGATGGTGATCTTCCTGGCCGGGCTGAAGCAGGTGCCGCGGGAGCTGTACGAGGCGGCGGCGATCGACGGCGCGGGGCCGGCCCGCCGGTTCCTCAGCGTCACGCTGCCCATGCTGTCGCCGGTGATCCTGTTCAACCTGGTGCTGGAGACCATCCACGCGTTCCAGGCGTTCACCGGCGCGTTCGTGGTGAGCAGCGGACGAGGCGGTCCCAGCGACGCGACCCTGCTCTACCCGCTCTACCTGTACCAGCGCGGGTTCACCGACTTCCGGATGGGCTACGCCTCGGCGATGGCCTGGGTGCTGCTCGTCGTGGTCGCGGTGCTGACCGCGCTGGTGTTCCGCAGCGCCCGGCGCTGGGTGTTCTACGCGGGGGAGGACCGTTGAGCACGATGACTGCCGCATCCGGGACACCGGTGTCGTCCACGTCCAAGCCGTCGAAAGCCGAGCCGGCGAAATCCGGGTGGCCCAAGAAGGCCGTGTGGCACGTCCTGGTCATCGGCGTCCTCCTGGTCCTGCTGTACCCGGTGGTCTGGCTGGTCTCCACGTCGTTCAAGCCGGCGACGGAGGTGGTCTCGACGCTCGCGCTGCTGCCGCGGGACCCGACCGGCGAGAACTACGCCGAGGTGTTCGACGGCGTCGGCGAGTTCGGCGTCCTGCACTACTTCTGGAACTCGCTGATGATCTCGGTCGGCGCGGTCGTCGGCAACGTGCTGTCGTGCTCGCTCGCGGCCTACGCGTTCGGCCGGCTGCACTTCCGCGGTCGCGGTCCGATGTTCGGGTTCATGATGATCACGATCATGCTGCCGCAGCACGTGGTGCTGATCCCGCAGTACGTGATCTTCCAGCAGATGGAGATGGTGAACACCTTCTGGCCGCTGGTGCTGCCGAAGTTCCTGGCCACCGACGCGTTCTTCATCTTCCTGATGGTCCAGTTCATCCGCTCGCTGCCGCGTGAGCTGGACGAGGCGGCGACGCTGGACGGCTGCGGTCCGATCGGGGTGTTCCGGCACGTGATCCTGCCGCTGCTGCGGCCGGCCCTGATCACCACCGCGATCTTCACGTTCATCTGGACCTGGAACGACTTCTTCAGCCAGTTGATCTACCTCAACGACCCGGAGATGTTCACCCTGCCGTTGGCGTTGCAGCTGTTCATCGACCAGGCGTCGCAGTCGGCGTTCGGGCCGATGTTCGCCATGTCGGTGCTCGCGCTGCTGCCGATCGGGCTGTTCTTCCTGGCGTTCCAGCGATTCCTGGTCGAAGGTGTGGCGACGTCCGGTCTCAAGGGGTGAGGGGCGCTATGCGGGAGCAGGGGGCGATGAGCCCGTGGGTGCGGCCTTTGGCGTTGTTGGCCGAGGTGCTGCTGATCGGGGTGCTGGTGACCGTAGCGTCGCTTCCGGTGCTGACGGCGTTGCCCGCCGCGGCGGCGGGTGCGGTGCTGCTGCGCGAGTTGGTCGACGGTGGCCGCACACCCACGGTGCGGCGGTTCGTCGTGTTGCTGGGTCAGGCGCTGCGCGACCCGGTCGCGGTCGTGGTCCCGGTGGTGGTGCTGGCGGTCGGCGTGATGGACGTGCTGGCGGTGCTGGGCGGGCTCCCGGGTGCTTCCGTCCTAGGTCCGGTGATCGGGCTGGCTTTGGCAGGACTGGTGCTGGTGCTGCTGCGGACGGCGGCACGGTGGAGTCCGGGTGACCGGTGGGCCGTGTCGCTGGCCGACCCTTCGCGTGACTGGGTCGGGTACGCGTACCTGGTCGTCGCGCTGGTGATCGCGGTGCTGGTGGTCGCTCAGGCGCCCGCGTTCGTCATCATCGTGCCGGGTCTGCTGGTGTTCGCCGCGGTTGCCGTGGAACGCCGGTGACGCCGCGGGTGGTGCTCGCCGGGGCTTCCGGTTACGGGCGGCTGTACCTGCGGGAGATCGCCGCGCTGGAGGCCGAAGGGCTGGTGCGGCTGGCGGGCGTGTGCGAGGTCGGCGCGCTGGACGACGAGGCCCGGCGGATCATCGGCGACCGGCCGGTGGACGCGGACCTGTCGACGTTGCTGCGCGGCGCGGACATCGGCATCGTGTCCACGCCCCTGCACACCCATGTGCCGTTGGCGCACCAGGTCCTGGACGCCGGCGCGCACCTGCTGCTGGAGAAACCGCCCACGCCGACGCTCGCCGACTGGCACGGGCTGGTCGAGCGGTCCGAGGGCAGGCTGGTCCAGGTCGGCTTCCAGAGCCTGGGCTCGCACGCCGTGCACCGGCTGGCCGAGCTGATGCGCTTGGGCACGTTGGGCGAGATCAGGGGCATCGGCGTGCGCGGCACGTGGTCGCGCGACGACGCCTACTACACCCGCGCGACGTGGGCCGGTCGTCGCACGCTCGACGGCGTGCCCGTGGTGGACGGAGCGTTGACCAACCCGTTCGCGCACGGCATCGCCACCGCGCTGGCGTTGGACGACAGCACGGGCGTGGACGACGTGGACGACGTCGAGCTGGAGTTGTTGCGCGCCCGCGACATCGAGGCCGACGACACCTCCTGCCTGCGGCTGCGCACCCGCAACGGCACGGTCGTCGTGGTCGCGGTGACGCTGTGCGCCGAGGTCGTGCGGGAGCCGGTGCTCGTCGTGCACGGCAGCCGCAAGCGCGCTGAACTGCACTACACCCAGCACCGGCTGGTGATCGACGGCATCGAGGAGCGGTACCGGCACGACAGCCCACTGCGGAACCTGCTGGCCCACCTCAAGGATCCCGCGGTGCCGCTGCACTCGCCCTTGGCCGCGACGGGCGGGTTCATGCGGGTGCTGGAGGCGGTGCGCACCGCGCCCGATCCGGTGCCGATCGACCCGGCGTGGTTGCGCCGCAACGGCAAGCGGGTGGACGTCGACGGAGTGGACCACGTGGTGGCCAAGGCCGCCGAGCACCTGCGCACGTTCGCCGAACTGGAGGCGCCGTGGTCGCCGCTGGGCGGCGTCGCCCGGTACGGCTGGGACAGCGTGCGGCTGCCACTGGTCGTGCCCCGACCGGCGCTGCACCCCGTGCGCACGCTCGGCGGGGTCGTGGTCACCGGCGAGCACCCGGACGACCACCAGTGGCACCGGGGCATCGGCCTGGCGCTGCCCGACGTCAACGGCGTCAACCTGTGGGGCGGGCGGAACTACGTGCCCGGCCAGGGTTACGTGCCGGGGGAGCTGGGCCGGGTCGAGGAGTCCGGCCCCGGCGAGCTGGCCTGGTGCGACTCGGCGGGAAAGGCGATGCTGCGCGAACGCCGCCGCGTCCGCCGCCGGATGCTGACCGACGGCTGGGAGCTGGAGTGGACCAGCGTGCTGACCGCCGAGGACGACGTGGTGCTGCACAGTCCCGGGAGCAAGGGCCGGGCGGGCGCGGGCTACGGCGGCTGGTTCTGGCGGCTGCCCGACCTCGATCCGATGTACGTGCGGGTGCACAGCCCGAACGGCGTGGGGGAGGAGGAGGTCAACGGAAGCACCGCGCCGTGGGTCGCGGTCGTGGTCGGTGACCCGGTGCGCCCGTGGACGGCCGTGGTGTCGGGTCCGACCGACCCGTGGTTCGTGCGGGTCGGGCAGTACCAGGGCATCGGCTCCGCCCTCGCGTGGGATGCGCCCGTGGTGCTCGCGCCTGGCCAGGAGCGGGAGATCACCGTGCGGGTGGCGTTCTACGACGGCGTGCGCAGCCGTGAAGCCCTGTCCTTGTGAAACGTTCTATGGCGGAGGTCGACGTGCGACGTGTGTGCTTCCTGCTCCGGGTGCGTCCGGAGCGGCTGGAGGAGTACCGGGAGCGGCACCGCGAGGTGTGGCCGGAGATGCGGGAGGCGCTGCGCGAGACGGGCTGGGGCAACTACAGCCTCTTCCTGGCCGACGACGGGCTGCTCGTCGGCTACCTGGAGACGCCGGACTGGGACGCGGCCCAGCGCGGCATGCGCGACCGCGAGGTGAACGACCGGTGGCAGACGGAGATGGCCGAGTTCTTCGTCGCCTTGGACGGCAGGCATCCCGACGAGGCCATGAAGCCGCTGACGGAGGTCTTCCACCTGGACTGACACTGGACTGGACCATTGGGCTGTGAAACGGTTTTGATCCAACGGGGTCGGGTACTGCGGCCCGCCGAGGAGGCACGGTGGCGTTGCCGGTGAGCATCCGCGACGTGGCCGCGCGCGCGAAGGTGTCCGTCGGCACGGTCTCCAACGTCCTGAACCGCCCCGAGGTCGTCGCGCCGGCCACCAGGGACCGCGTCCTGGGCGCGATCGTCGAGCTGGGTTTCGTCCGCAACGACGCCGCCCGTCAGCTGCGTTCGGGCACGCCGCGCGCCATCGGGCTCGTGGTCCTCGACGTGGGCAACCCGTTCTTCACCGACGTCGCGCGCGGGGTCGAGGACACCGCCAGCGACGCCGGGCACGCGGTGATCCTGTGCAACAGCGACGAGTCGGCGCAGCGCGAGGCGCGGCACGTGGAGCTGCTGGCCGAGCAGCGGGTGCACGGCGTGCTGATCACGCCCGTCGACAGCGACCTCGCCCCCGTGCGGAGGCTGCGCGAGCGGGGCATCTCGGTCGTGCTGCTCGACCACCCGACCGTCGACCCCGACCTGTGCGCGGTGGCCGTGGACGACCGGGCGGGTGGCGAGACCGCCGTCACCCACCTGCTGGCCGAGGGCTACGAGCGGATCGTGATGGTCAACGGGCCGTCCCGCATCCACCAGGCCCGGCAGCGGCACCAGGGCGCGGTGGACGCGGTGCGCAAGGCCGGCCGTGAGGAGGGCGTGCTGGAGGAGCTGAAGGTGCCGGCGCTCAACGTGGTGTCCGGGCAGCGCGCCGGCGAGCAGCTGCTGGCCCGTCCCCCGCGCACCCGGCCGGACGCGGTGTTCTGCGCCAACGACCTGCTCGCGCTCGGCGTGCTCCAAGTGCTGGTGCGGGCCGGCGTGCGGGTGCCGCAGGAGATCGCGATCGTCGGCTACGACGACATCGACTTCGCCGCCGCCGCTGCCGTGCCGCTCACCTCGGTGCGCCAGCCGCGCCAGCTGATCGGCCGAACCGGGGCGGAGCTGGTGATCGAGGAGACGTTGCGACCGGCCGAGCACACGCACCGGCACGTGCTCTTCGCCCCCGAACTGGTCGTCCGCGAGTCGAGCAGGCGGGTGCCCCGGGTGCGTCGTCGGTACCGGTGAACGGCGCGTTTGAACGCTTCAACGCAATCTTGACCAGGTGACTGTCATGTGCCCCATTTGGGCGTTACCCTGGGCACTTCTGGGAGCGCTCCCAGAACAACGACGAAGGAGCAACGGTGCTCACCAACTCGTTCAGAGTGCGCGCGATCGGCGCCGCCACGGCGGTCATCGCACTGACCGGCGGCACGGTGATGGTCGGCGTGGCGTCGGCGGCCCCCGGCTGCGGGGTCGACTACACGGTGCAGAACAAGTGGCAGGGCGGGTTCTCCGCCAACGTGACGATCAGGAACGTCGGCGACCTGGTGGACGGGTGGCGACTCGCCTGGGCGTTCCCCGGCTCCGAGCGCATGGGCCAGGGGTGGAACGCGACGTTCGACTCCGACGGCGCGAGCGTGACGGCGTCCAACGTGGACTGGAACCGGGTCATCCCGACCGGCGGCACGGCGTCGTTCGGCTTCAACGCCACGATGACCGGCGACCAGGTCGGCGTGCCCACGACCTTCACGCTCAACGGCGTCACGTGCACCGGCGCCGTCGACCCCACGCCGACGACCACGACCACGCCGCCGTCCTCCACGACCCAGCAGCCCGGCCCGGCCGACCCGACCGGTCGCAAGCAGGCCGAGCGGCTGGACCGCGGTGTGGTGAGCGTCCGTTCGGGCACCGGCAACCTCGTCAGCTGGCGGCTGCTGGCCGGCGACCCGTCCAACGTGTCGTTCCTCGTGTACCGGGGCTCGACCAGGATCACGAGCACGCCGATCACGGCGTCCACCAACTACCTGGACAACGGCGCGCCCGCGGACGCCACCTACACGGTGAGCGCCATCGTGAACGGGTCCGAGCAGCCGGCGTCCCCACCCTCGCTCTCGTTCGGCGCGGGCTACCGGGACGTGCCGATCCAGTCACCGGGCGTCGGGTACAGCGCGAACGACGCGAGCGTCGGCGACCTGGACGGCGACGGCGACTACGAGTTCGTGCTGAAGTGGGACCCGGACAACGCGAAGGACAACTCGCAGTCGGGCGTGACCGGGAACGTCTACATCGACGCGTACCGGCTCGACGGCACCCGCATGTGGCGCATCGACCTGGGCCGGAACATCCGGGCGGGCGCGCACTACACCCAGTTCCAGGTGTACGACTACGACGGTGACGGCCGCGCCGAGGTCGCCATGAAGACCGCGGACGGCACCCGTGACGGTCGCGGCACCGTGATCGGGAGTTCCACCGCCGATCACCGCAATTCGTCCGGTTACATCCTGACCGGGCCGGAATTCCTGACCATGTTCAACGGTCAGACCGGTGCGGCGATGTCCACGGTGAACTACGACCCGCCGCGCGGCACGGTCTCGTCCTGGGGTGACAGCTACGGCAACCGGGTCGACCGGTTCCTGGCCGGCACCGCGTACCTGGACGGCGCACGGCCCAGCCTGATCATGGCCCGCGGCTACTACACGCGTGCCGTCGTCGCCGCGTGGGACTTCCGCAACGGCGCGCTGGTCAAGCGGTGGACGTTCGACTCGAACACCTCCGGCAACAGCGGTTACGCGGGTCAGGGCAACCACTCGCTGACCATCGGCGACGTGGACCAGGACGGCCGGGACGAGATCGTCTACGGCGCGGCCACCATCGACGACACCGGCCGCGGTCTGTGGACCACCGGCCTCGGCCACGGCGACGCCGCGCACCTCGGCGACCTCGACCCGTCACGTCCGGGCCTGGAGTACTACAAGGTCTCCGAGGACTCGTCCAAGCCCGGCTCGTGGTTCGCCGACGCCCGGACCGGTCAGCGGTTGTGGACCACCGCCCCGGCCGGTGACAACGGCCGCGGCATCTCGGCCGACATCTACGCGGGCAGCCCCGGCGCGGAGTCGTGGTCGAGCGCGGACACCCAGCTGCGCAACACCAGCGGCACCGGCATCGCCCGCAAGCCGTCGTCGGCGAACTTCCTGATCTGGTGGGACGGCGACTCGTCCCGCGAGCTGCTCGACCAGACCAGGATCGACAAGTACGGCACGTCCGGCGACACCCGGCTGCTCACCGGCAGCGGCGTGGCCTCGAACAACGGCACCAAGGCCACCCCCGCCCTGTCCGGCGACATCCTGGGCGACTGGCGCGAGGAGGTCGTCTGGCGGACCTCGGACAACTCCGCGCTGCGGATCTACTCCACCCCGCACCAGACGGACCGCCGCATCCCCACGTTGATGCACGACACGATGTACCGGGTCGCCATCGCGTGGCAGAACACCGCCTACAACCAGCCGCCGCACCCGAGCTTCCACATCGGGAGCGGCACCGTGTCCGCGCCGTGGCCGGACGTGTACTACGCCCGCTGATCACGTCCGTGAACGTCGGTGGCCCTCGCCACAGTTCGGCGTGGGCCACCGATTCACGCGTGTGAGGTCGCCCGGAAGTGGGTACCTGTCCGGCGATCGATGGGAGCACACCATGGCGAAGCACCGGCTGGGTCAGAGCGACAGCGGCCAATGGGGCGGTCCCGATTTGGTGAACGGGGCCGAGGACGCGCTGGTCAGGTCCGATGCGGACCAGACCGAGCCCGCGACGGGGGAGCGCACCGACGACGATTAGGACGGTTCGAACACGAGGTCGAGGTCTTCGGCCACCGACCGCAGGGGTGTGACGGTCGGGTGACCGCTCGCCAGTAGGGCGGCGTCGCTGCCCGGAGGCAGTTCGCCTTCCACGAGGACGGTGGCGATGCCGATCGTGCCGTCGTCCGTGTGCTTGACCCGGCTCCGCACGGAGCCGAACTCGGCGAGGCTCGCCCGGCGCGGTTCGCGCGTGTCGGCGCAGTTCGGCACGTTGAGGTTGAGCACCGTGCCGGCCGGCATCGAGGCGAGGTGGTCGAACAGCCCGGCGGCGACCGCGACGGCGGTGTCCCAGTGGTGGTGGACGTCCGGGTCCAGCCCGACGTCGAGGGACACCGCCATCGCGCGTGCGCCGTTGATGGCGGCGGTGAGGGCGGCCCCGACGGTGCCGGAGTGCAGGACCGCGCGGCCGACGTTCGCGCCCCTGTTCACGCCGGACAGCACGATGTCGGGCGGGTCGCCGAACGCGCCCTGCGCGGCGACCATGGCGATGAGGGCGGGGTGCGCGGAGACGGCGTGGCCGGGCACGCCGTCCAGTCCGGCCAGTTCGCGGCGTTCGACCCGGACCCGGTCGTGGTCCTCGGCGGCGGTCAGTCCGGCGCTCGTGCCGCTGGCCTCGGCGGCGGGCGCGGCGACCACGGTCGTCCACCCGTGCGCCACGGCGCCGCGCGCCAAGGCGGCCAGGCCGGGCGAGTCGATGCCGTCGTCGTTGGTGATGAGCACCCTCATGCGTCCTCCCACGGCCTCAGCTTCACCCGGTCGACCAGCGCGCGCACCACGTCACCGCTGCCGGTGCCCAGCCCGTGTCTGGTCACGTTGACCGCGCCGGCCGCCGCGCCGAGTTTCAGCGAGTCCTCGATCGAGCCGCCCAGGGCCAGTCCGGCGGCCAGTCCGGCGGTCATCGAGTCACCGCCGCCGCGCGTGTCGACGGGGCTCAGATCGGGCACGTCCACCAGGTACACGTCACCGTCGATCCAGGTCAACGTCTCCTCCGCGGCCCGGGACACGACGACCGCGCTCGCGCCGCAGTCGGCGATCTTCAGGGCGCCCTGGACCAGGTCCGGCAGGGCGTCGGACTCGGCGCGCCCGTCCGACACCAACTCCTCGTGGCTGACCTTCACCACCGTGGGGCCGCCCGCGAGCGCGGCGGCGAGCCGGGCGCCGGACAGGTCCACGACCACGCGGCAGCCGTTGCCGCGTAGATCGTTGGCGAGGCGTTCGTACACTGAGTCGGGCACCGGCGTGTCGTCCGCGGCGGGACCGCTGAGCACCGCGACACCCGCGTTCAGCGCCTCGATCAGGGTCATCTCGTACAG
The DNA here is from genome assembly GCF_014205015.1 of Saccharothrix ecbatanensis. Taxonomy (NCBI): domain Bacteria; kingdom Bacillati; phylum Actinomycetota; class Actinomycetes; order Pseudonocardiales; family Pseudonocardiaceae; genus Saccharothrix; species Saccharothrix ecbatanensis. Next base: position 2,673,383 of record NZ_JACHMO010000001.1, on the reverse strand, counting down.
GTCGTCCAGCTCGTGGCGGGACAGCGGGTCGGCGGGCATCCGCACCACCAGGTCGCGTCCGCCGTCACGCCGGTCGTGCACGTACCCGCCGTTGCGGGCGGCAACGTCCCGCGCCTTCAGCTCGACCCCGATCAGGTGCCGCAGCACGTGCCCGGTCTCCCCGCCCAACGCCGAGCACAGCACCGCCTTGGCGCCCAAGGATTCGATCATGCGCGACATCCACACCCCCTGCCCTCCGGCGTGGATGTGGATGTCGGGCGTGCCGTCCAGCTCTTCCACCGTCACCGTCAGCTCAGGCGACGGCGCGAACACCGCTACTCGACCCGTCATGACCGAGAGCTACCCGGTATGACCGTGATCGAAGCACCCGGACCCCTGGGACTCAGAACTCGTACGTGAGTTCCTCCACCACGGTCCCGGCGGCGTCGCGGACGACGATCCGCATCCCGGGCGGGCGGCCCGAGCCGTCCGAGCGCAGATCCCGCACGACCACGGAACCGGCCACGGGCTCGGCCGTGACGTCGGGCCTTCCCGGGATGACCACGGTCACGGTGGCGACCCGCGGGTCGGTGACCTCGGCGATCAGGGCCAGCGTGTCGAAAGCGGCGCTGTCCTGGGTGGTCGGGGCATTCGGGATGGTCCGGGCGATGTAGTAGAACGTCAGCACCCCTCGAACCGTCGTGCCGGTGATGAGCGTCCTGGCCCACTGAGGGGTGTCCGGCCGTCGGAAGTCGTACACCACGACCGTCCGGTCCTTACGGCACAGCAGCAGCAGGTCCTGGTAGTGGCCCAGCTGCACCGACTCGGTCGGGGTCAGGGCGATCGCCTGCCCGGCCCTCCACGCGTCGGGGTCCGGGACCGGCTGTGGCTGGTCGGCCAGGCACTCGCCGAGCCGGCGTCCTTCCGCGCTGCCGCGATCCTCGGGCGGGGCCGGCCGGTCGACCACGGTGGGGGACCGCAGCGGCGTGGTCAGCTCGAACGTCTGGGCGAGGTCGATCGACTCCGCCACTTCCGGCTGGGCGACGACGCTGTCGGCGACGAAACCGTCGGGCATCAGGAACACGCGGCCTGATCGGGCGACGATGGCCCGTTTGCGCTGGACGTCCGTGCCGGCGGCGAGCGCGAACGACCGGGTCTCGGAACCGGTGAACCCGGCCATCGAGCCGGTGGCCGTGGTGAACGCGATGGTGAGGGCTCCGGGGTCGGTCGACGGCGGCGACACGGTGACCGACATGGGGGTGTTCTCGCAGAACACGACCCCGGCGGTGGTCTCGAACGCCATCAGGTCGACCCGGTGCCGGGACGCCGTGGCGATCGGGGTCCACTGGTCGGCCGGGGGCAGGCCGGTCGACTGCGCGTGGCAGCGCTGGGCCGCGCCGTCCGGGGCGGAACTCGTGCGCACGTCGTAGGAGGGATCGAGGTCGTGGTGGCGCAGTTCGGGGATCTCCGTCGGAGTGGTCGTCGCGGTGGAGTCCCCGCGGTCGCCGAGCTGCACGGCCAGGGTCGTCGCGGTGACGACGGCGACCACGATGGCGGCGATCTTGAGGGGCAGGTGGCGCGGGGGCGGCGCGTCCAGCCCTTCCCGAACGCGGATGAGCGCGGCGGCGCGCACTCCGTCGGGCAGCGGGCTGTTCGGGGGCAGGTCCAGGTCAGTCATCGGAATCCTCCTTGAGCAGCTCGCGGAGTCGGGCACGGGCGCGGGACGTGCGGGAGCGGACGCTGGCTTCGGCGATGCCGAGCAGCCGGGCTGCGTCGGCCGTGGACACCTCGCCGAGCAGGCAGAGTCGGACGGCCTCACGCTCGCCGCGCGGCAGGCGGTCGACGGCCTCGACCATGCGGCGCAGGCGGCGTTCGGCGAAATCGCCCTCCACGACCGCGTCGGCGTGATCGTGTTCGGCGGTCGTGCGGGACAACCGTTGGAGCAACGCGGTCAGCCGTGCGCCGGCGCGGCGTTCGTCACGGGCCAGGCGGGCCGTGACGGTGAACAGCCAGGGGCGCGCGGAGTCCCGCGTCAGGACCGCCCGGCCCCTGGTGCGCCAGGCGTTGAGGAACGCGGTCGACAGCAGGTCGTCGGCCTGCGCCCACGACGCCGTGAGCCGGTAGGCGTAGTTCCACACCGCCTCGGCGTGCCGCTGGAACAACTCGGTGAAGGCGGCGTGCGCCTCCGGTCCGTCGCCCGCGATCGTGCGCCACAGCTCGGCGTCCGATTCCGGAGCGTCCGATTCCGCGGCGTCCGATTCAGTCGGGCCGGCTTTCGGGGGTGGACCGACACCGGGAGCGTTGGTCAACGCCAACACCCCGATCGCATCCGTTGGAGCTTCCGTCATGCCTTGTATGAGGGCACCGGCTGGTGAGCGCTGCGTGCCGTGGGTCACAGCGCCGGGAGGTGTGGTTCCTCCAGCCAGGAGCGGAAGAAGAGGCTCAGCGGGTAGGTGGTGTGGCGTTGGGCCAAGGCCATGAAGTCGGCGGTCGTCGCGGTGCCGTGCCGGTGGGTGTCGGTCCATTCACGGAGAGTGGCGAAGAAGTCGAGGTCGCCTTGGCGGGTCCGCAGGCCGTGCAAGGTGAGCGCGCCACGCTTGTAGACCCGGTCGTCGAACAGGTTCGCCACGCCGGGGTCGCCGATCCTGAGGTCCTGCGGTGCGCGGGTCAGCCGGGCACGCGCCCGTTCGGCGAGGACTGCGGCGGTGGGGCCGCCGGAGCGTTCCGACCACAGCCACTCGGCGTAGCAGGCGAAACCCTCGTTGAGCCAGATGTCCCGCCAGTCGGCCAGGCCGACGCTGTTGCCGAACCACTGGTGCGCCAACTCGTGCGCGACCAGCCGTTCGTGCCCGCGCCGCCCGTCCACGTGGTTGGCGCCGAACACCGACATGCCCTGCGCCTCGACCGGCACCTCCAGCTCGTCGTCGGTCACCACGACCTGGTAGGCGCGGAACGGGTAGGGGCCGAACAGCTCCTCGAACACGGTCATCATCCGCGGCTGCCGGGCGAAGTCGTGCCGGACGTCCCGCACCAGCCGGGCGGGCGCGGCCACGTCCTGGCCGCCGCCCAACGGCACCCGCACGTACTGCCCGATCTGCACGGACGCCAGGTACGTCGCCATCGGCTCGGCCTGCTCGTAGACCCACGTCGTGCTGCTGCCGCCGGTGCGACCCTCGACCTGCACGCCGTTCGCCAGCACCACGTACGACGACGGCGCGGTGACGGAGATCCGGTACGTCGCCTTGTCCCGCACCAGGTCGTTGCACGGGAACCAGGACGACGCGCCGACCGGCTGGCTCGCCACCAACGCCCCGTCGGCGAGCTGGTCCCAGCCCAGCTCGCCCCAGTGCCGGGTCCGGATCGGGCGCGCGACCCCCGAGTACCGGACCTCCATGGTGAACGGCCCGTCCACCGGACGTGTCGGCCGGATCCGCAGCTTGCCGCCGCCGTGGGTGTGGCGTGCCGGTTTGCCGTCCACCAGCACCCGGCTCACCGCCAGCGCGTCGAAGTCCAGCACGACCCGCGTCAACGGCGCCGAGGCCACGGCGGACAGGGTCGCCCGCCCGCCCAGCCGTCCGGTGTGCGGCTTGTAGTCCAGGTCCAGGTCGTAGTGCGCGACCCGGTAACCGCCGTCGCCGTGATCGGGGAGGTACCCGGTCATCGCCAGGCGGAGATCGGGTTGCCCAGCCACCGCGTGCCCGCCGGCACGTGCTCGCCGCGCATCACCAACGACGCCGGGCCGACCGTCGCGTGCGCGCCGACCGTCGCACCGGGCAGCACGATCCCGTGCGGGCCGAGCGTGGCCCCGTCCGCCAAATCCACCTTGTCCATGCGCAGGATCCGATCATGGAAGAGGTGGGTCTGCACCACGCACCCCCGGTTCACGGTCGCGCCGTCGCCCAGCCGCACCAGGTCCGACTCCGGGAACCAGTACGACTCGATCCACGTGCCGCGCCCGATCCGCGCGCCCAGCGACCGCAGCCACAGCGCCATCACCGGCGACCCGCCCGCCGAGCCGACCAGCCACGGCACCGCCAGCACCTCGACGAACGTGTCCGCCAGCTCGTTGCGCCAGACGAACCCGCTCCACAGCGGGTGCTCACGGGCCCGGAACCGGCCGACCAGCAGCCACTTCGCCACCGCCGCCACCGCGCACGCCGCGACACCCGCGGCGAGCAGCACCAGCCCGGCCAGCAGCGGCCACGCCCACAGGGACATCACGGCACGCAGCGCGAACACCACACCCACGACCAGCGCGACGTGGCACATCACCGGCACGACCCGGCACAGCTCGACCAGCGCCCGTGCCACGACCAGCCGACGCGGCGGGTCGAACGTGCGGCTCTGGTCGCCCTGCTCGGCCGCGCGCGGCAGCTTCATCGGGGGCATGCCCAGGTACGAGCTGCCCGCCTTGGCCCGCTTCGGCGTCGCCGACAGCACGCCCACCAGGCCGCGGTTCGGCACCGAGCGGCCCGGCGCGGTCATCCCCGAGTTGCCCAGGAACGCCCGCTTGCCGACCCGCGCGGCGGCGATCCGCAGCCAGCCGCCACCCAGCTCGTAGGAGGCGACCATGGTGTCGTCGGCCAGGAACGCGCCGTCGCCGATCGTGGTCATCTTCGGCAGCGCGAGCACGGTCGACGCCTCGACCCGGCGGCCGACCTTCATCCCCAGCGCACGCAGCCACACCGGCGTGAACAGGCTCGCGTACAGCGGGAACAGCGCGACCCGCGCCATGTTCATCAGCCGTTCGGTGGTCCACGCCTGCCAGGCGATCCGGCTGTGCACCGGGTACGTCCCGGCCCGCAGCCCGATCCCGAGCAGCCGCACGGACACGAGGACCAGCAGCGCGTACGCGCCCAGCCACGCCACCGTCGCCAACGGCACCGAGAGCAGCGCCGACCCGAGAGTCAACGGCTGGCGCACGACCAGCAGCACCGCCGGAACGGCCGCCGCCACCGGCAGCAACCCCAGCGCGGACGTCGTCACCGCGTAGACCAGCTTCCACCACAGCGACCGCGGCGGACGCGGACCGGGACGACCGGCCTTGCCGTCGCGCGTCGCGGGCACACCGGCCCACCGCTGCCCGGTCGGCACCGAGCCGGTCACCCCGGAACCGGGCGCGACCTCGGCCCGCTTGGCGACCCGCGCGCCGGGGAACAGCGTGCTGCGCGCGCCGACCGACGCGCCCGCGCCGACCCGGATGCGGCCGACGTGCAGCCGGTCGCCGTCCACCCAGTGCCCGGTCAGGTCCACCTCGGGCTCGATCGCGCTGCCCTTGCCGAGCTTGAGCATCCCGGTCACCGGCGGCGCGGAGTGCAGGTCGACGTCGGGGCCGATCTTCGCGCCCAACGCGCGGGCGTAGTGCGTGAGCCACGACCCGGCGAGGTTCGTCGCGCCGCTGAACTCGGCCAGCCGTTCGGCGGTCCACAGCCGCAGGTGCACGCCGCCGCCACGCGGGTACGTGCCCGGACGCAGACCGCGCAGCAGCAGCCGTGCGCCGCCCGCCGCGATGGCGACCTTGCCGGGCGGGCTGACGAACAGCAGCCACCCGGCGGCGATCCACCACCACGAGACCGGCGTGGTGAAGCCGATGAGGTTGCCGACCGCGGCCAGGGCGACCGACCAGCGCAAGCCGATGAGGCTCATGAGCGGGATCAGCAGCAGGGACTGGATCACGCCGGTCCGCCGCGGCGTCGGCACGACCTCGCGGGTGGCGGCACGGTGGCCGCTCAGCTCGTCCAGCCGCGCGGCCAGCTGCCGCAGCGTGGGGTGCTGGTAGATGTCGTTGACCGAACCGCCGGAGTGGCGGGTCCGGATCGTGGAGACGAGCTGCGCGGCGGCGAGGCTGCCGCCGCCGTGGGCGAAGAAGTCCGCGTCTGGACTGGTGATCCGCGCGCCCAGCAGCTCCGTCCACTGCTCCGCCAGCCACGCCTCGGTGCCGGTGAGGGTGTCCTCGGGCACGCCGACGTCGAGGGACGGCAGCGGCCACGGCAGCGCGGCCCGGTCCACCTTGCCGGACGTGCGCGTGGGCAGGGTGTCCACCACGGCGAGCAGCGGCACGAGCGCCGCGGGCAGGGCGGTCCGCAGCCGGGCCAACGCGTCGGCGTGGTCGAAGTCTTCGGCAGCGACGACGTACCCGACCAGGACCTGGTTGCCGCCCTTGGTGGTGCGCACGGCCGCGGCTGCGCCGGCGACGGTGGGCAGCGCCTGCAACGCCGCGTCCACCTCGCCCAGCTCGATCCGCCGTCCACCGAGCTTGACCTGCTCGTCCGCGCGGCCGAGGAACAGCAGGCCCTCGGGTTCGGCGCGGACCAGGTCACCGCTGCGGTAGGCGCGGTCCCAGCCCGGCCCGTACGAGGCCAACCCGGGCAGCGGCGCGAACTTCTCCGCGTCCTTGGCCGGGTCGAGGTAGCGGGCCAGGCCGACGCCGCCGATCACCAGCTCACCGGAACCGCCCATCGGCACCGGCGCGCCCGTGGCGTCGACCACGGCCAGCTCCCAGCCGTCCAGCGGCAGGCCGATGCGCACGGGACCGTCACCGGTCAGCCGTGCCGCGCACGCCACCACGGTGGCCTCGGTCGGGCCGTACGTGTTCCACACCTCGCGGCCGTCGACGGCGAGCCGCTCGGCCAGTTCGGGCGGGCACGCCTCACCGCCGAAGATCAGCAGCCGGACGTCGTCCAGCGCGTCCACCGGCCACAGCGCGGCCAGCGTCGGCACCGTGGACACCACCGTCACCTCGCGCTCGACCAACCACGGGCCGAGGTCGAAACCGGTGCGCACCAACGCCCGGGGCGCGGGCACCAGGCACGCGCCGTTGCGCCAGGCGAGCCACATCTCCTCGCACGAGGCGTCGAACGCCACCGACAGGCCGGCGAGCACGCGGTCGTCCGGGCCGATCGGGTCGTCCGGCAGGAACAGGCGGGCCTCGGCGTCCACGAACGCGGCGGCGGACCGGTGCGAGACGGCGACGCCCTTGGGCTTGCCGGTCGAACCGGAGGTGAAGATGATCCACGCGTCGTCGTCCGGGCTCGGCGTGCCCAGCAGACCCATCGGAGTGCCGCGCATCTCCAGCGTTTCGCCGACGACGGCGCACACACCCGCTTCGGTGAACACGAGTTCGGCGCGCTCGTCGGGATCGTCGGCGTCCACCGGCACGTACGCCGCACCGGCCGCGAGAACGGACAGCACCGCCAGGTACAGGTCGACCGTGCCGGACGGGACGCGGATGCCGACCCGGTCGCCGACACCCACGCCGGACGAGGTCAACACCTGGCTCCGCGCGTCGACCTCGTCCAGGAGCGCGCGGTAGGTCAGCGAAGTGACGCCGTCGTCCAGCGCGGGGGAGTGGGGGTGCCGGCGGGCCGTGTCGGCCAGGACGTCGAGCAGGGTGCGCTCGGGCGCGGCGGCCCCGGCGCGGAACAGCGCCGGCGCGTCGATCAGCGTGGGGAAGGCGGTGTCGGGGGCGATGGTCACCGGCGGGCACCGATGGGACGCGAACGCACTGTGTAGTCCTCCGAAGGGTCGGATCGCTGCTCCGCACCCGGCGGGGACCGGCCAAGCAGCCTCGGCGATCGCAACCACGAAACCGCCGACGTGCGACTTTACCCGCCATTCACGTGACCGTCGTGTCAACGCGACGGCAAGTGGGTGGTGTCACACAGCGTCATGACGGCGTGCCGGGTTTGGTCGGAGGGCCGTCACGCGCCGCTGTGCAGCGTCTTGAGTTCCTTGTGCGCCAACGGAACTACCGCTGTCGGCATCCGTCGAGCAGCAGCTGAACGGTCAGACGCGCGTCGTATGCGGGATCGACCCGTTCGGCGCCCGCGCAGACGTCGCCGATCGCGCGAAGCAGTTGGTAGGCGGTGAGGTCAGCCTTGACTTCGCCCGCGTCGCGGGCCGCGGCGAGGATGTCGGCCAGCACCGGCACCAGGCGATCGAGGAACAGCGCGTGCAGGGCGGTGAAGCCGTCGTGGTCGTCGCGCATCGCGGCGGCGAGCCCGTGTTTGGTCACCAGGAAGTCCGCGAAGAGGTTCACCCATCGAGTCATCGCGACGAACGGTGACGCTGCTGTCGCGAGCAGGGCGGGTCCGGCTTCGGCGCAGGCGTCGACCTGGTGCCGGTAGACGGCCACGACGAGGTCGGCGCGGGTGGGGAAGTGCCGGTAGATGGTCCCCATGCCGACGCCCGCCTCGGCGGCGATCCGGCGAACCGGCGCGTCCACCCCGTCGGTGACGAACACCGATGCCGCGGCATCGAGCAGCGCCTTCTCGTTCCGCCGGGCGTCCGCGCGTTTGGTCGGGTTCGCGGTCCTCGACAACGGCTCGTCTCCTGCGCCCACGCGGCGCTCCTCTCCCACGACTGCACTCCTTCCACGACCGCGCTTGCCAAACGGAACACTGCTCCGTATATTTGGAACAACGCTCCGGTTACGAGCCTATCCGGTTGTCCACTCGCTCGACAGCCCGCGCCGACACAACGCCCACAAGCACTGTGAGGAAGCCACACATGCCCGCACCCGTCACGGCCACGCCGAGCGCCGTCCCGGCCATGACCACCCCGATCATCAGCGTCAAGCCGGTTGTCCTGCCCGCGCCGGAACGTGGCGACGACCTACAGGTGCGCGTGTCGGCCCCGGCTTCCGGCGCCGGTCTCCCGGTCCTCGTCCTCGCCCACGGCTTCGGCAAGTCGATGTCCTCCTACGACCCGCTGGTCGATTTCTGGGCGGGCAACGGCTTCGTCGTCATCCAGCCCACGTTCCTCGACTCGCGCACCCTCGGCATCACCCCCGCCGACCCCCGGTACGCGGACATCTGGCGCATCCGGGTGCAGGACGTCGGACATGTGCTCGACGAACTCGACCACATCCTCGCCGAAGTCCCGGGGCTCGGTGACCGCGTCGACCGGGACCGCATCGCCGTCGCGGGACACTCCTGGGGTGGGCAGACCGCCGGCATGCTTCTCGGCGCACGCGTCGTCGGCGCGGACGGACAGCCGGGACCCGACAAGACCGATGCCCGCGTGAAAGCCGGTGTGCTCCTGGCGACGACGGGCCTCGGCGGCGACGACCTGACGCCGTTCGCCAAGGAGAACTTCTCCTTCATGAGCCCCGACTTCGACCGCCTGACCACACCGACCCTCGTGGTCGCGGGCGACCACGACCAGTCCGCGCTCTCCACTCGTGGCCCCGACTGGTTCACCGACGTGCACCGGCACAGCCCCGGCGCCCGCAGCCTGCTCACCCTGTTCGGGGGCGAGCACCTGCTCGGCGGGATCCACGCCTACAACGCCACGGACACCACCGACGAGAGCCCCGAGCGCGTCGCGTTGATCCGGTGGGCTTGCTGGGCCTACCTCCGCAGCGCTCTCGGGATCGACGACATCGCGTGGAAGCAGGTGCAGGCCGAACTCGCGGAGACCACCGACCCGATCGGGCGTATCGACGACAAGTGAGACGCCGCACCGCCGCCGGGTCAACGCTGGTCGAAAGCCCACATCCGACCTGGCAGCAACGTGGTCAGCGCGACCGCGTAGGTGCCTGTCGGGTAGCACGATGTGGCCGACAGGCAGGATTCGACGAACACGGCCACCCGCGAGTTCGAGCTGATCTTGGGCTGCGCCGCATAGGCCAGCTCTGTACGCGGTTCGGGGAGCCGGGTCTCGATGCCGGTCAGCATGTCGTGCAGGTAGCCGCGCGCCGCGGCGTAGTACTTCCCGCTGTCGCCGGTCTGCCGAAAGTAGCCGACCAGAGTGCCGGTGCGGTCACTGGAGGTCGGATACAGGCCCCACGTGACCCCGTCCTCCCACGCCCGCAGCAGCTGTGGAGAGGCGCCGGGCGTGGTGGCGATCCTCTTGAGTTCGAACCTGCCCCCGCCGCAACCCGGGCAGCCGCTGCCGCGGCCGTAGAAGATCCACTTGCCGTTGCCGCTGATCACGAAGCCTTCGCCCTGCACGCCTTCCGGGAGGATGCGCGGCTCGACGGCCCCGGGGTCGAGAACCGCCAGCCGGATGGGGTCGGCGGGGGTCTTCCGGTACTGCAACGCGATCGTGGTGCCGTCGTCGGAGAAGAGCGGCCCCGTGTAGATGTAGCAGCCGGTGAGCGGGTCCGCGCACTCGAGCAGCCTGGTGGTCTGGCCGGTGTGGAGGTCGTGCCGGATGATGACACCGCCCGCCGCGTTGTTTCTGGCCAGCCACGACAGCCATCGCCCGTCGGAGGACAGCGTGATCTTGTTGGGGGACCAGTCGCCCGACATGGTGTAGATCGGGCGAACGCCGGAAGTCAGGTCGCGGTAGTAGAGGACCATCGGACCTGCGTTCACCCGGCCGGCGTACGCGAACGTCGTGCCGGTGTGCCCCATCCCGGCCTCCCAGCTCACCGCGAGCGGACTGCCGTTCTCCCGCACGCTCACGAGAACAAGCGCGCCGGACTGCAGGTCTTTGCGAACCAAGTAGACCCCTTGGTCCGCGGGAGTGCGGTGAGGGGCGGGCACCAGGGTGCTGTGGCTGTACGCCGCCAACAGCGCGTGCCGACCGTCACCGGACAGCCCGGTGAAGACGACGCCGCCTTTGGGGTCGGGCTGACCGGCGGTGTCGGTGTCGACCCTGGTCAACCGAGGCGTGGCGGCTGCGGCGCCGGCCGGCGCCGACGGCACGACCACGGCTGTGATCGCCACCAGCGCGACGACAAGTCTTCGGAGCTTCCGCATGGGAACCGTTGTGCGAGATGACATCACCGAAGTCTGCCGGCACGCCGAGTACCGCGAGGTCGGTTCGCATCCGTATACGCGGACGTACACCTGTCTCCGTATGTCGTCCCACAGGGATACGGATCGCGGTGGATGCGCGAAGCGGGGCGGTCACAGCAAAGTAGACGAGGCAACCGCACCATGCCAAGGAGACGATGTGCAGCTGACCGCGGAGTTCGCCCCGGACCGACAGACCCTTGTCGGCGGTCCGCTGCGCGGATGGCAGCACCACGCGCACGAGGACGCGCTGGCACGTCTCGGTCCCGTGCACCCGGCCGAACTGCCGAACGGTCTGGAAGTCCTGGTCACCACGCTGGGCCTGGAGGCGACCAGGGCCCTGCTCAACGACGGCCGGATGGCCAAGGACGCCGCCTCGCTGCGGTCCGCGATGCAGGACCAGTTGGCGCGCAAGGGCAGACCGACCGACCTGTCCCGGATCATCGGCCCGTCGATGCTCAACACGGACCCGCCGCACCACCGCAAGCTGCGCGCGCTCGTGTCGCAGGCGTTCACGTCACGCCGTGTCGAAGAGCTGCGCCCGGCGGTGGAGAAGACGGCCCGCGAGATGGTCGCCGCCCTGCCCCAGGACGCCGACCTGATCAGCGGACTGGCGTTCCCGTTTCCCCTGGCGGTGATCTGCGACCTGCTCGGCGTGCCGGCCGAGGACCGCGCCCAGTTGCACCACTGGACCACGGCGATGATGACCGAACGCCCTGAGCTGGTCGTGCCCGCCTCCGACGCCATGTTCGGCTACCTCGCCGGTCTGATCGAGTACAAGCGCGAGCAGCCGGACGACGCGCTGCTCAGCGCGATGGCGCAGGCGGAGATCGACGGCGACCGGCTGACCCCCGAAGAACTGCTGACCACCGCGATCCTGCTTGTCGTGGCGGGACACGAGACCACGACCGGCCTCATCGGCAACGCCGCCACCGCCCTGCTCGCCACCCCCGGCGCGTGGGCGGCGTTGAACGAGGACACCGTGTCCGCCGCGGTCGAGGAAACGGCACGCTGGGACCCGCCGGTCCGCGTCACCCCGCACTACCGCGCCACCGTCGACGTGGACGTGCCCGGCGGCGTCATCCCGGAGGGTTCCGTGGTGATGATCGGCATGGGCACGGCCGGTCGCGACCCGCTGGTGCACGGACCGACCGCGGACCGCTTCGACCCGACGCGCGTGCCCGCGACCGGCAACGCGACGCTGGGCCACGCGACGTTCGGCTACGGGGTGCACTTCTGCGTGGGCCACTACCTGGCCCGGATCGAGACGCGCGCCGCACTCTTGGCGTTGCGTGAACGCGCGCCGCAGGCACGGCTGTCGGTGGACGCGGCCGAGTTGGAGCGTGGCGACAAGGTCGTGCCCAACACCTTCGCCGCCGTGCACGTGGCGTTGGACGCGTAGAGCGAACAGGACGGGAACTCACATGTCGGCACGACTGGGCGAGCTGCGGCGGACGGTGCCGGGGGGCGGCCGTTCGACCATGCTCGCCAGCAGGGTGATGAGCTGGTGGCGGTTGGCGATGTCGAGCTTGCGGTAGATCCGGGTCAGGTGGGTGTGCACGGTCGCGGGGGAGATCACCAGCCTGGTGGCGACCTCCGTGTTGGACAGGCCGTCACCCACCAGCCGGGCCACGTTCCACTCGGCCGGGGTGAGCCCGGCCGGGCGGTGGTCCGGCGCGCTGTTCGCGGCGACGTCCTCGTCGAGCACGATTGCCAGCGCCTCGTCCACGGACTCGGCCCGGCTCGCGTAGGCCCGCTCGTACTCGTCGTCGCCGAGCGCCGCCCTGGCCTGGGCCGCGGTCTGCTCCGAGAGCAGCGAGAACGGCACCAGGCCGTCGACCCGCACGCCGGTGACGCGGTGCAGCCGGTGTGCCAGGCCCAGCATCCGTGCGGCGGCGCGGGCGTCACCGGCGCGCACGTGCGCCCAGCCCAAAGCCTCGATCGTCCACAGCGGGCCCCACTTGTCGCGGATCGCCCGCTGGATCCGCAGGCCCTCCCGCAGCACTTCCAGTGCCCGTTTCGGATCACCCCACCGGGTCTCGACCACGCCGTTGCACCAGTGCGCCCAGCTCAGCCCCCAGGCCGCTTCGAGCTGTTGGCAGGTGGTGAGGAAGTCGTCCGCCGCGGGCTCGGCCTGCTCACGGGTGCCGAGCAGCACGAGCGACACGGTGAGCAGGATGTGCGCGAGGTGGTGGTCCACCGCGAACGGCTGCCCGAGCTCCCCGAACTCCTTGTGCGCCTGCCGAAGCAGCTCCACGCCGTCGAGGTCGCCGGTCGCCAGCACGATGTACGCGCCGCCCACGAACGTCACCGCGGCCAGCGGCACGTCCACCTCGCGGGCCAACGCGACGGCCTCGTCCACCCGCCGCGCGACCTGCTGCCGTTCCACGCCCAGGCACAACGCGATCCACGCGTCGAGGGCGATGGCACTGGCCCGCAACGGGTCGGCGGCGACGGGTGCGGCGGCCAGCGCGCGCCCCAGCCACAGCCGCTCTTCCGGTAATCGGCCGGCGTAGGTGTACCAGCGGGTGCGGGCCAGGTCGACGCTCATCTGGAGCCCGGCGTACGCGGTGGCGGGGTTGCCGATCAGGTCCGCCAGCACCACCCGGTGGTTGGCCATGTCCGCGTCGACCGCGGCGAGCAGCGCGGCCTCGTTGTGCCCGACGAACGACTCGGCCAGCCGGGCCGCGTCACGTCGGAAGTAGTCCTGGTGGCGGAGCCGGACGTCGTCCACCTCGCCCGCGTCCCGCAGCCGGGCCGCGCCGTGCTGCCGCAACGGTTCCAGCAGGTGGTAGCGGCTGCGGTCGGCGGACGGCAGGGCGATCGACTTGTCCACCAGCCCGGCCAGCGTGTCGGCCACGTCGTAGGCGTCCAGCCCGTCGCCCGCGCACACCGCCTCGGCCGCGGGCAGCGTGAACCCGCCCTCGAACACCGACAGCCGTGCCCATAACAGGCGTTCGGCGGGCGTGCAGTGGTCGTGGCTCCAGTCGATCAGGGCGGCCATCGTCTGGTGGTGCTCGACCGCGGTGGTGTCGTTGGCGGTGAGCACGCGCATCACGTCGTCCAGCCGATCGGCCAGCAACGACACCGGCATGGACCGCATCCGCACCACGGCCTGCTCGATCGCCAACGGGATGCCCGCGACCCGGCGCAGCACCCGCACCACGTCCGGCCAGTTCTCCGGCGTGACACCACCCCAGCCGGGCACGCTCGCCTCGGCGCGGTCGACCAGCAGCGCCACCGACTCGTGGCCCAGGTCGAGCGGCGAGCCCTCAGCGGGCACGTCCAGCGGCGGCACCATGACCAGCACCTCGCCGGGCACCCGGAGCCGGGCCCGGCTGGTGGCCACGATCCGCAGTCCGGGCGCCGCGCCGAGCACCGTGCGCACGAGGTGCGCCACCGGTTCGACCAGGTGCTCGCAGTTGTCCAGCACCAGCAGGAGTTTCCGCGGCTTGAGGTAGTCGACCAGCGTCTCCAACGGCGTCGTGGTGGCCTGGTCCGGCACGCCGACCGCGCTCGCCACGACCTGCGCCAACAACTCCGGGTCGCCGCCGCGGGCGGACGCCAGCTCGACCAGGCGCACGCCGTCGTCGTAGGCGCGGTCCACCTGCGCGGCCAGTTCCAGCGCCAACCGGGTCTTGCCCGCACCGCCCACGCCGGTGAGCGTTATGAGCGGTGCGACGCCGATCCGTCGACGCAGTTCGGCGAGTAGTTCCTTCCGTCCCACGAATGAACTCAGTGCACGCGGCATGACACCGCTTCCCGATGCCCGGTCGGTCATCCGGACACCGTACGACACCGATCGCCGACGCGGCGTGAGATCGCCGAAGCGGCCCGCAGGCGAATCACTCTGCAAATCCTTGCGAAGCTCGCCCTGAATCGAAGCACTTCACTCCGTTTACAGCGGTACAGCCCCAGGTCTAGCCTGCAAGGAATTGCATGACCTTGCGCAAAGACGCGTGACGGGAGCAGTGATGCGAGCAAGATCGCAACGATGGACCGCCTTACTCGTGGCGGCGGGCCTGGCCGCGGCGACCTGGGCCGCGCCGATCGGTTCCGCCGAGGACTCGACCACACCGCCGGCCGCGGCCGGCTCCACGACCGTCTTCTACCGCCTGCCGTCGGGCTGGCCGGTGGCCAACGTGCACTACCAACCGCGAAACGGGCCGTGGACCGCCGTGCCCGGGGAACGTATGGAAGCGGCGTGCGCCGGCTGGGTGCGCCGGACCGTGTCGCTCGCCGACGCCACCGGCCTGGTCGCGGTGTTCAACAACGGCTCGGGCACCTGGGACAACAACAACGGGCAGAACTACAGCCTGGGCACCGGGAACGTCACGGTCGCCGCCGGCGTCACGGGCACCGGAGACCCCTGCGGCGCCGACCCAGGCCCGGGCCCGGACCCGACCGGCGACGCCGAGGTCTACTACTTCACCAAGACCCGGAACTGGACCGCGACCCGCATCCACTACCAGCCCACCGGCGGCACGTGGACCGCCGTGCCGGGCGTGCCCATGGAACAGGTCTGCGCGGACTGGGCACGAGCCTCGGTCGACCTCGGCACCGCCACCGGCCTCAAAGCCGCGTTCAACAACGGCTCCGGCCAGTGGGACAACAACAACGGCGCCGACTACACCATCGGAACCGGGCGCAGCACCGTCAAGGACGGCGTGGTCACCGCGGGCGCGGCCGATCCCTGCGGACCCCCTGCCCCGCAGGACACGATCGCGCCCACCGTGCCGACCGGCCTCCAAGCCACCGCGTCCGAACTCACCGTCTCCCTGGCCTGGACCGCCTCCACCGACAACGTCGCCGTCGCGGGCTACGAGATCACCCGCACCGGCGGCGCGCTGGGCACGGTCGTGCGCAACACCGGCAACGTGGGTTTCGCCGACGGCCCGCTGACCGCGAACACCACCTACACCTACACCCTCAAGGCCTACGACGCGGCGGGCAACAAGTCCGCCTCCACCGCGTCCGTCGCGGTGACCACGGGAGACGCGCCACCCGCCCCACCCGGCGGCACACCGTTGGGCGGCGACCCGCGCGAGGACTCGATCTACTTCGTGATGACCGCACGCTTCAACGACGGCGTCACGGCCAACAACCGGGGCGGCAGCCAGCACGTCCGCTCCGGCAACGCGGCCAACAACGACCCGATGTTCCGCGGCGACTTCCAAGGCCTGGTCGACAAGCTCGACTACATCAAGGGCCTCGGCTTCTCCGCCGTCTGGATCACCCCGGTCGTGCTCAACCGCTCGGACTACGACTTCCACGGCTACCACGGCTGGGACTTCTACCGCGTCGACCCGCGCCTGGAGACCCCCGGCGCGTCGTACCAGGACCTGATCAACAAGGCGCACGCCAAGGGCCTGAAGATCTACCAGGACGTCGTCTACAACCACAGTTCCCGCTGGGGCGCGAAGGGCCTGTTCCAGGCCAAGGTCTTCGGCGTCCGCGACAACCAGTGGTCCTGGCACTACGACCAGCCCGTGCAGGGCTTCGAGTACGACGGACTGACCATCGACCCGAACACCGGCAAGTCGTACTACAACGGCGACCTGTGGTCGACCACCGAGCCGACCGGCAACACGTGCGTCGACTGGGGCAAACCCACCCAATACACGAGCCCCGAGGGTTACCGCATCTACAGCTGCCAGTGGCCCAGCCCCACCTCGGGCATGTTCCCCGCGCAGCTCTACCACCGCTGCTGGATCGGCAACTGGGAGGGTGAGGACTCACGCTCGTGCTGGCTGCACGACGACCTGGCGGACTTCAACACCGAGAACCCGATCGTGCAGAAGTACCTGATCGACGCCTACAACCGGTTCATCGACATGGGCGTGGACGGCTTCCGGGTCGACACCGCCGTGCACATCCCCCGCGTGACCTGGAACCGCCGGTTCCTGCCCGCGATCCAGCAGCACGCCACCGCGAAGTTCGGCGAGAAGGGCCGCGACTTCTTCGTCTTCGGCGAGGTCGCCGCGTTCGTCAACGACAAGTGGAACCGCGGCTCGGTCAACCACTCGGCGCAGTTCTTCACCTGGAAGGAGCGCCGCGAGTACAGCGCCGACGACGCCACCGCCTCGCTGGAGCAGTACGACTACGAGCAGGGCATGGGCACGGGCGGGCAGCCGACGAGCCGCAACGCGTTCCTCGACGGCAACGCCTACCACGCGCCGGACCACTCGAAGTTCTCCGGCATGAACATCATCGACATGCGTATGCACATGAACTTTGGCGATGCGAACAACGCGTTCTGGAACGCCAAGGACTCGGACGACTCGACCAACGACGCCACCTACAACGTGACGTACGTGGACTCGCACGACTTCGGGCCGAACAAGTCCAGCGTGCGCTACTCGGGCGGCACGGACGCGTGGGCGGAGAACATGAGTCTCATGTGGACGTTCCGGGGCATCCCGACGCTCTACTACGGCTCGGAGGTCGAGTTCCAGGCGGGCAAGCCGATCGACTGCGGACCGACGTGCCCGCTGGCCACCACCGGGCGGGCCTACTTCGGCGACCAGATCGCGGGTCAGGTCACGGCGTCCGACTACGGCGTGGTGTCGTCCGCGTCCGGCACCGTCGCCACCACGTTGCAGAAGCCGCTGGTCAAGCACGTGCAGCGGCTCAACCAGATCCGCCGGGCGGTGCCCGCGTTGCAGAAGGGCCAGTACTCGACCGACGGCGTCTCCGGCGGCATGGCGTTCAAGCGCCGCTACACGTCCGGGTCGGTGGACAGCTTCGCGCTGGTCACCGTCTCCGGGTCGGCGACGTTCGGCGGCATCCCCAACGGCACCTACCGCGACGTCGTCACGGGTGACACGAAGGTCGTCACCGGCGGCAGCCTGTCCGCGTCGGTGGGCGGCAAGGGGAACGTGCGGGTCTACGTGCTGGACCTGCCGGGCAACCCGGCGCCGGGCAAGGTCGGCGTCGACGGGCCGTACCTGAAGTGACTTCCGGCGGGCGGGCGTGCTTCTCTCCCACCGCCCGCCCGCCGGATCCCAGGGTCACGCCCAGGCCAGCACCGACTCCACCTCGACGTCGAGTTCGGACACCGGGATGTGGCCGAACTGCTCCACCACGATCCGCCCGTCCCGCCGCCGCCACGTGCCGCGCACCTGCCCGTCCACCACGACGTGCGGTATCGGGGCGCCGCCGACGCCACCCCGCACGAGCGGCGCGTGCTGCGGGTCGAGCAGCAGGTCGCGGTCCTGGTAGCCGAGCAGGAACGTGTCGAACGGGCCGAGCAGGCGGACCGTGCCGTCGAGGTCGGCGGCGTCGGTGGCCGGCAGCTGCCAGCCGTGCTTGCCCTCCACCAGCTCGTCGAACGGGAACGCGGCGTGCGCGTCGACCGCGGGCAGCCCGCTCCACGCGGTGAAGTCCTCGACCGTGGCGGGGCCGTAGGCGCGCAGATAGCGGCGGACCAGCTCCGGGATGCCGTGTCGGGTGTCGTCGGTGTGGGGGAGTAGCCGGTAGGTCGACCTTCCCACGCACACCACACCCTTGTTCGCGGCGTAGGCGAGCAGGTAGGCCGCCGCGGCGGTGGACGGGTCGAGCACCACGCCCACCTCGGCGAGCCGGGCGACGACCTGAGGTCTGGTGAGGGGTTCGGTCAGCACTTCCCGCAGGGCCGCCAACGCCTGCGCGGACAGCTCGTCGGTGAGCCCGAGTTCGAGCCGGTGCCGCCGGGAGCGGGCCACGTTCACCGGGCCGAGCAGCGCCACCAGCCAGCCGACGTCCTCGTGGCGCAGCAGGTGCACCGCGCCGCGCATCGCGCACGTCCGCACGACGTCGCCGGAGTCGAGCGCGGTGACGAGGTCGGCGGGCGTGACGCCGGTGGTGCGGGCCCGCACGGCGAGACCGGCGGCCGTGATGTCCTGCGCCTGCACGGCGAGCACGTCGCGCAGCAGTTCGGGCAGTGAGCGGGCGGGGGTCGTCAGGCGTTGCGCCCGCATGCGCAGCGCCCTCGCCCGACCGGCGGTCACCTCGGCCCCGCGCCCGTCGAGCCGCGGACCACCAGCTCGGGCATGAACACGAACTCCGCGTGCGGCGCCGGTGTGCCGCCGATCTCCTCCAGCAACGCGTTCACGGCGGCCTGGCCCATCGCCTCCACGGGCTGGCGCAGGGTGGTCAGCGGCGGGTCGGCGAACACGATCAGCGGCGAGTCGTCGAACCCGACCACCGAGGCGTCCTGCGGCACGTTCAGCCCGCGTTGCCGGGCCGCCCGGATCGCGCCGAACGCCATCAGGTCGCTGCCGCACACGATCGCCGTGCAGCCCTTGTCCAGCAACGCCGTCGCCGCGGACTGGCCGCCTTCGACCGTGAAGAGGGAGTGCTGGACGAGCTCTTCGGCCTGTTCGGCGGTGTAGGGGAGGACCGTGCGCATGTGCTGCACGAAACCCTCGATCTTGCGCAGCACCGGCACGAACCGGCGTGGCCCGACGGCCAGACCGATGCGCTCGTGACCCAGTTCGGCCAGGTGTGACACCGCGAGCCGCATGGCCGCGCGGTCGTCGGTGGACATGAACGGCGCCGAGATCTTCTCCGTGTAACCGTTGATCATGACGAACGGGATGCCGCGCCCGGCGAGCTTGGTGTAGCGGTCCATGTCGGCGGTGGAGTCGGCGTGCAGGCCGGAGACGAACACGATGCCGGCCACGCCCCGGTCCACCAGCATCTCGGTCAGCTGGTCCTCGGTCGAGCCGCCTGGCGTCTGCGTGCACAGCAGCGGCGTGTAGCCCGCGCTGGTCAGCACCTGCTCCACGACCTGGGCGAGGGCGGGGAAGATCGGGTTGCTCAGCTCGGGGGTGATCAGCCCGATGAGCCCGGCGCTGCGCTGCCGCAGCCGGGGTGGGCGTTCGTAGCCGAGCAGGTCCATCGCGGCGACCACGGCCTGCCGGGTGGCGGCGGAGACGCCCGACTTGCCGTTGAACACCCGGCTGACGGTCGCCTCGCTGACGCCCGCCTGCGCGGCGATATCGCTCAACCTCGCGGTCACGCCGTCCATGTCGGGTCCTCTCCTTCGTGGCGACACACGCACCCGTTAGGAAAGTCCTTGCAAGCGGTTTCTGCAAGCCCTTGACAACTTACGCCTCCGGTGCCAGGTTCGGTGAGGCCAGGCAGCGGGCGGCCTGTTCGGCTCCGGCGGTCATGGCCGCCGGCATGTCCGCGCTGGCGAGGTGGGCCAGCAGGAAGCCGGAGAAGAACGCGTCACCGGCGCCGTTGGTGTCCACGATCTCCTCGATCGGCACAGCCGGGACGCGGTGGACGGCGCCTTCGGCCACACCCAGCGCTCCGGCGGCTCCCAGCGTGGCCACGGCGGGTTTGTCGAGCGACTTCAGGAACACTGACAGCGCGTCCTCGCCCGTGAAGGCGTCGTTGTTGAGGAACACGTAGTCGGCGGCTTCCAGGAAGTCACGGTGGAAGTCGGCGACCCCGTCGTAGTCGTGCAGGTCGCACCACACCGGCACCCCGGCCGCGCGGGCGGCGGACAGCAGGGGACGGGCGTGGTCGGCGAGGTCGATCACCGCCGCATCGGCCGCCGCCAACGCCGCCGCCGTCCGCTCGTCGTGCCGGGAGACACGCAGCTCCGGCAGCTCCAGGTAGATCGACACCCGCCCGCCGTGCGGGTCCATCAGGTTGAGGTGCTGCTCAGTGGCGCCGTCCGCCACCTCCGCGATCACCTCGACCCCAGCCCGTTCCAGCACGTCGAGCACCGCGCGGCCGGCGGCGTCGTCACCCACGACGGTCCGCAGCGTGACGTCCGCGCCGAGCGAGGCGAGGTTCAACGCCTTGCCCGCCGACGTGCCGCCGACTGTCGTCCGGTGGCCTGAGGCGAACACGGTGTGCGGCCGTGCCTCGGGCAACTGGTCCAGGAAGACCAGTCGGTTCCACGACACCGGCCCCGCGACGAACACCCTTGGTTTCCGCATGCCCGCCATTGTCGGGCGTGATCAACAAACGGGCGAGCGCTCGGCAGCGCTGGCTGCAAGTGCTGTCATACTCGCCTCTATACCTTCAGTGTAGAATAAAAAGAACCAGTATCGCTCTGCTCAAAGCACGACCGTCCGCCGATTTCAGAACTCCACGTTGAGCGTGTGCAGCCGGTGGCCGAGCGGGGGCAGGGGTGTGCGGTCGAGGACGGCGTTGGCCGGGCGGATGTCGGGGAAGCGGTTCAGCAGGATGCGGAAGCACTCGTCGGCTTCGGTGCGGGCCAGGGCGGCGCCCAGGCAGTAGAACGCGCCGAGGCCGAACGCGGTGTGCCGGTTCGGCTTACGGGTGATGTCGAAGCGGTCCGGGTCGGTGAACACCTCGGGGTCGCGGTTGCCCGCCATCATCGCCAGGTAGAACCGCTTGCCGGCGGGCAGGTCCAGGCCGCCCACCTCGACCGGCTCGGTGCTCTCCCGGACGATCACGCCCGCCGGCCCGTCACAGCGCAGCATCTCCTCCACCGCGCCGGGCGTCAGCTCCGGGTCGGCCTTCAGCCGCGCCAGCTCGCCGGGGTTCTCGAACAGCAGCGCGAGCCCGTTGGCGATGAGCCCGGCGGTCGTCTCGTGGCCCGCGAACAGCAGCAGCACGCAGTTGGCCACGATCTCGTCCTCGGTGACCTGCCCTTCCCGCTCGGCGGCCACGAACATGCTGATCAGGTCCTCACGCGCCTCCGCACGGCGTTGCCGGACCAGGCCGCGCACGTACTCCTGCATCTCCAGCACGCTGCGCTGCGACTGGCGCAGCTGGTCGACGTCGGAAAGCAGGAAGATCGCCAGGATGTCCCTCGACCACGCCTGGAGCTGTTCGCGTTCGTCGGTGGGCATGCCGAGCATCTCGGCGATCACGTTGGCGGGCAACGGGTACGCCAGGTCGGCGACGACGTCCATCCGGCCCCGCTCGGCGACCGCGTCGAGCAGTTCGTTGGTCAGCTCACGCACCCGCGGGCGTAAGCCGTTGACGGTCGCGGGGGTGAAGTAGCGCTTGAGCAGGTGCTGGAACCGCAGGTGGTCGGCCTCGACCGTGTGGCCCATCCACAGCTCCATCGACTGGCGCAGGGGGAGTAGTTCGTCCTGCTCGTCCTGGCTGAGCGTGGAGATGGTCTGGGTCATGTTGGCGGGGGAGAGGCGGCGGTCCTTGAGCGCGGCCATGATGTCCGCGTGCCGGGTGAGCATGTACGCGTCGAGCTGGGGGACATGGCTGACCGGGCTCTCGGCGCGGATGCGGTGCAGCAGCCCTGTGGGATCGGCCATGGCCTCGGGGGTGAACAGGTCGTAGGACTGGACGGCAACGGCTGAATCGCTCATGAACGCCAGTCTGTCCCGTCGTCACGGTCGGAGGCCATGCGCGCCAACGGAATGGCGTAATCGAGCGATCGTCACAGGATAATTATCTCAATAGCTTCAGTGTTGACCAAAATTAGCCCCAACCCAGTGGTCCGGCCCCAACAAACAACCAAAACAGCAAGGAAGCCCCGGGCGGGGCCGGGGGCTTCCTTGCAACGACGGCTCAGGGTTGCGATGCCCACCACTGACGGCCGGATTCGCCGAGCGTGGAGATCGGGTCGTAGTACGGGTACCGGCGGTCCAGCGCGTCCGGGTCGTCCAGTTCGATGCCGGTGCGGTAGTTCTTGGTCCAGTACGAGATGCCGAGTTCGCGGTCGTACTCGTGGAGTTGGTGGACCCAGCGCTTGCCGACGTACGGGACGTCGCAGACGATGCGCGGCGTGGCGTAGCCGGGGAGGTAGCCCATGATGGCGTGCTGGAGTTCCTGGGCTTCCCAGACGGCGACGCGCCAGTGTTCGGCGTTGGGGATCATGTCGCACATGTAGAAGTAGTACGGCAGGATGCTCGCCTCGCCTTGGAGTGCGAAGCACAGGTCGAGCAGGTCGTCCGGGGTGGCGTTGACGCCCTTCATCAGCACGCCCTGGTTGCGGACGTCGCGGACGCCGACTTCCAGCGCGGTGCGTGCGGCTTCGGCGACGAGTGGTGTCACGGACTGCACGTGGTTGACGTGGGTGTGGATGGCGAGGTTGACGCCGCGTCGGGAGGCGGTGCGGGCGACGCGTTCGAGGCCTTCGACGACCTTGGGCTGGAGCCAGTGCTGGGGGAGTCCGGCGAGTGCCTTGGTGGCGAGTCGGATGTCGCGGACGGTCTCGATGTCGAGCAGCCGCATGAGGAACGACTCGAGTTGGGGCCAGGGGACGTTGGCTACGTCGCCGCCGGAGACGACCACGTCGCGTACGCCGGGTGTGCGCTTGAGGTAGTCGATCATCTGGTCTTGGCGGTCGACCGGTTTCAGGGCGAGCTTCTGCTTCTGGATCTGCGGGGTGGAGTTGCCGACGAGGTCCATGCGGGTGCAGTGGCCGCAGTACTGGGGGCAGGTGGAGACGAGTTCGGCGAGGACTTTGGTGGGGTAGCGGTGGGTGAGGCCTTCGACGACCCACATCTCGGCTTCGTGGAGGGAGTCGCGGCTGGAGTGGGGGTGGCTGGGCCAGTCCGGGTCGCGGTCGGAGCGGACGGGGATCATGTAGCGGCGGATGGGGTCGGCGAGGAACGCCGTGGTGAACGTTTCGGGGTCCAGTGGCGCGTGGGGCGCCATGGTGTTGAGCATCTGGGGCGGCGTGAGCATGGACATGGTGGCCGCGTGTTCCTGGTCGGCGACCAGGTCTTCGTAGAAGCGGTCGGTGAGCAGGTCGCCCATGAGGGTGCGGAGCTGTTTGAGGTTCTTGACGCAGTGGGCGCGTTGCCACTGGGCGTCGCGCCATTGGGCGTCGGTGACGTCGCGCCAGCCGGGGAAGCGGCGCCAGTCGGGTTCGGTCAGTTCTTGGCGCACGTAGGTGTAGGGCTGTAGGTCGGCCCGGTGTGACGTGGGCGTGACCTCCTGCAGCGCAGTCATCTGTGCTCCCTACCCGTCGAGTGGCGTGAAGATATGTTGCCAGATGGGCCCTGCGACGTAAATATTTCGGCGGGGAGCGTTTCGGGGTGTTCGTGCGTTGGGGTGTGTATGCGTGTGTTGGCGGTACTGCTCGTCGGCCTGGCGGTCGAGGTCACAGCCCTGGTGGCGGCGTTCGACGCCTGGGGTGCGTTGCCGACCCTCGGGTTGTTGATCGTGGGCGGGGTGGTGGGTTCGGTGCTGATGCGCCGGGAGGGCGCCCGCACGATGGGGGCGTTCTCGGAGGCGTTGCGGACGCGTCGTGCGCCGCATCAGGAGATCGCGGACGGCGTGTTGATCGCGGCGGCGGGTTTCCTGATCATCGTGCCGGGGTTCATCAGTGACGTGGTGGGGTTGTTCCTGCTGTTCCCGCCGACGCGGAGGTTGGTGAGCCGGCGGATCGTCCGGCGCGCGGAGGAGCGTGAGCGGGCGATGGCGTTGAACTTCCGCTATGGGCAGTCGCCGATGGCCGGTGGTGTGGTGGTGGACGGTGTGGTGGTCGAGGGGGACGTGCGCCCGGGTCCGGCGCCGGTGGACCGGCCCGAGTTGCCGTGAGCGCCGGTTGACCTGAGCCCGAATTGCTGATGAGCCGAGTTGTCGTGAGCCCGGGTTGACCTGAGCGCGGGTCGGCTGCCGACCCTGCCGGGGTGTCGTGTGGTGGGGCGTTGGGTACGTGACACGGCATGACGGTCATCGGTGTGCACGCCTCGCATGAGCAGGTACATCCGTCGGCGCTGTTGGAGGCGGTGCGTCGGGCGGAGGAGGTCGGGTTCGACGCGGCGATGAGTTCGGATCACTTCTCGCCGTGGAGTGAGCGTCAGGGGCAGTCGGGGTTCGCGTGGTCGTGGCTGGGTGCGGCGCTCCAGGCGACGTCGTTGCCGTTCGGGGTGGTCAACGCGCCGGGTCAGCGGTATCACCCGGCGGTGGTGGCGCAGGCGATCGGGACGTTGGGGGCGATGTTCCCGGGTCGGTTCTGGGCGGCGTTGGGGACCGGTGAGGCGAGCAACGAGCACATCACGGGTGGGGTGTGGCCGCGTAAGGACGTGTGGTCGGCGCGGTTGCGTGAGTGTGTGGACGTGATCAGGGCGTTGTTGGCGGGGGAGGAGGTCTCGCACGACGGGCTGGTGCGGGTGGACCGGGCGCGGTTGTGGACGAGGCCGGAGGTGCCTCCGCCGCTGGTGGGTGCGGCGGTGAGTGAGGCGACCGCGCGGTGGTGCGCGGAGTGGGCGGACGGGTTGATCACGGTGAACGCGCCGGTGGAGCACCTGAAGCGGATGGTGGGGGCGTATCGGGACGCGGGTGGTCGGGGTCCGCTGTACCTGCAGGTGCATTTGAGTTGGGCGGAGTCGGAGGAGGAGGCGTCGGCGGTCGCGCATGACCAGTGGCGGAGCAATGTGTTCGGTCCGCCGGTGTGTTGGGACTTGGAGACGGTGGAGCACTTCGACGTGGTGTCGGAGCGGGTGACGCCGGAGCAGGTGGCGGCGGTGGTGAACGTGTCGTCGGATCTCGATCGGCATGTCGCGGTGTTGCGGGATTACGCGGGGTTGGGGTTCGACGGGTTGTTCCTGCACCACGTGGGTCGGGAGCAGGAGCGTTTCCTGGATGTGTTCGGGGCGCGGGTGCTGCCGGGGGTGAGGGCGTGAAGCTGACGCGGACGGCGGACCTGTGGTGGAAGAACGCTGTTGTGTACTGCCTGGATGTGGAGACGTTCCATGATTCGGACGGCGATGGTTGTGGTGATTTCCGGGGGTTGACGCAGCGCGTCGACCATCTGCACCGGTTGGGTGTGACGTGTGTGTGGTTGATGCCGTTCTTTCCGACGCCGGAGCGGGACGATGGTTATGACATCACCGATTTCTACGGTGTGGATTCCCGCTTGGGCACGCTCGGGGATTTCGTGGAGTTCGTGCGCACGGCCCGTGATCGGGGTATCCGGGTGATCGCGGACCTGGTGGTGAACCACACGTCGGACAAGCATCCGTGGTTCCAGGCCGCGCGGGATCCGGGGAGTCCGTTCCACGACTGGTACGTGTGGCGGGACGAGCCGCCGCCGGACGCGGAGAAGGGTGTGGTGTTCCCGGACAAGGAGAAGTCGCTGTGGACGTACGACCGGAAGGCGAAGCGGTACTACCTGCACCGGTTCTACAAGCACCAGCCTGATCTGAACGTGGGGAACCCGGCGGTGCGGGACGAGATCGCGCGGGTGATGGGGTTCTGGATGGAGTTGGGGTTGTCGGGGTTCCGGGTGGACGCGGTGCCGTTCCTGTTGGAGGCGCCGATCGAGGAGTTGCCGGATCCGCATGACTACCTGGGTGATCTGCGGGCGTTCCTGTCGCGTCGCAATGGCGAGGGTGTGTTGTTGGGCGAGGTGAATTTGCCTTATGCGGAGACGATGAAGTTCTTCGGCCGCTCCGACGGCGTGGGTGACGAGTTGCACTTGTGTTTCGACTTCATCGGGATGCAGCAGATGTATTTGTCGTTGGCGCGGAAGGACGCGGGTCCGTTGACGCACGCGTTGACGGAGCGTCCGGTGCCGCCGCGTGACTGCCATTGGGCGACGTTCGTGCGTAACCACGACGAGTTGACGTTGGACAAGTTGACGGTGCCTGAGCGGCAGGAGGTGTTCGAGGCGTTCGGTCCGGATGAGGACATGCAGTTGTACGGGCGGGGTCTGCGGCGGCGGTTGCCGGGGATGTTGGACTTCGACCTGCGGCGGATCCGGATGGTGTACAGCCTGTTGTTCTCGCTGCCGGGCACTCCGGTCCTGTTCTACGGGGAGGAGGTCGGGATGACGGAGGACCTGGCCGTGGAGGGTCGGGGCGCGGTGCGGACGCCGATGTGGTGGGACGCGGTGGCCGAGCAGCGGCGGGACGGGGACTCGCTGCTGGCGTGGACGCAGTTGCTGGTCGAGCGGTACCGGGAGTGCCCGGAGTTGGCGTGGGGGACGTTCAAGGTGGTGGACACGGCGGATCCGGCGGTGTTCGCGCATCGCTGTGACATCGACGGCGGCACGGTGGTGGCGGTGCACAACTTCGCGGAGCGGGAGGTGACGGTGGAGTTGTCGGAGTTGGAGGGTGAGCTGACGGACGTGTTGGTGGACGGCACGGTGCCGGTGAAGGACGGCAAGGCGCAGGTGGAGTTGGGTCCTTACGACTGTCGGTGGTTCCGGCAGGTGCGGTAGCCCCGCCGACGCCCGCGTAGCCCGCGACTACGTTCGAACCAGATACTTGCGGAATCCCGGTCGTTCACGTGAAGATATTCGCGTCCTGACCTTGTCGACCGAAGGATTTCCATGACTTCGCCGTACGGTCTGCATCGTGTCGTCGAGCCCGCGGGGGTGTTGCCGCAGCAGGCGTGGCGGTTGGACGCGTCCCCGGAGTGCGGTGCGGACGAGGTCGTGGTCGACGTGGAGCGGCTGAACCTGGACGCGGCGTCGTACCGGCAGTTGCGCGAGGAGCACGGTGTCGCGGGGGTGCGGCGGGCGGTGCTGGACATCGTGGCGTCGCGCGGGAAGATGCAGAACCCGGTCACCGGGTCGGGCGGGATGCTGTTGGGCACGGTCCGCGCGGTGGGTGCGTCGTCGCCTCTGGGTCTGCGGGTGGGTGACCGGGTTGCGACGTTGGTGTCGCTGACGTTGACCCCGTTGCGGATCACGGACGGTCTGGCGCGGTGGGACGGCGCGGATGAGCAGGTGCCGTGTTCGGGCACGGCGGTGCTGTTCGGCCGGTCGATCGCGGCGGTGTTGCCGGACGATCTGCCGGCGGGGTTGGCGTTGTCGGTGCTGGACGTGTGCGGTGCGCCCGCGTTGACCGATCGGGTCGTGCGGCGTCACGGCGCGCCGTCGGTGCTGGTGTTGGGTGGTGGGGGCAAGTCTGGGTCGTTGTCGCTGGCCGCCGCGCGTCGGGCGGGGGCGTCGCGGCTGGTCGCGTTGGTGCCGACGGAGCGTGAGGCGGGCGCGGTGCGTGACGCTGGGCTGGCCGATGTGGTCGTGGTGGCCGATGCCCGTGACCCGGTGGCGGTCGCGGAGGCGGTCGGTGCCCCGGTCGACGTGACGGTGGTGTGCGTGGACGTGCCGGGGTGCGAGCACGGGGCGATCCTCGCCACGGCCGACGGCGGCACGGTGGTGTTCTTCTCGATGGCGACGTCGTTCTCTGCCGCGGCGCTCGGCGCGGAGGGTCTGGCGGCGGATGTGGAGATGCTGGTCGGGAACGGTTACGTGCCCGGTCACGCCGCGTTCGCGCTGGATCTGCTGCGGGCCGAACCTGCCGTGCGGGCGTTGTTCGAGCACCGGCAGACTCGGCAGGCGTGACTACCGTGAACGGCGTCCCGGCGTCGGCCAGTCCTGCGACGCGTCTGCTCGTGGGGGGACGCGTCCACTCTCCGACCGCGCCGGACGCGACGGCGATGGCGATCAGCGACGGCACCGTGGTGTGGCTGGGCCGGGATTCCGTGGGGCGCGCGCTGCATCCCGACGCGGAGGTGGTCGAGTTGGACGGGGCGTTCGTCGCGCCCGCGTTCGTCGACGCCCACGTGCACGCCACGTCGGCCGGTCTGCTGCTGACCGGCTTGGATCTCACCGGCTGCCGCTCTCTCGCCGAGCTGTTGGACGCGGTGCGTGCGGCGGAGGGGCCGGTGGTGTGGGGTCACGGGTGGGACGAGACGCGGTGGCCGGAGAACCGTCCGCCGACCCGTGCCGAACTCGACGCCGCCGCCCGTGGGGCGCGGGTCTACCTGTCCCGTATCGACGTGCACTCCGCGCTGGTGTCGTCGGCGCTGGTCGAGCTCGCCCCGGCGGCGCGTGACGCCGACGGCTGGTCGCCCGACGGGCCGCTGTCCCGCGCGGCGCACCACCACGTGCGGGGGGCGGCGAAGGAGGCGATCCCGGTGGGGCGGCGGCGGGCGGCGCAGCAGGCGTTCCTCTCGCACGCCGCGTCGCGCGGTATCGCCTCGGTGCACGAATGCGCCGGACCGGACATCTCCGGCGTGGACGACCTGGCCGACCTGCTGGCCACCGACGTGCTCGACGTCGTCGGCTACTGGGGTGGTCTCTACTGGGGTGGTCTGGAGCCGGTGGACCTGCCCGTGCGCGGTCTGGCGGGTGACCTGTTCGTGGACGGCGCCCTCGGTTCCCGCACGGCCGCGTTGTGCTCCCCGTATGCGGACGCGGACACGTCCGGCGTCTTGTACCTGGACGCCGACGCGATCGCCCGTCACCTGGTCGCGTGCACGGAGGCGGGGTTGCAGGGCGGGTTCCACGTCATCGGTGACGCCGCCGTCGCGGCCGTGGTCGAGGGCTTCGAGAAGGCCGCGGCGGTGGTCGGCGTCCCTGCGCTCGCCGCCCGCAGGCACCGTCTGGAACATCTGGAGATGGTCACCGCGGAGCAGGCGGTGAAGCTCGGCTCCTGGGGTGTCGTCGCGTCGGTGCAGCCCTTGTTCGACCGCGAGTGGGGCGGCCCGGACGGCATGTACGCGCAGCGGCTGGGGGTGGAGCGGGGGACGGCGTTGAACCCGTTCTCGCGGCTCGCCGCCGCCGGCATGATCCTCGCGCTGGGTTCCGACGCGCCGGTGACGGCGGTCGACCCGTGGGCGGCGATCAAGGCCGCCGTGCGGCACCGCACCGACGGCTCCGGCCTGTCCGCGCGCGCCGCGTTCACCGCCCACACCCGCGGCGGGTGGCGTGCGGCGGGTGTGGACGACGGTGTCACCGGCACCCTCCAGCCCGGCGCGCCCGCCACCTACGCCGTGTGGGACGCCGGCGACCTGGAGGTCGCCGCCCCGGACAGCCGGGTGCAGCGCTGGTCCACCGACCCCCGTTCCCGCGTTCCCGCCCTGCCCGCGCTCGACGGCCCCGCCCCGACGTGCCTGCGCACCGTCCTGCGGGGCCGCACGATCTTCGACCGGGAGGCCCCGTGACGGTCTTCGCGGGCGACGTGCCCGCGTTCCCCGGCTCGGTCCGCGACGACCCGACCGAGTCGCGACCGGCGCGTCTCCCGGACCACAGGTGGAACCTGCTCGCGACCGGACCGGTTTCGGGCCGCCGCGCCCGACGACCGGCCGGGCCGTCGCCGAGCGCGGCGCGCGGATGAGCCAGGCGATGAGCGAAATTCCAGACCCCGAAGAGCAGGAGTGACCTGATGGCGTTGCTCGACCTCGACCCGAAGGTGGTCGCCACGGCGCGGGAACTCGCCGCGCGGGCCGCCGAACCGGTGGTGGCCCTGGCGAAGGCCCACACCACGGTGGCGGTCGAGCGCGCCACGCTGCGCCTCGCCGGCATCACCGGCGCCGACTCGACCCACCGCGCGGGCGACGTGCCGTGGGTGAACCGGGTCGTGGACACCGTGCGGGAGCACTGCGGTCTGGAACACGGCGTGGTGCTGCCGGTGTTCCACGCGTTGCGGGAGCACAACTTGGCCGGGCTCACCGACCTGGCCGAGGCGACGGCCGCCGGGCAGGTCCGATACTCGCTGCCCACCGGGCGCGACCGGGAACGCGCCGGCAAGGCCGCGACAGCCGCCGTCATCAAGGGTCTGAAGATCGTGGACCGCAACCGCGCCCAGCGGGACCGGCTCGTCACGCGGCTCGGCGATCCGCCCCGGCGGCCGTGGATCTACCTGATCGTGGCGACGGGCGACATCGACGAGGACGTCGTGCAGGCCAAGAACGCCGCGCGCGCCGGCGCGGACGTGATCGCCGTGATCCGCTCCACCGGGCAGTCCCTGCTCGACTACGTTCCCGAAGGCGCCACCCACCACGGGTTCGCGGGCACGTACGCCACGCAGGAGAACTTCCGCATCATGCGCGCCGCGCTGGACGACGTGTCGGCCGAGGTGGGCCGGTACGTGCGGCTCACCAACTACGCCTCCGGCCTGTGCATGCCGGAGATCGCGGTGCTCGCCGGGTTGCAGCGCCTGGACATGATGCTCAACGACTCGATGTACGGAATCCTGTTCCGCGACATCAACCCGGTCCGCACGTTCGTGGACCAGCGGTTCTCCCGGCAGGTCCACGCCCGCGCCGGCATCGTCATCAACACCGGCGAGGACAACTACCTCACCACCGACGACGCCGTGGACGCCGCGCACACCGTCACCGTGTCGCAGCTGCTCAACGAGCACTTCGCCCACGAAGCCGGCCTGTCCGACCACCTGCTGGGCCTCGGTCACGCGTTCGAGATCGACCCGAAGATCCCCGGGTCGTTCCGCCTCGAACTCGCCCACGCCCTGCTGGCCCGCGAGCTGTTCCCCGACGCGCCGCTCAAGTGGATGCCGCCCACCAAGCACATGACCGGCAACGTGTTCGAGGGCTACCTGCTCGACGGGTTCTTCACCCTCGCCGGCGTCCTCACCGGGCAGAGCATCCTGCTCGTCGGCATGATGACCGAGGCCGTGGTGACGCCGTTCCTGTCCGACCGCGACCTCGCCCTGGCCAACGTCCGCTACGTCCTGGACGCGGCGGGAGGTCTCGCCGAGGACTTCCGGCCCGCGCCCGACGGGCTGATCGTGAAACGCGCGCACCAGGTGCTGGGGGAAGCGGTGGACCTGCTCGCCCGCATCGTCGACGACGGACTGCTCAACGCCATCGCGGACGGCACGTTCGGCCTGATGAAACGCCCCGCCGACGGGGGACGCGGCGCCGACGGCGTGGTCGAGAAGGCCGACGACTACCTCAACCCGGCGTCCGAGCTGCTGGAGGCACGGTGACACGGCACGTCCGACCCTACGGCGACACCACCGGCGACGGCATGGTGCAGATGTCGTTCACCCTGCCCGTCCCCGCCGGCCCCAAAGCCGACGGCGCCGCCCGGCAGCTCGCGAACCGGATGGGCGTCGACCCCGCCATGGTCGTGCACTCGAAGCCCATCGGCGACGACTTCACGTTCTTCGTCGTCTACGGCTCCGTGCAGCACATCGTGGACCTCGACGACGTGCGCGTCGTGGAACGCGAATACCCGCTGCTGTCGCCCGCCGAGGTGAACACGACGCTGAAGAAGCTGCTGCGCCGCAAGCTCGTCGTGGTCGGGGCGTGCATCGGCAGCGACGCCCACACCGTCGGCATCGACGCGATCCTCAACATCAAGGGATTCGCCGGCGAGAAGGGCCTGGAGTACTACCGGGAGCTGAAGGTGGTGAACCTCGGCGCGCAGGTGTCCGTGCCCGAGCTGGTGCGGCGTGCGCGTGCGGAGAAGGCCGACGCGGTGCTCGTGTCGCAGGTCGTGACCCAACGTGACGCGCACCTGCTCAACATCCGGGAGATGGCCGCCGCGTTCCGCGAGGCGATGGGGGAGCGGCGGCCGCTGCTCATCGCCGGCGGACCCCGCTTCGACCCGCTGATGGCCGGCGAACTGGGCGTGGACCGCGTGTTCGGTCGCGGCACCACCCCCGGCGAGGTCGCCGGCTACCTCGTGCACGCCGTCCAGACCAGGAAAACCGCACCGCCTGTCAAAGCCGCGCGGGTGACGAGCGCGAAGACGAAGGAGAACACGTGAGCCTCGCCGAAGGATCCGCCACCGCCGAACCCGTCCCCGCGGGGTCGGGCGCTGCGGGGACGGTGACCGATCCCTCGGTCACCGCGGGATCGGTCACCGAGGGATTCGCCGTCACCCACCGCCGGTACGTGCCGCACTCGCACGCCCACTACGGCGGCGCCCTGGTCGACGGCGCGTACGGGCTGGGGCTGTTCGGCGACGTCGCCACCGAACTGCTCATCCGCACCGACGGCGACGAAGGACTCTTCGCCGCCTACTCCTCGGTCGAGTTCCTCGCCCCCGTCCTCGCCGGCGACGTCGTCGAGGCCACCGCCACCCTCGTCCGGGTCGGCACCCGTTCCCGCGAGATCGACTTCGAGGCGCGTGTCGTGTGCCGTTCCGCCCCCGACCGGGGCCCGTCGGCCGCCGTCGTCCTCGACCCGCCCCTGGTCGTCACCCGCGCCCGCGGCACGGTCGTCGCACCCAAGCCCGCCTGAGCCGACCCCCGGCCGGACTAGTCGCCCTCCTGGAGGACTTCGGGGTTCTCGCACGCGTCGACGTGGTTGACCCGGTGCCGCAGCCTCAGCTCGTCGGCGAACACCCCGGCGTCGACCCCGAACGCCTCCACCACCCGCAGCGACGCCGGGGTGTGGTCCACGGCGGCGGCGTCGGCGAGATCCTCGCGTCCCGCCTCGCGCAGCTCGTCCGTGAGCCGCCGGTGGTTCTCCGCCTTGGTCCGCTCGTCGCGCACTTCCCGCACGCGGTCGTCGTCGCGGAGCTCGTCGGCGACGCGCCGCATCTCGTCGTCGGCGTCGAACAGCACCTGCAACGCGGTGCAGTACGGGGTCGGGGCGCCGGGGACGTGCCGGGCCTGCGGGAAGACCACCAGGAGCGCGGTGACGCCGGTGGCCAGCGCGAGGCCCACGGTGAGCAGCAGCGGTCTGCGAACCACGGGCACCAGCCTGCCACGTACCGTCGCACGGCCGCGACCCAGCGTCACCCCGCGTGCCGCGGCACGCACCGCGCCGCCGTTCTGCCAGGATCGGTCACGTGATCAGTCTCGATCCGGCCTCCGCCGTGCCGCCCTACGAGCAGGTGCGGTCGCAGTTCGCCCGCCAGATCACCGAGCGGGAACTCGCCGTCGGCACCCGTCTGCCGACGGTGCGGGCGTTGGCCGCGGAACTGGGCCTCGCCGTGAACACGGTCGCCCGCGCCTACCGCGAACTGGAGGAAGCCGGTCTCATCGAGACCCGCGGCCGGGCGGGGACGGTTGTGAGCGCCGCCGGGGAACGCAGCCGTGAACGCGTCCTGCGCGCCGCCCGCTCCTACGCGGCCACCGCCCGCGAGCAGGGCCTCACCGCGGACGAGGCGCTGGAGATCGTGCGCGCGGCGCTGGCCGGCTGACCCGTAGGGTTGGGCGGGTGGCGAACGAACACGGCGGCGACCCCGCCCGGACCCTCGCGGTGCTGTGGCGCACCACGGAACGCACGGCGCGCAAGGACCTCGGCGTGGATCGCATCGTCGTCGCCGCCGTCGCGCTGGCCGACGAGGAAGGCCTCGGCGCGCTGTCCATGCGGCGCGTCGCCGAGAGGCTCGGCGTGGGCACCATGTCGCTGTACACGCACGTCCCCGGCAAGGCCGAGCTGGTGGACGTGATGGTCGACGCCGTGCAGGCGGAGACCGCGCGGCCCGTCGACGTCCCCGGCGGGTGGCGCGGCAGGCTGACCCAGGTGGCGCGGGAGAACTGGGCGCTGCACCTGCGCCACCCGTGGCTGCTCGACGTCATCGCGCACCGCGCCGTCCTCGGGCCCAACGTCGCCGCCAAGTACGACTACGAACTCGGCGCGGTGGACGGCATCGGCCTCACCGACCTGGAGATGGACTCGGTCCTCACCCTCGTCCTCGCCCACGTGCGGGCCGCCGCCCGGATCGCCGTCGACGCCGCACGCGTCGAACAGCGCACCGGCCTCACCGACGAGCAGTGGTGGCAGGCCGCCGCGCCGTTCCTGGCGAAGGTCTTCAACCCCGACCGCTTCCCCACCGCCGCCCGGGTCGGAGCGGCGGCGGGGGAGGCGCACGGCGCGGCCTACGACGGCGGGCACGCGTTCACGTTCGGGCTGGAACGCGTGCTCGACGGCATCGAAGCGCTGGTCCGGTCCCGTCAGTAGGGACGCTTGGGCATCATCACCCACAACACCAGGTAGATCAGGAACTGCGGTCCCGGAAGCAGGCACGACAACACGAACACCAACCGCACGGTGTTGGGCTTCCACCCGTACCGGGCCGCCAGCCCCGCACACACGCCCGCGATCACCTTCTGGTTCTGAGGCCTGGTCAACGTGGTCATGACTCCACCATCCCCGCACTGGACGCCCCCCACATCGGTGGGAACCCTGATTGATACCCCCGCCCGCCCCACCCCAACCCCAGGGCAACCACCACCCCGCCCACACGTCCACCCACCCCCGGCGACACCGCGCGCCGACCGCCGACCCCGCGCAGGACGGACGCCGGCCGCGCGCAGGCCCGACCGCCGATCCCGGACAGAACGGACAGCCCGTCCCCCGGGCGTGGGACGGGCTGTGGGTTCGTGACCGGGGGCTCGTAGGCTGATCGGGTGGTCGCAACCCCCGTGGCGCCGGGTCAGTCCGTCGCCGACACGCCCCCCGCCCGCCGCCGGGACCTGCGCGGCACGCTGACGCGGGTCGTGGTGGCCGCGCTGGGCGGCGGGGCGGTGTTCCTCAGCTTCCCGCCCCGCACGGTGTGGTGGCTGGCGCCCGTCGGGTTCGCCGTCCTCGGCGTCCTGCTGCACGGGCGGCGCGCGCGGGCCGGGTTCGGGCTCGGCCTGGTGTGGGGGCTGGGGTTCATGGTGCCGCTGCTGCGGTGGACCGGCGAGTTCGTCGGCCTCGTCGCCTGGCTGCCCCTCGCCCTGCTGTGCGCCCTGCTCATCGCCGTCGGCACCGCCGCCATGGCCGTCGTGTCCCGACTGCCCGGCGCGCCCCTGTGGATGGCGCTGGTGTGGGTCGCCGACGAGGCACTGCGCGCCGTCGTCCCGTTCGGCGGCTTCCCCTGGGGCAAGATCGCGTTCGGGCAGCCCGAGGGCTGGTACCTGCCGCTCGCCTCCGTCGGCGGCGCCCCGCTGATCGGGTTCGCCGTCGCCCTCACCGGCCTCGGCGCCGCCCACCTCCTGCGCCAACGGGCCTGGAGCGGCCGGGGGATCGCGGCCGCCGCCGTGGTGCTGCCCCTCGCCGCCGGTGTCGGCGCGTCCGCGCTCGTGCACACGAACCCCGACCAGGGCACCGCCACCGTCGCCGCCATCCAGGGCAACGTCCCCCGCGCCGGCCTCGACTTCAACGCCCAGCGCCGCGCCGTCCTCGACAACCACGTCAAACGCACCCTGCAACTCGCCGACGACGTCCGCGCCGGCCGCGCCGAGCAACCCGACCTGGTCATCTGGCCGGAGAACTCCTCCGACATCGACCCGTTCCGCAACGCCGACGCCGCCGCCCGCATCCGACTCGCCACCGAGACCATCGGCGCGCCCATCGCCGTCGGCGCCGTCGTCATCGACCCCGACGACCGGCTGCCCCGCAACACCGTCGTCCTCTACGAACCCGGCCGCGGCGCCACCGACACCTACACCAAACGGCAGCTCCAGCCCTTCGGCGAGACCATGCCCTACCGGTCGTTCTTCCGGATCTTCAGCGAGACCGTCGACCGCGCCGGCACGTTCCAACCGGGCACCGACCCCGAGGGCTTCACCATGGGACCGGCGAAAGTGGCCATCGACACGTGTTACGAAGTCGCGTTCGACGGTGTGGTCCGCGACTCCGTCGCCGCCGGCGCGAACATGATCGCCATCCCCACCAACAACGCCACGTTCGGCTACACCGAGATGACCTACCAGCAGCTCGCGATGTCCCGTGTGCGTGCCGTCGAGTACGGCAAGACGGTGGTCGTCGCGGCCACCAGCGGGGTGAGCGCCATCGTCCAACCCGACGGGTCCGTCACCGCGCGTACCGGCATGTTCACGCCCGACGCGCTGGTGGCGACCGTGCCGCTGCGGGGGGAGGCTACGCTGGCCACCCGGCTCGGCGCATGGCCCGAGTGGGTGATGACCGCCCTGGGCCTTCTGGCCGTGGCGTTCAGCGTGACGACGAAACGACGATCGCGTCCGACCCCCGAAGAGGGCGTCGGCGAGGAGGAAACGGATGGCGGACCAGCAGGCGCAGCCTGACCGCGAGCTCGGGCCGGTGCTGGTGGTGATCCCGACCTACAACGAGCGGGACAACATCGGGAAGATCGTGCGACGGCTGCACACGGCACTGCCGGACGTGCACGCGCTCGTCGTCGACGACGGCAGCCCCGACGGCACAGGCGACCTCGCCGACGAGATGGCCGCCGCCGACGACCGGGTGCACGTGATGCACCGCACGGAGAAAGCAGGCCTCGGCGCCGCCTACGTCGCCGGTTTCCGGTGGGCACTGGACCGCGGCTACGCCGTGGTCGTCGAAATGGACGCCGACGGCTCCCACGCCCCCGAGGACCTGCCCCGGCTCCTCGACGCGCTGCGCGACGCGGACCTCGTCCTCGGCTCCCGCTACGTGCCCGGCGGCAGCACGGTCAACTGGCCCAAGTACCGGGAGCTCATCTCCCGCGGCGGCAACGTGTACTCCCAGATCGCCCTGGGCGCGAAGGTCAAGGACATCACCGGCGGGTTCCGCGCGTTCCGCGCCGAGGTCCTCGAAAGCCTCAAGCTCGACACCGTCGCCTCGCAGGGCTACTGCTTCCAGATCGACCTCGCCTGGCGCACCATCGAACTTGGCCACCGCGTCGTCGAGGTGCCCATCACGTTCACCGAGCGTGAGGTCGGCGAGTCGAAGATGAGCGGCAACATCGTCCGCGAAGCCCTGTGGCGGGTCACGAAGTGGGGCCTGCGGCGCCGCGGCGGCCAGCTGCGCGACCTGTTCGCCCCCAAGCCGAAGACCCCCAGCAGCCGCTGAGCGGTCCACGGACGCACGAACGCCGAAGGGGCCCGCCGGAATCAATCCGGCGGGCCCCTTCGGCGTCATGCGGCTCAGGCGGTGCGGGTGCGCCGCCCCTTCAGCTCTTCCAGCCGCTCGTCCAGCAGCTCTTCGAGCTCCGGGATCGTGCGCCGCTCCAGGAGCATGTCCCAGTGCGTCCGCGGCGGCTTGACCTTCTTCTCCTCCGGCACGGCACCGTCGATGATCTTCGACACCTGGCCGTGCAGACGGCACTCCCAGGTGTGCGGGATCTCCGCGTCGTCGGAGAACGGCACCTCGAAGTCGTGGCCCTTGGGGCAGGCGTACCGCACCGACCGGCGCGGGGCGAGGTCGTGATTGCGGTCGGTCTCGTAGCTGACTGCTCCGAGCCGGCTACCCCGTAGAACGCGGTCGGCCATGGCGGTGTCCTTTCGCTCGGCTCAGGGCCGGGGCCCAGGCTTGTTGCTCACCGAGTGCAACGATCGGACTGCTCCGTTCGTTCCCGGCTTCACGGTCATCGTCGCCCACAGTGACGTCTTTCACCCGTCAACGAAGGCTTCCTCCTAAGGGATGCAATCGCGACCGGTTCGTGACGCGTTATCAAGCTACCGGGGTACTTCATCACACTGATGGAGCAGTCCCGGGAGAAGTCGTGCGGCTGCGACAGCTTAGACCGAACACGTAGGGCGACGTTACGGCGGGTTTAACTCGACAGTAGTGACGCCCGTCATGGTTACGGTTACGCAAAGTTAATCCGGAGTTTTTCGGCCACGTCGCCACGCTCGGTGGCGGCGCGGGTGTGGACGGTGGCGGACATGAGGATGAATCACCCGTCCGGACCGCCCCCAAACGTCCATCCGGGCGCTTGGTCCCCTCGATGACTTCAGTGTTGCCCGAACGCAACGTTCCCGACCAGTCGGTCGAGCAGCTCCCGTTGCGCCCCCACGACTTTCACCCTCGCCTCGACCAGCGGAAACCACGCCACCCGGTCGACCTCGGGATACTCCCGGAACCGACCCGACCCCCGCGGCCATTCCAGCGTGAACGTGCCCGGAATCACCTGATCGGGATCGAGGTCGGCGGCCAGCGCCCACGCCTGGACGACTTTCCCGCCCGACTGGCGGACCTCGCCGAGCGGCACCAGCTCACCCTCCGGGACCGGCAGGCCCAGCTCCTCGGTGAACTCGCGGCGCGCCGTGGCCTCCGGATCCTCGTCGCCGTCGGGCTCGCCCTTCGGGATCGACCACGCGCCGTCGTCCCTGCGGGCCCAGAACGGGCCGCCCATGTGCCCGAGGAGCACCTGGAGTTCGCCGTCCACCACGCGGTGGAGCAGGATCCCGGCGCTGCGCCTGCCTGTCATGCGCACAGTGTGACGTGTCCCGCACCGCCGGACCGGTGCGGGCCGGCGTCCCGGAGCGCGGCGGCGGGTCAGGCCCTTGCGGCGGGTGGTCAGGCCTTCCGGCGGCGGGTCAGGTCTTGCGGCGGGTGCGCATGTGGATCTGCTCGCCCTGCTTGCCGAACAGGCTCAGCAGCTCGACCGGCTCGTCGTCCGCCGGGCCGAACCAGTGCGGCAGGCGGGTGTCGAACTCGGCCGCCTCGCCCGTCACCAGCACCACGTCGTGGTCCGCCAGGATCAGCCGCAGCCGCCCCGACAGCACGTACAGCCACTCGTAGCCGGTGTGCGTGCGCGGATCCGGCTCGCCGCGCGGCGGGATGATCATCTTGTAGGCCTGGAGGCCGCCGGGCTGCTGGGTGAGCGGCAGGATCGTCATGCCGTCACGGCGCACCGGCACCGGACGGATCCGCGGATCGCCCACCGGCGGCGCGCCCACCAGCTCGTCCAGCGGGACGCGGTGCGCGCGGGCGATGGGCAGCAGCAGCTCCAGGCTGGGACGCCGCTGCCCCGACTCCAGCCGCGACAGGGTGCTCTTGGAGATGCCGGTGGCCTCCGCGAGGTCGGCGAGCGTCGCGCCCCGGCTGGTGCGGACGTGACGGAGCCGTTCACCCACCTTGCCCAGCACGTCGTCGGTCGGGTCGTCTGCCAGGTCGTCGGTCGGGTGGTCGGGCGGGCCGGTCGTACTGTTCATGATCGTTTCCCGGTTTCGGCAACAAGGTTTGTCCATTGTGGGACATCGGGGGGATGCTCGTCCACATGGAGATCGGTGACAGCGGGTACAGCTCGGACAGGTACGAGGTCGTGGTGATCGGAGGTGGCGCGGCGGGGCTGAACGCCGCGCTGGTGCTGGGGCGGGCGCGGCGTTCGGTCGCGGTGGTCGACTCGGGGGAGCCTCGCAACGCCCCAGCGGAGGGCGTGCACGGGTTCCTGTCGCGCGACGGGATGCCGCCCGGCGAGCTGCTGGCGGTCGGACGGGACGAGGTGGCCCGGTACGGGGGCCGGTTCGTGTCCGGCCGGGTCGCGCGGGTGGAGCAGGAGGCGGGGGACGGGCCGTCGTTCCGGGTGGTGCTGGAGGACGGGACCGTGCTGGCCGCCGCACGGGTCGTCGTGGCCACCGGGCTGCGCGACGAACTGCCGGACGTGCCCGGTGTGCGGGAAGGGTGGGGCGCCTACGCGCTGCACTGCCCGTACTGCCACGGGTACGAGGTGGCCGACGGGCCGCTGGGCATCCTCGGGACGCACGAACGGTCCGCGCACCAGGCGTTGCTGGTCCGGCAGTGGTCGTCGGACCTGGTGTTCTTCGCCGTGCGGCCGTTGTCCGACGACGACCGGGCCGCGTTGACCAAGCGGGGCATCCGGATCGTCGACGGACCGGTCCACGCGGTGACGGCCGCCGGGGTCGAGACCGAGGCGGAAGGGCTCGTGCCGCGTCGGGCGGTGTTCGTGGCGCCCGAGTTCCTGCCCCGCGACGGGTTCCTCGACGCGTTGGGGTGCGAGCGGGACGACGCGGGCTGGGTGCGGGTGGACGGGTGGGGCGCGACGAGCGTGCCCGGTGTCTACGCGGCGGGGAACGTGGTGGACGCGATGGCACAGGTGGTGTCCGCCGCGGCGGCGGGCGCGAAGGCCGGGGTGGCCGTCAACGCCGACCTGGTGTTCACGGCCGCCTGAACCCACCGCGTGAACCGACCGCCCGCAGCACTGCCCGGACCGCCGCGTGCGGGGGATCGGGTGAGGGTCGGGGCGGGGTCAGGTGAGGCTGAGCTGGTGGCCCTTGACGGCGTGCGGGCCGAGGTCGCCGGTGCGGTAGTGGTTGCGGCACAGGACCTGGTAGCGGATGTCGACGCCGTCGGGCGCGGCGGGCGGCGCGGTGTCGGCGACCAGGACCGTGTCGCCCGCGCGGACCACGTCGCCGTCGTGGACGCGGGCGTTGAACCGGCCCGGACGGCCGCACCAGCACAGCACCTCGACCTGGATGGCGTCGAGCTCGTCGGCCAGTTCGAACAGGCGCTGCGAACCCGGGAACAGGGTGCTGCGGAAGTCGGTGGCCAGGCCGAAGCAGTACACCTCCAGGTGGGTGTCGTCGGCGAGTTCGGCGAGCTGGTCGACCTGCTCGGGGGACAGGAACTGGGCCTCGTCGACGATGAGGTAGTCCACCCGGGCGCCGCGGGTCCAGTGGTCGCGGACCAGGGTGCGCAGGTCCATGGCCTGGTGCACCTCCAGCGCGTTGCGGGCCAGGCCCATGCGGCTGGAGATGGTGGGCGTGCCGGAGCGGTCGTGGCGGACCAGGAGCAGTCCGCGGCGGCCCTGGCGGGCCTGGTTGTGGTCGATCTGGAGCGCGAGGGTCGACTTGCCGCAGTCCATGGGGCCGAAGAAGAACCGCAACCGCCCCGTGGGCGCGCGGCCGTCGCCGGAGGCGGGCACGGAGGACAGCGCGTCGGTCGGGTCGGGTGAGGCGTTGATCGGTTCCACGGCGCGCCACCCTAATGGGCGGTACCGGCGCGGGCGTCGACGGCTCCTCGGAGCGCCGGGAGGACGCAGTACCGACCCGACCGGTTCCCGCGCCGGGGTGTGACGGCCGCCCGCTGCGCGCGACCACACGGGTGACACTGGACGAGATATACCGCTTCGCGATATAACGTGCGGTGTGAGAGGTATGTCGGAGCAGGTGTTCCTGGTGCTCACCGCGTTGGCGGAGGAGCCGTTGCACGGGTACGCGATCGTGCGCGCGGTCGACGGGTTGTCGGAGGGTCGGATGCGGTTGCGGGTGGGCACGCTCTACGGGGTGCTGGACCGGTTGGTCGCGGAGGGCCTGGCCGAGCGGGACCGCGAGGAGGTGCACCAGGGCCGGTTGCGCCGCTACTACCGGTTGACCGACGCGGGTGTGCGGGTGTTGTCCGCGGAGGTGGCCCGGCTGTCGGCGAACGTGCGCGCCGCGTCGTCGGTGCTGAAGGCGAGGGGTGCGCTGTGAGCTCGAACCTGGAACGCCGCTACCGGACGCTGCTGCGGGTCCTGCCCGCCTG
The DNA here is from genome assembly GCF_014205015.1 of Saccharothrix ecbatanensis. Lineage (NCBI taxonomy): Bacteria > Bacillati > Actinomycetota > Actinomycetes > Pseudonocardiales > Pseudonocardiaceae > Saccharothrix > Saccharothrix ecbatanensis. The sequence goes on along the minus strand of NZ_JACHMO010000001.1, from coordinate 2,631,855 downwards.
GTACCGGGCGGAGCGCGAGGAGGAGATGGTCGGGATCTTCTTCGCCGACCGCGGTGACGACCTGGACCTGGAGCACGGGTGGCCGGGGTGGGGTGAGGCGGCGGCGACGCTCGGCCTGGCCGTGCGGGTGCGGTTCGGGGTGGGGCGTCCGGCGGGCGCGGTGGTGCGGCTGCTGGCGTTGACCGGTCTGCTGGGCCTGCTGGTGGTCGCGGCGCAGTCGTGGACCGTGTCGGCCAGGTTCGGCTGGGCGGGGGACCGGCCGGTGTGGTGGTACGACGTGCTCGCCGTGGCGGCGTTCGCGGCGCTCGTGTCGGGGCGGCGCGCGGCCGGGCGGGTCGCCGGAGGGCTGTTGGGCCTGGCGGCGCTGTGGCCGGTCGTGTGGACGCTGGCCGAGGTCGGGGCGATGGGGTGGCCGCACGTGCTGTGGCAGCTGCCGGTGTGGGTGACGGCGGTGGCCGTGCTGCTCGGGTTCCACCGGGAGGCGCCGCCGGTGCCGCGGGTGTGGTGGGTGATGGCGCCGGTCGCGCTCGTCGTCGGTGCGGCGTCGGTGCTGTTCACGCCGGGCCTGTCGACGGCGACGATGCTGCTGTCGTGGCTGGTCGCCGTGGCCGTGGTGGCCGCGTTCCGCCCGTGGACGGCCCGCGCCACGACCCCGGCGACAACCGGCCACTAGAGCCACTGGAGCCACTGGAGCCGCTCGCGAGCCGCCAGAGCCGCTGGACAGGAATCCCCGGTGCCCGAAGGCGGGCACCGGGGATCGAGGACTAGTCGGGTTTGCGGCGGGGCGTGCGCCAGGCGCCGCCCCAACCGGCCGGGTTCTCCAGGATCGCGAAGACGCTCCCGGAGGGATCGGCGACGGCCGCCACCACACCGGTGGGGACCTCCTTCGGGCCGATCAGGACCCTGCCGCCGAACTCCGTCGCCTCCGCCGCGGTCCTGGCCGCGTCGGGGACGGCGAAGTAGCACGTCCAGCCGCCCGGCGCGGTGAGACGCCCGGCGACGGCACGGCGGTCGTCGGCCACGTGCGCGTCGTAGAGGGTGAACTCGGCGCCGGGGTCGCGGACCCGCCAGCCCAGCTCGCCGGCCCAGTGCTCGTCGACACCGGGGTCGGCCATCAGCTCGACCCAGCAGGGTTCGCCGGGCCGCGGCTCGGGCGCCCACGGCCCGTGCAGCACCCGCCCCTGGTCCACGGCGGCACTGTGGCCGGACTCGTCGCGCAGGTCACGCGGCTCGCGGCCGGCGAACACGACGAGCCAGCCGGGGTCGCCGGCACGGACGCGCAGCGCGAGGCGGTCGCCCACCCAGCCGGTGAACGAGCCGTCCGGCTCGGCGATCAGGACCCACCCCAGCAGGTGGGCGTAGAACTGGGCGGTCTTCTCGGGATCGGTGGTGCTCAGCTCGACGCGGCGGACACCGCGCGCGGGGCTGTCGGGGGTACCGGGCACGGCGGAGGGTTTCCCATCGGGGGGCGGAGCGGCGGAGATCAGGAACGCGCCCCATCCTCCGCACCCCCCATACGGGACGGCAATGCTCCGTTCGGCTGCTATCCCTGACCCGATCGGACCTGACCCGGGCGGACCTGACCGGAGGAGGTCGGGCCGGAAGGGGCCTGCCCGGTATGGCTCTGCTCGGTCCGGGCCTGCGCCGACAGCACGTGGGTGAGCGGGATCGGCTTGCCCAGGTGGAAACCCTGGCCCACCCGGACGCCCAGCCGCAGCAGCGCGTCGACCTGGGCGGGGCGTTCGACCCACTCGGCGACCGCGTCCAGACCCAGGCCGCGGGCGATCTCCACGATGCCCGCGACGAGGACCGCGTCGGTGGACCGCTCGTCGATGCCGCGCACGAACTCGCCGTCGATCTTGATGCCGGTGATCGGCAGGTGCTTGAGGTGGACGAACGACCCGAACCCGGAGCCGAAGTCGTCCAGGATGATGCGGCACCCGAACGCCCGCAGCTGCAACGCCAGGGCGCGCGCCGCGTCGAGGTTCGTCACCGCCGCCGTCTCCGTGATCTCCAACCCCAGCCGGCCCGGCGCGACGCCGGCGGTGGCGAGGCGGTCGAGGACGAACCCGCCGAAGTCCTCGTCCTCCAGGGTCCGCCCGGAGATGTTGACGTTGAACCGCAGCCCCGGATCGGGGTGGCGCACCAGGGCGTCGATCGCGGTCGACAGCACCCAGCGGTCGATGTCGAGCACCAGGTCGGACCGCTCGGCCTCGGGCAGGAACTCCGCCGGCCCCAGGTACGGGTCCTTGCCGTCCTCCAACCGCAGCAGCAGCTCGTGACCCAGCGTGCGGCCGGTGGCCAGGTGCAGCATCGGCATCGCGTGCAGCGCCAGACCACCGCCGTCCAGGGCGGCGCGCAGCCGGTCCAGCACCGACACCCGCTTGGCGGTGTCGGCGTAGTGGCCCGGCTCGTACACGGTCACCCGGTTGCGGCCCGCCGCCTTCGACGCGTAGAGCGCGAGGTCGGCGTTCGCGAGGACCAGCTCCCACGTGTCGCCCGGCCCGTACTCGGCGACACCCGTCGACACCGTGATGCCCCGGGCGGGTCCGACGAGCGGCAACGACGCTACGGCGTCCCGAAGGCCCTCGGCGATGCGCGCCGCGTCGGCGGACGCCGTGCCGGGCAGCACCACCGCGAACTCGTCGCCGCCCAGCCGGCCGATCAGCTGCGCCGGTTCCAGCCGCGACCGCAGCGCCGTCGCCAGCGCCTTCATCAGCCGGTCGCCGACGGCGTGGCCGCGCAGGTCGTTGACGTCCTTGAAGTTGTCCAGGTCCAGCAGCAGCAACGCGCCCGGACCGCCGCCGGCGAGCTGCCGCTCCAGCTCCCGCGTCACCGCGCGCCGGTTCGCGAGCCCCGTCAACGGATCCTGTTCCGCGAGCGCCAGCAGCTCGTCGTGCACCCGGCGGGCCCGCGTGATGTCGTGCGCGGTGCCCAGCACCCGCAGCGGGGTGCCGTCCGCGTCGGCGACGATCTCGCCGAAACACTCGAACCACCGCTCCGTGCACCGGTCCGCGAGCATCATGCGGTGGGTGTAGGAGAAGCCCACGCCCGACCGCATCGCCTCCTCCAGCGTCGCCTGGATCATCGGCATGTCGTCGGCGTGCACCAACGCGGCGTAGCCCTCGAAGTCCAGGTCCGTGCCCGCCGGGAACCCGAACATCTCCAACAGGGTGTCCGACCACACCACCCGGTCCTCGGCGACGTGCCACTCCCACGTGCCCATCCGGCCCAGGACCTGCGCGCGCCGCAACGCGTCCGCCTCGTGCGTCGCCTCCAGCTCGCGGTCACGCCACGCCGTGACGTCCGCGACCCGGTACAGCAACTGCCCGTCCGACCCCAACGTCTGGCACGTCACGTCCAGCCAGCGGTGGCCCCGCCGGTAGGAGCTGGGCGCGAGCAGCGCCAGACCCGACCGCGGCCGGTCCGGGGCGCCGGGCAGCAACGCGGGCAGCGACCGGCCCACCACGTGACCCGCCGGGACACCCAGGATCTCCGCCAGCGCCGGATTCACCCACGCCAGCACGCCGTCCGCGTCCGTCACACCGAAACCGACGTCGGCCCGGTCGAGCACCTCACGGTGCAACGCGCCGTTGCCGTCCACGCGCCCTCCTCGCCACCCGCGCGCCATGATGGTCGAGACCACGCGGAACGGGCAAGCCGACACGATTCAGCCCGCACACCCCCGAACCCGCCCCGCGCACCCCCGCAGAGGCCCGAGCGGGACGTCGGGGGAGGTCAGCGCAGCCGTTCCAGCCCGCGCGCGGTGTCCACGAGTTCTCCCGCGAGGCGCCGCAGCTCGGCGCGCGCCGCACCGTCCTCCGCCGCGGTCGCCACGTCCTCCGCGGCGCACCGCAACTGGAACAAGCGGTCCTGGAGGTCCGCCAGCTCGCCGGCCGACAGCACCACCGCGTCCTCCGGCAACCCGCCCCGCTGCACCGCGGCACGGCGCTCGTAGGCGCGCTGCCGGCACGGTTGCGCGCAATACCGGCGGGGCCGGCCGATCCGCCCGCTGTCCGGCAGACGACGCCCGCACCACGAGCAGTGCCTGGCTTCCTCACGGCGCGCCGCCACGGCCTCGGTCACCGACTCCATGGCGCGCGACGGTATCCGGCTACCCGCCGGTCACCACCACGCCACGCCGCCAGGGCAGACTCCGGGTGTGACCGCGAACCACCCGTACCTGTCCGGACCGCACCCCAGGGCGTTCGCCCACCGGGGCTGGCACCTCGCCGAACTGGCGGGGATGGAGAACTCGCTGGCCGCGTTCCGCCGCGCCGCCCAGGAGGGCTTCCGGTACCTGGAGACCGACGTCCACGCCACCTCCGACGGTGTCGTCGTCGTCCACCACGACGACGTCCTCGACCGCACCACCGACGCCGAAGGCCCCGTCGCGTCGCAGCCGTGGTCCGCGGTGCGGCGCGCGAACGTCGGGGGACGGGAGCCGATCACGCGGCTCGACCAGCTGTTGGAGGAACTGCCCGACGCGCTGGTCAACATCGACGTCAAGGCCGACTCCGCCGTCGTGCCCGTCCTGGAAGTGCTGCGCCGCACCGACGCCGTGCACCGGGTGTGCCTCGCGTCGTTCTCCGAGAAACGCCTCGCCCGGCTGCGCCGCCTCGGCGGCCCCGACCTCCTCACCTCCATGGGGCCGCGCTCGGCGGGCGCGCTGTGGGCTGCGGGCCGGATGCCGCTGGTCGGGCTGCCCGTGCGCGGCATGATCGCGCAGGTCCCCGTCAACCAGGGCCGACTGCTGGTGGTCGACGACCGGTTCGTGCGCGCCGCCCACCGCCGCGGCCTCGAAGTGCACGTCTGGACCATCGACGACGAGACCGCCATGCGCCGGCTGCTCGACCTCGGCGTCGACGGCCTCGTCACCGACCGCCCCGACCGGCTGCGCGACGTGCTGATCGACCGCGGGGCCTGGACCGGCAGCTGACACCCCCCGGGGGGCGCGGATGGCGTGCGGGCGGCCGGTTGGCAACAGGTTGGCGGTGATCACCACGAACCGGTGGCGGGCGATATACAGTCCCCGCCCATGAGCGTGGCCGACAGCACCGCACCCGCCGTGGACCGCAAGCGGGAACAGCGCGGGTGGACCTGGTACGACTGGGCGAACTCGGTGTTCCCCACCTCGGTGATCACCGTGTTCCTCTCCGGCTACCTCACCGCCGTGGCCAAGGAAGCGGCCATCGCCGACACCGCCCGCAACGGCCCCAACGCCTGCGCCGACGGATCCCTGAAGCAGTGCGACATCTCCCTGTTCGGCGCCTACTTCCCGGCCGGGTCGCTGTGGGGCTACCTGCTGTCCATCGCCACCCTCGTCCAGGTCCTCGTGCTGCCCCTCATGGGCGCCATCGCCGACCGCACCCAGAACAAGCGGCGCATGCTCGGCGCCCTCGCGTTCTCCGGCTCCGTCGCCACCATCGCCCTCGCCACCGTCTCCGGCGACAACTGGCACCTCGGCGTCGTCCTGTTCATCCTCGGCAACATCTGCTACGGCGCGTCCGTCGTCGTCTACTACGCGTTCCTGCCCGAGATCGCCGGACCCGACGAACGCGACGCCGTGTCCGCCCGCGGCTGGGCGTTCGGCTACCTCGGCGGCGGCCTCGCACTGGGCATGCAGCTCGCCCTGTTCATCGGCCACGACGCCATCGGCCTCAGCGAAGGCGGCGCCGTCCGCGTCGGCTTCATCCTCTCGGGCCTGTGGTGGGCCGGGTTCACCCTCATCCCGCTGGCCCGCCTCAAACGGCACCAGGCGCCGCACGGCACCGAATCCGGCGCGTCCGTCATCACCGCCGGGTTCGCCGAACTGCGCCAGACCGTCAAACAGGCCCGCATGTTCCCGCTCACCCTCGCGTTCCTGGGCACCTACCTCATCTACACCGACGGCATCGCCACCGTCGCCAACGTCTCCGCCCAGTACGGCCGCGACGAGCTCATGCTCGACGAGACGGTGCTGATCACCACGATCCTCATCGTCCAGTTCGTCGCGTTCTTCGGCGGCATGCTCCACGGACGGCTCGCCAAGTCGTGGGGCGCGAAACGCACCATCATGGTCAGCCTGTGCGTGTGGATCGTCGTCATCGGCGCGGCGTTCTTCGTGCAGGCCGGGCAGCAGACCCAGTTCTACGCCCTCGCCGCCGGCATCGGCCTCGTCCTGGGCGGCACCAACGCCCTGTCCCGGTCGCTGTTCAGCCAGATGATCCCGCCCGGCCGCGAAGCCCAGTACTTCTCCCTCTACGAGGTGGGCGAGCGCTCCACCTCGTGGCTGGGCCCCATGGTGTTCGCCGGCGTCGGCCAGGCCACCGGGTCGTTCCGGCTCGCGATCATCTCGCTGGTCGTGTTCTTCGTCGTCGGCTTCGTCCTGATGATCTTCGTGCCGGTGCGGCGCGCGATCGTCGCCTCCGGCAACCCGGTGCCCGCCAAGGTGTGAGCCGAGGACACCGGGGGAGGGGACTGGGGCGTCAGTCGGCGAGTTCGGGCGGGAAACCGCCCGTCGCCACCGGACCCCACCGGTCGATCGTCACCCGGATCAGGACCTTCCCCTGGCGGCGCATCGCCTCCCGGTACTCGTCCCAGTCCGGGTGCTCACCGGCGATCGACCGGTAGTACTCCACCAACGGCTCCAGCGCCGCCGGCAGGTCCAGCACCTCCGCACGCCCGTCCACCTGCACGTACGGGCCGTCCCAGTCGTCGGACAACACGCACACCGTCACCCGCTCGTCCCGGCGCGCGTTACGCGACTTCGCCCGCCCCGGATACGTCGACACCACGATCCGGCCCTCGCCGTCCACCCCGCACGACACCGGCGACACCTGGGGCCGCCCGTCCGCCCGCGCGGTCACCAACAGCGCCCGGTGACGCGGCCGGAGGAAAGCGAGCAACTCGTCGCGGGGCACGGCGTCGGCGGTGGCGATTCTCGGCATGCCACCAGCCTAGGAGAACCCGCCCCACCGGCAACCCGCCCACCGGTCTCCCGCACCGCACGGCTGGGCGAAGATGACCACCATGCCCCGATTCACCGCTCACGACGGAACCAAGCTCGCCTACCGCGAAACCGGCGACGGCCCGCCTCTGCTGTGCGTGCCCGGCGGCCCCGGCCGCGCCGCCTCCTACCTCGGCGACCTCGGCGGACTCGACCGCCACCGCACCCTGCTGCTCCTCGACAACCGCGGCACCGGCGACTCCGACGTCCCCGCCGACCCGGCCACCTACCGGCGTGACCGGCTCGCCGCCGACGTCGACGCCCTGCGCGCCCACCTCGGCCTCGACCGCGTCGACCTGCTCGGCCACTCCGCCGGCGCGGGCATCGCCATGGCCTACGCCGAACAGCACCCCGACCGGCTCGCGTCGCTCGTGCTGCTCACCCCGGCCCTGCGCGCCGTCGGCGCGTCGCCCACCGAAGCAGACTGGGGCGCCCACCTGGGCCGTCACGCCCACCAGCCCTGGTACGCCGAAGCCGCCGCCGCGCTCACCGCCTGGAGCCGGGGCGACGACACCCCCGCGAACCGGCTCGCCTCCTCACCCCTGTTCTACGGCCGCTGGGACGACCAGGCCCGCGCGCACGCCGCCGCCGAAACCGCCGAAGCCGCCCCGGCCGCCGCCGCCGGCTACGACGCCGAGGGCGCGTTCAGCCCCGGCCACACCCGACGTGCCCTCGCCAGCCTCGACGTCCCCGTGCTCGTCCACGCCGGCGGCGCCGACCCGGTGTCCCCACCCCACCTCGTGCGGCAGCTCGCGGACCTGATCCCCAGCGCCCGCTACGTCGAACAACCCGACGCCGGCCACTTCCCGTGGCTCGACGACCCCGACTTCCTCGTCGACCACCTCCACGACTTCCCCAACCCCGGGCCGCGAGCGGCCGACTAGGGGCCACGGCTACGGCGCGGTGTCGGCCGGCGCGGTGTCGAGGAGCGCGACCAGTTCGTCCCGCCCCAACGCCGCACCGCGCGCCGACACCGCGTCGAACCCGTCACCCACCGCCTCCCGCGCCGCGCGCTCCACCTCCAGCACGTCCGGGTCCACCACCGCCACCTCACCCCGCAACCCCCGGGCCGCACCCGCCAACAACGCCGCCCGCGCACCGTCACCCACCACCACGGCCAACGCCGCGTGCGCGTCCACCACCCGCGCCAGCACCACCTGATTGCCCCAGCCCAACGCCGTCCCCGCCGCGAGCCGCCACCGCCGCACCGCGGCACCCTGGTCACCGCACTCCAACTCGACCCGCCCCGCCGTCACGTGGACCAGCGACCGCGTCTCGTCCGACCCGAACCAGCCCTCCGGACACACCCGCAACGCCTCCGCGCACCACCGCCGCGCCGCCCCCGGATCACCCCGCCGCCGCGCGACCTCCGCCATCCCCAACCACGCCTGCGCCACCGTCTCCACCACACCCTGCGACCGGGCCAGGTCCGCCGCCCGCTCCACATCCGCCGCCGCGCCGTCCAGGTCGCCCGCGTGCAGCGCCCACTCCGACCGCCGGCACAGCAGACTCGCCGTGTGCTCGGTCGCCCCGAACTGACGCGACAACGCCAACGCCTCGTCCAGGAACCCTACCGCCCCCGCCAGATCCCCGCGCGCCCGCGCCAACTCCGCCAACTGCGACAGCGCCATCGACATACCCCACCGCTCGCCGACCGCGCGGAATCCCGCCAGCGCCGCCGTGTGCTCCTCCCACGCCACACCCACCCGCCCCAGGTACTGGTGCTGCATCCCCGAGCCCAGCCGCCCCAACGCCCGACTCCACGGATCCGTCGCCAACAGGCTCGCCCGCATCCGCAGGACCTCCGCCTCCCGCAGATCCATCCGCGGCACCCCGTGCGCCAGACCCCACAGCACCGACAGGAACGGACGCGTCGGCGGACCCGCGAACCCCTCCGGCGTCGGCTCCCTCGGCGACGGCGCACCCGGCAACCCCACACCCGTCGACGACGCGTTCACCACACACAGCAAATGCTCCTCGGCCACCCCGGCGGGCGGCACCGGCCCCACCGCCCGCACCACCTCCGCCGCCAGCGCCGCACCCTCCGACCGCAACCCCCGCAGCCACAACGGCCACCCCAGATCCGCCGCCAACCGCAACGCCAACCCGTGGTCGCGCCCCGCCGCCCACCGCACCGCCGCCAGGAAATTCCCGTGCTCCGCCGCCAACCGCCCCAACCACGCCAACTGCCCCGACCCGTACAGGTGCGGCGACGCCTCCGCCACCAACGCCGCGAAATGCTCCGCGTGCGCCCGCCGCAGCACCTCCTCCTCGCCCGACTCCGCCAACCGGCCCGCGCAGAACGCCCGGATCGTGTCCGACATCCGATACCGGTCCCCGGACACCTCCACCAACGACTTGTCCGCCAACGACGGCAACAACTCGTCCGTCCCCGCCACCCCGCACACCGCCACCGCGGCCGACAACGTCGCACCACCCCGGAACACCGTCAGCCGCCGCGCCAACGCCCGCTCCCCGTCGTCCAGCAGCCCCCAACTCCACTCCACCACCGCGTGCAACGTCCGATGCCGCGGCGCCCCGCCCCGACTGCCCCGCGACAACAACCGGAACCGGTCACCCAACCGCGCCGCCACCTCCGACACCGGCAACGACCGCACCCGCGCCGCCGCCAACTCGATCGCCAACGGCAACCCCTCCAACGCACGGCAGATGTCCACCACCACACCCGCCGTCACCGGATCCAGCCGGAACGACGGACTCACCGCCACCGCCCGCTCCGCGAACAACCGCACCGCCGCCGACCCCACACCGTCCGACCCCAACGGCGGCACCGGACGCACCGCCTCCCCGGTCACCCCCAACGCCTCCCGCGACGTCGCCAACACCCGCAACCCCGCACACGCCGCCAACAACCGGCCCGCCAACGCCGCCGCGTCCTCCACCACGTGCTCGCAGTTGTCCAACACCACCAACACCGGCCGGTCCCGCAACGCCTCCACCAACCGCTCCACCGGGTCCGGCGCCGGACGCAACCCGTCCTCACGCAACCCCAACGCCGACACCACCGCCCGCGGCACATCCCCGCCCACCGCCAACGGCGCCAGATCCACGAACAGCGCCTCACCCGGATCCCGGCCCGCGACCTCCACCGCCAACCGCGTCTTCCCCACCCCGCCCGGACCCGTCAACGTCACCAGCCGCGACGCCCCCAACGCCGCCGTCACCAGCCGCACCTCACCGTCACGACCCACCAGACCCGTCAACTGCGCCGGCAGCACATGCCGAGCCCGCGGCACGTCACCCCGCACCACCTCGCCGTGCGCCGCCGCCAACACGGGAGACGGATCCGCACCCAACCCGTCCGCCAACACGCCCCGCACCCGACCGAACAGCTCCAGCGCCTCCGCCTGCCGCCCCTCCCGGTGCAACACCCGCATCAACCGCGCCACCAGCCGCTCCCGCGTCGGATGCGCCGCCACCAACTCCCGCAACAATCCCACCGGCGCCACGTCGTGGTCCTCCACCACGCGCAGCCGCAGCTCCTCCCACCGCGCCGCCGCCACCGCCGCGAACGGCGCGTCACCCACATCCCGCAACGCCGGACCACGCCACAACGCCAACGCCTCACCCGGACGGCCCCGCGCCACCAACTCCTCGAACCGCAGCGCGTCGACCTCACCCGGATCCACCGCCAGCCGATACCCGGCGGGGGAGCGCTCCACCTCCACGCCCACCAACGACCGCAACCGCGACACCTGCGACTGGATCGCGTTACCCACCCCCACCGGCGGCTCCGACCCGTACAGGGCCTCGCTCACCCGGTCGACCCCCACCACCCGGCCCGCGTCCACCACCAACACGGCCAACAACGCACGCAACCGCGGCCCACCGACCCGGACCTCCGACCCGTCCGCACGCCGCGCCACCATCGGACCCAACACCCCGAACCGCACCCGCGGATCCTCCCGCACCCGCCACCCCCCGCCCGACCACACCGGCCCGGGGCGAAACGCCGGGGCGCGGCATGACCGGGACTCGTCGACGGGTGCACGCGCAGGTCGCAGCACCAGGTCCCCGGCGGGGACCGCAGCCGCCGGGAAGACGAAAAACGGGTTCCGGTGGCCCTTGCGGAACCACCGGAACCCGTGCAGGAGGAGCTGGAGGAAGACCTACCGCAGTGCGAGGGCGCGGCGGCGGAAGACCACCAGTGCCACGCCGAGCACGACCGTCGCCATCCCGGCCAGCACGGCGATCTCGGTCAGCACCGCGCCCACGCCCGTGCCGGGGGTGGACAGCGCCAGCAGCGCGTCCATCGCCCACGAGTGCGGGAACAGGTAGCCGATGGTGGTCAGGGTCTCCCCGGCGACCTCCCGCGGCCACAGGCAGCCGCCGAGCATGCCCAGCACGATCCCGATCGGCGGGCCGATGGCGGGCGCCTGCGACGGCGAGCGCACCAACGCGCCCACCAGCATCGCCGCGCCGGTGGCGACCAGGCAGAACACCGTCACCACCGCCGCCACCGCCACCGGGTCACCCCAGCGGACGTCGAACAGCAACCGGCTCACCACGATGATCAGCAGCGACTGCGACAACGCCACCAGGAACCGGCTCAGCGCCTCGCCCGCCAGCACCCGGCCCGGCCCGACCGGGGTGGCCAGCGCCCGGCGCACCATGCCGATCCGGCGGCTCTCCACCAGCGCCGCCGCCACCGCCAGCGAGTTGATGAACGTGAACAGCAGCAGGTTCGCCGGCGCCGTGTAGGCGAACCCGGTCGGCGTGTCGGCCCCCTGCCCGGAACGGCGGATCGCGACGTCACCGGACTCCGCCTGCGCGGCCGACACGTACTTCTCCGCCAACTCGGGGGTGGCGCCCGCGCCCAGCGCGGCACGCGTCGCCTCCCGCACCGCGGACACCTTGCCGACCGCCACGTCGATCTCGCTGCGCGCGGCCAGGGCGCTGCCGCTGCCCTGCGGTGTCACCAGGTCCAGCGACGGGTCGTCCGGCCGCACCACGAGGCCGGCGGCCAGCGCGCCCCGGCGCACGCCCTCACGCATCTCGTCCTCGGTGTCGTGCCGATGCACCTCGAGCTTCGGGTTGGCCGCCAACTCCCGCAGCAGCGCCGCGGCGACGGGGTCGGAGTCCTGGGCGACCACGCCGACCGGCATCGCGCCCGTGCCCGACGTGCCGCCCAACGCCATGCCGACGAACAGGATCGTCAGGATCGGCATGACCACGATGAAGAACAACCCGACGCGGTCCTTGACCTGGCGGCGCAGGTTCGCCGCCACCAGCGCGGTGATCGGCCGCGGCCTCATGCCGCTCATGCGAGCAGTCCCTTCCGGATGCGGTACACCGCGAGCGTGCCCGCCACCACACCGATACCGGCGACCACGGCGACGGGACCGGCGACGGACGTCGCGCCCTCACCGGTGCTCGCCAGGTGGGTCAAGCCCGACGCCACCCACCCGTTGGGGGTGAGGAGGGCGGCGTGCTGGAGGAACTCCGGCAGGTTGTACAGCGGCACCAGGCTGCCGCCGAGGAACGCGAACACGAACCCGATGCCCAGCGTGTAGCCGTCGGCCTGCGCGTCGGTCTTCGCGCCGCTGGCCACCAGCATCACCAGGGACGTCGCGGCGAACGTGTGCGCCAGGCACAGCGCGAACACCCCCACCGGATCGCCCCACGACTCGCCGAATATCAGCACCGACGACCACCAGGTGGCGCACATGCTCAGCAGCGCCAACCCGAACCCGACCACGGCCTTCCCGGCCGGGGCGGTCCACACCGGCACCGGTGCGGCGCGGATGCGGCCCAGCGTGCCCAGCTGGCGTTCCGTCAGGAGGCTGCGGGCGGAGGAGCCCGCCACGAAGAACGCGAACAGCACCGCCATGCCCGAGCCGTAGTACACGGCCAGGTCCACGGCGCCGCCGCTCAACGGGTCGCCCGCCAACTCCAGGGTCGGACCGCGGGCCCCGTTCTCCTCCACGTACGCCTTCACCTGCTCCGGCGGCATCCCGGCCGCCAGCACGGACTTCGCCGCCAGGGTGCGGGCGTCGACGAGCGCGGAGATCCGGTCCACGATGCTGCGGGCGATGGTGCCCGCCAGCGGGGTGTCGGGGGACTCGATGACCTGCATCTCGCCGCCGCGGCCCGCGCCGACGCTGTCGGTGAACCCGGCGGGGAACACCAGCGCCGCACCGGCCTCGCCGGTGTCGATCGCGGCCTGTGCGGCGTTCTCGTCGGTGTAGTCGCGGAAGGTCAGGATGTCCTCGAGCTCCGGCACGGCCAGCGCCTCGCGGCGCACGCTGGCGGGGAACTCGCCGCCGTCGTGGTCGACGATGGCGATGGTGGTGCGCAGCGGCGGGTCGTCGCCGCCCAGCGCCACCCCGAACAGGGTGGCCAGGGCGATCGGCGCCACCAGGGTGATCAGCACCGCGGTGCCGTCGCGCAGCCGGCTGCGCAGTTCGTGCAGGCTCACCACGAAAAGGGCTCTCACGTCCGCGTCCGCCCTCTAGTCCCTCAGCGACTTGCCGGTCAGGTGCAGGAACGCGGCCTCCAGGTCGGGTTCCACCACCTCCACGCCCGTCACCGCGGCGATGCCGGGCAGCGCGCCGATCAGCGCCGGCAGCAGGTGCCGTCCGCCGGTGGCGAGCAGCCGCACCGAGTGCGAGCCCGTGACGATGGCCTCGCTCACCCCGTCGATGCCGCGCAGCGTGTCCGCGGCGCGCGTGACGTCGCCGTCGAGGACCAGTTCGATCCGGTCGGCGCTGCCCAGCCCGGCGACGAGCTCCTCCTTGGTGCCCTCCGCGACGAGCTTGCCGTGGTCGATGATCCCGACCCGGGTGCAGACCCGCTCGACCTCCTCCATGTAGTGGGAGGTGTAGAGCAGGCTCATCCCGGCGGCGACCAGCGCCTCCACCCCGTCCAGGATCGCGACGCGGCTCTGCGGGTCCACGCCCACGGTCGGCTCGTCCAGGATCAGCAGCGACGGTTCGTGCAGCAGCGCCACGGCGATGTTGCAGCGGCGCTTCATGCCGCCGGAGTAGGTCTCCACCCGGTCCTTCGCGCGGTCGCGCAGCCCCACCATCTCCAGCACCTCGTCGATGCGCCCCGCCAGGGCGCGCCGGGGGATGCCGTGCAGCCGGCCGAAGAACCGCAGGTTCTCCAGCGCCGTCAGCTCCGGGTAGAGGGCGATCTCCTGCGGCACGTAGCCGATGCGGGACTTGGCGACGGCGGGGTCGTCGGACAGGACCGCGTCACCCACCCGCACCGAACCCTCGTCCGGGCGCAGCAGCCCGACGAGCATGGAGATCGTGGTGGTCTTGCCCGCGCCGTTCGGACCCAGCAGCCCGTACGCCTCGCCGCTGTCGATGTGGAAGCCCACGTCGTCGACCACGGTCTTGTCGCCGTAGCGCTTGCGCAGCCCGGTGCACTGCAAGGCGGGCGGCGCGGTGGAGGTCCGGGGCGGGGAAGCCATCGGCGTCGAGGTCACTGGGTCCCTTCCGCGGCGCGACCCGACAGGGATTCCGGCTCGGACGCGCCCACGACGTTGTTGGCCAGCCGCTGGCGTGTCACGTCGACGCTGATGCGCACGTCGAGCGGGCTGTTCCCGGTGATCGTATTCCACTCCAGGGAATTGTCCACGGCGTCCGATCCGCCCCATTCCGCGGAGGAATCGACGACCAGCGCGGCGGGCATGACGGAGAAACCGCCCGGCTGGTTGCCGTGCAGCCGGTTGCCCACCACCGACACCCGCTCGGTGCCGATCAGCGCGATACCGACACCGGAGATCGGCGGACCGGCCGCGCCCAGCGCCTCCGGGTCGTCGCCGCCCGCCGCGAGCGTGTTGTCGTACACGTCGTTGTCGGACACCAGGCAGTCGCGCACGCCGCCCTCGGGCTCACCGGGGTACACCTGGTGCAGCAGCAGCATCCCGGCGGCGTTGCCGTGGCAGCGGTTGCGCAGCACCCTGGCGCGGCTGGAGTTGTCGACGAACACGCCGAAGGCGTTGCCGACGCACTCGCTGTCCGCGACCACGGCGTCGGCGCGGGCGCAGAACGCCAACGCGATCCCGCCGTAGCGGCTGTTCTCGCCGCGGCAGCGCGACACGTCGATGCCGGAGGACTCCCGCACGTACAGGCCCCACACGACGTTGTCGACGGCCTCCACGTCGTGCAGCCGCAGACCGGTGACGGTGTGGGCGTAGACCCCGGCGCCGGAGAACCCGCGCACGGTCAGGCCCTCGACGGCCACCTCGCCGATGCCGGTGTCGCTGTGCACGACGATGCCGCTGACGACGTCCGGCGGGGCGTCGTGCAGCGGCGCCACGGTGGACGGCGCGACCGGGCCCGGCACCAGGATCGTGCGGCCGGCGCCGGCGCCCTTCAGCGTCACACCGGGGTGGGTGACGACGACGTTGCCGCTGTGGGTGCCCTCCGCGAGGAGCACGGTCGCGCCGGGGCCGGCGCGGTCCACCGCCTCCTGGACCGACTGGCCCGGCTCGACCCGGATCTCGTTGTCGGCGGCGGGTCGGGGAGTCTGGTCCAGGGTCTGGTTCACGGCCATCGTTGCTCCTCATCGGTGGTAGCGGTCAGGATCGCGAGCGCGACGACCCGGTCGCCGGCCCAACCCCAGCGGGCCTCGCCGACCACGTCCGCCGCGGGCCGCCCCGGCGCCAACCGGGTCAGCGCGGCGGCGTGGCTGGCGCCGTGCACGCTGTAGGCCATGGTGTTGCCCAACGGGATGCCGGTGGTCTTCTCCACCTCGGGGGCCGCGCCCGCGAGCAGCGGCCCGGCCCACTCCCGGGCCGCGTGGTCCACGTCGCCGAGGGCCCGGAAGTCGTGCCAGCTGAACCCCGGCGGCCGGCCGCCGACCGCCTTGATGAAGCACTCCTTCACCGCGACGCTCGCCGCGGCGGCCAGCTCCTCGTCGGGGTGCAGCCCGTGCTCCTGCGGCGTGGTGACGTGCCGCAGGTAGGCGGGGCCGCTGTAGGCGATGGCGCGGGTGACGCGGCTGATGTCGACGATGTCCACGCCGAACAGCACCGGCCGTCCACCCGCGACACCGCCGAAGAGCGTGTCGATCACACCGGCGCCCCGGCCACCCGGTCCAGGAATCCCAGCAACCGGTCGGAGTACTCCTCGGGCGCCTCGATCATCGGGATGTGCCCGCAGTCCTCGACCGCGACGAACTCGGTGTCCGCACGGCCCGGGATCACCGTCTCCCACGGGTCGATCGGCGTCATCCGGTCGTGGCGGCCCCACACGTACAGCGACGGGCAGGTGATGCGGTCCAGGGCGGGCTCGACCTGGTAGGTGCGGGTGGCGCGGATGCTGCGGGCCATCGACAGCATCGCCGGGCCCTGGCGCAGCAGGTCCGCGGTCTCGGTGAGCTGCTCGCGGGTGAACAGCGCCGGCCCGTGGAACAGCGCCTTCATCATGATGTCCTCGAACTCCGGGCCCGAGGGCTGCACGCTGGCGCGGCTGTCCACGTTGAGGCCCACGTTCGGGTCCGGGGTCAGGCCCGGCGCGCCGGACACCCCGATGCCCCTGACGCGCTGCGGGAACCGGCCCGCCAGGTCGATCGCGACCAGCCCGCCCAGCGAGTTCGCGCACACCACGATCTCGTCGACACCGGCCTCGTCGCACGCCGCCAGCAGTTCGTCGCCCAGGCGCTCGATGGACCCGGCGATGCGGCTGTCCACCGCGCAGATCGGTTCCACGGTGCGCAGCACCGGCCACCCGGCGGCGGTGAGTCGCCGCACCGGGTCGTCCCAGATCCAGCCGCCGGCGAACAGCGCGGACATGAACACGACCGCGGGCCGCGACTCCTTGCCCGTGATGTGCTCGAAGGTGAAGGCAGTCATGGGGACACTCCAGATCAGAAGAGGGCGCCGGGGATGGGGATCCACCCGCAGTCGCAGGACTTGTCGGGGTGTTCGCGGTCCAGCGTCACGACCGACCCGCAGTCGGGGCAGCGGGTGTAGAGGCTGTCCCGCAGCGGCACCCACACCCCGGTCGACGCCCCGGTGCACAGGCCGCTGCGGAAGAACCTCCGCAGCGCCCGCTGGTGGGGGCGGGCGTGCACGGCGCGCACCGCGTCGACCGACTCGAACGCCGTCAGGGTGTACTTGCGCAGCCCCACGTCCAGGCTGGTCGCGCCGAGGAAACCCTTGGAGGCGCGCAGGCTCTTGACGATCTCCACGCTGAGCAGGTCCACGTCGGCCGCCTCGGCGTCGTCGCGGACGTCGAGCCAGGTCAGCACGAGCGCGCCCACCGGGGTGCCGGCGGACGACGCGCGGGCCGGGGTGCGGGAGCTGACGCCGAACTCGCGCTCGCCGTCGGCGGCGGGCACGAACCGCGGGGTGTAGCCCAGCGCCTCGGCCACCGTGAGCCGGTCGAACACCCGGCGCACGTGCACCGCGCCGTCCCGGGCGGTCAGCACGTCCACACCGGACGCCTCGACCTCGCCGCCCGTGCCGGGCATCCCCAGGTAGGCGTCGCGGTGGACCGCGCGCAACGTCCACGTCACCACGGCCGTGCCGCCGGCGACGACCGGTTCGTCGGCTTCCAGCTTCAGCTCGGCGAACCGGGCCAGGACCGAGGCGACGTGCCCGGCCAGGTCGTCGCCGGTCAGGGGGCCGGGGGTGTCGGGGTCGTCGAACGAGGCGATCGTCGCGGTGATCGCGGCCGGGTCGGCGGCGCTCCAGGCGGCCATGTGCCGTCGTGCGACCCCCGCCAGGTCCAGCCCCGCCAGGTCCAGCCCCGTCGAGCCTTCGGTGTCCTTCCCGCCCGGCTCCGCGCGGGAGCCGCCGCCCTCGGTCGGGCTCGCATCGGTCCGGTCCACGTCGGTCCGGTCCACGTCGGTCCGGTCCACGTCGGTCACGTCGCCCTCCGACTGGTCCGCGTCGGTCAGTTCCACCCGCCCACCGCCTCCACCACGTCGTCCTCGGGCAGCCGCGCCGAGACCAGGGCCACCGCGAACGCCAGGTCCGCGGTGTGGCTGATGGACACGCCGATCCGCCCGCCGCCGAGGGTGTCGGCCGTGTCGGGGTCCTTCGGCAGCCCGTCCAGCAGCCGCACGCACGGCGGGTGGCCGTGCGTGCACGCCGTGGTGCGGGCGCACATCGCCGACGGCTGCGGCAGCACCTCCACCCGGCCCAGGTGCAGTGCCGTCGCGGGCAGGCCCAGCAGCGACAGCACCGCGTACTTCGCCGCCAGCCTTCCCGCCCAGTGCTGGAGGGTCCGGCCCGCGGCGGACCGCAGCCGCTCCTCGCGGGAGTAGACGTCCTCCAGCCGCATCGGCCACACCAGCTGCCGGGGCGCGGTCAGCCCGTCGAGCGCGACCGCGGCGCTGCCCCACCGCCTCATGCCACCGACTCCGCCCGAAGCCTGCGCACCGCGGTGGGGTCGGCCATGGTCAGGCACCGGCCCCCGACACCGCGGTGCAGCCCGGTGAGGACCTTGCTGTCGCCGACCTCCACGCACGTGTCCACGTCGGTCAGGCGCAGCACCGTCTCGGCCCACCGCACCCGCCCGGTGAGCTGGGCGATCAGCGCGTCGGTGATCTCGGCCAGGTCCGTGGTGGGCTCGGCGGTGACGTTCGGGACGACCGGCACCGCCGGTGGCCGCATCGGTGTCGCCCGCACCGCCGCCGCCCAGTCGTCCACGGCGCCCGCCATCAACGGCGAGTGGAACGCGCCGCCGACCTTCAGCGACACGACCTTGCGGGCGTCGACGGCGAGGTCCGCGACCCGCTGCAACGCGGGCAGCGCACCGGAGACGACGATGTTGTCGGGTCCGTTGACCAGGCCGACCACGGCGGGTTCGCCGGGCGCCGACGCCTCCGCCGCCAACTCCGCCACCCGCTGCTCGGTGAGACCCAGCACCGCGGTCATGCCGCCCACGTCGGGCAGTGCCGCCATCAGCCGGGAGCGGACCGCGACCAGCCGCAGCGTGGCCTCCACGTCGAGCACGCCCGCCGCGCACAGGGCGCTGAGCTCGCCGACGCTGTGCCCGGCGACGATGTCCGGGACGTGTCCCCGCGACCGCAGCACCTCCAACGCCGCCAGGTTGCACGCGGTCACCACCGGCTGGGCCACGTCGGTGCTGATCAGCCGCTCCAGCGGGCCGCGCGCGCACAGCTCCGCCAGCCCGCCGTCGAGGTCGGCGTGCACGTCGTCGGCGGCGGCGAACACCCGCGCTCCCGCCGGGTCGCGGCGCAGCCAGCCGCCCATGCCGACGCGGACCGTGCCCTGGCCCGGGAACAGATACCCGATCATGAGTCCTCCGTTGGTCCCGATGGGCGGACGTCTACATGCGGCGGCGGCGGCTGACCGCCGCGGCCGCGGGCTGCTCGGTGCCCAGGAACCCCAGCAGCAGCTTGCCGACCAGCTCGGGCTGGTCCAGCGGGATCCAGTGGCTGGCGTCCTCGACGCGCTCGTAGCGCCACGGGCCCTTGACGAACTTCGCCGACCCGACCATGCCGTCCTCCAGCAGGGCCTTGTCGCCGCTGGACCAGATGCCCAGCGTCGGCGCGAACACCGGCGGGAAGTTGCCCTCCACCCGCAGCTCGGCCTCCGGGGACCGGTTGGCCCGGTACCAGTTCAGGCCCGCCGTCAACGCGCCCGGCTTGGCCAGCTCGCGCAGGTAGCGCTGGTGGTCGCCCTCGCCGCCGATGATCTCCTTGAACAGCCGCCACCCGTTGCGGCGCAACAACTGCTCGCTGACGCCGGGGAACTGGTAGAGCAGCATGTACCAGCTGGCGGCGCGCTGCTGCACCGTCTGCGTGGCGAACACGCCGGGGTGCCCGACCGACAGCACCGCGAGGTGGTCCACCCGCCGGGGCATGAGGAACGCGTACATCCACGCCACCGCGGCGCCCCAGTCGTGGCCCACCACGTGGGTCTTCTGGATGCCCAGCTGCATGGTCAGCGCCACGACGTCGTTGACGATGTTGCGCATCGAGTAGGCGTCGATCTCCTGCGGCTTGGACGACTCGCCGAACCCGCGCAGGTCCGGCGCGATGACCCGGAACCCGGCGTCTACCAGCATCGGGATCTGGTGGCGCCACAGGTAGTGCGAGTCGGGGAAGCCGTGCAGCAGCAGCACCGGGTCGCCCTCGCCCTGGTCGACGTAGGCGATCTCGACCCCGTTGACCTGCGCGCGGGCGTTGATCAAGCTGTTGTTGGCGCTCACACCGTCTCCCTGAAAAGCCGTTCGGCGAAGAACTCGCTGAACCCGAAGTCGGGCACGTCCTCGGGGCTGACCATGTTGAGCAGGCCGGTGACCTGCGCGGCGAAGTTGTCGTTCATGAGGTCGCGGACGCGGCGGCGCCGCTCGGCCGCTTCCGGGCCGAACTCGCAGTGCAGCTTGGCGACGATCTCCGCGCCGAAGTGCAGCCGCCCCATCCGGAAGTCGCGTTCGGCCAGGTAGGGGGCGAACGCGGCGGGCGACCAGTCGTCGCCGCCGAGCAGGATGCCGCACACCGCGCGGGAATCGCGCAGCGCCGACGACAACCCGGTGCCCAGCACGGTGTCCGCGGCGCCGGCCTCGTCGCCGATCAGCACCACGCCGTCCACCACCGGCGGGCGCTCCGGCACGGCCTTGACCGACGGCCACAGCTTCAGCGGCCCCAGCGGCACCGCCGCGGCGTAGACGGACTTGCCGCGGTCGGGCAGGCACTCCAGCTCGAAGTCGCCGATGAACCGCTCCATGCCGTTGGGCCCGCGGTAGCGGTCGCGGTTGGTGGTGGGGAAGTTGATGTAGAGCCGGGCGACGCCCTCGCCCTGCGGGAACACCATGAACATCTTGTCGGCCTCGGTGCCCATGGCCTGCACGTCCATCGGCCAGTCGTCCAGGCCCGACACGCGCACCCCGCCGCCCCAGTGGTGCACCGAGGTCTCCATGGTGACGCCGACCTGGCGGCCCACCGTGCAGCCGCGGCCGGTCGCGCCCAGCACGATCCGCGCCCGCACCTCGTGCTCGCCCGCGTCGGTGTGGTAGGTCACCACCGGTTCGGTGCCCTGCGTGACGCGGACCTTGCGGACGCCCATCACGATCTGGCCGCCGTTGCCGTGGGCCTGCTCGACCATCAGCTCGCACACCGTGTGGTGCGGGAACGACATCGGCCCGCCGACACCGGGCACGAAGCGGGTCATGTCGACGACCTCGGCGTCGTCGGGGGCGACGGTCTCGTCCCACTGGACCCACTCGCGGATCTCCCAGGCGCCGCCGACGCCGAACGCGTCCTCCACGCCCAGCAGCTGCGCCTCGCGCATGCCCCACGGGGCGATCCACTCGCCGCGCACGATGTCCTGGTAGGTGTCCTGCTTCTCCAGCAGCAGCACCGACAGGCCGTTCGCGGTGAGGTTCGCCGCCGCCGAGGCGCCCGCGATCCCTCCGCCGACGACGACCACGTCGACCCGTGCCGTGCCCGTGCCGGAACCCGTCCCTGTGGGGGTCATCCCTGCCACCTCTCCCAGTGCGTGCGCTCCGCGGCGGGGTGCCGGCTCGCGGGGCGGAAGTCGGTGCCGACGGTGTAGGCCACCGGCACCATGCACACCTGGGTGACCCCCGAGGGGATGCCCAGCAGGGCGCCGACGTGCTTCTCGAACGGCAGGTGCAGGCCGGTGATCGTGGAGCCCAGGCCCCGGCTGCGCAGCGCGAGCTGGAACGACCACACGGCGGGGAAGATCGAGCCGTAGAAGTTGCTGGCCCGCATGGCGCCCAGCCGCACGTCCTCCTGCCAGGTGCCGACGTTGCGCCGGCCCGCGGCGGTGCGCACGTACTCCTCGTCGATCGCGCCGATGTCCGGCGGGCGGCCCAGCACGCACGGGATCACCAGCACCGGCACCTTGGCCAGGATGTCGACCAGGGTCGCGGCGGAGGCGTTGTTGCGCTGGTTCTGCGCGTTGTTGCGCCGCCGCCCCGACCTGGTCAGCACCTCGCGCTGGTGGAAGTTCCACGCGTGCCGCACGACGGCGGCCAGCTCGTCCTTCACCGACTGCTCGGTGACGACCAGCCACCGCCAGTTCTGCTGGTCGTTGGCCGTCGGCGCCTGCACCGCCACTTCCAGGGCCTGCTCGACGATCTCGCGGGGAACCGGCCGGTCCAGGTCCAGCCGGCGGCGCACCGACCGGGTGGTGGTCAGCAACCGGTCGGTCTCCGCCACGTCGAACGGCGTCCCGGGAGCGGCCGCCGGGGCCGTCACGGGATCCGCCGCGGTGGTCACGGTGCGCCCAGCACGGTCACGCCCCGCACCGACCCGGCGGCGGCGCTGAGGACCAGCGTCCGGTCCACCGGTGCGTCGAGCTCCGACTTCGTGACGTACCCGGACAGGCCGCCCACCTGCGGGGTGGTCAGGCCGGCCACGGCGGGTGCGACGCCGTCGCGGACCGCCAGGGCGGCCAGCGCCAGGTTCAACCCGCCGGTCGCGGCCCGGCAGTCGCCGGTGTAACCGGTGGTGGCGGTCAGCAGCGCGTCGGGGACCGCGTCGAACACCGCCGCGGCCTCGTCGGCGTCGTGCTCGTCGCCGACCGCCGCGCCGAACACCAGCCGCACGCCTTCCGTGTCGACCTTCGCCAGGCTGCGCGCCACCAGGACCCGCTCGTCCTCGCCGGCGCCGCCGACGTGGCCGCCGCCCACGACCTTCGCGTAGGGCGTGCCGCCGCGCTCGGCGCAGTGCCGCGCCGACTCCACGACCAGCGCCACCGCTCCGGACGCGGGCACCGACCCGTTGTTCACCCGGTCGTAGGGGGTGACGTCGAGACCTTCGGCGGCGAGCGCCGCCTCGTCGGCGGCGACCACGAGCACCACGTCGGCCTTGCCCGCGCGGATGGTCTCCACCGCGCAGTCCAGCGCGATGGACGCCGACGCGCCGCCGTTGCAGATCGTCGTCGTCGGCCCGCGCAGGCCCAGCGTCTGGCACACCGCGCCGCCGGTGGCGTTGAGCACCACGTTGGAGAAGCTCAGCACGGCGGGCTTGTTGGGGTTGGCCAGGACGCTCTCGTCGAACCCGTCGGTGCTCTCCCACGACCCCGCGGCGGTGGCGAACATGACGCCCACGTTCTCGGCCTCGGCGCGGGACAGCTGCAGGCCGGCGTCCTCCAGCGACAGCCGCGACGCGGCGATCGCCATGCGCGACAGGTTGTTCATGTGCCGCCACAGCGACCGGGGCGCGAACGTGCGGCCGGTCAGCGACGGCTGCCCGCCCACCTGGCGGCGGCCGGTGGCGAGGGCCTCGGAGACCTCCGCGATGCCGACGCCCAGCGGGCCGACCGGGCCGAGGCCGGAGATGACCACGTCCATCTCGGGCAACCCGCCCGCGGTGTCCGCGTCGGCCGTGTCCGCGCCGGTGTCACGGGGTGAGGTGAGCAGCAGCGACACGTTGTTGCCGCCGAAGGCGTAGTTGTTCGACGCCACCACCGACATCGGCATCGGCCGTGCCGTGTCGGGCACGAAGTCCAGCCCGGACGGCGCCTCGCGGCCCTCGAACCCGATCGTCGGCGGCGCGGTCTGGTGCTTGAGCGCCAGCACGCTCGCCACCGCCTCGACCGCGCCGGCGGCGCCGAGGGTGTGGCCGAGGAACGACTTGATGCTGCTGGTGGGGACCTGCGGCGCGCGGTCACCGAACACGGTGCGCATCACCTTGATCTCCATGGCGTCGTTCGCCGGGGTGCCGGTGCCGTGCCCGTTGACGTAGTGCACGTCGTCCGACGTCAGGCCGGCGTCGGCCAGGGCGCGGCGCATCGCGCTGACACCGCCGCGACCCGTGGGGTCGGGCGCCGTGGCGTGGTGGGCGTCCGCGGACAGGCCGTAGCCGGCGACCTCCGCCAGCGGCGTCCCGCCCCGCGCCAGGACCCGGTCCAGCGGCTCGACCACGACGAACGCCGCGCCCTCGCCGAGGTTCAGGCCGTCCGAACGGCTGTAGGGGCCGCAGGGCCGGTCGCTCAGCGCGTGCAGCCCGGCGAACCCGGCGTAGGTGCCGAACAGCAGCGGGTCCACCCCGCCGGCGAGGACCACGTCGGCCTCGCCGGTGAGGATCTTGTCCTTGGCGAGCCCGACCGCGTTGCCGCCGGCCGCGCACGCGGTGGACACGAGGATCCGCGGACCCCGCATGCCCAGCACACCGGCGACGATGTCACCGGTCGCGTGCATCGGCTGGTAGCCGCCGTCCGCGGCCGGGGTGGCCTGGCACTTGCCCAGCACCAGCCCGTAGCGGTCCTGGTCGAGGTCCTGCTCGGACAGTCCCGCCTGGGCGATCGCCTGGCGGGCCGCGACCAGCGCCAACCGGGACGTTCGGTCCAGGTGCGCGTCGGAGGGACCGGACTGCCCGTCGATCCACTCGTCGGGCACCTGCCCGGCATAACGGGCGTCGAACGCGTGGAACGCGTCGTCGGCGATCTCGGTGATCCCGCTGCGACCGGCGGCCAGCCGCTGCCAGAACTCCTGCGGGTCACGGCCGATCGCGCAGATCACGCCGACCCCGGTGATGACGACCGGTCGCAGCGCCATGGCGTGCTCCTTCTTCCCTGGCCCCGATCAGATGATCGGGGTGCTCCAGCTCTTGGGCGTGACGTAAGGGCTCGTGAGGGTGGTGACGTCGGCGTCGCCGACGGTCAGCCGCAGTCCGGCGGCAGCCAGGTCGGCGTCCAGGCGCGCCAACCCCAGGGGCGCGCCGAGACCGATGCTGTGCACGGCGTGGACGACGACGCCGACCTGCTCGCCGCCCACGGTGACCGGAGTGCCGGCCGCGGGGACGGTGTCGCCGCCGGAGAACCCGACGGTGCGGCGGGTCGCGCCACCGGAGAACGCGGCCAGCACCGCGTCCCGGCCGATGAACGACTCCTTGGTGATGTCGACCAGCCAGTTCGCGCCCATGGTGAGGACGTCGGCGCCGTCGGCGTGCTCGTGGTGGGTGGGCTGGCGGACCTCCAGCATCGCCAGCTCCAGCGCCTCGTGGCCCGCCGGGGTGGCCTGCTCGACGGCCTTGGCCCACAGCGTCGCGGCCTGGTCGTGCGGCACGAGCACCTTGTAGCCGTACTCGCCGGTGACACCGGTGCGGGCGAACAGCACGTCCACGCCGTCCCAGGTGGTGTCCACGACGGACTCGAACGGCAGCGCGGCGAGCTCACCGTCGACCAGGCGGCCGACGACACCCCACGCGTAGGGCCCTTCCAGGCCCAGCAGGACCTGCTCGCCGGTCAGATCCTTGATCTCGACCCGGTCCTCGCCCGCGACGGACCGCAGGTGCTCCAACAGCCGGGCGCCGCCGCCCACGGAGCTCTCCACGAGCATCCCGTCCTCACGGCCCCACACGACGACCTGGTCCACGACCAGGCCCTCCTCGTCCAGGACGAGGCTCGTCATGCAGCGCTCCGAGGTCAGGTACTCCACGTCGCGGGCCAGCGCCCGCTGCATGAAGTCGGTCGCGTCGGAGCCGGAGACCTCCAGCACGCGCGAACCGGACAGGTCCAGCACCGCGGCGCGCTCCCGGATCGCGGTGTACTCCTCATCGAGCGTGGTGTAGCGCAAAGCCACGTGGGCTTCCTGCGCGGCGCCGTACTCGGTGCCCTCCGGGTGGACGGCGGCCAGCGGCGAGGTCAGCGAATCCATGGTGTTTGTCAGGCCCTTCCGAGTGAGCTGCTGGGATCGGCGATGGTGAGCGAGCCTTCGGCGGCGACCTGGCCGTCGACCTTGGCCTCGACCTTGAACTCGCAGAACCCCGCACCGCCGGCGGTGCGTCGTGCGGACAGCACGATCTGGTCGCCGGGCACGATCGGCCGGCGGAACCGCATCGACCGCACCCCGGCGAGGTAACTGATCCGGCTGGAGCCGGCCAGGGAGAAGATGACACCGGACAACTGCGCCATGGCCTCGATGACCACGACGCCGGGCAGCACGGCCTCTTCGGGGAAGTGGCCCTGGAACCACAGTTCGGTGCCGGTGACGTTCTTGATCGCCACACCGCTGACGCCCGCGTCGATCTTCTCGACCCGGTCCAGCAGCAACATCGGCCACCGGTGCGGGAGCAGTTCGCGGACCTGGTCGTTGGTCAGCGCCGAGCTCTCGCGGGGGCGGGTGCCGTTGCGCATCATGCCCCGGTCAGCGAATTCGCCTCGGCCAGCTTCGGGTTGACGTGGTCGGCAAGCCGCGACACCGACCCGAACACCGACATGTCGCTGTCGTAGAGCGCCACGCCGAACTCGGCCTCGATCGCCACGTACAGCTCCAGCACGTCGAGGCTGTCCAGCTCGAGGCCGCGGCCGAACAGCGGCTGGTCGTCGGTGATCCAGTCCGGCTCGATCGGCAGGTCGAGACGGGACACGATCATCTTCTTGATCTGGGCGCAGGTCTGCAGGCGCGCGGCCGCCGTGGCGCGCAGTTCGTCGATGCTCAACTTCATCTCCCGGTGGATGGGTGTCAGGCCAGCCCGCCGCCGTTGGCGACGAAGGTCTCGCTGGTGATGTAAGAGGCGCGGTCCGAGGCGAGGAACGTCACGAGTTGCGCGACCTCCTCGGGCGTGCCCATCCGGCCCAGCCGGATGCGCGACTCGTACTCCGCGCGGATCTTGGCGGGGATCGACTTGGTCATGTCGGTGGCGATGAACCCCGGCGCGACGCAGTTGGCGCGCACCCCGTGCGGGGCGGCCTCGTTGGACAGCGCCTTGGTGAAGGCGATGATCGCGCCCTTGGACGCGACGTAGTTCGTCTGGCCGGGGAACCCGCCGTCCAAGCCGCTGGACGACGACAGCGTCACAATCGCCCCGCGCCGCTGGTGCTGCATGATGCGCAGCGCCTCCCGGCAGGCGAGGAACGTGCCCGTCATGTTGACGTCCATGGTCTCGCGGAAGTCCTTGCTGCCCATGACCACCATGAACCGGTCACGGGTCACGCCGGCGCTGGTGACCAGGACGTCGAGCCGCCCGTGCTCGGAGCGCACACCCTGGAACATGGCGCGCACCGCGGCCTCGTCGGTCACGTCCGCGCCGGCGGTGCTCGCGCTGCCACCGTCCGCCTCGATCTGCGCGACCAGTTCCTTGGCGGGCTGCTCGGATCTCGAGTAGTTGACCACCACGTGCACGCCGTGGGAGGCGAGGTCGAGGGCGACCGCCCGGCCGATGCCGCGCGACCCGCCGGTGACCAGTGCTACCGAGCCTTCGGTGAACATTCGGCAACTCCAGCATCGTCGTTCGAGAGCGTCTGCGCGCTGTGGCGCAGGACGCTAACGAAGCGCCATATCGGAGCTCTTTCACATCGTTATCCATCGTGTTGACCAGTCACGGGACGTGCGCGACGCTGCCGCCATGAACGAGGTCGAGGTCGATGTGCTCGTAGTTGGCGGCGGCCCGGTCGGCCTGTCCGCATCGGTGGAGGCGTCCCGGCACGGGCTGTCCTCGGTGTTGGTGGAGCGGCACGCCGGCACGTCGATCTTCCCCAAGGCGCGGCTGATGTCGACCCGCACCATGGAACTGGTGCGCGCATGGGGCATCCAGGACGAGGTCGAACGGGTCGGGCTGCCGCGCGAGGAAAGCCTCGCGGTGGGGGTGGGTTCGTCGCTGCTCGCCGACGACTTCCACCACCAGGTCGCCGAGATCGCCACCGACGCGCCGCAGAGCCCCACCTACTCCTACATCTGCGCACAGGACAAGTTCGAGGTCGTGCTGCGCGCACTCGCCGAGTCGCAGCCCGGCGCGGACGTCCGGTTCTCCACCACCATGACCGAACTGACGCAGGACGCGTCGGGAGTGCGGGCGGTGGTGGAGTCCGGCGGCCGGTCGACGGTCGTGCGCGCCCGCCACGCGGTCGCCGCCGACGGTGGCCGCAGCGGCGTCCGCACGGCGCTGGGCATCGGCGTGCAGGGCCCACCGCCGCTGGGCCACATGGTGAGCATCATGTTCGAAGCCGACATCGCGCACCTGCTGCGCGACCGGATGTGCGCGCTGTACTTCCTGCGCAGCGCCATCCCATGCGCGGTGGAGGCGGTCGACAACGACCGCCGGTGGATCGTGCAGACCGGCTACGACCCCGCCGACGGCGGCAGCATCGACGACTTCACCGACGAGTTCTGCGTGCAGATCGTCCGCTCCGCGGTGGGCCTGCCCGACCTCGACGTCACCCTGATCGGGGTGTCGCCGTGGCTCCAGCAGGCCATCGTCGCCGAACGGTTCCGCGCGGACCGCGTGTTCCTCGCCGGCGACGCCGCCCACGTGTCCACCCCGCAAGGCGGGTTCGGCATGAACTGCGGCATCCAGGACGCCCACAACCTGGTCTGGAAGCTGGCGGCGCGGCAGCGGTGGGGCGCGGGGGAGGCCCTGCTGGACAGCTACGGCGCCGAACGGCACCCCATCGGCGAGCGGACCGTCGAAGAGAGCCTGCGCAACGCCCTGATCACGTTCGACATGATGGAAGGCAAGCTCAGCATGGCCGAGTCGCTGAGCCTCCAGGCCGGCCGGCGCAGCGTCGAAGGACTCGTGCTCGGCTTCCACTACGACTCGACCGCGGTCATCCCGGACAGCACCCCTGCCCCGACACCGGCGGACCCCTACCGCACCTACGTGCCGACCGCCCGTCCCGGCCACCGCGCGCCCCACGTGTGGCTGGACCGCGCGGCCGGCCGGGTGTCCACCCTGGACGTGCTCGGCATCGGGTTCACCGTGCTGACCCCAACCGGGAGCGGGTGGGCCCAGGCGGCGAAGGAAACCGACGCCCGGGTGGCGGTGGACACGGTGGAGATCTCCGCCGACGGCTCCGGGGCAACCGACTCCGCGCAGTGGGCACAGGTGTACGGCGTGGGTTCCGCGGGCGCGGTGCTCGTCCGCCCGGACGGCCACGTCGCCTGGCGCACCACCGCCCCCGCCACCACTCCCGACTCGGCCGCCGCCCTCACCGCGGCCCTGGACACCGTCCTGGCCCGCTGACCGGACACACCGACGACCGGACAACCCGCGAGCCCTCCACCCGGGCACCGCGAGTTGTCCGGTCGGGCACCGCGTCGTGGCCCACCACGGACAGGTCGCCGCGCATGCGGGCTTCGTGCGGCTGCTGCGCCACCCACTCCCGGCCGAACAGCATCAGCTCACACAACCGCTCCAACAACGGGACGTCCCGCCTCAACACGCGCCCGCCACTCAACGCGGCAACACCACCGCTTCCCCCACCGCGAACAAGTCACCCTCCGACGCCACCCGATCCCGCACCTCATCAGCCAGGAACACCAGGTCCTCCACCACCCGACACGCCTCCACCTCGTCCCACCGCACCGGCGCCGACACCGAAGGCCGCGCCCGAGCCCGCAACGAATACGGCGCCACCGTCGTCTTCGCCGGATTGTTCTGCGACCAGTCGATCAACACCTTCCCCGTCCGCTCCGCCTTCGCCATCCGCCACACCACCTCACCCGGCGCCTCACCCGCCAACCGCCGCGCCACCCCCTTCGCGTACTCCGACGTCCGCTCCGCCGACGACACCGACACCGCCGCGTACACCTGCAACCCCTTCGACCCGCTCGTCTTCACCACCGGCGCCAACCCATCCGCCACCAACACCTCCCGCACCCGGCACGCCACCCGGCAACACTCCACCACCGTCGCCGGCTCACCCGGATCCAAGTCGAACACCACCAGGTCAGGGGAGTGCCGACCACCCCGCGGACCCACCGTCCACTGCGGCACGTGCAACTCCAACGCCGCCAGGTTCGCCAACCACACCACCGTCGCCAAGTCGTCCACCACCACGAAATCCGCGAACTCGGCGCCCCGCGACGACCCCGGCGTCTCCACCCGCACCGTCCGCACCCACTCCGGCGCGTGCGACGGCACGTTCTTCTCGAAGAACGACTTCCCGTCCACCCCGTTCGGATACCGCCGCAACGTCACCGGCCGATCCCGCACATGCGGCAACAACACCGGCGCGATCCGCGTGTAGTAGTCGATCACCTCCGCCTTCGTGAACCCCACCTCCGGATACAGCACCTTCTCCAGGTTCGTCAGCTTCAACAGACGCCCCTCCACCCGCACCACCGCGTCACCCGTCAACCCGACGCACCTCCCCGGGCGACTTGTCCGGCCGCAACCCCCGCCACGTCGGAAACCGCATCCGCCCGTCCGCCGTCCACTGCCGATGCGCCACCTCACCCACCAACACCGGCCGCACCCACCGCGCACCCCGAGCCCGATCCCGCGGCACCCCCGACACGAACGGCGACTCCGCCACCTCCAACTCCCCGAGCCGCGCCGTCAACCGCTCCAACTCCGCCTGACCGAACCCCGTCCCCACCGACCCCGCGAACACCAACCCCTCACCCTCAGGCACCCCCAGCAGCAACGCCCCCACCAGCCCCCTCCGCTTCCCCGCACCCGGCCGCCACCCCCCGACCACCACCTCCTGCGTCAACACCCCCGTCACCTTCACCCACAACGGCGACCGCCGACCCGCCACATAACGCGAATCCAGCCGCTTCGCCACCACCCCCTCCAACCCCTGCTCACGACTCGCCGCCAACACCGCCGCCCCCTGACCCGGGAACGCCCTCGGCGTCAACCAGTGCGCACCACCCAACCCCAAACCCTCCAACAGCTCACGCCGCCGCGAATACGGCAGATCCACCGTCGGAGAACCGTCCAGGTGCAACACGTCGAACACCAAAAACGTCACCGGCACCCGCCCCACCAACCGCCGCGCCTGCGCCGCCGACGCGTGCATCCGCTCCTTCAACGCCCCGAAACTCGGCCGGCCCCCCGACAACGCCACGATCTCCCCGTCCAACAACACCTGCGTCGCACCCAACTGCGCACCCAAGCCCTGCAACTCCGGATACGTCCCCGTCACGTCATTGCCCGCACGACTCGTCAACTGCACCCGGCCACCCTCCACCCGGGCGACCGCCCGCACCCCGTCCCACTTGAACTCGAACGCGAACCGCGACTCCGGCCGCGGCAACTCCGCCGCCGCCGTCGCCAACATCGGCGCCACGAACTCCGGCAACGGCACCCAATCCGGCCGCACCGCCTCATGCCGCCGCCGCACCATCCAATCCTTACCGCCCGACGACGAATCACCACCGGACGATTCACGGCGGAAGAAAACAAACTCGCCCTCCACCCGCGAACCGTGCAACACCACATCCACCTCGCGGTCCGACCACTTCACCGTCTCATACCGACCGCGATCCCAGATGAACATCTCACCCGCGCCGTACTCACCCTTCGGAATAACACCCGAAAAAGACGCGTACTCCAACGGATGATCCTCCGTGCGCACCGCCAACCGGATCGTCCCCGGCTCCGCCGGCAAACCCTTCGGCACCGCCCACGACACCAACACCCCGCCCCGCTCCAACCGCACATCCCAATGCAACCGCGACGCGTGGTGCTCCTGGATCACAAAAGTGTCATCACCACCCCGCGGCAACACCCCGTCATCCGGCACCGGCTCCGGCGTCCGCCCCACGACCCGCTTCCGCCGGTACTCCGAAAGATCCCCACCCATCCCACGCCGCCACGCCCTCAGGCGGGCTTCGCCTTCTTCTTCGCCGGAGCCTTCCGCGACGACGACGACGACGACGACGAACCATCAGACCCCGACGACCCCGAAGCAGCCTTCTTCGCCGCAGGCTTCCGCGCCGCCGACTTCCCCCCACGCGCCGTCTTCGCCTGCTCCACACTCCGCTCCAACGCCGTCATCAAGTCGATCACCTCACCGGCCTCCTCGGCCTCCGGCCGCTCCGGCACCTCCGCACCCTCGGCCTTCGCCTCGATCAACTTCTGCATCGCCACCGTGTAATCATCGGAAAAATCACCCGGATCGAAAGACCCCGCCATGCTCTCCACCAACGACGACGCCATCTTCAACTCCTGCGGACGCACATCCACATCCGAACCCAGGAACTCGAAATCAGGCTTCCGCACCTCATCCGGCCACAACATCGTGTGCATCACCAACAAGTCCTCACGCGCCCGCAACATCGCCAACGTCTCCCGCTGACGAATCGTGATCTTCACCACCGCGAGCTGACCGCTCCGCTCCAAAGCCGTCCGCAACAACACATAAGGACGCGTCGCCGCCTTGTCCGGCTCCAGATAATAGGACTTCTGGAAATAAATCGGATCCACCTCGTCGACCGGCACGAACTCCAACACGTCGATCGCGTGATCCGTGTTGATCGGCAGCTTGTCGAAATCCTCGCTGTCCATCACCACCACACGACCGTCGTCCAGCTCGTACCCCTTCGCGATGTCGGCGTAAGCGACCTCCTCGCCGCACACCTGGCACACCCGCTTGTACCGGACGCGCCCACCGTCCTCCCGGTGCACCTGGTGGAACCGGAAGTCGTGCTCCTCCGTGGCCGTGTACAACCGGACACCGATCGTCACCAACCCGAAGGAGATCGCCCCACGCCACACGGACCTCATGCCACGTGACTACCCGCGAACCGCACGATCCGCACTAGCACGTCACCCGAACGGGCTAACGAACCGGGGGAGTGCAACCACCGGACCAGGGGAGACCCGTCACTCCCGGTCCGGCAACCGCGCCAACGACAGATTCGTCCGACTACCCGCCACCGCCGCCCGCCGCTCCCGCGCCGTCGCCTCGATGTAATTCTGCGACGTCGCCAACGACGCATGACCCAACAACGCCATGATCTCCGACGCCGACGCGCCGTCCTCCGCCAACCGCGTCGCGAACGTGTGCCGCAACGCGTGCAGATTCGCCCCCGACGGCACCCGATCGTGCAACCCCGCCCACCGGAAACACGACCGCACCAGATACTCCAACCCACCCCGACCGATCGGCTCACCATGCCGATCACGCACCAACGCCGACCCCCGATCGAACCGCGCCTGCGGAAAACGCCGCCGACACGACACCAGGTACTGCTCGATGATCCGATCCATCGCCGACTCGATCGGCACCGACCGATCCCGATTCCCCTTGCCCACCACGTGCAACCGACGCTCACCCGGCCGGCCCACCACCGACGCCAACGTCAACGTCCGCATCTCCGCCGACCGCAACCCCGCCACCAGACCCAACGCCAACACCAGCACATCACGCTCAGGCCACGGATCACGCCCCTTCCGCGCCCCCTCCGCCGCAGCCGCCAACAACCGCTCCGGCGTGTCCTCACCCCGCAACGGCTTCGGCGTCAACGGAGGCGTCTTCGGCCGCGCCACCGCACCCATCGGATTCCCCGGCACCAGATCCTCCGCCACGCAGAACGTCAAAAACTGGTTCCACGTCGACCACGCCCGCAACACCGACGACTTCGCATGCGAATCCGCGAACACCCCGAACGCCTCACGCAGGTTCCGCCCCGTCAGATCCGAGATCTCCAACCGAGCCGGGGGAGTACCCGTCACCTCCGCCAGCAACACCGTCACACCAGCCAGATCACGCCGATACGCCGCCGTCGTGTGCGGCGAATCCTTCCGCGGACGACGAGCGAGGAAGAACGACTCCTGAGCGGCAAGCACCAGCATGTCGATCTTCCTACCGCACCCCACCGACAAAACCCGCGACGGAACCCACGACGGCGCTCAGCCGAACACCGGACGAACCCCGCTCACGCCGTACTCCATCACGTCACCACCGACGATCTCGATCCCCATGTCCGGCGCCCCCGCCACCGCACGCCACGCCTCCAACTCAGCACGGGACGCCCAGCGCTCGAAGTTGTTCACCCGACCGGGGTCCACCGGATCGGCGGTGATGGCCAGGTCGAGACACCCGGGGGAGCGGCGGGCCCGACGCACCAGATCCACGTGAGCGGCGACGAACGCGTCGCGCCGATCCGGGTCGACCTCCAGGAAACCGGCAATGATCAACACTGGGGACACCTTCCGTAGTACGCGATGACTGCCTACGAAGGTGTGTACGCAGCGGCGACCACGAACTCATCGGTCCCGATCCCCCGCACTCAAGATCATTTGATGGATAATCGCCATTATCCATCAAAAGGAGGTCCGGAAGGGGCTGGAAGGGGTTCGGGCCCCGACTGGGGGATTACCCCTCTCGGACGTCACGCCGGCGGCCGACTCAGCCCTTCGAACGCGCACGTGTGCATGCGTGCCGCCGTTGGCAGGTCGCGCGCCGGTGGCCAGTCGAGTCAGTGACGACCTGCCGAGCGCTCAGGCCCTCCAGGCGGCCTCTGGTGATCGACTTCGACGGCGGGTCCGGCGTGCGCGTCGGGCTCGACATCCGCTCACACCACCGGTGATCCGTCACTGTGACGTTTCTACGGTGGTGTGAGCGGATGCCCGTCCGCGCCCCGGTGTGGGGCCCCTCGGGCTCGCCGGTCCGTATCGGCCGCCCGGCACCGTGGCGTCGTTGGTGCGACGGCTTGCCGTGGCAGTGCGCGCGGGCGGCGCGGCGGGACGGTCGACGGCGGCGTGTGCGGAACGATGTGTTCGGCCTGTGTGGATGGTCTGTGCCGTGCTTTCAACCCCTGCTCACCGGGTCGTCCGTAACGCCGATAATCTACATTATGTTAAGTAGCGGGTTCAGGACCGCTTCCCCAGCATCTCGAAGTAGTGCGCGTTCGCCATCACGCCCAGGACGTTGCCGAACGGGTCGACCACGCTGGCGGTGACGTAACCCTCGCCCCGCACCTTCGGCTCGTCGTGCGGCTTGGCGCCGAGTTCGGCGAGCCGGTCCAGCGTGGCCTGGAGGTCGTCCACGGCCCAGTACGTGATCGCCCCGGCCGGGCCGCTGTGCACGTCGTGCGGCGCGTAGTCGCTCTTGACGATGCCGAACTCGTGCTCGTAGTCCCCGATCCGGAACTCGATGTAGCCGCCGGGGACCTTGAAGTACGGCTCGATGCCGAAGAACTCGGTGTACCAGGCGGCCGCGGCGTCGAGGTCGTCGGCGAAGAAGCTGGTGGTGGTGAGTCCGCGGAGCATGGTGGTTCCTCTTTCCGGTCGTTCGTTCGCTGTTGGTTCCCACTCTGGCGGTCAAAGTGCTCACGGTGTGAGCACTTTTCCGGGGAGACTGGGGCCATGCGTGCGGACCGGTTGGTGGCCACTCTCCTGTTGATGCAGGCGCGGGGGCAGGTGACGGCGGCCGAGGTGGCCGGTGAGCTCGAGGTGTCGTTGGCGACGGCGCGTCGGGATCTGGAGGCGTTGTCGGCGGCTGGTGTGCCGGTGTACCCGCAGCCGGGTCGTGGTGGTGGTTGGCGGTTGGTGGGGCGTGCGCGGACGGATCTGAGTGGGTTGACGTCGTCGGAGGCGCAGGCGTTGTTCCTGTTGGTGGGGCCTGCGGCGGCGGGGTCGCCGGAGGTGCGGGCGGCGTTGCGGAAGTTGGTGCGGGCGTTGCCGGAGACGTTCCGGGAGGGTGCTCAGGCGGCGGCGGACGCGGTGGTGGTGGACGTGGCCGGGTGGGGTGCGGTGGGTCGTGACCGGCCGGGGTTGGTGGAGGTGTTGCAGGAGGCGGTGGTGCGGCGTCTGCGGGTGGAGTTGGTGTACGAGGGGCGTGGGCGGTCGCGGTCGGAGCGGGTGGTGGAGCCGTGGGGGTTGGTGGACAAGGACGAGGTCTGGTACCTCGTGGCGGGGACGGGTGCGGGTGAGCGGACGTTCCGGGTGGATCGGGTGGTGTCGGCGCGGGTGACGGACGAGGTGTTCGCGCGTCCGGCGGATTTCGACCTGTCTGCGGCGTGGGACCGGGTGGTGTCCGAGGTGGAGCGTCGGCGGTCGACGGTGTCGGCGGTGGTGTCGGTCGAGGCGCGGTACGTGTCGGTGTTGCGGGATCAGTTCGGGCGGCACTGTGAGGTGTTGGAGGACGTGGACGGTCGGGCGCGGTTGCGGTTGTCGGCGCCTGCTCCCCTGATGATCGCCCAGGTGTTGGCGGGGTGGGGTGCGCTGGTGGAGGTGGTGGAGTCGGACGGGGTGCGGGCTGAGTTGGCGCGGTTGGGCTCGGAGTTGGTGGCGCGCTACGGCTGACCAGGCTGCGGCTGACCCGGTGGCTGGTCCGGCGACGGCTGACCGGGCTGAGTCGGCGGCTGGGTCGGGAGTGGTGTGCGGTCCGGCTGGAGGTGGTCGTGGATGCGGTCGTGCATGGGCCGCTCCCCCAGTGCTTCGAGGGCTGCGGCGACGAGGTCGGTGAGGGGGTGGGGCAGTTCGGCGTCGAGGGTTCGGGCGGCGGCGGTGGTGGCCTGCCATTCGGCGTCGAGGGTGGGCAGGATGGCGCGGGCGTGGTCGGTGAGGTGGACGATGCGTTGGC
Source organism: Saccharothrix ecbatanensis (assembly GCF_014205015.1). Lineage (NCBI taxonomy): Bacteria > Bacillati > Actinomycetota > Actinomycetes > Pseudonocardiales > Pseudonocardiaceae > Saccharothrix > Saccharothrix ecbatanensis. Next base: position 2,595,691 of record NZ_JACHMO010000001.1, on the reverse strand, counting down.
GGGCGTCGTCGCCGGGTCGGAGGTCGACGAGTCCGTCGCGGCGCATCTGGTTGACGGTCTGGCTGACGGCGGAGTGGGTGACGCCGATGGTGTTGGCGAGGTCGCGGATGGACTGCGGTCCCCCGGTGTGTACGAGGCGGATGACCGGGGTGTAGCGGGGTCGGAAGCCCGGTAGGCCGAGGTCGGTGTAGACGCGGGCGACGCCGCTGTCGAGGAGGTCGAGCAGGTGGCGTAGGCGGGTGCCGAGGAATTCGGGTGCGGGTCGGTGGTCCACTCCCCTAATGTAACAGCACTGTTGCATATCCGAGGAGTGCCGATGTACCCGGAGATCGAGCCGTACGAGCACGGGATGCTGGACGTCGGGGACGGCAACCTCGTCTACTGGGAGGTGTGCGGGAATCCGGAGGGGAAGCCGGTGGTGTGCCTGCACGGTGGTCCGGGTACGGGCTGCTCCCCCGACGTCCGGCGGCGGTTCGACCCGGCGGCGTACCGGATCGTGTTGTTCGACCAGCGTGGGAGTGGTCGGAGTCTGCCGCACGCGAGCGAGTACTCGACGGATCTGTCGGTGAACACGACCGCGCACCTGGTGGCGGACATCGAGCGGTTGCGGGAGCACCTGGGTGTCGATCGGTGGATGGTGTTCGGCGCGTCGTGGGGAACGACGCTGGGTCTGCACTACGCGGAGTTGTTCCCGCATCGGGTGAGCGAGATGGTGCTGGTCGCGGTGATGACGGCCCGGCGTCGTGAGTTGCACTGGTTGTACAACGGGCTGGGCATGTTGTTCCCGGAGCAGTGGGCGAGGTTCCGGCGGGGCGCGGGTGAGGGTGCGGCGGATCCGGTGGAGGCGTACGACGCGCTGCTGAATTCGCCTGATCCGGTGGTGCGGGTGAAGGCGGCGACGGACTGGACGGACTGGGAGGCGTCGATCCTGTCGGTGCACCCGGATCACCGGGCGGGACCGCGGATGTCGGATCCGGTGTGGCAGATGGCGTTCGCGCGGTTGACGGCGCACTACTTCCGGCACGGGGCGTGGTTGGAGGACGGTCGGGTGTTGCGGGACGTGGAGCGGTTGCACGGGATTCCGGCGGTGTTGGTGCACGGTCGGTTGGACTTGCAGTTGCCGTTGGGGACGGTGTGGGAGTTGGCGCAGGTGTGGCCGGACGCGGAGTTGGTGGTGGTGCGGGGGGCGTCGCACGCGGCGACGGATCCGGGGATGGGTGAGGCGGTGCTGGCGGCGACGGACGGGTTCGCGTATCGCCTGTAGGTCAGGGGTCGCGTGTCCCGGGTGTGGCGCGGGCGTAGCGGGTGGCCGGGGTGCCCGGCATGGCGGGGCGTCGGCCCGGTTCTACTGGGTGGAGTTCGTGGGCATGGTCAGGTAGTGGCGGGCCGCCACACGGTGGTGGTCTTGATGTCGACGCCTTCCAGGTCGTGGGGCACCGGGACGGGGAAGGCGTCGACGCGGGTCCAGTCGCGGGGCATGAAGCTGCGCTGGGGGTCGCCGACGAGGACGAGGATGCCGCGGCGGTGGGCGGCGAGGAGGAACGGTTCGACGCGGGCGGCCATGTCGCGGTCGTAGAAGACGTCGCCGGCGAGGAGGACGTCGACGTCGGGGGTGGTGTCGAGGAGGTCGCCGGTGGCGATGGTGACGGTGACGTCGTTGGCGTGGGCGTTGAGGGTGATGGCGACGGGGTCGATGTCGTTGGCGGTGACGTGTCCGCCGGCGCGGGCGGCGGCTACGGCGACCAGGCCGGAGCCGGAGGCGAGGTCGAGCACGCGGCGGCCGGCGACGAGGTCGGGGTGGTCGAGGATGTGGCGGGCGAGTGCCTGGCCGCCGGCCCAGGGGAACGCCCAGAACGGGGGTTCGGGTGTGCCGGTGCGTTCCCAGAGGGTGATGAGGTCGTCGGCGGTGTGCAGGACGATGTCGGGTGTGAGCGGCACCGGCCGCGGGGTGGTCGCGGCGCGGACGAACTCGTGCATCGGATCAGGCCGACAGCCGTTGGGGTTCGAGGGCGCGGGACAGCGCGTCGAGTGAGAGTCCGACGGCTTCGCAGAGGGCGGCGACGGTGAAGAAGGCGGGTGTGGGCACGCGGCCGCGTTCGATTTTGCGGAGGGTTTCGACCGAGATGCCGGCTGTGGCGGCGACGTCGACCATGCTGCGTGGTCCGCGTGCGAGGCGGAGGATCTCGCCGAGGCGTTCGCCTCGTTCGCGGTCGGACGGGGTGAGTGGCTGTCGGACCATGCTGTGATAGTAATACCGGTATTACTATCACGGTTGGGAGCATGTGGTGATCGAGTTGAAGAGCCCCGGCGAACTGGACGCGATGCGTGCCGCCGGCGTCGTGGTGGCCGACGCGCTGGCGGCGGTCCGCGACCACGCCCGGGTCGGGGTCTCCCTGCTGGAGCTGGACGAGGTGGCGCACCAGGTGATCCGCGACGCGGGCGCCGGGTCGTCGTTCCTGCACTACCGGCCGTCGTTCGCGCCGACCCCGTTCCCGGGCGTCATCTGCGCCTCGGTGAACGACCTCATCGTGCACGGCATCCCGGACGGCTACCGGCTGCGCGACGGCGACCTGGTCAGCATCGACTGCGGGGCGCACCTCGACGGCTGGCACGGCGACTCGGCGATCAGCTTCGTCGTCGGCGAGGCGGACCCGGCCGACCTGCTGCTCATCGACACGGCCCGGCGCGCGTTGGAGGCGGGGATCGCCGCCGCGGTGCCGGGTGCGCGGATCGGGGACGTGTCGCACGCGATCGGCGTGATCTGCCGTGCCGCGGGCTACGGGATGCCGTCGGACTTCGGCGGTCACGGCATCGGCCGGGAGATGCACGAGGCGCCCGGTGTGCCGAACGAGGGCAAGCCGGGGCGTGGTCTGACGCTGCGGCCGGGGATGGCGATCGCGATCGAGCCGATGTTCCACGCGGGCGGTCGGGACGGGTACTACGCGGGCGAGGACGGGTGGGGGCTGCACACCGTGGACGGCAGCCGTGCGGCGCACGTGGAGCACAGCGTCGCCGTCACGGAGGACGGGCCTCGGGTGCTCACAGCCCCCCGGCAACCCGTAGCACCGCTCCGGTCGTGAACGAGGCGGCGTCGCCCAGGAGCCACGCCACGGCCTCGGCGATCTCCTCCGGTTCGCCGGGTCGGCCCAGCGGGATGCGTGACGCGACCCGGTCGGGCCGGTCCGGCACGCCGGACAGCTCGTGGATCGAGGTGCGGACCGTGCCGGCCGCGACGGCGTTCACCCTGATCCCGCGTGGCCCCAGCTCCTTGGCCAGGCCCACGGTCATCGCGTCGACGGCGGCCTTGCTCGCCGCGTAGTGCACGTACTCCCCCGGTGATCCCAGGGTGGCCGCCGCGGACGACACCGAGACGATCGACCCGCCTTCGACCAGGTCGCGGGCGGCGCGTCGGGCGCACAGCAGCGCTCCGACGACGTTCACGTCGACCACGCGGCGCAGGTCCTCGGTGCGCAGTTCGGCGAGCGTGCCGACCGGGCTGGTGATCCCGGCGTTGATCACCACCCCGGTCACCTGGCCGAGGCGGGCGGCGGTGTCGAACAGGGCGTCCACGTCGTGCTCGTCGGACACCTCGACCCGCACCGCGACCCCGCCGACCTCCTCGGCCAACGCCTCGGCCTCGGCGGTCGCGGCGCGGTAGCCGAGCACCACCCGGTGGCCGTCCGCGGCGACCCGCCGCACGACCGCCGCGCCGATGCCCCGGCTGCCGCCGGTCACCACGATCAGACCCGCCACGCCGTCACCTCCGCGTTGTTCCCGGGCGTGGGCCCGATTGCGGTCGACCTTGTGATCACCATGACGCCGAACCTACGTCCCGCCCCTGCCCGCGCGGCGTCGGCCCGTTCGTGACGATTCCCTGCCGTGTCGACGTGCACGGACCGCCACCGGACGGTCACCCTGATGCGTGAACCCGAACCCCGGTGTCACACGAACGGCGTCCCCAGGGCACTCTGGGACTGTGACCGAGCCGCGCTGCGCCGCGATCTCCGCCGACATCGGGGAGCCCGAGGCGGGCACCGCCACCACCGCCACCGGGTGGGTCTGCCTGGAGCAGCCCGGGCCGTGGGGACGCGACGCCCTCACCCAGAGCCGCCTGGACCCCGTGCTCGGCGCGGAGCTCGCCCGCCGCGCCGCCGCCACCGGGGTCCGGGTGCTGCTGATCCGTCGCCCCGGCCGGCACGCCGACACCCACCACGACGCCCCGCGCCGCGTGTTCCTCGCCGCCACCACGCCGGGTCGTCCGTGGCTCGAGCAGACCGACGTCGCCGATCCGGAAGCGCTGCTGGACCTCGACTTCGCCGCGCTCGGCGCGGGCCGGTCCACCGGTTTCGGTGTCCCCGTGACCGCGCCGCTGCTGTTCGTGTGCACCAACAGCCGTCGTGACGTGTGCTGCGCGCTGCGCGGCCGTCCGCTCGTGGAAGAGCTCGCGTCCGCGCGTCCCGGCGCCGTGTGGGAGTGCACGCACACCGGAGGCCACCGTTTCGCGCCCACGGGCGTGCTGCTGCCCACCGGGTACCTCTACGGCCGCCTCGACACCGCGTTCGCCGCCCGGCTGCTCGACCAGGCCGCCGTCGGGCACGTCGTCACCGAACGCTGCCGCGGCCGGTCCACCCACACACCGCACGGGCAGGCCGCCGAACTCGCCGTCCGCGATCACATCGGCGAACACCGCGACGTGCTCACCGTCCACCACGACACCGACGCCTCGGGCCACGGCGGGAGTGACCGTCACACGACCGTCCACCACACCGACGGCCGGTCCTGGCGCGTCACCGTCGACACCCGGGACCTCCCGGCCGCCCGGCCCGCGAGCTGCGGCGCGACCCCCACCCGGGACACCGCACTCGTCGTCACCGCCGTCGAGGACCTCGTCCCCGTCGCCTGACACCCACCCTTGCCCGACGCCCACCCGGCCGACGTTTCACCCGGCAGGGGCCGTCGACCCCGGCACCGCGGCGTGGAACAGCCCCAACCCCAGCGCGTGCGGATCGTCCAACCCGACCGCCCCCAACGCCTCCGCGGGCAACGCCAACAACGACACGGCCACACCCAGGAAGTACGCGTCCAACAGCCCCGCGTCCCGCGCCGTGCTCGACAACCCCGCCGCCGCGTGCAGACCCGCGCCGGCCTCCGCGTTGGACACCGCCATCCGCCCCAGCGCCGCCCGCACCCCCGGCCGCCGCACCGCCTCCAGATACAGCTCCACCATCGCCAACAGCTGCGTCGGATCCTCGACCACCGCGCGCCGCAGCAACGCCGGGTACAGCTCCGCCACCTGCGCCGGCGAGATGCCCACCGGAGTCGTCTCCCGCAACCGCCGCACCGCCGCCGCGTGCGAGGCCGTCATCCGCCCCGCCGCCGCCTCCAACAGCGCGTCGCGCGACGGGAAGTAGTTCTTCGTCGTGCCCTCCGGCACCCCGGCCGCCCGGTCGACGGCCCGGTGCGTCAACCCGCGACCGCCCTCCGCCGCCAACACCGAGATCGCACAGTCGCACAGCAGGTCCCGACGGCTCGTCACGGGGACGGGACCCTAGCCCATCCCACGAGACCCACCGCCACCACCTGATCAGTTCCGTCCGCCACCCCAACCGCGCGCACATCGCCGCACCCCGCGCCGTCGGCGCCGACGAACCCCACCGGCCCGACCGCCCTGACACCTACTCGTCCCACGGTCCTGCCCACTCGCCCACGGCCCTGCTCACGCGCCGCACTGCCCTGCCCTGCCTACTCGCCCCACGGCCCGCCCCACTTGCACCACGGCCTTACCTGCCCTGCGTATCGCCGGCTGCCGTGCCCCACTGAAGGCCTACTGAAGGACCTGCCGTGCCCTACTGGAGGACTCGGCGGCCGAAGCGGGCGTTGCCGAACTCCGCCGCCTCCCCGATCAACGCCGACCCGACATCGGTCCGGCCCCGGAACCACGCATGCCGGAACCAGGCGTCCTGGTGGAACACCACGTCGCCGAACAGCGCCCGCCCGCCGAACAGCACGTGCCGGAAATCCGCCAGACCCGACACCTCGGCGTGGCGCAGGTCCGCCCGGCCCGACACCTTCGCCCGCGCGAACACCAGCTGGTTCGCCACCTGCGCCGACCGCAACGACACGTTGCCCGTGAACACCACCGACCCGAACGACGCCGACCGCGCGAACAACACGTCCGTGAACAGCGCGTGCCGCAGGAACCGGGCGCCCGCGAAGTCCGCGTCGCCCGTCACCGTCGTCGCCTCGAACCGCGCGTCACCCAGGAACACCGCGCCCACCAGCTCCACCCGGCGGACCCGGCACCCCGACAGGTCCAGGTCCACCAGGATCGCGCCCGGCGCCACCAGGTCCATCCCCGGCCAGAAGTCGTCACCCGGCCGCAGGTGCGCCACCAACTCCCGCTGCACCGCCGTGCGCCACGGCGCGTCCAGCCCCAGGCTCACCCCGCCGCGCAACGCCGCCAGCCACGTGTCCACCACCGCCTGCCGCCGTCGCGGCACCTGCCGGCCGATCTCGGCCAGCAGCAGCAAGCCCTCCGTCTCGCCCGCCCGGAACAGCCGGTTGGCCTCCCGCCACACCGACACCGCCGCCGGGGCCACCGCGTCCGGTCCCACCCGCCGCCGGGCGTGCTCGTCCAGCAACGTGTCGGAGTGCGACGCGCGCACATGACGCACGACCACCCAGACGACGACCAACGCCACCGCCAACGGCACGAGCCACGAGGACATACCCCCGATCATGCCCCCACGCGTACGTCGACGGACGTATCCCCCGTCACCGCTTCCCACCCGACGCCGAGACAGCCGCCCGAGCGGACCATCGAGGGCATGACCACGCCACAAGCCCGACCGGCCGCCACTGCACTGCGCGCCTCGGACACCGACCGTGAACACATCGCCGCCCGACTGCGTGACGCCGTCGGCGAAGGCCGCCTCACGCTGGCCGAGGCCGACGAGCGCATCGCCGCCGCCTACACCGCCGTCCACCACCACGACCTCGCCTTGCTCACCGCGGACCTCCCCGTCCCGCCGGCGCCGCCCACCCCGCCCGCGCGGCGCCGCCCACCCCTGGTGCCGGTGATCCTCCTGCTGGTCACCGTCGCCTGGATCGCCTCGCCCCTCCCGTTCCCGTGGCCCGTCCTCCTCATCGGGTTCCTGATCTACCGGGGCGTCCAACGGCGCCGCCTCCACCACGCCTGAGCCACTGTGATCTTGATCCCCTCGGGACTCCGATCCCGTTGCCGGGTCAGCGGATCACGCGCACCCCGCTCCTGCCCTAGAGTCCGCACATGGACCTGACCGACGCGTGCTTCGCGGGCGCCGCCCGACAGGCCGAGCTGCTGCGGTCCGGCGCGCTCACCGCACGCGACCTCGTCGCCGAATGCCTGCGCCGCATCGACCGGCACGACCGCGCGCTCAACGCGTTCCGGATCGTGTTCACCGACCGCGCCCTCGCCGAAGCCGAGCACGCCGACGCCCGCCGCGCCCGGGGCGAGGACGCGCCCCTGCTCGGCGTGCCCGTCGCGGTCAAGGAGGACATCGCGATCGCCGGGCTGCCCACCACCAAGGGCACCGCCGCCGTCGACACCACCGCACCCGCCGACGCCGAGATCGTCCGACGCCTCCGCGACGCCGGAGCCGTCATCGTCGGCCGCACCCGCATGCCCGAACTCGGCCTCTGGCCCCACACCGAGTCCACCTGGGCCGGCGCCACCCGCAACCCCTGGTCACCCGAGCACTCGCCGGGCGGGTCCAGCGGCGGATCGGCAGCCGCCGTCGCCGCGGGCTTCGTCGGTGCCGCCATCGGCACTGACGGCGCCGGGTCCATCCGCATCCCCTCCGCGTGCACGGGCCTGTTCGGGATCAAACCCCAACGCGACCACGTCCCGCTCGCCCCCGACCGCGACGTGTGGAACGGCCTCGTCGCCGCCGGACCCATCACCCGCCACGTCGCCGACGCCGCCCTGCTGCTCGACGTCCTCGTACCCGGCACCGACCACACCGCCGCGGTCACCGAGCAGCGGACGCTGCGCGTGGCCGTGTCCCTGCGCACCTGGGGGCGCGGCATCCCCGTCGACCCCGAAGCGCGCGACGCAGTTCTCGACACCGCCGGGCTGCTCGCCGACCTCGGCCACGACGTCACCCGCGTCGACCTGGACCAGCACGATCTCACCGGGCCCGCCTGGTTCGCCGTGCGCTACCTGCACTGCGCCGTCACCACCGAACAGCGGCTCGACCGGCCCGACCGGCTCGACGCCCGCACCCGCGCCGTCGCCGCCCTCGGCCGGTCGCTGCCCGCGCCGGTCGTCCGCGCCGCGCTCGCCCGGACCGCGAAGCTCACCGAGCACGCCAACCGGATCTTCGCCGACCACGACGTGCTGCTCACCCCGGCGCTCACCCGGCCGCCGCTGCGCATCGGCGAACTCGGCCGCCTGCCCACCATCGCCGCGCTGCTCGCCGCCGCCCGCATGACCACGTTCCTGCCGCTGTGGAACGTCACCGGCAACCCCGCCGCCGCCGTCCCCGCCGGCCACACCCGAACCGGCCTGCCCCTCGCCGTGCAGCTGGTAGCCGCCACCGACGACCACGCCACCGTCCTCACCGCCGCCGGCCAGCTCGAACGCGCCCGCCCCTGGACCGACCGCCGCCCACCCGCCTACCCCTGACCCCCGCCCCCTGCCCCGCGTGAGTCCTACGTTCAGAACGCGCGAGTCGTACCTTCAGGACCACCGTGTCCTACGTTCAGGACCCCCGAATTCAACGCTCAGAACACCGCACACCCGCGCAGGTCGTCCGGTGAGGCACCGCGAGCCGCACACTCAGGCACGGGAATCGCGGGTTCCGGCCGCGCCCGACTCCGCCCCGCCGGACTCGGCCCCTCCCGACTCCGCCGCGACCACCTGCCGCAACGCGTCGTCCACACCGTCACCCACCCGCGCCAACACCTCGGCACGCACCGCCGGCCAGTCACCCCACGCCGACGCCGCCGCCCGCAACCGCGTGTAGGTCTCCACCCCCGGACACGCCAGGAACGCCCGCCGCCGCAACTCCACCGCCCGCTCCACCCACCCCGCACGCAGGCACTCGTCCACACCCAGGTCCACCAACCGCAGCGCCGCGCCACGCCCACCCGTCGCCACCAGGCCGCGCTCCACCCACTCCAGCGCCTCGCCCGACCGGCCCGCGTCCCGCAGCACCGTCGCCACCTGCAAGTAGTGCCAGCCCGACGACAGGTCCTTCGACAGCACCGACACCTGCAGGTCCACGTCACCGCAGTGCTCGGCCAACTCCTCCATCAGCCGCAACAACGCCCACCGCTCCCGGTCGTAACGCCCGGTCTCCCCGAACCCGATCACCGGCAGCCGCTCGAACCGCGCCACCGCCTCCGCCCGGTACCACGCCAACCCGTCCTCGCCCAACGACGACGCGTACGGCGCCAACCGCACCTCCGGCGGCTCGGCGAACCCCGTCTGCAGCCACAGCAGCCACGACGCCAACCCACGCCCGTCCGGCGGCTCCGCCAGACACGCCACCGCGTGCAGGTCCAACACCCGGTCCACCAACCCGGCCAACGCCACCCGGTGCTCACGGTCCCGCAGCTCACGGTCCTGCGCCGCCGCCACCAACACCCCGACCAGCTCCTGCGCCACCACCCGCGCCCCCGGGCCACCCCGCACCAGGACGGACAGGTCCGCCACCACCGACGCCAGCTCGTCCCACCGCGCGGGCCACGGAACGTCGACACGGGACAGCGCAGCCGCCGCACGACCGGGTAAGGGATCCACCGCGACATCCAACCGCACGCCGACCCTCCCCGGCGACGCCCGGCCGGACGCCCGTCACCCGCCTACAACCCCCCGAACACGCCGAAGGGCGCCGGCGATCACGCCGACGCCCTCCCAGGCATGTCCAAGATCACTCGTGCGGCGAACGCGGAGGCTCGGCCTCCCCGGACTCCACCTCACGCGCCGGCGTCGCACCCTGCCCGAGCGAACCCCGCCCCGGAGAACCCTGCCCCAGCGAAGAAGCCGGCGGGACCGAAGGCGCCGACGAGCTCTCCAACGGACCCGGCACCTCCTTGCGCGCCACCGCCTCCGCCGCGCGCACCGCCTCGGCCACCGCCGGATCCGGCGCCGTGTCGAACCAGTCCGCCACCGCCGGGTCGTCCTCCTCCGGCGCGGACGTCTCCGGCTTCTCGTAGGCCGGCGGCTCGTAGCGGAACACCCCGTCCTCGCCCGGCGTGCCCAGCATCCGCGCGAACCCCTCCAGCGCCTTGCCGTAGTCCGACGGCACCAGCCACACCTTGTTCGCGTCGCCCTGCGCCATCTGCGGCAACGTCTGGAGGTACTGGTAGGCCAGCACCTCCGGCGTCGGCTTGCCCGCCTTGATCGCCGCGAACACCTTCTCGATCGCCTTCGCCTGACCCTGCGCCTGGAGGTACCGGGCCGCCCGCTCGCCCTGCGCCCGCAGGATCGCCGACTGCCGCTCCGCCTCCGCGGTCAGGATCGCCGCCTGCTTCGCGCCCTCCGCGGACAGGATCTGCCCCTGCTTCTGGCCCTCGGCGGTCTTGATCGCCGACTCCCGCTGACCCTCCGCGGTCAGGATCATCGCGCGCTTCTCCCGGTCCGCGCGCATCTGCTTCTCCATCGAGTCCTGGATGGACGGCGGCGGGTCGATCGCCTTCAACTCCACCCGCGCCACCCGGATGCCCCAGCGGCCCGTCGCCTCGTCCAGCACACCGCGCAGCTGGTTGTTGATCTGGTCGCGGGACGTCAGCGTCTCCTCCAGGCTCATCCCGCCCACCACGTTGCGCAGCGTCGTGGTCGCCAACTGCTCCACACCCACGATGTAGTTCGAGATCTCGTACACCGCCGACCGAGGATCCGTCACCTGGAAGTACACGACGGTGTCGATCGACACGGTCAGGTTGTCCTTGGTGATCACCGGCTGCGGCGGGAACGACACCACCTGCTCCCGCAGGTCGATCTTGGCCCGCACCCGGTCGAAGAACGGCACCAGGATGTTCAACCCCGGCGCGGCGGTGGTGCGGTAGCGGCCCAGCCGCTCGATCACCGCGGCCGTGGCCTGCGGGATCACCAGCACCGACTTCACCATGACTATCAACACGAACAGCACCAGGACCGCGATGACGATCAGCGTGGTGGTCAACTCTCCAGCCTCCACTCAGGCCCCGGACAGCACCACTGCGGTCGCGCCCGAGATCTCGACAACTGTGACTTCGGCGCCGGGCTCGATGACTTCGCGGTCCAACGACCGCGCCGACCACACCTCGCCGCCGATCCGCACCCTACCGTCGTGGCCGTCCACAGTGGACACCACGATCGCCGTGCTGCCCACCAGGGCCTCGACGCCCGACCGGTGGCCCGTGCCCAGCGCCATCCGCCGCTTGATCGCGGGACGCGCGCCCGCCACCAACCCCAGCGACACCACGCCGAACACGATCGCGCTGACCAGCACGTCCGCGCCCAACGCCGACGCGCCCGCCGCGCCGAACGCGGCCAGACCCAACATGACCAGCACGAAGTCGCCCGACAGAACCTCGGCCGCCACCAGGACGACACCGAGGACCAACCAGATCAGCGCGGCCACCCGTCCATCCTCCCACCCCGACCGCCCCTCGGGGGCTGTTTCACCCGACCCCGGGATCGGTCACGAAATCGATCAGCCGCTCCACCGCGCCGATCAACGGCGTCTCCAGGTCCCGGAACCCCGACACACCGGCCAGCACCCGACGCCACCCCTCCCACGGCTCGCCCCAGCCCAGCGCCTCGCACACCCCTTCCTTCCACGGCACGCCGCGCGGCACCACCGGCCACGCCGCGATCCCCACCGACGCCGGTCTCACCGCCTGCCACACATCCACGAACGGGTGACCGGTGACGAGGACGTGGTCGTCGTCGATCGCGGACACCAGCCGTGACTCCTTGCTGCCCGCCACCAGGTGGTCCACCAGCACGCCCAGCCGCCGCCCCGGGCCGGTGCCGAAGTCCGCGATCCGGTCCGCCAGCTCGTCCACCCCGTCCAGCGGCTCCACCACGACGCCCTCCACCCGCAGGTCGTGGCCCCACACGCGTTCCACCAGCTCCGCGTCGTGCAGGCCCTCCACCCAGATGCGGCTGTCACGTGCCGTGCGGGCCCGCAGACCCTCGACCTTCACCGAGCCGGACGCCGTGCGCGCCGGTGCGGCGGCGGTGGGCGCGGGCCGCACCAGCGTCACCGGCCGGCCGTCCACCAGGAACCCCGCCGGCAGCAGCGGGAACAGCCGGCGCCGGCCGTGCCGGTCCTCCAGCACCACCTGCCCGTGCTCGAACCGCACCACCGCGCCGCAGAACCCCGACGCCGGGTCCTCCGCCACCAGCCCGACCTCGGCCACCACCTCGGGCACCGTCCTGCGCTTGCGGCCCGACAGCACGTCGCGGCCGTAGTCGTGTGATCGCACGGCCGGCGACGTTACCCGCCCCCCACGACAGAACGCGGCTACGCCGTGCCGGCGACCGACGGATGATCGGGGAAGAACCCGGCGAACACGCCGCACCACGCCGCCAACCGGTCGCCGTCCACCACCGACGACCAGCGTTCGATCCCGTCGCGCAGGTCCGGGGACGCGTAGGCGAAGTCGACCGCGTCGACCGCCGGGTCACCCACGCACGGCCGCGGATCGATCGCCACCAGCCCTCGCTCGCCCGCGTCCAGCACGTTCCCGAAGTGCAGGTCTCCGTGCAGCAACGTCGCCGTCACCCGGTCGCGCGCCAACGCCGCAGCCTTCGCGTGCGCGGCGTCGTGATCACCCGGATGCCGTGTGCGCAGCAGGCCGAAGACGAAGTCCACCCGCTCCGCCAACGGCGGGAACCCTTCCGGCGGCGGGATGTGCAACGCCCGCAGCACCTCCGCCAGCCCCGAACCGGCCGGCCCCGGCCCGTCCTGCACGGGTGTGCCCGGCACCAGGCCCTCCAGCAGCAGCGCGCCCCGCGCGGGATCCACCCGCAGCGCCCGCACCATCCGCGGCGACGGCTCCCACGCCCGCAGCGCCGCGTGCTCCTGCACCGCGAGCAGCGGCTCCGGCGTCACCTTCAGCACCACCGGCACCCCATCGCGCTCGCACAGCAGCGCGTGCGACGTGCCGCCCGACATCGGCCGCACCACCTCCAGGCCCCAGTCCCGGCACAACCCCGCCACCAGCGCCGGCAACCCGTCCAGCCACGACCGCACCCCGTCGCCGAACCGCCGCACCATGCGCGTCTCCAGCGACGTCACCGGTCCAGCCTCAGGATGAACTCCTCCACGTCCTCGCCCCGCCCCTCCGCGAACCCGACGTCCTCGCCGACCGCGACGAACCCGCACTTCTCCAGCACCCGCAGCGACCCCAGGTTGTCCACCGCCGCCCGCGCGTACAGCGGACGCACCGGGTCCTCGTCCAGGAACAGCTGCAACGCCGCCGTGGCCAACCCCATGCCCCAGTACTCGGAATCGATCCAGTACGTCACCTCGGGCTCACCGAACTGCGCGAACCGCCCCACGTGCCCCACCACCCGGCCGTCGAACACCACCGTCCGCGCCACCGCCGAGTCGTCCGCCAGGAACCGCGCCCACCGCACCAGGAACGCCGCCCGGTCCGACGGGTCGGACGACGTGAACGCGGCCATCCGCACGGCCTCCGGATCGCGTTGGTGCTCGAAGAACACCAGCACGTCGGCCGCGGTCACCTCGCGCAGTTCGATGTCCACCCGGCAAGTAGACACCGGACACCCCCGCCGCCAGAAGATCCCCGGCACCGGATCCACCCGGCAGAACCGCCGGTCAGAACGCCGGCCAGGGGATCGCCGGCCACTCGTCCGACGGCTCCGGGAACACCCCGGCCGCCAGCAGCTTCTCCACCCGCTCGGTCAACGCCCGCACCTCCGCGCGCGTCAGGTGCCCGTGCAGCCGGTCGCCGAGATCGCCGTCCAGGCACGACCGCAGCCGCCGCAGCGCCTCCACCGACTCCGCCGGCAGCTCCTCGCCCAGCCAGCCCCACAGCACCGTGCGCAGCTTCGGATCGGCATGCAGGCAGATCCCGTGGTCCACCCCGTACACGCCGCCGTCCACCGCGTGCAGCACGTGCCCGCCCTTGCGGTCGGCGTTGTTCACCACCACGTCGAACGCCGCCATCTCCCGCACCCGCGGGTGGTCGGCGTGCACCAGCACCGCGGGCTCCCCGTGCCGGTCGTGCGCGCGCAGCACCGAACGCCACCCCGCCCGCACCCGGTCCGCGGGCACGATGTCCACCAGGCCCTCGTCCTCGCGGGTCTCCACCCACAGCTGCACCATGCCCGGCCCGAACGGACCCGCCCGCAGCACCGTCGGCGGCACCAGACCCCAGCCCGCCGCCTCCGACACCAGGTACGTCGCCACCTCGCGGCCCGCCAGCGTGCCGTCCGGGAAGTCCCACAACGGCCGCTCGCCCCGCACCGGCTTGTACACGCACTGCGCGGTCACGCCGTCGAGCCCGATCCGGCAGAACAGCGTCGCGTTCGACGCGTCCACCAACCGCCCCTCGACCTCGATGCGGCCACGTTCCAGCAGGTCGACCACGCCGTCGTCGCCCGGACCCACGCCCGACCCCACGTGCGGCTCAGCCCTCGTCCGAACGCCGGTAGCCGTTCTGCCGCGGGCAGACGTGCCCCTCCGGGTCCAGCGGCTCCGCGCACAGCGGACACGGCTTGCGGCCCGCCCGCACCACCCGGTCCGCGCGCTCGGCGAACGCCCGCGCCTCGACCGGGCTCAGGAACACCCGCACCGCGTCCGGACCCTCCTCGGTGTCGTCGAGGACCACCGCCTCGTCGACCTCCTCCTCGGTGATCGCGAGCAGTTCCACGACCACCGCGCGGGACTCGGCGTCCCACCCCAGCCCCATCGTGCCGACCTTGAACTCCTCCTCGACCGGCACCGACAGCGGTTCGGTGTCCCGGAGGTCGTCGGGGACCACTTCGGGGACCTCCGCGCCGAACCGCCGGTGCACCTCCTCCAACAGCGAGCCGATGCGCTCGGCGAGTACGGCGACCTGTTGCTTCTCCAGCGCCACGCTCACCAGACGGGCCTCCTCGGAGGCCTGCAGGTAGAACGTGCGCTCGCCAGGCTGCCCGACTGTGCCGGCGACGAACCGGTCGGGCTGGCGGAATACGTGGATGACGCGTGCCATGACAACGACGACCCTAGGCCACGCGAGCAAGATCGGCAGCCCTGCCCCCGCGATTCGCGCGTCGCCGACGAAAGGCGCCGGCCGGGCGGCGGACACCCGGATAGGGTCGGCCGCGTGGTGAAGATCGCACCGTACGGAACGTGGACATCGCCCATCGACGCGGCAGACGCCGCCGCGGCCGGTGGGGGCCTCTCATGGGTCGACCTGCACGACGGGCGACCCTGGTGGGCCGAGGGACGACCAGGAGAGGGCGGGAGGGTCGCGCTGGTGCGCGACGGGGAAGACCTGTTGCCGCCCCCGTGGAACGTGCGCAACCGCGTCCACGAGTACGGCGGACGGCCGTGGGTCGTGCTGGACACCCCCGAGGGGACGCGCGTCGCGTTCACCAACTGGGACGACCAGCGCGTCTACGTGTTCGACCCCGACGACCCCTCGCCCGTGCCGCTGACCCCGGCCCCGTCCCGGCACCACGGCCACCGGTACGCCGACCTCACCGCCGGACCCGCCGGCGAGGTGTGGTGCGTGCGCGAGACCGTCACCGGCGACGCGCGCACCGACGTGCGGCGGGAACTGGTCGCGCTGCCCTTGGACGGCTCCCCGGCGCGGGTGCTGGGCGCGAGCCACCACTTCATGAGCGGGCCGCGGCTCTCCCCCGACGGCCGCCACTACGCCTGGATCGGCTGGGACCACCCGAACATGCCGTGGGACGGCACCGAACTGTGCGTCGCCGAGGTCGGCTCCTCCGAGTACCGGGTGCTCGCCGGCGGACCTTCGGAGGCCGTCTGCCAGGTCGAGTGGGAGACGCCCGAGACCGGTGGGGCGCCGTCGCTGCTCGCGCTCACCGACCCCGACGGCTGGTGGAACCTCTACCGCATCGGCCTGGACGGCACGGCGAAGAACCTCGCGCCGTGCGCCGAGGAACTGGGCGGCCCCATGTGGCGGCTGGGCAACCGGTGGTTCGCCGCGATCGGCGCCGGCCGGTACGCGGTGCTGCGCTCCGGAGCGCTGGCCGTCCTCGACGAGCGCAGCGGCACCGTCACCGACGTCGACGTGGACCTGCCGGTGTGGCATTCGCACCTCGCCGTGCACGACGGCGTCGTGGTCAGCGGGGCCGCCGGACCGGGCGCTGAGTCCGTGGTGGTGTCGCTGGACCTGTCCACCGGCACGCTCACCGAGCACACGTCCGGCGAGTCGGTCCTGCCGGTGGAGTACCTGCCGGTGCCCGAGGAACGCGTGTTCAGCGGGCCCGACGGCGACGTCCCGGCCTACGTGTACCCGCCGCGCAACCCCGACTTCGCCGCGCCGTCAGGCGAGAAGCCGCCGTACGTCGTGCACGTCCACGGCGGGCCGACCGGGCGGGCGATGCCGGCGCTGGACCTGGAACTCGCCTACCTGACCAGCCGGGGCATCGGCGTGGTCGCGGTGAACTACGGCGGCTCCACCGGGTACGGGCGGGCGTTCCGCGAACGGCTGCGCGGCCAGTGGGGCGTGGTGGACGTCAACGACTGCGCCGCCGTGGCCCAGGCGTTGGCCGACGAGGGGACCGCCGACGGCGCCCGGCTCGGCATCCGGGGCGGCAGCGCAGGCGGGTGGACGTCGGCCGCGTCGCTGACGTCGGTGAAGACCTACCGGTGCGGGATGGTCGCGTTCCCCATCCTCGACCTGGCCGGGTGGACCGCCGAGGGCGGGGAGACCCACGACTTCGAGTCGCAGTACGTGGAAGGCCTGGTCGGGCCGTGGCCGGAGGCAGCCGCCGTGTACGCGGAGCGGTCGCCGTCCAACCGGGTGGACCGGCTCGCCGGGCCGGTGCTGTTGTTGCAGGGGTTGGAGGACGAGATCTGCCCGCCGGAGCAGGCGGACCGGTTCGCGGCGGCCATGGACGGCACCGGGATCCCGCACGCGTACCTGACGTTCGAGGGCGAGCAGCACGGGTTCCGCAAGGCCGAGACCATCGTGGCCGCGCTGGAGGCCGAGCTGTCGTTCTACGGCCAGGTCTTCGGCTTCACCCCGGAGGGCATCCCGGTCCTGGAGCTGCGCCGGTGACACCGACCGCACCAATCGGGCCGACCACACCCGCCGGGCCAGCCACACCCGCCGCACCTGAGCCGGCACCGGAGTCCGCGGTCACCTCAGCCACCGCGGTCACCTCCGCCACCTCCGTCACCTCCGCCACCTCGGCCACCGACCGGATGTCGACCGCCAAGACCTCCACCCACCCAGCCGCAGCCCATGCGGACGATGCCGGTGCCGTGTCCGCCGCACTCGCTCGACCGCCACTGCTGCGGCCGGGCGATCGCGTCACCATCGTCAGCCCCGCCGGGCCCTGCCCCGCCGAACTCCTCGAAGCGGGCACGGCATGGCTGCGCACCTGGGGCCTGGACGTCCGACTCGCCCCGAACGTCCTCGACACCCACCCGGACCTGCCCTACCTCGCCGGCCACGACGCCGACCGCGCCCGCGCCTTCGAACAGGCCTGGCTCGACCCGTCTGTGGACGGGGTCCTCTGCGCCCGCGGCGGCTACGGCAGCATGCGCATGGTCGACCTGGTCGACTGGACCGCCGTCGCCGCGCACCGCAAGGTCTTCGTCGGTTCCAGCGACATCACCGCCCTGCACGAACGGTTCTGGCACCACGGCACACCCACCTGGTTCGGACCGATGATCGGCACCAGGGCGTTCGTCGAGGACACCGCCGCCCGCGACCGACTCCACCGCGCCCTGTTCACCGGCGTCCGGTCCTACGCCGGCATCGGCATGGCGCCCGGCACGGCCCGCGGCGTCGCCGTCGGCGGCAACCTGAGCCTCCTCGACGCCCCGCCGCCCGACGGCGCGATCGTCCTGCTGGAGGACGTCAACGAGGAGCCGTACCGACTCGACCACCGGCTCACCCGCATGCTGCGATCCGGCTGGTTCGACCCGGTCGGCGGGCTCGTCCTCGGCTCGTGGATCGGGTGCGGCGACGCCGCGCCCGTCCTCGCCGACCGGTTGGGCGGCCTCGGCGTGCCGATCGTCGCCGACGTCGGCTTCGGGCACTGCGAGGCGCAACTCACCGTGCCCCTGGGCGTGTCGGTCGAGATCGACGGAGCCACGGGTGTGGTAACCGTACTGGGGTGAAGATCCACGTCGCCGACGGCGCGTTCGACGCACCCGTGTGGGAACCGGCTTCCGGGCACGGCCCCGGACTGGTGCTGATCCAGGAGATCTTCGGCCTGGACGAGTACCTGAAGTCCGTCGCCGCCGACCTCGCCGCGCTCGGCTACGTCGTCGCCATCCCCGAACTGTTCTGGCGCGTCGCCCCGGGCTGGTCCTCGGGCCACGACGACGCGGGACTCGCCGCCTCCATGGACGTCGGCTCCCGCTTCGACCCGGCCCTCGGCGTGTCCGACGTCGTCGCCACCCTGGAACACCTCCGCGCCCGCACCGGACGCGCCGGACTCCTCGGCTTCTGCCTCGGCGGATCCCTGGCGTACGAGGCGGCGATGACCGCGGACCCCGACGTCACCGTGTCGTTCTACGGCTCCACCGTGCCCGACCGGATCACCGGCATCGACGCGGTCACCTGCCCCATCCAGTTCCACTTCGGCGGCCAGGACCCCTACATCCCGCGCCCTGCCGTGCAACGCGTGGTCGACGCGGTCGCCGACCGGCCCAACGCGGAGATCCACGTCCAGGAGGCCGCCGGCCACGCCTTCCACAACCGCGTGGCACCGAAGTTCCACCACCCGGCCGCCGCCGCCACCGCGTGGACCCTCACCACCGAGTTCCTCGCCCGGACCTTCCCGCCCGACCCTGCCTGACCCCCGGTCTTCTCGATGATCGACGACTTCGCGAAGGCGTACCTGCACAGCGATCTCTGGGAGATCCGCGAGGCGATGCTCTCGAAGCTCGACGGGCTGGGCGAGTACGAGGTCCGCCGTCCCCTGACGACGACGGGAACCAACCTCCTCGGACTGGTCAAACACCTGACGCTGTCGGAGTCCCGGTACTTCGGCGAGGTCTTCGACCGACCGTTCCCCGAACCACTGCCCCGATGGGACGACCTCGACGCGCGCGGAGCCGACATGTGGGCGACCGAGCACGAGACCCGTGACGAGATCACCGCCCGTTATCGGCGGGTGTGGGCGCACTCCGACGCGACGATCGCGGCTCTTCGCATCGACTCGCCCGGCCATGTGCCGTGGTGGCCACGCCCGAACGTGGTGCTGTTCAACGTCCTGGTCCACGTGCTCACCGAAACCAGCCGGCACGCCGGACACGCCGACATCCTGCGAGAACAGCTCGACGGCACGACCGGGACGGCAACCGGACACGCCAGTCCACCACGCGACGCGGCCTTCTGGACGGCCCGCCGGGCGGAGATCGAGCGGGCCGCCACAGCGGCGTCGAACGGCAAGACCATCTGAGAGAACACACCACCGCGCCGGCCGACTACCCACCGCTCCACCACCAGCTCCGGCCCCGCCGACCACCTCCCGCCGCCAAGGTTCGCCGACCAAGGTTCGCCGGGTTCGAGGGGCGGGTTCCTGCCGGACTGCCGAAACCGGCCCGCTGCCGGCCGCGCCGCTCGAGCCGCTGCCGGCCGCGCCGCTCGAGTTCGGCGCGGCGGTTCAGCAGTTGTCGACTCGGCAGTGTCGACCGGGCAGCGGAGTCATGGAGGCGGAGTCATGGCCGTCGCGCCGTCACTGGTTGTCGCGCAATGTCTGACTGTCCCGCAGTGTCTGGGTGTCGCGTCGCACCTCCTCCGCCTGTTCGTTGACCGACTGGATCTCGGCGGCCAGCCCGGAATCGGTCGCCCGAACCCTCGACAGCGCCGCCGTCAACGGCCCGAGCAGCGCGACCGCGTCGTCCTCCGCCAGCGCCTCACGGACCACCACGTCCACCCGGCCCACCTGACCGGCCAGGCTGCGCAAGGACGCGGCGTTGTCGCGGGCCCACTGCGACACCGCCCGGTCGGCCGCCCGCCGGTCCCGCTCGGCACGCACCCGACCTTCGGCCGTCCCTTCGGCCGTCGCGCCCAGTTCCGACGGGCGCAGCCTCAGGTAGCGGCGCTCGGCGGCCTGCCGACTGGCCACCCCGAGCGCGGGCGCGAGCTCGGCCCAACTCGTGCCCAGCTCACGCGCCGCGGCGATCAGCTGCGGCTCCCATCCGGCCAGCTCGTCGCGCAACCGCCGCAGCAGGACCAGTGCGGACAACACCTGCCCCGCACTGAGGTCGTCTCCGGTGGCCGCCGCCCGGACGGTCTCGTAATCTCCGATCGCCATGACGTCAACGTACAGATGACAGACCGGGTTGTCAACGGCATGACGACATGGTAGAACTGAATCGCAGCGCATTGACCCGACCAAACAGGAGGTGTTCCCGATGTTGATGCGCACGGACCCGTTCCGCGAGCTGGACCGACTGGCGCAGCAGCTCTTCACCGGACCAGGCACCTGGTCGCGGCCCACGCCCATGCCGATGGACGCCTACCGCGCCGGTGACGAGTTCGTGGTGGAGTTCGACCTGCCCGGTGTCACGCCGGACGCGATCGACCTCGACGTGGAACGCAACGTGCTCACCGTCAAGGCGGAGCGGCGCCCGAGCCGGACGGACAACGAGGTCGAGATGCAACTGTCCGAGCGGCCGCTCGGCGTGTTCTCGCGCCAGTTGTTCCTCGGCGACTCGCTCGACCTCGACCGGATCAAGGCCGACTACGACTCCGGCGTGCTGACCCTGCGCATCCCGGTCGCGGAGAAGGCCAAGCCGCGCAAGATCGCCATCGGCCAAACCGACGGCGCACCGAAGGAGATCAACGCCTGAGCCGACCGCCGTCGGATCCCAGGATGTGCACCGGGTCTACGACGGGTAGGCCCGGTGCACATCGCACGCCAATGCACGTCCCACACCGACCACAACCGCGCCGTCGTCCACAACCGCGCCGTGAGTCACCGTGAACCATGCAGGCGTGAACCGATTAGAGGGGAGTCCACCGGAAATCGGTCGCTCGCGGCGGCGGTTCCCGGAAAGATCACCGGTCATGCGGCCGGCGTCAGGGGAAGTGCTGCACTTCTCGGAAGATCCGACGATCACCCGGTTCTCGCCGCACGTCGCGGCGACGGCACGGCAGCCCGAGGCGTACGTGTGGGCCGTCGACCACGACCGGGCACCCGACTACTGGTTCCCGCGCCAGTGTCCGCGCGCGATGGCGTGGGTGGAGCCCACCACCAGCGCCGAAGACGCGGCATGGCTGGGCGCCGAACGGGTGCACGCGATCGAGTTCGGCTGGTTGAGCCGGATGCAGACGGCACGCCTCTACGCGTACCGGTTCGACGCGCGGACGTTCCGACCGTTCGGTGAGCCACCCAACGCCCACGTGGCGACCGAACCGGTCGAACCGCTCGGCGCACCCGTGCCGGTCGGGGGCCTGCTGACGTTGCACGAGGACGCCGGCATCGAGGTGCGGCTCATGGCCAACCTGTGGCCGTTCTGGCGACGGGTCGTCGCGAGCACCATGGGGTTCAGCGGGATCCGGCTGCGCAACGCCGTGCCGGAATCGGCGGGACCAGAGCGACCGGCGGAATCGGCAACACCGGCGGGACCGGCGGGACCGGAGCGACCGGCGCGACCGCAGTAGGGCGCGCGCCGGCGCGCACCAGCGCGCGCCGTCCCAAGCAGGCTCGGCAGCGTGGCGGGTTGCCTACATACCGACCGGTCGGTACCCTCACGACGTGGAAGAACGGCGCATCGACGCGGTGGTTCTGGACTGGGGTGGCGTGCTCACGGTGTCCGTGCCCGCCTTCATCGAGGACTGGCTGACAGCGGACAACATCGACCGGGCCCGCTACGGCGAGACCATGCGGAACTGGATGGGTCGGCGGGCGGCCCCGGACAACCCGGTGTTCCGACTGGAGACCGGCGAGCTGACGCCCGCGGAGTTCGAATCGCTCCTGGCCGCCGAACTCGTCACCCTCGACGGGCGCGAGGTGGCGTCGAAAGGCCTGCTGCGCCGCATGTTCGGCAGCGCCCGACCCGACCCGAAGATGGTCGACCTGGTCCGCGAACTGCGCGCCGACGGCCTCCGGACCGTCCTGCTGTCCAACAGCTGGGGCGAGGGCTACCCCGAGGACCTCCTGCTGGAACTGTTCGACACCATCGTGATCAGCGGCCGGATCGGCATGCGCAAACCCGACCCGCAGATCTTCCGCCACACCCTCGACCAGATCGGCCTGCCCGCCCACCGGTGCGTGTTCTTCGACGACGCACCGGTCAACGTCGAAGGCGCGCAGGCTGTCGGCATGCACGCACACCTCCACACCGACGCCGACACCACGCGCGCCGTGATCGCCCAGCTCAGGGGAGCCGCCGCATGACCGGACTACCGGGCCTGGACCTCGACCGGCTCGCCGCCCACCTCGACACCGGCCCCCTCACCGGCGACCTGATCCCCGGCGGCCGCTCCAACCTCACCTACCGGGTCACCGACGGCGCCCGCCGCTGGGTCCTGCGCCGACCGCCGCTGGGCCACGTCCTGGCCACCGCGCACGACATGCCCCGCGAATACCGGGTGATCAAAGCCCTCGCCGACACCGCCGTGCCGGTGCCGAAGGCCGAGCTGCTGTGCGAGGACCCCGACGTCATCGGCGCGCCGTTCTACCTGATGGAAGAGGTCCCCGGCGCGGCGCTGCGGCACCGCGACCAGTGCCCGTGGATGACCCCGGACAAGGCGAAGGCCCTGTCCGAACGGCTGGTCGACGTGCTCGCCGACCTGCACGCGGTCGACCCTAAGGCGGTCGGGCTGGGCGACTTCGGCCGACCGGACGGCTTCCTCAAACGCCAGGTCTCCCGCTGGGGCAAGCAACTGGACGCGTCCCGCAGCCGTGACCTGCCCGGCATCGACGACCTGCGCGACCGCCTCGCCGACACTGTCCCCGACTCCGCCCGCGCCACCATCGTGCACGGCGACTACCGGCTGGACAACGTCCTGGTCACCGAGGACCCGGTGGACATCAGTGCGGTCCTGGACTGGGAGATGGCCACGCTGGGCGACCCGCTCGCCGACGTCGGCCTGCTGTGCGTCTACTGGAACGGCATCGGCGCGCGCGACGACGACCCGATCACCGGCACCGTGCCGACCCTGCCCGGGTTCGCCGGCACCGACGAGATGGTGCGCCGCTACGCCGAGCGCAGCGGCGCCGACACCAGCGGCCTCGCCTGGTACACGGCGTTCGCGTACTTCAAGCTCGCCGTGATCCTCGAAGGCATCCACTTCCGCTTCACCCACGGCAAGACCGTGGGAGCGGGGTTCGACCAGATCGGCCAACTCACCCTGCCGCTGGTCCGGCAGGGACTAGCCGCGACCTCAGGGGAGCACTGATGGACTTCGCCTACGACGCCAAGACCGAGGAACTGCGCGCCAAGCTGCTGCGGTTCATGGACGAGTTCGTCTACCCCGCCGAGCCGGTCGCCGAGCAGCAGCTCCACGACGCCGAGGACCCGTGGGCGCGCCCGCCCGTCCTCGAAGAGCTCAAAGCCGAGGCGCGCAGGCAGGGATTGTGGAACCTGTTCCTGCCCGATCCGGAGCACGGCGGCGGCCTGACGAACCTCCAGTACGCGCCGCTGGCCGAGATCACCGGCCGCAGCCCGCACCTGGCGCCCGAAGCGCTCAACTGTGCCGCGCCGGACACCGGGAACATGGAGGTGCTGACGATGTTCGGCACCGAGCAGCAGAAGAAGCAGTGGCTGCGACCCCTGCTGGACGGCGAGATCCGGTCCGCTTTCTGCATGACGGAGCCCGAGGTCGCGTCGTCCGACGCCACGAACATCGCCACCAGCATCGTGCGTGACGGCGACGAGTACGTCGTCAACGGGCGCAAGTGGTGGTCGTCGGGCGCGATGAACCCGAACTGCGCCATCTTCATCGTGATGGGCAAGACCGACCCGGACGCCGAACGCCACCGCCAGCAGGCCATGATCCTCGTGCCCCGCGACACGCCCGGCGTGCAGGTCAAGCGTGGGATGCACGTCTTCGGCTACACCGACGCCTCGCACGGCGGGCACGCCGAGATCGTCTTCGACAACGTCCGCGTGCCCGCCGACAACCTCATCGCCGGCGAGGGCGAGGGCTTCGCGATCGCCCAGGCCCGCCTCGGCCCCGGCCGCATCCACCACTGCATGCGGCTGATCGGCATCGCCGAGCGCGCGCTGGAACTGATGTGCCGCCGTGCGATCTCACGTGTCGCGTTCGGCCGGCCGATCGCCCGCCAGGGCGTGGTGCAGGAGTGGATCGCCGAGTCGCGGGTCCGCATCGAACAGGCCCGACTGCTCGTGCTCAAGACCGCGTGGCTGATGGACACCGTCGGCAACAAGGGCGCGCACACCGAGATCCAGGCCATCAAGATCGGCACGCCGATCATGGCGGAGTGGGTGCTGGACAAGGCGATCCAGGCACACGGCGCGGGCGGCGTGAGCCAGGACTTCCCGCTCGCCGAACTCTGGGCGGCGGCACGCACGCTGCGGCTGGCCGACGGACCGGACGAGGTGCACCGGATGTCGCTGGCGAAGCGGGAGCTCAAGCGGTATCTGTGACGGGGTGAGCGACTACGACGTGTTCCTGGCCGACTGTCCCGCCCGCACGACGCTGGAGGTCATCGGGCACACCTGGTCGGTCGTGGTCGTGGTCGCGCTCGGGGAGAGGCCGCTGCGTTACGGCGAGCTGCTGGAGCGGATCGGCGGCATCAGCAACAAGATGCTCACCCAGACGCTCGCCCGGCTGCGCGGGAACGGGCTGGTGGTCGGCGTCGACGGCCGGTACGAGCTGACCGGGCTCGGGCGGTCGTTGTTGGGGCCGGTTCGGGCGTTGGCCGCCTGGGCCGAGGAGCACTCCGGTGATCTGGTCGATGCCCGGCGGCGGCATGGGTCGGGGTCGGTCGGGGGCCTCGTTGTTTCTACCGACGTTTCAGTTCAATGATAACGGCGTGTTCTTTGGTTGTGGGGCGATGATCACCCGATCGTGCAAGCTGTGACCGGGATCTGTGCAGGTCAGGAACGTGGGCGGGGGGCCGGCGGTGCGGGGTGGGTGTGTACTACGGCGTGCCGGTTCTGTCCGGTTCGGGTACGTCGTGGTGGGGGACGGCGGCGAGCAGAGTGCGCGTGTAGTCGTGTTGCGGTGACAGCAGCACCTGCTCCACCGTGCCCTGCTCGACCAACTCACCCCGGTACATCACCGCGACCCGGTCGGCGATCGTCCACGCCAACCCCAGATCGTGCGTGATCACCAACGCCGCCAATCCCAGCTCACGGCGCAACCGAAGCAGCAACGCCAGGATCTCCCCCCGCACCGACGCGTCCAACGACGCCACCGGCTCGTCCGCGATCAGCAACCGCGGCCCCAAGGCCAGCGCCCCCGCGATCACCACCCGCTGCCGCTGCCCGCCCGACAACTCGTGCGGCAGGGAGGTGAAGAACAGCTCCGGCGGGCGCAACTCCGCATGGGACAACGCCTCGGCTACCCGCGTGGCCTCGTCACCCTCGACACGGTGGATGCGCAGACCCTCCGCCACCGCCTCGTACACCGAGTGCCGCGGGTTCAGCGCGCTCGTCGGGTCCTGCAACACCAGCTGCACCTGCCGCCGGTACGCACGCAGACCCGACGCCGAACGGGGCAGCTCCACGCCCTCGAACAAGACGCGGCCGGCGGTCGGTCGTTGCAGGCCCAGCAACGTGCGGGCCAGGGTGGTCTTGCCGGAGCCGGACTGGCCGACCAGCGCGACGATCTCGCCCGCCCGCACCTCCAGGTCCACCCCCGCCACGGCCTTCGTCGAGCCGTAGTCCACGCGCAGACCCTCCGCGCGCAGCAGCACCGGCCCCGAAGACGAAGACGACGAAGGTGAAGGTGAAGGTGAAGAGGCAGAGGACGAAGGCGAAGACACCGCAGGGCCCGCGTGCCGTGACGCCGGATCGCCCACGGTCGGGAACGCCGCCGCCAAAGCCTGCGTGTGCGGATGGGTCGGTGACGCGATCACCTCCCGCGCCGGACCCTCCTCCACGATCACACCGTCCCGCATCACGGCCAGCCGGTCGCACGTCGACGCCAGCACCGACAGGTCGTGGCTGATCATCACCAACCCGATGTCCCGCTCGGCCACCAGCCGCTTCAACACGTCCAGCACCTGCGCCTGCACCACCACGTCCAGCGCCGTCGTCGGCTCGTCCGCGATGACCAGCCGCGGCGAGCACGCCAGCGCCATCGCGATCATCACCCGCTGCTTCTGCCCGCCGGACAACTCGTGCGGATACGCCCGCGCCGCACGCGCCGGCAGCTCCACCTGGTCCAGCAACGCCGACACCGACCCGGTCACGCCGTGCAGCCGCATCGGCTCGGCGATCTGCTCGCCCACCCGGTGCACCGGGTTCAACGCGTGCATCGCACCCTGGAACACCACCGACGCCGCCGCCCACCGCACCGCCCGCAACCGGCCCCACGACATCCCTTGGACATCCTCGCCGTCGAGCAGCACCTGCCCCTCGACACGGGCGTTGCGCGGCAGCAGCCGAAGCACGGACATGGCCACGGTGGACTTGCCGCAGCCCGACTCCCCCGCCAACCCCAGCGTCCGCCCGGCCTCCAACGCCAGCGACACCGACCGCACGGCCGTCACCTCGCCCCGCGCGCCCCGGTAGTGCACGCTCAGGTCCCGCAGCTCCAGCAGGCTCACCGCTCCCCCTTCAGCCGCGGGTTGAGCACCGTCTCCAGCGCCCGCCCGCACAGCGTGAACGCCAGCACCACGCACACCACACCCAACCCCGGCGGGATCAGGAACCACCACGCCCGCTGCGACACCGCGCCGTGCATGTTCGCCGCGTGCAGCAGCGACCCCCACGACACCCGCGTCGGATCGCCCAACCCCAGGAACGACAGGGTCGACTCCGCCACGATCGCGGACGCCACCGTCAACGTCGTGTTCACGAACACCAGCGGCAGCACGGCGGGCAGCACGTGCCGGCCGATGACGTGCCCGTGCCCGCCGCCCAGCGCACGGGCGCGCTCGATGAACGGACGCGCCTCCACCGCCAGCGTCTGCGCCCGCACCAGCCGCGCCGTCGCGGGCCAGGACGTCACGCCGATCGCCAGCACGATCGTGCCCAGACCGCGGGGCAGCACGGTCGACAGCGCGATCGCCAGCACCAGCGACGGCAGCACCAGGAAGAAGTCGGTGAACCGCATCAGCACCGCCGACACCCAGCCGCCGAAGTGCGCCGCCGTGATCCCGACCACCGTGCCGATCAGCACCGACAACACCGTCGCCGCGAGCCCCACGACCAGCGAGATCCGGGTGCCCCACCACGTCAGCAGCAGCACCGAACGCCCGTTGTGGTCGGTCCCCAGCCAGTTCGAGGACGACGGCGGCTCCCACGGCGACGCGGTCAGCCGCGTCACGTCCAACCCCGACTGGTCGGTCACGAACGGCGCCAGCACCGCCAGCACCCCGATCACGACCAGCCCGATCAACCCGACCAACCCGGACCGCTGCGACGCGAACTCACGCCACGTCGCCCTGGCCGCCGCCCGACGGCGCTGCCACACGATCGCCGTCACGACGCACGCACCCGCGGGTCGAGCACCCGGTACAGCAGGTCCGCGAACACGTTCATGGTGATCACCGCTCCCGCCAGCACGACGAACGTGCCCTGCAACAGCGGCAGGTCAGGCCCGGTCAACGCCTCGTAGGTCAACAGCCCCAACCCGGGCCAGGAGAACACCGTCTCCACCGTGATCGCCCCCGACACCACCAGCCCCAGGTGCAGGAACACCAGCGTCACGGTCGGCAGCAACGCGTTGGGCACCGCGTGCCGCCGCCGCACCACGTCGTCCCGCAGCCCCTTCGCCCGCGCCGTGGTCAGGTAGTCCGCGTGCATCTCCTCCAGCAGCGAGGACCGCATCACCAGCAGGTACTGCGCGTAGACCACCGCGATCATGGTCAGGCACGGCAGCACCATGTGGTGCGCCACGTCCACCGCCTGCGACAGGAAGTCCGGCGGCGTGTCCGGGTACCGCATGCCGCCGCTGGGGAACAGGTCCCCGGTCGCCAGCGACAGCAGCATCCCCAGCCAGAACGTCGGCATCGCCCACTGCGCCAGCGCCGCACCGGTGGAGATCCGGTCCGACCGCGACCCGCGCCGCCACGCCCCGCGGATGCCCAGCCACAGCCCGAGCACCACCGCCAGCACGGTCGCCGTGCCGGTCAGCAGGATCGTCGGCCACATCCGTTCGCCGATCAGCTCCATCACCGGCCGGCTGTAGACGTACGACGTGCCGAAGTCACCCTGGAGAGCCGCCGTCAGGTAGTCGACGAACTGCTCGCCCAGCGGCTTGTCCACGCCCAGCCGCACGCGCAGCTCGGCGAGCTGGTCCCCGGTGACCGGCCGGCCGCGCGTCATCGCGACCACCGGGTCGCCGGGGATCACCCGGAACAGCAGGAACCCCAGCGCCACCACGAAGAGCAGGCTGACCAGCGCGCCGCCGACCTTGCCCGCCAGGTGGCGGATCACTCGCGGTCCTCCGCGCGCGCACCGCGCCGGCGGTTCATCAGCCACACGCCGCCCAGCAGGACGACGAGCGCGCCGCCGACGACGCCCGCGATCAAGCCGGTGTTCGACCCGCTCGGCTGACCGGCCGACGCGACCGGCAACGCCCCGTAATAGCCCCACACGCCGTTCTGCGCCATGATCACGCCGCCGGGGTCGGGCTGGACCGGGAACGAGGCGAACTTGTCGCTGCGGTAGGCCTCCAACGCGTTGTCGTAGCCCAGCACCACCGCGGGGACCTGGTCGTAGAACCGCTGCTGCATCTTCTGCACGAGCTCACGCCGCTTGGCCGGGTCGAACTCGGCGCGCTGCTGCGCGTAGAGCGCGTCGTACTCGGCGTCGCAGAAGAACGTGTCGGTGGTGCCGCCCTTGCCGTCGGCGTTGGGCCGCTGGTCGCACGTGTGCAGCGACAGGATGAAGTCCGGGTCGGGGTTGGTGCCCCAGCCGGAGAACACCAGGTCGAACGTGCCGGCGGTGCTGGACTCGTTGAGCTGGTTGTCGGACACGATCTGCACGTCCACGACGATGCCCAGGTCGGCCAGGGACCGCTTGACGAACTCGCCGGCCTGCTCGTCGTAGGCACGGCTGGAGTGCCCGAGCAGCCGCAGTTCCATCCGCCTGCCCTCCGGCGAGACGCGGATGCCGTCCGCTCCGCGCGCGTAGCCCGCCTTGTCCAGGTCGGCGTTCGCGGCGGCCGGGTCGTAGGGGTGCGCCGGTTCGGGCTTGAGGTGGTAGTCGGCGAACACGGGCGGGATGGGGCCGGTGCCGCGCTGCGCGTAGCCGCCGTTGACCCGCTTGATGATCGCGTCGAGGTCCAGCGACTTGGCGATCGCCCGGCGCACCACCACGTCCTTCAACGCCGGGTGGCCGTCGCCGATCGGCTCGCCGGTGCGGGTCGCCGCCCCCGGGTTGATCACCAGTTCGTTGAAGCGGCGGCCGTGCGCCTGGTTGCGGGTGATGCCGGACTTGTCCTTGAGCGAGTCGAACTGCGCCGGGCCCATCCGGTTGACCAGGTCGACCTCGCCCTTGCCCAGCGCCTGCACGGCCGCGTCGGAGGTCTTGTAGTAGGTGAACGTCAGCTCGTCGTACTTCGGGGCGCCGCGCCAGTAGTCCTTGTTCGCCTTGAACCGGATGAACTCGTTGGCCCGGTACTCGGTGAGGACGAACGGCCCGCTGCCCACGACGGGCGTCTGGTCGTTGCGGTACTCGGCGATGTCGGTGACCTTGGACCACACGTGCTCGGGGACGATCGGCACGTCCAGCGCGAGCATGGTGGCCTGCGGCTGCTTGGTCTTGATCACCAGCGTGCGGTCGTCGGTCGCGGTGACGGACTCGAAGGCGGCGGTGAAGCTGCCGTTGGCGGTCCCCGCGACCTCGTCGCGCATCATCAGGTTGTAGGTGAACGCCGCGTCCTTGGCGGTGATCGGCTGCCCGTCGGACCACTTCTTGCCCTCGGGCACGTGGAACGTCCAGGTCAGCCGGTCCTCGGAGGACTCCCACTTGTCGGCCAGGCCCTCCACGGGGCGCTGGTCCTTGACGTCGTAGGCGGTGAGGTAGTCGTACATCAGCCTGCCGACCTCGGTGCCCGCCTGGAACACCGACAGGAACGGGTTGAGCGAATCGACCTGCTGGGTGATCGCCACCCTCAACGTGACCGTCTGCTGCGCCGGCGCCGGTGTGGGCGCGAGCAACACCACCAATGCCATCGCCGCC
The DNA here is from genome assembly GCF_014205015.1 of Saccharothrix ecbatanensis. NCBI lineage: Bacteria > Bacillati > Actinomycetota > Actinomycetes > Pseudonocardiales > Pseudonocardiaceae > Saccharothrix > Saccharothrix ecbatanensis. The sequence continues at coordinate 2,565,218 of NZ_JACHMO010000001.1, read as the reverse complement.
GTGACCGCGCCGAACCGCCGGATACCCACAGTGACCGCCTCCTGCCCGTGAGTCGAGGTCAAGAAGTAACCACTACCGCGAGGTGCACGTCAAGAAGCGACGACACCTCGGTACGGTGAACCCCATGCGGATCTTGATCTCGGCGGACATGGAAGGGGCCACCGGCGTCACCTGGACGGCCGACGTCGTACCCCAGACCGAGCAGTGGCAGCGGTTCCGCCGGCTGTTCACCGGCGACGTCAACGCGTGCGTCGCCGGTGCCCACGCCGGCGGCGCCACCGACCTGCTCGTCAACGAGGCCCACTCGTCCCAGCGCAACCTCCTGCTGGAGGACCTGGACCCCCGCGCCCGACTGCTCACCGGACGGCACAAGCCGCTGTCGATGATGCAGGGCATCGACTCCGGCGTGGACGGCGTGGTCTTCCTCGGCTACCACGCCGGCGCCGGCCAGGAGGGCGTCCTCGCCCACACCTACCTCGAGAACTCGATCACCGGCGTCTGGCTCGACGGCGTCCCCGCCAGCGAGGGCAGGCTCAACGCCGCGCTGGCCGCCGAGCACGGCGTCCCCGTGCTGCTCGTGACCGGCGACGACAAGGCGTGCGACGACGCCCGCGACTACGCGCCCGACGCCGAACTCGTCGCCGTCAAGGACTGCGTCAGCCGCTACGCCGCCGTCTGCGCCCCGCCGAAGGTGACCTCCGAGCGGATCACCGCCGCCGCCCGCACCGCCATGGACCGCGCCGGACGCGTGCCCGGCACGGTCGCCCCGCACCGGGTCGAAGTCGAGTTCGACGCCACCCACCTCGCCGCCGCCGCGGCCGTGGTCCCTACTGTGCAGCAGGTCGGAGCACGCCGGGTCGGGTTCGACGCAGCGTCCATGACCCTGGCGATGCAGGCGTTCAAGATCGTCACCGCGATCGCGGCGGGGGCGGTCGAAGGGATCTACGGGTAAGGGAACGCATGGCTGAGGACGTCGTCGACCTGTGCGCCGCACTGCTGCGGTTCGACACCACCAACCACGGCGGCGGCCGGTCCGCCGGTGAACGCGAGGCGGCCGAGTTCGTCGCCGCGCACCTGGACGCCGTCGGCGTCGAGCCCACCGTGCTGGAATCCGCGCCACGCCGGAGCAACGTGCTGGCCCGTGTGACCGGCACCGAACCCGATCTGCCCGCGCTGCTCGTGCAGGCGCACCTGGACGTGGTGCCCGCCGACGCCGCCGAGTGGAGCGTGCCGCCGTTCGCCGGCGTCGAACGCGACGGGTTCCTGTGGGGCCGCGGCGCGGTCGACATGAAGGACATGATCGCCATGGTGCTCGCCGTGCTGGGCGACTGGTCCCGCGAGGGACGCCGGCCCCGCCGCGACATCGTGCTCGCGTTCGTCGCCGACGAGGAGGACCGCGGCGAGTACGGCGCCCAGTGGCTGGTCGAACGCCACGCGGACTTCTTCGCCGGCTGCACCACCGCGATCAGCGAATCCGGCGGCTACTCCTACCCCGTCGGCGACCATCGTGTCTATCCCATCGGCACCGCCGAACGCGGCACCTCCCACCTGCGGCTCACCGCGACCGGACGCGCCGGCCACGGATCACGCCGCAACGACGACAACGCCGTGGTCAAGCTCCTCGGCGCGCTCGCCCGCATCGCCGCCATCGACCACCCCGTGCGGCTCACCCCCACCGTGAAGGCGTTCATCGAACAGGTCGGCGCGGCCCTCGACGTCCCCGTCGACCTCGCCGACGTCGACGGCACCATCGCCCGGTTCGGACCCGCCGCCCGGCTCGTCGAGAACACCGTCCGCAACAGCACCACACCCACCGTGCTGCGCGCCGGGTACAAGGTCAACGTCATCCCCGGCAGCGCCACCGCCGAGATCGACGTGCGCACCCTGCCCGGCACCGTGGACGAACTGCTCGCGTCGATCGACGTCGCGCTCGGCGCCGAGGTGCGCCGCGAGTTCATCGCCAGCGAACCGCCCGTGCAGGCCCCGATCGACTCGCCCTGGTTCGACGCGATGGCCGCGGCGCTGCGCGCGGAGGACCCCGACGCCGTGGTCGTGCCCTACTGCATGGGCGGCGGCACCGACGCCAAGGCGTTCAGCCGGCTGGGCATCGACTGCTACGGCTTCTCGCCGCTCACCCTGCCCGCCGGCTACGACTACCGGGCCATGCCGCACGGCGTGGACGAACGCGTGCCCGTCGAAGGCCTGCGTTTCGGCGCGCGCGTGCTCGACCGGTTCCTGTCGTCCTAGCCTGTCCTCGAAGGGGTAATCGCGGTAGGGGGTAATCGCGCCACCGATGAGTTTCGTCGCCCGCGGACGTTCCACTCCCGTAGCCGACGCAACCCGCAGGAGGTCCACGATGGGCAAGGTCTTCTCGCACATGACGATGTCGCTCGACGGGTTCATCGCCGACCCGCAGGACGGCGTCGCCGAGCTGTTCGACTGGTACCAGGCGGGCGACGTGACCGTGCCCAGCCACGCCCCCGAGTACTCGTTCCAGGTCGACCCCGACAGCGCCGCGATGCTGCGCGGGTACCTGGAGAACGCCGCCGTCATCGTGTGCGGCCGACGCCTGTTCGACTACACCGACGGGTGGGGCGGCCAACACCCGGCGGCCGACCACGTCGTCGTGGTGACCCACCGGCGGCCCGAGGACGCCGACAGGTGGAAGACGACCACCTTCACCGACAGCGTCGAGGCCGGTATCGCCGAGGCCAAGCGCATCGCCCGGGACGCGGGGGACAAGGACGTCACGATCGCCAGTGCCAGTATCGCCGCACAGGCGCTGGACCTGGGGCTGGTGGACGAGGTCCACGTCAGCCTCGTGCCCGTCCTGCTCGGCGAGGGCATCCCCTACTTCGCCAACCTGACCCGCGCGCCGCACCGGTTCGAGGACCCGGTCGTCATCCAGGGCACACGCGCCACCCACCTGAAGTACACCGTGCGCACTACAACGAAGGATCGGTGATCTCCCGCAGCCTGGCCAACGCGTCACGCAGCGCCGCCATCCGCCGCTGACCCAGGTGCGCCGTCCACTCCCGTTCCACCTCCGCGATCGCCGCCCGCCCCACCGGGATCGCCTTCTGCCCGCGCTCGGCCACCCGGATCAGCCGGGCCCGCGCGTCGGTCGGATCGGGCGTGCGCTCCACGTACCCGCCGCGTTCCAGCTGGTCGACCAGGAAACCCGCGGTCTGCTTGGTGATCTGTGCGGCTTCCGCCAACTCGGTCAACCTCGACCCGTCGCGGCGGATCCGCTGGAACACCCGCGACTGGGCGGGCGTCACGTCGTCGAAACCCGCCCCCGCCAAGGCGGCGAACACGCGGTCCTCCATCTCGCGGTGCGGCAGGTACAGCAGCAGGCTGAGGTCGTCGGGCACGGCACTCCTTGACATCGGCCAGCGAAGTCGATCACCTTATCGCGACAGGCCGCGACACCACCGGGACTGTGACACAAGCGCAGCGCGGACCACTCGACCCGGATGCGCGTCAACTCCGGATGCGCGTCAACTCCGGACGCGCGTCAACTCCGGACGCGCGTCAACCCCGCTTGCGCGTCGACACCGCTCAGGGGCGTCGGGCCAGCCGGGCGAGCTTCAACGCCAGGTGCAGCTCCAGCCGCACCCCGCCGTCCGCCAGGTCACGGCCGGTCAGCTCGGCGATCCGGCCCAACCGGTAGTACAGGCTCGTGCGGTGCAGGTGCAGGCGATCCGCCGCGGCCCGCACGTCGCACCCCGAGTCCAGGTACACCTCCAACGTCACCAGCAGCACCTCCGACAACCCGGACAGCACCTCGTCCGGCGACGCCCCGAGCAACAGCCGGTACGCGCCCAGTTCGGACCACCGCACCCGGTCCGGCAACGCCGGGTCGAGCCGCGCCAACTCCGCCGCCGCCAACGCCTGCTGGTACGCCGACCCGGCCCGGTCGGGCGGATGCGGATCGCTCACCCCCACGTGCCCCGACAACTCCGGCAGCGGATCACCCGCCGGCACCGTGCGCACCACCCGCGGCTCCAACCCCACCACCACCCGCACCGGCGTCCGCTCCCCGACCGGCACCTGCGCCGCCAACGCCGCCAACCGACCGCCCAAGTCCAGCTCCGGCGGCTCGCCCAACACCCACAGGTAGCCGACCAGCACCCCGTTGTGCCGCAACGGGAAACCCACCCGCTGCGAGAACCCCAACACCGCGTTCTCCGGCACCCGCACCGGCCCCGCCGCGGTCGAGACGCCGTGCTGCTCCTGCCACGCCGCGACGTCCGCCGGCACCCGCCGGGTCAGGATCGCCCGCACCCGCGCCGGGTCCACGTCGTCGGCCTGGGCACTGTGCGCGACCACCCGGCCCGCCACGTCGTCCACCGACACACCGCGTCCCAACACCCGGGACAGCTCGTCCAGCAACTCCTGCATTCCGACAACTGTAGGAACAACTCCAGTCGCCGGACGGTCGCCCCACCCGACGCCGACGCCCTAGCGTGCACACTCGTGACGAACAGCCGGATCGCCCCCTGGGCCTCCCCGCAGGCGCAACGCCGACTCGCCGAGGTCGAAGCCGCCGTCTCGACCGACCTGACCGCCGCCGGTGTCGCGAGCACCGTCCGCAAAGCCCTCGAAGCGCACCGCGCCCAGGTCGACGACGACGGGATCGTGCTCTACGCGGGAACCAACGTGGTCAGCCCCGCCGCCGCGGCGGCCGTCTCCCACAGCGTGTCCAGCCGCCCGAGCATGGGCTGGCCCGGCGAGAAGTACCAGGTCGGCCTGGACCACCTCGACACCCTCGAAGTCCTCACGCCGATGCTCGTCGCGTCCCTCATGGAAGGCAGCTTCGCCGAGGTCCGGCTCCAGAGCGCCACCCTCGCCAACCTCGCCGTCTACACCGCGTTCGCCCGCGCCGGCGACAAGATCGCCGTGCTGCCCGAGTTCGCCGGCGGCCACGCCAGCCACCACGCCCAGGGCGTGCCCGCGATCCGCGGCCTGACCGTCGTCGACCTGCCCTACCTGCCCGACGAACTCGACATCGACTACGGCAAGCTTCCCGGGTTCCTGCGCGTGCACCGGCCCCGGATCGTCGTCATCGGCGCGAGCATGATGCTGTTCCCGCACGACGTCGCCGCGGTCCGCGCGGCCGCCGACGAGGTCGGCGCCGTCCTCGTCTACGACGCCTCCCACATGGCCGGCCTCGTCGCCGGCAAGGAGTTCCAGCGGCCCCTGCACGAGGGCGCCCACCTCATGACGTTCTCCACCTACAAGTCGTTCGGCGGCCCGTCCGGCGGCTGCGTCGTCACCCGCGACCCGGACCTCGCCGAACGCGTCTCGAACGTCGCCTACCCCGGGATGCTCGCCAACTACGACGCCGGACGCCTCGGCGCGCTCGCCGTCACCGCCGCCGAACTCGCCGAACACGGCCCCGAGTACGCGCGGGCGTGCATCGCCAACGCCCAGGCCCTGGGCCGGGCGCTGTCCGACAACGGCTTCGACGTCGCCCGCCACGACGGCGAGTTCACCCGCTCCCACCACCTCGCCATCGACGCCCTCACCATCGGCGGCGGCGACGCGGCGGCCGTGCGGCTCGGTGACGCCGGCGTCTACCTCAGCGGCATCAGCCTGCCGTGGCAGCGCATCGACGAGGGCCTGCGCGGGCTGCGCATCGGCACCCAGGAGATCACCCGCCGCGGCTTCACCCCCGAACACCAGCCCGCCGTCGCCGACCTCATCCGCCGCGCCCTGATCGACCGCGAACCACCCGAACGCGTGCGCACCGACGCCATCGCGCTGCGCCGATCGGTCAACGCCGGGTCCCGCTGAAGTCCACCTCCGATCCGGAATCGCGGACGGGACCTGTCCGCGATTCCGGATAGCGTGACCTCGTGATCGAGAAGCTGACGACCCGGGCGTTGAACCGCGCCACACTGCACCGGCAACTGCTGCTGGACCTGGTGACCACGCCCGCGCTCGACGTGGTCGAGCACCTGGTCGGGATGCAGGCGCAGGAACCGTTCTCGCCCTACTACGGCCTGTGGTCGCGGATCCGGGACTTCCGGCCCGAGGAGCTCGCGTCACTGCTGGAAGACCGGAAGGTGGTCCGCGCGTCGCTGCACCGTGCCACGATCCACCTCGTCAGCGCCGCCGACCACGGCCGGATCGAACCGCTGCTCCGGCCGTTCCTGCACCGGCGGTTCGCGTCCTCGCCGTTCGGGTTCGTGCTCGACGGGCTCGACAGCGACACGTTCATCGAAGCCGCCACCGCCCTGGCCGCCGAGAAGCCGCGCACCCGCCGTGAACTGAGCGACCGGCTCGGCGCACGGTGGCCCGACCGCGACGCCACCGCCCTCGGCTACGCGGCCAGCTACCTCGTCCCGGCCGTGCAGGTGCCGCCCCGCGCGGTGTGGGGGAAGTCCGGACCGGCGGCGTGGACGACCGCCTCGACCTGGCTCGGCACCGCCGAACCCGCCACGACACCCGAGGAGGTCGTGCGCCGCTACCTGGCCGCGTTCGGACCCGCCTCGGTGCGGGACGTGCAGACCTGGGCGGGCATGACCCGGCTCAAGCCCGTGGTCGAGGCGATGGACCTGCGGACCTTCACCGACGAACGCGGACGCACCCTCTACGACGTGCCCGACGGGCCGCTGCCCGACCCCGACACCCCCGCGCCGGCACGGTTCCTGCCCGAGTTCGACAACCTCCTGCTCGGCCACGACGACCGCACCCGCGTTATCTCCGACGAGGACTACCGGCGCGGGATCGTGGTCGGCGGCAAGCCGACGCTGCTGGTCGACGGCTTCGTCCACGGCACCTGGAAGATCGCCGGCGACGGGCTGGACGTCGAGCTGTTCCGGCCGTTGACCAGCGCGCAGAAGGCCGATGTGTCCTCCGAGGGTGCCCGGCTGCTGGCGTTCGCGGGCGTGACCGGGGAGGTCCGGCTCTAGATCTGGACGAACGCTTAGGACGATCGTCCAGTACGATCGTCCAATGACGGTTCGGGAACGGCTGCTGCACGCGGCCACGGAACTCATCGCCGAGAAGGGCTGGGGCGCGGTCAGCACCCGGATGCTGGCCGACCGCGCCGGCGTCGGCTCGGGGGTCGTGCACTACCACTTCGACTCGGTCCAGGCGGTGCTCGTGCAGGCCTCCGTCGGCGCGCTGCGGTCCGCCGTGGACGACCTCGGGCGGCTGCTGGACACGGTGTCCACGCCGGCCGACGTGCTGACCCGGCTGCTGGAGGCGTTGGACGGCCACGGCGGGCAGGAACTGTTCACCGAGACCCTGCTCGCCGCCACCCGCAACGACGAACTGCGGCAGGCCGTCGGGGCGGTGCTGGCGGACTTCCGCCGGACGCTCGCCGAGTGGCTGGCCTCCCGTGACGTGCCCACACCGGTCGAGACCGCCGCCGTGCTGGCGGCAGCCGTCGACGGCGTGCTCCTGCACCGCGCGATCTCCCCCGACCTGACGTCGGACGTCGTCGTGCCCGTGCTGGGGAGGGTGCTGCGGTGAAGGTCGTGATCAGCGGGGCGGGGATCGCCGGGCTGGCCCTGGCACACCGGCTCGGGACGCTCGGCCACAAGGTCGTCGTGGTGGAACGCGCCACCGGGCCGCGCACCACCGGCTACATGATCGACTTCTTCGGCCCGGGGTACGACGCCGCCGAACGGATGGGCGTGCTGCCGCGCCTGGTGGAGTCGGGGTACCGGGTGCGGGAGGCCGCGTACGTCGACTCCCGGGGCCGTCGGGTGGCCGGGCTGCGGTTCGACCGGCTCGCGCGGGCGGTGGACGGGCGGCTGCTGAGCATCATGCGGCCGGACCTGGAACGTGCGTTCCGGGAGGACCTGCCCGCCGGCGTGACGTTGCGGTTCGGCGCCGGAGTGGTGGGTGTCGAGGATTCGGAATCCGATGTGACCGCACGGTTGTCCGACGGTTCGACGGTGTCCGGTGACCTGCTGGTCGGGGCGGACGGCGTGCACTCGACCGTGCGGCGGCTCGTGTTCGGTGACGGGCACCTGCGCCGGTTGGGGTTCCACACGGCGGCGTTCACGTTCGACGACCCGGAGATCCACGCGCTGGTCGCCGGACGGTTCTGCGTCACCGACACGGTCGGCCGGCAGGTCGGGTTCTACGGGCTGCGCGACGGTCGGGTGGCGGCGTTCACCGTGCACCGGACGACGTCCCCCGACCTGCCCGACGATCCGCGTGCGGCGGTGATGGAGGCGTACGGGACGTTGGGCTGGGTCGTGCCGCGGGCGTTGGCGAAGTGTCCGGCGGAGATCTACTACGACCAGGTCGCGCAGGTGGAGCTGCCGCGGTGGTCGTCCGGGCGGGTGGTGCTCGTGGGTGACGCGTGCGGCGCGGTGTCGTTGTTGGCCGGGCAGGGCGCGTCACTCGGGATCGGCGGCGCGTACGTGCTGGCCGAGCACCTGGACGATCCGGTGGCGTACGAACGCGCGTGGCGACCGGTCGTGGTGGACAAGCAGGAGGTGGCGCGGTCGGGCGCGCGCTGGTTCCTGCCCTCGTCGCCGCGGCGGCTGTGGGCGCGGCGGGTGGCGATGAGGCTGTCGAACCTGCCCGGCGTCAACCGTGTGGTGGCCACGAGCCTGGTCGGAAAACCGGCCCCTCTCGGCTGAACTGAGGTGGCACGGGCGGTACCGGCCCCGTGCCGTTCGGGTGCGCAGCGGGGTTGATCCGGTCGGCACGTCGTGCGGTCAGGGTTGGGTGCTTCGCTCCGCTCGGAGGGCGTCGAGTTCCGCTTGCAGTCGGTCGAGTCGGCTTTCCGCCCGTTCGGCGCGGACCAGCGTCTGGGTGCGGGCTTCTTCGAGGGCGTCGAGGCGTTCGCGGGCGGCGCGTTCTGCCCGGTCGAGGTCGGCGCGGTGGGTCTCGCGCTGTTCGGTGAGTTCGGCTCGTGCGCGGTCGAGTTCGGTGCGGGCGTCGTGGGCGGTCTGCTCGGCGCGTTCGGCCTTGATCCGTGCTTCGTTCGCGGCGTCCGCTTCGGTGCGTGCGGCGGCACGGGCCTGTTCGACGCTCGCGTGCGCCTCGGCGCGGGCTTGTTCGACCAGGGTCCGCGCGTCCGTCTGGGCCCGGTCGACCTGGGTCTGCGCTTCGGTGCGGGTGCGTTCGACGAGTGCCTGGGCGTCCTGCCTGGCCTGGTCGATCAGGGCTTGGGCGTCCGCCCGGACCTGCTCGACCTCGCGTACGGCCAGCCGTCGGGCTTGTTCTGCGTGTGAGACGGCGTCGGCTTTGGCCTGTTCGACCTGGGTTTGGGCGTCCCGGCGGATTTCGTCCACGACGGTGGCGGCTTCGACGCGGATGGCGGCGATTTCCTGTTCGGCGCGTTCGACGGCCGCGTCGGCTTCGGCGCGGGCGGCGTCACGTTGTGCGTAGGCGGCTTCGGCGTCCTGTTCGGCTTGTTCGGCGGCACGGACCGCGTCTTCGGTGGTGTCTTCGGCGGCCTTGCGGGCCTGTTCGGCGTCACGCCGTCGTCGTTCCGCTTTGGCTACGGCAGCTTCCGCTTCGGCGACCCGCCGTGCGGCCTCGGCTTCGACGGCCTGCACCTGGCTTTCGGCGACGCTCGGGTCGGCGATCGCGGTCAGTTCCGCCACGGCGCCGGTGAGCGTGGTCGACATCTGCTCGGAGAGCACCCGGAACCGCTCCAACAGTTCCTCGGCCCTGATCTTGCCCGCGGTGATCCCCTGCAGGCCTTTCGTCACGGTGACGACCTCCTGCTCCGCCTCCGCCCCCTGCGCCAACCGCTGCCGTTCCCGCCACGCCCGCCACCGGGTGTGTTCCGGCAGGTCGCAGTACTCGGCCGGCCGCCCCGGCCCACTGCCCCGGAACACCGGTCGGGTGCAGCCGGGGTAGTTGCAGGTCGTCGCGGCGGTCTCGGTCGTCGTCACAGCAATACCGTAGCACTATTCCGTCACTACAAACGTTATTGGATATAACGTAACGCTATTGAGTGCGAAATTGCTGGCTTCCGATAAGTGAACCTTATCGGAAGCCAGCGGCAGGAACTGGCCGATCTATGGGAACGCGCGCTGCACGCCGCGTTCTACCGCGCGTCCCACCTGCTCCGCGGGCTGCTGAACATCGTGCGCATCGCGAGCGAGTGCACCGTGTGCGGCACGGCCTGCCCGTGGAAGGCCCAGTGCAGGAAGTCGGGCAGCGTGGTCGGCCCGACCCTCCGCCAGGACCGGCCGTCGAAGCGGATCAGCCCTCCACGACGACCAGGGGCTGCCGCCCGCGACACGGGCCGACGGCGCCCAGCCATGGGGGCCGTGGGCGGTCGCTGAACGAGCAGGCCGCGACGCCGTGCCGGCGCATCCGCTCGGTCCGGGCCGCGATGTCCGGAAATCCCGCATGGATAGGAGTTCACGTACGTCGTCGACCACCAAAGTGAAGCCGCAGCATCACCAATCAGAGCTGGTCCGAACACACGCCTTCCGGGGACCTGGAATGAATTTCGGTCCAGGTTCGATGGCGACGGCCTGGGCTGTGGGCTCAGCCGTTCCGCACGTTGTCCGGTGTGTTGCCGTCCACCGCGGTGTTGGTGAGGTAGGTGCGGCCGGTGCCGGTGTTGGCCACGCCGCCGCCTGCCGCGTCCGCCTTGTTGCCGAAGACCTTGGCGTTCACCAGTCTGAGCACGCCGCCCGAGGTGTTCGCGGCGCCGCCGCCCGCGGCGGTCGCCGTGTTGGCCGAGATCTCCGTGTTCGCGACGGTCATCGTGCCGCCGCCGCCGTTGATCACGCCGCCGCCGGGGCCGTCGGTGTGGTTGCCGGTCACCTTGCAGTCGGTCACCAGGACCACGCCGCCGGCGAGGTTCGCGATGCCGGTGCTGCGGTTGCCGGACACCTTGGTGTTGATGACGTGCAGGGTGCCGGTGTTGGTCAGGCCGCCGCCCTCGTTCGAGGAGTTGTCGACGACCTCGCTGCCGATGATCGTCACGGTGCCCGCGCCGTTGGTGAACCCGCCGCCCGCGCCGTCCGGTGAGGACTGGTTGCCCGCGATGCGGGTGTTGACCACCAGGACGGTGCCGCCGCTGGTCGACATGCCGGCGCCGAACAAGCCCGTGTTGCCGGTGACCCGGCTGTTGACGACCGTCAGCGAGCTGTTGATGCCCGCGTTGGCGATGCCGCCGCCCTGGCCCGCCGCCGTGTTGCCGGACACCTCGCTGTCGACGATGGTCATCGTGCCGCCGCTGTTCGCGAGGCCGCCGCCGAAGATGCCCTGGTTGCTGTTGCCCGTGACCTTGGTCCCGGTCAGGGTCACGGTGCCGCCGTGGTTGTTGGTGATCGCGGTCGCGGTGGCGCCGGTCAGCACCAAGCCGGTGAGTGACAGGACGCCGCGGTCGCGGACGTCGAAGATCGAGTCGCCGCCGCTGAACGTGAGCCGGCCCGGATCGGTCACGGTCAGGGTCAACTTGCCGACCAGCGGGTCGAGCCCGGCCGGGCCGATGGTCACCACGCAGTCCTTGGGTGTCGGCGTGAGCCGTTCGTGGACGTGGGCGCCGTTGTTCGCCGCGCGGATCCAGCCGTTGAGCGTCGTTTCCGACACGCCCCCGCAGGCCGGCGCGGGTGCCGCCTCCGGTCGCTGCGCGGCTGGTGCTGCTGCGGCACTAGGCCAACTGGTCGCTATCAGTAAAAGTACCGACAGGCCGGCAACGCTCCGTTGTGTCCAGCAAGACAAGGTTCTCATGCCGCCACCACCGCTCGACACTTGAAGTTAAGTTAGTGATACTAATAGCACACTCGATCGTGCCTGCGAACCACGGGAGCCGCGCGCATGGCGGACGACGACAGGTACGTGCCGTTGGGGCGCACCGCGCTGCGGGTCGGCCGGATCGCGTTGGGCACGGTGAACTTCGGCGGCAGGGTGGACGACGACACGGCCGTGCGGATGCTCGACCGCGCGCTGGACGGCGGCGCGAACCTGGTGGACACGGCGGACATCTACGGCTGGCGCGTCCACCCCGGCCACACCGAGGAACTGCTCGGCCGCTGGTTCGCCGGGAACCCCTCCCGCCGGGAACGGACGGTGCTGGCGACCAAGGTGGGCAACCCCACCGGGCCGGGGCCGAACGACCGGGGACTGTCCGCGCGGCACCTGATCGCGGGCTGCGAGGCGTCGCTGCGCCGGCTTGGCACCGACTGGATCGACCTCTACCAGCTGCACACGCCCGACCCGGCGGCCGGCTGGGACGAGGTGTGGCAGGCGATGGAAACCCTCGTGGCGCAGGGCAAGGTCCGGTACGCGGGCACGTCCAACTTCGCCGGATGGCAGCTGGCCGCCGGGCAGGAGGCCGCGCGCCGCAGGCACTTCCCGGGCATCGCCGCCGAGCAGTGCGTGTACAACCTGGCGGTTCGGCACGCGGAACTCGACGTGATCCCGGCGGCCCGCGCGTACGGCATCGGCGTGCTGGTGTGGTCGCCGCTGCACGGCGGTCTGCTCGGCGGGGTGCTGCGCAAGACCGCCGAGGGCACGGCGGTGAAGTCCGCGCAGGGCCGGGGAGCGGAGGCGTTGCCCGCGCTGCGGGACGAGATCGGCCGCTACGAGGAGTTCTGCGCGTCGATCGGCCGTCCGCCCGCCGAGGTGGGGCTGGCGTGGTTGCTGTCGCGGCCCGGTGTCACCGCGCTCGTGACGGGACCGCGCACGGAGGCGCAACTGGACGGCGCGCTCGCCGCGGCGGACCTCCGGCTGTCCGCCGCGGAGCTGGACGCGCTGGACGCGCTGTTCCCGCCGCTGGGCTCGGGTGGCCCGGCGCCGGCCGCCTGGGTCACGTGACCAGACGACCACGTGACCCAGGCGATCACGTGAGCAAGGCGTCAGACCACGTGACCGAGGTGTCAGTAGTTAGCGGCCCGGTACCACTCGCGGTGGGTGCCGCCCGGCGCCGTGCCGGTCTCCAGCACGGTCTTGAGCCGGGACAGCACAGACGGCCAGCCGTCGGTCACGGACAACAGCATCCGGCTGCCCGGATCGGTGAACCCGCTGTGCGTCAACGTGAGCTTGACCGAGGAGCCGATCCGCTCCAGTTCGAACGCGACGGCCGACTCCTCCTCGGACGCCGCCGCGAACTCCTCCTCCGTCCAGCCGAACTCCACCCGGTCCTCCGGCTGGTAGGGGTGCCAGGTGTAGGACAGGAGCCGGCCGGGCTCGGCGGCCAGCACCCGCATCCCCAGGTCGACGAACCGGCCTTCCGGGTCGCGGTCGTCCTGCCAGTGGACCACCGAACCGGCCGCCCAGTCCGACTTCAGCCCGACGCCCCAGTACAGCCTGGTCAGGTCGGCCTCGGTGAGCCCTTGCCAGACGCGCTCGGGCGTCGCCTCGATGTGGATGACGTAGCGGAACTCCGGGTTGCTCATCGCGGTGCCCTTCGAACGAGGTTTCCAGGGAAGGAACGAACGTGACCGACAAACACGTCGACCCGGCGATGCTGCCGCACGAGTCCGACCGCGACCGCGCCGCGCGGGAGGGTCTGGCGAAGCTGCTGGCGAGCAGCCCGATCCCGGAGGAGTACCTGATCGACAACCTGCCCCTGTACCTGCGGCGCGGTCAGCTGGCGGATCTGCTGTCCATCGTGGACATCTACCGGATGGTGGTCGACGTTCCGGGTGTGGTGATGGAGTTCGGTGTGCTGCACGGCAGGCACCTGGCGGCGTTCACCGCGCTGCGCGGGGTGTTCGAGCCGTACAACGCGTCCAGGCGGATCATCGGGTTCGACACGTTCAGCGGTTTCCCGGACATCGCGGACGTGGACGACGTGAGCACGAGCGCGGTGGTGGGCCGGTTCGCCACGGCACCCGGTTACCCGGATCACCTGCGGGCGGTGCTGGACGCGCATCAGGCGGGTGAACACCTCGGTCACGTGCAGCGGAACGTGGTGGTGCAGGGTGATGTCCGGGAGACGCTGCCGCGCTACCTGGCGGCCAACCCGCAGACGGTGATCGCGCTGGCGTACCTCGACATGGACCTCTACGAGCCCACCCGCGCCGTGCTGGAGATGATCGAGCCGTACCTCACGGTGGGCAGCGTCGTCGCGTTCGACGAGTTGGCGCACGCGAAGTGGCCGGGTGAGACCGCCGCCGTCCGCGAGGTGCTCGGCCTGGCCCGCGGCGCGTTGCGCGTCCTGCCGCACCGCGAGCCTCCCCTGGCCTACCTGCGCTGGCCCGGCTGAACGGTGGCTCACCGCGCGGGCACGCCCTCGGCGATCGACATCACCGAGGGCGTGCGGACGACCTTGGTGAGTCTCAGCCCGCCCGCCGCGAACACCGCGTCGAGTTCGGACTCGGTGCGTTCCCGGCCGGTGTGCGCGGCCAGCATCATCAGGTCCATCTCCTTGCTCTGGTGCCGCTGCCCGTCCGGCGGCACGATCGCGTCGACGACCATGACCCGGCCGCCGGGCCGCAGCCGTTCGAGGCAGTTGCGCAGCAGGAGCGCGGTTTGCTCGTCGTCCAGGTTGTGCACGACCCGTTTGAGCAGGTAAACGTCCGCCGCGGGCACGTCCACCATGAAGTCGCCGCACACGATGTCGCAGCGGGCGGCCAGGTCCGTCGCGCCGAGCCGGTGTCGGTCCAGCACCTGCTGCGACCGGTCGAACAGGATGCCGTGCAGTCCGGCGTGGCGGCGCAGGACGGCGCGTAGCAGGGCGCCGTGCCGGCCGCCGAGGTCGGCCACGACGCCGGTGTCCGGTAAGTCGCAGAGGTCCACCACGTAGGGGATCTCGGCGTCGGACACCGCTTCCATCCCGGCGTAGAACAACGCCTCCCGGTCGGCGTCGGCGTCGAAGTAGGTCTGGAGCGATGTGCCGAACACGCCCGCGAAGCCGACGTTCTCGTCACGGAGGGTCGTGGTGAGTTCCCAGGCGGTGTCCCACCACATCCGATCGGTGAACATCAGGATCGCCGGGCGGGCGGACAGCGGCGAGTGGGTGCGCAGCGCGACACCGCGGGGGGCGAGGGCGAACAGGTCGTCGCCGTGGTCCTCGAACACACCGCGGGTCACGAGCAGCCGCATGGTCCGCCGCAGCCCGTCCGCGCTGGTCCCGGTGGCCTCGGCGAGTTCCGCCGCGGTGCGGGGTCCGTCGGAGAGGTGATCGGCGACCCCGGTGAGGACCACGGCCCGCAACGCCGCCGCGTAGGTGAAGGCCATCGCCTCGTGGAAGAGGAAGAGAGCCGACTCGTGATCGTCCATGGACACCTCTCACGGTCACCCGACATGCTATAGATGTTTGAAGTCTATCCGTACCGGGGGGATTCATGGCCAGGGCGACCGCAGACCACCTCTCCCGACGACTCGCCGACTCGGCCGAGCACGTGCCCCGGGACGTCGAGTGGCTGCTGGGGTGGCTCGCCGAACGACGGCGGCGGAACCCGTTCACGGTCGTGACGGTCCCGTTCGACCGGTTGGCCGGTTGGCACTTCGACCCGGAGACGGACCACCTCGCGCACCGGGAAGGGCGGTTCTTCGCCGTCGAGGGCGTGGACGTGCGCACCGACCACGGCGGGGCGCGGCACTGGCGGCAACCCATCGTCAACCAGCAGGACGTGGCCATCCTGGGCATCCTGGCGACCCGGATCGACGGCGTGCTGCACTTCCTGATGCAGGCCAAGATGGAGCCGGGGAACGTCAACGTCGTGCAGCTCTCCCCCACCGTCCAGGCCACGTCCAGCAACTACCTGCGGGCCCACCGCGGCGCGGCGTCGCGGTACGTCGAGCACTTCCTCGACCCCGAGCCGGGATCGGTGCTGGTCGACGTGCTCCAGTCCGAGCAGGGCTCGTGGTTCCGCGGCAAGCGGAACCGGAACGTCGTGGTGGAACTGCCGGGTCCGCCGCCCGCGCACGACGACTTCGTCTGGTTGACGCTGGGCCAGCTGCACGCGTCGCTGGCGGTGCCGAACGTGGTCAACATGGACGCCCGGACCGTCCTGTCGTGCCTGTTGGCGGGCGCGTCGGCGGCGTGCCCCGGCGCGGCGGGCAGCTGGCTCACCCGGCACAAGTCGGCGCACTTCCTGACCACAACGCCGATCCGGCTGGACCGGGTGACCGGGTGGCGGCGGGACGGCGAGCGGATCTCCCGGCCGGACGGGCGTTTCTTCGGCATCGTCGGCGTCCGGGTGGAGGCCACGAACCGCGAGGTCGGCAGCTGGTGCCAGCCGCTGCTGGAGCCGGCTTCGCCCGGCCTGGCCGCGTTCCTGGTGCGCTGCCGCGAGGGCGTGCCGCAGGTGCTGGCGCGCGCTGACCTGCGGCCGGGCTACCGGGACGTGGTGGAGTTGGGTCCGACGGTGCAGTGCGCGCCCGCGTCCGTGGCGGACGGCTCCCGCCCGCGGTTCCTGGACGACGTGCTCGCGCCCGGCGCCGACGTGCGCTACGACGTGGTGCAGTCCGAGGAGGGCGGCCGGTTCCGGCACGCGGTGACCAGGCACGTGCTGGTGGAGGCGCCGGACGCGCCGGAGCCGCCGGGGTTCCGCTGGCTGGACGTGGCCGCGGTCGCCGCGCTCGCGCGGTCCAGCTACCAGGTCGACATCGAGGCGCGGAGCCTGCTCCTGTGCCTGTCCGCGCACTACCCGGCTCGATGACGGGACCACCGGAAGACCCTGTTCACTACGTTAAAATTAACTGTATCGTCGGTGTGGTTCCGGAGTCCTTCCACGCAGAGGGGGCCACGCGTGAGCCACACCGCGAACCTCGGACACCCGACCGCCGATCCGCTGCGCACCGCGTCGTGGGACCGGTTGCGCGAACTGTTCGCACTCGACCCGACCACCATCCACCTCAACACCGGCACCGTGGGCGCGATGCCGTACGAGGTGCTCGACACCGTCGACCGGGTGACCCGCGAGTGGACCGGCGGGCTGATGGACGTCTACCTGCCCGCGATGTTCACCGAGTACCGCACCGCGATCGGCCGCTCCTACGGTGTCGACGTGGACGAGATGGTCATCTGCCACAACGCGACCGAGGGCGTCGCCCGGGTGATCAACGGGCTCGACCTGCACGCCGGCGACGAGGTCGTGACCACCTCGCACGAGTGCTACTCGGTGCTGTCGAACTTCAACCTCGTCCGCAACCGGCACGGCATCACGCTCAAGGTGATCACGCCGCCGTCCGGGCACGAGGTCGCCGCGGACGAGATCGTCGCCCTGTTCGAGGAGGCGATCACGCCGCGCACCAAGGTGCTCGCGTTCGCCGCCGTCACCCTGTTCACCGGCACCATGATGCCGATCCGGCGGCTGTGCGACCTGGCCCAGCGGCACGGCCTGACCACGGTGGTCGACGGCGCGCTGCTGCCCGGCATGCTCGACGCCGACCTGCGCGCGCTCGGCGTCGACTTCATGGCGTGCTCGGGCTCGAAGTTCCAGTGCGGCCCGCTCGGCACCGGCCTGCTGTACGTGCGCAACAAGGTCTACCCCGAGCACAACCCGTTGCCGCTGCCGACGTTCTGGCCGGTGATCTCGACGTGGTACCCGATGCTCGGCAGTCCGCCGCCGCGCACCACCACGAAGGTGGAGAGCTGCAACATGGGCGACTACCTCCAGAGCGCGGGCAGCGCCAGCATCGCGCGGGGCGCCGCGCTGGCGAAGGCGTGCGAGCTGTGGGACCGGATCGGCCGGGCCCGCATCGAACGGCGGATCATGGAGCTCGCCGAGCACGCGCGCGGCCGGCTGATCGAGGCGTTCGGCGCGGAGTCGCTGTACTCGCCCGGTGTGGACCCGGCGCTGCGGTCGCCGCTGATCGCGTTCAACCCGTTCCGCGCGCCCGAGGACGCCTGGAACGTGAAGAAGTTCAACGCCTTCGTGCACACGCTCGAAGAGGAGCACCGGATCTGGACCAGGTGGACGGAGTTCGACGTGCCCGGCTCGCCGCACCAGCACTACGCCGCCCGGCTGACCACCCACCTGTTCAACGACCACGCCGAGATCGACCGCGCGGTCGCGGTGATGGCCCGGCTCGCGGAGCGGATGTCGTGAACCCGCCGGAAGCGTCGAACCCGTTGGAAGCCGTGAACCCGCCGGACGCCGTGAACTCGTCGGACGCCGTGAACCGGCACGAGGTCGCCGGTGGCAGGGTGCCGACCCCCTTGCGACTGCGTGGACCGGCGACGCCGCTGGTGGTCGACCCGGCGTACTGGCGCAACGGGATCGAGGACCGGGTGACCAGGCTGTTCGCCCGCACGCTGTTCGCCTACCCACCGCGGGACAACCTGCGGGACTGGCAGGCCTACGAGCCCGTCGGCGACCTCGCGACCGCCGTGCCGTCGACCTACAACGCGGGCCTGGGCGCGAGCCACCTCGGCTACGTGGTGCACCTGCGGCCCGAAGTCGTCTGGGACACCACGCCGCCCAGGCGGGTCACCGCGCACGACGTGGTGCGTGCGTTCAAGCGGTTGGCACACCCGGCGGCACGCAACGCCGCCCTGCCTTACCTCCTCGGCACGGTCCGCGGCCTCGCGGAGTTCCACGCCGGCTACGCGCGGGTCGGCCCGACCGCGGCGGACATGTCCAACTACCAGGCGGCGCACGACATCAGCGGGGTGTTCGCGTTGGACGACAGCACCGTCATGGTGGAGCTGATCCGGCCGGCGCTCGACTTCGTGGACGTGCTGACCCTGCCGTGCTTCTCCCCCGCGCCGGCCGAGTACGACCTGCTGGTGCCGGGCGACCCGGCGTTCGTCCACCACGTGCGCTCCACCGGCCCGTACCGACCGGTGCCCGGCGAACCTGCGGCGTTGGAGCGCAATCCTTGGTGGCGCAAGGACACCGATCCGGTGCGTGAACAGCACTTCGACCGCGTCGAGTTCACCGTCGACGACGCGGACGGCCTCGCCGCGCGGATCGCGGCCGACGAGGCCGACCTGCCGTGGGCGACACCGCTGCTCCAACCGAACGGGAAGCTCGACGCCCGTGGGTTCGCGCTCGACCCGTACCTGGTGTTCAACGGACGCGGCCGGGCGTGTGACGCGGCGGTGCGGCGGGCGCTGGCCCAGGCGCTCGACCGGCTGTCCACGGCGGAGCTGGTGGCGGAGCCCGGATTCGACGTGCTGCCCGCCGGTTCGCTCATCCCGCCGGGCAGCGACGGGCACGAGGAGACGCCCGTCGTCCCGCTGACCGGCGCGCCGGAACGTTGCCGCGCCCTGCTGGCCGAAGCGGGCCACGCCGATCTGGCACTCACGCTGGTGTGCGTTGAACGCGACGCGGCGGTGGCGTCGGCCGTCACCGCGGACCTGGAGAAGGCCGGTGTCACCGTGCGGACCGTCGTGCTGGACGACGTGCGCCACCGCGCCGTGCTCGACGACCCGGACGCCGAGTGGGACGCCGCGCTGGCCTGCTGGTCCGCGCCGTGGTTCCACCGCAATGGACGGGTGTTCGTGCAGGCGTTGGGCGACACCGGCGATCCCGAGGTGGGCCTGCTGGTCGACCGGGCGCTGGCGGCCGTGGCGCACCCCGATCAGGAGGCCGAGCACTGGCGTGCGGCGCAGCGCGCGGTGCTGGCGGACGCCGCCGTGGTGCCGCTGCTGTTCCGCCGACCGTCCAGGCCGCCGTTGCGTGGTCCGCGGGTGCGCGACGCGCGGATCCTGCCGTCGCTGGGCCATTCCATCGACCTGGCCACGGTCCGCGTCGAGCCGGGCGCGGACCGGTGAGCGACCTCGCGCGGGACTACCTGTCGCTGGGCCTGCGGATGGGCCGGGTGGTGGACGGGTTCGTGGACTGCTGGTTCGGCGACCCGGAGCTGAAGGAGCGGGTGGACGCCGAGCCGGCGCCCGATCCGGCCGACCTGGCGCGGCAGGCGGCCGAACTCCTGGTCCGGTTGCCGGACAGCGGTCTCGACGCGAGCCGCACGAGGTTCCTCCACGCGCAGCTGACCGCGCTGGAGTGCGGCGCGGGGCGGATGGCGGGCCGGGACATGCCGTTCCTGACGGAGGTGGAGACGTGCTTCGGGGTGCGGGTCGGGTTGGGCGAGCCCGACGCGTACGCCGGTATCCACGAGGAGATCTCCGCGCTGCTGCCCGGTGGCGGGCCGTTGACCGACCGGGTGGCGGCGTTCTACGACCGCAACGCGGTGCCGCCGGACCGGATCGGCGCGGCCGTCCGGGCGGTGGCCGAGGAGCTGCGCGCGAAGGTGCGCGCGGAGTTCCCGCTGCCCGCCGACGAACGCGTGGAGTTCGAGGTGGTGGAAGGCAAGCCGTGGAACGCGTTCAACCGCTACCTGGGCGGCCACCGCTCGGCGGTCGCGGTGAACGCGGAGGCCGGTCGGACCATTGCCGCCCTGCCGCTGATCGCGACGCACGAGGCGTATCCCGGCCACCACACCGAACGTTGCCTGAAGGAAGCCGGGCTGGTGACCGGGCTGGGTCAGATCGAGCAGACCATCGCGCTGGTGAACACGCCGCAGTGCCTGACCGCGGAGGGCGCGGCCGAACTCGCGGTGGACGTCGTGCTCGGGCCGGGCTGGGGCGAGTGGACGTCCGAGGTGGTGGCCGGACTGGGTCTCAAGACCGATGGCGAGCTGGTGGAACGCCTGCTGGTGTTGGTGCAGCGGCTGATGCCGGCGAGGCAGGACGCGGCGATCATGCTGCACGACCGGGGCGCGAGCCTGGACGAGGCGGTCGACCACCTGGAGCGCTGGCTGCTCCTGCCGCGCGACCGGGCCGAGCACATAGGCCGGTTCCTGATGGACCCGTTGTGGCGCGCGTACTCGGTCACCTACGTGGAGGGCGCGCGGCTCGTGCGGGCTTGGCTGGCGGCCCGGCCCGAGGGTGAGTCGGCGGTCGACCGGTACCGGGTGCTGCTGGAGCAGCCGCTGCTGCCGGCGGACCTGGAGACCTGCTGATCTCGGTAGGCGGGGCGGGTTGCGCGCCCCGCCTACCGCGGGTCTCAGCGCTGGCGCTTGCTGAACAGGACCGACGTCACCGTGCCGAACACCACCAGGAACGCCGCGCAGGCGAGGAAACCCGCGCCGAGCTGACCCGCCGTCACGGTGCCGTGCAGCAGGCCCCGCACCGCCGTCGCCACGTGGCTGATCGGGTTGGCGCTGACCACCGCGTCCAGCCAGCCGGGCATGGTCTGCGGCGGGACCATCACGTTGCTGGCGAACACCAGCACGAACTGGATCGGCATCGTCAGACCCTGGAACCCCGTCGGCGTGCTGAGCAGCAGCGCGAACATCGTCCACAGCCACGAAAGGCAGAACGCGAACAGCTGGAGGAACAGCAGGGCCAGCAGCAGCCCGACCACGCCGCCACCAGGCCGGAAACCCAGCAGCAGACCGACCAGGAACGGCACCAGCGACGCGACGAAGTAGCGGAACGTGTCGCCCAGCGCCGCGCCGATGAGCATCGACGGCCGCCAGATCGGCAGCGTGCGGAACCGGTCGAAGCTGCCCTTGGACAGGTCGAGGTTCAGCGAGATGCCCGAGAACACCGACGACAGCGTCACCGCGAGCACCATTACGCCGGGCAGGAAGAACTGGAGGTAGTCGTGCGTCGTGCCGGAGATCGCGCCGCCGAACAGGAACGTGAACATCAGCGTGAACATCACCGGCAGCACGACCGCGTCGGACATCTGGTCCGGCACGTGCTTGAGCTTCAGCATGGACCGCCACGCGAAGGTCAGCGCCGCCGAGAGCGGGCCGGCCTTCGGTGGACGGGTGCGGGCGGACAGCGCGCCGCGCCGTGCGGCGCCCTCGGTGGCGGGCGCGGTCGACGTCGTCATGCCGGGACCTCCTCGTCGACGGTCGTGCCGAGGGCGGGTTCGTCCGCGGCGGGGTGCCCGGTCAGCGCGAGGAACACCTCGTCCAGGCTGGGCTGGCCCAGGGAGAAGTCGCGCACCGCCACGCCGGCGGACCGGAGTTCGGCGAGCGCCAGGGTCGCCTGGTCGGGGTCGCCGACGCGGGCGGAGAGCCGGGTCCCGTCGCCTTCGGACTGGACTTCGACGCCGAGCACGCGGGACAGCACGGCACTGGCCTGGTCGGCCGGGCCGGTGACGCCGACGTGCAGCACGCCCGAGCCGACGGAGGACTTCAGCTCCTGCGGCGCGCCCTCGGCGATGACCCGGCCGTGGTCGATGACCGCGATGCGGTCCGCCAGCTGGTCGGCTTCCTCCAGGTACTGGGTGGTCAGCAGCACGGTGGTGCCGCTGCCGACGAGTTCCCGGACGATCTCCCAGACCTGGTTGCGGCTGCGCGGGTCGAGGCCGGTGGTCGGCTCGTCCAGGAACAGGAGGTCCGGCGTGACGACGATGCTGGCCGCGATGTCGACGCGCCTGCGCTCGCCGCCGGAGTAGGTCTTGACCAGTCGCTTGGCGACCTCGGTCAGGCCGAACGCCTCGATCAGCTCGGCCGCCCGGTCCCTGGCCGCCGCCGGGCGGTGGCCGAACAGCCGGGAGACGAGGATCAGGTTCTCGAGTCCGGTCAGGTCCTCGTCCACCGACGTCGACTGGCCGGTCACGCTCACCAGGCCGCGCACCGCCGCCGACTCCGTGACGACGTCGTGGCCGAACACGCGCGCGACACCGCCGTCCGGACGCAGCAAAGTGGACAGTATCCGGATCGCGGTGGTCTTCCCGGCGCCGTTCGGGCCGAGCACGCTGTAGACCGTCCCGGCCGGCACCGCCAGGTCGAGCCCGTCAACGGCCTTCGTGTCGCCGAAGACCTTGACCAGGCCGGACGTCTCGATCGCGAGTGTCGAATCCGACGTCACCGCTCCTCCTCCTCGCCTCGGCCGAACCGAGTTCGGCACAGGCCGATCCTAAAGCAGCCGCTTATATAAGGCAACTCTTCATTTCGTCGTTGCTTACTATATTTTCAGATGGTAGGTTTGGCCGAAGCTGATCACGAACCAACCGACCGCGAGGGGTTCGCATGGAGCGGCGCCACATCCTGGTCGTCAACCTCGCCGGCGCCGGACACGTGCTCCCCTCCCTGGGCGTCATCGCCGAACTGGTCGACCGCGGGCACCGCGTCACCTATGTGACCAACGAGAAGTTCGCGCCCACGGTCGAATCCGTCGGCGCGCGGGCGCTGCTCTACAAGTCGGTGTTCGACGACGCGCACCTGCCCGACCTGGCCGCGGCGGCGGACGCGGAGACCCAGGTCCACTTGGTCCACCTGGCCGAGAACGAGGCGATCCTGCGGCCCGTCGAGCGGGAGCTCGCGGACGACCCGCCGGACCTCCTCCTGTACGACGTCTTCCCGTTCATCGCCGCCCGGCTGCTGGCCACCCGCTGGGACGTGCCCGCGGTGCGGATGTGGCCGATCTTCGCGTCCACCCCGGTCTACTCCATCTTCGAGGAACTGTGGCGCAGCCACGGTTTCCGGCACCCGGCGGAGGTCGGGCCGTTCCGCGATCGGCTGACCCCGCTGCTGGCCGAGTTCGGCGTGGCCCTGTCCATCCGAGACTTCTGGTCGGAGATCGAGGAGCTGAACGTGGTGTTCATCCCGCGCTCGTTCCAGATCGCCGCCGAGTCGTGCGACGAGCGGTACGTGTTCGTCGGGCCCGGTTCGGCGCAGCAGGACCCCGTGGACGGGTGGCGGCCGCGCGACCCGGACCGGCCGGTGCTGCTGGTGTCGCTGGGCACCACGTTCAACGAGCACCCCGAGTTCTTCCAGGAGTTCGCGCGGGCGTTCGACGGCACGTCGTGGCAGGTCGTGCTCGCCGTCGGCGAGTTCCTCGACCCGGACGTGCTCGGCGCGCTGCCCGACAACGTCGAGGCGCACCGGTGGATCCCGTTCCCCGAGGTGCTCCGGCACGCGAGCGCCTGCGTCACCCAGGGCACCACCGGCGCGGTGATGGAGGCCCTGAGCTGGGGCGTGCCGCTGCTGGTCGTGCCGGACTACGCCACCGAGGCCGAGCCGTCCGCCGACCGGGTCGTGGAACTGGGGCTCGGCCACCGGCTGACGCTGGACCAGGTCGTCGCGGACACCCTCGCGGACACCGTCCGCCGGCTGGTCGACGACCCCGAGGTGCGGCGGCGGGTCGACCGGATGCGGCAGGACATCCACGAGGCGGGCGGCGCCGCCCGCGCCGCCGAGGCGATCGAGGGCCTCCTCGCCGCGCGAGCCGACACCGGACGGGCCGACACCGGACGGGCGACTTCACTTCATTAGCTATTAGCAACCGGGGGCGTGATGATCCCGTTGTTCAAGGTGGCGATGAACCTGCCCGACGCGCTGGACGGCGTGGCGGGCGCGTTGGGCAGCGGTCAGCTCGAACACGGGCCGCGCGCCGAGGAGTTCGAGCGGTCGATCGGCGCGCGGCTGGGCAACCCGTTCGTCACCGCGGTCAACTCGGCGACCTCAGGCCTGCAACTGGCGCTCAGCCTGGTGCACCGGCCCGGCGACAGCCGCCCAGCGGATCGGGACGCCGAGGTGCTGTGCACCCCGCTGACGTTCGAGGCCACGAACTGGCCGGTGCTCGCCGAGGGTCTGCGGCTGCGCTGGGTGGACGTCGACCCGGCCACGCTGAACATGGACCTGGACGACCTGGCGCGCAAGATCACCCCGGCCACCCGCGCGATCGTGCTGGTGCACTGGGCCGGCTACCCGGTCGACCTGGACCGGCTGCGGGCCGTCGTGGACGCGGGCGAGGCCGAGCACGGCGTGCGCTGCGTCGTCATCGAGGACTGCGCCCAGGCCTGGGGCGCGACGTTCCGCGGCCGTCCGTTGGGCACGCACGGCAACATCAGCGTCTACAGCTTCGGCGCCATCAAGCTGCTCACCTGCGGCAGCGGCGGCGTGGTCGCGTTCCCGGACGGGGAGGCGCACCGCCGGGCGAAGTCGCGCCGCTACTTCGGCATCAACCGGCACTCCGAACGGCGGCTGGGCGAGTACGACGTCGCCGACTGGGGATACCGCTTCCACCTCAACGAGCTGTGCGCCGCGGTGGGGCTCGCGAACCTGGCCGCGGTGGACGACCTGCTGGAGCGGCACCGGTCGAACGCGGCACACCTGGACAAGGAACTCGCGGACGTGCCCGGCCTGGAGCAGGTCGCGCGGCCGGACGCGGCCGACCCGTCGTTCTGGGTCTACCCGGTCAAGGTGGACGACCGGCCGGGCTTCCTGCGCCGGCTCGCCGAGGCGGGCATCGGCACCAGCCTCATCGCCCGCCGCAACGACGCGCACAGCTGCGTCGCGGACGCCGGCGTGCCGCTGCCCGGTCTGGACTCCGTCCACGACCGGGTGGTGCACATCCCCGTGGGCTGGTGGCTGTCCGACGAGGACCTCGCCCACATCTCCACGACCATCCGCGCCGGTTGGTGACCCGCGCGGCACAGCGGATCGAGAAGGGACCACTCGCATGCGCGTGATGTTCTGTGCCGCGCCCGGTGTCGGGCACCTGTTCCCCCTGGTGAGCCTCGCCTGGGCGTTCCGGGCGGCGGGCCACGACGTGGTCGTGACGGTCGCCGAGCACAGCGCCAGGGCGGCGGCGGCCGGGCTCGAGGTGGTGGACGTCGCGCCGGGCTTCAGCTCGGTCGCGGTGTTCGAGGAGGTGGCGCGGGACTACCCGGACTTCGCCGCCACCGCCACGACGAAACCCGTCGTCGACGTGTCCGACTGGGCGCCGTCGATCGCCGCGGTCAACCGGCGGGCGGTCGACCGGACCGTCCAGCTGGCCGACGAGTGGGAACCGGACCTGGTGGTGTACGACCAGGGCGCCACCGCGGGGCTGTTCGGCGCTGCCCGACGCGGGGTGCCCGCCGTACAGCGCAACCTCGGTGGCAACCGCACGGGCCGGCTGCACAAGGCGGTGGGCGGCTATCTCCAGGACCTCTGCGAGCGGTACCGGGTGGTGCTGCCCGAGCCGGACGTGACGCTGGAGGCGTTCCCGCCGAGCATGCTCCAGTACGAGCCCGAGGGCTGGTTCACGCGCTGGGTCACGTACAGCGGCGGCGCGGTGCTGGACGACTGGCTGACCCGCGCGCCGGAGCGGCCCCGGATCGCGATCACGCTCGGCACCATCGAGTTGCAGACGTTCGGGGTGGACTCGGTCGCGCCGCTGCTGGCCGCCGCGGCCGGGGCGGACGCGGAGTTCGTGCTGGCGCTGGGCGACGTGGACATCTCGCCGCTGGGCGAGCTGCCGCCCAACGTGCGGTCGGTGGGCTGGGTCCCGCTGCACGTGCTGCTGCGCACCTGCGCGGCCGTCGTGCACCACGGCGGGTCGGCCACCACGATCACCGCCGTCGACTCGGGCGTGCCGCAGCTGGCCGCCGTCGACCCGCGCGACCAGATGCAGCACGTCACGTGCAACGCCATCCGGCACAGCGGTGTCGGCCTGGTGTGCGACCGCGCCGACGTGACCAGCGCGCTGCTGGAACGGCTGGTCGTGGACGACGGGCTGCGCGCCGCGACGGCCGCGGTGCGCGCGGAGATCGCCGGCCTCCCCTCGCCGGCCGTCGTCGTGGACCGGATCGCGGACCAGCTGGCGGACCGGCTGCCCTGACCGGCACCCCACCCGCTGTCCTGACCCGCTGTCCTGACCGGAGGAGGCAACCCGTGGCCGACGAGAACGCCGAGCGGATCTTCGACAAGCTCGCCGACTGGTTCGACTCGATCTACCGCGACCACAAGGGCAAGGACTACCGCGCCGAGGCGGTCGGCGTGGTGGACCTGGTGCTGGCCCGCAAGCCCGGCGCCGCGTCCCTGCTCGACGTGGGCAGCGGCACCGGCGAGCACCTCACCCACTACGCCAAGGCGTTCACGACGGTCGAGGGCCTGGACCTGTCGAGCCGGATGCGCGAGGAGACCAGGGCCAAGCTGCCGGACGTGGTGGTGCACGACGAGGACATGCGGGACTTCGACCTGGGCCGGACCTACGACACCGTCGTGTGCATGTGGGGCACGTTCGCCCTGATGCGGTCGGTCGAGGAGCTGGACATGCTGGTCGGGTGCATGGCGCGGCACCTGTCGCCGGGCGGCGTGCTGTTCGCCGAGCCGTGGTGGTTCCCGGAGCAGTACCTGGACGGCTACATCGGCGCGGAGATCGTCCGCGACGGCGATCGGGTGATGTCGCGGGTGTCGCGGACCACGCTGCCGGGCCGGTCGGCGGAGATGGAGATCCACTTCGTGGTCGCCGGTCCGGACGGCGTCGAGCACTTCACCCAGACCCACGTGTACACGCCCTTCAGCCGGAACGAGGTGCTGGGCTCGTTCCGGCGCGCCGGGTGCGCCGACGTCGAGTACGTGACGGCCGAGCCCTTCGCGAACGGCTACTTCATCGGGACCAGAGAGTGAGCGAGCCATGCGGTTCTGGCCGGCAGCGGGTGCTCCGCGGATCGCCGTCATCGGCTTCGGGTACGTGGGGTCCTGCCTGGGCGTGACGCTGGCCGGAGCCGGGTTCGACGTGGTCGGCGTCGACCGCGACCGCGACCTCGTCGCCGATCTCGCGGCCGGGCGGTGCCGGGTGCCCGAGCCCGGTCTGGCGGAGGCGCTGGCCGGGCTGGCGGGCGGTCCGCTGCTGGCGTTCACCACCGACTACGACGCGGTACGCGCGGTGGACGTCGTCGTCGTGACCGTCGGGACACCGGTGGACGACGGCGGGGCGCTGGAGACCGCGCAGCTGGAGGAGGTGTGCGGGGAATTGGCGCCCCGGCTACGGCCGGGACAGCTGGTGCTGCTGAAGAGCACGGTCGCGCCGGGCGTGACGCGGGGCCTGGTCAAGCCGCTGCTGGAGGGCTCGGGGCTGGTGCAGGGCGAGGACTTCGGGCTGGCGTACTGCCCGGAACGACTGGCCGAGGGCAACGCGCTGGCGCAGCTCGTGACCCTGCCGGTGGTGGTCGGCGGCTGCGACCCGGCCAGCGCGGACGCCGCGGACCTGTTCTGGCGCACCGCGCTCGGCGTGGAGGTGCGGCGCGTGCCGGACGCCGACGTGGCCGAGGTGGTGAAGCTGGCCAGCAACTGGTGGATCGACGTGAACGTGGCCATGGCGAACGAACTCGCCCGGTTCTGCGCGCTCTACGGCGTGGACGTGCTGGAGGTGATCTCGGCGGCGAACTCGCTGCCCAAGGGCACGGGACGGGTGAACGTGCTGCTGCCCAGCGTCGGCGTCGGCGGGTCGTGCCTGACCAAGGACCCGTGGATGGTGTGGCGGGCGGCGCGGGACCGGGGTGCGGACCTGCGCACGGTGCGCACCGCGCGGGAGGTCAACGACGCGATGCCGGACTACGCCGCCGGGCTGATCGGCGACGAGTTGGCGAAGCTGGGCAAGGACGTCGGCTCGGCGACGGTCGCCGTGCTCGGCGCGGCGTTCAAGAGCGACACCGGCGACCTGCGGCACACCCCGGTGCTGGGTGTGGTGCGTGCGCTGCGGGCGACCGGCGCGACCGTGCGGCTGTTCGACCCGCTGGCCGACCCGGACGCGATGCGCCGGGTGTTCGGCGTCGAGCCCGAGCGGGAGCTGGCGGATGCCGTGGTGGGCGCGGACTGCGTGGCGGTGCTGGCCGGGCACCGGGCGTTCGCCGACCTGCCGCCGGAGTGGCTGGCCGGGCTGGTCTCGTTGCCGTGCCTGGTGTTCGACGGCCGCGCCTACTACTCGCGTGAGTACATCGAACGGTTGCGGCGCAACGGGTTCGGCTACCGCGGCATCGGCCGGTGACCGGCGCCCGCCACCTGCGCCACGTGCGTCCCCTGCCCGGCGCCCGTCACGTGCGACCCCTGGTCAGCGCCCGACCCCTGCCCGGCGTGCGGTCGGGACGTCGGGTCGAGCCACAGGTTCGCCGCGTCCAGCCACCGGTCGACCTGCGGCATCGGCAGCGCGCCGCGCACCCGGTGGCCGGTCATGTGCGGGATCGTCGGCTCGCACATCAGGATCGGCACGATCGCCACGTCCTCGATGACCTGCCGGTCCACCTCGTGCCACAGGTCCGCGGCCCGGTCCGGGTCGGGTTCGGACAGCGCGGCCTCGATCAGCCGGTCGACCTCCGGGTTGCGGTAGTCGCCGTAGTTGCTGGTACCGGCGGCGAAGTTGGACTGGAACATCGGCTGCACCCAGGCCCGGCCGTTGTTGCCGAACCAGTCCGGTGTCCACGCGGCGGCGGTGATGTCCCACTCGCCGGCGACCGCCTTCGCCGGGTCCTGGAGGAAGCGGTAGTAGTCGTCCGCCTGGCTGATCAGCACCAGGTCGACGGTGATGCCCCCGCGTTCGAGGTTCTCCGCGTAGAACTCGGCGACGTCGGCGTGCGGCGCGTCCGACCGGTACAGCGCGCGCAGCACCAGACCGTCGCCGTAGCCGGCCTCCGCGAGCAGTTCGCGGCACTTGCGCGGGTCGCCGCGGTCGCCGGGCGTCGGGTAGCGGTTGTACTCGCGGTGGCCGGTGTTGCCGCGCGGGATGGCGGTGTGCGCGACGGTGGTCACCGTGCCCAGGTCCATGTCGTCGAAGAGTTTGACCATCGCGGCCTTGTCGATCGCGTGCGCGACGGCCCGCCGCACCAGCAGGTTGCGCACCGCGCCGCGCTCGTTGGGGCTGCGCAGGTTGAACGTCAGGTAGGGGTTGAGCGCGTATCCGAGGTGCCGGTCGGCGTCCGGCGGCACCCGGTCGCGGCTGATCACCGGGGCGCCCCAGGACAGGTCGGCGTCGCCGCGCTCGATCGCGTCACGCACGGTGTCGTCGTCCACCCTGGACATCCGGACGTCGATCGCGTTCACGTAGCCGTGCCGCAACGGGTCCGTGTCGGCCCGCCACGCCGGGTTGCGCTCCATCCGCAGGGACTCGGCGTGCCGGTAGGAGACGAGCCGATACGGCCCGTTGGAGCGCACGCCGCGGACGAACTCGGGGCTGTCCGGGAGGAAGGCGTCGTACTCGCGCGGCGCGGCGGAGGCGAACGTCGTGGCCAGCACGTTCAGCAGGTCGTTGGCGGGCCTGGTCAACTCGACCACCAGGGTCTTGGGTCCGACCGCGCGCAGGCCGCGCACCTCGTTGGCGTCCTGGAACCCGGCGAGGTCGGCGGCGGTCGGTGTGCGGCCCGCGAACCGGTCGCGGTAGTTCCGCGCGAACTCGGCCATGCCCGCGATGGTGCTGGTGTAGTAGTGGATCGCGCCCGAGCCGACGACCGGGTTGCACATCCGCTTGAGGCCGCGCACGAAGTCCTCGGCGGTGACCTCGCGCGGCGGGTCGGTGTCCCACCGGACCCCGGTGCGCAGCCGGATCGTGTGGACGAGGCCGTCCGCGCCGACCTCGGGCACGTCCAGCGCGACGTCCGGCACCGGCGTCAGCGCCGAGCCGTCCACGGCGGTGCGGTAGCCGTAGAGCTGGCGGGCGAACAGCCGGATCACCTGGTGGGAGAACGTGTAGTAGGCGCACGCCGGGTCCACGTGGTCCATACCGCCGGGGCCGAAGTAGCGCAGGGTGCCGCCGTACGTCGGCTCGTCGTCGGTCATGTCGGGGTCCGCCCTTCACCACGGCAACGCGCTTCACCATATGTGACTAAAGCTTATTTGGACAGCCGCTTCGACAACGAGCAGGAAAGGGCGGTTGCCACTTCCCTGACGTCAGCCGTGCTGCTATAAGAAGGTGTAGCTTTCTAGGGCGACACGGAGGGCCAGGCCGTGAACGAGACACCCAGCTGGGCACCACCTGGTATCGACACCACCAAGGCGAGCATCTCGCGCATGTACGACTACCTGCTGGGCGGCGACCACAACTTCGAGGTGGACCGGGAGTTCGCCCGCGGCCTGCTGGAGAAGGTCCCCGAAGCGCCGGAAGTCGCGCTGCTGAACAAGAAGTTCCTCCGCCGCGGCGTCGAGCACTGCCTGCGCGAGGGCATCCGGCAGTTCCTGGACCTCGGCTCGGGCATCCCGACCGCGGGCGTGGTCGGGAACGTGCACGAGATCGCGTGGGAGCACGACCCGTCGTGCCGGGTGGTGTACGTCGACCGCGAGCCGGTCGCGTTCGCCTACGGCCGGGCGATCCTGGAGGGCGAGGAGCGGGCCGCGATGGTCAGCGCCGACCTCACCG
Source organism: Saccharothrix ecbatanensis (assembly GCF_014205015.1). NCBI lineage: Bacteria > Bacillati > Actinomycetota > Actinomycetes > Pseudonocardiales > Pseudonocardiaceae > Saccharothrix > Saccharothrix ecbatanensis. Next base: position 2,534,299 of record NZ_JACHMO010000001.1, on the reverse strand, counting down.
ACCCGGACGAGGTGCTGGCGCTGCCCGAGGTGCGCCGGCTGATCGACTTCGACCGGCCGGTCTGCCTGCTGATGCTCGGCGTCCTGCACTACGTCCACGACGACGACGATCCGGCGAGACTGGTCGCGCGCTACCGGGACGTGCTCGCGCCGGGCAGCCACCTGCTCGTCACGCACGGCACCGAGGGCGACAACCCGGTGGTGCTGCGCAGCGCGATCGCCATGTCGAAGGACACCGACACCCCCGCGTACATGCGGACCGCCGAAGAGGTCACGGAGTTCTTCGCGGGCTTCGAACTGCTCGACCCCGGTGTGGTGTGCACGCCCGACTGGCGGCCGAACTCGACCGGGCCGGACTCCACCAGGCCGGTCTCCGAGACGGCTCGGCGACTCGCGGTGGCGGGCGTCGGTCGGAAGCCGGGGGTCCGGTGAACGCCCGGCGCGCCAGGGTGGCTGTGATCCTAACGGCGGCGGCCGTGCTGCTGGGGTGGCACACGCCGCTGTACGCGCAGGACGACGCGAGCGGACCGTGCCGCGGTGTCACGGAGAAGCGGCTCGACGACTGGATCCGCAAGGCCAACAACGGCGCGGCGGTGACCGAGACGCTGCGTCCGCACGGCGCGTGCACGGTCGACGTCGACGCGGACGGACTCGAGGTGCTGACCGGGCGGCTGGCGCTGACCGCCGCCGGCCCCGGCTCGCTGACGTTGCGCGGGGGTGACTCGCTGTTCGACGTGGGCGACCGGGGTTCGTTGCAGCTCAGCGGTTTCATGTTGACCGGCGCGACGTCGAGCGCGGTGACGGTGGCGACCGGCGGCAGCTTCACCGCCGAGCGGATGCGGTTCACCGGCAACACCGGCCACTTCGGCGGCGCGGTGGCGAACCTCGGCGGCACGGTCGCGGTGAACGACTCGGACGTGTACCGCAACACGGCGTCCTACAGCGCGGCCGGGCTCGGCAACAACGGCTACAGCGCGGTGATGACGGTGTCGAACACCCGGATCACCGAGAACCGCGCGCCGCTCGCGGCGGGCATGTTCAACACCAACGGCCAGGTCACCGTGATCAGTGGGGTGGTGGTGGGCAACGTCGCCGAACTCGGTGCGGGCGCCGGCCTGGTGAACGGCGGCGGCTCGATGACCGTGCTGGACACCGAGATCCGTGCGAACCGGCTGGTCTGCCCGCCGGGTGTGGCGCTGTGCGGTGGCGGGCTCGCGAACGCGGGCATCCTCCAGGTGGTCAACTGCAAGGTCACCGACAACACCAGTACAGGGGTGGCGAACCTGGGCGGTGGTACGACGCTGATCACCGACAGTGAGATCACCGGCAACACGACGGCCGACTCGGGCGGCGGTGTCACCAACGGCAGTGGCGGTTCGGTGACCGTGGTGAACAGCACGATCAGCGGCAATATTGCGACGGGCGCGGGTGGTGGTGTCGCGGACACCGCGGGCGGCGTCGTGAAGTTGGTGAACACGACGGTCCGGGGCAACCGTTCCGGGGTGCCTGGCGGCGGAGTGGCGAACACCGGCGGTGGTGTGGTGACCATGACCAACAGCACGGCGACGGGCAACAACCCGGACAACTGCGCCGGAGCCGTCGACGGCTGCGGTTGACCTTGGTGCGCGCCGACCGTGAGTGCCGGCGCGCCGTTCTGGTCAGGCGCGGCCCGCCCAGGCGAGGTTGCGACGTCCCTCGCCTCACCACCCGAGGATCACCCGATTGGGCAAGGGGCTTCGGGGATGAATGGTAAGGCCGATTTCGTTGCGAGAAGTAAGTTGTGAAGGCGCGGCGCCACGGCCCAGCCCTGGGGCAAGGCCAGGGCCAGGCCCGCGCCCGGCCCAGGTCAGTGGGAGGCCTGCGGGTCAGGCGCGGCAGGAGGTCAGGTGCGGCCCCGGTCGGGGGAGGCCGGGGCAGGCGATCGCTGGCGCGCCCGCGGGTCAGGCCCGGCCCGAGTCAGGCGAGCCACCGGATCAGGCCCGGCCTGGGCCAGGCGAGCCCTCTGGCCAGACGCGGCAGGCGAGCCCTCTGGTCAGACACGGCCCGGGTCAGCGGAGCCGAGGGTCAGGCTAGCCACCACGGGTTCGCCTTGGCCCACTCCACCGTCCGCTCCAGCCCGTCCCGCAATGAGGTCCGGCTGCGCCACCCCAGCACCCGCCACGCCTTGGCGACGTCCGGCACCCGGCGCGGGATGTCCTCGTAGCCCGCGCCCAGCACGGCGGCGGTGTCGATCATGCGGGGGCGGGTGGTCGAGCCGGCCACCTCGATCACCGTCCGCACGGCCTCCGCCATCGTGGTCTCCCGGTCGCTGCCGATGTTGAAGCACTCCCCCTCCGCCTCGGGGGACGCGGCGGCCAGAAGGGTCGCCTCCACCGCGTCGTCCACGTAGGTGAAGCACCGGGTCTGCTCGCCGCTGTCGTACAGCAGCGGCGCGACGCCGTTCAGCACGTGGTGGACGGTCTTGCTGACCACGTAGGCCGGGCGCTGGCGCGGGCCGTAGACGTTGAAGTAGCGGACGATCGCGGCGCGCAGGCCGTGCTGGCGGGCGTAGGCGAAGGTGAGGTGTTCCGCCACCGCCTTGCTGGACGAGTACGACCAGCGGTCGGCGGCGGTGCTGCCCAGCACGCGCTGCGAGTCCTCCGTCCACGGTGGATCGGGGTTGCGGCCGTAGACCTCGCTGGTGCTGGCGACCAGCAGCTTCGCGCCGACCTCGTGGGCGGCGCGGAGCACGTTCCGGGTGCCGAGCACGTTCACGTCGATCACGTCGAGCGGGTCGTGCAGGTACTGGTCGACGCCGACCAGCGCGCACAGGTGGTAGACCACGTCGACCTCGGGCGTGATCACGAGGCCCAGCGCGCGTTCGTCGCGCACGTCCGCCGCCACGTGCCGCACCGCCGATGGGTCGCATGCCAGGTCGGGCGGCGGGGGCGCGGGGTCGTACACGGTCACGTCCACGCCGGCCGCGACCAGCCGCTCCACGAGGTGGCTGCCGATGAACCCGAACCCGCCGGTGACCACCGCTGTGGCCATAGCCCACCATCCCATCGACATGTGCTCGACATGTGCGCCGTTCGCTGTAAATTTAGTTAGCATACCGGGATCGGGCGTCGAGAAACCAGCTCGTCAACCAGGACAAAAAGACTTCGACCGCGACCTATCGCCGCAAACTCACTATGTGTTATAAAAGCATGTCAGCGCGATCTTGTGGACCGGCCGCCTTCCGTGGAGGAGTCATGCTGTCCCGATCGAGTTCATCCCGCCGCAGTCGGATGGCCGCGTTCTGCGCCGCCGCCACGCTCCTCGCCGCCTTGGCGGCGGCCTTCCCGTCGGGTCGGTCGGCCGACGCGGACACCTACGAGATCCGCTCGACCGCGACCGGCTCGGACGGTCGCACCTACACCGTCACGAACCACCTCGTCGCGGACACGCGGACGGCCGAGTACCGCCGGATCCGGCGGGAGTACCTGCTGGTGTGGGCCGGCGCGGACCAGGCGGGCACGCCCGACGCGCCCAACCCGGACTTCATCGCCGTCATCGACGCCACCCGCGGCACACCGGGGTACGGGCGCGTGGTGAACACCGCGACGCTCGACGACGCGCTGGGCAACGAGCCGCACCACATGCAGTACACGTGGCACAAGGGGCACCGGATCTACGCGGGCGGGCTGCTGTCCGACACCACGTTCGTGTTCGACGTGTCCAAGCTGCCGCAGATCCGGCTCAGCGGAGTGGCCCAGCCCGCCGACACACCGTGCGGCTCGGCGCCGGACGCGTTCTGGGTGCTGCGCGACGGCACGGCGTACGGCACGAACATGGGCGGGCCGGACGTCGCCGGACCCTGCCGCTACAGCAACGGCGACGTCGTCGTGGGCAACGGTTTCGGCGGCACACCGGGCCAGGTCGTGCGCTACGGGCCGGACGGCCGGGTGCTCGCGCAGGTGCGGGCAGCCGATCTGGCGGGCGAGGACCCGAAGCTGTGCCCGTCGGTGCCCGCGCTGCCCAAGGCGTCCTGCGCCAACCCGCACGGCGTGCAGGTCCGCGAGGACCTCGACCGGATGATCACCTCGGACTTCGTGGAGGTGCGTAACCTGCTGCCGACCGATCCCCCGCCGACGGACTTCGACCCGAACCTGTTGCGCGACACCGTGCGCGTGTACGACATCGCCGACCGCGGCGACCCGGAGCTGCTGTCCGTGTCGCGGCTGCCGGTCGGGCCGCGCCGGGACGCCGACCCCATGACCGCGGAGCCGCGCGGTGCGATGGAGGTCGCGGTCACCAACAAGCCCTGGCACCGTGGCGCGTTCGCGTCGACCAGCGGCGGCGGCGCGGTCTACTACACGCCCGACATCACCGACCCCAGCCCGCGCTGGCGCGAGGTGTACGACCTGACGTCGGTGTTCACCGCGCTCTACCCGACCGGGACGCCGACCGCCGGCGCGTCCGGCGCGGGGTGGATGCAGGTCAGCCCGGACGACCGGTACCTGTTCCACGTCGTGGTCGGCGCCGGACCCGGGACACCGGACAGCGATCGCGTGCCCGGCACGCTCTACGTGCTGGACCTGCACAAGCTGCTCGCGGCCGGCCCGGACGTTCAGTGCAGCATCGACACCCTCGCCGAGGTCAGCCAGGGCGGGGCCGAGCCGGACTGCCCGACGCTGGCCGGCGCGCTGCCGATCGCCGACGTGACCAGCGGCGGCCCGCACTGGGGCGCACTGGACAACTTCACCCTCGGCGGCGACCGCCGCTACCACGAGACCGAGCGGATCACCCGGGTCGCGACCTCGAACTACTTCGTCCAGATCACCGGCGTGGACGGCAACCACCAGGTGTGCATGGCGCTGGTCGACCACCGCGGCAGGCTCACCCAGGACACCCGGTTCGTCGACGAGGCCAAGCGGACGCCGTGCGTCGATTTCAACCGCGACCGGTGGCCGCACGGCGAGCACGGGCACGCCAGACCGCACGGACTGGTGTTCGCGGTGGCCGACGCCGACCTGCGCTGACCCGACCTGCGCTGACCCGACCGCGCCGACTCGCCTGCGCTGACTCGACCGCGGTCCCTCAACCTCACCGGGAGCCCCTCCATGCCAAGGGTCGCCGTGCTGACGAACGACCTCCAGTACGACCTGGTCAACAAGGACGAGCGGCGCCGGGCCGTGGTGTACGAGGTGGTGCCCGGGCTCGCCGGGTTCCTCGCGGCCATGCGGGAACTCGGCGCGCTGGTGGTGCACCTGCAACTGATCAACCGGCCCGAGGACCCGAGGGCGGAGCGCTACGACGGCTGGCTGCCGGCGACCGCCGACTCACCGGGTCGTGCGGTGCTGGCCGAGCTGGTTGCGCCCGGCGACGCCGTCGTCGTCAAGCACCAGGCGAGCGGGTTCTTCGAGACCGAACTGGACAAGCTGCTGCACGCGGAGGGCGTCCAGGACCTCGTCGTGGTCGGCATGCACACCCAGATCTGCGTGCAGACCACCGCCGCCGACGCGTTCTTCCGCGGCTACAACGTCGCGGTGCCGCGGGAGGGCGTGATCTCGATGTCCGAGGAGGACCTGCGGCGGGCGTTGGACTGGATCGGGTCGTTCTGCGGCGGCGTGATCACCATGGCCGAGGCGTTGGAGCGCACCGAGGCGGGCAGCCTGGCCGAGGTCATGCCCAACCCGGCGTCCTGACATGGCGAACCCCGACATGGCCAACCCGAATACCGTGGCGAACGACGTCGCGGCCACCGAGCGGATCACGCTCGACCACGGCGCCGGCGGCGGTGCGAGCCAGTGGCTGGTCGGCGAGATCGTCGCGGCCACCCTGGGCGAGGTCCACACCGGCCTGATGGAGGACAGCGCCGACGTGGCCGCGCCGGCCGAGCGGATCGCGGTGACCACCGACTCGTTCGTGGTGAAGCCGCTGTTCTTCACCGGCGGCGACATCGGCAAGCTCGCCGTCGCGGGCACCGTCAACGACCTCGCCGTGTCCGGCGCGCGACCGCTGTACCTGACCCTCGCGATGATCATCGAGGCCGGGTTCCCGATCACCGACCTGGTCCGGGTGCTCGACTCGGTCCGGGAGACGGCGCTCGCGGCGGGCGTCACCGTCGTCGCGGGCGACACCAAGGTGGTCGGCGCGGGCGAGGCGGACCGGCTCTACCTGAACACGACCGGCATCGGCGTGTTCGACCGGCCGGGGCTGCGGCTGGGTTCCCGGCTGCTGCGGCCCGGCGACGCCGTCCTCGTCACCGGCCACCTCGGCGACCACAGCGTGCACCTGCTGTCGTTGCGCGAAGGACTCGGCTTCGAGCAACGCGTCACCAGCGACTGCGCGCCGCTCAACCGGGTGGTCGCGGCGCTGCTCGACGCGTGCGGCCCCGGAATCCGGTGCCTGCGCGACGTGACCCGGGGTGGTCTGGGCACCGTCCTCAACGAACTCGCCGGGGCGTCCGGGGTGGACGTCGAACTCGACGGGCCCGCGCTGCCGGTGCGCCACGAGACCCGGATGGCCGCCTCCATGCTCGGCCTGGACGTCCTGTACCTGGCCAACGAGGGCGTCCTGTGCGCGGTCGTGGACCCCGATGTCGCCGACGAGGCGGTGCGGGTGCTGCGCGGGTGGCCGGAAGCTGCGACGACGGTGGCGGTCGGCGAAGTCGTCACCGGGGACGGCCGGGTGCGGATCCGCGACGCGCGCGGCCGGACCACTCCGGTCGACGTGCTGCGCGGCGCCCAGCTGCCCCGGCTGTGCTGATGGGCCTGCGGCGGACCATCCGGATCGGCGGGATCGTGCAGGGAGTCGGCTTCCGGCCGTTCGTGCACCGCACGGCCGCCGAACACCGGCTCGGCGGCTGGGCGAACAACGGGGTGGACGGCGTCACCGTGTGCGTTGAGGGCGCGCCGGACGACGTGCGGCGCTTCACCCGCGACCTGGCCGAACGACCGCCGCCGCTGGCCGTGATCGACTCGTTCGACTACACCGACGAGCCGGTGGACGTGCCGGCCGCCGGGTTCCGCATCCGGCCCAGCGACCCGGAAGGACGGCGGCGGGCGCTGGTACCGGCCGACACCCACCTGTGCGGGCCGTGCCTGACCGAGCTGTTCGACCCCGCCGACCGCCGCCACCGCTACCCGCTGATCAACTGCACCGACTGCGGACCCCGGTTCAGCATCATCCTGGACGTGCCCTACGACCGGCCGCTGACCACGATGGCGCCGTTCCCGATGTGCGCGGACTGCCAGGCCGAGTACGACTCGGTGACCGACCGCCGCTACCACGCCCAGCCGAACGCGTGCCCGGTGTGCGGCCCCCGGGTCCGGCTGGCCGACCACGACCGCGTCCCGTTGACCGGGGGCGACCCGGTCGAGGCCGCCGCCGCGCTGCTGCGGGACGGTCTCGTCGTCGCGGTGCAGGCGCACGGCGGGTACCAGCTGGTGGTCGACGCGGCGGACAACAAGGCGGTGGCCCGGCTGCGCAAGCGCAAGGACCGCGGCAACAAGCCGTTCGCGGTGCTCGTCGCGGACGTCGGCGAGGTGCGCCGGTACGCGCGCGTGTCGGACGCCGAAGCCGACCTGCTGTGCTCGCCGGCGCGTCCGATCGTGCTGCTCCGCGCGCACCCGGACGCGCCGCTGTCCGTGCAGGTCGCGCCCGGCCTCGGTGTGCTCGGCGTGATGCTGCCCTCCACGCCCCTGCAACACCTGCTGCTCGCGTCCGGTTTCCCGGTGCTCGTCGCCACCAGCGGCAACGCGCCCGGCGAGCCGATGGCCCGCACCGCCGAGTCGGCCCGGCGCGACCTCGGCCGCATCTGCGACGCGTACCTGGAGCACGACCGCCGCATCCACAGCCGGGTGGACGACTCGATCGCCCGGGTCGTGCCGCTGGCCGGCGGGCCGCGTCCGCAGCTCGTCCGGCGGGCGCGGGGTTACGTGCCGCGACCGGTGCGGCCGCCGTTCGACCTGCCGCCGGTGCTCGCGGTCGGTGCGGAGCTGAAGAACACCGCGTGCTACGGCTCCGGGCGGCGGCTGGTGCTCACCCAGCACCTCGGCGACCTGGGCACCGAGCGCACCAGGTCGTTCTTCGACTCCGCCGTCGCACACCTGGGCCGGCTGCTCGAAGTCGACCCGGTGGCCGTCGCGCACGACCTGCACCCGGACTTCCACGGCACGCGGTGGGCCGCGCGGTCCGGGCTGCGCACCATCGCCGTGCAGCACCACCACGCGCACCTGGCGTCCTGCCTGGTCGACAACGGGGTGGACGAGCCGGCGATCGGCGTCGTGTTCGACGGCACCGGCTTGGGCGAGGACGGCACGATCTGGGGCGGCGAGTTCCTGGTCGGCGACTACGTGTCGGCGCGACGACGCGGCCACCTGTCGACGTTCCGGCTGCCCGGAGGCGACCGCGCGGTCCGCGAACCCGACCGGGTGGCGCTCGCCCTCCTGCACGCCGCCTACGGCCGGGAGGCGGCGGACCTGCCGCTGGCCGCGGTGCGCGACCGCGACCCGTTCGAGCGCGACGTGCTGCTGAGGATGTGCGAACGCGGGGTCGGCGCGCCGGTCACGTCCAGCGCGGGCCGGCTGTTCGACGGGTTCGGCGCCCTGCTCGGCGTGTGCCGTTCGGTCGGCTACGACGCCGAGGCGGCCATCCGGCTGGAGGAGGTCCTGGGCGGCGACCACACGCCCGTGCCGCCGTGGCCGGTGCGGGTGGACGACGTCGGCGGACTGCAGGTCGTGGACGTCCGGCCGTGGGTCCGGGCGGTGGTCGACGAGCTGGCCACGACGCCCGTGCCGGTGCTGAGCAGGCGTTTCCACTCGTCGTTGGCCGCCGCGATCGGCGAGGTGTGCGGTCGGCTGCGCCGGGAGACGGGCTTGGGCGTCGTGGCGCTGAGCGGCGGCGTGTTCCTGAACCAGTACCTGTCGGTGCGGGTGGACGCCGAACTCACCGCGGCGGGTTTCCGGGTGCTGCACCACGGCGCGATCCCACCGTCGGACGGCGGCATCGCGGCCGGTCAGGCGGTGATCGCCGGTGCGCGCCTGCGCGCCGAAGCCCGCTGACGGCCGACCGACTGACCCGCCGGACTCGCCTCTCGGACAGGGCCGCGCTCGTGCTCGTCAAGGCAGCTCGAGCGGGTGAAGATGTGCCTTGACGAGCGCGGCGCTGTCCGAAAAACAAACTTCCAGCGACCCGTCAGCCGCCCACGTTCCGGTACTCGGCCAGCGCCGCCTCCCACGCCGCGCCGGACCGGTCGGCCAGTTCCAGCGCCTCAGGAGACTCCTCCCACGCACCGGGGTCATCGGGAAGCTCGTCGTGCAGGTACTTGTCGAGCAGCACCAGGCCGAGTTCCCAGCCCGCGCCCTGGCCGTTCGCGCCGCTGCCCGCGTCGTTGAGGATGACGTCGACCAGCCGGCCGTCCATCTCCGCGGTCTCGTTCACCGCGGCGTGCTCCAGCACCATCTCGGTGCCGTCGCCGTCGGGCGCGAGCCGCAGCTCGACTTCGTCGGCGCCGCGGTCGTCGTACGCCCAGGTCACCACGAGCCGGGTCGGGGCCTCGCAGTGGAGGATGTCGCCGGACACGCCGAGGTCCATCTCGTAGCGGCCGCCCTGGCGCAGGTCGCCGGACACGCCGCTGAACCACCGGCCGAAGCGGGCCGGGTCGGTGCAGGCGTGCCAGACCTCCTCGGGGCGGGCGTCGAAGTGCCTGCGGATCCGGATGGCCCGTACCTCGCCGGCGGCGATCCGCTTGGTGACGATCTCCCGGCGGGTGTCGTCGAGCACATCGGTGATGTCGGTCATTTTCCCTTGGCGCCTTCCGTGTCCGAAGTCGGTTCGCCCGGTGGGGTGGTGGACGATCTGCCGGATGGCCCTCGTGCGCGTCTGCCGCGCGCCAGTTCCGTGTCGAGCGAGTCCAGCCGCTGGGTCCAGAACCCGCGATAGCGGTCCAGCCAGCGGTCGACGTCGCGCAACGGCGCGGGGTCGACGGAGTACAGCCGGCGGGTGCCTTCCGGGCGGACCTTGGTGAAGCCGTTCTCGCGCAACACCTTCAAGTGCTGCGACACCCCCGGCTGGGAGATGCCGAACTCCGCCTGGACGACCGCGCTGATCTCACCGGCGGCCAACTCGCCGTCGGCGAGCAACTCCAGGATCCGCCGGCGGACCGGGTCGCCGAGTACGTCGAACGCGTGCACGGATCAATTGTGCAGCCTCGACTTATATAAGTCAAGTCTGAGATACGTCGGGCACGTCCGCGCCGGTCAGGCCCAGGTAGTTCACGATCTGCTCGTGGTTGGTGGTGCGCACGAAGTTCTCCGCGCCCAGCCGGTAGTACACGTCCAGGACCGTCTCCCGAGGCTCCAGATCGGCCTCCCCGCCCGCGCGCAGCGCCGCCACCACGGCGGGCACGTCGTGCCGGAGCACGACACCGCGGCGCACCGCGTACTCGCCGTCCGCCAGCCGCACGACGGGCAGGTCGGCCGAGGCAGGCGCGTCGGGGTGCCGGTAGAGCGGCTGGGTCAGCACGTCGAACCGGAAGATCTCGTCGAGCAGCGACACGTGCGCGGGGTCGAGGTCCGGCCGGATCGCCTCGGTCCACCACCGGGCCAGCAGCCGCTTGGCCTCCGGGTGCCCGCACAGGTAGGCGACGGCGTCGCCGTAGGCCACGTCCATGCTCGACACCCGCCCGACGGCGGCCCGCAGCGGCGTCACCGCCGGGTCGTCCGTCGTCTCCACCCACGCGTCGAGCCGGCGCAGCACCCCGGACTGGGTCAGGTCGGTCAGCTCGCGCAGGCCGACCCAGATGTGCCGGAGCAGCGCGCTCTCCGCGACCACCCGTGCCCAGAACAGGAACCGCACCACCGAGAGGTTGTCGGCCAGCGTCATGGTGTCGTGGCTGAGGATGTACTCGAAGTCGTCGTTGTCGCCGCGCACCGACACGATCCCGTACTTGTGCTTCTTCTCCGCGTACTCCGTGTTCGGCAGCAGGTGCAGCGGGTAGACGGCGATCCGGGACACGTGCCTGGACAGCCTGTCGTAACCCTCCATGAAGGACTCGACGGTCTCGCCCGGCGCGCCCCAGATCAGTTCGGCGTAGCAGTCCAGGCCCTCCCGGTCCAGCCAGGCGACCATGTCCTCCCAGTCGTTCACCTTCATGTTGCGGCGGTTCATGGTGCGCAGCGCGGCGTCGTTGAGCGTCTGAAGCGCCAGCGTGAACGAGCTGCGCAGCCCGGCGCGCTTCATCCGGCTCACGATCTCGTGGAACACCGCGGACTTGTTCTTCGCCCACGACGTGTCCAGCGCGCGCGGGTACCCGTACTGGTCGCGCACCGCGATGACGTCGTCCACGAACTCGACGTCGATCGGCAGCATCCCGAAGTTGGCGTCGCACAACACGACCGTGTGCACCTGGAGCCGGGCGAACACCTCCAGCTCGGCGCGCAGCCTGGCCCGGGAGAACGCCCGCACCCGCTGCCCGACCGCACCGCCCCAGTAGCAGAACGAGCACTTGTAGGGGCAGCCCCGGTTGGTCTCCATCAGGGCGACGTCGTACCGGAACGCGCCGTGCTCGTCGGTCAGGTCGATCGCGCCGGTCAGGATCGGGGACGGGATGGCGTCGAGGTCGTCCAGCCGGGGTCTGGGCACGGTGGTGACGACCTCGCCGTCGCCGCCGGTGTAGGACAGGCCCTGGATGTCCGCCAGGTCGTGCGGCGACACGCCGTCCAGGAAGGCGAGCAGCAGGTCGCGGAACACGGGCTCGCCCTCGCCGTTGACGACCACGTCCACCTCCGGGCACAGCCGGAACGTCCGGTCGGCCTGGTTGGCGACGTGCGTGCCGCCGAACACCACCCAGCCGTCGGGGTTGACCTGCTTGAAGGTCTCCGCGAGCGCGCAGAACTCGCGGAAGTTCCACCCCAGCACGGAGAACGCGAGCACGTCCGGCGCCGGGAGGCTGAAGATCCGCTCCGCCATGTCGGCCAGGGTGTCCCCGCCGCGGAAGTTGAGGATCTCGAAGTCGAAGCGCCCGGCGATCCGCTCGTCGGCGAGCGCGGCGGCCTTGAGGTAGCCGGCCGCGAGTGGCATCGACTCCAGGGCCAGGTCCCAGATGCCTTGCTGGACGAGGAACACCGAGAGTCGGTCGTCGGGTGCCATGCGCAGACCTCGCCATCTCGGGTTGGCCACTACCAGCCCCATCTGACTATATATTTTTAAATGTACTAGTCAAGGTGGTCACCCCGGGACTCCTCGTCGACCACACGCGTGGACTCCCCGGTCGGGTGTGGTTCACTCCCGTCGCCCTCGCTGCGCGGGTCGTCAGCCTCGTCCAGCTTGACCCGTTCCAGCTCCAGTTCCAGTGAGTCGAGTCGACGGCTCCAGAACCACCTCCCGCGCGGCAATCGCACACCGACCTCCCACGGAGTCGTCACACCGGACACTTATATAAGTCAACCTTGATATTACCATGCCCTGGTGCTAGGTTGAGTCTCCGATAGCGATCCACCTTGGGGGGGTCGATGGATCCGAGCTTCGCGGAGGTGTACCGGCACGTCCGGTTCGGCCAGCCGCGACTCGTGAACCTGGCCGCGTCCGCCGCCCCGCGGTCGTGGCGGCGGCACGACCTGCCCGTGCTGACCGGACCCGAGTGGATACCGGCGAAACCGTTGCCGCTGGACGACATCCGGCTGGAGTGGCGGCCCGTGCCACCGCCCGGCCACCCGGCGCGCGAGGCCCGGCCCGTGTCCGGGTACAGCGCGGCCCTCTCCGGACTCGCCGGCATGGGGCACCTGTTCGACGGGCGGATCTACCGGCCGCTGTCGATCGACTTCTCTCCCGGCGGCCTCTGCCTGGCGTTCACCTCGGCCGGTTACTTCGGCCACCTGGACGAGACCGAGGTGCTGGCGTACGAAGCGGCGGCGGCCGACCTGGCGGGCAGGCCGCCGACCGGGGGCCGGTACCGCGCGGCGCTCGGCGACCCGTTCGACCTGGCGGCCCGCACGACGTGCTTCGGGCTGGTGGTGCTGACGGTGCGGGTGGACGGCGCGGACAGCGGGTTCTACCTGCACCGGCGGGACGGTGAACGGGTGGTCGCCGCGCCGGAGATGCTGCACTGCGTGCCCGCCGGGAACTTCGCGCCCGCCGGGAGGACGTTCCACGGCACCGACTTCGACCTGTGGCACGTGATCGCGCGGGAGTACGTGGAGGAGTTCCTGGACGCCGACGAGGTCCAGGAGGCGCCCGACTACGAGTCGGGACCGTTGGGCGGGTTGGCGGCGGCTTACGGGACTGGCGCGCTACGGCTGCACGTGCTCGGCGTCGGCCTGGACCCGTTGACGTGGACGCCGGAGCTCTTCGTGGTGAGCGCCGTGGACGCGGACGTGTTCGACGCGCTGTTCGCCGGGATCGTCGCCGCCGGGCGTGAGGGCACGATCCTGGTCGGGCCGGACGGGCGCGGTATCCCGTTCACCGAGGAGTGGGTGCGCCACTACGCGTCCGAGCCCGCGACCCGCAGTGGCGCGCAGGCATGCCTGACCCTGGCCTGGGGTCACCGCGCCGCGCTCGGCCTCACCACGCGGTGACCCCTGTTTCCTCAGCAGGGTCACCAGCGGCGCCTTGGGTTTCGGACCGCCGAGCCGCCGTGATCGGTCACGTCCGGCCGGACACGCTCGCGGGCAGCAGGGCCTCGGCCAGACGTCGCCAGTGGGGCATGGCGGACTGGCCGGGCGGGGTGTTGATGACCTGGATGCCGACGTGGTCGGCGCCGGCGTCGAGGTGGCCCTGGAGCTTGTCGGCGATCGTGTCGATGTCACCCCAGAACACGAGGTCGTCGACGAGTCGGTCGCTCCCGCGTCCGCCGTCGATGTCCGCTTCGGTGTAGCCGAGGCGGAGGAACTTGGCGACGTTGTACGTCGAGGTGAAGTAGAGGTGCAGGTGTTCGCGGGCGATCTCGCGGGCCTTGTCCGGGTCGCTTTCGAAGAGCACCGCGTGCTCGACCCCGAGGAACGGGCCGTCGCCCAACACCTCCCGCGCCTGCGCCGTGTGCCGCACGGACACGTGGTAGGTGTGCGCGCCCAGGGAACGGTCGCGCGCGAGCTCCAGCATCTTCGGCCCGTACGCCGCGAGCACGCGTCGCATCGGCGACTGCGGCAACGGGTTCGGGCTCGTCGTCGCGTCCATGGCGTCGAGGTAGTCGCTCATCGCCCGCAACGGCTTCACCCCGGGGCGCACGTCACCGAAACCGAGGCCGACCAGGTGGCGGTCCGGGTACGCGTCGGCCAGGAGCAGTGCCGCGCCCCGCATCCACTGCGGCTCTCGCAACCAGATCTTGGCGATGCCGTTGACAACGGTGATGTGCCGGGTGCAGGACAACAGGAACCCGGCGTGCGTCAGCGCCTCCCGCCCGAGCAGTTCCGGGACCCAGATCGCCTGCCAGCCGAGTTCTTCCAACTCCTGGACGGACTCCCGCACCATGCCCGCCGGCTGGTCCTCGAAGTCGAACGTCCAGACCCCGAAGCGCCCCAGATCCATCCCGTCGATCGAGCCCATGTCTCCCCCTGGTCCTGCGGAACCTGCGAACGAATCGAAGTATCGCAGATTAACGATGTGACGGACGAGGGGGTGTGCCGGACCGCACGTCACGGCCTGGCACACCGGACGACCCCGCTCAGCCGGTGGCGGCGCCGAACCACCGCGGCAGTCGGTCGACCAGGTCCTGCTGGTCCTCACCGACCCACGCCACGTGGCCGTCCGGCCGCAGCAGCACCGCGGGCACGTCCAACTCCTCGCTGACGTCGACCACGTGGTCCACCCGGTCCGCCCAGCCCTGCACCGACAGCCGGCCGGTCTGGTCGAGCAGCAGTCCACGGCCGCCGTGCATCAGTCCGTAGAGGCGTCCCCGCTTCAGCCCGACGTCCCGCAGCCGCCGCCCGAGCAGGTCGTGGCCCTCGCCGAAGTCGTAGCGCAGCCCGATCGCGATGATCTTCTCGATCAGGTGGCGGTTCACCTCGTCGAACTCCATCAGCTCCGAGAGCAGCCGGCGCACGGCCTGCGAACCCGCGTCCAGCGACATCAACCGCATCTGCGCGCGGGTGTTGTCGAGCACGTCGGCGGCCACCGGGCGCCGTTCGGAGTCGTAGGTGTCCAGCAGCCCTTCCGGCGCCCAGCCGTTGACCTCGGCGGCCAGTTTCCAGCCCAGGTTGAACGCGTCCTGGACGCCGAGGTTGAGCCCCTGCCCGCCGGTCGGCGGGTGGATGTGCGCCGCGTCGCCGGCCAGCAGCACCCGGCCGGTCCGGTAGCGCTCGGCCAGCCGGGTGGCGTCGCCGAAGCGGGAGAGCCAGCGCGGCGAGTGCACGCCGAAGTCGGTGCCGGCGGTCGCCCGCAGCTGCTGCTTCACCTCCTCCAGGGTCGGCGGCACCCTGCGGTCCTCGGCCACCCCCTCGGCGGGCACGATGACGCGGTACACCCCGTCGCCGAGGGGCATGGCGCCGAACCGGAGCTGGGTCTTGCGGACCTCGGCCATCACCGCGACCAGCGTCTCGTGCGGTACGTCCACCTCCATCTCGCCCAGCAGCGTCTCGACCGTGCTCGGCTCACCGGGGAAGGCGACGCCGAGCAGCTTGCGCACCGTGCTCCGGCCGCCGTCGCAGCCGACGAGGTAGCGCGAACGCAGCCGTGTGCCGTCGGCCAGCTCCGCGGTCACGCCGTCGTCGTCCTGGCTCAGCCCGACCAGCTCGCAGCCGCGCCGGATCTCGACGCCGAGTTCGAGGGCGTGCTCGGTCAGCAGTCGATCGGTGAGAGGCTGCGGAATTCCCAGGACATAGGCGTGTGCGGTGTCCAGCCGTTCCGGTGACGGTTTGGTGATGCCGGCGAAGAATCCACCGACCGGATACCGCGTGCCGAGCGCGAGGAACCGTTCCAGCAGTCCGCGCTGGTCCATCACCTCGATGCTGCGCGCGTGCAGGCCGAGTGAGCGGACGACCTTGGTCGGCTCCTGATCTTTCTCCAGCACGAGCACGTTCACGCCTTGGAGCCGCAGCTCGGCGGCCAGCATCACGCCGGTCGGCCCGGCGCCGGCCACGATCACGTCGAACACGAAAACCCCCGTTGACGTACTCCGCGAATCCCTGATTTCCGCGGGTACTTGGCTTCGGCCGCAGATTGTGCGGCACGACCCGGGTCTTGCGGCAAGACCGGGGGTCCGCTATAAATTAGGAGTGGCAAGGAGTGGATTAGCTCCTTGCCTTTGTCTTTTCCGCTCCACCCTCGCCGGGGTCGTCGCTAGAGCGAGCGTCCGAGCAAGTCGACAAGCCGGGCGATGTGCCGCTCGTCGCGCTGGTAGTGGGTCCACTTCCCCACCCGGGTCGCACGCACCAGCCCGGCGCGGTGCAGCGACGCCATGTAAGCGGACACGGTCGACTGCGCGAGCCCGGTCTTGGCCTGGATGTGGCTCACGCACACGCCGACCCGCTCCGCGGTTTCCTGATCGACAGGGAAGTGGCGCAGGGGTTCGCGCAGCCATTGGAGCACCTGGAGCCGGACGGGGTTGGCCAACGCCTTGAACGCCTCCAGCAGCTGCTCGGAGGCGTCCGGCGGGAGCTCGGCGCGCGTCGTCATGGTGATCACGCCGAGTATACGAGCCGTGCCGACGTATCGAAGTACTTCGATCCGGAGCCGTTCGTGGGCGATCATGGTTGAACCGATCACCGAATGGCAATCTTCGGCTCACGTCCCCACGCACGAGTCCCCACGCACGAGCAGGCGGTGGCCCCATGATCGTTCCCCTGGACCTGACCGACGACACGACGGCGGAAGCCGTGCACCGGATCGCGTTGCTGTCCTACGCGGTGGAGGCGGAGCTGATCGGGAGTACCGGGATCCCGGCGTTGCACGAGTCGGTGGACGACATCAGACGGCTGCCGTTGCGGTGGCTGGGCGGGTACGTGGACGGCGAGCTGGTGGCGTTCGTCGGGTACGCGAAGGTCGACGGCGTGCTGGACATCGACCGGTTGTGCGTGGCGCCCAGCCATTTCCGGCTCGGGTTCGCGCGGCGGTTGGTGGAGGAGGTGCTGGCCGAGGGCGGTCCGGCGATCGTGTCGACGGGTGCGGCGAACGCGCCGGCCATCGCGTTGTACGAGAGCCTGGGGTTCCGGGTGGTCGACACCGTGGTGGTCGACGGCGGGCTGCGGATCGCGCGGTTCGGGCATCCGGGTTCGATTTAGGACCGGTTCTGTCCTGAATGGCTTCTAGCGTGAGTCCTGTGACCGAGCGTGTGATCGGCCGGCGGTTGCGTCGGCATTCGTTGCTGGACCTGTCGGACGACCCGGTCGGGGTGGTTCGGGCCATGTGCGGCGCGCACGCCCAGGTGATGTCGGCGGCGGAGTTGTCGATCGGGTTGCGCACGAACCTGACCCGGCAGCAGGTCCGGGACGCGTTGTGGGTGGACCGGACGTTGGTGAAGACGCGCGGACCGCGCGGCACGGTGCACCTGCTGCCGACGGCGGACCTGCCGATGTGGACGGGCGCGTTGGCCGGGCTGCCGCAGCGGTCGGTGCTGCTCACCGGGGAACAGAGGGCGGAGGTGGTGGCGGCGATCGCGGACGCGCTGCGGGACGCCGAGCTGACCGGTGACGAGTTGACCGAGGCGGTGGTCGAGCGCACCGGGCCGTGGGCGGGCGATCGGGTGATGGATGCGTTCGGCGGCACGCCGTGGCCGCGGTGGGTGGAGGCGATGGGCGCGGCGTCGAACCTGGGCGCGATGTGCTTCGCGCCGAACAAGGGCCGCAAGGTCGCCTACACCAGTCCGCAGCGGTGGCTGCCCGGTTTCACGCCGGCCGCGGACGGCGCGGTGGAGCTGTTGCGCTCCTACCTGCGCTCGTACGGGCCGGCGACGCAGGCGCACTTCGCGAAGTGGCTGGCCGCGCCGAAGCGGTGGGTGAACGAGCTGTTCGAGCGGGCGGACCTGGAGCAGGTCGACGGCGGGTGGGTGGTGCGCGGCGACGTGTCGTGGCCCGACGAGCCGCCGGGCGGGGTGCGGCTGCTCCCCTACTTCGACGCGTACGTGGTGGGCAGCCACCCGCGTGAGGAGGTGTTCCCCGGCCGGGCGTTCGAGCGGGCGCTGTCGGGTGGGCAGGCGGGGAACTTCCCGGTGGTGCTGGTGGACGGCGTGGTCGCCGGGGTGTGGCACCAGAAGCGGTCGGGCCGGCGGATCGTGGTCACGGTGGAGCTGTTCGGAACCCTGTCCAAGGCGCGACTGGCCGAGTTGGACCGGCAGGTCGCGCGGGTCGGGGAGTTCCTGGAGGGCCGGCCGGAGCTGACCATCGGCACGGTGACGGTCGGCGGACACGCCTGAGCCGCCACGATCGTTGGCCTGGCCAACAGGTGGGTAGGCTGCGGCGGCATGGAGACCAACGGCGCGCCGCAACGGCTGCGCGGAGCGACGAGTTGGCTGCTCGGCCAGACCACGACCCACGCGCACCGGCTCGTGTCGGACGGGCTGGGCGCGGTGGGCGCGCGGCGCTACCACTACTCCTTGATGGCGGCGTTGGACGAGTTCGGCCCGGCCAGTCAGGCGGACCTCGGGCGTCGGGGCGGCGTGGACCGCAGTGACGTGGTGGCCACCGTGAACGAGTTGGCGGACCGCGGGTTCGTCGAGCGCCGGCCGGATCCGGTGGACAAGCGGCGCAACATCGTGACGATCACCCCGTCGGGGGTGGCCCACCTGCGCGATCTCGACCGGGTGTTGGGGCAGGCTCAGGACGCGCTGCTGGCGCCGCTGTCGGCGGCCGAGCGGGAGGAGTTGAGGCGGATGCTCACCCTGGTCTTGGAGCACCACGGATGACGCGCGCGGTCGTGCTGAGCGGGCCGGGGCCGGTGGAGAACCTGCAGGTGGTGGAGCGGCCGGTGCCCGAGCCGCCGCCGGGGTGGGTGCGGGTGAAGGTCGGCGCGTTCGGGGTGAACCGGTCCGAGCTGCACACCCGGCTGGGCCTGGCCGAGGGCGTCACGTTCCCGCGCGTGCCGGGCATCGAAGCCGTGGGCGTGGTGGACAGCGACTGCGACCTGCCCCTGGGACAGCAGGTGGCGGCGATGATGGGCGGCATGGGGCGGGTGTTCGACGGCGGGTACGCCGAGCACACGGTGGTGCCCCGCGAGCTGCTGATCCCGTTCGCCTCCGACCTGCCGTGGGAGGTGCTGGGCGCGGTGCCGGAGACGTTGCAGACCGCCTACGGCTCGTTGACCACGGGCCTGGACCTGCGCGCCGGGCAGACGCTGCTGATCCGCGGCGGCACGTCCGCGCTCGGGTTCGCGGCGACCGCCCTGGCGAACGACATCGGGGCCGCGGTGCTCGCCACGACCCGCAGCGCCGACCGGCTCGACGTGCTGCGCGAGCACGGGGTGGCCCACCCGTTGGTGGACGACGGCGAGGTGGCCCGGCAGGTGCGCGACCTGGTCCCGGACGGGGTGGACGCGGCGTTGGAGCTGGTCGGGACGCCGACGTTGCCGGACACGCTCGCCGCGACGAAGGTGCACGGCACGGTGTGCTTCACCGGGATGCTGTCCAACGAGTGGATCGTGCGGGACTTCTACCCCATCGGCTACCTGCCCAAGGGCGTCCGGCTCACCGCGTACGGCGGCGAGGGCGAGGACCTTCCCGCCGACGTGCTGCAACGGTTCCTCGACCAGGTCGCGGGCGGTGAGGTGTCGCTCGGGCCGACGACGGTGTACCGGCTGGACGACATCCGGCGCGCGCACGACGACCTGGAGCACAACCGGCGGATCGGCAAGCTCGTCGTGGTGATCTGAGGCGGTTCCCAAGATTTTTCCGGAGTCGTGTCGATCCGGTCGGGCCCCGTTCGTGTAGAGGGCGTCGCAGGAACCCGCTCCGAGGAGGACGAGATGACCCAGTACCTGATCAGCGTGATCGAGCCGACCGGCTACGACATTCCCGAGCCGGAGGCACTGGAACGGATCATGAAGGACGTCCAGGCCGTGGACGCCGACATGCGCGAAGCCGGCGTGTGGGTGTTCGCGGGCGGACTGCACGCGCCGGAGTCGGCGACGACGCTGCGGCCGGGCGAGAACGGCGAGGTGGTCGTCACCGACGGTCCGTTCAGCGAGTCCAAGGAGCACATCGGCGGTTTCAACATCATCGACGTGCCCGACCTGGACGCGGCGCTGGAGTGGGGCCGCCGGATGAGCGTCGCGTGCACGCTGCCGGTCGAGGTCCGGCCGTTCCAGGACTTCCCCGGATGAGGTGACAGCGGACGTGACGCCGGTCGAGGAGGTCTTCCGGGCCGAGTACGGCCGGTCGGTGGCCGTCCTGGTCCGCGTCTTCGGCGACATCGACGTCGCCGAGGAAGCGGTCCAGGACGCGTTCGCCGAGGCCGTGCGGCGCTGGCCGGAGACCGGTGTGCCGCTGAGCCCGGCGGGTTGGATCATCACCACGGCCCGCAACCGGGCGATCGACCGCCTGCGCCGGGAGTCGGCGCGCGACGACAAGCAGGCCCAGGCGGCGCTGCTGCACGTGCGTGACGAGCCCGTGGAGGTGGGCGCTGTGGGTGACGACCGGCTGCGGCTGATCTTCACGTGCTGCCACCCGGCGTTGAACCAGGCGGCGCGGGTGGCGTTGACGTTGCGGCTGCTCGGCGGGCTGTCGACGGCGGAGATCGCGCGGGCGTTCCTGGTGCCGGAGTCGACGATGGCGCAGCGGCTGGTCCGGGCGAAGGCGAAGATCCGGGACGCGCGCATCCCGTACCGGGTGCCGGGCGACGCGGAGCTGCCCGACCGGCTGCGGGGTGCGCTCGCGGTGGTGTACCTGGTGTTCAACGAGGGCTACTCGGCCAGTTCGGGTGACCGGCTGGTGCGCGAGGACCTGTGCGCCGAGGCGGTGCGGCTCGGTCGGGTGCTGGCGGAGCTCATGCCGGACGAGCCGGAGGTCGTCGGCCTGCTCGCGCTGATGCTGCTGCTGCACGCCCGCCGTCCGGCGCGCACCGGCCCGGACGGCGGCCTCGTGCGGTTGGCCGACCAGGACCGCTCGTCGTGGGACCGGGAGATGCTCGAGGAGGGCCGCGCGCTGGTCCGGCTGTGCCTGCGCCGCAACCGGCCCGGCCCGTACCAGGTGCAGGCGGCGATCAACGCGGTCCACAGCGATCCGCCGCCGACCGACTGGGCGCAGATCGTGCGGCTGTACGACCACCTGCTGGCGTTGACGCCGAGCCCGGTGGTGGCGTTGAACCGGGCCGTCGCGGTGGCCGAGGTGGACGGGCCGGAGGCGGCGTTGGCGCTGGTGGACGGGTTGGCCGCGTTGGACCGGTACCACCTGTTCCACGCCGTCCGCGCCGACCTGCTGCGTCGCGCGGGACGGACTTCGGCGGCGGCCGACGCGTACCGGCGGGCGTTGGACCTGGCCGGGAACGACGCCGAGCGCGATCTGCTGCGACGCGGGCTCGACGCCGTCACCGGACAGCCGGGCTAGCCGGACAGCCGGGCTAGCCGGACAGCCGGGCTAGCCGGACAGCCGGGCTAGCCGGGCTAGCCGGGTCAGCCGGGTCAGCCGGGTCAGCCGGGTCAGCCGGGCAGCCGAACCGGCCGGGCAGCCGGGTCAGCCGGGCAGCCGGGCAGCCGGTCAGCCGGACCGGCCGGGCTAGCCGGGCTAGCCGGGTCAGCGCAGCTGCCGGATCAGGTCGGCCACCTCCTGCGGGGTGAACTCCAGCGACACCACGCCCATGGTCAACTCGATGGTGCACCGGCCCGGATCGGGCGACGATTTGGGGTGCTTCGGCAGTTCGACGCCGGTCTCGTCGTGGATCCGCTTCGCCGCCGCCTGCACGGCCTTCTTCGACGCGGGCACGTGGACGTGGAACAGCGGCGTCTGCGGCACCTCGGGGTACGTGCGGGCGTAGCCGTCGGCGTTGATGGCGGCGGCCACCGCGCGGGCGTGGTCGCGGAACTCGGCCATCCGGGGCAGCACGTCGTCCAGCCCGACGAGCGCGGCGACGGCCAGCGGCCAGGCGTCCGGGATCGCGCCGCCGAGCCTGCGCCGCCACACCGACGCGGAGTCGATCGTCTCCTGGTCGCCCGCGAGAACGGCCCCGCGCACGCCTTCGAGGCTCTTGTAGAGCGACACGTAGACCGTGTCGAACAGGTCCGCGATCTCCGCGAACGGCCGTTCGTAGTAGGTCTGCGCCTCCCACAGGCGGGCGCCGTCCATGTGCGTCGCGGCGCCGCGTTCGCGGGCCCATGTGGTCTGCGCGACCAGGTCGTCCCACTCGGGCAACAGGCCGCCGATCTCGCGTTGCGGCAGTTCCAGCAGCAGCGCGGCGATCGGTTCGCGGACCTCGGCGAGGTGGTCGAGGGTGATCAGGCCGTGGTGGTCGCCGACGGTCTTGTGCCGCAGGCCGTGCACCGCGTTGTAGCCGCCGTCCTCCCACAGCGCGAGGTGGCACTGGGCGTGCGCGGCGAACGTGCGGCGGCCGGTGCGTTCGGCGTGCACGCGCAGCGCGGCCTGCTGAGCCATCGTGCCGGAGGGGAAGAACAGGGCGGCCGGTTTGCCGAGCAGGTCGGCGATCCGCTGTTCGAGTTCCTTGGTCGGGTCGTCCAGGAGGGCTCCCGGCTCGACCCGGTCGAGCATGCGGCGCAGCATCGCGTGCGGGTCGCGGCGGAGCCTGGAGTGCTGGATCAGGGAACGGCGGGTCTCGGATGCCATTGCCGGAGTCTGGTGTCGCGGCCGGACGGCGTGCAACGGGGTTTGACCGGTCATGTGACGGATTCATGGCGGGATCGCCGCGCTTAGCGTCGGAGTCATGGATCTGACCCGTGCCGATGCCGAACTCGTCCTCGTCCACTACGGCCGCGTGCCGTTCGAACCCCGTCCCGACGGTCTGCTGGACGTGCGGTGGCTGGAGCCGTTGGAAGGCGGTGACCCCGTCACCTACTCGCAGTGGTCCGGCCCGGCGGACGTCGACGGCGGGGTGGCGTACCGGCGTTACCGGTCCGGAGGCCTGGCCTCACCGGACCGGCCGGTCGGCTGCGTGGTGCTGGTGTCGGTGGAGTTCGACCGGACCGGCGTCGCCGAGGAGTGGATCGACCTGGTGTTCTCGGCGCTGGCGGCCGAGGACGAGCCGGACCCGGGCGGCATCTCCGGGCACTTCCACATCAGCTCGGACGGCCTGCGGGTGCTGAACTACGCGGAGTGGACGTCGGCGCAGGCGCACCGGGACGCGTTGGCCCGTGGGGACGGTGCGGTCGGGGTGTCCGACCTGTGGCGACGTGTACGGTCGTTCACCGGTCTCAAGGGAAGTGACGTTCGGCGTTACAGGGTCGTCGAAGGCTGATCCGGCGTTGATACTGCGAGCATGGGGAAGACCTACGAACGGATCGACGGGCGCCTGCGCGAGTTCATCGAGGCGCAGCCGGTGTTCTTCACGGCCACCGCGCCGCTGTCGGCCGACGGACACTTGAACCTGTCGCCGAAGGGCCGCAAGGGCACTTGGCGGGTGCTGGACGAGCAGCGGGTGGCGTACCTGGACTTCGGCGGCAGCCACGCCGAGACCATCGCCCACCTGCGCGAGAACGGCCGGATCACGCTGATGTGGTGCGCGTTCGACGGTCCGCCGAACATCGTCCGGGTGCACGGGACGGGTGAGCCCGTGTTCCGGGACGACCCGAGGTTCGCGGAGTTGGTCGCCGGGTTCGGCGACGCGGACGGGCCGGCGTTGCGGGCGGTCGTGGTCGTCACCGCGAAGCTGATCAGCGACACGTGCGGGTTCGCGGTGCCGTTCATGGACTACCGGGAAGAGCGGACGCTGCACGAGGAGTACTTCGAGCGCAAGTCCGACGAGGAGTTCGCGGCGTACTGCGACAAGAAGGAGCACGTCGCGGTCAGCCTGGACGGGCTGCCCGCCGTCCCGCTGCCCCTGCCGCCGCGCTGAAACCTGCCGCGCTGAAAACCCGTTCGTGTGACGCGCGCCGTGTGACATCGTCTGCGCCGTGGCGAAATACCTGTTCTTCTGGGGGCACGAGGCGAAGCCCGGCGCACCGGTCGGCAAGCAGTGCCTGAGCCAGTGGTGGGAGGCGCCGTTCACCGAGGACGGGCGCGACTACCGGACGGCCGAGCACTACATGATGTGGGGCAAGGCGCTGATGTTCGGCGACGAGCACACCGCCGCCCGGGTCCTCGCGGCGCGCACGCCCCGTGAGGCGAAGTCCCTGGGCCGCCAGGTCCGCGGGTTCGACGACGACACGTGGGTGGCCGGGCGGCTCGACGTCGTCGTGCGCGGGAACCTGGCGAAGTTCGGCGCGCACGACGACCTGCGCGAGTACCTGCTGGGCACCGGGGAACGGGTGTTGGTCGAGGCGAGCCCGCTGGACCGGATCTGGGGCATCGGCCTGGCCGCCGACGACGAGCGCGCCGCCGATCCGGCCACGTGGCGCGGCCTGAACCTGCTGGGTGAGGCCCTGATGGAGGTGCGCGACCGGCTCGGGCGGGGCTGAGCGTCACCCGACCGAGGGCGCCGCGCGAAGTGCGTCCGGGCGTGCCGCGCCGGTTGGGGTCAATCGCGGTCCGATCGGCGTATTTCGATCTACGCTAACGGAGCGGCGAGTGGCGCCGATCACCTCGGGAAGGGGGCGGTCGTGCTGGTCGAGGCTCAGCGGAACCGCGGTCCCGTGCGGCGGGTGACCGGTCTGGCCCGCAGCACGCCGGGTCGGCTGAGCCTGCTCGCCCTGCTGCTGATCGTGGTGAGCCTGCTGGTCGGGGCGTCGACCGCGGCGTCGGTGCAGCGCCGGTCGGACGCGTTGGAGGCGTTGGCCGACCGCAGCGAGCCGCTGGCGTTCGCCGCCCAGGAGGTCTACCGGGCGATGGCGGACGCGGACGCCGCGGCGGCGAGCGCGTTCCTGTCCGGTGGTGTCGAGTCGACGGTGTTGCGGCGGCGGTACGAGGCGGATGTGGCGAAGGCCGCCGCGGCGTTGTCCACCGCGACCGGCGAGATCACCCGCTCCCCCGAGCTGATCGAGGCGCTGTCCACGCTGTCCGGCCAGCTGCCGGTCTACACGGGCCTGGTCGAAGCGGCCCGCGCGCACAACCGGCAGGGCAACCCTGTCGGTGCGGCGTACCTGCGTGAGGCGTCCACGTTGATGCGCACGCAGCTGCTGCCCGCCGCGCGGGAGCTGTACGAGGTGGAGACCCGGAACGTGGTGCGCGACCTGGAGGACGCCGCGTCGCTGCCGTGGCTGGAACTCCTGCTGGGCGCGTTGGTGCTGGTGGTGCTGGTGTTGGTCCAGCGGTACCTGACCCGCCGGACGAACCGGGTGCTCAACCCCGGTCTGGTGGTGGCGACCGCGCTGACCGCGTTCTCGCTGCTGTGGGTGCTGCTCGCGAGCCTGCTCGTGGTCTACCACGCGTCGGAGAGCAAGAACGAGGCGACGTTGGTGGACCTGCTGGCGCGGTCCCGGATCGCGACGCTCACCGCGCGGGGCGACGAGACGTTGACGCTGGTCGCGCGGGGCAGCGGCGCGGAGTACGAGAAGAACTACCTGGACGCGGACCGGAACCTGGCCGACCTGCTGGGCCGGGCGCGGGCGTTGGACGGGACGCCTGCGGTGGTGGGGGCGGTGGACCACCACGTGCGGTGGCAGGAGGCGCACCGTCGGATCCGTGCGGCCGACGACGAGGGCGACTTCACCGCGGCGGTGGACCTGGCGTTGGGGCCGGACCCGGCGGGCGCGACCACGGCGTTCGACGCGTTGGACGCCGACCTGGTGGACGCCATCGGCGCGGCGCGGGCGGAGCTGACCGAGGCGATCGGGCGGGCGCGGGCCGCGTTGGGCGGTGCGGTGCCGTTGGTGGTGGTGCTGGCGTTGCTGGCGCCGGTGGCGTCGTCGTTCGGGTTGTGGCAGCGGCTCAAGGAGTACCGGTGAGGCCCGCGGTGGCGGCGTTGCTCGCCGTGGTGCTCGCGGCGTGCGCCCCGGTGCCCAGTGGCGCGCCGCCGATCGGTGGCGGTTCGGCCGTGCTGCCGTTGCCGGCGGACGTGGTGGAGCTGACCGCGCCGCCCAGCGCACCCGCCGTGCCGCCCGCGTCGTGCGATCCGAGGGCGAGCCTGCGTCCGACAGGGCCGCTGCCCGTGCCGGGGCAGATGCCGGCCGGGTCGACCATGGCGCGGGTCCAGCAGCGGGGCCGGCTGATCGTGGGCGTGGACCAGAACACGTTCCAGATGGGGTTCCGCAACCCGTTCTCGGGCGAGTTGGAGGGTTTCGACGTCGACATGGCGCGGGAGGTCGCGCGGGCGGTGTTCGGTGATCCGAACGCGATCCAGTACAAGGTGCTGACGTCCGAGCAGCGCATCCCGGCGCTGGAGGACCGGGAGGTCGACATCGTGGTGCGGACCATGACGGTGACGTGCGAACGGTGGCAGAGGGTCAACTTCTCCACCGTGTACTACGAGGCCGGGCAGCGGGTGCTGGTGCCGTCGAACTCGGACGTGACGGGCATCGAGTCGCTGGGCGGCAAGCGGGTGTGCGCGACGAAGGGGTCGAGTTCGCTGGCCAACGTGGCCGCCGCGCCGGTGCGGCCGGTGGCGGTGTCCGTGCCGAACTGGACGGACTGCCTGGTGCTGCTCCAGCAGGGGCAGGTGGACGCGATCTCCACCGACGACACGATCCTGGCCGGGTTCGCCGCGCAGGACCCGTACACGAAGATCGTCGGCCCGAAGTTCACCGACGAGCCGTACGGGATGGCGGTCCCGAAGGCGGACGAGGACTTCGTGCGGTTCGTCAACGCGCTGTTGGAGCGGATGCGGGCGGACGGGACGTGGGCGCGGCTGCACCAGCGGTGGCTCGGCCCTCCCCCTGCCCCGCCGGTCGCGGTGTACCGGGACTGACATGGACGGACTTCGGGTGTGGTGCGGCGCTGTTCAGGGTGCTGTTCAGGGTGCTGTTCAGCTCGGTGGGCGGCGGGCGGTGGTCGTGGTGAAGACGGGTGGGGCACTCGACGGGCTGCGGAGACGTTTTCGGGATGTGGCGGAGTTCGATGCGGTGCCGGCGAGGACGGAGGTCCCTCGATGAGCACGATTCCCCACAACGGACACCAATCCGACCGGGACGACGGTCCCGACAGCGGCCCCGCGACCAGGCCGGACAGTGGCCCCGCGACTGGACGGGACCGTGAGCCCGTGGCAAAGCGGGACAGTGGCCCCGCCACTGGCGCCTACAGCGGCCCTGTAACTGGCCCTGTAACTGGCCCTGCGACAGGCCCTGCGACAGGGCCAGGCACGGCGCCGTTGGGTGCTGCGGCCGGTCCGGCCGGTCCGGCCGGTGGCGCGCGTAGTGGGGGTGCGGGCGCTTCCGGCGGTTCAGGTGGTGGTTCCGGTGGCTCAGGGGGCTCGACCGGGTCGGCCGGCCGGACGCGGCGGGCGTCGGGGGCTTCCCGGTCGTCCGCCCGAGGTCGGTTGGGGGCGGGGTTGGTGGAGGTGCCGCGGGTGCCCTACCGGGATCCCAAGACGGCCGTCCTGACCAACCCCGAAGTGCCCGAGGCGAAGCGGTTCTGCTCCAGTTGCGGCAAGGCGGTCGGTCGGGGTCGGGAGGGCAGGCCCGGCCAGGTGGAGGGATTCTGCGCGCACTGCGGGCACCACTACTCGTTCACGCCGAAGCTGGCCCCCGGCGAGGTGCTGCACGACCAGTACGAAGTGCTCGGATGCCTGGCGCACGGCGGCCTCGGCTGGATCTACCTGGCCCTCGACCACGCCGTCAGCGACCGCTGGGTGGTGTTGAAGGGGCTGCTGGACTCCGGTGACGCGGACGCGATGGCGGCGGCGATGGCGGAGCGGCGGTTCCTCGCCGAGGTGGAGCACCCTAATATCGTCAAGATCCACAACTTCGTGCGGCACGAGGACCGGGCCAGTGGCGAGCTGGTCGACTACATCGTGATGGAGTACGTCGGCGGCACCTCGGTCAAGGACATGATCAAGCACGGCACGGGCGCCGGGGCGTTGCCGCTGGCACAGGCGATCGCCTACGCGCTGGAGGTGTTGCCCGCGTTGGGCTACCTGCACGGCGTGGGCCTGCTGTACTGCGATTTCAAGCCGGACAACGTGATCCAGACCGAGGAGCAGTTGAAGTTGATCGACCTGGGGGCGGTGCGGCGCGTCGACGACCGGCACTCCCCCATCTACGGCACCGTCGGCTACCAGGCGCCGGAGATCGGCAGGGTCGGCCCGTCGGTGGCGTCCGACCTGTACACGGTGGGCCGGGCGTTGGCGGTGATGAGCTTCCGGTTCGACTTCCGCGGCCGGCACAAGGAGTCGCTGCCGAGTCCGGACGAGGAGCCGCTGCTGCGCCGGCACGAGTCGTTCCACCGGTTCCTGCGCCGCGCGACGCACCCGGATCCGGAGCAGCGGTTCGCCACGGCCGACGAGATGGCCGAGCAGCTGACGGGCGTGCTGCGGGAGGTGTTGGCGGAGCAGGACGACGTGCCGCGGCCGGGTGTGTCACGCCAGTTCACGCCGGAGCGGCGCGCGTTCGGCACGGAGGGCGGGCTGGACGTGCGGGCGGTGGCGACGGGCCTGCCGGTGCCGCAGGTGGACACGGCCGACGCGGCGGCAGGGTTCCTGGCGACCGCCGCCACCACGGGCGACCCGGATCAGGTGGTGGCGGCGTTGCGGGCGGCCCCGGTGCAGACGGTCGAGGTGCGGTTGCAGGTGGTGCGGGCGTTGATCGAGGCGGGCCGGCTGGACGAGGCGGTCACCGAGCTGGCGGAGCTGACGTCCCCCTCGGACGCGGACGATCCGGACGATCCGCTGACGCCCGCGCCGGACGACTGGCGGCCCGGTTGGTACGGGGGTGTGGCCGCGCTCGTGGCCGGCCGGGCGGACGACGCGCGGGCCGCGTTCGAGCAGGTGTGCGACGTGCTGCCGGGTGAGCCGGCGCCGAAGCTGGCGGCGGCGGTGTGCGCGGAGGCGCAGGGCGACCGGGACGCGGCGTCGTGCGGCTACGAGGTGGTGTGGCGTACCGACCACGCGTACGTGTCGGCGGCGTTCGGGCTGGCCAGGGTGTTGACGGCGCAGGGCGACCGGGAGGCGGCGGTGGACGTGCTGCACTCGGTGCCCGACACGTCGGTCCACCACGTGGCCGCGCAGGTCGCCGCGGTGCGGGCGCAGTCGGCCGGTGGGACGTTGTCGGATGTGATGGCGGCCGGTGCGCGGCTGTCGGGGTTGGAGTTGGACGTGGCGAGGCGGGCCGGGTTGACGGCGGAGTTGCTCCGCGTAGCGTTGGAGTCGTTGCCGGGCGACGGTTCCCCGCCTCAGGGGAGGTTGGTGGGCTGCGAGTTGAGCGAGTCGGGTCTGAGGTCGGGCCTGGAACGCTGTTATCGGCAGTTGGCACGGTTGGCGGACACCCCGGAGGAGCGCATCGCGCTCGTCGACCGCGCGAACGCGGTCCGGCCCAGGACGTTGGTGTGACGATGGAGTCTTGTCCCGAGTGCGCGTCGCCGGTGACGTCGCAGGACCGCTTCTGCGAGGCGTGCGGCCGGAACCTGCGGGTGCAGCGGACACCGGTGGGTGGTCCGGCCGCGCAGTGGCCGCCGATGTGCGCGTGCGGCGGTGAGGAGTTCGACGCGGAGGGGTTCTGCGAGGCGTGCGGTCGGGCGCGGCCGTCGGCGCGGGACCGGGTGGAGTTCGTGCTGCCCGCGGTGGCGGGGGTGAGCGACCGGGGCAAGCGGCGGCGGCGCAACGAGGACTCGATGGCGTTCGGCCGGGTCCGCGGGCGTGGTGTCGCGGTGGTGGTGTGCGACGGGGTGGCGTCGTCGGAGCGGGCCGAGCGGGCGTCGCAGACGGCGGTGGACACGGCGGCGGACGTGCTGCTGACCGGGTTGCAGTCCGGCACGGACGCCGAGAAGTCCACCGGTGACGCGGTGGTGGCGGCGAACGACGCGGTGAGCCGGTTGGCGCGGCCGGAGGCGGCCGAGGTGGCGCCTTCCTGCACGTTCGTGTCGGCGGTGGTGACGGACGAGTCGGCGACGGTGGGCTGGGTCGGCGACAGCCGCGCCTACCTGGTGGCCGCCGGTGGTGCGGCGCGGTTGACCACGGACGACACGTGGGCGGCGCAGCTCGTGGCGGAGGGTGTGCTGACCGAGGAGGAGGCGCTGACCGACCGGCGGGCGCACGTGCTGTCGCGGTGGCTGGGCGCGGACTCGGGGATCGAGGCGCCGCAGACGGTGACGTTCCGGGTGGAGACGGCGGGCCTGCTGGTGCTGTGCAGCGACGGGCTGTGGAACTACGTGCCGGAGCCGGAGGACCTGCTGGAGGTCCTGCCGCGCGGGTTGCCGCCGGTGGAGGTGGCGCGGGAGCTGGTGGACGTGGCGTTGAAGGCGGGCGGGCACGACAACATCACGGTGGTGGTCGTGCAGCTGCGGGGCGGGCACGGCGCTTGAGTCCGGAGTGTTCCCGGACGAGGGAGTGTTCCCGGACGAGGGGTGACCGGGTCCACGCGGACCCGGTCACCCCTCGTTCAGGCGGCTGACGGCCGGAACGAGTCGGCGTGGTCGACCGCCCACTGGGCGAACGTGCGGGCGGGCCGGCCGGTGACGCGTTCGACGGTGTCGGTGGGCGTCGAGCCGGACTCGGGGACGTTCGCGTAGAGCCGGAGGACGAAGTCGGCCTTCTCCGCCGGGCCGCCGGGTGCGACGCGGTAGATCTGCAACGGCGGCGGCTCGGCCGTCCACAGCGCGCGGGCCTGGTCGGGGGTCAGTTCCTCGAACCGCAGGTCACGGCCGGTGGCGTCGGCGAGGTGCCGGACCTTGGCGCGCGG
Source organism: Saccharothrix ecbatanensis (assembly GCF_014205015.1). NCBI lineage: Bacteria > Bacillati > Actinomycetota > Actinomycetes > Pseudonocardiales > Pseudonocardiaceae > Saccharothrix > Saccharothrix ecbatanensis. The sequence goes on along the minus strand of NZ_JACHMO010000001.1, from coordinate 2,503,544 downwards.
GGTGAGCGCTTCGGGGCCGGTGATGGTGTAGGTCTGCCCGGCGTGGCCGTCGGTGGTGAGGGCGGTGGCGGCGACGGCGGCGATGTCGGCTTCGTGCACGGAGGCGCCGAGCCGGTCGCCGTGCGGTTCGCGGATCACGCCGTGGGCGCGCAGCGGCGGTCCCCAGTCGGCGAGGGTGTTGGCCATGAAGTCCGCCCGCGGCTGGAGCTGGGTCCAGTCGAGCGTGCTCGCGCGCACGGCGGGTTCGAGGGTGCCTTCGGACCAGCCGCCGAGGAGCGTGACGCGCCGGACGCCCGCGCGGACCGCGGCGGCGACGATCTGCTCGCCGTTGTCCAGCGGCTGGTAGCCGCGACCGAAGTTGATCAGGTGCGCGGCGGTGACGCCGGCGAACGCGGCGGCGAGGCTGTCCACGTCGGTGGTGTCGCCCCGCACGACCTCGACGTCGGCGGGCAGCCCGGCGGCTTCGGGGTGGCGGCTGAGCGCCCGGACCTGGTGGCCCGCGGCGAGGAGCTGGGTGACGAGGTGCCGGCCGACGGTGCCGGCCGCCCCGGTGACGAGGATGGTCATGAGTGGTCTCCGGTGAACATGTCGAGGTGGTCGGCGACCCAGTCGGGATAGGTCCGGGCGGGGCGGCGGAGGATCTTGTCGACCTCGCCGGTGACGGTGGCGGGCAGGCCCGCTCCCCTGGCGTAACGGGCCATCAGGGCGTGCGCGAACGGCTCCGGCAGGCCGGCCCGGACGAAGTTGGCGATCGCCTGCTCGGGCGGGATCTCCTGGTAGCGCAGCGGTCGCCCGAGTGCGCCGCCGATGATCGCGACCAGCTCGTCGTGGGTGTGCGAACGGGGTCCGGTGACCTCGACGCGGCGGCCGTCGAGCGTGTCGGTGGTCAGCGCGTGGGCGATGACCTCGGCGAGGTCGCGTTCGTGCAGCGGCGCCTCGGAGAAGTCGGCGTAGGGCCCGTGAACGACGTCGCCGGCGCGGATCTGGTGTGCCCAGGCGGTGGCGGTGTTCCCGGCGAACGACCCGGCGCGCACGCTCACCCAGGGCAGGCCGCTGCCGGCGACGGCGTCCTCGGCTTCCTTGTTGCGGTCGCCGCGGTGACGTGAGGGCTGGTCGGCCGGGTCGTCGTCCACATTGGACGCGGACAGCGCGACGACCTTGCCCACACCGGCGGCACGGGCCCGCGCGACGAGGGTGGCCGGGTCGGCGACGGCGCGCGGGTGGACGAACAGGGCGGTGACGCCCACGAGGTGCATCGGGTCGTTGTCGACGACCGAGACGCGGTGCTCCGCGTCGTGCGGGCCCAGGTCGGCGTGCGGGTCGCGGCTCACGGCGCGCACGGGTCCGTCGAGCAGGCGGACGAGGTGGCGGCCGACGGTGCCGGTCGCCCCCGTCACGAGGACGGTCATGGCTGGTTCCCCCGGTTAGACTCCGTGTGGATCGGATACGATACGGAGACCATATCATATGAGTTCCATAAGTTCAGGGAGTGCGCGGGACCGGCGTCGGACCGTCACGGCCATCAAGGAGGCGCTGCGCGACCTGCGCAACCAGTTGTCGCTGCTCAACCACCAGGTCGGCCGGCGGCTGGAGCTGAAGGACGTCGACCTGGACTGCCTGGAGCTGATCCTCAAGCACGGTGCGATGACGCCGGGCGAGTTGGCACGCCGCGCCGGGCTGCACCCGGCGACGTTGACCGGCATCCTCGACCGGCTCCAGAAGGGCGGGTGGGTCACGCGCGAACGCGATCCGCAGGCCGCGGACCGGCGGGCGGTGACCGTGCGGCCGGTGAAGGACCGCAATGCCGAGCTGTTCGGGCTGTACTCGGGGATGAACTCGGCGATGGACGGGCTGTTCGAGGGGTACAGCGAGGACGAGTTGGCGCTGCTGGCGGACTTCCTGCGCCGGACGACGGCGTTGGGCCGCACGGCGACGGAGGAGCTGTCGGCCGACTAAGGAGCCTGGATCCGGCATCCCGGCGCCCAGGGTGCGGTCAGGCGATCGTGGCTGCTGGAGAAGTGCGAGTAACCGGCACCGCCGACTGGATCAGGTCCGTACTATTTCGAACCGTGACGAGTGGCGGATTACCCGAGGCGGAAGGTCCGGTGAACCGTCCGACGGGCTTTGCCGAGCAGCCGATCTGGACCGCGCTCGGGCTCCTGGTCGTGTGTGCCGGTCCCCTGATCCTGCTGGCCGCTTTGAACGGGTACGTCCCCGACGACGACAAGGTGGGCGTCGTCGTGACCGGTCTCGTCTTGACTCCTCTCACCGTGGTCGTCCTGGTCCTGGCCGTCGTCGGCACCGTGCGGGACCAGCGCGTGTGGCGCGACCTGGACACGGCCGGCGTGCGCGTCATGGGCGAGGTCACGTCCGCCGAGCGCGTGTGGTGCGGCGAGGACGACCGCTGCACCAGGGTCCGGATGCTGGTCACCGTGCCGGGCCGGCCGCCGTTCACCACGAGCCACCTCGTCGGCGGGGAGGAGATCATCGAAGTCGGGACGCGCATCCCGGTCGACGTGCACCCGACGCGCGACCTGTTCCGCCTGGTCGCCGACCCGTCCACGGGTGGGGCGTCCCGGTAGTCCCCCGCGGCGGGCGACGTTCCGGTCGAGCCGGCCGGCCGCGCCACCACCCGGCGACCCGCGCGACCGAACCGGCACGTCCACTTCGGACGATCAACCGGGAGTTCGGGCGACACCGTGCGGCCGTGGTCCGGGACGGCTGGTTCCAGAAGGCAGGGCAGGGCAGGGCCGACGGCCCTGCCCTGCCTCACGACTGCCTATGTGAGCGGGCCCCGGGTCAACGCCGGGCGGCCGCTTCCAGCAGTCCTCGGTGGCGGATCATCCAGGCGGCTGCCCTGGCCCGCCAGGACAGCGCCCACAGTGGCCCCGGGTCGGTCGAGTCCGGGGTGATCCCCGCGTACGTCGCCTCGGCGGCGCAGTCGCGGATCGCGAACTCGATCATCCGGCCGACGAGCCCGTCCCGGTCGCGGGACGGGAGTCCGTAGCCGTCGAGGAACAGTCCCAACTGCCGGGCGCGGTGGCCGGCGTCGGGCAGGTCGTTGCGCTCGGCGACGTCGTCGTCGTGCAACTGGGCGTTCCACCACGCCGCGGCGGCGATCTCGTCGAGTCGGTCGACCGGACCGGCGAGGGTCCAGTCGATGAGCCCGACGGGAAGGCCGTCGCGGGCCACCATGTGCCACGGACCCGCGTCGCAGTGCCCGATCACGGTGTCCGGGCCGGTGTGGTGCATCCACCACGGCTGCCACACCGCGTCCGGCGGCGGCCGGAACCCCGCGGTGGCGTCGTGCAGGTCGCGGAGCAGCGCACCGGCCTGCCGGACACCTTCGTCGGTCCACGCGTGCGGGTGCACGATGGCGCCGTCGATGTAGGTCAGGACTTCGTTGCCGTCCGCGTCGACGCCGTCGCCGACCACGCGGGGCGCGCCGGTGAAGCCGACGTCCTCCAGGTGGCGCAGCAGCGCGTGGACGGTCGTGGTCCAGGGTCGGGCGGGACGCAGGATGGTCCCGTCGGAGTGGGTGACGTCGCTCGGTCCGCCTTCGGCCGCGGTCAACGGCTGTGCGGGTGGTCCGGATGATGCGGAATGCACGGATTTCTCCTCGTGGAGTGCGGTACGCGGGTCACGGCACCGCGCGCGGCGATGCCGGCGGCCCGGGGAGGAACCCCGCGGGCCGGTGAGGACCGCTCCGAGTCGAGGAGGGGTGCGCGCTCTGTCTCGCTGAGCTGCTACGGCCGACGACGTGTCGGCGGCACGGTCAGCGCGCGGCGCGCTCCCCGGTCGGAGCGATCGTGACTCCACCGGAAACCATGCACGTCATCGTCAGCCTCCTGGACAACCGAACCTTGATCAACCGGACGGGGCCGACGCTACCGACCCTGCCCGGCCCGCTCAACCGGATTACCGGGCGGTCAGCGGGGCACGGCGTCGAGGGCTTTGAAGATCCGCTTGTCGGACACGGTGTAGCGGGTGCCGATGGTCTGGGCGAAGTAGCTCAGCCGCAGTTCCTCGATCATCCACCGCACCTCGTCCAGCTCCTCGTGCGGTTCGTCGGCGGGCAGGGCGGCGCGCAGTTCGCGGTACTCGGTGTGCACGGCGTGGACGCGGTCCATCCACTCCTGGTCGCGCTTCACGTTCTCGGGCAGCTTCTCCAGCCGCCGCGAGATTCCTTGCAGGTAGCGGTGCACGTCGGTGAGCCGGTCCGCGCCCGCCGACGTGACGAAACCGTTGTGCACCAGGCCGGTGAGCTGGGTGCGGACGTCGGCGAGCGATTCCTCGAACACCGGGCCGCGCACGCCGTTGATGCGCAGTTCGACGTCCTGTGCGGCTTCCAGCACTTTGCGGACCTTGTGCACGACGTCGAACGTGGTCTCGCCCAGGCCCCGCCGCACGGTGTCGGTGAGCTTGGTGAACGCCGACTCGTCCCACACCGGTCCGCCGGCGTCGCGCAGGAGCTTGTCGACGGCGGCGGCGATGCAGTCGGCGAGCAGCGGTGCGACGCCGCCGTGCGGGTTGCGGGTCAGGGCGAGCTTCTCGGCGTTGTTCAGGCCGCGTTGCAGGCTCTTGACCGGTGACGGCACGTTGAGCAGCAGCAGTCGGCGGGTGCCGCGCCACATGGCCTGCCGTTGGCGTCCGGGGGTGTCGAGGATTTCCACCGCGACCGTGTCGCCCTTGTCGACCAGCGCGGGGTAGGCGGTGACGACGATGCCGGAGTGGCGGCGCTGCACGGTGCGCGGCAGGTCGCCGATGGTCCACGTGGTGAGGCCGGTGCGGGCGAGGTTGCTCGCGGCGGCGGCCAGGGTCTCCCGCAGCTGACCCTGGAGCTTGGCCTTCAGCGCGCCGAGGTCCTTGCCCCGGGCGAGCTCGCGGTCGTCCTCGCCGACGATCCGGAACGTGAGCTTGAGGTGTTCGGGGACCTGGTCGAGCTGCCACTCGTCGCGGGGCACGACGACGCCGGTGAGCCGGCGCAGTTCGCGTTCCAGCGCGGGCAGCAGGGGTTCGTTGGGGTCGATGCCGGACAGGGCGGCCGCGGCGACGTCGGGCACGGGCACGAAGTTGCGGCGGACCGGTTTGGGCAGCGACCTGATGAGCGCGACGACGAGTTCCGTGCGCAGGCCGGGGACCTGCCAGGACAGCGAGTCGTCCGGCAGGGCGGTGAGCGCGGGCAGCGGCAGGTCGACGGTGATGCCGTCGACGGCCGTGCCGGGTTCGAACCGGTAGGTCAGCGGCAGGGTCAGTCCGCCGCGGCGCAGCTCGTCGGGGTAGGCCTCGGGGGTGACCGCGGTCCGGTCGTTGACCAGCATCGCCTTGTCGAACGTGAGCAGTTCGGGCTCGGTGTGGCGGGTCTTCTTCCACCACGTGTCGAAGTGCCGCACGGACACGACGTCGGCCGGCACACGCTCGTCGTAGAACGCGTAGACGGTCTCCTCGTCCACCACGATGTCGCGGCGGCGGGCCCGGTTCTCCAGTTCCTCGACCTCGGCGAGCAGTTCCCGGTTGCGGTGGAAGAACTTGTGGTGGGTGGTCCACTCCCCCTGCACCAGGGCGTGCCGGATGAACAGGTCACGGGACAGCTCGGGGTCGATGCTCCCGTAGTTGACCTTGCGGGCGGCCACGATCGGCACCCCGTACAGCGTGACCTTCTCCATGGCGACGACGGAGCCGCGCTTGGCTTCCCAGTGGGGTTCGCTGTAGGTGCGCTTGACGAGGTGCCCGGCCAGGTTCTCGGCCCACTCGGGTTCGATCTTGGCGACGGTGCGGCCCCACAACCGCGAGGTCTCCACGAGTTCGGCGGCCATCACCCACTGCGGTGGTTTGCGGAACAGCGCGGAGCCGGGGAAGATCCCGAACTTCGCGCTGCGGGCGCCCAGGTACTCGGTCGAGACCCGCTTGCCCGGATCGCGCTTCTTCGGCACGTCCTTGACGCCGATGTGGGACAGCAGCCCGGACAGCAGCGAGATGTGCACGTTGCGCGGGTCGGCGGGCTCGTCGTTGACGTGCACGCCGAGGGTCTTCGCGACCTGCCGCAGCTGCTGGTAGATGTCCTGCCACTCGCGCACGCGCAGGTAGTTGAGGAACTCGTTGCGGCACAGCCGGCGGAACTGGTTGGACGACAGCGCCTTCTGCTGCTCCCGCACGTACTGCCACAGGTTGAGGAACGCGGTGAAGTCCGAGTCGGGGTCCTTGAACCGGCCGTGGAACTCGTCGGCGGCCTGCTGCTTGTCCGACGGGCGTTCGCGCGGGTCCTGGATGGACAGCGCGGCGGCGATGACCATGACCTCGCGGACGCAGCCGTTGCGGTCGGCCTCGATGACCATGCGCGCCAGGCGCGGGTCGACGGGCAGCTGGGCGAGCTTGCGGCCCAGCGGGGTCAGCTGCTTCTCGGCGGGCAGCAGCGCGCCCAGCTCCTGGAGCAGCTGCACGCCGTCGTTGATGTTGCGGGCGTCGGGCGGGTCGATGAACGGGAACGCGGCGATGTCGCCCAGCCCGATGGACGTCATCTGGAGGATGACCGAGGCGAGGTTGGTGCGCAGGATCTCCGGGTCGGTGAACTCGGGGCGGGCGTCGAAGTCGTCCTCGCTGTACAGGCGGATGCAGATTCCGTCGGACATCCGACCGCAGCGGCCCTTGCGCTGGTTGGCCGACGCCTGGGAGACGGGTTCGATGGGCAGCCGCTGCACCTTGAGGCGGTGGCTGTAGCGGGAGATGCGCGCGGTGCCCGGGTCGACCACGTACTTGATGCCCGGCACGGTCAGCGACGTCTCGGCGACGTTGGTGGCGAGCACGACGCGGCGGGCGGTGTGCGGCTGGAACACGCGGTGCTGCTCGCCGAAAGACAGCCGCGCGTACAGCGGCAGGATCTCGGTGTTGCGCAGGTCCAGCGCGGCGAGGGCGTCGGCGGTGTCGCGGATCTCGCGTTCGCCGGACAGGAACACCAGCACGTCGCCGGGTCCTTCGGCCTGGAGTTCGCGCACGGCGTCGCAGACGGCCTGGGTCTGGTCGCGGTCCGGGTCGGCTTCGGGGTCTTCGGGGTCCACGACGGGTCGGTAGCGGACCTCGACGGGGTACGTGCGGCCGGAGACCTCGATGATCGGGGCGTCGCCGAAGTGGCGGGAGAACCGCTGCGGGTCGATGGTCGCCGACGTGATGACGACCTTGAGGTCGGGCCGCTTCGGCAGGAGCTGCTTGAGGTAGCCGAGCAGGAAGTCGACGTTGAGGCTGCGTTCGTGCGCCTCGTCGATGATGATCGTGTCGTAGCGGGACAGCATCCGGTCGGTCTGGAGCTCGGCCAGCAGGATGCCGTCGGTCATGAGCTTGACCAGCGTCTCATCGCCGGACTGGTCGGAGAACCGGACCTTGTAGCCGATGGCGCTGCCCAGCTCGGTGCCCAGTTCGTGCGCGACGCGTTCGGCGACGGTGCGGGCGGCGAGGCGGCGGGGCTGGGTGTGGCCGATCTGGCCGAGCACGCCGCGGCCGAGTTCGAGGCAGATCTTGGGCAGCTGGGTGGTCTTGCCGGAGCCGGTCTCGCCGGCCACGATCACGACCTGGTGGTCGCGGATGAGCGCGGCGATGTCGTCCTTGCGGGCGCTGACGGGCAGCTCGGCCGGGTAGGTGATCTTCGGCACGTTCTCGCGGCGCAGCGCGACCCGCAGGTCGGCGGCCTCGACTTCGGCCTCGATCTCGGCGAGGACGGCCGCCCGCGCCTTGTCGTCGCGGACCTTGCGCGCGCCGTCGAGCCGGCGACTGAGCCTCCGCTGGTCCCGCGGCATCAGTTCGGACAGGCGTTCGCGCAGGTCAGCGTGCGACATCGGGTTCATTTGGGGTAAAGGATATCCGGGTGGGACTGGTGGGGCCGCCGATTATCCGGCGGGCAGGAGCGCGAGTTGACGCGACTGGGCGACGAGCTGCCCGGTGGCGTCCCACAGTTCGACGTCCTCCTCGTGGTGGCCGCCGACGAGGTAGCGGGTCGTGACACGGGCGGCCAGCCACTCCGACAGAGGCCGGGCACGCACGTGGACGGTGAGTTCGACCGTGGTGGAGTCCATCTCACCGAGTTCCAGGACGGCCGGCGCGGCGGAGTCCACCAGGGACGCGAGGCTCGCGGTGTCGGCGGGCCGGCCGTCGGCGAAGCGGATCCAGAACTCGGTGTGCGGGGTGCCGGTCGGACGGCCCTGCGCCCAGCCGTGGGGCTTGGGCGCACGCAGGTCGACGCGGTCGGCGACGGTGATGTCAGACCGGCGCGCGCCGCCGTGGACGTCGACGCACTCGTCGGGCGGCGGCAGGTCGGGCGCCTCGCCGAGCACCAGCGTGCGGCCGGTGGCGGCCCCGAGGTCGGCGTAGGACGCGACGACGCGCAGCACTTCACGGTCGCCGCAGCTCAGGCGCGCTTCACCGGTGGACAGCCTGCGGCCCGTACGGACCACCTCGGTGTCGACGCGGACCGGGCCGACGACACCGGGCCGGAGGTAGTGCGCGCTCACCACGAGCGGGTCCGGGTGCGGCAGCACCTCGCCGAGCGCCCGCAGGCAGAACGCGACGAGGTAGCCGCCGTTGGGACGTCCGCCGGGGCCGCTCCACCGGTCGGTGAGGTGGGCGGTGAACCGCCCGTCCCCCGTCGGATCGACCCGCGTGTCGGCGTCCCACTCATGCATGGGGATCACCCTAATGGACGTTACCCGCCAGTAGCTCAGGTGCCCGCGCGGAGGTCCGTCACCACGGTCTTCAACTGGGCCATGAGCTGCCGGTGCAGGCGCGGGCCGAAACTGACCCGCGCCACACCCAACTCCGAGGCGGTCGGCGGACCGGGGTCGTGGCCGACGTTCACCGGCCGGCCGCCGACGGCGCGCACGAACCGCGCGACGTCGGCGGCCGGCAGGGCGATCGGGAACACGCAGTCCGCGCCGGCCTCGAAGTAGGCCAGCGCGCGCCGCACGCTCTCGTCGAACGACCCGTCGCCGTGGATGTGCACGTCCACCCGGGCGTTGATCACCAGGTCCGGGTCGGCCGCACGCACCGCCGCCAGGAAGTCGACCTGCTCGGCGACGTCGACCATGGCGTTGGTGGCGGGGTCGGAGTCCTCCAGGTTGCAGCCGACCGCGCCGGCCTCGGCCAACCGCTCCACGATCCGCGCGGGCGACAGGCCGTAACCCCGTTCGACGTCGGCGGTCACCGGCACGTCCACGGCCGAGGCGACCCGGCGGACGGCGGCGAACGCCTCGTCGGCGGGCATGCCGTGGCCGTCCGGGTAGCCGAGCGCGGCGGACACCGCGGCGCTGGCCGTGGCGACCACCGGGTGACCGACGTCGGCGACGACCCGCGCGGACGCGGCGTCCCACACGTTCGGCAGCACCAGCGGATCACCCGGCACGTGCAGCGCCCGCAGTGCCCGTGCCGCGCTCGCGTCGGCTCTGCTCACATCGACTCCAGTCCCCCGTTGATCAACGCCGCAACACTACGGCTTCAGATCCAGGGCCGCCCCGAAATTTCCGTCCATGTAGAACGGCGTGGACTCGTGCTCGTGCGCGATGCGCCACGCGCCGTCGACGTGCCGCAGGCACACCGTGGAGCGGAACCACAGGTCGAACGCCTCGGTGCGGCCCTGCGGGACGGCGGACATGCGGTTGAGGCTGTGGCAGAACGCGAGATCGCCCTCGACGGTGATCTCCAGGTCGCGCATCTCGTAGTCCACGGCGCTGTCGAACGTCGCGAACCACGCGCGCATCGCCTCCGGATCCGTCACCTCCGGCGCGGTGTGCTTGAGCGGCGGGGCCATGGTGAACGTGACGGCGTCGGGCAGGTAGTCGGCGACAAGGCGGTCGGCGTCGCCCGCGCGAATCGCGGCGGCGCGCTCTTCGAGCAGGTCACGGACTCGGACGTGCTGGCTCATGGTGATGGTCCTTCCCGATGGGGCACCCCCGTCGGGCGCCTTCCACTGGTGACGTAGAAGCTGGCTGGGCATTCTCGACATCCCCGGGCCGGAGTTTTTCGGAGGTTCTGGTGAAGTACCTCGTCCTGATCTACAGCAACCCCGAGTCCCGCGCGATCTGGGACCGGATGGCCCAGGAGGACCGGGCGACCGGTCTGGAGGCCTACGCGGCGCTGAACGAGGAGCTGGCCGCGTCGGGCGAACTGGTGGTGACCGAGGCGTTGGCGGACCCCGCCCTGACGACCCGCGTGACGGTGCGCGAGGGGCAGGCGCTGACCACCGACGGGCCGTTCGCCGAGGCCAAGGAGCTGCTGGCCGGCTTCTACCTGGTGGACTGCGAGACGCGGGAGCGGGCCGTGGAGATCGCCGCACGCGTCCCCGAGGCGCAACTCGGTCTGGTGGAGGTGCGGCCGGTGCTGTCGTCGCTCGACGACTTCCTGCTGTGACCGACACCGGGATCGGCCCGCTGCTGCGGGAACTCGCGCCGCAGGTCCTCGGCGCGCTCGTGCGTCACCACGGCGGGTTCGACGCGTGCGAGGACGCCGTGCAGGAGGCACTGCTCGCCGCGGCCACCCGCTGGCCCGCCGACGGCCTGCCGGACAACCCGAAAGGGTGGCTCGTCACCGTCGCGTCACGGCGCCGGATCGAGATGTGGCGGGCCGACACGGCACGCCGCCGACGCGAGGAGACCGCGTTCGCGCTGACCGCACCCGACCCGGAACCCGCACCGGGCGTCGACGACACGCTCACGCTGCTCCTGCTGTGCTGCCACCCGTCGCTCACCCCGCCGTCCCGGGTGGCGTTGACCCTGCGCGCGGTCGGCGGCCTGACCACCGCCGAGATCGCCCGCGCGTTCCTGGTGCCGGAACCGACCGTGGCCCAGCGCATCAGCCGCGCCAAACAGCGCATCAAAGCCGCCGGCGCCCGGTTCGACCTGCCACCCGACGGCGAACGCGTCGAACGCCTCGACGCCGTCCGCCACGTCCTGTACCTCGTGTTCACCGAGGGCCACACCGCCAGCTCCGGCGACCACCTGCACCGCGTCGACCTCTCCGGTGAGGCCGTCCGACTGGCCCGCGAACTCCACACCCGGCTGCCCGACGACGGCGAAGCGGCCGGACTGCTCGCGTTGATGCTCCTCACCGACGCCCGCCGACCCGCACGCACCCGCCCCGACGGCTCACTGGTGCCACTCGCCGAGCAGGACCGCACCCGCTGGGACGCCGACATGATCGCCGAGGGCACCCGCCTGGTGCGCCACGCGCTGACCACCACCGCAATCGGCCCCTACCAGCTCCAGGCGGCCATCGCGGCCCTGCACGCCGAGGCACGCGACGCGGCGGACACCGACTGGCGGCAGATCCTCGCCCTCTACGACCTGCTGCACACCGTCACACCCGGCCCGATGGTCGCCCTCAACCGGATCGTCGCCGCCGCGATGGTGCACGGCCCCGCCGCCGGACTGGCCCGGCTGGACGACGCGGCGGCCGACCCCGCCCTGGCCGGGCACCACCGGGTCGACGCCGTCCGCGCGCACCTGCTCGACCTCGCGGGCGACCACGAGAAAGCCCGCGAGCACTACGCGAAGGCCGCCCGCACCACCCTCAGCCTCCCCGAACGCCGCTACCTCGAAGCCCGCGCGAAGTCGTAGGCGGTGTTTCGGAAGGTCGTGTTCGCGATAGCCGCGCCGGATGCGGCCCCTGGCGGCACGGGACTTCCGAAACATCGCCTCGGGGTCGTGCTGTTGCGCCGCACAAGCCGCCGTTCGGCGGATGGCGAATCGGCACCAGGCCCGATGAGCTTGACCACGCGATGAGTCGGGGGACCCATCGAGGGGGAGTTGGCTTGTTCCGACCCGTGCCGGTGCCCGTGCTGCCGCCCAGCACCGCACTGGCCGACCTGGCGACCGCGGGCGAGCACCACGCGTGGCTCGCGGGCACCACCGGCGTGTTCACCAGCCGTCCCTCCGCACCCCTGGTGCTGAGCTGGACCGGCGAGACCTGGCGAGAGGAGCGGTTGCCCGACCTGCCGGCCGCGGCGAGCCTGTCCGGCGTGGCCGCCACCGCGCCCGACGACGTGTGGGCCGTCGGCAACAGCGCGGGCCGACCGCTCGTGCTGCACTTCGACGGCACGGCCTGGCACACCGTCCACACCCCGGCCATCACCTGGGCCAAAGCGGTCGTCGCCGTGACCAGGGACGAAGTCCACGTCGTCGGCACCGGCCGCGACGCCCTGCACTTCGACGGCGCCGCCTGGCACCAGCGCACCGCGCTCTCCTCCGCCCGCGAAGGGCTACTGACCATCACCGCCCCCGCACCCCACGACGTGTGGGCCGGCGGCGGCGGCCTCGCCGGAGCCGGCGCGGCCAGCTACGAATACCCCGTCCTCACCCACTGGGACGGCGACACCTGGACCGACGTCGCCGGCCCCAGACTCGAACGCGGCCACATCGCCCGACTCGCCGCCGCCGCACCCGACGACCTGTGGCTCGGCCACGTCCGCGACACCGAAGGCCTCCGCGTGCACCGCTGGGACGGCAACACCTGGACCTCCGTCCCATCACCCGACGACGTCGGCCGCCTCAGCGTCCACGGCGTCGCCGCCGGCTGGACCTGGGGCGTGCGCGCCACCCGCACCTCGTTCGAGGCCAGACCCGCGTTCCACCGCTGGACCGGCGACACCTGGACCGCCGTGCCGCTGCCCGACGCCCTCGCCCGCACCTCCGCCTCCCACGTCGGCCTCGCCACCACCGGCGCCACCACCTGGGCCTACCTGAAAACAGCAGCCGGCGTGCACGTCCTGCGCCACACTGACTCGTGACCTTCCGCCTCACCGTCCTGGGCACCGCCACGCCCTACCCGCGCCCCGGCAACCCCTGCTCCGGGTACCTCCTGCGCACCGAACACACCGCAGTGTGGGTCGACGCCGGCCCCGGCACGCTCGCCGAACTGCAACGCCACCACCGCCCCGACCTGCTCGACGCCGTCTGGATCTCCCACACCCACGCGGACCACGCCGCAGACCTCCTGCCCTACTACTACGCACTGCTGTTCGCCGGCGAACACCCCCACAGACCCATCCCGCTCTACGGCCCACCAGGACTCGCCGCACGACTGGAGACGTTCCTCGCCGGCGCCGACCACAACCCGGCCGCCGCCGCCTTCGACGTCCACGAACTCCACGACGGCCACCACGCCGAGGTCGGCGACATCACCCTCGCCAGCCACGCCGTCGACCACGGCCTGCCCGCGTTCGGCCTGCGCGCCACCCACGCCGACCGGGTCATCGCCTACTCCGGCGACACCGGCCCCTGCCCCGCCCTCGACACCCTCGCCGACGGCGCCGACCTCCTGCTCTGCGAAGCCGACGGCGCAGGACCGCACCACTGCACCCCCGAAGACGCCGCCGCCGCGGGCCGCCGCGCCAAACGACTCCTGCTGACCCACATCGGCCACACCCTCACCAACGCCGAAGCCACCGAACGCGCCCGCGCCGCCGTCGCACGACCGGGTGAAACCGTGGTGATCAAGTAAGCCCTGCGCGCCACCACGCACCGACATGCCCGAACCCACGGTCCAACCCCGTGGGCACGACACGATCAACCGACGCAGTAGGCTCCCGCGTCGCCACCTCCCGAAGGCCGGTCCTCGACCGACCACCGGGCGGATCGACGAGGAGCAGGACGCAACGCAGTGGCCGGGGCGACGGCCGTTCCACACCACGGCACGACCGAGCCCCCGCCCGCCGCGCATCCGGAACCACCAGACCCGTGAGGAAGTGATCGCCGGTGCTGTCGACCGCGTCCGAACAACCGCCGCGGACCAGCCCCGAGCCCCCGTCCCCACCGCCCGCCACACCACGACGCACCGGCCCGCTCTACGCCGCCGAAGCCGCCGTGTCCCTGGCCGCCGCGGGACTCATGGTGCTCCTCGCCCGCGGCGTCGACGTCAACCCGCTCGACCGGATCGGCCAGATCAGCGGCCTGGCCGCACTCCAACTCCGGCACGCGCTCATCGCCGTGGTCCTGCTCGCGCTCGTCGTGATCACCGCACGCGTCCGCTGGGCCGCCCACGCGCCCCTCGCCCGCAGGATCGCCGCCGCAGCCGCCGCCGGACTGTTCAGCGGCCTCGTCGCCGGCGCCGTCGTGATCGCCCTGCGCGGCACCTCCTGGGGACTCAACGCCGCCTACGGCGACGCGGGCACCCTCACCCGCTGGGCCCACGAAGTCATCCGCACCGGCACCTTCGTCGGCGACTACCCACCGGCCTTCCCCCACGTCCTCGCCTGGTACTCCCAGCTCACCGACACCCCGCCCGAGTACGGCCTCCGGATCATCCAGATCGTCGGCACCGCCCTCTTCGGGCCGATCGCCTACCTGAGCTGGCGACTCCTGCTGTCCCCGATGTGGGCACTCGCCCTCGGCGTCGTCCCCGCCATCGTCCTGATCGACCCCTACAAGCCCTACACCAACCTCATGCTCGTGGTGCTCGTCCCGGTCCTGCTCACCCTGCTCCGCAGGCTGCGCCGCGCCGGCGACACCCCGTGGCGCACGATCGTGGCGCACGGCATCGCCTTCGGCGCCGTCATCGGCGCGGTGTTCCTGATCTACTCCGGCTGGTTCGTCTGGTCCGCCCCCGGCGTCCTCGTCGCCACCCTCGTCCTGTTCCCCTGGCGCACCGGCCGGCGCAAGGGCCTCGCCTTCATCGCGATCACCGCCACCGTGTTCGTCGCCGTGTCCTACAGCCACCTCTCAGAGATGCTGCGCGCCTCCGGCTCGGTCAAGGACCGCTTCTTCTACTGGGACACCTGGACCGAACCCGCTTACATCGCCATGTGGCGCGGCGACCTGCCCGGCAACACCGGCCCCTGGCCCCCGCCCGGCGAACTCGGCGGCGTCGGCCTGTTCACCATCCTCGCCCTCATCGGCCTCGCCGCCGCCATCGCCGTCGCCCGCACCCGCACCGTCGTCATCACCCTCACCGCGGTCTTCGGCGGCGCCTGGCTCCTCCGGTTCCACTTCGGCTCCCAGATGTACGCCGCCGACGCCGTCCAGCTCTACCCGCGCAGCACCGCCGAACTGCTCTACTGCCTGCTGCTGCTGACCGGGTTCGCCGGCTACTACGGCCTGCGCCGCCTCCACGGCATCGCCCGCGTCCGCACCGCACTCGCCTCACCCTCACTCGGCCTCGGCGTGCTCACCGCGCTGTTCCTGCTCATCGCCTCCGCCGGCTCCTCCACCGGCGACCGGTACATGCCCCGCACCGACAACTCCCTCGGCATCCTCGCCCTGAACTCCCACATGATCGAACTGCTCGACGGCACCTGCGCCGCCTACACCGCGACCCTCAACCAGGGCTGCTTCGCACCGGACGACCCGCGCCTCGGCGAAGTCCTGGCCGAACTGCGCAAGCAGGGACCCAAGCCCGGCGAACTCCCGCACATCCCCGGCGAACGCTGACCGGGAGAACGCGGACCGGAGCACACCGACCGGAGCACACCGACCGGAGCACACCGACCAGCCGCCCCGCGCCCGAATGCGACGATCACACAAGCGAGTGAAAATCGAGGGCGTGATGAAGCTCAGCGCGACCGTCCTCGACGCACCCGACGCCCAAGCCCTCGCCCGCTTCTACCGCGACCTGCTCGGCTGGCCGCTCGGCGACGACGAACCCGGCTGGGCCACCGTCCGCCCACCCGACGGCGGCGCCGGCCTGTCCTTCCAGACCGAAACCCGCTACCGGCGCCCCACCTGGCCCGCGGGCGACGGCGACCAGCAGATGATGGCCCACCTCGACATCGAGGTCGACGACCTCGACACCGCCGGCGCGCACGCCGTCGCCACCGGGGCCACCCTCGCCGAACACCAACCCCAGGACGACGTCCGCGTCTACCTCGACCCCGCCGGCCACCCGTTCTGCCTCTGGATCCGCACCTGACAACGGCACCGCCTACCACGGACCGTGCCCGGCCACAAGGCATCCGCGCCAGGCCCGCACCGACCACCGCACCGCGCCCCGATAGGCTTCGGCGCCGCCACCACCGAAGCAGTCTCCGCACCGCCACGGGTGGCCGATCCAGGGGTCAGCTGTCCATCGCCGGGCGAAGGTGTGTCGACAACGTGTGCACTGAAAACCAAACCGAGCACGACAACACGCGACCGGCCAGACCGGTGAACACCGCGGCGGAGTGGTCGCCATGCAGCTGACCCCGGCCGACCCGCGCACCACCACCCCAGACCAAGACACCCCAGACCAAGACCAAGCCACCTCGGCTCCGACCGGCGTCGACCAGGCCACCGTCCCCGACCTCGCACCCGTGCGCCGCGGCCCACGACGCCGCGCGCTGCTCGTCGCCGCCGAGATCGTCGCCTCCGTAGGCGCCGCCGGCCTGATGGTGCTGCACGCCCAGGGCGTCGACGTCGACCCGCTCGACCGCATCGGCCAGGTCAGCGGCCTCGCCGCCCTCCAGTCCCGGTTCGCGCTCATCGCCGTGATCGCGACGGTCCTCGTCATCCTCGCCGCCCGCGTCCGCTGGCGCGCCTACGCACCCGTCGTGGAACGCATCGCCGCCGCGACCGCCGCCGGACTCTTCAGCGGCCTCGTCGCCGGCGCCGTCGTGGTCGCCCTCGCCGGCACCTCCTACGGCCTGCACGCCACCTTCGGCGACTCCGGCGCGCTCGTCGCCATCGCCCAGTACATCGAGCAGCACGGCACGATGGAAGCCAACTACCCGCCGGGCTTCCCGCACATCCTCGCCTGGACGTCCCAGCTCACCGGCCAACCGCCCGAGTACGCGCTCAAGGCCCTGCACATCGGCATCACCGCCCTGTTCGGGCCGATCGCCTACCTCACCTGGCGACGCCTGCTCTCCCCGCTGTGGGCACTGGGCCTGGGCATCGTCCCCACCCTGCCGCTGATCGACCCGTACAAGCCCTACACCAACCTGATGCTGGTCGTGCTGATCCCGGTGCTGCTGCTCCTGCTGCGCCGACTGCGCGGGATCACCACCCGGACCACCCGCCAGATCGTGCTCTCCGGCATCGCGTTCGGCGCGACGCTCGGCGTGGTGTTCCTGATCTACTCCGGCTGGTTCGTCTGGTCTGCCCCCGGCTTCATCGTCGCCGCACTGGTCCTCTGCCCCTGGCGCACCGGGTGGCGCAAGGCGCTCCTACTCGTCGCCGTCACCTCCGTCGTGTTCGCCGTCGTCTCCGCACGACACCTCTACGGCCTGCTGCTGGCGTCCAGCTCCATCAAGGACACCTACTTCTACTGGGACACCTGGATCGAACCCGCCTACATCGCCATGTGGCGCGGCGACCTGCCCGGCATGAACCCCGGCCCCTGGCCGCCGCCCGGCGAACTCGGCGGCGTCGGCCTGTTCACGCTGCTCGCCGTCCTCGGGCTCGGCTTCGCGATCGCGGTCGCCCGGCAGCGCAGCGCGGTGATCATGCTGGTGTCGGTGTTCGTCGGCGCGTGGATGCTGCGGTTCCACTTCGGCTCCAAGATGTACGCCGAGCAGGCCGTCCAGCTCTACCCGCGCAGCACCGCCGAACTGCTCTACTGCCTGCTGCTGCTGACCGGGTTCGCCGTCTACTACGAGACCCGGCGGCGGATGGCGGCCGGCCCGCCCAGGACCGGCTCGCGGATCGCCGGGTCGCGGTCGGCGGCCATCGGCGCGTTCACCGCGCTGTTCGTGGTGCTGGCGTCCGCCGGATCCGCCATCGGCGACCGGTACATGCCCCGCACGGACAACTCGCCGGGCCTGCTGGCGATGAACGCGCAGATGACGAAGCAGCTCGACGGCACCTGCTCCCGGTACGCGATCAAGTTCGGCCGGGGCTGTTACGCCGAGGGCGACCAGGCGTACTTCCACCTGTTGCGCGAACTCCAGCAGGCCGGGCCGAAGGTCGGCGAGCTGCACCGGGGGTGAGGTGTCGCCACGCGGGCGGTCAGTCCGGTCCGATCGCCCGCGTGATGGAGTCCAGCACGCCCGGGAACCGGTGTTCCATCTCGTCACGCCGGAGCTCGTGCGTGCGGTAGCTGCCCTGCGGCGTCACGCGGAGCACGCCGGCCTCGCGGAGGACCTTCAGGTGGTGCGACAGCGTCGACATGCCGACCGGCACGTCGAACTGCCCGCAGGCGATCCCGCCGGACCGCGCGAGTTCGGCGACGATCTTCAGTCGGATGGGGTCCGCGAGCGCGCTCAGTACCGTTGCGAGGTCCATGTCGTCCACGGCTGGGTGGTGTAAGGCGCGCACGGTTTCGCATAGTAGCCGCCACCGATAGGTTCTTTTTTAGTCAACACTGAAGCTATAAATTCACTCGAAAGTGTTACGGTGATCGTGTGACCCTGCCCGAGCCGGTGCGTGCCGAACTGGACCGCGTCAGGCACACCGTCCTGGTCGACCACGCCGCGCTGGAGCAGGTGCGGCGCCGGTTCGACGACGAGCAGGCCGCCTCGCTCTCCGGGTACCTGCGGGCGGCCCAGTCCGCGAACACCCTGCGCGCCTACCGCTCGGACTGGGTGGGTTGGGCGGCGTGGTGCGAGGCCGAGGGCCGCGTGGCGCTGCCCGCCGATCCGGTGGACGTCGCGGTGTACCTGGCGGTGGCAGCGGACGCGACGAAGGCGGACGGCTCCCCCGCGTTCGGTCCGTCCACGTTGGAGCGCAAGGCCGCCGCGATCGCCGCCGTGCACGCCGCCGGCGGGCTCCCCTCCCCCACCCGTTCGGACGTCGTCCGGTTGACGCTGCGCGGTATCCGCCGCACCCGGCAGACGCAGCCCAAGCGCAAACGCCCGGTGCTGCTGGGGACGTTGGAGGCGTTGCTGGCGGAACGTCCCCCGCCGGGCTGGCCGACGGGTGTTGCGCGCCGCCGTGACGCGCTGCTGCTGTTGGTCGGGTTCGCGGGCGCGTTGCGGCGCAGTGAGTTGGCCGCGGTGGCGTTGGAGGACGTCACGGTGGACGTGGACCCGCGCACGCACGAGCCGCTGCTGCTGGTCGAGCTGGGCGTCACGAAGACCGACCAGACCGGCGTGCACCGGCAGCGGGTGGTGCTCCCCCGCGGCGCACGCCGCCCCACGTGCCCGGTGTGCTCGTTCGCGGACTGGGTGGACGTGCTGACCGCGGCGGACCGGCGGGCGTTGCTGGAGGACGAGGGCGACCCGCAGCCGACGCACCGCTGCCACGGCTACCGGCCGGGTCCGTTGCGCGGCCCGTTGTTCCCGTCGGTGACCCGCCACGGCGGCGTGGGCACGCGGTCGATGTCGGACCGGGCCGTGTCGGACGTGGTGAAGCGGTACGCGCTGCGGGCCGGTCTGGACCCGGCGATGTTCGGCGGCCACTCGCTGCGGGCGGGCTTCGCCACGCAGGCGGCGCTGGGCGGTGCGAGCGACCGGGAGATCATGCGGCAGGGCCGCTGGACGAACCCGCGGACCGTGCACCGCTACATCCGGACGGCGAATCCGTTGGAGGACAACGCCGTCACCCGTCTCGGACTGTGATCAAGGGCGCACACGGCGTCGTTAACTTCTAACACGCGCGGTCCTTCCGGGCGGAACCGAACGGCCTAGCGGGTTAGGGCACCCGATCGCTTGCCACGGTTGTTTCCGACGTGTTTCCACATGCCGTGAGCTGCGGTTTTAAGCGCTTTCCCGGCCAAGTCGGCAATCTGACCTGCGCCCGGCGGAGCGGCGCCTCCGGGCGCCCACCCCTCGGGAGTGCGTCTACCCGCGCGTTAACGCCAATACGATCGTCCCACGAGGCCGCCCGCCCCGGCCGAACACACCGTGGCCCCCGGACTACCCTGCACTGTCCGGGGGCCACGCGGTGCTTCTGGTCAGGCCCCGGTGGTGCCGCCCACGACGGCGTCGGAGGACAGCGGCTCGGCCGCCTTGCTCTCCTCGGGCGCGGGCACGAGGGCGGACAGGTCGCCGCCGTTGTCGTTGACGCGCAGCACGAACGGCCGCGTCTCGGTGTACTGGACGACCGACACGGACGCCGGGTCGACCACGATGCGCTGGAACCCGTCGAGGTGCACGCCGAGCGCGTCCGCGAGCACCGCCTTGATCACGTCACCGTGGCTGCACGCCAGCCACACCGCGCGAGGGCCGTGCTCGGCGGTGACGCGGGCGTCGTGGGCCCTGATCGCGGCCACAGCGCGCGCCTGGAGCGCGGCGAGGCCTTCCCCCTCGGGGAACACCGCCGCCGACGGGTGCTGCTGCACGACCGTCCACAGGGGTTCGGCGCCGAGGTCCTTGATCGCACGCCCGGTCCACTGCCCGTAGTCGACTTCGACGATGCCCGGTTCGACGGTCGCTTCGAGGCCCCGTTCGGCGAGCAGCGGCGCCAACGTCTGTCGGCAGCGTTCCAGCGGAGACGTCACCACGGAGTGGAGGGGCACGCCGGCGAGCCGTGCGACCAGTGCCGCGGCTTGGTCCTCGCCACGGTCGGACAGTCGCACGCCGGCTTGGCGGCCCGCGAGGACGCCCGATCCGTTGGCGGTGGACCGGGCGTGTCGCAGCAAGATCACGGTAGCCACGTGGCCAACCCTATGTGGCGTTGAGCAGACCCATCGACAGCAGCCCCATCAGCGTGATGCCCAGCAGCAGCCGGTACCACACGAACGCCGAGTAGCTGTGCTTCGAGACGTACCGCAGCAGCCAGGCGATGGTGGCGTAGCCGACGCCGAACGCGACGATCGTGGCCACGATCATCTGCGGCACGGAGGCGGCGTTGGACCCGGACCGGTCGAGCACGTCGGGGATGCTGAAGATCCCGGCCCCGAACACCGCGGGCAGCGCCAGCAGGAACGAGTAGCGCGCGGCGGCAGCGCGGTCCAGGCCGAGGAACAGGCCCGCCGTCAGGGTGCCGCCGGAACGGGACACACCGGGGATCAGCGCGAGGGCCTGGGCGAGGCCCATGCCGACCGCGTCGGTGAGCTTCAGCTTGGACCGCAGGTGCTGGGCGAAGTGGTCGGCGACGCCGAGCAGGATGCCGAACACCACCAGCACGGTGGCGGTGATCCACAGGTTCCGGAACGAGGACCGGATCTCGTCCTTGAACAGGTAGCCGAGCACGCTGATCGGGATGGACCCGATGATGACGTACCAGGCCATCCGGTAGTCCTCGGTCTTGCGCGCGGCCTTGCTGAACAGGCCGACGAACCACGCTTTGATGAAGTTGCCGATGTCCTTGGCGAAGTAGATCAGCACCGCGACTTCGGTGCCCAGCTGGATGACCGCGGTGAACGACGCGCCCGCGTCGTTGCCGAAGAAGAGCTGGGAGACGATCCTGACGTGCGCCGACGAGGAAATGGGCAGGAATTCCGTGAGTCCTTGGACCAGTCCTAGGACAAGGGCCTGCAACCAGCTCAACTACCCACTCCTGCCAGATCCAGAGCTTCGGTCGCCGTGCGGAGCGCGGCGATCCCCTGCTCAAGATCTTGCAGCATGGGCGAAAGCGTGAGGGTGGTGACCCCTGCTTCGGCGTAGGCGCGCATCTTGTCGGCGATGCGCTCCTTGGTGCCGAGCAGGGCGGTGCCGTCGAGGAAGCCGAGCGGCAGGGCGGCCATGGCACCGTCGTAGTCCTTGGCGAGGTACTTGTCCTGCACCTCGGCGGCTTCGGCGGCGAAGCCCATGCGCACCGCGTTGTCGTTGTAGAAGTTCTTCTTCCTGCTGCCCATGCCGCCGACATACAGCGCCGTGTAGGGCCGGATCTGGTCGGCGCAGGCGCGCCAGTCCTCGCCGACGACGAGCGGGACGGTGGCGGCGATGTCGTACCCGTCGAGGGTCTTGCCCGCCTTGTCGCGGCCGGCCTTGAGCGCGGCGAGCGCGTCGCCGGAGTGCTCGGGCGAGAAGAACAGCGCGAGCCAGCCGTCGGCGATCTCGCCGGCCAGCTCGACGTTCTTCGGGCCGATGGCGGCCAGGTAGACGGGGATGTGCTCGCGCACGGGGTGCACGGTCAGCTTGAGGGCCTTGCCGGGGCCGTCGGGCAGCGGCAGCGTGTAGTGCTCGCCGTCGTAGGACAGCCGCTCGCGGCGCAGGGCGGTGTTGACGATGTCGATGTACTCGCGGGTGCGGCCCAGGGGCTTGTCGAACCGCGCGCCGTACCAGCCCTCCGACACCTGCGGCCCGGACACGCCGAGGCCGAGCCGGAACCGGCCGCCGGACAGCGAGTCGAGGGTGGCGGCGGTCATCGCGGTCATCGCCGGTGTCCGCGCGGGGATCTGGAGGATCGCGCTGCCGACGTCGACGCGTTCGGTCTGCGCGGCCACCCAGGCCAGGACCGTGGGGGCGTCGGAGCCGTAGGCCTCGGCGGCCCACACCACCGAAAAGCCCAGCCGGTCGGCTTCCTTGGCCAGTTCGAGGTTCGCGGCGTCGTTGCCCGCGCCCCAGTACCCGAGGTTCAGTCCCAGTCGCACGAACCGGCACCCTACCGCCCGGTAACCTGGTTGGCCAGGGCGGGCCGCGACACCCTGTGATCCGATCGTGGCGAGATTCGCCCTTGACAGATGCGCGTTACGACCCGCCGGAATTTCGATCACCCCTTAGGCTCCCCGGCGTGGAACAGCGATACCTCGGCCGCAGCGGACTGCGGGTCTCCCGGATGGCACTGGGCACGATGACCTGGGGCCGGGACACCGACGCGGACGAGGCGGCCACGCAGCTGCTGGCGTTCACCGAGGCGGGCGGCACGCTGGTGGACACCGCCGACGTGTACGTGGAGGGCGAGAGCGAACGGATCCTGGGCGGCCTGCTCGGCGAGGTGGTGCCGCGCGAGGACGTGGTCATCGCGACGAAGGCGGTGGCGCGGCGCAACGACGGCCCGTTCGGCGGCGGCGCGTCCCGTGGTGCGCTGCTGCACGCGCTGGACGGGTCGCTGCGGCGGCTGGGCGTCGAGCACGTGGACCTGTGGCAGCTGCACGCGTGGGACGCGAACGTGCCGCTGGAGGAGACGCTGTCGGCGCTGGACACGGCGGTGGCGTCGGGCCGGGTCCGGTACGTGGGGGTGTCGAACTACTCGGGCTGGCAGCTGGGCACGGCGGCGGCGCTGCCGGGGCACACGCCGCTGGTGTCGACGCAGGTGGAGTACTCGCTGCTGGAGCGTGGCGTGGAGCGCGAGGTGGTGCCGGCGGCGGAGCACCACGGGGTCGGGCTGCTGCCATGGGGGCCGTTGGGGCGTGGCGTGCTGACCGGGAAGTACCGCAACGGCACGCCGTCGGACTCCCGGGGCGCGTCGGCGCACTTCGCCGGGTACGTGGAGCAGCACCGCACGGAGCGGGCGGCGCGGATCGTGCAGGCGGTGGCGACAGCGGCGGACGGGTTGGGCACGAACGCGCTGTGCGTGGCGCTGGCGTGGGTGCGTGACCGGCCGGGTGTGGTGGCACCGGTGGTGGGGGCGCGGGACACCGTGCAGCTGCTCGGGTCGCTCGCGGCGGAGGAGTTGACGTTGCCGCCGGCGATCCGGGCCGCGTTGGACGACGTGAGCGCGGTGGAGTTCGGCTATCCCGAACGACGCCTGGTCTGATTTCCGCTCGCGGTGTATGTCCGCCAGTGTCCGAATAGGACGGAGTTGGGCGGAATGTTGCTTTCCGTGATCGATCCTGTGAGCTGCGTGACCCTGCGTCACCCGTACGGCCGATCCGGGTCTACTTTCGCCAGGTGCGTGAATTGAGCGGTGAGCCGACCGCGGTGACGCGGCGTCGGCTGTTCGGAATCACGGCGGGCACGGCGGCCGGCACGTTCGTGGCCGCCGGGGGGCCCGCGGCAGCGTCTGCGGCGGCTTCGGCTTCGACTTCGGTGCGGCAGAGTCCCATCAGGCCCCGCGAGGCGACGTCCCTGGACGCGGAAGGCGCGTGGCGCAAGCTCGCGGACGGCAATCTCCGGTTCGTCACCGGGCGCCAGTCCCACCCGCACGAGTCGCTGCGGTGGCGGGAGTCGCTGGTGGAGGGTCAGCACCCGTTCGCGGTGGTCCTCGGGTGCGCGGACTCGCGGGTGCCGCCGGAGCTGGTGTTCGACCACGGGCTGGGCGACCTGTTCACCATCCGCGCGGCGGGCGAGGTGCTGGACAACAGCGTGCTGGGCAGCGTCGAGTACGCGGTGGAGCACCTGGGCGTTCCGCTGGTGGTGGTGCTGGGTCACGCGAAGTGCGGCGCGGTGTCGGCGGCGGTCGACGTGGTGCGCGGCCGGGCGGAGGTGTCGGGTGACGTGAGCGTGCTGGTGCGGTCGATCGAGCCGGCCGTGCTGTCCACGCCGCCGGACGCGGACGAGGCGCGGTTCCTGGCGACGGCGGTGGACAACCAGGCGCGGCGGGTGGCGTCGTTGATGCAGGAGCGGTCGGTGACGCTGCGGACGGCCGTGGCGCACCACGGGCTGAAGGTCGTCGCGGCCAGCTACCAGCTCGACACCGGCGCGGTGACCCGCCTGACCTGACCACCCGCGCCGCCGCGATGGCGCACGGCCCCGCCGCCGGACCGGCCCGGCTCGACGACGCGGCGGCGGCGGTCAGGAGGTCGCCTCGTCGACCAGGCGGAACCAGTGGCGGACCCCGCCGAGCTGGTCCTCCAGCCAGGTGGCGATGTCGGCGGCGAGGTCCATCGCGCGGGGTGTGCTGACGTGGCCGGCGAGGTGGTCGGCCAGGTCGTGGACGCGCCGCACCGGCGGCGGGTGGTTGCCCGCGAACGGCACGGTGAGGCCGAGTTCGTCGGCGAGCCGGTCGGTGACCTCGTGCAGGAACAGCACCAGCAGCACCGCGCCGACCAGGCACGGCTCGTGCGCGTCGAGGTCGCGGGCGCCGAGGTCGTCCAGGGTGTGCAGCATGATCACGGCGGCGATGCGGTCGGCCTCGTGTTCACGCGGCCAGCCGACGGACCGGGCGTCGAGCGCGCCGACTGGCGTGTCGGGGTCGGTGCGGCGGCCGGCGTGCACGAGGTGTCCGGCCAGCAGGTGCGCCACTTCGTGGGCGAGCACGAACTGGGTGGCGCGGCGGGCCATCAGGCTGGCCAGGGCGAGGCGTTGCCCGGACAGCTCGGGCAGCCGCCGTGCCTGGACCGCGCCGTTGCCGTAGAAGTGGGCGTTGAAGGCCTCGGCCAGCGCGTAGGACGCCTGTTCCTGGGTCAGCAGGGGCGGTGTGCCGTAGGTCGGCGACGTCCCGGTCATGATCTTCAGCACGGCGTCGAGCAGGTCCAGCAGGGACGTGTCGACCAGGACGAGGATGCCGCGGCCGGGCACGGGGACGGTGAGCCCGTCGAGGGTGCCGGTGGGGAACACGCCCGCGAAGACCGGTGTGTCGACGGGCAGGCCGGCGGTCCTGGCCAGGTGCAGCACTTCGGGCTGGAGGGCGTCCAGCGTGCGTTGCCGGTCGTGCAGGTGCGCGGGCCGGTAGGCGGCGGGCCGGACGCGGACCTCGGCCAGTCGGGCGAGCCTGGAGGACAGCGGTTCGGCGGCCACCCTGGTCCACGTGTGGTAGCGCAGCGCGGTGTCGGCGGGGTTCGCGAGGGGTTCGAGGTGGTCGACCACCCGCCGGTCCCGCAGCAGTCGGACGTGCGTGCTCCGCAGCTCCTCGATCGTCATCGCGCCGCCTTCCCTCACCGGGGATGGTGGCCGGACCGGGGGTGGTCGGTGTGGGTGCGGCGCGACTACCACCCTCACAGACCAACGACAACACCCGCCCCCTGCGTGACGATGGTGGTTCGGTGATGGATGCTGGGAGGGCAGTGAGCGAACGGGTTAACGGGGAGGTCCGACGTTGCGCCGACTCGCGGCGGTAGTGCTCACCGGAGCCGTGTTGGTCTCCGGTTGTGCGGCCGAGGAGAACCCGGCCGACCCGTTGCAGCTGGCGGCGACGTTGGAGCCGGCCCGGCCGGCGGTCTCGCCGGAGCAGTCCGCGACGCCGGAGGGCCGGGTGGTGCCGCTCGGGCGGGCGACGTCGGTCGCGGTGGCCGGCGGGCGCGTCGCGGTGGCGGTGGCCGATCCCCCGTCGGTGGCCCTGTACCCGGTCCACACGCCCGGTGACCCGGTGGTCGTGCCGCTGCCCGGTCCGGCGGAGCGGCTGGTGGCCGTGGGTGACGCGGTGGAGGCCGTGGTGCCCGCCGGTGTCGTGGTGACGATCCGGCCCGACGGGTCGACGTCGCAGCGCGCGGTGGAGGGCGGCCCGGTGGACGTGGCCCGGGTCGACGGCGCGACGTTGGTGGCGCAGCGGGACCTGAAGCAGGTCGAGGTCGACGGGCACGTGGTGCGCGGCATCTCCAGCCCGGACCGGCTGGTCGCGGTGGGCGACGCGGCCGTGGTGCTGGACCGGCCGCGCAGCGCGGTGTTCGACCTCGACCCGGCGGCGGACGGCCCCGGTGCGGGGCTGCGCGCGGGCGATGGCGCGACGAACGCGGTGGCCGACAGGTTCGGCCGGGTGTTCGTCGTGGACACCCGCGGCGGCGAGCTGATGGCGTTCTCCACCGCCCCACTGATCATGAGGTTGCGCTACCCGTTGCCGGGAGCGCCGTACGGGATGGCCTACGACGAGGCGCGCGACCTGGTGTGGATCACGCTCACCGAGCGCAACGAGGTCGTGGGGTTCGACGTCGCCGGTGGCGAGCCGGTGGAGAAGCACCGGTTCGCCACGGTCCGCCAGCCGGACTCGGTGGCGGTTGATCCAGGCAGCGGGCGCGTGTTCGTCGCGTCCGGGGACGGCCGAGGGATGCAGGTGATCGGATGATGGGCGATGGGGTGGTCGACGGGGACTGGGAGTACCGGCCGCTGCGGCTGCCGGCCGGTGTCTCCCGTCGCACGGCGACGACGCAGCTGACGATCCACGCGGAGTTCGCCGGGTGGGAGTTGTCGCGGACGTTGTTGTTCGGGGACGGTTCGCGCAAGGTGTGGTTGCGCCGCAAGCGGACGGCCGCCCTGATGCCGGGCGTGATCACCTAGGGCCGGCGCGGTCCCCTGTCGCGTCACCGTTTCGGCGGTGGCGGCGGACCCGTTCGCCATCTCGCCCGCCGAGCCGAGGTCGAACTACACCTCATGCCCGGTTCCACGCTCGCCACGTCCGGTGCGCTTCAACACGACGAGGTGTCGGTGAGGTGGGCGAGGGCCCGCCGAATGAATCGTCGGACGGCGTCCGGGTCGAGTTCGGCGGCGAGGACGCATCGTTGGCGGTCGAGCGCGGTCCTGATCAGCTCGCGGTCCGGGCCTGGCACTCGGTCGAGAGCCCATCGACCACCGTCGATCTTGGACACGAGGGCGCCGTCCACCGCGAATCGCCAGGCACGACAGGCGTTGAGCACCGCGTACTCACCACTGGCGTGCTCGACACTCCAGCGCAGCTCGGTCACGAGTTGAGCGACGACGAGGTCATCGGCGACCGGGGCGAACACCGCGGCCGCGACGGGCCCTGGGCCGAGCGCGCGCCCGGCGCTGCGGCACACGGCGAAGTGCAGCACCAGGTCGGGGTCGCCGTCGTGCCCGTGACCGTCGACGACCTTGCTGCCCTCCGGCGCCGTGGTCATGTGCAACTCGAAAGCCGGCTGCGCCGTGGGGTGCCGGGCCACCGGCAGGGTGACGATGCTCAGCTCCAGCCCGTGGGCGGGGCAGGGCAGATGCCGGTCGCTCAGCCGTTCCACGGCGGCCGACCGTTCCGCTGCGCTGGTCGGCCCTTCGCAGACGGCGAGAATGTCGATGTCGCTTCGCCGGGCGTCGAACCCGCCGAGCACGGCGGAGCCGTGCAGGTAGACGCCCACCAGGTCCGGCCCGAACACGGTCGCCATCGCTGATGCGACGTTCCGGCCGTAGTGCTCCGACAACGCGTCCATGATCCGAAACTGTACGACCCCGCCGACGTGATCACGGCCAAGAGCGGCCACCCGCCGGCTACCACCACAGGTGTGGTACCACACCTGTGGTGGAGCGGGCTCGAACTGGGCTTTGGTCCCACGTCCGTCCGTTGTGGACGGCGGTCGTGTCGCTTGGGGACGTCAGCGACGTGCTTCGACGAGCCAGGCCGCCGAGTCGTAGTGGACGCCGGCGTCGGTGTGGTGGTCCGCCATGTCGGCCCGCAGCGCGTCGACCGCACGCGCGCGGGTGGCGGGGTCGAGGCCGTCGAGCATCCCGGCGAACTGGCCGCGGACGAACCCGCATGCGTCGTCGGGGTCGGGGCCGAAGTACATGGGCTCGGTGAGCCCGGTCAGCCGGACGTCGGTGAAACCGGCCGAGGTCAACAACTCCCGCGCCTGGTCGGGGTCCTTGAGGGAGCCCGGGGTGGGTGGCGGCGGCGGGGGCAGGTCGCGGCCGGCGGCGAGGACCGTGCGGAACACGGTGAGCCATTCGTTGCGCTCGTGCGGTTGCCAGGTCAGCAGGACGAGACGTCCGCCGGGGCGCGTCGCGCGGGCGAGGTTGGTGAACGCGGCGTGGGGGTCGCCGAAGAACATCACCCCGTGGCGGCTGATGGTGACGTCGAAGTGCCCCTCGGGGAACGGGTGGACCTGGGCGTCGGCCTGGAGGAACGTCACGTTCGGCACGTGTTCCCGCTCGGCCACGCGGGTCGCCAGGTCGACCATCCGCGAGGACAGGTCCACGCCGAGGGCGGACCCGGTGGTGGCGCGGCGCGCGGCGTCGCGTGTGGTCTGGCCGCCGCCGCAGCCGATGTCGAGGACGTTGTCGGCCGGGTCGATCGCCGCGGCGTCCAGCAGTCGGTGGTGGTAGCGGGCGACGCCGTCGTCGATGCGCTCGGCGCGGGACACCCAGTAGGCGCCCTCGTCGCCTTCCCAGGCGCGGAACTGCTCGGCGTTGGACGGATCTACCTGTACTTGGGCGGCCTCGTTCGTCACATGTCCCCCTTGATCCCGTGTCGGGCCACCCTATTCAGTGGCGCCGACGGTCGACCAACGGTTTGCGGGGGTTCAGTCGGTGTCGGCGAAGGCGGCGGTCGGGTCGCGGTGCGGGGTGCCGGTGGGCCACCACGTGCCGTCCGTGACGCGGTACGGGTACCAGCGGCCGTCGGGGCCGTAGCGCAGTTGTCGGTTGTGGACGGTCCAGTGGTTGCGCCGGACGGTGGGTTCGGGGAGTTCGCCGCTGTCCCAGGCGGCGCGGGCGCGGGCGGTGTCCGTCGTGGACGGTGTCCAGGGCTGTTCGAGGACGTCCAGGGCGGTGGCCCCGCCCTGCTGCCAGGCGCGGACGGCGCGGGGTTCGACGTCGAGGCGCTCGCGCAGCGCGGGGTTGGTGGCGGCCATCCGGATGTGGTCGCGGCGGTCGTCGGCGGCGGGCCACCGGCCGGTGGCGAGCACGTCGCGGGCTTTCGCGGCGGCGTCGGCGATGAGCAGCCGCAGCACGTCCACGTCGAGGCCGGGTGCGGGTTCGAACTCGGGCAGAGGGCCGAGGTCGCCGGGAAGCGGGTCGTCGGGCAGGTCCGGGACCGGCTGCGCGTAGGCGGCGGTGGCGAGGACGCCGGCGGTGGGGCGGGCGCCGGCGACGACCTCGTCCTGGTCACGTCCGCGCAGGAGCAGCAGCACCCACGGGTCGGCGTCGAGCAGCCACGACGCCTGGTGGCACAGCGCGGCGGCGTGCTTGCAGGGCAGTTCCCAGCCGGGGCACGTGCACTCGGGGTCGAGGTCGCCGATGCCGGGCAGCAGCGGCACGTCCGCGTCGGCCGCGGCGTCGGCGAGTTCGCGGGGCATCTCCCGGTCGAGCAGCGCGGCGAGGTGCCCGGCCTTGGCCGCGATCTGGGCCAGGAACCGGTTCCACTCGCCGTCGGTGAGCGGGGTCAGGTGGACGGACGTCCGGTAGGTGTCCTCGACGTCGTACACGGTGGCGGCGATGCGGCCGGGGCTGACGGTGATGGTGCCGACGAGCCCGGCGTGCGCGTACTTGCGGCCCTGCCGCAGCGGCGCCTGGTCCAGAGACGTGTCCTCCAACGCCTGGAGCCACGCCTTGCCCCACCACGACCGCGCGCGGCGGACGCCCTTGCCGAACGCGGGGAAGCCCTTGACGCGGTCGCTCACGTTCCGCTCCTGAGTTCGACCAGGTTGGCCAGTTCGTCGTCGCCGAGTTCGGTGAACGCGGCGTCCCCGCGGGCCAGCACGGCGTCGGCGAGGTCGCGCTTCGCCCGCAGCATCGCGGCGATCCGGTCCTCGATGGTGCCCTCGGCGATGAGCCGGTGCACCTGCACGGGCCGGGTCTGGCCGATGCGGTACGCCCGGTCGGTGGCCTGGTCCTCCACGGCCGGGTTCCACCACCGGTCGTAGTGCACGACGTGGTCGGCGCGGGTGAGGTTGAGGCCGGTGCCGGCGGCTTTGAGGGACAGCAGGAACACCGGGCACTCGCCGTCCTGGAAGCGCCGCACCATGTCCTCCCGCTTGGCGACGGGCGTGCCGCCGTGCAGGAGCTGGGTGGGGATGCCGCGGCCGGCGAGGTGCTTCTCGATGAGCCGGGCCATGGCGACGTACTGGGTGAACACGAGCACCGCGCCGTCCTCGGCGAGGATCGTGTCGAGCAGCTCGTCCAGCAGTTCCAGCTTCCCGGAGCGCCCGGCGAGCTTCGGCGACGGCTCCTTGAGGTACTGGGCCGGGTGGTTGCAGACCTGCTTGAGGCCGGTGAGGAGTTTGACGATCCGGCCGCGTCGGGCGATGCCGTCGGCGTCCCGGACCTCCGCCATGAGCTCCCGCACGACCGCCTCGTACAGGGCGGCCTGTTCACGGGTGAGCGAGACGGGCTGGTCGGTCTCGGTCTTCGGCGGCAGTTCGGGCGCGATGCCCGGGTCGGTCTTGCGGCGGCGCAGCAGGAACGGCCGGACCAGGCGGGCGAACCGTTCGGCGGCCTCGCGGTCGTGGTCGGCCTCGATGGGGCCGGACCAGCGGGCCTTGAACTGCGCCTGCGTGCCGAGCAGGCCGGGCGTGGTCCAGTCGAGGATCGCCCACAGCTCGGACAGGGCGTTCTCGACGGGCGTGCCGGTGAGGGCGACGCGGGCGCGGGCGGGGATGCGGCGCAACGCCTTCGCGGTGTCGGAGGCCGGGTTCTTCACGTGCTGCGCCTCGTCCGCGACGACCATGCCCCAGTCGACGTCGGCGAGCCGGTCGGCGTCCAGGCGCATCGTGCCGTACGTGGTGAGCACGAACCCGTCGTGCGCGATGTCGCGGCGCGGGCCGTGGAAGCGGCGGACCGGGACGCCGGGCGCGAAGCGTTCGATCTCGCGCTGCCAGTTGCCCATCAGGGACGCGGGGCAGACGACGAGCGTCGGGCCGCCGTCGCGGTGCAGGTGCAGGGCGATGAGGGTGATCGTCTTGCCGAGGCCCATGTCGTCGGCCAGGCACGCGCCGAGGCCGAGGGACGTCATCCGGTCCAGCCAGCGCAGGCCGTGCAGCTGGTAGTCGCGCAGGGTGGCCCGCAACGCGGCGGGCTGCTCGACGGGTGCGCCGTCCAGGTCGACGAGGCGGGACCTCAGCTCGTCCAGCCAGCCGGTGGCGGCGACCTCGACCACGACGCCGTCGATCTCGGTGGTGCCGGTGAGGGCGGCGCCGAGGGCGTCGATCGCGGTGACGGGCTTGACGGCGCGTTCGCGGGCGCGGCGGGCGAGTTCCGGGTCGACCAGGGTCCAGCGGTCGCGCAGCCGGACGACGGGCCGGGTGGCCTCGGCGAGCACGTCCAGCTCGTCGGGGGTGAGCGGGTCGTCGCCCAGGGCGAGTTGCCAGTCCACGGAGGTGACCTGGTCGGGGCCGAAGAACGCCGGCCGGTCGCTGGGCCGCTCCCCCATGACGACCTTCGCCGACAGGTCCCGCACCAGGTCCTTCGGCCAGTGCACGTCGACGCCCGCGCCGGCCAGCCGGACGGCGCCGGTGGTGAGCAGGTGCTCCACGTCGGAGTCCAGCAGGGCGACCTCGTCGGGCACCGGCTGGTCGAGCAGCCGTTCCAGCGGGGGCCAGGCGCGGGCGGCGCGGCGCAGGGCGACGGTGGCATCGGCCCGGGACCGCTGGTTCGCGGCGGCCCACAGCTCCGCCGCGTCCACCACGCGGGCCGGGTCGGCGAGGCTGTGCACCTGCACGACGGCGCGGAACGGGCCGAATCCCTCGATCCGCAGGGAGATCCGGACGCCCTGGTCGGCCCAGTCGCGCAGGTGCGGGACCTTCTGGGGCGCGTTCGCGGCGAACGCCGGGGCCCCGGCGGCGTGCACTGCCGCCGCACCGCGCGGCATGGTGTCGGCGACGGCGTCGAGGAAGGAGCGGAGCAGAGGTTCGGCGTCGGGCAGTTCGAGCGGGTCTCGGCCCGTCAGCGGGACGGCGCGGGCGTGCGGGGGCATGGCTTCGGCGAGGTCTCGGACGCGGGCGTGGTCGGCGGCGTCGAGCGGGCCGAGGAGCCAGGCGTCGAAGTCCCCGTCGGTGACGGCCGGCCGCACCCGGCCCCGGGAGACGAGTTGCAGCGCGACGACCACGGCGGCGCCCCAGAACGCGGCGGCGGGGTGGGCGTGCGGGGTGCGGCGGGCGCGGCTGAGCAGGGGGATGGCTTCGGTGACGGGCAGGCGGAGAGCGGGGACGTCGCGGCGGGTGCCGTCCGGGGTGGCGATGGTGAGCCGATCCTCGCCGAACCGCTCGTCGGCGCCGGGATGGGCTGCGGAGCGACGGTCCCGGTCCGAGTGCTCGCCCACGCGTGCCGCGGCAGGCCGGTCGTTGGCGAAGCGCTCGTCGGCGCCGCTGTGCCCCGGCCGATCCGGCCGGGCGTCGTGTTCGCCGGCGGGTCCTGGCGGGCTCTGATCGGGCGGGCTCTGATCGGGGTAGAAGGCGATCGTGGACGTGCGTGGCGGGTCGGCGGCCTCGAAGACGGCCGCGTACCGCTCCAACCCTGTGTTCAGCACTCCCCCTAGCTACTCAAGTTTGAGTATAACCCAGCTGCCGGCCTCCCCCGGCGATCCAGGCTCGCCCGCCATCCGGTACGCACCGGCCTCCAGCCGTTCGAGCAGCCCCCGCGTCCACTCCGCCCCACCGGCCGCCGTGTGCTCCCACAACCCGAACAGCTCCCGCACGTGCGCCGGCTCCCGCCACTCCTCCGCCTGCTTGCGCGCCGCGTCACGACGGCTCTCCAGCTCCGCCAACCGCTCGGTCAGCAACTCCACCGCCTCCGCCCGCGCCAACGACGGCAGCAAGGCCAGTCCCGCGGCGAGCATGTCCGGCCGGGTCTCCGGACGGCGCAGCGCGTCACCGAGGAGCCGCCGGTACTCGGCCTCCCCCTTGGGGGTGATTTCGTAATCCGTCCGACCGGGCGGCACGGCGTGATCGGCGAGGCAGCCGTCCTTCGTGAGCTGCTTGAGCGCGTGGTAGATCGAGCCCCATTTGACGTTGGCCCAGTCCCCCGCACCCCACGCCATCAGGTCGTTGCCGATCAGGTAGCCGTGAGCACGCCCATAACCGTGCACCACCCCGAGCACCAACAGCCGTGTAGCAGACATCTCGTCCTTGTCCGGCGGTATTCCGGTTTCGCATCACCGGTTCCGGGACCAGGGTAGATCGCCGAGGATGGAGCGGTGACGCTCGCCGAGATCGACGACGCCCAGCGGCGGGTCCGCCTCGGCGTCCGCCACCTGCTGGCCACCCCCACCGCCGCCTCCGTCGAGGACGTCGCAGACACCCT
Source organism: Saccharothrix ecbatanensis (assembly GCF_014205015.1). NCBI lineage: Bacteria > Bacillati > Actinomycetota > Actinomycetes > Pseudonocardiales > Pseudonocardiaceae > Saccharothrix > Saccharothrix ecbatanensis. The sequence continues at coordinate 2,470,003 of NZ_JACHMO010000001.1, read as the reverse complement.
GGTGGGTCTGCACGCCACCGACCCGGCCACCGTGGTCCTGTCCGCGTGCGCCCGGATGGAACACCCTTCGGCGGCCGAGGTCGAGACCGCGTTCTACGAGCGGCGGACGCTGGTGCGGCTGCTCTGCATGCGCCGCACGATGTTCGCCGTCACCGCCGCCACGGCCCCTGTCGTGCAGGCCGCCGCCGGCGACGCGATCGCCGCGAAGGAGCGGCAGAGGCTGGTCCAGTACCTCGCCGAGGGCGTCGGTTGGGACGCCGACCGGCTGGCGGAGGTCGAGAAGGCCACGCTGGAGGCGCTGCGGTTGCGCGGCGAGGCGACCGCGGTCGAGCTGACCCGGGACGTGCCCGCGTTGCTGGAGCAGGTCGTGCTCGGCGCCGGCACGCCCCGCGAGATCCGGCAGAACGTCTCCAGCCGCGTCATCCGGGTCCTGGCCGCCGAGGGCTGGATGCGTCGCGGCCGCCCGCTCGGCACGTGGCTGAGCAGCCAGTTCCGCTGGACGCCCGCGACACCGTGGCCCGAGATCGACCCCGACGAGGCCCGCGCCGAACTGGTGCGCCGCTGGCTCGCGTCCTACGGGCCCGGCACCGAGGCGGACGTCAAGTGGTGGACCGGCTGGACGCTCGGCGCGGTCCGCAAGGCGCTCACCGCCGTTGGCGCGGTCCGGGTCCGACTGTCCACCGGCGACGGTTACGTGCTGCCGGACGACGTGGAGCCGATCGGGGAGCCGGAGCCGTGGGCCGCGCTGCTGCCGGCACTGGATTCGACACCGATGGGGTGGCAGGCTCGCGGCTGGTACCTCCCCGACCACCAGCGGTCACGCCTGTTCGACACCACGGGCAACGTCGGGCCGACGGTCTGGTGGAACGGCTCGGTGGTCGGAGGGTGGGCGCAACGCGCGGACGGCGAACTCGTTTGGGAACTCGTGGAGGACGTCGGCACGGAGGCGGCGGCCGCGATCGCCCGTGAGGCGGACCGAGTGGCGGTCCGGCTGGCCGGGGTGCGCGTGATCCCCCGCTTCCGGACCCCGTTGGAAAAGGAGTTGGCGAAATGATCCTCTTGCGGCGGTTGGACGACGAGGGAGTGGAGCGCCTGCTCGGCCTGGCGGTCGCGGACGCCGATCCCGCCGACGTGATGCCACCCGGCTGGACCGTGGACCGCCCCGACGAGTTCCGCGAGTTCTACCGGGGCATGCGGGACGACGCGTACGAGATCGTGGAGGACGACCGCACCGTCGGCATGGCCCGGCTCACCGTCAAGGGCGAGACCGGCATGTGGATCGCCCGCTGCGCCCGCGGGGCCGGCGTCGGACTGGCCGCACTGCGCCGCATCGTGGAGGAAGCACCCGGGCGCGGCGTGAGCGCCATCGTCGCGGACACCACCACCGACAACATCGCCGCCATCACCGTCCTCCGCAAGGCCGGCGCCATCCTCGACGTCGACGGCACCCGCGTCCTGGCGCACCTGCCCGTGCCCGTCGAACCCACGCCGGACATCGCCGACACCGGTGACCTCCTCCTCGCCTACCTCGACTTCTACCGCGAAGCCGTGCTCCGCAAGATCGACGGGATGACCGAGGAGGAACTGCGCACCAGCCGCCTGCCCTCCGGCTGGACACCCCTCGGCCTGGTCAAACACCTCGCCTTCGTCGAACTGCGCTGGCTGCGCTGGTGCTTCCGCGGCGAGGAGATCACCCACCCGTACGGCAACCCCGACGTCGAGGACGCCGAGTGGGTGATCGAAGGCGACGACTCCACCGACAACGTCCGCGCCTTCTACCGCGAGCAGTGCGCCCGGTCCCGCGACATCGTCGCCGAATCCGCCTTCACCGACCGTGCCGCCCACTGGGGCCAACCCGACGTGCCGCGCCCGACCCTGGCGTGGATCCTGTTCCACCTGCTCCAGGAGTACGCACGGCACGCCGGGCACCTCGACATCGCACGGGAGCTCAGCGACGGCGTCGTCGGCGCCTGACGGGACGGGTCACTTCGCCGACTTGCGGAGTTTGGCGCTGAGCGCGCGCCGGGCGACCGGGCCGAGGTCGTCGACCACCTCGGCCAGGGCCCCGAGGCGGTCCAGCGCGTCCAGCGCGGCGTGCGCGCCGGCGGGGTCGACGCCCTCGAACAGTTCCAGGCCGATGAACCCGGCGCTCACCGCGCGCGCCAGACCCGCCGTGTCGACGAACCCGGCCAGCGGCGAGTCGGCCAGCAGCCGCTCCAGCACCCCCTCGATCGGGGCGATCCACAGGTGCAGCGCCGCCGACGTCGCCTCGGCCAGCTTCGGGTCCGACTGCGCGCCGGCGAGCATCTGGGCGAGCACCATGACGTTGCCCACCGACCGTTCCTCGGCGTGCAGGCGTCGGCCCACGTCCAACAGCTGCCGCAGTGACGTGACCCCGTCCAGCCGGTCCCGGAACGGCGCGACCCTCGATTCGGTGGACGCCAGGCACGCGGCTTCGAGCAGATCGTGCACGCTGCCGAAGTGGTAGAAGATCAGGGCCTGGTTGACGCCGGCGGCGGTGGCGATCGTCCGGGCGGACGTGCCGGCGATGCCGTGCCGCCGGATCGCGTCGATCGCGCCGTCGATCAGTCGCTGTCGGGTGTCCGCCATGCCGCATACGGTAGGTGCGCGGTCGCACGGACCTCCTCCGGGCGCGCGCACAGGTAGGGGCGGGCCAGGACCAGCGCGGTCAGGGTGAGACCCATCCCGGCGAAGACCGGCGCCAGGTGGACGGCGTCGGTGTACCCGATGGCGCCGTGCACCGCGACCGCGGGGAGGAACCCGGCGATCGCGGCCAGTGCGAGCGACCACCACACCCAGGACTCGCCCCGCCGCCACCCCCACGCGCTGAGCAGCGTGATCGCCGTGGCGGCCGACATCAGCGCACCGCCGAAGCCGGCCCGGTCGTGCGCGACGAACGACAGCAGCCGGGGGTTCGCCGCGTGCAGCTCGTCCGGGCCGGTCCGCAGGAACTCCAGGTCACTGGCCACGAACACCTCCGTGAGACCGACCGCCGACACCACCGCGCCACCGACGAACAGCCCCAGCCCCGTGCACACCATCAGCAACTGCCCCACCAGCGCCCGGTGCCGCTCACGTTCGGGGCCCTCGGGTCGCGCGGTCCACTGTGGCCGGTCCGGGCGGCGTCGGGTCGCGGCCAGGAACATCGGGAACAGCACCACGGCGACCGCCGTGTGCAGCGGCTCCACGAACCCGAACCCCAGGAAGTACAGCACCGTGGCGAACCCGATCCACCCGGAGACCAGGTACGCCTCCCTGGCCCACGGCCACCCCCGCCGGATGCCGCCCACCGCGAGGCCGACGTAGAGCACGCCGATCGCGACCATCGTCCCGGCCATGGTGATCCGGTCGTGCTGGAGGAAGTGCACCAGGTGGTGGTTGATCCCGTGCAGCCGGTCCACGCCCATGCCCAGGAAGCCGCGGTCGTACCACAGCAGCACCGGCCCGAGCGTGATCACGGCGGCCCCCAGCCCGGCCCCGGTCATGCCCAGGCCGACCAGCAGACCCCACCACCAGGCCGGCCACCGCCGGGGATCACGGCCGACGTCGCGCAGGGTGGGCGCAGGACGGGTGGGCGTCACCGCGTCCGTGACCCGGGCGAACCAGCCCGGACCGGCCTCCACCAACACCCCCGGCGTGACCAGCACCGTCGTGCCCGGGTCGACGAGCGCGGCGGCGGCCTCGGCGACGGAGGCCGATCCCGTCCGGATCACGATCACGCCGTCGTCGGCCTCGGTCAGGACAGCGTCGACGTGCCCCGACAGCGCGGCCACCACGTCCGGTCCCGTCGCGCGCACCACCACCGGGACACGTCGACCCACCGCCGCCTCCCGCACCACCTCGACGTCCGCCGGGCCGACCGGAGCCACTTCGACCAGCCCGGCACCCAACAGCGGCAACGCGCGCACCGCGTCACGCGCCACGTCCGGCGGCACCACCGCGCCCAGCCGATTCGCCACCACCACCCCCGCGACCGAACCGGCCGACTCCGGCGGCGGGTGCCGGTGCCCGAACCCCCGCGAGATCAGCCACCCACCCCCGGGCAACGACGCCACCGCGGCCAGCGTCCGCAGCGCCGTCCGCTGCGACCGACGAGTTCCCAGCAGCGCCGCCGCCGCTCCGCGCAGCGGGTGGTACGTCCAGTCGGGCACTACACGCCCTCCCCCGACCCGCGCGGCGGCGTCCAGTCCAGGACGGACGCCATGGAACGCAAGGTCACCGACGCCGGGACCACCCTGGCGCCGAGATCACGGGCCCACACCGCCGGCGGCCACGACCACTGGGCGACGGCGCCGAGACGCGCCGAGCGGCGGACGACAGCCCGTGTCCGCGGCCCACGCAGCCCGTCGTAGCGGGCCAGCGCCGACTCCACGTCCGGGGTCTCGTCCAGGCAGGCGGCGAGGACGACCGCGTCCTCCAACGCCTGGCACGCGCCCTGCCCCAGCATCGGGTCCATCGCGTGCGCCGCGTCCCCCAGCAACGCCACCCGGCCGCGCACGTAGGTCGCCAACGGCGGCAGGTGGTAGATGTCGTGGCGGATCACACCGCCCTCCGGCGTCGCCGCCAGCAGCGCGGGGATCGGATCGGGCCAGTCGGCGAACCGGCTCGACACGGCCGCATGCTCGCCATCGGCGGCACCCCCTCGGGCACGGTGGCCGCCGCGAAGCAGTAGAACCGCCCGCCCGGCAATGCCGTGAACCCGAACCGTTCACCGCGACCCCACGTCACGGCGCCTTCCGCGGGCGGCTCGGCGACGGGCCCGGCGATCATGCGCCACGCGGTGTACCCGGCGTAGCGGGGAACCGCCGCCTCCGGCCACCACTGCCGCCGCACCCCGCTGTGCACACCGTCCGCGCCGACCACCAGATCCGCCCGCACCACCCCGTCCCGGTGCTCGACCACCACGGCGTCACCGTCCGGGCGCACGACCCCGTCCCGGTGCTCGACCACCATGGCATCACCGTCCGGGCGCACGACCCCGCCCCGGTACTCGACCACCACGGCGTCACCGTCCGGGCGCACGGCCCGCACCTCGCCGCCCGACCGCAGGCACTCCACCGGCAACGCCTCGACCAGCGCCCGCACCAGATCCGCCCGGTGCACCACCACGAGCGGCCGGCCGTGACGCCGCGCGATCTCCGCGTTGTCCAGCCGGGAGAGCCAGCGGCCCCTGCGATCACGCACACCGCCCGCCGACTCCACCGCCCCGAGCGCACGCACCCGCTCCTCCACACCGAGCGCCGCGAGCGCCCGCAGGGCGTTCGGCCACAGCGACAGACCGGCGCCCACCTCGCCGAACTCCCCGGCCCGCTCCAGCACGACGACCCGCCAACCCCGCCGGCGCAGCGCGACGGCCGCCGCGAGTCCCCCGATCCCGCCGCCACCACGACCACGGTGCGCTCGACCATCGACCCACCCCTTTTGAGCGATCGCTCAAATCGGAGGGTAGACGGTGTTGAGCACTCGCTCAAACAGCTCCTAGACGACCACCTGGTCGAGCCACCCGACCACGACCGTCGCCGACAGGTCCTCGTCCGACACGACCTCCGCGCGCAACCCGCCCCGCGCGAACGCCGCGACCGTCCCCGCCGCCTGCCGCGCACCCGTCTCCACCAGCAACCGCCCACCCGGCGCCAACCACCGCACCGCGTCCGCGATCACCCGCCGCTGCACGTCCAGACCGTCCACACCACCGTCCAACGCCACCAACGGCTCGTACTCGCGGGCCTCCGGCGGCATCAGCCCGATCGCCCCCGACGGCACATAAGGCGCGTTCGCCACCAGCACATCGACCCGGCCCAGCAACGACACCGGCAACGGCGCGTACAGATCACCCTCGTACACCGAACCAGCCCCCACGTTGCGACGAGCACAGCGCACCGCCGCCGGATCGATGTCCACCGCGTGCAACTCCACCCCCGCCACCCGATCGGCCACCGCCGCACCCACCGCACCCGACCCACAACACAGGTCCACCACCACCGCGCCCGGCCGCGCACCGGACACCGCCACCCGCACCATCAACTCCGTGCGCCGACGCGGCACGAACACGCCCGGCTCCACCACGACCCGCAAGCCGCAGAACTCCGCCCACCCCACCACGTGCTCCAACGGCAACCCGGCCACCCGCCGCGCCGTCAACACCTCGAACTCCGCGGGCGTGCGAGCGGCAGCGGCCAACAACCGCGCCTCGTCCTCGGCGAACACACAACCCGCCGCACGCAACCGCGCGACCACATCGACATCGGGAACCAGCATGGACAGCGCAACGCCTCTCGCGTAAGAACCGCGGGCGCCCCTACACCGCCACAACGCGGCCGGAGACGACCCGACATGCACCAGCAGAAATGGGTCCCACCTCCAAAATCCGCGTGAACGGCCACACGGTATCCCACCCGGAACGACCCTCAGCCGCCACCCGCGCGAGCCCGCGCCACCGCCGCCTCGACACCGTCCAACAACACGTCCAACCCCACCGCGAAATTGCGCACCGCGTCCCGCTCCAAATACGGCACGCACTCGTCCCCCTCCACCGCCGGCGGCTCCTCCGACCCGATCCACGCCGACAACGGAAACCGCACGGCGAAATCCGGCGCCACCTCCTCGAACACCGACGACCGCGAGAACCACCACTCCTCGTCCGTCATCCCCGTCTCCCGCGCCGCCTGCCGCGCGTCCGCGATCACCCCCGCCGCGCCGCGCACGAACTGCATCACCGCGCCCACCACACCCCGCAACACCGACGCGCCCAACCCCGTCGCACGCAGGATCCGCAACAACGTCTCCAGCATCGCGAACTCATGAGGCCCCAACACCGGCCGCGCCTGCGACACCTGCAACACCCACGGATGCGCCAGGAAGAACGCCCGCACGTCCTCCGCCCACGCCCGCAACGCCACCCGCCACCCGCCGTCCAACGGGTACTCCGCCGGCAACTCCCCCAACACCTTGTCGTACATCAGATCCACCAACTCGGCCTTGCTCGGCACGTACGTGTACAACGCCATCGCCGAACGCCCCAACCGCTCCCCCACCGCACGCATCGACAACGACGCCATGCCGTCCCGGTCCGCCACCTCGATCGCCGCGTCCAGGATCACGTCCACGCTCAGCCCCGGCCCCGCTCCCCCACCGGGCCCACGCCACAGCAGCCGCATCGACCGACCCGCGTCACCCTGCCCGGCGAAGACGGCCACTTGCCACCCCTTTACAGCCTAAAGTATCGTGCCCGCGGTCACCTTACGACATAAACAAAGCAGGGGGAAGCCAGGCGATGTCCGCACCAGCCGACAGCCACGACGTCATCCAGGTCCGCGGGGCCAGGGTGAACAACCTCGCCGACATCTCCGTCGACATCCCCAAACGACGACTCACCGTCTTCACCGGCGTCTCCGGCTCGGGCAAGTCCTCCCTCGTCTTCGGCACCATCGCCGCCGAGTCCCAACGACTCATCAACGAGACCTACACCGCGTTCATCCAGTCCTTCATGCCCAGCCTCGGCCGCCCCGACGTCGACGGCCTGCGAAACCTCAGCGCCGCGATCATCGTGGACCAGGAACGCATGGGCACGAACTCACGCTCCACCGTCGGCACCGCCACCGACGCCCACACCATGCTCCGCATCCTCTTCAGCCGCCTCGGCACACCCCACGTCGGCACCTCCGGCGCCTTCAGCTTCAACCTCCCCGAAGGCATGTGCACGCACTGCGAAGGCCTCGGCCGCGTCTCCACCATCGACGTCGACCAACTCGTGGACCGCACCAGATCACTCACCGACGGCGCCATCACCATCCCCGGCTTCACCGTCGACAACTGGTACGTCCAGACCTACCTGCAATCCGGCTTCTACGACCCCGACAAGAAACTCCAGGACTTCACCGAAGAGGAATGGGACGCCTTCCTCAACCTCGAATCCACCAAGGTCAAGATCGGCAAGACCAACGTCACCTACGAAGGCCTCCTGGTCAAAGTCCAACGCCTCATGCTCGGCAAGGACCGGGAGAACATGCAGCCGCACATCCGCGCCTTCGTGGACCGCGCGGTCACCTTCGCCGAATGCCCCGACTGCCACGGCGCACGCCTCAACGCCGCCGCCCTCGAATCCAAGATCGACGGCGTCAACATCGCCGACTGCTCCACCATGCAGATCAGCGACCTCGCCGACTGGGTCGCCAAGGTCAGCGACCGCTCCGTCGGCCCCATGCTCACCACCCTCAAGGAACTCCTCGACTCCCTGGTCGAGATCGGCCTCGGCTACCTCAGCCTCGACCGACCCGCCGCCACCCTCTCCGGCGGCGAGGCCCAGCGCGTCAAGATGGTCCGCCACCTCGGCTCCGCCCTCACCGACGTCACCTACGTCTTCGACGAACCCACCATCGGCCTGCACCCCCACGACATCCAGCGGATGAACGACCTCCTGCTCCGCCTCCGCGACAAGGGCAACACCGTCCTCGTGGTCGAGCACAAGCCCGAGACCATCCGCATCGCCGACCACGTCATCGACCTCGGCCCCGGCGCGGGCGCCAACGGCGGCCACATCACCTTCACCGGCACCGTCGCCGAACTCCGCGCCTCCGACACCCTCACCGGCCGCCACCTCGACCACCGCGCCCGCCTCCGCGACGACATCCGCGAACCCGCCGGCCAACTCCCGATCACCGGCGCCTCACTGCACAACCTGAAGAACATCGACGTCGACATCCCCCTCGGCGTGCTCACCGTCGTAACCGGCGTCGCCGGCTCCGGCAAGAGCTCCCTCATCCACGGATCGCTGGCCCGCCGTCCGGACGTCGTCACCGTCGACCAGGCGGCCATCCGCGGCTCACGGCGGTCCAACCCGGCCACCTACACCGGCCTGCTCGACCCGATCCGCACCGCCTTCGCCAAGGCCAACGGCGTCAAAGCCGCACTGTTCAGCGCCAACTCCGAAGGCGCGTGCCCGAAGTGCAAGGGCATCGGCCTCGTCTACACCGACCTCGCGATGATGGCCGGCGTCGCGTCCGTGTGCGAGGAATGCGAAGGCAAGCGGTTCACGCCGGAAGTGCTCACGCACAAGCTCCGCGGCAAGAACATCAGCGAAGTCCTCGGCATGTCCGTCACCGACGCCCGCGAGTTCTTCACCGAGAAGCAGGCCAAGGCGATCCTCGACCGGCTCGTGGACGTCGGCCTCGGCTACCTCTCCCTCGGCCAGCCCTTGACCACGCTGTCCGGCGGCGAGCGGCAGCGGCTCAAGCTCGCGATCCACATGGCGGAGAAGGCGTCCACCTACATCCTGGACGAGCCGACCACCGGCCTGCACCTCGCTGACGTGGACCAACTGCTGGCACTGCTCGACCGCCTGGTGGACGACGGCAACACGGTCATCGTGATCGAGCACCACCAGGCCGTCATGGCCCACGCCGACTGGATCATCGACCTCGGCCCCGGCGCCGGGCACGACGGCGGCCGGATCGTGTTCACCGGCACGCCCGCCGACCTGGTCGAGAACGCGTCCACGCTCACCGCCCAGCACCTCCGGGCCTACGTCGGCCGCTGACCGTCCTGGCTTGTTTTGAAACGAGCGTTCCTTGGTGTCAAGCGATGCCGGGAACGCTCGTTTCATTCAACACTGAAGTTATCGAGGTAGTTGATAATTCACTGGACCAGTGGCCACATGGCGAATCGTTCCCACGGCCGGCCGATTGTCCGGCCTCACCCGGTCCTCTAACGTTCCCGATCACGTCCGCGCGAACGTGATCGCAGAACCTCCACTCCCCGACGGAACCGAGCCCACATTCGGGTCCGCCGGTAACCCTGCATGAGGGAGAACCCTGCAATGGGAGACGTTCGCGGATCAAGACGAGCCCTGATCGCATTAGCCGGCGCGGCGGTGACCGCCATGGCGCTGGCCACCGGCGCAACGCCCGCGGCCGCCGAAGGCGACATTCTCGGCGCCAACAACCCGACCGCCATCAAGGACAGCTACATCGTCGTCTACAACGACGTGACCACCCAGAGCGTCGACGCGCTCACCTCCGACCTCAGCGCCAAGCACGACGCCAAGGTCGACTTCACCTACCGCCACGCGCTGAAGGGCTTCGCGGGCACGCTGTCCGAACGGGCCGCCCGCCGCCTGGCCGCCGAACCCGGCGTCGCCTACGTCCAGCAGAACGGCACCGTCCAGGCGACCGGGACCCAGCCGAACCCGCCGTCCTGGGGGCTGGACCGGATCGACCAGCGCAACCTGCCGCTGGACTCGACCTACACCTACCCGAACGACGGAACCGGCGTCACCGCCTACATCATCGACACCGGCATCCGGACCACGCACAGCGACTTCGGCGGCCGTGCCAGCTGGGGCACGAACACCGTCGACACCAACAACACCGACTGCAACGGCCACGGCACCCACGTCGCCGGGACCGTCGGCGGCACCGCGCACGGCGTCGCCAAGGGCGTCCGGCTGATCGCGGTCAAGGTGCTCAACTGCCAGGGCTCCGGCTCGTTCGCCGGCGTCGCGGCGGGCATCGACTGGGTCACCGGCCACCACACCTCCGGCCCCGCCGTGGCGAACATGAGCCTCGGGGGCCAGGGCAGCGACACCACCGGTGAGAACGCGGTCCGCAACTCGATCGCCGACGGCGTGACCTACGCGATCGCGTCCGGCAACTCCAACGCCAACGCGTGCAACTTCACCCCGGCGCGGGTCGCCGAGGCGATCACCGTGAACGCGTCGACCAACACCGACGCGCGCGCCTCGTTCTCCAACTGGGGCACGTGCACGGATATCTTCGCGCCTGGTCAGAACATCACCTCGGCGTGGATGACCAACGACACCGCGACCAACACGATCAGCGGCACGTCGATGGCCGCACCGCACGTCGCGGGCGGGGCCGCGGTCCTGCTCGGCGCCACCCCGTCGTTGACGCCCGCGCAGGTCGCCAACGCGATGGTCGCCAACTCCACCCTGGACAAGATCACCAGTCCGGGCACCGGTTCGCCGAACCGGCTGCTGTACGTCAACACCGGCGACCCCGGTCCCGGCAACCCGTCGGTCACCCCGCCGGGCAACCAGACCGGCACCGTCGGCACGGCCACCAGCCTCCAGCTGAAGGCCTCGGGCGGCGCGCCGCCGTACACCTGGTCGGCCACCGGCCTGCCGCCCGGCCTGACGCTCGCCGCGTCGACCGGTCTGATCTCGGGCACGCCCACCACCGCCGGCGCCTACACCGTGACCGTCACGGCGACCGACACCGCGAGCAAGTCCGCGAGCACCACGTTCACCTGGACCATCAGCCCGACCGGAGGTTCGTGCTCCGCGCCCGGTGAGAAGCTGGTCAACGGCGGGTTCGAGAGCGGCACCACCGGCTGGTCGAACGCCACCTGGACGATCGGCGCGTGGACCGGCGAAGGCTCACCGCGCACCGGCAGCCGTTCCTCCTGGATCGGCGGCTACGGCTACACCTACACCGAGACGCTGTCCCAGACCGTCACCGTCCCGGCGGGCTGCGCCAACACCACCCTGTCGCTGTGGCTGAAGATCAGCACGGCGGAGTACGAGCCGGCCGTGTTCGACACGTTCACCGTCAAGGCGGGCTCGACCACCCTGGCGACCTACACCAACCTCAACCCGTCCGGCTACGCCGTGCGCACCTTCAACCTGGGCGCGTACGCGGGCCAGAGCGTCACGCTGAGCTTCACCGGCGCGGAGGACTGGTCCTACCAGACCTCGTTCGTGCTGGACGACGTCTCCGTGACGGCGTCCTGATCCACTCGGGCTGAACGGGGAGGGCCGGTCTCGACCGGCCCTCCCCTCTTCCACGGAGCGATCTACCTCAGCAGCCGATCGGCGAGGAGCCGACCGCGACGTCGTCGTACCAAAGGGTGTTGGCGCCGTCGCCGTAGCTCTCCCAACCCAGCCGAAGGTCGGTGACGGCGGGCCGCCAGCCGGTCTTGCGCAGCCACTGGCTGTCGACGTCGGGGGTGGACACACCGTCGACGACCAGGCCCTCGACCACCCCGCCGTTCAGCGAGGTCGAGATCTTGCCCGCCGGGTCGACGGTGAACTGCACGCAGTTCCACTGGCCGGTGGGCAGCGGCTTGCTCTTCGCCACACCCGCCGGGCTCTGCTCGGGCAGGGTGGCGTCGTCGGACTCGCGGTTCCACTGGAGCGCCGAGTTCTGGCCGCCCATGCGCAGGTCCTTGCCGCCGTCCGCGGAGTCCTTCATGGCCATGAACGTCACGTGCGCCATCGGCAGGGCCGTGGTGTGGCGGACGTAGAACCGGCCGTGCACCGGGCCGGACCCGGACACCGGGGTGCCGAAGAAGATGTGGTTGCAGTAGCCGGACGCGCCGTTCACCCGCACCGACTTCGAGCCGCTGTGCGCGACCGAGTTGTCGATGGCCACCGTGCCCTGACCCGTGCAGTTGGACGCGCCGACGGTCCAGCGGCCGGCCGGGGTGGTCCCGGTCTGCTGCTCGAAGTCGTCGCACAACGCCGCCGTGCCGCAGCCGGTCGGGTTGGTCGTCGTAGTGGTGGTCGTGGTGGTGGTCGTCGACGTCGTGGTCGAGGTCGAGGTCGACGTGCTCGTGGACGTGCTCGTGGTGGTGGAAGTGGGCGTGGTGGTCGTGGTCGGGTCACCGCTGCACGAGACACCGTTGAACGCGAAGTCGGTCGGCGTCGCGTTCGTGCCGCTGTACGTCGCCTGGAAGCCGAACTGGGCGCTCGCGCCCGTGGCCAGCGAACCGTTCCACGGCATGTTGGACGCCGTCACCTGCGCGCCGGACTGCCTCACGTTCGCGCTCCACCCGGAGCTGATCGCCTGGTTGCCGGAGAAGGTCCAGGCGAGCGTCCACGAGGTGACCGGAGCGGACTGGTTGGTCACGGTCACGTTGGCGGTAAACCCGGTCGACCACTGGTTGAGCTTGTAGTCCACGGCGCAGACGGGAGCCGCCCCCGCAGGGCTGGTCCCGCCGATCACCACCAACCCGGCTATCGACACCACAGCGGCTACCGCCGCCAGCAGATTTCGCACAACAACCCCTTCGTTGTCGTTTCTGGGAGCGTTCCCAGAAACAGACTGTAACGATTCCGTCACCCCAATGGAATACTCCGGCTGCCGCAACGGTCGGTGGAACGAACGCGCGTACTACCCGGTCACCGGTCCAGCACGTTCACGGTGCCGCGTCCGCCGTCGACCCGGACGCGGTCGCCGGTCTTGATCCGGGTGGTGGCGTTGCCGCAGCCGACGACGGCCGGGATGCCGAGTTCACGGGCCACGATCGCGGCGTGCGACAACGGCGCGCCGACGTCCGTGACCACGGCGGCCGCGCGCGGGAACAGCGGGGTCCAGCCGATGTTCGTCACCGTGGTCACCAGGATCTCGCCCTGCCGCAGCAACGCGCCGTCCTCGACGTCGTGGATCACCCGCGCCACGCCCTCCACCACGCCCGCAGCGCCGGGGAAACCGGACACGGCGTCACCCAGGGGCTCGGCCGACGAGTCGTAGACGTCCGACCTGCGATTCGGGTCGGCGGCCCAGGTTTCGGGGTCGAAGTGGCCCCGGATCACCGTGGGGTACGGCGGCAGCGCGCGGTAGCGGTCGTAGGCGGCTCTGCGGGCCGGGACCGATGCCAGCGGGGTCTCGTCGCCTTCGAGGACGCGCAAGGTCTCCTGGAACGGCAGGAAGAACACGTCGTCGCCGTGCCCGGTCACCTCGCCCACCCGCACCAGGAACGCCCGCAGGATGCCGAACGTCCGGGCGAACTCCGACCTCGCCCGTTCCCGTTCACGGGCCAGCTCGGCGAGCTTGGCCACCTGGCGGCGCAGGGATTCCACCTTGCCGGGGTGGGCGGCGCGCAGCCGTTCCCACGCCGAGTCGCGCACGGCGGCCTGCCGGGCCAGCAGTTCTTCGGGGTCGATGCCGACGTCCTGCCGTGCGGGCCACTCCGGGTCCTCGGCCGGGCGCGGCGCGGACACCTCGAACTCGTCGGCGAACCGGTGGCCGTACTGCCGGACGTACGCCTCGCGGGTGATCTCGCCCCGGTTCAAGCGGGCCAGGCCCAGCAGCGGGCCCAGGCTTTCCAACTCGCCCGCCGCGCCGTGCGCTCCGGTGAGCAACGCGGTGGCGTCGTCCTCCCCCACCAGCTTCACGAGCCGGCGGCGGACCTTGTGCGACGACATCGAGCCGTTGCGCGCGCCCGCGTCGAACACCCTGGCGTCCACGTGCAGCACTCCGTCCACATCGGACTTCCACAGTGCGAGCAGGTCATCGGGTGTGGACGCGGCGCGGAAGGCGGCGTGCAGACGTTCGGCGCGGTCGGGCGCGGAGGCCAGCAGCCCGTCGATCTTCACCCGGTACTCACGGCCCTGCCGCAGGAACGGCCCCGCCGCGCCGATCGCCGCACGCAGCACGGCCAGGCGTGACATCGGCAGGCTCGGCAGCTCCACGCCGGGCGGGATGCGGCCGAAGTACTGCTCGGTCGTCTGGAGCATGAACCCGCCGAGCCCCAGCCCGAGCGCCGATCCGACGGCCAGCGCGACGCTGATGTTGAGGTAGAACCGGCCGCCGATGGCGCCCGTCATCGGGTGCCCGGCGATCGGTGGCTGAGCAAGCACCTTTGCGAACGACCAGGTGGCGGGCGTCATCACGCTCGGCACGGCTTCGCGCAGGTTCGCGCACGTCCACAGGTAGTCGCCGCGCAGGCTGTCGTTCCACACCTCGGCCCTCGCCTCGGGCAGCGCGGTGATCGGCCGGGCCTGCAACACCGAGATCCGACCGCCGACCACGGCCCACTCGACGTCCATCGGCATGCCGTACAGGTCCTGGATCCGCTCCCCCAGCCCGGCCAGCTCCAGCACTTCGGCGTCGGACAGCAGGTCGCCCGACCGCCGCACCACGCCGGAGGTCACCACGTACTCGTCCGGGGTGACGGTTCCGCCGACCAGCGCCTCACCCAGACCGGGCGCGGCGTTGACCACCGACTCGGTCCGCGCGCCGGTGACGGGGTTCGCGGTGAACAGCACGCCGGCGGCGTCGGCGGGCACCATCTCCTGCACCACCACGGCCAACGCCACGTCGGTGATGCCGTTGCGGGCGCGGTAGGCGATGGCGCGTTCCGTCCACAGCGACGCCCAGCACCGCTTGACGGCGTCCAGCACGTCGTCGCCGGTGACGTCGAGGAACGTGTCGTGCTGGCCCGCGAACGACAGGTCCGGCAGGTCCTCGGCGGTCGCCGACGAACGCACCGCGACCGGTCCCGGCGGCAGGGCGGCACGGATCGCGGCGGCGATCTCCTCGGGCATGTCCTTGCGCTCGAACTCGGCGGCGATCAGGGCCGCCGAGTCGTCCTCGCGCAGCGCGTCCCCGATCCGCGCTTCGATGTCCGCGACGAACCGGCGGTAGGCGTGCGTGGTCAGGTGGAAGCCGTCCGGCACCGGCAGGCCTGCGGCGGCGAGCCGGGCCAGCGAGGCGCCCTTGCCGCCCACCGTGTCCAGGTCCGCGGCGGAGTCGGCGAGCGGCAGCACCAGCGCGGTGGTCCCCATGGGCCGATCTTCGCAGAGCGATCCTGAGGGGAGGTCCCCGGCACGCGGACGTCCCCGCCCGCGCGCCGGGGTGCGATCAGGAACCGTTGGTGAACAGCAGCCGGTTGACCGTGCCGCCGGTGGTGCCGCCGCTGACGACGTTCGGCGTGGCGCTGGAGTTCAGCCAGTTGTGCACGGTGGCCGACGACTGGTCGCCGTACCGCTGCTTGTAGAGCGCGGCCACGCCCGCCACGTGCGGGGCCGCCATCGACGTGCCGCTCATCGTGCCCGAGCCGCCCGTGCGGACGGTCGAGACGATCGAGCTGCCGGGCGCGTAGATGTCGACGCACGGGCCGGTGCTGGAGAACGAGGACCGGGCGTCGGTGTTGGTGGAAGAGGCGACCACGCTGGCCGTCTCGACCTTGCGCGGCAGGCGGTCGCACGAGTTGCCGCCGGTGTTGCCCGCCGAGGTGGCCAGGAAGACGCCCGCGGCGATCATGTTGCGGATCGCGGTCTCCAGGCTCGCCGACGCGGTGAAGTTCCAGGACGTGTTGGCCACGGCGGGCTTGGTGTGGTTGGCCGTGACCCAGTTGATCGCGTTGATCGCCGCGGTGGTCGTGGCGCTGCCTGAGCAGTTCATGACCTTCACGCCGTGCAGCCGCACGCCCTTGGCGACGCCGTAGGTGGCGGAGCCGACGGTGCCGGCGACGTGCGTGCCGTGGCCGTGGCAGTCGGTGTTGTTGGTGTCGATGCCGTTGTAGTCGAACGTGGCCCGGCCGCCGAAGTCCGCGTGGCCCGGCGTGATGCCGGTGTCGATGATGTACGCGTGCACCCCGGCGCCGGTGTACGTGTAGGTGAAGCTGCGGGACAGGGGCAGGTTGCGCTGGTCGACCCGGTCGATGCCCCACGACGGCGGGTTGGTCTGGGTGGCGTCGAGCGCGTCGGTGACCAGCACGTCCTGCTCGATCGCGGTGACCGCCGGGTCGTGGCTGAGCTTGCGCAGCTGTGCCGGTGTGAGCTTGGCGGCGAACCCGTTGAACGCCGCGTTCCAGACATGGGTCGGCGTGACGCCCGCCGTGGCGGCCACGCCCGCACCGCTGCGGGCGGTGGCGTCCAGCGTGACGATGTAGGAGTCCTTGATCGGGTGGACGGTCGCGGACGCCGTCGCCAGGACGATGTCGGCCTGGTGCAGGGGTGCGGCGCCGGCGGTCGCTGTGGTGGCTCCGGTCGCGGCGGCTAAGGCGGCGAGAAGGGCAAGGGTTCTGCTGAAAGGACGCACGGAACGGCTCCTTCGGACGACCCCCGGCGAGCGCGCTCCGACGCAGGGTTGACGGAGCGAACGGTCACTCGTCCGTGGGTACACCGAGCAGCCTGACCAGCGGTTATCCCAAGGTCAACGAAGGTCGGCCGAACGGCCGCGACCGGTGTCACGCTCGGTGGACATAACCGACAACTGGTAACGCCCGGTTCGCTCGTGCGGGCGCTTGGCCAGGGCCGACCGTGTCAGCGCCACCCCCGCCAACACCACGGCCATCCCCACCACGATCCGCGCGGTCAGCGGCTCGTCGAGCACGATCGCGCCCAGTGCGACGGAGACGACGGGCAGCAGGTAGCCGACGGTGGCGGCGCTGGTCGCGCCTTCGTCCTCGATGATCCGGTAGTTGAGGTAGAAGGTGACGCCGGTGCCGAAGACGCCGAGGACGACCACGGCGACGATCGCGGTGGCGTTGGGGGTGGTCGGGGCGCCGTCGAACGGCATCATGACGGCGCTGAGGCCGGTGGCGGCGGTCAACTGGGCGGCCGACACCGCGATCGGGCCGCCCTTGCCGACGAGGTTGCGTCCCATGTAGGCGAACGCGACCGCGTAACTCGCCGCCGCGCCGAGAAGTGCCAGGGCTCCGACGCTGGTCAGCCCTTCCTGCTGCCACGGGGCGAAGATCAGCAGGACGCCGGCGAAGCCGAGGACCAGACCGGTCACGCGGACCGGCGTGAGGCCGCGTTCAGCGCCGATCATGAGCCCGATGAGCACGGCGAACAGCGGGGTGGTCGCGTTGAGGACGCCTGCCACGCCGGAGTCCACGGTCTGCTCGCCGATGGCGAAGAGGAGGAACGGCAGGGCGTTGCAGAAGAACGCGGCGACCGCCAGGTGACCCCACAGCTTGCGCGGCAGCCGCTGGCCGCCGGCACGGGCCAGCACCAACAGCACGCCCGCACCGAGCGCGCACCGGATCACCGTGATCTGCACCGGCGACAACCCGGTCAGGGCCAGTTTGATCCACAGGAAGCCCGACCCCCACAACAGGGCCAGCACTCCCATCCTCAGCACGCCTCGTCCGGTCACGGGACCACCGTCCCCCACGACCGGCTTAAAGAAAAGTGAAGCCTGCTCACCTCACGTTAAGCATCACTTAAACGTCGCGGGCTTCGCGGTGCCAGACCGTGAGGTCCGGCACCGCGAGCTGTCCGCTCAGGTCAGCGCGTGTGCACCATCAGCGTGTCGACGCCGTGGACGATCGACGCGGTGCGGTAGCCGGGGTTGTCGGTGGCCATCCGGAGGTTGGGGAAACGGCGCAGCAGGGCCGGGTAGGCGGCGCGCAGTTCCATCCGGGCCAGCTCAGCGCCGACGCAGCGGTGCGCGCCGTGGCCGAACGCCAGGTTCGCGGACGCGGGTCGACCGGCGTCGAAGTCGGACGTGCCCTCGCGGTTGGCCGCCGTCAGGGACACCACGACCACGTCGCCTTCCTCGATCTGCTGGTCACCGACCCGCAGCTGGTGCCGGGCGAACCGCGGGAACGCCACCTGCACCACGCTCAGGTGCCGCAGCAGCTCTTCCACCAGCGGCCCGGTGGCCGCGTCGTCGTCACGCATCGCCGTGCGCGCGTCCTCGTCGGTCATCAGCACGATCGCACCCAACGCGAGCATCGACGCCGTCGTGTCGAAGCCACCGGTCAGCACGCCGTCCGCCAAGCCGGCCAACTCGACATCGCTCACGTCGTCACCGTGCTGCCGGATGATCGCCCCGATCAGGCCGTCCCCCGGCGACCGGCGCTCACGGCGCACGATCTCCTCCATGTACGACAACGACTCCGAGATGGCCCCCAACGCCTGCCCCGCGCCGCCGAACAGGTCGAACCGGGCCGCCGCCAGCTCCTGGAACCGGTCACGGTCCTCGTACGGCACGCCCAGCAGCTCGCAGATCGTCAGCGACGGGATCGGCAGCGCGAACTCCTGCACGAGGTCCACCGGCCCGTCGGCCGCTTCGATCGCGTCCAGCCGCTCGGTGACGATCGCGTCGATCCGCGGCACGAGCCGCGACAGCCGCCGCATGGTGAACTCCGGCGTGAGCAGCTTGCGCAACCGCGTGTGGTCGGGCGGGTCGGCGAAACCGAGGCCTCCGGGCGATTGCTCGATACGGACGGCCGCACCCAGCCGGGCGTAGTCGTTACTGAACGCCACTGTGTCGGAAAGCACCTTTTTGGCTTCTTCCTGACCAGTGACCAACCACACCCGCAAGCCGAACGGCACCGGGATCCGGTGCACCGCGCCGGCCTCCCGCATCCGCTCCAACTCGGCGACGGGCACCACGCCGTCCCGCTTCAACGGGACCAGCGCACGGTCCGGGAGCAGCGACAACGCCCGCGAACCGATCTTGCCCACAACCCACCGTGTCGCCGAACGCCGTGCGACCCACGCCACCAAACCGTCGCGCACGGACGCCAGAGTCGTCATCCCCACACCCCTCTTCCCCAGGTTGACTTGAGCGACGGTAACCGTACGTAGGGGTGAGCAGCATCGCGCCACAGGCGGATTGACAGGAGATCGTGGTTGACAGACGATCGGCAATCGCGTGCGAAACGGGGGAAGCCGGTCGAAATCCGGCGCTGACCCGCAACGGTAGGTCCCGCCCGGGACGAGCCCGAACACCCGCCGCGCGTGCACGCTCCAGACACCGTCGAGGTCAACGGGTCGGAGCCCGGGGGAAGTCGATCACGGCTGTCCGGGGTCCGCTCACGCGTTGCGCCCGGAAAGGCAAACATGTCGTTGAGACGGACCGCCGCCGTCATCGCCACCACCGCTGTCGCCGCGCTCGCCTTGGTGCCGCCCGCCCAAGGCCTGCCCGACGCGCCGGTGACGACGGACGCGAGCGAGGCCGCCGCGGGGTGGCTCGCCCGGCAGTTGATCGACGGTGACCACTTCGTGTACCCCGGCAGCACCTCCGGCGACCAGGGCGGCACGTTGGACGCCGTGTTCGCGTTCACCGCGGCCGGTGTGGCGTCGGACAGCGCGGATCGGGCGATGGCGTGGCTGGCGAAGCCGGACGTCATCAACGACTACCTGCACATCGGCGACCCCGCCGAGTTCGTCGCGGGCTCGTACGCGAAGCTCGCGCTGGCCGTCCAGGCGCGCGGCGAGGACCCGACGACGTTCGCCGGCAACGACCTGATCGCAGGCCTCACCGCGTTGCAGGCCCCCTCCGGCCGGTTCGTCAACAAGTCGAAGTACCCCGACTTCTCCAACGGGTTCAGCCAGGCGTTCGCGGTGCTGGCTCTGGACCGGTGGGAGGGCGCGCCGCAGACTGCGGTCACGTACGTCGTCGGCCAGCAGTGCGGGGACGGCGGCTTCCCGCTGATCCTGGAAGCGACGCCGTGCGTGTCGCACGCG
Source organism: Saccharothrix ecbatanensis (assembly GCF_014205015.1). Taxonomy (NCBI): domain Bacteria; kingdom Bacillati; phylum Actinomycetota; class Actinomycetes; order Pseudonocardiales; family Pseudonocardiaceae; genus Saccharothrix; species Saccharothrix ecbatanensis. The sequence goes on along the minus strand of NZ_JACHMO010000001.1, from coordinate 2,449,818 downwards.
GACGCCACCGCTATGTCCGTGCAGGCGTTGCTGGCCGTCGACCAGACCCCCGCCGTGACGGGCGCGGTGGCCAAGGCGCTCAAGTGGTTCGCCGAGCACCAGCAGCCCGGCGGCGGGTTCCTCGACGACAAGGCGACCGGCGAGGGCAACGCCAACAGCACCGGTCTCGCGGCACAGGCACTGCGCGCGGCAGGTCGGACGGCGGAAGCGGACAAGGCGACGGCGTTCCTGAAGTCGTTGCAGGTCGGCTGCACGGCCACCGACGCCGAACGGGGCGCGATCGCGCTCGACAAGTCCGGTTTCACGCCGGACACCGCGCAGCGCGCGAGCGCCCAGGGCATCCTCGGGCTGGTGGGGGTGAGCTTCGCGGACCTGACAGCGGAGGGCGGCACGTCCGGCGCGCCCGTGCTCGACTGCCCGATCACCACCACGACGCCGACTTCGTCCACAACGGACACGACTCCCACCACCACCACCACGACGGCGGCTCCGACGACCACTACCGAGGTCACCGCCACCAGCACGACCACGACGACGGCGGCAGCGGCTGTGGTGAACCGCAACGGCACCCTGGCCCGGACCGGCGCGGTGGTCGGGCCGATGCTGTGGATCGGCGTGTTGATGCTGGTCGGCGGCGTGCTGGCGGTCGTGCTGTCGCGCAAGCGGTATGCGGGGGAACGGAAGTGACGGCACGCGACGTCGAGGGCTGGGCGTTCGGCTCCGGTCAGGCCCTCGCCACCGCGCCATGACGGGCTGGTGGCGGCGCGTCCTGGCGGCGTCGGCGGTGCTCGGACTCACGATCATCGGCGCTCCGCCGACCGCTCAGGCGGCGGACTGCGCGGGCGTGACGGTGGTCGTGGACTTCCGGTCGCTGGGCGGCGGTGTGCGGACGGGTTGTGCCCCTGGTGATCCGTCGTCGGGCACGGCCGCCCTCACCGCCGCCGGGTTCGGCTACACGTTCGTGACCCGGCAACCGGGCTTCGTGTGCAAGATCAACGACCAACCGGCCGGCGACTCGTGCAACTACACGCCACCGTCGGACGCGCACTGGTCGTACTGGCACGGGCAGCCCGGCGGGTCGTGGGTCTACAGCAACTCCAGCGCGAGCGCGTACAACCCGGCGCCGGGGAGCGTGGAGGGCTGGTCGTTCGGTGCGGGCGAGCCGCCTGGCATCGCACCTCCGGCACCTGCTCCCCCGCCGCAGCCCGCGCCGAAGCCGACCCAGCCCGCAGCGCAGCCTCCGGCGCCGCAACCTCCCGCCGCTCAGCCAGGCCAGCCCGTGCAACCGGGACAACCGGGACAACCGGTGACGTCGGGCCAGTCGACGCAGCCGGGGCAGTCCGCGCCGCCGCAGCAGTCGGAGGCGACCACGACGGTCGAGACGACTGCGCCGGCTTCTTCGGAGACGGCGGCCAGTAGCAGTCCCGCGACGAGTTCGTCCACGCCTGTCGGTGAGACGCCGGTGGCCGTGCAGCCGACGGCGGGGACGTCGTCCGGTGGGACGGTCGGGCTGGTCATCGGGCTCGTGGTCATCGCGGCTTTGGGTGGTCTGGGTGTGTGGACGGCGCGGCGACGGGCCAAGGCGGCGGAGTGAGCCTGCACCCTGGCGCGTGGTGGTTCTGGGCGCTGTGCCTCGCCGCCGTGGCCAGCCGCACGACGAACCCGGTGCTGCTCGCGCTCGTGATCGCGGTCGCCGGGTACGTCGCGGTGTCCTGCCGCGAGGACACCCCGTGGGCCGGCGCGTACGGGGTGTTCCTCAAGTTCGCCTTGGTGGTGCTGGCCATCCGCGTGGTGTTGCACGTGCTGCTCGGCGGTGTCGGCGGGCCGACGGTGCTGGTGACGTTGCCGGAGATCCCGTTGCCCGAGTGGACCAGGGGTATCCGGCTGGGCGGCCCGGTCAGTGCCGAAGGCCTGGCTTTCGCGCTGTACCAGGGACTTCAACTGGCGACGTTGCTGTGCTGTGTCGGCGCGGCGAACGCGTTGGCCAACGCCAAGCGGCTGCTGCGGACGTTGCCTGCCGCGCTGTACGAGGTGAGCGTGGCGGTGGTGGTGGCGTTGACGGTCGCCCCGCAGTTGGTGGCGAGCGCGCGGTCGGTGCGGCGGGCGCGGGCGTTGCGAGGTGACGCGGTCCGTGGGGTGAAGGCGGTGCGGGTGCTGATGGTGCCGGTGTTGGAGGACGCGTTCGAGCGGTCCCTGGTGCTGGCGGCGGCGATGGACTCGCGCGGGTACGGCCGCACGGCCGGTCTGTCGAAGAAGACCCGGATGGTGACGGGTGTGCTGGTGTTGGGCGGGTTGATGGGACTGTGCGTCGGCGCGTACGGGTTGCTCGGCGGCAGCACGCCGACCGTGGTGGGCGGACCGATGCTGGCGGTGGGGTCGGTGCTCGCGATCGCGGGTCTGTGGAGCGGGTCGCGGCGCGTGCGGCGCAGTCGGTACCGGCCGGACACCTGGGGTCCGCGCGAGCTGTTGATCATGACTTCGGGGTTGGTGGCGGCGTTGGCGACGTACCTGGCCCCGGCCGGCTTGGGCGGCGCGGTGCTGACACCGAGCACGGTGCCGTTGACCGCGCCCGAACTGCCGTTGCTGCCCGCGATCGGTCTGCTGTGCGCTCTGGCGCCCGTCCTGATCGCGACCCGGAAGAAGGTGCCCGCGTGATCCGGTTCGAGAACGTCTCGGTCGCCTACCGCGACGCCGCCGCACCCACGTTGACGGCGGTGGACCTGCACGTGCCGGAGGGTGAGTTCTGCCTGGTGGTGGGGCGCACGGGGTCGGGCAAGTCGACGTTGTTGCGCGCGGTCAACGGGCTGGTGCCGCACTTCACCGGCGGCACGCTCACCGGCAGGGTGCTGGTCGCCGGTCGTGACACCCGCACGCACCCGCCGCGCGAACTGGCGGACGTGGTCGGCATGGTGGCGCAGGACCCGCAGGCCGGGTTCGTCACGGACTCGGTCGAGGAGGAGCTGGCGTACTCGATGGAGTCGCTGGCGTTGCCGAACCCGGTGATGCGCAAGCGGGTCGAGGAGACGCTGGACCTGCTGGGCCTGGCCGACCTGCGGCACCGGCCGCTGGCGACGTTGTCCGGCGGGCAGCAGCAACGCGTGGCGGTCGGCGCGGCGCTCACCGCCCACCCGAAGGTGTTGGTGCTGGACGAGCCGACGTCGGCGCTGGACCCGGGTGCGGCGGAGGACGTGCTGGCCGCGCTGCACCGGCTCGTGCACGACCTGGGGATGACGGTGCTGATCGCCGAGCACCGGTTGGAACGCGTCGCCCAGTACGCGGACCGCGTGGTGTGGCTGCCCGGTGGTGGGCTGCCGCCGGTCGCGGGTGAGCCCGGCCCGGTGTTGGCGGACGCGCCGGTCGCGCCGCCCGTGGTGCGGTTGGGTCAGCTGGCCGGGTGGGAGCCGGTGCCGGTGTCGATCCGGGACGCGCGGCGGTTGGCCGGGCCGTTGCGCGACCATCTCGCAGAACCGCCTGCGGTCTCCACCCCCAAGACCGTGGAACTCTTGCAAGCGAAGGACCTGCGGGTTCGGTATTCCACTGTGGACGCTTTGCGCGGTGTGTCGTTGAGCGTCGGCGCGGGCGAGCGGGTGGCGGTGATGGGGCGCAACGGGTCGGGCAAGTCGAGCCTGCTGTGGGCCGTCCAGGGCACCGGCAAGCGGTCCGGTGGCGAGGTCGCGGTGGACGGCGTCGACCCGGCGTCGTTGAAGCCCGGTCCGCGGCGCAAGGCCGTCGGACTGGTGCCGCAGCAGCCGGCGGACCTGCTGTACCTGCACACCGTCGGCGGCGAGTGCGCGCAGGCCGATCGTGAGTCCGACAAGCCGGCGGGCACGTGCCGCGAGTTCCTGGACCGGTTCGCGCCCGGCGTCCCGGACGACCGGCACCCGCGCGATCTGTCCGAGGGTCAGCGGTTGGCGCTGGTGCTGGCCGTCGCGCTCACCCCGTCTCCGCGCGTGGTGCTGTTGGACGAGCCGACCCGGGGGCTGGACTACCCGGCCAAGACCCGGCTGGCCGGCGCGCTGCGCGACCTCGCCGACGACGGGCACGCGATCGTGCTGGCGACGCACGACGTGGAGTTCGTGGCCGAGTACGCGAGCCGGGTGGTGGTGCTGGCCGACGGCGAGGTGGTGGCCGACGGCCCGACCGCCGAGGTGGTGACGGCGTCACCGGTGTTCTCACCTCAGGTGGCGAAGGTCCTCGCACCGCAGCCGTGGCTGACGGTGGCGGACGTGCGCGCGGCCTTGGCGGCGGCGCCGTGAACGCGGCCGTGAACGCGCCGATCCGCATCCGACCCCGCGCCACCCTGGCCCTGGCCGTCGCGGCGGCGATCACGGTGGTGGCGTTCGGCTGGCCGCTGCTGGTCTCCGCCGACGCGGACATCGTCCGGGGCACGACGGCGCCGTGGACGTTCGCGCTGCTCCTCCCCCTCGTGCTCGCCGTAGTGCTGGCGGAGGTCAGCGAAGGCGGGCTGGACGCGAAAGCCGTGGCGATGCTCGGTGTGCTGTCCGCGCTCGGTGCGGCGATCCGGCCGCTCGGCGCGGGCACGGCCGGCATCGAGACCGTCTTCTTCCTGCTCGTCCTGGGCGGACGGGTGTTCGGGCCCGGTTTCGGGTTCGTGCTCGGCAACACGATGTTGTTCGCGTCCGGCCTGCTCACCGGCGGTGTGGGGCCGTGGCTGCCGTACCAGATGCTGGGCGCGGCGTGGGTCGCGATGGGCGCGGGGCTGCTGCCGTCGTTGCGGGCGTCGTCGCGGGGAGGCAAAGCGGAACTGGCGATGCTCGCCGCGTACAGCGCCGCCGCGTCACTGGTCTACGGGCTGCTGCTGAACCTGTCGTTCTGGCCGTTCGCGTTGGGCGCGGGCAGCACGTCGTTGTCCTACGAGCCGGGCGGCCCGATCCTCGACAACCTCGCGCGCGTGGTGGCGTTCAGCCTGGCCACGTCCCTGGGCTGGGACATCGGCCGGGCCGTCACCACCACGATCCTGGTGCTGGCGACCGGCCCGGTGCTGTTGCGCACGCTGCGCCGGGCCGCCCGCAAGGCCTCGTTCGGCGATGCGGTGTTCGGACCGCCCGAAGATCCGGGGTTCAGCGCGGCAGTCGCGCCGCCACCTCCGCCAACCCGTCCAACACCTCCGGCGTGAGGTAGCCGGTGGCGACCTCGGCCTCGGCGACGGCCACCGTGGTCCGGTCCCGTTCCGACCCGTAGTTCTGCCCGCTGAACGGGATGTCCGCCACGCCGACCAGCGCGCACCCCAACGGCTCCAGGTCACCCGAGCCTGGCTTGTCGACGACGTGGTGGAAGTCCTCGGCGTCGCCGCGCGAGGGGAACTCGACCCATGCCACGGTGATCACCGCCGAGTTGCCCCAGTCGTCGCCGACCGTGAACAGCGCCCGGTCCATCGACGTGCACGGCGTCGTCCTCAGGAAGTACTGCACCCAGCCGAAGGACGCGTCGACGCACTCGGCCCGGTGCTTCCCGGTCTGGTTGAGCCCGTGCAGCCCCATCTCCTGCCACGCGGCCTCCGCGTCACCCTGACGTGCCTGGTCGACGCCCTCGGCCGTGCGTTCCTCGACCGTCAGCCCGGGTCCGCCGCCACCGGAGCCGCCCGTGAGGCCGACCGCTCCCCCGTACCCGACCGCGCCGAACACGACCAACCCGGCCAACAGCACCGAGCCGGTCTTCCCGCCGCCGCCGGCGACCGGCCGAACCCGGCCTTTCGCATCCGTGTAGAACCTTCTGGATGTGAACTTTCTGGGCAACTGTGACCTCCTCCCCCTGAGGTAGGTCTATCAACGCCGAGGGGGTCGTAGACCCGAATTTCGCGGAGAACCCCTCGAAGAGCGCAACGCATGGTCAACTCACTGACCGTGCGTCACCCGCCGACCGCAGTAGTCCTCATGCCGCCGGTGTCACCCGACGGCGGGCGGCCAGCAGCAGCGCCAGCCCGAGCACTGACATGACCAGGCCCATGCCGTACGCGGTGCGGTAGCCGAGGTGCTGGGCCAGCCCCAGCAGCGGCCCGGCCAGCATCGCGCTGGTCTTCGCGGTGTTCGTGTACAGCGTGCTGGCGTAACCCGGCCGGTCCGGCGCGAGGTCCTGGAAGTAGGAGATGCCCACGCCCATCACCGCCGAGATCACCACCGCGTGCAGCACCTGCGCGGCCATCACCTGCCAGGTGGCTTCGGTCAGGAGCATGACCCCGTAGTACGCCAGCGCGACCGCGCCGCCGGCCAGCACCAGCACCCGGTGGTTGAACCTGAGGGCCAACGCGCCGAACCCGAGCATCAGCGGGATCTCCAGCGCCGCGCACAGACCCAGCACGAGGCCCGCGTCACCGGGCGTGCCGCCCAGGTTCTCGGTGACGAACAACGGCATCGCCGCCACGCCGACCGCCGTCGCGCACTGGAGCAGCACGAACGCGAGCGCCGCGAGCACGACCTCCCGGCGCAACCCGGACTGCCGTTCGACGCCGGGCGCGGGCGCGGGGGAAGGTCCCAGCTCTGGCAGCCACACCCGCGTCACCACGACGGCCAGCGCGTACACCACGGCGCTGGCCGCGAACAGGCCGGTGAACCCGCCGCCGACGATGAGCAGCGCGCCCAGCGGCGGCCCGACGACCCAGGCCATCGAGAACGTCATCCGCAGGCCGCTCATCGCCAGCGGCGCCTTGGCCGAGCCGCTGCGTTCCAGCAACTGCCGCGCGTAGGCGAACATCTGCGGCAACTGGGAGGACGCCACCGCGTTCAGCGTGACCGCCACCGCGAGCAGCAGCCAGTAGTCGCGCACGACCGCGAACAGCGCCCACGCCGCCGCGCCCGTCAAGCTGGCCACCACCAACAGGGTGCGGCGGATCGCACGCCGATCGGACAGCCGTCCGATCAGCGTGCTGACCACCATCGACATCAGGGCGCTGATCAGCAGGAACGCCCCGACCGCGACCGGACCGGCCTGGACTTCCTTGATCAGGAACAAGGACATGAACGGGGCCGCCAACGCGTACCCGACACCCGTCATGAGGCTCATCGACACCAACGGGATGAAGGGTCGTGAACGGGCGGGAGCGGGGTTCTCGGTCAGTGCCACACCGGCGATCCTCGCCGCCCACCCGGGCGACGAGGAAACCGATTATCACCATCCGGACCCGGTGAGAGCGTTATCACACGGTCGCGCGCGCGACGAGCACCGCCATGTCCAGCGGCAGCTCGCGGACGTCCTCCAACGTGAAGCCGTTGGCGGACAACAACTCTCGGAACTCGTCGGTCGTTCGCTCACGACCCTGCGTGGTGTTCGCCATCATGTGGACGCTGAACGCCAGCGGCAGCACCGCGGGCCGACCGTCCCGGATCGGCCGCTCGACCAACGCCAGCGTCGCGCCCTCCGCCATCGCCGCACGCACGTTGCGCAGGATCACCGAGCACCGCTCGTCGTCCCAGTCGTGCAGGATCCGCGACAGCAGGTAGACGTCGCCGCCGGGCGGCACCGGGTCGTCGAAGAAGTCGCCGGCGACCACCTCCGCCCGCTCCCCGTACCCCGCCAGCACGTCAGCCGCCGCACCGGCCACGTGCGGCCGGTCGAACAGCACACCTCGCAGCCCCGGCACGGAGTCCAGCACCAGGCCGAGCAGCCGACCGTCACCGCCGGCCACGTCGACCACGGTGCCGGTGGCAGGCAGGTCCAGCACGCCGGGCACCAGCTCCAGGAACGCCGTGCCCGCCGCCATCGCGCCCTCGAACAGCCGCGCGTCGGCCGGGTGCCGGGCGAAGTGCTCGAACGGCGGCACGCCGTACACGTGGCTGAACGCGCTCCCGCCGGTGCGCACGGTGTGCTCCAGCGCGCCGAACGACCGGTAGAACAGGCCGCCGTAGATGCGGGCCAGGTCCCGCTGCGACCCGGCCGCGTCGCTCCGCAGCATCGCGCCGACGTCGGTCAACGACCACTCGTCGCCGTCCCGGTCGAACACGCCGAGCGCGGCCAGGTACGCCAGCAGGCGGCGGAGGTTGTCCTCCCGCGTGCCGGTGCGCTCGGCCAGGTCTGCGGTGCCGAGCGGGCCGTCGGCCAGCAGGTCGGCCACACCCAACTCGGCCACCACCGCGACGGCGCTGGTGCGCCACGCGCCGGTCATCAGGTCGAGCATCTCGCGGCGGGACCGGTCCGGCGGCCCGACGTGACGGGCCAGCAGGTCCGGGTGGCGGCCGGGCAGCTTCAGCTCCATCCGGGCCGCCGGCGCGACGCCGCGGAAGTACAGCACCGTCATGTTCTCGTGGTCGTTGTAGCCGCCGCCGTCCACGACGAGGCCCGCGTCGAGCAACGTCCCGCACAGCCCCCGCACCAGCACGTCGTCGCCGTTCGTGACGCGGAACGCCAGGTGCGACTCGGCCTCGCGGTCCTCGTCGGACAACGCGGATCCACCGGCCACGACGAACAATTCCAGCTCACGCGGGCCGCCGGCGACCTTGCCGCGCACGATCCGCACGTCGAGGTCCTGCCCGGTCCTGCGCCGGAGCCGGTCGCGCACCACGACGCTCGGGACCGGTTCCCTCGCCTCCACACCGAGATCGGCCAGCACACTGACCGCGTCCGGCACCCGTTCCACCGCCACTAAGACGGCGGCGTGCAGGAATTCCAAGTGGGGTAAGGCCGCAGCAGGCGCGTCACCGCCCAGCACGGCGGCCAACGCCTCCGCGGTGCTCGTGTCCTGGATGAAACTCACGGATTCCGCCACTCGGCGGAAGTCTCTCTCCCCCAACGCGCCGCGCGCGCCGGTAACCGTCACGGACATTGCTCGTCTCCCCCATGAGGATGGCGTGCCCCGCCCACTCGGGCGGGGCACGGAGAACGCATGTGACCCCGGGCACAGGCTAGGAGGTTTCGAGCTCCGGGTGAAGCTCGATATCGCACCAGCGCACAAGTGCGGCGATGCGCGGCTGCCCGTCGTGCCGCCAGACCATCGACGCCTTCGTCATCGCGCCGGGCGCGCACACCCGGCTCGCGCCGAGGGTCGCCAGTTCGCGGGCGGTGCGCCGGAACTCCTCGCCGACCATCCCGAGCCCGACGTTCTGGAGGTGTTCGGCGTACGGGCGCATCACGTCGACCGCCGCGGCGACGTCGGGCACGGAGACGATCCGCGCGACCCGGTTGCCCGCGCCGCTGAGCGGCATCAGCGTGTCGTCCAGCACGACCGTCCACTCCAGACTGTCCGGCGCCCACACCTCGCTGTGGTCCGAACCGGCCGCCCGCCACTCGGCGACGAGCCTGCGGTGTTGCAGCATGGCGGCGTCCTGCGTGTCGATCGTCCCCGGCGGGCTGTCCTGGGCCTCGCGCCGCATCGCCTCGGCCAGGTGCTGGGCGACCGGGCGGGCGTGCTGCTCGTGCACCAGGTACACCTGCGGCGACAGGCACGCGTGCTGGTCGAGGTCGCTGCAATCCGCGGCGATCTGTCGCGCCACTTCCGCCGGACCGTGCCGGTCCACGTACCCGGCGTCGACGATGCCGAACGACAGCTTGTGCCCGTGCTCTTCGTAGAGCTGGTGCGGCGCGACCTTGGCCCGGATCGCCGCGCACGCCTGGTCGCCGCCGTAGGCGATCACCGCGTCCGCCTGGCCGAGCGCGGCCTCCAGCGTCTCCTCGTCGTCACGGTCCCAGTAGGTGGCCACGACCGCGTCGGCCAGCACCGGCTCCACGTCGTGCAGCGTGCGCAGGAACGCGGCGGTGAAGTGCGGTTCCCTGGCCGGGACCTTCGCGATCACGGTCGCCTTGACCAGCAGCGCCCGCACCAGCGACCGCGCGGGCAGGCCGGGGACGTTGCCGGAGAACACGGCCAGCACGGTCCGCGGCCCGACCGCCGTGGTTCCGCCCTTGAAGCCGTCCAGCACATCGGGATCGCCCAGTTCCCGGGTCAGCGCGGCGAGCAGCGGCTCGGCACGCAGGTTGCCCAGCTCGCCGTCCAGCGCGCGGTCGATCGTCTCCTCCGACATGCCGGTGACCAGCGCCGCGTCCCGCACCGTGTCACGGCGTGCGGCGAAGTCCCGCTTGCTCCAAAGGTCGACGGCCGCGTCGATGGCGTCCACGATCCGACGCACGGGCAGCCGCCGCAGTCCGTCGTGCGCGGTCGCCAGCCCGGCTCCGATCGCGGCCCAGTCGACGGGTCGGACGCCACGCCACTCGTGCGGACCCGAGCTGAGGGTGAACGGCACACCGTCCGCCGGCGCCCACTGCGGCATCCACGACACGCTCATGCGGCTCCTCCGGTCATGTCGTCGAGGGTGAGCGAGCAGCCGCGGCTGGTGCCGCCCGCGACGCGGCCCGCGATCGCGACGCCCTCCGGTCCGGTGATGCCGAGGTCGCCGGTGAGCAGCACGTGCGGCCGGTCGAGCAGGGACAGGTCGGTGATCTCCAGCAGGCCCGTGCCCTCGGTCAGGTACTCACGGGTGTGCGGGTCACGGACCCGTGGACCACCTGCCGGATGAGCGCCCTTGGGCCGTTCGCCGAGCGGGCCGACCGGCGTGTCCGAGGCGTCGTAGAGCTGGTTGGCCAGCTCGGTCATGCCGAAGATGTTGCCGTGGCGGTCGATGCCGAAGACCCGGCGCACGGCGGAGCGCAGGTCGTCCACCCGCATGATCCGCGAGCGGCCCTTGAACCCGCCGCCGTCGTACATCCGCGAGCCGGGCGGCAACCGCCAGCTCTGGCCCTGGGCCTCCAGCGCGTCGCAGATGTTGACGAACGCGAACGTCGCGCCGACGAGGACCACCGGCAGTCCTTCCGCGACAGCGGTGTCCAGGCGCCGCGCCAGCAGGTCGAAGTCCACGCCGTTCGCGCCGACCACGGCCGTGCTGAGATCCGGGTCGCCGCACGACCGGACGATCCGCGCCATGTCGAACGCGATCGCCATCTCCGGCGCGGCCTCCTCGGACGGCGCGAACGCGAGGACGACCGGGCGCACCCCGTCGTCCGGCCGCAAGTGCCGTCGGGCCTGCGCCTCGATCGCCAGCCGCTTCAGCTCCAGCCCGAGCGCCGAGTACCGGACGGTGCCGCGGACGCTCCCGGTCGTCCCGCTGGTCCGGAACACCCGCACCGCCGGCGCGTCCGGGAACAGGTGTGGTCCGCCGTCCTTGTAGGCGGTGTCCGGCACGCCGACACCCACGCCGACCTGCTTCCAGTACCGGGCGACGTCCGGCGAGTTCGCCATGGCCAGCTCGACCAGCTCGCCCTGGACGTCGCGCGGATCGCCGACTCCCTCGGCGACCAGCTGTGCCATGCGATCGAAGAGCCGCGCGACGTGGGGATCGTCGTGGGCAACGGTCATCGATTTCCTCCTGCGGACGAGGTCAACCGGACGGTCGGCCCGCACCGGCGCGAAACTACGGGATCGCCCCCGGAACGGCGTACCGCTAACCGGGGTTCGGCGAGGCCACAGGATGACCGACGAACAGCCCAGGTAGGAATGCCGCCGACCGTTCCGCTTCGGTAACCGGAACGCTTTAGGGCCAGGTCGGCGCCCGTCCCCCACGGTGGGAACGACCCCGGATCGACCCCGGAACGCCGGTCCGCACGCACGGTCGCGTCACGCTTCGACTGCGGTGCGTCACGACGTCACGCCCGGTGATCACGTGGCACCATGCAGGGCGACGGATTCGTGACCAAAAACTTGCCCGGTTTTCCGCATTATTGCGGAGAGCGTTCGGACATCCGACCATTCGTGCCGTAACAATGTCGGGTATGCGCTAACAAATACCCGGAGCAACCGATAACGCCGCTATGAACGAGGATTCCACTCCGACGGCAGGAGTCCTCGCGCCCGAACGCCGGAGCACGGCGTCCGAACGCCTGAACCGCGCCGTCGCAGACCGAGCAACCAACTGGGGTGCCGGATGAACAGCCGAATGGTCGAACTCGAAGCAGTCCTGTCCCGGTCCGCGCCGGACCGGCAGGCGGCACGGCGCCTCGCCGTGGACTTGGCGCGCTCGCTGGACGCGCTCAGCGCCCGCCGGGACGTGGACCGCCTGCTGCGCTGTGCCGGCGCGCTGACCCGGATCGGCTCCGCCGACGCCGCCGACGCGCTGCTGATCGCCATGCTGGCCCTGGTGGACCCGGTGGGGCCCGAGGCGTCACGCGTGCGCGACCAGCAGGCGCTGACCTCCGTGGCCCGCGGTCGGCGGGACCCTGGCGCGACACTGGCGCGTCAGGCGCGGCGCAGGGCACCCGGAACCACGTTCGGCCGGGGTGCTCCCCTGCGCCAGGTGGTCGGCGACTTCCTGGACCCGGTGCCGCTGCCCGACCCGGTGACGGTCGGCGCGGTCGCGGTGGCCGTCGAACCGGCGAAATCGACCGAGACGGGCGCGCTGGAGCTGGCGTTACAGCGCAACTCGGCGGTGCTGGGCGCGAACCACCCGCAGACGTGCGTGCTCCGGCTGAACCTGATGTGCGCGCGGTTCCGGGTGGCCCGCGACCAGGGTGACGCGGAGGAGATCGCCGAGTCGCTCACCGACATGCGTGACGCGACCAACCGGGCGTTGAACTCGCTGGGCACCTACCACCCGCGGGCGCTGGTCGCGCAGGCGAACCTGGCGTCCGCGGAGTTCGAGCTGGCCAGGATGCGCCGGTCCGCCGAACGGGCCAGGCACGTGCTGCCCAACCTGCGTTCGGCCTCCGACCGCACCAGCACCAGGCTCGGCCAGGACCACCCGCACGCGATGGTCGCGGCGTCGAACCTGGCCTCGGCCGAGCTGGAGCTGGCCCACTTCGACGGCGCCCGCGCGCAGGCGCAGCGGCTGCTGGACCTGGTGCGCGACGCGTCGATGCGGTCCATGTCGGCGCTCGGCCCGGACCACCCGGCGGCCGTCGCGCTGGACGAGCAGCGGCGGGCGTGCGAGGCGTTGCTGTCCGGCGCGGGGCCCGACCCGTCGTTCGAGCGCGGTTACGCGTCGTTCGCCGACGCCGGCCGGTCGTTGGCCACCGCGAAGCCGGGAACGCCGGCCGTGCGGCAGAACATGCCGACGGAGTGGCCGCCGGGCACGCTGCTGGCCCGGCTGCGGGAGAGCAGCCGGCAGGAGCTGCTGACCCTGGGCACCGCGGTCCGCTACGCCGCGGACCGGGAGATCATCGTCCAGGGCGCCACCGACACGCACGTCTTCCTGCTGCTCGAAGGCGTGGTGAAGGTGCTGGTCAACGACGCGAGCGGGGAGACCGCCGTGCTCACCGTGCGGGTCGCGGGCGACCTGATCGGCGAACTGGCGTCCCTGGACCACAAGCCGCGGTCGGCCACGGTGGTGACCTGTGGCGACGTCTCCGCGAGGCTGATCACCAGCGCCGAGCTGCACGGGTTCCTGCACCGCCGCAACGACGGTTTCGTGGAGCTGATCGGCGTGATCGACGACCAGCTGCGGTGGGCCAACCGGCGGCGGCGTGACTTCCTGTCCCACACCGCCGCCGAGCGGGTCGCCCGGGTGCTGGCCGAGCTGGTCGGCGCGCACGGCCGGCAGGAGGTCGGCGGCTGGGTGCTCGGCATCCCGCTGACCAAGGTGGAGCTGGCGTCGATCGCCGGGATGAAGCCGCGCACCGCGGAGAAGGCGTTCGCCGACCTGCGCAAGGCGGGTGTGGTGGTGAGCCACCTCCGGCGTGACGTCGTCGTGCCCGACCTCGAAGGGCTGCGGAGGTTCGCGCGCTTGTGATCAGGCGGTGAACCAGCCGTCCGCTTGCGATCAGGCGGTGAACCAGCCGTCGACCAGGGGGTTGCGGAACTTGCGCGTGGGGTCGAGTTCGGCGCGCAGTTCGGCGAACCGCGCCCAGTTCTCGTACCGCGCGCCGGGGTCGGCCATCTCGAACAACTTGCCCCAGTGCGCGCGGGGACGCCACGGGCTGAGCGCCGCCTCGATCTTGCGGAGCACGGCCCGCACGGCCGTGTCGTCCTGCAACCACGTGAAGTGCAGCGCGACGCTCGGCCGGCCGTGCACCGGGCTCAGCCACTGCGTGTCGGCCGCGACGGTGCGGACCTCGGAGGTCAGCAGCAGGGGCGTGATGTCCGCGCCCAGCTCGTTCAACGCGGTCAGCGCGTCGGCGGCGTGCTCGCGGGCGACGAAGTACTCGGACTGGAGTTCCTTGCCGACGCTCGGCGTGAAGTCGGCGCGGAAGTGCGGCAGCCGTTCGTGCCACGGGCCGGGCTCGCCGAGCTGGGCCGTGCAGTGCAGAGCGGGCTGGCCGGGCACCGGGTGCCGGGGCTCGGTGGCGGGCCTCGCGCCCGTCCAGGTCAGGTCGTGGCCGGGGACCTCGGCACGCTGCTTGACGAACACCTGGGCCACGCCCTGCCAGGTGGTGAAGGCGCTGACGCTGTAGGCGCCGGAGAAGACGGCGTCCACGTTCGCGACCAGGGCGTCGAACGGCATGTCCTCGTAGACGCGCTGCTCGATGTCGAACGTCGGCACGACGTCCAGCTCCACCGCCACCACCACGCCGAGCGACCCCAACGCCACCACGGCGCCGTCGAAACCGGCGTCTCCCCTGCTCAGGGTGGTGACGCCACCGTCGGCGGCGACCAGGTCGAGCGAGCGGACCAGGCTCGCGAGCGACGGGACGTCGTTCCCCGAGCCGTGGGTGGCGGTCGCGCAGGCGCCGATGATCGTGATGTGCGGGAGCGACGGCATGGCGGGCAGCGCGAGCCCGGCGGCGTTCAGCAGGTCGGCGAGCCTGGCCAGCCGCATCCCCGCGCCCACCCGGACCGATCCGGATCCGACCTCGAACACCTCGGGCATCCCGTCGAGGCTGATCAGCGTTCCGGTGGTGTCGGCGATCGTGCTGAACGAGTGGCCCGCGCCGACGACGCGTGCCGAGTCGGCGGCCTTGACCGCGGCCCGGACCTCCTCGACCGACGTCGGGTGCGCGGTCCGCGCGGCGGAGAAGGTGAAGTTGCCTGCCCAGTTGGTGCTCACCGGCCCGATTCTGCCTCATCACCCGCGGGCCGCATTCGCGTCGGAGCCGGCAGAACGGATCACCGCCGCCTCCCGTCCCGCGCGGGGAGGTGCCAGGATGCTGCGTGACGGTCTAGGTCAGGTGAGTCGAGCGCTGATCGCCAGCCGGTTGTAGGCGTTGACCACCGTCACCACCCACACCACCTGCTGGACCCGGACTTCTCCCAGCCGGCTGATCGCGGTGTCGAGAACGGTGTCCGGCACGTGGCCGTCGTGCACCAGCGTCACCGCTTCGGCCAACGCGAGCACAGCGCGCTCCGCCTCCGTGAACGCGGGATCGGTGCGCCAGGAGGAGACATCACGCACCTCCCCCGCCGCCGCGGCCTTGTCGGTGTGCAGCCGGACGCAATACGTGCACCCGTTGATCTGCGAACACCGCAGCCGCACCAGTTCCACGAGCCCGACCGGCAGGTCCACGTCGTCCACGGCCTTGTCCAACGCGCCCAGCGCGGCGAATCCCGGCCCGGCGAACGGATCAAGCCTCATCGCCATCAACTCCCTTGTGCCAGTTGTTCGACGGCCAGCCGGGTGACGGTGGGCAGGCAGACCTTCCCCGTCCGCCCCAACGGCAGCTCGGGCAGGACCAGCAGGTGTTCGGGCAGCTTCCGACGGCTCACACCGCGTTCGCTCAGGAACTCCGTCAACTGTCCCAGCGACGGCGGGCGGCCATCAGGACGCACGGCCACGCACGCGCACAGCCGCTCCCCCAGGTCCCGGTCCGGCACCGGCACGCACACCACCTCGGCCACGACGGGGTGACCGCCGAGCGCGGACTCCACCTCGGCCGGGCTGATGGTGTAACCGCCGCGGATCACCACGCGCTTCAGCCGGCGCACCACGTGCAAAGTGCCGTCAGGGTCGAAGAATCCCTCGTCACCGGTCCGCACCCAGCCGCCGGGCAGGCGGTGGCGCTCGTCCAGTTCCGGCGCGTCGACGTAGCACAGCGGTGTCATCGGACCCAGCGCGCAGATCTCGCCGTCCACGATCCGGATGTCGGTCACCGCCGGATCAGGTCGGCCCACACCGTTCTCCGGCGTGGACGTGTGGCAGTTGACGCCGTCCGACGACCCGTAGATGTTGATCACCGGGCAGCCGAACGCCGTGCGCACGTCCGCCAAGGTCTCCGGCGTCAGCACATCACCGCTCGACACCACAGCCCGCACCGAGTGTGCGTCCACAGTGGACCTCAGCGCCGCCATCCGGCGCAGCATCGTCGGCACGCCGAACACATGCGTCGGCCGGTGCTCGGCCACCATCCGCCACGCCGCCGCCGCGTCGAACCGCCGCATCAGCACCAACGTTCCCCCGAACCGGCACAGCGTGATCGCCGCGCCGAACGAGCCGAACGCCGACGCCAACGGCACCAGCACCAGGTCGCGCGGCACCACCGTGTCGCCGTGCACCGCCCGCACGTAGTTCCCCCGACCGCCGGCGAACGCGTTGTGCGAGTAGGCGACCAGCTTCGGCGCGGCCTCCGAGCCCGACGACACCAGCACCCGCGCCGGCGCTTCCGGATCGACCGCGACCGGCGACAGCGGAGCGTCCCAGCGCGATTCCAACGCCGCCGACACGTCGCTGACAATGGTGCCGGCGATCGGCGAACCGCCGTCGGGCAAGTGCACCGCCACCGCACCGACCGCCGCGACCGCCAACTCCGCCACCACCGCCTCCCGCCCGTTCGGCAGGTCGATGCCGATGATGTCGGACGGGCCGTGACCCCGGAGTGACGCCGCCAGCCGCCGCACAGCGCGATCCAGCGACGCGTAGTCCATCGCTCCGGCGTCGTCGATCACCGCCGTCCGCTCCGGGTGCTCCAGGACCCGGTCCCGGAACAACGAGTACAGGTCCCGGTCCGGGCAGTGCCCCGCCTCGACCCACGACCGGCGCAACGCGGCGGGAACCAGGTCCCGCACCACGACGCCGGTGGACGACGTCCACCTCATCCGAACTCCCACGCCGACACCGGCACCACGCACCCGTCGCGGACCAGGGCACGCGAGAACCGCGGATCCCGCCCCAACATCGCCAGATCGGTGCACACCGGCACGCTCAACGGCGCCGTGCACCGCCGCGTCGCCTGCGCGTTCATCCGTGACGCCGCAGACAGAAGCGAGGACGCCACCGATTGCCCCACTCCGGACCGGATCCGCCGCGCGATGGCCTCCACGACGCCTCGCGCGCACACCACCCCGCCGAACACGTCCACGATCGTCATCAGCGACGGCGGCACCCCGGCGTGCGCCTGTACGACGAAATCCGTCCCCAACGGCGGCCGAGGGCCCAGCGCGTCACCCCAGCCGGACGCGTGCGCGTACACGACCCCAGGCCGCGCCCGTGCGACGTCCCGGGCCGTCAACCCCCACGAGGCGGCCTTGCCAGGCGCCCAGTTGTGCAGGAACACGTCGACGCCCGATGCCAGCTCCAGCAACTCCCGCCGCCCGGCCACCGTGCCGAGATCCACCTCGACCACCCGCTTGCCCCGGTTCAGGGCATGAAAGCGGGCAGACACGTCACCGGACATGGGCGGCACACCCCGCAACGGATCACCACCCGGCGGCTCGACCCGGACGACGGACGCGCCCAGTTGCCACAGCAAGTGCCCAGCCATCGGCCCCTGCACCCGCCGGCACGATTCCAGCACCACCACCCCCGACAGCGGCAACTCCCCCGCACGGCGAAGCACCCCGACACCGCGCAGCTCTCCGGCGTCCGGCAACTCACCAGCCGTCGACACCGGAGCCGTGCCCAACGCACGGATCCGGTAGGGCGGCAGGTCGTCCACCGCCCGGTTCGCCACCCGCACCAGCGTCATCCCGGTCACCGCCGCGACCTGCTCCAGCCGCGTGATCGGCAACCGCGCGGTCAACCCGGTCAGCTCCCCCGGCACCGCACAGGTCGCAGTGGCGAACCGGTGCTGGAACGGCCGCCAAGCACCCGCCACCACGCCCGGATCGGCGTCCAACTCGGCCCAGAACCGACGCCACACCTCCGCGTCCAACGCCTCGACCTCGAACGCCACCCCGTCCACCGACAGGAACGGCGGCCCGCCCACACCCTCACCGACAGACTCCGGCTCGTCCGCCGTCGCCGCCGCCAGGTACTGCGACACCGCGAGCAACCCCGCCTGCGCGACCGACGTCGACACCGTCCGCACCGGAACGCCGCGCAACCGCGCCACCTCCAGCGCCAGCGCCCCGATCGAGTCCAGCTCCGCCGCCACGATCGACGCATAATCCAACCCGAGCGCCGTGGGCCGGCCGAACCGTCGGCCGTGCACGTGCATCAACCCGCACGCAGCCTGCACGTCCAGCTCACCGGCCAACGGCACGTCCACCGGCCCAGACCACGGCACCGCCGACACCACTGACGTCATACGGGCCGCCGCCCGTGCACCGAGTAGACGACCGGCGAGGTGGCCAGGAACCGCGAGTCGGCCAGCACCTCCCGCACCGCCACCAACTGCTCGTCCGTCATCCCCGCCGCGATCAGCTTGTCCCGCAACATGTGCGTGGTGTGCGCGAGCAGCCGCACACCGGGCGACCCGGCCCGCCACGGGTGCACGACCACCCTCGGGTCCACGTCGACCAGTCCGGCCCCGACCATCGCGCCGGCCGCCTTGCGACCCCACGCGCCGTCCACGCCGAACGCGTCGAACACGCTCTCCTTGACCGCCAGGAACGTCTCGTACAGCTCGGCCGCCCGCCGGTCCGGCGCCAGCAGCACCGGGCTGTACGAGTTGTCGAACTCGTCCACCTGCAACCACCCTCCTGGCTTCAAAGCAGAGACGAGCTTGCGCAGCACCGCGTCCCGCTCGGGCAGGTGACGCAGCACCAACCGCACGTGGACCAGGTCGAACTCGGCCTCGGGCAGCGGGTCGCACACCACGTCGTGCCGCAGCACGGTGAGCCGGGGCGCGGGCGGCACGTGGTCCGGCTGCACGTCCGTGGCCAGCACCTTCGCACCACGAGCGGCCAGCCAGTGCGCCACGCTGCCGCCCCCCGCGCCGACGTCCAGGCACCGCCAACCCGGCCGGATCCCGATCCGCGCCAGCCTCCCGAACGTCACCGGGTCGTACGCGGCGGCCAGGCAGCGGTGCTGCTCGGCCACGTGCGCGCGGTCGAAGACGTAGGTGGTCACGTCCACCGTCCGGAGCCGCACGTCTCGGCGCTGCCGACCAGCCGGGTGAGCAGGTCGAGCCGACGGACCTTGCCGGTGGCGGTGCGCGGCACGTCGTCCCAGGCCAGCACGTGCGGGTCGGCCATCGTCGGCAGGTCGGCCACCGCCCGCCGCCACACCTCCGGGTCCACCGGCCCTTCCGTCACGAGCACCGGGATCGGCCGCCGGCCGGGCGTGCCGAGCACCACGCACTCCACCACCTCCGGCAACCGGTCCTCGACCAGGTCCTCGACCTCCAGGCAGCTCAGCCCCGGCACGGCGTCCACCTCGCGGTCCAGCAGCCGCACGGAACCCCCGCGGGTCAGCACGGCGAGGTCGCCGGTGTTCCACCACGGGCCGTTCTTCTTCGCCTGCCAGCGGTCCTGTTCACCGACGTACCCCGCACACCGCGCCGCCGTCCGCGCCAGCACCAGCCCGCTCTGCCCGCGTGCCACGGGTTCGAACGTCACCGGGTCCACCACGCGCAGCTTCGTCCGGCCGGGCACGGGACGCCCCAGGTCACGGGCATCCGGCGCGCGGTCGAGCGCACGCCGGGTCAGGAACCGGAACGTCAGCGGACCCGTCTCCGTCTGCCCCCAGCCCTGCATCCACAGTGGACGCTTGCGCCGGGACGCGCCGAGCATCGCGCGCATGGCCGGCGGGTGCATGGCGTCGTAGGTGCTGACGAACAGCCGGACGTCGCGGAACGGGTTGTCGGGCCGCGCCGCCGACGGCTGCCACCGCACGTACGCCGAGGGCAGCGCCTCCAGCGTCGTCGGCCGGTACCGCTCCAGCACCGACAGCGACTCCGGGGAGCTGAGCAGCACGATCTTGCGCGGCGCGAGGCAGAACACGCTCGCCGTCCAGCAGAACGTGCGGCCGTGCGCGTAGGAGCTGGCATTCGCCACCACGTCGTCACGGCGCACGCCGATCACCGGCCAGCGCACGGCCTCGAACCTGGCCAGCCGGTGCACGATGGTGCGGGTGGTGTGCACCACGAGCTTGGGGACGCCGGTGGTGCCCGACGTGTGGTTGACGATCAGCGGGTCGTCGTCGTGCCTGCGCCGGGGCACCGGCACCCGCGAGCCGCGCACGTCGTCCAGCGTCACCGCACCGGGGATGGGCGGGCCGAGCGACAGCACCCGGCGTGCCAGGTCGGCCGGCAGCACCCGGTCGGTCACCAGCACGGCCGGATCCAGCCGCTTGAGCAGGATCTCCAGCACGTCGTCCGACAGGTGCCCGGACAGCAGCGCGGGCACCGCGCCGATCCGCACGGCCGCGCACGCGAGCAGGTCGTAGTCGTAGTGGTTGCGCTTCACCACCGCCACCCGGTCACCCCGGCGCGCGCCCGCCGCGTACAGCCAGCCGGCCGCCTCGCGGACCAGCTTGGCCAGTTGCGGCACGGTGTAGTCGACGACCGGACCGCGGGCGGACGTCACGACGCCGGTCGGCGCGATGTCGAACGGCCGGTCCAGGTGGACGGTGGTGTGCGTGCGCCGGTCCGCGACCTCTTCGAACAACGTGCCCATGTCATGCGGCCTCACCTGAGCTGCCTCCTCGTGCCGGTGTACGACGGGTTCAGGGCGAGCACCCGGGCGGCGGCCCGGCGGCCGGATCGCACGGCGGCCTCGCTGTACGGGATCAAGGTCACCCAGTCCCCCGCGTAGTCCACGACCCCGCCGATGCGGGACTCGAACTCACCGCGCAACGCGAGGGCACGCGGTGTGGCCTCGGGCAGGCCGTGGCGGAACCGGTGCACGACCGATCCCGTGACGCCCGTCCGCAGCCCCGGCACGAACCGGCCGGCTTCGTCCGCGAGCACGCGCACCACCTCGTCGTCCGGCAGGTCGAGCAGCGCGGGCGCCATCGCCGGGCTCGCGATCACCGTGACCAGGCCGCGGCCGTCCGGCGCCCGGTCCGGGTGCTTGAGGTGGTCGAACAGCACCACCGACACCGACGGGCTCTCCGAACGCGGCACGGCGATCACGTACACGGGCGACTCGGGGCGGTGGTCGAGCATCACGTGGACCTTCACCATCGGCGTGAACGTGCACGCGTCCAGGAACGGCCGTTCGTACGCCGGGGCGTTCACGTGGACCTGCCGTGCGACGGGCGCGGGCACAGCCAGCACCACGGACCGGGCGCGGAACTCCGTGCCGTCACCGCTGACCCTGGCGGAACCCTGCCCCGTCACCACTTCCCGCACCGGGAACGACGTGGTGACGTCCAGCCGTGCGGCGAGCGCCCGCGCGAGCACGTCCATGCCGCCGTCGTAGGCACGCCACGCCGTGGAGGGGCCGATCGCGCCGAGCAGACCAAGGAACGGCGCGGCGGCGGAACGCTCCGGCTGCCACCCGAAGAACCCGGACACCACCGGCTGGCACAGGTACTCCAGCACGTCCCGGTGGCACGGCGCGGCGAACTCCGCGACGGTGGCCGTGCCCAGCGGGGACGCCTCCGGACGTTCGGTGTCGACCCCGTTTGCCCGGCTCGCCCGCAGGAAGTCGGCCCGCGCCCGGACGGACAGCCCCGCGCCGGTGACCAGCCCCAGCGGGTGCGCGAGCCCTCGCCGGACCCGGCCGCCACGCCACACCCCCAGCTGCCGCCCGATCTTCGGCACGGTGTCGAGACCCAGGCGCCGCAACAGTTCCCACGTGTGCGGGTACCCGTGGGTGGAGATCTGCTCGGCGCCGCTGTCGACCACGAACCCGGACACCCGCCGCGTCGCCATCCGCCCGCCGACGTGGTCCGCCGCCTCGAACACCCGCACCTCGCGGCCCGCCCGCGTCAGTTCGTGCGCGGCGGCCAACCCGGCGATCCCGCCGCCGATCACGGCCACGTCGAGGTCGGTCACCGGACCACCAGGTTCACCACGACCAGCGTCACCACGGTCACCCGGTGCACGTCGATGCCGATCCGCCGGGCCCGCAGGATGTCGCCCTCGCCGAAACCGACCCGCAACTGCCTGGCCCGCAACAGGATCGTGGGCAGCAGCGCGAGCGGGAACCACCACGGCCCGCCGACCAGCGGCAGCGCCAGGATCAGCAGCAGCTCGCACGCCGAGACGCCCGCGACGAAAAGCATGTTCCCGCGCGGTGACGTCAGCGCGGCCACCGTCGGCCGGCCGACCCGCCGGTCGCCCGCCACGTCGTTGGTGTTGGAGTAGACGCCGAACAGCAGCGGCCCCAGGCCGAAGATGAGCGCCTGCACGACCACCACGCCGTCCACCCCGCCGGTGACCAGGCCGTACGGCGCGATCACCAGCGCCCAGCCCAACGCCGCCAGGAAGAACTCCTGGAAGCCGTGGTAGCTCAGCTTGACGCCCCACGAGTACTGGAGGGCGAAGAAGTACGTGACCGCGACCAGCACAAGAGTCCACATCGGACGGTGTGGTGCGATCGCCAGCGCGCCCAGCCACACCGCCGCGCCGACCACCGCCGTGATCAGCCCGAACCGCAGCACCTGCGGCTCGGTGAGGGTGCCCGCGACGAGCGGTTTGCGGTTGAGCTTGCGCGCCGGGGCGTCGGGGGCGTAGTTCGCGATGTCGCTGCCGTCCCGGTACCCGGTGAGGTCGTCCAGGGCGACCATCGCGACGATCACGAACACCTCGCCGACCAGGAACACCCCCATCGTGGCCAGCACGCCGCCGTCCAGCCGCAGCGCGGGCGCGAGCAGCGCCCACACCACCAGGACGCCGAGGTAGTAGTCGACGATGTCGAGCTTGGCGAGCTTCACGTACGCACCGGTGGATCCGGGCGCGACGGTGGTCGTCATCGGGGCCTCCTCAGGCCGTGGGACCGGGTGTGGCCGCGAACCGGCAGACTTCGTCGGCGATGTGCTCCACCTCCGCGTCGGTCAGGTGGGGGTGGATCGGGATGGCCAGTTGGCGCCGCGCGGCCGATGCGGCGGCCGGCCAGTCGCGGTCCGGCTGCGCGTGCCCGGCGAACGCGGGCTGGCGCGGCAGCGGGGCCTGGTAGTAGATGTGCGTGCCGATGCCGCGGGCGGTCAGGTGGTCGCGCAGCGCGTCACGCCGGTCGGCCAGCAGCGAGTAGACGTAGAAGCAGCGCCCGTCCCGGCCCGGCGGCGGCGCGAGGACGCCCCGGCCCTCCAGCCCGGCGAACCGGTCGGTGTAGTACTCGCCGATCCGCGCCCGCCGTTCCAACCGGTCGGGCAGGGTGGCGAACCGGCGCAGCTGGAACGCGGCCATCACCTCGTCGAACCGGCTGTTGTAGCCGACCCGGTGGTGCACGAACCGCTGCCCGCCGTCCTGGCCGTGGTTGCGCAGCATCCGCACCGCCCGGCCGAGCGCCGGGTCTCCGGTGACGACCATGCCGCCCTCACCGGGCATCCCGAACGTCTTGACTTGCACGAACGAGAACACGCCCGCGTCGCCCCAGGTCCCGGCGGGCCGACCGGCGAGCACACCGCCCTGCCCGACCGCGGAGTCCTCCAGCAGCCGCGCGCCCGCCGCGGTGGCGATCCGCCGCAACGCGGGCATGTCCGCCATCACCGAGAACATGTGCGCGGGCATGACGACCTTCGTGCGCTCGGTGACGAGCTTGTCCACCTCGGCCGGGTCGACCACCATCGTCCACGGGTCCACGTCGGCGAACACCGGCGTCGCGCCCAGCAGCAACGGCGCGGACGCCAGCGGCGCGCACCCGTACGCGGGCACGATCACCTCGTCGCCCGGCCCCACGCCCATCGCGTGCAGCACCAGCGTCAACGCGGAAGTGCCGCTGCCGCACGCCACCGCGTCCGCGACGCCGAGCGAGTCCCGCAGCACCGCCTCGAACTCCGCCGTGCGCTCGCCGAGGATGAACTTCTGGTCCGCGGTCAGCCCGACCTGCTCCACCACCTCCAGCAGCAGGTCGCGGTCGAACAGGTCCGGTGGGAAGAACTGGATCGTCACGCGCGCCGTCCGAGGTAGAAGGAGCGGATCGCGTCGCATACCCGGTCCACGTCGCCGGGCGGCAGATCCGGGTACAGCGGCAACGCAAGCGTGCGACGGCACGCCGCCTCCGCGTGGGGGAAGTCGCCGGGGCGGTGGCCGAGGTCGGCGAAGCACGGCTGGAGGTGCATCGGCACTGGGTAGTAGGTCTCCGTGCCGACACCGAGCCCGGCCAGGTGCGCCGCCAGCTCGTCCCGCCGGTCCACTTCGACCACGTAGACGTAGAAGACGCCGCGCACACTGCCCCGGCGCGTGACCACTGACGGCAGCTTCCGCACGCCCGGCACACCGGCCAGCGCCTCGGCGTACCGCTCGGCCAGGACCGCACGGCGGCGGATGTCCTCTTCCAGCCGGCCGAGCTTGGCCAGCAGCACCGCGGCCTGGACGTCGTCCATCTTGCTGTTCACGCCGACCAGGCCGGTGGTGGTGGCGATGCCGGGGAAGTTGTCGATCGTGCGGCCGAACCGCCCGTGGTGGCGCAGCGCGCCCACCGCCTCGGCGACGTCGGGGTCGTTCGTGACGACCGCGCCAGCGTCACCGAGCGCGCCGAGGGTCTTGGTGGGGAAGAACGACAGCACTCCCCCGGCGCCGAGCAGACCCGCGTGCACGCCGTCGTAGCGCATGCCGATCGCCTCCGCGCTGTCCTCGACCACCGTCAGGCCGAGACCGCGCGCCACCTCGCCCAGCCCGGTCATGTCCGCGAGGTGGTGGAACAGGTGCACGGGCATCACGAACCGGGCGCGCGGACCGGCGACGGCGGCGACCGAGCCGGGGTCGAGGCCGTAGCCGTCCGGCTCGACGTCGGCGAACACCGGCCGCCCGCCCGCGAGCACCACCGAGGACGCCGACGCGATGAACGAGAACGCCGGCACCACCACCTCGTCACCGGGGCGCAGCCCGCACGCGCGCAGCAGCAGGACCAGCGCGTCGGTGCCGCTGTTCACCCCGATCACGTGCGCGGCCCCGGTGTACGCGGCCAACGCGCTTTCCAGTTCGAGAACTTTGCTCCCGTGCGAGAACTTGCCGTTCTCGACCACTTCGACAATGTGCCTGCGCATTGTCGGCCACATTTCAGAGAATGTCGCCGATTGCGTGAAGAATGGCACGGTCAGCGCACTCACCTCCGCGATCACCGCTTTCGGCAGCGAGCGTATGGCAGGCGACCGGACGAACCCCCGAGCACGGGGGAGTTCACTCTTCCTGGTCAACTCACCGGTCCTGAGTTGACAGCCCTACCCGATTTGGGACAACGTCGGCACCGTCACTCAATTGAGATCGCCATTCCTGATGCCTTCGATAAGCGGACGAGACAAGACAGGGCTCACATAGTGCGGACACTCGTCGTGGGGTTGGGCCGGGCCGGGGCGGAACTGCACCTGCCGGTGCTGACCAGGGCGCGGACCTCGGTCCGACAGCTGTTCGACGACCGGCCGATCGTGGCGTGCGACCCGCGGCGGCTGCCGGCGGAACGACCCGGCCTGGCGATGGCGGGCAGCCTCGCGGAGGCCGCCGCGCTGCTCGACCCGGCCGACACCGTGGCGCACGTGTGCACCCCGCCGACCGTGCGCGCCGAGGTGATGGTCGAGCTGGCCGAACGCGGCTTCCGCAACGTGATCTCGGAGAAGCCGCTCGCCGCCGACACCGACGACCTCGCCCGGTTGACCAGGCTGCGCCGCAAGTACGGCCTGCGGATCGCGGTCGTGGAGCCGTGGCTGACCAGCTCGCTGACCGTGCGGCTGACGGAGCTGGTCCGCGGCGGCACGCTCGGCGAGCCGAGGGCGATCTCGATCGTGCAGAACAAGCCGCGGTTCCGCCGTTCGCTGACCAGGCCGAGCCACCTGACCGCGTTCGACGTGGAGCTGCCGCACGGTGTGGCGTTGGCGCTGCGGCTCGCGGGCAGTGCCCGGGTCACGCACGCCGCCGGGTACGACCTGACCGTGGGTGACGTGGTGGTGCCGCGGATGGGCGGCGCGCGGATCGGCCTGCGGCACAACAGCGGTGTGCGCACGGAGATCAGCTCCGACCTCACGTCGCCGGTGCGGGAGCGCCGGATCACGGTGGAGTTCGAGCGGGGCAGCGCGGTCGGCCACTACGCGGTGAGCGACGACGACGACCACTCGCAGCTCACCGTGACGGTCAACGGGCGCAGCGAGCACGAGGTGCTGCGGGACGATTCGCTCACCGAGTGGATGATCCGCGCCTACCGGCTCTTCGTCGCCGGCGGTGACCAGCACGCCCGCGGGTTCGCGTTCGCCACGGACGTGGTGCAGCTGCTGTCGGTGGCCAAGAACATCTGCGCCGAGCCGGTGATACCCACCGCGCGCGGTGAGGCGTCGCCCGGCCCGGTGGCCGTCCATGTCCGCTGACCCCGTGCTGGCCGGCATCACCGACGAGGCGGCGCCGGACCTGGCCGGTCAGCTGGCGGTGCTCGCCGAGCTGGGCTGGTCGCACATGGAGCTGCGCACGGTCGACCACCGCGCGGTCGCGGACCTGGACGACGCGGAGTTCGCCGTGGTGGCGAAGACGCTGGCCGCGTGCGAGGTCCGGGTGGTGTGCCTGGCGTCGCGGATCGGCGGCTGGGCGCGCCCGGTCGTCACGCCGTTCGACGAGGACCTGGCCGAGCTGGACGTGCTGCTGCGCCGGTGCGCCGAGCTGGGCACCCGGTACGTGCGGATCATGTCGTACCCGAACGCGGGCCTGTCCGAGCGGCGGTGGCGCGACCGGGTGATCACGCGGGTGGCCATCCTCGCGGAGCGCGCCGAGGCGGCCGGTGTCGTGCTGCTGCACGAGAACTGCTCCGGCTGGGCGGGGATGAGCGGCGAGCGCGCGCTGGAGCTGCTGGCCGCGGTGGACAACCCGGCGCTGAAGCTGCTGTTCGACACGGGAAACGGCGTCGCGCACGGCTACGACGGGTACGCGCTGCTGAGGGAGGTCGTCGCGCACGTCGAGCACGTGCACGTCAAGGACGCCCTCGGTGACCGGTTCGTGCTGCCCGGCTCCGGGTCGGCCCGGGTGGCGGACTGCGTGGAGTTGTTGCGCGCCAACGGCTATCAGGGCGCGTGGTCGCTGGAGCCGCACGTGTCGCTGTTGCCGCACGCGTCCGGCGCGCTCGCCCCCGACGCGGCGTTCGCGTTCGTCGCCGCCGGTCGGGCGATGGCCGGGCTGGTGCGGTGATCGGGTTCGTGCGGTGATCGACCAGGATCGGGACCTGCTGCTGACGTTGCTCGCCCTGCCGACCGCCGGTCCGTTGGAGACGACGGCCGAGGTTCGCCTGTGGGACGCGGTGCACGCGTACGCGGAGGCCGGTGAGGAATTCGGGCTGCGGACCGTCCACCTCGGCGCGGCCCGGGAAGCGGACGTGCTGCGGCACGACGTGCCCGCGGTGGTGCGCGAGGCGATCGCCGAAGACCCGGACTTCCTGGAACGGCAGCCGAGCCTGGTGCTGCGCGTGGGCGACGCCGAGCCGACGGTGATGTTCAACGTGCACCTGGACACGGTCGCGCCGTTCGAGCCGGCCGGTTTCGACGGCGTCCGGTTCCACGGCCGCGGCGCGATCGACGCGAAGGGCCCGGCGGTGGCGTTGCTGGCGGGCATCCGCGCCGCGCTGGCCGATCCGGCGGTCGGTCGGGACGTGAGCGTGCTGGTCCAGGCCGTGTCCGGCGAGGAGGGCGGCGCGATGGGCGTGTTCGGCACCCGTCCGCTGGTCGAGGCCGGGTTCCACGGCAGCCTCAACGTGTTCTGCGAGCCCACCGGCCTGCGCTACCTGCCCAGGTCCACCGCCGCGATGACGGCGTGCGTGCGGGTGCGCGGTGAGGACGCGATCGACGACCGGCCGCACGCCGGGCACAACGCGTCGGTGCTGCTCGGTTTCCTCGCCCAGCACGTGGCGGGCGCGCTGGCCGGACGGGTGCCCGACGGTCAGGTGTGCGTGGCGGGTCTGCACACCGGCCGCATGCACAACCGCGTGTACGGGTCCGGTGAGCTGCTGCTGAACCTGTCGTACGGCAGCACGGCGTCCGCGCGGGTGCTGGCCGTGGCGCTGGACGCGGCGCTGCGCGAAGGGCTGGCCGAGTTCACCGCCCGGTTCCGCGGTGTGCCGCCATTCCACCGCACCGCCGTCGACGCCGCCGCCATCACCCGGCTGGAGTGGCGCAAACGCGGCCTGCCCGCCCTACCGCCCCAGGACGTGCCGCTGCTCGACGGCGTGGTCCCGCGCTGGCCCGCGCACGAGCCCGCGTTCACCTGTGACGCGATCTGGCTCGCCGACGTGCCCGGCGCGCGGACCGCCGTCCTCGGCCCCGGATCGCTGGACGCCAACAACGCCCACGCGCGCGGCGAACACGCCGACGTCGCCGACCTCGACCGGTTCACCGACGTGGTGCGGGACGTCGTCGTGCGGTTCGCGCGGAACGGAAAGGCGACCTGCGAGAAGGCGCTGAAGGACGAGTTCGACGGTGGTGGCCGGTGAAGGTCACCCGCGTCGCCTACTCCGCGGACCTCAACGCCGGCAAGCTCAAGCAACTCGCGGAGCAGGCACGGCGGCTCGGCGTCATCCGGTCCATGGTGTGGCGCGAGCACGGCTCCATCAACGGGGCCGGTATCAGGGACCGCGTCATCCGCGACCGGTGGATCGACACGTGGACCCCCACCGGGACACTCCGGCTGATCCTTCGTAACAACCGGGTCGAGGTGCACTACACGATCGACGCGGCCACGGTGACATCGTCGAAGCGACCCCGTGGCAACCGCGAGGTCGGCGTGGACAAGGGTTACAGCGAAGTCCTCACCGATCGGACGGCCACCGCCACGACACCGGGTTGGGCGAACTGCCGACCAGCGAATCGGACCACCGGAAGAGGAAGAACGCGCGGCGAGCGAAGCTCTGTGGCATCGCGGAGAAAGCCGCCGAACGCGGCGACCACGCGAAATGCGGGGCCGTGTGGCACGCCGACCACGCCGCTGCGATCAACATCCTGGCTCGAGCCGCCGACTCCGACATCGGCCTGCACACCCCCGCACACGCGGGTGAAGCAGATCATCCAGGAACGAGATCGCCGACGGTCCAGACTGCCGGACCAGGACTCCAACACCGCAGGTCACTGTCGGTGTGGAGAGCGAAATATCCGAAACCGATCAACCCTGATCAAGGAATTGGAAGCAGGAACATGACCGTCCTGGTGCCCTATCCGATCCTGCTGGCCACCGTCACCGGTGTTTTCCGGGAGCGCGGGATGCCGCCCGACCGGGCCGCGGTCGCCGCGGAGGCGTTGTGCCACGGCGACCTGACCGGGATGAGCACGCACGGGCTGGTGAACCTGACCAGGCTGTACCTGCCGCTGTTCGACTCGGGCCGGACGGACCCGGCCGCCGACATGGCGGTGATCGCCGACCTGGGCGCGTCCGTGCTGGCCGACGCGCGCAAGGCGCTCGGGCTGTGGTCTGCGTCCCAGGCGATGGAGCTGGCCGCGGCACGGGCCGCCCGGTACGGGATCGGCATGGTCACGTTGCGCGGCGCGACGCACATCGGGTGCGCCGGGCACCACGCGGCACGGGCGGCGGCGCACGGCATGGTGGGGCTGATCGTCTCCAACTGCGGTGGGCAGCGCATCGCCCGGCCGCCGGGCGGTCGGGAGCCGATGCTGGGCACGAACCCGCTGGCGTTGGCCTGCCCGGCGGGTGACCGGCCGCCGTTCGTGCTGGACATGAGCACGACGGTGGTGCCGACGGGACGGGTGCGGGCGGCGGCGCGGGCCGGTGAGGAGATCCCGCCGGGGTGGCTGGCCGCGGACGACGGGACGCCGGTGACCGACCCGGCCGCGTTCGACCGGGGCGACGGCCACCTGCTGTGGCTGGGCGGCGCGGCGGAAACGGGCGCGTACAAGGGTTTCGGGCTCGGTCTGCTGGTCGAGGTGCTGGCCGCGCTGGTGCCGGGTGCGACGACGGGACCGACGTCGTCGGTGTCGCAGGACGACGACATCGGGGTGACGGCGTTGGCGTTCGCACCGTCGGCGCTGCGGTCCGGGTTCGCCGAGGACGCGTCGGCGCTGTTCGGGGCGGTGGTGGGCGCGCTGCCCGTCGACCCGCGCAAGGCGGTGTCGTACCCGGGGTGGCACGAGGGTGAACGGGCGCGGTGGCGGCGGGCGCACGGCGTTCCGGTGCCGGTGGAGTTGTACGAGGAGCTGCGCGCGGTCGCGCCCGAGCTGAGGGAGGCGGGATGACCGGGCACCAGATCATCCGGTTGGGCGTGGTGGGGCTGGGGGTGATCTCGCGGTTCTACCTGGCCGCGATCGCCTCCTCGCCGCGCTTCGAACTGGCCGCCGTGTGCGATCCGGACGAACAGGCGACCGCCGGGCACCGCGTGCCGGTGTACCGGTCACATCGCGCGATGCTCGACGCGGGCGGCCTCGACGCGGTGGTGGTGACGGCGCCGAACGACGTCCACGCGGGCGTCGCGCTCGACGCCATCGCGTGCGGGCTGCCGGTGTGCGTGGAAAAGCCGCTGGCCACCACGCTGCGGGATGGTCTGGCGGTGGCCGAGGCGGCGCGGGCGCGGGACGTGGCGCTGTTCACCGCGTTCCACCGCCGGTACAACGCGAACGTGCTGGCGTTGCGGGACAAGCTGACCGGCGGCGCGCCGATCGCCGAGCTGACCGTGCGCTACCTGGAACGGATCGAGGAGCACGTCGGCCGCGACCGCTGGTACCTCGACCCGGCCCGGTCCGGCGGCGGGTGCGTGGCGGACAACGGGCCGAACGCGCTGGACCTGGTCCGGCTGTTCCTCGGCGAGCTGACGCTGGAGTCGGTGCGGATCACGCGCACGGCGGGCGTCGACCGGCATGCCGTGCTGCACGTGCGCGGGACCGCGCCGGCGACGGTGGAGCTGGACTGGTCGCACCCGGGCGAGACGAAGGACGTGACGGTCCGGTTGACCGACGGAACCGCGCTGCGGGCGGACATGCTCGCCGGCTTCGACGAGTTCAAGGGCTCGCTGTGGCACGAGTACACCGGCGTGCTGCACGACTTCGCGCACGCCGTGGCACTCGGTCCGGCGTGGCGGGACGGCGGCCTGGCCGCGCTGGACCTGGTGGACGAGGCATACCGACGAGAGGGCGCGTGATGCTGGAGGACGGCGACAAGCGGGCGGTCGGCAGCAGGGTGGTGAAGGTCCTGGTGCACCGCCGCGACGACCGCGGGATGAGCCTGGAGCCGTACGCGAGCCGCTGCGTGCGCCGCGGTGAGGTGCACGAGCTGGTGACCACCGACCACCACGACACCACGCCGGGCGCGCGCGTCGACCGGGTCGCGTTCCTCGGGTTCGTGGAGATCGCCAACGCGGGCGTGATCGACCGGGGCGACGAGGTGTGGTGCGACGGCGGTCTGGTCGGCACCGTGCTCGGGTTCGACGCCTGCCACCACCCGAACCACTACAACATCCTGATCAGCACCCCCACCCCGCGCACCGGCCCGGAACTCGGCCTGCGGCCCGAGATGGGCGTGGTGTTCAGCCCGGCGGTCGTTCCCGCCGTCTGACCTTCACGCGAAACGGCGCCCCGGGGATCGTCCCCGGGGCGCCGTTCGTGTGCGTCAGGTCAGTGACCGAGGAGCGGCACGTCCAGGGTGCCGAAGTGGTAGGCGCGCACCGCGGCCACCAGCTCGTCCACGGTCAACGTCCCGCTGCCGTTGACGTCGATCGTGCGGAAGGACTCGACCGCGGACGAGGCGTCCACGCCGATCGCTTCCAGCCACCTGCGGAACTCCGACGGGCTGACCTCGCCGTCGCCGTCGGTGTCGCACAGCCCGACCATCGCCGCGACGGTCGGCCGGATCACGCGGTTGAAGCCGGCGTCGCCCTCGGCGAACACCTGCGCCTCGACGACGCTCAGGAACTGGTCCTCGGTCATCGCGCCGTTCACGCTGACCCCGGCCTTGGTCGCCAGGAACTCGAACATGGAGACGTAGGCGTCGAGGAGCGCCCGCGCCTGCGGGGACGCCGGGTCCTCGCCGAACGCCTGGATGATGCGGTGCGCCTCGGCCTCGTAGTCGGACTTCTCGATCCGGCCGTTGCCGTTGACGTCCCACTTCTCGAAGCGCTTCTTGAGCCGATCGTTCTTGACGGTCGTGGACATGACCATTTCGGGGATTCTCCTCAGTGTGAAAAACGTTGTTCCAGCGAAAATCGGCGTGCGAATCCGGTCTCCGGACCGGCTCCCCCGTCGGGGCGTCTCAGAGGCGCATGACCTCCCCTCCCGGCACGCTGCCCGTGACATCGAGCAGCCGCCGCGCGTTCCTGGCCAGGCGGCCGAGGTCGTAGCCGCTGTGCGCGACGAGCAGCACGGTGGCGTCGCTCGTGCGCAGCGCGGAGTCGAGGTCGGCGACGGGCGGACCCAGCGCGGTCACGGCGCCGGCCACCGGGTCGTGGTAGCCCACCACCGCGCCGAGCGCGCACAGCTCGTCGACGATCCGGAACGCGGCGGACTCACGCGTGTCCGGCACATCGGCCTTGTAGGAGACACCCAACAGCAGGATCCGCGCACCCTCCACCGGCACGCCCTCATCGGCCAGCAACCGCACCGCGCGTTCGACCACATAGGACGGCATCGCCGAGTCGACCAGCCGCGCGGCCTCCACCACGCCGAGCCGGGCGCCTTCACGGCGGGCCTTGTCCAGCAGGTAGCGCGGGTCGATCGGGATGCAGTGCCCGCCGACGCCCGGCCCGGGGGTGAAGGGCTGGAAGCCGAACGGTTTGGTGGCCGCGCAGTGCAGCACGTCCCACACGTCCACGCCGATCCGGTCGCAGAACACGGCGATCTCGTTGACCAGCGCGATGTTCACGTACCGGTAGGTATTCTCCAGCAGCTTCGCCATCTCGGCCTCACGGGTGCCGCGCGCCACCACGACCGTGTCGACGAACCGGCTGTAGAACGTGGCGCAGTGCTTCGCGCACAACGGCGTGTGCCCGCTCACCACCTTGGGTGTGTTGCGGATGCCGTAGTGCCGGTTGCCGGGGTCGACCCGTTCGGGCGAGTAGCCGAGCGGGAAGTCCTCTCCGGCAAGCAGACCGTGCCGCTCCAGCACGGGCCGCAGCACCTCGTCGGTGGTGCCGGGAAAGCTGGTCGACTCCAGGACCACCAGCGTGCCGGGCCTCAGGTGCTCGGACACGGTCTCGGCGGCGGCACGGACCGCACCCAGGTCAGGTCGACCGTCGGCGCCTAAACCGGTCGGCACGCAGATCACCACGGTGTCGGCCCCGGCGATCACCGAAGGGTCGGTCGTGGGGGTGAAACCCCTGGCGCGCATCACCCGCAGCTCGGCGGACGGCACGTCCAGCACGTGCGAGCGGCCCTCGGTGAGGGTACGGACCACGTCCGGACTGGTGTCGTACCCGGCCACCGACAGACCCCCGGCGGTGGCCGCCGCCGCGAGCGGCAGCCCGACGTAGCCGACTCCGACCACGACCAGATCGAAGGACACTTGCGCCTTTCCACTTCATCGGATTCGTTTGCGCGGACAGGGTTCAGGCGCGGAACGCCGCGCCGAGCGACGGCACGTGCGTGCCGTACCCCGCCGGCACCGTGACCATGGCCGGCGTGAGGCACAGCTGGTCGCTGAAGATCGTCACGTCGCCGTCGGTCAGGTTTGCCAACACGTGCGCGCCGGCCGGAAGTACCTTGCAGCCCCTGGGGTTCTCATAGGTCTCAAGTGGAAGGAACTCGACCGAGAACACCGCAACCTGCCCGGTTGCCGCTTGCGCCGGCGGGGCGAGCGGAGCCAGCAGGATGACGGACGCGAGCCCGCCGAGCACGACACCGAACCTGCGTTTCACGATCGCCTCCTCGTCTGGATTCATTGCTGTCCGCAAGCTAACAGTCACCCAGAGCTAAGAGTGGTGCCCGGACCGAACACCACTCGGCCAGGTTGCGGCCCTCGGCGAAGGTTCATCCGGTCGGTCACATCACACGTGGCCGCTGTGGGTGTCGGGGACCGGAAACCCGCCAAAGTTCACGAGTTCGGGCGACATCCGACCGTCCTGCTCGTCGATCAAGACAGAGAGCGGATGCAAGGCGTCACGAAGCCCGAAATGGCGGACCGACGAAGGTGTGCTCCGGCGCGCGCCGCACTCCAGCGTCTACAAGGCGCTGTCGATGCTCGGGCTCGGTCGGCACAGCCCACGACCATCTACAACGGACAGTCCGCCCTACGCGCAGCCTTCGGCAACTGGCGCAACGGAGCCGCCGGCCTGACTCGCGTCGCACATCGCCCGCATCACCTCGATCTTGCGGGCCTGGGACAGCGAACCGGCGGCGATCTCCTGGGGCGTCACGAACGAGCGCACCTCGGCGCTGCCGGCCACCACGCTGTCGAACAAGCGCACGGCCTCGCGCTCGAAGTCGGCGACGAACCGGTCCCGGTCACGGCGGCCCGGACAGCCAACCGGGCAGACAGCGGTCGGTCAGGAGAGGGTCGGCAGGACGTCGGTGGCGACGGTGTCCAGGATCGCCTCGTCACCGGCGAACCGACCCGACTCCCTCGGCCACGGGAGCAGCACGTCGGTGAAGCCCAGTTCGTCCGCCCGACCCAGGAAGTCGCGCAAGCACTCGATGCTCGACAACGCGTACAGCGGCGCGGCGTCGGTCTGGAGGAAACGGCGCACCTCGGCGGACGGCCGGGACTCCGCGGCCAACGCGTCGTCGAAACGGGCCGGCAACTCGGCCACCGACTTCCACCACCCGTCCAACGTGTCGTAGTGCGAACCGATGGTCACCCAGCCCTGACCCAGCCTCGCCGCCAGGGCCAGCGCCTTCGGACCGTTCGCGGCCACCACGAACGGCGTCCGCGGGCGCTGGACGCAACCAGGCGCGTTGCGGGCGTCTACCGCCGTGTAGTACTCGCCGGAGTAGTCGACCCGCTCCCGCGTCAGCAACGCGTCCAGCAGCTCCACGAACTCCTCGAACCGGCGTGATCGACTGGCCGGCGCGGTCCCGCCGCCGAACACCTCCACGTCGTACCCGCCCAGACCGCCCGCGCCGACGCCCACCGTCAACCGTCCGTCCGACAGGTCGTCCAGCGCCGTCACGTCCCTGGTGAACGGCACCGGGTGGCGGAAGTTCGGCGACGCCACCATGAAGCCCAACTCGATCCGCGAGGTCACCTGCGCCGCCGCGCTCAACGTCGGCACCGAGCCGAACCACGTGTGGTCGACCAGCGGCCCCCAGCCGATGTGGTCGAACGTCCACGCGTGGGCGAACCCGTACGCCTCCGCCGCCTGCCACCGCGGCTTCGCCTCGGCCCAGCGGTACTCCGGCAGGATGGTGATCCCGACCCTCATGACCCAACCCCCTACTGAACAGACGTCCTGTTCAGTCGAACAGAGTTCGCGTTCACAGTCAACGCCGAATACTCATCCGGCACGAGAAACGCCTGCCCCGGCCGCGTGTGAGGCGGCGAGGGCAGGCGTTGTCGTCGGACCGGACAGGGTCTAGCCCCAGATCGACGCCGCCCACTCCGGGTGGTCGATGAACGGGTTCCGGTTGCGCTGGTACGTGTCGTAGATGACCTGGTTGCGGCGCTTCTCGAACGCGTCCGGCGGGTCCTGCGCGTTCCACTGGAGCAACACCGACAGCCGGCCGTGGTACGGCGCCGTGCCGTTGTTGACGTTGTTGTTCATCTCCAGGTTCACGTAGCCGTCGCCACCCTCGTACCGCACGGCCATGTAGAACAGCATCCGGGCGACGTCGCCCTTCACGGCGTTGCGCGGCTCCCACGAGTCGGTGTCGGTGTAGTTGCCGGGCGCCTCGGCCACCGGCGAACCACCCATGTCGAAGTCCTTGTTCCCACGCTCCGAGTTCACCGACACGTCCGTCGGCCGCAGGTGGTGGATGTCGGTGCCCGGACCGGTCGCGGTGCCGAAGTCGCCGTGCGACTTGGCCCAGACGTGCTCGCGGTTCCAGTCGTTCGGGTCACCGCCGTTGAGCGTCTTGCTCTGCGAACGCCCCGAGTACAGCAGGATCACGTTCGCGCTGTTGTTCGGGTCCTGGTCGGTGACCTTCAACGCGTTCCACACCTGGTCGTACGACAGCTTGGTGTTGGTGCGGATGATCCCGTTCAACGCCGTCTTCAGCGACGAGCCGGTCTTGCCGATCGCGTTGCGGTAGTACGTGGTGTCGTAGCCGCCACCGGAACTCGTGGTGGTCGTGACGGTGGTCGGTGCGGTCGTCGTGGTCGGCGACGTGCCCGCGTGGGCGAACGCGGTCGGGGACGTCAGGCCCGGGTGCGAGAAGTACGCGTTCAGTGGGCCCGTCACGTCGATCCGCGCGCCGAGCAGACCGGGGTTGGTCCGCAGGCCCCACTGGGCCCGGAACGCCGACGTGATCTGCACGTACAGCATCTGGCTCGTGCTGGTCTGGGTGGGCGTGTCGGCCAGCGCCAACGCGTAGTCGGACGGGAAGTTCGACCGCACCACGGTATTGGTGGCGGTGGGCTGCCCGACGACGTAACCGCGGACGGTGGCGGACGCGCCGGTCTGCTGGCCGATGGCCTGCGCGACGGTGATCGGCGTGGCAGCGGCGGCGGTGGGGATCAGCAGGGCCGCCGCTATGGCGACCACGGAAACGACGACGGCAAGCGGATTCAGCAGGGATCGCACGATGGGGTGTCTCCTCCCGGGCGCGGCGGCGCAGGGTGGCCGCACCTCGGCAGGATCCCATGGAAGATCACTCGTTCGAGTGAATGATCAACGAACCGTTCGGGAAGAGATAAGAATTAGTCCACACTGAAGCTATAAAGACCACTGGCCTCAAACGAGCGGCAGGCACCCGATCGTGGAGGTTGGCTCAGCCGGCGCGTGGGGCGGGTTCGCTGATCCTGGCCCAGGCCGCCAGTCGTGGCGCGAGCAGCCGGTACACCTCCGGGTCCAGGCTCATGCCGGTGTGGCTGCTGGCCACCTCCACGCAGTCCGCGCACGGGTCCGCGCACAGCTCCCACGGCGCGATGGGGTCGTTGCGGGAGAACACCGCGATCGCGGGCACCTCCAGCGGTCGGGCCATGGCCGTGGAGTTCGTTTCGTAGCACGTGCCCGCGAAGCAGTCCTGGTCCAGCAGGCCCGGAATGCCCGCCGCCGACAGCCTGGCCAACTTCCGCGCCACCCGCACCACGCTGGGGTGCGCGCCCAGCTGGTCCAGCACCGGGCTGGCGAGCATCACCAGGCCACGCACCAACTCCGGCCTGCGCACCGCGAGAAGTCGGCACAGCCCGCCGCCGCGACTCTGGCCGAACAGCACCACCTTGCCGCCGGTCGCCTCGACGTGCGCCGCCAACCGGCGTTCCAGCCGGTCGACCAACTCGGTCGTGCAGCCCACGTTCAGGCCGATCCTCGCCCCGATGGGAACGTAACCGCGTTTGCGCAACCACGTGGCGGTGAGGTGCAGGCTCCGGTCCCCGAAACCGAACCCCGGCGCCAGCAGCACACCGAGGCCACGGCCTTCGTCCGGTTCGGCGGCACGCCACGCCGGATCGCCCAGCAGACGGGGGATGCCGAGCATCATGGCCACCAGCACCTGTTCCCTGGCCGCTTCGCGCGCCGCCTCCACCACGCCCATCCGACCTCCCTGTTCCGGCGGTCTGAGCCTGTTCGGGCACAAGAGGATTCCCCGTACCGGGCGGTCCATTCCCTTTCCGCGCACCCGTTTGCCGCCCGTGGCTTCGGGAACCAAAGACCATGTTGTTGTGGAGGCCGCCGGGTGTGTACCGGCCACAAGAGGACACCTGGTTGATCGCCGAGGCGCTGGCCGGCGCCGGCATGCCGCGTGGCGGGCGCGTGTTGGACGTGTGCACCGGCACCGGCGCGGTCGCGATCGCCGCCGGGCTGGCCGGTGCGGGTCACGTCACGGCGGTCGACCTGAGCCGCCGTGCGGTGGCTGCCACCTGGGTCAACGCGCGGTTGCGCGGTCTGCCGGTGCGCGTGCGGCGCGGTGATTTCGGCGACCTGGTCGGCAGCGACGAGTTCGACGTCATCACGGCTAATCCCCCGTACGTGCCGAGCCCGTCGACGCCGGAACGTGGACGTGCGAGGGCTTGGGATGCGGGACCGCGGGGACGCTCCGTGCTCGACCGGTTGTGCTCCGTGATGCCGTTGTTGTTGGCGGCCAAGGGCATGGGGCTGATCGTGCACTCGACGTTGTGCGATTCGGACGTGACGCTGCGACAGTTGCGCGGTGGTGGGCTGAAGGCATCGGTGGTTGCCCGTCGCACCGTCCCGTTCGGACCCGTGATGCGGCAGCGGGCCGGGTGGCTGGCCCGGCGCGACCTCATCGCGGACGGCCAGGAACACGAGGAACTGGTGGTGATCCGTGCCGACGCCGCGTGAAGCCCGGGTGGTGACGGTCGTGCCCGGCGGACCGGTCCTGGTGGAAGGGCCGGTCGAACTGCGGCTGGACGACGGGACGGTGGTGTGCTCGGACCGTTTCGTCGTCGCCGTGTGCGCGTGCCGGCGCAGCAAGCGCTATCCGTTGTGCGACACCAGCCACCGCAAGCGTCGTTGACGGATCTCCTCTGGTTGAGCGGTTCTCCCGCGTTTGCAGCGGCCGGAGCTTTACAGCGGTAGGAGCAACGCCGAGCGTCCCGCCGTCCACGCGCCCAGCAGGTGCTCACCCAGCCGTTGTTCCAGCAACTCCGTGGCCTGCACGCCGAACACCACGGATTCGGCCAGCCCCGGCTCACGGGCCAGCAGGTCGCCGATCACGTCCCGCCGCATCACCTGCTCGTGCACCGCGTCCGCCTCGATGTGCTCGGTGAAGAACTCGACGCAGTCCGGGTGCGCGTCCAGCCGCTCCAGCGCCTTCGCCATCCGCGCGGCACTGGGCGCGGTGGTGATCTCGGCGGCGGCGAAGTGGCCCACCAGGGCGCCACGCAGCGACCGGTGCAGGCCGCACAACGACATCAGGTTCACCGTCGCCACCATCTCGGCGGGCACGTGGTCCAGGTAGCGCAGGTAGCCGTCGTCCAGACCGGCGCCGACGAGCAGGTCCGCGAACAGCCGCGAGTGCATCCGGTCACCGCGCCCGCCGCCGAACTCGTCGAACTCGACCGCCACCAGCGCCGCCTTCGCCCGGCCGCGCAGGCGCGGGATGACCCACGCGTGCGGGTCGGCCTCCTTGAGGTGGTAGACCGAGCGCAACGCCAGGTATTCGCGCATCTGCCACCACTCCCCCTGATCACGGAGGTAGTGGCTCACACCGACGGCGTCGACCGGCTCGACCAGCAGTTCGTCCAGCACACCACCGACGTCCACACCGCCGGGCACGTCGTGCCGCAGCGCGTCGAGGAACACCTGCTCCAGCGTGGCGCGGAACCGCAGCAGCTCCGGATCCCACTCCCACTCGTCCGACACCCCCGTGAAGCCCTGGTAGTGCAGCTCGTAGCAGACGTGCAGGGCCAGTTGCAGGTCTTCGCCGTACGGGTCGGCCGACACGTGCGACGGCAGGTCGGCCGGCGGACCGGCGCGCAGAGCTTCGACGACGGCAGCGGACACGGGGCCGCGCGGCGTGGGCAGCACGGCTTGGTGAACGGCCGGATCCGCAGTGGTCATGACGGTGGACTACCCGCTCGGACGCCCGTGCACGCGAGCAGATCGACGGCCGCTTCCGGTGATCCGGCGCGGCGCTGCCGTTCCGCACCCGTCCCGTTCTCCAGGACGCCCCGCACGAGCTTCCGAACCCGGTCACGGTCGTCGCCGAGCGCGTCCGACACGTGCTCCAGCAACGCCTCCACCAACTCGACCGCGGGCACTTGGCGTGCGGCGAACGGGTCGACGCCCGGACCGGTGAGGCCGTACCGGGCGGCCGACCACACCGCCGCCGCCAACACCTGGTCGTCCAGGTCCGGAGCGGTTCCCCCGGCGAGCGCGGCGTCCACGAGCGCTCTCGTCAGACCGGCCTGGAGCACAGCGTCGTCGACCGTCGCCACGGTGTCGGCGGCACGAACCTCGACAGTCGGGTACCGCGGTGACGGCCGGGCCAGCCAGAACGTCATGGCCGCGTCGACCAGCGCGCCACAGGCCATCAGCTGGGTGACGCGGAGGTCGTGGTCGGCGGCCGTGCGGAAGAACGGCGGCACGCCCGAACCCGGGAACCCCGCCTGGTCGATCATCCGCCAGCTCGCGTACCCGGTGTCCCGGCCCCGGACGAACGGCGAGTTGGCTCCCAACGCCAGCAGCGTCGGCAGCCACGGCCGCAGGTGGTTCACCACGCGCACCGCCGTCTCCCGGTCGGGCACACCGACGTGGACGTGACAGCCGCAGCACTGGTAGTCGTCCACCTGGCCGCGGTACATCGCCTCGATCCGCTCGAACCTCTCCCCCTCGCTCAACCCCGGGTCCGGGTCGGCGAACACCGGTGAGCCGGACGGGATCAGCCGCAGTCCTTCGGAGTAGGCGGCATCGGCCAACACACGGCGTCCCGTCACGAGCTGGTCGCGCAACTCGTCCAGGTCCGCGCACACTCCGCTGGCGAACTCCACCTGCGCGCGGCTCAGCTCACGGTGGACCTCCGCACCCGGCGGCAGACCCCGCACTCGTGCCAGGACGTCCCCGGCGCGTGCCACCGGATGGCGGGTCGACGGGTCCACGAGGAGGAACTCCTCCTCGACGCCCACGGTCATCAGGCCGGGTCGCGCCGCGGCAAGGGCTTGGTCGCCGGGCCTTCGAGCACGGCGCCGTCCACGTCGAACCGGGAGCCGTGGCACGGGCAGTCCCAGCTGCGCTCGGCGTCGTTGAAGCGCACCATGCAGCCCAGGTGCGTGCAGCGCAAAGACACGCCGTGCACGCCGCCCGCCTCGTCGCGGTACACCCCGGCCTTGCCCGTGCCGTCCCGCACCACCCGCGCCGCGCCGACCGGCACGTCCGCGACCGAGCCGACCTCGGCGGACCGGAGCCGGTCGCCGACCAGGTCCACGGCGACCTTCGCGTTCAGCTTGGCAAGCTTCGGCGTGGCGCCCAAGGTGAGCCGGTGCGGGCTGAACGTCGCCGTGAGCCGGTTCGCGCGGCCCACCACCAGGTCCGTCAGCAGTTCGGCGGCCATGGTGCCGTTGCTCAGGCCCCACTTCATGAACCCCGTCGCGCAGTACAGGGTGGTCGAGCCGGGCATGTACGAGCCGATCATCGGCAGGTTGTCGTAGGAGGTCGGGTCCTGGGCCGACCAGCGGTGGGTGACCTCGGCGACGTCCCAGTGCCGTTCGGCGAACGCGATCAGCCCGCCGTACGGGTCGCCTTCGGACGAGCCGGTCGGGTGACTGCGCCCGGCGACGATCAGCAGGTCGCCGTGCCGCGCCAGCGACCACGACGGGCTGCCGGCGCTGATCGCCAGACCGGTCGGAGGCGTGCCGGACCGGAGGCGTGCGGCGATGCAGTACGCCCGCACGGGCTCTAGGCGCGCGAAGTAGAGGCCGCGGTCCAGGATCGGGTAGTGCGTGGCGATCACCACGCGTTCGGCGACGACCGTGCCCCGGTCGGTGTGGACGCGGCACGGCCTGCCGTCCTCGACGCCCTGGACCCGGCTGCCTTCGTAGACCCGCGATCCGTCGCCGTCGACCGCTTCGGCCAGGCCGCGCACGTACTTCACGGGGTGGATCACCAGCTGGTCGTCCAACCGCACCGCGCCCGCGACCGGGAACGGCACGCCCATCAGCTCACCGCGATCGCGTGACAGCGGCAGACCGGCCTTGATCCCGGCGGTGCCCTCCTCCTCGACGGCGGCGAGCTCGCGCTCGTCGAACGCGAGGGTGTACGCGGGCATCCGGTGCAGGTCGCAGTCCAGGCGTTCCTCGGACACCAACGCGGCCACGCGTTTGACGGCGGCCATGTTGCCGTGGGCGTAGTCGGACGCCACTTCGGCGTTGTGCTTGCGTTCGATGGTCGAGTACACAGTGGACTGGAGCGCGGTGACCTTGGCCGTGTTGTTGCCGCTCACCCCGCTGCCGACCCGGTCCGCCTCCACCACCGCGACCCGCAGCCCCGCCCGTTTGAGCAGCAGCGCCGTCGTGATCCCGGTGATACCGCCGCCGACGACCGCGACGTCCACGGCGGTCTCGCCGGTGAGCGCCGGGAACCGCCCGTGCGGGATGGCCTCCGACCACAGCGAGTGCCGGGCCGTCGTGGTCGCTTCCGTCATGCTCTAGCTCATACCCAAGCCCATCGCGTTCGAACCTCCGCTTCGCGGGCTATCCCCCGGTCATGCGCACCTTCGCCGACCTCGACGACCTCGTCGCGCTGATCGACGACCGCGCGCCCGCGCACGAGTTGTTCGTGCGTTGGTCGCGTGGCCCCGACGCGGACGGCGGGCGGGGCAGTCGGGACGGGTTGACCGGTGGGCGGCTGCCCGGCCTGTCCGCGAACCCGTTGGCGATCGAGCCGTGGTGGGGCGACCGGCCGCTGCGACTGTGGGTGGCCCGCCGCCTGCACGACTACCGCCACCTGCGGGAACGCCGGGGGCCGGGGGTGCGGCCGTGGGTGTTGGAGGGCGAGGAGGTCGGGCGAGGCCCGGACAACGAGCCGCTGGTCCAGTGCCATCGTCCGATCGGGTGGATCGCGGACGAGGTGATGGCCGAGTGCGAACGCCTGGTCGACGCCAACGCCGACACCGCCTGGGGTCCGCTCGACCGGGAGCGCTAGCCACATCTGAAACATGCGCTGGTCACTTCACCCCGGCGTACGAGTGCAGGCCGACGGCGACGAGGTTGACGAAGAACAGGTTGAACAGCACGACGACCAGACCGATCACGTTGAGCCACGCCGAACGCCGTCCCCGCCAGCCCGCCGTGGCACGGGCGTGCAGGTAGGCGGCGTAGCAGACCCAGGACGCGAAGGCGACCGTCTCCTTCGGGTCCCAGCCCCAGAACCGGCCCCACGCCTGCTCCGCCCACACCGCGCCGGTGACGATGGCGAACGTCAGCGTCAGGAACCCGACCGTGCCGGTGCGGTAGGCGATCTTGTCCAGGTCCTCGGCGGGCGGCAGCCGACGGCCCGACTTGCCCTTCCGGCTGAACTCCCCCGTGCTGACCAGGTGCAGCGCGCTGACGACACCGGACAGCAGGAACACACCACTGGCCATGATCGCCGCGGCGACGTGGATGACGATCCAGTAGGAGCGCAGCGGCGGCACGAGCGGCGCGGCTTCGGTGTAGAGCCGGTTGCCCGCCAGGAACAGCAGCAACGCGATCGGCAGCAGCACGAACACCGACATCCGGCGCATGTCGTGCCGGAACACCAGGTAGAGCCACACGCCGACGGCGATCAGACCGACCGCGGACAGGTACTCGTACATGTTGCCCCACGGCACCCGACCGGTGGCGACACCGCGCAGCGCCAGCGATCCCAGGTGCAGCAGTCCACCGAGGACGGTCAGCGCGACACCGGACCGCCCCAACCTCACCGCGTAGGCCGGCGGGCTCGCCGCGTGCCGGGTGAGCGCGTACTCGGCGGAGCACAGCAGGGCCGCGAGCATGTAGACGCCGAACGCGCTCGTGAACAGCCAGTCGCTGAGCAGCGCGGTCACTCCGAGCCGGTCACCCATGGCCGGCCCACAGCTGGTTCAGCCGCAGGATCATCACCGGCACGCTGAGGCAGGTGATGGTCAGCACGCCGGCGCCCCACCGGGACCGTTCGGCCACCGACCACACCGCGCCCAACGGCAGCACGACCGCCGCGCCGATCAGGTAGCCGACGAACGTGGCCCGGTCCAGTTCACGGTCGGCGCCGAGCATGGCGACGACACCGGCCACGGCCTGCACCAGAAGCCCGACCTCCAGCAGCAGGACGACCGCCGCGAGCCACAGCGTCGGTTTGGTGCGCAACGTGATCGGGCGGTCGAGCACGGCCAACCCCAACGACCAGGCAGCGGCGACGAGCGCTACGACCGTCAACGCGGTCGCCAGGACTTGGATCATCGAACCCCTCCGGAATGGCTACTACAGAACGTAGCACTACACGTTGTAGTAGCCGATCCGGAGGGGTCAGAAGACCAGGAAGCTCGCCGGGGTCGAGACCAGCACCAGGCCTGCGACCAGCACGGACCACCGCAGCACCGGAGGCAGCGGCGGCAGGCCCGCGAGCCGGTCCAGCCGTGCCTCGACCGCGATGTCAGCCGCACCCAACGCAACCGCACCCAGCGCACCTTCGGGCGGCCGGACGGCACTGAACCTGCGCAGTGCCGCCGCCAACGGCACCGCGCCGTGACGCAGGCTCGCGCTCTCGTCCGCCCGCATCTCCACCAGCAACGCCACCGCCTGCGCGACCGACCGCACCAGGCGGACCTTCGGCAGCACCGCGCACAGCGCGCTGAACGGCAGCAAGACCAGGTCGTGCCGCTCACGGCCGTGCGCGTGCTCGTGCCCCAGCACGGCGTCCAGCTGGTCCTTGGTCAACGCGGTCAGCGCGCCCGAACTCAGCACGACGACCGACCGCGCGCTGGGCACGCAGTACGCGACGACGTGCGGGTGGTCGAGCACGAGCGCGCCGGGCGCGGCGTCGTCACGACGGGCCACGAGCGCCAGCACGTCACGGTGCCGCCGCCGCACCCTCAGCACCGACCACCACGTCCACAGCAGGCCGATCAGCAGGTCCAACGCCGACAGCAGGCCCAGCACCACCAGGACGGCGAG
Organism: Saccharothrix ecbatanensis; assembly: GCF_014205015.1. Taxonomy (NCBI): domain Bacteria; kingdom Bacillati; phylum Actinomycetota; class Actinomycetes; order Pseudonocardiales; family Pseudonocardiaceae; genus Saccharothrix; species Saccharothrix ecbatanensis. The sequence goes on along the minus strand of NZ_JACHMO010000001.1, from coordinate 2,405,106 downwards.
CGGCGTGACGTCCCCGCGCACGGCGTCGGCCACCCATCGGCCGAGGGCGACCGGGATGGGGGCGTCGTAGGGGGCGAGGCCGAGGGCGAGCAGCAGCCCGACCACGGACATCACCCACGTGAGGCCGAGCATCTGCCACAGCAGGATGCCGGTGCGCGGGGCTCGCCAGACCCACCGTGCACCGGCCAGCGGGCCCGCGACCACCGTGCACAGCGCCAAGGTCGCCACCAGGTGCAGCGCGGCGTTCACCGTTCGTCCAGCGCCTGGCTCAACGCCTCCGCCTCGGGCGCGCTCATCGACTGGGCGAAGTGCGCCAGGGCGGTCTCCCGGTCGCCGGTCAGCGACAGCGCGTCCAGCATCAGCCGGGCGACGTACTCCTCGCGGCTGGCCACCGGCGCGTAGTACCAGGCACGCCCCTCCCCCGCCTCCCGGCGGACGAAACCCTTCTTCACCAACCGGTTCAGCACGGTCATCACGGTCGTGTAGGCGAGGTCGCGGTCGCTCAGCGCGCGCACGACCTCCCGCACCGCGACCGGTTCGCCCCGGTCCCACAGGACGTCCATCGCGGCACGTTCCAACTCGCCCAACCGGTTCACCACGGGCTGATGGTACGAGGCCGGGCGGCGGGCGCGCTCACGTGCCGCTGATGTTGACCATCCACGAGATGCCGAAGCGGTCCTGGCAGGCGCCGAACTCGTCGCCCCACATCTGCTTCTCCAGCGGCATCATGATGTTGCCGCTCTCGGACAGCTTCTCCCAGTAGCCGCGCAGCTCGTCCGCGTCGTCGCCACTGAGGCTGATGGTGATGTTGTCGCCCGCGTTGACGGACATCCCGGGCGGGGTGTCGGCGCCCATCATGGTGTAGCCGCTGGGTGTCTCCAGCATGCCGTGCATGATCTTCCCCGCCTCGGGCGCGTCCGGGTCGCCGTACTCGCCGAACGTGTTCAGCCGCAGCGTGCCGCCGAAGACCGATTCGTAGAACTCCATCGCCTCACGGGCGTTTCCCGCGAAGCTGATGTACGGGTTGAGTCGAGACGCCACCGGGTCCTCCTTGACGGTCATACGGGGAAGGTCGTACGGGCGGACCCATCCTGGCAGCACGTGCGTCCGGCCGCAGGAGAAGCACCCAGGGCTACTGGACGTCGCCCCTGGTGGCCGAGCGGACCGTGCCGGAGGACAGGTCGCCGGGCGGGATGCCGGGGTGGTGGCCCGCCCGCGCGCCGGGCGTGGGCGCGGTCGGCGCGAGCGACAGCCGGGACACGATCCGGTAGCGGTCGCCCCGGTACAACGAGTGCACGTACTCGACCGGGCGTCCGGTGGTGTCGTTGGTCAGCCGCTCGAACAACAGCGCGGGCGCGAACACCGGCACGCCGAGCAGCGTGGACTCGTCCTCGTTGGTGACGGTCGGCTCGATGGACTGCACCGCGTCGCTGACGTGCACGCCGTGGTCGGCGAGCCGGTCGTAGAAGTTGCCCGACTCCATGTCCTCGACGGTGAGGCCGGGCGCCACGGCGACCGGCACGTGCAGGTACTCGATCGCCATGGGCGACCCGTCGACCAGGCGCAGCCGGGCGATGTAGGTGATCTCGGCCGCCGGCGACACGCGCAGCCTGCGGCCGACCCGCGCGCCGGCCGGGATGCGCGCGTGCTCCAGCACCCGGCTGGTCCACGCGCCGTCCGCCTGCGGCACCGTCATCGCGCGGTCGGCGGACACCAGCTCCTGGGTGATCTTGGCGGGCGCGACGAACGTGCCGCGGCCGTGCTGGCGGATCAGCAGGCCGGTGTTGACCAGTTCGTCGACGGCCGAGCGCAGCGTCGGCCGGGAGACCTCGAGCTGCCGGCACAGCGCCCGTTCGGCCGGGATGGGCGCGCCGGGCGGGTGGGTCTCGATGAGTTCGAGCAGGTAGTCGCGCACCCGTTCGCGCTTGAGGATCGGTTCGGCCATGCCGCCTCGCTTCGTCTTGCCGGTCGCCGACCAGTATGTCAGACCAGTGGTCAGGTCGATGTCGGTGAAGATCGAGAGCGCTCTCACCGCTGTGAACTGGGTGTTGACTGCCAGATTGGTCTATGCCATCTTCGGACAGGCTCCACCGAGGTTTACCAATTGGTCAGCTGAGAGGTGAGACGTGCCGAAACGCCCCGTCGCCGTGGTCCTCGCGTCGTTGCTCGTCCTGTCCGCCTGCGGCGCCGACCCGGGCGCGTCCGGCGGCAAGCAGGACATCACGGTCTGGCTGATGAAGGACTCGGCCACCGACGACTTCGTCAGCCGCTTCGAGTCCGAGTTCGAGCGCGACCACCCCGAGCTGGACCTGAAGATCCAGATCCAGGAGTGGAACGGCATCACGCAGAAGGTGACCAGCGCGCTGGCCAGCACCGATCCGCCCGACGTGATCGAGGTGGGCAACACGCAGGTCGCGCAGTACGCGGCCAGCGACGGCGTCACCGACCTGTCCGCCAAGGTCGGCGAGCTGGGCGGCGACGACTGGATCCCCGGCCTGGCCGAGCCGGGCGCGGTGGACGGCAAGCAGTTCGGCGTGCCGTTCTACGCGGCCAACCGGGTCGTCATCTACCGCAAGGACCTGTTCGAGGCGGCCGGGGTCGCGCCGCCGAAGACGCGGGACGAGTGGCTGGCCGCCACCGAAAAGCTCGACCAGGGCGACACGCAGGGCATCTACCTGCCCGGCCAGAACTGGTACGTGCTGTCCGGGTTCGTCTGGGACGAGGGCGGTGACCTCGCCGAACAGGAAGGCGACAAGTGGTCCGGCGCGTTGAACACGCCGGAGGCGTTGGCGGGCGCGGACTTCTACCGGAAGCTCCAGGCGTTGGGCGACGGGCCGAAGGACTCCGACGAGGCCAAACCGCAGCAGACCGACGTGGTCGCGGGCGGCGAGGTCGCGCAGTTCATCGCGGTGCCCGGCGCGGCGAAGCTGGTCGCCAAGGCCAACCCGGAGCTGGCGGACCAGTTGGGCTTCTTCCCCATCCCCGGCAAGACCGCGGCCAAGCCGGGCGCGGTGTTCACCGGCGGCTCGGACCTGATCATCCCCCTCGCCTCCACTCGCCAGGACGGCGCGTACGCCGTGGTGAAGGCGTTGGCCGGGGAGAAGTGGCAGGTCGAGCTGGCCAAGGCGATGAACTACGTGCCGAACCGGACGTCGCTCGCGAGCGCGGTCGGCGACGACCCCGGCGCGGCGGCGATGGCGGCGGGCGCGGTCAACGGGCGCGCCACGCCGAACTCGCCGAACTGGGCGGCGGTCGAGGCGCGCAACCCGATCAAGGAGTTCCTGACCGCGGTGCTGACCGGCGCGGACCCGGCGACCGCCGCGGCCGAGGCGGACAAGGTGATCACCCAGGCGCTCAACTCGGGCGCGTAGCCGTGGCGACGACGCTGACGCGGGCGGTCGAGCGCCGCCCGCTGTCGACCCCTCCCCCGCGCCGCCGCCGTACGCCCTGGTGGCCGTACCTGCTGATCGCGCCGACCGTGCTGGCGATGGGGTTCCTGCTGCTGTACCCGTTGGTGCGCAACGTGGTCATGTCCGTGCAGGAGTTCGGCCTGCCGCAGCTGGTCCGCGGCGGCGCGCGGTTCGTGGGCCTGGCGAACTACACGCGGGTGCTGAGCGACCCGGAGTTCTGGGCGGTCGTGCGGCGCACGCTGGTGTTCACCGCGATCAACGTCGTGCTGATCATGGTGTTGTCCACGCTGGTCGCGCTGCTGCTGGTGCGGCTGGGCAGGTGGACGCGGCTGTTGGTGATGTCCGGGCTCGTGCTGGTGTGGGCGACTCCGGTGATCGCGGCGACCACGGTGTTCCAGTGGCTGTTCCAGTCCCGGCTCGGGGTGGTCAACTGGGTGCTGGTGTCGCTCGGGTTCGAGGGCTACCGCGACTACACGTGGTTCGCCGACGGTCCGGCCACGTTCGGGATCCTGGTCGCGCTGATCGTGTGGCAGTCCGTGCCGTTCGCGGCGCTGTCGCTGTACGCGGCCATGGTGACGGTGCCGTCCGAGCTGTACGAGGCGGCGCGGATGGACGGCGCCGGCGCGTGGCGGGAGTTCGCCTCCATCACGTTCCCCGTGCTGCGGGCCATGTTCGGGCTGATCACCTGCCTGGAGGTGATCTGGGTGGCCAAGTGCTTCGTCCAGATCTGGGTCATCTCCCAGGGCGGGCCGGGGCAGGCCACCACGACGTTGCCGGTGTACGCGTTCCAGGTCGCGCAGTCGTTGCAGCGCTACGACCTCGGCGCGGCGGTGTCGATGCTCATGGTGCTGCTGCTCGTGCTGGCGCTGCTGGCGTACTTCCGGCAGATGTACCGGCAGGAGGAGGTCTCGTGACCGGCCGTCCCGCAACCGGCAGGGTGCTGCGCGGTGTCGCCGCGGTGGTCGTGTTCGTGGTGTCGGTGTTCCCGGTGTACTGGATGGTGCTGACCGCGTTCAAGCCGACCCGCGACATCCAGGCCGAGACGCCGACGTTCCTGCCGCTGTCGTTGACGTTCGAGCACTTCGGCACGGCGGTGTCGGCGCAGGGCTTCTGGTCGTTCTGGCGCAACAGCATCCTGGTCGCGGGCGGGGCGGTGCTGTTGGCGCTCGTGGTGGCGTTGCTGGCGGCGTTCGCGGTGGCGCGGCTGCGGTGGAAGGGGCGGCGCGGGTTCATCCTGATGGTGTTCGTGGCGCAGATGACGCCGTGGGAGGCGCTGCTCATCCCGATCTACGTGATCGCGCGGGACACCGGGATGCTCGACACGCTCTGGATGCTCACGCTGGTCTACTTCATGATCACCCTGCCGTTCACGATCGTGACGCTGCGCGGGTTCCTCGCCGCCATCCCCGTCGACCTCGAAGAGGCGGCGCTGGTGGACGGGTGCTCGCGGGCGCAGGCGTTCCGGCGGGTGGTGTTCCCGCTGCTCGCGCCGGGTCTGCTGGCGACTTCGCTGTTCGGGTTCATCACCGCGTGGAACGAGTTCGCCTTCGCCAACGTGCTGATCATCAAGAACCAGGACGACCGCACGCTGCCGGTCTGGCTGTCGTCGTTCAGCAACACGTTCGGCACCGACTGGGGCGCGACCATGGCCGCTTCGACCCTGTTCATGCTGCCCGTGCTGGTGGTGTTCCTCGTGCTCCAGGGCCGGGTCACCACCGGCATCGTCGGCGGCGCGGTCAAAGGCTGATTCGGGGGTTCTGCTGGTGATCGTTCCACGACCGACGCGACTGATCCGGCGGCACGGCCGGTTCACGCTCGACCGCGACACGGCGATCCGTGCCACGCCCGGCGCCCAGGGCGCGGCACGGTTGCTGCGCGCGCTGGTGCGACCGGCCACCGGGTTGCCGCTGCCGCTGCACGAGGACGGCCGGGTGGTGTTCGCGTTGGACGACCGGCTGATCGGGCTCGGCGACGAGGGCTACGCGCTGACCGTGAACGAGCACGCGGTGGTGCTGCGAGCGGCCACGCGTCACGGGCTGGCGCACGGCGTGCAGACGATCCGGCAGCTGATGTCGCCGACGGCCTTGGGCTCACGGCCGGTGTCCGATGTGGACTGGACGCTGCCCGGGGTGGACGTCCGCGACGCGCCGCGGCTGCCGTGGCGCGGGGTGCTGCTGGACGTGGCGCGGCACTTCCAGCCGGTCGCGGTGCTGCGCCGGTTCGTCGACCTGATGGCGGTGCACAAGCTGAACGTGCTGCACCTGCACCTGACCGACGACCAGGGCTGGCGGATGCCGGTGCCGCGCCACCCGCTGCTGACGTCGGTCGGCGGGTGGCGTGCGGAGACCATGGGCGACGGCGTGCCGCACGGCGGTTCGTACACGCGCTCCGAGCTGGCCGGGCTGGTGTCGTACGCCGACGAACGCGGTGTGCGGATCGTGCCGGAGATCGAGATGCCGGGACACGCCCGCGCCGCCTTGGCCGCCTACCCGCACCTGGGCAACTTCCCCCGGCGCCGGTCGCCGGTGTGGACGCGGTGGGGCATCAGCGACGCGGTGTTCGGCGTGGACGACGCCGTGCTGGAGTTCTGCCGTGACGTGCTGGACGAGGTGGTGGACGTGTTCCCCGGCCCGCACGTGCACCTGGGCGGCGACGAGTGCCCCACCGCGGAGTGGGAGTCCAGTCCCGGTGCGCTGCGGCGGGTCCGCCGCGAGGAGTTGACCGGTCCGCACGACCTGCACGGCTGGTTCCTGCGCGCGATGGCCGACCACGTCGTCGAGCGCGGGCGGGTGCCGGTGTCGTGGGAGCCGATCGGCGACCCACGCGCGGTGGTGATGCCGTGGCGTGACGCGGCGGACGCGCGGGCGGCGATGGACCTCGGGCACGCCGTGGTGATGGCGCCGCACCGCTCGACCTACCTGGACTACCCGCAGTCCGCCGACCCCGACGAGCCGGCCGGACAGCCCGGCCTGGTGGTGACCGCGCGGGACGTCTACGACCTGCCGTTGCCGGACGGGGTGCTCGGCGCACAGTGCGCGCTGTGGACGGAGTACGTGCCGACCGCACACCACCTCGAACGGCTGGCGTACCCCCGGCTGGCGGCGTTGGCCGACACGCTCTGGGCTCAGCGCCCGTCCTGGACCGACTTCACCGAACGGATGCGCGCGCACACCGGCCGCCTGAGCGCGCTGTCCGTGCCCTTGCCCCGAAAGGAGGACGACGCCCGCTCCCCTGTCCCACCCTGCTGACTTGAGGAGAACACTGTGTCCGCACGCATGATCGCGGCGATCGGAGCCGCAGCGGTGTCCGTCGCCGCGCTGGTGGTCGCGCCGATGGCGTTCGCCGCCGACGTGGTCACCGCCCAGTACCGGACCAGCGCGTCCGGTGCGACGACCGACCAGGTCGAACCGTGGTTCAAGCTGGTCAACACCGGCGGCACGACCGTGCCGCTGACCGAGTTGAAGGTCCGCTACTACTTCAAGAGCGACACGCCCGACGTCGGCTACCGCTTCGCGTGCTCGTGGGCGGTGCGCGGCTGCGCCAACGTGACCGGCGCTTTCGGCACGCTGACCGGCGGCGCGGCCGACCGGTACCTGGAGGTCGGGTTCACCTCGGGCGCGGGCTCGCTCGGGCCCGGCGCCGACACCGGTGACCTGCAACTGCGGTTCTACCGGTCGAACTGGGGGCCGATCACCCAGTCCGACGACTACTCGTTCCGCGCGGCGAGCACCTACTCCGCGTGGTCACGGGTGACCGTGCACCGGGCGGGAACCCTGCTGTGGGGCACGCCGCCCGGTGGCACCGGCCCGACCACCACGACCACGTCCTCGACTCCGCCGAACCCGAACGGCCCGGCGTTGTTCGACGACTTCAACTACGCGAGCTCCGTGGACTCGCGGATTTCCCAGCGCGGGTGGACGGTCCGCTCGGGCGGTGGCGGTCCGGGCGTGCCGGGAGCGGTGTGGGATCCGGCGATGGTGACGTTCCCGACCGTGGACGGCCAGAAGTCGATGCGGCTGGAGTCGTCCAACAACGGGTCGTCCGCGCGGCAGACCGAGCTGTACCACCAGCGGAAGTTCTTCGAGGGCACGTACGCGGCGCGGGTGAAGTTCTCCGACGCGCCGGTCTACGGTCCCGACGGCGACCACGTGGTGCAGACGTTCTTCACCATCACGCCGCTCAACAGCAACATGGACCCGAACTACGGCGAGATCGACTTCGAGTACCTGCCCAACGGCGGGTGGGGCGAGCCCGCCAACATCATGTACGAGACGACCTGGGAGACCTACCAGAACGAGCCGTGGATCGCCGACAACATCCACACCGAGCAGCGGCAGAGCTACGCCGGGTGGCACGACCTGGTGATCCAGGTGTCCGGTGGCCGGGTGAAGTACTTCATCGACGGCGCGCAGGTGGCCGATCACGGTGACAAGTACTACCCGGAGACGCCGATGTCGCTGAACTTCAACCTGTGGTTCATCTCGGGCGGCCTGGTCGGCACACCCGGTGACCGCGCGTACCAGCAGCACGTGGACTACGTGTACTTCGCCAAGGACCAGGTGCTCAGCCCGGCCCAGGTGCAGTCGCGCGTGAACGGCTACCGCACCTCCGGCGTGGACCACGTCGACACGGTGCCTGCGTCGTAGTCCTTGGCCGCTGGGGCGTCGAGCACCCCTTCGACGCCCCAGCGGTCCGTTCATGCTGTGAAGTGCTCGCGGTGACGGTCGAGGAACGTGCGCAGCGACGTGGCCGGCCTCTTCGTGATCCGCTCGACCGTGTCGAACGTGGCCGCCGCCTCCGGCAGTGATCCGTCCCTGATCCGTTCGAAGACGTTGCGCACGCAGTCCATGTAGACCGGGTCCGCGCCCGCCGCCGTCACCGCCGCCAGGAACTCCCCCGGTTCCCTCGCCGCGTGCCGCCATGTCCGCCCGGTCAGCTCCGTGAGGATGGCCGCGACACCTTTGATGGTGGCGACCTCGGTGCCGAGACCGTAGCTCCGGCCGTCGTGCTCTTCCGGTGATCGCAGGATGGTCGCCGCGACCGCCGCGATGTCGTCCGCGTCCACCCAGCTTGTCGGTGCGTCGCCGATGTAGTGGGTCAGCACGGCCGACTCCGGGTCGCTCATCACCGGCATCAGCAGGTTCTGCATGAACGCGGTCGGGTGGAGATTGGTGTGCCCGAGCCCGGATCGCGCCAGGTGAGCCTCAACCAGCTGGTGCCAGCCGTAGTGGACGACCGTGGTGTCCGGTTCGGCGTGGACCCCGAGGTGGACAAGGTGGTCGACGCCCGCGAGCCGGGCGGCGTCGATCGCGGCCTTGGCCTGGCTGAGCATCCGCACGTCGTAGCCGGAGGCGAGGAACACCCGCCGCACGTCCCGCAGTGCCGCGACGATCGGGGCCAGCCCGTGCCGCTCGGCGGAGTCCAGGTCGACGTGGCGTGTCTCGATGCCGCGTTCCGTGAAGGCCGCGGCGGCCTCGGGGCGGCGGACTGCGGCGATCAGTGTCACTTCGCCTTCACGGTGGGCGTCGACCAGTTGGTCGACTAAGGCGCCGCCGGTCCTGCCTGTTGCGCCGAGCACGAGCACGCTGGGTGCCGACATTCGTCCGTTCCTTCCCGTTATGGACCGATCAGTCCCGGACCGATCGGTCCGCCGATCTTGCTTTACGTTGAAGAGCCACGTCAAGGGAACGGACCGATTGGTCCGCTAAGCTGCTCACGTGATGGCGCGTCAGCGGGAACCGGGCACTCGGGACCGCATCTTGGACACGGCGGCCCGGCTCTTCACCGAGCACGGGGTGCGTGCGGTGGGGATGCAGCGGATCGTCGACGAGTGCGGCTGCGGGAAGAACCTGCTGTACCGGGAGTTCCCCGGCAAGGACGCCTTGGTCGTCGCCCACCTCGCAAGGATTCGTTCGCTCTGGATGGACCAGGTCGAACAGGCGACCGCGCCGCTCGTCGATGACCCGGCGGCGCAGTTGGTGGCGATCACGCGGTTGGCCGCGGGCCAGGTCGGCGAGGTCGACTACCGGGGTTGCGCGTTCCGCAACTGCTTCACCGAGTTCCCGGACCACGAGGTGGGCCGGTTCGCCGCCGACCACTTGGCGGACGTGCGGGCGCACATCGGTGAGCTGACCCGGCAGACCGGCCTCCCGAACCCCGAACTGCTGGCTGAGCGGATCTGGCTCGTCATCGAAGGCATGTACGCGACGGCAGCGCATCCGGGTGGAGAGCGGGCGGGCGAGGTAGGTGTCGCACTGGTCGCCGAACTGACCGGCACCACCCCAACCACCAACCGCTCACAGCACCCGGCCTAAACGCCCCAGCCCCGCGTGGCCGGCACCATCCCTCGCGGCGTACAGCGCCGCGCACTGCCCGCCGCCCGATGCCCGAAGTGGCCCTCGCGCAGGTAGTGGGTGGAATGCGAAACTTCTCCGCCTATGCGGCAGATTGCGGGCGGGGTTCGGGGTGGGTATGCGGCGGGGTCCTTTGTCACCGGCGCGTTCGCCACGGTGCCCGGCCTGCTCCTGCTGCCCTACCTGACCGACAGCCTGGCCGTGCCCGCCGCCCTCGCCGGACTGCTGGTCCTCGCCCCGAAGGCATGGGACGTCCTGTTCAACCCGGTCGCCGGTCGGATCAGCGACCGGGCCGGTGTCCGGCGACCGTTCCTCCTGCACGGCGGGCTCGCCACCTCGGTCCTGTTCGCCCTGCTCTTCGCCGGGCCGTTCACCGGAACCGGCGCGGCGGCGTACGTGGCGTTGGTGTTCCTCGCTTGCGCGACCGCCTACGCGTTCTTCCAAGTGCCGTACGTGGCGATGGCCGCCGAGATCACCGAGGACTACGACGAGCGCACCCGGCTGATGGCGTGGCGGATGGCGTTCCTGGCGTTGGCCATCCTGATCAGCGGCGCGGGTGCGCCGGCGGTGCGGGATCTCGTCGGGTATCCGGGGATGGGCGTGGCGGTCGCGGCGCTGATGGTCGTCGGCACGCTGGCAACGTTCGTGGGCACGCGCCGGGTCCCGGCCTCACGTCGGGTGGCGTCGGCGGCCGGTGTCGGCGAGCTGTTGGCGGTGGTTCGCGAGTCGCGGGCGTTCCGGCTGCTGCTGACCGTGTTCGTGGCGCAAGCCGTGGGCCTTGGCACGATGTTGGCGGGCGTCGACTACTTCGCCCGACTGGTATTGGGCGAGCAAGGCTTGCAGACCGTGCTGTTCGTCGGGTTCGTCGGCCCCGCGCTGCTGGTCATGCCGCTGTGGCAACGGGTCGGCCGCCGATACGGCAAACGGGTCGGGTTGGTGGCCGCTTCGGCGCTCTTCGCGGTCGCGGTGGCCGGGTTGACCGCGTCACGGGTGCTGCCGGTGACGGCGGTGCTGGCGCTGATGGCGGTGATCGGCGTGGGTTACGCGGGCATGCAGGTGTTCCCGCTGGCCATGCTGCCGGACGTGATCACCGCCGAGGAACAGCGTTCCGGTGCGACACGGGCGGGTTTGTTCTCCGGCGTGTGGACGGCCGGCGAGACGTTGGGCCTGGCACTCGGTCCGGGCGTGTACGGGCTGGTCCTGGCGTTGGGCGGGTACACCGCGAGCACCGACGGCTCGGCCGTGCAGTCCTCCGGCGCGGTGACGGCCGCGCTGCTCGGTTTCACCGTCATCCCGGCCGTGCTGGCGTTGGCGGCCCTTCCCCTGCTGCGTGAGGAGACCCGGTGACCGACGTGTCCGCCGATGGCGTTCTGGCCGAGCTGCGTGCTTTGCGGGCCGGCGACCTGCCCACGCACGGCGGTCGGACGTTGGCCTACGTGTACGACAGCGCGCTGCCGGGGTTGGACGAGCTGGCCGCGTCCGCGCACGCGTTGGCCGCATCGGTGAACGGCCTGGACCCGACCGCGTTCCCGAGCCTGCTGCGGCTGGAGAACGACGTGGTGCGCACGGCCGCGCGGTTGTTGGGCGGCGATGACCGGACGGTCGGCACGGTCACGTCCGGCGGCACCGAGTCGTGCCTGCTCGCGGTCGTCGCTGCACGGGATGCGCGGCCGGACGTCGAGCGGCCTTCGATGGTGTTGCCGGAGACGGCGCACGCGGCGTTCCACAAGGCTGGGCACTACTTCGGGGTGCGGGTGGTGGCGGTGCCGGTGGATCCGGTGACGTTCCAGGCGGACGCGGCGGCGATGGCGGCGGCGATCGACTCGTCCACGGTGTTGGTGGTGGCGAGCGCGCCGTCGTACGCGCACGGGGTGGTCGATCCGATCGCGGACATCGCTGCTGCTGCGGCGGCACACGGCGTGCGCTTCCACGTGGACGCGTGCATCGGCGGATGGGTCCTGCCGCACGGGCCCGACGTGCCGCCGTTCGACTTCTCGGTGCCGGGCGTCACCAGCATCTCGGTGGACCTGCACAAGTACGCGTACTGCCCCAAGGGAACGTCCGTGCTGCTGCATGCGTCGGCCGACCTGCGCCGGTCCCAGTACTTCGCGTCGGCCGCCTGGCCCGGCTACACGATGTTGAACTCGACGACCCAGTCCACTCGATCAGGTGGGCCGTTGGCGGCGGCGTGGGCGGTGCTGCGGCACATCGGTGACGACGGGTACCGATCGTTGGCGTTGCGGGCGTTGGAAAGCACGCGGGTGTTGCGCGAGGGCATCGCGGAGATCGACGGGTTGCGGGTGTTGGGCGCGCCCTCGTCGACGTTGCTGGCGGTCGCGGCGTCACGGGACGACTTCGACGTGTTCACCGTGGCCGACGAGATGAAGGCGCGGAACTGGTACGTGCAGCCGCAGTTCGCCTACCGCTCCTCCCCCGCGAACCTGCACCTGACCGTGACGGCGGCGAACCACGGGCAGGAGTCGGAGTTGCTGGCCGACCTGCGGGCGTCGGTGAAGGCGGCGGTGGAGGCCGGACCGGTCGCGGTGGCGCCTGAGGTCCTGGAGTTCATCGGCGGGTTGGAGCCGGACTCGCTCACGCCGGAGGAGTTCGGCGGGTTGCTCGCGGCAGCGGGCATGACCGGGGACACCGGCCTGCCCGAACGGATGGCGACGGTGAACACGCTGCTCGCCGCGGCACGTCCGGCGTTGCGGGAACGGCTGTTGGTGGAGTTCCTGGGGGCGCTGTACTCGTGACCGGCGGGGTCGGGCCGGCTGCGCGATCATCGTCGGCATGCACCTGGATCTGAGCGGGAAGACGGCGCTGGTCACCGGATCTACGCAGGGCATCGGCGAGGCGATCGCGGCGGCGTTGGCGCGGGCCGGGGCTCGGACGGCGGTGAACGGGCGCAAGGCCGAGGCGGTGGACGCGGCGGTGGCGCGGCTGCGGGAGGACGTGCCGGGGGCGAACCTGGTCGGCGTGCCGGCGGACGTGTCCACGGAGGCCGGGGCGGCGGCGTTGGCGGCCGAGCTGCCCGAGGTGGACGTGCTGGTGAACAACGTCGGCATCTTCGGCGCGAAGCCGGCGTTGGAGATCAGCGACGACGAGTGGCGGCGGTACTTCGAGGTGAACGTGCTGGCGGCCGTCCGGCTGACCCGCACGTACCTGCCGGGGATGCGGGAGCGCGGGTGGGGGCGGGTGCAGTACATCGCCAGCGACTCGGCCGTGGCGATCCCGGCGGAGATGATCCACTACGGGGTGTCGAAGACGGCGCTGCTGGGTGTGTCGCGGGGGTTCGCCAAGGAGGCGGCGGGCAGCGGGGTGACGGTGAACTGCGTGATCGCCGGGCCGACGCACACCGGCGGGGTCGAGGACTTCGTCTACCAGCTGGTGGACCGATCGCTGCCGTGGGACGAGGCGCAGCGCGAGTTCATGCGCCTGCACCGGCCGCAGTCCCTGCTGGGGCGGCTGATCGAGCCGGAGGAGATCGGCAACCTGGTGGTGTACCTGGCGTCACCGCAGGCGTCGGCGACGACCGGGGCGGCGGTGCGCGTGGACGGCGGCTACGTCGACTCGATCCTGCCCTGAACCGGGCGGCGTGCCCGTGCGCGATCATGGCGGACATGCCATCGGACGAGAGCGGACCCGGTCCTGCCGTGCGGAAGCACCTCGGGCTCGAAGACCTGCGCGGTGTCACACGGGCCGTGTTCGGAACCCGGACCTGGTGTCGGTCGAGCGGCTGCGGGGTGGCACGAAGAAGGGTGTCTACCGGCTCGGATTGGCCGACGGCACCAGCGGGATCGCCTACGTGTGGCACCCCGACGAGGACTTCTGGCCGGACGCGCCGGTGGATCCGGACAGCCCGTTCCAGCACACCACCGGGTTGGAACTGTTCCGACAGGCGCACGACCGGCTGTCGGCCGTAGGCGTCCGGGCGCCCCGGGTGCTGCTGCGCGAGGCCGGTGGGCCGCTGGGTGACGTGGCGGTGGTCGAGGACGTTCGCGGCGGCACGTTGGAGGAGTTGACGGCCCGTGATCCGCAGCGGGCCGAAGGCGTGCTGGCCAAGCTCGGGACCGCCGTGCGGGACATGCACGCCCACACCGCCGACCCGAAGCCGCACGAACCCCTCGAAAAGCTCGAACGCCTCGAAGACGTCGTGCTGCGCCAAGCACTCACCAACCTCACCGCGTCCGCCGACCGGGTCGACCGGCTCGACGCCGTGCGGGATCGGCTGGCGGACCGGCTGCGGACGAGACATGCCGACGTCGCGCCGCGATCCCGATTCGGTCTGGTCCACGGCGAGCTAGGCCCCGACCACGTCCTCGTCGACGCCGAACGCGACGAGCCGGTGTTGATCGACATCGAGGGCGCGGTGTTCTTCGACGTCGAGTGGGAGCACGCCTTCCTGGAGCTGAGGTTCGGTCCCCACTACCGCCACTTCGCGAACCCGGACCTCGACCCCGCCCGGCTGCGCCTGTACCGGCTGGCCACCTACCTGTCGTTGGTGGCGGGACCGCTCAGGCTGCTGGACGGCGACTTCCCCCACCGGGCCGGGATGCTGGACATCGTGGAGCAGAACGTCGGCCGCACGCTGGCGCAACTGGGAAGTCGGTAGCGCACGCGGGCGCGATGCGCCGCCGAGGCACCGCGCCCACGCGTTGTTAACGCTAACAGCCAACCCTCCCACCGCGCGAGTCCTACGTTCAGAACCCGCGAGTCCTACGTTCAGAACAACCGTGTCCTACGTTCAGGACCCCCGAATTCAACGCTCACGACACGGTCGGCGTGCTCGCACGCCTTGATCACCGAATGCCATCGAACCGGTGTCGGGCCTCCCCATTCCGTCCCGTTCTGGGGGAAGATGCGGCTCCTCCCGATGCCGGGCTCGACGCAGAAACGCAGGTGGTCGCCGTGGACTCCGCACTGACGAGCGTCGGACTTCCGATCGCGCTGGCCGTGGTCATGTTCGGGCTCGGGCTGTCGTTGACGGTCGCCGACTTCGCCCGGATCGCACGGGAGCCGCGAGCGGTGGCGGTCGCGTTGGCGACGCAGCTCATCCTGCTGCCGGTGGTGTGCTTCGGGCTGGTCGTGGTGCTCGGGCTGAACCCGGTGCTGGCGGTCGGCATGATGCTGCTGGCCGCGTCGCCCGGCGGGACCACGGCGAACCTGTTCAGCCACCTGTTCCGCGGTGACGTCGCGCTGAACATCACGCTGACCGCGGTGAACTCGGTGCTCGCCGTGGCGACCCTGCCGCTGGTGGTCAACTTCGCGCTGGACTACTTCGAGCCGTCGGCCGAGGGCGCGGTGGGGTTGGAGTTCGGCAAGGTCGCGCAGGTGTTCGCGATCGTGCTGGTGCCGGTGGTGCTGGGCATGCTGGTGCGCCGCTGGTCGGCCGCGTTCGCGGACCGGGCGGACAAGCCGGTGCGGATCTTCTCGGCGGTGGTGCTGGTGGCCGTCATCGCGGGCACGATCGTCGCCGAACGGGAGAACATCGGCGGCTACCTGGCCGACATCGGGCTGGTGACGGTGCTGTTCTGCGCGTGCAGCCTGACCGCCGGCTACCTGATCCCCCGGCTGGCGAAGGTCGGCAAGCGGCAGGCGATCGCGTCGGCGTTCGAGGTGGGCATCCACAACAGCACGTTGGCGATCACGGTCGCGGTGACCGTGCTCGGCAGCGAGCAACTCGCCGTGCCGGCCGCCGTGTACGGGGTGGTGATGTTCCCGCTCGCCGCGGTGGCCGGGTACCTGCTGACCCGGGTGAAGTCGGAGCGGGACGCCGTGGCGGGCTGATCCGCTGGATCCGCTTGATTCGCTGCCGGATGGAAACCGGGTGGCTTCGGCCTGTGCGAGGCCCGCTGACGTACACGGGTCAAACGGCGCAGACCTGGCACCGGTGCGGTCCGACGGGTCTGCCCCGGCCGCCCCACCCGGCGGCGGTGGCGGCCTGCCACAGGCCCGCCCACTCGGGGCTCGGCTCCGGGTAGGTGCGACCGCAGTGGTCGCAGATCAGCACGAGGGTCGAGGCGTCGCGGTCACCGGGAATGGCGGTCACTATCGGCTTTCTCGGCAGAGGGCTCGGGACGGTGGCGCCGGCCGCGTCCCCGTCGGCCGGCGCCTTGTCGTTCACCCGCTGCATTCTGGCCGGTCCCCCGACCTCGGCGATCCGTTTCGACCGATGATCACCTTACGATCACCTTGCGATCGTCAGACGACGGTGGCGGGAAACCTGTCCCACACGCGGTGCGTCCCGAGCAGCTCCTGGACCTGCTGGAACACGCCGGCCGGGGAGTCGCCGACGACGATGCCGAGGTCGTCCGGCGCGACCCGCGCCTCCAGCAGCGCGGTCGGGCCGTCGCCCCACGCGCCGATCGCCTTGGCGTGCCGGTAGCACTCCTCGATCATCAGCACCACGCGCGGGTCGACGGCGGTTTGGGCGGCGGCCTTGTCGTCACGGCTCGGCAGCGCGTCCGGGGCGGGCGGTGGCGCGGCGGCCAGGAGCAGGGCGTCGAACTCGACCGAGCGGGCGGTGAGGAACGTCCGCTGCGCTTCCAGCCCGTCCTCCAAATGCCCGCCGCGTGCGGCGATGACCAACGGCGTGAGGCCGGCGGCGTTGATCGCCTGACGCAGTTCGTGCAGGCCGTCGAGGCTCGCCTGGTTCTCCGCGTCGACCACGATGCCGACGATCCGGCCCGCGGTCGGCCACACCTGCCCGATCTGCGACAACGCCGGGCTCGGCGTCACCTCGCCGACCGGTTTCGTCGCTTCCGGCGCGGGCAGGCCGAGACCGTCGGCCACTTGCGCGCACAGTTCGGCGTCGACGTTCGCCAGGATCCGCAGCGCGCGTTCCCGGATCGACTGTTCGTAGCACTTGCCCAGCTCGAACGTGAACGCCCGCACCACGTGCTCGCGCTCCACCGGGCTCAGGCTGCGGTAGAACAGGCGCGGCTGGGTGAAGTGGTCGGCGAACGACGCGGGCGCCTCCCGCTGCTTGACGGACTGGGCCACCGGTTGGGCGACTTCCACGTACGCGCCGACGTCCGCGCCCGCCATGAACGGGCAGCCGCCGTCCAGCGTGTTCGGCTTGTACGGCGCCACACCGCTCTGCACGGCGTGCTGGTGGAACCCGTCGCGCAGCATGTCGTTGACCGGCGCGTGCGGCCGGTTGATCGGGATCTGCGCGAAGTTCGGTCCACCCAACCGGGTGATCTGGGTGTCGAGGTAGGAGAACAGTCGGGCGTGCAGCAGCGGGTCGTCGGTGACGTCGATGCCCGGCGGCAGGTGCCCGACGTGGAACGCGACCTGCTCGGTCTCGGCGAAGAAGTTCGTGGGGTTGCGGTTGAGCGTGAGCATGCCGATCGGCTGCACCGGAGCCAGTTCCTCGGGCACGATCTTGGTCGGGTCGAGCAGGTCGATGCCCTCGAACGTCTGCTCCGGCGTGTCCGGGAAGACCTGGATGCCCAGCTCCCACTGGGGGAACGCGCCGGATTCGATGGCGTCGGCGAGGTCGCGGCGGTGGAAGTCCGGGTCGATGCCGTTGATGAGCTGCGCCTCCTCCCACGTTAGGGAGTGCACGCCCAGCTTCGGCTTCCAGTGGAACTTGGCCAGCGTGGTGGCGCCCTTGGCGTCGACCAGGCGGAACGTGTGGACGCCGAAGCCCTCCATCATCCGGTAGGAGCGCGGGATGCCCCGGTCGGACAGGTGCCAGAACAGGTGGTGGGTGGCCTCGGTGTGCAGGGACACGAAGTCCCAGAACGTGTCGTGCGCGCTCTGTGCCTGCGGGATCTCGCGGTCGGGGTGCGGTTTGACGGCGTGGATGATGTCGGGGAACTTGATGCCGTCCTGGATGAAGAACACCGGGATGTTGTTGCCCACCAGGTCGAACGTGCCCTCGGCGGTGTAGAACTTCGTGGCGAAACCGCGAGTGTCACGCACCGTGTCCGCCGAGCCGCGCGAGCCCACGACCGTGGAGAACCGGGTGAACACCGGGGTGGTCACGCCCTCGGCCAGGAAACCGGCCTTGCAGACCTGGGCGGCGGTGCCGTAGCCGACGAAGACGCCGTGTGCCGCCGCGCCCCTGGCGTGGACAACCCGTTCGGGGATGCGTTCGTGGTCGAAGTGGGTGATCTTCTCGCGCAGGTGGTGGTCTTGGAGCAGCGTCGGGCCGCGTTCACCGGCTTTGAGGGAGTGGTCGGTGTCGTACAGGCGTGCGCCTTGGGCGGTGGTGAGGTATTCGGCCTGCTGGCCACGGGTGTCCGCGGCGGCCCCGGTCTCCGCGCCGGTGGCGGTCCGCGTCGAGGGGGACGCTTGGTCGGGTTTGCGGGGTAGCGGGCCTTGTGGCCGGTTCGGCGGGTCCACGGGTGGCGATACGCCGGCGGGTTTGCCCGGGGCAGGCGGTGTGACCAGGTCGGCGACCTTCTCGACCGCCTTCTCCAGGGCTTCTTTCACGACCTTGGCGGGCTTGATCGGATCCACGTGCTCCTCCTTGTCGGCAGTCCTCCGCCGACTACCCGTGTCCGGCCGACCTACACGCGGTGACGCCCGCAAGGGGTTCCTCACACGCTGGTTCTCACAACGCGATGAGGCCCGCGTTGGTGGGCTGGAAGCCACAGCTGTCGAAGTAGAACGGCTTGAGGTGGTCGTCGAAGTCGACGTGCAGCCACTCGCACCCGGCGGCCCGCGCGCCGTCCACCGCCGTGGCGACGAGTCGTCGTCCGACGCCCTGCCGTTGTGCCGTTCCGGTGACAAGGGTGTCGAGGATGAACGCGTGGATCGCGCCGTCCCAGGCCACGTTGACGAATCCCAGCAGCTCGTCGTCGCGGCGTGCGGTGACCCAGCCCAGGCTGTGCCGGGTGACCCGGCCCCACCAGTCGTCGTCCAACGGCGGGTGATCGAAGCCTTCCGCATGCAGTGCGTTGAGCTCGCCGTTCTCGAACGTGCCCCGCCACTCGTAGTCGATCACCCGCAGTAGCCTACGGAGGCGTGCCGGCGGACTATTCGCTCGACGGACGGCTCCTTCGTCCGCACGATGTCCGGACCATGACCGGCTCCCTGCTCGTCCCGCCCGCTGCGCTGCCCACGATCGGTCCGCTTGCCCGCGCGGCGGTGGATCGGGGCATGGCCGTGGTCTCCGCTGTGGTTCCGGCAGTGGCCTCCGCGGTGCGGGTGCACTACTACGGCGGACCCCTGTTCGCCGACCGTCTCGTCGCCGACCTCCGCCCTGACCTCCGCCCTGACCTCTGCCTGCTCGAACCGGCCGACGACTGGCTTCCGGGGCTACCGCTGTCTCTCGTCGGCCGCCGGATCCACGCGACCACGCTCGGCGAAGCCCGTTCTCGGCCCGATCGGGTGTTCGTGAAACCGCCCAGCAGCAAGAGCTTCACTGCCCGCGTCTACGAGCACGGCGGTGAACTGCCGGCCGACCTGCCTGCCGACACGGCCGTGCTGGTGGCCGATGTGGTCGAGTTCGCTGCGGAGTTCCGCCTGTTCCTGCTCGACGGCGAGGTGCGCACGGGCTCGCGATACGCGACGTGGGGGCGCCTCGACCCGGCGCCGCTGGCCGACTGCCCCGACGCGGCCCGTGTATGCGCGTTCGCGGCGAACCTTCCCGGCCTGCCCTCCGCGGTCGTGGTGGACGTCGGTCTCACCGGCCCGCCGAACGACCCTCGCGCCACGCTCGCGGTGGTGGAGGCGAACATGGCGTGGTTCAGTCAGGTCTACATGTCGGATCCGGCACGGGCGCTCGACGTGGTGCTGCGCGCGGCCGGGCCGATGGTCGACGTGCCGCTTGGCGACCGCCCGTTCCTCCGGCGGCATAGGACCCTGGTCTGATCCTCCACTTCGGACCGTAGGCCGATCCGAAACCACCCCCCGCCCGCCAAAGTCATCCCCATGACAACCCACCACACCTTCCCCGGCCGCTGGCTCACCGCGACCGCGATGGTCTTCGGCCCGGTGCTCCTGCTGGTCGCGGTCCTGCTGCGGTGGCCGTTCCACTACTTCTTCCCTGACCAGCTGGCTGCCGTCGCCACCCACCCGGCCCTGATGACCGCCGCGCACACCGCGTTCATCGCCGGGACCGTGCTGCTGGCCCCGGCCGTAGTCGCGCTGACGCACCAAATCGGGAGAACCCGGCCCCTCCTGGCGGCATGGGGTGGCTGCCTAGTACTCGTAGGCCTCTTGGAACGCACGTTCCACGCCGGAATCGACCAGGCCGCACACGGTCTGGTGGAGCACCACGGCGCTCAGGCCGCCACCGATCTCGTTGGCACGTCGTACCAGAACGTGCACCTGTTCAGCTTCCTGTCGTTCACCATCCTGTTCGGCTGGCTGGTTCTGGCGTTCGCCGCCTACCGCAGCGGCGTCCTAGGCCCAGCCCGCGCACTCGCTTTGGCCGCGATGTGCTTGCTGCCGCTAGGCGTGTTGAAGGGCACGGAGGTCACATCGGTGATCGCCGTCGTCGGCCTATGCGTGGCGCTCGTGCCAGGCGGGCTACGACTGGCCTCGAACGGCCCAAAGCCAAGCCGCCGGTCAGTCCTGACCACCCTCGCCACCACCACCGCGCTGGGCGCGCTGGCCTACGCCAGCACACTCGGCTAGCGCCAGCCCACTCGGTTAGCGCCCACTCAACCCCCTGCCAGACCCGCCGACCGCCCAACCCTCCATGCCACACCCGACTCGCCCACCGCGGACCCCTACCCCTCCGCGACCACACCGGGCTCACCCACCGCCAACCCTCCGCGACCACACCGAGCTCGGCCGCCGCCAACCTCCGGGCCCCACCCAGCTCGCCCACCGCTCAACGCTCCGCAACCACGCCGAGTTAGCCGCCTTCCGTACCGCTCGACTACCACGCCGGGTTAACGCGCCGCCCAACGCTCCGCAAGCACGCCCGGTTAACACGCTCGATTACCACCACGCTGGGTGAGCGCCCGGCCAACCGCACGACGACCAATCGGCCGGTGCGCCGGGAAACCACCCACAGCCAGCACGCCGGGCGGACCGCTGAGTCACGACACTGCGGCAGCGCCCGGCCGGTGCAGTTGGCTAGCAGGACGTGGGTGCGCTGGGTTGGCGCGGCGGCTATCCCGTTTCGGCATGGCGATAGCTTCGCCGCAGGGCTGGCCCACCCGCTACCACTACGGGTCAGCACACTCGGCTGGCGCGACACATCAACCCGCTCAGCTCGCGTGCCCGGCAGCTCGCTGGGTTGGCCGCACGGTCGGTTGCGGCAGCGCGCCCCGCTGGTGCACCCGGCTAGCTCGGTTCGGCGTACTTGGTTGGCGCGGCGTCCATCCCGCTCGACGGGCGGGCTAGGTCCGCCCGCAAGGCGGACCCACCCGCCGCCACTCCGGTTCAACTCGGCTGGCGCGACACGTCAGCCCGCTCAGTTCACGCGCCCGGCAGCCCGCTGGGTTGGGCTCACCGTCACCCGGTTGCGGCAGCGCCACCGGCCGGTGCACGTGACAAAGCACGACGGGTCACCATGCGGGCCTCGGCCCGCACGGCGACGCGCTGGGGTTGGCACGCTCGGCCGGTGTACTGCACTGCACCGTTCGGCCAACCCACGCGGCCAACCCACGCAGCTGGCCCACGCGGCTGGCCCACGCGGCTGGCCCACGCGGCCGACCGACTCGGGTCAGCGGGCGCCGCTGGCGTGCGTCACGTCGGGCACGGTGAGTTTGCGGACGCCGTTGGGGGTTCGCACGACCAGTGCTTCCGCCAGCGTTCGGCACGGCCTCAGCTCGTGGTCGAGGCCGCTGATCTCGAACGGCCGGAGCACGTGACGGTGGCAGGCGACGACGCGCAGCATCACACCCGCCGCCTGCGCCGCCAAGTGACCGCGGTGCAGTTCGTTCAGGCCTGCGGCGGCGAAGAACTCGACTTCGGTCAAGTCCACCACGACCGGGGCGGGCGGGGTGGCCAGCGCCAGGCCGACCGCGATCTCGCGTTTCAGCTCGCGGACGGTCAACGCGTCCACCTCGCCGGCCACCCGTACGACGACGGCGTAGCCGTGCACCTGCCGTTCCACCCGGAACGGGTGGTCGAATCGCTCTGCTCTCACGGCCCGCAGCCTCCTCGGGGGTCGAAGAAGGCAGTGGCTGCTGGCTCAACCCGCTGCGCCTCGAACGGTACCCCCGATCCGGGAACTCCGCAGTTCACAGCCGTGCAGCCGCCACGCTCATAAGTCGACGGCCGTGGTCAGGGACTCGAAGTGGGCCTTCTGCGACGGGTAGTAGTCGTCGAAGGACGGCAGGGGTTTACCGGCTCGGGACGCGAGCAGCATGTCGAGGTAGTACTCCCAGCCGGGACCGACCTCGCCGAGGCCCTCCTCGGTGTCCAGGTGGTGCACCAGTCGCAGCTCGGTGACTCCGTCCACTTCGGACAGCACCAGCTCCATCCGCCACGAGCCGGCCTCGTCGGCCATGGACAGCGACAGCCGCTGAGGCGGGTCGCACGCCTCGATGCGAACGTCGACCCACGGCTCCTGCTCCTCGAACACCATCTGCACCTTGACCGTGCTACCCGGCCGCCCTTCGCCCTCCCAGGGCCCGAACCACCGGGCGGTGCGCTCCGGCTCGGTCAGGCTCGCCCACACATCGTCGGCGAGCGCGCGGAACGTCCTGGTGAGCACCAGGTCGCTGCCGGTGTCGGTGCGGAACAGCCGGCCGGTGGGGATGGGGGTCATGCCGTGTTCTCCTCGGATTCGTCATATTCGTCATATTCGTCAGGTTTGTCAGATTCGTCAGGTTTGTCGGGGCGGCGTTCCCGCCGGGCGCGGTAGACCTCGGTTTCGAGGGCGTCGAGGTGGTGCTCCCAGCCCGAAGGCCGGTCCGCGGGACGGCCCGAGCGCTCGAACAAGGCGAGCCACTGCGCCAACGGCGTCAGGCGGGAGGCGTCGAGCACGTAGAACCGCTGCCGGCCCACCGTCTCGTCGCGCACCAACCCGCTCTCCCGCAGCACCCGCAGGTGTCTGCTCACCGCGGGCCGACTGATCGCGAACCGCTCGGCGATGTTCCCGGCCGACAGCCGCGCTTCGTCACGCAGCATCTCCAGGATCTCCCGCCGCACCGGGTCGGCGATCGCTGCCGCCACCTCGTCCACACCAGGAAGCGTAACCACTGCGTTACGGGTTTGCAATGCCTTCAGGTTCGACGCCCTCGGCTTCTGCAATGCCGTCGGGTTCAGCAACGCGCTTGGCGATGCCCTCACGTTCGGCGATCCCCTCCAAGAACGCGGTCAGCGCGCGCCGGTACGGCTCGACCGTGGTCAGGTCGGCGTACTCGTCCGCCCCGTGCTGCCCGTCCCCGCCGACGCCGAAGATCACCGCGTCCATCCCCCGCTGGAAGAAGAACCGGGAGTCGGCCGCCCCGTGCTTGCGCAGCAGCTCCCCCGAATACCCCTGGGCACGGGCGGCGCGCTGCAAAGCGAGCACGTCGACGCCAGCCGGATCAGCCCGGTGCGGTGGTTCGGCGTGGTCGACCGCCGCCGTGACACCGGGCGGGCACAGGGCGGTGAGGTGGGCGGCGATCTCGTCGCACGTTCGGCCGGCGAAGTCGCTGTCCTGCGGCGGGAACCTGATGTCCAGCCACGCGGTCCCGTCCGCGGGCACCTGGTTGAGCGCCTGGTTCCCGGACGAGACGCGGGCGACGTTGACCGTGGTCCGCCACGCCTCCGCCGTCGCCACCGGGTACGCGGTGAGCACGCCGTCCACCGCCCGCATCAGCTTGAGCAACGCGTTGTCCCCCAGCCACGGGTACGCGCCGTGCGCGGCACGTCCGACCGCGTGCAGCCGTGCGGTGATCAGGCCCTTGGACTCGTTCACGACCCGCAGCGCGCTGTGCTCCCCGATCACCACGAACGACCCGGTCACGCCCTGCTCCAACTGGTGCAGGGTGCCGTGACGCCCGCCGACCTCCTCGTCGGTGACGAGCTGGAGCCCGATCGGGTAAGGCAGCCGGGCTGCCATATCGCGGAACACCGAGGCCAGCACCAGCGCGGACAGCTTCATGTCCTGCGTGCCGCGGCCGATCAGGCGGTCGCCGTCACGACGCGGCAGGAACTGGTCGTCCGCGCCGGGCACGACGTCCAGGTGCGCGTTGAAGATCACCCGGAAGTGCGGCCGACGCCCGCCCGCGTAGACGAGCGCGCTCGGCTTCCCGCCCGCCTCGAACCGTTCCACGGTGAAGCCCGGTCCGACGACGTCGAGCACGAAGTCCAACGCCCGGCGCAGCTCGTCGGGCCGGTCGGCGGTCGAGCGGATACCGAGCAACCGCTCGGCCAGGGGCACCAGGTCCATCCCGCCATCGTGCCCGGCCTGTCCCGCACGTGTGGCCGGGCGGGAACGGGATACCCCGTGCCCATGGACGTGGAGCCGAAACGCCTGTCGGATGAGGACCTGCGCCGGTTCGTCCTGGACCGGCTCACCGAAGACGAGGAACGGCTGGAACAGGACCACTCGCCGCTCCTGGACGAGGCCGAACTCCGGGGACGGCTGAGGATCCTGCGGTCCGACGACGGCCGGGAGTTGCTGCTCGTGCCCGGCTCGGCGCACGCGCAGGACGAGCGCGTGGCCGTGCCGTTCGAGGAGAAGGCGCGGTGGCTGCGCGGCGAGATCGAGCGGACCGAAGACCGGTCGGTGCTGGAGATGGTCGCCGCCGCCTACGACACGCACCACGGCTGGCAGGAGGAGTGGCGGACGTGACCCCGCCCCGCCAACCGGACGACGACCTGCCACCACCCGCACCGCCGCGCAGCGCGTTGACCCTGCGGTTGTGGCTGGCCGGGTTCGGCGTCGTCTTCAACGGCGTGGCGGCGTGGCTGTGCGTTCGGGCGGGTCTGACGTGGCTCGCGGTGCTGCTCGCGGTGATCGTGGTCGTGCTGATCGTCGACTTCGGCTGGGTGGTGCACCGCAAGCGCCGCGGCGACCCCGGCTGACGCGGCGATCCCGGTTGACGCTGCGATCCCGGTTGACGCCTGCCTGAACTCGCCGCACCCCGCGATCATGCGCTGACCAGCCGTTTCGGATTTCGCCCGGCCCTCGGCGAACGGTAGCGTCTCGCGCGTCGCACCTGGCTGCCATCGTGGGGGATTCCGGAATGTCGTCGAGAACAATGCTGCCCGTCGTCGCGCTGTGCGGCGTCGTGCTGCTGGGCGGTTGTGCCGGGCAGTTGACGCCGACCGCCGGGTCGTCCACGTCGCAGTCCACGTCCGCCACCACGATCTCGGCGGACCCGGTGGCGCTCGGCGACTTCGCCGCCATCCCCCGCACCAACATCCTCCTGCGTGTGCCGGACGGCATGACGGTCGACGAGAGGCTGTCCGGCTTGGGCGAGCCGGGAACCCGGAACTCGATCGTGGTGACGACCATGCCCGTGAACGACCAGACGCCGCAGGAGGTGATGAACGAGATGGCCACCGGCTTCACCGGGGCCAAGGCCGCCAAGCAGGGGCTGGAGATGGGCGAGGTGCGGCGGCTGACGATCGCCGGCCGCCCGGCCATCGTGGCGTCCGGCGTCCAGCGCCAGTCCGGCCAGACCTACGCCAAGGCGATCGCCGTGCTGGCCGCGGACGACACCGTCGTGTTGATCAGCGGCACCGCGGAGGAGGACGGGTCGCTCACCGCGGACGACCTGCTGGCGGTGCTGACCAGCGCACGGTGGAGCGCGGAGACGGCCGCGGGCGATCTCGGCTTCGACCTCGCCCCGGCCGCCGGGTACGAACGCAAGGACGCCGTGGGCGGGGCGGTCCTGTTCACCCTCGGCGGCGAGTCCGGCGCGGACGCGCCCAAGTTGCTCGCCGCGCCGTCCCTGGGACAGGCCCTGGTCGCCGAGGGCGAGCGCCGTTCGTTCGCCGTCACGCGGTTCAAGGGTCTGCCGGCCAAGCCGTCCGCGGATTCGACCGCCGAGGTGGAGATCGCCGGCCTGCCCGGCTTCGAGCTGACCGGCGCCGGCAGCCGCGGTGGCGAGACCGTGTACGCCGCCATCGTGTTCACCGACGACGGCTACATCGTCATCGCCGGCGACTTCGACCCCGCCACCCACCCGGATCAGCTGCCGGCGTTCCGGGAGATGGCGCGCTCGCTGGTGGTGTCCTGACGCGGCACGGAGGCGTAGCCGTGTTCACTCCTGACTGGTGAACACGGCGGACGCGGCCTCGCGCACGTCCGGGTCGTCGTGCCGACGAAGGCCGCGCAGCAGTTCACGCCACCCCTCGGGCCACCCGGCGTCACGACCGGCCGGGATCGCGATCCCCAGTGCCAGCGCCGCCGCACCCGAGCCGGCCAGCGCGTTCGCCACGTCGAGCAGCCGTGCCGGGGACGACCGCCGCATGACGTCCGGAAGCACGGCCGTCAGCTCGCCCGCGGCCTGCCGCGCCAGCGTCGGCCGCACCGCCAGGCGGGCCACCTCGCGCAACCCGTCGAGGTCCGCGCCTTCCTCCTCCCACGCGACGGCGACCACCGCGAGGTTCACCGCCCACGACCCGTATCCGGCCGCGGCGAGGCTCGGGATCAGCGTCCGTGCCGCCGCACGCGAGTGCTCCGAGTTCCGCGTGCCCGACAACTCCCCGACGAGCGCGGCGATCCGTTGCCGCGCGGGCAGATCCCGATCCTCGACCGCGTCGAACTCACCGTCCGCGGCGAGCAGCGCGGTGACCACGGCACGCAGCGGCGTCACGTCGGCCGTCGTGGCGGACAGCCGCACCAACGCCGACAGCGCATAGCGCCACGTGGCCGTGTCGGCGAGATCGGTCACGCGGTCGACCAGCGGCTCCGCGCCACTGTCCGACCAGCGGATCCACGACGGCGACGCGGCCAGGCCCAGCCTTGCCGTGTCCGGGTCGGCCGAGCCCGCGATCGCCCCCACCAGCTCCG
The DNA here is from genome assembly GCF_014205015.1 of Saccharothrix ecbatanensis. Classification (NCBI taxonomy): domain Bacteria; kingdom Bacillati; phylum Actinomycetota; class Actinomycetes; order Pseudonocardiales; family Pseudonocardiaceae; genus Saccharothrix; species Saccharothrix ecbatanensis. Next base: position 2,378,476 of record NZ_JACHMO010000001.1, on the reverse strand, counting down.
CGTACCGGGCCCGGTGCCGGCGCGCCACCACGTCCGGGCCCAGGTCGAGCACCGCACCCGCCACCGCGTGCTCGTCCGCGACGGCACGGCCCAGCAGGTCCCACGCGGCCTCGTCGTCCAGGAACCAGCGGGTCGCGGACACCAGCGCGCGCCGCACGTCCCGGTGGCCGTTCTCCCACGCCCCCGTCAACGCCACGACCGCGCCCGGCGTGCGGTGCTTCGCGATGAGCCGCACGGCCTCCTTGCGCGCGGTCACCTTCTGCCCTTCCAGCACGGGCGCGAGCAGCGCGCCGAGCCGTTCGGGCATGGTGAACCGGGCGCACCGGCCCAACGCGTACACGGCGACCCGCGCACGGTCGGTCCCGACGTGGGCGAGCAGGTCCGGCAGCACGTCGCCGGGTTCGTCGGTCCACGCCAACGCGGCCAGCGCCGCCTCCGCCACGATCGTCTCGCGGTCGGCGACGAACCCGCGCACCAGGTTCACCGAGCCCGGCACCCGTCCCAACGAACTGACGGCGGCCCTGCGTTCGAACGCGCTGGCACGGGGAGACGTGGCGACGTCCGTCAGCTCGGCGGCGAACGCGGTGACCTGACGCGGCAGCCACCGGTCGAAGCAGCCCTCGAACGGCGGCACGTACCGCACACCGCGCTTGAGGAACCGGCCGTGCGGCGACCGGCCGATCACCCGGTCCAGCAAATCCGTGCGCCGCAACGCGATCGCCTGCCGCACCGGGTGCAACGTGATGGTGGACGGGTCGTCGGCGAACACGCGCTCCACCCGTTCGTCCCGCTGTGCCGACGGCGCCAGCCACAGCTCCACCGCGCGCCGCACGACACCGTCGTCCTTGGCCGACCGCGCCTCGTCCAGCAGCTCCTGCAACGGACCCATGTCCCACGCGCGTCGGCGGAGACCGGCGGCCACGGCCAGCAGCACCTCGAACCGGCCGAGCCGGGCGTCGGCCGTGATCCGCGGTCGCAGCGCCTCGAAAACCTGGTGCTCGGCGCCGCGTGGCAGCCGGTCCAACCCGTTCAGGCTGATCCACGGCGCGTTCCGGCTCATGTGCGCCAACCCGGTCAGCCCGGCCTCGACCAGCTGAGGACGGAGGGACATCGCGCCCTCGCGGATCACCGTGTCGGCCAGCGCGCGCACGGCCTGCTGGGTCTGCCACGAGCAGTCGCGGGCCTCGGTCGCGTCGACCATCAACTTGACCAGCGCGTCGGCCTCGTCCGGGCGGAACAGCCACCCCGGGATCGCGGCGAGCGCGGCGATCGCGACGGACCGGACCGGGTCCTGCTCGTTGGCGAGCCTGGTCAGGCCCGTGATCACACCGCCGACGACCTCCGGGTCTCGGGTGGCGGCGGCAGCGGCCAGGTACAGCGGGTACGCCTCGGCGCGTTCGTCGGCGGTCGCACGGCGGGTCGCGGCGAGCAGGGTGTCACGGGCGTCCGCCCACGCCAGCCGGGCGGTGACGGCCAGTCGGCGGGCCGGGTCGTCCGCGACCTGGCGCAGGGCCAGCAGCCGGCGGGCGACGGCGGGCCGTGCGGCGGACGGCAGTTCGTCCACGGCGTCGAGCGGCGCGTCCGGGCGGTCGTCGAGCGCGCCGGTGAACACCGCCGCCCGCCGTGACGGCGCGATCGCGTGCAGGAACCGGGCCAGGCGAGACCCGTCGAGCAAACGGGCGACGGCGATCAGCTCGTCGTCACCGATCACGGCGAGCGCCCGCCACAGGGACTGACGTTGGGGCAGGTGCCCGGTGCGGCGCGGGTCGACCAGCATCCGCGCGACCCGCTCGGGCGCGTGCCGGGCCAAACCGCCGATGACCCGGTCGATCTGCCACGGCAGCGGCGCGTGCGGCAGGAGGCGTTCGAGCAGGTCCAGCACCCGGTCCGGCTCGGCGACCGCGGCACCGGCCGCGGCGTCGCCGAAGCGCCGCCACACGTCCGGCCACCACACCGGCGTGACGGCGGACAGCTCGGCGGTCACGAAGTCCAGCAGGACCGTCGGGTGGCTGCGACCCAACGCGCCCCAGTTGGCGATCGCGTGCTCCAGGTCCGGCAGCGCCTCGATCACCACCGCCGATGAGCACACCGGCAGCAGACCGGCGGCCTCATGATCACCGAACGTCTCGCGCACCACCGGCAACAGTCGCTCCGCCAACGCCCCGCGACCATGACGGCGAATGGCGCTGTAGAAGGTCTGGCGCAGCGCGGTCGGCAGGTGCGGCAGCCGGGCGAGGAACACTTCGGCGGGCAGGTCCAATCGGATCGCCGCGCCGATCGCCTGGCGGACCACGGAGGTCTGCCCGGCGGACAGGCACTGCTCTACGTACGCGCCATCGCGCGCCACGTAGGCAAGGTGCAACGCCACGCGCCGTTCGAACTCGCCTCGACCGTCAAGGTCGCACAGCAGGGCGTCCAGCTCCCCGGTGGCGGCCAGCTCGCGCGCCGTGCGGGCGAGGAGGCGCTGACGCGCGCCGTACGGGAGTCGGTCGATGGCCTTCAGCAGGCGTCGTGCGGTGGTCACCCCGGGATTCTGTCCAACCCGCGGGACAGCCGCCACCGGATTCGAAAAGATGTCCTAAATGGTTTGACCGCGGTGCGGGCCGGTGTGCATCATGGAAACACACAACGAGCCCGGGAGGGGACATGACGAACACTCGTCGACGCTGTCCGGGCAGTCCGGGCTCCCCGCCGTGACCTGTTGAAAGGTCCGGTCAAGGGAGCCGCCCGTCGGGGAAACCGACCAGGGCGGCTTTCTCTTTTCGCGCACCCCGAAAAGCGATTCGAATACTGCGGCCGCCGATTCTCGGACGTCCATTATCGGCAGCCCTCAAGAATTGTCCGCACGACCATGCCCTCATAGCTCAGCAGGACAGAGCGCGCCGCTACGAACGGCGAGGTCCCAGGTTCGACTCCTGGTGGGGGCGCCGCTGGAACCCGCGCCACCGCGACTCACCGGGAACGACCCGGAGGGCGGCGGTCGGTGGTTCCAGACCAGCAACGCCCCGGAGGGGGCGCCCGACCCACGTCACGACGGTCGTGAGGCGGCCTGCAAAGCCGTCGATTCCGGGTTCGACTCCCGGGTGGGTCTCCACACCGTCGAGAATGCCGTCCGGCGAATTCCAGGCCACCCGGAATGGGTGTTCAACCGGCCTTCCCCGACACATATGTGAACCTCTCCGTCGAATAGTCCGGCCACATATGTGAACATCGGACCCAGCCTGCCATCGGCCGTTGACACGCCCGAAACTTGCGCTACGGTGCGAAAGGGAAGGCGCTTTCCCGATAAAACCCTGCACTCACCCTCATACGGGAGAGGAAATTCCCATGCGCACACTTGTCGGGAACACGCGCGCCCTGCCGAAGGTCGTCACCGCCGCCGTCATGCTCGCCACGACCCTGGTCGTCCTCCCCGGCGCCACGCCGGCGCTGGCCGCGACCACAGCGGACGGGTTCGCCTCGGTCACCGCACTCGGTCAACAAGGCACCACCGGCGGCGCGGGCGGCGCGGTCGTCACCGCCACTAACACCGCCCAGTTCCTGGACTACATCGCCCGCCCGGAACCGCTGGTCGTGCAGGTCAAGGGCACGATCACGCTGCCGACCGGCACCACCGACGGCATGCACAAGGTCGCGTCGGACAAGACCATCATCGGCCTCGGCGCCGACGCCCGACTCGTCGGCGGCGGCCTCACCATCGGCCAGCCGGCGGACGACCGCGTCACCACTCCCCCGGCGAACGCCGTGCACAACATCATCATCCGGAACCTCGCGCTGACCGGCGCCACCGACGACCTGATCAACGTGCAGATGTTCAGCCACCACATCTGGATCGACCACAACGACTTCTCCAACGGCGACGACGGCGCGGTCGACATCAAAAGGGGCAGCGATTTCGTCACCGTCTCGTGGAACAGGTTCCACGACCACGACAAGACGCTGCTCCTCGGCCACGACGACGACAACGGCGCGCAGGACATCGGCCGGTTGCGCGTGACCTACCACCACAACTACTTCGACGGCTCCGACCAGCGCAACCCGCGGGTCCGGTTCGGCGAGTCGGTGCACGTCTACAACAACTACTACCGCGACAACAGCTACGGCGTGGCCTCGGCGATGAACGCGGGCGTGGTGCTGGAGGGCAACTACTTCTTCAGCGTGAACAACCCCGGCCGCGTCGACTTCAGCGGCGACCTCGGCCGGATGGTCTCCCGCGACAACATCCTCGTGGAGTGCAACCACCAGGTCGAAGTGCGCGGATCCGTGGTCGAGCCCCGCACGTACTACGCGTACTCCCTCAACCGGGCCGCCGAGGTCCCCACGATCGTGCCCGCCGGTGCGGGCACCGGCCGCATCTGACCTGCCGCATCTGACCTGCCGCACCTGACCTGCCGCACCTGCCCTGCCGCACCTGCCCTGCGCATCTGACCGGTCGCATCCAGAGGAGAAACCACGATGAACGACATCAGCAGGCTCAGCCGGCGCGGCCTCCTCGCGGGCGCCGCCGCCACCGCGCTCACCGCCGTGACCGCACGTGCTGCCCACTCAAGCCCGGCCCGGACCAACCCCGTGTGGGCCGAGCCGTTCCAGACCGCCGACGGGTTCGCCGGCACGAACACCCTCGGCCAGAACGGCACCACCGGTGGTGTGGGCGGCCCGGTGGTCACCGTGCGGGACACCGAGACCTTCCTGGACTACTGCGACCGCAACGAGCCCTACGTCATCCAGGTCGACGGGATCATGACGTTCAGCAGCAAACAGGGCCTGCGCTCGAACAAGACCGTCATCGGCCTGCCCGGCGCCGAGATCCGCGGCGGCGGCCTCGACATGTACCGCAGGCAGAACGTCATCATCCGCAACCTCAAGTTCAGCGGCGCGGACGACGACGCCATCAGCGTCCAGCAGTCCTCGCACCACATCTGGATCGACCACTGCGACTTCAGCGGCGGCCAGGACGGGCTGATCGACATCGTCCGGGGCGCGGACTTCATCACCGTCTCCTGGAACCACTTCCACGACCACAGCAAGACCGCGCTGCTCGGCCACTCCGACTCCAACGCGAGCCAGGACGCCGGCAAGCTGCGCGTCACGTTCCACCACAACTACTTCAACGGCACCGCCCAACGACACCCGCGGGTCCGGTTCGGCGAGCCGATCCACGTCTACAACAACTACTTCCGCGACAACGCGCTGTACGGCGTCGCGTCCACGATGAACGCCGGCGTCCTGGTCGAGGCGAACTACTTCGAGAACGTCCCGCACCCGATCTACTCCGGCTACGACGCGAGCGGACCGGGCCGGGTGGTGCAGCGCAACAACATCTACGTCAACTCGGGCGCCCCGGAGACCCTCGGGACCGTCGTCGAACCCCGCACGTACTACGCGTACACCCCGGACAACCCCTCGACCCTGCCGAGCACCGTCCCCGGCGGCGTCGGTGTCGGCCGGATCTGAGCCCGCACAGCCAGGAGAACACGCATGAGCCCCATCAACCGACGACGCCTGCTCACCGGCACGGCACTCGCCGTGGTCGCCGCCACCGCCCCGCGCGCCGCCTGGGCCGGACCGGCCGATCCCCAGAACAGTGGTGCGCAGAACAGTGGTGCGCAGGACAGTGGTGCGCAGGACATCGGCGCCCAGGACATCGTCATCCAGAACGTCGCCAACGGGTTCGCCGGGGTCAACGCCCTGGGCCAGAACGGCACCACCGGCGGCGCGGGCGGCCAGGCCGTCACCGTGACGACCGCCGCCGCCCTCGCCGACTACGTGGGCCGCAAGGAGCCGTACGTCATCACGGTGTCCGGCCGCATCCAACTCGGCGGCATGGTGACCGTGGTCGCGAACAAGACCATCATCGGCGTCGGCGCCACCGCCGAGATCACCGGCGGCGGCCTGCAACTCGGCTCCACCACCCGCCCCGGCAACAACGTGATCATCCGCAACCTGCGGTTCACCAACGCCTCGGACGACTCGATCAGCGTCACGAACTCCGCCCACCACGTGTGGATCGACCACTGCGATCTGTCCCGCGGCTACGACGGACTGCTCGACATCAAGCGCCAGTCCGACTACGTCACGGTGTCCTGGAACCACTTCCACGACCACAGCAAGACGGCCCTGATCGGCCATTCCGACACCTACACCCTGGACCGGGGCAAGCTGCGGGTCACCTACCACCACAACTTCTTCGACGGCACGGCCCAACGCCACCCGCGCATCCGGTTCGCCGAGCCGGTGCACATCTACAACAACTACTACGCCGGCACCTCGCTCTACGGCGTCGCGTCCACAATGGACGCCGGTGTCGTGGTCGAGGGCAACTACTTCGAGAACGTCGCGCACCCGATCCTGTCGGGTTACGACAAGAGCGGACCGGGCCGCGTGGTGGAGCGCAACAACATCTACGTCAACTCGGGCACGCCGGAGACCCTCGGGACCGTCGTCGAACCCCGCACCTACTACGCCTACACCCTCGACTCCCCGGCCAACGTGAAGGCGCTGGTCACGCAAGGCGCCGGCGTCGGCCGGATCTGACCGGGCCAACTCCGGGCACAGCGGAATCCCGGCCCCCGAGCATCCGGGAGCCGGGATCCGCACCGCCGATCTACTGGAAGACCACGTCGTTGCAGAAGTAGTACGACTGGTCCGAGTGACTGGCCTGCCAGATCACGTACACGATGTGGCGGCCGGTGCGGCTGCCCGCGTTCACCGCGACCTGGTACTGGCCCGCCGGCGCGTAACGGCCGGTGGACGCGACCAACTGGAGGTTGTTCCAGCCCAACGACTGCGTCGTCGAGTTGAAGCCCTGGTTCGTCACGTACACCCGTAGGTAGTCCGCGCCGTGCCGGGCTTGATCGGTGACGGTCAGGGTGAACTGCCGCGGCTTGGTCACGGCCTTCCACTGACCAGGGTTGTCCAGCGCCGCGTACCGCATGCCGCCGGTACGGCCACCGCTGCACAGCTGCCCGTTGGGGATCGCACCCTGGTGGTTGCCCGCCACACCTTCGCGGTAGAGGCCGTTCCAGTTCCACATCGCGTTGGTGTCAGCCTGCCAGGCCTGCCAGCACATCGGGTCCTGCTGGGCCATCGTCGGGTTCTGGAAATCACTGCCCCACCGCTGCCAGCAACCGTAGTTGCGCGACGGCGGATCGGTGGTCGACCCGTGCGCGTCGGCGACACCGGTCAGCACGCTCGCCATGAGCCCGGCGACGACCATGGCGGTCGCGAGGGCCTTGGCGAGCAGGCTCTTGTTCGCAGGGACGGATATCAGCGCCACGCTTCCTCCTCGTTGAGGATGTCCATGGTGAAGACGACCATGGAAGGGCTGGGAGCGCTCCCAAATCGCACTGTAACCATCCGTGCACAGAATTGGGAAGTGTTGGCGGACAACGACTTCCCATTCGACGCACGTTCGACCGCAATTCGACAAAGACCCTCCCGACACCGCTTTGGGCTCCAGTAGGGGCTTCCTGGCTGAGCGGCGTCCCGCCACCCCGCGAAATCCGGCGACATCGGCGGCCATCCTCGCCAGGATGACCGGTGTGGAAGAGGTTGAAGTCGTCGTTGCCCACAGCCGGCGCGCGACACTGCGCGTCGGCGACGTGTTCCTGAAGGTCGACGGCGACCCGGCGCACGCCGACGTCGAGGTGCGTGCGATGGCCATGGCGCCGATACCGACCCCGGCGATCCTCTGGCGCGAGCCGCCCGTGCTCGCGATCGCCGCCGTGCCCGGCAAGGCGCTCGGCCTCCTCGGCGAACCGTCGTCTGCGTCGCCGTCGGCGTGGGCTGCGGCGGGTGCCGCCATACGGACGCTGCACGATGCGCCGTTGCCGCAGTGGCCGGGGCCCAGCCTCGACGACGTGGCGGCGGAACTCGACATCGAGTGCGCGTGGCTGCTCGCCAACGCCGTTCTGCCCGCCGAGGTGATCCGGCGCAACCGCAAGATCGCCGAGGCCGCGCTCCGGCCGTGGGAACCGGTGTTCATCCACGGCGACCTCCAGATCACCCACGTGTTCGTCGACGGCGACGAGGTCACCGGCGTCATCGACTGGTCCGAGGCAGCCCCCGGCGACGCCATGTTCGACCTCGCCACCTTGACGCTCGGGCACGAGGAACGCCTGGACGACCTGCTTGCCGGGTACGGCGCCGACGCGAACCGGGACGTGATCCGCGCCTGGTGGTCACTGCGCAGCCTGGTGGCGTCTCGCTGGCTGATCGAGCACGGCTTCGATCCGGACGCGCCGGGATGCGAGTTCGACGTGCTCAGATCCCGGATGCGGGAACGCTAGCCCGAGTTTCGGCCTGTTCGCGTAGGCGGCGATGACCAGCCAGGTCCACCGGTCGACCTGCTCATGCGACCGCAGTTGCGGGCGGCCCAGCCCAGGCTCTGCTCGATCATGCGGAAGCTGAGCTGGATGTCGAACTCGTGCCGCTACAACACGGACAGGTCGACCGCCTCGGCCATCGCCCGGTAGCCCGCGTCGTTCGGGTGCAGCCGGTCACCGCTGTCGTACACCGGCAGCAACGCGTCCCGATCCGCCGGGTCCGCCAACGCACGGTCGAAGTCGACCACCGCGTCGAACGCCCCGGACGTGCGGATCCACTCGTTCACCTCGTCCCGCACCGCCTCACCCGCGTCGGTGTAGTACCCGGCCCCCTTGAACGGCAGCAGCGTGCCGCCCACGATCCGCACACCCGCCGCACGCGCCATGCCGATCAACTCCCGGTACCCGGCGATCAACTGGGCAGCCGCCACCTCCGGGTTCGGCGTGGTGCACTCGTGCGCGAAGTGCGGGAACCCGATGTCGTTGATGCCCTCCAACAACAGCACCGTGCGCACGTCCGCCTGCCCCAACGCGTCCCGCTCGAACCGGGCCGGCGCCTTCTCGCCGAAGCACGGCGAGTCGTTCAGCACCCGGTTCCCGCCGATACCCGCGTTCACCACGCCCAGCCGCCCACCGAGCCGTTCCGCCAACTCGTCCGGGTAACGGTTGTCAGCGTCCACAGTGGACGCCGCACCGTCGGTGATCGAATCGCCGAACGCCACCACGACCTCACGCCGGGGCGAGAAGTCGACCACCTCCACCGCGCTGAGGTAGAACCACGACGACGACGTCTCGGTGAACGCGTCCGCCGCCACGTCCGCCCGGTGGTCCCCGGACGCACGCCAACTCGTCGCACTGGCCAACCCGTGGCCCGTCGCCGGACCGGTCGGCTCGGCCAGGTACAGCGTCACGGTCACCCGGCTCAACGGCGACACCCACAACGCCGCCGGATCACCGACCACCTCACCGCCGACCGGCACCGTCACCGACCGCCGGCCCTCGAACGTCACGTGCCGAACGGTGCTCGGCCGCACGGCCGCCCCACCCTCCGCACGCGCGACCGTCGCACCCGTCACCACCAGCGGCGACGTGCCGTACGCGTTGGACAGCCTGATGCGCACCGCCGCGCCGCCCTCGCTGATCCGGACGACCTGGCGGACGGTGTGGTCGTCGAACCCGACCGTGCCCCAACCCGGCCCGAACACGTCCGTCGGCGCGTGCGGCGAGGCCGCCCACGTCGCACCCCACCCCAGGCCCGATGCCGTCGCCGTGCCCGGAACCAGCGCGATCCCCAGCACCGCGACCAGCAGTGCCGCCAGCTTCCTCATGTCCGCAGACCCCCGAGTGATGTAGTTCGATCAACGGGTTCCACCGTAGTCGAACACACGTTCCCCAGGTGGGTGAACTAGTGACACGTATGGGCGTATGCATGCCACAGAACGGACCAACGCGGACCCGACGTCGACGGATCGAGACACAGCGTGGACAGGTCTTGACGATCGCGCGGCAATCGACTTAGTGTCCGGCATCTCGAAAATTACTGGGTCAATCTCGAAACTTTCGAAAGCCGCCGTCGCAGTCGTCCGAGAAAGCGAAGTCCCCATGAAGTCGATCCGCCTCGCCACCGCCGCGCTTGCCGCGATCGCGTTGACGTCACCGCTGGCACTGGTGGCAGCCGCAGCCGAAGTACCCACCAGCGGCGACCTGTCGGCAGGGCACGCCAAGAAGGACACCCTCCGCTGGGTCGCGCCCAAGGGGTTCTACATCGGCACCGCCGCAGCCGGCGGCGGCCACCACGAGTCGCAGCCCTACCCCGACCCGTTCACCAAGGACCTCGAATACCGCAAGGTGCTCGCGGCCGAGTTCAGCTCGGTGGCCGCCGAGAACCAGATGAAGTGGGAGTACATCCACCCGGAGCAGGGCCGCTACAACTTCGGCATGGCCGACGCCATCGTCGACTTCGCCCGGAAGAACAACCAGGCGGTCCGCGGGCACACCCTGTTGTGGCACAGCCAGAACCCGCAGTGGGTGGAGCAGGGCGACTTCACGCCCGACGAGCTGCGCGAGATCCTGCGTGAGCACATCACCACGGTCGTGAGCCGCTACAAGGGCGACATCCAGCAGTGGGACGTGGCCAACGAGATCTTCGACGACTCGGGCCGGCTGCGGACCACCGACAACATCTGGATCCGCGAGCTCGGCCCCGGCATCGTCGCGGACGCGTTCCGCTGGGCGCACGAGGCCGACCCCAAGGCGAAGCTGTTCTTCAACGACTACAACGTCGAGGGCGTCAACCCCAAGAGCAACGCCTACTACACGCTGATCCAGGACCTGCTCGCGCAGGACGTGCCGGTGCACGGGTTCTCCGCCCAGTCGCACCTCAGCACCCGGTACGGCTTCCCCGGTGACCTGGAGACGAACCTGAACCGGTTCGCCGACCTCGGCCTCGAGACCGCCATCACCGAGCTGGACGTGCGGATGGACCTGCCCGCTGACGGCGTGCCCACCGCCGAGATGCTGGCGAAGCAGGCCGACTACTACCAGCGGACGCTGTCGGCGTGCCTCAACGTGGAGGGCTGCAACTCCTTCACGATCTGGGGCTTCACCGACAAGTACTCCTGGGTGCCGGTGTTCTTCTCCGGCCAGGGTGCGGCGACCGTGATGTGGAACGACTTCTCCCGCAAGCCCGCGTACCACGCTCTCCAGTGCACGCTGGCCAAGGAAGCCGTCGAGCGCGGCGAGAAGCACCCGCACCTGCCGAAGTGCGCGTAGTCGATCCGATCGTGCACAGCTGATCGTGCACAGCCAGTCGTCGGCCCCCGTCTGAGCCTTTGTGCTGAGGCGGGGGCCGATCCCATTCCGGGCGACCACCCGTGATGGTTGAGTTTAGTCAACACTGAAGCGATAGTGATTGTCGCCCCAGTGGTCCACGCGTCCCGATCGGGTGAGACCGTCAGGCGAACGCGATCACGGCGCAGGACACCGCCAACGCCAGGCACAAAGGCGAGTAGACGCGCAGGTCCAAGCGGGCGAAGTCGGTCGACCGCCGTGACGACACGACCAACCCGCCCGCACCGCGCAGCAGGAACACCGCCGCCAAACCCGCCGTGCCGACCACCGTCAACCACGACGGACCCGGGACGCCGACCAGACCCGCCCGTCCCACAACGAGGTAGGCGGCCAGCCCGAGCAGCACGGCCACGGCGGCCGTGAGAGCGGGTGGCGGCAGCTTGTCCACCGACACGTCGGCCCCCTTCCGGCCGAACTCCTCCCATGACCGCCACGGCCACGGCGAGAAGATCCACAGCACGTGAATCGCACTCACCAGCACCAACACACCTGCCGTGAGCAGAGCCAACGCCGTCATCCGACACCTCCGTACGCGACCGTATGGTCGATCGTCCGGACGCTATCCCACGGAAACTGAGGACTCGTGACGCACGCCACGCGCAGTCGGGAACACCGGACGGCCCCGAGCCGTTGGAAGCTTCGGTCGGTGCGGTCCGTGTCCCCGGGCCTCACCTAGCGCCGTCGCGGAATACCGTCTTGTCAGGCTGGAGCCGCGTCGAGCCACTCGCCGAGAGGCGACCGCCGCGCCGACCCCTTAACTCCCCCTGCGGTCAGAAAGGCTCGCCCGCGTCCCGCTCCCGCAAGTACCGCGTGTGGTCGGCCTGCTGGTTCACGTCCGCCGCGTACACGCGCTCGGCCAGCCGGTGCGCCTCGGCCTCCAGCAGCCCCAGCTGGGTCGTCAGCTCGTCACCGGGGCTCGGCTCCCCACCCGCGCGTTGCTTCACCGCGAACCACCACGGCAGGTTCAGGTACGTCTGCACGGACAACGGCAAATCGGTGCGCGCCAAGCGGACCACGGTGTGCCGCAGGTCCGGGTTGGCGGCCAACGCGTCGGGTCGGCCGAGGAGGTCGCCGAGCACCCCCGCGATCCGACCCACCGCCGCCACCGCGGACGGAGGCACCCGGGACGCCTGCGTGCCGACCTCGCGCACCAGGGAGTCGAGTTCCGAGCGGAGCTGCCCGGCCTCGGTGACGGCGTCCACCGGCACCAGCCGGACCTTCTCCGACGGCGCCAGCAACGCACCCACCGCGTACAGCCCGGCCACCACCACCGGCCACAGCCCGCCGACCACACCCGTCAGGTGCAGCAGCACGCCGACGAGACCGCCGACGCAGCCGACGAGGTTCTTGGTCGAGCCCAGGTAACGGATCATTGGTAGCCGCGGATCTCCTGGAACACCTTGCCTAGTTCACCGTTGCGCGCGTCGAACACCTTGCCACCGGTCATGGCTGCGACGATGCCCAACTCCGCGCTGCTGCCCTCGCCGAACAACACGGTGAACACCGGCACCTGCCGCACCGACTCGGGCACCGAGCGGTACGACGCCTGGAACTCGGCCAGGCCCGAGCCGTTCGAGTTCTCGCCGTCGGTCATCAGCACGATCGACGTGAACCGGTCCGGGTCGGCCGCGACCAGCGGTCCCATCACCTCGTACGCCCGGGACAGGCTGTCGTAGATGGCCGTGCCGCCGCCTTCACGCAGCCCTTCCGCGAACGCCTTGATCTCCGCCAGCCCGGCCCGCGGATCACCCTCGGGAATGGTGAACGTGCGCGGCGCGCCGGGAGCCGTGTTGAACGGCAGCATGGTCACCTCTTCCCGGCTGCGGAACTGGCGGAAGCGGCCGGTGAGCGAGTCGTCCGCACCGGTCAGGCGGACCAGCGCGGACCGCAGTGACTCGATCCGGTCCCCCGCCATCGAACCCGACGTGTCCAGCACGTACAGCGTGCGCGACGGCCGCCGGATCTGGTTGAAGTAGGCCGAGAGCAGGGCGTCCACCGAGTCGCGCGCGGCCGGGAACGGCAGCTCGACCAGGTCGCGCACCGCGAACGCGGACGCCAGCTCGACACCCGGCACCACCGGCCGCCGGTGCGTGGTCTCCATGATCTTGCGCTGGACGTCCGCCGTGCGCAGGTGGTCACTGAGCCGCTGGTGGGCGTCACGCGCGTCGTCACCGGCGTCCGTGAGCAGCGTCAACGGGTAGTCCGCGGTGACCACGCCGTCGCTCGGGTAGACCACGGTGAGCGGTTCGGGCAGGTTCCCGGCCGCGTTCATGGACAGCAGCACGGACTCGTAGTTGATCAGCCCGTCCACCTGCGCGCCCGGGTCCTGCCCGGTGGCCCGGCGCTGGTAGGCCTCGGACAGCCAGCCCGACGACCCGGCGGACAGCGCCTGCGCGCCGAAGAAGCTCTTGAGCTGCGGCGTCACCGCGGTGATCTGGCCCGCGTCCACGGCGTTGCCCGCGCCGGCCAACGCGGACGCCACTCCCACCAGCGCGGAGAAGCCGGAGTTCGACGCGGACGGGTCGGTCATGCCGTAGCTGAACGCCTTGCGCCCGGCCTGCTCGGCGATCTCGCCCCAGCCGACCCGCTTGTCCGCCCACCCCAACCGCTTCGCCGACGACGTCGACAGGCCGAGCACCACCGGCGAACTCATGATCTTGACCTGGTTGCCGAGCCGTTTCGCGGCGTCCGGGATGCCCGCCGGGTAGCGGTTGGAGGAGAACCAGACGGCGTCGTACTTGCCGTCCACCTCTCCGTTCGCCAACGCCTCGGCGCCTTCGAGCGTGCCGGTGAACGTGAACTTCACCTTGATGCCGGTGGCCTTGGCGGCCTCGTCCAGCACCGGCTGCATGTCCGTCAACTCGCTGCCCGCGAGCACCCGCAGCACACCCGGTTCCGCCGGACCGACCGGCGCGGCCGGATCCGGTTCGTCGGTGCACCCGGTCAGCAGCGTGGCGAGCACGAGCCCGGTCACCACGAGCGCAGTCCTCATCGGTCCCCCTCGGCCGCCGTCGCGTCGTGCGAGCGGCGCAGATGCTCTTCGGCGCGGCGGATCTCCCCCGACAGCGACTCGACGGTCACCGCCATCGTGCGCACCGCGTCCGCCCGGTACCCGTCGACCGCGTCGATCGCCGCGTAGATCCGGTCGAACGACGCGCGGATCGTCTCGACCGCGACGGCCGGGTCGCTGCTCGCACGGCGGATCTCCGCGCTCTGCAAGTCCAGCAGGTCGCTGTTGGCCCGGATCAGGCCGTCCGTGGTGGCCTGCAACGCGGCGACCTCGTCCAGCACGTCCCGCTGGCTCGCCAGGGCGCCGCTGACCAGCAGCGCGATCCGCAACGCGGCCACGGTGGTCGTCACCGCGCGTTCGACGCCACGGATCAGCTCGTCGTTGGTGCGGCGCACCAGGTCCAGCGCCAGGTAGCCCTGCGCGCTCACCGCGAGCTGGGTCAGCAGGTCCTGGTGGCGTTGCCGGATCGGGTGCAGCACGTCCGCGCGCAACGCCCGTGCCTTCGCCGGATCGGTCAGGTCGAACACGTCGGCCTGACGGTCGATCGCCGCGTCCACCGCCTCGGCGAACGCGGCGGCCTCGGACAGCTTGCCCATGGCCCGCCACAACCGCTCCCGCTCGCCCTTGATGGCGGCGTTGTCCCGGCGCAGCACGTCCTGGCGGTCGCGCAGGTCGACCACCAGCGCGTTCACCGGCTCACCGGCCGCGCGGTAGCGGTCGAGGGCCTTCTTCGCGGCGTTCCCGGCGGGGAAGACCTTCAGCAGCTTGCGGCCGGTGATCGGCAGTTTGGCCGGGTCCAGTTCGCCGACCGTGCGGCGCAGGTCGGACAGGGAGGTGGTGACCTGGACCTGCGGCGAGTTGTCACGCATGGCGCGGGCCGAGCGGTCCAGCATCGCGCCCGCCACACCCGCCGCGGCACGCATGTCCGCCTCGCCGACCGCGAGCACGTCGTCCAGCACGGCGGTGAACTCCGGTGACCGGGCGTCCAGCGCTTGCAGGCGTTCGGCGAACTGCCCGGCCCGCCGGTCGACGTCATCGCGCACGTCGTCGCCGAGCGCGATCAGCCCGGCCGCGCGTTCCACCGGGATCGGCGTCACCGGCTCCGGCGCGGTGAGGGTGAAGTCGTCCATCACAGTTCGGCGAGGGGCCCCGTCGCCAGAGCTGCGGGGTGAATCGCCGCTGTGGGGCCGGACCAGTCGTTCTTGGCTGTACCGGGCATCCTCGCCACCTCCCCTCGGTAAGCAGACATGTCGTGTGTGTAAGGATCGAGTGGCTTTGACCGGGGTGGAAGGAGGGTGTGTTTGTGAAGCGCGCCTACAAGTTCCTCCTCCGTCCCACCGCCAAGCAGGTGCAGGCGCTGTCGGAGATGCTTCGGGACCACTGTTCGCTCTACAACGGGGCGTTGCAGGAACGACGCGACGCCTACCGCCACCCGTCGGTAACCACCGTGCGGTACGGGGATCAGTCCGCACAGTTGAAGGAGATCCGGGCGTTCGACCCCGAACGTCAAGGCCGGTGGTCGTGCTCGTCGCAGCAGGCCACCCTGCGGAGGCTGGACAAGGCGATGCGAGCGTTCTTCCGCCGCGTCAAGGCGGGTCGGACGCCGGGTTACCCGCGTTTCAAGGGTGTCGGGCACTTCGACACCGTGGAGTTCCCCAAGGACGGGGACGGCTGCCGCTGGGACTCCGCCCCTCACTATCGTCAGACCCGCGTCCGGTTGCAGGGCGTCGGACACATCCGGGTCCACCGGCACCGGCCCGTGCACGGTCGGGTCAAGACGGTCAGCGTCAAGCGCGAGGGCAAGCGCTGGTACGTCATCCTGGCCTGCGACGACGTGCCGGATGCACGACTCCCGGCAACCGGATCGCTCGTCGGCATCGACATGGGCACGGTGCACTTCTTCACCGACTCCAACGGGAACCACGAGGAGAACCCGCGATTCCTGAAGGCGATGGCCGACGTACTGGCCGCCGCTCAGCGTGTACTGGACGCCTTCCCCAAACGCATCCGACGTCGCACCAGGAAACACCGGGCCGCAGCGCGAAAAGTCGCCCGGCTTCATTCGAAGATCCAGCGCCGCCGCCTGGACCACCACCACAAGGCGGCGAACGCCGTGATCGCCAAGCACGACGTGATCGGGCACGAGAAGCTGAATACGGCGGGCATGACGCGAGCGCCCGCACCCAAGTCCGATCCGGACAACGCGGGCTCGTTCCTTCCGAACGGGGCTGCCGCGAAGGCCGGGTTGAACCGCGGCATCCTGGACGCGGGTTGGGGGCTGTTCTTCCGAATCCTGGCGAACAAGGCTGAGAGCGCCGGTCGCCGAGTGATCGCGGTGGACGCCCGCAACACCTCCCGCACGTGCCCGCCTTCCGCCGGAGGATGCGGACACGTAAGCGCGGAGAACCGCACCACCCAAGCCAAGTTCGAGTGCGTCAAGTGCGGATTCCGAGAGAACGCGGACCGCGTCGGCGCGCTGAACGTTCTGCACAGGGCCGGGCTGGCCCTCTGCGCGGGGGCCTAGCCACCGACGCAGGAAGCCCGCGTCTGCAGGCGTGGGCGGAGTCACCACTTCCCGACCGCGTCGAGCAGGCGTTCCAGCGTCTCGAAGGACGGCGGCTCGACCGCGTCCACCAGGTCGGCGGGCGCCTTGTCCCCCACCACTTCGGCGAACAGCCGCGGGTCGCTCGTGCGGAAGCCGAAGGTGGCGGCGAGCTTGCCCAGTTCGGGATCGGTGGTCAGCAGCTTGCCGACCTGGTCGCCCTTGTCCGACAACGGGACCAGCGTGTGCTTCGAGTAGACCGTCGGGGCGAGGTAGAGCAGGCGCATGTCCGGGCGGATCGAGCCGTCGGCGCGCACCACGCGATCGAGGTACTGGGACTCGTAGATCAGCGCCAGCGGCGTCTTGCCCATGCCGGCCGCGAGGTAGTCCTCGAAGGGGCCCTCGGTGCTGTTCTGCGTGTAGCCCTGGTCGCGGAACAGCCGGGCGACGTCGGGCAGGACCGCCGCCTCCTGCTCCGGCGTGCCGACCACGGTGTTGCCGTTGGCCACGAACGACGCGATCGACAGGTACATCGCGGCGGAGTTCGACTCGGCCGGGTTCGTCGTGGTGATGAGGACGTTCTTCCGGGCCGGGTAGGCGGTGTTGCCGGGCAGCTGGTCCCAGCGCGTGCCGGCCTTGGTCAGCTCCAGGTACTTGGCCACGTCGAGCACCAGGTAGTCGCCCGGACCCTTGGCCACCACACCGGCCGCTTGGAGCAGCTGGACGATCGGCTCGAACGTGGCCACGGCCATCGGCGACTGGAACGGCGTGTGCGCGGCGGTCGTCTTGCGGTCGCGCTGGATCTTCTGCGCGGCGGGCGAGGACGACGGGAACGCGAACTCGTACTTGCCGAGGTCGACGGAGGTGGCGATCTGCCGCGAGCCGGCCGTGTCCACCTCTACCTTCAGACCTTGCTTGGCGAACGCGTCGACCACGCGTTGATCGCTGAAGAAGGCCAGCTTCTCCGACCCGATGACGCCGCGCACGACGGTCAGGTCGCCCGCTTCGCCGCCCTCGGCGTCGTCCGAACGACCCCACACGACCACCGCGACGACGGCGGCCAACAACACCACGGCCAAGCCGATGGACAACCGGCGTTTCACTGGACCCGCTCACCCCCGTGTTCCCCGCTGATCATCTCTCCCGTTCCCCTTGTATGACGCGGGGAACGGCGAATCAGCGGGCGAACGATTGGTGAACGGAAGGCGTCGATCTGGCCGCGTAGACCGCGCTGAGCAACGTGATCGCACACGCGGTGTAAGCGGCCGTGCGCGGTGACGTGGTCTCGGCCAGAGCAGGGCCGGCCAGCGCGCCGACGAACGTCGCCACCGCCTCCCCCGTGAACATCACCGCGCTGATCCGTCCCAGCACGTCGGTGGGTGTCACCCGTTGCACGGCGGTCTGCGTGACGACCAGGACCGCGGACCCGGCCAACCCGATGAGAACTGCGGCCGGCACGGCGGAAGTCATCGACCGTGAGCTGAACAGCAGCACGAAACCCACGGCCGTGGCGACGAGTGCGGCGGCCAGCAGGGGTCCGGTGCGCAGCCTGTCGACCAGGAGCCGGGTCAGGGGCGCACCGAGCAGGAACCCAACGCCCAGTCCGGACATCACCAGCCCGACCGGCCCGATGCCGCCCAGGGTCGTCATGCCGAACGGGACCAGCAACGCGCTGAGCGAGGCGTTCGCCGCCAGGAAGACGCTGCTGACGACCAGGAGTGACGAGGCCGTCCGTTCCTTCTTCAGGAACGCCAGCCCTTCCGCCAACTCCTTGCCCACGCCCCGCGCTGTGGTCGTGGTGGCTCGCTTGGACATCAACGCGATCAGGCCGACCGAGACCAGGTAGCTCGCCATGTCGATCAGCACCAGCGCTTCGAACCCGACCAGGCCGAGCAACGCGACGCCCAGTGGCGCGCCGGCGAGCCGGGCCACACCGTCCGTGATCGAGTTCAGCGCGTTGGCCCCGCTCAACGCCGTGCCGGTGCCGACGACAACCGGCGTGTGCGCTTGGGCGGCCGGTCGGAACACCACCGTTCCGGTGCTCTCGACGACCAACGCGACGTAGACCAGCCAGAGGTCGCCGGGGTCACGGGCGAGCAGCAGCAGTGCGAGGGCGGCGGCACGCAGCACGTCGGCCGCCATCATCACCCGCCGCCGGTCCCACCGGTCGACCACCACCCCGGCGAACGGCCCGAGCAGCACCGGCGGCAGGAACTCCGCCGCCAACGCCAATCCGGCCGCCATGTACGAGCCGGTGAGCAGGTAGACGTGCGCCGGCACCGCCACGACGAGCAGCCAAGTGCCGAACACACTGATCGTCCGCGCCGCCCACAGCAGCCTGAAATCCCCCACCCGTAACGCCGTCAGCACCCGTCCGCCCCCCTGGTTGACTACCGCCAGCGTGCAGGGACAGGGGTCCGGAGGGCGACCCGGCGAGGAGATCGTTATCAGCGTCGAGCACGAGGGCGCGCACGGCGAGTGGATGGTGTGGCTGGACAAGAAGTGAACGAGGCGCGGTGCGTCGCGCACCGCGCCCCACGCACGTCCGAAAGCCGGATGCGCGCCTCGACGATCGTCAGGCGGCGGCGATCGCGCGGGCGAAGCGGACGACTCGCTCAGCCTGCACACGGGCCGCGGCGCGCACGGTGTCGTCCACAGCGATCGAGCCACCCCCGTCGTGGTGCGAGGTGCCGTACGGGTTGCCGTCGGCGAACTTGTCCGGATGCGTGTAGCCGGGCGCGACCACGATGCCGCCGAAGTGGTGGAACGTGTTGGCCAACGCCAGCAGCGTCGACTCGTGGCCGCCGTGCAGCGTCGCCGTGGACGTGAACCCGCTGTAGACCTTGTCCGCCAGCAGCCCCTGCTGCCACGCGCCACCCAGTGTGTCGAGGAACTGCTTGAGCTGCGACGACACGTTGCCGAACCGGGTCGGCGTGCCCATGATCACGGCGTCCGCCCAGATCAGGTCGTCGGCGACGGCCACCGCGACGTCGGCGGCCGAAGCGGCGTGGGCCGCCCAGGCCGGGTTGGCGTCGATCGCGGACTGCGGCGCGAGTTCGGCGACCTTGCGCAACCGGACCTCGGCGCCGGCCTTCTCCGCCGTGTCGGCCATCTCCTGCGCGATGTGGGCGATGTTCCCGGTTGACGAGTAGTAGACGATCGCGACTTTGACGGGACTGTCCACGGTGGACTCCTCCTGCTGCTTGATCACGCTCAAGACGTTATAGTCATAGCCTGTGATAGTCAAATATGGTGACTATCACCTTGGGTGACCGAAGGAGCGGCGCGATGCGTCGAGGCGAACGCAAACTGACCCACCCCGACCTGGGCGTGCTCACCAGCCGACTGCTGTTGGCCGTGCAGGAGGAGCTGTTCGACACGCTGGCCCGCCAGGGGTTCCCGGACCTCCGCCCCCTGCACGGCGCCGTGCTCGCCTACCTGGACCCCGAAGGCACCCGCGCCACCGACATCGCGCGGCGCTCCGGCCAGCACAAACAGGTCGTCGGCAAGGTGCTGGACGAGCTGGAGGCGCTCGGCTACGTCACCCGCCACCCCGACCCGTGCGACCGTCGCGCGAAGCTCGTCATGCCCACCGAACGCGGGCTCGACCAGATGGTCCAGGCCGACGCGATCATGGCCGCCATCGAACAGCGCAACGCCGAACGCGTCGGCTGCGACGGGTTCGGCGAGTTCAAACGGCTGTTCGGGCGGATCACGGAGAACCAGCGGGCGTGGCGGGGCGATCTCCCGTCGGAGTGAGGGTCAGCCCGCGTACGCCTCCAACTCGGCCAGCTGAGCGGCCGGCCACCCCGTGTTGCCGGTGAACGTCAACCGCAGGTAGCGGTGGTTCGCCGACACCGGGATGGTCACCTGGTTGCCCGACGCCGGATCGAACCGGTACCCGGCCGACGCCACAACCTGGCTGTAGGCATTGCCGTCCGTACTGCCGGACACGCTCAACGTCTGCGTGCGCGCGGCCCACGCCGCCGCCGGCGGGAGCTTCAGCACGATCCGGTTCACCGCGATCCCCCGGCCCAGATCCACCGTGAGCGACTGCGGGAACGCGTTGTTCGGGCTCTCCCAGTAGGTGTTCACGTCACCGTCCACCGCGTTCGACGCCGGGAAACCGCCGTTGGCCGAGGCCTGGACCGGCTTGCCCCGCGCCACGTTCCCGGTCGGTGGAGGACTGGTGGTGGTCGTAGTCGTGGTCGTCGCAGGGCCGCTGTACGCCTCCAGCTCGGCCAACTGACCGGCGGGCCACCCGGTGTTGCCGGTGAACGTCAACCGCAGGTGGCGGTGGCTCCCTGACACCGGGATGGTCACCTGGTTGCCCGACGCCGGATCGAACCGGTACCCGGCGGACGCGACCACCTGGCTGTAGGCGTTGCCGTCCGTGCTGCCGGACACGCTCAAGGTCTGCGTGCGCGCCTCCCACGCGGCAGGCGGCGGCAGCTTCAGGACCAGTCGGCCGACGCTCTCCGACCGTCCCAAGTCGACGGTCAGGGACTGCGGGAACTGGCTGTTCGCGCTCTCCCAGTACGTGTTCGCGTCACCGTCCACCGCACTGGAGGCCGGGAACCCGCCGTTCGCGCTGGACGCCGTGGCCGCCTTGCCCCGGGCCAGGTTGCCGCCGGGAGGAACCGTCGTAGTGGTGGTCGTCGTGGTCGTTGTGGTGGTGGTTGTGGTGCTGGTCGGCGGGTTGGTCGGGTCGCCGTAGATCGGGTCCGGCCACGGGCCGCAGTACGACGGACCGTCCCAGCCGGAGTTGCCCGCGCCCTTGGTGATCTGGAACCCGTTCTCCCCCAGGCAGCTGTAGATCCCGGCGCGACCGAGTCCGGTGGCGGTGACGTTGGTGAACGACGCCGCTCCCGGCGACTGGAGCTGGATGCCGAACGTGCCCGCGCCGTTGATCCGCACGCCGTTGAAGTGGACGTTCGTGATAGTGCCGCTGATGAACTGGATCGCCTCGTAGTTGCTGTCGATCAGATCGGTGTCGGTGACGTCGATCCGGCCGTTCATCGCGCCGTCGCGGGCGTCGAACCACAGCGCGCCCACGCCGAACTGCCAGTTGGAGTCGAGCACACCGGCGCGCAGGGTGGTGTTGCGGGACAACGTGGTCGTGCCGGCGAGCGGGACGGACGAGAACCGGTTGCCGACGTGGATGCCGCCGCCCTGGTCCTGCGTGTCGGCCACGACGTTCTCGGTGGCGATGTTGTCCCGGCCGCCGTAGATCGCGATGCCGTTGGCCTTCATCGGCACGACGACGGTGTTGCGGCGGATCGTGTTGCTGTGGTCGGCCTGGTGCTCCGACCAGAACGCGATGCCGTCGTCGCTGATGTTGCGGAACAGGTTGTGCTCGATCAGCACGTTGCTGATGCCGCGGTGCAGGTTCATGCCGTCGGCGAGCTGGTCCACCACCTTGTTGTCGCGGATGGTGAGTCCGTCGAACGGGCCGTCCAGCCACAGGCCGACCTTGGTGTGCTGGAGGAACATACCGGAGATCACCGAACCGCCGCCCAACGCGCCGCCGATGGCGTTGGTCTGGTCGCAGTCGACCCGGTTCGAGACCTCGCCGATGATCGCGAAGTCGTGCAGGCCGACGCGGGTGCTCACGCCGGAGTTGCCGCCCTGGCCGCAACTCGACGGCTCGCCGAGGCCGTAGAAGCCGACCCGGTCGCCGGCGACCACGCTGTGCCAGTGGCCCGCGCCGCGGACGGTCACCTGGTCCACGGTGATGTGCTTGGTGACGGTGAACCGGCCGGCCGGGATCCACACTTCGCGGCCGGACGCCCTGGCGGCGGCGATCGCGGCGTCGAAGGCGGCGTTGTCGTTCGTGCCGTCGTTCGGGGTGGCGCCGTGGTCGGTGACGGAGACCGAGTTCGCGGGGCGGGTGGCGGCGGGCGCGACGAGTTCGAAATCGGCCAGGTCGATCGTGTAGGACGGCGCGGTGTCGCCGGCGTCGACCTGGAGCTTCACCTTGGCGCCGGCGGGGAGCGTGCCGGGGAACAGGGCACGGGTGGAGTCGTAGAGGTGGTGCGGCTTGCCCTGGTTCGGATCGTTCGCGTACGGGTAGCCGCCGTAGCGCCAGGCGTACTTCGAGGTGAGCGTGAGGCTGCCGGTCTTCGTTCCGTTGAGGTACAAGGAGAGCGGCGCGGTGATGCCCGCGCCGCCGTTGCCGTCGGGGACGCTGTAGCGGAGGTCGATCGAGTTGGCCGGTTCGGTGAGGGTGAACTCGACGTACTTGCCCTGGCCGGACAGCGTGACGGCTTGGCGGCCGGACGCCTCGCCCTCCAGCGTGCCCTGGCGGCGGCC
Organism: Saccharothrix ecbatanensis; assembly: GCF_014205015.1. Lineage (NCBI taxonomy): Bacteria > Bacillati > Actinomycetota > Actinomycetes > Pseudonocardiales > Pseudonocardiaceae > Saccharothrix > Saccharothrix ecbatanensis. Next base: position 2,355,438 of record NZ_JACHMO010000001.1, on the reverse strand, counting down.
GGGGCCGATCTTCGTGCCGTTGGTGGCGGCGGATTCGGCTTCGTGCTCGACGAAGGGCACGTCGGCGCCCCGGCCGGGGATGTCGAACGGCGAGATGGCGGCTGCCGCGGCTACTTGAGCGGACACCTCGCCCGGTGCGGCGGCGACGGCCAGCGCGGTTACCAGGGAGGTGGCCACCGCCGCCGCGCCGAGCGCCAACGGGCGCCGGTGGGTGGGGTCGACTCGCATGGGTTCAGCCCTTCGTTGGACGGGACCTCGTACTGCGGGCAGGGAATGTCGCAGGGTGTGGCGTGGCGCACACCTTAAGCAGCCCGATCGAGTCGACGCAAGATGTCTACGAAACTCCGCAAAATCACGACTAGCCCGAATGTCTGGTGTGTGCAGCGGTTTCAGCCGTTCGACATCGCGCCTGTACAGGGCGTTCACGGTCGGTGCGGTGCGCCGCTGATCACTGTGCTTGCAGATGACTTACAGAAACTTGCGTTCACTTACGCTGACCGTTCAGCGGCGTTCGAGGAGCGCCTGGATCGCCAGGTGGGTGTCGGACGCGACGCGGTCAGGCGGCGTCAGATCGGCGGGCCACGGTCGGCCGTGGCTGATCCAGAACGTCGCCAGCCCGGCCCGGCGACCGCCGTCGACGTCGAGTTCCGCGCTGTCGCCCACCATCCAGCCGTCGATGCGGCCGTCCTCGATCGGTCGGCCACAACGCCGCGCGGCCGACCGGAAGATCGCCGGGTCCGGCTTGCGCACGCCTACCTCGGCGGAAACGCACCAGCCGTCGACGTGGTCGGCCAGGCCGGTGCGCCGCAGCTTGGCGACCTGGTTGTCCGGCTGACCGTTCGTCACCACGCCGAGCCGCCAGCCGGCCGCGCGCAGCCCCACCAGCCCGTCCAGCACGAACGGGCGCAGCGCGACCAGCTCGGGAATCCGCGACCGGTAACGGCCCCACAGCCGGTCGACCGGATCGGTGAGGCCGAAGTGCGCGCGGATCTCGGCGAACAGCCGGTCCTTGGGGCCGGTCGCACGGCGGTTCGCGGCCACAAGCCAGGACACCGCATGGGACGGGAGATCGTGGTCCCCGACGAACTCCACCGCCCAACGACCGAAGGCCCCGGCCAAGTCGACCAGGGTGTCGTCGAGGTCGAACAGAACGAGCCTCAATAAGTGCCGCTCAACTTGCGGTGGTCCCACGACACCACCGAGGTCGGCGCGAACCGCAGCCCGACCCGCTTCACCGCTTGCGCCGCGACCAGCGCATCGACTTCCGGCCCGCTGTGCCCGGAGTACCGCGCCGCCACCGCCGCGCCGATCCGTGCCACCTCGGCCGGCTCCTCCACCAGCCGCACGTCGCACTCCATGGTCACGCCGCGCAGCCGGTCGTAGGTCTCCCCCGCCTCCAGCTGCACCGTGGCCTCCGGCTCGCGCCGCAGGTTCGCCACCTTCTGCGACGCCCGGTACGTCCAGCCGACCAGCTCGCCGTCCTCCAGCACGAACCACAGCGGCACGAGGTGCGGCCTGCCGTTCGGGCCGATCGTGGCCACCGTGACCACGCGCTGCTCCTCAAGGAACGCGCGCACCTCGTCCGTTGTCATCGTGATCAGTGCCCGGCGCGACATGGCGTCACGATAGGCGGCTGTCCTCCCACACCGCCGCCGAGCCGGCAGCGGGACCCGCCGTCAGGTCGCCGACGACCCGCTTCTCCAGCAACTCCAGGAACACGTCCACCAGCTCCGGGTCGAACCGGGCGCCACGTCCGGACGTCAGCTCGCGCACGGCCTGCTCGTGCGTCAACGCCCGCCGGTGCGGCCGGTCGGCGCGCATCGCCGCCCACGAGTCGCACACGGACAGGATCCGCGCCTCGACCCGGATCGAGTCCCTGGTCAGCCCGACCGGGTAGCCGGCGCCGTCCCAGCGCTCGTGGTGCTGGCGGATCACCTCCGCCACGTCGCCGTGGTCTGGCAGCACGCCGACCATCCGGGCGCCGCTGTCCGGGTGCTCGTACAAGAGGTGCCACTGCTGGTCGGTGAGCGGGCCGGACTCGGTGAGCAGGTCGTCCGGCAGCACGATCATGCCGACGTCCAACAGCCGTCCGGCGCGGTGCGCGGTGCGGATCTCCCCCGGGTCGCGCTTCAGGTGCTCTGCCATGGTCCGCGCCCAGTCGGCGATGGCCAGGCTGCGCCCGGGGCTTGCGACGCGTAGATCGACCAGGTCCGCGACCTGGTTCAGGTAGTCCACCGCGACGTCCTCCCGGTGTTCGGTGAGCGATGTGCCACCGGCGACCGCGCGATCCCGACCAAGATCCTTGGCAAGGTACAGCGCACGGTCCGCCGCCGACACCAGCGCGGACGCCGTGCCGTAGTGCGGCGCGAACGCGGCGGTGCCGGCCGAGAGCGTAACCGTCACCGAACGCCGTCCGCTCACGGCGATGGGGTGGTGCGAGACACCGTGCCGCAGCCGTTCCGCCAGTCGGTGCAGGTTCTCCGCGTCCGCACCGGTCGCGATCAGCGCGAACTCCTCCCCGCCGTACCGGGCGAGCACTCGATCCGCCCCGGCGACGGCACGCAGCCTTGTCGCCACTTCGACCAGGACGCGGTCACCGGCCGGGTGCCCGAACCGGTCGTTGATCGACTTGAACCGGTCGACGTCGAGGATCACCACGCCCAACGGGCAGTTGGTGCGCCTGGCCCGCGCCACCTCGTCCGCCAGCTGGGCCTCGAAGTACCGGCGGCTACGCAGCCTCGTGAGGCTGTCCGTGATGGCGAGGCTGCGTTGGTCCACGGCCAGGCCCGCGAGCCGGGTCGCCGTCAACGCGAACAGCACCGCGCAACCCGCCGCGATCACCGGCACGTCCCGGCGCACGCCCTGGGCGTGCTGCACGAGCAGCACCACCGGTCCGATCAACGCGCCGGTCGACAGGATCGCCAGGCGCGGCCAGCTCAGCCGCAACGCGGGCACGTCGACCGCCTGCGCCATCCGCCCCATCGACGGGTGCAGCGCGCACGCGCCGAGCGCGAGGTTCCCGGTCAGCCAGATCGCGTCCAGGAAGTTGCCCGCCTCGTAGCTGTGGGCGAGGCGTTGCAGCACGTACACCGTGTCGGCGGTGAGGATCGCGGTCAGCCACAGGACCAGCAGGACGAACGACCCTTCACGCCGACCGCCGTCGAACAGCAGCCGCAGTGACACCAGCAGCAGCACCAGGTCCATCAGCGGGTACGCCAGTGAGGCCATCTCCACCAGCAGCGGCGTGCCGAGGCGGGTCTGCGGGCCGATCACGAACACCCACGACAGCAGGCCCGCGACCACGGTCAGCGACACGGCGTCGAGCAGGCCGGGCAGGTCGCGGTCCGAGCGGCGCTGCCGGATCAGCATGACCAGGCCGACCACGACGAGGGGGTAGTGGCCGATGTAGAAGGCGTCCGCCACGGACGGGTAACTCGTCTCGTTCAACACGTAGTGCGAGACGTAGAACGTGGAGTCGGCCAGGACGTAGACGACCTGGCTCAGCCCCAGCACGACCCACGGCGAGCGCGGCTCGGGCCGGTTCCGGCGGACACCCCACCACACGGCGATGACGGCCGACAGGCTCACCGCGCAGTAGACGATGACCCGCAGCGGCACCGTGCCGACGAAGATCGGCAGGGCATAGTAGACGCCGATCGATAACAGGCCGAATACCAGGTAACCGATCCACACCCGGTGCGACTTTTCGATCGGGATTCCGCGGTTTTCGACCGAGGTTGTTCCGGCGACGCGCAATCCCGGCTCTCCCTACTGCGGCAACGCTGACATCCTACAAGGCGGGAGTCATGAGACCGGAAAGGGGAGTCGGCGTCAATCCCTGTTGCCGAGTCTTCACCGTAGGAAGTGCGTGTGCGTGCATATGCACGGGTTGGGGCGTCGATAGAGTGCCCATTGATCATGCCGCGGGTCGACGGCGCCGGGACGAGGGAGAGCGATGACGAAGGACGCGAAAGCGCTGCTGGAACGGGTGCGCGAGGAGCTGAAGGGCGAGGGAGGGACGAACCGGCTGGTACCGTTGATCGCCAGTGGTGAGGCGCCACTGGCGGCGTTGAAGGCGTTGGCGGCCGAGGAGCACCGCATCGTCCAGAGCGACTGGCGAGCTTTCCTCACCTTGGCCGCGCAGTCCACCGAACCGGCGCAACGCGAGTTCTTCGCGGCGGTCGCGGGAGGTGAAGGCCTGGCGTTGGCCAAGCTGGCCGATTTCGCCGCCGCGTGCGGTCTGAGCCCGGATGACGTGGCCGCGTACCGGCCGTTGCCGGGATGCCAGGCGTACCCGTCGTACGTGGCCAGGCTGACGTTGGACGGCAATCCGCACCACGCGCTGCTCGCGATTCTGGCGAACTTCGCGGAATGGGGCGGCTATTGCGCGACGATCGCGGCGGCGCTGCGTGAGCACTACGGTTTCGACGACGCGGGGTGTGCGTTCTTCGACTTCTTCGCCGTGCCCGCGCCCGAGTTGGACGCGCTGGGGCTGCGCGCCCTGGACCAGGTGCTGGCGACGGGGTGGAAGCCGGAGGGCGCCATGCCCGCCGCCCGCCTCCTGCACTCCTACGAGCTGATGTTCTGGAACACCCTCGCCGACCTGGGCTGATCTTCGTGCTCGTCCTGCACCGCCGTCGCGCCGTGCAGGACGAGCATGTCGGCGACGAAGCAGGCGATGTCGCCGTCCGCCGTGCGACCGACCCACGTCGGGTACGCCCCGTCACCCCAGCCACTGCCGAAGGCGACCAGCGTGGCGCCGGACTCCGGTTCGCGGACCTCGACCGTCTCGCCGGCAGGGATCCCGACCACGGTCTCACAGGACTCCTCGAGAATCCGCTCCATCTCGCCGAGCACGTCGCCGTCCACGAAGCAGGCCGTGCCGGCGTCCACGCCGAAGCCGAAGAACGCGCCGTCACCGAGCAGCACGGGGTTCTGCCCGGCCGTCAGCGCCGGCTCCCAGGACGCCACCGGCTCGGTGGAGACGACCAGCTTGGCCGCCGCCACCCGCCGGTGTTCCTCGGTGACGAACCGGACCACCGCCAACTCGACGCCGTAGTCGCCGGGCCGGACGGTGGCGGTGAAGGGCTCGAGCTCGACGCTCAACCACGCCGGGTCCGCCACCACCAGGCGGCCGCTGGGCAACCGGACCGTGCCGCCGTCCCGGAGTTCGGTGACCACGGTGTGGTCGGTCTTCGCCAGCGTCCACCGCACGTCCGGCTGGAACACCAGGCCCAGGCGTTCGGGTCGCAGCGGCGCAGCGGGCCGCCACGGCGGTTCCACTGTCTCGTCCGCCGACGGGTCGGGCTGCACGACCAGCTCGGCGTCCGACCGGATTAGGCCGCCCCACTCGCCGAACCGCGGCACGTCGAGGTACAGGTCCTCCACCGGCGTCAGCACGGTGGTCACCCTCATGGGTCCGGAACCGCCCTGCGGCTGGGTGGTCCGCGTGGCCGTCCCGTCCGGGTGGTGCTTCACCTCCTCGTGCCGGGCGCGCTCCTCGTCGAACTCCGGCTGCTCCGGGTCGTCGTAGCCCCACTCGGCGGAGCGCAGGAGGAACATCCGACCGTCCAGTTCGCGGAACTCGTCCACCGCGTGCCTCCGGCCGCGGACGTCGAGGTGCCAGCAGCGCGCGAAGTGGTCGCTCCAGGCGATTTCGAGGACCGCGACGACGGTGTGCGTCTGCGGTTCGATCACCGCGACGGCGTACTGCTCGCCGCTGCGGTCGCGTTCACGGGCCGTGGCGGCGGTCAGTCGGCCCACGACGGCCCGGCGTTCCGCGTCCCAACCCTCGCAGTACACCGCGTGCAACGGCGTGGTGGTCGTCATGGCGCGGACCCTACGACCGCGCACCGACAGTCGTCGGGTCCTGAGCGTTGAATTCAGGGGTCCTGAACGTAGGACACGGTGGTCCTGAACGTAGGACTCACGGGTTCTGAACGTAGGACTCACGCGGTTGTGGGGTGGGGGCGCCAGTTCTCGGGGAGGTCGGGACGGCCGAAGAGGTAGCCCTGGGCGTACGCGCAGCCGGCGTCGCGGAGCCAGTCGGCCTGGGCCTGGGTCTCGATGCCCTCCGCGACGGTGTCGGCGCCCAGGACCTCCGCCAGGTCGATGATGCAGCGGACGACGCCGGCGGTGCGACCGGTCTCGGAGAGGGCGCCGGTGAACGACTTGTCGATCTTCACCACGTCGAACGGGTACCGCTGGAGGTAGCTCAGCGACGAGTACCCCGTGCCGAAGTCGTCCAACGCCACCCGCACCCCCGTCTCCCGCACCTCCATCAGCCCGCGCATCGCCGCGCCGTCGGCCCACACCGACTCGGTCACCTCGATCGTCAACCGATCGGGCGGCAGGCCGGTGGTCTTCAACACCCGGTCCAACGACGGCAGGAACGCGGGCACCGACAACTGCCGCGTGGACACGTTCACCGTCACCCCCAACGCGCGCCCCTGCTCACGCCACCGCATCGCCTGGTCGCACGCACCCGCCAGCACCCTGTTCCCCAGCGGCACGATGAGCCCGGTCTCCTCGGCCAGCCCGATGAACTCACCCGGCCCGAGCAACCCGTGCCCCGGACGCTGCCACCGCACCAACGCCTCCGCGCTGGCCACCGCCGACGTCGCCAGGTCCACGATCGGCTGGTAGTGCAACACCAACTGCCCGTCGGACACGGCCGTGCGCAGGTCGGCCTTGTCGCGCTGCCGGGCCAGCACCCGCTCCCCCATCTCCGGCCGGAACAGCCTGATCCGCCCGCCGCCCTCCCGCTTCGCCACGTACATCGCGGTGTCCGCGTCACGCAAAAGCTCCGTGGTGCCGGCGCCGGGTGACGACACGGCGATTCCGACACTCGCGCGCATCACCGTCTCGTGCCCCAGCCCGGTCAACGGCCGCGCCAGCTCGGACAGGATCCGGGTGGCCAACCGCGCCGAGTCGCGCACGTCATGCCCCGGCGCGAGCACGGCGAACTCGTCACCACCGAGCCGGGCCGCGGTCGCCACCGGTCCGATGGCCCGGCTGATCCGCTCGGCCGCCGACACCAGGTACCAGTCCCCCGCCTCGTGCCCCTCGGCGTCGTTGACCTCCTTGAACCCGTCCAGGTCCAGCACCAGCAGGCCGACCGCCTCACCACCGCGCAACGCCTCGTCCACCAGGTGCAGGAAGTGCGTGCGCCCGGCGAGCCCGGTCAACTCGTCCCGCTCCGCGCGGGTGCGCAACGCGTCCTCCCACTCCCGACGCTTGCTCACGTCCAGCGCGGTCACCACGGTGTGCTCTTCGGAGACGTGTTCCACCGGCACCGCGTGCACCGCCAGCACGCCGGTCGAGCCGTCCGCACGGGTCACGCCGACCTCCACCGGGTCCTCGGCGGAACGGCAGCCGTCGCCGCAGCGCGAGATGTCCGGACCGTGCGGGCACGGCACCCGCCCCGAGCCGCCCGCGTCCCACTCCAGCAGCTGACGCGCCCGCTCGTTGTGCAGCTGCGGCGCACCCGAGGCGTCGAGCAGCACGAGCCCGACCGGGCTGGCCACCACCACCGCCTCGACGGTCCGGTGCGCGTCCTCCAGCAGCCTCGCCGAGCGCACCGTCTCGTGCAGCGCCATGGTCCCGACCGCCAGAGCGACCAGCGGCATCACGACGGACGTGACGAGCGGGCCGGTCACCGTGGCCGGGTTGACCACGACCCACACCCCGAACCCGGACAGGTACCCGAGCAGCGCGGGCACCGCCTTGAGCGGGAACCGTTCGGTGTGGCCGCGCAGCGCGCGCCGCATCGTCACCGCGAACAGGAAGCCGATGACCGGCTGGGGATTGGGCAGCACGAACACCGCGCCGTGGGCGATCACGCCTTCCACCAGTGCCACCGCCCAGCCGTCCCTGGCCGGCCGCAGCCACCACGACGCGAGCACGGCGGGCACCAGCACGAGGAGCAGGAGGCGACCGTGCCCGTCCCCGAGGAAGAACAGCTGGAGGGTGAAGGCGACGCCGGACAGCCAGGCGTAGACCTCGGTCAGGCGTCTGATCCGACGCAAGCCGGCCTGCCCGGGTGACGACAGTGGCGGGCCCACCACGCTGCGGGTTGGACGGGCCACGCCCTGTTACCCCCGGTCAAGCGGCAATCGACTGAACATCTCACACGGAAGATCGAACTATCCATACCCGTGTTCACAGTCGGCAACCGCCATTCGGGTGAGTCCACTGTGGACCAGCCCGCGGAGGGGCTAGGACGCGGGTGTCGACCGTTCCGGGGGCTCGCTGTCGGGCAGCGGATCGGGGGTGGTCCGGGCGAGGTCGGCGGCGGCCACCTTCGCCTCGTCGATCTTCCGCTGCGTGTCGGCCAGCTGCTCTTCCTGCGCCGTGGTGTCGACCTCGGGCACGCGGATCTCACGTTCGTCGTCGGCCATGCGACCAGGGTTTCCGGGCGCTCCACCGGCAAACTTGGACAGCTGCCAGGCGGCGGGCTACCTTCGATAAGAGCCCACTGGTTCGTAACGCCGAGGAGAACCGATGTCGAGCACGACGACCGCGCCACCCCGTCCAGCCGCACGGCGGCGGGTCGTCTTCACGGCGGTGCTGCTGACCGTGACCGCGCTGCTGTTCTGGGTGCCGTGGACGGTGCTGCTCACGCCGGGCGCCCAGTGGCCGTGGCCCGTTCAGGCGGTCGGCACAGCGTTCTTCGTGGTCACGTCGGTGGCGTTCCCGCTGCTCCTGGTCCGTGCGCACGGCCGTGAGCACTCCGACCGGGCCGCCCGCACCGCCCACCTGATGCTCGGCGTCGCGTGGGTGTTCTTCGCCTGGTCCCTGATCGCCCACGTGCTGCGGCTCGTGCTGGCGGCAACGGACGTGGCGGACCCGTTCCGCTCGCGGTTCGTCGCGGTGTCACTGCTGGTGGTCGCCCTGGCCCTGGTCGCCTACGGCATCATCGAGGCACGCCGGGTGCCCCGGATCAAGCGGACCGACGTGGTGCTCCCCCGGCTCGACAAGGCGTTCGACGGCCTCACCATCGCCGTCCTCGCCGACACGCACTACGGCGCGATCGACCGCACCAAGTGGTCCGAGGGCACGGTGGCGGCGGTCAACGGACTCGCCGCGGACGTCGTCGTCCACGTCGGCGACATCGCGGACGGCACGGTGGCGCAGCGCCGCGGTCAGGCCGCCGCGTTGGGCGACGTGCGGGCGCGGCACCGGTTCTACGTCTCCGGCAACCACGAGTACGGCAGCAACGCCCAGGCCTGGCTCGACCACATGGCCGACCTGGGCTGGACCAGCCTGCACAACCAGCACCGGGTGCTGGAACGCGGTGACGCGCGGCTGGTGATCGCGGGCGTGGACGACATCACCGCCGCGCACTCCGGCGAAGCGGGCCACGGCTCCGACCTCGCCGCCGCGCTGGCGGGCACTCGTGACGACGATGCCGTGGTGCTGCTGGCGCATCAGCCGAGCGAGATCCCGAAGGCGGTGGCCGCCGGTGTCGACCTCCAGCTGTCCGGTCACACGCACGGCGGCCAGATCTGGCCGTTCCACCTGCTCGTGCGGCTCCAGCAGCCGGTCCTGGCCGGGCTGAGCCGGCACGGCGAGCGCACCAGGCTCTACACGAGCCGGGGCGCCGGGTTCTGGGGGCCGCCGCTGCGGGTCTTCGCGCCGAGCGAGATCTCACTGCTCACCCTGCGCACCGCCTGAGGGGTCACCTGCGTGGGTGTCACGAGCGCCGGCTCGCCACTTGTCACCCACAGGGGTGTACAGGCCCCCACACGGCAGGGTGAGGGTGGTTGTCCGGGATGTGGAGCAGTTGCACGCTCCACATGAGAGGGACGGCCGATCGCGGCAGCAGTCGCGACGCCGGTGGGGGCCTCTCACAACACCCACCCCCGAGGACTTCCCATGAATGACATGTCACGCCGCAACGTGCTCCGACATGGCACGGCGGCCACCCTCGTCGCCATCACCGCGGCCGGCTTCACCGGCCTGACCTCCTCCGGCGCGACGGCCCGCCCGGTCGACTCCGCCGCCCTGCCGGATCCCCGCGACTTCGACGAGACCTACAAAGGCAAGAAGATCAAGGGCGAACACGACAAGGCCAACGGCAAGCACAAGGTGCACATCAACGGCAAGAAGCTCGGGGTCATGCAGATCGAGCTGCCCGTCGCCCCCGATTCGACCGCGACGTACACCGCCGTGCTGAGCACGGTCAACCACTTCGACCCCATCCCCCTGGACGAGGGGAACAACCGGGACGGCCTGAAGAAGCTGGCGAAGCTGGCCGTGGACCAGCTCGGGGACCAGGAACTGACCCACGACGCCGACCACCCGCACCCGTGACCGGCGCCTGACCACCCCGAGAGGAACGAGCCCATGGGAACCCGCAAGAGCGCGGCCGCCCTGACCGCCACCGAGAAGTCGAACTTCGTGGCGGCGCTGAAGGCGCTCAAGGCGCAGGCCGGCGGTCGCAACTACGACTGGTTCGTGCGCACGCACATGACCTACTTCAACGTCGTCAACAACCACAGGTACGCGCACATGTCGCCGTCGTTCCTGCCGTGGCACCGGCAGTACCTGCTGGAACTCGAGAACGCCCTCAAGGCGTTCAACCCGGCGGTCGACCTGCCCTACTGGAACTGGGCCGCCAACCGCTCCACCACCGGGGCGCCCTTCACCTCCGACCTCATGGGCGGCAACGGCTCCGGCGGCAACGGCCCCGTCGTCAGCGGCCCGTTCGCCGGCTCCGCGAACTGGCCGATCACCGTCAGCGCCACGAGTTCGACGTCGCTGCGCCGGGCGATGACGCTGCGCGGCTCACTGCCCACCACGTCCGATGTCGACTCGATCATGGGCACGTCCACCTACGACGTGGCGCCCTGGAGCTCCGCCTCCAGCGGCGGCATGCGCAACCGCGTGGAGGGCGGCCTGACGCCGGCCCTGCACGGGCGCGTGCACAACTGGGTCGGCGGGCACATGGCGCAGGTCGACTCGCCGAACGACCCGGCGTTCTTCCTGCACCACTGCAACATCGACCGGCTTTGGTCGCGCTGGCAGACGTCCTGGGGATTCGGCGCCTCCCGGTACCAGCCCGGCGGGAACGTCGCGAACGTCGTCGACGTGAACGAGGTGCTGGAGCCCTTCGGCGCCACCGTGGCCTCCACGCTGGACCACCGCGGCATCTACACCTACGCCTGAGCGGCGGTCGCACCAGAGGTCGCGGTCAGTGGGCGCGGTCAGTGGGCGCGGTCAGTGGGCGCGGCGACCGGGTGGCGGCGGCTCGTAGTCGTAGTCCTCGTCGGGCAGGTCGAACGGCAGCGGCCGGTTCGTCCAGGAGTCGATCAAGATCACGATCGCCGCGATGACGATGACGACGACGCCGACCAAGGCCAGGCCACCCACGATCAGGATGCCCGCGATCAGCACCAGCGGCAGGACCATGAACAGGCAAAACGGGTCCACTCGCCCGAAATGCCGCCGTCCTCCGGAACTCGCCATCAACGTCCTCCCAGTCAAGCGCCTCCTTGGGTGAACTTACGCGACTGGTTCCGACGACCGATCAACCGGGCGTCACCGACCACGCTGCTCGCGACCGGGATACTGCCCGTGGGTGCGTTCGTAGACCGTGCCGACCACGGCCAGGACGACCATGACGGCGCCCAGCGCGAGGTGCAGCAGGTTGTCGGCCGGGTTGAACGGGGCGAAGTTGGCCGCGCCGCCGTCGTGGTCCATCGAGTGCACGACCGACCCGTAGACCCACAGCAGCAGGTAGAGGAACCCGCCCACGGCCAGGAACAGGCGGGACGCGCCCCACGTCCAGGCCGACAGGATCCCGGCGACGCCGAACAGCAGGTGCAGCAAGTTGTGCAGCAGGGACACCTGGAACACGCCGAACAGCATCGCGCCGGAGTGCGGTCCGGCGAATTCGAGCAGGTAGAGGTCCGCGGTCGCGCCCGGCACGAAGCCCAGGAGGCCGACCAGCAGGAACACCACCCCGACGAACAGGGCGAGGGACTGGACGGGACGACGGCGGAGGCCGACGCGTTCCGCTGAGGTCGTCATGGCTGCCACCTCCGATCGGACCGGCTTCCTGTGGCGTACCCAGGCCCGAACGGGTGAAACCAAGATCACGAAGTGCCGCAGGTACGGAGTTATACTCGTCACTGTGCCGAATCTGCGGATCAGTGAGGCTGCCGCCCTGCTCGGGGTCAGCGACGACACCGTGCGCCGGTGGATCGAGCAGGGCCGGTTGGCCGAGGTGCAGCTCGACAGCGGGCGCAAGGGTGTGGACGGCCGGGAGCTGGCGGAGTTCGCCCAACACCTGGCCGAGGCGCCCGAACCGGGGGTGACGGTGGCCGCGTCGGCGCGCAACCGGATGCGCGGGATCGTCACCCGGGTCCTCAAGGACGGGGTGATGGCGCAGGTCGAGATGCAGGCCGGGCCGTTCCGGGTGGTGTCGCTGATGAGCCGCGAGTCGGCCGACGAGCTGGGCCTGGAGGTCGGCAGCGTGGCGGTCGCCTCGATCAAGTCCACCCACGTCGTGGTCGAGATCCCGGAGGCCTGATGCGTGCGCTCGCCCTGGTGGCGTTGATGGTGCTGACGGGCTGCGGCGCGACCGGATCCGATGGTGCGGCGACCGGGCGGATAACCGTGTTCGCGGCGGCGTCGTTGACCGGGACGTTCACCCGGCTCGGCGAGGACTTCGAGGCCGCGCACCCCGGCGTGGAGGTCGTGCTCAGCTTCGGCGGCAGCGCCGGACTGGCCCAGCAGATCGGCCAGGGCGCGCCGGCGGACGTGTTCGCCTCCGCCGCGCCCGCGAACATGGCGCAGGTCGTCGACTCGGGCGGAACGGCTGCCGCGCCCGTCACGTTCGCGCGCAACCGCCTGGAGATCGCGGTGCCCCGGGGCAACCCGGCGGGCATCTCCGGGCTGGCCGACTTCGGCGATGCCGAAGCCAAGATCGCGTTGTGCGCGGAGCAGGTGCCGTGCGGGGCGGCGGCGAAGCGGGCGTTCGACGCCGCCGGGATCACCGCCCGGCCGGACACGCTGGAGCAGGACGTGAAGGCCGTGCTGGCCAAGGTCCGGCTCGGCGAGGTCGACGCGGCGCTCGTGTACCGGACGGACGTGCGGTCGGCGGCCGGCGAGGTCGAGGGCGTCGCGTTCCCCGAAGCCGATCGGACGGTCAACGACTACGTGATCGCGCCGCTGGCGGACGCGCCGAACGACGCGGGCGCGCGGGCGTTCATCGAGCACGTCCGGTCCGAGCAGGGCCGGGCGGTGCTCGCCGAGGCCGGGTTCGACGTGCCGTGACGTCGACCCGTCGCCGCGCCCGGGGTCGACTGCCGGTGGTCCTGGTGCTGCCGGCCGTGGTCGGGCTCGCGTTCCTGCTGATCCCGCTGGTCGGACTGCTCGTGCGCGCGCCCTGGAGGACCCTGCCGGAGCAGCTGTTCAGCGAGTCGGTCGGCGACGCGCTGCGGCTGTCCCTGGTGTGCGCGAGCCTGGCGACGGTCGTCTGCCTGGTGCTCGGCGTGCCGTTGGCGTGGCTGCTCGCGCGCGGTGACGTGCCAGGGCGCGGTGTGCTGCGGGCGTTGGTGACGGTGCCGCTCGTGCTGCCGCCGGTGGTGGGCGGTGTGGCGTTGCTGTTCGTGTTGGGCCGGCGTGGACTGGTGGGGCAGCACCTCGACGCCTGGTTCGGCATCTCGCTGCCGTTCACCACGGCCGGGGTGGTGCTGGCGGAGGCGTTCGTGGCCATGCCGTTCCTGGTCATCTCGGTGGAGGGCGCGTTGCGCGCGGCCGACCCTCGTTACGAGGAGGCCGCGGCGACCTTGGGCGCGTCGCGCTGGTTGGCGTTCCGGCGGGTGACCCTGCCGTCGATCCTGCCGGGCGTGGTGGCGGGGACGGTGCTGTGCTGGGCGCGCGCGTTGGGCGAGTTCGGCGCCACCATCACGTTCGCGGGCAACTTCCCCGGTGAGACGACCACCATGCCGCTGGCCGTGTACCTGGCCCTGGAAACCGATCCGGAGTCCGCGATCGTGCTCAGCGTCGTGCTGCTGCTGGTGTCCGTCGGTGTGCTGGCCGCGCTGCGCGACCGGTGGATCAGCGGGCCGTCATGACCTTGCACGCGGACTTGAAGGTCACCCGGGACGGGTTCCGGCTCGACGCGGAGTTGGCCGTCGAACCGGGCGAAGTCGTCGCGCTGCTCGGGCCGAACGGGGCGGGCAAGACCACGGCGCTGCGTGCGCTCGCGGGGCTGCTTCCGTTGACGGGTGGGCACATCCGGCTGGGCGGGCAGACCTGGGACGCGCCGCCGGACGTGTTCCGGCCCGCCGAACGGCGTCCGATCGGTGTGGTGTTCCAGGACTACCTCTTGTTCGCGCACCTGTCCGCGTTGGAGAACGTCGCTTTCGGTCTGCGGGCGCGGGGGATCGGACGTGCGGCGGCACGGGAGGAAGCGGCTCGTTGGCTCGACCGGGTCGGGTTGACGGCGCACGCGAAGGCCAGGCCGCGCACGTTGTCCGGCGGGCAGGCCCAACGCGTCGCCCTGGCCCGCGCCCTGGTCACCGGCCCTGACCTGCTGCTGCTCGACGAGCCGTTGGCCGCGCTCGACGCCGCCACCCGGCTGCACGTGCGCGCCGAACTCGGCCGCCACCTGCGCGACTACCCCGGCCACACGGTCCTCGTCACGCACGACCCGTTGGACGCGATGGTGCTGGCCGACCGGCTGGTGGTGCTGGAACACGGCGGGATCGTGCAGCAGGGCACGCCGACCGAGGTCGCCCGCCGCCCGCGCACCGACTACGTCGCCGACCTGGTCGGCCTCAACCTCTACCGCGGCACGGCGCACGGCACGACCGTCTCCCTGGACGCCGGCGGCACCCTCACCGTGGCGATGCCGGCGACCGGGCCGGTGCACGTCGTGTTCCCGCCCACCGCGGTCAGCCTCCACCCCGGGCACCCGACCGGCAGCCCGCGCAACGCGTGGCGCGTCACCGTGGCCGGGATCGAGCAGCACGCCCACACCACCCGTGTGCGGCTGGACGGCGTGCCGCCCGTGCTGGCCGACATCACCACCGCGACCGTCGCGGACCTCCGCCTCCAGCCCGGTGACGAGCTGTGGGCGGCGGTCAAGGCCACCGAGGCGCACGCGTACCCGTCGTAACTGTGACTCACCAACCACTCCTCAAAAGCTGCCTGGGTTGACACATATAGCCGAGCTGGCGTTAACTCGGCCAAGTACTGAGTGACTGACCACTCACACCCTTGGAGGAAGCGATGGGCAAGCCGTCCACCGAGCAGGTCCTGGAAGTCGTGCTCCCCGGCGCCGTCGAGCCCGACGGTCTCGAACTGCGCCGCCGCGATCGCCCCTCCCCCTCGATCGGGCAGGCCCTCGTGCGGGTCGAGGCGTCCGGGGTGTCCTTCGCCGAGCAGCAGATGCGCCGCGCCAAGTACTACGACCAGCCGGCGTTCCCCTTCGTGCCCGGCTACGACCTGGTCGGCACGGTCGCCGAGGTCGGCCCCGGGGTCGACCCGACGCTGGTCGGCCGGCGGTTCGCCGCGCTGACCAAGATCGGCGGCTGGGCCAGCCACGCGCTGGTGGACGCGGCCGACCTGGTGCCGGTCCCCGACGGCGTCGACCCGGCCGAGGCGGAGACGGTCGTGGTCAACGGCCTCACCGCGTGGCAGATGCTGCACGGCATCGCGAAGGTGACCGCCGGCCAGACCGTGCTGGTGCACGGCGCGAACGGAGGCGTCGGCTCGACCCTGGTGCAGCTCGCCCGCCTCGCCGGGGCACGGGTGATCGGCACCGCCTCACCCCGGCACCACGACGCCGTCCGCGCGCTGGGCGCCACCCCGATCGACTACCGGGACACCGACCTGCCCGCCAAGGTGCGCGAACTCGCCCCGGACGGCGTGGACGCGGTGTTCGACCACGTCGGCGGCCCCGGCGTCGTGGACTCCTACCGGTTGCTCGCGCCGCGCGGCACGCTCGTCGCCTACGGCACCGCGTCCACCCGTGACCAGGAGGGCTCGTCCCGCCTGCCCGTGCTGAAGCTGTTCGTCCGCCTGCTGTGGTGGAACGCGCTGCCCAACGGCCGCACCACGACGTTCTTCAACATCTGGGCGGGCAGGCGGAACGCGGCGAAGTTCCGCGCCCGCATGACCCGCGACCTCGGCGCGGTGTTCGCACTGCTGGCCGAAGGCTCCCTGCGCCCTCAGGTCGCCGCCCGCGTGCCGCTGGAGCAGGTGGCGAACGCGATGCGGCTGGCCGAGTCCGGCACCGTCACCGGCAAGGTCGTCCTCGTCCCGTGATCCGCCTAAAAGGTGTAATCGCGCGCCAAAGGCATCCACTCACGGTGCTCGGTCGTCACCGGAGCGGGTGAAAATTGCGGCCAATGGGATAAGAACTCCTCGGATCGAATCCTGTGCCGGTCGGCGTCACGCCACTCCGTCAGGTGACTGCGCACGCACAGAACGTGGTGTTAGTTTCGCCGAAGGCCAAAATGGGCGTGGGTCACGGGAAACGACGTAGGGAGCCGACTCAATGACGACCGCACAGGACACCGAGGGACGACCGGTGCTGCGCACTGATTACCAGCGCTCGATCGCCACGTACTGGAACAACGAGAAGAACCCGGTGAACCTGCGGTTGGGCGAGGTGGACGGCCTTTACCACCACCACTACGGCATCGGCGACTACGACCCCGCCGTGCTGGAGGTCCCGGCCGACCGGCGCGACGAGGCCGTGATCGCCGAGATGCACCGCCTCGAGACCGCGCAGGCCGACGTCCTGCTCGACAACCTGGGCGACATCCTGCCCGGTGACCGCCTGCTCGACGCCGGTTGCGGCCGGGGCGGCACCAGCATCATGGCCAACGAGCGCTTCGGCTGCCGGGTCGACGGTGTGTCCATCTCGGAGAAGCAGGTCCAGTTCGCCAACGCCCAGGCCCACAAGCGGGGCGTCGACGACAAGGTGAAGTACCACCTGCGCAACATGCTCGACACCCGCTTCGAAACGGGCTCGATGAAAGCGGCGTGGAACAACGAGAGCACGATGTACGTGGACCTGTTCGAGTTGTTCGCCGAGCACGCGCGCCAGATCGCGCCCGGCGGTCGTTACGTCACCATTACCGGTTGCTACAACGACGTCACCGGCGGCCGGTCGCGGGCGGTGAGCCAGATCGACCAGCACTACATCTGCAACATCCACCCGCGCAGCGAGTACTTCAAGGCATTGGCGACCAATGATTTCGTCCCGATCAACGTGATCGACCTGACCGCGGCGACGATTCCCTACTGGGAGTTGCGCGCGAAGTCCTCGGTCGCCACCGGCATCGAGGACGCCTTCCTCACCGCGTACCGCGAAGGCAGCTTCCACTACCTGCTCATCGCGGCCGACCGTGTCTGAGCACGAGGGGACGCCGTTCGACAGCGCGGTGGCGGTGGCCACCGCGCTGGCCGGACCGTCCGGGCTGGGCACTTCGGCGGCACACGTCGCCCCCCTCTTCGGCCACGATCCCGCGTACGTCGAACGGCCGTGGGGCGACGGCGAGGCGCCGCCCCTCTACGTGCCCGTCGTGGAACGGATCAACGAGCCGCTCGGCGAGGAGGTCGACGACCGGCTCGTCCGCTGGGCGTCGGAGTGCGGATTCGCCGACGACGATCTCGAACCGCTGCGCAAGGCGGGTTTCGGGCGGCTGGCGATGCTCGCCCACACCGACACGGACGACCCGGAGCGCCTGCTGATCGCCGCGCGGCTCAACGCCGCCTGGTGGGCGGCCGACGACCTCTACGCCGACGACAGCGGGATGGGCGCCGTGCCGGTGGAGCTCCCGCCGCGACTCGCGCTCGTGATGGCGGCCATGGACCCGGTGGCGCCCGCCGGGGAGTTCTCCGCCGAGCTGGACGAAGCGCTGCGCGGCGATCCCGTGCTGGTCGCGCTGAAGTCCGCGGTCGACCACCTCGCCAGGCAGGGAACGCCGGCGCAGGTCCAACGAGCCTGCTACGCCACGTTCGCGATGTTCGTCAGCTGGAACGCGTACGCGGCGTGGCGGCACACGGGCAAGTACCCGCCCGCGTGGGAGTACCTCGCCGCCAGGCAGCACGACAGCTTCTACACGTCGATGACCGTGGTCGACGCCGTCGGCGGCTACGAACTCCCCGCGAACCTGTACTACGACCCGCGTGTCCGCCGCCTGCTCATGCAGGCCGGCACCGCCTCGGTGATGGTCAACGACCTGCACTCGGTGGCCAAGGACGCGGCGGACGAGACCCCGGTCTGCAACATGGTCCTGCAGATCATGGCCGACCGGGGCAGTTCGGTCGAGGAGGCCACCGAGATCACCGTCGACCTCCACAACAACCTCGTCCGCGACTTCGAAGCGGGCCACCGGGAGCTCCAGGCCTTGCCGTCACCGGAACTACAGCGGTTCCTGCGCGGGGCTCGGGCATGGATGGGGGGCGGGTTCGAGTGGCACGCCACCAACCCGCGCTACCAGACGTGAGGCCAGGCTTTCCGACCACGTCCTCTCCGACGACATCACGGAGATCGGTGGACAAGAGAAGGGGATCTCCTCGTCACAGCTGGTCCGGGGCCTCGATCCCGAGCAGCGACAACCCGAGGGTCAGCACGCGGGACGTCAGCTGGGCCAGGGCCAGCCGGGACATGCGGGTGCGGTCGTCCGGGGCGTGCACGACCGGGCAGTTCTCGTAGAACGTCGAGAAGGCGACCGCCGTCTCGTACAGGTACGTGCACAGCTTGTGCGGCGCGTACTCCGCCGTCGCGGTGGACAGGGCGGCCGGTAGTTGGAGGAGCTTCAGCGCCAACGCGCGTTCCGCCGTCACGCCCAGCAGGACCGGGGTTCCCGGTTCCGCCTGCTTCCCGGCACGGGCGAGCACCGACGGCACACGCGCGTTGGCGTACTGGAGGTACACGGAGGTGTTGCCCTCCATGGCCAGCATCCGGTCCCAGGCGAAGACGTAGTCCTTCTCCCGGTCACTGGACAGGTCGGCGTACTTGACCGCGCCGATGCCGACCGCGCGGGACACCGCCTCCTGCTGCGCGGCGTCCATCTTGGACCGTTCGGCGACCACGGCGGCGGCCCGGTCGACGGCCTCGCGGAGCAGGTCCACCAGCTTCACCGACCCGCCGGCACGGGTGCGGAGGACCTTGCCGTCCTCACCGAGGATCGACCCGAACCCGATGTGCACGGCCTGGTGCTCGTCGCCGAGCCACCCGGCCTCGCGGGCGACGGCGAACACCATCTGGAAGTGCTGCGCCTGCGGAGAGCCCACCACGTACAGCAGGTCGGTGGCGCCCCGTTCACGGGTCCAGTAGCGGGCGGTGGCCAGGTCGGTGCTCGCGTAGCCGTACCCGCCGTCGCGCTTGCGCACGATCAGCGGCAGCGGTTCGCCCTCGCGGTTGGTGAAGCCCGGCGGGAAGACGCACACCGCGCCGTCGCTGACCGCCGTCAGGCCCTTGGCCTCCAACTCGTCCACGACATCGGCCAGGAACGGGTTGTAGAAGCTCTCGCCGTAGTAGTCCTCCGCGGTCAGCTTCACGCCCAGCAGCTCGTAGACGGTGGCGAAGTGCCGCTCGGACTCCTCCACCAGCTCGCGCCACAGCGCCAACGTCGTCTCGTCGCCGCCCTGCAGCGCCACCACGCGGCGGCGTGACCGGTCCGCGAATTCCGGGTCGGCGTCGAACTTCTTGCGCGCCTCCTGGTAGAAGCCGTTGAGGTCGCTGATCGTGTGGTCGCCGGACGTCCAGCCGAGGTCCACCAAGTGCTCGATGAGCATTCCGAAGGGAGTGCCCCAGTCGCCGAGGTGGTTGTGCCGGATCACCTCGTGGCCCGCGAACTCCAGCATCCGCACCACCGCGTCGCCGATGATCGAGGACCGCAGGTGGCCGACGTGCATCTCCTTGGCCACGTTGGGGCTGCCGTAGTCGATGGCGTACCGCTTGCGCCCGCCCGTCCCGTCCTGGGCCGTCGGCACGCCCAGCCGGTCGTCGCCGAGCAGTCGGGTCGTCTGATCTTCCAGCCACTCGCGGCGCAGGGTGAGGTTGATGAACCCCGGTCCGGCGACCTCGGGCGGCTCGACCATCTCGGCGGCGTCCAGGTTCGCCACGATCGCGGCGGCGACGTCACGCGGCGGCCGGCCGAGCCTCTTGGCCAGGCTCATGGCCACGTTGCACTGGTAGTCCGCGCCGCGACCGGGTGCGGAGGGTCGGATCAGCGCCTCGTCCGGTGTGATCTCCACGTCGAGCGCCGCTTCCAGCGCGTTGGCCACCCGCAGGCCGAGCTCAAGCCCGACATCCCCACCCAGCACCGATCACCCTCCGTCGCGTCCGCGATGATCGGGCGATTGTCCGGCAAGACCGTCGTGGACGCGAAACGAGTTTGCCCGACCGGGTCACCCGGCCGACGCGAAGAGGCCCAGCGGATCGCCCGATCGAGCACCCGGGCCTCGGCGCTGTACCCGATCCGCACGGCCCACTCCCCTGTCCCGCGAAGGCAAACGCCGGACGATCGGCTGTCAGGCCTGCTCACGCACCGCGACAGAGGTGGTGCTAGCAGGTGTCACCGGGCGGGCTCGCTGCCGGGGTGAACTCCAGTCGGACCTGCTCGGAGCGCGGCAGGATGATCGCCGTGCCGTCCGACGGCGTCCACTCCGCCGGCAGCAGGACGTACTGGTTCCCGGACTGGAGCAGGAGCTTGAGGCCGTCGTAGCGGTACCGGTAGGCGGACTCGGGGCGTTGGCATTCGACCTCGGCCACGCCGTTCGCGGCGAAATTGAGGCTTTTCGCGCTGAACAGGAGCACGTGCGGCATCGCGGGGATGGCGGCCTCCGTTTCGGACGCCCGCCGGACACCGACCGCGCTGGAATAGTCGCTGACCGCCCAGAACAAGCCGACGCTCACCAGCACGAAGGTGATCACCCATTCCGCCACGGCCGTGCCGGTCGCCCGTTCCGGCGCACCCGACATCACCCGACGCCAGGAGAAGATCAGCAGGAGGATTCCGGCGGAGAAACTCATTCCCGGCAGACCGGCGTGGTCCTGGAACGGTTGCGGGTCGATCGCGACGACCACGGCGATGCCGACCAGGACGATTCCGATCACGGCGGCGATCGGTGTGCAAACCCGCAGGATCGCGAGCCAGGTGCTCTCGGCCAGCCGGGCGCGCAGGTAGGCGATCACGCACATCACGACGAGCGCCGAAGCCGATATAACCGCGAGCGGGATGTAGATGCCGTCGACACCGCGGACCAGGATGATGTCCGTGCTCTCACCGAGCAGTGTGTAATGCACGCCGAAATGCGCGAAGAACACCTGGGTGTACAGGAACCCGAAGTGGAACACCAGGGCGGTCAACAGCGTCGCGTTGGCGAGGACCGAGCCGACGACTTTCAGCGCGCGCGCCGGTCCCGATTCCCCGGCGTCGTCCGGTGGTTCCGAGCCGTTGACGTGATGCAGGGGATGCGCGATGCGCCGCGCCTTAACGCCCGGCACGGGTACCGGCGGACGGCCGCGGCGATCGAGCGGGCCCGCCACGGTCAACCGCCATCAGGGCTGGTCGGAGGCACAGTCGCTCGCTCGGGAACGGTGGGCTGCTCCGGAGCCTGGGCGGTGTCCTGCGTCGTGGTGGTCGTGCGCTCGGCGGCGGTGGTGACCGTCGTCGTGTCCTTCGACCGGGCCGGGTTCTCCGAGCACGGGTTGTTCACCTCGATGGTGATCACCATGCCGCGATGGGGAGGCTTGGGCCAGTCCGTTCCCCGGACCGAGCAGTCCTCACCGGCGAAGTCGGGCTCGTCGTGGTAGATCACGCTGAACGTGACGTCGCAGAGGTCGGCTCCGCATTCGGCCCTGAGCAGGTCGCGGAAATGATCGCGCCGTTCGGCGAGCGTGGGGTTCTGCTGGGTCGGGTCGAATTTGATCGGACTGCCGAGCGCGCCCGGCTTTTTGCCCTCTGTGGCCGTTCCGGGTTTGCCGCCTCGCGTGGGCGGGCCGCCCGTGGCCGTGCCTTCACCGTCGGTGCCTTTACCGTCAGTGGATTCGCCCGCGTTGGGTTCGCCGGCGTCGGGTTCGGCGCCCGTCGATTCGGCGCCGGGCTGATCCGTTCCGGTGTCCGAGGACTGCGCGGAATCCCGCGAGAGATCATCGCCGGGTCCGGGATTGCTCCCGCACCCGGCGGTGACGGCAGCGAAAATGACCAACGAACCGACTGTCCGGCGCCAACGCATCGTTCCCACCTCCGAGGGGCACAACAACCCCTACGGTAGAAAAGAGACTCTCGCCCCTAAGTGGGATACACGCCGGCCAAAATCACCGTTGGAAAACCAGGGCGTGCCACGGCGCCAGTTCCACCCGACCGGGCGAGATCCGGAGATCTTCGGTGTTCGCCAGGATCACGTCGGAAGCGGACCACTCGGCGTCCAGTTCGGCCGCTTGGGTGGTGCCGCTGAGGTTGGCCACGACGAGCAGGCGCGCGTCGTCCAGCCTGCGTTCGTAGGCGTAGACGTGCGGGTGGTCGGGCATGAGCATGCGGAAGTCGCCCACGGCCACGACCGGGAGCTTGTGGCGCAGGTCGATGAGCCGCCGGTAGTGGTTGAAGACCGAGCCGGGGTCGTCGTACTGCGCTTCGGCGTTGAGCCACGTGTGGTTGGGGTTCACCGCGATCCACGGCTCGCCGGTGGTGAACCCGGCGTTGGGCGTCGAGTCCCACTGGACCGGTGTGCGGGCGTTGTCCCGGCCCATCGCACGCAGGGCGCGCAACACCGACTCCGGGTCGCCCCCGGCCGCCAGCGAGTGCCGGTAGTGGTTGAGCGACTCCACGTCGCGCAGCTCGCCCACGCCGCCGAACGGCGCGTTGGTCATCCCCAGCTCTTCGCCCTGGTAGACGTACGGCGTGCCGCGGTGCAGGTGCAGCACCGTGGCCAACGCGGTCGCCGACTCACGCCTGTGCTCGCCGTCGTCGCCGAACCGGGACACGACCCGTGGCTGGTCGTGGTTGTTCCAGTAAAGGCTGTTCCAGCCCGTGTCGCCCAACGCCGTCTGCCACCGACCCAGCGACGCTTTCAGGTCGCGCAGGTCCAACGGCTTCGGGTCGAACTTGCCGCCGGGACCGTGGTCGAGCGACACGTGCTCGAACTGGAACACCATGTCCAGCTCGCGCCGCGCCGGGTCGGTGAACAGCTTCGCCTGCTCGAACGTGACACCGGGCATCTCCCCCACGGTCAGCAGCTCACCCGGCCGTCCCTCGAACACCTCGCGGTGCATCTCGCGCAGGAACTCGTGGATGCGCGGACCGTTGCCGTAGTGCGGGAACCCGTCACCCAGGCCACCGGCGCCCGTCGTCGCGCCGTCCGGCAACGCCGGGTCCTTCGAGATCAGGTTGATGACGTCCATCCGGAAGCCGTTCACGCCCCGGTCGAGCCACCACCGCATCATCTCGTACACCGCCTGCCGGACCTCCGGGTTCTCCCAGTTCAGGTCCGGCTGCTTGCGGTCGAACAAGTGCAGGTAGTACTCCCCTGCCGTCTCGTCCAACGTCCACGACGGGCCGAAGAAGAACGACTCCCAGTTCGTCGGCTCCGCGCCCGGCTGCCCTGCCTCGAAGCCGTCCCGGGGCGGGCGCCACCAGTACCAGTCCCGCTTCGGGTTGTCCTTCGACGACCGGGACTCCACGAACCACGGGTGCTCGTCGGACGTGTGGTTGACCACCAGGTCCATCACCAGCTTCATGCCCCGCGCGTGCACCTCGGCCTGCAGCCGGTCGAAGTCCTCCAACGTCCCGAACACCGGGTCGATCGCCTGGTAGTCCGAGATGTCGTACCCGTTGTCGGCGTGCGGTGACGCGTACACCGGCGACAGCCACACCACGTCCACACCGAGCCGTTCCAGGTGGTCCAGCCGTGACGTCAGCCCGGCCAGGTCGCCCACGCCGTCGCCGTCCGAGTCGGCGAAGCTGCGCGGGTACACCTGGTACACCACGGCCGAGGTCCACCACGCGGGGGCGGTGTCGGTCGTGCCGGTCTGGTCGAGAGTCATCGGCATCCCTCTCCTGGGGTCGGTCGCACGTCACCCCCAGTCCACCACTCCACGCACGGCCGTGCACCCACCGAAGGGGTCAGCGCAGCCGGTCGCCGGGCAGCGCCACCCCCGGACGCGCCTCGACCGGCAACCCGCCCGGCACCGGGTTGGCCAGGATCGGCAGGTCGGCCCGCCGGTTGATCTTGAGCTTCCGGTACGTCCTGGTCAGGTGCTGCTCGACCGTGCTCACGGTGATGTAGAGCCGGCGGCTGATCTCGCGGTTGGTGTAGCCGAGCGCGGCGAGACCCGCGACCCGGCGTTCCGCGGCGCTCAGCGGCGTCACGGACACGCCGTTCTCCGTGCTGTCGCCGAAGTCAAGGCCGCCCGTGGCGGTGCGGTGGTGTTGCAGGTGCTCGTGCAGCAGCTTCGCCTTACAGCTCTTGGCCAGCCGCAGCGCGCGGCGGGCAGCGATACGGGCCTGGTCGAACTCGGCGGACGCCTGGTGGGCGGCGCTGAGGTCGGCGAACGCCAACGCCAGCTCGTACCAGTCGCCGAGGCCGCCGAGGAGGTCGACCGACTCCCGCAGCAGCGGCAGCCGACGTCCCGGCGCACTGGCCGAGGCCAGGATCCGCAGCGACACACCGCGCACGCGGGCGCCGTCCGCTCCCGGCATGGCCAGCTGCTCGTCCACCAGCTCGCGGGCGCGTTCCGGTTCGCCCATCCGCACGTAGACCTGCGCGGCCTCGTGCCGCCACGGCAGCAGCACCGGCAGGTCCAGCCTCCACTCGGCGGCCAGTTCGCCCACGGCGAGGAAGTCGGCGAGCGCGGCGCGGAGCCGGTCCGTCGCCAGGTAGTGCTGACCACGGGCGAGCAGGTACTGGGGCCAGTGCAGGGTCTGCTGCACGGCCTGCGGCACGCCTTGGCGCAGCTGCGCGTCGGCCTCCGGGTACTTGCCCAGCCGGGTCGCCGCCTGCACGAGCGTGGCCAGCGGTGAGCCGATGCCGACGCCCCAGCTCGGCGCGGGCAACGCGCCCAACGCGGCACGGGCGAGGCGTTCGGCGGACACCAGGTCGCCTCGGCGCAGCGCGACGCCGGCGGCCACGTCCGACAGGGCAGCACGCCAGGTGACCGCGCGGTGCGTGCGCGCCTCTTCGAGGAATTCGTCGCACCAGTAGCCTGCCCGGTCACCGCGGTCGCCGTGGTTGAGCGTCTGCAACGCACAGATCAGCTCTTCCAGCGGCGTCTCGCCGATGCGGGCGCTCTGCAACACGCGTTCCGCGCTCTCGACGGCGGCGGGCGTGGCGCCGAACGCGGCCACGGACGCCAGCGTGCCGAGCTGTCGGCCGTCCAGGTCCGCCGCGAGGTCGCCGAGCAGCTGCGGCTGGACGGTGACCAGCCAGTGCCGGGTGACGTGACGTCCGGCTTTGTCCTGTTCGGCTTTGTCCTGGTCGCCTTCGTCCAGTTCGGCGAGCACCGCCGCCGCCTCGGTCGACCGGCCGAACCACACCAGCGCCCGCACCAGACCCCACGCCTCGCGTTCGGGGAGCAGGCCGCGGTGGAAAGCGGCGCCGAGCCGGGTCAGGTGCGGGGCTGCGGCGGCCGGGTCGACCAACCACTGCGCGGCGGCGAGCGTGGCCGTGACGGCGATGGTCTCAGGCTCGTCCCGGCACGCCGTCCGGGCCAGGTCGAGGCACTCCACCGCCCGGTGGATGTCGTTGCGCGCCAACGCTTCCGCCGCCGCGTCCCGCAGCACGGGCACCGCCCACGCGCCCGGTTCGCACTCGGCGGCGGTGATGTACTCGGCCACCGTCACGGCCGGCACGCCGTCGTCGTGGAGCAACCGCGCGGCCTTGAGCCGCAACGCCGACAGCTCGTCCGGATCCAGCTCGCGCAGCACGGCGGTGCGTGCCACGGGGTGCCGGAAGCGGTCGGCGTCCATCAGCCCGGCTTCGTTCATGGTCTTGAACACGTCCCGCACGGTCCGGGAGTCCAGCTCCAGCAGGCGTGCGAGCAGCTCGGTCTTGGCGAGCTCGCCGAGGACCGCGACGCCTTGCGCGACGCGCAGCAGCAGCTCCTCGCCCCGGCGCAGGCAGGTGTACACGGCCTGCGCGAACGCGTCACCGGTGACCGGTTCGGACACGCCCTGCTCGGTCGCCGGGCGGCCGGCCGCGACGAAGTCCTCGATCAGCGCGTGCACCAGCAGCGGGTTGCCGCCGCTGAGCACGTGGCACGGCTCCTCCAGGTCGGCCGCCGCCTGCGGGCCGAGCTGGTGCGCCAGCAGGTCTCGGACGCCCGCCGGGGACAGCGGTCTCAGCCGCAGGTGACGTGCCTGCGGCTGCCGGACGATCTCGTCGCGCAGCGCGGTGTGCGCGGGCCGGGTGCTCGTGCCGGCGGCTTCACCGAGCACCAGCAGGACGGCGGCGGACCTGATCCGCCGTTGCAGGTGGAGCAGGACGCGCAAGGACGTCCGGTCGGCGAACTGCACGTCGTCCACGGCGATCACCAGCGGTCGTTCGCGGGACAGTTCCAGCAGCAGGGCGCAGAGGTCGTGGACCGATCGGGCATCCCCCTCGCCACCCGTCGAGTCCTCGGGCACGGCGGCCATCGCGGACGCGAGCAGGCTGCGTGCGCGCGTCGCCACGTCGGCGGGCATGGCGGCCGAGTAGAACAGCTGCTCCACCACGCCCAGCTCGAACTGCTGCTCGCCACGCGACCCGGTCGCCCTGAGCACCAGCGCGTCGCGGACGGACTCGGTGAAGCCGTAGATCAGCTCCGTCTTGCCGGTGGCGATACCGCCGGAGACCAGCGCGACCCGGCCACGGCCGGCCAGGCCGTCCGCGAGCATACCGACGAGTAATTCCGCATGGCTTTCTCTTTCGACCAGATTCATTTGCTGCCATCCCCCAGGCTGGCCCGCCGTTGTCGGCGACGCGTCACTGGCTCGACCGCTTCCGTGGAATGAGCCGGCCGCTACGACAGCGTACCTAAGCACTGATTCGCGGCGCCCGCGGCGGGCTTTGTGCGATTTGCGGTAGACGGCCCAGTCCCGTTCGGCCGCAAGCAGCAACGGCCACCGCGCGAGCTGGGCCGCGAGTCGGGCTCCGCATGGACGTATCCACAGGTAACTCCGCACTTAGGGGTGGCGGTAGGGGTGGTCGGCCGGCGCGGGCGGCGACCCCGGCCGGACTGGCCCGCAAACCAGTGTTTACTTCGCCGTTGCGGGACGACTCCGGCGGTATTAACGTGACCGGAAGTTGCCATTGGCGCTGCCTATCGGACGCCATTGCGGAGCAGATCGCCGTGATATGGTGTTCGAGCGCAGTGTAATCGGCACACCACCTTCGGTCACTGCCCGTCGCGCCGCCGGACGTCGTGCCGCGGATACCGTGAGCAATGTTCGACTATCCGAAGAATTGCTTAACCACGTGCCCCCGCGCGGGCGGCTCGCTAGCGTTCATCACCATGACGGCGAGGATCGGACGCGACTTCGGCAAGCTGTGGCTCGCGTCGGCGGTGTCGAACATCGGTGACGGCATGACGGCGGCCGCCGGGCCCCTGCTGCTGGCCTCGCTCACCGACGACCCGGCGCTGGTGGCGGGCGCGGTGTTCGCCCATCAGCTGCCCTGGTTGTTGTTCTCGCTGCTCAGCGGCGCGATCGTGGACCGGCTGGACCGGCGCAAGCTGGCCGTCGCGGCGAACCTGTTCCGGGCCGGGGTCGTCGCGCTCCTCACCGTCGCCATCGTGGCGGATCAGGCGTCGGTGCCGGTCGTCTACGCCTGCCTGTTCCTGCTCGGCATCGGCGAGACGGTCGCCGACAACGCCACCGGCGCGATCCTCCCCGCCGTGGTGTCGAAGGAACACCTGCCGCGGGCCAACTCCCGCCTGATGGCCACGCACATCCTGGGGAACCAGTTCGCCGCGCCACCGATCGGCGCCGCGCTGTTCGTGGTCGCCGCCGCGCTGCCGTTCGGGCTGGACGCGGTCACGTTCGTGGTCGCCGCGCTGCTGATCGCGTCACTGCGGGGCGTGCCGAAGCAGGTGCCCGCCGAACGCCGACCGCTGCGGGTGGAGATCGGCGAGGGGCTGAAGTGGTTGTGGCGGCACGAGGTGCTGCGGACGCTCGCCCTCTGCCTGTGCCTGATGAACCTCACGCTCACCGGAGCGATGTCCATCCTGGTGCTCTACGCCGGTGAACGGCTCGGCCTGGACGGGAAGTGGTACGGCCTGCTCCTCAGCACCATCGCGATCGGCGGCATCCTCGGCACGGTCCTGGCGAACCGGCTGATCGACCGGTTCGGGCCGACCACGCTGTTGCGGATCGGGCTGGTGATCGAGACGGCCACCCACCTCGCGCTGGCGCTGGCCCGGAACGTGTGGGTCGCGGGCGCCACGCTCGCCGTGTTCGGCTTTCACGCGGTGGTGTGGAACGTGATCACCCATACGGTGCGGCAGCGCGAGGTGCCCGACGAGCTGCGCGGACGGGTCGGCAGCGCCTACTTCCTGCTCAGCATCGGCGGGTCGGCTTTGGGCGCGGTGGTCGGCGGTGTGCTGGCACGGCAGTTCGACATCACCACACCGTTCTGGTTCGCGGTCGTGGTGGTGACGGGCGTGACCGTCGTCGCGTGGCGGCCGTTCGCGGCGGCGACCGGCCTGCACCGCGACCCGTCCCAGCCGATCGCCCGGACCTGAAAACAGCCTCGTCCGCTGGACGACGGTCTGGGATGCTTCGCACGTGTCCCCAGAGGCGTCCGCCGACGACGTTGTCGATCAGCCTGTCCGAGCCCAGTTCGAGGCGTTCCTCGACGAGCACCGCGGTGCGCTGAACCGCTGCCTGGACGGGCTCACGGAGGAGCAAGCGCGCCGATCGTTGGTGCCCTCCCGGACCACGCTGCTGGGGTTGGTGAAGCACGCGACCTTCGTGGAGAAGGTCTGGTTCAACGAAGCCGTCACGTGCCGCTCGCGCGCCGAGATCGGCATCCCCACGACACCGGACGAGTCGTTCATCCTCAACGACGACGACACAATCGCCACGGTGCGGGAAGCACACCGCGCCGCATGTGAAGCGTCCCGCCGCGCGACGTCGTCCTTGGGACTGGACGACACGGTCCGTGGCAACCGACGCGGCCCGCTCCCGCTTCGCTGGGTGTACCTCCACGTGTTGCGCGAGCTCGCTCAGCACTGCGGACACGCGGACATCCTGCGCGAGCAGCTCATCAACGAGTAGCGCGCATGGCGGCGGTGAGCCGCCTGCACCGCCAAGCCGCCGCCGGGTAGCCGACGTGACCGGGGACACACCGTTATTCCATCCCGCCAGCAGTTTGAGTCGTCTAGACTCAAACTATGTTCACCAGGGACGAAGCGCTCGACCGAGTCGAGCGGGCAGGCTCGCCGGCCGATCTGTTCGGTCCGTTCGACACGACCCGGAAGAAGGAGGCGCAGAGGCTGTTCCGGGCGTTGGCGACCGTGCTGCACCCCGATCGGGTCGGCGCGGACGACGCCAGGGCGCACGCGGCGTCGGCGGAGCTGACCCGACTGCACCACGAGTGGCAGCACGGGACGCCGGTCGAACTGCGCACCGCGCACGCCACCTACCGGATCACCGACCGGCACGCGGTCGGCAGCGTCGCCAACGTCTACCGGACCGACGGCCCGCACGTGGTCAAGGTGGTGCGGAACCCGGCGCTCAACCCGCTGCTGCACGCCGAGTGGGACGCGTTGCGCCGCCTCGACCGGCTCACCGACCGCCGGCTCCGCCCCTACTACCCGCGCCTGGTCGACAAGTCCGGTGACGTGGGTCGCGGCGAGCGCGCCTTCACCGTGCTCGAACCGCTGGTGGACGGGTTCGTCACGCTGGCGGACGTGCGCCGGGCGTTCCCCGGAGGCCTGGACGGGCGTGACTACGCGTGGATGCACCGCAGGCTGCTGCGGGCGATCGCGGGCGCGCACCAGATCGGACTGGTGCACGGCGCGATCACCCCGGCGAACGTGCTGGTGCACCCGGAGCAGCACGGGATCGTGCTCGCGGGCTGGACGTTCGGCGTCACGGCCGGCGAACGGCTCCTGGCCACCGACAAGACCATCGCCTACCCGCCGGAAGTCCACGACGGACGACCGGTCACCACCGCCACGGACGTCCACATGGCACACATGCTGATGCTGGACCTCCTGGCGGACAACGAAACCCGACAGCGCACGTTCGCGCGGTGGTGCACGCAGGACAACCCGGACCGACGGCCCGACACCGCCGACCTGCTCACCGAGTACGACGACCTGCTCGAAGAACTCTACGGCGAACGGACCTTCCGCCCGTTCGCGCTACCCAGGACAGGAGCTTGACATGGGACACGGCAAGTGGGACGACAACGCCTACGCGGCGGGCCGGACCTTCCGCGCGGCCAAGGGCGTCGACGACTTCGGCTACACCGCCACGCTGCGGTCGCAGCCGAGGGACAAGTGGAAGGCCGACCCGTCGCTCGACCCGAAGGGCGTGGTGGCGCGCGAGTGCCGTGACTCACCCGACCACGCCGACTCGACGCCGATCGCGGTGCTGTTCGACGTCACCGGCTCTATGGGCCAGGTGCCGAAGATCATGCAGCGCAAGCTGGGCAAGCTGCACGGCCTGTTGCAGCGCAAGGGCTACCTGACGGACCCGCAGCTGATGTTCGGCGGCATCGGTGACGCGGACAGCGACCGCGTGCCGCTCCAGGTCGGGCAGTTCGAGTCGGACAACCGGATGGACGAGCAGCTGCGCACCATCTTCCTGGAGGGCAACGGCGGCGGGCAGAAGAGCGAGTCGTACGAGCTCGCGGCCTACTTCGTGGCCCGGCACGTGGTGACCGACGCGTGGCAGAAGCGCGGGCGCAAGGGCTACCTGTTCCTGATCGGCGACGAGCTGAACAAGCCGCGGCTGGAGGCCAAGCACATCCGCCGGCTCATCGGGGACGACGTTCGGGAGGACATCGACCCGGCGTCGGTGTACCAGGAGCTGAGCCGCAAGTGGCACGTGTACTTCGTGCTGCCCAAGCAGTCCTCGTACTACGACGACCCGCAGATCGCCGACCACTGGCGTGACCTGCTCGGCCAGAACTTCCTCAAGCTGGACGACCCGGGCGCGGTGTGCGAGCTGATCGCCGCCACGATCGGGATGGAGGAGCGGGTGGTCGACCTGGACCAGGCGATGGTGGACCTGGCCGAGATCGGGTCGGTGGCGGAGAGCGAGTCGGTCGGCAAGGCGCTCGTCCACGCGGGTGGGAGGGGGCTGACCAAGTCGGCCACTCCCCCGATGCTCGACGGTCCCGACGACGTGGCGCTGACCTGATGGCGGAGCACATCATCGTCGTGGGTCTGGGGTTCGGCGACGAGGGCAAGGGAGCGGTCGTCGACGCGCTGTGCCAGGACGGCACAGCGCGGGGCGGTCTGGCGCAAGACGGTCTGGCGCAAGGCGGCGCGGCTCAGGGCGGCGCGGTGACGTCTGTGGTCCGGTTCAACGGCGGTGCGCAGGCCGCGCACAACGTGGTCGTCGGCGACCGGCACCACACGTTCAGCCAGTTCGGGTCCGGCACGCTCGCGGGCGTGCCGACCCACCTCTCCCGGCACGTGCTGGTGGAGCCGATCGCCCTGGCCGGCGAGTCGGAGGAGTTGGCGGCACTCGGTGTCGCCGACCCCCTCCGGCTGCTGTCGATCGACGCCGACGCCCTGCTCACCACCCCGATCCACGTGGCCGCGAACCGGGCGCGGGAGGACGCCCGCGGTGATGGTCGGCACGGGTCGTGCGGGAAGGGCATCGGTGAGACCGCCTGGTACGCGCTGCTCGCGGGCGCGGTCCCGGGCGACGTGGTGGAGAACCAGCGGGTGATCGGTGTTCCAGGGCCGGCTCCGACGGTCGGCGACTGCGCCCGGCCCTCGGTGCTGCGGGGGAAGCTCGACGCGCTGGCCCGGTTCTACGAGCCGCTGATCGGCGCCGGCACGTCGGTGGACGAGTTGGTGGCGCTGTACCGGGACTTCGCGGGGGCGGTCCGCGTCACGACCGGTGACGAGGTCGGCCGGCTCGCCGATCGTGGCCGGCTGGTGTTCGAGGGCGCGCAGGGTGTGCTGCTCGACCAGTGGCACGGGTTCCACCCGCACACCACGTGGTCCACGGTCACGCCGGACAACGCCCGGAGCCTGCTGGGACACCGCCGTGCCACCGTGATCGGCGTGACGAGGACCTACCAGACCCGCCACGGCGCGGGGCCGCTTCCGACCGAGGATCACGGCGTGCTGGCACGGTTCCCTGAACGCCACAACGGCACCGGCGAGTACCAGGGCTCGTGGCGGGCGGGGCACCTCGACGCCGTGCTGCTGCGGTACGCGGTGGAGGCGTGCGGTGGCGTGGACGCGTTGGCCGTGACGCACCTGGACGTCGACGGTCTCAAGGTGGCCACCTCGTACGACGCTCCCCTGCCGTCCTCGGGGCTGACCGAGTTCCTTTCCGGCCGCACGCCGACGTTGGTCGACATGCCGGACCCGGTGGCGTGGCTGGAAGAGGACTTGGGCGTGCCGGTCCTCGTGACCGGCGCCGGCCCCGACCGGGCGGCCTACGCGGTGCGGACACCGGTCCCCCGGTGACGTGCGGGAGGATTGGGGCATGATCGAGTCGACCCTCGTGTCGGTGGACGTGCTGGCGCTGCGCTTCGACCCGAACGCGCGCACTGTGCTGCTCGGTGTCGCTCCACGCGCGCTCGAACCGTTCGCGGGCGCGCTCGCCCTGCCCGGTGTGCTGCTGGGCCGGGGCGAGCGGCTGCGTGACGCGGCCCGACGTGCGGTGACCGGCAAGCTCGGTGTGCCCGAGGAGGCGATCTCGGCGTCGGGTCAGCTGGCGACGTTCGACGAGCCGTCCCGTGATCCACGCGGGCCGACGTTGTCGATCGCGCTGTGGTCCACGATCGACGCCACCCGGCTGACCGGCGCCGGCCCGACGTGGACCCAGCTGGACGACGTGCCGCCGCTGGCGTTCGACCACGACCGCATCGTCCGGGACTGCCGTCCGATGCTCGCCGACCGGCTCTGGCGGGACACCACGTTCACCGCCGGCCTGCTGGGCCGCGAGTTCACCACCGCGCAGGCGCTGGACCTGACCGAATCCCTCACCGGCGACCGTCCGTACCCGGCCAACCTGGGGCGGACCATGGAACGGGTGCCGGGGCTGGAACGCACCGCCCAGCACGCCGCCGCCCTGCCGAAGGGCGGACGGCCGCCATCGGTCTGGCGCTGGACCACGTAACCCGCTAGTGACGGAACCCGAGGTTCCGGGGCATCTGCTTGCTGAGCAGCGACGGGCGCGGGCCACCTGTCTCGTGGGGACTCGGAGGCCCTCCTAACGGGTACTCCCAGGTTGTCCATCCGACCAAGGAGGCCGAGATGCAGCCGCTCCCCATCCCCTTCGCGCCGTGGGTCTGGCGCAACGTCGCGGAAACGCTCGACCGGCGCGACACCGACTCCCCCGAGGCCGACGAGGCGACCGAGTCGGCCGGGCGGCAGGACCGCCCGGACATCGGCCTGATCGGGTACGAGGTCGAGGCGCTGGACGGCTCGATCGGCGAGGTCGACCAGTCCAACGCCCGCGTGCCCGCCGACTGCCTGCTGGTCGACGCGGGCACGTGGCTGTCGCGCTTGAAGGTCGTGCTGCCGGTCGGCGCCGTCGTCAAGGTCGACCACGACGCCAAGAAGGTGCACGTCGACCGCACCAAGGACCAGGTGCGGGAGGCGCCGGAGTACGACGCGGACACGTTCGACGCCGACGACTACCGGCAGCGCCTCGGCGACTACTACACCGAGAGCTACCGGACCACGCCGTCGTCGAGGTGAACGACCAGCGGGCGGCGTGGCCGCAAGCCATGAACCGGATGCCCGGCGGCCGTGCTCGGCCGCCGGGCTCTAGACGCCAAGTTCCATGATCCGAGCCGCCACCTCGGTCGGCGCTTCCAACGGAAGCATGTGGCCCGCGTCCTCCACCACCACCGACTCGCCGCCGACCGCCGTGGCCAGCGCCTTGGCGTTCGACTCGGGCACGAGCCGGTCCTCGTCGCCGACCATCGCGATCACCGGCCGTTCGCCCGCGACGGTGAGGGCTGCCTCGCGGTCGTACCGGTCCACCGCCGGCCGGAACAACGCGACCGTCTCCGGCCAGTGCGCCCACACCATGTCCGCGGTCAGGTCCACGTCCTCCTGGCGCGGCTCGTCGCCGAACAGCCACCAGCGCAACCCGGCCGTCTTCGTCGGCTCGATCTTCTCCCGCACCGCCCGCACCAACGGCCCGAACGCCCGTTCCAGCTCGCGGACGAGCTTCCCCAACGCCTTGGGCCAGGCCAACGACGTCTCCGCCAACCCCGTCGCGGCGGTCGACACGAACACCACCCCCGCCACCCGCTGCCGGTACAGGCGGGGACGGCGCTCGGCCATCGCCATCACGGCCATCCCGCCCATCGCGTGACCGGCGAGGATCACCCGCCCGTCGGGCGCCAGCCGTTCGACGAGTTCGCCGAGGTCCTCGCCCAACCGCTCGATCGTCGCGGTCTCCTTGTCCGCCGGCGACGACCCGCCGTGCCCGCGGTGGTCGTAGGCGATCACCCGCACGGAGTCCGGCAGCGCCGCCACCACCCGGTGCCAGCTGCGGTGGTCCAGCGCGTAGCCGTGCGCGAGCACCACGGTCACCTCGGCGTCGGAGGGGCCGCTGTGTGCCACGTTCAGCTCCGTGCCGTCCTCAAGCCGCAACCGCTCGGTCGCCATGGCCGCTGCCCCTTCCGTCGTCGAACGTCTTTCCTGACCAACGAGTAACAACGGCGGACGTCACGCGACGACGATCCGTGGCCTCAGGGCCGGCCAGGTCAAGACCAGCCCGGTTGCCCGAGGAGCCGCACCCGGCGATCGAGGACGGTGGCGAAGTCGTGCGGGTGCCCGACGACCAGTTCCACGGTCCGTTCATGCGTCCGCACGACGACCACCGGACCGCCGGGCTCGCCGCTCGCCTCGGCCACCCACACGTCGATGATCTCGGCCATCGGGAGTTCGCCGCCGAACGTGTCCGGGTGGGACGACCCGGTGGACACGTGCCAGCGCAGCCATTCGCCGTCGAACACCGCGTGGGCCGGCACCAGGTGGCCGGTGGGGCTGCGGACCTGCCGCGACGCGCTCCGCACGCCGAGCGTCGTCCCGGCGATCGCGCAGCCGACCTCGTCCAGCAGCACGGCCTTCGCCCGGACCACCAGCAGCACACCGATCGCCGCCGCCACGACCGTGGGCACGACCAGCAGCGGTCTCGCGGTGAGGAACCCGACCCCGAGCGCCTGCACCACCCCGCCGTACATGACGACGCCCGCCCACCAGCTCGTCCGGTGCAGGTAGACCTTCCGGACCAGGAACCACACCGGCACGGCGACGCCGATCACCAGGACTGGCCAGCCCAGCAGCGCGGCGCCGGACCACGGGGCGACGAGGGCGACCACCAGGCTGACCACCGGTGGCGCGAGGAAACCCAGCAGCGAAGGCCGCGCCCGCGACCAGCGTCGCTCGAACTCCGCGCGCACCTCGTCGTGCACCGCGAACGGCAGCCGCAACACCCGCACCACCTCCGACACAAGCTTGCGCTGTGTTGGATGGCGCCGCTGTATTGGATTGCGCCGCCTCCGGCGTCGCGGGCTCGGTCGCCTGGAAGTCGGCCGCTCGTGACCCATTTTCCGACGATCGAAGGGCGTGATCGCCGGAAAATGGGTCACGAACGACCGACGCGACCTCGCGGGGTGGTTGCGTTGAGCGGGGGGTGTCAGGGGCGGGGGTGTCAGGGGCGGGGGTTGGGGCGGGGGTGTCAGGTTAGGGAGTTGACGGCGGCGAGGATCAGGTTTGCTACCTCGTCGGGGCGGGACACTGCTACTGCGTGCGAGGCGTCTACCTCGACTGTGGTGGCGTCCAGGCGCTTGGCGGCGGCGCGCTGGGAGTCGGGGTGGATGGCGTTGTCGGCCGTTGCCACCAAGAACCAAGAGGGCAGGGTCTTCCAGGCCGGCTCGACAGTCAAGGGCTCGCCTAGCGCCCGCGCTGCGATCGGACGCTGGCTGGCGGCGGCGGTCGCGGTGAAGTCGGCGGGCAGGTCGGCGGCGAACACCCCGGCGAACGCGTCACGGCGGATGGTGAACTCGACCTCGACGCTCTCGCCGTCGGGGAACGTCTGCTGCACCAGTGACGTGCCGAGGTCCACCGGCGGGAAGCTCTCGACCGAACCCAGCGCGCTCTCACCTTGGTCGATGCCGAACGCCGCCACGTAGACCAGCGCCTTCGCGTTCGGGGTCTTGGAACCGGCGTGCGTGATGACCGGTCCGCCGTAGGAGTGCCCGACCAGGACGACCGGCCCGTCGATCTGGCCCGCGACGCTCGCCACGTAGTCGCCGTCGTGCGCCAAGCCGCGCAGCGGGTTGCTCACCGCGACCGCCTCGACGCCACGCGCCCGCAGCCGGTCGATCACCCCGGCCCAGCTGGAGCCGTCCGCGAACGCGCCGTGCACCAGGACGACTGTGGGGTTGTTGTTGCTGGTCATCGTGTTCTCCTCGTTCCGTGCGGGCTGATGTC
This sequence comes from Saccharothrix ecbatanensis, assembly GCF_014205015.1. Taxonomy (NCBI): domain Bacteria; kingdom Bacillati; phylum Actinomycetota; class Actinomycetes; order Pseudonocardiales; family Pseudonocardiaceae; genus Saccharothrix; species Saccharothrix ecbatanensis. The sequence continues at coordinate 2,318,840 of NZ_JACHMO010000001.1, read as the reverse complement.
GATAAAGCTAGTGCGCAACTAACTTGTGCACAACTTACTTTGAGCGTGACCAATGGCACGCATGGCATCATGGCGAACGGGGAACAACCGGTCGGTGAGGAGTGGTTGCCATGGGGATGGACCCGGACAAAGCGGTGTCGACCGTCGACGACATGGTGTGCTTCGCGCTCTACGCCGCGTCGCGCGCGGTCACGTCCGCCTACCGGCCCCTGTTGCAGGCGCTGAACCTCACGTACCCGCAGTACCTGGTGATGCTCGTGCTCTGGCAGCACGGGTCGATCTCGGTCAAGGAACTCGGCGACCACCTGCAACTGGACTACGGCACCCTGACCCCGCTGCTCAAGCGGCTGGAGGCGGCGGGCCTGGTCACGCGTCGCCGCCGGTTGGACGACGAGCGGTCCGTCGAAGTCGGTCTGACCGACGAGGGACGGGCGTTGCGCGAGTCGACCCGCCACATCCCGATCGCGATCGGCGACGCCATGGGCATGCCGGAGGCGGAGTTGGACCGGTTGCGCGACTCGCTGCGCCGGCTGACGGTCAACGTGGCGGCTCACAGCGCCGAAATGTGAGCGGCGGAGGTTGAGCGCGGTCATGGGGCCACCCCGCGCGGAGTGGCCCCATGACCGTCAGGCGGCGATCATCCGCCGGAGGGCATCCCCGAACGGGCCTCCTGGATGGTCAACGGCCGGAGGCTGAGCGTGTACTCGTAGGTGGTGTCCGGTCGGACCTGGCTCCGTTGCCGCACCGGGTTCGGTGTGTCGCCGACACCCGTCACGGCGTGGCTCGCGTGCAGCGTCACCCAGCCCTTGTTGCGCTGGAGTTGGAACGGGTACGCGGCCCGGTCCAGGTCGTCGTACGGCGTCACGCTGACGTCCCGCGCACCGGCCACCAGCAGGCCGCCGGTGCTGCCGTCGGTCAACAGCGCCCACCGCGAATCCGTGTGGTTGCCGTAGTCCTGCGGCCGGTGGTAGTCGACGTACTGCTCGTCCACCGTGGACGAGTGGACGCCGATCGGCGTGCCGTCCTTGCGGTCGACGTAGCTCTCGGCCTTCCGCCCGTACCAGGCGAACCGGTCGTAGCTGTCCGGCACGGCCAGCGAGACGCCGATGCGCGGCAGGTACGGCAACGTGCGCATGGCGCCCTGCGGCGTGACCTTGTGCCCGAGGTTCAGCACACCGCCGCGTTCGACCGTGTAGGTCATCGTCTGGTCGAACCACGCACCTGTGACGTCCGGCGCGGCCACCCGGCTGTCCACGACCACGCGGACACCGGACGGCGCCGGCTCGACGCGGACGTCGGTGACGGTGGTGGCGAGCCGGTCCAACCCGACCTTGCGCCAGTCCTCACCCTCCGCACGTCCCCACTTGAAGGTCTCGTTGCTGATCGGCGCGCGCCACGCGTCCAGCTCCGGCCCGCTGCTCAGCAACTCCCGATCGCGGACCTTGATCGACGACAACGAACCGGTCTTCTTGTCCACGGTGTAGCTGACGCCCTCGGCCGCCGCCGTCACGGCACTCGACGTGTCGGCCGTGACCGAAGCCCTGCCACCCTTGGGAGCCTGGTCGAGGCCCGGCACCTTGGTACCGCCCAAGGAGAACTGGTCGTGCGCCAGCACGTGCCCGGCGGGGACCATCGGCTGCTTCGACGTGGTGAAGGCCTCGACCGTGAGGAACCGCTCGCGGTCGGCCGGGTTGGTCGGCGCGGGCACCCGGATCGTGCCGGTCGAGTTCGCCGCCACCCGCAACGGCTGCTCCCCCTTCGCCACGACCCGTGAGCCTTCGGTGACCTTCCACCGCAGCGCGAGGCCGTCCGTGCCGCTGAACTGCCGTTCGTTCAGCACCGACAGCACGCCGTCCTGGTAGCCGAACCGCAGCGGCTGGTGCGCCCACGCCATCTGGGCGGTCTCGGGCTGGGCGTCGCGGTCCGGGCTGATCAGACCGTCGAGGCCGGACAGGCTGGAACCGTAGGACAGGTGCGTGCCGCGCTCCTCCACGCGGTCGAAGTCGAGCGCCAGCACCGCGCCGCCGACGGGTTCCGCCGCGTTCAGCTCGGCCGGGGTGAGGGTGCGGTCGTAGATCCGGACGTCGTCCACGGCGCCGTGCGCCATCCGCCCGACCTTGCTGGGGTCGTTCCAGGACGTCTCGAAGTCCCGCCCGATGTTGACCTCGGCCGACGACGGGTCGATCGCGCCGGTGAACGGCGTGCTCGCGACCTCGCGGCCGTCGATGTAGAGCCGCAGCGCGGTGCCGTCGTACGTGCCGCTGACCCGGTGCCAGTTGCCGTAGAAGTCGCTCGGCACGGTGGCCTGGACCGCGTGCCAAGTGCCGCTGTGGATGAAGAACTCGAGCGTGTTCGCGGACTTCAGCTTGAGCGCGTATTGATGATCGCCCTTGCCGACGATGCGGAAGTCACCGCTCCACCGGGCCGGTTTGACCCACGCGTCCAGCGTGAGCGTCTTGCCGGTGATGTCGAGCTTCCGGTCGCGGTAGACCTCCACGAAGTCGTCCAGGCCGGACATGAACAGCGCCTTGCCGCGGTGGCCGTCGACCAGCTCGGGCGCTCCAGTCATGTGCGCGGAGATGTCGTTGCCCGAGGAGTCGGGCAGGATGCGCACCTTCTGCCGGATGCTGCCCTCGGCCCAGTCCCAGATGAAACCGCCCTGGGTCGCCGGGTTCGCCCGGATGGTGTCCCAGAACTCGCGGAAGTTGCCGAGGCTGTTGCCCATCGCGTGCGCGTACTCGCCGAAGATCAACGGCTTCGTGGTGCTCTTCGCCTGCTCCTCGAACCGCTCAGGCGACGGGTAGCGCGGACCCCACACGTCGGCGAACGGCGCGTCTCCGTCGGGGTTGTTGGACTGGTGGTACTTGGGCCGGGTCGGCTCGTTCGCGTCGAGCCACTCGGCCATCGCGTAGTGGTGCGCGCCCAGTCCGGCCTCGTTGCCGGTGTCCCACAGGAAGACGCTCGGGTGGTTCTTGTCCCGCTCGACCATCGCGGTGAAGCGGTCCAGGAACGCCGCACGCCACTCGGGTTGGTCCGCCTGGCACCAGTTGTTGCAGTTCTCGTGGTTGTGGGTCTCGATGTCGACCTCGTCGGCGATCCACAGCCCGTGCTTGTCGGCCAGTTCGTAGAAGTACGGGTCGGACGGGTAGTGCGAGGTGCGCACCGCGTTGACGTTGAGCTGCTCCATCAGCGCCACGTCACGTTCCTGCGCCGCCCTCGGCACGTGCCGGCCGTGTTCGGGGTCGGTCTCCGCGCGGTTCACGCCTTTGAACAGCACGCGCTTTCCGTTGACCAGCAGCTGCTTGTCGCGGATCTCGATCTCGCGGAACCCGGTGGTCTCGCTGGTGACGTGGGTGGTGCGGCCGTCCGGGTCGGTCAGGGTGAACACGACGGTGTGCAGGTTCGGGGTCTCGTCGGTCCACTTCGCCGGGTCGCGCACCGGCAACGTCAACTGGACCTGGCCGCCCTGGTCGGTCACCTCCACGTCCTGGCCGACCGTCCCGATCTCGGTGCCCCGGGCGTTACGCAGACTCGCCGTGACGCGGTGGGTCCCGGTCGTGCCGCCGGGCTTGCGGAGGACTTCGACGGCGGCCGAAAGGGTCGCGTCGGTGTAGGTGGCGTCGAGGTCGGTCCGCAGCGTCACGTCGCTCACGTGGGTGGCGGGCGTCGAGTGCAGGCGGACCGAGCGGAAGATGCCCGAGTACCGCCACTGGTCGACGTCCTCCAGGTACGCGCCCGCGCTCCAGCGGTGCACCTGCACGGCGACGCGGTTCTTGCCCGGCCGCAGCGCTGTCGAGATGTCGAACTCCGCCGGCGTGTAGCCGCCCTGGTCGTAGCCGATGTACTCGCCGTTGACCCAGACGAAGTAGCCGGAGGTGACGCCTTCGAAGCGGAGGAACGTGCTGCGGTCCGCCCAGTCGGCGGGCAGGTCGAAGTCACGCGTGTACGCGCCGGTCGGGTTGATGTCGCGCGGCACGCGGGGCGGGTCGTCCGGCTGGATCTCGGTGGCGATGTTGCGGAAGATCGGGTGGTCCAGGCCGTCGGTCTGCCAGGTGTGCGGCACCGAGACCTCGCGCCACTCCGACGTGTCGTAGCCGTCGGCGTGGAAGCCGGCCGGGACCTCCTCCGGCAGCTTGGCCATCGCGATCCGCCACGTGCCGTCCAACGACCGCGTGTAGGGCGAGTTCTCGTCACGGCGGACGGCCGAGTCGACGTCGGCGTACGGGCGGAGGTAGGCGTGCGCCCGCTCCTGCCCCTCGGCGACCATGCCCGGATCCTCGAGGTACGAGTAGAGGTCGCCCGGTGGTCCGGCGGCCGAAGCCGCGCCGGAGCTGACGCTGACCACCGAAGCACCTAGAACGAACAGGATCGTAGCTAAAGCGCGCAGGCGCGGCATACCGAACCTCCATGTTCGATCAGAACCACTCAAGATTCAGCATCCGGCCGGGTCACGTCAAGTGGTCTGGAAAGCGCTTTCTCGCTGGTCCACTGTGGACCTCCATCCGGTCCGCCGCGTGGGACGCATTATGATCGTTCGATGGTCACCATCGCCGACGTCGCACGCGCGGCGGGTGTTTCACCCAGCACCGTGTCGTACGTGCTGTCCGGGAAGCGCTCGATCTCGGAGTCGACCAGGCGCCGGGTGCACCACAGCATCCGCAAGCTCGGCTACCACCCGAACGCGGGCGCGCGGGCACTGGCGAGCAGCCGCTCGAACGTGCTCGCCCTCGTCGTGCCGCTGCGCACCGACCTGAACGTCCCGGTGGTCATGCAGTTCGTGACGGGCACCGTCGCCGAGGCCCGCCGCTACGACCACGACGTGCTCCTGGTGACCGCCGACGAAGGCGCCGACGGCCTGCACCGGGTGGCGGCCTCCTCCCTCGCCGACGCGATCATCGTGATGGACGTCGAAGCGGCCGAACCGCGGGTCCCGGTGCTGACGTCGCTGGCCCGGCCCGCGGTGCTGATCGGCGTGCCGGACGACCCGCAGGGGCTGGCCTGCGTCGACCTGGACTTCACCGCGGCGGGCGCGGAGTGCGTCACCCACCTTGCCGACCTCGGCCACCGGGACATCGCCCTCATCGGCCCGTCCCCCGCCGTCTACGAGCGCGGCACGAGCTACGCGGGCCGGTTCCTGCGCGGGTTCCAGGAGACGGCCGCCGACCGCGGCGTCGACGCCGCCACGCTGGCCTGCGTGCCCAGCTACGACGGCCTCCGCGCGGTCCTGGACGACCTGCTCGCCCGACCCCGTCCGGCCACCGGTCTGGTGGTGCACAACGAGGCCATCCTCGGCCCGCTGCTGTCCGAACTGGCCCGGCGGGGCAGGCTGGTGCCGGAGGACATCTCCGTGCTCGCGGTCTGCCCGCCAGACCTGGCCGAGGCGCAATCCGTTCCGCTGTCCTCGGTGGACATCCCGGCCACCGAGCTGGGCGCGCTGGCCGTCGAGCTGGCGATGCGCCAACTCGACGGCCTGGCCGAACCCGAGGTCCGGTTGCTCCCGCCCCGGCTAACGGTCCGGAGCAGCACCGGTCCGGCGGTTGCCTAGGGTCACCAGGCGCACCGGTCCCGGATCACCCTGCGCCGCCTCGGTCGCGATCACGGCGAAGGTGAGCGTGTTGTGGTCGCGCAGCACACCGGCCGGCAGCACGAACTCCCGCTGCGGGCCGACGCCGTTCAGGTACTGGCCCATGTTCCAGCCGTTGACGAAGATCAGCACCCGGTAGCCGCGGGCGGTGGCGTCGTCGAACCGCAGGCCGAGCGAGACGTCGTGCCCCGGCTCATCGGATCCCTTGCAGGGTCAGAGCGCCGCCCTCGGCGCTGATGAGCACTCCGTTGTCGTGCGGGCTCGCCGCACCACCGTCCACTTCTCCCACCGCCTCCGCGCCGACGAGGAGCAGCCGCCAGTGCGACGGCGCGCCCTCGGTCTCGACCCGGATACCGTCACCGTCGCGGTGGAGGCGGAACGTCGTGTCGCCGACGACCGTCACGTGGTCGCCGTCCGCTAGTTGGTAGACGTGCAGCGTGACGCCCTCTGCGTAGTCGTAGTCGGGCCGGTCGTCCACCGCGCCGACGGGCAGGATCGTGTTGGGGCGCACCAGGACCGGCGCGGTGAGGAAGTCGCAACGCTCCTTCACCCAACGCGGGCCTTCGACGGTCGCGCCGGTGAGGAGGTGCGTCCAAGTGCCCTGGGGGACGTAGTACGAGACGTCGCCGTCATCCGAGAACACCGGGGCGACCAGCAGGTTGTCGCCGAGCATGTACTGGCGTTCGAGGTGGGCGCAGCCGGGGTCGTCGGGGAACTCGACCACCATCGCCCGCATCATCGGCACGCCCTCCGAGGCGGCCTGCCGCGACGCCTGGTCCAGGTACGGCATCAGGCTGAGCTTCAGCTTTGTGAAGTGCCGCAGGACGTCGACGGACTCCTCGTCGAACATCCACGGCACCCGGTAGGAGGAGCTGCCGTGCAGTCGGCTGTGCGAGGACAGGAGGCCGAATGCGATCCACCGCTTGAACAGCGCGGCCGTGGGCGTGCCCTCGAAGCCGCCGATGTCGTGGCTCCAGTACCCGAACCCGGACAGGCCGAGGGACAGTCCGCCGCGCAGGCTTTCGGCCATGGATTCGTAGGTGGCTTCGCAGTCGCCGCCCCAGTGCACGGGGAACTGTTGCGAGCCGGCTGTGGCGGACCGGGCGAAAACCACCGCGTCGCCGTCGCCGCGGCGCTTGCGCAGCACCTCGAAGACGGTCTGGTTGTAGAGGTGGGTGTAGTAGTTGTGCATCCGCTCGGGGTCGGAGCCGTCGTGGTAGACCACGTCGGTCGGCACGCGCTCGCCGAAGTCGGTCTTGAAGCAGTCCACGCCCTGTGCCAGCAACGCGTCCAGCTTGGCCGAGTACCAGGCGCGGGCGGCGGGGTTGGTGAAGTCCACCAACGCCATGCCCGGCTGCCACAGGTCCCACTGCCACACGTCGCCGTTCGGGCGACGCAGCAGGTACCCGTTCGCCTTGCCCTCGGCGAACATCGGCGACCGCTGCGCGATGTACGGGTTGATCCAGAGCGAGATGCGCAGGCCCCTGGCGCGCAGGCGTTCGAGCATGCCGGTCGGGTCGGGGAACGTTCGTGGGTCCCACTCGAAGTCGCACCAGTGGTGCTCGCGCATCCAGAAGCAGTCGAAGTGGAACACGCTCAACGGCAGGTCGCGCTCCGACATGCCGTCGATGAACCCGGACACCGTCTGCTCGTCGTACGAGGTGGTGAACGACGTCGACAGCCACAGGCCGAACGACCAGGCGGGCGGCAGCGCGGGTCGTCCGGTGAGCGCGGTGTACTTGCGCAGGATCTCGCGCGGTGTCGGGCCGTAGATGAGGAAGTACTCCAGCGACTGGCCTTCGACGCTGAACTGGACCTTCGACACCGCCTCCGAGCCGACCTCGAACGAGACGTGGCCGGGGTGGTTGACGAAGATGCCGTAGCCGGCGTTGGTCAGGTAGAACGGGACGTTCTTGTACGCCTGCTCGCTGCTCGTGCCGCCGTCGGCGTTCCAGATGTCGACGGTCTGGCCGTTCTTGACCAGCGGCCCGAACCGCTCGCCCAGCCCGTAGACCGTGTCGCCCACGCCCAGGACAAGCTGTTCGCGGACGTGGTGCGTGCCGTCGACCGTCATCAGGCCGATGCCCTTGACGCCGCTGCTCGTCAGCGAACGACCGTCCGCGGTGAAGTCGACCTTCCACTCGTCACCCCGGTGCACGCGGACCGTCAACGCGCCCGCGGTCATCACCGCGCCGGCGTCGTCCTCGACCACCTTGGCCTCGTGCGCGCTGTCGGTGTGCAGGGCGAACGCCGGCTCCTTGGCCGTCTCACCGCTGAAGTGCGTGATCTTGACGCCGATCACGTCGGCCATCGGTGAGGTGAGGCCGAGGGCGATCACCGGTCCCTTGAGGGTGTCGCCGCGGTGCCGGATCGGGCGGGTCGACGCGTGCACGACGACCTCCCCGTTGCCCGTGGTGACGTCGTGCACCTCGACCGGGTGCGCGGCCTCCACCCCTGGTCGGAGCAGCCAGTACCCATCGCTGAACTTCATTTGACTGCTCCTGCTGTGATGCCGCGGGTCAACGCGCGCTGGAAGATGAGGAAGAAGACGATGGCCGGGATGACGCCGAGCAGCGCGGAGGCGCTGGTCATGGTGGCGTCCATCATCCGTTGGCCCTGCAACACACCCAGTGCCACCGGCACGGTCTGGTTCTCGTTGGAGATCAGCAGGACCAGGGGCAGGAAGAATTCGTTCCAGGTCCAGATGAAGAAGAACACGAACAGCACGCCGAGGGTGGGTTTGCTGATCGGCACCACGATCCGCACCAGCGTCTGCCACTTGTTGGCGCCGTCGATCCGGGCGGCTTCCAGCAGTTCGCGGGGGAAGCCGCCGAGGGTGGAGGTGAGCAGGTAGGTGCCGAACGCGGCCTGGATCACCGTGAAGATGATGATCACGGCCAGTTTCGTGTCGTACAGGCCGACCTGGTTGGCCAGGAAGTACAGCGGGTAGACCAACGCCTCCTGCGGCAGGGTGTTCGCGATGAGGAACACCACCAGGATCCACAGGCGGCCCTTCACCCGGCCGATGCCCAACGCGTAGGCGTTGAACACCGACACCACCACCGCGAGCACCGCCACCGACCCGCTGATCACCACGCTGTTGAGCAGCTTCTCGCCGAAGTCGACCCGTTCCCAGAACGCGACTATGCCGTCCAGGGAGATGCCGCCCGGCAGGTCGAGCGGGCCGCCGGTCGAGTACTCCTCCGGTGTCTTCACCGCGTTGAGCGCGACGAGGAAGAACGGCACCAGCATCACCACGGCCAGCACGATCATCGACCACAACACCGCGTGCCGCTTCACCGGTGATCACCCCGATTCTGCACCCGCAGGAACACCGTCGTCAGCACCAGGATCAGCACGGTCAGCACCGTGGCGATCGCCGCGCCGTAGCCGACCTGGGTCTTCTCGAAGAAGTTCTGGAACGAGTAGTACGACGGCACGTTCGTCGACCCGCCCGGACCACCGCGGGTCAGCACGTAGATCGGCGCGAACACCTTCAACGCCGCGATCGTGCACGTCAGCAGCACCACGAAGATCTCCGGCCGGATCTGCGGCACCGTCACGTGGTAGAACCGGCCCCACCACGACGCCCCGTCCAACTCCGCCGCCTCGTGCAACGACGGGTCCACCCGCTGCATCCCGGCCATGAAGATGACCACCGGGTAGCCGACCTGGATCCACAGCATCACCCCCATCACCGACCACAACGCCAGATCCGGGTCGCCCAGCCAGTTCTGCGCCAACGAGTCCAACCCGACGGCGCGCAGCACCTCGTTGAGCGCGCCGTCCTGTGGGGCCAGGATCCAGCTCCACACGATCCCGGCCACCGCGATCGGCAACACCTGCGGCAGGTAGATGCACGCCCGCAGGATGCTGGCGTGCCGCGACCCGAAATGCTTTCCGACGAAGTCGAACAGGGCCGCGGCGATGACGAGCCCCGCCAACGTCGGCAGGACCGCCATCGCCACCACCAGGCCCACGTTGTGCCGGAACGACGCCCAGAACGTGCCATCGCCCATCAACCGGGTGTAGTTGTCCAGCCCGATCCACTCCGGCTCACCCGCGCCGGACCACTCGGTGAAGCTGATGCCGATGTTCATCCCGAACGGCACCAGGATCACCGCGAGCAACAACAACGCACCCGGTATCAGGAACCACAGGTACGACCCGCGATCACGGATCGAGAAGGGGACAACGCTCATTTGCCTACGCTCGCCGTGTTTTCCTTGTAGTAGTCCGCCATCTCGGTCAGCACCTCATGCGGCCCCGCCTGCCCGGTGATCAGCTTCTGCACCGACGACACCTGGGCGTCGTAGAAGCCGGGGGCGGGCCAGTCGGGGTAGAAGGCCAACCTGTCGGCATCGCTGATCGTCTTGAAGTCGTCGTTCAGCTGCTTGGTCTTCGGGTCGGTCGGCGGCGTGGCGCTCGGCGCGACCGCGATGCCACCGGCGTCACGCAGCTTGTCCTGGATCGCCGGCGACATGGTGATCTCGATGAAGTCGTAGGCGAGCTGCTTGTTCTTCGACCCCTTCGGCACCACCCACAGGTTGCCGCTCGACCCGGCCGTCATACCCGGCCACGGCACCGACGCCCACTCGAAGTCCTTCACCTGGGACGCCACCCGGCCGTACCACCAGCTACCACTGACCATGATCGGCGCCTTGCCCTGCATGAACGAGACACCCATCTCCTCGGCCTTCACACCCGCCGAGTCCTTGGAGATGTAGCCCTCGCGCAGCCACTTGGCGAACGTCTCCGCGCCGTACACCCACGTGTTGTCGTGGAAGTTCACGTCACCGGTGTAGCGCTGGAAGCGGTCCACCCAGTCACGGTCGGCCTTGGTCAACGCCAACTGGTAGAACAGCTGGTGGGCGGGGTACTCCGCGCCGCCGAGCGCGAGCGGGGTGATCCCGGCGGCGACGAACTTCGCCATCGCGGCCGTCAGCTCGTCCAGCGTCTTGGGCTCGGCCAAGCCCTGCTGGTCGAACATGGTCTTGTTGTAGTAGACCATCACGTACTCGGCGTAGTTGGGGATGCCGTACCACTTGCCCGAACCCATCACGCCGCGCTCGTCGTACTTGGCCGTGGTGTCGATGCCCGGACCGAGCTTCTTGTCCCAGCCGCGCTTGGTGACCTCTTCGCTCATGTCGGTCAGCAGGCCCTGCTTGGACAGCAGCCCGGCGGTCGCGTTGCCCTTGTTGTACTCCAGGAGGTCCGGCGCGTCGTTGGAGTTGAGCACCATCGGCGCCGTCTTCTGGATCTGCTCGAAGCCCTTCTCCTCGAACTCCACCTTCACACCCGGGTGGGAGGCCTCGAACTGCTTGATCGCCTCCGCCCACGCCACCCCCATGGCGCTGTCCGGGCCTTCGTAGTGCCACAGCTTGAGCGTCTTGCCGTCGGACGCGTCGTCCGAACCGCCGCCGCACCCGGCCACGGCCATCAGGGCCGCTACGGCGGCCACCAGGAGTCGCTTGGACATCAGGATCCCTCCACGGTGAGGTTGTCGATCCGGGCCTTCCCCGTGAAGACCAGGTACACGTCCTGTCGACCGGCCGCGTCGCGCAGAGGCGCCGAGACGGACGTCCAGGAGTACTTGTCGGCCGTGGTCGGCACGGCCACCGTTCCCACCAGCCGGCCGGTCGGGCCGCCCAGGCGGACCTCCACGGTCGTCGGCGCGTCCGGGTTCGCCACCCGGACCGACAGCGACCGGGAAGACCGGCCGAGGTTCACGTCCTCGAACGCGACCCACTGGCCCGGCGCCGTCGCGGCCACGGCGGTGCCGAGTTCCTTGGTGGTGTCCACCAGGGTCACGCCGGAGTAGTCGTCGAAGTTCTGCGCCTGGGTGGTCTTGCGCAGGTCACGCGGCGGGATCTTCTCGCCCCGCACGTTGATCGCACGGGTGAGTGAACCGACGATCAGGTCGTGCGGCGCCGTCTCCACCACCCGCTTCTCCCGCGTCACGTCCCAGAAGGACAGGTCGGAGGCTGGAACGGTGAACTCGACCGTCTTGGTCTCACCCGGCCCCAGCTCCACCCGTTCGAACGCGCGCAGCTGCTTGACCGGCTGCTCCGCCCGCGACTTCTTCTGGTGCGAGAACAGCTGCACCACGTCGGAGCCCGCCCGGTCGCCGGTGTTCGTCACGTCCACGCGTGCCTTCACCTGACCGGCGGCGTCCACGGTGGTCCTGTCGACCTGCAACCTGTCGTAGCGGAACGACGTGTAGCTCAGCCCGTACCCGAACGGGTACAGCGGCTTGCCCTGGAAGTACTGGTAGGTGTGCCCGGACTTGGAGATGTCGTACTGGAGGATGTCCGGCAGGTCCGCGTCGGACCGGTACCACGTCTGGGTCAGCTTGCCGCTCGGGTTGGTGTCGCCGAACAGCACGTCCGCCAGCGCCCGGCCGGTCTCCTGGCCCGCGTGCGTGGTCCAGAGGATCGCGGGCAGGTCGGCGGTGTCCCAGTCGCCCGAGTACGGGTAGCTGCTCTCCAGCACCACGATCGTGCGCGGGTTCGCCTTGCGCACCGCGTCGATCACGGCACGCTGACCGGCGGGCAGCGCGGTGGTCTTGCGGTCGTCGTCCTCACGGCCGTTGATGAACGGCATGCTGCCGACCACCACGACCGCCGCGTCGGCGCCCTTCGCCGCCGCCACAGCGCTTTCCACACCGCTGTGCACGACCTCGCGGCCGAACTTCGCCGCGCCTTCCGGCGTCTCGGCGCCCACGGTCAGCTTGCCGTCCGCGCCCACGACCACGTACCTGTTCCGGCCGAACCACGACTGCGTGACCTCGTTGCCCGCGTACTCCAGCACGTACGAGCCGTCGGTCTGCGCCAGGAGCTTGAACTGCTGCTGGACGAACCAGCCGTTGGGCTGCACGGCGTTGTTGACCAAGGCACGCCCGTCGCCGAGGGACAGGGTCTTGCCGTTGGCCGCGGCCCGGAGCGTGACGGTGCCCTCGCCCCAGTCGAACACGTCCAGCCCGCTCGCGTCGGTCGGGGTCGCCTCGGTGGCGGTCAGCGCCGCGCCGGCCTCCGCCGCGGACGCGGTGACGTAGTTGCCGGTGGCCAGGTTCTTCAACCTGATCCGGTCCACGCCCTCGCTCGCCGTGACCGCCGCGCGTTCCGCGAGACCCTTCACCGGCGTGACCCGGTAGGGCATGGTGCCCGAGTACCAGTCCTCGTACAGCGTGTCGGCGAGCTGGCCGACGACCGCGACCTTCTTCGTGTCCGCGGTGGACAGCGGAAGGGTCTTATTGTCGTTGCGCAGCAGCACCATCTGCTCGGCAGCGGCCTTGCGGGCCAGTTCACGGTGCTCCGGCGCGTCGATCACGTCCGGGGTGATGCTCGCGTACGGGTTACGGCCCGCCGGGTCGAACTCGCCGAGCCGGAAGCGGATCGACAGCACGTTCCGCACGGCGCCCTCGACGTCCGCCATGGTGATCAGACCCTGTGCGAGCGCGGACTTGATCGCCGTCGTGGTCGGCGCGGAGTTCTGGTTGTCCTCGGTGAAGCTGTCCAGTCCCGCGCGGACCGCCGCCGCGTTGCCCTCCGCCTTGGTCGCGTAGTACCGCTGCGAGCCGGTGAGGTTCGACGCGCCGGCCGCGTCACCGACGATCATCAGGTCCTCGTCGGTCCACGAGCGCACGACGTCGTCCAGGTCGTGCATGACGTGCGTGGGGCGGCCGTTGACCAGGTTGTACGAGGCCATCACGCCGGTCGCGGCGTTCGCCGAGATCGCCGGCTTGAACGCGGCCTCGTCGTAGTCCTTCATGATCCGCGGCGGGACGATCGAGTCGACCGTGGTGCGGTTGTCCTCGACGTTGTACGCCAGGTAGTGCTTCAGCGTCGGCGCTGCCTGGAGGTAGTCGGGGTGGTCGCCCTGGATGCCGTGGCCGTACGCGGTCGAGATCGCGCCGGTCAGGTACGGGTCCTCCGAGTAGCCCTCCTCGTTGCGCCCCCACCTCGGGTCGCGCAACAGGTTCACCACCGGCGCCCACAGGTTCAGGCCGTTGTACGCGGGGTCCTTCGCGTGGAAGCCGCGGGCCTCGCGGCCGGTCACCGCGCCGATCTGCTTGACCAGGTCGGGGTTCCAGGTGTTGGCCAGGCCGAGTGCCTGGGGGAAGACCGTCGACTCGCCGAGCCAGGCGACGCCGTGCAGGGCCTCCGTGCCGGTCTTGAACGCGCCGATCCCGAGCCTCGGGATCGCCGGCTGGTACTGGTGCAGCAACGACACCTTCTCGTCGGCCGTCAACCTCCCCACCAGGTCGTCGATCCGGACGGCGCGCGGCAGGTCGGGGTCGCGGAACGGCAGCTCCTGGGCGTGGGCGGGCAGGGGTATCAACACCAGCAACGCGACCAGTGACATCAGCACCGGGCGGCGGAGTCTCGACACGGTCATCCCCTTCGTCTTCGGAGGGAGCAGGGCTCCCGCGTCATCGAAGCGCTTCGACTGGCAACCGTAGAGGCCGCCCGTGACGGATGCAACAGTGTCGGAAGACCGAGAACGTCAACGGCAATTCACTTGACGGGAACGTAGTGACAGGTCAACGCGCGTAGGCCCGCCCGCAGCTGTGCGGGCGGGCCTGTCGCGGTCAGGCGGTGAGGTCAGGCGGTGAGCAGTGCCAAGCCGTAGGTGGACAGGATCTCGTTGATCGGCTGGAACCAGGTCCGGCCGCCCGACGAGCAGTTGCCGTACCCGCCGGACGTGACGCCCTGGGCCTGGTCGCCGGTGATGAACGAGCCGCCCGAGTCGCCGCCCTCGGCGCACACGCTGGTGCCCGCCATCTGGTGCACGTCACCCTGGGCGTAGTGGATGGTCTCGTTGCGGGACTGGATCACGCCGCAGTGCCAGCGCGTGGTCGAGCCGGAGCGGCAGACCGACGTGCCGACCGGTGCTTCCCACGAGCCGCGCACGAGCCGGTCCGGCACCGTGCCCCAGCCGAGCACGACCGGCACGTTCCACCAGCCGCCACCGGTGCGCACCCACGCGTAGTCGTTGCCGGGGAAGGAAGATCCGGCGAACTGGCCCTGCCAGGACCGGTCCCAGCCGTAGACCTGCGCGCCGGTCCGGCCGCAGTGCCCGGCGGTGACGTAGCCGCCGTGCACCGAGAAGCCGATGGAGCAGCGGACGTTGCCGGTGTAGTACGGGTCGCCGCCGACGGTGCCTGCCGCGAACGGCACGGGCGCGGTGACGCCCTTCGTGTTGACCTCGATCGGGCCGAGTTCCCGTGCGTCGGCAAGGAATTCCGTGACCTGCGCGGTCTGCACGCCGGGCTGGACGTCGACCACGACCGCGCCGCTGCGCGGGTCCGGGTGCCAGCTGGTGACCGCCGAAGGGACCTTGCCGGCCGCCGACAGCGCGTCCACGCGGTCCTTGAGCCGGTCGAGTTCGCCGGCGGTCCGGTCGACCAGCCGGGCTTCGGCGCCCGTGGCCCGGACCCGTTCGGCGGCGGCCGCGTCGGTCACGCCGACCACGAGCACGCCCTTGTCCTGGTCGAACCAGCTCCCGCCGAACGACGAGCCGGCCGCGGCACGTGCGGACGGCGCCTGCCGCGTGGCCTTGGACTCCTGGTCGATCCTGGCCAGGGCCTGGTGTTCGGTCAGCCCGAACGCGGCCCGCATCGAGGACACCAGCCCCGGTGACAGCTGTGCCGACGGCGGTGCGGCCTGGGCGGCCGGTGCGACCACCAGTCCGCTCATCGCCAACGCGGCGGCCACACCCAACTTCGTCAACGTTGTCATGCGCACGCAGTCCTCCTTGTCCGCAGGGAGGCGCGCGGCCGCGCAGGAGTGGCCACGCGCCCAGGCAAGTCGTTGAGAGCGCTCTCACACTGGTACAGACCATGCCAACACCGCCGCCCGGCGTCAATCCCCGGTCAGCAGTCCGAGCTGCCCCGGGGCTTCGTCGACGTGCCCGCCGGCATGGTGATCTCGTACGCGCACTTCGGAGATTGGTCGAGGTCGTAGATGTCGGCGATGGTCAGGATCGCCAGTGGCCGGGTCCGGCCGGTGCGGGACTCGGCGAAGTCGATCGGGCCGGTGGCTCCCCTGAACTTGTTCGGCTCTCGCAGTTCCTGGGCGACGGCTGCCCGGTGGACGCGGTGTTCGACGGACGGCGCCGACTTGTCCGGGTTGGCCACCCTGTTCCGGTTCAGGTTGTTCCGCACCGCGTCCACGAAGACACCGGCCGCGTCGAAGGCGAGTCCGACCCGCTCGCCCGGCCACGGCATGCGGTCGTCGGTCTTCCCGGTCGAGCCGACCTGCTCCGCGACCCGATCGGGTCCAGTGCCGTTGCGCACCACGTGGTGCCCGGCGCAGAACGCCGCGAGGGACTGCGTGCCGCCGTGAGCGGCTCGTCCCGCGGCCGGCTCACCACTTTCCAGGCAGTCCGGACCCGCGAGGACGACGCGGGAGCCCATCGACACGAAGGAGACGGCGACGCCCTTGAACTCGTTGTTGCGCCTCTCCCCACCCTGCGCGACGAACCGCGAGACGCTGTCGTCCCCGATGATCATCGGGCGGTCGTCGTCGCACTTGCGGATGACCTCGCTCAGGAATGTGGTGAACTCCCCTTCGCGGCCCGCGAAGAACGCGATCTTCTCCCGACCGCAGTCCACGGAGACCTCGCCGACCCGCTCGGCCCATGACCGCTTGGGAGGTCCGCCGAGCGCCCGGTCCAGTTCGTCGACCAGGCTCTGGAGGTAGTTGTCGTCCGGGACCGGGTGGTAGACGGTGACGGGTTTGCCCTGGACCCGGGCGTAGTCGGCGATCAGCTCGGCCTGCACCCCGTTCCCCGGCACGAGTTGGAAGTACAGCGGGGACAGGTCGCCCAGACCCTCGCCGGTCAACGAGGTGGCCAGCACCGGCGTGCCGAGGTCGCCCAGCGCCCCGATGGCGCTTTCGGTGGACGGCCTCGTCAGTCCCATGCCGACGACGCCCAGGATCGAGGAGTCGCGGGCGAGCAGGGGTTCGAGGAACTCGTCGACGACGGTGCGGGCGGCCTTCATCTCGTCGCCGCCGTTGGCCACGATCACCCGGAGCAGCGGCTCGTCCGGGCTGGGCCGGTTCTGGGCGATCTGGCGGATCAGCAGCCCTTCCAGCTCTTCGGAGACGGAGTCGTAGGTGTCGGGACCGGACTGCCGAGGGGTCACGTCGGCGAAGTAGACCAGGCTCACCATGGCCCGATCGCGGTTGTCCTCGTGCAGCCGTTCGGCTTCGCGGTTGAGTCCGAAGATCGCGAGCTGGACCGCCTCCAGCCGCGGGTCGTCACCGAACACGTGCGCCGCGTCGTCGCTGTAACCGATGCAGGTCGTGATGTCGTCGACCCAGCGGACGGCGACGCCCGACCTTGGATCGGGCAGGCAGCGCTGCTCCAGCCGCACGTACCCCCAGCGGCCACCGGTCAGCAGCCCGGCGACGAGCACCGCGCCCAGGACCGCGGCGACGACCGGTTTCCGGGCGGGCAGCGGCGGTGTGCGCGGCTGGATGTCGCCCAGGTCGGACCAGGCCGAGTCGTCGTCCTGGCTGAGCGCGGTGTCGGCGCCGACCTGCGCGGGGATCCGGGCGAAGACGAACCTCGCGTCGGGGCGCAGCGACTGCCGGTGTCCGGGCAGCCCGGCCCGCCAGGCGTCCAACTCGCCCTTGATCCGGCTGACCGGCGCCAGGGGGCGATCGGTCTGGAGGTCATCCGGCTTCGCCGCGGCGGTGGCGATCACCAGCAGCGGGTCGTGCTCGGTCGACTCGTTGCGGACGTCGTTGATCAGCCGGAGGAGTTCCCAGCCGCCGTTCTCCTCGGTGACGCCGTCCAGGAGCACGACCGTGTACGCCGTGCGCTGCCACCGGCGCAGGCTCAGCCGGCGTGGTCGGTACGCCAACCGGAGGTCTTGCAGGAACGCGTGCACCAGCAGCTTCTTCAGGTGCTCCAGGCTCTCCTCGCCACGCCTGACGACGGTGAGGCGTTCGGCGAACCCGGTGAAGGCGGTGGAGTGCCCGGGGACCATGAACGGTTGGCGCATCAGCCACCGGGGCTCACGGCCGATCGGCGGCACGCCGTGCACCCACAGCCAGAAGCGCAGCGGCCGGTTCCAGACGGTGAAGGCCAGCAGGAGGAGCCGGGCCCACAAGGACTGGGCGGCATGCTCGACCGCCGTGCGCTGGTCCCCTTCGGCGGGGCTGTCCGCCACCGCGTACCAGTCACGGAGCACGTCCGTGATGGTGCGGTCGTCACGCCTGCTGCCGGGCAGCGGGCACTGGCCGGTGAGCCAGTCGACCAGCCGGTAGTGCCGGAACGACCTGAGCCCGTCGGGGCCGAACCGGTCGCTCAGCAGCCGGCGGTGCAGCACGTCGAGCAGGGGCAGCAGGGGCACTTCGCGGCCGAGCGGCGACCAGTGGTCCTTCGAGTCCTCCTTGGCGTGATCGGCCCGCACGAGGACGGACGGCACCTTTCGCTTTCGCGGTGTCCCGGCTCGGCCGAGGTGGTCCGACAACGCGTCCAGCACGTCGTTCCGCCCGGAATCGCGGATCAGGCACAGCAGCGGGAGCGGGCGGTCGCCGCGCAGCCCGTCCCGGCCTCGGCGGGGGCGCCACTTCGGCCTGCTCACGAGGCCCCTGATCACGGACAGCAGCACGCGGACGCCGCGAAAGAGAGGATCGTTCACCTTCGCCTCTTCCTGTCGGAATCGAGGCGAGCAGTATCGAGGCGACGGGTTCCGGGCGACCGCGCAAAACGCCGGTCATGCATTCGATAGGAGGAATTCGCGGCGACAATTCCTACGAATAATGCGGTCGCGCGGGCCGGGTGCCGCCCGCACGCGCGGACGGCACCCGGTCGGTCACGAGTTGCGCAGGAACCGGTCCAGCACGCGGACGCCGAACTGGAGCGCGTCCACCGGCACGCGCTCGTCCACGCCGTGGAACAGGCCGGAGAAGTCCAGGTCGGCGGGCAGCTTCAACGGGGCGAAGCCGAAGTTGCGGATGCCGAGCTGCTGGAACGACTTGGCGTCCGTGCCGCCGGACAGCATGTACGGCAGCACCCGCGCGCCGGGGTCCTCGGCGGTGATCGACGCCGTCATCGCGTCGACCAGCGCGCCGTCGAACGTGGTCTCCACCGGCGGCAGCCCCAGCCACTCGCGTTCGACGTCCGGTCCGAGCAGTTCGGCCAGCTCGCGGTCGAACGCCTCCTCGCGGCCCGGCAGGATCCGGCAGTCCACTGTCGCCTCGGCGAGCGACGGGATGACGTTCGCCTTGTACCCGGCGGAGAGCATGGTCGGGTTGGCCGTGTCGCGCAGCGTCGCGCCGATCATCCGGGACAGCGCGCCGAGCTTGCCGACGGCGCCCTCGATGTCGTCGTCGGGGAACTCCAGCCCGGTGATCTCCGTGACGCCGTCGAGGAACTCGCGCACGGACGGCCGGATGACGATCGGGAACCGGTGCTGCCCGAGCTTGGTGACCGCCGCCGCCAGCTTGGCCACCGCGTTGTCGTTGTGGATCATCGAGCCGTGGCCGGCCGTGCCGCGGACCCGGAGCTTGAGCCAGCGGATGCCCTTCTCGGCGGTCTCCACCAGGTACGCCCGGACGTCGTCCTTCAGCGTGATGGAGAACCCGCCGACTTCGCTGATGGCCTCGGTGACGCCCTCGAACAGCTCGGGCCGGTTGTCCACCAGCCACTTGGCCCCGAACAGGCCACCGGCCTCCTCGTCCGCCAGGAACGCGAAGACGATGTCCCGCGGCGGCACCACGCCCTCCCGCTTGAACCGCCGTGCGACGGCCAGGGTCATCGCGACCATGTCCTTCATGTCGACGGCCCCGCGCCCCCACACGTACCCGTCCTGGACCGCGCCGGAGAACGGGTGCACGGACCACTCGGAGGCGTCGGCGGGCACCACGTCGAGGTGCCCGTGCACGAGCAGCGCGCCCCGTGACGGATCGGCGCCGGCCAGCCGGGCGACCACGTTGCCGCGGCCCTTGGCGCCGGACTCGACGTAGGTCGTCTCGTAGCCGACCTCGCCCAGCTTCTCGGCCACCCACTCGGCGGCGGCGCGCTCCCCGACGACCGTGGCCGGATCGCCCGTGTTGGTCGTGTCGATCCGGATCAACTCGCTGGCCAGCGACACGACCTCGTCCTGCGCGAGCCGCAGCCCGGCCCCGTCATCCAAGTTACTCACCCGGCCTTCCTACCATCACCGCCCCGACGCGGCGCCGACCGCCGTGCGCCGGGCGGTGGTGAGGTTGACCAGCAGCCCGATCACGCTGACCCCGGCGGCCACCAGTCCCAGCCGCGCTGGGGTCAGGTGGCCTTGGAGAAGTCCGCCGAGGACACCGCCGAGCGCGACGCCCATGTAGATCGCCGAGTTGTTTAGCCCGAGCAGCACGGCCGACGCGCTCGGCGCGTGCTCCACCAGCCGGCTCTGCTGCGGCACGACCGGCAGGGACACGAAGACGCCCCAGACCAGGGCCCACGCGATCGCCGCGGCCAGGTTGCCGATGACCAGCGGGCTGATGGCCAGCACGACCGCGGCGGCGGCCAGGCCACCGGACACGACCCGTTCCGGCCGGTAGCGGTCGGCGAGCCGGCCCGCGGCGGTGTTGCCGATCATGTTGCCGACGCCCCAGGCCAGCAGGATGACGGTCAGCGAGGTGGTGGAGCCGCTGGTGGCCGTCCCGACCGCCGGACTGATGTAGGTGTAGAGGACGTGCGTGCCGGCGAGGCTCATGAGGGTGACGGCGAGCATGCCGAACACCCGGCCTTCCCGCAGCGGCGCCAGCCGGGCCCGCAACGAGTCGGCCGCCAGCGACACCGGGGGCAGGGCCACCGCGACACCCACCGCGGCGACGACCCCGATCCCGGCCACGCCCCACAGCGTCACGCGCCAGTCGGACCCACCGATCAAGGTGCCGGCGGGCAGGCCGAACGCGATCGCGAGGGTGAGGCCGCCCATGACGAACGCGAGGGCCTGACCTCGGCGTTCGTCCGGTGCGATGGCCGCGGCGGCGCTGAACGCGGCCGAGCCGATGAGCCCGGCGCCGACGGCCGTGACGACCCGGGCGATCATCACGGTCCGGTAGTCGGGGCCGATCGCGGTCACCACGTTGCCCACCACGAAGACGGCGAGCGCCAGGTGGAGGGCCGTGCGCCGGTCCATCGAGCTGGTGAGCGCGCCGACGACCGGCGCGGAGACGGCGAACGCCAGCGCGAAGGCCGTGACGAGCTGACCGGCGGCGGAGACGCCGACGTCGAGGTCCGCCGCGATCTGCGGCAGCAGGCCTGCGATGACGAACCCGTCGGTGCCCACCGCGAACAGGGCCAGCGACAGCGGGAGGAGTTGCCTGAACAGCGTGCTTCGGTTTTCCAATGCCCCGGATCCTTCTCGGGCACCGCGCGGTCGCGGTGACGTGTGGGTGGTGCCGCCGAGGATTCCGCCGGTCGCTTGCCGATCACTGTCCGTCCGCTGTCGGGCGTTACGCTGGGGTCGTGCGGTTCGGTGTGCTCGGTCCCCTCGCTGTGTGGCGGGAAGCGGACGACACCCCGGTCACCGTGCCTGGCGGCGACGTGCGCGCCCTGCTGGCCGTGCTGCTGGTGCACGACGGCGCGTTGGTGCCGGCGGACCGGTTGATCGGCGACCTCTGGCCGGACGCGTTGCCCGCGAACCCGGCGAACGCGCTCCAGGTCAGGGTTTCCCGGCTGCGGCGGGCGTTGGAGGCCGCGCGGCCGGGTGGACGCGAGTTGATCGAGCACCGGTCGGGCGGGTACCGGCTGCGGACGTCGGCCGACTCGGTGGACGCGAGCCGGTTCGAGGCGTTGTTGCGGCAGGCGCGGGCCGCCGACGACCCGTGGACCCGAGCACGGCTGTTATCCGAGGCGGTGGCGTTGTGGCGTGGTCCGGCGCTGGCCGACTTCGCCGACTTCGCGTTCGCGCGACCGGTGGCCGAGCGGTTGGCGCAGCAGCGGCTCGCCGCCGTCGAAGAGCTCGCCGAGGCGCGGCTGGACATCGGCGAGCACGACGCGGTGGCCGCGGACCTGTCCGAATGGGTGCACCGGCACCCCGACCGGGAACGGCTCCGGGCCGCCCACCTGCGTGCGCTGTACCTGTCCGGGCGGCAGGCCGAGGCGTTGGCCGGCTACGACGAGTTCCGCCGCCGGCTGGCCGACCACCAGGGGCTCGACCCCGGACCGGGCCTGGTCGCGCTCCAGCAGGCGATCCTGGCGCGTGACCCGGCGCTGGAGCCGCGCCCGGTTCGCCGCCGGACCAACCTCCCCTCCCCCGTCACCGGGTTGATCGGCCGGGACGAGGCGGTCGCGGACGTGCTCGCGGCGTTGGACGCCGGGCGGCTCGTCACGCTGACCGGTCCCGGAGGGGTGGGCAAGACCCGCCTCGGCCTGGCCGCCGCCGAGCGGGTCGCGTCGTTCCCGGACGGGGTGTGGCTGGTCGAGTTGGCCGGGGTGGCCGACGCCCGGTCCGGTGACGGTGTCGCCGAGGCGGTGATGGCGGTGCTCGGCATCCGGGAGAACTCGATACCGGGACCGGTGCCGACCGGCGAGCCGGTGAGCCACTTCGACCGGCTGACCGCGTTCTTGCGCGGCAAGCGACTCCTGCTCCTGCTGGACAACTGCGAGCACGTCGCCGGGCAGTCCGCGGAGCTGGTGGTGGCGCTGCTCGGCGCGGCGCCGGGGCTGCGGGTGCTGGCGACGAGCCGCGAGCCGTTGGGCATGCCGGGCGAGGTGCTGCGGCCGGTGCCGCCGTTGGAGCCGCCCGCGCCGGGAGCCGATGTGGAAGGGGTGCGCGAGTCGAGCGCGGTGCGGCTGTTCCTCGCCCGCGCCGCCGACGCCGACCCCGGGTTCACGGTGGACCCGTCGAACGCGCGGGCGGTGGCCGATCTCGTGCGGGGCTTGGACGGTCTGCCGCTGGCGCTGGAACTGGCCGCGGCCAAGGTGCGTGCGTTGGGCGTGCACGAACTGGCCGCCCGGTTGGACGACCGCTTCCGGCTTCTCGCCGGCGGCAACCGCGGTGGGCCGGCCAGGCAGCGGACCCTGCACGCCGTGCTCGACTGGAGCTGGGAGCTGCTGACCGACGCCGAACGCGTCGTGCTGCGCCGACTCGCCGTGCTGGACGGCGGTCCCGTGGCGGCGGTCGAGTCGATCTGCTCGGATGGCGCCGTGCGCCGCGCCGACGTGGCCGGTGTGCTGGCGCGGTTGGTCGACCGGTCGATGGTGACCGTCACGGGTGACCGGCGGTATCGGCTGCTGGAGACCGTGGGGGCGTACGCGCGGGAGCGCTTGGCCGAGGCCGGCGAGGGTGACGCGGTGCGCGACCGGCACTCGCTGCACCACCTGGCGGTGGCCGAGGCGTGCGTTCCCGGTCTGTTCGGTCCCGACCAGCGGTCGTGCCTCGACCTGCTCGACGCCGAACACGGCAACCTGCACTGCGCGTTGGACCACGCGATCGCCCGCGGGGCCGCCGAGGTGGCGTTACGGCTGGTGGACGCACTGGCGTGGTCGTTGCTGCTGCGCGGACGGGTGCGTCAGGCGGCCCGGTGGGCGGGTCGGGCGCTGGCCGTTCCGGGTGACGCGCCGCCTGCGCTCCGGGCGAGGGTGCGGTGTTGGGAGGCGGGCATCGCGATCCTGTCGGACGCCGAGCCGGCGCTGTCCGCGGTGGGGGCGTTCGACGGGGTGGACGATCCGCTCGGGCTGGCCATGGCGGAGTGGTTCCTCGCCTACGTGCTCCTGCACTGCGGTGACCTGGACACGAGCGAGGAGTTGGCGGCGCGGGCGTCGAAGGGCTTCCGTTCGCTCGGCCACACGTGGGGCGTGGCCGTGACGACCGGTCTGCGCGCCAACCACGCGTTGGCCCGCGGGGACCTGCGGACGGCGGCCGACGCCGGCGACCGTGCCCTGGCGCTGTTCCGGGATCTCGGGGATCGGGGCGGCGAACTGCTCACCGTGTACCCGCGTGCGGCGTTGGCCGAGATCCAGGGTGACTACGACTCGGCGGAGCGGCTGCACCGTGACGGGCTCGCGTCGGCCGAAGAGCTCGGCATGTGGGCGGAGGCGGCGGACCGGCTGTCCGGGCTGGGCCGGATCGCGATGCTCCGTGGCGACCACGACACCGCGCGGCGGTTCCACGAACGGGCCAGGCGGCTGGCGGCGGAACACGGCTTCAAACCCGGCGAGATCTACGCCGCGATCGGCTTGGGGCAGAGCGCACGGCGTGCCGGGGACCTGGCGGAGGCGGAGGCGCAGCTCAGCGCCGCCGCCGAGTGGTACCGCCGCACGGGGCGGGCGCCGGGGTACGCGGTGGTGCTGACCGAGCTCGGTTTCGTCGCGGAGCTGCGCGGTGACGGTGCCAGGGCGGCGGGCTACCACCGGCAGGCCCTCGACTTCGCACGGCGGCTCGGTGATCCCCGTGCGGAGGCCGCCGCCCTTGAAGGGCTCGCCGGGGCGTGTCTGCTTGCGGACGCGCATGAGGAGGCCGTGCGGCTGCTCGGCGACGCGCACCGGCTGTGGGAGTCGACCGGAGTTCCACGTCCGGCGGCTGAGCTGGCCGATGTGGAGCGGATCACCGCCGAGGCCCGACGGACGTCGGGTGCCGCGTCAACGGGGCTCGGACTTGCCGTGCACCAGCGCGAGCGGGCAGTGGGCGTGGTGGAGCATGGCGTGGCTGACGGAGCCCAGTAGCGCGCGGTGGACTGCTCCGTGGCCGTGGCTGCCCACCACCAGCAGCGCGGCGCCTTCCGAGGCGTCCAGCAGGGCTTGGGCAGGCCGGGCGAACGACACCAGCCGTTCCGCCCGCACCTCCGGGTGGCGGGCGAGCGGTCCGGTGAGGGACTTGGTGATCAGGGCGTCCGCGGACGTGCGGAGTTGGTCGGCGTCGAGACCCAGGCCGAGGCCCTGACCCCAGGCCCCACCAGGGGTCAGCGCGTCGACCGGGAGGCCGGTGGTGGCGTGCACGGCGACCACCGGGCGGTCGTGGCGGGAGGCGAAGTCCAGGGCGAAGTCGACCGCGCGGTGACTCGGGTCCGATCCGTCCACGCCGACCACCACGTGGCCGTCCTCGGCGCCGGTCTCCCTGACCACCACGAGCGGCGCGGTGGAGTGGTGTGCCAGGTCCGCGGTGATCGAACCGGCGAACAGCCTGGTCAGGCCCGTGGTGCCGGACGAACCGACCACCAGCAGCGCCGCCTCGTCGGCGACCTCACCCAGCACGGCGGCCGGATGCCCGTCGAACGCGCGGGTGTCCACCTCCAGGCCGGGCGCGATCCGTGCGCACTCGTCGGCGAGTTCGGCCAGGTGCTCGTTCGTGTAGGCACGCACCGCGTCCTCGTTGACCAACTGCGGCAGCGGCATGGACACGGGCGTCACCAGCACCTCCGGGAACGGCCCGCGGATGACGTTCACGACGACCAGGCGCAGCCCTCGGCTCACCGCCTCGCGTGCCGCCCAGCGCGCGGCCTGCCGCGACCGCTCCGAGCCGTCGAACCCGACGACCACCGCACCGCGTCCCAGCTGGCTCTCCAGGCTGTCCGGGCTGGACATGGCCCCACCCTCCCGTGGTCGACGAGAACCGACGCCACAGGGGTAGCCGAATCGGTCATGGCCGACACGTGACCGGCCGCTACAGCCGGTGAAGCGTGTCGCCGTCTGCGGTCAGGCCGCCGACCGGACCGATCCGTCGGGGCGTTCGCGCTGATCGTCGGGTCCTGGGGCGTGCGGCGAAGGTCGGCCCGGCCGGAGGACTCTGGGGGTAGTCCTCCAACCGGGCCGCGGACTCGGCGCCGGCGTCGGCCGACGCCGAGAGGACCCGTTGCCGACCAGTGCGTGGCCTGGCTGGTCAGACGCCGGCGGGCACGTTGGCGCGCCGCCGGAGGTGGTGACCGGTCAGCGAGTTCCCGTCCTCGGCGAGGCCCGCAGGTCCCCCTTGGTAGACCACGGTCCCGCCAAGGTGGCCGGCGCCCGGCCCCAGGTCGATGACGTGGTCCGCGGAGGCGATGAGGTTGACGTTGTGCTCGATCACGATGACCGTGCGGCCCAGGTCGACCAGTCGGTCGAGCAGGCCGATGAGGTTGTCCACGTCGTGCATGTGCAGGCCACTGGTCGGCTCGTCCAGCACGTAGACCTGGCCGGAGTTGATGATCTCGATCGCGAGCTTCAACCGCTGCCGCTCACCGCCGGACAGGGTCGACAGCGGCTGGCCGAGTGTGAGGTACCCCAGTCCGACGTCGACGAGCGCGTTGAGCGTCGGTGCGATCGTGCGCTCCGTGAAGAACTCCACGGCGAGCTCCGCGGTCATCCCGAACACGTCGTTGATCGTCTGCCCACGCAGGGTGTAGGTGAGCACCTCGTCGGTGAAACGCCGTCCGTCGCAGGCGTCGCACACGCTGACCATGGTGTCGAGGAACGCGAGGTCGGTGTAGATCAGCCCGAGCCCTTTGCACTGCGGGCAGGCCCCTGCGGAGTTGGGGCTGAACAGGGCGGCGTTCACCCTGTTGGCCTTGGCGAAAGCCTTGCGGATCGGGTCGAGGATGCCCGTGTAGGTCGCGGGGTTGGACCGGCGGTTGGCCCTGGGGAGGTCCTGGTCGATGACCACCACGTCGGGGTGCTGGCGCGGCAGGGCTCCGGTGATCAAAGTGCTCTTGCCGGCGCCCGCCACACCCGTCACGGCCGTGAGCACGCCGAGTGGGATGTCGACGGTCACGTCCTTGAGGTTGTGCAGGTTCGCGTGTTCGACCCGCAGCGCACCGGTGGGGGTGCGCGGCGTCGTCTTGATCAGCGCGCCGTCGGCGAGATGACGACCGGTGATCGTGTCGGAGGCGCGCAGCCCCGCCACGTCCCCCTGGTACATGATCCGACCGCCGTGCTTGCCCGCCCCTGGTCCGAGGTCGACAACGTGGTCGGCGACGGCGATCACATCGGGCTTGTGCTCCACGACCAGGACCGTGTTGCCCTTGTCGCGCAATTGCAGCAGCAGTTCGTTGAGCCGCGTGATGTCGTGCGGGTGCAGGCCGACGGTCGGCTCGTCGAAG
Organism: Saccharothrix ecbatanensis; assembly: GCF_014205015.1. Lineage (NCBI taxonomy): Bacteria > Bacillati > Actinomycetota > Actinomycetes > Pseudonocardiales > Pseudonocardiaceae > Saccharothrix > Saccharothrix ecbatanensis. Next base: position 2,292,242 of record NZ_JACHMO010000001.1, on the reverse strand, counting down.
ATGTAGGTCACATCGGTCAGGCTGGAGCCGAGGTGGCGGACCATCTTCACGCGCTGCGACTCACCACCGGACAGGGTCGAGGTCCGCCGGTCGAGGCTCAGGTAGCCGAGCCCGATCCGGTTGAGGTTGTCGAGAGTCACCCGCAACGCCGCGACGACCGGGGCCACGGTCGGATCGGAGATCTTGTCCACGAATTCGGCCAACTCGCTGACCTGCATAGCCGCGCATTCAGCGATGTTCGTGCCCGCGATCTTGCACGACAGCGTCTCCGCGCTCAGCCGGCTGCCGGCGCAGGTCTCGCAGACCACCGTCGTGACGACCCGTTCGACGGCGACGCGGAGGTGCGGCGCCATCGAATCCGGGTCCTTGGTCAGGTAGAGCCGGGTGAACTTGGGGATGAGGCCCTCGTAGGTCGAGTTGATCTGACCGTTGCGGATCTTCACCTCGTCGGTGTGGAGCAGTTTGCCCATCTCGTCGTCGGTGTAGTCGCGCAGCTTCTTGTGGACGTCGAAGAACTCCGATTTGACGATGATCGTCCAGAACCACGACTCGACCGCGAACGTGGGGAATCGGATCGCGCCGTCGGCGAGCGCGAGGTCCCGGTCGAGCAGTTGGTCGAGATCGATGTGCGAGGTTTGACCGAGACCGCCGCACGCCGAGCACATGCCCTGCTGGTCGTTGAAGGAGAACATGCTGGCGGACCCGACGTGGGGACGGCCGAGCCTGGCGAACAGGATGCGCAGCACGGAGTACGCGTCCGTCGCCGTGCCCACGGTGGACCGGGCATCGCCGCCGAGGCGCTTCTGGTCGACCACGATCGCCGCGGACAACCCGGACAGCGCGTCGACGTCCGGCCGGCCGTACTGCGGCAGCACCGATTGGATGAACGCGGTGAACGTCTCGTTGAGCAACCGCTGGGATTCCGCGGCGAGCGTGGCGAACACCAGCGACGACTTCCCCGATCCGGATACCCCGGTGAACACCGTCAGCTTCTTCTTGGGAATGTCCAGTGACACGTCCATGAGGTTGTTCTCGCGGGCGCCGCGGATCTCGATCGAGTCGCTCATGTGCTGTCCTCCTGCGAGGTGGATGCGGTGATGGACGCGAGAGTCAACCGGCAGCGGTTGCGGACACGCGTGTCCCGGCCGACCCGTATCGGCGGCCCGACCGTCCGATCACCCTTCTCGGTACACTGTACCGTATGCCGTCCGGTTGGCCTGGCGAGGGTGGATCGCCTCCTTTACGGCTGACGACCGACCTCGGCCTCTGGACCGAGCCGGACCGGCAGCTCGCCCGGCCCGCTGACGAAGGCGGCACGCCAGCTGATGCGTTCGGCCGGCACCGTGAGCGCGACGCGCGGCCTGCGCCGCCACAGCGTGCCGATGGCGACCTCGGCCTGCATGCGGCCGAGGGGTGCGCCGAGGCAGTAGTGGATGCCGTGGCCGAACGCCAGGTGGCCGCGGCCGTCCGGCCTGGAGAAGTCGACGCGGTCCGGCTCGGCGAACACACGCGGATCGCGGTCGGCGGCGGCCAGCACGACCAGTACGGCCTCGCCCGCGGGGATGTCGGCGCCGCCGATGGTCACCGGTTCGGTGGTGAAGCGGACGCCGCTGAGCTCGAAGGGGTTGAAGTAGCGCAGGAACTCCTCGACCGCCCCCGGCAGCAGGGCCGGATCGTCGGCGAGCGCCGCCGCCTGTTCGGGGTGGGACAACAGGTGGAACGTGCCGGCGGCGATCAACTGCACGGTCGACTCGTTGCCCGAGCCGAGCACGGTGATCGCCGTGGTCACCAGCTCGTCCTCGCTGAGCCGGTCGCCGGAGTCGTCGCGGGCGCGGATGAGGTCGGAGATCAGGTCGGCGCCGGGCCGCGCCCGCTTCAGGTCCACCAGCGCTTTGGCCAGCTCGACCAGCGTGCCGGCGGCTGCCACGACGTCGGGCCCCATCGCGGTGAGGTCCTTGGCCGCGGCGGCCCACCGGTGCCGGTGATCGTCCGGCACGCCGAGCAGTTCGCACAGCACGCTGAGCGGCAGCGGGTCGGCGAGCACGTCGACAAGGTCCACGTGGCCGTCCCGCCGCTCCCGCTCCGCGGCGTCGTCGATGAGCCTGTCGACGATCCGCTCCACCGCGGGCCGCAGGTCGGCGATCCGCCGTGCTGTGAAGGAACGTGAGACCAGCCCACGCAGCCGGGTGTGCTCCGGCGGGTCGCTGTCGAGCATGTTCCCGTTGAAGTAGCGCGCGATGTTCTCCGGCAGGCCGTGGGCGTCGGTGACGCGCATCCGGCCGTGCTTGGACGAGTCGCTCGCGAGCCGGGGATCGGACAGCACCGCCTTGGCGTCCTCGTACCGGGTGACCAGCCACAGCGGATTGCCGTCGAAGAACAGGCACCGACTGACGGGTCCGTCCTCTCGGAGTCGCGCGTACGTGCCGAGTCGATCGGGGTCGGCCATCAGGCCGCCCATGGTGAGTTCGCCGCCGGGCCGACCGGGCCTCGTCGCCGCCAGATCATCTGCTTCCGTCATCGGTTCAACCCCCGTCATCCGCGCCGACCGCGGCCCGCGTGGTGTTCCGGCCGAATTCCTCCGCGCCCACCTCTCCGATCCCCCGGAGAACGCTCGGCAGGCAATGGCCCGACAGCGCGCCTGCCGCGGGCAGAGCGCTGTCGGGCCGCTGGTTCATCGACGCGCCGACCGCCTGGAACCTGCCGGCCCAGAGCGCCGCGCCCGGTCGCCTGTCACCGGAAATCGGCGGCGTGGTCCGCAGCCCATTCCTCGAGCGTCCGGGCACGAACGCCGGTCGTCTCGGCGACCGTGTCGGTGGCCCGGGGCGGGTTGTCCGTGAAGTGGCGGTAATGGTCCATGATCTCGTCGACCAGTTCCGGCATGATGCCCTGCTTGATCCAGTCCTGCCGCGCTTGGTCGGGAGTGAGCACCTCGAAGCGGATCTCCCTCCCGGCGCCGGCGGCGATCGCCGCGACCTGCTCGCGCTCGGTGAGCACCTCCGCGCCGGTGAGCTCGAAGCGGGCGCCCGCGTGCCCGTCCTCGACCAGCGCGACCTCGGCGACCGCCGCGACGTCGGCCTCGTGGATGGGCACGCCCTTGACGTCCGGGAACCCGGAGCGCACCACACCCTCTGACCGGATGCTCCCGCCCCACGCGAGGACCTTGTTCATCGCGAACTCACCGGGTCGCAGCAGCGTGAAGTCCAGCCCTGATTCCTCGACGGCCGCCTCGGCCTGCTGGTGGTGCGGATCCCTTCCGTACATCACGGCGTTCGACGACAGCAGGACGACCCGTTGCACGCCCGCCTTCGCCGCGAGCTCGGGAACCGCCGATGTGACCACGTACTCGTCGAGGGACTGGCTCGGTCCGCTGGGGTAGGCGAGGGGGAAGAGGAACAGTCGGTCGACCCCCTCCAACACTGCCGCGAGACCGTCCAGGTCGGCCAGGTCGCCCCTCACCACGTCCACGCCCGGCCCGAACGCCGCGCGCGAGGGGTCGCGGGTCAGCACCCGGACGCTCACCCCCGGCCGGGTGGCCAGCCGCTCGACGAGCCGGCGACCCACATTCCCCGTGCCGCCGGTCACCAAGATCTTCATCGGTCCTCCAACCCGGTTGTTACCACGGAACAACTGTCTGTGCACGTTCGCGTACCCATGGTGGCCGATCAGTCCGGCTGTTCACTCGGAACGGACTCGAATCGGGCACGACCGCACCTGCGGCTAGGCAGACGGCCGGTCGTCCCGGCGGACCCTGCGTTCGCTCACCCGGAGCTCGCCGCCGTCGCGGACGAGGACGTCGTGACAGGTGGTCATCATGTAGAGATTCGGTTCGCCGCCACGCGGCGTAGCGATCACCTGAACGTAGGAGCGTGCCTCGACACTCCCGTCGGGATTGGCCTGAACATCCACCATGGAGACAACATGCCGGTGCACCTCCCCGGACTCGGCCATCTCGGCCTTGGCCTGCTTGACACCCGCGGCCAGCGTGCCCCGCCCGCGCAGCGGTTCCGGCAGCGACGGCGGAGCGAACATGCCGTCCTCCGTGAACGTCAGCGCCCACTCCTCGGCAGCGCCGTCGTCGAGGAAACGCATCTGCCTGGCGTAGAACCGCAGCACTTCGGCGTAGAGGGCGGGGAAGCCGTCGTGCTGGGCTCCTACCGGTTCGGCCTGTACTGACATGGCACCTTCTTCCTGTTTCGGTCGTGATCGGCTGGTGTCGGTCTGGTCGGCTGGTCCGGCGGCCGATCCGTCAGGCCTCGGTCGAAACGATGTCCCGCACCAGCGAGGTGTTGTGCTCGGCCTTGGCGAACTTCGGGTGTTCCAGCACGCGGCGCAGGAAGTCAGCCGTCGTGCGCAGGGTGGGGCCGCCCAGACGGAACTCGCGCAGCGCGCGCAGTGCCCGCGCGATCGCCTGGTCCCGTTCCGGAGCCCACACCACGAGCTTCGCCAGCAGCGAGTCGTAATTGGGCGGCACCGAGTACCCGGCGAAGGCATGGCTGTCCACCCGGACGAAAGGCCCACCGGGCGGCAGGAACTCGGTGATCGGACTCGCGGTCGGGCGGAAGTCCAGAGTCGGGTCCTCGGCGTTGACGCGGCACTCGATGGCCACTCCCCGCCGGTCCACGTCCGGCTGGTCCAGCGAGAGCGCGTGGCCGGAGGCCACCGAGATCTGCTCGCGGACGAGGTCGATGCCGGTCACCGCCTCGGTCACCGCGTGCTCCACCTGGAGGCGGCAGTTGACCTCCATGAAGTAGAACTCGCCGCGTTCGTCGACCAGGAACTCGACCGTCCCGGCGCCGGTGTAGCCGACGGAGGCCGCGGCGGCCGTGGCTGCCCGGCACATCCGGTCGGCGAGGCCAGGAGGCAGCCGGGGCGCGGGGGTCTCCTCGACCAGCTTCTGCCGGTGGCGCTGCACCGAGCAGTCCCGTTCGCCGAGGTGGATCACCCGGCCGTGGGTGTCAGCGAGGATCTGCACCTCGACGTGGCGTGCGGTGGGCAGGTAGCGCTCCACGTACACGCGGTCGTCGCCGAACAGGGTCTGCCCGATCGCGCGGGTACGGACGAACGCGTCGGTGAAGTCCGCCGCGGAGTCCACCACCGACATGCCGCGCCCCCCGCCGCCCGCGACCGCCTTGATGATCACCGGGTAGCCGATCTCGTCGGCGAGCACCCGCGCCCGGCCGACGGTCAGCGGTTCCAGGCTGCCGGGAAGCAGTGCCAGCCCTGCCTTGCTCATCAGCACTCTGGCCGACGACTTGTCGCCGAGTTCTGCCATGAGTTCCGAGTCCGGACCGATCAGGCTGATGCCGTACCGGGCGCAGGCGTCGGCGAAGTCTGCGTCCTCGGAGAGGAAGCCGTAACCGGGGTGGATCGCCTCGGCCCCGGTCTGCAACGCCGCCGTGAGCACCGCCGCCGCGTTGAGGTAGCTGCCCTTCACCGGCGCCGGGCCGATGCACTTGGACTCGTCGGCGAACCGCACCGCCGCGGAGTCCCGGTCAGCCTCGGAATGTGCGACCACGGTGCGGATTCCCATCTCTTGACAGGTCCGCGCGACCCGCAGCGCGATCTCGCCCCGGTTGGCGATGAGCACCTTTTCGAACATCCGCCGCTCCCGCCTACGCCGTTTCGTCCGGTGCGATCACCAGGACCGGTTCCCCGTGCTCGACGGGTTCACCGTCCGCCTTGAGCAGTTGGACGACCGTTCCGGCCACGTCGGACTCCACCGGCAACAGGAGCTTCATGATCTCCACGATCGCGACCTGCCGGCCGGCTTCCACCCGCTGCCCCTCGACGACGAACGGCGTCGAACCGGGTTCGGGCGCGCGGTAGAAGGTGCCGATGCTCGGGGCGAGCACGTGGTGGCGCGTCGGCGAACTCGGCTCCACCGACGTTGTCGTGTCCGCCGGACCGGTCCGCTCCCCCGGAACGGTCGGCTCCGCCGGGCCGATCCGCTCCCCCAGGCCGGTCCCCTCCCCCTGGCCGATCCGCTCTTCGTGGTCGACCGGTTCGACCGTGGCACGCGGCGTCGGCGCCTCTGCCGGTCCCGACCAGTCCAGGTCGATGACGAAATCCGCCGTGCGCACCCGCATGCGACGCGGCTGGTCCGGTAATGCCCAAAGGAGCTGCTCGACGGCGAGCAGCACCGCCTTGGGCTGGTCAGCACGCCGATCGGTCTCGTCGTCGGCCGGCCAGGTCATGTCGGCTCCTCACTCGGCGTCGGGATTCGCATGTCCACCGAGTCCGGCGCACCGAACTTGTGGAACCTCGCCCACCGGTCGTTCCTCAGCTCTGTCGAGTCCATCGCGGACAGTTCGGACAGGGTGTCGAGCAGCGCGGCGCGCAGCCGTGCGGCCGCGACGAGTGGGTCCGCGCCGGCACCGCCCTCCGGTTCGGCCAGGACGCCATCCACGACGCGCAGCCGCCACAGGTCCCGGGGCGTCAACCGGAGCGCGGTCGCCGCCTGCCTGGCCGCGGTGGCGTCGTGCCACAGGATCGCCGCGCAGCCCTCCGGACTGATCACGGAGTAGATGCCGTCGGCGAACACCAGCACCCGGTTGGCGACGGCGAGCGCCAGCGCACCGCCGCTGCCACCCTCCCCGGTGATCACGCTGACCACCGGCACCGGGAGGGACGCCATCAACCTCAGGTTGTCCGCGATCGCGAACGCCTGGCCCTGTTCCTCCGCCTCGATGCCGGGGTACGCGCCCGGCGTGTCGACGAGCGTCACCACCGCGAGCCCCAGCTTCGCCGCCAGTCGCAGCGCCCGCGCGGCCTTCCGGTAGCCCGCCGGTGTCGGCATGCCGAAGTTGTGCTCGGCCAGCTCCGCGGGCGTGTGGCCCTTCTGGGTGCCGACGACCACCACGCCGCGTGAGCCGAGCCGGGCCAGCCCGGCTACGACCGCGGAGCAGTCGTCCCCGGCGCGGTCGCCGCGCAACTCGAAGAACTCGTCGAACGCTGTGGCGAGGTAGTCCCGCGTGGTCGGCCTGGTCAGGTCCCGCGCGCGGCGCACGTTCTCCCAGGCAACCGTTTCGGGGAGCGTGCCGGGATCGCGGACGATCGACTCGGCTCCGTCGACCGGCGGTGGCGCGTCGCCCGAGCGGTCTCCCGGGTTGGCGGCGATGCCGAGCAGGGCGGCCAACCCGGCCCGTAGCCGTTCCCGCGGCACGATGCGGTCGACGAGGCCGTGGCCGAGCAGGAATTCCGCGGTCTGGAAGTCCGCGGGCAGCTCCTGTCGCACGGTCTGGGCGATCACCCGCCGCCCGGCGAACCCGAACCGCGAACCCGGTTCGGCGAGGATCACGTCGCAGAGCGTGGCGTACGAAGCCGCCACCCCTCCGAAGGTCGGGTCGGTCAGCAAAGAGATCGTGAGCACGCCCGCGTCGTCCAGGCGGCCCAGCGCCGCGGCCGTCTTGGCCATCTGCATCAGCGACACCGCGCCCTCCTGCATCCGCGCCCCGCCGGAGGCGGACACGATGAGCAACGGAACTCGCTCTACCAGCGCGGTCTCCGCCACCAGCGTGACGAGCCCGCCCACGGCCGCGCCGAGGCTGCCGCCCAGGAAGCGGAAGTCCATTGCCACCATGATGAGCGGGTGACCGCACACGGCGCCCCGGGCCGCGAGTGCGGCGTCCGCCATGCCCGTGGCCGTGCGGGCCGCGGCCAGCCGCTGCGGGTAGGGCTTGGTGTCCACGAACCCCAACACGTCTGCGGTGACCACGTCGCAGTCGAGCCACGTGACCGATCCCGGGTCGAGCACCTGGGCGATGCGGTCCTGAGCGGTGAGTTGGTGGTGCCGGGCGCACTCCGGGCACACCCGGTGGCCGCGTTCCCAGCGTGGTGCGTACACCACCGCGCCGCATCCGGCGCACAACTCCCACGCGGAGGGCTGCGCGTCCGGTCCGGTCCCGGACGGGGAAGCGATAGGTGCCGATTGCCTGCGGAGGGCCACCGGCCGATATTCGCAACTCCTCCTCTATCGTCGCTAAAAGATCGATACACGACCTCTCCGCGGTCCACTACCGGATCTCCAACGCTCCTTGAGCGGCCGGAACCAGCATGAGTTCAGCTGCGCCACCCCCGTGAGCGCAGTGGCCGGATGCGGACCCGAACCGGAGACAGACATGCGGATCATCGATCTTTCTTCGCCCATTGACGCCTCCGCGCCCGAGCCCGATCCGGTGCGGCACGAGGTGCTGACGCCGAAGCAAGGAGCTCGACACATGAGCGACGGCATGCGTGAGCGCTTCGGCGTCCTGTTCGATCCGGACGTACTGCCCGAGTCCGAATTCCTCTCACTCGACCGCATGTCGCTCACCACGCACACGGGAACGCACATCGACGCGCCGTCGCACTACGGTTCCCGCGCGGCGTACCGCGACGGCCCGCCCCGGAACATCGACCAGATGCCGCTGGACTGGTTCCTCAACCCGGGAGTCCTGCTCGACGTCAGCGACCGGCCAGGGCCGACCGTGGACGCACAGGACCTGAAGGAGCAGTTCACCCGCATCGGGCACACCCCGGAGCCGATGGACATCGTGCTACTGCGCACCGGCGCCACGCGCCACGCCGGCACCCAGCTCTACTTCACGGACTTCATCGGGCTCGACGGCTCCGCGGTGCACCTGCTGCTGGACCTCGGTGTGCGGGTGATCGGCACGGACGCGTTCAGCCTGGACGCGCCTTTCGGCACGATCATCGAGGAGTACAACCGGACCGGTGACCGCTCCGTGTTGTGGCCCGCGCATTTCGCCGGCCGAGAGCGCGAGTACTGCCAGATCGAACGGCTGAACAACCTCGACGCGCTGCCGGCGCCGTTCGGATTTCAGGTCTCGTGCTTCCCGGTGAAGATCACCGGCGCCGGTGCGGGATGGACGCGCGCGGTCGCCATCGTCTCCGAGTGAAGGGCCGAAATGCGCACAGAATCGCTTTTCGACTCGTTTCGCGCACACGCCCGGCGACGTCCGGATGCGACGGCGTTGGTCTGGCGGGGGAAACGCGTCAGCTACGGCCGACTCGCGCACTGGGTCGACCGCGCCCGCGCTGTCGTGGACACCGGCCCCGCGCGGACGGACACCCGTCCGGTGTGCGTCGTGGCGGAGAAATCCCCGGCCGCGATCGCCGTCGTGCTGGCGTGCCTGGCTACCGGCCAGAGCGTGCTGGCCGTGTCGCCGGCGCTCCCGCGGTCCACGTTGGAGCTGTTGAGCGACCGCGCCGGCTGCCGGACCGTGCTGACGCCCGAGCGGATCGCCGCGGCCGTCGCCGACCGGCCGGACGACGTCCGCGTCATCGCGTCGCCGCACGTGGTCGGCGAGGAGGACCTGACTTTCATCCTGACCACCTCCGGATCCACGGGCGTGCCGAAGCTCGTCCCGCTCACCGCGGGCGCCGTCGACCGGTTCACCGAGTGGGCGGCCGAGCGTTTCGGCATCCGACCGGGCACAGCGGTGCTCAACTACGCTCCGCTGAACTTCGACCTCTGCCTGCTCGACATCTGGACCACCCTCAAGCACGGCGGCCAAGTGGTGCTGGTCGACCCGGACCGCGCGACCGACGCCGGCTACCTGCTCAACCTGTTCGCGGACAACGACGTGCACGTCGTCCAAGCGGTGCCGCTGGCCTACCGGCTGCTGCTCGACGCCGCGGCCGGGGGCGGTCGATCCGGCGGCGCGTCGGCCGGGCTCGACCGACCGCATCACGTCATCGTGACCGGGGACAGCATGCCGTGGCGGGATTTCGTGGCGCTGGGCGGCCTGTTCGGCGCCGCGCGGCTGTACAACCTTTACGGCTGCACCGAGACCAACGACAGCTTCATCCACGAGGTCGACACCACCGCGCCGCCCCGCTCGCCGATGCCGCTCGGCACGCCGTTGCCCGGCGTGGACGCGGTGGTCGTCGGCTCTGACGGCATGGTCGTCGAGGGGGCCGGAGTCGGCGAGCTGTACGTCTCGACGCCGTTCCAGACCGAGGGATACCTGGGCAGCCGGCGCGGCGAGTCGCAGGCGGACTTCGTACCCGACCCGAAGGGCGGCTCGAGCGGTTCGCGCTACTTCCGGAGCGGCGACGTGGTCCGCCGGCACGCCGATGGCAGCGTCACCCTCGAAGGGCGCACGGACTTCCACGTCAAGGTCGCCGGCGTGCGCGTGAACACCGAGGTGGTGGAGCGTGCGATCGGCGATCACGAGGACGTGGTCGAGGTGGGGGTCGTCGCGGTGCCGGACGCCCTCGCCGGGCACCGGTTGCACGCGGTGGTGCGCAGGCGCGCCGGCACGCGGCTGAACACGCTCGTCCTGCGCCGGCACTGCGCCCAGCGCCTGTCCCGGGACGCCGTGCCGGCGGTGATCCACATCGTTGACGACCCGTTGCCGAGGACCTCGACCGGAAAGGTCGACCGGAAGCGGATCGGACCCGCGGCGCGGTTCCCAGAGGGTGCCGCGGAGCACGAATCGGAGTTCGTATGAACACCCAGATCATCAAGCAGTACGTCATACACGAATTCCTGCCCGACGTCGACGCGGGCGAGCTCGACAACGACTACAACCTGCTGGAGGGCGGCGTGATCGACAGCCTCGCGGTGCTCAAGGTGCTGACGTGGCTCGAGCGGCAGTTCGAGATCTCCATGGACGACATCGACATCAGTCCGACGGACTTCCAGTCGATCACGGCCATGGCCTCGTTCGTAGAACGAGCGACGACAGGGAGATAGCGACGATGATCTACCGCGAGATGAGCGAGGTGACGACCGTCGATTGGGGCAACGGGCTCAGTCGACGCTTCCTCCTCGCGTCGGATGGCATGGGGTACACCCTCACCGACACGACGGTGAGGGCCGGTACGAAGTCTCGACTCGAGTACCGGCGCCACCTCGAAACCTGCTACTGCATCGCCGGTCGGGGTGAGGTCGTCAGCGTCGACGGCCGGTCATATCCATTGGAGCCGGGCGTCCTGTACGCACTGGACCGGCACGACCCGCACTTCCTGATCGCGGGCCCCGACGAGGACCTGCGGTTGGTGTGCGTGTTCGCTCCCGCGCTCGCCGGGCACGAGCAGCACCGCTTCGATTCCGCCGACGAGTTCTCCCAGTACTGATGACAACGGGGTGGCACAGCGGACAAAGGACGCATCGGTGACGGAGTGGACGGACACCTCGAGCGCGCTGCGCGACGGGTTGGCGCGCTGGCTCGACGCGCTCAACACCACGTCGACCGGGCACGACGGGACAAGCGCCTTCCCTTGGGACAGGTGGAAGCTCGTCAAGGACAGCGGCCTCCTGCGGCTGCCCTTCGAATCACGGTGGGGCGGACTCGGCGCGGACTTGCGGACGACCATGCACGTCCTGGAGAAACTGGGTGAGGGCTGCCGCGATGGCGGTCTGAGCTTCTCGGTGGCGACGCACGTCGCCAGCACCGGTGTGCCCCTCCAGCGGTTCGGCTCGACCCGGCTGAAGGAGGTGTACCTGCCCAAGATCTGCGCCGGGGACGCGATAGGCGCGCACGCGATCACCGAACCGGACAGCGGCTCGGACGCGCTGAACATGCACACCACCGCGGTGCGGGACAAGGACCACTTCGTCCTGAACGGGAACAAGACGTTCATCAGCAACGGCCCGGTCGCGGACATCTTCGTGGTGTACGCGCGGACCCATCCGGCCGGTGGTTCCCTCGGCATCACCGCATTCCTCGTCGAACGGGGCACGCCGGGCTTCGACATCGGTGATCCGGTCGCCAAGATGGGCCTGCACAGCTCGCCGTTGAGCGACCTGTACTTCGATGGTTGCCGGGTACCGGCCGACAACGTCGTCGGCCGGGTCGGCTGGGGCTATCGCGTGCTGCACCACGTGATGAAGCGGGAGATCCTCTACTCGTTCGCGATCAGCGCCGGCGCGATGCGGCACCGGCTCGACCGCTGCGTCGACTACGCCAACACACGTCGTCAGTTCGGCAAGAACATCGGCTCGTACCAGGCCGTCGCCCACAAGATCGTGGAGATGAAGATCGGGCTCGAGACCTCCCGGATGTGGCTGTACGCGGCGGCGGAGAAGGTCATGACCGGCGTCGAGTCCACAATGGACATAGCGATCGCCAAGCTGGTGACAAGCGAGAACAACACGGCCTCCGCCCTCGCTGCCATACAGGTCTTCGGCGGCTACGGCTACTTGGCCGAGTACGGGCTCGAACAGGAACTGCGCGACGCCGTGGCGGGCACCGTCTACTCGGGTACTTCGGAAATCCAACGCAACCGAATCGCCTCGATGCTCGGCATGTGAGAAGCGTGCCGAGCCCCCGGGAAAGGGGAGGAACGATGTCCGTGTCCGGTACGGCCGAGCCGGCCGAGGCCCGCCGAGCAACCGAGTTCCTCGACTACGGATCGGAGGAAGTGCGCGACTTCACCGAAGCCGCGGTCGCGGGTGTGGGTTCTGATCCGGTGGACCGCGCCGTCGCCTTGTACTACGCCGTGCGCGACGGCATCCACTACGAGATCTACGGCGCCGACATGTCCAGGTCCGGCCTTCGTGCCAGCAGCACGGTCCGCTCGGGCAGCGGGCTGTGCCTGCACAAGTCCGTGCTCTACGCGGCGGCCGTCCGGTCGCTCGACATCCCCTGCCGCCTGGTGCTCGCCAACGTCCGCAACCACCTGTCCTCCGAGCGCATCCGCACGCTGTTCGGCGGCGACGTCGTCCACCACCACTGCCTTGTATCGGTGCGCCTGAACGGCAAGTGGGTACGCGCGACCCCGGTGTTCAACCGGGCGCTGTGCCGTCTCTACCGCATCGCCGAACTGGACTTCGACGGCACGACCGACGCCGTCTTCCACCCGTACGACCTGGACGGTCGTCGGTCCATGGAGTTCCTCGTCGAACACGGGGTGTTCGACGACTTGCCCTACGACCGGGTGATCGAGGACGTGCGGGCGGCACACCCCGGTCTGTTCGCGGCCTCCGACGGCGGCGGTCGGCGGCTCACCGCGGGCTCCTTGGTCGCCGACGCCTCCACGCCGGGGACGAGGAGTGTTCCGTGACCGCACAACCCCACGATCCGGCGCTGTCCCTGCGAGCCGCGCTCCAAGCGGCACGCCGGGACGATCCGCGGCACTTCCGCGTCTCCACTCGGAGGCTCACCGACGAGGAGGTCGGTGCGGACTTCGCCGCCGAGTTCGCGGGCATCCCCGCGACATCGCGGTCCCACTCCGAGGATGTTGTGCTGTACACCGATGTCAACGACGGGACGATGCCCGTCGTGCTCGGTCTGTACGGCGACGCCGATCGGGTGCGCGGGTGGCTGCCCGGGCTGCCGACCGTCGCCGACCGCGCGGCTGCGGACGCCTTGGTGGCTGCCGCGCGCGCACCGGAGTTCGTCCGTGACCAACCGGCCTGCCAGGCCGAGGTGCTCGTCGCCGACGGCCGGGTCCGGGGAGCGGTCAACGGCCGCGGGTCCGGCCGGCTCGGCGCCGACGCCGTCGACCTGGCCGCGTTGCCCGTACTGCGGACGACCCCGCGCGACGCCGGTCGGTACCTGACCATGGGGATGGTGTGCGCGCACGACCCCGATCGCGACGGGTACGCCGTGTCGGTGCACCGGATGCTGGTGCTCGACCACAACCGGCTCACCCTCTGGACGTTGCCGAGCCGGCGGCTGCGCGAGTTGTGCGCGGCAGCGGCCGGCCGGGGCGAGCGACTACCCGTCTCGATCAACATCGGTGTCCCGCCGGCCGCGATGATCGCATCGGCGCTGAACAGCCGATTCCTCCCGGCCGGGGTGGACAAGCTCGACGTGGCCGGCGCGCTGGCCGGCGCGCCGATCGCGCTCGCCACCGCGGTCAGCCAGCCGGTCACCGTGCTGGCCGAGTCCGAGATCGTGCTGGAGGGCTACCTGGACGGCGCCACCGCGGACGAGAGCGTGGTCGGGCCGCCCACCACCTCGCTGCCGGAGTTCCTCGGCTACGACGGGTCCGCCCGACCTGACCTGCCCGTGGTCACGGTGACCGCGATAACCACCCGCCGGCGCCCGGTGTACCAGGCGACCATCGGTCCCGGTCGGGAGCAGTCGGTCATCCTCGGCCTCGCCGGCGCGCTGTCGCTGGCGCTGTCCGGTGGCGACGACTACCGCGACCTCGTTCGGGACGCGCACTTCTCCGCCGCGGGAGGCGGTCTGCTGCTGCTCACGATGTCCGTGCGCAAAGGGTCGCCGCGGGCCGACCAGCGCCTGGCCCCGCTGGCCAGGAAGGTCTTCGCGGACCACCCCTTCGTCAAGCTGATCGTCTTCACCGACGAGGACATCGACATCAGCTCGGCGGAGGACGTGCTGTGGGCGATGACCACGCGCGCGAACCTGGCGACCGACTGCCTGTCCTTCGCCGGGTTCCCGCACATGGCCATGGATCCCTCGCAGTCGCTGGCCTGGGCGGCGGCCAAGGGCACCGGAGGGGAGATCGTGCGGCGGGTGGCGATCGACGCGACCGTGCCGCACCGTCTGAGGGAGAGCGTCGTGCGCAGCTTCCCCGTCCCGGTGCGAGCGCACCGATGAGGCTGGTACTCGGCATCACAGGAGCCACCGGATCGATCATCGGCGTGCGCATCCTCCGCGCTCTCCGGGATCTCGGTGTGGAGACGCACCTGGTGCTCAGCCGGTGGGGCCGGGCCACGCTGGGGATGGAGACCGACATCTCCCCCGCCGACCTCCACCGTCTCGCCGACGTGGTGCACGGCGCCGGCGACCACTCCGCGCCGATATCCAGCGGCTCCTTCCACACCGACGGCATGATCATCGCGCCGTGCAGCATGAAGACCCTGGCCGCGGTCCGGGGCGGGTACGGCGATGGCCTCATCGCGCGAGCCGCGGACGTCACGATCAAGGAGCGCCGACGGCTCGTGCTCGTGCCGCGCGAACTCCCGGTCTCCGAGATACACCTCGACAACATGCTCGGGCTGGCCCGGATGGGCGTGGTCATAGCGCCCCCCGTGCCCGCCTTCTACACCAGGCCCACCACCGTCGAGGAGATCGTCACCCACATCGCGGCGAGGGTGCTCGACCAGTTCGGGCTCGAACTGCCGGGAGCGGTCCGCTGGCAGGGACCGCCGACGTCGGTGAACGTGCCCGGGTTCGAAGCGCCGCACGACCCCGGAACCGTCAACGGCGTGGACGCGGCGGCCCGGCTTTCCCGACCAGGGCCCTAGGTGGGCTCGTACGAGGTTCCAGGGCGCCGGTCGACCATGGGAGCCAGTCCGGCGAACAAGCGGTACCGAACGTCTTCCTTCCAATCGAGAAAGTCAGGTGTGGTAAGACAATGCCTCTCAAGAATTCCTCGACCGCCACCACAGCCCCGTACGAGCCGGGCGCATCACACGAAGCGGCCCTGCGCGGTGCATGCGAGAAAGTGGTGCAGCTCGGCGCGTCCGGCGTCCAGTTCCGGGTCGCCAAGAACGGGCACGAGTTCACCGTCACATCCGGGGTGGCCAAGATCGGGGAGGACACCCCCGTCCCGACCGACGGTCGCTTCCGGATCGCGTGCATCACCAAGACCTTCGTCGCCGTTGTGATCGTCCAACTGGTCAGCGAGGGCAAGGTCGACCTGGACGCGCCCGTCGAGCGCTACCTGCCGGGCTTGATCCCGACCGGCGACCGGATGACCGTTCGGCACCTGATGCAGCACACCAGCGGGCTGTTCAACCACGCCGACTCGTTCCAGCGCCCCGGCGAGCGGTTCATGCGCGATCGCTACAAGCAGTACGAGGCGCGGGAGCTCATCGCGGTCGCCGCGGAGCGGCCGTTGAACTTCGAGCCGGGCACGAAGTTCGAGTACTCCAACACGAACTACATCGTGATCGGCGAGCTGATCAAGGCGGTGACCGGGCGGTCGTACGCCGACGAGATCCGCGACCGCATCCTCACCCCGCTCGACCTGAAGGACACGTTCCTCCCCGGTTCGGACCCGACCATCCCAGGTCCGCACGCGCACGGCTACATGAAGATCCAGGGCAAGACCGAGGACGTCACCCTGATGAACCCGTCCGAGGCGTGCTCGGCCGGCGAGATGATCTCGACCACGGCGGACCTCGACCGGTTCCTGCTCGCGCTCATCCGGCACGAACTGCTGACCGAAGAGCAGTTCGCCGTGCTGACCGAGCCACTGCCGGAGGGGCTCACCCTCGACCTGCCGATGGCAGAGGCGTACGGCCTCGGGATCATGCGGACGGCCACCTCGACGGGGCTGGAGCTGTGGGGGCACGGGGGCGGCATCCCCGGCTACGCGACCTTCATCGGGGCGACGATCGACGGCGAGACGAGGGTGGTCGCCTCCGTCACGCTCGACATCGACCCCGACTCGTTCGTCGGCGACTTCGAGGCCGCGGTCGAGGACGCCATCACGGTCGCGGTCACCGTCTAGGCACAGCCCGGCGGTGTGGTGGGCGACGGCGACGCGGTCCCGTGTCGCCGTCGCCCACCACACCCGTTCCGGGTGCGGCTGACACACCACACCGATCGACCAGAAGGGATTCCCAATGAGGTTGTCAACCAGCAGCGGTGGCCGGCTGGTTGCCCTGGACCCGGCCGGAATCACGAGGAACCGGGGCCAGGCCGGCGACCCCGGCCAGCCGGTCGGCGCTGCCGAACGCGGCCAGGTTCCCGCCGGTCAAGCCGATGATGTCGGCTCCCAGCATCGGCCCGATGCCCGGCATGCTCAGGATCGCGGTGGCATGGCGATGCCGGCGAAACCGACCCTCGATCAGGGCATCGGTCTCCGCGATCTCGGCATCGAGGTCCATCACCCCCTTCGCCAGCCGCGCCACCATGGCCGCGGCCGTGCTCTGGCCCGGGACGGTGGTGAACTGCGCCTGCGCAGCGGCGAGCGCGGTCGCGGCGATCACCGAGCTGTTGCGGACCTTCCGTGCCCGCAACCAATCGGCGAGCTCGGCCTGGCCGATCTCCCGCAGCGCGGCGGGAGTCTGGAAACCGGTCAGCAGCACCAAGGCCGCCTTGGAACCGCTGTAGTCGAAGGCCCGCTCCAAAGCGGGGAAGTACTCCAGGATCTGGGCGCGCAGCCGGTTGATCGCCCGGGTCCGGTCGGCGACCAGGTCGTAGCGGCGGGCGGTGAGAATCCGCAGGTCCACCGCGATCTCGTCACTGGCGGTCATCGGGTGCAGGTCCCGGCGCATGCGGGCCTGGTCGGCGATGATGAACGCGTCCTTGGCGTCGCTCTTGCCCGAACCCCGGTAGCCGCCCGAGGCGTGGTGGACGGCGCGGCCGGGGATGTAGAGCAACCGCTGGTCGTGATTGATCAGCAGGGCGATCAGCAGGGCGCCGCCGCCGGCGTTGAGATCGATCGCCCACAACACATTCGCCGACAGTTCCCGCACGTCGGCGATCAGCTCCAGCAGTTCGGTCTCGTCGTTGGGCACTCGCCGCGACAGGACCGTGGTGCCCTCCGGATCGATCACCACACAGTGATGGTGGGCCTTACCCGCGTCCACACCGGCCCACAGTTGAGGCACGGTCACCTCCGTCGTCGTTGGTCTTGGGGCACCCAGCAGACGACCTCGCCGTCATGTCCTTATGCAGCGATCGGTTCGCTCATCCCAATCAGCGGCCGGAGTCGTCGCGGGGCCTCGGGCGGCCAATCCCTTCGAGCCACACCAACGGCACCGACCATGCAGCCACACCCGAGTCCCCCTGGGCCTTCCCGATCTTACGAATGACCAGAACAGACCCGACCAAGAAGATAAGGACCGATCATGTCCGTTGAGGACACCCCGGACGCGTCCGAGATCACCTTCGTGAACAGGTTCACCGTGCACGCCGAGCCGGAGGAGTTCGAGCGGGTGTTCGCGGACACCGCGGCGTTCATGACCCGCCAGCCCGGTTTCGTTCAGCACACCCTCGTGCGGCACGCGGTGAAGCCCGACAGCTACGTGAACATCGCCCGGTGGCGCAGCGAAGCCGACCTGCAACTAGCGGTCCGGCAGCCTGAGTTCCAGGCGCACGCCGCGGTGCTGCGGACCGTCAGCACGAGCGAGCCCAACGTCTACCGGCCGGTCCAGGAGCGCGTCTCGGGAGGGGACGGACCCGGCGGTCGGTGAAGGCGATCACTCGCTCGGTCGATACCGGCCACCGACGGGGACACGCACCAGACCGGCACCACCCGCGGTTCCCCGGGGTGGTGCCGGTCTCGTCGTCCTCCTACCCGCCGCGGGCCTGCCGAGGCGGCGTGCCCTACCGGGAGACCCGGGCGGAGACGTACCGGACCGGGACCTCGAGCCTGAGCGGCCCGCCGTCTTCCCGCATGGCGTCCAGTGCCGTGATCAGGCGTTCGCGCAGTTGACGCGACTCCGTTGGAGGCAGGTGTTGCCACAGCAGCCGCATGCCGTGGGTGTGCGACCAGTCGACCCAGGTCGTGCCGGACTCGGCGACCAGTTCGACCGGCTCGTCCACGATGACGACGTCGGCAAACCCGGCTCCGGTCATGGTCGAGCGCAGGTCCTCGACGTTCTCCAGCCAGCTGTTGAACCGGCGGATGAGCTGTTCCGGCTGCCATTCCGGGGGGAGGTTGCGCAGCAGCGTTCGCGGAATTATGTCGGTGAACACAGGAGGCAGGAACGGGAACGTGTCCGACCTGAAAATGGGGCTGGTGAACACGATCTTGCCGTCGTTGTCGAGCAATTTCGCATAGCGCGCCAACGCAGCGGGGGCGTCCGGCAGGAAGATCACGCTGTAGCTGCCGGTGATGACGTCGAACGAGGCGGTCGGCAGATCCGGCGCCTCACCGTCGAGCACCCGGACGTCGACGTTGGTCGCACCCTGACGTGACGCCTCCCGGCGTGCTTCCTCGACCATCGCCGGCGCGATGTCGATACCGAGCACGCGGCCCGTCGGCCCGACCAGGTTCGCGGCCGGAAAGAGCGCCGCGCCTCGGCCGCACCCGATGTCGAGCACTCGTTGACCGGGGCGCGGGTCGGCGATCTCGACCAGGCGCCTGCCCATCGGCGTGAAGAATTCGACGCCGTACTGGTCGTAGGACGCGGCCGCGTCGTTGAAGGCCGCGGTCACAGTGGCCTTGTAGGTTGTCGGGTCCATCCCCGGCTCCTGTCTTCAGGCTCGGCGACGCGCCTCCGCCGCTTCGGGCAACGATTCGGAGCGCGTATTCCGCACGTACGTTATCGCCACCCACTCGAAATCGAGTCGGAACGCGGTAAAAAATAGATCCGTTAATGCTCGAGAAATCGCTCGTCGAGCGTTTCGGGGCTTGTTATGGAACCGGAGTCTGAGTCACCATGATGCCATATCAACCGATCCGCCGACATCGACAGCCGGCCGTTCCGGGATGGGTTTCCATGGGAGAAATGGGAGAGCGATGAGCGACCAGATCGACACCGTCCGCCGGATGGTAAACGCGTACAACACGGGTTTCGTGGACGACGTGGACGAGTACATCCACCCGGAGTACCTCAACCCGGGCGCCATGGAGCACTTCTCCGACCTGCTCGGCCCGCAGGCGTTCGCGCTGGCCGTGAAGTGGCTGAAGGCGACCTTCTCCGAAGAGATGCACCTGGAGGAGATCGGCTACGAGGAGAACGGCGCCTGGGTGCGCGCGAGGCTGGTCCTGTTCGGCCGCCAGGTCGGGAACATGGTCAGCATGCCGGCGACCGGGCGGCGCTTCTCCGGCGAGCAGATCCACTTGATCCGACTGGTGGACGGCAAGGTCCGCGACCACCGGGACTGGCCGGACTACCTCGGCACGTACCGGCAGCTGGGCGAGCCATGGCCCGAGGGCGACGGCTGGCGCCCCTGACTCATCCCCTCCACCGACCCCGGGTGACACAAGACCAGTTGACCGAATGGAGTTTGCGATGATCCTCGTGACAGGCGCGACGGGCCAGGTGGGTCGCGGCGTGGTGACGCGGTTGGTGGGCAGGGGCGCGCGGGTCAGGGCGCTCAGTCGCCAGCCGGAGAAGGCGGCGCTGCCCGCCGCGGTCGAAGTCGTCCAGGGCAGCCCGGACGACGCGGATTCACTGCACGCCGCCCTGGCCGGTGTGGAGAAGGCGTTCGTCGTGCTCACCGGCGACATCGACAGCCAAGCGCAGACGCTCGCCACCGCGGCGGCGGCGGGCACGTTGCGCCACATGGTGGTCCTGTCGTCGTCTGCGGTGCTGCACCCGGTACCCCACGCCATCAAGGACAACCACGAGAAGGCGGAACGGGCCATCCGCGGGACGGGTGTCCCGTGGACCTTCCTGCGGCCGGGACCGTTCCACACGAACTCGCTGTGGTGGGCGAAGACCATCCAGACCAGGGGCGTCGCGCGCTGCTTGATCGGCAACAACCCGGGCGCCCCCATCGACCCGGACGACATCGCCGCGGTGGCGGTGCAGGTGCTGTCCGAAGAGGGGCACGAGTACAGCTCCTACGAGCTCACCGGCGGCGAGCTGCTGACCTCGGAGGAACAGGTCCGCATCATCGGCGACGCGCTCGGCAAGGAGATCGAGTTCCTCGTCGCCACGAAGTCGGAGGCGACCGACGTGTTCACCGACCTGTCGTGGGACCGCGAGGCGTCCACCACGAACATCGAGGCCCTGCACAGCCCGAGAGTGCCGTGGGGCAGGACGGTGGAGACCGTCAAGGAGATCACCGGCCGCGCACCGCGCACCTTCCGGGAGTGGGCGACGACCAACGCGCACCTGTTCCGCTGACCGCGCGGGACCGGACACCGAACATGAAAGGAACAACTCGCATGGCCGCTCATGACGGATCGGTCCACAGTAGACCGGCATCCACGAGGACCCGGTGGGACGGCACGGTCCTCGTCACCGGCGCGACGGGCCAGCAGGGAGGCGCCGTCACGCGCGAACTGCTCCGCCGTGGGCGGCCCGTGCGCGCCTTGGTCCGCGATCCCGGCGGGCCGGCCGCGCGGGAACTCGCCGCGCGGGGGGCCGAACTCGTCACCGGTGACCTGGACGACCGGGCGTCGCTGGTGCGCGCGATGTCCGGGGCGCACGGCGTGTTCAGCGTGCAGACGTTCATGTCACCGGCGGGTATCGGCGGGGAGATCCGGCACGGCAAGGCGGTCGCCGACGCGGCCGCGGCCGCCGGCGTCGGGCACGTGGTGTACACCTCCGTCGGCGGCGCCGACCGCGACAGCGGGGTGCCGCACTTCGCGAGCAAGTGGACGATCGAGCAGCACCTGCGCTCGACCGGTGTGCCGACGACGGTGCTGCGCCCGACCTTCTTCATGGAGAACTTCGCCGCGCACGGCCCCGCACTCGTCGACGGCGTGCTGACGGTGAGCCTGGCCCTGCCGCCGGAGACCCGGGTGCAACTGGTCTCGGTCGAAGACATCGCCGTGTTCGCGGCCGACGCCTTCGACCGGCCCGAGCAGTACGCCGGCCAGGCCGTCGAACTCGCCGGGGACGAACTCGCCGGACCGGAGTTGGCAGCGGCGTTCGGCGCCCACGCTGACCTTCCGGCGAAGTACGTTCCCATGGAGCCCGACGACCTGGCCGCCAACACCCACGTCCCGTTCAGCCACGAGGTCGCCCTGATGTTCGAGTGGTTCCGGTCCGCCGGCTACCGCGCCGACATCGCGGACCTGCGCCGCCGGCATCCCGGCCTCCGCACCTTCTCCGACTGGCTCGCCGCCGTCGACTGGCGACTCCAGCCCATGAGCTACGCCTGAACCGGATGCCCGTCCCGGTCCGCTTCAGCGGGCCGGGACGGGGTCGGGGGCGAACTCGGAGGCGTGGTCGGCCACCCACGTGCCGAACGTGCGCGCGGGCGCGCCGGTGACCTCCTGCACGGTCGGGAGCACCGCCGCCGGACCGCCGACCGCCTCGGCCAGGTACTTCATCACCATGTCCACCACCGGGGGCGGCATGAACCGGCTGAACTGCGCCCTTCCCTCCTCCGGGGAGAGCTCCTCGAACCGGATCCCGAGCCTGGTCACTTCGTTGATCGTGTTCAGCTGCTGAAGCTGGGTCAGCGACTCGGGCCCCGTCAACTCGTAGGCCTTGCCGTGGTGCCCGTCGAACCGCAGCGCCGCCACAGCGACCGCCGCGACGTCCGCCTCGTGCAGCAGTGCCCGTGCCGCCGTGGCGTAGGGCGCCCTGACCACGTTCTCCGTGCGGATGGAGTGGCCCCACCGCAGCAGGACGTTGGTCGCGAACTCGCCGCCCCGCACGAACGTCCACTCCACGTCCGCGGCTTCGACGGCCCGCTCGACGGCGCGGTGGTACTGGCCGCTGTGGTTGTCCGGCCTCTCGTCGAGCACAGAACTCGATGAGAGCACGACGATGCGCTCGACACCAGCCCGCACGGCCGCCGCGACGACCTCGCGCGCGGTCTCGGGCACCGGGAACAGGTACAGCCGCCGCACGCCGGCGAACACCCGCTCGAGGCCGTCCGGCTTGGCGAGGTCCCCGGCGAACACCGGCACCCCCTCCGGCAGGCTCGCTTCCTCCGGCGTCCTGGTCAACGCGGAGACGGACTCCCCCGCTGCCACCAGTTCTGCGACGACGTGCCTGCCAACGCTGCCGGTCGCCCCGGTCACCATGATTGTCATCTCGGCTCCTTTCCGAACCGACACCAGCGTCGGCCGCGCCTCTTGAAACCTCCAAGTAGCGGGCTCAAGGCGGCCTTACAGCCGGACTGCCCTGGTTCTCTAGCGGGCGCTGACACGCTTGACCCCGTCGGCAGAAGCCGATCATGAAGCTGCTCCAGCGGCCGGGCACACGTGTCGCACCGGACGGCGTAGGAGCAGGCCATCACATGACCCGAGGAGTCGGTATGACACCGGAGGAGCACAAGGCGAAGTGCCTCCAGATGGTCGCCGGGTGGAACCGTTGGGACCTCAACGGGATCATCGAGCACTGGGCCCCGGACGTCGTGCACTACTGGCAGGGCGCGCCGGTCGAGAAGTCGTTCATGATCAAGCAGATGGAGACCGGGCTCAACGCCTTCCCGGACCTGCACCTCGACGTGCGGAGCATCATCGCCGAGGACGACCTGGTCACGCTGAGGATCACCGTGACCGGCACCCACAAGGGCGAGTTCGCGGGCATCCAGCCGACCGGCCGGTCGGTGACCTGGGACATGGTGGAGGAGCTCCGATTCGCCAACGGCAAGGTGATCGAGCGCTGGGACGTCGTCAACATGCTTCCGGCACTCCAAGCGATCGGTGTGATCCCCGCCGCCGCCTGAAACGCGTTGCGGCAACACGGGTTCGGCACAGTCCACCGGCGACAGGCCGAGCCCTGGCGCACCCCCGCGTGCGGCTGGGCGGACGCCGGTGGCCGCCCCCGACCCCGATCCGCACTACCGAGCGAGGTTGACGTTGACTGATCTGATTCCCTGGGCACAAGACACCCGATCCGCGACCTTCGGCCCGATCACCATCGATCGGCACGACCCCAGGTACACCGTGCTGAGCGCCAAGGGGGCGAACAAGCGCATCACCGCCACGCCGGACTCGTTCCACGTCGTCGGCTCGACGGAGCAGGTGGTCGGAGCGGTGACCGAGGCGGCGCGGTCCGGCAGGCGGATCATCGTGCGCAGTGGCGGGCACTGCTATGAGGACCTTGTCGGCACCGACCACGTAGACGTGGTGCTCGACCTCTCCGAGATGAACGCGGTCGGCTTCGACCACGAGCGCAACGCTTTCGTCATCGAGGCGGGTGCGACCCTCCTCGACGTGTACCGCACGCTCTACCTGGGTTGGGGCGTCACCGTTCCAGGCGGCGCCTCCGCGGGCATCGCCTTCGGCGGGCACGTGTCCGGCGGCGGGTTCGGGGCGCTGTCCAGGCGGTACGGCATCAGCGTCGACCACCTGTACGCGGTCGAGGTGGTCGTGGCCGACCAGGCCGGCCAAGCGCGGGCGGTGATCGCGACCCGGGAAGCCGACGACCCCTACCGCGAGCTGTGGTGGGCGCACACCGGTGGCGGAGGCGGCAACTTCGGTGTCGTCACCCGCTACTGGTTCCGGTCGCCCCACGCCACCGGCGTCGACCCGTCCGGTCTGCTGCCGAAGCCGCCGTCGACCGTGCTCACCAGCACCGTGCTGTTCCCGAGGGAGGGCATGGACCGGGACTCCTTCCGCGCCCTTGTCCGCAACTTCGGCCGTTGGCACGAGCACAACAGCGACGCGGAGTCGCCGTACGCCGGCCTCTTCAGCGGCCTCATCCTGTTCAGCCCGCAGGCCGCGGCCGAGGGACCGGACTTGGGCGCGATCCTGTTCACCCACATGGACGGCACCGGCGAGAACGCCGAGGCGTTGCTGGACGACTTCATCGGCGCGGTGACCGCGGACGGTCCGCCGGAAATGCGCATGCCGACCACTCCGATGCCCTGGCTGTACTCCGTGCGGCTGCTGGCCGAGCTCCAGGACGACGAGACCAACCGGCAGAAGGTCAAGTCGTCGTACCTGCGGCGGTCGTTCACCGACAGCCAGATCGACACCATCTTCGACCACCTCAACCATGTCGGGAACGACGGCATGGACACGTCGGTGTCGTTGCAGTCGTACGGCGGTGCGGCGAACCTGGTTCCCTCCCACGCGACCGCGGTGCCCCAGCGCGACTCGGTGATGCGGGTGCTCTACATGAAGACGTGGACCGACCCCGCGGGGGACGTCGCCAACCTCGACTTCCTGCGGGCCCTGTACCGGGACGTGCACCGCGAAACCGGGGGTGTGCCGGTGCCCGGCGAGGTCAGCGACGGGTGCTTCATCAACTTCCTGGACACCGACCTGGCCTCCGAGGAGTGGAACTCCTCAGGTGTGCCGTGGCACGACCTGTACTACCAGGACGCCTACCCGAGGCTCCAGGCGGTCAAGGCGGCCTGGGACCCCGGCGACGTCTTCCGCCACGCGCTGTCGGTCCAAGCGGGCGAGCAGCGGCCTGGACGCTGATCGGGCGCGACGACGGCGGGTCCCGGGGCACGGGACCCGCCGTTCGCGTTCTTCGCCATCCGGCGCCTCAGCGGACAACGGCCACACTGAGGCTCTTGGCGCCGCCCATCGCGAACGGGTGGTGGAACTCGTCGTCCACGACGGCGATCTCCCGGTACCGGTCGAACAGCAGTCCCAGCGCGATCCTGGTCTCGAGCTTGGCCAGCGGAGCGCCCAGGCAGTAGTGGATGCCGTGGCCGAAGCTGAGGTACTGGTTGGGCCGGCGGCCGATGTCGAACACGTCCGGGTCGCGGAACTTCGCCTCGTCCCGGTTCGCCGACACCAACCACGGCATGATGACGTCCCCGGCGGGGATCACCTGTCCGGCGAGGGTCACTTCGGTGGCCGTGCGCCGGGTCAGCCAAGGCAGCGACGGCCGGTAACGCAGCACTTCGTCGACCGCCGACGGCAGGGCGTCCCGGTCGGTGCGCAGCCTCGCAGCGGCCTCGGGGTGTTCGTGCAGGGTCAGCACGGCGTTGCCGAGCAGTGCGGTGGTGGTCACGTGGCCGGCCGTCAACAGCAGGGTGATGACCCCGATGATGTCGTCGTCGGTCAACTTGTCGGCGGCCGTCTCCGCCTCGACCAGCCTGGTCGTCAGGTCGTCGGCCGGTCGGGCCCGGCGCCGGTCGAGCTGCGCCCGGAAGTACTCGATCATCTCGCGGACGGCGGGGATCAGGGCGTCCATCGCGTCCTGCGTGCCGGCGACGTTCGAGTCCTCCTCGTTGAACGGGAACAGCTGCTCCGCCCACCGCCGGAACAGCGGGCGGTCCTCGGCAGGCACGCCGAGCAGTTCCGACACCACGGTGACCGGGAGGGGGTAGGCGAGAGCGTCAACCAGGTCGAACGACTCGCGGTCGGCGACGGCGTCGAGCAGTTCGCCCGTGAGCGTGGTGATCTTCGGTGTGAGCGCGGTGACGACCTTCGAGGTGAACGCCTGGCTCACCAGACCGCGCAGCATCCTGTGCCTCGGCCCGTCCATGTTGACGAAGTTGCCCCGCTGCATGAGGTCCAGTTCCGGATTGGACGGCCTGAGGTCGCCGAGGTCGGCGAGGTACCGGGCCGGGTCGCCGAGCACCTCGGCCACGTCGACGTACCGGAACACCTGCCACGACCGCTGGCGCTCGTCGTAGTGGACCGGGTTGTCCGCGCGGTGGGTGCGGCACCACTCCAGCAACTCGGCCGGGGTCGACGGCAAGGGCTCCGGCGAGGTTCGCTCGATCACGTCGTCGGTGGTGCTCATCGGCAGTTTCCCCTCTTGCGGATAATGCCCGATCCGGTATCGCCAGGCTGTCCGCCACTGTAGCGGCGACCTTTCTATCGCCGGTCGAGCATGACTAGACGACCACGGTGTACATTGGATCGCTCGAGAATCGCTGGATGACCATTGCGCACCGACCGACACCCGGACACGATAGGGGCACGCGACCTGGTCATCACCGGAGGCCACCATGCTCGAGATAAGTCAAGCCAATGTCGATTTCTTCGCGGAAGTAATGCCTATCGTGATCGGCACGAAGCGCCGGAATGGCGTGGTGAAGATGGACCCGGTGTGGTACAAGTACCGCGACGGCCATTTCTGGCTCAACACGTTCCGCGGCGCCCGCTGGCTGGAGCACCTCGAGCGCGACCAGCAAGCTTCCCTGCTGCTCATCGATCCGAAAGACATGACGCGGACCGTGCACATCGAGGCCCGGTTGGTCGGCACCACTACCGAAGGCGCGCAGGAGCACCTCTCCGAGTTGGACGAGCGCTACCAGATGGGCGCCCACGAGCACCTGGAGGACCAGGTGCGGGTCAAGGTCCAGTTGGAACCGCTGAACGTCCGCAGCACGCTGGACTGGTTGGCCGAGAACGCCGGGAAGTGGAATACCTCGGCCGATCAGTGAGAAATCCGCACCACGCTCGTAATGCGACGGTGCGGTGTCGGCTCCGCGTTGTCCACGACCACGCTGCCGGCGCCGCACCGTTCGCGACATCACCAGGGCGACACGGTTCAGGTGAGTGACAAACCGCCGTCGACGGCGAGCACGGCCCCGGTGGCGTACCCGGCCCCGGGCTGGGTGATCCGCACGATCCACCACGCGATGTCCTCGGGATCGCCGATGCGACCAGCGGGCACCTTGGACCGCATGCCGTTGAGGAAGTCCTGGTAGACGGGTTCCGGCATCATCCCGGCCCGCACGGCGCCGCCGGTGTCCACCAGACCGGGCGCGACCGACACGACCCGAATGCCCTTCGGCCCGAGTTCGACCGCCCAGGTCCTGGTCAGCGAGTCGAGGGCGACCTTGGTGGCGCCGTACACACCGCGACTCGGCGTGGCCCGGATGCCGAGCGATCCGGAGGTGGTGATGTTCACGACCGTCCCCCCGGTTTCGGCGAGCGCGCTCACGGCGTGCTGGGTGAGGAATATCGGCGCGATCAGGTTCGTCGCCACCTGCGCTTCGACCGAGGCCCGCTCGATCGCTTCGAGGTCACCGAACCCGGCGGTGTAAGCGTTGTGCACGAGGACGTCGATGCGACCGAACTCGTCGAGCGCGGTGCGGACGATCCGCTCCGGCGCGTCGGGGTCGGTGATGTCGAGAGGCAGCGCCTTGATGCGATCGCTCTGGTTCGCGGTTTCCGTGAGCGGCCCGGCCGACCTGCCGACGATGAGGACCCGGTCGCCGGCCTTCGCGAAAGCCAGCGCCGCGGCTCTCCCGATTCCCGTTCCACCACCGGTGATGATGACGCTTCTCGACAATTCCTGGTAATTGACTTCGCTCATGGTGAGAGCGTACGAGCGCCCACTCGACCTTTGATCCAGGAAAACTGGGCACGTGGTCGCTGTCGCACCCGAGCCACCACGAATAGCCGGAGGGCGGAAATCCCTCCGGCTACCCGGTGCGAGGCCGCTTATCCACTCGGCCCCGGCCGATCCCGTGGCGAACCGTCACGCCAAAGAGGCGAGCTGACCGTTCACGAGCGCGACGAACTGTGTCGGCGTCTCGACCAACGCCATGGCCTCCTCGTCAAGGATCACCCCATACTCCCGTTCGACGCGGCTCGCCGTCTCCAACACGGCGAGGGAGTCGTAGCCGAGTTCGTCGAAGCCGCACTGGCGGACCTTTTCGTCCAAGTCGACCTGTCCGTCTTCGCCTGCCGCGGCTCGCATCACACGGACCAGATCTTCCATGGTGAACTTTCCCATGTCGATATATCTCCCTTCGCCGGAATGGTTTGCGACGTCGCACGGGCCGCTCAGGCCGAATCGATCACCGCGTCGTCCAGTGGAACTCCCGCCTGCCGGGCGACCAGTGGCGCGAGCGCGCGCACGGTCGGGTGGTTCAGGATGGTCGTGGTCGACAACGTGATCTCGAACCGGCCTTCGAGCTGGTTGCGCAGTTCCATGGCCATCAAAGAATTGATGCCCAGCGCGCGCAGCGGCATGTCCGGGTCGATCGAGGCCGCCGGGATGCGGGCCACGGTCGCCACGCATTCCGCCGCGGCCGTCTCGATGGCGGCCCGCCGGTGCGCTCCGCTGGACATCTTCAGCAGCGAGTCGCGGACCAGCGCGGGGATCCTCCCGGCCGGCCGCGACTCGCCTCCGGCGGCGACGGGGGTGTCCGCGTCCGCCGGAAAAACAGGTGTCGACCGGACGAGGGCGAGCCCGGTCACTCCCACGACGACCTCACCCGACAGGTCGTACACGGACACGTCCGCCTTGAAGCCGCGTTCGTACGGTCGGACGACGGCGTGGGCGTAGCAGTCCTCGATCAGGCTTCGACGCACCACGACCCGCTCGATCCCGACGCTGATCAACCCGCCCTCAGGGCCGAGCGCGGGCGCCACGGCCGTTTGAAGAGCGGCATCGAGCACTGCGGGATCGACGACGCACCCGTCGTCACGACGACGCGGAGCCGCGGTGATCTCGGCGAACGCCTCCTGCTCCGCACTGCTGACCCGCCGGATGCGACGGTAGGCCGGTCCGTACGCCAGGCCGCGTTCCGCCAGCCGCGCGTAGAACTCGTCGCCGGGGATGCCGTCCGCAGCCAACCGCCGCCTGATCGCCGTGGCGTCCGCCGACACCTCTGGCGGGGCGGTGGCCGTGGTGGACAAGTCGAGCTCGGCGACGGAGGCGAACCCGTTTTCGCCGTCCTCGAAGAAGCGGACCGCGCCCGAGCCGGTCGTCTCGTCCAGGATGAGCGCAATCTGGGCTCTGCGACCGGATTCGCCGATCACGAACGGTCTGCGGAACCGCACGGCTTTCGCCTCGAACCCCTCGGACCCGGGCAGCACTTCGCGGGCAGCCCGCAGGGCCATGTCCAGGTAGGCGCTCCCGGGGACGACGGCCCGACCGCCGATCACGTGATCGCCGATGGCCGCGGTGTCCAGGTCCAGCTCGGGCTGCCAGTAGTGGGCGCCCCGTTCGATCGCCGAATCGAGCCGGTCGCCCAGCAGCGACCCGCGCCGCGACCGGGACCGGACCTCCAGCCGGTACCGCTCTCGCTGCCAGGGGTAGTGCGGCAGCGCGACCGTGCGACGTCCGGGGGTCGACGCCCGCTCCCGATCGACCGGAGCACCCAGGACGTAGAGCGCGCCGAGGGAGTCGAGCAGCACGCGGCGGGACGGCTCGCCGCGCCGGAGCGACGGCAGGACGGTCACGTCGGTCGAACCGAGGTCCGCGGCGACCTGCTGCACGGCGGGCAGCAGGATCGGGTGCGGGCTCATCTCCACGAACACGGTGTGCCCCGCGCGCACCAGGTTCTCGATCTGGTCGCCGAACCGGACCGGCATCCGGAGGTTGCGGAACCAGTAGCCGGCGTCCAGCTCGGCGCCCTCGGCGAGCCGACCGGACACCGTGGAGTACATCGGCACCCGAGGTGACCGCCCGGACACGCCGTCGAGCAGCTCGACCAGGTCGTCGCGCAGGTGGTCCATCCGCGGGCTGTGCGACGCGACGTCGACCTTGACCCAGCGGTGGAACACCTCGCGCCGGGCCAGCTCGTCCGCCACCGCCGTGAGAACGGCG
The DNA here is from genome assembly GCF_014205015.1 of Saccharothrix ecbatanensis. Classification (NCBI taxonomy): domain Bacteria; kingdom Bacillati; phylum Actinomycetota; class Actinomycetes; order Pseudonocardiales; family Pseudonocardiaceae; genus Saccharothrix; species Saccharothrix ecbatanensis. The sequence continues at coordinate 2,262,313 of NZ_JACHMO010000001.1, read as the reverse complement.
CGGTCACCGGACAACACCGTGGAACGCCGGCTGTTGCTCACCGCGATGGACACCAGTTCCCGCCGGTCACCGATCGCCTCCGCCGCCTCGTTCGCGGTCAGCTCGACGGCGAGCATCGCGCCCTGACCACCGGCCCGGCGCATCAACTTGCTGCGCCGGCAGATCACCCGTGCCGCGTCGTCCAGCGAGACGGCACCCGCGATGTACGAGGCCGCCACCTCACCCATGCTGTGCCCGACGACCGCACTGGGCAGCACGCCCCACGACTCCCACAGCTTCGCGAGCGCGACCTCCATGGCGAACAGCGTCGGCTGCACCACGTCGATCCGGTCCAGCCGGGCGGTCGACTCGTCGGCGAGCAGCTCGTCCAGCAACGACCAGTCGACGAACCGCGCGATGGCCGCATCGCACTCCCGCATCACCGCGTGGAACACGGGTTCCCCGGCCAGCAGCTCCCGGCCCATGCCGATCCACTGCGAGCCCTGGCCGGGGAACACGAACGCGACTTTGGGCTGTCGGGCCGGTCTCGTGGCGGCGCGCAGTCCACCGGAGTGCGCGCCCTCGGCGTAGTCGCGCAGCACGTCGGCAAGTTCGCCGCTGGTGCCGGCGACCGCCGCGAGGCGGTAGGGATGATCGGGACGACGGGCCGCGGCGGCCGCGAGGTCCGGCATCGGCCGGCTTCCGTCGACGACGGCTGCCACCTGCCCGGCGTGTTCACGGAGTGCCGCCGTCGTCTTCGCGGACAGCGTGAACAGCTCGGCGGAGCCGGTCGGGACCGGCCGCACCGCACCGAGCCGGTCGAGTTCCAGGAGCGCTTCCCGGACACCCGCGCGGTCGTCGTCGCCCCGGGTCATGGTGCCCAAAACGGTCGCGGCGCCGCCCGCGTCCTCCGCGCTCTGCCGCAGGGCGGACAGCAGCACGGGATTCGCGCTCAGCTCCACCAGGACGTCGTGCCCGTCGGCCAGCAACTTGGCGGTGACATCCGCCAGCAGGACCTGCTCGCGGAGGTTTCGCGCGAAATAGGCGGCGTCCAGTTGGGACACTTCGACCGGCGCGCCGGTCACGGTCGAGATCATCGGGATCCGGCCTGGAGTGACGGCCAGCTCGCCGATGGCCGCCACCAGGTCGTCCTTCACCTCGTCGATGGCCGGGCTGTGCGCGGCGACGCCCACCTTCACCATCGCGCACAGCACGCCGCGGGCCTTCAGGTCCGCGAGCAGTCCTTCGAGGGCGGCCACCGACCCGGCCAGTGAGGTCGACCTCGGGCCGTTCCGGGCCGCGACGACGACTCCCGCCCGCTCCGCCTCTTCGCCGAGTTCCGTGGCGGACAGCTCCACCACGGCCATCCCCTCACCACGGCCGGCGAGCAGCCTCTGGTGCCTGCTGTAGTGGTGGACCAGCCGCGCTGCCTCGGGGATGTCCAGGAAACCCGCGATCACCGCGGCGCTGATCTCGCCGAGGCTGTGACCCGCCACGGTGTCCGGTAGGACCCCGCGCGACGCCAGCCACGCGGCGAGCGCCACCTGCACCGCGAACAGGATCGGCTGGGTGACCGAAACGTCGTCGTAGCGGACTCGATCCTCGTCCGCGAACAGCTCGTCCAGCAGGGACCAGCCGGTGTGCGGCGCGAGTGCGCGGTCGCAGCGCTCGATCGCGGACCGGAACACCGGCTCTGTGCGCAGCATCAGCCGCCCCATGCCGACCCACTGGTGGCCGTGCGGTGAGCAGACGAACGCGATCCGCGCGTGCCCATCGGCGTCGTGCGCCGGGGTGAACTCGGCCGGCGGCGCAGGCTCCGTCCAGCCGCCGAGCACGACGTGGACGTTCGTGCCTCCCCAGCCGAACGAGCTCACGCCGGCCAACCGCCGGTCCGGCGGCCACTCTTCCACCGCACGGGGCACGCGCAACCGCAACCGGTCGAAGTCGATGTGCGGGTTGGGTTCGTCGAAGTGGAGGTTCGGCGGCACCTGGCCGTGGTGCAGGCACAGCGCCGTCTTGATCAGACCGGCGATGCCGGCGGCGCCCTCCAAGTGGCCGATGTTCGTCTTCACCGAACCGATGACCAACCGCTCGTCGGCCGACCGGCCCGAGCCGAACGCCGCACCAAGCGCGCTCGCCTCGATCGGGTCGCCCAGTGCGGTTCCGGTCCCGTGCGTCTCCACGTAGTGGACGTCGCCGGGCGGCACCCCGGCCCGTTCGCAGGCGTCCCGGAGGACTTCCTGCTGCGCCAACGGGTTCGGCGCCGTGAGACCGTTGCTGGGGCCGTCGTTGTTGACCGCGGACCCCTTGATCACGCACCAGATCCGGTCACCGTCCGCCAGCGCGCGGGACAGCGGCTTGAGCACGACGACACCGCAGCCCTCCCCGCGGCCGAAACCGTCACCACGGGCGTCGAAGGCCTTGCAGCGCCCATCCGGGGCCAGCCCGCCGAACTGGGCGAGCGAGGCCATCGTCGCCATGCTCAGCAGGAGGTTCACCCCACCGGCGACAGCCATGTCGGATTCACCCGACCGGATGCTCTGGCAGGCGAGGTGCACAGAGAGCAGCGAAGAGGAGCACGCGCTGTCGAGCGTCATGCTGGGACCGCGCAGTCCGAGCGCGTAGGACAGCCGGTTGGCCACCATGCCCAACGCCTGGCCAGTGGCGGTGTGCGGGGACAGCCGGTCCACGTCCGTGCCGTGCAGATCGGCGTAGTCGTGCCAGATCGCGCCCGCGTAGACCCCGGTGCGGCTGTTCCTCAGCGCGTCGCCCGCGACTCCCGCCGCTTCCAGCGCCTCGCAGGCCACCTCGAGGAACAACCGGTGCTGCGGGTCGATCTCGGCCGCTTCACGGGGCGAGATCTCGAAGAACAGCGGGTCGAAGGCGTCCACCGGCTGGTCCAGGAAACCGGCGTGGTCCGGCATCCCGACCAGCGTCGGGTCCGGGGTCCACCGGTCTGGCGGCACCGGCTTGACCGCGTCGGTCCCGGTGCGCAGCAATTCCCAGAACGCGTCGATGTCGCCCGCACCCGGGAACCGGCAGGCCATGCCGATCACCGCGACCTCTTCCTCGCGGGCGCTGGACGCGTGCCGGACCGTCGTCTCGACCGGTGCGGGCCGGGTCAGGTGGTGGACGAGCTCGGAGACGGTGGGATACGCCCACAGCAATGCCGGTGACACCCGGTCGCCGAGCACGCCGGACAGCGCGTCCGCCAATGCCGTGGCACGGAGGGAATCGAGGCCGAGATTGGCGAACCGGTCGTCCTCGTCCACCTCGGCGGGGTCCACTTCGAGCAGCCGGGCCAGCTCCGCGCGCAGCCGGGCGCGCAGGTGCTCGGTCCTGTGCATCTCGGGTCCTTTCACGACGCGGTCGCGGTCATGCTCTCGGCCTTGATGCGGTGCGCGACGTCGCGCACCGCGTCGCGGTCGGCCCGAGGACTGATCGCCCGTGTCGGCAACAGCGCGACGGCCTCGCTCCTCCCGGACCGGACCGCGGGGTGCAGGCGCGCGAGCGTGGTCAACCCTTGCCCGGGACCGGCTTCCACGACGAACAGGTCCTCGCCGCCCAGCAGCAGGTCGAGCGCCGGCCAGAACTGCACCGTGGTGGCCGGCTGCATCGCCCAGAAGACCGGGTCCAGGGCCTTTTCAGGCGTCAACACCGTGCCGAGGTGCGACGAGACGATCGTGCGGCGGGGAACCGAGAGCCGAACGGAGCGGAAGCCGTCGAGCGTGCGTTCGGCCGCGTCCGCCACCATCGGGCTGTGGAACGCCTGGTTCGCGCGGACGCGCATGCAGGTGTACCCATCGGCGTGCAAGGCCTTCGCCACCGCGGCCAACTCGGAGCGCCCGCCGGCGAGCATGGTCTGCCGCTTGGCGTTGACCGCGGCGATGGCCACGGCGCCCGTCAGGAACGGCGTGACGTCGTCGACCGACGCCGCGACCGCGAGCATCCCGCCGGGCGGCGAGTCGGCGTAGTGCTTGACCCGGTCGCGCATCAGCTCCATGCCCTCGGCGAAGGTGAACACCTCCGCCAAAGTCGCCGCGACCATCTCCCCCACGCTGTGGCCGAGCATCGCCACCGGTTCCAGCCCCCACGAGAGGACCACCCGTCCGAGGGCGTAGTCGACGGCGTACAGCAAGGGCTGCGCACGGGTCACGTCGTCGAAATGCTCCGCGTGGCTGTCGTCGAGCCAGGCCGCTCGGATCGCCGGTCCCTGCTCGCCGAGCAGCTCGAACGCCTCGTCCATGACCGAGGTGAAGACGTCGTCGCTGCCATAGAGTCCGGCCGCCATCCGCGGGTACTGCGACCCCTGTCCCGGAAACAGCAGCGCCACTCGTCGGGTCATGGCAGTTCCTCCTGTTCGGCTGTTGCTGCATGGATAGCGACGGCGGCTCAAGACTTGGCCCAAGGCCGCTCGAGGTCGGCTCCCCGGCCGGATCCCGGCCCGTTCTCGACCCGGATGGGCGACAGTCGCCGGTATGGTGCTCTACGTCGCCGGCGCTGCTTCATGGCTGCCGAACCCGATGACCCTGGACGAAGCCGAACAAGCGGGGCTGGCAGAACGGATCCTGGTGTGGAACACCGGGATCGAGTCGGTCCGCGTCTCGACGCGGGAGTCGGCGCCCGAGATGGCCGTGCTGGCCGCTCGGTCCGCGCTCGACCGGTCCGGCTGCTCCCCGGACGACATCAGCCTGGTCCTGCACGCCAGCGCGTACTTCCAAGGCCACGACATGTGGGCACCCGCTTCTTACGTGCAACGGTTCTCCGTGGGTAACCGTTGTCCCGCTATGGAAGTCCGGCAGATGTCCAACGGCGGCATGGCCGCGCTGCAACTCGCCGCTGCCTACCTCGAGGCGGACCCCGGCCGATTCGCCGCCCTGCTCACCACGGCCGACCGCTTCTGCATGCCGGGGTTCGACCGGTGGCGCAGTGATCCCAGCACGATCTGCGGGGACGGCGGCGCCGCGCTGGTCCTCTCCACTCGCGGCGGGTTCGCCAGGATCCGAGGTCTCGTCACGGTGTCCGATCCGGGCCTGGAGCGCGGCGGTCGCGGCGACGCCCCGTTCGCCGACGCTCCCTTCGCGACCGGGATGCCGATCGATCTGAGCGCCACCAGTTCCGCGCTGGTCCAGGAGATCGGGCTGGAGGCGCTGCTCAAGCGGATCGAGTCCGGTCAGCGCGAGGCGTTCGACCAGGCGACAGCGCGAGCGGGCGTGAAGTTGGCCGACATCGACTGGTTCGTCCTGCCCAACCTGGGCCGCACCCGGATGTCGGCGCAGTACTTCGGCCCGTTCGGCATCGACCCCGAGCGGACGACGTGGCCGTGGAGCACACGGGTGGGGCACCTCGGGGCCGGTGACCAGTTCGCCGGCCTCGCCCACCTCGTCGACACCGGCCTCTTGCACCCGGGCCAGACGTGCGTCCTCGTCGGCATCGGCGCCGGCTTCAGCTGGACGGTCGCGGTCCTGGAAGTGCTGTGAGGGATCACCTCGTGCTCGACCGGGTTCCTAGCGGCGCCTGCGAAGTTGACTCGGAAAGGTTTAATCAGGCGGGAGAGCTGACATGTCGGACAACAGGACCGCGCTCGTCACGGGCGGATCGAGCGGTATCGGGCTGGCCATCACCCGCGCGCTGGCGGACGCCGGGATGCGGGTGTTCTTCTGCGCACGCGACGCCGACACCGTCGCCATGACCGCGGAGAAGCTGCGCGGCGAAGGCTTGGAGGTCTCCGGTGCGCCGTGCGACGTCCGCTCGGTCGACCAGGTGCGGAAGTTGGTGGCGACGGCGGTGGAGACGTACGGCCCGATCAGCGTGCTGGTCAACAACGTGGGCCGGACCGGAGGCGGCGTGACCGCCGACATCCCGGACGAGACCTGGGACGACGTGATCGAGACCAACCTGAACAGCGTCTTCCGGGTGACCCGCGAGGTGCTCACCGCCGGAGGCATGAGGGACCGGAAGAGCGGCCGGATCATCAACATCGCCTCCACCGCGGGCAAGCAGGGCGTGGTGCTCGGTGCGCCGTACTCTGCGTCCAAGCACGGCGTGGTCGGTTTCACGAAGGCACTGGGCAACGAACTGGCGTCGACCGGCATCACGGTCAACGCCGTGTGCCCCGGCTACGTCGAGACGCCGATGGCCGAACGGGTCCGGGCGGGCTACGCGAACGCGTGGGGCATCACGGAAGACCAGGTGCTGCAACGCTTCCAGGCCAAGATCCCGCTCGGTCGCTACACCACACCCGAGGAGGTCGCCGGGCTGGCCGCGTACCTGGCCTCGCCCACGGCCGCGTCGATCACCTCGCAGGCGCTCAACGTCTGCGGCGGCCTCGGCAACTTCTGAGTTGCCCACAGCGGGCGGACCCGCGGGGTCCGCCCACTTCGCCGTGTTCAGAGGGCGGTCAGCACGATGGCCGAGTTCAGCCCGTCGCCGCGGGCCAGCACCAGAGCGGCACGTGGAGACGCTTCGCGTGGCGTGTCGAGCACCAGGTCGAGCTGGTCCGCCGCGACGGGATCGGTCACGTTGATCGTCGGCGGTATGACGCCGTGCCGCATGCTGAGCAGCGCGGTGGCGACGTCGAGCGCGGGGCTGCCGGAGTGCAGCCGACCGGTCATGGTCTTCGGCGCCGTCACCGGCACGCCATGAGGGCCGAACACGCCGCTGATCGCGGTCGCCTCGGCGCGGTCGAGTTCGGCCACACCGGCGGCGTCGGCGAACACCACGTCGATCTCGGCGGGTGTCACCCGGGCTTCCCGCAGGGCGAGCTCGATCGCGCGCCGCAGTCCGGGCTCGCGGTCCGAGCCCGGCGCCGGGTCGAAGGTCGACCCGTAGCCGGCGATCTCACCGTAGGGACGGGCGTCCCGGCGACGCGCGGCATCGGCGTCCTCGACGATCAGGATGGCGCCGCCCTCGCCCGGCAGGTAGCCGCTCGCCGCCGCGTCGAACGGCAGATAGGCACGGGTGGGGTCGGGGTGTTCGCTGACCCGGCCGGTGGTCATCTCGATCACCCAGCCCAACGGGCAGAGGACGCTGTCCACCGCGCCGGAGACCACCAGCGGCACGCCGTCACGCACGTAGCGACGAGCGTGCCCCACCGCGTCGAGGCCACCCGCGTAGCCGGTGAGCACCCCGCCTGGTCCACGCAGCCCGTGCCGGATGGAGATCTGGCCGGTGTTCGCCGCGTAGAACCAGGCGAACGAGAGGTAGGCGCTGACGTGCTTGCCGCCGACGCTCCACAGCTTCTCCAGTTCGCGCTGGCTGAACTCCAGGCCTCCGACCGAGTTGCCGGTGACGATGCCGACCAGCTCCTCCGGGATCGTGGACAGGTCGACCGCGGCGTCCTCGACCGCCCAGTCCATCGCCATCAGCGCGAGCCTGGTCATCTGGTCGGTCTGCGGGACCAACCGTCCGGGCAGGTAGTCGTTCGGGTCGAAGGGCGGCACCTCGCCGGCCAGCCGCACCGGGTAGCCGGAGGGGTCGAACCTGGTGATCCGGCCGATGCCGCTCTCACCGCGCCGGGTCGCCGCCCAGTACCGGTCGATGCCGAAGCCGTTCGGCGCGGTGATCCCCAATCCGGTGATCACAGCTCGCGGCAGTGTGCTCGTGGTAGTCACGATTCCCCCTTCGTCAGCACTACGGCGCTCTGGAAACCGCCGAAACCGCTGCCCACGGTGAGCACCGTCTCCAATGGAGCCTCGCGCGCCTTGAGCGGCACGTAGTCGAGGTCGCACTCCGGGTCGGGCTCGTGCAGGTTGGCGGTGGGTGGCACCACGCCGTACTCCAGGGCCAGGGCGCAGGCGGCGATCTCGATCGCACCGATGGCCCCCAGCGAATGGCCGATCATGGATTTGATCGAACTCACCGGAGTCCGGTACGCGTGCGAGCCGAGGCTGCGCTTGAACGCGTCCGTCTCGTGCCGGTCGTTCTGCTTCGTGCCCGAACCATGCGCGTTGACGTAGTCGACGTCTTCCGGCAAGCGGCCGGCCATCGCCAACGCCGAGGTGATCGCGGCGGCCATCTCATGGCCTTCCGACCGGAGACCGGTCATGTGGTGGGCGTTCGCCCGCACCCCGAAGCCGGCCAGCTCGGCGTAGATGTGCGCACCACGCGCCCGCGCTCGTTCCAGCTCCTCCAGGACCAGCACCGCGCTCCCCTCCCCGAGCACGAACCCGTTGCGGTTCAGGTCGAACGGCCGGCAGGCGTGCAACGGGTCGTCGTTGCGCGGCGAGGTGGCCTTGATCGCGTCGAAGCAGGCCACCGTGATGGGCGTGACGGGCGCGTCGGTGGCGCCGGCGATCATCACGTCGGCAGAGCCCTCCCGGATCAGCCGCGCCGCGTGCGCCACCGACTCGATCCCCGACGTGCACCCGGTGGAGATCACCGCCACAGGCCCCTCCGCGCCCGCCACCCAGGCGACTTCGGCCGCCAGCGACGTCGGGACCAGGTAGCTGAACAGGTGGGGAATCGCGTACTCGTGGTCGACAAGCCACTTGCGGCCCCCGTCGCTGAGCACGTTGTACTCGCGGTCCAGGCTGATGGTGCTGCCGATCGCACTCCCCACCGACACACCTGTGCGCTCCGGGTCCAGCCCGTCGGCCGCGCCGCTGTCCACCAGTGCTTCCCTGGTCGCGGCGACGACCAATTGGGCGACCCGGTCCATCCGCCGGATCTGCTGCGGTGTGAGCCCGTCCGCGACCGGGTCGAAATCGCACTCGGCGGCGATTTGCGACCGGAACCGGGAAGCGTCGAACTGCGTAATGGTCCGCGTCGCCGAAGTGCCCGACGAGATCAGCTCCCAGAATTCCTTGGTGTTCCCCCCGCCCGGGGCACGCACACCTATCCCGGTGACGGCGACCCGCCGGTTCATCAGCATTCGAAAGCCCTTCGTCCGAACAGCTCGTCCAGGTACCCGACCAGCTTTGGCGAAGGTGATCGAGCGGCTCTCGTAAATCGCTCGGGCTCGACCGGAGGTGCGCCGACCGCCGAGACGCACCCGTCCGCCGCAGGCCGGTGCGCCAGTCCCATCGGCGGGACAGCTGAGGCGCGCCGGGGTGGACCACATCGACGCGCAACGCACTACTCTGCTGGTGCCATCTGCATACCCGGAGGAGTTCGCATGGCGGGCGAGTATTCCAAGCGACAGAAAATCGATCAGTACTTCGATTTCGAGTCGATCTATCGCGGCGACGTCCCGGACCTGTTCAACTTCGTGCCGTGGGACATTCACGGACCACAACCGGTCGTGGTCGAGATCGAACGCGCCGGCGGATTTCACGGCGATGTGCTCGACGCGGGCTGCGGCCGCGGCGAGAACGCCATCTTCCTCGCCGGCAACGGCCATCGGACGACCGGGATCGACTCCGCGCCGACGGCCATCGAGCAGGCACGGCAACGGGCCGCCGAACGGGGTGTCGCGGTCGCGTTCGAGGTCGCCGACGCGTGCGTGCTGCCGGGGTATGACGCCTCTTTCGACGTCGTGCTGGACAGCGGGCTCTACCACGGCCTGAGCGCGGGGAGACAACGCCGGGACTACACGACGGCTCTGCACCGGGCCACCAGGCCCGGCGCCCGGCTCCACATGCTCTGCGCGTCGGACGCCACACCGAAGGAGATGCCGGTCCCCTTCCGCATCTCGGAGGACGACCTGCGAAAGACGCTTCCGGCCACCGGGTGGGCCATCACCCGACTCGACGCCGGCCTGATCACCGGCGTCATGCCCAAGGCGGCCCTCGAGTACTTCCGGTTGGACCTCGAACCGGACGAGAACGGCCACATCCACACCCCGGCCTGGATCGTGGAAGCGGAGCGCGTTTGAACCACCACGCTGCGCACATCCAGTGGATCCCTAGTGAGCGTGGCCCGACGCTCCATGCGATCTCCTAGCACCTCGTGCCAACCTCGGACGCGGCGCCCTCGACGTGCCCGGACATCCGAGAGCTGAGGAGACCGATGGCCGCAGCGGACCAGCTGGCCACGATTGCCACCGACCAGGAGGTCGACGTCGATCTCCGACGCGATATCCGGGGCGTCGACCAAACCGGCGACGTGCGGAGAGAGCCGTACGAAGCGGTCCTCTCCGCGCGCCCGAACGCGGCGTCGTCTGCCCCGTAAGGGCAGCGGTCGGGGGACGACGGGCGCGGCAGTTCCAGACAAGTCCAAGGCGAAGATTCCGCCGGGTCGTCGCGCCGCCCCGAAGGGGTCGGCTCGATCCGTCCGCCACCCGGCCGTGGCGTTGTCCGCCCCGTAGGAACTCAACGGTTGCGGCGACATCGGCATCCCACAGACGACGATCTTCGCCACCCGATCCGACGCCCGAGAACGGACACCACATGGCAAGTTCCGACACCCGGACGACCGCACACGAGATCACTGTCGCGGCACCGGCGAAGACCGTGTTCGATCTGATCGCCGATGCGGCGAAATGGCCGATGATCTTTCCACCCACGGTGCATGTGGACTACCTCGAACGTGGGGAAAGTGCCGAGCGGCTGCAAATATGGGCAACCGGCAACGGCGAGGTGAGGAAGTGGCAGTCCCGACGGGAACTGGACCACGACCGGTTGCGGGTCACGTTCCACCAGGAGGTCTCCCAGCACCCCCTGCTCAGCATGGCCGGCGCCTGGCTGATCGCGGCGCTGCCCGGGAAGCGGACCCACGTCAGGCTCACGCACGAGTTCCGCGTTGTGGGCAACGAGCCGAGGAACGTGGCCTGGGTCGAGCGCGCGGTGGACCGCAACAGCACGGCCGAACTGGCCGCGCTGAAGGCCGAGGCCGAACGGGAAGACGCGGAAGAACTGCTGCTCACCTTCGACGACACGGTAGCGGTTCCGGCCGAACGAGGGGATGTCTACAAATTCTTGCACGACGCGGGACAGTGGACCGAGCGCATCCCCCACGTCGTGGGCGTCGTGCTCACCGAGGAATCACCGAACATCCAGACCCTGGAGATGAACACCCTCGCAGCGGACGGGTCCACGCACACCACGAAGTCGGTGCGCGTGTGCTTCCCCGACGACCGGATCGTTTACAAGCAGCTCCAAGCCCCGGGCATCATGACCGCCCACACCGGCCAATGGCGTCTGACGGGGACCGGCCAACAGACCGTAGTCACTGCGACACACAACGTGCGACTGGACCGCCTGGCCATTCCCACTCTGCTCGGCCGCGACGCGACCGTCGCCGGTGCGCGCCAATTGGTACGGACCAGTCTCGGCGATAACAGCACCGCGACGATCCGTTTGGCCGGGGAGCACCTCGCACGACTGCGAAATGACTAAGATCGACCTCGCTTTCGGCGTATTGCCTTGGCCTTCGACGGAAGTTGAACCGTCAACCCAACCGGGATCGGTCGTAGAACATTGGGGAACCAAGTGCAGCACCGGTAAAGCCGTGGTAGGTTGAACTGACGGGGGCTGATTAAAGCCGGACTTGGGGGACTATCATGGATGCGGGCATTCTGGGACCTTTACAACTCCGTGTGGGATCAATTTCCGGCGTGCCGAGCGCACCAAAACTCCGGAGCGTGCTCGGCACTCTGCTGGTCCATGAGGGACAAACAGTTCCAACGTTTGCACTCATGTCTGAATTGTGGGACGACAAACCTCCGGTCAGTGGACTGACCACCTTGCAGACCTACATCCTCAATCTCCGCAAGCTATTCGCTTCGACCATGAAGCTGAGCTTGACGGAGATTTCCCGTGAAGTACTCGTGACGCGGGCGGGCGGGTACGTCTTCAACATCGGCCCCAGCAATCTGGACCTCAACCGGTACAACACGTACCTCGCGGCGGCCCAGGCCGCACTGGCCGGCGGTGACGACCGGACCGCCGTCAAGAGCCTCGGCGAAGCGCTGCGCGTGTGGCGGGGGCCCGCACTCGTGGACGTGAAGGGCGGTCGGGTGCTGGAGTCGAAGCGGCGCCAGCTGGAAGAATCCCGCCTGGTCGCGGTCGAGTACATGGTGGACGCGCAGTTGCGGCTCGGGCATCACCGGGAAGTGCTGCCGGAGCTCGTCATGCTCACCACCGAGAACCCCTTGCACGAAGGGCTGCACGCGCAGTACATGCGCGCGCTGCACTACAGCGGCAGGCGGGCCCAGGCACTGATGGTGTATCAAATGCTACGGGACAAACTCGTCTTCGAACTCGGCTTGGAGCCGAGCCCACAGGTCCAGCGTCTGCATCTGGGGATATTGAGTTCGAGCGGCGACCTCGACAGCGACATTTCGATCTGATCGCCGGGTTCGACCCGCGGCGCTGCCCCGCCACCGAACAAGACTCGACTCGACCCGAACCGGCCCTCCGGTCGGTCCGCAGCCAGCACCCTGCGCTGCCGAGGTCCACGAGATTCGGACACCTCCTTAATTTCAACGGCTGCCTGGTGCGCGCCGGACGCCGATCCCGGCCCATCGCCGCAGTCGCGCCAGTACGGAAATACCATCCGGTCCGAATCCGCTGCGGCACGCGTCATTTCCAATGCCGTTCAACGGGAGGTCGGAGTGTTCCCGATCGCACACGGATCCGAAGTCGAGCCCACACCGGCACGCCACGGCGCGATCGCGGTCGTCGGTCTTTCCTGTCGGCTGCCCGGCTGCACCAGCACATCGGCTTTCTGGGAACTGCTGCGCCAAGGCGGGAAATCGATCACACAGCCGCCCCGCGGCCGGTGGCCGGCGGCCGGAGAAATCGTCCGGTACGGCGGATTCCTCGACGCCGTGGACGAGTTCGACCCGGCGTTCTTCGGGATCACGCCACGCGAAGCGGCGATGATGGACCCACAGCAACGGCTGATGCTGGAGCTGAGCTGGTCGGCCCTCGAGGACGCCGGCATCGTGCCCGACCGGCTCGACCGCTCCGCTGTCGGTGTGTTCGTGGGCGCCATCGGGGACGACTACGCGGCGCTGCTGCACCGACGTGGGCCGGACTCCATCACGCAGTACAGCCTGACCGGTCTCAGCCGCGGGATCATCGCCAACCGGATCTCGTACTTCCTCGATCTCCACGGACCGAGCATGACCGTGGACACCGGGCAATCCTCTTCGCTGGTCGCGGTCCACCTCGCGTGCCAGAGCCTGCGCCACGGCGAGTCGTCCCTCGCCGTCGTCGGTGGGGTGAACCTGAACCTGGCCGACGAGACCACGTTCGCCACAGCCAAGTTCGGGGCGCTCTCCACCGGAGATCGCGTCTTCACCTTCGACGAGCGCGCGGACGGGTACGTCCGGGGCGAGGGCGGCGGCGTGGTCGTCCTCAAACCGCTGGAGCAAGCCGTCGCCGACCGAGACCGGATCTACTGCGTGATCCGGGGCAGCGCGATGAACAACGACGGCGCCACGGACGGACTGACCGCGCCGAGTTCAGCCGCTCAGCGGGAAGTGCTGCGACTGGCCTATAAGGACGCGCGGATCGACCCCGGCGACGTCCAGTACGTCGAACTGCACGGAACCGGCACCAAGCGTGGCGACCCGGTGGAGGCCGATGCCCTCGGCGCGGTCCTGGGCAAGGCGCCGTCCCGCCGCGAGCCGTTGCGGGTGGCCTCCGCCAAGACGAACATCGGTCACCTGGAGGGCGCGGCCGGGATCGTGGGCATGGTGAAGGCCGCGCTGTGCGTGTGGCACGGCCACTTGCCGCCGAGCCTCAACTTCTCCTCGCCGCCGTCGAGCATCCCGCTGGACGAGTTGAACCTGCGCGTCCAGGAGTCGTTGGCGCAGTGGCCCGACCAGAACGGGCCGCGCATCGCCGGCGTGAGCTCGTTCGGCATGGGCGGCACGAACTGCCACGTCGTGCTGACGGGAGCACCGCCCTCCCCGCCCGTCGACCTCCAAGTGGTCGAACGGGCGGACCGGCAATCGGTGGTCACGCTCTCGGCCACCACCCAAGAAGCGCTCAAAGAGCAAGCGGTGCGTTTGGCGGCCTATCTGCGGGAACGTCCCGACACCGATCTGCACGCACTCGCCGCCACACTCGCCAACCACCGCACACACTTCCCCCACCGCGCCACCCTCACCACAACCACCACCACAGACCTGCTCCACGCACTCACCGCACTCGCCACCGACCAACACCACCAAGCCCTCACCCAAGGACGCGTCATCCCCGGCAAACTCGCGTTCCTCTTCACCGGCCAAGGCCCACAACACCAACACATGGGCCGACAACTCCACGACCACCACCCCGTATTCGCACAAGCCTGGAACGAAGCCGCCCACCACCTCGGCCTCCCACCCATCCACCAACCACCCCCACTCCACCAGACCCGCTGGGCCCAACCCGCCCTCTTCGCCCTCCAAATCGCACTACACCGCCAACTCCAACACTGGGGAATCCACCCCGACCACCTCATCGGCCACTCACTCGGCGAAATCACCGCCGCACACCTCGCCGGAATCCTCACCCTCCCCGACGCCGCCACACTCATCACCACACGCGCCCGCCTCATGCAAACCCTCCCCACCACCGGCGCCATGATCACCATCCACGCCCCCCACCACGAAGTCCTCCCCCACCTCACCGGACACGAACACCACATCGCCATCGCCGCCATCAACAGCCCCCACCACACCGTCATCTCCGGCGACCACCACACCGCCCACACCATCGCCAAAAAATTCCCCAAAACCACCACCCTCCCCACCCGCCAAGCCTTCCACTCACCCCACACAAACCACCTCCTCCACCAACTCCACACCACCACCCGCACACTCACCTACCACCCACCCACCACCCCCATCATCACCACCACCGAAACACCAACCAACCCACACCAACTCCAAACCCCCGAACACTGGACCCAACACCTCCGCACCACCGTCCACTACCACCACGCCATCCAACACGCCCACAAAAACAACACCACCCACTACCTCGAAATCGGCCCCGACACCACACTCACCACCCTCACCAAAAACATCCTCCACCACCTCAACGCCCACCACCACACCACCACCAACACACTCCACCCCCACCACCCCGAAAACCACACACTCACCAACGCACTCACCACACTCCACACCCACCACAACCCCACCCCCAACTGGCAAACAATCCACCCCACCACCACACCACCACCCCCCGACCTCCCCACCTACCCCTTCCAACACCACCACTACTGGCTCGATTCGGAACTGCCGATCACGCAGCAGTCGGACGAGGACTCGGAGACCACGTCACCGGAAGCGAAGCACGAGGCCGTTTCCGAAGAAGAAGTAAGGACGCTGGTGCGGAACGCGACGGCCGCTATCCGCGGCGTTGCGTCACCACGCGAGATAAGCATGGAGTCGACGTTCACCGACATCGGCATCGACTCGATGGCCGGAGTCGACCTGATCGAACGAATCGCCGCGACGACGGATCTCCGACTTCCCCCCACTTTGTTGTACGACCGGGCGACTCCGGCGGCGCTGGCGACCCGGGTGTGGGAGCTGCTCACCGGTGATCCGGCCGAGGACGGCAAACCCGAAAGCGCGGCGGTCAGCACGACCAGGGTCGACAACCCCTCGATCGATGACGATCCGATCGTGATCGTGGGCATGGGATGCCGACTGCCCGGCGGCGTCCGATCACCCGAAGACCTCTGGAACCTGCTGATCGACGAACGCGACGCCATCACCGGACTACCCGACAACCGCGGCTGGGACCTCGACAACCTCTACCACCCAGACCCCCAACACCCCGGCACCACCTACACCCGCCACGGCGGATTCCTCCACAACGCCGCAGACTTCGACCCCGCCTTCTTCGGCATCTCACCACGCGAAGCAACCGCCATGGACCCACAACAACGACACCTGCTCGAAACCACCTGGGAAACACTCGAACGCGCCGGAATCGACCCCACAACACTCCACGGCACCAACACCGGCGTCTTCATCGGCGCCACCACCCACGACTACGGACCCCAACTACAACACACACCCACCACCCTCACCGGCTACAAACTCACCGGCAACACCAGCGCCGTCGCCTCCGGACGAATCGCCTACACCCTCGGCCTCCACGGCCCCGCCATCACCATCGACACCGCCTGCTCCTCCTCACTCGTCGCACTCCACCTCGCCACCCAGGCCATCCGCAACAACGAATGCGACCTCGCCATCACCGGCGGCGCCACCATCATGTCCACACCCGGCATCTTCCTCGAATTCAGCCGCCAACAAGGACTCGCCCCCGACGGACGCTGCAAACCCTTCTCCGACACCGCCGACGGCACCGCATGGTCCGAAGGAATCGGCATCCTCCTCATCGAAAAACTCTCCACCGCCCGACAACACAACCACCACATCCACGCCATCATCCGCGCCACCGCCATCAACCAGGACGGCGCCACCAACGGCCTCACCGCCCCCAACGGCCACGCCCAACAACAAGTCATCAACCAAGCACTAACCAACGCCAAACTCACCCACCACGACATCGACGCCGTCGAAGCACACGGAACCGGAACCACCCTCGGCGACCCCATCGAAGCCCAAGCAATCATCGACACCTACGCACAACCCCGCCAACACCCACTCCACCTCGGATCACTCAAATCCAACATCGGCCACACCCAAGCCACCGCAGGCATCGCCGGCATCATCAAAATGACCCTCGCCATCAACCACAAAACCCTCCCCAAAACCCTCCACATCAACCAACCCACCCCCCACGCCCACTGGAACCCCCACATCACCCTCACCACCACCACACAACCCTGGCCCCACACCAACCACCCACGCCGCGCCGCAATCTCCTCATTCGGAATCAGCGGCACCAACGCCCACACCATCATCGAACAACCACCACCCACCACACCCACCACCACACAACCCACCACCACACCCACCACCCACCTCCTCTCCGCCACCACCCACCAAGCACTCAAAGAACAAGCCGAACGGCTCCGCCGACACCTCACCGAGCACCCACGACTCAGCCTCGCGGACACCGCTCACACGCTCGCCACGGCCCGCGCCCGGTTGAAGTACCGCGCCGCCGTCGTGTCCGAGGACCACACCGGCCTCCTCCAGGGACTGGCCGAGATCGCCTCGGGCCAAGGCGGTGTACGCGGAACCGCGTGCGACGCGGGCAAGGTGGCGCTGGTCTTCCCCGGCCAGGGAGCGCAGTGGGTCGGCATGGCACAGGAGCTGATCGAGTCGTCCCCGGTGTTCGCGGAACGGATGCGGGAGTGCGCCGACGCCCTGGCGCCCCACGTCGACTGGTCCCTGCCGGACGTCCTGGGCGATGCCGAGGCGCTCGCGGCCGTCGATGTCGTGCAGCCCGCGTTGTTCGCGGTCATGGTGTCCCTGACCGCCTTGTGGCGGTCGCACGGTGTCGAGCCCGCCGCGGTGCTCGGGCACTCCCAGGGCGAGATCGCAGCGGCTTGCGTCTCCGGTGCGCTGTCGCTGGAGGACGCGGCCAAGGTGGTGGCGCTGCGGTCGAAGGTGATCCTCGGCCTCGCCGGCCACGGCAGCATGGCCGTGGTCCCGCTGCCGGTGGACGAGGCGCGCGAGCTGCTCCACGACAGTCGGCTGTCGGTGGCGGCGATCAACGGGCCGTCCTCTGTGGTCGTCTCCGGTGACTCCCCGGCCATCGACGAGCTGATCGCGCGCAGGCCCGACATCCGGGTCTGGCGCGTTCCGGTGGACTACGCGTCGCACTCCGCACAAGTGGAGTCCATCCGGGACGGTGTGCTGGACGCGTTGGCCGGCATCAGGCCGCAGAAGGGGCAGATCCCGTTCTTCTCCACGGTGACGGGCGCCTGGGCGGACGGCACCACGCTGGACCCGGCCTACTGGTACCGGAACCTGCGGCAGACGGTGCTGTTCGAGCCGGCCGTGCGCGCGCTCGGTGACCAAGGCTTCCGCACGTTCATCGAGGCCAGTGCGCACCCGGTGCTGACCATGCCGATGGAGGAGACCTGTCCTGACGCCGTCGTCATCGGCAGTCTCCGCCGCGACGACGGCGGGATGACCCGGTTCCTGACCTCGCTCGCCGAGTCGTTCGTGCGGGGTGTCGACGTCGACCCGCTGCCCGGGTTCGCCGGCCGGAGCGTCGAACTGCCGACGTACGCGTTCCAGCACCGGGTGTACTGGCTCGACACGACGCAGGCGGTCGGAACGCCGTCGGCCGTCCACGACGATCCGCCCGAGTCCGCCGACATGCCCGTGGACCAAGAGGTCGAGGAGTCCGTGGACGGAGAATCGCCGGCTCCGTCGGAGTACGCCCGCCGACTGGCGGAGCTGCCCGAGAAACAGGGCCGGGACGTGGTGCTCGACCTGGTCCGCCGGCACACCGCCGAGGTGCTCGGCTTCGACTCACCCGACGAGGTCGAGTTGACCGTGCCCTTCCGGGACATGGGCGTCGATTCCATGGCCGGAGTGGATCTGCGCAACCGGCTGGTCGCGGTCACCGAGCTGCGCCTGCCACCGACGTTCGTGTTCAGCTTCCCGACGCCGATGGCGGTGGCCGGACGGGTGTGGGAACTCCTCACGGGCAACCCCGACACGGACAGCCGGCGCACGACACCGGTCACCACCAAGACCAGGACCTCGGAGCGACCTGTCGATGACGATCCGATCGTGATCGTGGGCATGGGATGCCGACTGCCCGGCGGCGTCCGATCACCCGAAGACCTGTGGAACCTGCTGATCGACGAACGCGACGCCATCACCGGACTACCCGACAACCGCGGCTGGGACCTCGACAACCTCTACCACCCCGACCCCCAACACCCCGGCACCACCTACACCCGCCACGGCGGATTCCTCCACAACGCCGCAGACTTCGACCCCGCCTTCTTCGGCATCTCACCCCGCGAAGCAACCGCCATGGACCCACAACAACGACACCTGCTCGAAACCACCTGGGAAACACTCGAACGCGCCGGAATCGACCCCACAACACTCCACGGCACCAACACCGGCGTCTTCATCGGCGCCACCACCCACGACTACGGACCCCAACTACAACACACACCCACCACCCTCACCGGCTACAAACTCACCGGCAACACCAGCGCCGTCGCCTCCGGACGAATCGCCTACACCCTCGGCCTCCACGGCCCCGCCATCACCATCGACACCGCCTGCTCCTCCTCACTCGTCGCACTCCACCTCGCCACCCAGGCCATCCGCAACAACGAATGCGACCTCGCCATCACCGGCGGCGCCACCATCATGTCCACACCCGGCATCTTCCTCGAATTCAGCCGCCAACAAGGACTCGCCCCCGACGGACGCTGCAAACCCTTCTCCGACACCGCCGACGGCACCGCATGGTCCGAAGGAATCGGCATCCTCCTCATCGAAAAACTCTCCACCGCCCGACAACACAACCACCACATCCACGCCATCATCCGCGCCACCGCCATCAACCAGGACGGCGCCACCAACGGCCTCACCGCCCCCAACGGCCACGCCCAACAACAAGTCATCAACCAAGCACTAACCAACGCCAAACTCACCCACCACGACATCGACGCCGTCGAAGCACACGGAACCGGAACCACCCTCGGCGACCCCATCGAAGCCCAAGCAATCATCGACACCTACGCACAACCCCGCCAACACCCACTCCACCTCGGATCACTCAAATCCAACATCGGCCACACCCAAGCCACCGCAGGCATCGCCGGCATCATCAAAATGACCCTCGCCATCAACCACAAAACCCTCCCCAAAACCCTCCACATCAACCAACCCACCCCCCACGCCCACTGGAACCCCCACATCACCCTCACCACCACCACACAACCCTGGCCCCACACCAACCACCCACGCCGCGCCGCAATCTCCTCATTCGGAATCAGCGGCACCAACGCCCACACCATCATCGAACAACCACCACCCACCACACCCACCACCACACAACCCACCACCACACCCACCACCCACCTCCTCTCCGCCACCACCCACCAAGCACTCAAAGAACAAGCGGTGCGTTTGGCGGCCTATCTGCGGGAACGTCCCGACACCGATCTGCACGCACTCGCCGCCACACTCGCCAACCACCGCACACACTTCCCCCACCGCGCCACCCTCACCACAACCACCACCACAGACCTGCTCCACGCACTCACCGCACTCGCCACCGACCAACACCACCAAGCCCTCACCCAAGGACGCGTCATCCCCGGCAAACTCGCGTTCCTCTTCACCGGCCAAGGCCCACAACACCAACACATGGGCCGACAACTCCACGACCACCACCCCGTATTCGCACAAGCCTGGAACGAAGCCGCCCACCACCTCGGCCTCCCACCCATCCACCAACCACCCCCACTCCACCAGACCCGCTGGGCCCAACCCGCCCTCTTCGCCCTCCAAATCGCACTACACCGCCAACTCCAACACTGGGGAATCCACCCCGACCACCTCATCGGCCACTCACTCGGCGAAATCACCGCCGCACACCTCGCCGGAATCCTCACCCTCCCCGACGCCGCCACACTCATCACCACACGCGCCCGCCTCATGCAAACCCTCCCCACCACCGGCGCCATGATCACCATCCACGCCCCCCACCACGAAGTCCTCCCCCACCTCACCGGACACGAACACCACATCGCCATCGCCGCCATCAACAGCCCCCACCACACCGTCATCTCCGGCGACCACCACACCGCCCACACCATCGCCAAAAAATTCCCCAAAACCACCACCCTCCCCACCCGCCAAGCCTTCCACTCACCCCACACAAACCACCTCCTCCACCAACTCCACACCACCACCCGCACACTCACCTACCACCCACCCACCACCCCCATCATCACCACCACCGAAACACCAACCAACCCACACCAACTCCAAACCCCCGAACACTGGACCCAACACCTCCGCACCACCGTCCACTACCACCACGCCATCCAACACGCCCACAAAAACAACACCACCCACTACCTCGAAATCGGCCCCGACACCACCCTCACCACCCTCACCAAAAACATCCTCCACCACCTCAACGCCCACCACCACACCACCACCAACACACTCCACCCCCACCACCCCGAAAACCACACACTCACCAACGCACTCACCACACTCCACACCCACCACAACCCCACCCCCAACTGGCAAACAATCCACCCCACCACCACACCACCACCCCCCGACCTCCCCACCTACCCCTTCCAACACCACCACTACTGGCTCGACAGCGCGCCACAACCCGTTGTCGACGACCAACACTTCTGGGAACTCGTGCGCAAGGGTGATTCCGCGGAACTCGCCGGAGTACTCGGGATCGACGCCGACACACCGTTGAGCGGACTACTGCCCGCGCTCGCGAACTGGGCGAGGGAAACCATCAACGTCACCTCCGGCAGCGCCAATGGGGAAGGCGTATCGGAAAGGAACGGCGCGTCTGCGGAAAGCTCCGCGGATAATCCCGTCGGGTCGACACCGACGGTGCGCGACCGCTTTGCCGCAGCGACCCCGGACGATCAGGTCGACGTGCTGTTCGAAGTGGTCCGCGCGCACGCGGCCGAGGTGCTCGGGCACGCGATGGCCGGCACTGTGGAACCGCTCCGGGACTTCATCGACATCGGCTTCGATTCGCTGAGCGCGACCGACTTCCGGAGGCGACTGGAGTCCGCGACCGGGGTAGACCTGCCGGAAACACTGGTCTTCGACTTCCCGACACCGACCCGACTCGCGGAACACCTGCGCGACCAGCTTGCGGCCGTGCGGCTGGATTCTCCCTCCACGCATTCTTGAGGTCGTGCCGGAAGACTGGTCCCGAACCGCACGTACCAGGTAGGGACAGGAGTGGGCTGATGCCGGATGTCGCGAACACCGTCGCGAAACCTGCGGAACGTTCGGATGTGATCAGCGAACGCAACGATGTGGTGGGCCCTGTCGTCGTGACACAGGACGACCCGAGGTACGCCGATCTGTCCATCCGCGGGGCGAACGCACGAATGGTGGCCAGGCCGGAGTCCTTCCAGTTGGCCCGGAACACCACCGAGGTCGTGCGTGCGGTGACCGACGCCGTCCGCTCGGGCAAGCGGATCGTCGCGCGCAGCGGTGGGCACTGCTACGAGAACTTCGTCAGCGACAGCTCGGTCCGGATCGTGCTGGACATGAGCGAGATGAACGCCGTCTACTTCGACCGCGAACGGCGCGCGTTCGCGGTGGAGGCCGGCGCCACCCTCGTGCACGTCTACCAGCGGCTGTTCCTCGGCTGGGGGGTCACCTTCCCCGGCGGCTCCTGCGACTTGGGCGCGGGCGGGCACATCTGCGGCGGTGGCTACGGTCCGCTGTCCCGCAAGCACGGGCTCGCGGTGGACTACCTGGCCGCGGTCGAGGTGGTCGTCGTGGACCGGTCCGGCACGCCGAGGGTCGTCGTCGCGACCAGGGATCCCGACGACCCGAACCACGACCTCTGGTGGGCCCACACGGGTGGAGGCGGCGGCAACTTCGGCGTGGTGACCAGGTACTGGCTGAGCACGCCCGGGGCGCCCGGCGACGCGCCGTCCGACCTGCTGCCGAAGGCGCCGGCCGGCGTGCTCAGCAGCCAGGTGATGTGGCCGTGGGCGACGATGGACGAGAAGTCCTTCCACCGCATCGTCCGCAACCACGGCGAGTGGCACGAGCGCAACAGTGATCCGGCGTCGCCGTACAACGGTCTGTACGGCGGTCTGGTGCTGCTCGGCCGCGGCTTCGGCGAGGGAGCCGGTCCCGCGGTCCTGTCGTTCTCGCAGATCGACGCGACCGATCCGGAGGCCGACGGGAAGCTGGCGGACTACGTCGCGGCGATCGCCGACGGGGTCGGAGCCGACCCGATGATCGCACCGGTCACCTCATCACCGTGGATGGCGTTGATGGTCAAGCAGGCGAGGCTCCAGGAGACGCCGGGTGTCAGGGTGAAGCTGAAGGCCGCGTACCTGAAGCGCTGCTACACCGAGCGCCAGATCAGCACGTGCTACGAGTGGCTGAGCACACCGGACCCCGACCGCGGCGAGGCGGCGGTGGCGCTCCAGTCCATGGGCGGGCAGACCAACGCGGTGGCGCGGGACGCGACTGCCGTGGCGTTCCGGGACACAGTCCTCCAAGCCCTGTACTACAGCACGTGGGCGGAGGAGTCCCAGGACGAGGCCGCGCTGGACTGGATGAGGCGGTTCTACCGCGAGATGTACGCCGAGACCGGGGGCGTCCCCGTGCCAGGGGACGTCGACGGCGGCTGTTTCGTCAACTTCCCCGACAACGACCTGGCCGACCCGCGCTGGAACACCTCGGGGGTGCCGTGGCCGGAGTTGTTCTACCGGGACAACTACCCCCGTTTGCGGCAGGCCAAGGCGAAGTGGGATCCGAACAACGTCTTCCGGCATGCCTTGTCGATCGAGCTCCCCGAGTAGAGCGGAGGAAGCCGCATTCCCCAGCCCCGCCGGCACCTCGCCGTCGGGGCTTTCCCCTGCGGTGAAGAATCTTTGGTTCACACCCCCAGCTGATTGTACTATGTACCGTACGATATACGGTACGCCCACGGGAGAGCCGATGAGCAAGATGAAGGGCACGGACCGCAACGCGGCGCGGCGACTGGCGTTGCTGTGGGGTCTCCAGCCGTGGTCGGGCCGCAAGAGCCGGGCGGACCTGAGCATCGAGAAGATCGTCAGCAGCGCCGTCGACACGGCCGACGAAGCAGGCCTCGACGCGCTGTCGATGCGGCGCGTGGCCGAGCGGCTCGGTGTGGGGACGATGACGCTGTACACGTACATCCCGGGCAAGGAAGAACTGATCGACCTGATGCTCGACTCGGTGTACGGGGAGATGACCCGTCCCGCGAACCTGCCCGAGGGCTGGCGCGCCAGACTCGAACAGGTCGCCCGCGAGAACTGGCTGCTCGCCCGACGTCACCCCTGGATCCTCCAGGTCTCCACGATTCGTCCGCCACTCGGGCCGAACTCGATCGCGAAGTACGACTTCGAGCTCACCGCGGTCGCCGGGATCGGGCTGTCCGAGATCGAGATGGACTCCATCGTCGACCTGGTGAACGGGCACGTCGACCACGTGGCGCGGCGGTGGCTGGACGCGACGCAGGCGGAGCGCGAGAGCGGGATGACCGATGAGGAGTGGTGGGAGCTCAACGGCCCGCTCATCCGCAACATCGTGGACGACGCGAAGTTCCCGACCGCGGCAAGGGTGGGCGTAGCCACCGGCGAGGCGTACGGCGCCGCGTACGCCCCCGAGCACGCGTTCGAGTTCGGCCTCCAGCGCGTGCTCGACGGCATCGAGGCGTTCGTCGAGCGTCGCCAAGCCGAACTCGCCCGGAAGGCGGAGAGGCTGTGACAACGCATTCGGTATGTTGTACCGTATGACGTACGGTTCAGTTGCCGTCCACGGCGCTGACGACAGCCGGAGGAGTTAAGGTGACAGGGAGCACGCTGGCTGTGGCGGCGGAGGGCCTCCGCAAGCGCTACGGCGACAAGTACGCGTTGGACGGGTTCGACCTGTCGGTGCCCCAGGGGACGGTGTGCGGGTTGCTCGGCCCGAACGGCGCCGGCAAGACCACGTCCGTGCGAATCCTGGCCACCCTGCTGAAGCTGGACGAGGGACGGGCGACCGTCGCCGGGTACGACGTCGTCAGCCAAGCGGCGCAGGTTCGGCACCGGATCGGCCTGGTCGGGCAGAACGCCGCGGTGGACGAAGTCCTGAGCGGGTACCAGAACCTGGTGATGTTCGGTCGGCTCTACCACCTGAGCACCGCGGCCGCCAAGAAGCGGGCGGTCGACCTGCTGGACCAGTTCAGCCTGAGCGAGACCGGGAAGAAGCAGGTGAAGGCGTACTCCGGGGGCATGCGCCGCCGGCTCGACCTGGCCGCGAGCATGATCCTCGCCCCGGCGGTCCTCTTCCTGGACGAGCCGACGACCGGGCTGGACCCCCGCGGCCGCAACGAGGTGTGGCAGGCGATCCGGGAACTGGTCGACAAGGGCACGACAGTGCTCCTGACCACCCAGTACCTGGACGAGGCCGACCAGCTGGCCAACCAGATCTCCGTGCTCGCCAACGGCAAGGTCATCGCCGAGGGCACACCGAGCGAGCTCAAGTCGCAGGTCGGCGGTGATCGGATCGACGTGGTGCTGCACAACGCCGGCGACCTGACCATCGCCGGGCACGCGCTGGCGCGGTTCACCGGCGCCGAGCCCCACATCGACCGCGACGAGCGGATGATCAGCGTGCAGGTCAACAACCGGACCAACGCGCTGGCCGGGATCGTCCGGGTGCTCGACGAGCTGGGCACCGCCCTTGACGACCTCTCGCTCCGACGTCCGACCCTGGACGACGTGTTCCTGCACGTCACCGGCCAGGCCATGCAGGAGAAGACGAGCAAGGACGGACAGGAGGTCAAGTCATGACGGTCATCGACACACCGGCGATCCCGACCGGCGCCGGCGGCCGCCTGCGCTGGGTGTTCATCGACGGGTGGACCGTGACCCAGCGGGCGTTCGCGCACTGGGCGCGCAATCCCGGCGTGGTCATCTTCACGCTCCTGTTCAACGTCTTGATCGTTCTCCTGTTCAACTACCTGATCGGCGGCGCGATCATCGTGCCGGGCGGTGGCGAGTACCGCGACTTCCTGATGCCGGGCATGTTCACCATGACCATGCTGTTCGGCATCGCGCAGACAACGATCGCGGTAACCACCGACGTGGACCGGGGCGTCACCGACCGCTTCAGGTCCATGCCGATGTCCTCCGCGGCCGTGCTCATCGGCCGGGCCGTGGCGGACATGTTGTTCTCCATCCTGACCCTGATCGTGATGATGCTCGCCGGTCTGGCGATCGGTTGGCGTGCCGCCGGCTCCTCCCAAGCCTTCTGGGGCGCCGTTGGGCTCATCCTGTTGCTCCGGTTCGCGCTGATCTGGATCGGCGTGTACCTCGGGCTCGTGTTGCACACCGAGGCGACCACCAGCGCGCAGACGCTCGAATTCCCGGTCGGGTTCCTGTCCAGCGCGTTCGTCT
The DNA here is from genome assembly GCF_014205015.1 of Saccharothrix ecbatanensis. NCBI lineage: Bacteria > Bacillati > Actinomycetota > Actinomycetes > Pseudonocardiales > Pseudonocardiaceae > Saccharothrix > Saccharothrix ecbatanensis. The sequence continues at coordinate 2,236,405 of NZ_JACHMO010000001.1, read as the reverse complement.
CCCCCGACACGATGCCGGCCTGGCTCGGCACGATCGCCGAGTGGAACCCCCTCTCCGCGACGGTCACCGCGACGCGTCAACTGTTCGGCAACCCCGGGGTCGGCCAATCCGGCTCGTGGGTGGTCGAGAACGCCACGCTGATGGCCATCGTCTGGCCGGTGCTGCTGCTGTTGATCTTCCTCCCGCTTTCCGTCAAGAGCTACCGCAACCTGAGCCGCTAGCTGTCGCGGATCGTGGTGCGGGCGGAAGGGACTGAAGCACAGGACGGATCTTCCGGGGACCGGACGAGAAGCGCCACAACTCGGCCGGACGACCGGAAGATCCGTCCTTCAGCTCGTCCGGCGGCTCGCCGTCACGGGGGCCGTGAGGTCAGTGCTGTGCGGCCGGGGCGCGGTCTTGGGTGGGTAGGACCGGCGCGGTGAAGAGGTCGTCGAAGACGCGTGCCCGGTCGAACGACATGGCGTGCGCGCGGGCCCGGCCCTCCATCACCTGCCGCTCCTCGGGGGACATCTCCAGCACCGCGCGGTCGATCGCGGCGGCGAGGCCCGTGACGTCCCCGGCCTCCACGATGATCGCCGTGCCGCCGACCGCCTCACCCGTCCCGCCGGTGGTGGTCGTGATCACCGGTCCGCCGCCCGCGAGCATCTTCTCCGTCAACGCGATCCCGAACGTCTCGACGAAGTCCGGTTCCGGCCTGGTAGGCAAGGTGTAGGCCGCGCAACCGCGCATCAGCAGCGGCTTCTCCTCATCGTCCACATCGGTCAGGAACACGATCCGGTCGTCGTGCCGCGCGATCTCCCGGACGTCGTCCAGCGCCGGGCCGTTCCCCGCGATCACGAGCTTCACCCGCGACCGCGCCTTGGTCCGCGCGAACGCGGCCACCAGGTCGTAGACGCCCTTCGCCCGCGCCACCCGGGACAGGAACAGCACGTAGCCGTCACGTTCCAGCCCCCGGCGCTTGAGCGCGGCGTCCACCAGCGCCGGGTCGAGTTCGAGGTACGCCGACGTGTCGATCGGCGGGTAGCTGACCGACACCCGGCGCCGGCACTCGTCGGCGAGCCGCGTGCCGCAATGCCGGTCGACGTCCTCGGCGGAGGCGATGATCTCCTGCCGGGTGTACTCGGACACCGCGAGCACCCGGTCGTTCGCCAGGAACGTGGTCAGCAGCACGACCGCCGCCCCGAACCGCCCGTCGCGCAGGCAGGAGCGGATCACGTTGGTGACGTCCGAGCCCACCGCCTTCGCCATGGTGTGCACATCGGGCCGGTAGCCCGCGGCACGAGCCACGGCGACGGCCTCCCCCACCACCGCGGTGTGCGGCGCGAGGTACATCGACAGGCACGTGGTCGGGACCTGCTCGGCCAGCAACTCGACCAGGCGGCCGGTGAGCCCGGCCATGTACCGGCCGTCCGGCACCCGGTAGTCGCCCACCGGCTCGGGCCGTTCCACCGTGATCCCCGTGCTGTACGGCATGATCCGGTCCAGTGGCTTCAACGGCAGACCGGCCGCCTGGAGCGCCGGGAGCGGCCACGTCAGCAGGCGCACGTCGTCGAAACCGCGGGTGAGCGCGACCTCGGCCAGGTTGCGGGCCTCACCGGAATGACCGCAGATCACCGGGTCGGCCCGGACGACGATGACAAGACGACGGCTCGGCCTGCTCATGTGCTAGTTCCCGTCGCGGTGGGGTCGGACAGTGACGGCGGCCGGGAGTCACGGCCCCAGGCCGAGGGCTCCGGACCGAGTTCCAGGTGCAGCCGCCCGCCCGCGTGGACGTCGGAGGCGCGCAGGTGCGCCACGTCCAGCGGTTTCCCGTTCAGCCGGGCGGACTGCACGTACTGCGGCGGCGGCACGCGCTCCAGCCCGTCGGAGCCGATGGGCGTCTCCCGGTGGCCGCTGGTCTCGATGACGAAATCCCGGCCACCGGTGTGGATCGTGGCGCGCGCGAACGCGGGCGCGTTGACCAGGAACAGGTTCTGGCCGGCGATCGGGAACAGCCCCAGCGAAGCCCACACGTACCAGGAGCTCAGGCCACCGGAATCGTCGTTGCCCGGCAGCCCACCGGCCCCGGTGCCGAACTGCCACGTCAGCGCCGCGTGCACGACCTCGGCCGTGCGGTCCGGTCGACCCGCGTAGTGGTAGGACCACGGCGCTTCCATGTCGGGCTCGTTGTTCAGCCCTTCGAACCGGTTCAGCGCGTAGCCGATCGCCATCTCCGCCGGGTCGGGCCGCCTGCCTGGCTGCTTCACGGGCTGCGCGCCGTAGCCGAAGAAGGCGTCCAGCATGGCGACGAACGCGTCGTCACCGCCGGCCAGCGCGATCCGCCCGGCCATGTCGTGCAGGAGCCGGAACGAGTAGTTCCACTTGCCGCCCTCGTAGAACGACGAGTCCAGCAGCAGGCCGGTGGCCGGGTCGAACGCGTTGGACCACAGGTGGCTGCGCGCGGCGAGGTCGTCGGCGAGCGGTCCGTCGTTCAGGGCGCGGGCGACGCCGGCGGTGCAGTGGTAGGCGTAGGCGAGGTCGAGGGTGTGCGAGATCGGGTGCACCACGCCGTGCTCGTAGAAGTCCTCGCCGTACATCCGGCGCAGGTCGGCTTCCATGTGCACCAGCGCCCAGTTCCAGTCCAGGTCACCGAGTCCCAGCGCGTGCGCGTCGGCGAGTGCGGTGTGCACCAACGCGCTGGCCTGCCGGAAGAACCTGTCCGCGCCGCGCGCCATCCGGTAGCCGATCGGGAAGTTGCCCTCCTCCTCGCACACCCGGATCAGTGATTCCAGCAGGTCGACGGCCCGGTCCGGGCAGATCGCGGCGAGCAGCGGCAACTGGGTCTTGTAGATGTCCCACATCGTGCAGACGTCGAAGGCGAACGGCCCGGACGTCGGCCAGAACGGGCTCTCGTCGTCCGCGAAGCAGGGCTTGATCAGCGAGTGGTACAGCGCGGTGGCGAACACCTGCCGGCGGGCGGGCGAGCCGCCCTCCACCTCGATCCGGCCGACGTGGTCGCGCCACCGGTCCTTGGTCCGCGCCAGGGTGTTGCCGAACGCCGGCGTGCCCTCGCCGCACTCGCGGCGCAGGTTCGCCCTGGCCTGCTCGCAGCCGCGCAGGGAGAAGCCGATCCGCACCTCGACGCTCTGCCCGGCGGCGGCCGGCCCGATGAACAGCAGGCCGAACGGGCGCAGGGTGGTCTGCCGGATGCGGTCGAAGTCCAGCCGGGTGCCGCCTTCGATCAGCCGGCGGTCGTGCCACAGCATCTGCCGCCAGCCCGGGATGTCGACCTCGATGTACACCGACAGCGGCACGCCCTCGACGACGACCGTGCCCTGCGCGCGACCGTGGCCGATGCTCTCCACGTGCGCCCGCAGCGGCACCGTGTGGCCGTGGTCGATGGCCAGGCCACCGCAGGACAGGTCCACCACGATCCGGGCGCTGCGGTGCTCCGGGAACGTGTACCGGTGCACCGCGACCTTTTCGCCGACGGTGATCTCGCAGCGGATGCCGGTGTCCAGCGTGGCCGCGTAGTACCCGGCTTCGGCCACCTCGTCGTGCAGCGGCCAGGCCTGGCCGAGGGTGTCCAGCGGCTGCACCATCGGCGTCACCCGCACGTAGTTGTAGTACTTGCGGATCGCACCCGTGCCGGATTGCTGGAAGTGGGTGAACCCCGAGGCCTGCGGCCGGTCGAACATCTCCTCCGGCAGGCCTTCGGTGTTCTTCGTGTAGAGGCCGTACCCGGTCGGGTAGGCGCCGGAGTAGGCGCACGCGGAGACCATGCCGAGCGGGGACGTGGCACCCGGGTGGGTGTTCCCGATCTGCGCTTTCGGCCACCACCAAGTGGCCGCGAGACCTTGCGCCGCCGGCAGGGAGGTCGCGGCCGTTCCGATGAAGGGATCAATGTCGTCCAGGATGGCGAGACTGTAGATCCGCGCGGGCCGCCCTGTGGTTTCAGCGACGTGAACTCCGGACGTCCGCTCGCACCGCGTTCGCCTGTTCGGGTGACAGTCGCCAAGGCCGCCAATGGCCCCGTGGAGCCAGGAATGCATATTGCGTGAGCGCGTCCGACGCCCGCCGGATTTCCTTTCGGGCAGCTTTGTTCAGGTATGCGAACCGGCCTGGCGGTTTCGTGGCGGAACAAAGAAGATTCACGTCCGTGAATTATCTTGCCTCGCTCGAAACTGTTGCGTTAACCTTACTGGGAGCGCTCCCAGAACACCTTCGGCAATTCTGCCCGAAAGTAGGACGAAGGACGCATGAGATCAATGGTTGCTCTCACGACGGCCGTCGCGCTGCTCGCTCTGGCGCCCGCGCCGGCGCAGGCCGCCGACCCCACCTTCGTGGTGGCCGGGAACGGCAGCGACACGAATCCCGGCACGGTCGAACGGCCGCTGAAGTCCATCCAGAAGGCGATCGACCTCGCCACGCCCGGAGCCACGATCCTCGTCCGGGGTGGCACGTACGCGGTCACGACGAACATCCAGATCCGGAAGAGCGGCGAGCCCGGCCGGCCGATCCGGCTCGCCGACTACCCCGGTGAACGGGTCGTGGTGGACGGCGAGGCGCTGCCGGCCGGCCACACCCCCGTCGGCGGCAGCATCCCGCGTGACCAGCGCGGGGTGTTCCACCAGGAGGCGTCCTGGTGGCACGTCTCGGGGTTGGAGATCATCCGCGGCCCGTACGCGTACTACTGCGCCGGGTGCGACGACAACGTGTTCGAGCGGCTGGTCACGCGGGACAACTACGAGAGCGGATTCCAGCTCCAGGGCGCGTCCGCGAACAACCTGATCCTGAACCTGGACAGCTACGGCAACCGCGACCCGCGCAAGAACGGCGAGAGCGCCGACGGCCTGGCCGTCAAGGAAGGCTCAGGCACCGGCAACGTGGTGCGCGGCGCAACGCCAAGAACGGTTTCACGGTGGACCGCTCGCGGTCGAAGCTGACCGCCAACCTGGCCGTCGGCAACGCCAAGCCGGTCTCGCTGGGCAGCTCCACCGGTTCGGGCAACTCCTGGGACATCAAGTCGTCCTGGTCCGACTCGGACCTGGCGAGCACCAGCACGTCCACCATCGCAGGCGGCCGCGACTCCGCCGGGAACATCCGGCCGTCGACGTTCCTCCAGGCCAAGAACTACGCCCGGTTGGGCGCTCGGATCTGACCTGTCGTCCCTGTCGTTCAACGCTGAGCATAAGGAGACATAGATGAGTACACGCACGAGCAGATCGGCCCGGTGGGCCGCGACGGTGGGCGCCGTGGCGTCGGTGACGGCGATGTCCGCCGCGTTGGTGGTGGCCGGTGGTCCGACGGCCAGCGCGGCCGAGGGGTGCCGGGTGGACTACGTGGTGTCCAGCCAGTGGAACGGTGGTTTCGGCGCCAACGTCACCGTCACCAACCTGGGTGACGCGGTCTCCAGCTGGACGCTGGAGTGGACGTTCGCCGCGGGCCAGCGCGTCGACCAGGGCTGGTCCGGTGAGTTCAGCCAGTCCGGCAGCACGGTGACGGTGCGGAACATGAGCTGGAACGGTTCCCTCGGCACCGGCGCGTCCGCGACGCCGGGGTTCAACGGCTCGTGGTCGGGCTCCAACCCGTCGCCCACGTCGTTCAAGCTCAACGGCGTGACGTGCACCGGCTCGCCGACGTCCACGTCCACCAGCACCAGCACGTCCACCTCGTCGTCGACCAGCACGTCCACCACGACCCGGACGACCAGCACGACGACGACCACCACGACCAACCCCGGTGGTGGCGGTGACGGCAGTGGCCCGTGGCCGAGCAACACCGGCAGCGTGCACCAGACCACCACGAAGAACGCCGGCACGTTCTTCGACGGCGGCATGAAGCGCTACTACGGCATCGGCGACGGCGGCCAGGGTGAAGGCCAGGACCCGATGTTCGTCGTGGCCAACGGCGGCACCATCCAGAACCTCTTCATCGACGCGCCCGCCGGCGACGGCATCCACTGCGAGGGCTCCTGCGTCATCCGCAACGTCTGGTGGAACGACGTGGGCGAGGACGCCGCCACCTTCCGCAGCTCCAGCTCCTCCGCCACCTACCTCGTCGACGGCGGCGGCGCGAAGTCCGGTTCCGACAAGGTGTTCCAGCACAACGGCGCCGGCACCGTGACCATCCGCAACTTCCAGGTCCACGGCTCCGGCAAGCTCTACCGGGCCTGCGGCAACTGCTCCACCTCGTACCAGCGGCACGTGGTCATGGACGGCGTCACGGCACGCTCCACCAAGGTGCTCGCCGGCATCAACACCAACTGGGGCGACACCGCCCGCTTCTCCCGCATCACCGTCTACGGCAGCACGGTCATCTGCGAGAAGTACCAGGGCGTGCCCAAGGGTTCCGAGCCGAAGAAGATCGGTGAGGGCGCGGACGGCAAGAACTGCTTCTACTCACCGTCAGACATCACCCAGCGCTAGCGACTGTCCCCCCGGCCATCGACCCTTGACCCATCGACCTCTGCCCCCATCGACGCCGCACGGTGTCGGTGGGGGCAGAGGCGTCTACGGGCGTTTGGCGTAGTCCGGCAGGCGGCGGGCGACCTCGTCCGGTGAAGGCATCCGGGCGATCTCCTCGGCGATCGCGCGGGCCGCGTCACGGTGGTCGTGGCGTTGGGTCAGCGTGCGGACGTGTTCGGCCACGGCGTCGGCGTCCAGTTCGTCGGCCAGGAGCCGTAGGCCCGCACCGGCGACGGTAACCGCCTCGGCGTTGGCGAACTGGTCGGCGCCTTGGGGCAGGACCAGCTGCGGGGCCCCGACGGCGAGGGCGCCGAGGGTGGTGCCGCTGCCGCCGTGGTGCACGACGACGTCGACGTGCGGCAACAGGTCCGCCTGCGGCACCCAGGGCTGGGCGGTGACGTTGTGCGGCAGGTCGCCCAGCTCGTCCACGCGGACGCGGCCGGTGGCGACCACGACGTGGACGTCCAGGGTCGCCAGCCCTTTGATGACCGTGGTGAGCAGGTCCGCGGTGCCGAACGCGGTGCCCAGCGTCAGGTAGACCACAGGCTTGTCCCACGCGGGTAGCGGCGCGGGTTCGGAGTACGGGACGGGACGCAGCTCGATCCGGTCCTCGGTCGCGAGGAAGTCCTTGTCCTGCAACGAAGACGGGCAGATGTCGACGTGCGGGCGTCCGGTCTTCGCAGTCGATTCGAGGCCGATGCCTTCGGGGAACATGCGGCCGAACCCGTGCCAGAGGCCGGGGATCCCGGCTCGGCGAGCGGCGACGGCAGCTCCCGGCACGCCCCACTCGTGCACCACCAGGTCGGGCTTGAGCCGGGCCAGTTCCGGTTCGAGGTCTTCGGCGTAGATCTCGTAGAACGAATCGGCGGGGCGGAACGGCCGCAGTCCGTTCGCGGCCAGTGGCGCGTGCACGCCCTCGCCGACGGCGAAGTGCACCTCGTGCCCCGCATCTCGTGCCGCGATCGCGAGCGGGATCAGGGGGTAGGTGTGGCCCACCGACGCGAGGGCGGCGAACAGTACGCGCATGGCGACGAATCTACTGGTGGTGCGGTCAGCAGGACGCCCACGGGTCGATCGGCACCACGTCGGTGATCCGACCGCTCTCGTCCAGCAGGCAGCCCATCCGCTTCACCGCGCGCAGGGTCACGGCGCGGTCGGTGAGGGTGAGCGCGGGCAGTCGCCGGGCCAGTTCCGCCTCCACGCGTTGGATGTCGCCGAGCGATCGCAGCCACAGCGTCAGCACCAGGTTGTCCGCCCCGGTCACGGCCGCGCACAGCCGGACCTCCGGCAGCTCGGTGAGCGCGACCCCGGTCCGGTCCAGCTCGTCCGGCGGCACCCTGGCCCGGAACGTCGCGCTGACCGGCCACCCCGTGATCGACTGCGCCACCTCGCACCGCAGGGACAGCAACCGGCCGTCGACCATCTCGTTCAGCCACCGGCGGACGGTGGAGCCGCTCTTGCCGGCGCCGGCCGCGATCTCGGCCGCCGGCCTGCGTCCGTCGTCCAGCGCGCGGAGCACGTCCCGGTGGTGCTGTTTCCAGACGGGACGGCTCGCGGTCGACGGGATGTGCCGGTCGGGTTGCGCGCGCCGCTGGGGTTCGAGCGCGCCGAGCCGCCAGTGGTTGCCCTCGCCGTAGACGGTGGTGACGGTGTGCGTCCGCGTCCCGCGCAGGCCGGGCAACCGGTGGAGGTCGTGCAGCACGAGCCGGGACAGCGTCGGGAGATCGGGCGTCAGCACGGTCAGGAACAGGTCCCGCCCGCTGCTGATGACGGCGATGGAGACGACCTGCGGCAGCCGTGACAGCACCTCGACGGCGTGCGCGCGGGCGGTCGGTTCGAGGTCGAGCTCGATGAACGCGTTGCAGTGGTCCTGCGCCCACAGTCGCACGTCGGGGTAGGCGGTGACCCGGGCGAACCCCGCGTCGGTGAGCCCTTGCCACCGTCGCGCGGCGGTGGCCGGGTCGATGTCGAGCGCCCGCCCGACCTCGTGCCACGTCGCCCGGGGCGTGGCCTGGAGCGCGTGGACGAGCCGGAGGTCCGTCTCGTCGGGTGTGCGCGAATCCTGCACTGGACGCCGTCCTGGTGATCGATTCCGGCAATGTCAGCGGTGAGGGTGACATCGACCTTGATCCTTCGACAAGTACCCCGAACCGAAGTCGAGGAGAGATCACCGATGCCAGTACGCGAGGACGCCGTCGCACTGCGGGACGACCTGGTCCGGTTGCGCAGGAGCCTGCACGCCGAGCCCGAGATCGGCCTGGACTTACCGCGCACGCAGGAGAAGGTGCTCGCCGCGCTCGACGGGCTGCCGCTGGAGGTGTCCGTCGGCCGCGGGCTGACCTCCGTGACGGCTGTGGTGCGCGGATCGCGGCCCGGACCGGTGGTGCTGCTGCGCGCCGACATGGACGCGCTGCCCGTGCAAGAACTCACCGGGCTCGACTACGCGTCCCGGGTGGACGGCGCGATGCACGCGTGCGGCCACGACATGCACACCGCCATGCTGGTCGGCGCAGCGCATCTGCTCGCCGGTCGGCGGGAGGCGTTGGCCGGGAACGCGATCCTGATGTTCCAGCCCGGTGAGGAAGGGTGGGACGGCTCGGCCGCGATGATCGCCGAGGGCGTGCTCGACGCCGCGGGCCCGAAGCCGGACGCCGCGTACGCGTTGCACGTGTTCAGCTCCGCTGTGCCGCACGGGGTGTTCACCGCCCGGCCGGGCACGACCATGGCGGCGTCCGACGCGCTGGAGGTCACCGTCGTCGGCTCCGGCGGGCACGGCGCGAGGCCGCACCGGGCGAAGGACCCGATCCCGGTGGCGTGCGAGATCGTGACGGCGCTCCAGACCCTGGTCACCCGGCAGTCCGACATCTTCGACCCCGTCGTGCTGACCGTGGGCTCGTTCCACGCCGGCACCCGCCGCAACGTCATCCCCGACACCGCGCGGTTCGAGGCCACCGTGCGCACGTTCTCCGCGCCGGCCAAGGCGAGGATCAAGGACGCCGCGATCACGTTGGCCCGGTCGATCGCACAGGCGCACGGCCTGGACGCCGAGGTGACTTACGTCGACGGCTACCCGATGACGGTCAACGACCCGCAGGAGACGACGTTCGTCGGCGACACGATCACCGAGGTCCTGGGCGAGGACCGGTTCCGCCCGCTGGCCGACCCGCTGCCCGGCGGCGAGGACTTCTCCCGCGTCCTCCAGCGGGTCCCCGGCGCGTTCATCCTGCTCGGCGCGGGCAACGGCGCCACCGACAACCACTCCCCGCGCGCCGAGTTCGACGACTCCGTCCTGACCGACGGCGCCACCGTCCTCGCAGAACTGGCCCTGCGCCGGTGACCCGGCCTCACGTCACCAGCCGGTGGCACCGGTCAGCAGGCCCTGGCCACGCGCCGGGGTGAGAGTTCGGCGAGGACCACCCGGTGCGCGTCGCGCAGTGCCGGACCCGGTTCGATGCCCTGCTGCTCGATCAGCGCCCGCCGCGCGGCCCGGAACACCTCCAGCGCCTCACCGTCCCGCCCGGACCGGTGCAGGGCCAGCATCAGCAGCGCCCGCAACGACTCGTGCCACGGGTGCTCCACCAGCAGCGCGGTCACCTCCGCGACCACCTCGACGTGCTGCCCCAACTCCAGCCCGGCACGGCAGCGCAGTTCCACCGCGCTCAACCGCAACTCCCCCAGCCGCCGCCGTTCCTGCTCGGCGTACGGACCGGACAACCCCGAGTAGGCCGATCCTTGCCACAGCCCGAGCACAGCGTCCACGGCGTCACGTGCGCCGCTCCAGTCGCCCGCCGCCACCAGCCGCTGCGCCTCGGCCCGACCGCGTTCGAAGACCTCCGCGTCCAGCGCCGCTTCGGCCAGCCGCAGCAGATAACCCCCGGGCCGCGACACCAACGCGTCCCGCGCCGGCCCAAGAGCCCTGCGCAGCCCGGACATGTACGTGTGGAGGCTCCCGACCGCACCCATCGGCGGCTCGTCGCCCCACACGCCGTCGACCAGCTCGTCCCGCGACACCACCTGGTTCGCCCGACCGGCCAGCACCGCGAACACCGTCCGCCTCCGGGTCGGGCCCAGTGCCGGCTCAACCTCACCCAGCCAGGCCCGCACCGGCCCCAGCACGCTCACCCTCAGCTCGTCAGAGCACATCCGCACCCCCTCGGTCAGGAGGGGCACGCACAGCAACACCGATCGGTTCAGATCCCGTCGCGCGTCACCCGTTCGGCGTAGAACCGCCCACCGCTCTCCCCCGCGCCGGGAACCCGGGGGAGTACGGACGGGCAGACCTGGTCCGCCGGCCTTTCGGCGCACCCGTCCCGCATGATGGGCTCAAGCCAGCCCCTGCCGCACGGCCGGCGGGGGTCCCGGAGGACCGGTACCGGCCCCGGTGCCGGTACGGAGGTGTGAAGGCGATGTGGCCCGACGAGGACGGCGGTCGCGTGACGGACGGTTCGACGCGCGAGAGGTTCGCCGGGGACCTGTTCCTCGACCTGGCCGCCAAGGGCTGGCTCGTGGTCCGGCCGGAGGAGGCCGAGCGGGTCATCGGCGAGCTGGAGCGGACCCTGGAGGTCATCCGGTCGCGCACGCACCGGATCGAGGTGTCGCGGCGGCTGCGGGACGCGGCGGGCGACGACATGGACCCCTGCGTGGACCGGCTCGTGGTCGACGCGGTGTTCGCCGAGCAGATCACGTCCGGCTCGTGGGAACGCGCGCTGGTCGAGCTGCCGAAGTACATCGAGGCGTTCCGGATGGCGGCCCGCAACGCGCCGCTCGAGCCGTGAGGCCGACCGAGGGCGGTCTCACGTCGTGCGACCTGCGCTTCGAACTGGCGGCGGCCGGCGAGGACCTCCGCTACTACCGCGAGCGCGACGACGACGCCACCGTGGAGCTGCTGCTCGCCTGGATCGACGCGCTCCTCGACGAGTGGAACCGCCGCTCCGGATGACCCCGTGACGCGAATCCGCCGCGCACCCACTGGAACGGGTGCGCGGCGTTGTGGCTTTGGGCGGGTTCAGGGGACGATGTCGCCCAGTTCGCCGCTGACGTGGAGCAGTTGCGAGCAGTTCGCGGCCTGCCGGCCACTCGCCGGGGTGCCGGGCCTGGCGCAGTTGACGGTGACGGTCACGGTGCCGTTCTGCGGGATGTCGATCGGCGTCACCCAGTGGTAGTCCTGGTTGCGGAACGTCTCCAGCGCGATCGTGGTGATCGTGCGCTCCCCGAACGCGATGGTCAGCACGCCCTCGTCGCCCTGGTGGTTGGCCAGCACGATGTCGGTGATGTGGAAGACCTTGCCCGGCGGCACGACGTACGCCCCGGTCGTCTGCTCACCGGTGTTCGTGGTGACCGCGATGGTGCCGGAGTGCTGTTCACGTCCACCGGCCGTGCCGCGGCCCTGCCCCTGGCCCTGTCCCTCTCCTTGGCCCTGCTCACCGGCGGGCGGCTGCTCCGGCGCGGCGCCCGGCTCCTCGGCCGGCGCCTGCGGTTCGGCGGCCTGGACGATCTCCTGGGCACGGCCGTCGGCGGCTTCGCGCGCCGCGCTGAGGACCGCCGGGCGCACCAGCAGCAGCCACGCCAGCAGCAGCATCAACAACGCGCCGAGCAGGGACAGCAGCCACTTGGACAGGATCGGCAGCTGCACCAGTTCACCGGCGAGCTCGTGTTCGTCCCGCTGGTCCGCGGCCAGCGCCACGGCGTCCAACCGCACGGGCCACACCTTGGGCTTACCGAACCACAGCGCCTTCGCCACCCGCACGCGCAGTTCCAGCTCGGCGCGCCCGCCGGGGTCCACAGTGGTCGGTGTGGTGGCGACCGTGTACTTCAGGTGGTCGTCGGCTTCGGGCAACGCGAGCGTGACGGAGGTCGGCGTGTTGCCGTCGTTGTGCACCTCGACGCGGAAGCGCGCGCTGCGCCACGCCCGGCGGCGCTTGGGGATCAGCCGGACCCGTTGCTTCGCAAAGGGTTCGACGACCACGGTCGTCTCGGTCACGACCGCCGACTGCGGTCGTTCGGCGGGCAGCACCCGCACCCCGAGCGGCACCTCGCCGGCGCGCACCTCGGGTGATCGCGGCGGGCGCAGCACGATGGCGACCTGCTCCGAGGTGCCGGGGTACAGCGACAGCCGTGCCGGTTCGACGGTGGTCCAGGGGGCGCACCCGCCCACCACCTCGAACTCGTACGCCTCGACGATATCGCTGTCGTTGCGCACCGTCATCGTCGTGCTGGTCTCCTGACCGGGCGTGACAACCACGGTGGGGAGCCCGAATTCGGTCGTTGTGGTCACCCGCTGAACGGTAGGCACGGCGCACCATCGGCCGACAGGGAGAAAAGGGCACTGTACGGGCAATCCCGTGCACCGAAGTCCCCACGCCGGTGCACGCGAACCCCTCTGCCGCCCACGATGGTCACAACGAGGTCGCCGACCGTGCGGGCCGGCTGTTCCACAGGAGGATTCATGTCCAGGATTCCGGTGGCCGTGTACGCCGAGGACCCGGTGCTGAAGGCGGGCATCACGTACCAGTTGCGGCCCCGGCCCGAGGTCGAGGTGGTGCGGCCGGACGACGAGCGGGCCGTCGTGTCGCTCGTGGTGGTGGACCAGGTGGACGACGCCACCGCACAGGTGCTGCGCCGGCTGCGGCGGTCGTCCACGACGCGCATCGGCCTGGTGGTGGGTCGTTTCGACCAGGACGCCCTCCAGACCACCATCGACTGCGGCGTGACGGCGGTGATCCGGCGGGCCGAGGCCGACCAGGACCGGTTGGTGGCCACGGTTTCCGCGCTGGCCAAAGGAGAAGCGGTGCTGCCCGGCGACCTGCTGGGCAAGCTGCTCGACCACGTGGGCCGGTTGCAGCGCAGTGTGCTGGACCCCAACGGCCCGTCGCTGTCCACGCTGACCGCGCGTGAGGCGGACATGCTGCGACTGGTGTCCGAGGGTTTCGACACGACCGAGATCGCCTCGAAGATGTCGTTCTCCGAGCGCACGGTGAAGAACGTCCTGCACGAGGTCACCACCCGGCTCCAGTTGCGCAACCGTGCGCACGCCGTCGGGTACGTGATGCGGCACGGCTTGATCTGACTCGCCTAAAGCGCGAGTTGCCCGAACAGCCCGGAGTCGTGCCCCGACCGTGCCCGCCGGGACCTCCGTGGCGCCCGGTGTGCCGGACGACGATTCGGCACACGCCCAGACGTGCACGGCCAGACGCATGGCCGGACGTGCGTTCCCCAGACGGAGGTGGACCCTTGTCGAACCGGCTGCCGACCCGACCCCTCGCCCTGATCGGCGCGGTGGTGGCGCTGAGCGCCGCGGTCGTGGTGGTGAACGACGTCGCCACGTCGGTGTCGGCGTCGGTGCTCCAGGACGACCCTGTGTCCGGGCGGATCGCCTACACCGGCACCGGCCACCGCAGCATCGGCGCGGTGACCGGTCCGGTGCCCGAGCAGTTGCGCCCCAGTGAACCGCTGCTCGGCGCCGGACCGGCCCACCACGACGACGATGTCTCCGCGCGCGGCAACCTGGTGGTGTTCACCAGCCTGCGCGACGGGCCAAAGCCCCAGGTGTACCTGCGCGCGGCGGACGGCTCGGTGCGCCGGCTCACCGACGGCCTCGACGCCGCACACCCGCGGCTGTCCCCCGACCTGCGGACGGTGGTGTTCGACTCGCTCGACGGCGAGCGGCGCGACCTGTGGCTGGTCGGCGTGGACGGCACGGGGTTGCGGCAGCTGACCGACACGCGGTCCGACGAGACATGGCCGACGTTCTCCCCGGACGGCGCGAGCATCGCGTTCTCCGGTGATCGTGACGGCGCGCGCGAGATCTACCGGATCCCGGTCGGCGGCGGTCGCGCCACGCGGGTCACCGACGAGCCGGACGGCGACGCGGGCGAACCGGACTGGAACCCGAGGGACGGCCGCATCGCCTACAGCCTCGACATCGACGGCACCCGGCAGCTGCGCGTGCTCGACGGCGGAAGCGTCGGCGCCCCGGTGCTGGGTGGTGACCAAGCGGGGTGGCGCGGCCGTTGGCCGGTCTGGAAGCCGGACGGCGCCGGTCTGCTGTTCCTCAGCATCGACCAGACGTGCTCCTGCCCGGCCGACCCGAACGTCGAGAAGGTGTACCAGGTCGACACCGGCCCCGGTCTGCCCGTCACGGTCGCGCCCGGCCTGATGTTGGCGGAGGACCGCACCGTCACGTCGCCGGCGTGGCTGGTGGACGGGCGCGGCGAGCACCTGCTGGTGGCCCGCACGACCGCCGAGACCCGCTTCACCGCGACCCTCCAGGACATCCGACCGGACGGCTCGGACCCGCGCGACCTCGGCGTCGCGGTGCTGCGCGAGGACCCGGAGAGCGTCAACGACCCCAACCTGCTGTTCCGCCCGCGCGCCGGCTTCGACCCGTGGACCCAGCGGCAGTCCTACTCCCCCGACGGCCGGACCATCGCGCTGAGCCGGTTCGAGACCATCGACGCCAGGCGGGTGCAGCGGCTGTGGCTGGTGGACGCGGACGGCGGCAACGCCCGCCGACTGCCCGTGGCGGACCGGTCCCCGACCGACTGGGAGTTCGACGCCGTGTGGTCGCCGGACGGCCGGTTCCTGGCGTTCGCCCGACGCACGCCCGGCGGGGTGCGACCGAACGGCGGCCCGAGCCGGATCGTGGTGGTCGAGGTCGCCACCGGCGCCGTGGTCGGGCGGTTGACGCCCCCTCCGGACGTCGCCGACCAGGAGGACACCCAGCCCGAGTGGTCGCCGGACGGCAGCACGCTGTCGTTCACCCGCGGTCGGGTCTTCGACGGCCCCACCGCCGAGGTCCGCGACAACCACGTGTGGACGGCCCGCGCCGGAACGTTGGACCAGCAGCGGGACGTGTCGGCGGCGGTCTGCGGGTTCGACTGCGAGGTGACCGACGACAGTTCGGTGTTCAGCCCGGACGGGCGCGGGCTGGCGTTCAACCGTGAGGCCGACGGCGTGTTGCTGGTGTCGTTGGCGGACAACGAATGCCGCGTGCTGCTGCCCTCGGGGACGAACACGTGCGCCACCCCGTTGACCGCGCCGCCTTCGGGTCCGTTCCAGCCCCGCGATGTGTCGTTCTCCCCCGACGGAGAGCGGGTGGTGCTCACCGCACGCCGTGAGGGCGATCTCGTGTCACCGGAGGAGCTGGACGTCGTCGACCTGGGCACTGGCGAGGTGCGGCGGATCACGGCGGACCTGCCGGGTAGGCAGAAGGAGCCGACCTGGCAGCAGTCCGTCGACCTGGCCGTCGAAGCGCCACCCGCGGCCCCGGACGCGGACACCGGCGTGACGACCCCGGTGACGGTGACCGTCGTCAACCGCGGTCCGGCCGCGTCACCCGGCACTTCGCTGACCGTTGCCGTGCCGGAAGGCGTTCGGCTGGACGGGCTGCGGCCCGCGCGCGGCTCGTGCGACGTGACCGAGTTGCGGTGCGACCTCGGGGTGGTGGAGCCGGGCGAGGCCGTGGAGATCGTCACCGACGTCGTGGGCCTGGTGCCCGGACGGCGCAGCGTCACGTGGTCGGTGGCGGGCACGGTGCTCGACGTCCTGCCGTCCGACAACGCGTCCAGCACGGCGATCCCGGTGCGTGACCCGGTGACCGGTCCCCCGCCGCCCCCGCCACCGCCGCCTGCCCCGCCCGCCGCCGGCCCTTCGCTGGCCGTGGTGGTGCAGCCGAATCCGTCCTATGTGGGCGGACGGGCGACGGTGACCTACACGGTCCGCAACGGTGGCGGTGGGCTGGCCACCGGGCTCCGGCTGGACTTCGCGCTCCCCGCCCAAGTGCCCGTGGCGACCTTGCCGCCGGGTTGTGCCGCCGGCGGCTGTCCGTTGCCCGACCTGGCACCGGGAGCGTCGCAGGTGGTGCAGGTCGTGCTGGCGCCGAACGCGCCGCTTGAGACGACTGTGCGCGGCACGTTGCGCACGACCGGCACCGACGCCGATCCGGCGGACAACGTGGCCGCCGCGCCGATGCGCGTGCTGCTGCCCCGGATCGTCGCCGTGCCGCCGATCGGCGAACCCGGTTTCGTCACGTCGGTGCGTGGCGTGGACTTCCCGCCCGGTGTGCCGGTGCGGCTGACGTGGTCGCCCGGCATCACCGCGGCGGCGGCGCCCACGATCCCCCGTGCGGACGGCGGATTCGCGGCGCAGTTGCTCATCCTCGGCAAGGACCAGACCGGGCCGCGGACGATCACCGCCACCGGCCCCGGTTTCCGAGCCGACCCCACTCCGTTCCTCGTCGTGCCCGGCACCGTCGGACCGCCCGACATGGTCCGGCGCAGGTGACTCCCAGGAGGTCGCAGTGATCCACGAGGTGGACGAAGGGATCCGCCGGATGCTCGAAGCCGGTGGCGTGCCCGGCGGTGGTGGTGACCTCGCGTTCGAGGCGCCCACCACCGACTGGACGGCACGGCGCAACGCGCCGACGGTCAACGTGTTCCTGTACGACATCCGCGAGGACGAGTCCCGGCGCAGCACCGGCAACCTGGAGGTGTTCGAGCGGGACGAGCTCGTCGCGCACCGCAAGCCGCCACGGTGGTTCCGGCTGTCGTACCTGGTGACCGCGTGGACGAACCGGCCCCAGGACGAGCACCGGCTGCTGTCGCAGGCGTTGACGTGCCTGGCGGGACACGGGCGGCTGGCGTCGGAGTGGCTCACCGGGTCCTTGGCGGACCTGGACTTGACCGTGCTGCTGGAGTGCGGCGGGCCGGTGTCGGAGGGCCGTGCGGCGACCGACGTGTGGTCCGCGCTCGGCGGCCGGCTCAAACCGGCCATCAACGTGGTGGTGACCGCGCCCGTGGCCGGCACCCTGACCCCGCTCGCCGCTCCGGCCGACGGTGGCCTGGTCCTCGTCGGCGCGCCCGAAGACGAAAACCGCAGGCTGCGCTACGACGACACACCCGGTGACGTCGGTTTCGCCCCGGCCCGGCAGCGGCCCGCGGACCGGCGACGACGTGGAGGCCCGATCCGATGACGGCGACAGCGATCCCGACCACGACGCCCGACCTGGGCTACCTCTGGGCGAGGCTGGGCGCGGTCGAGTGGCGGGTGCGGCAGGCGGTGGCGGCGCGGGCCGCGAGCGATCCGACGTTGGACGACCCGCACCGGGGCTTGTACCTGACCGCCGAGTCGGTGCGACGCGTCCTCGACGAGCGGCGGGAACCGCTCGCGCCGGCGGACGCCGATCCCGAGCTGGACGTGCTCGCGGCGACGGTGCCCGAGCCCGGCCCCCGGCTGCTGACCCTGGCCCGGCGGTTCGACCTGGAACCGGTGGACGTCGAGTTCCTGCTGGTCGCCATGGCGCCGGACGTCGACGCCCGGTTCGAACGGCTCTACGGCTACCTCAACGACGACGTGACCCGCCGCCGGGCGACCGTGGGGCTGGCGATGGAGCTGTGCGGGCTGCCGGCGGCCGGCGCGGGCCGGTTCCGGTTCGCCGCGTCCGCGCCGCTGGTCCGGGGTGGTCTGCTGGAGGTCAGGGACAGCGAGCTGCCGACGTTGTCCCGGGCGTTGCGCGTGCCGGACCGGGTCGTCGCCCACCTGCTCGGCGACGACGAGCCCGATCCCGCGATCGGCGACGCGGCCAGGCTGGTGCCCGCCGGCGGTGTCGCATCGCCGTTGGCCCGGCGGACCGGGAACCCCTCGGGCTCGGCCGGCGGTTCGACGTGTCCGACAACTCCGGAGTCACCGCTGGCCAGGCGGATAGGCGACGCGATGCACGCGGGCATCCGGGCGGTCCACCTGCGTGACACCGACGGCGACGCGGCCCGTGTCGCGGTGGAGGCCCTGGCCACGGCCGGTCGTGACGCCTTGGTCTTGGACGTCCCGGCGGTGGCCGACCAGGCGCATCCCCCGCTGGCGGCGGCGGTCCGTGAGGCACGGTTGCGTGGCGCGGGGCTGGTGTTCGGCCCCCTGGAACCGTTGCTGCCCGACAAGGTCCGGCTGATCCGCGACCTCACCGCGTTGGCCGGTGACGTGCCGCTGTTGTTCCACAGCAGGCGGCACTGGGATCCCCAGTGGACGGCGCACCCGGTGGTGTCGGTGCCCGTCCCGGCGTTGAGCGCGGACCGGCGGGCCGAACGGTGGGCGCACGCGCTGGCCGACGCCACCGGTGCCGCGGCCGATCCCGTCATGGTGGGAGACCTGGCCGGGTACCGGCTCGGCACGGACGAGGTGGATCGCGCGGTGTCGGTCGCCGCTCGGCTGGCCGTGCTGGAGGACCGGCCGGTCGGTCTGGCGCACGTCCGGGCCGGAGTTCGGGCCCAGAACGGGGCCGGCCTGGAGCAGTTGGCGCGGCGGATCACCCCCGCCGTGGACTGGGACGACCTGGTGCTGCCCGAGCCGACACGGCGGCAGCTGGACGAGTTGGTGATGCGCGCACGGCACCGGGAACGGGTGCTGGGCGAGTGGCGGATGCGTCCCGGCGGCGGTCGGGGACGCGGGGTGGTGGCGTTGTTCGCCGGTGAGTCCGGCACGGGCAAGACGATGTCCGCCGAGGTCGTCGCCGGTGCGGTCGGGATGGACCTCTACGTGGTGGACCTGTCGTCGGTGGTGGACAAGTACATCGGCGAGACGGAGAAGAACCTGGAGCGGATCTTCACCGAGGCCGCCGGCGTGCACGGCGTGCTGCTGTTCGACGAGGCGGACGCCGTGTTCGGCAAGAGGTCGGAGGTCAAGGACTCGCACGACAAGCACGCCAACATGGAGTCGGCGTACCTGTTGCAGCGGATGGAGTCCTTCGACGGCATCGCGGTGCTCACCACCAACCTGCGGTCCAACGTGGACGAGGCGTTCACCCGGCGCATCGACGTGATCGCCGACTTCCCGGTGCCCGACGCCACGCAGCGGCTCGCGCTGTGGGACCGCTGCCTTGGCTCGCGGCTGCCCCGGGCGGACGACCTGGACCTGGCGTTCTGCGCCGAGCGGTTCGAGCTGGCGGGCGGGTCGATCCGGGCGTGCGTGGTGACCGCCGCATACCTCGCCGCCGCCGCCGACCGGCCGTTGCGGATGGCCGACGTTATGTCCGCCGTACACCAGGAATACCGAAAACTGGGACGGCTCGTGTTGCCCGGCGAGTTCGGGTCGTGGCTGGACCACTGAGTTTTGCGGCAAGGGCGCCCCGCTGTGGGCGCTCTTTCGTTTGCGCGGATGGTTTCGATTGCCTGTTCGGGCAAGGGGAATGCCCTCGACCGGGGTCCGCCGGTCCTGCCGCCGCGGACGTCCCGGCGAGAGGCTTGTGAGGCCAGAGCGGATGAGCAGAGAAGGAGCGACCATGCCGCAGTACCTCTCGCCCGGCGTGTACGTGGAGGAGGTCCAGACCGGTGCGCGCCCGATCGAGGGAGTCGGCACCGCGGTGGCGGCCTTCGTCGGCTTCGCCGAACAGGGCCCCTTCCACGAGCCGACCCTGGTCGCCAACTGGAACCAGTACGTGCGCAGCTTCGGCGGCTTCACCGAGGACACCTACCTCGCGCACGCCGTCTACGGCTACTTCGCCAACGGCGGCGGCTCGGCGTACGTGGTGCGGATCGGTGGTTCGGACCGTGACGCCGACGCCACGCCCGTGGCCGCGCAGCCCGTGACGCTGGGCGGGCTGCGGATCTCCGCCCTGCCGTCGGCGGGCCCGGACATCTCCGTGGAGGTCGCGGACGCCGACGGCGAGAACCCGCCGGACGACCGCTTCAAGCTGCTGGTCCGCCAAGGCGACAAGGTGGTCGAGACGTTCGACGTGTCGACCCGGAAGAACATCAAGAACTACGTGGTGACGCAGGTCGCCGAGCGGTCGAAGCTGATCGAGGTCACCGAGGTGGCCGGGACGGCGTTGGCGCGGCCCGACAAGCAGTCGGTGGCGGTGCCCGCTCCGAAGGCCACCAAGCCGGTGAAGCTCGACGCGCAGGAGTACGTCGGCGACTCCGAGGCGCGGACCGGGTTCGGCGGCCTGGAGAACATCGACGAGGTCACCATGGTCTCGGTGCCCGACCTGATGAGCGCCTACCAGCGCGGTCTGATCGACCTGGAGGGCGTGCAGACCGTGCAGGCGGCCGTCATCTCGCACTGCGAGCAGATGGGCGACCGGGTCGCGGTGCTGGACGCGCCGCCCGGCCTCACGCCGCAGCGGGTGCACAAGTGGCGGATGCAGGAGGCGAACCACGACTCCCGTTACGCCACGCTGTACTACCCGTGGATCAAGGTCTTCGACCCGGCCAGCGGGCGCAACACGCTCGTGCCGCCGTCCGGTCACGTCGCCGGCGTGTGGGCGCGCAGTGACGCCGAACGGGGTGTGCACAAGGCTCCGGCCAACGAGGTCATCCGCGGCGCGGTGGACCTGGAGATCACGCTCAGCAAGAGCGAGCAGGACCTGCTGAACCCGGTCGGCGTGAACTGCGTGCGCACGTTCCCCGGCCGTGGCATCCGGATCTGGGGCGCCCGCACGCTGTCGTCCGACCCGGCGTGGCGTTACCTGAACGTGCGGCGGCTGTTCAACTTCCTGGAGGAGTCGATCCTGCTGGGCACCCAGTGGGTCGTGTTCGAGCCGAACGACGACCGGCTGTGGGCCGGGATCCGGCGCAACATCACCGCGTTCCTCACCGAGCAGTGGCGTCAGGGGGCGCTGTTCGGCCGCACGCCGGCCGAGGCGTTCTACGTCAAGTGCGACCGGGACAACAACCCGCCGGAGTCCATCGACCTCGGCCAGGTCGTGTGCGAGATCGGCGTGGCGCCGGTGAAGCCCGCCGAGTTCGTGGTCTTCCGCCTGGCCCAGTTCTCCGACAACACCAGCCTCGTCAGCGAATAGCCCCACGTCCCATCCGGAAAGGCAGCATCAGTCATGGCAGACGGCGACGCTCTCTCCACCCACATCTTCGGCCTCCAGCTCGGCGCGTACATGGTCGAGTCCCTCCAGGAGGTCAGCGGGGTGACCATCGAGGAGGACGTGGTCGAGATCTCGCAGGTGACCCCGCAGGGGAAGCCGTTGCTGCGCAAGCAGCCCGGCGCCCGCAAGGGCGGCGAGATCACGGTCACCAGGGGGATGGACAAGAGCAAGGAGTTCACCAAGTGGTTGAAGGAGACGGTGAACAAGGGTGACGTCGAGACGGCGCGCCAGAACATCACCATCGAGATCATGAACAGCAAGGGCGAGACCGAACGCCGGCTCAACCTGGTCAACGGGTGGGTCAGCAAGTGGGAGGGCCCGTCGCTCAAGGCGGGCGAGTCCAGTGCCGCGATCGAGAAGGTGACCATCACCTTCGAGGACATCACCCTGGAGGACTGATGAGGCGTCGGGTGATCGGCCTCGACTCGCTGGACGAGCTCGCGGAGCCCGTCGAGACCACCGGTTCTGCCGGCTCGGTCGCTTCGATGGTGGAGCGTGAGCCCGCGCTGCGCACGGAGTTCGACTTCGAACTGCCGCGCGGGTACGTGGACGCGGAGGGCGTGGTGCACCGGCACGGCCGAATGCGGCTGGCGACGGCCCGGGACGAGCTGCGACCGCAGATCGACCTGCGGGTGAAGGAGAACCCGGGCTACCTCAGCGTGCTGCTGCTCAGCATGGTGATCACCGAGTTGGGCGCGGTGGAGGAGGTGAACGTGGGTGTGGTGGAGCGGATGTACGCCACGGACATCGCGTTCCTCCAGGACTTCTACCGGCGGATCAACAGCGAGGGGCACACGCGTGCGGGCGTGACGTGCCCGTCGTGCGGGAGTGGGTTCGAGGTCGACCTGGCCGGTGGTCGCCTGGGGGAATCGTGACGTACGCGGCCGACCGGCTGCACGAGGAGGTCGCGTACGTGGCCTACCACTTCCACTGGCAACGAGAGCAGATCCTCGACCTTGAGCACCACGAGCGCAGGCGTTGGGTCCGTGAGATCGCACGTATCAACACGAGGGTGAACGAAGGGGGGTGACCCGATGGGCTTCTGGGACAGGTTCCGCCGCAAGCCCGCTGCCGCTGTTCCTGTTTCCGCCGCGCCGGCGCGGCGGCGACCCGATTCCGATGGTGGTTGGCGTGCGACCCGGCCGATGGACGGCGTGATCCAGCGTGCGGGGATCGCGGTGGGCGACGGGCTGCGGTTCCGTGGCGGCCTGGCGGCGTGGCAGGACCACCGGACGGGCGGGGAGCTGGGTCACGCCGTCCTGCCGGGCGCTCCGGCCGGTGTGATGCACGGGGTGGCGCGGCACACCGGCGAGCCGGGCGAGTACACCGGAAACGACCAGCTCACCGTCGCCCTCCGCCCCACCACCTCACCCGCAACTCCTTCTCTCACAACACCTCCCAGCGCAAACTATTCACCCCCTGCAAGTTCTGCCGCACTTCCTCCTTCTCCCGCACCCACCGGGTCCAGCACCACCCCCGCTGCGCCGGAGCCACCCGTCACGCAGCGATCAGTCGCCACCCCGGTACCGCTGCGCCGACTCGGCACACCGCTGATCGCGGCGCGTCGGGAGGTGACCCCACTACGCCCGATTCCAGCCCTCCGCGCGACGAATCCGGCCGAACCAACCCCACTGGTCGGACAGCAGTCGACACCCACTCCCGTACAACGCCAGACCGCCACATCCCCGCCGCCACCGAACAACTCGCCCACTCCCATGACCATGCCGAGCCGCAACCGACCCGCACCCAGCCCGCCCTCCAGCCAGACACCCGTGCAGCGGAAGCCCAGAACCGGCCCGGTCTTAGGCGAGCCACTAGCACAGATCCCCGCCACCGCAGTAGTGCAGCGCGACCAAACCGCGCGAGTCCAACACTCAGACCCCGTGAGTCCTACGTTCAGGACCCCTGAATTCAACACTCAGAACACCGTTGGCCCGCGCGGGCCGATCCTCGGTGAGCCCTTGGCGCAGTTGCCGGCCGGTGCGGTCGTGCAGCGGTCGGAGGCTTCGAGCGACCCGATCGGATCGCCGACGACCGGCCGGCCGCACAACCGTCAGGACAACCATCAGGGCGAGCCGGACCGCCAGCCCGACACCACACGGCCCGCAGGGGCACCACGGTCGACGGGGCAGGCACGGACGTCAGGGCAGGCGCGGACACCGAGGCAGGAACCGGTGCCTGGGCAGGAAGCGATGCCTCGGCAGGCACGGCTTCCAGTCGTCCGACTCGACCACCCGAGTGTGCAGCGCCACACAGTGCAGCGTCACTCCGGGCAGCGTCACTCCGAACAGAGCCAGACCGGGCAGCACCACGCCGGGCACGGCCAAACCGGGCAGGACCAGACAGCGCAGGACCAGACAGCGCAGGGCCGGACAGCGCAGGGCCAAACCGGGCGGGACCAAGCCGGGCAGGGCTACACCGGGCAGGGCTACACCGCCACCGCGCCCCTGCTCCCGGCACGCCCACTGGTCTCCCCCACAACCCCGGACCTGCCTCCGCACACGGCGAACTTGCCCAAAGCGGTCCCGCTCCAGTGGACGTCCCCAACCCGCCAGGGCTCGGCAACGCGCAGGCCCTCGGGCGACGGGAGCACTAGGCCCGATGTCCAACGCGCGGTTGCCAAGGGGGTCGCGCGTGCACATCCGGACCCGGTGCTCCCCCGCGCCACGGCTGGATCACAGCGCACCACCGCACCGACCACCAGCGTTCAGCACACCGCGACGGTGGCGACCGGCCCACAGCACACCACCACGCGGACCGGCAACGTCCAGCACACCGCCAGCACCCAGCGCGGCGCGACACCGACGAGCAGCATCCAGCGGACTGCGACACCCGCAAGCAGCGGCCACCGGCGCACCGCGACAGGCGTACATCCCACCGCGACACCGCCGACCGACACACCTCCCGCCACAACACCGGTGACTAGCGTGCAGCGCACCGCCACAGCGGCCAACGACCTTCAGCACACCTCGACGCCGGCCGGGAACATCCAGCGCGCCGCAACACCGGCGGGCAACGTGCAGCGCACGGCAACACCGACGGCCAGCACCCACCGCACCGCGGCACCGACAAACACCGTCCAGCGCACCGCAACACCCACGACCAGCACCCAACCCACCGCGACACCGACGAACACCGTCCAGCGCACCGTCCAGCGCGCCGTAGTCCGGCCGACTCCACCAGCCGACCTACCCGGATCCACCGCCCACCACCCGATCAAACCGGCGTACCCACCCGTAGTGGTGTCGGCGCCGAAGCCGGTCCAGCAGGCCAAGGCACCGCCCGCCACCCCGGTGACCTGGTCGGCCACCGTCCAACGGTCGCCAAACCGCACCCTGGACAACAACGCCGTGGACGACGACTCCGTACACACAAAGTCCGGGAACAAGAACAAGAAGTCCGCAGCCGACCAGTCCGGACCACAGCGCCTGGACCGCTCCGACCTCGACGACCTCGCCCGCCGCCTGCTCGACCCGGTCGGCAGGCTCCTGCGCGCCGAACTGCGCCACGGCCGCGAGCGCGCCGGCATCCTGCACGACCGCCGCCGCTGACCCACCCCACCGCGCACACCGAAAGCACAGAGCCAAAGCACAGACCGAACGCGCAGACCAGCACAGGAGATCCCGATGTCCGACACCCTCTTCGCCACCAGCGTCTTCTTCCGGCTCTCCATAGCGGGCAACGATCTCGGCGCGTTCCACACCTGTGACGGCATGGGCGCGCAGATGGAGGTCGAGCAGTTCGCCGAGGGCGGCAACAACGGTTTCAGCTGGCAGCTCCCCTCCCGCATCACCTGGTCGAACATCACGATGACGCGACCGGTCACCAAGGACACCGCCAAAGTCGTCAAGTGGCTCAACGACGTCATCAAGAAGGTCGAGCGCAAGGACGGCGAGATCGTCGCCCTCACCCCCGACGGCAGCACGATCGCCAGCTGGCAGGTCCAGGGCATCGTCCCCGTCCGCTGGCAGGGCCCGTCCTTCGACCCGTCCACCTCCCAAGCCGCCACGGAAACCCTCGAATTCGCCCACGAAGGCATCGACGCGTCCTGACAGGAGGTCCACCACATGGCACGCAAACCGGGAGCGAGCCTCACCCGCGCCCAGCTCGTCATCATGGAGCCGCCGGCCAAGACGGGCGCGAAGCCGGGCGCCCGGCTGGCCACGGTGAAGTTCCAGTTCAACCCGAGCACGCTGGCACTGAGCAAGAACACCGAGTGGCGCCGCAACCCCTCCCGCATGGCGGAGGAGGCGTCGATGCCCGAGTTCGTCGGCAGCGGACCGCGGACCCTGTCGGTGGACGTCCTCCTCGACGCCACCGCCACGCACGACAACTCGGTGGAGATCCGGGTGGAGCAGCTGCTCAAGGCCTGCGTGCCCACCAAGAAGAGCCTGGCGACGAAGAAGCCCGCGAGCCCGTGGGTCCGCTTCGAGTGGGGCACCTCCAAGACCACGTCGTTCGACGGCGTGCTGTCGAACCTCTCGGTGGACTACTCGCTGTTCGACGTCGACGGACGCCCGCTGCGTGCGAGGTGCTCGCTGTCGATCGAGGAGGCCGGCGCCTACGTCCTCGGCCAGAACCCGACGTCAGGGTCACGCGAGGCCCGCCGCACGCACCGTGTCGTCAAAGGCGACAGCCTGCCGCAGCTGGCGTGGCGCGAGTACGGCGACGCCACCGCCTGGCGGGTGATCGCCGAGGCGAACGACATCGACGACCCGATGCTGCTCGTGCCGGGCGTCGAGCTGCTGGTGCCAGCGATGGAGGACGCACGATGACCGCCGCCAAGCCGCTCCGGTCGTTCGCCGCCGACCTGATCGTGAAGGCCGGCTCGCTGTCGCCCATGTGGGAGGAGAGGCTGGTCAGCTGCGTGGTCGACGAGAACGTCGGCCTGCCGGACCTCGCCGTCCTCACCTACCGGGACGACATGCACGAGCTGCTGACCGACAGCGGCATCAAGATCGGCACGCCGGTGACGGTGTCCGTGGTGACGGTCGAGAGCAAGGCGCAGCTGTTCGGCGGCGAGGTCACCGCGCTGGAGGCGGACCGCGACTCGACCGGCACGTTCACCGTCATCCGCGCCATGAGCAAGGCCCACCGGCTGTTCCGGGGCCGCCGGGTGGAGGCGTTCCACAACGTCCCCGCCGCCACGGTCGTGCGCCAGGTCGCCCGGAACGCGGGCCTCACCGTCGGCCGCGTCGAGCTCTCCCCGGTCCGGTACACGCAGATCAGCCAGGCGAACGTGTCGGACTGGGAGTTCCTCCAGCAGCTCGCCCACGAGCACGGCGTGACCGTCCAGGTGGACGACACGGGCAAGCTGGAGCTGCTCAAGCCCAAGCCCGCGTCCGGTGCGCCGGCGCCCGACGTGCAAAGTCCTCTGGTGCTCCGGCACGACCGCCTGCTGTCCCTGCGCGCCTCGCTCACCGGAGCCGACCAGGTGGAAAGGGTAGAGGTGCGGGCCTGGGACGTGGCGACCAAGAAGGCGTTCGTGGCGGTCGAGCCGGCCATCCGGAGCAAGACCGCCCTGCCGGGCTTCGGCACGTCCGTCGCCGGCAAGCGGACGACCATGCTGGTGGCGGACACGCCGTACAGCACGCAGGCCGAGGCCGACACCGCGGCACGGTCGCTCGCCGAGGCCGTCAGCGCCGGGTACGCCGAGATCGAGGCGGTCGCCAATGGCGACCCCCAGCTGCGCGCGGGCGTGCCGATCACGTTGGACGACGCCGGGCCGGCGTTCAGCGGGCGCTACACCGCCTCGTCGGTGCGGCACGTGATCGACTCCGTCACCGGCTACCGCAGCATCGTCACGGTGAGCAGTTCGCCGGACCGGTCGCTGGCCGGGTTGGCTCTGGGCGGCAACGCGCCCGCACGCTCGCCGCGGATGCCGGGTCTGGCCACCGGGATCGTCACCGACATCAAGGAGGTCGGCCGCGACCAGCGGGGCCTGGTGCGGCTGAAGTTCCCCTGGCTGGACGACAACTACGTCACCGACTGGGTCCGCACCGTGCAGTGGGGCGGGGTCGGCGGCGGCGGGGTGTTCAGCCCCGAGGTCAACGACGAGGTGCTGGTCGGCTTCGAGCAGGGCAGCCTGGACCGCCCGTACGTGCTCGGCGGCCTCTACAACGGCGTCGACCTCCCCTCACCGCACGACCTGCCGCTGGTGGACCGCACGAGCGGCCGGGTGAACCGGCGGTCGCTGGTGTCCCGCAAGGGCAACCGGCTGGAGCTGCTGGACGGCCTCACCACCGCCGGTGTCCGGGTCCAGACCGGCGACAAGCGGCTCGACATCACGCTGGACGAGAAGACCGGCAGCATCGACATCCGCGTGAGCGGTCCGCGGGGTCGCCGGGTCCTCGGCTCGATCACCCTGAACGCCAAGGGGATCACCGTCGACGCCGGGCTCGGCGACCTGGTGTTGAAGGGCAACACGGTGTCCGTCGAGGCGACCACCTCGGCGTCCGTGAACGGTGGCACCGACGCGTCCCTCGACGGCGGCGTCCAAGCCGTGGTCAAGGCCCCGATCGTCCGGATCAACTGACGCTCATGACGAGGGAGACCTGATGCCCCCCGCTGCCCGGCTGGGTGACAAGACGTCGCACGGCGGCACCGTCGGCCCACCGCCGGCCGCCGTCGCAATCAAGGTCGCCACGGTCCTGATCGAGGGCAAGCCTGCCGCTGTGGGCGGCAGTCAGCACGTGTGCATCGTGCCGAAGGACCTCGCGATGGGGCCGTTGAACATCGTCGAACCCCGCCTCACCGGCCAGGTGCTCATCGGCGGGGTGAACGCGGCTCGGGTCGGCGACAGCACCACGTGCGACGCGACCATCCTCTCCGGCGCGCCCACCGTCCACATCGGAGGCAGGTGACATGAGCGAGAGCTTCATCGGGCGCGGCTGGGGTTTCCCGATGCGCACCGGACCCACCGGCGGGATCGGGATGGTCGAGCGCGACCAGGAGATCACCGAGGCGATCCGGCTCGTCCTGGGCACCGCGCCGGGTGAACGGCC
Source organism: Saccharothrix ecbatanensis (assembly GCF_014205015.1). Taxonomy (NCBI): domain Bacteria; kingdom Bacillati; phylum Actinomycetota; class Actinomycetes; order Pseudonocardiales; family Pseudonocardiaceae; genus Saccharothrix; species Saccharothrix ecbatanensis. The sequence goes on along the minus strand of NZ_JACHMO010000001.1, from coordinate 2,208,092 downwards.
GATGCGCCCCGAGTTCGGCTGCGGCATCCACGAGCACGTGTTCGCGTCGGCGGACGGCGCCACGGCGGGCCACATCGCCCGCGAGGTGCGTGCCGCGCTGGACCGGTGGGAGCCGCGGATCGAGGTCGACGACGTGGTCGTCGCGTTCGACGCGGTCGAGGCCGGGACGCTCTACATCGACGTGCGCTACACGATCCGGTCGACCAACGACCAGCGCAACCTGGTCTTCCCCTTCTACACCATCCCCGACGAAGGGAGCGCGGACTGATGGCGCTGCCCGCACCCAACCTGGACGACCGCCGGTTCCAGCAGCTCGTGGACGAGGCCAAGCGGTACGTCCAGCAGAGCTGTCCGGAGTGGACGGACCACAACGTCTCCGACCCCGGCGTCACGCTCATCGAGACGTTCGCGCAGATGGTCGACCAGCTCGTCTACCGGCTCAACCGGGTGCCCGAGCGCAACCACCTGGCGTTCCTGGACCTGCTCGGCATCACGCTGTTCCCGCCGACCGCCGCGCGCGCCGACGTCACGTTCTGGCTGTCCGCGCCGCAGCCGCAGACCGTGGTGCTGCCGGTCGGCACGGAAGTCTCCACGGAACGCTCGGAGGACTCCGAGGAGGTCGTGTTCGCCACGACCGACGAGCTGGCCGTGGTGCCGTGCTCGGTGCAGCGGCTGGTGACCAGGGCGGCGTCGGGCGAGCACGCCGACCGCACCAGAGACCTGGAAGCGGGCCAGGACGTGCGGTGCTTCCAGGCCGCGCCCGCGCCCGGTGACGCGACGCTGTTCGGCCTGTCGGCGGCGGTGCCGCGCTGTGTCGTGGTGCTGCGACTGGACAGCCGGGTCGAGGGCATCGGCGTGGACCCGCGGCAGCCGCCGCTGGTGTGGGAGGCGTGGACCGGGCAGGACTGGCTGCCGTGCGAGGTGGACGAGGACAGCACCGGCGGCCTGAACCGGCCCGGTGAGGTCGTGCTGCACGTGCCGGCCGGTCACGCCGAGTCGGTGGTGGCCGGCCACCGCGCGGGCTGGCTGCGCTGCCGGGTCACCGAGCCGGCGCGCGAGCAGCCGTTCTACGCCAACTCCCCGACGATCAGGGAGGCCGAGGCGTTCACGATCGGCGGTACCACGGCGGCCGAGCACGCGGAGACCGAGAGGGATGTGCCGCTGGGTGAGACGGCGGGCGTGCCGGGGCAGCGGTTCACCGTGCCGCGCTCCCCCGTGCTGCTGGACGGCGATCCGCTGGTGGTGCGGGTGTCGGCGGGCGACGGCTGGCAGGACTGGACCGTCGTGGAGCACTTCGGCGCGTCGAAGCCGGACGACCGGCACGTGGTGCTGGACGCCGTCCGGGGCGAGTTCCAGTTCCCGCCGGCGGTCCGTGAGGCGGACGGGACGTTGCGCCGCTACGGCGCGGTGCCGCCCAAGGGCTCGGTGGTGCAGGTGCCCCGTTACCGCACGGGCGGCGGGCGTTCCGGGAACGTGGCGCGTGGCGCGATCTCCGTGCTGCGCAGTTCCGTGCCGTACGTGTCGGCGGTGGAGAACCGTGAGGCGGCACGCGGTGGCGTGGACGGCGAGACGATCGCCGAGGCGAAGGTGCGTGCGCCCCACCAGCTCCGGGTGCAGGAACGAGCGGTGACCGCCGAGGACCACGAGCACATCGCCAAGCTGGCCGCGCCGTCGCTGGCCAGGGTGCGGTGCCTGCCTGACGGGCCGGGCGCGGCGCGAGTGCTGGTCGTGCCCGACGCCGTCGCCGACCAGGGCGACCGGCTGAGGTTCGAGCAGTTGGTGCCGACCGAGGACGTGGTGTCGGCGGTGGCCCGGCGGTTGGACGAACGGCGGCTGCTCGGCACGCGGCTGGTCGTGGAACCGCCGCGCTACCAGGGCATCACGGTCGTCGCGCGGGTGGCGGCGCCTGAAGCCGAGGCCAACCGCGTGCGTGAGGAAGCGCTGGACGCCCTCTACCGTTACCTCAACCCGTTGCGTGGCGGCACGGACGGCGTGGGGTGGGAGTTCGGGCGGCCCGTGCAGTTCGGCGAGGTGTTCGCGGTGCTGCAAGGCGTTGCCGGGGTGCGACTGGTGGAGGAGATCCGGCTGTTCCCGGCCAACCCGATCACCGGGGCGCGCGGTGCTCCGGTGGACCGGGTCGAGGTGGCGCCGAACGCCCTGGTGTTCTCCTACCAGCACCAGGTCGTGGTCGCATGAGCCGCGTCGCACTGCCAGAGCTGCCCAGCCGGTACCCGCTGGGCGAGATGCTGCCCGCCCTGTACGCGGCGGACGACTTCGCCCAGCGGTTCACCTCCGGTCTGGACGCCGTGCTGTCCGCGATCCTGTCGACGCTGGACAACCTGCCCGAGTACTTCGACGCCGACCTCGCGCCAGAGGACTTCGTCGCGTGGTTGTCGTCCTGGGTGGCGGCGGACATGGACCCGTCGTGGCCGGAGTCGCTGCGGCGTGAAGCGGTCCGCCGCGCCGTCGACCTGCACCGCCTGCGCGGCACCGCTCAAGGCCTTGTGGCACGGCTGGAGCTGTGCCTGGGCGTGCGGGCCTCGGTGGTCGACGGGTCGGGCGCGACGTGGTCCACCCGACCCGACACCGCCATGCCCGAACGGCAGGACGTCGTCGTGGTGCGGGTGCGGCCGGGCCGGTCCGGGGTGGTCGACCGGGAGCGGGTGGTGGCGCTGGTCGACGCGGCGCGCCCGCTGCACGTCACCTGCACCGTCGAAGTGCTGAACGGGGATTGACATGCGCCTGTGCACGCAGTGCGGCGCGCCCATGCGGGACGCCGACGACTTCTGCGGCAACTGCGGCACCTACCTGGGTTGGGCCGCCACGCCGGAGTCGGCCGAGCCACTCACCGGACCACTCACCGGGCCGCTCGCCGGTCCATTCGCCGGGCCGCTCGCCGGGCCGCTCGCCGGTCCATTCGCCGGGCCGCTCGCCGGGCCGCTCGCCGAACAGGAGCCCGAGAAGCGGCCGGGACCGGTGCCGCCGGGTCGTCCGGAAGCCCGTCGACCACTGCCCAGCGCGGTGGACGACGAGGTGGTCATCGGGCCGCCGTGCCCGGCGTGCGGCACCGCGAACCCGCCCGGACGCCGGTTCTGCCGCCGCTGCGCCACGCCGCTGGTCTCCTCCGCTGTTCGCAAGGAGAGCCCGCTGACACGACGTCGGTGGCGGTGGCACGGCGACCGGTCACGCTGGCTGCGCCGACTGGTCGCGGTGGCGGCGTGCGCGGTGTTGCTGCTGGCCGCGATCCTCTTCTACCCCAATGCCCTGGCGCTGATCGAGGACATCCGCGACAAGACGTCCACCCCGGTCGCCGTCGGTCCGAGCAGCAGCACCGCCACCGCCGAGGTGCCCGGCCACCCCGCTGCCGCCGCCGTGGACGGGCTGTCGAACCGGTACTGGGGCGCGACCGCTGTGGGTGACACGGTGGAGTTCGGTTTCGCCACACCGTTCCGGCTGCTGTCGGTGGTGGTGCACACGGGCGCGGGCGTGGAGGAGAAGGCGTTCCTGGGGCAGGCCAGGGTGACGTCGGTGGACATGGTGGTGACGTCGGCGGACGGCGTCAACCGCACCATCCCGTTACCCCTCGCCGACAAGGTCGGGCCGCAACGCGTCGACATGGCGGTGAGCGGGGTCGTGCGGGTCCGGCTGGTCGTGCAGGCCGCCGCCGGGTTGGCGCCGGGACGGCACATCGCGTTGGGCGAGGTGGAGTTCTTCCGCCGACCTTAGGTGTCCACTGTAGACAGAGTAGGAGCGGCACATGGACGTGGTAGTGGTCACCGGCTCGGCGGGTCTGGTGGGCGGTGAGGCCGTGCGGGCGCTCGCGGCGAGGTTCGACCTGGTCGTGGGCGTGGACAACCTGGCGGACGTCGAGCTCATCCCGAACTACCGGCACCACCGGGCGGACGTGCGTGATCTCGGCGCGCTCACCAGCGTGTTCGGCGAGTACGGCACGGACGTGCGGCTGGTCGTGCACACGGCCGGGCAGCCGGTGTCCACGCAGCCACTCGTGGACCTGAACGTCAACGCGGTCGGCACGATGAACGTGCTGGAGACCGTTCGGACGCACTGCCCGGGTGCGGTCGTCGTGCTCACGTCCACCACGAAGGTGTACGGCGACGCGTCGGACTCCCTGCCGGTGCTGGAAGCGTCGACGAGGTGGGAGATCGACGCCTCGCACCCGTACCACGAGCACGGCGTCGACGAGTCGGTCCGCGCGGACGGCGTGAACCGGACGTTCTTCGGGGTGTCGAAGTTGGCGGCCGACCTCGCGGCGCGGTCGTACGCGAGCGGGTTGGGGATGCGGGTCGGTGTGTTCCGGTGCGGCAGCGTGACCGGCGCGGGGGTGGTGCAGGACGGCTTCCTGTCGAACATGGTGCGGGCTGCCGTGCGCGGTGCGACGTTCCCGGTGATCGGGCACGGGGGCAAGCAGGTGCGGGACGTGCTGGACGCGCGGGACCTGGTGGAGATGTTCTGGCAGTTCTACCTGGAGCCGAGGCCGGGCGAGGTCTACCACGCGGGTGGCGGGCGGGAGCGGAGTGCGTCGATCCTGGAGCTGATCGCGCAGTACGAGTACCTGACCGGCTGCGAGGTGCCGTTCGAGTACGAGCCCGAGAACCGGTTCGCCGATGTTCGGTGGTGGATCACCGACACGCGCAAGTTCCGGCGCGACTACCCGGGCTGGCAACCGGTGCACGGTCTGGCTGACATCCTGCTGTCGGTACACGGGCACTGGGCAGATGTGCTAGCCGACCCCTTGACCGGCAGCGGTCCCCGGTGTTGAGTTCGGTGTGCGCTTGCTGGTTCTTCACGGTTCTTCACGGTTCTTCACGGCGGGCGCGGGGCGTGAAGAATCCTTGTAGACGCCTTTGAGACCGCGTGAAGCCGTAGATCACAGACTCGGTGGTGCAAACCGAGACCGTGGGAGGCAGCGGTGGAGAAAGTCCGGGTCGTCGTCCAGGCGGCGGATCACCTGAGCATGACGGGTCTGATCGCGTACCTCGGGTCGAGGTCCGATGTGCGGGTGTTGGAGAACGCGCAGCACGAGAAGCCCGACGTCGTGGTGGTGGCGGTGAACCAGCTGACCACCGAGGTCGTGTCGCGGCTGCGCCGGGCCGCCGCGCACGTGGGTGCGCCGGTGGTGCTGATCGTCGACGAGGTCGGCGAGGCGGATGTGCTGACGGCGGTCGAGTGCCGAATCGTCGCAGTCCTGCCGCGCAGCACGGTGACTGACCAGCTGGTGTTGCGGAGTGTGCTGTCGGCGGCGTCGGGTGGCGGTGTGATGCCGCCGAACATGGTGGCCGAGTTGCTCCGGCATGTGCAGCGGTTGCAGCAGCAGGTGCTGTCGCCGGAGGGTGGCCCTGATCGGCTGTCGGCGCGGGAGGCCGACGTGCTGCGGTTGATGGCGGACGGGTTGGACACGGCGGAGATCGCAGGCCGGCTGTCGTACTCGGAGCGGACCATCAAGAACGTGTTCTACGGCATCACGACCCGGCTGAACCTACGCAACCGGCCGCATGCGGTGGCCTATGCCCTTCGGAAGGGGATGATCTGACGTGACCGCCAAGCCCGAAGCCTTGACGAGGAAGGACGGTGCAGCACTGCGCCAAGTGGTGGACCTGGCACTGCGGGGCATCCGCGCCAAGGACCGAATGCCACACCCCACCCGAAACCGGATGCCACGGCCCATCCGACACCCACGCACCGAGACCCTGTGGGTGATGTCCGCCGACGGTGTGATCAACGCCCCCGAGGACGACAAGGACCACACCCCCAGGATTTGACCGGCGCCGAGAACCGCCAAGATCACCCAAAAGGGTCACCGGCTCCGGGGATGAATGGAAATGCCGAATGTGTTGCCAGAGAGAAGAAGGTATGGCACCACGGCCCCCAGCCTGCACCCCGACCACAGACGGACCCCACCACAACCCCACACCGAACCGCTCACCCGAGCAGACTCCCCAGCGCCCACGCCCCCACCCACGCGACACGGGCCACGCCCACCAGCCACGCGACACGGGCCACCCTCAGCCCACCGCCACCCGCGCGGACGGACCCTCGGTCCACCACCGCCACCCGCGCGGCCTGCACGGAGCCTCGGTCCGCCGCCGCCACCCCACGGCCTGCACGGACCCTCAGCCCACCGCCGCCACCCGCACGGCGTGGAGCAGCCGCCAGCCCCCGCCCCGACTCAGGCGAAGTGGCCCGGTACTCAGCCCGACTCCACGACCCGCACACCACCGGCCGGTCCCCAGCCCACCCGCGCGATGCGGGCCGGTGTTCAGCCCTGTTCCGCCGGCCGCACGGCGTAGGCCGGTCCCCAGCGGCCGGTCTCCAGCGGCCGGTCTCCAGCGGCCGGTCTCCAGCGGCCGGTCTCCAGCGGCCGGTCTCCAGCGGCCGGTCTCCGGCCCACCGCCACCGGCGCGACGTGGATCCCTCGGGCCATCACGACCCGCATGACGTGGGCCGGTCCTCGGCCCACCACCGCGATCCGCACGACGTGGGCCGGTGTCCATCCCACTGCGACCCGGACGGCTCGCACCAGCCGCCAGCCCACCGCCACGACCCGCGCGGCTGCGGTGTGGGCAGGTGCTCGGCCCTCCGTCGCCGTCCGAGCGAGGCAGGCCGGTGCTCAGACCCGACTCCGTGACCCAGGCGAAGTGGGCCGGTGCTCAGCTCGGCGCCGCCGCCCGAACGACGGAGGCCGGCCCTCAGCCGAGCTCCGTAGCCGCCACAAGGCGGGGCCGGTCCACCGATCACCACCACGACCCACACCGCAAGGGGCGGTGTTCAGGCCGACTCCGCTGTTCAGACCGACTCCGCTGTTCAGACCGACTCCGCTGCTCAGGCCGACTCCGCCACCCGAGCAGCGGCACGGCGGACGTCCCACAGAGCGCCGAATCCCCGGTACAGGGAGATCGCCTCCCCGACGACACCCTCAGCCTCCGCCGCCTGCCCCCGCCGCGCCAACAGCACGGCCTGGTCCTCCAGCGTCTGCGCCAACTCGAACGTCCGCCCCGCCGCCCGGTAGTGCCCGACCACCGGCGCCAACCCCTCCGGGTCCGCCGCCAGCACGCTCCGACACCGCCGCGCCGCAGCCGACGCACGCGCCTCCTTCGTCTCCCGCGCCGCCTCGGCCTCGCAAGCCTCCACCGCCGCCCAAGCCGTGGCGAGATCACCACAAGCCAACGCCTGCCGCACCAACTCCGGCAGCCACTGGTGCCGCAGCATCATGTCCGCATACCGCGTATCGAGGATCGTGCCCAACACCGCCACCGCACCCGCATGATCACCGTCACGCGCCGCCGCCATCGCCTGCGCCGCCACGAGAAAATCGCAGTTCTCCCGGTACGCCTCCGTCACCAACGGCAACGTCAGCCCGGTCTCCAGGTGCGTGGCCAGCGCAACCCCGTCATCCCGGTGCGCCGCGATCAACGCCACCACGCCGTGCAGCAGCACCGGACCACCCTCCCGCAGCCCGAAGCCGGTGAACTCCGGATCGCCGACCACCCCCTCCAACCCCGCCACCGCCGCGTCCCACCCACCCAGCCAGAACTGGTGCACGGCGGCAGCCAGGTGCAGACCCGCCACCGGCGTCCCACGCCCGGCCAACTCGAACGCCGCACGCAGGCTCGAAGTCGCCTCGTCCAACCGGTCCAGGCACTGCAACGTGAAGATCCGGTTGTCCAGCAACAACAACCGCAGGTCCGTGAGGCTCACATCCGTACCCACCACGTCCAACGCCTGATCCAGGTACGCCACGGCACGCGGGTAGTCCCGGCGCACCGCCTCCACCTGCCACAGCACCTCCAACGCCTGACCGATGGCGAACGGGTCGGCGGCCCGCTCCCCCGCCTCGATCGCCGCCCGCGCACTGACCTCGGCGCCGTCCAACTCCCCAATCCCGGCCCGCTGCACCAAAGCCAGCAACGACAACAGCCTGGCCCGCCACATGTCCGACAGCACCGGATCGGCCAACGCCTCCCGTGACGCCGCCACCGCCTCCTCCGCCCGCGCACCCCGATAAGGCATGTACGCGAGCGTCCAACGCACCTCCGCGATCAGGTCCGGCGACCGCAACCGGGGCAACGCGCGACGAGCGTGCTCCTCGGCCTCCGTGTCCCGCCCGATCCGGAACAGCGCGCTGCTCAGGTGCGCCATCAACGTCGCGTCACGCTCATCCCGCGCCACGGACGACCGCAGGCACCGCTGCAGCAACTCGACCGCCACCAACGGCGCCCGGTAGACCAGCGCGGGAGCCTGCGCGACCAGCCAGTCCACCACCCACGAACCGACCTCGCCGGCCGCCGCCAGCAGCTGCTCCGCCACGTGGTCCACGGGCGCGCCGGACGCCGCCAACGCCTGCGCCGCCTGCTGGTGCAGCGCCGTCCGCAAAGAGGCGGGCGTCCCCTCGTACAAAGCCTGCCGGATGAGCGGGTGCCGGAACGCCATCCGCGGACCCGCGTCGCGCAGAACGCCCGCCGCGATGGCCTCCTCAAGCCGTGCGGCGAGGTCGAACACGGGCGTGCCCAGGACCACCGACAGGTCGCTCACCACGAACTCGCCACCGAGCAGGGCGGACCACCGCAGCACCTCCCGGGTCGGGTCGGACAGGAAGTCCAGCCGCCCGGTCACCGCGGACACCAGCGACACCGGCACCCGGTCCAGCGCGTGCACGGCGACGTCCGCCACCCCGGTGTCGACCTCCACGACACGTTCACGGACCAACGCGTCGGCGACCTCCCGCACGTACAGCGGATTGCCCCCGGCACGTGCGGCGATCCGACGCAGCCCGGGACCGGGCGACGCGCCCACGAGCCGTCCGACCAGCCCCGCCACCTCCGTGTCGGCCAACGGCGCGAGATCCAGCACCGCGCCCCCACCGGACTCCACGTCCCGGCGCAGACGGGCGATCTCGGCCCGGTACGGCACCGGTCGGGCGGCGCCGACCAGCAGCAACGGCAGCCGCCGCGCCACGGTCGTCAGCCGGTGCCACACCTGCGTGCTGGTCTCGTCCGACCACTGGAGGTCGTCCAGCGCGAACACCAACGGCCCGTCCGCGCACAGCTGCTCCACCAACGCCACCAGCCGGTCGACCGCGCCGAACACGGGGTCGGAGTCGGCGAAGATCGACCCGGCGGGCCGCTCCTGGCGCAGTGCCCGCGCCGTCGCCGCACGCCGCGGATCAGGCGAGTGCGTGTCGACGCCGAGGCAGTCCAGGGCGAGCCGCAGCGGGAACCGGCTGCCCAGCTCGTCCGCCACGGCGTGGGCGATCTGGTGCCCGGCCCGTAAAGCCTGGGCCAGCACGGCCGAAACCAGCGCCGACTTGCCGATGCCCATCTCGCCCTCGACCCACAGCAGCCGACCGGCCCCGGTGGTGACGTCGTCGACGAGCCGCCGCACCGCCGCCAGCTCCACGTCCCGCCCCACCAGCTCGGTGTCGGGCGGCGGGCCGGCAGGCTCCACAATGGACAGGCGACGCTTCGCCGGCTCCGGATCCGTCCCGCTCAGGATGTGCTCGTGCGCGGCACGCAGGCGCTGGCCGGGCTCGACTTCCAGCTCGGCGACCAGCACCCGGCGCGCGTCCCGGAACACCTCCAACGCCTCCGCACTGCGCCCGGACCGGTGTAACGCCAGCATCAGCAGCTCACGCGCCCGTTCCCGCAACGGCTCCTCCGCGACGAGGGCCGCCAGCTCGGCGACCACTTCCGCGTGCGCATCGGAGGCCAACGCCGCCTCGGCCCGGAGTTCCCGCGCGGTCGTCCGCGCTTCGCCCAGCCTGCGCCGCTGGGCGTCGGCGAACGGGCCGGTCAATCCCGCCAGCGCCTCGCCACGCCACAGCTCCAACGCCTCGTCCAGCGAACGCCGGGCAGCCGCCGGGTCACCGTCCACCAGCAGCCGCCGGGCCTGGTCGCGCGACGACTCGAACCGCGCCACGTCCAGCCCGCCGTCCACCAGCAGGCGGTACCCCGAGCCCGCCGACACCAGCACGCGGGACGGGGTGCCGCGTGGCCGGTCCGGTTCCAGTGCCTTGCGCAACGTCGAAACGTACGTGTGGACGCTGCCCTCGGCCGTCGGCGGCGCGTCGATGCCCCACACACCCGCCACCAGCTCGTCACGCCCCACGCCACCCGAGCGCAACGCCAACATCGCGAACAACGCACGCGGCCTCGATGAGCCCAGGGCGACTTCCCGCTCACCCGACCAGGCACGCACCGTGCCCAGCAGCTCGACCCGCAACGCGCCCGTCATCCCGCGATCCACCTCTCGTCCGCATCCTCAGGACCACTGCTCATCCGGTCCCGCGCCCGCTGCACGTCGTGCACCGCGCCCAAGCCGCCGTACCCCGCCAACGCCTCGCGGAACGCCGCGTCACCCTCAGCACGGTCACCCCGCGCCACCAACAGCACCGCCGCGTCCTCCAACGCCTCCGCCAACTCCACCGGCCGTCCGACCGCCCGGTACCGCGCCACCGCTTCGAGCACCGGCTCCGGATCACCCCGGACCAGCCCTCGACACCGGCCCTCGGCCGCGTGCGCCCGGCCGGGAACCCGTTCCATCGAGGCTTCCTCGACACACCCGGCCAGTGCCCGCTCGGCCAGGTCCGACCGCCCGGTCCGGACGGCCAGCCGCGCCACGTCGGGCAGCCACTGGTGCCGCAGCACCATGTGCCCTGGCATCGACGTCAACAGTGGCTCCACGGCGGCGAAGGCCTCGTCGGGCCGCCCCGCGCGCTCGGCCAGCACCGCTCGCGCGACCATCAGGAAGTCGCCGTTCTCCCGGTCGGAGGGCACGGCCAGGGGTTGTTCGGCGGCGGCACGGAGGTGTTCCTCGGCCAGCCGCGTCCGGCCACGTCGGGCGGCGATCAGGGCCGCCACACCCCGCACGAGCAGCACCGGTCCGCGTTCACGCAACCCGTAGGCGGTGCTGCCCGGATCGTCACGCAGGACGTCCGCCTCGGCCAACGCCCGGTCCCACCGGCCGCGCCAGTAGTCCTGCACGGCGGTGGTGATGTGCGGGCCGGACCCGGCCAGCTCACGGGCCTCATGCAGCACGTCGTCGGCCTCGTCCAGCCGGTCCAGGCTCTGCAAGGTGAACGCCTTGTTGTCCAGCAGGCCGAGCGCCAGCGTGCTGAAGTCGGGGTCGCCCACGACCAAGGCCAGCGCACGATCAACATGCCCCAACGCCTGGAAGTGATCACGGCGGACCGTGCTGACCTGCCACAACCCTTGCAGCGCATGGGCAGCGGCGAAGTCGTCGCGCAGTTCCTCGCCCCGCCGCAACGCACGACGAGCGGTCGCCTCGGCGGCGGCGACGTCGTTGAGGCCGTCCCGCTGCACCACCGCCAGCAACGACTCCATCCGCGCCCGCCACAACGGCGGTGTCACGTCGTCCTCCACCGCCGCCCGCAACGCGTCCACCGCCTCCGTCACCTGCCCGTCCCGGTACCGGGTGTAGGCGAGGATCCAGCGCATCCCGGCCGCCCGGTCCTGGTTCCTGGTGCGGGCCAGCACGTACCGCGCCGCCGCCTGGGGTGGCCGACCCAGCCAGAACATCGAGCGGGCCAGCAGCGCGGCCAACCGCTCCCGGTGTTCGGCGTCCACAGTGGACTCGGCGAGGACGGCGCGGAGCAGCCCGACGGTCGAGTCCGGCGCCCGGCGCACGAGCACCGCCGCGCGCTCGGTCAGCCAGTCGGCGGCCCACTCGTCCACCGTGCCGGGAGCAGCGGCCAACTGCCCGACGACAAGTTCCGCCGGTGCGCCGGCGTCGGCCAGCGCGCCCGCGGCCTGGCGGTGCAGCGCGGCCCGGACACCGGCGGGCACGGACAGGTACAGCGCCTGCCGGATCAGCGGGTGGCGGAACGCCAGCTTCAGCCCACCGTCGTCCAGCACACCGGCGGCGGTCGCCTCCTCCACCGCCGCGACGAGGTCCGACGACGTGCGGCCCAGCGCGGTCGCGGCGTCCCCGAGGGCGAACTCGTCACCCAGCAGCGCCGCCGACCGCAACACGTCCGTGGTGGCCGGGGACAGGAAGCCCAGCCTTCGGGCCATCACCGACACCAGCGCGCGGGGCATCTCCTGATCGGCGCACGGGGTCGCCTCGGCCAGGCCGTCGACCACCTGGATCGTGCCCTCGCGCAGCATGACGTCGACCAAGTCCTTGGTGTACAGGGGATTCCCGGTGGCGAGGCCGACGAGCGCGCGCAGGCTGCGACCGGGAGGGGCGCCCACGAGCCCGGTCAGCATCGCGGTGACCGAGTCGTCCGACAGCGGGCGGAGTTCGAGGACCCGGCCACCGGAGCCGACGACCGTGCGCCGCACCTGCTCGACGTCGGCTCGCCGCGGCACCGGCCTCCCCGCCGCGACCAGCAGCAGCGGCCACTGGCGCACGTTCCGCAGAAGCCGGTGCCACAGCAGGACACTGGCCTCGTCCACCCACTGGACATCGTCCACCACGATGATCAGCGGCGCCTCGGCGCACAACTCGTCGACCAGGCCCAGCAGCCGTTCGATCACCATGGGCACCGGGTCGCCGAGAGCGTCGACCGGGCCGCGCAAAGCCTGCGCCAACGCGGCCCGGCGTGGATCACGGGACGACTCGGTGACGTCGAGGCAGTCGAGCAGCACCCGCAGCGGGCTGCGCGGCCCGAACTCGTCACCGGCGGCCCACGCCACCCGGCACCCCGCCTCCACCGCCCCGGACAGCCCAGTGGCTAACAGGGCGGACTTGCCGATCCCCGGCTCACCGTCGACCCAGACCGCGCCACCCCGCCGGGCAGCCAGGCGCGACACGGCCTCCCGCAGCACGTCCGACTCCTCGTCCCGACCGACGAACAGGGCGGGCTGGACCGTCGGCGAGACGCCGACCCTGCGTGGCGCGGGAACGTCGTCGGCCTTGTCCTCCAACACGATCCGATGCGCCTGCCGCAACGCCGCACCGGGTTCGATCCCCAGTTCCTCGACCAGCACCCGCCGCGCGTCGTGGTAGACCTCCAACGCCTCGGCCTGCCGCCCGGCCCTCTGCAACGCCGTCATCAGCAACGCGCGCAGGCCCTCCCGCACCGGGTGCTCACGCGTCAGCGCCGCCAGGTCCGCGATCACGTCCCCGTGCCGTCCGACGACCAGCGCCAACTCGGCCCGGCGTTCCGCGGTGGCCAGTCGCAACTCGTGCAACCGCGACCGCTGCGACTCGGCGAACGGGCCGGGCACGCCCGACAGCGCCTCACCCCGCCACAACGCGTGCGCCTGGTCCAGCTCGGCCAACGCCAGCGCCGGGTCGCGGTCGCCCAACTCTCGGGCCCGCTCCCTGTGGCGTTCGAACCGGTGCACGTCCACTCCGTCCACCGGCACGCGCAGGCAGTACCCGGAACCGGCAGAGGTGAGGACGACCCCGGTGGACCGCTTGGCCCGCTCCGGTTCCAACGCGCGGCGCAAGCCGGAGACGTACGTGTGCAGGCCGGCGCCGGCGGTCGCGGGAGGCGAGTCGCCCCAGACGCCGTCGATCAGCTCGTCCTTGGAAACGGCCTGGCCGGCCCGAAGTGCGAGCAAGGCGAACACCGCACGCCGCCGTGCGGTGCCGAGGTCGACCTCCACCCCGCTTCGCCATGCCCTGACCGGCCCCAGCAGTTCCACGGTGACGGGGACCGTGGCGCTCATCACCGTTTCCGTCCACTGCGTCTGGAATGCGAGGCCATTCGGGTGATTGCGCGCGGATTCGGACCGGTTGGCGAGTTCCGGGAGTTCCGGGAGTTCCCACTTCGACCGCGGCAGGTTATCACGGTCCCCGAACAGGCCCGCCACCTGCGAAGAGGTCCACCAAGCAAGACGCATTCCAGCGGACGGGGAATGGCGTCCGCGGCGCATTCGACCGGCGACATCGAAACAGGAGACCCCCTCACCCCGCCTGACCTGCGCGATCAGTCCACCCACCCGACGGACTCGATCGCACTCGACTCCAACATAACCACAGCGGGCCACTCCGGTCGCCATGCCGTGGGGGTGAACACCGATACCCCCGGAGTGGTAGGAACAAGTGCGGCGGGCCGACTGCGAGCGGACGCCGTATTCACGAATGCGGCACCACAGAGCAACCGGTTAGGCCGCATGGAGGAACGGCGTGCCGCATTAGTTCGTCACACGAACTGTAATCGCGTCCGCGTGCTCTAGTGCTTGCGGGCGGACGAGGCCGCTTCGTCCAGTTCCAGGAAGACCACCGGAACCTCGTTGTCGAGCACGACGCGGCCGAGCAGGTCGGCGAGGGCGTCACGTTCGGCGGCGTCGAGCGAGGTCGGCAGCTCGTCGATCCGGCGGCACGTCTCGTTGTAGAACTCTTCGGCCAGCTTGCCGCCCCGAGGGGTCAGCGCGACCCGTACCGCGCGGGTGTCTTCGGGGTCCGGTTCACGGCGGACCAGGCCGTTGCGCTCGCTCCGGTCCACCAGGCCGGTGAGGCTCGACTTGGCCAGGCCCAGCACGGTGCTCAGCTCGCCCATGCCGTAGGGCTGTGCCATCAAAACGCAGAGGAGTTGCCCTTGCTGCGGGGTGAGGCCGTGCTCCCGACCGGACTGGGCGTAGACGGCGTTGACCAGGAACGTGGTCCGCACCATGGCGGTCACCAGCCCCATCCGGCCGTCGTGCTTTCCCATCGGTTCAGGGTACATCCAGTTCGGTCACGATTCGTACGACGAACTTCCCGGTCGCGTAGCATGGCCGGTCGTGACCTTTCGTGCCCGACGTGCCACCGTGGGACTGCTGACGTTCGCGTTCCTCGTCGCCGGGTGCACCGGCACCCCTGACCCCGCGCCGACGACGCCGTCCGCGACTTCGGTGGCGCCGTCCACTTGGGGTCCCGTGCCGAGTGCGGACGCCCGGCCACAGGACCTGGCCGCGTCCGCGCCGAAGAAGTTCACCGACGGCGATGTCTGCAAGCTGCTGACGTTGGAGGAGATCAAGGCGACCGCCAAGTCCCCTTCCGCGGAGGACTTGATCACGGATCCCGGCAAGCGGTGCTCGTGGCAGCTGGGTGACAGCGTGGACGACAAGGGCATGCCGGCCGAGTTCCTGATCATCCAGGTGCACCGGGCGGACATGTGGCAGGGAGCCGAGCAGGGCGCAATCAGCGGCCACCCGACGCGGCGGCGGTCCCAGGAAGGGCTGTGCGTGCTGCGGATCGCGTTGCGCAAGCCCGTCGACCAGCACACCGACCAGCCGGTGATGGCCATCAGTTTGAAGAGGACCACCGAGCAGGCCGACGTGTGCCCCGCAGCCCAGTCCCTCGCCGCCCTCGCCCTGGACCGACTCCCCGCCGCCTGACCCGACCGGTCCCGCGCCTTCACGCGGACTCCGCCGGTCAGTAGGCGCGGCGGATCTCGCGCAGCTGCTCCAGGTACGCCTCGGCCTCGGGCTCGCCGGAGAACCTGTCGATCAGGACCGTGGCCAAGTCCTGGGAGACCATGGCCAACGACGGGAGTGGCTTCCGCGCGCCGGACAACGCTTGACGGCCCGAACGTCACGGCACCTTCAAGGTCACCTCCACGCGCTGCCGCTGCACCAAGCTTGACGCGGTCTGACCCGCTCGCGCGGCTGCGACGACGCCCCGGTAGTCACCGGAGGTCAGTGCGAACCACGCCTTCATCTCGTGTGCCCAGCCCAGAACGCCCGCGCTCCCGATCTCCTGGCCGAGGCTGAGCGCCAACCGACGAGCCGCCTCGGAGGCTCGCCGGTCCCCCATGTCGTACTCCAGGCAGCCCACCAGCAACGCCAACCACCCGGCGAGCTCCAAGGTGTCCCGACGCTGCCGGAAGCCGAGCCGTTGCTCCTGCATCCCCACGATCCGCCGTAGCCACCGGCACCCTTCCACCAGAAGTTCTTCCGGCCAGCTTGGGACGTCCTCGCTCATCGTCGGCTCCTCCTCTGGCGGCGTTCGTGGTCTCGCTGAGACCGGAGCGGCTACGTCAAGAGCCAGTAGGGAAAGCCACCCATGATCAAGCCGAGGACGCTGCCCGCGGTGGCTTGGGATGTGGTGTGGTCGCCGAGTTCGACCCTCGACCAGGCGACCAGCACGACGGCGAGGCCGACGAGGGCGAACCAGGGTCCGTAGGCGATCGTGAGGATCACGGCTGATCCGGCCGCCACCGCCGCGTGAATGGAGATCTTCCAGCCTCGGGCGCCGTTGGCCGGGAGCGCGAACGTGATGGCGATGCTGACCACCAGCGACGCGAACATCGCCAGCGAGAGGGCGATCATCTGCCTGGGCGCGCCGCCGAGGACGAGAAGCGCGATGCCGCCACCGAGTGAGATCATGCAGGCGATGAACGGGATCAGCCGGCCTTCGCGGTTGGTGACGTGGTGGCTGTCCCACTTGCCGCGTCGTGCGCCTCGGATGATCACGACCATCGGGATGACCGAGCCGGTGATGCCGACCACCAGGCCCCACAGAAGTGTGCCGCCGAACGTCTTCGTGGCGTGCCAGCCGATCGCCAAGGGCAGGCCGAGCACCCACACCCACGGGGCGAGCACCTCGGTGGCGAGCCGTGCGACCCGGCGGGAGGTGGTCTTGCGGGTGATGTCGGTGGGCGTGGTCATGCTGGTTCCGGGACTCCTTGGTGGTGGCGGCGACCGGTGAGTTGGCGACGGCGTGTCGTATTCTCCGATCATGGTGTGCGTGGTGGTTAACGGGGCTGTCGGACAGCTAGCGTGACACCCATGGCGCACATCGACCTCGGCGTGGACGAGACCCTGTTCCCCGGCATCACCGGCCCGCTGAGGTTCCGGGCCGAGACCGCCAAGCCGCTCAACGAGCTGGCCGAGGTCCTGTTGCGCGGCCCGAACTCGTTGCCGGCCGGTGAGCGGGAGCTGATCGCCGCCTACGTCTCCGGGCTCAACGACTGCACGTTCTGCTGCGACTCCCACTCGGCCTTCGCCGCCGCGCAGCTCCACGACGGCATGACGCTGGTCGAGCAAGTGCGGGCCGACCTCGACGCCGCGCCGGTGTCGGACAAGCTGCGGGCGCTGTTGCGGATCGCGGGCGCGGTGAGCGAGTCCGGCCGCAACGTCACCGAGGACATGGTGGAGACGGCACGCGAGCACGGCGCCACCGACGTCGAGATCCACGACACCGTGCTGATCGCGGCGGCGTTCTGCATGTACAACCGGTACGTCGACGGCCTGGGCACGCTCGCGCCGGCGGACACCGGGATGTACACCGAGGCCGCGCAGCGGATCATCGAGCACGGTTACCTGCGCCGGGGGTAATCGACAAGCTTGATCCGCGAGTTCACCCGATCGATTGCGACGCGGCCCGGGTAATCGTTTTCCCGCCCTTTCAAGGTCACCTCGGAATTGGCGGAAGTGGCGAACCTCGGCTTTCCGCGTACCATCCGACCACGGATATCATGTCGGGTGATGTCCCCGCGAACGCGGAATGCCGTACCGGCCGCTCGACGGCCGTGGTCGTGGCTGCGGCCTGGCAGCAGCCCATCGCCTACCGGCAACGACGTGGGAGTGAAACATTTTGCACGCGGGATCTGGATCGACCTGGACGACCGTGGGGACAAGCCACCGGGCGGCCGGACCCGTCGACGTGTGCGAGCTCACCCGTAGCCCCGGTCACGCCGGTCCGCCGACCGTCGGAAGCGGTCGAGCGTGACGCGGCCGGGCGGCCGACGCGCCGGCACCTCCACGCTGCTGCTGTTCGTGGCGGTCGGCGCCCTGTTGGCGGCGGCGATGGCCGTGGCGACCAGCTCGCCCGGTGAACGCCTGATGGCGGGGTCTCCGGCGGCCGAGCCGTCGTCCTCGACCGTGCCGCCGTCCACCTCGTCGGCCGAGCGGTCGACCCCACCTCCGCCGCCCGAGCCGCCCAAACCGCCCGAGGACCCGTGCGCCGCGAAGATCACCGCGCTGCCGTTGCGGGCTCGGCTCGCGCAGCTCGTGGTCGTCGGCGTCGACCCCCGTGGACCGGCCGACGCACTGGCCGCCGTCCAGGGCGAGCAGGTCGGCGGCATCTTCATCGGCGGTGACGACGTCGGCCTGCTCAGCGCGGACGCCCTCGGCCCCGTGCACGCCGCGTCCACCCTGCCGCTCACCGTGGCCGTGGACGACGAGGGCGGCCGGGTCCAGCGGCTCGAAGCGATCGCGGGCCCGATGCCCAGCGCACGGCGGATGGCGGCCGACATGTCGCCCGACCAGGTCCGCGCGGTGGCGCACGAACGCGGGCGGGTGCTGCGCGAACGCGGCGTGACCACCGACCTCGCACCCGTCCTCGACACCAGCGGCCAACCCGACCGGACGGTGATCGGCGACCGGTCGTTCAGCCCCGACCCGGACACCGCCCTCGGGTACGCGCTCGCGTTCGCCGCCGGACTGAAGGACGCGGGCGTCGCGCCGGTCGTCAAGCACTTCCCCGGGCACGGCAACACGAGCGGTGACTCGCACCTCGGCGCGGTGCAGTCGCCGCCGCTCGACGCGCTGCGCGGGACGGATCTGGTCCCGTACCGGCACCTCACTCGATTCGGTGAAGTCGTGGTGATGCTGGGGCACATCAACGTGCCCGGTCTGACCGCCGGCAAGCCCGCCACCCTCAGCCCGGAGGCCTACGCCCTGCTGCGCGGCGAGTTCGGCTTCACCGGCCCGGCGATGACGGACGACCTGGGCGCGATGCGTGCGGTGACCGACCTGGTAGGCCTGCCCGACGCCGTCACGCAGGCCCTCGCCGCGGGCGCGGACATCGCCCTGTGGTCGTCCGGTGGCCGCGTCGGTGAAGTGCTCGACCACCTGGAACGCGCGGTGGCCGCGGGCACCCTGCCGCAGGCCCGCGTGGACGAGGCCCTCCGCCGGGTGCTGGCGTCGAAGCAGGTGTGTTGAGCGCACTATCATTCCGCCGGTGACCGCCTACGACGATCTTGACGCGTTCGAGCACCTGGACACCTCGACCCTGCCCGAACGCCAGCAGCGCATCCTGCTCGCGATCCGGGACTGGGTGGTCAGGCACGGGTACTCGCCGAGCACGCGGGAGATCGGCGACGCGGTCGGCCTGCGGTCGGCGTCCACGGTGTCGAAGCACCTGGCGAGCCTGGAGGAGAAGGGTTTCCTGCGGCGCGGCACGGCGATGTCCCGACCGATCGACGTGCGCGTGTTCCTGCACGAGCCCTCGGCGCAGCGGTCCGCCGACGACTCGGTGACCGTGCCGGTGGTCGGCCACATCGCGGCGGGCAGCCCGATCACCGCCGAAGAGCACGTCGACGACATGCTGAAGCTGCCGCGCGAGTTCACCGGGCGCGGCACCGTCTTCGGGCTCCGCGTGCGCGGTGACTCGATGATCGACGCGGCGATCTGCGACGGCGACATCGTCGTGGTGCGGCAGCAGCCGGAAGCCCACTCGGGCCAGATCGTCGCCGCGATGATCGACGGCGAGGCCACCGTCAAGGTGTACCGGCGCCGCAACGGCCACGTGTTCCTCGAACCGCGCAACGCGGCCTACCCGGTGCTCGACGGCGACGAGGCCGTCGTGATGGGCGCCGTCGTCTCAGTCCTGCGCAGCGTCTGACGAACCAGGCCCGGCGCGCGACGTGAAGCGACGCGCACCGGACCCGGCCGAGGTCAGGCGCCCAGGAGCTTGCGCACCCGGTCCGGACCCACCGCGAGCAGCAGGGTGGGCAGCCGGGGACCGGTGTCGCGGCCGACGAGCGACCGGTACAGCAGCACGAAGAACGACCGCTGCATCACCTTCAGCTCCGGCGTGGGCTGCGCGTCCATCGGCAGTCCGGCGTGGAGCTTGGGCACGCCGTACACCAGCGTGCTGAGGCCGTCGAGGGACCAGTCGTCCTCCAGCCGCTCCAGCAGCAGGGCGACCAGGTGCCGCTGCTCGTCGTCCAACGACGAGAGCAGTTCGGCGTCGGGCTCGGCCAGGACGCGGGTGTGCTGGTCGGCGGGCATGTAGGCCTCGACCCACCGCTCCGCGCAGTCGACCCGCGGCCGGACCTCGTCCAGTTCCTTGATCGGGTCGGCGCTGTCGACGCCGGCGAGGATCCGCAGCATCTGCGCCTCGTCACCGGTGGTGATGTCGGCGATCGAGGCCAGCATCCGGTACGGCACCGGCCGCGGCGTGCTCGGCAGCACGACCTCGGCGGTGCGGACCGCCCGCGCGTAGGCGGTCGCGTCGGCGCCGTTCGCGGTGCCCTGCGCCACCCGCTGGGCCAGCGCGTCCCACTCGTCGTACAGGCGGTAGATCTCCTGGTCG
The DNA here is from genome assembly GCF_014205015.1 of Saccharothrix ecbatanensis. Classification (NCBI taxonomy): domain Bacteria; kingdom Bacillati; phylum Actinomycetota; class Actinomycetes; order Pseudonocardiales; family Pseudonocardiaceae; genus Saccharothrix; species Saccharothrix ecbatanensis. Next base: position 2,187,863 of record NZ_JACHMO010000001.1, on the reverse strand, counting down.
AACGCGATCTTGAACGACTGGTTCGGCTTGCGCCGGCTGTACAGCCACCGCAGCACGGCGGGCTCCATGATGCGCAGCGCGTCGCCCGGCGTCGGCACCGCGCCGGCCGAACTGCTCATCTTGGCCATGCCCGTGATGCCGACGAACGCGTACATCGGGCCGATCGGCCGCACGCCGTCGAAGACCTCGCGCACGATGTGGCCGCCGACCTCGAACGACGACCCCGGCGAGGAGTGGTCGACGCCCGAAGGCTCGAACATCACGCCCTCGTAGGCCCACCGCATCGGCCAGTCGACCTTCCACACGAGCTTGCCGTTGGTGAACTCCGACAGCAGCACCGTCTCACCGTGACCGCACGCGCACGTGTACGTCATCTCGGTCGACGCGTCGTCGTAGGCCGTGATCGTGGTCGTGTCGCGCCCGCACGTCGTGCAGTACGGCTTGAACGGGTAGTAGTCCCCCGCGCCGGCCGTGTCGTCGGACCCGTCCGGGTCGCTGTCGACCGCCTCGGCGTCCAGCGGCTTCTTCTTGGTGCGGAAACGACCGAGGATCTCGTCGATTCGGCCCCGTTCGCGCATCGCGAGCAGCACCTGGTCGCGGTAGCGGCCGGACGTGTAGGCCTCGGTCTGGCTGATGCCCCGGTAGTCGACGCCGAGCCGCGCCAGCGACTCGATCATCGACGCCTTGAAGTGCTCGGCCCAGTTGGCGTGGGCGCTGCCGGGCGGCGCGGGGACGGACGTCAGCGGCTTGCCGATGTGCTCGGCCCACGACGGGTCGATCCCGGCGGGCACCCGGCGGAACCGGTCGTAGTCGTCCCACGAGATCAGGTGCTCGCACTCCCGACCGCGGCGGCGGATCTCGTCCGCGACCAGGTGCGGGGTCATCACCTCGCGCAGGTTGCCGAGGTGGATCGGGCCGGACGGGCTCAACCCCGAGGCACACACGACGGGTTTGCCCGGCGCACGGCGGTCGGCTTCCGCCACCACCTCGTCCGCGAGCCGCGAAACCCAGTCCGCTTCGGTCGAGCGATCCACTACGAGCCACATCCCTTCACGCAATCGATGCGACGATTATCCCCGGTCGGCCGCGCTCACCACATCCGGGGGCACTGCGATTCCGGTGTCGCCGGCAATCGCGGCAATCGGGTCCGGCAAGTCGATTTCCGAGGTGGCGGGAATGCGCGCCGCGACCCGTTTCCGGCGGGTGGTCCCACGGCCGGCGGTTACGGTAGGTGGTCTGCTCGGGAACAGGGGTTCGCGCATGGTCAAGCTGGACCGCCTGGTGAACGTGCTGGGCGGCTACGGGGTGCGGTTGGTGTGCTGCCCGATGGCGCGGTCGGCGGAGCTGCGCAACGTCGTGATGCACGAGGCGGCCGACGCCGTCGGCGGTGACGTGTTCCTGGCCGTCGGGGCCGAGTCGGTGGCGCAGGCCGTCGCGTGGGCCGTGGCGGCACGGGCGCGCGTGGTGCTGGTGCACGCCGACGCCGACGAGGAGCGGGCAGCCGCGGCGGCCGGGGAGGAAGCCGGCGTCGCGGTCGCGGTGGTGGACCCGGCGGTGTCGTGGAGCGAGCTGGCGGGCGTGGTCTACGGGCTGGTGCTGGAGGGCCGGGAGACCGAGTCCGGGCGCGGCCCCACGGACCTGTTCGCGTTGGCCGACAGCCTGGCCGGCGCGGTCGGCGGCGCGGTGACCATCGAGGACCGGCTGTCCCGGGTGCTGGCGTACTCCAGTTCGCAGGAGGCCGCGGATCCGGCCAGGTTGGCGACGATCCTCGGTCGGCATGCCCCGGACCGGCTGCGTGAGCTGTTCGAACGGCGCGGGGTGTTCGCCTACCTCGACACACACGACGAGCCGCTGTTCGTCGAGGAGGACCGCGAGCACGGCCTGACCGGGCGGATGGTCGTCGCGGCACGGGCGGGCCGGGAGCTGCTCGGGTCGGTGTGGGTGACGTGCGGTGCGCCGTTGACCGGTGAGTCGTGCGCCGCGCTCGCCGACGGCGCCCGCACGGTGGCGCTGCACCTGCTGCGCTCGCGGGCCAGCGCGGACCTGGAGCGCCAGGTCGAGTCCGAGCTGGTGATGCGCCTGCTGGAGGGCACGGCGGACGCCGCCACGGTGGTCAGCCGGCTCGGACTGCACCAAGGTCCGCTGCGTGTCATCGCCGTCCGCGCGCACATCGCCGCCGAACGGCACGCCGCCCTGCTGCTGGCGTTCGACCGGGCCACCACGGGTTTCGGCTGGTCACGGCCGGGACGCAGCACCCTGTCCGGCACCACGCTCTACACGATCCTGCCCGGTGAACAGGTGCCCGCGGCGCGGGAGTGGGTGGACCGGCTGCGGGCCGCGCTGCCCGCCCAGGTGACGGTGACGGCCGGTATCGGCGGCACGGCGTCCCCGGCGGACCTGCCCGCGAGCCGGCAGGAGGCCGACGAGTGCATGGCCCTGCACGAGTCCCGCCCACCGGGCACGGTGCCGCCCGCCTACGACGACTCCTGGGACGACATCCTGCTGCAACGCCTGCGCGCCGCGTCACGGGCGGGCCGCACGCCGGCACGGGGACCGGTGGCCGAGTTGCGCCGACACGACACCGACCACTCGACGCAGTACGTGCCGACGTTGCGGGCGTGGCTGGAGGCGCAGGGCGACCTGGCGCAGGCGGGCGAACTGCTCGGCGTGCACGCGAACACCATCCGGTACCGGCTGCGGAAGATGGCCGAGGTGACCGCGCTCGACCTGGACGACGCCCGCAAGCGCCTCGCCATGATCATCGACCTGGCGGCGGCCGGGGACTGAGGCCCTCTGTCGGTGTCCGACAAGACCACGTACACGGATTGTCGGGAACGGACAACGGCCCGGTGTGGCACCCGAGCGATGCTGACGTCGACAGCAGTTCCGCTCTGGTGTGGAGGTGGTCATGGTCGACGTCGGGCGCAGCGACGGCGGACCCCGTTCGGCGGTCGTGGTCGGCGCGGGCATCGTGGGCCTCTCGACCGCCTGGTTCCTCCAGGAACGCGGGGTCGAGGTGACCGTGGTCGACCGCACGGGTGTGGCCGCCGGCGCGTCGTGGGGCAACGCCGGGTGGATCGCGCCGGGCCTGGCGATCCCGCTGAACGAACCCACCGTGCTGCGCTACGGCCCGCGAGGCCTGCTGAGCCCGTCCGCGCCGCTGCACATCCCGCTGACCGCGGACCCTGGGCTGTGGGCGTTCCTGGCGCGGTTCGCCGCGAACTGCCGGTGGTCGTCCTGGACCCGTGCGGTGCGGGCGAACCTGCCGCTCAACGACGAGTGCCTCGAAGCGTTCGACGTGCTCACCGCCAACGGCGTGGACGCGCCCACGGTCGACGCGCCGATCACCGCCGCGTTCGAGAGCTCCCGGCACGCGCAGGGGCTGCTGCGCGAACTTCGCCGGATGGCCGACGCCGGTCAACCCGTCGACCACGTCGAACTCGACGGCGACGCACTGCGCGAGTACGTCCCCACGGCGTCCCGGACCCTGACCGCAGGTGTGCGCATCGACGGGCAGCGGCACATGGACCCCGGCGGTTTCGTGCAGGCGTTGGCGCGGTCGGTCGTGGCCAGGGGCGGCACGATCCGCGTGTTCGAGGTCGCCGACATCCGACAGGACGGCGGCGGGGTCACGGTGCGGTCGCGTGGTGGTGAGGGCGTGTCCGCCGACGTCGCGGTCGTGGCCACCGGGGCGTGGCTGTCGCGGCTGGCGTCCCGCTGGGGTGTGCGCGTTCCGGTCCGGGCCGGTCGCGGCTACTCGTTCACGGTGCCGGTGGACCGGCCCGTGCCAGGTCCGGTCTACCTGCCCGACGTGCGGGTGGCGTGCACGCCGTACCAGGGTGCGCTGCGGGTCGCGGGCACGATGGAGTTCCGCGACCCGGACGCGCCCGGTGCGCCGGCCCGGCTGGAGGCGATCATCGCGTCCGCCCGTCCGCTGCTCGACGGCGTGGACTGGGAGAACCGCCGCGACGTGTGGGTCGGACCGCGCCCGGTCACGCCCGACGGCCGTCCGCTGATCGGGGCGGTGCGCGAACCCGGTGTGTACGTCGCAGGGGGCCACGGCATGTGGGGCCTGGCGCACGGCCCGATCACCGGACGGCTGCTGGCGGAGCAGATCACCACCGGCAAGCAGCCGGAGGCATTGCGCGCGGTCGGCCCGCTGCGCTGACCGGCGCGCATCCACCCGGCGCGCACCCACTGAGCCACCTTCCCGTCCGCGGAGCCGGCGCTGATCAACACCCGACGCCACGGACACCCTCGCCGTCAGGGCGGCCCCACCTCCCAGGCCGCCCTGACGGCAGCGGCGTCACGGTGGTCAGCCCCTGGGGTCGGTCCCGGGCACGCGCCGGTTCGGGCGGTCGGCCGGGTAGATGATCACCTTGGCGATGTCGCTCTGTGATTTGTGCTCCGTCCGGATCCGGTCCTTGGCGACCCCGAGCTTCTCCAGCTCCTCCCGGACGCGGTCCGACCGTTTGCGCGCGAGTCTCCGGAGAGGGATGAGCCCACCCTTGGCGTGGCCCTCGATCACAAGCTGGATCTCGGTCTCTCGCGTGGACCGGGCGATCTTCTCCAGCACCTGCACGCCCTCCTCCGTCGGCTCGGCCGAATGGGTCTCGAACGTCACCTCGGGCACGTTCGTGGTGACGACCGTCAGCCGGTTGACCGCGTCCGTGTTCCGAGCGTGGAAGCTCTGCGCCCCACCCGGCGAGAAGATCTTGAAGTACCACCTCTCGACGCTCGATTTCTCGAGGCGTATGCGCATGTGGTCGTACTGGTCCCGCGCATCGGCCATGGCCTGTTTGGTCTCCGCACCGAGCTGGACGCGGATTTCGCTCAGCGCCTCGACGGCGTGAGCCTGGTTTGGCTGCGGCGCTTTCGCCGCCTTGTCGAGGATGGGCGCTATCACATCGGGGAACCGAGCGGCGAACCGGTCCTTCACCCCGGCGAGGATCGTCTCGCTCAACCGCTCTTCGTCATTCCGCCGGTTGAAATTCTCCAAGGTGACCTGGTCCTGGCCGTCGAGGCTCTCGGCGACCACGGCCGCGTGGTGGAAGACCCAAGTGTGGTCGAGGTCCGCGTTGGTCGAGTAGTCGAACTTGTCGAGCCGCCCGTCCGGCTTGAGCGGTGCGTCGATCGTGTGCACCGCGAGGCCCTCACCAGGTTCAGGCCGTGCGTGCTCGTTGACGCCGATCGCCCGCGCGCTCGCGGCCAACTCCGGCTTGTTCTGGTGCACGGCCTCGCCGTACCGCTTGCCTGGCCCCGTCTTCGGCTTCGGGCCCTGGACTGCGTCGGCAGCTTCCTCGACCGTCGTCGGGGGACGGGGGCCGGCCAACGACTCGGCGAGCGCCGGCAGTCGCTCCCCCTGGTACCCGGAGGGAGCGGACACCGCACGACCCTCGGGGTTGCGGAAGACCACGTGGGTCAGGCGGTCCTTGCCGAGGATGGTGGTGGCGACCGCCTCGCACTCGTGCTGGGTCAGCCGCATGAAGGTCGTCAGCTCGTTGACGGGGGCCCTGCCGCGATGGGTGTAGGCCGGTCGGACGACCGTCAGCACCTGGCCCTTCGTGTTCGGCAGCGTGTATCCGCCCGCGACCAGGCGCACCGGGCTGTCGACCGCCCGGAGTGACGCGTTCGCCTTGGCGAGCACGCCGGGCAGCGCGTAGAACTCCTTGGCCTCGTCGGCAGTGCTGATCGCGATGCTCTCGTCGCCCGCCCACGACAACTCGGAGCTCGCCGACCGGTGGTACTTGTCGAGGTCCAGCGTCGGAGGGCTCTCGTCGCCTCCGGTCAGGGTGACGGTGAAATCGTTGGCGGTGAACGGACCCAGCTCGTCGCCCGAGCCAGGGGTGAACGTGGGGGTCACCGGCGTCCCAGGCCCTGTGTAGCGCTGCACCTGCCGGACGTAGTCGATGGTCGCCTGGTTGCCGGCGGCACGTTGCATGCCGAGCAGGGCGTCGACGCCGAGCGGGTGCGACGAACGCTTTTCCCGTTCCTCCTCGGCACCCGTGCCGGGGCGGTGGCGATGACGGTGCGCGCCCATGTGTGTGGTCATGATCGGCTCTCCCCTACGACGGGTCCTCTCACCGTCCGAACGTAAGGGCCGCATCGCCGTGCTCGTCAGGAGGACGCGGGCACACCTTCTGCCCGTTCGGGACACTCCGGGGCACCGGTCAACGGGCTTTGGCGATGGTGTCGGTGTCGGTGGTCCAGGCGCGGGTCTGGTCGCTGAGGGTGATGCCGAGGCCGGGGCGGGTGGACAGGTGCATCCGGCCGCCGCTGGTCTCCAGCCGTTCGTTGAACAGCGGGTGGAGCCAGTCGAAGTGCTCGACCCACGGTTCACGCGGGTAGGCCGCCGCCAGGTGGACGTGGATCTCCATCGCGAAGTGCGGCGCGAGCTGGAGGTGGTGGTGGTCCGCGAGGGTGGCGAGCTTGAGGAACTGGGTGATGCCGCCGACCCGGGGCGCGTCGGGTTGCAGGATGTCGACCGCGCCCAGCCGGATCAGCTCGTAGTGCTCCGCGACGCTGGTCAGCATCTCACCGGAGGCGATGGCCGTGGTCAGCGAGCGTGCCAGCTCGGCGTGGCCCTCGGCGTCGTAGGCGTCGAGGGGTTCCTCGATCCAGACCAGCCCGAACTCCTCCAGCGCCCGGCCGACCCTGGCCGCCGTGGGCCGGTCCCACTGCTGGTTGGCGTCGACCATCAACGGCACCCCGTCACCCAGGTGCTCGCGGACGGCGGCGACGCGGCGCAGGTCCTCCGCCGGGTCCGGCAGCCCCACCTTGATCTTGATGCCGCCGACGCCCGACTCCAACGTGCGGGTGGCGTTGTCCTTGACCTGCCCGATCGACTCGTGCAGGAAGCCGCCCGAGGTGTTGTAGCAGCGCACGGAGTCGCGGTGGGCGCCGAGCAGCTTGGCCAGCGGCAGGCCCGCGCGCTTCGCCTTGAGGTCCCACAGCGCGACGTCGAACGCCGCCAGCGCCTGCGTCGACGCGCCGCTGCGCCCGACCGACGCGCCCGCCCACACCAGCTTCGTCCACAGCCTGCCGATGTCGTTCGGGTCCTCGCCGATCAGGTCCGGCGCCACCTCGCGGGCGTGCGCGAACTGCGCCGGCCCACCGGCCCGCTTCGAGTAGCTGAACCCGACGCCCTCCAGCCCGGCCTCGGTGCGGATCTCCGCGAACAGGAAGGCGACCTCGGTCATCGGCCGCTGCCAACCCGTGAACACCTTGGCGTCACTGATCCCGGTCGGCAGGGGCAGGGTCACCGACGACAGCGTGATCGAGACGATCCGGTCGGGCACGACGACGGGGTCCAGAGACATGAGGCTCCTCGGCAAGCGCTTTCCAGACGACAGGGGCAGGCGGTCCTTGACAACGGCGGCGAGGCGGCGACCCGACTTTACTTGGTCGGAACGCACGCGCGAGCGAAGGGGCGGACCGACCGGGGCGTCCACCAACGATCACGGCCGTAGCCCGGCCGTGGTGGCGGCGGTCGACTGTCGGTCAGGTCGGCTCGCCCGGTCGGATGAGTGGGGTTCACCAAGCCGACTGGCGTTCACCGCGACCGGAGCGGGGGCGGTCCCGCGCCGGCACGCTCACCCCTACGCCCACCCAACAGGCGAGGACGGGGTTCGTGCCATGCGGTCCAGAGTGCACCGGCACATGGCTTCGGTGTTGCCGGAGCTGTTCGACGACGAGCCGGCGGCCATGGCGTGCCTCTCGGTCGCCGGCCCGCTCGACGCGGAGGAGAAAGAGCCGGTCCTGCCGCCGGAGTTCAACTGGCGCGACTACACCACCATGCTGCTGCACGTCGCGGCCGAGATCGAGCACTCGCTGATGGTCCAGTACCTGTTCGCCGCCTACTCGATGGGCGGCCCGCAGGTGCCCGAGGGCCTGCGCGACAAGGTGCGCGGCTGGCAGGAGGTCATCCTCGGCATCGCGAAGGAGGAGATGGGCCACCTCGTCACCGTGCAGAACCTGCTGACCTCGCTCGGCGCCCCGATCAACCTCGACCGCGAGGACTACCCCTGGGGCTCGGACTTCTACCCGTTCCCGTTCACGCTGCGCCGGCTGACCCGCGAGTCGCTGGCCGCCTACGTCGTCGCGGAGAGTCCCGCGAAGTGGACGGACGACATCGCCGAGAGGGTCAAGAAGGACGCCGAGGTCGCCGTGGGGCAGGAGGTCAACCGGGTCGGGGAGCTGTACGGGCGGATCGACAAGATCCTCAGCAACCGCGAGCACATCCCGGACGAGCTGTTCCACGCGGAAACGCTGCCCTACCAGGCGTCCTGGGACGAATGGGGGCGCGGCTACACGCGTGGCGAGCGCGGGCAGGAAGCCGGGAACGTGCCGGACGTGAAGTCCCCCGAGCTGCTGGTGTTCGGCGTGTTCTCCCGGGATTCGGCGCGCAAGGCGCTGCACGAGGTCGGCGAGCAGGGTGAAGCGGTCGACGTGGACGAACAGGCCGAGACGTCCCACTTCAAGCGGTTCCTCGGCATCTACCTGGAGCTGGAGAAGCTGCCCCGAGCGGAGCAGGACAAGGTGTCCCGGCCGATCGCGGAGAACCCCGTGACCGCGCACCGCCTCAACGAGTCCGTGATGGTGCAGCTCGGCGCCAAGACCGTGACGACCAGCCCGATCACCGACCCGTTCACGGCACTCTGGGGCCACCTGTTCAACCTGCGCTACCGGATGCTGCTCACCGACATCTCGCACGCCTTCCGGCTGTCCGGCCCGCTGGACAACGGCGGTGTGCTCACCGGGCGCGGCGCGCTCGTGCACCGGGCGTTCGCCGAGATGTACAACCTGCGCGCCCTGGCCGGACGGCTGGTCGAGCTGCCGCTGGACAAGGACCACCCGGACGGCCCGCGGGCCGGGCCGCCGTTCGAGATGCCCTACAGCCTCGAACTGCCCGACCGCGACCACGACCGCTGGCTGCTGCAACGCGACCTCGTGCAGGCGTCCCGGCTGCTCACCGACCAACTGCTCGAAACGAACCCGGACTGCGCGCGCGACCCGTACGTCGTGGCGCTGCGCGAGTCCGACCGACGGGCGCTGGAGCAGATCGAGCACATCCTCAGCCGGAAGGGGTGCACGGGATGACCCGGATCCTGGAACTGCGCGTCCTGCCCCCGCTGGCCATCGGCCGGCTGGGCGCGGCGGCCGAGCCGATGGACAACTACACCGCCGAGCCCGACCCGGACGAGCCGCTCGCGCCACGGGTGCTGGTGCCCGCGCCGACCTTGCGGGTCGATCCCGATTCCGGCGAGATCGTCGACGACAAGGCGCCCGAACAGCTGCGGTTCACCGACGGGCACGGCAAGGTCAAGCCCGTCGCGCCGTTCCTGGAGGTCTGGGCGCTGACGGACGACGACCGGAAGCTGCACCCGCTCACCGTGGACCTGTTGCGCGCCAACAAGCTCGAGCCGAAGGACGTGCGGTGGTGCGTCCGGGTCGGCAACCACAAGATCGAACGCCGCACCTACAACCTGGACGACCGGATCGACGCCGACACCGGCTGGTTCAGCGATCACGGCGAGCACGGGCTGAACGGCGAGTGCGCCAACTTCCTGACCGGCAAGACCCTGCCGCTGGGCCACGCGCGCTACATCAAGCCGACGACGAAGTACCCCGGCATCCGGTTGCGCTTCACGCCCGCGGCCGGGAACGTCTACGGCTCCGGCGGCACGGTCGGCGACCACGACCCGAACGTCGTGGACGCCCTGTACGACGCCACGAAGGGAACCTGGCGCGGTCACGTGGACGAGCCCGGCGATCCTCGGCTGACCATCCCGGGCCAGATCTACGCCGGTGACGACGAACAGCGCGGCTGGGTCAGCCGGGGCTACCTGGACGACGAGTGCGACGGCCTGGTGCACGTGGAGCTGACCGTGGACGGCCGCAAGCTGAAGGCCTACGGGCGCATAGGCGCCGGTCCGCCCGCCTACGCGCCGGACAGCATCCCCGTGCGCACGATCGCGGACGAGCTCGACCAGGCGCTTTACGGGCCGAAAGCGCGCCGGGAGGACACCGCTGAAGACGCGCACAAGGTGGCCGAAGAGGTGCTGCGTCGGGCGCTGGAGTCGGTGCGGCTGATGAACACAGCCGTGATGAACGGCAACACCGTGGACGGGCGGGTCGACGCGGCCAGCACGATGGTGCGGCAGGACTCGGCCGACACCGGCCGGACGTTCGAGCCGATCATGGCTCCGTCCCTGGTGGACACCGCCGCGGTCTTCGCCCTGCACCAGAACGTCCTCGCCGCCCTGCGCAGCGGCACGGCGCCCTGGTTCGCCGACGTCCTGCGCGACCACGACGAGGTGGGCGACCTCAGCGCCAAGGGCAGGCGGAAGATGCCGGCGCTGATGCGCGGCGCGGACGGCCGGTCGCTGGCCCTCACCCGCCGCCAGGTCGACCTGGTGCGCAAGGCCGCCCGCCAGGAGATCTTCCGGCAGGAGAACCTCCGGCACGACCGGGGCGCCGACGAGTCCGGAGGGCCGGCATGAACGACTCCATCGAGCCGCTGAACCTCACCGCGCAACTCGACCACCGCGCCGCGGGCAACCCGCCGAGCACATTGCCCGTGTCGGCGATCTCCAACGCCTACCCCGGCCTCGAATTCGACATCCGCAACATCTGGCGCAGGCTGCTGGTCGGCGTCGAACTGCACGAGGCGGACAACTACGTGGTCGACGCCGACGAGGGCTACGAGCGGCTCAAGGGTCGTCGACTGCTGGCGGTCGCGGGCCACGACGTCATCGCGCACCTCGTCGGCCCGACCCGCCCCGGCGCGCCGTCCGGCCTGCTGACGTCGGTCGACAACCCGGACGGCGTGATGATGCTGGAGTGGTCCAACTCCCTGGCCGACGTGCTGGCCGAGCACGCGGGTGAGACCGTCACGTGCCTGTTCACCAGCGGCCCGGCGCCGAAACCGGTGGGCAGGCCCGCCGAGGTGCCCGGACCGCTGGTGGAGGAGGTCCAACTGGAGGTCCGGCCGCTGTTCGCGCACAGCGAGGCGGCCGGCGGCCCGCTGCCGGTGATCGCCGAGAACATGGCCGGACCGGGCGACCTGACCCGTGGGCTCTGCTCGCCCTGGCAGAACGACTACCGCGAATGCGCCTGCTACTACTGGGCCGCCAGCCGACCGGACTACGTCAACGTCGAGGACACCGCGCTGGGCACCAGCACCGGCAACCACTGGTTCGCCAAGGACCGCGAGCCGCGCGAGTATGTGCTGGACGACCGCACCGACTCCCGCCTGGTCAGCTACGACGACCTGTTCCGGGACTGGCAGGGCAGGCTGCGGTTCATCGTCGGCGGCAACGACGCGCCGGAACACGTCGAACCCGGGCGCGAAGGCACCGAGCCGGAAAGCGGCGCGAAGTGACGGCTCGTGAGCTGTTCGCCGCGTCCACCCCGGTCCACCCCGACGTCCACCTGCTGCGCACCGAGGACGGGCCGCGCGCGCTGCTCGCCAACGGCAGCCGCCTGTTCGGCGTCGGTCAGGCCCTCTACGACCGCCTCGACGCCGCCCGCCGTGATCCGGACCCACGGGCGCTGGACGTGGTGCTCGCCGACCTGGGCATCGACGCGCCCCGGCAGATCGACGACACCGCGCCCGATCCCCCGCCGGTGCGGGCGCTGTCGCTGGCCGTCGCCCAGAAGTGCAACCTCGGCTGCACCTACTGCTACGCGCAGCAGGGCGACTTCGGCGGTCCGGCCAAGAACATGCCCGTGACGACCGCGTTCGCCGCCGTGGACACGCTGTTCCGCGAGGCCGCCCCGGGCGAACGGGTCAACCTCGCGTTCCTGGGTGGCGAGCCGATGATGAACCGGCCCGTGGTCCGCGCCGCCACCGAGTACGCGGAGGCGGTGTCGGAACGGACGGGTGTGCCGGTCACGTTCTCCATCACCACCAACGGCACCCTGCTCACGCCCGAGGACGGCGAGTTCTTCGAGGACCACGCGTTCGCCGTGACGATCAGCCTGGACGGCGTTGGCGCGCGGCACGACCTGCTGCGGCCCCACCGTGACGGGCGCGGCAGCTACGAGCGGATCATGGACCGGGTGGCGCCCCTGCTCGTGGCCCAGCGGCGGATGCAGGTGTCGGCCCGCGTCACGGTCACACCGCTCAACCTGGACCTGCCGCGGACCCTGGACGAGTTCACCGCCGCCGGGTTCCACGGTGTCGGGTTCTCCCCCATGCTCAGCTCGCCCAACGGTCGCGGCGAGATGGCGCTGCCGGACCTGGAGGTGATGCTGGAGCAGATGACCGCGTGCGGTGACGAGTTCGTCCGGCGGGTGCTGGCCGGGCGGCGCTACCCGTTCACCAACCTGGCCACGGCGTTGCGCGAGATCCACCGCGGCACGCACCGGCCGTACCCGTGCGGGGCGGGCGCGGGCTACCTGGGTGTGTCGGCCGACGGCGACCTGGCGGCGTGCCACCGGTTCGTGGGTGACGAGGACGGCGCGATGGGCGACCTGGCCGGCGGGGTGGACGACGTCAAGCGCGCCCGGTGGCTGACCGACCGGCACGTGCACCGCCAGGAGCCGTGCAAGGGCTGCTGGGCCCGGTACCTGTGCGGCGGCGGGTGCCACCACGAGGTGATCCGCCGCGGCCGGCCCGCGTGCGAGTACATCCGCGGCTGGCTGCACCACTGCCTCACCGTCTACAGCCGCGTGCTCGCGGCACGGCCCGACTACTTCAGCATATGACGGCCTGGGACGTCTGCGTGATCGGCGGCGGGCCGGCCGGGTCGGTGTGCGCGCTTCGGCTGGCCCGGCTCGGTCACCGCGTCGTGCTGGTGGAACGGCGGGTGTTCCCGCGTCCGCACGTGGGCGAGGCGCTGTCCCCGGGGGTGCCTCCGCTGCTGGACTTCTTGGGCGTGCGAGAGGCGCTGGACGGCAGCGTGCCGTCGCCGGGTGCCCTGGTGCGCTGGGAGGACGCCCACATCCGGATGGTCGAGCCCGATCCACGCGCGGTGACGGTCGACCGGGGGCGTTTCGACCAGGCGTTGCTGGCCGCCGCACGTGCCGCCGGGGTGTCGGTGTTCCAGCCGGTGCGCGCCGGACGTCCCCGCCGTGGTCCGGCCGGCTGGGAGATCCCGGTGGGGCACGACGTGCTGCGGGCGCGGTTCCTGGTCGACGCCAGCGGGCGGCGGCGCGCTTCAGGCGGCACGACCACCGCCACCGGGCTCCGGACGCTGACCCTGCACGCCACTTGGCGCGGTGACGGTCCGACCCGGCTCGGCACCGGACCACGCGGCTGGTGCTGGGGCACGCCGTTACCCGGTGGCGCGTTCCGTGCCATGGCGTTCGTGGACGCCGAACTCCTGCATCCTTGCTCCACCGACCTGAAACGGCTCTACCACGAGCTGCTCGATTCGACCGGGCTGTTCCCGGACCGCCCGTCGGCGCGCGTCGTCGCGGTGTGCGACGCCACCGGGTACCGGGACGACTCCCCCGTCACCGACGACTCGGTCAAGGTCGGCGAAGCGTCGTTCACGCTGGACCCGCTGACGTCGTCCGGTGTGGACAGCGCGTTGCAGAGCGCCATGGCCGCCGCTGTCACCGCGCACACGCTGCTCTCGGACGGCGACCGTGCCGCCGCGCTCGAGTTCTACCGGGACAGCCGGGACCGTGCCGTGGCCCGCCACACGGCCTGGACCGGCGCCCACTACCACCGGTGCGAACCCCACCGCGACCACCCGTTCTGGCGTCGCCGCGCCACACCTCCCCCGCCGACCGCCGTGACGCTTCCCCTGACACCCGACCACCTGCGCCGACCCGTTCGCCTGTCCGCCGAGGCCGCCGTGGTGCCCACTCCGTGCCCGGTCGGGGACCTGGTCACGATGCGCCGTGCGCTCACCCATCCAGCCCTGCCCACGCCGATCGCCCACGTGGGTGACGCGGAACTCGCTCCGCTGCTGGACTGCGTGCAGCACTCCGCGTCCCTCGCCGATCTCCTCCGCACGTGGTCGGCCCGTCTTCCCGCCGGGCGTGCCGAGGCGACGGCGGAATGGCTGTACGGCAAGGGATTGCTCGTCACCGACTGATCCGACTGGTCCGGCTGATCAGCGGCCGATGACGTCGAGGCGGGTGTCGTCGGTCGAAGCGACCACGTAGGTCGCGTCACGGCCCCGCTGCCACTCCGCCGCGACCAGGAAGTACCGGTCCTGGGTGTGGATCAGCATCCGCAGTCCGGTGTAGCGGAACTTGAACCGCGACCCCTCCTGCTCGATCGGCGCCACCCCTACGCCGGGGCCCGCTATGGCGAGCCGTTCGGCGCTGTAGAGCACCACTTCGGGCTTGCCGGGCAGTCCGGCGACGAATCGGTCACCGAACTCGTCGCCCGTGCGGTGGGCGTGCACGGTGACCAGCCACAGCCCGCCGATGACGGCCAGTGCCGGCAGCACCGTCGACCCGACGGGCGAGGTTGCCCCGGTGGCCGAGCCGACGTACATCAGCCCGGCCGCGGCCACGGTCAGGATGGCGGGCAGCCACCAGCCCAGCGGTTTGCCCACCGTGTCCTGTGCGACCACGCCCAGCGCGGCCAGCGCCAGCCCGAGCACGCACACGGCCGTGATGACCCGGATCGCGGCACGCGCGACCCGGTGCGCACAGCGTGAGGGCTCGGCGGCCAGGGCCGGCGCCACCCATCGGCGGTGCACCGCGGCGAGCGCCACGAGGACCGCGCCGAGGCCGATCAACGGCGGGAACGCCGAGTTGATGCTGCGCAGGATGTAGTCGGCCGTGGCCAGTTCCAGCAGGCTCAGGCTCACCCCGAACCGGCCGTACGTCGCCTCCGTGCGGACCCAGCCGAAGTAGTACAGCACCGCCGAGATGACCGCGGCCTCCGACAGCACCGCCACGAGCCGTGGCCACGCCACCACTGGCTCCGGCGTTTCTTTGCCGACGCCCATCTACGGTGCCGTTGTGGTGACGACCGGCGGCGCCGTGTGGGTGGGGGTGAGCGGTTCGGTGATCAATGCCGAATCCGTCGAGCTCGGCGCCGTGGGCTCGGCCGATGGCTCGGGGATCAGCGGCCCGGACGGCGACACCGTGGACCCGGTGGCGTAGGTGGCGGTGATCGTGCCCGTGGGCAGCTGGTCGCCGCCCTGCGCTCGCGTCGTGCTCGTGCTCGTGGTCGTGGCCGTCGTCATGGTCGTGCTGGTGGGTTGAGCAGGTGCCGGTGCCGGTTCCTGCCCCTGGCACGCCGCCATCACGGCAAGCGTGGCCGCGCACAAGCCGGCAACCGCTGTGGCGTGAAGTTCTGTCCTCCTCATGCCCTTCAGGTCGTCCCGCCTCGACCGACCATTTCGCCGCACGCGAACGGTTCACCCAATCGTGCGTTACGGCTTGGGGCGGACCGGTTGGCGCAGAATGGTCTTCAGCTTCGCGGGTTCGACGCGGCGGGGGTCGCCGATGTAGATCTCGTGGTGCAGGCCGGTCATCACCAGGTCGTTGGCCGCCAAGTAGTCATTGTGGAGGGTCGCCAGGATGGGTGTTTCGTCGTCGTACGAGCCGATGTGCAGCACCTGGGCGCACGTGCCCTCGTCCAGCCTCTCGTGGCGGACCTCGGCGATGGTCGGGAGTTTCTTCTTCGCCAACGCCGCCTCCGTGGCCTCCTTGATGTCCTCCGCGGTGATCCAGTCGGGCTGGCTGATCAACATTCGCCACTGCCACGAGTCCTTCTCCCTGGCGGTGAACACGGTCGGGTCGTCCGACCACCACAGGCCTTCGAGCGGGCCGACCACGAAGTCCCTGCCGGCGCGCTTGCTCCCGAACTTCAGGGTGTACGCCACCGAGTACAGCGCCTCGACCGCTCGCGCGTACTCGGGCGCGGTGTTCGGGTCGCCCTTGCCGTCGCACGCGATGAACTGCTGCGGCGGCACGTCGATCAGCGCCCAGTCCCGGTTCTTCGGCGCGTACAGCTCCTTCAGCTCGCGTTTCACGTCGTACGGGGTCATCGCTGTTCTCCTCGGTAGGTGGCCAGCCACGTCTTTTCGGCTTCGAGTTGGTGGAGCGAGTAGTCGAAGATCGCGCGGACGAAATCGGGGGCGTCGGGCGGCGCGGCGGCCCGGACCGCGGCGATCCGCTCGGCCAGCGCCTCCGCCCGTCGGGCCAGTGCGGCACGCAGCCGTTCGGGCGGGATGACCGGCTGGTTGGCCAGGCCGACGAGGACCGGCGGGAACACCGGCCGCAGGGTGGCGATGGCCTCCTCGGCGCCGGCCGCGCACGCCTCACGTCCGCGTTCGGTCGGCTCGAACACCTTGCGGGTCTTGCCGCGCCCCGGCTCGTCGCCCCTCTCGGCGACCAGGCCGCGGTCACGGAGCTTGGTGAGCAGGTAGTAGATGGAGCTGAACCCGATCTCGGTCCACTCCCGCATGCCGCGGGCCGTGATGACCTCCTCCAGCTCATAGCCGTGGCGGGGCTTCTCCACGAGCAGGCCGAGCAGGGTCAGTTCGGCGGGGGTGAGGCGTTCGGACACGTCGCTATTCTAACACTAGAATACTCGCCCCGCCGAGGCCGGGCGTCACGCGTAGCCTGGGAGGCTGACGATCACCCACGGGACAGAAGGGGCTGATGGTGCCGCGGCCATCCGCACTGATCGGGGCGTTGTCGGTGGCGTTGGCGGTGGCGCTCGGGGCGTGCACCGGAGCGCCGTCCGAGAACCCTTCAGCCACCAACGACAGCGCACCGCCGAGCGACAGCGCATCGCCCAGCGAGAGCGCACCGCCCGCAGACAGCGTGTACGTGTCCTTGGGCGACTCGTACGCGACCGGTTACCGACCGCCGGCCGCCGGCACGTCGACCGGCGCGGACGGCTTCGCGTACCTCGTCGCCGAGCAGTCGGACCTGCGGTTGATCAACGTCGCGTGCAGCGGCGCGACGTCCGCGCAACTGCTCGGTGGACCCGCCTGCGCCCCCGGCAACGTCGCTCCCGGCGCGCCGGACCCGGCGGGCCGCACCCAACTCGACGCGGCCGTGCAGGCGCTGCGCGAGCACCAGGGGCGAGTGGGTCTGGTGACGGTGGTGATCGGCGGCAACGACCTGGCGCCGTGCGCGCGGGCGGCCGATGCGTTGGGCTGCGCGTCGCGGGCCGTCGCCAACGTCCGGGCAGGCCTGGCCGCCACCCTGCCCGCGCTGCGTGAAGCCGCCGGCGATGCCCCGATCGTGGGTCTGACTTATCCGGACGTGTTCCTCGGTGCGTGGGTGTCCCCCGCGTTCCCGAACGGCCAGGACCTCGCGCGCCTGTCGGTGCCGCTGTTCCGGGACTTCTTCAACGCCGCGCTCAAGACCGAGTACGAGAAGGTCGGGGCGACGTTCGTGGACGTGACCGCCTCGACCGGGGGCTATGGACCGTTCACCGAGATCACCCAGGACCCGACGTACGGCTCGATCCCGACATCGGTGGCGAAGGTGTGCGCGCTGACGTACTTCTGCGGCCACACCGACGTCCACCCGACCCCTGACGGGCACAAGGCCATCGCCTCCGCCGTCCTGACAGCCACCGGCCGCTGACCGGCCCGTGCCCGCGGCTACGCGCGAAATTCCCGGTCAAAGCGAATAGCATCATTCCCGGAATGACCGCGCATACCAATGGCACGGGATTTCGGCGACGTCCCTCCACAATTTCCCTTCGGAAGTCCGAGTCGCGGGCTGGCGCACACCGTGAGTCCGCCTCTACTATTCGCCGAACCACCGATGAAGCGGTCCGCAGCCCCACTGCTGCGCGCACATGCGTCGAACTCCGACCGGTCGGACCGATCCCGACACCGCGACGGAGCAAGCACGTGGGCACCGCCCCGGCCCCCGTGCTCCGAACGGCACAACGACGTGCCGCGTGAGGACGATCTCCGTTTCGTGAAGGGCGCAGTGTGAACCCGATACCGGGTTTGGTCTCGGTCGTCATGTTGGTCAGGAACCGCTTGGAGTACACGCGGCGGGCGTTGGTGTCGCTCGCGCGCGCGTCCGGCGACTTCGAGATCATCGTGGTGGACAACGGATCCGACGACGGCACCTCCGAGTACCTGGCCGCTGTGGACCTCGGCCGCCCTCTGACCGTCCTGCGCCACGAGGACGATCGCGGCGGGAGCGAACGGCGCAATGTCGGCGCGGCGGTGGCACGCGGCGAGTTCCTGTTCTTCCTCGACAACGACGTGCTCGTGGACGACCCGGATGTGGTGGAGGTGCTCGTCGCCGAGCTGACCGCCGATCCGGGCCTGGCCGCCGTGTCACCGTTGCTGCTCTACCCCGGCGACGGCGCGTTGGTGCAGTGCGCGGGCGGCGGGTCCACCGTCAACGGCCACGTCGGGTCTGTCGGGCGCGGCCAAGCCCTCACCGCCACGCACCGGGAGCACCGCGAGCAGACCTGGGCGCCCACCGCCGCGCTGATGGTGCGGCACAGCTCTTTCCGGCGGGTCGGCGGGTTCGACGCGGCGTTCGACCCGGTATCGCTGTGCGAGGACATCGACCTGTGCTGCCGTTTGCGTGCCGACGGCGAACGGATGCGTTACGTCGGGTCGGTGGCGATGCGGCACTTCGAGGGCACCACGTTCAACCACGTCGGGCACGACAAGCTCCCGATCTGGAAGCGGCACATGCGGGTGATCCGCAGCCGTTGGGCCGACGTCTTCGCCAAGGGACCCGAGCACACGGCCGCGGACCTGGAGTGGGTGCCGGTCGAGAAGGACTACTCCGATCTGGACCGGCCGCGGGTGTCAGTGCTCGGCGATCCGACGTCCGCGGCGGCGGATCTGAGCTTCTTCGCCAGCGATCGGGTGCTGGCCACCGCGGAGCCTGCCGACGTGCGGGTCGTCATCGTCGGAGCGGAGGCGACGCAGGCGGTGCCCGGTGTGCGGGTCGTCGGCGTGACGGATCCGAACGCCTCGGAGCCCGCCGAGCACAGGGTTCCCTGGGTGCTGCGCGACGGGACGCGACTGGTGGAGACGGTTCCCGCGGAGGGTGTCGTGGTGCGCGCGCCGAACACCTCCGCCGTGCTGATCGCGTTGCGCCGGGGGCTGCACGTCCTGGTGGGCAAGCACGTCGTGGACGACATCGTGGTCGAGGCCGCGCGGAAAGCGCCCGGCCGGTGCTCGGTCGACCTGTCCTGGGCGCACCACCCGGACCTGACCGCGCTGGGCAAGGCGGTGACCGAGGGGCGAGCCGGGGTTCCGCAAGGCTTCGCGGTGCGCCTCGACCACGTGACGACGGACCGGAACCTGGTGACCGAACTCGGCCCGGACGTCCTGGACGCGGTCGAACGGGTGCTCGGCGCGCCCGTGACCGAAGTGCGGACGGTGGAAGCGGCCCACGACCGGGTGCGGGCCGTGGCGGTGGCCGGCGGAGTGACCGGGGCGGTCGAGGTGAGCTGGGGTGAGCCCCAGTTCCGCATCTCGGTCACGGGCACGGAAGGCGCACTGGCCGCCGACCTCACGGCGTCACCGGTGGACGGCTCGTACGCGGACTTCGTCGGCGCGCTGCGCGGCGGGCCGACGCCGTTGACGGACCTGGCCGCGATCGGCGGGCTGTTCGACCTGGTGCCGGGGTGGCGTTCGGAGGTGGCCGCTCTCCTCACCGGGGGGTCGGACCGATGACGACCCGCGTTCGTGCGACCTTCCCCGCCAAGCGGGCCGGAGCAGGGGGAACAGTGCGATGAACCTGGTCTACGCGATGCGCGCCGGAGCCGCCGCCGGCGGGTGGCTGGACCGCCCGGCCTACGAGGTCGACGGCGCTGTGCTGACCCACATCGACGTGTACGCCGGAGCGGCCCGCGTCGCCGGGGGGTTGGTCCGCGCGGGAGTGCAGGTCGGTGACCGGGTGGCGGTCGTGCTGGACGACGGGCCGGATTTCGTCCTGACGTTCCTGGCAGCCGTGCACCTCGGCGCGGTCGCGGTGCCGATCAACCCGCGCCTGCACCACGACGAGCGGCACCGGGTGCTCGGCCTCGCGCAGCCCGCGCTGGTCGTCTGCCGTCCGGGCGACCGGCGGTCGTTGAGCGGATTCCCCGTGACGGTGTTCGCCGAACTCGAAGGGGCACAACCGATCCCGCCCGCGCCGCGCGCCGCGGACCAACAGGCGTACGCGATGTTCACCTCGGGCACCACCGGCGTGCCCAGGCTGTGCCCGCAGCTGCACGGCGACGCGATCATCCACCACCGGACGTTCGCCGTGCCCGCGCTGGGTCTGGGACCCGACGACGTCGTCCACTCGGTCTCCAAGCTCTACTTCGCCTACGGCCTGGGCAACTCCCTGCTGTACCCGCTGATGAGCGGGAGCCGCGTGGTGCTGAACCCGAATCCTCCGCAGGTCGAGGACGTGCTGGCGATCGTGGCGAAGCACGACGTCACCGCCCTGTTCGCGGTGCCGACCTTCTACAGCAAGCTCGTCGCCCACCCCGACCGCGACCGGCTGGCCGGCCTCCGCATCGCCGCCGCCGGTGGCGAGGTGCTGGGGACGGCGCTGGAAGAACGGCTGATGGAGGTCCTGGGCGACCGGCTGCTCAACGGCATCGGCTCCACCGAGGTCGGTCAGGCGTTCACCCACAACACCCCCGGCGCACGGCGGGTGGGCACGGTCGGGCGCGCGCTGCCGCCGTTCGAAGTGCGTGTGGTGGACGACCAGAGCGACCCCGTGGAGCCGGACGAGGTGGGCCGGTTGCAGGTGCGCGGACCGACCATCACGGTCGGCGTCGGTGAGGACGGTGAGGCCGAGCGCACGCGGGACTGGTACGCCACCGGCGACCTGGCGTCGATCGACGCCGACGGGTTCATCCGCGTCAACGGCCGCTTGGACGACATCGAGAACGTCGGAGGGATCAAGGTGCATCCGTTGGAAGTGGAGCACCTCCTCGGGAGTCACCCGCTGGTGCGTGAAGTGGCGGCGTGCGCCGTGGCCGATGACGACGGGACGGTCCGGCTGCGCGCCTACGTCGTGCGGGTCGACTCGCCGGTCGGCGACGACGAGCTGGAGGACGACCTGACCGACCTCGCCCGTCGCCACCTCACGGCGTACAAGGTGCCGCGCCAAGTGGTGTTCGTGGAGTCCTTGCCGCGGACCGGATCGGGCAAGCTGCGCCGGTCCGTAGTGCGGGAGTGGAAGCCCTGACACCACACCGGCACTTGCCGCGAAACCGTGGATTTGTGCGACGTGGCCCGAATCGTGGCGCGCGTGCCCGTTTACGCCGAACGGGGTGGGGTTCGGCGTATCGGTGATCTTCTTCGCCACCCTGCTTTATCGTTCGGGAATGATGGCCGGTATGGGAGGCACCGGGCCGTTCGCCCACGGGGCCGAGGGGTGGCGGGTCCGGATTCGTGCCCGGAGCGGGGGCGAAGTGCTCGGCGCCGGTGTCCTGTTACCCCGCGGGCACGTTCTCACCTGCGCTCATGTCGCACTCGCCGCCACCGGCCTCGCCGTCGACCTGGTCGGCCTGCGCGGCTCCCCCACCGCCGACGCCCGCATCATCGCCTGCGTGTCGGCGCACGGCGAGGACCGCGGGGACGTCGCCCTCCTCAAGCTGGAGACCGACCCGCCGCCCGGAGCCGGTGCGATGCTCCACCGGACCGCCCTCACCTGGGACCGGCAGGTCCACGCCCTCGGCTACCCGAACGGCCATGGCCTCGACATCGGGGTCTGGGCCCGGATGACGGTCGCCGCGTGGGCCGGATCCGAATGGCTCCAGATGAACCGCCGTTCGGCGGGCGAGCAGCGCATCCGGGCCGGGTTCAGCGGGTCCGGCGTCGCCGACGACGCCACCGGGCACGTCCTCGGCATCGTGGTCAGCGAGTACACCGACGACGAAGCCGGGCTGTCGTGGATGCTGCCCGTCGCCGCCATCGAGGCGCACCTCCCGGTGATCTCCGAGTGGGTGCGCGGCGACAGCGGCATCGACCCGCTCTTCACGACGGCCCCCACTGACACCCGCGTGGCCGGACGCGTCCGAGAGGTGATGGACTGGCTCGGCCGCCGACAGGACGGCGCGGCCGTGCTGATCATCGTCGGGGACGAGTTGACCGACTTGCGGCAGGCCGTCGCACTGTCCAGCGCCGGCGGCTCCCCCGAGCCCGACCTCGCCCTGGACGTCGAAGGACTCACCGCCGAAGAGGTGTCACGGCGCATCGTGGACCGCGCCGGGCTCGCCGCACACACCTCCAGCACCGAACGCGTCCAAGCCGGCACCCCGCCCATGACCATCGTCGTGGACGGCATCGACCAGTCCGACGAGCCGCAGGCCCTGCTCCACGACGTGTTCAGGCCCATGGTCACCAGCGGCGCGCGGCTCGTCTTCGGCTTCCGCCAGAACGACTCCGAAGGCCTCGCCGCCGCGCGCACCCTGGCCCGGGACGCGGTCACCACCCGGCTCGACGGATTGACCGAACGCGTCACCGCGCTGCTTCGGGCCGACCCGGGCGGCAACGCCGGCAAGCTGCGCCTCAGCCTCACCGCCCTGCGCCGCGCCGCCGACGAGGACTGGGCGCTGGTCGCCGAACGGCTGCCCCGGTTCGACCACGCCGTCGCCCGAGCTGAACACGCGCGACACGCCGCGCGACAAGACGAGAGCACCAGGTCCGACCTGCGCGGCCTGCTGGACGCGTGGCAGGCGAAAGCGGGCGATGGCGGGCTCGTGGAGCACATCGGCACCGCCGTGGCCTACCGCAGGGCGCACGCGTTGCTGGTCGCCGACCCGTTCGACGAGGCAGCCGCCCGCGAGGCCGTGCGGACGTACCAGGACGCCGTGCGCCAGGCGTTGGCGAAAGGGGAACCGGGATGACCGCCTGCACCAGGCTGCGCTGCAACGGCACCATCGACGACACCGGCTACTGCGACGACTGCGGACGTCCGGCCGAGGCGCCGCGCAGCACCACGTCCACCGGGCCGAGCAGCCGCCGGTCGCGTGCCGGCGACGACCCGTGGTCGCTGCCCGTCTTCGACTTCCCCGACCCGACGAGCCGCATCCTCACCGACCCGCAGGTGCCGGTCCGGGTCCGGCGCTGCGCCAACCCCGACTGCCTCGACCCGACCGCCCTGCCCGACCAGGGCGTCGGGTTCTGCCTGGCGTGCGGCACCGCGTTCTCGTTCCTGCCCAGCCTGGAACCGGGTGACCTGGTCGCCGACCAGTACCGCGTCGTCGGCTGCTTCGCGCGCGGCGGGCTGGGCTGGATCTACCTGGCCAAGGACATCCACCTGGACGACAACCCGGTTGTCCTCAAAGGACTGATCGACGTCGCGGACGAGGACCTGGCCACCGCGGAACGGCAGGCCCTGACCACGATCGACCACCCGAACATCGTCCGCATCTTCAACTTCGTCAGCCACCCCGAGGCCCATACCGGCACGCCGCGCACGTACATCGTCATGGAGTACGTGGACGGCCTGGTGCTCAACGAAGTGGCCGACCGGTCCCGCCACGGCTCGCTGCCGCTGGGCGAGCCGCTGCGCACCGAGCACATCATCGCCGCCGGGCTCCAGATCCTGGCCGCGTTCGACTACCTGCACGAACGCGGGCTGCTCTACTGCGACCTCAAGCCGGACAACGTGATCGTCCGGTCGGGCCGGCACGGCGAGCGCGGCAACCGGATCAAGCTGATCGACCTCGGCGCGGTCCGGCGCCTCGGCGACCGGTCCGGCAAGATCGTCGGCGCGCACGGCTTCCAGGTGCCCGAGTCCGAGATCGCCGAACGCGGCCTCACCGTCCAGTCCGACCTGCACACGGTCGGCGAGCTGCTGCGCCAGCTCTACCTCGCCACCGCGGACCGCACCGGCCAGTACGGCATCGAGGACCGGCAACGCGTCGAGGTCGGCCTCGAATCGTTCCGCCGCGTCTACACCCGTGCCTTGGACCGGGACCCGGACCGCCGGTTCGCGTCCGCCGCCGACATGGCCGACCAGTTGCGCGGTGTGCTGCGCGAGGTCGCGTCGCTGCGTGACGGGCAGCCGCGGCCGGAGCCGTCGACCCTGTTCGTGCACACCGCCACGCTGCTGGACGACGGCCTCGGCGCCGTGCCGCCGTTGGACCGGTGGCTCGACGCCCCGCCGGACGACCTGCCGCTCGACCACGGCCGGCCCGCACCGGACGTGGTGGCCGTCGGCCTGCCCGTGCCGCGTGCCACCGCCGACGACCCGGCGGCCGACGTGCTGGCCGCCGCCGACGCCGAAGACCCCCACCGCCTGCTCGACCGGCTGGAGACGGAGGGCCTGCGCACCCCGGAGACCGCGTTCGTCCGGTGCCGGGCGGGCCTCGCCGCGCGCGACCTCCGTGCGGCGGCCCAAAGCCTGACCCAGGCGCGCGACCTGCTCGGCGGTGACGGCGACTGGCGGCTGCGGTGGCACGAAGGGCTCATCGCGCTGGCCGGCGAGGACGTCGAGCAGGCCAAGGCCTCGTTCGACGCGGTCTACGCGGAATTGCCCGGTGAGGACGCGCCGAAGCTCGCGCTGGCCTACTGCGAAGAGCACCAGGGCAAACTCGCCCAGGCCGAGGCGCTGTACGGCGCGGTGTGGCGGCGGGACCGGTCCGTCGTCAGCGCCGTGTTCGGCCTGGCACGGGTCCGGCTCGCGCGGTGCGACCGCATGGGCGCGGTGGCGACGCTGGACGAGACGCCGCCCGTGTCCCGGCACTACGACGCCGCGCACATCGCCGCCGTGCGCGTGCTCAGCGGCGTCCTCACCCGGTCCGGTGAGTCCGACCGCCCGGACGCCAACCACCTCGCCGCCGCCACGACCCGGCTGGCGCAGCTCTACCTCGACGGCGGCGCGGCCACCGGCCAGTCCCGCGTCCGGCTGGAGGCCGTGGTGCAGGAGGCGGAACTCGCCGCGGCCATGGCCGGCGACGACGTGCTCCGACACCAGGAGGAGCCGCTGCGGCTGCGGCTGGAACGGTCCTACCGGGCGCTGGCCCGGCAGGCCGACACCAGGGCCGAACGATCCCGGCTGGTCGACCTCGCGAACCGGTACCGGCCGGTGACGTTCCGATGACACACGAGGACGGGGAAATGGACAACGTGCCGGGCTTCACCCTGGCGGTCAGCCAGAACCGCTACCTGTCCACCGAGGACGACGAGATGCACGCCGTCCTCACCGTGACCGCCGAGGGCGTGACGGGCGCCGCCGCCGCGCCCGAGGTGGCCGAGGTGATCGCCATCGACTGCTCCGGCTCGATGGCGTACCCGCCGACGAAGCTCGCGGCGGCCCAACGGGCGACGAAGGCCGCGATCGACGCGTTGCGCGACGGCGCGCTGTTCGCGGTGGTCGAGGGCACGCACACCGCCCGGCTCGTCTACCCGAACGTGCGGCGCCTGGTCCCGGCGACGCCCGAGTCCCGACGGGCGGCGAAGAACGCGGTGAGCCGGTTGCGCGCCAACGGCGGCACCAACATGGGCGAGTGGCTGGAACTCGCCCGCCACCTGCTCTCCCCGCACCCGGCGGCCGTCCGGCACGTCATCATGCTCACCGACGGCCAGAACAGCGAGGTCGACCGCAAGATCGACATCGAGCTGGAGCGGTGCGGCCGGGTGTTCACCTGCGACTCCCGCGGCATCGGCGCGGACTGGGAGGCGCGCGAGCTGCTGCGCATCGCGGCGGCGCTGCACGGCACGGCCGACGCGATCCGGGATCCGGCCGACCTCGTCGCCGACTTCGAGTCCATGACGAAGACGGCGATGGACAAGATCGTCCCTGAGGCTCGGATCGTGGTGAAGGCCATGAACCGCTCAGAAGTGGACTTCCTGCGCCAGACCTTCCCCACCGAGGCCGCGCTCGTCGGCGACCCGCTCGACGCGCGCACGACCGCTTTCACCACCGGGTCGTGGGGCGCGGAGAACCGCGAGTTCCACCTGCGGCTCAAGGTCGACTCGTCGGACGCGGAGCTGGACAGCGACATGCGGGTCGCCCGCGTCGACCTGGAGATCCGGCGGGCGGGCGCGACGGACTTCGAGGCCGCGTGCCCACCCGTGAACGTCCTGGCGCAGTGGACGGCGGACCTGAAGCTGTCGAGCGTGCTGGACCCCAAGGTCGCGCACTACACCGACCAGGCCGAGCTGGGTCAGGCCGTGCTGGGCGGGTGCGAGGCCCACGACGCCGGCGACCTGGGGAAGGCCGCGTCCGAGTGGGGCCGCGCGGTCGCCCTCGCCACCGCGCTGGGCAACGACAAGGTGCTGGTCCGGCTGCTGCGGCTGGTCGACGTCGTCGGCGACCCGGCGGAAGGCGTGGTGCGGCTCAAGGACCGGCTCGCCGCCGTCGACCTGCTGTCCGCCGTGATGGGGTCGGTCGTGTCGAGCATGAGCCCCATGGCGACGCCTTCCCGTCCCACCTCCACCGCGCCGAAAGCCGCCGCGGCGGCCGACATCACCTGTCCGAACTGCGCGAAGACGTGGCCCTCCAACGCGCGGTTCTGCGGCGACTGCCGGACCGCGCTGACCGCGTGACGACCGAGAACACCTGAGGAGAACAACCCTGTGACCACGGAGCACCCGTACTCGGAGCTCGTCCGGTTCCCGCTGGCCGAAGGCGGCTCGATCCTGGTCGAGGTGGACGAGCAGCCGGGCGTCTCCCGCGCCGGCCGAACGTCGACGCGGGTCCTGCAGGAAGCACGCGACACGTTCGAGCAGGCCGTCGCCGGAGTCCGGGACGCCGCCGCGGCGGCCCTCGCCCAGTTCACGTCGATGACCCGCGCGCCCGACGAGGTCGAGCTGAAGTTCGGGCTCAAGCTGGACGCCGAGGCCGGCGCGGTGATCGCCCGCACCGGCATCCAGGGCCAGTTCGAGGTCAAGCTCCGGTGGCGCCGCGACGGCCTGCCCGTGGAGGAGGAGACCGTCGAGGAGCCGTAGGCGGTGTTTCGGAAGTCCCTGTTCGACGAGACTCCCCGAAACAAGTCAGTCGACGTAGGGGACGCGCGGCAGGGGCGGTTGCGGACCGGGATCGTCCAGCCCCGCCGCCCGCACCTCGTCCACGAACCACCTGTCCCGTGAGGCGACCAGGGTGCCGTCGTCGCGCATCTCGTCCAGCACGCCGTTCACGAACCGGACCAGGTCCGGGTGTTCGTTGCTCATCGCGATGCCCGCCTCGCCGCCGCCTTGGCCGCGCAAGTGCACCAACCTGGTGCCGGGGTCTTGGAGCTGCAAGCCCTGGAGGATCGGGAAGTCGGTGTAGACGGCCTCCACGAGACCGCGTTGCAGCAGCATCAGGCACTCACTGGAGTCCGGCACCGACACCGGCTCGATCCCGATGCCCTGCTCTTGCGCCCGCTTCAGGTCGGCGATGCTCGTCGTGCCCGACGCGGCGCACACCTTCTTCCCGGTCAGGTCCGCCAACGTGGCCCGCGGCTCCGCGCCCAAGCGGCTGAGGATGCCCGCGTTCGTGGTCAGGTAGGGCGTGGAGTACATCACGTCGTGGTTGGCCACCCGGTCGCACGTGAGCGTCACGTCGGCGACGACCATGTCGACCTCCGGCACCTCCGCCAACCTCGGGTCCCGGCCCCGCTCCTCGATGTTCTTACCGGTGTCCAGCGCCAGCAACCGGCTGCCGGTCGGCAGCGTCACCAGGCGCAGCCGCCGGTCGTCGACCGCGAGCTCCGCGCCGAAAAGCTCCGCCGCGACCCGGTTGATGATGTCGACCTCGTAGCCCTCCATCCGCCCGGTCGCCTGGTTGCGGCTGCTCAGCAGCGGTGTGGTCTGGCTGACACCCACCACGAGCCCGTTCGTGCGGATCTTCTCCAACGTCGCGCCGGTGGGCCGGCCGGACGCGTCACGCGCCAGGCCCGCCGGGTTGAGGGTGATCCGCGGGTTGTACCGGTCCTTGCTGGACGGGGTCTCGCAGTCCGGGACCCTGGACGCCGGCAACCCGGTCGGGGAGTAGCCGTCGGGCAGCACGAGCGGCGCGGTGCTCTCCTTCGCCGGCGCGGCATCCTGGCCCGAACACCCCGCGACCAGCAGGACGAGGGCCGCGACGGCGGCGCGCGCCCTCATCGGTAGTACTCCGCGATCCGGGGCCACAACCCGGCCGCCGCCGCGACCGCCGCACCGATCGCCAACAGGGCGAAGACGACGTGCAACCCGTCGAGCGCTTCGCGGGCGGCATCCGTGGACTCGGCGGACCTCTTGGTGTAACCGGTGATCGCGTCCGTGAGGTGATCGTCCACCTGTTCGGCGAAGGACTTCGTATCATCCGCCGGCGGGGTCACCAGGGCGACGGTCTCGGGGTACGTCAACGGCGGGTCCTTTTTATTGATCAACGGGGTGTCGGCCTCCGTCCACGACTTCAACGCCTCGACCGCCTGGTCGACCCGCTCCCGGTCGGGTCCGGACCCAGCGTGCTTTTTGGCGTCCTCGATCAGCGTGCCGATCGTCCCCAGGTCCGTCTCCAGCGCCGTCTTGTCGCCGAGTGCCGGGTAGATCAGCATGCGCGCCTCGTTGCCGTCGGCGGACCGGCCGACGTTGCGCGCCTTCGCCAGGAGCGCCACCACTTTCTCCCGTGTCACGATGCTGTCCTCCGCGTTGGCCGCCGAGATGATCAGCGCGATCGGTAACCAGAGCAGGGCGATCAGCGTCAGCGCGGTCGCCGCCAGCAGGCCGATGTTGACCTTGCGCCGGGTCCGCGCGAACAGGAACCGCTGCGACCGGTAGAGGATGATGAGCACGACCACACCCAGCGCGTAGGTGAACCAGGCGTGCTCGGACGCGTTGCGCTGCGCTTCGGTGAGGGCTTTGATCTGCTCGCGGTGCAGTTCGTCGGCGTCCTTGAGGATCGTGCCGCGCACCAGGAACGACGCCTGCGAGAGGTAGGACGTGGCAACGGGCTGGTTGTTGCGGCTGGCGGTCCAGCCGGCCTCGACCAGCTGGACGTACTGGGGCACCAGCGCGGTCACCCTGCGGACCCGTTCGGCGGAGCTGCCGCCGGCATCCCGTGACGCGGCCTCCCGCAGCGCGTTCACGCCGTTGAAGACGTCGTCGCGGAACCTCTGCTGGAGCCTGGGCGAGCGCTGTTCGTCCACCAGGACGACGTCGAGCGAGGTCGCGTCCGCGTCGGCGAACGTCCGGTAGATGTCGAGGGCGGCGGTCGTGAGCGCGCCCCGCCGGTCGACCGCGTCGTCCAGCAGCGCCTGCCGGTCACGCAGGACCGTCATCCCGACGAGGCCGAACACGATCGCCGACAGCGCGGTCAGCGCCGCGATCTGCGCCAGTCTGCCTTCGGTGCGCCGGAGATAGGCGCCGAAACGTTTACGCACCAACGCCACCCCTCGAAACACCTCCGCAGAAATGCGGTTCGCGGCTGCGACCCCCTCGTTGATCTACGAGTCAAGCACAGCGATTACGCGGTGTCGCCGGAATCGATGAACCTGTGACCGATCGCCGCCCATCCCCTCCCCCACTTTCGGGTAAAAGGAGTAGCGGAAGGCGGTCACCGCCGAATTCCCAGTTGAGGGGTCCTCGTTCGGGAGGTGGTCGAGGATGGTCCGCGGATGGCGCGCGTTCGGCACGGGGGGGGTGGCGGCGCTCGTGCTCCTGAGAGCTGCCGGGTCAACGTCGAGGCATCGGCGTGTCCCGCAACGAGTTCCCGGGACCACCGCGAACACGCTCCTGACAACGACTCCGTCCGTATCCAATTCCTGCCCGGATAGGGCGGCGTCCGTGCCCGGACCGCGTCAAGGGCCGGTGACCACCAAGTGCTCGGGCAGGCCCTGCACGTCCCACCCGTCTTCACGCACGTCGATGCACAGCCGGTACTCCGCCAGCGGCAGGTTCTCGATCTTGAGCGGCACCAGGCGGTCCGGCACGACCGGGGCGACCATCACCTTCCCCGACGGCAGGTCCGGCTGGAAGCGCAGCAGAGTGCGGGTCAGCAGGATCGGCGCGGCGGCGGCCCAGGCCTGCGGGGAGCAGGAGGTCGGGTACGGGACCGGCGACGGGAACTCGACACGGTCGAAGCCGCAGAACAGTTCCGGCAGTCGGCCGCCGAACCGCCGGGCCGCGTCGAGGACGCCCATCGCCACCTGCTGGGCCTCCGCGACGAACCCGTACCGCATCAGCCCCGCCGCCGCGATCGCGGAGTCGTGCGGCCAGACCGAGCCGTTGTGGTAGCTCATCGGGTTGTACGCGCCCATGGTGTCGGCGAGCGTGCGGATGCCGAAACCGGACCACATCGGGGGGCTGAGCAGGTGCTCCGCGACCGCGCCGGCCTTGTCGTCGTCCACGATCCCGCACCACAGGCAGTGCCCCATGTTCGACGTCAACGAGTCGACCGGTCGTTTCTCCGCGTCCAGCGCCAACGCGAACCACCCCCGCTCGGGCAGCCAGAACCGCTCGTTGAAGGCGGCCTTGAGCTCGGCGGCTTTGCGCCGGTACTCCGCCGCGGTGCGCTGGTCGCCGGACGCCACCGCGATCTCGGCACGCGCCGTGTAGGCGGCATACACGTACGCCTGGACCTCGGCCAGCGCGATCGGCGGCTCCGCCATCCGGCCGTCGGCGAAGTTGACCCCGTCGAACGAGTCCTTCCACCCCTGGTTGAGCAGTCCCCGGTCGGTGGCCCGCTGGTACTCCACGAACCCGTCGCCGTCGCGGTCGCCGAAGTCGCGGATCCACGCCAGCGCCCGATCGGCGACGGGCAGCAGCGACGCGAGTTCGGCCGGCGGCAGACCCCACCGGTGCAGCTCGCCCAGCAGGCCCACGAACAACGGGGTGGCGTCGGCCGTGCCGTAGTACGCGCTGCCGCCGCCGAGCGCCAAGGCCGCCGCCCGGCCGAGTCGGACCTCGTGCAGGATCCGGCCCGGCTGCTCCTCGGTCAGCGGATCGACCTTCACCCCCTGGTGGTCGGCCAGGGTCTGCAACGTGCCGAGCGCGAGCCGCTGGTCCAGCGGCAGCGCCATCCAGCTGGTCAGCAGCGAGTCGCGGCCGAACAGGGCCATGAACCACGGCGCGCCCGCGGCGACCACCCGTCGTTCCGAGTGCCGCGGGTCGTGGATCTGCAACGCGCCCAGGTCGGACGCGCTCGTGGCGAGCGTGGTGACCAGGCCGGACGCGCCGGTGGTGATCTGCGGCGTGGCCATGCGCCACGCGTGGAGCCGGCACTCCGGCGACTTTTCGTCGTGCTCCTCGTGCCCGGTCACGCCGCCGACCGCGGCCTGCACCACCAGCGACACCGACCACTCGCCACGCGGCGGCACCATCGCGTGGAACGTCAGCTGCCGCGGCACCACGTCCGGTTCGCCGTCGGCGGTCACCGTCACCGTCTGGCACTGTTCCGCGCCGGGGCAGAGGAACGTGAGGCCGTCGCTGCCGGCCGCGGCCTCCACGCCGTGGTGTGTCCGCGCCCTGCCCTCCTTGACCTCGAACAGGTCCGCGAAATCGGCTTCCACCAGCACGGCCACCGTCAGCACCGCGGTCTCGTCCGCGAGGTTGCGCAGCACGACCTGCTCCCGCATCCCGGCCCCGACCTGACGGCGGCGCAGCACCAGGACCGTGCTGTCGGCCAGGCCACTGTGCGGCCTGACCCGCCCCACGAACGTCGCCGCGTAGGGCGCGCCGTCGATGGTGCTCAACGGCTCCACCGGCGTGCCGTCCAGGTGCAGCTGCCAGCCGGACAGGACCCGGGTGTCCGACACGAACAGCCCGTGCGGCCGACCGGGGATGATGTCGCCGTCGATCGAGGACTGGCAGAACGTCGAACCCTCGACGAGGGTGGTGGAGCCGTTCCCGTTCCCGGTGACGGGCGGGGCGGCGCCGGAGGTCCATGCGGTGGTCATCGCGTCATCACCCGGCACAGCGCACTCGTTCGTACAGGCGGATGTGGTCGGCCACCATCCGCTCGGTCGAGAAGTACTCCGAGACCGCCGCACGGCAGTCCCGCCGGCGCAGCCGGTCCACCTCGCCGACCGCCGCGATGAGCTCGGCGTGGTCGGCGCAGACGAAACCGGTCACACCGTGCTCCACGATCTCCGGCGCCGACCCGATGGCGTAGGTGAGCACCGGCGTGCCGCAGGCCAGCGCCTCGATCATCACCAGCCCGAACGGCTCGGCCCAGTGGATCGGGTTGAGCAGTGCCTGCGCGTCGGCGAGGAGTCGGAGCTTCTGGTCCATGTCCGCTTCGCCGACGTACTCGATGTCGCCGCCCAGCAGCGGTTCGACCTGCTCGTGGAAGTACGCGCGCTCGGTGACCTCACGCATCTTCGCCGCGATCTTGAGCGGTCGGCGGCAGGCTCGGGCGATCTGGGCAGCCTCCCGCGCCCCCTTGTCGGGTGTCATCCGACCGAGGAACAGCAGGTACCCACCGTCACCCTGTCCGGAGGGGAACCGCTCCGGGTCCACCCCGTGGTGGATCACCGCGTCGACGTGGACCTCCGGGGCGCGGGCGGCCTGGTCACGTGAGATCGCGACCAGCGGCAGCCGGCTGCCGTAGAAGCCGTAGACGTGCCGCAGGTCCCCGTAGATCGGGCCGTGGCACGTGGCGACGACGTGGTCCCGCCCTTGCGCCACTGCCCACAACGGACCGAAGAGCGTGTGGTCGTGGATGACGTCCCGGTCGGCGAAGCCTTCGTACGCCCACGCCGCGTGGCTGAGCCCCACCTCGTCGGCTCCGATCCGGTCACCGGCGGCGTGCTCGTGGACGAACCGCGTCGCCACCGGGACCTCGCTCTCGCCGACGGTGAACACGACCACGTCGTGCCCCGCCTTGGTGAGCCCGCGGGCGAGGCAGTCGACCACCACTTCGATACCGCCGTAGGACGGTGGCGGAACGGGGATCCACGGCGGCGCCAGCAGACCGACCTTCACCGGACCGCTCCGACCGCCATTTTCACCCGATGGAGTGGTGCCGCGGGAACGCATTCGAAGGGGCTCTCCGTCACGCGAACGAATCGGGTCGACTCCGAGTGCTGCGCCCGACGCTGGGCCGAGGAGTTCGTCATGACACGTCTGCTTCCGCCCGCCGCGTCCACTGTGGAGTACGCGGTCATCGGCCGAGGTACCCCGCACCCGCGCGCTGACACGCAAGAGGCCCCGGAGGCAACCGATCAGGGCACCCCCTTCACAGAGCGTCCTTTGTGAAGTTCCTTCAGGACCGTGGGATGAGGATGAGGTGGCGGACCTGCGGCTCCTCGCCGTCGACGACCATGCCGCGGGCGCGGGCTTCGAGTTCGCGGTCGAGCACCGTGCCCCGTTCGTCGTGCTGCCGCAGGTGCTCGTGCCAGGTCCGGACGATGAACGTCTCCAGGAACAGCGTCGGGTCCTCCACGTCCTGGAACAGCGCCCACCAGGTCGCGCCGGTGCGCCGACGTGCCCGACCGACCTTGCGCATCGCCCGGACGAAGGCCTCGGCGTTGTCCGGCGGCACCGGCCACTCCGCGATCACGAGCACCGGCCCGGCGTCGGCGTCCGGTTCGAGCCTGGTCACCGGTTCGGGCCAGTGCGTCACCTGCGACACGTCGAGCTCCGCCTCCGTCAGCGGCAGCGCCCACACGCTGAACGCGGTCACGACCACCAGCGCCGCGGCCGGGATCACGAAGGCGGCGCGGAGGCTCACCACGTCGGCGACCACGCCCCAGCCGATCGCGCCCAACGCCTGCCCGCCCATGAACACCAGCTGGAAGTACGCCAAGGCCCGTGCCCTCGTCCACGCGGGCAGCAGCACCTGCGCGCTCGCGGCGAGCGTCGACTGCACCGCGATCCACGCCGTCCCGGCCAGCACCAGCGCGCCGACCGCCATCGGCACGTCTTCGACCAGGCCGACGACCAGCACCGCGATGGCGTAGCCGAACATGCCGCCGGTGACCACCACGTTCGCCCCGACGAGCGCGCGGACGCGGGGCACCAGGAACGCGCCGCCCACCGCGCCCAGCCCCACGCTGCCGAGCAGCAGCCCGTAGCCGTCCGGGCCCAGCCGCAGCGGTCCCCTCGCGATGGCGGGCAGCAGTGCCCACAGGCCGCCGGCGAACGTCATGAACAGCGCCGAGCGGGCCAGCACCGTGGCGAACCTCGGCGCGCTGCGCACGTAACGCACACCGGCGCGGATCGCGGCCCGCACGCGCTCCACGCCGAGCGGTCGGTGGTCCGGCGGGCGGTCCCACCGGTAGAGCACCACGAGCACGCCGAGGAACGACAGCGTGTTGAACGCGAAGGTGGCGGCCGGTCCGATGGCCGCGATCAGCACGCCGCCCAGTGCCGGGCCGACCGCGCGGGCGACGTTCGCGTTGGCGCCGTTGAGCAGCGCCGCCTGCGGTATCTCGTCGCGGGTGACCAGCTCGGGCTGGATCGCCTGGAACGACGGCACGCACAGGGCCTGCCCGATGCCCATCAGCGCGATCATCAGCAGCAGGAGGACCGGCGTGGTCAGCTCACCGGCCGTCAGCCCCGCCAGGCCACCCGCGCCGAGCAGCATCATCAGCTGACCGGTCAGCAGGAGGCGGCGGCGGTCGAAGATGTCGCCGAGGGCGCCGGCGGGCACCACCAACAGGAAGACCGGCAGCGTGGTGGCCGCCTGCACCAGGGCGACGGCGAACTCGCTGCCGGTGAGGTCGCCCATCAGCCACTGGGCGCCCACCGTCTGCGCCCACGTGCCCATGTTCGCGACGAACTGCGCCATCCACAGCGAGCGGAACTCGGGTCGCCGCAACGGCGCCCACGCGCCGGCGCCGGTGGCCGTCCGCATCAGCGGATCGCGCGCAGCCCGCGGTGCACGCCGGTGTCCTCCCGGTCCAGCCTCTCCCGCACTTCCGGCAGCAGGTGACCGTCGTCGTCCAGCCAGTCACGCCGGTGGCGCACGGGTTTCCAGCCGAACAGGCGGGCCGCCTTCGCGCACGAGATGCCCGAGGCGTCCACCCGCGCCACCGGCCGCAACTCGACCTCGTCACCGAAGTGGCGGCGCACGAGGTCGTGCAACGGCAGGTTGGCCACGTTGTCCGCCGCCGCGGCGTAGACCACCTCGTGGCCCGGCGTGTCGGCGGTGGCGGCCGCCTCGATGAGGTCCGCGACGTCGTAGACCACAACGTACGACCAGAACGACGCGCTGGTGTCCGAGCCGCGGGCGCGCACGACCGGGCCGATGTTGCGCTCGATGTTGCCCTCCCACTGGATCCACGTCGGACGGATGGAGACGGCGGTGAGGTCGCTGCGCGCGGTGACGGCGTCCATGAGCTCTTCACCGACCCGTTTGGACAGCGCGTACGGGTCCTGCGGGCGGACCCGGTGTTCCTCGTCGATGGGCGCGTAGTCGGCGTGGAAGTAGCGCTTGGGGAAGGAGAACCCGGGCACGGTCTCGCTGGAGATGAAGACGAACCGCCGCGCGCCCGCCCGTTCGGCGGCCTCTACCAGGTGGTACGTCGACATCACGTTGTTCTGGAAGATCACCTGCGACGGGTGGTGCTTGGGACTGGGCACCGCGGCGGCGTGCACGACGGCGTCGTGGCCCGGCACGATGGCCGCGACCTGGCCCGCGTCGGCGAGGTCGGCCTGGAAGTAGGCGGCGTCCAGGGAGCGGTCGTGCACCGGTGGCGCGAGGTCGACCCCGGTCACCTCGTGCCCGCTCCGCACCAGCTTCTCGACCGTCGCCGCGCCCAGCTTGCCGTGGGCACCCGTGACCAGCACTCGCATCCGAATCCTCCTCATGAGGGAGCGCGACGCCTGCCCGTTGGGCCTGGGTATCCCGCCCCGACCGCGCTAACCGCCGGCGGACGCCCTCCCCCTGGAACGGTGACAGCCCTCGTGGCGACCAAACCCGACAATCACCCACCGTCATCACTGACGCACGGGGAGGGTCGACTGCCTGGAGCGGGAATGGTGCGGTTGACCGCGGTCGACCCGGGTATCCGACGCCCACGCCAAGCAGTCCGAGTCGTGGGCCGACGGCGGAGGCGGTGATCGGGATGGAACCGGAGCGTGCCGACACGTCAGTGCGCGAAGGCGGTCCGCCGGGCGCGGACGCGCGTGGCGAGCAGTCGATCCGGGAAGTCGCGGACCTGGCGGACCAGGCGATCCAGAAGGCGTTGCGCGTGACCACGTCCGCGTCGGCCAAGGCCCCTTTGCCGGAGGACGCCGAGGTGTACGCGC
Source organism: Saccharothrix ecbatanensis (assembly GCF_014205015.1). NCBI lineage: Bacteria > Bacillati > Actinomycetota > Actinomycetes > Pseudonocardiales > Pseudonocardiaceae > Saccharothrix > Saccharothrix ecbatanensis. The sequence goes on along the minus strand of NZ_JACHMO010000001.1, from coordinate 2,151,837 downwards.
AGAGTGCTCGGGACGACCTCCTGGAGTTCCTCGACGTCGGTGTGCGGGCGGGCGACCGGTCCCTGCTCCAGCAGGCACACGCCTGCGCCAGGGCGGCGTGCGAGCACCTTGCGTTCGGTGAGCTGTTGGAGGCCCGCACGTTGTTGACGGCGGCGAGCAGGCAGCTGGCGCTGGTGCGGTCCGTGCCACCTCAAGGAGCGTGAACGGGCTCAGGATCGTGCGGTTCAGAACCAGTGCAGGCAGTGCGGTGGGCGTTCGGCGCGGAAGAGGGCGTCGGCGAGGGTGGCCGCGTCCGGGTGGTGGGCCCGGATGTGTCCGGCACGCACGAGCGTGCTCGGGGCGGTGCCGCCGAGGTAGACCGAGCCCAGGTCGCTGACGTCCAGGGACAGGTCGGGCTCCCGGTCCGTCGGGACGCAGTCGGCCTTGCCGTCGCGGACGGTCAGCAGGTAGCGGCCGTGCTCGCCGAGGAACGGGTCTTCGACGTCGAGGACCAGCTCGCCATCGGTGAACCAACCGCGCGCGGTCAGCGCACGCGGGACGTCCAGCAGCCGCACCCAGAGCCAGTCGGTGTCGCCGCCCACCTCGCCGGCGCGGAAGTCCGCCAGCTGCCAGCGCAGCGGGTGGTCCGGCGGGCAGTGCTTGAGCACGACCCGGGTGACCAGGTCGTGCCCGAGCAGGAACCGGGCCAGGGCCGTGGAGACCGCGTCGTCGGTGGCGATGGTCTCGTCGACGGTCAGGGTGCCGTGCTCGCCGAGCGAGTAGCTGGCATACCCGTCCGGGACACCGTCGGTGTCACGGTGGACGGCGACATAGCGCGGCGCGGGAGAGATCGGGGGCTGGCCGGCGCCCACGGCCCACCAACTGCGCGGCCTGGACAGTGCGCCGGGCTGTGCGCGGCGGTAACGGTCGTAGACGTCTTCTAGGATCCCTCCGCACTCCGAGCGCCGCATCACCTCGACCGAGCCGGTCGCCGTTCCAGGCGCACGAGGGAGCGCGAGAGCGGCACGGTGGCGCTGCACCGTCAGCGTCTGCGTGTAGGTCGCCGGTCCGTAGCCGAACCTGCGGTAGATCACGGCCTCGGTGGCCAGCAGCACGGACAGGAACTCGCCTCGGGCCCGCAGCTCGGTGAGCTGGTGCCGCATCATCGCGCTGAGCACGCCCTGGCGTCGGTGCGAGGGCAGCACGCCGACGGCGCTCACCCCGGCGGCCGGGACGATGGTCTCGCCGGGCAGGGTGAGCTCGAAGGAGTACGCGGCGGCGGTGCCGACGGGCCGGCCGTCCGGCGTCACGGCGAGCAGGCCGCGGTCCATTTCGAGCGCCGACCACCAGAGCCCACCACCCCCGGTCGGGGCTTCCCGGAAATGCCCGAACGCGACATGGAGGGTATCGACGAAGACGTCGAGGTCCTGGTCGGTCGTGGAACGAATCTCCATTGCTGCCGCTTCCTCCTGGCATTCCCAGACCACGACTCGTGGTGTCCCACGCAGTCCAGCTTCGCGCCGTGTCCAGGTCAACCGAATTGCGGTCGGGCACACGCCGCCCTTTGCGCCATTCGAGGGGTTGATCCCCGGAGTGCCTCGGGCGGGTCGGGGCGCGTCGTATGGTCGCGGCGTGGGGGCTGGACAGCGACGTTTGTCCGACGGCGAACAGTGGCGGGTACGCCTTGTCGACGCCGAGGGACGCACCCATGGCGCCGGAGTCCAACTGGGGCAACGGCATGTGCTGACGTGTGCGCACGTCGTGTCCGACATCGGTGACGACGTCGTGGTCCAAGTCGGGTCCACCACCGCACGGGCCGTCGGTCGCAAGAGCGTGCCGGTGCTGCCGGACCGTCGCGGTGACGTGGCGCTGCTCGAACTGGATCGCGAGTTACCCGGCGCCGGCGCCGTGCTGAGCCGGATGGCGGTGAGCTGGGACCGCGCCGTGCACGTGTTCGGGTTCCCCGCCAAGGTCGGCGACGGCGTCTACGCGCGCACGGTGCTCGCCGGCGCGGCCGGTCCCGGGTCGGAGTGGATCCAGATGAACGCCCGGTCCACCGTCGAGCAGCGGGTGCGTCGCGGGTTCAGCGGCGGTGGGGTGGTCGACGAGCAGACCGGCGCCGTGCTCGGCATCGTGGTCAGCGAGTACAAGGACAGCACGCAGCCGGCCGGCCTGTCGTGGATGATCCCGGTGGAGACGATCGTCTCGCACCTCCCCGACGTGGACCGGTGGGTGACCGGCGAATCCGCCGCCGACGAGGTGTTCAGCGGCAAGGCGGAGCCCGGCGTCACGCGGGTCGGTGTGGCCAAGGCGCTGGCGGACTGGCTGGCCCGGGGGGATCGCGGTGACGTCGTGATCACCGTGGTGGGCGCCGACCGGAGCGAGCTGTACCGGCTGGTGGCGTTGTCCGACCGGGGGTCGCGGTTGGTCTCCTCCGACGCGCCGGAGGGCACGGTGCCGGCGGTCGGCAGCATCGACCTGGCCGTCGACGCCGCGAAGCGGACCGCGGACCAGGTGGCGCGGCGGATCGTGCGCCGGGCGGGGATCGCCGTGGACGACCGGCTCGGGTCGAGCGCGGTGGTCCGGGCCGGTATCCCGCCGATGACGGTCGTGGTGGACGGCGTGGACGAGGCCGTTCACCCCGACGGCTTGCTGAACGACGTGCTGCGACCGCTCGCCGACCACGGGACCCGGCTCATCCTCGGGTTCCGGCACGAGTCCTCGCCGAGCCTGGCCGTTGCCTGGGCGTGGGAAGTCGAGCAGCGCCTGGACGGCCTGACCCGGGTGATCATGCGGCACCCCGACGACCGGGCGACGAAGCTCAGGCAGCGGGCGACCGAGCTGCGGATCGTCGCCAAGCGCCTCGATCCCCCGCGGGTGCGGCCACGACTGGAGAAGTTCGCCCGCGAGGTCGCCGCCATCGAGGCCGACGCCGATCCCGGTGACGTGCCGCGTGAACTCCACGAACAGGAGAAGCTGCTCGGTGTCTACCTGTCGGAGGCGGTGAAGCGCCGGATCGCCGAGCGCGCCGACCTCGTCGCCCTGCACCGCACGGCCACCGGGTTGCTGCGCCGATCGCCACCCGATCTGACCGCCGTGAGGGACACGGTCCTGGCGTACGCGCGCGCAGTGCGACAGGAGGAGCCGAAGTGACCCCGTGCAACCGGCCCGGCTGCGGCGGAACCGTGGAGGAGACGGGTTTCTGCGACACGTGCGACCGGCGGCCGTTGAGCGTCGACGTCCAGGTCGACGTCCAGGCGGACTCCGACAGCGGTCGGCGGGGCAACCCGTTGTCGTTGCCCGTCTTCGCGTTCCCCGACCCGTCGAGCCGCATCCGCTCCGACGCGGAGGTGCCGGAGCGGAGCCGCCGGTGCGGCCGTTGCGGGGCGGAGGTCGGTCGGAGCTACAAGGGGAACCCGGCGCGGGCCGAGGGGGTCTGCGGCCCGTGCGGCTACCCGTACTCGTTCCTCCCGACGCTTCACCAGGGCACTGTGGTGGCCGACCAGTACGAGGTGCTGGGGTGCTTCGCCCGCGGCGGCATCGGCTGGGTCTACCTCGCGCGCGACACGCACCTGGACGGCAACCTCGTGGTGCTCAAGGGTTTGATCGACGCGAACGACACCGGGTCGGCCGTGGCGGAACGCCGTGCGTTGACCACCATGGACCACAAGAACATCGTGCGGATCTTCAACTTCGTGCCGCACCGCGATGCCCGGACCGGTGAGTCGCGGGACTACATCGTGATGGAGTACGTCGACGGGCTGGAGTTGAGCGAGGTACAGCAGCGGTCCTCGCTCGGGAGTGAGCCGCTGAAGGCGGAGCACGTCCTCACGTGCGTCAGGCACGTCCTGGAGGCATTCGAGTACCTGCACGGGCGCGGGTTCCTCTACTGCGACATGAAGCCCGCCAACGTGATCGTCCGGCCGGGCGACCGCGGCGAGCACGAGAGCCGGGTGAAGGTGATCGACCTCGGCGGGGTGCGCCGGGCCGACGACCACACGTCACCGAGGATCGGCACGGACGGGTACGAGGCGCCCGAAGTCAGCGGCCCACACGACCTGACGGTGCGGTCCGACATCCACACCGTCGGGGAGATGCTGAAACGGCTGTTCCACGCCACCGTCGACTGGGGGCAGCTTTACCCGATCGAGAAGAGCACCAGTCCCCTCGCCACTGCGGCGAGGTCGTTGGAACGACTCCACGACCGCGCGGCCCACAAGGACCCGGCACAGCGGTTCGCGTCGGCCCGGCAGATGCTCGACCAGCTCGACGGCGTGCTGCGGGAGTTCGCCTCCCTGCGCGACGGGGTCGCCAGGCCCGAGCCGTCCACCACGTTCACGCCCACGGCGGCGCTGCTCGACGACGGGCTGGGCTCGGTGCCGCCGTTGGCGCGCTGGACCCGGCCCGAGGAGTACCGCGGCACCGGCGAGTCGCTGCCCGACGGGCGTCCGACGCCCGGCGCGGTCGCGGTCGGGCTGCCCGTGCCGCGGGTCGACCCGGACGACGCCGCCGAGAGCGTCGTGACGGCCGCCGGCGCGTCCGAACCGCGTCGGCTGCTCGACAAGCTGTCGACGGCCGGGCTCGACACCGCCGAAGTCAGGTTCGCCCGCTGCCGGGCGTACCTGGAGCTGGCCAGACCCGACCAAGCCGCAGCCGACCTGGATGCCGTGGTCAGCTTGGAGGCCGTGATCGGCTTGGCGCCCGACGGCTGGCGGATCGCCTGGCACCGAGGGCTGCTCGCGTTGGCCCGGAACCAGGTCGACGCGGCCCGGCCGGAGTTCGACGCCGTCTACGACGCCCTGCCCGGTGAGGACGCGCCGAAGCTCGCGCTCGGGTTCTGCGCCGAGCACGGCGGTGATCTTTTCCGCGCGGAAAGGCTGTACGAGGCGGTCTGGCGGCGTGACCGGTCGCAGGGCAGCGCCGCCTTCGGGCTGGCACGCATCCGGCTCGGCCGCCGTGATCGGGCCGGTGCGGTGGCGTTGCTGGACGAGGTGCCGAAGGTGTCCCGGCACTACGACGCCGCCGCGGTCGCGGCCGTGGTCATCCTCGCCGGCCGGCTCGGGCCCACCACGGCCGAGGGCAAACCCGACCCGGCCGACCTGAGCGAGGCCGCGGACCGGTTGTCCGGCCTCTACCTGGACGGCGGCGCCCCGACCGGTCCCGCCCGTGAACGGATGACCGCGATCCTGCGGGAGGCCGCGTTCGAGGCGGTCGCCGACCCCGTCGTGCTGCCCAGGGGCGGGATTTTCGGCTCCGGGCCGACAAGGAAGGAGTTGGCCCGCAACCTTTCGGAGTCGTACCGGGCGTTGGCCGGTCAGGCCGACGACGCCGACGACCTCGCCATCCTGATGGACCTGGCCAACAAGACCCGTCCGAGGACGTGGAGATGACCTCAGGAACGCAGCCCCGGATCACCCTGGCGGTGGAGCAGAACGAGTACCTGTCACCGGGCGACACGGAGATGCACGCCGTGCTGACCGTCACCGCGGCAGGACTCGGCGGCATGGCGGGACCCGATGGGGCCGACGCCGCCGAGGTGATCGCCGTCGACTGCTCCAGCTCGATGCTCTACCCGCCGACCAAGATCGCCTCGGCCCGGGAGGCAGCCGCCGCCGCGATCGACGCGTTGCGCGACGGCGTGCACTTCGCCGTGGTCGCGGGCACCGACACCGCGCGTGAGGTGTACCCGAAGGACGGGCGCCTCATCGTCGCCACGTCCGAGTCCAGGGCGATGGCGAAGCAGGCCGTGCGCCGGCTGAGGCCCGACGGCGGCACCGCCATCGGCACGTGGCTGCGGCTGGCGGACCGGCTGCTGGCCGCCCACCCGTCGGCGATCCGGCACGTCATGCTGCTCACCGACGGGCGCGACGAGCACGAGACCAGGCAGGAGCTGGACGCCGTGCTCGCGGACTGCGAGGGACGCTTCACCTGCGACGCGCGCGGCATCGGTGCGGACTGGTCGCCGGAGGAGCTGCTGCGCATCGTGTCCGTGCTGCACGGGTCCGCCGACGCAGTCCGGGCCGGTGACGAGCTGGTGGCCGACTTCGCCGGGATGATGCGCACGGCGATGGACAAGGTCGTGCCGGACATCCGGATCCGGGTCCGGATCGGGCGGTCGGCCCGGCTGCGGTTCGTCCGGCAGGTGCTGCCCACGCAGGCGGACCTGACCGAACACGGCACCCGCGTCGACCAGCGCACGACGGTGTTCTCGACCGGCGCGTGGGGCGAGGAGAGCCGGGACTTCCACGTGTGCCTCGACGTGAGCAGGGATGACGCGCCGCTGAACGAGGAGGTCCAGGTCGCGCGGGCGGACCTGGAGGTCGACCACCCCGGCGCGGATCGGGGCGGGCCCGGCGTGATCCGCGTGCGCTGGACCGCCGATCTCAAGCTCTCCAGCGTGATCCACCCGCTGGTCGCCCACTACAGCCGGCAGACCGAGCTCGGCGCGGCGATGATGGCCGGCTACGACGCGTACGACGTCGGGGACGCGCGGCGTGCCGAGGAGCAGTGGGGACTGGCCGTGGCGCTCGCCTCCGCGACCGGCAACGCGGAGGCCCTGCGCCGGTTGGGCCGGTTGGTGGACGTCGTCGGCGAGCCCGCGGCCGGCGTGGTGCGGGTCAAGCCGTCGCTCTCACCGGAAGACCTCCTCAGCAGTGCGATGGGCTCGGTGAAGTCCAACCGCGTTCCGCCGGGCGAGGTGGTGGAGGTCGCGGAAGTCGAAGGGCCGGACGTCGTCTGCCCGAACTGCGGGCTGGTGTGGCCGCCCGGCTGGGTGTACTGCGAGGGGTGCCGTCACCGCATCGGGGCACCCTCGTGACCACTGTCGGACAGCCGCAACGCCTTCGCCGGCGGGAAACGCGGTGGCGGACCCGGCCGGTGCTGCGGTCGTTGCTCGCCGCCATCCTGGTGACGACCGCGGCGGTGGCCGCCTTCTCGTGGGCCGCCTTCGACAGCGTCCACGACACCATCGACACGGTGGACACCCGAACGTCCGCCGCGCTGGTGGCGGCGTCGGCCGCGAAGTCCGCGCTGGTGGAGGCCGACCGGTTGGCGATCAACAGCTTCGTCACCGGTGAAGCGCGGCTGTCGGGGCCGGGTGACCAGTACCAGAACCGGATCGCGGCGGCGAGCCAGAGCCTCGCCCAGGTCGCCGAGGCCAACGTCGCCGGCGATGCGGGCAGCGAGCAGATCCAGGTCGTGGAAGGACTGCTGGTCGCCTACACCGGGTGGATCGGGCAGGCGGACGCGCACCACCGGCAGGACAGCGGCCTGGCCACAACCGACCTCTGGTACGCCTCCCGACTGCTGCACGCGGACGGTGGCGTGCTGGCGCAGCTCGACACGCTCGTGGACGTGCAGCGGGACGCGCTGGCCGTCCAGCTGGCGAGGAGCTCGACATCGCTGTGGCGGGTCGTGTCGCTGACCGTGCCCGTGGTCCTGCTGCTCGGCCTCCTGATCGGCGCGCAGGTCTTCCACGCCAAGCGGTTCCGCCGGACGTTCAACCCGCTCTTCCTCCTGGCCACGGCGGTGCTGGTCGGCTTGTGCGTGATCACCCTCCGCGGTGTGGACGCGCAGGACCGGGTCGCGGGCGCGGCCGGTGACCTGCGTGCACTCGTCGAGACCTGGGAGGACCGGACTTCCGCCACGACGGCCGTCGGTCAACACGCGCTCGGCGACCTGGTGACGGCCGAGTGCCGGGCCGCGGACGGCGGGTGCGGCTACACCGTCACCCGGTTCATCTCCGAACTCCCCGCGGTTCATGGTGAGGCGCAGGCCTCCGACCTCGTGCTGGCCGAGCGGGTCGAGCGCGTCAACGACAACATCGACGCGGCGAACGACGCCGCGGACCTGGAACTCCTGATCCCGGCCGCCGCCTTGCTGATCGCGGTGCTGGTCTGGCTCGGGTTCCGTCCCCGTCTCGACGAGTACAGGCACAGGCGACGATGACCAGGACCACGACATCACTGCTTCCGGCGTCGCTTCGGGCGTTGCTTCGGCCGTTGCTTCCGGCGTTGCTCACGGCGTTGCTGGTGGCGGCCGGCCTGGCCGGGTGCGCCGGAGCCGGAGCCACGCCCACCGTCACCATCCTCGGCTCCTGGACCGGCGCGGAGAAGGAGAGCTTCGAGGCCGTGCTGGCGGCGTTCGAGGCGGAGGAGGACATCAAGGTCGAGTACAGCGGCACTCGTGCGCTCGGCCAGGTGCTGCGATCCGAGGTGCAGCAGGGCACACCGCCCGACCTTGCGGTGCTGCCGAGCCCCGGTGAACTGGCCAACTACGCGCGGGACGGCTACCTGCACGCGCTCGACGACGTGCTCGGCCCGCAGACCGACGAGTACAGCGGCCAGTGGGTGGAGCTGGAACGGGCGGCCACCGGTAGCCGTTACGGCGTCGCGGTGAAGGCCGATCTCAAGGGCACTGTGTGGTTCAACCCGAAACGCCTGCCGGCGCCGAAGCCGGAAACCGAGGCCGAGTTGTCGGCGTTCCTCCGCGACGTCGCGGGCGCGGCGCCGTGGTGCATGGGGATGGGCGCCACCCCCGACTCCGGGTGGCCCGGGACCGACTGGGTGGAGAACGTCCTGTTGCAGCAGGCCGGACCGGACGTCTACCGGCAGTGGGCGGGCGGTCGGCTGGCGTGGACGTCGGAACCCGTCAAGCGCGCTTGGTTGACGTGGGGGCAGTTCATCGGGCCGGACGCGGTGCGGGGTGGGCCGAAGTCCGTGCTGCTGACCGATTTCGCGGACGCCGGCCGTGGCCTCTTCGACCAGTCGGCCGGCTGCCTGCTGGACCACCAGGGCACGTTCGCCATGAGCACGTACAAGGGTTACGGGATGCCGCTGGTGGCCGGGGAGGACTTCGACTTCTTCCCCTATCCGTCGTCCACCGGTGGGGAACGGGCGTGGGAGGTCTCGGCCGACCTGGCGGCGATGTTCAACCGCACGCCCGAATCCGAGAAGCTGATCAAGTTCCTCGCTTCCTCGCGGGCACAGGAGATCTGGCCGCGCGGCGGTGGGGCGTTCTCGGTGAACCGCAAGGTGCCTACGGCGGTGTACGGCGACGACGTCAGCCGGAAGATCGCTTCCACGCTGACGTCGTCCGGCACGTTCTGCTTCGACGCGTCGGACCTGATGCCGGGGGTGATGCGCACCGCGTTCTACCGGGCGGCGCTGGAGTACGTCAACGACCCGGCCCGCCTGGACACCGTGCTGGCCCAACTCGACACCGTGCGGACCAACATCGGACCGGACGAGTGGCTCGACTTCCCCTGCGGCGCCGCATAACCCCCCGCGTGTCGAACCCCCAGACCCCGCGTGTCGAACCTCCAGACCCCGTGAGTCCTACGTTCAGGACCCGTGAGTCCTACGTTCGGAACGGGTGAATTCAACGCTCAGTACAAGATCGTTTGTTCTGAGCGTTGAATTCGGGGGTCCTGAACGTAGGACACGGTGGTTCTGAAGGTACGACTCGCGCGTTCTGAACGTAGGACTCACGGGAGCGCACTAACGGGCGCGACAGGCGCTAGCCAGACGTTGACCAGCGGACATCAGCCGAAGTCGACGTCACTGCACAGGAAGTACTTCTGGTCCATGTGCGACGCCTTCCAGACGGTGATGAGCACGTGTCGTCCGCTGTATCCGGAGGTTGACACGTCGGTCTTGTACTCGAACTGGGACGAGTACCGGCCGGTCTGCTTGACGAAGTCCAGGTCGTCCCAGCCGATCACGGACGTGGTGGGGTCGAAGCCCTGCTTGGTGATGTAGATCTTCAGGTAGTCGGCGCCGTGCCGGGCCACGTCCTGCACGGTGACGGGGAACGTGCTTCCCACCCTCGCCGCCTTCCAGGCGCCGGGGTTGTCCATCGGCGCGTAACGCCCCATCTCCGCACGTCCGGCGCTGCAGATCTGGCCGTCCGGGATGGCGCGCTCGATGTCCTCGCCCAGGTTGTTGGCGTACAAGGCGTTCCAGTTCCACATGGCGTCCGGGCTCTGGTGCCAGGCCAGGTAGCACATGAAGTCCTGCTCCTGCATGCCCGGCGCGCCCGGGCCGTTCCAGCGGGTGGCGCACCCGTAGTTGCGCGTGGGCGGATCGACGACCGTGCCGTGGGCCGAGGCGCGGGTCGGTTGGAAGGTCAGCGCCGAGGCGATGAGTGCCGCCAGGAGCGCGAAGTGCAGGGCTGTCCGGCGTCGGACCGTGGGTGAGGCGGTGTGCATGGGTGTCCTCCGTGTGTGAAGTGGGGCGGTGGCGTCGACAGAGGTCGACGCCACCGCTTTCCGCACGAGCGGGACCAGCCGGCCGCCACCGGGCGGTCCCGCTCACCCCGGCGTGGTCAGGCCACGCCGGAGCGTCCTGGTGTCGACTGCGACGGGAATACGCGCGACTGGTCGGCGGACATGAGCACCAGGCACGCGGTGATCAGGACGAGGTTCTTGACGATGAACTCGCCCTCGGTGGTGAGCAGCAGCGGGTTGCCGGCCTGGAACACCGCGTGCGGCTGGACCAGCAGCACCAGGAACGTGCCCAGCAGGTGTGCCGAGGCCGCCGCCGCGACCCACAGGAGCCGGCGGCCGAGCCAGAACGCCGCGCCGAGCACGACCTCCGCCGCGCCCAGCGAGTTCAGCAGCAGGTCGCGGTCCAACCAGGGCGCCGTGCGGGCGACCAGGTCGGCGACCGGTGTCACGTCGGCGATCTTGAGCGCGCCGAACCAGACGAACACCAGGCCGAGCGAGCAGCGCAGCAGCGTCACCGCGCGGGCGTTCACGGCGCACCGCACGTGGTGGTGTCGACGGGGTCGACGCGCCATTGCCCGTCCTGGAGGCGCAGCAGGTGCTCTCCGGTGCGCTCACCGTGCCGCCAGGTCACGCTGGCCAGGTCCGGCCCGTCGGCGACCACGCCGAGCACCTCGTACGGGATTCCGGGCCCGCACCGCGCGAGCCGGTCCGCGAACACCTGCCGCTCGTCGCGCTGCTGTGCGTCTGCGGTCCACATGTCCCACGCCGTGGTCGGGTCGCCGCCCGACAGCAGGCCGAGGTACGTGGTGGCGACCCCGCGCAGCCGCGCGGCGTCCTCCGCCGTCATGGCGTGGTGGTGATGGTGTCCTGATTCAGTGGAATTGGCGGCGCAGCCGGCGACGACCGTGACGGCCAAGGCGATGTGGACAAGGGTTTTCACCGTGGATCCTCCCGGGTGACCGGGTGGCGGCCCCGCAACGCTGCGGGACCGCCACCTGCCTGGTGTCAGTTGCCCAGGCGCTTGGTCCCGTACCGGGAGATCCAGGTGTTGCCGCCGACGTTCATGTCCGCCACGACCTCGACGGAGTCACGCGTGGCCTCCAGGCTCATCGAGCCCTGGTTGGAGCCGGCCAGCTCGTAGACCCACGTCTGCCCGACCGGGATGGTGCGATCGGCGAGTGGCACGTCGTGGAACCCGAGGCGGATGACGTAGTGCGATTCGCCGTTGCCGCGGGGCACCTCGACGTAGTCCTGCTGCGGGTGCCCGTACTGGACGGACGCCCGGTAGTGGTGGTCCACCGAGCCCGAGGGCGCGCGGAACTTCAGCACCAGGCAGTCGGTGTGCACGGGCGCGTTGCTCGTGTTGGTGAAGATGAGCTTGCGGCTGCCGTAGTAGGTGCCGCCTTCGAGCTGGACCTTGACCGACAGGCCCACGTTGCTCTTGAAGCTCGTGGTCAGCGACTCGTCCAGGACCGGGTTGCGGCTCGGCACGGTGTAGTCCGTGCCCCGCCGGCACCGCTCCATCGGCGAGCCGTCGACCGAGGACGGCCCGTCCGGGTACTGCTGGCCGTGTGCCGCCGGGCCCGCGCTCACGGGGGACGTGACCGCGACGACGTTCGCGCTCGCGGGCAGCGAGGACGCGAGGAACGCCGCGGACAGCGCGAGGCCGGTGACTCCGGTCGCGGTCCAAGCCGCCTTGACCGACTTCTTCATGGGTGTGCCTCCGTCAGAATCGGAAGGAAGCACCGGGGGAAAGGGTGTCCCGCCGGGGCTTGAACACCGTGGCGGCGGCTTCTTCAGGTTAGTGCACGACACTTTTCGGTGTCAATAAAGGACTTACTTGCTACACGTTCAGACTAATGCGACAGTCCATTATGGATCTGTCAGGCGACGAGTGTCCACTTCTGACTGTTCCACGCGCCGCAGTCCCACAGGTGCAGGCGGGCGCCGTTGGAGGTGCTCTGGCCTTCGACGTCCAGGCAGCGGTTGGACTTGAGGTTCTTCAGGGTGCCGTTCGACTGGAAGGCCCACTTCTGGCTGTCCCAGGTGCCGCAGTCCCAGAGGTGGGCCTTGGTGCCGTTGGCGGTGGCGCCGCCTTCGACGTCAAGGCACTTGCCGCCGGACTTGAGCTGCTGCCCGTCGAGCGCCCACGCCATGGAGGCCACGTCGGCGCAGGTCCACTGCTGAACTGGGGTGCCGTTCGCCGTGCCGCCGCCCGCGCGGTCGACGCACTTTGCGGTCCCCCCGTTGACGATCCGGCCGCCGGTGACCGGGTCGGGGCCCGGACCGGGGTTGTTGCCGCCGGGGCCCCAGGCGTTCCAGTTGTCCCAGGTCTCGGCGTCGAAGCCGATCCGACCGAGCTGGTCCGCGGCCCAGTTGGCGCCGGCCTTGTCGATGACGGTGCCGCCGACGGTGTAGTTCTCCAGCTTCAGGCCGCGGCTGTCCCGCGTCTCGTTGCCCAGGACCACCTTCTGCCCGCTGCTGTTGCTGTACCGCTTGAGGAGGCTGACCTGCGAGGACGCGTCCAGGTGGCTCCAGGCGTCGATCTTGAGGTTCTTGACGTGGATGTGCTCGGTGCTGGACAGGGCGAAGACGCGGATCGCGCAGTTGGTCATGCCTTCGACGGTGATGTTCTCGAAGGTCATGTTCTTCACCCACGTACTGGGGTTGGCCGTCGTGGTCGAGCCCATGTTCTCCCAGTGCGAGGAAGAGTTGATGATGCAGGTGTTGTACTTGACGTCCTTCCAGTACATCCGGTTGTGGATGACGTGCGTGTTGTTCACCCGGACGTTGTCGATGTTGCGGGGAGTCCAACCCCACTGGATGACCGGGCCGTTCTCGTTCTTCCAGATCACCGTGTTATCGATGCTGACGTCGCTGTGGTACATCTTCAGCACGTCGTCGTTGGCGTTGAAGAACGTGTTCTTCATGGTGCTGCCGCGGTAGAGCTCGATGCCGTCGGTCTGCCAGTACCAGGAGCCGACCTGCTTGTAGTTCTCGACCCGCATGCTGAAGGTCTGCTCGTCGCCGTAGACGACGAACGAGTGGTACGGCGGTTCGTTGATGGTCACGCCCTGGAGGTCCAGGTGCTGCTGCCGACCCTGCGCCGACGCGAACTGGAGCATCTTCACGCAGGTGGAGTGGCAGTTGGACGAACCCGACAGGTGGTTGTAGTTGTTGGCGGTGTCGGCTTCGTAGACGTACTGCTCGCCGGAGAGCACGCCGTAGCCGGTCACCCTGTACAGCCCTTGACTGTCGTCGGGGAAGCGGACGGCGCCCTTCACGTACGCCCCAGGCGCCAGGTAGACCCACTTGACCTGCTTGGGCAGCAACGCGTGGTACTTCGAGGTCATGTAGTAGGTGCCAGGCCGGAAGTACACGATCTCCTCGCTGATCGTGTTCAGGTTGGTGACCTGCCCCTGCGGCGGGTAGTAGGTGCTCCCCGAGGCCGTGGTGGGGATCAGCCGGTCCCGCTCCGTCCCGGTGGGCGCCGGTTCGGCGAAGATCATCATGGAGTTGCGCGGCTCGGTGTGGATGGCGCGGTTGCCGTTGCCCGAGGCAGTGGTGAGCTTGCCGGCGTCGGTGGCCGGACCCGACATGTCGTTGTACGCCGTGTACAGCTGCGGGTCGAACTCGACGGAGAAGCGGTAGCCCGCCGCGCTGTGGGGAACCTTGACCCGAACGGTGTCGCCGTCGACGAGCTGCTTGGCGAAGTTCAGGCTGCTGGGCTTGATCTTGACCTGGTCGGCCGAGGAGATGCTCTGGCCGGTGCGCAGGGAGACGTCGACCCACACGTCGGTCGCGTACTGGAAGGACGACCAGCTCATCGTCAGGTTCGCCGACGAGGAGAACTCGGCGCCGTCCTCCTTGGTGTAGCCGATCTTCCCCTTCCCGCTGCGCGCGATGCTCATGTACGCGAACGAGTCGTACCTGGTCGCCGGCGCCGCGGCGGTGGCGACCTGGACGTCGTAGAACGACGAACGCCTGACCTTGTCGCTCGCCACCGGGCTGCCGGTGTTGAACTCGTGGTTGTCGTGCCACCACGTCTTGAGCTGATCGCTGTCAGCGGTGGAGGCGGCGGCGACGGAGGCGGCCTGGATGACCGGGGGCGTCTCCGCGCCCGCCGTGACGGCCGGCGCGACGGCGCCGGCCAGGGCGAGCGCCAGACCGGCGACAAGCGCCGCCGGTCGGCTCACTCTTGCTCTGGACATAACGAAATCCTCTTCTCGTCATTGGGAAGGGATGTCCGTCAGGGAGTCAACGGACGAATACGTGCGCACTCCATGGTTCCATCGCAATCCGTCCATTCACGAGCGAGACGGATTCCACATTGGACAGAACCAGGTCTGTGGCGGCCCACTCGCCGTCGAGCACGGCGGTCGGTGTGGTGCCGCTGAGGTTGGCCACGACGAGCAGGCGGGTGTCGTCCAGCTCGCGTTCGAAGGCGTAGATGTACGGGTCGTCGGCCAAGAGCATCCGGAAATCGCCATGGGCGACCACCGGGAACGTGTGGCGCAGCTCGATGAGCCGCCGGTAGTGGTTGAAGACCGAGAGCGGGTCGTCGTACTGGGCCTGGGCGTTGAGCCAGGTGTGGTTGGGGTTGACCACGATCCACGGCTCGCCGGTGGTGAACCCGGCGTTGCGCGTCGAGTCCCACTGGACCGGTGTGCGGGCGTTGTCACGGCCCATCGCGCGCAGGCCGCGCAACACCGACTCCGGGTCACCCCCGGCGGCGACCGACTGGCGGAAGTGGTTGAGCGATTCCACATCACGCAGGTCACCCACCCCGGCGAACGGGACGTTGGTCATCCCCAACTCTTCGCCCTGGTACACGAACGGCGTCCCGCGGTGCAGGTGCAGCACGGTCGCCAACGCCGTCGCCGACTCACGCCAGTACTTGCCGTCGTCACCGAACCGCGACACCACGCGGGGCTGGTCGTGGTTGTTCCAGTACAGGCTGTTCCAGCCGACCTCTCCCAGCGCGGTCTGCCACCGACCGAGCGACGCCTTGAGGTCACGCAGGTCCAGCGGCTTGGGGTCGAACTTGCCGCCGGGACCGTGGTCGAGCGAGACGTGCTCGAACTGGAACACCATGTCCAGCTCGCGCCGCGTCGGGTCGGTGAAGAGCCGGGCGTCCTCCCAGGTGACGCCCGGCATCTCCCCCACCGTCAACAGGTCGCCCGGCCGGTCCTCGAACACCTCGCGGTGCATCTCCTGCATGAACTCGTGGATGCGCGGGCCCGTGCCGTAGTGGGGGAACCCGTTGCCGAGTCCGCCGGTGCCCGTGGTGGCGCCGTCGGGCAGGTCCGGATCCTTGGAGATCAGGTTGATGACGTCCATCCGGAAGCCGTCCACACCCCGGTCCAGCCACCACCGCATCATCTCGTAGACCGCCTGCCGGACTTCCGGGTTCTCCCAGTTCAAGTCCGGCTGCTTGCGGTCGAACAGGTGCAGGTAGTACTCCCCCGTCGCCTCGTCCAACGTCCACGACGGGCCGGAGAAGAAGGACTCCCAGTTCGTGGGCTCGGCGCCGGGCTGCCCTGCCTCGAACCCGTCCCGGGGCGGGCGCCACCAGTACCAATCGCGCTTCGGGCTGTCGCGCGAAGACCGCGACTCCACGAACCACGGGTGCTCGTCGGACGTGTGGTTGACCACCAGGTCCATCACCAGCTTCATACCCCGGGCGTGCGTCTCGGCGAGCAGCCGGTCGAGGTCGTCGAGCGTCCCGAACACCGGGTCGACGGCCTGGTAGTCGGAGATGTCGTACCCGTTGTCGGCGTGCGGTGAGGCGTAGACGGGCGACAGCCAGATCACGTCGACGCCGAGGCGTTGCAGGTGGTCCAGCCGGGCGGTGATGCCGTTGAGGTCGCCGACGCCGTCGCCGTTCGAGTCGGCGAAGCTGCGCGGGTACACCTGGTACACCACGGCCGAGGTCCACCACGGGGCTGTGGCCACGGCGTGGGTGACCGTCTGTTCGAGGCTCAATGTATGTCCTTTTGGGAGGTTATTTGACGGCGCCGAGGTTCACGCCGCGCATCAGCGTGCGTTGGAAGAGCAGGAAGAACACCAGCGCGGGGAGGATGCCCGCCAACGACGCGGCGGCCAGGGCCGTGGGGTCGCTGGTGTACTGGCCGCTCAGCGCGCCGAGCGCGACCGACACCGTCTGGTTGTCCGCCGACGGCAGCAACACCAGCGGCAGGAAGAAGTCATTCCAGGTCCAGATGAAGAAGAACGTCATCAGCACCGCCATCGTCGGCCTGGTCAGCGGCAGGACCACCAGCCGCAGCACCTGGAACCGGCTCGCGCCGTCGAGCCGTGCGGCTTCCAGCACCTCCGGCGGGAACGTGCCGAGCACCGAGGACAGCATGTACGTGCCGAACGCGCTCTGGAGCACGGCCAGGATGATGATGACGCCGGTCATGGTGTCGTAGAGCCCGAGGTCGCGGGTGAGCACGAACAGCGGGTAGACCAAGGCTTCCTGCGGGATCGTGAACGCGAGCATGAACAATGCGAGGATCCAGATCCGCCCGCGGATGCGGCCGATGCCGATGGCGAACGCGGACAGCAGGCTCAGCGTCACCGCGATCAGCGCCACGCTGCCGCTGATCACCACGCTGTTGAGCAGCTTGCGGTTGAAGTCGACGCCGCCCCAGAAGTCCACCAGGGCGGAGAAGTCCAGCTCGGTGGGCAGCGAGACGGGGCCGTTGGCGATGTAGTCCGGTGCGGGCTTGAACGCGTTGATGAGCGCGATCCAGAACGGGAACAGCATAAGCAGGCCCACACCGGCGACCAGGGCGAGCACGACCCAGCCGCTCACACCGCGCTTGCGGCGCTTGACCCGGCGCACGGGAGGGGACGCCGGGCTCACGGCCGGCTTCTCCGGACTATGGACGGCCGTCATCGAACCCCTCCGAGTTGCGGGTCTGGTAGCGCAGCAGCGCCACCGCGACGACCGAGATCATCAGCGCCAGCACGGACGCCACCGCGGCGCCGTAGCCGACCTTCGTCGTGGTGAAGAAGCTGGAGAACGAGAAGTAGGCGGGCACGATCGTGCTGGTGCCTGGACCGCCGCGGGTGAGCACGAAGATCGGCGCGAACACCTTCAACGCCGCCACCGACGTGGTGATCAGCACGACCGCGATCTCCGGTCGGAGCTGGTTGAGCGTGATGGTGCGGAACTGCTGCGACCAGCTCGCGCCGTCCAGCTCGGCGGCCTCGTACAGCGCCGGGTCGACCCGGGAGAGCCCGGACATGAACACCACCACGGTGTAGCCGATCTGGAGCCAGACCAGCACGTTCATCACCGCGTAGATGGCGAGGTCGGAGTCGCCGAGCCAGTTCTGCGCCAGGCCGCCGAGCCCGAGGTCGCGCAGGGTCGTGTTGATGATCCCGTACTGCGGTTGGTACATCCACTTCCACAGCACGCCCGCGACCGCGATCGGCAGGATCTGCGGCAGGTAGTAGGTGGCGCGCAGGAAGCTCGCCACCTTCGACCCGAACTTCGGCGAGATGTAGTTGAACAGCACTGCCGCGACCAGGACCCCGATGGCCGTCGGGAGGATCGCCATGGCCACGATGAACGCCACGCTGTGCCGGAAGGACGCCCAGAACAGCGGGTCGCCCAGCAGCCGCTGGTAGTTCTCGAACCCGATGAACACCGGGTCGCCGACGCCTCTCCAGGAGGTGAGGCTGTACCAGAGGTTCATCCCGAACGGCACGGCGACGACGGCGAGGAACCCGACCGCGCCCGGCAGGATGTACCACCAGTAGCCGCCACGGCGTTCCGACGTGCCCTTGCGTGGCGTGACGGCGTGCGTGGCCGTGTTGAGCGTGACTGTGTTCGTCGAGGGCATGACGATCCTTTCCCGCGGCCGGTCTAGGCGGTCGGCTTGCCGGCGTCGTAGGCGGCCTTGATCGCCTCGACCACCTGCTGCGGGGTCGCGTCACCGCCGACGAGGTTCGTGGTGTTGGCCAGCAGCACGTCGTTCAGGCCGGCGACCGGCCAGTCCGGGTACCAGGCGAGCCCGCCCTTGTCGCCGGACAGCAGCTCGGTGAACCGGTCGCCGACCAGCAGGCCCATCGCCGAACTCGCCGAACCGGGCTCGGACGCGACCGGCACGCCGCCCTTGTCGGCCAGGAAGTTCTGCACCTCGGGCCGTTGGGTGATCTCGATGAAGTCGTACGCGAGGTCCTTGTTCTTGGCCTTCGCGGGCACGACCCACAGGTTGCCGCCGGAGCCGGGGTGCAGCTTGTTGCCGGGGAACAGGAACTGGTCGGTCTTGAACGTGGGCTGCTCGGCGATCTGGCCGCCCCACCACGTGCCGGAGACGAACATCGGGTACTGGCCCGCGATGAACGCGTTGCCCGCGTCCTGGGCGGGGATGCCGGTGGAGTCGGTGCTGATGTACTTGTTCTCCACCCACTGGCGCATCGTGGTGGCGGCCTTCTCCCAGGCCGACCAGTCCACCTCGCCCTCGAACCGCTGGTAGGCGGCCAGCGACTTCTCATCCATGTGCGCCAGGGCCAGCGAGTACAGCAGGTGCGGGCCGGGGTAGTCGGCCGAGCCGAGCGCGAGCGGCGTGAGGCCCTTGTCGGTGAACGTCTTCAGCGCGTTCTCGAACTCCGCCAGGGTCGTCGGCACCTGCACGTTGTGCTGGGCGAACAGGTCCTGGTTGTACCAGACGCCGACGTACTCGCCGTAGTTGGTTACGCCGTAGCGCTTGCCGGAGCCCATGAGCCCGTTGTCGTCGTACAGCCCGACCTGCTGGGCGGTGTTGTCGACCTTCCAGCTCCGGCTCTGGGCGACCTCGGTCAGGTCGGTGAGCAGACCGGCCTTCGCCACCACACCGGCGGTGGCGTTGCCCTTCAGGTACTCCAGCACGTCGGGGGTGTCGTTGGAGTCCAGGATCAACTGCCCCGACTGCTGCATCTGCTCGTAGGTCTTGAGCTCCTGCTTCACCGTGACACCAGGGTGCTCCTTCTCGAAGATCGAGACGGCGTGCTTCCAGGCGGCCGACAACGCGCTGTCGTCGGTCTCCCACCACCACACCTTCAGCGTGTTCGGGTCGCCGGAGTCGCCCCCGCTCGAACACCCGGTCATCACCAGGGCCAGGGCCGCGGCCACTGCCGTGACCAGTCGTACGGGGTTCCTGCGCATGTCGATCCTCCAGAGTCGCGACGGCGGCGTCGCCTTGCCCGAGGTTTTCTTTGTCGCAACATTAACGGTGAGAGGACTGTAACGCGTCAACCCGCTGCTAGTCACGTTTTCGTCACGTGAAGGGTCTTGCCAGCTAGTTTCGTCGCGGTACTATTGCGCTCCGGTTACCCCCGACCTCTACGAGGAGCGCACGGTGCTCGACGCCGCATCGCCCTGGGCACCCCTGCTGCCGTCCGCACGGCGCGTGACGCTGGAAGTCCTGCTCCACGGACCGCTGGCGCGCTCCGAACTGGCCGACCGCCTGGGCCTGTCGACGGCGAGCCTCACCCGGCTCACCAAGCCGTTGATGGACGCCGGCCTGCTGCGCGAGGTGGAGACGCCGAACCTGCGCGGCGGCGGCCGTCCGCTCCAGCCGCTGGACGTCGACCCCGACGTGCAGCGGTTCATCGGCATCAAGCTCGCCGGGTTCCGCGCCTACGGCGTGCTCACCAACCTGCGTGCCGACATCCTCGACAGCGCCACCGTCGAGATCACCGACCAGTCACCCGAGGCCGTGGTCGAACGGATCGCCGAACTGGTCGCCGCGCTGGACGACCCGGCCCGGCCCGTCGCCGCCATCGGCATCGGCATCGGCGGCGTGGTCCGCGACTTCGCCCGCGTGCAGCGCGCGGTGTTCCTGCACTGGCAGGACCTCGACCTCAGTGCGGCGGTCGGCCGGGCCACCGGCAGGCCGACGGTGGTGTCCAACGACCTCGACGCGCTGATGGCGGCCGAGCACTGGTTCGGCGACGGGCGCGACGTGCAGAGCTTCGCCGTGCTCACCATCGGCGCCGGTGTCGGCGGTGGGCTGGTGATCCACGACCGGCTCGTCAGCGGCCCGGACTCCGGTCTCGGCCTGCTCGGCCACTTCCCCATCGACCCGCTCGGCCCGTCCTGCCCGGAAGGGCACCGCGGCTGCGTGAAAGCCCTGCTCACCACCGACGCCATCCAGTCACAGGCCGCCCTCACCCTGGGCCGGTCGGTCACCTACGACGAAGTGCTCGACCTGGCCGAGGCGGGCAACGCGGTCGCCGACCAGATCGTCGGCCGGGCCGGGCACGCGTTCGGCACGCTGATCGCGGCCGTCGCGAACATCGCCCAACCGGAACGGGTCATCCTCACCGGTGAGGGCATCCGGCTGGCCCAGGTCGCCGAGGCGCGGATCCGCGCGAGCATCGCGCAGGCACGCCACGCCGAGGCGTCACCGATCGACCTGCGCCTGATCAACGACGACCCGACGCTCTGGGCCCGCGGCGCCGCTGCCGTGGCCATCCAGCGCACCGTGCTCGCCGCCCTGCCCAAGCGACTTCCCTGACCCCACCGCACGACCCCTCTTCCACGGCGACACCAGCCGTGGCGATGACGCACGCCCATCACCGCCGATGGAAGCTCGACGAGGAGCCCCAATGCGCACATCCCGTCCACGCCGGAGCAGAGCGCTCGCGCTCGCCGCCACCGGCTGCCTGCTCCTGACGACGGCCACGGCCACGGCCGAGCCCGACCCGCCCGGCGCCCCCGGCGCGGCCTCGACCTGGACGACCGGCGACAAGGAGGGCATCGGCACCTCGACCACCTCCGCGTCGAAGATCTGGTTCACCCTCACCGGCGGCACCCTCAGCGAGGTCTACTACCCCAGCGCCGACACCCCGAACTCGCGCACGCTGGAGTTCGTCGTCACGGACGGGAAGTCATTCGCACAGCGGGAAACCGAGGGCACGACCCACACCACGACCCTCGCCGACCGGAAGTCCCTCACGTACCGCCAGCAGGTCACCGACGACGCCGGCCGCTGGCAGCTCACCAAGACCTACATCACCGACCCCGCCGCCGCGACCGTCCTCGTGGACGTCGAGCTACGACCGCTCAAGGGCGGCGACCTCCGGCTCCACACCCTGTTCGACCCCCAGCTCGCGGGCGACTCGGGCAACGACACCAGCCGGGCGTCGAAGGACGCCCTGACCGCCGTCGACACCCACCTGCCGGACCGTCCCGTGGCCAGCGCCCTGGTGTCGAGCACCGGCTTCGCCGCGACCTCCACCGGCTACGTGGGCACCAGCGACGGGCTCGCGGACCTGGCCGCGAACTTCAGGTTGACCACGACGTACCCGCAGGCGGGCCCCGGCAACATCGCCCAGGTCGGTCAACTCCCGACCGGACGTGACGGCACGACCCGCACCACCCTGGCGATCGGCTTCGCGGGCACCAAGCAGGCCGCGCTCACCGGCGCCCGCGCGAGCCTGCACCGGCCGTTCCACGTGACCAAGCGCTGGTACCAGCTCGGCTGGCACCTCTACACCGACTCGCTCGAGAACCCGAAGCTCCCGGCCGACCTGCTCGACCAGTACTGGGCGTCGGTCATGGCGGTGAAGGCGCACGAGGACAAGACGTACCCCGGCGCGTTCTCCGCGTCGCTGACCATCCCGTGGGGACAGGCGGTGCCGGCGGACGGCGCGTCCGGCGGCGGCAGCGGCTACCACTTCGTGTGGGCGCGGGACATGTACCACCAGGTGTCCGGGCTGATCGCGGCCGGCGACACGGCGGCGGGCCGGCGAGCGGTGGACTGGCTGTTCACCCGCCAGCAGCGGCCGGACGGCAGCTTCCCGCAGACCTCCAAGGTCGACGGCTCCCCCGACCAGACCAACGTGCAGCTGGACGAGACCGCGTTCCCGATCGTGCTCGCGTGGCAGACCGGCAGGTTCGACCCCGCGTTCTACCGCGACCACATCGCCAAGGCCGCCGACTTCCTGGTCCAGGCGGGTCCGACGACACCGCAGGAGCGCTGGGAGGAGACCGGCGGCTACTCTCCGTCCACTTTGGCCAGTCAGATCGCCGGGCTGACCGCCGCCGCCGACATCGCCCGCCGCGCGGGTGACACCGACGGCGCCACGCTCTACAACGCCACCGCCGACTCCTGGCAGCGGCAAGCCGAGCAGTGGATGTTCACCACCAACGGTCCGCTGGGCGACGGCCGTTACTACATGCGCGTCTCCGGCAGTGGCGACCCGAACGACGGCGCCACCCGCGGCTGGGCCAACGGCGCGGGCGTGCACCCGGAGAACGCGGTGGTCGACGCCGGTTTCCTGGAATTGGTGCGGCTCGGCGTGAAACCGCCCGGCGACCGCGCGGTCGCGCAATCCCTGCCCGAGGTGGACGCGTCGATCAAGGTGACCACTCCCAGCGGCGAGATGTGGAAGCGCTACACCCACGACGGGTACGGCGAGACGGCGGACGGCGCGCCGTGGACCGGTGCCGGCATCGGCCGGCCGTGGCCGCTGCTGTCCGGTGAACGGGGTGAGTACGAGCTGGCCAACGGGCGCGACGCGCTCCCCTACCTGCGGACCATGGCGGCCACCGCGAACAGCGGCCGGATGATCCCCGAGCAGGTCTGGGACCGGGCCGAACCCACCGAGTACGGGCACGTGTTCGGCAAGGGCACCGGATCAGCCGCGCCGCTGGCGTGGGCGATGGCGCAGTACGTGCGGCTGGCGCAGGGCATCGGCGCGGGCAGGCCCGTCGAGACACCGTCCGTGGTGGCCGACCGCTACCGCGCGGGCGTGGTCCCGACCGTCTCCCTCACGGTGGACGGCCCTGACGACCTGTCCACCGCCACCGGCCGGACCGTTCGGGTGCACGGCACGACCGACGCCCGCTCGGTGGTCGTGGCGGTCGGCTCGGCGAAGAAGCGGGTGGACGTGGTCGGCGGGGCGTTCAGCGCCGACGTCGAGGTGGCCGGGATCGACAACACGATCAGCGTCGCGGCGGTGGGCGACGGCGCGACCGCCTACGAGCGGCGCACCGTGCTCTCCTACGGCGAACGCATCGGCGGGCTCACCGACCCGACCGGCGACGACAACGGGCCCGGCACGTACGTCTACCCGACGAACGGGGCGTTCAGCCCGCGCAGCTTCGACCTGACGAAGTTCGACCTGTTCCGCGACGGCGACCAGGTCCGGTTCGTCACCCGCGTCGCCGGGGCGATCAACAACCCGTGGGGCGGCAACGGGATGAGCGTGCAGCGGGTCAACATCCTGCTGCGCGACCCGTCCCAGCCGACCGGCGCCTCTCCCGGTCTGCCCGGCACGAACACCGCCACCGCCGGGGCGTGGAGCCGTGCCGTCGTGGCCGACGGGCGTTACCCGGACCAGCCGCTGTCCCTCGGGGTGTACGACGCGTCGACGGCCAAGGTGTCCACCGCCGAGCTTCGGGTGGTGCCCGCGACGCACGACATCGTGGTGACCGCGCCCGCGTCGGCCTTCGGGGACCTGGCGGCGGCCGGCTACCAGGTGGCGATCTACTCCAACGCCGAACCCGGTGAGGGCATCGGCCTGGTCCGGCCCGTGTACAGCAAGGCCCACTGGGACAACGGCTTCCCGTGGACCAAGGAGTACCGCTTCGGCGGTGGCGCGGGCGAGCAGAGCTTCGACCTGCCGAGCCGTGACACCGACATCAGCGATCCCAACACGATCGACGTGATCACCGGTGACGCCGACCAGGCCACCGTTCTCGACTGGACCGCGTCCAGCCCGGTCGTACTGCCCTTCGTGAGCCTGCGGCCCTGAAAGTAGCGGTGGCACCACAAGCGGCGGGCGCGAGCACCAGGTCCTGTGAACCGGTGCCCGCGCCCGCTTCCCATGGTCAACGGCTCAGCACTGTGGCCGATGGGTTCCGGTCACGCTCAATGGCAGGCGACCGAGTACGGCGAGAACTGGTGTGACGGGTTGTTGTCGAACGTCACGCTGAGGTTGCGCCAGGAGTTGGCGTTGACGGTGTCGTAGTGCCGCAGTACCCGCTGTTGAAGTACACGCGCGCGGCCCTGCCGGTGCGGTTCCAGACCGAACGGGCGTTGTTCCCCGATGAATCGAAGGTCTACCGACGAGCGCGGGCGGGTTCTGCGTCAGATGACTCAGAGGCCACTCGTTCAGCCGCAGCGTCCACTCGACCGGGTGTAGGACGGCTTGGCGGCGGCGCTGGGCAGGCGAACGGCGACCAGCACGGCGGCGGCGAGGGTGACGGCTGCGGCCGTGATCGCGGCGGTGGTCATGCCGTCGATGAACGCTTCCCGGGCGATGTCCTGGTAGTGGTCCCGGACGGTGTCGGGCAGCCGGGCAGTCAGGGACAGGGCGTCCAGGACGGTGTGGCCGGCTGGTTGTCCGGCCAGTTCTGGCAGTTCGTGCAGGCGGGCGGTGGAGACGGCGGTCAGGATGGAGCCCTGTACGGCGACGCCCAATGTCGCGCCGACCTGGCGGGTGGCGTCGTTGATCGAGGAGCCCAGCGCGGTCCGATCCGGCGGCACGGCGCCCATCACGGTGTCGGTGCCCGCGGCGGCCACCATGCCCGCGCCGAATCCCGCGACGAGTTGGAACAGCAGCACGTGCGGGTAGCCCGAGCCGGTCTCCACCCCCGCCAGGACCATGAACGCGGCGGTGACCAGGCCCAGCCCCGCCACCATCGGCACCTTCTCACCGTGCCTGGCCAGCAGGGGCAGCGCCGCACCGGCTCCGACCGCCAAGGCGACGGCCATGGGGAACGTGCGCAGTCCGGCCTGCCACGGGCTGTACCCCAGCACGCCCTGGAGGTGCAGCGTGATCAGGAACAACGCGCCGTAGAGGCCGAAGGACATCAACGCCAAGGCAAGCGCGCTGACGCCGACACGTGGCCTGCGCAGCAGTGGCAACGGCAGCATGGGGTGGCGACCGCGGGACTGCCAGACGGCGAACGCGGTCAACAGCACCGCCGCAGTGGCATAGGCGGTCAACACCTCGGCGCTCGTCCAACCCCGGACCGGGCTTTCGATGATCGCCCACACCAGCGCCAGCAGACCGAGCGCGGACAGGACCACACCGAGGACGTCGACACGGTGACCGCGCGGCGCACGGGACTCGGGCACCACCAGCAACGCCGCCACGATGCCGACGACCGCGAGCGGGACCGTGATCCAGAACCCGGCCTGCCAGGAGAACCGCTCGACGAGCCACCCGCCGATCACCGGCCCGGTCATGCCCCCGACGCCGGCGGTGGCGGTCCACAGGGCGATCGCCCGGCGACGCAGGGCGGGTTCGGGGAACAGGGTCGTGACGATCGACAAGGTCGCGGGCATCAGCAGTGCCGCGCCCGCGCCCATACCGCCGCGTGCCGCGATCAGCTGCCACGGTTGGTGCGCCAACGCACCCCAGGCCGCGGTCGCGCCGCACACCGCCAACCCGGCCACGAACGACCGCCGCCGTCCGATGTGGTCGGTGATCGCGCCGGTGGCCAGCACCATGCCGCCCAACACCAACGCGTAGCCGTCGACGATCCACTGCACCTGGGCCATCGACGGCCGGAGGTCGCGTTGCAGGTCGGGCACGGCGACGTTGAGCACGGTGAAGTCCATGCCCAGCAGGAAGATCCCCGAGCACACCACGAACGTGGCCGCCCACCGCCGGGTCGGCGCGGCGACCCCCTGCCCTGTCACGACGACGCTTGTGCGGTGGCGAGCCCGAGCCGCAGGTGGAGCACTTCGGTGAAGCCCGCGACGGTGCCTTCGCTGTGCAGCAGCTCCATCGGCGAGACGTCCACGTCGAACCGCTTCCGGATCGCCATGACCAGTTCGGCGCTCATCAGGGAATCCATGCCGTAGGTGTCGACCCGCCGGTGTCGGTCGATCTGCTCGGGATCGAGTTGCAGCACCTCGGCGACCATGCCGGTGACCACGGTGGCGATGGTGTCCAGCGCCTCGTCCGCGCTCATCCCGGCGAGCTGCCGCACCAGGGGTTCGGCCGCGCCGCCACTCCCCTCGCCGTCGGAGGAGGCCAGCGCCGAGCACCGGGGCGAACGCGTGCCGGGCAGGATCGCGCGCAGCCGTGCCCAGCGGTACCTGCCGACGGCGGTCACGACCTCGTCGTGGCCCATGACGTCCTCGCCCGCGGCGAGCGCCTCACCCACCGGCACGACGTCCATCCCGATCAGGGTCAGGGCCTGGTCGAGGTTGTTGCGGGCGACGTAGCCGACGTCGCCGATCGCGCCCCAGGCGATCGCGGTGGCGGGCAGGCCCGCTTGACGCCGTTGCCGTGCCAACGCCTCCAGGAACAGGTTCCCCGCGACGTACGGGGACTGCCTGGCGTTCCCGACCAGCGTGGCGGACGAGGAGTACAGCAGGAACAGGTCGAGGTCGTGATCGCGCGTGAGCCGGTCCAGCACCAGCGCACCGCCCAACTTCGGGCTGAGCACGGCCCTGATGCGTTCGTCGGTGAGGTCGGCCAGTGGCGCGTCGTCCAGGTGCATGGCGCAGTGGACGACCCCGCGCAACGGGTGGCCGCTCGCGTCGATGTCGGCGATGACCCGCCGCATGGCGTCCGGGTCGGCGGCATCGGCCGCGTAGGGCACCGCCCGCGCACCCAGGTCGGCAAGTGCCTTGAGCACTGCTTCGGCCTCGGGTGCGTCGGCGCCGCGCCGGCTCACCAGCGCGAGGTGCCGCGCACCGCGTTCGGCGAGCCTGCACGCGGTCGCGGCGCCGAATCCGCCGAGTCCACCGGTCACCAGGTACGTGCTGTCCGGGTCCAGCGCCGGTGGTTCGGGGTTGCCCCGCACGGTGACCGGTTCCGCGCCCGGTTCGAAGGACACCACGACCTTGCCGACGTGCTGGGAGTGCTGCATCAGCCGGAACGCCTCGTCCACCCGACCGGCCGGGTAGACGCAGTGCGGCAGCGGGCGGTACGCGCCGTTGTGGACTTGTTCGGCGACCTCGGCGGTCAGCGCCGCCAGCTGCTTCGGCCTGGTGGTCAACGCGGTGACGTCGACGCCGAAGAAGGCCAGGTCGTTCCGGAACGGGTTCAGCGGCAACTCGGCGTCCGCGAGGATGTCCCGCTTGCCGAGCTCCACGAAACGACCACCGGGCCGCAGCAGTTCCAGACTGCGCGCGATCGCTTCTCCGGCAAGGGAGTTGACCACGACGTCGACGCCGCGGCCGTCGGTGAGCCGCATGACCTCGTCGGCGAACTCAAGGCTGCGCGAGTCCACCACGTGCTCGACGCCCAGTGCCCGCAGCATCGCGCGCTTGGTCTCCGTGCCGGCGGTGGCCATGACCGTCGCGCCGTGCAGCCGGGCGTACTGGAGGACGGCCAGCCCGACACCACCCGCGCCGCCGTGCACCAGGACCGTGTCGTCTGCCGTGAGCCGGGCCAGGTGGCCGAGGCTGTAGTGGACGGTGCTGAACACCGCCGGCAGCGTGGCCGCTTCGGTGAACGTCATCGAGTCGGGCACGGGCACGAGCGCGTCGGCCCGGGCGAGCACGTGGGAGGTGAACGCGGCGGGCACCAGGCCGAAGACGCGGTCGCCGACCGCCAGGCCGGTGACGTCCGGCCCGACCGCCGTGACGACGCCCGCGCATTCCAGCCCGCACTGGTGGGCGCCGGTCGACTCGAACGCCTCCACCGGGACCAACCCGGTCGCCTGCATCACGTCCCGGTAGTTCAGCGCCACCGCGTGGACCTCGACCACCGCCTGCCCGTTCCCGGGGGTCGGAACGGGTTTCGCCCGCCAGGCGAGTTCGTAGGACAGCCCAGGGCTGCGGATCTCCAACTCGTACGCGGGCGCGTCGGCGACCGTGTCGGCGAGTTCCACCTCGCGCGGCACGTAACGGCCTTGTTCGGCCAGGACGATCTCGTCCTCCGCGCCGGGGGCGAGCAGTTCCCTGACCAGCCGGTCCGCTTCGTGCCCGACCCGACCGCCGCGGTGCAGCGAGATCCGCCGCACAGCGAGCGCCGGGTTCTCGTTGCCGAGCGACCGGGCCAGGCCCCACACCGCGGCGTCGGCCGACGACTGGATGGCGTCCGGAGTGGGCACCGCGCCGTTGGGGCGGGCCACGACCCACAACGACAACCCGCGCTGGGCACGCGCGAGAGTGCGCAACACCGCGGCGCAACGGGTGGTGCGGTCCACCAGCACGCCGGGATCGTCGCCCTCGGGTCGAGAGAGGATCAGCACGACTGCCATGTCCCCCACGTCGCCCGGCGGTGTCCACCGGGAAGTCGGGACGATCCGGATGTCCGGACATCCGGCGTCCCGCAGCAGATCGGCGGTGTGCTCGGCCAGTGCGGTCTCCTCGGCGGACTCGGTCAGCAGCGCCCACGAGGTCGCCTGACCGCCGGCGGGCAACGCGGGTCGGTCGACGTGCCGGTCCGGCGCCGTGGCGACGATGACCGAGAACTCGGGTGGAACCGGGTCGTCTTCGGCTCCGGTCTGCGCGACGTCGGTGAACCCGCGGCGGCGCAGCAACGGCGGCCACTGCTCGAGCGGCAGCAACATGCCCGACCGGAGGTGCCGGTCGGTGGCCGCCCGGGAGCTGTCCATCAACCCGAAGATCGGGGCGAGCAGCACGTCCGAGTGGGATTCGAAGGCCACCAGCCGGCCGCCGGGCGCGAGCACCGCGGCGACGTGGTCCAGCGCGGCTTCGAGGTCCTTCGCCGTGTGCAGCGCGTTGGCCGCGACGACCAGGTCGAACGCGCCCGCGGCGAACCCCTGCTCGTGCGGGTCGGCGTCGAGGTCCAAGGCGCGGTACTGGACGAAGTCGTACCGGGCGAAGCGCTTCTCCGCGCGGGTGAGGAAGTAGGGCGAGACGTCGGTGTAGACGTAGTGGGTGCGTTCGGCGGGCAGCAGCGGCAGGAGCGCCGAGCTCAGGCCTCCCGTGCCCGCACCGACCTCCAACACGCGCAACGGCCGGTCCGCCGGCCACCGCCGCAACACCTGCCGCAGCACCTCCTGGACGATGAGGTCGTAGAAGCGGCTGGTGAGGCCGAGGTCGAACGACTGCACCAGCAGGTGCTCGTTGCCGTCCGCCGCGAGCACCTCCAAGGGGTCACGTTCACCGCGCAGCACGGGGATCTGGTTCCGACACATCGTCAACGCGGGCAGGTGGTCGACCACGCCCCCGGGCACCTCGTCCAGCAGGCGGCGGTAGACCGCGCCGAAATCGGGCCTGGTGCCGGTGAACCTCCACCGCCCCGACCCGGTCGGCTCGACCAGCCCTTCCGCCTGGGCCACGGACGTCGCCAGGTCGACGTACCCGGCGTGCTTCTCCAGCACCCCTGCGGCGAAGAGGTCCGCTTGGCCGAATTCCCGGGTCCCCGGCGGCAGCACCGTCGACAGGGTCTCGGCCCAGTCGTGCCCGAACGCGGTCCGGCTCAGTTCGTGCAACCGGCGCAGGCCCGGACCCACGTCCCGGCACAACTGCGCGACCCGGTCGTGCGCCGCCGCCATGAGCTCCCGCGAGGTGGGCAGCGGACTGGGCGCGGCCGTCCCGTCGGGGTGTGGCGCGGCGCGGAGAACGGTGCGCACACGGCTCAGCCCGGTGTCGGTGGTCCAGGCCATCCGACCCAGCCGGCACCCGGTCAGCTCGGCGACGACGGCGCCGTCCTCGGCCAGGACGGTGACGTCCCAGCAGGGGTGACCGGGGATGAGGGTGCGGTCCCGGACGCGCATGAACCCAGTCGGGGTCGCGGGCTGCCACACCCGGACCCGACCGAACGCCGAGGGCAGGTACGCGTAGCCCTGCGCGATGTCGTGCAGTAGGGGGAACCCGGCATGCAACGCGCCGTCGAGCAGCGCCGGGTGGATGGTGAACTCGCCGGTGGGCGCGGTGTGCCGGTAGCCGGCCAGGACTTCGCGGTCGCCGACCCACACCTCGTCGAGCACCCGGAAGTCCGGGCCGTAGGCGAGCCCGTGCCGTTCCATCGAGGAGTACAGCTGATCGGCCGTGTGCCGCAGGGTCATCCCGGCCCGGAGCCCGATCACGTCGACCGGGTCGGGGGCCGGTCCGGTGCGTTGCCGGACCCGTCCGCGCACGTGCGGACGTCGCTCGGCGCCGGTTTCGTGCGTGCTGGTGATGCGGAACGCGCCCCCTTCGGGGTCGTAAGAGGTCTGGGTGCGCACGGTCGACGCGTGCGGCCACGGGACCACAAGGGGACGGCTGATCTCCAACCGCTGGATCTCCACGTCCCTGCCGAGCGTGAGTTCTCCGGCGGCCAGCGCCATCTCGACGTAGGCGGTGGCGGGCATGACCACCGACCCGGCGAGCACGTGGTCGCCGACCCACGGCACGAGCACCGGTTCGACGGCCCCGTCCCAGACCGGGTGCGGCGCGGGCATCCGCTCGCCCAGCAGGGGGTGTTCGATCCGGCCGTTGCCGCTGGTCCGCGTCCAGTCCTCGGGGGTGCCGTTCCAGTGCCGCTCGCGCTGCCACGGGTACGCCGGCAGCTCCGCGATCCGGCCCGGCACGGGGAAGTACCGGTCCCAGTCGACGTGCCCGCCCACCGCGATCACGGACGCGACCGCCTCGGACAGCGCCGCCGCGCCGTCGGCGTCACGGCGGAGCGTGGGCACGACGGCGATCGGGGTCTGCGGGTGCGCAGCGGCGATGTCGCGCAGGTAGCCGCGCAGCAGCGGACGAGGGCCGATCTCGACCAGGACGTCGGCGCCGTCGGCGATCGCCTGCTCCACGGCGGGCTCGAACCGCACCTCGGTGCGCACGTTGCGCCACCAGTACTCGGCGTCCAACGCGGTGCCGTCGACACTCCGTCCGGTCACGGTGGAGATCAGCGGAATCGTGGTGCCACCGGGCTCCAGATCGGCCAGGGCCGCGCACAGGCCGTCGCGGACGGGGTCCATCGCGGCGCTGTGGAAGGCGTAGTCCAAGTCGAGCGCGGTGGCGTGGACGTCCCGGCGGGTCAGCTCCTCGACCAGCTTCTCCACCTGGTGTCCCGGCCCGGCGACGGTGACGCCGCGTGGGCCGTTGACCCCGGCCAGCTCCACGTCCGGATAGTCGGCGAGGACGTCGCGCGCCTCGTCCTGGGTGAGGGCGACGGCGGCCATGCGGCCGGACCCGGCGGTCAGCGCCTGGGCCTTGCTGCGTTCGGCGATCACCCAGGCGGCCTGCGCCAGGCTCAGCGCGCCGGCCGTCCAAGCCGCGGCGACCTCGCCCACGCTGTGTCCGAGCACCATCGACGGAACGATCCCCCGCTCCCGCAGCACCGCGACCACGCCGACCTGCACAGCGAACAGCAGTGGCTGCGCGACCTCGGTGGCGGCCAGGTCGGGCTGGACGCACGTGCCGAGCCGACGGGCCACGGACCACCCCAGGTGCGGCGCCAGCATTGCGTCCACCTCGGCGAACGCCGCCCGGAACACCGGGTCGGCCGCCAGCAGGTCCACACCCATCCCGGCCCACTGCGCGCCGTTGCCGCAGAAGACGAACGCGACCCGGCCCTGCCGCACCCCCACACCGCTCGCGCACGGCGCGGGAGGCTGCCCCGGCGACGTGTCGGCGGTCAGCAGCCGGGCGGCCTCGGCCGAGTCCGCCGCCAGCACGGCCCGGCGGTGCTCACGCCGTCCCCGCCGCAGGCAGCTGGTGCGGGCGATGTCGTAGAACTCCGGACCGGTCGCTTCCAGCAGCCGTGCGGCCAAGTCGGCGGCGGCACGGCTCAACGCCGCAGGGGTCTGCGCGGACACCAGCACCGGGCGCGGCCCGCCCACCGGACGGTCACCTGGCTCGGACCGCGTCGGCGCTGAGATGACGACGTGGGCATTGGTGCCGCCGAAGCCGAAGGAGTTGACGCCGATCACCGCACGTCCGGCGGCCGGGATCAGGCTGGGCTCGGTGGCCACGGCCAGACCCAGGCCGGCGAAGTCGATGTCCGGGTTGGGCGGCTCGGCGTGCAGCGAGGCCGGGATCGTCCGGTGGCGCAGCACCAGCAGCGCCTTGAGCAGGCCCACGATGCCCGAGGCGGGTTCCAGGTGACCTGTGTTGGTCTTGACCGACCCGATCGGCAGGGCCCCGACCGTGCGCGGGCCGCCCAGGGCTTCCCCCAGCGCGGTGCACTCGGCCGGATCGCCGACCTGGGTGCCGGTGCCGTGCGCCTCCACGTAGACCAACTCGTCGGGGTGCACACCCGCCCGCTCGTACACCGACCTGAGCAGGTCGCGTTGCGCCTCGGGGTTCGGCAGCGCCAGGCCGTTGGTCCGGCCGTCGCTGTTCGTCCCGCTGCCCACGATCACCGCGTGCACCCGGTCGCCGTCGGCCAGCGCGTCCGCCAGTCGCTTGAGCACCACCAGCCCGCCGCCCTCGGCCCGCACGAAACCGTCGGCTTCGGCGGAGAACGCCGCGCACCGGCCGCGCGGCGACAGCATCGACGCCTGGGAGAAACCCACGTACGGGAACGGGCTCAGCAGCAGGTTGACGCCGCCGCACAACACCGTCCGGCTGGTGCCCGCCAGCAGGGTGCGGCACGCCTGGTCCACCGCCACCAGGGACGACGAGCACGCGGTGTCCACCGCCCAGCTCGGTCCGCGCAGGTCCAGGCTGTGCGAGAGGCGGTTGGCCGTGATCGAGGCGGCGGCTCCGGTCATGGTGTAGGCGGTGGTCGAGTCCAACGACGTGGCCTGTAGCGCGCCGTACGAGTTGTCCGACATGCCGATGTGCACGGCGGTGTCCGACCCGGCCAACGACTCCGCCGCGATGCCCGCGTCGTCCAGCGCCTCCACCGCCAGCTCCAGCAGCAACCTCTGCTGCGGATCCATCCGCGCCGCTTCCTTGGGCGAGATGCCGAAGTAGCCGGCGTCGAACGATTCGACGTCGTCCAGGTACCCGCCCGCCGAGGTGTAGCTCTTCCCCGGGCGAAGACCCGACGCGTCGACGAACCGGGCCGGGTCGAACCTGCCGTCCGGCGCCTCGCCCACCAGGTCCCGGCGCTGGACCAACGCCTGCCACAGCTGGTCCAATCCGGACACACCGCCGGGCAACCGACAGGCCGCGCCCACGATCGCGACGGACTGGTCTTCAGGGCTGTTCCCAGTGAGCACGTTTCGCCCTTCCCACTCTGCCGCGCGGTGTCGACGGCCCAGCCTCGCCGGACCACGACGAGCGCCGCCAACGCTGACCGCCGGATTCACCCGGACCGGTGTCCGGTCTGGACCACGCGCGCGGCTTCCGCAGATTTCGGTGTTGGAGCGCGATCCCCCGGTCAGGTCGGAAGCCGCGTCCAGGTGATCGGTCGGCGGCCCGGGTTGATCCCCGCGCCACCTTCCTGGCCGCCGGCGGGTGAACCGATCCCCATCGGGTGTCACCTGGTGTGTTCGCCAGTGGCCCATGGCAACGTCGGTCCGGTGCATCTGTCACCTCAGGAGCGGGACAAGCTGCTCGTCCACGTGGCCGCCGATCTGGCCCGGCAGCGGTTGGAGAGCGGTCTGCGGCTGAACCAGCCGGAGGCCGTCGCGTTGATCACCTCGTACCTGGTGGAGGGCGCGCGGGCGGGGCGGACGGTCACCGAGTTGGCCGCCTCGGGCCGCACCGTGCTGCGCCGGGAGCAGGTGCTGGACGGTGTGCCGGAAATGATCGACATGGTGCAGGTCGAGGCGACGTTCCCGGACGGCACGAAGCTCGTGACCGTCCACGACCCGATCCCCTAACCGCGGGAGGCACGCGTGCGTCCAGGCGAGATCATCCCGGCCGAAGACCCGGTGCCGCTCAACCCGGGCCGCCCCCGAACGCACGTGGTGGTGGTCAACAGGGGTGACCGGCCCGTCCAGGTCGGTTCGCACTACCACTTCGGCGCCGTCAACCCCGAGCTGGAGTTCGACCGGCCCTCGGCGTGGGGCAAGCGCCTGGACATCCCGGCGGGCACGGCGGTGCGGTTCGAGCCCAACGTGGCGCGTGATGTCCGCCTCGTGCCGATCGGGGGTCGACGCGTCGTTCCCGGGCTGCGGTGGGAGTTCGCGGGCAAGCTGGACGAACGCGAGTGGGAGCCGACCGACCCGGAACTCGCCAAACCCGACCCGTCCGAACCCGCCCCGTCCAAACCTGCCCCGTCCGAACCCGATCCGTCCAAACCTGCCCCGTCCGAACCCGATCCGTCCACAACGGAACCGGACGCGGCGGGCGGGAGCAGCTCGTGACCGACAAGTGGGAGATCAAGCGCCGCCGCTACGCCGAACTGCTCGGCCCCACCGTCGGGGACAAGATCCGGCTCGCCGACACGAACCTGCTGATCGAGCCGACCGAAGACCGCTCGATGGGGCCTCAGGGTTCCGGCGACGAGGTGGTCTTCGGCGGCGGCAAGGTCATCCGCGAGTCGATGGGCCAAGCGACGGCCACCCGTGCCGAAGGTACCCCGGACCTGGTGATCACGGGTGTCGTGGTGCTCGACCACTGGGGTGTGGTCAAGGCCGACGTGGGCGTCCGGGACGGGAGGATCGTCGGCATCGGCAAGGCGGGCAACCCCGACGTCATGGACGGGGTCGACTCCACGTTGGTCATCGGACCCGGCACGGAGGTCGTCGCAGGCAACGGCAAGATCCTCACCGCCGGCGGCATCGACTGCCACGTCCACTTCGTCTGCCCGCAGCTCGTGGACTCGGCCCTGGCCGGTGGGCTGACCACGCTGATCGGCGGCGGCACCGGTCCGGCGGACGGCAGCAAGGCCACCACCGTGACACCGGGCCCGTGGAACCTGGCCCGGATGTTCCGCGCCATGGACGGCCAACCGGTGAACATCCTGCAACTGGGCAAGGGCTGCACCGCGCGTCCCGACGCCCTGTGGGAGCAACTGCGCGCCGGCGCGGGCGGGTTCAAGATCCACGAGGACTGGGGCGCGACGCCCGCGGCGCTCGACATGGCGCTGAGCGTGGCGGAGAAGAGCGGCGTGCAGGTCGCCATCCACACCGACACGCTGAACGAAGCCGGTTTCCTGGAGTCCACGATGAAGGCCGTCGGGGACCGCTCCGTCAACGCCTACCACGCCGAGGGCGCCGGTGGCGGGCACGCGCCGGACATCCTGAGCGTCGTGTCCTACGCCAACGTGCTGCCCTCCTCGACCAACCCGACCCGGCCGTACACCGTCAACACGTTCGACGAGCACCTGGACATGCTGATGGTGGCCCACCACCTCAACCGGTCCATCCCGGAGGACCTGGCCTTCGCGAGCAGCCGGATCCGGCCCAGCACCATCGCCGCCGAGGACGTGTTGCAGGACATGGGCGCGATCTCGATGATCAGCTCCGACGCGTTGGCCATGGGACGGATCGGCGAGGTCGTCCTGCGCACCTGGCAGACCGCGCACGTGATGAAGGAGAAGCGCAAGCGGGGGGCCGAGGACAAGGCCGCGGACAACGACAACATGCGGGCACGTCGGTACGTCGCCAAGTACACGATCAACCCGGCGATCGCGCACGGCATCGACCACCTGGTCGGCTCGGTCGAAGTGGACCGGCTGGCCGACCTGGTGCTGTGGGAGCCGAAGTACTTCGGGGTGCGTCCCCACCTGGTGTTCAAGGGCGGGGTCATCGCGTGGGCGCAGATGGGCGACCCGAGCGCCTCCATCCCGACGCCGCAACCCGTGTGGTCGCGTCCGATGTACGGGTCCGCGCCGAAGGTGGCCGCCGAGTGCAGCGTGCACTTCGTGGCCAAAGAGGCGATCGAGGCCGACCTCCAAACGGCCCTGAGGACTGCCACGCCGTTGGAGGCGGTGCACAACACCCGTCGGGTGTTCAAGGAGAAGATGAAGCTGAACGACGCACTGCCGAAAGTCGTGGTGCGGGCGGACAACTTCGCCGTGTACATCGACGACGAGTTGGTCGAATCCGATCCGGTGGCGGAACTGCCCATGACGCAGCGCTACTTCCTGTTCTGATGAACGCCGACCTGTCGGACGCCACGGGCATGGCCGTCGTGCTGTGCATCGCGGACTCCCGCTTCCCCGGCGGCGGGCACGCCCACTCCGGCGGGCTCGAAGAGGCGGTCGCCCGCGGCCTGGTCACCGACGTCCCGACGCTCGCCTCGTTCCTGCGCGGCAGACTCCGCACGGTCGGCGCGCTCACCGCCGCCATCGCCGCCATGGCGGCCCACTCCGCTCGGGAACGGCGCCGGTGGCGGGAGTTGGACGTCGAAGTCGACGCCCGCACCCCTTCTCCCTCGCAACGCGAGGTGTCACGCGCGCAGGGCCGCGGCATGGCCCGCGCCGGTCGACTCGCCTGGCCCTCACCGGTGTTGGACGACCTGTTGGCGGCCACACCGCGGCCACACCACCCCGTCGCGCTGGGCGCGTTGGCCGGGATCGCGGGCGCGTCCCCGCGCCAGGCCGCGCTCGCCGCCGCCTACCTGTCGGTCAGCGGACCGGCGAGCGCCTGCGTCCGGCTGCTGGGCCTGGACCCGTTCCACGTCAACGCGATCGTCGCCGACCTGTCCGCACCGATCGGGCGCATCGCCGCCACCGCCGCCGGAAACCCCGACCTGCCACCAGCGGAACTACCCGCGCCGAGCTCGCCCGCCCTCGACCTCTTCGCCGAGACCCATGACCGAACCCACCGCCTGGAGGTGCGTCTCTTTGCCGGCTGACCACACAACCGGACACGGCCACGGCCATTCACATCCGGTCGACTTCGACCCCACCCACACCGCCCCGGACCCGTACGCGCGTCACGTCGACCCGGACCGCGCGTTCCGCCTCGGCATCGGCGGCCCGGTCGGCTGCGGCAAGACCGCCCTGGTCGCCGCGCTGTGCCGGGCCCTGGGCGACGAACTGGAACTCGCGGTGGTGACCAACGACATCTACACCACCGAGGACGCCGACTTCCTGCGCCGCGCGGGCGTGCTTGCCCCGGAGCGCATCGAGGCCGTGCAGACGGGCGCGTGCCCGCACACCGCCATCCGCGACGACATCACCGCCAACCTCGACGCCGTCGAACTGCTGGAAGAGCGCTTCCCCGGGCTGCACCTCGTGATCATCGAGAGCGGCGGCGACAACCTCACCGCCACGTTCAGCCGCGGCCTGGTCGACCGGCAGATCTTCGTCGTGGACGTCTCCGGCGGCGACAAGGTCCCCCGCAAGGGCGGTCCCGGCGTCACCACCGCCGACCTGCTCGTCGTCAACAAGACCGACCTCGCCGCACACGTCGGCGCGGACTTGGACGTCATGCTCTCGGACGCCCACCGCATGCGCCGCCACGAGCTGCCGGTGATCAGCCAGTCGCTGGTGCGCACCCCCGACGCGCCGGACGTGGCCGCCTGGGTCCGTGCCGTGCTCCGCCACGACCCGGCCGAAGTCGCCCAGCTGTCGGGCACGGTGTGAAGGCCGTCGCACGACTGGTGGTGGAACGCGACCGCACCGGTCGCAGCGTCGTGCGCGACCTGCGATCGGTGTCGCCGCTGACGTTGATGCCCTGCCCCGCCGCGTGCCACGACGAGGACCCGGACACCGCGCTGGTCCACCTCGTCGGCTCCGCCGCCGCACCGCTTGGCGGCGACGTCCTGGGAGTCGAGGTCGCGGTGGGGCCGGGCGCCGCGCTCACCCTGCGCGCGATCGGCGCGACCGTCGTGCTGCCCGGCCAGCACCCCGGCCCCAGCCGCACGGCGGTGACCTTCCACGTCGCGGACGGCGGCCGGCTGGAGTACCTGGCCGAACCCACCGTCGTCGCCGCCGGGGCCGACCACCACGCGTCGTTGTGCGCCGACCTCGCGTCCGACGCCCGGTTGCGCCTCCGCGAGGTCGTCGTCCTCGGCCGCAGCGGCGAACAACCGGGCCTGTTCCGCAGCGATACCCGTGTCCGCCGTGAGGGCACCACACTGCTGCGCCAACGCCTCGACCTCGGCGACCCCGACCTGGACGCGTCTCCCGCGCACATGGCCGGTCACCACGTCATCGCCACCGACCTGCTCGTCGGCGAGCCGGACCCGCCCGAGCCGGCGGTCGGCGACTGGTGGTCTCTGGTGCCCCTGGCCCACGGTGGCTCACTGGCCACCGTCCTCGCCGAGGACACCATCACCGCCTACCGCCTCCTCGACACCGCCATCGCCGCACGCCCGGACCTCCGGTACGGCGCAGTGGTGGCGGAAGCCGCTAACGTCCTGACGTGATCGCCTCCACCGGAACGGCGCCGGACCGACGGCCCGGCACGCTGATCCGTGCCCAACCGCTCCCCTCCCGCTTCAGACCGGACCACGCGGAGGCCGCGTACCGCGTCTTCTACCAGGGCGTCGGCCACGACGGCCGTGGTCGCCTCGTCACCGGGTCGGTGTTCATCCCCGACGGCACGCCCCCGGCCGACGGCTGGCCCGTGGTCAGCTACGCCCACGGCACCACGGGCCTGTCCGACCGCACCGCGCCGTCCCGCACCGGCCTGCTCCGCCTGGAACGCGCCCACATCGCGGCCTGGCTCGCGTCCGGCTACGCCGTCACGGCGACGGACTACGAAGGCCTCGCCACGCCCGGACCGCACCCGTACCTCAACGGCGAAGCGGTGGCCGACGACGTGATCGACATCGTCCGCGCCGCCCGCCGGCTCGACCACCCGCTCGACCGCCGCTGGCTCGTCGCGGGCTTCTCGCAAGGCGGTCACGCCGCCCTGTTCACCGCCTTGATCGCGACGAACTACGCGCCGGAACTGGGCTTCCTGGGCACGGTGGCGCTCGCGCCGCCCGTCCACCTGGTGCGCGTCATCGCCACCCGCACCAGCGACGCGTCCGCGACCGTCTGCCCGTTCGTGCCGATCGTGCTGGCGGGCATGCGCACCCGGTACCCCGACTTCACCCACGCCTTCCTCACCGACCGCGGCACCACCCTGGTCGACCTGGCCGAGCGGGTGACGCTGGTCGAGATGTTCCGCGCCACCAGGACGGTCACCAACCACGACACCGGCATGACCGACCTGACCCGCCACCACCACGTGGAACGGGTGCTCGACGAGTGCCGCGTCCCGATCACCCTCCTGGACCGCCCGGTCTTCCTCGCCGCCGCCGGCAACGACGAGATCGTCCCGCCCGCCGTGATCCACGACTTCGCCGACGACATCGCCGCGGCGGGCAGCACCGTCCAGCTGACGACGTACCCGGACGCCGACCACGGCACGATCCTGGCCGCGGCCCGTGCCGACGCGACGGCCTGGGCGGCGGCGGTCACCGGCCACTCCCCCGCCCCCGTCACCAGGTCGCTGCGCTTCGACCTGCTGGACGCCACCGGCGACGGCTACCTGCGACGTGACGACTACGAGGTGTTCGCCCTCCGCCTGGTCCAGTCGTTCGGCCACCCACCCCGCTCCGTCGCCGCGATGGCCGTCCGCTCCGCCTACCGGGCCCTGTGGCGCGCGCTGGCCGCCGAGTCCGACACCGACCAGGACGGCCGCGTCACGAAGGCCGAGTTCCTGGTGTGGGCAGGCCGCGCCACGCACACCGCCTTCGAGCACACCCTCCGACCGTTGGCGACCGCCGTGCTGGCTCTCGTCGACACCAACGGCACGGGCGTGGTGGAACGCGACGAGTTCCTCACCCTGATGGCTCGTTGCGGCCTACCCGACAACGACGCCGGAGCCCTCTTCGAACGCCTCGACACCGACCACCGCGGCACCGTCGAGGTGTCCGAGATCGTGCGCGCCACCAGGGAGTTCTGCCTCGACCCGACCCCGGACAGGCCCGGTCACTGGCTGTTCGGCCGGTTCTGACCCACCCGGCTACTCGGCGCCCATCACGAGACCTTCGATGGTGTGCTTCTGCGCCAACGGTTCGAGGCGGTCGACGATCCTGCACCCCAAGCGCGTGCGGACTTCCTCGGGCAGCTGCTCGTAGTAGGCACGGCTGACCACCAGGTCATTGCGGTCGTTCTCGACCCCGCCGGCGGCCAGTCCGAGGACGAGCACCGGCCGTGCGGACCGCGACCGGTTGGGCGTGCCGCGGTGGATGGTCAGGGCGGAGCGGGCCGAGATGTCACCCCGTTGCGGCATCTTCCGCTGGACGAGCGCCTCGTAGCGCGGGTACAGCGACTTCGGCGGGAACATCCCGTGGTCGAACTCGGTGGCGTCGTCCCACTGCGTGCCGGGTGCGATCTCGAACGGCCCCATCTCCGGGACGGTGTCGACCGTCGTCACGTTCAACGCCAGCGATGTGAGTCGCCGGTCCTCCACGGTTTCCCTCGGTGCCGGGAAGTCCCGGTGCCAAGGCTGGGTGACCGCGCCCGGCAGCGGCACGTCGAAGCCGATCTCGACCACCTGGTAGTCCGGTCCCAACACCGCCGTCGCCAGGTCGACCACCCACGGATGGGTCACCAGGTCCTGGAAGCCCCTGATCCGCTCGGGGTGGATCTCCACGTAGTAGCGGTTCGGGCCCCGGCCGATCGCGCCGTCCGGACGCGCGAGCGCCTCCTGTAACAACACGTCGACGTCCTCGCCGAGCCGATCGGCCCAGTCGGGCGTGAACGCGCCGCGACACGCGACGATGCCGTCCGAGTACAGGGTCTCCACCAGGGAGTCCACGTCGTGCGTGCCGGTCATGACCACCTCTATCCGAACAGGGCGGAGCGGGCCGATCTCGAACGTAGCAGCGCTCGCCCAGATCTTCCAACGTTGTAACGGCAGTCCGAACCGACCGGGCGCGGCTCGCTCGATACGTCCGAACGGTCGATGCCGCTTTGGCCGGCGACTGCGTACGTTGCGAAGGATGGTCACTTCCTCACGGTGGGAGAGCACATGAGGAAAATTCTCAACCGACGCCGCCTGCTCATCGGTGTGTCGGCCCTGCTGGTCTGCTCGCTGGCGCCACCGGCGGCGGCCGACACCACCGACGTCGTGGCGGACACGCTGCGAAACATGACGCTGGAGGAGAAAATCGGCCAGCTGTTCGTCACCTACGCCTACGGGGCGACTGTCGACGCGGCCGATTCCGCCTCGGTAGCGGCCAACCGGCGCTCCCACGGTGTCGACAACGCGCAGCAGCTGATCGAGAAGTACCACCTCGGCGGCATCATCTACTTCGCGTGGTCCGGCAACACGGTCAACCCGGCCCAGATCACGGAGCTGTCCAACGGCATCCAGCGGGTGTCCGCCATCCCCGCGCTGGTGAGCACCGACCAGGAACACGGCGTGGTGTCACGGGTCGGCGCGCCGGCCACGCTGTTCCCCGGCAACATGGCGCTCGGCGCGGCCCGCAGCCCCGGGTCGGCCGGCATCGCGGCCACGATCGCCGGGCGGGAACTGCGCG
Source organism: Saccharothrix ecbatanensis (assembly GCF_014205015.1). Classification (NCBI taxonomy): domain Bacteria; kingdom Bacillati; phylum Actinomycetota; class Actinomycetes; order Pseudonocardiales; family Pseudonocardiaceae; genus Saccharothrix; species Saccharothrix ecbatanensis. Next base: position 2,110,446 of record NZ_JACHMO010000001.1, on the reverse strand, counting down.
CGGTGGGGGTCAACCAGAACTTCGCGCCCGTCGCCGACGTCAACGTCAACGCGCTCAACCCGGTGATCGGCGTCCGCTCGTTCGGCGAGGACCCGCACCTCACCGCCCGTCTGGTCGAAGCACAGGTGCGCGGGTACCAGCGGGGTGGCGTCTCGGCCACCGCCAAGCACTTCCCGGGCCACGGCGACACCGCCGTCGACAGCCACACAGGGCTCCCGGTGATCGGCCACAGCCTGGAGGAGTGGGAGCGGCTGGACGCGCCGCCGTTCCGCCGTGCGATCGCGGCCGGCGTCGACTCGATCATGACCGCGCACATCGTGGTGCCCGCGCTCGACCCGTCCGGCGATCCGGCCACGCTCTCCCGGCCGATCATGACGGGCATCCTGCGCGACCAGCTCGGCTACGACGGCGTGGTGGTCACCGACTCGCTCGGGATGGCCGGTGTCCGGCAGAAGTACGGCGACGACCGCGTTCCGGTGCTGGCGCTGAAGGCGGGCGTCGACCAGTTGCTGATGCCGCCGAACATCGACGTCGCGTACAACGCGGTGCTGGCGGCGGTGCGCGGCGGCGAGCTGACCGAGGACCGCATCGACCAGTCGGTCACCCGGATCCTGCGGATGAAGGCCGGACGTGGGCTGTTCGGCGGCCAGTTCGCCGATCCGGCCGTGCTGCCTGACGTGGTCGGGACCGAGCACAACAAGCGGACCGCGCAGCAGATCACGGACCGGACCACGACGCTCGTGCGCAACTCCGCCGCCGTCCTCCCGCTGACCACCCGCCCGGCATCGGTCTTCACCACCGGCTGGGGAACCACCGCCGATCCCGTGCCGCAACGGCTCGCCACGGCGGTCGGCCAGCGTTCGGCGACGACGACCTCGCTGGTCACCGGCGCGAACCCGAACCGGGCCACGATCGACCGGGCGGTGGCCGGTGCGGGCGCGGCCGACCTGACCATCGTCGCCACCAACAAGGCGTGGACCGACGTCGGCCAGCAGAACCTCGTGAAAGCGCTGCTGGGCACCGGAAAGCCGGTCGTCGTCATCGCGGTCCGGGACCCGTACGACATCGCGCACTTCCCCGACGCGCCGACCTACCTCGCCACCTACTCGTACACGGCCGTCTCGGTGGAGTCCGCGGTGCGGGTGCTCTACGGGGAGAACGCGCCGGTCGGGAAACTGCCCGTCACCATCCCGGTCGCGGGCGACCCCTCGACCGCGCTGTACCCGTTCGGCCACGGCCTGACCTGGGAGAACTGAACCGATGCGCCACGCCGTCCGCCGACTGCTGACCGCCACCCTGTGCGGGCTGCTGGTCACGAGTCCGTCCGCAGTAGGCCAAGAGGGCACTGCCCCTGGCCTGCCGTCGGTGCCGCTGACCGTGATGTCCTACAACATCCACACCGGAATCGGCGTGGACGGCAGGCTCGACCTGGCACGCGTGGCCGCGGACATCAAGGCGGCCGACGTCGACGTGGTCGGGTTGCAGGAGGTGGACGTCCACTGGATGGCCCGCAGCGAGTGGCGGGACCAGGCGGCGGAACTGGCGGCGGCGGTCGGCATGGACGTCTACTTCGCGCCGATCTACGACCTCGACCCGGTGGAGCCGGGCCAGCCTCGGCGGCAGTTCGGCGTGGCGGTGCTCAGCCGGCACCCGATCGTCGCGGCGGAGAACCACTCGATCACCCGGCTGTCCACACAGGTGCCGAACCCGACGCCCGAGCCGGCGCCGGGCTTCCCCGAGGTCGAGCTGAACGTGCGCGGTGAACGCGTGCACGTCTACAACACGCACCTCGACTACCGCGCCGATCCGGCGGTGCGCCGGGCGCAGGTCGCCGACATGCTGCGGGTGATGGCCGAGGATCGGGGCAAGGCGAGGGTGCTGCTCGGCGACTTCAACGCGATCCCGACCGCACCGGAACTCGCTCCACTGTGGACGGAACTGGTCGACGCGTGGGCGATGACCGATCCGGCGTCGCCGGGCATGACGTACCCGGCGCAGGCGCCCACCAAGCGCATCGACTACGTCGCCGCGGGCTACCCGGCGCGGGTCCGCGACACGCGGGTGATCACGACCGACGCGTCGGACCACCTGCCGGTGCTGGCCGAGTTGGCCATCTCGCGGCGGCACGGGTCACCGTGGGACGGGGCGCTCCCGCACCAGCGCTTGCGGTACGGCCCGGCGCACCAGGCCGGGCTGGCCGCCGAGCACGTGGAACGGCTGGTGCCCGACGTCGAGGCGGGCGTGACGGCCGCCCCGCAGGCGTACCCGGGCGGTGTGGTGCTGGCCGCGCGCAACGGTGTGATCGTCGAACACGCGGCGGTGGGTGACGCGCTGCGCTTCGGGACCGACGGCGCGGAACTGCCGCCGGACCAACGGATCCCCATGCGCGAGGACACCATCTTCGACGTGGCGTCGATCTCGAAGCTGTTCACCACCGTGGTCGCCCTGCGGCTGGTGGAGGGCGGCCTGATCGAACTCGACGCGCCCGCCGCCCGTTACCTGCCCGAGTTCGGCCAGAACGGCAAGCAGGACGTCACCCTCAGGCAGTTGCTGACCCACACCTCCGGTCTCCCCGCGGGTCTGGCGATCGGGTCGTACCCGACGGTCGAGCAGCGGCTGGCGGCGATCTACGCGGTGGCACTGCGGGCGCAGCCGGGGACGCGGTACGTCTACTCGGACCTGAGCCTCATCGTGATCGGCAAGGTGCTGGAACGGGTCACCGGGCGGTCACTGCCGGAGCTCGTGGCAACGGAGATCACCGAGCCGCTTTCCCTGCACGACACCATGTACAACCCGCCGTCGCACCTGCGTCCACGCATCGCGCCCACCCAGTACGTGCGTGGTTCGCGCGGGCTGATCTGGGGCGAGGTGCACGATTCCACTTCCTGGTACCTCGGTGGAACGGCAGGGCACGCCGGCGTCTTCTCCACCGCCCACGATCTCGCGGTGTTCGCCCAGATGCTGCTCAACGGCGGCCAGTACGGCGACCGGCGCGTGTTGCGGCCGGAAAGCGTCCGGGAAATGACCAGGAACGGCAACGCCGCCATTCCCGGCGCCGACCGCGGGCTGGGCCTCGACCTGAACAAGCCCGCGTTCATGGGCATGCTCGCCACGCCCTACACGATCGGCCACACCGGGTACACCGGAACGTCGCTGGTCATCGACCCGGACAGCCGTGCCTTCGTCCTCCTGATGACCAACCGCGTGCACCCGACCGCGGCCGGTCCCGCGACCAACCCGTACCGGCACGCCGTGGCGGACGACCTGGCCAGGGCCCTCCTGGACCGCTGACGTGGAATACTTTCGGGAACGCCGAGCAGTTACGCCCATTCGGGCGACTACGGTATCGGTCGATCCGACGAAGGTATAGGTTGAAAGGAGTTACCCAGGACCTCGGTGGCATGAGTCCTCCCGTTTCGATCGCGGAGGATTCGCACTACCGAGGTCTTTTGCATGGATGAACATCATTGGCTGAACAGCACCACTCGAATCGTGCTGATGCACGCGCACGCCATCCGCATTGTTTTTGCCACCGGCGTGCCGCCAAGGTCATCCACAATCGTGCTCCAGGAAATGAAGTCGTCATGCGCAGCATCCGCACCACAGTCCAAGCCCTGTTCGGCGCCACCATCATGGCCGGGGGTCTGGTCGCCTTCCCACCGATGGCCCAGGCCATCACCATCCCCGTCGCCTGCACCGAGAACGCCCTGGTCGCGGCGGTGAACCTGGCCAACTCCACGGCCACCTCGGACACCCTCGCGCTGGCGGGAGGGTGCACGTACCGGATGACCACCGCGCACGGTGGCCCGTCGAACGCGCTGCCGGTGATCACCACGCCGATCGAGATGGTCGGTCCCGCCACCGTCACCAACGACTCGCCGCTGGGCCTCGGCCTGTTCCGGATCGCCGAGGTCAGCCCGACCGGCAGCCTGACGCTGACGACCGGGGTGGCGTTCACCCGGGGCAACGTGCTCGGCGACGGCGGCGGCATCCTCAACCGCGGCGCGGTCACCCTCACCGGGAGCACCCTGACCGGCAACACCGCCTCGGGCGACGGCGGCGGTCTCGCCAACGCGGACACCCCGTCCGGGACCGCACCCGCCGCGACGTTCACCAACAGCCCGGTGTCCGGCAACGTCACCCTTGGCGACGGCGGCGGCATCTACAACGGTCTCCGCGGCACGCTGACGGTCACCGGTGTCTCCGGCAGCCCGCTGTTCATCACCGGCAACACCGCGGGGCGCGGTGGCGGCATCTCCGCGATCCAGTCCACCGCGACGACCCTCACCCAGACCGCCGTGACCGACAACCACGCGCTGCTCCTGGGCGCCGGCGGCGTGTACCGCCAAGGCGGCACGATGACCACCACCAACTCCCCCATCACCGCCAACACGCCGAACAACTGCGTCGGCAGCACTCCCGCGGTCCCCAACTGCACAGGGTGACCACCCCTCGGTGACACCGCACGGGGCCGGGTGACACCGCGCCGGACCGCAACCGCCACGACCCCCGCCACGCACCACCGGCGGGGGTCGTGGCGTGGCGCGTGACGTACCTCATCGTTTGGCCGGTGCGGCCGGCCGGCAACTATCGGGGTACAGGTAGTCGACCTGGAGGGACGATGCACGAGACAGACTTCGGAAGGGCGGTCGCCAACCCTCGCCGGACCAGGCTGGGCGCGGACTGGACCGCGCGGCCCACCGACGTGACGGACCGATCGCAGCCGAGTCCCGGCCCGACGTCCGACGCGGGGGCACGCTCCATGCGGATGAACCACGAGGGCGGTGGCAGGTCGAGCGCCTGGCGCTGAAGGCCCGGTGCTCGACCCGCCGACCACGCGGTCAGATCCGCCTTCGGCCGGTGCGCGTCAGCAGGCCGATGCCCGCCAGCAGCGTGAGCAACCCGCCCAGTGCGAGCCACGTCACGTTCACGCCCGTCGCGGCGAGTTGTGCCGCTGTGGGCTGTTGCGCCGGCCCCGTTCCCGGTGGTGCGGCCCCTGGTGGTGCGGTGCCTGGTGGTGGGGACGGGTCGTTGGGCCGGGGCGCCGGATCGGGGTCCGGCTTGTCCGTGCCGGGGACGAGGAGCACGAGGTGGTTCGACGGCGAGCCGTTGTCACCTGCCGTGACCGGGAACACCGGGCCACCGTGGACGATCTCCCACGGCCCGACGACGCCGAACTGGTGCGTTCCGGCAGGCACGTCGAAGAACTCGAACACGCCTGAAGCGTTGGTCGTCGCACGGACGAAGACCGCGCCGGTGAACTGGTCCTTCAGGTAGACCTTCAGGTTCGGCACCGGTGCGCCGGGCACCGGAGGCCCCAGTGGCGCTGTCCCCGACCTGGGGCGCTCCAACGCCACCAGGCCGGCGACCTTCGGGGCTCGGCCTCCCGGCACGCGCGCGAGCACCTTGACGACGACATTTCCGTTGTAGTGGGGCGGCGCGCCGAACGTGCAATCCGCTTGCAGGTTCCCGGTGTCGACCATGCGGCTGTCGATGGGGATCGGCACCACGAGGTCCCGACTCGCGTTCGCGGGCAGGGTGACGCCGGGGCCTCCGGGTGCCAGCTCGCCGAGATCGAGCGGAGCGTTGCCGTTCGACCAGCACGCCGCCGTGATACCCGTGAGTGGCATCGGTCCGCTGTTGGCCAGGGTCAACGCGAAGCGGGCTGTGTCGCCCAGTTGGTAGGTCGACCGGTCAAGTGCCCCGGTGACGGTGAGGACCCGGTTGGCCAACGGGGTGCCGCGGATCAGCAGGTCCGGGTCGTCCACACCGTCGACGTCTACCTCCAGGTGCGGGGACCACCACGTGTCGCTCGCGTACTTGACCTCGTAACGGCCGCGGGGCAGGTCGGGGAACGTGAAGCGGCCGGCCGAATCGGTGGTGGCGGTGTAGTCGGCGTAAGGGCGGCCGCCGCGGACGGTGACTTCAAGGTCCGCGAGCGCCTCGTCCGCGCCCATCACACCGTTGCCGTCGCTGTCGCCGTAAACGGTCCCCGTCAAGGTGCCGCGGACCACTGTGATCGGGACGGACACCGTGACCGTGTTGTCGGCCGGGTTCACGTCCGGCTCGATGTCGGATCTGGCGGTGACGACGAGGGTCAGCAAGTCGTCCGCGGCGGTGATCCGCGCGGAGAGCGTGCCTTCCGCTGTCTCTCCGGGGCCGATCGGCGGCGAGCCGCCGTAGCCGAACCCGGACCAGTAATGGCTCGACAGGTTCCCGGTCGAGTCCAGGAACACCCTGGTCGCGGACGCGGTTCCGACGTTCGTCACGCCGGCCCGCACGGTGACCTCTTCGTCGGCGAAGTACACCGGCTTGTCGAAGGTGACCGAGATCGTCAGATCGACCGACTGCGCAACGGGTTCCGCGGCTGCCGGATCGGTGGGCGTGACCGGGGTGGTGGTCGTGATCGTGATCGGTTCGGTCGGGGACGGTTCGGCCGGGGCCGGGGGTTCGGCATTCGTGGGCTCGACCGGGTTCGAGGTCTCGGTCGGTGGAGTCTCGGTCGGCTGGGTTTCGATCGGCTGGGTTTCAGTCGGTTCGGTCGCGGGCGGCTCGGTGGCAGGCGGTTCGGTGGCAGGCGGTTCGGTCGTTGCGGGCTCGGTGGCTACGGGTTCTGTTGCGACGGGCTGGGTTGCGGCGGGTTCGGCCGGTGCCGAGGTGTCGCCGAACGCAGGTCCCGCCGACGCCCCCGCGCAGACGACGACCGTCAACATCAACGCGCCGATGGAACGGCGTAATCGTGACATCGCGTGATCCCCTCTATCAGTCCTTCCTTGGCGTATCGCATTTCCCGCTTCGTTCGATACCGGAATCAGTACGGTCCACGGCATTCCACGCCGAGTAGGTCGGCGGCAGGATGAGAGGTATGCGACGTACCACCCTGCTCGTCGCCGCGATCGCGGCCTTAAGCCTCGTGCCCGCACCGGTCTCGGCCCAACCGGCCCAACCGGCCCACCCCGTCCGGGCGACCGACGCGACCTTCCACAACGACGCCGCCACCCCCGGCGCGGACCCGTTCGTGCTGTTCGACCGCCCCAGCGGTTACTACTACGCGTACTCCACGGAGGGCGCCGACCCCGGCCACCACTTCGGCATCTACCGCTCCCCCGACCTCGCCACGTGGGAGCACCTGCCCGGTGGCGCGCTGCGGGCGGGGCAGGACGGCGACTGGGCGCACGACTGGTTCTGGGCGCCCGAGGTCTACCACAACCCGGAAACCGGCCTGTACTTCCTGTTCTACGCCGCCAGGATGAACCGCGGCGTGGCCGAGCACTTCCGGCACGCGGACTTCGAAGAGCCGTGCAAGGTCGGCGTCGCGGTGTCGCGCTCGCCGGCCGGGCCGTTCCACGACATCGCCGAAGCGCCGCTGGACTACTCCCCCTACGACCCCACCTACCACGACGTCAACCTCATCATGGACGCCGCGCAGAAGAAGCCGCCCGCCACGCTGGAGGAGGGCCGGACCGCCCCGCTCGGGACCTACATCCCTTACATCGACCCGAACGTGTACTTCGACGCCGACGGACGGATCTACCTGTACTTCTCCCGCAACGCCTACCGGAACTGGGTGTGGGACGACGACCTGGGCAAGTACATCGAGGAGTCCAACATCTACGCCGTCGAGCTGACCGGCGACTGGTGGCGCGACCCCACCGGCCGGACCATGCCGACCATCGCGCCCGCGTACGTCAACAGCAACCGTGCGCCGAACGATCCGCCCGGTGTCCGCAAGGACGGCTATGTCCCCGTCCTGGACTACGGCTCGGACAAGCAGGCGTGGGAGAACGCGCACGTCCACGACTACGCGAAGTCCGGTGGCCAGAAGAAGGACCGCCGGTGGGCCGAGGGCTCGACCACGATCCGGACCGTCGACTCGCAGGGGAATCCCCGCTACTACCTGACCTACTCGGCCAACAACTACGAGAACGAGTTCTACGGCGTCGGCTACGCGACCGCCACCAGCCCACTCGGGCCGTGGCACAAGAGTTCCGCGAACCCCGTGCTGTCCCAGGACCCGGCGCAGGGCCTGTACTCGACCGGACACGGCAGCATCATCGACTCACCGGACGGCACGCAGCTCTACTACGTCCACCACGGCCGCCCGTCCACCACCTCGTCCCGCGCGCTGTACACCTCGCGCCTGCACCTCGGCGACGACCTGTCCATCGAAGCGTCCACAAAGGACCAGCTCGTGCCGTCCGGCGTAGGACCACTGCGAATCCGCGCCGACGACCGCGTCCTGCGTCCCCGCCCGAACGGCCCCGCGACCACCACCGTCCACGTGACCAGCGCCCACGGCGCCGAGTTCACGCTGACCAACCCGCAAAACCGCATCCGCGCCGAGCTGCATCCCGCCGACGCGGGCACAGTCGTCGTCCGCGGCAACCAGATCACCGCGACTGCTCACAGTCCGGCCCGGCTCACCGTCGTGTACCAGCGTCAGCGAGCCGACGGCACTTACCACGACACAGCCAACACCGGACCGCACCACAACGTTCCCGTCCAGCTCACGATCCCGTTGCTGCCCCGCCGCTGAGCACTGGTTCAGCCCGCTCCCGAAGATCGACCGGGAGCGGGCCGGCCGGAGCCGCACATGTCCGGTGTTCACCGGACACCAGTGGAGCCACCGACCTCATAACGTGACGATCAGCTGTGGCATCGGCGCACGCGTGCCGTCAAGGCGACAGACCCACTGATCGACAACCCTGGAGGATGTGGCGTGACCACCCCATCGACAACCGGTCGCCGGCGAAGGCTGGGCAAGGGCCTTGCGGCGGTCCTCGCCGCTGGTCTCCTGCTCTCCGCATGCGGAGGCGGCGGCGGTGGGGGCATGACTCCGACTCCTCCGACTCCCCCCAGCCTCAAGTCGCTCGAAGAGGTGAGGGCCGCCACCATCGAGAGCTGGCGCGCCTGCGACATGTTCGCCGACCACGTGCGCGAGCTCGCCGAGTTCCTCGACCACAAGAAGTTCACCGACGAGCTGGCCAGCGGGAACGGTTCCATCACCGCCGGGGTCCGGAACTGCGAGGGGCGCGCCCTCTTCTACGAGGACCCCAAGCACAAGAGCAGCGATGCCAAGGGGCTGATCGAGATCGGGTTCGGCCGCGCCAACATGGAGCGCGATCTTTATCACGAGGAGAAGTACAAGACGCCGACCGGGCGCTACGACCTGACGCTGCAACTCATGCGCAAAAACTATGGGAGCGAGGGCAACGTTGCCGAGCGCGCCGTGGACGGCCCGTGGGACAAGGCGATCGTCCTCCTGGGGGACACCGGCACCGGTACGACTCTCAGTGCTTTCATCGTGGACACCAAGCGCGACTTCATGCTCCGACTGTCCTTCGGTGGTGTGGACATGAAGTACCACGGGCCCCACCTGACGTGGACCTGGGACAAGGCCGCGAAGCACTTCCGCGAGGTCACCATGGTGAACGCCTACCAGGCGATGGTCGATCGCTACGACAAGGCGAAATAGTGCCGGACGTGCCCCCACCAGGATTCGAACCTGGACCGAACGCGTTCTGAGCGCGTTGCCTCTACCGTTGGGCTACAGGGGCGTGCTGAGCTGAAGAGGCAGTCGGGGCGCCAGGCACCCCGGTCGTAGCGCGTACGGGAGTCGAACCCGCGTCATCGGAGTGAAAGTCCGGTGTCCGTTCCGCTGGACCAACGCGCTCTGCAATAAATTGTCAACCGACACATCGAATCCGGTGATGAACGGCATTCGAAAAGTGATTTCCGGTGCCCGAAATAGTGGAGCCGCCCGGATCGGTTTCCCGATGGGCGGCTCCCTGTCCACGTGACCAGATCAGGTCAGGGCAGGGAGTCCGCGCAGGCCAGAAGCTCTTCCCGCTGGAGCGGGAGAGCACTGCGTTCATCGACGGACGGGCACGTGGCGGCGATCGCGGTGCTTTGCGGCAAGCGCTGCGAACCTCGCTTTCCCATGCTCGTCATGACTCCGACTCCCTCGTCTCGCGGTGTGATTCGAGTATGCGGGCACGGCGCGCATTACCGCAATGGCTTTTCCGCGTGATGGCCCGGCACGGGAACTCCCCCGTAAGATCGTCGTCGGACGGATGTCGGCTGCGGACCTGATGTTCACCGGGTGCCGCCCGCTGTTCGCAACGGCGTCCGGCGGACGGGTGACCGCGGTGCCGGGTGGCGTCGTCGTGTCGGGGCGGTGGCTGTACGACTCGGTGTGCGACACCCTGCACTCGGCCGGGCTCGAACGCCGCCCGCTCACGGCGCTGGAAGCGGCGACCGTCGGGCGTGACCGCGCCTACCTCGCCCGGCTCTGCGTGCGGGCGGTGCACCGGCTGGTGGAGCTGTCCGGCACCGCCGCCCACTTCGAAGACCACCCGATCGCACGGCACTGGCGCGATCTGCACATGATGTCCGCGCACCGCGACGTGAACTGGGCGACGCACGCCCGCGCGCACGCCCGCGCGCACGCCGAGCTGACCCTGGAGACCCGCCGATGAGCACCGTCGACTTCCTCCGCCGCGACAAACGCTGGCTGTCCGGGGGTTTCCTGCTGTTCCTGTTGTCCTGCTTCGGCCAGACGTTCTTCATCTCCCTGTTCGGCAACGACATCCGCGCCGAGCACGGCCTGTCCCACGGGCAGTTCGGCGGCCTGTACATGGCGGCGACGCTGGTGAGCGCCCTCGTGCTGACCAAAGCCGGCCCGGCGGTCGACCGGTACCCGGCGCGGCACGTCGTGCTGGTGGCCGTGCCGATGCTCGCGCTGGGCGCGTTCGCCATGGCTGCGTCCGGCCACGTGATCGTGCTGTTCGCCGCCGTGGTCCTGCTGCGCTTCTTCGGGCAGGGCATGATGACCCACATCGCGTTCACCGTGGTGGGCCGCTGGTTCACCGGCGAGCGCGGTCGGGCGATGTCGGTGTCGACCCTGGGCCTGAACGCCGGTGAGGCGTTGTTCCCGCTGCTGGTGGTGCTCATGGTGGCAGCGGCCGGCTGGCGCCAGGTGTGGTGGCTCGGCGCGGTCGTCCTCCTGGTCGCGGCCTTCGCGGTGGCCGCGCTGTTCCGCCGTGAACGCATGCCGGCGCCGGACGCCGTGCACAGCGCTCGCGTGTCCACGCCGAGCTGGACCAGACGGCAGGCGTTGCGCGATCCGTACTTCTACCTCGTCTGCCTGGCCATGGGCGCGCCCGCGCTGATCGGCAACACGGTGTTCTTCAACCAGGTGCACCTGGCCGACCTGCGCGGGTGGCCGCTCCAGGTGACGGCGACGGCGTTCACGGTGTACGCGGTGTCGACGGTGGTGTTCAACGTGATCGGCGGTCACCTGGTCGACCGGCTGACCGCGTTGCGCCTGGTGCCGCTCTTCCTGCTGCCGCTCGGCGGCGGGCTGCTGGTGCTGGGCCTGACGGAGGCCCAGTGGGGCCTGTTCGCCTTCATGGCCCTCTACGGCGTGACGAACGGCCTGTCACTCAGCCTGTTCGGCGCGACGTGGCCGGAGATCTACGGCGTGGACCACCTTGGCGCGATCCGTTCGGTGGTGGTGGCGATCCTGGTCTTCGCCTCGGCCGCCGGTCCAGGGCTGAGCGGCCTGCTGATCGACGGCGGCGTCGGCTACCCGCACCAGGTCGTCGTGCTGGGCGTCTACTGCGTCGCGGTGTCCGCGCTCATGGTGAAGGTGATCGCCCACGTTCGGAACCGCCGTCACCGAGTCACCCAATCGGTGTAAGGCGGTAGCCTCGGGAGTCACGACGAACGGGAGTTGGGCGATGAACGAGAACCACGAACCGGTGATCGACGCCGAGATCGTCGAGGAGCAGGCGCCGCCGACCGCGGTGCCGGCCGGTGACTACAGCGAGGGCGGTGTGCCGACCTTCGAGCACGTCCGCGACCGCATTGAGAGCCGGGTCGCCACCGGCATCGGGACCGAGGAGCTCGCGGAGGCCACCCCGGAGGCCAAGGCGGTCGAGGACCAGTTCGAGGCACGTCGGCAGGCCGGGCTCGACAAGCTCGAAGAGATCCGCCGCTCGATGCGTGGCGACGCCTGACGGTAAAACAGCAGGTCAGACGGACGCCAGCGGCATCAGGTAGACCAGGGTGTCGTCCACGCCGTCCAGGCACAGCACGTCGTGCGCCATGTCGTCGTAGAAGCCGCCGATCATGCCCAGCGCCAGCCCCGACGACGCGGCGACCAGCGCGAGGTTCTGCGCCAGGTGCCCGGCCTCCGTGAACGCCAACCGCAGCGCCCGCAGGCCGTACGCCGCCCGTAACTCACCAATCCGCGTGTACAGGGCAAGCACGGCGGGCGTCGTGGCCGGGTCCACCCTTCCCTCCCCCTCGCCGAACCACATCGAGGACGCGCGCACGTCGTCCACCGGCGGCGCGGGCGCGACGTGGACCAGCGTCCGCCGCACCTCGTCCACCTCGTACACGCCCGGCTCCAGCCCGGTCACCCGCAACGCCACCACCCGCAGCCTCGCGCTGTGCCGTGCTCCCGCGCTCGGGTACGGCCTGCGCCCGTCCGGGAGAGCACCCTGCGCCGTCCACAGCAGGGTCGCCAACTGCCTGGCGTCCAGCGGGCCGGACAGCTCCGGGCCACGGGCGGTGTGCCGGGCCAGCAACGCGTCGGCCAGGGCACCGGACACGGGCGCGGCGTCGGGCAGCGGCACGTCCGGCCACCACGGCAGAGTCGGCGACGTGACCTCTACCTTGAGCGGACCCTGGTCCGGCACGCCCGAGTGGAACTTGCTGGCCGCCAGGTAACGCCGGTCGGCTGCCGTCGCGCCGTCTTCGTGGAACGGCGTCGGCCCGTCCGGAGCTTCGGCCGTCATCGCCACCAGCCGGCAGACGGTGCGCTCCTCCTCCGGGCCGAGACCCAGGCGGTTGAACAGCATGTGCAGCTGCGAGGCCCAGACGTAACGCGGCAGGTCCACCGCCCGCACCTGGTCCGCCCAGTACCCCACCGCACCCGTCGCGCGTGATTCGAGCCGGTCCCACCGGGCGGCGAGGTGGGTCGCACGTGCCTCGTGCAACGTCCGCGCGGCGATGTGGGAACGCATCCCCGGCGGGGCGACGGGCTCGCGCGCCTGCCGCCACCCCGTCGCCAGGGAACGCAGCCACGACGCCGCCTCCACCCGGTCCAGCTTCACCGCGATCGTCGTGGCCATCACCAGCTCCACGGCTGCGGTGAACTTCGACCCCGCCGACCGCAGCACGGCCACCGCCACCTCGGTGCTGCGGCAGAACACCGCCTCGGCGACCGGTAGCGACTCCGGCCCGCCGTACCGCTCCACCTCGGGCACGTACGGCATCTCGCGGACGTCACCGTGCGGCAGCCAGTCGGGAGACGAGACCACCACCGGGCGATCAGCCCCCGCGACGAGCGAACGCAACCGATCGGCCAGGTCCACGGCCGCGTCACGCACCCGGACGCGCAGGTGCGGGCCGGCCTCCCAGTACCGCACGTAGAACCAGTCGGCGACACGTCCCGCCGCACGGTGCCCGTCCAACTCGGGTGCGAGGACGTCGGCGATGAACGCGTCGACGTCCTCGACCGCCCACGACAGCCGCACGTGCAGGCTGGTCCACGTCATGACGTCTCCAGTGGGGTGAGGTCGTAGGTGAAGCCCGTGCCACGCGGGCGGCCGACGAGCAGCAGGTAGAGCAGCGTGTGCGACGCGGGCGCGCCGACCATGGCCTCCAGCGGTCCGTCGTCGGTGCTGCGCGCGGGCCGGCAGAACGCCCCGGAGCGCGCCGTCGCCGTGCACACGTGCTGCGCGGTCGCACCGGCCGCACGCAGCAGCGCCCGGTAGCCGTCCGGACCGTCGGACGCCACGGCGGCGGCCGGGTCACCGGTCGTCACCAGCGCGAGGTTCATCGAGGCGACGTGGATCGTCCCGGGCGGATGGCCGAACACCGGCTGCAACCCCGCCACGGCCGGCCCCGGTGACACCAGCCGCAGCCCACCGTCCACGGCGTACCAGCCATCGTCGACACCCACGACGTTCCGCACGCCGAGCCGGTGCCGCAGGTCGTCCCGCACAGGCGACCCGGCGGGCGGGTGATCAAGAGCCTCGACCACCGCTTGCAGCACGCTCAAAGGCAATGGCCGGGGATCGGCCGCGACACCACGCGGACCCACTCCCGAACTTCGAAGCGGAACAGGAGCCGGGTCGGCAACGCCTTCGAACGCCACCGTGACGGTCAGCCCGGACACCCGCGCGTCGAGACCGAGCCGTGCCGCGTGCTCGACCAACGCCCCCGCGACGTGCCCGACTTCCAACTCCGTGAGCACGTCACCGAACTCGCGGTATCCGGGCGAGAGACGATCGCGGCGGCGGACCAGCTCGACCCGCACCGGCCCGTCGATCACCGGAGTTCCTTCGCCGACCAGCACCCGGCGCACCGGATCAAGCAGCCACCGGCCCTCCACCACCAGGTCGACGGTGGACGCGGCCCGTGCCGACGGGTACGCGCGGTGGTCGTTGTACTGGTTCCACGGCTCCCACCGCAGCGGGGTCGCCACGTCGGTCAGCAGCCGGGCCAACGCCGCTCCGAAGCGTCCGCGCAACGAGGTCAGCGGCACGCGTGGCCCCTCCGGAGCGGCCGTGCGCGGCGACGTCCCCGGCTCGACCACCCGCCCCGGCCCGTGGGTGTAGGCGGCGCGCAAGGCCTCGGCGTTCACGGGAACGGCCTTCACGGGAACGGATGGGGCAGCGGAGGACCAGCGAGGCGCAGCCGCGGTATGCCTTGCGTGCGCCGGTTCAGCTCACCGAACGTCATCGGCACGGTGCCGGGCACGATCACCTTCGCCGAGTGCAGGCCGAGCCGGTCACGCACCACCGGGTCGCTCTGGTCGACCGCGATCACCTCCAACCCCAACCCCGCCCACTTGCGCACGTAGTGCTCCAGCAACGCGTCCAGGTCGTCGCGCGGCACGTCCGGCACCCGCAGATCCACCTCAGGTCCCGGCACCAGGAAGTCGTGCCGCTCGACGGCCTCCGTCAGGCCGTTGACGTTCACGTGGTCCTCCATGCCCCGGATCAGCCGGGGGTCGCGGAGCAGTCGCCGCAGCCGGTCCGTGTCGTAGTCACCGGGCTCGACGCGGTAGCGCTTGGCGCCCGCCTCCACGTCCATCACCACCTCGGCCGCCGCCGACCGCATCGCCGCGTCCGGGTCCAGCCCGGCACCGGCGGCGAAGAAGGCGTGCGGCTGCCGGGGAGAACGCGCGAGCGACAGCACCGACGGCACACCCAGGTCGTTGGTGGCGTCGTAGAGCTCCAGCCGATAGCCGAGCTGTGCCAACCGGTCCGCGATGTGCGCGGTGACGTCGTCGCGCACGCGCAGGCTCCGCAACGGCGTCCGCTGGTACCAGGCCATCAGGAACGCGTCCCGTTCGGCGACCTCGAACAGCCCGTACAGCACGGCTTCGGTGAGGCTGTTGCCGGCGCCGCACCCGTTGGACGTCTCGTCCACGAACCGCCTTTCACCGTACCCCCAGTACGCCACGTGCTCGGGCACCAGGACCGGCCGCCCGTGGGTGTACGACCAACCGTGCACCCACCGGGTCCGCACGTCCGGGTGGTACGGCACGACGTGCGGCGACTCGTGGTCGGGCAGGCCGAGCCGCGTCGGATCGAGCGCACGATCGCCCAGCTCCGCGTACGACGCCTCCACGACCGTGGTGACGCGCCGGGGACGCATGCCCGCGTGCCGTTCCACGGCTTCGTACAGCGCGACCCGTTCGGCCTCGGCGTAGTCGGCGGTGCGGCCGAACCCGGCCTGCCCACCACCCAGCTCGGCACTCACCGCCGCCACGGTCAGGTCACCGATGCGGTACATCCCGCCGACCGGACCGTGCCTGAGGTCGAACAGCTCACGCCGCAGGGCGTCGCCCTCGGTGAGCGGGTTCGGCCCGCGCAACGTGCCGGGAACCACCGGGACGGGCTCGCGGACCACCGTCTCCGGTGAATCCTCGGGCAGAGGGCCGCACGTCGGGCAGCCACCGGGCCGGGGGCGCACCCGGTGCTCCCCCACCGTCGCCAGGTCGGTCCGCAACGCGACCACCTTGTCGCGGTAGGCAGCGGGATCGGCCAGCACCCGGTCGACCAGCACTGTCACCAACGGTCGCAACGCCGGAGACGCCAAGCCTCCCAACCGCATCCGCCGATCCCCACGCGGCACGGACGAGCCGAGCGTGGCCAGCCGTGCGTCCTCGGCACAGCCCACGCACACCCCGTCCGACACCGGCCCGATCAGCACCAGAGCGCCGTCGAACCGCACCGGCAGCACGGGACCGATGCCGTCCAGGTCACCGATCGTGTAGTCGGCCAGCTCCACCACCCGCACGGTCACCGGCCGTCCTCCTGAACCGCGAACGCCACCAGGCCCGCCGCCTCCAGCACGGGACCGAGGTGCACCGGTTTGACGTCCGCCGCGAGCGCCCGCAGGTCGTCCTGGAACGCCTCTTCGCCGTCCCGCAGGCCATACGGCCAGTACCAGTCCCGGTTCGTCCACGGTGCGGCGGCCCCATCGGGTTCGGCGAAGGGCGCGGCACCGCACAGCACGACTGTTCCGGTGACCCCGGCCTGCGCCCGTCCGGCGGCGGCCATCGCGGCGAACGCGACGGCGTCCGCCGGTGACGCTTCGACCGCCCAGGACAGCTCCTCACCGTCGGCCCGCACCACCGCACGGACCACCCGCGGACCGAGCCTGGTCACCTCGACCACGGCGGGCAGGGCGAACCGGAGCGTCACGGCCTTCCACCAACGCCGGGCGGTCGGGTCGGCGGCCCACTCGTCCTCTTCGACCGTTGTGCCGTCGAGGTGCCGAACGGCCGTGCGCAGGGCCAAACCGAGTGCGTGCACCTGATCCGCGCCGAGCACCACGCCGTCCGGTGCAAGTGAACGTGCGGAGCGGAGCAGGGCGTCGAGCCGGGCGGCGTGCTCGGTGGTGCCGAACCCGACCACGTCACCGGACGCGGCCAGCTTGACCGGCAACTGCGGCAGCTCACCGGGCAGCGGAGTCGGCACCGGCCCCAATTCCCGATCGCCCAACACGTCCAGCACCGTGCCGTTCGGCTCCTGTGGCCGGACCGGAGACAGCCACGGGTGGTACTCGGCGTGCAGCGGGTCGAGCCGGGCCACGAGGACGGCTTGGTGCGGCGGCCCGGTCGGCGGCACGTCGCTCCACATGTCCACCACCTCGGTGGACGGGTCGGGAAGCCCGCCCACCGCGCACACGAGCCGGTGCGCCGCAGCCGATCCGACCAGCGCGGCCAATACCTCCGGCGGTGGCCCCGACGCGCCCGCCAACCGTTCCGCCACCGCCACCGCGTCGGCCTGCACGTCCGCGACCGAACCCGGCGCGACCACGAAACCGGCGTCGGCGGCGCACCCGGCGGCTACGGCGTGCGCGCCGCCGACCAGGAGTAGACCGGCACCGGGCCGCAGCGTGACGTCCAGGCCCACGGCGACGAGAGCACGGTGGGCGTGAGCTGCCAAGGCACCCTCACCAGTCACCACGACCATCGCCGACCGGAGCCGCTGCCACGCCTCAAGCGGTGACGGCGCGACGGATTCCAGCCAGCTCGCGATGTCGGCAGGCACGTCGTCACCCGACTGTGCTTCACCCCACTGTCCTTCACTCCACTGGGCGGGCACCTCCACCAGCATGTCGTGCTCGTGGAGCTGGCCGATGAGCAGTTCCAACGCACGCGCCACGGCCGGCGACGCGTTCTCCGGCACGGCCAACTGCTCCGGCGGCACGCCGTCGGCCAGCGGACCGGCCAAGCGCTCCCAGATCGTCCACAGCCCCTTGCCGCCGTCGAGCGTGAAGCTGGAACGCCACCCCCGCACGTGCAGACCGGTCGCCGTGGGCGTGGCGTGCACGATCGGCCGCAGCCGCAACAACACCGCGCTCAACGGATCACCTTCGCCATCTGCGCGACGTGCTCCGACCACCCGATGCCGGTGATCCGCTGCACCGCCCGCACGACCAGGCTCGCGGCGAGGTAGCGCTCGACGGGCGTCACGTCGCACACGGACAGCAGCTGGTAGAGCATGTTCGTCCCGAAGCGGTAGACGGTGACGGGCCGCTGGTAGTCCGGGTGGTCGAAGTCGACCTCCCGCAACCTGACGTGGTAGTCGCTGATCCGGTCGGTGGAGTCGCGGTGCCAGCGCCGGATCGCCTCGTCCTCACCCATCTCCAGCGCGCGCTCGCCGAGCTGCGTCGAATACTCGGTGGGCAGTTCGCCCTGGTCGAACGCCTCCTCGATCACCGCACGGGTGCCGTCCGTCCACGTCACCCACGGCGTGGTGACCGCGCCCTCGGCGACACCCCGGACCGTCTCGACCACCTGATCGGCATTCCGCTGCCACACCGCGTCGAACCGGGCGCGCAGGACGCCGTCCGGGTCACTGTGGAGCAGGAAGCCTTCCAGGTGCGACAGGAACGAGTGGTACCCGTTGACCAGGCCCGCCGGGAACCTGCTCGCGTGCGCCGTCATCGCGATCATGGCGAGCCGCACGCGTGACTGGCTGGTGCCGTCCACGGCCACAGCGTCGGCGATCGCGGGGACGCCGAGCCTCAGGCACCGGGTGCGCAGGTCGACCAGTGCGTCGGACACCAGAAGTTGCCGCAGAGTCGTGAGGTCGGTCGGCTCGACGACCACGGTGTTGTCCGGGCGGATCGGCTCGTACGGCGGCGGAACCAGCTCGGCGATCCCGTTCTGCTTGGCCTGCGCGAGCAGCATGTCGTGATCGGCGTCCACAGTGGACGGATTGATCGCCAGGTATGCACGGATGCGCGAGGCGACGAGAGCGGCTTGGTCCGGCCCGTCCAGCCGCACCCGCACGTGCGGCCCGTGCAACCAGTGCCGCTCCACGTGCCCGGTCGCGCCCGCACGTTCCGCCTCCGCGAGCGCCGGCAGGACGGCATCGCGGAGCAGCGGCGCCTTCACCGGGTCGTGGTAGTAGCAGACGACGTCCGTCACGAGGCCCTCCAGTACGTTTCCGCGATCAGTTCGACCACCCGGCTGTCCCCGACACCGGGCACGGGCAACGCCTCGGTCAGCCGCACGCCGTCCGGGAACCGCGCCAGCAGACGCGGCAGGCAGCGCAGGTGCAGCGGGTCGCCCAGGTCGGCGTACTGCGGTTTACCCGCCGTGAGCGCGCGTTGGTAGGCGTCGGCCGACACGGGCCCCCGGTCCGGCCCGACGAAGACGTGCTCGGGCAGCCCGTGCCGGGCGCGCAACCGTGCCACGTCGAGCGCCGACCGTTCCTCCGCGCCGACCGACGGCGGCACGGCGAAGTCCCAGGAACGACGTGCCAGCACCACATCCCCGTACGTCAACCGGCCCCGAGTGGTCACCTCGCCGTCCGTCGTGGCGGCGCGCAGCCGGTCGAGGTCCACCCAGCCGCAGGCGAGATCTGAGTACAGCGGCACCTGTCGGTCCGGCAGCGCGAGCGGGATCAGGAAACCCAGGTACAGCACGTCGAGCGGCACACCTCGGTGCGTCACCCGGACCTCGTCGGTCACCGGGTCGTGCCGCACGTCCAACTCGTCGGCGACCAGGTCGGCCCACCGGGCGTCCTCGCCGACCTCGCGGGCGCCGAGCAACGGGTGCAGGTTGGCGTTGAAGCCCTGCACCGGGCGGAACTGCACTGGGTTGGTGGTGTGGCGGCGCACCTGATGGGTCACGGCGTCGCGCGCGCCGGGCAGCAGGTCGAGGAAGCGGCTGGTGAACTTGCCGAACCCGGCGTAGACGCGGTTGACCACCAGCCGACCGTCGTGGGTCGGTTGGGCGAAGAAGCCGTACGAGCCGGTGCGGCGGGTAGCCCACGCGGGCAGCAGGTCGGCGGCGGACGCCAGCACGTCGTCCGTCACCACGCCGTCGTGGACCTGCCCGGCCAGCTTGTCACGCATCCCGATGACGGCACGGATGTCCGGGTCGTCCACCTCATCGACGTTCATGGACTCCTGCCACGCCTGTGACAGCGGCGCGGAGCAGTCGGCCAACGTCGCCACACCACCTTCACCGAACCGTTCCACGAACCTGGCCCGGATCAGCCGCCTCAGCAACACGTGCTGGTCGAACGCCACCAGCAGCGGGGTGAGGCGGGTCAACGCGGGCGCGGCACCCGGCGGCACGGGCACCGGTTCGGGCAGCAGCACGTCCTCGACCACCGGGGTCACGCCGGTCAGGTCCGCGCCGACCCGCTCGCCCAGGTCACGCCAGCCCTCGGAGAGCTCCGCGAGGACGGCCGCGCGGGTCGGCGGGTCGGCGGTCGCGAACGCGGCGGTGGTCGTGGCGAGAGTGGTCAGCCTGCGGGCGGTGTCGTCGTCGGTCGGCGCCAGCCAGGAGGCCAGCGAGCCGACCGCGTCCGGGTCCTGGGGGTGGATCGGGGACACCGGGACCAGCAGGCCCAGGTCGAGCGTCTTCGCCACGAACGCGCGTGCCGTGCGGTCCGCGTCCGGAGTGGTCAGCTTGGCCGCCAGCGCCCCGGCGATCCGGTCCAGTGACAGCCCGTCCGGCCCCGCCTCGCGCACGACCTCGATCAGGAATCGCAAGGGGCGTGACGCGGCGACGTTCACCTCTTCCTCGCGGACCACCGCAGCGCGACCGACGCCCTCGACCGGGACGTCACGGCGGAACAGCAGGCGGCCTTCGCGTTCCCTGAGGGCGGGCGCGAGCCGGTGCGGCATCCGCAGGCTCAGGGCGTCGACCAGCCTCGTCACGAGCAGTCGGTGCACCGCCGGATGTGACACCGGCTCAGCCGCAGGCCACGGCCCTTCGCCCCACACGCCCCAGCCGACGTGCGTGTACCAGGACAGCGGGCTGGTCTTGGAAGTCGCGCGCAACGCGTACCGCAGCACCGTCGGCTCCGCCTTGCGCGCCTTGCGGTCGGGCTCACCCCGTCCCCGTGCGGTGCGGTCCAAGCCGTGCAACAGGTCCGGGCCGGTCAGCACGCTCGCGCGGCGCAGCGCGTCGGTCGCGCACACCTCCGCGAGCCATTTGCGGGCCTCGGCGAGGTCGTGCGGCCACGCGGCCAGCACCGCGTCCACCGCTCGTGCCAGCTCTTCATGCGCTGCCAACCACTCCCCCAGCAGCGGCACCCGTTCCGGCAACGTGCCCAACGCCGTAGGACGCGGGACGCGGCCGTTGTGCACATCGCGGCGCAGCGGCAGCACGACCTTGTGGTGGAAGAAGGTCGAGTGGCCGGCGGCGCTGTCGTGCAGGGCGTCGGCGAGATCCGGCGCCAGCGCGGCGATCCGGGCCTCGGCCGCGACCACCGCGTCCAAGCCTTGCCGGAAGTCGGAGGGGACTGGTCGGGGGTGCGGCAGCGCGGCCACCCGGACCAGCGCGTACGGCGCGAGTTCGGTGGTGGTGCGGTCACTGGCCATCCGGTGCTCCCCGTGGTGTGGGCCGGGGGCGTCCGCACGCGAACGCCCCCGGTTCGGCTCAGAACTACGCCGGCAGCTGCGGCACCTGGCAGCAACAGCACGAGGTGCTGCTGCACGAGCACGCCTGCGCCGAGGCGCCGGTCTCGGGCAGCGCGACGGCGTCACGCATCGCGGTGACGGCCAGGTCGCCGAGGTCGAGTTCCGAGTCGTCGAAGGTCAGGTCCATCGGTCACGTCCCTTCTGGAGAGGTGCGGCGGGACCGGTCGGCGCGCCGCGTCGGGTGGTGCTGATCAACCCGCCTGGGATCGTCCCCGGCCCCGCCGCGGCGACCGGACCGCACCGCGCGCGGTGCGGTTCCCCGAATCGGGATCGTGCGGGATCATCCGGTGCCTCCCCACGGTGCGGGCGTCGAGCCGCACGCTCCCACCTGCCGGTATACGTCCGGTATGCGTTGCGCCGTCCGGTGGTTCGCGGCATTCGGCCGCCCTCCGCACACCCGTCGCCACGACCTACCGTGTGCGGTGACTGATCGGGTTCGACGTGGGGAGATCCGGGGTGTCGATCCGTTCGACGTCGCAGGTGCGGCTGGAAGTCGACATCCGGCTGTTAGGAGGGCCCTCGGTGAGCGGGCCGAGGGCGGTCGACGTGGTGCCCGGCGGGGTGAAGACGCGGACGTTGCTGGTCGCGCTGGCGCTGGACGCCGGTGCGGCCGTGTCCACCGAACGCTTGATGGACTACCTGTGGGAGCGGGAACCGCCGCGCAGCGCGCTCAAGAACCTCCAGCTGTACGCGTCACGGCTGCGTCGCTGCCTGGACACCGCGAACGCCGGCCTCTCCCGCCTGCTGGCCCACGTCGGTCACGGCTACCGGCTGGACGTGCCCGCGCAGGACGTGGACGTGCTGTGCGCGGGCGGGTTGCTCCGCCGTGGGGTGGCCTGCCTGCGCCAGGGCGATCCGCTCAGTGCCGTCACGTCGTTGACCACCGCGCTGTCGCGGTGGCCGGTCGACGGGCTGGCCGGCTTGGTGCCCTCGGCTCCGGCCACGGCGGTGGTCGCGTTGTGGCGGGAACGCCGGATCGCCGCCGTGGAACACCTGGCGACCGCGAAGGTGGCGCTGGGGGCGTGGGAGGAGGCGGCCGACCTGCTGGCGCCGCACGCGTCCGCCCACCCCACCCGTGAGTCGTTGCAGGTGCTGCTGATGCGTGCGCTAGCCCACCTGGGCGACCGCGTCGGCGCGATCAACGTCTACCGGCGCCTGTGGCGGGTGCTGGACGCGGACCTGGGTATCAGGCCCGGCGGTGAGGCGCGTGCGGTGTTCGAGCGGTTGTCGAGCAACGCCTGACCGCGCCTAACGCCTAGTCCGCCAGCCACGCCAACAGGCGGCCCCGTGACCAGCAGCGGCCGACGGCCTCGGCGCGCATGGCCGACCCGTCGAACACCGCCAAGCCGATGATGCTGTGGCCGGAGGCGCGGCGGTCGCCGAACGTCGGGATGGACGGCGCGACTCCGACCCCTTCCACCGACACCCATGCCACCGCCCGGCCCGCTGCCGCTTCGTCCAGGCGGTGCAGAAAGCGCAGGCGGCTTTCGAGCGTGAAGCGGGACAGCGCCCACGTCGTGGTGACGACAGGCAGGACGTCCGAGGGCATCCGGGCGAAGGCGTCGGGCAGCACCTCGAGTGGGTCACCCCGCAGCAGCTGCGGTGGTGCCGTCGCCGCCAACGCCATCTCAGCGTCGAGCCGCGCGCGCCGTTCCGACAGGTCCGGCTGGTCCGGCCACAGGCATGCGCGCAGCCACCGGGCGTCGTCCGCGTCGGTCACGTCGACCGGATCGAGGTCCACGCCGATCCTGGCGACGACCTCGGGCATCGCTCGCGTCGGGATGGGCCGGTCCCCCACGACCGACGCCGACAGCTGCACGGGAGACGACGGGTCGCCCAGCGACTGCCCGTTGCCGTACGTGATGCCGACGCGATCGACGTTGAGGTTGAACCCGGCCGAGCAGCCCACGTCGATCAACCCGACCGCCTCCGCGCCCACCCGTCGTGCCACCTCGGCAATGGCCGGGTACAGCACGGCGGCGTGCCCGGCCTCGTCGGTCCGCGTCCGCCGGCGCACGGCGATGTCCACGACCGAGTCGGTCATCCTCAGCAACGTGTCGATCGCCGCACTGGCAGCAGCGTCGACGTCCCCGGCGGCATAGGCCGCGGCGAGCTCCGGGGCACGTCCGGCGAGGGCGAGGTCGTGCAGCGCGGCGAGGATCAGCGTGGGGTGCCGCTTGCGCGCCGGTGCCGCCTCGATCGCGCGCAACGCCTCCTCGGACTCGCTGAGGACGACGGCGACGCGCTCGTACAACGGCGATGTCCCGGCGGCGTCGACCTCGCCGAACTGCCGGTACACCTGAGCGAGCGTGCGGCCCTTGCCCATGCGAGATACCCCCCGGATCCACTCCACGACGGTCCTCCAGGCTAACCCCGCCCGACGACGAAGGGATCGCGGCCGCTGAGTGGGCCGCGATCCCTTCGCTGGGGAGGTGCGAGTGCGGGTCAGGAGGTGGGGATCATGACCTTGTCGATGACGAAGACGGTGGCGTTGGCGGTCGGGATGTTGCCGCACAGCACCTTCGCGCCGTTGACGGTCACGTTGTCACCCGAGCCCTCGACCTTCAACGTCCCGCCCTGCACGGTGGGCAGGCTGGCCGAGGACAGGATGCCGTCCTTGTCCATGCGCTGCGGCACGACGTGGTAGGTCAGGATGCCGGTCAGCTTCGCCTTGTCCGCCAGCACCGCGTTCAGCGTCTCCTGACCCAGGGCCTCGAACGCCGGGTCGTAGGGCGCGAAGACCGTGTACTTGGCGTCGGTCTTGTTCAACGTGTCCACCAGGCCCGCGGCCTGCACCGCGGCCACCAGCGTCTTCAGCAACGGGTTGTTGCTCGCCGCGGTCGCCACCGGGTCGTCGACCATCCCGTCGAGCGAACCCTCCGTGTCCTTCGGCAGACTCGCACAACCCGCGCCGAACACGTCCCCTGTCGTGGTGACACCGTCACTCATCGCCGCACTGGTCGTCGTGGTGGTGGTCGTGGTGGCAGCCGCCGAAGCCGGGGCGTCGGAGGCTGCTTGCCCACCGCTGCTACAGGCGGTGGCGGAGATCAAGGCGGCGGTGAGGACGCCGATCGCGGAGGCGAGCCGGGTGCTGCGCATGGAAGTCACTCCTTTGAGGACGGTTACCGGAACTGTGTTTCCCGGCTTGTCACAGGTGGTTCGACACAGGTGTCGCATCGGATTGGTGGATCGGGGAGAAAGTTGGCGCTGTTTCCGGACCGACCGTGTCAAGGCTGTGCGGTGAACACGATCGTGTGCCATCCGGAGGCGCCGTCCGGGATCGGCTCGGCCCGCTCGCTGGTCTGGGTGTAGCCGGTCCGGTCCGTTGCCCGCACTTCCAGGGTGTGCGAGCCGGTGGGCAGGTCCAGCTCGACGCGCCACATCCGCCAGGTGTCGATGTTGACCTCCTCGCTCAGCGTCGCGGCCTGCCAAGACCCGCCGTCGACGCGGACCTCGACCTTCTCGACGCCCCTTCGCTGCGCCCAGGCCACACCGGCGGCGACGAACTTCCCTGCGGGCACCCGTTCGAAGGCCTTGGGCCGGTCGACGCGGGACATGGTCTTGATCGGGGCGCGTTGCGCCCAGTCCCGCTTGACCCAGTACGAGTCGAAGTCGGCAAAAGTGGTCACTTCAGCGTCGACCAGCCACTTGGTCGCCGAGACGAACCCGTACAGGCCGGGGACGACCATGCGCACGGGGAAGCCGTGCTCGGCGGGGAGCGGTTCGCCGTTCATGCCGATGGCGAGCAACGCGTCGCTGCCGGGCTTCATGATGTCGTCGATGGGAGTGCCGCAGGTCCAACCGTCCACGCTGCGCGTAGCGAGCTGGTCCGCGCCGGGTCGGACGCCCGCCTCGGCGAGGATGTCGCTGAGGGACACACCGATGAAGTTCGTGGTGGAGATGTAGGGACCGCCGACCTCGTTGGACACGCAGCAGAGGCTGATCGTCTTCTCCACCAGTGGCCGGTTCAGCAGGTCGTCGTAGGTGAGCACGAGTTCGCGGTCCACCATGCCGTGCACGCGCAAGCGCCAGTCCTGCGCCCGCGTCTTCGGCACCGACAACGCGGTGTCCACGCGGTAGAAGTCGGCGTTCGAGGTCATGAAGGTCGGCGTTCCGTCACCGGCGAAGTCCGCGCCCGCCGGGATCGGCGGTGCGGTCACCCCGGGGGTCAGCCGGATGGAACGGCGGGAGGCCTCGACGTCGACCCGGCCGCCGATGAACTGCCCCGCCGCCGCGGTCGCTCCCGCGGCGGCTGCGACGGCGGTGGAGGTGATCAGGAAGCGGCGGCGTCCCAGGCCGGGGACAGCCCAGTCCACCGACCGCGTCGTCGCGGGTGTGTCCGTCGCGGGTGTGTCCGTCGCGGGTGTGTCCGTCGCGGGTGTGTCCGTCGCGGGTGTGTCCGTCGCGGGTGTGTCCGCAGTGTCCTCGACGGGCCGCGTTCCGCCCGCCGGCGAACGGCGCGCGAGCCGGTGCAGCCACCTGAAGACCACCACACCGACGACCAGACTGGCCAACGGCGCGAGCACGGCGATCGTGCCCAACGTGGGCCGCGCGAGCACCGCCGCGACACCGACGACGCCCAACCCGACGGCCAGGATCGTGCCCGGCGCCGGGCTGCGGCGGGACAGCAGTCCCGCGACGACCGCCGCGGCGGCGATGACGAACGCCATGCCCGCCAGCAGGACGAGCTTGTCGTCCTCGCCGAACGTGCGGATCGCGAAGTCCTTGACCGGGTGCGGTGTCAGGTCGATGGCGGTGTTGCCCACCGCCAGGAACGGAGAGGCGAACGGGTCGATGAGCGCGGCGACGAGGTGCCCGGCGGCCAACGCCGCCCCTACCGCGATCAGACCCGCCGCGGCGGCCGCCCACAGCGGCAGCCGCGGCACCCCGGGATCGGATTTCTGCCTGTGTGTGGTTGCGTTCACACCAGGTATTCGCCACCGATCGCCCAGCGGATTGCTCTTGCTCCCGTGCTGTTCCTCAGACGAGCGGGAGGACCACCACGGTCGGGGTCGTGGGTTGGGGGGACCCGCCCTGCGGCTCCACCGTGAGCCCCACGGCCTCCTTGCCGGTGAAACCGCCCGCCAGCAAGGGCTCGATCCGATCGTCGGAGGCCGTGAGCAGCCCGGCCGAACGTGGACCGTCGGGACCGATCAACCACATCTGGTAGGCGCGGTCCTCGGGCAGCCGCGCCAGGCCCTGGGCGAGGAACACCACCGCTCCCTCGGTCGAGGACGCGACGACCGTGCCCGTGCCGCCGCCGGCCACCTCACCGCGGACGAGCTTGGCGTCCGGCGCGGACAGCAGCTCGGCGACCCGGCTGTTCTGGGCGTTGGCCTGTTGCAGCGCATGCAGGTCCCGCTCAAGCCGGCGGTTCGTGTCCACGCCCTGGATGCCCAGCGTCACGGCGACCGCGATGCCCGCCGCGGCGGCGAGCGCGGCCGTCCGGCGCAACCACAGCTTCGGACCCGTAACTGCGGGCCGTTCGTCCGGTCGGGACCCGGTCTTCGTTCCGATGAACGTCGCGCCGCCGCCGGTCTCCGGCGGGAGCCGGCGCGTGTCGGCGACGGCGGCCAACACCCGGTCGCGGAGGTGCGCCGGAGGCTCGACGGTCGACGCGCCGGCCAGCAGCGCGGTGGTCTCGCGGAGTTCGGCGAGCTCCTGCGCGCAGTCCGAGCAGACCGCGAGGTGCTCCTCGAAGAGGCGGCGCTCTGCCTCGGAGACGGCGTCGAGCGCGTAGGCGCCGATCAGCGTGTGGGCTTCGGAGCGGGCGGTGTTGTCGGTCATCGGGTCACCCCCAGGCAGTCTCGGAGTCTGATCAGTCCGTCACGCATCCTGGTCTTCACCGTGCCCAGCGGGATGCCCAGCAAGGAGGCCGTCTCCGGGTAGGTGTAGCCCTGGAAGTAACCCAGCAGGATGGACTCCCGCTGCAACTCGGTCAACGCCGACAGGCACCGCTGCACCTGCCGGCGTTCGACCCGCGCGGCGACCTGCTCGCTGACCGCGTCGAACGGCGTCTCGACGTCACGGCGGGCGGCGAGGTCCTCTCTCCTGGTCGCCGCCTCCGCCGAGCGCACCCGGTCCACGGCGCGGCGGTGCGCCATCGTCATCACCCAGGCCAGGGCGCTGCCCCGTTGCGGGTCGTAGCGGCCGGCGGTGCGCCACACCTCGACCAGCACCTCCTGGGCGACCTCCTCCGACTGCGCGTGGTCCCGCAGGATCCGCACGATCAGGCCCAGCACCTTGCCCGCCACCACGTCGTACAACCGCTCGAACGCCTTCTCGTCACCGCGCGCGACCATGCACAGCAACGTCTCGGCCGTGGCGTCGCCGGTGTCACCGGCTCCGGCGGCCGAGACGGCTTGGAGCTTGCGCTCACGCCCTGCCATCGTGTCCCTTCCGATCGGCCGACTGCTCGTTCACGACATCGCGCTCGCGTGGACGGGCACTGTCCCGGCCACGCGCCGCGCTGCCCGTCACCTCGTGGCGTAGGCACCGCCCCGGCTGCGGTCCGCCGCCACACCGACGGCGATCAGCAGCAGCGCGCTGGCGAAGTGCAGGCCGTGGTCCGCGGCGTTGAGCGCCAGGACGTTCAGCTGCGAACCACCGATGACCAGGCCGAGGACACCTACCAGCAGGTACACCGCCCCGACCACGGTGTTCACCTTCTTCGACACCTCGTGCCCGAGGACCGCGCCGCCGATCAAGCCCGCGCCGACGAGCAGGTGCACGACGTTGTGCAGGCCGTTGACGGCGAAGACGCCGACCAGGTGACCGCCGTGGGAGCCGGCGAACGCGTGGTCACCGGACACGACGAACCCGAGCAGACCGACCAGGACGTACACCGCGCCGAACCCGAGACCGACCAGTTGGTTGACCGAGCGAGACATGATTTCCTCCGCAGGTGATTGTGCTGTCAGTCCTGCTTCGGCGCCGGTCGCGCGTCGGATTGGTCAGTCGAGCCGGCTAGTCGGCGACCAGCACGCTGCCGCTCCACCCGGAGGAGAACGACGTCCGTCGACGCACCGCCACGTGTTCACGCTGGCGGCGCACGAGCCAGCGGCCAGGCGCGATGCCGGTCGCGCCGTGCTCGGGGTGCACGAGGTAGACGGGCGCGGTGTTCTCCACGTAGGCCACGGCCAGGCCCAGCGGGTCCATCACGCTCGCGGTCCACCGGGCCGCGTTGCGATCGGCGGTGAGGGTGTGCGGGTTGCCTCCGGCGGCGCCGCGCACGAGTTCGACCCCCTCCGGCGGAACGTCCGCCAGCAGCGCGTGCACGTCGATCCGCACCACCGAGGACACCAGGTCGAACGGCAGCACGAGCACGTCGCCCTGGGCGTGGAGGCCGTCGACCACCGGGACCGACACCTCCCGTTCCAGGTGGTCGAGCACGTCGAGATTGGTCTTGTCGAGCAGTTCGAAGAGTTTCATCAGCACCTTTGGGGGGTTCAGGTTCGTCGGACGAGGAGGGCGTACTGGGTGCCCGTGAGGCCGTAGGTCCAGGCGGCGGCGTCCACGGGGTCGTCGAACCACGCGGGGACGCGCAGGCCGTACCTGCGGCGGGTGCCGTCACGTTCGACGGAACCGTTGACGGTCACGAGGAGGCGTTGACGCGCGCCCCACCCGGCCGGCTGGTCGTAGAGCCGGAGCTCGTGGCCGTGGTTGCCGGGGTCGGGCGCGGTGGCCACGAGTGCCAGGTCCGCGCCGTCGAGGAATCGCTGCCACCCCAGGCGTTCTACGGCGCAGCGGCGCACCTCGACGTTCCGCTCGGCCGCGATGCGCTCGTGGGTCGGGTCGTCGATCACCCACGCGGGCACGCGGGTGCCGTGCCAGAAGTGCAGCGCGAACCCGTCGCCGTAGGCCACCGCCGGCCCGTTCTCGTTGTGCAGGCGCGGTTCGTCGCCCGCTTCGAAGTGCGTCACGACAGGCCGTTCGGACACCACGCAGTGGCCTTCCCGTGGCCACCACCAGCCGCAGGAACGCGCGAGCACCGCCCACAGCTCCAACTCGGCCGAGTCCTCGTCCGTGAACGACAGTCCGCCGAGCAGCCGGTGCACCTCGAACCGTGCGATCCAGTCGACCTCGTGCTGGCCGTACCAGCACAACCCGACCGTCTCCCCCAGCTCGGCGCGCACGAACCTCACGACCCTGTCGCGCACCTGGCTCAGCAGCGGCGCCAGCAGGTGGGTTTCCGCGATGTAGGCCGGTGAATGCCCGGCGCGCAACGCGTCGAGAGCGTTCTCGGTCGACCAAGCGCTCCACTGACGGCTCGGCAACACCCCGTCCAACCGCCACCGCAACGCGCTCCACCGGTCGGCGATGTCGTTGGCGACATCGCGGGACAGGTCGCGCACGGGATGTCGGACCGGTCCAGGAGGCACCAGCCGAAGGGCCGCGCGGGGCGAGTCGACCCAGGTGAAGACGGGTGGCGGCCGGTCCGCGAGTTGGTAGAGCGCCGAGATCGCGGCCTCGGTGGCGGCACGGTCGGAAGGCCCGGTGGCCAGCCCGTGGGCCTGCCACGCGTCACGCAACGCGACGGCACGCCACCAACGCTCGGCGTCGATCGGCACTGCACGGGGAGGGGGGAACTCATGACGGGCAGCGCCACGCCGGCGCCGGCCGCTCACAGATCGAGGGCGTTCCCGCCCTTTCGAATCGACATGCCGGGATGATCGCACCACGCCCACCGATCGCGCAAGCTCCCACTCAGCAAACACTCCACTGTGGACAGTGCCACGGCCCGCCGAGGCTTGAGCCCTGGTCGGTCGCGCCGGCTCAGCCGAAGTCCTCCGGGATCAGCCACCGGCCCGCGTCGGCGAACACGTCACAGCCGTCGTGCTCGAACCGCACCCGCCCGTCGAACGGCGACAGCGCGTTCGCGCACACGCCGTAGTCGTGGCCGACGCGTCCTGCCAACGGGACCCAGAACCGACAACCACCACACTGCTCGCCGGCCCAGGACTCCTCGTACTCATGGCCGCCCCTCCCCCGGTTTCGGTCGCCGAGCCACCGCTCGTGGATCGAGTCCATCTCCGTCTCGTTGCGGGTCACGTGGTCGAACTCAGCTGTCATGTGGTCCACCCGCCGCATCTCACGTCTGGAATGGGTGTTTCGCCGGCAGACTGCCGCCCGTGGACGATCATCTCGAAGTGCTCGTCGGTGAACTCATGCGGATGGCACGGGGCACGCTGGGCCCGGAACGCGCCGGGACGTGGCAGATCCATGTCCCCGACCGCAGCATCCCGCACTTCCGCACCTGGCCGGACGGCGGGTTGCAGATCCCCGAAGCGCACACCGAGCCGTTCTCCCAGCTGCTGCAAGCACTGGACAAGGCGCTGCGGGCACCCGGCGACGACCGGACGCTGGTCTTGGAGGTGTCGGGCGACAGCCACGGCGGCACGGAGTTCCGGCACCTGTTCACGCCCGCCCCGGCGACGCTGGACACGGTCGTCCTCGACCCCGACTACCGACACCCGAACCACCCGTTGCAAGGGATGCCACGACCCGCAGCGGCACGGCCGACAGGTGAGCCGACCGATCCCGAAGTGCTGCGGCACGTCGGCGCGCTGGTCACGAGGTTCACCGACCACTACCGCCGGCAGACGGGGCGCGCACCGGAGTTCGGCACGCCGAGCACAGAGGCCGAACTGGCCGCCGCCGAGGACGAGATGGGCCTGCGACTGCCCGAGGACGTGCGGGCGCTGTACCGCGTCATCGGCGACGACATGCGGGAATCCCGCCTGCTGGGCCCCTTCAACCTCCTGCCGCTGCCGAGAGTCGTGTCCACTTATCTCGTGTCCGACTACCCCGGTGACACCCTCGGCGCCTGGGGCTGGACCGAGGAACTGTTCGCCCTGTCACGGGTCGTCCTGGAATCAGACCCGCCGGGCGCGGTGCGGGACGTGTCGCGCAACGACTGGTGGGTCGTGATCGCCGAGGACTTCGCCGGCAACGCGTGCGCCGTCGACCTCGATCCCGGCCCGGCCGGTCGCTCCGGGCAGCTGATCGTCCACGGCGCCGACTACTTCGGACCTGTCGGCCACATCGCGGAATCCCTGACCGCACGGCTGGAAGCGGTCGTCTCGAAGCTGGACGCCGGCGACGTCGAGTGGGACGGGCGTCCGCGCATGTCCCTGCCGGACGGGCCCGCCGAGCACGGAGCGACGGTCCTGATCGAGGACCGCGACCTCGCGGACTTGCTGGCCGAAATCCCCCACCGGGACACCGTGCAGGAACTGTTCCTCGCCGAGGGCCGAACGCTCGACCTGCGCGCCCTGACCGCCACCCCGCGCGTGCGGGCGCTGTTCGTGAACGGCGCCGACAGCGTGGACCTGCGGTTGCCGGAAAGCGTGCAGTGCCTGGACCTCAACGTCCGGGAAGCCGACCTGTCCGTCCTCAGAGGACACCCGAAGCTGTGGGACCTGACCGTGAAAGGCCTCCCTGTCACCATATCCGACCTTGCCGGGCTGCCCTCCTTGTCCTACCTGGACCTGTCCGAAGCCGATGTCGACGACGTCGGGGCGTTGGCCGATCTGGACGTGCGGGCGCTCACCCTGAACCCGGACCAGTGGCTGCGCCTCCAAGCCGCCGGACGGCTGCCGAAACGCCTGGCGGGCGCCCGGCGCACCGGCAGACCGGGCATCACCGAGTTCACCGACTGGTCGCGGTGGTTGTCGAACGCCGATCATTGACCGCCGGTCAGCGGGGGCGTGAGGCACGACCCGATCGAGCGACGCCCCTTTACCGACCCTTTACTCGACGGCGGTTCTGCCTGATACTGGGCCCCGAGGGGAGTACTTCCCAAGCGCCGACCCGGTCAATACGGACATCCCGTTCGGTGTCCCCGGGAGGCCGCCCGCCAGGGTGAAGGAGACCTCGAACATCGACTGTTCGAGGAGGTCTCGTGCCCCTGTCAGCGGCAGTGCCGGCGAGTTCGGTGGAATCCGTCGGGTCGCCGGGCTTGTGGTTGATCAGCATCATCGTCCTGGTGGCGCTCTTGGTCGCCGACTTCGCGGTCACCCACCGCCCGCACGAGGTGTCGATGCGGGAGGCCGCCGGCTGGTCGGTGTTCTACCTCGCCCTGCCGGTGGTGTTCGGGGCCTGGCTGTGGAACGCCTTCGGCAGCGACCGGGCGCTGGAGTTCATGACCGGGTTCGTGGTCGAGAAGTCCCTGTCGGTGGACAACCTGTTCGTGTTCATGCTGCTGCTCGCCGCCTTCGCCGTCCCGTCCGACGTGCAGCAACGCGTCCTGCTCTACGGCATCGTCGGCGCCCTCGTGCTGCGGGGCGTGTTCATCGCGGCCGGCGCGGCGATGCTGGCGGCCGGGACCTGGGCGTTCCTCGTGTTCGGCCTGATCCTGTTCGCCTCGGCGGTGAAGGTCCTCCACCACGCGATCACCGGCCTCGTGGTCGAGCCGGACGTCTCCCGGATGCGGTCGGTCCGGTTGTTGAGCCGGCTGATGCCGGTCACCGACCACTACCACGGCGCCCACGTGACCGTCCGTCAGCAGGGACGACGCGCGCTCACGCCGTTGGCGGTCGTGGTGGTGGCGGTCTTCGCCACCGACGTGGTGTTCGCCGTCGACTCGGTACCGGCGGTGTACGGCATCACCGAGGACCCGTACCTGGTGTTCGCCACGAACGCCTTCGCCCTGCTCGGGCTGCGCGCGCTGTACTTCGTGCTCCACACCGCGCTCGCCAAGCTCGTCCACCTCAACCACGGGCTGGCGATCATCCTCGCGTTCATCGGGGTGAAGCTGGTGCTGCACTGGGCGCACGGGATCTGGCCGGCCGTGCCGGAGATCCCCACGCCGGTCTCCCTCGCCGTGATCATCGTCGTGCTCGCGGTCGTGACGCTGACCAGCCTGACCAGCCTGCGACGTGCCGACGCTCGCACCCACCCTCCAGGCGACAAGACCACCTCACCACTGGACTGACCATGCTCTTCGAATGGCTCGTCGACGTGCTGATCACCGTTTTCATGACCGTGGTCGTCCTGGCCTCGCTGGTGATCACCTGCGCCGCCCTGCACCCACCACGCGGACCGCACGCCTGACGACGTCCGTTCCGGCAGGCCGGCGTCCCGGGATCCGCTCACCTCGAGACGCCGGCCATGGCCAGGAACTCCTGCCGCGTGCGCGCGTCGTCACGGAGCATGCCCAGCATGGCGGACGTGACGGTGCGCGAGCCGGTGGCGCGGACGCCACGCAATGACATGCACAGGTGCTCGGCTTCGATCACGACGCCGACACCCCTGGGCGCCAGGTGTTCCAGCAGCCAGTCCGCCACCTGCTTGGTCAGTCGTTCCTGCACCTGGAGGTCGCGGGCGAACAACTCGACCACGCGGGCGAGCTTCGAGAGGCCCAGGATGCGCTCCCCCGGCAGGTAACCCACGTGGGCGACACCGTGGAACGGCAGCAGGTGGTGCTCGCACAGCGATTGGACCGGGATGCCGCGAGCCAGAACGAGTTCGTCGTAGCCCTCGTCGTTCGGGAAGGTCGTCAGGTCGAACTCGCGCGGCGTGAGCATCTCCGCGTAGGCGTGGGCGACCCGCCTGGGCGTGTCGACCAGGTGGTCCGACCCCGGGTTCCGGCCGAGCGCGGTGAGCAGGTCGGCCACCGCCCGCTGTGCCGCTTCCAGGTCGACGCCGTCACGCCCGTGGACCGACTGGAGCCGTCGATGCGAGCCCGCGGGCGGAGCGTCGAGGGAGGTCTGTCGCGCGAGCCCGTTCACCCCGCGCTCCCACCGCGCGCCGGCGCGTACTTCGTGGCCAACCGGGCCAGTGCGACGGCGGCGACGAACAGGCCGAAGTCGCGCAGGGCCACGTCGTAGAAGGCCGGGATGGTCAGCAGGTTGACGATGATCCCGGCCAACCACACCGCGACGAGCAGCCCACCGAAGCGCGGCGCCACCGCCACCACGACGCCGGCCACGATCTCCACCACGCCCACGCCGTACATGGCCTGCTGCGCGGACCCGGGCAGGATCCCGTCGATCCACGGGGCCAGGTAGAGCGGCCAGTCCACGAGCAGGTTGGCGAACTTGTCGAGCCCGAACAGGACCGGCGCCACGGTGAACACGGTTCGCAGAAGAAGAAACGCCTGGTAGGCGGGGTCGGACCGCAACGCTCGACTGGCCGGCTGGACGCCGGACACCTCGGTGGCCATGGCTCCTCCTTCTATAGACAACTTCGGCTAACCTTAGAACGCAGCGCGAGATTTCGTCAACAGAAGTGGGTTTTAGAATGGGTGAGGCCGACCAGTCCATGGCGCACATCTCCGCCGTCGCGGCGCTCGACGAACCGACCCGCCGCCGGCTGTACGACTTCGTCGTGCGCCACCCCGCGCCGGCGAGCCGTGACGAGGTCGCCGAGGCCACCGGAGTACCGCGCACCACGGTCGCGTTCCACCTCGACCGGATGGTCGCCGAAGGACTGTTGGAAGTCGTCCACGAGCGGCGCACCGGCCGTACCGGTCCCGGCGCGGGCCGGCCGGCGAAGCTGTACCGGCGGTCCGCCGAACAGATCGCGGTCTCGCTGCCCGACCGGCACTACGAACTGGCCGGGCTCCTGCTGGCCGACGCCGTCGCCGAAGCCGAGACCTCCGGCGAACCGCCGCGCACCGTCCTGCACCGACGCGCCCGTGACGTCGGCAAGGACCTGGGTGAGACAGCCCGAGCCGCCACCCCGGCCACCGAGGACGGCCTGCTCACCGTGATGAGGGCGCTGGAGGACTTCGGGTTCGAGCCACGCGCCGACGATCCCGGCACCTCGATCGTCCTGGGCAACTGCCCCTTCCACAAACTGGCCCGGCAGCACACCGAGCTCGTGTGCGGCATGAACCTCTGCCTGCTCGACGGCCTGCTCGACGGGCTCGCCACGACCGGACTGACCGCCCGACTCGCCCCCGCGGCGGGCCATTGCTGCGTGCGCCTCGACCCGGCGACCAGGTAGCACCGACCTCGCACGGATCCCTGATCACGTCGCGGTCCGCGACGATCAGCTCGAAGGACGACATGGTCCCGGAAACACGTCCGGTCCCGCGGCAGGAGCACCGCGGGACCGGACGTGTTGCCTTGCCTGTCGGACGACTACCGGACGACTACCGGACGCCCACCGGTGCGGCCACGACCAGTTCGTCGGCGTTGGTGACGGAGATGCCGCCGCCCGCGAACGTGTCAGTGACCGTGTAGGTGCCGGCTGTGCGCAGCAGCAACGACATCCGCCACGTGTGTTCGGCCCCGGCGGCCACCGCCGCGTCGGCCACGACAGTGCCGACCAGCGCACCGCCGTCGTGGGTGAGCGCCACGCGTTGCCACTTGTCGCCCACCTTCAGCCGCAGGACCACGTCCTTCGGCGCCAGTGCGTGGCCGGTCGCGATCCGCACGGTCCAGGCCATGGGCCCGGAGTCGGCGGTGCCGCTGTTGACCGCACGCACGTCGTACTGCGTGTGCGTTTCCGGTGCGAACGTGCCCCGCGTGTCCGTCACGGACACGTTGGCCACCGGTTCCGGCCCGACCCTGAGCTTGGCTTCACCGGTGAGGTCACCGGAGTAGCCGCCGGTATTCACGTCCAGCGCCAACCGGTACGCCCCGTTCGGCGTCCCCGGCGCGACCGTGAACGTGTACGGCCGCGCGTTCCAGTTGATCGAACCGGCCCGCACCGGGCTGCCGTCCGGCGCGAACAGCCGCAGGACCGGCTTCAGCTCGTTCGGCGCCGCGGCCCGGACCAGGCCCTCGACGTCCTCCAGCGCCACCCGCTCGGGGAGGCTCAGGAACGGCCGCACGGCGGAGGCCATCACCGTCGCGAACGGCACGCCGTGCGCGTCGGTCACCGACCAGTCCACCGCGGCCTGACCGTCCGCGCCGACCACGACGTCGCCGACCGAGACCTTCGCGGGACCGCCGAAGGTGAACGGGACGTCGTACGGGGTGGTCCAGTCGAGTCCGCCGACCTTCGTGCTCGGCAGGAACCAGTCCTGTTCGAGGTGCTTCACCGAGTGCACGGTGACCGCTTCGTACTTGTCCAGGGTCGCCACCAGCTTGCCCGGTTCGAAGCGGTACCCGTGTGGCGCGGTGCCCGACGGCCGCAGGAACACCGAGCCGGTGTGCCGCTGGTCGGCGGCGTCCAGCGCGATGTTCGCCCGGACGGCGAAGTTCTCGCCGATGGACGCGGCCTGCGCGCCCGCCAACACCCTGGGCGTGAACGAGATCGCGTCGTCGTCGATCACGGTGATGACCCGGTGCAGCAGGTAGGCGTCGCCGCCACCTTCGGGCGTCGGCTTGCGCACCACGAGGGTGTACCTGCCGACCGTGTCCGGGATCTCGAACGACAGCTTGCCCGCGCCGTCGGTCTTCCCGAGCCCGCGGAGCTGACCACCGCTGATCAGCTCGACGGTCGCCCCGGCGAGCGGACCGACCGCGGCGGCGCCCGGTGCCTCCACCGTGGACACCGCGAGGTCGACGCGTGGCGCCCGCACCCGGAACGAGCCGGTCAGGTGCCCGACTTCGACCGCGAACGTGCCCAGCTTGTCGGGGTCGACCGTCCACGTGACGGTCTTCGACTGGCCGGCCGTCAACTGCACCGGCGTGGTCGTGTGGACCGCGCCGCCGACCTTGAGCACCGCGTTGTAGGTGCCCGCCGACGAACCGACGTTCTTGACCTGGACGGTCACCGTGACGTTCTCGCTGGCCTTCACCAGACCCGGCGACACCTTCAGGTCGTGCACGGCGTAGTACGGCTGCTTCGGGTCCGGAGCAGGCGACGCCCAATCGATCGCGTTGAGGAACAGGTCGGTCGACTGCGTCGTCCAGTCGCCAGGGCCCCTGGTCGCCGACACACCGTGCAGCGACAGCAGCACGTGCCGGTTCTTGGCCCGCTGGTCGACGCCGATGCCGCCGCCCATCACGCCGTCGACCGTCCGGCCGAGGCCGGCGATGGTCTGCCTGCCCTCACCGGAGTAGCCGTCGAACCACGCCACCCACTTCGCCCGCGTGCTGTCGTCGAGCGGGATGCGGTCGCCCACCGCGTACCCGTCGAAGATCGGGTGCGCCGAGGTCACCTCGTAGTACGACACGGCCGACGTGCTGCCGCCCGAGTTGTACCCGGTCGACGCCGGCTGCCCGGTGTGCTTGGACAGCTGCCGGATGCCGTTGCCGGTCGAGTTGGCGTGGTCGGTGAAGATCACGCCGGTGCCGTTGGCGTCCGTCGCGTCGAGGAACGCCTGGAACCGGGCCTGGTCGTAGTTCGACGTCAGGCCGTAGCCGAGCACGACGGTCGCGTGCTGCGCCGCCTTGTCCAGCTCGGTCCAGTTGTAGTAGGCCGTCGCGATACCGCGTGGCGCGAACACGACGTCGCGGTACTGGTTGGCCCGCGACTCGGAGCTGTCCACGATCGCCACCGTGCGCGGCGGCGCGCCGAAGGCGAAGTCGGCCGTGGCCGCCTCACCCGCGACGACGGTCACCTCGACCTCGCCGGGCGACCGGAACGCCGGGTACGACGCGCTGATCCGGTAGGTGCCCGCGGGCACGTTGTTGATCGTGTACTTGCCGTCGGCGCCGGTCACCGCGGAGAGGTCCGTCGGCACGCCGAGCACCTTGACCGCGACACCGGGGATGCCGGCGCCGGACACGTCGAGGCTCGCGGCGCCCGTGACGCGGCCGAAGGGCGCCGGTGTGAGCACGACGTCGACCGTGGCGAAGGAATCGGGCGCGACCGTGACGTTCGCCGTGGCCTTCTCGAACCCGAACGCCTCGACGGCGACGGTGTAGTCACCCGGTTCGAGCCTGCTGGTGAACGTGCCGTCCGCGCCGGTGGTGACGGTGCGGCCACCAGGCTCGATCCGGACGGTGCTGCCGGAGACCGGCGAGCCGGACGCGGCGTTGGTGACCTTGCCCTGCACGCCCGAGTTCAGCGCGACGAACCGCGTCGCCTCGTAGGCGTTGATCCGGCCCTTGCCGAACCGGGTGTCCGGCGGTGCGCCGGCGTAGCGGTCGTCCCAGAAGGCCGTGTCCGCCAGCACGTTCAGCACGTCGGACACGGGCATGTCGCCGGCGGCCGACAGCATCAGCGCGACGGCGCCCGCGGTGTGCGGGGTGGCCATCGAGGTGCCGGACAGGGTCCGGTAACCGCCGCCCGGCGACGCCGAGTGCACGTCGACACCGGGTGCGGAGATGTCCGGCTTCACCCAGGTGGCGGGCCAGTCGGCGGGCGGGCTGGTCCACTGGTCCTTGCGCACGACGGCGCCGCAGGAGAACGACGCGACGCTGTCGGAGCTGTCGGTGGCGCCGACGGCGACCGCTTCGTACACGTTGCCGGGGCTCGCCGTGCCGAACGTGCCGCAGTTGTTGCCGATGGCGAAGGCGGGGAACGAGCCGAGTGCGCGGATCGCGCGCGTCGGCTGGATCATCACGGCGTGGAAACCGTTGCCGCCCAACGACATGCTGACCACGTCGGCCTGCCGTCCGGCGGGGTTGCCCGCCGCGTCGACCGGCGCGACGGCCCACTGCATGCCCGCGGCGACCTGTGCGAACGAGCCGCTACCGCCGGGGATCACCAGGCCGTGCATCATCTCGGCGCCGGGTGCGACACCGATCGCGGTGCCGGAGGTCGCGCCGCCGTGGATGGTGCCCGCCACGTGGGTGCCGTGGTAGGCGGAGTCGCGCGGCGCGGAGGCGACGCGGTTGCCCGTCGTGTCGAACTCCATCCAGCCACCGGGGTACTTGGGGTCGCCGGCGTTGTCGGTCACCATCTTGCCGACGAGGTCGGGGTGGCTGACGTCGACGCCGGTGTCCAGCGTGGCGATGCGGACGCCGCTGCCGTTGACACCGAGTTCGTCCCAGACCCGGCCCGCGCCGATCTTCTGGAGACCCCAGGTGAGTTCGGCGGCCGGGGTGACGGCTGCGGTGCTCGTGACGGGATCGGGCGCGGTCATCGTGAAGTTCGGGATCACCTGCTCCACGCCTGGCACGGCGGCGAGCGAGTTGAGCGTGTCGGTGTCCGCGGGGAACTCGACCAGCAGCATGTTGGTGAGCCAGAAGCGGTTCACCACGGTCGCGGTCTCACCGATGGCCTCGGCGACCTCGGCCTGAGTACCGGCCGCGTGGTCGTGCAGGGTGGCGAGGACCTCGTCGCGGTCGCCGGACAGTTCGGCGTTCGGGAGCATCAGCAGCGCCTGCACCGGCTCGCCCGCGGAGGTCGCCTGGACCTGTGCGACGAGTTCGGGCGCGATGGACGCGGGGGTGGCGTCCAGCGGTTGCTGGGTGGTGGGAGACAGTGCGGCGAACAGCCCGATGGCGGTGGCGATGGCGAGTGAAGGTCTCGCCATGCCTCTCAGGCGGTGACGGTGCGTCAGCAGGGGTAGCCGTGGCATCCAACGTCTCCTAGGTCCGATGTTTTCGTACCTATGAGAATGGTTGAAATTAACTTTCGGTCAATGCGTCGCATGGGCCTACGCCCAGCACCGAATGCCGCATCCGACCAGTCCTCTTGGTGCACCAGTGGTGCAACTGGACTAGTCAGAGGGACGCCGCGGTAGCGAATCGACAGCCGGGCACGATCAGCGTGCTGTGAGACGAACGATCATCCTGGTGACCGCCCTGACAGCCCTGAGCGCCTGCGGGAACACCCCCGTCGACACCGCCGCCCCGCAGTCGCCGACCAGTCAGCCGATCTCCGCCACCCGACCGGCGACGACCGCCGGCCAAGCGTCGACCACCACCGCGCAGCCGGACACCTCCGACCTCGAAGCTCAGGTCCGGGCCTACTCGGCGGCATTCTTGGGTGGACGCGGCGGCGAGGCCTACGACCTGCTGTCGCAGCGTTGCCGGGAGCGGCACACACGCGTGGACTTCGTGCAGATGGTGGAACTGGCGGGCAGGCGTTACGGGCCGCTGGACGTCCGGACGTTGACCGTGGATCAAGCCGCCGGGGACATGGCCCGCGTCACGTACACCTTCGCCAAGCCCGAGTTGGACCAGCGGGGCGAGCCGTGGGTACGCGAGTCCGGCACGTGGCGGGTGGACGACTGCTGATCGACACGAAGTCACCGCCGCTTTGGACCCCGGCCCTTGACCGGCCGGGCCCGGCGCACGACCTCGGTTTCCGGCCTGGCCAGTCAGAGCGACGCCGCGCTGTCGCGCCAGGCCTTGCCGCACACCGAGACCAGGAGGCCTCCCAGCGCGATGGACAGGAGGTTCTGGAGGCTGAACGCCTCCGGCGTGGTCACGAGCAGGATGAACAGCGCGAGCACCTGGATCGCCAGGTACGTCTGCGCGCCCCAGAGGCGCTTGAACCACGCCGCGAGCAGCGCGCCGACCGCGGCGGCCTGTAAGACGGTGGCGAAGACGATGTAGTTCAGTTCCTTGTCGCCCCAGTCCCCACCGTGGTCGACGTCGTCCACCCACGCGAAGATGAGGGCCACGAAGACGAACCCGTTCGCCAACGTCAGCAACGTCAGCAAGGTGATGGTCTGCCAGTTGTGCCGAGGTCCCGCCTGCTTCGTATCGATCATGTCAGCGACCGTATCCACCGTCGTGCTGAAGGTGAACCGGAAACTTCCGCCTTGTCCGACGAACCGCCAGTGCGGCAAACCCGCGCACGGTTGACTGGCTCTGACACGGAGGAGGGGCATGGCAGAGCAGTTCGGCCCGTACCGGGTGGGCACCTTGCTCGGCCGGGGCGGCATGGGGGTGGTGCACCGCGCGCACGACACCGCCAACAACCGGACGGTCGCGCTGAAACGGCTGTTGACCGCCGACGCGGAGTTCGAGGCGCGGTTCCGTCGGGAGTCCCGGCTCGCCGCCGCGCTCACCCACCCCCACGTGGTCCCCGTGCACGCCTACGGCGAGATCGACGGCACGCTCTACCTGGACATGATGCTCGTCGACGGCGTCGACCTGCACCGCCTGCTGGCCGACGGCCTGACCCCGGACGACCTGCTCGCCCTGCTGGGCCAGGTCGCCGAGGCGCTCGACGCCGCGCACGCGGCCGGGCTCGTGCACCGGGACGTCAAGCCCTCCAACGTCTTGGTCGACCGGGCGGGCCACGCCTACCTGGCCGACTTCGGCATCGCGCGCCCGGTGTCGGCGAAGGCCACCGCGATCACCCGGACGGGCCACTTCATCGGCTCGCTGGACTACATCGCCCCCGAACGGCTCGGTGGCGAAACCGACGGCCGCGCCGACGTGTACTCGTTGGCCTGCGTGCTGTACGAGGGTCTGACCGGCCGACTGCCGTTCGGCGGCGCCGAACCCGCCGCGAAGCTGGCCGCGCACCTGCTGGAACCGCCGCCCGCCCCGTCACGGCTCGACCCGCGGATCGGACCCGCCCTGGACGCCGTGCTGGCCCGCGGTCTGGCCAAGGACCCGGGCCACCGCTACCCCACCGCGACCGCGCTGATCTCCGCAGCCTCCGACGCCATGCCGGCCAACGGCACCCCGACGATCGCCGCGGGCACCGCCGACCAGGAGTGGTTCGTCGAGGCGATCATCCGATCGGCCACCGGCACGACCGCGGTCGCGTCCGGGGAGGGCTGCCCGTATCCGGGGTTACGCGGCTTCACCACGGAAGAAGCGGGCTGGTTCCACGGCCGCGCGCACGTGGTCACCGATCTGCTGGTGCGCCTGGCCGACCAACTCGTCCGCCCCGAGCCGACCGTCCTGATGGGGGCGTCGGGCTCGGGCAAGTCGTCGCTCCTGCGCGCGGGGCTGCTGCCGGCTGCCGCCGACTGGCCGTGGGTGATCGTCACCCCCGGCGCGGACCCCATCGGCACGCTGGCCGCCGCCGTCGCCGAGCGAACCGGGGACGACCCGGCCGTGCTCGCCCGTCGGATCCGCGCGGGCAGGCTCGACGTGACC
Source organism: Saccharothrix ecbatanensis (assembly GCF_014205015.1). NCBI lineage: Bacteria > Bacillati > Actinomycetota > Actinomycetes > Pseudonocardiales > Pseudonocardiaceae > Saccharothrix > Saccharothrix ecbatanensis. Next base: position 2,068,120 of record NZ_JACHMO010000001.1, on the reverse strand, counting down.
AAGCGCTTGTTGATCGTGGTCGACCAGTTCGAGGAGCTGTTCACGCACGGCGCCGACGAGTCCGACCGTGCCGCGTACGCCGCGGCTCTGGCCGACGCGGGTCTGGGCCTGGTGGTGCTGGCCGTGCGCGCGGATTTCGTGGAGCACTGCATCGGCCTGCCCCCGCTGCGCCGCACGCTCACCCGTTCGGTGATCCTGGGACCGCTCAGCGTCGACGAGCTCAGCCAGGCGATCACCGCCCCCGCCGCCGCGGTGGGCGCGGCTGTCGAACCGGGGCTGCCCGCCCGCCTGATCGCCGACCTGGGCGGACCGGACTACGACCCCGGCGCGCTGCCCCGTCTGGCGCACGCGCTGCGCGAGACCTGGCACCAACGCCAGAGCGACACGCTCACCCTCGCCGCATACCTCGCCACGGGCGGGATCGACGGCGCGGTCGCGCGCACCGCGGAGCAGGTTCACGCCAACCTCTCCCCCGCCGACCAGGCGGTTCTGCGCACGACCGTGCTGAGCATGGTGGCCGTGCAGGACAGCGGCACGGTCACCCGCCGCCGCGCGGTGGTGCCGCCGGGTCCGGTGCTCGACGAACTGGTCTCCGCCCGGCTCGTCACCGTCGACCACGACGGCGCTCAACTCAGCCACGAGGCGCTGCTGTCGGCTTGGCCCCGGTTGCGGGCCTGGGTGGACGAGGACCGCGACGTCCTGCTGGCCCGACGCCGCCTCGCCGACGCCGCCCAACGGTGGGCCGAGGCGGGCCGCGACCCCGGCGACCTGCCGCGCGGACCGCGCCTGGCCGCGACCCTGAGCTTGGCCGACGGACGCACCGACCTGCCCCCGGTGGAACGGGAGTACGTCGACGCCGGCCGACGGGCGCGCAGGCGTTCCCGCGCCGGCCGGGCAGCGGCCGCGTTCGGTGCCGCGACGGTGGTGGTGGTCGTCGCCATCGCCGCGACCGTGGCGGTGCTGGCCCGCGGCGAGTCGGCCCAGCGGCTGTCCCGGCAGCTCGCCACCGAGTCGCTGACCACGGACGACCCGGTCCAGTCGGTGCGCGACGCGTTGCGCGCCTGGAACGCGGACACGACCCCGGAGGCGCGCTCGGCGCTGCTGTCGGCGGTGGCCCGCGTGCCCCCGGTGCTCTTCACCGAACAGGACCACCCCGCGTTCACCACCGCGCTCACGATCGACGTCGACCCCGAAGGCCGCCGCGTCGCTGTGAGCGGGTTCGGCGGCGAACTGCTGGTCTGGGACGTCGCCGAACGCCGTGCCGTGCTCGCGGCCGAACGCCGGTCGGGCAAGCACATCGACACGGTCCGGTTCTCCGCCGACGGCACCCGGCTCGCGGTGTCCGGTGTGGGCACTGGCACCACCGTCTGGAACGTCGGGTCGGCGTCGGTCGAGCACATCATCGACGGTGGCAACACGGCGGCGTGGAGTCCTGACGGGACGCTCGCGGTCGCCGTGTCGGGCCGGGTCGAGCTCTGGCGCGGCGGCAGCCGGGTACGGACGTTCGGGTCCGGTGGGTGGATCACCGACCTGCGGTTCCGCCCCGACGGGCTGCGGCTGGCCGTCGGACGCCAGGACGGCGCCGTCGAACTGTGGGATCCGGCGGGCGAGCGCGTAGCCCTGCGCACAGAGCACGGCGACGCGCTGCCCGACTCGCGCAACGTCGTCCACGTCGCGTTCGCCGCGTCCTACCTGGTGACTTCACGAGTGGACGACGCGGTCCGGCTCTGGCACCCGGACACCGCCGAACCGCTGGGCGAACTCGCGCCCGCCCGCGGCCGGCTGGCGCTGCTCGGTGCGGGCGACCGCGTGCTGACCAGCGACCTGGCCGAACTGTCGGCCTTGTCGCCGGCCACCGGCGAGGTCATGGTCGAGTACGAAGGCAATCCGGATCCCGTGATCGGCCTGGCCTCGGCGGGCGGCACCGTCGCGGCCACGACGGGCGACGCCGTGGTCGTGTGGCGGCCGAACCCGCACCGCTTCGACGGGCCGCACAGCTCCACAACGGGCACGGGCGCCGATACCGCCGACGACACGGTCTGGATCACGGCCGACCGCGGCAAGGTGGAGGTCCTGAACGGCGAACCCGTCACCGGCGTCGACGTGCGGACCGGACCGCGCGGACACCGCGCCGTGGTCCGCAGGCCGACCGGCGGCGAGGAGGTCACCGTGACCGCTCCCGACGGCACGCGACGGCCGGTCCCGCTGCCGACCGGCAGCGCCGTGATCGCCTTCGCCGTGTCGGCGGACCTGATCGCCGTCTCCCTGCGTCCCATGGGGAAGACCACTGGCAACGAGGTGCGCGTGTGGGAACTGGACACCCTCGCCGAACGCGGGCACTTCGAGATCCCGTACGCGGCGCGCGGCCTCCTGTTCTCACCTGACGGCGCGTGGCTGGCCGGGGAGATCGTCGGCGATGTGAGCGTGTGGTCGCGGGTCTGGGACACCGGGTCGTTCACCCAGCAGGAAGGCCGGGTCGAAGACAAGCTCGACGTCGCCATCGGCTTCCACGGCGGCTCGCTGGTCGTCGCGGCGGGCGGGACCGCGCGGTTCACCGATCCCGCGACCGGGCACGTCAAGCGGGAGATCACGGTCGGCCCGGTGACCGCGCTGGCGTTCGCCCCCGACGGCGGCACGCTGGCCACGATCTCCGACGACCGGACCGACGTGCGCCTGTGGGACGTCGAGAGCGGGGAGCCGCTGGCCACCGTCCAGGGCCACCGCTCTCCGCCGACCCGGCTGGCGTTCACCTCCGCCGAGGTCGCCAGTGCCGGTGACGAGGTGCTGCGGATCCCGACGGACCCGGCCGCGGTCGTGGCCAGGCTGTGCGTGATCATGGCCGAGCACCCCGATATCGAGACCACCGACACCGGATGCGAGTGAACCATGCTCCACGTCGTCGTGCGCGGCCCGGACATCCCCACCACCGTGCTGTACCCGGGCGGGCGGCTGGCTTTCGGCCGCGCCCCGCACCAGGTCGGCGGCGCGGGTGACCTCGCGCTGGCGCTGCCCGGCTGCGCCCCGCACGTGTCCCGCCTCGTCGGCACGCTCACGGTGACCGGCGAGACGGCGACGCTGCACTGGTCGGGCGCGAGCGAGGCCCAGCTCTCGAGCCTGTTCGACGCCCCGGGCGGCGCGCGGCGGGTGGTCGTGTCGAAGGGCGCGACCGTCACCCTCGACGCCGGGGAGAACCAGCTGCTTCTGCTGCGCGGCAAGCAGAGCGGGGCCGATCTCCGGATCGACGTGGACGTCGTGGTCGCGGTCGAGCCACGCGAGCCCGCTATCCACGGAGGGCAGGCAGGCGACCCGACGGCGGCGAGCCCCATGCTGCCCCGGCACTCCCGCGAGTGGTACGTGGCGCTGGCCCTGTGCGAGCCCTGGCTGACGGGGGCCGACGACTACCCCCGCCCGCCGTCGAACCGCGAGATCCACGACCGGGTGCTCGCCTGGCACGGCTACGCCTGGAACCTCATCCGCCCCCAGCGGGTGGACGACGCGCTGCGCGTCATCGCCGCCGTCGCCTTCGGTCCGGACGCCAACCCCTTCACCACCGAGGACGCCGCCCGCAAGCAGAACACCCGCTTCGCCATCGCCCGCCGTGCCGCCGAGGTCCGCCTGGTCACCCCGGCCGACCTGGCCGAGGTCGAACGCGCCCGCCGCTCACCGCGCTGACCCACCGACCCACCCGGGAATCCGCCAGTCGTCACCGCGCACACCCGACTGGCTCCAGGCAACGGACTGCACGTCCTGCCACCGCACCACTACTCCCAGTCACGTCGAGAAGGTCTGATCCCACGGGACATCGACGGCTGTGGCACCCTCTGGGCAGGTCACCGGTGCGGCCCCAGCACCTGCGCGCCGCGCGCGAATTGACACCCGACGACACCGTGTCCGGTGCGTGACCAGCACGTTTCGTCCGTGCGTCCAAGGTCTTGACCTCCTCGCGATCTCACCCTATGGTTTTGCAGGTCATAGGACGTCCCATGTCCTACGGGGTAGTCGAATCGTCCTGCGGTGAAGCACACACAGTCAGGAGGCCCGGTGTCCAAGACTCGACCCGGATCCGGTCAGTCATTCAGTCGGCGGGACATGTTGCGCTTCACCGGCCTCGCCGGCGTCGCCACCGCGTTCTCGTCCACGCTCGCCGCGTGCGGCGGGCCCGCCTCGACCAATTCCACCGGCAACTCCGCCGAGGAGATCACCGCGGTGGTCGGCTACGGCAACAACCAGACGTGGGACCCGTTGCAGACGGCGTCGGCGTTCTCGATGGCCGCCATCCTGCACTGCTACGAGTCCCTTGTGGAAGGTGACCAGGTCAGCCGCGAGCCGTACGCGGGTCTGGCCAAGGAGTTGCCCGCCGACGTCGACGGCACCAGCTTCAAGTTCGAGTTGCGCGACGGCGCCAAGTGGCACGACGGGCAGCCGGTCACCGCGGACGACGTGGTGTTCACCTACGCCAGGGCCTTGGACCCGACGGAGAACGTCCTGGTCCGCACGTTCCTCGCGAGCTGGCTGAAGGAAGTCAGGAAGGTCGACGACAGGACCGTCGAGTTCGTCCTGATCAAACCCTTCCCCTACGTGCTGCAACGCCTCCAGACCGTCAAGATCGTGCCCAAGCACGTCTTCGAGGGCAAGTGGCAGGACGCGGTGTCCGGCAAGGTGGTCGGCTCCGGCCCGTACAAGGTGGTCGAGCAGGCGCCGCTGTCGCACACCCGGTTCGAGCGGTTCGACGACTACAACGGCCCGCGACCGGCCGTGTACAAGAAGATGCTGTGGAACTCGATCGTGGAGGCTTCGCCGCGGGTCGCGAAGATCTCCGGCGCGAAGCCCGCCGCGCAGATCGTGGAGAACATCCCCGCGGCCAACGCCGAGCAGTTGGAGAAGGACGGCCGGACGGTCGAGTTCACCGACGGCGGCAACAACCTGTGGCTGATGTTCAACACCGCGCACGCGCCGTACGACAACAAACTGGTGCGCCAGGCGCTGCACTACGCGATCGACAGCGAGAAGATGATCGAGGTCGGGCTGAAGGGCAAGGGCACGGCCGGAAGCTCGTTCATCAACCCGAAGACTGCGGCGTCACAGCCCGCCGTCAACGACTTCGTCTACGACCCGGACAAGGCGCGTGACCTGTTGCGCCAAGCCGGTGTGACCAGCCTGGCGGTCACCTTGTCCACGACGAACACCACACTGGTCGCCGACTGCGTGAACGTGATCAAGGAGGGTTGGGACGCCATCGGTGTCACGACCACACTGGACACGCAGGACACCAAGGCGTTGTTCTCCAAGCTCGACGGCGGGTTCGACTTCCAGGTCGTCGCGACGACGCAGAACGCCGAGCAGTTCGGCAACGACCCCGACCTGCTCATCCGCTACTACTACGCGGGCTCGGGCGTCGCGCCCAGGTACGCCAAGTGGACGGGCCCCGACGCGCAGGCGCTGCTCGGCCTGTTGGACCAGGCCGCATCGGTGACCGACGAGGCCGAGCGCAAGGCGCTCACCAAGCAGGCGCTGGACGTGCTCTCCGAGCAGGCGGTCGTGTACCCCGTCGTCTTCACCCAGAACGGCACCGCGTGGGATTCGAAGGCGCTGACGGGCGTACGGGCCCAGGGCTACCCCGGGATCAACCTCAACCAGGCCAAGCCGGTCGTCTGACGGGAGGAGTCGCTTGATCGTCCTGCGGATGCTCCTCGGGCGCGTCCTCTCCCTGGTGCCACTGCTCCTCGGCGTCACCCTGTTCGTCTTCGTCGTGATGCGGTTCTCACCGACCGACCCGGCGCTGGCGGCGTTCGACGGCGCCAACGCCACCGACGAGCAGCTGGACCGGTTCCGGCGGGAGAACGGTCTGCTCGACCCGTTGCCCGTGCAGTACGTGAGGTTCGTCTGGCAGCTGATGCAGGGCGACTTCGGCACGAGTGTGATCACCAAGCAGCCGGTGGCGGACATCATCACCACCGCGCTGCCGCTCACCGTCCAGCTGACCCTGATGGGGCTCGTGATCGGCATCGTCGTCTCGGTGCCGCTCGGGGTGATCTCGGCGATCTTCCGGGACCGCTGGCCCGACCAGGTCATCCGGATCGTGTCGCTCGCCGGTGTGGCGGCGCCCGCGTTCTGGATCGCCCTGCTGCTCGTGCAGTGGCTCGCCGTCGGCGAGGGGCTGTTCCCCACCAGCGGCTACGTCAGCATCAACGACTCGTTCACCGGCTGGCTGAACTCGATGACGCTGCCCGCGGTGTCACTGGCGCTGCCGGTGGCCGCCCAACTGACCCGCATCATCCGCACGTCCATGGTCGAGGAACTGGACAAGGACTACGTGCGCACGGCGCGTGGTGGCGGGCTTCCGCCGGTGGTCGTGGTGGGGCGCAACGTGCTGCGCAACGCACTGGTCACCCCGCTCACCGTGCTCGGTCTGCGGCTCGGCTACCTGCTCGGCGGCGCGGTGGTCATCGAGACGATGTTCGCGCTGCCGGGCATGGGGCAGAACATGATCCAGGCTGTCAACGACGGCGACAGCTCGAAGGTGCAGGGCTTCGTGATCACGATCGCGGTCGGCTTCGTGCTGGTCAACCTGATCGTCGACATCCTCTACCTGATCGCGAACCCGCGCCTGCGGAGCCACTCGTGATGCGCCGCGGCCTGGCCGACCGGCTGAGCCGGCCGGGCATCCGGTTCAGCCGGCTCAACGTCCCGTCGTGGCTCGCGCTCGCGGTGCTGGTGCTGCTCGCGCTGCTGGCCGCCCTGGCTCCGCTCGTCACGCAGCACGACCCGTACCTGACCAGCGCGGCCGTCGAAGGTCCGAGCGGCGCGCACTGGTCCGGCACCGACTCGTCGGGCCGGGACATCTTCTCCCGCCTGATCTACGGCACCCGGTGGTCGCTCGCGATCGGGCTGGGGGCCACCGCGCTCGCACTGGTGGCCGGTGCGCTGATCGGCGCGCTCGCGGCGACCTCGCGCCGGAGGCTGGACGAGACGACCATGCGGGTCCTCGACGTCATCATGGCGTTCCCCGGTATCGCGCTCGCCGCGGTGCTGGTGGCCGTGTTCGGGCGAGGTATCGGGGTGTTGATCGTCGCGATCGGCTTCCTCTACATGCCCTCGGTCGCACGTGTGGTGCGGGCGAACGTGATGGCGCAGTACAGCGAGGACTACGTCGCCGCCGAGCGGATCATCGGCGCGCGACGGACGTACATCCTGGCCAAGCACGTCGCGGTCAACTGCGCGGCGCCGGTGCTGGTGTTCTGCACGGTGATGGTGGCCGACGCGATCGTGTTCGAGGCGTCGCTGTCGTTCATCGGCGCGGGCATCCAGCAGCCGGACCCGTCGTGGGGTTCGGTGCTGGCCAACGGCAAGGAGCTGGTGCTGACCGGCGGCTGGTGGGCGACGCTGTTCCCCGGCCTGCTGATCCTGGTCACGGTGCTCTCGCTGAACGTGCTGTCCGAGGGCATCTCCGACGCGTGGGCGACGCCGTCCGCGCGCCGTGCCAAGGCCGGTCAGGCAGCCAAGGCGGTCGCCCTGACGGAGGGCGCCGTCGTGGAGACCGACGAGAGCGTCGAGCCCGTGCTGCCGATCGCGGGGCTGAGGGAGGCGGGTGAACGGCTCGGTCGGCAGGCCCGCGACCTGAGCGACCGGGAGTCCGTGTTGGACGTCGAGCACCTGGTGATCTCGTTCAAGGACCGGCACAACGGCGTGAACGTGGTGGATGACGTGTCGTTCTCCGTGCGGTCGGGCGAGGTGCTCGGTCTGATCGGCGAGTCCGGCTGCGGCAAGTCGCTCACCTCGCTGTCGATCATGGGGCTGCTGCCGGACACGGCACGGGTGTCGGGCCGCATCCGGTTCGACGGCCGTGACCTGCTCAGCCTGAAACCCCGACAGGTCCGCCGCTACCTCGGCCACGACCTCGCGATGATCTACCAGGACGCGTTGAGCTCGCTCAACCCGGCGATGACGATCCGCGCCCAGCTCAAGCAGTTCGTCCGCCGGGGCGGCACCCGTTCGCCGGAGGAGCTGCTGAAGCTGGTGAACCTCGATCCGCAGCGAACCCTGCGCGCCTACCCGCACGAGTTGTCCGGCGGACAGCGCCAGCGGGTGCTGATCGCGATGGCGCTGTCCCGCAGCCCGAAGCTGATCGTCGCCGACGAGCCGACCACCGCGCTCGACGTCACCGTGCAGGCGCAGATCGTGAAGCTGCTGCTGCGGTTGCAGGAGGAGTTGGGCTTCGCGCTCATCCTCGTCTCGCACGACCTCGCCCTGGTGTCCGAGGTGGCCGACCGCGTGGTGGTGATGTACGGCGGGCAGGTCGCCGAGATGGGCACGATCGCGCAGATCGTCGGCTCGCCGCGGCACCACTACACCCGCGGCCTGCTGTCCGCGGTGCTCTCGCTGGAGGAGAACAGGGAGACGTTGACCCAGATCAGGGGTGTCGTGCCCTCCCCCGCCGATTTCTCGCCGGGGTGCCGTTTCTCGAACAGGTGCCCGGCGGCCCGCGCGGTCTGCCACCGCGAGGCGCCGGCCCGGGTGGGCGACAACCTCAACCACCTCATCGCCTGCCACTTCCCAGCCGGGGAGACCACCGCGGCGGACCAGACGTCGAAGGCCGACCCGGAGAAGGTAGAGGCGGGATGAACCTGCTCGAACTCGACGGTGTGCACGTCGTGCACCGGATCCGGTCGGCACGCCTGTTCGGCCACGACAACGTCTACGCGCTGACCGACGCCAACCTCGTGCTGAACGCGGGCGAGACGGTCGGTGTGGTCGGCGAGTCCGGTTGCGGGAAGTCGACGCTGGCCAAGGTCGTCGTCGGGCTGCAACAGCCCACCGAGGGTTCGGTGCGCTACCAGGGCGACTCGTTGTGGGACATGACGTCGGCCGAACGCGCGGCGGGGTTCGGCCGCAACGTCGGCATGATCTTCCAGGACCCCGCTACCGCGCTGAACCGGCGGCTGGCCGTCGCCAAGATCATCCGTGATCCCTTGGACGTGCACCGCGAGGGCACGCCGGCGCAGCGCGCGGACCGGGTCCGAGAGCTGATGTCGTTGGTCGGCCTGCCGGAGAGCGTCGCGGACGCGGTGCCGGGCCAGCTGTCCGGCGGGCAGCGCCAACGGGTCGCGATCGCCCGTGCGCTGGCGTTGCGGCCCGCGCTGCTGGTGGCCGACGAGCCGACCTCGGCGCTGGACGTGTCGGTGCGGGCCCAGATCCTCAACCTGCTCGTGGACCTGCGTGACCGACTCGGCCTGGCGATGGTCTTCATCTCGCACGACATCCAGACCGTCAAGAAGATGAGCGACCGGATCGTCACCATGTACCTGGGCCGCATCGTGGAGGAGGCCCCGGCGGCGGCCGTCCCCGAGGCCGCGCACCACCCGTACATGCGGGCGCTGTTCTCGGCCACGCCGAGCCTGCTGCACGCCGTGGAGCCGATCGTGCTCACCGGCCCTGTCCCGTCCGCTACCGCGCCGCCCAGTGGCTGCAACTTCCGCACCCGCTGTTGGAAGGCGACCGACGAGTGCGCGGCCGAGCTGCCCGCGCTCGTCGACGCCGGCGGCTCCGCTCGGCACACCTACCGCTGTATCCACCCGGAGTTGTAGACCTCCCGGAAAGGGTCAGATGAGAGCAACAGCGCTGTTGTCCGTGGTGTTGTCCGGGGTGTTGGCGATCAGCCTCACCCAAGCTTCCGCCGCCGAACCCGCCCAATCGGGTTCCGCCGCGCCCTATTTGCAGGAACAGGTCCTGTTCAAGGCTTCCGAGGAACAGGGTTACCGGTGCTTCCGCATTCCCGCGGTGGTGCGCAGCGCCGATGGCACGCTGCTGGCGTTCGCCGAGGGCCGCGTCGACAACTGCGGCGACACCGGCGATATCGACGTGGTGCTCAAGCGCTCCACGGACGGCGGCCTGACGTGGTCGCCGGTGCAACTGGTGAACGAGGGCAAGGGCGACACGCACGGCAACCCCGTGCCGATCGTCGACCGCACCACCGGCCGGATCTTCCTGTTCACCACCTACAACGCGGGCCGTGCCGACGACGGGCCGTGCGGCGTGCCGTGCAGCCGCACACCGCACGTGCAGCACAGCGACGACGACGGCCTGACGTGGTCGGACCCGGTCGACATCAGCTCGCAGGTCAAGTTGCCCGAGTGGGACTTCTGGTACGCCACCGGCCCGGTTCACGGCATCCAGCTCACCCGCGGTGCGCACGCCGGCAGGCTCGTGTTCGGCGTGTCCGGCGAGACCAGCGACGGCGGCGCCACCAAGTCGGTCGCCAACGCCGCCGCACTCGTCTACAGCGACGACCACGGCGCGACGTGGCAGGTCGGCGCGGTCGACACCATCGAGTTCCCGGCCGGTGGGACGTTCGGCCAGAAGCCGCAGGAGATCACGGTCACCGAACTCGTCGACGGCTCGGTCTACGCCGGCGCGCGGGATCAGGGCGGCACGGACATCGGCAACCGCGGCTTCGCGATCAGCAAGGACGGCGGCGAGTCGTTCAGCACCCCGTTCCAGGCGATCCCGGACCTGGTGACGCCGGTGGTGCAGGGCGCGGTGCTGCGGCTGGACCGGATCGGCCACCCCGAGCGGATCCTGTTCTCCGCGCCGTCCGACACCGACCGCCGCCGTTGGATGATGATCCGCTCCTCTTACGACAACGGCCGCACGTGGGACTCCGCCGAGCAGGGCGCCCGCATCACCTCCGACTGGTCCGGCTACTCGGACATGGTGCAGATCAGCGAGCCGACAGCGCGTTCCACGGAGATCGGGCTGATGTACGAGGGCGGCGCGGTCGACGCCCGCGACGAGATCCGGTTCGCCCGGTTCAACGAGGAGTACCTGGGGTGGCGCGACCCAGTCGGCCCGACCACGCCCGATGTGTCGACGACGAACAAGGACGCCTACGTCCTCGGCGGGCCGGCGTTGACCGAGGGGCGGTTCGACCGCGGTCTCGCCCTGGACGGCGTGGACGACTACCTGCGCGTTCCCTACGACCCGGCCCATCTGCCCGGTGACGGCGACCTGACGTACACCGCGTGGATCCGCTACGGCGCGTCGAAGAGCGACCAGTCGCTGCTGTGGCTGGGCGGGATGGGCACTACCGCGCCGCAACTGTGGTTGCGGGCGGAACCCCGCAACCAACGGCTGGTCGCTCGCATGACCACGGCGGACGGCAGCGCCGGCGTTGTCTCCACGCAAGCGTACGACGACCAGCAGTGGCACCACGTGGTGTTGCAGCGGTCGGCCGGTCAGCTGCTGCTGTGGGTCGACGGCGAGCGGGTCGCGTCCGGTCCCGACGTCGCGGGCTCGGTCAGCCGGCGGGTGCCGTTCCAGCTCCAGATCGGTCAACGGCAGGACAACAGCCAGCGCTGGCAGGGCGCGCTGGACGAAGTCCGCCTCTACACACGGGCGCTGTCCCCTGCAGAACTGGACCGGGTGCGCCTGACCAACGCCGACGTGCCGGAGGGCCAGGTGCTGCGCCTGCCGCTCGACCGGATGCACACCACTCAGGGAGGCCGACCGTGAGACTGCGTCGTATCGGAACATCGCTGCTGGCGATCGTCCTGTTGAGCACGGCCCCGGCGCCGTTCGCCGCCGCCGCGCAGGAGTGCACCTCCGTGCCGTACACCTCCGGCACGGAGGGTTACCACACGTTCCGCATCCCGGCGGTGGTGCGTGCCGCCTCGGGTGAGGTGCTGGCGTTCGCCGAAGGCCGCGTCGAGTCCGCGGGCGACTCCGGCGCGATCCACGTCGTGCTGCGCCGTTCCGCCGATGGTGGCTGCACGTGGGGGCCGATGTCGGTGGTGTCGGACAACGGCGACGCCACCGCGGGCAACCCGGCTCCGGTCGTGCTGCCCGGCGGCGACATCGTGCTGCTGACCACGCGCAACGGGCGGGTCAGCGAGCGGGAGATCATGACCGGCGCGGTGTCACCGGAGGACTCACGGCGCGTGTTCGTCCAGCGCAGCGTGGACGACGGTCGCACCTGGACACCCGAGCGGGAGATCACCCAGGTCGCGAAGCGGGCGGACTGGCGCTGGTACGCCACCGCTCCGGGCCACGCGATCGTGCTGCGGCACGGACCGGGGCCGCACGCCGGGCGCATCGTCGTGCCGGCCAACCACTCCAGCGCGCCGCCCGCCGGTTCGACCGACCTCGGCACCGAGGCGAAGTACTACGGCGGGCACTCGCTGATCAGCGACGACGGCGGGAACACCTGGCGGATCGGCTTCTCCGAGGACCGGACCGACCCCGGCATCGCGTCGAACGAGACGACGGTGGCGCAGCTACCGGACGGCCGGCTGTACTTCAACAGCCGCAACCAGGGCACGCAGGCGACCCGGGTCGACGCGACGAGCAGCGACGGCGGCTCGACGCTGGACGCCCCGTACCGCCCGCAAGCGGGCCTCACCGGGCCGAAGGTGCAGGGCAGCGTCCTCCAGACCGTGCGCCCCGACCTGCTGCTGTTCTCCGGGCCGTCCAACCCCACCGCACGCCGCTCGATGGCCGTGCGGGCCAGTTCCGACCAGGGCCGGACCTGGCGGCAGGCGCACGTGGTCTCCGACAACCCGGCCGCCTACTCCGACCTCGTGCAGCTCGGCGGGGCGACGGTGGGTCTGCTCTACGAGACCGGGGTGAAGGGGTCGTACGAGACGATCACGTTCACCCGGATCCCGATGGGCAAGCTTGCGAAGCAGTGACGACCGCGGGGTGGCCGCTCGTTCGGGCGGCCACCCCCTCCGGTCGGCGTGTTCAGCTCAGCCGTGCCACCACCACACCCCGACCCGCCAGCTCCACTTCCGCACCGAGCACGTCGCCGGTGAGCACGTCGACCGCGTCGGCTGGCAGGGGCACCGTGACGGCGGTCTTGTTGTGGTTCAGCAGGAACAGCCACCGACCGTTCCCCCCGCGCTCCACCACCTCGACCCCGTCCGGCACGCCTTCGAGAACCGGGGTGACGCCCGCCGCGGTGAGCGCACGGCCGACCACGTCGGCCATCGTCGCCTCGTCCGGCCGTGTCCCGAGGTAGGTCGCCACGCCGTCTCCGAACGCGTGCCGGGTGATCGCGGGCATTCCCGCGAGCTCACCGTCGGCGAACCGGTCGAGCACGTCCGCGCCGGCCGGGGTGATCCACTCCGACCAGTGGGTGCCGGCGCCGCCGGAGTCGAGCGCGACCGTGCCGCCGGGCGGCAGCGGCCAGAACTCGTCCACGCCGAGGCCGAGGAGTTCGCGGAACGGTCCGGGGTAGCCGCCGAGGTGCACCCGTTCGGCGCTGTCCACGATGCCGGAGAAGAACGACATCACGAGGTGTCCGCCCGCGCGCACGTACTCGACCAGCCGTTCGGCGACGTCGAGGTCCACCGCGTACAGGTTGGGCACCACGACGAGCCGGTACCGGCTCAGGTCCACCGACGGCGACACCACGTCGACCGCCACGCCCGCCTTCCACAGCGAGCGGTAGTGGGCGAAGTCGGTCTCCTCCTGCACGAGTCCGGCGGACGGCAGCGCGTTGCCCTGCAACGCCCAGCCGCTCGACCAGTCGCTCACCAGCGCCACCGGCGCGTCGACCGTGCTGCCGAGCACCGGCCCCAACCGCCCCAGCTCGGCGCCGAGCGCGGCCGTCTCGGCGTACGCCCGCGTCTCGGGTCCGCCGTGCGGCACCATCGCCGAGTGGAACCGCTCCGCGCCGCCGCGGGACTGCCGCCACTGGAAGTACATGATCGCGTCCGCGCCGCGCGCGACCGCCTGGTAGCTCCACAGCCGCATCTCGCCGACAGCCTTGGGCGCGTTGTGCGCACGCCAGTTCACCGCGCTCGGGGCCTGCTCCAGCAACAGCCACGGCTTGCCGTGCAACGCGCGCATCCGGTCGTACATGAACGCGGCCTGGATCACCGTGTCGGGCTCGTTCGGGTCCGGGTAGGAGTCGTAGGAGACCACGTCCAGGTGCGGCGCCCACGACGTCACGTCGATCCGGTGCCACGCGCCGACGAAGTTCGTGGTCACCGGCACGGTCGGAGTGGCACGGCGCAGGATCTCCTTCTCCATCAGGAAGCACTCCAGCAGCGCGTCGGAGGAGAACCGCTTGTAGTCCAGCACCTGCGCCGGGTTCAGGAACGTCGGCGCGGCACGGGGTGGCAGCACCTCGGCGAGATCGGCGTAGCGCTGCGACCAGAACGTCGTGGACCACGCGTCGTTGAGCGCGTCCACGTCGCCGTACCGGTCGGCCAGCCAGGACCGGAACGCCGCCGCCGAGACGTCGCAGAAGCACTCCGGCACGTGGCAGCCGTACTCGTTGTTGATGTGCCACATGGCCAGTGCCGGGTGGTCGGCGTAGCGGGTCGCGATGGCCTCCACCAGCCGGGCCGCGTGCTCGCGGTACACCGGGCCGGACGGGCAGAAGTGCTGCCGGGAGCCGGGCGACAGCACGGTTCCGTCCGCTCGACGGGGCAGCGTCTCCGGGTGCCGGTGCGCGAGCCACGGCGGCGGGGACGCGGTCATGGTGGCGAGGCACGCGCCGATCCCGTTGGCGGCCAGCCGGTCCATCACGCGGTCCACCCAGCCGAAGTCGTAGCTGCCGGGCGTGGCCTCGACCGCCGCCCAGCCGAAGATGCCGACCGACACCATCGTCACCCCGGCGGACTTCATCAGAGCCATGTCGTCGTCCCACACCGACTCCGGCCACTGCTCGGGGTTGTAGTCGGCGCCGAACGCGAACCCGCCGAGGCGGTCCCGGACAAGGGAACTCATGGTGATCGTGCCTTTCACGGGTTCAAGGGAGTGGACATAGGACGTAGGATGTCAGTCGACCGTAGTTCCCACCGATTCCGGTCCGCAAGGGAGAATCTCTTGACCCAGCTCGATGGCGGCGTCGTGCCACCCGTGTGCACCCCGCTCACCCCGGAACGGGAGCTCGACGTCCCCTCACTGGAACGCCTGACCGCGTTCCTGATCGAGGCGGGGGTGCACGGCCTGTTCGTCACCGGCTCGACCGGTGAGGTCGCCTACCTGCCGGACGACGTGCGCTACCGGGCGCTGGAGGTGGTCGCGGGCGTCGCCGCGGGCCAGGTGCCCGTGCTCGCCGGGATCATCGACACCACCACGCCACGCGTGGTGGAGCACGCCAAGGCGGTGAAAGCCTTCGGCGCCGACGCGCTCGTGGCGACCGCCCCGTTCTACGCGCCCACCCACCCCTCGGAGTTCGGCGGGCACTTCCGGGCCATCCGGGCGGCGGTGGACCTGCCGCTGATCGCCTACGACATCCCCGCCTCCGTCGGCTCCAAGCTGCCCACCGACGTGGTGGTGGAACTCGCGGAGGACGGCACGCTTGCCGCGTTGAAGGACTCCAGCGGCGACCTCGACGGGCTTCGCGCGGTGCTGGAACGCACCGACCCGACCAGGTTCCAGTGCTACTCGGGTTCGGAGACGCTCGCCGACCTCGGCCTGTTCATCGGGGCGCACGGACTCGTGCCGGGCATCGCCAACGTCGACCCGCACGGCTACCTGCGGCTCTACGAAGCCGCTCGGCGCGAAGACTGGGACGCCGCGCGAGCCGAGCAGTCGCGGCTGCGGCGGCTGTTCGAGGTGATCCGCGTCGGCGGCACGCGGATGGGGCGCTACTCGTCGGCCATCGGCGCGTTCAAAGAGGGTCTGAAATGCCGTGGAGTAATCGCGAACGCGACGACGAGCCAGCCGATGATCCCGCTGGACGACACGGAGCGGGCGGCCGTACGGCAGCACCTCGACGAGGCCGGTCTGCTCTAAGGTTGCGTGGATGTTGGAGGTCGTCATGACGGAGCAGCAGCCCGCGCGGCTGGTCACCAGGATGAACCGGGCCATCCGGGACGAGATCACCGGCCTGATCCTGAACCGTCGCCTGAAGTCGGGCGACCCGTTGCCCACCGAGACCGAGCTGGTCGAGGCGCTGGGTGTGAGCCGCAACTCGATCCGCGAGGCGCTCAAGGCGTTGCAGGCGCTGGACATCGTGGAGATCCGACACGGCTACGGCACCTACGTCGGCCGCCTGTCCCTGGACCCGCTCGCAGACGGGCTGACCTTCCGCGCGCTGCACGACATCGGCCGCGATCTGCGGTCGATGGAGGAGATCGTGGAGGTGCGGGAGGCGCTGGAGGGCGCGTTGATCCGGCGGGTCGCCGCGACCATCCCGGAGGCCGACCTCGCGGTGCTGGACGAGGTGACCCGGCGGATGCACGAGCGGGCCACGGCCGGTGAGACGTTCGCCGAGGAGGACTGCGAGTTCCACGAGGTGCTGTACCGGTCGTTGGACAACGCGCTGGTGACCCAGTTGCTGCGGGCGTTCTGGGACGTCTTCCACCGGGTCAACCACCGGCTCGGGGTGACCGATCCCGACCCGATGCAGACGGTGCGCCGGCACCGGGCCATCGTCACCGCGCTGCGCAAGCGCGACGTGGCGCGCGCCGAGGCGGCGATGGCGGAGCACTTCCGCAACCTCGACGTCCGGGTCGCCCAGCTGCGCTCCACCTGATCACCCGGCGGCACGGGGTCCGGGCCCGGCGAACAGCCGGTCGACGCCGTGCCGTCGCCGGGCCCGCTCCACCATCCCGGCACTCAGGTCGATGCCGCTCACGATTGCGCCCTGGTCACGCAGCGCCGCGAACAGGGGGCCCGCTCCGCAACCGGCGTCGAGGATCCGCCGGCCCGCCACGTCCCCGGCGAGGGCCAGGGTGGCGGGCCGTCTGCCAGTGGCGTCAGGCCACGTGGCCCGCGTGCAGCCGGGCGTAGGCCCCGTCACGACGTAGCAGTTCGTCGTGAGGGCCGATCTCCTGGATCGCGCCGTCCTGCATGACGACGATGCGGTCGGCGTCGCGGATGGTGGACAGCCGGTGGGCGACCACGAACGTGGTCCGGCCGCGGACCAGCCTCGCCAACGCCTGCTGGACCAAGGCCTCGGACTGGGTGTCCAAGGCGGAGGTGGCCTCGTCGAGGATCAGCAGGCGGGGGTCGCGCAGCAGGGCGCGGGCGATGACCAGGCGTTGTCGTTGGCCTCCGGACAGGTGGGCGCCCCGATCAGCGACCGAGGTTTCGAGCCCGTCGGGCAGGTGGTCCACGAAGTCCAGGGCGTTGGCGTCGCGCAGGGCCGCCCTGATCGCGGTGTCGTCGGCGTCGGGCATGCCGAAGGCGACGTTCTCCCGGACCGTGCCGTCGAACAGGATCGGCTCCTGCGGCACGACCGAGATGAACCGCCGGTAGGTGCGCAGATCCAGCCCGGCCATGTCGACGCCGTCCAGCATGATCCGACCGGACGTGGGGCGGATGAAGCCGATCAGCAGGTTGAGCACCGTGGACTTGCCCGCCCCGGACGGGCCGACCAGCGCGATCGTCTCGCCGGTGGCGACGGAGAGGGTGAAGTCGCGCACCGCCGGCCGGCCGGTCTGGTCGTAGACGTGGCCGACGGCCTGGAAGTCCACCGCACCGCCGACCCGGGTGACCTCGGCCTTGCCCTCGTTGTCCTCCAGGGCGGGAGTGCGCAGCACCTCGCTCGCGGAGCGAACGGACTCCAGCCCTTTGGAGATCACCGGGGCCAACGCCATCAGGGTGGCCAGGGAGGTGGTGGCGGTCGTCAGGAAGGCGCTGAGCATGACCACGTCACCGGCCGTGATGCCCCAGACACCGTGGTAGGCGACCAGGGCGGAGGCGGTCAGGAAGACCACGCCCAGGATGTTGAGGAACACCCACGACAACGAGGCCACCCGGCCGTTGAGCAGGTCCAGCCGCAGTCCCGAAGACAGGACCCTCCGCAGGGTGTCGTCCATCCGCCGCAGGGCGTGGCCTTCCAGGCCGTGCGCGCGGGTGACGGGGATCAGCTGGGTCATCTCGTTCACCCGGGCCGCCAGGTGCTCCACGTCGTGGCGGAACACCTCGTTGTGGTCGCGCAGGCTGGTCCGCAGGCGCATCACCACCAGGGACGCCAGCGGCACGATCACCACAAGCAGCGGCAGGAACTGCGGTGCGCGGACGCCGACGATCGTCAGACCGCCGACCAGGACGGTGATCGCGCCCATCCCGGTGTCCGTCGTCTGCTGCACCATCTGCTCGACGGTCTCCACGTCGCGGACGACCTTCGCCTGGAGCACGCCCGCGCTGGTCCGGTTGTGGTAGCCGATGGACAGCTCCTGCAACCGGGTGCACAACGCCGACCGCAGCTCGGTGCCCGCACGCCGGACACTCCCGTGCAACAGACGGACGTAGAACAGGTGCAACGGGTAGTTGACCACCAGGATCAGCATGATCACACCGGTGGCGACCCACATCCCGGCGAGCGGCAGGCGCAGCACCACGGTGTCGACGATGGTGGCCGTGACCAGCGGAAGCAGCCAGACCGGGCTGTGCTTGACCACGAAGACGACCAGCGCACCGCCCAAGCGCCGCCGATGAGGGCGGAACAGGCGGCCCAGGGCGCGCAAAGCGCCTTCACCCGGGTCGTGCCGACCTCGCGGGGTCTCGGAGGAGGCCACCGAGGGTGCTCCCTTCATCGCCGGAAATCGGGCACGACACCAGCCCGGCGGCCCATCGGGTGCGGGGCCGGACCGGGTCGGTCAACACTCTTCGTCACGACTTGGAAAGCGCTTTCCACCATTCTCCGGAGCGGCAGGAGCAGTGTCAAGCCGCGCCACCGCCCGGAGCGGCGGGAAGCCGCGTTGTAGGGCGTTCACCTGACATCACCGGACCCGCGGCACACCTAGCCTGATCGGCAACGGGGGCGCCGCGGGTCTCGCGCTGACGTCATTCTCACGTTGACAAGGGGTATGCATGAAGCCGTGGATTCACCAGCTGGGCGCCGTGCTGGGGGTCTCGGTGCTGTTGTTGGCCGGGGGCTGCGGCAAGACCGTCACGGGTTCGGCGATCCCCGAGTCGCCGTCCGGTTCGGAGACCGCGGATTCCACCGGCAAGGAGCAGAAGACCGGGTTCGACGAGTGCGGCCTGGCCGAACCGGCCGAGCTGGCCAAGGCGATCGGCGTGAACGCCATGTACGTCACCGGCCGTTCGGCGATGACGCAGCCGGACGGCAGTCGCCGCGCCAGTTGCACCTATTTCCCGGAGGACGTGCCCGGAATGCTCGGGCTTCAGATCAGCACGGTGGCGGACACCGACGCCGAGCGGTTCTTCGCACCGTTCGCCAAGAAGTTCCGCAACATCAAGCAGGTGCCCAAACTGGGCGACCGCGCCGAAGCGGTGGCGTACAAGGCGAACGGCACCTCGACCCACTACATCGAAGTCAGGACGATCTCCGGCGACCGCGGGGTACACCTCTACTACACCTACATGGACAGCGGCGGCGCCATGCCCAAGGCCGACGGCTCGGCCGCCGCGTTGATCCTCGTGAAGGCGCTGGAACGGCTGCCGGACAAGGTGACGATCCCCGACGGGACGCCGGACGGCCGGTGCGCGGACATCGACCTCAAGGCCGCCACCAAGGCCCTCGGGGCCGAGTTCGTGATGGCCCGGTCGGTCGTGTCCGAGAAGGACAGCATGAACTGCTACTTCAGCGGCGGCGCGGCGAGCTTCGACGTCACCCTGGTCACCGACCCGAACCCGGTGCGAGGGTGGACCGTCGCACCGGACAAGATCACCCACCCCGACCTCGGCGACGGCGCCCGCTTGCTCTTCACCGAGGCCAAGACGCTGAGCGCGCGGATCAACGTGGGTGACCGTGTCCTGGCGATCAACGCGTCCTACGACGCACCCGACACGGTCACCGCGCTGCGGCCCGCGGACGTCGAACTGGTGCGGACCATCGTCGACTCGGTCGGCAAGCGGAAATAGCGCGGGTGGTGCCGGGCGGTTCACCCCACGGGTCGGCCCATCCACCAGTTGCCCGGGGCGTCCGGGTCGGTGCTGGACCAGAACTCGACGCAAGCCCGCGTGAACTCCTCGGCGGTGAGGTAACCGTCGCCGTCCGCGTCGAGGTGTTCGAACGCCACCGCGGCGTCGGCTTCGGTCAGCCCGGGGAAGTGGCCGCGCTGGAAGGCGAAGTACTCGGTGGGGCTCACGCGGCCGTCGGTGTCGCTGTCGGCGATGGCGAGGAACGCCTCGGCCAACGCGCCGACACTGGCCTGCGCGGCGTGCGGGTCGTCGGCGAGGGAACCGGTGGAGTGGACGAACTGCTCGCGCGAGATGGCCGTGCCACCGCCGGGGATGTGCGGCAGGTGCAGGTCGTGCCAGATCCGCAGGTAGGCGTCGACGAGGCGTTGCTCCTGCGGCGAGTCCGGCGCGTGCCCGAGGGATTCGGCGGCCCTCCTGCCCATCAGCACGTGGTCCTGTTCGGTGAGCAGCCCGTCCCCGTCGACGTCCAGGTGGGCGAACCCGTGGTTGATCTTTGCCTTCAGCAGGTCGTTGACCGGCACGAACCCTCCGCATGCGTTCGGATGAGGCAGACGGCACAAAGGATGGTGGCGTGCGGCATCTCCGGACAACATCCGAACGGGTCTCCGGGCGACTCGATCGGGTGGTGTCAGACAGTCATGGCCAATCCGGTGGACACCGTCCCGGACTCCAGGACGTCATGGCGCGAAAACCGGGTGCGGACGGTCGGGACGGTGGTGTGTGATCAGGGGTATGGCGATTGCGCTGAGCGAACCAGGAGTCGACGGGCTGGACGAGGCCGTCGACGCGCTGCGGGAGTGGCAGTACGACGGGGCGCCGATGCAGCTGCACCCCGGGGATCTGGGCTGGTTCTGGCGGTTCGGTCCGGAGGCGACGGCCGCGGCGGTCCGGACCTGGCGCCGGGACGGCCGGGTTCTCGCCGTCGGGCTGCTGGACGGTCCCACGCTGTTGCGGCTGACGATCGCGCCCGACGCCCGGCTGGACGAGGAGCTGGCGCGACATCTGGCCAAGGACGTGACCGAGCCGGAGCGCGGCGTGTTGCCGGAGGGCACGGTGTACGTCGAAGCCCCGCTGGGCGCTCTGCTCCACGATCTCCTGTCCGAGAACGGCTGGAATCCCGACGAGCCGTGGACGCCGCTGCGCCTCGATCTCACTGAGCCGTTGAAGGACCCGGGTGTGCGGATCGAGGTGATCGGGCCGGAGCAGGCGGACGTGCGGGCCGCCGTGCAGCGGGAATCGTTCGACGGGTCGACGTTCGCGGTCGAACGCTGGCACGCGATGGCGGCAGGCTCGCCGTACGACGACGCCCGCTGTCTCGTCGCGTACGACGACCGGGGCAACGCGGTCGCGGCTGTGACGGTGTGGTCGGCCGGTCCGGGAAAGCCCGGGTTGCTCGAACCGATGGGCGTGCACCGGGAACATCGCGGCCACGGCCATGGCAAGGCGATCACCGTCGCCGCGGCGGCCGCACTGCGGGAGCTGGGCTCGTCCAGCGCGTTGGTCTGCACCCCGAGCTCCAACGTCGGCGCGGTCGCCACGTACAAGTCGGCCGGGTTCCGGCCACTCCCCGAGGTCCGGGACAAACGCCGGGACGCGTGATGCTCCAGGTCGTGGTCTTCACGTGGCGAGGTCGTGCGCGGGCGCGGGTCAGCGCCATTCGGTGACGGTGACGCTGTCGCCGACGGCGATGGCGCCCGGGGAAAGCACGGACGCTTTGAGGCCGAAGATGGTGCCGTCGGGTACGCGGCGGTAGTCGGCCAACGTGCGCAACGGCTCGGGGCCGACACGCATCCCGGTCGACTGGTCGACCAGGGTGACCGCGCAGCGGATGGCGGGCTCACCGAAGCCGATCTCGGCGCCGCCGATCGTCATCCGTTCCACCCGGTCCTCGGTGTGCGGCTCGGGCCAGCCGCTGATCACGATGTTGGGCCGGAACCGGTCCATCGGAACGGGATTCGCACCGCGCTCCAGGATCCGCGCGTTCAGACCGTCCAGTGTGGACAGCGAGAGGACCAGCAGCGCGCCCGGGTCGGCCGGGCCGCGGGCACGGCTCGCCCGCGCCGGCTCGCGCATCAAGCGGACCGGCGTGCCGATGGCTCCGGACAGCCATTCCGCCACCTCGTCGCCCTGGTCGATCCCGGCCCCCGGCCACTTCTCGATGTCGATCGGCTGGGTCGGCCCGTCCGTCACCACGTCCACCACCAGCTCGCCTGCGCCGGGTGCGCTCAACTCCAGCTTCGCGCCCTCGTGCAGCAACCGCGCACGGACCGCGGCCAGCAGCGGCGCCTGACCCTGCCAGACGATCGTCCCGTCCGGCCCGACCGGCGCGAACAACCGATCGTCGGCCAACCCGGTCGGAGTGGCCTCGGCCCGCTCGAGGACGACCCCGCCACACCCTTTGATCGGGTACGTCGCCAGCGCGGAAACGGTTGCCATGCGGCCAAAGTACTCCCCGCCACCGACCTCGCGCCGTGATTCGTGGTGGTACGCCCGGGATTCCGGGGGAAGCGGACTACCAGGCGTCCCTGAGCAACGACGGCCCCTGATCGTCATCGTCATCGTCACGCACAGGCCTGGCCGGCGGAGGAGTCGGCTCGACGTCCATTCCCGCAAGCCCGGCGACGTACTCTTCGAGGAACGCCGGCCCCTCCTCGACCAGCACCTCGCGTTCCGCTTCCGGCAGCCGGTGGAACTTGTCGACCGCGGCGAGGGTCTCGTCCATCACCGACTCCACCGCCCAGCCCTGGGTCAGCAGATCGCGCGGGCTCCGGCGGCCGGCGACGACCTCCTTCGCGAAGTCGGCCATCGCGCCGTCGTCCGCCGCGGCCAGTGCGCGGAACAGGTTGCGCTGTGCCTGCTCGCCCTCGGCGGTCGTGAACGGATTCGTCATGACGCCGCCGGGTGGTCGAAGTGGGACCACGGCCAGATCGCGCGCACACCGTCGCCCTCCGCCCGCACGGTCTGCACGACGGCCGCGAAACCGTGCGCGATCGCCCAGAGCTGGTCGACCGCGGACTGGATCTTGTTGGCGATGCCGATGATCGAACCGATGAACCTCGCCTGCCCACCGGTGGCGACGTCAGCGATCGTGCCGAGGAACTTGAGCACCGGCTTGCCCCTCATCGCGGTGAGCAGCGCGACGATGGCGTCGATCAACGTCTCCAGCAGGAAGCCGATCGTCTGGTAGAGGTGGAAGGCGGCCTCGGCGAGCAGCGACACCTTCTTGGCGACGTCGTGGCAGTACTTCGCGTGCTCCGCGCAGCCGAGGGTGAACCGGTCGAGCCACTGCGCGGCAGCCGCCGCCGCGTTGCCGTCCCAGAACTCCTGGATCGCGTAACGGCCGCGCTGGAGGTTCTTGACGATGCCGTCGAACGCGGTGCCGGTGTCGGCGATGACGACGCTCTCCCGGTAGATGGCGTCCCAGTCGCCGCTGTAGACCTCGGTGATGCGGCCCAGCGGGCTCCAGCCGAGGATCTTCTGCGCGATCTTGTCCGCCATCGCGGCCACCGAGCCGAGGTCGCCGGGCGACAGCCACTGGGCGAGCTTGTCCTCAAGACCCATCGGCCACTTGTCCCGCAGCACTTCCTTCTCGAGGCTCGTCTCGCCGGGGCCGTTGTAGTACCTCGTCTCGACCACGTCGGTGAAGCCGCTCGACGCGACGCCCGCCGGCAGTTCGCCCGCCTCGACGTTCCTCGGGTACGTCGGGACCGTCGGGTACGTCTTGTCCAGCCGGTCCGCCTCGGCGAGGTCCGTGGCGCCGTAGAAGCGGGCCGCGCCGGCCAGCTCGACCGCCGACGAACCGGCGAGGCTCAGCGCGCGCCGCGTGTTGTCCTGCGCGTGGAAGCGCAGGCTCTCCAGGTGGCCGGTGATCTCCTGGAAGAGGCCCTGGCCGATGTCGGAGACCTGGTTGCGCTCCAGCGCTTTGATGTGCGCGGCGATGCCGACGCTCTGGCGCTGCACGAGGTCGCCCAGCAGCTCGATGGCCTTCGGCGCGGCCTTGATGACGTCCCCCACGGCGCAGATGATGACACAGCCGCACGCCCTCAGCCCGGATTTGCGCTGATCATCGCGGCACGGGTCACTCGGCTTCGACTGCACCGCCACGAACGCGGGCGACGCCGCCGTAGACACCCTGCACGGGGGTCCCGACGTGGGTGATGCCGGGTTCGGGATGCCAGCTCGGCGCGTCGACCACACCCGGTTCGACCAGGTCCATGCCGTCGAACAACTCGGCCACGCGGTCGAACGGGCGGAAGAACATGGGGTCAGGGCTGGCGGCCATCGACCTGGTCACCTCGGCCATGCCGTCGGGGTCGTGGTCCGCGGTGAGGTGCGAGATCGCCACGTAGCTCCCCGGTGGCAGGGCGTCGCGGTAGAGCGCCACGAGGGCCGCCGGGTCCTTCTCGTCGGGCACGAAGTGGTGGACGGCGACCATCAGCAGCCCGATCGGCTCGTCGGTGGCGAGCAGGTCGCGGACCGCGGCTGCGTTCAGGACGCTGTCGGAGTCGGTGAAGTCGGCCCGCACGACGTCCGCGCGGTCGTTGTCGCTCAGGATCAGTTCGCTGTGGGCCACGGCGACGGGCTCGTAGTCGACGTACACCACGCGGCTGGCGGGGTTGGCGCGTTGGGCGATCTCGTGCACGTTGCCCACGGTGGGGATGCCGGAGCCCAGGTCGAGGAACCGGGTGATGCCCCGCTCGGCCATGAACAGCACCGCGCGGCGCAGGAAGGCCCGGTTCGAGCCCGCGATCTCCCGCGCCCTCGGCAGCCTGGTGACGATGAACTCGGCCACTTGCCGGTCGGCGGGGAAGTTGTGGCCGCCGCCGAGTAAGCAGTCGTACACCCGCGCCGCGGACGGCTTCGAGGTGTCGATTCCCGCGGGCACCCAGGTGTCGGTCACTGCTGCTCCTCGCCGGTCGGTGGATCGAGCCCGACGAGCCTAGCGACGACGTCGGCGCCGATCCGCCGGCGCCGGCCGGTTCCCAGTCGGATGACCGGGAACCGGCCGGGCCTCACGCTGCCCGGGTCGTCACGCCCGTTGTCACGCCGGTTCGACCGGCAGCCACAGTTCGCAGGTGGCGGTGCTGAAGTCGTCCGCGCGGTCCAGGATCGCGACGATCGACGGTCCGGGGCGCAGGCGCCACGGGTTGGAGGGGAACCAGTCGGTGGCGGTCGCGGCCCAGGTCGTCTGCAAGGCCTCGGGGTGCGGTCCGGCGGTGCGGAAGACCGCCCACGTCCCGGTCGGCACCTCGATGGCGTCGAGGTCGTCCGGGACCGTCGCGTCCTGGCGGACTGCGACGCCGTGCAGGTAGGTCAACTCGCTGCCCTCGGCGCCGTCGGAATCGAGGTCGTCCGAGACTTGCAGCAAACCTCCCGGCTCGGTGTCGCTGAGCGCCTTCAGCCGCGCGTGCGCCTCCTGCGGAAGTGCCGCGATGTGCTGCTGGATGTGCGGGTTGACGCCCTGGTGGATGAGCGGGACGCGGGCCGCGTGCCCGACGAGCCGGAACGCGGGGCGGTCGGCGATGCGGGTGTCCATGGGGGTACTCCCTTCGACGGTCAGGCGGAACCTGACTTGGGGTTGGGTGCGAAGAGGGCCTCCGTCTCGGCGGACGTCACCGGGGCCGGCGCCGTGGACGGCCCGGAAGGCGCGTCCGAACGCCTCGGTCGAGCCGTAGCCGTGCCGGACCGCGACGCTGAGCAGATCGTCCTCGCCCCGGACGATGTCGGCGGCGGCGACGGTCATGCGGCGGCGGCGCACGTACTCCGACAGCGGCATTCCGGCCAACGACGAGAACATCCGGCGCAGGTGGTACTCGGTCGTGCCGAGCTCCCTGGCCAAGCCGTTGACGTCGAGTTCTTCGGTGAGGTGCTCATCGACAAGGTCGACGAGCCGGTTGAGTGCCGAGATCACGAGTCCTCCTTCGACTTCAACCCTGGCCGACGACACCCCTGCCGTGCCCGACCGTTCCGGTCCGATCCGATCAGGTCCGGACGAGTTCCGCGACTGCTGCCCGTGCGGTGGGGCCGACGCCGATGAGGGTGGCCGAGGCCGGGCCGGTCCAGTCGCCGTAGCCGAGCGGGTGGAGGCGGGGTCCGGCGTGGACGTGGCCGTTGCGGTCGCGCAGGTTCAGGGGTGCGAGGTGGTCGAGGGCGGGGCGGAAGCCGGTGCACCAGATGACGGTGTCGGCGTCGGCCACCAGCCGGCGGTCCATCGGTCGGGCGACGAGCAGTCCTCGGTCGCGGGCGTCGCGCACGGGTGGGACGGCGACGATGTCCCCCAGCGCGCCGACGCCTCCGGGCCACTGGGTGGCGATGCCGAACAGGGCCTTGCCGTCGATCTCGTCCGGCAGGTAGCGGGGCGGGCGACGGGTGATCCAGGTCAGGTCCACGTGGTCGGCCAGGTCGGCCGCGATCTGGGCGCCGGAGTTGCCGCCGCCGACCACGACCACGCGCTGTCCGGCGAGCTGCTGCGGGTTGCGGTACTGCACGGTGTGCAGGTGGCGGCCGGGCAGGTCACGGGCCACGGCGGGGATGAACGGGCGCCACCAGGTGCCGGTGGCGCTGATCACGGCGTCGGCGAACCGGCCGTCCACGTCGTAGCCGCCCTCGACTCGCCGCACCGAACGAACGCGGACGGAACGCTCGACCGGCAGCTCGTACCGCTTCTCGTAGGAGGCCAGGTAGTCCACGACGTGGTCTGCGGTCGGGTAGCCCTCGTGCGGGAAGCGGGGCATCGGCCACCCCGGCAGCGAGCTGTGACGGGCCGGGGAGAACAGGCGCAGCGAGTCCCACCCGTGCAACCACGCGCCGCCGGGTTCGGGTTGGGCGTCGAGGATGGTGAAGTCCACCCCGGCGCGACGCAGGTGGTAGCCGGCGGCGAGCCCCGCTTGGCCGCCGCCGATGACGATGACGTTCAGCGCCGTTCCACCTTCGCGTCGACCAACGGGCCGAGTGCCGGACCCCGGCACGTGACCGTACCGGGGTCCGGGTCGAGCCGTCGGCCAGGCCCCGAAGCTAAATTGCCACGGTGTCGAACGTGGTGCCGTTGGCGGTCAGGGCACGGGCGACCCGACCGTCGCGCGCGGACTGGAGGACGAACTGGAACGGCACCGGCGCCGCCGCCATCTCGTCGAACAGCCGCTTCGTGCCGGGCAGCAGGTCCGGGGTGCCCAGCAATTCAATTGGCGATGAACACAGGTTGGGTAAGACGTCTCGTTTCATCTCAATACGTTGCGGCCCGTAACAATGCGCATCGCATATCGCGAGTTGTAGTTCCGGCACCGCCACCACGACCAGTTGCACACCGCGACCTCCCCTACAACAGCTTGTCCCGCGTGATGGGCAGGTCCCGCACGCGTCGGCCGGTGGCGTGGTAGACGGCGTTGCCGATGGCGGCCGGCACCCCGGTGATCGGGGTCTCGCCGAACCCGCGCGCGCCCAGGGCGGTGCTGCCCGGGTCCGGGCGGTCGACGAAGTGGGTTTCCACCGCCGGGGCGTCCGCGGACACGGGCATGAGGTAGGTGGACAGGTTCGGGTTGACCACGCGGGCGGTGCGCGGGTCGTAGACGGTGTGTTCCATCAGCGCGTGCCCGATCCCCCACGTCACACCGCCGAGCACTTGACCCCGTGCGGTGCGGCGGTTCATCACCCGGCCCATGTCGTGGGCGGTCACGACGCGGGTGACGCGCACCGAACCCAGCCTGGCGTGCACCCGGACTTCGAGGAAGACCGTGCCGTAGGAGTGGCCCGGCGTGTTCTGCACGCTGCCCGTCGCCTCGACCGGTGTGCCGTGCCTGCCGACGACGGCGCGGTAGCTGTCGCGTCGCTCGCGGTCCCGCACGTGGAACATGTGGCCGTGCGCGGTCACCACCTCGTCCGTCGGGACACCGGCCAGTGGGGACCGCTGGTCGGCCACCGCCAGGGCCACCACCGCGTCCCGCGCGGCACGGGCGGCCTTGTCCACCGGGCCGGTCACGCTCGCGATCGTCGCCGAACCGGCCGACACGCCCGAATACGGCAGCGCGGTGTCGCCGATGACGGCGGTGACGGCGTCGAGCGGCATGCCCAGGGCGTCGCCCGCGACCTGGCTGATCACCGTGTACGTGCCGGTGCCGATGTCCTGGGTGGCGATGCGCACCACCGCCCTGCCGTCGACGCCGACCGCGACCGACGCGGTGACCGGCATGGCGGCCGGTGCGGTGGCGAAGGTGTGCGTCTCGGTGGCCATGCCCCAACCGACGTACTCGTCGCCCTCCTTGGTGGCGCCGGGTCGGGATGTGCGCCGGAACCAGCCGAAGGCCTCGGACGCGATCCGGTAGCAGTGCAGCAGGTGCTTGCCGCTGATCCGCGAGCCCGTCTCCTGGTCGACCTCGGTGTGGTTGCGCCGCCTCAGCTCCACCGGGTCCAGGCGCAGCAGCCAGGCGAGCTCGTCCAGGGCGGTTTCCAGGCCGAAGTGGGCGGTGGTCTCCGGTGAGCGCATGTAGCTGGACGTCGCGATGTCGAGCGGCACGCCTTCCTGTCTGATGTGGACGTCGGGGCAGTCGTACAGGACGCTGGTCGAGTCGCTCTCGTTGAAGATCGACTCCTCGGTGCGGGTCAACTGGGCCGCGGTCGTCTCGGCGATGGCGGTGAGCTTGCCCTGTCGCGTGGCGCCGACCCGCAGGTGCTGGCGGAACTCCGACCGGTGGCCGGTCAGGGTGAACATCTGGGCGCGGCTGAGCACCAGGCGGACCGGCCGCCGCGCCAACCGCGCGGCGGCGACGGTGAGGATGGTGTGCGGCCAGATCGGTCCCTTCGCGCCGAAACCACCGCCCAGGAACGGGGCCAGCACGCGGATCCGGTCCGGTGGCAGGCCGAACGCCGTGGCCAGGACCACCCTGGTGAGGTTGACGCCTTGGGTGGTCTCGTGCAGCGTCAGGCTGTCTCCGTCCCACTCCGCCGTGGTGGCGTGCGGCTCGATCGGGTTGTGGTGGCGCGTCGGGCTGGAGTAGCGGACGTCCAGTCGGACTTCCGCCGCCGCCAGCGCGGATTCCGCGTCGCCGCGGGCGATCTCGTTGGGCCGACC
This sequence comes from Saccharothrix ecbatanensis, assembly GCF_014205015.1. NCBI lineage: Bacteria > Bacillati > Actinomycetota > Actinomycetes > Pseudonocardiales > Pseudonocardiaceae > Saccharothrix > Saccharothrix ecbatanensis. Next base: position 2,039,211 of record NZ_JACHMO010000001.1, on the reverse strand, counting down.
GCGGAACGGGAGTGGCAGGTGCGGCGGCTCGGTCGCGGCGTCGATCGACGCCGTCGGCCGCTCGGCGCGGTAGTCGACCCGGACCAGGTTCGCGCCTTCCACCGCCTGCTCCACCGTCGCGGCCAGGACGATCGCCACGGGCTGGCCGGCGTGGTGGACCGCGGTGCCCTGGAGCGGGATGAACCCCTTGACGTACGGGAACGGGGGCACGGTCAGGCGGGGCAGGTCGAGATGGGTGTACACCGCGACCACGCCGGGGTGCGCCAGTGCGTCCGACGTGTCGATGCCGACCACCTCGCCGCGTGCCACCGTGCTGGTCACCAGGAACCCGTGCAAGGCCCCGGGCACCGGGTCGTCGGCCGGGTATCGGGCGGCGCCGGTGACCTTCGCACGGCCGTCGACGCGCACCACCGGGCGTCCTACCAAGCGGCCGGTCACCGCAGACCTCCCATTCCGCCGATCAGTTCCACCAGCGCACGCTGCACCAGCTCGACCTTGAACCCGTTGTGCCGCCGGGGCACGGCATCGCGCACGAGCGCGCGGCCGGCCCGCTCGATCGCCTCCACCGTCAGCGGCGCTCCCCGCAGGACCGCCTCTGCCTCGGGCGAGCGCCACGGGGTCGTCCCGATCCCGCCGAACGCCAACCTCACGTCCCCGACGCTGCCTCCGCGCATCTCCAGGACGGCCGCGATCGAGACGACCGCGAACTCGAACGTCGCGCGGTCACGCAGTTTCAGGTAGCGCGACCGGGCCGCCGCCGTGCCTCGGGGCACCTCGACCGAGGTGATCAGCTCGGCCGGCCGCAGCACCGTGTCGGCGTGCGACACCTGCCCCGGCCGGAGGTAGAACTCACCCAGCGGGACCTGTCGTGGACCGTCCGGACCGAGCAGGTGCACCACCGCGTCGAGGGCGAGCAGGGCGACCGCCAGGTCCGACGGGTGGGTGGCGATGCAGTGCCCGCTACCGCCGAGCACGGCGTGGCCGCGGTTCCAGCCCTCCAGCGCGGGACACCCGCTGCCCGGCGACCGCTTGTTGCACGCCGAGGCCGCGTCCCGGAAGTAACCGCACCTGGTGCGTTGCAGCAGGTTCCCGCCGATCGTCGCCATGTTGCGCACTTGCGGTGACGCCGAGGCCTCCAGCGCCTCGGCGAGCACGGGGAAGCGTTCGCGGACCGACCGGTGCTCGGCCACCTGCCGCATCCGGGCCAACCCGCCGATGCGCAGGCCGTTCGCCGAGTCGGTGACCGACGCCAGGTCGAGCCGGTTGATGTCGACGAGGTGCTCGTGCCGCTGCGCCCCGTCCCGCATGAGGTTCAACAAGTCCGTGCCACCCGCGATGAACGCTGCGCCCGGCGTCTCCCGCGCCACGCGCACCGCCTCCGCCGGTTCCCGGACCGGGGTGTACCCGAACGCCCTCACCGGCGCACCTCCCGGGCCGCGTCGGCGACCGCCGCCACGATGTTCTGGTAGCAGGCGCAGCGGCACAGGTTGCCGCTCATCCACTCGCGGATCTCCGCCTCCGACCCGGTGTGCCCCTCCCGGATGCACGCGACGGCGGACATGACCTGCCCGGACGTGCACGCACCGCACTGGAAGGCGTCGTGCCGGATGAACGCCTCCTGCACCGGGTGCAGCCGATCCCCGTCGGCCAACCCCTCGATCGTGGTGATGTCGCTGCCCTGCCTCATGACCGCGAGGGTCAGGCACGACTTGACCCGCTCCCCGTCGACCAGGACCGTGCAGGCGCCGCACTCCCCCCGGTCGCACCCCTTCTTCGTCCCGGTCAGCCCCAACCGCTCGCGTAACGCGTCCAGCAGCGTCACTCTCGGCTCCACCGTCAGGACCTGTGCGCGGCCGTTGACCGACAGGGCGATCTCCGCGCTCTCACCGGGAGCGATCGCGCTGAGGCCGATCGCGCTGGGACCGGCAGGTTCGGCGCGCGCCACGGCCGGCGGCAACGCGGTGCCCGCCGCGACGACCGCGCTCGACTTCAACACCGTTCGACGCGTGTGGGTCCGCGCGGGGCGAGATGACTCCGGCACCGCATCCTCCTCGACTCGGAACCTAACGGCGCTATAGCTCCGCCTGTAACTGAGTCAGGTATACCGCGCTGGCGTAACGATGGCAAGCCCTGGGGTATATCATCGTTACATGGCGAGATCGACGCGGCAGCACATCCTCGACGTGACGGCGGACCTCCTCCGGGACACCGGCGTGGACTCGGTGTCCGTCCGCGACGTGTGCCAGGCCGCCGGGATCACCGCACCGACGCTGTACCACCACTTCGGGGACAAACGAGGGCTGCTCGAATCGGTCGCGTCCGAAGGCTTCGCGCGCTACCTGGCCGAGAAGAGCAGCCGCGAGCCGTCTGAGGACCCGCTCGACGACCTCGAAGCCGGGTGGGACGGCCACATCCGGTTCGGCCTCACGCACCCCGTGTTCTACGTGCTCATGTACGGCGGCACCAACTCGCACGAGCACCCCGCGGCACGGGAGGGGTTGCGGATGCTGCACGGCATCCTGGTCCGCCTCGCCGAACAGGGCCGACTGCTCGTCACGCCCGAGGAGGCCGTGCCCACCATCCACTCCGCGTGCGTCGGCACGGCGTTGACACTCGTCGCCGACCCGGACGCCCCGGCCCACGCCGACCTGTCCCGTCGAGTCCGCGATGCCGTGTTCGCCGCCGTCGTCAAGCAGGAGCAGCCGGCCGGACAACGGACAGAGGCGCTGCCCGACCGGGCACGGGCGCTGCTGGCAACCCTGAGCACCCACCGCGACCCGCCCCTGTCACCGGGCGAGCGACTGCTGCTGACCGAACTGCTCACGCGGCTGGCTTCCACCCCCGCGCCAGAGCGAGGCGTGGCCGACTGAACGGCGAGTGGCCGGTCCTGGGCCGCGGAGGCCTCAGACGCGCGGCTTGGCCTCGATCGAGACCCAGTCGGGGTGCTTGCCGGTCACGCCGTCACCAGACGAGATGCGCCGGATCCGGCGGCTCAGCCAGGGCAGCACGTGTTCGCGGTAGTAGCGGGTCTCGACGCGCAGGCTGCGGCGGGCGGCGGGGCCCGGGTCGACGGCGTGCGCCTCGGTGGTGTGCCCGAGGGCCATCAGGACCAGGGACGCGACCCGCTGGTGGCCGGCCGCGTTGAGGTGCAGCCGGTCCGGCGACCAGTACTCGGCCCGGCGGACCTCGACGTCGTTGAACGCGTCCACGAACAGGACGTCGTGCCGGGCGGCCAACTCGGCGATCGCCGCGGTCAGCACCACGCCGCGGCGGTGGACCGTGCGACCCAACGGCAGCCGCTGCGACGGGTCGGCCCCGCTGAGCAGCACCAACCGCACGCCGGCCGACGCACAGCGCCGGAACGCCCGTTCGGTCAGGTCCACGAGTCGGGTCAGGTCGACCCCGGCCCTCATCATGTCGTTGCCGCCACCGTTGAGGGTGAGCAGCGTGGGCGCCGGAGACAGGGCCAGTGCCGCGTCCAGTTGGGCGGTGGCGATCGGTTCGAGCAGGCGGCCCCGGATGGCCAGGTTGGCGTAGTGGACCGCCTCCCCGAGGGCGACGGCGAGCCCTTCCGCCACCAGGTCGGCCCAACCCCGGAGCGAGCCGTCCGGGCGCTCGTCGCCGAGCCCTTCGGTAAAGCTGTCACCGATGGCCACGTATCGCACTGCCGCTGCCTCCCCCGCCTGGAACGTCTCACCCAGCATATGAGGCGTTCGGCAAGACCTCGGCGGAGGTGAGTCAGATCTCGAACCGGGGCGACGACTCGGTCAGCACGGCGGTCGTCGCGTGCGCGCCCCAGATCGCGGCCAGTTCGCCGGAGACGGCCTCGATCAGCCGCGGCACGTCCGCCGCGGCCGACGGGTGCAGCGCCTCGGCGACGATCAGCACCGAACTCGTCGTGGACCGGGCCGCCGACGTGCGCGCCTGCCGATTGGTCCACCGGCGGGCGTGCGCCTGGTTCGACGCGTCCGCGAAGACGACCTCGCGCGGCTCCGGGTGCTCGATCTGCCCGGCGAACGTCTCGTAGGTCTCGTCGCCCAAAGCGTGCCGGACCTGGATGTGGCCGGCCACCTGGTCGGTGTCGAACACCGCGATCGGGATCGCGAACGCCACCGAGATCGCGTTGCAGATGTCGATCAGGGGGTGGATCTCCGGCAGCGACCGCTCCTTGCGGAAGCGCCGCAGCAACGACTCGGACGCGCACCGGTACTGCGTCGGCTTCAGGCCCATCCGGGAGAACACCCGCCGCCACGCCTGGATCTCCGGCAGCTCGCTCTCCGAACCGGTCCCGAGCCGGTCGGCCGCGATGTCGTAGTACGGCTTCACCCGGTCCGCGACGGAAGCGGACGCGTCGACGCCGCCGGCGGACAGCACGCCCGCCACCAGCTCGGGGAACTCCGCCCACACGTCCGTGGAGTGCTCGAAGTACATGGTCTCCTCATCGATCAGCGATACCGCCGCCGGCGGGACGTCATTCGAATGCCAACCGGGCCGCCAAGCCGACGAACGCGACGCCGAACGCCCGGCGGATCCACGTGAGGACGTTCGGCCGGGCGATGACGTGCTTGCGGATCATCACCGCGAACTGCCCGTAGCCGATGAACACGACCAGGGTCGCCAGCATGAAGACACCGCTGAGCGCGATCATGCGCACGAACGCGTTCGGGTCGGTCTGGGAGACGAACTGGGGCAGGAAGGCGAAGAAGAAGATGGTCAGCTTCGGGTTCAGGATGTTGATCAGGATGCCGGACAGGATCACCCGCCCCGCCGACCGTGGCTCGGTGTCCTCCGCGACGGTCAGCGCGTCCTTGTCCCGGATCGCCGCCCAGGCCATGTACAGCAGGTAGCCGACGCCCAGGTACTTCAGCACCTGGAACGCCGTCGGGCTGGCTTGCAGCACGGCCGCCAAGCCGGTGATCGCGGCGGCCATGTGGGGCACGATGCCGAGCGTGCAGCCGACCGCGGCGACGAAACTGGCCCGCGTCCCGCGCGACAACCCGGCGGCCATGGTGTACAGCACACCTGTACCCGGCGTGATGACCACGATCAACGTGGTCAGCATGAATTCGATGCTCACGTGTCCCCCGCACGACAGCCACCGCGGCAGGTACCGGTGAAGCGCTGACATCCGGTCGCCTTCGCGGTGTTCCTGACACCCCAGGTGATTCACCGTACGCCCCACCGGATCACCGATGCCCCCGGCCTGCCGTTCCGCGTCGAGAACCGTGCTGGAGGACGGCTCTTGGTCGGGGACCTCAGCGGCCTTCGGCGACCTCCGGCGGCACGGCGCAGTCCAGCTCGACCGCGATCATGCGTTCGGTGATCGGACGCTCGTCCACCACCGGCACGGCCCACTCGGGATCCCGCCCGGCGGCGAGGTCGTCGGCGTACCGGGCCCGCGCGTCCACGAGCATGCGCCAGTCGTCGAGCCACGCGGCCGTGGGGCGGTCGTCCTCGATCCGGTCTTCCCCCACCGCCCGCACGGTGTCGATCATCGCGATGACGGCGTCGTTGCGAGCCCGGATGGCCTGCACGGGCTCCCCGACCACCGCACCCACCTCACGGGTCATGGCAGCGCAGGCGCGCTCCGCCGCCTCAACGACGATGCGGTCCTGGATGAACTCCGGCCGATCGTGCTGCGCGTAGACCAGGAAGCCCGCCATATACAACGCAACGACCACCAGGGCGATGCCCACGCCCCGAAACCGCCTCATCCGATCCCCCGCGATGGTCGTGGCCCGCGCCGGTCAGCGAGGAGAGCCGAATTTCGTCAGATCGTAGCTGCGTAACGGAGGCGGAGTTCAGCTCGCTGCGGGCCGGGGGCGCCAGCGCTTCCACAGGGCGGTCGCTTCAGCACGGGGTTTGCCGTCCCAGATCAGGGAGACGTCCACTGTCATCTGCGCTTCGGACGCCTCACGCACTACCGCCCGTAGTTCGACCGACTCCGACAGTGGCGAAGGGCGCAGGTACCTCACGTCCAACCCGGCCGTCACGTACGGAAGCGCCGCCCCGGGGAGGGGCGGCCAGTCGCGGTGCTCGGCCTCCAGGACCACGGCTGCGGCGCTGTGGCAGTCCAGGATGGTGCAGATGATGCCGCCGTTGAGGAAGCCCAGGCCGTTGTCGTGTTCGGGCCACGGGGTGAACTCGGCGGTGACCGCGCCGTCGTCACCGGGGTAGCTGCGCAGCCGCAAGCCCTTCGGGTTGCCGTGTCCACAGCCGAAGCACGGCAAGTCGGGGTAGAGGCGTTCCTGGATGCTCGTCACGCCGTCCACAGTAGATGGACGTGCGCAGGGACTGTCGTGGCCACGGCGCCCGATCGGCGTGAGGCACCGACCGGGCACCCGAGGACCCCCCGGCCTCGGACGTCCCTACTTCCACTCGATGATCTGGAGGTAGTTCCCGTCCGGATCGGCGAACGTGCCGAACTTGCCCTTCTCCCGGTCCTCGACCGAGATCCACTCCACACCGGCCGCGTTCAGCTGGGCCTCCGCAGCGTCGAAGCCGTCGACGTGGAAGTTGAGGATCACGCGACCCGGTTCGCCGTTCTTCACGTCGACGTCGTCGCGCCCGTCGATGACCAGCAGGAACCCGCCGAGGTCGATCGGGCCGTCGCCGGTGAACTCCGGTGCCAGCGCCTTGATGTACCAGGCCCGCATCTCGGCGGGACGGGTCGTGCCGAGCAGCATGCTCCCGGGCTTCAGCGTCGTCATGTCGAATCTCCTCGGTTGTGTGTGCCGACCTCGATCGCAACCAGATGATTGCATGTGGACCGTTCGTGATGCAACCTACTAGTTGCAACTCACTCGATGTCGAACGGTGACGCAATAGCGAACGTCGTATAGTCGCGCGATGGTGAACGTGAGCCGCCGGGTTCGAGCCGCGCGCCGCCGGAAGCGTCGGATGGGCCGGGTCGAGCACGACCTGGACGACGTGCAGTGGCAAGCGCTTCAAGCGGCGTGGGGCGGTTGTGCCTACTGCGGTGCGAACGACGGGCCGTTGCAGCGGGACTGCGTGCTCGCGATCTCTCGTGGGGGCCGCTACACGTTGGACAACGTGGTCCCCGCGTGTCGTTCGTGCAACGCCAGCAAGTGCAACACCGAAGTGACCGCGTGGCTCCGGCGGAAGAAGCTCGACGAGGGCGCGTTCCTCCTCCGCCACGCCGAGATCGGAGCGACGCTGGTCGCCGATGAGGAGTCCCGCGTCACGCCCCCCAGTCCAGCAGCTCCAGGTCCTTCGGCGTGAGCGCGGTCGATCGCACGAGTTCCCGGAGCAGGTTGTCGTTCAGTGCATTGCCGACGGGTTCGCCGACCTCTTCGCGGGTCAGGCCGTGCACCCCTCGGCGGGACAGGCGGTCGCGCACGACGCTGACCCGGCGTTCGAGCTTCTTCGCGGTCCACCCCGCCTCAGGTTGGAGCTCGGCGAGCCGGAGCGCGGCTTCCTTCCACGTCAGCGGTTTGGGGTTGGGCTCGCGCAGCAGGTAGTTCCGGCCGAGGGCGACGAGCATCACCTTCTCGTCCGGGGTGAGCGCGTACGGCCGGGGCGGGTCGGTGTCGGCGTTGTGGCGGGACCGGGGCTGGTCGCCGTCGGCGCCGGTGACGTAGATCTCCAGCAGGTGTTCCCGGTCGCGCGAGCCGGGCACGTGCACCGGCGTGTACCCCTCGACCAGCGGAATCGCGCCCTCGTCTGCGAAAAGCCACTGCGAGCCGGGCATGCGGATCGGCCTGCGTCCCGTGTTGCGCAGCCACCACCGTCCCTTGTGGTGGGTCAGCTCGCCGTGCCTGCGGCTGACCTGCTGGTCGTCCTCACCCAGGCAGACGTGCACCAGCGGGCGGTTCCGTCCGAAGTAGACGGTCCGGCCGTCGCGCGGACCCACCGCGTACCCGCCGCCGAGGGCGAGCGCGTGCACGGACCCCGGCACGGCGCGCGTGACGCCGTGAGTCAGGCTGTTGTGTCCCCTGGGCAGCAAGAGTCCGCCCGAGTACTCCACTTTCGGCTCCACTCCCCGACCTCCTCACCTGTGGCAGACCGCCCCACGCAGGCCCTCGGTCTGACTCTCGAAGATCTCTTCCCCGCCGTTGGTGCCGCGCACCAGGAAGCAGTACTTGCGGGCCGGATCGGGATCGACGTCCACCGTCTTGGTGTTGCCGAACCCCACGGGAACCGTCCGGCCCGGCTCGCCTTCCAGCCAGACGCGGACCGCGAAGTACAGCCGGTCGTCCGTCGAACTCCAACTGAGCGCGACCTTGTCGCCCAGGTCGGTCGGCTCGTTCAACTCCACCACCGTTTCCTCCGCGGCCGTGATCGGCGGCGGCGGGGAGTTCGTCGCCGGCGGCTGCGGCGTGGCGCGCGGCCACAGCACGACCGCCAGCACGACGGCCGGCACCGCCACCACCGACAAGGCCGCGTACCAACGACGTCGCGCAGGCTTGTCCGGCGGCGTCTCGGGCACGTCGGCCGTCACCGGCGCCGTACGCCGCGCCGGATCGGGCGCCAGCATCCGGCCGATGATGGTGGAAAGCGCGATGGGGACGTCGGGCCTGCTGACGGCGGGCACCGGATCGCCGAGCACGCGCAGGATCCGCTCGCCGGTCAGCTCCCCGATCCGACTCGGGTGCGGCGACTTCCCGGTCAACGCGAAGTGCAGCACCGCGCCGAGCCCGTACACGTCGGTCGCCGCTTCGACCACGCCGGTGCGCAGCGTCTCCGGTGACACCCACTCGATACCGGCCAGCGGATCGCGCCGGAACTCCTGCCGCTGGACGACACCGAAGTCCGCCAGCACGGCCTCGCCGTTCGCGCGGAACAGCACGTTGGCCGGGGTGATCCCGCCGTGCAGCACGCCGAGCGCGTGCGCGGCGGCCAGTGCTCGTGACAGGGACCCGCACAGGGCGGCCACTTCCTCCGACGGCAGCGGCCCCTCCCTGCGCACGCGGCTCGCCAGCGAGTCGGCGCACAGCTCCATCCGGAAGGCGTGCTTGCTGCCGTCGACCAACTCCACGCCGTCCAGCGGCAGCACGGGTACGGCCAGCTCGGCGAGCTTGGCCCGTTCCCGCTCGATCGTCGAGAGCGTGCGCCGGTCGAACTTGCCGGGGAACACCTTCAACGCCATTCCCTCGACGGCGTACACCTCGGCGACCGGGCCAGTGCCCACGAGTTGGCTCATCGGATCACGAACACCGCCCTGATCCGCGCGCCGATCGAACGTCCGGCCAGCGTGCGGCGGATCTCCGCGACGGCCTTCCACGCGGCCATCACCGTGCCCTCGTCCGCACCGGCCCCCGACCACAACGCCGTGTCCAGGTGGACCGCGAGGCGGTGCAGACTGTCCACAACGGACCCACCGGAGACGGCGGCGAGGTCGCGGGCGGTCATGCCGGGCGTGATCCGGGCGCCATGCGCACCCAGCAGGTCACGTGCCTCCCACCAGGCCCCGACCACGCCGCGAACGCCGGTGAAGCGCTTGCGTCGCGCGGTCCGGACGAGCTTCGTGACCGGAATCCCCAGCAGCACCACCACGAACAGCGCGAGCGTGCCCGCCAAGCCCCACAGCGCCAGCATCCCGACCCCGGTCCAGGAACGCTTTTCGTCCACCGGTTCGGGCGCCGCCACGGGCGGGTCGGGCAGCTTCTCGTTCGGCGGCGGCAGTTCGGCCCGCGCCTTCGCCATGACCTCGGCCAGCTTGGTCGGCGCCGGACCCGCGTCACTCGCCGTGCCGGCCGGGTCGAGCGGCACCCAGCCGATGCCCTCCACCGCGACCTCGGGCCACGCGAGCACGTCCTTGTTGCGCACCACCGTTTCACCGTCCACCGGCTCCCGTGGCGCGCGGTACCCGACGGCCAACCGGGCCGGGATGCCGACGATCCGGGCGAGGACCACGTAGGACGCGGCGAACTGCTCGCTCGTCCCCCGCTTGGTGTCCTGGAGGAACTCGCGCAGGTGCGTCCAGCCGCTCCCGGTCGGCAGCTCCGAGCCGGTCGCGACCTTGTAGTTCTCGCTGAGGTACTGCTCCAGCACCAGCGCCGTCCGGAGCGTCGGCCGCGCGTCCTTGGTCGCGGTCGTCGCCAGTTGGGTGATCTTGTCCGGCACGGTGCCGAGGTCGCCGGTCGGCACGTCGGACGACACCGCGGCGTCCGCGAGGCCGGTCAGGTCGCCGACCGGCTCACGCCAGCGCAGCTCGTACTCCACCGGGCCACCGCGTTCCGGCAGCAGCAGGGCGCCGGTGTCCTGGTCGACGAAGGGCCGCACCGTGCCGTCCACCGAAGTGGGCATGGCCTGGCTCGGCAGCCACCGACCGTCGCCCGGAACGGTGACGCGCGCGGACTGCTGCGTCGTCGGCACGGTCGTCCCCGTCGGTGGCCCGATCTCCGCACCCAGCCTGCGGTAGCGGTCGCTCGTCGTCCACGTGACGCCGTCGAAGCCGTCCAGCACCACGAGCCGCCAGCGATCAACCGGAGCGTCGGTCGTGTACCGGAACACTTCCGTGTCCGGGTCGGACAACCGCGCCGCGACCTCGGCCAGCGGACTGACCTCCCTCGGCAGCGGAACCTGGGCGAACTGGTTCTGCCGCACCGAGTACGCGGGTCCGGTCGGCACCGCCATGGTGGCGACCCCGGCCACGACGCTCAGCCCGACCGTCAGCGCGACCGCCGAACGGGCCGGAGAGATGAACAACCCCGCGACGACGACCGCGTAGGCGAGCGCCACGAGCGTCGCCACCGTGCCCGACACAGCGATAAAGCTCTGGCTCACCAGGAGCAGCACCAGGCTCGGCAGCACGGCCGCGGCGGGCCAGCGCAGCAGCTCGATCCCCACCAAGGCGGTGAAGAGCACGAGCAACGGCACGAACAGCAGCAGGTCCGCATCCGGCCGCACGGGCCAGGTCGATTGCAGGGTGAGCTGCCAGGAATCGGTCACACCGGCGGCCAGCCGCGTGAGGCTGGTCGGGGTCGGCAGGCCGCTCAGGGTGGTGTCGAACAGCGCCAGTTCGACCAGGGCGAGCGCGCCCGCGACCAGCGCGAGCAGGGGCCGCCACGGCTGCAGCGCCGGAAACCGGAGGCTCAGCTCGAACACGACGTAGCAGGCCACGACGACGCCGACGACCGGCGCCACCAGCGCCCACAACCCGAACACCGGGGCGAACAGCAGACCCGGCACCGCGGTGGCGAGCAGCAGCCACACCGCGTGGCCCCTCGTCATGCGATCACCGTCTGCCACTGGCGGATCGCGTCCACGGCGTTCGCCGCGCGCAGCACCCGCACCCCCGGCACCCCCGGCTCGGCGCCGTGCGCCCCGACCACCAGGATCATGTCCCCGTACCGCGGCCTCATGCCGACGAGCGCCGCACGATCATCCGGCGTGACCGTCACCGCGGACGAGATCACCACGAACGTGCCGCCGCCGGCCCGCGCCAGCGTGGCGGGCAGGAGCGGCAGGCCCGCGTCCTCCGTCCGCGTCACGACGCACAGTTCCTCCAGGTACCGCTGGACCGCGTCCCACCCCGAGGTCGTGTCGACGTCGACACCGCCCGGCGTCACCAGCCGACACCGGTGATCGGCGTGGGCGGCGGCGACGACCAGGGACGCCGCGAGCTCGACCGCCTCCTCGAACTCCGGCGCCGTCATCTCGTGCCTGTCGTCCAGCAACACGGTGAACTGCGGCTGGTGCGGGTCCGCGTAGTCGCGGATCATCAGCTGCCCGGTCCGTGCCGTCGCTTTCCAGTGCAGGTGGCGGACCTCGTCACCCGGGACGTACGGACGCACCTCGCGGATGTCGAGCGACCCCCGCGGCGAGGTCTCCGTGGCTTCCCCGTCGTGGTGGTGCAGCGGAAGTCCGCCGATGACGGCGCCGACCGGGTGCGTCCGCGGGTACACCCACAGCGTCGCCATCTCGCCGAGGAACAGCTCGGACCGGCCCAGCCCGAGCGCGTCGGCGCGGAACAGGGTCAGCGGGCCGACGTCGTGCCTGCCCCGCCGCCCGGTCGGCAACTCGTTCATGTAGGGCTGTTCCGCACCGGCGGCGAGCGGCCGGACCGCGACGGTCACCCGGTCCTCGCCGACCCGGTCGACCGCGGTGAAGCCGCTCTGCCGCCGGGTGCCGGGGTTGTGGACGCGCAGCGTGATCACGGCCCGGCCATCCCGCTCGACCCGGTCGGGGAACAGCTCGCGGATGACCTCCACCCGGGGCTTCCGCCCGGCGACACCGAGCGCGGCGACCACCGCACCCACCGCGATCGCGCCCAACGTGACCAGCAACGGGTAGCCCGCGACCAGACCGAGCGCGATGAGCACCACCGCGACCGCGAGGGTGCACACACCCCGTCGGGTCAGCCGCATGGTCAGGCTCCCGCCACGGTCGTGACCGCGACCGGCGCCGGGATCTCGGCCAGCAGGTCGGCCACGATGCCCTCGGCCTTCCGCTGCCGCAGTTCCGCCTCCGGCTTGAGGATCAGCCGGTGGTCGAGCACCGGGTGCGCGACCTCCTTGATGTCGTCGACCGTCACGAACATGCGCCCGTACGTCGCCGCGAGCGCCTGTGCCGCGCGGACGAGCGCGATGGTGCCGCGCGGGCTCGCGCCGTACCGGACCTCGGAGTGGTGCCGGGTCGAGGAGGTGATGCTCGTCGCGTAGTCGATCACCGCGTGCTCGATCCGGGCGGCGCGCACCTGCGTGATGGCGCTCTGCAACGTCGGGAGGTCCACCACGGCCTCGAGCTCGTCCGGATCGACACCGGCGCGGTCGCTCATGACCACCAGCACCTCGGACGCCCGGTCCGGGTACCCCATCCGCAGCCGCATCAGGAACCGGTCGAGCTGCGCCTCCGGCAGCCGGTACGTGCCCGCCATCTCGATCGGGTTCTGCGTGGCGATCACCAGGAACGGCCTCGGCACGTCGTGGCGCACCGCGTCGACCGTGACCCGCTGCTCCGACATCACCTCCAGCAACGCCGACTGGGTCTTCGGGGTGCCTCGGTTGATCTCGTCGGCCAGCACGACGTTCGCGAACACGCTGCCCGGGTGGAACGCGAACTTCTCGTCGCGCTGGTGGTACACCTGCACACCGGTGATGTCGCCGGGCAGCAGGTCGGGCGTGAACTGGATCCGGTTCCAGGTGCCGCCGATGCTGCGCGCCAGGCACCGGGCGAGCGTGGTCTTGCCGAGTCCCGGCACGTCCTCGATGAGGAGGTGGCCCTCGCTGAACAGCGCGGCCACGGCGAGCCGGACGACCTGCGGCTTGCCCCGGACGACCTTCTGGACGTTCGCCGCGATCAGCTCGTATACCTGACCGGGAGTCTTCGTCACGATTTCCCTTTCCTTGACTGGAGAACTCACCAGGGCTGATCGTTCGACCGGACCGGAGTGATCGGGGTGCCCTCTCGGTGGGTCACCACGACCCACACCGTTTCCCCGGTGCCGGCGTAGGCGAACCGTTCGAAGCTCGAGCTACCGTTGGCATCGGTCCTCGTTGTGTACCCCTCGTTGCCGTATTCGGCATTGGTGCTGTAAGGCTTGACGGTGTAGTGGGTGTTGGGGTCGAATCCGGTCAGGACGACGTCCATCCACGCGCAACTGTCGTTGACATCACCGCAGTACTCCTCGGTGAGACGGCCCTTGCTTAGGCTGACCACCGACGCGGGCACGGCTTGGTGGGTGGCCGAGGCGGGCGCGCCGTTGAGGAACTGCCCGTCCGGGGTCCTGGTCACCGCGGCCACCGTGAAGGTGACGGCCTGGGTTGCCGGCACCTGCGGGTACACGACCTGGGTTCCGGGCATCTGCTGCGTGCCCAGGCCGGTGGCGGTGACCGTGTAGTGCACCAGCGTGCCGCCGTTGAGCGCGGGCTGCGCCCAGGTCAGCGTGACGTCCCGGGCCGGCCGGGCGTTCGCGTTGTAGCTCGCCTGCACGTTGACCGGCGCCGCGGCCGGTGAGACCGGTGCGGTCGGCGTGACGGGACCGGTCGACGCGCCGGGGCCGGTGCCCATCTGGTTCGTCGCGGCCACGGTGAAGGTGTAGCTCACGCCGTTGGCCAGGCCGTTGACCTGGTACGCGCCCGCTCCGCCGCCGACCGGGACGGACCCGGCCTGACCGTTGCTCCCCTGCCAGGACACCACGTACGAGGTGATCGGCGCACGGTTGTCCGGCGCGGCGCCCCACGTGACGGTGGCCGACCCGTTGCCGGGCTGGGCGGCGACTCCGACCGGGGCACCGGGACGGCTCGGCGGCACCGGGGGCGGCGGGGGCGGCGTCGTCCGCTCGGGCGTGGGGATCCGGGGCGGCAGTCCCGTCCGGTTCGGGTTGGGCGGCTGACCGGTGTTGTTGGCCTGCCCCGACTGGTCGGACGTCTTCGTGGTGGTCGGCCCGGTCGACGTGGCCGCCTTTCGGGTCACGTCGACATTCGTCACCTTGCCGTCATCGGCGACCACCAACACCTGCGTGCCGTTGGTGTCCTCGACGTAGACGCGCTTGTCCTCGCCCACGGACAGCGCCGGCTCGCCCGTCTTGTCCTTGAGCGGCTTCTCGTCCTTCCGCTTGCCGTCCGGGCTGTAGGTCAGCACCGTGCCGTTCTGCCGGTCCACCAGCGCGACGACCTCACCCGTCGACACCGGGCCGTCGTAGTCCCCGGTGCCGAGCGCGACCGTCACCGACTTGGCCGGTGTGGTCGTGGTGTCCACCATGACCAGGCTGCTCTGCGCCGGGCCCGGGTCGAGGATGGCCAGCCGGCCGTTCGCGTCCTGTGCGGCGGGTCGGGAGTTGGGCGACAGCTGGACGCCGAGGTCGACGCCCTCGCCGAGCGTGTCGCCGTCGATGGTGTGCAGCTTGCTCGTGAACAGGTCGAGGAACGCGGGCCGATCGTCCACGATGGTCAGCGCGCCCGCGTGGTCCGGCGGCGCGGACACCGGGCAGCCCGAGACCTCGACCGCGTCCTTGGCCAGCGTGCAGATCTGGCCCTTTCCGGTGAGGTGGAACCACATCGTGCCGTCCGGGGTGACCACCGGGCTGCCGATCGCACCATCGGTGGGGATCGACGCGGCCGGGTCGCCGAGCCGGATGATCCGGCCGGTGTTGGGGTAGACCGCGTACGGTCCGCCGACGACCTCGATGCCCAGCGGGATCTCGTCCGAGGGTGGTTTGTCGGACTGCCGCGGTGACAGCGACTCCTTGTCGAACTCGGTGATCCGGGCCGGGCCGACCACCCAGCCGCTGGTGTCGCTCTGGAGGACCTGGCTGCCCACTTCGGCGTCGATCGGGAACTCGGCGTCGAGGTTGCCCGTCGCGCCGTCGACGTGGAACACCATCCCCAGGACCGAGTTGTACATCCAGTGGCCGGTGTTCGCGAACTTCGCGGCCGCCAGCGGTGGCGTCACTCCGGCCACGACCGCGCCCACAGTCGCCACGCACACGACGGCGATCATGACGAACGGCTGACTCGCGCGGGCCGCCGAGCGTTTGCTGGTCACGGGGCGGGATGGTACCGACGGTGTCCGGGGACCGGTCCCCGGCTTCACTACCTGCCGTTTCATCACTAAACCAGGCGGAAGCTGTCGTGGATACCGGCGATCAGCGGTTCCGCTGCCGCCCACTGCTCCGCCAGCGTTCCGGAGTCACTGGCGTACAGCGAGAACGTCAGTTTGTAGAGCCCTCCGGACGCCGCCATGGCCCTCGTCCGCGTGCGGTAGTAGACGCCGCCGGTGCGGTAGGTGCACTCGAAGACCGCCAACGAGGCGTTGCCGGACAACCCGATCTTTTCGTAGTCGGAGTTCTGCGGTCGCGTCCGCTGGGCCTTTTCTTCGGCCGTCAGCAAGTCGAGAGCCGGCACCACGGGCTTGACGGTGTTCCGCTGCACCTCCACCTTCAAGGCGCCGACCTTCGGGTCGGTCGGCTTGCCACCCCAGGAGACAGAGCTGAATGCGCCGTCGATCGAGGAGGAACGCTGCCAGTCGGGCGGGATGCCGATCTCGAAGCCCAGGCGTTCCTCGTAGGGCTTCAGCTCGACGTCCGAAGTGCCGCTCGTGGTCGCCGAGGCCAAGGTGGTCGTCGACGGCCCGGCGCCCTGACCGCCCGGTGGCAGGTTCGCCACCACCACGGCCACCACCACAGCCGCGGCCATGGCGCCGACCACGATCAGCGGCACACGATTCGACCGCGGCTTGGCGGGCCAGGTCGGGGGCAGGGTGGGCGCGTCCGGCGCGACCCGTCCCGGTGTGGGCTGCGGCAGGAAGGGCGGCACCCCGGTGCGGGTGTTGGGCACGGTGCCGTGGGCGACCGTCAGCTCAGCGGCCGGGTTGACCACCCTGGTCGGGTACTCCAGCCGGACCCTGGTCCCGGGCGGCGCCGAGGCCGGCAGTGCCGCGATCTCGGTCAGCCTCTCGATGGCGTTCTTGGCCGACATGCGCTCGGCGGGTTTCTTGCGGAGCAGCCCGTCGATCACCGGCCCCAACCGGCCGACCTTCGGATCCGGGTTGGGCTCCCAGGACAGCACCGCACCCAGCGTGGCCTGGACGTCACCGCGGGAGAACGGCGTCCGGCCGACGACCATGCCGTAGAGCATGATGCCGACCGACCACAGGTCGGACGCGGGCGCTGCCTCGTCGCCCCTGATCCGCTCCGGCGAGATGTACTCCGGCACGCCGGGAAGCTGGCCGGTCGCGGTCAGCACCGAGTCGCCGTCGATCAACGCGATCCCGAAATCGGTGAGCACGACCTGGTCGTCGACGAGCATGACGTTGCCCGGTTTGACGTCCCGGTGCAGCACGCCGTTGGTGTGGGCGTAGTCGAGGGCTTCGAGGACCTGGATCCCGATCCGGGCGGCCCTGTCCACCGGCATCGGACCGTCGGCCTCCAGGGTTTCGCTGAGCGAGCGCCCGTGGAGGAGCTCCATCACGATCAGCGGCAGACCACCGCCGTCGGTCACCACGTCGTGGACGGTGATGACCCTGGGATGCTTGCTCAGCTTCGCGGCGGCTCTCGCCTCCCGCAACGCGCGCCGCACCTCCGGATCGTCGTCACGGATCACCCGCCCCCTCGGCGGCACGATTTCCTTGATGGCCACCTCTCTGTCGAGGTACTCGTCATGCGCACACCAGACGATGCCCATTCCACCCCGACCGAGCGCCCGGCGCAGGCGGTAACGCGCAGCGACCAGTCTCCCCTCGCCCTCAGTCACGACAGCAATATACCGACCACTTTCCGTCGCCGAACACCATTCCCACCCGCATGGAGGCGGCCGGAATCCGGTATGGGGCGACCACCGCCGATACCGACACCGCGCGGCCGAATTTCCGCCAAGGCATGTTCACAACACGTTGTTCAGCCCGAGGGGAACGAACCTGAACACGCGCTTCACCGCTTGACTCCGGATCGGTACCGGAGCGATCGAGGAGGTCCGAGTGGCGCGAAGAGCAAGGGCGCTGGCGCTGGCCGTCGTACTGGCGGGAGCGGCGGCGCCCGCCGAAGCCGCACCGGACAGGACACCGCCGGCCGCCCCGGACAGGACCGCGTCCGGCGACGCGCAGGTCAGGACATCACAGGGCAAGGCAACGCAGTGGGACCGGAAGACCGTCACCCTCGTCACCGGCGACCGGGTCGTCCTCGACGGCGACCGGCTCGTCTCGGTCACCCCCGGCGCGCACCGGAAGGACGTCTCGTTCCAGGTCACCCGGCACGCGGGCCGCCTGCGCGTCGTGCCGACCGACGTGGCGTCGGCGCTGGCCGAGGGGCGAGTTGACCAGCGGCTGTTCGACGTCACCGGGCTGGTCGAGGCGGGCTACGACGACGCGCGGCGCGACACCGTGCCGGTGATCGTCTCCGGTGGACGACCGCCGTCCGGCGCGCGGGTGGCCGGAGCGCTGCCCGCCGTGGACGCGGTGGCGGCCGAGGTGTCGAAGGCGACCGGGTGGCTGGAGCTGCCCGAGGGCGGCGGCAAGGTGTGGCTGGACGGGGTGGCCCGCCCGCTGCTGGACCGCAGCACCACGCAGGTCGGGGCGCCGGCGGCGTGGGCTGCGGGGCTGACCGGCGCGGGCGTGACCGTCGCGGTGGTCGACACGGGCGTGGACGGCGATCACCCGGACCTGGTCGGGAGGGAGGTCGCCGGGCGCGACTTCACCCACGAGCAGGACGGGATCGACCGCTACGGCCACGGCACGCACGTCGCGGCCACGATCGCGGGCCACCGCGCGCCCTACCGGGGTGTCGCGCCGGACGCGCGGCTGCTCGACGCCAAGGTGTGCGACGCGGCCGGGCTGTGCCCCGAGTCGGCGATCATCGAGGGGATGCGCTGGGCCGCGGAACAGGGCGCGGACGTGGTGAACATCAGCCTGGGACTGCGCCCCAGTGACGACGTCGACCCGGTGGAAGCGGCCGTCGACGCCCTGTCCGCGAGCCACGGCACGCTGTTCGTCGTCTCGGCGGGCAACGACGGGGACGGTGCGGCCACCGTGCTCTCCCCCGGCACCGCCGACTCGGCGCTGACCGTCGGCGCGGTGGAGCGCGACGACTCGCTGGCCGAGTTCTCCAGCCGAGGCCCGAGGGTCGCCGACGGCGCGGTCAAGCCCGACATCACCGCACCTGGCGTGGACATCGTCGCGGCGAAGTCGAGCGCCGGCGGCCTGCTCGGCACGCCGGTCGGCGATCGGCACATGGCCCTGTCCGGCACGTCGATGGCCTCACCTCACGTCGCGGGCGCAGCGGCCCTGCTGGCGCAGCGGCACCCCGACTGGGGCGGCGCGCGGCTCAAGGCGTCGCTGACCGCGTCCGCGCGGCCGAACCCGGCGCTGAGCGTGTACGAACAGGGCTCGGGCCGCCTGGACATCGCCGCCGCGCTGTCCACGACGGTCACCAGCGAGCCGACGTCGGTCACGCTCGGCCTGCACGAGTGGCCGCACGGCGACGACGTGCCCGTCACGAAACCGTTGGTCTACCGCAACGACGGCACGCAGCCGATCACGCTCGACCTGAACGTGCGGGCGCGTGGGCCGGACGGCGCGGAGCACCCGGTGTTCTCGGTGTCCCCGGCGCGGATCACCGTGGCCGCGGGCGGCACCGCCGAGGTGGCCGTGACGGGTGATTCGCGGCAGGGGTCCGTGGACGGCGCGTACTCGGGGACGGTGGTCGCCATGACGGGCGGCGCGGAAGTGCTGCGGACGCCGGTCGGGCTCGACCGGG
The DNA here is from genome assembly GCF_014205015.1 of Saccharothrix ecbatanensis. Taxonomy (NCBI): domain Bacteria; kingdom Bacillati; phylum Actinomycetota; class Actinomycetes; order Pseudonocardiales; family Pseudonocardiaceae; genus Saccharothrix; species Saccharothrix ecbatanensis. The sequence goes on along the minus strand of NZ_JACHMO010000001.1, from coordinate 2,020,058 downwards.
AGGTGGAGAGCTACCCGATCACCTTCGACTACCCCGGCACGCCCGAGGGCAAGGGGGCCACGACCGTGGTGAACCTGGCCACCGGCGTGGGGACCTACGTGCGGGACAACACCGCGCGGCTGCCCAAGGGCAATTACGTGGTGCAGTCGCTGATGGGTCCGGAGATGGGCCCGCACACCATCATCACCCAGCCCGACCTGCGGGTGGAGGGGGCGACGCGCGTGGTCCTCGACGCACGTTCGGCGGGACCGCTGGAGGTCGTCGCGCCCGACCCGGCGGCGGTGCCGGACGAGCACAGCCTGGCGGTCGATCGCAGGTCGGGCGACGACGCCGTGAGCATGTCCGTGTACTACCCCGGCGCTTTCCCGGCCGGGACGCGGGTGGGCCACGCGGGACCGTCGCTGCCGGCCGGCGAGCTGGACGTGTTCGTGTCGGCGTCGTCGGCGAGCCCGTCGGCGTCCTACTGGCTGGGGTGGACCGAGCAGGGCCGGGTGCCCGACGGGTTCGTGCGCCGGCCGCGTGAGTCGGACCTGGCGAGGGTGCGCACCACGGTCGCCCTGAAGGACCTCGGAGGCCTGCGGGAGCTGGCCGGCTACGTGGTCGCGCCGTCCGGGGAGCCCGGTCCGGCCTTCTACGCGGACGTGTCCTCTACGCCCACCTCGACCAGGTACACGACACCACGCACCACCTGGCAGACGGTGTTGTTCGACGAGGGGGGTCTGATGAACGGGAACGAGGAGCGGTACGGCGCGGGCCGGACGTACGACCGGTCGTTCGGCGCGCCCGTCATCGGTCCGGTGATGTACTCCGGCGCCTACCCGAACCTGACGCGCGCCGGGAACGAGGTGGCGGTGTCGCTGTCGCTGTTCGGCGACCGGGAGGGCAACGAGGGTTACTCCCGGACCACGTCCGCGCGGACCGCGCTGTACCGCGACGGGAAACTGGTGGGAGAGAACGACAGCAGCGGGCACGGGGCGTTCGCGGTGCCGCCGGGACCCGCCGTGTTCCGGGTGCGGACCGAGGTGACGCGTGCGCCGGAGATGTCGGACTTCAGCACGCGCATCGTCGTGGACTGGACGTTCCGCTCGAACACGACCACCCGTGAACGGCGGCTGCCGATGTCGGTGGTGCGGTTCACCCCGGAGCTGGACCACACGGGCAGCGCGCCCGCGAACCGGCCGCTGACCGTGCCGCTGGTGGTGGACGGCCAACGCGGCGTGGACAACGCGCCGCTGCGGAACTTCCGCGTGGAGGTGTCCTACGACGACGGGGCGAGCTGGGGGGACCTCCCGGTGCTCGGGCGCTCGGCGCTGGTGGGCAACCGGGCCATGCCGGGGACGTTCGCCTCGCTGCGCGTGCACGCCACCGACGACCGGGGCGGCGCGTTGAGCCAGACCGTGATCAGGGCCTACCGGCTCGGCTGACGGTCCGCGACGGTGTCGGGCGGGCGCGGCCGAACACCCGTCCGACGCCATCACGGGCACAGCGGTTGTTCGGGCACGTCGGGGAAATGGGCCGGCCAGTCGAAACCGACCGGATCGGCGCACACGTCGTGGAGCACGCGGTCGATGTCCGGCGCGAGCCGCCACAGCGCGCCGAGCGTGGTCAGCAACAGGAGTTCGCCGGTGGCGGGGTCGTAGCGCGCCGCGCCGAACTCGACTCCCGGCACGCGCAGGGACAGCGGCTCCCGCTCGCCGGTCAAGTCCCACAGCCACACCGAGTCGTGGCGCAGCGCCGTGACGGCCCGGCCGTCGGAGGAGAACTCGACCACGGTGTCCCCCGGGATCGCGACCGCCTCGAGGAGCGTCTTGTGCCCGTCCGCGCCGTCGAGCACGGTGAGGTGCGCGCTGTCGACGTCGGAAACGGCGAGCCTGCCTCCCGGACCGGCCACCAGCTCCAGCTCGGAGGAGCGGCTGAGCACCGTCGTGGACCGGCCGTCCAGCGACAACACCTCCACGTCGCGGCGGTCGCCGCTGCGTCGCGACACGACCACGCCGGTGCCGTCGTCCAACGGCATGGCGTTCTCGACGCCGTCGCCGGGCAGGCGGGTGCGGGTGGTGTCGCCGGGCCGCCAGTGCACCGCGGCGCCGTCCTCGACAGCGGTCAAGAGGGTGCCCGCCGCGTCGATGCCCAGGGGGAACGGCCAGTCCGTCCGGGTCGCGGTCCGGCGGGGAGCGTCCAGGTCGCCCAGGTCCCAGAGTTGGAACTCGCCGGGCTGGACCACCACCGCGGTGCGTCCGTCCGCGCTGAGCAGGTTCAGGAAACCGTCCACCGGCGCGGCGATCCCGCCGGCCCGCCGCTCGCCGTCCCAGAGGCGGTAGGTGATGCCCGAGATCCGGGCGTCGGGGCTGTACTCCCTGGTCATGGTGACGCTGCCGGGCACACGCGCGTAGCCGTCGCCCAGGACCGTGTCGGTGCCCGCCGCACGGGCGAGCAGCAGGGCGTCGCGGGCCTGGGTGGTGGGAGCGAGGCGGTAGGCGGCCAGGGCCAGCATCGCCGCGTCGCCGGGGCGTGCCAGCAGGTCCAGGGCTTTGTCGGCGGCGCGCAGCGACAGCGCCTGGTTGCGTTCGCGGGTGACCGCACGCTGGGCGGTGACCGCGTAGACGGCGGTGCTCGCGAGCAGCAGCGCGAGAGCGGCGAGGCAGGCGACGAGCCGCCGCAACCTGTGCACGCCCCGCTTCCGCAGCGCCTCCCGGCCGCGTTCGGCGGCCAGGCCCGCGTCGACGAAGTCGCGTTCGACGCTGTTGAGGCGGGACCCCAGGCGTCGCGCCTGATCGAGGTGGGCGCCGCGGTACAGGACGTCGGGGTCGCGGTCGTGGGCACGCCAGGCTTCGGCGGCGCCGGTGAGCCTGCGGTGGGCGCGCAGTGAGTCGCGGTCCTCGGCGAGCCAGTCCACGAGCCTCGGCCACGCGTGCAGCAGCGCCTCGTGGGTCAGCTCGACGGTGTCGCGGTCGAGGGTGTCGCGGTCGAGGGTGACCAGCCTGGCCGCCGCGAGCCGGTCGACCAGCGCGTCGCCCGCGTCGAGTTCGGCCCGCGCGACGCGGCGGCGGGTGTCCTCGATGCCGTCGCCGAGGGCGACCAAGCGCTGGAACACCTGCCTCGCCGCCTGCTTCTCACCCTCGGGGAGCGCGTCGTAGACCTCTTCGGCGGTGCGGGCCAGCGCGTGTTCGACGCCGCCCGCGTCCTCGTAGGCCGCGAGCGTGAGCACCGTGCCACGGCGCCGCCGCCACGTCTCCACCAGCACGTGCGAGGCCAGCGGCAACGCGCCCTGCTGCCCGGCGACGTCGGCGATCAGCCTCGCCACCAACGCGTTCTCCAGCGAGACTCCCCTGCGTGCGGCGGGTTCGATGACCGCGCGGCGAAGCTGCTCGGCGTTCATCGGCCCGACGAGCGACTGCGAGCGGTGCAGCGCGTCGAGCAGCTCGCGGTGGCGGGCGCAGTGGCCGTAGAAGTCGGCGCGCACCCCGATGACGACGCGGGCGGCGCCGGCGGCGTGGGTGAGCGCCCGCACGAGCCACCGGCGGTCGGCCTCCGCGCAGAGCGTGAAGACCTCCTCGAACTGGTCGACCACGAGCAGCAGGTCGTCGGCGGTCTGGCGCAGCAGCACGCGCAGGTGCTCCGGATCGGCGGCGAGTTCGGCGCGGACGTCGACCGCGGACCGCTGGTCGGCGAGTGCCGCCGCCAGCTCGGTGATCGGGTCCGGGCCGGGCGTGATGACGAGGTGCTTGCCCCACTGGGCGGCCAGGCCCGCGCGCAACAGGGAGGACTTGCCCGCACCGGACGCCCCGAACACGCCGACGAACGGCCGTTCCCGCACCAGCGCGAGCAGTCTGCCCACCTCCCCCTCACGGCCGAAGAACCTGTCGGCGTCGATGACCTGGTACGCGGCCAGCCCCACGTACGGGGCGTCGCCGTGGTCCACGGTCTCGGTCGCCAACTCCCTCCAGCGGGCGGTCCACTCCTCGACGTCTCCCCCGCAAGCGCGGACGAACGCCTTGGTGACCGCCAGGCTGGGCAGCCTGCGCCCGGCCGCCGCCTCGGACAGCGCGGCGGGCGAGTAGTTCGCCTGGCGACCGAGTTCGCGGTAGGACGGCAACCCGGCGACGCGCCGCAGCCGCCGCAGGTCACCGGCGAACTTCGCCACCGGCGTGTCGTCCTCGACCAGCGGCCGTTCCAAACGCGGCACCCTTGTCCCCTTTCGACACTTCGATTCTCCCGGTGGAGATCACCGGATCACCGCCGCCATCCGGACCAGGCATGTGGGGGTTAGGCTGGACCAGGGGGTTTGGAGGCCGGACCAGGATGGCTAAGACCGAGAAGCTGGACGCCCCCGGCAGGCACCTGTTGTCCAGGTTGGCCGAGGGCGACGCGGACGTCGAGACCGAGGTGGCGATCTTCGTCCGGGGCCGGAGCGCGTTCAGCGGCACGCAGCTCGCCGCACTGCGCGACGAGGGAGCCGACGTCCGCACGGTAGCCGGGGACGTGCTGACCGCGACGGTCAAGCTGGCCTCGCTCCCCACCCTGGTCGAGCACGACTTCGTGACCCAGGTCCAGGTGTCCCAAGCCCTGGAGTACGACGCGGACCGGCAGTCGGGTCCTTACTCGGACATCGAGTAGGCGCGCACGGGCAGGCCGACCGGCGGCACTCGTCCCGGGTGCGCGACCCGCAGGCACACCGCGCCGATCCCGGCGAGCCCGAGGAACAAGCCGACCGTCTCGGCTCCGGTCGTGGTGCCGCACGCCCACCGGCCATGGGCGTTCGCCGTGGCCACGCCGTGGTCGACTACGCGCTCGGCCGCCCGGAGGTGCTCCGGGACTCCCAGCACAACGGCGGCTTGGACCAGGAGGTCCGCCGCGCCCATCAGGCCGTGGCACACCGAGAAGTTCGCCTGCTCCCAGGTGGTCGTGCGCCGGCCGGACAGGCTCGCGGCGACCGAGGCGTGGACGGAGGCCAGCGCCGCCCCGGCTTCGGCCCGGAGGTGCGGTTCGGGAGCCAGCTCGACCGCTCGCAGCCGAGCCAGTCCGATACCCGCGCTGCCGTTGCACCACGACGTCGACGCAGTCCTCCCCCACGCGCACGCCTCAGGGTCGAACCACGCACGTTCGGCGGAGAAGGCCTCCATCGCCCGACTGCGGTACGCGGGTGTGCCGGTCACGCTGTGCACCTCCAGCAGCGCACACGCCAACCCTGAGAGCCCGTGAGCCATGCCGACGTGGTGCACGGCCGTCTCCGCGTTGATCAGATCCGCCTCCGCGACAGCCGATCCGGTCAGTCCGATCATCGCCAGGACATCCCCCGCGCCGCCGCCGACCAGGTCGATGCCCGGGTCGGCACGGTCCAGCCGGCGCCGCACGTCGGGTATGAGCGCACGTGCCCGATCCACGAGTTCGGCGTCGCCGATGAGCGTGCCGACCTCGCCGACCGCCCACAGGGCTCCGAGATCACCTTCGAACAGGCCGCGGCGCGGGGTGGGTCGTGCGGCGACTTTGCCGGGCACGGACCTGGCGGCTGCGGCGGCGGTCTGCGCCGATCGCTCGGAACCGGTCAACGCGGCGTGCTGGGCGAGGAACCACGCTATACCCGCGCTGCCTTCGTAGAGGTCGACGTCGAGCGCTCGGCCGGTCGCGTCGAGCCAGTCACAGGACTCACCGTGCCAACGCGCCTCGTCGCAGATGCGCTCGGCGAGCCGCGTCGCCGTCTCCATCGCGGTCATCGGCCGTCCCGTGCCGGCCAGGGGTAGGTCGCGGTGGAGCCGGGGTTCAGCCAGGGCGCCTCCGCGTCGACGCCGTGCTCCGCCAGTCCGGACACGGCGACCGAGCACAGCCGGTCGGGGTCGCACACACCCTGCTGGTGCGCCCGCCACATCGACTCCGCGAGCATTCGGCACCGACTCGACCCGAAGCTGTCCCCGGCCGGGTCCTCCGCCAGCCCCAACCCGCGGGCCAGTTCGAGGGTGAGCGCCGGCACGCTGCCGCGCAGCCAGGCCCGTGACCGCTGGTGCGCGCCCGCGACGCGTGCGCAGGCGTTCTCCCAGTCAGCCGCCTGGGCGAACAGCACGACCGAGTCCGGACGACGGCAGCGGTCGACGTCGAGCGGGCACTTCAGCGCCCACGGCCGCCCGGCGTCCAACGCGACGGTGACCGCCCGGACCACCCGGTAGACGTGCTTCGGCTCGACCGACCAGTACAGGCGGACGAGCGGAGGGCGGGCGAGCGGCCAGGCCGGGCTCGTGGTCGTCCACCACCCGGGCAGGACAGCGGTCGAGTCACGCCGGGCAGTCACCGACACCGCGGCCCCGGGTTGAGGGCGCAGGCCGATCCCGTCCGCGTAGAGCACGTCGATCGGGTCGGTCCACCGGATCTCACCGCCGTTCGAGACCGCGATCTGCCACGCCGAGGCCGGCGGGCCGATCCGGGACGTCGCCCGCGTCGGCGACAACACCGTCCAGCCGGGCTCGAACCGACCGGTGGCGGCGTCGGCGGCCCGGTAGTGGGCGCTGACCTCCTTCGGCCCCGATGACGGCTCGGGCGGTCCCTCGGCGGGGGCGTACCAGCGGGTGTAGAGCAAGGCGGCCAGCTCGGACGCGGTGCCGTGCCGGTCGAGCGCCGGTCGTGCGGCGGCGTGCAACCCGGCCCGCCAGTCCGACCAGTCCGTCACCGGACGCTCCACGCGGCGAGCAGCGTTCGGGGCTCACGGAGTATCCGCAGGGCGTCACCGACGAGGTCCACTCCGGTGGCCGCGTACTCCAGCGCGGTCTGGATCAGGCGCGCACCCGCCAGCCGGGCGGCACGTTCGGCGAACCGCTGCCGCTCGGTCGGCTCCACGAAGTCCAGGTATGCGGTGATGAACGCGGAGATCGACTCGTCACGGTCGGGCGGTGACAACCCCAGTGCACGCGGCACGGCGACGTAGTCCTGGAGGATGCCGGCGACGTCCCAGGCGGGGTCGCCGTGGGCCGCGCGCTCCCAGTCGACCACCCGGATGCCGGACTTCGCGTCGATCAGGCAGTTGTCCCACTTGAGGTCGCCGTGCACCAGGCAGGACGGCGCCAGGCCCGCGGTGAGTTCGGCGAACGCCGTCCGCAGCTCTCGGCGCACCTGGCCGTGCACGAGCACGCGGTCCGTTTCCGGTGGCCGCCAACTCCCGACGGAGAGGATGCCGAGCACCCAGGGGATCTCGGTGGGAAGTCCGCCCCGGGGCGACTTCGTGGCACGGTGCCAAGCACCCACCACCGCGCCCAGGTCGCGTGCGTGGCCCACCGAGAGCGATCCGCGCCCGACCGCGTCGGCGTGCAACGTGGTCCCGGGATCGGCCGCTTCGGCGACCAGCACCCGACCGGCCGGGTCGAGCCACAGCGGTGCGGGCATCGCGTCCGACAACGCTCGGTTTCCGCCGGCGAGCCGGTACACGAGCACTTCCCGCCCCAGGCTCCCTTCCACCTCACCGGGCCGGGCCCTGGCCCGCTTCACCACCAGGCGCCGGCCGTCGGCGAGCCGGACGGACAGGACCAGGTGCGAGCGGGACAGGTCGGTGACGCGGACGCCGGGAGCCGCCGCGGCGTCCGCGTCGATCACGCCGAGGCGCGTGAGGTACCCGAGCAGCGCCCTCACGTCGACCCTCGGCCGGGCGCCGACCTGGATGCCGTGCTCCGTCAAGGACTTCCTCCTCACCCGGACCTCAGTAACCCGGATTGCCGTACCAGTCCTTGGTCAGGTCCTCGTCTTGTCCGGGCGACTGCTCCCCGGGCTGTCCCGACGCACCGGCATCCGGTCGCCCGCAGCACGAGCACACCGACTGGCCCTCGACCTGGCCGGACCAGTCCGCCTGATCCGCCCAGCCCTGCCCGTACGGATCCTGCGCGGGATAGCCGTACTGGGCCCAGTCCTGGTACCAGTCCTGCTCGGCCGGCGCCCAACCGCCCGACGCCTCCCCGCCGGGCATCTCGCCGCCCGGCATCTCGCCGCCGCCGTGTGACGGCGATTCGACCGTCCCAAAAGGACCCACTGGCGGGAACCCCACCCGCGGACACGGCGGACGGATCGTCGGTAGCGGGCATGGCGGGCGGATCGTGACCGGCGGGCACGGCGGCGCGAACGTCCGCAGTGAACACGGCGGCGCGATCGTCCGCAGCACGCACGGCGGGCGGATCGTGACCGGCGGGCACGGCGGCGCGATCGTCCGCAGCACGCACGGCGGGCGGATCGTGACCGGCGGGCACGGCGGCGCGAACGTCCGCAGCACGCACGGCGGGCGGATCGTCACCGGCGCACACGGCGGCGCGATGGTGCGTGGAGGTCCCGCGAGGCACCGGAAGGACGCCTGCACGTCGAGTTTACCCGCGCCCCAGGCGTTGTTCGGCGTCACGCCGGTGAACGCGTCCGACCGTGCGCCGGCCATCAGGCAGCGCCGGATGTCCGACTGCGTCAGGCTCGCGTTGCGCTGCAACATCAACGCGACCGCGCCCGCGACCATCGGCGCGGCCATCGACGTGCCCATGTTCCCGGCGTAGGCGTTCCCCGGCAGCGGCGCCCTCAGCGTCTGGCCGGGCGCGGCGACCGTCGGAGCCTGCCGTCCGTCCCGAGTCGGCCCGCGGCTGGAGAAGCTCGAAATCGAGCCGACGCCCGCGCCTTTGGTGACGTACGAGCCGGCGGTGATGATCTGACGGCTCGTGCCGGGCACCGAGATGGTCCGGGCGGCGTTCACCAGCGGCGGGAGGAACTGCGCGGAGGCGTTGCGCTGGATCCAGGCGTCCCACTGGCCGAGGGTGATCGTCGTGCCCAGGAGCGTGAACGACCACGATCCCGATTGGACGGTGGGCGCGGTGTTGCGGGAGATCACCACGAAGATCCGGTTGTCGCCGTTGCCCGGGTCGTTCAGGTCGGAGTCCACGAACACGCTGTTGCCGTTGGGCAGGTTCAGGGTGGTCGAGGCGCCGGGGTTGACGACGGTGCTCGCCGTGCCGCCGGGCGGGGTGATCGAGAAGCCGAGGCGGTCCGCGCCCCGGTACCAGAGGTCGATGGTGACCGACGAACCCTGGTCCGACGGCACCGCGAACCCGACGTTCTGGTTCGTGCCCGCGGTGACCGTTCCGCTGGCGTGGCGGTTGCGGGCGCCCTCGTTGCCCGCCGACTTGACCACCGCGCGGCCGGGGCCGCCGAGCAGGTTGTCGATGCCCCGTTCCAGCAGGCTGGTCCCGTCGTGCGGGCCGACGTTGTCGCCCTGGCTCTGGTTGATCACGACCGGGCGTCCGAGCGAGGCGGCGACGTCGAACATGTAGCGGACCGCGTCGAGCGTGTCGGCCGAGTCGCCCAGCCCCCGTTCACCGGACGCCCGCCCCCGGTTGTTGGCCACGACGACGATGTCGGCCTCGGGGGCCACGCCGATGAACGTGAACGCGGGCCGCGGCGGTGAGTTGTCGTTGCCGGGGTCCGGGGGCGACCCGTCGCCGGCGGCGATGCCCGCCACGTGCGTCCCGTGGAAACCCGCGTTCGCCGCGTCCTGGTGGCGGACGACGGCGAACGGGTTGGCGGACGCGATCGCGGCGTCGATCGCCGGCTGCCGGTACTCGACCCCGTAGGCGAAGGTTGCCGGGCTGGTCTCGGACCCCTGCGGCGCGAGGCCCTGGTCCCAGATCGCCAGGATGCGCGACCTGCCGTCGTCGCGGCGGAAGGCGCCGTGGGTGTAGTCGATGCCGGAGTCGATGAGCCCCACGATCACGCCCGCGCCGCGGTGGCCCGGCGGACCCGTGTGCACGAGGTCGGCGCGACTCTCCGGCAGCGCGGCGTCCAGCTCGGGCGACAGCACCCGCGACGCCTCCACCCGCCGGACCTCGTCCAGCTCGGCGAGGCGGTCGAGCTTGCCGATCTCGATCTCGCCGGTGGCCACGTCGCCCGCGACGCTCCGGGTCCGGAACCCCGCTTCCTCGATGGCCGCGAGGTCGCCGTCGAACTCGATGAGGACCGTCGCCAGGGGTTTCGCGCCGCTCTCCACCTCGACCGCGAACACCACCTCGTCGGCCAGTTTGCGAAGTGTGGTCGTGCGCTGCTCGGCCAAGAACTTCAGCCCGGAGTCGATCTTGCCCATGCGTCCTCCTTCGACTGGTAACCGTGTGTCGACCAGGCGGAGGGCTCGTTTCGACGCCCTGCCTGCAATCACCCGAACGGGTCACGATCTCAGCCGAATGAAGGAACGCATGGGGTCAGCCGGTCATGCCCGACCCCCGACGCGTCGACCCGGCAGGTGGGCATCGGCGAACTCGGGGATCGGCTTCGCCGAGCCGGTGAAGAAGAACGTGATCGCCTTGTCCGGCATGGTGGCCAGCATGCGGTTGCGCACCGCGTCGGGGATGGCGCGCTGGCGCACCTGCGTGATGGAGCGCTTGAACACCGTGGTCACCCGCTTGAACCGGTCGCTCTCGTACTGGCGGAGCGCGGCCACCGGATCGGTGGTGTCGCGCAGGCGGGCGGCGAGCACAGCGGCACTCTCGATCGCCATGCACGCGCCCTGCCCGACAGTGGGCAGCAACGGGTGCGCGGCGTCGCCGAGGAGCGTGATCCGCCCGGAACCCCAGTTGCGGACCGGCGGCCGGGTGTAGACGCGGTCCTTGGCCAGCTGCTCGGGCGGGGTCGCCGCGATCATCAGGTTCATGATCTCCGGCCAGCCCTGGGTCTCCGGCCGGGTCTCGATCGACCCGTCCACGAACCAGTAGGTGCGGCCCCCGTTGAGCGGCAGCAGGCCTGCCGCGCCGCCGTTGCCGAACATGAACTCCGGGCCGTCGCCGTCCCAGATGTCGGTCTGGTCGGCCACTCCCTGCCAGCCGGTGTGCGGTTCGCCCAGCCGGTCGACCGAACCCGGTGGCAGCAGCGCGCGGCGCACCGCCGAGCCGATCCCGTCCGCGCCGACCACGACGTCGGCACGCAGCGTTTCGCCACTGGACAGGGTGACCGTCCCGTCGGGCGTCGCGCCGACGACCTCGTGGCCGTAACGGATGTCCGCTCCGGACAGCTTCACGAGCGTCGACATCAGTTCGGTGCGCACCATGCCCAGGCCGGTGACCCCGTAGCGCTTGGACAGCGGCCGCAGGTCGACGCGTCCGTACCAGCGGCGTTCCAACGAGCCCATCAGCGCGTGGTACACCGGGCGGCCGAGCGCGAGGACCTCCTCGTACATCTCGGCGTCCCCGCTGGAGAGCAGGCCGAGCATGGCGTTGGGCCAGATCGCCAGCGCCGCGCCCTGGCCGAGTCTGGACGGCGTCTTCTCCAGCACCGTGACCTGCGCGCCTTGCCGGGTCAGCATGCCGGCAAGGGTGAGCCCGCCGACTCCCCCGCCGGCGATGATCACCGAGAGTCCCGTCACCGCGGCCTCCTTCCTCTCGTTCGCGTTGTCAGCTACTGGTGGCCCTGCGGTACTTGCGATCGAGCCGGTAAAGGCGGACCGCGTTGCGCAGCGCGTGCGTGATCTGGCCGACCGGGCCGGTGCCGAGCGGTGGCACGATCCCCATCTGGGTGAGCATGCCGAGGTAGTCGGCCTCCTGCCGGAACTCGACCACCCGTCCGGAGTCGTTGAACGTGACGGTGCCCAACTCGGTGATCGACACCTTCTTGCCGGTGGGCGGAATACCGAGCAGCGGGCCGGTCTGGTGGCCGGTGAACGTGGCGTAGACCGCGGCCGTGTTGCCGTCCACGAAGATGTCCTTCATGTCGACGACGACGTCCGGCTTGGCGTTCATCACCATGGTCACGGTGTCCAGGAACGTGTGCCGGTCCATCACCGGGCGGCCGGGGAGGTAGCACAGGCAGTCCGGGTCGAACCACTCCAGAGCCGGCGAGTTGTCCTGCATGAAGCTGACCTCGTTGAGCCGCAGCGCGTACTCGGGGGTCAGGGTGAACTTCTCCGCGGCGTCGTGCGGCTTCAGCGCGTCGAGGGTCGTGGTCATGAGGTCGCTGCCTTTCGCTGGTTCAACTGCGCGCGCACCGCGAGCCGGCCGAGTCGTCCCACCGTCTTGAACGTGTGGAGCACCGACCCGAGCGGCCCGACGCCATCCGGCGGGGTCAGCTTGAGCTGTCCCATCACGCCGAGGATGTCGGCCTGCTGAACCAGTTCGACGACCGATTCGCCCTCGAATCGCAGGTGGATCATCTGGGAGAGGACCAAGGTGGCGCCGGTCGCGGGGATGCCGACGAACGGACCTCGGTGCGTCCCGGTCAACTCCTCGCGCACCAGTGCCCGGTTCTCGTAGGCGAACACCCGGTGCGTGACCCGGCGCAGGTCCGGCATCGCGGTGAACATGTCCTCGGCGAAGGCCTTGAGTCCCCCCGGACCGGTGATCGCCGACTGGGCCGGCAGGGAGAGCCGTGACACGGCGTTCGGGCTGACATGCTGGTCGAGCACGTCGAAGCGACGCTCGTTCCACAGCGCGCCGAACATCTCCTCGGCGATCCGTCTGACGTCCGCGCACGTCGGATCCGCGGCGCGGGCATCATGGCTGTCCGCCATCTTTCTCCGTTCCTCGTACCTGCTGTTACCGGTCTCGTGCGCAGATCCCGCGACCATCCCGCGCGACGGTTCCGCAAATGCACGTCCGCACGGAAAACACTCGAGAAACAAATGCGACGCCGTCTCCGGCGCCGGAATCACGAAGCGACCGGCTCGGCCGACAACCCTCCCGGTCGGCCATAGTCGGCATCCTGCGCACGATCGGGATCGTGCCCTACGAACACCGCGATCAGGCACCACGACAGCCCAACTCGCCACAACTTGCCGAATCACATTTGAAGCCGGTTCACAATTGGCAGGAAGTTGTCAACGACAGGTGTATCCGCGCGCCCGTGCTACGTTTCGCCGATGACTATTTTCACCAATCGCGAAGTCGATGCCGGTGGCCTTCGCACGCACATCGCCGAGCAGGGTGACGGCGAACTGGTGCTACTGCTGCACGGCTTCCCGGAGACGTCCTACAGCTGGCGCCACCAGTTCGACGAGCTCGCCGCCGCCGGGTACCACGTGGTGGCGCCCGACCTGCGCGGCTTCGGCCGCACCGAGCGACCCGCCGACGTCGGCCGGTACACGATGCTCGACCTGGTCGGCGACGTGGTCGCGCTGATCGACGCGCTCGGTGAGCGGCAGGCAGTGGTCGTCGGTCACGACATGGGCTCGCTTCTCGCCTGGTACACGGCGATGCTGCGGCCGGACCGGGTTCGCGCGGTGGCCGGGATCGGTGTGCTGCCCTGGCCGCCGGCCGCCCCGTCGCCACTGGTCGTGGGCCGGCAGATGTTCGGCGACGGCTTCTACCACGTGTACTTCCAGGAGCCCGGCGTGGCCGATGCCGAGCTGGCACTCGACCCGACGCGGACGCTGCGGCAGATGCTGTACTCCGGGTCGGCGGACGGCCCGCGCGGACCGCTGGTCGTGCCGCCCGGTGGCGGGTTCCTCGACACCGGAACCGATCCCGAGGTGCTGCCGTCGTGGCTCACCGAGGACGACGTCGCCGCCTACGTCGCGGACTTCTCCGTCAGCGGGTTCACCGGCGGCCTCAACTGGTACCGCAACCTCGACCGCAACCAGGAACTGCTCAAGGCGTGGCGTGGAGCGGCGATCACCCAGCCGGCGCTGTACATCGCCGGCGACCTCGACCCGGTGGCCGACGTCACCAGGGCCGCCGGTATGCGCGATCAGCCGGGCGGGTTGCTGCCGAACCTGCGCTCGATCGTGGAGATCCCGAACTGCGGTCACTGGACCCAGCAGGAACGGCCGGCCGAGGTCAACGCCGCCCTGCTGGAGTTCCTGAAGTCCCTGTAGCCGATCAGCCGACGGTGACGACCTTCGCCCACTCAGGTGGCGTGTCCGGCACGTAGTCGGGATCACCCTCGCCCGATCGACGCGGTCGGGGAAACAGGCCCACCACCGTCCGGCAGGGCGGACGGGCATCGGGCCAGGGTGTCTGTCCGTCGGTCAGGGCGACGATGACGTCGGGGCGGGGGTTGCTCCGCAGGGCCTTGGCGAAGCCGGTGCGCAGATCCGTGCCGCCACCGCCGATCAACGGGATCCCCTCGGCGCGGCACAGCGGATGGGTGACGTGGGCGGCGGCATCGCACGACAGCATCGAGACAAGATCACGCCGGCCGCCCACGGCACGGACGATCGCGGCGATCTCGACGATCGCGGTCCCCAACTCGGCGTCGCTCACCGACCCGGAGGTGTCGACGATCACGCAGGCGCGAGGCGGTCGGCGCCGCAGGCTCGGCAGCACCACACCGGGCAGACCGGCCGACCTGCGCGACGGCCGGCCGTAGGTGTAATCCTCGCCCACACCGGGGCCGGACGCCGCCGAACGGACCGCCGCTCCCAGGAGTTCACGCCACGGCTGTGGCGGGTGGAACGCCTCCTCCGCCCACCGTTTCCAGCCCTGCGGGGCGTTTCCCGGGTGGGCGGTGAGGCCTTGCGCCACCCGGAACCGGACGGCGTCCCGTTCCTGAGCGCTGAGCCCATGCGCGCCGTCCGGCCCGAGGTCCCACTCGCGCTCCAGCCCGTCGGCGCCGCTGCCGCAGTCCAGCCAGGTGAACCCGTCGGTGTACGGCCCGAGCCGGAACTGGCGCAGGTAGTCCTCCATCAACTGCCCCTCGGGCAACCTGAGCAGTCCCGGTCGGACGGCGCCCGCGGGCTGGGCCAACCCATCGCCGTACACGTCGTCGTTGATCTCGCAGTCCGCCGCGATGTTCATCCGCAACCGCTCTCCCGGCCGCGTCAGCTCGTGCTTCGCCGCGAACCGGTCGCTGCGCCCGTGGTGGTCGCGCAACAGGTGGGAGACCTCGTGCACCCACACCCCGGCCAGCTCCTCCAACGGGGTGCGCTCCACGAACGCCGGCGAGACGTAGCAGCGCCAGTGCCGATCCACGGCCATCGTCGGCACTCGCCGCGATTCCACCGCGTGCAACGCGAACAACGCCGTCGCCAGGTATGGTCGGCTCCGCACCGCGAGCAACCGGGCGGCGAAGAGCTTCTCCTCGTCCAGGTTCCCCGCCGTCATCGGCAGACGCCCGCGCCGAGCGCCGCCAGGTTCGCTCGGTCCGCTCGCTGCGACAGCGACACCGCCCCGGCCAGTCGCTCGATCGCCGCCGGAACCTGCCAGTCGTCACGGCGCAGCGCGGCGAGCGTGGACGCCGGCACGACCACCAGATCCGGGGCGCCGGTCTCCAATGCCAGCACCAGCAGGGACCACGCCGCGTCCCAGCGGGATTGCTCCGGCCGCTTGCGCACCGCCTCCACCACGCCATCGAGCACCGTCTGACGCAGGTCGCCACGCTCGGGCAGCACGGCCGCCGCCGGATCCGCGAGCAGCACCTCGGGGTCCGGCAGATCCATCCGATCCAGGCTCGCCAGCAACTCCAGCCCTGGCCCGTCTCCCACCGTGCCCCGCACCAGCATCGACAGCACGTCCCGGGACGCGCCGGCCGCGGTGGCGAAAGCGATCAGCCGCAGCGACATGTCCCAACTTCGTGGTGAGGGCCACGCGCCACCGCGGCCCGCTTCGTTCTTCGGCAGTTGATGTACGAGTCTGGGACGGGCTGCCAAGAGTTCGCACACCGCACGACGGGCGAACGCCACGGCGTCGGGCAGCCGCGCCGAGTCCAGCCGCGGCAGCGTTGCCCTCGGCCACGTTCCGCCCAGCCCGCGCACCACGACCTCGTGGTCGTAGGTCCACTGTAGATGGACGAACCGGTTCGCCAACGGCGGGCTCAGCTCCCAGCCGTCGGCTGCGGAAGAGCGCGGATTGGCGGCGGCCACGATCCGGACACCTGGAGGGAGTCGCAGGGCGCCGATCCGGCGTTCGAGCACGACGCGAAGCAGCGCGGCCTGGACGGCGGGCGGCGCGGTGGACAGCTCGTCGAGGAACAAGAGCCCGTGGCCGGCACGGACCAGGCGCACGGCCCAGTCGGGCGGAGCCATCGGAACACCTTGCACCGCGGGGTCGTCACCGACCACCGGCAGACCGGAGAAGTCGGAGGGCTCGTGCACGCTGGCGATCACCGTGGTCAGCGGCAGTTCGAGCGCGTCGGCGAGCTGGTTCAGGGCCGCGGTCTTGCCGATCCCCGGCTCGCCCCACAGCAACACCGGCAAGTCGGCGGACACGGCCAGGGTCAAGGCTTCCAGCTGGGTGTCGGCACGCGGTTCGGTCCTCGTGTTTTGAAGCAGGGCAAGCAGATCTGCGGCGGCGTCCATCGGTCGGACGTGGGCCGTTTCGGAGCGAGTGTCCATGGCAGTAGGCATGTTCGATCACCTTTGGGTCGAGTGTGGCCGTGCGTCGGCCATGCGAGCAAGCGAGGTATGAAGGTCAGCGATGAGTCGCGTAGCGCGGGTGGGCCCGGACACGACGGCGATGGCTGTCCTGGACGGCCGGATTCGGTCCCAACCCGACAAGTCCGGCCCGGAACAGCCCGTGGGCCACTCGGCGACGCATCGCCGCTTCCAACTCGTCACGCAACGCCCCGCTGCGAAGCAGCACATCCGGTCCGAGCAGACTTTCGACGGCAGCGAGGGCGCCGGCGGTGTCGCCGTGGTCCAGACGGGCGCGAACGTCCACGAGAGATTCCGGGTGCCGGTGTGCCCCGTCAATGACCTGTAGGCACGGCAGCGGGGTACCGCCCAACGCGACCAGCAGCTCTTCGCGACGAATCTCGTCGGGGTGGTGGTCCAGCGGCACCAGCACCCCGTCCACGACGCCGATTCGGTGCCTGGCCCCACGGCACTCGACAAGGCGCGAGTTCCCTGAGTTGTCGGGACTCCGTGTTGTACCGGCCGGTCGGTGGTCCGGGAGAAGTGCCGACGCGACAAGCGGATGCAGCCGATCGGCGTCGATCAACCCTGCGCGGAGCAACTCCAGGTCGGGGAGCACCCGGGTCGCGGCGTCAGGCAGGACCGGCCACGCACGGCTACACCCTCTCGGAGGAGACTCCGTGATCCTCGGTGTGGACACGTCCTGCGTGCCAAGGTCCAGCGCCAGCCGGCATCGCGTGGTGAGCCGCACCGTGACGACGCCGTCCGCCGATCCCTCCGCGCGCAGCAGAAGCGCCGCCTCCGCCGCCCACCGGTCCACGGCCAAGCCGCTCGGCTCCGCCACCACCCCAGGAGGAATCGCGTCCACCGGGGGATCGCTGCCCGTGAGCCATCGCCCCGCCCCGGACCGCTCCCCCAGCTCACCGACCCTGCGCACGTCCCAGAGGTGGCGGTGCAGATCGAGGCGAAACCGCCGGTCGGGCCGGGGATGGGGATGCAGGCCGGCCCCCGCCTTGGGCTGGGACGGGTCCCACAGGGCGAGGCTGATCCGCTGCCCGGCATCCGCCCAGGCCGGCGGCGTACGCGCCACGAGGTGTATCGGGCCGCCGCTGTCGGCCGGCGGAGGGTATCGAGCCAGGGACACGGTGAGGCCCGGACGCAACAGGCCGTCCGGGCCGATTCTCGGAAAGTGCCAGCGAAGCAGGTCAGGAGCCAGCTGACGCAGATCAGCGCGGACCTGCGCCGCGAGCCGTCGGCCACGGGCGTGACCAACGGCTCGCAGGTTCAGATCCACGTCGACGCGCGCGGCGGCACAGGCCCCGGCCCAGTCACCCGCCGTCCGGCGGGTGGTCGCCGACTCGATCATCGACGGCGGCACGGCGAACTCGCGCACGCGCGACCAGAAGAGGAGGCGGAAGTTCTCATTCGCGGTCAAGGGGTGCATCAGCACTCACCTTGAGCGAATGGAACCCCCGATCTGTTCAGGTTGGTAATCATCGCGGCGAGGGTACCAGGATCGACGCCGAGCGGGCCTGGGTTCGGGAAGCTGCCGGCGTCGGCCTGGCGGCTCGACGGACGATCACCACGCGTCCGCGCCGACCGGACTCAGCGGAACGCGGCGACGTTGCGGGCGGCCCAGTGCGCGAAGGAGCGCGGAGGGCGGCCGAGGACCCGCTGGACGTCCGGGCTGACGCGCAGCTCGGCGGGGTTCGGAGAGCTGAGGATGTCCAGGGTGTCGTCGGCGAGCTCCCCCGGCATGCTCTGGGTCATGCCGGCCTTGGCCTCCGCGCGGGTGAGCTCGTGAAAACGCACCGGCGAGCCCAACGCGGCGGCGATGGCCTCCGACTGCTGCCGCGGCGTGATCACCTCCGGTCCGGTCAGCTCGTACACGCCGCCGCTGTGCAGGTCGTCCAGCAGGCAGGCCGCCGCGACCTCGGCGATGTCCGCCGGGTCGATGATCGGCACCCCGGTGTCGCCGAAAGGCGCGGCGACCACCCGCTGCGAGCGGACGGACTCGGCCCACCACAGGGCGTTGGAGGCGAAGCCGCCCGGCCGCAGGATGGCCCAGTCCAGTCCGGACTCCCGCACCACGTCCTCCAGCCCGCGCATCATGATCCGCGTCGTGCCGAAGGGCCTGGTCGCCACGCCCAGCGTGGAGAGCAGGACGACCCGGCGGACCCCTGCGGCCGCTGCTTGGCCGATGATGTCGGCAGGACTGGCTCCGGCGGCGTGCAGGTCGCCGGACAGCAGTAGGAACAACGCTTTCGCCCCGGCCAGCGTGGACTCGAGGCCGGCGGGCTCGGCCATGTCGGCCACCACATGACGGACACCTTCCGGCACCGCCGCGGTGTGCCGCGACACCGCCGTCACCTGCTGTCCCCGCTCGGCCAGCGCCTGCGTCAAGGGTCGGCCCACGTTCCCGGTAGCTCCGGTCACCACGATCATGAAACAGCTCCTCTTGGTCTGAATGTCCTCTGTGGTCATGACGTTAGGAGCCGGGCTAACTCTTGGTAAGGACGTACCCTGAGGTAAGCTCCTGACATGACTGGAGGCGCGCAGCTCACGCAGGTCGACACCGGGCCTCGGTATGAGGTGTTTCACACCGACTGCCCCGCTCGCAACGTGGTCGACCACGTGACCAGCAAGTGGGGGGTCTGGGTGCTGATCTCCTTGCTGAGCAACGACCTCCGGTTCTACGAGCTGCGCGAGAGCATCCAGGGCATCAGCGAGAAGATGCTCGCCCAGTCCCTGCGCGCGCTGGTCGAGGACGGGATGGTCTGGCGGAAAGTCGAACCGACGACACCACCCCAGGTCACCTACGGGCTGACCGAGTTCGGCCGGGACGTCGGCGAGCCGCTGACGGAGTTGCTCGACCGGATCACACGGCGACTGCCGCAGCGCGGCGTGGCGTAGCGAAGCAGCGGCCGTCACAGGGCCACCTGGAACTGCGTGACATTTGTCCAAGACCGGTGGTCGGCGGACCGCGCAGTATCTCTCGCATGGGCGAGAACGGTGTTCGGCATTCGCACGGGATGCACGTGGTGCACGATGGCCCGCGGCAGGCGCCGCCGCTGTTGCTCATCCACGGATCGGGGGCCTCCGGTGCCACGTGGAGCCCGGTGGTCCCGGCACTGGCCGACCACCACCACGTCATCCGGGTCGACCTCCCGGGCTGCGGCCAGTCCCCGCCCCCGTCGTCCTATGACGTGCCCGTGCAGGCAAGCCGGGTGGCGGCGGTCCTCGACGATCTTGGCCTGCGTCACGTCGCCGTCGTCGGGCATTCCAGCGGCGGTTACACCGCGACCGCGCTCGCCGAACAGCGCCCTGATCTGGTGCGGTCGGTCGCACTGATCAGCAGCGGCCCGCGTCCGGACGCGTTGCTCCCCCAGCCGTTGATCTTCCGGTTCCTGCTGGGGCCGCCTTTCGGCCGGCTGATCTGGTCGAGGCGTTCGGATGCCATGATCCGCGCGGGAATCGGGGCGACGACCGCTCGCCCGGTGGACGTGCCCGACGACACGGTCGCCGATCTGAAGCGGACCTCCTACCGCGCCTTCAGGATGACGTTGCGCCGGAACCTCGCCTACATCGCGGAACGCAGCGTGCCCGATCGTCTCGCCGCCCTCACCGTCCCGGTGCTGGTGATCTTCGGCGCCGCCGACCCTCGCTGGGACCCGTCGTCGGCGCACCAGTACGAGGTGGTTCCGAACGCGCGGATCGAGTTGCTGCCCGGGGTCGGGCACATCCCCATGCTCGAAGCGCCTGAGACGACCGGCGAACTGCTGCTGGGCTGGGCCTCGCGGCAACCGCCCGTCGGCATGGCCCCCGATGCCTAGACTGGCGACGTGACGTCGACCGGGGCACCACCGGACTGGACCACGGTGGACATCGCAGTCCCCCGCCGGTCGGATCGCCTGCCGGGGATCAGCATGGCCGGGTTCCGCCAGCGCGTCCCCTCACCCGTGGACATCACCATGGTCGCGCACCCGGCCGTCACCCTGCTCATCGACCTGGGCGAGGGAGACGGCATCGTCTACGACACCCCCGGCCGGCACGAGCGCGGCAGCGTCGTCATCGGGCTGATGCCAGGCGAACTACGGGCGGGTGGCCGCGTGGGCGACTGTCTCCAGATCCGGCTGGAACCGGACGTGGCAGCCGCGGCGCTCGGCGCATCACCCGAGCTCAGCGGGACGATCGCTTCCTTCTCGGACGTCTGGGGCCGGGACGCGGCGCGGGTCGAGGACAGGTTGCGCGCCGCCGCGTCGTGGGACGAACGGTTCACGATCGCGGCCGACATTCTCGGCCGGCGGCTGGATGCCCGCTCTCCGGTCGATCCGGAGGTCGCCCACGTTTGGCGGCAGACGCTCACCAGCCGAGGCCGGGCACGGGTCGACAGCTTGGCCGGCGAGGTCGGCTGGAGCCGCAAGCGCCTGTGGTCCCGCTTCGGGTCCCAACTCGGAACCAGCCCCAAACGCGCCGCCCGCCTGGTGCGGTTCGACCACGCGGCCCACCTCCTCGCCGCGGGTCACGCCGCCGCCCGCGTCGCCGCCGAGAGCGGCTACGTCGACCAGTCCCACCTCCACCGCGAGGTCAAGGCGTTCACCGGGCTCACACCCTCGGCCGTGGCCGTCGCGCCGTGGCTCGCGATCGACGACATCGCGTGGCCGGCCTCATCTCCAACGCGGAACCCCGGTACAGACAGCCCCCGGCACCGAGCACGAGAGCTCGGCGCCGGGGGCTGTCACGAACGTCAAACGGCCGTGCGCGACCACTGCTGATTGGTTCCGGTGTTGCACGTGTACTGCTTGATGATCACGCCGTCCGCCGTCGACGCGGCCGGCACGTCCACGCACTTGCCGCTGTGTCGTGCACGCAGCTGGAAGTAGCTGCCGTTGGCGACCATCTGGAACTGCTGGTTGGTGCCGGTGCCGCAGGTGTACTGGATGATCTCGGCGCTGTCGGCGGTCGAGGCGCCCGTCACATCGAGGCACTTGCCGCTGTGGCGGCTGACGATGCGCCAGTAGCCGCTGCCGGCGTCCTGGAACTGCCACTGCTGCCAAGCGTTGCCGCCGTACGTGTACTGGCCGACGCGTGCGCTGTTGTCGACGGTCGCTTGCGGCAGGCCCATGGTCTTGCCGCTGTGGCGCACGTCGATCCGGTAGTAGGTCGGCGTCGGGTTCGTGGAGCCGTCACCCCAGGCGTACCGGAGCCGGTCGGCGCCGGAGGTGTTGCGGATGGTCAGGTTGAGGTTGGTGCCGCTGCCGCTGAAGGCGTACATCGAGTACCAGTCATAACCGAGGTTGTCCTTGTACTTGCCGCCGAGCGCGGGCCAGTAGGTGCCGCCCATCTGGTTGTCACGCATGACCTGGGCCATGGCGCGGATGTGACGCACGAAGTTATCGGCGCTGTTCGCGTTGCTGTAGTCGAGGCCGGTGGACATCGGAGCGCCGAACTCGGTCGCCACCGCACGCGACGCGCAATTGCCCAGACGTGTCTGGATGTGGCTGCGGAACTGGTCGTAGGTCATCGCGCCGTAGAAGAAGGCGTAGTGGTGGAAGGACAGCAGCGTCGAGTTGAAGCGGCTGTCGTTGCAGACGTCCCGCAGGTCCTGACTGTAGCCGGTGCCACCGATCAGGACCCGACCGGGCACTGCGGAGGTGTGGTAGTTGAGCCAGTTCGCCGCGACGTTGCGCCAGTCCGTCGACGAGTAGCCGTGCGGCTCGTTCATCGGTTCGAAGTAGACGTTGCTGTTCGAGCCGTACGTGTTGGTCACGCTGGACCACATCGTGTTCCACGCGGCGAGGTTCGTGATCCTGCCGCCGGAGGCCGCGCCGTCCTCCCAGTAGGCGAGGATGACCTTGAACCCGCGTTCGGTGGCGGCGTCGATGGCACCCCGGTAGGCGTTCCACCAAGTCGTGTTGGACACGGTATGGGTGTTGATGGGCAGCCGGACGGTGTTGACGCCCAGGGTGGCGGCCATGTCGTCGTAGAGCGCGTTCGCCTTGGCCCGCACCGTCGCGTTGCTGTCGGACTGGCTCAAGCCCTGCACGACGAGAGTGCCGGTGCTGAAGTTGTCGCCCATCACGGCCCAGTTCATGCCCCGGAACTGACTGGTCGCGGCAACGGCCGGCGACGCGGTGACGACGAGCCCCGCCGCGGCGAGCGCGGTCACCGCAAGGGTGGTCAGCAACCGGCGCGCCGACCGGGTGCGCCGCGGTGGACCTGACGAGTAGCCGTCGGACGCGGTGATCACTGTCATGAAATCTCCCTTATTGGACCTGGTAAGCGCTTTCCACTGCTGCGCCTCGGCGTGCTGACGAGTTTCCCTGCTGGACGTGCTCGACCTACTGGCCGGGCTCAGACCTGGGTGCGGCTCCACTGCTGGTTGGCGCCGCTGCCACAGGTGTGCTGCTGGATGTCGGCGCCGTCGCCGGTGCCGGAGTTGGCGACGTCGAGGCACTTGCCGCTGTGCCGCGCGACGATCCGGAAGTAGCTGCCGGTGGCCTGCCACTGCCATTGCTGGTTTGTGCCGCTACCGCAGGTGTACTGGATGACGTTGGCCCCATCGGCGGTGGAGGCGCTCGACACGTCCAGGCACTTGCCGCTGTTCTGGTTGACGATGCGGAAGTAGCCGCTGCCGGCGTCCTGGAACTGCCACTTCTGGTTGCCGCCGCCGTTCCAGGTCCACTGCTTGATCTCGGCGTTGTTCGCGGTGGAGGCCGACACGACGTCCATCACCTTGCCGCTGTTGCGGTTGGTCACGCTGTACGCCGGAGTCGAGCCGGGCACGTCGGCCACCGGCAGGATCGTGCCGTGGCGGCAACCGGGGCAGGTGATCTGGCTCAGGCCCGACCAGGAGTCCAGGTTCGAGCTGGTGGCCGTCCAGATGCCGCCGTTGGTGTACTTGTCGATCCAGATGCGCCAGGAGCCGTCGCTCATCCGCAGCACGGCCGGTCCTTCGTAGCCCGAGCTCCACAACTGGCCCCGGTTGGCCCACCCGCTGGTGAGGCTCGTGCTGGTCCAGTGCTCGATGTACTTGGAGGTCTCGTTCTTGGTGAACGCGTGGTACGTGCTACCCGACTTCACCACGTAGGTGTCGATGTAGTTGTAGCCGAGGCCACCCATCTGCGCCGGTCCGCTCCAGGACGTCAGCGCGGCGTTCTGGGCGGTGAAGATGTACGGGCGGAAGCAGTTGGAGCAGGTGGTCTGGTTGATGCTCACGATGATCCGGACGGTGCTGCCCTCGACGTAGAACTCGGGCGCCCACGTGAACCGCGTGTTGGCGACGCCGGAGTTCACGCTCGTCACGTGCGTCCAGTTGACCAGGTCGGGGCTGGAGGCGATGTTGAAGTGGGTCGAGTTCGTGGTCCACGACTGGACGGTGTGCGCGATGTAGTAAAGCCCGTTGTGCTGGATGATGCTGGGGTCGCGCAGCACGCCGGACGGGCCGCGGTAGTTCGTGTCGGCCAGCACGCTGAAATTCGTGCCGTTGGCCGACGAGTAGACCCAGAGCTCCTGGTCGGCGGCGGCGTCTCCCTTGAACGTCGTGTAGACGTAGCCGGGGGCGGCTTGCGCGGGTGATGCGACGCCCACCGCAGCGCAGGCGGCGGTGAGCGCCACGACGCTGAGCCGCGCCAGCCAACGTCTGACCTTCAGCTGTCCGTTCACGGATGGTCTCCTAGCAGGTGAGGTGCCGGTGAGAGTCGGCCTGGGACGAGGTGAACGCCGGGCTGGGCTCCACGGCCGCCGGGCGACATCGGGAAAGCGACGCTCGTGGTGGGTGCGCGCGACGCCACCGATCCGTGTGAACGCTAACAGTATGTGACCTATCCACTCAAGAGCGAATTCCTTGCTATATGCGAACAAAGCACCGGCGGAATTGTCGAATGGTTCGACGCCTGTTAGCGCTAACAATGTCGAAGGTGTCGAATTGCGGACACGGGAATCGAGTTCGCGGACCGCAGGCCTCGAACACGCCCCTGGACGGTTGGCCGCGAGGGCAGCGACCACTGCCCCCGCCACGACACCTCCGCCGATCCGGTCGCACCACCCGTCGTCGCGCAGGACGGAGGACCGGTCGGCCCGGTCGGCCCCGTCGGCGCCGGAGGCGAACCCGTCGCGGGCGTCGACCTGGTCGCCGTCTTCGGCAGTGCCTTCGACCGAATGCGATCGGACATCGAGGCCGCCTACGACCGCGAGATCGCGGGAAGGCGGGCGGGTCGCCGGGGAGGGTCTCGGCGAGATGAGCCGGCGGTCCGACGCGCTGGTCGGGCGGATCGACGGCGCCACCGACGCGGGGCGGGAGCGGTTGAGCGAGGCGTTCACCGCGGCCCAAGGACAAGCCAAGCGGAACGTCGCCACCTCACGCGCCCAGATCGCCGGACAGGCCGAGGCCGGACGTGCGCAGATCGCCACCGGGGCGGCAGGAGGCGTCCGGTCGGGTGACGGGCCTGGAGCAGTTGGACGCCGCCGCACCCGAGCCGCCCGGTCATCGACGGGCTGGCGTCCAACGTGGACGAGTGGGCCCGTCTGGGCAACCAGGCCGCCAACGACGCCATCAAGCGCCTGACCATGCCCAAGGAGGTCGGGGGCGGCGGGTTCGCGGGCGCCGCCGCGGCCGGTCTCGACATGTCCGGGTTCATCCGGAACTTCGACATCAGAACCATCTTCGTAAACTTCTGAGGTGGCGACGATGCTGCCCGACGAGATGCTGGACGAGGAGCCGTTCACGGGCGTGGTCGTCTTCATGCCGTGGAATGAGGAGGTCAACGTCGGCCGTGACGCCTTCGACCGACTGCTGGCCCGCTACTTCCGCTGCGTGGAACAGGCCGCGCGCACGCGGAACGATCCCGCGCTGGCCGAGTCGTGGTGGCCCGGGTTCGTCGCCACTGTGGACGTCCTCGCGCGGCGTGCGGAGGGTTAGCCCCAATGCCGCTTATTTGAGGTTGGGGTGCGCCTGTCAAGAGTGGCGAGATGACAACGGAGTTCCTGCTGGAAACAGTGTCGACCAAGATCACTGAAGTACAGGAACTCCGTTGGAAGATCAGTGTTTCATCACCCGTGTCTCGGCTGTGGCAGGGGGCCGGTTCGCGCCGGGCCATCTGGGCGAGCTGACCCGGATCGTGCCGTTCGAGATGGTCGACGACGTCCTGGCCACGACCGGGAAACACAGGCCAGAGTCCGTGACCTGCCCTCGCGGGTGGTGGTCTACCTGCTGCTGGCGGCCGGGTTGTTCGCCGAGGCCGGTTACCGGCAGGTGTGGGCCAGGCTGGTTGCCGGTCTGGACGGACTGCCGGTGGCGATGCCGACTTCCTCCGCGCCGGCCCAGGCCCGACGCCGGATCGGTGCGGCCCCGCTGCGGGCGTCGTTCGCCCTGCTCGCCGGTCCGGCGGCCGGGGCGGCCCGCTGGTGCGGGCTGCTGGTCTGCGCCATCGACGGCACCACCATGTCGGTGCCGGACACCTCGGCCAACCTGGCCGCCTACGGCCGCCAGACCGGTTCCCACGGCGGGTCGGGCTATCCGTTGCTGCGGCTGGTCGCGGTGGTGGCCTGCGGCACCCGCACAGTGATCGGCGCGGTGTTCGGGCCGATCGGTGTCGGCGAGACCACCCAGGCGCCACACCTGCTGAAATGCCTGCGGCCGGGAATGCTGCTGCCGGCCGACCGCAATTTCGCCGTCGCCGACCTGCTCACCGCGATCGCCACGACCGGCGCGCAGGCACTGATCCGCTGCAAGGACGGCCGCCCACTGCCCGACCTCGGCACGCTGTCCGACGGCTCCAGGCTTTCGACGATGGGCGCAGTCGCGGTCCGGGTGGTCGACGCCGAGATCACCGCCGTGCTCAGCGGCGGAAAGCGGCACACCGGACCGGGCCGGGTTCACCGTCGCCCTGCTCACCGCCCGCGACCAGGTCGTCCACGCCGCCGGCGTCATCACCGGCACCACGGTCCACCTGGTCGGACGCGTCGGCCACGCCGTGCTCGCCCACCTACTGCCGGCGCGCCGCAGCCGGACCTGCCCCCGCGTGGTCAAACGCGCGATCTCCAAACACCGCGCCAAAGGCAACCCCGACCGCACCAACCACCGCACGACCATCCACATCACGACCGGGTTGACGACCAACCCACCGCCCTGACTACGCGGCATTGCGACTAACGCCCCGGACCGACACGACCACGGCGAGCACCCGTCGCGGCCGGTGAGCCCAGCACGTCCACCAAACCGATCGTCGACTACCACATCACCTACACCGTCGCGCTGATC
The DNA here is from genome assembly GCF_014205015.1 of Saccharothrix ecbatanensis. NCBI lineage: Bacteria > Bacillati > Actinomycetota > Actinomycetes > Pseudonocardiales > Pseudonocardiaceae > Saccharothrix > Saccharothrix ecbatanensis. Next base: position 1,993,524 of record NZ_JACHMO010000001.1, on the reverse strand, counting down.
GCCGTCGCGGACGCCACCTGGGGTCTGGGCCGCTGGTGGGCGACGCTGCCGGTGGTCCGCGACCACGCCTGGCTGCGGTGACGCGAACAGGAGCGGGCGGGCGCGGCTCGCCCGCTCCGACGTGTCCGGGGATGAGGGCGGGATCGTGATCGGGACGAAAGGACCGTGGTCGGTGTGGATTCCTCACCGTCGGGGACCGCCGCCCTGGAGCGGACCTTGCGGCATGCCGAGGCGGCACCGTGCCGGTCGTGTCGGTCTGCCGGAGGTACCCCGAGGTGTGCGGTGGCGACGACGCCTTGCGCGCCGCACGACGGCGGGTGCCGCGCGGACGATCCGGCAGAGGCCAAGGTCCCGATCAACATGGTCACATGATCCCTGGCTGCTCAAGCGGACGTCGGCCAGTGTTGTGGTCGTGACCAGAGCGGGTGCCCGGCCGCGACCCCCGCCGCCACCCCGTTCCACCAACCCCACCGAGGAGACATCCGTGCTGTCCGCTGCTTCCGCCGAGGTGGTCCGCGCCACGCTGCCCGCCGTGCGCGACCACGCCATGGAGATCACCGGCGTGTTCTACCCGTCGATGTTCGCCGCCCACCCCGAACTGCTCGACCTGTTCAACCAGGGGAACCAGGCCAGTGGGCAGCAGCGCGTCGCGCTGGCCTCCGCCGTCGTGGCCTTCGCCGAGCACCTGCTGGACCCCGGCGCGGTGCCGTTCGGCCCGATCGCCGAGCGCATCGCCCACAAGCACGTGTCACTGGGCATCCGCGCCGAGCAGTACCCAATCGTCGGTCGCCACCTCATGTCCGCCGTCGGCACGGTGCTCGGCGACGCCGTCACCGCCGAGGTGGCCGCAGCCTGGGACGAGGTCTACTGGCTGCTCGCGTGCGAGCTGATCGCCGCCGAGGCGCGGCTGTACGAGCGCGGCGACGCCGACCCCGTGACGCTCTGGCGGCGCTGGCGGGTGGCCAAGCGGCAGGACGAGGCCGTCGACGCGGTGTCATTCACCCTCGTACCCGACGACGGCGGCCCGGTGCCCGACTTCGCACCCGGCCAGTACGTCTCCGTCGCCGTCGACCTGCCCGACGGACACCGCCAACCCCGCCAGTACTCCCTGTCGCAGGGCCCGGCGCGCGGCTCCCTGAGGATCACCGTGCGCCGCGTGCACGGCTTGGACGACGCTCCCGACGGCGCGGTGTCCAACCACCTGCACGACCACGTCCACGCCGACGACACCCTCCTGGTCGGCCCACCGGCCGGGGACAAGGTCCTCGCGACCGGGACCGGCCCGGTGCTGCTGATCAGCGGCGGCATCGGCATCACCCCGACCGCGGCGATGCTCGACCACATCGCCCGCACCGACCCCACCCGACGGGTAGTGGTCGCGCACGCCGAACGCTTCCCCGACCGGCACGCCCTGCGGGCCGAGATCAACCACCTCGTCTCCGGCCTGGCCGCCGCCGACGTGCTCACCTGGTACGAGACCGGCGAAGGCGGACTGCCCGGCCTGATCGACATCGACGCCCTGCCGCTGCCCGAGGACGTGACCGCCCACGTGTGTGGCCCGCTGCCGTTCATGCGCCACGTGCGGGACGGCCTGCTGCGCCAGGGTGTGCCCGCCGGCCGCATCCACTACGAGGTGTTCGGGCCGGGCATGGTCGACAGCACGAACGGCTCACCGGCCTGACGCGGCCGGAAGTCCCTTCCCGATGATCGCCTTCGGCTCTGCGGCCCGGACAGCGGGTCGAGCAGGCTTGGAGGTGGAGGTGCCACCCATGACGAGCACGATTCACACCGGTCCGATCACCGCGGACGACATCGCCCACCTGCCCGAGCCGGCGCAGCGCTACCTGAGGCTCGCCCGCGTGCCGGGACGTCCGGCCGACGTGTCGTTCCACGCCACCACGCACGGCTTCTTCCGGATGCACCTCAAGCTCGCACACGTCGTCCCGGTGCGGGCCGAGGACGTCTACGAGAACAGGCACGGTCGGATGCACGCCACCGCCCTGGGCCTGATCCCGGTCGCCGACGGCGAGGCCAGGTCCTGACCGGTAGGGCCCTTGGGGCACCGCCGGACACCACCCACGGCCCTGTGCCGCCGCCGTCGGGTGGACCACCGTGAATCCATGACTCACCGAGTTTCCCGCGCCTGTTGTCCGGCGACGTGGCCGGCGACGACCTGGCCCTGGCCCGTGCCGTTGCTTACGCCGAAGGGCAGCACGTGGCGCTGCGCGTGCTGCACGCCACATCGTCACTGCCGGTACGGGCCGGACCCATGTGGCCGGTCACCCACGCCGACGACGTGCTGCGCGGCACCCACCACACGATGGTGCCGGCCAGGATGCACCCGCACGAGGCGATCACCCGGTACGCCGAGACAGACCTGCTCATCCTGGTCGGACGAGTCCGGCCACCCGAGCGGCCTTGCACCACGCGCCGTGCCCTGTCCTCGTGGCACCGTGACCCGATGGACGTCGCACCCCCGCGTTCCGCCGAGCAGGATCAAGCGGTCCACGCCGTGCACCTACTCGGTAGAAGGACCTCGAGGGCGCGGGGAGGGTCTTTGGACCCTGTGTCGGACGACTTTCCCCGACGAGGGTTGGTGCAGGCGGAAGACGGAGAGGGGGAGCTGGTGGCTCGGGTGTTTCTGGTGGACGACCACGAGGTGGTCCGCGTCGGCGTGCGGGAATTGCTCAACAGCGCGGACGATCTGGAGGTGGTGGGCGAGGCCGGGTCGGTGGCCGAGGCGCTGGCCAGGGTGCCTGGCAGCGGCGCGGACGTCGCCGTGCTGGACGTGCGGCTGCCCGATGGCAACGGCATCGAGCTGTGCCGCGAGCTGCGGTCGCAGATGCCGGAGCTCAAGTGCCTGATGCTGACCTCGTTCACCGACGACGAGGCCCTGTTCGACGCCATCATGGCCGGCGCGTCCGGATTCGTGCTTAAGCGCATCCTCGGCACCGACCTGCAGACGGCGGTCCGCACCGTCACCGCCGGCGAGTCCCTGCTCGATGCCCGCTCCACGGCGGCGCTGCTCAACCGCATCCGCCGCGAACGCGAGCAGGGCGATCCGGTGCGGATGCTCACCGAGCAGGAACGCACCGTGCTCGACTACATCGGCGAGGGCCTCACCAACCGGCAGATCGCCGAGAAGATGTTCCTGGCCGAGAAGACCGTCAAGAACTACGTCTCGAACCTGCTGGCCAAGCTCGGCCTCGAACGCCGCACCCAGGCCGCCGTCCTCGCCACCCGCCTGCGCAAGCCCGCGCCGCAGTCGGAGGGCTAAGCCAGCGGAACCTGCCAGGTCAGCCGAGTGCCGCCGTCCGGTTCGGCCGTCACCGAACAGGTGCCGCCCAACGCGGCGGCCCGCTGTTCCAGGTTGCGCAGTCCGCTGCGGGCCACGGCAGGCGGCATGCCCACACCGTCGTCCACGACCGAGATGGTCAACTCGTCGCCCGCCTCCACGGTGAGCACCAGTTCCTTCGCCTTGGCGTGCCGGACCGCGTTGGTCACCGCCTCCCGCACCACCGCCTCGGCGTGCTCGCCGACGTCGTCGGGCACCGAGTTGTCCACCGTCCCGGTCATCCGCACGGTCGGCGTGACGGCGGCGTGCTCGGTGAGCTCGGAGACCAGGTCCAGCAGACGCCGCCGCACACCCGGCAGGTCGTCACCGGACTGGAGGTCGAAGATCGACGTGCGGATCTCCAGCACGGTCTCGTCCAGCTGGTGCACCGCCTTGCGCACCCGCTCCCGCACCTGCGGCTCGCGGATCGCGCCCAACGCGCCCTGCAAGCTCATGCCCGTGGCGAACAACCGCTGGATCACGTGATCGTGCAGGTCACGCGCGATCCGGTCACGGTCCTCCAACACGTCCACCAACCGCCGCGCCCGCTGGTTCTCCGCGAACTCCAACGCCACCGCCGCCTGGTCCGCGAACGACGCCAACAACGGCACCTGCTCCGCGCCGAACCTGGCCCCGCCCTTCTCCCGCGCCACCAACAGCACCCCGGTCACGCTCGCACCGGCCCGCAACGGCACGGCGACGCCCGGGCCCACGTTGACGAGCGCGTCACCGAGCCGCCCCTCCAACTCCTCGACCAGCCTCGGCGTGGCCGAGGCCAACACCTGCTCCACCACCGACCCGGATCCGGTCAGCACACTGCCGACCAGGCCCTCGACGCGCTCACCGGCACCGGCGGCCATGCGCAGCCGCTGCCCGTCAGCACTGTCGACCAGCACGATCAGCGACATCGACGCCGCCGACAGTTCACGGGTCCGCTGCGCGATCAACCGCAGCGCGTCGTCCGCCGAAGCACCACCCAGCAACTCGGTGTTGATCTCCGCCGTGGCCTCCAGCCAGCGCTCGCGCATCCGGGACCGCTCGAACAACCGGGCGTTTTCCACCGCGACACCCGCTGCGGCCGCCAGCGCGGTCAGCACGACCTCGTCATCGGCGCTGAAGTCGTTGCCGTCGACCTTCTCGGTCATGTAGAGGTTGCCGAACACCTCGTCGCGCACCCGCACCGGAACGCCGAGGAAGCTGTGCATCGGCGGGTGGTTGGCCGGAAAACCGACCGACGCCGGGTGCTCGGACAGGTCGTGCAGCCGGATCGCCCGCGGATCCTTGATCAGCAGCCCGAGCAGCCCTTTGCCCTGCGGCAGGTGACCCATGTGCGACCGCGTCTCCGGGTCGATGCCCACGTAGACGAACTCCGACAGGTTCTCCTGGGTGCCCAGCACGCCCAACGCGCCGTACCGGGCCCCGACCAGCTCCACAGCTGCCTGCACGATCCGCTGCAGCGTCGAATCGAGCTCCAGCCCCGCCCCGACCGCCAGCACCGCGTCCAGCAGACCCTGCATCTTGTCCCGGGTCGAGCCGATCTCGGTCAGCCGCTCCCGCACCTCGTCGAGCAACTCGTCCAACCGCAGCCCGCCCAGCAGGCGGTGCGGCGTCTCCTTGTCAGCAGATCCGGCCACGGGACCAGCCTTCCACCACCGGGCGCAACCAAGTCCGGCGGACCCTGCACGGCAGGGACCTTCGACCGTGTGTTCCCGCTCCCCGGCGACGCACAGTTGAGCAACGTGTCGTTGATCTCCTTGAGCAGGTACCGAATGGTGATCGCCCGCTCGACCTCGTCGTACTCGTGCCGCTCCTGCCGACCAACTCGATCCACCGGCCTCCGGTGCAGAAGTCGAGCAGGCACAGCGTGAACCCCGACAGGCCCATCTCCGACCCGTACAACCTCATCGCCGCACGCAACACCTGCACCGGAGTGGCCAACAATCGCTCGTTCTCGAACCCACCACCGGTGACCCTGACGCCGTAACACGGGTCGGCCGGAATGATCTTCACCCGGACACCGGCGTTGAGAATCGCCGAGAACCTCACGAAATCGACGCGATGCCCGACTCGGCGTACTCCTCGTCCTGCAACCACGACAGCCACCGCTCGATCTCGACGTAGCCGTTGAAGATGCCGATCACCGGCCACGCCCGCCACCACGGCAACAGATGGTTGTCCATGTAGAACCGGTACTTGACCCCGGTGTTGGGCTCCAGACAAGACGAGACCGCCTCACACCACACCCCGACGAACTCACCGACCGACGTCTCCCCCGTCCCTCGGATCGAGCCACATGTTCCGACGGATCAACGCCCCTTGCTCAACACCCCACTCTTCGGCGGCCTTCTCCGAAGAAAACCCCGCCTTACCACCCCACCGTTTGTACCGGGCTCGCCATCCGGTCGATCCGCGCGCCGCCCGCGCCCACGCACTTCCCACCCTGTACAAGGCCGTCCACGACGGGCTTCCGGCCCTCGCCGGCGTCGGCTACACCGGGGCAAGGGCAGGCGTGCACACCCCGTTCCCGCCGCACCCGGACATCATCAGCCCGCTACACGTCGACACCGCGCGCACAACAAGCTCCTGCGCGGCATCCGCGTCCTGGGCTAACGCTGGGTTAGCCCCGGACCTCGGTGGGCGATCCCAAGCCGTGTCGGATTCAGCGCGCGTGGTCCCGACGGGCACGCCGGGGCGCGTCGCGCATCCACCGATCGGTTGACCGGCGGACGGCTCGGGTGGATGCGCGGGGTCGGACAGCTCACCGATCCGCCGCGCCCCGCGCCGCACCAGGCTGGGGCCATGACACAGACGACTACCGCGGTGGGGCCGGTCGCGGGCGGGGAACGGGCGCTCGCGCCGGATCTGGCCCGCGGGCTGATGCTCGCCCTGATCGCCCTGGCGAACTCCGTGGTGTACCTCTACGGCCGACCGTACGGCGTGCGCCAGCACATCGTCGAGGACGGTGTGCTCGACCGGGTGGTCAGCGTCCTGGACGTGGCCTTGGTCGACGGGCGCGCGTACCCGATGTTCGCCGCCCTCTTCGCGTACGGCGTCGTGCACATGTACCAGCGGCAACGGGCGGGTGGGGTGGACGACCGGGAGGCAACGAGGCTCCTGCGGCGGCGGAGCCGGTGGCTGATCGTGTTCGGGGCGGCCCACGTGGTGCTGCTGTTCCCCGGTGACATCCTGATCACGTACGGGATCCTGGGCTTCCTGGTGGTCGCGTGGCGACGGACCCCGGACCGCAAGCTGCTCACCGCCGCCGCCTGGTGGCTGGTCGTCGTGGCGGTGGTGCAGGGGGCCACCGCGATGATGCCGCCGGACGGCGGGCGTTCCCACTTCTTCTCCTTCGAGGCGGCGGACCCGATCACGGCGCTCGTCCTGCGACCGACGGACTGGCTGCTGACGCCGTTCGGCATCCTCGGCGTGGGCAGCGCGGTGCTGGTCGGCACGTGGGCCGCCAGGCGTGGGGTGCTGACCGACCCGGCCGCGCACCGCGCCCTGCTCCTCCGCACCGCCGTAATCGGGCTGACGGCGGCCGTGGTGGGCGGGTTGCCGATCGCGTTGGCGGTGGGCGGCTTCTGGGAACCGACGTCGCCGCTCACGCTGTGGGGCATCTCGGCGGCGCACGCGGTGACCGGTGTTGCCGGTGGTCTCGGGTACGCGGCCCTCATCGGCCTGGTCGCGATCCGCGTCGGCGAGCGGCGGGGACCGGTGGTCCGGGCGCTCGTCACGACCGGGCAGTACTCGCTCAGCTGCTACCTGTTCCAGTCGGTGGTGTTCGTGGCGCTGCTGATGCCCTACACCCTGGGGCTGGGTGCGACGCTCGGGACCGCCGAGGTCGCCGTGGTCGCCCTGGGCACGTGGCTGGTTTCGGTGCTGCTCGCCGTCCTGCTCCGCCGCACGGGCCGGCGCGGACCCGCCGAGGCGCTGTTGCGTCGCCTGACTTATCGCCGCCCAACGGAGAAGATGGCGGTGTGACGTCGGTGGAGGAACAGTTGGGCCTGTTGCGGGAGCGGCGGTGGAACCAGGCGTGGGCGCTGGCCCCGTTGGGCCTGCTCCTGCTGGCCTGCGCGGTGTCGGTGGCCACCGGCCCGGAGGACTCGTCGGACCAGGCCGCCACCCTGGGCATCGCCGCCGCTCTCGCGGTGTGGCACTGGTGGTTCGTGCTGATGCACCCGCAGTGGTGGGACCGCTGGGTGTGGCCGATGGTCGGGTACTTCGTCGGCCTGCTCGCGTTCACCTCCGTCCTGGTGCTGCGCGACGAAGCGTTCCAGCTGTTCGTCCCCATGTGCTACGTGCTCGCGTTCACCACGCTGCCCGGGTGGCCCGCGTACCTCGGCGTGGTGGCGGCGAACATCCCGTGGCTGATGATCCCCGGGACGGAACCGCGCCAACTGCTGGTCAACCTCACCCTGAGCACGGCGCTGGCCGTGCTGGTCGGCGCCATGATCAGGGCGATGGAACGGGAGGCGATCCGGCGCCGGAAGATCAACTCCGAGCTGGTCGCGGTAGCCGCCGAGAACGCCCGGCTGCACGAGCTCCTGGTCGAGCAGGCCAGGGCCGCCGGGGTCGCCGGTGAACGCGCGCGGCTGGCCCGGGAGATCCACGACACGGTCGCCCAGGGGCTGACCGGGATCGTCACCCAGCTGGAGGCGATCGACGAGCGCGCCGTCCCGCCCGGTCCGGTGCGCTCCCGGCTGGAGATCGCCGGCGGCCTGGCCCGCACCAGCCTCGTGGAGGTCCGCCGCTCGATCGAGGCGCTGCGCCCCGGACCGCTCCAGGACGCCCGTCTGGGTGACGCCGTGCGGCAGGCCGTGACGACGTGGCGGGACCAGTACGGCGTCCCCGCCACGTTCACCGTGACCGGAACACCCCAGCCGCTGCACTCGGAAGTCGAGGTGACCGTCCTGCGTGCCGCCCAGGAGACCCTGTCCAACGTGGGCCGACACGCACAGGCGCGACGCGTGGACGTCACACTGTCCTATATGGAGGACGTGGTCGTCTTGGACGTGTGCGACGACGGGACCGGGTTCACGCCCGGAGAGACCGGCGGCTTCGGGCTCACGGCGTTGCGGGAGCGGGTGCGCGCGTTGGCCGGTGACGTCGACATCGAGTGCGCGCCGGGTGGCGGGACGGCGGTCAGCGTCACCGTCCCGGCGATCGGGGTGGACCGGTGACGCCGCTGCGGCTGGTGGTCGTCGACGACCACCCGGTGGTGCGGGACGGGCTGCGAGGCATGCTCGGCACGCAACCGGACCTGGTGGTGGTCGGCGAGGCGGCCTCCGGGACCGAGGCCCTGACCGTGGTGGCCGCGACCCGTCCGGACGTGGTGCTGACCGACCTGCGGATGCCCGAGCCCAGTGGCGGCACCCTGATCCGCCTGCTGATGGACCGCGTCCCGACCATCCGGGTCCTGGTCCTCACCACCCACGACACCGACTCCGACGTGCTGCCCGCCATCGAGGCCGGTGCGATCGGCTACCTGCTCAAGGACACCCCCCGCGAGGAACTGTTCCGCGCCGTGCGCGCCGCCGCGCGCGGCCAGACCGTCCTCGCCCCGTCCGTCGCCGCCCTGCTCCTCACCCGCATCCGCCCCCACCGCCCGCTGACCGAGGTCCGGCTGAGCGCGCGTGAACGCGAGGTGCTGGCGCTCGTCGCCGAAGGCAAGACCAACCGCGAGACCGCCGCCCGCCTCTACATCAGCGAGGCCACCGTGAAGACCCACCTCCTGCACATCTACGCCAAGCTGGAGGTCCCCGACCGCGCCTCAGCCGTCGCGGCGGCCTACCGGCGCGGCGTCCTGGACGGGTGACCGCCTAGGCGGTGTTCGGTGTGCCGGCACGCACCGCACGTGGCGAAGCGCCGAGCTCACGGCGGCATGCCTTGTTGAACGCCTGGAGGTCGCCGAACCCGACCGCCGCCGCGACCGCCGGGATGGGCAACGTCGACTCGTGCAGGAGGTGACGTGCCCGCTCCAGTCGGCGCCGGCGGATGTAGGCGACCACGGTGTGCCCTGTCTCGGCGTGGAACAGCCTGGTCAGGTGGTTGTGCGACACCCCCGCAGCGGCGGCGACGCCAGGCACGGTCAGCGGTTCGGCCAGGTTCGCCTCGACGTGCGCGACCGCCGCGGCCACCGCGTTGTGCGGCTTCCCGGACGCGGCCAGGTGGGCTACCCGCCACAAGACGGTCCAGACCTCCGCCGCCGCCATGTCGGGGGCGGAGGGCGCGACCGCGATGGCGTGCCGCAGCAGACCGGCGAGCAGCGGTGTGTCGACGCCCGCGTGCTGCATGACCGGCACGGTCAACGCCTCGCCCTTCCCGGGCAGGCGCAGGTGCGCGTAAAGGTGCTCGGATCGGCCCTGGTAGCGGTACGCAACCCGCGCACCCGGCGGAATCAGGCTCACGTGGCCTTGGCGGATGGGGTGCGTCGTGCCGTCAACGGTCAGATCGGCGGTGTAGCCGTACAGGTGCAGCTGCCACAGCTCGGGCAACAGGAACTCGTCACGACGGCCGGCCACGCCGTGCACACCCACGCCCAGGTTCACCACGACCGGCGGCGCGTCCAGCCGGACCGTGACGTGATCCATGGTGAGAATTTACCACTAATGGTGAACACAACCCATTACACCGCCGCATCGCGCTCCTAGTGTCCGATGTATGGAAACCACCAGCCACCTGCTGTCTTCAGTGCTGATGGCGCGCTTCGCCGCACAGGGATTCCTCCGCCTCGACGCGGTCGTGCCCGACGACCTCAACGCCACGGCGATCGACGCCATGACGCGTGGGGTCCCGGGCGTGCCCTACGGAGTTCCGCTGGAAGCGGCGTTCCCGGACGACTCGTTCGCCCGCCGCCTCGTCGACCTGCCACCCGTCGCCGGGGCGCTGCACAGCCTCGTCGGCCCCGACCCCACCGTCGACCACATCGCCGTGCACGTGCGCGAGCCGAACGAGGGCAGCGCCCAACCCCTGCACGGCGACGCGATCATCGACACCCGGCGCGACGCGTTCGACGTCCAGCTCATGTACTACCCGCACGTGGTCACGCCGGACATGGGCGGAACGCTCCTGGTTCCCGGCAGCCACCTGCGCCTCACCAACGAAAGCGACACCGGGCGCTACCAGAACCTGCTCGGGCAGATCCGGCTGACCTGCCCCGCGGGCACGGTGCTGCTGCTGCACCACGGCATCTGGCACGGCGGCAGGCGCAACGACTCCGCACGCCGCCGTTACATGTTCAAGATCAGGTTCAACCCCGCCGAACCCCAGGTCCGCCTCTGGGACACCGGCGACCTGGACGATCCCGCCGTCGTGGCCGAGCTGTCGACCACCTTCCCCTGGTACGAACAGGCGACCGGGCGACTGGAGATCTACAACAGGATCGCGCTGTGGCGGACGCTGACCGGCGACGACACCTTCGACATCGAGCACTGGGCGACCAGGGTGCACAACCGTCCCGGGAGGACCGCGTGAAGCAGCGAGTGCTGGTGCTCTACCTGTCCTCGTCGTCCCTGGACGACCGGGTCGTCGGCTGGGCGTCCTACGACGGCACCGGACGCACCCGACCCACCACCGGGGACACCGACCGCCCGCCGTACGAGACCGGGACCGACGCCCTGCTCGACGGCTGGCGACTCTTCCAGGCCTCCCAACTCATCCCGCCCTACCCGGGGCACGAGTACGACACCTCGTTCCTCAAGCACGAGTTCCTGTTCGAGAAGCTGGAGTGACGTCCCCACCGACACAGCGGTTCCCCGTCCGGAGGAGGCTGTCCCGGACGGGGAACCGCTGTGTCACGGCCGGCTACGGGATCAGGAGCAGACAGTGCCGTTCAACGTCGGTGCGGTGAACGGCGGCGTCGTTCCGTTGTAGCTCGCGTTGTAACCGATGGTCGTCGTTCCACCGGTCGGGAGCGACCCGTTCCAGGACGCGTTGCCGACCCGGACTGTGTCGCCCGTGTCGGTCCACGTCCCGTTCCAACCGTGCGAGACGGTCACACCCGGCGCCGAGAACGTGAGGGTCCAGCCGTTGATCAGCTGCCCCCGGTTCGTGATCACGATCTCGCCGGTGTACCCGCCCGTCCACTGACTGGCCACGCGGTGGGTCACCGTGCAGCCGCCGCCGGGGTTGTTGCTCGTGGTGGTCGTCGTCCTCGACGTCGATGTCGTCGTCGACGTCGGACCCGCCGCGATCGCCAGGTCGTACGCGCGCTGCGGCACGAACTGGCCTGCCTGCGCGATGCAACCATCCGCTTCGCCCGGCAGCTTGACCCACAGGAAGGCGGCGATCCTCGCGTCGCCCGTGTTCGTCGTGCTGGGCGTGCCGATCGCGCGACCGGGCGGGTCGCACCACTCGGTGCCCTGCGGGCCGTTGCCGTTGCGACTGGTGTCGATCACGGCCTTGAACCTGCTGTCACCGAGGGCGTTGAGGATGTTCTTGGTGTAGTTCACCTCGTCGGGCGTGCTGCGGTAGTTCGACACGTTCGACGCGATGCCGTCGGCACTGTTGGCGATGTCAGCCGCACGGAGCCTGTTAGCGGCCTCCGCCGGGCTCAGCCACGCCGAGTTGCCGATGTCGTAGTACACCTTGGCCTGCCCGGAACCGGACTTCAGCTTCTTGCCCGCGTAGGCCATGGACGCCCTGGTCTCGGCCTGCTGGCTCGCGTTCTGGCAGTTGCTCATGATCGGCAGCACGTCGGGCTCGAGCACGATCGTCGCCGGACGACCGGCCAGTCCCGCCGCGACCTCGTCCACCCACGCCCGGTACGCCGAGTGGGAAGGCGCACCGCCGCCGCTCGCGCCGCCGCAGTCCCGGTTGGGGACGTTGTAGACCACCAGGATCGGGATCTTCCCGGCCGACGCCGCCGCGCCGACGAAGGAGCTGACCTCCGAGCGCACCGTCGACGTGTTGGTGGTGGTGTACCACCGCGCCTGCGGGACCGAGGCGATCCGGTCACGGATGAGCGGCGCCCGCCAGTCGCCGGGGTTGGCGGCGACCCACTTCGCGCTGGAACTCGACGGGTCGACGTAGAACGCCGAGTCGGCCGCCTGAGCGGTCGCACCGCCGCTCACCGCCAGGGCCACTGCCCCAGCGACCAGTGCGCTCGAAAGGACGCACGCGGCCGCGGTCCGTTTCCTGTGTGTCATCGTGATCCCGCCCCTCACAGTGCCGGGTACGCGTTCTGGACGAGCGAGGTGAACCCGGCGGGGAACCACGAGCCGGCGTGCGGCGCACCGGCCATGGCACCGGTCAGGTTGCCGCCGTTGGCCTGGTCGTCACCGCGGAAGGCCGGGTCGCACATCGGGTCGTGCTGCTTGCCTTCCTCGTTCGGGCCGTCGGTCTTGGTCGCGATGCCGTCGGACTCACCGGGCGGCTTGATCCACACGTAGGCGTCGAAGCCCGCGCGCGGCGCGGCGGTGGGCCGTGCGCCGATACCGGCACCGACCTGGTTGCACCAGTTGCCCCGGTGGAGCTTGCGGTCGATGCGGCCGGAGTTCACGTGCGCGTCCACCGTCGAACCACTCGCGCCGGTGGGCCGGTTCGGGCCGCCCCAGCCGTTGCGGGAGGTGTCGATCAACATGCCGATGCCGCTGGGGAAACCGGCCGAGATGAACCGGTTGCGCATCTCCGCGCCGAAGTCGGCCTCGTCGAAGTACGGGTTCCACTGGTAGAAGGCCGCGGACCGCAGTTGCTGGCTCCCGACGGTGAGGTTCGGGTCGGGCAGGTTGACCTCGTCGGTCGGCGAGGTGTTGGCCATGTTCGACACGAAACCGTCGACGCTGTTGACGCCCTTGGTGGCGCCCTTGATGGTGTTGGCGATCAGCTGCACCGAGGGACCCATGTTGGTGTCCCAGCCCAGCCACCCGGCGTGCCCGATGTCCACGTAGTTGTAGACGTTCGAGATCGCGCTGAGCTTGCTCAGGGCGTACTGGATGCCCTGGACGTACGCGCCGCTGGAACTGGCCTCGGCGCACTTGGCCTTGCCGAGGTTCGTCACCAGGTTGGGCAGCGAGTCCGGCTCCACGATCGCGACGATCCGCAGGTCGCGGTACTTCGGGTCGGCCAGGATCGCGGCGATGGGGTCGATGTACTCGACCTTGTACCGGGCCAGGCCGTTCTCGCTGACCTTCAGCTCGCCATTGGACGCCAGTGCCGCGCAGTCGCGGTTGGGCAGGTCGTAGACGACGACCTGGATCACCACTGGCGTGCCGCCGGCCGACTGCCGCAGCGCCTCGTCGAGGTGACCGGTCAACCCCCGTCCGGCGGTGATGGCGCCGATGCGGTCCATCCACACGGCAGTGGAGTTCTGGGCGACCTTGCGCATGGAGGTGCCGAGGGCGCCGCCGGTCGCGTCGGCCAGCGTGTTCACGTTCTCGACGTAGTCCGGGTTCAGGTAGCCCTTGGCGCCCTCGTAAGGGTTGGCCACGTGCTCACCCGGGTTGCCCGGCGTGGTCGTGGTCGTCGTTGTCGAGGTCGTCGTCGAGGTTGAGGTCGACGTGGACGTGGAGGTCGACGTGGAGGTCGACGTCGTGGTCGTAGGACCACCGCCGCACGTGTTGCCGTTGAGCTTGAACACCGTGGGCAGGGCGTTCGCGCCCGAGTACGAGGCGTTGAAACCGATCGTCGCGCTTCCGCCCGTGGGGAGCGACGGCGCCCAGCCGGGGTTCTTGGCGCTCACGTGCTGCCCGGACTGGTCGTAGGTCGCGCTCCAGCCGTTGGTGATCTTCTGGTTGCCCGGGAAGTCCCACTCCAGGGTCCACCCGCCGGTGATCGCGTCGCCGAGGTTCTTCAGCGTGACGTTGGCCGTGAAGCCGGTGTCCCACTGGTTGACCTTGTAGTCGACCGAACATCCGGGGGCCGCGCTGGCCGAGGTGCTCGCCAGGATCAGCAGCCCCGAACACAGGGTCAGGGCGGCGGCAGCGGCGCCGCCACGTGCCAGTTTCGTTGCACTCATTCAGGTCCTCGCAGCGTCGATGCTGTGTTGGGGGGGACGGCTCCTAGCTTTTCCGGGAGCGCTCCCAGAAGCGTGGTCACCAAACGCGAATGTAACCACGCAAAGCGGCCCAGTCAATTACCGGAATGCTAAAATTGTTAGCGCAGACTTTAGCGGGCTAAACGCGTGCGCTAACTTTTGAGCAGAATTTAGCTTTCCGCCGGACCTGACGCGAAACAGTTGCGTGACGCCTTGACCGAGCGTGCGCGATCATTCACAGTCTGAAGAGCACGACCCGACTCTCGCGGCCGGTAATTGGCGTGCCCAAATGCGCTTCCATTGCCACCGCGGGCACCTGAGCCCCGCGGTGTCCGACCCGAAGGACATGTGATGGAACATTCGATACGAGCGGTCATTCGGTCGACGCCCGCGCGTCGACCGAGAACAACGGCGTTGCTGCTCGTCGTAGGACTGATCGCCACCATGATGACGATGGCGTTCACCGGCTTCGCCCAGGCGGCGGGCACGACGTTGGCCACCGCAGCTGCCGAGAAGGGCCGGTACTTCGGCACCGCGGTAGCCGCGGGCAGGCTCGGTGATTCGACCTATTCCGGACTCCTCCAGCGGGAGTTCGACATGGTCACCGCCGAGAACGAGATGAAGATGGACGCGACCGAGCCGAACCAGAACCAGTTCAGCTACGGCAACGCCGACCGCATCGTCAACCTCGCCCGCTCCCAGGGCAAACGAATCCGCGGCCACGCCCTGGCCTGGCACTCCCAGCAGCCTGGCTGGATGCAGCGCATGGAGGGCTCCGCGCTGCGGTCCGCCATGCTCAACCACGTCACACGAGTCGCCTCCTACTACTCGGGCAAGATCTACGCCTGGGACGTGGTGAACGAAGCGTTCCAGGACGGTTCATCGGGCGCGCGTCGTGACTCCAACCTCCAACGCACCGGCAACGACTGGATCGAAGCCGCATTCCGCGCCGCGCGGGCGGCGGACCCGGGCGCGAAGCTCTGCTACAACGACTACAACTCCGACGACTGGACGCACGCGAAGACCCAGGCCATCTTCCGGATGGTCCAGGACTTCAAGCAGCGCGGCGTCCCCATCGACTGCGTCGGCCTCCAATCACACTTCAACGCCCAGTCCCCGGTACCCGGCAACTACCAGACCACCCTCCAGAACTTCGCCAACCTCGGCGTCGACGTCCAGATCACCGAACTCGACATCGAAGGCTCCGGCAGCGCGCAGGCGTCCAACTACGAGCGCGTGGTCAAAGCCTGCCTCGCCGTCACCCGCTGCACCGGCATCACCGTCTGGGGCATCCGCGACACCGACTCCTGGCGCGCCTACGGCACCCCACTCCTCTTCGACGGCTCAGGCAACAAGAAACCCGCCTACACCGCCGTCCTGAACGCCCTCAACGAGGGCTCCATCCCCCAGCCCGGCGTCATCGACCCGACCGCGTGGTACGTGTTGGTGAACCGCAGCAGCGGTAAGGCGCTGGACGTGTACGGGCTGGCCACGAACGACGGTGGCCGCATCGCCCAGTGGAGTCGCAACGACGGCGCCAACCAGCAGTGGCAGTTCCTGGACTCCGGCGGCGGCTACTACCGCGTCAAGTCCCGCCACTCCGGCAAGGTCCTCGACGTGCCGAACTCCTCCACCGCCGACGGCGCCGCGATCCAGCAGTGGAGCGACCACAGCGGCGCCAACCAGCAGTTCCGCGCGGTCGAGTCGGGCGGCTACCACAAGCTGCTCAACCGCAACAGCAACAAGGCCGTCGAAGTCCAGGGCTCTTCCACGGCCGACGGGGCCAACGTCGTCCAGTACAGCGACTGGAGCGGCGCCAACCAGCAATGGCAGCTCGTCCGCGTCGGCTGATCGGGCAACGGAACGGGCCAGCGCCCGTGGCCGCAGTGGCCACGGGCGCCGGCCCGTTCCGACCGTCCACCCACTCACAGGGGTGATCAGCTGACGTTGGCGTAGTACGAATGCACGTCCAGCTGCCCGTTCCCGCTGAAGATCTCCGTGCCGTGCTGCACGCTCGTCAGGTACTTCTGGTTGCTCAACCAACCCCGGTTGACCAAGTGCGACGTGAAGTCGCGCAGGTTGAACGTGGCGGAGTTGGTGTTGCCCGTCCGGACGAACGAGTAGACCTCCCAGCCGATGTTGCCCCGGTACAGGTCCCAGTTGGCGCCGGCGATCGACACGGTGGCCTGCCGCGTGCCGACCGGTCCGGCGCCACCGGCGCGGTAGGTCCAGATCATGATCTCGTCGGACGGGTTGGTGGTGCCCGGGTTGGACATCGGGTGCAGCCACAGGTCATAGGCGACGTTCATGACGTTCGCAGTGTTCTGCTTGACCGTGTAGCTCGCGCCCGTGTTCACCGACCGGTTGTCCGACAACCGGACCGGCAGGCCGGTGCCCGACAGCTTGGTGCCCCAGTGCCAGCCGAGCACGGAGCTGGCGTAGGACTTCACCTGACCCGGCCCGCCGCTCCAGTCCCAGGCCGTGCCCCACGAGATCGAGCCGCCGGACGAGCCGTCCCACACGCACTGCCACCCCTGGCCCGAGTTCTGGCCCCACACGTTGTTGTTGATCCAGTACTTGCCCATGGTGATCGAGTAGAAATCTTCGCAGCTACCGGCCGCTTGCGCGGTGCCGGTCGTCGGCAAGGTCAGTGCGGCGGCGGTCAGCACGGCTACCATGAACCTTTTGAGCACGAAGGTCCACCTTTCTCATCGAAATTCGGCGGTTAACGCGGACGAAACGCTACGCACCGCTTTTCGCGACTGTCAACATTCGAATGACAGGGCGAATTTCGATTCGAATGGCGTGGCCTCTTTGGTCGATTTCGTCGAATAATTCCGAACACGCGCCCACCGGGACCCGGATACTCCGAATCGCCGTCGAAATGCCCCGGTGGGCGCGCCCGGTCGCACGGTCAGGCCGGGGTGCGCAGGGTCCACTGCTGGTTGGGCTGCCCGGAGCAGGACCACAGGACCAACTTGGCGCCGTTGCCGGTGCCGTAGTTGTACGCGTCCAGGCACAGGCCGGACTGCACGTTGGTGATGGAGCCGTTGGCGTTGACGTTCCACTGCTGGTTGGTGTCGCCGTGGCAGTCCCAGATCACCACCTGCGTGCCGTTGGCCGTGCCACGGCCGTAGGCGTCGAGGCACTTGGTGCCGTAGACGACCAACTGCTTGCCGGAGGTGTGCGTCCACGACTGGTTGGGTTGGCCGTGGCAGTCCCACAGCTGCAACTGCGTGCCGTTGGTGGTCGTGGAGCCCGGCACGTCGAGGCAACGCCCGGACGCCGCGCCGACGACCTGCTTGCCCTGCGGTGCGACCGGGTCACCGATGCTCCCGGGCACCGCACGCAACGCGTTGTACCAAGTCGCGGCCATCTTGTCGTAGCCGGTCGCCGTGGGGTGGATGCCGTCGATCAGGTCGGCCGTCGTCAACGCGGCGTGCATGTCCACCAGGCGCACGCGCTTGCCCGCGTTGACCTTGCTCTGCACCATGCCGGGGATGGTGGCGTTGAAGTTCCGGGCGGCGGTGTTCTGCCCGGCGTTGGCCAGCGGGATGATCGTCGCGACGAACACGTCGGCGTCCGGCACGGTCGCGGTGATGCGGTCGACGAGCGCCGACAGGCGGGCGGGCGCTCCGGCCACGTTGAAATTTTGCAGGATGTCGTTGGTGCCGATGTGCAGCAGCACCGTGCGCGGCGTCGTGTTCCGCAGCCAGGTGACGACGTTCGCGTCGATCTGGTCGATGCGCCAGCCCGGGTGGCCCTGGTGGTCGTGGTCGCCGAGCGAGCCCGGACCGTTGAACTGCGAGCCGACGAAGTCCACCCGGTAGCCGCCGGACCCGAACCGCTGCCACAGCCCGATCCGGTAACCGCCGGGCACCTGCGTCCCCTCGGTGATCGAATCGCCCAACGGCATGACCCGCACGCCGCCGTTGGACTCCGCGACGGCCTGGCCGGCCGGCAGCAGCGCGGCGGTGACCAGCGAGGCGGTGACCAGGGCAGTGGCACGGGCGGCGAATCTGCTGAGGCGTTGTCGCACTTGCACTCCTCGGGTTGAGCCGCGGTCCGGCACGGCGTGCCGGACCGCTGTCGAGTCACGAACTCTGATGGTGGTGGGGAATCAGCTGACGCCCCACTTCTGGTTGGCACCACCGTTGCAGGTCCACAGCTGCACCTGCGCCCCGTTGGCCGTGGACGCGCCGGACACGTCCAGGCACAAGCCGGACTGCGCTCCGGTGATCGTGCCGTTGGAGTTGACGTTCCAGCGCTGGTTGGCCTGGCCGTTGCACGACCAGATGACCGCCCTCGTGCCCGCGCTCGTCCCCTGGCCGTAGGCGTCGAGGCACATCTGGCCGGAGCCAGCGGACACGGCCAACTGGCCCGAGGACGTCCGGGTCCACGTCTGGTTGGCGCCGCCCTGGCAGTCCCAGATCCGGGCCTGCGCGCCCGCCGTCCCGTTCGGCACGTCGAGGCACTTGCCCGCGCCCACCGCGCGCACCGCGCCGCTCGGGGTGGTGCCGCCACCGGTGGTGTAGCCGGCCGCGATGACGTTGGCCTGCACCGCGTTCTCGGTCGCGTCGGACGGGTAGCCCGCGACCATGGCCCCTTCGTAGAACGTGCCGGCGCTGAGGTTCGCGCCGCCGTCGGGCTTGCAGCAGTCGCCGCCGCTGCCCAGGATGATCGCGCCCTGCTTCTTCATCGGGCTGTACCCGTTGGGCAGCGCGCCGTCCCACAGCGTGGTGAGGTTGCCGACCTGCGCGTCGCTGCCCTTGAGCGCGAACCGCGTGGTCCCGTTGTTCTTCAGCATCGCCGTGACGAACTTGCTGGTGAAGGCGCGCTGGTTCGGGTTCCACGACTGGCTGCCGCCCGGGAAGAGACCCCATTCGAGATCCGCCTGGACCCAGGGACCGGTTCCGGAGCACCCGCCGAACCAGCACTGCGTGCTGAAGTTGATCGCGTCCATCGCGCCGGCCGCGTCGGCTTTCCGGGTCGTCTCGCTGTTGCCGTAGTCGAAGCAGCAGCCGTTGTTGACGTGGGTGCCGCTGGTCACCATGTACATGCCTTCCGGCTGGGCGCCGGTCGGCACGCCCGTCAGGTGGCCGTCACGCCAGTAGCTGTTGCCGGGGTTGATGTAGAGCGAGTAGGCCTTGCTGCCGCCGACCGCCAGCGACTCGGAGGTCGCGAGCGCGGGCCTGCTCTGGGGCGACCCGGGCACGACGTCCGATCCCTGGTACCACAGGTCGTTGCCCCGGCCGGACTGGTCGTAGACCACCGTGATGACGCAGGTGGTGCCGGCGCAGAACGAGTCCTGGGTCGCGGCGTTGGCGGTGCCGCCGGCGGCCATCAGACCGATGTTCCTCGTCGTGTTGTCCGACGAACGCCTGACCTGGTAGAGGTTTCCGGCGTACGAGCCGTAGAGCGCCCGCGTCGTGCTGTGCGCGGCCACGCAGGGCGTGCCGCCCGATGCGTAGATGTCGCACGGTCCCGTGCCGGCCGCCAACGCGGTCACCGGTGCGGACCACGTCGTCAACGCCGCGGGCAACAGGGCCAGTGCCATCACGACACGCGCGCGCACCGCCGCCCGTGAGCGCCACCAACGCTTCACGGACGCCTGCGGGGAACCGGGTAAGGGCTGCATTCTCACTCCTACGACGATGTGGGAGGGCAGGGTGTGCGGCGGCGGAAGCGCACCAGGACGCGCCGGGTGCGTGAAGTGCCGAAACAGCTCGTTGGGCAGGGTTTCGAATCGCTTCGACTACTGCCGACCGTAGGTGCTAAACCAGCGCTAAAGCAACGGTGGCGCAGCGCTTGACATGACCAGCGCGCGGAGGCCGGCGGACGGCCTCCGCGCGGTGGGTCAGTTGCGCGCGCTCCACTGCTGGTTCGTGCCGCCGTGGCACGACCAGAGGTGGAGCAGGGTGCCGTTCGCGGTCCCGTTGCCGCTGGCGTCCAGGCACAGCCCGGACTGCACCCCGGTGATGGTGCCGTTGGCGTTCACGTTCCACTGCTGGTTCGTGCCGCTGTGGCAGTCCCAGATGATCGCCGCGGTGCCGTTCGCGGTCCCGGCGCCGCTGGCGTCCAGGCACTTGTTGCCGTTGACCATCAGCTGCTTGCCGGAGGTGTAGGTCCACCGCTGGTTGGCGCCGCCGTTGCAGTCCCAGAGCCGGGTCTGTGCGCCGTTGGCGCTCCCGCCGGGTACCTCGGCGCAGCGACCCGACTGGGTTCCCACGAGCATGGCGTTCTGCGGGCCGGTGGTGCCGCCGCCCCCTGGCCCGGCGTTGGCCATCACGGCCTGCGCGCCGGACGGCCAGTTTCCGTTGCTGACGACCGTGTTGCCGGACACCACGTTGCCGCGGTCGCCGTTGGTCACGTTGGTGCTGCTGTTGGTCGACCAGTTGTTGGTGACCGTCCAGTTGCCCATGTTCTCGCCACCCCAGTAGTTCGCGGTGGCCCACGTGCCGGTGTTGTTGAAGACGTTGCCCGTGACGGAGTAGTACTTCGAGCCCTCGTCGAAGTAGACCCCGAAGTAGCCGTTGGTCCGCTGGCAGTGGTTCCCGCTGATCGAGGCGCCCGGGTTCCACGCCAGCGTGTAGATGCACCCGCCGTCGTGCATCTGCTGCATGACGTCGTGGATGTAGTTGTTGACGAGCCGGTTGTTGGACGCCGTGGTCGCTGTCGTGTAGCGCGGCTGGTAGTTGTACAGGCCGCGGGTGGCGTAGTTGTTGTTGCCGCCGGCGTCGTTGGCGCCCCAGCCGTACCCGATCGACATGCCGGAGTACGGCATGTTGTAGACCTCGTTGTGGGACACGGTGGCGGTGCTGACGTAGGTGTTCAGCACCGAGACGTTGCCCCGGTACTCGATGCCGAGGTCGTGGATGCGGTTGTAGCTGACGGTGATGTCCCGGTTGACCATCCGCTGGTCGCTCGGGTGGTGGGCGTCGGCGCGCACGCCGCCGACCACGATGCCACCGGCCGAACTGCGGGCGATCTCGGACCGCGTGACGGTGATGTTGCTGGCGCCCAGGCCGACACCGCTGGCGTGGGCGTTCGCGTCGTTGCCGATGCCGATGGCCGTCTGGCCCAGGTTGACGAACTGCGACTCGCTGAAGGTGATGTTGTTGGCGGCGGAGACCTGCACGGCGGCGGGCATCTGGTTCCAGTGCGGTCGCGCCGCCTCGAACTGGGTGCAGCCGTTCTGGCACGAGGTCAGCCGGTCGCCCGGCCAGTTCCAGTTGCCCCCGATGTAGGAGCCGGTCTGCTGGTCCGCGTACCCCTGGTTGCTGCTGGGGCCGAGCCAACTGGTGCCGGTGAACGTGATCCCGCTGAACGAGATGTGGTGCGCCGGCGCGGCATAGGTGCCGCCGACGTCCACCAGCGACTGGAGCAACGGCAGCTCGACGCTGACGGCGCTCATGTTCTGCCCCGCCAACGGGATGTAGGACAGCGCGCCCGTCCCGGGGTTGAGGTGCCACTCCCCCGGTGAGTCCAGGAACTCGTAGGCGTTGGCCAGGTACAACGGCCCGGCCCGGTGCGGCTGGGTCAGCGTGTCGTACCCGAAGGTGTTGTTGTTCCACGCGGGCTGCTGCATGGTGAGGAAGTTCCCGCTGATGCTCTGCACCGGCGAGTACCGGTCGGTGAACGAGTTGACGCTCTCCACCTCGACCCGGTTCTGGTTGCCCAGGTTGTTCAGGTAGTTCAGCGCGGAGTTCGAGAACCTCATGCCCGTGCTGGTGAAGCTGAAGTCGGCCCGGTTCACCTGCGTGCGGGCCCGGGTCGCGACCGCGCCGTTGACGTACAGCTGGCGTGAGTCGATCCCCGTGGGGACGTTGGCACGCCAGATGTTCCGGCCGGCGTCGACCACCGACCAGCCGGTGACGGCGCGGGCGCCGCTGATGACGGGACGCGCGGACGGGGCCGCCTGCCACAGCACGCGGTAGCCGTTGTTGCCGGAGTCCGCCGCGGTCAGCCGCAGCGGCTCGGAGAGCCGGTACACCCCGTCGGCCAACTGCACGACGATGTCACCGGACATGCTGCCGTTCTGCGACCGCACCGCGGCCTGGGCGGCGGGCACCGAGCACGGCTGGGTGACCGTGCAGCTGGTGCCGGTGCCGGAAGGGGAGGCGTAGAGGGTCGTGGTGGCGGCGGACGCGGAAGGTGCGAGAGCCACCGCGGCGACCGCGGCGGTCAACACCACCGTGGCGGCACTCGCGGACAACGGCCTTCGTACCGCAGAGGAAGAGGACGCGAACAAGGAGACCTCCTGACTTGGAGTGTGGTCTGCAAGCTCTACCGACGTGCCGGATGGGCACGTCGTTCTGGCACGGCGTTCGGGCACGTGGTTCAGCCGGGTGCGCGGCCGACGACCACGTGACAGCGTTGTCACACCTCGTCCATCACGACCGCCGCAGATCGGAGGTACTCAGGTTCCGCGACTGCGCCTTGCACTACCGCCAACATGCGTTGGCCGGCACGTTCCGGCCGGACGTGCGGACCTTCGGTCGCCGGGACGGCGAGTCGGCGGCGGGACGCGACGATCGCGTCCTCGTCGACGCGGATGCCCAGTCCCGGGCTGTCGCCCAGGACGAACGCCCCGTCCTCGACGTGGAGGTCGATCGAGATCCCCGTCGGCGGCTGGAGGTCCTGGAGCTCGCTGACCAAGTGGTTCGGCACGGACGTCGCGGCGTGCAGCAACCCGACCGGCGTGTTGCCGATGGGGCTCACGGGCAGGTCGTGGGCGTGCGCGAAGGCAGAGACGCGCAGGAAGTGGGTGACGCCCCAGCCCGCCGCCGCCTGGACGATGTCGACCGCGCCCGCCGCGATCAGCGGACGGTACTGCTCGAGCCCGGTGAGGTTCTCGCCGCTGGCGATCGAGGCGCGGACGCCACGGCCGACGACCGCGTGCCCCTCCGCGTCCCACCGCCGGACCGGCTCCTCGATCCAGATCAGGTCGAGCGTCCGTTCGAGTTCGCTGACGTGGCGCACCGCCTGCTTGCGGGTCAACGCCTCGTTGACGTCGAGCATCAAGCCCGGCCGGGTGCCGCGACCGGCTTCGGCGAGCACCTCGCGCACCAGGATCAGGCGGTCCCGGTCCCGGTCGACGTCGAGGCCTCCCTTGATCTTCGCCACGCGCAGTCCGCGGTCGGCGTAGGTCTCGTACAGCGCGACGAGTTCGTCGTCGCCCAGCCCGATGTCCACACCGGAGGCGTACGCGGGCACCCGGCGGTCGCGTCCGCCGAGCAGTCGCCACAGCGGTTCACCTGCGGCCTGCGCCTTGATGTCCCACAACGCGGTGTCGAGTGCGCCGATGGTGCCGAACACCGCGCCCGCGTGGCCCGCCTTGAACACGTGGCGCAGCATCCGGTCGTAGAGGGCGGTGACGGCACGCGGGTCTTCGCCTTCGATGGCGGCGAAGACCGTTTCGATCTCCACGTGATGCCCGAGTCCGACGCCGGTGATGCCGACGTCCGTCTCGACGATGACGATCGGCACCCGGACGACGCCGTCGGCGAAGACGCCGTTGGCGTCGCCGATCGGTCGACCCCAGTTCTGAACGGTGGTGAGCGTCCGGTAACCGGTGATGCGCATATCAGCCCTTCGTGGCCCCTGCGGTGACGCCGTCGGCGATCTGGCGTTGCAGGAACAGGTAGACGACGAGGACGGGTACCGCGGCGATCAGCACGCCGGAGGCGAACACGGGAATGTCATCCGAGTACTGCCCCCGCAACGAGGTGACCCCGACCATGAGCGTGCGGTTCTCCGCGGACGGCATCATGAGCAGGGAGATGAGGACGTCGTTCCAGCAGAACAGGGCGTTGAGCACGCCGACCGACAGGAGTGCCGGGCGGCCCAGCGGGAGCATGATCCGCCAGTACACGCCGTACAGCGTGTTCCCGTCGATCCGCGCCGCGTCCACGATCTCCGCGGGCACGGTCGAGTAGTAGCTGGTCATCAGGAAGACCGTGAAGGGGAGGAACTGCGCCACGTAGGCGAGGACGAGCCCCGGGTAGGTGTCGACGAGGCCGGCGTCGGCCATGACCCGGGTGAGCGGGATCATGATCACCTGGAACGGGATGAACAGCGCGGCGAGGCAGCCCAGGAACAACACCGAGGAACCGCGGAACCGCAACCGGGCGAGCGCGAACCCCGCCATCGACCCGAACAGCAGCAGCAACGCGACCGAACACGTCACCACGATCGCCGAGTTCAGGAAGTACCGGGACATGCCGACACTCGTCCACGCCGAGGCGATGTTCTCCCACCGCAGTGCCCCCGACAACGAGAACCGGTCGAGGACGTACTCGCGGCGGGTCTTCATGGCGACGTTGGCGGTGAACAGCAACGGGTACACCGTCGCCAACGCCAGTGCCGCCATCGGCACCGCGACAAACCACTTCGTCAACCGCCGACCGGCCATCAGCTCTCCCTGCCGGCACGTCGCAGGACGCCGATCTGGGCGAGTCCCACCACGAGCATGATCAGGAACAGGGCCGTCGACGCCGCGGAGGCGAGCGCGGGCTGGTTGAACTGTCCTTGCTGGACCCAGATGTAGTACTCGGGGAGGTAGGTGGACGCCTCCGGACCGCCGCTGGTCATCACGAACAGCAGGCCGAACATCGACGTCAGCATGCCGATCATCGTGGTGACGAAGACGAACTGGATCGTGCGGGACAGCCCTGGGATGATCACGTGCCAAATAGTCTGCGGCAGGGACGCGCCGTCCACCTTGGCCGCGTCCAGCAGCGAGGGATCGAGGGCTGCGAACCCGGCCAGGAAGACGACCAGCGCCATGCCGAACGTGGCCCAGACGTGCACGCCGACGACCGCGAAGATCGCCACGTCCGGGTCGCCGAGCCAGTCGACCGGCCCGAGGCCCACGCCGCCGAGCAGTGTGTTGAGCGGACCGTCGTAGGCGAGGAGCAGGTTGAAGATCGCCCCGACGATCACCGGCGACAACACCGCCGGGAAGAAGTAGACACCCCGGTAGACCCGGTGTCCGGGCACCCTGAGGTAGATGGACGTGGCGAGCAGACCGGGGATCGCCACGGCCACCGGGAGCAGCAGCACCAGCAGGCCGACCGCCGCGCCGTTGCGGGCGCCGTCGCCGGTGAACGAGAAGTTCACCCCGAGCACCAGCGGCCACAACCGCAGCGCCACGATGATCAGCACGGTCGGCGCCACCAGGACCAGTGGAGCCAGGCGCTCGGCCCGCGACCCGCGACGGACACGCCGCCGTGACGGCTTGGTCGGTGGCAAGCCCACCGCTTTCGTGACCGCTTCTCCCCCGGTCCGTCCGGCCACCACCGGGCGGACCGACAGAGGACCTCCGGGCGGCACGGATCAGCTCGCCTTGTCGGAGGCGGCCAACTGCGCCACGGTCTCGTCGACGGTGATCGAGCCGCTGAGCAGTTGCTGTGAGAGGCGACCCATCAGGTCGATCGTCTTGCTGGACAAGGCGACGTGCAGGGCGGGCTTGCCGGTCTTGATCCCCGCGGTGATCGTGGTGACGGCCGGGCCGCCGGCGGAGACGTCGATGGTGGTGTCGGACGCGATCGCGCCCGCGTCGGCGTAGAAGGCCTTCAGCGCCTCGGACGACGTCAACGACCGCACCAGGTCGGCGGCCGACTTCGGGTCCTTGGTCCACTTGGCGACCGCGTAGCCGATGCCACCGTCGTACGGCAGGCTCGGCGTCGCCGCGGGGTTGGCCACCGGCGCGGCCATCACGCCGACGTCGTCCGGGTCGAGGAACTCGCCGAAGTCCTTCCAGTGCCCGATGTCGGACATCAGGCCGATGATGTGCGCGGCCTTGGCCGACTGGAAGACGGCGAACGCGTCGTTGAACATCGCGGTGGAGTTGACCCCGTCGTTGTTCAGCCCGCCGTCGTCGACCTGCTTCCAGAGTTCGAAGACCCGCTTCACGTTCGGCGAGGCCCAGTCCCGCTTCCCGGCGATCCAGTCGTCGTACTCCTGCGGCGTGAGCACCGCCGAACCGATGCCGGACAGGAAGAACTGGATGCCGATGCCTTCCTTGTTGCCGACGCCGAAGCACTTGGCGCCCGTCTTGCCCGTGATGGCGCCGCAGTCCTCGACGAAGTCGTCCCACGTCTCGGCAGGCGCCTCGGGGTCCAGTCCCGCCTGCTTGTACAGCGCCTTGTTGTAGTAGAGCGGGTGGCCTTGCAGCGTCACCGGCGAGGCATAGGTCTTCCCATCCTTGGTGAACGCGTCCCAGCCGGCCAGCCGCTGCTTGTCCTGGGCGACGTACTCGTCCAGCGGCACCAGCGCGTCGACCCGGTCGCGGAGCTGACCGCCACCGTTGAAGAGCATGACGTCGGGCCCCTTGCCGGACTGGATCGCCGCCCCGAGCAGCGTGTAGTACTGGTCGAACGGCTGTGCCACGAACTCGACCTCGGTGTCCGGGTGGCTCTTGGCGAAATCGGCCTTCGCCTTGTCGAGGTACGCGGCCACGTTCGCATCGCCGGACTTCCAGTCCCAGACCACCAGCTTGTCGCCCGAGCCGCCGGAGGATCCCGGCGCCGTGGCGCTTCCGCAGCCGGACGCCAGGGTCAGACCCAGCACCAAGGCAGCCGACCACAGTGCGCGCTGCTTCATTGCGGCTCACTTTCCAAACGGCGACCGGCGCCTGCGCGCACGGGAGCGATTGCGTGGTGGACGACTCCCTCGCACGGCCACTGTGCTGAACCGTCGCGAGGCGCACGGCCAACGACTGCGGCACACCATACCGATCCATGGCCCAACAGGGAACGATGAGTAGTACTCAATCTGGGGACGTCGCCGCCCGGTTGACCCGGCAACCGGGCAAACCCACCAGTCGGCAGGGTTGTCTCCCCAAAATAGACATGCTGCGCCCTTGACGGGAAGGCAGCTCAGGGGCTGTCATAGGTTGCTAGGCCTACGGCTCGATGAGTCAGACTCATCGACAAGGCTCCTGCTTCTCGGACTCCGACCCACGAGCACCACGACGTAGTGGAGCAGCTCATGCCACAACGGCCCAACGGCCGCGCACCCTGCGCGCCCCGCCTCGCGGCCCCGCCCGGCGGCCCCGACTGACGGGCTGCCGCCGGGTTCCCGATGAATGACCGTCGAATGGCCGTCGAATAGCCGTCGCGCGAAGCCACACCAGCTCTGGGAGCGCTCCCGACGGCCGGTCACGATCCGAACGGCCCGTCCCTTGTCGTGCACGCACTGGTCGCCGTTGACCGGAGGCCGGACTCGGAGAACAGGAGGTCCACGTTGGGCACACGACGGGTCACCTTGGCCGACGTGGCCAAGGTGGTCGGCGTCTCCCAGACCACCGTGTCCCTGGTGTTGTCGGGGCGCGGCCGGGACCTGCGGATCTCCGAGGAGATGCAGCGGCGGGTCCGCGAGGCGGCGACGGAGATGGAGTACCGCCGCAACCGGGTCCCGTTGGGACAGCGCGGGCCTCGGACGCAGACGATCGCCTTCGTGTCCGATTCGGTCGCCAGCTCACGGTTGGCCGGCGACATGATCAAAGGTGCGCTCGGCGCCGCCCGCCGGCACGGCGTGACGCTGCTGTTCGGTGAGACCGAGGGCGATTCCGGCTTCGAGCGGACGTTGATCGAGACGATGCACGACTGCCGCGTCGACGGCATCATCCTCGCCTCGGTGCACACCAGGACGATCAGCATCCCGAGCGAACTCGCCACCGGCCCCGCGGTGCTGCTCAACGTGCTGCCCCGGGAGCCGTCGCCGCTGATCTCCGTGCTGCCCGACGAGGTGCAAGCCGGCCGTGCCGCCGCGCGCGTGCTCCTCGACGCGGGCCACGACGAGGGCATCCACGTCATCGGCGCCGATCCGTCCGGTGACGACGTCCCTCCGGGGCGCTCCGCGGCGTTCGACCGGCTCACCGGTATCCGCCAGGAGCTGGGTGCGATGGGCGTCGAGGTGGCAAGCGGACGCCCGTGCCGGTGGTGGCTGCCGAAGCACGGCTTCGAAGCGACCCGCGACCTGTTGGCCGAACAGCGCCCGCGCGCGTTGATCTGCCTGGACGACCGGCTCGCGTTCGGCGCCTACCAGGCATTACAGGACGCCGGTCTGGCCGTGCCCGACGACGTCTCCGTCGTCTCCTTCGACGACCACCCCATCGCCTCGTGGCTGCGCCCCGCCCTCACCACCGTCGCCCTCCCCCACCACGACCTCGGCGCGAAGGCCGTCGACCTCCTCTTCGCCGAACCCGCGCAGCAGGACGTGGGCCGGTCGCACCGGAGCAGGCCCCACTACGTCCCCATGCCCGTCCGCGACCGTGACTCCGTAGCGCCGCCGCGATGAGCGGGCCGCACGCGACGTCGTGAGCTCAGCGGCTGACCTCCGCCGCCGGAATCCCTTGGAGCTCCAACAGGAAGTCGCGCACGGCCGTGGGCCGCCAGCCGCCCGTCGCGCTCGACCGATCGCGGCACGACCGGGTCGGAGCATAGCGTCGTGTCCATGGGGAGGCGGATGCCTCACCCGCTGGTCCTCATCGAACACTCCTTCGACTCAAGGCAGGGTCCACCGTTGGTTGGTGCCGCCGTGGCAACTCCAGATGATCAGCTGGGTGCCGTCCGCGGAACTGCCGCCGTTGGCGTCCAGGCACTTGCCCGACTGCGGGTTCACCAACGAGCCGTTGGCGCCGGCGGTCCAGTTCTGGCCACCGCTGCCGTTGCACGTCCACAGCCGGACCGCGGCGGCGTTGGCCGTGCCCGCCACCTCCATGCACTTGTCCAACGCGCGCAACGTGGTCCCGTTGACCGTCCAACGCTGGTTCACGCCACCGTTGCACGACCACAACTGCACCTTCGCGCCGTCGGCCGAGCTGTTGCCGTTGACGTCCACGCACTTGCCGGAGGCGCCGGTGATCGGCCCGGTGCGCGGAACGGTGCCGCCCAGTTCCTTGATGCGGATGTTGCGGAACGACACGTCGTCGCCGGCGCCGTGGTTCTGGATGCCGATGTGCCCGGACACCAGCGACCGGGCCGGGTCGGTGTTGGTGAAGTCGTTGATCAGCGTGCCGTTGAGGAACACCTGGAGGCGCTCGCCTTCGACCAGCAGCTCGAACGTGTTCCACGCGCCGGGCGGGTTGAGCGCGGCGTCACGGGCGGCTTGGTCGGCGCCCTTGAAGCCGTAGATCGCGCCGGTGGTCTTGTCCGCGGTGTCGGTGGCGTCGATCTGCACCTCGTAGCCGTTGGCCATCGCGGAGTTCGGGTCGGTGCTCGGCGGGAAGCCGACGAAGACGCCGGAGTTGTCGTCACCGGGCATCCGCCAGTCCAGCTTGAGCGAGTACGCGCGGTACTCGCGCGCGCTGTTCCACAACAGGCCTTGGCCGCCGAACGAGGTCAGCGTGCTGTCGCTGTTGGTGAAGCCGCCCGGTCCGGCCTGCGACCAGCCGGTGGTGGAACCGTTGTACAGCGCGGTGTAGCCGTTCTCCGGTCGGCAGTCGGCATCGGCCCGGTTGGCCGTGTAGCGGATGCCACCGAGGACCATGGCGCGGAAACCGGCCTCGGCGTAACTGGCCTGCGTGTGTCCGCTGCCGGTGTAGAAGGAGCGTCCGCCCTGGACGGTCTTGCACCACGTGTGGGGGTGGTCGGCGCCCATCGAGCCGCCGCTGTAGGTCGACTCGTCCAACGTGGCCAGGACCCGGGCCGTCGACCGGACACTGCCGCGGAAGTTGTACCACTCGTCGGTACGGGTCCACGCCGGGCTCAGGTGCGCGGTGGCCGGGTGCGCCCGGTTCTCCACCCGGACCGTCGCCTGCTGGATGGCCGGGTGCGAGGTGAAGTACGTGCCGACCAGCTCGCCGTAGAACGGCCAGTCGTACTCGGTGTCGGACGCCGAGTGGATGCCGACGTACCCGCCACCGCCTCGGACGTAGGACTCGAACGCGGTCTGCTGCGTGGCGTTGAGCACGTCACCGGTGGTGTTGAGGAACACCACGCTCTCGTACCGGGCCAGGTTGGCGGTGGTGAAGTGGTTCGAGTCCTCGGTGGTGGTCACCGTGAAGCTGTTGGCCGCGCCCAGGTCTCGGATCAGCTGGATGCCGGCCGGGATCGCGTCGTGGCGGAAGCCCGCGGTCTTGGAGAACACCAGCACGTCGTACGGCGCGTCGGCCGCGGCGGCCGGCGGAGCGGAGTTGAGCGCGGCGATGGTCAGGGCGGCAGCGGCCACACCTGTCACGCGCCGGGCGAAGGGAATTCGCATGTCCTAGCCTCCTTGCAGGAGGGCGATGTGGCGTCGCTCCGGTCGTGGGAACGACGCCACATCGCGGTCCTTGCCGGTGTCATCCGGGCAGGGTTCATCCGGGCAGAGTTCGTCGGGGCAGGATCGTCAGGGCAGGATCGTCAGGGCAGGGTCCATCGCTGGTTGGTGCCGCCGTGGCAGCTCCAGATGATCAACTGCGTGCCGTCCGCGGAACTGCCGCCGTTGGCATCAAGGCACTTGCCCGACTGCGAGTGCACCAACGAACCGTTGGCGCCGGCGGTCCAGTTCTGACCACTACCGCCGTTGCAGGTCCACAACCGCACCAGACTGCCGTCAGCGGTACCGGCCGTCTCCATGCACTTGTCCAGCGCGCGCAACGTGGTCCCGTTGACCGTCCAACGCTGGTTCGCACCGCTGTTGCACGTCCACAACTGGATCTTCGTGCCATCAGCCGTACCGCCGGCGTTCACGTCCACGCACTTGCCCGCGACCCCGACGATCGGCCCGGTCCGCGTGCCACCCGTCGACGTGCCGAACGTGTAGGCGTCCACGTCGAACAAGGTGCCCGTGCCGCCCGCGAACGTGAGGTACAGCGCGATGGTTCCGGGCGGCACGTTGGACAGGGTGGCAGACACGTCGGTGAAGGTCTCCCACCCGCCGGTCACCGGCACCGTCACCGTGCCGAGCACCGGTCCGGTGGGCGAACCGGTCCGCACCGACAGCGTGCCGCCCGAGCCGGCGGACGACACCCGCGCGGTGAACTTCGTCGTGCCACCCAGCGCGTACGGCTCGAACGCGATCCAGTCGCCGTTCTGGATGTCGCCGACGGTCCGCCCGCCCTCGGCGGCTGCCTTGTCGTAGAGGCCGGTGCCGGACTGCGTCGAGTAGTGCTCGGCCTGGCGGTGCCGCAGCTGGAGCACGTGCTGCGTGTGGGTGGTCACCGGCGGCTGACCGTTCGCGCCGGAGTCGGTGTACTCGGCGTCGAGCACCGCGAACAGGTTCGCCGCCGTGTCGTGCTCACCGTCCACCGGGATCTGCAACGTGCCCGAGCAGCCCGTCTGCGTGGTGATCGGGTGCCCGTGGCTGTCGTGGCCGAGCACGTAGCTCAGCTTCACCCGGGCGCAGTCGATCGTGCCGTCCTCCGCGTCCGACGCCGTGATCGTGTACGGCACGGCGTCGCCGAAGCTGAACAGGGTGCCGTTGACCGGCGCGTTCAGCTTCACCGTGGGCGCGGTGTTCCCGACCGAGATCGACACGTTGGCCGCGCCGGAGCGGCCGCCGGTATCGGTCACCGTGAGCGTCACCGAGTACTGGCCGTTGGCCGTGTAGGTGTGGCTCGGGTTGGCGGCTGTGGACGTCGTGCCGTCGCCGAAGTTCCACGAGTAGGCCAACGCGCTGCCCTCGGGGTCCGACGAGCCCGCCGACGAGAAGTTGACCGTCAGCGGCGCGGCGCCGGAGGTGCGGTCGGCGGCGGCGCGTGCGGTCGGCGCCTTGTTCCCGGCCGGGTTGTACTCGATGCGGTAGAGCGCGGAACTGGCGTCACCGCTGCCCCAGCCCGTGCCGTAGTCCAGCACGTACAGCGCGCCGTCCGGGCCGAAGGTGGCGTCCATGACCTGCGTGCCGCGCCACGGGAACTCGCTGACCTGACCGGCCGACCCGTCGGCGTTGACGTCGATGGTCTTGATCCAGCGCCGGCCGAACTCGGTGGCGAACACGTGCCCGTCCAGCGCGGCCGGGAACTTGATCGACGACGGGTTGGCCGCGTCGTACCGGTACACCGGCGCGGCCATCGGGGACTCCGAACCGCAGCCGAACGCGGCGAAGGAGCAGTTGTCGTACTTGATCCACGCCGAACGCGCGGCCGGCAGCGTGCCCAGCCCGGTGTTGCGCGGCGAGTTGTTGGCCGGCGCGGCGCAGTTGAACCGGCTGCCGGACTGCCCGGTGGCGAAGTTGTAGTCCACGTACGCCTCGGACGTGGTGTTCGAGCCGACGCAGTAGGGCCAGCCGTAGTTGCCCGCCGAGGTGATCCGGTTGAACTCCACCAGGCCGGCGGGCCCGCGCGTGTTGCTGCTCGTGCCCGCGTCCGGCCCGTACTCGCCGAGGTAGATGGCGCCGGTCTTCTGGTCCACGTTGAAGCGGAACGGGTTGCGCAGACCCATCGCGTAGATCTCGGGCCGGGTGTTGGCGGTGCCGGGCGCGAACAGGTTGCCCGCCGGGATCGAGTACGACCCGTTGGGGTTCACCTTGATCCGCAGCACCTTGCCCCGCAGGTCGTTGGTGTTGCCCGCGCTGCGCTGCGCGTCGTAGACCGGGTTGCGGTTGGTCCGCTCGTCGATCGGGGTGTAGCCGCTGGAGTCGAACGGGTTGGAGTCGTCACCGGTGGACAGGTACAGGTTGCCGGCCGCGTCGAAGTCGATGTCGCCGCCGACGTGGCAGCAGTTGCCCCGGTCGGTCGCGACCTCCAGCACGGTGATCTGGCTGGCCATGTTCAGGGTGAAGTCGGCGTTCAGGGTGAACCGGGCCAACCGGTTTACCCCCTTCCACGCCGAGAAGTCCGACCCGGTGGCCGGTGCGTCACCACCCGGGGTGGACAGCGGCGGCGCGTAGAACAGGTAGATGAACCGGTTGGTGGCGAAGCCGGGATCCACCCCGATGCCCTGCATGCCTTCCTCGTCGTGCGTGTAGACCGGCACTGTGCCGATCACGCTGGTGACGCCCGCGGCCGTGGTGCGGCGCACCGTCCCGTTGCGGGCGGTGTGCAGCACCGAGCGGTCCGGGAGCACGGCGAGCGTCATCGGCTCACCCACTTCGCCGACCCCTCGGGCCAGCTCGACCTGCTGGAAGTCGGCGGGGTTGACCGCGTGCGCCGCGGCCGGCGACGAAGAACCGATCACAGTCGCGACCACACCGGCGGCCACGAGGAGAGCGGCGGTCAACGCCGCCCTGACTCGGTATCTCATGACGGGCTCACACCCTCTGATGTCGGGGGGACGGGCCGGGAGCGCTCCCAGAAGCCGAGGCACAAACCGGTTCAAATCAGGGGAAAACCGTAAGCGCTAAAATTCCGCTAAAGCAACGGCCCGGTTTGTCGAATACATTCGATAAACCGCCCGCGCCGGCAAGCGCATTGCTAAAAGTGTTAGCACCAGGCCGTTCCGGCGTTGACGACCGGGTTCACCGGTGGCTACTTTTGCCCAACGGGTTTCGATGACGGCGATTCATGCGGTGGAAAGCTCCACTGAGGACAGCTGTGCCCGCACTCCGACGTTCGTTCGAGTAGCGGCGTCCGCGTGCGGCCGTCGTCGCATCGCGATCATCATCCGCTTGGGAGGACCCAGGATGTCGGATCTGCCACGCAGGCAAGTGATGAAGTTCGGTGCGGCGAGCGCCGGAGCCCTGCTGATGCCGGGCGGTTGGACGGCGGTGGCACGTGCCGGCTCGACCGCGCCGCCGGAAGTGCGTGCGGTCAACGACCTGGCGTTGTGGTACGACCGGCAGGCCGGCGCGGAGTGGCTCCGCGCGTTGCCGATCGGAAACGGCCGCCTCGGCGCGATGGTCTTCGGCAACGTCGACACGGAGCGGTTGCAGCTCAACGAGGACACGGTGTGGGCGGGCGGTCCCCACGACTACACCAACACGCGAGGCGCGGCCGCCCTGGCGGAGATCAGACGCCTGGTGTTCGCGAACCAGTGGTCGCAGGCCCAGACCCTCATCGACCAGGCGATGCTGGGCAACCCGGCCGCCCAGCTCGCCTACCAGACCGTCGGCGACCTCAGGCTCGCGTTCCCCACCGCGAACGGGATGTCCGGTTACCAGCGGTGGCTCGACCTGACCACCGCCACGACGGTCGTGACCTACGTGGCGAACAACGTGCGGTACCGACGGGAGGTGATCGCCAGCGCGCCCGACCAGGTGATCGCCATGCGCCTGACGGCCGAGACGCCCGGTTCGATCTCGTTCACCGCGTCGTTCGGCACGCCGCAGCGGGCGACGGCGTCGAGCCCGGACGGCACGACGATCGGCCTCGACGGCCGGTCCGGCGACCACCGGGGCATCCCGGGCTCCGTCCGGTTCCTCGTGCTGGCCAAGGCGATCGC
The DNA here is from genome assembly GCF_014205015.1 of Saccharothrix ecbatanensis. Taxonomy (NCBI): domain Bacteria; kingdom Bacillati; phylum Actinomycetota; class Actinomycetes; order Pseudonocardiales; family Pseudonocardiaceae; genus Saccharothrix; species Saccharothrix ecbatanensis. Next base: position 1,958,912 of record NZ_JACHMO010000001.1, on the reverse strand, counting down.
CGAGGGAGGGACCACCAGCAGCTCCGGAGGCACGCTGCGGGTGTCCAACGCCACCAGCGTGACGCTGTTGATCTCGATCGGCACCAGCTACGTCGACTACCGGAACGTGAGCGGCGACTACCAGGGCATCGCCCGCGGACGGCTGAGCGGCGCGCAGGGCACGGCGTACGACGTGCTGCGCAGCCGGCACGTGGCCGACTACCAGCGGTTGTTCGGGCGCGTCACCATCGACCTGGGGCGGACGGCGGCGGCGGACCAGCCGACCGACGTCCGGATCGCCCAGCACGGCAGCGCCGTCGACCCGCAGTTCTCGGCCCTGCTCTTCCAGTACGGCCGGTACCTGCTGATCTCGTCGTCGCGGCCGGGCACCCAGCCCGCGAACCTCCAGGGCATCTGGAACGACCAGTTGACCCCGTCGTGGGACTCGAAGTACACGATCAACGCCAACCTGCCGATGAACTACTGGCCGACCGACACGACGAACCTCGCCGAGTGCTACGAGCCGGTGTTCCGCATGATCAACGACCTCACCGCGACCGGCGCCCGCACCGCGAGGGCCCAGTACAACGCGGGCGGTTGGGTCACACACCACAACACCGACGGGTGGCGTGGCTCCTCGGTGGTCGACGGCGCGCTCTGGGGCATGTGGCAGACCGGCGGCGCGTGGCTCGCCACCATGATCTGGGACCACTACCTGTTCACCGGCGACGTGGAGTTCCTGCGGTCCTACTACCCCGCGATGAAGGGCGCGGCCCAGTTCTTCCTCGAAACCCTGGTGGAGGAACCCACGCTGAAGTGGCTGGTCACCAACCCGTCGAACTCCCCGGAGCTGCCCCACCACGCGAACGCCAGCGTGTGCGCGGGCCCCACGATGGACATGCAGATCCTGCGCGACCTGTTCGAGGGCTGCGCCCGCGCCTCGGAGGTGCTGGGAGTGGACGGCGACTTCCGCACGCGGGTCCGCGCGACGAGCCAACGGCTCGCCCCGATGCGGGTCGGTTCCCGCGGCAACGTCATGGAGTGGCTCTACGACTGGGTCGAGACCGAGCCGAGCCACCGGCATGTCTCCCACCTCTACGGACTGCACCCCAGCAACCAGATCACCAAGCGCGGCACGCCCCAGCTGTTCGAGGCCGCCCGTCGGACCCTCCAACTGCGCGGCGACGACGGAACCGGGTGGTCGCTGGCCTGGAAGATCAACTACTGGGCGCGGATGGAAGAGGGCGCCAGGGCGCACGACCTGATCCGCTACCTGGTGACACCGGCGAGGCTCGCGCCCAACATGTTCGACCTGCACCCGCCGTTCCAGATCGACGGCAACTTCGGCGCGACCTCCGGCATCGCCGAGATGCTGCTGCACAGCCACAACGGCGAGCTGCACGTGCTGCCCGCACTGCCGCCGGCGTGGTCGGCGGGCAGCGTGACGGGCCTGCGCGGGCGCGGCGGGTACACCGTCGGGGCGACCTGGAGCAACACCGCGATCACCTTGTCCGTCACGCCTGACCGCGACGGCGCGGTCCGGGTCCGCAACCGGGCGTTCACCGGCACGTTCGAGCTGACCGACACGACGAGCGGTGCGATCGTGCAGCCGACCAAGCCCGAGGCCGACGTCATCCAGTTCCAAGGCCAGGCCGGGCACACGTACCGGGCGACCGGGCAGGGCGGCGGCAGCGGGTCGGTCGTCCAGCCGGGGGTCTACTACCGGCTCGTCGCGCGGCACAGCGGCAAGTTCGCCGACATCAGCGGCGTGTCCACCGCTGCCGGAGCCCTGCTGCAACAGTGGTCGCCGACCGGCGGGTTGAACCAGCAGTTCGACTTCGTCGACTCGGGCGGCGGCTACTACCGCGTCCGGGCTCGGCACAGCGGGCTGGTGCTCCAGGTCGCGAGCGCGAGCACGGGGGCCGACATCACCCAGCAGCCGGACACCAACGCCACGAGCCAGCAGTGGCGTGTGGTCGACCAGGGCGGCGGTGTCATCAGCCTGGTCAACCGCCTCAGCAACCTGGCCATGGACGTGTGGAGCGCGTCGACCACCGACGGCGCGCGCATCTCGCAATGGACCCCAGGAGGGGGCGACAACCAGCGATTCCTGCTCCAGCGCGCCTGACCACCGCTGTCCCGCGTGGCCGCAACGCCGCATTCGTGCGGCGTTGCGGCCACGACCGCCCACGGCAACCCACAAGCCAGGGGACGAATACGTATACCTATTCGTTGCCCGGCTGATCGCACATCCGTTCGCGCCAAGTACGATCATGGGACGTGTAGTGCCCGACACCGCGACGCACGCTCGACACCGGCCGGCCTACCCGGATGTAGGCTGGGCGGACAGCGGTGAACTGCCAACACACTCTTCAGGCGACCCGTCACAAAGGAGCGGCGTTGACGGATGGCGCACTTGTGCCGGACGGTCCGACCGGGCAACCGGACGCCACCCCGGCGCCCGGTCCGTACCGGCCGGGCTACGAGCTCGTCGCGGAGCAGATCCTCCAGCTGATCGCCGAGCTGGGGCTGCAACCGGGCGACCGGATGCCGACCGAGAACGAGCTGGCCGCGCGGATGGGCACCAGCCGGACGGTGGCGCGGGAAGCCATCAAGATCCTCTCCGCGATCGGACGGGTGCGGGCGCACAAGGGCCGTGGGCTCTACGTGGCCGACGACGAAGGAATGCTCGGCTCCTCCCGTTGGGGAGGCTTCTTCCTGCCGACCAACCTCGACCACGTCTACATGCTCTTCGAGTTCCGCCGCGTGCAGGAGACCGCGGCCAGCCGACTGGCCGCGACCCATGCCACTCCCGCCGAACTGCGCGCCATCGCCGACGCCGCCGAAACGTGCCGGCAGGGTCACTTGACCTCCGAGACCTCGCTGTTCGAGCGCGGCGACGAGGACTTCCACCTCGCCGTCGCCGCGGCGTCCCACAACCAGTTCCTGGTGGCCGCGGTGCGCGAAGCCCGCCGCCTCCAGCGCCAGTCCAGCACCATCGGGCTGCACGGCTCCGTCGGCGGCCACGCGGCCGAGGCGGTCGAGGAACACCTGGCGATCTACCGGGCGATCGGCGCCGGCGACCCCGAAGCCGCCGCGGCGGCGGCCGGTCTCCACCTCGACAACACGCTCCAGGACTACCGCCGCGAGATCCAGCGCCGCCTCTTCGGCTGACGCTCCGGGATCGGGCCCACGAGCGCTCCGGGATACGTCCACGACGACCTGGACACCGGTTCCGCGCGGTGTTGGCACATCTGGACTCGCCGCGCGGATGTGTGCTACAAATCGCCGAGGACCACGCGATTTTCTGTATGACACGTGTCAGTCTGCCGGCGATCCAGCCCTGCGAAGGTCTCACCTCTACCGGCTAACCGGAATGCGTTACTGAGCCTGCACCGTGCCGTGCCGCGCCGGCTGGACCTGCACGCTCAGCCCTCCAAAATGAGTCAGACACATACCCTGACCCACACGTACACCGCCGCCGCGTAATCCAGCCAGTCGCCGTTCGATGCCCCAGAGGAGTGGCAATGCGACACAGATTCGCGCGCCTTCTTTCGATCACAGGCTGCGTGCTGGTGCTGATGGGCCTGGCTTCCGCGCCGGCGCCCGCGCACCCCGAAGGGTTCCACGTCCTGCTGTTCAGCAAGACCGCCGCCGGGGCCTACCGGCACGACTCGATCCCCGCGGGCATCACGATGTTCGAGCAGCTGGCCGCCCAGAACGACTGGGAGCTGACCAAGAGCGAGGACTCCTCGGTCTTCAACGACGCCGCGCTCGCCACGTTCGACGTGGTCGTCATGCTCCAGACGTCCGGCATGGTGTGGGACAACGACGCCCAGCGCGCCGCGGCGCAGAAGTACATGCGCGCCGGTGGCGGTTTCGTCGCGATCCACAACGCGACGGACATGAACGTCGAGCAGCAGTTCCCGTGGTGGGACCAGATGCTCGGCGCGACCATGACGCAGCACTCGGCCACCGTGTCCGGCACCGCCAAGGTCGCCGACCGCAAGCACCCGTCCGGCACGGCGTTGCCGGACCGTTGGACGCGCACCGAGGAGTGGTACAACTTCACCCGCTCGGTCCGCGGCAACGCGCACGTGCTGGTGACCGCCGACGAGACGACGTACGACCCCGGCACGAGCCGGATGGGTTACGACCACCCGATTTCGTGGTGCCGCAACTTCGAGGGCGGTCGGCTGTGGGCCACCGCCATGGGCCACCAGGCGTCCAGCTACTCCGAGCCGCTGTTCCGCGAGCACGTCAAGGGCGGCGTGGAGTCGGCGGGCGCCAAGGTCCAGGCCGACTGCGGTCCCACCTCGTGGGGCAGCTTCGAGAAGGTGGCGCTGGACGACAACACGGTCGGGCCGGCGGCGTTGGACGTCGCCAAGGACGGCCGCGTGTTCTACGCGGAGTACGGCGGCAAGGTCAAGGTCTACAAGCCGAGCACCCGCACCACCGTCACGGCGGCCACCTTCAACGTCTACACCGGCGGTGAGGACGGGCTGACCGGGCTCGCGCTCGACCCGAACTTCGCCACCACCAGGTGGATCTACCTGATGTACTCGCCGGCGGGCGGCAACGAGGACATCGCGCGGGTCTCCCGGTTCACCGTCAACGGCGACACGCTGGACATCGCCAGCGAACGGGTGCTGATGAAGGTGCCGTCGTCACGGCAGGCGCCGGAGCCCGGCCACACCGGTGGCTACATCGCGTTCGGCCCGAACGGCAACCTCTACATCGGCACCGGTGACGACGTCCAGCCGCACCGCTCCGACGGCTACGCGCCGATCGACGAGCGGCCGGGTTGGGCGAGCAACGACGTCCAGGCCACGTCGGCCAACACCAACGACGTGCGCGGCAAGATCCTGCGCATCCACCCCGAGACCGACGGGACCTACACGATCCCGGCCGGCAACATGTTCGCACCGGGCACGGCCAGGACGAAGCCCGAGATCTACGCGATGGGCTTCCGCAACCCGTTCCGGTTCTCGGTGCACCCGACGACCGGCGCGATCTACGCGGCCGACTACGGCCCCGACGCGGCCAACGACAACGCGAACCGCGGGCCCGGCGGGACCGTGGAGTGGAACATCATCACGTCACCGGGCTTCTACGGTTGGCCGTACTGCATCGGCGACAACATCCCGTTCAACGACTACAACTTCGCCACCGGGCAGTCGGGCGCGAAGTTCAACTGCGACCGGCCGGTGAACAACTCCCCCAACAACACCGGCCTGACCGAGCTGCCGGCCGCGCGCAAGGCCGACGTCTGGTACGGCAACGGCGCGAACGGGAACAAGTTCCCGGAGCTGGGCAGCCCCAGCGGCGGCGAGGCGCCCGGCGCGTTCCCGATCTACCAGTACGACGCGAACAACCCGTCGGCCACCAAGTTCCCGGCCTACTTCGACCAGACACCGTTCTTCGGCGAGTGGTCGCGCAACCGGATGTGGGAGTTCCGGGTCGGCCAGGACGGGAAGCTGTTGAAGATCAACGACTTCCTGTCGAACCTGAGCTTCAAGTCGCCGCTGGACATGAAGTTCGGCCCCGACGGAGCGATGTACCTGCTGGAGTGGGGATCCGGCTACGGTCGGGACAACCCGGACTCCGGGCTCTACCGGATCGACTACAAGAGCGGTGACCGGAGTCCTGTCGCGACGGCCACGGCGACGCCCACCTCGGGCACCTCGCCGTTGTCGGTGCGGTTCTCCAGCGCGGGCTCCGGTGACCCCGAAGGCGGCCCGGTGACGTACCGGTGGGAGTTCGGTGACGGCGGCACGTCCACCGCAGCCAACCCCACGCACACCTACACCGCCAGGGGACAGTTCAACGCCAAGCTCACCGTCACCGACGTCGGCGGGAAGACCGGTGTGACCAGCGTGATCGTGACCTCGGGCAACACCGCGCCCACGGTCAACCTGAGCATCCCGGACGGCGGCATGTTCGGCTGGGGTGACTCGATCCCGTACACGGTCACGGTCACCGATCCCGAGGACACCACGATCGACTGCGCTCGCGTGACCACGACCCCCGCCCTGGGGCACGACCAGCACGGGCACGACCTCTCACCGATCCCGGGCTGCTCGGGCACGCTCAAGGCCGAGACCGACACCGCGCACGCCGAGCTGAACTCGTTCTGGGTGGCGGCGAGCAAGTACACCGACAACGGCACGACCGGGGTGCCCGCGCTCGACGGCAGCCGCAAGGTCCTGCTCCAGCCCAAGCGCAAGCAGGCCGAGTACTTCACCGGCTCGTCCGGCGTGCGCGTGGTGGCGCAGGCCGGGGCGGAGTCCGGCGCGCGGGTCGGGGACATCGGCAACAACGACTGGATCTCGTTCACCCCGTACAACTTCACCGGCATCAACCAGGTGTCGCTGCGGCTGTCGTCGCCGGGCGGTGGTGGGTCGGTCGAACTGCGCGCCGGTTCGCCGACGGGGGCGTTGATCGCCACCGTTCCGGTTCCGAGCACCGGCGGCTGGGACAACTACGCGAGCACGCCCGCCGTGAACGTCACCAATCCCGGTGGCACCACGCAGTTGTTCGTGGTGTTCAAGACCGGCACGGGCACCACGTACGACCTGGACTCGATGACCTTCACCGGAAACGGGGTCGGCACACCGGGTCCCGGCGGTGGAACCAGCCGCATCGTCGGCGTCGGCGGCAAGTGCGTCGACGTCAACGGCAACAGCAGCACCGACGGCGCCAAGGTCCAGCTTTGGACGTGCAACGGCGGCGCCAACCAGACGTGGGCGCGCACGGGGCAGACGCTCCAAGCCCTGGGCAAGTGCCTCAACGTCAACGGTGGCAGCACCGCTGACGGCGCGCTGGTGCAACTGTGGACCTGCAACGGTTCGTCCGCGCAGAACTGGGCCGTGCAGTCCGACGGCACGATCCGCAACGGCGCCAAGTGCCTCGACGCCAACGGCGGCAGTTCGGCCGACGGCACCCAGTTGATCATCTGGACCTGCAACGGCGGCGCCAACCAACGGTGGACGTTGTCCTGAGCGGGCGGTCCGCGGCTCCGGCACGCGCCGGAGCCGCGGACCTCCACCGCGAGATCTCACCGCACGGCAAGGAGGACGGTCATGGGCAGGACCACGTCGGTGGGGCGGGCACGGCCGGGCAAGCCCGCACGCCGTCCTGAGGCACCGCGTTCCTTGTGGGGATCGGCCACCGCCCTGGTCACCACGTTCGCGCTCGGGTTCGCCGTCGCGTTCGTGTCCGGCTCGTGGACATCGGGGCCGGACGCGACGGAACGCCGGATCGCCGAGTTGAAGGAGGCCGAGGCACGGCGCGACATCGACCAGGTCGGGACGTTGATCGAGTTGGCCAAGGGCGGCCGGGAACGCCTGACACCGGTGTTGGAAGCCATGGCGAAAGCGTCCCCGCTCCCCGACACGGCACCGCCGACCGCGCCGACGATCGACGAGGTGCGCGGCTGGCGCGAGGTGGTGTCCGCGGAGACGCAGCGTTACGTGGACACACCGTCCGCGGGCAACGGGGTGAACGTCGCCCGCACCGGGATGCGCACCGCCGTCCAACAACTCGCCGCCGCGGTCGACGGCTTCGCCACCGCGGTCACCGCTCCCGAGCCACTGGCGCGCGACCTGCTGACCCTGGCCGGCGCCCAACGCACGCTGGCACTGCGCACCTGGTCGGTCGCCGCGCTCCAGTTGGACGTGATCAGCGTCGACGCCGGCAAGGGGCACGTGCACGTGTACCTGCCGTCCGGCCCGGACTCCGGCACGATCCCGGCCGACACCGCGCCGGAAGGCAGCGGGTGACGTCGGCTCGCACCCATCAGCCGGCGTGCACCCATCAAGAAGGCACACCACACAGAACGGAAGCACCCACGTGTCAAAGGAAAACCGCCTCCACCGGCGTTGGACGCTGATCGGCGCCGCCGCCGTGCTCCTCCTGACCGGCGCCGATGTCGCCGGCGCCGAACCCGCGCGGGCACCCGTCGCAGCCGATGTCGTCACCGCCGCCGCGACCCCTGGGTGCGGCAAGACACCGACCCTGCGCAGCGGCACGCACACGATCCAGAGCGGCGGCAAGACCCGCAGCTTCATCCTGAGCGTCCCCGACACCTACAACAACACCTACCAGCACCGGTTGGTCTTCGGGTTCCACTGGTTGGGCGGCACCATGAACCAGGTCGCCGGTGGCGGGAGCGACGGGGCCGTCTACGCCCACTACGGACTGAAGCAGCTGTCGAACAACACGGCGATCTTCGTCGCGCCCCAGGGCCTCAACAACGGCTGGGGCAACTCCGGCGGCGAGGACGTCAACTTCGTCGACGCCATGATCAAGCGGATCGAGGACGATCTCTGCGTCGACACCACGCAGCGCTTCTCGCTCGGCTTCAGCTACGGCGGCGCGATGAGCATCTCGCTCGCGTGCTCCCGGCCGACGATGTTCCGCGCCATCGCCGCCATCGCTTCGCCCGGTGAGATCAGTGGGTGCTCGGGCGGCACCGCACCCGTCGCCTACATGGGCATCCACGGCCTCAGCGACAACATCGGAGGTGGACGCGCCCAGCGCGACAGGTGGGTCCGCAACAACGGCTGCACGGCGCAGAACCCGCCGGAGCCGGCCCGGGGCAGCAACACGCACATCAGCACCGCCTACTCCGGGTGCCGGACCGGGTACCCGGTGGTCTGGGCGCCGTTCGACGGCGGTCACCAGCAGGGACCCGTGGACGGGTGCGCGGGCTGCGAGAGCGGCGCCAGGAGCTGGGTCAAGGGCGAGGTGTGGAAGTTCTTCACCGGTGACCAGGGTCCGGGTCCGGGTCCGGACCCGACCACGTTCCGGCTGCGCGGTGAGGCCAGTGGCCGATGCCTGGACGTCAACGGCGCGAACTCGGCCAACGGCACCGCGATGATCATCTGGGACTGCAACAGCGGCGCCAACCAGCAGTTCACCCTGAACGGCAAGGCGCTTCAGGTGATGGGCAAGTGCCTGGACACGCCGGCCAACGCCGCCGCGGGCGCCCGGGTGCAGATCTGGGACTGCCACGGCGGCACGAACCAGCAGTGGAACGTCAACAGCAACGGCACCGTCAGCAACGCCCAGAACGGGCTGTGCCTCGACGTCAACGGCGCCGCCACCGCCAACGGCAGCACAGTGATCCTGTGGAACTGCCACACCGGCGCGAACCAGCGCTGGGCCCGCGCCTAAGCGCTTCGCTGATCGTCGTCACCGGCCACATCCCACCGACCGTGAGTCGGCGGGATGTGGCCGGTGACAGGCCCGCGGCATCAGCCCTTGAAAGCGCCGTCCAGGATGCCCGCGACCATGCGCAGCTCGACCAGGATGAACACCACGACCAGCGGGATGGTGGACAGGAACGAGCCGGCCATCGCCAGCCCGAGGTCCGTCGAACTGCTGGTGCTACGTCATGCGGACACCTTCCACCTCCGCATTGACACCGGCCAGAGGTGCTCACCAGCCAGAAGAGCCAGTGCTGCGTCGCCAGTAGATCGAGTAGGGGTCGATGAAGCAGATCTCGTCTTCGATGCCGTGCTGCTCCCGGTACTCGTGCACCGCGGTCGCGCAAGCAGGTATGCCGTAGTCATCCACGATGACGTACCCCCTGGGCGAAAGCTTCGGGTACAGGTGCTCGAGTGCGTCCATCGTCGAGCTGTACAGGTCACCGTCCAGCCGGATGACCGCGAGTTGGCTGATCGGGGCGCCAGGAAGAGTGTCGGCGAACCAGCCACTCAGGAAAGACACCTGCTCGTCGAGGAGTTCGTACCGGCTGAAGTTCTCCCGAACGGTCTCCTCGCTGACCGCGAGCATGGCGTTCTTCTCGTGCAACGCAAGCTCCTGGTCCATCGGGTGACTGCCGGCTGTAGTGGTCGGCACTCCCTGAAACGAGTCTGCTACCCAGACCGTGCGATCCTGCACCCCGTGTGCCTTGAAGAGGGAACGGGCGAAGATGCAGGCACCGCCGTGCCACACGCCCGTCTCGATGAAGTCACCGGGCACACCATCGGCGAGCGCGCGTTCCAGACAGAACTGGAGGTTGTCCAGCCTTCTCACACTCACCATCGTGTGCGCGATGTTCAGCCACGGCGTGCCGTGCTCGCGGCGCGTTGTGTCGAAGACCGGCTGGCCTTCGACCCAGGCGACCGGCACACCCCGGTAGATCGTGTTCGTCAGGGTGCGTTTCATGAGATCGAGATACAGCTGACCGTCCGCCTTCATCCGCACCTTTCCGCTGTGCAAACCGCCTCGACTGGCCACTACGCGTTCGCCACGCTCACGCCGCCGCCGTGGCATGCACCGAGTGCACCTCGCCGAAGACGATCGAGAGTTCCTGGCCGAGACCTTGTTCGATCCGTCGGGCAAGGATCGGCAAAGGGGTCGTCTCGATCAGGCTTCGCTGCCACCGGATCACCAGTTCGTTGCGGCCCGTCTCCACCTGCTCGGCCGGAACCGAGAACCGGCAGAGGTGCCAGCGGTCGCCGAGTTCGAAGCTGCCGACCTCGTGCTCGTTGATCAGCACCTGGGTCGTTCCCTCCCCGGATGTGCCCAGCCGCATGGTGATCTCGACGTGGACCACGGCCGGTCCGGCCGCGATGAAGAGGAAGCGGCTCTCCTCGGTGTGCGCACGGAAGTAGTGCCGATAGCCGGTGGGCCGGCCAGGCAGGGTGTCGAGCAGCCCTTCCCAGTCCAGTGGACGCCAAGCCGGAGCCAGGGTCGGATCGAGGAGGTTGGTACGCGTACCCGGTACGAGCGCAGCGTGCGACCGAACGGGCGGATCGTCATCGGGCCGACCGCGCGCCGCGTTGATCTCAGCGGTGAAGGACCTGACAAGCGTGTCGTCGTACAGGTACCTGCCTACGCGGCCGATACCACGCAGGCAGCGCTCCGCGTTCGCGAACTTCGGTATGTCGATTGTCCGCATCCACCAAGGCGTGGCCGCGGCGGGCGCGGCACAGTACGCCTCCATGGCTCCCACTATCTGTGGTGCCGCGCGAGCGGCCAGCCGGGCGTAGAAGGAGATCACCTCACTCGATTGCGCGAAATCCGCGTTCACGAACGCCGCGGAGAACGCCGCGCCGGCCTCGACCTCCGGGGCCGGCCCGCGCAACGTCCGCGCGCACAGCTCTGGCGTGACCTTCAACCCGAGTACGGGCCCGAGGGCGCACGCGATCTCGGTCGCCGCGAACACCAGGCCCTGGCCGTTGAGATGACAGAAGTCGGCAAAGACCGTCCTGTCTGGAATGCCGCTCGCACACTGCGCGGGCAGGGTAGCCGTGAGATCCACGACCGCGCCGCCGCGGCTGACAGCGGCCGTCCGCGCGGCGTTCACCCCGATCGACGGTAACCACGACGGATCAATGCCATCACACCACAGGCGAACGTCGCGGGCGTGCCGGTAGTTGGCCAGCGCCTCGTCCGTTTCACCACGGTCCAGGTGTATGCGGGCGCGGTAGCGGTACGGCTCCTCGGACACGCCACCGTCGAGACGGTGCAGCTGCTCGCACCCGGCCAGCACCGCGGCCTCGTCGCCGTCGCGCATTTGCTGCCTCGTCCGGCGCATCACACGATGCCACTCAGAATCCTTGCCGTTCCCGAGGACCGGCGCGAGCGGCACGGTGTGCCAGTCCAGCAGGTTCGATTCGGGAAGCACGAACAGCACAGGTGCCTGACTGGCGAACAGGTCGCAGATGCCGTTCACGAAGTCCGTGACGGCATTGGCCAGCCTGGACTCCCGTTCGCGCAGCAGCTCAGCGACTCCGCCCCGCTCCAACGCACGGGCCTCGTCCGCTTGCCGGCTTTTCGACGCCCACTCGGTCAGTTCGTACTTCCAGTTGTTCCCGGCGAACACGACGACCGCGTCCGGAGCCAGGTCGCGGGCCGATTCGGCGATGTCGAGCAGGTCCTGGAACCGGGCACCGCTGCGGGCGAGATCCACCACCTCGGCCCGGCCAGGAGCGGTGGCGTCCAGAGCCTGCTCGATCATCAGCGCGGGCGTGACCAGCGGCTCGTAGAGCAGCCCACGGGCCACGGATTCCCCTAGCAGCAACACCCGGCGTCGGTCCGGGACTCGGGTGAAGCCCGCGCTGTCCGACCAGTTCGGCCATTCGCCGTCGACGCGTTCGTACCGGTCGCCGTTCGGGTTGTGCTCCCAAATGCCAATGCGCATCTGCTCCGCCTCCTCCGTTGACATCAGGCGAGCTCGTAGACGGCCAACTCGCGCTGGACACCGGGCTCATCGCTCTGTGCGGAGCTGAAGCCGCGCGCGGCCACGGCCTGGCGCCACGACGGCGGAACGTCGTCCGTGTCGACGAGCACATCCTGCATGATCAGAGCGTCGAGCCCCGAACGCGCGAAACACGCCAGCGCGTCTGTCGGTGTGCACACGATGGGCTCGCCACCCTGGTTGAACGAGGTGTTCAGCAGCACGCCACACGCCGTCCGCTCCCAGAACCTCTCCAGCAGCCGGGCGTAACGGGGGTTCGTTCCTGAATGGACGGTCTGCACCCGCGCCGACCCGTCGACGTGCGTGACCGCCGGCAGGTCGTCGGTACGCACCCGGGTGGTTTCGAGCATGAACGGCAGCGGTACGTCGCAAGTGAAGTACTTCGACGCCAGCCGATCCAGAACACTCGGGGCGAACGGGCGGAACGGCTCGCGCATCTTCACCAGCTTGTTGATGCGGTCACGCATGTCCGGCACTCGGGGATCTGCGAGGATCGACCGCGCGCCCAGCGCGCGCGGCCCGAACTCCATTCGCCCCTGGAACCAGCCGATGACCTGACCGGCCATCAACCGCGCGACCACATCGTCGAGCAGATCGTCGAAACGGTCGCGGTAGTCGGCGTACGGCAGGTTGGCGGCGCGCATCACAGGAATGATGTCGCGCGCGGTGGAGAACTCCGGCCCGAGATAGGAGTGCGTGAGTCGCTCCACCGGCGGTGGCGCACCGAGGTCGAAGGAGACCTGAGCAGCCGCGCCGGCAGCCCCGCCCGCGTCACCGGCCGCCGGCGGTACGAAGATGTCGTCGAACATGCCCGTGGCGCGCAACTTGCCGGTGGCGACGCAGTTCAACGCCACGCCGCCGGCAAGGCAGATGTTCTTGGCACCGCTGTACTTCCTGACAGCGTCAGCCTTGCGCAGCACTATCTCCTCAAGCACCACCTGCGCGCTGCGGGCGAGGTCGGCGTGCCAGTCGGCCAGGGGTTCACCGGCACCCCGTGCAGGCCGCCCCAGCAGCTCGGGAAGCCTGTCGGACCACATGCGACGCAGTCCCATGAAGTCGAAGTAGCGCAGGTCGAGGTGGATGTCGCCGACGTCGTTCCATTCGATGAGCCGGCGCAACCGGTCGACGAGGGTCGGTTGCCCCAGCGGCGCCAGACCCATGGTCTTGTATTCGCCCTCGTTGACCTCGAACCCGAGGTAGGAGGTCACGGTGCTGTAGAACAGCCCGAGCGAATGCGGATACCGATCGGCCTCGATGAGCCTGATCCCCGACTGCGTGGATCCGAAGCCGTACGAGGACGTGGACCACTCACCCACGGCGTCGAGCACGAGAATCGCCGACTCCTGGAAGCCGGAGAAGTAGAACGCACTTGCGGCATGGGACAGGTGGTGCGGCAGGAAACGCACCGGTCCGTCGTAACCGATCCCCTCGCGAAGCGCCCGGTAGGTGCGGTGCGGGTCGGTTCGGCCGAGCAGCTCGGTGACCGCTTCCTGTCGCGTCTCGGCCGCGGCCATCGACAGCTGCCGGTCGAGCTTCATGGCGGGGTCCTCGTAGAACGCGACCCAGTCGATGTCCGCGATGGTCAGACCGGTCATGTCCAGGCAGGCGCGCGCAGCTCGCCAGGGCACGGTGCGATCCTGTTTGCGGCGGGAGAACCGTTCCTCCTGGGCCGCCGCCTCCAGCCTGCCGTCGACGCACACCGCGGCGGCGGCGTCGTGGTAGAGCGCCGAAATACCGAGCACGTTCATGGTCACATCTCCACTGGGTGAGGTCCGTGGACGAGTCCGAAGCTGGCCAGCCGGGCGTGCTCGGACAGCACCACGTAGAGGTCGTGACGGCCGTTGCCGTTCGCCGGGGCCTGCACGGTGCACCAGCGCCACGCCCGGTCCACGACCGGCACAGTCAGCCACGCCACCAGGTGTCCGGTCGCCGGATCGTCCAAGCGCAGCTCGACGGTGGCGGGCACATCGCCGGTCGTGGCCACCTGCGCGACCGCGTGGTCGACGTCCGGCAGCTCCACGTCCCGGAAGCACAACCAGCCACCGTCGCCTCGCGCCGCCACCGCGTCACCGCCCAGCGGCGCCTCGTCGACGATGCGGATGTCGTGGCTGTCGTCGAAGTCGACGGCGCGGGCCAGGCGGCCGCTCACGTCCCGCGGCGCCACCGGCGGGGCGGTCACGGTCAGCGCGACCGTCCCGACGATGTCCGCCGACGACCGGCCGATCTGGAGCTCGTACCGGCCCGGCCCGGTCACGAACCGTCCGGAACCGACGTCCCAGTGCGCGAGATCGTCGGCATCGAGCCGGAACGACACCTCGGCGGACTCGTCCACCGGCAGGTGGATGCGCCGGAAGCCCCGCAGTTCCCGGATCGGGCGCCGGATCCGCTCGCCGGGCGCCCGTACGTACAGCTGCACCACCTCGTCGCTGGCGACCGGCCCCGTGTTGGTGATGGTCACGGTGACCTGGCACGCGTCGTCGCCCGACAGCACGTCGTTGTCCAGCCGCGGCTCGCCGTACCGGAAGCGGGCATAGGTGAGGCCGTGCCCGAACGGGTACAGGGGGTCGCCGGGGAAGTAGAGGTAGGTCTTGGAGCTGCCGATGATGTCGTAGTCGTGCAGATCGCCCAGCTGGTCCGGGTCCCGGTACCAGGTCTGCGGCAGACGTCCGGCAGGCGGGCTGGTCCCAAGGACTGTGTCGACGATGGCCTGGCCCTGCTCCTGGCCGCCGTGCGCGGACCAGAGCAGTGCCGGCACCTGCTCAGCCAGCCACGGCGCGGCGATGGGACGACCGCTGACCATGACGAGGGCCGTCTTCGGGTTCGCGGCCAGTGCGGCCCTCACCACCGCCTCCTGAGCCCGAGGGAGAGCCATGTCGCTCGTGTCCTCGTTCTCGCGTCCGTTGATCAGGGGGTGGGTGCCCACCACGACGAGCACCGCGTCCGCACCGGCCGCCCGGTCCGCCACCAGGTCCGTGGCGCGGGAGACGGTGTGCAACCGCAGTCGAGTGGCCTTGTCCGGGTCGGCGACGCGTGCCGTGAGGAATCCGTCGCAGACGCCCACGTAGGTGTCCGAATAGACATGCCGCAGATATGACCAGCCGTCCTCGTCCGGGACGAGCGTGAAGGCCTCGGGCACAGCCCACCCGTACGGGATGAGGGCGCTGTTGGTGAGAGAACCGTCGTCTTCTCGAGACGCGAACCGTCGGTTCGTGACGGCGCGGAAGGTGACGATGTCCCCGCCCCAGTCGAACACGTCGAACCACCGCTCCTCGTCCGAGCCCACCGATGCGATGCGGAGCGGCTTACCCTCGGCGTCCGGCTCGGCACTGACGAAGCCGCCGCCGTCCACCTCGAGAACGACCCGGTCAACGCCCTCGACGTGATCGATCCGATCAGCGCCTAGCCGGTCGCGGAGAACGTCGAGCACGCTGTGGTGGTAGGGCAGGCTGCCGGAGACCCAGTCGATGAGAACCTTGTCGGCGTGCGGGCCGACCACGGTGAGCCGGCGGACACCCGCCTCGTCGAGGGGCAGCAGGTCGGCGTCGTTCTTGAGCAGCACCACCGATTGCCTGGCCGCCGTCAGCGCCAACTCGGCCGTGTCCTGCGGCTCCACGGGCTCGGCGTCGTCCTGCCCGAGTTCGCCCAG
Source organism: Saccharothrix ecbatanensis (assembly GCF_014205015.1). Classification (NCBI taxonomy): domain Bacteria; kingdom Bacillati; phylum Actinomycetota; class Actinomycetes; order Pseudonocardiales; family Pseudonocardiaceae; genus Saccharothrix; species Saccharothrix ecbatanensis. The sequence continues at coordinate 1,943,076 of NZ_JACHMO010000001.1, read as the reverse complement.
CCGGGCCCGCATCCTCAGTAGGCGCCGGACCGGCGCGTCCACGTCCTCCTCGGACAGCAGACCCTTCGCCGCCGCAGCACGCAGCGCCTCGACCGTGCCGATCGGGTCGGCCGAGTCATTGGTGAAGCTGTCCAGTCCGGCGCGCAGTGCCGCCGCGTAGGCGTGCGGGAGGTCCTCGAAGTAGCCGTGGTCCTCGACCATGCCCTTCGTGCCGTGGGCGTCCGACACCACGACCAGGTCCGGCTGCCAGGACCTAAGCAGTGGAAGCAGCGGCGTGACATGACACGGGCGCCCGTTGACGCGGTTGTACGACAGCATGACCCCGGAAACGACCCCGGCCCTGATGACTCGTTCGAACGGGCGCAGGTCGTATTCGTGGAGCACGCGCGGCCGTATCTCCGCCCACGCCCGTCCCTTGTCGGTTTCGTGGTTGTACGCCAGGAAGTGTTTCAGCGTCGGTGCCGTCACCAGGGCGGCGCACCGATCCGCAGGACCACCGCCGCGTAACCCCCGGCAGTACCCGATCGCGAGCATCGCCGTGAGCGTCGGGTCTTCGGAGTAGCCCTCCTCGTTCCGTCCCCAGCGCGGGTCACGCAGCAGATTGACCACCGGACCCCACACGTTGCGGCTCACCGTCGGGTCCAGGTGGTGCAACTGGTGCACTTCGGTGCCCACCACCGCGCCGATCGCTTCGAGCAAATCCGGGTTCCAGGTGGCACCGAGTCCGACCGCCTGCGGGAACACCGTCGCAGGCCCCAGCCAGGACACACCGTGCAGGATTTCGGTGCCGGTGCGGAAGTCCGCCAGCCCCAGACGCGGCACGGCCGGCGCGTGCTGGTGCAGGAGTGTCAGCTTTTCGTCGAAGGTCAACCGGCGGACAAGGGCATCGACCGCTGGATCTGGGTCCACGGATTCCCCCGGTAGGTCGCATGGGGTGGCCGTCCGCACCTGGGAAGACAACACGAAATTCGGGTGTCTCCGGTAAGTTGGCGCGACCGGAAAGCTCGATATCACGGTTCGCGTTTTATCGAGGCGATTCAAAAATAACGTTATCGATCACTCGGATTGTTGTCAAGTATTAGCCCGAATCTTTCGCATGGGTCGCAGCCAGGCTTGAAGCCGGGACCGGTGGCTGTTTGGAGTCCTCACCATCGTCATGACCGTTGCCCTCATCGACGACCTGAAGCCCTTCCCAGCCGGCTCGGTCCTTCATGGAGTGCGGAGGATTCACGCACCGGACGTACCAGTCCGGGGCTTTGATCTCATACCGCGCGTCCAGAAAGGACACGAACTCCCGGCGGATGTCACCGAGCGACCGATCGTCGACCGCCAGCGCGTAACCGACCAGGCGGTGGTACCCGAGATCGGCAGGCTCTGCGTAGACGTCGGCGACATCGGTTCGAGCGACACGCCTCCAGACCTCACGAGTGGCATCCAGATCGACGTATCCGCCGGGGCAACGCACCCAATTCGGTCCCCGCACCAAGGGCACGACCCCGGCCACGTGGTTCAACTCGCGTGCCGGAATGTCCTGGACGGCCGAGGCGACGACGAGTCGCTCCATGCCGGACAGAATCTCGTGCTGCACCTTTCGCGGCAGCTCACTGATGTCACCGGCCAGTACGATCTCGCTGGCCGCTCCCGTGCCCCAGACGTTCATGTACACGCCGCCTCCGGAGAACTCGTAGGCCTCCTCGACGACCTCCGTCCGCCGCATGAGCTGCTGCAAGACTTCTGCTGACGGCTCAGGTGCGACGCTGCGATCTGTCCGGCTGTCGTTGAACTTGACGTCCAGGCCGATCCGACGTCCGATCATCACCTCTTGTTCTCGCAACAGCGCGTCCTTGGCGAGGGGGTCACACTGGCCCATTATGTAGGCGGTGACCGTCGCGTTGAAGGCATTCCGCACGACCTGGTCGAACGACATTTCCGTGAAATCGACGAGGCAGGCGGTGTCCAGGGCAACACTCGCCACGAGAGAACGCTGCGGTTCGACAACGCGGTTGCTGGCCACGAGTTGGAACACGACCCGAGTCCTGTCGAGACAGACCCCGAGCGCCACCGCCGCCGCCGCCAGGATGACGCTGGAACTCGACACGCGCAGACGTCGGGCACACGTCTCGGCCGCGCGAATGGCCGCGGGTGACCGCATCCGCAGTACGAGGGCCCGCATGGGACCGAAGTCGCCCGGAGGGACGTCCAAGGTGGTCGCGACAGCCGGCTGGAGGATCCGTCGAACGTGGTCGAGGGCGCGTGTGCAGATTGCCACCCCCGCCGGCGACTGTTCGAAATCGGCCTGGTCGACCGGTTGCCACCGGGGAAGCGCGCCCGGCTCTCCTCCGGAGAGCTGCCGGGACATCTCGGCCGTGACGATCAGTGCGCCGCCATGGTCGAGCGCCATGTGGTTGAAGGCCAGCACGAGGACGGCGGGGTTCCCTCCGGTGAGCACTGCGGCGCACCGAACGGGCCACTCGGACTCGATGTCGAACGGGAGCTCTTTGAGGCGCTCGGCCAACTCCCCCGCGAGTGTCGTGACGTGACCAGCGTGTGTCTCGTACAGGTCGAACGCGAGTTCGCCCTCGCCCGCCACGACCTGCCGCACGGGCCCGCCCTTCGTGACATATGTCGTGCGGAGCGACTCATAGCGTCGCAAGACCTCGCACATCACGCTCTGCAGCCCGCGTACGTCGCAGTGTTCCGGCAACGGGACCTGCACGGTGAAGGTCAGAACATTCGCCGAGTCGCCCGCATTTCTCAGATGGCGCAACAGGTGCAGTTGCCCCCACGTCGCCAGCCCACTGCGTGCGGTGGCGCCTGTTACTCGGAGCGTCGAGGACAGCACCGGCCGGAGAACGGAATCAGAGATTTCTGCGGACACACCGACTCCAGGAGAATAGGGGGCGTCGAGCGATTGAAAACACTGCGGCAGTGGGGTCCGGCCCGCAGCCGGCGCCGCCACGGGCCAGACCCCGACGCGAGTTTGCACGGATTCGACAGTTTCGACGATTTCAACAGAGAATCTTCGACAGATTCGAACACGGTCAGTACCTGCCCGATCACCCGTTCAGCCGATGGTGCACGCGAAGGCGTCGCACGTACATTCGTTGCGATAGCGAATGCCTAACGGATTGACAGTTCGGGGGAATATAGATGTCACAATCTTCCGGGGCCTTGCGTGAGCCGGTGCCACTGCCCACCTCGACTGGACCTGTACAGAACAGAGTGGACGAAACACCCACGAGATTGCGGATCAGCGAGATCGAAGCGGGTATCTCGCCACGACTGGGCGGCACTGACGAGAACCACATCAGGCTACTGGCCGGTGTCGCGTCACCACTGCCCCCCATCCTCGTTCATCGCGAGACCATGCGTGTCATCGACGGCATGCACCGGCTGACCGCCGCCCGCCTGAACGGCGCCGACGAGATCGAAGTGAAGTTTTTCCACGGCAGCGACGCGGAAGCGTTCCTGCTCGCGGTCCAGACCAACACCGCGCACGGGTTGCCACTGACAGGCGCCGACCGGCAGGCGGCCACGATCCAGATCATCGCCGCGTACCCGGAGTTGTCTGATCGAGCCGTCGCCGCCATTGCCGGCTTGTCCGCTCGCACGGTTTCCGGCATCCGCAAACGCACCGGCGCTCCCCCTTCCCGGCACCGCCTGGGCCGCGACGGTCGCGTACGACCCCTGTCCACTGCGGAGGGACGCAGGACCGCCGGTCAGCTGTTCGCCAACCAGCCCCAGTTGTCGCTGCGCGAAGTCGCGGCACGAGCCGGCATCTCGGTGAGCACGGCTCGCGACGTCCGCATGAAGATGAGCACGGACGGGCGGGACGAGCACCCGGCGACGGGTGACGTGCGCTCCTCGCACGACCACTCCCAGACGGTGACGGCACTTCCCGAGATGCGCAGTCCTGGACTGGACCTCCAGTCCATGGTCGACGGTCTGCGGCGCGATCCGTCCATCCGCTACTCGGAGCGGGGACAGGGCATGTTGCGCTGGCTCGCGCTTCGGGCGATCACTGTGAGCCAGTACCGCCAGATCATCGACGGTCTTCCGCCACACATCACCAATCGGCTCGCCCGGATCGCCCGCGAGTACGCGGCGGTCTGGACCGGCTTCGCCGATGAACTGGACAGCAGGAACGCCGAGTCCGGCTGAGAACCGGGGCCGAGCACCGAATACGCGCTGCCCGTTCAGCCCGGCCGGCACCTCGGCGAGGTGCCGGCCACCGCTCGCCGGTGAGCTGAGCGGGAGGTGGTGCCCGATGTGCGCCATCTATCGGAGCTCGGACGCGTTGGTCCGACGAAGGTCGTCGGCGATCATCGCCTCGGCACCGGAGTTCCGCCGCTCTTCCAGTCGGACGCGGTTGGTCTCGTACTCGGGCGTGTCACGTGCCGGCCCGTGCTCGAAGTGCAGGCAAAGCAGGTTCCCGCGCTGCGCCCACGCCTTCACCGCGGGTGCTGTGGCGGTCAGCTTGTGCAGCAGGTCTTCGTCCTCACATCCCCAGCCGACGTACTGTTCGCAGTAACCGCCGACACTCGCGAACCTCTGCCGGTCGACGAGGACGGCCCCCCAGTGGAGCGCCGGTCGGCGGGAGAACTCGTCGGCACGGCTCGCAGCGAGCTGCGCGGGTGGATCGACCCAGAGCTGTCCGTCGAAGTCCGACCACACGAACACCGTTTCGCCCGGCAGGTTCACGAGCTCGCCCAGCTCACCCCTTCGCACGAAACACCCGGTGTTCGAACTGTCCGGCAACGCCCACCGCCACGGTGGCCCGGCTGGGGGCATGCCGACCAGGCGGAGCATCCTCGGCTGGGCCAGGAACCCACCCACCGCCTCCGCGGCGGCCTTGGCGTCGCGCAGATAGCTGCGGCTCAGCGGGACGACGTCCATGTCGCTGATGTACAGCCAGTCGCCCTGGGCGGCTTCGGCCGCGACGTTGCCCAGCACACCTCGCGACGGTGTCTCGGTGGATGAAGCCACCACCCTGACCCGATCGTCATCCCGCCCGGCGAACTCCGGGCCAAGACGCGTGTCCCCGTCCGTTGCGATGACGACTTCGCACGAGATGTCCTGATCGAGCCAGGAGTCGACGACGGTCCTCACCGTGTCGCCGTCGCGTCCTTCGCCGAACAAAGTCATCATCACGCTGACTTCGGTCATGCGATACCGCCTTCGCGAGTGTCGTGCTCGTCCGGCCGCTGAACCAGTGTGGTGTTGGCCGAGCAGCCGTGGTCGATCCAGTCGTTGCGGCGCACGAGTTCCAGCCGCTTCACATCGATGGAGCCGGCACCGGTGAGCTCATGCCACGTCTTGGCATTCGCCTGCCCGTGTGGAATCTCGTTGCCGACCGTGCCGAGGCAACCGCTACAGGCCTTCAACGGGGTCTCGCGTTCCAAGAACAGCTGAAGTCGGTTCCGCAGACCGTCCAACGGCTCGATTCCGCATCGTTCGGTCATCGCATCGTCCCCGTTGGGTATCACCGGGCACAGGTACACGTTCCCCTCGTGCACGGTGTGGCACGACCACTTGTGCGCTACCTGACAGGTGTCGAACACCATCTGGGTCTGCTCCGCGTCGAGAGGCAGCGCGGAGCGCACCTGCCGGAACGTGCGGTAGTCCTTGATCACCACCTCGGTGCCGTTCCGCTCAGCGTGGGTGCGCAGCTCGTCGAGCGCGTGCTGCCGGATGTTCACTCCGGGGTACCGGGAGATGTAGACCAGGTCGACCACGTCCAACCACTTCAGGTCGATCCGGTGCAGCCGAGTCCCGTTGGTGGTCAGGCAGAGCCGCCCACCGATCCCGGAATCGCGCACCGCCTGGAATATCTCGTTGATCCGGGGGTGCAGCAGCGGCTCGCCGCCCACGACCCGCAACTCCTGGACGGTCACCGCCTGCGCCAGGTTGGCCAGGTCCCGCCGGACCACCTCCGGGTCGGCGAAGGCGGGCGTGGCGACCGGACTGGCATGTGAGCACGCAACGCACGCGAGATTGCAGTGCCAGGTGGCGTTGATTTCCAATGCGAACAGATCGAGACGCTCCACTGTGGACTCTCTTCAGTCGAAGCGGACAGCTCATCCGGCGATCCGGTCACGTGCCGGACGAAGAAGTCCGCGAACACACCAGCCGGTCAGACACCCGCGCCGTCAAGCGGCTTGCGAATCGCCCCCACCGCGAGCCTGGCGCTGCCGGCCAGCACCTCAACGGGGTTCGGACGGCCACGGAAGTAGTCGTCGCAGGCCATCTTGACGCCCGGGAAACCGTCCCAGGCGCGCGGATTCTGCTCTGCGTCGCAGTAGTCGTCGATCAGGATCACGCCGCCGGGCACCAGTCGCGGATACACGTACTCCAGACTCGTGAGGATCGATTCGTAGTAGTCCCCGTCGAGGTAGGCGAAAGCGACCTGACGCGGACAGTAGCTCGGCAGTGTGTCAACGAACCAGCCCGCGTGGATGGCCGGGGTCGGCAGATCCCAGTCGGCGAAGTTCTCCTTCACCTGCTCCTCCGTGACGACCAGGTCGCCGTCGCCCAGCAGCACGTCGTGCTGTCCAGGAGTCGGCAGACCCGCGAAGGAGTCGAACAGGTGCAGCTCGCGCTCGGGCGCGAAGTCCTGGATGACCCGCTGGAGCCACACACTGGTGTGCCCGGCGTTGCAGCCGACTTCGAGCACCGCGCCCGGCCTGTTGTAAAGCAGCACGGACGACAACGACCAGTAGATCGCGTTCAGATGATCCATGCTCGACCAGGAATTGCGTGCGAGCAGTTCGTCAGCCATGCCGACTCGCATCTGTTGTCTCCAGATCACCTGTGCGGAAAAGGAAGGCGGCGGCAGCACTTCTCTTGCAGCGTCCACCAAGGATCGAACTATTCGGCGACGGAGTCAACGCGTGTGTTCGAGTGCGGAGATTCCGCACTCGAGCACCCACTACTGATGTCCGCCGGCAGGTACAGGGGCGCAGCCGGACTTCGGGCGGCCGCCGAGGTTCACGGAGACCGGCCTACCCCTGGGCTACGAGCCCGCCATGGCACCCTGACTTCAACCTCCGCAGTCCGGCGCACCGACAAGCCTGACAAGACCGTTGAAGTCATCTTCCGCAAGAGCGCCCATGAACTCGGTGGGATCGAGTTTCACCGCAAGTTTCTCTTCTATTTCCATGAACAGCTTGATCGCGCGGAACGAGTCACCGCCGCGCTCGAAGAACCTCTCGTGGCCTTCGACTCGCCCTTCGGTCGAACTTGTGAGCGCGTCCAGCCAAAGCCCGGACAGAGTTTCCCGAACGTTGTTCACAACGCTCTCCTGGTGGCTCGTCACACGTCGTCCCAGGTGACAGGGAGCTCACGCACGTTGGCGATGCGGTGCCCCGAACGGATTTCAAGCGCGGACATCGGCACGGTCACCCGGAGGCCGGGCAGCCGTGTCAGCAACCCGCGGAACGCCTCCTGCAGTTGCAGCCGGGCAAGTTGGGCGCCGAGGCAGTGATGGGCGCCCGCACCGAAGCCCAGGTGAACCTTCGGTGCTCGTCCGACATCGAGCCGGTCAGGATCGTCGAACACCGTGCGATCCCGGTTGGCGACGTCGAACGTCGGCAGGACGATCTCCCCGGCTGGAATCGTGACTCCGCCGAGGCACACCTCTTCCCGGGTGATCCGCGCCAGTGGGACGAACCCGCTACCACTGATGATCACGTACCGCAGCAGTTCCTCCACGGCCCCTGGGATGAGGTCGGGATCGGCGCGCAGCCGGGCGAGCTCGTCGGGATGCCGGCAGAGTGCCAGGAACGACATGCTGATCGAGTTGCTGGTGGTCTCGTGGCCGGCGGCGAGCAGCCCGACGCAGAACTTGATGAGTTCGACGTCCGAGAGCCGGTCGGCCGAATCGGGGTCGACCAGCATGCTGATCAGATCGTCCTCGGGAGCCCGCCGTTTCTGGGCGATCAACTGCGCCATGAAGACGGCCATGGCCGTGTACGCCCTGGCGATGTCGTCCGGCGAGCGGCTCCAGTCGCCGAATATCTCGTTCGACAACGCGTGGAAGCGGCTGACATCCACTGCGGACACTCCGAGCAGCGCGCATGTCACGCTTGCCGGAACCATCAGCGAGAACGAGTGGACGAGGTCCACCGGCCGGGGCCCGGCGAGCATCCCGTCGATCAGGTCGTCGACGATCTCGGCGACTTGCGCGCGGAGCACTCGGATGCGTTTCTGGGTGAACGCGCCGGACACCAGCTTGCGCAGTCGACTGTGCTCTGGCGGGTCCATGCCGATCAGGCTGTCGGCGAGCGTCGGCTCCGTGCCGTACACGTGGCGGCCAGGGGCGAAGACGAGCGCGCGGGAGTAGCGCGGATCGATCATCACTTCCCGCGTCTCGTGGAAACCGGTGACCAGCCAGGCCGTGGAATCGTCGGGCAGGAGAACCTTGTTGACCGGGCACTTCGCCGTGAGTTCTCGTATTTCCGGCCCCGGCTCGTAGGGCACCGGAGACGGCGGGAACGGGAACCGCGGAACTTCGGACTGAGTAGACATCGTGGGCAGACTCCGGACGTTGACTCGCAGGTCAGATGTGCGGTTGCACGTTTTCTCCGGACATTCGTGAAAGTCAGCTCGGCGGGTCCGGCTGTGGCGATTCGGCGGCTTGGCGTCCGCCTGGCTTCGGACCGCCCGGCATGCGCATGGTCCGGATCGTGGGGCTCAGGTGCATGACGATCGTGAGCACGGCGACCAGGGCGGCGAAGAGCAAGAACGTCGGCGCTTGTCCGGTGCTGTCGAGCAGTAGCCCGGCGAGCGGCGGCCCGATGGGCGCGGCGATCCCGGCCGCGAGCAGCGCCGCGCTGACGACCCGGCCCTGCAACTCCGGCGGAGTGGTGTCGATCTGCACCGCGAAGAGCGTCGCGTTCGCCGGCGTGGCGAGGAAGAACATCACGGCCAGCAGCACGCCGATCACGTAGATGTTCTGGACCTGTCCGAGCGTCGCGAGCGCGGCGCAACATGCCCAGCCGAACGAGTACAACAGCGTGGCAGGAGACAGGCGCCTGCTCAGTGACGGGGCGGCCCACGCCCCGAGGATCCCGCCGAGCGCGGCCATGCTGAGCGCCGTGCCGAGATGGAACGCGGCGCCCTCGCGGGCACCCTGCGAGGCGATGATGGCGATGGTGAGGCCGGCGAAGACGACTTGGAAACCGGTGGCGCATGCCAGGGTGACGCGCAAGAACGGCGACGACGCCACGTACCGCAGCCCGACGGGGATGTCGCGCCACAGCGTGCGCAACCGGCCCGGTGCCCGGCTGGGCCTCATTTTGTTGCGCACCAGCATGGTCAGGCCTGCGCAAGCGACATAGGAGACGGCGTCCGCCAGGACGGGCAGGACGGCGCCAACGCCGTACAGGTATCCGCCCGACGGCTGCCCCGCGAGGCCGGCGACGTGGCCACGGGCCGAGTCCTGCGCCAGTGCTTGCGGCAGCTGTTCCGGCGGGACGACGTGGCGGATCGCGACGGTCTGCGCCGAATCGAAGATCGCACCGCAGACAGCGCCGACGACGGAGGCGACGAGCAGCTGCGGCAGCGTGAGGCTGTCGGTGAGTATCACGATCACGATCCACAGCGTGGTGGCCGCACGCACCAGGTCGGGCACGACCATCAGTGGCTTGAGGGGATACCGGTCCGCCAGGACGCCCGCCGGCAGTCGTGTCAGCGCGGCGGCGAACATGCCCGCGAAGCTGACGACCCCCACCATCGTCGCCGAGTGGGTGACGGCCAAGGCAAGCAGCGGGTACACGATCCCGGTCATGCTCGACCCTGTCGCGGAGAACACCTGCCCGATCCACAACAGCCTGAAGTCCCGGTTGCGCCGCAGCGGGGGCGCATTCCCGGCGGGCTGCGCGTCCTGCGACGCCGTGGACGCCGACCCGGCGTCTTGTTCTTGAGGCGTCGGCCGCCGGTCAGCCGCTTCAGGATCCCCGGGCTGATGCTGTGTTCCAGTCACGCCGACCCCGCAGGTGTGGTCACGTAGAGGTACTGCTCGAGAACCGCGGCCGGGTCCAGCTCCCCGTCCGGCACGGTGGCTTCCAACGCGAAACCTGCCCGGCGCAGCTGCTCGTGCCACTCCGTGCGGGTGAGACAGACGCGGTTCTCCGCGGCCCGGAAGTCGGCCGAGCCAGGCCGGGGATGCCCGTCCAGACCCGACAGCATGAAGAGCATCGAGGCCATCAACTGGTAGTGCTCCCGGCTGGATTCGACGAACGCGAACATCCCGTCATCCGCGGTCATCCGCCGCAGTCGGGCCAGCGTCGCCTCCACGTCGTGGGCGTTGTGAAGCACATTCGCCGACAGCACGACATCGGCGGGCGGCATGGACAGCCCGCTCTCGTCGTTGATGTCGATCAGTTCGTACGCGACGAACGGGTAGTCGGCGAACCGCTCGCGAGCCGCCTTGAGGAACGCCGGTGAGATGTCGCTGAACACGTAACGCAGTTCGACACCCGTGGCGGCCAGCATCGGCAGGAGGGCACTCGTCGTGGCGCCGATGCCGGCCCCGAGCTCCAGGACGCGCACCGGTGCGGTTCCCGCCCCGTTCCGCACGCGATGCACGACAGCCTCGGCCAGAGCCGCGTTCAGGTAACGGGCCATGGGGTTGTCCCGGTAGGTCGACTCGGCAACCGCGAAGCCGCCGCCCTGGAACCACAGCTCCTGCACGGTAAGCCTGTCGCGAAGCAGCAGGGACAGATTCCTGTTGCACCGAAGGAAGAAGTCGCGCAGTTCGGCGCCGTAGCCGAGCGTTGCGCAGGCACCGGACACCCGATCCTCGTCAGCCGACTCCGGCCGTGCCTCGTTCGTCGCGACGAGCGCGCCATCCCGTCGCACGACGCAGCCCTCAGCCAGCAGAGCGGCGATCCAGCGGTCGATCAGCCACCGATGGCGTGGAGCCACCTGAAGCCGCTCGTTGGTGACGGCGCGTGTCATCGCCGTGAGGGCGGCGGCGTCGAGGTCGTGCAGTGCTGCTCGCCACGCGTTCGTGTCGACGTCACCGAGGGCGCGCCGCCCGCTCACCTCGAGAGCCGTGGCGATGCCACCGGGTCCAGGAACCAGCTCCGGTGCCGTCTCAGGGGCCACAGGCGGTTCCTCCGCGTCCGCCGGTTTCACGGCCAGCTCACTGACCAGCAGATCTCGGACTTCCTCACGAAATCGCTCCACGAAGAAGTGGTCGCCCGGCAACACGTAGACCCTGGTCTCGGCGTTGGTGTGACGCTCCCATTGCCGCAGCTTGTCCGGTTCGACATCGGGATCGTCCGTGGAGCCGAGGACCGTGATCGGGACCTCCAGCGCCGGGGCGGGCCGGTAGCCGTACCCGTCGAGGGCACTCCAGTCGGCCCGGAACACGGGCAGGGCGAACGCGAGAAGCCGCTCGTCGTCCAGCATCGCCTGCGGTACGCCTCCCAGCCGGCGCAGCTCGGTCAGCATCTCGTCGTCGGTGCGCCGCGGCATCGACGACACCGCCCGCTGCAGGTGCGGCGGGGTACACCCGGCGACGACCAGGTGCCGGGGCCGACGTCCGGTGAGCTCGGGCAACCGGTGCGCCAGCTCGAACGCGATGGTCGCGCCCATGCAGTAGCCGAACAGCGCGTAAGGCCGCCCCGTGTGCGGCGCGATGTCGGCGGCGAGAGACTCCACCAGCTCGCGCAGGTCGTGGATGTGGCTCTCCCGGACGCGGTTCTCCCGCCCCGGCAACTGGACCGGTACGAACTCGATCCCCCGGCCAGGGCTCTCCCACCACTGCCGGTAGATGCTGGCGCCCCTGCCCGCGTACGGCAGGCAGAACATCAGCAGGTCCGAGGAAGAGGACGGCTTGCCGTACATGAACGTTCGGTCGCTGATGGAACTGCCTTCCTTCGTCGTGGAGGATCCAGGAAAGAGCGCTTCGGCGGCCCTCAAAGCACCTCCTCGTCAATCAGCGCGGCGCCCATGTTCTCCAGCAGCGCAGCCGTGCGCGCGAGGACGGCCCGGGCGCCCGCGATGTCCGCACGGTGCGTGAGACGCAGGAGCCAACCCGCCGCCGACGTGCCGTGGCCCGCGAGTGAGATCTCGGAGGGTGCGAGCACGCTGCCCATCTCGACGACGTCGAACGGGCCGGCGTCCGCGCCGGCGCGGTCGTCGTGGAATGTGAAGGTGACCGGGGTGCCGCCGTCATCCGGCTCGACATCGGCCATCGCTGTGCGCAACTGCTCCGCGAGGGCAGCGATGTCGCCAGCCGAACCAGGGTCCGCCCGGAGCAGGACACGGTCGCAGGCCGGTCCCAGGGGCGGCCTTCCGGATGGATCCCCCAGGGATACCGCGACTCGCGCGGCGGCCGCTTCGAATGCCGCCGTGTCCGCGGAGATCCAGGCGGCAAGCACGAGCAGGGCCACCGGCAGCCCACGCGACGACGCGATGAGGCGCAGGCGATCTGCGGTGTCGGAGCCGATCTCGTGGGACACCACCGGCAGCCGGTGGGGCACACGGCCGACAGTAGAGCGCAGTGCGGCCACATGCTCCTGGTAGTCGATCCGAGCCATTGGCGGAATTGGGCCGTCGCCCCCGAAGTACTGGTAGAGCAGGCCCAGCTCATGGACCGCGGCGCGGATGGCCTCCTCGTCCAGCACGACCGGGTGGGCCTGGAACTCCAGCAACGTCCGGCCGCCGGTGCCGGAGAAGAGCACGACGCGGACGAGCGGTCCGCCGCACAGGTCGAAACCCCTGGGTGGGTACCCGTCCGCGGGCAGAGGCTCGGCGGCCAGTTCCACCGGCACGACGGTCCGAGTGCCGATCACTCCCACGGGCCCGTCGTCGCCGTGGCGGATGGTCGTGCGCAGAACATCGTGTCGTCTCCGCAGCTCCATGAGGGCTTGCGTCAGCGCCTTGAGATCCAGCTCGCCGGTATGTGCCGCGACCAGCGCGACGCGGTCGGAGCCGTCCGCGGTGTCGGCCTTGAGCGCCGCGCTTTGCGCCGAAGTGAGGCCGAGTTTCCCGGACGGTGTGTCCACAGTCGCCGTCATCGAATGCGCTCCCACCGGAACAGAGCCATCCCGTCGTCGGCGGCGCCCCCCACGAGGAACCCATCGGCGTCTGGGAGAAGGACGATGTCGCCGAGCAGGACCGAGGACGGGGCGGCATCGCTTTCCCAGTGCCGGCCGCCGTCGTCGCTGCGCAACATGACACCCGCGTCGCCTTGACCGCCGCCGACCGCCCACAGCGTGCCGTCGCCCGCTGCCAGGAGGCTCGTGATGCGCCCGCGGTGACCGACCGGAAGGGTGGCCTCGGTCCACACCCGCCCGTCCCAGCGCACCATGACGCTGGCGCGCCCCTCATCGGTGAGCCGCGCGCCCAGCACCCAGACGTCCTCCGAGCCGCGGGCGACGACCCGCATGATCTCGACCCCGGCACGCCCGAGCGGCGGCGGGACGACCTCGTGCCAGCCCTCGCCGTTCCAGTGCGTGAGCCACGATTCCCGGCGGTCGTCGACGTCGACGACGACCGCCGCCCAGACGTCGCGACCGGAGGTTCCGTCGAGGCACCCGAAGCGAGTCGTCGCCCGCTGCGGGAGGGGGAGGGGCAGTCGCCGCCACCCGCCGTCCTCGCCGCCGGCCGCGACGTAGGTCGGCGCCCCTGGAGTGTCGTCGGGGCGCACGACGGTCCAGAGCTCGTCGCCGATCCTCGTGACCGACGCGCAGTCGTAGCGCGGTGCGCCCCCCGCTACCCGGTGGAACCGCGCGCCGTCGAAGCGCAGTAGTCCCCGCCGGCCCGAGAGCCACACGGCGCCGGATGGGGCGACCGCGACACCGAACACCTTCTCGAGTTCGGGATGGGGCATCTCGTGCCAGCCGTCGCCGTCCCAGCGCAGCACGACCGACCGCGTCTCCCCTGCGCTACCAGGTATCTCACGAACACCTGCCGCCCACATCCGGGTGGTGGAGATCGCGGCGACGTTCCACAGGTGGCCCGGTCCACGCAGCGGCAGCTCCGCGCGCCTCCATCGGGTTGCCGGTCCCTCGTGCTCGGCCCGTTCCTGGTGTTGCGCCACGAGCCTGGCCATGCTGCCGACCCTGGGGTCGTCCAGCAGTTCGGCGATCGGCACCTCGACGCCAGCTCGGCTGCGCAGCTGCCAATGGACCTCCATCAGGGCCATCGACGTGCCGCCGAGTGCGAAGAAGTCGTCGTCGGACGCCGGGTGCCGGCCGAGGACTTCGGCCCAGACCGCAGCCACCAGCGCCGACGCGGACGGCGTCGCCAGCCCGTGGGCCGACGGGCCTGCGGCCTCGAATCCGACCTGGCCTGGCTGTGCAGGGGCGTCGTCGAGCACCTCGATACCGCCGCGGGGCCGCCACCGGGCCCGGCGGGCGAGCTGCCGCTCAGGGGAGACCTCGTCGTCCAGGACGAGCCGGCCGATCACCCCTGGCGGGACGCGGGACCCCTCACCGTCGACAATGCGGAGGCGCAGTGCGCCCTCGCGCTCGGCGATCCACGCCCGTTCCGCGTCGGTGGCGAGTGGGATCGCTGCCACCGGCCGGCTCGGATCGGCCGCGACGGCGGCGGCCAGGGCCACCAGGTGCTCGGCGAGCAGGCACGCGCTCTCTCGGTCGAGGACCGCGGTGCTGTACTCCAGTCGCCCGAGCAGTCCGGCCTCGTCCTCGTCGAGCATGATCGTGAGGTCGTGCTTGGCCGTCGGCGGGTCGTAGGGAATCTCCTCGACCTCGTTCCCCGCCAGGCGCGGGCGGCTGCGCCGGCCAGTCTGCAGTGCGAACATGACCTGGTAGACCGGGTTGCTCGTGCCGCTGCGCTGGACACCGACAGCGCGGACCACCTGTTCGAACGGCGTGTCCGCGTACCCGAGGGCGTCAAGCGTGCTGTCGCGGACCCGATCGACGAGCGTCCCGAATCCACCGCCGCCCGAGAGGTCGCAACGGATGACGACGGTGTTGAGGAAGTAGCCGATCATTCCCTCGAACCGCCGCTCGGGACGATCGACGACGGGGGTCGCGACCACGACATCCTCCTGACCGCCGTGCCGGCCGAGCACGGAGCCGAGCACGGCGAGCAGCACCACGAACAGCGTCGTCTCGTGGCCTGCGGCCATCTCGCGCAACCGGGCGACCAGACCGGCGTCGAGCCGGAACCGCACGCAGTCGCCGGCGAAGGTGCGCCTCGCGGGACGAGGCCGGTCCAGCGGCAGCACGGTCGAGGGCGCCCCGTCGAGGTAGCGAGCCCAGAACCGGTCGGCCTGCTCATCTTCGCCGGGCCGCTTGCGGCGCTCGCCCGCCGACTGCCGCTGGTGATGGGCGTAGTCGCGGTACTGCCCCAGCTGCAGGGGCAGTACCGGCTCCCGGCCCGACGCGGCGGCGGCGTAGAGCTCGGCGAGCTCGCCGTGGAGCAGACCCATCGACAGCCCGTCGCCCGCGACGTGGTGCATAGTGATGACGAGCACGCTGTCGCCGTCGCCCATCCGGAGCCGCGTCGCGCGCACGAGCACATCGTTGGCCAGGTCGAACCGGCTCACGGCGGAGGCGTCGGCGATCTCGCGGATCCGGGCGTCGGCCGTGTCCGCCGGCGGGTCGCCGAGGTCGACGTGATCCACCGTCACCGGAGCAGGCGGGCGCACGTGCTGGCGCAGTTCGCCGTTCCGCACGACGAGACCGGTCCGGAAGACCTCGTTTCGGTACACCAGACCGGTGAACGCCGCGTCGAGCGCCGCATCGTCGACCGGGCCGGGTACCCGTAGGACGGCGGTCGCGTTGTAGGCGCACCCGCCGCCCTCGACCTGATCGATGAGCCAAAGCTGTTGCTGGCCGGAGGACGCGGGTGCGTCGGCGCCGGCCCGGTCGATTTCGGCGAGCAGCGCGGCCTTGTGGTCGCGCAGCAGCTGCCGCACCTCGTCGTCGATGGCGCCGTGCAGTGATCGGACCAGCAGCCGGTCCTCGCGCCGGTCGATCTGGATTCCCCGCTCGTCGAGCCGGGCGAGCAGCTCGGGGATGTTCACAGTTCCTCCTCGACCCACGCCGTCGGAGCCTGTTGCGACCGCGTGTCCTGCCGAGAGGCCTGGATCTGGGATGCGAACTGGCCGATGGTGGGCGCGTCGAACAGGTCGCTCAATGTGATGGACGTGCCGTGGCTCTCGTTGACGAGCGTGAGGATGCGTACCGCCAGGAGCGAGTCGCCCCCGAGGGCGAAGAAGTGCGCGAGGCTGCTGTCCACAGCGCACTCCAGGACCGTCGACCAGATCTCCGCCAGCTCCCGCTCCAGGGGGCCGTCCAGCGTCGGCTCGGTGCTCGGGAGCGGTTCCTTGCCCTGGACGACAGCTGCGGCGGCGTCCCGGGTCAGCCGGCCCCGGTCGATCTTGCCGTTCGTGGTCAGCGGCAGCCGGGAGATCGCCACGATCGTCGACGGGATCATCGGGGCCGGCAGGGTCTGCCGGAGATGCTGGCGCAGCCCGTTGGTGTCGAACGGCGGAACCGTCGACAGGTCGGCCTGCGGCCCTTCCTCACGCACGGGCACAACGTGAGCCACGAGGACACGGTCACGCCCGGCCGATGTCGCGGACACCACCGCGGCCTCGACCGCCGGGTGCACGGCGATTGCCGCCTCGATCTCCCCCAGCTCGATGCGGTTGCCGTTGATCTTGACCTGGTGGTCGTCGCGGCCGAGGAACTCCAGGAGCCCGCCCGGTCGCCAACGAGCCCTGTCACCCGTGCGGTACAGCCGCGTGCCCCAGCTCGGATGCCGCACGAACTTGGCGTCGGTGAGCTCCGCGTCGTGCAGATAGCCGAGCGCGACGCCGCGCCCTCCGATGTAGAGATCCCCTGGCACCCACGTAGGCCGCGGAGTCATCGACTCGTCGAGGACGTACATCTCCTGGCCGGCGAGAGGCCGGCCGTAGGGGACGCTCGACCAGTCGGGCAGCTGTGCGCCCACGCGGTGGAAGACCGACCAGATCGACGCCTCGGTGGCCCCGCCCATGCTGATGACCTCGGCCCCCGGGCAGCGCGCGCGGATCAGGCCGGGCAGGTCGACCGGGATCCAGTCACCGCTGAGCATGACCGTGGTCAGTGATGTGAGCGCCCCGACCTCCTCGAACTCGTCCCACTGCAACAGCAGTCGCATCAGCGCCGGGACGGAGTTCCACAAGGTCACCTTCTGCTCACTGATCAGCTGCCGCCAGTGGGCGGGATCCGTCTCGTGGCGGGGATCCGGGAGGACGAGCGTCCCGCCGACGGCAAGGACGCCGAAGACGTCGTACACCGACAGGTCGAAGCTGAGGCTGGAGACGCCGAGCACCGAGTCGGCACCCGTGATCCGGTAGCGCCGGTTGATGTCGATGATCGTGTTCATCGCGCCACCGTGATCGATCATGACGCCTTTCGGCGCCCCGGTGGAACCCGAGGTGTAGATGACGTAAGCCAAATCCCCTTCCGCGGTCGCGATCTCGGGGGGCTTCGCGGTCTGGTCGGGAACACGGTCGACTTCGATGACCGGTACCGATCCGGCTGGTGGTCCGGCCACGGCCCCGTGTCCGGCCAGGCACAGCACAGCGCCGGGGCGGGCCTGCTGGATCAGGGTCTCCTGGCGCTGACGGGGCAGCGACGGGCTGACCGGAACGTAGGCGAGCCCCGCACGCAGCACCCCGAGCACCGCCGTGACCTGGGCCACGCCCTTGGGCAGGCTGACCGCCACGAGCGACGACGGGGGCAGCTCCAACTCGGCCAGCCGGGTGGCGATCCGCAGCACGTCACGCTCGAGCTCGCGGTAGGTGACGCCGCGGTGAGGGGTCCGCACCGCGATGGCGTCGGGCTGCCGGGCGGCCATGTCGAAGAACGGTTCGTGGAGCAGGGGCAGCCGCTGCGGCGCTGCCGTCTCGTTCGCCTCGCGGTGCTCCAGGATCTGCTCGGGCGGGCGATGGTCGCGCCGGACCTCCGCCCAGGCCGATCCGTCGTGCGCCAACCGTTCGAGCGTCGCCCGGTAGTCCACGAACATGGCGTCGGGCACCCCGTCCGGGAACTCGGCGCGCACGACGTTCCACACCACGTCGAGGCCGCCATCGCGCTCGACGACCACGTGATCGAGCGACACCTGCGGGGTCTGGTTCGTCGCGTTGACCAGCTCGCCGAAACCCTCGAAGCCCCATCCGCCTCCCGCGTCGTCCAGCGCGCTGGTGAACACGACCGGCATGTCGCCGCCGTGAGAGACGGCGTCTGCGCGGCGGGCGAGGTCTCGCTTGACACGAATGCCGCTGTAGTAGCGGTGGTCCAGGTCCGACCAGAGTTGACGCTGCACCTCGTGCGCGGCCTCCAGGAAGGAGCGGGATGCGCGCAGGTCGACCTCGATGAGCGTCACCGTGGTGAAGTCGCCGACGATGTGGTCGACCCGAGGATGCAGCGGCAGCCGGTTGAACATCGTCAGGGTGAGTGTGAAGCGCCGCGAACTCGACCAAGCCGCGAGCGTGGTGGCGTACGCGGTCAGGGCGACGGTCGAGGGGGTCAGCCCCGAGCGGCGTGCGGCCTCCAGCAGTGCCTGCCAGGTCGCCGAGGGCAGGTGGTGGTGGAGCCGGTCGAAATGCGGCGAACGGCCACGCGCCCCGTCATCGCCGGAGGCCGGGTGCGAGGGCAGTACGGGACCGGCGGGCAGCGTGTCGAGACGCTCCTGCCAGTACGAGTGCGACCGTTCGTACAGCTCGGTGGCCTCCAGCGCCCGCTCGGCCAGCACGTAGTCGCGGAACGTCACCTCCTCGGCCGGAGCCAGGTCGCGGCCCTGGTAGGCGTCGTGCCACTCGGTGAGGATCTTTCGCATACCGGTCCCGTCGGCGACGAGACCGTCCACGCTCAGATGCAGCCGGCTGCGACCGCCCGGCACCCTGGTCAGCCGGATGTCGAACAACGGCCACAGGTCCGCAGGCAGCACCTGGTGGGACATCTCGGCGCGCAGAGCGGCCAGACGAGCCTCGACCGCCGCAGACGAGCCGTCGCGGAGGTCGTGGACCTCGATGCGGTAATCGTCCACCTCCGTCAGGATCCGCTGCTGGTCGCCGACGATGACGCAGCGGAGCATCGAGTGCTTCCGGACCACCGCGTTCCAGGCTGCGTTGAGGCGATCGGGGTCGAGATCGGGTCCCTCGATCTCGAAGTAGCCGTGTGCGGAGACGCCGCCGAGAGTGAAGTCCTTCCGGCGTCCGAGCAGGTAAGCCTGCTGCACGTCGGTGAGGGGAAAGGGCTCCCCTTCGTTGAGGGGCGCAGGGTGGGCGCGGGGCCACGGGCCGGGCGTCCGAGCCGCTGGAGAGTCGAGCGAGCGGGCGAGGCCGGCCGCGGTGGGACGGGCGAGGACGTCGGCGAGCGGAACCTCGGTGCCGAACTCCTCGCGGATCCGGAAGGCCAGCCGCGCTGCGAGCAGCGAGTGACCCCCGAGCAGGAAGAAGTCGTCGTGCACGCCGACCCGGTCGAGCCCGAGCTCCTCCGCGAGCAGCGCGACCAGGCGCTCCTCGACCTCGGTGGCAGGCGGATCGAGGGCGGTCGGCCCGAGGTCGGCTGCGGCGAGTGCGCGGCGATCGACCTTGCCGCTGCTGGTCAGCGGGAACGCGTCGACGACCTCGATCGTCGCGGGCACCATGTGGGCCGGCAGCCGGTTCGCCGCCCACGCCTTCAGTTCGCCGGGATCGAGTCCGGCACCGGTGACGTGGGCGACCAGCCGGATGCCGATGCCGGCGCCGGTAGTGCCGGTCACCGCGTGGCCGACGGCGGGGTGCGCGGCGAGAACGGCATCGATCTCCCCGAGTTCGACGCGCTGCCCCCTGATCTTGACCTGGTCGTCGTGCCGTCCGTGGAACTCGAGACCGCCGTCGGCGCGCCATCGGACGCGGTCGCCGGTGAGGTACAGCCGTCCCCCTGCCCGCCACGGGTCCTCGACGAACCGGGAGGCGGTGAGTCCGGGACGGTTCAGGTATCCGAAGGCCACGGCGGGTCCGCCGACGGCAAGTTCGCCGACCACGCCGCGGGGAGCGAGACGCAGCCCTTCGGAGACCACGCGGACCGACAGGTTCTGCAACGGCCGCCCGATCGGGGGCCAGACGCCCTCGTCCGGGTCGCATCGGTGGGCGGTCGCGCACACCGTCGTCTCGGTGGGGCCGTAGGCGTTGTGGAACGAGGTGCGGGCCGCCCAAGTCTGCGCCAGCGGTCCTGGGCAGGACTCGCCGGCCGCGATCACCTGCCGCAGGCCGGGAACCTGGTCGGGCGCGAGGGTCGCGAGCACCGATGGAGGGAGGGTCACGTGGGTCGCGCCGGAAGCGACGATCTCCGCTGCCAGAGCGCTGCCTGCGACGGCAGCCCGGTCCGGGACGTGCAGTGTCGCACCAGAACCGAACGCCATGGCCATTTCCCAGACACTGGCGTCGAACCCCGGCGAGGCGTACTGCAGCACAACCGCGCTCGCGTCGACGGCGAGAGTCCGGCACTGCCAGTCCGCCAGGTTGGCCAGGCCACCACGCCCGACCGCGACCCCTTTGGGCAGGCCCGTGGACCCGGAGGTGTAGATGAGGTATGCGGGTACGCGGTCGTCCGTCGTGGCTGCGGCCGCCGGCGGCTCGTCGGCCTCCTCCATTGCGTCAATCGAGGCGAGATCGACCGCCAGGACCGCATCGGGCACAGCGAGCCCAGCGCCCTCACCACCGCGCACCAGAGCGGTGGCCGACGCGTCGTGGAGCATGAAGTCGATGCGCTCGGCAGGCAGGAGCGGATCGATGGGCAGGTACGTCGCCCCGGCCGCCATCACGCCGAGCGCAACGACCGGCAGCAGCGCGCAGCGGCCGATGCCCACCGCGACGACGTCGCCGTGGTGCACGCCACGGGACGTGAGGTGGACGGCGACCCCGTTCACGAGCCGCACGAGGCGTGCGTAGGTCACTGTGATCCCGGCGGCACGGATGGCGATCGCCTCGGGCCGCTCGGCGGCGCGAATCCGCAGAGCGTCGAGCAACGACGACGCGAGAACGTCCGCCGGCTCGCCACTGCCCAGCTCGAGCAGAGCGTCCACCTCAGCCTCGTCGAGCAGTTCGATGTCGTCCACGTTCCGCTGCGGGTGCGCGATCGCCTCTTCGAGCAGCCGGCGGAAGTGGACGCCCAGCCGGGCGATCATGCCCTCGTCGAACAGCGCCGTGTCGTACTTCAGGACGGCCGTAGCGTCGTCACTGGTACGCACGACCTCCATCGACAAGTCGAACTGCCCCTCCTGCTGCGGCACGTCGAACGCCGCGACCTCCACACCGTGCACCACGCACCGGCCGCCGGCCTCGCCGCTCGCGTGCATGTTCAGGAGTTCGCCCGACCGGTGAGCGGCTTGCACGCTGAACGCGACCTGCCCGACCGACGCCCGCCCGGCTCGCCGAAGCGGGGCGAGCGCGCGCACCACCAACGCGAACGGTTGATCACGATGGAGCACGGCACGTCGAAGCCGGTCGTGGACCGCCTGGGCCAGTGCCGTGAAGCTGTCGGCGCCCCGCAGGTCCGACCGGACCAGAACCGGGTTGACGTAGTAGCCGGCGACGCCGCGCTGGCGGCGCATGTCGGGCATGGTCGGGCACGCGACAAGAAAGTCGTCCTGCCCCGTGTAGCGTGCGAGGACAGCCTCGAACGCAGCCAGCAGGCAGCTGAAAGGGCTGATCTCGATCTCGCGCCCGAACGCGTCGAGGCGGTCGAGCAGCGCAAGCCTGAGAGGTACGCGCACCGTCGCCCCTGTCGCCCGCGATCCGGACTCCGGCTCGCCTTCGGTGGGCAGGAGGACGTCGGTCGGCGCCTGCGCGAGCTCGGCACGCCAGAACTGGTCCAAAACCTCACCACGCGCCGAGGCGAGCATGTCCGCCTCGGCGCGGACGAAGTCGTCGTAGGTCGCGTGCAGCCTCCGCACCTCGGGCTCGCGACCGTCGAGCACCGCTTCGTAGAGGGCGAGGAGATCGTCCATCACCACGCCCTGCGACACGAAGTCGGTGATGATGTGGTGGGTCACCTGGAGCAGGACCGACGCCCGGCCCTCGACCCGGAAGAGCACGACTCGGAACGTGCCGGACCCGAGGTCGAACGGTTCGGCGGCCACGGCGTGGACCCGGTCGCGCAGCGCGGTGTCACTGATCGCGCTGTGGTCCTCCACCTGGAGCTCGACCCGCTCAGGCGGGTCCACCACCCGACGGGTACGCCCGCTCGGCTCCGTGAAGCGCGAACGCAGAACGTCGTGGCGCTCGACCAGCGCGGTCACAGCACGGCGCAGCACGGTGACATCGAGATCACTGAGAACGCGCACCGCGAACACCACGTTGTAGGCCGAGCTCCCGGGCTCGGCCTTGTGCAGGTACCACAGGGCCTCTTGTCCGACGGTGAGGTCTCCGACTCCCGTCCTCACGTGTGTCACATGGCCTCCGTCGTTCGGCTCTGCGCTGCCTCGAAGAGTTCTCGGTCCTGGCCGCTCGGCGCCTGCGCGGCGAGGACCGCGATCTCCCGCACGAGCGACTCGATCGTCGGGTTCTCCCACACGAGCGCGGTGGGCACGTCGAGGCCGTCGACGTCGTAGAGATCGGCGACCAACTCGGTGATCGCGACCGAGTCGATGCCGTAGCGCTGCAACGAGGCCGCGTCCTCGACCTGGTCCACACCCACGCCCGCGCGCTCGGCCACCCAGCCGGTCAGCCGGCGTCGCCACAGCGCGACGTCCGCCCCTGCGGGTCCGGCAGGTCCCGTGTTCGCCGTCCCGGCCGGAATCGGCGTCGTGGCCGCCGGAGGCGGGGTTCGCGGACGGCCCGCGGTGTCGCGACCCGCGACGAGGGCATCGACTTCGAGCCGGACACCGGGCTTGCGTGAGGCGAGCTTGTGCGCGCGGGTCACCTCCGCTTCCGTCATCTCCAGCAGCCGGGCGGCTTCCAGCATCGCCGGGCGCTCGGTCGCGACCCGGTGCGCCTGTCGCAGCCGTCGGGCCGCCCAGGCCCGCGCTCCGCTCCCGTCGTCCGGATCCACCGCTCGCCGGACCAGGACGTCCACCACGCCTGCGGCGACCACGGCACCGAGCCGGTCCTGGAGCAGGCGCGTGCCCTCCACGGTGTCGGCGAACGACCACTGCTCGAAAGCGGCCAGCACGTCGTCGATCATCGAGGTGAGGACGCGAGCGGCGTCCCGGTCGCCGAGTTCGTCCTCGATCAGGGTCCGCAGTTCGGGCCGCCGGTGGAGGACCAACGACCCCAGGTGCATGCGCAAGCTCTCGGTCGGCCCCTCGAAGATGCGCAGGACCCGAGCATCGCGCAGAAACCGAGGCACGTCGTTGGTCTCTATATAGCCGCGACCGCCGAGGGTCTGGACGGTGTCGTCGACGACCTTCCAGAGCAGCTCGGGGCAGACCACCTTGAGCACGAGCGGGACCAGTTCGCTCACCGGGCGGCGGGCGTCGAACAGCGAGGCCGCGCCGTGGACGACGGCCTCGACGGCTCGGACCGCCGCGGCTGCGTCGGAGAGAGTCTCGCGGACGACCGGGTTGTCGACCATCAGGCCGGTGCTGATCGGGCGGCGCCGGGCGTAGCCGACGGCCACACCGAGGCAGCGCTTCATCGCGCCGAGGCAAAGGCCGCCGATCATCAAACGGGCCCGCGCCATGGCGTCGTTGGCGACGTCGAACCCGCGGCCGACCTTCCCCAGCACCCGTTCGTCGCCGACCAGGGCCCCGTCGAGCACAACGGTGTTGTGAACCATGGAGCGCATGCCCATGGTCAGCTCCTCCTCCCCGATGCGGACCGCGTTGTCGTCGGTGTCGATGAGGAACGCCGTCATTCCCAGGCTGCGCCCGCGCTCGTCGTAGGCGTGGGCGAACGTCACGATGACGTCGGAGCCGGCCGCGTTCCCGCTCCAGGACTTGACGCCGTCGAGCCGCCATGAGCCGTCCTCGGTTCGCGTCGCGGTGGAGGAGATCGACGGGACGAACGAGCCGGCTCCGGGCTCGGTGAGCGCGAACGCCGTGAGTGCCCGGCCGCGTGCCAAGTCAGGAGCGAGCCGCCCGCGCACCGACTCGTCGGCGAACCGCAGGATCGGCCGGACCCCGAGGATGTTGTTGTCGCAGACGTACGTCGCCAGGCAGAGGTCCACCCCGGCCAGCCGTTCGAGGATCCGCAGGACCCCCGAGTCGTCGAGGCCCAGCCCGCCCTCCGCACGTGGAACCTGCATTCCGAGCACACCGCGGCGTGCCAAGTCCAGCACGACGTGCGGCGGAATGCTGCGGCGCTCGTCCATCAGCATCGTGTCGACCCGGCGCAGCGCCCAGTCGTCGATCCAGTCGAGGAGATCGTCGAGTTCGCGCTGCGCGGCCACGACACTCGGTTCGGGCACCTCGTCGGAGCTGGAAAGCGAGGTGAGCATCCCGTCGAGATAGGACTGGGCGATGGCTGAGCGCCGGAGCTTCCCGCTCGTGGTCTTCAGCAGCTTTCCTCGCCGGACGAACACGAGGGCGGCCGGGACCACACCGTGCTCCTGCCAGATCGCGGTCGCCACGGCCTCGCGGTCCACGTCGTCGGCGGGCGTCGACGGGTCGAGTTCGAGCGCGACGACGAGGCGTTCCTCGACTTCGCCGGCGACCGCGAACGCGCAGACGGTCGGGCGGCCCTTTCCCGGCACTACTGCGGCCACCGTGGCCTCGATGTCCTGGGGGTAGTGGTTCTCGCCCCGGAGGATCACGAGATCCTTGTGGCGGCCGGTGACGTAGAGATCACCATCGGCGACGAATCCCAGGTCGCCGGTCCGCAGATAGGTCAGGCCGTCCGGATCGCCGGCGATCCGCGCCCGGAACGTCTGCTCCGTCTCCTCCGGACGGTTCCAGTAGCCGCCGCACACGGACGGGCCGCTGACCCAGATCTCACCCACGGCCCTGTCCGGCACGCGCATCGTGGTCACGGGGTCGACGATCCGGATCTCGGTGCCCGGAGACGACGTGCCGCATTCGACCTTGGTCACGGCGGGCTCGCCGGCCCGCGCCAGGACGGCCCGCCCGCCGCGCAGCTGCTCGGCGGACAGCTTCAGCGCCGAGGAAGGGCCCTGCGCCGTTCCCGCGACTTTCAGCGTGGTCTCGGCCAGCCCATAGCCGGCAACGACGGACCGCGCACTCAGACCGCACTCGGAGAAGGTGTCCATGAACCGGTGCATGGTCTCGGCGCTGACCGGTTCGGCCCCGTTGATGGCGTACCGCCACGACGAGAGGTCAAGTCCTGAGCGCTCCTCGGCACTCACCTTCTCCAGGCATCGCTCGTAGGCGAAGTTGGGGACGATCGAGGTGACGGCCCGCGTGTCGGAGATGGCTCGCAACCACCGGACGGGGCGCCGGACGAACTCCTCCGGCCCGAACAGGGTGGTCGGCGAGCTGCGGAAGATCGGCAGCACCAGCCCGAAGATCAGCCCCATGTCGTGGAACATCGGCAACCACGAGACCGTGGGTTCGCCGGGTCGGGTCGGCCAGAGTTCGTCCAGCTCACGAGCCTGGTGCCAGAGGTTCGCGTGCGTCACGATCACGCCCTTGGGACTGGACGTGGAACCCGATGTGTACTGCAGCAACGCGGGTTCGTGAGGTTCCGGTTCCGCTCGTGGACCGCCGGGTTCGCCCAGGACGTCCGAACGTACTAGGCGCAGCCCGGAGAGTCCGGTGTCCGAGAGAGTCGCGAGTGTGGAGGTGTCGGTCAGGACGACGTCGGTGCCGGCGTCCTCCGCGATCCCCCGGACCCGTTCGACTGCCGAGGGCCGGCGGGGCACTGGAACGGGCACCGCGACGACGCCCGCTCGCAGGCAAGCGACGAACGTCGCGACGAACTCCAGTCCGGGCTGGTACATCAACAGGGCCCGACGACCGGCCAACTCAGTGCGTGCGAGCGTTCCGATCCTGGTCTCAACCGCTTCATCCAGCGAACGCCAGGTGAAACTCGCGGAGGGATGCTCGCCGTTGCGGAGAAACGTGAAACTCTGGTGAGAGGACCGCTCCCTAGACCAGCGCTCGAGCGCTGAAGGCACGCTGCGGAATCCGTCCGCCCAGAACGCGGAAGCCTGCACGGGCCGTGCGGCAGATTGGAATGTCACCGAACTCCTCCGCTTGAAGCATCCGCCACCGAGGGGCGCCATTTCCCATACCCCAGAAGAAAAGTCCCGGTCGCGGGCAAGCCCCACAGGCGCCGCGATGGCGATTCCAGAGAGTGACAACAAGCTACGCGCCACCGCAGGGATCGACTTCGCTGTCGGCAATTCCCCACAAGCACGATGCCTATTTTTCAATACCGTACACGGGCACAATCATGTTTGCATGCGAGGCAGAGCGGCGCAAGGCGTGAGATTTCGCGGCCCGAGAACGACGCCTGAAACATGTCGCGAGTGCGCTGGAGACCGAAATGCTCAGGTAGTCGTGGCGTGTCGCGCTCCAGCGACCAGTTACGCCGCCCGACTGTGCAACTGCGGAAACTCCGCACTCGCACAGGGCCCGAGGCGCCTATCGAGCAGACGGGGATCGCCGTAGTTGGACAGGTCCCGGTCGCCGATCCTGCCAGACATCTCACCACCGCGCAGCTGCGGAAGAACACGTTCAGTCCATCCACGATCTGCTCGACCGGCACCAGCAGCCGGGACCGGGCCGAAATGGACCGGATCCGGTCCAGTGGACGCTGGACCGCCTTGCGCGCGGGCCGGCGAGCGAGGAAGATCAGATGCGCCGACCGGGCGAGTCCGCCCGCGCACCAGCCGGTTGTGAAAGCCCAAAAAGTCCAGCCCCGTCCCCTTCGGTCAGAGGCACGGTGCGGGTTCTGATGCGTCCCTCGATCACTTGCATCAACTTCTCATGCGGAATCGTCGAGGAACACTCGGCGATGTCCGTCTCGACCACCCACCGCCTGCCCTGCCACAACTCGTCGCCGACCGGTAAAGCGCATTCTGCAAGGCACGAACCGGGTCTCTTGCGAACCCCACAGCGGCGGAACCAGCCTGACCGGCACTCACTCCCGGACACAACGCACGAACGAAGCAGCGGCCCTTCCCTCACCGGCGGTTGTGTTGCCCGCTCGGCTCGATCGGTACTACGACCGCCTTCGACTCTCTTTCGACGTCCGATCCACTTCCCGGCTCCACACCTGGAGACCGGTGCACACCGAAGGCCGGCGAGGTGCGGATCAGCTCGATCCGCACCTCGCCAAACAAGTGCATGACCACGTGGCGGCCGGTGACTGCGGGGTGATACCGGACAGTTTTCGGGCTTATTCGGCGACCACGGTCGCCGAGGTGAGTCGGAACGCGGTGAGTCGGACGTCGCCGTGCAGGGTCACCCGCAGGTCGTGGACTCCGGCCAACCGCTCCGGGAACTCGGCCGTGGCGGTCGTCCACGTGTGGCGGTCGCCCGTCAGCGGCACCTCGACCACGGCTACCGATCGGTCGGCCACGCGGAACTCCAGCCGCGCTTCCCCCGAGCCGTCCGCACGCGCCACCTCGACCTCGACGCCGACGGCGCCGGTCAGGTTCACAGCGCGGAACAGCACTGCCGCGGGTCGCGTCGGGTCCGCCGGAGCGACCGCGTCGCCGGTGGCCTTGGTCGCGTCGACGAGCACGAGGTCCGAGTAGTCGTCGAAGTCGACGGCGCTGGTGCGCCGGTCGACCACCGCACGCGGCGTGGGGTTCTCGCCGGTGACGGTGAGCCGGCCGACGAGGACGTGGTTCCCGGCGGAACGGGCGACGACGATCTCGTAGTCGCCCGGATCGACCGTGAACGCACCGCGCGCGACGTCCCAGTGGGCGAGCCGTTCGACGGGCAGCCGGAAGGTCAGCGCCTCGCTGTCCCCCGCGCCGACGCGGACCTTGCGGAAGTCCACGAGGTGCAGCTGGGGCGCGTCGTAGCGGGCGGCCAACGCCCGTGCGTAGACCTGGACCACGTCGCTGCCGGGCCGCGCGCCGGTGTTCGCCACCGTCACCGAGATGTCGAGCGATCCGTCCTGCGGCACGACCTCCGACGACAACCGCAGGTCGCGGTAGGCGAAGTCGGTGTAGGACAAACCGTGGCCGAACGGGTACAGCGGTGCGGCCCGGTGGTACTGGTAGGTCCACCCCGCCTTGATGATGTCGTAGTCGAGCGGGTGGGGCAGCTCGTCGTCGCCCCGGTACCAGCTCTGCGGCAGCCGGCCCGCCGGCTCGGCGTCACCGAGCAGCACGGCGGCGACGGCGTGACCTGTCTCCTGCCCACCGTGGGAAGTCCACACCACGGCCGGCAGGTGCTCGTCGGCCCAGTCGAGGGCGTAGGGGTAGCTGCTCATCACCACCAGGACGGTGGACGGCTGGACGTCGGCGACGGCGCGGAGCAGTGCCGCCTGCGTTTCGGGCAGCGCGGTGCCGGTGCGGTCCTGGGTTTCGCGGCCGTTGATGAGCGGGTGGTTGCCGAGGACGACGACCGCGACGTCGGCGGCGGCCGCGGCGGTGCGGGCCTCCTCCGCGCCGTCGCGCAGCAGCTCCCGCGACCAGCGCTCGGCGGTCTCGGGCGTCTCGGCCGTGACGCCCACGCGGCCGTCGGGGTCGACCGCGGCGTAACGGCTGGTCAGGACGTTGCGTAGGAGCACAATGTCGCCGTCGTCCGCGACGGGCTCCAGCCGGAACGTCTGGTGCACGTCCCAGCTCTTGATCCGCTCCTCGTCGGCGACCAGCGAGCCGTCCTTGGCGCTCAGGTGGAGACCGGTGTCGGCCGACCGCAGGGTCACCACGCCGTCGCCCCATTCGGCGACGTCGAACGCGGTGTCGCCGAGGAGCCGGCCGGTGGTGCCGGAACGCAGCGCGATCCGGTCCTCGCCCGACACGCGGACCACCTCGCCGACCGCGGCCTCAAGACCGGCGGCGATGGTGACCTGGTACGGCAGCGTGCCGCTGTACCAGTCCTCGTGCAGCACGTCGGAGAGCGGTCCGATGACCGCGAGGCGGGGTGCCGCGGCCTTGTCGAGCGGCAGCAGCCCGTCGTTCTTCAGCAGCACCACGGACTCCGTGGCCGCACGTGCGGCGAGCACCCGGTGGTCCGGGTGGTCGATCACGTCGGGACCGATCGCGGCGTACGGGTCGAGGTCCGGGTCGAACTCACCGAGGCGGAACCGCAGCGCCAGCTGCCGGCGCACCGCGCGGTTGATGTCGGTCTCGTCGATCAGGCCACGTTCCAGCGCCTCGCGCAGCCGTCCGACCGGTGTGGCGCTGTCCAGGCCGTGGTCGGTGAAGCTGTCGATGCCCGCCTTGAGCGCGGCGGCGTGGGACTCCACGTGGTCGTCGAAGTAGTGCTCCGGGTCGACCAGGTTGGACGGCGCTTCCGCGTCGCTGACCACGAACAGCTCGTGCCCGGTCGGCTCGGCCCAGCGGCGCAGCTCGTCCTCGATCAGCGGGCTGACGTGGCACGGACGGCCGTTGACCAGGTTGTATGCGGCCATGGCGCCGGTCGCCGCGCCGGACGCCACCACGGGCCGGAACGCCGCCAGGTCGTACTCGTGCAGCACACGGGGACGCACACCGGACGAAGTGGTGCAGCGGTCGTCCTCGTTGTTGTAGGCGAGGAAGTGCTTGAGCACGGGTGCCGTGCGCAGGAACCGCGGGTCGTCGCCCGCCATGCCGCGGCAGAACGCCTCCCCCAGTCGCGCGGTGTGCACGGGGTCCTCGGAGTAGCCCTCCTCGTTGCGTCCCCAGCGCGGGTCGCGCAGCAGGTTCACCACCGGCGCCCACGCCTGAAGGCTCGTCGGGGCGTCGCCGTCGGTGGGCGGGCGGTGCCGGTGGAACGCGCGCAGCTCGATCGAGGTCGCCTCCGCCACGCGGCGGACCAGCTCCTCGTCCCAGGTCGCGCCCAGGCCCACTGCCTGCGGGAACGCCGTGGCGACGCCGAGCCACGAGACACCGTGCAACGCCTCGGAGCCGGTGCGGAAGGGCCCGACGCCGAGCCGCGGCACGGCCGGTGCGTGCTGGTGCAGCATCGCGAGCCGCTCGTCGAGCGTCAGCCGGTCGAGCAGATCATCGACGCGCTTGCGCACGTCCAGCTCGGAGTCGTGGAACGGCAGCCGCACGGTGGCGGACAGGGATGAGGAACTCACGCGGCACAACCCCTCGAGTTAGATCAGGTGAAGCGCTTCAACGCTGACACGGGCCCCGCGGTGCTGTCAATTGGTCCGACCAAGCTGGCATCTCCCTGGAAAACTGCCCCTTGCCGTGCGCCACGTCACATGATTAGTCTCCGGCATCATCTAAGCGCTTCGACAACGCCGCTTTCAACGAAGAAGGGTGGTCCCTGTCATGGGGATTGAGCTGAATCGCCGGAGGTTCTTGAGCGTCACGGCTTCAGTCGCGGGGCTCACGGCCATGGGCGGTCTGTCCGCCTGCGGCGGCGGCGCCGAGCAGAAGACCGGCGCGAACAGCGACGCCCTCAAGTCCGCGCTGCCGAACTACGTGCCGAGCAGCGCGATCAAGCCGGACATCCCGTCCGTCGCCGGCGGCCCGGACGTGCTGACCGACCCCGGCTTCCTCGCCTACCCGTCGAACCCGGTCACCACGGTGTCCGGCATCCCGGGCAAGGGCGGCAAGTACACGACCGTCACGCCGCTGTGGGGCACGGTCCCGACCGCCGACAACTCGTTCTACCAGGCGATGAACAAGGCGCTGGGCGTCACGCTCGACATGAAGCCGGCCGACGGCAACAACTACGCCACGATCATCCCCACGATGACCGCCGCCAAGAAGCTGCCCGACTGGATCCAGCTGCCGTCCTGGTGGAACGCCAACTTCAACGTCGGCGAGCTGGCCGGGTCGCAGCTCGCGGACCTGACGCCCTACCTCTCCGGCGACAAGATCAAGAAGTACCCCAACCTCGCGGCCATCCCCACGGGCGCGTGGCAGTCCGGCGCCTGGGGCGACAAGATCTACGGCATCCCGTCGTTCTCCAGCGGGTTCGTGTTCACCGGCGCCGTGAGCTTCCGCCGTGACGTCCTCGAGGCCAAGGGCATCACCGCGGACCAGGTGAAGTCCGCCGACGACCTGATGAAGCTGGGCAAGGAGCTGACCGACGCCAAGGCCGGCGTGTGGGCGTTCGACGACCTGTGGACCTACATGTTCCCGTCCTGGGGCGTGCCCCAGAAGTGGAAGGTGGACAACGGCAAGCTGGTCCACAAGTACGAGATGCCGCAACTGCTGGACGCCCTGGAGTGGCACTACAACGCCGCGACCGCGGGCCTCCTGCACCCGGACGCGCTGGCCGGCAACAACGCCGACGGCAACGTGCGCTTCTACTCCGGGAAGACGCTGATCGTCGGCGGCGGCGCCGGCGGGTGGAACGCCTCCGACCACCAGTCCGGCACGGCTGCCAACCCGGACTACCGGCGGGCCTACTTCGACTTCTTCACCGCGGACGGCAAGGGCGAGCCGCTGATCGAGATCGGTTCCTCCTCCCGCATCATCAGCTACCTGAACAGCAACCTGAGGCCGGAGCAGATCGAGGAGTTGCTGGCGGTGGCCGACTACCTGGCCGCGCCGTACGGCTCGGCGGAGTACACGCTGATCAACTTCGGTGTCGAAGGCGTCCACCACACGATGGTCGACGGCATCCCGACCGCCACCGAAGAGGGCAAGAAGAACGTCCAGCCGCAGACCTACCCGTTCCTGGCCTCGCCGCCCGCGGTGATCAGCAACCCCGGCACGGAGATCGTCACCAACGACTACACCGCCTGGCAGGCCGCGAACGTCAAGCACCTGAAGAAGCCGGTGTTCTGGAACATGAACATCAGCCTGCCGCGGTCGATGGCCACCGCCGACGCGGGACAGGCCGTCGAGGACGCCATCAAGGACTGCTACCACGGCAAGAAGAAGGTCTCGGAGGTGAAGGAGGCCATCAACACCTGGAAGTCCAGTGGCGGCGGGGACAAGCTGATCCAGTGGACGGACGAGAACGTCCTCCAGAAGTTCGGGACCGGGCAATGAGTTCCGTTGACACGGAACCTGGCACGAAGCCACCCGCGCGGAAGAACAAGCTGAGCCTGCGGGCGAGGCTGCGGCGGGACCGGTCGCTGTTGTTGATGACCGTTCCCGCCGTGGTCCTGCTCCTGGTGTTCAACTACGTGCCGCTGTTCGGGCTGCTGACTGCGTTCCAGGACTACAACCCGCTGGTGGGGGTGTGGAACAGCGAGTGGGTGGGCTTCGACCAGTTCGTGGCCCTGTTCGGGGACTCGCTGTTCTGGGGCTCGCTGACGAACACGCTGTACCTCAGCTTCGTGCAGCTGATCCTGTTCTTCCCGATCCCGATCGCGCTCGCGCTGCTGTTGAACTCGGTGCTCAGCGAACGGCTGCGCAACCTCATCCAGTCCATCGCCTACCTGCCGCACTTCTTCTCGTGGGTGCTCGCGATCACGATCTTCCAGCAGATGTTCGGCGGTGCGGGGCTGCTCAACCAGTTCCTGCGCAGCAACGACATGAGCACCTGGGACATCATGACCAACCCCGACACCTTCGTGCTGCTGATCACCTCGCAGGCGATCTGGAAGGAAGCCGGCTGGTCGATCATCGTCTTCCTCGCCGCGCTCGCCGCGATCAACACCGACCTGTACGAGTCGTCGGCGGTGGACGGAGCCGGGCGGTGGCGGCGGCTGTGGCACATCACCCTGCCCGGGATGATGGGCGTCATCATGCTCATGCTGGTGCTGCGCCTGGGCAACGCGCTCACCGTGGGGTTCGAGCAGTTCCTGATCCAGCGGCAGGCGGTCGGCCACGAAGCGGCCGACGTACTCGACACGTTCTCGTTCTACTACGGCATCGCCACCAACAACTACAGCTACGGCGCGGCGGCCGGGTTGTTCAAGAGCGTCATCTCGCTGCTGCTCATCTGGGGCGCGAACAAGCTGGCGCACGCTTTCGGCGAAGATGGGTTGTACCGGAGATGACCGACACGCTCACCATCGAACGCGCCAAGGACGAGCGCCCCGTGACCGGTCGGGGTGCCGTACGGCGGCGAAAGCGCTCCAGCCGCCCGGTCTGGGAGGAGCCGCCCACCACAGCCGGTCAGACCGCCAAGGGCTTGGCCCTCGGCGTGGTCGTGGCGGTCGTCCTGGTGCCGTTGTGGATCATCGTGGTGACCAGCCTGTCCACGCAGGCGGCGGTCAACCGCGCGGGTGGCCTGGTGCTGTGGCCGACCGACGTGACCTTCGAGGCGTACCGCGTGATGCTCGGCGACGCCACGGTGCGCAACGCGCTGCTGGTCAGCCTCGGCATCACGGCGGTCGGCACGGTGCTCTCCATGGTCGTGTCGATCCTGTGCGCCTATGGCCTGTCCCGGTCCGGCTCGGTGGCCCACCGCTTCATCCTGGTGCTGCTGATCCTCACGATGTTCCTCAGCGGCGGCCTGATCCCGACCTTCCTGGTCGTCACCGAACTGGGCGGCTACGGGCAGTACTGGGCGCTGATCCTGCCCGGCGCGGTGTCGGTGTTCAACATCCTGGTGCTGCGGGCGTTCTACTCGAGCACCTCGGCCGACCTGATCGAGGCGGCGCGGATCGACGGCGCCGGCGACTGGCGGATCCTGTGGACGATCGTCCTGCCGACGTCCCGGGCGGTGACCGCGGTCGTCGCCCTGTTCTACGGCGTGGGCTACTGGAACTCGTTCTTCAACGTGATGCTCTACATGCCGACCGACAGCGAGAAGTGGCCGCTCCAGTACGTGCTGCTGACCTACGTCAACCGGGGCAACGGGCTGCCCGGGTCGGTGAACTCGGGCTTCGGCTCGCAGTTCGCGCAGACCGCGCCGCTGTCGTTGCAGATGGCGGTGGTGGTGCTGACCATCGTGCCGCTGCTGCTGGTGTACCCGTTCATGCAGAAGCACTTCCGCGTCGGCGTGCTCACCGGGGCTGTCAAGGGCTGAACGGGCACACTGGGCGCGGGCGCCGGAGCGGGCCCCGACGAAGAACGAGAAAGCAGGAGCATCACGCATGGTGACACTCGCCGATGTGGCCAGGCACGCGGGCGTTTCCGCCAGCACGGTCAGCTACGTGCTCAGCGGCAAGCGCTCGATCTCCGAGGAGACCCGGCGCCGCGTCGAGCGTTCGGTGGCCGAACTCGGCTACCACCCCAACGCCGGCGCCAGGGCGTTGGCCGCGAAGCGCTCCCACATAGTCGCCCTGGTGGTGCCGCTGCGCGCCGACGTCTACGTGCCGATCATGATGCAGATCGCCATCTCGGTCACCATGACGGCCCGCCAGCACGGCTACGACGTCCTGCTGATCACCAACGACGAGGGCCCGGAGGGCGTGCGCCGGGTCGCGGTGAGCGGGCTGGCGGACGGCGTGATCCTGATGGACGTCGGGTTGGACGACGAGCGCATCCCGGTGCTGCGCGAGTTGCGCACGCAGGCCGCGCTCATCGGCCTTCCCGACGACCGGAGGGGTCTGTCCTGCGTGGACCACGACTTCAGGGCCGCGGGCGCTTCGTGCGCGGACCACCTGGCCGACCTGGGCCACCGGGAGATCGCGTTCATCGGGTACGGCTCGGGGGTGTACCAGCGGCACGCCGGGTACGCCGAGCGCACGCTCGTGGGCTTCCGGGAACGCGCCGAGGAGCGAGGTCTGCGTTTCGTGCACCGGCCGTGCGAGGGCACGTACGAGAGCACCGCCGGGACGCTGGCCCGCATCCTCGCCGACCGGCCGGACACCACGGGGTTCGTGGTGCAGAACGAGGGTGCGATCGGCCCGCTGCTCAGCCTGCTGCGGATCAGCGGGCGGACGGTGCCCGAGGACGCCTCGGTGATCGCGCTGTGCCCCGAACTGCTCGCCGAGCAGTACGCGCCCGCGCTGACGGCGGTCACCGGCCCGGCCCAGGAACTCGGCCGGGTCGCCGTCGAGCAGCTCCTCAAGCGGATCACCGCCGCCGGGCGCAACGAAGAGCCGGACGACGAACTCGTCCTGCTCCAGCCCGTCCTGACCGTTCGGGAGAGCACCGGCCCCCACCTCAGCCGGGCACCCAGCACGCCCTGACACCCGCAAGCGGCTCCCCTCGTCCGCGGCCCTTCGGTCCGGACGCGACGAACCGTCACCACGCCAGGAGCACCGAATGCACTTCCGCGATCTCGGCAACGGCCTCGAATGGCGGGCCAACGGCGAGACCTTGCGCATCGAGGCGTGGGGGCCCGACGCCGTCCGGGTACGGGCGACGCCCGGCGGACCGGTGCTCGACGACCTGCCTGGCGCGCTGCTCGACGTCCCGCCGGGCGGCAAGCCGGAGATCGGCATCGCCGAGCACCACGCGACCCTGGTCAACGGCGCGCTGACGGTGCGGGTCGACGCCGACACCGCGGGCTCGGTCACCCCGTACCTCCCGGCGACCGCGGGCCGGCTGACGTTCCTGCGCACGGAGGACGGGGCGGAGCTGCTGGCCGAGCAGCCCGCCCACTTCTGGTGGCCGGGTCCGCGGTCGGCGGCGCCGAACGGCAACGGCTACCACCGCCTGGAGCAGCGGTTCCGCGCCTACCCCGGTGAACGGCTCTACGGCCTCGGCCAGCACACGCACGGCATGTTCGACCAGAAGGGCGCGGTCGTCGACCTCGTGCAGCGCAACGGCGAGGTGACCATCCCGCTGCTGGTGTCCGACCGCGGCTACGGCCTGCTGTGGAACTCGCCTGCCGTCGGCCGCGTCGAGCTGGCCGAGACCGGCACCCGGTGGGTGGCCGACAGCGCCCGCCAGATCGACTACTGGGTGACCGCGGGCGCACCTGCCGACGTGCTGCGGCGGTACGCCGACGCGACCGGCCACGCGCCCGAACTGCCCGCGTGGGCGGCCGGCTTCTGGCAGTGCAAGTTGCGCTACCGCACCCAGGACGAGCTGCTGGAGGTCGCCCGCGAGTACCAGCGGCGCGGCCTGCCGCTGTCGGTGATCGTCTGCGACTTCTTCCACTGGACCCACCTCGGCGAGTGGCGCTTCGACCCGGAGGAGTGGCCCGACCCGGCCGGGATGGTGCGCGAGCTGGACGAGATGGGCGTCAAGCTCATGGTCTCGGTCTGGCCGTCCGTCAGCCCGGTGAGCGAGAACTACCACGCGATGCTGGACCAGGGCCTGTTCATCGGCTCCGACTACGGGCCGGTGGCCCACGCCGACTGGCCGGACAAGGGCCTGGGCGCGTACTCGGCGCAGGTCGCGTTCTACGACAGCACCAACCCCGCCGCCCGCGACCACGTCTGGGAGCGGATCCGCCGCGGCTACCACGAGCTGGGCATCACGGTCTTCTGGCTCGACGCCTGCGAGCCCGAGATCAGGCCCGGCCACCAGACCGGCCTGCGCTACCACGCGGGTCCGGGCCTGGAGGTGGCCAACCTGTACCCGCGCGAGAACGCCCGCATGGTCCACGACGGCCTGCGCGCGGCGGGCGAGACCGAGGTCATCTCGCTCAACCGGTCGTCCTGGGCGGGCGCGCAGCGCTACGGCGCGGCGCTGTGGTCCGGCGACATCGGCACGGACTTCACCACGTTGCGCGCGCAGATCAAGGCCGGTCTGAACGTGATGATGTCCGGCATCCCGTGGTGGACGACGGACATCGGCGGCTTCCACGGCGGCGACCCGGACGACCCGGCGTACCGCGAGGTGCTGGTGCGGTGGTTCCAGTACGGGACGTTCTGCCCGCTGTTCCGCCTGCACGGCTTCCGCGGCCCCTCGCAGCTCCTGGAGCCCGCCATGACGGGCCTGCCCAACGAGGTCTGGTCCTACGGCGACGAGGTGTACCCGATCCTGGTCGACCACCTCCGCCTGCGCGAACGCCTGCGGCCGTACGTCATGGAGCAGATGCGCGCCGCCGCCGAGACCGGTCTGCCGCCGATGCGGCCGTTGTTCCTGGAGTTCCCCGACGACGAGGGCGCGTGGGAGGTCGACGACGCGTTCCTGCTCGGCCCCGACCTGCTCGTCGCGCCCGTCACCGCCGCGGGGGCACGGGAGCGGACGGTGCACCTGCCCGCCGGAGCCCGGTGGACCGACGCGTGGACCGGCCATGAACACGCGGGTGGGCAGACGCTCACCGTCGCCGCCCCGATCGAACGCATCCCCCTGTTCGTGCGCGACGACGCACGGCTGCCACTGCACGAGGAGCAGGCTTGACAACCTCCCTCTCTGAAGGGAGGGATTCCCCGTCGGGCTCGCGCCCGGCAGTTCCTGTTTCTTCTCCCCGGAAGGGAGGTTTCGCCGGATGCCTCGCCGACTAGCGTCGGGTCGGTCTTACCCCGGCTCCACAGGCTGTGACCGCCTGCCCGGCGGCCAGGATGTTGCGCGCGGCGTTCACGTCGCGATCGTGCGAAGCCCCGCAACCGGGGCACGTCCACTCCCGCACCCGCAACGGCAGCGTGTCCAGCAGGTATCCGCAGTCCGAGCACGTCTTCGAGCTGGGCAGCCACCGGTCGACCACGACCAGGTCACGGCCGTACCAGCCGCACTTGTACTCCAGCATCGACCGCAGATCCGACCACGACGCGTCGGAGATGGCTCGAGCCAACGACCTGTTGCGCAGCATGTTGCGGACCGCCAGGTCCTCGATCACGACCAGTTGGTTCTCCCGGACGAGTCGAGTGGTCAACTTGTGCAACAAATCCCGCCGGCGGTCGGCAATGCGGGCATGCACACGAGCCACCCGCAGCCGCGCCTTGACCCGGTTGTGGGAGCCCTTCTCCTTGCGGGCCAACGCCCGCTGCGCGCGGGCCAGCCGTTCCCGATCCCGCCGTTCGCGCTTCGGGTTGGTGATCTTATCCCCGGTCGACAACGTGACCAGGGAAGTGATCCCCGCATCGACACCCACGACGTGATCTGTGGGTGGGGCGTGGATTATGGTGGTTTCAACCAGGATCGACACGTGCCACCGACCGGCCGGGTCACGCGACACCGTCACCGTGGACGGCTCGGCACCCTCGGGCAACGGCCGCGACCACACGATGTCCAACGACTCAGCCATCTTCGCCAGGGTGAGCCGCCCGTCGCGCCAACGGAACGCCGACCGGGTGTACTCGACGGAAGCCCTGCCCCGCTTGCGGGACTTGAACCGGGGATACCGCGCCCGCTTCTCCCAGAACGCCGCAAACGCCGACTGCAAGTGCCGCAACGACTGCTGCAACGGCACCGACGACACCTCGTTGAGAAACCCCAACCCGTCGGTCTTCTTCCACTCCGTCAACAACGCCGACGTCTGCACATAGTTCACCCGACGCTGCTCACCGAACCACGCCGCCGTGCGGACCTCCAACGCCCGGTTGTACACCACCCGCACACACCCGAACGTACGCAACAACTCCACTTCCTGCGCCGCAGACGGATAAAAGCGGAACCTGAACGCCCGCTTCACCACCGACCCCGACACCATGATTCACATCAACACCCAGCGAATCAGCCTTGCCGATGCGGTCGAGCATCGGTTTCCTCCCCGGCATGAACACCGGAGTATCCACCGACAGGAGCTGGCATGACCACGCGCGACCTGACCGAGCGGCTCGGCGGTCTCGCCTTCGGCGGCGACTACAACCCCGAGCAGTGGGACAAGGAGGTCTGGGCCGAGGACGACGAGCTGATGCGCCGGGCGCGGGTCAACCTCGCCACCGTCGGCGTGTTCTCGTGGGCCCTGATGGAGCCCGAGGAAGGCCGCTACGACTTCGCCTGGCTCGACGCCCACCTCGACCGGCTGCACGCGGGCGGCGTCGCCGTCGACCTGGCCACGCCGACCGCCTCCCCTCCCACGTGGTTCACCAAGGCGCACCCGGACGCGCTGCCGGTGACCGCCGACGGCGTCCGGCTCGTGCACGGCAGCCGCGACACCTACTGCCTCGCCGCGCCGGCCTACCGTGACGCGGCCCGCCGCATCGCCTCCGCCTTGGCCGAGCGTTATGGCCGGCACCCCGCGGTCGCGCTGTGGCACGTGCACAACGAGTACATGACGCTCTGCTTCTGCGACCACGCCGCCGCCGCGTTCCGCACTTGGCTGCGTGAACGGCACGGCACGCTGGACGCGCTGAACGAGGCGTGGGGCACGGCGTTCTGGAGCCAGCGCTACACCTCGTGGGACGACGTCCTGCCGCCACGCGCCACGCAGTGGCACCACAACCCCGGGCAGTCGCTGGACTTCCGCCGCTTCTGGTCCGACACGGCCCTCGCCGCCTACCGGGAGCAGCGCGACGCGATCCGCGCGCACAGCGACCGCCCGGTGACCACCAACCTGATGCTGCCCGGCTACCAGAACCTCGACCTGTGGGCGTTCGGCCGCGAGCTGGACTTCGTGACCGTCGACCACTACCCGGACCGGCCGGGCCTCGACGCCGCGGCGGACACCGCGTTCGGCGCGGACCGCGCCCGTTCGTTCGGCGGCGGCCGGCCGTGGTTGCTCATGGAGCAGGGCGCGAACACCGTCTACGCCGAAGGCCAAGTGCTGCCGAAGGACCCGGGCGACATCATGCGGCACACGCTGAGCCACATCGCGCGGGGCTCGGACGGCGCGCTGTTCTTCCAGTGGCGCCAGTCGAAGGCGGGCGCCGAGACGTGGCACTCGGCGATGGTGCCGCACGCCGGGCCGGACAGCCGGGTCTTCCGGGAGGTGGAGGCCCTCGGCGACGCCGTCACCCGGCTCGCGGAGGTCGCCGGATCGACCGTCACCGCCGAGGTCGCCGTGCTGCACGACGCGGAGGCGTGGTGGGCGTCGGAGGCCGATGGCCTGCCCTCGCCGGCGCTCGACTACCACTTGATGCTCCGGCGTGCGCACCGGGCGTTGTGGGACGTGGGGGTCGTGACCGACTTCGCCCACCCGGAGCACGACCTGAGCCGGTACCGACTCGTCCTGGCCCCTGCCCTGCTCCTGATGTCCGACGCGGGGGCGGCGAACCTGCGCCGATACGTCGCCGACGGCGGCACGCTGCTCGTCCAGCACTTCAGCGGCGTGGTCGACGAACGCCCCCACGCCCGCCTCGGCGGGTTCCCGGCCGGACCGCTGCGCGAAGCCCTCGGCGTCCGGGTCGAGGAGCCCCGGCCGTTGCGGCGGGAGGAGCGGATCACGCTGTCCGACGGCGCGCACGGCACGGTGTGGAGCGAGTACCTGCACCTCGACGGCGCCGAGGCGATCGCCGCCTACACCCACGGGATGCTCGCCGGACACCCTGCGCTGACCCGCCACGCCTACGGTGCCGGCCACGGCTGGTACCTCTCCACCGTCCTCGACACCTCGGACTACACCGCGCTGATCGCCCGGCTGCTGGGTGAAGCCGGTGTGGTCCGCGAGTGGCCGCCCGGCGTGGAAGCCGTCACCCGCGGCGGGTGGCGCTTCCTGCTCAACCACGGTGACGACACCGTCCCGCTCCCCGAGGCCGCCCACGACTTGCTCACCGGTGGTCCGCTGACCGAGTTGCCACCTCACGGCTGGGCCGTGCTCCGAATGCCCTGACCGTCACCCGACCCGTCGACCACACCGTGCGCCGTGCCGCACCGGTGCGCTGGAGCGCGCTCCAAACCACGAAGGGCCTGATGGGATGTCACCGAATCACAGCACGTTCGCCAACCCGGTGATCGCGGGCTTCCACCCCGATCCGAGCGTCTGCCGCGTCGGCGACGACTA
Source organism: Saccharothrix ecbatanensis (assembly GCF_014205015.1). NCBI lineage: Bacteria > Bacillati > Actinomycetota > Actinomycetes > Pseudonocardiales > Pseudonocardiaceae > Saccharothrix > Saccharothrix ecbatanensis. Next base: position 1,902,474 of record NZ_JACHMO010000001.1, on the reverse strand, counting down.
CTACCTCGTCTGCTCCAGCTTCGAGTACTTCCCCGGCGTGCCGATCTTCCACAGCCGCGACCTGGTGCGGTGGACGCAGATCGGCAACGTGCTCGACCGGCCGGAGCAGCTCCGCCTCCCGCTCGACTCGCCGTCGTCCGCCGGTGTCTACGCGCCGACCCTGCGCCACCACGACGGCCGGTTCTACCTGATCACCACGAACGTGAGCGGCGACGGGAACCTCCTGGTCACGGCCACCGACCCCGCCGGACCGTGGTCGGACCCGGTCCTGCTGCCCGACCTGCCCGGCATCGACCCCGACCTCGCGTGGGACGAAGACGGCACGTGCTGGAGCACGGTCGCCGGGGTGTCCCAGGTCCGGATCGACCCGCACACCGGGCAGGTGCTCGACGCGCCGCGGCGGATCTGGTCCGGGGCGCCCGGCGCGAAGGCCCCGGAAGCGCCGCACCTGTACCGGATCGGCGAGTACTGGTACCTGCTCATCGCCGAGGGCGGCACCGAACGCGGCCACGGCGTCTCGATCGCCCGCGGCCCCACACCGTCCGGCCCGTTCGAGGCGTGCCCGGCGAACCCGGTCCTGACCCACCGGGGCGCCGACCACCCGATCCAGAACACCGGGCACGGCGACCTCGTTCAGGGGCCGGACGGCTCCTGGTGGATGGTGCTGCTCGGCGTGCGGCCGGGCGGCGGGACACCCGGCTGGCACGTGCTGGGCCGTGAGACGTTCCTCGCGCCCGTGACCTGGGTGGACGACTGGCCGGTCGTCGGCCCGCTGGAGCCCGAGGCGACCGTGCCCTGGCCGCTGGGGCCGGCGCCGACCGAGGCGCGTCGGGACGACTTCGACCTCCCCGTGCTCCCGCCGGCGTGGATCTCGCTGCGCGACCGCCGGGAACAGCACTGCACGACGGAGGAACGTGCCGGGTGGCTGACCCTCCGCGCGCGCGGCGAGTCCCTGGACGCGCTCGACGTCGTGTTCGTCGGCCGCCGCCAGCGTCACCCGTCCTGCCGGGTGCGCACGCTCGTGGACGCCTCGCGCGGAACGGGCGGTCTCGCGGTGCGGCTGGACGAGGAGCACCACTACGAGATCGAGGCGACCGTCGGCGAGGTGTGGGTGGTTGCCCGCGTCGGCTCGCTGAAGACCGTCGTGGCGTCCCGGGCGGTGCCGGCCGGACCGCTGGTCCTGGGCGTCGACGTGCTGGAGGAGAAGAACCTCCGGGACCCGCGCACCGGCCCCGACACCGTGTCCTTCGGCATCGGCGAGCCGGACGGGACGTTCACCACCCTCGCCACCCTCGACGGCCGCTACCTCTCCACCGAAGTCGCCGGCGGCTTCACCGGCCGGGTCATCGGCCTGTACGCCGCCGCGGGCGCCGTCCACTTCGACTGGTCCGACTACGAGCCGCTCGACAGCTGACCGGCGTCCCCCAAGCCCGCCGCCGCAACCGATCCCACCGACAGCAAAGGCACCGACATGGATCGAACCAGACCGCTGTCCTGGCGCGGCAGGCTCCGACAGGTGGTGGCCCTCCCGTTGGCGCTGGTCGTCGCCGGGGTCCTCGCCTCGGGCACGGCGTCCGGCGCCGCCCCCGAGGCGGAGCCCGGCGTCCCGAGCGGCGCGATGGCCGTCGCCGCCGCGATGCAGCCCTCGTGGAACCTGGGCAACAGCCTCGACGCCATCCCCGACGAGACGGCCTGGGGCAACCCGCCTGCCACCAGGGAGCTGTTCGAAACCCTTCGCGCGCAAGGTTTCCGCAGTGTCCGCATTCCCGTGACGTGGTCGAACGCCCAGTCGACCACCGCTCCCTACACGATCGACGCCAAGTTCATGGGCCGTGTGAAGCAGGTCGTGGACTGGGCGCTGGCCGAGAACCTCTACGTCGTGCTCAACATGCACCACGACTCCTGGCAGTGGATCGCGACCATGCCCGCCGACCACGACAACGTGCTCGCGCGGTTCACCTCGACCTGGACCCAGATCGCCACGACGTTCGGGCACTCTTCGCGCAGGCTGCTGTTCGAGAGCGTCAACGAACCGACGTTCACCAACGCCGACGACGCGCAGAAGGTGCGGCTGCTGAACGAGCTGAACACCTCGTTCCACCGCGTCGTGCGGCAGTCCGGCGGCCGGAACGCGACGCGCCTGCTCGTGCTGCCCACGCAGGTCTGCACGCCGGACCAAGGGCTCATGGACGACCTGGCCACCACGATGGAATCGTTGCGCGACCCCAACCTCATGGCCACCGTGCACTTCTACGGCTTCTGGCCGTTCAGCGTGAACATCGCGGGCTTCACCCGCTTCGACGAGACCGTCCAGAAGGACATGACCGACACGTTCGCCCGGATGCGCGACACCTTCACCTCCAAAGGCGTCCCGGTCTACCTGGGCGAGTACGCCCTGCTCGCCTACGACTACACCCGTCCCGGCATCATCGAGCGCGGCGAGGTGCTGAAGTACTTCGAGGCGGTGGGTAATGAGGCCCGCAAGAGCAAGGTCGTCACGGCCCTGTGGGACGCCGGCTCGTTCCTCGAACGCCACACGCTCCAGTGGCGCGACCCGGACGTCCTCGCCCAGATCAAGTCGAGCTGGACCACCCGCTCGGGCACGGCCTCGTCCGACCTGGTGTTCGTGCCCAAGTCCACCCCGATCACCGCCAAGACGCTCACGCTCAACCTGAACGGCACGAGCCTGCGGGGGCTGTGGCACGGCGACACCAGGCTGCGCGAAGGCCGCGACTACACCGTGTCCGGCGACCAGCTCACGCTGACCGCCACCGCGTTGACCAAGCTCGTCGGAGACCGGGCGTACGGCGTCAACTCGACGATCGAGGCCAGGTTCTCGCGCGGCGTCCCCTGGCGGATCAACGTGATCACGAACGACGCGCCGGTGCTGTCCGACGCGACCGGCACCGCGAACTCGCTCACCGTGCCGACGCGGTTCCAGGGCGACCAGCTCGCGACGATGGAGGCCGAGTACGCGGACGGTTCGGCCGCCGGTCCGGCGAACTGGACCCGGTTCCAGGAGTTCTACACGACCGTCCGCCCGGACTACCCCGGCGGGGCGATCGTCCTGCCACCGGCGTTCTTCGAGGCCGTCCGCGAGGGCGAACCGGTCACGCTGACGTTCCACTTCTGGAGCGGCGCCGAGCTGACCTACCAGGTGACCACGTCCGGCGCCTCGGTGACCGGCACGGCGTCCTGACCGGTCCCGGCGGCCCCAACGCTGCTTGTGACATCTGAGAATGTGAGGAGTTCCATGTTCGGATTGCGCAGAAGAACACAACCGGTTCGCCATCGAATCGGTGTCGTGGCGGCCGGGGTCGCGGCCCTGACCGCGAGCCTGGTCACGGTGACGGCGACCGAGGCCGTCGCAGCCGAGGCCGGGTGCACCGTGGCGTACTCGGTCACGGGCCAGTGGTCGGGTGGCTTCACCGCCGACGTCGCCGTGACCAACAACGGCGCCGCGGTCGACGGCTGGCAGCTGAGCTGGGAGTGGCCGTCCGGTCAGCGGGTCCGCAACGCCTGGAACGCGAAGGTGACCGAGTCCGACGGCCGGGTCACCGCCGCGGACGCCGGCTACAACGCCAAGGTCGCGACGAGCAAGACAGTGAAGTTCGGCTTCATCGGCACCTGGGCGGAAGCCAACACGGCGCCGTTGTCGTTCTCCCTCAACGGCGTCACCTGCGTCCACGGCGGGAAGCAGCTCACCGCCATGGAGCACACCGCGGCGATGCAGCCGGGGTGGAACCTCGGCAACACGCTGGACTCGGTCGGGATGCCCGACGACGAGACGTCCTGGGGCAACCCGCGCATCACGGAAGCCCTGCTGGACAACGTGAAGGCGCAGGGCTTCAAGAGCGTCCGCCTCCCCGTCACGTGGACCGCGCGCGTGGGCCCGGGACCGGACCACACGATCGACGCGGCGTACCTGGCCCGCGTCAAGGAGGTCGTGCGCTGGGCGTTGGCGCGCGACCTGTACGTGATGGTCAACCTCCACCACGACTCGTGGCAGTGGACCTTGAAGATGCCGACCGAGCACGACCAGGTGCTCAACCAGTTCAACAGGATCTGGACGCAGCTCGCGGGCGCCTTCACCGAGTTCGGGCCCAAGCTGACGTTCGAGGGCTTGAACGAGCCGCAGTTCACCGGGAGCACGGGCAAGCCGCAAGAGATTCAGCTGAACGCCGAGCTGAACGCGTCGTTCTACGACATCGTGCGCCGATCGGGCGGCAACAACGCCAAGCGCCTCCTGGTCCTGCCGACCCTGCACACCTCGTCCGAGCAGGTGTACCTCGACCCGCTGGTGGACCAGATCCAGGGTTTCGACGACCCCAACCTGATCGCGACCGTGCACAACTACGGCTACTGGCCGTTCAGCGCGAACGTCGCGGGCGGCACGCGCTTCGACGCGAGTGTCCAGCAGTACCTCACCGACGACTTCGACCGCGTGCACGACAGCTTCATCGCGCGGGGCATCCCGGTGATCATCGGCGAGTACGGCCTGCTCGGCTTCGACCAGCACACCGGCACCATCGAGCAGGGCGAGAAGCTGAAGTTCTTCGAGTACTTCGGCCATTACGCGCGTGCCAAGAAGCTCACCACGATGCTCTGGGACAACGGCCAGCACTTCAACCGCACCTCGTTCCAGTGGAACGACCCCGAGCTCTTCGCGCACATCAAGTCGAGCTGGAAGGTCCGCTCCGGCACGGCCTACACCGACCAGGTGTTCAGCGCGAAGTCTAGCCCCGTCACCGCGAAGACGATCAAGCTGAACCTCAACGGCACGTCGTTCTCGGGGCTGTACAACGGGAACACCGCCCTGACCCGCGGCGTCGACTACACCCTCGACGGCGACCAGCTCACCCTGACCGCCTCGGCGCTGACCAGGCTGAGCGGCTCGCGGGACTACGGCACGAACGCGGTGCTGACGGCCCGCTTCTCCCAGGGCGTGCCGTGGCGGTTCCACGTCATCACGTATGACACGCCGGTGCCGTCCGACACCACGGGGACAACGGAGAAGTTCGAGATCCCGACGGACTTCCGCGGCGACCAGCTCGCCACCATGGAGGCCAAGTACGACGACGGCGCCTTCGCCGGTCCGCACGACTGGACGTCCTTCAAGGAGTTCGGCAGGGCGTTCGCGCCGAACTACACCGACGGCCTGACCACCTTGAAGCCGGAGTTCTTCAACAACCTCAAGGACGACGAGCGGGTGACGCTCACGTTCCACTTCTGGAGCGGCGAGAAGGTGACGTACTACGTCACCAAGTCGGGCACCGCGGTCACCGGCACGACCGCCTGACCGACCCGGGTTGACGAAGAAGACCACCGAAGGCCGCGAATGGCCTTCGGTGGTCTTCTTCGTTCGTCAGGTCAGGCGCAGGCCGCGCCGTTGAGCGTGAACGAGGCCGGTTTGGCGGTGTTGCCCGTGTGGTTGGCCTGGAAGCCGATGCTCACCGACCCGCCGGGGGCGATGTTGCCGTTGTAGGAGGCGTTCCTGGCGGTGACCTGTCCCGACGTGGGCGAGTAGGAGGCGTTCCACCCGGAGGTGATCGTCTGCCCGCCGGGCAGGGTGAACACCAGCGACCAGCCGCTGATCGGCGTGCTGCCGGTGTTCGTGATGACGATCTCCGACGTCAGGCCGGTGTTCCACGCGTTGATGGTGTCGGTCACCTTGCAACCGTCACCGGGCTCGTTCGGGGTCGTGGTGGTGGTGGTGGTGCTGGTCGTGGTGGTCGTGGTGGTGGTGCTGGTCGTGGTGGTGGTGCTCGTCGTGGTCGTCGTCGTGGTGCCGGGGCCGCCCTGGAACTGGGAGAGGAACTTCCACGCCTCGCCCTTGGTCCAGGTTCGGATGCCGCTCTCGGTGTAGGTGCCGTCGACCGGGCCGGGCATGTGACCGTTGTCGAACGCGGCCCACTGCACGGGGTACCCCGCACGGCACGAGTACGTCGTCGTGATGTGGGACATGCTGCCCTGCGACGGCTCACGCGGGCTCTGCGGCGAGCACCCGTTGTTCGCCACGAACTTGTCCCGCAACGACCGGCCCATCGAGATGTTGAGCACGTTGTCCGTGATGCCGTGCATGCCGAAGTACGCGATCGGCTGGCTGCCACCCGCACATCCGCTCAACTGCGCGCCCGCGTACACGACCACCGCGCGGAACACCGTCGCCCTCGCACATGCGAGCGCGTAGCTCATGCCACCGCCGTAGCTGAACCCCATCGCGAACCGCAACGCCGTGTCGACGCACAGATCGGCCTCGATCCGCTTCAGCATGTCGTCGACGAACACGACGTCCTCGCCGCCGGAGTTCGCCCAGCCGTTGCCCAGGCCCTGCGGCGCCACCAGGATCGCGCTGTTGTTCGACTGCTCCTGCATCCCGTAGTACGACCACGCCGTCCCGCTGGTGCCGCCCGACGACACGTCGTTCATGGTGCCGCCACGCCAGTGGAACCCGAAGATCAACCGATAGGCGCGGGTGTTGTCGTAACCGTCGGGCACCCGCAGGATGAAGCTGCGGCTCTTGCCGCCGCTCTGGATCGTGTGCGTGCCGCTGCGCAACGTCGGCGCCTTGCCGCAACCGGCGGTCGACGCGAGCGCGCCGACTTGCGAGGACGGCGCGGCCTCGCCGAGCCCTCCGCTCAACGCCATGCCGGTCGCGGCCACGGTGAGGAGCACCGCCGCCAACGCGGGCCCGAAAAGCCTACGCGTGATCATCAGAGACTCTTTTCTGCCGTTCGGACATCGAATGCGTGGGTGACCGACGCAGCTGGTCGTGACCGGAGCGGACCAAGTCGCCGTGGCCGATGTCCCGCGTCCACTGCCCGCTCGGGAACGTCACGGTGGTGGAGCGTGCAGGGTGCCGTTCAGGCTGAAGCTCGCCGGTGCGGGGCTCGAAACTTTCGGCGGAGAGGCCTTCACTTTCGAAGTCAATCTAGCCGGCGACCAGGCGGTGGTCAACGCTCAACAAAGCTAAAATTGTTAGCGTTCACGCTGGCACCTGAATGGGCACCGATCGGACGGGCGCATTCACCGCCACTGCCCCATTCAGCTCATTGGACAACTGAACTCGGCCGCCAAGGTCCCGTGACCCCACTGGATCGCCGGCGGTTCGTCGGTCACGATGAACCCCGCGAACGTCGAAGCGCTTCACCACCGCCACCCGGAGGACTCCCCCATGCCGCTGACGGACTCCCCTCACGACGAACTGACCGACTACCGCCCGGATTCGAACCCACCACAGGATTTCGACGCCTTCTGGGAGCGCTCGCTCGCGGCGGCACGCGGCTGCGGCGGAGCCGTCAAGGTCGAGCGGGTCACCGACCTACACCTGCTGCGCACCGTCGAAGTCGACGACGTCCGGTTCCCCGGCTGGAACGGCGAACCGGTGGCCGCCTGGCTGCTGCGCCCGCGCGACGCCGAAGGCCCGCTGCCCGTCGTCGTGACCTACATCGGCTACAGCGGAGGCCGCGGACTGCCCACCGACAACCTGCTCTGGTCCGCCGCCGGGTACGCGCAGCTCGTCGTCGACAGCCGCGGCCAAGGCCACGACACCCCCGACTCGACGGAGGGCCACGGCACGCAGTGGGCCGAGGGCTTCATGACCCGCGGCGTCGATTCCCCCGAGCACTACTACTACCGGCGGCTCATGACCGACTGCGTCCGTGCGGTGGACGCCGTCGCCGACCTGCCCGGTCTGGACACCCGGCGGGTGATCGTCGCCGGCGGGAGCCAGGGCGGCGGCCTCGCGCTCGCCGTCGCGGGACTGGCGCCGGACAGCGTGGCCGCGGTCCTGTCGGACGTGCCGTTCCTGTGCCAGTTCCGCCGGGCGGCGGAGATCAGCGGCGAAGGGCCGTACCAGGAGCTCGCGAAGTACCTGCGTTGGCACAGCCGCCAGCACGTGGATCGGACCTTCGCCACGTTGTCCTATTTCGACGGTGTCCACTTCGCCCAGCGGGCGACGGCGCCGGCGCTGTTCAGCGTCGGCTTGATGGACCCGATCTGCCCGCCCTCCACGGTTTACGCCGCCTTCAACCACTACGCGGGCGAGGACCGGACCATGACCGTGTGGCCCTTCGCCGACCACGGTGGCGGCTACGGTTCCAACCCGGCCGTGCAGCTGGCCTGGCTGCGTGAACGAGGGCTCGGCGTGCCGGCCTGACCGGGTCGACGGCGGACGCTGTCCCGCTCCACCAAGGTCGGGCGGGATGGTGCGCCGTCTTCGAGTGAACATGCGGGAGGGTTGCGTAGGGTGACGAAGGTGGACCCAGCTGACTTCTACACCGGCATCGTCGCCGAGCTCTACGGACCGCTGAAGTCCTTCTCCCAGGACCCCGAGCCCTACGCGGCCTTCGTTCAGCAAGCCGCTGTGCCGGCACTGGAGCTGGGGTGCGGAGACGGCGATCCCCTGCTCGAATTGCGCCGACGCGGCCTGGACGTCGACGGCGTCGACTCCTCTGCGGACATGCTGGATCGGCTCCGGCGCCGGGCGGACGAAGAAGACATCCGTGTCACGGTGTTCCACCAGCGCATGGAGGCTTTGAACCTGCCCCGCCGTTACCGCGCGATCTTCCTCGCCGGGCCGACCTTCAACCTGCTCCCCGACGACGCCACGGCGCTCGCCGCCCTGCGCGGCATCCGCGCTCACTTGGCCGAGGACGGCACCGCCCTGGTGCCCCTGTTCACCCCAACACCGACTCCAGCCGAACAGATCCGTAGGGTGCGTACGGCAACCGCACCCGACGGCGCCGAGATTCGGGTGTCCGTCGTCGCCGAGCAACGCGACGAGACCGCTCGGACACAGACGACGCTTCTACGCTACGAACGGCACCACGGCTCGGACAGCACCGTCGTAGAGCGCCCGTGGACCATGCATTGGTACACCCGGGACCAGTTCGGGAAGCTGGCGACGACCGCCGGCCTGGCCGTGACCGCAGTGACCGATCCGCACGGCAAGCCCACCGCTGCTGATGTCACCGACCTGCTGCACTTCCGGCTCCAGGCCACCTGACCACCTCCCCGGAAGTCCCTTCGCTGTTCGGCGTCGCGGCCCGGCGGAGCGACCTGATCGCCACTCGAACGCAGCGATGCCCGAATGGACCGGGCAAAGCTAAATATTTGAGCGCCGACTGCAGCTATCGACCGCCGACCTACGTCGAAGAGAGTTCACCGGACCATTTGTTGAGGGGCCAGGCCTTGTGAGCGTGAACAATGTGGTGCCACACTGCCAGGACACCGGAATCGCGGATCGCGCCGCCCCACAGCCGGCGGCACAGCGGAGCCGGACCGGCGGACGGTTCTGCCCATCTCACCCGAGTCCGTGGAGTTCGGCTTCCAGGCCACCGGCAGCGCCACCGGCCTCTCGCCGACCTGCTCGGCACCCTGATCGGACTTGGTCGACCGCAACGGAACCGGCAAAGAAGACAAGGAGCGACCATGGCGCGAGTGCTGATCCTGACCGCCGACGCCGCAGAGGAACTCGACTCGATGTACCCGGTCTTCCGACTGCGCGAGGGCGGCCACGAGGCGATCGTGACGGCACCCACGACGCGTCCGGTGAAGCTCGTGGTCCACGACTTCGAGCCCGGCTGGGACTCCTACACCGAGAAACCGGGCCACCTGCTGCCGGTGGACCTGGCGTTCGGCGAGGTCGACCCAGAGGACTACGACGCGCTGGTGATCCCAGGCGGCCGAGCGCCGGAGTACATCCGAACGGACCCGGACGTGGCCCGCATCGTCGGGCACTTCTTCGCCGGCGGGCTCCCGGTCGGCACGATCTGCCACGGCCCGCAAGTCCCGGCCGCACTGGGGCTCCTGCGTGGCCGCACCACGGCCGCGTACCCGCCCCTGAAGTTCGACATCGAGCTGGCCGGCGCAACGTTCGTGGACGAGCCCGACGTCGTGGACGGCGCGATGGTGTCCTGCCGGGGCTGGCCCGACCTCCCCCTGTGGTCCCGCGCGTTCATGCGGGTGCTGGAGAAGGCGAGCGACCGGGCCTGACGGGTCGGCCCTGGCCGTCGCGCTCCCCCACCCTCACCGCGCTGACGACCAGGGCATCGAGCCGAACCGGTTCGGACCTACGCGCGGCTCACGCGAAGGTCCAGCGCTGGTTGTTCTGCCCGTTGCAGGTCCACAGTCGCACCGAGGTTCCGTTGGTGGTCGCGCTGCCGGCGACCTCCAGGCACAACCCCGACGGCACCCCGGTGATCGAGCCGTCCGCGTTGAGCCGCCACTTCTGGTTCGCCCCGCCGTGGCACGACCAGATGATCGCCGCCGTGCCCGCGCCCGTGCCCCCGCCTTCGGCGTCGAGGCACCGCAGCGAACTCCCCGAGTACACCGTCAGCTCGCCCGTGGCCGTGTGCGTCCACTGCTGGTTCTGACCACCCCAGCAGTCCCAGATGTGCAACCGGGTGCCGGTCGTGGTCGACTGGCCCGGCACGTCCAGGCACTTCCCGGCGCCGACCGCCCGCAGCGGGCCGCTCTTGGCCCCGCCGCCGGGGTCGAGGCCGAGGAAAGAGATGGCGTACGCCAACATCCCCGCCTGGGGCAGAGTGTGGCCGGTGCCCGCGATGCTCACGCCCTCGACAGCGGCTCGCGTGCTCGTGTTGCCGTAACGGGTGCGCGTCCAGCTCGATTGCGGGGAGTCGGTGGACGACGGCGTCCGGGACAGTCCGTGGAGGTTGGTCCACTGGTCGAGCTCCTCGCCGAAGTTCGGGTAGGCGAGGGTGGTGTCCGTGGTGCCGTGCCACACCTGCATCCGCGGGTACGCGCCGGTGTAGCCGGGGTACATCGAGCGGACCAGGTTGCCCCACTCCTGCGGGGACTTCACGAGGTTGCCGCTGGAGCACTGGCCGTTCCACAGCGAACCGTCGGAGGTCGCGAAGCACCCGGCCGGGACACCTGAGAACGCGGACGCCGCGGAGAAGACGTCGGGGTACCCGGCCGCCAGCACGTTGGCCATCATCGCGCCGGAGGAGAACCCGCTGACCACGATGCGGGACGGGTCGACGCCGTACCGCTGCCTGGTCCAGGAGACCATCGACATGATGCCGGTGGAGTCGCTGCCGCCGTAACGGGTGAGCCCCGCCCGCGTGGACACGTCGAAGCAATGCCCTTCGCGGGTGGCCTCCGGCACGACCACCACGTACCCGTACCGGTCCGCCGCCGTCGCGAAGTCACGCCCGTTGCCGTTGAAGATCGCCCCCGCGGACCCTCCGCAGTAGTGCACGAGCACCAGCAACGCGGGCTGCGGCGCCACGTTGTCCGGCACGTACAGGTACATGTTCAGGTTCGTCGGGTTCGTGCCGAAGTCCGTGATCCTGGTCAGCGCGGCGGCTGCGGCCTGGCCCGTTGTCAGGAACGCTGCGCCGAGCGCGAGCGGCAGGACTGACGCGAGCAGGGCGCGTAACACTCGTCTCATCGGTTGACTCCCTAGTGGTTCGAGCTCAGCGACCTGACCAGGCCGGGCGGCGGGCCTGGTCAGGTCGGACAGGGCCGGACACGCAGGTCGACCGGTCCGGGTCTAGCGACCGGGCAGGCGCCAGGTCTGGTTGAGCGGGGTTCCCTGGGCCGTGGGGTTGCAGGTCCACTGGTGGATCACGGCGCCCGGCGCGGTGGAGATGGTGCTGACGTCGACGCACTTGCCGCTGTGCCGGGCAACGAGCTGGTAGTCGTCGGGGCCGTTGCCGGCGTAGGTGACCTTCCGCAGCGTGAACTGTTGGTTGACACCGCTGTTGCAGGCCCACTGGATGACCGCGGCACCGTCCGCAGTGGACACACCGTTCACGTCCAAACACTTGCCCGACTGCTGGTTGACGACCTTGTAGGTGTCGGCGAACCCGGCCACCGGGCTGAAGTTCCACCGCTGCTCGTCACCGGTGCCACAGGCGAGCTGCTGCTGCTGGGTGCCGTCGGCGGTGCTGCGGTTGGGGTTGGTCAGGCACAGCTGCGAGTGCTGGGCGACCGCGGTGGACTGGAACGCGCCGCCACCGGTGTCCGAAGGCGGCAGGACCGTGATGGTGAACGCCTCGTCGACGTTGGAGTGCGGCAGGTTCACGGTGGTGGCGTTGGCGGACAGGGTGACGACCGTGTCCATGACGGTCACCGGACCCGGGACCGCCCCGCCGTTGTTGTGCGGGATGCGCTCGGCGAGCACCCGCACCTGGTTGTTCCGCACGACGCCTTCGGTGGCGTCCAAGCGCCGCAGGTTGACCGCGATGTTGCCGGTCGTGCGGCCACCACCGACCAGGACCTTGACCTCACCCGGCGCCTTCGTCGCGAACCCGTCGTAGGACGTGCTGGGCGTGACCGCGGCGATCTGACCGGTCTGGGAACCGTAGAAGCGGTAGACCCACCACTCGCCCTTCGGCTGGTGCCGACCCGCCGAGTCGCGGACCAGCAGGTTGCCCAGGTCGTTGTGCAGGTTCCCCGCGCTCGCCCAGTTGGCGCGCATGCCGTCCGCGCCGGCCCGTTCCAGCCGGGCGATGTACCAGGAGCCGTCACCCGGGTTCTGCTCGTTCGACGCGCCGTACTCGTTGATCTGGTACGGCCGCGGGTGCGGGATGCCGCGCGCGTCAAGGGTCGCGTTGGCCGTCGCCACGTTCGCGACCGGGTCGCCCGGCAGGGAGTGCCAGCTGATGATGTCGGGCACGACGTTGTTGGCCTTGACGAAGTCCAGGTACTGGGTCCACCACCCCGACGTCGACGGGACGCAGGCGCAGCTCGGGCCGACGATCAGGTGCGTCGGGAACGCGGCCCGGATGCGCTGGTGCGTGCGCCGCACGAGTTCGAAGTACTGGGACTGCGGGCGGTTCCAGAACAGCGTGATGTTGGGCTCGTTCCAGATGTCCCACTGCACCGGCGCCCCGGTCGCCCGCACGTCGTTGATCAGGCGGGTGACGAAGTTGTCGTAGTCGGTCCAGTTGCCGTTGTCACCGGGAAAACGGGAGATCGGGTAGCCGTCGGCGCCCCACAGGTCGTGGGGCAGCAGGACGAACTCGCCACCCAGCGACCGCGTGCGCAGCAACTGGGCGCGGGTCGCGTTCCACCGGCGGTCGTACTTGCCCGACACCCAGCCGCCGGGGCCGTCGAGCTGCGCGCCGCCGGCACGCATGTACCGGAACTTCACGTCGCGGAAGAAGTTGTCCGCGGGCGCCGACGCGTCCTCGGACATGCCGTAGATCCACCCGGACGCCCGATAGGTCGGGGAACCGCCCGTCACCGAGAAGTCGACGGCGATCGACTCGTCACCGGCCTGGGCCGGCGCGGTCATGGTGACCAAGGACGCGGCGACGAGGGTGCCGACGGTGAGCAGGGAGGTAAGGCCGCGACGGCGAGGGCGCCGCGGCCGACTTGTGGTGTCCACATGAGACTCCTGGTGCGGGATTGGGCGTGGTGGCCCGCGGTTCCCGGACTTCGTGGTGGATGCGGTCGGCTACCAAGTCGGCGCTGTGGGGCGGCGCGGGAACGTGATCCCGACACGGCTCGGCACGTGGCCGGAGCGGTGACAGGCGCGGAGGTGGTAGTTCGCCGTTGAACCATGAAGACTCCGAGCGGAGCGGACCAAGCGGAGGTCGAACCGATTCGACCTAACGAGCATCACCGTACGCGCAGCCCTGTCGCGGGCGCAACGGTAATCGAACACCACATGGTCGAACCGGTTCGAAACCGCACCGGCTGCTGGTCAGCGCGGTGGGCGCCAGACGACTCCGGCGTCCGCCCTCACCGCAGCTCCGCCGCCCAGCGGTGCAGCTCGCGGGTCTGCTCGGCGAACCGGTGCTCGTCGCTGCCCAACGGGTCCTTGAAGAAGAACGCGAGCGCCCCCAACGCTCCCACCTCACCGGCCGCATGCGCTGCGGCGAGGAGCCGTGCCAGGTCGAGCACCAGCGGCGCGGCCAGCGAGGAGTCCAGACCGGTCCACGTCAACTGCAACGACATGCGGGCGCCGAGGAAGCCCTCGAACGACACGTGGTCCCAGGCCGTCTTCTGCTCGCCGAGATCGGGAACGTTGTCGATGTGCAGCGGAGCAGTGACTTCACGGCCGAGCAACGCCTCCAGCCCGCGCGCCTTCGACTCCAGTTTGCTGCCCGCGTGCGCCGGGTCCTCCAACGTCGCGCCGTCACCGCCGCCGAGCAGGTTCGTCCCCGCCCACGACCGCACCCGAAGCGCCCGTGCGGTGAACATCGGCGCCAACACCGTGCGCAGCAACGTCTCCCCGGTCTTCCCGTCACGACCCGCGTAGGGCAGCCGCTCCCGGTGCGCGAGCTGGTCGAGCGCGGGGAGGGCGATGCCGGTGGACGGTGTGAAGTCGGCGAAGGGGCAGCCCGCACGCAGTGCCGCGTACGCGGCGACCGAACTGGACGGCAGCACGGTCCGCGCGGGGTCGACCAACGCGGCCTCCAGCGCGTCGAGGTCGTCGTGCTCGGGCCGGGCGGGCACGGGCGGTTCGGTGGAGGCGACGTTGATCACGACGACCCTGGCCAGGCCGTGCCGCTCGCGGAAGTCGGTGATGTCGGCCGCCAGTCGCCCGGCGGCTTCGGCCTGGCTGCCGCGGTGGGTGAGCGGGTCGTAGCCGGGACGGACCTCGGCGTCCGCGGCGTTCAGGGCGTCCGCGACCCTGGCCGGTAGGTGGTACGGCAGCACACCGTGCTCGGCCAACGCCTCGGCCCGCTTCGCCAACGGTGTGGAGACCACGTCGTGGCCGCCGACGACCAGCGAGTCCCACGGCGGCAGGTCGGCGTCGAGCAGCTCGGTGACGCAGCCCGTCGGCGGGGCGAGCCCTCCGCTCACCGCCGCCAACCCGCTGATCGCGGTCGTGGCGACCGAGCCGCGCACGCCGATCAACCACAGCCCGGTGCGATCTCGCGCCACGACTGATCCTCTCCTCGTTCGATGGTGACGTCCGGGTTCAGGACGCACCTTGGACAGCACTCGCGCCCGCCGAAGTGGCCTCGGCGTAGGCGCGCAGCAAGGAATCGGTGGCCAGCCGGTACAGCGACTCCAAGCGGCGACGTGAGTAGGTGCCGGGCTGTTGCCTCCCGCGTTCCCAGCCGCGCACGGAGTCGGTGCTGGTGGCGCACCGCTGTGCCAGTTGGGCTTGGGTCAGGCCGTTCCACTGCCGCAGCACGCGCAGCACCTCCGGCAGATCCCCCGGCAGCCACGACTCCGGGGAGAGGAATGCGGGCTGTCCGGCCCCCGCCGCTGTCGCCACCACGGCCAACGGCACCCGGTACAGCGAGGCCATGAGCCGGATGGCGTGCCACGGCGGCACCGCATCGCCCCGTTCCCAGCCGCGCAGCGTCATCCGCGAGACCCCGAGCAGGTCGGCGACCCTGACCTGCGAGTGGCCGGCCAGGTCTCGCAGTCGTGCCAGCTCGCCGGTCAGCCGCGCTGCGGTCCTCACACTGCGCGGGGATTCGCGCAACGTCCCGGCCAGTTCGTCGGGCTCCATGCCGAGGCACTCAGCCAGCGGTGCGAGCAGCCGGACCGGCAGCCTGCTGCCGCCCCGCTCCCAGTTGTAGACCGTCTGGACGGTGACGCACAGGGCGTCCGCGATGCGCCGGGGTGGCACGTCGAGGTCCCGGCGGAGTGCGCGCAACCCGTGGCCCGGCACGGTGTCGTCCACGACGGGGTGTTCCGGTCCCTCGGCGAAGAACGCCTCCACCCGTTCCGGCGTCAGGTGGAGGGTGTCCGCGAGCGCGGACGCCAGCACGGGGTCCGGTGTGCGCTGTCGGCGTTCCCAGCGCAGCAGGCACGCGGTGGTGACGCCGACGCTCTCCGCCACTTCGCGGGAGGTGAGTCCGAGGCTCAGCCGCACGGTCCGCAGCGACGGCACGGTCGGCGCCTCGTGCCCCGACAGGGCGCGCGACTTGGAGTCGACCATGGCCGCCACCGTCATTCGCCGCTGGAGAAGGCGGCGTCGAAGGAGGCCGTGGGTGGGTCGAAGGCGTGCTTGCGTACGAATTCGAGTGCTTCGGGGGCGCCGAGGAGTCGGTCCATTCCGGCGTCTTCCCATTCGACGCTGATCGGGCCTGAGTAGCCGATGGTGTTGAGCATGCGGAAGGACCGTTCCCACGGCACGTCGCCGCGTCCGGTGGAGACGAAGTCCCAGCCGCGGCGGGGGTCGGCCCACGGCAGGTGGGAGCCGAGGCGTCCGTTGCGGCCGTTGTCGACCTGGCGGCGGGCGTCTTTGCAGTCGACGTGGTAGATGCGGTCGCGGAAGTCCCAGAGGAAGCCGACGGGGTCGAGGTCCTGCCAGACGAAGTGCGACGGGTCCCAGTTGAGGCCGAAGGCGGGTCGGTGTCCGATGGCTTCAAGGGTGCGGACGGTGGTCCAGTAGTCGTAGGCGATCTCGGAGGGGTGGACTTCGTGGGCGAAGCGGACGCCGACCTCGTCGAAGACGTCGAGGATCGGGTTCCAGCGGTCGGCGAAGTCCTGGTAGCCGGCGTCGATCATCGACTGGGGTGCGGGCGGGAACATCGCCACCGCCTTCCAGATCGAGGAGCCGGTGAACCCGACCACCGTGCCCGCGCCGAGCCGTGCGGCGGCGCGTGCGGTCACCTTCATCTCCTCGGCGGCGCGTTGCCGCACGCCCTCGGGTTCGCCGTCGCCCCAGATCCGGGAGGACAGGATGCCTTTGTGGCGTTCGTCGATCGGGTCGTCGCAGACGGCTTGGCCGGTGAGGTGGTTGGAGATCGTCCAGACCTTGAGGTTGTGTTTGGCGAGGATCGCCTGTCGGTCGGCGAGGTAGTCGTCGTCTTCGGCGGCTCGCCAGGGGTCGAGGTGGTCGCCCCAGCAGGCGATCTCGAGGCCGTCGTAGCCCCATTCGGCGGCCAGTCGGGCGACTTCCTCGAACGGCAGGTCGGCCCACTGGCCGGTGAACAGGGTGATCGGGCGCGTCATCGTGCTCTCCTGTGGTCGACGTGGTCAGGTGGTTCGCCAGGCGCGGGCCGCGGCGCTGTCCTCGACGGCCGCGAGGACCCGCTGGACCTGGAGCCCGTCGGCGAACGAGGGTGTGGGGCCGACACCGGCGGCGACGGCGCGGACGAAGTCGACGGCCTGGTGGGTGAACGCGTGCTCGTAGCCCAGGCCGTGCCCGGCGGGCCACCACGCGTCGAGGTAGGGGTGTTGCGGCTCGGTCACGACGATGCGCCGGAAACCCGCAGTCGCCGCGTCGTCGGTGCCGTCGAAGTAGTGCAGGACGTTCATGTCCTCGAAGTCGAACGCCAGGCTCCCAGCGGAGCCGTTGACCTCGATGCGGATGGCGTTCTTGCGGCCGTTGGCGAACCGGGTCGCCTCGAACGAGCCGAGCGCGCCACCGGTGAACCGGGCCAGGAACAGCGCCGCGTCGTCCACGGTGACCGGCCCCGTCGGCCCGCCGTCGACGGCGGTGCCGGACAGTCCCGAGTGGACGGACGCCAGCGGGCGGTCGGACACGAACGTCTCCAACGTCCCGCACACCTCGCGGATGGTGTCGCCGACGATGAACTGGGCGGCGTCGATGATGTGCGCACCGATGTCACCCAACGCGCCCGAGCCGGCCTTCTCCTTCTGCAACCGCCACGACAACGGAGCGGCGGGATCCACGATCCAGTCCTGCAAGTACTGCGCCCGCACGTGGTGGATGCGCCCCAACCGGCCCTGTGCCACCAACTCGCGGGCGAACGAGATCGCCGGCACCCGCCGGTAGCTGAACCCCACCATTGCGCGCACCCCGCGTTCGGCGGCACGGTCGGCGACGGACACCATCGCCTCCGCTTCGGCGACGCTGTTGGCGAGCGGCTTCTCGCACAGCACGTGCTTGCCCGCCTCCAGCGCCGCGATGGCGATCTCGGCGTGCGTGTCGCCGGGCGTGCAGATGTCGACCACCTGCACGTCCTCGCGGTCCAGCACGGCCTTCCAGTCGCTCTCGGCCGACGCCCAGCCCAGCCGGTCCGCGGCAGCCTCCGCACGGCCCCGGTCACGGCCGCACACCACGGCCATCACCGGGCGGACCGGCAGGTCGAAGAAGCGGGGCGCGACCCGCCACGCCTGGGAGTGCGCGGCTCCCATGAACGAGTGGCCGATCATCGCGATGCCCAGCGTCGGTGACGTCACGGTGGTACTCCTCGTCGTCGCCGCGGTCAGGACTCGAACGCGGTGGGCAGGTAGCGGTCGACGTTGTCCTTCGTCACGACCGGCGCGAACAGCTCGATCTGGCGGGGAACCTCGACCTCGACCAGGTCGCCGAGGCTCTTGCCCTGCACGGCCAGCCGGGCCAGCCGGATGCCGTCCGCGCCCTGGGTGGACGGGTAGACCACGGTGGCCTTGTGCAGGCCGTTGTCGGCCTTGATCTCGCGCATCACGTTCGCCGACCCGGCCCCGCCGATGAGGAAGAACTCGCCACGGCCGGAGTTCTTGATCGCGGCACTGACGCCGATGCCCTGGTCGTCGTCGTGGTTCCAGATCGCGTCGACCCGCGGCGCCGCCTGGAGCAGGTTCGCAGCCGCCTTCTCACCACTCTCCACCGTGAACTCAGCCGCCACCCGGTTGTTCACCTTCAACCCGCACTCGCGCAGGGCGTCGGCGAAGCCCTTGCTGCGGTCCTGCGTCAACGGCAGCGAGTCGATACCCGCGATCTCCGCCACCACGGCGTCGGACTTGCCGTCGAGCTTCTCGCACACGTAAGTACCCGCCGAGACACCCATGCCGTAGTTGTCGCCCAACACCGTCGAGCGCGCCGCGAACGGGCTGTCGAACGCGCGGTCCACGTTGATCACCGTGATACCGGCCTTCATCGCCTTGAGCGCCACCGGAGTGAGTGCCGCGCCGTCGAACGGCAGCAACACGATCGCGTCGACCTTGTCGTTGATGAACGTCTCCACCTGACTGATCTGGAGACTGACGTCGTTGGTGCCCTCCACCACCTTCAACTCCACATCGGAGTACTTCTCCGCCTCGGCCTTCGCAGCGGCGGAAATGGCCGCCATCCACCCGTGGTCCGCGGCGGGTGCGGAGAAGCCGATGACGACCTTCTTGCCGGGCTCGTCGTTGGCGACCTTCACACCGCCCTGACTTCCGGTTTGGGTGGTCGTCTCGGGGGTGTTGCCCGTGCAGGCGGTGAGCGCGACGCCGGTGGCGAGGATCGCGACGATGACGCCGGCGCGAGCGGTTCTGTTGCGTGACATGGATGTTCTCCTGGTATGACGGCGGTTGTGGTGGTCGGCGGAGGTTCGTGGTCAGGAGTCGCCGCGTCGGGCCAGTCGCTGTTGGAGCAGGACGGCGATCACGATGATTGCGCCCTTCGCGACGGCCTGCGCGGAGATGGAGAGGTTGTTGAGGGTGAACACGTTGGACAGCGTGGTGAAGATCAGCACCCCGAACACGGTGCCTGCGATGGTCCCGCGACCGCCCGACAGCAGCGTGCCGCCGATGACGACCGCGGCGATCGCGTCCAACTCGTACAGACCGCCGTGCGTGGCGCTGCCGGTCGTGGTCCGGGCGATGAGCAGGATGGCGGCGATACCGCAGCACACACCCAACAACGTGTAGAGCAGCACGGTGTGCCGCCGCACGTTGATACCCGCGAGGCGGGCGGCCTCCGGGTTGCCGCCGACGGCGTAGGTACGGCGGCCGAACGTGGTGCGGTTGAGCACCACCCAGCCGACGACTGCCACCAACACGAAGATGATGACCAACACGGGCACGCCGAACACCGAGGCGTCGAAGAACGCGGTGAACCCGGGCACGTCCACGATCTGCGTCTTGCGGTTGGACATGATCTCGGCCAAACCGCGCGCGGCGGCGAGCATGGCGAGCGTCGCGATAAACGCCACGATCCGGCCGTAAGCGATCAGCACGCCGTTGACGACCCCACAACCGGCGCCGACCGCCAACGCGGTGAACACGAGGGACAGCCAGTGAAAGTCCCGTGCCACGGCCTGCGTGGCCAGGGTGGTCGCCCACACCGAGGACAGCGCCACGATCGCCCCGACGGACAGATCGATACCGCCGCCGGTGATGACGAACGTCATGCCCACGCTCACCACGCCGATCACCGAAGCCAGGCGCAGGATCGTCAGCAGGTTGTCCACGTCGGCGAACCGGTCCCCCGCCGTGATGACGCCGACCACGCACAGCAGCACCAGGGCGACCACGAGGCCGGTGTTGCGCCCGGCCGCGGACCCCAGGAGCCCGGTGACGGCACGTCTGGCGCGGCCACCGTCGGGCGGACCGGACGTCGGTGCGACGGCGGCCGTCGCGGTGTTCTCGTTCATGCGGCGGTTCCTTCCATGACCAGGTCCAGGACCCGGTGTTCGTCGATCTCGTGGGCCGGCCCCTCGTGGACGACACGCCCTTCGCGCACCACCAGGACCCGGTCCGACAGGCCGAGGACCTCCTCGACGTCGCTGGACACCACGACCACGGCCACACCCCGCTCGGCCAGGTCCCGGATCAGCTCGTAGATCTCGCTGCGCGCGCCGACGTCCACCCCACGCGTCGGCTCGTCCAGCAGCAGCACCCGGCACTCGCGCAGCAGCCACCGGGCCAGCACGACCTTCTGCTGGTTGCCACCCGACAGGGTGCGCACCGCCCGGTCGACGCCCGGTGGACGCACGTCCAACGCCGTGGTCAACTCCAGCGATCGCGCACGTTCCGCGCCGCTGTCCAGGAATCCGAAACGGGCGAACACGGGCAACGTGGACACCGTGATGTTGCGGTAGACGGCCTGGTCCAGCAGCAGTCCCTGGCTCTTGCGCTCCTCCGGGCACAGCCCGACACCGGCTCGCACGGCCGCACCGACGGAACCGCGCCGGAGCCGCTTGCCGTCGACCTCCACCGTGCCCGCCGAGGCCTTGCGCGCGCCGTAGACGGCCTCCAGGATTTCCGATCGCCCGGAGCCCACCAGGCCCGCCAACCCGACGACCTCGCCAGCGCGGACGGTGAGGTCCAATCCCGCGAACCGCCCCGACGCCGCGAGCCCGCGCACGGCGAGCACGACCGGCGCCGCCGGATCGAGCGGCTTGCGATCGGGGAAGACGTACTCCAGGTCGCGCCCGGTCATCAGCTTGATCAGGTCGGCGGTCCGCGCCTCGCGGGCGGGCAGGCCGGTGGCGACGGTCCGGCCGTCCTTGAGCACCGTGACCCGGTCACCGATCTCGCGGATCTCCTCCATCCGGTGCGAGATGTAGACGACGGCCACGCCCTGGGCGGTCAGTTCCCGGATGACCCGGAACAGGGTGTGCACCTCGTCCTGGTCCAGCACGGCCGACGGCTCGTCCATGATCAACAACCGGCCGTCGCGGGACAGCGCCCGAGCCATGCTCACGATCTGCTGGTTGGCCGCGGACAACCGGCCCGCGTCGCGGTCCACCGGGATGTCGGGGTGGCCCAGCCGCTCCAGCAGGGCGCGGGTCCGCCTGCGTGCCTCGGCGCGACGGGTGAACCCGGCGGTGGCCGGCTCGTGGCCCAGGAACACGTTGTCGGCGACCGAGAGCCCGGCCACCAGGTCCAGCTCCTGGTAGATGGCCGCCACGCCGGTGCGCATCGCGTCCATCGGGTTGTCGAACGACACGACCTCGCCCTGCCACCGCAGTTCGCCCTCGTCCGGCCGATGCGCACCGGCCAGCACCTTGATCAACGTCGATTTGCCCGCGCCGTTCTGGCCCAGCAGGCAGTGCACCTCGCCCGCGCGGACGTCGAAGTCGACCCCGCCCAGGGCAGTGACACCCGGGAAGCGCTTCACCACACCCCGGACCGACAGCAACGGGGTTCCGCTGGACGTCATACCGATTCCTCCTGTGCCACGGGGTGGTGTCCGCCGGCCGGCTCGACGAGTGTGGGGTCCTGGAAGACGTGGTCGAGGACCTGCGACGCTCCCCCGCGCGCGGAGGCGGAGAAGCCGAGCGTCGAGAACGCCACGCGCGTGCCGCCCGCGTCGCCGGCGAAGACGTGGAGTCGCAACTCGTCGTGCAGGGAGCCCGCGATCCACGGCGAGAGGGCCGCGAAGTAGCCGCCGAGGACCAGCAGGCTGGGGTTGAAGACGTTGACCAGGATGGCCGCGCCGACGACGAGCCAGTGCGCGATCTCGGTGAGCGCGGCCAGGACCCTGGGATCGCCCGCACGGGCGCGATTGCCGATCTCGGCGAGCCGCTTCTCCACGTCGAGCGACGGGTCGCGGACCGGGTCGTGTTCCGGCGCCGCTGCCGCCAGCAGGGCGTTGAGGCCGACGGCGGCCTCCCAGCAGCCTCTTCTGCCGCACCCGCAACGCGGACCGCCTGCCCGGACCCGCATGTGCCCGACCTCGCCCGCGAAGCCGGCGGCGCCGCGCAGCAACTGCCCGCCCGCGACCACGCCGCCGCCGATGCCCGCCGCGCCGGTGAGCAGGATCAGGTCCGCGCTGCGGTCCGGGCCCTGTCCCTCGATCTCGGCCAGCGCGGCCAGGTTGGCCTCGTTGTCCAGCAGCACGGGGTACGGCGGGTCGCCGAGGATCCGCCGGATCTCGGCGACCACCGCGACGTCGGTCCAGCCGAGGTTCGGCGCCTCGTGCACGATTCCGGTCCCCACCCCGACCAGGCCGGGTACGGCGATGGTCAGGCCGACCGGGCGGATGTCGTTCTTCTCCAGGCGCTTCAAGGCCTGGCTCAGCAGCCGCCCCAGGCGGGCCAGCACCAGGGCGGGCTCCATGCGCGCGGTGTCGAGGGCGAGCCGCTTCTCCGACACGACGTCGCCGCGCAGGTTGAGCACCAGCACCGACAGGTAGTCGATGTTGACCTCGGCCCCGACCGCCACCACGTGCTCGCCGTCGAGCCGGATGTACTGGCCCGGCCTGCCGACCGTCGCCGGCTCCGCCTCACCCTCGCCCACCAGGCCGCGGTCGACCAGCTCGGCGACGAGACTGGACACCGTCGCCTTGTTCAAGCCGGTCTCCGCGGCGAGCCGCGCCCTCGATCGCGGGCCGCGGTCGCGCAGGTGCGACAGCACGACCGAGAGGTTGTGCCTGCGGACCGTGAGCTGGTCCGCGGCCGCGTTGCGCGAACGCAAGCGGACGGGCCTGCTTCTCATGCCACTCCTCGATGTCGCCGGACGACGACGGCCGGAGGCCGGGTGCCTGGTACGGGGAAGGAGGTGTGGCCCGCGGGGTGCGGGCCACACCCACCACCTACTCGTGCGGGAGTGCGTCCGGGTTGTGACCGGGCCTTGCGGTGTACCGACCGGTGGCCTCGACGTTGCCCGCGACGTCGATGGACCGGTACTCCAGGACGTCCTTGCCGTTGGGCCGGAGCTTGATCTCCTCACCCGGGTAGACCTGCCACGGCCCGTTGGAGATCCGGTACTCGGTCTTGGCCACGCCCGAGGTGACGTCGGCGGCTTGGAGCCAGACCCGTGAGGCCGCCGTGCCGCGACGGGCAGACGTGACGGGCGTGGCGGTGTCGACCTTCACGTCGACCACCGACTCCGCCGAGGTGTTGCCCGCCGCGTCCGTGGCGCGCACGGCGATCCGGTGCGCCCCCTCGCCCGTGACGGCCACCGCGGCGGAGTAGGGCTGCCACGCCCCGGCGTCGACCCGGTATTCGAGCACCGGGCCGCCGGAGGTCTCGTCGGTCGCGTCGGCCGACACCGTGACCGGCCGCGTCCACCAGCCTTCCGCTCCCGAAGGCTCGTCGGCCTTCGCCGTGACCTTCGGCGCGGCCTGGTCCACCTTGACGTCGACCGCCTTCTCCTCGGACGTGTTGCCCGCGGTGTCGGAGGCCCGGAACGCCACCACTCGCGTGCCGTCCTCGGTGAACGCCACGGGCGCGGTGTACTCCGCCCAGGCGCCGTCGCCGACCCGGTACTCCACGTACACCTGGCCGGGACGGTCGTCGGTGGCCTCAGCGGTCACCGTGACAGGTCCGGTCCACCACCCGTTCGCACCGTTGGGCGCGGCGGGTGCGGCGGCCACCGACAGTTGCGGCGCCGCCTGGTCGCCGTCGCTCACCCGGAAGTGCTCGAACCGGGCGGGCTTCGACGCGGTTTGCGGACCGCCGAGGGCGAACAGGCCGATCTTCGCACTGTCCCCGAGCGCCGTGTTGACGACCGGTTCGAGTGACGTCCAGGTCTGCCCGTCCGCGCTGTAGGAGCCGGTGTAGGTGTTTCCGGACTTGGCCAACCTCAGGTGCCACACGCCTTGGGTGAGGCCGCCCGCGGAGGGCTGCGGTTGGTCGATCGCATCGGCGGTTTCCGACCGCAGCTCGATCCCGCGATCCACCGTCGAGCCCGGCGCGTTGGTGGTGAGGTAGTCGAACTTCACGTAGTTCGCGTCGTCGCCGTACGCGATCAACCCGGCCTGCTGGTACTGCTCGTTCAGGGCGGAGGCGTCCACCTTCGTCTCGATCGTCCAGTCGTCGCCCGGTGCGTCCTGGAGGATGAAGTTGGCCGGCAGGTTGGTGGACGTGCCGTAGATGTCACCGTCGCTGGTGTCGATGCGCAGGCCGCCGTCGGCCACGCCGTAACCGGTGGGGTCGCGCCGGACGACGGCGTTCCAGCGGCAGGCGTCGAGCGACGTGCCGGTGAAGTCGTCGTTCCGGTCGACCTCGACCGTGGTGTCCGGCGTGATCCTGAACGTGTCGAACTCGGCGTCCACGACGGGGTGGTCACCGGAGCCGGCCAGCGACACCAGACCGATCTTCGGGTTGGTGATGCCCGCCAGCGACTTGGTCTGCGGCATCGGGGTGAACGTCTGGCCGTCCGCGCTGTAGGACGCGGTCAGGTTCGTCCCGTCGCTGTTGAACCTGATCCAGACGGTGTCTGGGTACTGCGCGCCCAGCGGCGCGGTGTTGGACTCGGCGACCTCGTTGGGTGAGCCGTTCTCCTCGCGGATGAACTGGAAGATGCGGCTCGCCGCGTCGTCACTGCCGGTGGTGCGGCCTTCCAGCACCATCTTCGCGTAGTTGTCGTCGTCGCCGTAGACGATGAGTCCTGCCTGTTGGTAGGCCTGCCGGGCGGGCAGCCTGAGCTTGGTGGTGGCCTCGAAGGCCCCCGGCGGCAGGTCCTGCAACACGATGTTCGGCGCGTTGCCGCCAGTGCCGTAGATGTCGGTGGGCGAGGTGGGGATCACGAGGTGCCCGTCGCGGACGGCGAGGTCCTGGTTCTCCCGCACCACCGTGGTCCACCGGGCCCGGTCGAGCGAAGTGCCGAGGAAGTCGTCCGACCGGCCGCCGAGGCAGTCCGTCGGCACCGTCCGCACGGTGATCTCGACGTTCGCCGTGCCGCTCGCGCCCCTGGCGTCGGTCGCGGTGACCTTGGCCTGGAACTTGCCGCCGGCGGCGTAGGTGTGGCTGACCGTGGCGCCAGTGCCGGTGCCGCCGTCACCGAACGTCCACGCGTACTGGATGGGTTCGTCACCCTCGGGATCGGTGGCGGTCGCGGTGAAGTCGACCTTCAGCGGCGTGCCGCCGGACGTCGGGGTGGCCGTGGCGGTGACCGTGGGCCGCCGGTTGTGCGTGACGCCGCCGCCGACGAACTCCAGCCAGTTGACGTTCGCGAGGTAGCTGGTGGTGGTGCTGCCCTCCGACCGGCGGGTGACGAAGTACAGCTTCGACCCGGCCGGTGGGCTGTCCATGAGGTCAGCGGTCACCGTGGTCCAGTTCTGCCAACCGCCGGTCGCGGGGAACGTCGCGGTTCCGGCGAGCGGACCGTCAGGTGCGCCCACCCGGACCTCGATCCGACCCCCTTCTGACCCCGAGGCGACCCGGAAGCGCACCTGGTCGATGCCCGTGAGGCTCGCGCGGGCGAGGGAGAAGTAGTCGCCGTCGGTGATGAACCCGATGTTCTGGCCGCCACCCGTGTCGGTGGTGTTCTCCTTCTCCACACCCGCCGTGTCGTCACCGACGCCACCGGGGACTCGGCCGGAGTCGGTGTGGAACTCCGCCTCCTTGTGCTTCGGCTGGAGGACCAGGATCGCCTCGCCGGTCAGCGGGGATACCCCGGGTGCGCCCTTGTCTGTGTACTTCGCCGTCAGGACACCGAAGATGTCCGCGCCCGCGTGGCCCTCGTCGCCGGACATGACGGCCAGGCCCTCACAACCCCGGTACTGCTCATAGCCGTGCGAGTGCTCGTCGTGGCCCAACGCGGGCTGCACGACCACGTTCTGGCAGTCGATGGTGCCGTCCTCCGCGTCGGTCACCGTGACGCGGTAGGACACCTGGTCGCCGAAGTCGATGAACCCGCCGTCCACCGGCGCGGTCAGCGTGACCACCGGCGGCGTGTTACCCACGACGATGGCGACGTTGGCAACCGCGGACTTGCCGCCCTCGTCGGTCACGGTCAGACGCGCGGTGTAGTTACCGACGGCCGTGTAGGTGTGGCTCGGGGTGGCCTCGGTGCTGTCGGTGGTGCCGTCACCGTCGAAGTCCCACGCCAGCGTGACCGGCGTGCCGTCCGGGTCGCGCGATCCCGCCGAGTCGAACCGCACCGCCAGCGGGGCGTGGCCGGAGGTGCGGTCGGCCTTGGCCATCGCGATCGGGGCTCGGTTGCCGCGCACGTAGTCGATCCGGTAGAGGCCGCTGTCGGCGTTGTTGCCGCCGAAGCCCGAACCCCACTCGATGATGTACAACGCGCCGTCCGGGCCGAACTGCATGGCGTGCACCCGGTTGAAGTCCATGTCGGGCAGCATCCGGTTGATGTCGACCACGCTCGTGCCGTCCGGTGAGAGCTGCAACGAGAACAACCTGCCGTCGTTCCAGTCACCCCACATCGCCTTGCCGTCCCAGTACGCGGGCCACTTGCGCTCCGAGTCCAGGTCCGGGTCGAACCGGTAGGTGCCGCCCGCCATCGGCGCGCCACTGCCACCGATCTCCGGGTTGCCGGTGGCCACCTTGCCTTGCCAGATCGGCGTGCCGATCACCGGCGGCAACTGCGTGATGCCGGTGTTGTTGGGCGAGTCGTTCACCGGGGCGGCACAGTCGAAGGGCGCACCCGACACACCCGTGGCGAAATCATGGTCGTGGTACGGGGTGTTCACGCCGACGCAGTACGGCCAACCGTAGAAGCCCGGCTTGTCGACGATGTTCCACTCCACACGGCCGTCCGGCCCGCGCTGAGGGCTGATCTGACCGGCGTCCGGACCGTAGTCGGCGACCTGGAGCTTGTTCGTCTTCGGGTCCAGACCGATGCGGAAGGCGTTGCGGAAACCCATCGCGTAGATCTCGGGACGGGTCTTCTCCGTTCCCGGCGCGAACATGTTGCCCGCCGGAACCGTGTACGTGCCGTCCGGCTGCGGCGTGATCCGCAGGATCTTCCCGTTGAGGTTGTTGCTGTTCGCCGAGGAACGCTGCGAATCCCACGCCGCACGGCCCGGCCTCTCGTCCAACGGGCTGTAGCCGTCGGAGGCGAACGGGTTGGTGTTGTCGCCCGTGGTGATGAACAGGTTGCCGTCGTTGTCGAACTCCAACGCACCACCGGCGTGACAGCACTGGTCGCGCTGCGTGGGGATCTCCAGCACGACCTTCTCGCTGCCCGCGGTGATCGTGTCACCGGACAACGTGAAGCGGGACACCCGGTCCAACGCCTGCGCACCCGCCGGCGAGTAGTACAGGTACAGCTGGTTGTTCGTGGCGAAGTCAGGGTCGAGCGCCAGCCCGAGGAGTCCGAACTCCTGCCCGGTGTAGACCTGCACCGACCCCGCGGTCACCACCGAACCGTCGGTGCGGACGACCTTCACCGCGCCGTTACGGTCGACGTAGAAGACCCGACCGTCCTCCGCGATGGCCAACTCCATCGGGTTGGCCGTGTTGTCGTCCAACGCGACCTTGTCGAAGCTACCGGTGCGCGAGGCTGAACAGTCCGCGTCGAGCACACCCGCCGCCGTCTGCACACCCTTGAGCAGGTGGTCGCGGAACGAGGGGTCGGCGTAGGACTCCTCCGTGTGACCCAGACCCGTGTACCAGGAACGGCCACCGTCGTAGTCCTGACACCACGCGATCGGGTGGCTCGTGCCCATCGCGCCACTACCGGGGCTGTAGCTCGTCTCATCCAACTCCGCCAGCACATGCACCTTGGCCGCCGGGTCCGCGCGGAAGTTGTACCACTCGTCAAAGCGCTGCCACGCCTGCGGCAACCCCGCCGTCGACGGGTGCGCCGGGTCGGTCACCTTCACCTTCGCGTTCTGCGGATTCGGGTGGTTGGCGAAGTACGCGCCCACCAGATCCCCGTACCAGGCCCAGTCGTACTCGGTGTCCGTCGCCGCGTGCACACCGGCGAAACCACCACCGCCCTTGATGTAGCGCTCGAACGCCGCCTGCTGACCGCTGTTCAGCACATCACCGGTCGTGGAGAGGAACACCACCACCTCGTACTGGGCGAGGTTGGCGTCGGTGAAGGCGCCCGCGTCCGCGGTGGAATCCAAGGTGAACCCGTGGGCCGCGCTCAACTCCTCCAGCGCCACGACACCCGCCTCGATCGACGGGTGCCGGAAGCCCGCGGTCTTCGTGAAGACCAGCGCCTTGAACGTCTCGTCACCGTGGCCGGGGTGCGCCTGAGCCGGGACGGCCGGCGAGATCAGCGACCAGACCAACGACACCAAGACCGCGGCCGACCACCAGGGACGCGGTCTCCGAGCACGACTGAGTCTGGACGAGTTCACCATTGAGCCCTCCCGCAACGAAGATCGAACCGCGGCCGGTGTCACACGATTCGTCTGTCGAGTGAACAAACTAATGACCGTTTTTCGGGACGGTCAAGGTCGCGAGTGGACGATGGGGTGGCCAATCCTGAACCTGGCCAACGACCGTGAATCACAGGCCGACGGGGCGCGCACACACGATTTCGATCGCGCGACTGAATACGCCGTCACGCCTGGGCGACTACACGACACAATCGACACAGCGCAGTAGCCGGAATGGACACGGCCTGCCCCGTTCGAACAGTACAGACGCCTTGGTGGGCGCTTTTTCCCAATGCGCGGTTCTAACTGCGCCATGAGCACAGCGCAACCGTTGATCTCGGGCCAGACTCCCGCCTCCACTCCTCGACCGACCTGGACCAAGGGCAGTGTGCCACCAAGTTGTTTTCGTTCACAAGTGAAGTTCGCCCAACCCAAACCGAGTTAGGCCGAATAGCCCATCCGCACCGAAGGGTGTTCCCAAATGCCACGTCAGGTGGCCTGAGTGGTCGAACTCCAGAGCGTCAAGATCAGCCGGTAGCTAAAGTTAGCGATAACATATTTAGCATTCCTTCCCCCTTGACCGCACACGCCACCGCGTGCGGCTGCCGGTGGCGCGACGTGACCGATTGTCCGAACGTGTCCGCCGACGCGGGCTAACGGTGTGGTGCGCCGGACCGATCCAGGAGTCGGCCCGAGGGGATCACCGTGACCACGACCGTCAGCCCGCGCAGCACCGCCGGACCGCTGCGCTACCTACCGCTTCTCGTGCCGGGACTGCTGTTCCTGATCGCACTGGCCATCGCGCCGGTCTCGCCGGCACGGGCCACCGACGGCCTGTACAAGATCACCACCACGCAGTTCTCGATCAGTCACCACGACATCGACTGCGTGAAGGACGCCAAGCTGGTCGCCACCTGCACCACCCCCGTCGACGGGAAGGCGCTCAGCGTCCGGCTGGACACCTCGCCCGTCATGGAGTTGACGTGCACCGCGACGTACGACGCGCGGGACATCGCGTGCACCCGCAGTTTCGACTACGGCCCCGGCTCGCACCGGGTGCACCTGGAGTCGCTGGTCGTCTCGGAACCCACCGCCGAGGACATCCGCGGTGAATACCCGTGGTGGTCGTGGCTCTTCGACGGCCCGTGGCTCCTGTTCGCGCTGGGCCTGATCGCGGCCATGACGATCACCGCGGGTGTGCTGACGTGGATCTGGTCCCGCGAGCCCCGACCGGCTGCGAGGCACCGGACGGTGCGGACCCTCGTGACCTTCGTCGTGTACTGGACGTTCTTCCTACCGGTCACACTGGTCGTCGCACCGTGGGAATGGGAGAGGTTGGGGATGTCCTTCTACGCCCTGCTCATCCCGCACTCGGTGTTGTTGCCGGCTGTTCTCGCGCTCGTGTGGCAACTCGTGGTCAGCAGAAAGCTCACCGGGGAGACCGGCCAACGGATCGGCCTCACCGC
Organism: Saccharothrix ecbatanensis; assembly: GCF_014205015.1. NCBI lineage: Bacteria > Bacillati > Actinomycetota > Actinomycetes > Pseudonocardiales > Pseudonocardiaceae > Saccharothrix > Saccharothrix ecbatanensis. The sequence goes on along the minus strand of NZ_JACHMO010000001.1, from coordinate 1,872,390 downwards.
GGCCGGCGTCCTGACAACGCTCGTGTGCAGCCCGATGCTGATCCTGATGCTCTCCCTCACGTCCGGCATGCCCGACTAGAGCCCGATCGTCTGCGGGGCGGCGACGTCCACGCAGGCCGGTCACGGCGATAAGCCCACTCATCCTTGACGTCGAGTGGCCCTGCTGCTCTGATGTACTACCGAGGTCGACCGTCCACATCCGGTCTACAGCAAGGCAAACAGCCATGCCTTGACGGCCCGTCGCTCGACACGCGTCCGGGTTGACCAGCTCAGGTTGAGTAGTACAGATCCTTCGCCTCGCGTAACAGCGCACAGCACCCCTCGCACGCGTCCGGCAGCGGCGACCACAGCGTGCGCGCCGAACACGCCCGTCCGGAATCGAGCGAAAGGGAAAAGAGACGGTGAAATCAGCCACTATCGCCGCAAGATCGTTGGTAGCCCTTGCGGTGTTCGTGTCCGCTGCGCTGCTGCCGACCTTCGCAGACCACACCCAGGCCTCGGCCGCCACCCAGGCAACGTACTACGTGGCCCCCGACGGCAACGACGCCAACGCCGGCACAATCACGGCGCCGTTCAAGACCATGCAGCGAGCGCGGGACGTCGTCCGCACGGTGAACACGAACATGTCCGGCGACATCTACGTCTACCTTCGCGGCGGGAACTACCCGGTAAGCAACACCACGGAGTTCACGTCGAGCGACTCGGGCACGAACGGGTACCGGGTCACCTACGCCGCGTACCAGAACGAGAAGCCGGTACTGAACGCCGGTGTCCAGGTAACCGGCTGGACGCAGCACGGCGGCAACGTCTGGAAGGCCCCGCTCAACCGCGGCAACAAGCTGCGGGCGCTCTACGTCAATGACAAACGGGCGTTCATGGCCACCAAGACGATGAACTCGCAGGGGTGTTACGGCACGTACAACATCAACGCGGGACAGGCACCCTGGGCGTGGGAATCGGGCTCGCAGTGCGACGGGGCCAAGTACAACGCGGGCGACCTGCCTGCCATCGCCGGCAACCACGACGACATCGAAATCGAGACGGCGACGACCTGGACCACGGCCATCGTCGGAGTGCGCCAGGTCATCACGGCCGGCGACGGCGCCCGCGTGGCGCTGTTCCAGCAACCCGGCGCGGCCATCGCCCAAGGCGCGTTCAACGGCAACTCCCAGATCAACGGCAGCCACAAGTTCATGAACGCGTACGAGTTCCTGGACTCGCCCGGCGAGTTCTACTTCGACAAGACCGGCAAGACGTTGTACTACTACAAAGCCAACTCCGAAGACATGACGACGGCGACGGTCTACGCGCCGAACAACGTGTCCACCGTGCTCCGGGTCGCCGGCACGTCCACAAGCGCCCACGTACGGAACATCACGTTCTCCGGCCTCACCGTGCAGCACTCCGACTGGAACCTGTTCACCGTGGCCGGCTCCGCGTTCAAGCAGGCCCAGCAGGGCAACCTCGGCAACACCGCGTACGCGAAGGGGAACTTCCACGTCTACCACTACCGCAACGTCGACGTCGCGCCGGGCGTGATCCAGATCGAGAACGCCGACGGAATCCTCTTGCAGCGCAACAGGATCCAGCACACCGGCGCCGACGGGATCAACATGGTCAATGACGTGCAGAACACGCAGTTGATCGGAAACCACACGAACGACATCGCGGGCTCCGCCATCACCGTGGGCCATCCCCAGCACGTCTACATCGGAGACCACACGGCGAGCAATCGCGAGAAGTACTCCGCCCAGGTCGAAGGGCTGCCCAAGAACATCGAGATCAAGAACAACTTCATCTACGACAGCGCCGTGTTGTTCAACGGGCACAGTCCGATCTCGGCGTACTTCGCCGACACCCTCACGGTGCAGCACAACCGGATCGAGAAGAGCCCGTGGTCGGGCATAACGCTCGGCTGGGGGTGGTGGAACTTCGACGGGTCGTCAGGCTCGATCGTGCCGAACCGGCCGACCACCACGGCGAAGAACAACAACATCAGCCACAACCACATCATCGACACGGTGCAGCGGCTCAGCGATACGGCCCCCATCTACACGCTGGGCAGCCAGCCGGGGACCACGATCACCGACAACTACCTCCAAGGCGTCCCGTCCGGCCACAAGTACGGACTCCACCCGGACGAAGGCTCGGCGTTCATCACCTTCCGCGACAACATCCTGAGCGTGGACCCGAACATCACCTGGCTCATCAATTCCGACGACTTCGGACGCAAGCACGACCTGAGCATCACGCAGACGTACGGACCGGTCAACAAGGTCTCCCAGAAGTCGCTGCCGAACAGCACCATCGAGGACATCCGCGCCTATCCCGACTACGTCTGGCCGGCGGCGGCGCACAGCATCGCCGTGAACTCCGGCCTTGAGGACGCATACCGGGACATCGTCCCCCAGGGCAACCTCTCCCTGCCGGACCACGTCCTGCCGGCCAGCACGTTCACCAGCGGGTCCTCGGTCCCGATCCGCAGCGCCGGCGATGCGACCAAGACGGTCTGGCTGGCCCCCTCGGGCACGACCAACTTCGTCGTCGGCCCCACGATGACCAAAGCGGCCGGCACCGCGACGACCGTTGCCGTGCCGACGTCACCGGGCAGCTACCGGCTCTACGTCGTGGACGCGCAGGGGAATCGGTCGCCCGAGTCGAAATCGATCGTTCGGCAGCAGTCCGGTGGTCAGCAGGGCGCCACGATCGTGGGAAGCCAGTCCGGCCGGTGCCTCGACATCGGCGGCACGACGAACGGCACCCAGGCCCAACTCTGGGACTGCCACGGCGGCGCTAACCAGCGCTTCACCCACACCGCGGGCAAGCAGTTGCAGGTGAACGGCAACAAGTGTCTGGACGCCAACAACCAGGGCACCGGCAACGGCACCACGGTGGTGATCTGGGACTGCCACGGTGGCACCAACCAGCAGTGGAACGTCAACTCCAACGGCACGATCACCGGGGTGCAGTCCGGGTTGTGCCTCGACGCCTACGGCGCCGGGACCGCGAACGGAACCAAGATCATCCTCTGGGCCTGCGGCAGCGGCGCGAACCAGCGATGGAGCCTGCGCAGCTGACCGACGGGCTGTTGCAGTCGCTTGGCGCGCGCTAGACGCCGGCCGACGAGCCTTCGACCGGGATGGTTTCCAACACCGACTCCGCGATCGACGACGCCGGCTGCCGGTACGCCTCGGCCAGTGTGCGGAAGACCTGTTCGGCGCGGATCGCCGGCCAGTCGCGGGGCAGGTGTTCGGCGGGCAGCCGGGGGTCCTGCCGGACGAGTTGGAGCCATTCGGTGTGCAGCAGCAGTTGCCTGGCCAGGTCGTCCGGGGCGCCGGGCAGCGGGTGGTCGCGGTCCCAACGTCGCAGGAACGCGCGGTAGCGCTCGGCGATCGCGGGCACGTCGAACGCCGCGTGGACGATCTGGTCGGCCTCGGTCGGCTTGGCCGTCCGCGCGGTGAACACCTTGAGGTGCTCGTTCAGGTCCAGGTCGTGCACCAGGTCGGTCACGTCCACCACGCCGGGCGCGACCCACAGCGCGTTCTGGAGTGGGCCGAACCCTCCCCAGACGAGGCGTGAGCGCAGGTCGTGCCGCAGGCTGCGCCACGACTCGGGCAGCGAGAACCCCACCATCGTCCAGGTGCCGTCCCAGTCGTTGTTGACCGCGCCGCTGCGCCAGACCCGGTGTTCGCCGTCTTCGAGAACGGCCGCGGACCGTGCGGTCAGGCCGAAGTACATCCGCCGGCCGTCCCGATGCCGCGCCAAGAGGTCCCGCTTGACCATGCGGGTCAGCGTCGAGCGCACCGCTTCCTCGGACACCCCGACCCGGGCGAACACGTCGATGACGCTGCCGGAGAACACCGCCACGCCTCGGTTCAGCACGTGGACGCCCAGGAAGCTGAGCATCAGCGACTGGGGTCTGACCTGCGCGTCCTGAGTCGGCGGATCGCCCTGCGGGATCACCGGGCGAGCGTAACCCGTGCCGTCCATGACCTCTCCTTCACCCGATCCTCCACACAACATTAGGCAGAATCTTGACGCCCGACACGTAGAAGCCTAACTTCAAGAGGTCGGTTCGAGCCCGGATCGGCGGGAGGGATCTCACGATGAAGCTGGCGGGCAAGGTCGCGGTGGTAACCGGTGGCGGACGGGGACTCGGGTTCGCCTACGCCACCGCGCTGGCGAACGCGGGCGCCTCGGTGGTGGTCAACGACGCCGACGAGCAGGCGGCGAAAGGCGCCGTCGAAGCCATCGCGGAGGCGGGCGGCACCGCGGTCGCGGAGGTCGGCGCGGTGGGTCCGAGCGAGGTGGCCGACCGCCTGGTCGGGCGTGCAGTCGAGGAGTTCGGTCGGCTGGACGTGCTGGTGACCAACGCGGGTGTCCTGCGCGACCGGGTGCTGTGGAAGATGACCGACGACGACTTCGACACGGTCATCGACGTGCACCTGCGCGGCACGTTCACCTGCGTCCGGGCCGCTGTGCGGCGGATGCGCGAACAGGGTGACGGCGGCAGCGTCGTCGTCGTCGGCTCACCAGCGGGACAACGTGGCAACTTCGGGCAGACCAACTACTCAGCGGCCAAGGCGGGCATCGTCGGCATGGTGCGCACCTGGGCGATGGAGTGCGCCAAGGCGGGCATCGCGGTCAACGCCGTCATCCCGGTCGCGGCCACCGCGATGACCAAGACCATCCCGGCGTTCGCGCCCTTCGTCGAAGCGGCGGAACTGCGGGGCGAGCCCTTCCCGGCGTGGCTGCGCAAGGGCGAGGGGTTCGGCACGCCGGAAGACGTCGCCGGGCTGCTGGTCTTCCTGGCCTCCGACGCGGCCCGGGGGATCACCGGCCAGGCCATCGGCATCGGCGGCGACAAGCTCTCGCTGTGGTCGCACCCGGAAGAAGTCAGCACGGCCTACAGCGACGGCGGCTGGGACGCGGACGCCATCGCGGCGGCGTGGGCCACGTCGGTGGGACGACGACCCGAGACCTACGGCATTCCCGCGCCCGACGCTCCGACCGCGTGAGGAGAGCCCGACCATGACCACTTCCCTGGACATCCACGAACTGGTGGCCATCGACGTCCACACCCACGCCGAGGTCTCCGCCGAAGGCCATCCCTCCCTGCCGCACGATCTGCTTGCCGCGTCGGAGAAGTACTTCAAGGCGCACGACCACCGTCAGCCCACGATCCCGGAAATGGCGGCGTACTACCGCGAACGGCGGATGGCCGCCGTGGTGTTCACCGTCGACGCCGAGCACGCCACCGGGCACCCACCCATCGGCAACGAAGAGGTCGCACAGGGGTGCGCGGAACACCCCGACACGCTTATCCCGTTCGCCAGTGTCGATCCCTGGCGCGGCCGGGCCGGTGCACGGACCGCGCGGCGGCTGGTGGAGGAGCACGGGGTCCGCGGCTTCAAGTTCCACCCGAGCCTCCAGGGGTTCGCGCCCAACGACCGCGTCGCCTACCCGCTCTACGAGGTGATCGAGGAACTCGGTGTGCCCGCGCTGTTCCACACCGGACAGACAGGGATCGGCGCGGGAGTGGCGGGCGGTGGCGGCATCCGGCTGAAATACGCCAACCCGATGCTGGTCGACGACGTCGCCGTGGACTTCCCGGAGCTGCGGATCATCCTGGCTCACCCGTCGTTCCCGTGGCAGGACGAGGCGCTCGCGGTGGCCACGCACAAGCCGCACGTCCACATCGACCTGTCGGGCTGGTCACCGAAGTACTTTCCGCCCCAGCTCGTCCGCTACGCGAACTCCTTGTTGCAGGACAAGGTGCTGTTCGGCTCCGACTACCCCGTCATCACCCCTGACCGGTGGCTCGCGGACTTCGCGGAGTTGGACATCAAGCCCGAGGTCCGGCCGAAGATCCTCAAGGACAACGCCGCCCGCCTGCTGGGCCTGGTCAAGGACTGACGGGGTCGTCATGCTCAACCAGGGCATCGGCTCGTGGACCGCGCGGCGGGTCCGCAAGACGCCGGAGAAGGTGGCGGTGGTCCACGAAGGTCGTGGATCGACCTATCGGCAACTGCACGAGCGGGTGCTCCGGCTGGCACACGGCCTGCGGCGGGTCGGCGTGGGCCGGGGCGACCGGGTCGCCTACCTGGGGCCGAACCACCCCGCCTTCCTGGAGACGTTGTTCGCGGCCGGCGCGCTCGGCGCGGTGTTCGTGCCGCTGAACATGCGGCTGGCGCCGGCGGAGGTGGCGCACATCCTGACCGACTCCGGCGCCGACGTGCTGGTGTACGGCCCGGAGCAGGCTTCCCTCGTCCAGGCGGTCCGCGGCGACGTGGGGCCGCTGCGGGTCATCGCGCTCGCCCATCCCGCCGCGGGCGAATCCTCGTACGAGGAGGTGATCGCGTCGTCCCCGGCCGATCCGATCGACGAACCGGTCACGCTCGACGACCTCTGCCTGATCATGTACACCTCGGGCACGACCGGGCGGCCCAAGGGCGCGATGCTGACCCACGGCAACATCACCTGGAACACCGTCAACGTGCTGGTAGACGTCGACCTGGCCAGTGACGAGGTGACGCTGGTCGTCGCGCCGCTGTTCCACACCGCAGGGCTGAACATGACCTGCCTGCCCACGCTCATCAAGGGCGGCACGGTCGTCCTCATGTCCGCTTTCGACGCCGCCGAGGTGCTCGAACAGATCGAGACCCACCGCGTCACGTACATGTTCGGCGTTCCCACCATGTACAACGCGATCGCGGCCTGCCCGCGTTGGGAGGAGGCGGACCTGTCCAGCCTGCGGCAGGTCAACTGCGGCGGCGCGCCCGTGCCGGAGTCGACCATCCGCACCTACCAGCGGCGCGGCCTGTCCTTCAGCCAGGGCTACGGCATGACCGAGACCTCCCCCGGCACCCTGTACCTGACCAAGGAGATGAACGAGGTCAAGGCGGGAACCGCCGGTGTGCCGCACTTCTTCACCGACGTGCGCGTGGTCGGGCCGGGCCTGATCGACGTCGCGCCCGGAGAGAAGGGCGAGATCGTGATCAGCGGGCCCAACGTGATGCGCGGTTACTGGCAGCGCCCCGCGGACACGGCGGGGGCGTTCGGCCCTGACGGGTGGTTCCACTCCGGCGACATCGCCACGCCGGACGAAGACGGCTACATCGCCGTGGTCGACCGGCTCAAGGACGTGATCATCTCGGGCGGGGAGAACATCTACCCGGCGGAGGTCGAAAGCGTCCTCCACCAGCACCCCGCGATCGCCGAGTGCACCGTGATAGGCGTCCCCGACCCCCGGTGGGGCGAGGTGGGCCGGGCGGTCGTCACCGTCAACCCCGGTGCGGAGGCGACCGGCGAGCAGGACGTCCTGGCGTTCCTGCGTGACCGGCTGGCCGGCTACAAGATCCCGAAATCCGTGGTGTTCGTGGACGAACTGCCGCAGAGCGCCACCGGAAAGCTGCTGAAGAAACTCGTGCGCGCCCGTTACGGCACGAGCTGACTCCCATTCGCACAGTCCACAGGAGACATACCGCATGGTGATCACCGCACAGGGCATCGACGGACTGAAAGCGCTCGCCGCCACCGATATCGGCCACACCGAGTGGCTGGAGATCACGCAGGACCGGGTGGACCTCTTCGCCGAAGCCACCAACGACTACCAGTGGATCCACGTGGACCCCGCCAAGGCGGCCGATGGGCCGTTCGGCGGCACGATCGCGCACGGCTACCTCACGCTGTCGCTGATCATCCCGCTGTTCACCGAGCTGCTGACGATCAATGGCATGGCCATGGGCGTCAACTACGGACTCAACAAGGTCCGGTTCCCCTCGCCTGTGCGGGTCGGCGCGAAGATCCGACTGCACGGCGCTGTCTCCAGTGTCACCGACGTCAAGGGCGACGGCGTGGAAATGCTGATCGACTTCACGATCGAGGTCGACGGCAGCGACAAGCCCGCCTGCGTCGCACAAGTGGTGCTCCGCCACTACACCTGAGGTCCGCGCCGCGGACCGACACCACACCCGCCCTCGCAGCGGAGGTATCCATGGCAACGACGCCGGCCCGTTCCGACCAGGACTCCAGTGGAAGCCAGTCCATCGGCAGAATCGCGGGCACGAGTTTCATCGGTACGACAATCGAGTGGTACGACTTCTTCATCTACGCCAACGCCGCCGCGTTGGTCTTCGGCACCCAGTTCTTCCCGTCCCTGTCGCCCCTCGCCGCGTCGTTGGCCTCGCTGTCCACCTTCGCGGTCGGTTTCCTGGCCCGGCCGCTCGGCAGCGTCGTCATGGGGCACTACGGCGACCGGGTCGGCCGCAAGTCGATGTTGGTCACGTCACTGCTGATCATGGGTGTGGCGACGGTGCTCATCGGCCTGCTGCCGACCTACGCCCAGATCGGGGCGTGGGCGCCCATCCTGTTGGCGGCGCTGAGGTTCATGCAGGGTCTCGGGGTGGGTGGCGAGTGGGGCGGCGCCGTTCTCGTCGCGGTGGAGCACGCGCCGCAATCCCGCCGGGGCTTCTACGGCAGCTTCCCCCAGATGGGCGTGCCCGCCGGGATCATCCTGTCGAACCTGGTGTTCCTCACGATGAGTTCGGCGCTCAGCCCCGCGCAGTTCGCTTCGTGGGGCTGGCGGGTTCCGTTCCTGCTCAGCGCGGTCCTGATCGGGGTCGGCCTGTACATCCGGCTGCGGCTGGAGGAGTCGCCGCTGTTCCTGGCGACCAAGAAGGCGCGAACGGACTCGCGGATGCCGGTGGTGGAACTCCTGCGCGACCACTGGCGGCGCGTCGTGCTGGCGGGTCTGGCGTTCATGGCCGCGAACACCATCGGCTACATCACCCTGGTTTACGTCCTGTCCTACACCACCGGCCCGTTGCAGATGCCGCGGAGCACGGTGCTGCTTCTCGTGCTGCTCGCCAGCGTCGTGCAGTTGGTGGCGACGCCGATGCTGTCCGGGTTGTCCGACCGGCTCGGCCGCCGCAAGGTCTTCCTGGTCGGCGCCGCCCTGTCCGCGCTCTGGTCGTTGCCGCTGTTCATGCTGCTCGACACCCGCAGTCCGGCGGCGGTGCTGGTCGGCCTGGTGGTGGCGGTGACCTTCCTGTCCGCGATGTACGGCCCGCAGGCGGCCATCGCCGCCGAGTTGTTCCCGACGCGGGTGCGCTACAGCGGCGCGTCGCTCGCGTACCAGCTCAGTGCGATCTTCGGCGGTGGGTTCGCGCCGTTGATCGCGACTTCGCTGTACGCCAAGACGGGCACGTCGGTGTCGACCGCCCTGTACGTCGCCGCGATCTGCCTGATCAGCCTCGTCGCGATCGCGTTCGTTCCGGAGACCCACCGGACCGGACTCGTGGATCCGACTCCCCCGACCCTGCCATCGCAGGAGGTTGCGACATCATGACGTTCGCGCGTAACCAGTGGTACGTGGCGGCCTATGGCCGCGAGATCGAGCACGAGCTGTTCGCCAGGACGATCCTGGGCGAGCCGCTGGTGTTCTACCGCAGTGAGGCGGGCGAGGTGGTGGCGCTGGCCGACCGGTGCGTGCACCGGCGTTACCCGCTGTCGGAAAGCAGGCTGGTAGGCGACACGATCGTCTGCGGTTACCACGGCTTCGCCTATGACAAGGCCGGCACCTGCGTGGCCGTGCCGGGGCAGGCGCGGATTCCACGCACCGCGCGAGTGCCGTCCTATCCGGTGGTGGAGCAGGACTCGTTCGTCTGGGTGTGGATCGGCGAGCGCGACCGGGCCGACCAGGCGCTGATCCCCCGGGCGCCCTGGCTCGCCGATCCCGCCTACACCACGGTGTGCGGCATGGAGCCGTTGGCGGCGCGGTACGAGCTGCTGGTGGACAACCTGATGGACCTGTCGCACGAGACCTACCTGCACGGCGGGTACATCGGCACGCCCGAGGTGGCGAACACGCCGATCACCACCGAGGTGGACGAGGACAACCGGATCATCTACGTCAGCCGGCACATGGCCGACGCCGCGTGCCCGCCGTTCTACGCCAAGTCCACCGGGATCGAAGGCCGGATCACGCGCTGGCAGGACATCGAGTACCACCCGCCGTGCCTGTACCTGTTGCACAGCCGGGTCGCGCCGGTCGGCGTGCTGCCCGAGGCGGACGGCTCGGACCCGCACGGCTTCCACGTCGAGGTCGTGTACGCCATCACACCGGAGACCGAGCACAGCACGCACGACTTCTGGGCGGTGGCGAGGGACTTCGCGCTGGACGACCGAGGAGTGTCGGACTTCCTGCGTGACAGCAACCGCACGGTGGTGCTCCAGGACGTCACCGCGCTGGACGTCCTGGAACGCGTGATCCAGGCCGAGCCGCGGGGCTATCGGGAACTGTCGATCAACATCGACACCGGCGGGCTCGCGGCGCGGCGGATCCTCAAACGCATGGTGGCCGAAGCCGACGAACCCGCGAAGGCGCCCGCGACATGAGTGACCGGGCAGCGATGTCGCGCGGCGGTACGGTCTACCGCATCCACTGGACGCCGGGTGCCGACCTGCTGGTGGGCGTGTGCCATTGTGGGGCCGAGCACGACTCGGAAGATCCGGTGGACCTGTGGGACTGGCTGCTGGCCCACCCGGAGGGCCACGGACCGCCGACGGCCGTGTCGCCACCGACGGCCGACCGGCACCCGGTCGGCGCCCATCCCTGAACAGGAGTCCCCATGGCGGTGTCCGCCGAGCCAAGCGCCCAAGTGGAGCTGGACGTTCTGCTGGAGCGCAAGGAGGTCGTCGCCGACGGCGTGGTGCGGCTGACGCTGCGCCATCCGCACGGCGAACCGCTGCCCGCCTGGGAACCCGGCGCCCACGTCGACCTCGTGCTGGGGCCGGACCTCGTCCGCCAGTACTCGCTGTGCGGCGACCCGGCGGACCGCTCGGTGCTCCAGGTGGCGGTGCTGCACGAGCCTGCCGGCCGTGGAGGTTCGCAGCACGTTCACTCGACGTTCACCGAGGGCTGCACGGTGCGCATTCGCGGGCCACGCAACCAGTTCCCGCTGGTGCCGGCGGAACGCTACCTGTTCATCGCGGGTGGCATCGGCATCACGCCGATCCTGCCCATGATCAGGGCGGTCGCGGCTCGTGGCGCGTCGTGGCAGTTGCTGTACGGAGGGCGGACGCGGTCGTCCATGGCCTTCGCCGGGGAACTGCACGACCGGTACGGCGACCGGGTGGTCGTGCGGCCACAGGACGAGACCGGGCTGCTGGACCTGGACTCGTTCCTGGTGGCGGACGCCGAGATCTACTGCTGCGGGCCGGAGCCGCTCATCGCCGCCGTCGAGCAGCGCTCCCCCGCTCGTCTGCACGTCGAGCGCTTCACGGCCAAGGCCGTCGACGGCGAGCGCACGTCGTTCGAGGTCGAATTGGCGCAGTCGGGCCGGACGCTGGTCGTGCCGGAGGACAAGTCGATCCTTCACACGGTGGAGGAAGCCGGTATCACCGTGATGTCCTCGTGCCAAGAGGGGGTCTGCGGCACGTGCGAGACGGGTGTGCTGGAGGGCGTGCCGGACCATCGGGACTTCGTGCTCGGCGACGAGGAGCAGGCCGCTTGCGACGTGATGATGATCTGCGTGTCGCGGTCGCGCGGCCCACGACTCGTCCTCGACCTGTGACCCGCCTCTAGGTTATCCCCGGGTGAACGGCGGCCGAACATTTCGGCTGAAACCGTTCCATGCACGCCATTTCGTAACGCGCCTCCGCCTCCGCCGATCATCCTCGTACCACGCGAAGCGAATACGTGTTCGGCATCGCGGTCGTAGCGGGCGCGGTGTCGGGACGGCGTGGGCCGGGCAGGGGTGGAGAGTGCGGGACGAGCTCAGCAGGTACCGGTTGGTCCGGTTACTGGGCAAGGGCGGCATGGGCGAGGTGCACGTCGCCGAGGACACGTCGCGGCACAACCGCCAGGTGGCGGTGAAGCTGCTCCCGACCACGGCGTTGAGCGACCCGGAGTCGGAGAAGCGGTTCCGCCGCGAGTGCGAGCTGGCCGCGCAGATCGACCACCCGAACGTCCTGCCGGTGTACGACTACTCGGTCGGCCAGCACCCGTACATCGTCATGCGCTACGTCGACGGCGTCGACCTCTCGACGGTGCTCAAGGAGCGCGGGGCGCTGCCGCCGGCGCGGGCGGTGGCGATCATCGAGCAGGTCGCGGCCGCGCTGGACGCCGCGCACCGCAAGCACCTGCGCCACCGGGACGTGAAGCCGTCGAACGTCATGCTCGAACCGGGCGCGAGGCAGGGCACGGACCACGCCTGGCTGTTCGACTGGGGCATCGCGCAGCCGATCACCGCCCAGCAGATCACCCGGCTGGGGCAGGTGGTCGGCACGCCGCACTACATCGCGCCGGAGCGGCTGGCCGGGGAACGTCCGGCCGACCACCGCGCGGACGTCTACTCGCTGGCCGTGGTGCTGTACGAGTGCCTGGCTGGGCGGAAGCCGTTCGAAGGCGACGACATGGCGGTGTTGGCCGGCCACCTGCACCGTCCCCCTCCCCCGCTGCCTCCGGCTGTACCCGACGGACTGGCGCGCGTGGTGGTGAAGGGTTTGGCCAAGGAGCCTGACCAGCGTTATCAGGCGGCCGGTGAACTGGCTTTCGCGGCCCGCGCGGCGTTGGAGGACGTCCGGCCGGCACACGTTGACCAGACGCAACCCCCTCGCACCGGCGATCCCGTCCCGAGGGCGCGGCCGAACGTCGCCGTGGGCGGTGGCGTGGCGGGTGGTGTGCTCGGCGCTCTGCTCGGTGTCGTCGGTGTGCTGGACGGGGTGACGGCGGTGTGGGTGGCCGGTGCGTTGGTGGTCGCGGGCGCGTTGCTGGGGTTCGGCCTGCGTGGCGACGGCGGGGGTGGGCGTGACGCGGAGCCGGGCGATCCGACCCGGGACGTCGGCTCGGACTCGGACTCGGACGGGTTCCCGAGGTCGGGCTCGTAGCGTCGGCGTCACCGAACCCGCTGTCCTGGCGCGAAACCAGCGCCGTGCTCGACGACGTCCCCGGCGAGCGCCGGTGGAATGAACGGAAGGCTGAACACGTGGTGGACGTGGTACGGCGAAGACTGGCCGCTGCGGGGGTCCCGGGCATCACCGCCGATTCGGCACCCCCGGAAGCGATCAAGGCGAACGTGTTGAGGGTCTTGGTGGACACAGCCACCCCGACCCCGCCGGACCTGCGGTTGCTGCACACCGGGCTGTCCGGCGCGGGACTGTCGGGCGGGGTAGCCGAAGGTGGGCGGCGGTGACGTCGGCGCGGAGTCGGTCTGCGGTGCGGGTGGCGGCGCTGATCACGGGTGTCGCGATCATCGCCGTGGTGGCTGTGGTGGTGGCGGACCGGGTGCGTGGGGGCGCGGGGGCGCAGGGCGATTGCGCCGCGTCCACCTCGGCGGTCACCGGCATCATCGGTTCGGAGAAGGAGTCCTTCTTCAAGGACCCGCGCGTGGTCGAGCGGCTGGCCTGCCGTGGGTTGCGGGTCACGGTGGACAGCCAGGGGTCCCGCGAGATGCTCGTCGCGCTGCGCAAACCCGGCCACGGCTACGGGTTCGCGTTCCCCTCCAGCACACCGACAGCACAGAAGATCCTGGGCGAGTTCGGTCTGACCGAGAGCTTCCCGGTGTTCTCCTCGCCGATGGTGGTGGCCACGTTCAACGGCGTGGCGGACACCCTGGAGCGCAACGGCGCGGTGCAGGCCGAACCGGACGGCAGCCGTGTCGTGGACGTGGCGACGCTGCTCCGGTTCGCCCGCGAGGGCACGACGTGGAACCAGCTGGAGGGCGCGGCCGAGTACCGGTTCCCCAAGGCGGTCGAGCTGCGCACCACCGATCCCCAGGACTCCAACTCGGCGATCATGTTCCTGTCCGTGGCCTCCCACGTGGCCAACAACGGCTCCGTCGTCCAGACCTCCGAAGAGGTCCAGCGGGTGGTGCCGGACCTGTGCGCGCTGGTGGGGCGGCAAGGCGACAAGCAGCGCACCAGCCAGGACCTGTTCAACGACTACCTGACCAAGGGCTACGGCCGGGTCCCGATCGGCCTGGTGTACGAGGCGCAGTTCCTCACCAGGTCTCCCGCGCCCGTGCTGCCGCGCGACGCGGTGATGCTCTACCCGCGGCCCACCGTGTACTCGCGGCACACCCTGATCCCGTTCGACGACACGGGCAGGCAGCTCGGCCGGGCCCTGCGCGACGACCAGGTGCTCGTGGGGCTCGCCGCGGAGCACGGCTTCCGGCCGGAGTCGCCCACGGCACAACCGGTCGGCGCGGACAAGTCGCCGGTCTCCGTGATCGAGTCGCCGTCGTTCGAGGTGCTGGAATCCATGCTGGACGAGCTGGCTCGCATCCAGCGTTCCGGGAAGGGGTGCCCGTGAGGCGCCACCGCACGCGCCGCCTCCTGACAGCGGCCCTGACCACCGCAGCCCTCACCGCGTGCACCGCCACCGCACCGGACCCCGCCCCCCAGTCGACGGCGTCGCTGTCCGGACCGCCCACCACGCTGCGCGTCCTGGCGGGCAGTGAGCTGGCGGACCTGCGGCCCGTGCTCCAGCAGGCCGAGCAGGCGACCGGGGTGAAGGTCGAGCTGGAGTTCACCGGCAGCCTCGACGGGGCGCAGAAGGTCGCCGAGGGCAAGGCCGACGGCGTCCACGACGCGGTGTGGTTCTCCTCCACCCGTTACCTGCGCACGATCCCCGAGGGCCGCAGCCGCCTGGGGTCCGAGGCGCAGGTCATGACCTCACCGGTGGTGCTCGGCCTGCGCGAGCCGGTCGCCCGCGAACTGGGCTGGGACCGCGCGCCGGTGACGTGGGCGGACGTGGCCGCGGCGGTGGACCGCGGCGCGCTGACCTTCGCCATGACCGACCCCGCCGCGTCCAACACCGGGTTCTCCGCGCTGGTCGCGGTGGCCACCGCGCTGGACGGCGGCGGGCGCGTGCTCGACCTCGACGCGATCACCCGGGTCTCCGCACCGCTGTCGCGCCTGTTCACGGGGCACCGCATCACCGCGGGCTCGTCGGACTGGCTCGGCGACGCGTTCGTCCGCCGCGCCACCGGGGCCGACCCAGGCGAGCCGGTCGACGCCCTGATCACCTACGAGGCGTCACTGCTGTCGCTCAACCGGTCCGGGAAGCTGGCCGAGCGGCTGGTCCCGGTGTACCCACAGGACGGCGTGGTCAGCGCCGACTACCCGCTCACGGTGCTCAGCGGCGCGAGCACCGAAGCCCGTGACGCGCACCGGCGGCTGGGCGAGTACCTGCGCACCCCGGAGGCGCAGCGCGCCATCACCGAGCAGACCAACCGGCGTCCGGCCGTGCCGGGTGTGCCGTTGCCGCCCGACGTGCCCGCCAACCTGGCGGAGATCCCGTTCCCGGACAACCGGGCCGTGATCGACGCCCTCCTGGACGCCTACGCCGACCGACTGCGCCGCCCGGCACGCACGGTCTACGTGCTGGACGTGTCGGGATCGATGGAAGGAGAGCGGATCGGGCAGCTCAAGCAGGCGCTCAGCGGTCTCACCGGCGCGGACGAGTCCTTGGCCGGCCGGTTCTGCCGCTTCCGCGGACGCGAGGAGGTGATCCTGCTGCCGTTCAACCAGGCGCCGGGCACACCCCTGACGTTCACGGTGGACGAGGCCGCGCCCCAGACCACCCTGACCTCCATCGGCGCCGCGGTCCAGGGCTTGGCGGCCGGTGGCGACACCGCCGTCTACGACAGCCTGATCCGCTCCTACGAACTGCTCGGCGACACGCGCGACCGGTTCGCCAGCATCGTGCTGATGACCGACGGCGAGAACCGCCAAGGCGTGGGGCTACCGGAGTACCGGACGTTCCTCGGCGGTCGGTCGGATGCCGTGCCGGTGTTCCCGATCCTGTTCGGCGAGGCCGCCGAGGGCGCGATGCGCGAGGTCGCGCAGGCCACCGGCGGAGCGGTCTGGGACGCCCGGCACGAACCGCTCGACCGCGCCTTCTGCCAGATCCGCGGCTACCAGTGACCGGAACACCCGAGGTCGTGGCGTCATCCCGACGCCACGACCCGACCACGTTCACGCATAAGCTGCCGATCACGCGCTAGCAGGGCTTTTGCCAAGTGCTCGGCGAGTGGCCAACCCGGTCGACCCACTCCTTCATGGGAGCGCTATCATCATCCGATCAATGGACGGAACCGCGGGACAGCGCGAGGAATCGACATCACCACACTAATGTCGATCAGACGCGCCCCTATCGGGCATCCGACTCATTCACGCGCCAATTCGCCGATCACTGTCGAGAAATGGCCGAGGTCGTGAAAAATAGGGGGTTGCTCGGCCATTCGGCTCTGTACAGGATGTGACTGTCCTGTTGGGATGGCCCGATGTACAACGCTATTGTAATAGGTGGCCGGTGTGCCGGGGCCGCTGTCGGGACGCACCTGGCCCGGCGAGGACTCCGGGTGTTGGTGGTGGACCGGTCGCGGTTTCCCAGTGATGTGCTGTCCACGCATTTCGTCTGGCCGCACGGGGCTTCCTACCTGAACCGGCTGGGGATTCTGGACCAGGTCCGGGCCGTGACGCCCGCGCACACCAACGTCACTGTGGTCAACAACGGCATCTCGTTACGCGGCAGCGTTCCCGACGAGCTGCTGCGCAACCAGTTCCGGTTGCTGCACGACGACGACAGCGGGATCACCACGGACTACTTCTCGATCCGCCGACACGTGCTGGACAAGATGCTGGTCGACAACGCGGTGCAGGCCGGAGTGGAGTTCCGTGAGGGGTACACCGTCAAGGAGCTCCTGCGGGATGAAGACGGAACCGTCATCGGCATCAAGGGCCGGGACGGCACGGTCGAGCACGCGCAGGTGGTGATCGGGGCCGACGGGCGCAACTCTTTCGTCGCGCGCGCTCTCGGAGTCGAGAAGTTCGACGAACGGCCGCGGTGCACGTTCGCCTATTGGAGCTACTTCAGCGGCATCCCCGACCGCGAGGCGCAGATCCACCGGCGCGGCCGGCTCGGGATGGCGATGGCCTCCACCAACAACGGGCAGACCATGGTGCTGACGTGGGGCCCGAGTGAGTGGGCCGCGGAGTTCCGGGCCGATGTCGAGGGCAACTTCCACCGCGCGCTCGGACTGATCAGCGAAGAGGCCGCGGACACCGTGGCGGGGGCGCAGCGGGAGGAGCGCTTCTACGGGACGCTCGACCAGGCCGCGTACCTGAGGCAGCTGCACGGGCCCGGCTGGGTGCTGGTCGGCGACGCCGCGTCGTTCAAGGACCAGTGCACGGCGCTCGGGATCACCCACGCCCTGCGCGACGCGGAGCTGGCCGCCGAGTCGGTCGGCCGGTGGCTCGGCGGCGAGACCGACCGGGACACCGCCATGGCCGGGTACGCCGCCAAGCGGCGCAGCCAGACCGCCGCGGCCTACTACGACTACGTGTGCACGCTCGCGGAGATGAAGCCGCTGCGGCACGACGAGCTGCAACTGTTCGCGATCCTGCGCGGCAACCAGGCGGAGATCGACCGCTTCATCGCCACCCACGTCGACGTGGCGCCGGTCTCGGAGTTCTTCGACCCGTCCAACGTGTTCCTGCTGAACGACACGGCCAAGGAATCCTCGCTCGACCACAGCGCGTTCGCCGACTTCGAGGCGACATACCGCGAGCACCAACGGAACCCGTTCCTGCGGGTGGAAGCGGAGGCGGCCCGATGACCGGCACCCTGGCACACCAGCGCGAGGACGGCGAGGTCGTCGCCGCGCTCATCGCCGCGGCCGACGCGGCGGGCACCGAGCCGCTCGCCGCCGCCAAGGCCGTCGCCGAGGCCGCGCGCGAGGTGTCGGACATGATGCGGAACTGGGCGAGCCACATCCCGTGGGAGGACCTGGAGGAGCTGGACACCCTCCAGGAGGACGAGGTGGTCCGCTTCTTCGGCGAGGACTACCCCGCGATCCGGGCCGACCTGGAGCCGATGTGGGAGCCGGCGACGACGGCCGCGCCCTCGATCGACCCCGACGAGGACTACGCGCTCGACAAGAACGCCTACGACTTCTTCCGGCCCGTCGGGGCC
Source organism: Saccharothrix ecbatanensis (assembly GCF_014205015.1). Taxonomy (NCBI): domain Bacteria; kingdom Bacillati; phylum Actinomycetota; class Actinomycetes; order Pseudonocardiales; family Pseudonocardiaceae; genus Saccharothrix; species Saccharothrix ecbatanensis. The sequence goes on along the minus strand of NZ_JACHMO010000001.1, from coordinate 1,854,410 downwards.
AACCTGCTCGGCCGGACCGAGGAGTTCCACGGCTGGGTGGAGGCGCGCAGGCGCACCGAGACCTGGCAGTACTCCCGGGTCCTGGAGGCGGCGCCCGGCGGCGTCGCGACCATCACCAACGACCTGAGCAAACCCGCCCGGGGCATCAACTTCAACTCCCAGGACTACCTGTCGTTCAACGCCCACCCGGAGATCCGGGAGGCGGCGGTCAGGGCGATGCGCGACTTCGGCCCGCACAGCGCCGGGTCGCCGATGGTGCTGGGCAACACCCGCATCTCCGACGAGCTGGAGGCCGCCCTCGGCGAGCTGGTCGGCCTTGAGCACGTCACGCTGTTCTCGAACGGGTGGTCGGCGGGGTTCGGCACCGTCACCGGCCTGGTCCGCCAGGAAGACCACATCCTGATCGACCGCCTGGCCCACTCGTGCCTCCAGTCGGGAGCGCGTGCGGCGACCAAGAACATCACCCGCTACACCCACCTCGACGTCGAGGCCGTGCGCACCCACCTGGCCCGGATCCGCACCACCGACACCCACAACGGCATCATGGTCATCACCGACGGCCTGTTCTCGGTTGACGCCGACTGGCCGGACGTCGTCGCCCTGCAAGAGGTCTGCCACGCCTACGACGCGACCCTGCTGGTCGACGTCGCCCACGACCTCGGCTCGATGGGTCCCGGCGGCACCGGTGTACTGGGCATGCAGGACATGCTGGGCAAGGTCGACCTGGTCATGGGCGCGTTCTCGAAGACCTTCGCCTCCAACGGCGGCTTCGTCGCGGCCAAGTCGCCCGCGGTGAAGCAGTACATCAAGATGTTCGCCGGGCCGCACTTCTTCTCCAACGCCCTGTCACCCATGCAGACCGCGGTGGTGCTCAAGGCGGCCCAGATCATCCGCACCGACGAGGGCGAGGCCCTGCGCGGACGGCTGTTCTCCGCCATCCACGCCCTGCGCGACGAGCTGACGACGCGCGGGTTGACCTGCATGGGCTCGCCGAGCCCGATCGTGCCGGTGCTGATCGGCAACGAGAAGCTCGCCCGCACGGTCAACCGCCTGCTGTTCGACCGCGGGGTGCTCGCGTTCATGGTCGAGTTCCCGGTCACCCCGACCGGCGCCTCGCGCTTCCGGTTGCAGGTTCAGGCCGCGCACGAGCCGGAGCAGGCGAGGGAAGCGGCCCGCATCATCGACGAGGCCCTCCGGGACGCGAAGGGGTACCTGTCCAGCGCGTTCGGCAACTCTTTCTAGCTTGCCGCGGGAGAACTCCCGGTGGATCGGACGTTGTCACAGCGCCGCTCCGCCGGGAGTTCTCTTGTTCGCGGGCCGGTTCTAGGAGGATCGGGCGGCGCCGGCCGTGAAGAGGGGCTTGAGCAGGACGCCGATCAGGAGTCCCACCAGGAGGTCGGCCACGGCGGCGATGGCGATGCAGTCCCACGTCGACAGGTTCGGGCGGCCGGATGCCAGTAGCGGCATGGCGGCGGCGAACACCGCCATCCCAGCCAGTCCGGCCAACAAGGAAACGGTGAACGACGGTGTGAACCGGTCCACCACCCACACCACGAGTCGGAACCCCACGTACGGCAGCAGGGCGATCACGAGCGCCTGCAACAACGTGCCGGTCCGGTTCTGCGTGGCCACCACGGCGATGCCCGTTGCCAGGATCAACCCGGCCGCCGTCAGCCCGGCGACCGCCTTGGGCGACGCGCCGGGAATCCGGTTCACGCCGTGGGCGAAGAGGTAGGCGCTCAACGCGGCGACCAGCACGCCGACCAGCATCGGCCAATACCACTGGGACAGCAGTGGGTCGACGAGCGCCACCGCCGCCACGGCCATGAGCACACCGGCGAGCCTGACTCCCCAATCGCCTCTCATGACGCCTGTATACAGAGCGTGCTTCGTCGTTCACAACCCGCCGTAGTCGTGGCTTCGACCTCACTGATCACCTGGCTTGTCCCCCGCGCGAGCTACGCACAAGTGTCCACTGCGCGGTGACGTTTTCGGGCCGGCGAATCCTTAGCGTTCGGGTAACCGCGGCGCACCGTGCCGCGGACACCTCACGAAGGATTGGTCATGCGAGTGTTGTTGCAGCTCGGGGCGGTCGCGCTGGTCGCTTTCGCGGGCAATGCGATCGTCGTCGCAATGCAGTGGAACATGCTCTTCACCCTCGTATTCGGTTTCGGCACGGCGGCGCTGTCGCTGTACGTGTACGCGTGGGTGGTGCAGCGGACGGAGCGTCGGGCGCCGATCGAGGTCGCGTTGACGGGAGCCGCCCCCGCGTTCGGGCGAGGGCTGCTGATCGGTCTCGGCATGTTCGCCGTCGTCATCGCGAACATCGCGTTCCTCGGCGGCTACGACGTGCTGGGCTGGGGTTCGCCCGCGGGTGCGGTGACGTTGCTCGGCTACATGGCCGCCGCGGTCGTGGTGGAGGAGCTGCTCTTCCGCGGCATCCTCTTCCGCGTCATCGAACAACGCATCGGCACGTGGGCGTCGCTCGCGCTCACCGGGCTGTTGTTCGGTGCGGCGCACCTGTTCAACGCGAACGCCAACTTGTGGACCGCGTTCGCCATCGCGGTCGAGGCGGGATTCATGCTGGCCGCCGTCTACGCCGCCACACGCAACCTGTGGGTGCCCATCGGCGTGCACTTCGGCTGGAACTTCGCCCAAGGCGGCATCTTCAGCACCAGTGTCTCCGGCGGGGACGCTCCGCAAGGGCTGCTGGACGGCGTGACGTCCGGCGCGTACTTGCTCAGCGGCGGCGAGTTCGGCCCGGAGGCGAGCGCGTACTCGGTGCTGGCCGGCGTCCTGGTGACGGTCGTGTTCATGTGGCTGGCCCGGCGGCGGGGCAACCTGGTGCCCCTGCGCCGCCGCTCGGCCCCCGCCACTACGCTCGCCGGGTGACCGTCCTTCGGCAGGTCCCCGACCTGTGGCGGCGCTGGGACGTCACGGTCCGGGACGTCCCTCTCGCGCTCGTGCTGGCGCTGGCTTCGCTGGTACCCGCCCTGCACAGCCGGGGAACGCAGCTCGGCGACCTGCCGACCCGCCCGATGGACGCGTTGGCCGTGGCCGTGGTCGCGCTGGAATGCCTGCCGCTGATCGTGCGCAGGCGGTGGCCGATCGTCTGCCTCGCACTGGTGTGCGTCGGGTTCGCGGCCGATCAGCTCCTCGGCTACCACGCGGTCGCGGGCACCGCGCTGCCCATCGCGCTGCTGAGCACGGGGCTGCACCTGGACCGCCACCGGCGCGCCGCCGCCGCACTGGCCTCCGCGGCGTACGTGCCGTTGGCCCTCGCGCTCGACCGGAACGGGTCCACCGAGGGCGTGGCCGGGTTCGTGACGTTCTACCTGGTGATGGCCGCCGCGTGGGCGACCGGGGCGTGGCTCCGGCAGTCGAGGGCCGCGGAGGTGGAGCGCCGCCGTCACGTGGCCGAGGCGACCAGGCTCGCGGAACGCACCCGCATCGCCCGGGAGCTGCACGACGTCGTGACCCACCACGTGACGGCGATGGTCGTGCAGGCCGAGGCGGCGCGGTACCTGAGCGGGTCTCCCGAACGCCTCGACCAGACGCTGGGCGCGATCAGCGACACCGGCCGCAGGTCCATCGCGGACCTGCGGCACCTGCTCGACCTGCTGAACCCGGACCACGACGCCGATCCGCGCACGCCGTCCGTCGGCGAGCTGAGCGCGCTCGTGGAGCAGACCAGGCAGGCCGGGCAGCCGGTCGAGTTCACCGAGGAGGGCGTGCCGCCGGCGGGGAGCGCGAAGGTGGTGGCGTACCGGGTGGTGCAGGAGGCGTTGACCAACGCGCTCAAACACGCGCACGGCAGCCGGACCACGGTGCACGTGCGGCACGGCGAAAGCGAGATCGTGGTGGAGGTCGGCACTGAAGGCGGGGGTTCGTCCGCCGCGTCGCCCGGTGGCAGCGGTCGGGGTCTCACCGGGCTGCGCGACCGGGTCGACGTGCTCGGCGGCGAGTTCAGCGCGGGCAGGCGGGACGGCGGCTTCGTCGTGCGCGCCCGCATCCCGGCGGAGAACCCGTCGTGACCGCACCGGTGCGTGTGCTGGTGTGCGACGACCAAGCACTGATCCGCACCGGCTTCGCGACGATCATCGACGCGCAGCCGGACATGGAGGTCGTGGGAGAGTGCGGGGACGGGCGTGCCGCGATCGACCTCGCCGAGCGGCTTTCCCCGGACGTGGTGGTGATGGACGTCCGGATGCCGGTGCTCGACGGCATCGAGGCGACGCGACTGTTGGCGGGCACGGGCGTGGCGAACCCCGCCAAGGTCCTCGTGGTGACGACGTTCAACCTGGACGAGTACGTGTACGAGGCGTTGCGCGCGGGTGCCAGCGGGTTCCTGCTCAAGGACGCGCCGCCCGCGCAGCTGCTGCACGGCATCCGCACGGTCGCAACAGGGTGGGGGCTGCTGGCGCCCGAGGTGACCCGCCGGCTCGTCGGCCGGTACGCCGAGCGGATCAGGCCGGTCCCGGGCACGCCGGACGACGTTCCGCTGTCCACGCGCGAACTCGAAGTGCTGCGCCTGATCGCGGACGGCCTGTCCAACAGCGAGATCGCCGCGACACTGGTGCTCAGCCACGAGACCGTCAAGACGTACGTGTCCCGCATCCTCACCAAGCTCGACCTCCGCGACCGGGTGCAGGCCGTCGTCTACGCGTACCGGCACGGCCTGGTGGCCTGAGACGTCAAGCGGGCTGGTTGTCCACTGTGGACGCAGATGGTCACCCGGTGATCGCGGCCGCCAGTCGGAGGGCGAGGCCGGGCGCCGACGCCGGGTTCTGGCCGGTGATCAGGCGACCGTCGACCACCGTGTGCGGCGCCTTGTCCGGCGCTCCGCTGTACACCGCGCCCCGCGCCTCCAACGTGCGCTGGAGCGGGAACGGGACGACGTCGGTCAGGCCGCGGGTGTGCTCGGCCTCGTGCGAGAACGCCGTCAAGTGCTTACCTGCCACCAGGTTGGTGCCGTCGACGAGCGTCGTGTTCACCAGGGCGGCTTGGCCGTGGCAGATGGCGGCGACAACCCCGCCCCGCTCGTGCACCGAACGGGTGAGGTGCTGGATGGCCGCGTTGTCCGGGAAGTCCCACATCGCACCGTGGCCGCCGACGAAGTACACGGCGGCGTAGTCGGTCGGCTCCGCATCGGCCACCGGGATGGTCGCCCGCACCTTGCCGCCGCCGTCGGCGTGGGCGAGGAAGTCCGCGTGCCCCGGCTCTGATCCGATCATCGGTGGCCGGCCACCGAGCGGCGACGCGAAGTCGACGACCACGCCGGCCGCGCGCAGCGCCCGCCACGGCTCTACCGTCTCGCCGAGGTGGAAGCCGGTGGGCGTGCCGGTGTCACCGAGGACGCCGTGGCTGGTGAGGACGAACAGGGCGCGAGGACTCACGAGGTACCTCCGGATGGACGGGCGGATGTTCCGACGAGCACGGCCGCAGCCACTAGCGCGACGGCGTAGGTGATCAGAGTGGGCCGGTAGCCCAGCGACGCGGCGAGTGGTTGGGCGAGCGCCGCTCCCGCGAACAGCACGCACGTGTTGACGGCGATCGCGGTGCCCGCCGCGGCCGGGACCAGGGTGTGCAGCAGCCCCACCAGCCCCGGCACGGCCAGTCCCATCCCCGCGACGACGACCACGCTGCCCGCCACCGCGATCACGGGCAGGTCCGCACCCGCGAGAGCGACCAGCATGCCCACCGCGGCGGTGAGGAACCCGGCCACCGGCACGTGCCGCGGTCCGCGCCGGGACAGCAGACCCGACACCACCGGCGCGACGACCAGCGCGATCGCACCGACCGCCCGGACGCCGACCTGCCCGGACGCGGTGATCCCGGTCGTCGCGGCCAGGTGCGGGCCGAGCACCGCGTACACGGCCACGAACCCGCCGAACACCGTTGGCGCCGCCGCGAACACGGCCACCGCCGGCCAGGTGGTCGCCAGCCTGGCCATCGTCCGCGGCGCACCACGCCACGACGTCGACGCGACCGGACGATCCGGCGGCAGCAGGCGGGCGAGGACGAACGCGGTGGTCGCGTAGCACACCGCGCCCACCCAGAACGGCAGCCTCCACGCGTCCACGGCGAGCGCTCCCACCGCTTGGCCCACGACGCCCGCGCCGAGCAGCCCTCCGGTCACCGCCGTCATCACCGTCGCCCGGCGCTCCGGCGCGACCCGCTCGGCCACCAGGACAAGCGCCACCGGTGCGAACGACGACGCGGCGAACCCCTGGAGCGCCCGGCAGGCCAGGAACACCTCCCACTCCGTCGCCACGCCCGCCAGCACGGTCGCCACCGCGGTGGCGACCGTGCCGACGACCAGCACCGCCCGGCGGCCGACCTGGTCCGACAGCGGCCCGAAGACCAGGAACCCCACCGCGTAGGCGATGGCGAACGCGCTGCCCGCCCACACCGCGGCAGTGTCGTCCACCCCGAACACCTCGCCGAACGTCGGGCTCAGCGGGATGGCGAGGTACAGCTGCGCGGGCACCAACAGGGCCAGGGCGACCAGCGGCGCCACTTGCACGCCGGTGAGCCCGCCGACCGGCGCCACCGGGGCACGGCTGGCCGTCATGGGTACTCCTCACGATCGAAAGGCGGTGCCGTGCGGGCACGCGGAAGCCCGCACGGCACCCTGGTAGGCGGGGTCAGATCCCCGCGAGGGCGGACAGTTCCAACGGTTCGACCTCGTGTCGGGCGGCCTCGTCCCGGTGTTCCGGGATCTGGTAGCCCCACTGCGCCCACAACGCGCGGGCGCCGGTCTCGGCAACCCGACGCACGTTGGCCAGGTTGTCGTCCACGAAGATCACCGACGACGGGTCCACGCCGCGGCGTGCCGCGAGGTCGCGCACCGCGTCCGCCTTGGCCCCGCACTCCCCGTACACCTCGGCGACGGTGGAGCCCAGCGCGTGCCGGTCGAGGATCGCCCGTACCGACGCGTCGTCCTTGGCGGTGATGATCGCCACCGAACCCGCGTGCCGCCGCAGTGCCTCCGGCAACCCCGGGTACAGGGTGTGCAGGTCCAGCCAGAACTCCGGCTCACGTTCGCGCAGCCAGGCCCGTGCCGCGCCGGCCGCCTCGGTGAACGCCGCCACTTCGACGGGGTCGATCGAGGCGAACAGCGCGTCGAACTCGCGCTGCGTGACCACGGCGTCGGCCTCCGGGTGGTGGGCGACGACGAAGTGGTCGAGCAGCCGGGCGTAGTCGCGGACCTTGCGGAACCGCGCCACGAACTCCCCCGGCACCGCCTCCAGGTGCTCGCTGCCCGGCGTGCCGCAGTCGTGCCTGTGCACACCGAACCAGGTGATCAACGCGCACTCGGCGAGCGCGTCGCACACCACGCCGTCGAAGTCGAGCGCCAGGACCCTGCCCGTCACGCGGCGCTCAGCTTCTCGGTCGTCTCGAACACCGCGCGCATGAAAGCGCCCATGTACCCGTAGTACGAGCAGGTGATGATGTTGCCGTCGACGATGACGTCGCTGTCGACCACCTCGGCGCCCGCGTTGACGACGTCGTCGCGCAACCCGATGTAGGCGCAGGCCCGACGACCGCGCAGGACCCCTGCGCTGATCATGATCCACGGGCCGTGGCACAGCCCCGCGACGACCTTGTTCGCGTCGGCCATGCCGGCGACGAAGTCGAGCACCCGGTGGTCCTGGCGCACCCGGTCCGGCGCCTCGTGCCCACCGGTGAGCAGGACCGCGTCGTAGGCGTCGACCGCGAGGTCGTCGAACGAGATCAGCGGACGGGCCGTCTTGTCCATCGGCAGCGGCACGCCGTACTTGCCGGTGACCTCGTCGGCGTTCTTGGTGGCGATGTCGACTTGCCAGCCCTCTTCGAGGAGCCGGTAGTACGTGTAGACGACATCGTGGTCCTGGAAACCGGGACCTGTGATGATGACCGCGCTGCGGCTCATGGTTGAAGTTCCCCCCTGTGGTGTGGTCGATCGGTCCGCTTAAGCCGCACGGCTGATCGACAGGTAGTGCAGATCGGTCTGCGGACGCCTGCGGTCGTCCGCGTGGCCGGTCAGGATCGTGACGTCGGAGTGCACGACGCCGGCCATGCACAGCGGCACGTGGAACAGGTCCTCGGGCCGCCTGCGGTAGAACAGGTCCATCCCGGTGCGCAGCTCGAACCGGAACCGGCCGTCCGGGGCGCGGTCGCGCATCCGGGCGTTCGGGAAGGACGGGATGCGGCGCATCGGGTGCTGGTCCGCCTGCCGCGACTCGGTCTCGTACCCCTGGCCGGTGCGGCTGTAGTCGTCGGCGAGCCTGATCAGGTCGAACTTGTTGCGCGGCACCTCGACCTCGATCAGCTCCAGCGGTTCGTCGCCGGTGTTGCGGGTGCCGTGGAACGCGCCCGGCGCGATGCGCAGCACCGTCCCCGCCCTGACCGGCACCTCGGCGCGGTCCAGTCCGGTCGTGACGCCCCGGCCGCCCAAGCAGATCAGGTACGTCAGCTTGCGCGGGTGCACATGGACCGACGTGCTGTGCGGCGGGCTGATGTGCAGGGCCCAGAAGTCGAAGAACTCGTCGACGTAGGCCCGGTACTCGTACCCCCACGGCTTGGGCACCACCTCGTCCAGGTGGGCGTCGGCGTCGAACTGCTCGTTGGCCGTGCGTGCTCCCCCACGCACGAGCCGGGTGAGCGCCTTGACGTCGGCGTTGCCCGCGTCGAACCGGACCACCCCGGACCCGGTGTCGACCTCGGCCGGCGCCCGCGGCGCCAACTCGGCCACTTCTTTCATGATCCCCCCAGTTTTCCCCCGAGAACTGATGGGAAAAGTCAAACACGCGACGAAAGGGGCAATCAAATAAGAATCCGGATACCACCCATAAGCGGCTATTCTCGAAATACCGTGGACAAACCTGTAACGCCGGCGCGGTGGATCACGACCGGCGCCGTCAGCCGACCGTGATCGCCGCCAATTCACGCACGACGGCCTCGGCCACACCGGTCGCCGACGCCGGGTTCTGGCCGGTGACGAGGCGTTCGTCGACGACCACGTTGGCCGCGAAGTTGTCGGCCGGCACGTGCACCGCGCCCCGTTCCTCCAGCCGGCTCTGCAACAGGAACGGCACCACCCGGTCGAGGCCCACCGCGGCCTCCTCGGCGTTGGTGAACGCCGCGACCCGCTTGCCCGCCACCAGCGGGACGCCGTCGGAGAGGGTGACGTTCACCAGGCCCGCCGGACCATGGCACACCGCCGAGACGACCCCTCCCGCCTCGTAGATGTCCCTCGCCACCCCCGCCAACGCCGAGTCCTCCGGGAAGTCCCACATGGTGCCGTGGCCGCCCGCGAACAGGATCGCCGCGTACTCCCCCGCGTCGACCTGGGCCGCGGTGGGCGTGGCCGCGAGCTTCGCCGCGACCACCTCGTCCGCCAGGAAGCTCGTCTGCGCCGCGTCGGAGGGATCGACCCCGTCACGCGGCGGGTTGCCGCCCCGCACCGACACCAGGTCCACCTCGTAGCCCGCCTCGGTGAACACCCGCCACGGGTGGGCCGCCTCGGGCAGGTAGAACCCGGTGCTCCGGCCGGTGTCGCCCAACCGCTCGTGGCTGGTCAAGGCGATGAGGATCTTCTTCCGCTCGGACATTCCGTTCCCCCTTGTGTTGTCTCTTCCGGTCGCACGGCGTATCACTCACCTCCGCGCGCCGGTCGAGCGTAAGCTCGGCGACCCATCGGAATCCAATGCGTCTCCTGGCACACTGCCATCGGATTATCGATGGTTAGGATGCACGCTGAGCCAGGGAGGTGCGGATGGAACTCGACCTCATGAGGACGTTCCTGGAGGTCTACCGGGCGGGGACGCTCACCGCCGCCGCACGGTCGCTCGGCCTGTCCCAGTCGACCGTGACCGCGCACCTGCGGGCGTTGGAGCGGGAGCTGGACCAACAGCTGTTCGAACGGCTGCCGCGTGGTGTGGCGCCGACGGCGGTCGCCGACGAGCTGGCCGCACGGGTCGGCACGCACATCGACGCGCTGGTCGCCGTGGGTCGGTCGCGGCCGGACCGCGGCCTGTTCGCCCGGCCGGTGCACCTGGCCGGCCCGGTCGAGCTGACCACGGTGAAGGTGCTGCCGTCGCTCGCGCCGCTGGTCGAGCAAGGGCTGCGGCTGCGGGTGAGCACCGGGCTGGCGGACGATCTGCTGGCCGGGCTGCCGACCGGGCGGTTCGACCTGGTGCTGTCCACCGTGCGGCCGCGGACCAGGGCGACCACCGCCGTCCCGCTCACCGACGAGGAGTTCGTGCTGGTGGCGAACCCGGACTGGGCGCGGCGGATCGGCCCCGGGCGGGTGGCGGCCGAGGGCGCCGCGGCGCTGCGGGACGTGCCGCTGATCGCCTACGCCGAGGAGTTGCCGATCATCCGGCGGTACTGGCGCAGCGTGTTCGGGCACCGCCCCGCCGCCGCGTCGGCCGCCGTGGTGGTGCCGGACCTGCGCGGCGTGCTGGCCGCGGTGGTCGCGGGCGCCGGGATCACCGTGCTGCCCCGGTACCTGTGCGCGGGCGAGTTCGCCTCCGGCGCGCTGGTCGCGCTGCTGGAGCCGGAGATCCCGCCGATCAACACGCTGTACCTGGCGACCCGCGCGGGGAGCGAATTGACGCCCGCAATCGCGGCCGTACGCGCCCACCTGTTGATGCAGAGCAGGCTCTGGCAATGATCAGGTAACTCTTGCGCTGATCGGAGTAACGTTTTCCTATAGGCGCGGATCGTATACGTGCGCGCATCAGGGGGAAGTGTCGCCGAGGTCCGCATCTGGGGGGAACAGATGGACTACTCGTTGTTGGCCACGTGCCTGGCCGTGTACCGCTGTGGCTCGCTCACCAAGGCGGCACGGGTGCTGGGGATCTCGCAGCCCGCGGTCACCGGGCAGATCCGCGCGCTTGAGGGCGCGCTGAGGCAGCCGTTGTTCACCAGGACCGCGAAGGGCGCCGTGCCCACCGACGCGGCGCACGAGCTGGTCCGCGACACGGCGGACGCGCTCGACGCGCTGGAGGCGGCGGTGTCGCGGCGGGTGCGGCCGGAGGAGCTGACCGACCGCACGGTGCACCTGGCGGGCCCGTCGGAGGTGATGTCGTGCCGGGTGCTGCCCGCGCTGTCGGATCTCGTCGCGGGCGGGTTGAGGCTGCGGCTGACGTTCGGCCTGACCGACGACCTGGTGTGCGGCCTCACCGAGGGCCGGTACGACATGGTGGTCTCGACCCGGCTGGACCGCGCGCCGGGCATCGTCACCACCCCGCTGATGGACGAGAGCTTCGTCCTGGTGGGCTCGGCGGAGTGGGCCGCGAAGATCCCGGCCGACGCGATCGACCGAGGGGGCGCGGGGGCCCTGGAAGCCGCCCCGCTGATCTCGTACGCCGACAACCTCCCGATTATCCGCCGCTACTGGCAGACGGTGTTCGGCTACAAGCCCACGGTCGTGCCGCAGGTGACCGTGCCGGACCTGAGGGCGGTGCTGGCCGCCGTCCGCGCCGGGGCGGGCATCTCGGTCCTTCCTACGTACCTGTGCTCGGACGAGGTGGACGGCGGCGCGGTCACGGTCCTCTACCACCCGGAGATCGCCCCTCTCAACACCCTCTACCTGGCCACCAGGGCCACCGCCGGCCACACGCTGAACGCCGTGCGGACCCATGTGCTCGAACAGTCGCGTCACTGGTGATCCGGCATTGCGGTGACGGCCGTTGCTTCTCCTCCGGCACACGGGTAGAGCTGGTTCGCCCGCAGCCCGCCGTGCCGGAGGAGCCGCCGCGTGAATCCAGACCTGTTGAGCAACTACTTCGCCAAGCACCACGTCGGCCGTCGGCAGGTGCTGCTGATGGCGGGCGCCGCCGGGGCCGCCGCCTTGGCCGGCACGACACCGGCGAGCGCCGACACGCTGGACGACACGTTGTTCGACTACTCCGACCCGGCGAATCTGTCGGACTGGGCGCCCGGCCGTTACGGGCCCGACGACCAGCGTGGCGCGCTCAACGAGGTGACCCCGGCCAAGACGGCGTCGGCGCTCGCCCTGCTGCGCCCCCATCGCGACGTGAAGACGTACAACCTGGGTGAGCTGATGTGGAACGGCTTCCCGGCCGTGCGGATGGAGCCCCGCCGCACCTACCAGCAGCGGCTCACGGTCTGGGGGTACACGCCGCCGCCCGGTTTCCAAGCGGAGGGCGGCATCCTGATCGGCGTCGATCCCCTGGGCGTCAACAGGGTCAGCGTGCACGAGGAGAGGTTCGAGGCGGAGTCCTCGGCGACCCACCCGAAACCGCTCGCGACGACGTACCAGATCGGCAGCCAGCTCGACAACCTCAACCACATCGGCGCGGCCGAGTACTTCTACAACGGCTTCCGCGGACCCGACATCGCCAGAGGCCACGGCACCACGCGGCTGGGCAGCGAGAACATGGGACCGATCGTCACGCGCGGCGTGCTGTTGGACGTCCTGGGCGTGAAGCTCGCCCGGAACCGCACGGAGGACCTGGCCGACCCGGCACGCAACGGGAAGCCGCTGCTGCGCGAGAACTACCGCATCACGGTCGAGGACATCAGGGACGCCATGGACTTCGGCGGCATCCGCGGTCTCGAACCCGGTGACGTGGTGCTGTTCCACACCGGCTGGAACCAGTTGCTGGCGCGGCGCGATCCCGCCGACATCGCGCGGTGGGAGGGCGCGAAGGGCATGCCCGGCATCTACCTGCGCGAAGCCCGTTGGCTGGCACGGTTCCGACCGGCCGTCATCGGTGGGGACACGTGGGCGCTGGAGGTGTTCGGCAACCCGGTCAACGACGACGGCGCGGTGACACCGGTGCACCAGGAACTGCTGATGCGCCACGGCATCCGGATCAGCGAGTCCTACGTCGTCTCGGAACTGGCCGCGGACCGCGTGTACGAGTTCGTCTTCCTCGTGACCCCGCAGTACGCCGAGGGCGCGACAGCCGGGAACACCCCGCCCGCCGCGCTGGGCCAGCCTCGCCGTCGTTGATGTCCGGTGGGACGTTCGTGCTCAGGAGTAGACGCGGACCCAGTCGACTTCGAACACCGCTGAGCGCAGACCACCCGCACCGGTGAAGTTGTCCAGCTGGATGTTGAGGTGACCGGACGGCATCGCCTGGATGTCCGCCCGCCCGTCCGGGCCCGCGCCGCCGGACAGGCGGAACCACTCGACGCCGTCGACGTAGCCGACCAGGGCGTCGGGGGTCCACTCGAAGGCGAAGTTGTGCCACTGCGTCATGTCCATCGGGCACAGCTGGCGGTAGATCTTGTTGTCGTTCGGGCTCTTCGGGTAGTGCAGGAACGCCGACAGGCACTGCGCGTCCGGGTTGGAGTACTCGACCCAGTCGTACTCGCCGTCGATCAGCCGCTTCTCCGACGTCGGCCAGATCAGGTGCAGCGGGTGGTACAGGCCGCCGGAGGAACCGGTGTTGCGCGAGCGCGACCGGATCTCCCACTTGCCGTACTGGCGCTCCTGCTTCTGCTTGAGCCAGCCGGTGTCGCCGTTCGCCTCGCCCGTCATGGTCATGATCCCGCCGGCCACCGCCATGTTCTTGGCGCAGCGCCTGCCGTTCTTGGCGTGGCCTTCCCAGCAGCCCGCCGTGCCGCCGACCGTGCCGCTGGGCACCGACCACTTGGCCGGGTCCACCGGTCCGGTGTAGGCGAACTCGTCGGAGATCGGCTCCGGCGTGCCCCAGCCGTAACGGACGGCCGCCTGCGTGGGGTCACCCGGCGGGGTCGTCGTAGTGGTCGTGGTGGTCGATGTCGTAGTCGTCGTGGCGGTGGTGCTCGTCGTGCTCGTCGTGCTCGGGATGGTGGTGGTCGGGCTCGTCGTGGTCGGGTCAATGGTGGTCGTCGGTTCCGTGGTGGTGGGCGTGGTGGCGCCGACCCGGTAGTCGCACGCGGTCGCCCGGAAGCTCGCGCCGGCGGCGCTGTACTCGTGGTCGCTGAGCACGTTGGCCCGCACCGCACCGGAAGGCGCGGTCAGGTCGGCCGCGACACGCGTCCAGCCGGACGCCGGCAACGACACCCACGGGCCGTCGACGTGGCCCAGGTACCCGCTGTTGTCGCCCTCAGGCGAGGAGTACCAGTCCACCTCGACGCGGGCGCGACCGGACTGGGTGGCGGCGACGTCGTACCCGAACGTCCACCGCTCCCCCGCCCGCACCGGCTGCTGCGGCAGGTAGAGCGACGGGCTCGCCACCGCGTTGTTCTGCTGCGCGTAGGCGAACCTCGCCGCCTGGTGGTCGGCGACCGGCTCACGGGTGGGAGTCGCACCCCTCAGCGACCCCCACTCGGCCAACGTCTTGTTCAGCACCGGGTTGTTGCACGTCGACACGTTCGTCCCGGCGCCGACCGGGGGCTGCGCCACCGACACCCCACCGAGGACCAGCGCGGTCGTGACACCCACGACGCTTCCGCCGAGGACCCATCGTCTTCGCTGCACGGCCATGAGCTGATCTCCCTGCGGTTCGTTGACGGTCGTGCCGGAGCATGGCGACGAACGCTGGACGCCTGCTGACTGCCCGCTGATCGCCGAGGTCACGCGGCCGGACCAGGCGAATCAGCGCAGGCTCAACGCGTGGTCAGCGGTGGTCACCACAATCGGCGCGTCCGGGCATCCGGACCGAGCACCGTCAGACCGAGGTGAGGTTCGTTGACAACCTCCCCTCCCTGAAAGGGGTGGGGATTTCCCGTCGGGCTCGCGCCCGGCAGTTCCTGTTTCTTCTCCCCCGGAAGGGAGGTTTCGTCGGATGCCTCGCCGACTAACGTCGGGTCGGTCTTACGCCAGCTCCACAGGCCGTGACCGCCTGCCCGGCGGCCAGGATGTTGCGCGCGGCGTTCACGTCGCGGTCGTGCCGTGCCCCGCATCCGGGGCAGGTCCACTCCCGCACCCGCAGCGGCAGCAGGTCGAGCAGGTGCCCGCAGGCCGAGCAGGTCTTGCTGGAGGGAAACCACCGGTCCACCACGACCAGGTCACGCCCGTACCAGCCGCACTTGTACTCCAGCATCGACCGCAACTCCGACCACGACGCGTCGGAGATCGCACGCGCCAACGACCCGTTGCGCAGCATGTTGCGAACCGCCAGATCCTCGACCACGACCAGGGAGGTGATCCCCGCAGCGGCGCCCACCACGCGATCTGTGGGCGGGGCGTGGGCGACGGTGGTCTCGACCAGGATCGACACGTGCCACCGGCCGGCCGGGTCACGCGACACCGTCACCGTGGACGGCTCCGCACCCTCGGGCAACGGCCGCGACCACACGACGTCCAACGGCCCGTCCATCTTCGCCAGGGTGAGCCGGCCGTCGCGCCAGCGGAACGCCGACCGGGTGTACTCCGCCGACGCCCTGCCCCGCTTGCGGGACTTGAACCTCGGATAGCGGGACCGCTTCTCCCAGAACGCGGCAAACGCGGTCTGGAGGTGCCGCAACGACTGCTGCAACGGCACCGACGACACCTCGTTGAGAAACCCCAGGCCGTCGGTCTTCTTCCACTCCGTCAACAGCGCCGATGTCTGCACGTAGTTCACCCGACGCCGCTCACCGAACCACGCCGCAGTGCGGGCCTCCAACGCCCGGTTGTAGACCAGACGCACACACCCGAACGTGCGCAACAACTCCACTTCCTGCGCCGCAGACGGAAAGAAGCGGTACCGGAACGCCCGCTTCACCACCGACCCCGACACCATGATTCACATCAACAGCCAGCGAATCAGCCTTGCCGATGCGGTCGAGCATCGGTTTCCTCCCCGGCATGAACACCGGGGTATCCACCGACAGGAGCCCAGATGAAACGAACTTGTGGTGTGTTACTGGTAAGCGCGCTCGCGCTCGGCGTGATGAGCACGCCCGCGGCACTGGCGGCGGCCGGTCCGCCGCTGCCGGTGACCGGTGTCGTGGCGAGCGGCCATGACGGCAACGTCCCGGCCAACACCCTCGACGGCGACCCGGGCACCCGCTGGTCGGCCGAGGGTGACGGTGTGTGGATCCGGTACGACCTGGGCACGTCCCAGACCGTCGGCTCGGTGTCCCTCGCCTGGCACCAGGGCAACACCAGGAAGCAGACCTTCGACGTCCAGCTGTCCGACGACGGGACCTCGTGGAGGACCGTCATGGCGCGCAAGGTCAGTAGTGGCGCCACGGTGCAACCCGAGGCCTACGACTTCTCCGACAGCGCCGCGCGGTACGTGCGCGTCGTCGGCTACGGCAACACGTACAACGACTGGACCAGCATCACCGAGACGGCGGTCAACGGGGCCGACGGAGGCGGCGGCGGCACGTGCCGCTACCCGGCCGACGTGCTGGACCTGACGAACTGGTACATCGGGCTGCCGATCGGCGCGGAGGAGAGCCCGACCAACATCAAGCAGCCGGAGCTCGACACGTACTCGATCGACCCGTGGTTCACGCCGACCCCGGAGTGCGACGCGGTCCAGTTCCGGGCCGCCGTCAACGGGGTCACCACCAGCGGTTCGAGCTACCCGCGCTCCGAGCTGCGCGAGATGACGGACTCGGGCAGCACCAAGGCGAGTTGGTCGTCCACGTCCGGCACGCACACGATGGTGGTCGAGCAGGCCATCACCGCACTGCCCGACGACAAGCCGCACGTCGTCGCCGGGCAGATCCACGACGGCAGCGACGACGTCTCGGTCTTCCGGCTCGAAGGCGACGACCTCTACATCACCAACGGCGACACGTCCCACCACAAGCTCGTGACCGGCAACTACGTCCTGGGCACCAAGTTCCAGGCGAAGTTCGTGGTCAGCGGCGGCCAGATCAAGGCCTACTACAACGGCGTGCTCCAGACGACGATCTCGAAGAGCTTCACCGGCGGCTACTTCAAGGCCGGCGCGTACACCCAGGCCAACTGCGGCAACTCGACTCCGTGCAGCGCCGACAACTATGGGCAGGTGGAGATCTACGGCCTGACCGTGACCCACGGCAGTGCCGGCGACCCGGGTGGCCCCGGCGCCGACCGCACCGTCAACGTCGCGACCTCGGCCCAGCTCCAGAGCGCGTTCACCAACGCCCAGGCCGGTGACCGCATCGTGCTGGCGAACGGCAACTACACGATCGGCAAGCTGACCGGGAAGAACGGGACCGCGGCCAAGCCGATCACCGTCGTCGCGGCGAACCGCGGCCAGGCGGTGATCACCGGTGGGCAGCTCGAAGTGGCGAACTCGTCGTACGTGACGATCGACGGCCTCAAGTGGACCAACAGCGACACGCTGAAGATCACGAGTTCGAACAACGTGCAGCTGACCCGCAACCACTTCCGGCTGACCGAGGAGTCGTCGCTGAAGTGGGTGATCGTCCAGGGCGCGAACAGCCACCACAACCGCATCGACCACAACCTGTTCGAGGAGAAGCACCAGCTCGGCAACTTCATCACGATCGACGGTTCGGCGACCCAGCAGTCGCAGCACGACCTGATCGACCACAACCACTTCCGCAACATCGGGCCGCGGGCGACCAACGAGATGGAAGCCGTTCGGGTCGGCTGGAGCGGGATCTCGCAGTCGAGCGGGTTCACCACCGTCGAGTCGAACCTGTTCGAGAACTGCGACGGCGATCCCGAGATCATCTCGGTGAAGAGCAACGACAACACCGTCCGCTACAACACGTTCCGCACCTCACAGGGCACGTTGTCGCACCGCCACGGCAACCGCGGCGCGTTCTACGGCAACTTCTTCCTCGGTGAGGGCAAGGCCGGAACCGGCGGGATCCGGATCTACGGTCAGGACCACAAGGTCTACAACAACCACTTCGAGGGCCTGACGGGCACCGGCTACGACGCCGCCATCCAGATCGACGGCGGTGACGTGGACACCTCGGGTGCGTTGAACGCGCACTGGCGGGTCTACCGGGCGACGGTCGTGAACAACACGTTCGTCGGCAACGTGTCGAACATCGAGGTCGGCGCCAACTACACCCTCGCGCCGGTCGACTCCGTCATCGCCAACAACGTGGTCGTGGGCAGCCGGGGCAAGCTCTTCAACGAGCTCAAGACGCCGGTGAACGCGACCTACGCCGGGAACATCGGCTGGCCGACCGGAACGGCGACCATCGGCGCCGCCAAGCCCTCCGGCGCCATCCGCGTGGTCGATCCGCTGCTGGCCCCTGACGGGGCGGTGCACCGGCTCGGCGCGGCCGGCCCGGCGATCGACACCGCGGCCGCCGGCTACCCCTTCGTGACCGACGACATGGACGGCCAGGCTCGCACGGGCGTCGCGGATGTCGGCGCGGATGAGCAGTCGTCGGCCGCGGTCACCCGCGGCCCGCTCGGCTCGGCCGACGTCGGTCCGAACAGCGCCTGACCGGGTGCTCGTCTGGTGGGTGGCAGCTCCCGCCCACCAGACGGGCCAACGGCGTCCGGCCGCTCAACGGTCGCGGGCGGCGGCCGAGGGCGGCAGGCTGAACATCGATCGAGGCGTGCGCGGACCGGGCAGCATCCCGGCGGCGTGGGCGGCGGCGTGGGCGGCGTGCAGGTAGAAGTCGACCAGCCTGCCATGCGCCGCATCACGGTCCGCCTCCGCGAGACTCCCGTGGGCGGGGTCAGCGGCGTGCAGGTAGAAGTCGACCAGCCTGCCATGCGCCGCGTCACGGTCCGCCTCGGCGAGGTCCCGGTGGGCGAGTTCGGCGGCGTGCAGCTTGATCAGGTGGTGCATCCGCCACTGGCCCGGCGCCTTCTGCTGCACGAGGTGCTTGTCCTCCAAGGCGTGCAGCACCGACCGCGTCGCCGGGGTGGTGCGGCCGACGAGGGACGCGGCGGCGGGCAGGTCGAGGTCGACCCCGGCGGCCACGCCGAGCAGCGCGAAGACCCGTGCCTGTTCGTCGGTCAGGGTGTCGTGCGACCAGGACAGCACCGCCGGCAGGCTGCTCGCCGGGTCGTCGTCGTCCAGCACCGCCAGGCGGGTGGCGACGTCACGCAGCTCGGCTGCCGGCGCGGCGAGCGGGAAATCCGGGTGAGCCGCCGCCCGACCGGCCACGATGGCCAGCGCCAACGGGAACCCGCCGCAGCACGCCAGCAATTCCCCCACCGCCGCCGGCTCGGCCGCCACCCGGTCCTCCCCCAACCTGCTGACCAGCACCTGCCGCGACTCCTGCTCGGTCAGCACGTCGAGCCGCAGCGGCTGGGCGCCGTGCCGGGTGACCAGGTCGGTCAGGCGATTGCGGCTGGTGACCACCACCGTGCACAGTGGGCTGCCCGGCAAGAGCGGCACCACTTGGTCCGAGCTGCGGGCGTTGTCGACGACGATGAGCATCCGCCTGTCGGCCACCAGGCTGCGGAACAGCCGGACCCGGGCGTCCAGGTCGGCCGGGATCGAGCGGGGAGCGATGCCGAGGGCTTCGAGGAAGCCGCGCACCGCCGCGGCGGGTGTCAGCGGAGAGCCCTCCTGGCTGAACCCGCGCAGGTCCACGAACAGCTGCCCGTCGGGGAACCGGTCCGCGTGCCGGTGCGCCCAGTGCAACGCCAGCCAGGTCTTGCCGATGCCGCCCGGACCACCGATGGCCGAGAGCACCAGCGTCCCGTCCGGGCCTGCTTCGCGGTCCAGCGCGGCCAGCTCACGATCGCGGCCGGTGAAACCCTTCGGGGGCGCGGGAAGCTGCCTCGGCACCACCGCGGCGCTCGCACCGGGAGCCACCGCGATCGGCGTCGTCACGGCGGGCGCGTCCAGCTCCGGGTCGTTGCGCAGCACCAGGTGGAACAGGCGGCGCAACTCGGGCCCCGGATCGGTGCCCGTTTCGGCGCTGAACGCCTGCCGCACGTCGTGGAAGACCCGCAACGCCTCCGCCGGGCGGCCCTCCCGGTACAACGCCAGCATCAGCAGCCCGTGCAGCCGCTCCCGCCAGGGGTGTGCCGCGACCAGCAGGCGCAGCTCCGGGACCACCGCCGCGTGCCTCCCGGTCCGCACCTCCCAGTCCAGGCTCTCCTCCAGCACCGACAGGCGCTCCTCGACCAGGGCCTGCTTGACCACGGCCAACTCCGGCGCGGTCACGTCCGCCAGCGGCTCACCCCGCCACAGGTCCAACGCCTGCCGCAACGCCGCCGCCCGCCCGTCGCCGTCGCCCGCCCTGACGACCAGCTCGCGGAACCGGTGGAGGTCGATCCGCGCCGGGTCCACCTCCAGGACGTAGCCCGCGGCCTGGTAGCAGAGGCGGACGTCCGGGTCGGCCGCCAGCATCCGCCGCAGGTCCGACACGGCCCTCTGCACCCCGTTGCGCGCCGTCCGGGGCGCCCCGTCGCCCTCCCACAACGCGCCGGTGATCCGGTCCAGCGGCACCACCCGACCGGCGTCCAGCAAGAGCATCGCCAGCACACAGCGCTGCTGGGCCTTCGCGATCCGGACCTCCCCGTGCCCGTGCCGCACCACCACCGGCCCCAACACCCCGAACTCCACGCGATCTCCGGTCAGTTCGACACGACCCGGAAGAGGTCGCCCTTGGTTTCCGCGGCACAGTGAACCCGGAGTCGACCGGGACCCCTCCCGGAACGGTGGCGTGCGGTCAGGAAGGCAGCTTCCCGGCAGCCACCGCCGCCAAGCCCCTGGCCTCGGGGCAGTACTCGATGCCCGGTAGATCGCCGTTCACCGTCAGCACCACCACGTCGGTGTGCGCCCGCGGCGGCAGGTTCGCCGGCAAGTGCGGAACCCTGACGGTGCAGCTCGTGCCCGAGCCGGCGTCCAGCTGGACGTACCCGGCGTGACCGCCCAGGTCGACGAGCTCACCCTCGTCCCGCTCTTGCGCCGGGCGCCGGTCGTAGCGCAGGTTGATGGCGCGCCCGCCGACCGTGCTGAACCACTTGCACGCCCAGTTCCCGAACACGTTCACGGCCGATCCGCCGCCGACCACGCCCACCGTGGCAAGTGCCTTGTCGTCCAGCAGCGCGCAGGCGTCGACATGGGCGAGCGAGCCGGCGGGGAACGGGACGGCACGCCGGGGAATCGGACCGCTGCGGAGCACGTCCAGCACGGTGCCCGTCGCCACGTCGGCCACCGCGCAGAGGTCCAGTGGCGGGTTCTCCAGCTTCGCCGTCACCCGCACCGCGTACCGGTCGTCCACCACCACGGTCCGGTCGCACTCGCCGCTCACCTGGGACTCCTCCACCACCTCCAGCGGTCGCCCCTGCACCGCACGTGACGCGCGGGTGATCAGCTGGATCTCCAGGTCCACCTGGTCCTTTGCCCGGACGTCGACCACGGCGTCACAGCGGTTGAAGTTGCCGTAGGTGGTGAACACCTTCGTCGGGCCGAACCGGCGCAGCTCGACCTTGTCGATCAACGCGCAGGGGTCGGCGGTGCGCTCGTCGCCGACGAGGCCGCCGGCGGATTCGTGCTGCTGTGCCGCCGGAGCTTGGTGCTGCTTGGTGAACACCACCGTGCCGACGGCCGCGACGACCATGGCCACCGCCGCGACCCTGACCGGGGGACGGTGCCGGAACGGCCGGCGGGCGGGGTGTTCGACCGGTGGCGCCGGGGGCTCCCAGTCGTCCACGAGGTCCTTGAGGCGCAACCGGACCTCGTCGGCGGTCGGCCTCCGGTTGGGCTGTGGCCGCAGCATCTCCGCCAGCAACGACGTGAGCGGACCCGCCTGGCGCATCGGCAGGGTCTCGCCGCGCCGAACACGTTCCAGCACCTCGAACGGCTCGCCGTTGCCGAACGGCGGCGTGCCCTCCACCGCGGCGAACAGCGTGGCGCCGAGCGAGAAGACGTCCGAGGCGCGGCCGGCCGGGTACCCGCCGGCCACTTCGGGTGAGGTGTACGCGGGTGTGCCGCTGATCCTGCCGTCGTCGGTCCGGGTCACCTCCCGCCAGAGGGAGATGCCGAAGTCGGTCAACTTGGCGAGGTCGTCATCGGTGACCAGGATGTTCCCCGGCTTCACGTCGCGGTGCACGATGTTCCGGGCGTGCACGGCGGCCAGCGCGCCCGCGATCTGGACACCGATCCTCGCCACCCGCTCCGGCGGCAGCGTCCCTTTCGCCGCCAGCGTCTTGTCCAGGCTTTCCGCCGGCAGGTACTCCATCACGAGCCAGCAGCCGTCGGTGTCCACGGTGTCGAAGATGGAGATCGCGTTGGGGTGGTGCACCTGAGCGGCGGTCTCCGCTTCGCGGTGGAACCGCGCCCGGTCGGTGTCGCTCGCCGTCGCGTGCGGTCGCTTGAGCGCCACCCGCCGTTTGAGCTTCCGGTCGAACGCGGTCCAGACGACGCCGCCGGAACCGGAGCCCCGGGCGTCCTCCAGTTCGTACCGCCCGTCGATCACATCCCCCGTGCGCACGCGCAGTAGTGTAGTAACTGCGTTGAGTGTGGTCATCGGCTTGTCCGGTATTGACCCGCGGACTACTTCACAGATCGTCCCGGTGGTCGTCGAGCAAGGCCAGGTCCGGTGGCACGAGGCTGGTGGACAGCACCAGCTCGCGCAGCAGGTTGTCGTTGAGCGTGTTGCCGACCGGTTCGCCGACCTCTTCGCGGAGCAGCCCGTGCACACCGGCGGCGGACAACCGGGCGCGGACGTCGGCGACCATGTGCTCGACGCGCTTGACGCTCCAGTTTGCATCCGGTTGCAGCTCCGCCAGCACCTGCGCGGCGTGCTGACGGGACACGGGCTGGGGGTTGGCCTCGTGCAGCAGGTAGCGCTGGCCCAGGACGACGAGCATGAGGTGCTCATCGGGCGTGAACCTCCATCGTGTCGGCGGCTGGGTCACCGAGTCGTGCTGCGGCGCCAGCTGCTTCGCCGTGCCGCCCGCGACGTAGAGTTCGAGCAGGTGCTCGCGGTCACGGGAGCCGCGGATGAACAGCGGCGTGTAGCCGTCGGGCAGCGGCACCGAGTCCTCGTCGGGGAACAGCCACCGGGTCCCGGGCATCCGGATCGGCAGCTGACCGGTGTTGGTGACCCACCAGCGGCCGTCGCGGCAGGTGAGCAGCCCGTGCCGGCGGCTGACCCGCAGGTCGGTCTCGCCGACGCACAGGTCGACGTGCGGGCGGTTGCGCCCGAACCGCACGGTCCGCCCCTCCGCGGGATCGGCGTGGATGCGCCCGGCCAACGCACGGGCGACGATGGCCCCCGGGGCGGCGTGCGGCACGCCACGGGCCAGGCTCTCGCGGTTCATCGGCCTCCCTTGTTTCGCGGACAGTGTGCCAACCTCACCGGGGACCGGTCCCGAACCCTGCCCGGTTCGTGATCCGCACGATCATCGACGCGACGAGATCGAGTTCACGGCCAAGCGGTGCCCGCGGCGATCCACTCCGACCACGGCGTCCCGTCCCCGGAGGGCATCCACTGTGGAACTGCTCCAGGGGGCGTTGCCGAAACGATTTTCGGCTGCCACAGTGCTGAGTAACGCACTCGCCCCCGGTCGCACCTGACCGGTCAGCGAGTCGATGCGTCCTTTTTGGACGATGCGTCCTCCGCCGCCATCCCGCGAGGCCTACACGCAACCCTGCCAGATCCCTGGAGGTCTGAGTGCCTGCAAAGAAGCTTGTCGCGATGATCGCGTCCGGAGCGACCATCGCTTCCGTCCTGGCGTTACCCGGCGCGGCGGCCGCGAACACCCACGCCGGCATCGCTCCGCACGCGCAGTCGACGCCGGCCGCGGAGCACTGCCACCGTGCCGACGAGTTCGCGCCCAAGCCTGAACTGGGCGATCGCGTGTGCGAGATGGGCGACGGCCAGTTCAAGGTGCGCACGGCCCACGGCGACCACACGACTCACATCGACGCCCCGCTTGCCAAGGACAAGGGCGTTCGGGACACGGTGAACTCGTCGGCGATCACGCCCCTGGCCGCACGCTCATACCACTGCGCTACGGACTCGTACCGGATCCAGCTCGTCTACATGATCCCCGCCGGCGCGCCCGACTCGTCGGCGACGATGGTCCCGTTGATGAGGCAGCACTTCATCCAGTCCAACGACATGGTGTCGAACCGCGCCGCGGAGTACGGCGGGGACCTGTCGCTGCGCGTCGCGTGCGACTCCGCCGGCCAGCCCGCCGTCCGCGTCCTGCGCAGCAGCCACAACAACAGCTCCATCTCCGCCATCGACCAGGAGGTCGCACGCCAGGGCCACCGGGCCACCGGTCAGGACAACGTCGTGTACTGGGGAGACGGTGGTTGCGGCGGCGGCGTCGCCTACGGCAGCGGCGACACACGGCCCGGCGTGGAGAACGGTGTCAACAACGCGCCCGGCATCGCGGTGATCTACGGGCGGTGTCCCTTCACCTACATGCTGCACGAGCAGGGGCACTCGATGGGCGCCGTGCTCCCGAACACGCCCAACAGCTCGGGCGGCGGTCATTGCAACGACGACGCCGACGTCATGTGCTACAAGGACGGCGGTCCGCGCTCGGGGAACTACCGCTCGAACGTGTGCCCGTCCCCGAACGGGAACCTGGACTACTACTGGGACTGCAACGTCAACGACTACTTCCACCCGAACCCGCCGTCCGGGTCGTTCCTGGCCACGAACTGGAACCTCGCCGGCTGCTCCAATCGCATGGTGTACCGCCCCAATTGCGGCGTGGCGCCGCCGACGGCGGGGGTCAACCGGCTCCAGTCGCACAACTTCCCGGACCGGTACGTGCGGCACGCCGACTTCGACGTCCGCATCGACCCGAACGTCGACCCCGCGCAGGACGGGCAGTTCCGCCTCGTCCCCGGTCTCGCCAACGGCTCGGCCGGGTGGGTGTCCTTCGAGTCGGTGAACTACCCGGGCCACTTCCTGCGGCACTCCGGCTTCGACTTCGGCCTCGTGCAGAACGACGGCTCGGCCGCCTTCCGAGCCGCCTCGACGTTCCGGCAGGTGGCCGGGTTGGCGGACGGTGCGGCGGCGTCCTTCCAGTCGCACGAGTTCCCGGACCGCTACGTCCGGCACAGCGGCTACCTGCTGCGCCTCGACCCGGTGGCCACGGCCACCGACCGGGCTGACTCGACCTTCCGGGTCGTGAGCTAGCGACGCCTGTGCACCGAGCATGGCGAAGCCCCTCCGCTGCGCCGGAAGGGCTTCGCCATGTGGACGCCCCGCCAGTGCGGTGCGCGGGGCGACGGCCGGCAGGCTAGGTTGCTCGGGTGAGTCTCCTCGATGACGTGGCCGAGCGCGACGGCTGGCGATGCTGGGTGTGCGACGAACCGGTCGATCCCGACATGTCGGTGAACGACCCCCGCGGGCCCAGCGTCGACAGCCGGACCACCGACCGGAAGGCCAAGATCGCCGAGCGCCTCGCCCACCGCGGGTGCAACACCCGCAAGGGCGCGGTCAAAGTGGTCATTCCCTGGCCGGACCGCCTGCACGTGGCCGAACCCGCCCCGCTGATCACCGTTGCCGACCGGCTGGAACGCAAGGGTGGCCGCGAGATGGTCGCCCGTTGTCCGACCAAACAGGACGCCCAGGAGGCGGCGGACTGGCTGGTGGACCGGTTCTCCCGACTGGCGCCAGGACTGCCGGTGACCGCGAACGTCGAGGCGGGCGGCGGCCAGTTCCTCGTCATCCTGGCCACCGGCCGCCGCTGAGCGGAGATCACCCAGCGCACCTCGCGTCGAACTGACGCTGTCAGACGCTGCGGCGGGTGAAGCGCTGGTTGGGGCCGGCGTTGTAGGTCCACTGGGCGATGCGGGCACCGTCGGCGGTGGAGTGCTCCCAGACGTCCATGGCGAGGCCGGACGCCCTGTTCAGGAGGCTGATCACGTCACCGCCGTGGTCGACCACGCGCCACTGCTGGCTGGTCGCGCCGGTGTCGGCCTGTTGCGTGACGTCGGTGCCGCTGCCGCCGGCCTGGAGGAACAGCCCGCTGTGGCGGGCCTTGATGCGGACGTGGCCGTCGCCGAGGTCCACGAACTCGAACTGCTGGTTGGTGCGGCTGGTGGTGGACCACTGGAGCAGTCGTGCGCCGGCAGCCATGGAGGCCGAGCTGATGTCGGCGACCTTGCCGCTGTGCTGCGCCACGAGGGTGTAGGTGCCCGGCACGGTGGGGGTGGTGCCGAGTTGGGCTTCCCACCGGGTGTTGGAGCCGGATGCGTCGGCGGGGAGGCGGTCGCGTGCGGCGGTGTCGCCGTACATGGTCCAGCGGGCCCAGTCGACGACGGTCCTGGGGAAGCGCTGGTCGCTCCAGAAGCTGGTGTGGCTGCCGCCGACGAAGGTGAGGAAAGCCTTGGGCCAGGCCATCTCCGTGTACGCCTGGCGGGCCGAGTTGTACCCCGTGAGGGTGTCCTTGTCGCCGTGGACGAACAGGACCTTGGCCGAGATCGAACTGGACGGGGTGCCCTGGTCGGTGCACGACTGCGGGTTGGCGGAGATGATCCGGCTGTCGGGCCAGGCGGTCAGCAGGCCGTGGGTGGTCATGCCGCCCAGCGAGTGGCCCGAGACGCCGACGCCGATCGAGGTGTTGATGTGCCCGGCCAGTGGCCCGCTCGTGTTGAGCGCGAGGGTGTTGGTGATGACCTGCGAGACGTCCTTCGGGGTGTTGCCGTTGCCGACGTCGCTCGGGTTGTGGTTGAAGTGCGGTGCGGGGACGATGAAGCCCGCCGAGGCCAGGGCCCGGATGATGAACAGGGAGTTCTGCGGGCTGCTGTCGTAGCCGTGGGTGAACTCGTAGACGGGGAAGACACCGTTGGCGACAGGGGCGTCGGTGATCGGGTTGCCGCCGGCGGTGCCGGTGGCGGGGTAGTAGACGTACGTGGTGCAAGGGCGGCTACCGCGGGTCCAGTTGTACCGCCGCACGCCGACCGCGAACGGCGTGGTCGGCGCCGTGGCCAGAGACCCGACGGGGGCGGCGAGCGCCTGACCGGCGCCGAGCAGTCCCAGGCTGAGGCCCGCCGCTCCGGCCGTGCCCACTCTGAGGAATGTCCGCCTTTGCATGCTCATGGAAGGCTCCTTCGGTACGGGGATCGTCGTGGGTGTCGGGACGGAGTGCAGCGGCGGAGTCGCTCAGCGGAGGCTGTGAACGTGCACAGTAGCTGGGTGTATCACGTATGTAAACACGTCAACTTCCTTGATATTGCTGGACAACAGCGTCGAAATAACGCTGTGCACGTTCCCAATCGATCAGCGTTCGACGGGGTCCCGGCGTGATGAGCGCCGTCTTGCGTCGAACGTTCGACGAAAGAGCGCCGCGGGCCGACCGACTGCACATTGACCGATCCAGGTGCGCCGATCCGACCTCTGTTCCCCGTTGCCGTTGACACCGAGACCACGGCGTTCGTACGGTCTCCCCCAGCATCGCCGGCGCCGGCGTGGAAACGTTTACCCCTTCGACTCGACGCCAGACGGGCCACCAGGGATGCCGACGTCCAGCAGCACGATCATCCCGGTCTGGTAGCTCATTGACAGGTGCCGCCGAACCTCTAAGCTGACCCTCGCAGCGTGTGAAAGCGTTTTAACCGCTCACCCTCGCCCTCGCCCGGCAGCTCCGGCCGGACGACGGGTCCACTGCCGCGCAGATCGCACGGGCCGACGACCTCGGCGCGTCCTTGCGCTTCCTCGACGCGTGACCCGAGTGAGTCCGCCTCGCCGGCCTCACCAGGAATCCCAAGGAGTTCCGATGCACCTCACGCCGCGATGGCGGACGTTCCGCAAGGGCTTCACCGGCTCGGCGATCCTCGCCGTCATCGCCGTGATCGTGCCCGGCACCGCCGCCGTGAGCAACGCGGCGGCGGGGAACACCTACTACGTCGCGCCCAACGGCAACGACAGCGCCGCCGGGACCCAGGCCGCTCCCTGGGCGTCCATCGCCCGCGCGCAGGCCGTCGCCACGGCGGGTGACACCGTCTACTTCCGGGGCGGGACCTACGCCTACACCCGCGCGACGACGGCCTGCTCCAGTCGGACGGCCCGGGTCGACGCGATCACCCTGAACAAGAGCGGCGCCTCGGGCAACCCGATCCGCTACTGGGCCCACCCGGGCGAGAAGCCGATCTTCACCTTCTCGGCCATGCGGGACGACTGCCGGATCAAGGGCTTCAACGTCACCGGCAGCCACCTCCACCTCAAAGGGCTGGAAGTCACCGGCGCGCCGCAGAACAACAACCTCAACGCCGAGTCCTGGGGGATCTGGATCTCCGGCAGCAACAACACCTTCGAGCTCCTCAACACCCACCACCACATGGGAACCGGTCTGTTCATCAACGGTGGCGGCGGCAACCTCGTCCTCAACACGGATTCGCACGACAACTACGACCTGCGCAGCTCGGACGGGCCCGGCGAGAACGCCGATGGGTTCGGTGCGCACTACACGCCCGCCGGTCGGCCCGCGAACGTGTTCCGGGGTTCCCGCGCGTGGTGGAACGCCGATGACGGCTACGACCTCATCTCCACCTACTCACCCGTGATCATCGAGAACTCATGGGCCTGGCGCAACGGCTACGTGCCGGGGACGACGACGCCCTCCGGCAACGGAGCCGGCTTCAAAGTGGGTGGATTCGGCGCCGATTACGACGCCGGCGCGGTGAAGCACACGGTCCGCTTCTCGGTGGCGTTGCTCAACAAGTCGCAGGGCTTCTACTCCAACCACCACCCGGTGGCCAACGACTACTTCAACAACACCGGCTACGGGAACCACCCCAACTTCGACATGCGGGGAATCAACTCGAGCGGCGCGTCCGTCGGCCGGGGCAACCTGCGCAACAACATCGCCTACAACGGCACCGCCACAGCGAACATGACCGGCACGAGCGCCTCGCACAACTCCTGGAACCTGGGCCTGCCCCTGTCGGACGCGCAGTTCCAGAGCGTGTCGACGTCCGGCTGGGACGCTCCGCGCCAGGCCGACGGCAGCCTCCCCGTGCTCCCCAACCTCCGCCTCGCCGCGAACAGCACCCTGATCGACAAGGGCACGAACGTCGGCCTGCCCTACCAGGGGTCGGCACCGGACCTCGGCGCCTTCGAGCAGTCGGGCGGCACACCACCGCCCGTGCGCTATGAAGCGGAGACGGCACCGGCGGTCTGCCAGGGCACCATCGACACCAACCAAGCCGGCTTCTCCGGCACCGGGTTCTGCAACGGCAACGCCGCTGTGGGCGCGTACGCCCAGTTCACCGTCAACGCGACGACAGCCGGCACGACAACGCTCGGCATCCGCTTCGCCAACGGCGCGAGCAGCGGTGCCGCGCGACCGGCGAACCTCGTCGTCAACGGGTCGACGGTGGCCGTGGTCTCGTTCGAGTCCACCGGCGCCTGGACGGCCTGGACCACCAAGACGCTCGCCACCTCCCTGAACGCCGGGAGCAACACCGTCCGCCTGGAACCGACCACGGCGGCCGGCCTGCCCAACATCGACTACCTCACCCTGTGAAAGGCAACGAGATGACCCGTATATCGCGCACCTCATCGAAGCGGCGCGCACTGACCGTGGCCGCATTGCTGTTCGCCTCAGTGCTGATGCCGCAATCGATGACGGCGGCGGCACAGCCCGTCGCCGAAACCGCACCGGCCGCCGCGGTCGCACCGGCCGCCCTGGACGCTCCTGGCGTCGAGGACGCCGCGGACGATCCCCACGGTCTCAAGAAGACGGTCGCCGACTACCGGACACGCATCCCGACCAAGTACACCACCGACTCCTGGAAGCCCTTCGCCAAGGCGCTGACCACGGCGGACGACGTCGCGAAGAGCCCCTCGGCAAGCACGGCGGAAGCCGCCGCGGCGAAGACGGCCGTGGTCACCGCCGCCGGCGACCTGGAGGCCGCGGACGAGGGCACGTTCCAGACCATCACCAACAACACCTTCTGGAACGACACCAGCGGCAACCCCATCTACTCGCAGGGCGGCGGGGTCTTCAAGTTCGGTGACACGTACTACTGGTACGGCGTGCACTACCGCGGTGCCGAGAGCTACCGGGCCAACCCGACGCGCAAGTACGACGGCGAAGTCTCGGTCGTGTCGATCCCGGTGTACTCGTCCAAGGACCTGGTGAACTGGAAGTTCGAGAACCGGGTCGCGACGCGCTCGACCGCGATCCACAACGGCAACACCCTCGCTTCGACAGGGTGGCTCGGGCGGCTCGGGGTCGCGTACAACGAGAACACCGGCAAGTACGTGCTCGCCGTGCAGGCCTACGTCGGAGGCGCGCACGGGGTGCTGCTCCTCCAGGGCAACACCCCCACCAGCAACTTCACCTACGGCTACTTCCAGGGCCAGGTCGTCAACTCGCCGACGACCGGCACCGGCGACCAGACCGTCTTCACCGACGACGACGGCAAGGACTACCTGATCTTCTCCAACCGCGAAGGACGTTCCCGCGGCTTCGTCAGCAAGTTCCGCGAGTCCGACTCGCTGCGGATCGAGCCCGGCGTGGAGATCCGCCGTGGCGACGGCCGCGAGGGCAACGCCATGTTCAAGCTCGACGGCAAGTACTACCACGCCGCCTCGGCCCTGCACGGCTGGAACACCTCGGTCAACTACGTCAACGAGTCGACCGGCGGCACCGTCCAGGGTTCCTACTCGGGTGAGTACGTCCTGTCCGGCACCGAGATGGACTACAGCCACGTCACCCAGACCGGGTTCTTCGTCACCGTGAGGGGCACCAAGCAGAACACGGTGATCTACGCGGGCGACCGCTGGGCGGATTTCGCCTGGAACGGCATCGGGTACAACCAGTGGGTGCCGATCACCAAGACCGGCGCCCGGCCCCAGTTCCACTCGGTCAGCCAGTGGCAGTTCAACGTCACGACCGGTGAGTGGCGCGTCGGTCCGGCGAACAACTACATCCTCAACCCCGACATCCAGGCCGACCGCATCATCGTCTCCAGTGTGCGGGGATGGCGGAACCTCGGCGGTTCGGTGACCAACGTCAACGGTGGTGTGAACGGGTCTCGCTTCGCCCTCCAGATGAGCAACAGCGGCGGCGTCGAGCAGCGGATCGAATCGGTGCCCGCAGGCACCTACACCCTGTCCTCGCACGCTCGGGGCAGTGCCGGACAGGTCGTGATCACCGGCGCCAACGGCAGCCAACGCACCCTCAGCATCCCGTCGTCGAGCGGCTGGGCCAAGCGCGAGCTCACCGGCATCGCGCTACCCAGCGGAGCCGCCACCGTCACCGTGCGGGCGTCGGGTTCGGGCGGCGTCATCGTCGACCAACTCTCGCTCGTGAGGACCGATGGGGGCACCACACCGGTGGGACAGCGCTACGAGGCGGAGACCGCGCCGGCGGTGTGCCAGGGCACGATCGACTCGAACCACACGGGCTTCACCGGAACCGGGTTCTGCAACGGCACCGCGGCTGTGGGCGCGTACGTCCAGTTCACCGTCAACGCGGCGCAGGCGGGCACGGCGACGCTGGGGGTGCGGTACGCCAACGGCGCGAGCAGCGGTGCCGCGCGACCGGCGAACGTCGTGGTGAACGGGACCACGGTCGGCACGGTGTCGTTCGAGGTCACCGGCGGCTGGAGCACCTGGAGCACCAAGTCCCTCACCGCCGCGCTGAACGCCGGCAGCAACACCGTCCGCCTCGAACCCACCACCGCCGACGGCCTGGCCAACATCGACCGCCTCGACACCGCCTAGCCGTCCGCCGACGCATGGAACACCGTCAGGAGAAGGACATGAACAGCAGACGTCCGGCCCGCGTCCTCGTGGGCCTGACAACGGTGGCCACCCTGGTGTCCTCAGGGCTGCTCGTGGTGGCCGGGCCGGCCGGTGCCACGTTCGGGACCGCGGACATCAAGCCGATCGAGAGCAACATCGCCGCCAAGCCCTGGTCTTCGGCGACGGCGGCCAGCGGCTCGGCGACCGCCGGGCTGGCCATCGACGGCGACCCGGCGACATCCTGGCGCCCCGATCGTGCCGGCGCGCGGCAGTGGCTGACCGTCGACCTCGGTGGCGCCTACGACAACCTGCGCAAGGTCAAGGTGGTGTTCCCCGAACGCGGTGTGGTCTACCGGTACGTCGTCGAGGCTTCATCCGACGGCCGCCGGTGGAAGACGATCGCCGACAAGTCCCACAACCGGGCCGCGTCGCGGGGAGAGGTGCACCTGTTCACCCGGCCGGCGACGCGCTACGTCCGGCTGACGTTCACGGGTGTGCCGGGCCACGCCCAGGCCGGTGTCAGCGAGATCCAGGTCCTGAACTACCTGCGCGACGACCTCGTCCTCGGCGCCGACCTGTCCTGGGTGGACGACCACCAGGACCGGCAGTACTGGGTCGACCCCCTGGCCGCAGACCGGGGCGCCGGGCCGCACCAGCTGGACGTGGTCAAGGACCGTGGCATGCAGTACGCCCGGCTGCGGGTGTTCAACGAGCCGCGCAGCGAGAGCACCGGCGAACCGAACGCGGTGCCGCGCCAGGGTCCGCAGCGCACGCTGACCTCGGCGCAGTGGATCAAGCAGCGGGACATGGGCCTGGGCATCGACTACCACTACGCGGACTCGTGGGCGGACCCGAGCAAGCAGCCGAAGCCGCGCGCCTGGGCCGGGCTGGAGTTCGACGACCTGAACCGGGCGGTGTACGACTTCACCGCCGACCACCTGCGCCAGTTGGTCCGGCAGGGCACCACGCCGGACAAGGTCGCGGTCGGCAACGAGATCATCAACGGTTTCATGTACGGCAGCGAGGCGGCCCTCATCGGCACGGTGAACCCGCCGTACTTCGTCGACCAGGCCGACGTCTACCAGTCGAAGCCCGGCGGTGGCCTGCTGTGGAAGTACTGGGGTTCGACCGACGCGGTCGAACAGCAGCTCTACGACCAGGCGTGGGACCGGTTCACGACCCTGGCCGCCTCCGGGATCAAGGCGGTCCGCGACGCGTCGCCGAAGTCCAAGGTCGAGATCCACGTGATCGTCAACAAGGACCGGCTCGCCAAGACCATGGAGTTCTGGCACCAGTTCCTCACCCGGGTGAAGGCGAAGGGCCAGAACCCCGATGTGCTGGCCATTTCGTACTACTCGGAGTGGCACGGCACGCCCGAGGCGCTCGACATCAACCTGAACACCATGGCCACGACATACCCCGACTACGAGATCGACATCGCCGAAACCGCCTACCCGGCCTCCGGCGGCGACGGCTCGCCGATGCCCAACTCGCCCTTCCCCCGGACGATCCAGGGTCAAGCGGACGCCATCCAGCGGGTTTTCCAGGCCGCGAACGACGTGGTCGACAACAAGGGCGCCGGAGTGCTCGTGTGGGAGCCGGTCGGCTACCAGACGATGTTCCGGGCCGTGCCCGGACTGACGAACACGTGGGAGCCGCACGCGTCCATCAACGTCTTCAACGCCAGCCGTGCCAAGCACATCCTCCAGGACACCGTCCACACCGCCACCGGGGTGCGTGCCGCTCCGAGGCTGCCCTCCTCCGTCCACCTGCTCACCACCGCCACCGACAAGATCACCCACATCCCCGTCCGCTGGCAGCCGTTGCCGGCCGGCGCGACCGACAAGCCGGGTGAGGTGACCGTCGCCGGCATGACCGACGCAGGACCGGTCACCGCGGTCATCGACGTCGTAACCGGACGCGGCGGCCACTGACCGGGGCAGTATTCTCGAATACCGTTTCATCTCGTATGGGAGTGACCGTCGAATGTATTCGACGGTCACTCCCATACGAGATGCCGCCATTGACGACAGCCCGAATTCAACGCAACTCTTTCGCTGGAAATATCCTCTCGACCTGGCGGCCCGACCGCCAGGTCGACTCCGGCGAAGGGCACGCATATGACATTGTCGTCATGCGGTGCGGTCATGCGATCGGCACTGGTTCTCGTCTTGGGCGCGGTCGCCGCACTCGCGCCGACCGCACCCTCGGCTCAAGCAGCCACCGTCGACACCACCGCCACGTACGTCGTGGTCGCCCGGCACAGCGGCAAGGCCATGCAGGTGCAGTCCACGGCCGATGGCGGCGCCGTGGTGCAGTCGACCAGAACGGACTCGGCCGCGCAGCAGTTCCAGTTCGTCGACTCCGGCGGCGGGTACTACCGGCTGAAGTCCCGTCACAGCGGCAAGGTCGTGGACATCGCCTCCGCCTCCACGGCCAACGGCGCGAACGTGGTGCAGTGGACCGACAGGAACGCCACCAACCAGCAGTTCAGCCTGGTCGACACCGACAGCGGCCACGTCGGGATCGTCAACCGCAACAGCGGCAAGGCATTGGACGTGTGGGAGAGGTCCACCGCCGACGGCGCGCGCGTCTCCCAGTACGACGTCAACGGCGGCGCCAACCAGCAGTGGCTGCTCGTCCGGCTCGGCGCCGTCCCCGGTGACCCGCTGCCGGCAGGCTGCACCGGAACCGGGCCGATCACCTGCCGCTACGACGTGGCGCCGGGCCACTACGACGTGACCGTGCGGCTGGGCAGCTCGTCCCGTGCGGCCAACACCGGCATCACCGCCGAGGCCCGACGCCGGGTGCTCGCCGCGGTCGACACCGGCGCGGGCCAGTTCGCCGAGCGGGTCGTCACCGTCAACGTGCGCAACCCCGAAGGTCAGCCGACGGGTCAGGCCGGCACCGGCACGCCGGGGTTGAACCTCGTGTTCGACGGGCGCTCGCCATCGGTCGTGGCGGTCACGGTCAGGCAGGTCAGGCCGCCGGCGTTGTTCCTGGTCGGCGACTCCACCGTCTGCGACCAGAGCGTCGCCCCCTACACCGGCTGGGGCCAGACCCTGCCCGCCCGCCTGCGCGAGGGCCTGTCGGTGGCGAACTACGCCGACTCCGGCGAGAGCTCCGGCTCGGTGCTGTCCAACTCGACGCTGTTCCCCGCGGTGCGGTCGCAGACCCGCGCGGGCGACACGGTCATGATCCAGGTCGGCCACAACGACAAGCAGACCTCGGCCACCGCGTTCCGCGACAACCTCACCCGGATGGTCCGCGACGTGCGCGCGGCGGGCGGCACGCCCGTGCTGGTGACGCCGCCGGTCCGCCGGTTGTTCGACTCGTCCGGTCGCCTCACCGGAACCGCCTGGCACATCAACGGAGTGGGCGCCAACCTGCCGAACGAGATGAAGGCCGTCGCGCGGGCGCAGAGCACTCCGCTGATCGACCTGACCACGTTGTCCGCCAACCTGGTCCAGCAACTCGGCGTCACGCCGTCCGAGCAGCTGTTCCTGACCCGCGAGAAGGGCGACAACACGCACTTCTCCGAATACGGCGCAACCGCCATGTCGAACCTGGTGCTGGACGAGGCCGTCCGGCTGGGCGTCATCCCATCGACTCAGGTCCGCTGACGTCGCAATTCTGCCGATAACGACATGGAGGACCGATGAGAACATCTCCACGAAACCGGTGCCTGGCCATCGCGGCGGCCGTCTTCGCCGCGATGGCGGCCGTAGTGGTTCCGGCGCAGGCCACGCCGGCACCCGCGCTGTGCGCGGCACCGCAGGCCGACTCGGGGGCGGGAGCCGCCCTCGCGCCGTTCAAGGTGTGGCTGGCCGGTGACTCGACCATGGCCAACGGCAGCAGCACGTGCCCGGTCGGCTGGGGCCGGGAGTTCGACCGGCTGTTCAACGACGACGTCACGGTCGTCAACAACGCCATGGGCGGTCGGAGCATCCAGACCTGGCTCTACGAGACGAACGTCAAGAGCACCAAGGACTCCGCCGGCGAGTGCGTCGTCAGCCCTCGCACATACGCCTCGCGCTGGGCGACCATGCTCTCCACCAACGGCATGCAGTCCGGCGACTGGCTGATCATCCAGTTCGGCATCAACGACGGCGACTCCAACTGCCCACGCCACGTGGGCACCGCACGCTACCGCGAGCTCCTGTCCACTATGTCCCGCGAGGCCAAGGCACGCGGTGTGAAGCCCGTCTACGTGACGCCCGTGTCGGCGATCCGCTGCTCCGGTTCGACCGCGGTGGCCACCCGCGGGTTCGTGAACGAGACCATCGCCCAGGCGCAGGTCGACCAGGTCCCGGTCATCGACCTGCACCAGCGCAGCATCGCGTTGTACAACTCGCTGCGCCTGTGCCCCAACAACGGCGACTACAGCCAGGGCGCGGTCGGCGCGTTCTTCTGCAACGACCACACCCACTTCGAGGCGGCCGGCGCGGCCCGCATCGCGGAGGTCGTCGCCGGGGCCCTGCGTGACCAAGGCATCGGTCTCGCCTCTTCGCTGCGTTCGACTTCGTCCGCCTACAGCCTGGTGGCGCAGCACAGCGGCAAAGCGGCCGACGTCAGCGGAGCGTCCACCGCGGCCGGGGCCGGGCTCGTCCAGTGGGCCCCCAACGGTCGGCCCAACCAGCAGTTCGAGTTCATCGACACCGGTGACGGCCACGTCCGCGTCAAGGCCCGGCACAGCGGCCTGGTCCTCCAGGTCTCCGGCAACAGCAACGGGGCCGACATCACGCAGCAGCCCGACACCAACGCCACGAGCCAGCAATGGCGCGTGGTCGACCACGGCGGCGACGTGATCAGCCTCGTCAACCGGCAGTCCGGTCTGGCCATGGACGTGTGGGCGAAGTCGACCGCGGATGGCGCGCGGATCTCCCAGTACACCTACAACGGGAGCGCCAACCAGCGCTTCAGCCGACTACGGGGCTGAAGCGCCGGTTGAGGAGTAATGGGTGCGGGCGATGACTTCCTGGTCCACCTGGAAGTCATCGCCCGCGTTCAACGCTCGGAGTGCCCGTGTCGCGGGTCAGCCGGCGTAGTGCACGTCCGGCCACGGCGGGGTGGCCATGCCGCCGCCGATGTGGAAGCTCGGGTGCGGCGGCTGGTTGTAGGCGGTGTTCTGCCAGGCGATGGCGACGCGGTACATGGTGTCGTGCATCAGCGTCGGGATGCGTCGGTCGGTCTGGTTCGGGGTGGAGTAGATGCGCAGAGCCCGGTTGTCAGTGGTGGGCCACACGACCTCCTCGCGCCAGTCGCCCAGGATGTCACCGCTCACGGCCGGGGTCGACTTGCTGCCGTTGTTGGAGCGCACGCCCGCCCCCGTCAGCACGCGGGTGTCGCCACCGGTGCCGTACTTGTCCACGTACGTGCCGTTGAGCAGCTCGCGCGACGGGTCGCCGTCCCACCAGAGCAGGAAGTTCGCCGACGACGGCTTGCGGGCGATGCCGGTGCCGCGGATGTCGCGGATCTGGCTGTCCGCGCTCGACCACGATTCCGCACCGGGGTTGCCGGCGTAGATGTCGGCCGACACGCCGCGGCCGTTGTCACCGGCGGCAGCGGTCCGCCACAGCACCTGGCCGGTGCGTGCGTCGGCGAACCACGTGGCGGGCTGGTTGCTGTTCTCCGAGACCTTGTAGTACTCCAGGCCCGGCCGGGACGGGTCGAGGTCGCCCAGGTGGGCGGCGTCGCCGTGGCCGAACCGGGTGTTCCACAGGCCTCGGCCGTTGTCGTCGATGGTCGCGGCGCCGTAGACGATCTCGTCGCGGCCGTCCTGGTCGACGTCGCCGATGGTCAGCGAGTGGTTACCCTGACCGGCGTAGGTGCTGTTGCCGGTGGCGTTGGAGTCGAACGTCCAGCGCTTGGTGAGCGCGCCGTTGCGGAAGTCCCAGGCGGCGATGACCGCACGGGTGTAGTAGCCGCGGGCCATGATCAGCGACGGGCGTGCGCCGTCGAGGTACGCGGTGCCCGCCAGGAAGCGGTCGACGCGGTTGCCGTAGCTGTCACCCCAGGAAGAGACGTTGCCGCGCGGCGGGTCGTAGTTCACCGTGGACATGGCGGCGCCGGTCTGACCGTTGAACATGGTCAGGAACTCCGGCCCGGTCAGGATGTAGCCGCCGGAGTTGCGGTGGTCGGCGGAGGCGTTGCCGATCACCGTGCCCCGGCCGTCACGGGTGCCGTCGGCGGTCTTCATCGCCACCTCGGCCTTGCCGTCACCGTCGTAGTCGTACACCTGGAACTGGGTGTAGTGCGCGCCCGCCCGGATGTTCCGGCCCAGGTCGATGCGCCACAACCGCGTGCCGTCGAGCCGGTACGCGTCGATGTAGACGTTGCCGGTCACGCCCGACTGCGAGTTGTCCTTGGCATTGGTCGGGTCCCACTTGAGGACGAACTCGTAGTCGCCGTCGCCGTCCAGGTCGCCGACGCTCGCGTCGTTGGCCACGTACGTGCTGCCCGGCGACTGGATCGGCACGTCCCGGTAGCCCGAACCGAACCCGAGCGACGCCGGAGAGGCCGCCTGCTCGGTCCCGTTCACCACCGCGCGGACGGTGTAGGAGGAGTCCGCCGCCGCGCCGTTGTCCAGGTAGTTCGTCGAGGACGTGATCGGGGAGGAGTTCAGCTTGGCGCTGCCCCGGTACACGTTGAACCCGACGTTCTGCGGGTCGCCGGCGAGGAGCCGCCAGCTGACCAGGTTGCCGGATCCGGAGCGGACGCTGATCACGCCGCGATCCAGCCGTTCGACCTGCTTGCGGCCGGTCGGATCACCAGGTCCCGGGCCGGGGCCCGTCGTCGTGGTGGTCGTCGTGGTGGTCGTGGTCGTTGTAGTCGTGGTGGTGGTGGTGGTCGTCGTCGGGTCGACGCCGCCCGTGCACGTGGTGCCGTTGAGGGTGAACGTCGTCGGCACGCCGACCGCGTCACCGGTCATCGTGCCGTTGAAGCCGAACGTCGCCGTGCCACCGGTGGCGATCTGCCGGTTGTAGTCCACATTGGACGCTGTCACACTCGCGCCGGAGGCGTCGAACGTCGCGTTCCACCCCTGGCCGAAGCGCTCCGAGCCGGGGAACGCCCAGGCGAGTCGCCACCCGTCCACCGGGTCGCCCAGGTTGGTGATCATCACGTTGGCGGTGAACCCGCCCTGCCACTTGTTCTGCACCGTGTAGTCGACCTTGCAGCCCGGAGCGGCCGAGGCCACTCCCGCCACTACTAGGCCGCCGGTCAGTGCGCTGATCGCCGTAGCGGCGGCGACCATGCGCACCCGCGAGTTCATGAGCACCATTGCTCCATTCGCTCGTGCATTCCTGGGAGCGCTCCCAGAAATGGTCTGTTGTGTCCCTATGGCGTGAAGCTCGGACGATGACGCTGCCGTCATCAATGAAACGATTCAACCGCCGCGTGGACGCCACCGTGGAAAGCGCTATCCAGGTGACGGTCCCGCAGTCGGTCCCCTCATGTGCTTTCGAGCAACCCACGGCGGTAGATCAGACCGTACGAACGGTGCTGACCCGGTGTCAACAGTCTTGCCGATAAAGTTTCGCCGCCCGGCAGGGTTACCCGGGCGTTGCGAATTTCGTGCCGACCACGTACTCGCAAGTAGGCTGTATCGTTTCACGCCTCGCGAAGGGGCGGCGGGAGGCCGTCGGCCACGTTGCCGTCCGGCCAGCCACCCCTTCAGCCCACCACACCGATCACCGGGTCGACGTTCCGGCGACGCGGCACTAGTTCAGCCTCGCGGACGGTCCGTCCTGACCACCGCTCGCGTCCTCACCGCGATCCATCAAACCGAGCTCGACCGCCCGCACGGCGATCTGGAAGCGCGACTGCACCCCCAGCGTGTGGGCCAGGTCCGCGACATACCTGCGATAGGTGCGCACCGAGACCCCAACCTGCCTGGCCGCGACCTCGTCCTTGTACCCCTTGGACAACATGTTCAGGATCTGCCGGGTCTGGTCGCAGCTGTACATCAAGGTGAAGTCCTGGTAGGCGCCCAGGGCAGGCGCGAGCCGCCAGGCATTGCGGTAGAAGCTGTACAGCACTTCCTGGAGTTCGGGGCAGTCGAAGAACGGCATCTCCCCGTCGTGGGACCTGCTCCTGCACATCGCCGCGGCGCCCTTGACCAGGATCATCTCCGGCATGGACTTCGGCGCGATCCGAGCCTCACAGCGGTCCAACCGACGGAGCTTCGCGTCCATGAACGCGTCCACCACCGACCGGTCGCACAGCATCTCGACGCGCCCCCGGTCCGGCAGCTCGCCGGCCACGTCGATGATCTCCATGGCGAGCCACTCGGTCGCCACCACGCAGCGCACGGTGTTCTCGGGGCGCGCGATCAGCGCCCGGATCACCTCGCGCACGGTGTCCCGATCCGCCGTCCCGGAACGCGGTTCGTCACGGTAGGCGCAGATGGCGGAGCTGATCAGGTTCTGCGCCAGTTGCAGCGTCTGCTCAAGGAATCCGTCGGCAACGCTGTCCTGCGACGGCGCCGCCACCGCCGCCACCGGCGACAGCGCTCTCAGACCCGACGGACTCGCAGCACGCACCGCTCGGCCATTGCCGTTCACGGCGTGGTACGGCTCGCTCACAGCGAGCATGCGGTTGTTCGACATCAGGGGTCCCCCCCAGGGATTCTCATTGTCAGGTATTACGGATTGCTGTGTTCGGCGGCCGTTTTCGCGCAGCCGAGGACGCTTGTCCCCCGCGTGCCAGAATCGACGCGGATCCCCGTTGAGTGGAATATCGGCACCCCGCAGGACCCATTTGGCACCGCTCGTGGGCTGTGCCGACAGGGCTCGATCCGAGCGGCCGGCTCGCACGTGCGGGCCGGTCAGCGCGTGGGCGGCGCTCTCCCCGAAACCCGCCCCACCCTGCAACATACGCTGTAAGTCACCCTGCTCACTATGTACTTACGGTGTACGTATGTCAACCACTGCTGCCGAACACGCACTTAGTCGAGTGCACCCCGATCGCGTTGGACCAGGCCGGCGAGGCGACCGGCCGCACACAATGTGAATAGAGATCGCATTCTGCGGGGGCGGTGCTCAATTGCCGCCCCGGACGAGGCCGGTGCGCACCACGCGCCTTACGGTCCTAAAAGGACATCAACGCCAAGGAACGCCAACGGCTCCACCAGCCGCACGGTTCCGGCGGATTCCGGCCGGTTCGGGCCGATCCGGACGAGGGCGCGCGCGACAAACGGCTCCCTCGATCGCACCCTCGGGCTGACCGGCTGCGTGGTGGCCGGCCCGGGTGAGGCGATCACCGCGCTGGAGGCGCTCGACCCGAGCCCGATGTTCGGCGGGCAGCTGTCGCCGGCCACCGCGACCCCATTCGATCCGGCTGCTCACCGCGACCGAACCGACGCTGGTCGACCGGGGCTACCGGGGCTACCGGGCGCCGATCGACGTCTTCCCGTCCGCACGCACTCGACCCTGCGATTGACCATCAACGCCGCGCACAGCGAGGAGCACCTGCTCGGCATGATCGCGGTCCTCCAGGAGCTGCAACCCAGACTGGGCTTCTGAGCGCTCAGCACGGACTTCGACGGCCGCCGCGACCTGCCGTTACGCGTCGCGCCCGGGGCATGGCCCGAACAGCGCGCACAACGACGCCCCGGCGTGCTCGGCCACCAGCAACCCGAACGCGGCGATGCCCGCCTTGGCCTCGTCGTCGGTCGTGGACAGCAGGAACAACCGGGCGAAGATCGGGCCGAGCAACAGGGCGTGCACCACGGTCGGATCGGGTCTGCGGCTCAGCTCGCCCCGGCGCACGGCCCGATCGAGCAGTTCGGTTAGGCAACGCTGCTCGACGTCGACGTACTCGCTGACGAAGGTGGCCGCGAACGTCGCGTCCTTGTGCTTGTCCGCGAGGAGCCCGGGAAGCACGTCCGGCGGCGGGACAGACAGGCTCTCCGCGATCTCCGCGGTCAGCGCGCGCAGATCGCCGAGCAGCGACCCGGTGTCCGGCGGCGGCGACAGGTCGAGACCGTGCACGACCGACGCGAAGATCATCTCCGGTCGGCTGCCGTAGCGGCGGTAGATGGCCGCCTTGCTGGTGCCCGCCCTGGCGGCGACCGCCTCCACGGTGAGTCCGGTGTACCCCACCTCGGCCAGCACCGCCTGGGTCGAGCTGGTGATGGCGCGGTCGACCCGGCCGTCCCGCGGTCTGCCGAGAGCTTGCGGTTCATGCGGCATGGTGCCATCATACGGAACCATGAGTTCCGGAACTAGCAGTACCATAAAGCCGCGCCACCGCCCGACGGTCATCCGCGATGTCCGGGTGTTCGACGGCACCCGCATGCTCCAGGGGATGACGGTGGTCATCCGAAACGGCCTGATCGAACAGGTCACCCCGGCCGCTGCGCACGACGGGCACGCGGAGATCGTGGACGGCGCGGGCCGGACCTTGTTACCGGGTCTCATCGACGCGCACACGCACGTCTTCCCCGGCGGCCTCGCCCAGGCACTGCGGTTCGGCGTGACCACCGAGTTCGACATGTTCTCGACGGACCGGACGTCCGCCGACTCCAAGGAGCAGGCCCGCACGCGCGACGATGTCGCGGACATCCGCAGCGCCGGGGTGGGCGCGACCGCTCCGAACGGGCACCCCAGCCAGATCATGGGCCCCGTCTTCGGCCCGTTCCCCACGGTAGCCGGCCCCGACGACGCCGAGGCGTTCGTGCACGCCCGGCTGGCGGACGGCTCGAACTACCTGAAGATCCTCATCGAGGACGGCGCGCAGCTCGGGATGGACATCCCCGCGCTCGACCGGCCGACCGTGCGGGCCTTGGTCGCCGCGGCGCACGCTGCGGGGATCAAGACCATCGCGCACGCCATCTCGCTGGACTCCGCCGAGCTGGCCATCGACGCGGGCGTGGACGGCCTGGCGCACATGTACGTCTCGCCGAGCACCGACCAGGACGTGGTGGAGCGCAGCAGCACGCGGATCGCCAAGGCCGCCGCGGCCGCGGGCGTCTTCGTGATCGGCACACTGGCTCTCGTGGAGGCGATGACCGGATCGGACGCCGGCGTCGAACTGGCCGCCGACCCGCGGATCGGCCCCTACCTGCCGGACTCGGTCCGACCGGCGGTCGGCAAGCCGATGCCGATGATGCCCCCGATGCCCCACATCTATCGCAATGCCAAGCGGGCCTCGGCCGCGTTGTACGAGGCCGGTGTGCCGCTGCTGGCGGGCACCGACGCCAATGACGGGCCGCACGGATCGTTCCCGGTCGTGCACGGCGCGAGCGTGCACCGCGAGCTGGTCTGCCTGGTGGACGCGGGCCTGAGCCCGGTCGAGGCGCTGGCCGCCGCGACCAGCTCCCCCGCCGCGCATTTCGGGCTAACCGACCGGGGCCGGATCGCGCCCGGGCTCAGGGCGGACCTCGTGCTGGTGGACGGCGATCCCGCCGCGGACATCACCGCGACCCGCTCCATCGTGGCGATCTGGCGGGCGGGCGTGCCGGTGGCCGGCGTCGACCGCAACGCCTCAGTCGAGGGTGTCGTCGCCGAGCTCGCGGAGCCTGCGCTCCAGCCGAACCAGTGAGCGGGCCCGGAACGGGCCGATGGACCCTCGCGGGATACCCAGCTCAGCGCTGATCTCGTCATAGCTACGCGGTGGGTCGCACATCAGCAGGCCCAGCAGCGCCTGGTCCCTGGCGGGCAGGTCCTGCAACGCGCGCAGCACCAACGTGTCCCGGTCCCGGCCGACAGCGGCCGCCTCCGGGTCCGGCGCCGACTCGTCGAGCCGGTCGAATGCCGTCGAGTCCCCGGAAGGCACGTGCCGGGCGACTCGCGGCAGGTGCTTGAGGCTTTCCCGCTTCGCGGCCACGGCCAGCCACTCGGCGAACCGGTCGGGCGAGCGGAGCTTGGTCAGGTGCTT
The DNA here is from genome assembly GCF_014205015.1 of Saccharothrix ecbatanensis. Classification (NCBI taxonomy): domain Bacteria; kingdom Bacillati; phylum Actinomycetota; class Actinomycetes; order Pseudonocardiales; family Pseudonocardiaceae; genus Saccharothrix; species Saccharothrix ecbatanensis. Next base: position 1,811,042 of record NZ_JACHMO010000001.1, on the reverse strand, counting down.
CACCACCTGCATCCACGTCGCCTGGCTGACGTCCTCGCAGTCCGTTCTCGACAAACGGTGCGAGCGGGCGATCGCCCACACCAATGGGGCGTAACGGCGAACTAACTCGTTCCAGGCCGCCTGGCTACCGACAAGGCATTCTTCGACAAGCTCATCAACTGTCGAATTGGGCATTGTTACCCGCTTCTCTCTGCCATCCGGACATGCGCACGCATGGCGAGGTCCATATAATCTCTTCAGCCGAAGAAATCGACCCACCCCACCGCTGACGCGAAGCGACGCAACACCGTCGACACCTCGTTCCACGTCCCGCTTCGAGAAGCGACACTACAGGGACCGGAACGCCGTTTGTGGGCCACTGGAGGCGTCCGGGCCTGCATAAAGTGGTCACGTTCAGGCGGAACCGGGGACCGCTCCCCACCCGCCGCACACCGCCGGACCGAAATGTGAATCGTCATCCGACTCGGCCGAGTGCGCTTTTACGGGCGTCTAGCTGCGGATCATGGAAAACGGAGCCCTGCCAAGGCCACAGGCCGGACCGGCAGGGCCGACCAAGAGTGAAGGCGAGCGCACCCAGAGCGAACCGCGCGATTCGGGTGCGCTGCACGTTGTTGTCAATGGATACCGATCAGCACATGCGCCATGACAAGCGCGGCGTATCTGTGCTAAGGCCTTCCCTCGACGGGCTTCAGGAGCGGCGCAACCATGTTCCCAGCCAGGCGGCGAAGGCACGCGGGCGGGTCGGCGTGGGCTGGGGCCGGTGCTTGAACACGTCGAACGCGTCCTGGAGCACGGAATCGGGCATCGAACCGACGGCGTGCTTGAGTCGGTCAAGCAGCGGGTCGCCCAGATCGGATCGGTCGTTCATACAACACCAGACTTCCTGCGTTCGTCAGCCTGCCGCCTGGCGATACTCACAGGGTAAGCACCACGGCCTGCTCACTCGTCGGGCAGCGAGGCCACCACCACAGCAATCGTGGCACCGGCAAGGGTTCTCGACAAGGCCGATGATCACGCCACGGTGGCCGCCAACGCGCTCAGCGCCCGATCCAGCCTGCGCACGTCGCCGGTCGGCAGCACCTCGGAATCGGGCAGCGCCGCCCGGACGAAACCGGTCAGCACCCGGCCGGGACCGACCTCCACGAACCGGGTCATCCCCGCGTCCGCCAGCCGGAACATGGTCTCCGTCCACCGGACCGCGCCGGTGAGCTGGCTGCGCAGGTTGCCCAGCACATCCGCCGCTGTGCGGGCGTAGTCCGCGGTCACGTTGGCCACGATCGGCACCACCGGGTCCCGCACGACGACCCGCTCCAACTCCGCCGCGAACTCGTCCTCGACATCGCGCATCAGCGAGCAGTGGAACGGGGCGCCGACGTCGAGCAGCACCACCTTGGTCGCACCGGAGCCCTTGGCCGCCGCGACGACCGCAAGCACCGCCTCCTCGACACCGGACACCACGGTCTGCCCCGGCTCGTTGTAGTTCGCCACCTCGACCAGCCCGTGCTCGGCCTTCGCCAGCGCGCACAGCCCGTCCACCTGGTCGGCGTCGAGGCCGACGATCGCGGCCATCCGGCCCGGAGTGCGGCTGTTCACCTCGGCCATCAGCTCACCCCGCCTGCGCACCAGGCGCAGCGCGTCCACCCAGTCCAGCGCGCCCCCGCAGACCAGTGCGGTGTACTCACCCAGGCTGTGCCCGGCGACCGCGTCGGGGGCCAGACCGCGCTCCTGGGCGATCCGCAGCAACGCCATGCTCGTCAGGAACACCGCGGGTTGGGTGATCTCGGTCGGCCGCAACTGTTCCGCGGTGCCGTGCCAGCACAGCTCGGACAGCCCGAACCCGAGCACCTCGTCCGCCGTTCGGTAGAGCTCGCGCACGAGGTCGCCGTGCCGCTCAACGAGATCGAGTCCCATCCCGACGCGTTGGGATCCCTGGCCGGGAAACAGCAATGCGGTACCAGTCATGACCTTCCGATCGCTAGTCCGTGCTCAAGTGGTGAAGTACTTGCCCCCGTGGAAGACCAGTGGGCCGTCGGCGGAGCCGGCCTCGATGGCGAGCACCGCGCCGACGAAGATGGTGTGGTCACCCACCGGCACCTGACTCTCCAGCAGGCATTCGACGTGGCCGACCGTGCCGTCGAGCAAGGGCGCCCCGGTCCGGCCGATCCGGTGCGGGACCCGGGCGAACGCCTGGTGCCCGGACGGCCGGTCCGACGAGGCGAACAACCGGCACAGCTCGGCCTGGCCCGCGCCGAGGATGTTCACCGCGAACCGGGCCGCCGCGCGCAGGTCGGTCGCGCTCCGGGACCGGGTGCGGAGGCAGACCATGGCCAGGGCCGGGTCCAGCGACAACGAGGTGAACGAGTTGACCGTGACGGCGCTCGGGCCGTCTTCGCCCGGCATGGTCACGACGGTCACCCCGGTGGCGAACTGGCCCATGACATCGCGCAGTTGCCGTGAGGTGAAGCCCGGCGCGGGCACCGGGTCCGGTTGTGCCGTCGGAGCGGCCACGAACCGGTGGCCGAGAATCATCGTCGCGTCGGGCGGGACGGTTCCCACCGAGGCGGTGCCGTCGAACCAGCCAGTCATCTACGCCCACCCCGCTCGTGTCGCCGATTTCCTGCCGGAGCGCGGACGTCTCCAGCCGACGTCCGGTGTGCTCACTCCTGGGCCATTTCCCGTCTGCTGACGAAGATCTCACCCGCCCGCACGTCCACCGTGAACACGTCGACCGGGTCCATGGCAGGGGGGTCCAGCGCCTCGCCGGTGCGCAGGCAGAACCTGCTGAAGTGCCACGGGCACTCGATCATGGCGCCGTCCAGCTCGCCCTCGCCGAGTGGCGCGCCTTCGTGGCTGCACTCGGCGCCGACGGCGCAGATCTCACCGTCCACATTGGCCAGTAGCACCTTGCTGCCGTCGACCTCCCTGGTCAGCAGCTTCCCCGGCGGGATGTCGTCGATGTGCGCGACGCGCACCTCTGGCACAGTCACTGCGGTCACTCATTTCGTCGTGGCGGAAGACGAGACGGCCGGCTCGGGAGAGGTCGCCGAGCCGGCCACCGGTCCGATCGCCGTCAGGGTGCGGCGACGGGGGAAGGCGCGGTCCAGTCGACCACCGCGCCCGCGTAGATCCACTTCGTGCTCTCCACACCGACCAGCATCACCCGCCGGCCGGGCGCCACGCGACCGTCGCGCCAGGCGTCGTCGAGGAACAGCGGCACCGCGGCGCTGCCGACCGCGCCCATCACCGAAAGACTGTCGATGATGCGCCCGTCCAGCGCCTTCCACTCCGCGGTGTCCAAGCCGGACTCCTTGAGGGACTCCAGCATCCAGCCGACGTTGCCCTCGGGAACCAGGCACAGGTCGACCGACGCGATGTCGATGCCCGCCTGCCGCACGGTGTCGCTGATCGCCCTGGTGACCATGACCGGCGTGAAGTCCCCCGCTCCGACCACGTCCACCTTCAGGTCGACCAGCCGCTTGGCCGCGACCTGCTCGTGGATCGGCGCGTGGGTGCCACCGCCGACCGAGTGGATCCCCGGCTTGCGCAGGCCGCCGATGCAACGGCTCACGCCGCCGAGGAGCCCGCCCGGCGTGCTGGACTCCTTGAGCACCATGGCGCCCGCGCCGTCACCGAACATGTAGACCGGCATCCGGTCCCGCATCCGGATCGAGTACGGGTCCTTGCCGAGGAAGACCGGTGCGAGCACCGGCGAGATCGCCTCGGAGCCGATGACGACCGCGTTCCCGCAGTCCCCGCGCTCCAGCTTCATCCGGGCGATCTCCATCCCCTGCACCGCGCCCGCGCCGCCGGAACGGATCTCCAGGGTCTCGCACTCGGCGATGCCCAACCGTTCCTGCACCAGGTTCACCACCGGTGGCAGCGGGTAGTCGGGGGTACCGGTGGACAGGATCAGCAGGTCGACGTCGGCGGGCTCGATCCCCGCCGCCGCCAGGGCCTGCACGGTGGCCTTGTAGGCCATGTCCGAGTTGTTCTCCCGGTGTTCCCCGGTCAGCGGGTCGATCATCCAGAACCGCTGGTCGATCGACAAGCCCTCGCGGACATCGTCCGGCAGCGGGCCGACCAGGCGTTCGATCTCACTGGTGAGGATCGGTTCGCCCGGCTGGTACCCGCCGGTGCCGACGATGTGCACCCCCATCGGAGGCTACGCGCCGACGGACACGGTGTCCGCGGCTTCCGTCCGGGTCGCGACCAGCTGGACCAGGTTGTCCACGGTGAACAGGCTCATCACCTTGTCCGCGGCCAGCTTGCCGGCCAGGGCGTCCTGGTCGATCTGCGGCATGATCTTCTTGAGCTGCGCGAGTCCGGTGGGCGTCACGATCTCGTTGACGTCGCCGAACTCATCGTCCGGGATGCCGCCCTGCACGTACTCGGCCAGCTCCGCGGCCTGGATCTTGACGCCGATCGCCCGCTCGATGCGGAACAGGATGTCCAGCAGGTCGATCGACTCGGCGCCCAGGTCGTCGAGCAGCGTGGCACTGGCGGTCACCTCGTCGGCCTCGACACCAAGGGCCGTTTCGACCGAGGAGTGGACGGCCTCGGTCACCTGGTCACGACTGATCATTGCTTTTCCTCCGATGTGACTCTTTGCCTTCTACGTCAATAGATCCGGGCTGACCGGCGCCGGATACAGGTTCGGCTCAGCGGCCGCCGCGGATCTTGTACTTGGCCACGTGCAGCACGTTGCGGGCGGTCAGCTTGATGATGCCGAGACCGCTGGTGCCCGGCTCCGGGGCCATGCCGAGCTGCTCGACCAGCGCGGCCGTGCTCTCCTCGTGCCACAGGTCGACGAACTTGCCGTCCCGGACCCGGTGCAGGTCGAGTCCGGTCATCGTCCACTTCTTGCCGGTGGGCGGGAACCCGTACATCGGCTTGCCGGTGAACGTGCCGCGCGCGGTCCACCGGTCGATCACCAGGTCACCCTCCACGACGATCTCGTCGAGGGTGAACCGCATGTCCGGGGCCATGTCGTGCATCATCTGCACGGCCTGCCGGTGTCCGGCCCGGCCGGTCGGGCAGCCGGGCAGCGGCATGTGGTCGGTCCAGTCGTCCGCGAGCAGCTCCTCCTCGGTCTCCACGCTGTTCTTGTCCCACACCTCTTCGATGTAGCGGCGGGCCATCTCCCGGTAGGTGTCAGCCTTGGCCGAGTCGGTGTGCGTGCTCACAGACATACTCACTGTTCTCCCGTTCCTTGTCATCCACAATGGCCAGTCGGGCGGCGGTGCTCGGCGCGGTGGTCTTCCGCAACGTCATCTTGATGCCGTGCTTGGCGCGCAAGGAGATGTCCGGCTGCATCACGATCGGGTGGCCGGGCACCAGGTCCAGGTGGAACCGCTGCAGGATCGACGCGGTGACGATGGTCAGCTCCATGTTGGCGAACGCCAGGCCGACGCAGTTGCGGGGACCGCCGACATAGGGCACGTAGGCGAACCTCGGCCGGCCAGCGGACCGCTCCTTGTCGAACCGCTCCGGGTCGAACCCCTCCGGGTTGTCCCAGTAGTCCGGGTGCCGATGCGTGAGGTAGGTGCTCAGCAGCATGAAGGACCCGGCGGGCACCCGGTAGCCGCCGATCACGTCGTCCCGCAACGGCATCCTGGCCACCTGCCACAGCGGCGGGTACAACCGCAGCGCCTCGGCGATGAACAGCTTGAGGTACTTCAGCTGCGGCAGGTCGTCCTTGGTCGGTTTGCGGTCGCCGATGACCTCGAACACCTCGGCCCTGGCCCGCCCGGTCTCCTCCGGGTACTTCGACATCAGGTAGCAGATCCAGGACAGCGTGGTCGCGACGGTCTCGTGACCCGCCACGAACAGCGTCATCACCTGGTCGCGCAGCTGCTGGTCGGTCATCAGGTGGCCGGTCTCCGGATCGGCCGCCGCCATCAGCATGGACAGCAGGTCCGGCACCTCGGTGTCGACCTGGGTCGCACGCCGTTCCGCGATGAGGGCGTACACCGTCTTGTCCAGCAGGTCCCTGGCCTTGACGAACCGCCGGTTGGCCGGCGTGGGCACCGACTCCGGCAGGTCGACCACCGCGATCAGCTTGCGGTTGAGGTGTTCCAGCTGGACCGCGACCGCGTCACCCATCTCGGCGGCCTGCGCCGACCAGTCCGCCCGGAACAGGCAGCGGGCCAGGATCTCCAGGGTCAGTTCCTGGGTCTCGGACCGGGCGTCGATCCCCTCGCCCCTCGCCGCCAGCGCCGCCCAGCGGTCCAGCATGCGTTCGGCCGCGTCGGCCATCACGCTCGCGAACCGTTCGAGCGGCTCCCGGCGGAACGACGGCGCGACCATCCGGCGCTGCTGACGCCAGACGTCACCCTCCGAGGTGACCAGGCCCTTGCCGACCGAGACGCTGATCTTGCGGTTGAAGTCGTCCGGGTGCGGGTACATGTCGACGTGGTCGACCAGGATGTGCTTGAGGTACTCGGGATTGGCCACCAGGAACACGGTCACCGGGCCGCGGAACCGGACCAGGTCGCCGTACTCGCGCCAGGCCTTCCGGAACGTGGTGATCGGGTCCGACCGGAATCCCATGGCCGACCCCAGCACCGGGTGACCCGCCGGCCCCGGCGGCAGTGGGCGCAAGCCGCTCATCGCACACCCGCCACCGCGTCCGCACGCTCGATCCGCATCGGCATGCCACCGCGCGGGTAGAGGAAGACGTTGGAGGTCGGCTCGCACACGTGCCCCGGCGCCAGGGTCAGCCGGTAGTCCTGGAACATCCGGGCGATCACCAGGGGCGCCTCCAGCACCGCGACCGATGAGCCCGGACACAGCCGCGGTCCCCGTGAGAACGGGATGTAGGCGTACAGCGGCGCGCCGCCGGTGGCGCTGGTGACGAACCGGCCCGGGTCGAAGCCCTCCGGGTTGGTCCAGAACTCGGGGTGCCGGTGCATCAGGTACGGGCTGATGAACACCTGCGAGCCCTTCGGGATGTGGTAGCCGCCGATGACGTCGTCCTCCAGCGGCGTGCGCGAGAGCGTCCACACCGACGGGTAGAGCCGCAGCACCTCGGCGAACACCTGGCGCAGGTACTTCAGCTTCGGCAGGTCCGACGCCAACGGCTCGCGGTCACCGCACACCTCGGCGACCTCCGCCCTGATCCGCTGCTCCACCGACGGGTAGCGCGAGGTCAGCGAGAACGCCCAGACCAGGGACAGCGCGGTGGTCTCGTAACCGCCGAGGAAGATCGTCACCACCTCGTCGCGCAACTGCTTGTCGGTCATCCCCGCGCCGCTGCCCTCGTCCTTGGCGTTCAAGAACCTCGACAGCAGGTCGTCGTGCTGCTCGCGGCTGCGCCTGCGGTCGGCGATCAGGCCGTAGACGAACTTGTCCAGCAGCGCCCGCGCGACGAGGAACTCCTTGCGCGCCTTGGACGGCCACGCTTCGGGCAGCTCCACGAACCGCTGCAACCTGGTGTTGGTGTACGCGTTGCAGGTGCGGACCGCCTGGGCGATCTCGCCCGCTCGCGCGCTTACGTCGGTGCTGAACAGGGTTCGCATCACGATGGTCAGCGCGAGTCGCATCATCTCCGGAGTGATGTCGATGGTCTCGCGCCGCTCGGCCAGTGGCCGCCAGCTCTCGATCAGGTCCGCGGTGGACTGCACCATGGCCGGCCCGAAGGCGGAGATCCGGGACCCCTTGAACGCGGGCTGGGCCATCCGCCGCTGGCGGAAGTGGAACTCGCCGTTCGACGTGAACATGCCCTGGCCGACGAAGGGCTCGAACTTGCCCACCGACAACGGGTCCTTGGGGTAGTTCGGCTGCCGGTCCTCCAGCACGTGCTTGATGTGGTCGGGGTGCACGATCAGGAACATCTTGCGCTTGCCCGGCAGCTTGAACTGCACCAAGTCGCCGTGCTCGCGCCAGGCCGCGGTGAAGGTGCCGACCAGGTCCCGGACCAGGTCCGGCCCGGTGCCCACCACCGGGTAACCCTTGGGCCCCGGTGCTTCCTGACGAAACGCCAAGCTCATCTGACTTCCTCACTCCGCGGGTTCGGCGGGCTCACTGGGGTGCGGGTCACCACTCCGGCCCGACCTCGCTCACGCCCTCGGACTGCAAGATCTGTTGCGCGACGTGGTTGCCGGAGACGATCACGCGCAGGGCGCTCGCCGCCTGGGCCCAGTGGCCGGCCAGGTAGAGCCCCTCGATCGGCGTGGTGTACGTCAGCCGCTTGCTACCGGCCTGCGCGGGGGTGTTCTCCCAGCCGTAGGCCGCGCCGGCGCGGTTGAGGGTGAACCGCTCCATGGTGTGCGGGGTGGCGCTGGAGACGAACGTCAGCCCGGCCCGGAAACCCGGGTACAGCTTCTCGATGAGGTCCAGGTAGCGGTCCTCGAGGATCGGCTTGAGCTCGTCCCACGGTTTGGGCGCGTCGTACGGCGCGAGCGCCGTCGAGGTCACCAGGTGCTCCCCCGGCAGCCCGAGCGACGGGTCGAGCAGCGTCGGCACCACGACCACCGTGCCGGGCGCCCGGCCCTCCGCGAAGCCCGCGAAGTTGGCGTCCATGTCGTGGTCCTCGTAGATGAACGTCTCGTGCGCGCCGCCCATCGCGGCGATGTCCACGGTGCTGGCCGCGTACACGACGAACATCGACATGGACGGCCGCAGCGAGTTCAACCGCCGCAGGTACGGCGTCGGCAGGTGCTCCTTGCCGACCAGGTCCTCGAAGGTGTGGGTGGCGTCCGCGTTGGAGACCACCACGGGCGCTCGCACCAGCACCGGAGCCGGGAAATGCGGGCTCTTGGCCACCTCGACGCCGATCGCCCGGCCGTCGCGCACCTCGATCCTGGTGACCGGGCTGTTGGTGAGGATGGTCCCGCCACACCGTTCGATCGCGGTCACGAAGGCCTTCACCAGGTGCTGGAACCCGCCCTTGCAGTGGTACAGGCCGTGCATCTGGGTGAACAGGAACCGCGCGAAGAGCTCGAAGGACAACTGCGACGGCGGCAGGCCCATGTACGGCCAGCCCGCCGTGCAGAACGCCTTGCAGCGGGGATCCTTGATGAACTGGCTGACCACGTCGTCGAGCGTGCGGGTGCGGTTGGCGAACAGCGTCGGGAACCGTTCGACCGCCACGCCGAGCTCCTTGACCGAGAGCTGCACCGGCACCTGGTGCGCTTCCTCCAGGAACTTCTCGCACAGCGCGAAGAAGCCTCGGATGCCCTCCGCCTCGTGCGGGAACTTCTGCACGTGCGCGTCGATGAACGAAGCCGCGCCGAACGGGGCGTCGAGCTGGGTGTCGCCGATCACCACCCGGTACAGCGAGTCCGACTCGACGAACTCGCACATGTCCCGGACACCCAGGTACTTCAGGAGTGTGTCGATGGTGCCGCCTTCGGCCGCACCGGGCACCACGTGGATCGCCGGGTCGAAGTAGCGTCCGTCACGCTCGAAGGGGTGGGCATAACCACCGATCCCCGCACCGCGCTCGAGCACGAGCACCCGGCGGCCGAACTTCGCCAGGTACGCGGCGGCAGCGAGGCCACCGAGCCCGCTGCCCACGATGACGCAGTCGTACTGATCGGACAAAGCCTGCGGAAGGGCGTCAGCCATCTCGGTCCGTCCGGTTGGAAACTGTTCTCACCACTAAAGATCCAGTCCGATCAGCGCTGGATACACCCCGGGCCCGGCCACCCCGGCAAAATCTCGGGACGGCCGGGCCCAGGACGGCGGCGGGTCGGTGGAACCGCGGGTCAGTGGAACTCCGGAACGGTGTCGGAACCGGCGGCTACCACGTGGGCCTGCCCAACCCGAGCGCGGTCATCGCGCCACCGTCGACGGTCACGAACGACCCGGTCATGTAGCTGGACTCCGGACCGGCCAGGAACCGGACGACCTCGGCGATCTCCTCCGTGCCGCCGAAGCGGCGCTGCGGGATCTGCCGCTTGATGCCCTTGCCCGCGTCGCCGCCGGTGAGCCCGGCCACCAGTTCGGTCGGCGAGAAGCCCGGCAGGACCGCGTTGACCCTGATGCCGAACCGCGCGGTCTCCATCGCGCAGCAGCGCGTGAACGCGTTCACCGCGCCCTTGGACGCGGCGTAGTTGGACTCGCCGACCCAGCCGCGCTCCCCCATCACCGAGGACACGTTCACCACCACGCCGTCGCCACGGGCCATGAAGTGCGGCAGGACGTTCTTGGTGCAGTTGAACACGCCACCGAAGTTGACCCGCATCACCTCCATCCAGTCGCCCGGCTCCATGGAGTAGATCAACGCGTCCTTGGCGATGCCCGCGTTGTTGACCAGCACGTGCAGGCTGCCGCACTCCTCGATGACCTGCTGCACCAGCCGACCGGCGTCGTCGTAGTCGGACACGTCGCCGCGCACCGCGAACGCCCGCCCGCCCGCTTCCTCGATCTGCGCGACCGTCTTGGCCGCCTCGTCCTCCCCCTTGCGGTAGTTGACCGCGACCGTGGCGCCGTCGGCGGCCAGCCTCTTGCAGATGGCCGCGCCGATGCCCCTCGAACCACCGGTCACCAACGCGACCCGGTCTGCCAGCTTCATTCCTTGTTCCTTCCTGCTACCAGGCAATGGTGCGTGCCACCCAGCGACGAGCCGTTGACGAGCACCGGGCCACCGCTGCCGTGCACGGCGAGCGCGAGGGACAGCGCGGGCCCGACGCCCATGGGTTCGCCGAGCACTCGCTTGGGGGCGTGCCGGGCCGGGCCGGCGGGTCCGAACAGCCGGTCGACGGCGAGCGACTCCGGCCGGTCGGCCGCGGTGAGCCCGGCGGCGGCCAACCACACCTGCTCGATCTGCGTCGGGGCGAGGCCCGCGTCGGCCAGCGCGGCGGTCATCGCCCGCTCCATGCCGCGGCCACGCGCGTCCCAGCGCCTGCTGCGGCTCGCGTCGGAGGCGTTGCCGTGTCCGAGGACCGTGCCGAGCACCGTGGCGCCACGGGCGGCAGCGGACGCGCGGCTCTCCAGCACGAGCGCGACGCTGCCCTCGGCGAGCGCGAAGGCGTCATCCCCGCCCAAGGCGCCCTGGGCGTCGTAAGCGCGGACCACCTCGTCGGTCAGCGTGTCGGTCACGGTCACCACCATGGCCTGGACGTGTCGATCCGCGATCAGGTCGGCCGCGTAGCCGACGCAGGCCGCGCCGGTGGCGTGCCCGACCGACAGAGTCGAGGTCGGCCCGTACAGGCCCAGGTGCATCGCGACCTGGCCCGCCGCCTGGTTGTAGACGGTGTTGGGGAAGACGCCGGGATCGGCCGCGGCGGGCCCGTCGGCCAGCAGCGGCACGACGAACTTCCGCATGGCCTCCATCGGCCCGGTCCCGGTGCCGAACAGCACGCCGACCTCGGCGGCCTGCGGCGTACCCGGTTCGATCCCGGCGGCCCGGAGCGCGTCGGCAGCCGAGATCACGCTGAGCACGCCGAGCCGGTCCATCCTGCGGCGCTGTTTGCGGGTGAGGTAAGGCTCTGGATCGACCGCCACCCGGCCGAGCAGCATCCCGTGTTCGGCGTCGCCGACCGGGATGCCCGCCAGCACAGCCGCCGCCGCGGCGTCGATGCCGTGCCCCGCCGGGGTCAGCGCGGACACGCCGGTGATCACCACGTCGTCGGTGTCCCGGACCGGACGGGTGTACGAGGTGCCCGGCCTGGCCAGCAGCAGGGCCGCGTTGGCCCCGGCGAAGGCGAAGTTGTTGCTCAGCGCGAACGGCCGGTCGAACGAGCCGGCCCCGTTCGGCAGGTAGTCCAGGTCGCACTCCGGGTCGGCGGTCAGGTAGCCGGCGGTCGGTGGCGCCAGCCCTTGGGCGACCGCGTGCGCGGTGACGATCCCCTCGACCGCACCCGCCGCGCCGAGCAGGTGCCCGACCATCGACTTGGTGCTGCTGACCAGCACACCGTCAGCGGCGTCGCCGAGCGCGAGCCGGATCGCCTTGGTCTCGGCCGGGTCGTTCTTCGGGGTGCCGGTGCCGTGTCCGTTGACGTAGCCGACGTCGGCGGGCTCGATGCCGCCCTGCCGCAGCGCGTCCCGGATGGCGTTGGCCGCACCGGAGCCGTCCGGCCGGGGCGCGGTGGCGTCGTAGCCGTCCGAGGACAAGCCGTATCCGGCGACCTCGGCCAGGCAGGTCAGGCCGAGCCGTTCTGCCAACTCGGCGCCGACCAGGAGGACCAGCCCGCTGCCTTCACCGAGGGAGAGCCCGGACCGGTTGCCCGAGTAGGGCGCGGCGGGCTCGGCTGAGAGCGACTCCAGCGAGTTGAACCCGGCCAGCACCACATCGGACAACGCGTCGGTGCCGCCGGCCAGCATGGCGTCCGCACGGCCGGTGCGGACCAGGTCCGCGGCCATGCCGATGGCGTTGGCGCCGGACGCGCACGCGGTGTTGACCGCCAGCACGGGACCGCGCAGCCCGAAGTCGGCGGCCAGCGCCTCGGCGAGGGCCTGGGGGGTGACCAGGTCGGCCAGCTTCGGGTCGGGGGTGCCGCCCTCGGTGTCGACGCGAAGCCATTCCCGGCCGGACAGCAGGCCCGCGTTGCAGGTGCCGAGCACGACCCCGAACCGGTCCGGGTCGATCAGCCGGGCGGGCAGACCGGCCAGCGCCTCATCGGCCGCGGCCAGTGCCAGGTCCAACGCGCGCTCGGTGAACCCGTCCGGTCGCGGGTAGCGGCGGCGGGGGTCGGGCACCGTCTCGACCTCGCCGGCGATCTTGGTGCTGAGCCCGTCCATCGGCAGGTGCTGCACCGGCCGGATGGCGACCCGTCCGGCCACCGCGCCCGCCCAGAGGTCGGCCGCGGCGGGTCCGTGCGCGGTGACCGCGCCGACCGCGACGATGGCGACCCGGACCGTCTCCGTCTCCGTCATCACGAAGCTCCTCTCGTTTCACCCGGGGCGCCCAGCGCGACCGCGACCTGCTGGCCTTCCAGGCCCCGGCCGATCGCGATGGCGTTGCGCACTCGCAACTGGCGGGCTTGACCCGCGACCCAGTCGAAGTCGCAGTCCGGGTCCGGCCGGTCCAGGTTGAGCGTCGGCGGGACCGCGCCCGCGTCGATGGCCAGCGCGCAGACCACGACGTTGAGCGCGCCGGCCGCCGCGACCAGGTGCCCGGTCGCCGGTTTCACGCTGGTCGCGCACGCCCCGTCGCCCAGCGCACTGCGCAGTGCCCTGGCCTCGGACACGTCGCCGAGCCTCGTCGCGCAGCCGTGCGTGGCCACGAAGTCGATCTCGGCGCCCGCCTGCGCACGCGCCTTCGTGATGGCCGCGGCCAGTGGCTCGCCGGTCGGCTCCGGGGTCAACAACCGCCCGTCGAAGGTGGCCGCCACCCCGGTGATCTCGGCGTACACGTGCGCGCCGCGCCGTCGGGCCAGCTCCGCGTCCTCCAGCACCACGAACGCGGCGCCGTCGCCGAGCAGCGAACCGGAGCGGTCCACGTCGTAGGGCCGAAAGGCCTCGGCCAGCCGGTCGTTGTCGGTGCTGAGCACGCCCAGGCCGTCCATCTTGGATGCCGTCCACCACGAGGCCGCGTCGTCGAAGCCGCCCGCGATGGCGACCTGCGACTCACCCCGGCTGATCGACCGGAACGCCCGGCCGATCGCGGTGGCGCCCGCGTCCGCGGTGCCGTGGAAGTAGGCGTTCGGGCCGGTCAGGCCGTAGCGCTGGGAGATGTAGAACAGCGATGCGGCCTGCAACCCCTCCACGTAGTACAGCGGGTAGAAGGCCGAGCTGTACCGCCTGCCGAGCTGCCGCACGTCCGCGACGCCGTCCTCGCGCCTGCCCGCCAGCGCGCCGGCCAACATGTGGTCGGGGTTGGAGATCTCCTTGTTTCCACCGACGAAGACACCGACCCGGCCGGGATCGCAGGTGTCGAAGTCGATGCCGGAGTCCTCGACCGCGAGCACCGCGCCCGCGATCGCGAACTGGTCGTTGCGGGTCGCCATCCGCAGGCTGCGCCGCGGCGCGAACCGCTCCGGCTGGAAATCGTCGATCTCGGCGGCCAACCGGGTGCGGAAGGAGGACGGGTCGTACGCCGTGACCGGACGGATCGCGGTGTCACCGTCGAGCAGCCGCTTCCAGGTCTCCTGCCTGCCGGTGCCGAGACCGGTCAGCAACCCGATCCCGGTGATCGCGACACTCCTCATAGGAACTCTCCCGTCTCGACCCGATGCAAGCTCAAGGTGCGCACAGTGGTGACGGTTCGGCCGTCCACCTTCGCGGTGGCCGTGCAGGTGGCGGTGCCGGCGGACCGGCTGGTGACGTCCACGTCCAGCCGCAGCACGTCACCGGGCCGGACGAAGTGCCGGTAGCGGACGCGACTGGCGCCGGCGAGCCGCCACGGCCCGTCGCCGAGCACCAGGTTCGCCACCTCCACCAGGTCCTCGATGATCATCACGCCGGGCAGCACCGGGAACCGGGGGAAGTGCGACTCGAACACCTGCAAGGTGTGCGGCACATGCCGCACCGCGGTGGCGCGCTCGCCCTCCACCAGGCTCTCGACCCGATCGAGTTGGGTCACGGCTGACGCACCACCAATGCGGCGTTCGTGCCACCGAAGGCGAACGCGTTCACCAGCACGGCGCGCACCTCGCGCTCGCGCGCGACCAGCGGCACGTAGTCCAGGTCGAGTTTCGGGTCCGGGTTGCGCAGGTTCACGGTCGGCGGCACGGTCTGGGTGCGCAGCGCGCCGAGCGCGGCGATCAGGTTCACCCCGGCCGCGGCCGACGTCAGGTGGCCGGTCATGGACTTCGGCGAGCTGATCGACAGCTCACTCGCGTGCGGGCCGAACACCGCCTTGATCGCCTTGGTCTCGCTCAGGTCGTTGCCCGGCGTGCCGGTGCCGTGCGCCACCACGTAGTCGATCCCCGTGGGGTCCACTTCGGACTCGGTCAACGCGTCCCGCATCGCGGAGATCGCGCCGCCGCCGTCCGGTGGCGAGTCGGTGATCCGGTAGGCGTTGAGGGTGGAGCCGTAGCCGGCGAGTTCGGCGTGGATGCGGGCGCCCCGGGCGACCGCGGTGTCCCAGTCCTCCAGCACCGCGACCACCGCGCCTTCGCCGAGCACGAACCCGGACCGGGTCGCGTCGAACGGCCGTGACGCCGCTTGCGGGTCGTCGTTGTACTCGGTGGCCAACGCGCCGAGCAGGGAGAACCCCAGCACGTCCATCCAGGTGGTGAGGGTGTCGAAGCCGCCGGCGAGCATCATCCGGCAGTCGCCCTCCTGCACCCGGCGGAACGCCTCGCCGATGGCGTGCGCCGAGCCCGCGCACGCGGTGCTGACGTTGATCAGCGGCCCCCTGCACTCCGCGGCCCGCGCGATCGACGCCGCGCCGACGTTCTGGTCGCGCAGCAGCACGTCACCCGGCGCCTGCCGGTAGTACCGGCTGCGGCCGCTCGACTCCATCAGGTGCGACATGTCGACCAGTTCCTGCAACTCCGGCCGGCCCACGGTGGCGCCGATCGAGACCCCTCGGTCGTAGGGGTCGATGTCCCGCCAGTTCTCCCCCGCGTCCCGCAGCGCCTCATAGGCCGCCGCGACGCCGTAGGTGGCCGCCCGGGAGAGGTGTTTGCGGTCGTGGCCGGCCGGGATCGCGGTCGCGTGGTCGAACCCGCGCACCTGACCCGCGATCCGGACCGGGAACTCGGTGGCGTCGAAGGTCTCCAGCTTGGAGACCCCGCTGCGCCCGGCCAGCATCGCGTCCCACGTGGACGGTGCGTCGTTGCCGAGCGGGGTGACCGCGCCGATGCCGGTGATGGCTACCCTGCGGTTCACCGGACACCGCCCGCGCCGATGGCCTGCTTCCCGGCGTCCCGCAACACGGGCAGGTGCCCGGCGAGCTGGTGCTGCATGCGTTCGGTCTCGTCGGGAGAGTCGAGCTGGTCGGCCGCGATCAGCGCGCACATGATGGACTGGGCCTCCAGGACGATCTTCCCCTCCACCGACGCGGTGCCGGACAGCACGGCGATCTCCTCGCTGATCGTCTCCACGCTGCCAGTCAGGGTGAGCACGTCACCAGGGCGCACCGGGTCGCCGAACACGACGGAGTCGATCGACAGCAACGCGGCCCGCAGCCTGCGCTCGGTGGAGGTGACCACCAGCCAGGTGCCCGCCTGACACAGGGACTCGAGCACGAGGTGGGCGGGCATCTCCATGCCGCGACCGAGTTCGCGCCAGTAGTCCTCGCGGTGTGAGGTCACCTTGCGGGCCACGACGTGCCGATTGGCTTCCAGCTCGTCGACCCGGTCGATCAGGTGGAAACGCATGGGCCTCCTTCGAAAACGAGTACAGCCTGCGCGATGGCGAAGCCGCCGGAGTGCGAGAGCGAAAGCTCCATGGTGGACATTCCCAGCCGGTCGGCGGCCGCGCGGACCGCACCGCTGAGCGTCGCGCCCGGTCTGCCGAGCGGCGCGTTGACGATCTCCACGTCGGTCCAGCGCATGTGCGGGCCGAGTCCGGTGCCGAGCGCCTTGAGCACGGCCTCCTTGCCCGCGAACCGGCACGCGAAGTGCGGGTACGGGTGACGTTTGGCCGAGCAGTAGGCGCGTTCGCGTTCGGTGAAGATGTCGGCCTCGGCCTGCGGGTTGTCATCGAGGAGCTTGCGCACCCGCCGCACCGGGATGAGGTCGACACCGACGCCGAGCCGGAATGTCATGGGCTTCTCCTTTCGAGCTCTCACCGGTAGAGATCCACTCGCACGCTGCCCGGATACAGGCGACGGCCGGCAAGTCCTCGGCGAGCCGCGGCGCTCATTTTCTGTTATGCCAATTGACACAAGCACGCGATGATCGTTACCGTCTGCCCGTGGACGAAGGCAGGAAGCGGGGACGGCCCCGCAAGGACCCGGCGACCCTGGCCCGGTGGACGCCGCCGGAAGGCTGGTCGCGGCTGGTCGCCTGGATCTCCCCGGAGGAGAAGAAGGCGCTCAAACACGTCGCCGTCGAGGCCGACGTGTCGGTGGCGGACCTGGTGCGGGCACTGGCGAGCGGCCTGGCCACCGGCGCCATCACCCACGAAGAACTGGTCGGGCACGTCCTGAGAGGAAAAGTGGTCATGGAGAAGATCCCCACGCTCTTCGAGCGCGACGAGCGCTTCCACGTGGTCGACCGGCCGCGTGCCGAGTGCGCGTGGGTCTTCGAGGGCGCCGGTGTCGGCACCGAGAAGCTCGACGGGACCAACGTCCGCCTCACCGTGCGCTCCGGGCACCTCGTCCGGGTCGAGAAGCGGCGCAACCCCGACAAGGCCCAGAAGCAGCGGGGGATCGTGGACGGCTGGTACGTCGACACCGACCCGGACTCCGGCGAGGACAAGTGGATCCTGGCCGCCGCGGGCAACACCGACGTGTCCGGCTGGTCCGACGGCGAGCACCCGTGCGAGGCGCTCGGCCCGCGCATCCAGGGCAACCCCCTGGCGTTGACCGACCACCTGTGCGTGCCGTTCGACTTCCAGGCGCCGGAGCTACCCGAGGTCCCCCGCGACTACCACGAGCTGCGGGACTTCCTCGCCGACCTGGAGAGCCGGTACTCGCCCGGCCACCTCGCCGAGGGCATCGTCTTCCACCACCCGGACGGCCGCCGCGCCAAGATCAAGCGCAAGGACTTCCCGCGCGCGGCGTAGGAGCGGCGTGTGGTGTCGGGCCTCTGGTTGAAACTCAGGTCGAGGATTCGGGAAGTCCGTACTCCTGCCGCTCGGCGGCGGTGAGCGTGCGGAACACGTGGCTCTTGGCCACCGAGATCAGTTCGTCGGGCTGGAGGTGGTCCCACACCCAGACCACGCCGTCACCGCCGGCCGTGAGGACGTGCCTCCCGTCCGGGGAGAAGGTCGCCCAGATCAGCGGGGCGCCGTGCCACAGCTCACAGACGGACTTCCCGGTGGCCATGTCCCACACCACCGCCGTTCCGTCCGCCGACGCCGTGACGATCCTGGCCCCGTCGGGTGAGAACCTCGCGCTGCCCAGCTTGGACCGATGACCGGACAGGACCGACTGTTCGGTTCCGTCGTCCGCGGTCCACACCCTTGCCGTCGCGTCGTCCGACGCGGTGACGATCAGGGAGCCGTCCGGCGAGAACTCCGCGTAGTTGACCGCGTTTCCGTGTCCGGTCAGGGTCAGCAGCAGTTCACGCGTGTCCGCGTCCCACATTCGAGCGGTGGCGGGGCCGACCGCCGCGACGATGCGAGTGCCGTCGGCGGACAACATCGCCGAGCGCACCGATTCGTCCTCACCGGACGGGATGTCCACGAGCGGCGATCGGAGCAGGGTCGGCCCGCCCGACGGTTCGCGGGCGCCGCTCACGCCCCACACCTTGACACCGCCCATGATGTGGCCGCCGAGGCCCCGGCCGCCGGCGCAGGTGATGACCCGGGTGCCGTCCGAGGAGAACGTCGCCATCGCCACCGGGCTGTCGTGGCCCTCGATCGTGTACTCCAGCTCGCCGCTCGCGCTCCACACGCCGCTGCTGTAGTCGGCTGAGGCGGTGACGATTCGGGAACCGTCCGGCGAGAACGCGGCGAATTCCACCTGCTCGTCGTGCCCGGTGAGGGACAGGACCGGGGAGCCGTCGGCGGCGTGGACGACGTTGGCGGTCGAGCCGGCGGCCGTGAGGATGCGCGAACCGTCGGCCGAGACGCAGGCCGAGAACACCGGGGCGTCATGGACGATCGGCAGGACCGCGCCCCATTCCGTGGTGCTCCACAGCCGGACCACCCCGTCCTCGTCACCGGTGGCGATCGTCGTGTCGTCGGGGGAGAAGGCCGCCGAGAGCACCACCGAATGGTGACCGGCCAACGGGAAGAGCAGGGACCCGTCGGTCGCGTCGCAGACCACGGCCGCGCCGTCGTGCGCCGCCGCGACGATCATGCTGCCGGCAGTGGAGAACGCCGCGGAATACACCTCGCCCGCCTGCACGTCGAGCATCACGGGCTGTTCGGGCCGGGCGACGTCCCACACGAGCGCGGTGCCGTCCGCGCTGGTAGTGACGACGTGCGACCCGGTGGGCGAGAAATTCACGCTGTGGACGGCATGCCCCGGGTCGTGCCCGTCCAGTCTGAGCACGTGTCGCAACTTTCGCGATTTCTTCACCGACCAGACGTACGCCGCCGCGTACAGCGAGCCGGTGACGACATGGTGCCCGTCCGGGGAGAACGCGACGGAGAATCGCTTGTTCCGGCCTGTTCCCGCGGCGATGCCCCCGTTGCCGGGCGGCGCTTCGACGTGTGTCACCACCGCACCGTCGACCGCGTCCAGCAGCACGAGCCGCTCGTCCGACGACAACACGGCGATCAGACGCCCGTCGGGTGAGAAGGTGGCCCAGTAGACGGGGTGCGTCCACGGGTCGGGGTGCTGTTCGAACAGGACACGTCCGTTGGTCGCGTCCCACACCCGTACCGTCTTGTCTTCCGACGCGGTCACGATACGGGCGCCGTTCCTGGAGTACTCGGCCGAGCGAACCTTCGCCGAATGTCCGCTGAGCACAAGGACTTCGCGCCGGTCCTCGACACTCCAGACCCGCGCGGTGGCGTCGTCCGAAGCGGTCAGGACGCGAGTTCCGTCCGGGGAGAAGGTCACCGAGTTCACGGCTCCGTCGTGCCCTTCCAGGTACCCGCGGACCCTGGAGACCCGAACGGCCGCATCGAGAGCGCCGATGGCTTCCGGCGTCGGCGCGTACTCCTCGATCGCGGCCAGTGCCACCAGCACGCCACGTTCGGGGTCGTGCTCCAAGTGCGCCGGCACGCGGCTCGCCGCCAGCGCGGACTCACGGCGCAGCGCCGCGAGATCACGCGCACGTGAGCTGTCGACGAAGTCCCGCAACAGGATGTGCGACCCCTCCGGTGCGTGGTCGAGCCAGCGCACCGCCGTGGCCAGCCGCTCGCCTCGGAGCAGGTACGAGTCGGGCCGGCCCGCCCGGTCCCAGTCGCGCGCCAGCCGTTCCAGCTCGGCCTGGGTGCGCAAGGCCTGACGCGACGCGGTGATCGCCTCACGAATCGGCGGCCACGCCCCAGAACAACGTCTCGTGCGCGACCCGTGCGACGGCCGATCCGCCCGCGCTGTCGGTGCTCAGCAGCCGCGCCTCCACGAACGCGTCGACCACGTGCCGCTGAGCCTCGCTGAAGGTCTCGACGGCGACCGCTCGGCCGAGCGGTTCGTCGTGCTCGTCGACGGCGACGAGCCGGAGCAGCGCGGGGATGATCGCTTCCCCGTGCCCGGCCGACCTGAGTGCCTCCTGGACCTCGTCAGCGCGTTGCCGAAGAGCTCCTTCGACCCCGCCGAGCGCCAGGTAGGTTTCACCGGTGATCAGCCCGTCGGGCCGGCGCTGCTGGTGGAGCTGCTGCAACGCGTACCCGAGGAGGGGCAGCGCCTCCCCTGCCCCGGTCTCCTCGACCATGCGCTGGACGAGGCCCGGGTCGAACCTGATGCCGGCCCGGTGGGCAGGCCCCTCGATCACCTCCGGGAACCGCGAACGCGGGAGTGGTCCCACCACGATCGGCTCCCGCACCAGTGCGGCGAGATCCGGGTCGCGCGCCATCGACCCGAGGAACTCGGATCGGAGTGTGCACACGACCTGCACGTTCGGATCCTTGTGGGGAGTGCTCAGCAGGATGTTCATGAACTCGGCGTGGTCGCTCCCACCCGCGTCTTCCGGGCGCAGGAGCTGCTCTGCCTGGTCCACGACCAGCAGCACCGCCGTGGCGCCGCCGCGCCCGACCGTCAGGTCCTTCATCAGCTCGGCGACCTCGGCGGGGTCCGCACGCAGTCGGCGTTCGATCGCGACGCGGTCGTTCGGGGATCCCGACCGGGCGACGGCCAGTGCCCGTGCCAGCGCCGACACCGGCCGGGGCCCGGGGTTGAACGGGTCGACCACGACCCAGTCGTCACGCCGGAGCAGCTGCGGCACGAGTCCCGCCCGGACGACCGACGACTTGCCGCTCCCGGACGGTCCGACGATCGACAGGAACGGCCCGCTCTGCTGCCTGCGTCTGGCCTCCACGCGGTTGAGGAGGTCGCCCACCAGGTCGGACCGGCCGAAGAACACCGCCGCGTCCGCCGGGCCGTATGCCGCCAGACCGGGATACGGCGAGCGTTTCGAGTCCCAGTCGAACGATCTCGACGGGTCGACGCCCCGGTCCCTCATCGCGGCCCACAGCCGTGCGTAGCCGAGGTCGCCCTCAGCCGCCACGTCAACCCATTGCACGTCGTTGAGCAGGGAGTGCGTTACCGCTCCGCTCATGCGGACCGGGAAGACCGGCTTTCCGGTCGACCGCGCCAGCGCGATCTCGGCGAAGCACCACTTCGAGTCCACCGATGGTTCCGTTGCCACGAAAAGAACAGCGTCGGCCCGGCGCAGCGCCGAGTAGAGCTCGGCCTCCCAGTTCCGTCCGGCCGGAATGCCCTGATCCGGGTCATAGTCGAGGAAGACGGCGTCGAAGCCCTCGTCAGCCAGCCGCCGCCGGACGTCGTCGACAACCGAGCGGTCCTCACTGCTATGACTCAGGAACAGCGACGCCATGGCAAAAGACGGTACTCGCCGGAGGGTGCTCCTCGGAGGCATTGAACCGGCGACCCGCGTGGACGGAGCCGAAAGGCCCCGTCCACGAATCCGGTCAGTCGCCGAGCCAGCCCAGGTCGGCGCTCGGGTCGAGTTCGACCTGCTCGGCGATCCGGAGGATGTCGTCACGGGTCAGCGCCGGGCCACCCGGCGAGTCGAGCACCGTGCCGCCGTTCACGGTGAGCCACCGGCCGTCGCCGAGATCTGCGGTGAGCACCCAGTCGGTCCGGTACCCGGGCTGGGTGGACGTGTCCCCGCTGGGCTTGGTCAAGCGCGCGGCCACCCCTCGGACGGTCACCGCCTCGCCTCCGGCTGCCGACCCGGGGGCGATCGTGCCGTACCGGACGGAGACGTAGGCGGCCATCGTCCGTTCCGCGAAGAGGCTCGCCTCCCAGGAGTCCGGCGACTCGCCCTCCACGGTGGCGAACAGGGTGGAAACGCCGCCCGGCAGCGGATCGGTGTGCAGCGGCAGGTGCAGCCGCGTGTCGTCCGGCTGGACCGAGCGTGCGATGCGGAACAGGTCGTCCTCGGACAAGCCGAGTTCCGGCGCGGTGAGCATCAGCTTCGTCTCCGGTTCGACCTGCCACGTGATGGTCGTCCGGCCGTCGTAGTAGCCGGTTTTGCCGTTGATCTCGACCGGGCGGCCGGGGTCGACCTGCGCGGTCCCGTCCGGGTTCACGAAGATGGGCGGCGCCGGGGGCGCCTTGTCCTGCGGCGAGGTGTAGGCGGTCAGGCCGAGGTTCGCGATCTCCTCGGCGGGTGTGGTCTTCCAAGTCCGCGTCACGCCCACTTTGGGGTGATCGGAGGTGAGCGGGACGCTGCGCTGCCACTCGGTCAAGCCGGGCGGCAGCCAGGTCGGCTTGTAACGCAGCGGAGCCGTGGCCGCGCCGGGCGACGGCGCCGCGGTGGTCGACCCGGGCGACCCGGTCGACGGCGCGGCGGATGACGGCGCGGTCGGTGACGTGGCCACTCCGACGTCCGCCGACTCCCGCAGGACGACGGTCGGCACGGCCACGGCCACCGCGACGGAGGCCGCCGCCGCCACGGTGACGAGCATCCGGGTCCGCTGCACGCGCGCCTTGCGTGCGGCACGCGCGGGCAGCGCCGCCCGGATGCGTTCCGGGTCGACAGCGACCTCTTCCTGGCGCCGCACGGCGTCCCGGATCAGGTCATCGATGTCGTTGTCCACCTGCACTCCTCTAGATCCTGACCCGGTGGGCGGGCAGCGCGGCACGCAGCGTGGCCAGCCCTCGTGAGAGATAACTGCGGACGGTCCCGGTCCGACAGCCGAGGTAGTCGGCGATCTGCTCGTCGGACAGGTCCTCGTAGTACCGCAACGCGATCGCCGCCCGTTGTTTCGGCGGCAGCCCGGCGATCAGCCGGCGGGTGAGGTCGCGGTCGTCGACGGCGTCGGTGCGGTCGGGGACGTGCGGCGCGAAGCCGTCGAGGGTCTCCTTCGGCAACAGCACCACGTGCGCCGCCTTGCGCCGCCGCCACGACAGGAACTCGTTGAGCACCATGCGCTTGACGTACTGCTCGGGCGCGTCGAGTCCCCCGATCCTCGACCACCGGGCTTGGGCCCGGACGAGGACCTCTTGCGTGATGTCCTCGGCCAGGTGCGGGTCCCACGTCACGACGGTGGCGTACCGGACCAGCGCGCCGAGCCGTAAGGCGACGAACTCCTCGAAGGTCACGAACTCTCCTGCGACAGGTCGAACAGGGCAATCCCCAAACGCATCGAGGCCGTCGTTCCGTTGCACGCAACAAACGGCGGCCCCCGTCGCGTCTTCTTCCGGGCGACGCGGGCGGTCCGCGTCCCCTCCTTCACCGAAGGTGGACGACGTTGAGACATGGGATGCGCAGGTCGACCGCCGCGGTCGTCACGATGGTCGCGGCCGCCGTGGTCGGCACACCGCCGGCCGACGCCGCCGAGCCTCCACCGGCGGTGGTCGGAGCGGCGGAGCAGCGGTGGGTGACTCTGGTGACCGGGGACCGGGTGCTCGTCGACGGACCCGCGGGCGGTGAACAGGTCGTGCGGGTGATCGCCGGTGAGGGCCGGGCGGACATCACCTTCGCGCGCGACGTCAAGCCCGGAGCGGTGCACGTCATCCCCAGCGACGCCGCGCCGCTGGTGGCCGCGGGCCGCGTCGACCGGAGGCTGTTCGACGTGTCGCTGCTGGCCGGCGCCGGGTACGACGACGTGAACCGGACGAACGTGCCGCTGGTCGTGACGCACGCTCCGGGCGCGCGGACGAGCGTGGCGACCGGTGTGCACCTGACCAGTCTGGGTGCCACCGCCGTCGAGGTGGCCAAGGCGGATACCGCCCGGTTCTGGGATTCGGTGACCGGGACGGGCCAACGGGCACTCGCGGCGGGCGTGACGAAGGTGTGGCTCGACGGCCCGGTGCAGCCCAGCCTCGATCGCAGCGTGCCGCAGATCGGCACACCGGCCGCGTGGGCGGCCGGGCTGACCGGCGCCGGCGTCACGGTGGCGGTGCTGGACACCGGCGTCGACGCCGCGCACCCGGACCTCGCGGACGCGGTCGTGGGCGCGCAGGACTTCACCGGCAGCGGCCCCGGTGACCGGATCGGGCACGGCACGCACGTGGCGGGCATCGTCACCGGCAACGGCGCCGCCTCGGGTGGCAGGCACCGAGGCGTGGCGCCGGACGCGAAGCTGCTCGACGCGAAGGTGATCTCCGACGACGGCTACGGGCAGGAGTCGTGGGTCATCGCGGGCATGGAGTGGGCGGTCGCGCAGCACGCCGACGTGGTGAACATGAGTCTGGGCAGCGGCATGCCGAGTGACGGCGCCGACCCCATGTCGCAGGCGGTCGACCGGCTCACCGCGGAGACCGGCACGCTGTTCGTGGTCGCCTCGGGCAACAGCGGGCCGTTCGAGCAGTCCGTCGAGAGCCCGGGCGCGGCCGACGCGGCGCTCACCGTCGGCGCGGTGGACCGGGACGACACCCTGGCGCCGTTCTCCGGTCGCGGCCCCCGGACCGGCGACGACGCCGTGAAGCCGGACATCACCGCGCCCGGCGTCGACATCGTCGCACCGCTCGCGGACGGCTCCCGGCTCGCCGAGCAGTTCCCGGCGGTCGACGGGCGCTACGTGGCACTGTCCGGCACGTCGATGGCCACGCCGCACGTCGCCGGCGCAGCCGCGCTCCTCGTCGGAGGGCACCCCGCCTGGGACGCGGACGAGTTGAAGCCCGTCCTCATGGGCAGTGCCGTGCCGAAGGACGGGTCGAGCGTCCACGAGCAGGGCGCCGGGCGGATCGACGTGGCCCGCGCGGTCGCGCAGCAGGTCCACGCCACCCCTGCGAGCATCGGCCACGGCGTGATCCCATGGCCGCACGACGACGACCAGCCCCTCCCGACCACGCTCACCTACCGCAACACCGGCGCGGAGCCGGTCACGTTGGACCTGTCGGTCGACGTGCGCGGTCCGGACGGCGCCCCGGTCCCGGGCCGGATGTTCACCCTCGACCGGACCTCCGCGACCGTCCCGTCTGGAGGCAGCGTCGACGTCGTGCTGACCGTGGACACCTCGGTCTCCGCACCGTATGGCGCCTACGAGGGGCAGGTCGTGGCGACCGGCGGGCAGACCTCCGTGCGCACGCCGATCGCCGTCACCCGCGAGGCCGAGAGCTACGACGTGAAGCTGACCATGGTGGATCGGGCCGGGAACCCGACGCCCGACTACTACGTCCGCTTTGTCGACCTGGCCGTGCAGGACGAGGTCACGCCGTACCACGAGTCGGGGACCGTGGTGACGCGGTTGCCCGCCGGCACCCACTTCCTCCACGCGATGATCAGATCGTTCGACGGCACGTGGATCAACTCCCTGATCGCCGAGCCGACCGTCGTGGTCGACCGCGACACGAGCTTGGTCCTGGACGCCCGGGAGGCACTGCCGATCGGCGTCGAACTGGACGAGCCGGACGCCGAATCGGCCACCGGCGAGGTGTCGGCGCTGCGCACGGCGGCGTGGGGACCGACAGGAGAGATCCACATCGGCGACCCGGACCACATCCACGTCCGACCGTCCTCCACCACCGCACCGGCCGGGCAGTTCACCTCGTCGGTGCAGATCGAGGCCGCGCGGCCGGACGGTTCCGGCCGCTTCACCGGCAGCCCGTACCTCTACCACGTCAAGTGGTCGCAGGACGGTCGGGTGCCCGGTGACCTGGTGCGCCGGGTCAGGGACAGCGAACTCGCCACCGAGCACACCCGGATCGCGGCGTCCGCACCCGACCAGTGGGCGGCCAAGGACTTCTTGGTCGACCTGAAGACCCCGGCCACCCTGACCGAGCGCTACTCCCCCGGTTTCGCCTGGTCCCCTGCCCTCTACCTCTACGGCGCCCCGCCGCCGCCCTCGCCCGACACCTTCCGGCTCCCGTCGGCCCGGATCTCCGGCGCACCCGTGACCTTCCGGCCCGGCGAGCACCGCGTCCAACGGTGGAACGTGGGCGTGTTCGGTCCGGCTTTCGCGGACGACCCGGTGCTCCAGACGCGTGGGCCGCACGTCAGGCGTGCCGGTGACACGATCGACTACAACCTGTGGCTGTTCACCGACCAGGGCGCCACGCACTCGGGCATCGCGTACCAGCGCACCGGTCCCACCAGGCTGTTCCGCGACGGGCAGTTGGTCGGCACGTCCGGCACCGGCGGCAGCTTCACGGTGCCCCCGGAGGAGGCGACCTACCGACTGGAAGCCGACCACGCGCAGACCGTCGCCACGGTCTCCACCAACGTCACCGCCGCGTGGACGTTCCGCTCGGGTCACGTGCCCGGTGCGGAACCCGCAGCGCTGCCGCTGATGGCGGTGCGGTTCGCGCCCGACCTGGACGAGCACAACCAGGCCAGGTCCGGCCGCCTGTTCACGGTGCCGGTGTCCGTGCAGCGGCAGGCGGGCGCTTCGTCCGCCACCCTGCGCAACCTGACCGTGCAGGTGTCCTACGACGACGGCGGGACCTGGCGACCCGCGACCGTCACCGGGTGGGGATCACGGCAGGCGGTCGTGCTGCACCACCCGCACGGCGCTGGTGCGGTGTCGTTGAAGGCCCGTGCGTCCGACAGCGAGGGCAACACGGTCGAGCAGACGATCATCCGGGCGTACACGCTGACCTGACCGCGGATCTCCGGGCAGCAACGGGCGCCCGTTCAGGGGCAGGCGCCCGTTCCCGCCGGCGCTCCTTCCGGCCCGCCGCTCCCGGGCCTGACCGGAACCGGGTCACCTGGACCGCGAGAACCGGTCCCCCTGGCTCTTGACGGTGGAACGGCCGGTGAAGTTCGCTATGGGAGAGCGCTCTCCCGGATTGCCGACGATCCGCGGCCGGTGGCACACCGGTCGCGGGTCCAACCCTGCCTGGAGTCGTCATGCCCGAAGCGCTCGCCCGGCAACGCCGCCGGGTCCTGCCCCTGCTCGTCATCCTCGCCGCCCTGATCGCGGGGCAGGTCGCCGCGATCTCCTCCGAGGCGCGGGCGGCCGGAGTCCTGTTGTCCCAGGGCAAGGCGACCACCGCGTCCTCCGTCGAGAACGGCGGCACCCCGGCTTCCGCCGCCACCGACGGCAACACCGACACCCGCTGGTCCAGCGCGTTCACCGACCCGCAGTGGGTGAGCGTCGACCTGGGCGCCACCGCGACGCTGGACCGCGTGGTGCTGAGGTGGGAGGCCGCGTACGCGACCGCGTTCCAGCTCCAGACCTCCGCCGACGGCACCACGTGGACCACCGTCCACACCACTGCCAACGGCGCCGGCGGCGTGCAGGACATCCCCGTCACGGGCGCCGGCCGGCACGTGCGGATGCTCGGCACGGCCCGCGCCACCGGTTACGGCTACTCGCTGTGGGAGTTCCAGGTCTACGGCACGACCGGCGTCAGCACCGGCACGCCCATCTCCCAGTACAAGCAGGTCACGGCCTCCACGTGGGAAGGCGGCAACGCGCCCGCAGCGGCGCTCGACGGTCGCGCGAACACCCGCTGGTCCAGCCAGTTCGCCGACAACCAGTGGCTGCGCGTGGACTTCGGCGGCGTCGCCACCGTGAACCGGGTCGAGCTCACCTGGGAAGGCGCGTACGCCAAGGGCTACCGGATCGAGTTGTCCAACGACGCGGTGACCTGGACCCAGGTCTACTCGACCACCACCAGCGCCGGTGGCACGGAACGCCTCACCGTCGGCGGCACGGGCCGCTACCTGCGGTTGTTCGCCACCACACGCGCCACGGGCTACGGCGTCTCGCTCTGGGAGTTCCAGGTCTTCGGCGCCGTCGACACCTCCGCGAGCACGCCGCCGCTGCTGTCGCCGCCGACCAAGGCGCCGGCGGTGACGGGCCGGTTCGCCCTGACCGCGCCGGCCGACAACGCGATGATCACCGGCACCCGTCGTCCGGCGTTCTCGTGGGCCGCCGTGCCGGGCGCGGCGCGCTACCAGGTCTGGCTCAACATCAGCCGCACCGACTACGACTTCGCCGCGTCGGGCAACCTGATCGACCTGTACACCAAGGTCGCCGAGCCCACCGGCACGAGCTACACCCCGTCGTGGGACATCGCGGACCGGTGGACGTATCGCTGGTTCGTGGTGGCGGTGGACGGCTCCGGCACGACCACCGCGTCGAACATCCGCACGTTCAGCCTGTACCTGCCGACGTTGACGACCGTGGACGACGGTGTGCGGGTGGTGAACGGCAGCCGTGACCTGAACAGGAACGGCACGATCGAGCCGTACGAGGACTGGCGACAGCCCGTGGAGACGCGGGTGAACGACGTGCTCGGGCGGATGACGCTCGAGGAGAAGGCGTACCAGATGTTTTACAACGCCCAGGTGTTCCCCCGGTCGGGGTGGCACTTCGGGCCGGCGGAAGCGCAGGACCTGCACAACGCGCTGCTCGGGTCGACCGGGACGCGGCTCGGCATCCCGTTCGTGACGGCCGGCGACACCATCGCCGGGTACAAGACCACTTATCCGTTGCAGAGCGCCTTGGCGGCGGCGAAGAACTACCCGTTGGACTACAAGCTCGGCGACATGCAGCGGCGTGAGCAGTTGGAGGTCGGCGCGCGCGGGGTGCTGGGACCGTTGGCCGAGGTCGGCACGAAGGTGCTGTACCCGCGCATCCAGGAGGGCAACGGCGAGAGCTCGGAGGTCGCGTCGGCACAGGTGCGGGCGTTGGTGGCGGGCCTCCAGGGCGGGCCGGAGCTGAACCCGGCGTCCGTGCTGGCGACCGTGAAGCACTGGCCGGGTGAGGGCGCGGGCGGTGAGGCGTTGATCGTGTACGACGCGGTGACGATCAAGTACCACACGGCGCCGTTCCGGGCCGCGATGGAGGCCGGCGCGGTCAACATCATGCCGGGCTACGCGGGCAGTTCCCTGCTCGATCCCGGCGGTCCGGGCGCCGGGGACAGCGCGAAGATCCTCGCGTACCTGCGGCAGAACCTCGGGTACACCGGCCTGATCACGACCGACTGGCTGCCGTCCGGCTCGTGGGTCGGCGCGGCGAACGCCGGCTCCGACGTGATGGGTGGCGCGGATCCCGGAGCGGCCGGGTTCACCATGGGGGGATTCACCTCGGCGGTGCCGGCGGCGCGGATCGACGACGCGGTGCGCCGCGTGCTGCGGCTGAAGTTCAAGCTCGGGATCTTCGAGAACCCGTACGGCGACCCGGTCAACGGGCCGTACCGGTTCCACAAGCCCGAGTACGCGGGCTTGGCCAACCAGGCGTCGCGTGAGGCGATGACGTTGTTGAAGAACACGGGTGGTGTGCTGCCGGTGCGGCTCAACCGCGGTGACAACATCGTGGTGGCCGGTCCGCGTGCCGACGACACGGCGGCGTGCTGCATCTGGACCAGCTACTTCCACCAGGAATACGGCTCGCAGACCATGCTCGAAGCGATCCGCGGACGTGCCGCGCAGGCCGGGGTGAACGTCCACAAGGACACCGGGCCGTCACCGAAGCTGGCGATCGTCGCCGTCGGTGAGCCGTCCTACACCCACGCGACGAGTTGGCCGAACGAACGGCCGTACCTGCCGCCGGACCAACTCGCCCTGATCCAGGACTTCCACCGGCAGGGCATCCCGGTCGTGGTCGCCCTGGTCCTGCCCCGCCCGTACGTCATCACCGAGTGGCACGACTTGGCGAGCGCGATCGTCGTGACGTACCGCGGCGGCGAGGAGATGGGGCCTGCTTTGGCTTCGTTGCTGTTCGGGGACTACACGCCGACCGGCAAGCTGCCCTGGCAACTGCCCCGCGCCCTGTCCGACGTCCTGCGTCCCGGCGGCACCGACACACCGGCCGATGCCGTCGAGCAGTGGGACCTCCCCTACGACCTCGGCGCGACCGCCGCCGAACGTGCCGACATCCGCGCCCGGATCGACGCGGGCCAACCCGTGCCCAGCACCTACGGGACCCCGCTCTACCCGTTCGGGGCAGGCCGAACCACCTGGTAACACTTCCCACCGCTCGGCGAAGGTGCCGAGCCGGGACCGGGTATCGGCCCGATCCGCCTCACAAGCCGGGAAACTCCGCGTGGATGTCGCCGCCGAACAGCTTCCAGTAGAAGGAGTTCATCTTCGCGGCGGCAGGTGCGTGCCGGCTCAGGATCGCGGCCACGGCGGGCGGCACGTCGTCCGGGATGTGGCCGGCGGCGCACCGGCGTACGTACTCGTTGCGTGCGACCGGGGCGCCGCCGGCCGGCACCGGCACCCCGCAGACGTCGGTCACCAGCCAGTTGACCAGTCGCATCGCGGCGTAGCCGGCGTCGTGGGTGGCGTGGCGTTCGGCGAAGTCACGCTCGACATCGGACAGGTCGAAGTGCGGCGACGTGGCCAGTCCGAAGTCGCAGAGGTAGATCCGTTCCCCGTCGGTGCGCATGTTGCCGAGGTGTGCGTCCATGTGCAGCAGCTCTCGACCGCGCAGGAACGTCACGATCTGCGCGAACTGCCGCTCGACTGCCGCGGCCTTGCCCACCGGGTCCTCCCGCAGCCACTCCGGCACCGGGTGCGGGATGTATTCGCAGAACAGCATGAGGCTGGACGATGCGGCGGCCAGCGCTTCGAGGCGGACACGCACGGACGGGTGGCCGCCCAGAGCGGCGACAACCGCGTCGACGTCGGCGTGCTCGGCAGCGATCGGCGAACGGCCGGGTAGCACCCGCCAGTGGTAGAGCACTGGGAACGACTGCGTCTGGCCGGCCAGGACGGCGTCGGTGACGACCACGTTCGCGGCCAACTCGCGCCACGCGTTGAACCCGGGGCTGACGATGCCGTACTGGCAGAACACAGGCAGGTCGAACAGGTTCGCGGTGGAGTCGGGGTGGGCGAGCTCCAGGTCGGTCAGCGGGATCCGCTTGACGAACACCGGCACGCCGTCGACGTCGAGGACCGCCGAGCCGCCGCCCACACCCACGCCGCCGACCCGACCCGTGTCCACGAGCTCGGCGAGCTCGACGTCGCCGCAGGACGCCAGGAAGGTCGCGAGTCTCCGGTGACGGGCGTTCCTGGTTGGCGTCATGGCTCAACTGTGCCACCGACCACGCTGTCGACCGGTCCGGATATTCTCAGCACGGCTGGGGCGGTCCAATGGGGGGACTTCAAGATGAGACGCTTGGTGTTGTCGGCGATCCTGCTTTGTGGCGCGTGCACCGCCGCACCGGCCCCGCCGCCAACACCGTCCGACACCGGCACGACAACCACGACGACGACCATCACCACCACGACCGCCTCGCCCGGTGAGCTGGCACCCCTGCGGGTCAAGGCCGCCACGCTCCCTGCCGACGCCCTGGCCGATCTGGGCGCCAAGGAAGTCACCGAGGAAGGTCCGTGGACCAAGTGGGGTATACCCACGACGTGCGAGACGTCGCGCCCGGACAGTCGGGACGAGTTCGGCTATTACGTCTACCACGCCAGGAACTGGGAGGGTCCGGACTTCGGCTTCCACCACGGAGTTGCGTGGTTCAAGGAACACGACGGGGCGGCCGTCGTAGCGAAGATCCGGACGTTCGCGGAGTCCTGCGAGCAGTACGTGGACCGTGAGTACTCGGGCTCGGACCAGCCGATCGCCCTCACCCCGTTCGACATACCGCCGCTGCCGGGGATCAACGCGGCCTACGGCTACTGCGAGGCCAACGACGAGTTGGCTGCCTGCTGGGCCGTGCTGTCCGGAGGAGATCTGGTGTCGATCGCCGTGATCGGCGGCATCCCGCACCAGGACGAAGCCGTCGGAATCCTCCTGGACCTGCTCCCGGCGGTGGCCGAAAAGCTGGCGAACTAACGGCGACGATCACCGGTTGAACCACGCGGTAGCGCTGGGTGACCGGGATCCGGCCGCCCAGCGCAGTCCGCTGATCACCCGGAGATCTAGCGACCCCAGAGCCGCCAGGTCTGGTTGAGCGGGCTGCTCTGGTTGGCGGGGTTGCAGGTCCACTGGTGGATCGAGGCGCCTGCGGCGGTGGAAATCTCGCTGACGTCGACGCACTTGCCGCTGTGCCGGGCCACGAGCTGGTAGTCGTGCGGATCGTTGCCCGAGTAGGTGACCTTGCGCAGCGCGAACTGCTGGTTCTGCGCGCCGGCGACGCAGCTCCACTGCTGCACCGCAGCGCCGTCGGCGGAGGACACGCCGTTGACGTCGAGGCACTTGCCGGTCTGCTGGTTGACCACGGTGTACGTGTTGGCAACTCCGGCGACCGGGCGGAAGTTCCACAGCTGCTGGTCGCCGCCCTCGCAGTAGAACTGCTGCTGACGGTTGCCGTCGGCGGTGCCCAGGTCCGTGTTGTCCAGGCACTGCTGCGAGTGCTGGGCGACGGCCACGGACTGGAAGCCGGCGTCGGACGGCGGCAGGAGCGTGACGGTGAAGGAGTCGTCGGCGTTGCTGTGGGGCAGGTTGACCGTCGTGGCGTTGCCGGACAGCGTCACGACGGAGTTGCGGATGGTGACCGGTCCCTGGACCGCGCCGCCGCCGTTGTACGGGATGCGTTGGACCACCACCCGCACCTGGTTGTTCTGCACGATCCCGCTGGTGATGTCGAGTCGCTGGAGGTTGACGGCGATGTTGCCCGTGGTGCCGCCACCGCCGACCAGGATCTTCGCGACACCGGGCGTCTTCGTGGCGAACGCGTCGTAGGCCGGGCTGGGCGTGACGGAGACGATCTGCCCGGTCTGCGAGCCGTAGTAGCGGTAGACCCACCACTCGCCCTTGGGCAGGTGCTGTCCCGCCGAGTTGCGCGTCAGGAGGTTGGCCAGGTCGTTGTGCAGGTTTCCCGCGCTGCCCCAGTGGGCGCGCAGGCCGTCGGCCCCGGCTCGTTCCAGGCGTGCGATGTACCAGGAGCCGTCACCGGGGTTCTGCTCGGTCGTCCAGCCGTACTCGTTGATCTGGTACGGGCGGGGGTGCGGAATGCCCCGAGCGTCGAGAGTGGCGTTCGCCGCGGCCACGTTCGCCACCGGGTCGCCGGGCAGGGAGTGCCAGCTGATGATGTCCGGGACCGTGTTGGACGAGCGGATGAAGTTGAGGTACTGGTTCCACCACGTCCCGTTCGTCGTCGGCACGCCCGCGAAGCTCGGGCCGACGATCAACTGCTCCGGGAACGCGGCCCGGACGCGGTGGTACGTGCGGCGCCACAGCTCGAAGTACTGCGCTTGCGACCGGTTCCAGAACGCACTCAGGTTCGGCTCGTTCCACAGGTCCCACTGCACCGGGACGCCCGTCGCCCGCACGTCGTTGATCAGGCGGGTGAGGAAGTTGTCGTAGTCGGTCCAGTTGCCGTTGTCGCCCGGGAAGCGGGAGATCGGGTAGCTGTCCGCGCCCCAGAGGTCGTGGGGCAGCAGGATGAACTCGCCGCCGAGCGACCGGGTGCGCAGGAGCTGGGCGCGGGTCGCGTTCCACCGGCGGTCGTACTTGCCCGAGACCCAACCGCCGGGGCCGTCGAGCTGGGCGCCGCCGGCGCGCATGGACTGGAACTTCACGTCGCGGTAGAAGTGGTCCGCGGGACCGGCCGCGTCCTCGGTCATGCCGTAGATCCACCCGGAGGCCCGGTAGGTCGGGGAACCGCCGGCGACGGCGAAGTTGACGGAGATCGATTCGTCGCCGGCCAGGGCGGCCGGTGCGGGTGCCACCACCGCCGATATCGCGGATGCGACGACCGCGATGACCACGGCGAGTCCACGGCCTCGTCGTCGTGCGGGTGTGAGGGACATGCATGACTCCTTTGTCAGACGTGTGCAGGGTTGGGGATTCCACAACGGACCCCGGTGCCCCGGGAAGGAGACCGGGTCGGTTCGTCTACCCCGCTGACGTGGCGGGGTGTTCCGGAGCGCCGTCGGTCAGTCGGGCCTCGGCCTCCGCGGCGAGCAGCAGGTAGGCGCTCGCGGTCCAGGTGTAGGCGCGGTCGCGCAGGCCCTCCCCGGTGAGCGCGTCGAAGTTCTCGGCGAAGCCGCTCTTCTCGCACACCGCCCGGAAACGTGCGCTGACCTGGTCGGCGAGTTCGACCGCCCCGCCACGGCGCAGGCCGTCCTCGATGAGCACGGTCGACGGCGCCCACACCGGGCCGCGCCAGTAGCCGTCGGCCTCGTAGTGGGGCGAGTCGGGCCGTTCGGTGGCCGGGCCGACCGCGGTCAGGTGCCGGGCGACGCCCTCGGCGAGCTTCGCGTGCACGTCCTGGGGCAGGTCTGCGCCCAGGACGACGGGCATGAGGTCGAGCAGGCTCGCCGTGGCGCGTGTTGTGCCGTCAAGGGCTCGGCTGGTGAACGCCGACCCGTCCCACAACGTCGTCAGCATCGCGTTCAGCATGGTTTCGGCCTCCCGTTCCCACCGCGTCGCGGCGGCCGGGTCGCCGATCTCCCGGGCCAGCCGGGCCAGTTCCCCCATCTGCACCACCAGGAACGCCGCCAGGTCCGCGGACTGCACGAGCCGCTGCTCGTCGAAGATCGTGGAGTTGTCCCAGCCGCTGTCGTTGCCGTGCTCGTAGTGCGGGAACGGCTGGTCCGGCGCGCGGCGGTGGTCGAGCCAGAACGTCGTCCACGCCTCCAGTTGCCGGTACAGCACCGGAAGCTCGGCGACCGGGATGCCGCCCGGCAGCTTCGACCGCAGCTTGCCCACCGCCCAGCCGTGGATGGGTGGTTTGACGAAGTTGTGCAGGACCTCCGCGTGCGTGATCGAGTCCGGCAACGCACCTTCCGTGGTCTGGTGGTCGAACACGACCTGGAGCTGGTCCCACGCCAGTCCGGGCGCTCCCGGTGCGAGCGCGAGGGCGTTGAAGCAGTGGTCCCAGCTCCAGACCTTGTCCATCCAGTTCTTCGACATCAGCACCGCGGGACGGCCGAGGAAGCCCGCCGGGCTCACCGTGGCCGACCACAGCACGTAGCAGGCGAGTTCGGCGGCCGGGGTGCGGTCGGAGCGCCACGGCGCGACCTCGTCCGCGAACCGGTCGAAGGAGCGCCGCGAGGCGGCCACCACGTCGGAGAACGTCGCGGTGGTGGAGAACCGCCCGCGGGTGGTCGTCATCTCCTCCACCACGAGTTCCCACTCCCCGCCGTCCCCGCCGACGACGACCGCCCGTTCCGCCGTGCCGAGCGCGGAGCCACCGGCTGAGACCTCCTGTCCGGCCAACACCGTCACCCGGTAGCGGTGCCCGGTCTCGTAGGAGGTGAAGACGTACGACGAGGTGACGGGGTCGCGGAAGAAGTGCGTTCCGGTGAACGGGGTCAGGGTGTCGTCCGCCGCGGCGATGCGCAGGCCGAGGCCGTCGCCGGAGATCCGGAGCGCCGAGGGTGACTCGAACGCCGCCGCGACCCTCGCCCGGCCCGCGCTCCAGGTGAGCAGCGCGGGGTTGGCGTTGACCTCGACGGGCACCCTGGCGCCGGCCAGCATCGGCACCAGCGACAGCACCGCGTGCATGCCGTTGCGGTGGGACACGAGGTGCAGGTCCTCGGCGTAGGCGGCGAGCCCCACGACCGCGGAGATGCCGAACCACGCCCCCGAACAGCTGAACGGGATCTCCCGCACCGAGAAGTCGTCCACAAAGGTCCCTTTCAGTCCTTGACCGCGCCCGACGTGATGCCCGCGGCGACGAAGCGCTGGGCCAGCACGAGCAGCACGGTGGCGGGCACGGAGGCGACCACGGCGGTGGCCATGATCGCGTTCCACTCCTGGTTGTTGTTGCCGATGTAGCGGTAGATGCCGAGCGTCAACGGCTGCATGGAGCCGCCGCTGTCCAACGTCGCGGCGAACACGAAGTCCGACCACGCCCACAGGAACGCGAACAGTCCGGCGGTGACCACCCCGTTGCGGCTCGCGGGCAGCACCACGGACCAGAACGTGCGGAACGCGCCCGCGCCGTCGATGCGCGCGGCCTGCACGATCTCGTCGGGCACCGCGGCCATGAACGAGGTCAGGATCAGCACGGCGAACGGCACGGCGATCGTGGAGTCGGCGAAGACCAGGCCCCACACCGTGTTCGTGATGCCGAGCTGGACGTAGATGCCGTACAGCCCCAGCGC
The DNA here is from genome assembly GCF_014205015.1 of Saccharothrix ecbatanensis. Taxonomy (NCBI): domain Bacteria; kingdom Bacillati; phylum Actinomycetota; class Actinomycetes; order Pseudonocardiales; family Pseudonocardiaceae; genus Saccharothrix; species Saccharothrix ecbatanensis. Next base: position 1,775,061 of record NZ_JACHMO010000001.1, on the reverse strand, counting down.
CATGATGATCCCGGGGATCATCTGCGCGACCAGCAGCACGAACGTCAACGGTCCCCGACCGCTCGGGCGCAGCTTCGCCAGCGAGTACGCCGCGGGCGCGGCCAGCACCAGCGTCAGCACCACGGTCCCGAGCCCGACCAGCAGGCTGGTCCCGAAGTACGGCAGCTGCTCGTCCAGCACCCGCGCGTACCCGTCGAACGTCGGGTTGCGCGGGAACAGGTCCGGCGGCGACTTGCGCATCGCGCCCGGCGGCGTGAGCGAGACGTTGACCATCCAGTAGACCGGGAACAGCATCACGGCGGTGAGCAGCAGGCCCACCGCGGTGCGCCACCACGAGCGCGTCACGACGCCTCCTGGTGGCGTTGCACCCGCACGTACACCAGGCCCGCGACCACGGCCAGCAGGATGAGCACGTTGCCGACGGCCGAGCTGGGCCCGAAGCGGGGCAGCATGCTGCCGAACCCGAGTTCGTAGGACCAGGTGGCCAGGGTGGTGGACGACCCGCTCGGGCCGCCGCGCGTCATGATCCAGATGATGTCGAAGACCTTCAGCGTGTAGACCAGGCCCAGCAGCAGCGTGACCGTGGAAACGGACCGCAGCATCGGGAACGTGACATGCCGGAACGTCTGCCAGGAGCTCGCACCGTCCAGCGCGGACGCCTCGTGCACCTCGGCGGGGATGTTCCGCAACCCGCTGTAGAGCACGACGAGGTTGAACGGGATGCCGATCCAGATGTTGGCGACGATCACCGACACCAACGACCAGTCCGGCGACGTCAACCAGTGCACGCCGTCGATCCCGAACCACGACAGGGCCGCGTTCACCACACCGGCCTCGCTGTTGAACATCCACGCCCACGTCGACGCCGACACGATCAACGGCAGCAGCCACGGCACCAGGAACAGCGCCCGCAGCGTCGCCGACAGCCGGAAGTTGCGGGAGAAGAACACCGCCAGCGCCAACCCGATCGCGTACTGGAACACCAGCGACACCACCGTGAACACGACCGTGTTGAGCATTGCGGTGCGGAACACCGGGTCGGCGAACACGGCCGTGTAGTTGGCCAGTCCGATCACCGGCGCGCCCCCGTGCACGAAAGTCCGCACGGTGTAGTCACGGATGCTCAGGTCGACGGTCGTCAGCAGCGGATAGCCGTAGCACAGCAGCAGGTAGGCGACGAGCGGGACGAGGAACGCCCAACCGACGAGGTTTCGGCGGACCACCGCTCTACTTCGCCGACGCCGCGGCACTCTGTGCGTCCTTGAGCGCGTCCGCGGCGGGCTTCGACCCGGTCAGCACCGCCTGCACCGCGGTCCACAAAGGCTGCGAGATCCGCGGGTAGCGGGTGCCGAGGCCGTCGCCGGTGCGTCCCTTGGCGGCCTGCACCGCGTCGACCCACACCGCCAGCTCCGGCTTCGCGGCGACCTGCTGCTGTTGCACCGATCCGATCGCGGAGACGTAGGTCAGCGCCGTGTCCGTCGCCAACACGGTGTCCGCGCTGGTCAGGCAGTTGGCGATCTTCGCCGCGGTCGCCTCGCGGTCCGCGGAGCCCTGCACCGGCACGGTGACGAACTCGCCGCCGGTCGGCGCGGGCGCGACGCCGCCGTCACGGGACGGGATCGGCATGACGCCGTACTCGAAGCCCAGCTTCGCCGCGTTGCCCAACTGCCAGGTGCCGTTCTCCGCGAACGCGTACTCGCCGGTGGCGAACTCCTGCCAGCTGGTGGTCTGCGTGTTGCCCACGACCGAGTTCGGCGCGTACCCCTTGTCCAGCCAGGACTTCCACAGCTCCACCGCCGCCACGGCCCCAGCCGAGGACAGGTCGGTCAGCTGCGCCCCCGCACCCCAGAACCACGGCAGGAACTGGAAGGAGCCCTCCTCGGTGCCGATGGCGGAGAACGTGATGCCCTTCTTGCCCGCGCCCGCGACCTTGGCCAGGGCGGCGTCCAGCGACGTCCAGTCCGTGAGCGACGCCGGATCAACGCCGGCCTGCGCCAGCACCGCCTTGTTGTAGTAGAGCGCCAGCGTGTTCGCGCCGATCGGCACCCCGTAGGTCTTGCCGCCCGCCTCGCCGGCGGCCACCAGGTTGGGCGACGCCTGCGACGCGTCCAAGCCGGTGTCCTGGTTGGCCTTCAGCACCCCGGCCTCGGCCAGCGTGGACACCACGGGGTTGTCCACGACCAGCACGTTCGGCGCGGTGCCCTGCTGCGCGGCGAGCAGGACCTTGTTCGTCAGGTCCGAGGTGTCGTACGCCTGGCGCTCGACCTCCACACCGGCCTCCGCCCCGCACTTCTCGATCACCTTCGCCCACTCCGACGTCCCGTCGAACTGCGGGTACGGGTCCCACACCGCGAACGGGCCGGCGGTATCACCACCCGTTTCCCCTGCGGAGGAACACGCGGTCAGGGACAGTCCCACCGCGACCAGGGCGACGGTCACGCGTCGACTGAACGGGGAGCGCTTCATAGGGGTAGTCCTTCCAGGCGGCGGCGCTGACAACTGGAATGTCCGTCTGTCATCGAACCGGTTCGACCGCGCAATGTTTCGCCAACGTATCGGTAGGGGGTAACCGGCGCAAGACTTGGTTTCCGATACCATCAGGACCTGTCGAACCGGTTGGACGGAGAGCACATGAACATCGGTGAGATCGCCAAGCGGGCCGGCGTGTCCCGCAGCACGGTGTCCTATGCGCTCAGCGGGAAGCGGCCGGTGTCGACCGCGACCGCGCAGCGCATCAACAACGTGATCGCCGAGCTGGGCTACCGGCCCAACGCCAGCGCACGGGCACTGGCCGAGGGGCGAACCCGAACGTTGAGCCTCGTGATACCACCCGCGAGCAGGCGGCTGACCGACGTGCAGCTGGGCTTCGTGGCGAGCGTCGTGGAGGCGGCGGCCAAGCACGACCTCGACGTGCTGCTCTCACCCAGCGGCGGCGACCACGACCGGTCCTTCGAACGCGTCGTCACCGGCCGCCGGGTGGACGGCGTGATCCTGATGGAGATCCTCGTCGACGACCCGCGGGTGGCCCGCCTGGAGCAGGAAGCCCTGCCGTTCGTGACCATCGGGCACGTGGAGCGCCCGGGTGCCTCGTCGTGGGTCGACGTCGACTACGCGGAACTGATCAACCGCTGCGTCCACCACCTCGCCGACCTCGGCCACCGGAACGTCGTGCTGATCAACCGGTCCGACGAGCTCGTCGCCGCCGGCTACGGCCCGGCCATGCGCTCCACCACCGGATTCCTCGCCGCCGCCGAGCAGCGCGGCCTGACCGCGCACACCGCGTGCTGCGCCGACGAACCCGCGGCCGGCCTGGCCTGCTTCGAGGACATCCGCAGCCGGTGGCCGGACGTGACCGCGGCCGTGACGATCAACGAAGCCGCGCTGCCCGGTCTCCAACGAGCCCTGCGTCACGCGGGCCTCGACGTTCCGGGCGACTTCTCCATCACCGGCGTCATCGCCAACCGCCTGGCCGAGGACTTCCACCCACCGCTGACCGCCGCCGACGTGCCCGCCGAGGAGATGGCCCGACTCGCCGTCGACCTGCTCGTGGAACGGATCGCGGACCCCGACGCGCCGCACCGCAACGCGCTCCTGCAGCCGGGCATCACCCTGCGGTCGAGCACCGGGGCCCGACACCGGTAGCTCGTGGTCGAATCGGTTCGACCCGTGTGACAAAGCTGCGCCGGAACCGCACCTCCTCGCGCGCGCCCGAAACCTGATCGATTCACCAAGACACATCAGATCACTGCCGCCTGATTCGCCACCCTGGACCGCACCCCTTCACACGACCTACAGGGCTCTGACCGGCAACGAGTACGCCAGACGGTCTTGACGCAGCCGTAACAGACATCATATCTTTCCGAGGCTCGTCAGACCGTCTGTCCGTCAGGAGGCGATCCGTGATCGAAGAGCCGGCAGCGCAGCTGGACCGTCGCGCCGTTCTGCGAAATTCGGCCATTGCGGCAGGGGCCGCAGCGGTGGGTCCGCTCGCCTTCCCGACCGGCGCCGCCGGTTCACCACACACCATCGCGGAGGCGAGCAGCGTGCAGGCCGCCGGGAACCTCCAGAACCTCCAGCAGTCGTTCGTGGACATGCGGTTCGGGATGTTCATCCACTACAACATGTCGACGTACAGCGATCAGGAGTGGGCCTCCCCCAACCTCGACCCCCGGTTGTTCGCCCCGACCGCGCTGGACTGCGCGCAGTGGGCGGCGACCGCGAAAGCGGCCGGCATGTCGTGGGCCGCGTTGACCACCAAGCACCACGACGGCTTCTGCCTGTGGCCGACCAAGCAGACCGGCTACAACGTCGTGAACAGCTCCTACCCGCACGACGTCGTCCGCGAGTACGTGGACGCGTTCCGCGCGCAGGGCCTCAAGGCGGCCTTCTACTTCTCCATCTGGGACCGCACGCAGGGCGTCGCGGACGGGTCCGTGAGTCGCGCCGACATCGACTTCACCAAGAACCAGCTCACCGAACTGCTGACCGGGTACGGCGAGATCCCGGTGCTGGTCATCGACGGCTGGGCCTGGCAGATGGGCCACCGGGCGGTGCCGTACCAAGAGATCCGGGAGCACGTCAAGGCGCTGCAACCGGACTGCCTGATCGTCGACCACAACGGGCAGACCGAGCCGTGGGAGAACGACGTCATCTACTTCGAGGAGCCCAAGGGCATCTGGGCGCCGTCGAACAACACCTATGCGGCGACGCAAGGGCAGAACATCGTCAGCACCGGCTGGTTCTGGCACCCGCGGGGATCCAGTTACGGGTCCACTGTGGACTCTCCGACGATGACTCCGGATGCCATCGTCAACGGGCACATCAAGCCGTTGGAAGCCAGGTATTGCTCGTTCCTGCTGAACTGCATGCCGAATGCCGAGGGCAAGCTCGACTCCCACATCGTGGCCACCCTGCGACAGGTCGGCACCATGTGGACGCCGGACACGTCCCGGCCCCCGCTGCCGCCGCAGCCCGACGTGCTGCACCACCCGGTCACCCCGATCACCGCCACCGCGACGAGCGGGACGGCGGCGAACGCCATCGACGGCAAGCTGGACTGGGTGGGCGGAAGGGCCGTCGAGAGCTGGTGGCAGTCCAGTGGACCGCTGCCGCAGTCGGTCACGATGAACCTCGGCTCGACGTACTCGAACATCGACGCGCTGACCTACTTGCCCCGCCAGGACAGGAACAGCTCCGGCACGACGACCACCACCGGCAACATCACCGGGTACCGAGTGCTGACCAGCACGGATGGCACGACGTTCCGCGAGGCGACGAGCGGGACGTGGGCCGCGACCAAGGCGTTGAAGTACGCCCGCTTCGCGCCGGTCAGCGCGCGGTACGTGCGCCTGGAAGCGACCGCCACGGTCGGCGGCGGGAACGCGATCGTCAACGAGGTCGACTGCGGCGGCATCGCCGCCCGCCCTGTCTCCGACGGCAGCGGTCCGGGATACCGCAAGCTGGTCAACCGGCGCAGCGGCAAGGTCCTGGACGTGAGCGGCGGCTCGACGGAAGACGGCGCCGCGATCGTGCAGTGGACCGACAACGGTGGCACCAACCAGCAGTGGGAACTCGTGGACGCAGGTGACGGGTACGTCAAGGTGGTGAGCAGGCGCAGCGGCAAGGTCCTCGACGTGACCGGCGGGTCGATGGATGACGGGGCGCCGGTCGTGCAGTGGCCGGACGGCGGCGGCGCCAACCAACACTGGCGGGTCGTCGATGTCGGTGACGGCTACGTGAAGTTGGTCTGCCGCCGGAGCGGCAAGGTCCTCGACGTGACCGGCGGCGTCAGCACCGACGGTGCGAAGATCATCCAGTACCGGGATGCCAACAGCACCAACCAGCACTGGCAACTCGTGAACGCCTGACCCGGCGGAGGGCACCACCGGGGACATCACCAGACGACAGCTCGGACCAGCGCTGGGCGCTTCCACCGCGTCCCCGGCTAGGGACCTTGGGTTCCAGCGGTGGTCGCCGTGTTCGACAAGACCGTGCGAAGCCACGCCTCGGAGGTGTTGACGTGCACCATCGCACTCGCCTGGGCGAGCAGTTGGTCGCGTGAGCGCAGAGCCCGGTAAATCGCCTCGTGTTCGGCGAGCGTGATGTGCGCCGCGTTGCCTTCGATGAGTCCTCGCCACACCCTCGCCCGGACGGTGCGGCTGGACAGCCCCTCCAGCAGCGAGGCCAGCGTCTCGTTACCGGTGGCGGCGATGACCGTCCGGTGGAACGCGGTGTCGTACTGGATGAGCAGTTCGGCGTCGTCGCTGGCGGCCCGCATGTCGTCCAGGATCTTGGCCAGCGTGTCAAGGTCGCTCTCCGGCATGCGGACCGCGGCCAAGCCGGTGGCCACCGGCTCCAGCAGCCGGCGGACCTCCATCACTTCCAACAGCGTGTCGTCCTGGAGCAGCTCGACCGCGACACCCACGCCTTCCAGCAGCAGCCGGGGCGCGAGGCTGGTGACGTACGTGCCGTCCCCGCGCCGCACGTCGAGCACGCGAGCCGACTCCAGGACCTTCACCGCTTCCCTGACGCCACTGCGGGACAGCCCCATCTCCGCAGCCAGCTGGGGCTCCGGGGGAAGGCGCGTGCCGGGAGGCAGCTGGCCGGACTGGATCATGGACCGGATCTTCGCGATCGCCTCGTCAGTCAGTGCCACCGATACTCCCTGGTCCGCCAGGTCGTCACCTGGACATCACATCTTCGCCCGGATGGTACGACGTTCGACGTCGACCTATGTCAACGTGCATCGACCTTTCGCGGCGATTGATCATATGTCTGACCGGCGCTCCAGGGTAGCCTAAGACATCAGATGTCTAGCGGGGACGAGTTCCCACTGGAGCAGACCGGGAGACCACGTGACCACCTTCCCCACCACGCCCGTTCCGATCCCGGCGAACCAGCACCGGAGCAGGCGGTTCGGCCAGGTCATCGGGGTTCATCCCGAGCACCGGCAGGAGTACCTGCGCCTGCACGCGGCGGTGTGGCCGGAGGTGGAAGCTGCGCTTACCCGGGCGAACGTGCGCAACTACACGATCTTCATCCACGACGACCTGCTGTTCGCGTACTTCGAGTACGTCGGGGACGACCTGGAAGCCGATCTCGCCTCGATCGCCGCCGACCCCACCACCCAGCGGTGGTGGACCCACACCGACCCTTGCCAGCGGCGCCTCACCGACGGTCCGGGCGGGCCTTGGACCGAGATGACCGAGGTCTGGCACCTCGACTGACGGCGTGGCCGCCCAGGATCCGGGGGCACGGAGGAGCACTCGGTGGGGCGGTCCCGGCGGCGATCGCGGCGTGCACGGCTCATCGAGTCGGTTCGTGGTTGAGCACCCCCGATTGGAACACCGCCAGTTCGACGCCGTCGAATCCCGCCGCTAGCACGACCTCGGTCAGCGCGGTGGCGATTCCCGGCCGGTCGACCAGTTCCGGGTCGAGTTCGATCCTTCCGACGTCACCGAGGTCGCGCACCCGCAGGTTCCACGTCGGTGTGCCCGCGTGCACGAGCCACGCTCGTACGGCGACCTCGGCGCGTTCGACCCTGGCGAGGCGGGCGGGGGTGATGGTGATCCCGTAGCGCACTCTGCTGGCGAGGCAGGGCATGGCTGGTTTGTCCCATGTGGACAGGTTCCAGAGTTGGCTTACCTCACGGACGTCGGTCTTGGTCAGTCCGAGGTCGCGTAGTGGTGTGCGGACGCCGATTTCGTCGCCGGCGCGGATGCCGGGGCGGAAGGGGTCGTGTGCGTCGTCGGCGTTGACGCCGGTCGCCACCGCGGGCAGGCCGTGGTCGCGTGCGGTCTTCGTGATGGTGTCCAGCACGGTGGACTTGCAGAAGTAGCAGCGGTCGCGGCCGTTGGCGGCGTATGCGGGGTTGTCCAGTTCCGTGGTCGTGGGCGTCAGGTGGCGGACGCCGAGGTGGGCGGCGAACTCGGTGGCGTGGGTGAGTTCGGCGGTGGCGAGGCTGGCGGAGTCGGCGGTGACGGCGAGCACCGCGTCGGGGCCGAGGGCGCGTGCGGCGGCGGCGAGCACGAGCGCGGAGTCGACGCCGCCGGAGAAGGCCACGGCGACCGGGCCGATCTCGGTGAGGTGCGCGACGAGCCGGGCGGCGGCGGTGTTGGTGTCCATCAGTGCTCCTCGGGGCTTTCGGCGGCGATGGCGAGCACGGTGCGCAGGGGCAGGCCGGTCTGTCGGGCGACGGTGACGGCGTCGTCGTATTCGGGTTTGCCGTGGTGTGGTCCGTGTTTGCGGCGTACCGGCAGGCCGTGGACGTGGACGGTGTCGGTGGTTCGGGGCAGCGCGGTGCGTCGCACGCTGGTCCGCCGCACGCCGAGCGAGCCGGTCTCGGCGAGCATCCGCCGTTCGATGTCGTCCGCGGTCTCGGGCGTCGCCAACGCGTGCAGCACGTGCGCGGGCCTGCCCTTTTTCATCGTGGCGGGGATGGTCCAGCTGTCCAGTGCGCCGGAGTCGAGCAGGTGGGCGACGACGTAGCCGAGGACCTCGCCGGTGACGTCGTCGAGGTTGGTCTCCAGCACCACCAGGTCACGCACGTCCGCGGGCTCGCGGTCGCCGAGCCGGACCACGGCCACGTTGGGCCGGTCGGGCAGGGTCCTGGTGCCGACGCCGTAGCCGGTGGCCGCCATGCGCATCTCCGGCGGCGGGCCGTAGTCGGCGCCGATCGCGCGCAGCAGTGCCGCGGCGGTCGGCGTCACGGTCTCACCCGACAGGCTTGTGCCGACGACGCGTGCGCCCTCCAGCAGCGCCGAGGTGGCCGGGGCCGGACAGGGCAGCACCCCGTGCGCGGTGCGGACCGATCCGGCGCCGATCGGCAACGCTTCGCAGTGCACGGTTCGCACGTCCAGGGCGTGCAGTGCGGCGGCCACGCCGACGATGTCCACGAGGGTGTCGTGGCCGCCGAGTTCGTGCAGGTGCACCCGGTCGGGGTCTTCGCCGTGCAGACGTCCCTCGACCTCGGCGATCGCTTGCAGCGCGGCGACCGCGGTGTTGGCCACCTGCCGGTCACGCACGCGGCCGGCCATGGCGATCAGGTCGCCCGCGGTGCGGCTCGTGGCGTCGTCGGTCACCGACACGACGGCCCGGCTGCCGGTGAGCCCGTGGGTGAGCACCTGAGTGACGGTGAGGTCCCAGCCGGTCAGTCCGGTGTCGGCCACGGCCGCCCGGATCGCGTCCAGCGGTGCGCCGGCGTCGACCAGCGCGGCCAGCAGCATGTCGCCGGCCAGCCCGGTGAACGGCGAGATGACGCAGACGCGGCTCACGGCGTCCGTCCGGCCACGCGGGCGAGCCGGAACGCGGCCATCGCGGCACCGAAGCCCGAGTCGATGTTCACCACCGTGATCCCGGCCGCGCAGGACGCGTGCATCGCCAACAACGCGGTGATGCCCTCCAGACTCGCGCCGTAGCCGGTCGAGGTGGGCACGGCGACCACCGGGCAGTCGACCAGACCACCGACCGCGCTGGCCAGAGCGCCTTCCATGCCCGCCACGACGATCACGGTGTCCGCGGCTCGCAACCGGTCCTGCTCGGCGAGCAGTCGGTGCAGACCCGCCACGCCCACATCGGTGACGGTGGTGACGCCGAGCCCTACGGCGGTGGCGACGGCAGCGGCTTCCCGCGCCACCGGCAGGTCTGCGGTGCCCGCCGCGGCCACCACCACGCCGAACCCCGTCGATGCGGCCGGACGCCAGGTGAGCAGGCGCGCTCCGCTGTCGTAGACGCCGTCCGGCACCGCGGCGAGCACGGACGCCGCCGCGTCGGGTTCCACGCGCGTGGCCAGCACGGGGCCGTCGTTGTGCCGCAGCAGGGTACGCACGATCGCGCTGATCTGGTCGGGTGTCTTGCCGCTGCCGTAGATCACCTCGGGCAGCCCCTGGCGGGCTTCACGATCGACGTCCACCCTGGCGAACCCGAGATCGACCGCGTCCGGTCCGGTCATGCTCGCGCTCCCTGCGTGACGAGTTCGCGCCCGATCGCCCTGAGCAGCGCAGGCGCCTGCCGCATCGCGGTGCCGACGTCGCCCGCGCGCTCCAGCAGCGACCAGGCGGCGACCACACCGACCTCCCGCAGCCGCTCGAGGGTGAGCCCGACCGAGCCCGCGACCACCACGACCGGCACCCCGTGCCGCCGTGCCGCCTCGGCCACCCCGATCGGCGCCTTGCCCCGCAGGCTCTGCTCGTCGAACCGACCCTCCCCCACCACAACCAGCGAAGCCTCCCGCAACTCGTCCTCGACACCGATCTCACGCAGCACGAAGTCGGCCCCCGACGTTCGTCGGGCATCGAGGGCGGCCAACGCCGCGAATCCGATGCCACCGGCCGCACCCGCACCCGGTTCCCCGCTCAAGTCCCGCCCGATCTCCTCCGCCATCACCGCCGCGAACCGGCAGAGCCCCCGCTCCAACACCTCCACCTCCCCCGCCGTCGCGCCCTTCTGCGGGGCGACCGCGGCGGCACCGTTCGGCCCGGTCAGCGGATTGTCCACATCGGACGCCAACGTCACCCGCGCGAGCGCCAACCTCGGGTCCAGCCCCGACAAGTCCACGCGCACCGCGCCCGTCAACGCCCCGCCGCCCGGTCCGACAGGCTCACCCGCGGCATCGGTGACCCGCGCGCCCAAAGCACGCAGCAGACCCGCACCCCCATCCGTCGTGGCACTACCGCCCACGGCGAGCACGAGATCGCGACAGCCACGGTCCAGCGCGGCGCGGATCAACTCACCGGTGCCGTAGGTGTCCGCGGTGAGCGGCGCCAAACGACCACCGGGCAGCACGTCCAACCCGCTCGCCTGCGCCATCTCGATCACCGCACGTTCACCGCGCACGGCGAACACAGCCCGCACCAGCTCACCCGTGGGACCGGTGACCTCAACCTGCACCTCGTCGTAACCCGCACGCACCAACGCCGCCACGGTCCCCTCACCACCATCCGCGACCGGCATCCCCACCGCCCACCCACCCGCACCGGCCACGCCCTCAACCACCGCCGCACAGGCCTGCTCCGCGGTCAGCGAACCCCGGAACTTGTCCAGGCACACCAGAATCGGCCCGTTCACCGGGCCGCCCCGTCGACGTAGGGGATCGTCTGAGGACCTTCCGGCAGCACACACAGCCGGGCGTCCGGCCCGGCCGCCGCGAGAGCCTCCGCCACAGTCGCCGAAACGTCCGCGGTCTGCTCCAGGTGCGCGGTGGCCAACTCGGCGTCACTGAGATGGGAGGTGTGCATGACGACCCGACACTCGGCCTGGATGCGCGCCTGGATCTGCACCTGCCACTGATCCGGCACCGTCACCTCACGGGCGGAGATCTCCGCGAACAGCGCCGCCGGCGAATCAGCGGACGCCAACACCTCGCGGTACGACCCGTGGTCGGGGAAGCCGTCTCGGCACTCTGCCGCGCACACGATCACCCCACCCGGCTTCACCACCTGGTAAGCGGCCGACATGCCCTTCACCGCCTGGTAGAGGTTCTGGTCCAGCGGATAGCCGGAGTTCGTGGTCACCACCACGTCGAACAACCACGGCACCGGCCGCATCGCCACCTCACGCGCGGTACGCACCGCCGCAGCGTGCATGCCAAGCAGGTCACCGCCGAACGCGGCGACCACCTGCTTGTCCTGATCCAGCACCACGTCGAACCCGAACGTCACCCCGGTGGCAGCCGCGATCGCACGCACGTCGTCGTGCACCGGATTGCCCTCCACGATCCCCCACGCCGCCCGCGGATCACCGATCCGGCGCGCGTCGTGCAGCACGAGCACCGTCTCCAACGCCGCCAGACCCGGCGCGACCAGCTTCGGCCCACCCGAGAAACCGGCGAAGAAATGCGGCTCCACGAAACCGGTCGTGATGCGCACATCCGCGTCGACCCACTCGCTGTTGAGCCACACCGGCACGCCCGCGCCGAACTCGCCCATCCACGTCAAACCGCTCCGGTCACGGGCGTCGTGGTTGACGATCCGCACCGAATCGACCACCTCGTCACCGAACATCCGCCGCAACTCGGCCTCCGAGTTACCCCGATGCGTCCCCGTGGCCACCAACACCACCACGTCGGCCAGATCGACCAGGCCGTCCAACTCCTCCAGGATCGCCGGGATCATCAACTCCCGAGGCTGCGGACGCGTCCCGTCACACGCCGAGATCGCCACCGTCTGGCCGAGGCGCACACGATCCCGCAGCGGCTGTCCGGCAACCGGCGCGCGCAACGCCCGACGCAGGATCTCCCGCGGCGCTTCGGTGGCACGGTGGTGCCGGGGCGTCACCACGGTCGTCACCGCCGGGTCGACCCGCAGGTCCAGGCCGGTCTCGCCGTAGGCCAGTCGCACGACGCTCATCGACGGTCCCCCAACCGGTAGACACGAGCGGCCGTGCCGCCGAAAACCAGATCCCGCTGCGCCGCGGAGCACTCGTCGAAAAGTTCGGCGGCCGTGCCGAGAACCTGCTCGTAGGAGGCGGCGAGCAGGCAGACCGGCCAATCGGACCCGACCATGAGCCGATCCGGACCGAACGCCTCCAGCGCCACCTCGACATACGGCCGCAGGTCCGCCACGGTCCACCGCTCCCAGTCCGCCTCCGTCACCAGACCCGACACCTTCGCCACCACGTTCGGTTCGGCGGCCAACTCGGACAGGCGGGGCGCCCACGGCTCCACGATCCGGCCGGCGATGTCCGGCTTGGACAAGTGGTCCAGCACGAACACCAAGTCCGGCAACGCCCGCACCACCTCCAACGCCGCCGTCAGCTGGTGCGGCCGGGTCAACAGGTCATAGACGAGCCCGGCATCACGCACCGCGTGCAGCCCGGCCACCACGTCGGGACGTGTCAGCCAGTCCGGGTCCGGCTCGGCCTGCACCAAGTGCCGGATTCCCACCAACCGCTCACCGCCCGGCCCGCGACGCAACCGGTCCAGCTGCTCGGCGACATCGGGCGCGGTCAGGTCGACCCACCCGACTACACCCGCGACCAGCTCGGACTCCCCCGCCAACGCGAGGAATTCCACCGTCTCCTCGAAGTCCGGCAGCACTTGGACCAGAACCGTGGCATCCACTCCGGCCGCGCCGGCCACCTCACGCAGGTCCGCGAGACCGAAGTCCCGTCGGATCGGCTTCAGCTCCGACTCGTCGAGCCACTCCTGCGGCCGAGCCGCGAGATCCCACAGATGATGGTGGGCGTCGATCCTGATCACTGCGACACCGCCTCCTTCAGCACGTCGAGTTCCGTCCACAGCGCATCGGGTATCGCGGTGGCGGCGTAAGCGGTGTTCTCCGTGACTTCTCGCGCAGTCCGGGCACCGACGACGACACTGGTCACCGCCGGGTGGCGCAACGGGAACCGGATGGCCGCCGCAGCCAGCGGGACACCGTGCTCGGCGCACCGCGCGGCCAAGGCGCGGACGCGCCGCCAGACCTCGTCCGAGGCGGGAAAGTAGTCGTACGTCGCACCGGGCACCGGGTTCGCCAGGATGCCGCTGTTGAAGACGCCGCCGACGATGACGCCCACCTGTCGCTTCTCGCACAACGGCAGCAGGTCGTCGGCGGCGCTCCGGTCGAGCAGGGAGTACCGGCCGGCCACGAGCACGCAGTCGACGTCGGTCTCGGCCACGAACCGGGTGAGCATCGCCGCCTGGTTCATCCCCGCACCGATCGCCCGCACCGCGCCCTCCGCGCGCAACCGCTCCAGCGCCGGGTACGCCCCCGTGACCGCCTCCTCCCAGTGGTCGTCGGGGTCGTGGATCAACACGATGTCGAAGGAGTCGAGGCCGGACCGTTCCAGGCTCTCGGAGAGCGACCGGTAGACGCCGGCGGCGCTGTAGTCGCGCACCCGGACCACACCCGGTTCACCGTGGAAGCCCTCGTCACCGGGCGCGGCCTCACCGGACGTCAACAGCCGGCCGACCTTGGTCGACACCGTGAACTCCGCGCGGGGTCGGGAGGCCAGGAACGGACCGAGGCGCCGCTCGGCCAGTCCCGCGCCGTAGTGGGGTGCGGTGTCGAAGTAGCGGATGCCCGCCGCCCACGCCGTCTCCAGCGTGGCCGCGGCCTGGTCCTCGGCCACCGCCGAGAACAACCCGGCCAACGGCGACGTGCCCAGACCGAGCCGGGTCACCGTCACGTCGGAACGGCCCAGCGGAACCCGCTCGGCGCACCACTCCGGAGCCGGGGAAGTCATCACGCCTGCCCCAGGACGTGGCGTTGCCGGCCCAGGCCGTCGATCTCGACCTCGACCACGTCACCAGCGCGCAGGTAGGGGAAGTCGTTCGCGCCGAACGCGACCCCAGCCGGGGTGCCGGTGTTGATCACATCGCCCGGCTCCAGCACCATGAACTGGCTCAGGTACCACACGACGTGATGCACGCCGAAGATCATGTTCTTGGTGTGGCCGTCCTGGCGCAGCTCGCCGTTGACCCGCAACCGCATACCCAGTTCCCGGGGGTCGCCGACCTCGTCCGGGGTGACCAGCCAGGGGCCGAGCGGGTTGAACGTCTCGCACGACTTGCCCTTGTCCCACTGCCCGCCGCGCTCGTGCTGGAACGCCCGTTCGGTGACGTCGTCGGCGATGGCGTAGCCCGCGATGACGGTGTCCGCGTCATCCGGCGAGTCCAGGTACCGCGCCGTGCGCCCGATGACCACCACCAGCTCGATCTCGTAGTCGGTCTTCACGCTGCCACGCGGGACCAGCACCACGTCATCCGGACCGACCACCGTGTTCGACGCCTTCATGAAGACCACCGGCTCGGCGGGCGGCTCCGTCGCGGTCTCGGCAGCGTGGTCGGCGTAGTTCAACCCGATGCACACGACCTTCCCCGGACGGGTGACGGGCGCACCGAGACGCTGCCCGGTGATGTCGACGACCGGCAGCACTCCCTCGGCCAGGGCCGCCCGCACCCGAGCCACACCGCCACCCGCCAGGAACGCGCCGTCGATGTCGGCCGTCAGCGGGGCCAGGTCGTAGGCGACGCCGCGGGCGTCCAGAACAGCAGGCCGTTCGAGGCCCGCCGAGCCCACGCGCAAGAACTTCATCGAGATTCTCCTTGACTACGAAGGGATAGGAGCCCGGACGTCACGGCTGGACCGGGACGCCGCCGTCCGGGTCCACGTGCTCGCGCAACCACCGCTCGGTGGTGCTGATGTGCACGAGAGCGGCGGCCTTGGCGAGGGCGGCGTCACGGTCGACCAGTGCGTTGTAGATGGCTTCGTGCTCGGCGAGGGTGCGGCTCGCCGCGTTGTCGTCGACCAGCCCGCGCCACACCCTGGCGCGCACCGTGCGACCGGAAATGCCTTCCAACAGGGTCGTCAACGTCGCGTTGCCCGTGGCGGCGACGACGGCCCGGTGGAAGGCGGCGTCGTGCACGTTGAGCAGCTCCACGTCGTCACGGGCCAGGCGCATCGCGTAGAGGTGACGTTCGACCTCGGCGAGCTCCGAGGCGCTGATGCGGGTGGCGGCGAGCCCGGTGGCGACCGGCTCGAACAGCCTGCGCACCTCGGTCAGCTCCAACAACGTGTCGCCGCGCAGCAACTCCACCGCGGACGCGATGCTGCCGAGCAGCACCTCCGGCTCCAGGCTGGTCACGTAGGTGCCGTCGCCCCGGCGGATCTCCAGCACCCGCGCGACGACGAGCGCCTTGACGGCCTCCCGCATCAGGTTGCGGGACAGGCCCAAGTCGGCGGCCAGCTGCTGTTCGGGGGGAAGTTTGGATCCCGGTGACAGTTCGCCCGACTGGATCAGGTCTCTGATGCGGTCGATGGCCTTGTCGGTCAGTGACATCGGTGGCTCTCCCAAGAAGCGGCGGCGCGGTCGCCAGGCTAACAATACATCCCACCTCTCAGGAAGAGGTTGGATGTCTCAAACCGCCCGAGGCCTTCGACCGTGACGCTCGACCTGCACTTTTACGAACTTTGGGCACAGTCAGCCGCCAGAGCTAGACAACGACGCCCCGGCAACCTATAAATCCATCCCATGTCCGGTGCTCAGTTGTTGCAACGTGCACATGCCACAGACACACACGACACAGGGGCACGATGACTGAACTGATCACCGCCGTCGACGCGGTCGACGTGCGGTTCCCGACCTCGCGCGAGCTCGACGGCTCCGACGCCATGAACCCCGAGCCCGACTACTCGGCCGCCTACGTGACCATCCGCACGAGCACGGGCGCCGAAGGGCACGGCCTGGCGTTCACCGTGGGACGCGGCAACGACGTCGAGGTCGCCGCCGTGCGGGCCTTGGTGCCACTGATCGTCGGTCTGCCCGTGGACGAGGTCCTCGGTGATCTCGGCGCGTTCTCCCGGCGCTTGACCGGCGACGCCCAGCTGCGCTGGCTCGGCCCGGAGAAGGGCGCCATCCACATGGCCGCCGCCGCCATCGTCAACGCCGTCTGGGACCTGTACGGGCGACGCGAGGGCAAGCCGGTGTGGCAACTGCTCTCCGAGCTGTCCCCCGAGCAGCTGGTCGACCTCGTCGACTTCCGCTACCTCGAAGAAGCCCTCACCCGCGACGAGGCGCTCGACATCCTGCGCCGCGCCGAACCCGGTCGCGCCGAACGCACCGCCCACCTCCTGCGGCACGGGTACCCCGCCTACACGACGACCCCCGGCTGGCTCGGCTACGACGACGAGAAGCTCGTGCGCCTGTCGAAGGAAGCCGTCGCCGAAGGGTTCACCCAGATCAAGCTCAAGGTCGGCGCCGACCCCGCCGACGACCTGCGCCGCCTGCGCCTGGCCCGCGAGGCGGTCGGGCCGGACATCAGGATCGCCGTCGACGCCAACCAGGCCTGGGGCGTGCGGCAGGCGATCGACTGGATGACCCCGCTGCTGCCGTACGACCCGTACTGGATCGAGGAACCCACCTCACCCGACGACATCCTCGGCCACGCCGCCATCCGCAAGGCGCTCGCTCCGGTGAAGGTCGCCACCGGCGAGCACACCCACAACCAGGTGATGTTCAAGCAACTGCTCCAGGCCGGCGCCCTGGACATCCTCCAACTCGACGCCAGCCGCACCGCCGGCGTCACCGAGAACGTGGCGATCCTGTTGCTGGCCGCGAAGTTCGGCGTCCCGGTCTGCCCGCACGCGGGCGGGGTGGGGCTGTGCGAGATGGTCCAGCACCTGGCGATGTTCGACTACGTCGCCGTCAGCGGTACGACCGAGGACCGGGTCGTCGAGTACGTCGACCACCTGCACGAGCACTTCACCGACCCGGTGCGGATCCGCGACGGCCACTACCTCGCCCCCACCGCACCCGGCATCAGCGCCGAACTGCACCCCGCGTCCATCGCCGCCCACCGCTTCCCGGACGGGCCCGTCTGGAATCTGGAGACCACCGCGTGAGCACGCCCGAACTGGCCGGCCTGGCCGCCGTGGTGACCGGCGGCGCTTCGGGCATCAGACTGGCCACCGCCCTCCTGCTCGCCTCCCGCGGCGCCCGCGTCGCGTGCCTGGACCTCACGCCGGACGGCGTTCCCGATCCGCTCGTCGGTGTCCGGGCGGACGTGTCCGACGACGTCACCGTACGGGCGGCCGTCGAGGAGGCCGCGCAGCGGCTGGGCGGCATCGACATCCTGGTCAACAACGCCGGGATCGGCGCCCAGGGCACCATCGAGGACAACCCCGACGACGAGTGGCGACGGGTCTTCGACGTCAACGTCTTCGGCATCGTCCGCACCACCCGTGCCGCGATGCCTCACCTGCGCCGGTCCCGCCACGCGGCGATCGTCAACACGTGCTCCATCGCCGCCACCGCCGGCCTGCCCGACCGCGCCCTGTACTCGTCGACCAAGGGCGCGGTGCTGGCCCTCACCCGTGCGACCGCCGCGGATCTCGTCCGCGACGGCATCCGCGTCAACTGCGTCAACCCCGGCACCGCCGACACACCGTGGGTGGCCCGCCTGCTCGACCGCGCCGACGACCCCGAGGCCGAACGGGCCGCCCTCAACGCCCGCCAGCCGACGGGTCGGCTGGTGACCGCCGACGAGGTCGCCGCCGCCATCGCCTACCTGGCAAGCCCTTCGTCCGGTTCCACCACCGGCGTCGACCTCGCCGTCGACGGCGGGATGAGCGGACTGCGCGTCCGCCCCCGTCCCTGACCGATCCCTCGAGTTTCCCGTAGCACCGCCGCTAGGAGAACCCGCCGTGAAGACCGTCAACCGCACCATCGCCTGCCTCGGCGCAGTCGCCGCCATCACCGCCGCCCTCACCGCGTGCGGCGCTTCGGACACCGGGTCCGCCGGGAACGGCAAGCCCGTGGTCGGCCTCGACTTCCCCCGCTCCGACACCGACTTCTGGAACTCCTACATCAAGTACAGCCCCGGGTTCGCCACCGACTTCGGCCTCGACCTCAAGACCACCAACTCGCAGAACGACGTCGCCAAGCTCACCGCCAACGTGCAGACGTTCATGAGCCAGGGCGTCAAGGGCGTCGCGATGGCGCCGCAGGACACCGCGGCCATCGCGCCCACGCTGGAACAGCTGGCGGCGAAGAAGATCCCGGTGGTCACCGTGGACACCCGACCCGACACCGGCGACGTCTACATGGTGGTCCGGGCCGACAACCGCGCCTACGGCGAGAAGGCGTGCCGGTTCCTCGGCGCCAAGCTCGGGGGCAAGGGCAAGGTCGTGATGCTGCAAGGCGACCTGTCCTCGATCAACGGCCGCGACCGCACCGAGGCGTTCAACGACTGCATGAAGGCCAACTACCCCGACATCACCGTGTTCGGGGAGGCCACGAACTGGGACGGCGCGGTCGCCGCGCAGAAGCTCCAGACCGATCTCACCGCCCACCCCGACATCAAGGGCGTCTACATGCAGTCGAGCTTCGCGCTCGCGGGCACACTCCAGGTGCTCAAGCAGAAGGGCCTGCTGGTCGGGCCGGAGGACCCCAAGCACGTGTTCGTGGTGTCCAACGACGGCATCCCCGAGGAACTCCGCAACATCACCGAAGGTCTGATCGACGCCACCGTGTCCCAGCCGGCCGACCTCTACGCCAAGTACGCCCTGCACTACCTCAAGGCCGCGATCGACGGCAAGACGTTCGCACCCGGCAAGACCGACCACGACAGCACGATCATCCAGGTCCGCGAGGGCCTGCTGGAGGACCAGCTCTCCGCTCCCCTGGTCACCGCCGACGGCGGCACCTACGGCGGCGTCCCCAGCCTCAAGGCCGACGACCAGTCCTTGTGGGGCACCAAGCTCGGCTGATCCGGAAGGGCGACACACGAGATGGTTACCGCCGCGCCCGTCGTCGAGGCGACGGGCATCACCAAGCAGTTCGGGTCCACAGTGGCCCTGCGCGACGCCGCGATCAGGATCGACCAAGGGCAGACCCACGCCCTGGTCGGGCGCAACGGAGCGGGCAAGTCGACCCTGGTGTCCATCCTCACGGGACTCCAGCCGCCGGACGCGGGCGAGGTGAGGTTCGGCGGCGAGCCCGCCCCGCGGCTCGCCGACCGCGACGCCTGGCGGCAGCGGGTGGCGTGCGTCTACCAGAAGTCCACGATCATCCCCGAGCTGACTGTCGCCGAGAACCTCTTCCTCAACCGGCACGACCACGGGCGCGGCGGATTGATCAACTGGAAGACGGTGCACAGCAGGGCACGGGAGCTGCTGGACACCTGGTCGGTCGACGTGGACGTGCGCACCCCCGCACGCGAACTCGACGTCGAACAGCGGCAGTTCGTGGAGATCGCCAGGGCGCTGTCGTTCGGAGCCCGCTTCATCATCCTGGACGAGCCCACCGCCCAACTGGACGCCGCCGCCATCAACCGGCTGTTCGCCCGGATCAACGACCTCCAGCGACAGGGCGTCACGTTCCTGTTCATCAGCCACCACCTCCAGGAGATCTACGGGATCTGCGACATGGTGACGGTGTTCCGCGACGCCCAGCACATCCTGACCGCCGCGGTCGACGAACTGCCGCGGGCCGAACTGGTCGGGGCCATGACCGGCGAGGCGGCGGCAGAGGTCGGCGGTGACCGCCGCGGCCCGTCGGCGGACGCCGTGGACGTGCTCAAGGTGGACGACATGTCCCTGCCCGGCGCGTACGACGACGTGTCGTTCCGCATCCGCGCCGGCGAGATCGTCGGTCTCGCCGGCGCGGCGAGCAGCGGCCGCATCGAGATAGCGGAAACCGTCGTCGGGTTGCGGGCAGCCGCGAGCGGCACCGTGGAGATCGCCGGCACCCGACCACGACCGGGCAGCGTGCCCGCCGCGCTGAAAGCCGGTGTCGGGTTCGTCCCGCAGGACCGGCACCACCAAGGTCTCGTGCCGGAGATGTCCATCGCCGACAACGGAACCCTGACCATCCCGGAACGGCTCGGACCCTCCGGGTTCATCGACGGCCGCCGCCGTGACCACTTCGCCACCACCATGATCGAGAACCTGGCGATCAAAACTCCAGGACCGGAGCTGCCGGTCTCCGGCCTCTCCGGCGGCAACCAGCAGAAGGTCGTCATGGCACGTGCCCTGGCCAACGACCCGGACCTGCTGGTGCTGATCAACCCGACCGCCGGCGTCGACGTGCGGTCCAAGGAGTTCCTCCTCGGCAAGGTCGAGGAGATCGCCGAGTCCGGCACCGGCGTGCTCATCGCCTCGGACGAGCTCGACGACCTGCGCCTGTGCGACCGGGTCCTGGTGGTGTTCCAGGGCCGCGTCGTCGGCGAGACCGCCCGCGGCTGGCACGACCACCAACTCGTGGCCGCGATGGAAGGAGTGGACCTCGATGTCCGATAGCAAGACCGCCGCCGCGGTCGCCGGGAACGGCTCGCCCCCACCGACGGGGAGCCCTGTCGGTGGAGGTCGGCCCGCAGGACGGCGGCGGATCGCCTTCGCGCGACTGCGCGACCTGGCCCTCATCCCCGCGATCATCGTGATCGCGATCGTCGGCCAACTGGTCAGCCCGGTGTTCATGCAAGCCGACAACCTGATCAACATCCTCCAGACCATGTCGGAGATCGCCGTCCTGGTCCTGGCCCAGACACTGGTCCTGATCGTCAAGAAGATGGACCTCTCCCTGGAGTCCACCGTCGGCCTCGCACCCGGCGTCGCCGCCTGGCTCACGGTGCCGATCGGCACCGGTCACGGTCTGGGCCTGCTGCCGGGCGGCTGGTCGGTGCCCATCACGCTGGCGGTCGGCGTTCTGATCGGCGTGGTCAACGCGCTGTTCATCATCCGGTTCGGCCTCAACGGCTTCATCGTGACGCTCGGCATGCTGATCGTGCTGCGCGGCATCCTCACCGGCATCTCCGGCGGCCAGACGTTCTTCCGGTTGCCGGAGTCGATGCTCTACCTCGGCACCACGCAGTGGTTCGGCGTGCCGGTGTCGGTGTGGCTGTGCCTGGTCCTGTTCGCCGCCGGCATCGTGGTCCTCGGCTTCACCAGCTTCGGCCGCTCCCTCTACGCGATCGGCGGCAACGTCGACGCGTCGAAGGCGGCCGGCATCCGCACCGACCGGGTGCTCTGGATCGTCATCGTCACCGCCAGCCTGCTGGCGGCCATCGGCGGCCTGCTGCTGTCCGGCCGACTGGCCTCCGTCGCATCGGCCCAGGGCAACGGCTACATCTTCACCGTGTTCGCCGCGGCCGTGATCGGCGGCATCAGCCTCAACGGCGGCAAGGGAACGATGTTCGGCGCCTTCACCGGAATCCTGCTGCTGTTCATGATCCAGAACGTGCTCACGCTCGGCGGCGTCCCCGCCCAGTGGATCGGCGCCCTCAACGGCACGATCATCCTCATCGCCCTGGCACTTTCCCGCGTCACGGGAGGCAAGACACAAGATTAGGTGGCCGGTGGCCCCGGTGCGGTCGAGCACCGGGGCCACCGACGTTGCCAGGTCAGGTCAGCGACCACTTCTGGTTGCCGCCGCCGTGGCACGTCCAGATGATCAGTTGCGTCCCGTCGACCGAGCTGCCGCCCAGCGCGTCCAGGCACTTGCCGCCGTTGCGGAACGTGCCGTCGGACTGCACCGACCAGTTCTGCGCGCCAGACCCGTTGCACGTCCACAGCTGGACGATCGTGCCGTCCGCCGAGCTGCCGTTGTTCACGTCCAGGCACTTGCCCAAGGTCCGGACCGTCGAGCCGCTGATCGTCCACTTCTGGTGCGGCTGTCCGTTGCAGGTCCACAGCTGCACCTTGGCGCCGTCCGCCGAGCTGCCGCCGTTGACGTCGACGCACTTGCCGCCGGCACCGACGATCTGACGCGCGGTCGTGCCGCCGCCGGAGGCAACGCCGCGGCCGACGAACTTCATCGAGTCCACGTCGAACGAGTTGTTCGCGGTCGACTTGAACACCATGAACAGCTCGATCGTGCCGCCCGGATCGGTGACCGGGACCGCCGGCAGACTCACGTAGTCGTCCCAGCCGCCGGTGCTCGCGACCGGCGCCGAGGCGATCAGCGCGCCGGTCGGCGAGCCCGCCCGCAACTCGACCGATCCGCCGCCGGTCGGCGAGGACACCCGGAACGACACCTGGTCGATCCCGGTCAGGTTCACCGTCTTGAACGAGACCCAGTCGCCATTGCTGACGTCGCCGATCCGCCCACCGGACTCGGCCGCGTCCTGCGGCACCACCCGCACACCGGACGAGCCGGTGAAGTGCTCGGCCTGCTTGTGCTTTGGCTGCAACAACACCTGGGTGCGGCCGGTCAGCGCCGGCACGCCGGTCGCGCCGCGGTCGGTGTAGGTGGCGTCGGCGACGTAGGACACGTTCGACTGGGCGTGCGCGGTGTCCGTCTCGGGCACGATCACGCCCGAGCAGCCCGGGATCTGGTTGATCGGGTGCGCGTGCTGGTCGTGGCCCAACGCGGGCTGCGTGATCACCCGGGTGCAGTCGATCGTGCCGTCCTCCCGGTCGGTGACCGACACCGCGTACGGGATCGTGTCGCCGAAGTCGAACATGCCGCCGTGCGCCGGACTCGTGAACCGCACCACCGGCTCGGTGTTGCCGGACGTGACGGTCACGTTCGCGGTGCCCGTCTTGCCGGTCGGGTCCGTCACGGTCAGCTGCGCGTTGAACTGGCCGCCCGTGGTGTAGGTGTGCGACGGGTTCGCGGCGGTCGAGGTTCCGCCGTCGCCGAACGCCCACCGGTAGGACAGCGTGCCGCCCTCCGGGTCGTTGGAGCCGGCGCTGGAGAACTGCACGGTCAGCGGCGACGATCCCGACGACGGCGTGGCGGTGGCCTTGGCGATCGGGCTGCGTTCACCGGACGTGTAGTCGATGCGGTAGAGCCCGGAGTCCGCGTTGTCGCGGCCGAAGCCGCTTCCCCACTCCAGCAGGTACATCGAGCCGTCCGGCCCGAACTTCACGTCCATCGGCGACTTCAAGCTCACCGACGACAGGAAGTTGTTGATCTTCAAGAGCTTCCCGGACGAGTCGAGCCGGAACTCGTGCAGCTTGTTCCGCGCCCACTCGCCGAAGAACGGCGTCTGGTCGAAGTACGCAGGGAACTTCGTCGGTGACGGGTTGTTCGCGTCGTACCGGTAGATCGGGAACGCCATCGGCGCTTCGCCGCCGCTGCCCAGTTCCGGGAACTTGTTGCCCTCCGACGCGCTGTTGCCGTACCAGACCGTCGCCGCACGAGCCGCCGGCAGGGTGGTCAGACCGGTGTTGTTTGGCGAGTTGTTGGTTGGTGCGCCGCAGTTGAACTTCGCGCCCGACGTGCCGGTGGCGAAGTTGTAGTCGTTGTACGGGGTGTTGTTGCCGACGCAGTACGGCCAGCCGTAGTTGCCCGGCGACGTGATCGCGTTCCACTCGGCCAGCGCGCCCGGTCCCCGGCTCGCGTTGTCGGCCCCGCTGTCCGGGCCGTAGTCGGCCGCGTAGATCACTCCGGTGGTGGGGTGCACGCTGAACCGGAACACGTTGCGGAAGCCCATCGCGTAGATCTCGGGCCGAGTCTTGGCCGTGCCCGGCGTGAACAGGTTGCCCGACGGGATCGTGTAGGTGCCGTCCGCCTCGGGGTGCACGCGCAGGATCTTGCCGCGCAGGTCGTTGGTGTTGGCCGAGGTGCGCTGCGCGTCGTACAGCGACTGGCCGGGGCGTTCGTCGATCGGGGTGTACCCGTCGGAGTGGAACGGCTCGGTGTCGTCACCGACGCTGATGTACAGGTTCCCACCGGGGCCGAACGCCAGGTACCCGCCGGTGTGGCCGGGCTCCGCCTGCCGCGACGCGGGCAGCGTGAGCAGCACCTTCTCGCCGGCGAGGTCGAGGTTGTCGCCGTTCATGGTGAACCTGGAGACCCGTGCGACCTCCTGTGATCCCGTGGGCGAGTAGTTCAGGTACACCCACCGGTTCGTGGCGAAGTTCGGGTCCAGCGCGAGACCGGTCAGGCCGTCCTCACCGCCGGTGTAGACGTTCAGCGTGGCGGCGGTGACGGTGGTGCGGGTGTCCGGCTTGTAGACCTTGACCTTGCCGCCGTACTCGGCGTAGACCACCCGGCCGTCCGGGGCCACGTCCAGCGCGGCCGGCGCGAGCGTGTTGCCGTCCAGCTCCGTCTTCTCGAAGCTGCTCCACACCGTGGGACCGCAGTCCGCCGCGAGCTTGCCGCCCGCCGTCTCCACGCCGCCCGCGATGTGCGAGCGGAACAGCGGCTCCGAGAAGCTGGACGCCTGGTGCCCCATCGCCGTCGCCCACAACCGGCCGCCCTCGAAGTTGCGGCACCACGAGATCGGGTGGTCCGACCCCATCGCGGACCCACCGGCGTCGTACGTCGTCTCGTCCGCGGTCACCAGCACGTGCACGTCACCGCGGGCGCTGCGGTCGAAGTTGTACCACTCCTCGGTGCGGTTCCAGCGGTCCGGCAGCCCTTGCCCCGACGGGTGGACGTGGTCGGCGACCTTGGCCGTGCCCGGCACGGTCGCCGAGTGCGCGGTCATCGTCATGCCGAGCATCTGGTCCCACCACGGGAACTGCTGCTCGATGTTCATGTCGGTGGCGTTGTGGATCGCCGCCACGCCACCGCCGTTGCGCACGTACGTCTGCATCGCGGCACGCTGCGCCGCGGTGTCCCACACCATGCCACCGGTCTGGAGCATGACGACCACGTCGAACGTCGCCAGCGTGGCGTCGTTGAAGACCGCGGAGTCTTCGCTCTTGGTCAGCTCCCACTGCCGATCGGCGGCGAGCTGCTCGAACATCGCGATCCCCGCAGGGATGGAGTCGTGCCGGTAGACGCCGGCGGCCGTCTTGCTGAACACCAGGACGTGAAAGCCCTCGGGGTGCGCCGAGGCGACCGGAACGATCAGGCCTATCACTGTGAGCGCACTGAATATAACGCTCAGTAGTCGCGTGCGCGTACGCCGCATGTGCCACTCCTTCGGGGCGGGACGAGACCGACTGACGGTGGTGCGAGGACGACCGAGAAGGACTGCGGCGCCGGTACCGCAGGAGGAGGCACACCCACACCGGCGGACTTGCCGCCGGCGACCTCAGGGTGCGTCCAAAACGTAATCTGCGTCATACGATCGTGTCAAGACGAAAGTAGCGGCTAAAAATCGGAGTTTTGGCGAACTTCTGCTTGATATTCGCCAAAAGTATCTCCCGCCCCAAGGAGTACCAACTACCGCATAACGTAGGATGACTCTCTTGCCAAGCACCGGCGATCCACGCAAAGATGCACACAGATGACGCTATAGATCCGATGTCTGGAACCGTCGGCGACGCTCGTGGAGGCAACGGTGCTCATCCGCGCAACTGCAATCCGGCCGTTGCCGGCCTTATCGGCGCTGGCTGCGGCGACCTCAGAGCACACCCTCTGGTACGACGAACCGGCCACCGACTGGGAGAGCCAGGCGTTGCCGATCGGCAACGGCGCAATGGGCGCGATGGTGTTCGGCGGGGTCCAGTCGGAGCGGTTGCAGTTCAACGAGAAGTCGTTGTGGACCGGTGGACCGGGCTCGACGCAGGGGTACGACCACAGCGACTGGACGACGCCGCGCCCCACGGCGGTGCAGGAGGTCGTGGACGCGATCAACTCCCGAGGCAGCGCCGATCCGGAGTGGGTCGCGGGCAAGCTCGGCCAGGGGCGCAAGGGATCCGGGGCGTACCAGACGTTCGGCGACCTGGAGCTGGACGTGTCGCCCGACCGCGCGTCGTACTCCGGCTACCGGTGTGAGCTGGACATCGCCGATGCGGTCGCAAGGGTGAACTACACCGGCAACGGCGTCACCTACGACCGCGAGTACTTCGCCAGCCATCCCGACAAGGTCGTCGTCGGCCGACTCGGCGCGAGCGCCACGGGCAAGGTCTCCTTCACGTTGCGCTACAAGTCGCCGCGTGCGGACTTCACCACGTCCGCCGCGAACGGGCGGCTCCGCGTCCGGGGAACGCTGGCCGACAACAGGATGGTGTTCGAGGCCCAGATCAGCGTCCGAGTCGACGGCGGCACGGTGACCTCGGCGGGTGACAGCGTGACGGTGTCCGGCGCGAACAGCGCGACGCTGATCCTCGCCGCCGGCACGAACTACGCCGACAGCTACCCGAACTACCGCGGCGCAGACCCGGGCACGGCGGTCACGGCCGCCGTCGACGCGGCTGCCGCGAAGTCGTACACAACGCTGCGCGACGCCCACGTCGCCGATCACTCCGCGCTGTTCGACCGGGTCGGGCTGAACATCGGCCAGGCCATGCCGGATCGGCCCACCGACGACCTCCGCGCGACCTACACCGGCGGCTCGTCCAGCGCGGACCGTGCCCTGGAAGCCCTGTACTACCAGTACGGCCGGTACCTGCCCATCGCGTCGTCCCGCGGCGGCTCGACTGGGCGACCGCGTTCTGGTTCCCCGAAGCCAACGGCTGGCCGGCCAGTCAGGTCTACGGCCTCTACCCGTTCAACCAGGACGCGGCGTTCCTGCGCGGCCGCGCCTACCCGCTGCTCAAGGGCGCGGCCGAGTTCTGGCTGGCCAACCTCCGCACCGATCCCCGCGACGGGAAGCTGGTCGTGACGCCGAGCTACTCCCCCGAGCACGGCGACTTCACCTCGAGCGACTCCATAGCGCAGCAGATCCCGCCTACAACTGTGGACGTGCACCGGCTCCGGGGCGCAGAAGTGGAGCCTGTGACCGCCCACACCACCACCCTTTCCACTTGACCAAGGAGCACCGTTGCAGGAAATTCCTCGGCGTCCACTCGGGACGACCGGCGTCACCGTGACCGAACTGGGGTTCGGAGCCGCCCCGATCGGCAACCTCTACCGCGCTCGACCGGACGACGTGGCCCACGCGGTCATCGACGCGGCCTGGGAGGACGGGGTGCGGTACTTCGACACCGCGCCCCACTACGGACTGGGACTGTCCGAACGACGCCTCGGCGCCGCGTTGGCGAGCAAGCCGCGCGAGGACTACGTCATCTCCACCAAGGTCGGACGACTGCTCGTGCCGAACCCCGCACCGACGGGCTCCGACCTCGATCAGGGTGGGTTCGACGTCCCCGACGACGTCACGCGCGTCCTCGACTACAGCGCCGACGGCGTGCGGCGCAGCATCGAGGCCAGCCTTGAGCGGCTGGGGGTGGACCGGATCGACATCGTGCTCATCCACGACCCCGACGACCACGTCGACCAGGCGCTGACCGAGGCCGTGCCCGCACTCGTCGCGCTGCGCGAGCAGGGAGTGATCAGCGCGGTCGGGCTGGGGATGAACCAGTGGGAGGCGCCGTTGCGGGCGGTCCAGGAGACCGACATCGACGTCGTCATGGTGGCCGGCCGCTGGACCCTCGTGGACCGCACCGCGCAACCCCTCCTCGACGCGTGCGCCGAGCGCGGGGTCTCCATCCTGGCAGCGGCGCCGTTCAACTCAGGCCTCCTGGCCCGCCCCTGGCCGCCGGACGACGCCCACTTCAACTACGGACCCGCACCGGACCACGTGCTCAAAACCGCGCGAGCATGGGCGGAAGCCTGCGAACGGCACGGAACCACACTGCCGCACGCCGCTATGGCGTTCCCGCTACGTCACCCGGCCGTCGCGTCCGTGGTCACCGGCCTCGGCACCGTCGACCACGTCCACGCCGCCGCGCAGTGGCTCCGGAAGCCGGTGCCGGAGGACGTGTGGAGCAGCCGATGACCCCGTCGACGCGGCCCCGCAGCGGTTGAGGTCACCCGCACGGCCACGGCGGCGGCAATACATCCGATCTATTTGACGGTTCCCATTGCGCACGACAGGACGGGGGTATACCTTTCGCGCATAGATCCGATGTATGGCGGGGATGGTGCTGAGTGATTTTGCTTCGAGTGGGAGCGGTGGGTGCCGAGCGTCCGGCGGTGCTGGACGAGAGCGGGGCGGTACGGGACGTCTCCGGGGTGGTGTCCGACATCGACGGCGGGCTGTTCGCCGGTGACGGCCTGGACCGGATCCGGACGGCTCTGGCCGGCGGCGCGCTCCCGGTGGTCGACCCCGGGGAGCGGATCGGGCCGCCGGTCGCCCGTCCGGGCAAGGTCGTCTGCATCGGCCTGAACTACTCCGACCACGCCGCCGAGACCGGTGCGCCGCTGCCCGCGGAACCGGTCGTGTTCTTCAAGGCGCCCAACACGGTGGTCGGGCCGAACGACCGGGTGCTCGTGCCGAGGGCGAGCGTCAAGACCGACTGGGAAGTCGAGCTGGCGGTCGTCATCGGCCGCACCGCCCGTTACCTGGAGAGCCACGCCGAGGCGATGGCGTGCGTCGCGGGTTACGCGATCTCCAACGACGTGTCGGAGCGCGAGTTCCAGCTCGAACGCGGCGGGCAGTGGGACAAGGGCAAGTCCTGCGAGACTTTCAACCCGCTGGGGCCGTGGCTGGTGACGGCCGACGAGGTCCCCGACCCGCAGGCCCTGGGGCTGCGGCTGTGGGTCAACGGCACGCCCCGCCAGAACGGCAAGACCTCCGACATGGTCTTCGGCGTCGCCGAGATCGTCCGCTACCTGTCGCAGTTCATGGTCCTGGAGCCCGGTGACGTGATCAACACCGGCACACCGGCGGGCGTCGCCCTCGGCCTGCCGGACCCGAAGCCGTACCTGCGGGAGGGTGACGTGGTCGAGGTCGAGATCGACGGTCTCGGCAAGCAGCGGCAGGAGGTGGGGCAGGCATGAGGCCGACGATCACCGGGCTGACGACGCACGACCTCCGGTTCCCGACCTCGCTCGAGCTGGACGGTTCCGACGCGATGAACCCGGACCCGGACTACTCCGCCGCCTACGTCGTGATCACGACCGACGCCCCGGACGGCTTGGAGGGCCACGGTTTCGCGTTCACCATCGGCCGGGGCAACGACGTGCAGGCCGTGGCCATCGACGCGTTGAAGCACTACGTGGTGGGCCGCGACCTGGAGTCCACTATGGACGGCATGGGCCAGGTGTACCGCGAGATGGTGTACGACTCGCAGTTGCGCTGGCTGGGACCGGAGAAGGGGATCATGCACATGGCGATCTCCGCGGTGGTGAACGCCCTCTGGGATCTGAAGGCCAAGCGCGCGGGCAAACCGCTGTGGCTGCTGCTGGCGGAACTGAGCCCGGAGCAGATCGTCGAGCTGGTCGACTTCCGCTACCTCACCGACGCGATGACCCCCGCCGAGGCGCTCGACATCCTGGTCCGCGCCGAGCCCGGCCGGGCCGCGCGCCGGGATGAGCTGGTGAACAACGGGTACCCGGCCTACACCACGTCGCCCGGGTGGCTCGGTTACGACGACGCCAAGCTGCGCAGGCTGTGCCGGGAAGCGGTCGCGGACGGGTTCACCCAGATCAAGCTCAAGGTCGGGGCCGACATCGGCGACGACATCCGCCGCATGCGGATCGCCCGCGGCACCGTCGGCCCGGACATCCGCATCGCCATCGACGCCAACCAGCGCTGGGACGTGGGCACCGCGATCGAGTGGGTGCGTGAGCTGGCGCCGTTCGCACCGTGGTGGGTCGAGGAGCCGACCAGCCCGGACGACGTGCTCGGCCACGCCGCCATCGCCGAGGCGATCGCGCCCATCGGCGTGGCCACCGGCGAGCACGTGCAGAACCGCGTGATGTTCAAGCAGTTCCTGCAAGCGCGTGCGCTCTCGTACTTGCAGATCGACGCCGCGCGCGTGGCGGGTGTCAACGAGAACATCGCGATCCTGTTGCTGGCGGCCAAGTTCGGCGTGCCCGTGTGCCCGCACGCGGGCGGGGTCGGCCTTTGCGAACTGGTGCAGCACCTGTCGATGTTCGACTACGTGGCCGTGTCCGGGTCGATGGAGAACCGGGTGATCGAGTACGTCGACCACCTGCACGAGCACTTCGTGGACCCAGTGCGGATCGTCGGCGGGCGCTACGCCGCGCCGTCCGAGCCGGGTTTCAGCGCGGCCATGCACCCCGACACCATCACCCGCTTCACCTACCCGACCGGTCCGGTGTGGTCGGCGGCCGACCGGCGGAGCGCGTCATGACCGACTTCACCGGACTCCGCGCCGTGGTCACCGGCGGTGGATCGGGCATCGGCCTGGCCACCGCGATGCTGCTGGCCCGTCGCGGCGCGGCGGTCGCCTGCCTCGACCTGAACCCGGGGGACGTTCCCGACCCCCTGCTCGGCATCGTGGCGGACGTGAGCGACGCCGAATCGGTCACCGCCGCCGTCGACCGGGCCGCCGACCACCTCGGCGGGCTGGACGTGCTGGTCAACAACGCGGGCATCGGCGCGCAGGGCACCGTCGAGACCAACCCGGACGAGGAGTGGCACCGGGTGTTCGACGTCAACGTGCTCGGCGTCGTCCGCACCGCTCGGGCCGCGCTGCCGCACCTTCGGCTGTCGCCCTGTCCCGCGATCGTCAACACGTGCTCGATCGCCGCCACCGCGGGGCTGCCGAACCGCGCGCTCTACAGCGCGACCAAGGGTGCGGTGCTGT
Source organism: Saccharothrix ecbatanensis (assembly GCF_014205015.1). NCBI lineage: Bacteria > Bacillati > Actinomycetota > Actinomycetes > Pseudonocardiales > Pseudonocardiaceae > Saccharothrix > Saccharothrix ecbatanensis. Next base: position 1,744,231 of record NZ_JACHMO010000001.1, on the reverse strand, counting down.
CGCTGACCCTCGCCATGGCCGCCGACCACGTCCGGGAAGGCATCCGGGTCAACTGCGTCAACCCCGGCACGGTCGACACGCCCTGGGTGCGGAGGCTGCTCGCCGCGGCCGCCGACCCGGAGGCGGAGGAGGCCGCTCTGCGCGCCCGCCAGCCAACCGGCCGGTTGGTGACCGCCGACGAGGTCGCCGCCGCCATCGTCCACCTCGCCGGACCGGATTCGCTGTCCACCACGGGAACCGCGCTCGCCGTCGACGGCGGCATGCACGGCCTCCGGCTGCGTCCCCAACCCTGACCACACCCGAGCCCCGACCCACCTCGGCCATGACCACCCAGTCGTGACCACCGCACACCGAGGAATGTCAATGAAGATCCCCTCCCGGGCACTCGCCCTCGTCGCGGCCTCCTCCCTGGCGCTGACCGCGTGCAGCATGGACTCGACCGGTTCCACCCCGTCGGGGAGCGCGGGCGTCGGAGCCGTCGGCGTCGACCTGCCGCGCGCCGACTCCGACTTCTGGAACGCCTACGCGCGTTACATCCCGGAGAAGGCCACCGAGGCAGGCGTCGAACTGGCCACGACCACCAACTCGCAGAACAACATCCAGACGTTGATCTCCAACGTGGACAGCATGGTCACGCAGGGCGCCAAGGCCGTCGTCATGGCGCCGCAGGACACCGGTGCCATCGGCCCGAAGCTGGACGAGTTGGCCGGCAAGGGCATCCCGGTGATCAGCGTCGACACCAGGCCGGACAACGGCAAGGTCTACATGGTGGTGCGCGCCGACAACCGCGCCTACGGCACCAAGGCCTGCGAGTTCCTCGGCGAGAAGCTCGGCGGCAAGGGCAAGGTCGTCGAGTTCCAGGGCTCCCTGTCCTCGATCAACGGCCGCGACCGCTCCGAGGCGTTCAAGGAGTGCATGGACACCAAGTTCCCGGACATCACGGTGTTCGAGGAGCCCACCGACTGGGAGGGCAGCAAGGCCCAGGCCGCGCTGGAGACCCGGCTGGCCACCGACCCCGACATCAAGGGCGTCTACATGCAGGCGGGCGGCGTCTTCCTCGACCCGACCCTGCAACTGCTCAAGCAGCGTGGCCTGCTGGTGCCGCCGAGCGACCCCAGGCACATCTTCATCGTCTCCAACGACGGCATCCCGCAGGAGCTGGACGCCATCCGCAAGGGCGAGATCGACGCCACCGTCTCGCAGCCCGCCGACACCTACGCCGGGATCGCGTTGCACTGGGCGAAGCAGGCCATGTCCGGGACCACCCCGAAGGAAGGTCCGACCGAGCACGGCAGCAACGTCATCGCGCTGCCCAACGGCTTCGAGGACCAGCTGCCCGCACCGCTGGTCACCAAGGACAACGTGGACGACCCCGCGCTGTGGGGAAACAGCGCCAACTCCTGAGACCGGTGGCGGGAAGGTGTCCATGATGGATGGTCAGGAGAGCGTGCCGGTCGTCGAGGCGACCGGCATCGCCAAGCGATTCGGGCCGACCGTGGCCCTCGCCGACGGGAACCTGGCGGTCCTCCCCGGCGAGACGCACGCCCTGGTCGGCCGCAACGGCGCGGGCAAGTCCACGCTGGTGGGAGTCGTGACCGGGCTGCTGCGCCCGGACGCGGGCGAAGTGCGGTTCGGCGGTGAGCCCGCACCGCCGCCCGGTGACCGCGCCGCGTGGCGACGGCGGGTGGCGTGCGTCTACCAGCACCCCTCGGTGGTCAAGGAACTGTCGGTGGCGGAGAACATCTTCCTCCACCGCCAACCCCGCGGCCGGTTCGGTCTCATCTCACCGTCGCGCATGCGGCGGGACGCGGCCGAGCTGCTGGAGTCCTGGTCGGTGCCGGTGGCGCCGGAACTGCCCGCCGGCGAGCTGACCGTGGAACAGCGGCAGCTCGTGGAGATCGCCAGTGCGCTGTCGCTGGGCGCCAGGTTCGTCATCCTCGACGAGCCGACCGCCCAGCTGGAGGCACGTGCCATCGCCCGGTTGTTCGACCGGCTGCGTGCACTCCAGGACCAGGGCGTGACCTTCCTGTTCATCTCCCACCACCTGCCCGAGATCTACGAGATCTGCCAGCGGGTGACGGTGTTCCGCGACGCACGCCACATCGTCACCGACACCGTCGCCGCCCTGGACCGGGACCGGCTGGTCACGGCGATGATCGGCGACGCCAGGGGTCTCGTGCAGGTCGGCGCCGACCGGCCGCCGGTGGCCGCCGACGCCGAGCCGGTGCTGGAGCTGTCCGGGTTCGCGGTGCCCGGAGCCGTCGAAGGCGTCGACCTCACCGTGCACCGCGGTGAGATCGTCGGTGTCGCGGGATCGGCGGCAAGCGGCAAGCGGCAGCTCGCCGAGGCACTGGCCGGATTGCGGCCCAGGCAGGGCACCGTGTCGGTGGCGGGCCGGCCGGTGGCGTCGGGCACCGTCCGCGCCGCGTTGGACGGCGGTATCGGGTACCTGCCCGGTGACCGCAACGTGGACGGTTTCGTCGGCGGGCTCTCCGTGGCGGAGAACGCCACCATGACCATCGCGGGCCGTCTCGGACCCGCCGGCCTGGTGCTCCCGGCACGGCGTGACGCGGCGGCCCGGCGGATGATCGCCGAGCTGGACGTGCACACCGCGGGCCCGCACCAGCCCGTCGGCGAGCTGTCCGGCGGCAACGCGCAGAAGGTCGTGATGGCGCGCGCCCTGGCCGGCAACCCCGAGGTGCTGGTGCTGGTGCAGCCCACCGCCGGAGTGGACGTGCGCTCCAAGGAGTCGCTGCTCGGCGCGGTGGACGAGCAGACCCGCACCCGTCGCGGCGCGCTGCTGGTGTCGGACGAACTGGAGGATTTGAGGGTGTGCGACCGGGTCGTGGTGATGGTGGCGGGCCGGATCGTGTCCGAGCACCCGCGTGGTTGGGACGAGGGCAGCCTCGTGGCGGAGATCGAAGGAATCGGTGGACAGCATGACTAGCACGGCGCCCGTTACGTCGACGGCAGGCGACACGCCGCCCAAGCAGACCGTGCCGCGTCCCACGAACCGGCTGCGGCTGGCCCGGCTGCGCGACCTGGCGCTCATCCCGCCGATCATCGCTCTGCTCGTCTACGGGTACACGCTCAAGCCGGATCTGTTCCTCACCAAGGCTTATCTGGTCGACACGGTGCTGAAGTACCAGTCCGAACTGGCGCTGATCGTGCTCGCCGAGGCGCTCGTGCTCATCGTCGGCAAGTTCGACCTGTCGCTGGAGTCGATCGTCGGCATCGCACCGGCCATCGCCGTGTTCATGGTGGTGGGCAACACCGACTTCCTCGGCGCGCCGTGGCCCACGTGGACGGTGCTGCCGGTGGCCCTGCTGTTCGGCGCGCTCATCGGGGCGTTCAACGGGCTGCTCATCGTGCGGTTCAAGCTCTCAGCGTTCATCGTCACGCTCGCCATGCTCATCGCGCTGCGCGGGCTCCAACTGGCGATCGTCGGCGGCGCGACCATGTCGAACCTGGCCAACCAGGTGCCGGTCGTCGACTACCTGGGCAGCTTGCGCGTGCTCACCCTGCCGATCTCGATCTGGATCGTCATCGTGTGCTTCGGCCTGGGGATCGTGGTGCTCGGCTACACCCGGGTCGGCCGCTCCCTCTACGCCGTCGGCGGCAACCCGGCCGCCGCGCGTGCCGCGGGCATCCGCGTCGAACGGGTCATCTGGATCACGCTCGTCGTGGCGGGTGTGCTGGCGGCGTTCGCGGGCCTGATGCTCTCCGCCCGGCTCGGCTCGGTGGCGGCCAACCAGGGCAGCGGCATGATCTTCACGGTGTTCGCCGCCGCGGTCATCGGCGGCATCAGCCTCGACGGCGGCAAGGGCTCGCTGTTCGGCGCCCTCACCGGTGTGGTGCTGCTGGGGCTCATCCAGAACGTGCTCACCCTGGCCCAGGTCAAGGCGGACCAGATCCAGGCGGTCAACGGGCTGGTCATCCTGGTCGCCCTCGTCCTGGCCAGGCTCACCAGCGGAAAAGCACAGGATTAGCGGACTATCCGCCGGCCGTTCGAACTCAGGGCGGGGACACGCGCTCAAGCCGTGTTCCCGCCCTGCCCCATGCGCCCGAGGGGCCGTCGTTCCCCCGGCGAGCTCATGCCGCAGGCCTATCCGCCCAGCGCCGGTGAGCCCACGGTGCTGCGCAGCCACATCTCCACGCCGGCGATGTGCACCGTCGCCCACGACCGCGCCAAATCGGGCTGCCGAGCCTCGATCGCCAGCAGGATCGCCAAGTGCTGCTCACGGGTGCGCCGCACCGCGTCCTCCTCGGTGAGCCCGCGCCAGATCCGGGCCCTGGCCGTCGGCACGGAGATGCCCTCCAGCAGCGAGGACAGGACCGGGTTGGCCGCGCCCTCCGCGATCCGGCGGTGGAACTCCAGGTCGTTGGCCACCAACTCCTCGATGCCCGCGTCCTCCGGCAGCGACTCCAGCGTCGCGCGCAGCGCCTGGACTTCCTCGTCGGGCATCGAGATCGCCGCCGTCGCGGTCGCCGCGGGTTCGAGGATGCGGCGCACTTCGAGGAAGTGCAGCACCGAGGAGTCCTGGTGGAAGTCCACGATGAACCCGAGGGCGTCCAGCAGCAGCGTGGGCTGGAGGCTGGTGACGTAAGTGCCGTCGCCTTGGCGGACGTCGAGCACCCGGATCAGCGACAGAGCCTTCACCGCCTCGCGCAGCGAGTTGCGGGACAGCCCGAGGCGTTCGGCGAGGTCCGCCTCGCGCGGCAGCTTGTCGCCGGGACCCAGCTCACCGCTGACGATCATCCCCTTGATCTTCTCGATGGCTTCGTCGGTGACCGGCATCGGCTCAACTTCCTCGTCGGTACGTCAAATGAACTGGAGCATACTGACCGGGACATCGGAGCTGTCGGCCGTGAACGCGTGGTTCGACCTGGTTGATCCCGGGTGCGCGGGGGGAATGGAGCGGCCCGGCTCGCGAAGGGCGAGCCGGGCCGGGATCGGTTTCGTGCCGGTCGTGTCGGTCGTGCCGGCGGTGTCGCGATCAGCCGAAGGCGCGGGTGCGCCAGGCGCCTACTTCTTCGGCGGACAGTGCGTCGGGGAGGATGGCGACCCGGTCCAGGGCGCCGGTGAGGCGTTGGCCGCCGTTCTGGTCGGCGGCGAAGCGGAGACCGCGGGTGGCGCAGCCGTTGATGCCGTCCGCCGGTACCTGTGCCCCTCCCGCACGGGCGCCGTCGACGTAGACGTCGATCCGGCCGTCATCGGCCATCACGATGACCAAGTCGACGTAACGACCGGTCGGGACCACGGCGTTCGTGGTCACGTTCTGGCCCGCGCCGATGAACCGCACGTTGTTCGACGGTGTCAGGTCGATCAGGACGCCATCGGTGCCCGGGTTGCCGCCCGGCTGGAAGTCGAACAGGCGGCGGTAGGAGCCCGAGCCGTCGACCTTCACCTCCGCAGCGAACGTCGCTTCCTTGAGGAAGCCGAGCGACGTGGGTTCCGTCCGCACGTACGTCTGGCCGTCGAGCAGCAGTCCGGACCCTGTCGGCGCGTTCGGGTCGTACGCCGCCGTGCCCACGACCGTGCCGTCACGGTTGGCCTCGGAACGGTCCTGCACCACCGTGCCCGACGTGGGATCCCACGCCACCAGCGGCTTGTCCGCCGGGGGCGCGGCGCACGGGGGCGGCGGCTCGACGCGTGCGAGGGCGACACCGCTGGTCGTCCAGCCATCACCGCTCAACGTCACCTTGATCCCCTGCGACGTCGCCGCGTCCGGCGGTGGCGTCACGGTGAACGTGTATTGCTCGGAGCGCCCGGCGGGGATCGCGGGCACCGACTGCCGCGCCGGGGTGCTCGTCCAGCCCTCGGGCAGGGCCGGGGTCAGGGTCGACGCGGGCAAGGTGGAATCGAAGGCCGAGACGGTGACCTTCGCCTCGAACGGGGTGCCGCCAACGACCTTCGCGGGCACGTCCACCTTCACCGACGCCGCGGACCGGGCCACGTAGTCGCGGTTCTTGTGCGCCTGGAAGGAAATGGCGTTCCCGTCGCGCTGGAACGGCACGTCCCGACCGGTCTTGGCGTCGACCAGGCGGAAGCGGCCGGTGAACAGCGCGCTCGACACCTTCAGCTCGCTCGACTGGCCGGGGTGCAGCGTGATCCGGGTCGGCACTCCCCCGGTCCACTCCGCGTCCACGGTGACGTCACCGCGGGCCCGGAGTCCCTTGACCGAGCCCTCGGACCAGTGGTCGGGCAGCGCGGGCAGCACGTCGATCGAGCCGGCGTGGCTCTGGAGCAGCATCTCCGCGACCCCGGCGGTGGCGCCGAAGTTGCCGTCGATCTGGAACGGCGGGTGCGTGTCCCACAGGTTGTTCAGAGTGCTGTTCTTGAGCAGCTCCTCCAGCATCTTGTGGGAGTGGTTGCCGTCCAGGAGACGAGCCCAGAAGTTGACCTTCCACGCCTTGCTCCAGCCGGTGCCCCCGTCACCACGGGCCGTCAACGACACCTTGGCCGCCTCGACCAGCTCGGGGTCGTCCTTCGGCGTGATCTGGCTGCCGGGGTGCAGGGCGAACAGGTGGGACACGTGCCGGTGCTCGTTCTTCGGGTCGTCCCAGTCGTTCTTCCACTCCTGCAACTGACCCCAGCTCCCGACCCGAAGGCCGGGGTCGAGCTTGGCCAGGACCTCACTCGTGGACTTCACGGTGGCCTCGTCGCGGAGGGCCTGCGCGGCCTCGCGGGTGTTGGTGAACAGGTCCCACACGATCTGCTGGGACATCGACGTGCCCGCGGAGAACGGGCCGTGCTCGGGCGAGAAGCTGGGGCTCACCACGAGCTTGCCGTCGCGCGGGTCGACCACCAGCTCGTCGACCCAGAAGTCGGTCAGCGACTTCATGACCGGGTACGCGCGCTCACGCAGGAACTTCTCGTCCTTCGTGAACAGGTAGTGCTCGTAGTGGTGCTGCGCCAGCCAAGCGCCCGCTTCGGGGAACCAGAACGCGGTCGCCCAGTTGTGCAGGCCGGTGAAGCCGAACGGGTTGGTCTCGTTGTTGACCACCCACCCGTCGTTGCCGTACATGTCCTTGGCCGTCTTCGTGCCCGGCTCGACCAGGGAATCCACGAAGTCGAACAGCGGCGCGGTGGTCTCCGAGAGGTTGGTGGTCTCGGCCGGCCAGTAGTTCATCTGGAGGTTGATGTTGGTGTGGTAGTCGGCGTTCCACGGCGGTGACGTCGAGTTGTTCCACACGCCCTGGAGGTTCGCCGGCAGCGAGCCGCCGCGCGACGAGCCGATCAGCAGGTACCGGCCGTACTGGAAGAACAGCGCCTCCAACGCCTTGCCGTTCGCCGCGGACAGCGTCCCCGAGCGGTAGGCGCGCAGCAGCTCGTCGGTGGGGATGTCGGGCATCGCCTGCCCGATGTCCAGCGACACGCGGTCGAACAGGTTCCGGTAGTCGGACACGTGCGCGTCCCGCAGCGACCGGTAGCTCCTCCGGGCGGCCGAGTCGGTCCGCTTGGCAACCGCTTGGTGCGGGTCGTTCGTGCGGTACGTCGGGTACTGGTCGGAGTAGTCGGTCCCGGCGGCGAGGACCAGCACGACCTCGTCGGCCCCGGACACCGTGACCGAGCCGTCCGGGTTGTCGGTGCGGGTGCCGCCCTGATTGCGCACCTGCACCTGCGACTCGAACCGCAGGTTGTTGTCCTTGAGGTTGCCGGCGAAGGTGATGCGGCCGTTACTCGCAGTGCGGACGCCGGACCTGTTGTCCGGCGCGGTGATCGACACCGTGAAGCCGATCTGCCCCCGCTTGTCCGCGGCGAACCGGCCCACGATCACGTCGTCGGCCGCGGAGGCGAAGTACTCACGGCTGAACGTCGTGCCGCCCGAGGTGTAGGTGACGCCCGCCGTCGCGTCGGCGATGTTCAGGCCACGCCGGTAACCCGTCACGCCCTGCGGCGCCTGCGGTTGGGAGATCCGCAGGTCGCCGAACGTCTGGTAGGCCCCGAAACCGGTCTTGGCCTGGCCCATCACCGACGCCACCCAGGTCGGGTCCGCCTCGCCCTCGGCGGCGATCCGGTCCTGCACCTGCTTGATCGCGTCCGGTCGCGGCGTGCGCCAGTTGCCGAAGTTGTAGCCGGGCGAGCCGGGACCACCGGTCCACAGCGTCTTCTCGTTGAACTGCAACTGTTCGTTCTGCACGCCGCCGAACACCGTCGCGCCCAACGCCCCGCTGCCGATGGGCAGCGACTCGGACTCCCAGCGGGTCGCCGGCTCGTCGTACCACAACGACAGCCCCGCATCCGATCCCGACCGGTCACGGTCCACGTCCTCACCGCCGTCCGGGGTCGAGGCGGCCGTGCCGGCCGCGAGCAGTGCCAGTGCCGTCGCCACACCCATCACGGCGGTCAACCGCCGGGACGCTCTCCGTTGAACGCGCATGCTCGTACACCCATGTTTCGTCGTCCGACAGGACGGCCGAAGACTAGAGATCGGATGTATCGTTCGTCAAGACCGCCAACAGCCTCCACCCCACCAGCGGCGCCACCCCAAGATCGCCACGCCCTCCCGCTTGCCAGTCTTGCGCCACACCAACCGATATACACGCCCCTTGCAATCCGAACACCCCGTGGGCACCCAATCACCGTGCGACCACTCGCCGGAGGTATTGATCGGAGGTGCGCCGCTGCGACGGCCACCGGCGCCCTTCCGGCGGGAGGGGTCCCTGGCCACTCCCGCCACCCTGCTCCCATGGGCGATTTCGAAGTAACCATCGACACTCTCCACGGGGTGGTCGGCAGGCACGGCAAGGTGCGCGACGACCTGTCCGCGGCCAACCAGCAGAGCCGGTTGCTCGCGCGGATCCAGCCTCCGATGCAGGACCCGGCGACCACCTCCTTCATCACCGCGGCCTGCCAGGCGGGCCAAGCGCACCTCGACTCCGTCTCGATGATCGAGCAGGAGCTCCAGACGCGGATCGAGGAGCTGAAGGCGTCGGTCGACCAGTACGTGAAGACCGAACAGGGCAACCACGGACGCATGGCGGTGAAAGACTGATGGCAGGGCTCAGCGGCTACGAGATCTACCTGATGGTGTCGCAGGGCGCGGGCCCCGACGGGCTGAACCAGGCGGCGGACGTGTCGAAGGACGCGCGCACGCGCATCCAGGCCCTCGGCGACGAACTGCGTCGGCTCACCACCGAGATGCAATCCGCGTGGCAGGGCAAGGCATCGGACCAGGCAGCGCAGGCCGTGCAGCCGATCGAGCAGGCCCTCCAGCGTGCTCAGGAGACGCTGGACAAGGCCGACGCCTCGTTGCGGACCCAAGCGCAGAGCTACGGCCGATTGAGGGGGCAGGTGCTCCCGATGGCGACGCCGCAGCCGCCGGAGCTGACCCTCTTCGACGAGATCACGCCGTGGGACACCGACAACGAGATCGCGCGCAAGGAGTGGTTCGAGGCCGACGCCAACAACCGTCGCGTCTACGCGGAGTACGCCACGGCGACGGGCCAGAACCAGGCGATGCTGCCGCAGGTGCCCCAGGCGTCCGGTGGCGCACAGGGCGCGAACACCGCTGTGCAGTCCGCGAGCGGAGCCGGCGTGCAGGCTGCGACACCCGCGCCGCCGCAGGTCGGGGACGCGGGTAGCACTTCGCCGTCGTCGGCGGCGGGATCGGCCGGCGGTGACAAGACCTCCGCACCGCCGTCGGTGAGCGGCGGCGGCAAGACTTCGGCCAGCAGCGCCGGCGGCACTGGCGGTACTGGCGGCGGCGACGGAGGTCTCGGCGGTCGGGCGCCTGCCGTTCAGGGGCCCACCGCTCCGAAGCAGCCGGGCGACCGGACGGCGGTCGCCGACTGGTCCACCGGTGTGCCGGGCGGTGTGCCGATCGCGTCGCCTCCGCCGCCGTCGGCCAGGGACACCGCGCACACGTCGAACGTCCCGAAGGGCGACCACCTGTCCGGAGTCGCTCCGGTGCTCCCCGGTGGGATCGGCATCGGCGATCCCACCGGCACCAGGGCACAGCGGGGCGCCCTCGACGCGGGCGACCGCTCTGCCGTCCTCGGCAGGACGCCACCGCCCAACGCCCCTGCCGCGGCCGGTGGCCGTGGCGCGACCAGCATGGGCGGAGTGGCGGGCATGGGCGGCTTCGCCCCACACGCCGCGCACACGCGCGAGGAAGAGGACCGGGAGCACAAGCGCAGCGTGTACCTCGAGGAGGACGCGGACGCGCTCGTCGGACCGCTGCCCGGCAGCGTGACGCCCGTGATCGGGGAGGACTGATGCTGCGCGAAGCGGTGGTGTTGTCCGACACGGAGTTCGACGTGCTGTGGCACCACGACAACCTCGGCGAGCACCACACCGTGCTGCGCGTGCCGCCTACCGAGGCCAACACCCTGGAGGTCGAGCACGGGCTGTACCGCGAGGGCGTGCGGGTCGACGAAGCGCTGGAGGCGCTGCGGCTGCTCGCGTTCGCGGACTTCGAGTGCTTCGGCTGGATCGCGTTCAACCGTGAGGTCACGCTGCCGGTCGTCGTCGCCACCGCCGGACGGCACGGCGTCTTCGCGTTGCGGGACAACGGCCATGTGCGGATCGACGCGTTGCGCGGTGACCCGTCGGACATGCTCGCGGGGTGCCTGCCGGAGCTGCGGCCCGGTCGGGGTTCGTCGATCAACGCCCGTGCCGAGGAGGCGCGGACGTCACGGGCGCTGGTCGAGCTGATGCAGCGTTCGCGCACCGGCGTCGCGAAGCTCTTCGCGGCCAAGCGCGACCGGTACGGGCGACGACGGCGTTCGGAGTCGTTCATCACCACGATCGACTGCCCGGACGGCCGCTGGCTGGTCGTCCGCTACGTCGACAGCCGCGGCCAGGGCTGGGTGCACGCCACGCCCGCGACACGCCCGATCATCGGGGAGTGGCTTCGACGCATCAGCGACTGACCGGAACGCGAAGCAGCGGGCCGCCGATGAAGCCGGCCCGCTCCGCCGATCACCCCGGCACACCCGTCGGCCGACGCGACAGGGAAAGCGGGCCGGCGAATCCCGGAACTGCCGACGCGACAGAGAGGAGCGGGCCGGCGAACCCAGGAGCTGCCGGCCCGCCCGCCGGATCAGTTGTCGCCCTCGTCCTCGTTCTCGCCTTCCCCGCCGTCCTGCTCGTTCTCCTGCTCCACGCCCGGACGGTCTTCGTTCTCGTTGCCGCCCTCCCCGTTGCACCCGGCGCCGAGAGTCAGGAACAACGCCGCTCCGCTGGCCAGCACGGCGAGCGACTTCTTCATCACGGTCGGCTTCATGGTGTCCTTAATACCCTGACAAGACCGTTTCGACACCGCGAGGCCGTTGTCAGATCCGCGCGCCTCGTTTCCGGACAGCCCTCGCGTTGTCCGGAGGTTGTCCGGGACGCGACCGATGTTCATGAAAACTCTCCTGCGTGGACGGTCCGCCGGTTACCGTTCGCGGGTGCAGATCCCGTGGAGGGCCGCCCCGCGCGCTGCCCTGTCGAGCCCGCTGACGCTGCTGGTCAGCGTGGTCACCGCACTGCTGCTCAGTTTCGTGGTGGCCGCCGCCGTGATGCACTCGGCCGCCTCCGGCAGTGCCGCGATCGACTACCAGCAGAACCGTTTGTGCAAGGAGGCGCTGCACCCGTCGCTGGAGGCCACCGGGATCGGCGGGTTCCCCCACCAGCACGTCGCCGAGTTGGTGCAGGTGGTCACCGCCGCGACGCCGGACACGCCGCCGTTGATCGGCACATACACGCGCGAGAAGCGAGTGGACTTCGGCGGGCAGCAGACCATGGCCAAGTTCGGCCACCGGCCCGGCGCCACCGACCACCTGAAGGTGCTCCAAGGCGGCTCGAAGGACGGTCTGTGGGTGCCGCAGAGCATCGCCGTCACCACCGACCTGCGCCTGGGCGAACGCGGCATGGGCGGGCGGCTGCCCCCGGTCACGGCGGTCTACGCCGACGTGTTCGACCCGCTGCCCGAGTGGTGGTGCTCGGAACGCCACTTCGTCGTGCCGAACGTGCTGGACCGCGACGAGCTCGCGACCGCCGTGGTGTGGATGCCCAGCGCCGAGTCGTTCGCCGCGCTCCCCCCGGAGGCCACGACCACGACCGACGTCACCGTGCGCTTCCCGTCCGAAGTGCCGCGCACGATCGACGAGGCCGCGACCCTGCTCGCCAAGGGCACAGAGCGCATCGCCCCGATCGAGGACATGTTCAACCGCAAGGTGTCGCACCTGGCGCTCCCGGTCGAGAACGCCGCGCAGACCGTGACGAACGTGCGGTCCGCCGTCCTGCCCCTCACCTTGATCAGCCTGCTCATCGGCTTGGCGGGCATCGCCACGGTGACCGTCCAATGGGCACAGCGCCGGCAGCACGAACTGCGCCTGCTCTGGGTCCGCGGCGCCGGCCCGTTCGCACTCGGTGGCCGAGGCGTGCTGGAACTGGGCCTGCCGCTGGTGGTCGGCGGCGCGGCCGGCTTGGGCACGGCCCGGCTGCTGCTGCCCCTGTACGCGCCGTCGGACATCCTGCCGCCCGGCACGGTGTCGACCGCGGCGTCGGCGGTGGTCGCGGTGGTGGCGCTGAGCATCGTGGTCACGTTCGCCACCGCAGCCCTGCGCACGCACCGGATGTTCCAGGCAGCCCTGCGGGGCAACCGGCTGCGCAACGTCCTGGCCGCCCTGCCGTGGGAGCTGGTGACCGCAGCGCTGGCCGTGTGGGCGTGGAACAGGGTGGAGCACAGCGGTCTGGCCACCACGACCAAGATCGGCGGACTGCCGCGCATCGACGCCGCGGCCCTGGCGTTCCCGCTGCTCGTCGTGCTCACGGCCGCGCTGCTGACGGCACGGTTGGCGAAGTGGGGCCTGGCCGCGTCCCACCGCGCGAGGTTCTGGTCCAAACCGGCCGCGCAGTTGGCCCTGCGCCGCCTCGCCGCGGCACGGGGACCGGTGACCGGTGTGCTGCTGGTGGGTGTGCTCGCCGTCGGCACCATCGCGGTCGGCACGGCCATCGCGGGGTCGCAGAAGACCGCGCTGGACGTGAAGTCCGGCATGTTCACGGGCTCGAACAGCGTCGCCCGGATCTCGTCGAAGACCACCGAGCTGCCGGAGTCGCTGCGCGGTGACTCCACCATCGTCGGCTTCGTCGAGCAGGTCGACCGCTATGCCCTGGTGGTGGACCCGAGGACGTTCCGCGAGGGCGCGTTCCCGTTCGAGATCGACCCGGCGCTGCTGACCGAGCCGCTGCGGGTCGGCGACGTGCCACGCCGTGAAGTCCGGCTGCCGGGGTTGCCGCCGGTGAACCCGTCGGCGTGGGTGCCGGCGTTCCCGAAGCTCGGCAGGTCCGGCTGGGTGGTGCCGGTGGACCGGATCGAGGACCGGGACGACGTCGGCTCCTGGTACGTGTGGTCGCGCAAGCCGCTCGGCGAGCTGACCTCGGCGCTGTCGGCGGCCGGCGTGAAGCACTTCAACCCCGGCGAGAAGTCGAAGGCGGTCCAGGGTCTGCCGTTCCTCACGATCCAGTGGACGTTCGGGTTCGTGACGGCCCTCGGCGCGGTGCTCGCGGTGGTGGCGGCGATCGCGCTGCTGCTGGCGGTCGAGGTGCGGCGGCGGCAGAACGCGCTGTCCGGCGCGTTCAGCAGCCGGATGGGCCTCGGTCCGGCCGCGATGCTGCGCAGCCACCTGTTCGAACTGGGCGCGGTGGCCGCCGCCGCGGTCGTCATCGGGATGACCTCCAGCGCCGTGAGCAGCGGCGTCACCGTGCCCAAGCTCGATCCCGCACCTCGTCTCACGCCGACGCCGGAAGTCCCCGACGTCCTGCCGCTGCTGGTGACGACGGTCGCGGGGAGCGTGCTGGTGGTGCTGGTGGCGGCGTGGATCGCGGTGCGCGCGGTGCGTTCGGCGAAGATCGGGGAGTTGATTCGTGCGTAGCTCGATGGTGTGACGAACATACGCAAACGCCCAATCAGCCGGCTACTATTCGACCGCATGTTCGAGGGGGTGGGTGACAGTGCTGTCCGGTCGTCGTTACCGCGTGGACTTCACGTCCGATCAAGCCACGTTCGCAGAGAACATTGGCACTACCTGCCGATCGGTGTGGAACACTGCCCTCGAACAACGCCGCCTTTACGGCGCTCGCGGCTCGTGGATCAGCTATCGCGAACAAGCACGGCAGCTCGCCGACGCCAAGGCTTCGTTCCCCTGGTTGGCGCAGCCTCCGTCGCATACCCTTCAGCAGACATTGATGGACTTGGACAAGGCCTGCACAACGCATGGAACGTGGAACGTGAGGTGGCGATCCGCGCGCAGTTGGTCTCCGTCCTTCCGCTTCCCGGATCCGGCACAAATCACCGTGCAACCCTTGAACCACAACAACGCCCAGGTCAAGCTGCCCAAGTTCGGCTGGGTCCGCATCCGATGGTCGCGTCCACTCGGTGGCATCCGATCAGCCACGATCCGTCGGGAAAGTGGACGGTGGTGGATCTCCATCCTGGTGGCCGACCCAGACGAAACTCCGGAAATTCACGCCCACCCGCAGCGCGCAGTCGGAGTCGACCGTGGAGTCAAGACGTTGGCTGTCACCAGTTGTGGAGAGTTCTACGACCAGTCATACGCGAGTCCACGCGAGATCGAGCACTGCAAAGACTTGCAGCGGCGAGTGGCGGGTACCGAAAAGGGGTTGAACCGCCGTAAAGCCGCTGTCGCCAGACTGAACCGCACGCTAGGCCGTGTCCGGCGGCGGCGTCAGGACTTCACCACGAAGGTCGGTCGTACCATGGCCCGTGGCAACAGCCTCGTCGTTTTCGAGGCCTTGCGCATCAAGAACATGACGGCCTCAGCGGCGGGCACGCCAGACCAGCCCGGGAGACGCGTTAGGCAGAAGTCCGGCTTGAACCGCGCGATTCTGGACAAGGGCTGGCACCGGCTGGAAGCGGCCTGCCGCAGCGCCGCGAGGCGAACAGGTAGCCGGGTCGTCACCATCAATCCCGCGTACACGTCCATCACCTGTTCCTCCTGCCGACATGTCGACCGCAGGTCCCGCGAGAGTCAAGCAGACTTCCGGTGCACAGCATGTGGATACAGGTGCCACGCCGACGTCAACGCGGCCGTCAACATCCTTACCGCCGGGCGGGCGGAACTCGGCCACGAGACCCGTGAGCGTGAGTTGGGGCGGGCAAACCCGGACAACCGGGGCCGGAAGGCACAACGCCAACCAACAGCAGCCCAGCGGTTCTCGCCGATCGGGCTGGTTGAAATCCCTCGATGTATCCCACGGGAGGACGTCAATCGTGGTTGAGCACGTGTTGCGCCTGCGCGGCGTGGGTGTGGAGTACCGGACGTCCGCCGGGGCGGTGACGGCGGTGTCGGACGTGTCGCTGGACGTGCCCGCGCACGGGATGACGGTGTTGGCGGGGCCGTCCGGCTCGGGCAAGTCGACGCTGCTGCGGGTGCTGAGCCTGGTGGAACGGCCCACGGTCGGTGGCGTGGAGCTGCGTGGCTCGGGCACGGCGCGGCTGTCGTCGCGGGCCAGGCGGAACCTGCGGCGGCGGGAGATCGCGTTGGTGTTCCAGAACCCGGCGGACAACCTCATCGACCACCTGGACGTGGGCGACAACCTGCGTGCGGCGGCTCAGGCAGCGGGACGGGTCGCTCAGGTGGAGGAGCTGCTGGAGCAGTTGGGGCTGCCCGGCACGGCCACGTGGAAGGTGTCCGCGATGTCCGGCGGGCAGCAGCAGCGGCTGGCGTTCGGGTGCGCGTTGGCGCGGCAGGCGACGGTCGTGCTGGCCGACGAGCCGACGTCCCAATTGGACGCGGTGTCGGCGGACCTGGTGCTGGAGACGTTGGCGCACTTGGCGCGGCGGGGTGTGCCGGTGGTGGTGGCGTCGCACGATCCGAGGCTGATCGCGTTGGCGGACACGAGGTTCGACCTGCGGAACGGGGCGTTGGCGGCATGACGGCATCGCGGGAGGTCGGGGCGACGACGGTGGCGCGGGCCGTGGCGTTGCGGGCGACGGGGATCGAACGGACGTTCCGGCACGCCGGCGGGCCGGTGCACGTGCTGCGCGGGGTGGACCTGGCGGTGGCGGCCGGTGAGCTGGTGACGCTGTCCGGTCCGTCCGGGTCGGGCAAGAGCGCGCTGCTGGCCGTGCTGGCCGGGTTCGACCGGGCGGACGCGGGCACGGTGGAGCTGGGCGGCGAGGTGCTGACGTCGCCACCGTCGTGGCAGCGGTGCGCGTTGTTGCCGCAGGCGCTGGGGCTGGCCGGTGAGCTGACGTTGGCGGAGAACGTGGCGCTGCCCGTCCGGCTCGGCCGGGTCGGTTCGCTGGCCAGGGTGACGGAACTGCTGGTGGAGCTGGGTATCGGCGACCTGGCCGATCGTTACCCGGCAGAGGTGTCGTTCGGGCAGCAGCAGCGTGCCGCGTTGGCGCGGGCAGTGGTCGGGTCGCCGAGGGTGCTGTTGGCCGACGAGCCCACGGCGCACCTCGACCGGCACAGCGCGCCGAAGGCGGTCCAGGTGTTGCGCCAGGCGGCGGACGCGGGCGCGGCCGTGCTGATCGCCACGCACCACGACGAGGTGCACCGCGCGGCGGATCGCACTGTGGTGCTCGACGGCGGGCGGGTGTCCGGGCGGGTGTCTCCGTAGGCGGGTGTCTCCGTAGGATGGGCGTCGATGTTGCGTCGATTCGTGGCCGTCGCCCTGGTGTTCCCGCTGCTCGCCCTGTTGCTGGTGGTCAGCGACTCGCCGTACCCGTCTTCACCCGGTCCGTCGCGCGATGCGCCGCGGGCGTTGGTGGCGCTCGGCGACAGCACCATGGCCGGTGAGGGCGCGGGGACGTACGAGCCGGGGACGGACGGCGAGAACGGCAACTGGTGCCACCGGTCGTTGAAGGCGTCGGTGCACAAGACGCAGGTCGCGGACGTGGACCGGGTGTTCAACCTGGCCTGCTCGGGCGCGAACTCGGAGCAGGTCGGGATCACCGACCAGGTGCGCAACACGGAGGGTTCGCAGGCCAGGCAGCTGGCGGCGATCGCGCGTGAGTACCGGGTGTCGGTGGTCGTGGTGGCCGTGGGCGCGAACGACGACCCGCGGTTCGCGGACGTGCTGGGCGCGTGCCTGCGGGCGTGGATCGAGCGCCGCACCGACTGCGCCGAGGCGATGGCCGAAGAGTGGAAGGCCCGGGTCAAGCGGATGACGCCCAAGGTGGAACGCGCGCTGCGCGACGTCCGCCGGGTGTTGCAGGACGAGGGCTACACGCCCCGGTCGTACACGCTCGTCCTCCAGTCCTACGCCGCGCCGGTCGCGCCGGGGTTGCCGTTCGACCTCCAGAACCTCGCGGGGTGCCCGCTGCGGACCGGTGACCTGGAGTGGGTTCGGGACACGGCGGTCGACCAGCTGTCGGACGGGCTGCGTTCGGCGGCGGACGAGGTGGGGGCGCGGTTCCTCGACCTGTCCAAGGCCGGTGACGAGCGCGAGGCGTGCATGCGGGGGAAGAAGCCCGAGGACGAGTGGTTCACCCGGCTCACGGTCGACTTCGACGGTCTGCGGGACGAGGCGCGGGCGCGGCACGCGTTGCAGGAGTCGTTCCACCCCAACGCGCGCGGGTACGAGCAGTTCGGGCGGTGCATGACGGAGTTCCTGGCCATGTCGGAGCGGGAGGCGTCGTGCGTCCCCGGTGACGACGGCAACCTCACCGCCGTGGTGGAGAAGGACTGACCAGCGCCGCGATGTCGGCCGCGGTCCAGAACGGCGTGCGGCGGGCGAGGTGGGTGGCGATCCGTTCGGCGGTCCAGCCGTGCGCTTGGGCGATGCCGGATCCGAGCATCTCCAGGTAGGCGGCGGAAGGTGCGGTGTGCACGACGTCGTCCGCGCGCCAGGGTGCGGTGAACGTCAGCGCCGGGTGGCCGTCGTGCTCGCCGAGGTGGAGCAGCGTCTCGTAGCGGCCGGGGCCGAGCACGTGCCTGCCGCCGGCCAGGACGGCGGTCAGGTCGAGGTCTGCGGCCGGTTCCCGGTACATCTCCTGTTCGGCGACGTCGGCGAACTGCGCCGCCGTCACCAGGTACCCGCGCGCGGCGGCCGTGCCGGGCAGGTCGGGGTCGTAGAACGCCCGACCGCCCAGCCAGACCGGCGAGTGCGTGGCGAAGTAGATCCCGCCGGGCAGCTCCAACGCCCTGGTGTCGACCGGCGGACTCCCGTCCCGACACCCCGGATAGCACCGCGTCGCACCGACCGGCGTCCCACCGGCGAGGTAGCACGCGAACCGCTGGGCGTGCATGTTCGACCCGTAGCTGACGTACCAGACCAACCGGCTCGACATGGTCCGATGATGCCGGGTGTCACAGGCAGGTGCGGCACGGGCGGGCGGTCGGGTGTTCGGTTTCCAGCTCGTGCCGGGTGCCGACGATCTTGATGTAGCTGCCGACCCAGGTCGTGCCGCGGCTCGGTGTGCCGTTGATGGTGTGGCAGCTGGCGCGGTGCAGGACCAGGTTGTCCGGGTTCAGGCTGCGCTCGGCGTTGACCACGAACTCGTCCTGGTGTTCCGCCAGCCACCGCTCGTAGGCGCCGCTGTCCACGGTGTACTCGTGCATCGAGCCATCATCCGCCGCCCGGCCCTCAGCGGCTGTCCGCCATCCGGTGCCACTCGTCCTCCAGGATGGCGTAGATCAGCTCTTCGCCCCACGCGCCTTTGAAGACCTCGTTGTGCCGGAAGTGGGCCTCGCGGCGCATGCCCAGCCGCTCCATCACCCGCCACGACGGCTCGTTGAACGCGTCGCACGACGCCACGACGCGGTGCAGGCCGAGGTGCTTGAAGCCGAGGTCGAGCATGACGACGGCGGCTTCGGTGGCGTAGCCGTTGCCGTGGTGGTCGGGGTGGAAGATGTAGCCGACCTCGCCCTGGCGGTGCTTCTCGCTGAGCCACTTGAGCACCGTCTCGCCGATGACCTCGCCGTCCTTCTCCACGGCGAGCGCGAGGTGGTCGCCCTCCTTCTCCGGCCACGTAACCGCGACCTTCACGGCCAGGCTGTCGGCGGTCTCCTCGGGGCTGCGCGGCTCGCCGTACAGGTAACGCACCACGTCCGGGCGGGACTGCCACGAGTGCAACGCGTCGTGGTCGGCGAAGGTGAACGGGCGCAAGGTCAGGCGCCGGGTCCGAATGGGGTACTCGGGCTTCGTCACGCCGATCAATCTACGAGGATCCCGCGCAGCCGTCCTCCGAGTTCCGCTCGTCCCACCTACAGATCCGCCAGCGCGATGATCGGGGACTCGACGCAGTCGGCGACGAACCGCAGGAACCCTCCCGCAGTGCCGCCGTCGCACACCCGGTGGTCGAAGGCGAGGGTCAGCTGCGCGACCTTCCGCACCGCGAGCTGCCCGTCCACCGCCCACGGCCGGTCGATGATGCGGCCGAGGCCGAGGATCGCGGCCTCCGGGTGGTTGATGATCGCGGCCGAGCCGTCGACGCCGAACACGCCGTAGTTGTTGACCGTGAACGTGCCTCCGGTCATCGCGGCGGGGGCGAGCTTGCCCTCCCGTGCCGACGCGGTGTGCGCGGCGATGGCGGACGCCAGTTCGGCGGTGGTCAGGGACTGCGCGTCCCGCACGACCGGCACCATCAGGCCGCGGTCGGTCTGGGCGGCGAAGCCGAGGTGCACCTGGTCGAGGACCACGATCTCGTCACCCTCGACCCGTGAGTTCAGCTCGGGGAACTTCCTCAGCCCCAGCACGGTGAACCGCGCCAGCAACGCCAGCAGTGACACCGACGGCAGCGCGGCACGTGCGGCGAGGAAGTCGGTGGCGTCGACGTCCACCCACACGGTCGCTTCGGGGATCTCCCGACGTGAGGTGGCCAGCTTCTCCGCCACCGCGCCACGTACGCCGCGCAACGGGATGCGGCGGCCTGAACCGACCGGAGCCGTCCGCGCGGTCAGCTCGCGTTCCACGTCGACCCGCCGAATCACGCCGCCCGGCCCGGTGCCCTCGACCTGGTCGAGCGCCAAGCCGTTCTCCCGCGCCATCTGCCGCACCAACGGCGAGATCACAGCGGGCGCGGTGCGGGCGGCGGGGATCGCGGGTGTTCCGAGTGTTGAATTCGGGTGTTCTGAACGTAGGACTCTCGGGTTCTGAACGTAGGACTCACGGGGGTTGCGGGGGCGGCGTCGGCGGCGTGGGGTGTCGTCTGAGGTGCCGTAGCCGATCAGGACGTTGCCGCTGCCCGATGTCGTCGGTTCGGCCGGTTCGCCTGCGGTCGGTTCGCCTACGGTCAGGAGGACCGCGCCGACGGGCAGCTTCTCGCCTGGTTCGCCGAAGCGGGCGCTCACCACGCCCTCGAACGGGCACGGCACCTCGACCACGGCTTTCGCGGTCTCCACCTCGACCACCGGCTGGTCGACGGACACGTGGTCCCCGACCGACACCAGCCACGTGACGATCTCGCCGTCGGTCAACCCCTCGCCCAGGTCGGGCAGCCGGAAGTCAGGCACCGTAGCTCCCCACGACCTCGTCGTCCCACTGGAGCCGGGCGATCGCGTCCAGGATCCGGTCGACGCTCGGCAAGTGGTGTTCCTCCAGCTTCGGCGGCGGGTAGGGGATGTCGAACCCGGTCACCCGCAGCACGGGCGCGTGCAGGTGGTGGAAGCACCGCTCGGTCACCCGGGCGACCACCTCCGCGCCGTACCCGCCGAACCCGGACGCCTCGTGCACGACCACCGCCCGGCCGGTGCGCCGGACCGACGCGCACACCGTCTCGTCGTCGAACGGAGACAGCGACCGCAGGTCCACCACCTCGACGTCCCACCCTTCCTCCGCCGCCGCTTCGGCCGTCTCCAGCGCGGTCACGACCATCGGCCCATAAGCGATCAACGTGACGTCCCGCCCGGCCCGCCGCACCAGCGCACGGTCGAACCCGATCGGGTCACCCGAGGTGGACAGCGAGCCCTTCGCCCAGTACCGCCGCTTCGGCTCCAGGAAGATCACCGGATCAGGCGACGCGATCGAGTCGCGCAGCAACCGGTACGCGTCATCCGGCGTGCCCGGCGTGACGACCCGCAGCCCTGGCGTGTGCGTGTAGTACGCCTCCGACGAGTCGCAGTGGTGCTCGACCCCGCCGATCCCGCCGCCGTACGGCACCCGGATCACCACCGGCAACGACACCCGCCCGCGCGTCCGGTTGCGCAGCTTCGCCAAGTGGCTGGTGATCTGCTCGAACGCCGGGTAGGCGAACGCGTCGAACTGCATCTCCACCACGGGCCGCAGCCCGTTCATCGCCATGCCGATCGCGGTGCCGACGATGCCGGACTCGGCCAGCGGCGTGTCGAACACCCGCTGCTCGCCGAACCGCGCGGCCAGGCCGTCGGTCACCCGGAACACCCCGCCGAGCGCCCCGACGTCCTCGCCGAACACCAGCACGCTCGGGTCGTCGGCCAGCGAATCGGCCAGCGCCCGGTTCAACGCGCCGGCCATCGAGACCGCGCTCATGCCAGCTCCTCGCGCAACGCCGTCGCCTGTTCGCGCAGGTGGCGCGGCATGGACGCGTACACGTGCTCGAACAGGTCGTCCGGCGACGGCTCGACGTCCACGTTCATCTTCGACCGCACGGACGCCGCGAACTCCTCCGCCTCGGCCGTGATCGCCGCACGGCGCGCGTTGTCCAGCAGCCCCCGTGACGTCAGGTAGGTCTCCAGCCGGTCCACCGGATCCCGGTCCAGCCACGCCGCGACCTCGTCGGACGTGCGGTAGCGGGTCGCGTCGTCGGCGTTCGTGTGCGCCTCGATCCGGTAGGTCAACGCCTCGATCAACGTCGGCCCGCCCGACAGCACCGCCTCACGCACCACCGCGTACACGGCGGCCACGTCGTTGCCGTCCACCAGCACGGACGGCACGCCGTACCCGATGCCCTTGTGCGCCAACGACGGCGCGGCGTTCTGCTTCGACATGGGCACGCTGATCGCGTAGCCGTTGTTCTGCACCAGGAACACCACCGGCGCCTTCCACACGCCGGCGAAGTTCAACGCCTCGTGCGTGTCACCCTCGGACGTGGCTCCGTCGCCGACGAACACCAGCGCCGCCGTGTCCTCGCCCTTCAACCGCGCCGCGTGCGCGAACCCGACCGCGTGCAGCGTGTTGGTGGCCAAAGGCGTGCACTGAGGGCCGACGCGGTGCTCGTACGGGTCGTAGCCGAGGTGCCAGCCGCCCTGGAGCAGGGTCAACGTCTCGGCCGGGTCGACGCCCCGGGTCACGAGCGCGACCGAGTCGCGGTAGGTCGGGAACAGCCAGTCGGTGGGGCGCAGCGCGAGCACGGAGCCGACCTCGCACGCCTCCTGCCCGCGTGACGACGGGTAGACGGCGAGCCGGCCCTGCTTGGTCAGCGAGGTGGCCTGGGTGTCGAAGCGGCGGCCGACGACCATCCGCCGGTAGAGCTCGACCAGGACGTCGTCGTCCGGCATGGCCAGCGGCGAATCGTCCACCGGTGAGCCGTCCTTGCGCAGCAGGGACAGCGGTTCGTCGCTGGGCAGCAACGTCCGCTCGGGCGCGCGGGTGCGGGCCATGGGCTCCTCCGGTGTCTCATGTGACGAGATGCTGCGCATGGTCCGCGTCACAGCGGCCAAAGTTCCAGATCTGGCCCTCGAACCTGGACGAATGGCCTCGCAGACGGGTTATCGTCGGCCACATGACGGTGAGGGTTGGACATTCGGCTCCGCTCGACACGCTCGACCGGCGCATCGTGGAGGAGCTGCGGGCGGACGGCCGGATGTCCATGCGGACGCTCGCGGAGAAGCTGCACATCTCGCGCGCGAGCGCCTACTCACGGGTCGAACGGCTGCACCGCGACGGCGTGATCACGGGGTACACGGCGGTGGTCGACCCGGAGCGCTACGGCTTCGGCATCTCGGCGTACGTCTACCTCAAGATCAGCCAGCACTCGTGGAAGGCCGTGCGGCAGCGCGTGCTGGAGATCCCGGAGGTGTGGCACGGCGCCCTGGTGTCCGGCGACTACGACCTGGTCCTGCTGGTCCGCGCCCCGGACGCGCACAGCCTCCGCGACCTGGTCCTGTCCCGCTTGCAGACGATGCCGGACGTGACGTCCAGCCACACCGTCCTGATCCTCGACGAACTACCCGCCGGCGGCAACGACCGCGACGGTCACCAGCCGAAGTTCTGAGTCCAGTACCGACCGTACGAACCACCCAGGGCCATGCCCGCGCCCAACGCCTTGAGCTTGCAGTTCAGGATGTTGGCGCGGTGGCCGGGTGAGTCCATCCAGCCCTTCACCACGGCCTCGGCGGTGCGCTGACCTGCCGCGATGTTCTCCGCGCCGGGCGCGGGGTAGCCGGCGGCCTTGACCCGGTCCACGAACGTGCGGCCGTCCTGGGACACGTGGTCGAAGTAGTTCCGGGCGGCCATGTCGGCGCTGTGCGCGCGGGCGGCCGTGGCGAGTCGGTCGTCGGCGGCCAGGGCCGGGCAGCCGTGGGCGGCGCGTTCGGCGTTGGTCAACTCGACCACCTTGGCCTCGGCGATCTCGACCTCGGTCTTGGCCCGCACGGCGGGCGCGGACGGCGCGGGCGGCGCGGGCTGCTCCACCGGTGCCTGGACGGCGGGCGGTGGCGGCGGCTCGGTGGTGGTCGTGGTGACGGGCGGCGCCTCGGGCGTCGCAGCGCTGGGCGCGGACGTCGTGGCGTCCGCTGTGGTCGTCACGGGCGGGACGCCGGCGTCGGACGTGGTGCGGATCGTGGCCGTCGCGCTCACCGTGACCAGGGCCGTCCCGTCCGGGTGCTCGCACCCGGCCAGGGCCAACCCGGCGAGGACGACGGCGACGGTCAGCACACTGCTCTTGCGCGACAAGCGGAAAACCTCAATCTGCATTCGGCGGTATTCCGGGCGCGGCGACCGTGAGCACTTCTTTGCAGGGTAAGTGCCGCGGTCGCCGCACCGAACGGGGAACCGGGCGACCGGGCAAGGGTGGGAGCGCGACGGTCGACTCAATTCCGTTAATGACTTTATCCGGTAACGCGGAACTGTCAACACACATTTATTTAAGGAACATTTAAACCTGGCATCAGGCGCCGAAAAGGCGGCCGCACTCAGACTTGATCCTCCGCACGGCCCAACCGCAGTTGGACCCGGGTGCCGCCGAGCGGTCCCCGGTCGACCACCAGCGAGCCACCGGTGGCCTCCGCCGCCCGGCGGGCGATGTCCAGCCCGAGCCCGGTCGAGCCCGCGCCGCTGCTCCCCCGCCGCAACGCCGCCTCCAGGTCGTCGATGCCGGGACCGGCGTCCTCGATCACGATCACCACCCGATCGGCCTGGTGGAACAGGGCGACCACGAACCCGACGCCCTCGGGCGTGTGCCGGAAGACGTTGCCCAGCACAGCATCCATCGCGGCGGCGAGGTCGCTTCGGGTCAGCGGGACGAGGGCGCGGCGTTCGGTGCCGCGCAGGTTCCACAGCCGCTGCTGGTCGTCGGCGAGGGCGGACCAGAACACCAGCCGGTCGTGCACGACCTGCGCGGCGTCGCAGCGACCGCCGTCGGGGTCGTCCAGTTCACGGCGGGCGGCCCGGATGAGTTCGTTGACCTCACGCTCCAGCGCGTGCACCGCCTGGCGGACGCGGTTGGCGTTGGGGTCCTGGCCGAGCGTTTCCGAATCGAGCCGCAACGCGGTGAGCGGTGTCCGCAGCCGGTGCGAGAGGTCGGCCAGGATTTCGCGTTCGTTGGCGACCAGTTGGCCGATTCGGTCGGCCATCCGGTTGAACGCGCCGCCCGCGTCGAGCAATTCGGGTGGGCCACTCGGCGTGACCCGGGTGGTGAGATCGCCCTGGCCCATTTTGCGCGCGCCTTCCGCGAGAGCGGTGGAGGCTTTGACGACCCGTGCACCGAGGCGGTCGGCGACCAGCACCGAACCGAGCACGAGGATGACCGCGACGCCGCTGAGCGCGAGCCACGCCTCGGTGACGTTGCGGGACAACTCGGCCACGGGCACGAACGCCTCCACCACCGCCACGCGGCCCTGGTCCAGCAGCACGGGCTGGAGGTGCACCCGGCCCGCCGGGATGACCTCGGTGGACGCACGGCCCTCCTCACGTGCTGCGGTGAGCTGGGCGTCGGTGGCCATCGGCACGCCGACCACCTCGCCGCCGGGCAGGTGCACCGCGACCCGGCCGCCGGTGCTCAACAAGGCCTGGCCGACGGCCGCCGGGTCGGTGGTGATCACCAGGACCGGGGTGAGCGCGCCCGCCAGCCGTTCCGCGTCGAGCTCCGCGCGGTCTTCGGCGAGCTGACGCACCACCAGGGCCAGCGGGATCAGGAACGCCAGCGCCACCATCGACGTGACGGCGAGCGAGACGAGGGCCAGGGACTTCCTCACTCGGCCGCCGTGAGCTTGAACCCGACGCCGCGCACGGTGTGCAGGTAGCGGGGTTGGGCGGCACGTTCGCCGAGCTTGCGGCGCAGCCAGGACAGGTGCACGTCCAGCGTCTGGTCGTCGTGCCGGCCGGGCAGGTTCCACAGGTTGGCCAGGAGTTCGGCGCGCGGCACGACCTTGCCCTCGCGGGCGGCGAGGTAGGCGAGGAGGTCGAACTCCTTGCGGGTCAGGTTCAGCTCGCGCCCTTCGAGCGTCGCTTCACGGCGGTCCGGGTCGACGGTCAGCCGGCCGACCCGCAGCGGTGCGGGCGCGGCCTCCTTGCGGGCCCGGCGCAGCACGGCCGACAACCGCGCGGCGAGGTGTTCGCTGGAGAACGGCTTGACCAGGTAGTCGTCGGCGCCCGCGTTGAGCAGGCGGACGATCTCCTTCTCGTCGTCGCGGGCGGTGGCGACGATGACCGGCACGTCGCACACCCCGCGCATCATCCGCAGGGCGTCCGCGCCGTCCATGTCAGGCAGGCCGAGGTCGAGCACGACGAGGTCGAACGTGCCGCCGGTGATCTCCCGCAGCGCCTCCAACGCGGTGCCGACCGGCAGGACGGCGTGCCCCAGCCCGGTCAACGCCCGGGTCACCGCCGACCGCACCACCGGATCGTCCTCGACGAGCAGCACCGAGACCATGGCGCGCACGGTATAACGCGCGCCGCCGGGCTCAGCGGGGTTCCGTGCGGAACAGCCCGTCCAGCAGCACCGGGATCGCGCGGCCGGGGTCCGGTGTCGAGTCGACGGCCGCCTGGAGCATCGTCAGCACCACCACGATGTCGTTCAGCACGACGTCGTGCCGGAGGTGCCCGGCCTCCTGGGAACGGGCGAACGGGCCGCGCAGCGCGTCCAGCAGTCTGCGCACGTGGCCGCGCTGGTCCGGCTCGGGGAACCGGCGCATCTCGTCGACCAGCGGGCGCATCGACACCTGGTAGGCCATCACGGCTGCCAGCAGCGCCCGGAACGCGGCCGGGTCGTGGGCGTTCCGCTCGGCCGCCTCCGCCAGCAGCGCCAAGTGCTCCCGCGCCATGGCCAGCAACAACGTGCGACGGTCGGAGAAGTGCCGGTACACGGTGGCCTGGCCGAGTCCGGTCAGCCGGGCGACCCGTGCCAGCGACGGGGTCGTGCCGCCGACCACCAACTCCTCGGCCGCGCGGATGATCGCCGCCCGGTTCCTCAGGGCGTCGCTGCGGCGCGGAACGATCATGGCGACACCCCGGCGAAGCGGTCTATGTTACTCGCAGGTAACGAGAATAGCACTGACTGTGATCCCTCGGAACGCCTTCGTAACGTCGGCGACCTGCCGCCTTCACGCAGGTGACTTCCGAGGAGGACCGGACGTGCGCTTACGTCTTCGCAAGGTCGTGTGCGCGGTGCTGCCCGCCGCGCTGGCCGTCATGCTCACCTCGACCGCGGCACAGGCCGCGGCGGCCGTCGACTACGTCGCGCTCGGCGACTCGTACTCCTCCGGGACGGGCGCGCCGCCGTACGTCAGCGGCTCGTGCTACCGCAGCGCGCGCGGGTATGCGCAGCTCTGGGCGAACACGCACGCGGTGTCGTCCTTCAAGTACGCCGCCTGCGGCGGAGCCACCACGCAGAGCATGACCGACCAGTTCGCGTCGCTGGACGCGGGCACGGACCAGGTCACGATCACCATCGGCGGCAACGACGTCGGCTTCGCCAACACCATGATCACCTGCGTGACCGGCAGCGACACCAGTTGCGTCAACGCCGTGAACACCGGCATCGAGAGCGCCCGGACGACGTTGCCGGGACGTCTCGACTCCACCTACGCCACCATCCGCGACCGCGCCCCGAACGCCACCGTGATCGTCCTGGGTTACCCGAGGCTGGTCGAGCCGACCGGCACGTGCATGAACACGACCAAGCGAGCCGCGCTCAACCGGGGCGCCGACGCCCTGCACGAGGTGATCGCCGGACGCGCGGCGGCAGCCGGGGTCCGCTACGTCGACGCGCGGGCGCACTTCACGGGCCACGGGGCCTGTGGGAGCTCGCCCTGGATCAACCAGTTCTCGCTCTTCCGGCTGGCCGAATCGTTCCACCCCAACGCCACCGGCTACAGCCAGGGCTACCTCGCCCTGCTCAACACCGTGACCGGCTGACCCGACCGCGCCGCCCTGCGTCCGGACCCGCCCCTGACGCAGGGCAGCGCGCCTCTCCGGCGGCCAGGGGTCCGCCGGGTCGAAGCCTCCGGCAGTATGGCCGCGTGACCAGGGGCCTCCAGTACCTCGCCGCGTGGTTGGCGTCTACCGCCGTCGCGGTGGTGCTGTCGTGGTTGGGCATCCGGTTCGTGCTGGACGCGGGCGTGCCCGAACGGCCGCGGGTCGTCGCCGGGCCCGTCCAGTCGTCCGTGATCCGCAGCGCCGCCGCCACCACGACGACCACCGTCGCCCCCGCTCCCCCCACGACGACGACCAAGGCGGCTGTCGTGGCGACAGTCGCGCCGACCACGACCACGGCCGCCGTCACCACGACCACGACTCCGCCCCCGCCCTTGCCGTCCGAGAACGGCACGTGGACCGAGGAGAACGGCCGACCGGTGTACCTGCGCAGCTTCCGCCTCCACGGCGGGGTGGCCGCGATCCGCTTCTCCCCCGCCGACATGCAACCCATCTCCGCCACCCCACGCCAAGGCTTCGCCGCGACCGTCGAACAGCCCGCGGACGCCGTCGTGGTCGAGTTCACCGGGCCTGGCCACACCTCTCGGCTGGAAGCCACGTGGGTCGGCGGACCGCAGTGGCGCATCGTCGAGAGCAGCTGACCGCACGTTCGACGCCACCGCGTGGCGGCCGACGATGGCGGGCTGACGCCGAGCCGGCACGACCTAGGCCAACGCGACCTCGGCCCGCAGCCGGGGCAACAGGGCGTGGAAGGCGTCGCCGGGGCACACGGTGCCGTCCCAGAAGTCGCGGTGGCCGTGGATCTCCGTGGACGGGATGCCGTACTGGCGGCAGATCACCGCGCACAGCCACACCAACGCGTCCCACTGCACCGCCGGCGGCTCCTGGTCGACGTACGTGCCCTCGTTCTCGATGCCGATCGAGTTCCGGTTCTGCCCGAACGCGTGCGCGCCCTCCACCATCCGATCACCGGCGAGCAGCGCGTCGAGGCTGCCGTGCCGCCCCTCCAACAACACCCCACCCCGGGTGATGGTGAAGTGCTGCCCGGTGTCGCCCCAGTCGTTGCGGTCCATGTGCAGCTCCTGGAAGAACCGGGCCAACCGGTGCGCGTGCCCCCGTGACAGGTCCGTCGCGTTGTCCGTCGCCGTGTGGTGGATCAGGATCCGCTCCGGCTTGTGGCCCAACGACAACGGCTGTTCGACGGGCGGCCGAGCGCCCCACTCCGAGCACGGCTCGACGTGTCGCCGGACGGAACTCGGCAGGGTCACGGCGCCCAGCCCGACAACCGCCCCCACCCCGAGCAACACCGCTCGTCTGCTGACCACGTCTCCCCCCATTCGTCAGCCGGGAGTGGATCACACGGCGCTCGCCGGACGGCACCGGACCACTCAGGACTGGACTGAACCGCTGTCGCAGCCTTTCACCCGTTCGCGCCCGGGACTCCACCCGGTAGCCGAGTGGTGATTCCATCTCCGTTATGACGCACCCCGGCGAACCGCACCACGACGACCTCTCCGGACGGCTCAACTGGCTGCGCGCCGGCGTCCTCGGGGCGAACGACGGCATCGTGTCCACGGCCGGCCTCGTGGTGGGCGTCGCGGGCGCCACCGCCGACCGGAACACGATCCTCGCCGCGGGTGTGGCCGGGCTGGTCGCGGGATCGCTGTCGATGGCGGGCGGCGAGTACGCCTCGGTCAGCACGCAGCGGGACACCGAGCGGGCCGCGCTCCGGCTGGAGGCGCAAGAGTTGCGCGACATGCCGGAGGCCGAGGAACGGGAACTCGCCGACATCTACCGGGAGAAGGGGCTGTCGGAGGAGTTGGCCGCACGGGTGGCGCGCGAACTGACCGAGCAGGACGCCCTGCGCGCGCACGCCGAGGCCGAGTTGCAGATCGACCCGGACAACCTGACCAGCCCGTGGCAGGCCGCGTGGGCGTCGCTGGTGGCGTTCGCGATCGGCGCGCTGATCCCGGTGATCGCGATCGTGCTGCCGCCGACGGCCTGGCGGGTGTGGGCGTGCGCGGTGGCCGTGCTGGTCGGGTTGGTGCTCACCGGCGCGATCAGCGCGCGCCTCGGGTCGAGCCACGTCGGCCGCGCGGTCCGGCGGAACGTCGTGGTCGGGTCACTCACGATGATCGTCACCTACTACGTCGGCGTCCTGTTCGGCGTAACGGTGGCGTGACCACGATCACACACGCACACGCTGGGTGACCGGCCGAAAAAAGTCACCACCCCGAGGTGTGGAGTACGCAATCTGCGGGTACTCCCACCTGACTTGTCGACGTCGAGCGCGGCAAGCCCGGACTGGAGGTGTCGGCCGTGACCCACCCACCCACATTCGTCCCCTTCCCCCGGGGCGAGAAGGCCGAACGGCGGCTCTGGACCCTCTTGGCAGCCCTCTTCGCGCTGGTCGCCGGCGTCAACGTGACCCTCGCCGTGAGCGAGGCCGCGTGGTGGCAGGGCGCCCTCGCGGCGCTGTGCCTCGTCGTCGCGGCGGGCTGTGTCAGGGAGTCCAGAAGAGCCGGAGACTGACTTCACCGACAACTGAAAGAAAAGAATTACTAGCCCGACCGGGTGTACAGCGTTGGTCGCAACGGCGTCAAGTAGTGGTGTGATTCACCACGACGCCCTCTCGGACTAGAGCCATAACCGCGAATTCACACTATCGTCACAAGACCCCGGCAATCCCGGTGCACCGCTCAGCACGTCTCGCTGCCCATCCGGCCGCGGCACGCGCGCACAAGGAAGTGCAGTTCTCCCGCACAACGGAGTGCGGTCACCACGCCGAAGATCTCTCGGGCGTGGATCCACAGCCAGAACCTGTAGGCCGAGCTGTCCGCGTAAAGCCGCGCGTGGGCGTTCGGCCGCATCCGTATGCCCGGACGATGCCCGGACGACGCCACGGGAGGGCCCGTTGTGACCCACCACCAGCCGCAAGGCCTTTACGACCCGCAGTACGAGCACGACGCCTGCGGTGTCGCGTTCGTCGCCGACCTGGCCGGCCGCAGAAATCACGCGATCGTCAGCCAGGCCCTGGTGGCGCTGCGCAACCTCGAACACCGAGGCGCGCGCGGCGCCGAACCGGACACCGGTGACGGCGCGGGCATCCTGATCCAGGTGCCCGACGCGTTCTACCGCGAGGTCGTCGGCTTCCCCCTGCCCGAGCCCGGCGGCTACGCGGTCGGTACCGCGTTCCTCCCGCAAGAGGGCCAGGACGAGGTCAGGGAACAGATCGAGCGCATCGCCGCCGAAGAAGGGGCGACGGTCCTCGGGTGGCGTGAACTGCCGGTCGACACCGACCACGTCGGGCCGACCGCGAAGACCACCATGCCCGCGTTCAGCCAGCTCTTCCTCGCCGGTCCGGAAGGCACCGCCGGCCTGGAGCTGGAGCGGCTCGCGTTCGTCGTCCGCAAGCGCGTCGAGCACGCGACGGACGTGTACTTCCCGAGCTTGTCCGGGCGCACCATCATCTACAAGGGCATGCTCACCGAGCCCCAGGTGGAGAAGTTCTTCCCCGACCTCACCGACGAGCGGGTGACGAGCTCCATCGGTCTGGTGCACTCCCGGTTCTCCACCAACACGTTCCCGTCGTGGCCGCTCGCGCACCCGTACCGGTACGTGGCGCACAACGGCGAAATCAACACCATGCGCGGCAACCGGAACTGGATGGACGCGCGCGAGTCGATGCTCGCCACCGACCTGATCCCCGGTGACCTGTCCCGGGTGTTCCCGGTGATCACCCGCGACGCGAGCGACTCGGCGACGTTCGACGAGGTGCTGGAGCTGCTCCACCTCGGTGGGCGCAGCCTGCCGCACGCGGTGCTCATGATGATCCCGGAGGCGTGGGAGAACCACGCCGAGATGGACCCGCAGCGCCGCGCGTTCTACGAGTTCCACTCCACGCTCATGGAGCCGTGGGACGGTCCGGCGCTGGTGTCGTTCACCGACGGCACGCTGATCGGCGCGGTGCTGGACCGCAACGGCCTGCGCCCGGCCCGGTACTGGGTCACCGAGGACGGCCTGGTCGTGCTCGGCAGCGAGGCGGGCGTGCTGGAGTTCGACCCGACGACGATCGTGCGCAAGGGCCGGTTGGAGCCGGGGAAGATGTTCCTCGTGGACACCGCCCAGGGGCGGATCATCGACGACGAGGAGATCAAGGGCGAGCTGGCGGCCGAGCACCCGTACCAGGAGTGGGTCGCCGACGGCATCCTGCACCTGGCCGACCTGCCCGCGCGTGAGCGGGAGGTGCCGACGCACTCGTCCCTCGTGCGGCGGCAGCAGGCTTTCGGCTACACCGAAGAGGAAATGGCGCTGCTGCTGGGCCCGATGGCCCGTTCGGGCGCGGAACCGATCGGCTCGATGGGCAACGACGCCCCGTTCGCGCCGCTGTCGGACCGGCCGCGGCAGCTGTTCGACTACTTCAGCCAGTTGTTCGCCCAGGTGACCAACCCGCCGTTGGACGCGATCCGCGAGGAGCTGGTGACCTCGCTGCACGCCACGCTCGGCGCGGAGCCCAACCTGCTGAGCGCCGACGCGTCGTGCTGTCGGCGGATCTCGCTGCCGTTCCCGGTGCTGGACAACGACGAGCTGGCCAAGCTCGTCCACGTGGACGACGACGGCACGCTGCCGGAGTTCCGCACCTTCACCGTGCGCGGCCTGTACGAGGTCGCGGGCGGCGGTGAGGCGCTGGTGCGCCGGCTGGACGAGATCCGGGCCGAGGTGTCCCAGGCGATCGAGGACGGCGCACGGCTGGTCGTCCTGTCGGACCGCGGTCTCGACGCCACCCACGCGCCGATCCCGTCGCTGCTGCTGACCGGCGCGGTGCACCACCACCTGGTACGCGAGAAGACCCGCACCCAGGTGGACCTGATCGTGGAGGCGGGCGACGCGCGCGAGGTGCACCACATCGCGCTGCTCATCGGCTACGGCGCGAAGGCGGTGAACCCCTACCTGGCCATGGCTTCGGTGGAGGAGCTGCCGGACGTCGAACCGGAGGTCGCCACCCGCAACCTGATCAAGGCGCTGGGCAAGGGCGTGCGCAAGACGATGTCCAAGATGGGCGTCTCGACCGTGGCGTCCTACACCGGCGCGCAGATCTTCGAGGCGATCGGCCTCGGCGACGAGGTCGTCCGCTCCTGCTTCACCGGCACCACGTCGCGGCTCGGCGGCATCGGGTTCGACGTCATCGCCGAGGAAGTCGCGCGGCGGCACCGGATGGCGTTCCCGGCCGACGGCGTCCGGGCGCACCACCGCGAGCTGGAGGTCGGCGGCGACTACCAGTGGCGGCGCGAGGGTGAGGCGCACCTCTTCAACCCCACGACCGTGTTCAAGCTCCAGCACTCCACTCGCACCGGGCGTTACGACATCTTCAAGGAGTACACGCGGGCGGTGGACGAGCAGGCAAAGCGTCTGTTGACGCTGCGCGGTCTGTTCGCGTTCAAGGAGGGCGTGCGGGAGCCCGTGCCGATCGACGAGGTCGAGCCGGTCTCGTCCATCGTCAAGCGGTTCGCCACCGGCGCCATCTCCTACGGCTCCATCTCGCAGGAGATGCACGAGGTGCTGGCGATCGCCATGAACCGGTTGGGCGCGAAGTCCAACACCGGTGAGGGCGGCGAGGACGCGGAGCGCTTCACCCGCGACGCCAACGGCGACTCGCGGCGTTCGGCGATCAAGCAGGTGGCGTCCGGCCGGTTCGGCGTGACGAGCGAGTACCTCGTCAACGCGGACGACATCCAGATCAAGATGGCGCAGGGCGCGAAGCCCGGCGAGGGCGGCCAGCTGCCCGGCGCGAAGGTGTACCCGTGGATCGCCAAGACCCGGCACTCCACGCCCGGCGTCGGCCTGATCTCGCCGCCGCCGCACCACGACATCTACTCGATCGAGGACCTGGCGCAGCTCATCCACGACCTGAAGAACGCCAACCCGGCGGCGCGCATCCACGTGAAGCTCGTCTCCGAGGTCGGTGTCGGCACGGTCGCGGCGGGCGTGTCCAAGGCGCACGCGGACGTCGTGCTGATCTCGGGCCACGACGGCGGCACCGGCGCCTCTCCCCTGTCGTCCATCAAGCACGCGGGCGGCCCGTGGGAACTGGGCCTGGCCGAGACGCAGCAGACGTTGCTGGCCAACAGGTTGCGCGACCGGATCGTGGTGCAGACCGACGGCCAGCTCAAGACCGGGCGGGACGTGGTGATCGCGGCGCTGCTCGGCGCAGAGGAGTTCGGTTTCGCCACCGCTCCCCTGGTCGTGTCGGGCTGCATCATGATGCGGGTCTGCCACCTGGACACCTGTCCGGTCGGCGTGGCCACGCAGAACCCGGTGCTGCGCGCCAAGTTCGCGGGCAAGGCCGAGCACGTGGTGAACTTCTTCGAGTTCGTCGCGCAGGAAGTGCGGGAGCTGTTGGCGCAGCTCGGTTTCCGCACCCTGGCCGAAGCCGTCGGGCACGCGGACCTGCTCGACACGCGTGTCGCGGTGGACCACTGGAAGGCGGCCGGGCTCGACCTGTCGCCGATCTTCCACGTGCCGGAGTTGCCGGCAGGCGCGGCGCGGCACCACGTCGTGGCGCAGGACCACGGGCTGGACAAGGCGCTGGACAACACGCTGATCCAGCTCGCCGAGGGCGCGATCGCGTCCGGTGACCGCGTTCGGCTGGAACTGCCGGTGCGCAACGTGAACCGCACCGTCGGCACCATGCTCGGCTCCGAGGTGACCAAGCGGTGGGGCGGTGAAGGCCTGCCGGACGACACGATCGACATCACGTTCACCGGCACCGCCGGGCAGTCGTTCGGCGCGTTCCTGCCGCGTGGCATCACGTTGCGGCTCGTCGGCGACGCGAACGACTACGTGGCCAAGGGCCTGTCCGGCGGGCGGATCGTGGTCCGGCCGGTGGCCGACGCGCAGTTCGTCGCCGAGCAGCACATCATCGCGGGCAACGTGATCGGCTACGGCGCCACCGGTGGTGAGATCTTCCTGCGCGGCAAGGTCGGCGAGCGGTTCTGCGTGCGCAACTCGGGCGCGCTGGCCGTCGTCGAGGGCGTGGGCGACCACGGCTGCGAGTACATGACCGGCGGGCGCGTCGTCGTGCTCGGCGCGACCGGGCGGAACTTCGCCGCGGGCATGTCGGGCGGCATCGCGTACGTGCTGGACACGGCCGTGCAGCGGGTGAACCAGGAGATGGTGGACCTGGACCCGTTGGACGAGTCGGACCGCGAGTTCCTCCGCCGTGCGGTGGAGAAGCACTACCTGGAGACGGACTCCGCGGTGGCGCACGCGCTGCTGGCCGACTGGGACCTGGCGGTGGACCGCTTCACCAAGGTCATGCCGAAGGACTACAAGCGGGTGCTGGCGGCACAGGCACGGGCCGAGCTGGAAGGCCGCGACGTCAACCAAGCGATCATGGAGGCATCCCATGGCTGACCCTCGTGGGTTCCTCACCACCGAACGTGAGACCCCGCGCAGCCGTCCCGTTTTCCTGCGCCTGCGCGACTGGCGCGAGGTCTACGAGGAGTTCGAGCAGCCCAAGCTGGAGAAGCAGGCCGGTCGCTGCATGGACTGCGGCATCCCGTTCTGCCACCAGGGCTGTCCGCTGGGGAACCTGATCCCCGAGTGGAACAACCTGGTGTGGAAGGAGGACTGGCGGCTGGCGTCGGAACGCCTGCACGCCACCAACAACTTCCCGGAGTTCACCGGGACGTTGTGCCCCGCGCCGTGCGAGGCCGCTTGCGTGGTGGGGATCAACGGCGATGCCGTCACCATCAAGCGGGTCGAGATCTCCATCATCGACCGGGCGTGGGACGAGGGCTGGGTGACGCCCCAGCTGCCGCCGACGCGCACCGGGCGCAAGGTGGCCGTGGTCGGCTCCGGGCCCGCGGGCCTGGCCGCCGCCCAGCAGCTGACCCGTGCGGGCCACGACGTGGTGGTGCTGGAGCGGGCGGACGCCATCGGCGGGCTGCTGCGCTACGGCATCCCCGAGTTCAAGATGGAGAAGTGGCGGCTGGACCGCCGGCTCGACCAGATGCGGGCCGAGGGCACCGAGTTCCGGACGGGCGTGAACGTCGGTGTCGATGTCACGGTCGAGGAGCTGCGGGAGTCCTACGACGCGGTGGTGCTGGCCGGTGGCGCGACGGCGTGGCGGGACCTGCCCGTGCCGGGCCGTTCGTTGACCGGGGTGCACCAGGCGATGGAGTACCTGCCGTGGGCGAACAAGGTCGCGCGCGGCGAGCTGGACGCGCCGCCCATCACGGCCGAGGGCAAGCACGTCGTGGTCATCGGCGGCGGCGACACGGGCGCGGACTGCGTGGGCACCGCCCACCGCCAGGGCGCGTTGTCCGTGACGCAGCTGGAGATCATGCCGAGGCCGCCGGAGAAGCGCGCCGAGGCACACCCGTGGCCGACCTACCCGATGCTGTACCGGGTGACGTCGGCCCACGAGGAGGGCGGCGAGCGGCTGTACGCCGTGTCCACCGTGGAGTTCCTGGGTGACGACGCGGGTGCGGTGCGGGCGCTGAAGCTGGTCGAGGTCGAGGCGTCCGGTGGGCGGTTCGAGCCGGTGCCGGGCAGCGAGCGGGAGATCCCGGCGCAGCTGGTGACGTTGGCGATGGGCTTCGTCGGCCCGGAGAAGGACGGCCTGCTCACCGAGCTGGGCGTCGGTCTCGACGCACGCGGCAACGTCGCCCGTGACGACTCGTTCGCCACCTCCGTCGACGGCGTGTTCGTGGCCGGCGACATGGGGCGCGGCCAGTCGCTGATCGTGTGGGCCATCGCCGAGGGCCGCTCGGCCGCCGCCGGCGTGGACGCCTACCTCACCGGCAGGCACGTCCTGCCGCGGCCGATCGAGCCGACCGACCGGCCGCTCGTCTGAGCCGTCCCCGGGCGTACAACGACGTGCGTCCGGGGACCCCCTGCACGCGTGGCCGGACAACGTGGTCCGGCCACGCGTCACCTCAGCGCTTCAGCGAGCCGGTCGAACGCCTCGCGCACGCGCTCTTGCGCGCCGACGTGCCGCAGCCGGCTGCCGCATTCCTCACCCCGCGAGTTCCCGAGTCCGCTTTCGGGGCAGGGCCGTCGATCCGGCCGCCGCGGTGGGCGGGTGCCCGCCGCCCACCGCGACCGTTCCCATGAGCCGTCCCCGGTGGCCGGACAGCGTGGTCCGGTCACCGGGGACTCCTTCCCGTCACCACTCCGACCGGCCCCGGCGCGGCGCCTGCCCGCCGGGACCGGAGTCGGGCTACGGGCAGGTCTTCCAGGCGAAGTGGTAGGTCGTCTCGACACTGCCGTCCGTGGAGTCCATCGAGATGAAGCTCGTGGTCTTGGTCGGGTCGGACGTGCCCGCACTCACCCGGAGCTCGGTGTTGATGTTGAACAGGCGTTGCTCACCGCACGGGTGGTAGACGATCGCGGCGAGCTCGGTCGTGTCGGTCGCCTGCCAGTCGTCGCTGAACGGGCCCTCGTAGCTGTGGCTCTGGTACGCCGTGGGCGACATGCCCTGGAAGTAGTAGTTGGCACGTTCCATTCCGGTCGCGCCCTGCTCAAGGTGGGCGAAGCCGCGGTAGTCGGCTTGCGCGATGCCGTAGGTGAACCCCTGTGGGATGTTCAGCCTCAGGTTGAGCTGGCAGTTCTTCCGAAAATCCGTGGGCAGTGAACCGACACCGACCTGCGCCAGGAACTGGCTGTACGTGACGGTGAACGCCTTGTTGTCCGGTGACACCGCTACGGCGGCGGTTCCGGCCGGGCAGCCGGAGCCGTTCACGGTCACCACGTCGATCGTCATGTGGTCCGGCGGCGGAACCGTGTTCGGCGCACCACCGGGAGGAATGACGATCGCCGCCGCCATGGTGGCGGCCACCACGAAATTGAACATGGAGACACCTTCCGACTCGTCCTCGAGCAGGGGTTATCGGCGGCGAATTGACGCAGTTTGAGAACACGCGGCGCAGTACCGGGTGGAGGGCGGTCCGGCCGGTGCTAGCAGCGCTTCCAGGAGAAGTGATAGGTGGTGCTCACGTTGCTGTCCGTCGAATCCATCACCATGAAACTCGTGCCGGTCGACGTGCCCGCCGAGACCCGCAGTTCCGTGTTGATGTTGAACAGCCGCTGCTCACCGCACGGGGCGTACACGATGGCGCCCCATTCCGTGCTGTCGGTCGCCTGCCAGTTGTCGCTCAACGGCCCGGTGTACGTGTGGCTCTTGCGCGACGTCGGCGACATGCCCTGGAAGTAGTAGTTGCCCTGCTCCATCCCGACGGCGCCCGCCTGGAGGTGCGCGAACCCGCGGTAGTCGGCCTGCGTGACGCCGAACGTGAAGCCCTGCGGGTAGCTCAGCTCCAGCGCGAGCTGGCAGTTCTTCCGGAAGTCGGTCGGTTCCGACGCCGCGCCCGCCTGGGCGAGGAACTGGCTGTACGTGACGGTGAACGCGGTGCGGTCGGGCGCGGCGGCGACCGCCGCGGTACCGGCCGGGCAACCGGAGCCGTTCACCGTCCGCACTTCGACGGTGACGTAATCAGGCGCGATGTCGACCTGCGGTTCACTTAATGGGTTGATCGCGGACATGGCCAAAACCGCCGC
Organism: Saccharothrix ecbatanensis; assembly: GCF_014205015.1. Taxonomy (NCBI): domain Bacteria; kingdom Bacillati; phylum Actinomycetota; class Actinomycetes; order Pseudonocardiales; family Pseudonocardiaceae; genus Saccharothrix; species Saccharothrix ecbatanensis. The sequence continues at coordinate 1,706,199 of NZ_JACHMO010000001.1, read as the reverse complement.
GGCCACTGTGCTCAGCATGGATTGCCTTCCTCTGACCTCACTTCACGATGTGACGGCGGTTACAGGAAGGTAGCGCAATGCCATCGGCGCACAGTTCCACCATTAGAGTGGAAGCGCTCCCACATTGTGGAACGAATACTTCAGCCGGGCAAATATGCAACCCGGACGGCGTTCGTTGAAATCGCTACCAAATCGAAACGAGGCAGGTCGCGCCTATTGCGTCCGGACTCAATCGGGCCGGGCGGCCACCACACGTCGGATCATCTGCACCATTCGCGCGCACTCGTCGTCGGTCAGCGCCTCGAACCAGCGCGACTCCCGCGCGTTCTGGCTGGGGAACGCGCGGGCCACCGAATCGCGGCCGCGGTCGGTCAACGCCACGAAGACGACCCGCCGGTCCTGGTCGTCCCTGGTCCGCTCCACCAACCCGGCCCGCTCCAACGTGTTGATCAGGTTGGACATCGCCGACCGCGTGGTGCCGGACAGTCCGGCGAGCCGCGCCGGCTGGGTCGGACCGAGGATCCACAACTTGAACATCAACCGGAACCCGGGCATGGTCCACCCTTGCTCGCGGTGCACCAACGCCTCGTAGTCGGTGATCATCATGTACGCGAGGTGGAGCACGTTGTACGAGAGCCCGAACGCGTCCGCGTCCCCACCGGACTCGGCGATCCGATAACGTGCGTAACGTTCATAATCCTGCCCCGTCACCACTTCCGCGGCCACGGGGACCTCCTGCTCTGCCACTCGCTGATCCTGACAGGGCGACCCGGCCGACGACACGGGAATACGGCACACTGGCCGGCGTGATCGGGACGCGTCGGTTCGCCACCACGGCCGCGGTCGTGTTGGTGATCGCCACCGCCGCGTCCGTGGCCGCGAGTTTCGACATCGTCAAGGGCGAGGCCGCGGTCGTGCTGGACGACCTGGCACAGCTCGCCACGGGCCTGTTCGCGACCGGCTGCTGCCTGTGGACGGCCCGCCGGGCCACCGGGCCGGACCGCCGCTGGCGGCTCGCCATGGGCGTCGGCATGGCGGGCTGGTCCACCGGGCAGGTGCTGTGGACGTGGTACCAGCTGGTCGAACGGCGGGCCGTGCCGTCACCGTCCCTCGCGGACGCCGGGTACCTGAGCATCGTGCCGTTCGCGTTCATCGCGCTGCTGGTGATCGGTAACTTCCGCCGATCCGGCTCACCCGACGCGCTGCTGGACCGCCGTTCCCACAGCGCCCGGCTGGTGTTGCTGCTGGACGGTCTGATCGTGACCGGGTCGCTGTTCGTGCTCACGTGGACGACGTCGCTCGGCGGGCTGGTCTCGGTCGGCAACCCGAGCACGGCCGCGTTCCTGGTGGCCATCGCGTACCCCGTGACGGACCTGGCGTTGCTGGTGATCGTGGTGGTGCTGAGCGCGGACCGGACAGTGGTGCTGCGCAACCAACTCCGGCTGCTCGGGCTGGGTCTGGTGGGGCTCGCGCTGTCCGACCTCGCCTTCGCCTACCTGGTCAGCATTCAGGCGCCCGAAGTGCCGCCGCTGGCCAACGCCGGGTTCGTGGTGGGGCCGGCGCTGATCGCGTTGGCCGCGCTGGCGCCGGTGGCGTCGCCCGCGTCCGGGCCGGGCCGACACCGCCGGCGGTGGCAGTGGGCCTACCTGCTCATGCCGTACGTGCCGCTGTTGGTCAGCAGCGTCCTGGTGCTGCGCCGCACGCTGATCGGCGACCTGCGGCCGTTGGACGGGGTGGAGATCGCCTCGGGGTTCACCGTGTTCGTCGCGGTGATCCTGCGGCAGCTGGTGACGTTGGTGGACAACACGAAGCTGGTGCTGTTGCTGCGGGAATCCGAATACAGCCTGAACCACCAGGCGCACCACGACCCGTTGACCGGCCTGGCCAACCGGGCGCTGTTCGAGAGCAGGCTGGACGAGGCGCTGGCCGACCACCACCGCGACGGCACGCCGTTCGGGCTGCTGTTCGTGGACCTGGACGACTTCAAGGCGGTCAACGACGTGTCCGGCCACGCGCACGGCGACGCGGTGCTCGAAACGGTCGCGCAGCGGCTCCGGCAGTGCGTCCGCGACACCGACGTGGTGGCCCGGCTGGGTGGTGACGAGTTCGGCGTCCTGGTCGAAGGTGTAGCGGAGCCGGAGCAGGTGGCGTCCCGCGTGCTCGACGCGCTCGGCGAAGAGATCAGCGCGTCGGTCGGAGTGGTGATCTGCACGGGCCAAGACCCGGAAGCCACCGCCGCGTCCCTCCTCAGCCGCGCCGACAACGCCATGTACGAGGCCAAGCGCGGTGGCGGTCGAGGGCTCGTCGTCCACTCGTAGGACGAGGCGGTCGGCGGGGGCGGTCGGCGGCGGCGGTCGGTCGGCGGCGGCGGTCGGTCGGTCGGCGGCGGCGGTCGGTCGGCGGCGGCGGTCGGCGGCGGTCGGCGGCGGTCGGCGGCGGCGGCGGCCGGCGGGGGCGGTCGGTCCGGCGGCCGGCGGGGGCGGTCGGTCCGGCGGCCCGGCCACCCCCGCGTGACCGGGTCAGCCGAGCAGATCGGGGTCCGCCCACCACTGCACGGCGTACTGGCGTCCGGCGCTCTCGACCCGGTAGCCCGCCGCGGGGCGGAAGCCGGGTTCGTTGAAGCAGATGCCCAGCGACAGCACCATCACGTTCTCCGGGCCGAACGCGTCGTCGACGTCGGGGTTGACGCCGTACAGCTTGGTGACGTCACGGCTCAGCCCGGACCGGAAAGAGGTCCAAGTCTGTTTCGGCGACTGGCACTTCAACTCCGTGATGATGACCGGCGCGGTGTCCGCGACGGCCGGGCTGAGCGCATTGAACACGAGGTCCGCGCGCGCCTGGGCGTTCTCGAAAACCGGGACCGCGCCCTCGCCGGTCGGAATGTAGTTGGCTTCCGTCAGGACATCGAGTGGATTGTTGTTCCGCAGCCGCAGCCTGAGCTGGTTTTGCAGCCACAGCGCGAACTGGTTGCGGGCCCAGCCTTCCCAGCCGCCCGCGAACACCGAGAGGGTGTCGATCGTCGGCTGGTCCGCTTGGATCCATTCGACAACGGCCTTGACGACGTCGACCGGGCCGATGGTGTTGTAAGCCATGGTGGACTCCTGGAGGGGGAGAACAGAACGGAATGCGCTCGGGAGGGGGCGCGGAGCGCGCCGGGGAAGTGCGCGCTCCGCGCCCGGGACGACGGGCCGGTGTGGTGGGGGCACCCGGGGTGTCGAGCGGGGCGGGTCGTGGGCGCCCTGCGGACCTCGACCCCGTCGTCCTCGCGGTGCGCCGGAGGGGACGTCCGGCGCACGGGTCACGTGGTCGACCGGGGAGCGGGTCGACCCGGGGTGATCAGGCCGCGATCGACTGCGTGCCGGAGTTGACCGTCCACGTGTTGTCGGGGTTCAGCACCGCGGTCATCTGGAAGCCCGCGTTGTACTGCAACTCCACCGAGTTGCTGATCTGCTCGATGTCGAGCACCTCGCCGTGCGCGAACGTGCCCGCGGTCAGCCAGTAGCTGGGGTGCGGGCTGAAGACGAGGTTCTCGTTGGGCTGCGCCTGCACCGCGAACACGCCGGAGTTCGACATGCCGATGCCGACCGCCGCGCCGTCCGCCGGCACGGTCGGCAACTCCCTGATGTAGAGGTTGCCGAGCTCGGGGATGCCGAACGCCTTGCCAGGAACGAACCGGTGGGCGCCGTCGGCGTAGTCGAACAGGACCTGGTTCGAGGTCAGGTCCTGCGGGTTGGCCTGCTGGACCTGCTGCGCCCGGAACCGCGTGCCCGGCTTCAACGTGCCGGTGTAGGACCAGGCGAAGCAGTAGTCGAGCGACCACTCGAAGGTCACGGTCGTGTGCGGCCAGGCCGGCGCGGTCAGCCAGGCGAGGGACATGGCGTTGCGCACGCCGAGGTCCACCGGCTCCTGGTACACGCAGAGGTCCTGGAACTGGGTAGATTCATTGCGAACCGTCAGGGAGTACTTCGTTGGCATGGCAGGACAACTCCTTCACAAGGAGAAAACTCGGATAAATTCACACCAGGGCGAGGAATGGTCGGGCGTGGTGTGATCGGTCGCGGTGTGATCGGTCGCGGGCCGGTCGACGACACCGCGTTCGCCCGTTCCCGACGGATGTCCGGTCAGCGGATTCGCGAACTTGTGGATATTCGCTTTTCCGGTCCGTCCGTCGAAACAAGTACACGCCGCCGAGCGCAGGGCGTCAAGGGACCGGCCTTCACTCGATACGTCGACGTCGCATTCACCTGACTTGGCTTCCCGGGAGCGCCGGGCACGCCTTTTCGTAACGTGAAAACGCAGGCGGCCCGAAACGAAAGTCGCGCGAATTGAATTGCGAGCAGTGTCGGCAGGAGTTCCCGGCGCGGACCACCGGCAGACCCCGCCGGTACTGCTCGTCGGCGTGCCGGCAACGCGCGTTCCGGGCCAGGAAGGTCGCCGAGCGGTCGGCCGTGGCGCTGCCCGGCCAGGTGGAGGCGCTCGCTCGGGAGCTGCGGGACCACGCCGAGGTCATCCACTTCCTCGCCCGCGGCTGGACGCCGGTGGAGCCCGGGGTGTCCCTGACCGACCTGATCGAGGCCACTGTGGACATCGCGGAGCGGCTGCGGGAACTGGGTGGGCGCCTGTCCGACGTGTCGCCCGGGCACGGGTGACGCAACGCGTAACGCAACACCGCAGCCGGAACCGCCTACGGGTGACCCCTGACGGTCTGGCGGGTGACGGAAGAGGTGGCGGCGTGCCCTGAGCGGATCCGGTCCGCGGTCACGCCGCCGTCGTCACCGCTTGGGCACGAAGGCGTAGATGCTCGCGGGCGAGCCGGAGCCGCGGCGGTTGACCGTGCCGCCGACCAGGATGTGCGCGCCCTGCTCGGGCAGCTGCGCCAGGTTCGCCAGGATCTCCAGGCTGATCCGGTGCTCCCGGTACAGCAGCTTCGACACCCGGTACTCGACGTCGGTCGCGGGCTCCGGGCTGAACGTGTCCGTGCCCAGCGCGCCACGGCGGCCGAGACGACCGGTGTCGACCAGCCACTGCACGGCCGCGAGCGAGAACCCGGGCTGGTGCATCTGCCCCGAGGCGTCGAAGTTGAAGAACTCGGGGGTGCCCCACCGCTGCTCCCACCCCGTCCACAGCACCACCGCGGCCTCGTTCGGGATGCGGCCGTGCTGCCTCTCCCACCGCTGGAGGTCCGCGATGGTGACCTCGTAGTCCGCGTTCCGCGCGGCCTGCTCCCGCACGTCGATCTTCACGGCGGGCAGGAACAGGTCTTCGGCGTCCAGCTCGTCGGCGTACGGCTGGTCGTCGTTGAAGTGCGCGGGCGCGCCCCAGTGCGTGCCCGTGTGCTCGCCCTGCGACACGTACTGGAGGTAGAACCCGTGCTCCGGGACCGTGGTCACGGTGGTCAGCGTGAACTCCGGGTCGCCCGGGTAGACGTTGGTCCGGTCCGGGTCGTTGACGTGCGCCAGGTTCACCAACCGGTAGTCGCCCAGCCCCAACGGGCCCGAACGCCCCGCCGCGCCCACCGAACCACCGCCCGCGATCATTCCGCCCACTGCCGTAGCCACACCCGCGAGCATCGACCGTCTCCGCACCGCCGACCACTCCTCTGCCTAGCCGTCACTCGATCCGGGCAACGGTACAGGCTCGGTGATCACAAAACGACAACCTGGCGGACGGCTTCTCCTGCGGCCAAACGGGTGAAACCGGTGTTGATCTCCTCCAACGTGAGCCGTCCTGACAACAGTTCGTGCACGGGCAGCTGCCCGGCCCGGTACAGGTCGACGAACCTCGGCACGTCCCGCCGCGGCACGCAGGAGCCGAGGTAGCTGCCCTTCAACGTCCGTTCCTCGGCGACCAGGCTCAACGCGGGCAGCGAGATGGTCCGGTCCGGGTGCGGCAGGCCCACGGTCACCGTCGTGCCGCCCGCGCAGGTGGCCAGGTACGCCTGCTCCAGCACGGCCGCGACGCCGGTCGTGTCGATGACCTTGTCCGCGCCACCACCCGTCACCGAGCGCACCTCCGCGACGGCGTCCGGTCCGCCGGCCACGTCGTGCGTGGCGCCGAGCTTCCGCGCCAACGCGCGCTTGTGCTCCACCACGTCCACCGCGACGATCTGCGACGCGCCGGCCGCCCGTGCCGCCAGCAACGCGGCCAGCCCCACACCGCCGAGCCCGAACACCGCGACCCGGTCCCCCGGCGTGACGGCCGCGCTGTAGAACGCCGCGCCGGCGCCGGTGAGCACCGCGCAACCGAACAGGGCGGCGATCTCGAACGGCAGGTCGGCGGGCACGAGCGTGGCAGATTTCTCCGACACCACGGCGTACTCGGCGAACCCGGACACCCCGAGGTGGTGGTGCGGACGCGTGCCGTCGGGCAGCCGGAGCCGCCGCGCACCGCTCAACAGCGTGCCCTCGCGGTTCGCCGCCGCACCCGGCTCGCACAACGCCTGCCGCCCGGACACGCACCGCCGGCACGACCCGCACGCGGGCACGAACGACAGCACCACGTGGTCGCCGACGGCAAAGTCCGACGTGCCCGGCCCGGTCTCCACCACCTCGCCCGCGGCCTCGTGGCCGAGCAGCATGGGCAGCGGCCGGATCCGGGAGCCGTCGATCACCGACAGGTCCGAGTGGCACAACCCGGTGGCGCGCACCCGCACCAGCACCTCACCGGGACCGGGCGGGTCGAGCTCCAGGTCGAGCACCTGGAGCGGACCGCCGACCTCCGTCAGCACCGCGCCCTTCACGCCACCACCAGCCCTTCCATCGCGGCACGCAGGTCGGCCGGGATGGCTACCGGCTTGCGGGTCGAACGGTCGGTGAACACGTGCACGAAGTGCCCTTCCGCGACCACGTCGTCCCGCCCTTCGGGGTAGAAGCCGATCTCGTAGCGGACGCTGGAGCGGCCGAGGTGCCCGATCCGCAGGCCCGCGTCGACGGCCTCCGGGAACGCGACGGACGAGCGGTAGTTGCAGTGGGACTCCACGCACAGCCCGATCGCCGGACCGCGGTGGATGTCCAACCCGCCCTCCGTGATCAGCCATGTGTTGATCACGGTGTCCATGAAGGCGTAGTGCACGACGTTGTTCACGTGCCCGTACACGTCGTTGTCGTGCCACCTGGTCGGAATCCGCTGCCAGTGCCGGTAGTCCTTACGCATACAACATCCTGGGCGCCACCAAACCTCCTGAGTCAGTCGAGCATCCTGGTGAGCTCGACCCGGGACCGCACTTCGAGCCTGGCGAAGATGTTGCGCAGGTGGTGCTCGACGGTGCGGTGGCTCAGGAACAGCCGCGCGGCGACCTCGCGGTTGGTCGCGCCCTCGGCGACCAGGCGGGCGATCTGCGCCTGCTGCGGGGTCAGTCCGGCGGTCGGGTCGACGTCGGCGCGGCCGGCGGCGCGGTTCGCGGCACGGTCGGCGGTCCGGTCCGCCTGGGACGGTCCGACGGCTTCACCCGCCGCGCGCAGCTCGGCCCGTGCCCGCGCGACCCACCGGTCGGCCTCGTAGCGCTGGAAGATCTTCACCGCGTCACGCAGGAGGTCCCGCGCGGCACGCGGTTTGCGGTCGCGCCGCAGCCGGTGGCCGTAGAACAGCTCGGTCTTGGCCAGTTCCATGGCGGTGCCGCTGACCCGGTGCAGCCGGATCGCCTCGCGGAAGTGCTCGTCCGAGCGGACGCCTTCGGTGAGCAGGCCGTGGCAGCGGTGCGACAACGCGAGACGTGCCGCGCTGCCGGTGGTGCCCACCCACTTCTCGTACCGCCGCAACGCCCGGTCCGCAGTAGACAGCTGCCCGCAGCCGACGGCGGCCTCCACGACGTGCGGTGCGGCCATCACCTTGATGCCGGTGTGCACGCCGCCCGACCCGGCGGCCATCAGCCGGAGCCGGTCCAGCGCGTCGGCCGGCCGGTCCAGCGCGAGGTCCACGCAGGCGAACGCCCACGCGCCGAACGCGCCGGAACGGCCGAGCCCGCGTTCCGCGATCTGCTCGGCGGCGGCTTCGATGCGGTGCACCGCCGTGTCGGTGTCACCGCGCAGCGCGGCGAGCAGCGCCAGGATCGTGAGGTGGTCGACCACGGCGTTGTGCTGGCCGATCGCGGTGGCCGCGTGCACCCCCTCGAACGCCGCGGCCGACGCCACCGAGTGCTGGTCGAGCAGCATCGCGGACAACGCCCGGTACACCAGCGCCCACGGCACCAACGCGGTCAGCCCGTGCTCGTGCGCCGCCGTCACCGCGCTCGTCGCCAGCTCGTGCGCCCTGGTCGCGTCACCCAGGGTGTAGGCGGCCTGGCCGCCCCAGATCTTCGCCTGCGGGTGCGGCACGCGTTCGGCCAGCTCCACCACGGACCGCAGCACGGGCAGGGCCTCGTGATGCCGCCCGGCGAACGTGGCCGCCATGCCGGCGAGGTGGTCCAGCGTGATCCGGGTTTCGTCCGGCTCGTCGGGGCGGCGCAGGCTCGCGGCGAACGCGGCGGTCTCCGCGTACCGGACGTGGTCGCCCGCGATGCTGGCCGCCTCCCCGGCGAAGCCGAGCGCGGTGATGGCCAGCGTGCGGTGCGTGCCGACGAGTTCGCCCGCCGCGTGCAGCAGCCGGCGCACCGCGACGTCCGGCAGGCCGTTGCCCAGGTCGAGCCCGCCGCGCAGCACTTCGGCGCGTGCCCGCAGTTCGTCGCTGTCGGTCAGCCGGGCGGCCGTGCGCAGGGCGACGCGGGCCCGACGAGGTGCGCCGGACGCCCAGTGGTCGGTGGCGGCGGCGATCAGGTGGCGGGCCCTGGCGTCCGGGTCGGCGGTCAACGCGGCGGCGCGGTCGTGGTCGCGGGCCGCGGCCGGGTAGTCGCCGCAGCGCCGGGCCCGGTTCGCCGAGTCGACCAGCCGGTCGGCGAACGCGTCGCGCGCGCCGGGCGCCCTGGCGGCCTCGTGCCACGTGCGACGGGGACCGGGCGGCAACGCCTCGGCCAACGCGGCGTGCGCGGCGTAGCGGAGGGCCAGCGGGATCTCGGTGCGCAGCGCGGACCGGACCAGCGGCCCGCCGTCGAGCAGCGCGTTCGCCTCCTCGATCGCGGCCAGGTCGAGGTCCGGCATCCGGGCCAGCGCGTCCGCGTCCACCTCGTCGTCCACGACGCACAGCGCGGTCGCGAACCTGGCCTGCGGTGACAGCGCGCCGAACCGGGCGCCGAAGCGAGCGCGCAGCGAGCTGTCCTCGGGCAGCGCGTCGGGTCCGGGCGCGGTGCCGCCGAGCTGGTCGGACGTGAGCGCGCGGGCCAGTTCGGTGAGCGCGAGCGGGTTGCCGCGGGCCAGGTCGGCGACGTCGTCGGCGAGACCGGGGGCCAGGCCCGGACGGAGTTCGCGCAGCACGCGGAGGCTGTCGGCGTGGTCGAGCGGGTCCAGCCGCACCCACGGCAGGCCGTGCGGTTCGGCCTCGGTGGCGATCAGCAGGGCCACCGGCTCGTCGGCGACGTTCGCGGCGAGTTCCACCAGCCAGTCGGTGTCCTCCAGGAGGTGGGCGTCGTCCACGCACAGCAGCACCTCGCGGTCCGTGGTCGTGGCGGCCGCCCGCGCGGCGGCGAGCATCGCGGTCTTGCCCGACCCGGCCGCGCCACGCAGCACCAGCGCCCCGCCGTGACCGGCACGGGCGCGGGCTAGCAACGCGTCTACGGCGACGCGCTGCCGGTCACGTCCGCGCAGCATGCGGCCAGTCTGGCCGGAGATCGAGGCCGGGCGGAAGGGGTGCGGCGGAAATTATCTACCAGCGTTAGTTTTCGTCCCCGGACCGGTGGTTGCACCGATGCGGAGTGCTCACCGGGTGGCGCAAGGTCATCGCTGTCCGTAGTTCCCTGCCAAGCGAGGTGTACACCGACGTGCAACTCCGCAAACTGATCCCCGCGCTGATCCCCGCGCTGGCCCTGTCCCTGGTCGGCGTGACGCCGCCGGCGTCCGCCGAGGTCGAGTACCGACGCGGTCCGGCGCCGACCAACTCCAGCATCGAGGCGACCCGCGGCCCGTTCGCCACGGCGTCCACCACGGTGTCCTCCTGGTCCGTTTCCGGCTTCGGCGGCGGCACGATCTACTACCCGACCAGCACGTCCGAGGGCACCTTCGGCGCCATCGCCGTGTCCCCGGGCTACACCGCGAGCCAGTCCAGCATGGCCTGGCTCGGCCCGCGCATCGCGTCACAGGGCTTCGTGGTGTTCACCATCGACACCAACAGCCGCTACGACCAGCCCGACAGCCGGGCGACCCAGCTGCTGGCCGCCCTGGACTACCTGACCCAGAGCAGCTCGGTGCGCAGCCGGATCGACGCGACCCGGCTCGGCGTCATGGGGCACTCGATGGGAGGCGGCGGCACCCTGCGCGCCGCCGAACGCCGCCCCGCCCTCCAGGCGGCCATCCCGCTGACCGCGTGGCACACCGACAAGAGCTGGGGCAGCGTCCGCGTGCCGACCCTCGTGGTCGGCGCCGAGAACGACTCGGTCGCGTCCGTGTCGTCGCACTCCGAGCCGTTCTACACCTCGCTGCCGTCCACTTTGGACAAGGCGTACCTGGAGCTGAACGGCGCGGACCACTTCGCACCCAACTCGTCGAACACGACGATCGCGAAGTACAGCATCGCGTGGCTCAAGCGGTTCATCGACAACGACACCCGCTACGAGCAGTTCCTGTGCCCCGCACCGGGTCGCAGCACGCTGATCGAGGAGTACCGGGACACCTGCCCGCACTCCGTCTGATCCGATACCCGGGCGTGGCGCCGCGACCAATCGCGGCGTCACGCCCGTTCCACGTGAACTTTGTCAAGTGCACGTTCCGGTGAAAGGCCGTCCACCGAGACGAGAGGCGAATTCGCGGCCACGGCGAATGCCTCCACTAAAGCCACACAAGATCACCCGTTATTACTCGCAAGCCCCGCAATCCGCACCGTCTGTGCACATCACAGGGCCGATTGACCCTCAGGGGTGTACTCACATCAGCCGCTTCCGGTAAGGCATTCGGAGTCACTACCGTCGACACGGACTACTCGACGGAATCCGATTGGCGGTGTGATGCGGTGACTGTGACCGATTCGGACTTGGACACCGAGCGACCTCGGCTCAGCCTCGGCACGGCGGCGGCGCGCAATTTGGCGACGACGACCAAGTCCGTGCCCCAGATGCAGGGCATCACCTCCCGGTGGCTGCTCAAGATCCTGCCGTGGGTGGAGGCCAAGGGCGGTGCCTTCCGGGTCAACCGCAGGCTCAGCTACGAGGTCGGCGACGGCCGGGTGACGTTCACCAACATCGGCGCGGACGTGCGGGTCATCCCGCTGGAGCTGACCGAACTCCCGCTGCTGCGCGGTTTCGAGGAAGTCGAGGCGCTGACCGCGCTCGCCGACCGCTTCCAGCAGCGCGAGTTCCAGCCGGGCGACGTGCTGGTCGAGGAAGGCCGCCCGCAGGACACGGTCTACCTGATCGCGCACGGCAAGGTGAACAAGATCGGCAAGGGCGAGTACGGCGACCACACCGTGATCGGCACCCTCGCCGACGGCGACCACTTCGGCGGCCAGGTGCTCGCCGGCCCCCAGGGCGAGTGGGACTTCACCATCAAGGCCGTGACGCCGGTGATCGCCCTGATCCTGCCGTGGGAGGTGTTCGAGCGGCTCAACGGCGAGGCCGGCGGGCTGCGGGAGCACATCCAGCACGCGTTCGCCAGCGGGAACGGGCGGTCGAACGCCTACGGCGAGGCCGAGATCGACATCGCGTCCGGCCACGAGGGCGAACCGGACCTGCCCGGCACGTTCGTCGACTACGAGGCCGCGCCGCGCGAACTGGAGCTGAGCGTCGCGCAGACCGTGCTGCGGGTGCACAGCCGCGTCGCGGACCTCTACAACCAGCCGATGGACCAGGTCGAGCAGCAGTTGCGGCTGACCATCGAGGCCCTGCGCGAACGCCAGGAGCACGAGATGGTCAACAACCGCGAGTTCGGCCTGCTGAACAGCGCGGACCTCAAGCAGCGCATCCACACCCGCAGCGGCCCGCCCACCCCGGACGACATGGACGACCTGCTGGCCACCGTCTGGAAGGAGCCGACGGCATTCCTCGCCAACCCGCGGGTCATCGCGGCGTTCGCCCGTGAGTGCACCAAGCGCGGGATCTACCCGTCCACCATCGACTTCAACGGGCACCACGTGCCAGCGTGGCGCGGCGTGCCCGTGCTGCCGTGCAACAAGATCGCGGTGAGCAAGACCCGCACCAGCTCGATCATGCTGCTGCGGGCGGGCGAGCAGAACCAGGGCGTCATCGGCCTGCACCAGACGGGCCTGCCGGACGAGTACCAGCCCGGGCTGTCGGTGCGGTTCATGGGCATCAGCGAGAAGGCGATCATCTCGTACCTCGTCAGCGCCTACTACTCGACCGCGATCCTCGTGCCGGACGCGGTCGGCGTGCTGGAACACGTCGAAATCGGCCGCGAAGACTGAGTGAGTCCACCGACCAGATTGGGCAGCTGAAGTGACCGTGACAGACCCCGGCCTCGCTCCCGAAGAGGCCGAGCAGCAGCGCCAGAGCCTGAGCACCGCGAGCGCGCGGAACCTGGCCAGCACCACCAAGTCCACCCCGCAGATGCAGGGCATCTCGCCCCGGTGGCTGTTGCGCAAGTTGCCCTGGGTCACCACCCAGGCAGGCACCTACCGGGTCAACCGCCGACTCACCTACGCGCTCGGCGACGGGCGGGTGAGCTTCACCAGCACCGGCGCCGAGATCCGGGTGATCCCGCAGGAGCTGCGCGAGCTGCCCCTGCTGCGCGACTTCCCGGACGACGAGGTGCTGGCCGCGTTGGCGAGCCGGTTCCGGCAGCGCGAGTTCCAGCCCGGCGACCTCCTGGTCGAGTCGGGTCGTCCGGCCGAAGAGATCTACCTCATCGCGCACGGCAAGGTGAACAAGATCGGCCAGGGCGAGTACGGCGACCAGACCGTGCTGGACACCATGGCCGACGGCGAGCGCTTCGGCGACGAGGTGCTGACGGGCGGTGACACCACGTGGGAGTTCACCGTCAAGGCGGTCACCCCGGTGACGGTCCTGGTGCTGCCGTGGCGGTCGGTGCAGGAGCTGAACGGCCACGCCGAGGCGCTGCGCGAGCACATCGCGTCGGTGCTGGGCGACGCGGGCAAGCCGCAGAACAAGCACGGTGAGGCGGAGATCGAGATCGCCTCCGGCCACGACGGCGAGCCGGACCTGCCGACGACGTTCGTGGACTACGAGCTGTCGCCGCGCGAGTACGAGCTGGAGGTCGCGCAGACCGTGCTGCGGGTGCACACCCGCGTCTCCGATCTCTACAACAAGCCGATGAACCAGACCGAGCAGCAGTTGCGGCTGACCATCGAGGCCCTGCGCGAGCGCCAGGAGCACGAGATGCTCAACAACCGCCGGATCGGTCTGCTGCACAACGCCGACCTGAAGCAGCGCATCCACACCCGCACCGGTCCGCCGACCCCGGACGACCTGGACGAGCTGGTGTCGCGGCGGCGCAAGACGGCGTTCATGCTGGCCCACCCGCGCACGATCGCCGCGTTCGGCCGGGAGGCCAGCAAGCGCGGCGTGTACCCCGGCACGGCCGATGTGGAGGGCACGCAGGTCACCACGTGGCGGGGCATCCCGTTGCTGCCGTCGGACAAGATCCCGATCACGCCTCAGGGCACCAGCTCGATCCTGGCCATGCGGATCGGCGAGCAGGACAACGGCGTGATCGCCCTGCACCAGCCGGGCATCCCGGACGAGGTGCAGCCGAGCCTGAACGTGCGGTTCATGGGCATCAACGAGAAGGCGATCATCTCGTACCTGGTCAGCGCCTACTACTCGGTGGCCGTGCTGGTGCCGGACGCGCTCGGGATCCTGGAGAACGTGGAGATCGGCCGGTCCTGACCACATCGGAGTCGACGGCAGCCGGGCCCTCTGCCCGGCTGCCGCCTCCCCTGCGTGCCCGCTCCCAGGGCCGTGGGCACATCCCCGGAACAGGAGTCGTGGTGATGACCGACCTGCGCGTGGACCCCGACCAGAGATCCGCTCGCGAGGTGCTGAGCTGGAGCCGTGCCGGGGTGGACCCGGCGTTGCGGACGGCGGTGGACCGGCTGCCGGACTCGATGCGGGCCGTGGCGGGCTACCACTTCGGTTGGTGGGACGAGGAAGGCCGGCCGACGGGGGCGGACCCGGGCAAGGCGATCCGGCCGGCGCTGGCGCTGTTGGCGGCACAGGCGGTGGGCGGCGCGGTGCAGACCGCGCTGCCGGCCGCGGTGGCGGTGGAGTTGGTGCACAACTTCTCGTTGCTGCACGACGACGTGATGGACGGTGACACGACGCGGCGCCACCGTCCGACGGCCTGGCACGTGTTCGGCGTGAACCCGGCGATCCTGGCCGGTGACGCGTTGCTGACGTTGGCACTGGACGTGGTGGCGGGCAGTGGTCACCCGAAGGCGCGTGAGGCGATCCGGATGGTGTCGGCCTCGGTGCAGCGGCTGCTGGACGGTCAGTCCGCGGATCTGGCGTTCGAGGAACGCGGCGACGTGCGGCTGACGGAGTGCGTGCGGATGGCCGAGGGCAAGACGGCTGCGCTGCTGGGCGCGTCGTGCGCGTTGGGCGCGTTGTTCGGCGGCGGGCGGCCGGACCAGGTGGAGCACCTGCGGTCGTTCGGCGAGCAGGTCGGGTTGGCGTTCCAGTTCGTGGACGACCTGCTCGGTATCTGGGGTGACCCGGAGGTGACCGGCAAGCCGGTGTACTCGGACCTGGAGAACCGCAAGAAGTCACTGCCCGTGGTGGCCGCCCTGACCTCCGACACCCCCGCGGCGCGTGAGCTGGATTCGCTCTACCGCAGCGAACAGCTCACCGTGGCCGACTTGGCGCGCGCGGCCGAGCTGATCGACCTGTCCGGCGCGCGCGAGTGGAGCCAGGGCCGCGCGGACGACCTGTTGGCGAGTGCCCGGGAGCATCTGCGTGCCGCGGAACCGACCGAACGCGCGGCCCGCGAACTGGACGCCGTCGCCCGCCTGGCCACCGCCCGGGACCACTGACCGGGACCGCTGACAGCGACCACCGACCGGGACCACCGACAGCAGCCACCGATCGGGACCACTGACAGCAGCCACTGACAGCAGCCGCTGCCTCCGACCTCACGTGCGAGGTCGGAGGCAGCGGCGCTGTCACTCGTGCGGGACTGTCACTCGTAAGAGATGGACTGCAACACGTTGAGCCGTGCGGCCCGGATCGCGGGCAGGATCGCCGCGACCACGCCGACGCCGGCGGCGATCAGGAGGTAGCTGCCGAGCTGCGCCCACGGGATGCCGAGGTCGGTGATGCCCATGTCCTTCAGCGCCTGGACCGCCGCGACACCCAGCGCGGTGCCCACCACGATGCCGAGCAGGGCGCCGAACACCGAGATCACCACCGCTTCGACGGTGATCATCCGCATCACCTGGGCCCGGCGCATGCCGATCGCCCGCAGCAGCCCCAGCTCACGGGTCCGCTCGACCACCGACAGCGCCAGCGTGTTGATCACGCCGAGCACCGCGATGAGGATGGCCAGGGCGAGCAGGATCTGGATCATCATCAGCACCGTGTCGAGCTGCGCGGCCTGCTGCCGCACGTAGGAGCTGAGGTCCTGCACCGAGACCTCGGGGTTGTCCGCGAACAGCGGTTCGAGGCGCTTGCGCACATCAGCCACGTCCGCGCCCGGATCTGCCTTGATGAACGCGGTGTTGAGCTGCGGCAGCGCGAACTCGACCGCCACCGAACGGGGCAGGAACAGGGCATCGTTGAGCACCCTGTTCTTGGCCAGCACGAACGCGACCGTGTAGGTGCGCTGCTCGCCCTTCGTGGTCTGCACGGTCGCCGTGCTGCCCTGCTGGAGGTTCAACGCGGTGGCCGCGACGGCGTCCAGGCCGATCTCGCCGTCCTTGAGGTCGGCGACCGTGCCGCCGGTGGCGCTGAGCCCGAAGGTGCGTTCCATCGCGTGCACGTCGGTGACCACGGTGCCGAACTTGCGCTGCCCGTCGACCAGGACGCCGTCGCTGTACCAGCCGAACGCCGTCTCCACGCCGGGCGTGCCGACGATCCGGTCCATCCGGTCGGCCGCGAACGTGCCACTGGCCTGGCCGTTGGTCGACGACTCGCCGGAGATGATCAGGTCGGCCTTGATCTGCGTGTCGGCGACCTTGGTGATGCTGGTGGTGGCCGAGGTCAGCACCACGCTGACGCCGGTGATCAGGGAGATGCCGACCATCAGCGCGGCGGCCGTGATGGCGGTGCGACGCGGGTTGCGTGCCGAGTTTCGCCGGCCGAGCGTGCCCGGCATGGACCACGCGAGCAGCTTGCCGATCATCGACACCACGGGCCGGCTGATCAGCGGCGTGAGCAGCGCGACGCCGATGAACGACACCAGCAGCCCGGACATGATCAGCCACAGCGTCCCGTCGGCGAACCCGAGGCCGAGCAGACCGCCGCCCGCCAGGGACAGCACGCCGCCCGCGACGGTCAGCCGGGTGAGCGGCCGGTCCGGGGTGGCGGCTTCGCGCAGTGCCGCCACGGGCGGGATGCGGGAGGCGCGCACGGCGGGCAGCAAGGCCGCCAGGACGGTCACGACGAGGCCGACCGCGAACGACGAGATGATCGCCGACGGGGGCACCGAGATGCCCGCGAGCTCCAGGCTCCCGCCGCCGACCGTGCTGAACAGGTTCGCCAGCAGCGCACCGACGCCGATGCCCGCGCCGAGCCCGACCACGGACGCGATCAGGCCGATCACCACCGCCTCGACCACCACGGAGGCGATCATCTGCCGTCGGCTTGCGCCCATCGCCCGCAGCAGCGCCAGTTCCCGGGTCCGCTGCGCGACGATGATGGAAAACGTGTTGAGAATGATGAAGATGCCGACGAACAGGGCGATGCCGGCGAAGCCGAGCAGCACGTAGTTGAAGAACGCCAGGCCCTCGCCGATCTCGTCGGCCGACTCCTTGGCCAACTGCTCGCCGGTCTTCACCTGGTACGCGTCGCCGAACTCGGCCTGGACGCGGTCGCGCAGCGCGGTCTGCGACACGCCTTCGTCCGCACGCACCGTGATGCCGCTGTACGCGCCGGGCGTGCCGAGGAGCAGCTGTTGGGCGGTGGCCTCGGTGAACGCGGTGGTCAGCTCGCCGCCGAGGGAGCCGCGGTCGCCGGGGTAGCCGAAGATCCCGGCGACGGTGAACGTCCGCTTCGGCTCCAGGGTGAGCACGGACAGCTGCTCGCCGACCTGGAACCCGCCCGTCTCGGCGAGGTAGGCGTTGATCACCACCTCGTCGTCCCGCTGCGGCGCGTGACCCTCCCGGATCTCCTCCTGGCCGGTGTCACGCCACGCCATGCCCAGCCGCGGCGCGCCGGACGTGGTGAGGACCTTGCCGTTCTCGCCGATGGGACGGGCCGAGCCGACCACGTCGCCGACTGCCGTGCGCACGCCGTCCACGGACTCGACGGTCTTGATGTCCGCGGCGGTCAGGGTGCCGGCGCGGGCGGCATCGGGGTCGACCTCGCCGACCTTCGACTTGACCGCGACCTCGACGTCCACTTCGGAGTACGCGGTGGCGAACAGGTCCTTGAACGAGCGGTCCAGCGTGTCGGTCAGCACGAACGAGCCGGACACGAACATCACGCCGAGCACCACGGCCAGTCCCGACAGGACCAGCCGCAGCTTGCGCGCCAGCACGCTCTTGAGCGTCGCCTTCAACATCACGCCACGACCAGCCGGTCGTCGCCGTCGAGGACCTTCATCGTGTCCAGCACGGCCGCGGCGGTGGGGTCGTGCAGCTCGCGCACGATGTGACCGTCGGCCAGGAAGATCACCCGGTCCGCGTACGAGGCGGCGTTCGGGTCGTGCGTGACCATGACGACCGTCTGGTTGAAGTCACGGGCCGAGCGCTGGAGGAAGCCCAGCACCTCGGCGCCGGACCGCGAGTCCAGGTTGCCGGTCGGCTCGTCCGCGAACACCACGTCCGGCCGTGCGACCAGGGCACGGGCGCACGCCACGCGTTGCTGCTGACCGCCGGACAGCTGCGTCGGCCGGTGCGTGAGGCGATCGCGCAGTCCGACCGTGTCGATGACCGTGTCGAACCAGGCACGATCGACCTTCTGGCCGCCGATGGCCAGCGGCAGCGTGATGTTCTCCTCCGCGGTGAGCGTCGGCAGCAGGTTGAACTGCTGGAAGATGAACCCGACCTGGCTGCGCCGCAGCTCGGTGAGTCCCTTGTCGCGCAGGCCGTTCACCTTCGTGTCGCCGATCCACACGTCACCGGAGTCGATCGTGTCCAGCCCGGCGAGGCAGTGCATCAGGGTCGACTTGCCCGACCCGGACGGCCCCATGATCGCGGTGAACCTGCCGCGGTCGAACTCGACGCTCACCCCGGCTAACGCGGTGACCGCGGCCTCCCCCGTGCCGTAGGACTTCCACACGTCAACCGCCCTGGCGGCCGACTCCACGTTGCCCTTCACCGATCTCCACCCCTTTGTCCGACGGCGCTCGCCGTCCACTCCGGGCAAATGTGGCGGACGGGAGGACGGTGGCGCGTCGGGAATGACCCCGGGATCGGGTCGGGGTGATCCCTGGGTCGTGCTCGGGGCGGCGCGGCGCGGGTGCCTGTCGGGGCTGCGAATGTGCCCTCGCGCGCATGGGAACGCGGTGATCTTCCGTACGAGCGTGAGTGGTCGGTTCGCTTCCGATCGCCGAAGGAGGGCACATGGGGCTGATCCGTGACGGGCACGCCAAGACGGGTGAGGGGCAGGCTCCCCGACAGCCGCGTGCGACACCCGCGCCCGCTGTGACGACCGTGCAACGCCTGCTCGCCCTGCAGGGCGAGATCGCGCCCTGCAGGCCGCCGCGCTGCGCTCGCCGAGCGAGCCGTTGCCCGCGTCGGTGGTGTCGAAGGCGGAGGCGTTCTACCAGAACGACAGGCTCTCCTCCGCTCGCGTCCACCGCGATGCAGTGGCCCAGCGCGCCACTGCGGCGATGGGCGCGCAGGCCATGACGGTCGGCAACCACATCTTCTTGGGCGCCGGCACCACCGGCGATCAGAGGCTGATCGGGCACGAGCTCAGCCACGTCGACAAGAACCTCAAGGGCCTGCCCGAGACAGGGCACAGCAACGGCGCGGGGGTGACCGTCACCGATCCGGGGCAGCACTCCGAACGGGTGGCGGAGCGGGATGGCGACGCCTACGCCGCGCGTGAGACGACCGCCCCCGCCGTCGTCGTCGCGCGATCGGTGGCGAACACCTCCCACGCGCCCGTGCAGCGGATGGAGGAGGAAGAAGAACCGGCCGGGCGGCGGTTCGACCTGCAGGAGCAACCTCCGCAGCTCAGCGCCGAGGACCACATCGCCGCGCTGCCCGAGGACAGCGAGCAGGAGGTCTACCTCAAGCGCGGTGTGACGCCCACGCAACGGATGCACATGGAGAAGACGGAGTTGGCCGAGTTCCTGCTGAGCGTGCAAGACCCGGCCGCGATGGCGGCCCACGTGAGCCAGTTCAGCGACATCGAGGAGCGAAAGGCGGAGGCGATTAGAATTCTCAATCTCCGGAGGAGTTTCTACGCCGACTAATCCTGATGCGCTGCGGCCGGCAGACGCCCGGAACGAGCAGTCCCAGGCGCCCCGGAGCCGAACGCCCGGCGAACGGAGGGTGAAGCGGGCCGATCATCCGATGCCTGCGCACAGGCTCTCCACAGCCTCGAACACCGCCCGGAAACGATCAGGCACGGACCGTCGCGGTGACGTCGAAATCGTCCCACATGTCGGGAAAACCGAGACAGGAGGCGTGCCGACTCGTAGGGTCTACCGGCGTCAGCGCCTCCGACAACGCGCTGCCAAGATCAACGCCGACCGCTGTTAGGAGCTGGTGTGTCGACCCTCCGGGTGCGTCCCTACACCAGAACGGGCGGTCGCACGCGTTCCGCGACGACGCTGGCCATCGAAACCATCGTGACGACGAACGAACAGGCGGCGAGAGACGCCCTCACGTCGACCGCGGAACACCGCATCATCAGTGATCTGTGCCGGAATCCGCATTCCGTGGCGGAAGTCGCCGCGACACTGCGACTTCCACTCGGCGTTGTCCGGGTGTTGTTGGCGGATATGTCCGACATGAGCCTGATCAACGTTCACGAGGACGGTGCGATCGACGACCGGGGCCGGCCGTCACTGGACCTGATGGAACGGGTCCTCATGGGGTTGCGCAACATCTGAGCGGTCCCTGATCGCGTGGACGACGGCGGCCATGTCGACTTGGCCGTGGCCCAGCTCGACCGTGCGGGTGAAGAGGGACAGGCACACGTCCAGCAGCGGTGACGCGACACCTGCGGCGCGGGCGGCGTCCGCGATGAGCTGGTTGTTCTTGAGCACGTCACGGGCGGAGGCCTGGACCTCGTAGTCGGCGGCGAGGAGCTTCGCGGCCTTGGTGCGGGACACCTTGCTGGCCATGGGACCCGCGTCGAGGACGTCGACGAACGTGCGTCGGTCGAGGTCGTGGCGTTCGGCGAAGTGGAAGGCCTCGGCCAGGCCGGTGGCCATGGTGATCAGGAACAGGTTCACCGACAGCTTCATCAGCAGGGCGTTGGGGATCCGGCCGCAGTCGACCACGTCCGCGCACATCGGCGCGACCACCTCGCGTACCCGTGCCACGGCTTCGGGCGTGCCGGCGAGCATGGCGACCAGTTCCCCGGCCTCCGCCGGACCGCGTGAGCCCGAGACGGGTGCTTCGACGTAGTCACCGCCGGCGGCGTGGACGTCGGCGGCCAGGGCGTGCGAGTAGTCCGCTGCCGTCGTGCCCATGGTGACGATCGTGCGGCCTCGGACGTGGTCCGCGAACCGGGGCGTGCCGCGGTCCAGGACCTCGTCGATCGCGACCTCGTCGGAGAGCATGAGGATGACGACCTCGGCGTCGGCGAAGACCTCGGCCGGTGTCGCCGCGACCCGTGCGCCGACGTCCCGCAGCGGTTCGGTCCGGTGCGGCGACCGGTTCCACACCACCAGCGGCCGGCCGGACTTGGCCAGGTTGAGAGCCATCGGCTGACCCATGGTGCCGAGACCGACGAAACCGACGTCCACCAGTACCTCCTCATCGCCCGCCCGAACGCGTGACTCGCAGTGCCCACCGGCGGACTCGCGTGTTCTGAGCGTTGAACTCACGCGTTCCGAACGTAGGACTCACGGGTTCTGAGCGTAGGACTCACGGGTTAGGAGGTGGGTAGGCGGACCAGGGTCGCGCCTTCCTTGGTGTCGCGGATGGTGAACTCGGCGATGTCGTGCCACCGCATGCCGACGGCGGCGCGGAGGGTCACCGGGTCCTTGCCCGCGCCGGACGCCGTCACCAGCCACGAGCCGATCACCATCGACTCACCGGCCCGCGACTTCGCGATCAGCTCGCAGCGGGTGGGGCCTTTCACGCCCTTCACCTCGACCTCCACCGACGTGCCCCACGGCTCGGGGCTGGCGGAGAGCCGGGCGTTCACGCCGGTCGAGGGGTCGGTGCGGGCGATGGCGCCGGCTCCGTCGGGGGCGCCCTTCGCCACGTACGACGGAGCCGGCGCCGACGGCGTCGACGAGGCGGCGACCGGGTCGGACGGTGAGGCGGCGTTCACCGACACGACCGCGGTCAGCACGACGAGCAACGTGGCGGCGGCGGCAGTCAACAGCGCCAGGTTGCGGCGCTTGCGCGCCCTTGTCTCCGAGACCGAGTCGAGCATCGCCCGCACCGAACGGCCGTCGGGCCGCTCCCCCGTGTTGGCGCGCAGCATGCCGTTGGCGTCGGCCTCGTCCAGCAGATCGGGCAGTTCGGCGAAATCGCGCAGGTCGAGCGCACATCGACGGCACTGGGCCAAGTGGTTCTCGAACGCGTCGACCTCGTCCTCGTCGAGGACACCGAGGACGTACGCCGCCACATCGATGTGGTTCGGCAGCGAAGTCACCTGTCAGCCCCGATCCTGCAACGCACGCCGCAGGGCGCGAAGCGCGTAATACACCCTGGACTTCACCGTTCCGGGCGGCACCCCGAGCACCGCCGCGGCTTCCCCGACCGTTCGATCCCTCAGATATGTCTCGAGAATAGCCTCCCGGTGTTCCTCCGTCAGTCCGTTCATCGCCTCGGCGACGACGATCGCCGCCAGCGTGCGGTCCGCTTCGTCCCGCTGCGGCGCCTCGTCGGACGGCGTCAACTCCGACTCCTGCGGTCGGACGCTCCTCTTGCGACGGTCGTCGATGACCAGTCGCCGGGCGACGGTGAACAGCCAGGAGCGCAGCAGGACCGGGTCCCGCTCCAGCTTCTCGGCGTTGCGCCACGCCCGCACGAGCGTCTCCTGGACGATGTCCTCGGCCCACTGCCGGTCGCTGCCGGTCAGCCTCATGGCATGTCCGAGCAGCGCGCTGCCGAACTCCTGGTAGAGCCTGCGGATCAGCTCGTCTTCCAGACTCAAGTCCGGCCAACCGTGATCACTTTGGGGGGAAGTGCTGCGTCTGTGCCGCGCCACGCCGAGCATCCAAGCGCGCCGACGGGTTCCGCGTCGAGGGTTTCCGGACAAAAAATGTCGTTGATTTGTTGGTGAACCGTCATCGCATCGTGTCCGTACTTCCCGGTATCCGCCGCAATGGCACGGCCCCGGTTACCGGTCCGCTGGTCCTTTCGGCGGACCAGCCGGCCGGAGAAAGGACCAACGATGCGAAGTCGACGTACCCGCGAGGCGTTGCTGCTGGTTCCGGCAGCGGCGGCGTTGATGCTGGTCAGCGCCTGTGGCGCGACCGCGATCGACACCGCCGCGAGCCGGAGTGGCGCGGCCGGCGCCGGATCCGGTCCGACGACTGTCCAACAGGCGCCGGAATTCGGCAAGGAGCCGCACCAGATGCTCTCGGCGACCGAGTCGAGGCAGGTCGGCTGGTTCGTCGCGGACGCGGGCGGCTTCGCGCTGTACCGCTACGACAAGGATTCCGCGAAACCACCGAAGTCCACTTGCGACGACGAGTGCCTGAAGTCGTGGCCGCCGGTGCTGGTCGGCGAGCACACGATGACGTCCGGGGTGGACCCGACGCTGGTCGGGTCGGTGGCCCGCGCGGACGGCAAGAAGCAGGTTACGTTGGCCGGTTGGCCGCTCTACCGGCACACGGGCGACAAGAAGGCGGGCGACCTGACCGGTCAGGGCAAGGGCGGCACGTGGTTCGCGGTGACGCCCGAGGGCAAGAAGGCGCAGGCCGAGGACGGCGCGGCGCCCGGTCGACCGTCCACCGGCGACGGCTACTAGGACGAGAAAACCATGTCAGCCAAGCGTTTCGCGGCGGTCGCGCTGGCCGTGCACCTGCTGTTGCTTCCCGTGCTGCCGGGTGTCGCGCACGCCGACGACCCGGCCGAGGCGGGGCCGGTGCAGCAGACCCCGTTGGGCCCGATCTCCGCGCTGGACAAGGAACTGCTGGTCAAGGTGCGGCTCGCGGGCCTGTGGGAGATGCCCATGGGCGAGGAGACGAAGACCCGCGCGGCGAGCACCAGGGTCAAGGAGGTCGGCGCGCAGCTGGCCAGTGACCACATGTTCCTGGACGAACGGGTGGTGCGGCTCGCTTCGCAGATGGGCGTGACGTTGCCGAACGAGCCCAACGCCGACCAGCAGTCCTGGATGGCGGAGATGCGTTCGCTCACCGGCACCGCGTTCGACGACTCGTTCGCCAACCGGCTGCGTGCCGCGCACGGCTCGATCTTCCCGGCCATCGGCACGGTCCGCGCGAACACCCGCAACGAGGCGATCCGGCAGTTCGCCCAGGTGTGCAACCAGATCGTGCTCAAGCACATGACCCTGTTGGAGAGCACCAACATGGTCACCGACATGGGCCTGTCCAAACCGGTCGCGGCCGGTGTGGCGCCCGCGGCGGCGGTGCGCGGCGACCCGGTGCGGGCGTCCGCGCAGCTCCCGTCGGACGGGCCCAGTCCCCTTGTCGTGCTCCTCATGTGCCTGGCAGGAGCGGTGGTGACGATCGGAATCCTGCGCGTGCTGCGGCCTCGCGGCGACGTCAAGTAAGAGCGTCCCCTCCCACCACCTGCGAGTTCTCTCCCGCCATCTCGGAGGTAATGACCAGTGCTCACCCAGGTTCCGCTGCTGATCGCCCAGGCGGCCGGCGGCGACCACGACGCCGGAGTGCGCCAAGTGGCGCAGCTCTCGGCGCGTCTGGCCTACGCGACCATGTGCGCCACCCTGTGCTGGGGCGTGCTGATCGCGACGGGCTGGGCCAACAAGCTCTCCGGCAGACAGGGGTTGCGCAACAGCCACATGGTGCTGGCCACCATGGCCCTGACGTTCGGGTCGCTGCACGCAGTCGCGTTCACCTTGTTGCAGCTCAACCCGTTCACCTATCTCCAGCTCCTCGTGCCGTTCGCCAACGGCGGCCTGTTCCGGCACGCCCTGGGCATCCTGGGCCTGGAGATCATGCTGACCATCGCCATCACGGCCGGTCTGCGCAAGAAGGTCTACTACCGCAAGTGGCTGAGGCTGCACCAACTCGCCTACGTCGCGGTCGCCGTCACCGTCGTGCACTCGTGGTTCGGCGCCATCGCCAACGGCACCCTGGCCGTGGTGTGGCTGGCCGGCCTCACCATCCTGATACCCACGGCGACCATCGCCATCGCGCGCTTCCTGCCGCCGCACGTGCTGGTGAAGCTGGGCATGCTGGAGCCGGAGCCCGGTTTCGAACCGGAGCCGGACGGCGCGGGCGGGGCGGCGCTGGACATCAGCGTCGACAACGAGCGCTGCCACCGTTACGGCATCTGCCAGGCCGAGGCGCCGGGGCTGTTCCAGCTGGTCGACGACGAGCGGCTGCGTTATGAGCGCAGGCCGCCGCCGGAGCAGTTCGCCCAGGCGCGGGCCGCCGCACGCGCCTGTCCGATGCGCGCGATCGAGCTGCGGGAGCGTGTGCGGTGAAGAACGAGGAACGCGTGGTGATCGCGGGCGGCGGCCTGGCCGGGCTGCGGGCGGGCGAACGGCTGCGGGAGCTGGGCTTCCGCGGCGAGATCGTCATCGTGGGCGCGGAACGGCACCTGCCCTACCACCGGCCGGCGCTGTCCAAGGAGGCGATCAACGGCGAGCTGATCGCGTCCGACCTGCGGCTGACGATCAGCCGTGAGCTGGACGCGGTGTGGCGGCTGGGCACGGGCGCGACGCACCTGGAGCCGGACCGGCACGTGGTCGGACTGCCCGGTGGCGAGGAGCTGAAGTACGACGGGCTGATCATCGCGACCGGCGTCGAGCCGCGGCACCTCGCGGGCGCGCCGCGGCAGGACCCACGGATTCACGTGCTGCGGACGGTGGACGACGCGATCGCGATCAAGCGGGCGATCAACTCGACGCAGGGGCTGATCGTGGTGATCGGCGGCGGACTCATCGGCTGCGAGATGGCGGCGTCGGTGAAGACGATGGGGCGTGACGTGGCCATCGTGAGCCGGTCGTCCACGTTGCTGGGCAGCGCGGTCGGCAAGAACATCGCGGACACGGTCACCGAGGCGCACCGGGCGCGCGGTGTCCGGATGGCGATGGGCGTGAAGATCCGGCACTGGGTGCGGCAGTCGGGTGGGGTCGCCATCCACCTGTCCGACGGGCAGGTGTTCTTCGCCGCGGTCGTGGTGATCGCGGTGGGCGCGTCGCCGTCGGTCGCCTGGCTGCGCGGGTCGGGTCTGGTGCTGGAGGACGGCGTGCTGTGCGACCCGACGTGCCACGTGGTCGGCGGGACCGACATCGTGGCCGCCGGTGACGTCGCGCGGTGGCCGAACCTCCGGTTCGGAGGGCAGCCGCGTCGGGTGGAGCACTGGCTCAACGCGGTGGAAATGGGTCGGGCGGCCGCGGAGAACCTGTTGGCGGGCAGGGAGTCTTCGCGGCCGTTCACCCCCGTCCCCCGGTTCTGGACGGAGCAGTACGGGATGCGCATCCAGGGCTCGGGCCTGCCCGCGATGGGCACGGACACGACGACGTTGGCCGGGTCGCAGAAGGACCACCGGACCATCACCGGGTTCATCAGCGACGGCCGTCTGGTCGGCATGGTCGGGCTGGACGCGCCCACCGCGATGATCAAGCTGTCCACGGAGCTGTGGCGGCAGAACAAGGTGGCCGCGAGCGGGCCACCACGTCCGCCGCAGCACCTGGCGCCGCCGGAGTCCCAGCCTTTACCGTCGCACGCGCCTGTGGTGCGATCACGCGGGCACACCCGCACGCTGGCCCGCACGGGACCGAAGGCGCCACCCCGGTGATCGACGCGTGCACGGGCCACGGTCGCAGGTTGTTCACAAACTGTTCGCGATGTGTGAAATATTCAGACATCCAGGACAGATTGACGTAAGTTTTCGTCTCCGCAAGGCTCCAGACCCGTCCCCCAACCCTGTCTGGAGGTCCTGTGCTCCGACTCGTTTCGTATATCGCCTCGTTAGCCCTTGTCGCCGTCGTAGTGGTGGCCGGCGGAGGAACGGCTCAAGCCGACGGCTGCTACACGTGGAACCGAACGCTCTCGCAAGGAGCGACCGGCGAGGACGTGCGCCAGTTGCAGATCCGGCTGTCCGGCTACCCCGGCTACGGCGGGGTGCTCGGCCTGGACGGCTCGTTCGGCCCCGCCACGAAGTCCGCGGTCGTGCGTTTCCAGCAGGCCTACGGGCTGGCGGCGGACGGCGTGGCCGGCAATGCCACCTTCTCGAAGCTCTACGCGCTCCAGGACGACGACTGCACGCCGATCAACTTCTCGTACGGGGAGTTGAACAACTGCAACTCGACCTGGTCGGGTGGCAAGGTGTCCGCGGCGACGGCCAAGTTCAACGCGCTGGTGTCGATGTGGAAGCTCCAGGCGATGCGGCACGCGCTCGGTGACCAGCCGATCCGCGTGACCAGCGGCTTCCGCAGCATCTCGTGCAACAGCGCGGTGGGCGGTTCATCCGACTCACGGCACATGTACGGCGACGGGGTGGATCTCGGCGCGGGGTCGCACTCCCTGTGCCGGATGGCCCAGCAGGCCCGCTACCACGGTTTCCGGGGCATCCTCGGCCCGGGCTACCCGGGTCACGGCGACCACACCCACGTCGACCACCGGAGCAGCCGCTTCTGGTCGGCTTCCGCCTGCGGTATCTGACGTCCGACCTGCGGTATCCGACAGGCACGAACGAACCGCACCCGGTTTCACGCCGGGTTTTCGCCGACGCCGGCCCGCGCCACTCTTGCGGGCCGGCGTTCGCGCACCCTCCCCACGTCCTGTCTGGCGATGATCACACCCAGTACCGTGGCGTCAGGCCGAACGAGGGGGAGTCATGGGGGCCGACGGCGACACCCGGAACATGTCCGAGTTCGGGCGCTACCGGATTCGGGAGCTGATCGGGCAGGGCGGCATGGGCGTGGTGCACCGCGCCTACGACACGGTCAACGACCGCGTGGTCGCCTTGAAGCGCCTGTCGTCGACTACGGACCGCGAGTACCGGTCGAGGTTCCAGCGGGAGTCGCGGATCGCGGCCGGGCTCGAACACCCGAACGTCGTGCCGGTCAACGACTTCGGCGAGGTCGACGGCCAGCTGTTCCTGGACATGATGCTGGTGGACGGCACGGACCTGCGGCGTGCCCTCGGCGTCGGCGACGTGGACCACGTGCGGGCTCTGGCGATCCTGCGACAGGTCGCCGACGCGCTGGACGCGGCGCACCGGCAGGGGTTGGTGCACCGCGACGTCAAGCCGTCGAACATCCTGATCACCCCGGAGGGGCACGCCTACCTGGCGGACTTCGGGATCGCCCGCGAGATGTCGCCGGACGCGACCTCGCTGACGAGGTCCGGCGAGGTGATCGGCTCCTGGGACTACATGGCGCCCGAACGGCTGTCGACCGCGCACGTCGACGGGCGGTCCGACCAGTACTCGCTCGCCTGCGTGCTGTTCGAGTGCCTGACCGGCCGGTTGCCGCACCCCGGCACCGATCCGGCCAGCAAACTCGCCGCGCACCTCTTGCGGCCACCGCCCGCGCCGTCGATCTTCAACCCGACCATCTCGCCCCGGCTCGACGCGGTCGTGCTGCGGGGCCTGGCCAAGGACCCGGGCCGGCGGTTCGGGTCGGTCACCGAGCTGGCGACCGCGGCGGAACAGGCGATGTTCGACGGCGCCACCGTGAAGGCGGCGGCGTCGACCGCGCCCCAGCCGGCGGTCGAACCGGACCAGGGCAGGCTGCTGCGGGCGATCGTCCGGTCCACCGCGCGCCGGAGTCCGACGCTCGCGCTGCCCACCGAGCGTGCGACCGCGCCCTATCCGGGCCTGAGCGGGTTCGAGCGGGCGGACGCGGACCTGTTCCACGGCCGCGACCACGTGGTGACGGATCTGCTGGTGCGGCTGGCCGAGCAGATCGGCGGCGGTGAGCCGGTGGTGCTGGTCGGCGCGTCGGGCGCGGGCAAGTCGTCGGTGCTGCGGGCCGGGTTGCTCCCCGCGCTCGCGTCCGGCCGGGCCCAGCCAGGTCTGGCGCAGTCAGGCCGGGAGCAGTCGGACCGGGAGCAGGAGTGGCCCCAGGTCGTGCTGACGCCGGGCGTCGACCCGATCGGCAACCTCGCCAGGGCGATCGCACCGCACACCTCGGTCGTGGCGGCCGAGTGGGCCAAGGTGATCCGCGAGACGCCCGGTCGGTTCGGTGAGCTGTGCGCCAGGTCGTCCACCGGGCGGCCGGTCATCGTGGTCGACCAGTTCGAGGAGCTGTTCACGCACGGCGCCCCGGAGGCGGACCGGTTGGCGGTCGCCGCCGCGCTCGCCGCCGCGAAACCGGCGTTGGTGGTGCTGGCCGTGCGGGCCGACCTGCTGGACCGGTGCATCGAGTTGGCGCCGCTGCGGTCGGCGTTGGCCGCGCCGGTGCTGCTGGGTCCGATGGACTCCACCGAGTTGCGGCAGGCGATCGTCACCCCGGCGCGGGCCTGCGGCGTCGAGGTCGAACCGGGCCTGCCGGAGCGGATGATCGCCGACCTCGGCGTGCGCGGCGAGATCGGCTACGACCCCGGCGCGTTGCCCCGGTTGGCGCACGCGCTGCGCGAGTCGTGGCACCACCGCGAGGGCGCGGTGCTGACGCTGGCCTCCTATCGCCGCGCGGGTGGCATCGACGGCGCGGTGTCGCGGACCGCCGAAGCGATCTACGCCCGACTCGACCCGATGGGCCGGGAAGCGCTGAAGGCGAACCTGCTGCGGCTGGTGGCCGTGTTGGACGACGGCGCGGTGGTGCGGCGGCGGGTCGACCCGGCCGAGTTCAGCGCGCACCGGTTCATCCTCGACCAGCTGATCGCGGCCAGGCTGGTCACGGTGGACGGTTCCGGCGCGCGGCTGAGCCACGAGGCGCTGCTGACCGCGTGGCCGCGGCTGCGGGACTGGATCGACGAGGACCGGGCCGGGCTGGTTCAGCACCGGAGGTTCACCGACGCGGTGCGGGTCTGGGTCGACTCCGGGCAGCACACCGACGACCTGTACCGCGGCGTGCGACTGGCCGCGTTGACGTCGTGGTTGGAGTCCGCGCGCGACCGGGTCCGATTACGTCCGGTGGAACAGGACTTCCTGGCCCGCTCCACGGCCGCCGAGCAGGCCGGTCAGCTCATGACCCGCCGCCGCACGAACCGGTTGCGCGGCCTGGTGGTCGCGTTGAGCCTGCTGCTGGTGGTGGCGTCGGTCGCCGTCGTGGTGGCGACGCAGCTGCAGCAGTCGGCCCGGGCCGAGCGGGACCGGGCGGAGTTCGGCCGGTCGCAGAACCTCTCCCGTCAGCTCGCCGCCGAGTCGACGTTGACGAGCCTGGTCGATCCGCGTCGTGCGGCGATGGCCGCGTTGGGTTCGTGGCGGGCCGGGTCGACCCTCGAAGGACGCAGTGCGCTGCTCAGCGCCCGTGCCGACTCGTACCGGGGCCGGATGACCGGACACCTGGGCGCGATCACGGGGATCGCGGTGAGCTCGGACGGCAAGATCGCCGCGACCGGCGGCCGGGACGGTTCCCTGCGGCTGTGGGACGTGCCCGAACGCCGTGAGAGGGCCGTCCTGCACGACGGTGACGGCTGGTACCGCACCGTGGCGATGAGCGACGACGGCCGGTTCCTGGTCGCCGCCGACCCGTTGAGCAAGAAGGTCGAACTGTGGGACGTGCTCGGCCGCGAGCGCGTGTTCACCGTGCCGGGCACCGCGATCGACGCGGTGATCTCCCCCGACGGCCGCACGTTCGCCGCCTTCACCAGTCGCGGCGTGGTGGTCTGGGACATCGGGACGCTCGCCGAACGGGTCGTGTTCCCGGTCGGCACGTCGCTCCGGATGGCCTACCACCCGGACGGCTCGCTGATCGCGCTGGCGGCCGACGAGAACGTCGTGGTGCACAGGGTCTCCGACGGCTCCGTGGTGGCGACGCTGACCGGTCACGGCGACGAGGTCTCCGCCCTGGCGTTCGACCGCACCGGCGCGACCCTGGCCAGCGGCTCGTTGGACGCGTCCGTGCGGTTGTGGGACACCTCGACGTGGACCGAGCGCTTGGTGCTGTCGACGGCCACGGCCGGGGTCAGCGCGGTGGCCTTCGCCCCGGACGGCAAGTACGTGTTCGCCGGTGTGATCGGCACCAGCGCCTTCGGCTGGGACCCGGCGACCGGTGAGCGGCTGGCGGGGTTCCCGACCGGCTCGGTGTCCACGTTCGGCCTGGCCGTGACCGGTGACAGCCACACCCTCCTCACCGCCGACTCGGACGGCCTGGTCACGGTGTGGTCGTACGGGCGGTCGGCGCTCGGCACCCGGGACGCCGTCGTGCTCGCCACCGCGTTCCAGCCCGGCGGGGACCTGCTCGCCACTACGGGCGGCAACGGCGCGGTCCGGTTGTGGAACAGCGCCACCGGCGATCTGGTGCACCGGACGGCCGGTCACCAGGACGACGCTTACGGCGTGGCGTTCAGCCCGGACGGCACTGAGTTCGTCACGGTCGGCGGCGACGGCTCGGTCGTGGTGTGGCGGACCGACACCGGCGTCGAGGCACGTCGCTTCTCCCGGCCCGGCACCGAGTTCACCGCGGTGGCGTTCAGCCCGGACGGCCGGACGATCGCGGTCGCCGGCCGCACACCGACCGGCTCACCGGACGACCGGGACGAGGTGCTCCTGCTCGCCGCCGCGGACCTGAGCGTGACGGGCCGTCGGCCGACCCGCGACGAGCCGCGCGACGCCGAGGCGAACCCGGTCGACACCAACTTCCCCACCGGGATCGCGTTCAGCCCGAACAACCGCACCCTCGCCGTGACTCTGTCCGCGGGTGAGGTGGGGTTGTGGAACCTGGTGGACAAGGGCGCGGAGCTGACCATCCTGCCCGGTCACGACGGCATCGCGATCGACGCCGAGTTCAGCCCGGACGGCACGCTGCTGGCGACCGGCGGCGGTGATCGGCTGGTGCGGCTGTGGCGGGTCAACGACGGTGTCGAGGTCGGCACGCTCACCGGCAGCGACTCCGCCGTGCGCCGGGTCGCGTTCAGCCCGGATGGCAAGCAGCTCGCGACCGCCAGCCAGGACACCGTGCTGAGGCTGTGGGAGGTCGACGGCGGCCGGCAGCTGGCCCGGCTGGACCGGCACGACGACGAGCTGAACGACGTGGCGTTCGACTCGACCGGTGATCGGGTCGCCACCGCCGGGGCGGACGGCACCACCCGGGTCTGGCACCTCGTGCCGGAGCACGCGGCCGACGTGGTGTGTGGGCTGCTGGACGGCGACACGCTCGCCGACGAATGGCGTTCCCTCGGACCGGACCGAGGCGACCCACCAAGTTGCCCCAAGTAGCCGAGCCGCCGCGACCCTCAAGCGCGGCTTTCGGATTCGGGATCCCGCTCGGCCTGGTGGCCCTGATCGCCGACGTCGGCCTCCCGCCGCTGGATCTTGTCGGTGTCGCGCTCGGGGCCGCTCTGTGGCGGATCACCAACCGGCGGCGGATCACCGGGAACAACCGGCGGCATCGGGACAACCGGCGGCATCGGGAAGCCGAGCGGTGGAGTGTCCATATCGGACAGTGGTGGTCCCGCCGCCGCCAAACGCCGCCTGCGGGTCAGGGCGACCGCCGTGCCCGCCGTGCCCGCGCCCACCGCGACACCCGCGCAGAGCACCGCGAGCACGATGATCAGCACCGGGGCTCCACCCGGCTGTCCGCCCCGGTCGACCGCGAGCCGCCGGTACTCGGTGGCCTGGAGGTGACCGGGCGAGCCGGCCAGCGCGTCGTCGAACTCGTCCACCGCGTCGTCGAGGTCGCCGGCGAAGTAGTGGTCGAGACCCGCGAGGTAGGCGCGGTCGTGCTTCCCGAGGTCGACGTCGACCTGCTTGCCGGCGAGCAGGTCGAGCAGGGTCGAGGACGCGGCGGCGAAGTTGAACGACTGCGTCTCGCCCGGCGACTTCTGGCTGACCAGGCCGACCACCCGGCCCTGCATGTCCACCACCGGCCCGCCGCTCATGCCGTTCGTGGCGGCGGCGCTGAACTCGTAGAACGGGCGGTCGCCCCGGGTGCGTCGGGCCGAGATCTGGCCGTTCTTGCTGCTGGGCTCGAGGTTGGGGTCCTCGGCCGCCCCCGCCGAGCCGGGGTACCCGATGGCCAGGATCGGCGTGCCGACCGGCGCCTGGTCCGACCGGATCTCCAACGACGGCAGGTGCTCGCGGGGAACCTTCAGCACGGCGACGTCGCCGTCGGTCGGCGCGACGAGGTCCACCACGGTGGCGGGCGCGACGTCCCGGACCGGCCCGTCGGCGGTCGCCTCCATCCGCTCGACCCGGATGTCCCGGTCGACCGGGCGGTCCGCGACGGCGCCCTCGGCGACCGCGTGCTCGGCGAGCTGCCGCCGTGCCTCGGCCGGATCGCCGATCCGGCCGGTGTCCGCGAGTTCCTTGATCGCCACGCCGAACAACGCGCCCGCACCGCCTTCCGGTCCGGTGTGGACGCAGTGGCTCGCCGTCGCGACGTGCCCGTCCGGGCTGATCACCGCGCCGCTGCACGACGACTTCACGGTGTAGCCGTCCTTGCCGCCGAACACCTCGCCGGTGCGCTTGTCGCGCACCCACCCGTGCCACTCCACGGTGATCAGCACGATCCCGGGCCGGGAGACGGCGGCGGCCGACTCCTCCGGGCTGGTCGGCTGGGCGTAGGCCGGTGCGGCAGTGAGCACCGACAACGCCGACGTCAAAGCCGCCGCCAACAGCACCCGCTTCACCCGTACACCCCGAACGCCTTGGTGCGCGCCATCGACGAGCGGTAGCCGCCGGAATTGCTCTCGACCAGCTGGGTGGCCTGGCAGGTGTAGTCGTCCACCTCGTTCTGGGCCGGGTTCGGCTCCACCGGCTGGGTGCTGAGTTCCCCGCGCTGGTCGTAGAAGGTCCAGGTGGCGTCCGACCGGGTGCGGGCGACGTAGGTGATCGCCTTGTCCGTGGCCGACCAGGTGAAGTCGTAGCTGCCCCTGCCCGCCAACCGGATGTCGTTGCCCCGGAACGTGCCGCGGAACACCACGCCGTCGATCCGCGTGGTCCCGGTCCCGTCGGGTCGGAACTCGTAGGTCACACCCGAGGCGATCATCGGCAGTGGCGCCTCGTTGTTGTAGAACTTGACCATCGCCGTCTCTTCCATCACGACCCAGGAGCCGACCACACACGGCGGAAGCCCCGGCGCACGCGTGGTGGACTCCCTGGCGGTGGGCGAGGGCCGGCCACCCGTCGCCGACGCGGTCTCGGGACGGTCGTCGGCCAGCGCCACGGCGGCCAACCCGCCGGCCGCGAGCAGCGCGCACGCGGCGATGACGAACAGCACCGCGACAAGTCGTGCCGGAGGTGCGGCTAATCGGGACGGTTCACTCACGCCGCCATGGTATTGATCACCGCTCCGCACCGGGTCCCGGTCGATCCGGAAGTTTCCGCGCTGTGACCCGACGCCTTCTCCACCCGCGCGGAGGCCCGACCGCCACTACCATGGGTGCGTGATCTTCTTCAGCGTGGTCCTCACCCTGCTCGGGCTGGGCACGCTGCTGTGGCGTGACGACGACCTGATCGGCCTGCCGCCGGTGGTCGCGGGCATCGGGCTGCTGGTGCTGGGTGTCGCGGCCGGTGTGCTGTGGGCGGTGCGCCGCCGACGCCGGTGGGAGCGCGACGGCGAGCCCAGGCCGGTCGGCAACGTCGTCCAGCGGGCCAAGGCATTGCCCCGGCTGCTGCGCGAGCGCAAGGCGTACGGCCTGCCCACCACGACGTTGGCGACGTGGGGTTTCGCCCTCGTCTACCTGATCTCGCCGATCGACCTGCTGCCCGAACTGCTGCCGGTCATCGGCGTCACCGACGACGCGGGTGTCGCCGTGTGGCTGCTCACCAGCGTGTCCACGGTCGCCGGCCAGTACCTGCGGTGGGAACGGGAACGCTCGGGCGCCACACCGCGCCCCCGCAAGCCCTGACTCACCGGCTCCCGGGGTGCGGCAGCTCGCGGACACCCGTGAGCAGCGTGGTGATGGCGTCCATGATCCGCGCGGTGGCCTCGTCCAGCACGGCCTTGGTCGGCTCCAGCCCGTACAGGTCGGACAGGTCGACCTCCGCGCCCGCCACGACCGTCACCTTCCGCCACGGCCGGGGCACGAACTTCCCCGGCGGCAGCAGCACCTGCGTGCCCCACTGCGCCACCGGCACCACCGGCGTCCGGGTCGTCAACGCCAACCGCGCGACACCGTTCTTCCCGCGCATCGGCCAGCCGTCGGGGTCGTTGGTGAACGTGCCCTCCGGGTAGACGATCACGCACTCCCCCGACTCCAACGACGTGCGGGCGCTGTCCAACGCCTTGCCCGCGCGCACGCTGTTCCGGTCGACCGGGATGTGCTTGCCCGAGGACATCACCCGTCCGAGGACCGGCGCCTTCCACAGGCTCGCCTTCGCCAGGTACCGGGGCACCCGGCCCGACACGAGCGAGAACGCGGTCAACGTCACCGGATCGGCGAACGACAGGTGGTTGGACGCCAGCAGCACTCCACCGTCGCGCGGGATGTTGTCCCTGCCCGCCATCCGCATCCGCACGAAAAGCACCACGAACGGCCACAGCAGGTCGATGGCCACGGAGTACCAGAATCCTCGGCCCCGGCGGGGAAGTCGGGCCGTCAGAGCCACCATCTGGGAGAACGTCACGCCAGGATCTTCGGTCATGGCCGCCGGCGCCGTTACCGCGACCCACCCGACCGCCGTCGCCCAGTGCCTGATCAGTTCGACTAATCTCCCTCCCCGTGGCAGGGCTTCCCGCACCGCGGACACCGGTGGACCGGATCGACGTGCTGCTCGTCGAGGACGACGAGGGCGACGCCGTGCTGGTCGAGGCACTGCTGGACGAGGTGGAGGCGGACGTCGCGCTGCACCGGGCGCGGACCCTGCACGAGGCCGAGGGGCTGCTGCCCAAGGCGGACTGCGTGCTGCTCGACCTCGGCCTGCCCGACACCACCGGACTGGACGGCCTGACCAGGCTGCTCGCGCACCCCGCGCCGGTCGCGATCATCGTCCTCACCGGCCTCAACGACGAGCACCAGGGCACCAGCGCGGTGGCCGCGGGCGCGGAGGACTACCTGGTCAAGGGCCAGGTGGACGGTGTTGGCCTGGCCCGCAGCATCCGGTACGCGGTCGGCCGCAAGCGGGCTGAGGAGACCCAGCGCCAACTGCGCGACGAGCAGCTGCTGGCGGCCGAGAAGACCCGTCTCGAACGCGGCCTGCTGCCGTCCCCGATCATGCACGGCGACGACATCGGCTGGCACGTCCGCTACCGGCCGGGCGGTAGCCGGATGCTCCTCGGCGGCGACTTCTACGACGCCGTGCGCACCGCCGATGGCACGCTCCAGGTGCTGATCGGCGACGTGTGCGGGCACGGACCGGACGAGGCCGCGATCGGCGTGTTCCTGCGCATCGCGTGGCGGGCGCTGGTGCTGGCCGACCAGGAGCCGTCACGGGTGCTGCGCACGTTGCACGAGATCCTGGAGCACGAGCGGCACCAGCCCGGCCTGTTCACCACGGCGTGCATGGTGACGATCTCCCCGGACCGCCGCTGGGCGCGGGTCTACCTGGCCGGGCACCCGGAGCCGATGCTGCTGGTCGGCGACCGGGTGGTGGAGCTGCCCCGGGACCGTGCGGGCCTGCCGCTGGGCGTGCTGCCGGACAGCACGTGGAGCGGCCTTGACGTGCCGCTTCCTCCCGGCTGGGTGATGCTGCTCTACACGGACGGGCTGGTGGAGGGCCGGGTGCACGGCGACAGCGAGCGGCTGGGCTCGGAGCGGTTGATCGAGCTGATCGGCGAGATCACCGCGGACCGGCCGGACTGGGCGGAGACGCCGGCGACGCTGCTGGACAGCCTCATCAACCGGGTGAAGGAACTGAACGGCGGGGAGCTGGACGACGACATGGCGGCACTGCTGATCTCGGACCGCGCGACCCCGGACCGCGCGTGAGCGCTTACCGCACCCGCTGGCCGGCCAGCAGGCTGCTGATGGCGGCCGTGGCGATCCTGATCCTGGTGTGCGCGGGCGCGATCGGCAGCCTCGCTGTGGCGCTGACCAGCCTCGCGGACGCCCGGGTGCTGCTGCTGGACCAGATCGCGCCTGCCCGCACCGCGGTGCTCCGGGCCGACACCGCGTTGATCAACCAGGAGTCCGGGGTGCAGGGCTACCTGCTCACGGCGAAGCAGAACCACCTGACCCCCTACACCAACGGGCAGCGCGCGGAGCACAACGAGCTCATGGTCGCCCGATCCATGCTCGAACCGGTGCGGCCGGACCTGGTCCGCGACCTGGACGAGGTCGGCCGGCTCGCGGCCGACTGGCGGGCGAGCTACGCGGAACCGCAGGTCGAGCTGGTGCGGCAGTCCGGCGTGCCGCGGACAGGGCTGGCCGACGCCCAGCGCGGCAGGGAGCTGTTCGACCGGGTGCGCGCCGCCCTCGGCGGGCTCGGCGCCGAGCTGGACCAGGCGTCCGACCAGGCGCGGGACCGGCTGGACGAGCTCGCGGCCGACGTGATGTGGCTGGTCGTCATGCTCGGCGTGCTGCTGGTGCTGATCATCAGCGGGGTGGCGGTGATCCTGTACCGGATCGTCATCGCGCCGTTGACCGGGCTGGCGGCGGACGTGCGGCAGGTGTCGTCCGGCGATTTCGAGCACCCGGTCGAGGCCGGTGGGCCGCGGGAGACGGTGATGCTCGGCCAGGACGTGGAGGCCATGCGGGTCCGGATCCTGGCCGACCTGGAGGAGCTGCGGCGGTCGAACTCGGAGCTGGAGCAGTTCGCGTACGTCGCGTCGCACGACCTCCAGGAGCCGCTGCGCAAGGTGGCGAGCTTCTGCCAGCTGCTGGAGCGGCGGTACTCGGGTGAGCTGGACGAGCGCGGCGAGCAGTACCTGAGGTTCGCCGTCGACGGCGCGAAGCGGATGCAGGTGCTGATCAACGACCTGCTCGCGTTCTCGCGGGTCGGCCGGATGTCGCGCGAGCAGACGCTGGTGGACTGCGACGAGCTGGTCGCCCAGGTGCTGGACAACTACTCCGAGGTCATCGAGCGGACCCGGGCGACGGTCGAGGTGGCGGACCTGCCGACGGTGCGCGGCGAGGCGTCGTTGCTGGGTGGCGTGTTCGGCAACCTGATCAGCAACGCGTTGAAGTTCCACGGGTCGGAGCCGCCGCAGGTGCGCGTCGACGTGGAGCGGACCGGTGATTTCTGGACGTTCGTGGTCAGCGACAAGGGCATCGGAATCGATGCCGAGTACGCTGAGCGGATCTTCGTGATCTTCCAGCGCCTGCACCACAAGGACGACTACCCCGGCACCGGGATCGGGCTGGCCATGTGCCGGAAGATCATCGAGTACCACGGTGGCACGATCTGGTTGGACACCGAGACCGGCCAGGACACCGGGACCACCTTCAAGTTCACCCTGCCGGCCGTAGAGGACGACGAGCAATGAGCAATCCGCTGAACGTGATCGACGTCCTGCTGGTCGAGGACGACCCGGGCGACGCGCTCATGACGCAGGAGGCGTTCGAACACCACAAGATCCGCAACCAGCTGCACGTGGTGCGCGACGGCATCGAGGCGCTGGAGTTCCTGCGCCGTGAGGGCCAGTACGAAGACGCGCCGCGGCCGGGGCTGATCCTGCTCGACCTGAACCTGCCGAAGATGGACGGCCGGGAGGTGCTGGCGGAGATCAAGGCGGACGCGACGCTGCGCCCGATCCCGGTGGTGGTGCTGACCACGTCGGAGGCGGAGGAGGACATCCTGCGCAGCTACAACCTGCACGCGAACGCGTACGTCACCAAGCCGGTGGACTTCGACCGGTTCATCGAGGTCGTGCGGCAGATCGACGACTTCTTCGTGACCGTGGTGAAGCTGCCCCGCTAGTCCCGTCAGGCTTCGTACGCCTTCAGGAACACCCGCACGCCCTCGTCGGCGAACTTCAGCAGTTCGTCGCGCGGGTAGGGCTCAGGGTCGAACATCGCCCGGTTCAGCGGGACCGACAGCGCCAGCCAGAGGAACTGCTGGGCGGCGAGCAGCGGGTCGGGCGTGTTCAGTCGGCCTTGCTCGGTGAGGTCGGCGAATCGGTCGGCCAGGCGCTGGTAACCGCGTTCCGGGCCGGACGCGTACCAGGCGCGGGCCAGGTCGGGGAACCGGTCGGCCTCGCCGATGACGACCTGCCGCAGCCGGACCAGGTGCGGCTGGGTGACCACCGTGACCAGCTTGCGGGCGATCTCGCGCAGGTCGCCGTCCAGGTCCGTGG
Organism: Saccharothrix ecbatanensis; assembly: GCF_014205015.1. Taxonomy (NCBI): domain Bacteria; kingdom Bacillati; phylum Actinomycetota; class Actinomycetes; order Pseudonocardiales; family Pseudonocardiaceae; genus Saccharothrix; species Saccharothrix ecbatanensis. Next base: position 1,667,474 of record NZ_JACHMO010000001.1, on the reverse strand, counting down.
TGTCCGCGAGCCCGGCGACCACGTCGTCCGACTGTTGTTCGGCGTTCCGGATGTCGGCGGTGATGATCTCCGCGAACAGCTGTTTTTTGTCTACAAAATGCTTGTATACGGTCTGCTTGGAGACCGCGGCGAGCGCGGCGACCTCGTCCATGCTCGCGCCGACGTAGCCGTGTCTCATGAAGACCGCACGGGCCGCGTCCAGGGTTGCCCTGCGTTTGCGGGCCGACCTTCCTTCTTCCATACGCTCACAGTACTGTACCGTCTAGTTCCGTTCCTAGCCGGTGAGGAGTTGCCATGGGTACCGTGACCTCGAAGGACGGCACGACGATCGGGTTCTCCCGGGTCGGTGACGGCCCGTCGGTGGTGCTGGTGGACGCCGCGTGCTGCTTCCGCGGTTCCGGTCCGATGCCCGCGGTGGCGGAGGCGTTGACCGGGTACACCGCGTTCACCTACGACCGCCGCGGCCGGGGCGAAAGCGGGGACCTCCCGCCGTACGCGATCTCACGCGAGGTGGAGGACCTGGCCGCGGTGGTGGAGGCGGCGGGCGGGTCGACGTTCGTCTACGGCTTCTCGTCCGGCGCCGTCCTGGCCCTGCACGCCGCCGCGGCCGGGGTGCCGATCACCGCACTGGCCCTGCTGGAGCCGCCGCTGTCGTTCGAGGAGCACTCGGGTCCGGACGTGCGGGACGAGATCAACGCCCTGGTGGCGGCCGGTCGGCGTGGCGACGCGATGATCCACTTCCAGGTGGCGTGCGGCGTGCCGGAGGAGTTCACGGCCGGGATGCGGCAGTCACCGGGCTGGCCCGCCCTGGAGGCGTTGGCCCACACGACCGTCTACGACCTGACGATCACCGCCACTCCCCCGGACCTGGCGTCGATCGAGGTGCCGACGTTGGTGCTGGACAGCCGGAGCAGCGACGAGCGGTTGCGCGGCTGGGCCGACGGGGTCGCCGAACGCCTGCCGAACGCGCGGCGCCGCACCCTGGACGGCGAGTGGCACGGCATCGCCCCGGACGTCCTGGCCCCCGTCCTGACCGACCACTTCAGCCACTCCCAGGCCTGACCTGCTCAGACCTGACTTCCTCAGACCTGACAGCCCTCAGCAGCCACGACCGCGTACTGCATGACGCCATCGGCGGCGGCAGTGGTCAGCAGACCCCGGTGGACGAGCACGTCCAGGTGCGCGGCGGTCTCCCCGGTGGCCAGGACCTGGTTGAACACGTCGAGTTCGACGAACTTCCGCTGTCGCCGGGTCCAGCCGAGCTTGCGGGCGGTCTCGAAGGCGGTGCCGGTGCCGGACTGGACGGCGTCCAGCGTGGCGGCCAACCGGTCCTCGTGGTGGGCCAGCAGTTCGTCCACCCGTGCGTGGCTGGACTCGGTGACCGGTCCGTGCGCGGGCAGCAGGCGCAGGTCGGGGAAGTCGCGGACCAGGCGCAGCGAGTCGAGGTAGTCGCCGAGCGGGAGCGCGGGGCGGGCGGGTTCGAAGCCGATCGACGGGGTGATGTGCGGCAGCACGTGGTCGCCCGCGAAGAGCAGTGACGAGTCGGCGTCGATGAACACGACGTGCCCACGGGTGTGGCCCGGCGTGGGCAGGACGCGCAGCACGCGTTTCTCCAGCGCCACATCGGTGCCGTCGAGCCATTCGTCGGGCTCTTCGTAGTCGCGCAACGCGCTTTCGCCCACGGACGCCATCAGTGCCCGCCACTTCTCGGCCAGGTGCGGCGCGCCCCACGTGGTCAGGTCGTTGACCTGGCCGTCCCGAGTGCGGGAGATGATCTTCGCCAGTGACGGCTGCTCACCGGCGCCGAGGGCGACCTTCGTGCCGAACCGGCGGCGCAGTGCCACGGCCATCGTGTAGTGATCGCGGTGGACGTGGGTGACGAGGAAGCGGTGGACGTCCTCGAAGCCGTGCCCGAGGCTGCCCAGTGCCGACTCCAGTGCCGTCTCGCCCGCGTCGAGCGCCCAGCCCGAGTCGATCAGCACGATGCCGTCGCCATCGTCTATTGCATACACGTTGACGGTATGCAGTCCGTCGTTGGGCAGTGGCAACGGTATCCGGTATACACCGGGCGCGACCTCGAAGACTCCGGGTTCGGTCCACTCCATCCCCGGGATACTACTTGTCGGTAGCTTCGATCAGCTCGGGATGTTTCTCCAAGTAGCCGCGCACGAACGGGCACTGCGCCACCACGGTCAGCCCCTTGGCCCGAACGTCCTCCAGCGCGTGCCGGACCAGCTTGCTGCCCAGCCCCTTGCCCTCGATCGCGACCTCCGTGTGGGTGAACGTCACGACACCGTCGGCCAGCTTGTACTCGGCGAAGCCGCCCAGCTCGCCGTCCAAGCGCACCTCGTAGCGGAACTGATCGGGGTTGTCGGACACGGACACGTCGGTCACGTCGGCTCCTGATCTCTTCGCGCGGCCTGGCCTCGGTCGAGGCTCCCGCGTGCCACCGTAGCCGCGCCGTGCAAGATTGTCGGATGGACGTCTACCTGCTGATCCTGGGCGACCACCTACCCGACCCGGCCACCGGGATCGTCGTCACCGAGGGCGAGCGGCTGCAGGCGTTCGTGGATCAGGCGGTGGTGGCGGAGGAGGCCGGGTTCACCGGCGTGGCGATCGGCGAGCACCACTTCACCCGGTACATCGTGTCCGCGCCCGAGTTGCTGCTCGCCACGATCGCCGCGCGCACCTCCACGTTGCGGCTGTCCACCGGGGTGACGTTGCTGGCGCACCACGACCCGGTGCGGGTGGCGGAGGAGTTGGCCACGCTGGACGTGCTGTCCAGGGGTCGGGCGGAGCTGATCGTGGCGCGGGGGGTGTCGCAGCGCACGGACGTGGCGTTCGGGGTGCAGGACGACCTGCGGGCGCGGTTCGACGAGAACCTGCGGCTGCTGCTGCGGCTGCTGGAGGAGCCGCACGTGACGTGGGAGGGCAAGTACCGGAGCCCGCTGGTGGACGTCACCACGACACCGCGTCCGGTGCAGCAGCCCCGGCCGTTGGTGTGGATCGGGAGCGGGTCGGCGGTGTCGGCGGACCTGGCGGTCGAGCTGGACTTGCCGTTGATGCTGCCGAGCACGTTGCGCGACCCGAGCACGCACCGTTCGGTGGTGGAGCGTTACCGGGCGGCGTTGGGTGGCGCGGGCCGGGTGGCGTTGCCGAGCCACGTGTTCGTAGCGCCGACGGCCGCCGGGGCACGGGCCATGTGGCGCCCCCACCTCGCCGCGTACGCCGAGTTCGCCGACCCCTGGCGCGGGGATGGCGACGTGAACCTGGACGCGTTGATGGACGGCGCGGCGGTGTGCGGAGATCCGGCGGAGGTGGCGGAACGGCTGAACGGCCTGACCGAACTGCTGGGGCTGGACGCGCAACTGGTCATGGTCGACATCGGCGGCATGCCGCACCAGGCCGTGCTCGACACGATCCGCCTGTTCGGCCGGGAAGTCCTGCCCAACCTCACCCCCTCCCCCGCCACCGCCGCCCGCCGGGCCGCGTTCTGAGCGTTGAATTCAGGGGTCCGGAACGTAGGACACGGGTGACGCGAACGTAGGACTCACGGGACGTGAGTGTTCGACACGCGGGACCTGAGCGTTCGACTCGCGCGGGCGGAGTGGCGGGGTCGCGGGGTGGGTAGTCCCGGGAGGAGGAGGTCGCCATGGTTCAGCCTCAACCGCCCCCGCCGAAACCCGTGCCGGTGCCGGAGCCGGTGCCCAAGCCACCCGGCCCCGAGCCCTCGCCGGGCACCGAACCTCCGGTTCCGCCCACGCCGGAGCCGCCCACGCCTACGTGACGTTGTCGGCGCCCACCTCACGTAGGACGACCAGGCGGCGGGTGGCTCGGGTCAGGGCCACGTACCGCTCGGCCGGCGTCATCCGCTCCGGGTCGACCACGACCACCGTGTCGAACTCCAGCCCCTTGGACGCACGCGGCGTCAGCGGACCGTCGGGGCTGATCACGGCGAACGTGCCCCTCGTCGGCCGGAACGACTCCGGGTCGGCGCCGGTGACCTCCAGCGGCGGTTCGCCGTGCCGGACGGATGTCGGCGCAACGGCGGTGGGGTCCACTTCGGCCAGCGTGGCAGCGGCGTACGCCATGATCTCGGCGGGCGTGCGGTAGTTGACCGTGAGCCGGCGGTACTCCCAGCGGTCACGGGCGAGCGGGGCGAGCACCCGGCGCCAGTCGCGGACCCCCGCTTCCGCCTGGCGTTGGGCCAGGTCGCCGACGATCGTCATGGACCGGTTCGGGCTGCGCCGGGACAGCACCCGCCAGTCCATTTCGGACAGTTCCTGGGCCTCGTCCACCACCACGTGGCCGTAGGTCCACTCCCGGTCCACGGCGGCACGCTCGGCCAACACCCGGTGGTCGAGCGCGGTGTGCCGGTCGGCCAGCCACTCGGCGTCGACCAGGTCCACGGCCCGCAGCTCGTCTTCGTGCATGACCTGGTCCGTGTCGATCACGTCCAGCACGCCCTGCGCGTACTCCACGGCCTGCCGGCGTTCCTCGGCCGCCCGCCGTTCCGCCGCACCGTCCGACCCGAGCAGCTCGGCGGCCTCGTCCAGCAGCGGCACGTCGGAGACGGTCCACGCGTGCGGGTCGTCGCGGTGCAGCTCCGGGTAGCCGAGCGCGAAGCAGCGGCCGTCGTAGAGGTCGGCCAGCAGCCCGAATGCGGTGAGGTTGGGCCACAACGTCGCGACCGCACGCCGCACGTCGGGGTGCCCGGTCAGCTCGCGGCGCACGTCGGCCGCCAGCTCCGGCCAGTCCTCGCCGATGAGGTCCAACGCAGGGCCGACCAGGGCGTCCACCAGGGCCGCGTGGAACACGGACTGGGCCTCGTTGTGCTTGAGACCGGCGTTCCGCGTCCGTTCCCGCGCCTGCTCGGCGATCTCTGCGGTCAGGGGAACGGTGACGTCCTCCAGCTCGACCGGGATGGGCTCGGCGGGCACCTCCTGCCGGTCGGCGATGGCCTCCACCAGCAGGTCCACCGCCGCCAGACCGCCCTTGAGGGCTTGGAGCTCGGGCGTGTCCTCCCGTTGCGTCCGCACGCCGGGGAACAGTTCACCGGGCGTGGCGAACACGACGTCGGTCTCCCCCAGCGACGGCAGCACCTCACCGATGTACCGCAGGAAACCGGGGTTCGGGCCGACCACCAGCACGCCTTGCCGGGACAGCCGCTCCCGCTGCGTGTAGAGCAGGTAGGCGACGCGGTGCAGCGCGACCGCCGTCTTCCCGGTGCCCGGCCCGCCCTCGATCACCAGGACGCCCCGCTGCGGCAGTCGGATCACCTCGTCCTGCTCGGCCTGGATCGTCGCCACGATGTCGCGCATGGTGTCCGAGCGGGGCGCGTTCAAGGCGTCGAGCAGTGCTTTCGACGTGAGCTGGAGTTCGTCGTCGTGAAAGCTTTCCAGGTGCCGCCCCTTGGTGCGGAAATGGCGTCGGAGCGTCACCCCTTCGGGGTTTGCGGCGGTCGCGGTGTAGAACGGGCGTGCGGCCGGTGCGCGCCAGTCGGTCAACAACGGCTCGTAGTCGTTCTCGGTGTCGAACAAGCCGACCCGGCCGACGTAGACGCGGTCGTCGGTGGTGTCGATGCGTCCGAAGCACAGGTTCTCGTCGGCCACGTTCAAGCGGCTGACCTGCTCGGACAGCGTGCGTACGGCTACTTCACGGTGCCAGCGCTGCTCGTGGCCGTCCTTGAGCGCGGCGTCGAACGCGGCTTGGGCGGCGGCCCGTTCCCGATCGAGGCGGTCGTGCAGGAACGCGATGCGCCGCTGTTCGGCGGACAATTCCCCGGTTGTCACGCTTGCCCCCTGTGATATACTTGGGTTGTCTCTATTCCGCCATTTCTGGCGTGGTCAACCTTTATGTTTACCACATTTCCCCGACACGTGGTTTGATCGGTCGCGTGGGAATTCTGGACGGCAAGGCCGTGATCGTTACCGGTGCCGGTCGTGGACTGGGTGAGGCGTACGCGCGGCACGCGGCGGCCGAGGGCGCTCGGGTCGTGGTGAACGACATCAAAGGTGCGGAGGACGTCGCCGCCTCGATCACGTCCGCCGGAGGTCTGGCCGTGGCGCACACCGGATCGGTGGCGGACCCGTCGACCGCGTCGGCGCTCGTGGACCTGTGCGTGTCGTCGTTCGGGCAGGTGGACGGCCTGGTCAACAACGCGGGCATCACGCACTTCGCCGAGCCGTGGGACGACGAGCCCGACGTGCTGCGCTCGGTGATCGAGGTGAACGTGCTCGGCACCATGTACTGCGGCACGGCGGCGGCCAAGGTGATGCGCGGCGGGTCGATCGTGAACGTCGTGTCCGGCGCCATGCTCGGCCGTGCCGGTGCCGCCGCCTACTCGGCGTCGAAGGGCGCGGTCGCGTCACTGACCCTGTCGTGGGCAGGCTCACTGGCCGCGCGGAACGTCCGGGTCAACGCGGTGGCGCCGCTGGCGTGGACCCCGATGATGGACACCGACCCGCGCGCCGCCGAGATCAGCTCCCGCGACCAGACCCCGGACAAGATGGCCCCGTTGGTGACGTACCTGCTCAGCGACCTCTCCAGTGACGTCTCCGGCCAGCTGGTGCGCTTCCTGCCGGACAAGCTGCACGTCATCGCGCAGTACGCCGTGAAGCAGCCCGTCCTGGTCCGCGACTCGTGGCAGGTGGAGGACATCGCCTCCGTGTTCGCCACCGACCTGACCGCCGAACCGCCAAGCCGCGTCAGGTGGCGAGTGTGACGCGCTGCCGGCGCAACGGCACGATCAGCGGGGTGTCGGTTTCCGGGTCGGCGATCACCCGGCACGGCAGGCCGAACACGTCCTCCACCAGTTCGGCGGTCACGATGTCGCTCGGCCTGCCCTGCGCGACGACGCCGATGCCGGGCTTCATCGCGATCAGGTGGGTGGCGTAACGACACGCCTGGTTGAGGTCGTGCAGGACGGCGACGAGCGTGTGGTTGCCGTCCTCGTGCAGGTTCGCGCACAGGTCCAGCACCTCGATCTGGTGCGCGATGTCGAGGAACGTGGTCGGCTCGTCGAGCAGCAGGATCGACGTCTGCTGGGCGAGCACCATGGCCAGCCACACCCGTTGCCGCTGCCCGCCGGACAGTTCGTCCACCAGCCGGTCGGCCAGGTCGTGCACGCCGGTCAGCCGCATCGCCTCCTCGGTCACCACCTCGTCGTCCACCGACCACTGCCGCAGCAGCCGCTGGTGCGGGTACCGGCCGCGCGCGACGAGTTCGCCGACGGTGATGCCGCCGGGCGCGATGGACGACTGCGGCAACAGGCCGAGCCGACGTGCGACCTCCTTGGACCGGTACGACGAGATCGCCTCCCCGTCCAGGTAGACGGCGCCGTGGCGCGGTTTGAGCATGCGCGCCAACGCTTTGAGCACGGTGGACTTGCCGCACGCGTTGGGGCCGACGATGACGGTGAACGAGCCGTCCGGGATCTCGACGTCCAGCCCGGACACGACCACGCGCTCGTCGTAGGACAGCGTCAGATCCGAACCACGCAGTCGTCCGATCCTCGGCTCCGCTTTCGGCAGTGTCACGTCGTGCTCCCCTTCCGCCATTCGTGGGCGAGCAGCCACACCAGGTAGAGCCCGCCGATCGCACCGGTCGCGATGCCGACCGGCAACGGGGTCGTCGGGAACAGCCGCTGCACCACCAGATCGCTGATGACCAGCAGCAGGCCGCCCATCAGCGCGGACGCGGTCAGGCCGGGACCAGAGGCGGCGGTGAGCCGGCGTGCCAGTTGCGGCGCGGCCAGCGCCACGAACGTGATCGGTCCGGCGGCGGCGGTGGCCACGGCGGCCAAGCCGACGCTCACCGCGAGCAACGCCAGGCGCGTGCGTTCGGCGTTCACGCCCAGGCCGGTGGCCGCGCTGTCGCCCATCTCCAGCAACGCCAGGCGTCGTCCCAAAATCAGTGCGCACGGCAGCAGCACGGCGAGCACCACGGCGACCACCTGCGCTTGGTCCCAGCCCCGGTTGTTCAGGCCGCCGACCAGCCAGGTCTGCGCCGCCAACGCGCTTTCCAGCGTGGCCCGCGTGAGCAGGTAGGAGTTGACGGCGAGCATCATCGCGCTCACCCCGATGCCGATCAGGACGAGGCGGAACCCCTGCACGCCTTGCTTGAACGCCAGCAGGTAGACGGCGGCGGACGTGAGCAGCCCGGCGACGGTGGCGCCGAGAGCCGTCTCCGCCATGCTCCCCTGGACGAGCACGATCACCGCGATCGCGCCGGTGGCCGCGCCCTGGGTGAAGCCGATGATGTCGGGGCTGGCCAACGGGTTTCGGGACAGGCTTTGCAGGATCGCGCCGCTGAGCGCGAGCGCCGCGCCGACCAGCAGACCGGTGAGCAGGCGTGGCAGGCGCAACGTGAAGATGACGAACTCGGCGTAGCCGTCGCCTTGACCGAGGAACGTGGCCAGCACTTCGCCGACGGTCAGCGGGAAGTCGCCGCTGACCATGGTGGCGACGGCGGCGGCGACGGTCAGCGCGGCGATGGCCGTGCTCACGAGCAGGGCGCGTTCGCTGATCCGGAGCGAGAAGGCTGGGGTCCGGATGGTCTTCACAGCGTGGCCAGCTTCCGGCGGCGGCACAGCGCGATGAACACGGGCGCGCCGATGAACGCGGTGATGATGCCGACCTCCATCTCCTGCGGCGCGATGATCACCCGGCCGACGATGTCGGAGCCGAGGAGCAGGATCGGCGAGAGGACCGCGGCGAACGCGAGCACCCAGCGCTGGTCGCTGCCGCCGATCATCCGGGCCACGTGCGGGACGGTCAGGCCGACGAACGAGATCGGCCCGGCGGCGGCGGTCGCGGCGCCTGCCATGAGCGTGACGGCGATGACGCCGAAGGCGCGGATGCGGTTGACGTTCGCGCCGAGTGCCTTGCCGGTGTGGTCGCCGAGGGCCAGCACGTTCAGGCTTCGGGCGAGGAGGAAGGCGATCAGGATGCCGGGTACGACGAACAACGAGATGCGGCCGACGAGGCCGAAGTCGCGGCCGGCGAGCGAGCCGACGTTCCAGAAGCGGAACGAGTCGAAGGTGTGGGTGAAGAGTAGAAGGATCGCCGAGACGTAGGCGAAGAGCACCGCGGTCAGCGCCGCGCCGCTGAGCACCAACCGGTCCGGCGTGGCCGTGCCCCGACCGGCGGCGCCGAGCACGTAGACGACGGTCGCCGTGCCCGCCGCGCCGGCCAACGCGAACCAGATGTAGCCGAGCGGGCTGGTGATGCCGAAGAACGCGATGGCGGACACGATCGCCGCCGCCGCGCCCATGTTCACGCCGAGCAGGCCGGGGTCTGCGAGCGGGTTGCGCGTCAACGCCTGCATCACCGCGCCGGAGAGGCCGAGGGCGGCGCCGACCAGGACGCCGAGGACGGCTCGGGGTACGCGGACGTCGCGCACGATCGCGGCGTCGCCGGTGCCGTCGTCGGCGAGGAGGAGGGCGAACGTGTCGGCGAACGGGATGCTCTTGGTGCCGATCCAGAGGCTGAGCAGGATGACAAGGACCAGTACGCCGATCGACACCAGCAGGCCGACCCCTCGCACCGCTTCGCGCGACACCCGCACCTCCCGGAAGTTTAGGTAAGGCTAACCGACGCTCGGCGCAAGTCGATCGTCCGGGCAAGTCGATCGTCCGGTTAGCCTCGCCGGGTGGATGCTGAACTGGAGGCGGTTCGAGCCCTGGCCGCCCTGTTGCCGCCGAAGCAGGCGCGGTACGTGGTCGAGTGCTGGGACATCGGCGAGCAGGAGGCCGCACTCGACCGCCTGGTCACGACCTTGGCGGAGGCCGAGATCGCCCTCGACGGCGACGAGCGCGCACAGCTCGCCGTCACCGCCGAGGCCTGGGGCGTCCGCGAGGCCATAACCCCCACCCTCCGCCGCTGCCTTTCACGGGACGGTGGTGGCGTGCGGTTGATCGACGACAGCGAACCGCTCGTGTCGGCGGGACTGGAGGGCCTCGTCGTCGTCCCGTGGATCACCTGCACGCGCTGCTCGCAGACCTTGAGCCGAGCCCACCTCCGTGAACCTTGGGGCGACTTGTCGTACGAACCGGTGCACTACGTGCTTGGGCCGGCGCGGCTGTTCGGCCCGGAAAGCGTCTGGGACGCCTTCACTGCGCTGCACACGTGCCCGACCACCCCAAGCCCCTGACCTGCACTTTTACTGGTAACAGGGTGCCCAATCGGGTGATCATGGCACCGACTTGAACGGAAACGCTGTAATATTTAATCTGAAACGTCGGTTAAAACAATGAGGAGCCCCGCCAACCACCCCCTACAATCACCACCCCCCGCAACCACCCGCCCCAGCCGACACAGCGCGACCGTGCCGGGTCACGCCAGAGCCAGAGCCACACCAGAGCGAGGGCGCACAGACCGAGTGCGCGCTACACCAGAGCCAGAGCGCACCAAGGCCAGGACGCCACAGCCAGTACGCCAAGCCAGGGCAGCAGAGCCAGGACGCTGGGACTCTGGGACGCTGGGACGCTGGGACGCTGGGACGCTGGGACCAGCGCACCAGAGCCAGGACGCTGGGACGCTGGGACCAGCGCACCGGAGCCACGAGGCTAGGGCCAGAACGCCAGGGCCAGCGCACCGGAGCCGAGCTGGCTAGGGCCAGCGCACCAGGGCCAAGGCGCTATGCCAAGGCCAAGGCGATGACCGCGACCAGCGCGGGTGTGATCTGGGAGATCGTGCCGATCACCCCGGTGCCTTTCGGGCGGCTCAGCGCGAGCCGGTCCGAGACGCCGAGCCCGATGCCCGCCAGCACCATGAACCCGCACGTGTAGAACACCAGCGCGCGGCCGATTGACTCGTTGCCCGTGTTCAGCGCGATCAGGCCGATGACCGTGCCGGAGCCGAGGAACAGGTTGTACAGGCCCACGTTGAACGACCACAGTCGCACGGGTGCCACGTCCTCGGTCCGGACCTTGAACACGCCCCAGTGCACGCCCGGCCGCTCGAACAGCAGCGTCTCCCACACGAACACCAGCACGTGCACCCCCGCCGCCAGACCGGCGGCCACCTGCGCGACGACGCTCATCACCCCGACGTTCACGACGGCCACTCCCCCACCGTGATCCCGTGCCGCCCGACCACGTCCTGGAGCACCGGGGCGGCGGCGCCGAGGGGCGTGCCGGCGGGCACGACGCGGTCGACGTCGCGGAAGAACCGGCCCATCGCGTCGGTCAGGCTGATCGCCAGGAACTTCACCGACGGCGAGTGCACGGTGAACGTGTGCGACGCCCCCGGCGGGATGGTGATCGACGCGCCCGGCCCGACGTCGTACACCTCGCCGTCCACGAGCACCGCCATCCGGCCGTGCAGCACGTAGTACGCCTTCGCCCACGGCGTCCCGTGCGGCGGCGTGGTCGGGCCGCGCGGCGCGTCCACCTCGAACAGTTCGTAGGCGCCATCGGTGTGCCCGGCGTCCACCTTGACGGTGATCTTCGCGTCCGGCGAGTTCAGCTCGAACCCCTCGCCGGCACTACTGAGGTGTGTCTTCATGAACCGACCGTAGGAACCGCCGACCCCCGCCCTCCATCCCGGAAATGTGGGATGTCGACACCGCACCTCCCGGCGCATACTCAGGCCATGTGGGAGGGTCGGGCGATCGGCGCACGACGCGAGATCGCCGCACTGGCAACGGCGGGCCTCGCGGTCGCCGAACTGCACCGCGCCGCCATCGACCTGGTCGAACGGGTGGTGCCGACGGAGCTCGCCTGCTGGGCCTCGCTCGACCCGGACACCGCCGTGATCAGCTCGATGACCAGCGGCGCGACGCGCATCCCCGCCGAGTTCGAGCCGCTGCTCGCGACCTACGAGTACGACGGCGCCGAGCCGCACACGTTCGCCGAGTTGGCCCGCCGCCCCAACCCGGTGGCACGGCTGTCGGACGGTCCACGCCACGCCCGCAGCGGTCGGCTCAACGAGGTGTGGCGCCCCCTCGGCCTCCAGAACGAACTCCGCGCGGTGTTCCGGGTGGACGGCACGTGCTGGGGCGCGGCGGGCATGGTGCGGCGCGGCGAGTTCACCGACCGCGAGGCCGAGTTCGTCGCCTCCGTGGCACCCGCGTTGGCCGCCGCGACCAGGGTGGCGGCCCGGTCGGGGCACCACCGCGCCGCCGGCGAACCGGCGATCGTCGTGATCGGCCCGGACGGCGTGCCGCGAGCCGCAACGGCCGCCGCCCGATCGTGGCAGCAGGAGTTGGACGAGATCGCGCCCGGCCGGTTCGCGGTGCTGTTGCGGGCCGTGGTGGTCGGGGCGCGGTCCGCCTCGTCGGGCACGTTCCGGGCACGGGTCCGCGACGCGTCCGGCGGCTGGATCCTGTTGCGGGCGGACCGGTTGATCGGGGAGGACGACGACGGCGACACGGCGGTGACCGTGGAACGGGCGTCCGGTGCCGACCTGCTCGACCTGCTGTTCGCCGCCTACTCCCTGACCACCCGCGAACGCGAGGTGTGCCAGGAGGTCGTCGCCGGACGGTCCACTTCGGACATCGCGGCCCGGCTCGCCATCTCCGCGCACACCGTGCAGGACCACCTGAAGTCGGTGTTCGGCAAGGTCGACGTGCGCAGCCGCGGCGAACTGGTCGCCAAGCTCCTCCCCGAGGGGCAACGCTAGAACGTCTTGGCCGCCGTGACCGCGTCCTCGTGGGCCTGCTTGCGCCCCAACTCGGCATCGGCGGTGACGAGGTTGGGGCGGAAGCTGATCTCGGTGACGTCGGCGATGCCGGCCCAGCGCAGCCAGCCGCTGAAGAACGGGCGCTGGAAGTCCTGCCCGAACGCCGTGTCACGACCGTCCCCGTAAACGGCGCTGGTGTAGACGACGGCGGCCTTCTTGCCCGTCAGCAGACCCGAGTAGCCGCGCTCCGGGTCGAACCCGAACACCATCCCCGGCTGGCTCACCACGTCGATGAACTGCTTGAGGATGTACGGCACGCCCGCGTTCCACATCGGCACGCTGAACAGGTACGCGTCGGCGGCGGCGAAGCGGTCGAACGTGCGCGAGGCGGCGTCCCAGGCCTGCGCGGCGGCACCCGACGGCTCCTGACCGGCGAACACGGCCATCTTGGCGGCTGCCGCGTCGGGACCGAACGGGGGCAGGGTGCCGTCCCACAGGTCGAACGTGTCGATCCGGTGATCGGGGTGGGCTGCCCGGTAGGTGTCGAGGAACGTGCGGGCGATCGCCAGCGATTCCGAGGCTTCGCCACGGGGTGACGCGGAGATGTGCAGAAGGGTGGTCACGGTGCAGTCCTCCAGAGAGACATCATCCGGACTCCGGTCCGGTTAACCCCGACTTTAGCGGACTGCGGTCCGGTTGTGTCAACGATGCGCGTCACGAACCCGTCAGGACCAGGCGGGCGTTCTCTCACCGGTCAAGCCCTGTTGATCAGCGGGTCGTAGTGCGGGCTTCTGGAAGTGCGGTAGTGGTGACAAACCGTGCATGTTCGCGGCGCGCTCGCAGCGGACGATGGCCCGCGAGGGTCGGACGGCCAGCGGCATCGAGTACTCGGTTCATGGCGTGGGATGTCGTATGACCGATGAGGACGGCCGTGAGGTGGATGTCGACCTGATCCCCGACCCTCACACGACCATCGTGGTGGAAGCCTTCGACGTCTGGCGAATCAAGCTCTTCCTCTCCGGCAACGGATACCACCCTCTGACAAACGAGGAAGTCAACGCCGCGTGCGAGCAGCTCGCTGCCTGCGGCGAACTGCGGGTGGTCAAACAGGGTCGATGGTTCGCGCTGCCGCCATCCGACTGACGGTTCCAGCCTCGCAAATCACCCGTGCCGGACAGCGGCGTGACAGTGGCGGTCGAGCTGGAAGCCTGTTCCCGTGGGGCCTTGTTCTCCAGCGTCAGCTCGTTGATCACCTGCGCGTAGGTGCGGATGAGTGCTTCGAGACCTGTGCAGCGCTTATTGAGCGAGGTGGTCGCGTTGCAGATGGGAGAAGGGGTCGTGGTTGTCCCGGAACTCGGCCGCGTCGAGGATGGCGATCTTCGGCGATGTCGCGGTCGGTGCAGGCGATGTTCTGACGGTTGGGGCGGCAGTCGTCCTGGTCCGGTGTGGCGCGGACGTCGCCTTCGCGGCCGCGTAGCCGGCAAGTGCCTTGACCTGGCCGAACACGCAGGTATCGCGCGGCCGGGATAGATCTGCAACAGCGGGTTGGCCGGCATGTCGTGGGCTTGTCCGGTGCCGGTCAGGACCCGGCCGGGGAACTTCAGGTGCGCCTGGTTGACCCGGTGGACATAGGTGGCGGCGGCCTGGCCGCTGGGAACACAACCCAGCCACCAGGCTCATAACCAGTCCTCACAGTCGGCAGGCTAGAGATCAGGAGCCACCTACAACTGCGGACCAGATAGAGAACGTGCGAGTCGGGCGATGCCGTCGGCGAAGCGCTTGGCGGAGAGCTCCTCACCGGTCGCGTGCCGGAGGTCGGCAGCCAACGGGGCAAGCAGCGCGTGGGCGAAGAAGTCGGCGTCGAGGTCCGGCCGCGCCTCGGCCAGCAGGATGCGCACGTGCAGGCGCCAGAACCGGTACGCGCCCGTCCGGTAGCGCGCGCCGGGGTTCGCCGTCTCCGACAGCCGCACGAGATCGAGATTGGCCTCCAGGAAGTGCGCGTACGCGGTGACGAAGGCGATCAGCCGCTCCCCCGCCGGCGCACCGGGCCCCAACGGCGGCGGGCCGCTGAGGATCGCACCCTGGAGGTCTTCCTCGCGGGCGCCCAGGAGAGCGGACGCCAGGCCTGCCTTGTCCCCGAACCTGCGGAACAGCGTCCCCTTGCCGACCCCGGCCTCACTGGCGATCTGGTCCATCGACACGTCGGCGACGCCGTGCCGCGCGAACAGCCGTGCCGCGACGTCGAGGATCTTGGCCCGGTTGCGCGCCGCGTCCGCACGCTCCTTCGGCGCCGCCTCACGGATACCCGCCAACTCGACGTCCCAGGACGTCCCGCGCTTGTCACCCATGGAGGCGGACTGTAGTCCGAATACCGACATGTGGCCGACCAACTAAGCGTGTAGGTTCATGTGGTCAGCCACATGAAAGGGAGGCGATCGTGGAACAGCCGAGCACGGCCGACGCGGGCAGGCTGAGCTACGCGATCTTCACCCTGGCCCGCGCGCATCGCGGTTTCGCCACCGCGCTGCTGCGCGACCTGGGTCTGCACCCCGGCCAGGAACTACTGCTGATGAGGCTGTTCGACCAGGACGGGCAGACGCAGTCGGAACTGCTGGACCACGTCGGCCTCGACCACTCGACGGTTTCGAAGTCGTTGCGCCGGATGCAGGAAGCCGGTCTGCTGACCCGGGAACCGAGCGAACGCGACCGACGGGTGCTGCACGTCTGGCTCACCGACAAGGGCCGTGCGATGCGCGAACCGGTGACCCGACTCTGGTCCACCCTCGAACGCGCCTCCGTGCGCAACCTGACCTCAGAGGAAGCCGACACCTTCATCCGACTCGCCAGCGTGGTCGAAGACGCGATCGCCCACCGGCACACCTACCCGAGCGAGGAGACCTCACGATGAAAGCCGTTGTGCTGGAACGGTTCGGCGGACCGGAAGAGCTGCGTTTGTCCGAAGTGGCACGCCCCGAGCCCGGTCCCGGCCAGGTGCGCGTCCACGTGCGGACCGCGGGCGTGAACCCGTTCGACGGGAAGGTCCGCTCGGGCTCGATGGAGGCGGTCTTCCGCACGTCGCTGCCCACGATCCTGGGTTCCGAGGTCGCCGGTGTGGTCGACGCGGTCGGCCCGGACGTCACCGGGCTCGCGGTCGGCGACGCCGTGTTCGGGTTCGCCGACTCGGGTTCCTACGCCGAGTACACCCTCGCCACCTCGGTCGCCCGCAAGCCCGAAGGGCTGTCGTGGGAGCACGCCGTGACGCTGCCCGTGGCCGGTGAGACGACCGACCGCGTGCTGCGTCTGCTGGACGTCCAGCCTGGTGAAACGCTGCTGGTCCACGGCGCGGCGGGCGGTGTGGGCTCGGTGGCGGTGCAGGTGGCGGTGGCGGCCGGTCTGCGGGTCATCGGCACCGCCGGCCCGGACAACCAGGAGCACGTCGCCGCCCTCGGCGCGACGCCCACCACGTACGGGGAAGGCCTGGTCGAACGGGTGCGGGCGTTGGCGCCGGAGGGGATCGACGCGGTGTTCGACGTGGCGGGCAAGGGGGCGCTGCCGGACTCGATCGAGTTGCGCGGCGGCACGGACCGCATCGTCACCATCGCCGACAGCGCCGCCGGCGAGCTGGGGGTGGTGTTCACCGGCGGTCCGCAGCAGCGGTCGGCCGAGCGCCTGGCCGAACTGGCCGACCTCGCCGTGCAGGGAAAGCTCCGCACCACCGTGGCGGCGACGTTCCCGCTGGCCGAGGCCGCCGAGGCGCATCGCGTCAGCGGCGCCGGCCACGTGCGCGGGAAGATCGTGTTGACGGCGTGAAGTGGTTGACGGCGTGAAGTGGACGGCGGTCGAAGTCGACCGGACCACGTCGGATGGCCCGGATTTCCCGTCGAAGTCGCGGGAACTCGGGACGGTGGACGGGTTGCGGCTCGTCGCCACCGGCGTCGAACTCGTCGCGTCGAGGGCGGGCAAGGTGGTGTGGCGGCACCGGTGCGGCGCGAATCCACATACCGCGCACGGGAGCGCGGACCGGCTGCTGGTGTTGACGGATTCGCTGGACTACCACCCCTGGGGCCATCTCGGGCCTGCCCTGTTGCTCCGCCTCGACACCGGTGACCGGGTGGCCGATCTGCGTGGTCAGCGGGGCGCGGCGCTGGACGGTGGCCGGTTCTTGTTGGGGCTACAGGGTTACGACACGTTCGACACCTGGTTGCACGACCGCCATGGGACGGAGTTGGCGACTTGGCGCACCGCTGGGCACTACGTCCCGTTCGCCGACACGGACGACGTGGTGGTGGTCGAGTGCGGCAACCGGAGTCCGTCCGTGGTGAGGCTGTTGCCGGGAGGTGAGGTCGAACGTGGGCACCCGTTGCGGGAACAGCTGGTGGCCGAGCCGGTCGTGCTGGGCGACGGCACGATCGTGGTGCTGGACGCCGGTGTGCTGCTCGCCATCGGGCGTGACCTTCGTGCCGTAGTGCTGGCCGAAGTGCTGGACGTCGAAGACACTTCGCGGTTCCACGGCAGGTTGCGCCTGGACGACGGCGTCCTCAAGGTCACTGTGGTGGAACGTTGGCGCGGCACGCCGCTGATCTACTCCACTCACCACGTGAGATACGCGCTGGAGCCGGACTTCGGGTGAACCGAACGGCCCCTGGACACTTCGTCACCACTGCCTGTAACACATTGTTGACAAATTACCGGCAGAAGTCCGAGGAGGACCGATGGTGGCACGGGACATGAGTCGACGCGGGTTGCTGCGCACCGCTGGGGCGGCGGGCGCGGTCGGGGCGGTCTCGGCGCTGTTCGGTACCGTGCCCGCGATGGCCGAGCCGTCCGTGACCCCGTTCGACCTGCACTTCGCGGTATCGCACAAGTACCGCCCGTTCGACCTGATCGCACCGCGGTTCGTGCAGTACGACAGCGCCGTGACCCCGCTTTCCGCCTCGTCCGACACGCTCGTCAGCACGGGCGTCCGGCCGCGCGCGCCGTTCGGGTCGGTGCTGGTGGAGGTGCAGCGGGCCGCTGGTGTCGTGGTGGCGGGGCTGGCGGGCGGCGGCACGTCCGTGCTCGGCACGCTGGACGCGACCACCGGGCGTGCCACGATCGAGGTGACCGTCGGCGGCGCGACCACCGTGGTGAAGTCCGCCGAGGTGCGGGTGGCCGGCGCGTTCCGGTTCGCCGTGGTGGTGAACGAGAACGCGGTGACGGTCCTGGTCGACACGACGGGCACGGGCGCCGGGTGGCAGCCGGTGCTGACCGAACGTGACGGCGTGCGGGCGTTGGTCGATCTGCGGGTTCCCGCAGTGCTGGGTCGGCTCGACTACTCCTTCGGCGGTCGTGGCGACGTGCGGCTCGGTCGGGTCCGGGCGGGTTACTTCGGGCAGGCCGGTGTGCGTGATCCGCACGTCGTGCAGCACGCGGACGGCCGGCCGTTCATCCGGGACGGCAAGCTGTACCTGACGATGACCAACGCCGGGTTGGGTTTCTTCCAGCAGGCGCACTGGGCGGTGTGGACGATCGACCTCGCCGACCCGAGCCGGTTGGAGCAGGTCGCGGTGCTGTTCTTCGAGCGTGACGGCGTCGTGCTGGGCGACCACGCCGGGCAGATCGTGTACGACGACCGCACCGGCCGGTTCATCCTGGCGATGAGTTCCTGGGGCGACTTCGCGTTCCGGGGCGTCCACGTCCGGCACACCACGACCACCGCGAACGTGCTGCAAGGCGTGCATGTCCTGCCCACCTCGCGGTTGGGGTTGCCGACGGCCGTCAGTTCGTGGGACCCGGCCCTGACCCGCATCGACGGCCGCTGGCACGTGGCGTTCGTGGAGAGCGAGGCGCAGCAGCCCGCGTTCGTGTTCCACCCGGCGCTCGCCGTCGGGCCGGTCGGTGCGGACTACGCGGACTCGTTGCGGATGGTCGGCGCGGACAACTCGGTGGACCAGACCGAGGGCACGATCATCCAGCGGGTGGGCCGGAAGTGGCACGTCTTCGCCAGTGACGGCGACGCCCGCGAGTACCCCGTGTACGACCTGTCGATGCGCAAGCTGGGCACGCTGGATGCGCCCTACGGCACCAACATCCCACATCCGATGCTGCTTCAGGTGGGGCGCGAGTGGTGGATGATCACGTTCGACGGCACGCAGTACGCCGAGCCCGTCCTCGGTTACGGCGGGCACGGTGACCTGATCCTGATGCGCAGTCCCGGTCGTTAGCTTTCGCCGATCACGCGGCCAGTCCCAGCGCGAGGGTGACGGCGTTGAGCGTCAGGAACCCGATCGCCAGGCCGAACTGCTGCGAGTGGTCGCGGGCCAGCAGGTGGGTGTGCACGGCGCAGGCGAAGAAGACGACGAGTCCGAACGCCGCCGCCGTGCCCACCCACGGCGTCCACAGGAAGCCGATCACCAGGCCTAGCGCGCCGGCCGTTTTCAGCGTGCCGATGGGGAACGTCAGCCACGACTCCGGCACTCCGGCCTTCACCATGCCGGGGATGATCGGCTTGAAGTGCAGCAGGGCGGCGATGCCCGAGAAACCGTTGAACGCGATCGCGATCAGTGCGACGACGGTGTGCGTTGTGGACACCAGGTACTCCCGGATCGAGTGATGGTACGAAGTCAAGATGATATGGGTACCGTATCATACGAGTTACGTAGGTTTTCGGGGTTTGGTTAGCTCGTGGGGTGACTGACTACATCGACGGCTACATCGACGAAGCCCTGAAGGCGTTGACGGCCGGAGACATCGACCGGGCCAGGGAGGCGGCCGGTCGCGGCGGGACTCCGCTGCTCGCCGCGTTGGCCGCGCACCTGGACGCCGGCACGGACGGGTCCGTGTACGACCAACCGGCGGCGTTCGAGGCGTTCATCAACGGCGGCGGGAACGTCGGCCTCTACCGTGCGGTCACGTCGGCGTTGGCGGACGTCTACGCGCGGGTCCGGCCGTCTCGTGTGCTGGACATCGGGTGCGGTGACGGTCGGGCGTTGCGTGCGCTGGGCTCTACCGAGGTGGCGGTGACGTTGGTGGAGCCTTCGGCGGCGTTGCTCGAGGTGGCGGTGCGTTCGCTGGACGGGATCGAGGTGGACGCGCACCACGGCCGGATCGAGCCGTTCGCGGCGGAACTGCCCGCGGACGCGGTGTTCGACGTGGCCCAGGCGACGTTCGCCCTGCACACGTTGCCGCACGAGGTGCGTGACGGGGTGTTGGCGGATCTGGTCGGGCACGTCGGTGTGCTGGCGGTGGTGGAGTTCGACGTGCCGGACCTGGCGCACGGGAGTCCGGAGCACCGGCGGTTCCTGGCGGAGGCGTACGAGCGCGGGCTGACCGAGTACGACGCCGACCGGACGTTGGTGGCACAGGGTTTCCTGATGCCGGTGCTGACCGGGCAGCTGGTGCCGGGTGCGACCCGGGCGACTTGGGAGCAGCCCGCGTCGCGGTGGGCGTCGCAGGTCGAGCGGGCGGGGTTCACCGACGTCGAGATCACCCCACTGGACGACTACTGGTGGTCGCCCGGGTTCCTGCTGACCGCGTCCGGGTCTCGCCGATGACGAGCGGTTAGCCGGTTCCCTGACTGCACTTCCGCAAGTTGTCGAGTTCGGCCTCCATCGCGGTGTCCTTGACGTTTTGGGTGTAGGTGTCGGGATCGCGCACGGCCAGGACGTTGAAGCCTTCGACCAGCGCGACCAGGGACCTCGCGGTCTGGGCACGACGGGCTTCGTCGGGGCAGATCGGCGTGAGCAGCCTTCGGCTTCGAGCTTGCCGAGCGGGTCGTCGGCACCGGCTTCGGCGACGTCGGCGCGCAGGGCGGTGCGCTGGTGCAACATCTCTCGGGCGTGGACGAGCAGCGCTTGCTTGTCGGGGAACGTGTGGAGCACGAGCCCGGTGGTGCGGCCGGCCCGTTCGGCGACCGCGCGCAGGGTGAGCCCGGGTAGACCGCGTTCGCCAGGACCGCTCAGACCGCGGCGGACAGGCGGTCGAGGTCGAACCGTGGGACGGGGTCGACGGCACGCGCCTGCGAGCGGCGCAGCGTGCGGAGTTGGACGCGCGGTATGGCAGTGACGACCACGAGCCCGGTGTCGCGCCGGGAGCGCACGACGTCGCGGTGTTCCTGGTGGCGCGTGACCGGGACGGGGCGTGCGGTGGGGTGTGGTGGCCTGCGGATCCTCGGGGCGGGAACCGCGGAGATCAAGCGGATGTACGTCGAACCGGCGTGGCGCGGCATGGGGGTGGCGGTGCGGATCCTGCGGGCGTTGGAGCAGGTCGCACGCCGGTCCGGGGTGGTGGACCTGGTGCTGGAGACGGGGACGCGGCAGCCCGAGGCCATGCGGTTCTACGAACGTGAGGGCTACCGGCGCATCGACAACTTCGGCCCGTACCGCGGTGAGCCGGAGTCGGTCTGCTACGCCCGCCGACTGCCCGCCCCGACCGCCGCGGTCATCGGGCGATGACCAGGAGTTCGCCGTCCGGGGCGCCGATCGGCTCGCGGCGCCAGCCGCCGTAGATGTGCTCCACGGTGAACCCGGCGTCCGCCAACGTGGAGCGCACCTCGTCCTCACCGCGGAAACGCAGGGTCGCCTCACTCCGCCGCTCATCACCGTCGGAGAACGTGTAGTGGTGGACGAACGTGACCACGCCATCCTCGACTGCCGTCACCTCGGTCCAGATCACCACTTCGACACCGTCGGCCAACGTGACCCGGTCCCGTGACTCCACCGGATTCCACCGCTCCCACCTCCGGGCCCGGGGATCACGCGTGTCGAACACCAGACATCCGCCAGGGACCAGAGCGCGCCTCAGATCGGCCAACGCGCACGCCCACTCCTCGTCGGTGACGAAGAACTGCACCACGTGACTGGTCATCACGGCGACGTCGAACGCCGCGTCGGGCAGGCAGTCCGTCGAGCCATCGACCCACGTCACCCGCTCGGAGCCCGCCTTGTTGCGCGCGGCCTCCAACGACGCCGCCGCCGGGTCCACCCCCGTGACCAGGTGACCGGCCGCAGCCAGGCCGAGCGCCAACCGTCCCGTTCCGCAGCCCAGGTCGAGCACACGGGCGCCGGGCGTCTCGTTCACCACGGACAGGAAGAAGTCGTCGTCCACCGACCACGGGCACTGCGCGTCGTAGACCTGGACAAGCCTGGAGTCTCGAAACTCGCCGTGGCGCACGACCGGAACGTAATCAGGACCTCGCGCACCGGTCGACCGGATTTCGTCCGCCGACCGCGCCGTCGCCGACTGCGCTGCGGAGACGCACTCGTTCCAAGTCTTGCAGGACTCCAGCATGCCGGTGAACTGGTCCCGGAGAAGGTCGGCGGGCAGGCCGAGGTCGGCGCACGCGCTTTCGTCGCCGTCCAGTTCGTCGACCATGGCGATCAGCCGGACGATCTCCTCCTCCAGCGTGTAGTCCGCCGTGCCGGTCCGGTCCATCCGTCGCCACAGGTGGACGACCAAGCCGACCTGCGTGGAGAAGCCCGTCCGCTCCACCTTGCCGAATACCTGGCGCCCCAGCAGGACCACATCGCGGTAGTGGTCGGCCACCGACGGGTCGTCCGCGTCGTTCGACTTGATCAACGCGAGGTCGAGCCGGCACGCCAGGGTGAGGGGGTCCTGCTCCCCCAGGACCTCGCGGCACCGGTCGGTCAGCAGTTCGTACTCGTCCATGCACTGCCGGAACCGGTCCGCGTCGGTGTTGGTGATGCTGTTCCAGTGCAGCCACGCGACTTCCCGCCGCAGGCCCAGCACCTCCGGGTGGTCCTCGCCGAGCAGTCGCACCCGGACGACCATGGCGTGGTTGAACAGCGATTCGGCGCGCACACGGGCGTTGGTCACCTGCGCGAACCTGGCCACCGTGCACGTGAGCTTGGTGGCCAGCAGCGCCCAGTCCTCGGGGAACACGTCCTGCTTCTGATGGATCGAGTCGACTACGTGCTCGCAGTGCGGACTCAACGCCGCCCAGCGGGACATGTCCTCCGGGACCTCGGCGGACAGGTGGGAGAGGTGGAACGTGAAGCCGTCCAGCAGGGCGACCGCCAAGGCCACGTACGGTCTGAGGTCGCGCCGGAAGTCCGGCTGGTGGCGGTTCGCCTCACGGATCACGGGGTGCAGTCGCAAGCACTCCGTAGTGACCGAAGACGAGTGGGCGTGCCGGAACGGGACGTTCTCGGTGAGGCCGAACTTCTCCAGCGCGACCAGGGTCCTCAGCACCGACCGGCTGGTGGCACCGGCGAAGAGCGGACTCTGGGCGACGACGCGCGCGTCCACCAGCGAGTACGGGATCGGGGCCTGGGCGAAGCAGGACAGCCAGCGCAGCAACGGGCGGGCCAGCGGGTGGCCCAGCTCGTGCAACAGGTCGAGGGTGAACTCCCACGTCCGGGTGAGCAGTTCGCGTGGTTCCAGCGCGCGGTCCAGCCCGTGCAACTCGTCCAGGGTGCCGAAGTCGCTGCTGAAGGTCAGCCGGTAGCTGTCGAAGTCCTGAGGCAGGTCCACGTCGGGCACCGGCGGGAACGACTTCGCCGCGTCGAGGTACCGGCCGGCGAGGTACAGGGTCAGCGGCAGGTGGGCGAGCGTGCGGGCGAGCTCGCGGGCCTGTGCGACCGTGCCGCCGTTCGGGGCGAGGTGGCGCAGCAGGGCGACGGCTTCCTCCTCGTCGAGCGGGCCGACCCCGTGCAGCTCCGCGTTCCGCCAGGTTGCCGGGCGACCGTCACGGGTCGTGATCAGCACGGCGCCCTTCTGCTGCACGAGCGGCTGCCACCAGGGGTCCAGCAGCCGCCCGTCGTCCGCGTTGTCGATGATGATCACCCACGGGCGAGTGCTGCCGGCGAGCGCGGAGCCGAGCACCCGCGCCGCGGACTGCTTGCCGGACCAGGCCTGGATCACCTGGTCGAGCGGACCGCCCGCCTCCAACGCGACCTCTCGGAACCCGGCCCGCAGTGTCTTCTCGGCCGAGGCGTCCAGCCACCACACCCGGATGTCGTCGTGGACGCGGGCGATCCGCGCGGCGAACGCCAGGGCGGCTGTCGTCTTGCCGCTCCCGCCGACGCCGTGCATCACGACGCGGGCGCCGAGTTGGGCGCGCGCGGCCCGGACCAACTTCCTGATCAGGTCTCCGCGCCCGTAGAGGGTGCCGTCGAGGCGGAACGTCGGCGCCACGATGGACACCAGACCGGGGCCGAACCCGGCACCCGGGATGCCGTGGAAGTTGACGTCACCGGTGATCGTGCCGGTCTGCACGACCGCACCGGCCGCGTCGCCGGTGATGTGGTTGTCCACCGGGTGTTCAGTGGAACGGGGATGTCCCGCATCGTTCATGGTGGTTCCCGGGGAGGCTCGGCGGAGGCCGCGACGATAAAGCTCCGCTCTGGGCCACCGGTCCCGATTGCGCTTGTCGTCACCTGAACGTGGACATAACAGACCTGCTCGGAAAGCGTGGGGCGGCAAGGTTCCGCAATCTTGCGGGTCCGGTTCCACCTCGCATTACACGGTGCTCAGCGTGTCTTCCCACTCGATCCGGTGGTCGAACTGCCAGGTGAACTTGGCCGGGTCGACGAACTTCATCGCCACCGGCATCAGGGCGTCGCGCAGGACCCTGCCGATGGGGCCGGCGGCCTTGTTGCGGTTGGTGCGCGCGGCTTGGGCGGTGATCCGTTCCACGCGTGTCCGGCGCAGGTTCTCGTAGGTTCGGAACGCTTCGGGGTGGGGAAGATCGCGCAGGCAGCGGGCGAGTTGGACGGCGCTCTCGAACGCCAGTGACGCGCCCTGCCCGGAGCTGGGTGACGTGGCGTGCGCGGCGTCCCCTAGCAGGACCATCCGGCCCTTGCTCCACGTCGGCACGCGTGGCACGTCTTCGAGGGCGCCGGTGATGACGAGCTCGGCGGGGTCGGTGGCGGTGATCACGCGGACGGCGGGGGTTCGGTCCGGGGCGAAGGCGTCGGTCAGGACGTCGAGCCACTGTTCCGGGGCGGTGGCACGGGCTTCGGCGATCGTCATCGGCGTCCGGCGGGGCAGGTTCGCGAACCATCCGGCGGAGCCGTCGTCGCGGACCTGGTAGCCGAAGAACGCGCGCTTTCCCGACACCAGCCGCATTTCGCCGTCGGTGGATGGTTCGTCGGTGTGGGCGAGGCGGGCGCCGAAGCCTAGGAGGCCGGTGTACCGCGGTCCGGGCGCGTTCGGATCCAGGATCTTGCGTACGGTCGATCGTATACCGTCTGCACCGATCAGGAGATCGGAGTCCACTTCGGACCCGTCCGAGAAGTGCGCCGTGACATGGGATCCGTGGTCGACCGCGCCGACCAACTCCTTGCCGTGCTCGATGGTCACCCCACGCCGGAGCGCTTCGTCGCGCAACACGCGGTAGAGGTCGTAGCGCCAGACCAGCAGTTGCGGCGGCTCACTGCCGAACCGGCCGAGCGTCCGCCCCGTCCAGCTCTGCAACGCCATCGCGGTCATCGGCGCGCCGACCTCCCCCACCGCGTCCGCGAGCCCCACGACGTCCAGCGCCTGCAAGCCGTTGGGCGCGATGCTCAACGCGCCACCCGAGCCGTCGGCCGTGCGGTCGTAACGTTCGTGGACGGTGGCCTCGATCCCGGCCTTCCGCAGTGCCATCGCGGCAACGGGTCCGCCGATGCCGCCACCGATGACGGTCGCTCTCATCGTTCCTCCTCGTGGAATCCCGCCCACAGGGGGCGCCAGTCGTCGATGCGGGTCAGGAAGCGCCGGACGAATGTGATCTCGGTCTTCAGCAACGCGATGCGGTACTCCTCCTCCACCAGGAAGAGCGGGTGCGCGTCGGCGCCGGCGATCACCGCCTCGGCCTCGGCCAGTTGACGTCCGAGCCCGACCAGCCGGTCACGGAGGAGGACGGCGACCTCGTCCGGGTGCAGCGCCCCGATCATCGACAGCGCCGCCACGAAGTGCGGGTGCTCGTGCCGCGGCTCGGCGACGAGTTCGCGCATCCAGTCCTTGAGTTCCGCCCGTCCCGCGTCGGTCAGCGCGTACACCGTCCGCTCGGGCCGCTGCCCTTCGCGTGACGTCTCGTGCTCGGCGATGAACCCGCTCTTCTCCAGCTGCCCGAACACCATGTAGAGCGAGCCGTGGGTGAACTTGATGCTTCGATCGTCACCGTGGTCGCGCATGAGCTTGCTCAGCTCGTACGGGTGCATGGGACCCCGGACGAGATAGCCGAGCACCGCCAACCCGAGCAGGTTGCCGACTTTCCGCTTGGACGCCACCGCCACCTCCTAGTCAACTCTGACTATCCATGCCCGACTAGTCAGAGTCAACTAGTCGGAACCGGCACAACCCTACGTATGGGGCTGGTGACATCCGGCTACGGCTGGTTCGTTGGGTACCGGGAGCCTCCCTGTCACCGGCTCCCGGAAGTCCCTGCCCCCAAGGAGACCAACGATGCTCGTACGAAAGGCCGCGTGGGTCGTCGCCACCGTGCTGGGCCTGCTGTTGCCGCTCGTCGCGGTGGCCGCACCCAGCGCGTCGGCGGACACGCACGCTCTGGTGCGCACGCTGTACTACGACGTCAGCCAGGCCCAGGAGTTCGCCGCGGACTGGGATCGCGCCGCGGTGAACTGGAACAACTCAGTGACCAACGTGAAGCTGGCCCGCCGGGCCGCGGGCACGCCGACCAACATCCGCATCTACGCGGACAACGGCTGGCCCCGGGCTTACGTCTCGTCGCTCGGCAACGGCACCGTCTACATGGGACGCCAGGCCGTGCAGCAGGGCTACTACCGGCCCCGGATCGCCACCCACGAGATCGGCCACATCCTCGGCCTGCCGGACCGGCGGACCGGGCTGTGCGCCGACCTGATGTCCGGCTCCAGCGCCCCCATCTCGTGCCGCAACGACCTGCCGAACGCGGCGGAGCGGGCTGAGGTCGACCGCCGGTTCGCCGGTTCGCTGGCCGCTACGGACGCGCGTGCGGCCGGGTACGCGGGTATCACGGAGTGCTTCGTGTACTGACGCCACCAGGCCTCGTGGGGTGGCGCCCAGCCGCCCCACGAGGTCGCACGACCGACGCGGCTCACGGACGCGGCCACCACCGGCCCGGCCATCCTCGGCCCGGTCACCCCTGGCCCACGGCCAACCCCGGCCCGGTCATCCCTGGCCCACGGCCAACCCCCGCCCGGTCATCCCTGGCCCACGGCCAACCCCCGCCCGGTCATCCCCGGCCCGACCAACCCCAATCCGACCACCCCGGCCCGACCATCCCGGCCCAGCCAACCCCGGGCCCACGGTCATCCCTGGCCCGGCCACCACGGACCCGATCGCTACGGGCACAGTCGCTGTCGTGGCACGCCCGGGAAGTACCGCCCCCAGTCGACCCGGTCCTCGTCCATCCCGGACCACTCGCAGAGCTCGCCCAGCAGCCGCCGGTCGTCGAGGTCGAAACGCAGCAGTTCGCCGTCCCGGTCCGAGATCGTCAGCTCACGCTCGTCCGGCCGGTAGAGCAAGTAGTCGACGGTCGCCGGGTGCCCCTCGATCGACGCCACCTGACGGGGCGCCCCGGGGGTGGCGATGTCCCACACCTGGACCAGTTCCGGCCGGCCGTGGATTACCAGAGCCCGGTTGCCGGCGGCGAAGCCGACCGTCGACGCGGACAGCGGCAGGTCGTCCAGCCGTGCCACGTGCCGTGGAGCGGACGGGTCGGCGACGTCGAGCACGTCGACGGTCTTGGTGGTCTCGTTCACGAGGGCCAGCGCCTCGCCGTCCGGGCTGAACACCACCCGCACCTGGCCTTCCTCGATCAGCAGCGGGCCGGCGGGTGTCACCCGACCCGTCAGGCCGACGTGCCAGAGCTCCACGTAGCGCTGGAAGTAGTCGGGGCCCAGCCGCACGGTCGCCACGATCCGGGCGTCGCCCCGCAGCGCGACGCTCTCGACCCGCTCGCCGGGCAACCGGACCTCGGTGACCACGCCGTCGTCACCCCACCGCCACATCGAGGCGACCCCGGTGCCGGACAGCACGTTCTCCGGGTGGTCGAAGCGCTGGGGCTCGTGGCGCTCCCCGACGCCCGCCAGCACCGAACCGGTGCGGCTCATGGTCTGGACGATCACCTGCCGGAGCGTGGCGACCAGGCGCGGCTCGTCCGGGTCGGCGATGCTCCACACCGTGGTGGGCCCGCGATCGCTCTCCAGCAGGAAGACCCCGCCGTCCCCGCTGATCATGTCGACCCGCCCCTCGGCGAGCACGTCGGCACGGCGCCGGGCCGTCCCGTCCCGCACCTCCCACACCGTGAACGACCGCGCCTCCGGTTCCGTGGAGACCGCGATGTCGCCCTCCGGCGCCAACGACATCCGCCGCCACGGTGGTCGCAGGGTCAGTTCGACGGCGTTCCTCGCGGCCCACGCCACCCGCACGGCGTTGAGCGCCTCGGCCGTGGGTGACACCCGGTAGGCGGTGAGCGCGAGCCGGACCGCGTCGTCGGGCCGGTCCGGCAGCAGACGCAGGGCGGCGTCGGCGGCGCGCAGCGAGAGGGCGCTGTTGCGTTGCAGGTCGGCGCTGTTCTCGGCGACCACGGCGTAGGCGGCGGTGCCGGCCAGGACCACCGCCAGGGCCACGAGCAGCGCGACGTACTGCTTGAGCCGGCGGGTGCGTCGGCGTTCGACCGCGTGCCGGGAGTTCTCGGCGGCCGCGGAGGCGTCGAGGAAGTCCCGTTCCCGGCTGGAGAGCCGGTCGCTGAGGCCGCGTGCCTGGCCCAGGCGCGCGCCCCGGTACAGCCCGTCGGGATCGCGGCCGTGCGCCTCCCACGTGTCGGTGGCGTCGGTCAGCTCGCGGTGCCGCCGCAGCACGTCCCGGTCGTGCGCGATCCAGTCCCGCAGCCGCGGCCAGGCCTGGATCAACGCCTCGTGGGTC
Organism: Saccharothrix ecbatanensis; assembly: GCF_014205015.1. Taxonomy (NCBI): domain Bacteria; kingdom Bacillati; phylum Actinomycetota; class Actinomycetes; order Pseudonocardiales; family Pseudonocardiaceae; genus Saccharothrix; species Saccharothrix ecbatanensis. The sequence continues at coordinate 1,639,002 of NZ_JACHMO010000001.1, read as the reverse complement.
AGCTCCACGGAGTCGTCGTCGAGGGTGATCAGCCGGACCCGGGCCAGCCGGTCCAGCAGATCCTGGTCGACCTCCAGCTCGTGCCGCCGCACCCGCCGCCTGGTGTCCTCGGTGCCGTCACCCAGGGCGATGAGCCTCAGCAGGACCGACCGCGCGTCGCGTCGCCCCTCGGGGGACAGCGCGCCGAAGAACTCCTCGGCGGTGCGGGCGATGGCGTGTTCGACCCCGCCCGCCTGCTCGTACCCGGCCAGCGACAGCGTCATCCCGCGACGCCGCCGCCACGTCTCGACCAGGGCGTGGGACACCAGCGGGAGGGCGGACGCCCGACCGGTCACGTCGGCGACCAGCCGGACCACCAGGGCGGTCTCGACGGTGGCGCCCGCTCCCGCCGCGGGTCCGGTGATCGCGAGCCGCAGCTCGTCGGCCGACATCGGGCCGACCAGCACCTGGCCGCCGTGCAACGCGGGCGGCAGCTCCGGGTGCCTGCCGCAGTGCCCGTAGAAGTCGGCGCGGACGCCGATCACCACCCGCACGCGGCTGCTGTCCGCGTTCGCGGCGAAGGTCAGCGCGCGGATCAGCCACTCCCGGTCCGCCGCGGCGCACTGGGTGAAGGCCTCCTCGAACTGGTCCACGACGAGCAGGAGGTCCCGCTCGTCCATGGCCTTGCGGATCCACAGGTGCAGGTTCTCCGGAGACGCCGCGAGGTCCGCCTTCACGGCCACCGGCGACTCGCCGGTCAGCCCGGACAGCGCGACCGCGCACTCCTCCACCGGGTCTCGGCCGGGGGTGATGATGACGACCGGGTCGTCGCTGCGCGCCGCCAGGCCGGCCCGCAGCAGGGACGACTTGCCCGAGCCGGACGCGCCGAACACGCCGGTGAACCGCCGTCGGCCCACCAGGTCGACCAGGGTCGCGGTGAGCGTCTCCCGGCCGAAGAACCGATCGGCGTCACTGGTCTGGAAACTCGCCAGCCCGACATAGGGAATGTCGCCGGGGGCCGGGTTGGGGGCGTCCTCCGCGGCGATCCCGGTCCACCGCTCACGCCATTCCTCGACATCACCGTCGCACGCGCGGACGAATGCCAACGTCACCGCCAGACTGGGCAGCTTCCGGCCCGCGGTCGCCGCGGACAGCGCCGCGGTCGAGTAGTTCGCGCGTCGGCTCAATTCGCGGTAGGTGGGCCTCCCCGCCTTGTCCCGCAAACGGCGTAGATCACTGGCGAATCGCAGCAGCACCGTTCCTTCGGACGCCAAAGGGATTTCCCGACGCGGCACCGTGCCCACCCTTCGCCGTGACCGATTGTCCACGCAACGCTGTTCACCAGGAGGATCCCGACACTGGACATACCTCGTGACCCTAACGTCGAAATTTCCCGGCCCCGGATCGGCGAATTCCACACCGCCGGGTATTCGCCGGCACGAATTTCCGCCGAACGGCGGATCGAGGTTCGGGCCGGGGTCGTCCTCACGTCGAATGATCACGGAGGTATTCGTGTCCGGTTCCGGATCGAGATCCAGGGTGGTGGCCTGGCCGGCCGCCGCCATGGTGGTGGGGCTGCTCGCCGTCACCGCCTCACCCCCGGCGTCCGCCGCCGGGCCCGCACCCGACCAGGACCAAGGCGGTCGCCTCCACGCGGTCACCCTGGTCACGGGCGACCGCGTCCTGCTCGACGGCGACCGGCTCGCTTCGGTCACCCCGGGCGACGGGCGCGGTGGCACCAGCTTCCAGACGTTCCAGCGCGACGGCCACGTGCACGTGGTCCCGCGTGACGCGGTCCGCCCGCTGGCCGAGGGCAGGCTCGACCCGAGGCTGTTCGACGTCACCGGTCTGGTCGAGGCCGGCTATGACGACGCGCGCCGCGATGACGTGCCGCTCATCGTCACCCGCGCCGGCGACCGGTCACCGCAGGTGTCGACGCTGCGGATCACCCGCGACCTCGCCACCGTGCGCGCCGTCGCCGCGGTGGCGCCCAAGGCGACCGCGGCGGCCGGGTGGTCGTCGCTGCTGGCCGATCCCGGTGCGGCCAAGGTCTGGCTGGACGGCGTGCGCCAGCCGACGCTGGACCGCAGCACCGCCCAGATCGGCGCCCCCGCGGCCTGGGCCGCCGGGTACACCGGCGCCGGGGTGACGGTCGCCGTGGTCGACACCGGAGTGGACGGGAACCACCCGGACCTGGCCGGCCGGGAGGTCGCCGAGCACAACTTCACCGCCGACCCAGATGCCGCGGACCTGATCGGCCACGGCACCCACGTCGGCGCGACCATCGCGAGCCACGGCGCGCGGTACCGCGGGGTGGCGCCGGACGTGCGGTTGCTCGACGCCAAGGTGTGCGGCGAGAGCGACGGGTGCCGCGAGTCCTCGATCCTGGAGGGCATGCGCTGGTCCGCCGAGCAGGGCGCGGACGTGGTCAACATGAGCCTGGGCGGCACGGACACCGAGGAGGTCGACCTCCTGGAGGAGGCGGTCGACGCCCTGTCCGCGCGGCACGGCACGCTGTTCGTCATCTCGGCGGGCAACAGCGGCAGCGGCGCGGAGACCGTCGGCTCGCCGGCCAGCGCCGACGCCGCGCTGGCCGTGGGCGCGGTCGAGCGGAACGACGGCATCGCGCCCTTCTCGAGCCGCGGTCCCCGCGTCGGCGACGGCGCGGTCAAGCCGGAGATCACCGCGCCCGGCGTGGACATCGTCGCGGCGAAGTCGGCGGACGGCGTCATCGGCACGCCCGTGGGCGACCGGCACGTGGCGCTGTCCGGCACGTCCATGGCCGCCCCGCACGTGGCGGGCGCGGCGGCGGTGCTCGCGCAGCAGCACCCCGAGTGGACCGGCGCGCAACTCAAGGCCGCGCTGATGGCTTCGGCGAAGCCCAATCCGGCCCTGACCGCGTTCGACCAGGGCGCGGGCCGCGTCGACCTGGCCGAGGCGATCACCACCACGCTCACCACCGAGCCGGCCAGTCTCAGCTTCGGCCTGCACAAGTGGCCGCACGACGACGACGTGCCGGTGAGCAACGACCTTGCCTACCGCAACACCGGCACCTCCCCGATCACGCTGGACCTGCGTGTCGAGGCGTCCGGGCCGGACGGGGAGCCGACCCGGGTCTTCTCGGTCGTCCCTCCACCGTCACGGTGCCGGCGGGCGGCGAGGCGGAGGTGACCGTCACCGGTGACGCCAGGCTCGGCACCGTCGACGGCGCCCACTCCGGGTCGCTCGTCGCTTCCGCGGGCGCGGAGGTTCTGCGCACACCGCTGGGGCTGAGCCGCGAGGTCGAGAGCTACGACGTCACGTTCACCCACCTCGACCGGGCGGGCAACCCCGAGCCCGACTTCTTCACGCTCGTGCTCGGCCTCTCCAACCAACGGTCGAGGTTCCTCAGCGGCACGGGCGGCTCCGTCACCACCAGACTGCCCAAGGGCGATTACCACGCGCTGTCCGACATGGGTGCGGCAGGAATCGCCAACACGGTGCTGATCCGGCCGGACCTGGAGGTCACCGGCAACACCACCATCACTTTCGACGCGCGGACGGCGAAACCCGTGCGGATCACACCGCCGGACGCCTCCGCCACCACCGGAGTGGCCTCCGTGCTGGTCGAACGGACGTATGAGGGTGTGCCGGACTACCTGAGAGGCGTGTACCCGTCCGGCTTCCCGGCGGACATGGCGATCGGTCAGGCGGGGCCGGAGCTGCCCGCGGACCAGGCCGCGGTGATCGTCGGCGCGGAGTTCAACGGCGCGCCGATCGGTGACACGCCGGTGTCGTACCGGTTGTCGTGGGCGGAGCGGGGCCGGGCGCCCACCGGTCTGGTGCGCGCTCCCGCGAAGGGCGAGCTGGCAGAGGTGCGGACCAGGTTCGGACCGGGCCTGCCGGACAAGACGTACGTGCACGGCGGCAACGCGCGCCTGCCCGGCAACCTGCTGGGTGGTGTCGCGGGGATGCGCCCGGTGACCCCGCTCGGCAGCGCGATCGACTACGTGACGACCGACGTCCAGTGGGAGTGGACGTTCCTCCAGCAGAACGCGTCCGGCGCCGAGGCGCTGCTGCTTTCGACGCCCGACGTCTACCGCGCGGGTCGGCGGTACGGGAAGTCGTTCAACGAACCGGTGTTCGGCATCACGGCGCCGGCGTCGGCCGATCCCTACCTGTCCCGTCGCGGTGACGACATCCGCGCCGGGTTGTGGCTGTTCGGCGACAAGGCGGGCAACCTGGGCGACTCGATGGTCGACAAGGCGCGCACCACGCTGTTCCGCGACGGGCAGCCGGTCGGTGAGCTGCCGACGGCCGGTTACGGCGGGTTCACCGTGCCGCCGGGTCCGGCCGAGTACCGGTTGGAGACCGAAGCGGTGCGTTCCGCCGACCTCTCGCCGTTCGCCACCACGGTGAGCGGCGCGTGGACGTTCCGCTCCGACACCGTCGCCGGCGGCGAGGTCCGGCCGCTGCCGCTGTCGGTCGTCCGGTTCACGCCGAAGCTGGACGACAGCGGCGCGGCGCCCGCCGGCCGCGTCCTCCCGGTGCCGCTGGTGGTCGAGCAGCAGCGAGGTGCGGACAACGGTCGGATCGACCGGATCGACGTCGAGGTGTCGTTCGACGACGGCGCCACGTGGTCGAAGGCTCCCGTCGTCGGCCGCACCGCGTTGGTCCGCAACACCGGTCAGCCGGGTGCGTGGGCTTCGCTGCGGGTCGGTGCGACCGACAGCAAGGGCAACACGGTGCGCCAGACGGTGATCCACGCCTATCGGATCGCCTGACGGGGTGCCGGCCGGGTGCTTCGTGGGGTTGCCCGAACAGCCTCACGAAGCACCTGGAACTCCGCCGGACGTCCCGCCGTTGGGGGTGGCGTGGACGCGGTGGAGACGGTGTTGGCGTGGACTATTCCCGGCGGGACTTTGACGGTGGTCGGGGTCGCGGTGTACGAGTTGCTGCGCCAGAAGCGGCGCAAGCGCAAGGGCACGCCGCTGGCCACGACGACCGTCAACGAGATCACGGCGATGTTCTACGGCAGCAAGCGGATGGAGCTCGACCACCGCGATTCCATGGCCGTGATGCGCGAGGAAGACGGCCAAGGCGCACCGCCGCTTCCCGTCGACCTCGACCACGGCGTCGTGGTGCTTCGGCCGAGCCAGGACCCTGGAGGGCCCGAACGGCGAACTCGGGGGTCCTGAGCGTTCGACACGGTGGACGCGGGTGTTCGACTCGCGGGATGTCGGCAGGCCGGCCGCTAGTTGTACTGCCCCGCGAGTCCGCGGACGCGCTTAGCGCGTTCGGCGACAAGGCTCTTTTCGACGCCGGTCATGGCGGCCACGGTACCGATCCGGGCCGCCGTTCCCCCGAACGTCAGCCGCGGAGGCTGAGGGGGCGTAGGTCGGTCCAGTGCTTCTCCACGTAGGCGACGCACGCATCACGGGTGTCCGGGCCGAACTTGGCGGTCCAGCCTGCGGGAACGTCGGCGAACGACGGCCACAGGGAGTGCTGGCCCTCGTCGTTGACGAGGACGTGGAAGCGGCCCTCGGGGTCTTCGAAGGGGTTGGTCACGGCTCGATCCTCCGGTCGGGGTCGGTCGTCGCGGCGTGCAGGTGGCGCAGGACCGCGTCGGCCAGGTTGTGGGCTGTGGTCGGGGTGAACAAGTCGGTCGCGTAGACGAGGTAGCACGGCACGGGGCCGTCGTCCTGCGGTTCGTAGAAGCTGAGGGTCAGCTCGGCGGGGGTGGTGCCGGTGGGGATGGCTTCCAGGGAGCCGGTGTCGCCCTCCAGGGTCGACAGGACCGCCTTCTCGTGGTGGACGATCATGACCTGTGGGTCGGCGGGCACCTGGACGTCGGCGTTGTCCAGCGCGGCCAGGGTGGTCGCGCGGATGCGGGACAGCAGTTCGGTGTAGCTGGGGTGGCCGGCGGTGTCGGTGCGCAGCACGATCCGGTTGAAGAACGAGCCCACCAGGTCCGCCAAGGCCTCCTCGGTCCGTCCGGCGGCCATCGTGCCGATCGGGATGTCCGTGCCGTACGGCGTGATCGCGGCGGCCAGCGCTGCCTGCACGACCATGAACATGCTGGTCCCGGTGTCCGCCGCCAACCGGTCGACGGACGCGTGCAGTGACGCCGGCAGCTCGAACGGGATCACTTCGGCGGGATGCCGCCCGGGATGGCGGCCGTCGAAGTAGGGCAGGGCGAGCACGGGTAGGTCGCGCAGGGTGTCGCGCCAGAACGCGTGCTGCTTCTCCCCCACCGACTCCACGACCTCCAGTGACCACAGCGTGTAGTCGGCGTAGGTCACCGGCAGCTCTGTCCACTGTGGAGCTTCACCGGCCCGGCGGGCGGCGTAGGCGTGCTGGAGGTCGCGGAACAGCGGCACCACGGACCACTCGTCCACCGCGAGGTAGCTCATCGTCAGCAGCAACGCCTGGGCACCGTCGCGGTCGTCCACCACCAGCAGTGCACGGGCGGGCGGCTGGGAGGCCAGGTGGACCCGTCCACCCGCGATCGCGCGCAGCGCACCGTCCAGGCCGAGTACGCCCACGACTTCCAGCGGTGGCGCGGGAACCGCCCGTTGCACACCACCGTCGACCACGGTCCGCAACGGCTCGTGGCGGTCGACCACATCGGCGTACGCGGCGACCAGCGCGGGCACGTCGAACGGCGTGGAAGCCCGCAGCGCCAACGCGTGATCCCACCTGCCCGACGCCCGGCCGCGCTGCACGGGCGCCAACGGCAGGTCCACCGGCCGGTCGAACCGGCGCAACCGGGGACGGGCCGACGTGGCGCCGGTCAGCCGCCCGGCCAGCCCGGCGACGGTGGGCGAGTCGAAGACGTCACGCAACGCGATGTCCACCCCGAACACCGACCGGATCTTGCCGACCAGCCGCATGGACGCCATCGAATGGCCGCCGAGGGTGAAGAAGTTGTCGTGGATGCCGGGTGACACGCCAAGAAGCTCGGCGAACAGTTCCGCGATCGCCTTCTGCTCTGGCGTCACCGGCCGGTCGTCGCCGGTCAACGCGGACCAGTCCGGCTGGGGCAGGGCACGTCGGTCGAGCTTGCCGTTCGGCGTCAACGGGAGCGGTCCGTCGAGGAAGATCACCGTGGCCGGGACCATGTACTCGGGCAGCCGTTCGGCGACGAACGCCCGCAGGTCGTCCTCCGTCGAGCCGACGACGTAACCGACGAGCCTGGTCACGTCACCCGCGCGGTCGGCGACGACGGCGGCCTGCACGACCGCGGGGTGTCGGGCGAGGGCGGCTTCGATCTCGCCGAGTTCGATCCGGTAGCCGCGGATCTTGACCTGGGTGTCGACGCGGCCGAGGAAGTCCAGGTTGCCGTCGGCACGCCAGCGCGCCCGGTCGCCGGTGCGGTACATGCGGGTTCCCGGCGGGCCGAACGGCGAGGCGACGAACCGGGACGCGGTGAGCGCGAACTGGCCCAGGTAGCCACGGGCCAGACCGCGTCCGGACACGTACAGCTCGCCGACCACACCGGGCGGCACCGGCCGCAGGCGGTCGTCCAGCACGTACACGGTGGTGTTGGGGTCGGGGACGCCGATCGGCACGGCGGTGTCCCACTCAGGCGCCGCCTTCCACAGCGTGGAGTTGACGGTGGCCTCGGTGAGGCCGTACGCGGCGAGCAGGTTGAGCCGTCCCGCCCATCGCCCGATCACGTCCGGTGGCACGGTCTCGGTGCCGACCAGGATGGTGGAGCCCTCGGGGAGTTCGCAGTCGGCGGGCAGCGCGGACACCAGCGACGGCGGCAGGATCATGTGCGTGATCCGGCGGTCGCGCAGGAAGTCGGTCAGCTCCGGGCCGGCCACGCGCACCTCGTCCGGCGCGAACACCAGCCGTCCCCCGACGCACAGCGCCATCGTCAGCTCGAACACGGCCACGTCGAAGCCGACCGACGCGAACTGGAGCACCCGGCTCTCCGACGTGAGCCCCATCCGGTCGATGGCGGTCGCGGCGAGGCTGGAGATGCCCTCATGCGGCACCACCACGCCCTTGGGCCGACCGGTCGAACCCGATGTGTAGATCACATACATCGCCGAGTCGAGCGCCGACGGTCCACTGTATACAGTCGACGGCCGACAGTCGCCCGCGCCCGCGCTCGTCGGTCGATTGTCTACAGCAGACAGACTACCTTCGGGTGTTTCTGCGGACAGTTCTTTGTATGCAGCATCCGAGTCGAGGGTCAGGATCTCCGTGACATCGGGGACGGGCGCGTCGTGGGTGGTGACCACGAGGGCGGCTGCGGAATCCTGGATCATGTATGCGATCCGGTCGGCCGGGTGGGAGAGGTCGAGCGGCAGGTAGGCCGCGCCGAGCTTCAAGGTGGCGACGACGGTGGCAACCATGTCCGCCGACTTGGGCACCGCGATGCCCACCACGGACTCCGGGCCGACACCGCGCGCGGCGAGCAGTCGGGCGATCCGGTCGGACCGGTCGTCCAGCCACGCGTAGCTGACCGACCGGTTGCGGTCGACCACGGCCACCGCGTCGGGAGTCGTAGCCACGCACCGGGCGAACATCGTCGTGAACGTCTCCTCCGGCACCACCCGGGCGGTCCGGTTGAACTCGTCCACCACCCGCCGGCGCTCGTCCGGCGCCAGCAGGTCCACCGCGCTCACCGGCGCGGACGGCGCGGCGAGCACCGCACCCACCAACGTGGTCAACCGAGCGCCGAGGCGTTCCACCGTCACCCGGTCGAACAGGTCGGTCGCGTACTCCAACCGGCACACCACCGGCCCGTCCACCACCTCGGTGAAGCTGAACACCAGGTCGAACTTCGCCGTCGTGGTCTCGTGCCCGACCCACGTCACCGGCAGCCCGTCGAACTCCCCCGCGTCCCGCCCCCGGCTGTGGTAGCCGACCATGACCTGGAACAACGGGTTCCGGGCCGCCGAACGGGTCGGGTTCAGCCGGTCCACCACCGCCTCGAACGGCACGTCCTGGTGCGAGAACGCGGCCAGCGAAGTCTCTTTCACCCGCGCCACCAGCTCGGTGAAGCCCGGGTCGCCGGACAGGTCGGCCCGCAGCACCAGCGTGTTCACGAAGAACCCGACCAGGTCGTCCAACGCCTCGTCGGTGCGACCCGCGATCGGCGCGCCCAACGGGATGTCGTCCCCCGCGCCCAACCGACTCAGCAAAGCCGCCACGGCGGCCTGCAACACCATGAACATCGACGCGCCGGACGTCTGCGCGAGCGACCGCAGCCCGTCCGCCAACCCGGGCTCGAACACGACCTCCAGGTCCGAGCCGTGGAAGGTCGGACGTCCCGGACGCGGCCGGTCCACCGGCAGTTCCAGCTCCTCCGGCGCACCGGCCAACGTCCGCGCCCAGAAGTCCAACTGCTCCTCGCCGACGACGTCGAGCACGTCCCGCTGCCACACCGTGTAGTCGGCGTACTGCACGGGCAGCGGCGCCCACCGCGGAGCCTCACCGATCCGCCGCGCGCGGTAGGCCGACGCGAGATCCCGCAGGAACGGCCGGTCGGACCACTCGTCGGTGGTGATGTGGTGCAGCAGGACGACGATCAGGTGCTCGTCGAAGTCGAGCCGGGCGACGGTCACCCGCAACGGCAGTTCGGTGCGCAGGTCGAACGGCCGCTCGACCTCGTCCCGCACGATCCCCGGCACCTCCTCCGCGGACGCCGAACGCACCACCACCTCGGGCGTGACGTCGCGCAGCACCCGCTGGAACGGCATGCCCTCGTGCTCGCCGAACACGGTCCGCAGCGCCTCGTGCCGGTCGACCACGTCACCGACAGCGGCGGTGAACGCGGGCACGTCCAGCGGGCCGGAGACCTTGAACACCAGCGGGAAGTTGTAGGCGGCGGACGTCCCCTCCATCTGCTGGATCAGCCACAACCGCTGCTGCGCCGACGACAGCGGCAGCTCGGCCGGCCGTTCGACGGGCACCAACGGTGGACGGACCGCGCCGCCACCCGCCCGGGACGCCAGCTCGGCGACCGTGGGCGCGTCGAACAAGTCCCGGATCGCCAGGTCGACCCCCAACGCCGACCGGGCCCGGCTGATCAGCCGCGTGGCGAGCAGCGAGTGGCCGCCGAGGTCGAAGAAGTTGTCGTCCACACCGACCGACGGCACACCGAGCACGTCGGAGAACAACCCGCACAGCACTTCCTCTTCACGGGTGGCGGCGGCGCGGGACGACGCCACACCGCTCACCAGCGGCTTGGGCAACGCGCGGACGTCGAGCTTGCCGTTCACGGTCAGCGGCAGCGCGTCCACCGGCATGATCGCCGCAGGCACCATGTAGTCGGGCAGGCTGGACTTGAGCCCGTCGCGCAGGACCGCCGGGTCGACGGACGACACGACGTACCCGACGAGCCGCTTCACGCCGCCCGGACCGGCGTCCACCACGACGGCGGCGTGCGTCACGCCGGGTTGGGTCGCCAGAGCCGCCTCGACTTCGCCCAGTTCCACCCGGTAGCCGCGGATCTTGACCTGGTCGTCCGTGCGGCCGAGGAAGTCCAGGTTGCCGTCGCGGCGGGCGCGCACCAGGTCACCGGTGCGGTACATGCGGGTGCCGGGCGGACCGTACGGGTCGGCGACGAACCGTTCCGCGGTCAGGCCGAACCGGTCGTGGTAGCCGCGGGCCAGGCCGATGCCCGCGATGTACAGCTCACCCGGCGAACCGGGCGGCACCGGCCGGAGGTGCGCGTCGAGCACGTACGCACGCGTGTTCCGGATCGCCTTGCCGACGGCCGCCGTCTCACTGTCCTCAGTGGACGCGCCGAGCGTGTTGATCGTGTACTCGGTCGGCCCGTACAGGTTGTAGCCGTACGTGCCGGGGGTGTCGCGCAGCCGCTGCCACACCGATTCCGGCACGGCCTCGCCGCCGAGCAGCACCAACGCGGGCACGTGGTGGTCGAGCAGGCCCTCCTCGATGAGCAGCTGGGCGTAGGTCGGGGTCACGTTGACCACGTCGATCAGGTGCTCGTCGCAGTACGCGACCAGGGCCGCCGCGTCACGGCGCAGCTCCTCGTCGCACACGTGCACCTCGTGGCCTTCCACCAGCCACAACAGCTCTTCCCAGGACATGTCGAACGCGAACGACACGGTGTGGGCGATCCGCAGCCGCCGTCCGCCCGCCGCCGCGATGGCCGGGGCGAAGATCGCCTGCTGGTGGTTGAGCTGCATGTTCGTCAGGCCCCGGTACGGCGTGACGACACCCTTGGGGCGGCCGGTCGAGCCGGACGTGTAGATCACGTACGCCGGGTGTTCGAGCGAGAACCGGGGCCACTCGAAGTCAGCCGGTGACCCAAGCATGCCGTCCAAGCGGTCCAAGCCCAGATCGTCCAGACACAGCGCGTCCGGCACCAGACCGACGGCCTTGGTCGACAGCACGCACAGCGGCTTGGTGTCGTCGATCATCAGCAGCAGCCGGTCGGCCGGGTGGTCGAGGTCCAGCGGCAGGTAGGCGGCGCCGGTGCGCAGCACCGCGAACAGCGCCACCACCATGTCGATCGTGCGCGGCAACGCCAGCGCGACGACTCGTTCCGGCCCGGCGCCCCGGCTGATCAGCAGCCGGGCCAGGGTGTCGATCCGGTCCTGCAACTCGGCGTAGGTGAGCCGCTGGTCGCCGAACACCAACGCGGTCGCGTCCGGCGTCTTCCTCGCTTGGGCGACGAGCAGGTCGGCGATGGTGTCCTCGACCATGCTGTCGGCGCTCGCGTCCCACTCCTCGGCCAACGCCCGGCGCTCGTGGTCGGGCAGGACGTCGAGCGTGCCGAGCAGTGCGTCCGGCGCGTCGACCAGCCGTTCCAGGACGGTCGTGTAGCGGGTGAGCAGGGCTTCGGCGGCGTCGGCGGTGAAGATGTCGGGCCGGGAGGCGAGCGTGACGCGGGTGCGGGCGCCCGGCGTGATGACGAGCGTCAGCGGGAAGTGCGTGCCGTCCACATTGGACACGTCCAGGACGCCGTGCGCCTGTGCCAGCTCGGCCTGCCGGTCCTCGCCGTCGCCGGTGCGCAGCACGAACAGCGTGTCGAACAGCTGCCGGTGCCCGGCTTCCCGCTGGATCTCGCCGAGGCCCACGTGCTCGTAGGACATCAGCGCGGTCCGCTCGGCCTGGACGCGGCGCAGCAGGTCCAGCACGGTCTCGCGGGGGTCGATCGCGATCCGGGTGGGAATGGTGTTGAGGAACATGCCGATGACGTGCTCGACGTGCTCCACCTCGACCGGGCGGCCCGCGACGGCGGTGCCGAACACGACGTCGTCCCGGCCGACCTGGCTCGCGAGCACCAGCGCCCACGCGACGTTGAACACGGCGTTGGCGGTGAGGCCGTGCCGCCTGGCTTGGGCGCGGATCCGGTCGGTCAGGTCTTCGGTCAGTTCCTGGTGGAACTCGGTCGGGATGACCGGTTCGCGGGACCTGTCCACCGGTGCGACCAAGGTTGGCTCGCGCAGGCCGGAGAGGGCGGTGCGCCAGGCTTGACGTGCGGCGTCGTGGTCCTGGCGGTTGAGCCACGCCAGGTAGTCGCGGTAGGAGCCCGGGGGCGGGAGTTCGGCTTGCGGGTCCCGGTACAGCTCCAGCAGCTGCTCCAGGAACAACCACGCCGACCAGCCGTCCCACAGGATCAGGTGGTGCGTGATGACGAGCCGGTCGCGGCCGTCCGGAAGGCGCAGGACCATGAACCGGCACAGCGGTGGTGCGGCGAGGTCGAAGCGTTCACGGCGGTCGGCGGCCAGGAGGTCGGCGGTTTCGGTCTCGTCTGCCAGGTCGACCACGCGCAACGGGATTTCCACGCCGGGCGCGATGAACTGCACCGGTCCGGGCACGCCTTCGCCGGTGAACCCGGCGCGCAGGCTCGGGTTGCGGTCGAGGAGTGCGGCTCCGGCGCGGCGCAGGCGGTCGACGTCCAGGCGGCCGGCGAAGTCCATCGTCTCCTGGGAGAGGTAGACGTCGAGCGCGTCGGTGTCGTAGCTGGAGTGGAAGTACAGGCCTTCCTGCAACGGCGAGAGCGGCCAGACGTCCTCGGCCTCGGGCAGGGCGCGGCGCTGTTCGTCGGTCAGTGCCAACAGAAGACTGTATTCAATCTCCTTGTCTACAGTCTCCACGGTCGCCAGTGCGGCGACGGTGCGGTGCTCGAACACGTCGCGCGGGCTGATCTGGACGCCCAGCTTGCGGGCCCGACTGGACACCGCGATCGACGTGATGCTGTCGCCGCCGAGCCCGAAGAAGTCGTCGTCCACGCCCGGTTCCGGCACACCCAGCACGTCGGCGAACACACCGCACAGCAGGCGTTCGCGCTCGGTCTGCGGCGCACGTCGTTCAGTGGTCGTGGCGGTCGGGGACGGGAGCGCGTTCTGGTCGAGCTTGCCGCTGGGGGTGAGCGGGAAGTCGGGCAGCGCGACCAGGGCGTGCGGGACCATCGCGGCGGGCAGCGCCTGGGCGATACCGGCTTTCAGCGCGTCCAGGTCGACGTCCGCCGGTGTCACGTACCCGAGCAGCTGGTTGTCCCGTGCGATCACGGCGGCCCGCTGCACGCCCGGCAGCTTGCCCAGCGCGGACTCGACCTCACCCAACTCGATCCGGTTCCCGCGCACCTTCACCTGACGGTCCGTGCGGCCGAGGTAGACGATCACACCGTCCGGTCGGCGCACGACCAGGTCGCCCGTCCGGTACATGCGGGAGCCGGGCTCGCCGAAGGGGTCGGCCACGAAACGTTCGGCGGTCAGCCCGGACCGACCGTGGTAGCCCTGCGCGAGTTGGACGCCCGCCAGGTACAGCTCACCCGGCACCCCGGCAGGGACGGGTCGCAGGAACGGGTCGAGCACGTGCAGCCGGGTGTTCCAAACCGGGCGGCCGATCGGCACGGCCAGGTCCGGCGCGGCGTCGTACTCGAAGTAGGTGACGTCCACGGCCGCTTCCGTTGGGCCGTAAAGGTTGTGCAGCGGGACGGCGGTCAGTTCCAGCCACCTGGCGGCGACGTCCCCGGTCAACGCCTCACCGCTGCTGAACACGCGGCGCAGGCTCGCGGACCACTTCGCGCTTTCGTGCACCTCGGGGACGCCGAGGAACGCGGCCAGCATCGACGGCACGAAGTGCAGCGTGGTGATGCGTTCGCGGTGGATCAGGTCGGCCAGGTAGGCGGGGTCGCGGTGACCGTCCGGCTTGGCGAGGACGACGGCCGCGCCTTCGCACAGTGCCCAGAAGAACTCCCAGACGGACACGTCGAAGCTGGACGGCGTCTTCTGGAGCACGCGGTCGTCAGCGGCCAGGCTGTACTCGTGCTCCATCCAGGCGAGGCGGTTCACGATGGCGCGGTGCGTGACGACGACGCCCTTGGGCCGTCCGGTCGAGCCGGAGGTGTAGATCAGGTAGGCGGGCCGGTCCGGGTGCGGGGTGGGCAGTTCGACGTCCGGTGCGGTCTCTTCGACGCAGTCCTCGGGCCGCACGACGGTCGTCGCGCCGGAGTCGGCGAGCATGAACTCGATCCGCTCGGCCGGGTAGTCGAGGTCGAGGGGCAGGTAGGCCGCGCCGGACTTGAGCACGCCCAGAAGTGCCACCATCAGTTCGGCCGAGCGGGGCACGGCTACTGCTACGACGTCACCGGCGTCGGCGGCTCGCAGCCTGCGTGCCAACGCGGTGGCGCGGCGGTCCAGTTCGGCGTAGGTGAGGTTCGTTCCGCCGTAGGTGACCGCGACGGCGTCCGGGGTGCGGGCGGTCTGGGCTGCGATCCGGCTGACGAGCGTGCCTTCGGGGACGTCGACGGCGGTGGCGTTGAGTTCGGCGATCCAGTCGGATTCGCGGGCGGAGACCAGGTCGAGGCGGGCCACCGGGCGGTCGGGGGTGGTGGCGAACGCGGTCAGCAGCCGAACCAGCCGGTCGCCGAGGGTGGCCACTTCGGCGTCCGGGAGGCGGTGCTTGAGGCGGAGTTCGATGCGTTCGCCGGGCATGACGATGAGGGCGAGGGGGTAGTGGACCTGGTCGCGGACGTCGACGTCGTCCACCACGTCCGGGAAGTTCTCGACCACGACCAGGGTGTCGAACAGCTCGCCGTGCCCGGTGATCCGCTGGATTTCGGCGAGGCCGAGGTGGTGGTGGTCCAGCAGGCGGGTCTGCTCGTCCTGGAAGCGCTGGAAGACGGTGGCGAGGCTGTCGCCGCCTTTCCAGCGTTGGCGGACGGGGACGGTGTTGATGAACAGGCCGACGGCGTTCTCGATGCCGGGCACCTCGGCCGGGCGGCCGGCGACCGTCGTGCCGTACACGACGTCGGCGCGGCCGGTGAGTGCGCCGAGGAGCAGACCCCAGGCGCCGTGCAGGACGGTGCTGAGCGTGAGGCCCCGTCGTCGTGCTTCGGCTGCCAGGGCCGCGCTCAGGTCGGCGGGCAGGTGGACGCGGTGCTGGCCGTGGCGTGGCGACGCTTCCAACGCGCCGACGATCTTCGTCGGCTCGTCCACATCGGACAGCGCCGCACGCCACGCGGTGTGGGCCGCGTCCCGGTCCCGACTCGCCAACCACGCGAAATACCGCCGGTGATCAACCGGCCCCACCCGACCGCCGACCAGCTCCCGCCGCAGCAGCCCGACCGACCAGCCGTCCAACAAGATGTGGTGCACCGTCAGCACAAGCCGGTCACCGTGCCGCGCCGCCCTCATCAACGGCGGCTCCGCCAGGTCGAAGCCCGAAGCGCGCTCAGCCGCCAGCACGTCTTCCAAGTCATCAGCGGCCGGGTAGTCGCGCCAAGGCAGCGTCAACGCCTCCGCGATCACCTGCTCCACCCGCCCGCGCTCGGTCTGCCGGAAACCGGCCCGCAGCAACGGGTGCCGGTCCAGCAGGCCCTGCACGTCCTCCCGACCGGCATCCAGCGTCAGCACTTCCTGCACCACGTACGAGTCATCCGTGTCGTACTGCGCGTGGAAGAAGAAGCCTTCCTGCAACGGCGACACGGGCAGCACGGCACCGTCGAAACCGGTCACGTCGGCGATCGGAGCAGCCGCACGGGCGACGCGGGCCAGACCTGCCACCGTCCGGTGTTCGAAGACCTCACGCGGAGTGATCACCAGACCGGCGTCACGCGCCCGCGACACCAGCTGCATGGTGACGATGCTGTCGCCGCCCAGCTCGAAGAAGTTGTCGTGGATCCCCGGCGTCAGGCCCAGCACGGCCTCCACCAGGTCCACCAACGTCTGCTCGACCGGGTTCGTCGCCGGCGCGTCACCGCCCAACGCGGTCCAGTCCGGCTCCGGCAGCGCCGCCCGGTCGAGTTTTCCGTTCGGCGTCAACGGCAACGGCCCTGCCAGAGGCACCACCACGGACGGCACCATGTACTCGGGCAGCGCCGAAGCGACGTGCTCCCGCGCGTCCACAGACGACCCGACCACGTACGCGACGAGCCGCTTGACCCGCCGGTGGTCCTCCCGCACCAGCACGGCGGCCTGCGCGATGTCCGGGTGCGCCATGAGCACGCTCTCGACCTCGCCCGGCTCGATCCGGAACCCCCGGATCTTCACCTGACCGTCCGCACGCCCCAGGAAGTCGATGTTGCCGTCCGCCCGCCACCGGGCACGGTCACCTGTCCGGTACATCCGGGCGCCAGGCACGCCGAACGGGTCGGCCACGAACCGGGACGCCGTCAGCGCCGCCTGCCCCTGGTAACCACGCGCGAGCCCCCGTCCACCGACGTACAGCTCACCCTCGACCCCCACCGGCACGGGCCGCAACGCCGAGTCGAGGACGTAGCACCGCGTGTTGGGGTCCGGCACACCGATCGGCACCGGCCCGGTCCAGTCCGGCTGCGCCGCCCACAAAGTCGAGTTGACCGTGGCCTCAGTGAGCCCGTAAGCCGCGACCACGCGCAGGCGACGTGCCCACCGGGCGATCAGCTCGGTCGGCACCGTCTCCGTGCCGACGATCAGCACCGCGCCGGCAGGCAGTTCGCAGTCCGCCGGCAGCGCGGCGACCAGCGACGGCGGCAGGATCATGTGCGTCGCCTCATTGGAAGCGATGTACGACGTCAGCGCCTCCCCCGCGACCCGCCGGTGCGACGGCACGACGATCGCCCGCCCGCCGACGCCCAACGACATGCACAGGTCCCACACGGCCACGTCGAAACCGACGGAGGCGAACTGCACGACCCGGCTGTCCGGGGTGATCCCGATCCGGTCCACGGCCGTTGCGATCAGGCTGCCGACGCCCTCGTGCGTCACCACGACACCCTTGGGCCGACCGGTCGACCCGGACGTGTAGATCACGTACGCGGCCTGGTCCAGCGCAATGTCCAGCCCCAGGTCCGAACTGTCGGAAGGCAGGTCGAACCGCGTCTCCGGCGTGATGACGAGCTTCGCGCCCGCGTCGGCCACCATGTACTCGACCCGGTCACGCGGGTGGTCGAGGTCCAGCGGCAGGTACGCGGCGCCCGCCTTCATCACCGCGAGCAGCGTGACGACCAGGTCGGCCGAGCGCGGCAACGCCACGCCCACCACGTCCTCCGCCCGCACGCCTTCGGCGACAAGGGCACGGGCGAGCCGGTTCGCCGCGGCGTTCAGCTCGGCGTACGTCAGCTGGACGTCCTCGCACACGACCGCGACGGCGTCCGGCGTCCGCGAGGCCTGGCGTTCGAACGCACCCGGCCACGTCACCTCGTCCACCTCACGCGGTGAGGTGCCGAAGTCCAGCAGCCGCGCGCGTTCCGCGTCGTCCACCAGGTCGATCAACGCCACCGGCTGGTCCGGGTCGGCGTCGAGCACGCGCAGGAACCGGCGCTTGTGCTCGACCAACTCCTCCGGCGTGCAGACAGCGGCGTTCGCCTCGAACGTGACCGCCATGCGCCCGTCGACACGCTGGAGGAACGACGTGGTGAGGTCGTTGACCGGCCCGAGCGACAGCTGGTGGAACATCAGGTCGAGGTCGCCGAACAGGTTCTCCCGGGTGAACCCCAGGTAGTTGACCGTGGGCCCGACCATCTCGGGAATGCCGTCGCGCAGGCCGAGTTCCCGGGCCAGGTCCTCACCCCGGTAGGCGCTGTGCGGAACGACCTCGCGCACCTCCCGGTCCACGTCCGCGACCAGGTCGGTGATCGTGCTGTCCGGCCGCACGGTGACGCGCAGCGGCAGCACGGTGGACACCATTCCGGGCGTCACCCGGCTTGCCTCGTCCCGACGACCGGTCATCGGCATGGCGAGCACGACGTCGGACGCGCCGGTCACGCGGTGCACGTAGGTGGCGACGGCGGCGATGACCTGCCGTGACGACAACGCGTTCGGCAGGTCGAAGGTGTGTCGGACGACCTCGCGCACCTGCCCGGCGGCACGTGGCACGAGCCGCACCGGCTCCGGGCGGTCGGCCATCCGGGCGTGCCAGAACTCCTTGTCCTGCTGCCGCGCCGGGGAATCACGGTAGGCGAGATCGGCGTCGACCAACGGCTGCACCGGCATGGGCCGCGGATCGCCGGGAGCCGCGTACAGCTCGCTCGCGCGTCGGGTGACCAGCACGAAGCCGTAGGCGTCGACGACCAGGTGGTGGTAGCGCTGGTACCAGATCACGTGGTCGTCGGCGACGCGCAGCAGCGCGTGGTGGAACATCGGGCCGTGGGCGAGGTCGGTCAACCGGGAGAGGTCGTCGTCCATCCACGCCCGCGCGTCGGCGACCGAGTCGAACGACAGGTGCGTGACGTGGCTCGTCACCGGCGCCTGGATCTGGCCCTCGTCGGTGAACCGGACGTGCAGCGAGCCGGCCTCGCCGAGCGACTGCCGGACGGCGGCGTCCAACCGGTCGAGGTCGAGTGTGCCGCGCAGCTCCATGTACCAGCCGACGTTGTAGACGGGGTTGTCGGGCTCCAGCTGCTGTGCCAGCCAGACACCGGTCTGCGCACCGGTCAAGGGCAGCGCCATTGGTCTCGAACCTCTCCCGCTTCTTCCCGACATCACCCGCACACACCACGGGTGGGGATGCACGTCGGCACCCCCACCCGCGAGGTCGCCGTCTGCGGAGCAGCGGCAATCCAACACAGCTACTAGTTCTTGACCGCTTCGAGCAGCGGCACGACCTTCTCGATGCCGTAGGGCACGCTCAGCACGGTGTTGAACGACATGGCCGCGCCGATCGGCGGGTCCATGTAGGTGAGGAACAGGTCGCGCTTCTCGCTGACGACGCCGAGCCGCTGGTAGGCGGGCACGGACTTGACCCGCTCCCACGCGGTCTGGTCGAACATGAGCCACACCAGCCGGTCGGCGTCGAGCAGGTCGAACCGCTCCTCGCTGAACTCGGCCACGTTCTTCTCACCGGCGAGCTTGCCGATCTCGTCCACGAGGGTGAAGCCCAGCTCCTTCATGAAGATGGCCTTCGGGTCCGTCGGAGCGAACGCGGAGTACTGGCCGGGCTTGAAGCTGTCGGCCACCACGATCGTCTTGCCGGCCCACTCGGGGTGCGCGGCCTTGGCGTCGGCGAAGCTCTTCGCCACGGCGCCGATCAGCGACTTGGCCTCGTTCTCCTTGCCCAGCGCCTTGCCGATGTGCAGGGTCTGGTCCTGCCACGGCGCGGCGTAGTCCGGGAACGCCTTCGGCTGCGCCACCACGGGCGCGATCTTCGACAGCGTCTCGTACTGCTCCTTCTTCATCCCGGAGTAGACCGCGATGATCAGGTCGGGCTTGAGCGTGGCGACCTTCTCCAGGTTGTACTCGTCGCGCTCGCCGACGATCTCCGGCTGGGTGGACCCCCAGAGTTCCTTGGTCCACGGCCAGTTGCCGAACGGCCGCTCCTTGAACCAGTCCACGACGCCGACCGGCTTCACCCCCAGGGCCAGCACGGGCTCCTGGTCGGACAGGCCGAGCGTGACGACCTTCTTCGGCTCGGCCTTGATCTCGGTGGTGCCGTACTTGTGCTCGACCGAGACCGGGAACGCGCCGGAGGAGGAGGCGGCTTCGGTCGGGACCGTCCCGGAGCCGGCGTCGCCGCCGCCCCCGCAGGCGACCAGCGCCAGCGCTGCGGCCGAGACGACCGCGACCAGCCTGAACTTCGTGGACATCAGGGTTTCCCTTTCGGAGGCGCGGCGGCGCGCCGCAGTACTACCAGTTAGGTTTGCATAACCTAACCTATGACGTGGGGTTTCAGTGAGCCGGTGAGACGCTGATCGCGAATCGGGGCTGCACGGGATCGGCCGACTGGACCGACACGGCGGGTTCACGGCGACCGAGCACGGACTGGAGGATCTCCCCGACCCGCACGGACGTGTTGGACAGCAACGACGACGAGATGCCGTGCGTGTGTTCGGTGCCGCCCTGGAGGTACAGCCCGGCGAGCAGGTGGTCGTCGGTGTCCAGGCGGTAGTCGCGGCCGACGCTGAGCCGGCCCTCCCCGTCACGCGTGCAGCGGTCGGCGAGATCGCCGAGCAGCGCGGTCGGGTCGGCCTCGCGGTAGCCGGTGGCGTAGACGATCGCGTCCGCCTCCAGCACCTCGCGCTCGCCGGTGCCCAGCGATTCGACGGTCACCGTGACGCCGTCCGCGCAGTCCTCCAGCTCGGCGACGCGGGAGAGGTTGAGCAGCCGCAACCGCTGCTCCCCCAACACCTTCTCCCGGTACACCCGCCGGTACAGCTCGGCGATCAGGTCGTTGTCGACCACCGCGTAGTTGGTGTTGCCGTGGTAGTCCATGAGCCGGCGCTTGACCTGCTCGGGCGCGGCGAAGTAGTCGTCGACGGCGTCCGGGTCGAAGATCCGATTGGCGAACGAGCTGTCGTCTGCGGGGCTGTAGCCGTAGCGGGCGAACACCCCGCACACCTCGGCGGACGGGAACCGCTCGTGCAGGAACGCGGTGACCTCGGCGCCGCTCTGCCCCGCTCCGACCACGACGAGCCGGCGCGGGTCGGTGAGCGATTCGACGCGGTGCAGGAAGTCCCGGTTGTGCCAGACCCGCTCGGACGGCCGGACGCCGTCGGGCAGGGCCGCGCGAAGACCGGTGGCCAGCACCAGGTTCCGGGCGCGGCGCACCTCCACCTCGCCGGACGACGTGCGCGACGTGACGTCGAAGTGCGTGATCAGGCCGTCCTCGGTGACCGGCCGGACATCCACCACGTCGTGGTCGTACGACACCAGGTCGTCCACGCGGCCTGCGGCCCACTCGAAGTAGTCGTGGAACTCGACCCGCAGCGGGAACAGGTTCTTGTGGTTGATGAAGTCGACCAGCCTGCCCCGGTCGTGCAGGTAGCTGAGGAAGGTGAAGGTGCTGTTCGGGTTCCGCAGGGTCACCAGGTCCTTGAGGAACGACACCTGCATGGTGGCGTCCTCGATCAGCATGCCCCGGTGCCAGCCGAACTCCGGCTGGCGTTCCAGGAAGTGGGCGGTCACCACGTCTTCGGGGCGCGCGGCGGCGTTGTACTCGGTGACGGCGATCGCGAGGGCCAGATTTGAGGGCCCGAAGCCGACGCCGAGGACGTCGAAGACCGGTGGCTGTGGCATGGGTGTCCCATCAGTGCGACAACAGATGATCGAACTTTGGTGAGCCTAACCTAAGCTGATCCGCAGCGGGAGTGATCCAGGCCTCTCTTTTCATTAGGGTAGCCTCACCTACCAATTAGCGGAAGGCGGCACCGGGTGGAACCCGACCTCAAGACTGCTGTCCCCAATACTGTGCTGAGGGATGCGGTGACCGGGCAGTGGAAGTCGGTGACCGTCGCTTCGGCGCTCGGCGCGGCGCACCAAGCCGGTGAGGCCGCGGTGCCCCTGCTCATCGGCGTGGTGATCGACGAAGCGGTGCGGACCGGCGCGGGCGGGCGGCTGGCGTTCTGGATCGGCGTGCTGGCCGCGGTGTTCGTGACGCTGTCGCTG
The DNA here is from genome assembly GCF_014205015.1 of Saccharothrix ecbatanensis. NCBI lineage: Bacteria > Bacillati > Actinomycetota > Actinomycetes > Pseudonocardiales > Pseudonocardiaceae > Saccharothrix > Saccharothrix ecbatanensis. The sequence goes on along the minus strand of NZ_JACHMO010000001.1, from coordinate 1,617,247 downwards.
AGCTTCCGATTCTCCTTGCGCAACAGCGAGAAGGCGTCGCACCAGGCCGCGCACGAGGTGCGGTCCAAGCTGGCCGCGCGGGTGCTGTCGGCGGACGGCGGCGTGGCACGGGGCAGGCTGTCCGGCGAGTTGGCGAACATCGCGACCAGCGACGCGCAACGCGTCGGTCAGGTGAACCTGGCGCTGCCGATCGCCTTCGCCGCCGTGATCGGCGTGCTGGTGGGCGCGGTGGCCTTGCTGCGGGTGTCCGTGGTGCTGGGCCTGCTGGTCCTGGTGGCCGCGCCGGTGTTGTTGGGATTGGCGCACTTCCTCGGCAAGCCACTCGAACGGCGCAGTGACGCCGAGCAGGACCGGGCCGCGTTGGCGTCCGGGGTGGCGGCCGACCTGGTCGCCGGGCTGCGGGCGTTGAAGGGCATCGGCGCGGAGGCGACCGCGGCGCAGCGGTACCGGGTGACCAGCCGGTCGTCCATGGAGGCGGCGATCCGGGCGGCGCGGTCACGGGCCTGGCTGGACGGGTCGATGCTGGCGATGACCGGCGTGTTCCTGGCGATCGTGGCGCTGGTCGGCGGCAAGTTGGCGGCGTCCGGGTCGATCACCGTGGGCGAGTTGGTGGCCGCGGTCGGGTTGGCGCAGTTCCTGCTGTGGCCGCTGGCCATCTTCTCGTGGGTGAACGGGCTGTTCGCGCAGGGCCGGGCGTCGGCCGCACGAGTGGCCGAGGTGTTGTCCGCTCCCCCGGCCGTGCCGCCGGGTTCGTCCGCTTTGCCGTCTTCAGTGGCCGGGCGGGTGGAGTTGACGGACGTGGTGTCCGGGTCCCTGCGCGAGGTGTCGTTGACGGCCGCGCCCGGTGAGCTGCTGGGCGTGGTGGCACGTGATCCGGCGGACGCCGTGTCGTTGCTGGCCGTGCTGGCGCGCGAGGTGGACCCGGCCTCGGGCTCGGTGACGTTGGACGGGCTGCCGCTGTCCACTGTGGAAGGTTCCGCGCTGCGGTCGGCGGTGCTGGTCGCGGCGCACGACGCGGACCTGTACGAGGGATCGGTGCGGGACAACGTGTCGGCCGGCGGGGTGCGGGTGGACGAGGCGATGGACGCGGCGCGGGTGGACGACGTGGCGCGGGCGTTGCCGGACGGGCTGGACACGGTGATCTCGGCGCGTGGCCGGTCGCTGTCGGGTGGGCAGCGGCAACGGGTGGCGCTGGCGCGTGCCCTGGCCGCCACTCCCCCGGTGCTGGTGGTGCACGACCCGACGACTGCGGTGGACGCCGTGACCGAGGTGGCGTTGGCCGCCGGGATCAAGCAGATGCGGGCGGGGTTGACGACGATCGTGGTGGCGACGAGCCCGGCGTTGTTGGCGGCGGCGGATCGGGTGGTGTTCCTGGCTTCCGGTGTCGTCGTCTCGGCCGGCGCGCACGTGGACCTGGTGGCGGACGAGGACTACCGACTGGTGGTGTTGAGCTGATGCGCGAGCTGTTGGCGACCGCGTCCGGCACGCGGACCTGGGCCGCTGTGGGCGAGTTGGTGCGACCGCGCCGCGGGTTGGCGTGGAGGGCGCTGCTGGTGCTGTTGGCGGGCACGGCGGCCGGGTTGGTGACCGCGCCGGTGCTGGGCCGGATCGTGGACCTCGTCGGCGCGGGATCGTCCGACCTCACGTGGCCCGTGGTGGTGTTGGTGCTGGTCGCGATCGTCCAGGGCGTGTCGACGGCGTTCGGCACGTCCCTGGTGGCGCGGTTGGGCGAGGGGATGCTCGCGGACCTGCGCGAGAGGTTCGTGGAGCGCGCGCTGCACCTGCCGTTGGAACGGGTGGAGAAGGCGGGCGCGGGCGACCTGACCTCACGGGTGACGCGGGACGTGCAGGTGATCGGTGACGCGGTGCGCAACGCGCTGCCGGTGATGGCGCGGTCGGCGTTGACGATCGGGTTGACCGTGGTCGGGATCGCGGTGCTGGACTGGCGGTTCCTGATCCCTGTGGTGCTGGCGCTGCCGATCCACGTGCACACCGTGCGCTGGTACGGGGGTCGGGCGGTGCGGCTGTACGCGGCGCAGCGGGTCGCAGTCGGCGTCCAGCAGCAGCAGTTGCTGGACTCGATCGGCGGCGCGGCGACCGTGCGGACGTTCGGGCTGGCGTCGTCGCACGTGTCGCGGGTGCGGTCGCGGTCGCAGGAGGCGGTGGACCTGGCGCTGCGCGGCATCCGGCTGCTGACCCGGTTCTACGGGCGGCTGAACCTGGCCGAGTTCATCGGTCTGGCCGGTGTGCTGGTGACCGGGTTCCTGCTGGTGGGCAACGGTTCCGCCTCGGTCGGCACGGCGACCGCCGCGGCCCTGTACTTCCACGGGCTGTTCAACCCGATCAACGCGGCGCTGGCGTTGGCGGACGACGTGCAGGCGGCGACCGCGTCGTTGTCACGGCTGGTGGGCGTGACGGACGAGCCGATGCCCGTGCTGGAAGGGCGGGTCCGGCCGGTCGACACGACGATCAAGCTGGCCGGGGTCGGCTACTCCTATGTAGACGGACACCCGGTGTTGCGTGACGTCGACCTGGAGTTGGGCGCCGGTGAACGCGTCGCGCTGGTCGGCGCGTCCGGTGCGGGCAAGACGACGTTGGCCAAGTTGATCGCGGGCGTGCACGAGCCGACCAGCGGCAGCATCAGCCTCGGCGGGGTGGATCTCGGGTCGGCCGTGCGGTCGGTCGCGTTGATCACGCAGGAGGTGCACGTCTTCGCCGGTCCGCTGGCCGACGACCTGCGACTGGCCCGGCCCGACGCCACGGATGACGACGTCCTCGCCGCGTTGGAGCGGGTGGGTGCGGCGGGCTGGGTGTCGGCGTTGCCGTCCGGGCTCGACACGGTGGTGGGCGAGGGCGGGCACCGGTTGACCGTGGCGCAGGCGCAGCAGTTGGCGCTGGCCCGGCTCGTGCTGGCCGATCCGCCGGTGGCGATCCTGGACGAGGCGACGGCGGACGCGGGCAGTGCGGGTGCGCGGGAGTTGGAGGCTGCGGCGGCGCGGGCGTTGGACGGGCGGACCGGGCTGCTGGTGGCGCACCGGCTCACCCAGGCCGTGACGGCGGATCGCGTGGTCGTGATGGAGGCCGGTCGGGTGGTGGAGAGCGGCACGCACGAGGAGCTGCTGGCCGCCGGTGGTCGTTACGCCGTGCTGTGGTCGGCTTGGTCGGGCACCCGGTCCTGACGGTCAGGACCGAGCTTCGGTGAGGATGGCGTTTCGGTGAGGACGGCCGCGCTGCCGGCGATGGGAGGCAGATCCGCGATCTCGGCGGCCAGGCGGCGGGCGGCCGGGCGGGTCCGGAGCACGCGTGACAGGGCGTCGACCAGGTCGGTGAGCGCGGCGTCGACCACCACGCCCGCCCCGGCCCGCTCGACGGCCCGCGCGTTGTGGAACTGGTCCATCGCGAACAGCGGGACCACGACCTGGGGAACGCCGGCCGCGAGCGCGGTCATGGTGGTGCCGAAGCCGCCGTGCCCGATGACGGCGGCGGCGTGCGGCATGACGTCCTGCTGCGGCCAGAACCGTTCGACCCGCACGTGGTCGGGGGTCGGACCCAGCAGGTCGGGATCGGCCGCCTCGCCGACCGTGAGCAGGACCCGGAACGGGTGGTCGGCCAGCGCGTCGACCAGCGCGCGGTACGTCTTGCGGAACGGGTCGAGAGCGGCGGCGACCGTGCCGAAGCTCGCGTAGATCAGCGGGTCGTCCGGGTTCGGGAACTCCGGCAGGCCGCGTGCCGTCGCCGGGGGCGGCTCGTAGCGGAAGCGGTGGACCGGCCGGGCGGGCAGGCCGTCGGTGGGGTCCAGCGACTCCGGAACGCAGGTCAGCACCGGCGTGGTGAGCAGATCACCATCGTCGTCGCAGCCCAGCTGCGCCAAGGCGTCACCGAGCATCGCGTACGCGGCGGCTTCCATTTCGGCCAGGCCGAGCGCGATCTCCACCTGGGGGACGTCCAGCCGCCGTGCGACCACGAACGACGCGAACTCCGCCATCTCGCGCACGATCAGGTCCGGCTCGAACTCCCGCACCGCCGCCTCGACGCCGGGCATGGCCGCACGGGCGTTCAGGCCCGCGAAGACATCCCGGACGACCACCGCGTTGGCTTCCTCCATCGGCAGTTCGGGCAGCCGGGCGAAGATCGGCCCCATCACGGCGGGGTCCGAATCCAGCACCGGGAGGTGCCGGAAACCGGCCCGCTCCACCGCGCCGGCGAACGAGGCCGGGGCACACACCCGCACGTCGTGCCCAGCGTCCGCACAGGCTCGCGCGAACGGCGCCATCGGTCCGAAGTGGCCCGCGTTGGCCGTGGTCGCGAACAAGAGGCGCATACCTCGGAATCGGCCCGACCGGCGAACCCGTTACGCCGAACAGCCGATCGCTGCCGACCCTGATCGCGTTGCGCGCACGCGACTGTCTGCCGGTGGCGAAACCGGCGTGAGGGCTTGCTTCGGGCGGCTTAGCGTAGGTGGCGTGGAGATCATCGATGTGGTGCCAGGCCTGCGGATGCTGCGGTTCCCGGTCGGGCAGGCGTACGTGTGGCAGGAAGGCGACGCGCTGACCGTGATCGACACCGGCATCGCCGGGTACGCCGAGCGGATCGCCGAACTGGGTCGGATCGAGCGGATCGTGCTGACGCACTTCCACGACGACCACATCGGGTCGGCGGCGGAACTGCGGGCGTTGACGGACGCGCCGGTGTACGCGCACGGGTTGGAGGCCCCGGTGATCCGTGGCGACGCCCCCGCGCCGCCGCCGATCGTGCCGCCGGAGGAACGGGAGCTGTACGACCGCGTGACGCCCGGCGCGCCCATCGCACCCCACTCCCCCGTGGACCGCGAGGTGGACGAGGGCGACGTGCTGGACTTCGGCGGCGGCGCGCGGGTGTTGTCGATCCCCGGGCACACGCCGGGCAGCATCGCGATCCACCTGCCGGACGCCGGGGTCCTGTTCACCGGCGACACCGTGGCGACGTGGGAGGGCGCGGCGATCCCCGGCGTCTTCAACCTCGACCGACCGCTGCTCCTGGAGTCGGTGCGGCGCCTGCTGGACCTCGGGCCGGACGTCCTGTGCGTCGGCCACGGCGATCCGCTCTTGACCGGGAGTCGCCTACGGCTTTAACTATCGAGCACTCGATCGAAACTTTCTGTCGACGTGCTGAGGAGAGTGCCGCCGTGAGAGCTCTGGTCGCCGCACTGGTGTTGGCGTTGCTCGGGGTCGCCCCGGCCGCCGCCTCCCCCGACCGCTGGGTCGGCACGTGGTCCGGCGCGGTCACCACCGTGCCGGCGAGCGACTCGACCGCGTTCCAGGACCAGACGATCCGGCAGGTCGTGCGGACCAGCGTCGGCGGCGACTCGGTGCGCGTGCGGCTGTCCAACGAGTTCGGCACGTCGCCGCTCGTCGTCGGCGAGACGCACGTGGCACTCCGCGACTCCGGCGCGCGGGCGGTGCCGTCGACCGACCGCCTGGTCACGTTCGGCGGCCGCAAGGCCGTCACCATCCCGCCCGGCGCGCCCGCGCTGAGCGACCCGATCCCGCTGCGACTCAAGGCCCGGGTGGACCTGCTCGTGAGCGTCCACCTGCCGAACCACACGCCCGGCACGACCACCAGCGCGTTCGCGTACCAGCAGAACTACATCGCGGCGGGCAACGTCACCGGCAGCGCGGACATCACTCCGACCAGCACGACCGAGCGGTGGTACTTCCTGTCCGGGGTGAGCGTGCGGTCGGCGGCTCCGGCCGTGGTGGCGTTCGGCGACTCGATCACCGCCGGGACGTCCCTCAACGCCAACAACCGCTGGTCCGACTACCTCGCCCGGCGCGCGCCGCACCTGGGCGTGCTGAACAAGGGCATCGCGGGCAACCGCCTGCTGCACGACCCCAACCCGCCGGCGGGCTCACCGGCCGAGGGTTACGCGGCGCTGTTCGGCGAGAGCGGCCTGCGCCGGTTGGACCGTGACGTGCTGGTCCAGCCGGGCGCGCGGCACGTGATCGTCCTGTTGGGCGTCAACGACATCGGCCACCCCGGCACGCCCACCGCGCCCGCGTCGGAGAAGGTCACCGCGGCGGACATCATCGCCGGCCACTCGCAGCTCATCGCACGGGCGCGCGAACGCGGCCTGAAGGTGTACGGCGGCACGATCACGCCGTTCCGCGACGACACGTTCGGCTTCTACAGCCCGGAGAACGAGGCCACCAGGCAAGAGGTGAACCGGTGGATCCGCACCGGCGGCGCGTTCGACGCGGTGATCGACTTCGACCGGGCGCTGCGCGACCCCGCCGCACCGGACCGCCTCCTCGCGGCGTTCGACAGCGGCGACCACCTGCACCCCAACGACAAGGGCAACGAGGCGATGGCCGAGGCGATCCCGCTGCGCCTGTTCCGCTGACCACCCGTAACGAGACACCGCACGTGCAGATCCGGGCCGGGCCTGTGCGACACAGGCCCAGCCCGGCTGTTCGCGGCTCCCGTTCGCGGCAGGCGCGCGACAGGCCCGGCCCGGCTACTCGCAACTCCTGTCCGCGGCGGCCGCGCGGGACAGGCCCGGCTCGGCTCAGCCGGATCGGCGGGCGATGAACTCGGTCGGCAGCACGACCGGTTCCGGCGCCAGGACCGCGCCTTCGAGCCGGGACAACAGCAGTCGTGCGGCGGCCTCGCCCATCTCCCGCATCGGCTGCCGCACGGTCGTCAGCTCGGCGTGCGCGGCGATCGGCACGTCGTCGAAGCCGACCACCGCGACGTCCTCCGGCACGGTCCGGCCGGCCGCGTTCAACGCCCGGATGACGCCCAGCGCCGACAGGTCGTTGTGCGCGAACACCGCGTCGAAGCGCAGGCCGGTGGCCAACATCTTCTCCGTCGCCTCCGCACCGCGATCGGTGCCGAAATCGCCCTCCACCACCAATCGCGGGTCGACGTGCACGCCCGCGTCACCCAGGGCGTCGAGGAAACCGTCCAGCCGCTCCCGCACGCACCCGAAGTTCGACGGCCCCGTCACCACGGCGAACGCGGTGCGGCCGGCCGACATCAGGTGCTGCGCCGCGTGCTGCGCGCCCTCCCGGTTCGTGGTGGTCACCGACGGGAAGCCTGGCCTGCTGCCCCGGTCGTCGATCATCACCACCGGCAGGCCCTGGTCGTACAAGGTCTCGATGTAGCTCAACGTGTCCGGCGGCTCGATCACCAGCAGCCCGTCGAACGCCTTCGCCGACACGTGGCTCGCGAACTGCGCCAACGACTCCGCGCCCCGGTTCACCGTGTACAGCAGCAGGCCGTACCCCTCGGCCTCCAGCTCGTCCACCGCGCCCTGCACGACCTCGCCGGTCCACGGCCAGGTCAGCGACGGAACCAGCATGCCGACGGTGCGGGCGCGGCCACGGGCGAGGCCGACGGCCCGTGCGCTGGGCACGTAGCCGACGTCCGCGATCACCTGCCGCACCCGCGCCGCCGTGGCCGCGTCGACGTCCGGTTTGCCGTTGAGCACGCGGGACACGGTCGCCTTGCTCACCTGGGCGCGTTGGGCGACTTCGGCGATCGTGACCCGCACGGTGACACTCCTCGGCTGCTGACCCCAGTGAAAGCGGCTGCGTAACCGGTACCGAAACCGGTTACGGACACGCAGTCAACCGCTATGCGCACGCAGCGTCAAGGGTCGTGAGACCGGGATTCGCGGTGGTCAGGCCAGGATCGCGCGTCCGGCGGGCGTCAACTCCGCCCGCACCCACGGCCCGATGGGACCCGGTTGCGCCGGACGGAGCAGTCCGGCGTGGGCCAGTTCGCGGGCGGCGACCTGGTCGGAGCAGAGCAGGCCGTCCACCTTCAGGTCCGGCTCGCTGCTCCGGGTCACTTCGGCCCGTCCCGCCTCGATCGCGCGGAGCAGGGCCCGCGCCCGATGGTTCAACTCGTCATACATGATCTTTCACCGTCGTCCCCAGTTAGGTGTCCACTGGGCATATCGCCGCGACCCCGCGAAGTCTTACCGCGAAGCGTCGGCTACGGCCACAAAGCGGTGTCTCACGGAGTTGGAGACCGAAGTGCCCGTTGCGGTGGCGGCCGGGCGGTTCCAGAGCGGCAAGACCCGCGTCGGCGCAGATCCCGCGCTTCGGACGCCGCCGGCGGGGGCAGCCGCCCGGCAGTCGTGACGCGCGAGTCCGAAGTTACATCCGAGTCGTCCTCGGTCACCACCCGGTCACCGGTCGTAGTCTGGCCGACACGTTGCACCCGCTGGAAACACAGTGGCGGCAACCGCAACAGGGGGAGCTTGCGGGACTCGGCCTCTCGCCTACTCGTGATCTCCCGGCCCAGCCCCATTTCCGGTGGCGCTCGCGCGACCGGGAACTACGTTGAAGGGAGGTTCACAATGACTCGCAACCACATGGCGACGCTGCGCCCGAAGCTGGTGATCAAGGGCAAGGGCAAGTAGTGCCCGGAGCGGGGGCGGTGTCCCCGGACGCCGCCCCCGCACTCCTTTCGGATCGCAACACCCCCGGGAGCGCGATGTTCGTGGTGAAGGCCCTGGACAACGGCGTCCGCGTGGCGCTCGACGGGTCGCTCGGAGTTCGCAGCGTGACCGTGTGCGTGTCACTCGGAGCGGGTGCCGCACACGATGCCGCAGACCTGAGTGGACTGTCTCATTTGGTGGAACACCTGGTGCTCGAGGCGCCCTGCCACGGTGACACCTCGCTGAGCAAGTGGGTCGACTCCGTCGGCGGCCAGTCCAACGCCTCCACGTCGCACGAGGCAGTGGTGTTCTGGGCCCGCGTGCCCCCGGAGGCCGCGGTCGAGTGCGTGCGCCACCTGGACCTCGCGGTCGCACAGCCGCGGATCACCGACGAGCTGTGCGCCTCCGAGCGCTCGGTCGTCCTCCAGGAACTCCTCGCCGCGGCGGCCGATCCGATCGACGTGGCCAGGGAATCGTTCCACGGCAAGCTGTTCGCGGGCGGCCCGTTCGCCCGTCCCGTCGGCGGCGACCCCGACGACTTCCCCGAGCCGTCCGCCGAGGACGTGCTCCGGGCGCACCGGAACACCTTGGCGTCGTACCCGGTCGGCATCAGCTTGGTGGGCCCGCCCGATCTGCTCGCCGAGTCGTTCGACGTGCTCGCCGTCGGCGAACTGGCCCGCCTTGAGCAGGCGGGCGCACCGACGCCACCCGACTGGACACCACTCGAACCGCCCCGACCGGCCGCCGACCCCGACGCCGACTACGCGTACCTGGTGGCGGGTGGACCCGGCGCGGGCCGCTCCACCGCGCGGTGGGCCGCGGCCGAAGTGCTCGCGGCGGCGATCGGCGGCACCCCCGGTTCGGTGTTGTACGAACGGCTGCGCGGCGAACTCGGCATGGGCTACCAACTCCAGTCCTTCCACACCGCCTACCACGACGTCGGCTCGTGGTCGGTCGTCGTGGGCGCGCCGCCGGAAGACGTCCCGCTGGTGGAGAGGACGGTCCACGACTGCCTCGAAGCCGTGGCGTCCGGCCGGTTGGCGGGCGAGCACCTCGACGCCGCGAAACGGCAGGCGGTCGGCTCCGTGCTGCTGGACAACGAGGACCCGGTCGCGCTGGCCCACCTGGACTGCGCGTGGCTGCCCCGGACCGGATCGGACGAACCCCCGGTCGACGCGGTCCGGCGGCTGCTCGCCGGAGTGAGCCACGGCGATGTCCGCGCCTTCGCCGCACAAGTGTTGGAGGGTTACACGCATGTCGTCGCGTCCTGACGCCGACGCGGCCGAGCTCCGCGCGCTGGGCGTCGCGGCCGACGTCGCCGAGCTGCTGGCCGGGTCCGACGCGCTCGCCCGGGTGGCGGACCACCTCGTCGTGATCACCCCCGAAGTGGACGAGGTCAGCGGCGACGCCCGCGCCCTGGTCACGTTCCTCGCGCCGTCCGTCCACACCGGATCCGACCTGGTGGCGGAGCTGGCCACGGCCGCGGCGGCACGCCACCCGGAGATCGACCGACTGGTGCTGGTGCTCCTCGCCGGCAGCGAGCCGCCCACAACACCCGGCGGTGCGGCCTACATGCGTTACGTGCTCGCCACCGATCGGCTCGTGACCGCGCGTCCGGCACCGGGCACGCAGGTGCGGAGGGCGACCGCGGACGACGCCGACGACGTCGTGCCGCTGTTCGCCGCCGCGCTGGTCGACGGCTACCGCCGGTCCGGGTCCACCACAGACCAGTCCACAGTGGACGACTATGCGGCCGAGCTGTTCGTCGAGGCGCTCGAAGTGGGTGCGGTGTTCGTCGCGCACGACGGCGACGGCTTCGCGGGCCACGCCACCGTGCTGCCCGACCAGGACGACCTGACCGGCCAGGACCGCCTGGAGCTGTTCGACCAGTTCGTGCTGCCCCGCGCGCACGGCACCCCCGTGGGACCGCTGCTCACGTCGGCTGCGGTGGAGCACGCCCGACGGGTGGGGCTCCCGCTGCGCGGCTACGTGTCCGGTGGTGACGCCACCGCGGACAAGGTCTTCGACGCGCTGCTGGCCAAGGGCTGGCGGCCGGACACCACGTACTGGTCACTCCCGTTGTCCTCGCTCGCACGGCCGGCGGAGGTGGTTCCCGGTGGCTGACCGCCGCTTGACCCTGTTGCCCGCGGTCCAACCAGGTCTGCGGACCACCAGTCTCTGCCTCACCGTCACGTGCGGGTCGCGTTCGGACCCGGACGGCCTCGGCGGCCTGACCCACCTGGTCGAGCACCTGGTGATGTCCGCCCCCCTGCGCGGCGGCGAGTCGTTCAGCCGGCGCACCGAGCGGATGGGCGGCACGGTCAACGCGCACACCGGCCTGGAGGAACAGCAGTTCTACGCCCAGGTGCACGCGGACGACGCGCCGGAAGTGCTCGACCTGCTGCTGGAGGCGGCGTTCTCGCTCGACACCGACGAGGCGACCGTGGAGCGGGAGAAGGACGTCGTGCTCCAGGAGTTGGCCGGTGGCGCGGCCGATCCGAGCGAGCAGGCGCAGGACGCCATCCTCGAAGCCCTGTTCCCCGGTCACCCGCTCGGCGCGCCGGTCGGCGGAACACCGGAGGGCATCCGCGCGATCCGCCCCGAGCACGTGCGCGCGCACCACACCGGCGCGGTGCTGACCCGCCCGGTGAGCCTGTCCGTGGTCGGACCCGAGATCCCGGACCTGCCCGGCGACGTGATCGCGAACCTCGCCGACGACCGCCTGCCCGACGACCGCACGCCGCTCACACCCGTGCGGCGGGACCCGATCACCTGGCCGCAGGGCTACTTCTGGCTGTGCTTCGGCGTCCGCTCCCCCGCGATGGGCGACCCGGAACGCCCGGCGTACGACCTGCTGGCGCTGCTGCTGGACTCCAGCCCCGCGTCCCTGCTGTACCGGCGGCTGCGTGACGAGCACGCGCTCGGCTACGCGTTCGACACGTGGGACCGCGGCTACACCGAGGCCGGCGCGTGGCGGATGCTCGTGGGTGTCGACGACGGCAACGGCGACCGCGTCGAGCGGATCGTGCGCGGCCTGCTCGGCGAACTCGCCGACCGCGGACCCGAGGACGAGGACCTGCGCACGGCCAAGCGCCGGGCGGAAGTGCAACTGCTGCTCCAGACCGAGAACCCGTTGGAACTTGCGAAGTTGGCGGGTGTCCGGTCCCGTGCGGGCGGCGTCCCGTGGTCCGCGGACGCGGACCTGGCGGCACTGACCGCGGTGCCGGCCGGCGCGATCGCCGAGGCCGCCGCCGACGTGCTGGCCAACCTGACGACCGTGGTACGAGCCGGAGGATGACCACCCCATGACCACCACCGCCACCGGTGTCGACCTCGCCCTGCTCCACCGGCTGCTGGACGTGGACGAGGACGACACACCCGACGTGCTGGTGCGCACCGCTCGCGACCACGGCTGGTCCTTCCCCGCCTTGGTGCTGTCTGCGTTCGCACGCGACGGCATGGCGCTGGGCAGCGGCTCGTCGGACGAGCTGAACCGCACCACGACGCGCCGGACGCTCTACGCCGGGGTCCTCGCCGGGCTTTCCGCGCGCGTGCCGGTCAACGTCCTCAAAGGACCGTCGATCGCCCGGCACTACCCGGACGGGCTGGTGCGCGCGGTCGGCGACCTCGACCTGGTGGTGGCCGACGAGGAGGCGCTGTGGCGCGCGGTGCGGGCGGTGCTTGAGCTGTGCCCGGTCGAGGCGGTCGGGGTGTCGGTGTACGGCCACCCCGAGCAGCACCTGATCATCGACCTGGCGTGGCCGGGCGCGGACCCGTTCCTGGACAAGGAGCACCGGGTGGAGCTGTCCACCGCGGCGTTCCCCGGCGACCAGGGGTCGGTGCCGGTCCGGGTGCCGCTGCCGGCCGACCCGGTCACGTCCGATCTGCTCGCGGTGGCAGAGGAGCGGTTCCAGCGCGCCTTCACCGCCAAGGACCTGGTCGACGTGGCCGTGCTCGCCCCGCTGGTCCGGTCGGGCGCGGACGTCGCCGCCGCGGCCGTCGAGTGGAACCTCGCGCCGGAACTGCTGGAACTGCTGGAACTCGCGGCGCCCGAGACCGACCTCGGCGGGCTCGCCGACGCGCTGCCGCCGTTGCGTGACTCGGCCGCGCGGGAACGGGAGCGGCGGCTCGCCTGGTCATCGCCGGAACCGCCGGACGACCCGATCGCGGCGGCGCTGGCGGCGGGCCGGGAGGTCGGCGGCCTGCTGCTGCGAGAGGAGCGGCGCGACGACATGACGCGGTCCCGCGTGCTGCGGTACGACGGCGGTGTCGTGATGGAGACCCCGGTCGGCGACTACCTGATGGTGGACCACCCCGAGGTGACCCAGGAGCAGTACGACCGGGCACTCGCCGAACTGGACCGTGTCGACGCCGACCGCGCTGGTGGGGCCTGATGAGCGAACCGACCGGCTCGGCCGTCGTCGTCGAAGGGCTGCGGCGCGCCTACGAGCGCAAACGGCAGGAGCCGCGCGTCGCCCTGGACGGGATCGACCTGTCCGTCGCCGTAGGCGAGGTGCACGGCCTCCTGGGACCGAACGGCGCGGGCAAGACCACCCTGTGCAAGATCCTGTCCACCGTGCTGCTGCCGACCGGCGGCCGGGCGGAGATCTTCGGCCACGACGTGGTCTCCGACACCGCCGCGGTGCGACGTCTCCTCGGCATCGTGTTCGGCGGCGAGCGCGGCCTGTACGGCAGGCTCACCGCGCGGCAGAACCTGCGTTACTGGTCGGCGCTGTACCGGCAGCCGCGATCCGTCGGCAGGCAGCGGTCCGCCGCCCTGCTGGAGCGGGTGGGCCTGGCCGACCGGGCGGACGAGCGCGTCGAGACGTTCTCGCGCGGCATGAAGCAGCGCCTGCACCTGGCCCGCGGGCTGATCGGCGACCCCAAGCTGCTCGTGCTGGACGAGCCCACCATCGGCATGGACCCGGTGGCGGCCAGGGACTTCCGCGCCCTGGTCGGCGAACTGCGCGCGGAGGGCCGGACGATTCTGATCACCACGCACGACATGGCGGAGGCCGAGGCGGTCTGCGACCGGGTGTCGCTGATCGACGAGGGCAGGCTCGTGGCCACCGAGAACCCGAGGACGATCGGCGACTGGCTGAGCACCTACGAACGGGTGGTCGCCGAGGACGTTCCCGAAGACGTGGCCGTCGCCGTGCGTGCGGTGCCGGGCGTGCGGGACGCCACCCGGGCCGAGGGTTCGCTGGTGGTGGAGACCGACGCGGCGGGTGCGGCGGCACGGGTGGTCGAGCTGCTGGTCAAGGCGGGCGTCGCGCGGATCTCCACCGGCAAGCCGTCGCTGGCGGACGTCTACCTGCACGTCATCGGCGACCGGGGCAGCGTGGTGCGGTGATCACGGTCTTCGGCGCCGCGGTGTGGTTCCAGGGGCTTCAGATGCGCCGGATCGCGAACCTGAGCGCGCTCGTCGCCACACCGCTGTTCACCCTCGCCCTGGTCGCGATCATGGTGCACTCCGGGAGGGCGGACCTGGCCCCGTACGCGGTGGTGGGCGCGACGGTGATCGCGGTGTGGCAGATGGCGATCAACGAGTCCGGCGACATCATCGACGCGGACCGCGGCCAGGGCACGCTGGAAGCGTTGATCAGCACGCCCGCGCCGCTGTCGCTGGTGGTGCTCGGCCGGACCACGACCATCACGGTGATCAGCCTGCTTTCCCTGGTGGAGAGCGTCGTGGTGGCTCGCCTCACGTTCGGCGTGGTGGTGGACGTCCACCACGTGGGACTGTTCGCGGCGACGCTGGCGCTGACCGCCGTGGCGATGGCGATGACCGCGTCGGCGCTGGCGGGCGTCTTCGTGCTGTCCCGGTCGGCCCGGACGTTCCAGAACGCCTTGTCGTACCCGTTCTACCTGCTCAGCGGTGCCGTCGTGCCCGCGCCGCTGCTGCCGGAGTGGCTGCAACCGATCACCAAAGTCATCTTCTTGTCGTGGTCGACCGACCTGATCCGCGACTGCCTGCGTCCGGGCGCCGTGCCGAACGCGCCGGCGCGCCTGGCCGTGGTGGCCGGGCTGGGGCTGGCCGCGATGGTGGTGGGCGTGTGGGTGCTGCGGCGCATCCTGCAACGCGTCCGCACGACGGGGGCGGTGAGCTTCGCGTGATCCGCGACAACGTGCGGGTGCTGGCCGCCGCGTTCGTCAGCGCGCGGGCCGACCTGAAGGTGATCTACACGTGGCGCACCTGGTCGTTCGCGTGGCTGTCCCGGATCTTGACGCAGGTGGCGTTCTACGCCGTGATCGGGCGGCTGCTCGGGTCGGCCGAGCGCACCCAGTACCTGCTCGTCGGGAACGCGGTGTTCATCGCCGCGCTGGTGTCGCTGTTCGTGTGCGCGTCGACGGCGTGGGAACGGCAGGCGGGCACGCTGCCGCTGCTGGTGGCCGCGCCGACCAGCGCGTTTCCGCTGTTCGTCGGGCGCAGCGCGCAGTGGCTGCTGGACGGGACGTTGTGCGCTTCGATCGCGCTGTTCGTGCTGTCGCCGCTGTTCGGCCTGCCGTTGCCGATGCCACGGGCGCTGCTCGCGTTGCCGCTGATCGCGTTGGTGTCGTGGTCGACGTACTGCTTCGGGCTGGTGCTGGCGGCGTTCGTGCTGCGCAAGGTGGAGGTGCGCAACCTGGTGAGCGGGATCGGCTCGCTGACGCTGATGCTCGTGTGCGGGGTCCAGGTGCCGACGACGTTCTGGCCGGCGCCGTTCCCGCAGGTGGCCGAGGTGCTGCCGCTGACCCACGGGTTGGGTGCGGTGCGCGACCTGCTGGCAGGGGCGCCGGCGGGCGTGGTGGCGGGCGGTGCGGCGCTGGAGCTGTGCGTGGCGACCGGTTGGCTGGTGGTCGCGGGCTTCGCCTTCCGGCACCTCGCGGAGAGCGGGCGGCGGGACGGCTCGATCGAGTTCGGCGACTGACCCGAACACCCGGCCCCGCACAGCACCAGTCCCGGACAGCACCGGCCCGGGACACCCACCGGCCCCTGGACAGCGCGGTGCCCGCCGGCCCCGAAGTGGGACGAGCGGGCACCGGTCGTTCTGTCGTGCGTCAGCCCCGGCTGAGCGCCGAACGACCCGCGTAGCGGGCCTCCGAGCCCAGCTCCTCCTCGATGCGGATGAGCTGGTTGTACTTGGCCGTGCGGTCGGAACGGGACAGCGAACCCGTCTTGATCTGACCGCAGTTGATCGCCACCGCGAGGTCGGCGATCGTGGTGTCCTCGGTCTCGCCGGACCGGTGGGACATGACCACGGAGTAGCCCGCCCGGTGCGCGGTCTGCGTCGTCGCCAGCGTCTCGCTGAGCGTGCCGATCTGGTTGACCTTGACCAGGATCGAGTTGGCGATGCCCGCCTCGATGCCCTCGGTCAGCAACTTCACGTTGGTGCAGAACACGTCGTCGCCGACGAGCTGGCAGCGGTCGCCGATGGTGTCGGTGACGAGCTTCCAGCCCTTCATGTCGTCCTGCGCCATGCCGTCCTCGATCGACACGATCGGGAACTTGGCCACGAGCTGGGCCAGGTACTCGACGTGCTCCTCGACGGTGCGCTTGCGGCCCTCGCCGGCGTAGTCGTAGACACCGTCGGCGTAGAACTCGGACGCGGCCGGGTCCAGCAGGATCGCGATGTCGTCACCGGGGGTGTAGCCCGTCTTCTCGATCGCGTCCACGACGAACTGGAGCGCCTCGTCGGCGGAGTTCAGGTTCGGCGCGAAGCCGCCCTCGTCGCCGACGTTCGTGTTGTGCCCGGCGGCGTGCAGCTCCTTGCGGAGCGTGTGGAACACCTCGGAACCGACCCGCACGGCCTCTGCGAAGGTCTTGGCGCCGACCGGCGCGATCATGAACTCCTGGAAGTCGATCGCGTTGTCCGCGTGCGCGCCACCGTTGATGATGTTCATCATCGGCATCGGCAGCAGGTGCGCGTACACGCCACCCACGTAGCGGTACAGCGGCACGTCGTGGTGCGCGGCGGCGGCCTTGGCCACCGCGAGCGACACGCCCAGCGTCGCGTTCGCGCCGAGACGAGCCTTGTTCGGGGTGCCGTCAAGGTCGATCAGCGTGCGGTCCAGGTCCGTCTGGGCCTCGGCGCTCATCCCCAGGATGGTCTTGGAGATCTCGCCGTTGACCGCGTCGACCGCCGCACGCACACCCTTGCCGTGGTACCGGCTCTTGTCGCCGTCCCGCAGCTCGACCGCCTCGTTGGTCCCGGTAGACGCCCCCGAGGGAACCGCCGCCCGACCTCGCGCACCGCCCTCCAGCAGCACGTCGACCTCGACAGTGGGGTTGCCCCGGCTGTCGACGATCTCCCTGCCGACCACTCGGACAATGGCAGTCATCTCACTCCTCGGCTCTGGATAACCACAGGCGGCTGAGGACCACGCCGTTGTGGCTTCCCCGCCGAGCGCGGTTCGATTGTCATCAACATGTTTCCCGCCCGGCTGAATCATGTCACAGCGGCGGTTTCGGCCCTCGGTGACCAAGGGGTGCGCGGATGGCGACCGGTGGCCCGTGGACGCCGTTAACGTGCTGTTAACGGGCGGCGCTCACGGTCCGGCCCACTCCGCGCGGCTGCCGGCCGGGAGCAGGTCGACCACGCCCGTGCGCTCGGGGACCATCGTGTCGGTCGCGATCATCACGAAGTCCCACCGGTCCACCGGCGAGTCCGGCGGGAAGATCGCCCGCAGCCGGTCCCAGCCCAGCGGCTCTCCCCCGTCGACCGCGGCACGGAGCTCGGCCATGTCCGCGGCGCTCACCGAGCCGGTCCGTTCGACGCGCAGCAGCGCCTTGGCGATGTCGAAGTCGTTCTCGGGGTACTCGGCTTCCAGCTTCACGCGCAGCGCCGCGGCCTCCTCGTCCGCGCCCGTGGTGAACCGGTCGCGCACCAGGGCGAACAGCTCACGCCGTTGCGCCCGGTCGAGGAAGATGCCGACCTCGCGGACGATGTCGGCGGGCTCGTCGGCGACGTGCACGAAGTTGATCACCTGGTTGGGTGGCCGCAACACCGAACGCAGGCTGTCCGGGTCACGGCCGGCCGGGTTCGCCGAGCCCTTCATGTCCGCCAGCCGCACCGATCCGGGCACCACGCCGTCGTAGCGGGTGTCGCGCAGGATCAGCAGCATGGTGTCGGTGGCGGCGTGCATCACGGTCGTCAGCGCCAGCCGGTCGACCGTGTAGACGTGCCAGTTGTAGCGCCACAGCTCCCGCATGGAGTGCCGGTTGTGCCGCATGGGTGAGACGCCGACGACCTGGAAGCCGTTGGTGGACAGGAAATCCAGCGTGGCGCCTATCCGGCGGCCGATCAGCCCGTCGCACTTGAAGTTCAACAGCGCCACCTCGCCCATGACGGCGGTGGTGCGGTCCCCGAAGACGCTCACGGCGTCCGCCCAGGCCTCCCTGAAGTACAGGTCCTCGGTGAAGAGCTCGCGCTTGCGGGCCGACCGGGTGAGCCCGACCCACTCCTGGTCACCGGGGTCCAGGTCGATCACCGGGCCGGGGGTCATCGGCCTGTTTCCGTCCGGTCCGACTGGACGAGGTCGGCGTCGAGGTGCGGGATCACCGTGATCTGGTCCTCGCCGCCGACGACGGCGAGAGGACCGCGATCCGGTCTCCCGGTCGGGCCTTCGGAGGATGGACGAGGTCAAGCGCCATGCCGTTGATCGAAACACGTCCTCGGCGAACGCGCATTCGTGCTGGTCAGCGAGCTGCGCGAGGGCCTTGAACGCCACACCGACATTCCACGCCGGGACCTTTCGGTGACAGGCGGCGCTTGCCGGGGCTTGGCGCTACTCTCCGTGCCCGTGACAGGACTTCTCACGGACAAGGTCGCGCTCGTCACCGGGGCCAGTGGGGGCATCGGGCACGGCATCGCGGTGCGGTTCGCGCAGGCCGGGGCGGCGGTGGTCGTGCACGGGCATCGGGGTGACGTGCGGGCGCTCGTCGCGGAGATCACTACGGCGGGTGGTCGGGCGACCGGCTTGCGGGCCGACCTCTCGTCCGTGGACGAGTGCCGTCGGCTGGTGCGCGAGGCGGCGTCTTGGCGTGGGCGGTTGGACGCGGTGGTCAACTGCGTGGGCGTGCAGCCGGTGCAGGAGCTGTCGGACATGACGGACGCGCAGTGGCGTGCGGTGGTGGACGTGAATCTGACCAGCGCGTTCTCCTGCACCCAGGCCGCCGTCGAGGTGCTGCCGGAAGGTGGGTCGGTCACCCACATCGCCTCCATCGAAGGCCTCCAGCCCGCCGCCGGGCACGCGCACTACAGCGCGTCGAAGGCTGCTCTCATCATGTACGCCCGGTCGGCCGCCCTGGAGTACGGGCCGCGGGGCATCCGCGTCAACACCGTGTCGCCCGGTTTGATCGAGCGACCGGGATTGGCCGAAGACTGGCCGGACGGGGTCGAGCGGTGGACCAGGGCCGTGCCGATGGGTCGCCTCGGTCGACCCGAGGACGTCGGTGACGCCTGCGTTTTCCTGGCCTCGCCGATGGCGTCGTGGATCACCGGGAACAACCTGGTCGTGGACGGTGGGATCACCGCCCGACCGACCTGGTGACCGATTCCTCGCGATTCGCGTATTACGACCTCACGGTGACCCGCCAATCCGGCCGATTACGTTCTCGTACAGGTGAAGGGCCGACTTTGTGGGCTATTCCGCCGCCACGTGCGGAGGACACGCTCGCGCCCGGATAGTTGCCGTTGCGAAGGAGGTTAGCCGGCTGTCAGGTGGGTAGGTCGGTAGGCGAGAACACGCCGACATGAGGAGTCAGCCGTGGACGAGAACCAAGTGGGTGCGGTCCGGGAGACCGCCCAGCAGGAGGGCACCGCCATGGCGCAGCACGCCAGGCAGGCCGCAGGAGACGTGGGCGCGACCGCGCGTGCGCAGGCCGGGCAGGTGGCCCACGAGGCGGCGGGCCAGGCCAAGCACGTCGCGCGGGACATGCGGGAACGGGTGGCCAGTGAGGCCGAGGAGCAGGCGCGGCGGGTGTCGCGGCAGATCAACCGGATCGCCGACGAGTTGGGCACGATGGCCGACGACTCGGGTCCGGACTCGCTGACCGCGGGCGCGTTGCGCCAGGTCGCGGACACCAGCCGGCAGGCGGCGCGGTACCTGGACGAGCGGGGCGCGCGCGGGCTGCTGGACTCGGCGCAGGACTTCGCCCGCCGCAAGCCGGGGACGTTCCTGATCGGCGCTGCCGTGGCCGGTTTCATGGTCGCCCGTGCCGCCAAGAGCATGGGCGCCGCGAACGAGCCGCGAACGCAGAGCGGGTACACCGACCAGACGCCGACGACTCCGGTCACCACGCCGACCGCGGTGCCGCCGACGACAGCGACTCCAACGCCTGCGCCTGCGCCTGAATACGGCACGTTGGCGCCGCAGTTCCCGTCGAACCCGACGCCGTCGCCGCGCACGCCGTACCAGCCGGAGGGAGCGCCGTATGTCCAGCGCTGAGACCCGTGTGCCGCACACGCGCATGCCCGAGGCGGGCGCGACCGCGGTGCCACCGACCGGCGAGGAGCCGTCGCTCGGGGAACTCGTCGGTGAGCTGACCGAGGACCTGTCGCGGTTGATGCGCCAGGAACTCGAACTCGCCAAGGCCGAGATCCGGCAGGAGGCCGGCAAGGCGGGCAAGGCGGCGGGGATGCTGGGCGCGGCCGGGTTCGCGGGCTACATGACCGCGGTCCTGCTCAGCCTGGCGCTCGTGTTCGCTTTGGCGTCGTTCATAGGCTTGGGCTGGGCCACGCTGGTGGTGGCGGTCCTGTGGGCCGTCGCCGGGGCCATCTTGTTCTCCGCCGGTCGGTCGCGGCTGCGCAAGGTGTCGCCCAAGCCGGAACGCACCGTCGAAACGTTGAAGGAGGACGCGGAATGGGCACGTCACCCGACGAAATAAGGCACGACATCGACCGGACCCGTGCCGAGCTGGTCGCCGACGCCAACCGGATCGTCGACCACACCAGGCCGCGCAACATCGCCCAGCGCCGGGTGGACCGGGTGCGGCACGGCATGAGCAGTTTGAAGGAGCGAGTCATGGGCACGGTTCCGGAGAGCGCCTCCACGATGCAGCACCGTGCGGCGGGCATGGCGTCCACCGCCGGTGAGCGCACGAGGGACGTCGCGTCCACCATGGGCGACCGCGCCCACGACGCCGCGTCCACGGTCGGAGGGCGTGCGCACGACGCCGCCTCGACCGTCGGTGACAAGGCGCAGCACGCTGCGTCCACGATGAGCGACAAGGCACAGCACGCCGCCCAAGCCGTCCAGACGGCG
Source organism: Saccharothrix ecbatanensis (assembly GCF_014205015.1). Lineage (NCBI taxonomy): Bacteria > Bacillati > Actinomycetota > Actinomycetes > Pseudonocardiales > Pseudonocardiaceae > Saccharothrix > Saccharothrix ecbatanensis. The sequence goes on along the minus strand of NZ_JACHMO010000001.1, from coordinate 1,596,576 downwards.
CCCGAGCAGGCACGCCAACAGGCCCGCGGCAACCCGCTGGCGGCGGGTTTGATCGCGTTCGGCGCAGGTGCGTTGGTGGCGACCCTGATCCCGGCGACCCGAGCCGAGCAGGACGCCGTCCGGGAGCTCGGCGACCGTGCGAGCGGCGCCATCGAGCCGGTGAAGGAAGCCGTCACCGAGTCCGCGCAGAAGCTGAAGGACGAGGCGGGCACCATGGTCGGCGAGGCGACGGGCCAGGTGAAGCAGGTGGCCCAGGACGCCAAGCAGACCACCGTGGACCAGGCGAAGGGTTCGGCCCACGAGGTGACCGACCACGCCCGTGAGTCTGGTCAGCAGGTCAAGCACGAAGCAAGGAACCAGTACTAGCGCGACCCGCCGGGTGACACGTCCCGGCAACCAGCGCCGATCTCCAGACGGAGACCGGCGCTGAGCGCTACCCAGAGCACGTGTCGCGCTAAGCGCTGTTCAGGATCGGTTGGGCCACGGCGAAAGCCCGGTTCGCCGCCGGCACTCCCGCGTAGACCCCCACCTGCAACAGCACTTCCTTGATCTCGTCCGCCGTCAGCCCGTTCCGCAACGCCGCGCGCACGTGCATCGCCAACTCCTGCTCATGCCCGAGCGCCGCCAGCATGGCCAACGTGATGCACGACCGCACCCGTCGGTCCAAACCCGGACGCGCCCACACCTCACCCCACGCGTACCGGGTGATGAAGTCCTGGAAATCCGCCGTGAACGCGTCGGTCCCCGCCACCGCCCGGTCCACGTGCTCATCACCGAGCACTTCCCGCCGCACCCGCATACCCTCGTCGGAGTCGGAGTCGGAGTCGCAGTCGCAGTCGCAGTCGGAGCTCACAGGTGCGCCTCCAGGATCGCCGAGACCTCTTCGTGCGACTCGACGTTCGCCAAGTGCGCCCCCGGAACCACCCGATAAGCAGCACCCGGTATCGCCTCGGCGATGAGGCGCCCGCACTCCATCGGCGTGGCCTGGTCGTCCTCCCCCGAAATCACCACGGTCGGCGCTTCGATCGCGGGCAGCACCGACCTCAAGTCCAGTGCCGCCAACGCGTCACAGCAAGCCGCGTACCCTTCGTCATCCACTTCGGACAGACCGGCCTCGAAGGAGGCCACCACCTCGGGCGACCGCTCACGGAACTCCGGAGTGAACCACCGGCCGACGGCGGCAGGTGCGATCGACCCGGTCCCGGAAGAACGCACGGCCGCAGCCCGGTCCACCCACGGCTGAAAACTGTCGAACGTAGCCGCCGTGCAGCACAACACCAACCGCTCGATGCGCTCCGGCGCGTGCCCGGCCAGCCACATGCCGACCATCCCGCCCATCGACACCCCGCAGTACGACACCCTCGCCAACCCCAGCGCGTCCAACAGCTCCAGCACGTCGTCGGCGAGGTCGTCGATCCGGTACGGACCCGCCGGGGCCGGACTGCCCCCGTGACCGCGGTGGTCGTAGCGCAACACCCGGAAACGCTGGTGCAGCACCGGCAACTGGCGCTCCCACAACGCCGTCGTGGTGCCGAGCGAGTTCCCCAGGACGACCACCGGCGCGTCCGAAGGCCCGCTCAACTCGTAGTACGGCTTCACGGCCGCCCCCTTCCCCGATGCGCCGCGAGGGCGCGGTCCACGAACTCCCCCGCGCTGCCGACGTACCCGGCCGGGTCCAGCGCGTCGTCGATCTCCTGCTCCGACAACCCGATCCGCAGGTCCGCCAGCAACGCGGCGCGCAACGGCTGACCGGACGCCACCGCCGTCCGGCACACCTCCGCCACCAGGTCCTGCGCCTCGGACCGCCCGATACGCCCGGTCAGCCGCACGGCCACGTTCTCGGCCATCAGCAGCCCACCGGTCAGGTCCAGGTTGCGGCGCATCCGCCCGGCATCGACCACGAGCCGGGACAACAGCTCACGCGTCCCGCGCACCGCCCCGCCGACCAGCCGCAGCAACTCGGTCACGGTCTGCCACTCGCTGTGCCACGCCCCCGCCGCGCGCTCGTGCTCCTGAGCCATCGCCGACAGCACCGTGGACACCAGCCCCGGCACCCGGCGCGTGCACGCCGTCACCAGCACCGCACGCACCGGATTGTGTTTGTGCGGCATGGCGGACGACGTGCCACCGTCCGCCTCCGCCACCTCCGCGACCTCGGTCTGCGCCAGCAGCACCACGTCCTGCGCGATCTTGGCCAGCACGCCGGACGCCTCACCCAGCGCGCACGCCAGCTCCGCGACCCTCGTCCGGTTGGTGTGCCACGGGATCAACGGCGCGGCCAGTCCCAGTTCGGCGGCCAACTGACCGGTCAGGTCGCCACCCGAGGGCACCGCGGCCAACGTCCCGGCAGCGCCACCGAACTGCACCGCCAACCGGTGCGTGCGCACCCGCGCCAGCACGGCTTCGGCCTCGTCCACCGCGACCAGCCACCCGGCGCACTTCAGCCCGAACGTGGTCGGCAGCGCGTGCTGCGCCAACGTGCGGCCGGCGATCAACGTGTCCCGGTGCCGCCGGGCGAGCCGTTCGCACTCGGCCGCGACGCCGCGCAGCCCGTCCAGGACCGGCCCGAGCGCCCGGTAGGCGACCAGCGACAACGCCGTGTCCAGCACGTCCTGGCTGGTCGCGCCGTTGTGCACGGCCGCACGCCCCTCGGCGGTGACGTGCGCGCCGATCGCCCGGACCAGCGGCACCACGGGCGTGCCGGACGTGAGCGCGCCCTCGCCGAGGGCCACCGGGTCGTAGTGCCCGACGTCGATGGCCGTGACCACCATCCGGGCGGCCTCCTCGGTCACGATGCCCGCCCTGGCCTGCACGATGGCCAGGGCGCGCTCGAAGTCCAGCATGGCGCGCAGCCACGCCCGGTCGGAGGTCTCGGCCTCGACGTCCGGATCGGTGAACAGCGTGCCCCAGAGCGAGCGGGCGGCGCCGCCGGGCGACCGGCCGCCGTGCTCAGAGGTCGAAGAAGACGGTTTCATGCTCCCCTTGCAGGTGGATGTCGAAGCGGTAGCCGTGCGGAGCGCTCTCGGCGACGAGCGTGGCCCGCCTGGCGGGGTCGATCGAGGTCAGGACCGGGTCCGCGGTGTTGGCCTCCTCGTCGGGGAAGTAGATGCGGGTGACCAGTCGCACCAGCATGCCCCGGCTGAACACGGACACGTTGAGGTGGGGTGCCTCCAGTCCGCCGCCGATCACCGGCAGTGGACCGGGCTTGACGGTCAGCAGCGAATACCCGCCCACGGGGTCGGTGGCACTGCGCCCGAAGCCGCGGAAATCCTTCCAGCGCACCGGTCCGCGCGGGTCGTCGGGGTGGTCGAACCGGCCGTCCTGGTCGGCCTGCCAGGTCTCGATCACCGCGTCCGGCACCGGCACGCCCGCGCCGTCGAACACCGTGCCTTCGATGCGGAACGCGCCGGGCGTGCCTTCGGGAACGACGTACGGTCCGTCCTCCCACACCAGGCCGAACGAGAAGAACGGGCCGACGGTCTGCGACGGCGTCGTCTGAAGAGGCTTCACCTGAAGTTCACTCATCGTCGTCCTCCTCTTCAAGCGGCGTGGGGTTCTTGCCCCGCAGCACGATGTCCCACTGGTAGCCGAGCGCCCACTCGGACACGGTGGTGTCCAGGTCGAACCGGGCCACCATCGCTTCCCGGGCCTTGGGGTCGCGGACCGAGTTGAAGATCGGGTCCTGGGCGAACAGCGGGTCGCCGGGGAAGTACATCTGGGTGATCAACCGCTGGGTGAACGCGGTCCCGAACAGCGAGAAGTGGATGTGCGCGGGCCGCCAGGCGTTGTCGTGGTTGCGCCACGGGTACGCGCCGGGGTGGATGGTGGTGAACGAGTAGCGGCCGTCCGCGTCGGTGATCGTGCGGCCGACGCCGGTGAAGTTCGGGTCGAGCGGCGCGGGGTGGCGGTCGGCGTCGTGCCGGTACCGGCCGGCCGCGTTGGCCTGCCACGCCTCTACCAACGTGCCCGCGACCGGCCGCCCGTCACCGTCCAGCACCCGGCCGGACACGATGATCCGCTGGCCCTGCGGCTCGCCGTCGTGGCCGAGGGTCAGGTCGTTGTCGTTCGGGCCGACGCGTCCCTCGCCGAGCAGCGGGCCGGTGATCTCGCCCAGCCGCTGCGGCAGCAGCACGAACGGCCGGTGCGGCGCGCGGGGCACGTTGGACCGGTATTCGGGGAACCGCACCGGTGGGTGCGACGCGGTGTCTTGCCGATAGGTCGGCACCGGGGTCTCCTGTTCGTCGTGCCGAAGGGATTGTCTAGCGGGTCAGCTCGCGCAGCACGGCGAGTTCACGCTCGGTCGGCGGCTCGGTGCGGCCCAGGTCGTCGGCGAACTTCAGGTCCCACCCGGTCCGCTCACGCACGGTCGCCGGGTCGACACCGGGGTGCAGCCGCGTGAGCACCAGCTCGCAGGTCCGGGGGTCGGGCCGCAGCACGCCCAGGTCGGTGATCACGAGCTGAGGACCCGCACCGGTCAGGCCCAGCTCCTCCCGCTCCCCCGGCCCGGACCCGAAGCCGAACGACGTCACGAAGTCGACCCGTTCGACGAACGCCCGCTTGGTCTGCCGCACCACCACGACGACCTCGCGGCAGGACGCGGCGATCTCCGGCGCGCCACCCGCTCCCGGCAGCCGGACGCCGGGGTTGCGGTAGTCGCCGCCGATGACCGTGGTGTTGATGTTGCCGAACCGGTCGAGCTGGGCCGCGCCGAGGAAGCCGACGTCGATCCGGCCGGGCTGCAACCAGTAGTTGAAGATCTCCGGCACGCCCACCACGCTGACCGCCGTGTCGGCCAGCACGCCGTCGCCGATGGACAGCGGCAACCGGTCCGGTTTCGCGCCGATCGTGCCGGATTCGTACACCAGCACCAGGTTCTCCGCGTGCGTGCGGCGGGCCAGGTTGGCCGCGGTGCTGGGCAGGCCGATGCCGACGAAGCACACCGCGCCGTCACGCAACGCCCGCGCCGCCGCGACGGTCATCATCTCGTCGGACGTGTAACCGCCAGCCGTGTAACCGCTCACGCGACACCCTCCAACCACTGCGCGAACCGGTCCCGATCGCGGCTGATCTCGTCCCACGCCTGGTAGAAGTCGTTGTCCCGCACGGAGTAGTCGTGCGCGTAGGACGGGTGCGCCCCGCCCGGCGCCACGGACACGTAGTCCACCACCCACGACGGCAGCACCACCGCGCCCGGCCGCGGCTCCAGCTCGTCCACGATCTCCTCGACCGTGACCAGCGAACGCGAAGCCGCCAGCACGGCCTCCTTCTGCACGCCGGTGATCCCCCACAGCTGCACGTTGCCGTGCCGGTCGGCCCGCTGCGCGTGCACCACCGCGGCGTCCAGGCGCAACGCGGCGACGGCGGTCAGCACCTCACCCGTGAACGGGCACGTCACCGACGAGATGTTGGCCGTCTGGGCGGGCAGGTCGGTGCCGGTGTAGCCGCGCAGCACCGCGAACGGCAGCCCGGACGCCGCCGCCACGTACCGGTTCGCCATGCCCGCGTGGCTGTGCTCCTCCAGTTCCAGCGGCCTTGGCCAACCGTGCTGGACCGCGTCACGGAACCGGTGCAGCGAGCCGACGCCCGGGTTGCCGCCCCAGGAGAACACCAGCTTCCGTGCGCAGCCGGCCCCGATGAGCTGGTCGTACAGCACGTCCGGGGTCATCCGGACCAGGGTCAGGTCGCGCCTGCCCTGCCGGATCACCTCGTGCCCCGCCGCGAACGGGATCAGGTGCGTGAACCCCTCGAAAGCCACGGTGTCGCCGTCACGCACGACGTGTGCCACGGCGTCCGCGAGGGGTGCGATGGCGGCCATCCGACCTCCCGTTGTGCGCGGTCCGAACCGCCGATCCAGTGCGGCGAACGACGGCGAACGCTATTGAGCGCGCTCGACACGGGTCAACGGGAACTTCCACTCACCGGAAGCCCTGGAACCCCTACCTTCTGAACCGGACGTGCCCGCGGGACGAATTGCCTCATGTCAGCCCGCGCACCCCATGAAGGGATCGAGCATGTCCACACCGCTCACCAGCCGCCGCGCCACCCGGGTGGCCGGCGCGTTGGCCGCGGTCGGCGCCACGGCCCTGGCCACCGGCCTGTTCGGCGTGTCCGGTGCGGGCGCGTCGAGCCACCGCGAGGCGCCGCTGATCGCGGGCGACGCGGCGGTCGACAACACCGACGTCTACGCGTTCGTGAGCCCCGACCACCCGGACACCGTGACGCTGATCGCGACCTTCTCGCCGCGCACGGCGACTGGGTGCAGGTCTCCCGGCTGGGGAACCCAAGGGACGGCGGGACGACCTGGTGGAGATCTTCCTGACCGGCATCACCACGAAGCTCGGCGGACCGATCAAGGCCGACCTGAACTCGCAGGTCGACAACGCGGAAGTGGACGTGCGGAAGTTCGTGCCCTCCGAGCAGTTGCGGCTGAACATATCCGTGGCGCCGGCCGCCGACCCGAACCGGCTCGGCGTGCTGGCCCAGGACAACCTGGGCTTCCCGAACGGCCGCAGGCTGTCGGACGACGTGCTGGACATCGGGTTGCAGGCGCTGGAGGGCGCGGCGGTGAACGGCGTGGTCGAGGCGCCGGCCGCCGGTGACAAGGTCGACGCGAACGAGAACGCGTTCGAGAAGAAGTTCCCGTACGTGGCGCTGCCCAACAACACCGCGGTCAACGCCGGTGGGGCGGAGGTCGCGATCAAGCCGACAGCGGGCGGCGGCGGGATTCCGACCGCGCCCCTGTTGAGCGGACTACTCGCCATCCTGCTGATCGGCGCCGGTGCGTGGGTGTTGCGCCACCGCGCCCAGCAGGACTCCCCGACCGAGTAGTCCGCCCCCCGTTCGGAGGGCACCCCTCCCTCCGAACGGGGGTTTCTCCCTGGAGCCATGGAGCTCTGGAGCCTTGGAGCCTTGGAGGTCGCCATGCTCCGTCTCATCGCCGTCACCTCCGTCGTGGGCGGTGTCGCCCTGCTCGTCACGGCGGTGTCCTCACTGTCCACTTCGGAGGATCAACCGGTCGGCCCGGTGGTGGAGGTCGCGTCGCACCGGACCGTGTCCGCGTTGCAGGACAAGCTGCGCCGGACGCCGGGGCGTGGGCCGCGCTGGGTTCGGCTTACGTCGAGCAGACGCGGATCACCGGTGATGCGTCGTACTACGAGAAGGCACGGGGTGCGCTGGACTCGTCGTTGAAGCACCAGCCTTCCGGGAACGGGTTCGCTTTGGTCGGGTTGGGGGCGTTGGCGAATGCTCGTCATGACTTCGGCGCGGCGCGTGATCATGCATCCCAAGCCCAGGCGTTGCTGCCTGACACGGCGGCGGAGTTCTACAACTACCCGGCCGAGCACTGGGTGCACCTGCGGACCACGAACCCGATCGAGTCGACCGTCGCGACCGTGCGGTTGCGGCGGAAGGTCACCAAGGGCCCCGGATCCCGCGCGGCAGGCCTGGCTATGGCGTTCAAGCTGATCGAGTCCGCCCAGCACCGGTGGCGAGCGGCCAACGCACCCCACCTGGTCGCCCTCGTCCGCGCCGGCGCGACCTTCGAACGCGGCGTCCTGGTCGAGCGACCCGATGAGAAGTCAGGAGGCGATCAGCACGTCGCATGACCACGCCGATCCACACAAGTGCGGCGGATCATGTGCCTCACTCCGGCATGCCTCAGCCTCGGTTGAGTCGGCTTGTAGGGTTGCCGCAGTGGAGCGCTCCGAGATCTTCGACATTGCCCACCTGCGCCATCCGATCGCGGCGCCAGTGGCGCCCCAGCAGCTACGCGAACTGGTCGGCTGGCTGCGCCCAAGCGACGGCGCCCGCGCCGTCGACCTCGGGTGCGGAGAGGGCGAGTGGCTGCAGGCGTTGCTGCTTGCCCACCCCGGGATCACGGGCGTAGGGATAGACCACATGCTCCCGGCCTCTGCCGCCGGGCGTGCCGGCGAGCGGGGGCTGAGCGACCGTGTGCGCTGGATCGAAACGGATGCCGCCACCTGGGCCGACGGGGTCTTCGACGTGGTGCTGTGCGTCGGTGCGAGCCACGCCTTCGGCCGGCTGGAGGACATGCTGGTCGCTGTCCGGCGGCATCTGCGCCCCGGCGGCCAAGCGCTGATCGGCGACAGCATCTGGGAAAGCTCCCCATCGGCCTCTGCGCTGGCGGCGCTCGAGGTTTCTGCCGACGCTTATCCCGACCTCGCCGGCTTCGTGCGAGCCATCCGTGAGCACGGGTTCGAGCCGTCGTACGGGCACGTAAGCACGTTGGCCGAGTGGGACGACTACCAGTTCAGTTGGACCGGGTCGCTCGTCGACTGGGCCGTACGGGAGGCCTCGACGCCGGAGGATCGCGACCAGGCGCTTGCCGTTGCCCGTGAGCATCGCGAGGCCTGGCTGAGCGGCGCGCGACGCGAGCTTGGGTTCGCCACCTTCGTCCTGCACGACGTCGCCGCCGCCGGCGCGCGCGACTGATCGGCGTTCACGTTGCTGCCAAGTTGACTATTCCTCCCTGATCGGCACGGGTGTGGCCTGGTGCCCAGCCCCTCCGCACTGGTCGTCCTGCTGGGCGCGGTAGCCCTGGGCCGGACGTGGTTCGGCGTGCTACTCGTCGTCGGCTACGGCCTGGGCATGGCCGCCACCCTCACCGCCGTAGGCCTCCTGCTGGTCCGCCTACGAGACCGCCTGACCGCCGTAGAACGCTTCCGAGACCGCTTCACCGCCCTACCCACCATCACCGCAGCCTTCGTCCTGGTGGTCGGCGTCGACCTGGCCGTGCGAGCGGGGTCAGGACTGTGAAGGAGCCGCACGACGGGCTGGGTACGCGGGCCACGGGCCGAGCACCGGCAGCGGCGCGGCGGACACGGGCAGCTCATCGGGAACGCGTCCGGCGAGCCAGGCGGCGAGGTCACGGACACCGCCGGTCACCTCCGTACCGCTCCCCCACGTCCGCTGAACATCGGTCGCGCGCACCGAAACGTCGTCGGGCAGACGCGGTTGCAGGATGTCGATGGTGTGGCAGGAGAACTCGACGCTCCACTCGGTGGGGCGGACGCCCAGGTCGAGGTCGATCATGTGGATCCACAACTCGCGCCAGCGCGTGAACACGGCCGGTACCGGGTCGACGACAGCGGGATCGGTCGGCGGCGACCAGTCCTCGACACCCGCCCACGCCCGCTCCAGCCGGTCCGAGTGCTCGGCCGTGGCGGCACGGTGCTCAGCTGCGCGCCGGCACGCCGTGGCCTCGATGATCGCGTCCCGTTCGCCCGGCGCCCACATGTCGACCAGCTCGCCGCGCGACGCGTGTTCCACAACGCGACTGCGAGCCCGAGCGGCGTCCGCGAGGTGGGCCAGCACGTGACCACGCGTCCACCCCGGCAGCAACGACGGTTCCGCGACCTGGGCGTCGGTGAGGTGGGCGATCACCTGGAGCAGACGCCGATGGGCCTGCGCTACGGCGTCGGTGGGTGGCTTCACGCCACCCGATCCTAGCCACGCTCACCGGCGCGGTCCGGGGGCGTGAACTCGGGCTGGTCGAGGAGCCGCAGCCAACTCCCGTCGGGCTGACGCCGGACGACCTGCGCGCGTGCGCCGCTCCCGTCCTTCGGCGGCGTCGCGGTCAGTGCGATGTCACCGCTGATCAACGTCGGCAGTGGTGGTTCCGGCTCGAAGTGCGGGCGGTTGGCCAGCACCTTCTCCCACAGCGCACGGATCGCCTCCCGCCCTTCGGTCCGGCTGCCCGGCGGGTAGGCGAGCACCGCGTCCTCCTCGTACAGCGCCGCCACTCCGGCCGCGTCACCGGCGTTGGATCGTTCGACGAACAGGCGGGTCAGGTCTTCCGGCCGCATGGCCTTCTCGTATTCCGACATGGGTCCAGCCTGGTGGCGGACCGACCAGAAGTCCAACAGATGGATCTCATACAAACTAGAATTGCCAGTCATGGAACTGAGGCAGCTGGAGTACTTCGTCGCGGTCGCCGAGGAGCGGAACTTCACCCGCGCCGCCGAGCGCGTGCACATCAGCCAATCCGGTGTCAGCGCCCAGATCCGTCAGCTGGAGCGTGAACTGGGCGCCGACCTGTTCGACCGGTCGGCCCGCGTCGTCACCCTCACCGTCGCGGGCAAGGCGGCCCTCGAACACGCCCGCGCCGCACTGGCCGCCGCCGACGCGGTCAGCCAGGCGGTCGGCGAGGTGGCCGACCTGATCCGCGGCACGCTCACCGTGGGCATGGTCGTCGGCTGCACCGTCACACCGCTGTTCGACGCCCTCGCCACGTTCCACCGGGCACACCCAGGCGTGGAGATCTCCCTGCTGGAGGACAACTCCGCCCAACTCGTCCACGCGGTGCGCGGTGGAACCGTCGACCTGGCCCTCATCGGGGCCGCGGGCGCCATCCCGGAAGGACTGGACGCGTTGACGATCATCGACGAACGGCTGGTCGCGGCGGTCCCGAACGGCCACCCGTTGGCGAGATCACGGCGGATCACGTTGCGGGACCTGGTTCCCCACCCGATCGTGTGCATGCCGGTCGGCACCGGCCTGCGCACGGTGTTCGACCAGGCGTGCGCGACCCAAGGCCTGCACCCGTCGATCGCGCTCCAAGCCGGCGCCGCGGACGCCATCGCCGACCTCGCCGCCCGCGGCCTGGGCATCGCCATCCTCAGCGACTCGATGGCCGCGCACTACCGCGACCGGCTCGTCGCCCTGACCATCACCGACGTCACGACGCCCGCGTTGCTCGCCCTGATCTGGCGGAACCCCCGCGGCCCCGCGACCCGTGAGCTGGTGGCCCACTGCCGACGGGCCTTCGCGTAGACGATCTCCGGCGTCAGGACTCGGCCTGCAACACCAGCAGGGTCAGGTCGTCGTGCTCGGTCTCGCCGAGCCACTCGAACGCCACTTGCCGGACGTGTTGGGCCACCGCCTCGGCGGGCAGCCCGACGCACTGGGCCAGCGCCGCCTTCAGCCGCACATCCCCGAACAGCTGCTCGCGGTCACCGTGCTTGCGCGCCTCGGTCAACCCGTCGCTGTACAGCAGCAACGTCTCCCCCGGCGCGAGCGTCACCGTCGTCTGGTGGAACCGCACCTCCGCCAGCACGCCGACGATCCCGCCGTGCACCGCCACCTCGTCCACCCGCCCGTCGGAGCGCAGCACGAGCGGCGCGGGGTGACCGCCGGCGGCGAGGGTCAAGCGCAGCCCGCCGGCCTGCACGGGCATCATCGTGCCGACGACCAGGGTGGTGAACAGGCGGCTGCCGGCCGCCCGCAGAGCGGAGTTGAGCAGGTGCAACAGGTGCGCGGGCCGCTGCTCGACCACGAGCAGGGTGTGCAGGCTCTGCCGCACCCGACCGCTGTGCACGGCCGCCTCCAGCCCGTTGCCCGCCACGTCACCGAGCACGAACGCCGCGCTGCCGTCCTCACGCGGGTGGACGTCGTAGAAGTCGCCGCCGATCAGCACCCGCCGGTGCGCGGGCTCGTACACCCTGGCCAGGCGGACACCCGGCACGTCCGGCAGCGTCGCGGGCAGCAGGTTCGTCCTCAGCGCGTCCACGGTCCGCTCCTGCTGGACGAACCGGTCGCTCGCCTCCATCGCCGCCGCGGCCCGTGCGGCGAAACGTTTCAGCAGGTCGACGTTCCAGGTCCCGTCGAAGCACACCAGGGCGCCGCCCTCGGTCAGCGGCACGGCCAGGCCGGTCCCGGACGTGCCCCACGGGCCCTCACCCAGGTCGGTGAGCTCCGCGTGCTCGACCAGCCGGTCCAGCACGTCGGTGAAACCGGCCACGGTGCCGGCGACCTGCCGGGTGGTGCGGGCGACGGCCACGTCACCGGCCGGCGTGCGGCGCCACCACTCCAGGCGTCCACGCACCCCCGGCAGCACCACGACGCTGTGCTTCGCGGGGGCCAACTCGACCACCGCGCGCAACGTGTCGGCACGTTCCGTGAGCGCCGACAACCGCCGCGCGGCCTCGTCCAGGTAGTGGTCCACACCCCGGTACCAGGCGCTCCACCCGCCGCCCAGGTCCTGGTGACGGCCGTGGTCGACGGCCTCCGGCAGCGTCGAGCCCGGCCGTGCCTCCGGGATCAGCACGGCCGCGAGCGGGTTGACCAGCCGGACGACGCCCTCAGGGTCCAGCACGACGACGGCCTCGTGGAAGCCGTCGACCACACGACGCCACGCGTCGAGGTCGAGGCCCGTGTCGGCGCCTTGCCGGTAGCCCTGGGCCATCACGGCTCCTGTGTGTCGGGTCGACCCAACCTATCGGACAAGTTGACTCCAACAGTGGCAGGCTTGGCCCAGTTCCGCTGACATCGGAGGCTCGTGTGACGACCGCCCAGGACGACACGGACGTGACCCTGGCCCGACTTCTGACCGCCATGCGCGAGATGAAGGACGGCAACTTCCGCCGGCGTCTCGTCGTGCCCAAGGACGGGGTGACAGCCGAGATCGCCGAGGTCTTCAACGAGATCGCGGAGCGCAACCAGTGGCTGGTCGGCGAGTTGGTGCGGGTGCGCCAGTCGGTCGGCCAGGAGGGCAGGCTCGGCGAGCGGCTGACCCCGAGCCCCGCCACCGGTGGCTGGGCGACCGCCGCGGACTCGGTGAACGGCCTGATCGACGACCTGACCCGGCCGACCGCCGAGCTGAGCCGCGTGCTCGCCGCGGTCGCCGAGGGCGACCTGTCGCAGGAGATGGTGGTCGACGCGCGCGGTGACGTGGCCGCGTTGGTCGAGAGCTTCAACTCGATGACGGCGACGCTGCGGACGTTCGCGGGCGAGGTCACCCGGGTGGCGCGGGAGATCGGCACGGACGGCCGGCTGGGCGGGGTGGCGGTCGTGCCGGGGGTGGCGGGCACCTGGAAGGACCTGACCGACTCGGTCAACTTCATGTCCGACAACCTGACCAAGCAGGTCCGTGACATCGCGCAGGTGGCGACCGCCGTGGCGCAGGGCGACCTGTCCCAGCAGATCACCGTCACGGTGGCGGGCGAGATGCTGGAGCTGAAGGACACCGTCAACACGATGGTCGACCAGCTCTCCTCGTTCGCCGACGAGGTCACCCGTGTCGCGCGTGAGGTCGGCACGGATGGACGGCTGGGCGGTCAGGCCCAAGTGCCCGGCGTCGCCGGAACCTGGCGCGACCTCACCGACAACGTCAACTTCATGGCGAACAACCTGACGTCGCAGGTCCGCAACATCGCGCAGGTCGCGACCGCCGTGGCGCAGGGCGACCTGTCGCAGAAGATCACCGTGGACGCGCGCGGCGAGATCCTCGAACTCAAGTCGACCATCAACACGATGGTCGACCAGCTGTCGTCCTTCGCCGACGAAGTCACACGAGTCGCGCGCGAGGTCGGCACCGATGGACGGCTGGGAGGCCAAGCCCAAGTGCCCGGCGTCGCCGGAACCTGGCGCGACCTCACCGACTCCGTCAACTTCATGGCCGGAAACCTCACCTCCCAGGTCCGCAACATCGCCCAGGTCACCACGGCGGTCGCGCAGGGCGACCTATCGCAGAAGATCGACGTGGACGCGCGGGGCGAGATCCTCCAGCTCAAGACCACGATCAACACGATGGTCGACCAGTTGTCGTCGTTCGCGGCCGAGGTCACGCGCGTCGCCCGGGAAGTCGGCAGCGATGGACGGCTGGGAGGCCAAGCCCAGGTGCCCGGAGTCGCCGGAACCTGGCGCGACCTCACCGACTCCGTCAACTTCATGGCCGGCAACCTCACCTCCCAGGTCCGCAACATCGCGCAGGTCGCGACGGCGGTGGCGCGGGGCGACCTGTCGCAGAAGATCACGGTCAACGCGCGCGGCGAGATCCAGGAGTTGAAGGACACCATCAACACGATGGTCGACCAGCTCTCCTCGTTCGCCGACGAAGTCACACGGGTCGCCCGAGAAGTCGGCACCGACGGACGCCTCGGCGGCCAAGCACAAGTGCCCGGCGTCGCCGGAACCTGGCGCGACCTCACCGACTCCGTCAACTTCATGGCGAACAACCTCACCGCGCAGGTCCGGTCGATCGCCCAGGTCACCACGGCCGTCGCGGGCGGCGACCTGTCCCAGAAGATCACCGTGGACGCGCGCGGCGAGATCCTCGAACTCAAGTCGACCATCAACACCATGGTCGACCAGCTCTCCTCCTTCGCCGACGAAGTCACACGGGTCGCCCGAGAAGTCGGCACCGACGGACGACTCGGCGGCCAAGCGCGGGTGCCGGGGGTCGCGGGCACCTGGAAGGACCTGACCGACAACGTCAACGTCATGGCCGACAACCTGTCCACCCAGGTCCGGTCGATCGCGGCGGTGGCAACGGCGGTGGCGGGCGGCGACCTGTCCAAGAAGATCGCGGTCGAGGCCAAGGGCGAGGTGGCCGCGCTGGCGGACACCATCAACGGCATGGTGGACACGCTGCGCGCGTTCGCCGACGAGGTCACCCGGGTGTCCCGCGAGGTCGGCACCGAAGGCATCCTCGGTGGTCAGGCGCGGGTGCCGAACGTGGCCGGCACCTGGAAGGACCTCACCGAGAACGTCAACTTCATGGCGAACAACCTGACCTCCCAGGTCCGCAACATCGCCCAGGTCACCACGGCCGTCGCGCTCGGCGACCTGTCCAAGAAGATCGACGTGGACGCGCGCGGCGAGATCCTGGAGCTGAAGACCACCATCAACACGATGGTCGACCAGCTGTCGTCGTTCGCCCAGGAGGTCACGCGCGTCGCCCGCGAGGTCGGCACCGAGGGCAAGCTGGGCGGCCAGGCCGAGGTGGAGGGCGTCTCCGGCACCTGGAAGCGGCTGACCGAGAACGTGAACGAGCTGGCCGGGAACCTGACCCGGCAGGTGCGCGCGATCGCCGTGGTGGCCACCGCCGTGACGGCGGGCGACCTGACCCGGCAGATCACCGTGGACGCGTCCGGCGAGGTCGCGGACCTCAAGGACAACATCAACCGGATGATCGGCAACCTGCGCGCGTCCACCCGGGCCAACCAGGAACAGGACTGGCTGAAGACGAACCTGGCCCGGCTGTCCGGCCAGATGCAGGGCCACCGGGATCTCAACGCCATGGCGTCACTGGTGATCAGCGAGCTGACGCCGCTGGTGTCGGCGCAGCACGGCGCGTTCTTCCTGGTTGACCCGGAGTCGCACGCCCTGGACCTCACCGCGGCCTACGGCTACACGCCGCGAGGGAAGCGGCCCAAGCGGTTCATGCGCGGCGAGTCGTTGATCGGGCAGGTCGCGGTGGAGAAGAAGACCGTGCTGGTGACCGACGTGCCGCCGGGGTACCTGGAGATCGGCTCCGGGCTCGGTTCCGCGCCGCCCGCCAACCTGGTGATCCTGCCGATCGTGTTCCAGGGCGAGACGCTGGGCGTGATCGAGCTGGGGTCGTTCGGCGAGTTCACCGAGGTGCACCTGGACCTGTTGGACCAGCTGAAGGAGAACATCGGCGTCAACCTGAACACCATGCTGGCCAACGCCCGGACGGACACGCTGCTGGTGGAGTCGCAGCGGCTGACCGAGGAGCTGCGGGCCGGTTCGGTGGAGCTGGAGGCGCGGGCGCGGCAGCTGTCGTCGGCGTCGAAGTACAAGTCGGAGTTCATGGCGAACATGTCGCACGAGCTGCGGACGCCGTTGAACAGCCTGCTGATCCTGGCGAAGCTGTTGGCGGACAACCTGGACGGCAACCTGAACCCGAAGCAGGTGGAGTTCGCCCGGACCATCCACTCGTCCGGCACGGACCTGTTGCAGCTGATCGACGACATCCTCGACCTGACCAAGGTCGAGGCCGGGCACATGCAGGTGCAGACGGACCCGGTGCGGGTGTCGGACGTGGTCGGGTACGTCGAGGCGATGACGTCGCCGTTGGCGGCGGAGAAGGGGCTGGCGTTCGAGGTCGTGGTGGAGCCGGACGTGCCGTCGACCCTGCACACCGACGAGCACCGGTTGCAGCAGATCCTGCGGAACCTGCTGTCCAACGCGGTGAAGTTCACCCACGACGGGGAGATCAAGCTGCGGATGCGGCTGGTCGAGGGCTCGGTGGCGTTCGACGTGCAGGACACCGGTATCGGCATCCCGTCGGACAAGCTGTCGGTGATCTTCGAGGCGTTCCAGCAGGCGGACGGCACCACGTCGCGCAAGTACGGCGGGACGGGGCTGGGGCTGTCGATCAGCCGGGAGCTGGCGGCGTTGCTGGACGGGCGGCTGGACGTGCGGTCGGAGCCGGGCGTCGGGTCGACGTTCACGCTGTACCTGCCGTTGGGCGACCAGGGCCTCGTGCCGCCGGCGCCGGTGGAGCAGGAGGCGTTGCCGGAGCTGCTGACGCCCGCCGACTCCGCGCCGCAGTCGCTGGTGGCGCCGTCCGAGCTGCCGCCCGCGCCCATGCGGTTCCACGGCGAGAAGGTGCTGATCGTCGACGACGACCTGCGGAACGTGTTCGCGTTGACGAGCGTGCTGGAGCTGCACGGGTTGCAGGTGATCTACGCGGACAACGGGATCACCGGCGTGCGGGCGTTGGAGCAGTACGACGACGTGACGCTGGTGCTGATGGACATCATGATGCCGGAGCTGGACGGCAACGCCACGATGGCGGCGATCCGCGCCATGTCCCGTTACGCCGACCTGCCCGTGATCGCGGTGACCGCGAAGGCGATGAAGGGCGACCGCGAGAAGTCCCTCGCCTCCGGCGCCACGGACTACGTCACCAAGCCGGTCGACACCGAACACCTGCTCCGCCTGATCGCCTTCTACCTGGGCGTAGAACAAGACTAACCCGCGTGAGTCCTACGTTCAGAACGCGTGAGTCCTACGTTCAGAACGCCTGAATTCAACGCTCAGGAGCCCCGGCGCGGGCGCGAGCGTTCAACTCGGGTGTTCTGAGCGTTGAACTCGGGGGTCCTGAACGTAGGACTCACGGGTCGTGAACGTAGGACTCACGCGGGGTTGGTGGGGCGGGCTGGCGTGACGGGGTCACGACGGTGGGTCACGACGTGGGTGTCGTGGCCGACTCGACGGTTTCGTGGATGTGCATGACCTCGGTCAACTCGGTCAGCCGGAACAGCTTGTGCACCGCCGGTTGCATGGACGCCATTCTGAACTCGCCGCCCGCGCCGTCCAGACGCCGGTGCCAGTCGAGCATCAGGGACAGACCGGTGGTGTCCATGAACGGCACGCCGCTCAGATCCACCACCAGCCGGGCGCCCACGCTCTCTTCGAGGCGGTCGGACAGCACGGGGACGGTGTCCGCGTCGAGTTCTCCCGACACCGCGACGACCGTCCAGTCGCCCCGCACCTCACTGCGCACCTGCAACTCCATGGTGCCCGAGCCTAGCTACCCGATGCGTCTCATGCCGCCACCCCTCACCGCCACGCCGCCACCGGACGCGCCACAACCCGCCACAACCGCACATCCGACCCGCAGTCGCGCCGGTCACCGCGTCGCCGCCCGTCGCCGCCCGTCGCCGCCACACCGCCGGTGAGCGCGACCACTCGGTACCGCGAACGGAGGATGTGCGACGATGCGGTAACGGCCGATCAACGGGGAGCGGATGTGCGCAACGAGCCAGCAGCGCCGGTGGCCGTGACGCTGCCCGCCTCGGCGGGCTCATCGGCGCGTGCCAGGCGGGTGGTTGGCGAAGCGGCGTCAGCCTGGGGTTTGTCGGCGGACGTCGCGGACGACGCCGCCCTGGTGGTGACCGAACTCGTGTCCAACGCGGTGGACCACGCGGCGGGTCCGGTGGGGCTGACCGTGACCCGGACCGAGTCCGGCGTGCGGATCGAGGTGGCCGACCGCTCGTCCGCGCTGCCCGAGCCGAGACCCGTGCGGGTCGACTCCGCCCGTGGCCGAGGGCTGATCATCGTGGCCGCGTTGAGCCGCTCGTGGGGCTCCGAGCCGACGTCCGACGGCAAGGTCGTCTGGGCCGAGCTCGCCGCCTGAGCCGACCGGACCCGACCGGCTGACCCACCTTCACTCGCACGCGGCGTTCAGGGCCCGGAAAACGTGGTATCCCCTGGTCACCGACTAGTGAGGAGGTCACGTGTCCACGACCGAAACCGGTCAGGTGACCGGCACCCAGGACAAGGACTACAACATCATCTGGTTCGTAGAAGCGTGCTTGAGCAACGCACTACGCCTGGAGACCTACATCGGCGACGCCGAGCGCGCGGGCGACCGCGAGCTGGCCGAGTTCTTCCGCCGCGCCCAGGGTGAGAGCCGCAAGGGCGCCGAGCAGGGCAAGCAGCTGCTCGCGTCGCGCATCACCGGGACGTCGTAGGTCGCCGCCCACTGCACGGGAGTGCCCGCGACACGGGAAGGGCCGCCCTCAGCCGAGGGCGGCCCTTGATCGTGCCGTCGTGCCGTCGTGCCGTGCGTTTCGTACTTGTCGTGCTGCGTTTCGTACGTGTCGTGCCGAGGCGTTACCGCTGCTGGTCGGGGTCGACGTACTGACCCCCACCGAGGGGCTCGTCCTGACCGAGAGACTGGTCCTGGTCCTGTTCGCGGAACCGGCCCAGGCCCTCCTTCGCCTTGTCCGTGCCCTGCTGGATGCGGTCGGAGTGCTGGCCACCGGTCCGCTCGTCGGCGAACTGCCCGGCGCGGTCGACGCCTTCGTCGACCTTGTCGCCGTGCTGCCCGAGGGCGTCCTTGGCCTTGCTCTTCATGTCGTCGAACTTGTCGCCGATACCCACTGCGCTCGACCTCCTCCAAGGGTGTCCCTCGTGGACACTCTGTGCGAGGACTACCCGGAGGCCGGTGCGTCCCAAGCACGTGGAACCCACAACTCACCCGGTTGAGTTAGCCCCAGGAGCAGGGACAACGCAGTACGTCCGTCCGAACACGACATTCGCACCAAATCGGCGGCGGATCAGGTTCCCGGCTGGCGGGGCGAGTCCGACGGATCCGGGTACGCGTAGTCCGGCACGCGCTGCTCGGCCGCGCGCTGGTCCTGCGCCCGCTCGTTCTGCGTGCGCACGGGTGCGCCATCGGCGGGCGGGTCCGGCAGGCCGAGCATGAGCAGCAGCTCTCGGCAGTCGTTCGCGTCGACCGAGTTGTCCGCGACGGTGCGGGCGGCCTGGCTGCGCTGGACGGTCTCGGCCCTGTCGGCCGCGGCACGCGCGTCGGCGAAGCCCACTGCGGCACCCTGTGATCGGCCAGGTCTGGTCTGCGTCATGACGACCCCGTCTCCCCAGCCGGCAGGGCCGTACCACGCTGACGGCGGACATCGTCCCGCGCGTCGGAAGCGTGATCGTTCGGTCCGGCGTGCCCGCGGGCTGTGGGGGTAGCTGATGTGAACGGATGGTCCGGCGACAAGCCGGTGCTCCCGTCCCCGGCCGCGAACCGCGGGCCGGACTGTGCCGGGGACCGCGCCGACCGAATGCCGACAGCTCGTGCCCCAACCAGGGAGACTCTACTCCCCGGTCCCCCCGCACACGAAGTACGGTTCCGGTATGGCGGAACAAGAGGGTGGACCGGCGCTCGCGCCCACGCTGGCCGGCTGGCTCAAAGCGCGTGACGAGACCGCCCGCCACCTGGCCGGGGCGACGCCGCCGCTCGACGCGACCTGGGTGCAGCGGCTGGCCGACCTGCTGGCCACCGAGCGGTCGTGGCAGGACCAGTACACCGACCTGGTCGCCCTCGGCAGCGCCGGCAACCGGTTCCCGTCGTCGAACCGCTGACCCGCTGACCCGAACCGCCGACCCGAGCCCGCCGAGTGCGCGTCAATCTCTAACCAACTACGAGCATCCGCAGTAAACCATTGCCAGAAACGGCCGGTTCGCGCTTGACTGACCTCGGTTCGTCGGGTGTCGACCGGAGGTGGACGTGGTCAACGTCAGGATCGCCGCACTGGCCTTGGTGCTGATCGGGTCGGTCGGCCTCGCCGCCCCCGCGACCGCCGCGCCACAGGCTCCACCGCAGGCCGTCGCACTGCCCACGGTCGACATGGAGGCCGTGCTCAAGGCCGCGCAGATCGACCCGCGCCGCGCCGACTCGGCCATCACGCCGGGCAGCGGGGACAGCGTGCTGCGGGTCGAGCAGGCCCTGGACGCGAAGAACTTCCTGGCGTCCACGTACGTGGACGGGCACTTCGGCACCAGGACCATCGACGCCTACGCGGCGTACCAGCGGTCCCTCGGCTACACCGGGATCGACGCCTCCGGCCTGCCCGGACCCACCTCGTTGCGCCTGCTCGGCGAGACGAGGTACAGCGTCGTCCGGCCGGTGTCGGCGGGCAGCCGGGTCACCTACCACAACGCGCTGATGAACACCCGGACCAAGGCGATGCTGGTCGAAGCGGAACGCCTGCTCGGCCGGTCTCTGGGCGTCACCCAGGGCTCCTACAACCCCGGCGGCGTGCCCGGTTCGGCCGGCACGCACGACGGCGGCGGCGCGCTGGACATCTCCGTGTCGGGCATGACGGCGACCACCCGGACCGCGGTGGCGAGGGCGCTGCGGCAGGTCGGTTTCGCGGCCTGGGTCCGCACGCCGGCGCAGGGCGACTGGGGCTACCACATCCACGCCATCGCGCTCGGCGACCCGGACCAGTCGTCCGGCGCCCAGCACCAGTCGGGCGACTACTACCTCGGCTTCAACGGCCTGGCCAACCGCGCGCCCGACGACGGGCCGGTGGTCACGCCGAAGCGGACGTGGGAGGAATACCTCCGTTTCCGCTAGCGCGGATCACCGCCACCGGGCCCTACGATGGCCCGATGGCCGTTCGATCGGGGTCGCGATGAGCAACGTGGAAACGGACCCGTCCGAGCTGATCTGCGAGAACACGTCCGGCGTCGCGGCGGTCGAGGTGCTGGAACCGCGGGACGTCCCGCTGGGCGGGCCGCGGGCGATGACCGTGCGGCGCACGCTGCCGAGGCGTCAGCGCTCCATGATCGGCGCGTGGTGCTTCGCCGACCACTACGGGCCCGACGACGTCTCGGTCAGCGGCGGCATGGACGTCGCGCCGCACCCGCACACCGGTCTCCAGACCGCGAGCTGGCTGTTCAGCGGCGAGATCGAGCACCGCGACAGCCTGGGCACGCACGCGATGGTGCGGCCGGGCGAGCTGAACCTGATGACCGCCGGTCACGGCATCTGCCACTCGGAGGTGTCGACCGCGACCACGACCGTGTTGCACGGCGTGCAGTTGTGGATCGCGCTGCCCGACGCCCACCGCGACACGCCGCCCGCGTTCGAGCACTACGTGCCCGGCGTGGTGACGTTGGACGGCGCGACGGCGCGGGTGTTCCTCGGCACGGTCGCGGGCGAGACGTCACCGGTGCGCACCTTCACGCCGTTGCTGGGCGCCGAAATCCTGCTCGAACCCGGCGCACGGCTGACGCTCGACGTGGACACCGCGTTCGAGCACGGTGTGCTGGTCGACGTCGGCGCGGTGGAGCTGGCGGGCACGCCGCTGGCCCGCGGCACGCTCGGTCACGTCGGTGTCGGCACGGCCGGGTTGCGCCTGGTCAACGTCGCCGACACACCCGCACGGGTGATCCTTTTGGGCGGTGAGCCGCTCGGCGAGGACCTGGTGATGTGGTGGAACTTCGTCGGCCGAAGCCACGACGAGATCGTCCGGTACCGCGAGCAGTGGCAGCAGGAGTCGGAGCGGTTCGGCCGGGTCGGGGGCTACGCCGGTGACCGCCTGCCCGCACCACCCATGCCGACCGCCCGCCTCCGGCCGCGCACCAGGCCCTAACGGGGCGCGTACATGATCACAGCCACGCCGACCAGGCAGATCGCCGCGCCGACGTAGTCCCACCGGTCGGGCTGGAACTTGTCCACGACCACGCCCCAGGCGAGCGATCCGGCCACGAAGATCCCGCCGTACGCGGCCAGGATCCGGCCGAAGTGCGCGTCGGGCTGCAGCGTGGCCACGAACCCGTACAGGCCGAGCGACACCACGCCCGCGCCGATCCACAGCAGGCCGCGGTGCTCGCGCACGCCCTGCCAGACGAGCCAGGCGCCACCGATCTCGGCGAGCGCGGCCAGCGCGAACAACAACAGCGAGCGGACCACGGTCATGATCGCGACGATAAACCCTCGGGCCACTTGACAAGACCCGGCGTTGCCGTGAACAGTCGTTCATGAACACACGTTCACAACGAGAGGGGCGAGCCGTGCCGGACATCGTCAACACCCATCAGGCCGAGGCTTGGAACGGGTACGAAGGCGGCCACTGGGCCGACAACCAGACCCGCTACGACGCCGTGAACAGCGGTTTCAACGACATGCTGCTGACCGCCGCCGGTATCGGGCCGCAGGACCGGGTGCTCGACGTCGGCTGCGGCAACGGGCAGGTGACCCGGCTGGCGGCCCGGCGTGCCGCGCACGCGACCGGCCTCGACCTGTCCGGCCCGATGCTGGCCCGCGCACGGGCGTCCGCCGTGGCGGAAGACGTCGACAACGTCGCGTTCGAGCAGGGTGACGCTCAGGTCTTCCCGTTGCCGCCGCACACGTTCGACGTCGCGCTGAGCAGGTTCGGGATCATGTTCTTCGCCGACCCGGTCGCGGCGTTCGGCAACATCCGGAGCGCGCTCCGGCCCGGCGGGAGGCTGGCGTTCCTGTCGATGCGCGACCTTGGCCAACTGGCCCACGTGTTCGCCCCGGTGTTCGCCACCTCGGGCGCAGGGCGGCCGCCCACCGGCTCGGGGCCGTTGTCGCTGTCCGACCCGGACGTGATCGACCGCGTGCTCACCGCCGCCGGGTTCACCGACGTCAAGGCCGAGGCGGTGGAGACGGAAGGGGTGTGGGGCCGGGACGTCGCCGACGCCACGGAGTTCATCATGGGCTGGGGGCCGGTCCGGTTCGCGCTGCGCGACGCCTCACTGTCCACTGAGGACCAGATCCGGGAGTCCGTCGCGCACGCCCTGACCCCGTACGCCGACGCGGACGCGGTGCGGCTGCGCGGCACCGCCCGACTCGTCACAGCGACGGCCTGACGTAACCGCGGACGGTCGCCGGCGCGGCGCACCGCCTACGATGCGACGCGATGGCACCGCGACGAGCAGCAGCACTGCGTGACGGCGACGTGAGCCTGCGCGACCACCTGATCGCCGCGGCCACGCGCCTCATCGCCGACCGCGGCACGGCCGGGCTCACCGTCCGCGACATCGCCCGTGCGGCGGACGTGGCGGTCGGCGTGCTCTACAACCACTTCGCGGACAAGGAAGAGCTGCTCGCGCTCGCCCTGCACGCACACGTCCGCGCGGTGGAGCAGCGGGTCGGACGGCCGGCGGCGGACGGCACGCTCGCGGAGAACCTGCAAGCGTTCGTCACGCACGCGTTGGCCGTGCACGCCGCGTTCCTGCCCGCGTTCGCCGGTCTGGTGGGTCAGCCGGAGGTGTTCGCCCGGTTCGAAGCGCTGCCGAACCCGACGGCCGACGGACGCGGGCTGCACGCGGCACTCGCCGACTACCTGCGCGTCGAGCAGGAGCAGGGGCGGGTCGGCGCGGACACCGATCCCGACGCGGTGGCCACGCTGGTCATCGGCGCCTGCCACGAACTCCTCCTCCCCCGCCTCTACCGCGGCACGACGACGCCCGCCGAGGTGCCGCCGGGTTACGTGGAGAAGTTGGTGGCGACCGTGTTGAACGGCATCACGCCGCGGTAGGGGTGCTGGTAAACCTGGTGCTGTGACCGACTCGGTGCGCAACGTCGTGGTCGGGCGGGTCGTCGGGAACGTGGTGCAGGCCGGCAGCGCGACCGTGATCCCGCCGGAGGCCCGGCCGACCGCGGTCGCCGGCCTGCCACCACCGGCCGTGTTCGTGGGACGTGAGAATGAGCTGGCCCGACTGACCGCCGCACTGGAGCCGGGCGGGTCGGAGGCCGTGCTGGTGTGGTCCGTCGGCGGGCTGCCCGGGGTCGGCAAGACCGCGCTCGCGGTGTGCGCGGCCCGTCAGGCGGTCGCCGCCGGGTGGTTCCCCGGCGGGGTGGTGATGACCAACCTGCGCGGCTATGACCAGGCCAACCAGCGGCTCACCGCGTCTACCGCGTTGGCCGGGCTGCTCGGCGCGCTGGGTGTGGCCGACGAGCACATCCCGCCGGAGGTGGAGGACCGGGCGCGGCTGTGGCGATCGCTGCTCGCCGACCGTGAGCGGATGCTGGTGGTGGCGGACAACGTGTCCGACCCCGACCAGGTCGTCCCGCTGCTGCCCGGCGACTCCCGGCACCAGGTGCTGATCACGAGCCGACATCGGATGGCCGGCCTCGACCACACCCGCCTGCTGGACCTCGACGTGTTGGACGTGCCGGACGCGGTGCGGATGCTCGCCGCCGTGCTGGACATCAGCAACCCCGATGACACCCGCGCGGCGGATAATCCTGTGGAGTGCGAGCGGGTCGCGCAGCTGTGCGGCGGGTTGCCGTTGGCGGTCAGAGTGGCCGCAGCGCTGCTGGTGGCAGACCCGGAGCGGTCGGTCGCCGACCTCGCCGAGGCGTTGGCCGATGGCCGGCATCGCCTGCGGGAGTTGAACTTCGACGGGAGCCTCGCCGTGCGCGCCGCGTTCGACCTGTCCTACGCCCACCTCGACCCGGACCAGGCAAGACTGCTGCGCCTGACCGCGCTCGACCCGGGACCGGACGTCGGCCTCGACACCATCGCCGCGATCGCCGACACCGACCGCACGACCGCGTTGCGGCTCATCCGCCGCCTGCGTGCCGCCCACCTGGTGCAACCCGGCCAGTCAGCGGATCGCTGGCGGATGCACGACCTGGTCAAGCTGTACGCGGCGGAGAAGGCGGCCGAGGATCCCGATCACGACCGGACGATCGTCCGGATGCTCGACCACTACCTCGCCACGGTGACGGCAGCCGGCGACAGCCACGGCGAGGTGAGGGTGGGCACCGAGGCGGTGCGCGCGGTCGACGCCGAACGCGCCAACCTGGTTCCCGTGATCGACCTCGCCCACACCGCAGGGCACCCGGGGCACGTGGTCGCCCTCACCAGAGCCCTCACCATGTACTTCGACCTGCGCAAGCTGTGGACCGAGTGGATCTCCACCCACGAGCTGGCCCTGTCGGCCGCCCGTGGAGCCGGCGACCGGGAGGCCGAGGCGACGCTGCTGGTCAAGCTCGGCCTGGCACACGGCCAGCTACTGCGCACCGAGGTCGCGATGGCCTGTTTCCGCGCGGCCCTGCCGCTCTTCCGGCGGTTGGGCGACCGGGTCGGGTTCGCCGAGGCGCTCAACCGGCTCGGCGTGATGTTCCGGCACACGGGAAGGTCGCGGTGGGCGATGGCCTGCCACACGTGGGCGCGTGACCTGTTCCGGGAAGCCGGCGACCCGAAGGGGCAACTCGGCGCGTTGCACAACATGGCGGTGCTGCACCGGCGGCTGCGCGACCTCGACCAGGCGGCGGCGCTGCACCTGGAGTGCCTGGTGCTGTGCCGGGAACTCGGTCCACTGCTCGAAGGGCGCGTGCTCGACCAACTCGGCGTCACCTACCGGGAGATGGGCAGGGTGAGCGAGGCGATCGAGTGCCACCGGCGCAACCTGCGCATCACCGAGGCGGTGGCAGATCCTCACGGCAATGCCCTGACGATGGCGACGCTGGCGGTGACCTACCGGGTCGCCGACCGGCTGACCGAGGCGGTGAGCTGCCACCTGGAGGCGCTGCGGACGTTCCGGGCGTTCGGCTCGCTGCCCAGCGTCGGCCAGGTGCTGAAGGAACTCGGCGCGACCTACCGGGAGATGGGACGGGACGACGACGCCGTCGTGTGCTGGGCGGAGGCGCTGCGGGTCTTCGAAGCGCTGCCGGCGGTCAGCGCGGGTGCCGTTGCCGACCGCACGAGGCGGGACCTCGCCGCCCTCACCGCCGAGGTTCGGACTCCTCCGGCGGCCAGTCGTCCTGGACCTGCACCTGGATCTCCGCATCCGACAGCGCCCGGCTGACCACCAGCCGCAAAGCCTCGGACAGCTGCTCCGTCGAGAGCGCGGCCAGGGCGTCCAGCGGGATGGTGGTCACGTCCGGGAGCTTCGCTTCAATGTCGTCGTGACGGTGTGGCATGGCGGCCTCCCCTGCTCCGGGCCACCATCATGGCACCGGTTCAGTGGTGGGCGGCCAGGGCGCGGCCGATGAAGTGGGCGCTCAGGGTGGCGAAGATGTACGCCTGGAGCACCTGGATCAGCGCTTCCAGCGCGGTGATGCCGATCGCCAGCGCGAAGCTGACCGCGGCCAGCGGTTTCAGCAGCGGGGCGCCTTCCAGGAGCAGGAACTCGCCGCCGAGTACGAACACCAACACCAGCAGGTGCCCCGCGAACATCGCCGCGAACACCCGGATCGCCAGGTTCACCGGGTCGAAGAAGAACTTGAGGATGACCTCGGTGGGGATGAGCAGCAGCCACAGCACCGGTTTCGGCACGTCCGGGATGATGAACTGGTTGCGCAGGTAGCCGACGAGGCCGTGCCGCCTGATCCCGACGAAGTGGTACACCGGGAACACGACCAGCAGCGCGACCGCCGCGGGGAAGCCGATGTGCGCCATGGTCGGGAACTGCACCAGCGGCACGATGCCGAAGAGGTTGTTCACCAGGACGAAGGTGAACAGGGACAGCACAAGCGGCACGTACGGCTGGAAGTCCTTCGCGCCGATCTGCTCGCGGGCGATCGAGTTGCGGCCGAAGTCGTAGACCGACTCGGCGGCGAACTGCCACTTGCCCGGCACCAGCTTGAGTTTCCGGCTCGTGATCAGGAAGAACGCCGCGATGATCACCACCGACAGCACCACGAGGATCATCGGTTTGGTCACTCCGCCGAAGATCGCCGGCGGGAAGAACTCCGCCGGACCCGGCGGCGTGAAAGTGTTGTCGGCCATGGGCGCCCCCCGTCCAAGGTCTTGAGGTCGACCCTATCTGACGACGGTGATCGTGAACACCGGGATGAACCCGGAAAGCCGATCAGCGGGTGGGTTGCGTGACCGGCTTGTCCAGGATCTCCGCCAGCCGCTCCAAGAGGTCCGGCGGCAACTGACCCTTCGGGTCGGTGAGCGCGTATGCGATGCCCTCGCGGAACACCCGGCTGAACTCCACGTAGTTCGGCGTGCGCGGGCGAAGGCGAGCGTCGTTCAGAGCGGTGCGGATCTGCTGGATGTCGGCACGCTTGCTGTTGTCGTACGCGGACTGCCTGGTCGGCGCGAACCCGCCCAGCTCGGACAGGATCAGCTGGCTGGACGCGCTGGTCAGGAACTCGATCAACGCCCGCGCGGCGCGCGGTTTGTCCGTGGACGCGCTGATGGCCAGGTTCTGCCCGCCGAGGACGCTCGCCGTGGGCGGTGCGACGACCCCGAACTCGACGCGGTCGAGCAGTTTGTCGTACGCGACCGGCCAGTTGCGCATGTACAACGACCGCCCGTCGGCGAACGCGCCGACCGCCGCGTTGTCCGTGGTCGTCCGAGCCTCGTCCAGCACGATGTCGGGGTCGCGGGACGCCGCGACCAGGCGCTCGATGCCGGTCAGGTCGGCCGGCCCGAGTTCGACGGCGCTCTCGTCCGCGTTCCGCGCGACTTCGCCGTCACGGCCGAACGCCTCGCCGCCGGCCGCCCACATGGCCTCCAACGCGACGACGGTGAGGATCTCCTCATCGTCCAGCGACGCCGCGTTCGCCGCCTCCACACCGGCTGCCCTGGCCGCGTCCGCCGCGGCACGGCCGAAGTAGTCGTCCCAGTTCTTCGGCGCGGCGGTCAAGTCGTCGCGGTAGAACAGCATTCCGACGTCGGTGTTGAACGGCACGGCCCACAACTTCTCTTCATAGGTGCAGGTGTCGAGGATCCGGGGCACGAAATCACCCGCCACGGCCGACCGGTCGAGTTCCCGGATGTACTCGAGTTCCGCGAATTGCGCCGTCCACACGACGTCCAGCAGGTAGACGTCGGCGCGGTTGGCGCCACCCGGCTTCGCGTCGTTGACCATCCGCTCGTTCTGCTGGTCCGGCTCGCCGGACACGGGGACGACTTCGAGCTGGTTGTCCGGGTTCGCCTGGTTCCACTGCTCGAAGAGGATCGTCCGCGGGTCGTTGGCGCTCTCGTTGAACGCCGTCATGATGACCAGTCCGCCCGGCTCCGGGCCGGCGTCCGGCGGGCGCAGGACCAGGCCCACCACGACGATGGCGACGACGGTCAGCACGATCCCGACCCGCCTCAGCGGTTGCCGCAGCGCTGTCCCGAGATTGCTGACCGCGTCACCCAGCCGGAGTTCCGTCGGCTCGGGCCGGCGCCACACCCTGACGATCACCGCCAGCATGAGGTTCACGTAGACGCCGGAGAACAGCGCCAACATCGCACCGAGCACGGCCCGCGCCACGGAGCCGGGCGTCCACGACTTCTCCAACTCCGTGAACAAGAGGGTGGACACCATGGTCACGGCGATGCCGACCAGCAGGATTACCCCGATCAGGACAACACGAAAACGGGGACTCCAGTGTCCCCCGGGCTCCGACATTCCCCCACCCCTTCGCATTACGCGACGAGCCAAGTAACGCCGGTTTCACCGGGTGTGTCAATCCGCCCAACGGCCACATGCGGCGCACGGAAGCCGCACTGTTGCGGAAGATCAGTCGCCGTCGCGCAACGCGGCGCGCGTGCCGTGCGCGATCTCCAGGTCTTCCCGGGCGGTGACGACGAGGGTCCGGGTGGTGGCGTGCGGGCCGCTGATGTCGGTGTCGCCGTCGACCTGCTCGTTGCGGTCGTTGTCGACGGCGACTCCGAGGAAGCCCAGGCGTTCGGCGGCACGGCGGCGCACCGTGACCGACTTCTCGCCGACGCCGCCGGTGAACGCGAGCACGTCCAGACCGCCCAACGCGGCAGCCATCGCGGCGACGCCCGCGACCAGCCGATGCGTGTAGACGTCCAGCGCCAGCACGGCATCGCGGTCGCCTTCCGCCGCACGGGCGTCGATCTCGCGCATGTCAGCGGTGCCGGCCAACGCGGTGAGGCCCGACCGTTCCTCCAACGCGGTCGCGACCTCGTGCGGCGACAGGTTCTCGTGCTCCTCCAGCCAGAGCACCAGACCAGGGTCGACCGTGCCCGACCTGGTCGCCATGACCAGGCCCTCCAGCGGCGTGAAACCCATGGTGGTGTCGACGCTCCGGCCGTCGGCGATCGCGGCCAGGGACGCGCCCGCGCCCAAGTGGCAGGTGACGAGCCGCTTCGGCGCGCACAGCTCGGCCACTCGACGTGCGCAGTAGGCGTGGGAGAGACCGTGGAACCCGTACCGGCGGATGGCGTAACGCTCCCGCCACTCCTTGGGCACCGCGTACGTCGCAGCCGCGGCCGGGATGGTGGTGTGGAACGCGGTGTCGAAGCACGCGACCGCCGGGACGTCCGGCAGCAGCTTGTGCACCGCGTCCAGGCCGGCCAACGACTTCGGCTGGTGCAGCGGCGCGAGCGACGTCAGGTCCACCAGCGCCCGGCGGACGAGGTCGTCGATCACGACCGGGTCGGTGAACCGGGTGCCGCCGTGCACCACTCGGTGGCCGATGGCGTCCGGCGCGGGCCAGTCCTCCAGGACGTCACCGAGCCGTGCGGGGTCGGGTTCGACGTCGGCGGTGCGCTCCACTTCGTCGTCGGCCGCCAGCAGCCGCAGCTTCAGGCTGGACGAGCCCGCGTTGACCACCAGGACCCGCACCTCAGCGCCACGTCCAGTCGGCGATCGCCGGATCGTCCTCGCCGTGCTCGCGGGTGTGCTGGCGTGCGGACAGCCGGGCGTCCGACATGCGCTGCCGCAGGGACGCCGCCGCGCCGCCCAGCGACGGCACCCGGTCGATCACGTCCATGACCAGGTGGAACCGGTCCAGGTCGTTGAGCATCACCATGTCGAAAGGGGTGGTCGTGGTGCCTTCCTCCTTGTAGCCGCGCACGTGCAGGTTGGCGTGGTTCGTGCGGCGGTACGTGAGGCGGTGGATGAGCCACGGGTAGCCGTGGAAGGCGAAGATCACCGGCTTGTCGGTGGTGAACAGGGCGTCGAAATCACGGTCGGACAGGCCGTGCGGGTGCTCGGTGTCCGGCTGCAGGCGCATCAGGTCCACGACGTTGACGACGCGCACCTTCAGCTCCGGCAGGTGTTCGCGCAGCAGCTTGGCGGCGGCCAGGGTCTCCAGCGTCGGGATGTCGCCCGCGCACGCCAGCACCACGTCCGGCTCGCCCTCCGTGGTGCCCGCCCAGTCCCAGATGCCCAGGCCGCGGGTGCAGTGCGCGATCGCGTCGGGCATGTCCAGGTAGGTGAGCGCGGGTTGCTTGCCCGCCACGATCACGTTGACGTAGTGCCGGCTGCGGAGGCAGTGGTCGGCGACCGACAGCAGTGTGTTGGTGTCCGGCGGCAGGTACACGCGGACGATCTCGGCCTTCTTGTTGACCACGTGGTCGAGGAAGCCCGGGTCCTGGTGGCTGAACCCGTTGTGGTCCTGCCGCCACACGTGCGACGACAGCAGGTAGTTCAGCGACGCGAGCGGCGCGCGCCACGGGATCACCCGGGTCGTCTTGAGCCACTTCGCGTGCTGGTTGAGCATCGAGTCGACGATGTGGATGAACGCCTCGTAGCTGGTGAACAGGCCGTGCCTGCCGGTCAGCAGGTAGCCCTCCAACCAGCCCTGGCACAGGTGCTCGGACAGCACTTCGAGCACCCGGCCTTGCGGCGCGAGGTGGTCGTCACCGGGGACGGTCGCCGCCTGCCACTTGCGGCCGGTCACGTCGAACACCTCGGACAGCCGGTTGGACGCCACCTCGTCCGGGCCCATGATCAGGAAGTTGTCCGGGTTGAGGCGCACCACGTCCCGCAGGAACGCGCCGAGCACCTTCGTGGCCTCACTGCTCCCGGCGGCGGGCCGGTCGACGGTCACGGCGTGGTCGCGGAAGTCGGGCATCCGCAGGTCGCGCAGCAGCCGGCCGCCGTTGGTGTGCGGGTTGGCGCTCATCCGCCGGTCGCCGGTGGGCGCGAGGGCACGCAGTTCGGGCATCAGCCGGCCGTTGTCGTCGAACAGCTCCTCGGGGCGGTAGCTTCGCATCCACTCCTCCAGCCGGGCGCGGTGCCCGGCGTCGGTGCGGGTGCCGGCGAGCGGCACCTGGTGCGAGTGGAACGTGCCCTCGACCGGTCGGCCGTCCACCTCTTTGGGACCGGTCCAGCCTTTCGGGGTGCGCAGCACGATCATCGGCCACGGCGGGCGTCGCTTCGCCGACTGCATCTCGGCGATGTCGTCCAGCACCCGGTCCAAAGTGGACGCCAGCTGGTCGTGCACGGCCTTCGGCTCGTCACCGACGACGAAGTGCGGCGTGTGGCCGTAGCCGCGCAGCAACGACGCCAGCTCGTCGTCCGGGATGCGCGCCAGCACCGTCGGGTTGGCGATCTTGTAGCCGTTCAGGTGCAGCACGGGCAGCACCACGCCGTCACGGACCGGGTCGAGGAACTTGTTCGAGTGCCAGCTCGCGGCCAGCGGCCCGGTCTCCGCCTCACCGTCCCCGACCACGCACACCGCCAGCAGGTCCGGGTTGTCGAACACCGCGCCGTAGGCGTGCAGGAGGGCGTAGCCGAGTTCGCCGCCCTCGTGGATCGAGCCGGGTGTCTCGGGTGCGACGTGGCTGGGGATGCCGCCGGGGAACGAGAACTGGCGGAACAGCGCGCGCAGGCCGTCGACGTCTTCGCCGATGCCGGAGTACACCTCGCTGTAGGTGCCCTCCAGGTAGGCGTTCGCGACCAGGCCGGGACCGCCGTGACCAGGGCCGGTGACGTACAGGGCGTTCAGGTCGCGTTGCCGGATCACGCGGTTCATGTGCGCGTAGACCAGGTTGAGGCCGGGGGTGGTGCCCCAGTGGCCGAGCAGGCGTGGCTTGACGTGCTCGGGACGCAGCGGTTCGCGCAGCAGCGGGTTGTCGAGCAGGTAGATCTGCCCGACGGACAGGTAGTTCGCCGCACGCCAGTAGGCGTCCAGCAGGTCGAGATCGTCCGTCGCGGTCGACGCCATGCACCCGACGCTAGCTCTGATCACCGCGACCCGAAACTCGAACCGTTCAGGTGTCCCCATCGTGCGGACTAGGGTCGGGTTCCATGGATCCGCTGGTCCCCCGGTACGGGGGCGGTTCGCTCGCTGACGTCGTGCCGTCGTTGCTCGCCGGGCTGGGGGTGCCGGGGATGGTGGACGTGCTGGGCATCTCCGGTTCGTCGCGGGTGTGCGTGCTGCTCGTGGACGGTCTCGGGTGGCGGTTGCTGCGGGAGTACTCCTCGGACGCGCCGTTCCTGGCGTCGTTGGTCGGTTCGCCGATCACGGCCGGGTTCCCGTCGACCACGGCGAGCAGCCTGGCGGCGTTGGGCACCGGCTTGCCGACCGGCGAGCACGGGTTGGTCGGGTACTCGTTCGAGGACGGCGCCGAGGTGTTGAACGCCTTGCGGTGGACGCGGTACGGGGTGCCGGAGCACGTCGACCTGCGGTCGGTGCTGGTGCCGGAGGAGGTGCAGCCCCGGCGGACGGCGTTCGAGGCGGCGTCGGACGCGGGGGTGGCGGTGCGGCTCGTGCTGCCTCGGGAGCAGAAGGACAGCGGGCTGTCGCGGGCGGCGTTGCGGGGTGGGCGGTTCCAGGCGGTGCTGGGGTTCGGTGACCTGGTGGCGCGGGTGGCGGAGGCGATGCGGTCGGAAGATCGGGTGCTCTGCTACGCGTACCACGGTGATCTCGACGCGCTCGGGCACGTGTACGGGACCGGGAGTGATCCGTGGCGGTGGCAGCTGCGGTTCGTCGACCGGTTGGCGGCGGCGTTGGCGGACGGGTTGCCGCACGGGGGTGCGTTGGTGGTGACGGCCGATCACGGGATGGTGCCGGCGGACGACCGGGTGGATTTCGACACGGACGCCGGGTTGCAGGACGGGGTGCGGGTGCTCGGTGGTGAGCCGCGGATCCGGCACGTCTACACGTCGGACGCGGATGGCGTGCGGGGCAGGTGGACCGAGCGCCTGGGTGACCGGGCGTGGGTGGCGTCGCGTGCGGAGGCGGTGGCGGCCGGCTGGTTCGGGCCTCGCGTGGCGGACTACGTGCTGCCGCGGATCGGTGACCTGGTGGTGGCGGCGAAGGGTTCGCTGGCGTTGGTGCGTTCGACGGTCGAGCCGAACGCCACCACGTTCGTGGGCCACCACGGGTCGTTGACGGAGGAGGAGCAGCACATCCCGGTGCTGGTGGCCACCTGATCTGCCGTCTTCCGCATAGCATCACGTGTCGGCCCCGCCGAGTGGGGTCGACGGCCGGCGACCGGGACGGAGGCGATGAGTGGAGCACGGCGCGCCCGTCGTGGACACGTCGGTCGCCGGGGTCGCGGAAGCCCGGTGGGGCGTCCGCCCGGAGCCCGCGATCGCGCGGTACGCGGAGCCGGGCTGGCAGCTGTCGCCTGTGCCCGTCGACCGGCGGTGCCCGACCTGCGAGGGTGAGCTGCACGGGCTGTACCGGGCTCATCCGGACCGTGGTCGGCAGCAGTTGCAAGCCGCCGTCGTGTGTCCCACGTGCCCGGCGTCGTTCACGCTGCGGGAGTTGAAGCTCTCGCAGCGGTCGGTGCTGGGTGAGCTGCGGCCCGACGCGGTGAGCCGTCGGCTGGCCGAGGACGCCCAGCTGGAAGCCCTGGCCCGCAACTCCCGCCCAGTCCGCCCGCCGGCCGCGAAACCGGCCCAGAGCCGGCCGCAAAGCCAGCTCCAGCGACCAGACCAGCCCGAGCGCCCGCCCCAGAGCCCCGCCCAGGAGCCGCGCCAAGATCCGCCGACCCGCAACAAGCCTCGCTCCCGCCCCGCACCCGGCACCGCCACCGCCACCACCGCCACCGCCACCGGCACCACCGCCGGCACAACCGGCACCGCACCCAGCACCGGCACCGCACCCGGCACCGCCGACACCGGCACCGGCACCGGCACCGGCACCGAGGCAGTCACCCCCGAAGCTGAGCGGGACTTGTCGCCGGCGTCGGATCCGACGCCGGCGGTGCCTGTGCCGGAGCGCGAGTCGATGTCGGCAGCCGGTACGGCGGACACTGAAGTCGTGCCCGGGGCGGCTGCGGCTGGGGTGGTGCCGGCGCGCGCGGTGCGGCGGGTGTCGACCGTGGCGATGGCGGCACGGATCAGGTCGATCCTCAGCGGTTCGGAGGTCGCGCCGTCCACTCGTACGGCGGGCGCTCCTGTGTTGCCACCGGCGTTGGCGGCGCTGGAGTCGCGGCCCGTGTGGTGGTGCAAGACCGTGGACCCGGCGTTGGACGTGCCCGACCTGCCGCCCGGCGTGGACGCGCGGGTGGTGATGCCTGATCGCGCCGGGTTCGACAGGCTGCGCGCACGCCTTGATCAGGCCGGGGTGCCGTTCCGGACGGTTCGGCACTGGCTTGAGCAGGAAGAAGTGACCACCAGCGCCGCGTCGGCCTGGCTGTCCGACGTCGGCGGGGTGGTGCCGGAGCGGTGCGAGGAGGTGGTCGGGGACGGTGCGCGGGCCGCTCGACTGGCCTTCGAGATGCTGTGGGACCTGCACGAACCGGTCGACCCCGCCGACGTCCCCGATCCGGTGCCGGTCACCCGCTTCGTCCCGGCCGACTGGGCCAGGTTCCTGCCGTTCCCCGTGCTCAACCCCGCGCAGGCGCAGGCCGCACCCCACCTGGTGGACGGCGACTCCCACCTGCTGATCACCGCACCGACCGGCGCGGGCAAGACGGCGATGGGGATGCTCGCGGTGCTGAAATCCATCCTGGACGAGGGTCGCAAGGCCGCCTGGCTCGTCCCGCAACGCTCCCTCACCGACGAACTCGACCGCGAACTGGAAACCTGGCGCACCCAAGGCCTCCGGGTCGAACGGCTGTCCGGCGAGTACACCGTGGACGTCGAAGCGGTCAAAGCGGCGGACCTGTGGGTCGCCACCACGGAGAAGTTCGAGGCGATCTGCCGCGCCGGCTCCCTCCAGGCCGCGCTCGGCGAGGTCGGCTGCCTGGTCGTGGACGAGATCCACCTGCTCGGCAGCCCCGGTCGCGGCGCGCTGCTGGAAGCGTTGCTGGCCAGGGTCCGGGGCACCGACTCGCCGGTCCGGATCGTCGGGCTCTCGGCGACCGTGTCGAACGCGGCCGAGGTGGCGGAGTGGCTGGAAGCGGACCTGGTGGCCACGACCTGGCGGCCGTCCCGCGTCACGTGGCAGCTGCCGACGATCCCGGCGGCCTCCGGGTTCGCCGCGAACAACCGCCGGCGGGAACAGGTCGTGCTCGACCTGACCCAGCGGCACACCGCCGAGGGCGGCAGCGTGCTCGTGTTCTGCGGTTCCAAGCGCAACGTCCGCTCCACCGCGATGGCGATCGCGGCCGACCGGGGCGCGCCCGTGCACACCGTCGCCGCCGACGACATCGACGGCCTGACCAAGGTGTGCGCGGACGTCGGCGTCCGCCTCCACTACGCCGACTACGAGCACAAACACGCCGCCGAACGGGCGTTCCGAGCACGTGAGGCGGACGTGCTGGTGGCCACGTCCACCGTCGCGGCCGGCGTGAACCTGCCCGCCCGCGCGGTGATCATCAGGGACGCCTCGATCGGCGGCGATCCGATCGACACGTCCACCGTCCTCCAGATGTTCGGCCGCGCGGGACGCATCGGGGCCGGTGAGACCGAGGGCTGGTCCTACCTGATCGTGGACGAGACGCAGCGCGCCGACTGGCAGACCCGGCTGGTGGCCGGGTACTCGGTGTACTCGCGGATCCGCGACTCGCTGCCCGACCACGTGCTGGCCGAGGTGCTGCAAGGCCGGATCGGGACGATGGACGACGCGCAGGCGTGGTGGGTCGAGACGCTGGCACACGCGCAGGGCGACGACGACCTGGAACCGGTGCAGGAGGCCGCGGAGTTCCTGGTGGACGAGGGGCACCTGACCCTGGCGGACGGCCGGTTGGCGATCACCGAACTGGGTCGGCTGACCGCGCGGATGATGGTGTCCACCCATACCGGGCACCGGTTGCGCCGCACGCTCGGCCTGCTGCCCGTGCCGCACGACCCGGACGAGGCGGAGAACGCGCTGAGCCTCGTGCTGTCGGTGGCGGTGCGTGATCTGGCGGGCATCCCGGTGCCGGAACCGGTGCGGCCGGCGGTGGCCACGGTGATCAAGGCGGGCGGCAAGACGTCGCAGATCACCAACACGACGTCGGTCAAGGGCCTGGGCTCGCAGACGACCACCGCGCCCGGTGACCTGGCCTGGGCGGCACTGCTGCTGGCGGCACGCTCGCCGCACCTGTTCGAAACGGGCAAACCGGGCAGAGGTCGACGCGTGGCGGGCGGCATCCCGATGGCCACCCTGCACCCGGTATACGAGCAGGCGCCCAGGTTCCTCGCGTGGCTGGCCGCGCAGGGTGTGCTGGGCACGGTTCATCCGTGGATCGCCGTGGTCGCCGCCGACCTGGACCACCGCGTCCGCTGGCGGGCCCTGGCGCCGACCCGTGGCGCGGGCAGGCTGCTGTGGATGTGCGAGGAGATGGCCACCCGCGCTCACCTGAAGGACGTGGTCCCGGCCCTGTGGCGCTCGGCCGTGGCACGCGGCGTCCGCGCGCCGGACTGGCAACCGGGCCGCTCACCGGCGGGCTGCGTCCTCGACCACGCCGGCTACACCGCACTGCTGCGCGAGCGAACCACCAACTACACCCTGACCGCGCACGACGACAAGGCCACCGTCACCGGAGGCACCGGCGCCACCGCGATCGCCTGGCGCGGCCGGACCTGGACGGCGCCCGCGACGTCCGCGACCATCGCGTACCCGGTGACGGAGGACGACGACCCGACCGAGACGGGCGTCGCCGTGTTCACCCGCCGCGGCGACTACCGTGCCTCGGGCTGGCTCGACGCCTACACGAACCTGAACACCGCCACCGAGACCCCGACCCCACCGCCCGCACGTCCACGCCGGGGGTTGGGCGCAAGGCGCTGACCCACCGCTGACCCACCCGGCCGGATGCGGTTCACCGGCCGACAATGGGTGACCATGGTGAGCTATCCGCCCGAACCGTGGGTGCTCCACGGCCGCGCGTGCCTGTCCGTGTGGTCGGTTCCGGTCACGGCGCTGCCACCGTTGCCGGTGCGTCCGGTGACGTTGTCCGGGCGGGCCGTGGTGGGCACGGCGTTCGTCGACTACCAGCCGCCCGGCATGGTGTACCGGGAGTTGGTGGCGGCGGTGCTGGTGCGGCACGGGTTGCGCCTCGGGGTGTCGATCACGCGGATCTGGGTGGACAGCGCGGCCTCGCGCGCCGGTGGACGTGAGCTGTGGGGCATTCCCAAGGAGTTGGCGGAGTTCGAGTGGGAACGAGGGCTCACCGCGTCCGCCCGGGATGTCGACGGCACGATCGCCTCGGTGCGCGCGGAGCCGCCGCGGTTCGGGCTGTGGCTGCCGCTGATGACGTCGACGTGGCAGGCGTTCGGCCGTGGTCTGGCGCGGACACCGTTGCGTGCCACCGGTTCCGTCGCACCACTCCGGGCGACCTGGAGCGTCAGCCCCGGCGGCCGGCTGTCGTGGTTGCGCCCGCACCGGCCGCTGGTCAGCGTCGGCATTCGCGGGCTGCGGATGAAGTTCGGGCCGCGTCGGCGTTGATCGACACCGCTTGACCGGAGTGGTCCAAACCACGTTCACCTCTTGACATTGGTTGGACCACAGCACAACCCTATGTGGAAGCGCTCTCACGGACGGTCCGCGGCACCGGCCCGTCCGTCGCGCTCACCTCACGGCCGCCCTGAACCCGGCCGGGAGGTCGGATCAGCCTGCCCTGCACCGAGGAGTCGCACCCATGCGCACCCGAATGAAGTGGCTGAGCGCCTTCGTCGCGCTGGCCACGTCAGTGTCACTAACCGCGGTCACACCGGCCGCGGCCATCGGCCCCGACCTGCTGCCGATGACCATCACGAACAACAGCGGGCGTTCGGAGGCCGTCCACCTCTACGTCCTGGGCACCGACATCCGCAACGGCCGGCTCGGGTACGTCAACCAGGCGGGCGCCTTCACCCCGTGGTCGCCCGGCGCCAACCCGCCCGTGCCCGCACCGGACGTGTCGATCGCCGGCCCGGCCAACGGCGGCAACGTCACCCTGCGCGTCCCCCGGTTCATCTCCGGCCGCGTCTACATGTCGTTCGGCGAGAAGCTGAAGTTCTTCCTGACGCCGGACGGCCTGGTGCAGCCCGCGCCGTGGGCCTCGGGCGACCCGAACCACAACATCCTGTTCGACTGGAGCGAGTTCACCTACAACGACTCGGGCCTGTGGCTGAACAGCTCCCAGGTGGACATGTTCGCCGTGCCGCACGCCGTCACCGTGACGGGTGCGAGCGGCGTGACGAAGAAGACCGGCGAGCTGGTCAACAACGGCCGTGAGAACGTGATCAGCGGTGTGCGCAACCAGGCCGGTTGGGCGAACACGGTCCGCACGCGGTCCGACGGCACGGTGCTGCGCGTGCTCGCACCGGGCAAGGCGGCCGACGCGGGCCTGTTCGACCGGGCCTACCTGGACCCGTACATCACGCAGGCGTGGAACGCGTACACCACCAAGACGTTGACCGTGGTCCCGTTCACCGACCGCCCGGACGTGCGCTACTTCGGCCGCACCTCGGGCACCACCATGAATTTCACCAACTCCGCCGGTCAGCACGTGGCGTCGTTCGCCAAGCCGTCCACACCGAACGTGTGGGGCTGCGACGGCGCGCTGCACGCGCCCAACGACCAGGTGGTCGGCCCGATCGCCCGCACCCTGTGCGCCGCGCTGCACCGCTCCACGCTCGGCACGATCGACACCCAGCCGGGCGGTGGTCCCGCAGACTTCTACAAGGGCGCGATCACCAACCACTACTCGCGGTTGGTCCACCAGAACATGGTGGACGGCAAGGCTTACGGCTTCGCGTTCGACGACGTGCAGGCGCAGGAGTCGTTGGTGCACGACGGCGACCCGCGTGCGGCGGGCATCATCCTGACCCCGTTCGGCGCCGGCGGCCCTCCCCCTCCCCCGCCCGGGGGCAGCATCGTGAGCGCGTGGCACGGCAAGTGCGTCGACGTGCCGAACTGGAACTTCGTCGACGGCCAGCGGCTGATCGTGTGGAACTGCACGGGCGGCACGAACCAGAAGTGGGAGTCGACCGGCGGGACGTTCCGCACGCAGAACAACATGTGCATGGACGTCGCGTGGGGCTCGACCGCCAACGGCGCGGCGATCCAGGTCGCGCGCTGTAGCGGCAACCCGGCACAGCAGTTCGTTCTGACCGCGGCGGGCGACCTCGTCAACCCGCAGGCCAACAAGTGCGTGGACATCGCGGACTGGAACCCGAACAACGACGCGGTGCTGCAACTGTGGGACTGCGCCGGCACCGCGAACCAGAAGTGGCGTCGCGGCTAGCCTCCAAATCGAACACAACGGGCCTGTCCGGCGGATCTCGCCGGACAGGCCCGTGCCCCGAAAGGGCTCAGCGCTTGAGCCTGAAGGTGAAGTCGCCGGAGAGCTTGCCGGTCAGCCGGAACGCCGAAACGACTTTGCCCTCCACGATCAGCCTTTCGACCTCGGCCCGCGAGAGGTCGCAACCTTCAGCGATCAGTCGCACCGGCCGGACCGGGATCCGCGCGGCGAAGCGGACCGAAACGTCGATCACCTCTCGGTCCAGGTGATCCGATCCGCCGGTGTCGAGGCGCCACGCGTGGTCCCAGTCGAGGGCGATGCGGTTGCGGTGCAGCACGACCGGGTCCTGGAGCAGTTCCGCTGTCAGGCCAGGATCGTTGGCGTGCAACCGGTCCAGCAGCTCGGGCCGTACGGAACGCACGTTCACCCGTTCCAGGAGCGTGAGCTTCACGGTGTCCTCGCAAGCGTTGCAGAGCACGAGGAGCCAGGCGTCGAGGAGCTTGTGGTTCGCGTTGACGCGGAATTTGCCGCTTGCCCGGAAGCGCTCGGACCCGCACGCGTGGCAACGGCGGCGGACGAGGGGCAGGCTGGTGGGCACGACCATCCAGTTTTTGAGCACAGAAGCACACCGATCCCAGTGAGAAAGTCCGCAGCAAAAGGAAGCGCGGCGCAGATGCGCGACGCGCTACAGATCAGCGCTTGGGATGTCTCACTTGATGTACAACGGCCCGCCTTCGCCTAGCCGACTTGGTCAGGCAGGACGGTAATGGCGCACAACGGCGCCGCTCCACTGGTTTTTCGAGGCGTCAGAGGTGTTAGAGGCGTCAGAGGTGTTCGCGGAACCACGAGCCGGCGAGGCGTGCGACTTCCTCCAGCGCGCCCGGCTCCTCGAACAGGTGCGTGGCGCCCTCGACCACCTCGATCCGGTGGGTGACCGCCAACTGCTCCGCCGCCGCCAGGTTAAGGTCCAGCACCTGCTCGTCCTGACCGCCCACCACCAACAACGTCGGCGCACGCACCCGGCTCAGCGCGGGGCCGGCCAGATCCGGCCGCCCACCACGCGACACCACCGCTTTGACCAGGTACGTCCCCGCCGCCGCCACCAGGGCCGCCGCCGCGCCGGTGCTCGCGCCGAACAGCCCGATCGGCAGCCCTCGCGTCACCTCTCGCCGCGACGTCCACTCGACCGCGCCCGCCACCCGCTCGGCCAACAGCCCGATGTCGAACCGCAGCCGGCCCGTGACGCGGTCCTCCTGCTCCTCACGCTCGTTCAGCAGGTCCAACAGCAGGGTCGCGAACCCGTCCCGCCGCAGCGACTCCGCCACGGCCCGGTTCCGGCTGCTGTGCCGTGAACTGCCCGAACCGTGCGCGAACACCACCACGCCCGCGGCTTCGTCCGGGACACCGAGGTCGGCGGCCAGGTCGACGCCCCACGCGTCCACCGACACCGCCATCGTGCCGCTCCTCGTCATGCCTTCCGGGTTCACCACCACACCGCGTGGCAAACGACTGCGGCTCGAACGCGGAAACCGGCCGCCCGGTGGGTAACCCGTCCGTGTCTCATCGGAAGGTCCCAGCGGGTCCCAGCGGAAGGAGCCACCCATGGCTGACGAACGATCGGTGTCCGAACAGCAGGAAGAGCTGGACCTGCGGCGGGACACCGGCCAGGACCACCGCCGGCAACGCGCCACCGACGCCGCCGGCCCCCAGTACACCGCGCACGACGGCGGCGGAGACCTCACGGACGACGAGCCGACGGCCATCGCCGACGAGGCCGGCTCCAGCTACCCGAGGGGGCCGGAACAGGACGCGATGCACGTGGAGGAGGAGCGCTGACCGCCAGGAGCCGGAACGACGCGACGTGCAGCACGATGGCCACCGGCACGATGAACGTCGGCACGAGCGCCATCGGCAGCAACGCCATGAGCTCGGCGGAAGGCTCGGTGAAGATCAGCTGAAGCCGTCCCGGCGCGTGCAGGAGCCCGAGCGGGATGGCCACGACAAGGTCGAGCAACCCCAAGGCGTTGAACGCGACACCGAGCGCCCGCCGACTCGGCCGTCGCCACAGCGCGTAGGCGACGAAGGGCGCGAGCAGCCCGACCAGCACGTCACCGAGCCCGGCCGGCAGCGCGAACCCCGGCGGCAGCCGGTCCGCCGCGAGCAGCACCAGGAATGCCGCGCCCACGAGCCGCGTCGTCTGCACGGCCGCGAGCAGCGCCACGGCACGGTCGCGCGTGAGACCGGTCGTGGCCCACGGCAGGCGCAACGCGAACAACCCCGCCACCAACGGCACCGCCACGCCGACGCCCAACCACGGGTCGTCCGCGTACAGCCCGGAAGCGGCCACGGCGGTGGTGACGACGAGCCACCCGGCCAGCACCAACCCTGCCCGCCGGGACAACACACCCGCCACGGCCACGGCCAACACGACCGAAGTGACGACCACCAGCACAGTCACGAAAACCATGACGCAACCCCAATCGGCACGACCTGACGCGAACGGGACACCCCCGGAACGCATGCGGTTGCCGAGGAGTATCAACTAGTCCTAGCTTAATTACTAGTAGTACGACTTTAGGACTACCGCTGGTAGAGTGGGGTCATGGCGACCGCTCGCAGCTACGACCAGGCGTGCTCGGCCGCGCACGCGCTCGACCTCGTCGGTGAACGCTGGGCCCTGCTCGTCGTCCGCGAGCTGCTGCTCGGCCCCAAGCGGTTCACCGACCTGCGGGTGGGCCTGCCCCAAGCCGGCCCCAACGTGCTGTCGCAACGCCTGCGCGAACTCGAGCGGACCGGTGTCGTGCGCCGCCGCAAGCTGCCGCCGCCCGCCGCCTCCCAGGTCTACGAGCTGACCGACTGGGGCCGGGAACTCGAGCAGGTCCTCATCCAGCTCACCCAGTGGGGCTCCCGCTCCCCCCTGCGCGACCTCACCGCGGCTGTCGGCGTCGACGCGCTCATGCTCGCGTTGCGCAGCGGCCACGACCCGGACTCCGGCCTGGACGCGTCCTACACGCTGCGCCTCGGCGAGGACGCGTTCTCGATCCGCGTCGCCGCCGGCCACCTCACCATCGTCCGAGGTGAGGCCGCCGCGCCCGACGCGGTGATCGACACCGATCCGCGGACGTTCGCGGGTCTGATGGTGCACCGGCAACGCCCGGGTGACGCGATCGCCGCCGGAACCCTGACCGTCACCGGCGACGCCGACGCGGTGGAACGCCTGCTCGACTCGATCACCACCCCTGAGCCGGCCCCCGTTCCGGAGACCTAGGCTTCAAATGTCGAGCGAACCGGGGGACACATGCGCGTGAACGAGATCGACATCGCCTACGAGGACAAGGGCAGCGGCGTGCCCGTCGTGTTCGTGCACGGCCACCCGTTCAACCGCTCGATGTGGCAGCCACAGCTCGAACGCCTCAGCTCCCGCTACCGGGTCATCGCGCCCGACCTGCGTGGATACGGCGAGACGACGGTGGTGCCCGGCAAGACGCCGCTGAGCGTGTTCGCCGACGACCTGTTCGGTCTCCTCGACCGCCTCGACGTGGACCGGGTGGTGCTGTGCGGGCTGTCCATGGGCGGCCAGATCGTCATGGAGGCGCACCGCGCCCGCCCGGAGCGCGTCCGCGCCCTGATCCTCGTGGACACGTCTCCCGACGCCGAGACGCCGGAAGGGCGTCAAGTCCGGTACGCGGTGGCGGACAGCTTCCTCCGTGACGGCATGGGGCCCTACTCCGACGACGTGCTGGACAAGATGATCTCTCCGCACAACGTCCAAGCCCTGCCCGACGTCGCCGCCCACGTGCTGCGGATGATGCGCGGCACGTCACCGGAAGGCGCCGCCGCGGCGGTGCGCGGGCGCGCGGAACGGCCCGACTACCTCGATTCCCTGTCCCGCGCCACCGTGCCC
Organism: Saccharothrix ecbatanensis; assembly: GCF_014205015.1. Classification (NCBI taxonomy): domain Bacteria; kingdom Bacillati; phylum Actinomycetota; class Actinomycetes; order Pseudonocardiales; family Pseudonocardiaceae; genus Saccharothrix; species Saccharothrix ecbatanensis. Next base: position 1,553,382 of record NZ_JACHMO010000001.1, on the reverse strand, counting down.
GCGCTCGTCGTGGTCGGCGAGGAGGACGAGTTCACCCCGGTCGCGGTGGCCGAGCGGATGCACCGGACCATCCCGGGGTCGACGCTCGCGGTGATCCCCGGCGCGGCCCACATGCCGAACCTCGAACGGCCGGACGAGTTCACCGACGTGGTGGAACGGTTCCTGGACGCTCTCTGAGGTGGCCCCGGCTCTCCGGTCGCACGGGCGCCGGCCTGCCCGCCGCGCGCAGCAGCTCGGCGCACCGCGCGGCCGTGGGACGACGACGGGCGGGCAGTGACGTCATCAGCGACAGGAGCCGGATCAGGTCGGCGGGGAGGGTCCGGGGGATCTCGGGCGGGCGGTGCAGCCGGGCGACCGCGGCGTCGATCCGCTTGCCCTGGTACTCGCGGTAGCCGGTCAGGCATTCCAGCAGGACCAGCCCCAGCGCGTAGACGTCCGCGGCCGGTCCGACGTCCTCACCCCGCACCTGCTCCGGGGCCAGGTAGGCGGCGGTGCCGACGACCTGCTTGGCGTTGGTGATCCTGGTCGAGCCGAGGGAGCGGGCCAGCCCGAAATCGGCCAGGTACGGGGCGCCGGTCCGGTCGAGGAGGATGTTCGACGGCTTCACGTCGCGGTGCACGACACCCTGTTCGTGCACGTGGGCGAGGGTGTCGGCGATCCGGTGGCCGAGGGCGCGGACGTGCGTCGCCGACAGCGTCCCCTGCGTCAGCCGATCCCGGAGCGTGACCCCTTCGACCAGCTGCAACACCACGAACGACTGGCCGCCGCACGTGCCCGCGTCGTAGACCGACAGCAACCCCGGGTGCGACAAGGCGGCCAGCGTGCGGATCTCGTTGTCGAACCGCCGGCCGCCCACCGGGTCACCCCGGAAGTCGAACAGCTTGACCGCGACGAACCGCCGGAGCAGCACGTCCCAGCCCCGGTGGACCTCGGACGTTCCGCCCGCGCCGAGCTTGCCGTCCAACCGGTAGCGGCCGGCGAGCACCCGGTTCTCAGTGGTCAACGACATGGCCACGCCCTTCGTGTCACCGGTCGGGACGCCACCGAGTTCCCCCGGTTGCGCGTCGACAAACCCGCCGACCGAAACGACCCGGCGGCGTGGAGTGGGAGGGAACGGCGGTCAGTAGAGGATCCGACCGGCGCAGCGCTCCTGACCCGGGCAGCTCCGCAGCAGCCGGACCTGCGGTGGTTCGGTGATCTGCGCCGGGGGGTTGTGGGCGCCACCCGGCCACCGCACGGAGATCGCGATCGAGGACGCGTTGTTCGCGTAGGACTTCTCCACCAGCGACCGGTCGCCGTTGACGACGTTCACCACGTCGTAGGTGCCGGACGGCACGGCCGTGATGTCGAGCCACTGGAAGTCGACCGCGTACACGTAGTCGTCCCCGTAGCCGACCGAGATGCCCTGCACCGTGCTCAACGCCTCCGGCGCGTGGTGGCCGCACCGGTTCGCCCAGAGCACCTTCGCCAACTCCGCGGCCGGGCTGCCGTCGTCGGCCGGCCGGTTCGGCAGCCGGCCTACCGTCCGGTAGCGATCGCCCAGGCAGAAGCCGTTCTTGCGGTCGGTGACCACCGTGGTCCCCGACGGGGTGCGGAGCTGGAAGTGCTCGAAGTCGAGCATGTGCCAGTGCTGGTGCGCCTGGGCGTGCTCGTAGTACATCGCCGCCGGCAACGCGTGCTGCGCCTGCTCGTACGACGCCGGGATCGAACCGTCCACAGCGGACTGGAAGGCCTGCCTCGACGTCATCCGCGGCTGACCGGTGTCGCTGCGCGTGCCGTAGACCAGCAGCGGGCCGTCGCCGATGTTCTCCACCGCCGAGGTGAAGCGTAACCGGACCGCGCCGGCCGGAACGCCCGTCACGCAGGGCCCGCTCGGCGCGGACGGGTCGGCGACCAGGCACACGTCCCAGTCGACGCACCGCGACGGGCTGACCGTGTGGCCGCCCGCGCACCCCACCGGCGCCTGCCGGAGATCGGGCAGCAGAGCCATGTCCCCCGCGGCCGCGTGCGACGGCCCCACCGACACGGCCACGAGCACCGCCGTGCCGACCAGGGCCACGTATCTCCGCACCATTGTCCTCTTTCCGTCTGATTTGTCGTGCGCGTCCGCGCAGTTCGCGTGCGGTCGTCGGGCGACGTCGGCGAATGCCGGAGAGATCCACGGAAGAACCTACTCAAGTACCCCGGCACCACCGGGACATCACGCGCCAAGTTCACTCGATCGACTGAGGTACAAGGGAAATCGGGCGGGCTGGCCCTAGCCTTCACCGCGATCGCGCCCGGGCGCGCGTCATCCGCTACTGGAGGTGGGTCCGATCGACCAGGGAGTTCTCGGCGCCGTGACGATGGTGTGCGGCACCAGGCCGGAGCTGATCAAGCTGGCTCCGCTGATCCGGCTGATCGGGACGAACGCGACGGTCGTCTACACCGGACAGCACTACGACACCGCGATGTACCACCGGATCCGGCAGGACATCGGCCGTCCGGGCCGGTTCCACGAGCTGAACGTGGGCGGCGGACGCCGTGGCGCGCAGCTGGGAGCGGCCGTGGCGGCGGTGGACGAGGTGCTGGCGCAGCACCCGACGCGGGCGGTGATCGTGCAGGGCGACACGACGTCCGCGCTCGCGGGGGCGTTGGCGGCCAACGCTAACGACGTCCCGCTGGTGCACGTCGAAGCGGGCCTGCGCAGCTTCGACCGGGCGATGCCCGAGGAGCACAACCGGGTGGCCATCGACCACCTCGCCGACCTGTGCTGCGCGCCGACCCCGCTCAACCGCACCAACCTGCTCGCCGAGAGCGTCCCCGAGGAGCGGATCGCGATCACCGGCAACACGGTGGTCGAAGCCCTCGTCGCCGCGCTGCCGGGGCGTGACGCCGAGGCCGGGGTCCTGGCCTCGCACCGGCTCGAACGCGACGGCTACGTGCTCGCCACGATCCACCGGCCGGAGAACGTGGACGACCCGGTCACCCTGGAGACGATCCTGCGCGAGCTGAACCGGCTGCCGCTGCCGGTGGTGCTCCCGCTGCACCCGCGCACGGCCAAGCGGGTGTCGGGCTTCGGGCTGACGTCGCTGCTGATCCGGCTCAGGGTGGTGGAACCGCAGGCGTACCCGGCGTTCCTGGCGCTGGCCCGGTGCGCCGCCGTGGTCGTGTCCGACTCCGGCGGCATCCAGGAAGAGGTGAGCGTGCTCAAGCGGCCGGTGGTCGTGGTGCGCCGCAGCACCGAGCGGCCGGAGATCGAGGGCACGTTCGGCACCCTCGTGCCACCCGGCCCGAGGATGGGCACGGAGGTGTTGCGGTGGCTGGAAGACGTGCCCGGCCACCGGGAACGCCTGGAGCAGATCCCGTCCCCTTACGGCACCGGCTCGCCGTCGGTCCGGATCGCCGCCGCGCTGCGGCACCTCGTCGGCGGCGAGCCGGTCCACGGCGCCCTCAGCTTGGAATCCCCTGGCCGGGAACCCGCTGTGGTGCCTCCGCCAGCATCCCGACGACCCGCCGCGCGAGTCCCACACTCGAATTCCAGCTCGTGACCTCCGGGTAGACGTGCGCGGTGGTCGCCAGCAGCAACGGCGTGCCGTCGACCACCACGGGCGGGCGTCGGGCCAGGTACCCGAGCGGGTACACCGGCTCCACGAACGGCGCCTTGAACACCCGCACGTCGTCCACGTCCTCGGCGCGCAACGACGGGTGCAGCTCCAGCAGCTGCGCCGTCCACCGCGCCGCGATCGCCGCGTCGTCCTCGCGGAACAGCGGGGACTCCCGGTCGGTGTACCGCATCGCGTAGACCAGGTGCCACCCGCTGTAGGGCCGCACGCCCACCAGCGGGGTCATCTGGATCAGCCCGTCGAACTCGGCGCCGGACCGCACCACGGGCGTCCAGTAGTGCCCGGACAGCGGTCGGCGCAGGAAGAACAGCGCGTTCACCACGCCCTGGTACGGCAGCCGCACCTCGGGCAGCCGCGCGGCCAGGTCGTCGTCCGCGAGCTGCCGCAACAACGGCAGCGGCAACGTCGACACCGCCCGTTCCGCTGACACGACCTCGCCGCCGTCCAGCTCGATCCGCACGCCGCCGTCCACCCCGATCCGCCGCACCGGCGCGTCGAGCCGCACCACGCCGCCACCGTCCTCGATCGACGCCCGCAACGCGTCGATGACGGCCCGGTAGCCGCCCTCCGGGTACCCGCGGACCGACACGGCCCCTTCACGTCCCAGGCGCTGCCACAGGTACAGCGCGGGCACGTCGCCGAAGCGCGCGCCGAACTTCGCCCCGAACAGCGGCGCCAGCAGCAGCTCCCACACCCGGTCGCCGTAGAGCCCGCGCAGCCAGTCCTCGGTGCGCGTGCCGTCCAGGTCCTTGCCCCGCCCCAACCGGCGCAGCAGCAACGAGACCACGCCGAACCGAAGCCGGTCGAGCACACCCAGCGGGGTGAACCTGAGCAGGTCCAGCGCCGTGTTGAACGGGAAGCTCCGGCCGTCCACGACCATGCCCATCCGGGTGCGACGCCAGCCGATCGAGTCACGCAGGCCGAGTTCGTCGAGGAGGCCGAGCAGGTGGTCGTCGGTCGGCATCACGCAGTGGTAGAACCGCTCGATCCAGCGGTCGCGCCACGGGAAGAACGTGCCGAGCCCGCCGAGCTGGTCGCTGCCCTCCAGCAGCGTCACCGGGATGCCCTCGCGCACCAGCCGGTGGGCGGTGGCCAGGCCGCAGATGCCACCGCCGACCACCACCACGTGCCCGTGGCCCACCGGCCCCATCACAGCGCCCGGTACGGCGCGGGCGAGAGCCGGTCGCGGACCAGCAGCTTCACGTACTGCCCGACCGTGCGCGCGATCCTGATCTTGCTCGGGCCCTGCTTGCGGTCGTAGCGCAGGGTCAGCGGCACCTCGGTGACCACCGGCCGGCAGTGCCGGAGCTTGAGCAGCAGCTCCACCATGCAGGCGAACCCGCGTTCCTCGATCAGCCGCTCGCCCCAGTGGTCCGCGGCACGGGTCAGCAGGCTGACGCGGTAGGCGCGGAAGCCGCTGGTGAAGTCGCGGACGCCCTCCACCCGGAGCACGCGGCGGAACAGCACCGCGGCGCCCCGCGACAGCAGCCGGCGCAGCGCGGGAGCGGTCGCGTCGTCCCCGCCGGCCACGAACCGGGAGCAGATCACCACGTCCGCGCCCGCCGCGATCTCGCTCTCCAGCTGCCGGATCATGCTCGGGTCGTGGGTGTCGTCGGCGTCCATCACGACGACCACGTCCTCCTCGCCCGCTTCGGCCAGCACGGCGCGCAGCCCTGATTGGACGGCCTGGCCGAGGCCGAGGTTGACCGCGTGGCTGACCAGCCGGACGTCGAGGCCCGGCACCCCGGCGATGGCGACCTCGGCGGTGCCGTCGGACGAGCCGTCGTCCACGACCCAGGCGGTGAGCTGTTCGGTGAGCGCGACCTCCGCGAGCCGACGCAGCAGTGGCGGCAGGGAGGCGGCCTCGTTGTAGGCGGGCAGCACGATGTGGGCTCGGGCGTGGGTGCGCTTGCTGCCGGAAAGGGCCGGTCCGCCCTGTTCCGAAGCTGTGCGCAGTGCGCCTTCGTCGACGGTCAATGGACCCCATTTCACTGGATGGTGGATGGCGGGCCAGAATTATTCGCCTGCGCACCGGGACTAGATTCGACCACCCCCGACGGTATCTGGTTGCACGGCAGGATGAATTCACACGAAGAACGGGCCTGAAGATCACCGGAAAGAGGAACAGCGTTTACCGAAAGAGTGAAGGGACGCCGAGTAATCACTCTAAGTGCACACGAAGTACCCGGAGATTCCCGTTCGAATGGTCTCGAACGGGTGACCAAAATCGAGTTCGCGGTTGGGAAGGACGTCGTCCGAATGTGGTGTGGCGTGGACGGGACGAGCTCGGGCCCTGGCAAGGGCGGTCCGAGGTGAACGGGGTGGGATCGGCGACGACCTCGCCGCTGGAGTCGCGGTGGCGGCACCCTAGGGCGCGGGCGGTGTCACGGCCGGACCTCCTCCGACGGGTGAACGCGGTGGCGGTGCTACTGGTCGCGGTCGACGTGACGGCGGTGGCCGCGGTGGCCACTCGGTTCGCGCCGGACGCGGGGTGGACGGCGGTGGTCGCGGCGTCACTGCTCGGCATGCGGGCCGCGTGCCGCCTCTACCGCCGGCGTCTGTGGCTCTCGTGGTTCCACGACCTGCCGCGCTCGGTTGGCGCGACGGCCGTGGCGTTCGCCCTGGTCACCCTGGTCGGATTGCTCGGCCAAGCCCCACCGGAGGCGACCGCGACAGCCCAGTGGTCGGTGCTGGCCTTCGCCGCGCTGAGCGAACCGTCCCGGCTCGGCGTGTTCGCCTTCGGCCGCTGGTGCCGCCGCAAGTTCCACCGCTGCGACCGCACGATCGTGGTCGGCGCCGGGAAGGTCGGGGTCGACCTCGTCGGCGCGATGATCGCGCACCCGGAGTTCGGCCTGCGCCCGGTCGGGTTCGTCGACCCGGAGCCCGCCCTCGACCGCTCCGCCCTGCCGGTGGACCTGCTGGACGAGGACCTGGGCGACGCGATCACCCGATTGGGTGTCGGCACGGTGGTGCTGGCGTTCTCCCACGCCCGCGAGTCTTCCGTGGTCGACTCCGCGATCACGGCGCACCGACTGGGCTGCACCACGCTCGTCGTGCCCCGGATGTTCGAGCTGTACCAGGACGGGCCGGACATCGAACGGCTGCGCAGCTACCCGCTGATGCGGCTCGGCACCGCGCCGACCAGCAGGCCGAGCTGGTGGGTCAAGCGCGGCATGGACGTGCTGCTGGCCGCCGTGGCGCTGGTCGTGCTCGCGCCGGTGATCGCGCTGTGCGCGCTGGCCGTGCTGCTGGAGAGCGGCCGGCCGGTGATCTTCCGCCAGGTCCGGGTCGGGATGGACGATCAGCCGTTCGTGCTCTACAAACTGCGCAGCGTGAGAATGAACGGCGAAGACGATTCCCAAGTCACCTGGTCGGTGGTAGGAGATCGCCGGGTCGGACCAGTCGGACGATTCCTTCGTGGCAGTTCGTTGGACGAACTCCCCCAGTTGTGGAACATCCTCCGAGGCGACATGTCCATCGTCGGACCGCGTCCCGAACGCCCGGGTTTCGTCCGCGAGTTTTCGGCTATCCACGAGCTGTACTGGGCCAGGCACCGGGTTCCGACGGGACTCACCGGACTCGCGCAGGTGCACGGGCTGCGGGGTGACACGTCGATTGTCGACAGGTCTCGATATGACAACTACTACATAGCCAACTGGTCGTTGTGGCTGGACGTCAAAATCCTGTTGCAGACGGTGGGTGAGCTGTTGTGCCGAAGGAATCACTGAACCGACGACATGGCCTTGGCGGTCGAGTGCTCGGCCTGCTGTGCGCCGCCGTGTTCGTGCTGCCGAGCGCGGCGTGCACCGCCGTCGACGCGTCCGCGACCAAGTTCGTGCCGCCCGTCAGCCCGCTCGGACCGCTGCCGAAGCCGCTGGCGCCGTGCGGCTGGTGGTACGGCATCGGCGAGCCGCCGACGCCCGACGACATAACGTTCGCGGCGCGGCACTACAGCCTGGTGGTGCTCAACGCGACCGAGACGGTGTCGCTGCGGCGGCTCAAGCAGCTCAACCCGCAGATCAAAGTGCTGGTGTACAAGGATTTCGCCAGCGCGCGCAACTACCCCGGTGCGGTGGAGGGCGACCAGGACGCGCCGCTGCTGCCCACCGGGATCGGCTACTTCAAGGCCCAGCGGGAGAGCCCGCAGTGGTTCGCGGTGGACACGTCGGGCTCGCGCATCGAGTGGAAGAGCTACCCGAAGCACTGGCAGATGACGGTGTGGGAACCGGGTTATCAGAAGGCGTGGAGCGACGCGGTCACCGCCGAGGTGGTGCGCGAGGGCTGGGACGGTGTGCTGGCGGACAACGACTTCAGCACGTTGAAGCACTACTCGTCCGCGGTGCTCAAGGGCGCGGCGAACGCGGCCGAGTCGGACCGGATCATCCGCGACGGCATGGACAAGTTCCTCACCACCGCCGGTGACGCCCTGCACCAAGCTGGGAAGATCCTCATCCCGAACGTGTCCGAGTCCCACCTCACGGCCGGTCGGTGGGCGGCGCACTCGCGGTACGACGGCGCGATGGAGGAGAACTTCGGACTCCGTGACACCGGTACGGGTGAACTTCTCACCTTCAAGGGCAACGAGTGGAAGGAACTGCGCTCACAGGCCGCGCTCGGCGAGTCGTGGCTCTTGCTGATCACACGGACCAAGGGCGATCGGGAGCAACGGGTCGGGTATGCCACCGCAGCGCTGCTGGCCGGCCCGTTCACCTGCTGGTCGGGGGCGATGACCCACGACTACCGCAACCCTGACTGGTCGCGTTACCAGGACTCCGCGCTGGGTGAGGCGACCGAGACGGCGAACCGGCTGCCGTCCGGCGTGTGGGACCGGCGGTTCACCGGCGGGTACGTGGCGGTGAACCCGACTGGGAAGGACGCCTCGGTGACGCCGCCGGAGGGCCTGGTGAACTTCGACGGAGGAGGCGCCGCACCGGCAACGATGAACGTGGCGGCAGGGGACGCCGTGATCCTGGTCAAGCCCAAGACCCCTCCCACCACCACACCAGCTCCAACCACCACCACACCGCCGACCACGACGGACACAACGACCCCGCCCCCACCTCCGGACCCCACCTCGTAGGTTCGACGCGCTCCTAGACCGCTGGCTCCGGCGCTGCGCGTTCGGCGCGCCCCGCACCACCGGAACCCAGGTGCGTTCGACGCACCCTGCGCCGCCAGCTCCCGCCCAACCCATCCGACACACCCTGCGCCGGCGGACCTCAGCGTTCAACACCACTACACCGCCGGCCCCCGACCCGTGAGTTCGCGGTAGAGGGTGAGGTGGTGGCGGGCGCATACGTCCGGGGCGAAGCGTTCCTGTGCCCGTTCGGCGAGCCGCTTTCCAATGAGTGCCGGGTCCGGGTCGGCGAACAACTCGCGCAACCGCGCGGCCAGTTGGTCGATGTCGCCCGGCGCGGCCAGCGCGGCACCGTTACCCGGATAACCCAGCATGTCGGCCACCCCACCGGTGTCCGTCGCCACGACCGGTTTGCCTGCCGCCATCGCCTCGGCCACCACCAAAGGCTGCTGCTCCATCGTGGACGGCAGCACCAGTGCATCGTGGTGCCGCAGCAAGTCCGGCACATCGGCCCTGAACCCCAGGAACGTCACCCGGCCACCCAACGCACGCGCCAGCTCCTCCACCCTCGCCCGCTCCGGACCGTCACCCACAACGGTCAACGTGGCGTCCGCCGGCATCACCCCCGGCCGCGCCAACGCCGCCAGCAACGTCGCCAACCCCTTGCGGTCCACCAGCAGGCCGACGAACACCAGCCGCCGCACCGGACCGACCGGCAGGTGGACGTGCGCGGGCTCGACGCAGTTGTCGATGTGCGTCACCCGGTTCGACGGCACCCGCAGCCGAGTCGCCAGGAACCGGCCCATCTCCCGCGCGGGCACGACCGTCCGGTGCACGGCACGCGCCACCATGGCATCAGCCGCCAGCACGGTCCGCGTGTAAGCGGAGGGCCGCGCGGCACCCGGAACGCCCCGGAACCACGCCTCCCCCACGTCATCCGGCACACCGTGATAGGTCTGGATCACCTTGTGCCGCAAACGAAGCGCCGATACCACAAGCCCGGCCCGCCGGTCCTGCGCGTGCACGACGTCCGGCTCCCACGCCCGCAACGCCGTCCTCGCCCGCCGCCCCGCACGCACGTCCGCCTTGTCGCCGACCTCCACGTGCTCGTGGTACCCGGCCACCGCCTCCGCACCCCGGCGCGGCACCGGGCCGAACACCCGCACGTCCGCCTCACCGGTCGCCAGCAACGCCCGCGCCAGCCGGACGGTGACGTCCACCGGTCCCCCGCTGTCCTGCGTCAGCAGGTACGCGATCCGCAGCCGGGTCACCGGGCACCCACCACGAGCTTGTCCACCAGGGTCGCGATCTGGTCGGCCACCTGCCGCCGGTCGAACAACAGCTCCACCCGCCGCCGCCCTCGCGCACCCTCACGCTCGGCCAGCGCGGGATCGAGGAGCCGCGCCACGACCGCGTCGGCCAACGCCGTGACGTCACCGTCCGGCACCACCGCACCGGCCTCACCGACGCTCTGCCGCACCCCGCTGACGTCGAACGCCACCACGGAACGCCCGCACGCCATCGCCTCCAACGGCACCAACGCCATCCCCTCCGCCCGTGACGGCAGCACGACCACGTCGGCGGCGGCGTAGAAGTCGGCGACCGCGTCGTCGTGCCCCCACCACCGCACCGACTCGTCGTCGCAGTCCGCCCGCCACCGCTCGCCCATCGGTCCGTCACCCACCAGCACCAACCGCGCGTCCGGCACGTTCGCCCGCACCTCCGGCCACGCCGCGAGCAGCTGGTCCTGCCCCTTCAGCGGCGCGAGCCGACCCACGCACACCACCGTGGGCACGTCCGGCAGCCCCAACCGCCACCGCGCGGCGACCCGATCCGAGGGGCGCAGCCGGTCGACGTCCACGCCGTTGCACACGACTTCCGCCGGCCCTGCCACGCCGGCGGCCCGTCCGACCGCCAGTTCGTCGTCGCTCACGCACACGAGCTGGTGCGTCCACCGAGACCCCAGCCGTTCCCACGCCCGGGACGCACGCGCCACCACGCCGGTAGCGGTCTGGAACGACCACAGGTGCGGCTGGAACAACGTCGGCCGCCGCCCCCGCACCGCCAGCCGCCCGACCAGACCGGCTTTGGAGCTGTGCAGGTGCACGACGTCCGGCGCGAGATCGCGCAGGATCCGCCGCAGCCGCACCACCTCCGCGACCGTCCCGATGCCGGGCTGCCGACCCGCCGGCCACTCACGCACCTCTACCCCCAGCCCTCGCGCCCGTTCGGCGAGCGGACCGGGCGGGCACACGACGGCCACCGACCACCCCAGCGCCCGTTGCGCCTCGGCCAACTCCAGCACCACCGACGCCACACCCGCCGTCACGGGCTGGCTCACGTGCACGACCTCCACCGCCGCACCACCTCCCGGTTCGCCGCCAGCACGACCACACCGCAGACCACCGCCAACACAGCCCCCTCGGCCAGCACGCCCACCACCGAGCCGGGCGGCCCGAACACGTCACCGAGCAGCGACGCCACCGCCGCACAACACCCCGCCGCCAGCACCACCCCCGCCGCACCCTTCGCCAGCGCCGTCAACGGCGGGCCGAGCCCACGCCGGGCCAACGCACGCCACGTGCACGGCACCACCACCCACGCGGTCGTGAGCTGGACCAGCGCGACCGCCACCACACCGTGCCGGGTGAACGCCAGCAGCCCGCCGACCAGCAGCACCAGGTGGGTCGCCTCCAACGCCAGGTAACGGCGGGCGTGCCCGGCCGCCTTGAGCACCTGGTACCAGACGTGCAGCAGGCTGATCCCCAAGCCGTACAGGCACAGCAGCGCCAACGGCGCCGCCGCCTCGGACCACCGCGCGCCGAACACCACGACCCGGTCCGCCAACGCCGCCGTCACCGCGTACAGGCCACCGGTCACCGCCAGCACGGCCACCGTGAACCGTCCGACCACATCGGACAGTTCCTGACCGTCACGGATCATCCGCGCGCACAACGGAAGCACCACACCGCCGAGCACCACCGCCACGAGGATGTACGGCACCCACGCGATCCGGTACGCCAACGAGTACACGCCGACCGCCTCCGGCCCGTGCACCCGGGCGATCGCCAGGTAGTCCACGTTGATCAGCAGCACGGCCACCAGCGCGCCCGGCCCGACCACCGCGATCCACCGCAACGCCTCGGCCGCCGCACCCGCGTCCCACACCGGACGCACCCGAACCCCGACCACCACACCGAGCACGGGCTGGGCCACGGCTGTGCACAACAGACCGATGACCAGCGCGTACGGCCCGGCGCCCACCACCGCGAGGACGATCGTCACGATCGCGCCGAGCACCGCGCCGCCCGCGTCCGGCAGCAGGCGACGGCGGAAGTCCAGGTCCCGGTGCAGCAGCCCCATCTGCACCCCGGCCACCGCCGAGAACGGCAGGCTCAGCGCCGCCAGCCGGACCATGGGCGCGACGTCGGGAGCGTCCAACGCCCGCGCGATCCCGTCCGCCGCGAGCACCAAACCCAGGGCCAGCACCACACCGACACCCGCGCTGAGCACGAGCAACGTCCCCGCCACCCGGCGCGGGTCCCGGTCCGTGCGGCTGACCACGTCGTAGACGCCCATCGACTGGACGACCTGACCGATGTTCACCAGCGCCACCGCGAGCGCCACCAGCCCCAGGCCCTCGGACGTGAGGAACGCGGCCAGCACCAGCGTGACGCCCATCTGGGTGCCCTTGCCGACCAGGTTGACCAGGAACAGCCACAGCGAGCCGCGGACGGCCCGCTGACCTACCGCCGTCACACCCGCACCGTGCCGACGCGCGAGCAACGACGGGTAGCCGCGAAAACCACCAACAGCAGCCACGCCGCCACGACCGCGACACCGTCGACCGTCACGTCGACCCGCGTGCCCAGCAGGTCTCGAATCGCCACGTTGACGAAGTGCAAGTGCGCAAAGGGAACCAGGAGCAGCACCGCGGACAGCCCGAGCCGCCAGTCACGTTCACACCGGCGCTTCCACCACACGACACCCACCGCCGCCAACGACGGCACGGCGATCAGCACGTCGCCCGGCTGGTGGACCACGGCGACCACCACCGCGAGGCACGTCAGCAGGTCCGCCGCGGCCGGCTGACCCATCTGGTCCAGCCGCTTCACGAGCACCGCGCTCACCGCCGGCACACCGATCAGCGCCAGCAGTTCCGCGCCGTTCGGCAGCCACCCGGTGACCCGGTAGAACACTGCCGCGAAGTCGACCCGCTGCGCGGTCATCGAGTCCACCGCGCCGTACGCGGTCTGGTTGGCGTGCGACAGGTTCGCCGCGATCACGTCCAGGAACGGCCCGACCCCGCCACCGCGCACGATCAGCGGCACCACGACGACCAGGCTCGCCACCGCCGCGATCGCCGTGCCGGCCAACGCCACCCGCCGCGACCCGCGCACGAACAGCAGGACCGCCAGCGGCAGGCCGAACTGGGGCTTGAGCCAGGCGAACGCCAACGCGATCGCCGCCCACTTCGGCGCGTCCCGCCGGGCCAGCAGCGCACCCGCCGCGCCGAGCGCGATCAGCGGGTTCACCTGGCCGACGTACAGCTGCGCCTTGCCGACCTGGCTGAGCACCAGCAGCGTCGCGATCACCGCCGTGCCGAGCGCCACCGGCACGTGCGGGCGCAGCCGTCCCGCCGCCAGCACGGCCAGCGCGATCAGCAACACCAGCGACGCCAGCGCGAACGCCACCGCGCCCACCCGGTACCCCGGCAGCGCGAACGGCGCGTGCAGCAGCAGGTGGTACGGCTGGTAGAGGTTGAAGTTCTGCCGCACCGGCCAGTGCTCGAACATCGTCGCCGGGTGGTACGGGTTGCCGCCGGCCAGGAACTCGCGGATCGGGAAGTACAGCGCGTCCCTGAAGTCCTGCATTCGTTCCTCGGGCAGGTTCGCCCGGGTCGGCAGCGGCACCTCCCACGACGGTCGCAGCGCCCGCCACGCGGCCACCGCGCCTACGAGCGCCACCACGGCCGCGAGGCCGGATCGCTTACCCAAGCGAGGCTTCACCGAAGTCAACACATCACCACCGCCACCACCGTCGCCACGGCCGGCAGCGCGCCGACCACGGTCGCCAACTCGTCCTGTCGCCTGCTGTCCGCCGGCACGACCGCGATCACCGCGTCACCGTCACCGGGCTCACCGGTCTTGTCCGGCAGTTCGGCCGCCAACTCGTCGGCACGTGCGATCAGTTCCGGGACCACGGCCACCACGCGCGCAGGCCGTGCCGACGCCTCGCACAGCACCGCGAGCCGTTGCGCCAGACCGGGGTCGTCGTCGGGCAGGACCGCGACCGGGTGCCGCACGCCACCGGCCGTCAACGCCGCCCGGACCTGGTCAGCGGGACGGGTCCGGCGCAGGTGGGCGACGGCGTACGCGGCGAGGCCCGCGATCACCCCGCCGACCAGTGCGAGACCGGACGCCAACGGCCGGTCGGGTGCGGTCCGCGTGGTCTCGGGTCGGTCTAGCACCCGCAGCCGGGCGGCGGGCGCGAGCAGGTCGACGTCCACCACGGCCTGCGCGATCCGGGTCGCGGCCTGCGCGGCCTCGTCAGCGGTCGGCGCGCGCACGGACAGCCGGGCCAGACCGGACGCGGGCACCAGCTCCACCGACACGCGGCGGGCCAGGTCGTCGATCGTGGTGCCCAGCTCCTGCGCCGGAGCGCGCAGCACGGACGGGCTGCGCGACACCTCGACCAGCGCGGGCAGCGAGAGGGCGACGACCTCGCCGTACCGGGCGTGACCCGATTCGGCGGAGTTGTCGCTCGCCACGGCCAGCAGGCCAACCCGGCTCTGGTACTCCTCGCCACGCATCTCGACCACGATCAGCACCACCACGGCGACCAGCAGCGCGACGCCGAGGCTGATTCTCAGCGGTAGGCCCGGCAGCCTCATGACGCTCCGATCGCGGTGCGCAGCAGCTCGTCGTAGGACCGCATCAGCAGGCGCGGGTCGTGCTGCCGCCGCACCGATTCACGCCCCGCCTCGCCCAGCTCGGCTCGTGCGCGGGCGTCGAACAGCAAGGAGTGCAACGCTTCCGCCGTCGCGCCCGGGTCTCGACGCGGCACCAGGATGCCGCCGCCACCGGCCAGCGCCTGCCGCACACCGTCCACATCGGTCGCCACCACCGGGCGTCCGGCGGCCAGCGATTCCAGCACCGCGATCGGCATGCCCTCCCAGTCGCTGGTGAGGACGGTGACGTCGGCGGCGGCCAGCAGGTCGGGCACGTCGCAGCGGTTGCCGAGGAACCGGACCCGGTCCTGGATGCCCAACTCGGCCGCACGCAGGCGCAACACGTCCCGGCGGCTGCCGTCGCCCGCGAGCCACAGGACCGCGTCGCCGCCGAGCTTCGCCCACGCGTCCAGCAGCACGTCGTGCCGCTTCTGCGGTTCCAACCGGGCCGGGCACAGCGCGACCGGCACGTCGGGCGCGACGCCGTGCACGGCCCGGACCGCCGCCCGGTTCACCCGTTCCGCCTGGGGGAACACGGCGTTCGGGATCACCACGGGGTCGGCGACTCCCGCCGCGCGGAGTCGGTCGGCCGTCGCGTCGGCCACCGCGACGACCGTGCGCGAGGTGCGTTTGAGGATGCGGGCGGCGCCGGTGTAGTCGGACTCCGCCACGCCGTGGAACACGGTCAGCAGCGGCAGTCGGCGCGGCAGCACGGCGAGCCGTGCGACCAGGCTGGCTGACACGTTGTGCGCCAGCACGACCTCCGGCCGGAACGTGCGGATCGCGGCTTTGGTCGCGGTGGTCGCGCGCAGCACGCCGGACGCCTTGCGTTCGGCCACCGGCACGGTGAACGTCGGCACGCCGAGCGCGCGCAACGCCTCGGCCCGGTGCCCGCCGCCGCTGGCGACGGCCGACTGCCAGCCGAACTGCGTGCCCGATCGGGCCATGCCGGCGACCAGGGCTTCGGCCCCGCCGGTACCCATCTCACTGATCACGTGGAGCACACGCAACGTCGCTCGTCCTCCTCAGGCGCAGGTCGGCCGCGGCCACGACCGCGACCAGCGACCACAACGGCAGGTAGTACTGCTGGGACAGGAAGGTGGAGGCGACCACGACCGCGATCAGAGACGCCTGGACCGCGATCATCGGCACCGGATCGGTCGTGACGCGCCGCACCCGTTCGCTGGTGACGGCGGTGAGCGCCAGGAGTGCCGCGAACAGCGCGAACCCCGGCACACCGAGTTCCGCCGCGACCTCCAGGTACATGCTGTGCGCGACCGGGGTCTGCTCGTCGATCTCGGCGTTGTGCGAGGCGGCCGGGTACCCGGCGCGGAACCCGCCCGGTCCGACGCCGAGGCCGGGGTGGTCGGCGACCATCCGCGCGGCGGCCTGCCAGCGCAGCTCGCGGGTGTCCACATTGGTCCCGGCGATGTGGGACTTCTCGCTGATCGCCCGGTCCAGCTCCGGTCCGGCGAACAGGACCGCCGCCACGCCGAGTGCCGTCAGCGCCGCCGCGGCGGCCGTCAAAGCCTTGAGCGGCAACGCGCGGCGGGCCAACAGCCATGCGACCACGGCCGTGAGGGCGAGTGCGCCGCCCCGGGAGAACGTCGCCGCCGCGGCTGCGACGAGCACTACCGCTGCCACGACTACTCCGCGGCGGAGGGCGACCAACAGCGGCAGTGCGGCGACCAGGAAGTACGCCAGGTCGTTCGGGTCTTCCAGCGGACCGGTCGCCCGCGTCTCGCCCGCCGCGAGGAGGCTGTGGAGCCCGCCGAGTGCGGCCACGACGGCGCCGGCGACGGTGGCCGCGAGTATCGCGCGGATCGGCACCTCGCGTGCCACCACGTCGATCAGGACCACGGTGACCAGCAGGAACGGCAGCCAGCGGAGCAGGTACTCCGCCGCGTACGGGCCGCCCGCGTGCAACGCCGAGGACACCAGCAGCACGACGGCGAACAGCGCGAGGACCGCGTGCACCGGGTGTGGTTCCGGCGCACGGCGTTGACGCACCCGCACCACGACCCACGTGACGACGAGCAGGGCGGGCGGCAGTTTGGCGAGTTGGCCGTGTGCCTGGAGGAGGTAACCCTCCAGCGGTGCGGCGAACACCGCGACGCAGGCGAAGGCCCGCAGCAGCCAGTGCCCGTCGCGGCACCAGGTCAACCGCCAGGTCATCAGCCGCACCGCGCCAGCAGTCCGGTGTCCTGCTCGGGCAGGCTCGCTTCGAGCCGGCGGACGTGCTCACCGGTGCCGACGACGTCGAAGTGGGCGCGCAGGGCGCCGAGGACCCAGCCCAGGAACTCGACCTTCCGCGCGCCGGGCACCGCCATGCCGGGGAAGAACTCCATGCCCGGTGCTTCGGCCGCACCGAGGACGTCCGTGGGGTGCAGCAACAACGACGGCTGCACGCCGCGCGCCCGGCACAGTCGCAGCGCGGCGGTGAAGTAGCCGCGGGCGAGGCGGGGTGAGACCTGGTGCAGTTGGAGCAGGTAGGAGCCGTGGATGGGGACGCGCAGCAGCGGCATGGTGGTGACCGGCAGTTCGACCAGGCCCGTGCCGACGCGCCAGCGGTAGGCGGCGTTCGGGGCGCGGACGCGGGAGAAGCCGCCGAACAGGTCGCGGTCGCCGCCGGTCGGCGCGGTGCGGTTGTGGTAGGCGCGGGCCAGGGGGCCGATCCAGGTGGGCAGGGTGCTGGCGTCGTAGCGGTAGCCGCGTTCGGCGAGGAGTTCCAGCAGGGTGTGCGTGACGCTGAAGCCCGGCCCGCGGAAGCCCGTGGGCCGGGGCGCGCCGGCCGTGATGATGGCGTGCTCGGTGCGGGCGAGTTCGGCTTCGAGCCTGCTCCGGGAGTAGCGGTGCAGCCAGGGTTCGTGGCCGTAGGAGTGGTTGGCGATCTCGTGGCCGGCCGCGGTGATGTCGGCGACGGCCTTTGCGCCGTCGTCACGTTCGACGTCCGCGCCGACGACGAAGACCGTGGTGGTGAGGCCGTTGGCGCCGAAGGCTTCCAGCAGTCTCGGCACGGCGGTGGGGAGGAAGCTGGGGCGGCGTTCCCACTCGGGGTTGCCGTGTGTTTTCAGGTAGGCCCAGAGGTTGTCGAGGTCGAGCGAGACGCTGGCGGTGCTCATCCGGACACCTGTGCCGAGTCCTTGGTGGTCTTGGCGAACCGGTCGGCGGAGCCGAGCAGCAGCACACCGGACACGACCAGGCCCACGCCGAGCACGACCCACAACTCGCGGCCTGGGGTGATCCGGTCGCCGAGGGCGGCGATGCCGATGACGGAGGTGATGACGACCGTGGTGGCGTCCATGGTGGCGACGGTGGAGGTGGCCGAGCCGCGGCGCAGGGACAGGGCGAGGTAGGACTGGCCGACGAGGGCGGCGGCGATCATCAACCACGCCAACGGGTACAGCGGGAGGGTGAGGAACGGTTCGTCGGCCAGGGTGCGGCTGGTCATGGCGACGACGGCGAACGTGAGCCCGGCCGCCACGGACAGGGGCACCACTCCGTTGATCCGTCGTTGGACCAGGGCGAGGGCGACCAGCGGGAGTCCGAAGAGGACGATGCCGAGGCCCTGCGGGACGTCGTGCGCGGCCGAGGGGGTGGCCGCCGCGACGAGCAGCACCAGGCCGGTCGCCATCACGACGAGGACGACCACCTCGACCGTGCGGACCCGCCAGCCGAGGACGGCGATGCCGAAGAGCGTGGCCAACCCGACCGCGCACGAGGAGCCGGCCTGGACGAGGTAGAGCGGGAGTTCGGCGCGGGCGAGGAAGGCCAGTGCGAACCCGCCGACCTGGCCGGCGAAGCCCAGCAGGTAGAGCCGGTCCCGGACGAGCCGGGCGAGCAGCCCGAGTCCGCCGCCGCCTTCGTCGGCCCGCCGGGAGGCGACCGACTGGGCGACGATGCCCAGTGCGTAGAGCACCGCGGACGCGGCGAGTTCGAGGTAACCAGTCACGCGACTCTTCCCATGGAGACATCCGGCGCGCGGACGCGGTCGGTGTGATCCCGATATCGGAGGGCGAGCGTAGGACCCGGATCTTCGCTACTCGATCGAGCGATAGGTCACCACTCGTTCGAGTTATCACCCCGACTACGCAGTGGGAGCGTGTTGCTGGATCGGCAACAAAGTTTGCCAAGACTGGCGTATGTTCGGAGGATCGAAGACATGAACACGGACGTGAACATGACTGAGGACCACTGGGAGACGTTCTACCGCGAGAAGGGCCAGATCTGGACCGGCTCGGTCAACGAGCTGTTCGAGAGAGAGGTCTCGCAGCTCACCCCCGGCACCGTGCTCGACCTGGGCTGCGGCGAGGGCGGCGACGCCCTGTGGCTGGCCTCGCGGGGCTGGACGGTCACCGCCGTCGACGTGTCGACCACGGCGTTGGCCCGGGGCGCGGCGCGGGCCACCGAGGCGGGCCTCGCCGCGCGGATCGACTGGCAGCAGCACGACCTGGCGCGGTCGTTCCCGACCGGCACGTACGACCTGGTCTCGGCGATGTTCCTGCACTCGGCGGTGGCGGCGGACGGTGAGCGGCACGCGATCCTGGCGCGGGCGGCCGAGGCGGTGGCGCCGGGCGGTGTGCTGCTGATCGTCGGGCACGGCGGGTGGGCCTCGTGGCAACACGACCACCCGCACGCCAACCACCACTTCGACACCAACGCCGAACTGCTGGAGTCGCTCAAGCTGGACCAGCGTTGGACCGTCGAGGTGGACGAGACCGTAGAGCGCGACATGACCGGCCCCAACGGCGAAGAGGGCACCCGCTCAGACCACGTGCTGTGTTTGATTGCCCCTGCTTCGCAGATGGCGGCTCGGTCGCCTGGGGAGTCGACCGCTCGCGCCCCGTTTTCCGACGATCGAAGGGCGTGATCGCCGGAAAACGGGGCGCGAACGATCGACGCGACCTCGCAAGGGCGCGGGGCGGGGTTAGGGCAGGTGGGTCAGTAGTTCGGCCAGGGCTTGGCCCAGAGGCAGGTCCACTCGCACCGTGGCGTGGGGGTCTCCTCGGGTCTCGCCCTGGTTGACGATGAGGACCGGTTTGCCGGTGGTGGCGGCGTGGCGGACGAAACGCAGGCCGGACATGACCGTCAGCGAGGAGCCGAGCACCAGCAGGGCGTCGGCGGAGTCGACCAAGCCGTAGCACTGGTCCACGCGTGAGCGGGGGACGTTCTCGCCGAAGAACACCACGTCCGGTTTGAGCACACCGGTCACGCAGTCGGCGCAGGCCACGAGCTGGAACGAGCGGACCTCGTGGTCGGCCAGGTCCACGTCGCCGTCCGGGTTGATGCGGGTGGCGGTCGCCTCGAACGTGGGGTTGGCCGCACGGAGGCGGCGGTCCAGGTCTTCGCGGGGGCTCACGGCTCGGCAGTCCAGGCAGACGACCCGGTCCAGGCTGCCGTGCAGTTCGACCACGTCGGGTGTGCCCGCGGCCTGGTGCAGGCCGTCGACGTTCTGCGTGATCACGCCGGACACGTGGCCGCGGGCGTGCAGTTCGGCGACCGCGTGGTGGCCGGTGTTCGGTGCGGCACGGGCGATGGTCCGCCAGCCGAGGTGGCTGCGGGCCCAGTACCGGCGCCTGCCCTCGACGCTGCCGACGAACTCGTCGTACGTCATCGGGGTGTGCTTGCGCAGGCTGCCCGCCGCGCCCCGGTAGTCCGGGATGCCGGACTCGGTGGACAGGCCGGCGCCGCTGAGCACCAGCACCCGCCCGTCCGCGACCACCCGCACGACCTCGTCCAGGCTGGTCGTGCGCGGCAACGGGGCGCCGGTCGCCGTCCAGCTCAACGTCGGCCGTGTGCGCATGCGCTCCACTTTACGTGGGGCTTTACGTGGGGTGGACGGGCTCACGGCTGGTCAGCGGACCGGTGGACTCGCGGACCACCAGTTCAGGCGGCCGGATGTCGACCGTGGCGTCCTCGATCTCGCCAAGGGACGCCAGCAGGACGCGTGCCGCCGCACGGCCGAGGCCGACCAGGTCCTGCCGCACGGTCGTGAGCTGCGGGTAGACGAGTTCGCCGAGCGGCAGGTCGTCGTGGCCGATCACGGACAGGTCGCCGGGCACGTCCACGCCGAGCCGCCGGGCCGCGCTCATCCCGGCCACGGCCATCGAGTCGTTGGCGAACAGGACGGCGGTCGGGCGGCGGCGGTCGGCCAGCAGCCTGCCGACGGCGTCGACCGCGCCGGCGGCGGTGAAGTCCGACACGATCGTGTGACTGGGCGTGAGGTCGTGCGCCGCCAACGCTTCCTCGAACACCCGGCGTCGGTAGCGGGTGTGCACCCGGTCCTCGGGGCCGGACACGTATGCGACGCGCTGGTGCCCGTGCGCCACCAGGTGTTCGACGGCCGACCGGATCCCGCTGTCCAGCCCCGTCGCCTGCACGGCGGGCACCGGGTCGTCCCGCCAGGGCGTGCCGATCAGAACGGTGTTCATGCCGAGCGTTCGCAGCAGGTCGAACCGGGTGTCGCCGATGAGGCTCTCGGTGAGCACGACGCCGTCGACCCGACGTTCGTCGGCCAGTCTGCGGTAGGCGGCCTCCTCGGCGGACGGTTCCTCGCCCACGATGTGCAGTAGCAGGCCGTAGCCGAGCGGGGACAGCTCGCTCTCGATGCCGGAGATCAGCAGGGTGAAGTGCGGGTCGGCGCTGAGCAGGTCCGGCGAGCGCCTGGCGACCATGCCGATGGCGCGGGTCTTCGCCGAGCGCAGGGCGACTGCGGCGGCGGACGGCGTCCACTGGAGCTTGCTCGCGGCGGTCAGGACGCGTTCACGGGTGGGCGCGGAGATGCTGCCCTTCCCGTTGACGACCTTCGACACCGCCGCCACCGACACCCCGGCGAGGGCGGCGACGTCGGCGATCGTCGGCTTGCCCTGAGCACGTCTCACCACCCGGCAAACGTTACACCTGCTGGTCCCTGTGCCTCGACATATGGCTAGTTAAACGATATACCTGTCGCCATGCAGCGCAACTCCGCCAAGCTCGCCGACGCCGACGGCTCCCCGCTGGTCTGGGTCGGGGTCAACTACTGGTCGAGCACCGGCGGCCCGCTGATGTGGCGCAACTACGACCCGTCCGTGGTGGACGAGGAGCTGCGGGTGATGCGCGACCACGGCATCGGCCTGACCCGCAGCTTCTTCTACTGGCCGGACTTCATGCCCACCGAGGACGCGCTGGACGAGAAGCTGCTGACCAGGTACGACGACTTCCTCGACCGGCATCTCGCGTTGGGGATGCGGACGATCCCGACGTTCGTGGTCGGCCACATGTCCGGCCAGAACTGGGACCCGGCGTGGCGCGACGGCCGGGACATCTTCACCGACGAGTCGTTCCTGGAGCGGCAGCGCTGGTACGTCCGGGAGCTGACCGGCCGCTGGAAGGACCACCCGGCGGTCGCGGGGTGGCTGCTGAGCAACGAGATCCCGATCTACGCGGACTGGAAGTCGCGCGGCATCGGCACGCTGGACGCGGACGCGGTGACGGCGTGGGCGGCGGCGTTGATCGGCGAGATCAGGGCGGCCGGGGCGACGCAGCCCGTGTCGGTCGGTGACGGCGCGTGGGGCGTGGAGATCACCGGGCTGGACAACGGTTTCCGGGTCCGCGACCTGGCGCCGTTGATCGACTTCCACGGGCCGCACGTGTACCGGATGGAGGACGACCAGCTGCGGCTGCACCTGGGCGCGGCCTTCGTCTGCGAGCTGCTCGACATCGGTGGCAAGCCGGTGGTCATGGAGGAGTTCGGGGTCACGTCCGACTACGTCTCCGAGGCCAACGCCGCGCACTACTACCGGCAGATCCTGCACACGACGCTGCTGGCGGGCGCGACCGGCTGGATACCGTGGAACAACACCGACTACGACGACCTGGCCGACCAGGACCCGTACCGGCACCACCCGTTCGAGATGCACTTCGGGTTGACCGACTCGCTGGGACGGCCCAAGCAGCAGCTGCGGGAGGTGCACGCGTTCACGGAAGTGTTGCGGCGCACGGATTTCGCGCGGTTGCGGCGGCCGGACACGCGGATCGCGCTGCTGGTGTCGTCGTTCCTGGAGGCTCCGTACCCGTTCACTCAGCCTGAGGACGCCACCAGCGTGGCGAACAACTCCCGGCAGGCGTACATCGCGGCGCGGGAGGCTGACCTGCCTGTGGGCGTGGTGCGCGAGCTGGACGGTGTGCCGGACGACTGCGCGCTGCACCTGGTGCCGTCGGTCAAGCAGCTCACCGCGCCGACGTGGCGGACGTTGGTGGAGCGCGCGTCGGCGGGCGCGGTGGTGTACGCGTCGTACTTCGTCGGCGAGCACCGGACGCAGCGCGGGCCGTGGTGGCCGAAGCTGGACGAGACGTTCGGCGTGGTGAAGCAGTTGCGGTACGGGTTGGTCGACCCGATCGAGGACGACGAGCTGCGGATGGTGTTCGTCCGGGACTTCGGCGGTATCGGGACGGGCGAGGAGTTGGTGTTCCGGGTCGGCGGGACGGAGAACTCGCGGGCGTTCCTGCCGGTGGTGCCGGACGGCGCGGAGGTGATCGCGGTGGACGGGCGTGGTCGGCCGGCGTTGCTGCGGCATCGGGTCGGTGACGGGTGGATGGTGCTGTGCACCTACCCGTTGGAGCACATGGCGGCGATGACGCCTCGGGTGAATCCGGAGCCGACGTGGCGGCTGTACGCGGCGTTGGCGGCTTCGGCCGGCGTGACGCCGTCGGTGCGGGTCGATGATCCGTTGGTGATGACGGGGTTGATGGAGCATTCGTCCGACGGGCGGGTGTTCGCGTGGTTCATCAGCCAGCACGCGTCGCCGGTCGTGGTGGAACCGCTGGTGGACGGGTCTTTGGTGTCGTTGGACGGGGATGTCTTGTCCACTGTGGAGCTTGACGCATATGGCGTGCTGGTGGCGGAAGTGCGGAGGGGGCGCTCGTGAAGATCGCGGCGGTGGAGGTGGTGGTGACCAGCCCGGGGCGGAACTTCGTCACGCTCCGGATCACCACCGAGGACGGGATCACCGGTCTGGGTGACGCCACGCTCAACGGTCGTGAGCTGGCGGTGGAGGCGTACCTGCGGGAGCACGTCGTGCCGCTGCTGATCGGGCGGGACGCGTCGGCCATCGAGGACACCTGGCAGTACCTGTACCGGGGCGCGTACTGGCGGCGTGGCCCGGTGACGATGGCCGCGATCGCCGCCGTCGACACCGCGTTGTGGGACATCAAAGCCCGTGCCGCCGGGATGCCGCTGTACCAGTTGCTGGGTGGGGCGTGCCGGGTCGGCGCGTTGGCGTACGGGCACGCGTCGGGGCGTGACCTGCCGGAACTGTTCGACTCGATCCGGCTGCACCTGGAGTTCGGGTTCCGGGCGATCCGGGTGCAGACCGGCATTCCGGGGCTGGACACGGTGTACGGGGTGGCGGCGTCGGCGGCCGGTGGCGGCGATCGGTACGACTACGAGCCGGCGCGGGCCGGGGTGCTGCCGGTGGAGGAGAGCTGGGACACGCGTGCGTACCTGAGGCACGTGCCTTCCGTGTTCGAGGCGGTGCGGGCGGAGTTCGGGCCGTCGTTGCCGCTGCTGCACGACGGCCACCACCGGATGACCCCGATCGAGGCGGCCCGGTTGGGCAAGGCGTTGGAGCCGTACGACCTGTTCTGGCTGGAGGACGCCACGCCCGGTGAGGACCAGGCGGCGTTGCGGCTGATCAGGCAGCACACCACGACGCCGTTGGCGATCGGTGAGGTGTTCAACTCGATCCACGACTACACCACGTTGTTGAGCGAGCGGCTGATCGACTACGTGCGTTCGGCGGTGACGCACACCGGTGGCGTGACGGCGTTGAAGAAGGTGCTGGACTTCGCGGCGGTGTACGGGGTCAAGTCGGGGATGCACGGGCCGACGGACATCTCGCCGGTGGGCATGGCCGCCGCGTTGCACCTGGACCTGGCGGTGCACAACTTCGGCATCCAGGAGTACATGCCGCACACGGCGGAGACCTTGGAGGTGTTCCGTACTTCCCACACGTTCGTGGACGGCCTGCTGCACCCGTCCGACTCGCCCGGGTTGGGGGTGGAGCTGGACCTCGACGCGGCCGGGAGATTCCCCTACCGTGCCGCGTACCTGCCGGTGAACCGACTGGCGGACGGCACCCTCCACGACTGGTGAGCGAGCATGCGGAAGATCATCTTCTCTCTGTCGGTGTCCGTCGACGGCTTCTTCGAGGGGCCGGACGGCGAGATCGACTGGCACGTCGTGGACGACGAGCTCCACCAGCACATGAACTCGTGGCTGGGGCGGATGGGCGCGTTCTTGAGCGGGCGGCGCACGTATGCGCTGATGGCGGAGTACTGGCCGACCGCGGATCGTGATCCGGCGAGCACGGGGCCGGAGGTGGAGTTCGCGGGCATCTGGCGGGAGATGCCGAAGATCGTGTACTCGAGCACGCTGGAGTCGGCGGGCTGGAACACGACCATCGTGCGCGACGTGGTGGTGGACGAGGTGCTGGCGTTGAAGGCCTCGCCGGGTGGGGACCTCGTGGTCGGCGGGCCGGACCTGGCGTCGGCCTTCCGCCGGCACGGTTTGATCGACGAGTACCGGTTGTACGTGCACCCGGTGCTGATCGGTCGTGGGCGGCCGATGTTCGGGCCGGAGGATCGCCGGACGGACCTGGACCTGATCGAGACCCGGACGTTCGGCACGGGCGTCGTGATGCAGCGCTACCGCGTCGGAGGACGCCTCCTGAGCCACGGGCGACACGGGTGACACGGCAAATCTGTTTGCCTCGTAGTCGGCCCGCACTAGCCTGCGGCCATTGACAACCTCCCCTCCCTGAAAGGGGTGGGGATTCCCCGCCGGTCTCGCGCCCGGCAGTTCCTGCTTCTTCTCCCCGGAAGGGAGGTTTCGCCGAATGCCTCGCCGACTAGCGTCGGGTCGGTCTTACCCCGGCTCCACAGGCTGCGACCGCCCGCCCGGCGGCCAGGATGTTACGCGCGGCGTTCACATCGCGATCGTGCGAAACCCCGCAACCGGGGCACGTCCACTCCCGCACCCGCAGCGGCAGCAGGTCGAGCAGGTGCCCGCAGTGCGAACAGGTCTTGCTGGAGGGAAACCACCGGTCCACCACGACCAGGTCCCGGCCGTACCAGTCGCACTTGTACTCCAGCATCGACCGCAACTCCGACCAGCCCGCGTCGGAAATGGCGCGGGCCAACGACCTGTTGCGCAGCATGTTGCGGACCGCCAGATCCTCGATCACGACCAGTTGGTTCTCCCGGACGAGTCGAGTGGTCAACTTGTGCAACAAATCCCGCCGACGATCGGCGATACGGGCATGGACACGCGCCACCCGCAACCGCGCCTTCACCCGGTTCGCGGAACCCTTCTCCTTGCGGGCCAACGCCCGCTGCCCGCGGGCCAGCCGTTCCCGATCCCGCCGCTCGTGCCCCGGGTTGGTGATCTTCTCCCCGGTCGAGAGAGTGAGCAGGGAGGTGATCCCGGCGTCGACACCCACCACACGGTCGACGGGTGGGGCGTGGGCGACGGTGGTCTCGACCAGGATCGACACGTGCCACCGTCCGGCCGGGTCACGCGACACCGTCACCGTGGACGGCTCGGCACCCTCGGGCAACGGCCTCGACCACACGACGTCCAACGGCCCGTCCATCTTCGCCAACGTCAACCGGCCGTCGCGCCAGCGGAACGCCGACCGGGTGTACTCCGCCGACGCCCTGCCCCGCTTACGGGACTTGAACCTCGGATAGCGGGACCGCTTCTCCCAGAACGCCGCGAACGCCGACTGCAAGTGCCGCAACGACTGCTGCAACGGCACCGACGACACCTCGTTGAGAAACCCCAACCCGTCGGTCTTCTTCCACTCCGTCAACAACGCCGACGTCTGCACATAGTTCACCCGGCGCCGCTCGCCGTACCACGCCGCCGTGCGGGCCTCCAACGCCCGGTTGTACACCAGACGCACACACCCGAACGTGCGCAACAACTCCACTTCCTGCGCCGGGGTCGGATAAAAGCGGTACCGGAACGCCCGCTTCACCACCGACACCGACGACATGCCCTACACATTAGCAATCCAGCGAGTCAACCTTGCCAATGCGGGCAAAAGCATCGGTTTCCTCCCCGGCGTGAACGCCTGGGTATCCACCGACAGGAGCGCAGATGACCGAGAAGGCACTGACCGCCGCCGGGCAGGACTGGGAAGAGCAGGCGCGGAACTGGATCGCCTGGGTGCGCAAACCCGGCTTCGACTCGTACTGGCGCTATCGCGACGCGTTCTTCGGGCTGGTGCCGACCGCCGGCCGAGCCACCCTCGACCTCGGCTGCGGCGAGGGCCGGGTGTCGCGCGACCTCGTCGAACGAGGGCACCGGGTCACCGGCATCGACGCGTCGCCCACACTGCTGGAAGCGGCACGGCAGGCCGACTCCGAGGGGCGGTACCTGACGGCCGATTCGGCCGACCTCCCCTTCCCGGACGACAGCTTCGACCTCGTCATCGCCTACAACGTGCTGATGGACGTCGACGACCTGCCGGGCACCGTCAGCGAGATCGGCCGGGTGCTCGAGCCGGGCGGCAGGCTCTGCCTGTCGATCACCCATCCGATCACCAACACCGGCAGCCGCCAGGACGGCCTGTTCGTCCTCGACCGCCCCTACTTCGGACGTCACCGCTTCGAGGAGGAGGTGGAGCGGGACGGGATGCGGATGAAGTTCACCGGGTGGAACCACCCGCTGAGCGCCTACACGACGGCCTTGGAAGACTCCGGCCTGCTCATCGAGGCCCTTCGGGAACCGCAGGTCAATGACGACACGATCCCCTGGCACCTGTGGATGAGGGCCGTGCGTCCGCGTTAACGGACTGGACTGGCATGGTGATCAGGACGGTCACGTGGGGGTGCGGCGCGGGTGGACAAGACGCTGGAACAAGCGTTGGTCGGGTTGGCGGGGAACCCGTCGGCGCCGTTGGACGTGCTGATGCGACTCGTGCCGGTGCCCGTGGCGGCGAAGGTAATGGCGTGGCGGCAGCGGGTGATGCCGGACGCGTTGGCGGAGCGGCTGCTGGACACCGGCGACTCAACCGTCGCCCTGGCGTTGGACGATGCCTACGGGAGGGTCTCGGACGCCGTGCTGCGGATGATCGCGGAGCACCGGAATCCTGAGGTGCGTGACGCTCGACGGCGGTACATCGAGCGGATGCTCGACGGGTCTGCGCACATGTCGGTTGACGAGCTCCTCCAGGTTGCGGGGTGGACACGAGCGGCGGGCTCGGCTGGGTCGGCGGCGTCTGCGGCGTTGACCGACGCGGCGAAGGACGCACGGTTGGCGGAGTTGGCGCGCAGCCCCGATCCGCGGCTGCGTCACGCGGTAGGTCGGTCATGGGCGGGTATGCCCGAGGACGTTCGGCGGGCGTTGTCGACCGACCCCGACCCGGACGTCCGCGCGTCCGTGGCGGGATACCCGCACGGCCGGGCACCCGACGACCTGCACGAACGCCTGTTGGCAGATCCCGCCACGCGAGGAGCCGTGTTGTCGTACGCGGTGCTCACGCCGGAGATCGCGGCCGAGTGCATGGCGGTGGACGACGAAGAGGTGCGCGCGGAACTCGCGTTGAACCCGACGCTGCCGGCCGCGATGCGTGACGAACTGGCCCGTGATCCCAGCGAGTTGGTGCGGGCGTGGGTGATCGTGCGGCAGGACGTCACGGACGACGAACGCGAACGGCTGTACCGGCGACTACAGGCGGAAGCCGAGGAGCAAGGCCCGTTCCGCGGGGCGTCGACCGCGCTGTCGATGTTGATCCAGATCAGGATCGACTGGCTGCGCGCGCTTCCCGTGCCGGAACGGTTGCACTACCTCCACTCGCCGATCCCGGCGTTCCGAATCGAGCTCGCGCGCTGCGACGACCTGCCGCCCGAGGCGTTCGACGTCCTCGACCGCGACGAGGACGCCGGCGTCCGCCTGATGGCCACGTTCCGACCCGACACCCCCGGCGCTGTGCTCGAACGGATGCTCCTCGAACACGGGGAAAACGAGAGGTACCGGCCGTTGCTGGTCGAGCACCCGAACTTCCCGTCGGAGGCCCTGGTCCGGCTGAGCACCGACCCGGACCCACAGCGGCGCAGGTACACCCTGGGCAGTCCCGCGTTGCCCGATCCGATCGTCTCCGAGCTGACCAGGGATCCCGACGTCCGGGTTCGCTGCACGGCGGCAGGGCACCCGAACCTGCTGCCGGCGGACGCCGAACGCCTGCTGGACGACGACGATCCCACCGTGGTGAAGGCCGCAGCCGCTGCCCCCGCCCTGCCGACCGAGGCGATGACGCGACTGCTCGACCGCGCCGGCTGTTGACCGCGACTAGAGCCGGAACGTGGCACGGACCAAAGCGGCGTCGTAGGGGCGGTTGCCGGACTGGACCGGCATGGTGTCCGCCGGACGTGGGCCGACCAGGGACGACGCCTCGGCGGGCAGGCCGATCCAGTGGTCGGCTACGGCCACCTCCAGCGGTGTGCCGGGGTCCAGGTCGCAGGTGATCTCACGGCTCGTCGGTCCGTACAGCTCCAGCGTGGCGCCGGGGAGGTCCACTTCGCCGAACCGGCAGGCCCGCCGGTCCGACAACGTCACCTGGGTCCGCCACGCGGAGGCAGTGGGCGTGACGCGGAATCGGACTGTGCGCACGTCGCCTTCGGTGGCCTCGACAACGGTCGCGGTGGGCGCCGGCAGGGCGAGGCTCGGCGCGGCGGCGCGCATCAGCGGGTCGTCCAGCATCGGGTAGACGTCGGTCAACGTCACCCGTTCCGGGTTCTCCCCCAGCACGCGCGAAGTCCACGGATCAGGCGCGGGATCGGCGGAGAGCCAGTCGGCCCGGCCCGTTCCGGTGTCCAGCAGGTAGATCAGCGAGTTGGGGCGCGGCTCGTCGGGGTCGAAGCCGAACCGCACCGTGCCCACCGCCAGCAACGCCACCGCCACCACGGCGACCCCGGCCGAAACAGTCCCGGGACGCGGCAGCGAGGACAGCAACGGCATCAGCAGCACGCCCGCTAGCAGCGCGAACACCACACCCACGGCACTCAACGGCATCCCCAGCGCCACCATCAGCGTGCCCACCAACGGCGGGAAGATCGCGGCGGCGACGAGTGGCGGGAGGAACGCCAGTCGGGGCATCCACAACGCGGGCAGGCCGAGTAGCAACGTCCACTGGAACAAGAACCCGACACCCGGAGCCGCCACCGTCGTAGCCACCAGCAGCACAGCGGTCAGCGCCAACACCCCGGCGATCACCTCGGCCGACGACCACCGCCGCACCACCCGGACCGCCGCGAACAGCACCGCCAGCCCTACCGCCAGGAACCCGGCGACGAACCAGCCACGCTCGTACGGCTCCGACAACGCCAGGAAAGCCAACCCCGGCCGTACCGCCGTCACCAGCGCCCACAACCCGAACGACAAGGCGCCGGCCACGACCACCGCCCCGACCGCCACCCCGGCGACCGCGAACACGGCCCGCAGCCGCAACCGTCCACTTCGGACACCAAGTGCCAGCCCCGCCACCGTCAGAACGGCAAGCACCACCGCCAACCACGTCGGGTAGTGCACCAGCACACGGGAGAACAGGTCGAAGTAGACGGCGTTGCCATCACCGGCCCGCAGGTCCCGGTCCCCCAGCGCCCTGACCAGTCCGACCATCGTCTCGCCGTGGTGCTGGAGGCTGCCGCGATCGAGCCGCTCCAGGTCGTCGTAGGGCGAGTGGTAGTCGCGCACGTCGTCGATGAACGCGCTGTTCAGCCCGCGCGCCCCGGCGTTCAGGAACACGGTGAAATCGCTGTAGTTGGGCATCCGCCGGTAGACCTCGGAGGCCATCGAGTTCGCGATGGGCCGACTGCTCGAAGCACCGAACGCCTCCACCAGCGGCCCGTTGTCGGCGCCGGTCTGGAACATCCACACCGGCCCGCCGCTCCCCCGCGCCTCCCAGTTCAGCACCGCACCGAGCCCATCGACGCCGTGCCGCCGCACGTACGCCTCCGCACCGAGCGTCCCGAACTCCTCCCCGTCCGTGAACAGGAACACGACGTCGTTGCGCACGTCGGCGGTTCGGAGCACGCGCAAGGTCTCCAACATCGCCGCGACCGCCGCGCCGTCATCCGCCGCGCCCGGACCGGTGGGCACCGAGTCGTAGTGCGCGACCAGCATCAACGCCTTGCCGCCGCTCACTGACGGGTCCGTGCCGGGCACGCGTGCGACGACGTTGTGCGCGGTGGCCACGCGGACCACGTCGCGCCACGGCTGCACGACGTCGTCGGACTCCACCGTCACCTCGGCGCCGAAGCCGCGGGCGGTGTCGGCGATGTGCTCACGAACCCGCGCGTTGTCGGCCGACCCGATCGGGTGGGGTCGTTGGGCGATCGCGGCCAAGTGCTGCTCGGCACGTCCGGCGGCGAACTCGCCCGCCGCCGCGTCCGCCACGGGCGCGGGCGGTCGGAACGCCAGCACCGCCAGCGCACCCACCCCGGCGATCACCGCGAGCAGTGCCGCCACCCACATCCGCCGGACGATCATCGGGAGACCTTAACCGGGCGAAAACGCGTTCGACAGTGCCGTACTGCGGGACGCACCACGTCCGCCGAGACGACAACTCGTGCAGGCTCAATCGCGAGACAGCCGCGAAGCCGCGCATGCCTTCTACGAGTCACTGGGCTTCCGGGCAGTTGCCCGGGGTTACCGCCTGTACCTCGAGTGAGGACGGAGCGACCGGGCTTACTGCTGGCCGTCGATCGCCCACTGCCCATCGACCTTGACCAGCGTGTAGACGTGCTGCTCCACCTCGTTGCGGCCCGACTTGAACGAGTACGACACGGACGCCGACACCTGGTCCGGGCCGACCACCTGCACGTTGTTCACGTTCACCGCGCTCATCTGCTCCCACCACCCCCGGTACGCGTCGAAGCTCGGCGCACGCTGAGCCTTGAAGCGGTCGGTGAGCCGGCTGTAGGCGGTTTCCAGGTCGTTCGGGAGGAGGCCGTAGTAGTCGGTCAGGGCCTTGTCCGGGCCGACCTCGGCGGGTGGCTCGGACGTGGTCGTGGTCGTGGTCGTGGTTTCCGCTTCCGTGGTGGTCGGCGGTTCTTCCGAGGTCGTGTCGGCGGGTTCGGTGGTGGCGGCGTCGGTCGTCTGCGCGGGTTCGGTGGTGGTGCCGGTGTTCTCGCCTGCCGACGGTGAACCGCCTTCACCCCGGCTGACCAGGTACCCGATCAGCGCGGCGGCGATCACGGCCACGACGGCGAGTGCGACGAGCGCCTTCCGGTCACGTCGGGGCTGTTCCTGGGGAGTGGGCAGCGGGTCGACGGGCAGCGGGTCGACGGGGGCGGATTCGACGGGCGCCGTCATCACGGCGGTCGGTGTCGGGGCCGGGGGCGGCGGTGCCACGGCCGGCGTCTCGTCGAACCGCACGTCCCGCAGCATGTCCACCGCTTCGGGCATGGTCGGCCTGGTGTCCGGGTTCGGGTCGAGCAGGCGCAGCAGCACCGGCGTCAACGGCCCGGCGTTGGCGGGCGGCGGGAACCGGCCGTCGGCGACCCGGTGCAGCAGGGCGATCGTGTTGCCGTCCTGACCGAACGGCGGCACGCCCTCCACCGCCGCGTACAGGGTCGAGCCCAGCGCGAACACGTCGGCCGGGAAACCGCCCGCCCCACCGCGCGCCACCTCGGGGGCCAGGTAGGCGGGTGTGCCGACGAGCATCCCGGACGCGGTGACGGTCGCCTCGCCCACCGCGCGCGACGTGCCGAAGTCGGTGACCTTGACCGTGCCGAACTCGGTGACGAGCACGTTGCCCGGCTTCACGTCCCGGTGCACGACTTCGGCCCGGTGCGCGGCGGCCAGTCCAGCCGCCAACTGCACACCTAACCGGGCCACCTCGTCGGGCGGGAGGACGCCGCGCTCGCTGATCAGCGTGGACAGGCTGCGGGACGGCAGGTACTCCATCACCAGCCACGGGTGGCCGTCATGCTCCACCACGTCGTACAGCGCGATCACGTTGGCGTGCTGCAACCTCGCCGCGATGCGCCCCTCCCGGACCGCGCGGTCGATCGACTCCTGGTCGAAACCGGCGCGGGACAGCAGTTCCTTGACCGCCACGATGCGACGGAGCCTCAGGTCCTCGGCCCGCCACACCACCCCCATCCCGCCAGTGCCGATCTTCTCGGTCAGCCGGTACCGACCTGCGATAGTGCGGTCCTCCACCCGTGCTCCCAACGTCGCGCGCACGTCCGGCGACGGCCGGGTACCCGATCGAGTGACCCATCGAACGTGCGTTTCAGTGTTAACACTTCAGGGAGGGTTTGTCCGCTCACCACGCGGGTCGACTTTGGCTTGTGACGAGCACAGCACCGACCGCGTCGACAGACCGTCCTCAATGGACGGCGGGGGTCAGCGCCAGCGCGGTTCGTCGGTGCCCCAGAGCGTAGACGGGTGCGCCCACGTTCCGTCGCGCGCGATCGGCGGGCGGGCGTGGCGGAGCGTGCCGTAGGGCGAAGGTGTCTCGACCAGCCACGGTTCGGGGTCGTACTCGCCGTGGGCGGGTGAGGGTTCGATGTCGTGCAGGAGCCAGGACGCGGTGCCCGCGAGCGACAGCCGGACGTGGTGGCCTCGCCGTTCGGTGAGGGCGCGCAGGACGGCGGCGGCGAGCAGGTAGCCGGTGCCGTGGTCGAGGGCTTGGGCGGGCAGCACGCCGGGCGTCCCGTCCGCGCCTTCGACGGCCGCGATGCCGGTGGCGGCTTGGACCAGGCTGTCGAACCCGCGCCGGTCGGCCCACTCGCCGGTGTAGCCCCAGGCGCAGAGTTGCGCGATGACCAGGTCGGGGCGTCTTTCGTGCAGCGTTCCGAAGCCGTGGCGGTCGAGCGCGCCGGGACGGTAGCCGGTGACGACGACGTCGGCCTGGTCGAGGAGGTCGTCGAACGTCCGCCGGTCGTGGCGGCCGGCGAGGTCCAGCAGAGTCGAGCGCTTGCCCATACCGGTGTCCGTGTGGGCGTCGGGGTCTTCCGGGAGGTGCGGCGAGTCGACGCGGAGGACGTCCGCGCCGAGGAACGCGAGCGTGCGGGTGGCCACCGGACCGGCGAACACCCTGGTGAGATCGAGGACGCGGATGCCTTCGGCCGGGCGGGAGGCCGGTGGCAGGGGTCGGCTCGTGGTGTCGGTGCGCGTCGTTTCGACCAGCGCGCGTCTGGTCTGATCGACTTCGGTCCGGACCGCGACAGCCAGCCCGCCCGCGTTGTAGACGGTTTCCTGGACTTCCAGCGCTTGCCTGCCGGCCAGTTCGCGTTCGAGCGCGTCGTCCGCGACGCCGAGGGCTTCGAGCAGGCGGGTCCGGTGGTGCGGGTAGTTGGCGTGCGTGCGGACCCAGCCGTCGGCGGTGCGCCAGAACCTGGACAGCGGTGCGAACGTGGCACCGGTCCGGCCGTCGATCCGCAGGTGGCGTTCGCTGACGAACGCGGTGGCGACGCCGCCCTCGTCCACTGTGACCGGCGGTATCGGCGTCTTGTTGCGCTGAGCCGACAGTTCCGCTGCCGCGAGCGCGCACACCCCGACGGTGGCGCGTGCCAGGTCGCGCACGGGCAGGCGGGCGTCGAGCACGTTGCCCGCGGTCCGGTACTCCACGGTCAGGTCGGGTCGGCCGCCGAGTGCCGTCCACGCTTGCGCCGTCACAGGGTCCATATCAAGCAGTGTGCGGCTTTTCAGGCCTGTCGGTCGCGGGTGTCGGCCGTAAGGTCGATCACCATGGACTACCCGATCGCGCGTCGTCCCGGCTTCGACCCGCCGGCGGAGTTCGCGGTGATGCGCGACGAGTCCCCTGTGTGCCCGGTGTCGTTGCGGCACGGTCAGGAGGCGCACCTGGTGACGCGGTACGCCGACGTGCGGGCGGTGTTGCGGGATCACGGGCGGTTCTCGTCGGATCCGAGTCGGGCGGGGTTCCCGCAGTTGCGGCCGGTGGTGGATCGGCGGGCGGCGCCGGGGAGTTTTCTGGTCACGGACCCGCCGGAGCACACGCGCTACCGGCGGTTGTTGACCGGTGAGTTCACCGTCCGGCGGATGAACGCGTTGCGGCCCGAGGTGGAGCGGATCACGCGGGAACGGCTGGCGACGTTGCGTTCCGGGCCGCGTCCGGCCGATCTCGTGACCGGGTTCGCACTGCCCGTGCCGTCCGACGTGATCTGCCTGCTGCTCGGCGTGCCGGTGTCGGACCAGGAGTTCTTCTCCACCCGGAGCCGCGCCCACCTGGACCGGACGCTGTCGGCGGAGCAGGTGCAGACGGCGTTGGACGAGCTGCACGGCTACCTCGAAGACCTGATCCGCGCCCGTCGCGAGTCACCCCGGGACGACCTGGTCAGCCGCCTGGTGCGGGAGCCGGGGTTGACCGACGAGGAGGCCGTCGGGATGACCGTGCTGCTGCTGGTCGGCGGGCACGAGACCACGGCGAACTCGATCGCGCTGTCCGTGCTGGCGCTCCAACGCGACCGGGCGCAGTGGCAAGCCCTGGTCGCCAGGCCCGGTCTGGTGGACAACGCGGTGGAGGAGCTGCTCCGCTACCTCAGCCCCGTGCACCAGGGCGTGGTGCGGGCGGTGGCGGGTGAGGCGACGGTCGGCGGGACGGTCCTGGGCGCGGGCGAGGGCGTGATCGCGTCCCTGTTCGCCGCGAACCGCGACCCGGCCGCGTTCCCCGAACCGGACCGCCTCGACCTGCGCCGGAACGCCAGGTCACACCTCGCGTTCGGCACCGGGGTGCACCAGTGCGTCGGCCACCTGCTGGCGCGGTGGGAGATGCGGGTGGCGCTGCGGGCGCTGGTGACGGACCTGCCGACGCTGCGCCTGGCCGTGCCGTTCGAGGAGGTCGAGTTCAAGTTCGACGCCCCGATCTACGGCCTCCGATCGCTGCCGGTCACCTGGTAGAACCGGCCCCGACCGCCCGCCTCCGCCGTTCGGTCGACGGTGTCCGGCGTGCCGATCGCCAGAACAGCGGAACCGGGTGTGCGATCCTCGCGTCGGATGGCGGAGCACTCGGGAGGACGCTGGTGGACGGCTCGTGAAGGCGGTGGCAGGGCTGATCGCCGTCGCAGTGTGGGCGACCGCGATCATGCTGGGTCTGACGGGCATGACCCACTACCAGCCCCAGGCCGCCACGGTGGACATCTCGGACCGCGGCACGGCCCGGGTCGCCGACTGCGCGGAAGAGGGGCCGATCGGCGGCCTCGGCGTCGGCTACTGGTGGACGTGCCGGGCGGACGTCACGTGGGACGGCGGGGCACGTGAGCGGGTGACGGCGCAGCCGGGGCAGTTCACCCCGGACGACCGCGACCGGGACGTGCCGGTGGTCCAGCGCACGGTGCTCGGCAACAAGGGTGGCGGGCCGGGAACGCCGAAGGTGTACCGGGCCGACTTCGAGCCGAGCGCGGTGCTCGGGGTCGGGTCGCTGCTGGCCGGGATCGGCCTGGGAGGCCTGCTGGCACTGATCATCTTCGGGGCCGCGCTGTCCCGGAGCAAGGCACGACGAACAGGGAAGTGAGTGCGATGAATCCGGCCACAGGCGACCCGGACGCGTTGATGCGCAGCTGGGACCAGCAGATCCAGGCCAAGCTCAAGCAGGCCGACCAGATCACGCAGGCGGCACGCGAGCTCAACGTGACGGAGCGTTCGAAGGACGGCGCGGTCGCCATCACGGTCGACAGCGGCGGCAACGTCACCGCGCTCGACCTGACCGACGCCGCGCTGCGCAAGCAGCCCTCGCAGCTCTCCGCGGAGATCCTCGGCACGATGCGCGCCGCCCAGGCGCAGATCGCCGCCCGGATGCAGGAGGCGATGGCGCCGATCCTCGGCGGCGACACGGCGACCATGGACGCGATCATGGGCGGGTTCCGGGAGAAGTTCCCCCCGCCGCCCGAGCCCGACGCGACCGCGCCTGCCCGCGCCCCGCGACCGGATGACGACGACGACTTCGGCGGCCACAACTGGGCCACCGACCGTCCGACCGACAAGACTGGGTGGTGACACGATGACCGACGGTTTCGGCGTCCACACGGACGCGATGCGGGAGCACGCGGGCCGGCTGGACGGTGTGGTCGATCAGATCGGGGTGGCGCAGGACGCCGCCACGCAGGCCACCATCAGCGGCACGACGGCCTACGGCATCCTGTGCAGCCCCCTGCTGCTGCCGTTGATGGGTTCGATCGAGGCGATGGGGCACGCGGCCATCGGCACGGCGAACACCGTCGTCGCCGCGACGTCGGAGTCCATCGTCGCCATGGCCGACACGTACGACGCGGTCGACGGCGCCGTCGACGGCGCCATTTCCAAGATTCTCGAAAAGCTGGGGTCACTGCGATGAACAACCCGCTGATCGCTCCGCCGACCGCGAACGACGGCTACGACCACCTCACCGGCATCGGCATGGTCGAGCCCGCGA
This sequence comes from Saccharothrix ecbatanensis, assembly GCF_014205015.1. Lineage (NCBI taxonomy): Bacteria > Bacillati > Actinomycetota > Actinomycetes > Pseudonocardiales > Pseudonocardiaceae > Saccharothrix > Saccharothrix ecbatanensis. The sequence goes on along the minus strand of NZ_JACHMO010000001.1, from coordinate 1,516,326 downwards.
CGGACGCCGTGCTCGCCGTGCAGCGCGGGGACTGGCTGGAGGCGGGCGTCAACGTCGGCGCCACCGCGATCGACGCGCTCGGCTTCATCGCGGACCCCTTCGGCAGCTTGCTGACCTCGGCGTTCGCCTGGTTCATGGAGAACACCTCACCGCTCAAGGAGATGCTCGACGCGCTCGCGGGCAACCCCGGGGTGATCAACCAGAACGCGGGCACCTGGGGCAACGTCTCCGATGCCCTGGGCCGGGCGTCCGAGGACATGGTGCGGATCGTCGAGTCCGACACCGCGTCGTGGGTGGGGCCCGCGGTCACCGCGTACCGTCCGGTGGCCTTCGCCCAGGCGGGCGCGATCAAGGCCGCGTCGGTCGCCGCGAGCGGTGTGGGCGCCGCGCTGACCGGTGCCGCGGCGGCGGTCGCCGTGGTGCGCACGACCGTGCGCGACTTGATCGCCATGGGCATGAGCGAGCTGGTGCAGTGGCTCATCCGGGCCGCCGCTGCCGCCGCCATCACCCTCGGTCTGGCCACGCCCGCGATCGTCGCCGACGGCATCCGGGTCGTGGTGAAGTGGGCCAACAAGGTCAAGGAGTGGGTCGACAAGATCGTCAGCACCATCCGCAGCCTGTCCAAGCTGGTCGACAAGTTCCTCTCCGTCCTGGAGAAGGTCAAGGACGCGCTGGCCAAGGCGATGCCGAAGATCCCGCCCGGCGCCGCGAACTCCATCGCCGAGACCGTGGTGACGCAGGTGCCCAAGAACACCGGGGTGTACGGCACGCAGGTGGACGATCACCAGTATTCGACACGCTGACGCCGTCCTGGGCCGGCCGGCCTCTCAGTAGTAGTCGCTCATGAGCTTGGTGGCCCAGGCCGGCTGGACGACGGGTTCACGTGGGGCGAACTCGACCAGGTAGGGCTTGATGTCGAGGATCGGCGAGCCCGACAGCGCGTCCAGGTCGGCGACGTGCAGGTCCAGGCCGTCCACCGCGATCAGCCGGCAGCGCGAGACGCCGAGGCGGTTGGGGCGGTACGGCCCCCGGTGGGCGAAGACCCCGACGGGTTCGGCGTCCGGATTTCCCCTCGGGGGCCGGGGTTCGTTGTGCTCTGGGGTGTGGTCGAGCCGGTCGAAGAGGAAAACGACCTCGATGTGGGAGAAGTGCTCCAGGCCGAGCACCGCCGACGCGGTGAACGACTCGGCGTCCAGCCGGATCACGGCTCGAACGTCGTGCCAGTTGTCTTCGACCATCTCACCGCGCCCGCCGACCACGTGGGCGACCGGTCGTAGGTTCACGCTGTCCGATGTCACGCTGTCCGATGTCATGGTGGTCTCCGAGTTCTGGTAGCGGCGTGACGTGCGGTTACGCGACGAGCAGGAGCACGCTGATCACCAGCATCACCAAGGCCGTGGCCCCGTGGACACCGTAGGCGGCGGCCTTCGGACCCTTGCTGCGCAGCACGATCAGCGCGTCGCCGACGGGAATGCCGGTGGCGGCCAGCATGAACCAGCCCAGCAGCTGGGGTGTCGCGCCGATCAGCAGGATGAAGATGAAGAGCCCCGAGGCGATGTCGCGCACCGCCTTGACCGACAGCCATGCCTGGAAGTTCGGGTCATCGGTCCGGGTGCCGGGGATGCCGAAGCCGACGGCGGCCTGCGGCGCCCAGAAGGCCCGCGCTCCGATGACGATGATGCCTGCGCCGATCAGTCCGGCGAGCACGCTGGCGACCGTGGTGAGCATGTGTTGCATCCCCTCTCAGTAACAGCGCCGCAGCGTTCTTCTGGCGGCGCTAGTAACAATAGCAACGATAGACACTCGGCGACAGGATGTCTAGCGTTGCTAGGATGAGGCCATGTCCGCCATCCACGAACGCCGTGAACGCGAACGCGCCCACCGTCATCAACTGATCATCACGGCCGCGCGCGAACTCGCGGAAGCCGAAGGCTGGGAAGCGGTGACGACGCGTCGGCTGGCCGACCGCGTCGAGTACAGCCAGCCGGTGCTGTACAGCCACTTCAACGGCAAGGACGCCATCGTGACCGCCGTCGCGCTCGACGGCTTCGGCGAACTCGCCGCCCACCTGCGCCGCGCGCGGGAGGCTGCCGCAGAGCCGGGGCAGGCCCTGGGCGCCGTCTGCCGCGCCTACCTGGACTTCGCCACCGAGCGGCCCGCCCTGTACCAGGCCATGTTCGTGCTGCCGACCGACTTGAAGTTCGCCAGCGCCGAGACACCGCCCCCGCTGCGAGCCTGTTTCGACGAGTTCGTCAGCTGCTTCCCGCCGGACAACGACCGGCGCGAACTGTTCGCGGAAGTCATCTGGAGCGCGTTGCACGGCATGGCCGTGCTGTCCGACAGCGGCCGCATCCCCTCGGCCGGCCAGGCGGAACGGCTCGACTTCCTCATCACTCAGATCGCCGGCATCCCCGGTGGGCCGACCACGCCGTGACGGACCCGGGGCACGACGGCACGGATCGCGGTCGGACTGGTCCGCGATCCGTGCTCACCGGCGCCGCGCCGGGTCACTCCCCCGTGCTGAAGGCGGCGTCGAAGGACGCGGTCGGCGGGTCGAACAGGTGCCGCCGGATGAACCCGACCGCCTCCTCCGCGCCCCGCAGCCGGTCCATGCCGGCGTCCTCCCACTCCACCGAGATCGGCCCGCGGTAGCCGATCGCGTTCAACGCCCGGAACGACTCCTCCCACGGCACGTCGCCGTGCCCGGTCGACACGAAGTCCCAGCCACGCCGCGGATCGGCCCACGCCAGGTGCGAGCCCAGCCGCCCGTTGCGACCGTCGAACCGCTTCTTCGTGTCCTTGCAGTCCACGTGGTAGATCCGGTCGGCGAAGTCGAGGATGAACCCGACCGGGTCGAGGTCCTGCCAGACGAAGTGCGACGGGTCCCAGTTCAGCCCGAACGCCGGCCGGTTGCCGACCGCGTCCAGCGCCTTCCGCGTCGTCCAGTAGTCGTAGGCGATCTCCGACGGGTGGACCTCGTGCGCGAACCGCACCCCCACCTCGTCGAACACGTCCAGGATCGGGTTCCAGCGCCGGGCGAAGTCCTCGTACCCGGCGTCGATCACGGCCTGCGACACCGGCGGGAACATCGCCACGTACTTCCAGATCGAGGACCCGGTGAAGCCGACGACGGTGTCCACGCCGAGCTTCGCCGCCGCACGCGCCGTGTCCGCCATCTCCGCGGCAGCACGCCGGCGCACCGACTCGGGCTCGCCGTCACCCCAGATCCGCGAGGGCAGGATCGCCTGGTGGCGGAAGTCGATCGGGTCGTCGCACACGGCCTGGCCGACCAGGTGGTTGGAGATGGCGAACACCTCCAACCCGTACTGCTTGAGCATCGCGCGCTTCGCGGGCACGTACTCGTCGTCCGCCAACGCCTTGTCCACCTCGAAGTGGTCACCCGAACAGGCGATCTCCAGCCCGTCGTAGCCCCACCCCGACGCGAGTCGGCACATCTCCTCGAAGGGCAGGTCGGCCCACTGGCCGGTGAACAAGGTGACCGGTCGGCTCATCGGGGGTCTCCAATCGTGGTCCACGCGGACTGCTGTCCGGCGCTCTCCTCCACCGCCGACAGGACCCGCTGGACGCGCAGGCCGTCGGCGAAGCCGGGTGCGGGGTCTTCGCCACCGCCGATGGCGGTCAGGAAGTCCGCCACCTCGTGCGTGAACGTGTGCTCGTAGCCGATCAGGTGACCGGGCGGCCACCAGGCGCCGAAGTACGGGTGGTCCGGCTCGGTGACCAGGATCCGCCGGAACCCGGCCGCCGGCCCGTCGTCCTCGAAGTACGCGGACAGCTCGTTCATCGCCTCGAAGTCGAACGCCAGGCTGCCGCGCGTGCCGTTGACCTCCAACCGCATGGCGTTCTTGCGGCCCAACGCGTACCGGGTCGCCTCGAACGTGCCCAGCGCGCCGGACGAGAAGCGGGCCATGAACACGGCCGCGTCGTCCACCGTCACCTCGGCGCGCCCGTCGCCGTCGGGCCTTGAGCGCACGAACGTCTCGGTGGTGCCGCTGACCCCCGTGATCAGGTCGCCGGTGACGTACTGGGCGGCGTCCACGATGTGCGCGCCGAGGTCGCCCAACGCGCCCGAACCGGCGAGTTCACGCCGCAGCCGCCACGTCATCGGCGCCTCCGGGTCGGACAGCCAGTCCTGGAGGTACACCGCGCGGACGTGCCGGATGTCGCCGATCCGGCCCTCCGCGACCAGCTTGCGGGCCAACGCGATCGCGGGCACGCGGCGGTAGTTGAAGGCGACCATCGACCGGACGCCCCGCGTCGCCGCCTCCTCTGCCGCCGCCGCCATCGCCTCGGCTTCGGCGACCGTGTTGGCCAGCGGCTTCTCGCACAGCACGTGCTTGCCCGCGGCGAGCGCGGCGAGGGCGATCTCGGCGTGGGTGTCCCCCGGCGTGCAGATGTCGACGATCTGCACGTCGTCCCGGGCGACGAGCGCGCGCCAGTCGGTCTCGACGGCGGCCCAGCCGTACTTGGTCGCGGCGTCCTTCGCGCGCGTCGCGTCACGTCCACCGAGGACTGCCAGCCGTGGTGTCAGCGGCACGTCGAAGAACCGGTGGACATTGCGCCACGCGTGCGAGTGCACCGCGCCCATGAACGCGTGGCCGACCATGCCCACGCCGATCTCGTCTGTCATCAGCAACCCTTCAAAGCAGCAGCGGTGTCCAAGAAGCCCGAGGGCCGGGTCAGGAGTCGAACCCGACGTCGAGGTACTGGTCGACGTTCTCCTTGGTCACCACCGCGGAGTAGGTGGTGATGGAGGCGGGGACGTCGTGCTCGGCCATGTCGCCGATGCCCTTGGTCTGACCGAGCAGCCGGGCCAGCGCGATCGCCGAGGACGCCATCGACGGGCTGTAGAGGACGGTCGCCTTGACCACGCCGCTGTCGGCCTTGATCAGGTCCATCATGTTGCGCGACCCCGCGCCGCCGACCATGACGAACTCCTTGCGGCTCGCGCTGTCGATGGCCGCCATCACGCCGATGCCCTGGTCGTCGTCGTGGTTCCACAGGGCGTCGAGCTTGGCCGCCGACTGGAGCAGGTTGGCGGTCTGCTGCTCGCCGGACTCGGACGTGAACGACGCCGAGACGCGCGGCCCGACGGAGAAGCCGGCGCGCGCCAACGCGTCCCGGAAGCCCTTGCTGCGCTCCTGGGTGAGCGGGAGCGAGTCGATGCCCGCGACCTCGCCGATGATCGGGTTGCCGACGTTCCTGGCCTTCATCTGCTCGACGATGTACTCGCCCGCGTTGACGCCCATCCGGTAGTTGTCGCCGCCGATCCACAGCCGGTAGGCGAGCGGGGTGTCGAAGATCCGGTCGACGTTGACCACCGGGATGCCCGCGTCCATGGCCTGGCGGCCCACCTCGGTCAGCGCCTTGCCGTCGAACGGCAGCACCACCAGCACGTCGACCTTGTCGTTGATCAGCGTCTCGACCTGGCCGATCTGCTGGTTGACGTCGTTGGTGCCCTCGGTGGCCTTGAACGTCACGTCGGAGAACCGGTCGGCCTGGGCCTTCGCGTTCTTCGTCATCGCCGCCATCCAGCCGTGGTCGGCGGCGGGAGCGGAGAAGCCGATGGTGACCGCCTTGCCCGGCTGGCTGTTCTGGCCCGATCCGCCCGCGACGGCGTTCGGCGCGGTGTTCGCGGACTCGTTGGACGTGCAGCCGGCGAGGAGGGCGGCGGTGCCGACGGCGGTGGTGCCCCAGAGGAAGCGGCGACGGTCGAGTGAGGACATGGCTGACTCCCGAGCGGTGGGTCGGATTGGCGGGTGTGCCGTGCGTCAGGTGGTGCGCGCTCCGCGGTGGCGGGATGTGGTGCGCTGGAGGAGCACCGCGGCGACGATGATGACGCCCTTCGCGATGTTCTGGATGTCGGTGTCGAGGTTGTTCTGGGTGAAGATGTTGCCCACCACGGTGAAGATCAGGACGCCGATCAACGTGCCGATCAGCGAGCCCCGGCCGCCGCTGAGCAACGTGCCGCCGATGACGACCGCGGCGATGGCGTCGAGTTCGTAGAACATGCCGTTGGTGGACGCGCCCGAGGTGGTGCGGGCGACGACCATGAGCGCGGCGATGCCGCAGCACAGGCCGGCGATGCCGTAGACGAGCGCGGTGTGCCGGCGGACGTCGATGCCGGCCAGGCGGGCGGCTTCGGCGTTGCCGCCGACGGCGAACGTGCGGCGGCCGAACGTGGTGCGGTTGAGCAGCACCCAGCCGACCGCGAACACGGCGGCCAGCATCCAGATCAGCACCGGGACGCCGAGGATGTCGCCGCGGAAGAACGTGGTGAACCCGGTCTCGGTGACGACCTGCGTGCGGCGACCGGACAGCCGTTCGGCCAGGCCCTTCGCCGACGCGTACATGGCGAGGGTGGCGATGAACGGGACTATCCGCCCGTACGAGATCAGCACGCCGTTGACCAGGCCGCAGCCCAGGCCGACGAGCAGCGCGCACAGCACCATCACCACCGGCCCGTAGGACTGGGTGGCGACCGTCGTCATCCACACGCCCGACAGCGCCACGATCGAGCCGACGGACAGGTCGATGCCGCCGCTGATGATCACGAACGTCATGCCGACGCTGACCACCCCGATGGCCGCGGCCAGGCGCAGCATGGTGGAGATGTTGGCCTCGGTGAGGAAGCTGTCCGGTCGGGTGGCGTAGCCGACGACGCACAGCACCACCAGCACGCCCAGCAGGCCGGTGAGCCTGAGGTCGAGGTGGCGCCGGTGCTTGCGCGGCTCCTGGGGCGGCGCCGATTTCGGGTCGAGCACCCGGGCTTCGGTCACTGGACCTCCTCCTCCGTCACAGCCGCTGTGGTGTCGGTGCGGGCGTTCTCGGTGCCGGCGTTCTCGGCGATGGTGTTCTCGGTGATCGGGCTCTCGGTGACGGCGCTGCCGGTCATCACGATGTCCAGAACGGCGGACTCGGTGAGCTCGTCGGCCCGCCGGTCCGCGACCACCTCGCCGTCGCGCAGCACCAGCACCCGGTCGGCCAGGCCCAACACCTCGGCGACCTCGCTGGACACCAGCACCACGGCCACGCCGGCCGCCGCCAATTCGTGGATCACCCGGTACAGCTCGGCACGCGCGCCGACGTCCACGCCGCGCGTCGGCTCGTCCAGCAGGAGCACCTTGCAGCCCCGGACCAGCCAGCGCGCCACGACGGCCTTCTGCTGGTTGCCGCCGGAGAACTCGGCGACCAGCCGGCGCGGGTCGGCGGGACGCAGGTCCAGCCGTTCCAGGGTGGTCTTCGAGTCCTTCAGCTCACGGGCGCGGTCCATGAACCCGGCGCGGCTGTAGGTCGGGAGGCTGGACAGCGTCACGTTGTGCGCGACCGAGAGGTCCAGCAGCAGGCCCTGCGCCTTGCGTTCTTCGGGCGCGAGGCCGATGCCCGCTTTGACGGCCGCGACGACGCTGCCCGGTCGGACCGGTTTCCCGTTGACGGCCACGTGCCCGGAGTCCGGTTTCCTGGCGCCGAACACGGTTTCCAGGATCTCGCTGCGCCCGGCCCCGACCAGACCCGCGATGCCCAGCACCTCCCCCGCGTGCACGTGGAAGGTGACGTCCTTGAACTCGCCCTTGCGGGAGAGGCCGGTGACGGTCAGGACCTCGCGGGAGGTGTCGACGGTGGAGGTGTCGCGGTGCGGGAAGACGGTCTCGACCTTGCGGCCGGACATGAGGTCGACCAGCTCGGCGGTCGGGGTGTGCGCGGGGAGGTTCGCGGCGACGGTGCGGCCGTCCTTGAGGACGGTGACCCTGGTGCCGATGCGGCGGATCTCGTCCAGGCGGTGCGAGATGTAGAGGACGGAGACGCCGTCGTCGGTCAGCTCGCCGACGATGCGGAACAGGTTGTCGACCTCGTCGGCGGCCAGGGCGGCGGTCGGCTCGTCCATCACGATGAGCCGCGCGTCGTGGGCCAGGGCGCGGGCCATGGAGACCAACTGCTTGCCGGCGGCCGACAGCCTGCCCACTTCGCCGTCCGGGTCGATCTCCGGGTGGCCGAGGCGGGCCATCAGGGTCCGGGCGCGGTCGCGGGCCGTCGCGCGTCGGGTGAAGCCGAACCTGGCGGGCTCGTGGCCGAGGAAGACGTTCTCCGCGACGCTGATGTCCGGCACGAGGTCGAGCTCCTGGTACATGGTGGCGATGCCGAGGCGCAGTGCGGCCACCGGGGACGGGAGGGTCGTGGTGGCGCCGCGCCAGGTGATCTCGCCGTCGTCCGGCTGGTGCGCGCCCGACAGGACCTTGATCAGGGTGGACTTGCCCGCGCCGTTCTGGCCGAGCAGGCAGTGCACCTCGCCTTCGGCCACTTCGAGGTCCACCTGGTCGAGGGCGCGCACGCCGGGGAAGGTCTTGCCGATGCCCGCCATCCTGAGCAGGTTCGACTCGCGTCGGCCTTCCTTCTGCGACTGCATCGTCTCTCCGGCTTCGTCGAGGGGAGTCGATCGTGGTCCAGGTCACGTTCCGGGGCGGGTTGTGCCCGATCCTGACAGTTCCGCGCACGGAGTCACAACATTTTGGGCCGACTTTTGCCACACCGTTGCGAAAGTCTGTCCGATTTTGCCGGAAGGTTGCGTTGCTTTCGCAAATCTGCGGCGGTGGGCTTCTCCGGCCGGGTAGGCGGTGAGGTCGGTTCAGCCGGCCGGCGAGAAGGCCCGGTCGGTCGCGGACCAGGCGGCGCCGGTCACGCCGGCCAGGTCGCCCAGCTCCGACAGCACGATCGGCAGGTTGCCGGTGGCCAGCGGGAGCGACCGGCGGTAGACGGCGCTGCGCACCTCGGCGAGCAGGGAGTGACCCAGCCGCGACACGCCGCCGCCGATGACGACCATGCCCGGGTTGAGGAAGCTGACCAGCGACGCGACCGCGTGCCCCAGCCGACGGCCGCCTTCGCGCACCAGGTTCGCGGCGGCGAAGTCACCGGCCGCGGCGGCGGCGCCGACGTCCTCGGCGGTGAGCACGCCCTTGTCGCGCAGGGCGGCGGCGAGGGCGACGGAACGTCCGCTGCGGGCCAGCGTGGTGGCGTCACGGGCCAGCGCCGCGCCGCCGAAGTACGCCTCCAGGCACCCGACCTCGCCGCACGCGCACGCCGGGCCGTAGTCGTCCAGCCTGATGTGCCCGATGTCGCCGGCCGTCCCGGCCACGCCCCGGTAGACGCGTCCACCGAGCACGATCCCGCAGCCGATGCCGGTGCCGACCTTGACGAAGATCAGGTCTTCGAGCGACCGGGCGACGCCCGCGTGGCGTTCGCCGAGCGCCATGACGTTCACGTCGTTGTCCACGGTGACCGGGCAGCCCCACCGGCCGGCGAGTTCGTCGCGCACGGGGTAGCGGTCCCAGCCGGGCATGATCGGCGGCGCGACCGGCATGCCGTCGCGGAAGCTCACCGGGCCGGGGAGCCCGATACCGGCGCCGATGAGCCGGCCCGGAGCCTTGGCGTAGACGGTGTCGGCCAGCTCGACGACCCGGCCCAGCACCTGCGCGGGGCCGTCGCGGACGTCGCAGACCTCATTGCGGCTCTCCAACACCTCACAGCGGCCGTCCGTGACGGCGACCGTCACCGAAGTCGCGCCGACGTCGACGCCGAGAACGCGCAGGTCGTCGGCGAGGTGGACGAGCGTGGACCGCCGACCGCCCCGGCTGGCCGCCGGTCCGCCGATCTGCACGAGCCCGACGTCCACCAGCCTGACCAGCTCGGCGGCCAGCTTGGCGCGGGGCAGGTCCAGCCGTTCACCCAGGGCGACGCGGGACATCGCGCCCTCGTCGCGGAGCAGCCCGAGCAACTCCGACTGCCTGCCGGAGACGACGTGCGGCTGCTGACCGCTGCCCTTCGCGCTGCTCATGGCCTCAATTTACGGTGGCCCGCCGGGACCCGGGCGCTCTCCGGGCACATCCGGTCGAGGACGCGGGTGGATCACCGGGCCATCCGTCGTGACGTGGTCATCCGCTCTCGACCACGTCACGACGGATGGCCCGGTTGACCAGCCAGACCTGACGGGCGGTCAGGCCGCCGGCGAGCACCGCGCAGCCGATCGCCGCGTAGGGCTGGTCGAGCAGGGTCAGCCCCCACACCACCACCACGCTGCCCACGATCACCGCCGCCGTGGGCACGAGGTGGGCGCGGAGTGCCGGGTACGGCCTGCTGCGCATCAGCACGCTCAACGCGGACCGCCGGCGGTACTCCAGCAGCAGGACGACCAGCAGTGCGGTGGCGACCAGCCAGTACGGGAACGCGGGCAGGCCGAGCCGGTCGTGGTCGCGTGCCAGCAGCGGCCCCAGCAGCACACCGGTCCAGGTCACGGCGAACGCCACGCGGTACCACCACGGCAGGCCGACGCGCTCCGCCAACGCCTCCCGCCGGCGGCGCACCGCGGCCGGTCCTTCCTCGGCGTCGTCCACGTCGCCTCACCCTTCGCCGGCAGTCAGTCCTTGAAGGTTCCCAGGGACCCGGCGGGCCGGCGGGGCGGCGGAGTCGCGGTTCGCCCCGGGTTGCGCGCTATCACTCGTTCGTGACCGTTCCGACACAACGGTGACGATTCAGACGACGCAGCGTAGTCATGACCACCAGCAAACGTGACGCCCGTCACCCATTAATGGCGTTTACTTGCCACCCCAAATCACAAACGGTTACGTTCTCGGCCGCAGATCACGGTTCCATCACCGAACGGACACGGGCCACTCATCCCCCGAAAACGGCCCATGACCACCTGGATCCCCCGCCGGGTTCGGTGACGGAGTTCCCCGACCGCAGGAGGCTGCACAGTTGGCTCGGCATGTCCGTCACAAGAACAAACGTGAGCAGACCACGTTCCAGGTCCCACCGCCACCGCCCGGCTACAAGGGCGCGCACCGGGCAGAGTCCGAGCGGGTACTCCCGCGACGCATCGCCGGTGTGGCGGTCGCAGTCGGCATCGTCGGCGCGGCCGGAGCCGCGGCCCACGCGATGACCGGCCAGTTCAGCCCCGTCGCCGGTGGCGCCGACCTCGGCGGTGTGCCGGACCACTCGGCGCCCATCGGCAAGGTCGAGACCGTGCACGCGGTCGACCTCGGGTCGGAGACCGCCCGGATCATCCGCCAGGACCAACTGGCCGCGATGCAGGCGTTCAACCAGGCCAGCGGCGTCGCCCAGAACGGGTACGCGGCGCGCAAGGCGGCCGAGGAGCAGGCCGCGCGTGAGGCGTGGGAGGCCGCGGAGGCGCGCAAGCCGCCGAAGCAGCGTCAGATCGAGGGTTGGATCCGTGAGGCGATCGGCGTTCTGGCGGCCAACGGCACGCAGATCACCGAAGACAGCATGGACGAGATCTACACGATCATCATCAAGGAGTCGAACGGCAACCCGAACGCCGTCAACACCTGGGACTCCAACGCCGCCCGCGGCACACCGTCCAAGGGCCTGATGCAGTGCATCGACCCGACGTTCCGGGCGTACAAGCTGGCCGGGTACGACGACATCTACGCCCCGGTCGACAACATCATCGCCGGCGTCCGCTACACCTACGCGCGCTACGGCGGGTTCGGCAACCACCCCGGCCTCGTGGGCATCAGCCAGGGCAGCGGTTACGTAGGATACTGAGCGGGCCATGATCACCGTCCCGCCAGGACGGGTGACGCTCACCCACCGAGGCGCCCAGCGCACCTGGTCGGTCGACGTCGCACCGTTCGCCCTCGCCACCCACCCGGTGACCCAGACGCGCTACGCGGAGGTCACCGGCGAACGGCCGAGCGCCGCGCACGGCGACCGGTTGCCCGTGGACGGCGTGTCGTGGTTCGACGCGGTCCGGTTCTGCAACGCCCTGTCGGGCCTTGAGGGTCTGACGCCCGCGTACCGGGTCGATGCCGACGACGTCGAGTGGGACGTGTCCGCCGACGGGTACCGGCTGCCGACCGAGGCCGAGTGGGAGCACGCGTGCCGCGCCGGCACGACGGAGCCGCGCTACGGCCCGCTGGACGACATCGGCTGGTATCGCGCCAACTCGGACGAGCACGTCCACGAGGTCGGCGGGAAGCGGCCCAACGCGTGGGGCCTGCACGACATGCTGGGCAACGTGTGGGAGTGGTGCTGGGACATGCACGACTTCGAGGTCAAGGGCATCTACCGGGTGCTGCGCGGCGGCGGGTGGTTCGACGAGCACTGGAGCTGCCGCGCGTCCGTCCGCCGGCGCAGCCACCCGACGTTCAAGATCGATGATGTGGGGTTCCGCATCGCGCGCACGGCATGAGCGGGGTGACCGTTCCGGCGGCGTTCGCCGAGGCGACGATCAGCCGTGAGGGCGCGGCGGGCCGGGAGTGGGTCGAGTCGCTGCCCGCGTCGGCCGCGGAGTTCCTGGACCGGTGGTCCTGCACGGTGTCCGGGCCGACGATGCACGGCTTCGTCGGCGTGGTGATCCCGGTCGTCCGCGCGGACGGGTCCGAGGCCGTGCTGAAGCTCGGGTTCCCGCTGTCCCGCAACGCGGCGGAACCGGTGGCGCTGGCGGCGTGGAACGGCAACGGCGCGGTGCGTCTGCTGGAACGCGACGACAGCCGGTCCGCCATGCTGCTGGAGCGGTTGCGGCCCTTGGCGGAGCCTCCGTCCGCGCCGTTCACCGCGGTCGGCCGACTCGCCCGTCGACTGGCGATCGCCGCGCCGCCCGGTGTGTTTTCGTTGGCCGACAAGGCGCTGGAGTGGGCGGTGGACGTGCCCGCGCACGCCGCGCGGCTGGGCTCACCGTTGCCGGCGCGAGTGGTCGACGCCGCCGTTGCCAATGCCCGTGACCTCACGGTCGATCAGGGCGTCCTGGTGCACGGCGACCTGCACTTCGGCAACATCATGTGCGACGACGACGGGTTGCGTGCCGTCGATCCGACCGGGCTGGTCGGTGACCCGGCGTTCGAACTGCTCCCCCTCCTGCGTGGCGACTGGTTCGCGGTCATGGGCGAAGCCGACCTGAGCACGGCGGTGGAACGGCGGATCGCGGAGTTCGCGGAGGCTGCCGAGGTGGACCGTGAACGGGTTCGTCGGTGGACGCAGGCGCGGGCTGCGGAGTCCGCGCTGTGGTCACGCACCCTGCGCGAGCCGGCCGTGATCACCGAGGTGGTCGACACCCTGGCCACGCTGCTGATGTGAGCCGGCGGGACGGATCGATAGGGTGACGCGATGCGCGTGCTGTTGACGTTCGCCGGTGGGCTGGGCCACTTCCAACCGCTGATCCCGCTCGCGTCGGCCGTTGCCACCGCCGGTCACACGGTCGCGTTCGCGGCCGGTCCGGCTCTGCGGCAGGCGATCGAGGCGGCCGGGTTCACCGCGTTCGCGGTGGGTGACGGAGGCGACGAGGTCCCGGAACGCCGTCCCCTGCTGGCGCCCGACCGGGAACGGGAGGAGCGCGACCTGCGTGACGGCTTCGTCCGCCACGGGGCCGCCCACCGCCTGCCGCTGTACCTGGGCCTGTTCGGCGAGTGGCGGCCGGATGTCGTGGTCTGCGAGGAGACGGACTTCGGCAGCGTGCTCGCCGCCGAGAAGCTGGGACTGCCGTACGCGAACGCGCAGGTGATCGCGTCGGGTTCGTTCGTGCGGCCGGCGGTGATCGGCGAGGCGATCGCCGAGTTGCGCGCCGAGCACGGCCTGTCCCCCGACCCCAACCTGGCCATGCTGCACCGGCACCTGGTGCTCTCGCCGTTCCCGCCCAGCTTCCGCGATCCCGCGTTCCCGTTGCCGCACACCGCTTTCCCGATCCGCCCGCCGGTCGGTCCGCGGGCCAGGTCGGAGTCGCCCACGGTCTACTTCACCTTGGGCACGGTGTTCAACACCGAGTCCGGCGACCTGTTCGCCCGCGTGCTGGCCGGGCTGAGCGACCTGCCGGTCGACGTGATCGCCACGGTCGGCAGGCACATCGATCCGGCCGAGTTCGGCGAGCAGCGGCCAGGGGTGCGCGTCGCCCGTTACCTACCGCAGTCCGAGGTGCTGCCGCGCTGCGACCTGGTGATCTCGCACGGCGGGTCGGGCAGCGTCATCGGCGCGCTGGCGCACGGGCTGCCGACGGTGCTGCTGCCGATGGGCGCGGACCAGCCGCACAACGCCGAGCAGTGCGTGCGGCTCGGGGTGGGGAAGGAACTGCACCCGGTCACCGTGACGCCGCGGGACGTGCGTGCGGCGGTGACGGAGGTGTTGGCCGATCCGGGTTACCGGAAGGCGGCCGAACGGGTGCGGGAGGAGATGCTCCAGTTGCCGGAGCCTGCGGCGGCCGTGCCACTGCTGGAGCGCCTCGTCGCGGACGAGTTGTCGGACCCCGTCGGCAGGATCAAGAACCGGGCAGCCGGCCGATGAGGTCGTCTCGTCGGCCACCACTCACAGGAGCAGAGCCGCGGTACGACCGTGACAGCGGCGTGCCCGGCCCGTTAGCCTTTGCGGCGTGGGCAGGTGGGCGTGGCTCCGGGCGATCGTGGACAGGTCGGAGAGCGCCCGCACGATGGGGCTCGACGTCCGCCGGGACGAGCACGGCGGGATGACCTTGCGCGACACCGAGTCCAACTGGCGCGATTTCACCGGCCAGATGGACCGCGAGGTGTCACACGAGGTGGACTTCCGGGGGCCGAACGAGTTGCCGTTCAACCGGCCGTCCGGCATGCCTGCCGAGCAGGCCGACTGGAACCTCTGGTGGCTCGACATGATCGAGCGGTGCCGGAAGTACCGGGAGAATCCCGAGCGCCATGTCGCGTACGTGGTGCGGGCACGGCGCGCGGCCGGGCTGCCCGAGCTGATCCGCCCCGACGAAGAGCCTTCGTGACGGATCAGCGCGGCCGGCCCGTCCCGTCAGCCGAGCCGGAAGTCGGCTACCCGGATCGGTGACGGTGTGGTGCCGCTGGAGCGTTGTTGGTACTGCACCGACAGGACTCCGTCGGCCGCCATCCGGGACGTGTCGACGTTGACCTCGCCGAACGCGTTCATCGACGACCGGTCGAAGACGAGGGTCCAGTCGGTCCACCCGCTGGCTTTGCTGGCCGACACGATCCGGCCGCGCGGCATCACCAGGTAGGCGTTGTCGGAGCGGTCGAAGACGAGTTTGGTGCGCTGGGTGCTGCCTGGCGCCACGGGCACCTCGCGCTTGGTCCACGTGCCGTTCGAGTTCCGCACGACGTGGAACGTCCGGCCGTACTGCGTGCGCTGCTGCGAGTAGTTCGACACGCACTGCGTGAACCTGCCCGGCACGTAGCTGATCACCACGTGCGGTGTGCCGGTGGAGTCGGCGGCCTGCCCCTCCTGGTTCATCAGACCGTGGTTCGGGTCCAGCGGGTCCGCCACCAGGCCCGGCGAGTTCACCGACACCCTCGTGCCACCGGTGTTGCCGACGACGCTGCCGGCCGCGTTGCGCCAGGTCCGTCCCCGGTCATCGCTGTAGACGTAACCGGTCTCGTGGTTGGTCAGGCCACCGGAGTTGCACAGCATTCCCGCGTTGCCCTCACGCCACGTGAACGCGACGTGCAACCGTCCACGCCGGTCGTAGGTGAGGCCGTGCAGGTACATGTTGCGAGTCGTGGACACGACCCCGTTCGGCGCCCGGTAGTTGCCCGTCGCCGACGACCACGCGCCCAGCCGCCGCCACGCGCCACCCGTGTACTCGGCCAGCTCGTTCACGCCGTTGCCCGACCCGCCGGTCCGGTAGCTGAACTGCAAGGCGCCCTCGGGCGTCACGACGAACTGGGGGTACGTCATGTTGCCCAGCTCGACGCCGCCCAGAGTCCGCTGCACGGAACCGAAAACCGACGACGACCACTGGTGCGAACCCGGCTGCGACGCGAGCCCTGCGACGGACTTCGAGTAGTACAGCCGCGTGTTGTGCGTGTCCATCGCGACGTGCAGCGTGCCGTCCTGCGGCGAGATCCCCAGCGAGATCACGTTGTGCGAGTCGTTGGTGCTCAGCCGGTGCGGCAGGACGGCCTTCTCCCAGCTACCGCCCAACGCCCGCCGCGCCACCACCGCGTTCCGGCTGGACGTGTACCAGGCCGCGTACTGGTGGCCGTTGTACGTCACCATCGCGTCCTGGAACGCGTTGTTGTTGACCAGCCCGTCATACGACACGAAGTACAGCGCCGACTGGTCCAGCACCGTGTCGGACAGCAGCGTGACGCCCGGCCCCGCGTTCGCGACCCCGGGCTGGATCAGGGACGCGGCGAGCGCGACCACGGCTACCAACGACGCCCTCATCGGACCACTCCTTCGATCTCGATGGTCTGCACCGCGCCCGCCGCGAACGGCACGCGGACGAGCTTGCCGGCCGTCCGCAGGTCCTGACGCCGCGTGTACCGGTCCCCCGAGCCCGACGTGAGCGTCGACCACCGGGTCACCACGCCGTCCGGCACCTGGCCGAACCGCGACAGGTCGAACGTCAACGTCTGCGCCGCGCCGACGTTGGCCGCCACGATCACGAGCTTCCGGGCGGCGGAGTCGTACGCGGCGACCGCGTAGCCCACACCGGTGTTGATGATCCGCATCCCGGGCCGGATGTGCCGGGTGAACTGCGCCAGCACGTACAGCTTCGTCTCCACGGCGCCCGCACGCAGGGTGCTGCCGTCGTACCGGATGAGGCCCCAGCCGGCGGTCGGGTCCATCACCTGCCAGTAGCACCAGGCCGTGGGCTTGAGCCAGCGGAAGTCCATCAGCAGGCAGCGGGCCGTGTTCATGCCGGAACCGTCGCTGTCGCCGTGCTCGGAGTTCCAGAGGATCTTGCCCGCCGCGCGGACGTCGTTGCCCAGGAGGTCGCGCCGGCCGTTGAGTCCCTGGTAGCCGTGCACGTTCACCTGGCGCACCAACGCCTTGGTGCCGGAGTCGAAGCTGTTCCAGGTGGTGCGGGCGAGGTCGTAGCTGGTCTCGTCGGACGCCGAGACCATCACGCCGCCCAAGCCCTGCCGGTCCAGTTCGGTGCGCATGTGGGCCAGGAGGCTGCGTTGCGTGGTGGCATCGATGCCGCAGCCCTCCTGCTTGCCATCGGCTTTCCAGTAGGGCGAGGACGGCTCGTTGAACGGGTCGACGGTCCGGAAGTTCACGCCCCACTGGTCACGGGCCCGGCGTGCGGTGGCGGCCAGGTGGAGGGCGTGCTGGCGGTGGTTCCACGGCTGGAGGTTGTTGCCCGCGTCCGCCGCGCCGGACGGGTTGTGGTTCAGACACATCCACCACATCGGAGAGTTCGCGAACAGCTCGCTGATCGCGCCGCGCTGGGTCGCCTTGACGAGGGCGGCGCGCTGCTTGGCGTCGGCGTTCCAGTTCCACGCGGACGAGGCCGGGTCCTCGTTGTTCCAGTCCTGCCAGAAGCCCTCGATCTGCTTGAACCGGGGGATGTTCGGCGAGGCCACCATGCGCGCGTTGCCGATGGCGTTCCAGCTGGACGCGCCGAGGTTGTAGCGGGCGATGTTCATGCCCAGACCCGGCAGGGCGACGCCGTTGTACGTCACCGTCTTGGTGGTGAAGAACAGGTCGGCGAAGTCGTCCCGGTCGCCGAACACGTTGGCCCACCACGCGAGCGACGTGCCCCAGCCCTCCCACGCGCCCTGGTCGGCGTTCGGGTCGACACCCACGGTCGCGTCGGCCCCCGCCACACCGGTGCCGAGGGCGCCGGCCGCGACCGTGACCCCGGCCGCGGTGAACAGCGTCCTTCGGGTGACCTTCCCCTGTGAGTCCATGGAGCTCTCCTCGTCCGACTGCGGCCTCATCGCCTATCCCTCCAGTGGAGTGATGAGGACCACCCCAGTCCGTGGCATAGTTCCGGGTCAACGAAACAAACAGAATCGATCAAAGTCGATCGGAACCGAAAATGCGATTGGCGGCGCAGCGGCGTGAACTGATCCTCGCGGCGGTGAGGGCGCACGGGGTGGTCCGTTTGGCGGATCTGGTGGACCAGTTGGGCGTGACGGCGGTGACGGTCCGCCGGGACGTGACCGCGCTGGCCGACCGTGGCCTGGTCTCCCGGGTGCACGGCGGCATCACCATGCCGCACCACGGCGATCCGCCGCCTTCACCCAGGTCGGCGCACACGCTGGTGGGCATGGTCGCGCCGTCCGAGGAGTACTACTGGCCGGCCGTGATCCAGGGCGCGCAGGCCGCCGTCACGGCCGCGGGCGGGCGGTTGGCGCTGCGCACGTCCTGCTACGACGCGGCCGAGGACCGGCGGCAGGTGGTGAAGCTGCTCGAACGCGGTGTGCAGGCCCTGCTGGTCGCGCCGAGCACCACCGGGGCCGCCGGGATCGACCTGCTGCGCTGGCTGAGCGGGTTGAGCGCGCCGGTCGTGCTGATCGAGCGGATGCCGCCGGCGGAGTTGCCGACGATCGGGCTGGACGCCGCCGTCACCGACCACGCGTTGGGCGCGGGACTGGCCGTGCGGCACCTGGCGACGTTGGGGCACCGCGATGTCGGTCTGGTGCTGTCGCGCCTCAGTCCGCACCGGGCGGCGATCCGGGACGGGTGGTCGGCGGCGTTGACGTCACTTGACCTGTCGTCGGGCGGGGTGCCGGCGCTGGACGTGCCGCCGTACGGGACGGCGGGGTGGGCGGAGGCGTGCGACGACGTGTTGGACCGGTGCGTGCGGGCGGGAGTGCGGGCGTTGCTGGTGCACGCCGACCGTGAGGCCATCGGCCTGCTGGAACGCGCCCGCGACCGGGGGTTGGACGTGCCGGGCGACCTGGCGGTGGTGTCGTACGACGACGAGGTGGCCGCCGCGTCCGACCCGCCGTTGACCGCCGTCCGGCCGCAGAAGCACCGGCTCGGCGCGCTGGCCGCGCAGTTGGCCCTGGCCCGGGTCGCCGATCCGCTGGACCGGCCGGTGCACCGGGTGACCCTGTGGCCGAGCCTGACCGTGCGGGAGTCGTGCGGCACGTCGCAACCGCCTGTTGGCCGAACCAGTGCCTTCGTCGAGCCCATGAACGACTGATTGCCGGACGGCTACCGGTCCGCCACGATGAGAGCGGACCGAGGGGGGCCGTAGTGGGGCGATATCGTTTGCACGTCAACGGCGAGCGGCGCGAGGTGGATCTGCCCGCGGAGACACCACTGCTGTGGGCGTTACGGGAACAACTGGGGTTGCTCGGACCGAAGTACGGCTGCGGTGTGGGCGCGTGCGGGGCCTGTACGTCCCTTGTGGACGGTCAGGCGGCGCGGCCTTGCGTGACCACGGTGGCCGAGGCCCAGGGTAGGCGCGTCACGACCATCGAAGGGCTGTCCGAGGACGGCGACCACCCGGTGCAGCAGGCGTGGCTGGAGCTGGACGTCGCGCAGTGCGGCTACTGCCAGCCGGGTCAGATCATGTCGACGGTCGCGCTGCTCGCGGTCGACCCGGATCCGGACGACGCGGCGATCGACGCCGCCTTGCGGGACAACGTGTGCCGGTGTGGGACGTACACGCGGGTGCGTGCGGCCGTGAAGCGCGCCGCACAATTGAAGCGAGGTAGGCAGTGAACCGCCGGACGTTCCTCGGGGGCGTGTTGGTCGTGTCGGCGCCGATCGCACTGCCGGCTTCCTCCGAAGCGGCCGGGGAGTTCGCGCCCAACGTGTTCGTGCGGCTGGACGACCGCGGCCGGGTCACGGCGACCGTGCCGAAGCCGGACTCCGGTCAGGGCGTGCGGACGATGGTGGCCCTGCTGGTCGCCGAAGAGCTGGCGGTCGGGCTGGACGACGTCCGGTTGGAGCAGGCCCACGGTGACACGGAGCGGTTCGGGCAGCAGGGCGTGGGCAGCTCGTTCTCCGCCCGACAGCTCACCGAACCCATCCGCACGGCCGCCGCGACCGCCCGCTGCCTGCTCGTCGCGGCGGCGGCCAAGCGGTGGGGTGTTCCGGTAGCGGAGTGCACCGCGAGGGACGGCATGGTCCGCCACGGGCGTCGGGCGTTGCGGTACAGGAGCCTGGTGCGGGACGCGGCGGCGTTGGACCCGGCGACCGTGCCGGTGACGCTGACCCCTCGCGAGCAGTGGCGGCTGCTGGGCCGCTCCCACGCCGGACGGGTGGACGCGAAGGCGATCGTGACCGGCAAGGCCCGGTACGGCATCGACACCCGTCCGGCGGGCGCGCTGGTCGCCGTGATCCTCCGTCCACAGTGGATCGGAGCGGTGGTCGACACGGTGGACGACAGCGCGGCGCGGGCGGTACCCGGTGTGGTCGCGGTGACGACGCTCGCCCCGGTGACGGAAGGTCAGGGCGGTGTCGCGGTGATCGCGCGGTCGATGCCGGAGGCGTTGCGGGGGCGCGAGGCGCTGCGCGTGACGTGGCGTGGCGGCACGCCGGACGCAGACAGCCGGGTGTGGTTGGCCGAGTTGGAATCCGCGCTGCCCGCCGTGCCGACGGCGCCCGGTCCGGTGGCGTTCGAGGCCGTCTACCGGCTGCCGTTGCTGGCGCACGCGCCGATGGAACCGATGAACTCGACCGCGCACCTGACCGCGACCGGTCTGACCGTGTGGACGCCCACGCAGGACCCGGGCAGCCTGCGGACGGTGCTGGCCGGGCAGTTGGCGCTCGACCCGGCGAACGTGCGGGTCGAGCCGACGTTGACCGGCGGCGCGTTCGGCCGGCGGATCGACTTCGACCCGGTGCTGGAGGCGATCGCGTGTTCCCGGGCAGCGGGCGCGCCGGTGAGCGTGCTGTGGACCCGTGACGACGACATGCGGCACGACTCGTACCGGCCGATGTCCGTGCACCGGCTGTCCGCCGTGGTGGACGCTTCGGGTGTGCCGACGTGGCGGGCGCACGGGATCGCGACCTGGCCGCTGACCGTCCTGCCGTTCTTCGAGAACCCGGACATCGTCAAGTACAACGGCGACCACTTCCCGTACTCGGTGCCGGGGAAGCTGGACGTGGCCCTGCGGCCGGCGCCGTTGCGCACCGGCTTCTGGCGCGCGGTCTACGCCGGGCACTTCCAGTACGCCGAGGAGAACTTCCTCAGCGCGTTGGGGCAACGTGCCGGGCTCGACCAGGTCGACCTGCGGCGTCGGCTGCTGCCCGCCGACTCACGGCTGCGACGGGCACTCGACGCGGCGGCGGCGCGGGCCGGCTCCGTGCGGCCGGGCTTCAGCCGTGGAGTGGCGTGCCACGACGACTACGGGTCCGTGATCGCGGTGATCGCGGACAGTTCCGAGGGCCGGGTCCGCAGGGTCACGGCGGCCGTCGACGTGGGTCCGGCGCTGCACCTGTCCGGGGTGCGGGCCCAGGTCGAGGGCGCGGTGATGGACGCGGTGTCGACCGTGTCCGGCGCGCAGATCACCGTGCGGGACGGTCGGGTCGTGCAGTCGTCGTTCCGCGACTACGCGTGGGCTCGGATCGACCGTGCGCCGGACATCGACGTGGTGATCGTGCCGTCGGACGCGCCGATCGGCGGGCTGGGCGAACTGGCCTACCCACCGGCGGCGGCGGCCATCGCGTCCGCCACCGGGCAGACCGTCACCGGGATGCCGGTGGGTGTCGAAGTGGGCTGAGCCGAAACGCGCTGGACTGTTCGGTGGTACCCCCTACCCTGTCCGCCATGGACTTGGTGGACCTCTGGCGACCGACCGGACAGGCGGAACTGGACCTGGTCGCGGCGTCGCGGTGGCGGGCGTGGCCACCGCGACTGCCCGACCAGCCGATCTTCTACCCGGTGGCGAACCGCTGGTACGCCACCAAGATCGCGCGCGAGTGGAACGTGCCCGCCAAGGGCGTCGGGTTCGTCACCCGGTTCAGCGTGCGGCGCGACTTCCTCGCCCGGTACCCGGTGCAGCAGGCCGGCGGGCGTGAGGTGTTGGAGCACTGGGTGCCCGCCGAGGACCTGGACGAGTTCAACGCGAACATCGTCGGCCCGATCGTGTGCGAGGCCGAGTACCGGGGTCCGGTGGCGGACGCGGAGTTCGACCGTGCGGAGGCCGAACTCGGCCGTCCGCTGCCGGTGGCGTGGCGGCGTTACCTCCAGGGCGAGTCGTGGTTCCGCAGCGGTTGGCTGGGCGACACCTTCGTCACCCTCTACACGCCACTGGAGACGGTGGAGGCGAACGTGGCCGCTCATCCCGGCATCGCGATCATCGGCGACGACGGCTCCGGCGAACGCCTCACGTTCGACCTGCGGCAGGATCCGGCGCCGGACGTGGACGCGTTCGTGGCGCGGTTGGAGTCCGGCGACATCTCGGGAAGGTCGGCGTGAGCTGGAGGCCTCGTACGGCCCCGCGGACGGCCGCGCGATCACCGGTCCGCCCGACGTGTGGCTGCGCCTACCGGTCGGGCACTTCCGGTGATCGACGTCCACTTGCGACGGGCTGGATTGCGAAAAAGGCTCTGATACGGCAACCTTGCGCCCGGAGCGCCGGGAAGTCTGGTCGGCACGCCCTTTGCGATGCGGGGGGCCGTATCGCCGACGACAGGATCGGGTAGATGGCGCTCGTATTGGCCTTCGGGCTGGTGTTGCTCCTCAGTGTGTCCCTCTCCGGCCTCGCCGCGCGCACGGTGCTGTCCACAGCGCTGATGTTCCTCGTGGCGGGAGCGCTGGTCGGGCAGGGCGGCTTCGGGCTGGTTGACATCCCGTCGGACGGGGTGTTCGTCACCGGGCTGGCCGATCTTGCCCTGTTCACCGTGCTGTTCACCGACGGCCAGCGCGCGAACGTGCGGGCGTTGCGGGAAGGGTGGCGGCTGTCGGGTCGGGCCCTCGGCCTGGCGATGCCGCTGACCATGGTCGGGATCGCGCTGCCCGCGCACTACCTGGCCGGTCTCGACTGGACCACGTCGTTCCTGATCGGCGCGATCCTCTCCCCCACCGACCCGGTGTTCGCCTCGGCGATCGTCGGGCGGACCGATGTGCCGATGCGGTTGCGCCGCCTGCTCAACGTCGAGTCCGGGCTGAACGACGGTCTCGCGCTGCCGTTCGTGCTGATCTTCCTGGCCACCGCGACCGGCTCGGACACGGATTTCGCCACCATCGGGCTGGAACTCGTCCTCGGGTTGGTGTTCGGCGTCGCGATCGCCGCCGCGGTGACGTTGGCGTGGCGGTTGCGGATCCTCACCGCGGAACCCCGGCTCCAGGCGTTGGGGCCGTTGGCGATCGGCGTGATCGTCTACGCGACCTGCCACCTGACGCACGCGAACCCCTACCTGGCCGCGTTCGCCGCCGGGTCGGCCCTGGCGACGATGGACCGGGTCACCGCGGAGAGCTTCGAGCACTTCGGCGACCTGCTCTCGGAGACCACGAAGTTCGCCGCGTTGCTGGTGTTCGGGGCGCTCATCACGCCGGACCGGATCTCCCACCTGACGTGGGGTGACTGGGCGGTCGCCCTGATCGCGATCCTGCTGGTGCGGCCGGCCGCGATGATGCTCTCCCTGCTGCGCACGACCTTGCCGCCACGGGAGCGGTGGGTCGCGGCGTGGTTCGGCCCCAAGGGGTTCGCGTCGGTCGTCTACGTGCTGCTGGCACTCCAGGCGGGCATACCGTCGGGTGATCACGTGTTCGACCTCGTCGCCATCACGATCGCGTTGTCGATCGTGCTGCACTCCTCGACCGACGTGCCGGTGGCCAAGGCGCTGAGCGTGGAACCGCCGGACAACCTGCCCACCGGGCAGCAGGAACAACAGCAGCCCGGCAAGCTGGAGCAAGGCTGAGAGCACGCACCGGAGCACGCCTCGGTGGGCTGTGCTCCGGTGCGGTGGAATCGGTCCCCCGACTGGGAACCGCCCCGTGACGGGGAATGGTCAGACGATCGTGGTCCTGGGGCGGCCGTCGAGCACGCTGCCCTCGATCTCGGCGTCGGCGACCGCCTCGGCAGCGGCCGCGGCGGCACGGGCCGCGTCCTCGGCCGCCTTGGCCGCCGCCTCGTCGGTGGCGGCGCTCGACGCGGTCGGCGCGATCTTCGGCAACGCCTCGGTGAAGGCACGGGACACGCCTTCCAGCGCGGACGTGACCTCGCTCGGGATCACCCAGAACGTGTTGCCGGGCCCCTGCGCCAACTGCGGCAGCATCTGGAGGTACTGGTAGGCCAGCAGCTTCGGGTCGGGGTCGTTGCGGTGGACCGCCTGGAACACCTGGTCGATCGCCCGCGACTGGCCTTCCGCCTTCAGGATCTCCGCCGCCCGCTGCCCCTCCGCGCGCAGCACGGCCGCCTGCTTGTCGCCCTCGGCGGTGAGGATCTGCGACTGCCGCTGGCCCTCGGCGTTGAGGATCGCGGCGCGCTTGTCCCGTTCGGCGCGCATCTGCTTCTCCATCGCGTCCTTGATGGACCGAGGCGGGTCGATGGCCTTGATCTCGACCCGGTTGACGCGCAGGCCCCAGCGACCGGTGGCGTCGTCGAGCACGCCGCGCAGCTGGCTGTTGATCGTGTCGCGGGAGGTGAGGGTGCGTTCCAGGTCCATCGAGCCGACCACGTTGCGCAGGGTGGTGACGGTCAACTGCTCGACCGCCTGGAGGTAGCTGGCGATCTCGTAGAACGCCGCGCGGGGGTCGGTGACCTGGAAGTACAGCACGGTGTCGATCTCCACCACGAGGTTGTCCTCGGTGATGACCGGTTGCGGCTGGAAGGAGACGACCTGTTCACGCAGGTCGATGGCCGGGTGGACGCGGTCGATGAACGGGATGACGACGTTCAGGCCCGGTTGGAGCGTGCGCTGGAACCGGCCGAGCCGTTCGACGTTGCGGGCTCGCGCCTGCGGGACGATCCGCACCGCCATCAGCACGATGGCGATCACGAACAGGGCGAAGACCAGACCGGCGATCAAGGATTCCACGAGTCACTCCCCGGGGTAGACGAACGCGGTGCTGCCGCTGATCCGCATGACATCGACGGTGGCGCCCTCGGGGATCACGAGGCTGTCGTCGAACGGCCGTGCCGTCCACTCCTCCCCGGCGATGCGCACCCGGCCACCGTGCCGCGACACCTCGCTCACCACGTAGCCGGACTCGCCCACCAGGGCGTCCACGCCGAACCGCACGGTCTGCGGCTTGCGCAGGTGGTCACGGGCGAGCGGGCGGAGCAGCACGAGGCCGAGGACCGAAGCCAACGTGAACACCACGAACTGGACCGGCGCGGGGAGCCCGACCGCGGCGACACCTGACGTGATCAGCGCGGCCCCGCCGAGCACGCCCAGCGCCGCCGTCAACACGAACAACTCGGCCGCGCCGAGGAACAATCCCAGCAGCAGCCACACCAGCCAGCTGTCCACGGCACGCTCCCTCCGTGGCAAGTCGACCGCTCGACGCCACGCTCCGGGCCTATCCCCATGCTCCTCGGTTGGCGGTGGCGCGACAACGTGCCCACCCGGCCGGTCCGGCGACGAGTTCCTTGCCGGTCACCGGCAACTTGGCACGTCTCCGAGGGCCGCAATAGGCGTGGATGGTCGGTGGAGGTCCTGCCGGGGTCGTTGGGCTGGGCCAATCGGGTATCAGCGCAGGACGCAGAACTCGTTGCCCTCGGGATCGGCCATCTGCACCCAGCCGTCGTACTCCCGCACGGCGACCGCGCCGAGCTGCACCAAGCGGGCGACTTCGGCGGCCGGGTCGTCGGCGGTCAAGTCCAGGTGGACGCGGTTCTTGGCGATCTTGTCCTCGGGCACCAGCACGAAGAAATAACGCGGGCGGCCGGGGCCGGCCTCCACCAGCACCGTGGGGTCGTCCTCGGGGTCCTCGATCCCCTTCTCCTTCAGGCGGCGCAACTCCTCGTCGTCGTACGGCGCCACGCGGTAGCCGTCCAGGACCGCGGCCCAGAAGCGGGCCAGTGACGCCGGGTGCCTGCTGTCGAAGACGATGTCGTGAACACGCGCCACGTCCCGCACGCTAGTGGAACGCGGGTTATCCGGTCGGCAGGTTGGTCGTGGTGGAGGTGCTGTCCGGCCAGGTGACCGTGACGGCTTCCTGGACCAGGTGGATGGCCGGGGACGTGCCGGGCTGGCCGCCTGCGTCGAGGCCGATCGCCACGGCGGTCCACTTGCCGGGCGTCACCTCGCCTGCCGCCCACGGGGTGGCGGTGTTCGGGCCCAGAGGGCTCGCGTCGGGCTCGGTGTGGACGCCGATCCGGTGCAGGCCGGGGCCGGGGACCAGCACCGAGCGCAGCACTCCCGACCGTGCCTCGGCCCGGCCCGGCTCAGTCGTCACGGTGGGATCGCCGGCCACGGGCCAGCCGCCGATCCGGAGCGCGGTCGCTTCACGCAACGCGTCCGGGGCGTCGGGTAGGGGGTCCAGCCGGACACACCGCACTTCCCACGGCCCGCGCAGGATCGAGACGGTGGTGACCATGGCAACGTCCCGCGCCACGCCCTGACGTCCGGAGCCGTGGTCGCGTTGTCCCGGTGCCGCCTCGAGCCAGTGGGCACAAGCGACGGAGGCGCCGACTACGGCGTCCCCCACCTGCGACACGGACAGCGTCCGCATGCCCGCACGGTGTGTGGCGACGCCCGCCGCGTCCAGCAGGACCACCGACTGGTCCAACGGCGACGTCCACGCCCGTTCCGACAACAGCGGCGCGGTGGCGGTCGAGTAGGCCAGCCGTGTGTACAGCGGCGAGTCGCCGACCTGCGCGCCGACGACAGCGTGGTCGGTGCCGTGGTTCACGACCCGCACCAGACCGTCGGCACGGGTGGACGAGATCAGCCAGCCGGGTGGGGACGCGATCCACGTCCCGTCCGCGCGCTCCACCGGCAAGGGCTCCTCGGCCGCCGTCCACACGGGATGGTCGGCGGGGAGCGCGAGTCCGAGCATCCCCTTCGCGGCCCAGTACGGCGAGGCCGGCCCCGAGTAGGCCTGCGCCAACGCGAGCCACTCGTCGTACCAGCCGATGGTCAGCAAGCCGCGTTCGTCGGGCGCGCCCCGGTCGGCGAAGTGCGCCACCATCCCGGACGCCGCACGGCGCAGCAGACCCGGCGAGGTCGACGTGACGCCCGCCACCGCACCCGCCCACAACGGCGCCGCCGCCGCGAACCGGTAGATCAGGCTCCGGCCCTGCACCAACGGTGCGCCGTCCCCGCCGATCAGCCGCACGTAGTCCACCAGGAAGCGGTCGAGCCGCGCCACGTCGAGCGGAGTCCGGTCCCCGGCCAGGTCCGAAGCGCCCCGCATCCGCGCCCACAACACCGGGTACAGGTGCAGCGCCCAACCTCCGTAGTGGTCGAACGACCGCTCCTCGCCGTCGGCGAACCACCCGTCGCCCCGGTAGAAGGAGTCGTGCGCCGCCAGGTCGGACGCGATGTCCTCCGCCCGCCACGGTCCACCGACCGACCGCAGGAACGTCTCCACCACGATCCGGAACCACACCCAGTTGCACCGCGGGTAGGTGTCGTCGCCGACCACGGCGGACAGGTAGTCGACCACCCGGTCGCGCACGGAGTCCGTCAGCCGGTCCCACAGCCAGGGCCGCGTCATGTCCAGGATCAACGCGATCGACGCCGCCTCGACCTTGGCCTGCGCGTGCTCCTCGGGACGCGGCCAGCGTTCGGGGGACGCCGGGTCCGTGCCCGCGTCCAGGCCCTTCGCGTACCACTCGGCCAGGCCCAGCGGGTCACGGCCGTCCTCGCCCGCGAGCCGGAAACCCGCGACCAGGAACGTGCGGGCGAACCCCTCCAGCCCGTCGACCGCCGTGCCGTACCCGCCGGGCGACCCGGGCGGCGTGATCCGGGCGTGGCCCGGTGAGGCGTGGGCCCGGACGGCGAGCAGCATCCGGTCGGCCAGCTCAGCCCACCTGTCCCGACCCCAGCCGGTGATCGACTCCGCCAACAACGCCTCAGATCGGGTCACGCGGAGTCCTTTGCGGCCGGAACAACTCGAACAGTGGACCGATCATCTGCGATCGCCATTTGTCCGGTCAAGCCCACAACTCCGACCAGTTCCGATCAAAAGCGATCAGGCAGGCGTCTCGGCCTTCCCGCCGCGGACCATGAACGCACCGACCACCGCCACCACCGACAGGATCGCCGCCATCAGGAACGCCGTGCGCAACCCGCCCACCTCGGCGCCGATCGCCGACTCACCGGACGCGGCCAACTCCGCCGCACGCGCGCTCATCACGCTCACCAGCAACGCCACCCCGGCCGCGGCGGCCAACTGCTGTGTCGTGCTGAAGACGGCACTGCCGTGCGCGTACAGCCGAGCCGGCAACGCGCCCAGACCGGCGGAGAACAGCGGCGTGAACGAGAACGCCAGACCCACGCTCAGCACCAGGTGGAACACCAGCACCAGCGCGGTGGACGTCGAGGCGTCGAACGTCGTCGCGAACCACAAGGACGCGCTGGTGGCGACCGTGCCGACGATGAGCAGGACGCGCGGCCCCACCCGGTCGTAGAGCCGGCCGACGACCGGCGACAGCAGGCCCATCAGCAGACCGCCGGGCAGCAGCAGGAGCCCCGTGTCGAGCGGGTCGAGCTTGAGCACGTTCTGGGTGTAGAGCGGCAGGATCGTGACGGCGCCGAGGAGCAGTGCCATCAGGACCATCATCAGGGCGCTGGCCAGCGTGAACGTGCGGAAGGCGAACGTGCGCAGGTCCAGCAACGCGCGCTCGTGGCGCTGGAGCGACACCTGCCGCAGCACGAACGCCGTGATGCCCAGCACGCCCACCGCGAGCGCCACCCACATACCGGCGCCGCCGCCGCTGTGCCCGATGTTCGACAGGCCGTAGACCAGCCCGCCGAAACCGAACACGGACAGCACCACCGACAGCACGTCGATCGGCGCGCTGCTCGCCTCGCCGATGCGCGTCACCCAGCGCAGGCCCAGCACCAGCGCCGCCACCGAGATCGGCAGCACCACCCAGAACATGGCCCGCCAGCCGAACTGGTTCAGCACCACACCGGACACCGTCGGGCCGATGGCCGGCGCGACGGAGATGACGATGGAGATGTTGCCCATCACAGCGCCTCGGCGGGCCGCCGGCACGAGCGTCATCACGGTCGTCATCAGCAACGGGAGCATGATCGCGGTGCCGGTCGCCTGGATGACGCGTGCCGTGAGCAGCACCGTGAAGCCGGGAGCCAGCGCCGCGAGCAGGGTGCCCGCGCTGAACAGGCTCATCGCCAGGCCGTACAGCACCCGCGTCGGCACCCGCTGGATCAGGTAGCCGGTGATCGGGATGACCACCGACATCGTCAACAGGAAGCCCGCGGTGAGCCACTGGCCCACCGCCGCCGTGACCTGGAGGTCGACCAGCAGCACGGGGAGCGCGACGCCCATGATCGTCTCGTTGAGGATGACCACGAAAGTAGCCACGAGCAACACGCCGATCACGGCGCGGTCGCTGCGGCTGAGCCCGGGTGGCGACGTCTCGACGTCGGACTCGGACAGACGTGCGGCAGTCACGCAAGACCCCCAGGGCAAACATGTACGGGAAGTGGGCAACGGCGCCCTGATCGCCGTGAACACTACCTGCGGCGATCCGCAGGCCCGCACTCATTTCCGCTTCGGGCGTACCCGGGAACAGACGGGCGCGAAACGGGATCCTGGTCAGACGTTGGTCAGCGCCCGGCGGCGGAAGACGGTCAGCGTGATGCCCGGCACGACGACCGCCATGCCGGCCAGGACGGCCACCTCCAGCCACACCGCGCTCAGGTTCGCGCCCGGACGGGCGGGCGCGAGCAGGGCGTCCATCGCCCAGGAGTGCGGGAACAGGTAGCCGATGGTGGTCAACAGCTCCACCCGTGAGTCCTACGTTCGGAACGCGTGAGTCCTACGTTCACGACCACCGTGTCCTACGTTCGGAACCCCCGAATTCAACGCTCAGGAGGTGCGGCCCACGTTCGGGTCTGTTCCGAACGTTGAATTCGGGGGTCCTGAACGTAGGACTCACCGGGCGTGAACGTAGGACTCACGCGTCCTGAACGTAGGACTCACGCGGGGACGCGGAGGCGGGTGGCGGGGAGGTGGGGTTCGGAGCGGACTTCGGCCGCGGCTCTTCGGAGCGGGAGCGGGTAGCCGTCGGAGAGGCCGACGAGGCGGGTGGCCTCGTGGCGTTCCTCGGCCACCCAGTGCGGGCCGAGCAGCATGGACAGCAGCTGCCAGGACTCCTCCGGCCGCAACGGCGTCAAGAGCGCCTGGTACGCCCCTTGGCGGGCGACCAGCTCGGCCATCGGACCACGGCTGGTGACGATCACCCGCGAGTGCGGCCCGCCCGGCAGCAACGGCCGCACCTGGGCGAAGTCCACCGCGTCGTCCAACACCACCAGGATCCGCCGGCGGGCCACGCTGCTGCGGTACAGGGCGACCTTCTCCCCCGGATCGTCCGGAATGGACCCCCCCGGCACGCCGAGCGCCCGCAGGAACCGGTCCAGCAACACCATCGGCGACACCGGACGCCCGAAGTCGTCCACCAGGTCGGCGTACAGCTGCCCGTCGGGGAACCGGTCGATCCGCTGGTGCGCCCAACGCAACGCCAGCGCCGTCTTGCCCACCTCACCCGGACCGGACAGCACCACGGTCCCGGGCACGTCGGGCCCACCACCCAGCGCGGCGTCCAGTTCCGCCAACTCGGCTTCACGGCCCGCGAACGGCAGCGCCTGCCGCGGCAGCTGCGAAGGCACGGCCACCGGCACGGCCTCCACCCGAGGCTGCGGCAGCAGCACCGGCGCGTCGCGCAGGATCTTGTCGTGCAGCTCACGCAGTTCCGGCCCCGGCTCCAGGCCCACCTGCTCGATCAACGTGCGCCGGGCGTCCTGGTAGGTCCGCAACGCCTCGGCCCGCCGACCCGACCGGTACTGGGCCAACATCAGCTGGGCACGAGCGCGCTCCCGCAACGGGTGCTCCGCCACGATCGCCGCGAGCTCCTTGCCCACCCGGTAGTGCAGCCCCAGCCGCAACTCCAGCTCGGCGCAGGTCTCCACCGCGTCGAGCCGCGCCGACTGGAGCCAGACCGCCTCGGCCCGCAGCCCCGGCAGGTCCTCGAACGGCACCCCGCGCCAGAGTCCCAACGCCTCGCGTAAGGAAGCCACCGCACCCGACAGGTCATCACGGGCGACGCAAGCCCGAGCCCGGCTGATCAGACTGTTGAACCGCGACCAGTCCGCGCCGTCATCGTCCACCCGCACCACGTACCCGGGGCTGGCGGTGGCGATGATCCGCCCCGCGCCCGTGTCGCCGAGCGCCCGCCGCAGCCGCGACACGCAGATCGCGATCTGACCGCGTGCGCTGGCGGGCGGGTCACCGTGCCAGACCGCCTCGATCAGCCGGTCCACGCTGACCACCCGGTTGGCGTCGAACACCAGGCTGGCCAGCACCGCGCGCTCACGCGGCCCGCCGACCCGCAGCTCGTCGGCGCCGCGCACCGCCCGGATCGGCCCCAGGATGCCGAACTCCATCGGTTCCGCCATCAGCGCTGTCGGCGTCAACGCGACCGCGCCAGGTGCCGCTCGATCTCGTCCGCCGCACGGGAAGCGCCACCCGAGTCGGCGACCGCCTTGCGCATCAGGTCCGAACGGGACGCGACCTCGGGGTCGCCGAGCACCGACGTGACGGCGCCGACCAGCGCGTCCGCGGTGAGGGCGTCCGGGTCGAGCATGGTGCCCAGCCCCAGTTCACGCAGCCGCCACCCGGTCGGCCGGTCCAGCGCGGACCCCGGCACGCACACCATCGGCGTACCGGCGCGCAGCGCCTCCATCACCGTGCCCATGCCACCGTGCGTCACGCACAGCGAGGCGTGCTCCAGCACCGTCACGTGCGGCACCCAGCGGTGCACCTCGACGTTCGGCGGCAGCTCGCCGAGCGACGCCGGGTCCACGCCGTCGCCCATCGTCATCACCGCGTGCCACGGCCGGCCGCGGAACGCCTCGACGCACGTGCGGAAGAAGTCCTGGTGCTCGTTGAACACCGCGCCCAACGACACCAGCACCACCGGCAGCCCACTGGCGGGCGGTGACCAGGACCCGAGGAACCCGCGGTCGCCGACGCAAGGCCCGACGAACACGAACCGCTCGTCGAACGTCTCACCGGCGTACTGGAACTCGCGCGGCACGGTGACCAGGCTCAGCGGCGGCACCTCGAACCACACCTCGTGCGGCGGGGCGGAGACCTCGTGCTCGGCGCACAGCGCGGCGATCCGCGCCATCGTCGCGCCGACCCACTCCGGCATCTCCTTGGGCTTCTCGACGGCGGGCGTCGCGCCGGAGGACTCGGGGTTGTACATGGCGTTGAGGAACGAGAAGTGCTCGTTCGACGCGAACACCGGGATGACCTGCGCGGCCGGGACGCCCCAGCGGCGGGCGAGGACACGGGCCGCGTACAGGATCGACGTGTCGTAGACGATCATGCCGGGCCGGTCGCCGTCGAGGTCGGCGGTCGCGGTGGCCAGCATGGCGGCGCTCTCGTCGAGCAGCACGCCCATCAGGTAACCGGGGTCGTTGGCGACCAGGGCGAAATCCGCGTCGCGGTAGCGGGAGTCATAGGCCACGGCGGTGGCGCCGGCCTCGGTCACGACATCGGCCATGCTCGGCGCGGTCAGGTAGGTGACCCGGTGGCCGCGGGCGGCCAACTCGGTGACCATCGCCAGGTTGGGAATGATGTGGCCGTGGTCGGGGTGGCACATGAACAGGAAATGCCGCGACATTAGTTGATCCCATCCCCAGGACGTCGTGGAATCCGGCACCCGTGCCGGGAGCGTCGCCACCGTAAAGCGGCCGGAACTGGCCTGGACACCCCTAATCCCCTATTGAAACGCAACCCGGAGCGCACGCGAACGGCCCAGCCGGCGCTGCTGCGTTCGCACCACAGCGACTGGCTTGACCTGCATGTTAGGGGTTACCCCCTATCCAGGGGCGCGCCTAGGCTGACCCTCGACCTCCGATTGTCGAAAGGGCAGCTATGACCACACTTGTCTGGGACTACTCGCGTGAATACGAATCGGAGCGGAAGGACATACTCGACGCGGTCGAGACGGTGTTCTCGTCCGGCAGGCTCGTCCTCGGTCCCAGCGTGTCGTCGTTCGAGGCGGAGTTCGCCGGCTACCACGGCGTGTCGCACTGCGTCGGCGTGGACAACGGCACGAACGCCATCCGCCTCGCGTTGCAGGCGGTCGGGGTCGGCGCGGGTGACGAGGTCATCACGGTGTCCAACACCGCCGCCCCGACCGTGCTGGCGATCGACGCGGCGGGCGCGACCCCGGTGTTCGTCGACGTGCACCCCGACACGTACCTGATGGACGTGGACCAGGTCGTCGCCGCGATCACCCCGCGCACCAAGTGCCTGCTGCCGGTGCACCTCTACGGGCAGTGCGTCGACATGGCGCCGCTGCGCGCGATCGCCGACGAGCACGGCCTGGTGCTGCTGGAGGACTGCGCGCAGGCACACGGCGCGCTCCACCACGGCAAGATCGCCGGGTCCATGGGCGCCGCCGCCGCGTTCTCCTTCTACCCCACCAAGGTGCTCGGCGCGTACGGCGACGGCGGCGCGACGATCACCAACGACCCGACCATCGACGCGAACCTGCGCCGGCACCGCTACTACGGGATGGAGAAGACCTACTACGTGGTCGAGACCCCCGGCCACAACTGCCGGCTGGACGAGGTGCAGGCCGAGATCCTGCGCCGCAAGCTCGGCCGGCTCGACCAGTACGTCGCCGGACGGCAGGCCATCGCCGCGCGTTACGTCGAGGGGTTGGCCGACACGGACCTCGTGCTGCCCGTGACCGCGCCCGGCAACACCCACGTGTACTACGTCTACGTGGTGCGCCACCCGCGCCGTGACGACATCATGGAAGCCTTGAAGGCGTACGACATCCAGCTCAACATCAGCTACCCGTGGCCGGTGCACACGATGACCGGTTTCGCGCACCTCGGCTATGAGAAGGGCAGCCTGCCGGTCACTGAACGGCTGGCCGGCGAGATCTTCTCGCTGCCGATGTACCCGTCGCTGCCCGAGGAGACCCAGCAGCACGTCATCACCTCGCTGCGGGAAGTGCTCGCCGCGCTGTGACCGCGACGCACGAGCCCCGGTCCACAGCGGACCGGGGCTCGTGCGTCGGGACACCGTCAGCCGCGGGGGACGAGGCTGCGCAGGCAGAGCAGCAGGCTGCGGGCCTGGATGTTCACGTAGAAGCTGTGCCGTAACAGCTCCTCGTACTGGTGCGGGGTGAGCCACCGGTACTCGGGGTCGTCCGCGGCGACGTCGGCGTCGGTCTCCACGATCATGTACCGGTTGCGGGCGCCCAGGAACCGGCCGCCCTCCTCCGACAGCACGGTGTCGAACCGGACCCTCGAGGACGTCAGCACCTCGTCCAGGAACCGGGGCCGGGCGGGCAGGTGGTCGTACGTCTCCGGCACACACTGGACGGTCGGCGCCAGCTCGGTCACGTCCGCGTAGCCGGGTTCGGTGCGGGCGTGGGTCAGCACGTGCAGCGTGCCGCCGATCTCCTTGACCAGGAACGCGATCACGCCGGTGCCGACCGGTTCGATCATGGGCTGGGACCAGGCCGCGACCTCGCGCCCACCGGCTTCCACGTCCACGCCGACCACGGTGAAGAACCCGCCGCTGCGGTGCGCGATGCGCCCGTCGACGCGGGTCCAGTCGGTCAGGCCGGCCAGCGGGCCGAGGGCGACGTGCAGGTCGGTGCGCGTGCGCACCTCCGTGATCCAGCTCAGCACGTCGCCGATCGTGTGCACGCCGGGCGTCGCCGGATCGAGGGAGCGGACGAGCGCGGTGGTGAACGCGTCGGTCGCCGCACCCGCCAGCCCCGCACCGCCCGAAGGCAAGCAGGCCAGCACCGTGCGGGCGTCCATGTTGACCAGGTCCGGCACCGCCATCAGGTCGGCCACCTCGCCCAACGTCAGCCAGCGGAACCCGTCGTGCACCTCGATGTCGCCGTCGACCTCGACCACCATGTTCCGGTTGCGCTTGCGGTAGAACCAGGCGCCCTGCTCGGACTGGCGGATGTCCACGACGACGCGGTGGCCGGAGGTGTCGCGGAAGTGCTCCAGGTACGGGATCGCCTTGCCCTGGTGCACGCGCGTGTAGTTGCTGCGGGTGGCCTGCACGGTCGGCGACAGTTGCAGCCCGTTGGGGTTGCCGGGTTCGTGCTTGGCCTGCATGAGGAAGTGCAGGACGCCGTCGACCTCGCGGGCCAGGATGCCGAGGATGCCGATCTCCGGCTGGTTGATGATCGGCTGGCGCCAGTGCGGCACGGCCGCGCCGGGCAGGTCCACCGCCAGCGACTCGACGCTGAAGAACCGTCCGGTGTGGTGCCGGATGTTGCCGGTGTCCGGTTCGGTCCGCCAGCCCGCCACCTCGTCGAGCGGCACGCGGTCGACGCGCATCCAGCAGTGCTCGGCGGTCCGGGCGAGCCAGGCGTGCACGGCTTCGGTGCCGCCGCCGATGAGCATCGACTCGGCCAGGCGCGGCCCGGTCGGCGGGCGAGTGGGCGCTGACACCTGGTGGACTTCCTTTCCTCAGGCCGAGTACGCGGGCAGCAGCCCGGCGGCACGAGCCTTGTCGAGGGTGGGTGCGACGAGGTCGCGGTGGGACTGGACCGCGTCGGCGGGCATGGGCAGCGCCAGGTCCGGGTCCAACAGGGACACCGCCAGCTCGTCGTCCGGCTGGTAGCCGCGGGACATCAGGTAGCAGACGGTGGAATCGTCCTCCAGCGCCAGGAACGCGTGCCCGAGCCCGGCCGGGATGTGGACGGCGCGGAAGCTGTCCGCGGACAGTTCGACGGAGTCCCAGACGCCGAACGTCGGTGAGCCGACCCGCAGGTCGATCACGAAGTCCAGCACCCGGCCACGTGAGCAGTGCACGTATTTGGCGCAGCCGGGCGAGGTGCGGGCGTAGTGCACGCCCCGGGCGACACCGCGGCGGGAAACGCTGGTGCTGGCCTGCGCCACCGCGAACAGCGGCGCGCCGACGGCCTCCACGTACACCGATTCCTGGAACTGGGAGACGAACAGACCGCGGTCGTCGGGGAAGACCTCGGGCTCGAACTCCCAGGCGCCGCTGACGGCGAGCTCACGCGCTTTCATCAGCACCTTCCGTCCGACGGCCCGATTTCCGCACCAGCTTGATGCGGTCCGGACTGCGTGGTCAACCACTAGGGGCACCCCTAGACAGGGGTTAGGGGTGCGCCGGCTCGGTCCGTCCACTGTGGAGTTCGTCGGCCACGGCGGCGACCGTCCGGGCGACCGCGTCGGCCAACGGCACGCGGGCACGCCACCCGGTGACCCCGCTGAACGCCGCCGGATCCGCCACCAGGCTCCGGAAGTCCATCGGTGTGGCATGTTCCGGCGGTGGCACCGACCGCACCGGCACCGGCGGCAGCCCGGTGTGCGCGGCCACCGCTTCGGACACCGCTTCGAACAGGCGCCGCACCGAGGTCCCGGCGCCGGAGCCGATCAGCCACGCGCGTCCGGCGAGCTCGTCGACGTGCGCGACCGCGACCACGAACGCCTCGGCCACGTCCTCGACGAACAGCAGGTCCCGTTCCATCTCCCCGCTGCCCCACACGGTCAACGGCTGTCCGGTCAACGCGCGGCGCGCCATCGCGGCCACCACGCCCCGGTCCGGTGAGCCCGACGAGGGACCGAACACCGTGGGCAGCCGCAGACCGCAGCCGCCCGCGTCCAGCACGAGGCGTTCGGCCGCGCACTTCTGCCGGTCGTACTCGCTGTCCGGCCGGTCCGGTTCGGCGCCGTCGATCCGTTCCGGCGCACCGGGTCCGACTTGTGAGGTGGAGCCGGGGAACACCACCGCCGCACCGACCGCGGCCACCACGTCGGCGATCACGCCCACGTTGACCCTGGCGGCGTCGTCCGCGCCGCCCTCCTCGACCCGCCAGGTGCCGCTGCCGGTGAACAACACCAGTGGCAGCACGACATCCGCCCCGGCGACGGCGGCGGCGACCCGGCCGGGCTCGGTCAGGTCGGCGGCGACCGACTCGGCCCGGAACGGCGGCACGCCGGGGTTGCGGGCGACCACCCGCACCGCTGCCCCGGCGGCGGCCAACCGCGCGGCCACCGCCGAACCGACGAACCCCGAGCCGCCGAGCACCGCGACCTTGGTACCCGCGCGCAAAGCCTTCACCGTCAGACCACGTGCACTTCGGGGACGTACAGGATCCACTTGCCGCCCGCCTCCCGGAACGCCTGTTCCTTGGCCATGATCTCCGCAGCGTGGTTCCAGGCGAAGAGCAGCGCGTAGTCCGGGTACGGGTTGGCGAACTCCGCCGCCGGGCGCACCGGGATGTGGGAGCCGGGCGCGAGCCGGTGCTGCTTGGCGGGCGTGGTGTCGCCGATGAACTCGACCAGGTCCGGGCCGATGCCGCAGAGGTTGGTCACGGTGGCGCTCTTGGCGGTCGCGCCGTAGCCGACCACCCGCTTGCCCTCGGCCTTCAGCTGACGCAGCAACGCCACCAGGTCGTCGCGGATGGCGCGGATGCGGTCCCCGAAGGCGTCCAGCGTCGCCCGCTCCGCCAGCCCGCGCTCCTTCTCCTCGGCCAGCAGCTCGGTGACCGCGTCGGACCGCGTGCGCGCGCCCGGCCGGGCCAACGTGTAGCGGACCTCGCCGCCGTGCACCTCAAGGCGTTCGACGTCGACCAGCTCCAGGCCGTGCCGGCGGGCCATCTCGTCCACCGAACCGGCGCTGAACAGGAAGAAGTGCTCGTCGTAGATCTGGTCGAACGACGTCCGCTCGATGATGTCGCCCAGGTAGGGGTCCTCGAACACGAACACGCCGGCGGGCGCGAGCAGCGCCTCGACGCCCTGCAGGATCGAGCCCATGTAAGGGATGTGGCACAGCGTGTTCGCCGCGTAGATCACGTCGGCCGGGCCGTCCTGATCGCGGATGGACAGCGCGGTGGACTCCTCGAAGAAGTCCTTGCGCACCCGGACACCGGCCGCCGCGGCCATGTCGGCGACCGCGCCGGACGGCTCGACGCCCAGGTGCCGCACGCCCGCATCGGCCACCGCGCGCAGCATCGTGCCGTCGTTGCAGCCCAGCTCCACCACGAACGGGTCGGTCCCGGCGAGTTCGGTGGCCAGGAACCGCTCGGCCAACGCCCGGAAGTGCTTGCGCATCACCGCGGAGCCCTGCGAGATGTACGGGTAGTCCTCGTGGAACATCTTCTCCCGCGGCACCTCCTCCATCAGCTGCACCATGCCGCAGGTGCCGCACACGCCCACGGCGAGCCGGTAGAAGAACTCCTCGGAGGTGTCCTCCGGCAGCCGGAAGGCGTCCGACAGCGGCTGGGTGCCGAGATCGACGAACTCGGCGACCGTCCCCGTGCAGATCCGGCAGGTGGAGTCGGTTGACATGGGCAGCTCTTTCCGCTCAGGCGCCGGTCGGTCCGGCGCAGGTGGTGCTGGTGGTGGGTGTCGTGTCACCCGCGCGCTTCGAACGCCCGGGTGCTCGTCGTGCCGGTGAGGTGCGCGAGTCGACGGGGAAGGTCCGCCCGGCTTTTGAGGCCGAGCTTGCGGTACACCCTGGTGAGGTGCTGCTCCACGGTGCTCACCGTGATGTAGAGCAGCCCGCTGATCTCCCGGTTCGTGTGGCCCTGCGCGGCGAGTTCGGCGACCCGGCGTTCGGAGTCGCTGAGCGCGGGCGGCTCGTCGGGCGGGTCCGCCGCGTCGCCGACCGCCCAGTCGATCGGGATGGGCAGCGCGCCGGAGTAGGACGCCTTCGTCTCCTCGGCCGCGATCCTGGCCAGTTCCCTGGACTGCCCGTGCTCGCCGATGTCGGCCAGGGCCTCGCTGAGGTCCGACAGCGCGCGGGCCAGCTCGACCCGGTCGCCCGCCTGACGGAGGTGGTGCACGGCTTCGCGGAGCAGCGCGGGCCGCTCTTCCGGTTCACCGGCCGCGGCCATCACCCGCAGCGACGTCCCGCGCGTGCGCCGGTCGCCGGCGGGGAGCCGCATCTGTTCGCGGATGAGCTCGCGGGCCACTTCCGGGCGGCCGAGCAGGAGGTTCGCCTCGGCCAGGCCGCAGCGCCACGACGCCAGCACCGGCAGGTCGATGCCCCAGTCGCGCATCCGGGTGCCGCAGTTCTGGAAATCGCTGATGGCGGCCAGCACGCGGCCGGCGGTGAGGTTGGCGTGACCGCGCGCGTTGAGGTAGCGCAGGCCGCAGACGGTGGAGAACATGGCGTCCGGCACGCGCAGCCGCATCAGCTCGCCGACCACGCGGTGCCGGCCCAGGACGCTGTTGGCTTGCAGCAGCACCGCGAGCGGGTAGCCGATCGACACGCCCCAGCCCTGGTGCGGCAGCAGCCCTAACGCGGTCTCCGCGCGGGCGACCGCCACCACGACCTCGCCGCGGCGCAACGCGATGTCCGCCCTGATCACCTCGATGAGCGCCTGCCAGGTCACCGCGCCGCTGCGGGCGGCTTCGGCGGCAAGCCGCTCGCACCAGCGCTCGGCGTGTTCGGTGTGCCCGCCGTGCACGAGGATCAGCAGTGCGGTGAGCACGACCTCCAAGGCCATGTCGCCGGGGTGGCAGCTCTGGAGGATGTGCTCGGCGCTGTCGGTGGCGTCCGCGCAGAACTCGGCGGTCCAGAACGTGCCCAACGCCTCTGCCGCGGCTACCCACGGGTCCGCGTCGGACGCGGCGTTCGACGCCATCGAGGTCGCCGCGCCCAGGCCGTGGACCCACTGGCAGATGATCCGCAGTTCGGCGGCGCTCTGCGCGTCCAACAGCTCCGGCTTGGCCTTGAGGATGTCGAGCGCGCGGATCGCGGTGGCCTCGTCGCCGTTCCACAGGGCGTGCTGCACGACGCTCATCGCGTCCCGGCCGCGTAAGCGCCCGTCCCACATCGCTTCGCGCAGGGGTGCGGCGTGCACGACGGCGGCGGCGGGGTTGACCCGCCACAGCGCGTGCACGAGCACGCACGTGATGCCAAGGCGTTCGTCTTCGTCGGCCGCGGGCAGCGCCGGTTCGAGGTACCGCACGGCGGCGGCCACGTCGTCGCCCATCAGCGCCTGCTCGGCGGCGATCCGCAGCACGGCCACCGGCCACCCGGCCGACACGCGGTCCGCCGCCACCAGGTGATCGGCGACGACGGCGGTGGCCGCGCCGCGCTGGTAGAGCAACTCGGCGGCGTGCGCGTGCAGCCGTGAACGCTCCGCGCCCGGCATGCTGTCCAGGACGGCGGCCTCGGCGCCGGGGTGCCGGAACCGGCCGTCGACCAGCAGGCCGGCGGCGGTGAGGATGTCGGCCACCTGCTCGGCGGCCTCGGGCGTGGTGCCCGCCAGCCGCCCGACCAGGAGGGGCGTGCGGTCCTCGCCGAGCACGGCGACCGCACGGGCCACGTCCAGCAGGCCCGCTTCCCAGCGGTGCAGGCACTCCAGCACCGCGCGCCCGAACGCCGGGCCGACCCGTTCCGGTCCGGCCGGCCGGCCGGCGTCCACGTCCTCGATCATGGCCCGGACCAGCATCGGGTTGCCGCCGGTGATCCGGTGCAGCACCGGGGCCGACTCGGCGGCTTCGTCGGCCGCGTCGGCGTCGTCCTGGCCGGCGCGCTCGCGCAGCAGGTCGGCGATGCCGGCTTCGGACAGCGGGGCGAGCCGGATGCGGTGGTGCGGCCGGCGCGTCATCTCGCCGTGGAACAGCGGCAGGGTCAGCTGGGGCTGTTCCCACTCGGTCAGCACCACGAGCACGCGCCCGGAGCCCATCCGCCGGCGGAGGTAGAGCAGGAATTGCAATGACGAACTGTCCGCGAATTGAACGTCGTCCACGCAGATCACCACGGGCCGCTCGCGGGTTAATTCGAGGACAATTCCGCACATCTCGTGCACCGCGCGCACACTGCCGTGCCGAATAGCGCGGACATCCGAATCTGACTCATCTACGGTCGCCGCAAACGGCATGATCAGGTGCGAAATGCGGTCCGCGATCTCCGGCGGCAGACCGGCGCCGTGGAACAACTGGTCGACGATCCCGGCCTGGAGGGCGCGCTCGGCGGGCGCGCCCGCCGCCGTCAGCAGGAGGGCCCCGGCGTCCGCGGCACGGCGCTGGAACTGCTGCAACAGCTCGGTCTTTCCGCTGGCCAGACCCCCGCTGACGAGAGCGAAACGCCCCGCGCCCAGCGTGCATTCGGCGAGCAGGGCGGTCAACTCGGCGAGGGCACCACGGTGGTCCGAAAGCACCATCACCAGCTCCCTTCCAAGTTGGGCGACCGACGGCCTTTTCACGACGGATGCAGACTGGCGTTTTATAGCACGCGAAGCAACCCGGGCCGGCCCACGAGGATTTAGCCACACCCGCACATAGGCGGTTCCGGGAGCGGTTCCGGTCATCCAAGCTTCGGATCCACGAAACGAACAATTCATTTTGCACCGGGGTCGGTAGCCTCAAACGGCGCAACGTGCGAAATGAGACATTGACCCATCCGGCCCAACCGCGGTCCGGGGGCGTCCGACATAGCATGATCACCACGACGACTCGCACGTCGACCGGAATTCG
This sequence comes from Saccharothrix ecbatanensis, assembly GCF_014205015.1. Taxonomy (NCBI): domain Bacteria; kingdom Bacillati; phylum Actinomycetota; class Actinomycetes; order Pseudonocardiales; family Pseudonocardiaceae; genus Saccharothrix; species Saccharothrix ecbatanensis. The sequence continues at coordinate 1,475,022 of NZ_JACHMO010000001.1, read as the reverse complement.
GTAGGCAGTCGTGTCGAAACCGTGCTCCGGAGCACACCTGCGGCCGGCACCATCCCCCGTCGACTCTGCCGGGCGGGCCGAACGTCATACCGGAATCCCTGACGAAGGGTGCGGGACTCCGCACGGTCCGTCACGGTCGACCGTACTGCACGGCCCTCCGCGAGGGCGATCCGCCGGCCACCCGGAGGGCCATCGCACGTCCCCCGCCACCCCGAGCGCCTCCCCGCTGCCCCCGGAGCGCGTCCCCGCCGCCCTGAGCACGCCGAACGGACGAGGCAATTGACTGAACAGTCCTATAGTTGGTTAGACGTTCACAAAGATCGGGCATATCGCCCGGATTGGGAACAAAGTCGATCCAATTTGGACAGCGGGACGGAGGTCGGGGCCCGGCCGCGAATTCAGGCCCCGACCTCTCCCCACACCGTCTTGTGACGCTCATGGGGGTCCACGCCCCACCCGGACGACAACCGGTTCACCAGCAGCAGACCTCGGTTGTGCAGTCCACGCGCGCCAGGCTTGCCCAGCACGGGCAGCAGTTCAGGGCTGGCGTCGTCCACTTCCACCCGGACCACCCGCCCGCCACGCGGCCGCCGCAGCCGCCGCAGCCGCAGCCGTCGCGGCGCGCTGGCGTGCTCGAAGGCGTTGGTCAACAGGGCGTCGGCGATAACCAACAGGTCGAGCAGTTGCGACCGGTCCAGGTCGGGCAGGTTCTCGGTGATCCACGTCCGCGCACGGCGCATCGGCGGAACGTTGTCCTCCAAGTCGAAGTCGATGTGGTCAGGGGACCGTTCGACGACGTCCACACTCGTGCCTTCCAGCTGCTGTCACTCCCGGGGCGGTCTTCGGGCGTATCGGTCGGGTTTCCCCACCGCGACATCCGCAAACTGTGATCCGAGGCGGGTCGCGGGCCGGTGGTGAACGCGGTGGCGGGAACGATTCAGACCAGTCGGACCTCGGCCCAGACCGTCTTGTGGTCACGCCGGGGCCGATGCCCCCAGTTGACCGACAGCCGGTTGACCATGAGCAGGCCCCGGCCGTGCTCGGGGGTGTCGAGCCGGCCCAGGACCGGGAGTCGGCTCGGGCTGGCGTCGTCCACTTCGACCCGGACCAGTTCGCCGTCGCCCGACCGGGTCAACCGCAGCCGGCGTGGCGCGTGGGCGTGCAGATAGGCGTTGCCCACCAGTTGCCCGGCGACCACCAGGATGTCCACCAGCCGGTCGTCGCCGGTTCCCGGGAACGTGCCGGCCACGAGTCCCGACAGCGCGGCCGGTGTGGGAGGCGTGTCGGGCAGGTCGAGATCGACCCCGTCCCGAGGGACTTCGACAGTGCTCACGGTCCGCCCTCCAGTGCCCTGTGTTCTCAAGGCAGAAACAATCCCCCAGTTACCCGGCGGCACGTCCGGGCAAACACCGAAACCGACGGCTCGTCGGAAAGTCACGGCGTCCGGCCGCGCCACGCGTTCCCGATCCGACCGGACCACCAGGTCAGGTGTGCTCCACGAGCCGCCACGAGCGGTCCGAAAAGGACGATCGCGGACGTGATCCAGATCACGACGCACCCAGCACGTGCCGGTACAGCTCCAGGTAGCGGTCTGCCATCGTGCCGGGCCGGAACCGCCGCACCGCCTCGCGCGCGCACTCCGCCGGGTCGATCCGCTTGCTGCCGACCAGCTGTTCCAGGAGGTCGGTCTCGTCGTCCGGCTCGGCCAGCAGGCCGGTGCGGCCGTGGTCGAGGAGTTCGGGCAGGCAGCCGCGGCGGAAACCGACCACCGGGCAGCCGAGTGCGAGCGCCTCGACCACGGCGGTCCCGCCCGGTTCCGCCCACGTGATCGGGAACAGGGCGGCGGTGGCGGTGGCCAGGAGTCGTTCCCGCTCACGCCCGTGCACCGTCCCCAGCCAGCTCACCCGCCGTCCGTCGACGTGCGGCGCGACCTCGTCGCACCAGTAGCGGACATCGGGGTTGGACCGCACGGCGGGATCGGTGGCCGGCGCCCGTTCCAAGTCCTCCGGGGTGTGGAAAGGCCCGACCGGCCCGGCGAGGATCAACGGCCATCCCAGCTCACGGGCCACCCGCACGGCGATGTGCTGGCCCTTGCACCGCGTCACCCGGCCGAGGACCACCACGTGCTCGGCCTTCGCCGGCAGCGTCCGGGAGGCGGCGGTGTCGGCGAGCGGGGTGGCCAGGTGCACGTGCCCGAGGCTGTGCCGGAGCAACGACGGTGGCGCGGCCCGCAACTGGTCGGCCGACACCCCGTTGACGAACTGCCGCGGGCCGAGGTCGACGGTGGCGTAGAAGTCCCGGTTCTTGGCGAGGTCCCAGTGCAGTGTGTGCAGCGCCGGCACACCGGCCGCCGCGAGGGTGCTCAGGCCGATCACCTCGACGTGGTCGTGGACGAGGTCGATGTCGTCGCGGGCACGGAGCTCGGCCAGCACGCGGTGCAAGTGGGCAGGGGCGATGCCGGACACCCTGTTGTAGGGCTTGAGCAGGTGTTCGAACTGACCGTCCGGGAACAACGACACTTGCTCGTCCACCGGCAGCGTGCTCGTGCCGACGGTGGCGAGGACGACCCGCACACCGCGCTTGCGCAGCTCGGGCACCAGCGTGGCGACGATGTTCTCGATGCCGCCGTAGCCGTTCGGCGGCACGGGCAGCCACGGACCGGCGTTCATCAGCACGGTCACGCCCATCGCGCGACCTCCGTGAAGGCCAACGGCGGGCGTTCGCGGAACGACACGCCGATGTCGACCGGATCCAGGTCGGGGCCGGTCGAGTGGTGGAACTGGGTCAGCGTCATGGCGCCGCGCGTGCCGCCGGGCAGTCGCCCCGCGCGCCCCAGCCGGTCGAAGACGGTCTGCATGATCTGCGCCGCCATCACGCCGAGGCGGTGCGTCGTCTGGTGCGAGTGCCGGCGCACGTCCAGGTCGACCTGCGCCAGCCCGTCCAGCCCGTACAGCGACAGCAGGTCGATGAGGTGGCCCACCTCGACGCCGTAGTCGGCCACGAACGGCAGCCGGGTGAGCACCGAGCGCCGCCCCGCGTACTCGCCCGCGAGCGGCTGGACGAACCCGGCCAGTTCCGGCCAGAACAGGTTCAGCAGCGGTCGGGCGACGAGTTCGGTGACCCGCCCGCCGCCGTCGGCCTCGACCTTGTCTCCGTACTCCAGCGCACGGCGGTAGAAACCCTTGACGTAGCAGACTTCCGGGTCGGTGAGCAGCGGACCGAGCAGCCCGGTGACGAAGTGCGCGGAGAAGTCGCGCAGGTCGCCGTCCACGAACGCGACCACGTCCCCGCTGCTCGCCGCCAGGCCCTTCCACAGCGCGTCGCCCTTGCCGGACAACGGCTCCAGCGCGGGCAGCACGTCGTCCTGGCCGACCACGGTCGCGCCCGCCGCCGCGGCCACCTCGGCGGTCCGGTCGCGGGACCGGGAGTCCACCACGATGATCTCGTCCACCAACGGCACGTCGTGCACCAGGCGCCGCCGGACGGTGGTCACGATGGAGCCGATCGTCGCCTGCTCGTCCCGGGCCGGGATGACCACGCTGACCTGCCGACCGTCCTTGCGGGCGCTCAGCTCTCGCGGAAGCCACCGGCCGTGGTGGTAGGTGCGTCGGGTGAGCCAGTCACGGACAGTGGCGGATCGGGTCGGCTCGTTCATCCATCGGCCCCTCTTCGGTCGCGGAGGTGACGTTCCCGCTGGAAGTCGTTTGAAACGCCCACACCGCGTGCTCGGACCCGCGGGTTTGGGCGTAGCCACCGGCGGTACTCGACTGCTCACCCGACACGACTTTCGGAGGCACGGTGAGCGACTGCCGGATCGGGTTCGTCGGCGCGGGCGGTGTCGCCCTGCGGCACGCCCGGATGCTGGCCGGGCTGCCGGACGCCGCGGTGGTGGCGGTGACGGACCCGCTCGCCGACCGGGCGGAGCGGTTCGCCGCGGAGTTCGGCGCTCGCGCGGTGGCCGACGTGCCGGAACTTCTCGCCCTCGGGCTCGACGCGGTCTACGTGTGCGTGCCGCCGTTCGCGCACGGTCCCGTCGAGGAGGCGGTGATCGCGGCCGGGGTGCCGATGTTCGTGGAGAAGCCGCTCGGGCTGGACCTGGAGGTCGCGGACCGGATCGCGGCCTCGGTCGCCGAACGAGGGCTGCTGACCTCCGTCGGCCACCACTGGCGCTATGCCGCTCCCCTGCGGCAGGCGGCACGGGTGCTCGCCGACCGCCAGGTGCGGCTGGTCACGGGTTCCTGGCTGGACAAGGTGCCGCCGGTGTCGTGGTGGACGCGGCGCGACCAGTCCGGTGGGCAGGTGGTCGAGCAGGCGGTGCACGTGCTGGACGTGGCGCGACTGCTGGCGGGCGAGGTGGTGGAGGTGCACGCGATGGCCGACGGGGTGGCGCCGACCATCGCCGAAGGGGACGTCGACGGTGCCACGGCCGCGGTGCTGCGGTTCGCGAGCGGGGCGGTCGGCACTCTCAACGCGACGTGCCTGCTGCGGCGCAAGCACCGTGCGAGTCTCGAAGTGTGCGCGGACGGGCTCGTGGTGACGCTGGCGGAGGACGGCGCGGTCGTCCAACTCGACGACGGCGAACCGTGGCGGATCGAGGTGGACCCGGACGTCGCCAAGCGCGCGGCCGACCGGGCGTTCGTGGACGCGGTGCTGGGCAGGCCGGCCGAACCGCTCGTGCCCTACGAGGAGGCCTGCCGCACGCACCGGCTGGCGTGCCTCATCGCGGAGTCGGCGGCGACCCGGCGACCGGTTCGGGTGACGTCCGATGGGTGAACGGGTGCTGGTGGTAGAGGCTCCCGGACGTGCGGTGGTGTGTGACGAGCAGGAACCGGAGCCGTTGGCGGACGGCGAGTTCCACGTCCAGACGCTCTACAGTGGACTGTCGGCGGGCACCGAGCTGTCGTTCTTCAAAGGCACGAATCCCGCGCTTCACGCGCAGTGGGACACGGAACTCGGCCTGTTCCGCCCGGTGGCGACCGGTTCGGGCTACCCGGTGCGCAAGCTCGGCTACATGGAGGTCGGCACGGTCACCGAGAGCCGGGCCGCCGGTGTAACGGCGGGCAGCGTGGTGGCCATGACCTACGGCCACCGGACGGGGTATCGCGGGAATCCCTTGCGCGATCGGGTGATCGTGCTGCCGGAGGCGCTGGATCCGTTGCTCGGCGTGTACGTCGCGCACATGGGACCCATCTGTGCCAACGGCTTGCTGCACGCCGCGGCGGAACTGCACGGCACCGATGTGCGCTCGCTTGCGGACGGAGTGCGCGGCCGACGGGTCGTGGTGACGGGCGGCGGGGTCGTCGGGCTGCTCACCGGGCTGTTCGCCCGGCACCACGGCGCCGCGGAGGTCGTCGTCGTCGACCCCACTCCGCAGCGGCGTGCGGCGGCGACGGCGTTGGGCCTCACCGCCGCCGACCCGGACGCCACGGACTTGGCGGTCGAGCTGAAGTCGCGGTGGCGGCACGGCCCCGGTGATCGCGGCGCGGACGTCGTCTTCCAGTGCCGCGGGCGGTCGTCGGGGCTCGCACTGGCGCTGAGACTGCTCCGGCCGCAGGGAGCGGTGATCGACCTGGCGTTCTACCCGGACGGCGCGGGGGACGTGCGGCTGGGCGAGGAGTTCCACCACAACGGCCTGACCGTCCGGTGCGCCCAGATCGGCCGGGTGCCGCGCGGCACGGCCCACGCCTGGGACCGGGAACGGCTGTCCGCCGAGACCGTCGACCTGCTCCTCTCGGCGCACGAGGCCATCACCCGGCACATGATCACCACGCGGGTGCCGTTCGAGGAAGCGCCCGGCCTGCTGGCCGACCTCGCCGCCCGTCGGACGCACGTGCTCCAGGCCGTACTCACGTTCCGAGAGCCTCATGGTCGGTTTTGACCGGTGCTTTCACGGCGCATTGATTCCCGGTTCAGCCCGCTGACCAGCAATATTCCATAACAGTGTGATTCAACCTGTCGAAGAAATCACCGAATTGGCTCGAAGTGTCCCGCGCGACCCTCCTGCCTGCGGAGTTACCCCACCGCGACCGTTCGGCCGATCGAAATTCGCACTTCTGGAGAACGTAATCCGCCTTTCACCCTGCGATGCTGGACGAACTCCAGTTCCCGCCGCCGAAAGCGGCTTCAACGGCATTGCTCCGGAGAGGGACCGATGGCACTCAGCGGCACCGACAAGATCCACCAGCGGCCGTCCACGACGATTTCCGGCACGTCCTCGTTCGTCAACGGCCACTTCCCGAACCGACGTTGGCTCGTCGTCGCGCTCAGCGCGCTGGCCGGCTTCATGCTCACCGTGGTCTGGTCGGCGCACTTCGTCGACTCCACGATTGGCGACAACGTCGCCAACACGCTCTTGGGCCACAACGCCAAGGAGACCCCGATCGAGGGCATCCTGTCGGGCATCGCGTTCGCGTTCGTCAGTGGCATCGCGGGCACGTTCACGGCGTGCAACATCGCGGCGTTCGGCGCAGTCGCGCCCATGCTCGGTGCGGCCGAGACCCGCTGGGCACGACTGCGCGGCGTGCTGAAGCCGATCGGGTGGCTGGCGGTCGGCATCATCCCGGTGTCCGCGCTGTACGGGGTGCTGGTCGGGATCGTCGGCACGCGGATGCCGCAGTTCGCCACCGCGGCGTCGACGCCCGGCACGCTGAACAGCCGCAGCATCCAGACGTTGATCGTGTTCGGCGTGATCGGGCTCGTGATGATCTACATGGGGCTCGCCGCGCTCGGCCTGGTGCGCGACCCGTTCCGCCGGATCGCGCGGAGGTTCCCGAACGCGCCGATGGTGTTCATGGGCGTGCTGATCGCCGGGTTCCTCATCGGCCGCCCGTTCGCCCTGTTCCGGCAGATGTTCCGGGACGCCGCCGAGAGCCACAACCCGCTGTACGGGGCCGCCGCGTTCACCCTCCAGTCGGTGGGCAACATCGTGGTGATGGCCCTGATCTTCCTCGCGCTGGCCTACTTCACCGGCGGCCGGTTGCAGGGGTGGCTCTCGGCGAACCCGGCGCGGGTCGCCGCCATCACGGCCGCCGCGCTGATCGTCGCGGGTGTCTTCACGTTCCTGTACTGGGACGTCAGGTTGCTGGCCCGGCGGGAGATCATCCCGTGGTACCCGATGGCGCCGTGGTCCTGATCGTGCCGAACGGCAGCACCGGCCGTTGGCAACGATTACCATCACGAGGTGTCTGATACGCCGAGAGAAGAGACCCTGCGCGCCTTCGACGCCGCCGCGGCGGATTTCACCGCACTCGGGCGTCACCTGTGGGAACCGATCGGCGCGGCGACCGCGGCCGCCGCCCGACTCCGTCCGGGCGACCGCGTCCTCGACGCCTGTTGCGGCACCGGCGCTTCCGCGATCCCCGCGGCACGCCTGGTCGGCGCGCACGGTGTGGTGGACGCCGTCGACCTGTCGGGCCCGATGGTCGCGGAGCTGTCACGGCTGTCGACCGACGTGCCGCAGGTGCACGCCCACACCGCCGACGTGACGAAGTGGGAGGCCGACGCCTACGACGCGGTGCTGTGCGCGCTCGGCATCTTCTTCTTCCCCGACATGACGGCCGGCACCGACCGGTTGATCAGCCTGACCCGCCCCGGCGGCCGGGTCGTGTTCACCATCTGGCGCGGCGAGTCGATGCAGCTCGCCGGCCGGCACCTCGGCCGTGCCGTCGCGGCGGCCACCGACACCCCGCCGGCGAAGGAGCGCGACCCGCACCTCATCGACCGGATCAACCAGGCGGACAGCTACGCCGACTGGCTGACCGGACGCGGCTTGGTCGACGTCGAGGTCGCGGTGCACGAGCTGCGGCTGCCCATGACGCCCGAGGTCGCCTGGCTGGTGATCACCGGTTCCGGGTTCCGACGCGGTCTCGCCGGGCTGGAACCCGACACCGTCGACGCGGTGCGCTGGCACTACCTCGACTCGCTCCGCGCGGACGGCGTGACCGAACTCGACGCCACCACCCTGATCGGCACCGGCACCACCGACCCCGCCCGCCCGGCACGGACGGAGTAGGCGCCGGAGACGTCAGCCTCGGCCCGTGACCGGCTCCGGCGCCTCCACTTCGCGGTGGCGGCGCTTCTTCGACGCGGCCAACGACGCCGTCGCGGACTTCACGTCGTCGCCGACACCGACCAGGAGGCTGGTCAGCATCGCCTCGTAGGCCCGGTCCGCGCCGACCGGTTCGATCAGGTACCGGCCGAGTTCGAGGTTCACCAGTCCGTGCGTGGTGATCCACATCTCGTGGGCGATCAGCAGCGGGTCCGCGTCCGCGAACCGGCCGGCGGCGATGCAGCGACCGGCGCACTCGACCACCGTGCCCAGGGTGTACCGGCCGTACTGGCGGTCGTCCTCGGTGAGCGAGAAGCCGGCGAGCGACTGGCCGCCGAACATCACCGCGTACAGGTGGGAGTTCACCCTCGCGTTGTAACGGTAGGCGTGGCCGAGCACTGCCATGTCGGCCACCGGGTCGTCGGTCTGCCGCACCCTGGCGAACTGGCGTTCCAGCCGGGCGAAGCCCTCGTGCGCCATCTCGCGGACCAGGCCGCTCATGCTGCCGAAGTAGGTGTAGACCGCCATGGTCGAGGTGCCGGCCTCGGCCGTGATCTTCCTGGTGGACAGCGCCTCGGCGCCGTGCTCGGCCAAGAGCCTCGCCGCGATGTCGACGAGCCTGGTTCGCGTCTCCGGATCCAGCTTCCGCGGGCTCACCCCGGCAGTGTTGCACAACGCCGTTATGAGGGGCGTGGAACCGCGCGGATGGGCCGAAACCGACCCATCCGCGCGGCGGGGACGGCCGTTCAGTCCTCAATGGACATGAACGCCGCCCGCGCGCACGACTCCTGCGGGCTGGGGGTCCCACGGCGGAGCCGAAACGCGGCCCGGGGCGGAATTCGATCCCGCTTCGACACCGTGATCGAAACCCTACTAGCGGTCAGTCCTGACAAGCAACCAAGTTGTGCGGGATACGCGTCACTCGACCGGGTGCGCCCATTCGCACAAAACCGTACGTGAGCACGGGAAAGTGCGCCGGAAGGCGTTATAGATCTACTGATGCTTGGTTGAATAACGTTGTGATGCAACCGATCGGGTGAGGCGATCGCACCAGGAGGAAGTAATGCTCTGCTTACGTCCCAGTCCCACTCCGCCGGAGGTTCGCTCAACACACGCCAGGACAAGTGCGGCGCCGTCGAGGTCGGGCCTGGCGGCGTGGGCCGGCTAATCCGCCTTCACAGCTGCGTGTAGCTCTTGAGCCCAACGAGCGTCGTGAACGTCATCCTGTTCGCGCCGGCGGGGGCGGGCAGGCCGAATCGCCGGTTCACCAGCCGGTCCAGACCGCCGCAACCGCGTGCTTCCGGCACGGCGAACTCCTTGTCCTCGATGGTGAACTTGAGCACCTGCGGGTCGGTGGAGATCACCTCGGGCCTGCCGATCCGGACGGGCTTGAACTTGATCGGGTCATCGTCGCTGCCGATCGCGCAGGTGCCCGGCAGCAGCGGGGAGATGACGCGGAGCTTGAGGTGCTGCTCCCCCATCCGGTCCCCGACGGAGAGGAAATCGGAGTAACCCGCGTACTCGATGCGCAGGTCCAGGCGCAGCTTCGGGTTGTGCGCGTCGGTTGCGGGAATTCCGAGCAGCCCTCCCGGCACCGGGGTCGGGTCGGCCCTCAACGCGCCGAAGACCTGGGCGAATTTCCCGTCCAGCTGCCCTTCGGCGAACGTCATCCGCATCGCTCCGGTCGGCTGCTCGGGCAGGTCGCCGAACCTGAACGTGCCGCTGGACATCAGCACCTCACACCGCCACAGCCCTGGATCCGCGCCGGCCGGGATGGACGGGCAGTCGGCGAAGTCGAAGGTGGGCAGCGGATCGCTCGCCGGGTCGGCGGATGCCGGTTGGGCCACGACTGAAGCGAACCCGATCAGGGCCGTGCACGCCAGCGCCACCACGGAGCCGCGGCGGGAGGTCTTCGATCTCGTCATGCCTGAAGAGACTTCCCCGCCGGGCCGCGCGGATGATCAGGTGAACCCCTGGGATCACCCGGACCCGACCCCGAACTCCACCTGAGGGTCGACGTGATCGCCGCGGCCCGCCGGCGGCGGCGGGCTCGGGTCAGTACGTTGGCCGGCATGAGTGAGCGGATCTCGCCGCGTCGGTTTCACGAGGCCTGCGGGTTGGCCGAACGCGATGTCGCGGCAGCCCGGCGGATTTCCGCGGTGGTTCGTGAACTGGGCTTCGCCGCCGACCCGTCAGCCGTGCAGACCGTCCTGCTCGACGTGGCCACCTGGCTCGAACGCGACTGAACGGTTCCGGTCGCCCCCACGCCACAGGGGCGACCGGAACCGTCGGGTCAGTCGGTGCAGGACACCGGGTCGTCGAAGTGGCCCGGGGTCGTCGGGTACGCCTTGCCGTTCCCGTGATCCTTGTTGTCCGCCGGGTACACCAGCGCCAGTTCACGGAAAGCCGACGTGCCGCTGGTGACCGCGTCACCCACCGTCTGACCGGCGCCGCTGCCCCAAGCCAGCTTCTGCAACAAGTCCTGCATCCCGGGGCTGAACTGGCGGATGTCGTTGTACCCGCCGTAAGCGGCATTGCAGTGGGTGTAGAGGTTGTACGCGCCGGCCCAGTCGATCAGCCGGTCACCGGGGTTCGGCCCGTTGCCCGAGACGTCACCTTGCAGCACGTCGCGGTCCCAGCCGCCGTAGATCCAGTCGGTGCCGTGGTGGTGCTGGTTGTCCGCCATGGTCGCCGGCGCGGTCGGATCGTCGTTGGTCTTCTCCGTCATCTCGAACCACCGGCACGGGTCGATCGCGCCGCTGCCCAGGGTCTCCGGCCACGGCCCGGCCGCACAGCCCGCCGGGTAGCTGCCGCGCGGGTTGAAGTCGAGCACGTCCGACCCGACCACACCGGCCTGCGACGCCGCCGACGTGCCGCCGACACCACCGAAGATGTGGTCGACGTACCGGTCGTCCGTGCCGCGCGAGTCGGGGTTGAACGCGCCGTTGGTCAGGCAGTCGGGCGTCGGGAAGGCGGGATCGCAACCCTTGCCACCCCACAGCACGTCCGCGCCGTCGCCGCCGAAGACCTGGTCGCCGCCGCTGTCGCCGTTGGCGAGGTCGTCACCGAACCCGGCGTGGATGTTGTCCGCGCCGAGCCCGCCGCGGATGCGGTCGTCGCCACCTTCGGCGATGCCGTTGTGCGGCATGGACGCCGACGACGGGCCGCCGACGAACGCGTCGCCGTCCACGTCGTGCAGCAGGTCGACCCGCCGGTCGTAAGCACCGGCCCGGAACCCGGTGTAGGACTCCTGCGGCACCGAGTTCAGCTGGACGGTGAACCCGCGAGCGGCCACGTCGTCCGGGTTGAGGCGTTCGTTCACCACGCCGCCGCGGTCGCCGAGCATGGCGTCCTCGCCGTCGTTGCCGAACATCGTGTCGTCGCCCAACTCGCCGAACATGTCGTCGTCGCCGGTCGAGCCGGTCATGGTGTCGTTGCCGTCCTGACCCCACATACCGTCGTTGCCGTCGTCGCCGAACATGGTGTCGTCGCCGAACGCACCGACGGGCTCGCACGTGGCCTGCGCGGTGGTGCAGAACCGGGTGGACGGTCCGGGCAGGTCCGGGTCGTGCGTGCGGGACACGGTGGCGTTGTCGGGCACGAGGCCCGCCGCGTACCGCTCGGCGTAGACCTTCTCGGTCATCGACCCCGGCTGCCCCTGCAAGGTGCGCACGAGCGAACCGTTGTCGCCGAGCTGGACGTCGTCGGCGCCGTTGCCCTCGAAGGCGTCGCCGCCGTCGCGGAACCCGGCCGCCGAGCTGCCGCCGATCATGTCGTCCTGGCCGTGACCGGGCTCGGCGCCCTCCAACTCGGGCAGCTCGCTCGGCGTGCCGGGCCACCCCGGGTCGGTCATCGGCACGACGGTCGTCTCGGTGGACGGCTCGCCCAGCATGAGGTCGCCGCGCAGCACGTCACCGCCGCCGTTGCCCTCGATGTAGTCGGCCTGGCCGCCACCGGACAGGAAGTCGCCGCCGTCCTGGCCCCAGAGCACGTCCACCCCGGAGCCGCCGGAGACCCGGTCGTCGCCGAACCGGTCGGCGGGCGGCGCGGTGAGCACACCGCCGTTGTCCAGGTCGTGCCGCACGACGGTCCGCCCGGTGATCGCGTTGCCGCCGGACGTGGCCAGCCGCTGGGTCGCCCTGGTCGGGGTCTCCCCCGCCGCCGGCCGCTGCACGACGCCGTTGTCGCCGATGCCGACATCGTCACCCGGTCCGCCGAACAACGCGTCCGCGGCGTCGGGCTGGCCGGAGGACCCGGTCAACGGCGTGCTGCTGCCGCCGACCAAGTCGTCGTTGTCGCCGTTGCCCTCGATCCAGTCGACGCCCTGGTTGCCTTCCACGTAGTCGTCCGCCGCGTTGCCCTTGAGGCGGTCGGCCGCGCCTTGGCCGAGCAGCACGTCGGCGCCGTCGTCACCCCAGACCTGGTCGCCGCCGGAGGAGTCGGCGTGCGGGGTGAGGCCCAGGTCGAGCAGCACGATCCCGCGTGCGGTCATGCCGCGTTCCTGGGTGAGCCTGCTCGGCGGTCCGGTCCGCAGCAGCGAGCCGTTGTCACCGATCGCCACGTCCTGGCCGCCGTCACCGTGGATCGTGTCGCCGACGTCGGGTTGGCCGACGCCCGGGGCTTCCTCGGTGAAGCTGCCGCCCACCAGGTCGTCCTGGTCGGCGTTGCCGGAGATGGTGTCGGCGCCCGGCCCGCCCTCCGCGTAGTCGTCGGCGTCGTCGCCGGTGACCGTGTCCGCGCCGCCCTGTGCGGACAACACGTCCTGCTCACCGCCACCGCTGATCACGTCGTCACCGGACGTGCCGGGAGTGGGCGCGTAGCCGAGGTCGAGCAGGGTGATCTTGTGCGCCTTGGTGAACTGGCGGCCCAGCGTCACCGGTGAAGCGTCGCCGAGCGACAGGATCGCGTTGTCACCCGTCACGACGTCCGGACCGGCGTCGCCGAACAGCATGTCACCGGTGTCCGGCCGACCGACCTGGTGGCCGTCCACAGTGGACGCCACTTCGGCGCTGCCGCCGACCACCCGGTCCTCGCCCGAATCGCCGTGCACGACGTCGTCGGCGTTGTTGCCCTCCAGGTAGTCGTCACCGGCGCCACCGGACATCTCGTCGTGCGCGAGACCGCCGAACGCCCGGTCGTCGGCGCCGCCGCCGAACACGAAGTCCGGCCCACCCGCCGCCGCGTTCGCGCCGTCCAGGTCGAACGGCCCACCGGTCGCCGCGAACGCGTCACCGGAGCCGTTGTCGCCGATGACCAGGTCGGTCCCGGAGTCGCCGTACAGGGTGTCGCCCGCGTCCGGCTCGCCCGCCTTGCGCGTGCCACCGACGACCACGTCCGCGTCCGCCCCGCCGAACGCGGTGTCGGAGCCGTTGTTGCCCTCGATGACGTCGTTCAGCGTGCCGCCGTACAGGGTGTCGTTGTCGTCGTTGCCGTACACGTGATCCAGACCCGCGTCACCGTAGGCGAGGTCCTTGCCCCCGCCGCCGTAGAGCACGTCGTCGTCGTTGCCACCGGCGATGACGTCGTCGCCGAGTTGACCGCACGCGACGTCCGCGTTGGCCTTGACGTCGACGTTGTCCGCCGCGCCACCGGCGGCCACGACCTCGATCCCGGTCCCGCCGGTGATCAGGTCACGCCCGTCCGCCGCGTCGAACGGCTCGGCCGGCGGCTTGGAAGCGGGGTCGCCCGGCGGCGCGCACGGGTTCGCGTACTTGTCGCCGAAAATCTCCGCACCGCCGTCGCCACCGACGACGTGGTCGTTGCCGTAGCCGCCCACGAGCAGCTTGGACGACGGCGCCACGCCCGCCGGCAGCGTCCGGTGGTTGACCGGGCGCACCGGGCCGAAGGCGCTCGGGCCGGTCTCGCCGCCGACGTCCGACGGCTCCGCGATCACGTAGTCGTCACCCGGTCCGCCGAACACCTTGTCCTTGCCGAACCCGCCGGTCAGCACGTCGTTGTTGCCGCCGCCGCGGATGTCGTCCACCTGGTCGGGCCGCGAGCGCCCGGTCACGAAGTCGAACGCCTGGCTGCCGAACACGGTGTCCGAGCCGGTGCCGGTGTCCACGATGTTCGTGGCGTCCACCGTCACGGCGTCGACGACGGTCTTGTCCGGGTGGCCCGGCTCGTCCTCGCCGGTCTTGTCGACCGGGTTGCCGATCAGGAAGCTGGTGTAGATCTCGTCGTCACCGGAGCCACCGGAGATCTTGTCGCTGCCGTGGCCACCGATGATGGTGTTCTTCTGCGCCACGTACTCCGCCTTGCCGGCGTTGTTCGCGGCGAGCGGGCTGTCGGAGGCGATGCCGATGGTGTCGTCACCGTCGCCGCCGTCGATCGTGTTCGCGCCGAGGCCCGCCGCGATCCGGTCGTTGCCCGCGCCGCCGTTGACGGTGTCGCCCGCGCCGCCGACGGTGATGGTGTCGTCGCCGTCCCCGCCGGTCACGGTCGCGGAACCCTTGCCGCCGAACGCCGCCGCCAAGTCGCCGGTGGTCAGCTGGTCGTTCCCGGGACCGCCGTTGACGGTCGACGGGCCGATGCCGGTCTTGACCGAGTCGTCGTTGTTGCCGCCGGTCACCTCCACGGCCTTGTCGAACGGCTTCGCGGCGGACGCCTGGTCGTTGCCGGCGCCGCTCTTGTCGCCGTCACCCTGGAAGACGAACACCCGCTTGCCGACGTCGTTCGTGGCGTTGGCGGCCACCTTGGTCAGGTTCGGGTCGCGGTGCTCCTCCCGGAACCCGATGCCGCTGACCGCGAACCCGACGAACTGGTCGCCCTCGACCATCTGCGTGACGGTCCAGGTCTCGTCGTCGTCCCGTGCCTTCCACGCCGCGTCGCCGCGCAGCGGGGTGCCGCCGTCACCGACGTGCAGCACCAGCGTGGTGCCGTCCACGTGGGCGAGCGTCGGCGGCGGTGGCGCGCAGTTCGGTTTGACGGAGAAGTCGAGCAGGGTGATGTCGGCCAGCGTGAAGTCGAACGACACGCTGAACGGCGAGAACCCGATGGTGATGTACACCTTCAGGAACAGGCTGAGCCTGCCGTCCATGTTGAACAGGCACATCGGGTTCTGGAGTGCGACCTTGGCGAACTCCGAGAACCGGAACTTGCCGTCGTTGTTCGGGTCCGCCCAGCTCAGGTTGATGGTCAGCGCCACGCCGCCCTTGATGCCCACCTCGATGAGCACCACGCTCACCGCGGCACCCGCGGCCAGTTCACCGCGGAAGGTCACCACGGGCAGCGGCTTGCCGGCGTCGTCCACCGTGTCCAGGTAGATGCTGTCGAGGATGTCGGCGGCCTTCTTGGACTCGATCGCCTTGCGGATGCCGAACGTGTCGAAGCCCGCCCGGAACCTGGCCTCGACCGAGGCGCTGCCGGAGATCGACACCAGCACCGGCGGCGGCGCGTACACCGGGCCGAAGGACTGGCTGTAGGAGAACGCCAGGCGCAGCGGACCCGAGTCGAACTTGATCAGGTCCACGTCCTGGCCCATGATCAGGCCGAACAGCTTCGCCGGGTCCTTCAGGATCGGGAACGTGAAGCCCGCCGCGCTGCCCGCGGCACCGTCGGACAGGAGCTGCTGGCCGGACTCCTGGTCCATCGCGCCGCGCAGGTCGGTGTGCGTCAACGTCTTCGACTCGATCAGCGACGCCGCGGTGTCCGGCGAGTTCTGGGTGTTCAGCGCCCGGTCGCCCGAGATCGTGAACGAGCCGACGTCGATCGCGCCGCCGTTCGCGGCGATCTGGCTGACCAGCTTGATCGTCCGCAGGATCTTGTCCACGAACTCCAGGTCCGGCCCGCCCGCGATGGTGCTGAACGACTTGGCGATGGTGACCAGGTTGACGTCACCGCCGCCGACCGCGCGCGAGAGGTCGGACAGCACCGGGATCGGCGCGTACAGCTGGTCCAGGATCGGCTGGACGGGTTTGGTGAACAGCGCCACCTTGTCCACGATCGGCTTCAGCACCGAGCCGAGGAACTCGCCCGCGTTCAGCTTCACGTCCTTGAACGCGATGTCCAGCGCGCCGGGGTCCTTGCCCAGCTCGAACTTCCACGCCAGGTGGAACCACCCGGACACGCCCGGCAGCGGACCGGCCGTGACGTCGAAGTCCCAGTCGATGCCGACCTGCGCGACCAGCGAGACGCCCACGACCTGGTCCACGTCGGCGAGGTCGGCGAGCGTGATGCGCGCGTCGACGTCCACGGCGCAGCCGGTGAAGCACGCGGCCTGGCCCTTCTTGTGCAGGTCCACGAAGAACGTGCCGGAGAACAGGTCGGTCGCGCCGCCCGCGTGCTGCTTGAGCCCGACCTCCAGGAACGCCAGCTGGGCCTTCATGTCCGCGGGCAGGGTGAAGCCGAGCTTGAGGCCCAGCTCCGGTCGGTCGATGTCCTGCGTGGCGACGAAGAAGCCGCTGCTCTTGTCCACACCGACCTTCACGTGCAGGCGGTAGGACAGGCCGGCGGTGACGCCCGTGCGCTTGGCCGGATCAGCCGCCTCACGCAGGGACAGACCCGGAATGCCCAGGTCGAGCGGCCGGTTCAGGCTCAACGCGTCGGTCGCGCACGTGTCGCTCGGGTCGACCTTGCCGTCGCACAGGTCGAACGTGAACGTGGCGCCGGTGATGTCCTGCAACGCCGCGCCGTCCGGGCAGTCGGCCAGCTTCGGGTTGGTCGTCGCCGGGACGTAGGCCGCGCCGGGCGCCCCGCCCTTGTCCTCGTAGGCCACCGTCGCGCCGCTCAGCCCTTCGGCCAGCAGCACCCAGTTGTCCTGGTTCGGGTCGGTCTTGCGGATGATCTTGTAGCTGGTGGCGTACCCGGACTTGGTCCAGCCGAGCCGGACGTCGGTGGTGGTGTGGCCGTCCGTCACCTCGACGATCGCGGGCGGCGCGTCCTTGCCCTGCGCCGACGCCACGATGCCGTAGACGTACCTGGTCGAGCCGGTCGTGCCCTGGACGGACGCGGTCGGCGAGGTCGCCGGTTGCAGCGTCGCGTCACACGTGAAGCCGATGGTGACGGCGCTGCCCACGGCGGGCTTGAGGTGGTTGTTCACCCAGTCGGTCAGCTCGGTGGTGTTGTTGACGCGCCCACCGCCGGGCAGTTGCGCCATCGCCGCCTGGATCTTGGTCCGCAACGCGCCGAACCGGTCCGCGCCCTGCTGGAGGTCGTCGCCGACCAGCGGGAGCTTGCCGTCGAACGCGGCCGTGCGCAGCGCGCGTTCGACCATCGCCAGGTACTTCTCGATCCCGTCGCCGAACTGGGAGAAGTCGAGCAGCGCGTCCAGGATCTGCTGGCCGATGTCCGGCGGCATCTCGAACCGCTTGACGCCGCCGGGCAGGTCCGGGCTGAACGAGAACGCCTCACCGAGGTTGGCGGCGGTGCGGGGCAGCCGGACGATGAACGAGTCGCCCGGTCCGGCCAGCTTGGTCCAGTTGGTGTTGTCGGAGCTGACGAACACGGGCATGACCGCGCACAGCGCGAGGTCGGTGTTCGCAGCCGGGTCGCCGGCGCAGGTGACGGGCTGGTTGTCGCCGTTGAGCGTCAGCGACACGTTCTTGACGAAGTCGGCCAGCGGCACCGGCGCGGTGCCACCGGGGCCGTAGCCGAGGTGCGCGTTGTAGTGCGCGTTCGCCACGGCGCGTTCCGGACCGCCGGGGTTGCCCAGCGCGATGGACAGCGGGCCGATCGAGGACCGCACCACGCCGCTGATCCCGCCGTGCGCGGTGATGTCCACTGTGGACCCAGGCAGCACCTTCAACGCCGTCGCGTTCGCCGGTCCGTCGCCCGCCGCGAGCGGCAGCACGAAGCCGATCTTGGTGGAGCCGGTGAGCGACAGGTTCGCGGTGGCCTCGCCCTCGGCGCCGACCAGGGAGCGGCCGGCGCCCTTCTCGTCGGTGAACGAGAACCTGACCGGCTGCGCGGTGGCGACGTTCCGCTTCACGTCCACGTTGAGCACGATGGACGGCGTGCCGTCGACGTCCTTGTAGGCGAACGAGATCCCGCTGCCGTCCGGCAACGCCTCGTTCAGCGTGGCGACGAGGTCCTGGAGGTAGTCGGGCGGTGCGGCGGTCAGCTTGTCGACCGCGTCCTCGAGAGGGCTGCGGAACGCGTACGCGGTGCCCTTCGCGGGCACCTGGTCCCACTGCTTGCTCAGCAGCAGCCGGTTGCCGCCGGGGTCGGCCAGTCCGACGAGGGCGACCTGCGTGCCGACCAGCACGGCCCGGCCTTCCAGGTCGCCGCCGAACGCCGTGGGCCCGGTCCGGTTGGTGTCCTTGATGTAGCCGAACGTCGTGCCGCTGAGCGTGACGTTCCCGTACTCCACGGTCGGGCCGGAGCCGGTGTCGGCGCTGCCGAGCAACTCGGTCAGCGACTTGCCGACCACCGGCAACGGCGTGGTCAGGGCGGACTTCACCTGGCCGTCGCCGTCCACGGCCCGCAGCGACGCGTTGAGCACCTGCAACGCCTTGATGATCTGGCCGAACATGGCGCGCGGGTTGTCCGGGTCGAAGTCGAACGCCTTGGCCCGGTCGAGCGCGTCCAGACCGCTGAACTGGACGTTCGTCGGGTCGGTGACGTCCGGCATGGTGACGTCGACGCTGACCGGTCCGCCGAAGAAGTCGGTGATGCCCGGGACGTCCAGCTTGACGGTGGCGGCGGCCTTCACACCCACCGCGACGCTGAGCAGGTTCTCGGGTTCCTTGGCCGGTGTGGAGAGGTCGTCCACGAGCTTCGGGAACACCTGCGACAGCGGCAGGTCGCCGTCCGCGTCGCCGACCTTCTTCAGGCCCACCGTCAGCATGTTCGCCGAACCGTCCTTCTTGGACATGGCGAGGCTGCCGGTCATGTGCACCTTGAGGTAGCCGACGCTGCCGTTGACGTCCACGAGGGTGTCCACCGGCGCGTCCGCCTTGACCAGGTCGCCGCCGGTGCGCAGGAGGAACCGGTCCGGCGTGCGGGGCAGGCTGGTGACGAGAGTCGTTGTGCCGTCCGGGTTCTTGTCCGCGAACGGGCAGCCGACCGCGGCGGCGTCCGGGTCGAGCGGCTTGCACGCGTCACCGGTGATCGGGTCGCGCAGGTCGAGCACGAGGGTGGCGGTGGCGACGTAGCCGGGTTTGACGGTGGCGGTCGCGTTGAGCGCGTTGGCGTCACGCAGTCCCTTGGCCGCGAAGGTGTCGCCGAACGTGACCTGGCCGGTCATCGGGTCCGGTGACGTGACCTTGTACGGCGCTTCGGGTGCCGGCGTGCCGCCGATCCACGGCTCTTCCAGCGTGATCTCGTCGGCGGTGTTGGACTTCACCACGCCTTGGGACGTGCCGCCGGACACGATCCGCCCGACGAACCCGTCCACGGTCCACGGCTTGCTCTTGTTCGCGTGCTTGAGCTTGTCCGACTGGTAGGAGACGTTCGTGCCGTGGCCGGAGGTCAACTCGGCGGCGACGTCCAGCGCGGTGCCGGTGGCCGGCGCGTTCTGCGTCATCGTCAGGGTGAACTTGAGCTTCTTGCTCGTGTCGTCGAACCCGACGTCCGACACCGCGATGGGGCCGACGTTGAGCTTGCCGAACATCTCCTGGATCGAGCTGAACTTCGGCAGGCCCGCCTTGGCCTTGTCGACGTTGTCCCGGTCCGGGTCGAACACGTTGTCGTCCACGAACTGCGCCAGCACCGAGCCCGCCTTGACCGCGTCGGCCAGCGTGCCGCGCATGAAGGGCAGGTTCACGTTGCCGGTCGGCTTGGCCGGGTCGCCCCACTGGGCGCGCTGCACGGCCTCGATCGAGTTCACCAGGTGGCTCAGGCCTTCGATGAGGTCGCGCGGGCTGAGCGTGGTGAACCGGGTCAGCTGGGCCAGGTCCGGTCCGGTGACCGTGACGGCGGGCGCGCCGGTGGCGATGTCCGGCCACTTCACCTCGACCTTGCCGGTGACCCCGGCGACCGACGCGCCGGCCAACGGCTGCGCGGTGAAGGTCAGGGCGGCGTCCACCTTGCCCGCGGGTGCGGCGAGCCCGATGTGGAACAACCCGGCGGCAGCGCCCGCGGCGGCGAGTTCGGCGGTGCCCGTGCCGTTGACGGGCGGTTCGACGGCGAGCCTGCCGTCACCGTCCGGGTCGTCGGCGGTGGCCGAGATGTTCGCTTCGACCAGGACGTGCGAGGAGTTCTTGTCGAGGTCGACGCCCAGGATGCCGAACCCGGCGGTGGGGGTGGCGCCCAGGTCGAGTTCGCCCTTGGCGCCGACCGTGAACTTCGGTGACGCGTCATCCTTGACCAGGTAGAACCAGTCTTTCGCGGTGTCGTAGGCGAACCGCAGGGTCGCGTCGAGCGTCAACGACACGTCGACCGCGCCAGACGTGGTGAAGGTGATGGCGGGTGACGCGCCGGCCACCGACACCGGCTGCCGGTCGGCGACCTTGGCGACGTGCAGGGTCACGTCGACGCGCTTGACACCGCCGATGTCGCTGGTCTGCACGGTCAGCGTGCCCGGACGGTCACCGGCGAGCGGGTACGTGCCCGCGAGGTCGGCGAACTTCTCCTTGTCCTTCAACGGATCGTGGACGGTCTTCGCGATCAGGTCCTCGAACCCGAGGGCCGCGCCGGGGCTGACGCCCAACAGCGGCAGCGCTTCACCCAGTCTGCCCACCGTGCCGAGGGCTCTGCTGAAGTCGCCGAAGGCTTTCAGCCCGTTGACGATCCTCGTCACCACGGCGTCCTGCGCCACGGCGGGAGGCGTGAACGCGACCAGCCCGAGCAGGCCCAGGGCGAAAGCGGTGAACGCGGCGGTGAACCGCCGGATGGGCGTGACACGACGACGCCCGGAGTACGGACGCGCAGGAAACGACCGCGCAGGGTACGACCGCATGACCAGACCGCCTCTCGACGGCGAATGGCCCCCGCGCCACTTGCCGGATGTGTTGGCTCCAGCTCAGGTGTCCGGCGCGACCCTCAGACGTACCGGCACACTGGGAGTCGGCACGATCGCGGATCTCGTTACGCGGACTTCACACCTGCGCTACGCAACACCCGAATGACGCACAGTCTTACCCCTAACGGAGCAGCATTCCTACTCTCTGTATCGATCCGTCTCTCTGTGTCACCGACTACCCAGGCTTGTTGTCGTCGACGAACTTGACCGCGCCGAAGACCTCCTTGAGGTTCGAGTAGTCGGCCAGCGGGATCGCCCGCAGCGCCTGGACCGCCGTGGCGTCGCCCTTGCGGATCGCCTCGTCCAGCAGGTCGTCCTTGGTCGCCGGGAAGTCGATCTCGTTCAGGCACTCCTTGAGGTGGTCGCGGGTCAGCGTTGCCGCCATGACTCCTCCTGTTCTCTCGGCTGTCCGTGCGGTACCCGCGCCTCCGGCCGTGAAAACGCCGGACTACCCGATGGGTACCCGCACCACGACCATGCCGTCGAACAGCCACGCGTCGATCCGCTCCACGTCCACCACGGCCGGAACGGTCGCGCAGTAGTAGAACGTCCGCCGGGAGGCGGTCGGGCGCACCGTGATGCCGACCCGGTCGCGCCGGACCGGTGTGCCGTCCGCGCGCAGGTCGTGGTCCCGGACCTCCACCCGCACGTCCTCGCGGTGCACGTCTTCGAGCAGCGTGGCGAAGAAGTAGGCCTGGTCGGTCACGGCGACGTCCACCGGCAGGGGCCGGTCGTCGGCGATGCTCACGTCCCAGTCGAGACCCAGGTTCCGCCCTATCCGGTCCCACCACACGTCCATGTCGCCCATCGGGTCCGGCCAGGGACCGGACTCCGCGCCCGCACAGGGATTCCGCCGCCGGACTGTCAGCCGCTCGACCACGACGTCACCTTCCCGTTTACCCCGACGTCTGATCGGGAAATACCCCGACGGAAGGGTGTTCACGCTCGGACGAACGGGTGAACGCGTGCGTTGCGCGCCGGGTAGCGGGCGATTCGGCCGAACGCGCGACGGGTACTCCACCCGCGCACGCGACCAACAGCCCCAAGGAGCATGGAGGAGGACCGGCCCATGCACCGCGAGAGCAACAAGCACGGCCCCATCAAGGACGACGAAATGAAGCACGAGCTGGAAGGAACGCTGCGCGGGAACCGGCCCAGCCGGGCCGAGGAATGGCGTGATCCCGAGCCGCCGGCGGACGACGACGTGACCGCACCCGGTATCGACGAACCCCGCTGACCCGTCCACCTACCAACGACTCCGGCCCGCACACGGGGGACGTGTGCGGGCCGGAGGTCTGGTCAGCCGACGGCGCCGACTGTCAGCAACACGTTCGCGTAGTGCCGGACGTCACCGGTGGCCACGCAGACGGCGAGCTCGTGCGAACGGCACGCCGCGTAGAAGTCCTGACGCGCCAACGGCTGCAACGGCAGATCCGCGCCCAGTGCCCGTTCGTAGTCGGTCCACGCGTCCGGCGTCGACCCGTCGTCCGGGAGCATGGTGTGCACGGCCTCCACCGGAATCGCCGACAGCACCGGTTCCAGCACCTCGTCGATCGTGACGAGACCGGGCCGCAGGTTGAGGTGGATCAGCGTGGCCCGGTCGTGGATGTTGGTCCGGTGCGCGTAGTTGGAATCGGCGAGCAGGACCTTGGACCCGTGGCCCGCCGTGGCCAGGGCGTGGAGCAACGGCGGGTGCAACAGGGGGTAGCGCAGCACTTTTCTGACGACCTCTCGTGTGACGGCGGTAAAACCCACGTCGTGGGGGTGTCTAGGGTGACCCGGCCAGGATCTCGTCCATCCGTGCCGCCGCGGCCGCCAGGCCGTCCTCCACGGTGACATCGCCGTCACCGATGTTCCGGATCGCCTTCTCGAACACGTCGTTGTAGAGCTTGTCGAACTCGACCACGCCGGGCATGAGCGGCTGGGCGATGCGGACGTCGGCGGCGAACTCGGCGACGAACGGGTTGTCCGCCAAAGCGTTCTGGTCGACCCGGATCGAAGGATAGCCCGAGCCCTTCATCCACGACTCCTGCGCCTGCTCGCTGACCCAGTACGACAGGAACCGGTGCGCGGCCTGCTTCTTCTCCGGGCTCGCCTTGGCGTTGAGCGCGACCGACGTGGTCGAGCCCAGGGTCGCCTGCCGGACCGGACCGGACGGGACCGGCGCCACGTCGTAGTCGACGCCTTCCAGACCGGCGGTCAGCCACGGGCCGGCGACCGTCATCGCCGCGTCGCCGATCTGGAACAGCTGTTCCGCCTCCGCGCCCGCGAGACCGACCGGCGACACCTTCTTCCGGTGCAGCAGGTCCGCCCACGTCCGCACCGCCGCGACCGTCTCGGGGCGGGTGAGCGCGGACTTCGAACCGTCGGGCTCCAGCACGTCGCCACCGTGGCCCCACAGCAGGATCGGCCACACCGGGATCGCGTCGTGGTCGGGCAACGCCATGCCGTACTGCTCGGGCGTGCCGTCGCGGTCGTGGTCCGTCGTCAGTTTCACCATGGCGTCGCGCCACTCGTCCCACGTCGTCGGCGGCCGGTCCGGGTCGAGCCCGGCCGCCTCGAACATGGGGCGGTGGTAGAACAGCTTGAGGCTGCTGAACGTCATCGGCACGGCGTACTTCACACCGTCGTACGTCACGGCCTCGGTGGCCGCCGTGATGAGGACGTCCGACGCCGGGTCCGCCGCGAACCAGTCGTCCATCGGCGCCAGGACGCCCTTCTTCGCGTACTGCGCGACGTGCGTGCTGTCGAAGGCGGCCAGGTCCGGACCGCCCGCCGACCCGTACGCGGGCAGGAGCTTGCCGAAGAAGACGTCCCACGGCATGAAGTTCACGTCGACCCGGATGTCGGGGTTGGCGGCGTTGAACTCGGCGACGACCGCTTCCATCGCGGTCGGGACGGGT
This sequence comes from Saccharothrix ecbatanensis, assembly GCF_014205015.1. Classification (NCBI taxonomy): domain Bacteria; kingdom Bacillati; phylum Actinomycetota; class Actinomycetes; order Pseudonocardiales; family Pseudonocardiaceae; genus Saccharothrix; species Saccharothrix ecbatanensis. The sequence goes on along the minus strand of NZ_JACHMO010000001.1, from coordinate 1,451,171 downwards.
CCGGCGTAGCCGCTCCAGAACGACAGCCGGACCACGCGGCTCGACGACGTGTCACCCGTGCCGCACCCCACCGCCCCGACCAGGCCGACGACCGCCGCGATGGCGAGAACCGCCCATCTCGGACGTAATCTCGACGTGGTCGACCTCATGACGTTCCTCTCCGCTATCCGGTGGTGGCTGGTAAAGCGGACGTCATTCCAGGACGAACGTGGCGTCGGCGCGGGCGACCGTGTCGGACGCCGTGGTCAGGTTGACGTTCGTGCCGTTGTGGCGCAGGTACTGGCCGGGGAAGTTCTGCGCCTCGAAGGACACCCCGGAACTGGACGCGAGCCCGGCCCGGCGGAAGAAGCCGGCGTCGGCGCGGAAGCCGGCCGAGCCGTCGTTGCGGTCGACCCAGAACTCGTAGTTGCGGTGCCGCAGGAAGTAGCCGGGGAAGTTGGTCGACTCCAACGAGACCGTGCCCGAACCGTTGAGCCCCGGCACGACCCGGAACTGCGAGTCGGCCAGCGGGTTGACGTTCGCCTCGACCCTGGCCCGGTACTCCCAGTGCCGGACGAACCGGTCCGGGAAGTTGTGCGACTTGAGCCGGACCGGCGTGACGCCGTCCGCGACGGGGATGCCGAAGTTCGGCGTGCCGTCGGCGTTCCAGTAGACCTTCTGCACGCGGGTGCGGCGGTTCGGGTCGCGCAGCGGGTCGCCGCTGATGTCGCGGTAGTTGCGGTCGTGGTAGACGAGGATGTCGCTCTGCCCGTCCTCGGACACGGTGAACGAGTTGTGGCCCGGCCCGTACTGCCCGGTCGAGGTGTTGCTCTGGAACACCGGGTTCGGGCTCTTCGTCCAGGACGACGCGTTGAGCAGGTCCGCCGACGCCGACGCGGTCAGCATGCCGAGGCAGTAGTTCGCGTCGGTGGCGCTGGCCGAGTAGGTGAGGAAGACCCGGCCGTCGCGCTGGATCACCGTCGGCCCTTCGGCGACCTTCACGCCGCCGCGCATCTCCCACGCCAGCGTCGGCACGGTCAGCCGGGTCGTCGGCCCGGTAATGCTCCACGGGGTGGAGCCCATGCGGGCCAGGTAGACGTTGGAGTTGGTGGCGATGCCCGGTTCGGACTGCGCCCAGGTCAGGTACCGCACGCCGTTGACCACGAAGGTGGACATGTCCAGGGAGAAGGTGTCCCACGGAACGTTCACGCGGCCACGCTCGACCCACGTGCCGGTGAGCGGGTTGGCGCTGCTGTTCTCCAGCACGTAGGGCCGGATGCGCCACACGTCGTCAGTGCGCCCGGCCGCGAAGTAGATGTACCACTTGCCGTTGACGAAGTGGATCTCCGGCGCCCAGATGTGCGCGCCCATCTCACCGGAGCTGTGCTTGCGCCAGATCACCGACTCCGGCGCGCTTGCCAGGCCCTGGATCGTGGTCGCACGGCGCAGCACGAGCCGGTCGTACTCCGGGACGGTCGCGGTGAAGTAGTAGTAGCCGTCGGTGTGCTTGAAGATGTGCGGATCCGCCCGCTGGTTGGCCAGCGGATTCGTGTACTGCACCGCGGGGGATGCGTGCGCGGCGGGCGTCACCACCACCAGGCCGGCGAGAACGGTGGCGATGGCCACCGCCACCACGGCGAGCTTGCGGGCGAGCCACCGGGGAACAGCACTGTTCATCGGTTCCACTCCATCGTGGGTCGGGTCATACGCGTCTGTTAACGCTAACAGCGTGGCTTACCCCAGCTCAATACCCCGTTACAAGACAGTTGCGACCCCAATGGCACAGACATCCGCTCATTGGTCCTGTCCGCCACTCGATCACCCCCGCCGGCCCAGTTCAGCGCCCCCGGCGGTGGTGACGCCTCCGGCTTGAGCTTTTCGACTTTGGCCACAACGTCGCCACGCCTAGCGCTGTTAGCGATAACAAGATTATTGGCCCGAGTACTTGCCGCCGAGGAAAAGCGTGCGCTACCTTCGCCGGGAACAACCTCCGTCGCACCGACGGCAACCGACTTGCCAGGTGGGCGGACGCGACTCTCCCCCCGTCCGTCCACCCGGCGTCCAACCGCGCCACCGGTCCACCGATGTCCTGTTCGGACAGCGGACTACGGGCGGAACGCGGCGAGGCCCGGCTCCCGCATCCGCCCGGCGGCGATCAGCGCCTCGACCTTCCCGACGTTGATCCGCGACCACGAGCTGGTCGGCCGGCGCGGCGAATACCGTTGCAGGTAGTAGTCCTCGTCGAGGGCCTTGCGGTGGCTGTCGATCCAGCCGTAGCAGAGGGCGACGTCGAGGGCTTCGGTGATCGTGACCGACGTCCGGCCCGACCCCTTCTTGGCGATCTTGATCCAGACTTCGGTCGCCGAGCCGTGGTGCCCGGCCAGCCAGGCCTCCCACTCGGCGGCGTCCGCGAAGTCGACGGCCTTCACTCGATCCAGCGTTTCCATCAGGTCCTCCAGGGTCCGGTGACGACTGGACCCATCATGCGGAGGCAAAGTGCTCACCGAGTGAGCACTTTTGAGTGGGCACTTTCTCGGCTGGGTTTCGCGGTCAGACCAGCGACCGGCGCAGTGGGTTCACGACGTTGACGTTCTCGGCTTCCATCAGCTGCTCCAGCGCCTCCAGCCCGCGCTCACGGCAGTAGTCCGCCTCGGCCGCCGTGATCGGCACGAGCCACAGGAAGCGGACGTGGGTGCCGGACGCGTCCAGGTGTTCCAGCGCCGGGCCGAACGGGTACGGCAGCGAGACCAGCAGGTGGTCGGCGACGCCGTCGTCCGTCCACGGCCGGCCGATCCGGACCGTGGAGCCGACGTCCAGCGGCCGGTCGGCGTGGAAGAAGGTGATCATGGCGAGGGTCTCGACGTGGGCCGGCGACTCGGCCGGGGTCAGGAGGACGAACTCCTTGGCGTCCGAGTCACGCGCCCGCCACGCGCCCACCGAGGCGTACACCCACGGCTCGTTCTTCGCCGCGGGCGCGATCCGCCGCACCCGGAAGTCGGGCAGCCGGGCGCCGATGGGGCCGGCCGTCCACTCGAACTCCTCCTGCTCCCGCCCCCGCCAGAACTCGGCGACGTGCCGCCGGACCAGGTCGGTGGTACCCGCCACTACAAACCGTTCCTAGTCAGTGGTCAGGAGTGAGTGTTGGACCCACTGCCCGGCACTGCGCGCATCCCGAACGGTTGTGGATGCGCTGGTTGCCCGCGTTCTACTGGTGGTCCCTGTCCGGCTACGCGCATCGTGTGCGCGGTCCGTGACGGGGCGGCGGGTTTCCTCACGCCCCCGGTCACCTGGTCCGGCCTGGGCGGTCCGATGTCCCGCATCATCACTCCGGTGATGCGGGGGCGGTGCCGTCCGTCGCCTGATCGGGTGTCCGAGGGCGCGTCGTCCAATCGCGATGCTCGCGGCATCGTGCCGGGTGATTGTGCGACGCGGGGTCGCGAGTGGCTTCTGCCAGTGCTGCGCGCCCCACATGCTGGTGTAGGCCGGGTCGACGGCGACGACCGCAAGGCCGTGCTCAGCGGCCATGGACACGAGCCGAGCCTTCAGGTTCCCCGTGGGGATGCCGGAGACGAGCTGTCGGAATTTCCTCTTCCGGCCGTGCTTCTCGCGGGTCTTCTCGTCGGTGAAGTCGAGGTTCTCCAGACCGATCGCGGCGACGCCGCACCGCGTGGTCCGGTGCAGCAGGCGGGTGATGGCATGCCGGACCTGGGCGTCACGATGCCGCGCGGTGCCGGACAGGTCGTAGAAGAAGCGGTGCGGCTTGCCCACCGGGTTGCCGTGCGAGTCGAGACGGTAGGCGGCGAAGTGGTCGGCGTTCGTGTCCACGCCCACCATGCCGTTCGCGCGGGCGGTGTCCAGCGGGATCGTCTGCACGACGGGGCGGGTCCATGCCGCGTCGAGGTACCAGCGGGACGCTTCCCAGCGCTGACGCCAATCGGCTTCGGTCAGGTTCGCCGCTGCGAGGTTGTGCCGGGTGTTCAAGTGTTTCCGGCCACCGCGCACCACCCGCACCCGACCGGCCTCACGATCCGCGAGGACAGCCGCGTGCCGCTGCTCCAACGCCGCGAGGCGGCGGGACTTGACGAACCACTCATGCCTGGAGCGGTACCCGCCCGATCCCTTCCTGTCGCCCTTCTCCCCAAGCGGCAACGAGAGGCGGTGCCGCACCGTGCGGATACCGGCGTCGAGGGAGGCCAGGTGCGCGGCCTGACCACGGCGCGCCAACGCCCACTGATCATGCGTCGCCTTCGTGATGCTCCCGGCCCACCGCGACGACGACTCGGCCGTCAGATCGCGCTTACGCCCGGCCCACGTGTCGGTGCAGTGATCCAGGCCGGCCGCGCAGCGGACCTTGAGGTCACGCGACGCCAGCGACCCAAGGTGCTCACCGACCAGGCGAAGCACGTTCTCGTCTTCGGCGGTGAGGCCCTTGAGTCGGTCGCGTATCGACACACCCGACAGGCCGAGTGCCACGAACGGGGCGTCGATGGTCCGTAGCGGCTTCTTCTTCGGCTCAGTCATCGGTCGCAGCGGCTTCCGGGGCCTTCTCCGCCCGGTTCCTCGCCGTGTGGCGGCCGTACAGGCGAGCGTGAAACGAGGCGATCTCCGACTCGACGCGCATCACCCGGTGACTCGCCTTCGCCGACCACTCCGACAAGCGCGCGACCTGCCGCTCCGGATCGGACTTCTGATCATAAGTCGACACACTGGCATACAACCCCACGCCTGCCATGACCGATGGGGAGGTGTTCGCGTCGATGTCGACCAGGATCGTGCGTGACCCCACCCGCTCCCCAGGGACAGGCAACGTGCCCTCCCGGAACCCAGCGGTACGCGGTTCGAGGAGCAATCCCTGCGCCCACGCCCAATCCGTGAGATTCACAGGAAAGACCCTACACCGCTCTCGGTCGACAAAGGACTGCCATGGACACTCAGGTACCAGCAGCCACACCCTCCGGCGTCCCGGTCACCCGGCACGGCGGCCAGGCCGAGCCCGCCCGCCCGGCCGGCCCCGGACGACTGGACCGACCGGACGCTCAGGATTGGTGCGCCAGCAGCAGTTCCGCCGTCGCCCGTGCGGTGAGGGCGGCGGATTCGGCGCGGTCCAGGTGGGCGGTGGTGATGGCGCCGTCGGTGAGCTGGACCAGCGCGGTGATCAGGTTCGCGGGCGGGTCCAGTGGCTCGAGGAGCCGGGCGAACAGGTCGGGCAGCCAGGCGCGGTGGTGGGCGATCACGTCGCGGATGCCCTCGTGGTGCGGGTACTCGGCGGCGGCGTTGACAAAGGGGCAGCCCCGGTAGTGGGACTTCGACAGCAGTTCGTCGAAGACCTCGAACACGGCCAACGCGAGGCCGACCGTGCCTATCGGCGCACACGCAGGTGTCGCGCACCGTGGTGAAGCTGTCCGACGACGACATCGAGGCGGCCCGCCGGGGTGAGAGCGCCGACCCGAAGGAGGCCGCCGTGCTGCGGCTCGCCGTCGCCGTGACCCGTGACCGGGGCCGGGTCGGCGACGACGTCGTGGCCGCTGGTCCCGCCGTTCGACCGCGCGACCGCCTGAGCCCGGTCAAGCGTCGGAGGCGGCACCGACGCCGGTGTACTCGTTGGCGGAACTCGACGTCTCACCCGTCGCGCTCGACCTGCCGCAGCCCGGTCAAGCGTCGGACTCGCGCCGTTCGACCATCGTGTCGGGCGCGGACTCCGGGATCTCGGTGCGCACGTCCGAGTCGCGCAGCACCTCACGCGCCTGGGCCTCCGGGTCGGCGCTACCGGCGCCGAGTTCCTCCGGGAGCAGGTTGGCCCGCGTCCGCGCCCGGCGGTCGACGTCGTTGCGCTCGTCGAACACCTCCGGCCGGTCGAGGTCGTGCGCACGCCTGATGCGCGCTTCCTCGTCCGCCGACAGTTCGGTCGTGCCGAGGTCGAGCGGTTCCTGGTCCGTCATGTGCTTGCCATACCCAGCCGGCGCCGATTTGACGCCCCGATCCTGATCACGAGTTGGCGCGGGACCTGCTGTGGTGGCGGCGGGCCTTGAAGCGGTTGCCGCAGCCGGTCATCGAGCACCACAGGCGCCTGCCCGTGCGCGAAGTGTCCTGGAAGTGCAGCACGCAGTCGGGGTTCGCGCACTTCCGGAGCCGATCCGGCGTCGCCGCCCGCAACCGGACGTAGTCGTGCAGACAGGCCCAAGCCGCACGCCACCGCGGGTCGGCGACGTCGTCGTGCTCGACCCTCCCCCGCTCGTCCACCGTCAGCCGCACCCTGCCGTGCCCGAGCAGGGCGTTCACCGCGGCGCAGTCGGCCGGGTCCGCGATCACCGCCGCGACCGCGTCACGTGCCTCGCGGAGCTGCTGCCGCGGGACGGGTCGAGCGGACTCGAGCTCCCGGTCCGCCAGCCACGCCTCGGTCAAGTCGTCGTGGTCGAGCAGGTCGTAGGCGACACCGCCCGCCACCCAACGCGTGTTCAGCAGGTCGATGCCCAGCGGCTGGTCCACGAGCGGACGGGAGGGCCAACCCCTGGTCACCAGGGCGGCGGTCACCGCGTCGTCTGCGCCAAGCACGGGATCACCGCCCACCTAACCGTTGAGACTGGCTTGACAGGTTAACACGCATGTGCCTAACCTGGCGGCGCCCTCTAACCCTTCAAAAGCATTTGAACGGTTAGATCGTCCGAGCCAGGAGAAGACGATGACCTCGTACCGCCACGCCGACATCAACGGGCAGCGCGTGTTCTACCGGGAGGCCGGGCCCGCCGACGCCCCCGTCCTGGTGCTGCTGCACGGCTTCCCCACCAGCTCGCACATGTTCCGCGAGCTGATCCCGGAACTGGCCGACCGCTACCGCGTCATCGCGCCCGACCACATCGGCTTCGGGCACAGCTCGGCCCCGTCGGTGGACGAGTTCGACTACACCTTCGACGCGCTCACCGACATCACGCTGGCGCTGCTTGACCGGCTCGGCGTCCGCGAACACGCCCTGTACATCCAGGACTACGGGGCGCCCATCGGGCTCAAGATCGCGTCACGCCACCCGGACCGCGTCACCGCGATCATCACGCAGTCCGGCAACGCCTACACCGAGGGCTTCACGCCGTTCTGGGAACCGCTCTTCGCCTACGCCACCAACCCGGGCCCCGACACCGAACCGGCGGTCCGCGCCCTGCTCACGCTGGACGCCACGCACTGGCAGTACACCCACGGCGTCAAGGACCCGAGCCGGATCAGCCCCGACACCTGGACCCACGACCAGGCCCTGCTGGACCGCCCCGGCAACGCCGACGTCCAGCTCGCCCTCTTCCGGGACTACCGCCACAACCTCGACGCGTACCCGGCGTTCCAGCAGTACTTCCGGGACACGCAGGTGCCGCTGCTCGCGGTGTGGGGGCGGCACGACGAGATCTTCGGCCCGGACGGCGCGCGGGCGTTCCGGCGCGACCTGCCCGACGCCGAGATCCACCTCCTGGACACCGGCCACTTCGCCCTGGAGGACAGCCTGGACACCGTCACCGGCTACATCCGGGGCTTCCTCGGCCGAGTGCTGAACCAGTGATGGCTGCGCTAACAACCCACCCTCGTCGCCGCTGACCAGACCACATCAGGGCGGGCAGGTCCTCGTGTTAGCGATAACAGGGAGGCTTGCCCGCCTCGGCGTGCTGCGTTACCGTTCCCGGAAGCGCTCCCAGTCAGGGGCAATGCCCCGGCAGCAAGACCGGAGGCGCGTGACGATTCCTGCTCGCAAGGAGGCGACGCACGAGTCCGCCTCCGTCCACTTCGGACAACCCTCGCCGCCGCACCCGCTCCCCCCGAGACATCGAGGAATACGTGGCTGCACTGAGGAAACGCACCCTGACCCTGTTCGCCGCGCTCGCCATGACGGCCGTGTCCGTCACGGTCGTGCCGCAGGCTTCCGCCTACCCCGGTCCCGGCCTGGTGACCGGCGACATCGGCGTGCACGACCCGAGCGTCGTCAAACGACCGGATGGCGGCTACCTCGTCGCGCACACCGGCGACAACGTCGCGCTGAAGACCTCCACCGACCGGACCGCGTTCCGCAACGCCGGCGCGGTGTTCCCCAACGGCGCGTCCTGGACCACCACGTACACCGGCGGCAGCCGGAACCTGTGGGCGCCGGACCTGTCGTACCAGAACGGTCAGTACTACCTGTACTACTCCGCGTCGACGTTCGGCTCGAACCGGTCGGCCATCTTCCTGGCCACCAGCTCCAGCGGCAACTCGGGCACGTGGACGAACCAGGGCCTGGTGGTCGAGTCACGCACGTCGGACAACTTCAACGCCATCGACCCCGACCTCGTCGTGGACGACCAGGGCCGCTGGTGGCTGAGCTTCGGCTCGTTCTGGTCCGGGATCAAGATGGTCGCCCTGAACCCGTCGACGGGCAAGCGGTCCGACACCACGATCCGGTCCATCGCCGGGCGCAACGGCGGCGCGATCGAGGCGCCGAACATCGTCAAGCGCGGCTCGTACTACTACCTGTTCGTCTCGTTCGACCGGTGCTGCCAGGGTGCGTCCAGCACGTACCGGGTGATGGTCGGCCGCTCCACCAGCGTGACCGGCCCGTACCGCGACCGCAACGGCGTCGCCATGACGTCCGGCGGCGGCACGGAGATCCTCGCCGGGCAGGGCAGCGTCCACGGCCCCGGCCACCAGGACGTGTTCGGCGACAGCGACAGCGACATCATCGTCTACCACTACTACGCGAATAGCGGCGCATCTCTACTCGGCATCAATTTGCTCACCTTCGACTCGGCGGGCTGGCCGTACCTCCGATGAAAACGAGCTCGGCCATCGCCCCGGACCACCGCGAACAGCGGTGGTCCGGCGGCGGGGGACCGCGGCCGGCACCCGTAAACCTCCGATTGGCCGCCGCGCGGCTGCCAAAGTGGGCATTGACGTTGGCGCAATGTGCTCGTAGCCTCCCGGAAAGCGCTTTCCCCTTGCATCGGGCGGCACGCTCCCCAGCGGTCATAACCGGAGGAATCTCGAATGGGTGCACTGAAACGTTTCAAGGGTGTGGCTGCCACACTGGTCGCCGCGCTGGCGGTCACCACGGCCGCAGCTTGCGGTGACAGCGGTACTGGCAGCGGTGACGAGACGAAGGTCGGTCCCGCCACCCTGCGGTTCTCGTGGTGGGGCAACGCCGAGCGCGCCGAGCTGATGCAGAAGGCGATCGACCTCTTCCAGCAGAAGAACCCGGAAATCAAGGTCACCCCGAGCTTCCAGGAGTTCGAGGCGTACTGGCAGAAGATGGCCACCGAGACCGCCGGTGGCAACGCGCCCGACGTGCTCCAGATGGACTTCGCGTACATCCGGGAGTACTCGGACCGCAAAGCCCTTTACGACCTGAAGAAGCAGGACGGCAAGAACCTCGACCTCGGGGACCTGCTGCCGGGCCTCAAGGGCGCGGGTGAGATCGACGGCAAGCTGTACGGCGTGCCGGTCGGCGGCAACACCTGGGGCTACATCTACAACCCGGCGCTGTTCACCCAGGCGGGCATCGCGGAGCCCAAGGAAGGCTGGACCTGGGACGACTACCGCAAGGCCATGGCCACCATCACGGAGAAGACCGGGGTGCACGGCGGCGGCAACTACGTCGGCAGCTACTACAACCTGGAGCTCCAGCTGCGCCAGGAAGGCGGCCTCCTCTACACGGAGGACGGCAAGCTCGGCTTCGACAAGGCCCGGCTGGCGAAGTTCTTCGGCGAGGGCAAGCAGCTGGTCGACGCGAAGTCGGCGCTGCCCGTCGAGAAGGGCGTGCAGATCAAGCCCGCGCACGCGCTCGAGAGCGACCTGATCGCCGGTGACCTCGGCTGGGACAACTTCATGGCCCGCTACGACAAGGGCGCCAAGGCGGAGTTGAAGCTCGGTCCGGTGCCGAACGACCACGCGGACAAGCAGGGTCAGTACCTGAAGCCGTCCATGCTGCTCAGCGTGTCGCAGAAGTCCGAGCACCCGGCGGCGGCGGCCAAGCTGGTCTCGTTCATGGTGAACGACCCGGAGGTCGGCAAGATCTTCGGCGCGAACCGGGGCCTGCCGCCCACGAACGCCCAGCGTGCCGCGGCGCAGCTGGAAGGCCCGCTCGCCGCGGTGGCCGCGTACGAGGAAGGCCTGAAGGACAAGTTCGGCAAGACGCCGCCCGCACCGCCGAAGGGCGCCGGCACCCTGGAACAGGCGTTCATCCGGATCGCCGAAGAGCTCCAGTACGGCCGCATCTCGGTGGATGAAGCCGTCAACCAGTTCTTCACCGAGGCTGAGGAAACCCTCGGGTCGTGAGCAAGGCGACGATGACGGCGGACCGCGACGCCGCGGTCCGCACGACGGGGTCGACGGGTCCGCGCAAGCGGGCCCGTCTGCCCGGCGACGGCATGGCGGGTTACCTGTTCCTCTCCCCCTGGCTCATCGGGATCCTCCTGCTGACCCTCGGGCCGATGGTGACCTCGCTGTACCTGTCGTTCACCGACTACGACCTCTTCAACAGCCCGACGTGGATCGGCCTCGAGAACTACGAGAAGATGTTCTCCGATCCGCGCTGGCTCAGGTCGGTGCAGGTGACGGCGGTGTACGTGGTGCTGGCTGTGCCGATCAAGCTGGCCGCCGCGCTCGCGGTGGCGATGCTGCTCAACAGCAAGCGGCGCGGGCAGGGCTTCTACCGGGCGGCGTTCTACGGTCCGTCGCTGATCGGCGGCAGCGTCAGCGTCGCGATCGTGTGGAAGATGATGTTCAGCGACGACTCGGTGGTCGACAAGCTGCTGCTGGGCGTCGGCATCGACACCGGCGGCTGGGCGGGCAACCCCGACTACTCGGTGATGATGTTGGTGCTGCTGGCCGTGTGGCAGCTCGGCGCGCCGATGGTGATCTTCCTGGCGGGGCTCAAGCAGGTGCCGCGCGAGCTGTACGAGGCGGCAGAGGTCGACGGAGCCGGCCGGTGGCGGCGGTTCCGGTCGATCACCCTGCCGATGATCTCGTCGGTGGTGTTCTTCAACCTGCTGCTGGAGACGATCAACTCGTTCCAGGTGTTCACGTCGGCGTACGTGGTCGGCGGGCCCAACGGGCAGCCGGCCGGTAGCACGCTGTTCTACACCATCTACCTGTTCGACCGGGGCTTCGGCGACTACCGCATGGGCTACGCGTCGGCGATGGCGTGGATGCTGCTGCTCGGCGTGGGCCTGGTGACGGTGTTCCTGTTCCGCACCGCGCGCGGGTGGGTCTTCTACTCCGGGGACTCGGGGGACAAGCGATGAGGCAACGAGTGGCCGCCCCCGGCAAGGCGAGTGGGACCGACCGGGTGCGCAGTGTGGCGTGGCACGTCGGCGTGCTGCTGCTGCTCGCGGTGGTGCTGTACCCGATCGTGTGGGTCTTGGCGGCGACGTTCAAGCCGTCCGACGACATCGTCGGCAGCCTGGAACTGCTGCCGAGCGAGGTGACGACGGCGAACTACGACCGCTTGTTCGACGATGTCATGGGCGTCGGCATCGGCCAGTTCTTCTGGAACTCGGCCGTGCTGGCGGTGCTGTCCGTCGTGGGCACGGTCGCGTCGTCGGCGTTGGCGGCCTACGCGTTCGGCAGGCTGCGCTTCCGCGGGCGGACGGTGATGTTCGGCATCATGATCAGCACGCTGCTGCTGCCGTTCCACGTGTTGATCATCCCGCAGTACATCGTGTTCCAGAACCTCGACCTGGTGGACACCTACGTGCCGCTGCTGGCGGGGAAGTTCCTGGCGTCGGAGGCGTTCTTCATCTTCCTGATCGTGCAGTTCATCCGGAACCTGCCGCGTGAGCTGGACGAGTCGGCGAAGATCGACGGCGCGAACCACTGGCGGGTGTTCTGGGACATCATCCTGCCGCTGTGCCGCCCGGCGCTCATCACCACGGCCATCTTCACGTTCATCTGGAGCTGGAACGACTTCTTCGGCCCGCTGATCTACCTCAGCACGCCGGACAAGTACCCGCTGCCGCTCGCGTTGCAGCTGTTCATCGACGAGACGAGCGGGTCCGACTTCGGCGCGCTGATGGCGATGTCGATGCTGGCGCTGGTGCCGGTGATCCTGTTCTTCCTGTTCTTCCAGCGCTTCCTGGTGGAGGGTGTGTCGACGCAGGGGCTGAAGGGATGACGGGATGAAGCGGTTCACCTTGTTCGGGGAATGCCTGACCGCGGGCCTGCTGGTGCTGCTCGTGGCGCTGCCGGTGGTGACGTTGCTGCCGGCGCTGGCCGCCGGGTGCGCGCACATCAAGGCGCACGTCGACGGGGAGACCACGGCGATGCGGGTGTTCTTCGAACGGGTGCGGGCCGCGCTCCCGGGCAGTTGGCCGGTGTCGATCGGGGTGCTCGTCGGCTTCGCGGTGCTGGCGGTCGACGTGGTGTTCCTGCGGACCCGGGTCGCCGGCGGCGGGTTCGTGGCCGTCGTGTGCGTGGTCGCGGGCATCGGGCTCGCGGTGGTGGTGCTGCGCGCGGCGGCGGCCTGGTCGCCGGACGTGCGGTGGGCGGACCTGATGCGGGAGGCGACGCGTCGTGCGTTCGCGGACCTGGGCGGGTCGCTGCTGCTCGTCATGTCGTTCGGCGTGCTGCTGATCGTGACCTGGCAGCTGCCTCCCCTGCTGCTGCCGATGGTGGGGTGCGTGCTGATGGCGGCCGTCGCGGTGGACCGCCGCCGTGAACGGCTCACCGAAGAGGCCCGCTGACCTGGGGTTTCCCAGCTCGGCGGGCCTCTTCGGGCCGTTCAGTCAGTTGTCGTTCAGTCAGTTGTCGGCCGGTCAGTCGTCGGCCGGTCAGTCGTCGGCCGGTCAGTCGTTGCCGGATTCCAGGGCGACGTGGTCCAGCAGCTCGTCGTCCGCGACCTCGCCGCGAGAGGCGATCACCTCGGCGCCGCCCTCGGGCATCGCGCCGATCAGCTCGGTCGGGGAGACCTGCGCGGCGCTGATCAACGCCGACTGGCGGCTGCCGACCATGCCGAACCCGGCGTACAGCTCCAGCTTGGCGCGGGAGTCGGCGATGTCGAGGTTGCGCATGGTCAGCTGGCCGATGCGGTCGACCGGGCCGAACGCCGAGTCCTCGGTCCGCTCCATCGACAGCTTGTCGGGGTGGTAGCTGAACGCGGGGCCGGTGGTGTCCATGACGGAGTAGTCGTCACCGCGACGCAGGCGCAGCGTCACCTCGCCGGTCACGGCCGTGCCGACCCACCGCTGGAGCGACTCGCGGATCATCAGCGCCTGAGGGTCCAGCCAGCGGCCCTCGTACAGCAGTCGGCCGAGCTTGCGGCCGTCGTTGTGGTAGGCGGCCAGCGTGTCCTCGTTGTGGATCGCGTTGACCAGCCGCTCGTAGGCGGCGTGCAGCAGCGCCATGCCGGGCGCCTCGTAGATGCCCCGGCTCTTGGCCTCGATGATCCGGTTCTCGATCTGGTCGGACATGCCCATGCCGTGCCGGCCGCCGATGGCGTTGGCCTCCAGCACGAGGTCGACCGACGAGCCGAACTCCTTGCCGTTGATCGTCACCGGGCGGCCCTGCTCGAAGCCGATCGAGACGTCCTCGGGGGCGATCTCGACCGCCGGGTCCCAGAACCGCACGCCCATGATCGGCTCGACCAGCTCGATGCCGACGTCCAGGCTTTCCAGCGCCTTGGCCTCGTGCGTCGCGCCCCAGATGTTCGCGTCGGTGGAGTACGCCTTCTCGGTGCTGGCCCGGTACGGCAGCTCGCGGGCGATCAGCCACTCGGACATCTCGGTGCGGCCACCGAGCTCGTCCACGAAGGCGGCGTCCAGCCACGGCTTGTAGATCCGCAGCGAGGGGTTGGCCAGCAGGCCGTAGCGGTAGAACCGCTCGATGTCGTTGCCCTTGTAGGTCGAGCCGTCGCCCCAGATCTGCACGTCGTCTTCGAGCATGGCGCGGACCAGCATGGTGCCGGTGACCGCACGCCCGAGCGGAGTGGTGTTGAAATATGCACGGCTGCCCGACCGGATGTGGAACGCCCCGCAGGCCAGCGCCGCGAGCCCTTCCTCGACCAGTGCGGCCCGGCAGTCGACCAGCCGGGCGATCTCCGCGCCGTAGACGTGGGCGCGTTCCGGGACCGTGTCGATCTCGGGCTCGTCGTACTGGCCGATGTCGGCCGTGTACGTGCACGGCACCGCGCCCTTCTCACGCATCCACGCGACCGCCACCGAGGTGTCGAGTCCACCGGAGAAGGCAATGCCGACGCGCTCGCCGGCGGGCAGGGAAGTGAGCACCTTGGACACGCCGCTGATTATGCACGGTTATGAATGACCATACAAACCCGGGCGTCGTTCACCGGTGGACCGGGTACACGTCCTGGCTCGGCGGCAGGTGCGGCCACCGGGTTTGTAGTGCGGTGATGGTCTGCTCGAACCAGGCGCGGAGGCCGGGCAGGGTGTCCGACGCGACCGAGGCGTCCACGGCCGTCCGGAGGGTGTCGAGCAGCTGTCCTCGCCGGGAGAAGCCCAGCGGGTGCGGGTCGTCGCGGGCCAGGAGCTTGGGCAGCCGCACGAGCCTCGTCACCGTCCACGCGGCTGTCGCAGCGGCCATGCCCGTCAGGTAGGCCACGTCGTCGAGCACGCAGGCTTCCTCGCGGTAGGCGGATTCGACCTGGTCAGCGACCTCAGGCGGGATCCGCGACCAGCACGGGCCACCGTGGAACGGCAGTCGCAACTGGGCGGCGTCGATCAGGGCGTGCTGGAACTGGGCGCCCTCGAAGTCGAGCAACCGGGCGCGGTCGCCGTGGAAGCGGCAGTTCTGCGGGGCGAGGTCGCCGTTGGTCAGCACCAGCAGGTCGCCCGGCTCGGCCATCCACGCCACCACCTCGGCGACGTCGTCCACGGCGGACGCCGTCGGCTCCGGCAGGCCGCAGTCCGCGACCACCGCGCGCAAGGTGGTCCAACGCCGGTCCACCGGCACGGTCGCCAGGCTCACCCGGTCCCGCAGCGGGTCCACCTCCGGGAGGCGCGCGTAGAACGACTCCTGCCGCCGCCGCGTCACGGCCTGCATCCGCCCGACCGCACGGGCCAGCATGACGAACGCCCGGGTCGCCGCGTGCGGATCATCACCGACGAGCAGGTCTTCCAGCGCACTCCCGCTGCCCAGGTCCTCCAGCACCACGAGCCCGTCGTCGTGCGCCGGCAGGCGCGGTCCCGCGTCGGACCCGATCTCCTCCAGGAACGCCAACGCCGCCGACTCGCGGCCGGTCGTGTCACCCGACCGGAAGTGGTCGTCCGGACGCCTGGTCTTCGCGACGACCGACCCGACACCCTCGACCTCGCACCTCAGCACCCACGGGTAGCTGCCGTGCCGGGCGGACCACCCCTCGGTCACCGGAGCGGTCGACCGGACTGTCGCCGGCTCACCCGACTGCTCACGGAGGAGTTCGCCGACCCGTTCGGCCAGGTCCGACCGCACGGTTCACGCGCTTTCGCGGAGGACCAGCGTGGACGGGTAGCGGGTGAGCGGGCCGGGGTTGCGGCGGTCCAGCACCGCCGTGGCGGCTCCGGCGGCGATGTCCTCGACCGGGTGGGTGGTCGTGGTCAGGCGGCTCAGGGCGGCGAACGCGATGTCGTCGAAGCCCGCGACCGCGACATCGCCCGGCACGTCCACGCCCGCGCGGCGGAGGGCGTTCAAGGCTCCGAGGGCGGACAGGTCGCCCAACGCGTACACCGCGTCGGTGTCCGGCCAGCGGGTCATGATCTCGACCGCGGCGGCCTCGCCCCGCGCGGCGGTGAAGTCGCCCGGCACCAGCCGGGGTGGTGTGCCTGCCGCGTCCACCACCCGGTGGTAGGCCGCGACGGCACGTTCGGTGCACGGCAGCCACGGCGCGCCGGTGATCATGGCGACCTTGCGTCGGCCGCCGGCGACCAGGTGGGCGACCACGTTGGCGGTGCCGGCGGCGTTGTCGACGTCGAAGGACGGGACGTCACGGGAGCCGATGCCGATGGCCGCGATCCGGCCGCGGACGGATCTCGGCACCACGTCCAGCGCCGGTTTCGTGGGGTTGATCAGGATGATGCCGCCGATGCCCCGGTGCTCCGCGAGCCGC
Organism: Saccharothrix ecbatanensis; assembly: GCF_014205015.1. NCBI lineage: Bacteria > Bacillati > Actinomycetota > Actinomycetes > Pseudonocardiales > Pseudonocardiaceae > Saccharothrix > Saccharothrix ecbatanensis. The sequence continues at coordinate 1,435,150 of NZ_JACHMO010000001.1, read as the reverse complement.
CCCAGTTCGGCCGGGTCGTGCAGCGGCAGCCAGTGCAGGGACACGCCGACCTCACGGGCGGCGGCCACTTCGGCGGTCGCGGTGACCACGCGGCCCACGTACGGGTCGTTCAGCACGTGCGCGGTCTGGCCGCCGACGACTACCGCGATGCGCGTGCCGATGCGCGTGGCCAGGGCGCGTGCGGCGGCGTGCGGGACGTAGTGGAGTTCGCTCGCGGCCGCGGCGACCCGTTGGCGTGCGGCGTTCGACGCCGGCCCTCTGCCGCTGAGCACGCGGGAGGCCGTCGCCAACGACACGCCGGCGGCGCGTGCCACGTCCGCCAACGTCGACTGCTTCCCGACCACGGCGACGAGTCTGCCGGCTCTTGTGGTGGAAGCGCTTCCACCAGTGGAGTCAACACATCTGGAGAGAGGAGCCCGTATGTCGACCACCGAGGTGACGTCCGGTCCGACCGCCGTCCGGGTCACCGCGATCGGGGTGGCCGCGGCGTTCGGGCTCAACGGCGTGGCCGTGGCGTCGTGGTTCGCCCGCGTCCCGGGCGCCCGGGACGCGTTGGGGCTCGACGCGGGCGCGCTCGGGCTGTTGCTGCTCGCCGGGGCGGCGGGGGCGACGTTGGCGATGCTCACCGGCGGTGAGGTGACGCACCGGCTCGGGCCGCGGCGGACGGCGGTCGCGTCCACGGTGGCGGTGTCGATCGGGCTGGTGGTCACCGGTGTCGCCGTCGGCGCGTGGCCCTCGGCGGTGGCGGCGGCGGCCGGGCTGTTCGTGCTCGGCTACGGATCGGGCACCTGCAACGTGGCGATGAACGTCGAGGCGGCGGCGGTCGAGCGGGTCATCGGGCGGACCGTGATGCCCCGGTTCCACGCGGTCTGGAGCCTGGGCACGGTGGCCGCCGCCGGGTCGACCGCGGTGGCGGTGTGGGCGGGGCTGCCGGTGACCGTGCACCTGGTGGGCGTCGCGGTGGTGGTGTTGGTCGGCACGCTCATCGCGACGCGTTCGTTCCGGTACGGCGGTGGCGCGGTCGGTGAGAAGAGCGGTGTGCTGGCGGCTTGGCGTGAGCCGCGCACGCTGCTGATCGGGTTGCTGGTGCTGGTGTTGGCGTTCACCGAGGGCACCGCGAACGACTGGGTGGCGGTGGCGTTCGTGGACGGCTACTCGTTCGGACCGGCGGCGGGTGCGGTGGTGTTCGGCGTGTTCGTGGCCACGATGACGTTCGGCCGGGTGGTGGGCACGGTCGCGCTCGACCGCTGGGGACGGGTGCCGGTGCTGGTCACGACCATGCTGCTGGCGATCGGCGGTGTGGCGATGGCTGTGCTGGGCGGGTCGCCGCTGGTGGCCGTGGCCGGGGTGGCGTTGTGGGGCCTCGGCACGTCGCTGGGGTTCCCGGTGGGGATGAGCGCAGCCGCCGACGAGAAGAGTCGGGCGGCTGCGCGGGTGAGCGTGGTGGCGCTTATCGGGTACACGGCGTTCCTGGCCGGACCTCCGGTGGTCGGGTTGCTCGGTGATCAGGTGGGTGTCCTGCGGGCGCTGCTGATCGTGCCGCTGCTGTTGGTGCCTGCGCTCGCCCTCGTCCCGGTGCTCCGGCCGAGGTAGGCGGTGTTTCTTCGGGAGGGCCCTATTCCGTGCGCAACGCCGTGGCGGTGGACGTCTTGGCGGCCCAGGTCGCCGGCAGCAGCGCGCCGACGATGGCGATCAGCAGGCCGCCGACGCCCAGCAGGAGCAGTTCGGACAGGTCGTGGACGGTGAAGGCCGCGGCGGGCAGGCCGATCCCGGCGCTCTCCTCCATCGCGGGCAGGACCGCTTCGTGAAGGGCGACCCCCACCGGCACGCCGATCGCACCGCCTATCACGCCCGTCACCACGACCGACGAGATGACCATGGCGATGGTCTGCCTCGGCGTCATGCCCAGTGCTTTGTGGACGCCGAGATCGCGGATGCGTTCGCGGGTGTCGAGCACGACGGAGTTCAGCACGCCCAAGGCCGCGACCGCGACGAGCATCAGCGTGAGCGTCGCCGCCAGGCTGTTGATCAGCACGATGGTGTCGCTGGACCCATCGGTCCCACCGGGTGCGGCGGACGTCCCGAGCGGCTTCAGCGCCGTGTTCAGGGTGGTGATGTAGGACGTGACGTCGGCGCCCGGCTGGACCGTGATGTGGTGACTGGCGCCCATCGGCCCGGGAGCGGCGGCGAACGTGGCCTCGTCGGTCAGGACCACCATGCCTTCGCTCGACATCTCGAAGACGTCGCCGACGATCCGCACGGTCACCGTCTTCTCGCCGTCGTCCAGCGTGACCGTGTCACCGACCTTCGTGCCGGTGGCGGTCAGGAACGGTCTGGCGGCGACGGCTTCGCCGGGCGCCTGGAACCACCTGCCGGCGACCATCTGGTAGCCGTCCCAGGCGGCGTCACCGCTGAACGAGACGATCGTGGTGGTGCCGGCCACCCCGGCGACGCTCACCCGGGTCCTGGTGGTGCTGTAGTGCGCACGGGTCCCGGATTGGGCTTCGATCGCGGCGGTCACGGCCGCCGAGTCGACGTTCGGTGGTGGGCCGGACCCGAACCGAACGGAGCCGTTGCCGAAGGCGCCGACCTTGACGTCGGCGTTGTCGTGGTTGCGCGCGATCTCCACCTGGTTGAGCGACGCCGCCAGGCCCATGGCGAACGTGACGGCCGTGGCGCCGAACAGCACCGCCGCGCCCATCGCAATCGCGCGGGCCGGACGGGCGAACGGACGGGCCAGGCCGAGGCTGACCGGTCGCGGCAGCGGCAGCCGCGCGGTCAGGCGGGCCGCCCATCGGCCACGGCCGAGACGCGGCGTGTGACCGACCGCGATGGCGTCCACCGTGCGCAACCGACCGGCACGCAACGAGCTGATCAAGGCCGTCAGCGCCACCATCCCGAGCGCACCGGCGATCACCACGATGTTTACGACGGGCGAAACGGCCAACGTCACCGTGCCGTAGACCTCCTCGGTCTCCGCGAGCACCGGGATGGCCAGCAGGTTGCCCGCGACGACGCCGATGGCGATGCCGACGGCAGCCGGGATCAGGGCCTGCGCCATGTACGCCCACACCACCTGCGCCGGGGTGAACCCGAGCGCCTTCAGGATGCCGATCCGCCGCGTCCCCGCGCCGACCGCGCCCGCGACCACGTTGCCGACCACCAGCAACGACATGACGAGCCCCAACAACCCGAACGCGACGAGGAACGGCACGAACACCGCGACCGCGCGATCGGCCGCCTTCTTGAGCACCAGCCATGACTGCGACCCGCTCAACGCCCCTTCCGGGACCAGCGCCGCCACCGCGGCACGGCCGGCGTCGACCTGTTCGGCGGTGTCGGCGGCGGCGAGGCGGTAGAGCATCTGGTACCCGGCGGGTGAGGTGAGCAGCGAGGGGATCACCCAGCCGTCGGCCGTGCGGCTGACGGACCGGGCCACGCCCACGACGGTCAACGTGGGGCTGCCGGGCAGGTCGGCGAAGGTGAAGCGGCGGCCGACGCCGGAGCCGTCGCGGTGGTGTGCGAACGGACCGTCGGCCGACACCACGATCTCGTCCGCCGCGTCGGCCCAGGCGCCGTCGGTCAGCGTCACGGCGTCCACCGGACCACCCGGGTCCGCCCGGCCCACCACCGACATCGGCGGCAGGTCACCGGGGCCGTCCGCGTCCGGGGTGATCGTCACGGTCGGGAACGGTCCGGCCGACGCGGTGACGCCGGAGGCCGACGCGGTGGCCGACAACTGGCCGGACGTCGTCTTGCCCGCGTCGAACTCCGCGGCCAGGTGCGCGCCGTTCTGCTCGACGAACGCCTTGTCGAACGGCGCTGTCGACGCGACCAGCAGCGAACCGCCGAGCACGGACGCGGTCACCGCCATCGTCGTGGCGAGCCCGATCACCACGGTCTGCACGCGGCGGCGTCCCACGCCCGACCGCACCACCCGGCCCAGGGCGCTCATCGGGTGGGCTCCGGCTCCGCTACGACGTCCCCGGCGATCCGGCCGTCGACCAGCTGGATCGTGCGCCTCGTGCACGACCGGGCCAGCGCGAGGTCGTGGGTCACCACGACGATGGTCTGGCCGTCGGCGTTCAGCTCGGTGAGCAGCGCGCTCACGTCCTCACCGGACGCGGTGTCCAGCGCACCGGTCGGTTCGTCGGCGAGCAGCAGCGCGGGCCGGTTCATCAACGCCCTGGCCACCGCGACGCGCTGCCGTTCACCGCCGGACAGCCGACCGGGGTAGGCGCGGGCGTGCCGGGTGATGCCGAGCGTGTCGAGCAGTTCCGCCGCACGCCGGCTCGCCTCACCCCGTGCCATGCCCGCCAGCTGCGCGGGCAGCACGATGTTGTCGGTCACGGTGAGGTCGTCCAGCAGGTTGAAGAACTGGAACACCATGCCGATCTCGGCCCGCCGGTAGCGCGCCGACGCGGCCTCCCCCAGCCCGTCCACCCGCTTGCCGGCCACCGTGACCGTGCCGGTGTCCGGTCGGTCCAGGCCCGCGATCAGGTTCAGCATCGTGGACTTGCCGCTGCCGGACGGGCCGAGGACCGCGACGGCCTCCCCCGCGTGCACGGTCAGCGACACGTCCCGCAACGCCGGTGGCCCTTCGTCGTACCTGCGGCTCACGTCACGCAGTTCGATCACCGGCGTGGTCATGGTTCTGGTCTCCCTCGATCGCTTCTTCTGGTGGGTCGTCACTTCTGGCGCGGTGGACGCTAGGAGCGCGGCGGTTCCGGGCGCGTCGGTCGGCGGAGGCATTTCCGGTACCCCACCGGGATGAGGGCGATCCCTGTCATCCCTGAGATGTAGGCGAGCGATGTACATGAGAGGGCGCGCGGGTGGATGCCTCGGTGTGCGGGCGTCCGCGAGAATGGGCTGGTGACGAACGCGCCGGTGGCGGACCGACTGCGGTACTGGGCGACCCTGGTGCTGCTCCCGACCGGTCCGCTCCCCCGGCCCACGCGGCGCAACTACGTCTTCGACATCGTGCTGGCGCTGGTGGTCGGCATCCTGTCGGTGGACTACGCGCTTGACGCGGGCGACTTCCCGGCGCCGATCGAGCTCCCCGGTCCGAGAGGGCCTGTGTTCCGCCCCGAGCCGGGCGGTGAGGTCGGCGCGGTGATCGTGGCGGTCGTCGCGTCGGCCGCTTTGGCCCTGCGTCGCCGGTATCCGCTGGCCGTGCTGTGGATCGTGCTCGAAGCGACGCTCGTGACGCCGCCCGAGTGGCCGAGGCTCACGTTCTACGCGTGCGTCATCGCCGCCTACTCGGCCGCCGCCTACAGCCCGCACCGGCCGCCGGCGTTGGCGAGCCTGGCGGTGGCGGTGCTGACGGTCGCGGTGTTCCGGGACTCGGAGCTGCCGGTGGTGCCGAACCGGTACGTCCCGCTGCTCATCCTCGTGCCGCTGATCGTCGCGGCGAACGGTCTTCGCACGTGGAAGGTGCGGACCGACGAAGGCCTGGCGCAGGTGTCGGCGCTGGAACGCGAGCAGGCGGAGGCGTTGCACCGGGCCGTCGCGCACGAACGTTCCCGGATCGCCCGCGAGCTGCACGACGTGGTGACGCACCACGTGAGCGTGATGACGATCCAGGCCGGTGCGGCCCGCAAGGTGATGGCGACGGCGCCCGACCAGGCGGAGGAGGCGTTGCTCGCGGTCGAGGCGGGCGGACGGGCGGCGATGACGGAGTTGCGGCACGTCATGGGCCTGCTGACGATGGACGGCGCCGATCCGGCCGAGCTCGCGCCGCAGCCGGGCCTCGATCAGCTGGAGGCGTTGGTCGCCCGGGTGCGCGACGCCGGGTTGCCGGTCGAGCTGACCGTGACCGGCGAACCGCGCCCGCTGCCGTCGGGGGTCGAGCTGACCGCGTACCGGGTGGTGCAGGAGGCGTTGACGAACACCGTGAAGCACGCGGCGGGCGCGCCGGCTGCCGTGACCATCGACTACGGCGCCGAGCAGCTGCGGGTGGACGTGGTCGACACCGGCGGCGCACCTGGCCCCGGCGCGTCCACCGGGGCCGGGCACGGGCTGATCGGCCTGCGTGAACGCCTGGCCGTGTACGGCGGCACACTGAACGCCCGGCGTGTCGGCGCCGGGTACCGCGTCACCGCGCAGATCCCCTTGGAGGCACCGTGACCGGCTCGCTGCGCGTGGTGGTCGCCGACGACCAGGCGCTGGTCCGCACCGGTTTCCGGATGATCCTCACCGCCGACGGCATCGACGTGGTGGCCGAGGCGGTCAACGGCGCGGACGCCGTGGAGGCGGTCCGGCGCACGCGCCCCGACGTGGTGCTGATGGACATCCGGATGCCGGAGCTGGACGGTCTGGAGGCGACCCGGCGCATCCTGACCGGCGCCGACGGCGAACCGCGCGTGATCATCCTGACCACGTTCGACCTGGACCACTACGTCTACGCCGCGTTGTCGGCCGGCGCCAGCGGGTTCCTGTTGAAGGACGTGACGCCGGAACACCTCGTCGCTTCCGTCCGGATGGTGCGCGCGGGTGACGCGTTGCTGGCGCCGACGATCACGCGGCGGCTGGTCGAGCGGTTCGCGAACCGGGGTGCGGACACCGCCGCCCTGCACCGCGACCTGGCCGCGTTGACGCCTCGTGAGCTGGAGGTCTTGCGGCTGCTGGCGCAGGGGTTGAGCAACGCGGAACTCGCCGACCGGCTCCACCTGTCGGAGGCGACGGTCAAGACCCATGTCGCCCGGATCCTGGCCAAGCTCCGGCTGCGGGACCGGGTCCAGGCCGTCGTGGTCGCCTACGAGACCGGGCTGGTGAGCCCCAGCGGCTCGGAGCCCTGACCAGTGACTTCGCACCTATATTCGCAGGTCAGGAACCATTTGAGGGCGTCGCAGAGGTGGTGGTGCCCGCGCGGGCATCGTCCACATTGGTGTTGTGCAGCGCGCTGATCCACCAGGAGCCCTCACGGCGCACTGCGAGCACCGTCCCGTGGTTGGCGAAGCCGCCGCTCGGCGTGGTGGTCTCCTGCCGGAAGTGCACCAGGGCCGTGTCGGGGCCGGGTGACGAGGCGCTCAGCATCACCACGCGCGTCGTCCACGCCGCGACGGCGGTGGCGAGCCGGGCCGTGTGGTAGGCGAACAGGTCGTCCCAGCCGCGGATCACCGTGCCGTCGGGAACCACGACGACGGCATCCGCGGTGAACGGCCGGTCGAGCACGGCCGCGGCCTTCTGGTTGAAGCCGTTCTCCAGATCGGCGAGGAGTCCCGCCAGCGCGGCGACGTCCTCGTCATCGAGCGGCGTGGTGAGCGCGGCGGGCCTGCGTGTCATGTCGATTCCTCCTGGTGTGCCGGGCTTCGGAGGTCCCACGGTAAGTCGCCATGAACGACACCGGCATCTGTCGGATGACCGGGTTCTGCCGGGTCATCCGACACCTAGTCGGGCTTCACCGCGCGGACGCAGTGCAGGAACGGGCCGATCCGGCTCTCCACCGGGCCGGCGAACCCGGCCGCGACGAACATGGGCGCGATCCGGTCTACCGGGTTGTCGCGCATCACCTCACCAGCGGTCGCGCCGACCAGGAGCCTGCCGAAGCGTCCGCGTGGCGGCGGGAAGTCGGCGAGTACCACCCGTCCGCCGGGCCTGAGCACCCGGAACACCTGCGCGAACGCCTGCCCTCGCGCGTCTTCCGGGATGTGGTGCACGGCCAGGCTCGACACGACCACGTCGAACGACCCGTCCGGCGCGGTGAGCGACTCGGCTTTGTCCACCTCGAACGAACAGTTCGCGCTCGCCCGCGTGCGCCGCCCCTCCTTGATCATCGGCTCGGAAGGGTCGATGCCCAGGGCGCTCCCACCTGGTGACGCGGCCTCGGCGGCGAGCGCGGTCAGGTAACCGGGTCCGCAGCCCACGTCCAGCACCCGATCGCCGGGCCGGACGCCGGCGAGGTCCACCAGCCGACTGAACATGCGCCGCCTGTCCCCGAGGTACACGACCTTCGACAGCAGCTCGTAGGCCCGCGCGTGCTGGATCGCGCCCGGCGCGTCGGCGTGCGGTGTGCCGTGAAGCATCTGCCCCAGTTTCATACCAACCCCTAACTTAGTGGTGACTCACAATGTGACCGAGGGCGAGCTTAGTCGTCACTAAGTTAGAGGGCAAGGGCACTACGATGGGCCGGTGACCGAACAAGCCCGCCGGACCCGGATGAGCGCGCCGGAACGCCGTGAGTCGATCCTGGCCGCGGCCACCGAGGTGTTCGCCGAGGTCGGCTACCTGCGCGGGAAGACGTCGGTGGTGGCGCGGCGGGTCGGCGTGAGCGAGCCGGTGGTCTTCCAGAACTTCGGCACCAAAGCCGCCCTGTTCGCCGCCGTGGTCGACCGCGCCGCCGACCAGGTGTGCCTGGTGCTCGACCACATGGCCGCGAGCACGGTGCCGGTCGACGGCGTGCTGCGGGCAATCCTCGACCCAGACCACCTGAACCACGTGCACAGCGCCGGCACCGTGGGCGCGATCTTCTCCGACGCGGCCACCGTCACCGGTGAACCGGAGATCGAGGCCGCCGCCCGTGACTCGACGCGGCGGTTCGCCCGGTCGTTGACCGCGGTGCTGGAACGCGGGCGGGCCGACGGCGACCTGCGGCCGGACCTCGACCCCGAGGCCGCCGCGTGGTGGCTGCTGTCACTGGTGGCGTCGCAGCGGTTCCGCCGGGCCACTGCCCCCGCGCCGGACGTGATCGAGGGCCGACTGGCCGAGAGCACGTTGGCGTTCCTTACCGCACGCTAGGCGTCGCTCCATTGCGGAGCTTGTGTTCTGGCGGTGATCGCCTCGGCTTGGCGGTAGTGCTCGGCGGCTTCGGCGTGCCGACCCAGGGCAGTGGCCAGGTTTCCCAGGTGGTGGGCGGTGGGGCCGAAGGTGAGCAGTCCGCTGCCCGCTCCGGCCAGTTCGCCGGCGGCCGGGAGCAATCGCGTGTAGAGGCGTTCCATCGTGGGACGGTCGTCGGCTTCGATGGCGATCTTGGCGTGCAGACAGGTCCGGGCTTCGAACAGGAGGTCGTGCGGTGAATCCGGGACGTCGGCGGTGAGGGCTTCGTCGCGTTTGCCTTGTGCCAGCAGGACGTGTGGGCGTGCCCAGCGTTCGTACGGACCCCAGTCGGTGTCCTGCACTTCGCCTAGGCTGAGCAGTGCCAGCGGCAGGATTCCCTGCTCCAGTCCCGACATTCCGGTGCCGGTGAGCCTGGTCGCGGCGGCGCGGTAGGCGGCTCGGGCTTCGGCCTGGCGACCGGTCGCGGCGAGTCGGAGTGCGGTGTACCAGGCCGTGAACACGCCTACCAGCGGCAGGTTGTGGCGTTCGGCGAGCGCATCGGCGTCGGTGGCGTGGCGGTCGGCGGACGGGAGGTCGGCGAGCGCGGCGTGGGACTGGATGAGGATCAGGTGGGCCAGCACTTCGAACGTCACCAGGTCGTGGCGGCGGGCGAGGGTGAGGAGTTCTTCGCCGATCCGGGCACGGTCGGGGGCCAGGCCGGCTCGGTGGAAGGTCTGGAGGAAACGGCCGTTGAGCGCCAACGCGAGCAACGACGGGTCGTCCAGGTCACGGGCGATCACCTCGGCTTCCCGTGCCGCCGCCAGTCCGCGCTCCCCCGCGTCAGCACGTCGTTCCATCGCGATGGTGATCAGGAGGCGGGCGCGTTCGGTCTCGTGGCCGGGAGGCAGGTCGGCGAGTGTGCGTTCGGCGGCCGTGACGAGTTCGGCGGACAGGGCCTCGTCGTCGTTGGTCGTCCAGATCGCGGGCACGTCGAACGAGCCGATCGTGCGGGCGGCCGTCACAGGATCGCCCACCGCCGCGGTGACGGCCTCGGCGCGATAACGGCGTGCCTGCGCCAGGTCACCGGTCACGGCCAGCGCCCGCACCACGCCCATCAACGCTTCCAGTCTCTTCTCCCCCGGACCCGAGCGGTCCAGCGTCTCCCGCCACAGGGCTGCGGCTTCGTGCGGTGCGAATCGGCGTTCCGCACGTTCGGCCGCGGCACCGGTGTAGTGCGCGGTTCGTGCGGCAGTGGCGCGGTTTCCGGCTCGCAGGAGGTGGTGGGCGATGGCTTCCACGTCGTCCGGCCGGATCTGCTCGATGACGTCGGCGGCTGTGGCGTGCCAACGGGCGCGGCGGGCGCGCGGGATGTCTTCGTACAGCGTTTCGTGGACGAGCGCGTGGGCGAAGGTGAGTCGGTCGGCGTTCTCCTCGACCAGGAAGCCCGCCAGGAGAGCGGCTTCGACGGAGTCCAGCACCGCGTCCTCGTCACCGGCGAGCGGGATCAGCACGTCCAGGTCGACGTCCCGGCCCAGGACCGATGCCTGGCGCAGATGGGTCCTGGCCGTGTCGGTGAGCTTGGTGAGGCGGTGGCGGATGACGTCGCGGACGCCGGCGGGGACGGTGCGGAGGGCTTCGTCGCCTTCGGCCTGCCAGAGGCGGGTGAGTTCGCGGACGAAGAACGGGTTGCCGGCGCTGCGGGCGTGGATCGCGCGCGCGTCGGCCGCCGTCATCTGGTGGTCGGTGATGGCGTCTACCAGTTCCCGGACCTGGGGTTCGGTCAGGCCGCCGAGGTAGATCCGGGTCGGTTCGGTGCGGGCGGCCCGGCCCAGTGCTTCGGCCAGACCGGCGGAGATGTCGGTCGAGCGGTACGTGCCGACGATCAGCACTGGTTTGGTGTCGACGTCTGCGTCTGCGTGGGCGTCGGTGTTGGCGTTGGCGTTGGCGTCGGCGAGCGCGGTGAAGAGGGCGAGGGTTTCCTCGTCGGCCCAGTGCAGGTCGTCGAAGACCAGCAGGACCGGGTTCTTCGCGGCGATCGTGGCGAGGTGGGCGGCGATCGCCCGGTGCCGGTGGAACCTCGCGGTGACGGGGTCGGCATGTCCTGATGCGGTTTCGCTCATCTGCGCCCAAGTGGTGGATGTGCTCCAGGTGGTGGTCCAGCCGGTGGCGGCCAGGCGTTCGGTGAGGGTTCTGGCCAACGCGGTCTTGCCCGCGCCGGCGGTTCCGGAGATCAGGGCCAGGCGCTTCGCTTGTGCCAAGGCGGTCAGCTCTTCGACGCGACCGACGAACGGGTGCTCGCTGGGTGGTCGTGGGGCTTGGACCGTGAGGTGCGGGGCTTGGGCGAGGACGTCCGCCTCGAGCTGCCGCAGGCCTTCACCGGGGTCCACGCCGAGTTCGGTGCGCAGCACTTCACGTGCCTGGCGGAGGGTCGCCAACGCGTCACCCTGTCGGCCCGCTTTGTACAGCGCGAGCGCGAGCAGCCGTCGGCCCTCCTCGCGCAGCGGGTGCCCTGCCACGTGGGCGCGCAGGTCCGGCACCGTCTCGGCGGCCTTGCCGAGGGCCAACGCCGCCTCGGCCCGCCGTTCCACGGCCAGCAGCCGCACTTCGTCCAGCCGGGCGGCCTCACCGCGTGCCCAGTCGTGGTCGGCGAACTCGGCGTAGGCGGGTCCTCGCCACAGGGCCAGCGCCTTGTCCAGCAGCACGAGGGCTTCGTCGGGGCGACCTTGTGCCAGCAAGCCGGCCGACGCCGCGACGTCGTCCTCGAACCGCCACGCGTCCACGTCCTCCGCCCGCAACGCGTAACCGGGCGGCACGGTGACCAGCAGGCGGGCTGGAGTACGGGGTGGACGGTCCGGTTCCAGGGCCTTCCGGAGCGTGCCGACGAACGTCTGCACGGCGCCGAGAGCCCCGTCCGGCGGGACGTGCCAGAGGTCGTCGATCAGCCGCGTGACCGGGACGACGCGGCCCCTGGCCACCAGCAGGCGTGCCAGCACGGCCCGGTGCCGCAGGCCCTTGAGGTCGACCGGCCCGCGCTCGTCCTCGGCCTCCAGCGGCCCCAACACGCCGAAACGCACCATCGCCGACAACGTATCCGACCGGCCGTGCGGGCACCGCTGATCCGTCGCTGATCGAACGCTGATCGCGGCACCGCAGAGTGGGCCGTACCTCGTCCAAGGAGCCACGAATGAACATCACCTCGTTCACCCGGCAGCGCGTGCCCGTCGCCGACGGTGTGTCGCTCAACGTCGCCGTGGGCGGCTCGGGCAGCCCGATCGTCCTCCTCCACGGCTTCCCGCAGACCCACCTGATGTGGCGGCACGTCGCCGCCGACCTGGCCGCAGACCACACCGTCATCTGCCCTGACCTGCGCGGTTACGGTGACAGCGACAAGCCGGCCGACGACGGTCAGGCCTACTCCAAGCGGACCATGGCCGCCGACGTGGTCGCCGTCGCCCACGCCCTCGGCCACGACCGGTTCGCGTTGGCCGGTCACGACCGGGGCGCCCTGGTCGCGTTCCGCCTGGGCCTGGATCACCCGGACGTGGTCACCCACCTGGCGTCGTTGGACGTGCTCCCGACCCTCGACATGTGGGACGTCATGCACGGCACGACCGCCGCCGTGGGTTTCCACCTATACCTGATGGCGCAGCCGCCGGGCCTGCCCGAAGCCATGATCGCGGCCTCGGCGGACGCGTTCTTCGGCCACTTCCTCGACCGCTGGGCGAACGACCCGACCTCGATCCCGGCCGACGTCCGTGCCGCCTATCTGAAGGCGTCCCGTGAGGCGGTGCCGTCGATCGTCGCCGACTACCGGGCGTCCGCCACCGTCGACGTCGAACACGACCGTGCCGATCAGGTGGCCGGCAACCGATTGCGGATGCCGGTGACCGTGCTCCAGCAGGACTGGGGCGCCGCCCTGGGCTTCGACGCCGCCGCGCGGTGGCGTGAATGGGCGTCCGACCTGGACCACAAGACCGTGTCGTGCGGTCACTTCATGGCCGAGGAAGCCCCCGCCGACGTCGTCAAGGCGTTGCGCGACCTGCTCGCACGGTAGCGCGAGTGTGGACTGAGACCATTTAGGTCAGTCGGTACTGGATCCAAGATCGAGCGGCGTTCGTGATGGAGGTGTCCGGGAACTTGCGCCCCCACAGCCGCACCAGAGACGCACAGTAGGCCGTGATCGCGTCCGGGTTCGCCTCCGCGAACCCGCCGAACTGGAACGCCCACTTCTCCGCGGCTTCGGGGTCGTGCCCGTCCGCGATGAGGCGGATCACCAGCGACGCGGGGTCGACCCAGGCGGCTCCGGTTCGCCACCATGCCCAGTCGATCACTCGCGCCCGATCCGACACGAGGAAGTTCAGCGGGTTCAAGTCGGAGTGGATCAGGCGATCCCCGTCCATGTACTCGGGGGCGCGGGAGGCCCAGGTGGCGAGCAGTTCGGCTTTCTCCGCCGACCACGGGTCGACACCGGCAGGCGGCGCGGCCCGGCTTTCCTCCTCGACCATCCGCTTCCACTGGGCGGCCATCGGGCGCCGCGCCACGGACTCCGGCGGTGCGGGGGTGCGGCTGATCTCGACCACCGCGTCGGCGATGAGCGGCAGATCCGGTGAGTTCGGCGACATGTTGGCGTGTTGCCCGGAGACGTGCTCGAATCCGAGCAACAGCCAACCGTCCACCTCGATGTCCCACAGCAGCCGAGGGGCGAGCTGTTCGGACAGGAACCGGCTCACCACGATCTCGTTGCGGTGCATCCAGGCCGATGGCGAATCCGCCGTGATCCCCTTGCAGAACACAGGGCCGGACGCAGTTGACAGCGTCGCCGACAATTCGGAGCTACGTCCGGCGTTGGGCGACTCCGCTGTCAATACCGCTCCGACTTTGCGCTCTACGGAGTGCCTTACGCCTTCGGGCAGGTCGTTCCATTCACGACGGTTCGTCATCTCTCCTCGTTCTCGGGTGCTACCCGATCGTCACCAGTTGCCGGCCCGTGAACTGCCCGTCGCCGTCACCGCCCTGACCGCAGTTGGTACACCCGGCGTGGCACTGGGTGCAGTCTCCGGAGCCGGTCGCCCACAGCGTCGGATCCACCTCGAATCCGGCGGCCTGCATGGCCTCCACCGTAGGGGCGAGCATCTTCGCTGTGTCGGAGGGTGTGGCGCGCGGCGGGGCGAACCTCTTGGTCCGGGCGGCTGGGCGGTCTCTGCGGCTGCGCTTCGCAGCCTGAACCGCGGCAGGAGTCAGGCAGCCTCGCGCTCGTAGGCGTTGACCCAGCGAGCCAGCACCTTGCGCGACTCACCGAGGGCGAGGGCAACTCTGTCGAGGTGATCCATCTTGCGCTGGTAGGCGGCCACGACATCCGAATCGTCGTGGAACACGGTCACGGAGTCGATCTCCGCGTAGGCCACAGGCCGGGCGGGGGCGTCGAAGGTCAGCAGGGTAGCCGGATTGCGCAGCATCGCGTCGAAACCGCTGGTGAGCGGGACGATCCGGACTCGGGTGCCAGCCCAGCCGCCCATCAACGTCAGGTGAAGCAGCTGGTCCCGCATGATCTGCGGCGTACCGACGCGCACACGTAGCGCGGCCTCGTGGAGGTATACGACCAACTCCCGGCGGGCCGACTGCTGCTCCTGCTGCCGGTCCATGCGGGTCCAGGCGACCGCTCGATCACCGGTCAGCGCTAGGGCGTAGTCCTCGGTCTGCGCCAGAGCCGGGACGGTCAGGGGCTCATAGGCGGTGACCGTCCGGGCGATCCGTTCGTGCACCCTCAACGCCGCCAGGGTGTCCGGCGACCGATTGTGGCGACGCACGAAGCTGCCCGTGTCCCGCTCGGCAGCGATGGTCAGGATGTGCTCGCGGGTCGCCTTGTCCGTGCGGTACTGACCCAACAGGGCTGCGATGTCCAATACGTCGGTCCCGCGACTGCCCGTTTCGAGCTTCGACAACTTGCCGATCGACCATTCCATACCGCTGGCCGCGATGCTGGAGGGCATCTTGGCGCGGCGGCGAGCCCTGCGTAGCTCCTCGCCAAGGTCCCGGCTGTGCGCGCTGCTCAGCCGGACAGGCCGCGGCATCTCCTCGTCGTTCATGGAACTCCTCGATTCTTGGCTTGAGCGTGTCGACGGCGGCGCACGAGATGCCCCGCGAGCGAAAGGCGAGAGCCTCGGTCGGCGACATGTTTGCTATGACCGGTTCGGGCAGAGTCGGTACCGGGATCACCGATCACCGAGTTGATCGCCGGACTGGTCATCGACCGATCGCGGCCGGTCGAAAGTCCTTCGTGGTGGCGGCCTCGACCAGGTCGTCCCATGTCAGCGAGCCAGCCGCGACGAGCACGAGCAGCAACGACCAGGTGTCCCAGGCGTGCTGGCCGACACGGTTCAGGCGCCGACCATCGACGTCGACTGTGGCCAACTCGGCGTGCGCGACAAGGTCGCTCAGTTCGTAGTGGATCAGTTCGGGCCAGACGTGCTGGGCAAGCGCCGTCGTGTCCAGCACAAGCGGAGGGCGCCACGCGGGGAGGTGGGCGGCGAGGACTCGGTGCACGGCCGGCGCGTCGTGTGCGACCAACACCCGACCGGTCAACGCAGGCTCTACCTCGCGCGCCACGCCGTGCCACAGCGGACACCGCCCAAGATCGCCGTTGCCGATGCCGTGAACATTCGCGGCCACGGAGCTGACCGGAACCACAGGCCGGACCAGCCAAGTGCGCAGCGGCAGGTCAACCACCGAATCGTTCACGTTCAACACGCCGATCCCGACGATCTCCGGCGGTCTGCTCCCGTTATCCGCCACATCGACTACCGACAGCCGACGACCCGCCAACGCGGCGGTGATCTGACCAATCATCGTCCCTCCCATCCGGGCTTCACCTGTCCGCGCATTGACGGCATCGGCACAAACCAGAAGCGACGAACGAGCTGCGCCGACCGAACGAGGGCGTTGGTGGCACGTGACCCAGCCGAAGCTCGGAAGGGCGGGGAAGAGTCGCTAACGCGACCTCGCTGGAGGTCTCCATCGATCTGCCAAGTCCCTAGTACAGCGAGCACTCGGGCAACCTGGTGGCGGCGCAAGACCTCCCGGTAGACGCGATGCGCCAACCATCCGCCCAAGACCAGTAGCGCGCCTGCCAGCAAGGCGACGAAGACCAGTACCGCTGGTGTCATGCACTCAAGATCGACGTCGGCACGGGTGCATTTCGAGGTCATAGCGAGGCCACTGGGGGCCATTCGGAGGACATTCCGGCGTCAAGCGACCTGAGAAGAGGCGCCGTACTCGTACCGTGGCCATACGGAGGTGTGGCATGGCGCAGCAACCGCCGCGCACGCGGCTTGAGCAGAGGATGCAAGAGAAGCATCTGACCCTGCGCGAGTTCATCGCGACCTTCCATGAGGTCAGCAAGCGAGCCGGCAAGCCGACGCATGTCAGTGACCGCCAGGCGAAACGGTGGATCTCAGGCACCTCGGACGCTCCGCGCGCAGACGCACGCCGCGTCCTGGAGCGTTGGTGGGGCGAGCCGGTCGCCACGCTGTTGAGCCCGCCATCGCTTGAGGTGGAGTCCGTTACGACGAACCCGAAGGAGATGGTCATGGCCGCCGGCCGCGAATCCGTGGAACACGCGATCCAGGCAGCCTCCGCGCTGGACCCGTCCGCACTTGAACAGCTCCACGCCGAGGCGCAGAGGGCGGCCCGTGCTTATTACGTCACGCCGCCACTTCACCTGCTCGGCGACCTCGTGCGTCTACGGAACACCGTCTATCGCCAGCTTGACCGCACACACAAACCGCGCCAGCAGGCCGAGCTGTACCTGATCGCCGGCCAGGTATGCGGGCTGCTGTCCTCGGTGAGTTGGGACCTCGGCCACCCGGATGTGGCCGAGGAGCAAGCCCGTGCGGCCCACACCTACGGATCGGTCATCGAGCACTCGTCTCTCCAGGCATGGGCACGGGCCCTCCAGGTCACCATCACCTTCTGGTCTGGTCGTCCCCGCCAAGCCGCGGCGCTCGCCGCGGCGGCGCTGGACACCGCCCCCGACGGCACGGCGCGTGCGCGGTTGCATTCGGTGCACGCCCGCGCCTTGGCACTACTCGGCGCCCGGCAGGAGGTTGCAGTGGCTCTGGCACTGGCGGACGAGGAATTGGACCGGGCCGGGCAGGATCCGTTCCTCGACGAGACCGGAGGGGAACTCGGCTTCGACCGCTCCCGCCGGGCACTATGCGCAGGCGCGGCATACGTCTCGTTGGCCGATGGCGAGAGGGCAGAGGCTGAGGCCACGGCCGCGTTGAACTTGTTCGTGACAACACCGGCGGCGTCGAAGTGGGCGGCCGGCGCTCTCAGCGCACGGGTCGATCTCGGCGCGGCACGCACGATCCGAGGCGATCTCGCGGGTGCCGAGGACGCATTGGCCGAGGTGTTCGCCCTGGACCCGGAGTACCGAACCGAAGCGCTGAACCTTCGGCTGCTCAACCTCGGCCACATGCTCGGCGGCACGCGCTTCCGAGGTGCGGTCGAGGCCGGGCGGCTGGGCGAGAGGATCGAGGACTTCGCCGCCCTCTCACCGGCCCGCTCCTCCACCCGGCCCGCGATCACCAATGGCGGGTACCGATCCTCACCAGTGATGCCGTGACTCGTACTCGGCGAGCAACGCGGCCTCCCGTTCAGCGGTGATACCCAGTTCAGCGGCCCGTTCGTTGCTCAGCTCAGGTCCTTCCCCGACCACCCATTCCCACGTGTCGCGCACGGTCTTGGCGAGCGGTCGTGTGGTGAGTCCGGCGGCACGTGCGCGGGAGGAGTCCACGTCCCACGTCCCCGCATAGGTACGCCACAGGGGCAGTTCGGTCCACTGGCGGACGCCATTCGAGACCAGGAACTCGTCCGGCGCCCATATGAGTTCGGTGCCGGTGGGCGCGGCCACGGCGGCGCACGCGCCCAGGAAGTCGCCGAAGGTCTCAATCCCCGGCGCGGTCACGTTGAACACACCGGAAATGCCTTCAGCGCAGCGCAACGCGAAGTCCGCCACGTCCCGAACGTCGACCGGCTGGATGGTCCGGGCGGGGTTGCCTGGGGCAAGAACCCTCCCCCCACCCTCCAGTCGACGTAGCCACCACGGCAGACGACCGACGTACTCGTGCGGTCCGAGGATCACGCCGGGCCGCAGGATCGTGGTCCGATCCTCACCGAACGTCCCCGCGACAGCCCGCTCACACCCTGCCTTGCCGAATCCATAGGTCGACGGACCGGGGTCGCCGTCGTACCCGTAGTCCGGACCGGCGTCGGAAGGGCAGTCGAGCACTGTCGAGGACTCGATAAGCGGTTCGACCGGCCACCCCTCATAGGCAGAGACCGTTGACACCACCACGTAGCGCTGCACGTGGTCCTTCAATGCGCGCGCGACTGACAGGGTTTCTCGTGGCACGAACGCCAACGGGTCGATCACCGCGTCCCACGGCCCGTGTTCGGCCAGACGGGCGACGTCGTGAGGGTTGGTGTAGTCGCCACGAACACTGTGCACGTCGGCCGGGTCATCACCCGATGTACCGCGACGGAAGATCGTCACGTCCCAACTGCGGTCGAGTGCGGCCGACACGACCGCACGGCCGAGGAAGTGCGTGCCACCGAGAACCAGGAGTCGCATGACCACATCTTGACAATTCTCTGCGGCAGTGACGAATCGGCCCACGACATCGCCGTACCGCGTCAGGTCATGATCGACATCAGCCCGAGGTACGACATGCCGCCGACTCCACCGCCGAACTCGACCCCCTGGCCCGCGGCTATCGGGAACGGACCGCACGCGAGGACGAGCGGTTCCGACTCGCCACGGACTCGGAGTCCTGGTTCGTCCTGTGCTTCAAGTCCCGCGAGGAGAAGGACGCCTTCCTGTACGCCGCGGGGCTCCTCCACCTCGGGGACAAGTACCTCGACGGCCGCGCCGCAGGGTCGGCGCTGGGCGTCGACCTGCCCGAACCCGACACCGGAGAGGAGGACTAAACGATCATGGGAGGCCGCCGCCGAGATCATGAAGTTCGCCAAGCACGCGCTACAGGCAGCTCGTGATCCACGCCCTCAACGTGACCTTTGTGGACGGCGAAGCGGAGGTGAGTGACAAGAACACCACCGAGGCCCTGCGCCGACTCCCCGCAGAGCTGGGCGTGCGAGCGGCAGGTGGACGCCCATCTGCCGCCAGCGGCAAATCCGGCAAGACGGCGCCGATCTAGTCAGCCCTCGAGATCGGAGAACGGGTCCCGCACAATCGACCAATAGCCGGCTGAGTCGGCGGTAGCAGACATCAACAGGACGGCCACCATGAACACCGCGGCACGAATCCGCCGCCAGCGGATCGAGCCGATGACATCACGCAGCCATGTCGTGCCCGCTCCCCGGCCACTTTGTGCTCTCCGCCTGTCGATGTAGCCCAGCGCATCGAAGACGGCCGAGGTGACAGCGGCGATCGCACCAATCGTGGTGATCAAGGCTAAGAACACTGGTTCACCTTGTCAGAGCCTGCCAATGCAAGACGCACCGCCCCGGCGTGCCGCGGGACTCGCGCAGGAGCGGGAGGATTCGGGGGTGGAGTCCATGGGGATCTTGGTGACCGGTGGGACGGGTCTGCTCGGCTGCAAGGTGGTCGAACGGCTGAAGCGCGACGGGCACGAGGTGCGGGGTATGAGTCGTCGTTCGCAGCCGTCACCGGGTTGGGTGGTCGCCGATCTGCGGTCCGGGCGGGGAGTCCGGGAGGCAGCGGCCGGGATGGACGTGATCGTGCACTGCGCGACCGCGTTCGGCCGGGGTGCGGAGGCCGCTATCGCGGGCAGGGTGGTCGACGCGGCGGAACGAGTGGGAGCCCACCTCGTGTACGTCTCGATCGTCGGCGTCGACCGCGTGCCCCTGCCCTACTACCAGGGCAAACTCGCGGCCGAGCGGTTGATCGAGCGGTCCGGTCGGCCGCACACGATCCTGCGGGCCACCCAGTTCCACGACCTGTTGCGCGTGCTGTTCGCCGGTGCGGCGAGGTCGCCGGTGATGCCGGTGCCCGCGCTCCGCTTCCAGCCCGTCGACGCGGGCGACGTGGCCCACCGGCTCGCGGACCTGGCCGTCGGCGAACCGCTGGGCCGCGCGACCGACTTCGCCGGGCCGCAGGTCAGGGACGCCCGTGACCTCGCCGGGGCGTTCCTCCGCGCCACCGGACGTCGACGGCTGATGCTGCCGGTCAGGGCGCCGGGCCGAACCTTCCGCGCCTACCGCGCCGGCGGCCACCTCGCCCCCGAGCACGCCGACGGCACGGTGACGTTCGAGGACTACCTGGCCGCGCACCCCGACCCGTGGGCCACCTCGTACCGGGGAATGCGGTCATGAGCACGTGGCTGCCGCGATGGAACGCCGACACCCGGCCGGTCAGGAAGGCTCTCGGGGTGGTGATTCCGGCCGTTGTCCCGCCTCGTCACGCGACCGGTGGGCGCGCAGGGAACCGGGGTGCGCCTTCGCCGACGGGTCGTGTCGGGTCTTGACCAGGCTCGCGACCGTCACCACCACCAGCACCACGACGATCACGGCCAGGCTGACCATCGTCGGCACCTCGGGCACCCGCGGGTCGATGTCGACGTGCGCCCAGTGCAGGATCAGCTTGACCCCGATGAACGCCAGGATCAGCGACAACCCGGTCGACAGGTACACCAGCCGATCCAGCAGCCCCTTCACCAGGAAGAACAACGCCCGCAGTCCGAGCAGCGCGAACGCGTTGGCCACGAACACGATGTACGGCTCCTGGGTGATGCCGAACACCGCCGGGATCGAGTCCAGCGCGAACAACAGGTCGATGCTGCCGATCGCCAGCAACACGAGGAACAGCGGTGTGGCGACGAACCTGCCGTCGTCCCGGGTGAACAGCTTCCCGCGCACGTAGTCGTCGGCGATCGGCAGCACCCGACGGGCGGTCTTGACCACGAGGTTGTCCTCGACGTCCGGGTTCTCGTTCCGGTGCCGGAACAACTGCACGGCCGTGTAGATGAGCAGCAGACCGAAGATCAGGAACACGAACGAGAACAACGACAGCAACGTCGCCCCGAGCGCGATGAACACCGCGCGCAGGGCCAGCGCCATCACGATCCCGAACGTCAGCACCTTGTGCTGGTGCGACTCGGGCACCGCGAACGTGGACATGATGATCACGAACACGAACAGGTTGTCGACCGAGAGGCTCTTCTCCACCAGGTAGCCGACGAAGTACTGGGTGCCCAGGTCGCCGCCGTGTTCCAGCGTGAACCACACGCCGAACAGCACCGCGATGGCGACGTAGAACACCGACCAGGCGGTCGCCTCACCGATCCCGACCCGGTGCGGGCGCAGCACGGCCTGCACCATGTCCACCGCGAGCAGCAGCACGACCAGGCCGATCGTGAGCGCCCACGTGAGTCCGCTGACGGTCAGCACGGCGTCAGCGACCCGACGTCGGCGGCATCGGGTGCGGAATCGGCTCCGGTGGCACCGGCTCGGGTCCGGGCGGCTGTGGTCCGGACGGCCGGGGTCGGCGTGGACCGGGGTCCGGCGGGGTCAACGGATCGGGTGAATCGGGCTCGTGCAGCCGCGGGCGCGTGCCCAGCGAGTACGAACGTTCGGTCACGACGTCCCTCCTGATGTCGCCTGGTCGCGGTGCACCACCGCCACGGAGCACGGCGCGTGGTAGAGCACCGCGTGGCCGACCGAGCCGAGCAACGCACGGCGGACCGCGCCACGACCGTGGCTGCCCACGACGATCAACGAGGCCTCCCGCGCGTTGTCCAGCAACGCGTGCGCGGGACCGTCGAAGGCCACCACCCGGCTCACCCGCACGTCCGGGTAGTCCTGCCGGTGCGGCGCCAGACTTCGGTCGATCAACGCCGCCGCCTGCTCCTCCACCTGACGCCGGTTGGCGTCCTGTTCGCGCAACGGGGCCAGCGCTTCCAGCGGCAGGTCGGCCCACGCGTGCACCGCGAGCAGATCGCCGCCGCGACGGGAGGCGTACTCGAACGCGAAGGCGACCGCCCGGACGCTGGTCTCGGACCCGTCCACGCCGACGACCACCCGGCCGTCCTCCGCGCCGTCACCGCGGGCCACCACGATCGGGCCTGGATGGGCGTGCACCAGGTCCGCGGTGGTCGAGCCGAGCAGTGCGCGGGACAGCCCGGAACGCCCCGACGAGCCCACGGCGAGCAGGTCCGCGCCTTGGGCCACCCGGCTCAGCGCATCGGCCGCGTAGCCGTCCTCCAGCGAGGTCCGCACGTCCAGACCGGGACTTACCCGTTCGCACTCGGCGGCGACCTCGGCCAGTTCCTTCTCGGCGTACCCACGGACCGCCTCGTCCGTCACCGCGTCGGGCAGCGGCACGGCCAGCGGTGACATGGCCAGCTCCGGCATCGGCCCGCGCAGCACGTTCACGACCAGCAGGCGTCTCCGCCGACTGGCCGCCTCACGGGCCGCCCAGAACGCGGCCAACCGGGCCGGCTCCGAACCGTCGAAGCCGACCACCACCGCGCCGCGCGCGTCACCGTGCCCAGGGCTGGACATGCACCACCTCCGCGGTTCGCCGGGAACCGGAGGAGTACCCCGGCGGACGCACGGGGTAACCGGTGCGGGCCTGGACGTAACGCCGGGCACGGCCGGCGCGACGCCACTGTCACACCGCCCGGGTCCACCGAGGAGCGTTGCCATGACCGATCTGCACCCGTCGGACGAGGATCTCGCCGTCGAGACGACCGAGGTGCGAGGCCTTTCCGTCACGCGGGTCACCGGTGATGTCGACGTGGTCGGCGTCGACCTGATCCGCGCCGAGCTGGACGCCCAGCTGGACCGACGGCCTCCGGCGCTGGTCGCGGACCTGTCCGGGGTGACGGTGCTGGGCTCGCTGGGCATCGCGGCCCTCCTCGAGACACACCACCGCGCGGTCGCGGCGGGCGTGCCGTTCACGGTCGTGGCGAGCCGCCGTTCCGTGGTCCGGCCGCTGCACCTCACCGAGGTGGACCGGTTACTCAAGGTAGTTCCGACGCTGGACGACGTGGTCACGGCCCGACCGAGCTGACCGGACCGAAACGACCGAACTGACCGCCGCGAATCCGGGCGGCGTATCCGGGCCAAGAATCCCGGCGGCGTATCCGGGCGGCATCGGGGTAGCCGGACGTGTGGGGTCGTTAGCGATCGACCACGAGTTCACCGCGTACGGCACCTCTCACTGGATCGTGTTGGGGCTGTTCGCGGTAGGTGTCGCGGCCGTGGTGGCGGTCGGACGCACGCGGCGGTCACGTCGCTTCTCCCGCTGGTTCGCGGCGGTCGTCCTGGTCCTCGAAGTGGCCATCCACACCTACCTGATGCTGCCGCCGCGCTGGGACGTCCAGTACTCGCTGCCGCTGCAACTGTCCGACCTCGCCGGCCCGGTCGCGGCGTACGCGTTGTGGTCGGAACGCAGGTGGGCGTTCGCGCTCACCTACTATTGGGGGCTGACGCTGAGCGTCCAGGCCCTGGTCACGCCGGTCTTGCGGGTGAACTTCCCCGACCTCGGGTTCCTGCTGTTCTGGGCCACGCACCTGTTCGTCGTCTGGGCGGCCGTCTACCTGACCTGGGGGCTCGGCCTGCGGCCCGACTGGCGCGGCTACCGGATGGCCGTGCTGATCACGGTGCTGTGGGCGGTGTCGGTGTTCGCGCTCAACCTGGTGCTCGGCTCCAACTACGGGTTCCTCAACCGGAAGCCGTCGACCGGGTCCGTGCTGGACCTCCTCGGCGACTGGCCGTGGTACCTCGTGCCCGAGAGCGCGGCCGTGCTGCTCGTGTGGGCGTTGATGACGTGGCCTTGGACGCGGCGGGGTAGCCGGAAGGCATGAGCAAGCACAAGGACATCGCCCGGCGCCTGCTGGACCAGGCCGGGCAGACCTATGCGGAACAGGCGGGCATCCGGCTCGCGGACAAACCGTCACCGCTGTACCGGCTGCTCGTCCTCAGCGTGCTGCTGTCCACGCGGATCCGTGCCGACATCGCCGTGGCGGCGGCGCGCGAGTTGGCCGGCACAGGCTGCGCCACACCGCGCGGCACGCTCAAGACGACGTGGCAGCAACGCGTCGACGCGCTAGGCCGCGCCCACTACGTCCGCTACGACGAAAGCACCTCGACCGCTCTCGGCGACGGCGCCCAACTGCTCGTGGACGACTACCGGGGTGATCTGCGCCGGCTCCGGGAGGAAGCGGGCGGTGACGTGGCGAAGACCCGTGCGGCGCTGGAGCGGACACCGCGCCTGGGGCCGGTGGGGTCGGCCATCTTCTGCCGGGAGGCGCAGCAGGTGTGGCCGGAACTGCGGCCGTTCCTGGACGACAAGGCGTTGACCGGCGCCCGTCGCGTCGGCCTGCCCGACAACCCTCGTGCGTTGGCACGCCTGGTGTCGCCGGACGAGCTGGCCGGGCTGGCGGCCGGACTGGTCCGGGTGACGCTGGACAAGCGGCTCGTCGACGCCATCGCAAAGGACCGGGCGTGATGCGCCGAGCACCCGTTCGGCCAAGATCTGTCTAAAGACAGACGCGCTCCCGTGCCCCCGGCAAGCACGCTGTCCCGATGAGAAAAACGATCAAGGGCGTGGTGGGCGCGGTCTGCCTGCTCACCGCGCTCAACGTGGCGCCGGGCATCTCGCAGGCCACTGGAGGCACGGTGTCGTGGGTGGACTGCGGCGACGGGCTCCAGTGCGGTGACGTCACCGTGCCCGCGGACTGGGCCGCCCCGGCCGGTGCGCGCGTCAAGCTCGGCCTCGCCATGCTGCCTGCCCGGGACCAGGCCGCGAAGAAGGGCGTGCTGCTGGTCAACATGGGCGGGCCCGCTCAGCAGATCTCGGTGCTGCGCCAAGCGAAAGAGGTGTTCGCCGACCTGACCCAGTGGTTCGACGTCGTCGTCTCGGACCCGCGCGGGTTCGAGGCGAGCACTGGCATCGAGTGCCCGTACCAGGCTCCGATCCCCGACAACGCCGAGTGGGTCTTCCCGGACCAGGCCGCCTACGAGCAGTACCGCACGGTGAACCGCCAGTTCGGGATCGACTGCACCCGGGCCGCCGGACCGCTGGCGGGCAAGCTCAACTCCTGGCAGGTCGCCCGCGACATGGACGTCATCCGGGCCGCGTTGGGCCAGGCGAAGCTGAACTACTACGGCAACTCCTACGGCACCGTCTTCGGCCAGGCCTACGCCGAGTTCTTCCCCGGGCGGATCGGCCGGATGTACCTGGACAGCGTGGTGGACCACACCACCCGCTCCTGGCCCGACTGGCTCCGTCCGCGCGCGGAGACCCTGGAGCGCAACCTCGGCCGGTTCGCCGAGTGGTGTGCCGGTGAGTCGGGTTGCGCGCTGCACGGCCGTGACGTCCTCACCGTCTGGGACGAGGTGATCGCGCGGGCCACTCGTGAACCGATCCCCGCGCCCGGTGAGGGCACCACCGTCAGCGCGGCGCGGATCCTGTCCCGCACGAACCCGGCGTTCGACCTGGAGTGGCCAGACCTGGCCCGGTCGCTCGCCGAAGCACACGCGGGTGACGCCACGCGGTTCGCCGAACCGGCGATCGGCGGCCGGGACCCCGACCTCTCCCGGATCATGTTCTGCGGCGATTACCCGTATCCCTCCCGCTACCAGGTGCTGAAGTCGTGGGAGACGGAACTGCGCGAGGTCACGCCCCGCATCGGGTGGGCCGTGACGTGGATGATGGCCTACCACTGCGCCGGCCTGCCGGTGACGCGGACCTACCCGCCACACCGGTTGCACGTGCACGGGCTGCCGCCGGTCCTCGTGGCCAGCGGCGAATACGACAGCACGACACCACCGCTGGACGCACGTCGCGTGGCGGCGCAGCTCGGCAACGCCCGTTATGTCCCGGCGAAGGGCGGCCATGCCCTGTACCTCAGCGGCCATCCGTGCGTACGGGAGCACGTGCACCGCTACCTGACCACCGGCGCGCTCCCACCCGAAGGCACGG
This sequence comes from Saccharothrix ecbatanensis, assembly GCF_014205015.1. Lineage (NCBI taxonomy): Bacteria > Bacillati > Actinomycetota > Actinomycetes > Pseudonocardiales > Pseudonocardiaceae > Saccharothrix > Saccharothrix ecbatanensis. The sequence continues at coordinate 1,409,430 of NZ_JACHMO010000001.1, read as the reverse complement.
CCTGCGGCACCGCGTAGATGATGGCGGTCATGCGATACGTCCGGGAAGGCTTGCTCGTCGTGGGTGTCACGGCGCTGCTGGTGGTCCTGACGATCTGGGAGGGGCAGCACTCACCGCGGCAGGAGCTGCCCCTCCTGATCGGGTCCAGCCTGTGCGTCAGCCTGCCGTTGCTGCTGCGGCGCGTGCTGCCGTTGACCGCCGCGGTGCTGTCCGCGGTGGTGGGGCTCGGCGGCCTCGGCTTCCTGCCCGCGTGGCCGGGGATGCTGGTCACGATGGGCACGTTCTGCGCGGCCGTCTACCACCGCGAGCGTGGCCAGGGGCTGGTGCTGACGGTGTCCGGGTGCTGGGTCCTGGGCAGCGCCGTGATCGCGGGCAGCCCGGTCCAGGTCTTCACGATCACCGACCTGGTCGTCATGGGCATCGCGCCGGTGGCGACCGGCTACGCGTTGCGGCTGCACCGGGACCGAGCCGAGCAGACGTTGCGGGTGCAGCGCGCGGAAGCCGACCGGGTGCTCGCCGAGGAACGCGCCCAGCTGGCCCGGAACGTGCACGACAGCGTCGGCCACCACCTCACCGCCATCCGGATGCAGGCCACCGCGGCCCGCCGGGTGCTGGTCGACGCGCCGCCGATCGCCGACCGGACGCTCGGCACGATCGCCGAACTGTCCCTGTCGGCGCTGAGCGAGGTGCGGGAGCTGCTGACCACGTTGCGCGAGGTGCCATCCGGTGTCGGCCTCGTGGGTCTGGAACACCTGGCCGAGCGGCTGTCCGACGTGGACCGTCGCATCACGGTGCGGCGATCCGGCCTGTCCACACCGCTGCCGCCCGCCATCGACCACACCGCGTACCGGGTGGTGCAGGAGGCGCTGACCAACGCCGCACGGCACTCGGCCGCCACCGAGGTCGACGTTCGACTGCACCGCGACCGGGACCGGCTGGTCGTCACGGTCACCGACAACGGACATGGGTCCGGACCCGGACCCGGACCCGGACACGGACACGGACCCCGACCCGGACACGGACACGGACACGGACCCGGACCCGGACACGGACCCGGACACCAAGATCCCCCAAAAGCGTTACGGTCTCCGGGGATGAATGGAAACGCCGATTGTGTTGCAGGAAAAATGAAGGCGCAGCGCTCCGGCCCCCGGCGTGCCCAAGCCCTCGCGGCCCCTCACCCCCTCGCGGCCCCTCACCCCCTCGCGGCCCCTCACCTCGAAGGCCAGGGCATCCGGGGCATGAGGGAACGGGTGCGTCTGGTCGGTGGCACCCTGTCGATCGGCCCGGATGAGTCGCGCGGGTGGCGGGTGCACGCAGAACTGCCCGCGGACGCCGAACCACCGACGAACAGGACGACGTAGTGGCGATGGACAGGACGTAGTGGCGATGGACAGGACGGCGTAGTGACGATCCGGGTACTCGTCGCCGACGACCAGGAACCGGTGCGGGAAGCGCTGCGGATGGTCCTCGACGGCGAAGCCGACATCGAGGTGATCGGCGAAGCCGCCAACGGCGCCGAGGCGGTCCACCTGGCGTTGACCCGCAGGCCCGACGTGGTCGTCATGGACCTGCGGATGCCGCACGGCGACGGCATCGCCGCGATCACCCGTCTCACCGCGACCGACCCCGCCCCCAAGATCCTCGCCCTGACCACGTTCGACCTGGACGAGTACCTCTTCGGCGCACTGGCCGCCGGAGCCTCCGGTTACCTGCTCAAGGAGAGCGATCCCGCCCACGTCCTGGACGCGGTGCGCAGCCTGCACGAGGGCCGAGGGCTGATCGACCCGAAGGTCACCGGGCGGCTCATCGCCCGCTTCGCGCAGCTGTCACCACGCCCCGTGCCCCGTCAGCTCGACCAGCTCACCCCGCGCGAACACGAGGTGCTGGCCCACGTCGTCCAGGGCCTGAGCAACGGCGAGATCGCCACCGCGTTGACGATCGAGGAAGGCACGGTCAAGACGCACGTGGCGCGCATCTTCACCAAGCTCGGCTTCCGCACCCGCGTGCACGCGGTGATCTACGCCTACGAACACGGTCTGGCCGCCATCGACCGCTGAAGATCAGGTCGTTGGAAGATTTGGAAGATCAGGTCGACAAACGTATTGCCGCCGCGAGGTTTCACGAGCTGCCGTGTCGTCGGGTGGCCGAGCGGACTCGGGGTGGCCGAGATGATCCACTGGGGGGAACCATGCGCAACGCCGTTACCGGCGCTCGGATTCTGCTGTCGGCGATCGTGCTGTCGGCGGTCAGCGGCTGCTCGACGGCGGACAACGGCGCGGCGCCGGCGGTCACGACAGGCTCCACAACAGACTCCGCGACAGCGGCTACGACCACGACTGCGACGGCGCGGACGACGACCTCGGTGACGCCGGTCCCGTTGGCCAAGGACGAGGCGGCCCGGCGTTACCTGGACATCGTCACGCCCTACAACCTCGCGCTGGAGCACCTGGAGCAGGGCATCAACGAAGGCCGTCCGCTCGCCGAAGTCCACGCGCTGGCCGACGCCACCGCCAAGGCCAACCAGGCCCACGTCGCCGCGCTCCGCGCCGTCGTCTGGCCCGCCGACGTGGTGTCGCCCATGACTGCGCTGATCGGCGAATCGGAGCTGGCGCAGCCGCACTGGGACCGCGCCGCCCTCGCACCGAACCGTGACGCGGTGATCGAGGCGGTCAAGGCCGCGATCCCGGGTGGTCGCAGCGAGGCGGCCACCACCATCCGCGCGCAGCTCTCGCTCGACCAGTACGAAGAGCGCGACTACCCCTGAACACCTGACTGCCCCTGAACAACCGGCCTGGGCGGCCACGGCGCCGCGGCCGGCCGACTGCACGACGGCATTCTCCATGGCCACTGCACGGCGGCATTCTCCATGGCCTTGGCGAGCCTGCTGGGCACTGTGACGGGCTTGGCGGTGTGCGGCGGCGGGAAGATGCGGATCCAGTTGCCGCCCGAGTCGATCACGGTGAAGCCCGCCATGTCGTCGACGTTCTGCGGGGACGAGGCCGGGTCGAAGCCCTCGATGCCGCTGAAGTGCAACTCGACGTGCTCCCGGCGCATACCCGGGTACGGGTGCCACCTGGGCGATCGTGCGCGGTCCGTGGTCGACCACGGACCGCGCACCCGCCATCAGGCCGGAGGGCTCGGCGAGCTCGTCAGATCGACAAGCACCTGTCAAGGCGGCCGGAGGGAAACCCGGTGGACGCCGGACCCGCGAGCAACGACCATGCGCACGGTGACAGCAGACGACGTGCGTTTCGTCGAGCTGGACGGCCGTGTCATGGCCGCCCTGCTCGACGGTGACCTCACCGCGGCCGAAGTCCCGTTGACCGGGTACTTCCTCACCGACCGCGCGCGGTGGCTGTGGCGGTACCGGCTGGACCAGATCGCCGCCGACCCCGGCAACGCCCGGTGGATGGCGCGGCAAGCCGTGGTGGACGACACCCTGACGGACGGCGGCACGGTGGTCGGGCACGGCGGGTTCCACGGTCCGCCCGACGAGTCCGGCATGGTCGAGATCGGCTACGCCATCGACCCCGCCTTCCGCCGTCGCGGCTACGCCCGCGCCACGCTGGTCGAGTTGCTGCGCCGGGCCGCCGCCGAGCCGGACGTCCGAACCGTGCGCGCGACCATCAGTCCGGACAACGCCGCGTCGCTGGCCACCATCGCGGGCTTCGGGTTCGTGGAGGTCGGCGAGCAGTGGGACGAGGAAGACGGACTGGAGCTGATCTTCGAACGGCCCGCGTAGCGCCCGACCGGGCCACGGTCACCGACGGCCACCAGAACCGCCGCCCAGGTTCCGGTTGGACAGGAATCGCATGTACTCGTCGTGGTCGAGCGGGTTGCCGTCCGTCCTGACCCGCGTCGGCGCTGGACCGCGGACACGGCGGGCGGGGCCGGGTTCGTGCCGGATCGCACCTTCGCCGTGGGTCAGGCCGGGCAGGGCCGCGGCCAGGTCTTGCAGCGCCCTGGCCGGAATCGCGCCCGGCACGAGCCACGTCGAGCCGGACTCCACCGCCGGACCGAGGTCGGCCCCGAGTGAGAGCAGGAGGCCGGTCACCGCGCTCAGCGAGTCGTTCGGCGCCTCCACCTCCACCGCGTAACCGGGCTCGTAGACGGCGTTGCCCGCCCGTTCGAACGCCCGCATCAGCACCAACGGGGTCAGGTTGCGGAAGTCTGCGGCGACGGTCGCCGGAGCCAGGTAGCCGACGTGCGTGACGGTCACCGCGCAGTCGGTCACCTCCCAGCCGTGCAGGCCCTGCTGGAGCGTCGCCAGCACGGCTTCCTCGATGGCACGGTGGTACGCCTTCGGCAACAGGCCCGATTCGGCCTCCCTGGCCAGGGTGTTGCCGGTGCCCGGCGGCAACGGCTCCACGCGCAGGCCCACCGTCTGCCAGAACTCGTTCGGGCCACGCGGGTCGTACTCGTGCACGGCCTCCCCCTTGCGCAGCGGCCGTTCGAAGTACACCGGCCGGACCGGCTCGAACACCGCGTCGATCCCGTACTCGCGCTGGAGCCGATCGGCGATCACCTCCCGCTGCACCGCCCCGTACAGCAGGACCGATGTCGCACCGCCTGCCGCACGGGTCCGGATCAGCGGGTCCTCGTCCGCCAGTCGGGTGAGCGCGGCGTGGAGTTCGACCTCCCTGCCGTCGCACACGGGCCGGACCACCGACTCCAGGATCGGCGGCGAGAAATGTGCCTGCGGCAGCCCGTCGTCCAAGCCCAGCCGGTCGCCGACGCGCACCTGTGGCAGACCGCGCAGCTTGCCGATGTCGCCCGCGGTGAGCCGGCGGGACGACGCGTCGCCCACGACCTCAAGCCCGGCGACGCGGCCCCGGTACTCCTCCACGACGCCGGAAGTGTCCCGCCGGCGGAAGGTCACCTGCTGCCGTCCGCGCAAGGTCCCGGAGAGCAGGCGCAGGTAGGCGACCTTCTCGCCTTTGTCGGTGCGTTCGACGGCGAACACCGTCCCGCGCAGGTCGTCGGACCGCACCGGGCGCGGCGCCAGAAGGTTCCGCAGCCCGTCCGTCAGCTCGACCACCCCCGCGCCCGACATCGCCGAGCCGAAGAACACCGGGTGCGCCACTCCCCGGGACGTCTGGTCCCGAAGTGGTCCGAGCAGGTCCGCCGGCACGTCACCGTCCACCACGCGGGCCAGCAGCGAGAGGTCGTTGTCGGCCAGGAGTTCGGCCACCTCCGAGGAGAACGCGGCGTCCTCGAACGACCGGGCGACGACACCGGCGTCGCGCGTGCCGAGCCGGTCGACCCGCACCATCGGCACGACGGCGGGGGTGAGCCTCCGGCGGATCTCCGCGAGCAGGTCGTCCTGCCGGGCGCCCATCCGGTCGATCTTGTTGACGAAGATCAGCGTCGGCAGCCGCAGCCGGCGCAGCGACCTCATCAGCACCCTGGTCTGTGCCTGCACGCCCTCGACCGCCGAGATCACCAGGACGGCGGCGTCGAGCACGGACAGGGCGCGTTCCACCTCGGCGATGAAGTCCGGGTGCCCGGGTGTGTCCACCAGGTTCACCCGGAGGTCGCCCAACACGGGGTCACGCAGCGCGAACCACGCCACGGCGGAACGGATGGTGATGCCGCGACGCCGTTCCAGGTCGCCGGCGTCGGTCTGGGTGTCACCGGCGTCGACGCTGCCGAGCCTCGGGATGGTCCCGTGGTCGAACAGCAGCCGCTCGGTGAGGCTGGTCTTACCCGCGTCGACGTGGGCGAGCACGCCAAGGTTGAGAGTGGGGATGACGGTCCTCGAAGGTGTGGGAAGGGGCACCGGGCCGGACAACACCGACGAGTCGCCGCATCTCAAAACCTCCTCAAGGGATCGACCAAGCCACCATAGGGGCAACACCCCGACTCCGCCGGCGAATAACCCGGCGCCCGAAACGGAACGGGGCCGCGCGGTGTGCCACCACGCGGCCCCGCCCGGAAAACGGCTGTCAGCCGTCGAAGTGGAACACGTACAGACCGTGGTCACGGTCGCTGGCGAGCACGTACTGCTCGCCGGTCTCGTCCTTCCACACCTCGACACCCCAGAAGTTGTTGCCGCCCTCGTCGATGAAGGCGCCGACCTCTTCGATGCCGTTCTTGCCGTACTTCACGACCCGGAGCCCGGCGGCGTAGTACGACAGGTAGGCGGTGTTGCTGTTCTCCGGGTCCATCGCCACCTCGTGCACGGAGAGGTCGCCGAAGCCGCGCGCGTACGCGGGGTCCTGCGATTCCGGCACGGCGTAGGTGTCGATCTGCTGGATGGAACCGGTGGCGCCCGGCGTGGTCGGCACGTTGGTGCCGAACAGCCGCACGTAGCCCCAGCCGTCGAACACCGCCCTGATGGTGGTCGACTCGCCACCGCTCGCCGGGGTGGTCGTGGTGCACGTGTTGGCCTCGGTGACACCGGGCACGCCGAGCAGGCGCAGACCGGCGTACCGGTTCGCGAACACGAACGGGATCTCGCCCGCGGCCGCCATCGACACGCCGCTCAGGCAGTCGGCGCGGTGGTTCTGGAACACGACGCCGGCGGTGTAGCCGGCGGCCACGACGGCGTCCAGCTTGATCTGGAAGCTGCACGTGCCGCGCTCGATCAGCGCGGTGCCGGAGCCCGCGGGCAGCGTGCCGCACGCGTCACCCACGTAGGTGACGGCACCGCTGATCGTGGTGTTCTCGTCGATCTGCTTGGTGTCGGGCGCGGGCGTGGCGGAGTACTCGCTGCCGGCGTACGGCCCGGAGTCGATCGTCGCGACGACCCGGAACGGGCTGAAGTCCTCGTCCGTGCCGATCATGAACTTGCGGTTCGGCGACAGCTCGGACTGGTGCGCGTTGCCCTCGGGGCTGATCTGGTGCCCGCGGGCGGCCCGCTCCTCGTCCAGGGCGGCGAAGTCGCTCTCCGCGACCAGCGTGACCTTGCCCGGACGCGGGTCGGTGACGTCGAGCAGGACGTACCCGCCGTCCCAGTAGTTCATGTTCATCACGTACCGACGACCGACCTTGGTGATCATCATGTCGTGGCTGAACACCGACGTCAGGTTGCCCGGGTCCGCCTGGTCGACGCCGAACACCGCGCCGAGGTCGAGCTCGTCGTTGACCATCACCGGGTGGAACGGGTCGGTGATCTCCATGATGTCGACGTCGTTGGCCTCTTCGTCGTCGACCAGCACGACGTAGGTCCGCTTGGTGAACGCGTCGGTCCACATCCGCATGCTGTGGGTCTGGTTGGGCGCCGCGTCGAGGCCGCCCTGCGGGTTGGTGAAGTCGCCGGTGTGCAGTGCGACGGGCTTGGGGGCGCGCGGGTCGGTGACGTCCCACAGCGAGATGCCGCCGGAGTTCGGCGTGGGCGCCGCGCCGGTGCAGGTCTCGTTCTGGTGGATCAGCAGGTCGCCGTGGAAGAACGCGTTCTCGATGTGCTCGACCTGGATGCCCTCACCCGCGTACGACCCGTCGCTGGTCGGGATGAACGCACCGGTCACCTCGGCCGGGTGGGCGGGGTCGGAGATGTCCATGACGTGCACGCCGGTCCGCTCGCACGTCGGCTCGCGGAACGCGGTGAGGTAGGCGTAGTCGCCGAACGCGGTCACGTCCGCGATGCGTCCGGTGTTGCCCGCGCCGGACGGGTTGGTGACCGCGGCCTTGCCGACCAGGGTCACGTTCCGCGTAACGGCGGGCAGGTGGCCCTCGTCGCCGTCGTGCTGCTTGTAGGAACCGTCGGCGACGCCTTCACCCGGGAAGTCCTCCCGGGCGCCGCCGTGGTCGGGGTGGGCGCCGGATGACCCGACGGTGGTCAGGCTCAGCGTCAGGATCGCCACGCCGAGCATCGAAATTCTGCGGACACGTCGTGCACGTCTACCGCGCATTGCCAAACCTCCGGAACGGAGCCGTTACGCCTTACGACGCTCGCACACTACGTAGCCGGATAGTAGTTGGGTAGACATGTCCGGTTGCTGTTCCGGAAAACGGACGTTCAGCCGCGCCGCGCCTTGCGCCGGGCGAGCACGACGCCGCCCGCGACGAGCAGCACCAACACCCCGAGGAACGGCCAGGGACCGACGGCGGTGACGGCCTCGACCAACGCGCCCTGGACGGCGGCCGCCGCCTCGATCACCGGATCGGCCGGATCGGCCTCACCGAAGAACAACCGAAGCTCGTAGATCCCGTAGTAGGCGACGTACGCACCTACGAGGACCAGCAGCATGCCGCCGATCCGCGAAATGTGCGGCAGCAACGTCTTGGCGCGCGTGGCGAGGGTGCTGTCGGTCATGGTGGCGGCGACGGCGAGCACTCCGACCACCAATCCCATGCCCAGCGCGTAGGCGAGGAACGCCACGATGCCCTCGACCACGTCCGCGCCGCCGAGCGCGGTGCCGACGACCGCGAGGAACGGCCCGATCGTGCAGGACAGCGACGCGATCGCGTAGGCCACGCCGTAGCCGAACATCGACCCCAGCCGCCTGGTCGGCGCGCCCTTCGTGGGCTTGGGCAGCAGCAGCGACAGCGTCTTCCCGGCGACGAGCAGCGCGCCGGTGACCACCAGGGCCGCGCCGATGACGACCGTGACGAACGGCAGGTAGCGCTGCACCGACGCGGCGACCGGCGCGATCACCACGCCGAAGACGCCGAACACCACCACGAACCCGGCCGTCATGACGGCACTGGCCGCCAACGCCCGGCCGATCGCCGCCGTCCGGTCACGACCGTCGTCGCCGTGCACCACGAAGGCGAGGTAGGCGGGCAGCATGGCGAACCCGCACGGGTTCACCGTCGCCACCATGCCCGCCAACGCCGCCAGCAGGACGACCTCGGTCATCACGACCCCGCGAGCGCGGCAACCCGGTCACGCAGCTCCTGTTCGGAGAGCTGGGTCGTCACCACGTCCACCTTGCCGTCCCGGCCGACGAACGCGTACGCGGGCTGCGCGGTGACGCCGAACCGCTTCCACACCGCCGCTTCCTTGTCGGCGACGTGCGCGAAGCCGTCGAGCTTGAACCGGTCCACGAACTTCGCCATGGCGGGCACCTCGTCCAGCGCGGCGACACCGAGGAACGTGACCCCGCCGTTGTCCTTCGCCGTGGCCGCCACACCTGGCGCCTCGCGCTGGCAGTTCGGGCACCACGGCGCCCAGAACCACAGCACGGCGGGCTTGCCGGCAAGGCTCTCACCCGAGAAGTCGGCCCCGGCCACCGTCTTGGCGGTGAACTTCAGCTGCTCGGGCACCGGCGCGCTCGGCGCGGGCACGGGCTCGCTCGGAGCTGTCGAACCGGGTGTCGCGGCGGTGCCGGACGTCGTCGGCGCCGCGGTCGTGGACGGCGAGCCACCGCTCGACATCGGCTCGGACCCGCAGCTCACCACCAGGGTCATCAGGGCGACAACGGACGCGGACTTCCACAGCATCAACCACACCTCCAGAGGGACACACCTGGATCGTCCCCCACCGGACCCCGAAATCCGGCATTACGAACCGCTGACGTTCGTCGGACGGCCGGTCGACGACTGTGGAACCCCGAACCCCGAACGAACCCCCGAACGAAGGTCCCAAACGCTCGAAGCACCGGAGCGAGGGCCTTGTGCCGCCCGTGCTCCGGTGCTTCGACTCAGTTCCCGCCCCCCGACCGACGTGGAACCGTTCCCCCTGTCCCCCCTTGTTCCCCTTACCCCCCGCTCCCCCTGCCCCCTTGCTCCCCGATCTCACCTGCACCGGCCTGCGGGGTTCCCCAACCCTCGCTGACCTGCACTAATAGTGATCGACACGGGCGGAGCGGACAACGCCGCACATCGGCCGCTCTGCGACCGGGTTGTTTGCCGGGCACCGGCAAGGAGGGCGAAAAACCGCACCTCAGGGGGATACCGCCCGGCGCAGCACAAGGCAGATGCGAAGAGTGACCGCTATACCACGGAAAGCAATGTCAGAAAATCTCCCACTTGGCCGCTGTGGGGCAACGACACCGCGACCTAGGCTGGCCGACGACCCCTGCCGCATCCCTTGCTCCCACCCGGTCACCCCGGGTCGACGAGGGCTGCTCGTCGAAAGGACAGTCCCCCCATGCGTACCGGTCGATTCCGCACCGCCGTCGTGGCCGCTGCCGCCGCCCTGTTCACCATCGCGGGCGCCACCAGCGCCGCCGCCGCACCCGGCCCGTCCCACCAGGACGCCGTCTTCCAGCCCGCCGCCGAGACCCCGGTCACCGCACTGGTCACGAAGCTGTCGCACTCCGAGGCCGCCGCCCGTTTCCGCGCCGCGGGCATCACCTGGTCGTCCAGCGGCAATTGCAGCAACCGCTACAACTCGACCTGCACGTCGTTCGACCAGATCAACCTGACCACCGTCCAAGGCGCCGAGACCCTGAAGCGCGCGACCGGCTGCGCGATGAACATCACCGGTGGCACCGAGACCGGCCACGCCAGCGGCACCTACAGCCACTGGAACGGCTACAAGCTCGACTACAGCCTCTACAGCTGCCTCGGCAACTACATCCGCAACACGTTCGCCTACATCGGTGGCAACAAGTGGCGTTCCGGCTCCGGGAACATCTACTACCTGGAGAGCAACCACTGGGACGTCACCTACTACAACTGCGGCGGCTGCTGAGCCGTCTCGCCGAGGTGGGGGGATCGGTCGTCACGACCGATCCCCCCGTCCACTCCCGGCTCTCAGCCGAAGGCCTTCACCTCCAGCAGCCCGACCGAGCCGGCCCCGCTCTGGAGCACCACCCGCAACCGGGTCGTGCTCACCCCGGTGAACGTCACCTCGTGATAGCGGTCGGCGGCCACCGGATACCCGCTCGCCCCCGTCACGTCGACGTAGGCCGAGCCGTTCCAGTACTGCAACCGCCACGACGCGGGCACCCGCACTCCCCCGTTGTCGTCGAAGAAGTACACCTGCGCGGACCGCACGGACTTCGCCGCGTCCCACGTCAGCTCGGCCCACTGCTCGCCGGTGTTCGGCCAGGTGCCCCACCGCGGGTTCACGGTGTCGTTGGACGCCGGCGGGTCGATGCCGTCGTTGACCGCCGCCACTGACTCCCACGGTGACGTGTAGGAGGCCGACGGTGTCGCGGACAAGGCCAGGTTCGCCGGCGGCTGCGGATCGACGCCGCCCCGGTTGTAGACCTTCACCTCGGTCAGCCCGGTCTTGAACCCCGACGCGTGGGTCAGCCGGACCCGGACCCGCTGCGTGACCACCGGCGTGAACCTCACCCGGTTGTAGTTGGCCCGCGGCGTCACCGGGGTCTTGGACTGCGCCGCCGCGCTCACCCACGCACTGCCGTTCCAGTACTGGACCTCGTACGACGACGGCGCGCGGTAGCGGTTGCCTGCCCGGTCGTCGCGGAAGTGCAGCCGCACCTCGTCGGTCGTCCGCTGTTGCCGGAAGTCGATCTCGTACCAGTCCGAGGCGTTGGGCGATCCCGAAGTGCCCCACAGCGGTTCGTTGGTCGGGAACCCGTCGACCGCGGCGCCGGTGGAAGTGCCCGAGGCCGTGTAGGACGCCGTGACGGCCGCGCCCTGTGCCAGGTTGGGCGTGGTGGACGTCAGGTCGACGCCCGCCTTGGCGAAGATGTCCACCATCCGCGTGCTGTTGTGCGCCACGTCCTGCGGGGCGCGCAACCCGGCGACGGCGACGTTGTAGTTCACCGCACCGGCCCCGGACGGGAACGTGACCTCACCGGTCGCCGGGTTGTAGACCACGCGGGTGAGGCGGTCGACGGTGAACGCGCGCGTGCCGTTCAGGTAGACCGAATACCCTTGCGGCACACCGTTGTAGCGGGTGACGCCGTCGGCCGGGTCGTCCCACACCACGCTCAGGTCCATGTTGCGGTAGCGCAGGTTGTTGACCGCGAAGTGCGACCAGCCGATGTTGATCGGCGAGAGCTCGATCCGGCTGTCCGTGCGGGGCCTCAACCCGGCCACGTCCTCGACCACGGTCCAGTTGCTGCTGCCGAGGATGTTGTGGTGGATCCACGACCGGTAGTCGATGTTCCGGGTGCCGGCGTTCCAGTTCGCCCAGAACTCGTTGGCGTCCGGCCACTGCGTGTTGCCGCCGATGTACTGCGCCCAGGTGTTCCAGTAGAGCAGCTTCTTGTAGTCCTCGGCGGTCATCCACTGGTTCGGGTAGTTGCGCAGCACCGACGAGTACAGCCGGAACTGGACCGTCGAGTTGATGGTGGAGAAGTTGTTGGAACCGGGGTGGCCCGCTGCCGCGGCGGCGGCCTTGTCCCGCTGGTTGGCGGTGTAGAACGGGAACACCGGGTACTCGGCCGGGTCCGAGAACAGCCGCAGCGCCTCGCGGTACTGGGCCGTGTTCGGCATCAGGCCGACCGAGTACGGGTAGTAGTTGTTGATCTCCTTCCACGGCACGTGGGTGTTCGTGCCCACGTGCTTGTGCTCCAGCAGCTGCCGCGACGGGTTCCACAGCGTGTTCACCACGCCGTTGCGGATGCGGTCGGCGAGCGCCTGCATCTCGTTCGCCTTCACCGTGTCGCCGATCAGCGCGTACGCCTGCTGCGCGGCCATCGCGCCGCTCCACACGTACGCCGTCTCGGCCCGGTCGAGGTTCCCCGCCCGCCAGTCGAACGACACCGCGTCGGCGTCGTTGCCGGTCATCGCGCCCCAGTCGTACTCGATGACGCCGTTGTTGTTCGTGTCGTACGTGGCCAGTTGGCCCTTGGCGTCACCTTCGGCGTACTTGGCGAGGTTCCCGGCGACGGGTGGCTGGCCGCCGTGGATCTGGTAGCTGCGCCAGGCCGCCTCGGAGATGTACTGGGTGTAGGAGTTGGACCAGTTCTCCGGGTCGCCCGGGTTGTCCATGAACCGGCCGCCCTTGGACGACTGGCCGACCGACAGCCACGGCCCGTACGAGTAGACCGGGTCGCGCAGGTACTTCAGGTCGTCGATGTGCATCGGCTGGGTCAGCGCGATCGCGTTGTTGTAGCCGGTGACGCCCTCGATCGAGACCGGGAACTGGAAGTCCTGGCCGGGGATGTCGACGTCGAGGTAGTTGAACCGCATCAACCACCAGCGGTAGTAGACGTTCTTCTTGATGGCCGGGTCGGGCACGTCGATGTACGGGATGTTGTCCGCCCACCAGCGGTTGTAGTCGCGCACGTGAGTGGCGAACGCGACCGACGGCGAGTGGCCGCGGTAGGCGTTGTACTCGGTCAGCGACTCGGGGATCTCGTCGGTGACGAACCCCATGACGACCTTCGTGGTCACGGCCTGACCGGCGGCCAGCGTCACCGAGCGGTCGAGCCCGCCGTTGGCGACCGAGAACCCGTCACCGGCCAGCCTCGGCCGGATGGTGGTCAGGTTGTTCTTCACCTGTCGGCTGCCGGTCAGCTCGGCGCCATTGGCCGTCGTCGCGTACGGGGAAGTGACCCGCAGCCCGAGGGTCGTGGACGCCGAGCCGGTGTTGGTGACGGTCAGGTTGGTGACGGCCACGTTGTTGTGGGTGATGAACTTGGCGACGTCCACCCGCACGCCGGTGCGCGTGTAGACGCCCTTCCAGTGGCTCGGAGCCTGCCACCGGCTCGACACCTGCTCGGTCAGCGTCCCGGAGCCCACGGTGATGGCGTAGGCGTTCTGGCCGCTGATGTTGTCCCAGTAGGCGGTGTTGCCGCCGAATCCGAGGACGGCCGTGTTGTGCGTGTTCATGTACAGGCCGCGGCCGCGGGTCATCAGCCACGTCCCGGCCGGGTCGTTGCCGGGTCGGGCGAGCAGGCGGTCCATCCAGAAGTCCGTGCCGCCGCTCTCGGCGTCGTAGATGGCCTTCATGGTGCTGCCGGTGTTGTAGCCGACGGGCGGCGCGGGCACCGACGGCCCGTTGAACGTGGGATAGCCGATGGTCTGCGCGGCGGAGGCGGACTGCACGGGCACGAGGAGCGAGCCGAGCACCACGACGGCCGCCAGCAACCTGGTCACGCCTGGAAGACTTGCCATTCCAACACTCCCGTCGAGAAGTCGGGCTTGGAGGTCACGTTCAGCCGCAGCCGGGTGGTGTCGACCGTGGTGAAAGTGGTGGTGTTGAAGGTGTTGCCCGCGACACCGCAGGTCGACTGGCCGGGCACGTCGACGTACGCGCTGCCGTTCCAGTACTGCACCTGGCACGACGCGGGCAGGTCGATGCCCTGGTCGTCGTCGAACCAGTAGGTGGACACCCGGTTTACCGACTTGGCGGTGGGCCAGGTGTACTCGACCCACTGCGTGCCCCGCTCGGGCCAGTTGCCGTAGGCGAGGTTCGAGCGGTCCCCGGAGTTCGCGGGCGTGCCACCGTTGTTGACCGCGGCGAGCGTCTCCCACGGCGAGACGTACGAGGTGGAGGCGGTGGCCGACGGGCCCAGGTTCGTGCCCGTGCCGCCGGAGGGGTTCGGCGGCGGACCGGCGGTGGTCTGCACGACCTTGCGCATGGTGCCGTCGGCGTTGAAGTGCAGCAGGTCCACCGCGACGGAACGGCGGAAGTTGCCGCCGCCGGGCGCGTTGGCGTTGTGGTAGACGATGTACCACTGCCCGTTGAACTGCACGACGCCAGCGTGGTTGGTGGTCGAGGAGACCTGGTCAAGCACCACGCCGCGGTGTGTCCACGGCCCGAGCGGGCTGGTGGCGGTGGCGTACCGCTGGCAGGCGTAGCTGGACGACGTGACGCAGCCGTTGGTGTCGTTGGCCGCGTACATCATGTAGTACAGGCCGTTGCGCTTGAACATCCAGGGCGCTTCCCAGAAGTTCGCCAGGCCTTGCGGCGTGACCACCGGCCCGTCCAGCTCGATCATGTTCGGCTTGAGCTTCGCCGCGCGGGCGCCCCAGTAGCCGCCCCAGTAGAGGTAGGCCTGGCCGTCGTCGTCGGTGAACACCGTCGGGTCGATGTTCAGCCCGGACGAGTTGGGCGTGCTGTCGCTGATCAGCGGCCCGCCCTTGGCGTCGCGGAACGGGCCGAGGGGGCTGTCCCCGACCGCCACGCCGATGTCCATCCAGCCCGGCCCGTTGCCGTTGATCGAGGTGTACCAGTAGTACTTGCCGTTGCGGGGCTCCACCTCGCTCGCCCACGCGTCTGCGCCCGCCCACGGGAACGTGGCGACGTTCGCCCGCGCGCCGTGGTCGGTCCACGTGGCGGCGTCCGTGGAGGACAGCACCCGCCACTCGCGCATGACGAAGTTGTTGTTCCCCACGGCCGCTTCGTCACGGCCCGCGTAGATGTACATCGTGTTGCCGACGACCAGGGGTGCGGGATCGGCGGTGTAGTAGCCGGTGACGATCGGGTTGGCCGCTGACGCGGTCGGGCTGACGACGGCGGAGGCGACGAGCGCGAGCGCCGCACCGACCTTCACCGCGCGGTGTCGGATGCGCATGGTTGTCCTCTGGGGGGTTAACGGCCGGTGGCGTTAAGGTCCGCCACTTCGGAGGCGGTGAGGGCGCGGCCGTAGACGCGGAAGCCGTCCACGGCGCCGTCCAGGTACGGGTCGCCCGCGTACTGGGATCGGCCGATCCAGTTCTGCGTGGTGCTGCCGAGCGCGGACGGCCGCAGGGTCAGCGCCGTGTTCCGGGCCGTCTCGACGCCGTTGACGTAGAGCACGCCGACGTTGCCGACCTGCGTCACCGCGACGTGCGTCCACGCACCGGACGGCAGTGGGGCGGGCGCGTCGATGCGTTGTTCCGCGCCCGCGCCGCCGGTGGTGATGGCGAACCGGAGGCCGCCGGCCGAACTGCGCGGGGTGAGGAACAGGCACGTGGTCGGGCCGGTGCCGAAGTCGAACACCCGGGACCACGTGGTCACCGATCCGAGCCACACCCAGGTGGCCACGCTGAACGCCGTCGCACCGGTGAGCAGACCGGCGGGCAGCAGCACGTGCTCACCGGAACCGCCCAGGTCGACCGCCGAGCCGCTGCGGCCCGTGGTCCACTTGGCGCCACCGGCGAGCGTCGCGGTCCGGCCGTTGCCGGTGGCGTCCGCCGCCACCGAGCCCGCCGCCTCGTCGAACGGGTAGTGCGCGATGAACGGCGGTGGCGCGGGAGTGTCCGTGACGTTCCAGTAGACCGTGTAGCGCTGCCCGTGCAGCTGGTAGAACGGCAGCAGCGTCACCTGGCCGGTGCTCGCGGTCGCGGTGTACCGCAACGGGGTGGTGGTGGCGCGCAGGGTCGCCGGTTGGAGGGTCGGCATCGACGTCAGGTTCGTCGTCCCGTACCCGCCCGCCAGCACGATCGGGCCGTGCCGGACCGCCTGCACGGCCGGGTTGTCCGGGGTGCTCTCCCGGGTCAACGTCATCGGCAGGCCGACCTCCACCACGTCACCGCTCGCCCAGGTCCGATTCAGCCGCGCGTAGGTGCCGGGCACGACCGGCACGTCCTGCACCGCGCCGTTGAGCCGGAGCTGGGAGCCGGCCGCCCAGGACGGGATGCGCACCCGCAGGTCGATCGGGCCGGAACCGGTGACGGTGAGCCGGGTCGTGGGCGACTCGGGGAAGCCGGTGTCCTGCCGCACCGTGATCCCCCGGCCGGGCCAGGTGAGCACGGAGGCGATGAACAGGTTGACGTACAACGTGTTGCCCGCGTGGAAGTAGACGCTGTCGCCGTGCTTGGAGTTGGTCTCCATGCCGGTGCCGTGGCAGCACGTGAAGTCGTAGTAGTCGTTGCTGTAGGTACGCTGACCGCCTGGCCTCAGCGGAACGTAGTAGCTGTGGTGGCCGTGCGCCGACGCCGGGTTCTGCGCGCCGAGCAGGTGGTTGTAGAGGGCCTTCTCGTAGAAGTCGAAGTAGTGCGCGCGCTGGTCGGTGCGGAACAGCTGCCGGGTCAGCTTGAGCATGTTGTAGGTGTTGCAGCACTCGCACGTGTGGTCCGACAGCTCCGACGCGATCCGGCCCGGCGTCTTGAAGTACTCGCCGTTGGAGTTGCCGCCGATGGCGTAGGTGTGCGCGCCGACGACGATGTGCCAGAAGTTGGTGGCGATGTCGCGGTACCGGGCCAGACCGGTGGCGTGGTACTCGCGGATCGCGCCCAGCGCCTTGGGGATCTGAGTGTTGGCGTGGTAGCCGTTGAGCGCGTCGGTGTTGGCGGCCAACGGGTCGAAGATCTCGGCGTGGTCGAAGTACTGCGCGGCGGTGAGGTGCGCCGGGTCGCCGGTGAGCTGGTACAGGTTCGCCAGCACCTCGTTCATGCCGCCGAACTCGGTCCTCAACATCGCCTGCCGCTGGGCGAGGGTGAGCCTGCCGTTGCGCCAGCCGACCCAGGCGGCCATCCGGGTGAGCACGGTGAGCGCCTGGGCGTTGCCCGCCAGCAGGTGCATGTCCAGCAACCCGGCCATGATCTTGTGCAACGTGTAGTACGGCGCCCAGACGGCTTGGCGTTCCTCGACCCTGGTGATGAAGCTCTCCGGGAACGCGGACAGGTAGCCGGTGTTGTACCCGGCGGCCTGCGCCCGGTCCTGGCACACGGCGAGCTGGGCGACGAGGTGGTCGCCCTTGGTGCGGAACGCGGTGTCGCCGGTGCGGGCGTAGGCCTGCGCGAGCGCCGTCAGCACGTGACCGGTGGAGTGGCCGCGCAGCTCGGTGGTCGGCGACTCCCACCCGCCGCACGCGACGGCCGTGGACGGCAGGCCGACGTTGAGCCGGAACGTGTGCAGCAGGCGTTCCGGGTCCAGGAACTTCAGGTACGTGTGGGTGCGCCCGGTGTTGGACTGGAACGGTCCGGCGAGCAGGCTCACCGCGCCGAGCGGGAAGGGCTCCGCCGAGACGCCGATGTCGGGTCGCGCGGCGGCAGTGGTCGGGGCTGAGGCGTGCGCGGTGGCGGCGGGCAGGGCGGTGGCCGCCGCGGCGACCACCGCCCCCGCGTGCAACACGGCCCGACGAGAGGGCGTGGGCATGTGCGTCACCTTCCGTAGCGGTTCTTCAGGTGCCGCCACCAGTCGCGCAGCATCCAGATGTCGAACTCGGTGATCGTCGACGAGCTGCCCGCCTTCATGATGAAGCCGCCCACTCCGCTCGGCGTCCAGTCGTAGAAGTCGTCCAGCCCGAACGTGTGGCCGATCTCGTGCAGGAGGATCGTCATGCTGTCGTTGTTCAGGTTGTTCACGAAGTACTCGCTGGCCATCCGCTGGCCCCAGTCACCGCCCGCGCCGCCGCCGAACCCGGTGGTCAGCCACAACGACTGGTCGTAGTGCCGCGGGGTGCCGCCGGGGCAGTCGGGGTAACTGCCGTTGCGGTTGAAGAACCGGCCGCACGCCTCGGCGCACTGCGGCGCGTTCTCCCGGATGTTGTTGACGTAGATGTCGACCGACGAGTCCGTCCACTGCAACTGGGCGCGGTCGCGCACGGCCCAGCCGACGACCTTGATCGGCACGGTGGCGTACGGCCAGTTGTTGTGGCCCACCATGACGTCCATCCACTTCTTGTACTGCTGGCTGAGCTTGGCGTGGATCTGGTCGCGCAGTGCGACGGACACCGGGGCGGGCGAGTCCCAGCGGACGCAGAAGTTCAGGTAGCCGCCGTTGGCGAACACCTGGTCCCAGCCGTAGTTGCGGAAGCCGTACAGGTCGCCGTAAGTGCTCTCCTGGTGCGCCCACACCTCGTTGAGCGGGGTGACCAGGTTCGACGGCGGGTTCCAGCTGCCGGGGTTGCCGGGGTTGCCGGGCGCGTTGGTGTGCGCCTTGATCTCCAGCAGGCCGACGGACGCCGTGCCGCTGTTCAGCAGGACCCGCAGCCTGGTGGTGTTGACGGCGGTGAACGTGACCAGGTTGTAGCGGTCCGCCGCGATCGGGTACCCGCTCGCACCCGTGACGTCGACGTACGCGCTGCCGTTCCAGGACTGGAGCTTCCACGACGCGGGCACGCGGACGCCGCCGCCGTCGTCGAAGAAGTACACCTCGGCCGCCCGGATCGTCTGGGTGGCCGTCCACGTCAGGTCGACCCACTGCTGGCCCTGGTTCGGCCAGGTGCCCCAGCGCGGGTTCTGCGTGTCGTTGGAGCGCGGTGGGTCTATGCCGTCCTTGACGGCGGCGACGCTCTCCCACGGCGACGTGTACGACGCGCTCGCGGTCGCGGTCCACGCGAGGTTGTCGCCGGGCGCGGCCACGGCGGTGGTCGGCGAGACCGCGCCGCTGACGGCGACCGCGCCCACGATGACGGAAAGCACTGTTCTCTTCCAGGATCGCGACATTGCGATCCTCCTTCCGGTGTGCCGGAACGGGTTCAGCCCTTGACTGCGCCGGAGGTGAACCCTCGGACATAGCTGCGTTGCATGGCGGCGAAGAGCACGAGGCAGGGCACTGCCATGAACACCACGCCCGCCTCCAGCGCGGCGTAGTCGATCGACCCGTGGCTCGCGGTGCGCAGGTTGACCACGGCCAGCGTGGTGGTGAACTTGTCGGTCGAGTTGAGCAGGATCAGCGGGGCGAAGAACTCGCTCCACGAGGTCAGGAACGCGAACAGGCCCACGGTGACCAGGCCGGGCCGCACCGCGGGCAGCATGATCCGGACGAGCGTGCCGACGCTGGTGCAGCCGTCGACCTTGGCCGACTCCTCCAGCTCCACCGGCACGGCCTCGAACGAGTTGCGCATCATGAACACCGAGAACGGCAGCTGGAACGTGATGAGCACCAGGCTCAGCCCGATCAGCGAGTCCTCCAGCCCCAGCCGGCCGAGCAGCACGTACAGGGCGATCAGGATCGTCGCGTACGGCACCATCAGGATCGCCAGCGTGAGCAGGAAGAGCACGTCACGGCCGGGGAACTTGAACCGGCCGAACGCGTAGCCACCGAGCGTGGCGATGAACAGCGTGCCGCCGACGGTGAGCGCGCTGACGATCACGCTGTTGAGCACGTGCCGGAACTCGACGCCGTTGGCGGAGTTGAACAGCCGGTCGTAGTTCTCCAACCCGAACCCGGTGTCCGTGCGCACCGACGCGAAAGCGCTCCACACCAACGGGAACAGGAACAGGATCGCCAGCGCCGTGCCGGTGACGTAGTAGCCCCACCGGGCGTTCTGCTTCACTCCGACGCCGGTCACGACGACCTCCGGCGCAGCACGCGGAACTGGATGGCGTTGAACACGAGCAGCGCCGCCAGCAGGACCACCGAGATGCCCGCCGCCGAACCGAGGTCGAGCCGCACGAACGCCTCCCGGTAGATCACCATCACCAGCGAGGTGGTGCTGTTGTCCGGGCCGCCGCGGGTGAGGATCCAGAACTGGTCGAACGCCAGCAGCGAGCCGGTCGTCATCAGGGTGAGCACCAGCGCGATCGTCGGCCGCATCAGCGGCAGCGTGATCCGGCCGAACGTCTGCCACCGGTTCGCGCCGTCCACCCGTGCGGCCTCGTAGACGTCCGGCGGGATGGCGTGCAGGCCGGTCAACAGGATCAGCATGGTGAAGCCCGCGAACCTCCACAGCACGAGCAGCACGGCGGACGCGAGCGCGGAATCGGGGCTGCCGCTGGTCCACGACACGTAGCCATCGACCAGGCCCAGCCACGACAGCAGGTCGGTCACCGGCCCGATCTCGTCACTGAGGAAACCGAGGAACAGCAGTGACGCGCTGGCGAAGCCGACCGCCATGGGCAGGAAGAACGCGGTCCGGAAGAAGCCCACGCCGGGTCGCCGGTGCTGCACCAGCAGGGCCAACCCGAACGCGACCACGAACAGCAGCACCGTGATGATCACCGTGTACTTGACCGTGAACCAGGCCGCCGAGCGCAGCAGCTCGTCTTCGGGGATGCCGCTGTAGTTGGCCGGCGCGTTGAACTTCGGCTTGCCCAGCAGCGGCCAGCGGTTCAGCGACATCCAGACCACGAGCGCCAACGGCACCAGGAAGAACAGCCCCACCATGACGGCCGTGGGCGCGGCGTACGCGGCGCCCACCAGCGCGCGCAGCCGACGTCCGGTCCGCGGCGTGGTCTGCCGAGGTGGTGTGTCGCGCACCGTCGGGCGTGACGTCGTAGTCGTGGACATCCGGGTCTCAGCCCTGCTGGAGCGACTTGGTGATGGCGCTGTTGCCGTCGGCCAACGCCTTGCCCGCGTCACCGAACAGCGCGCCGCGGACGGTTTGCAGCCACGGGCTCTGCGGGTCGTTGAACGACACGTTGAAGTTCCGCGCGTACGGAGTCCGCCCCTTGGCCACCAGGCCGTTGATCAGCACCGTGCGCGGGTCCGCCGACGAGTACTTGTTCGCCGCGAGGTCGGTGCGGGTCGGCACGCCCTTGTTCTTGGCCACGACCTCCACCTGCGCCTCGTCGGACGTCGTCCAGGCCAGGAAGTCCCACGCCTGCTCGACCTTCTCCGTGGTCGCGCCGATGCCGAGCGCGTCACCGCCGACGAACGTGGACTCGCCGCCGGTCAGCCCGCTGATCGGGGCCACGCCCAGCCGCAGGCCCTGCTGTTCGAGGGCGTCGAGCCAGACCGACGGCGCGGGCGCGATGCCGACGTTGCCGCTGCGCAGCGCGCCCAGCCAGGTCGGCCCGGCCTCGTCCTTGGACGCGGGCGCGGCCACGCCCTCCTCGTACAGCGCGCGGTAGAGGGCGAACACGTCCGCCATCTCCGGCGAGTCGACCGTCGCCTGCTCGCCCTCGGCGTCCAGCACGTCGCCGTTCGCGGCCCACACCGACGGCCAGAGCGTGAACTCGACGCACCCGCCGCAGTTGCCGCCGAAGTAGGTCCCGTTCACGTCACCGCCGAGCTGGTCGACCTTGCGGGCGTGGTCGGCGAACTCGCGCAGAGTGGTCGGCGGCTTCTCGGGGTCGAGGCCCGCCCGCGCGTACAGGTCCTTGTTGTAGAGCAGCACTGATAAGTCGATGGTGTGCGGCAACGCGTAGTTCTGGCCCTCCCATGTTCCGGCCCGCACGTGCGACGGCGCGATCCGGTCCTTGACCGCGAGCCCGGCGAGCCGGTCGGTGAGGTCCACCCAGAGCCCTTGCGAGGCGTACTGGGGCGCGAACACCACGTCCGACGCGAACAGGTCCGGCAGGGCCTTCGCGCCCGCCGCCGACGCCAGCTTGGCCGGGTACTCCTCGTTCGGGTAGGCCGTGACCTCCACCTTGTTGCGGTGGGTGGCGTTGTAGGCGTCGGCGTAGGCCTTGGACACCGATTCGGTCGCGGCGCGGGTCCACAGGGTCAGCACCGCGCCGTCGTCCGCGTTGTCCGTTCCCTGGTCGCCACACGCCGTGGCCAGGACCAACACGGCCGCCATCACGGCGGAGGCAACAGCTCTTGTCGTCACCGGTCTCTCCTTTGAGCACGGTCGAAAGCGGTCTGGACGGGTCAGGTGGCGGGCAGCCAGACCCGCATGGTCGACGGGCCGCGCCGGGCCCAGCGGTGGTAGGGCACGAGGTCGAGCGAGGTGGTCGGTGTGGTGGCCGATCGGGGCTCGGCGCGGCCGTAGGGCCACGATTCCGCGCCTGGAACGTCGAACCGGGCGCGCACCGCGACGCCCGCCGCCGTGTCGACCGGCGGCACGGACTCGTCCACGCGCAGGGAGTCCAGGTCGAGGTCGCCCACCGCTTCGGCGCAGTACACGAGCGGCCCGCGTTCCACCGCCACGCACCCGCGCGTCGCGTCGATCCGCGGGTCGGGAGCGGTGAACCGCGGCCGCATCGGCAGTTCCAGCCGGATCTCCTCGCCCACCGCGAACTTGCGGTACACGACGATGTCGCCCGCCGACACGTGACGACGCCCGTACGTGGTCACGAGTTCCGCGCCCTCCGCCCATTGCGGCACACGCAGCGTGATCGACCACGGTCGGTCGTCAGTCTTTGTCACGCGCACGGTGACCACGCCGTCGTCCGGGAAGCCGGTGCGCATGGTCAACCCGACTTCACGCCCGTCGGCCAGGCAGGTGGAGATCTCCGCGTCGGCGTACTGGTGCAGCCGGAGCCCGGTGTCGTCGACCGTGACGAGGTAGCACGACAGGGCGGCCAGCAGCCGTGCCGCGTTCGGCAGGCAGCACGACACCTCGAACCACGGCGCGCGCGGCCCGCCGCCGAACCCCAACTGCTCCTCGTCGTCCGGGAGCGCTTCGGCCGCCGTGCGCTGGTGCAGGGTGTGGGCGTAGAAGAAGGAGCGGCCGTCGTCGCCGATCGCGGTGGCGACGACGTTGTAGAGGATGCGCTCGATCACCTCGTCGTAACGCCCGTCGCCGGTGGCCAGCAGCAGCCGCCAGGCCAGCATGATCGCGGCCACCCCGGCGCACGTCTCGGAGTACGCCCGGTCGGCGGGCAGCACGAAGTCGTCGCCGAACGACTCGTCGGCGTGCCGCGAGCCCATGCCGCCGGTCAGGTAGGTGCGCCGGGCCCACGTCCGGTCGAACTGGGCCGCGACGGTCCGGAGCAGCTCGTCGTCACCGGTCTCCACCGCCACGTCCACCGCGCCGGCGGCCAGGTAGAGCGCGCGCACCGCGTGGCCGTGCAGCACGGTGGTCTGCCGCACCGGCTGGTCGTCGCTGAAGTAGGTCCAGCCGAAGTGGTGGCGCGGCAACGTCCGGTGGCCTCGCCGGTCGACGAACAACGCGGCCTGGTCCAGGTAGCGCCGCTCCCCCGTAAGCCGGAACAGTTCGACCAGGCCGAGTTCGATCTCGGGGTGCCCGCACACGCCGGGCGTGCCGTCGGGGCCGAACGTGTCGCAGACGTGGTCCGCGGCACGGCGGGCCACCGCGAGCAACGGATCCGCCTGACCGCCACCGGTTCGAGCCCGCGCGACGGCCGCCTGGAGCAGGTGCCCGGTGCAGTACAACTCGTGGCCCCACAGCATGTCGCTGTACCGGTCGCGCTGGCCGGGGCGACCGAACGCGGTGTGCAGGTAGCCGTCCGAGGCCTGCGCCGCCGCGACGATTCCGGTCAGCTCGGCGATCCGCGCCTCCAGCGCGACACCGCCACGGCCGACCTCCCAGGACATGGCCTCCAGCAGCTTGTAGACCTCGGAATCGGTGAACTCCCGGCCACGACGGTCGACCGGGGCGGCGTCGGGCCCGGTGAAGCTGCCCGTCCAGCCGAGCCGGTCCATCCACGACCGGGCGTGCGGCAGGGTGGCGGCGGCGTTGACCTCCTGGCGGGCGTGCCAGAAGCCGCCGGTGATCCGGACTTCGTCCTGCCCCAGCGGTCGGAGCGCGCCGCGTGCCGGGACGACGGGGCGTCCTCCGACGGCAGTGCTGTCCGGCGACGTCACTGTCATCCCAACCTCCCGCGGTCCGGTGCTCGTTCCGACTGTGGCAGCCGAAAACCTTTTCGGCAATCGTCTTCCCCGGTACCGTGAAGCACTTGGTTCACGCTCGTGAAGTGCGCCTACAATCGGTTCGGCAATCGACAAACTTTTCGAAAGGCTTTCGATGGGCAGACGGCGGTCGGACGCGGTGACCTTGAGCGACGTGGCGCGGCTGGCCGGCGTGTCGATCTCCACCGCGTCGAAGGCGATCAACGCCCGGGACGAGGTGGCGCCCGCGACCCGTGACCGCGTGCTGCGGGCCGCCGCCGAGTTGTCGTTCCAGCCGAACGCGTTGGCCAGAGGGCTGATCTCCGGGCGGACCCGCACCATCGGGCTGCTCACCGACGAACTCGGCGGACGTTTCGCCATCCCGATCCTCCTGGGCGCGGAGAACGCGTTGGCGAACGAGCAGATGTCGGTGCTGCTGTGCGACGCGCGTGGTGACGCCATCCGCCGTCGGCACTACATCAGCACGCTGCTGGCGCGGCAGGTCGACGGGTTCATCATCCTGGGCGACGACAACGACATCCGGCCGTCACTGACCCGCGACATCCCGGTGCCGGTGGTCTACGTCTACTGCGAGTCCAGCGATCCGACCGACCTGTCGGTGATCGCCGACGACGAGGGCGGCGCGCGCCTGGCCGTCGAACACCTGGTGTCGTTGCAGCGCAAGCACATCGGCCACATCACCGGGCCGCAGACCTACCGCGCGGCGCGCGACCGCGTCACCGCGCTGCACCGGGTGCTGGGCGAGCACGGCCTGACCCTCGCGGGCGGCGCGCCGCTGTACGGCGAGTGGTCGCAGCGGTGGGGCAGGCACGCGGCCCGGATGCTCCTCGCGACGGATCCCGACGTGGACGCGGTGTTCTGCGGCAACGACCAGATCGCCACCGGCGTCGCGGACACCCTCACCGACATGGGGAAGCGGATTCCCGAGGACGTGGCAATCGTCGGCTACGACAACTGGGAGGAGTTCGCCGCCGACTGCCGCCCGCCGCTGACCACCGTCGACCTGGACCTGGAACGCCTGGGCACCACGGCCGCCCGCTACCTGTTCGACGCCCTGGACGGCCAACGCCCCAGCGGCGTGATCCGCCACCCCTGCCGACTGGTCGTCCGCGAGTCGACCTCACCCCGCTGACCAAGCACTTGCCCGACCAGACACCCCGCCCGACCAGACGCCCCGCCGGCAGGCGGCACATCAGGGGATGGTGATCGCCTTCATCCGCTCCATCTCGTCGGCCTGGGACACGGCCACGTCGTTGGCCATCTCCTCGACCCGCACGTCCCGGCCCGAGGACAGCACCTCTACCGCCATCCGCACCGCACCCTCGTGGTGGGCGATCATGAGCTGGAGGTAGAGCCGGTCGAAGTCCGCGCCGGTGGCCGCTTTCAGCGCGGCCATCTGGTCCGCCGTGGCCATGCCGGGCATCGACTCGTGGCCGACGTCCGGCAGGTCGGCGCTGTGACCGTGCCCCGGAGCCGCCTCGGCGTACTGCCGCTGCCACTGCTCCATCGCGCCGATCTCCGGCCCCTGCGTGTCGTAGATGCGCGACGCCAGGCCGCGCACGGTCTCGTTCTGAGCGCGTTCGGGAGCCAGCGCGGACATCTCCAACGCCTGCTTGTGGTGCACGATCATCCGAGCCACGTACTTCAGGTCGGCCTCGCTCGGCGCGACCCACTTGTCCGTGCCGAAGTCCTCGGGCGACATCGTCTGCGCCTGCTCGCCCGGACCCTGCGGCACGATGATCGACGGCTGGTCGTCCGCCGTGGACGTGCAGCCCGCCAGGACGGCCACCAACACCGCGACGAACACGATCCGCATACCGTTACCCCCTGATGCCTCCGGTCGGCCGCCAACCTACCCGGCCATCCGACCTGCGGGAAGCCACAAAATTACCTCCGATCAGCCCTGGTCTTTAGCGTTGCGAACGGGTAATACTGCGGGCCCTGCATGGGTTGGAAGGGGAACCTGAATGGATGTACGCGATTCGACCGGACGGCGCAGAACGTCGGTCGCGGCCTTGGGCGCGTTCGCGCTCAGCCTGTCCGTCCTGACCTGGGGGCCGCAAGCGGCCGCCGCACCGGACGACGCCGACCTCGCCGGACTGTCCGAGACCCAACTGTCGAGCCAGGAGCAGTCGGCCACCGGCATCCCGGGCGTCGACGAGATCCGCCACACCCGCAACATCAAGCACTTGGCGAACCTGCCGAAGCCGGCACCCTTCACCGCCTCCTCGACGTGGTCCGACCTGGCGTTCCAGGGCAACTACGCGTTCGACGGCAACTACGACGGGTTCGTCGTCTACGACATCAGCAAGCCGCACAAGCCGAAGATCGCGGCTTCCGTGTGGTGCCCGGGCTCGCAGAACGACATCTCGGTCAGCGGGAACCTGCTCTTCCTGTCGACCGACTCTTCGCGCTCGGACAACTCCTGCTCAAGCACGACGCTCGCCGCGACGAACAAGAACGCGTGGGAGGGCATCAAGGTCTTCGACATCAGCGACAAGACCAACCCGCGCTACGTCGCCGCGGTCGAGACCAAGTGCGGCTCGCACACGCACACGCTGGTGCCGGACAAGGCCGGCAAGGACGTCTACCTGTACGTCTCGTCGTACGGGCCCAGCGCCACCTTCCCGGACTGCCAGCCGCCGCACGACCTGATCTCGATCGTCAAGGTGCCGCTGGCGAACCCGGCGGCGGCCTCGCTGCTCAGCGAGCGGATCATGTTCCCGGACGGCGGCAACGCCGGTCGTGACGGCACGGTGGAGACCGGCTACGTCCGCGCCACCTCCGGCTGCCACGACATCACCGTGTACCCGGCGAAGGACGTCGCGGCCGGAGCCTGCATGGGCGACGGTGTGCTGTGGGACATCTCCGACCGGGAGAACCCGCGCGAGATCGACCGCGTCCAGGACGACGTGAACTTCGCGTTCTGGCACTCGGCGACCTTCAACAACGCCGGCACCAAGGTCGTCTTCACCGACGAGCTCGGCGGCGGCGGCGCGGCGACGTGCAACGAGAAGATCGGCCCGACCCGCGGTGCGGACGGCATCTACGACGTCACCGGCGAAGGTGACGCCCGCGAGCTGGAGTTCCGCTCGTACTACAAGATCTCCCGGACCCAGGGCGACACCGAGAACTGCGTGGCGCACAACGGTTCGCTGATCCCGGTGCACGGGCGCGACATCATGGTGCAGGCGTGGTACCAGGGCGGTATCTCGATCTGGGACTTCACCGACTCCGCCAACCCCAAGGAGATCGGCTGGTTCGAGCGCGGCCCGCTGCCCGACGGCAAGGGCGGCGGCTCGTGGTCGGCGTACTACTACAACGGCTACATCTACTCGTCCGATATGGCCAAGGGCTTCGACGTGCTGGAGATCCGCGACCCGCGGACCGCGCCGGCGAAGGCCATCCGCGTCGGTGAGTTGAACGTGCAGACCCAGGGCGCCTACCGCGACCTGTTCCCGAGGTAGTCGGCACGGCACAGCAGACGCACCACGGGGGCCCGCCGCACACCAGCGGCGGGCCCCTTCGTCCGCCCGTCATCCACATGGCGGTGTGTGAACACTGCATATTCCCCCTTTTAACATCGTATTCACGCGGATCGGTACTCCTAATCGGTGAATCCGTCCACATTCTGACCGGCCCCGCGTAGGATCTGGGACGATTCCTCTTCACGAATTCCTCGCGAGGAGTATTCCCATGCCGGACATGACCCTCTACCGGGGTGAGCGTGACAATGTCTGGCCGGCTCCGGCCGTACGCCTCATCTGGGGCGGTATGACCATTCGGGACCCGTGGCCGGGCGCGCGCCTGCCGAACCAGACCGCCACCGGCGCGTGGTCCGCGCTGTCGCGGGCGATCAGCACCGGCGGCGGAGGCCCGGCCGGGTTCTCGCAGACGCTGCGCACTGCGGGCGTCTCCTACGGCCTGACGTTCGCCCGCACGCCGATCGCGGTCGAGTCGGAGTCCGACCACCACTACGTGATCACGATCAACCACGCGCGCACGTTCCTGCTGCGCTACGGCGGCGTCGGCGGCTGGACGCTGGGCGACGAGGTGCCGTGGGTGACCGACCCGGCCCTGGCCGATCAGGATTACGTGGTGCTGAACGGACCGAGCGTGAACCGGTCGACGGTATTGGGCTACGGCCATTTCGAGGGCACGCCGGAAGTCACGTTGTTCACCGATGTGCCGACGGGGTGGGTGACTTCGGTGAACGGCCTGCCCATCGGCGCGCGCGGTGTGCGCGTGTTGACGGATTCGGCGTTGTCCGAGGCGGAACGGGTCAGGTTGACGAAACTTCGTCGTCCTTGATGCCACGCCGGCCGGCGAGCACCAGGACGACGAGCGCGGCCAGCACGACGGCCACCGCGTGGATCGGCGCGGGCGTGAACGTCACCGCCAGCACCAGCGCGGCGGCGACCGGGAACGCCCAGCGGGCCGTTCCGGGCCGGGGCCGCACCTGGAGCAGCCACAGCACGAGCAGGAACACCGCCACCGGCACCGTCGTGGCCAGGCCGGCGGCCGTCGTCGGCAGGTGGGCGACGTGCAGGTCGTAGTCGACCGCGACCTCCAGCCCCGCGCCGACCGCCGCCACCGACGCGAACACCAGGTAGTGCCCATAACCCCAGGTGATCGCGCGCTTCAACGTGTCGAGCAGGTCGTGCGCCGGGTAGTCGAAGTACAGCCACCACATCGAGAACACGATCACCAGCCCGGCCCCGGCGAGCGAGATCAGGGCGAAGCTCGCGTGCCCCGCGTCCAGCGCCGCGCCGATCGCGCCGGTCGCGGCCAGGATCGACTCGCCCAGCACGATCAGCGTGAACAGACCGTACCGCTCCACGATGTGGTGCGGGTGCCAGGTCGTCTGCCCGGCGCGCTCGGCCCAGACCGGCACCGCCAGCTCCGCCACCGCCATCACCAGGAAGCCGACCAGGAACAGGTTCTCGGGCAGGAACAGCCGGGCCACCCAGCCGATCTGGACCAGCGTGATGCCCAGGGCGTACCGCCGGGCGCACGTCCTTCGCTCGGGGTCGGACTTCGCGGCACGCAGCCACTGCGCCACCATCGCCAGCCGCATCACCACGTACCCAAGGGTGATCACGCTGTAGTCGGACTCGTCGAACGCCCGCGGCACGCCCGCCGCCAACACCAGCACGCCCCCGATCTGCACCAGCGTGGTGAGCCGGTACAGCACGTCGTCGGTGTCGTAGGCGGAGGCGAACCAGGTGAAGTTGAGCCACGCCCACCAGATCGCGAAGAACACCAGCAGGTAGCCGAGCACGCCGGCGCCGATGTGGTTCTCCGACAGCGCGTGGTGCAGCTTGGCCGCCGCCGAGGCGACCGCCACCACGAAGCACAGGTCGAACAGCAACTCCAACGGCGTCGCCGCCCGGTGGCCCTCGTCCGCCCGCCGGGCCTTCATCCGCCGGTACCACGTCGTCATGTGCCGGATCATGCCTTCACACCCACCGGGCCGCTTGTCGCGGGGCCGG
Source organism: Saccharothrix ecbatanensis (assembly GCF_014205015.1). Classification (NCBI taxonomy): domain Bacteria; kingdom Bacillati; phylum Actinomycetota; class Actinomycetes; order Pseudonocardiales; family Pseudonocardiaceae; genus Saccharothrix; species Saccharothrix ecbatanensis. The sequence goes on along the minus strand of NZ_JACHMO010000001.1, from coordinate 1,379,772 downwards.
CGGCGAACAGGCCGGATCGGCCCGGATCGGCCCACAAGTCTGGGCCGAACGGCGCACGCGGCAACATCAACGGTGACCGTCCGGATCGCATGGCTGGGCCGATGGAACGAGCCGCGTTCGGAAATGGCTGAATGGCGGACCCGATTTCTGCCGAATTGCCAACCCGCATTTCCCGGCCGGGTAACGCGTTCCGTTCCGCGCTCGACATGGGGTTGTCACGTGACGGAAATGCCCCGAATTCCCCCGAACCCATCAGAAGGGCAGATCCATGCGTCACCCACGAAGATCCCTAGCGCTGGCCACCGTCGGCGCGCTGCTGCTCCCCTTCGTCGTCGGCGTGCCGTCGGCGTCGGCCGCACCCGTCTCCGGCGAGGACGTCCTCTACACGTTGGACGCGGACTTCGACCAAGGGGTGCTCCAGGACGTCAACCACGACGCCCCGAACAACGATCAGCTCCAGCTGAACCGCCAGACCGTGTTCTTCCCGTACGTCAACGTGGCCGCCTCCGCGCGCGGCACGATGGTCCGGATCGACGTGGACACCGGCGAGATCGTCGGCGAGTGGCTGTCGGCGCCGGACGGGCAGGGGCGCAACCCGTCCCGCACCACCGTGGACAAGTTCGGCAACACCTGGCTGTCCAACCGGAACGAGGCCTCCGGCGGCAAGGGCTCGGTCACCCGCGTCGGCGTGATCCGCGGCGGCACCCGCACGAACTCCGACGGCACGGCCAACCCGGCCGGCGACTACCTGAAGGGGCCGTTCGGCTACAACACCTGCCTCGACCGCGACAGCGACGGCCTGATCGCCACCTCGCGCGGGCTCGGCGACATCCGGCCGTGGACCAACGCGGGCGGCGCCGACAGCAACGGCGGCGTGACCACCGCGGCCGACGAGTGCCTGATCACCTACAGCCGGGTCGCGGGCACGAACACCCGCACGGTCGCCGTCGACTCCAACAACGACCTGTGGACCGGCGGGTCCAACACCCAGCACCAGAAGATCTCCGGCGTGGACGGCACGCCGGTGACCGCTCCGTTCAGCCTGGGTTGCGGCGGTTACGGCGGGTTGGTCGACAAGGCGGGCACGCTGTGGTCCGCCCGCTACGGCACCAACCTGTTGCGGTACGAGCCGGGCAGCGGCACGGGCGCGTGCCTCGACACGACGCACGGCGACTACGGCCTCGGCATGGACCCGCAGACCGGCGAGATCTGGCACACCCAGGTCAACTCCGGCCGGACGGTCAAGATGGACGCGGCGGGCAACATCCTCGGTTCCTTCCCGCACGGCCACCCGCGCGCACAGGGCGTCGCGGTCGACATGGACGGAAACGTCTGGGTCGCCCACGCGCTGGACAACGGCACGAACACCGTGGGTCACCTGCGCACCGACGGCACGTTCGTCGGCAACGTGGTCCTGCCCGGCGGCAACGGCCCCACCGGTGTCGCGGTCGACACCAACGGCAAGGTGTGGGTCACCAACATCAACTCCAACAACGCCCAGCGCATCGACCCGGACGCCGGTCCGATCGGCGGCGGCAGCTTCCCGGTCGGCGCGGTCGACCTGACCGTCGACCTCGGTCCGGGCGCGGGGCCGTACAACTACAGCGACATGACCGGGTCGGTGCTCGGCGAGATCACCGCGCCGGTCGGCACGTGGTCGGTGGTGCAGGACGGCGGCGTCGCGGGGCAGACCTGGGGCACCGTCACCTGGAACACCGAGGCCCAGGGCAGCGTGCCGCCGGGCACGTCGATCACGGTGGAGGCGCGCACGTCCGACACCGAGGCCGGACTGGCCGGCGAGACGTTCACGCCCGTGTCGAACGGGGTGAAGTTCGCCCGGGTCGGCCGCTACGTCGAGGTCCGGGCGACGCTGACCGCGAGCCCGTCCGGTGACACGCCGGTGCTGTCGGACCTGCGGATCAAGACGTCGAAGCGGACCGGCGTGTTCTCCTGCCAGGCGACCGCGCTGAACCTGGCCGGGATCATCGTGGCCCGCGCCAACCCGCCGGACGTGCCGTGCGTGGACGACGCCAAGGCGGTGGCCAACGTCAACCTGTCCGCGGGCATCCTGACCGTGCGGGCGAGTGCGCTGACCGCGCAGACGAACCAGACGCCGGACGACCTGCTCGCCACGCCACCGGCCCCCGGTGACGGCACGTCATCCAGTGCCCGGATCGAGTACACCCGCATCTCCACCCTGCTGGTGAACATCGAGGTCGGCGTGATCGAGGCGAGCGCGTCGGTGACGTGCGACGCGGCGATGAACCCCCACTTCGCGGGCAAGTCGCGGATCGCGAGCCTGCGGATCAACGGGCTCGCGGTGGACGTGGGCAGCGCGCCGTTGACCATCCCGCTGGTGATCGGCTCGCTGAAGCTGAACAGCACCACGATCACGCCGAACAGCGTCGTGCAGCAGGCGTTCGCGTTGGACACCCTGCTGACCGACGTGGTGCTCGGTGAGGCGAAGGCGAACGTGGAGCCGTTGCCGCGCGAGCGCGGTGGCAGCCCCTGCCGCGTCTGAGTTCCCGCTCCGCTGGTAGTCGCACGTGATGCGGCTACCAGCGGGGTCGTTTGTGGACTGAGAGTCGGTCCTCGTGAAGCCGGGACTCTCAGTTCGGGGTGGGTGGCGTCCCGCCCATGGTTCATTCCGGTCGCACCCGCCGCCGGCCGGCGTACGCGGTGGCGGCGCTGTTCCTCGGGTACGCCGTGTGGTCGCCCTTCTTCTTGATCTGGGGCATTTGCTGGGCAACGGCCGGGTGGCGGCTGGGCAAGCTCGCACGGCACTAGAGTCGGGGGCCTACCGGGGAGTACGGAGTGGATGAACAAGTGCGGGACATCCTGCACGGTCTGAGTGCGAACCCGTCGCTGCCCGACCACCTGCGCGCACGCCTGCGAGCACGTCTGCCCGACCGACCGGCGGCACCTCCGCGCGACACCGCCTGGCACGACGAGCCGGACGTCCGGCGGGCAGCCGACCCGACCACACCGCCGGCCGAGGTGACCGCCCTGCTGGACCACGGCGACACGATCCGGTGGACGCTCGCCGGCCGGCCGGACCTGCCCCTCGACGCCCAGGAACGGCTGGCGGCCGATCGAATCCCCGGTGTCCGCGCGGACCTCGCCGCCAACCCCTGTGTGGCGGAGTCGATCCTGCGCGAACTGGCGGACGACGAGTACGCGGGCGTGCGGCTGGGCGTGGCGCACAACCCGTCCGTCCCGCTGGACGTGCTCACGCGACTGGCCGAGTCGACCCGGATCGGGCCGAGCCTGGTGCCCCGCGTGATGACCGCGACCGACGAGGAACTGCGCCTTCTCGCGGCGTCACCGTCCGCACGGGTCCGCATGCTGGTCGCCCAGCGCACCGCGCTGCCGGCGGATGTCTTCGAGCTGCTCTTGGCGGACGACGACATCCGCGTCGCCAAAGGGATCGCCCCGCACCCGGCCCTGTCGGCGGACCGGGTGCGGGCACTCGCCGCGCGGCACGGGCCGGGCCTGTTCCGCATGCTCGCGACGAATCCCCACTGCACCCCCGAGTTGCTGCACCACATGGCGCGCAACGCCACCGCACGCCGGACCTACCGCGCGGTCGCCGAACACCCGAACACCCGCGCGGAGACCCTGCTGCTCTGCCTCGGGGACGACGCCGCGCGACGGTGGGCGGCGGAGCACCCGAACCTGCCGACCGACGTCCTGGTCGCCCTCGTGGACGACCCGGACCTGGCAAGGCACGCCGCCGCGAACCCGTCACTCCCCGTAGAGGTGATGGAGCGGTTGATCACCCGCTAGCAAACACCGCCTAGAGCCGTGGGTCGACCGGCTCGGACTCCAGCGCGAGTACGGCGAACACGCACTCGTGCACGCGCCACAGCGGCTCGTCACGGGCGACGCGCTCCAACGCCTCCAAGCCCAGCGCGTACTCACGGATCGCCAGCGACCGCTTCGCCCCCAGACCGCGCTTGCGCAGGCGTTCCAGGTTCTCCGGCTCGGTGTAGTCCGGGCCGTAGATGATCCGCAGGTACTCGCGCCCGCGCACCTTCACGCCCGGCTGCACCAGGCCGCGCTCACCGCGCGCCAGGTTCGCCAGCGGCTTGACGACCATGCCCTCGCCGCCGTCCGCCGTCATGTCCTCCCACCAGCGGATGCCCGCCGCGACCTGTGCGTCGTCGGTCGTGTCGACCACCAAGTGCCGAGTACGGGTGAACAGGTCGCCCTGGAGCCGCCCCAACACGTCCAGGTGCCACAGGTGGTCCCGGTCGTGGAACGTCCGGCCGCGTGCGGCGAGCAGCTGGAACGGCGCGATGCTGACGCCCGCCAGCCCGTCGGTCGGCCGGCAGTACCGCTGGTAGGCGTCGCGGTAGCCGGCGGCGTTCGCCAGCCTGCTCTCGGTGCGGCGCAGGAGGTCGGTGACGTCGATGCCCCGCTTGGCGGCCACCGTCAGGACGTCGACCGCCGGGCCGAGCGCACCCGTGGCCGCCGCGCCGACCGAGGCGTACTGCTCCTTGATCAGCCCGGCCGCCTTGGCGTTCCACGGCAGCAGCTCCGCGTCGAACAGCAGCCAGTCGGTGTCGAACTCCTCCCACAGACCGGCCCTCGTCACCTCCTCACGGACACGCGTCAGCAGCTCGTCGCCCAACGGCCGGTTGAAGAACGCCCGACCTGTGCGCGTGTGGATCACGCCTCCGGACTCCTTGCGCACCAGAACCACGGCGCGCGAGCCCATGTGCTTCTCCTCGCAGATCACCTCGCGCACGCCCGCGTTCCGGTACTCCGCGAAGGCGTCCTCCGGGTGCTCCAGCACGTCCGGCCGCTGCGAGGTCGCCGTGGGCGCCATCGTCGGCGGCAGGTACAGCAGCGCGTGCGGGTCGATCGCGAAGCGGCTCATCACCTCCAACGCGGACGCCGCCTGCTCCGGGCGCACGGCCACCCGGCCGCGGTGAGCCGTCTCCACGAACCTGTTGCCCGTGACGTCGGACAACGCCAGCACGTCCGGCTCACGTTCCGCTTCCGGCACGACGAGCGGGCGGACCGGCTCGTACCAGACCTCGTGCGCGTCAACCGAAACGACCTCGCGTTCCGGGTAGCGCAACGCGGTCAGCCTGCCGCCGAACACCACACCCGTGTCCAGGCACATGGTGTTGTTGACCCACTCCACCTCCGGCATCGGCGTGTGCCCGTAGAGCACGGTCGCCTTGCCCCGGTACTCGGTCGCCCACGGGTAGCGCACCGGCAGGCCGTACTCGTCGGTCTCGCCGGTGGTGTCGCCGTAGAGCGCGAAGCTGCGCACCCGCGCCGACGCACGGCCGTGGAAGCGCTCCGGCAGGCCCGCGTGCGCGATCACCAAGTCGCCGCCGTCGAGCACGTAGTGCGCGATCAGGCCGTCGCAGAACCGCTCGACCTTCGCGCGGAACTCCTCCGGCTCGGCCGCGAGCTGCGCCAGCGATTCCGCCAGACCGTGCTTGACCTGCACGTTCCGGCCGCGCAGCGCGCGCACCAGCTTCTGCTCGTGGTTACCGCACACGGCGAACGCGTGCCCGGCTTCCACCATGCCCATGACCAGCCGCAGCACGCCGGGCGTGTCCGGGCCGCGGTCGACCAGGTCGCCGACGAACGCCGCGCGCCTGCCCTCGGGCGGAATCGCGTCCACCGGACGTCCGTCCGCGTCACGCACCAGCGCGTAGCCGAGCTTGACGAGCAGGTCCTCCAGCTCCGCGCGGCACCCGTGCACGTCGCCGATCACGTCGAACGGGCCGGTCTCGTGGCGCAGGTCGTTGAGCAGCTTCTCCGGCACGATGACGGCTTCGTCCACTTCGGACTGCGCACGCAGCACGTGCACCCGCTTGAAGCCCTCCTTGCCGAGGAACTTCACCGACTTCCGCAACGCCATCCGGTGCCGCCGCACGACGTGCGCGCCGAAGTCGCGGTCCGGGCGGGTGGCGTTGCGCGCCACGCAGACCTCCTCCGGCGTGTCCAGCACGATGGCGACCGGAAGCACGTTGTGCTCGCGGGCCAGCTCGACCAGGTGCGCGCGGTCGGCCCGCTGCACGTTCGTCGCGTCGATCACGGTGGTCCGGCCGGCGTCCAGCCGCTTGCCCGCCACGAAGTGCAGCACCTCGAACGCGGCGGCGGACGCCGACTGGTCGTTCTCGTCGTCGGCGACCAGACCGCGGAAGTAGTCGCTGGACAGCACCTGCGTGTGCCGGAAGTGCTTGCGCGCGAACGTGGACTTGCCCGAGCCGGACGCGCCGACCAGCACCACCAGGCACAGGTCCGGGATCTTGAGCTCCATCAGTTGTCCTCCCCCGTACTGGTGTGCTCGGCCAGGCAGAAGACGGCGAGCTGGGTCGGCGCGCCGCGTTCGGCGTCCACCGGCCCGATCGGCAGGTGGCTCACGGTGTAGCCGTGCCTGGCCGCGACGCCCGTCGTCCAGTCCTCGAACTCGGCCCTGGTCCACTCGAACCGGTGATCCGAATGCCGGTGCTGACCTTCCGGCAGAGTCTCGAACAGCGCGTTGTACTCGACGTTCGGCGTGGTGACCAGAACCGTGCGCGGACGCGCGACGACGAACACCGAGTGCTCCAACGCGGGCAGGCGGTCCGGGTCGAGGTGTTCCACCACCTCCATCAGCACGGCGGCGTCGTACCCCTTCAGCTCCGGGTCGGCGTAGGTCAGCGAGGACTGGCGCAGCGTGAGGCGGGCGCGCTGGCGGTCCGACATCTTGTCCAGCTTGAGCTTGCGCGCGGCGGTGGAAAGGGCGCGCGCGGACACGTCCACGCCCTGGATGCCGGTGAACTCGGGCTGTTCGAGCAGTGCCCGCAGCAACGCGCCGTCACCGCAGCCGAGGTCCAGGACCGTGCGCGCGCCGGCCTGCTTGAGCTGGTCGAGGATCGCCTCCCGGCGCCGCACGGCGAGCGAGATCTTGGGTTCGGTGAGCGCGTTGTCCAGCTCCTCCGGCTCGACCTCCTCCACGTCGGCCAGGCGGGACAGCGCGGACTGCACCAGCGGACGCCGGCGCATGAGGTACCGGGTGGTGATCAGCTCGCGGTCCGGGTGCGTGCCCAGCCACCCCTCCCCCGCGCGCAGCAGCTTGTCCACCTCGTCCTCGGCGACCCAGTAGTGCTTGTTGCCGTCGAGGACCGGAAGCAGGACGTAGAGGTGCTTCAGCGCGTCGGACAGGGTGAGGGTGCCGGTGAGGGTCACGTCGGCGTACCGCGAATCCTCGTCGTCGCCGTCACCGAGCGGGATCGGGGTGATCCGGGTGGTCCAGCCGAGCGGGGTGAAGAGGCGTTCCACCAGCCGGTGCGGCAGCACCGGGATGCGGACGGTCAACGGAATCGGTGTGGTGGCGACGTCCTCGTGGGTCTTGCTGCGGCCGTTCATCGCGGTGCGGAAGACCGAACCGAGGGCGACGGTCAGCAGCGAGCCTGCGACGTACGGGCGGTCGTTGACGTACTGGGTGAGCGTGCTGCCGGGCCCGCGCACCAAGGCGACCGGGTCGACCTCCAGCAGGAGCGCGACCGTGCACTCCTCCTCGTCCGCACGTGGGTAGAAGACGTGTGCGGTGCCAGAGGAGGTGGTGAACGTTTGCGCGCGCTCGGGATGCTTGTGCAGGAGGTGGCTGAGGTCGGTGGCCGGGCGGTGGGTCGTGGTCAGGGTGAGCAGCACGCGTCGAGTGTGGACGACCTGCTCCCGTTCGCGCTGCCGAATTACCGCGGGACCTCCGGTTTGTCGGGTGGCGACGGTGCCGTTCGAATGCATTGGCGAGTGCGGGCAATTCGATGGGAAATTCACGGATAACAGGCGATAATGAGACGCCGCACGACACCGGCAGCACGCTGATCCGTTTGGCCCACAGTCGCCCATCGGACCTTGGACTACCCTCGATCACGCCTCGCCGCGCGGTTCGGCGGGGCATTGCAGGTGGTGCACCGGCGACCGGAAGATTTCCATGCGAATTTTAGTCCTGCACCGCGTTCCGGACACCCTGGTCCGGTATGCGGAGAGTGTCGACCACCACGCGCACGAGGTCACCTACATCAGCGTGCCCGACCGCGTGGAGACCATGCCGGCCGACGTCCCGGCCCGTCGTCTCAGCCGTCCCGGCACGGGCCCGGCGCACGAGGAGATCATCGCCGCGCTCGCCGGCGAACCCGCGCCCGACGTGGTGATCGCGTTGTCCGAGTACGACTTGCTGACGGCGGCCAAGGTGCGGGAAGCCCTGGGCGTTCCCGGCCCGACCGAAGCCGAAGTGCTGCCCTACCGGGACAAGGTGGCCATGAAGGCCGCTGTCGCCGCACGGGGATTGCGCACGCCACGCTTCTCGGGGCTGACGGCCGCGCTTGCCGCCCCCGAAGACGTGCCGTGGACCGGCGGGACCGTGCTCAAGCCGAAGTCCGGCGCGTCCAGTGAGGGCGTCACCCGCCACCCGAGCGTCAATGGCGCGCTGGAAGCCGGGCGCGGCATGGCTGTCGACGCGGACGAGTACGAGATCGAGGAGTTCGTCGAAGGGCCGATCATTCACGTGGACGGTCTGGTCGCCGACGGCGCGCCGGTCACCGTGATGGTGAGCCGGTACGTGAACACCTGCCTCGCCTACGCCGAAGGGGAACCGCTCGGATCGGTGCAGATCGACACCGATCCCGAAGTCGTGGACTGGGTATTGCGCTGCCTCGCCGCGGTGAACATCTCGACCGGCCCGTTCCACCTCGAAGCCATCGAAGGCGCGGACGGCCTCGTGTTCCTGGAGGTCGGCGCGAGGTTCGGCGGCGCGGACGTGGTGGACACCTTCGAATTGGCGACCGGTGTGCGGCTGCCGTCGGCCCAGTTGCGGCTGCTGGTGGAAGGCGCGAGCGCCCACATCCCGAACCGGGTGCCGGCGCCGGACGCGAGGTTCGGCTGGTTCGTCTGGCCCGGCCACACGCTCGGCACTACGCACTGCCGCGTGTCCGGCGCCGAGGACTACGCGGAGCACCCGCTGGTGTGGCGGTGGGTGCAGCGCGCCGACGGCGAACCGGTGTCCCAGACGATCACCTACGCCGACGCGCACGTTCCCCTGGCCGGTGTGACGGGTCCGGCGGGCAGCGACGACATGGCCCGGCTGATGGCCGAGATGTTCGCCGCGGTCAAGGTCGGGCCCGCCCTGCCGGAGACCGAGGCGTGACGGCCACCGAACCGCCGCCCGCGCGCGGTCTGCGTGCCCGCGCACGGGCTTTGCTCCCCGAGGGGCGCGGCGCGCGCTGGTTGGTCGGCGCGTCGTTCATCGACTCGCTCGGCACCGGGCTGTTCATCGCGGGCTCGGCGCTGTTCTTCACCAAGGTCCTCGGCCTGACCATCGGCGAGGTCGGCATCGGCCTCACCATCTCGGGCATCGCCGGCTTGCTCGGCACGCCGATCATCGGCCGGCTCGCGGACCGGATCGGACCCAAGCGGGGCCTGGTCGCGTTGTACGGCTGGCGCGGCGCGTGTTTCGTGCTCTACCCGTTCGCCGACACCCCGGTGTTGTTCTACGCGGTCGCGTTCCTGGTCGGCTTCGCCGAGTGGAGCAGCGGACCCCTCACGCAGTCCCTGGTCGGCACGATCTCCACCGGTGACCGGCGGGTGCGGACGATGGCGGTCATCGGCTCGGTCCGCAACGCCGGCTTCACCGGCGGCGCGCTCCTCGCCACCGGAGCCGTCGCGGCCGGAGACCCGCGGTTCTACACGTTCCTGGTCCTCGCCGACGCGCTGACGTTCTTCGCCGCGGCCGTGATGCTCGCGAGGCTGCCTTTGGTCGCCGCGACGCCGGTCGGCGAGAGCGCGAAAACGCCCGCGACCGCCGCCGTCGCCATGGTGCGCGACGTGCGGTTCCTCGTGCTCACCGGGCTCAACGGAATCCTGTACCTGCACTCGATCCTGCTGACCGTGGGACTGCCGCTGTGGATCAGCACGCGGACGTCGACACCGCTCGCCGTGGTCGGTGTGGTCGTCGTGGTCAACACGGTGATGGTGATCGTGCTCCAGGTGCCCTTGAGCCGCGGTGTCGAAGGTCTGCGCCCCTCGGCACGCAGGCAGTTGTGGGCGGGGTGGCTCCTCGGGGCGTGCTGCGTGCTCGTCGCGTTCACGCCGAACGTGAGCGCGACGTGGGCGGTCGTGCTCGTGCTGGCCGCCGTGGTCGCCATGACGCTGGGCGAGATCTGGCAGTCCATCGGCGCGTGGGGCATCTCCTACGCGCTGAGCCCGGAACACCGCCGGTCGACGTACCTGTCGGTGTACCACCTGGGTTTGACGGGGTCGAGCGTGGTCGGGCCCGCGCTGATCACCTTCGCCGTGATCGACGTCGGGCCGGTCGGCTGGCTCGGCCTCGGCGCCGCGTTCGTGCTGACGGGCTTCGCCGTGTCGCTGATCTCGCGGCCGGCGGACGAACCGGCGATGGCGCACAACTGACGGATCGTTCCGAGAAACTGGGGGTAGGCGGCGTGCAGACGCTGTTGTTGGTTGGGGTCGGGCGCATGGGGCTGCCGTACCTGGCGGCCGGACGTGCGCTGGGCGCCAGGGTCGTGGCCGTGGAGACGGCGCAGAAGGCGGAGTCGATCGCGGGGCTCGTGGACCGGCTGACGGTCACCCGCGGCGCTTCCGACGAGCTGTGGGCCGAGGGCGCGTTCGCCGCGGTCGCCGCCGAACGGCCGGACGGCGTGATCGCGTTCAGCGAGCCGCAGGTCCTGGCCGCGTCGATGGTGCAGGAGGAACTGGGCGTTCCGGGGCCTTCGCTGCGCGCGAGCGTCATCTCGCGCAACAAGGCGCTCCAGCGCGGCCGGTTCGCGGCGGCGGGCATCGCGCAGCCGGAGCACCTCGTCGTGGACGACCTGGCCGGTGCGGCCGAGTGGGCACTGGCACGGTTGCCGGTGGTGGTCAAGCCGCTGTCCATGGCGGGCAGCATGGGTGTCGAGCTGGTGCCGGACGCGGCGGCGTTCGCGGAGGTGGCCGCGCGGCGGTCGGGCGAGGGCCGGCTCCTGGTCGAGCGTGCGATCGAAGGGCCCGAGTACAGCTGGGAGGCGCTGGTCGTCGGCGGCGCTGTGTGGTTCGCCAACGTCACCGCCAAGGAGACCACCGGGCCGCCGAACTTCATCGAGGTCGCGCACCGGTCGGCCGCCGACGTCACCGACGAAGTGCGGGCCACGATCGACCGGTTCGGCGCGGACGTCCTGGCGGCGATGGGGATGCGCAGCGGTCTGGTGCACCTGGAGTTCCGGCTCACCGACGCCGGGCCGGTGCTGATGGAGATCGCCGTCCGCACCCCCGGCGACCACCTGATGGAGCTGCTGGGCCTGACCTACGGCCTCGACTGGTTCGAGCTGGTGGCGAGGGTCGCGCTCGGCCGTGCGCTGCCGACGCCCCCGACCGGGCCGATCCGGTACGCGGCGAGCTACCTGCCACTGGCCACCGCCGGCACGGTCACCGCCATCCACGGCCTGGAAGCCGTGCGCGAGCACAAGACGGTCGTGGAGGCGGGCCTGAGCGTGGCGGTCGACTCCGTGGTCGAACCCGCGCGGTCCTCGAACCAGCGGGTCGGCCAGGTGCTGCTGGCCGCCGGCGACCGGGTCGAGCTGGAAGCCGCGCTGGCGGAAGTCCGGCGGACCCTCGTGGTGGAGACCGCGCCGCGCTGACATCCGGGTGCGCGGCGGTGGGCTCCACCGCCGCGCACCCACCCGCTCATTCCGCGGGCGTCACCGTGAACAGCTCGTCGGTGCGCCGCGCCGCCAGATCGTCCACATAGGACCGGAACAGCTTGGCCTCGTCCTCGGTCGGCTCGGCCTTGAACGCCTCCAGCACGCCGTCGCGCGCGAGGTACGAGGTGGCCGGGCGGGACGTGTCGCCGACCTTGGCCGTGAGGTAGAGGCCCAGCTCGTCGCGGGTCAGCCCTTCCACCGGGCGCACCTCGCCGATCGTGCCGGGAGGCGCCTTGAGGAACGCGGTGGCGCCGACACCGCGCGCGGTGCGCGGGAAGTCCGGGAAGCCGTCGAACGGCCGCAGGTAGGACGCGTAGTGCACGTCGTACGGGCTGTACCCGTACACGCGGTCGATCAGGTCCATGATCCCGTCGCCGCCGGGCCGCGCGGCGACCTCGACCACGCTCAGCCGGTCGCCGTTCACCAGCACCTCGACGTGCGCCAGGCCGCGGGTGATGTCCAGCGCCGCGCACGCGTCCAGCGCCACCTGCCGCAGCGCGGCGTTGTCGCTGTCCTGGCTGGGCACGAGCTGGCCGCGCTCGGTGAAGTAGGGCGGACCGGCCTTGGACTTGTCCGTCACCGCGAGCACCGCGCGGTGGTCGTCCCAGTTCGCCACCTCCACGGACACCTCGTGGGTCGCGTCCACGAACTCCTCGGCCTGGAAGCGGCCGTCGGCGAAGTCGTAGATCGGCGCGATCTCCAGCAGCGAGTCGCGGCAGTAGTCGAAGGCGGCGGGCAGCTCGTCGGGGTGGTCGACCTTGATCGTGCCGACGTTGCCCGCGAAGTCACGCGGCTTGAGCACGAGGGGGAACGTCAGTTCGGCGGCACCGGCCCGCAACTCGTCCAGGGTGGAGAACAACCGGTGCTTCGCGCACGGCACACCGGCGTTCTCGAACGCCACCTTCATGGTGTGCTTGTCCCGCGAGCGGGCCAGCGCCTCGTCGGACAGCGTGCGCAGCCCGTAGTGCTTGGAGATGGCGACCGAGACGTGCACGCACATCTCGATGATCGGCGCGACGGCCTGGGGCCGCAGCCCGGTCCGCTGCTCGAACTCGCGGACCGCGTCCAGCGCCTGCTCGGCGTTGTAGTAGTCCGCTTCGAGGACGTGGTCGAAGAACCGGTTCAACTGACTGGCCGCGGGCGACGCGCTCATTCCCAGCACGGGCCCGGGGTACGTGCGCAACGCGGAGACGATCGCGCGTTCGCGTAACAGGATGTCCGCACCGAGGACCAGGAGGTACCGGTCCCCGGTGGCTGCCGCCGCGGAAATGTTGAACATGCGTTTCCTCCGGTGCAAAGGACGACCGGCTGTCACCCCTCGTTGGAAACGGGGGTGACAGCCGGTCGGCGTGGTGTCAGTTGCGGTGCTCGCCGGTAGCGCTACCCGCTACCGGCAGTGCTGTCAGTAGCGGTAGTGGTCCGGCTTGTACGGGCCGTTCTCGTCCACGCCGAGGTACTCGGCCTGGACCTTCGTGAGCGGCGTCAGCTTGGCGCCGACCGCGCTCAGGTGCATCCGCGCGACCTTCTCGTCCAGGTGCTTCGGGAGCATGTAGACCCCGACGCCGTACTCCTCGCGCTTCGTGTACAGCTCGATCTGCGCGATGGTCTGGTTCGAGAACGACGAGGACATCACGAAGCTCGGGTGGCCCGTGGCGTTGCCCAGGTTGAGCAGGCGGCCCTCGGACAGCACGATGATCGAGTGCCCGTCCGCGAACTTCCACTCGTGGACCTGCGGCTTGATCTCGATGCGCTCGATGCCGGGCACCTTGGCGAGCCCGGCCATGTCGATCTCGTTGTCGAAGTGGCCCACGTTGCCGACGACCGCGTTGTGCTTCATCTTGGCCATGTCCTCGGCCATGATGATGTCGCGGTTGCCGGTGGTCGTGATGAAGATGTCGCCGTCGGCGATCACGTCCTCCAGCAGGACGACGTTGAGGCCGTCCATCGCGGCCTGGAGCGCGCAGATCGGGTCGATCTCGGTGACCACGACGCGGGCGCCCTGACCGCGCAGCGACTCGACCGCGCCCTTGCCGACGTCGCCGTAGCCGCACACGACCGCGAGCTTGCCCGCGATCATCACGTCCGTGGCGCGGTTGATGCCGTCGATCAGGGAGTGGCGGATGCCGTACTTGTTGTCGAACTTGCTCTTCGTCACCGAGTCGTTGACGTTGATGCCCGCGAACAGCAGCTTGCCGGCCTTGTGCAGCTGGTAGAGCCGGTTGACGCCGTTCGTGGTCTCCTCGGTCACGCCGATGATGGACTTCGCCATGTCGGTGTACCGGGTCGGGCTGGACGCCAGCGAACGCCGCAGCGACTCCAGGATCAGCTTGTGGTCGTCGGAGTCGTCCTCGGCGGACGACGGCACGGCGCCGGCGGCTTCGTACTCGACGCCCATGTGCACCAGCAGCGTGGCGTCACCGCCGTCGTCCACGATCGAGTCGGGGCCGCTGCCGTCGGGCCACGTCAGCAGCTGCTCGGTGCACCACCAGTACTCCTCCAGCGTCTCGCCCTTCCAGGCGAACACGGAGCTGCCCTTGGGGTTGTCGACGGTGCCCTCGGGCCCGACGACGACCGCCGCGGCGGCGTGGTCCTGGGTCGAGAAGATGTTGCAGCTCACCCACCGGACGTCGGCGCCGAGGGCGGCGAGCGTCTCGATGAGCACGGCGGTCTGGATCGTCATGTGCAGCGAACCGGCGATCTTCTTGCCCGCGAGGGGCTGCTGGGGGCCGTATTCCCTGCGCAGCGCCATCAGACCGGGCATCTCCTGCTCGGCGAGCTGGATCTCCTTCCGGCCGAACGGTGCCAACGACAGGTCCGCGACCTTGAAGTCGGCCACCGAGCCCCCACTGTCGGCGGTCAGCTGGATCGTCACGTAGTTCTCCTCCGGGTCGCGTCTGACTGACAAACTCCGGCAGGGCGCGTGCACGGCGTAAACGGTCGTCCTCGTCACCCGGCCGAGCGTCGTTCCCCCACCTCGGGCGAGCCCTCGTCTCGCCGCCAGCGAGCTTATCGCGTTGGGGAGGACCGCCACGCCGAGCCGTTGCGTGGGTGCGATCAGCCTGATGGGTACCGCGTCGACCAGGTCAGATGTGCCCGAACCTGGCCAGCAGGTCGGCGAGGGTCGCGCCGCCGTTGATGAGGTCGCGCACCACGGCCTCCTTCTCCAGGAGCTCGTGCACCTCGGCCAGCACGGTGTCGGCCAACGCCGGTGGCACCACGCCGACGCCGTTCTCGTCGGCGACCACGATGTCGCCCGGGTTGATCACCGTGCCGCCGATCTCGATCGGCACGTTCACCCGGACGGGCTCGCTCTGACCGGGCACCGCGGGCGGGCAGCGGCGCGGCACGACGGACCGGAACCACATCGGGAAGTCCAGGTCGCGCACCTCGTCCACGTCCCGGACCGCGCCGTCGACCACGCACCCCGCGATACCCGCCATCTGCGACAACGTGGTCATCAGGCCGCCCCACATCGCCATGTCCACCCGGCCCTGGCAGGCCAGCACGACCACGTCGCCCGGCTGCGCGCGCGGCAGCACCGGGAGGATGTCGACCAGCAGGTCGGCGGGGAGGTCGACGGTGAGCGCGGGCCCGGCGATCTTGTGCTCCCGCTTGACCGTCTGCCAGCCACCGATCGCCCCGACTCCGGGTGACGCGTCGGCGACGAGGCAGCTGGGGCTGTAGAAGCGCAGGATGTCGTTGAACGCCTCCACCTGCGCCTTGTCCGGGCGGACCACATCGTTGTAGACGGCTTTCATCGTCTGCCTTTCATGCGTGGGAAGGTCGGCCGAGTGCCTGGTCAGCGCCGGTCCGCGGAGGCCAGGGCCGAGGCGAGTCGGCGGACGCCCTCCGGGATCGTCGCGTCGTCCACGCGGCTGTAGGAGAGGCGCAGTTCGTGCTCGCCGCGCTGGTCCGGGTAGAAGGCGGCGCCCGGCACGTAGCTGACGCCGGCGGCACGGGCGGCTTCCCGGAACGCGTCCGGGTCGACCGTGTCGGGCGCGGTCAGCCAGGTGAAGAAGCCACCGTCGGCACGAGTGAAGCGAACCCCTTCGGGCAGGTGCTCCGCCAGGGCGTCCGTCATGATCCGGTTGCGCGCCCGGTAGAACGCCCTCGACGCGAGGATGCCCTGGTCGAAGCGCCCGGACCGGCCGTAGTCCTCCAGCAGCAGCTGACCGAGCCCGGAGGAGCACTGGTCGGTGTTCTGCTTGGCCCGGACGAGCTGGCCGACCAGCTCGGCGGGCGCGGAGATCCACCCGATCCGCATGCCGGGCGTGAACGTCTTGGAGAACGTGCCGACCTGCGCCACCACGTCCGGCGCGAGGGACCACAGGCTCGGGCTGCGGACGTCGCCGAAGCCCAGCTCGCGGTAGGCGACGTCCTCGACGATCAGCAGGTCGTGCCGTCGGGCGAGCGCCACGAGGGCGTGCCGGCGTTCGGTCGAGAGGCTGACGCCGGTGGGGTTCTGGTGGTCGGGGATCGTGTAGATCAGCTTCGGCGGCGTCCCCGGGCCGGTCAGCAGGCGTTCGAGCGCGTCCACGTCCAGGCCGTCGGAGTCGACCGGGACGGTGTCGGTGCGGGCCGAGGCACGCTGGAAGCTGACCAGTGCGCCCATGAACGTCGGCGCCTCGACGACCACCCGGTCACCGGGGTCGACCAGGCACTTCACCACCAGGCCGAGGCCTTCCATGCCGCCGCTGGTGATCATCAGCTCGTCCTCGGCGGGACGGAGGCCGTCGTGGTCGGCCAACCAGCCGGCGAACCAGTCGCGCAGACCGGGCAGACCCGCCGTCGGGCCGTACTGGAGGCTGGCCGGGTCCTGGAGGATCCGGGTGAAGCTCTCCGCCAGGGCGTCCTTCGGGAACGTCGCGGGGTGCGGGAACCCGCCGGAGAACGCGATGGTGCCGTCGCCGCCCGCCTGCTTCAGGATCGCGGTGATCACGTCGCCGCTGTCGTCCGCGACGTGGCCGGCGAACATCCGCTCCCACGGCAGTCGCCCGATCGCGTTGGGTGTTGTCGTCACTGGCCGTTCCCCCTCCTCGTCCCGCGCGCCCGCCAGTCCGGTGTGAGCGTGCGTGGTTCTCCGTTGTAGAGCAGCAAGGGCACGCCGTCACGCGTCCGAAGGTGGTCGACCGCGGCCACGTGCAGCACGTGGTCCCCGGCCGGGTGCGAGGCGCGGACCGTGCACACCAGGTGGACGAGCGCCCCGGTGATGAGCGGGATGCCGTCGTTCCAGGTGAAGTCCACGGCGTCGGCCATCGCCTCGATGCCCGCGAAGTGCCGCGACAGCGCGTGCTGCCCCGCGTGGAGCACGGAGACGCCGTAGCGGCCGGTTTCGGTGATCCGCCGGTTCGACTTCGCCCGCGCCGCCACCGAGACCAGCACCAGCGGCGGCGCCAGGGAGACGGACAGGAAGGCGTTGACCGTCATCCCGTGCGCCTCCGGACCCGCCGGCCCACCGGTGGCGGTGGTGATCACGGTCACGCCGCTGGCGAAGCGGCTCATCGCGCCGCGCAGGTCGGCCGGTGACACCCCGGCGGTGTCGAGCAGCCGTTCGGTCGTGCTGTCGGTCATCGGCATCCCCTTGCCGGGCCTGGCCCGCTTCAGCCCCGGGCGACGACGGAGATGTCCGACGGGTCGTAGAGACCCGGCTGGGTCCAGCCGTCGAGGTCGTACTCGGACATGCACTTGTCGACGAAACCCTTCAGCTCGTCGGCCATGCCGGAACCCTCGTACGCCCACACGGTCTGGAAGCGCACGGCTTCGTGGTCGCCGCCGTAGTTGCGCTCGTAGAGCTCGTGCCGCCCGCCGAACTCGGTGCCGACCGAATCCCACAGCAGTTTCATCAGCTTGACCCGGTCGATGGCCTCGACCCCGTTGGAGCCGCGCAGGTACTGGTCCAGGTACGGGCGGATCTCGCCGTTCTTCCAGTCGGACGCGTGCGAGTTGAGGTAGATGAGGCTGCTGCCCAGGGTCTGTTCGAGGATCTCCTTGACCCGCGGGTAGCCGACGCCCATGAACGTCCGGTACGCCATGCCGAACCGGCCGTTCGGCTGGACGCTGTCGCCCACCCACGGCTCGGGCGACTTCGCCATCGCGTCGGACAGGCCCCAGAACAGGTCGCGCCAGTTGAGGATCTCGCCGATCTGCGCCTGCACACCGCGGAAGGCGGACGTGCCGGTCATCTCGACGGCCTTCATCGCGCAGCCGGCGATGAAGTCGAGCTTCACCGCGAGGCGCGTGCAACCGTGGAACGTGAAGCGGTTGACGAAGCCCGAGCCGTTGGCGAACTCGTTCGCGGACTCGGCGTCGTACATGAAGACGTTCTCCCACGGCACGAGGACCTCGTCGAACACCATGATGGCGTCGTTCTCGTCCATCCGGCTCGACAGCGGGTAGTCGAAGGGCGTGCCCATCGCTTTCGCGGCCATCTCGTAGGAGGCGCGGCAGAACAGCTTGAGGCCGGGCGAGTCCATCGGCACGGTGAAGACCAGACCGAACTTCTTGTCGCGCAACGGCAATCCGTAGTGCGCGACGAAATTCGCGTTGGTGAGCGCGGACCCGGTGGCGACCACTTTGGCGCCCGACACGACGAGCCCGCTGTCGGTCTCCCGCTTCACGTGCACGCAGACGTCGGCCGTCTCGTCGGCCGGCTTGTGCCGGTCGATCGGCGGGTGCACGATCGCGTGGTTGAAGTACAGCAACCGCTCCTGCGCGTCCTTGAACCACCGCAGCGCGTTGGCCTGGTATTCGCCGTAGAACTCCGAGTTCACGCCGAGCGTGCCGAGGAACGCGGCCTTGTAATCGGGGGTCCGACCCATCCACCCGTAGACCAGGCGCTGCCAGGCGACGATCGCGTCGCGCGACTTCACCAGGTCCTCGGAGGTGTGCGCGGACTTGAAGAACGGGTGGGTGAAGCCGCCGTTGCCCGTCTCCGTCGGCACGCGCAGGACGCCTTCGGCTTCGGGCTCGTGTAATGCGTCGTAGAGGCGGGCGATCGAGCGCGCGCTGTTGTAGAACGCCGGGTGTGCGGTGACGTCGCGCACCCGTTCGCCGTAGATGTAGACCTCGCGGTCGTCGCGCAGTGAATCGAGGTACTGCGCTCCGGTCATCGGCCGGACGTCATTGGCGGTGCCTGCCGACCGGGGGTCGGGTGCGACGGTGGTCATAGCTTCCTTTCCTGAACTGCGGTCTCGGGTGGGCGCGGCGTCAGGCGGTCTGGAGGGTGGTGCTCGCCGCGGGCAGTCCGTTCGCGGGTTCGAGCAGGAGCAGGTCGTCCACGATGTCCCTGGCGCGGTCCACCAGTGACGGCATGCCGAAGGTGAAGAACAGGCTGCCGCCGGCGAGGTCGCCGAGCGCGTGGAAGCGGTGGTCGGGCACGCCGTCCACGGTCAACCTGCTGGTGGCTCGGTCGACGTGCACCCCGCCGCGCGGGTGCGCCTGGGCCAGTCCGGTCGCCACCAGGCCGTCCACGAGTGGTTTGGCCATGGCCGAGGTGGAGCGGACCGCGGGGTTCACCGCGTTGATGACGACGTCGACCGCGGTGGTGCGGTCGGCGGCCGTGAAGGTGAAGCCCTCCCCCGCCGCGGCGACGTGCCGGACGCCGGGGACGATCTCCAGCTGCCCGCTGTCGACCAGCTCCACGAGCCTTTGGGCGGCGGCCGCGGTCATGGGGCAGCAGATGCTCATCATCGCGCGGTAGTGGCGGCGGATCAGGCCGGACTTGGTCTCCTCGGAGAGGAGCGTCCAGACGTCCGGTCCGGTCGCGGGCACGGCGTACTGGAGGATCCGCAGCGCGCGGTCGGGTGAGTCGACGTCGGCGAGGTGCCGGCGCAGGCGGGTGGTCGGGTCCTCCCGGTCGAGCGAGTCGAGCTCCGCGAGCACGGTCGCCGGGTTCTCCCCCGCGGAGATCAACTCGGCCCGCATCATCGCCACCAGCCGGCCGAGCCGAACGGTCTCGCCGCGCAAAGCGGCGTCACGCAACTCGTCCGGGCGGAAGTGGACCAGCTGGTGCGACACCGGCTTCTGCCGCACGGTCGGCAGCACCCCGCTGCGGGACAGCATGTGCATGCGCCCACGGTGTCCCTTGGCCGCCAACGCGAGCACGACGTCCACGCCGGTGAGCCCACTGCCGAGCACCGCGACGTCCTCGTCCGGGTCGACCTGGCGCAGGGTCTTCGTCAGCGGGTACGGGTCGACCACGTACCCCGGCGTGCCCTTGAGCCCGTAGTCGTCGGGCGGCGTGCCGCGACCCGTGCAGAGGACGACACGGTCCACGACGGACACATCGCCGTCCGCCGTCGTCAGTATCACCCCATCATCCGATGTGTCCGCCGAGACGACCTGTTTGCGCACGACCGCCACCCGCCAACCGGATTCGGCGAGGTGGACCAAAGCGTCGCGGGCGGAGTCCTCCAGGTACTCGCCGTACATGCCCCGCGGGATGAACTTGATGCCGCACAGCGGGTCCGTGTAGTCGTCTTCGCCTGGCGCCTTCGGGTACCGCGCCGCGAGCCATCGCTTGAAATGCCCTTTGTCCCCACTGCGGATCGTCATGCCCTCGGGCGCGATGTTCACCCGGACCGCGGTCACGTCCCGTTGGTACGGCCTGCCCCGCCAGAGGTGCGGTGAGGGGTCGAACACCGTGATCGCCCCGCCGCCCACGTCCGACCGGGCGAGTGCGTCGAGCAGGCACACGGTCGAGGCGCCGCCGCCGACGATCCCTATTCGTCTGTCGCTACGCATGGCGTCGAGCTCACCTGAGTCCCTCCTGGATCGTGCACGCGCACACCGACTGCCCCCCGGTTCGGAGGGCAGCCGAAAAGGAGGCGCGTGCCAACGCGCCACTGGTCAATGGAAAGAATGGGATACCCGGGCGGTGAAATGCAGCCGAGAAAAGTCCCCAGATCGGCTGCGGGCGGCTGGCGAGTTACCAGAACGCCCTCCCCCGCTTCGACGCTACCTCCCCGCATACCCGTGGTCAACCAACCCACGGCGGGTTCCACAGTGCGGCTACGAACGCACTTGCTTGACCCGTCGGGGTCCTGTGTGGAAGATGGATCGAGGTCACCGGGGGCGTGTTCTTCGCGGCATACCTTGAGCCGTTCGGCCGAGGAGATGCCGGCGGAGTCGCCCTTTCGGATTAACCTTCCACCCTCACCCACCAGCATCGCTCCAGCCCGGAGCGATGTTCCCGCACGCCGCGAAGTCCAATCGCGGCCGACGTCCCAGAACTGCGCCGATAAGATTTCTCGATGCCGGTAGTCCGCAATGCGGACGGAGTTGGGGAGATTTATGTCCGCAGCACTTGACGGACAAACCGGGCAAGTCCTGCCGGAAGTGCGACACCTGATCAACGGCGCCTCGGTGCCGGCGGCCGACGGGGCGACGTTCGACACCCGCGACCCGCACGACAACCGGGTGCTGGCGACCGTCGCGCGTGGTGGCGCCGAAGACGCGCGGGCGGCCCTGGCGGCGGCTCGCACGGCGTTCGACGAGGGCCCGTGGCCGCGGATGACACCGCGCGAACGGGCCCGGGTGCTGCACGCCGTCGCGGACGCGGTCGACGCCCACAGCGAGGAGCTGGCCCAGCTGGAGACCCGTGACGCGGGCAAGGTCATCCGCGTGACGCGGCACGCCGACATCCCGCGAGTGGCCCACAACCTGCGGTTCTTCGCCGACTACGCGAGTTTCGCGGCAGACTCGGCGTACCCGGACGGGCCACTGCTGTCCTACACACTGCACCCACCGGCGGGCGTCGTCAGCGCGATCAGCCCGTGGAACGCGCCGCTGATGCTGGCGACGTGGAAGCTCGCGCCGGCCCTGGCCTTCGGGAACACGACGGTCCTCAAGCCCGCGCCGCAGTCACCGCTGACCGCGGCCAGGTTCGGGGAGATCGCCCTGGCGGCGGGCCTGCCCGAAGGCGTGCTCAACATCGTCCACGGCTTCGGTGGCGACGAGGTGGCCGGACCGCTGACCGGCGATCCGCGGGTCGACCGGATCACCTTCACCGGGTCGACCGCCACCGGGGTGAAAGTCATGGCCGCGGCGGCGGCGAACCTCACACCGGTTTCGGCCGAATTGGGCGGCAAGTCGGCGAACATCGTGTTCGACGACGCGGACCTGGACGTGGCCGTGCCGGAGTCGATCAAGGCGGCATTCGCCGGCAACGGTCAAGTGTGCTTCGCGGGAACCCGGCTGTTCGTCCAGCGGGGCATAATGGAAGAATTCCTGAGTCGGTTCACCGAAGCCGCGGCGAAGATCGTGGTCGGTGACCCGAAGGACCCGGCGACGGACATGGGTCCGCTGATCGAGCGACGCCACCTCGACAAAGTCCACGGATATGTGGAACTGGCCGCCGATGAAGGCGGGAAAATCGTGACCGGCGGTTCACGGGTGACGTCGGCGGGTTTGGCCGACGGTTTCTACTACAGCCCGACGATCATCACCGGGTTGTCCAACGAGAGCCGCACCGCGCAAGAGGAGATCTTCGGACCGGTGGAATCGGTCATCCCCTTCGACACCGAAGAGGAAGCGATAACGCTGGCGAACGCGAGCCGGTACGGGCTGTCCGGGATCCTGTTCACCAGGGATCTGGACCGGGCGCACCGGCTGGCCGCCCGGTGGCGTGCCGGGACCGTGTGGATCAACACCTACTTCGACCGCGACCTGCGCCTGCCGTTCGGCGGTGAGGGCGCCAGCGGGGTGGGCCGCGAGGGCGGCCAGTACTCGCGCGAGTTCTTCACCGAGCCGCGAGCGGTGATGGTGCGCGTTCGCTGACCAACCCCCGAGCCGACCAACCGCCGAGCCGACCAACCGCCGAGCCGACCACCCGCCGAACTGGCCACCCGCCGGGCTGAGGCCCACCGAGTTGCGCGCCATGCCGAGCCGAGGCCCCACCGAGTTGCGCGCCATGCCGAGCCGAGCCGTGCCGTCGGCCCGTCCCACGTACGAAGGGGTAGGAATGGTCTCGACCGAGATCGCCCAGGAGAAGCAGGGTAAACACCCGCCCGAGCGCCCCACGCGCCCGTACGGCTACGTGGTCACCGCGACATCGCGGGTGGCGCAACGCGCCCTGGGCGTCGACAGGCCGGTGTTCGAGGAGCTGACCGCCGCGGACTTCCGGCCGGAGCACCAGCCGATCGACGTCCGGTTCACCGCGCCCGTCGTCCAGACCGGACTGGCGTTCGTGCTCGACCGTCCACTCGCCGGTCCGAACGTGACCATGGTGGACGTCGTGCGTGCCGTGGACCACGTGCTGCTCGCCGCCGAAGTCGGTGAATCACAGGAATCCGAGGCATCACGCCGGGTAGTGGTCCTGGGCACCCGACCGTCCAGTGTGGACGGTATCGACCTCAGGCTGGCGGGCTGCCTGCTGCACCGCGACGGCGAGCTCGTCGAGACGGGAGCCGGCGGGATGATGCTCGGTTCACCGCTCAACGCCCTGGTGTGGCTGGCGAACGAGGCCTTCGCCGACGGGCTCACCCTGGCGGCGGGCCAGGTCGTCCTCGTGTGCTCGATGACCAGGTCGGCCACCCTGCCGGCGGGTGCGGCGGCGGTCGTCTCCGTCCCCGGCCTGGGCTCGGTCACCGCGGTGCTGGGGGCGTGACGGCGATGGAGGGAACGCAGATCACCGGATCCACCGACATCCGCCCCGGTGACGTCGCCCGCGCCGCCCAGGTGCTGCTGGACGCCGAGCGGTCGCGGACCGCACGCGGTCCGATCACCGCGCTGTGGCCGGACCTGGACCTGACCACCGCGTACACGATCCAGTTCGAGGCACTGCGCCGCCGCCTGGACCGGGGTGAACGGCTGATCGGCGTGAAGCTCGGGCTGACCTCGCGGGCCAAGCAGCGGCGGATGCGCATCGACTACCCGTCCCTGGCCTGGCTGACCGACGCGATGGTGCTGCCCGCCGGTGCGCCGCTGCCCCGGGAACGGCTGATCCACCCGAGGGCGGAACCCGAGATCGTGTTCGTGATGGGTGACCGGCTGGCCGGTCCCGGCGTCACCGCGGCCACGGCACTGCGCGCCGTGTCGAGCGTGCACGGCGGGATCGAGATCATCGACAGCCGGTACCGGGACTTCAAGTTCACCATGCAGGACGCGGTCGCCGACAACAGTTCGTCCGGACTGTTCGTCCTCGGACCGCTGTCCGTCGCGCCCGAACGGCTGGACCTCGCGCACGAGGCGTGTCTGTTAGAGGTGGACGGTCAGGTCGAGGACGCCGCGACCGGCGCCGCCGTGCAGGGTCACCCGGCCGAGGCGTTGGCGCTCGCGGCGAACCTCCTGGGCGCCAGGGGTCTCGCCATCGAACCCGGCTGGCTGGTGCTCACCGGCGGCATGACGGACGCCGTCCACGTCACGCCCGGCGCCCGCGTCGCCGCGCACTTCACCACTCTCGGAACCGTCACGCTCGCAGGAGGCTGACCGTGCCGTTCATCGACGTTTCCCTCGGGACCGGGCGCACGCCGCAGCAGATCCGGGACCTGATCCACGAGTTGACCGAGGCGGCGCACCGGGCCGTCGGGGCGCCCAAGGCCAACATCCGGGTCGTCATCAGAGAGGTCGAGCCGGCGCACTGGGCGGCCGGCGACGTCACCATCGCCGAGCGGAATTCCGCCGCGGCGGCCACCACCGAGCACAGTGAACAGGAGAAATGACGATGTCCGACCTGGACCCGGAGTTCCGCCGGCACGAGATCGCCCATCTGGCCCGGGTGGAGTTGCACACCCCCGACCCCGACGGCACCCTGTGGTTCTTCAAGGACCTGCTCGGCATGTACGAGACCTACCGCGAGGGGCAGTCGGTCTACCTGCGCGGCTACGAGGACCCGTACCAGTGGAGCCTGAAGGTCACCGAGGCCGCGCAGCCCCGGATGGACCACTTCGCCATGCGGACCGCGTCGCCGGACGCGCTGGAACGGCGGGTCAAGGCGATCCGGGACGGCAACGTCGAGGGCAACTGGCACGACGGTGACTACGGGTACGGCAAGACGTTCCAGTTCGACACCCCCGACGGCCACCGGATGAACCTGCTGTGGGAGGTCGAGAAGTACCAGGCGCCGGCGGAGCTGAAGAGCAAGATCCTCACCCGGCCGTCGAAGAAACCGTTGCAGGGCCTGCCGATCAAGCGCATCGACCACCTGAACCTGCTCGCCAGCGAGGTCACCCCGACGAAGCAGTCGTTCGAGCGCTACCTGGGCATGCAGACCCGTGAGCGGGTCGTGGACGGCGAGGTGGAGATCGGCGCCTGGCTGAGCAGCAACATCCTCGGGCACGAGATCGCGATCATGCACGACGCCCGCGGCGCGCGGGGCCGACTGCACCACGTGGCGTTCTACTACGGCGTGCAGCAGCACACCGTGGACGCGGCGGAGATGTTCCGGGACTACGACATCAAGATCGAGGCCGGGCCGGACCGCCACGGCATCACCCAGGGCGCGTTCCTGTACGTGTTCGAGCCCGGGGGCAACCGGATCGAGCTGTTCGGCGACCCGGGGATCCTGGAGCTGGAGCCGGACTTCGAGACCAGGACGTGGACGATGGCGGACATCGACACGGCCACCGCCATCGGCGGCACGAACCTCCCCCAGGAGACGTACTTCACCTACGGCACGCCCCCGGTGGAAGACCCCGAGACGGCCTGAGTCTCCACGCGGGTTCGCCGGTGGGGATGGGCCACTCGTCCCCACCGGCGGTGTCACCACGAGCACTCACCAGGGAGGAAGGCGTGACGACGACACCTGTTCGCAGGAAAGCGGCCCACTTACGCGGAAGGGCCGCCTTGTTGGGGCCCGCCTTCGTGGCCGCCATCGCCTACGTCGACCCCGGCAACGTGGCGACGAACACGGCGGCCGGCGCGCGTTACGGGTACCTGCTCGTCTGGGTCCTCGTCGCGGCGAACGTCGTGGCGGGTCTCGTGCAGTACCTGTCCGCGAAGCTCGGCCTGGTCTCGGGGCGTTCGCTGCCCGAGGCGGTCCGGGACCGGCTGCCCCGGCCCGCCCGGCTGGCCTACTGGGGGCAGGCCGAGATCGTCGCGATGGCGACCGACCTGGCCGAGGTGCTGGGCGGGGCCATCGCGCTGAACATCCTGTTCGACCTGCCGCTGCTGTGGGGCGGCCTGATCACCGGCGTGGTGTCGACCGCCCTGCTGTTCGTGCAGGACCGGCGGGGGCAGAAGCCGTTCGAACGCCTGATCACGACGTTCCTGGTCGTCATCGCGTGCGGGTTCGCGGCGGGACTGCTCGTGTCACCGCCGACGGCCGAGGTGTTCGGTGGGCTGGTGCCCCGCTTCGACGGCACCGACAGCGTGCTGCTGGCCGCGGGGATGCTGGGCGCCACCGTCATGCCGCACGCCGTGTACCTGCACTCGGCGCTGGCGCGTGATCGCCATGGTCACGTCACGGGGTCCGCGGTCCGACGCGTCCTCGCCGCCACGCGCGTCGACGTCGTCATGGCGATGGTGCTGGCGGGCGCGGTCAACCTGGCGCTGCTCCTGGTCGCCGCGAGTGCGCTTCGGGGCGCGGACAACATCGACGAGGTCTCGGGCGTGCACGCCGCCATCGGCTCGACTCTCGGCGGCGGGATCGCCTTCCTGTTCGCGATCGGCCTGCTCGCCTCCGGCCTGGCGTCCACGGCGGTGGGGAACTACTCCGGCGCGGTGGTGCTCGACGGGCTCCTGCACGTCCGGGTTCCGCTGATGCTCCGCCGGGTCGTCACGCTCGTCCCCGCTCTCGCGCTGCTCGCCTCCGGCTTCGACCCGACGGCCGCGCTGGTGCTCTCGCAGGTCGTGCTGTCGATGGGCATCCCGTTCGCGCTGGTGCCGCTGGTCCGGCTGACGTCGTCGGTCGCCACGATGGGCGACCACGTCAACCGGCGTGCGACCACCGTGTGCGCGTGGATCGCGGTGGTGGCGATCATCGCGCTGAACCTGACGCTGGTCGTTCTGGTGGCGACCGGTTGAGACGGTGGCCGTTCGGTGAACGATTAGCCACCGAAGTGCGACGTGGCGTCTCAAATCATTCGCCGGAAACCCGAAGTCACCAATGTCTTCCGGCTATTCGGCAATGGCGCCTGAGGATTTGCTGCTCTAGCGTTCGATCACGTTCGCGCGAACACGTTCGGCACGCCGTGACCGGCGGAGCGGCCTGTCCCGCTCGCCGGTCCTGACGCTGGAATCAGGGAGTGAACGTGATGGAACCTGTTCGCCGATCCCCCCGACGGGTCGCGATGGCCGGGGTGGCGCTGGCCGCCGCTGCCGCCGCACTCGTGTCACCCGCCGTCGCCCAGGCGGAGATCAGCCCGGCCGCCTGCGCGAACCCCGGCCAGGTGCTGGTCAACCCCGGCTTCGAGAGCGGCCAGACCGGCTGGGACGGCGCCAACTGGTCGATCCACACCTGGACCGGGACGGCCGCGCCCCGCTCGGGCAGCCGGTCGGCGTGGCTGGGCGGTACCGCCGCCCCCACGGTCGAGTCGCTGCGCCAGACCGTCACCATCCCCGCGGGCTGCGTCAACTCGACGCTGTCGGTGCACGTGAAGATCGACACGGCGGAGACCCTGCCGGTGGCGTACGACACCCTGACCGTGCGGGTCGGCACCACCACCGTCGGCCGCTTCTCCAACGTGGACAAGGGTGACTACCGGCTGCGGTCGTTCAACGTCGGCGCCTTCGCGGGCCAGACCGTGACCGTCAGCTTCATCAGCCGCGAGGACTGGGACGTGCAGACCTCGTTCATCCTGGACGACCTCGCGTTGACGACTGGCTGACAGGACGGCCGTGTGCCCGGCGGGATCGTCCGTCGGGCACACGGCATTCCGGCGTCGCGGGTGCGGGCGAGTAGGCGACGAGCCGCTTGAGATCGGGGTCTTCGGGATAGCGGGCGTGCGCGGTTCGCAAATACCCGACGCAGTCGGCGGCGGTCGCGTCGTCGTCTTCCGGGGGTGAGCGCCATCGAGGACGGGCCGGTTCCGCGGAATCGCTGCCGAACGATGTCGCGTCGCGCGGGTGGCCATTCGGAGAAGTCGCCGAAGAGCGCGGCGGCGAGCGGATTCCACGCCGGCCAGGACCCGGAGCACGCCACTCGACCGCTTCCGCGATGTCGTCGCCGGGGACGCTGACCACCGTGCAGTGTCGGTGGTCGCCGGTAACTTGTACGCCGTGGACGTTCGGGAACGGATTCGGGAGCTCGCGGACCAGGTTGTGGTGCTGCGTGACGCTTACTACCGGGGTTCGCCGTTGGTGGCGGACGCCGAGTACGACGCGGTCGAGGATGAGTTGCGGGGGCTGATCGAGGCCCACCCGGAGTTGGCGCCCGATCCCAACCCGCTGGAGCAGGTGGGCGCGCCGGGGGTGCTGCACGCGCCCGTCCGGCACTCGCGGCCGATGTTGTCGTTGGAGAAGGCGACCCGGGCGGAGCAGGTCGTCGCCTTCTTCGACCGCTTCCCCGGTCAGCCGGTGGTGGTCATGCCGAAGCTGGACGGGCTGTCGCTGGCCCTTGTCTACGAGGACGGGCGGCTGGCACGTGCCGTCACCCGCGGGGACGGGACCACCGGTGACGACGTGACGGTGCTGGTGAAGGCGCTGGTCGACGGGGTGCCGGGTCGGGTCGGCGCGTCCGGACGGGTCGAGGTGCGGGGCGAGGCGGTGATGTTGCGCTCCACGTTCTCCGCCTACAACACCGCCCACCCGGACAAGCCGCTGATCAACCCGCGCAACGCCGCCGCGGGCACCCTGCGCGCCAAGGACCCGGCCACGGTCGCCGGCCGGCGCCTCCAGTTCTTCGCCTTCGACCTCGACACGTCCACCGATGCCGACGCCTGGACCGACCTGGAGAACGGCCTGAGGGCGCTCGGGTTCACCGGCGCCGACATGCGCCACTGCGTCGACGCAGCCGAGGCGCAGGCGGTGATCGGGGAGATCGAGGCACAGCGCAACGAACTCGACTACGACCTGGACGGCGCCGTGCTGCGGCTGGCCGACCGGAACGCCTACGCCGCCGCCGGCACCCGTTCGAACTCGCCCCGCGGCGCGTTGGCGTTCAAGTTCGCCGCCGAGGAGAAGACGACGGTGCTGACCGACGTGGTCTGGGACGTCGGCAAGACGGGCAAGATCGCCCCGGTCGCCTGGCTGGAGCCGGTGTTCGTCGGCGGCACGACGGTGACCAGGGCGACGCTGGCCAACCAGGAGGTCATCCGGGCGCGCGGCATCATGATCGGGGACACGGTGCTGGTCCGCCGCGCGGGTGACGTGATCCCGTTCGTCGCCGGCGTGCTCGACGAGTCGAAGCGCACGGGCGCGGAGCGGGAGATCGTGCCGCCCGACGCCTGTCCGTCGTGCGGGCACGAGTTGACCGAGCAGGGCAACAGCCGGGAACTGTTCTGCACCAACGTCGCCTGCCCCGCGCAGACCGTGCGCAGGTTGGTCCACTGGGCATCGCGCGCGGCGGCGGACATCGAGGCCGTCGGTCCGGTGTGGATCGAACGGCTCGCCGAAGCGGGGATCCTCGAACACCCGTCGGACTTGTACAGCCTCACCAAGGAGAAGCTGCTGGAGTTCGACCGCATCGGCGAGGTCTCGGCCACCCGCATGATCGAGTCGATCGCCGCCAGCCGCCAGGTCGGACTGCGCCGGGCGCTGATCGGCCTCGCCATCCCGATGGCCTCCGAGGGCACCGCCACCCGCCTGTGCCGCGCGGGGTTCGGCTCGCTGGAGGAGGTCGCCGACGCGGGCGAGGAACGGCTCGTGGCGGTCGACGACATCGGGCCGAAGGTCGCCTCCTCACTGATCGAGCACCTCACCCGGCTGCGGCCCGAGCTGGAACGGCTGCGCGAACGCGGTGTCTCCCTGGACGTGAGGGAAGAGGATCTGCCGCCAGTCGTCGCGTCCGACGCGCCACTGGCCGGCAAGACAGTGGTGATCACCGGTGCGATCAGCGATCCGCGCTCCGGCGAGAAGGTCCCCCGCCCCACGTTCCAGCGGCTGTGCGAAAAGGCCGGCGCGACCACCGCGTCCTCGGTCTCGGCGAGCACCGACATGCTCATCACCGGCGCCGACGTCGGCGCGAGCAAGCTCACCAAGGCCGAGAAGCTGGACGTCGAGGTGGTCGACCAGGGCGTGATCTGGCAACAGCTCATCGCGGCCGGTCTCGTCTAGCGGCCCGCGCGCTCAGACGGTGACCTTCAAGCCTGGTCGGTGGGTGTCAACGACGGTTCAGCGGGCGGCGCGGGTTGGTCGGCCTGTCCGAAGACGGCCGGCTCGGGCAGCGACAGGAACAGCAGCCAGGCCAGGGCGGGCATTGCGATCAACGGGATCAGGGCGGTCTGGAGCGAGGTGGCGTCGGCGATCGAGCCGAGCACGGGTGTGGCCAGGCCGCCGATGCTGATGGTCAGGCCAAGCGTGATGCCGCTGGCCGTGCCGACGCGGGTGGGCAGGTAGTCCTGGCCGAGGGTGACCTGGAGCGAGAACGGGATGTAGAGGCCCGCCGAGGTCATCGCCACGAACAGGTACAACACCGGCCCGGGGATGAACACGACACCCGCCGTCGACGCCACCGTGACCAGGTACGACCAGCGCACCACGGTGACCCGGTCCCACCGGTCGGCCAGCTTCCCGCCGAGCACGGTGCCCACCGCGCCGCCGAGGTAGAGCACGAACAGCGCCGCCGTGCCCGTCGCCGTGCCGCCCCCGAGGCGCTGCTCGACGTGCAGCGAGACGAACGTGCTCAGCCCGATGAACAGGACGGACCGGCAGATCACCGCCAGCGACAGCTTCAGGAACGAGACCTTGTCGTCGACGCCCTTCCTCCCCGACGCACTGGAGCCACCGGACACGGGCTTGTTCAACGCACGCAACACAGGCAGGCACAACACGCTGCCCACCAAAGCCGGTAGGACCAGCAACGGCGTGAACGCCAAGCCTCCGTTGGCCACCACCACAGCGACCATGATCGGCGCCGCGGCGAAGCCGAGGTTGCCCCCGAGTGAGAACCACCCCATCCCCGAATTGCTACCCCGGCTGGCTATCCGGGCAAGGCGCGCGGACTCCGGGTGGTAGGCGGCGACCCCGATCCCGGCTATCGCCACGAACACCAGCGTCACCGCGTAGTCGCCGCTGATGCCGCTCAGCCCGATGCCCACCCCGCCCAGGATCGTGCTCACCGGCAGCAGCCAGGGCATCGACCACCGGTCGGTCAGCACCCCGAACAGCGGCTGCGCCACCGACGACAGCAGCGACGCGGCGAGCACGATGCCGGACGCCGCCGCGTAGGTGTACTCGCGCTCGGCGATGAAGAACGGCACGAGCGCGGCCACCGCACCCTGGTAGACGTCCACACAGGCATGCCCGATGGACAGGAGAATGATCGACTTGTTCCTCGGCACACGGCAATGCTCACGCCCCACGCCGTGTCACGCTTTCGATAACCTGCCAAGTGATGACGAAAATCCGCCACGTCCAGGTGGCCCCGACGCGCGCCCAATGGCTGGCGCCCGGCGCGGGCATCGACGCGCACCGGCACGACGACCACCAGATCGTCTACGCCGGTCGCGGGGTTCTGGCGATCACGACGGACGCGGGCTCGTGGGTCGCGCCGGCCACCCGTGCCATCTGGGTGCCCGCCGGCACGGTGCACGCCCACCAGGCGCACGGCCGCCTCGAACTGCACCTGGTCGGCCTGCCCGCGACCGAGAACCCGCTGGGCCTGGACCGGCCCACCGTGCTGACCGTCGGCCCGCTGCTGCGCGAGTTGATCCTCGCCTACACCCGTCCCCCGCACGACGACAGCCCGGAACGCGAGCGGCTGCGGGGCGTTCTGCTCGACCAGCTCCGTGCGTCTCCCCAGCAGCCGCTGCACCTGCCCGCTCCCCGCGACCCCCGGTTGCGGGCGTTGTGCGCGATCCTGACCGCCGATCCGGCCGACGGCCGCACGCTGGCCGCGTTGGGCAAGGAGGTCGGCGCCGGCGACCGCACCCTGACCCGGCTGTTCAAGTCCGACCTCGGCATGAGCTTCCCGCAGTGGCGCACACAGCTCCGGCTGCACCACTCCCTGGTCCTGCTGGCCGACGACCTCCCCGTGACGACGGTGGCGCACCTGTGCGGCTGGTCGTCGGCGAGCGCGTTCATCGAAGTCTTCCGCCGCGCGTTCGGGCTCACCCCCGGAGCGCACCGGGCGTGAGCCCCGGCGTCAGAACGGTCGGGGACAGCAGCCGGGCGTCACGACATGCGGAGAACCTGCCCGTTGTAGTCCACTTGGCACATTCCTGAACACCGCGACCGCGTCCGGCCCCGACTCGGCGGTGATCTGCCGCACACGGAAGCGACCAAAAGGCGGGCGAACGCCGGTTCGGCGCCACACGAATCCGCCAGGCCTCTCGGCCCATTCGAGGGCCTTATGTATTTATGTGTAACGCCAGACCGGCCACCGACGACGTCACCGCCACACCCGGGAGACCTGCGACGCGACCGTCGTGGCACCGTCGCAGCAGGCGGGTCTGCCGTCGGATCAGCACTGCTGAGGCCCCGACCAGCGGGTTGCAAGATGACTTCGGTACCGAAGTTGACAGCTCGGACCACCGGTGGCATCTTCCTCGTGGCGATTGGCATGTTCCTGCCGGCGATCACAGATGCCACTTTTCGCATTCGCGTGTACGTTACGCTTCGCCACGCAAGTCACCGACTAGTAGGGATAGTGAATCGTGGCCGCTCAACGGAATCCATGGCAGACTCTCGGGGCCTTACTCGTCGGCTTCTCCCTCATCGTCCTGGACATGAGCGTAATCGCGGTCGCCAACCCCGTGATCATGGACGAACTGCACGCGAGTGTCACGCAGGTGATCTGGGTGACCAGCGCCTACCTGCTCGCGTACGCGGCGCCGCTCCTGTTCACCGGACGCCTGGGTGACCGCTTCGGCCCCAAGAACCTCTACCTCGTCGGCGTGGTCGTGTTCACGCTGTCCTCCTTGTGGTGTGGCTTGGCCGGCGACATCAACTCGCTGATCGTGGCTCGCGCCGTGCAGGGCCTGGGTGCCGCACTCATGACGCCCCAGACCATGTCGGTGATCACCCGGATCTTCCCGGCCGAGAAGCGCGGCGCGGCCATGGGCGCGTGGGGGGCCACCGCCGGCATCGCACTGCTCCTGGGTCCGGTCATCGGCGGCTTGCTGGTGGACAGCTTCGGCTGGGAGTGGATCTTCCTCATCAACCTGCCCATCGGCGTGCTCGCGTTCGGTCTGGCGTGGGTGCTGGTGCCGTCGCTGGAGACCAGGCCGCTGAAGCTCGACGTGGTCGGCGTCATCCTTTCCTGCCTTGGCTTGTTCCTGCTGGTGTACGGCCTTCAGGAGGGCAACAGCAAGGACTGGTCGTCCACCATCTGGCTGATGATCGGCGCGGGGCTCGCGGTGCTGACGCTGTTCGTCGTGATGCAGGCGCGCAACAAGCAGGACCCGTTGCTGCCGCTGAGCCTCTTCCGCGACCGCAACTTCGCGCTGGCGAACATCGGCATCGCGTCCATGGGCGCGGCGGTCACCGCGATGACCGTGCCCACCTACTTCTTCCTGCAGGGCGTGCGCGGTCTGTCCTCTATGGAGTCGGCGCTGCTCTTCTCGCCGCTCGCGATCCTGACCGGCGTGTTCGCCCCGATCGTCGGCAAGCTGTCCGACAAGGCACACCCGCGCACCTTCACCGCCCTCGGTTTCGTGCTCTTCGCCGTCTCGATCGTCGGCTACAACCGCCTGATGGAGCCTGACTCGCAGCTGTGGATGTTCGCGGCCGTGGCCGGCGTGAGCGGTATCGCCAACGCGATGACCTGGGGACCGCTGGGCGCCATCGCCACGCGCAACCTCCCCTTGCACCAGTCCGGCGCGGGCTCGGGCATCTACAACACCAACCGGCAGATGGGCTCCGTCCTCGGAGCCGCCGCGGTCGGCGCGCTGTTCGTCGACCGGCTCGCCTCGAACCTGCCGCAGATGAGCGGTGGCGGCGAAGGTCAGTCCGAGGTCAGCATCACCGAGGTTCCCGAGTTCATCAAGGAGCCGTACAGCATGGCATTGGCGGAGACCGGCCTGCTGCCCGGCGCATTCCTGCTGCTGGGGGCGGTGGCCTGCGCGATGTTCATTCGCTTCCCCACCCCGAAGGCGTCGGACGAGAAGACCGATGAGGTCCCGACCGGACAACAGGCCGGCGCTGTCGCCGGCTGATGTGCCACCCGGCAGGTGATCCTGGGAACTCGGTAGAGGTTCGACACCTCGCCGAACACGGGATCACCTGCCGTTGCTGTCTCAGGACGTAATAAGTGTGCCCCTTCGGGCAAACCTTCGCGCAAACCTTCGGGCAAAGACCACGGACCCTCGTGAGCGCGCCGCGCCGCCTCCCACCGACTCCAGGTCACGATTCGGCGGGCGCTCGGAGCCGGTAGGTCGAAAATTAACGTCGCCGACGGGCGATTGGCACATCCCGTTCTTCCGCGCTTGACGTGCTTGCCGCACGCGCGCCGCGCCGTGGTCACAATCCGCGCGATCGGGCAATCGGGTGAACACACCTGATCCGAAAACACCAGCGCGTTCGGCCGATTGGACCGATACACGTCGCAGTGGGCCTAAGACCTGCGAAGACGCCGCTTCTTGCCGCCGCGTCGAAACGCGTTGAGTGACAGAAGATACGCCACGCGGATCGCGAACTCCAGGAAGCCCGAAACGCCTCTAAAACGAGGTTTTAGTCTTCCCCGGACGACCGGCCGGCACGCATCGTGTTCTCGGCGACACGCTATGCCATTGTCATTGGTAGGACCATTCGTGAGAGTGGCTCACACCGTGGACGAGTTCATCCGATCGCTACAAGCGGCTTCGGGTTCGGGGCTATAGTCGCACCGCCAGGACGTTCCGATGTAGCGACGTTCGGCGATGACGCGCGAGACCACTCGGAACGGTCCGCCTTTGAGCAACTACCGACGGTGAATACGCTCATCGGCTCGGAACGGTCCGCTTTTGGGCAACTACCGGCTGTGATTCCTGCCCAATCCGGGTAACGAATCGGACAAGGCCTGTATCCGATGGCCTCTCCGCGCGATTGACAATCGACTGGGCGTGGATACCGGCGTGAACCCGAAGGCGGAGGAAAGAAGCATGGCCCTGGAGAAGCACGACATCGTCGGGGCGTTGCGCAAGTCGTTGAAGGAGACCGAGCGCTTACGCCGCCAGAATCGCCAACTGCTCGACCGGGCGGGCGAGCCGCTGGCGATCGTCGGCATGAGCTCGCGCTTCCCGGGCGGCGTGGGTTCGCCGGAACAACTGTGGTCGCTGGTGGCCGAGAAGCGGGTCGGGATCCGAGAGTTCCCCGACGATCGCGGCTGGGACCTGGACAACCTGTACGACCCGGACCCGGACCACCCCGGCACGGCGTACACGCGCCACGGCGGCTTCCTGGACGGCATGGCGGAGTTCGACGCCGAGTTCTTCGGGATCAGCCCCCGTGAGGCAGTCGCCATGGACCCGCAGCAGCGGTTGCTGCTGGAGGGGACGTGGGAAGCCCTGGAGGACGCGGGGATCGATCCCACGACGCTCAAGGGCAGCGACACGGGCGTCTTCTGCGGCCTTATGTTCTCCGACTACCAGTTCGTCGCGGGTCTCAGCGATCGCAGGCCCGAGATCGAGGGCTACCTGTCCATCGCGTCGTCGCCCAGCGTGGCCTCCGGCCGCATCAGCTACACCTTCGGCTTCGAGGGCCCCGCGGTCACGGTGGACACGGTGTGCTCCTCCTCCCTGGTGGCCATCGACTTGGCCGCCAAGTCCCTGCGGGCTCGCGAGTGCTCCCTGGCCGTGGTCGGCGGAGTGACGACGTTGGCGCGGCCCAGCGCGTTCGTGGAGTTCAGCCGCCAGCGCGCCTTGTCGGCGGACGGGCGCTGCAAGGCGTACGCGGCAGCGGCCGACGGCGTCGGCTGGGCCGAGGGCATGGGTCTGCTCGTGTTGGAGAGGCTTTCCGACGCCAAGCGCAACGGGCACACGGTCCTCGCCCTCGTGCGCGGCAGCGCCGTCAACCAGGACGGGGCCAGCAACGGCCTCACCGCGCCGAACGGCCCGTCCCAGGAACGCGTCATCAGGCAGGCCTTGGCCGCCGCCGGACTTGAACCGTCCGATGTCGACGTGGTCGAGGGGCACGGCACCGGAACGCCGCTGGGTGACCCCATCGAGGCGGAAGCGCTGCTCGCGACCTACGGCCAGGAACGGCGGAACGGTCCGCTGTGGTTGGGCTCGATCAAGTCGAACATCGGCCACACCCAGGCCGCGGCCGGGGTGGCGGGCGTGATCAAGATGGTGATGGCGATGCGGCACGAGACGCTGCCGCCGACGCTGCACGTGGACGCGCCGTCCCCGCACGTGGACTGGACGGCGGGTGAGGTCGAGCTGTTGACCGAGGCCCGGCCGTGGCCCGCGGGTGACCGGCCGCGCCGTGCGGGCGTGTCGTCATTCGGCGTGAGCGGCACCAACGCCCACGTCATCCTTGAAGAGGCTCCGGCGGAAGAGCCGGAGGAGGCCGCGGAGGACAGGACCGGTGTCCGACCGCCGGTTCTCGTGCCGCTCTCGGCACACAGCGAGGCCGCGCTGCGCGAGCAGTCCGACCGCCTCAGGGCGCACATGATCGCCCACCCGGAGCTGGACTACGCGGACATCGGCCTGTCCCAGGCGACCGCGCGAGCGCACCTCGAGCACCGCGCCGTGATCGTGGCGGCCGATCGAGGCGCCCTGCTGACCAGCCTCAGCGATCTGACCTCGGGCGAGCCGGCCGCGAACGTGGCGGAGGGCCATGTCCTCGGCACTGGCGTGAAGTCCGTGTTCGTGTTCCCGGGTCAGGGCGCGCAGTGGATCGGCATGGCGGTGGACCTGCTCGACTCCTCCCCCGTGTTCGCCGCCGAGATCGCCGCGTGCGGCGAAGCCTTGGCCCCGTTCGTGGACTGGAACCTCGACGACGTGCTGCGGGCAGCCCCCGACGCACCGTCCTTGGAGCGCGTCGACGTCGTCCAGCCCGCGCTGTTCGCCGTCATGGTCGGTTTGGCCGCACTGTGGCGTTCCTACGGCATCGAGCCGTCGGCCGTGGTGGGCCACTCGCAGGGTGAGATCGCCGCGGCCTACGTCGCCGGAGCCCTCACCCTCAGCGACGCCGCAAGGATCGTCGCCCTGCGCAGCCAGCTCGTCCGCGACCGCCTCGCCGGACACGGCGGCATGATGTCCGTCTCCCTGCCGGTGGACCGCGTCGAAACGCTCATCGCACCCCACGCCGGTCGGGTGTCCATCGCCGCCGTCAACGGACCCGCGACCGTCGTCGTCGCCGGCGAACCCGCAGCACTCGACGCCATCCTCGCCGACTGCCAGCGCGACGACATCAGGGCACGACGCATCGCCGTCGACTACGCATCCCACTCCCACTACGTCGAGGCGCTGGAAGACGAACTCCTCCGCGTCCTGGCGCCGGTGACTCCGGTGACCGGCACGATCCCGCTGTACTCCACCACCACCGGCGGCTACATCGACACCGCCACCATGGACGCCGCCTACTGGTACACCAACCTCCGCGGCCAGGTGCACTTCGAACCCGCCATCCGCGCCCTTGCCGACAAGGGCACCGGCTGCTTCATCGAGGTCTCGCCGCACCCGGTCCTGACCATGGCCGTGGAGGAGACGACCGCCGCCCACGGCGCGGTCGACAAGATCGGCGTGGTCGGTTCCCTGCGCCGCAACGAAGGTGGCCTGGCCCGCTTCACGCTCTCGCTCGGCGAGGCACACGTCGCCGGTGTCAGGATCGACTGGGCCGCCTGCTACGCCGACATCGGCGCCAAGCGGGTCCCCCTGCCCACCTACGCCTTCCAGCGGCAGACCTACTGGTTGACGGCATCGGTGCGGGGCGGCGACGTCGCGTCCGCCGGTCTCGACCGGATGCGGCACCCGGTGCTCGCGGCGGCCGTGCAGGTCGGGGACCGCGACGAGTGGGTCTTCACCGGACGCTTCTCCACGGAGACGCAGCCGTGGGTCCGCGACCACGTGGTGCTGGGCGTGGTGATCGTGCCCGGCGCCGCGCTGGTCGAGCTGGTCCTCGCCGCCGCCAACCACCTCGGCTGCGAACTCCTGGACGAGTTGGTCTTCGAGGCGCCGCTGATCCTGGACGAGGACTCCGCGCGCCACATCAAGGTCACCGTCGGTCAGTCCGATGAGGACGGACGACGCGAGATCGCCCTCTACTCCACCACGGAGGTCGCGGCCGACTCGGACGGTGCGCGGCAGGTCGTCCGGCACGCGCGCGGCCGGTTGGCCGCCGAGGCCGAGCCCATGGCGGCGTTCCCCGCCGACTGGCCGCCGGTCGCCGCCGTCGAGTCCTCGGCCGACGCGCTGTACGAGCGGCTCGCCGAGATCGGGCTCGACTACGGCCCGGTGTTCCAGGGCGTGCAAGCGGTGTGGCGCAGCGGGAACGACGTGTACGCCGAGGTGACCCTGCCGGAGGACATCTCCGTCGACGGGTACGCCATCCACCCGGCGCTGTTCGACTCCGCGCTGCACGCCAGCATGGTGGGCAAGGTTGCCGGGTCGACGCCGGACTTGCCGTTCTCCTGGTCGGGAGTGCGGCTCGGGCGTCCGGCGTCCGCGCAGGTGCGCGTGCGCATCCGCCTTTCCGGCGAGTCCTCCTTCAGCCTCGCCATCGCCGACGAGAACGGCGACATGGTGCTGGCCGTCGACAGCCTCGCCGTGCGCCCCGCGGAGCCTGGGCAGCTGGAGAACGCCCAAGAGGGCGGGAAGAACCCCCTGTTCCAGCTGGAGTGGACCGCGGTAACGGGCAAGTCGTCGCAAGCCCGCGTCGCGGTGCTCGGCGACCTGGACGCGCCGGGTGACCGCTTCGCCGACCTGGCCGCCTTGCAGGCAGCGGTCGCCGGCGGCGCGGCAGCCCCGGACCTGGTGCTCACCGCGATCGAGACCCCCGAGTCGGACAGCCCCGCTCACGCCGCGAACGCGGTCGCCGAGCGCACACTGGCCCTGGCCCAGCACTGGCTGGCCGGTGAGGGGCTCGACCACGCCACGCTCGTGACCGTGACCCGGCGCGCGATCGCCGTCGGCTCGGAGTCCCCGGACCTGGCCCAGGCGCCGGCATGGGGCTTGCTGCGCAGCGCGCAGACCGAGCACCCCGGCCGCTTCGTCCTGCTCGACACCGATGGTGGCGTCCAGCCCGACTGGAGTTCGCTGGCGGGACTGGACGAACCGCAGTTGGCGGTGCGCGGCGGTGCTCTCCTGGCGCCACGCCTCGCGCGAGTGTCGGCCGGTCCGGCCGGTCAGGCGTGGCGGCTGTCCAGCACCAAGAAGGGCTCGCTGGAGAACCTCTCCATCATGCGCTCCCACGGGGACCGCGCGCTCGGCGTCCACGAGGTGCGCGTCTCCGTCCGGGCCGCGGGCCTCAACTTCCGCGACGTGCTGATCGCCCTCGGGATGTACCCGGGTGACGCGCCCCTGGGCAGTGAAGCGGCCGGCATCGTGCTGGAGGTCGGCTCCGGTGTCACCGACCTCGTCCCGGGCGATCGCGTGTTCGGCCTGATGACGGACGCTTTCGGCCCGATCGCCGTGGCCGACCGCAGGACCGTCGCGCCGATGCCCGAGCACCTCACCTTCGCGGAGGCGGCGGCGATCCCCGTCGTCTACCTGACCGCTTACTACGGTCTGGTCGACCTGGCCGACCTGCGCGCGGGCGAGAAGTTGTTGGTGCACGCGGCTGCCGGTGGTGTCGGCATGGCCGCCGTGCAGCTGGCCCGCCACTTCGGCGTCACGGTCTTCGCCACCGCCAGTCCGTCCAAGTGGGACGCGGTGCGCGCCCTGGGCGTGCCGCAGGAGCGCATCGCCTCCTCGCGCGACCTCGGCTTCCGCGGCGCTTTCCACGATGCCACCGGTGGAGAAGGCGTCGATGTGGTGCTGAACTCGCTGGCCGGCGAGTTCGTGGACGCGACGCTGGAGCTGCTGCCGCGAGGCGGGCGCTTCATCGAGATGGGCAAGACCGACCTCCGCGACCCGGAGTCCATCGCACGCGAATGCCCAGGTGTGCGCTACCGCTCCTACGACCTGATGGAGGCCGGGCCCGAACGCATCCAGCAGATGCTGGTCGAGATCGCCGAGCTGTTCACCCGGCGGGTGCTGTCCCCGTCGCCGATCCGTTCCTGGGACGTGCGCCAGGGCCAGGACGCGTTCCGCTTCCTGCGCGAGGGCCGCAACGTCGGCAAGGTCGTGCTGACCGTCCCGGCTCCTCTGAACCCCGACGACATCGTGCTGATCACCGGTGGCACCGGTGGGCTCGGCGCCTTGTTCGCCAAGCACCTCGTCACGAAGCACGGCATGCGCCGCCTGCTGCTGGTCAGCCGGCGGGGCTTGGCCGCGGGGGGCGCCACCGAGCTGGTCGCCGAGCTGGAGTCGCTCGGCGCGCAGGCACAGGTGGCCGCTTGCGACGTGTCGGACCGTGAGCAGCTCGCCGGTTTGCTCGCCTCGCTCGACCGGCCGCTCACCGCGGTCGTCCACACGGCCGGCGTACTGTCCGACGGCGTCATCGAGTCGCTGTCCGACGAGCAGCTCCGTTACGTGATGCGGCCGAAGCTGGACGCCGCCTGGCACCTGCACGAGCTGACCTCGCGGATGGACCTGTCGGCCTTCGTGCTGTTCTCGTCCGCCGCGGGCCTGTTCGGCAACCCCGGTCAGGCCAACTACGCCGCCGCCAACACCGCCGTCGACGCGCTCGCGGCGTTGCGGCGGGCGGCCGGTCTGCCGGCTCTCTCCTTGGCGTGGGGCCTGTGGGCCGACTCCACGGGGATGACCGGCGAGATGGACGAAGCCGACCTCGCCAGGATGGCGCGCACCGGCATCGGCGCGATCTCCGCGGCGTCCGGCCTGGAGTCGTTCGACCAGGCTCTGAGCTCCGAGGCGGCTCTGCTGGCCCCGGTGAACCTGGACCTGGCCGCACTGCGCGACCAGGCGCGGTCCGGCGTCCTGCCCGTCCTGCTGCGTGGACTGGTGCGCGCTCCGGCTCGTCGCGCCGACAAGGGCCGTTCCCTCGAACGGCGCCTCGCCGGTGTGGCCGAGGCCGACCG
This sequence comes from Saccharothrix ecbatanensis, assembly GCF_014205015.1. Classification (NCBI taxonomy): domain Bacteria; kingdom Bacillati; phylum Actinomycetota; class Actinomycetes; order Pseudonocardiales; family Pseudonocardiaceae; genus Saccharothrix; species Saccharothrix ecbatanensis. Next base: position 1,338,975 of record NZ_JACHMO010000001.1, on the reverse strand, counting down.
CGAGCAGGTCGTGCTGGAACTGGTGCAGGTCCAGGTCGCGTCCGTGCTCGGGCACGCCTCGCCCGCCGCGATCGACCCCTCGCGCGCCTTCAAGGACCTCGGCTTCGATTCGCTCGCCGCGGTCGAGTTGCGCAACCGGCTCACCCAGGTTTCCGGCGTGCGGCTGCCGGCAACGCTGGTCTTCGACTACCCCACCCCGATCGACGCCGCCCGGATGATCCTCGCCGAGGTGGGTGGAGGACCCGTCGAACAGGGCCCCTCACCGCTCGAGGAGGAGCTGCACCGGCTCGAATCGCTCCTGATCAGCCTGTCGGGCGACGAGCAGCAACTCGTCGGGGCCAAGCCGCACATGCGCTCGCTCAGCAACCGGTTGCTGACCATCCTGAGCGCCGCGAACGGCGACCTGCGCGACCTGGACGACGACCTCGAAGACGACCTCACCATCGTCTCCGACAGCGAGATGTTCGACCTGATCGACAAGGAGCTCGGATCCGTATGACCGGAAAGACGACCGACGACCGGAGCGGATCGATGAGCGACGAGCAGAAGCTCCGCACTTACCTGCGTCGAGTGACCGCTGAGTTGCGCACGGCCAACCGGAAGGTGGACGAGCTCCAGCAGCGGGCCGTCGAGCCGGTGGCGATCGTGGGTATGAGCTGCCGCTACCCGGGTGGCGTGACTTCACCGGAAGAGCTGTGGGAGCTGGTGTCGTCCGGTCGTGACGGCATCGGCCCGTTCCCGACGGACCGCGGCTGGGACCTGGAAGGTCTCTACGACGCCGACCCCGACCGGACCGGACGCGCGTACGCCCGGGAGGGCGGGTTCGTCGACAGCGTCACCACGTTCGACGCCGGCTTCTTCGGGATCAGCCCGCGCGAGGCCACCGCGATGGACCCGACCCAGCGGGTGACGCTGGAGGCGGCGTGGGAGGCGTTGGAGGACGCGGGCATCGACCCGATGTCCTTGCGTGGCAGTGACACCGGTGTGTACGCGGGCACCGTCAGCTCCGACTACGGCGGCACCCTGCTGCCCGAGTCGGAGGGGTTCCGACTGACCGGCACCCAGAGCAGCGTGATGTCGGGTCGCATCGCCTACAGTCTGGGGCTGGAAGGGCCGGCCATCACGATCGACACGGCCTGCTCCGCTTCCCTCGTCGCCATCCACCTCGCGGTGAACGCGCTGCGCGCCGGCGAGTGCTCGCTGGCGCTCGCCGGTGGCGTCACCGTGCTGGGCGGCCCGTTCCTGTTCGTGGAGTTCAGCCGCCAGCGCGGACTGGCGCTCAACGGGCGTTGCAAGCCTTACTCCGCTTCGGCTGACGGCACCGGCTTCTCCGACGGGCTCGGCCTGGTGGTGTTGGAGCGGTTGTCGGACGCACGGCGCAACGGGCACAAGGTGCTGGCCGTAGTCCGTGGCAGCGCGGTGAACCAGGACGGCGCGAGCAACGGTCTGACCGCGCCGAACGGCCCGTCGCAGGAACGGGTCATCCGGCAGGCGCTGGAGAACGCCGGCCTGAGACCCGCCGAGATCGACGTGGTCGAGGGTCATGGCACCGGCACGGTGTTGGGCGACCCGATCGAGGCACAGGCACTGCTGGCGACCTACGGCCAGGAGCGCGAGAACGGTCCGCTCTGGCTCGGCTCGATCAAGTCGAACATCGGCCACACGTCGGCCGCCGCCGGGGTAGCCGGTGTGATCAAGATGGTCATGGCGATGCGCAACGGGACGCTGCCGCCGACCCTGCACGTGGACGCGCCGTCACCGCACGTGGACTGGAAGTCCGGTCAGGTCGAGCTGCTGACCGAGGCCCGCGAGTGGTCGGCGACCGGTCGTCCGCGCCGGGCGGGTGTGTCGTCCTTCGGCGTCAGTGGCACCAACGCCCACCTGATCCTGGAAGAGGCGACGAGCCTCGACACGCCGGCCGACGACGAGCAGCCGGTCGAGTCCGTGAAGCGTCGTCCGGTGCCGGTCCTGGTGTCGGCGCGCACCGAGAACGCGCTGCGTGCGCAGGCGGAGCGGCTGCGGGCGCATCTGGAACGACAGTCGGACATCTCTGCGGCCGATGTCGCGTTCTCGACCCTGACGACGCGCGCGCTGTTGGAGCGGCGCGCGGTCGTGGTGGCCGCCGATCGTGAGGAGCTGCTGGCGGGCCTTGCCAAGGTGACCGGCGGGGAACCCGCTGTCGGTGGCCGGACGGCGTTCTTGTTCACGGGTCAGGGTTCTCAGCGTCCGGGCATGGGCTTGGAGCTGGCCGAGACCTTCCCGGTGTTCGCCGCCGCTTTGGACGAGGTGTGCGCCGCACTGGACCCGCTGGTCGGCCGTCCGGTGCGCGAACTTCTGTCCACTGAGGATGGATCACTCAACCAAACCGAGTACACGCAGGCCGCGCTGTTCGCGGTCGAAGTCGCCCTGTACCGCCTGGTCGACTCGTTCGGCATGAAGGCCGACTACCTGATCGGGCACTCCGTCGGCGAGCTGGCCGCCGCCCACGTCTCAGGCGTGCTGTCCCTCGCCGACGCGTGCGCGCTGGTCGCCGCACGCGGTCGACTCATGGGCGCGTTGCCTGCTGGTGGCGCGATGGTCGCCGTCCAGGCCGACGAGACCGACGTCGCCGCGTCCCTCATCGGTTACGAGGGCCGGTTGGAGATCGCCGCTGTCAACGGACCGCGAGCGGTCGTCGTCTCCGGCGACACCGACGCCATGGACCAGTGGTTACCCGCTTGGGACGGCCACAAGACCACCAGGCTCCGGGTGAGCCATGCGTTCCACTCCCCCCGGATGGAACCCATGCTGGCCGAATTCCGTGCTGTGGCACAACGTCTGGTCTACAAGGCCCCGTCGACCCCGATCATGTCCAACCTCACCGGACAGGTCGTCACCGAGTTCGACGCCGACTACTGGGTCCAGCACGTTCGCCTGGCCGTCCGGTTCGCCGACGGCATCCGCACCCTGCACGACCTCGGCGTCCGCCGGTACCTCGAACTGGGGCCGGACGCCACCCTGACCGCCATGGCGGGGCAGGTCCTCGACCAGATCGACAACGACACCACCGAAAACGTGGCGGTCGTACCGGCCTTGCGTGCGAAGCACAGCGAAACCGCCACCTTCGCCCTGTTCATCGGCCGCGCGCACGCCGCCGGCGTCGAGGTCGACTGGAACGCCTACTACACCGGCGCCGGCGCCCAGCGCGTCGACCTGCCCACCTACGCCTTCCAGCGCGAACGCTACTGGCTGGCCCCCACCACCGGCTTCGGCGACAACTCCGCCGCCGGCCTGGCCGCCATCGACCACCCCGTCCTCGCCGGCCTCGCCCTCATCGGCGACCGCGACGAGTGGCTCTTCACCGGCCGCATCTCCACCGAAACCCAGCCCTGGGTCGCCGAACACCTGCTGCTCGGCTCCATGGTCGTGCCGGGCACGGGACTGGTCGAGCTGGCACTCGCCGCGGGACGCCACGCCGGCTGCCCGGTGCTGGACGAACTGGTGCTCGAAGCTCCCCTCCTCATCCAGGAAGGCGTCACCCGGCACCTGCAAGTCGCCGTTGGGGCGCCCGGCCGGGACGGCCGCCGTGAGGTGACCATCTACTCGCGGCCGGACAACGGCATCGGCGAGTCCGAGTCGACTTGCCACGCCCGGGGCACCCTCGGCGAGGACAGCGAGTTCACCCCTGCCTGGCCGACGCAGTGGCCGCCACAGGACGCGGAACCGCTGCTCGTCGACGAGCTCTACGGCCGTCTCGCGGACATCGGCTACGACTACGGCCCGCTCTTCCAAGGCGTGCACGCCGTTTGGCGCACCGCCGACGAAACGTATGCCGAGGTGTCCCTGCCCGAAGGCCACGACGGCTTCGACATCCACCCCGCGCTCTTCGACTCCGCCTTGCAGAGCGGCGTCATCCTGCTGACCGAGAACTCTTCCGCGACGCACCTCATGCCCTTCAGCTGGAGCGGCGTGCAGCTCCAGCGGCAAGGCGTCTCACGACTGCGCGTCCGCTCCAAGATGACCGGCGAGACCTCGCTCCGGCTGGACGCCGTTGACGAGAACGGCGCTCCCGTGGTGTCCGTGCGCTCCCTCGTGGTGCGGCCCGTGGAGCAGGAGCGCATCGACGGCGCGCACAGTGGCGCGCTGCAATCGCTGCACACCCTCGACTGGACCCGTGTCGAGGCCGGGCCGTCCACTGGAACTCCCGACATCGCCCGGATCGGCGCGGGAGAGGTCTACGCAGACCTGGGCGTCCTGGAACAGGCGCTCGCCGAAGGAAAGCCCGCGCCTCAAGCGGTGCTCGCCGCGGTCTCCGTCACCGATGGGGGCACCCTCGCGTCCACTCACGCCACGACCGCCCACGCGCTCGCACTGGCGCAGAGCTGGTTGGACAGCGAGTTGCCGGCCGAGACCAGGCTGGTCGTGACGACCCGGCACGCGGTCGCCGTGGGTGACGAGACCCCCGACATCGCCCAAGCCGCCGTGTGGGGTCTGCTGCGCAGTGCGCAGTCGGAACACCCCGGGCGTTTCGTCCTGGTAGACGTCGACGGCGACGAGCCCGACTGGGCCGCCGTGCTCGACACCGACGAACCTCAGCTCGCGGTCCGGGCGGGCACGCTGCTCGCACCCAGGCTCGCCTCCGCCACGGCACCGACCACCCAGCCAGACCCCATCAACCCCAACGGCACGGTGGTGATCACCGGCGGCACGGGTGGCCTGGGCGCGTTGTTCGCCCGCCACCTCGTGACCACGCACGGCGTGCGGCACCTGTTGCTGCTGAGCCGACGCGGCCTCGAAGCCGACGGCGCCGCCGAGTTGGTCGCCGAGTTGGAGGCGCTGGGCTGTGCGGCCCAGGTCGTCGCCTGCGACGTGTCCGACCGGGTCCAGCTGACCGACGTGCTGTCCACCGTCGAGCAGCCGCTGACCGCGATCGTGCACGCCGCCGGTGTGGTCGATGACGGCATGATCGAATCGCTGTCCCCGGCCGACCTGGAACGGGTCATGCGACCCAAGCTCGACGCCGCATGGCACCTGCATGAACTCACGATCGCCGCCGACCTGTCCGCCTTCGTGATGTTCTCCTCGATGGCGGCGTTGATCGGCAGCCCCGGCCAGGGCAACTACGCCGCCGCCAACGCGTCACTCGACGCTCTGGCCGGCGCACGCCGCGCCGCAGGCCTCCCCGCCACCTCACTGGCCTGGGGCCTCTGGTCGCAGACCACCGGCATGGCGGGAGAGCTCAGCGAAGCCGACCTGGCACGCCTGGAGCGCATGGGTATCAGTGCGCTGTCCCACGAGCACGGGCTCGCGCTCTTCGACTGGGCGCTCGGCACGGACGCGGCGCTGGTGGCACCCGTCCAGCTCGATCCGGCCACGCTGAGGACCCAAGCCCGGTCCGGCGTGTTGCCCGCGTTGCTGCGCGGCCTGGCGCCCGCCCCGGCTCGGCGCGCCGTCACCGGCGGTTCACTGGCGCAACGCCTTGCAGGCGTCGTGGAAGCCGACCGGACGCGAATCCTCCTGGAGGTGGTGGCGGAGCAGGTCGCGGCAGTCCTCGGCCACGCCTCCGCCGCCGCGGTCGACACCGAACGCGCGTTCAAGGAACTCGGCTTCGACTCGCTCAGCGCGGTCGAACTGCGCAACCGGCTCACCCAGAGCACCGGCGTCCGCCTCCCCGCCACGCTGATCTTCGACCACCCGACCCCGGCCGCGGTCGCACGACTGCTGCTCGCCGAGTTCGGTGGTGTCGAAGAAGCGCCGAAGCAGGTGGTCAAGGCGAAGCCGGTCACGCTGGACGAGCCTCTGGCGATCATCGGCATGAGCTGCCGCTACCCCGGTGGGGTCAGCTCACCGGACGAGTTGTGGGATCTGGTGGCCACGGGCCGCGACGCGGTGGGCGGGCTGCCCACTGACCGTGGCTGGGACCAGAACATCTACGACCCCGATCCCGACCAGGTCGGGAAGATCAGCACCAGCGGCGGCGGCTTCCTCGGGCGCATCGGGGAGTTCGATGCCGAGTTCTTCGGGATCAGTCCGCGTGAGGCGCTGGCCATGGACCCGCAGCAGCGCTTGTTGCTGGAGGCGTCGTGGGAGGCGTTCGAGCACGCCGGTATCGACCCGACCTCGCTGCGCGGCAGTGACACCGGCGTGTTCGCCGGCGTCGTGACCACCGACTACGGCGGCATGGCCTCCTCGGAGCTGGAGGGCTACCGCCTGACCGGCACCACGACCAGCGTGGTGTCCGGCCGGATCGCCTACACGTTCGGTTTGGAGGGTCCGGCGCTGTCGGTGGACACCGCCTGCTCGTCGTCGGCTGTCGCTCTGCACCTGGCTTCGCAAGCGCTGCGGTCCGGTGATTGCTCGCTGGCGCTGGTCGGCGGCGTCACCTTGCTGGCCGGTCCCTACCTCCTGACCGAGTTCAGCCGTCAGCGTGCGGTGTCTCCTGATGGGCGTTGCAGGGCGTATTCGGCTTCGGCTGACGGCACCGGTTTCTCCGATGGTGTCGGTGTGCTGGTGCTGGAGCGGTTGTCCGATGCCCGGCGCAACGGGCACAAGGTGCTGGCCGTGGTGCGGGGCACTGCGGTGAACCAGGACGGCGCGAGCAACGGCCTCACCGCGCCCAATGGTCCGTCCCAGGAGCGGGTGATCCGGCAGGCGTTGGCCAACGCCGGACTGGCACCGTCCGATGTGGACGCTGTTGAAGGCCACGGCACCGGCACGGTGCTCGGCGACCCGATCGAAGCCCAGGCACTGCTGGCGACCTACGGCCAGGAGCGCGAGAACGGCCCGCTGTGGTTGGGGTCGATCAAGTCGAACATCGGGCACACGTCGGCCGCCGCCGGTGTCGCCGGTGTGATCAAGATGGTCATGGCGATGCGTCACGAGACGCTGCCGTCGACCCTGCACGTGGACGCGCCGTCACCGCACGTGGACTGGGAGTCCGGTCAGGTCGAGCTGCTGACCGAGGCGCGCAAGTGGCCTGCCGACAACCGTCCGCGCCGCGCCGCCGTGTCGTCCTTCGGCGTCAGCGGCACCAACGCCCACATCATCCTGGAAGAAGCCCCCGCCGAGCAGCCGGTCAAGGTCGGGTCACCGCAGCCTGCGGGTGCCATTCCGGTTGTCTTGTCGGGTCGTGGCGAGGCCGCGTTGCGGGCGCAGGCGGAGCGGCTGCGGAACCTGGTCGCCGCCGATGTGGAGGCGTCGGTCGCGGATATCGGTTTCTCCTCGGCGACTTCGCGTGCGCTGTTGGAGCGGCGTGCGGTCGTGGTGGCCGCCGACCGTGAGGAGTTGCTGGCCGGGTTGTCCGCGTTGGCGGCAGGCGAACCTGCCGTGAACGTGGTGGAGGGTCAGGTCGTCGGCTCTGGCGTGAAGTCGGTGTTCGTGTTCCCGGGTCAGGGAGCGCAATGGGTCGGCATGGCGGTGGAGTTGTTGGACTCCTCCCCCGTGTTCGCCGCCGAGATCGCCGCCTGCGGCGAAGCACTGGCCCCGTTCGTGGACTGGAACCTCGACGACGTCCTACGCGCGGCCCCCGACGCGCCGTCCCTGGAACGCGTCGACGTCGTCCAGCCCGCACTGTTCACCGTCATGGCAGGGCTGGCCGCACTGTGGCGCTCCCACGGCATCGAACCCTCCGCCGTCGTGGGCCACTCCCAGGGCGAGATCGCCGCCGCTTACGTCGCCGGTGCGCTGTCACTGACGGACGCCGCCAGGATCGTCACCCTGCGCAGCCAACTCGTCCGCGACCACCTCGCCGGACACGGCGGCATGATGTCCGTCTCCCTGCCGGTCGAACGCGTCGAAAAACTCATCGCACCCCACACGGGCCGAGTGTCCATCGCCGCCGTCAACGGACCCGCCACCGTCGTCATCGCCGGCGAACCCGCAGCACTCGACGCCATCCTCGCCACCTGCCAGCAAGACGACATCAGGGCACGACGCATCGCCGTCGACTACGCCTCCCACTCCCACTACGTCGAAGCAATCCGCACCGACCTGATGGACGCACTGGCGCCCGTCCAACCCGCAACGGCCAGCATCCCCTTCTACTCCACCGTCACCAACGGGTTCATCGACACCGCCACGATGGACGCCGACTACTGGTACACCAACCTCCGCAACCCCGTCGGCTTCGAACCCGCCATCCGCGCCCTCGTCGACAACGGCACCGGCTGCTTCCTCGAAATCTCGCCCCACCCGGTCCTCACCATGGCCGTCGAGGAAACCGTCGAAGCACAAGGCACCACCGGCCGAGTCACCGCGATCGGATCGCTCCGCCGCGACGAAGGCAACCTCCACCGCTTCCGCCTCTCGCTCGGCGAAGCGCACGTCGCCGGCGCCAAGGTGGGCTGGGAAGCCTGCTACACCGACACCGAGGCCAAGCGGGTCCCCCTCCCCACCTACGCCTTCCAGCGCGAGAACTACTGGCTGACCCGGAAGACGGGCGTCGGTGACGCCTCGGCCGCCGGTCAGGACCGGATGAGCCACCCCATCCTCGTGGCCGCGGTCCAGGTCGGAGACCGGGACGAGTGGGTCTTCACCGGAAGCATGTCCCAGGAGACCCAGCCGTGGACGCTGGACCACCAGGTGTTCGGGATCGTGCTGGTGCCCGGGGTCGCACTGGTCGAGATGGCACTGACCATCGGCCGACGGCTGGGCTGTGACGTGGTGGACGAGCTGGTCATCGCCGCGCCGCTGGTCCTGGAGGACAACGTCACGCGGCAGATCCGAGTCACCGCGGGCCCTGTTGGCGACGACGGCCGCCGAGAGATCGCCTTCTTCTCCCGGATCGAAGCCGGCGAGGACGAAGTCGTCGAACTGACCTGCCACGCGCGCGGCTGGCTCTCCGCCAACGCCGAGCCCCTGGAGGACTTCGCCGCTCAATGGCCGCCTGCGAATGCCGAGCCCGTCGCCGTGTCCGAGCTCTACGCTCTGCTCAACCGGAACGCCCACTTCATGGACACGGTGTTCGAGTACGGCCCGGCCTTCCGCGCGGTGCAGTCCGCCTGGCGTGTTGGTGATGACGTGTTCGCCGACTTGGCCCTGCCGGAGGTCGCCGGTTCCGCGGACGGATTCGCGATCCACCCGGCGCTGTTCGACTCCGCCCTGCACGGTGGACTCGGCAAGCTCGACCTGGGCGAGGAGAGCCCCAGCGGACTGCCGTTCTCGTGGTCCGGCGTTCAACTCGCACGCTTCGGACTCACCCGGATGCGGGTGCGGATCAGCTTGCCCGACCCGACCTCGCTACGGCTCGACCTCGCCGGAGAGGACGGCCTGCCCCTCGCGTGCCTGCGACGGCTCGACGTCCGTCCGGTCGAGCAGTCGCACCTGGAAGCCGCGCGGCACAACGGCGAGCGTTCCCTCTACGAGATCGACTGGGTTGCCACGCGGGTCAACGCGACACGCCCGGTGAGTCTGGCCGCTGTTGGTGCTGTCGGCGGAGCGGGTGACCGTTTCGCGGATCTGGCGGCGTTGGAACAGGCTGTCGCCGAGGGTGCTCCGATGCCCGAGTTGGTGCTGGCCGCGATCGACACTCCGCAAGGTGACGTCGCCGAAGCCGCCAGGACCACCGCCGGTGAGGCACTGGCCCTGGCACAGAGCTGGCTGGCCAGCGAATGGCTCGGCGGAGCAAGGCTGGTCGTGACGACCCGAGGTGCGGTCGCCATCGGCGACGAGACCCCCGACATCGCCCAAGCCGCCGCGTGGGGACTACTGCGCAGCGCGCAATCCGAACACCCCGGACGTTTCCTGCTCGTCGACCTCGACGGCGACGAGCCCGACTGGGGCTCCGTGCTCGACACCGACGAACCCCAACTCGCAGTCCGAGCCGGCACCCTGCTCGCACCCAGACTCGCCCCCGCCACCACCACACCGGCCACCCAGCCACACACCATCAACCCCGACGGCACGGTCGTCATCACCGGCGGCACGGGCGGACTGGGCGCGGTGTTCGCCCGCCACCTCGCCACCACCCACGGTGCGCGACACCTGCTGCTGCTGAGCCGACGCGGCCTTGAGGCCGACGGCGCTGCCGAACTGGTCGCCGAACTGCAAGAACTGGGCTGCACGGCCCGGGTCGCCGCCTGCGATGTCTCGGACCGCGCCCAACTGGCCAGTGTCCTGTCCACTGTGGAACGCCCGCTGACCGCAGTCCTGCACACGGCCGGTGTGCTCGACGACGGCATCATCGAATCGCTCACCCCCGACCGCATCGAACACGTCATGCGACCCAAGCTCGACGCCGCATGGCACCTGCACGAACTCACCATCGGCACCGACCTGGCCGCCTTCGTCATGTTCTCCTCGATGGCGTCGCTGATCGGCAGCCCCGGCCAAGGCAACTACGCCGCCGCCAACGCCTCTCTTGACGCATTGGCCGACGTACGCCGCGCAGCAGGCCTGCCCGCCACCTCACTGGCCTGGGGCCTGTGGGCGGAAGCCACCGGCATGACGGCCGGACTGGACCACACCGAATTGACCCGCCTCGAACGGATGGGCGCCAAGGCGCTGACCACCGAGTTGGGTCTCGGTCTTTTCGATCAGGCTCTTGGGTTGGACGCGGCGGTAATGGCCCCGGTCCGGTTGGACACAGCCGTGTTGCGGGTTCAGGCCAAGGCCGGGATGCTGCCGCCCCTGCTGCGTGGACTGGTCACCACACCGAACCGGCGGGAAGCCGTCGTGGTGTCCTTGCTCGATCGGATGGCGGGCGTCGACGCGGCCGATCGGGAACAGATCGTCCTGGACGTGGTGCGCACCCAGGTGGCGGCGGTGCTCGGGCATTCCTCGGCTGCGTCCATCGACCCCGATCGCGCATTCCGGGAGATGGGATTCGACTCGCTCAGCGCCGTCGACCTCCGGAACAGGTTGACCCAGGTCACCGGTATGCGGTTGCCGGCCACCCTCGTATTCGACTACCCCACCCCGACGGAGATCGCCCAAAAGCTGCTCGCCGAGATCGGCAACGTCACCACCGAACCACCGATCGGGAAGGAACTGGAGAAGCTGGAACACATGCTCGCCTCGGTCGCCGAAACTGAACGACGACACGTGGCAGAGCATCTGCGCCGACTGCTGGCCGTCGTCACCGACGACGAGGAGACGGGAACCACGGCCGAGCGCATTGAATCGGCCACTACCGCAGACGAAATCTTCCAGATGATCGACGCTGAGTTCGGCGAAGCGTGACAAGGGGCGGGGAAATGGCAGAGAACACCGATCAGCAGGACAAGCTCGTCCGCTATCTCAAGAAGATGGCGGGTGACCTCAACCAGGCCCGCGCGCGCCTGCGGGAGTTCGAGTCCCGCGATGGGGAACCCCTTGCCATCGTGGGTATGAGCTGCCGCTACCCGGGTGGGGTGACTTCTCCGGAAGAGCTGTGGGAGCTGGTGGCCTCCGGGAAGGACGGCATCGGCCCGTTCCCGACCGACCGCGGCTGGGACCTGGAGCGGCTCTACAACGCCGACCCCGACCACCTTGGCACCGCGTCCACCAGAGAAGGTGGATTCATCGACAGCGCCACCGAGTTCGACGCGGCCTTCTTCGGGATCAGCCCGCGCGAGGCCACCGCCATGGACCCGCAACAACGCCTGCTGCTGGAGGCGTCGTGGGAGGCGTTGGAGCACGCCGGCATCGACCCGGTGTCCCTGCGCGGCAGCGACACCGGTGTCTTCTGCGGCGTCGGGCCGTCCGACTACGCCGCCATGCCCGCAGGAGCCCTGCCCCAGATCGAAGGCTTCCGCCTGACCGGTTCCACCACCAGCGTGGTGTCGGGTCGGGTCGCCTACAGCCTCGGGCTGGAAGGTCCGGCCGTGTCCGTGGACACCGCCTGCTCCGCCTCCGCCGTTGCCCTGCACCTCGCCGCGCAAGCGCTGCGGTCGGGTGAATGCTCGCTCGCGCTCGCCGGTGGCGTCACCGTGCTGGCCGGGCCTTTGCTGCACATCGAGTTCAGTCGTCAGCGTGGACTGGCGCCCGATGGGCGTTGCAAGGCGTACTCCGCTTCGGCTGACGGCACCGGCTTCTCCGACGGCCTGGGTGTGCTCGTGCTGGAGCGGTTGTCCGATGCCCGGCGCAACGGGCACAAGGTGCTGGCCGTGGTGCGGGGCACTGCCGTGAACCAGGACGGCGCGAGCAACGGCCTCACCGCGCCCAACGGTCCGTCCCAGGAGCGGGTGATCCGGCAGGCGTTGGCCAACGCCGGACTGGCACCGTCCGATGTGGACGCTGTCGAAGGCCACGGCACCGGCACGGTGCTCGGCGACCCCATCGAAGCCCAGGCACTGCTGGCGACCTACGGCCAGGAGCGCGAGAACGGGCCGCTGTGGCTCGGCTCGATCAAGTCGAACATCGGCCACACCTCCACGGCCTCCGGGGTCGCCGGTGTGATCAAGATGGTCATGGCCATGCGTCATGAGACGCTGCCCGCCACCCTGCACGTGGACGCGCCGTCACCGCACGTGGACTGGAAGTCCGGCCAGGTCGAACTGCTCACCCAGGCACGCAAGTGGCCGGCGAACGGCCGTCCTCGCCGCGCTGCCGTGTCGTCCTTCGGCGTCAGCGGCACCAACGCCCACATCATCCTGGAAGAAGCCCCCTCCGAAGAGCCCACGGCTACCGACCAGCCGGTCGAGGTCGTGCCGCCGCGTCCTGCGGGTGTCGTGCCGGTCGTCGTGTCCGGCCGTGGCGAAGCCGCGTTGCGTGCGCAGGCGGTGCGGCTGCGGGATCTGGTGGTTGCCGACTCCGGATTGTCCCTTGTCGATGTCGCCTTCACCTCGGCCACTTCACGCGCCCTGTTGGAACGGCGCGGAGTGGTGGTCGCCGCCGACCGCGAGGAACTGCTCGCCGGGTTGGCCGCACTGGCGGCAGGTACGCCCTTGGCCGACGTGGTCGAGGACCGGGCCGTCCTGGGCAAGACCGCGTTCCTGTTCACCGGTCAGGGCTCGCAGCGTCCGGGCATGGGCCTCGAACTCGCCGGCGTGTTCCCGGTGTTCGCCGCCGCCCTGGACGAGGTGTGCGCGGTGCTGGACCCGTTGGTGGGTCGTCCCGTGCGGGAGTTGCTGGCCACCGAGGACGGGTCGCTGAACCAGACCGAGTACACCCAGGCCGCGCTGTTCGCGGTCGAGGTCGCCCTCTACCGGCTGGTCGACTCCTTCGGAATGAAGGCCGACTACCTCATCGGTCACTCCGTGGGTGAGCTGGCCGCAGCCCACGTCTCCGGGGTGCTGTCCCTCGCCGACGCGTGCGCGCTGGTCGCCGCACGTGGCCGGCTGATGGGCGCGTTGCCTGCTGGTGGTGCGATGGTCGCCGTCCAGGCCGAGGAAGCCGAGGTCGCCGCGTCGCTGACCGGTTTCGAAGGCCGTTTGGAAATCGCCGCCGTCAACGGGCCACGGGCCGTCGTCGTCTCCGGTGACGCCGACGCCATCGACGAGTGGCTGCCCGCGTGGGAAGGCCGCAAGACCACGCGTCTGCGCGTGAGCCACGCGTTCCACTCGCCCCGCATGGAACCCATGCTCGCCGAGTTCCGCGCTGCCGCAGAACGTTTGGCCTACGCGGCCCCAGCGGTTCCGGTCATGTCCAACCTCACCGGACAGATCGTCACCGCGTTCGACGCCGACTACTGGGTCCAGCACGTACGCCATGCCGTCCGCTTCGCCGACGGCATCCGCACCCTGCACGACCTCGGCGTCCGCCGATACCTCGAACTCGGACCCGACGCCACCCTCACCGCCATGACCGGCCAGGTCCTCGACCAGATCGAGACCGACGACACCGCAAACGTGGCCGTCGTACCGGCGATGCGCGCCAAGCACGGCGAATCCACCACCTTCGCCCTGTTCATCGGCCGCGCCCACAACGCGGGCATCGACGTGAACTGGAACGCCTACTACACCGGCACCGGCGCCCAGCGGATCGACCTGCCCACCTACGCCTTCCAACGGGAACGGTACTGGCTCGCCCCGACCACCGGTTTCGGCGACATCTCCGCGACCGGACTGGCCCCGGTCGACCACCCCGTCCTCGCCGGACTCGCGCTCATCGGCGACCGCGACGAATGGCTCTTCACCGGCCGCATCTCCACCGAAACCCAACCCTGGGTCGCCGACCACGTCGTCATGGGCGCGACCATCGTGCCGGGCGTCGCGCTGGTCGAGATGAGCCTGGCCGCCGGACGTGAGATCGACTGCCCGGTGCTCGACGAGCTCATCATCGAAGCGCCGTTGACCCTGGAGGACACTGCCGCCCGCCAGATCCAGATCATCGTCGGCCACCCCGACGAACACGGACGCCGCGAATTCGTCATCTGCTCCCGTCCCGAGGACGAGGGCTCGGACGACCAGCGCGAAGTGACTCGCCATGGGCGGGGCTGGTTGGGGTCCGAAGCGAAGGCCATGCCCGCGTGGGACGTCGAATGGCCGCCGCACAACGCCGAGCCGGTCTCCGCGGAGGCGTTCTACACCCGCATGGCCGATATCGGCTACGACTACGGCGCCCTGTTCCAGGGTGTGATCGAAGCATGGCGGGACGGCGATGCCGTCTACGTCGAGCTGGCTTTGCCGGACAACGTGGGCGAACACGGCTTCGGCATCCACCCGGGACTCTTCGACTCCGCGGTGCAGAGCTCCCTCCTGGGCAAGCCGGACGACAGCCTCGTCATGCCGTTCTCGTGGAACGGAGTCCAGCTCGACCAGACCGGTGTCTCGCGCGCCCGTGCGCGGCTGATCCTCACCGGCGAGTCCACCTTCCGCATCGACGTGGTCGACGAGCACGACCAGCCGGTGCTCAGCATGGACAAGCTCGTGTTCCGCCCGGTCGACCAGGCTCAGCTGAAGCAGGCCCACGGCACCCGGGATTCGCTGTACCGGCTGGACTGGTCTCCGGTCTCGGTCGGCGTGGACCCGTCGATCCATGTCGCGGTGCTGGGTGGGTTCCCCGCCGCGGGTGCGCGTTTCGCCGACCTGGCGGCGCTCGAACGGGCCGTGGCCGACGGTGCTCCGGTACCCGGGTTGGTGCTGGCCTCGATCGACACCCCGGAAGGCGATGTCGCCGAATCTGCCAGGGCTGCCGTCGGCACGGCGCTGGCGCTGGCGCAACAGCGGTTGGCCAGTGAGTGGCTGGGTGAGACCAGGCTGGCGGTGGTGACCCGCGGCGCGGTCGCGGTGGGTGGTGAGTCACCGGATGTGGCGCAGGCCGCGGTGTGGGGTTTGGTGCACGCGGCGCAGTCGGAGCACCCGGGGCGTTTCCAGCTCGTCGACCTCGGCCCCGATCACGATCCCGCGCTTGACGGGTTGGAGTGGGGCGGGCTGCTCGGTCTGGACGAGCCGCAGGTCGCCGTTCGTGCTGGTCGTGTGTTCGCGCCGCGTTTGAGCCGGGCCTCGGCCGGAGAGACCACCGTCTCGCTCGACCCAGCGGGAACCGTCCTCATCACCGGCGGCACAGGCGGCCTGGGCGCGTTGTTCGCCCGCCACCTCGTGACCACCCACGGCGTGCGGCACCTGTTGCTGCTGAGCCGACGCGGCCTCGAAGCCGACGGCGCTGCCGAACTGGTCGCCGAACTGCAAGAACTGGGCTGCACGGCCCGGGTCGTCGCCTGCGACGTCTCCGACCGCGCCCAACTGGCCGACGCCCTGTCCACCGTCGAGCAGCCGCTGACCGCGATCGTGCACACCGCCGGTGTGGTCGATGACGGCATGATCGAATCGCTGTCCCCGGATCACCTCGAACGGGTCATGAGACCCAAGCTCGACGCCGCATGGCACCTCCACGAACTCACCACTGGCACCGACCTGGCCGCCTTCGTCATGTTCTCCTCGATGGCGTCGCTGATCGGCAGCCCCGGCCAGGGCAACTACGCCGCCGCCAACGCATCCCTCGACGCCCTCGCCGGCCTACGCCGCGCCGCAGGTCTACCCGCCACCGCACTCGCCTGGGGCCTCTGGTCCCAGACCACCGGCATGACGGCCGGACTGGACCAGAACGAACTGACCCGCCTCGAGCGGATGGGCATGGGCGCCCTCACCGCCGAGACCGGTCTCGAACTCTTCGACCAGTCCCTCGACGTCGACGCCGCCGTGATGGCCCTCGTCCGCCTGGACAACACCACCCTGCGCGCCCAAGCCCGAACCGGCATGATCCCGCCGCTGTTGCGCGGACTGGTACCTGCCACCACTCGGCGCGCGGAAGCCGGGGGTTCCCTCGCCCGGCAGTTGGCGGACGTGCCGGAAACCGATCGCGCTCGGGTCGTGCTCGAACTGGTCCAGGCCCAGGTGGCCATCGTGCTCGGCCACGCCTCGGCTGCCGCCATCGACCCCGAACGCGCCTTCCAGGAAATCGGCTTCGACTCGCTCAGCGCCGTCGAACTCCGCAACCGACTCGCCCAGACCACCGGCGTCCGCCTGCCGTCGACCCTGGTGTTCGACCACCCGTCCCCTGTCGCCGTGGCGCGCTTCCTCGTGTCGCAGATCGCCGTGGACTCCTCTGCCGGCGGTCGTTCTCGCGTGGCGCGGACCCGCCGGATCGACGTGGGTGAGCCCCTGGCGATCGTGGGTATGAGCTGCCGGTTCCCCGGCAGCGTGTCCTCGCCTGAGGAGCTGTGGGAGCTGGTGGCCTCCGGGAAGGACGCCATGGGCCCCTTCCCCACCGACCGTGGCTGGGACCTGGAGCACCTGTACGACCCGGACCCCGATCAGGCCGGGACGGTGTACACGCGTGTGGGTGGCTTCGTCGAGCGCATCGGGGAGTTCGACGCCGAGTTCTTCGGGATCAGCCCGCGCGAGGCGCTGGCCATGGACCCGCAGCAGCGCCTGCTGCTGGAGGCGTCGTGGGAGGCGCTGGAGGACGCGGGCATCGACCCGACCTCGTTGAAGGGCAGCAACACCGGCGTCTTCTGCGGCACCGTCGCCTCGGGGTACCACGGAACGATGGTGCCCGAACTGGAGGGCTACCACCTGACCGGGACCACGACCAGCGTGGTGTCCGGCCGGATCGCCTACACGCTCGGATTGGAGGGCCCGGCGGTCTCCGTGGACACCGCCTGTTCCTCCTCCGCTGTCGCCCTGCACTTCGCATCCCAGGCCCTACGGGCAGGCGAGTGCGAAATGGCCCTGGTCAGCGGCATCTCGCTGATGGCCACGCCAGACCTGTTCATCGGCTTCAGCCGCCAGCGCGGTCTGTCTCCTGATGGGCGTTGCAAGGCGTATTCGGCTTCGGCTGACGGCACCGGTTTCTCCGACGGTGTCGGCGTGCTCGTGGTGGAACGGCTGTCCGATGCCCGGCGCAACGGCCACAAGGTGCTGGCCGTGGTGCGGGGCAGCGCGATCAACCAGGACGGCGCGAGCAACGGCCTGACCGCGCCGAACGGCCCGTCGCAGGAACGGGTCATCCGGCAGGCCTTGGCCAACGCCGGACTGGCGCCGTCCGATGTGGACGCTGTCGAAGGCCACGGCACCGGCACGGTGCTCGGCGACCCCATCGAAGCCCAGGCGCTGTTGGCGACCTACGGCCAGGATCGGCAGAACGGGCCGCTGCTGCTGGGGTCGATCAAGTCGAACATCGGCCACACGTCGGCCGCCGCCGGCGTGGCGGGTGTGATCAAAATGGTCATGGCGATGCGCAACGGGACGCTGCCGCCGACCCTGCACGTCGACTCCCCGTCACCGCACGTGGACTGGGAGTCGGGTCAGGTCGAACTGCTGACCCGGGTACGGGAGTGGTCGGCGAACGGCCGTCCTCGCCGCGCCGCCGTGTCGTCCTTCGGCGTGAGTGGCACCAACGCCCACATCATCCTGGAAGAAGCTCCGGCCGAGGAGCCCACGGCGACCGAACAGCCGGTCGAGGTCGTGCTGCGTCCTGCGGGCACCCTTCCGGTCGTGGTGTCGGGTCGTAACGAGGCTGCACTGTTGGCGCAGGTCGAGCGGCTGCGGAACCTGGTCGCCGCCGACCCGGAGGCGTCGGTCGCGGACATCGGCTTCTCCTCCGTCACCACCCGGGCACTGTTGGAGCGGCGCGCGGTCGTGGTGGCCGCTGACCGTGAGGAACTGCTGGCGGCACTTGCCAAGGTGACCGGCGGGGAACCGGCTGTCGGTGGCCGGACGGCGTTCCTGTTCACCGGTCAGGGTTCGCAGCGTCCGGGCATGGGCCTGGAGCTGGCCGAGACCTTCCCGGTGTTCGCCGCCGCCCTCGACGAGGTGTGCGTCGTACTGGACCCGCTGGTCGGCCGTCCGGTGCGCGAACTTCTGTCCACAGAGGACGGATCGCTGAACCAAACCGAGTACACCCAGGCCGCGTTGTTCGCGGTCGAGGTCGCCCTCTACCGGCTGGTCGAGTCGTTCGGTGTCCGCGCCGACTACCTCATCGGGCACTCCGTCGGTGAACTCGCCGCCGCCCATGTCTCCGGCGTGCTGTCCCTCGCCGACGCGTGCGCGCTGGTCGCCGCCCGTGGTCGACTCATGGGCGCGTTGCCTGCTGGTGGTGCGATGGTCGCCGTTCAGGCCGACGAGACCGACGTCGCCGCGTCCCTCATCGGTTACGAGGGCCGGTTGGAGATCGCGGCGGTCAACGGGCCGCGAGCGGTCGTCGTCTCCGGCGACGCGGATGCGATGGATGCGTGGCTGCCCGCGTGGGAAGGCCACAAGACCACGCGCCTGCGCGTGAGCCACGCGTTCCACTCCCCGCGCATGGAACCCATGCTCGCCGAATTCCGTGCCGTCGCGGAGAGCCTGACCTATGAGGCTCCGTCGACCCCGGTCATGTCCAACCTCACCGGACAGGTCGTCACGGCGTTCGACGCGGACTACTGGGTGCGACACGTCCGCCACGCCGTCCGGTTCGCCGACGGTATCCGCACCCTGCACGACCTCGGCGTCCGCCGCTACCTCGAACTCGGACCCGACACCACCCTCACCGCCATGGCGGGACAGGTCCTCGACAACATCGAGAACGACGACACCGCCGGAAACGTCGCCGTGGTGCCCGCCATGCGGGCCAAGCACAGCGAAACCGCCACCTTCGCCCTGTTCATCGGCCGCGCCCACGCCGCGGGCATCGACGTGGACTGGAACGCCTACTACACCGGCACCGGCGCCCAACGCGTCGACCTGCCGACCTACGCCTTCCAACGGGAGAACTACTGGTTGACCCGCAAGACGGGCGTTGGTGACATCTCGGCCGCCGGCTTGGCCGCCGTCGACCACCCCGTCCTCGCCGGACTCGCGCTCATCGGTGACAGCGACGAATGGCTCTTCACCGGCCGCGTCTCCACCGAAACCCAACCCTGGGTCGCCGACCACGTAGTCCTGGGCGCGACCATCGTGCCGGGAACGGCGTGGGTCGAGTTGGCACTGGCGGCCGGTAGCCGTGCGGGTTGCCCGGTGCTGGACGAGCTGGTGATGGAGTCTCCTCTGCTGTTGGAGGAGAAGTCGGTGGTGCAATTGCAGATCACCTTGGGCCGAGCCGGTGAGGACGGCCGCCGTGAGGTGGCGATCTTCGGTCGGCCTGAGGTGGATGCCGGGCAGGGTGACCTGACTTGTCACGCGCGGGGTTGGTTGGCCGTCGAGGATGCCACGCCGGTCGAGTCGTGGGTTCCGGCGCAGTGGCCGCCGGCAGATGGTGTGGAGATGACGGCGGACGCGCTGTACTCCGGGATGGCGGAACTCGGTTTCGACTACGGGCCGATGTTCCAGGGCGTGCGCACGGCGTGGCTCGCCGGTGACGAGATTTTCGCCGAAGTGTCCCTCCCCGGTGATTCGGGTGGCGAGGGCTTCGGCCTCCATCCGGCGCTGTTCGACGCGTCGATGCACGGGGCGTTCATGGAGAAGGGATCCGGCGGTTCGACGGTCCTGCCGTTCTCGTGGTCGAAGGTGCGTGCGGGCAGGTCGGGGCTTTCCAGGGTGCGCGCGCGGATCGCGCCTGTCGGTGATTCGGCCCTGCGGGTCGACATCGTCAGCGAACTGGGTGAGCTGGTGTTGAGCCTGGGCCGGCTGGACATGCGCCCGGTCGACTCGGCACAGTTGGAGCGGATGCGTCGTGGTAGCCGGCAGTCGGTGTACCAAGTGGACTGGACTTCGGTCCCGTGGGGTGCGGCTAAGTCTGTGAGTCTGGCCGCTGTTGGTGCTGTCGGCGGAGCGGGTGACCGTTTCGCGGATCTGGCGGCGTTGGAACAGGCTGTCGCCGAGGGTGCTCCGATGCCCGAGTTGGTGCTGGCCGCGATCGACACTCCGCAAGGTGACGTCGCCGAAGCCGCCAGGACCACCGCCGGTGAGGCACTGGCCCTGGCACAGAGCTGGCTGGCCAGCGAATGGCTCGGCGGAGCAAGGCTGGTCGTGACGACCCGAGGTGCCGTCGCCATCGGCGACGAGACCCCCGACATCGCCCAAGCCGCCGCGTGGGGACTACTGCGCAGCGCGCAATCCGAACACCCCGGACGTTTCCTGCTCGTCGACCTCGACGGCGACGAGCCCGACTGGGGCACCGTGCTCGACACCGACGAACCCCAACTCGCAGTCCGAGCCGGCACCCTGCTCGCACCCAGACTCGCCCCCGCCACCACCACACCAACCACCCAGCCACACACCCTCAACCCCGACGGCACGGTCGTCATCACCGGCGGCACGGGCGGACTGGGCGCGGTGTTCGCCCGCCACCTCGCCACCACCCACGATGCGCGACACCTGCTGCTGCTGAGCCGACGCGGCCTTGAGGCCGACGGCGCTGCCGAACTCGTCGCCGAACTGCAAGAACTCGGCTGCACCGCCCGGGTCGCCGCCTGCGATGTGTCCGACCGGACACAGCTGGCCAGCGTCTTGTCCACCATCGAGTACCCGCTGACCGCGATCGTGCACACGGCCGGTGTGCTCGACGACGGCATCATCGAATCGCTCACCCCCGACCGCATCGAACACGTCATGCGACCCAAGCTCGACGCCGCATGGCACCTGCACGAACTGACCATCGGCACCGACCTGTCGGCGTTCGTGATGTTCTCCTCGATGGCGTCGCTGATCGGCAGCCCTGGCCAAGGCAACTACGCCGCCGCCAACGCATCCCTCGACGCTCTGGCCGACGTACGCCGCGCAGCCGGCCTGCCCGCCACCTCACTCGCGTGGGGCCTGTGGTCACAAGCCACCGGCATGGCAGGAGAACTCAGCGAGGCCGAATTGACCCGCCTTGAGCGGATGGGCATGGGCGCCCTCACCTCCGAGACCGGTCTCGAACTCTTCGACCAGTCCCTCGACGTCGACGCCGCCGTCATGGCCCTCGTCCGCCTCGACAACGCCACCCTGCGCGCCCAGGCCAGGGTCGGGATGCTTCCGGCCCTGCTGCGCGGACTCGCGCCTGCCGCTCGGCGCGCGGAAGCCGGAGGTTCCCTCGCCCGGCAGTTGGCGGGCGTGCCGGAAACCGATCGTGCACGGGTCGTGCTCGAACTGGTCCAAGCCCAGGTGGCCGACGTTCTCGGCCACGCCTCGGCCAACGCCGTCGACCCCGAACGCGCTTTCAAGGAACTCGGCTTCGACTCCCTGAGCGCCGTTGAACTGCGCAACCGGCTCACCCAGTCCACCGGCGTCCGCCTCCCCGCCACACTCGTCTTCGACCACCCCTCCCCCGTGGCCGTGGCGCGTTTCCTGATGTCGCAGGTGACGGTGGGTTCGGCGACCGCGAGCGGCGGTCGGGGTGTCACGCGAACGCGGCAGGTCGACGTGGGCGAGCCCTTGGCGATCGTGGGCATGAGCTGCCGCTACCCCGGCAGCGTGACCTCACCCGAGGACCTGTGGGAGCTGGTGGCCTCCGGGAAGGACGGCATCGGCCCGTTCCCGACCGATCGCGGCTGGGACCTGGAGCGCCTGTACGACCCGGACCCCGACCAGCCGGGCACGGTCTACACCCGTGGCGGCGGTTTCATCGATCGCGCCGGCGAGTTCGACGCGGCCTTCTTCGGGATCAGCCCGCGCGAAGCGACCGCCATGGACCCGCAGCAGCGCCTGCTGCTTGAGGCGTCGTGGGAGGCGTTCGAGTACGCCGGGATCGACCCGACGTCGCTCAAGGGCCGCAACATCGGTGTGTTCTGCGGCGTCAGCTCCTCCGACTACGGCGTCACGCCGGCCGGAGCCCCGTCCCAGGTCGAGGGCTTCCGGCTCACCGGCTCCAGCACCAGTGTCGTGTCCGGCCGGATCGCCTACATCCTCGGCTTGGAGGGTCCGGCGGTCTCGGTGGACACGGCCTGTTCGTCGTCCGCTGTCGCCCTGCACTTCGCATCCCAGGCCCTCAAGGCCGGCGAGTGCGAGATGGCGGTCATCGGCGGCGTGACGATCATGTCCGGCCCGTTCCTGCTCACCGAGTTCAGCCGGCAGCGGGGCCTGTCCCCGGACGGGCGGTGCCGGGCGTACGCCGCCGGGGCCGACGGCACCGGGTTCGCCGACGGTGTCGGTGTGCTGGTGGTGGAGCGGCTGTCCGATGCCAAGCGCAACGGCCACAAGGTCTTGGCCGTGCTGCGCGGCAGTGCCATCAACCAGGACGGCGCCAGCAACGGCATCACCGCGCCGAACGGTCCCTCGCAGGAGCGGGTCATCCGGCAGGCACTGGCCAACGCCGGGTTGAACCCGTCCGATGTCGACGCGGTCGAAGGCCACGGCACCGGAACCACGCTGGGCGACCCGATCGAGGCGCAGGCGCTGCTGGCGACCTACGGCCAGGACCGGCCGAACGGTCCGCTGTGGTTGGGCTCGATCAAGTCCAACATCGGCCATACGTCGGCCGCCGCCGGTGTCGCCGGCGTGATCAAGATGACGATGGCGATGCAGCACGGTGTCATGCCCGCCACCTTGCACGTGGACGCGCCGTCGTCGCACGTGGATTGGGAGTCGGGCGGTATCGAGCTGCTGACGCAGGCACGGGAGTGGTCGGCGAACGGCCGTCCGCGCCGCGCCGCCGTCTCGTCCTTCGGCGTCAGCGGCACCAACGCCCACATCATCCTGGAAGAAGCTCCGGCCGAGGAGCCCACGGCGACCGAACAGCCCGGGCCCATCGGTGCAGTGCCGGTTGTGTTGTCAGCACGTGGCGAGGCAGCGTTGCGAGCCCAGGCTGAGCGCCTGCGGGATCTGGTCGCCGCCGATCCGGAGGCGTCGGTCGCGGACATCGCGTTCTCCTCGGTCACTTCGCGTGCGTCGTTGGAGCGCCGTGCGGCTGTGGTGGCCGCCGACCGCGACGAACTGCTCGCCGGTTTGACGGCGTTGGCCGCTGGAACCCCTGCCATGAACGTGGTGGAGGGTCAGGCCCTCGGATCTGGCGTGAAGTCGGTGTTCGTGTTCCCGGGTCAGGGAGCGCAGTGGGTCGGCATGGCGGTGGAGTTGTTGGACTCCTCCCCCGTGTTCGCCGCCGAGATCGCCGCGTGCGGCGAAGCCTTGGCGCCGTTCGTGGACTGGAACCTGGACGACGTGCTGCGGGCAGCCCCCGACGCGCCGTCCTTGGAACGTGTCGACGTCGTCCAGCCCGCGCTGTTCGCCGTCATGGTGGGTCTGGCCGCACTGTGGCGTTCCTACGGCATCGAGCCGTCGGCCGTCGTCGGCCACTCGCAGGGTGAGATCGCTGCGGCCTACGTCGCCGGTGCGCTGTCACTGACGGACGCCGCCAGAATCGTCGCCCTGCGCAGCCAAGTCGTCCGCGACCACCTCGCCGGACACGGCGGCATGATGTCCATCTCCCTGCCCGTCGAACGCGTCGAAGCACTCATCGCACCCCACACGGGCCGAGTGTCCATCGCCGCGGTCAACGGACCCGCCACCGTCGTCATCGCCGGCGAACCGACCACGCTCGACAGCATCCTCGCGGCCTGCCAGCAAGACGACATCCGCGCACGACGCATCGCCGTCGACTACGCCTCCCACTCCCACTACGTCGAGGCGCTGGAAGACGAACTCCTCCGTGTCCTCGCGCCGGTGACTCCCATGACCGGGACGATCCCGCTGTACTCCACGGCGGTCGGCGGATTCATCGACACGGCGACGATGGACGCCGGCTACTGGTACCGCAACCTGCGTGGACGGGTGGACTTCGAGCCCGCCATCCGCGCGCTGATCGACAACGGCACGGGTTGCTTCGTCGAGGTCTCACCCCACCCGGTGCTGACCATGGCGGTCGAGGAGACCGCCGAGGCGCAGGGCGCGACCGGCCGGGTCGCCGTGATCGGATCCCTCCGCCGCGACGAAGGCAACCTCGACCGCTTCCGCCTCTCCCTCGGCCACGCCCACGTCGCCGGCGTCAAGATCGACTGGACCGCCTGCTACGCGGACACCGGCGTCAAGCGGGTGTCCCTGCCCACCTACGCCTTCCAGCGGGAGAACTTCTGGTTGATGCCGTCGACGCACGGTGATGTCGCGGCGGCGGGGTTGGACCGGGTTCAGCACCCGGTCCTGGCGGCGGCCGTGCAGGTCGGCGACCGCGACGAGTGGGTCTTCACCGGACGCTTCTCCACCAAGTCCCAACCGTGGGTGCGTGACCACATGGTGCTGGGCATGGTGATCGTGCCCGGGACGGCGTGGGTCGAGTTGGCGCTGGCCGCCGGTCGTCTGGTCGGCACCCCGGTGGTGGACGAGCTGGTGATGGAGTCTCCTCTGCTGCTGGAGGAGGGCGCCTCCGTCCAGTTGCAGATCACGGTGGGTCAGGCCGGCGAGGACGGCCGTCGTGAGCTGGTGATCTACGCCCGCCCCGAGTCCCGGGACGATGAGCAGGCCGGAGTGGTCTGCCACGCGCGGGGGTTGTTGGCCGGTGAGGACACGGCGCCGGCGTCGTCCTGGCTTCCGGCGCAGTGGCCGCCGTCGAGCGATGTCGAGGTCACCGGGGACACGTTGTACTCCGGGATGGCCGAACTCGGCTTCGACTACGGGCCGATCTTCCAGGGCGTGCGCACGGCGTGGCTCGACGGTGACGTCGTCTACGCCGAGGTGGCCCTGCCCGACGACACGGGTGGCGAGGAGTTCGGGCTGCACCCGGCGCTGTTCGACGCGTCGTTGCACGGGGCGTTCGTGGAGAAGGGATCGGGCGGGTCCACGATCCTGCCGTTCTCGTGGTCGAAGGTGCGTGCCGGCAAGTCGGGTCTGTCCCGGGTGCGGGTGAGGATCTCGCCCGCGGGTGATTCGGCGATGCGGATCGACGTGGTGTCGGAGCTGGGCGAGCCGGTGCTGACCCTGGAACGGCTGGACATGCGCCCGGTCGACCCGGCCCAGCTCGAACGGATGCGGCGAGGTAGCCGGAAGTCCGTCTACCAGCTCGACTGGTCCCCGGTCGCGGTGAGCGCGGGTAAGCCGGTGCGTGTCGCGGTGCTGGGCGGGCTGTCCGCGGCGGGCGACCGGTTCACCGACCTGGCGGCGTTGGAACAGGCCGTGGCCGAAGGCACTCCGGTGCCCGAGGTGGTGCTGGCCGCGATCGACACCCCTCAAGGTGACGTGGCCGGGGCTGCCAGGACTGCCGCCGCCCAGGCCTTGGAGTTGGTGCAGCGGCGGTTGGCCGGCGACTGGCTGGGTGAAGCCAGGCTTGTCGTCGTGACCTGTCGTGCGGTTGCCGTCGAGGCCGAGTCCCCCGATGTGGCGCAGGCCGCGGTGTGGGGTTTGGTTCGTGCGGCACAGGTCGAGCACCCGGATCGCTTCCAGCTCGTGGACATCGACTCCGGCAACGACCTGGCGGTCGACGGGTTGGAGTGGGGCGGGCTGCTCGCCCTGGACGAGCCGCAGGTCGCCGTGCGGACGGGTCGTGTGCTCGCGCCGCGCCTGAACCGCGCCTCAGCCGGGGAAACCACCGCCACGATCGACCCTGAGGGCACCGTCGTGATCACCGGTGGCACAGGTGGCCTCGGTGCCGTGTTCGCACGCCACCTCGCCACCACCCACGGCGCTCGACACCTGCTGCTGCTGAGCCGACGCGGCCTCGAAGCCGACGGCGCGGACGAACTGGTCGCCGAGCTGGAGGCGCTGGGCTGCACGGCCCGCGTCGCGGCCTGCGACGTGTCCGACCGGGCGCAACTGGCGACCGCTCTGTCCGCTGTGGAGCGTCCGCTCACCGCCGTCGTCCACGCGGCAGGTGTGCTCGACGACGGCCTGATCGAAACGCTCTCCCCCGAGCACATCGAACGGGTCATGCGACCCAAGCTCGACGCCGCATGGCACCTGCACGAACTCACCGCGGACGCCAACCTGTCGGCGTTCGTCATGTTCTCCTCGATGGCCGCCTTGGTGGGCAGCTCCGGTCAGGCGAACTACGCCGCCGCGAACGCCTCGCTCGACGCGGTGTCGGGGGTGCGCCGGGCAGCCGGGCTCCCCGCCACCTCGCTGGCATGGGGTGTCTGGTCGAACGCCGCGGGCATGGGCGCACGACTGGACGAGGCGGCGTTGGCCCGTCTGGAGCGGATGGGCATGGGCGCCCTGACTCCCGAGACCGGTCTCGAACTGTTCGACCAGTCCCTGGACGTGGACGCGGCCGTGGTGGCGTTGGTGCGGTTGGACAACGCCGCGCTGCGCGCCCAGGCCAGGGCCGGCATGTTGCCGCCGTTGTTGCGTGGTCTCGTCCGGGTTCCGGCACGGGTGGTCGACGCCGCCGCCGGGGCGTTGGTCCAGCGCTTGGCCGGTGTTCCGGAGGCCGACCGCGGGGCTGTCGTGCTCGAACTGGTGCAGGCGCAGGTGGCGGCAGTGCTCGGCCACGCCTCCGCCACCGCCATCGACCCCGAACGCGCATTCAAGGACATCGGGTTCGACTCGCTCAGCGCGGTCGAACTGCGCAACCGGCTCGCCCAGGCCACGGGTGTGCGCCTGCCCGCGACGCTGGTGTTCGAGCACCCCACGCCGGCCGCGGTCGCCGGACTGCTGCTGTCCGAGATCGGTGGTGTGGAGCCGGCGGAGCCTCTCATCGACCGAGAGGTGGCCAAGCTCGAAGACATGCTCGCCGGGAGTTCGGCGGAAGAGCAGCAGCGGGTGGCAAAGCGCTTGCGCTCCTTGCTTTCCAGCCTCAGCGAGAGCACGCAGACCACTAAGAAGCAGAGCACCAGGAAGCAGATCGAAGCGGTGACCTCCGCGGACGAGATCTTGCAGATGCTCGATGCCGAGTTCGGTGAAGGGTGACGGGCGTACAGCCATGACGGAAAACATCGATCAGCAGGAAAAGCTCGTCCGCTACCTCAAGAAACTGGCGGTTGAACTCAACGACACCCGGGCGCAGCTGGAAGAGGTCGAGTCCCGGGCGTCCGAACCGTTGGCGATCATCGGCATGAGCTGCCGCTACCCCGGCGGCGTGACGTCCCCTGACGAGCTGTGGGAACTGGTGGCCGGGGGGCAGGACGCCATCACCGGGCTGCCCACCGACCGTGGCTGGGACCTGGAGCGGCTCTACGACCCCGACCCCGATCAGTCGGGGAAGGTCTACACCAAGGGTGGCGGCTTCCTGGAGGGCATCGGGGAGTTCGACGCCGACTTCTTCGGGATCAGCCCCCGCGAGGCACTGGCCATGGACCCCCAGCAGCGCCTGCTGCTGGAGACGTCCTGGGAGGCTTTCGAGCACGCCGGTATCGACCCGACCTCGCTGCGCGGCAGCGACACCGGTGTCTTCTGCGGCCTCGGCGTCACCGACTACAGCTTGGTGCCGGAAGGCAGCCTGGTCCAGGTCGAGGGGTTCCAGCTCACCGGCGGCGCGGCCAGCGTCTCGTCCGGTCGCATCTCCTACCTGTTCGGTCTGGAGGGACCGGCGGTGTCCGTGGACACCGCGTGTTCCTCCTCCGCCGTCGCCCTGCACCTCGCCGCGCAAGCGCTGCGGGCGCGCGAAAGCTCACTGGTCCTCGTGGGCGGTGTCGCTCTCATGCCGGGGCCCTTCATGCTGCGGGAGTTCAGCCGACAGCGTGGTCTGGCGCCGGATGGCCGGTGCAAGGCGTATTCGGCGTCGGCTGACGGCACGGGTTTCTCCGACGGGCTCGGCCTGGTGGTGCTGGAGCGGTTGTCCGACGCCCAGCGCAACGGACGGCGCATCCTCGGCCTGATCCGGGGCACCGCGATCAACCAGGACGGCGCCAGCAACGGTCTGACCGCGCCGAACGGTCCGTCGCAGGAACGGGTGATCCGAAAGGCCGCGGAGAACGCCGGTTTGCGGCTCTCCGATGTGGACGCGGTCGAGGGTCACGGAACCGGCACGCAGCTGGGCGACCCCGTCGAGGCTCGGGCGTTGCTCGCGACCTACGGCCGGGAGCGCGAGAACGGGCCGCTGCTGCTGGGGTCGATCAAGTCGAACATCGGCCACACGTCGGCCGCCGCCGGCGTCGCCGGTGTGATCAAGATGGTCATGGCCATGCGTCACGAGACGCTGCCCGCCACCCTGCACGCGGGCACGCCGTCACCGCACGTGGACTGGGAATCCGGTCAGATCGAACTGCTGACCGAAGCGCGCAAGTGGCCCGCCGGCGGCCGTCCGCGTCGTGCGGGTGTGTCGTCCTTCGGCGTGAGTGGCACCAACGCCCACATCATCCTGGAGGAGGCCCCGACCGACGAGGCGCCGACCGACGACGAGGACGACGACCAGCCGGTCGAGGTCGTGCCGCCGCGTCCGGCCGGTCCCGTTCCGGTCATGGTGTCCGGTCGTGGCGATGCCGCGTTGCGGGCGCAGGCCGAGCGGCTGCGGGAACTGGTGGTCGCCGACTCCGGGTTGTCCGTGGTCGATGTCGCCTTCACCTCGGCCACGTCACGTGCGCTGCTGGAGCAGCGTGGGGTAGTGGTCGCCGCCGATCGTGAGGAACTGCTCGCCGGGTTGACCGCGCTGGCGGCGGCTACGCCCTCGGCTGGTGTGCTCGAAGGCCGCGCCGTCCTGGGCAAGACCGCGTTCCTGTTCACGGGTCAGGGCTCACAGCGTCCGGGCATGGGCCTGGAACTCGCGCAGGCCTTCCCGGTGTTCGCCGCCGCCCTGGACGAGGTGTGCGCCGCACTGGACCCGCTGGTCGGCCGTCCGGTGCGCGAACTGCTGGCCGTCGAGGACGGCTCGCTGAACCAGACGGAGTACACGCAGGCCGCGCTGTTCGCGGTCGAGGTCGCTCTCTACCGGCTGGTCGAGTCGTTCGGTGTGCGCGCCGACTACCTCATCGGTCACTCCGTCGGTGAGCTGGCCGCAGCCCACGTCTCCGGCGTGCTGTCGCTCGCCGACGCGTGCGCGCTGGTCGCGGCACGTGGCCGGCTGATGGGCGCGCTGCCCACCGGCGGTGCCATGGTCGCGGTCCAAGCCGAGGAAGCCGAAGTCACCGCGTCTCTGGTCGGTTTTGAGGGCCGGTTGGAAATCGCGGCGGTCAACGGGCCACGAGCGGTCGTCGTCTCCGGCGACGCCGACGCAGCCGACGAATGGCTGCCCGCGTGGGAAGGCCGCAAGACCACGCGTCTGCGCGTGAGTCATGCGTTCCACTCCCCGCGCATGGAGCCGATGCTCGCCGAATTCCGTGCTGTGGCACAACGTTTGGCCTACAAGGCCCCGACGACCCCGATCATGTCCAACCTCACCGGACAGATCGTGACCGCGTTCGACGCCGACTACTGGGTCCAGCACGTACGCCACGCCGTCCGCTTCGCCGACGGCATCCGCAC
Source organism: Saccharothrix ecbatanensis (assembly GCF_014205015.1). NCBI lineage: Bacteria > Bacillati > Actinomycetota > Actinomycetes > Pseudonocardiales > Pseudonocardiaceae > Saccharothrix > Saccharothrix ecbatanensis. The sequence continues at coordinate 1,309,420 of NZ_JACHMO010000001.1, read as the reverse complement.
CCTGCACGACCTCGGCGTCCGCCGATACCTCGAACTCGGACCCGACACCACCCTCACGGCCATGACCGGACAGGTCCTCGAAGAAACGGAGAACGGGGACGCCGCGCGCGACTCGGCCGTCATCGCCGCCCTCCGCGCCAAGCACAGCGAAACCGCCACCTTCGCCCGATTCGTCGGCCAGGCGGCCACCACCGGCATCAAGATCGACTGGAACGCCTACTACGGCGGCACCGGCGCCCAGCGCGTCGACCTGCCCACCTACGCGTTCCAGCGCGAGACCTACTGGCTGATGCCGTCGGCGCAGGGTGACGTCACGGCGGCGGGTCTGGGTCGGATGGGTCATCCGGTGCTGGCCGCGGTGGTGCAGGTCGGTGACCGGGACGAGTGGGTGTTCACCGGACGGTTCTCGGCGGAATCCCAGCCGTGGGTGAGCGATCACGTCGTGCTGGGCGTGACGATCGTGCCAGGCACGGCGTGGGTCGAGTTGGCATTGGCTGCCGGTCGCCACGCGGGCACCCCGGTCGTTGACGAGCTGGTGATGGAGTCCCCGCTGCTGTTGGAGCAGGGCTCGACGGTGAACTTGCAGATCACCGTGGGTCCCGCCGGTGAGCACGGTCGCCGTGAGGTGGCTGTTTTCGCCCGACCTGAGACCGGTGACGACGAACAGGGCGAGGCGACCTGTCACGCGCGGGGCTGGTTGGCGGTCGAGGATGCCGCGCCGGTCGAGCCGTGGATTCCCGCGCAGTGGCCGCCCGCCGGTGGTGTCGAGGTCACGGCGGACGCGCTGTACACGGGGATGGCGGAACTGGGTTTCGACTACGGGCCGATGTTCCAGGGCGTGCGTGCGGCGTGGAAGGTCGGCGGCGACTCCTACGCCGAGGTAGCGCTGCCCGGCGACACCGGCGGCGAGGACTTCGGCATCCACCCGGCGCTCTTCGACGCCTCCCTGCACGCGGGTCTGCCTGAGCAAGGGCCACGGGACACGGCCGTCCTGCCGTTCTCCTGGTCGAACGTGCGCATCGGCGAACGCGGCCTGTCACGGGTGCGGGTGCGCATGCGCCAGGTCGATGACACCGCGTTCGGCATCGACGTCGTCAGCGAGCAGGGCGTGCCGGTGTTGAGTTTGGGCCGCCTGGACATGCGCCCGGTCGATCCGGCGCAGTTGCGGCGGTTGCAGCGCAGTGGGCGGCAGCCCGTGTACGAGCTGGACTGGAGCCCGGTCGCGCCTGCCACGGGCAAGTCGGCGCGCGTCGCGGTCATCGGTGGCCTTTCCGTTGCGGGTGACCGTTTCGCGGATCTGGCGGCGTTGGAACGGGCCGTGGCCGACGGTGCCCCGATGCCCGAGTTGGTGCTGGCCGCGATCGACACTCCGCAAGGCGACATCGCCGAAGCCGCCAGGACCACCGCCGGTGAGGCACTGGCCCTGGCACAGAACTGGCTGGCCAGCGAATGGCTCGGCGAGGCCACCCTGGTCGTGACGACCCGACACGCGGTCGCCATCGGCGACGAGACCCCCGACATCGCCCAAGCCGCCGCGTGGGGACTACTGCGCAGCGCGCAATCCGAACACCCCGGACGTTTCCTCCTGGTCGACCTCGACGGCGACGAGCCCGAATGGGGCGGATTGGCCGCTCTGGAGGAACCGCAGGTCGCGGTGCGCGAGGGCCGGGTGCTCGCGCCGCGCTTGAGCGCGGCCACTGCTGCCCCGGCCGATGACGCGTGGCACCTGTCCGTCAAGCGCAAGGGCTCCCTCGAGGACGTGGTGATCGCGCCCTCGGACGCCCGTCGGCCGCTGGCCGCCGACGAAGTGCGGATCGGGGTTCGGGCCGCCGGGTTGAACTTCCGCGATGTGCTGATCGCCCTCGGCCTGTACCCGGAGGACGTGCCCCTGGGCGCCGAGGCTGCCGGTGTGGTGCTGGAGGTCGGCTCGGAGGTCACCACCTTCGCCCCCGGCGACCGGGTCTTCGGCATCGTCATGGGGTCTTTCGGCCCGGTGGCGATCGCCCATCAGAGCCTGCTCGCCCCGGTGCCGGAAGAGTGGACCTTCACCCAGGCGGCATCTGTGCCGGTGGCCTACGCGACCGCCTATCACGGTCTCGTGGACCTGGCCGGGTTGCGTGCGGGCGAACGGGTGCTGGTCCACGCCGCAGCCGGCGGCGTCGGCATGGCGGCGGTGCAGATCGCGCGGCACCTCGGCGCGGAGGTGTTCGCCACGGCCGGTCCCTCCAAATGGCCCGTGGTGCGGGCTTCGGGCGTCGCTGACGACCACATCGCTTCGTCGCGTGACCTCGGGTTCCGCGATGCTTTCCTGGCTACCACCGGGGGCGCCGGGGTCGACGTGGTGCTGAACTCCCTGGCCGGCGAGTTCGTGGACGCTTCCGCGGACCTGCTGCCGCGTGGCGGCCGTTTCGTGGAGATGGGCAAGGCCGACATCCGCGACGCGGAGAAGATCGCGGCGGACCACCCGGGCGTGGCGTATCGGGCTTTCGACCTGTGGCAGGCGGGGCCGGAGCGCCTGGGACAGTTGTTGTCCGAGATCGTGGCCTTGTTCAAGCAGGGTGTGCTCGGATTCGCACCGATCCGGACCTGGGATGTGCGACAGGGCCGGGCGGCTCTGCGTCACCTGCGGGAAGGCCTCAACGTCGGCAAGGTCGTGCTGACGGTTCCGGCTCCCCTTGACCCCGACGGCACGGTGGTCATCACCGGCGGCACGGGCGGACTGGGCGCGTTGTTCGCCCGCCACCTCGCCACCACCCACGGTGCGCGACACCTGCTGCTGCTGAGCCGACGCGGCCTTGAGGCCGACGGCGCTGCCGAACTCGTCGCCGAACTGCAAGAACTGGGCTGCACCGCCCGGGTCGCCGCCTGCGACGTGTCCGACCGCACCCAACTGGCCGGCGTCCTGTCCACTGTGGAACGCCCGCTGACCGCAGTCCTGCACACCGCCGGCGTGCTCGACGACGGCATCATCGAATCGCTCACCCCCGACCGCATCGAACACGTCATGCGACCCAAGCTCGACGCCGCATGGCACCTGCACGAACTCACCGAAGACGCCAACCTCGCCGCCTTCGTCATGTTCTCCTCGGTCGCCGCACTCATCGGCAGCCCCGGCCAAGGCAACTACGCCGCCGCCAACGCATCCCTCGACGCACTCGCCGACGTACGCCGCGCAGCAGGCCTGCCCGCCACCTCACTCGCCTGGGGCCTCTGGTCACAAACCACCGGCATGGCAGGAGAACTCAGCGAAGCCGACCTGACCCGCCTCGAACGGATGGGCATGGGCGCCCTCACCGCCGAGACCGGTCTCGAACTCTTCGACCAGTCCCTCGACGTCGACGCCGCCGTCATGGCCCTCGTCCGCCTCGACAACGCCACCCTGCGCGCCCAAGCCCGGATCGGCATGTTGCCGCCGTTGCTGCGCGGACTGGTCCGGGTTCCGACTCGTGTGGTCGAGGCGAGCGCGGCGGCGCTGGCCCAGCGCTTGGCGGGCGTGCCGGAGGCCGGTCGCGAGCAGATCGTGCTCGAGCTGGTCCAGGCGCAGGTGGCCGCCGTGCTCGGCCACGCCTCGGCCACCGCCATCGACCCCGAACGCGCCTTCAAAGAGCTCGGCTTCGACTCGCTCAGCGCCGTCGAACTCCGCAACCGGCTCACCCAGGCCACCGGCGTCCGACTCCCCGCCACGCTCGTCTTCGACTACCCCAGCCCGGCGGCTGTCGCCCGCCACCTGCTGCCGGAGCTCGTGTCGGACTCCGCCGCCAAACCACGGTCGGAAGAGGAAGAGATCCGTTCGCTGCTCGCCTCCGTTCCCATCGACCGGCTGCGCAGGGCAGGGCTGCTCGACACCCTGCGCGAACTGGCGGACAACGACTTGCCGGTGGACCTCGTCGACCACGGGGGCATTGACGGGATCGACGACATGGACGCCGAGGCCCTGATCCGGATGGCCGAAGAGGACCTCGCATGACACCGGTAGAGAACACCGCCGCCGCTACGGGCTTGGAGACGAAGGAATAGACATGGCCACCGACCCGAAACAGCTCGTCGAGGCGCTCCGGAAATCTCTCAAGGAAACCGACCGGCTCCGTCAGCTCAACAAGCGGCTGCTCGCGCAGGCCAGTGAGCCGCTGGCGATCATCGGTATGAGCTGCCGCTACCCCGGCGGTGTCACCTCCCCGGAGGAACTGTGGGAGCTCGTGGCCTCCGGTCGCGACGCGTCCACCGGGCTACCGACCGATCGCGGCTGGGACCTGGACAGGATCTACGACCCGAGCATGAGGCAGCCCGGAGCCGTGTCCACCAGCGGCGGCGGCTTCCTCGACAAGATCGCCGACTTCGACGCCGAGTTCTTCGGGATCAGCCCGCGCGAGGCGCTCGCCATGGACCCGCAACAACGCCTGCTGCTGGAGGCGTCGTGGGAGGCGTTCGAGCACGCCGGGATCGACCCGACCTCGCTGCGCGGTAGCGACACCGGCGTCTTCTGCGGCGTCGCCACCACCGACTACTGCGCGGTGCCCGCAGGCACCCTGCCGCACATCGAGGGTTTGCAGCTGACCGGTGGCGCGGCCAGTGTGTCCTCGGGCCGCATCTCCTACGTCCTCGGCTTGGAGGGCCCCGCCGTCTCCGTGGACACCGCCTGCTCGTCGTCCGCGGTCGCCCTGCACATGGCCACCCAAGCCTTGCGCGGCGGCGAATGCTCCATGGCCCTCGTCGGTGGCGTGACCATCATGTCCGGCCCCTTCCTGCTGGCCGAGTTCAGCCGGCAGCAGGCCGTGTCCCCGGACGGCCGCTGCCGCGCGTACTCGGCTTCGGCCGACGGCACCGGTTTCTCCGACGGGCTCGGCCTGGTGGTGCTGGAGCGGTTGTCCGACGCGCAGCGCAACGGACGACGCATCCTCGGCCTGATCCGGGGCACGGCGATCAACCAGGACGGCGCCAGCAACGGCATGACCGCGCCGAACGGCCCCTCGCAGGAGCGGGTCATCCGCCAGGCACTGGCCAACGCCGGACTCACCCCGTCCGATGTGGACGCGGTCGAAGGCCACGGCACCGGCACGGTGCTCGGCGACCCCATCGAAGCCCAGGCACTGCTGGCCACCTACGGCCAAGAACGGGCGAACGCGCCGCTGTGGCTCGGCTCGATCAAGTCGAACATCGGGCACACCTCCCTCGCCGCGGGCGTCGCCGGTGTGATCAAGATGGTGATGGCCATGCAGCACGAGACGCTGCCCGCCACCCTGCACGCGGACACGCCGTCACCGCACATCGACTGGGAATCCGGCGACGTCGCGCTGTTGACCGAGGCCCGGCCATGGCCCACGGGAGACAGGCCCCGGCGCGCGGGCGTGTCTTCCTTCGGGGTGAGCGGCACCAACGCCCACCTCATCCTGGAAGAGGCCCCCGCCGCGGAACCCGCTGCCGATGCCGTCCAGCCCCGGGTCATGCCCGCGGTTCCCGTGACGGTCTCAGGCCGCACCGCAGCCGCGATGCGCGCCCAGGCCGAGAGGCTGCGCACGCACCTGCTGGCGCGTCCGGAGCTGTCGCTCCTCGACGTGGGCTTCTCCGCGGCCACGACAAGAGCCCACTTGGAACATCGCGGTCTCGTGGCGGCCTCCGACCGCACGCAACTGCTGGCAGGGCTGGCCGCCCTGTCCGCTTCCGGGTCATCGCCCGTGGTGGTCGAAGGCCGCGTTACGCCCGGTGCCAAGTCCGTGTTCGTGTTCCCGGGCCAGGGAGCGCAATGGGTCGGCATGGCGGTGGAGTTGTTGGACTCCTCCCCCGTGTTCGCCGCCGAGATCGCCGCCTGCGGCGAAGCACTGGCCCCGTTCGTGGACTGGAACCTCGACGACGTCCTACGCGCGGCCCCCGACGCGCCGTCCCTGGAACGCGTCGACGTCGTCCAGCCCGCACTGTTCACCGTCATGGCAGGGCTGGCCGCACTGTGGCGCTCCCACGGCATCGAACCCTCCGCCGTGGTGGGCCACTCCCAGGGCGAGATCGCCGCCGCTTACGTCGCCGGTGCGCTGTCACTGACGGACGCCGCCAGGATCGTCACCCTGCGCAGCCAACTCGTCCGCGACCACCTCGCCGGACACGGCGGCATGATGTCCATCTCCCTGCCCGTCGAACGCGTCGAAAAACTCATCGCACCCCACACGGGCCGAGTGTCCATCGCCGCCGTCAACGGACCCGCCACCGTCGTCATCGCCGGCGAACCCGCAGCACTCGACGCCATCCTCGCCACCTGCCAGCAAGACGACATCCGCGCACGCCGCATCGCCGTCGACTACGCCTCCCACTCCCACTACGTCGAAGCAATCCGCACCGACCTGGTCAAGGCACTGGCGCCCACCGAGCCCAAAACCGCGACGATCCCCTTCTACTCCACCGCCACCAACGGGTTCATCGACACCACCACGATGAACGCCGACTACTGGTACACCAACCTCCGCGGGCAGGTGGACTTCGAACCCGCCATCCGCGCCCTCATCGACCACGGCACCGGCTGCTTCATCGAAATGTCTCCGCATCCGGTCCTCACCATGGCGGTGGAGGAGACGATCGCCGCTCACGGCGCGGTCGACCGGATCGGAGTGGTCGGCTCCCTGCGCCGTGACGAAGGCGGCCTGGCCCGCTTCACCCTCTCGCTCGGCGAGGCGCACATCGCCGGCGTCAAGGTCGACTGGGCCGCCCGCTTCGCCGACTCCGGCGCGCGACAGGTCCCCCTGCCGACCTACGCCTTCCAGCACAAGCGCTACTGGCTCTCCGGCACAGGTCTGGCCGATGCCTCCGCGGTGGGCCTGAGCCGCGTCGAGCACCCCATCCTGGCGGCGGCCGTGAAGGTCGGCGACCAGGACGAATGGGTGCTCACCGGCCGCGTCTCCCAGGAGTCGCAGCCGTGGACGCGCGACCACGCGCTGTTCGGCGCGGTCGCCCTTCCCGGCGCCGCGTTCGTGGAGCTGGCGCTGTCCGCGGGCAACCGCGTGGGGTGCGCCCAGCTCGCGGAATTGAACCTGGAAGCGCCACTGGTCCTGGGCGATGACGCCGTCCGCGTCCAGGTCACGCTCGGTCAGGCCGACGCCGACGGCCACCGCGAGGTGGCGATCTACTCGCGGCCGGAGGCGGACGAGGAACAGTCCGCCGCGGTCACCTGCCACGCGCGGGGCCGGCTCGTCCCCGATGCCGAGCCGCTGACCAGCACGCAGGGCGAGTGGCCGCCGGCAGGTGCCGAGCCCGTGTCGGTCGACGCGTTGTACGCCACTTTGGCGGAACTCGGCGTGGACTGCGGTCCGGTGTTGCAGGGCGTGCAGGCGGCGTGGACTCTCGGTCCCGAGGTGTACGCCGAACTCGCGCTGCCCGACGGCGTCACGGCAGGCGCCTTCAGCGTCCACCCGGCCCTGCTGGAGTCCGCGCTGCACGGCGCTCGGCAACCCGACGCTTCCCTGTCCGCGGGTACCTGGGCGGGAGTGCGGCTGGCGGGTGCCGACGTGACACAGGCACGGGCACGCATCACGCCCGTGGGCGACAACGCGCTGCGGCTCGACATCTTCGACGCCGAGGGCACGCCCGTGGCGTGCGTGGACCGGATCACTGCCCGTGAGGCCGATTCGGTTCACCTCGAAGAGTTGCGCCGGAGGCAGAACTCGTTGTTCCGGATGGAGTGGGTTCCGGTCCAGGCCGAGGCGTCCAGGACTGTGCGCACCGCCGCTCTGGGCGGAGCCGTGGGCGGCGGGGATCGGTACGACGACCTGGCCGGGCTCGAACTGGCCGTTGACGGTGGTGCCGCGGCACCTCACGTCGTGCTGGCCCTGATCGACACTCCCGCCGCGGACGTGCGCGCCGCCGCTGCCGAGGCGTTGGCCTTGGCGCAGCGCTGGCTGGCGTGCAGGCAGCTGGGCGAGGCCACCTTGGTGGTCACCACGCGCGGTGCGGTGGGTGTCGGGAACGAGGTTCCCGATTCGGCACAGGCGGCCGTGGCGGGTGTCGTGCGGGCCGCGCAGTCCGAGCATCCCGGTCGTTTCCTCCTGGTGGACGTGGAGGTGGCGGGTGAACCGGAGTGGGGCGCGCTGCTGGACCTGGACGAGCCCCAGCTCGCGGTGCGCGGTGGTCGGGTCCTGGCGCCGAGGTTGGCCCGTGTGCCCACCGGTTCCACGGATCGGACGAGGCCGCTGGACCCCGACGGCACTGTCCTGATCACCGGCGGCACCGGCGCGTTGGGCGCCCTGTTCGCCGAGCACATCGTCAAGCGCCACGGCGCCCGCCACCTGCTGCTGGTCAGTCGCCGTGGGCCGGCCGCCGACGGCGCCGCCGACCTGGTCGCCACGCTGGAGTCCCTCGGCGCGCAGGTGCGGGTCGAAGCCTGTGACGTCACCGATCGCGACCAGCTGGCAGGGCTGCTCGGTTCCCTGGAACGCCCGTTGACCGCGGTCGTGCACATGGCGGGCCTGCCCGACGCGGGTCTGATCGAGGCCCTCTCCGCGGAACGGCTGGAGCAGGTCTTGCGGGTCAACGCGGACGCCGCGTGGCACCTGCACGAGCTGACCGCCGACGCGGACCTCGCCGCCTTCGTGCTGTTCTCCTCTTTCGCCGCGCTGATCGGCAGCCCTGGCCAAGCCGCGTCGTCCGCGGCGGACGCGGCCGTGCAGGCTTTGGCCCGCAGCCGCCGCTCGGCCGGACTCGTGGGCGCCGTGCTCGCCTGGGGCTTCTGGGCCGACGGCCGTGGCATTGCCGCCGAACTCGACGAGGCCAGCCTCGCCCGCCTCGCGCAAGCCGGTATCCGCACGCTCTCGGCCGAGTTCGGACTCGAACTCTTCGACCGCTGCGTCGCCGGCGACGAGCCGCTGCTGGTCCCGGTCGAGCTGGACCTGGCCATCCTGCGCGACCAGGCCCGCGCAGGGCAGCTACCTGCCCTGCTGCGTGGACTGGTGCAGGTGCCCAACCGCCGTACCGCGGCGGGCGGGAGCCTGGCTCGACGCCTGGCCGAGGTGCCGGAAGCCGAGCGGGAACGCGTGGTGCTCGACCTGGTGCGGGCGCAGGTCGCCGCCGTGCTCGGCCACGACTCCGCCGACGAGGTCGACATCGAGCGTGCCTTCAAGGACCTCGGCTTCGACTCCGTCAGCGCGGTCGAACTGCGCAACCGCCTCTCGCACAGCACCGGCGTGCGGCTGGCGGCCACCGTTGTCTTCGACCACCCCACGCCGGTGGCCATCGCCCGGCTGCTGCTCGCCGAGGTCGACGGCACCGCGGGGACTGCCCTGCCCGCCGCGCAGAAGCGGCACGGGGCGGTGGACGAGCCGCTGGCGATCGTCGGCATCGGCTGCCGCTACCCCGGCGGCGTCACCTCCCCCGAAGAGCTGTGGGAACTGGTGGCCGAGGGCCGCGACGTGATCGGCCCGTTCCCGACCGACCGGGGCTGGGACCTGGAAGGGCTCTACAGCACGGACATCGAGAAGATCGGCACGACCGACGCCCGCGGCGGTGGCTTCATCTCCGGCATGGGTGACTTCGACGCCGAGTTCTTCGGGATCAGCCCCCGCGAGTCCATGGCCATGGACCCCCAGCAGCGCCTGCTGCTGGAGACGTCCTGGGAGGCTTTCGAGCGCTCCGGTATCGACCCGACCTCCTTGCGGGGCAGCGACACCGGCGTCTTCCTCGGCATCACCGGCGCCGACTACGGGATGCTCGTGCCGAGCGAGTACGAGGGCTACCGCCTCACCGGCACCATGTCCAGCGTCGCCTCGGGCCGCATCGCCTACACCCTGGGGTTGGAAGGTCCCGCCGTGTCGGTGGAGACGGCCTGCTCCTCCTCGGGCGTGGCGATGCACCTGGCGGCGCAGTCGCTGAGGAGCGGCGAGTGCTCCCTCGCGTTGGTCGGCGGCGTGACGTTCATGACGACGCCGATCACGTTCACGGAGTTCACCCGTCAACGGGCGAACTCCCCGGACGGCCGCTGCCGCGCCTACTCGGCTTCGGCCGACGGCACCGGTTTCGCCGACGGGCTCGGCCTTGTGGTGCTGGAGCGGTTGTCCGACGCCCAGCGCAACGGACGGCGCATCCTCGGCCTCGTCCGGGGCACGGCGATCAACCAGGACGGCGCGAGCAACGGTCTGACCGCGCCGAGCGGCCCCGCTCAGGAGCGGGTCATCCGACAGGCGCTGGCCAACGCCGGACTGACCCCGTCCGATGTGGACGTGGTCGAGGGTCACGGCACGGGCACCGCGCTCGGTGATCCGATCGAGGCACACGCCCTGTTGGCGACGTACGGCCGGGAACGCGCGAACGGGCCCCTGTGGCTCGGCTCGATCAAGTCGAACATCGGCCACACCTCGGGTGCGGCCGGTGTCGCCGGTGTGATCAAGATGGTGATGGCGATGCGGCACGGGGTCCTGCCCCGGACCCTGCACGCGGAGACGCCGTCCTCGCACATCGACTGGGACTCCGGCGAGGTCGAGCTGCTGACCGAAGCCAGGGAGTGGAACGGCCACGGCCGTCCCCGCCGCGCGGGCGTGTCGTCCTTCGGGGTGAGCGGCACCAACGCGCACATCATCCTCGAAGAGGCGCCCACCGACGTCGAAGTCGACGGATCCGAGGCCGTCGTTCCCGAGGCCGTCGCCCCGGCGCCCGCGACGCCGGTGCTGCTGTCCGCGCGCACCGAGCCCGCCCTGCGGGCCCAAGCCGAGCGGCTGCGCCTGCACGTGCTGGAGAACCCCGGGCTCTCCTTGCCCGACCTCGGGTACTCCCAGCTGGCGACGCGAGCCCGGCTGGACCACCAGGCGGTGTTCGTGGCGGGCGACCGGGACGAGCTGGCCGCCGAACTGGCCGCCTTCGCCGTGGGCGACCCGACGGAGCGGACGGCCTCGGGCCGCCCCTCCGGCGCCGTCAAGCCGGTGTTCGTGTTCCCGGGTCAGGGTGGCCAGTGGCTGGGCATGGCGGTCGAACTGCTCGACTCCTCCCCCGTCTTCGCCGCCGAGATCGCCGCGTGTGGAGAAGCCCTGGCGGAGTTCGTCGACTGGCGGTTGGAGGACGTGCTGCGAGGTGCGGCCGATGCGCCGTCCCTGCAACAGGTCGACGTCGTGCAGCCTGCCTTGTTCGCCGTGATGGCGGGTCTGGCCGCCTTGTGGCGGTCCTACGGCGTCGAGCCGTCGGCCGTGGTGGGGCACTCGCAGGGCGAGATCGCCGCGGCGTACGTCGCGGGCGCCCTCTCGCTGCGGGATGCGGCCAGGGTCGTGGCGCGACGCAGCCAGGTGGCCCGGGACATGCTCGTGGGAACGACCTGCATCGCCTCGGTCGGGTTGCCCGCCGAGCAGGTCCGGCAGCTGATCGCGTCGTACGGGGATCGCGTGACGGTGGCGGCGATCAACGGTCCGGCGGCGGTGATCATCGCGGGCGACACGGATTCGATCGACGAGCTCGTGGCGCGGTGTGAACGCGAGGAGATCCGGGCGAAGAAGCTCGCCGCCACCTTCGCCTCGCACTCGGCGCACGTGGAGGTGGCCCGCGACGAGATGCTGGCGGCCTTCGCCCCGGTCACGCCACGCCGCGGGAACGTCCCGCTGTACTCGACGGCGCTCGGGGCGTTCATCGACACCGCGACGATGGACGCGGACTACTGGTACGCCAACCTGCGCAACCCGGTCGGCTTCGAGCCGGCGATCCGGGCGCTGATCGACAACGGCGCGAGTTGCTTCGTGGAGATCTCCCCGCACCCCATGCTGGTCGTGCCGGTGGAGGACACCATCGCCGCCGCGCGGGTCGAAGGCAGGGTCGGCGTGCTCGGCTCGCTGCGGCGGGACCAGGGCGGCCTGAACCGCTTCCTGCTCTCACTCGGCGAGGCGCACGTCGCCGGCGTCAAGGTCGACTGGGACGCCTGCTTCGCCGACTCCGGCGCGCGGCAGGTCCCCCTGCCCACCTACGCCTTCCAGCGCAGGCGGTACTGGCCGAGCGCGAGTCAGCACGTCGGTGACCGCGGCTCCGCCGGCCTCGGCGACGTCGGGCACCCCGTGCTGGCGGCGGCCGTGCAGCTCGCCGACCGGGACGAGTGGGTGCTCACCGGTCGCCTCTCCCAGGACTCCCAGCCCTGGCTCCGCGACCACGGCGCGTTCGGCCTCCCGGTCACGCCCAGCACGACGCTGGTCGAACTGGCGCTGGCCGCGGGCCGTGAGGTCGAGGCCCCGCTGCTCGACGAGATGATGTTCCTGGCGCCGCTGCTGGTGTCGGAGGGTTCGGCGCTGCACATCCAGGTGATCGTCGGCGGTCTCGGCGCGGACGGTCGCCGCGAGGTGGCGGTCTACTCCCGGCCGGATGGCGACAAGCACGCCGAGTCGACCTGCCACTGCCGTGGTTGGCTCGCGCCGGACGCCGAGCCCCTGCCCGGTTGGCAGGGCGAGTGGCCGCCGGCGGGTGCGGAGTCCGTGTCGGTCGACGCGTTGTACGCGTCCTTGGCGGGACTCGGCCTGGACTGCGGCCCCGCGCTGCAAGGCCTGCGGGCGGTGTGGACCCTGGACGGTGCGGCGTACGCCGAGCTCGCGCTCGCGGACGGCACCGAGGTGGACAGCTTCGGGATCCACCCGGCCCTGTTCGAGTCCGCGCTGCACATCGGGCAGCTGAGCTTCGGCGAGCAGGGCGCGGCGAAGTTGCCGGTCTCGTGGTCGGGAGTGCGGTTGGCCGCGACCGGCGCCACCCGGGGCCGGGCCCGCGTCACCGCCGACGGCGACACCCTGCGGCTGGACGTCTTCGACGTCAACGGCGCGCCGGTGGCGCAGGTGGATCGGGTCGTGTTCCGCGAGCCCGACCAGGCCCACCTGGAGGCGCTGCGCCGGGAGCAGAACTCGATGTACGGGGTGGACTGGGTCCCGGTCCCGGTCGGGGTTGCCCGGCCGGTGCGGTTGGCCGGTCTGGGTGGGGTCGGGGGTGCGGCGGACCGGTTCGAGGACCTGGCCGCGCTCGAACGGGCTGTCGACGGTGGCGCCGCGGCCCCCCGGGTCGTGCTGGCCGCGATCGACACCTCTGCCTCGGACGGTCTGGCAGCCGTGCGCGCCGCGGCGGCCGAGGCGTCGGATCTGGTGCGCCAGTGGTCGGCGTGCACGCGGTTGGGCGCGGCCACGCTCGTGGTGACGACGCGTGCCGCAGTGGGTGTCGGGGATGAAGTCCCCGATGCCGCGCAGGCAGCGGTGTGGGGTGTGGTCCGGGCCGCGCAGGCCCAGGACCCCGGTCGTTTCGTCGTGGTGGACGCGGATGGCGAGCCGGAGTGGAGCGCGTTGCTCGACCTGGACGAACCGCGGCTCGCCGTGCGCGGTGGGCAGGTCCTGGTTCCCAGACTGGCCCGTGTGTCCGCCGGAGCCGCGGACCGGACGAGGCCGCTGGACCCCGAGGGCACCGTCCTGATCACCGGCGGCTCGACCCGCGCGGGCTCAGCGCTGGCGAAGCACCTGGCGGCCCGGCACGGCGTCAGGAACCTGCTCCTGCTCACCGAGCAAGGTCACGATGGACACGGCGTGGCAGAACTGGTCGGGGAACTGGAAGGTCTCGGCGCGCGGGCGCGCGTCGAGACCGCTGCCCCGGACCGGCTGGCCCCGCTGATCGAGTCCCTGGAGCAGCCGCTCACGGCGGTGCTGCACACCGGCGGCGACCTCGACGGTGACAGGCTGGACCTGGCCTGGCAGCTGCACGCGGCGACCGAGCGACTGGACCTTTCCGCATTCGTGCTGTTCTCCTCGTTCGCCGCCATCGGCGGCGGCCGGGAGGTGGCCCCGGTCGCGTCCGTGGACGCGGCATGCGCGGAGGCGCTGGTGCGCAGGCGCCGCTCGGCAGGACTCGCCGGGACCGTGCTGGCGTGGGGAGCCTGGGCGGGGGCAACGCCCGACGCCGTCGGGTCGGCGGGCACCGCGGACCTGTCCCTGGAGAGCGGACTGGCGCTGTTCGACCACGCCGTCGGCGTGGACGCCGCACTGCTGGCGCCGGTGCGACTGGACATGGCGGCGTTGCGGGCGCAGGCCCGTGAGGAGTCCCTCCCCGCGCTGTTGCGCGGTCTGGTCCGGCTGCCCGCCAAGCGTGCGACGGAGGGCGGCTCGCTCGCGCAGCGGCTGGCCGGGGTGTCCGACGCGGACCAGGACGGCGTCGCGTTGGACCTGGTCAAGGCTCAGGTGGCGGCCGTGCTCGGCCACCACTCCGCCGACCAGGTCGACGTCGAGCGCAAGCTCACCGAACTCGGCATGGACTCGATGACCGCGGTCGGGCTGCGCAACCGGCTCGCCCAGGCGACCGGCCTGCGCCTGCCCGTGTCGTTCGTCTTCGAGCACCCCACCCCGGCCGAGATCGCACGGCAGCTGCTCAAGCTCGTCGGTACCGGGACGGCGGACGCCGGCGCACCGACCGAGGACATGATCAGCGTGCGGCTCAAGCACGCCGCCGAGAACGGGACCATGCCCGAGGCGTTGCGGCAGCTCGTGGACGCCGCGGGCCGCGGGCCCGTCTTCTCCTCGGCCGCCGAGCTGCCCGACACCGACGGACGGGTCGCGCAGCTCGCCTCCGGGCCGGGCCGGGTGAAGATCGTCTGCGTGCCGTCCTACGTGTACGTCGTCGGCTCCGGCCAGGAGCAGTTCATGCGGCTGGCCGACCGCTTCGAGGGCGTGCGGGATGTGCACGTCTGCTCGCTGCCCGGCTTCGGCACCGGGCTGTCACCGCAGTCCAGGGAGGTCGCCCTGGAAGTTCTGGAAGGCGAGATCCGCACGGCCGTCGGCGACGCGCCGTTCGTCCTGGTCGGCTACTCCATGGGCGGCATCGTGGCGCACGCCCTGGCCGAACGCCTCGAAACCTCGGGCGCCGCGCCGACCGGGGTCGTCATGATCGACACGTTGGCCCTCGACGGCGACGGTGAGCAGGTCGACGGTGAGCATGTCGGGCAGGCCTTCGCGGCGATGATGACGGAGATCATCGCGCACGAGCGGCGCGACCTCTCCATCTCCGACGCGAACTGGCTGTCCATGGGCACCTACCTGCGCCTGTTCGCGCACCACCGGCAGACGCCGATTTCCGCCAAGACCCTGATGATCCGGGCGGCCGAGCCGCTCGACGGCGGAACGGACCGGGCCGGAACGCGGTGGGAGACCACCGACGTCCACACCGTGGTCGCGGCCGACCACTTCGCCCTCATCGAGGCCGCCGCCACCACCACCGCTGACGAAATCGAAAGTTGGATCCACGCATGAGCAACGACACGCTCCGCCGGGGTATGGCCATCACGGTCATCCTCATCGGGGTGTTCATCTCCGCGGTCGACATGCTGATCGTGAACATCGCCTTCCCGAGCATGCAGAAGACCTTCCAGTCCGCGAGCCTGACCTCGCTGTCCTGGGTGATGAGCGCCTACGCGATCACGTTCGCCGCGCTGCTGCTGCCCAGTGGCCGCTGGGCGGACCGGTCGGGGCGCAAGCAGGTCTTCCTGCTCGGCCTGGCGCTGTTCACCGTGGCATCGGCGATCTGCGCCGCGGCGACCTCGCTCGAAGTGCTCGTGGCGACACGGGCGCTGCAAGGCGTCGGCGCCGCGTTGATGGCGCCCAGCTCCCTGGGGCTGCTGCTCGGGCTCTTCCCCGCGCACCGGCGCGGCATCGCGATCGGCCTGTGGACCGCGGTGGGCGGGGTCGGCTCCGCCGCCGCGCTGCCGCTGGGTGGCCTGCTCGCCCAGTCCGACTGGCGCGCGATCTTCATCGTGAACCTCCCCCTCGGGGTGGTGGCCGTGGCGATCGGCATCTGGGCGCTGCCGAAGTCCGAGAAGGAAGCCGGTCCCGTCCCCGACATGCTCGGCATCGTCGTGCTCGCGGCGACGGTCGCGGCGCTCGTCGCGGCGATCTCCCAGGGGCAGTCGTGGGGCTGGGGCAGCGCCCAGGTCATCGGCCTGTCGGTGGTGGGCGCGCTTGGTCTCGTCTACACCGTGCGGCGGGCGCTTCGGCACCCCGCCCCGGTCATCGAACCCGCTCTCCTCAGGATCAGGAACGTGGCCCTGGGCAACGTCGCCACCGCCTTGTTCTTCATGGGCGTCGGCGCGATGGCCTTGTCCACGATCCTCTTCCTGACCCAGATCTGGCAGCACTCGACGCTGCGGGGCGCCATGGAGATCGCGCCGGGACCGGTGGCCGCCGCTTTCTTCGCCGTTCCCAGCGGCATCCTGGCCGTCCGCTACGGAGTGCGCCTGATCGGGCTGGTCGGCGGCATCCTCTTCTCGGCCGCGGGCGTCTGGTGGGCACTCGTGCTGGACGGCACCCCGGACTTCGGCGGCGGCTTCCTGCCCGGATCGATCATCGGCGGCATCGGGTTCGGCCTCATCCTGCCCGCGCTGGCCGCCGCCGCCACGCTGTCGCTGCCGCCGGAGCGCATGGCGACCGGCACCGGCATGTCGGCCATGTCCCGCCAGATCGGCATGGCGCTCGGTGTCGCCGTGGTGGCGGCCGTGCTCGCCGGTGCCCCGGATCTCGCCTCGTTCCAAGTAGCGTTCATGATCATGGCAGGCGCGGGCTTGGCCAGCGGGCTCGCCTTGCTCGCGGTCGGCCCGGTGAACCGCCCGGCCCCGGCCGAAGTGGGCAAACCGTCGGCGGTGACCGGGCACGAGCCCGCGGCGCCTGCGGAAACGGCAAGTCGGGCCAATTGAACCACCCGGTCACCGAGATGAAGGAAGCAAAGACAGTGGACCACTCCAGCAACGCGCCCGACGTGGCCGAGGGCAAGTGCCCGGTCGACCACACCGCGCCGACCCCCCAGGCCGTCATCCCCTCCACCGCGCTGCCGGTGGTGGAACTATCGAGGATCCGCCAGGTGCTCGGCATCTGGGCTCGCCCGGAGAAGTTCTTCAGCGAGTCCCGCGCCAAGTACGGCCACCGGTTCCGGGTGACGATCATCCCCGGCATCCGCATTCACGTGGTCTCCGCGCCGCAGGACGTGAAGGAGATGTTCCTCGCGCCCCGGGACAAGGTGCACACCGGTTCCAGCAACGGCCCGATCGAGAAGTGGACCGGCCAGAACGGACTCGCCTTCCTGGAGGAGGAAGCGCACCTCGAGCGGCGTCGCGCGGTCATGCCGAGTTTCCGCGGCTCGGCGCTGAAGCGCGTCGAGCGGGCCGTCTACGACCTGGCCAACGAGACCGTCGCGTCCTGGCCGCGCGACGAGGCGGTGTCCGTGCACCCGTACGCACACCGCTACACCACCTTGGTGATCATGGAGGTCCTCTTCGGGGAGCACCGCCCGTCCCGCCAGGACGAGATGCTCGAACTGGTCATGAAGATGCTGACCTTCAACTCCCGCACGTCGTCCATGACGATGTTCCACCGGCTGCCCGCTTGGCGGATGGCGATGCTGAAGGCGATGCGCCCCAACGGCATCAACACGTTCCTCAAGCAGCGTGAGCAGCTCCACAAGATGGTCGACCAGGCGATCGACGAGCGGATCAAGTCCGGCGCGCCCGGTGACGACCTGCTCGGGGTGATGCTGTCGATCACCAACAAGGACGGTTCGTCGCCGACCAGGATCGAGATGCGCGACGAGATCATGACGCAGTTCCTGGCCGGTACGGAAACGACCGCCTCGGCCATCTGCTGGGCGTTGGAGTTCCTCACCCGGAACCCGGACGCGCTCGACAAGCTGATCGCCGAGATCGACGAGGGCGCCAGCGACAAGTACCTGGACGCGGTGGTGCACGAGGTGCTGCGGCTCGGCTCGCCGATCCTCCAGATCGTGCCCCGCGCGATCGTCAAGCCGATCGTGATCGGCGGCGTGCAGTACCAGCCCGGTGACCGCCTGTGGGCCAGCGCCTACCTGCTCAACCGGGACGCGGACACCTACTCGCAGCCGGAGGAGTTCCAGCCCGAGCGCTGGTTCGGCACCAAGCCCGGCTCGCACACGTGGATCCCGTTCGGCGGCGGGCACACCCGTTGCCTCGGCGACCGGATCGCGTTCACCGAGCTGAAGGCCACGTTGACGGCGATCTTCACCACCTGCGTGGTCGAGCGGGCCGACCCGAAGCCGGAACCCGCGCACAGCCGCATCGTCGTCAACATCCCGAAGAACGGCTCCCGGGTGATCTTCCGGCGACGTAAGGTGAACGCCGAGTTGGCCACGAACTGAGCCCGAGCCACCTGTTCCAGGAATACCGGAGGATTTGGATGAGGGTCCCGAACACCGAGTTCACCGAGCGGCCATGGCGGATTCACGAGTTCGTCAAGGATTTCGAGGTCGAGGACGTTTGGGACCTCTCGACCCCCGGTGGGCCTGACGATCTGGCGCGGCTGGTCGACCAGTTCGACAGCGACGGCAAGGATTTCAACCCGTCGCCGATGTACAAGCTCCTCTTCGCCGTCCGGTGGAAGCTCGGCGCACTGCTCAAGTGGGACACGGAAGAGAACGGTGTCGGCTCTTCCCGCCACCCGTCCTTGCGCGACCGGCTGCCCGAAGACCTGCTCGAAGGTCGGCGTGGCCCGGACATGCGTGTGGTGCCGATGAAGTCGGTGTACCAGACCTCCGACGAGTGGGTGACCGAGCTCGCCAATCGCACGGTGCACACGGCGATGCACATCGGCTGGGTCGACGACGGGAACGGGCGCCATCACGCCCAGATGGCCGTGCTGGTCCGGAAGAAGGACTGGCTGGGCAAGGTGTACATGCCGTTGATCCTGCCCTTCCGGCGCATCTTCGTGACGCCGAACCTGGTCAAGACGGTCGGCACCGGGTGGCAGGCACGTCAGGCCAAATGAGGCGTGGTGACGTGGCCGCGCCGGGCTAGGCGATATTTCGCCTGACCCGGCGCGGCCACGTGCGCGTCAACGGCCCGACACCGACACCGCGGGTTCCGGGCGCGGCGCCAGGACGTTGGCGAACACCACCCCCAGCAGGCACAGCGCCACCGGCACGAGGAACGCCACGTTCAGCGGGATCCAGTGGGCCAGGCCGCCGATCAGCGCCGGACCGGCGAGCAGACCCACGTAACCCAGCCCGACGACCCGTGCCATCAAAGCGCCGGACGACCGCTTGTCCAGGTTGCCCGCGGCGGAGAACAGCTGCGGGACGCTGCCGGACAGGCCGAGACCGAACAACGCCCACCCCGTGAACGCCAGCCACACCCACGGCGAGAACACCACGAGCGTGAGCCCGAACCCCGCCAGCGCCGCCCCGTAGCGCACGATCGCGACCGGCCCGACGATCGCGGCGACCCGGTCGGTGGCGAACCGGCCGACCGTCATCGCCACCGCGAACGAGCCGTAAGCGAAGGCGGCCGTGCTGGTGGACGTGCCCAGGACGTCCTCGGCGTGCAGGGCGGCCCAGTCGTTGGCGACACCCTCGGCGAGCATCATGGCGAACGCGATCGCGCCCAGCAGCCACACCAGCTTCTTGGACGGCTTCGCCGCCGGGGCGGACGACGTGGTCTCCTCCGGCTCCGGCACGTCGGCGTCGATCAGGAACCGACCGGTCAGCAGTGACACCACGATGGTGAACACACCGCACACGCTCAACGTCACCGCCGTCGGCACCTCGGCCCCGAGCGTGACCGCGCCGACCACAGCCGCGAACGCGCCGCCGATCGACCACATCGCGTGGAACGACGCCATGATCGGCCGCGGGTAGGCGCGTTCCACGACCACGGCGTGCGAGTTCATCGCCACGTCGATCGTGCCGTTGCCGAAGCCGAAGAACAGCAGCGCCAGCCCCAGCGCCCACCAGGACTCGGCCAGGCCGGGGAGGAACAGCGCGGCGCCGAGCAGCACACCCGCGGCCGGGAGGAGCTTGCGCTGGCCGAACCGGTCGGCGAGCGGACCGGCGACCTGCATCCCCAGGAACGCCGCCGCGCCGAGCACGAGCAGCAGCCCGCCCAGCGCGCTGTGCGAGATGCCGGTCGCGCGCTCGACGTTCGGGATGTGCACCACCCACAGGCCGACGGCGAACCCGTTCAGGGTGAAGTAGATCCACGTCGCGACGCGGGCGGCGCGCGGCAGGGCGGTCGTCACAGGTTCTCCAGTGGTTCGGCGACGTGCACGAGCACCCCGCGTCCGGCCAGTTCGCGGCGCACGTCGGCGGGGGTGCTCTGATCGGTGACCAGCACGTCCGGCCGGTCGGCGGGGCAGACGTGGGCCAGTGCGGTGTGGTCGAACTTCGTGCTGTCGGCCATCACGATCGTCCGGCCGGACACGGCCATCGCCTGCTGCTTGACCTCGGCGTCGGCGAGGTTGTGCGCGGTGAGCCCGGCCTCCAGGCCGTACGCGCACGGGCTGAGCACGGCGACGTCGAAGCGCAGCGCCCGCAGCGAGGCCAGCGCCAGCGGGCCGACCATCGCCAGCTCACCGGGCCTCGGCTCACCGCCGGGCAGCAGCAGCCGCACTTCCGGAGCGTCCAGCAGTTCGCGCACCGCGTGCAGGGACAACGGCATCACGGTGACCGAACGGCCGCGCAGCAGCTTGGCCACCTCGACCGCCGTCGTGCCGCTGTCCAGCACGATCGTCTCGCCGTCCCGGATCAGCTCGACGGTGGCTGCAGCGATGGCGCGTTTCGTGGCGGTCGCGGTGGCCGCACGCGCGGTGAACGGCGGCTCGACGCCCGCCGGGCTCAGCGGCACGGCCCCGCCGTGGATCCGGCGCAGCACACCGCTCGCCGCGAGCAGGTCGAGGTCGCGGCGGATGGTCATCTCCGACGCCCCGGTGGCCGCCGCCAGCTCCACCACGGCGACCTGCGCGCCGGAGCGGAGCCGATCGACGATCACCCGGTGCCGGTCGGTGCTCTTCACGTGAGAAACCGTCGCAAAAAATGTTCGTTCGCACAAGCAGTATGTGCTTATGGTCGCATTCTGTGCGCGAACACCCCCGTGCCTACGCCACGCGGAACTGCTCCACCAGCGCGACGTACCCGCCGGCGCCGTGACCTGCGGCTGCCGCTCGCTCGGCCAGTGCCTTGACGAGCCTCGGCAGCTCGGCGTTGACACCGAGCGACTCGCTCTCCTCGACCACGTGCGCCATCGCCGCCAGGTGGGTGTCGAGGGTGCCGTCGTCAGCCGGGTAGACGCCGTCGTCGACCTGCCGCGCGTAGCCCGGCAGCCAACCGGCCACCGTGTCGATCGCCATCCGTGCGATGGGGAGGTACGCCGTGGCCGACACACCGGCTGTGCCGAGGATCGCGGCTCCGTTGAGGAACCCGTCGAGCATGGCCCACATGAGGACGAGCGTGGCCATCTCGTGGGTGGCCGAGAGCCCGGGGTCGTCGCCGAGGTGGAGGCCGGTGCCAAGGCTGTCCAGGGTGGACTTGTGGGCGTCGTACAGCGGTCGCGGCCCGCTGTAGGCGAGCACGGCGTCGGCCGTGCCGACGACCTCGGGGACGGCCATGACCCCGCCGTCGAGATAGCCGCCACCGCGTCGCGCCACCTCCTCGGCCAGCGCTCTGGCCCGCGAGGGCGTGCCGGAGGTCAGGTTCACCACCACCCGACCGTCGAGCGGTCCGTCGAGGACGTCCGCCACCGCGTCGTAGTCCGACACGCAGACCACCACGAGCGGAGCCGCCGCGATCGCCGCCGCCGGGGACTCCGCGAGGGTCGCGCCGCGAGCCACCAGGTCGTCGGCCTTGGCGGTCGTGCGGTTCCACACGGTCGTCGGGTGCCCCGCGCGCAGGAACGCCCCGGCGAGGGCGCCGCCCATCAGCCCGAGACCCAGAACCGTGACGGGTGTGCCGCTGTGCATCAAGTGCTCCTTCTGATCGGTGGCACAATCGTCAACGTTCACACCGGTATGAAGGTCAAGGGGATTCGCTTGCTGATCGGGGAACTGAGTCGGCGGACCGGGGTGAACCCGCACCAGCTGCGGTACTACGAGGCGCAGGGCCTGCTGGTGCCCGACCGCGCCGGCAACGGCTACCGCGAGTACGGCGACGACGCTGTCCTGACCGTGGCCCAGATCAGGAGACTGCTCGACGCCGGGCTGTCGACCCAGGAGATCGGTTACCTCCAACCGTGCGTAACCGGCACGGAACCCGACCTGAAGCCCTGTCCGGAGACCCTGGACCTGTTGCGGGCGCGCATCACCGGACTGGACGAGCAGATCGACACGCTCGCCCAGTCCCGCCGGACACTGCGGGAGTACCTGGCGGCCACGGAGCGGCGGTTGGCCGGGTAGTCGCACGACCCCGTCCCCAACCGAGCGGACGGCTGCGAAGAGCCGCCCGCTCGGCACGCGTGGACAGCGGTGTCAGGCGCGGCCCAGCATGATCCGGCCGCAGTGGTCGCCGATCATCATCGACGGCGCGTTGGTGTTGCCCGACGTGACGCTGGGCATGATCGCGGCACTGGCCAGCCGCAGGCCGGTGACGCCGCGCACGCGCAGCCTCGGATCCACGACGGCGTTCGCGTCGGTGCCCATCCGACAGGTGCCGACCGCGTGGAAATCGGCCTGCGAGTACGTGCGCACCGCTTCGATCAGCTTCTCCCTGGTGTCGAAACCCGGGCCGGGGAGGGACTCGTCGTCCACCACCCAGTCGCGCAGTCCCGGCGAATTCATCAGGTCCATGGCCAACCGGTAGCCCTCCACCTGGTTCTCGAGGTCTTCCCCGGTGCGCAGGAAGTTCGGCTGGATGACCGGCGGCACGGTGGGGTCCGCCGACCGCAGCTTGACGTACCCGCGGCTGGTCGGGTGCAGGTTGATCACCCCGACCGACGTCGAGTTCCCCGGATAGGGCGGATACCCGTCACGCGTGTAGTAGACCTGGAACTGGAACTTCGGCGTACCCGGCACCCGACCGCTGCCGGTGAAGACGCTGACGTCCATCGCGGTCAGGTGCGACTCGGGCTCCGGCGCGCGGAGCTTCTTCAGCGTCACGGAGATCAGGTGGTCGTGCAGGTTCGCCCCGACGCCGGGCAGGTCGACGACGACCGGGATGCCGAGCGGCCTCAGGTCGCGCGCCGCGCCGATGCCGGACAGCTGGAGCAGGCGGGGCGTGTTGATCGTGCCCGTGCTGAGGACGACCTCGCGGTCGGCCCGGACCGTGAACTGGCGACCAGCCGCGTTGATGACGACGCCGTCGATCGCCTTCCGGCCGTCGAACGTCAGCCGCGAGACCTCCGCGTCCGTCATGATCGTCAGGCGCGGGTCGGTGAGGTACGGGGTCAGGAACGCGGTGAACGCATCCTGGCGGATCTGGTTCACCACGTTGAGCTGCGTGTAGCCGACACCGAACTGGGTCGCGCCGTTGTAGTCGGGGTTGAACGGGTGGCCGATGCCGACGGCCGCGTTCACCGTGGCCTGGGAGAGCAGGTTGCGCTGCGTCAGCTCACTCGACGGCCTGATCGGCCCGGTCATCGCGTCCAGCGACGGCCGCACGCTCGCGTAGTCCCAGCCGACAGCGCCTTGGGCGGCCCAGTGGTCGAAGTCGGCCGGGTTGCCCTTGACCCACACCATCCCGTTCACCGAACTGCTGCCGCCACCCAGCTTCCCGCACACGAACGACTGCGTCGCGTTCAGCAGCTCCGGCTGCGGCTCCGACTGGTACGGCCAGATGAGCGGCGAGCCGCCCCACGTCAGCGAGCCCGCCTTGGTGAAGTCCCGCACCTCCGGCAGGTCGTTCGTCCCGCCGGCCTCGATCAGCAGCACGCTCGCCCGTGAGTCCGCCAGTAATCGCGCGGCCAGCGTGCACCCGGCCGACCCCGCGCCCACGATGACGTAGTCGTAGCAACGAGCTGCCGCGCCTGCCGTTCCCGCGGTCGAGGCGAACGCGACGGACGCCGCCGACACACCGAACAACTTGAGCAGGCCCCGTCGGCTGAGGCTTCCGTCCTGCACTCGGCGAGCGATCTCGTCCGGGTCTTGCCGGATGTCCCGATCTGTCCTTGACATCAATGTCCTTTCGAGCTAATGGATTGCGTCTCATATCGCCGTCAATGACCCCGGTAAACGGACGGCGCGAGTGAGACCGTGGCGAGCGTAGCCGCGCTTTTCGTCAACGTGCGTTAAACCGGGAACCGACAGCGTGTCCGTTTATGACCGGGTACGGACACGGAATACCACCCGCCCTCACGTGGTGATATACAGGGAAGATGACGGCCGAAGGGTCGTCCGGCGGCGTGCTGGGGGGTACGGGCTCGTGGTGCTGTTATCCGCCATTTGCGTATCTCCCCTTTGTGGACGATGCACGGTGGGGTGGTGAGCGCGGATTCAGCCGGCCGCCGCCGGCTGTTCGTCGCGGTGCTTGTGGACACCGTCGGTGCGGGCGCGTTCTTCCCGCTCACCTTCCTGTACCTGTCCGAGACCACCGATATCCCTCTGGGCCAGCTCGGTCTCACGATCACGGTGGCGAGCCTGGTCGGGCTGCCGGTCACGCCGCTGATCGGTCAGCTCGTGGACCGCGTCGGAGCCCAGCGCGTGCTGGTGGCGCAGACGGTTGTGGCGGCGATCGGTTACTCCTTCTACTTCACCGTTACCGGACCGGCCATGCTTGTCTGCGGCGTCGCGCTGGTGACGCTCGCAGACCGGATGTACTGGGCCACCTGGCCGGTGTTCGTCGGCGAGCACGTCGGCGACGAGGGACTCGACCGGTGGTACTCCATGGTCAACGTGGCCAAGAGCGCGAGTCTCGCGGCCGGTGGGGCGCTCGGTGCCGCCGCGTTGGCCTTCGGCGGCACCGGCGGACTGCGGGTGATGCTGGCCTTGAACGTCGCGTCGTCGCTCATCGCCGGTGCGCTGTTCCTGTCGGTGCGCGGCGGTCGCACGACACGTGCCGCGGTGCCGAAGGGCGGCTGGCCCGCACTCCTGCGCGACGGCAGGTACCTCTCGCTGACGCTCGCGAACACGCTGCTGACGTTCGCCTGGCTGATCCCGTCGCTGATCCTTCCGCTGTACGTGGCCAAGTACACGGTGCTGGCCGTGTGGGTCGCCGCGTCCGCGCTGACGATGAAGATGGTGCTGGCGGCTTTGCTCCAGACGTTGGTCACCGCGCGACTGGGCACGTTGCGCAGAACCACGACCGTGATGGCAGGGGCCGGGTTCTTCCTCGTCGCGATCGTGTTGCTGGCGTGCGCGTCGGCAGTGGACAGCACCGCGCCCGCGGTCGCGCTGGTGTTCGCCGGGGTCGTGTTCCTCGCGCTCGGCGAGACCGCCGCCGGTCCGGCCGCGACCAGCCTGGCCGTCGCGGCGGCACCGCCCGTGTGGCGGGGCCGCTTCGTCTCGGTCTTCCAGCTGTCCTGGTCGATCCCGAACATCACCGGGCCCGCGATCGTCGGAGTCCTGCTCGCGACGTCGGCCACCGCGGTGTGGCAGGTGTTCGCCGCGTTCGCCGCGGGCGCCACGCTCGTGTTCTTCCTGCTGCGCCAGCGGCTTCCCGCCGAGATCGATGACAAGATCCCCCGGCGGGACACGAACGCGAAGCAACCGGTACACGCATGAGAAGAGGACGCATGAGGCCGCCAGTGGACTCCGACAAGTCTGCCCGCGCCGTCGCCGACGCCGTGGTGCTGAAGGCGGACGACGGGGCGCGAGGCGCGAACCCCTATTACTGGCACCGGACGCAGGACCCGCTCGCGGGGGTGATGGACGCGGTCGAGTCCTGTGGTGACGCGGAGCTGTCCGCCGCCGTCGCGGCACTGGACGCCGATCCGGGCAGTGCCGCCCACTGGGAACGGGCTCGCGGGCTGGCGAAGGCCGCCATCGACGATCCCGGCCGCAAGACGGAGGAACTGACGCGGGCGGCGTTGGACCTGGTGCGGCGGTCCCGGTTGGGCTATCACGTGGGCAGCGCCTACGACCGGACGGCGACGGAGAGCGGCGACTGGAAGCGGTGGGAGGCGGCGAGGGCGACCGGCGGATCAGCGGAACCGCTGGCGCAGGTCGTGATCACGTTCCGGAACCGGAGCCAGGACGAGTACCGGAGCCGGAACCTGGCCGCCTGCCTGAGGTCCCTGGCCGACCAGAGCGTCGATCGGGCCGACTACCAGGTCACGGTGGTCGAGGCCGACGACGAGCCGCGGTGGCGGGAGCTGGCGGAGAAGTACGCCGACGAGCACATTTTCGCACCGCATGACGGGCCGTTCAACAAGTGCTGGGCCACCAACGTCGGCGTGGTGAACAGCGCCCGACCCGCGCCCCTCGTCTGCGTCCTTGACGCGGATGCCCTGGTCGACAAGGATTTCATCGCACGCAACGTGGCCCGGTTCGACCTGGACGGCTCTGGTGGGTTCATGCCGTTCCGGGACTTGTCGTACCTCGACGAACCGGCGTCCGTGCGTGCGATCGCGGACCGCTGCGTGACGGGTCGGGCCGAGGCGGATCCGGATCGGTTGCGCGCCTTCCGGGTTCATCGTGCGCCCGGAATGTGCGTGTGGCTGCGGCGGGACGTGTTCGACGCGGTGGGTGGCATGGACGAGCGGTTCGAGGGGTGGGGCCGCGAAGACCTCGACTTCGTGCTGAGGGTGCAGCTGGCGACGGCGTTCGACCAGTACGCCGACCCCATGTTGCACCTGTACCACCCGTCGTCGGCGTTGCTGAACGACGGTCAGACCGTCAACGCCCACATCCCCCTGCTGTCGTGGCAGCCGGAAGGAGCGATCGGGCGCATCGACCGCTATCGAGACTGAGCGACACGCTTGCTACTGGGGGAGAACGACAAGTGCTGACAACGGCGTTGCTCGCCAGCTGCGAGTTACCGACGTCCTACGGCGACTTCACCTTGCACGTCTTCGGCGACGCCGACGGACGTGAGGACGTCATCGCCCTCGTGCACGGAGGACCGGACGCGCTCCATCGACCGTTGGTGCGCCTGCACAGCGCGTGCTTCACGGGCGACATCCTGGCCTCGCTTCGGTGCGACTGCGGACCACAGCTGGTCACCGCGGTGCGGCTGATGGCGCAGGAACCGCACGGAATCCTGCTGTACCTGCCCCGGCACGAGGGCCGGGGCATCGGCCTGGTCAACAAGATCAAGGCCTATGCGTTGCAGGAACAGGGCATGGACACGGTGGCGGCGAACATCCACCTCGGGCTGCCCGCCGACGCCCGCGACTACCGCGCCGCCGCCGACGCGTTGCGCCAGCTGGGTGTGTCCGGCCTCCGCCTTGCGACGAACAACCCGAGCAAGATCGAGGCGCTGGTCGACGCGGGACTGACCGTGGAACGGGTGCCGCACGGTGGTTTCGTCAGCCCGCACAACTCCGAGTACCTGAGGGTCAAGGACATCCTCATGGGACACTTGGACTCGTCGGGCAGCGGGCTCGTCGGATGAGCGGCGCCGCCGTCGCGGTGTTGGGCCGGCAGTTCGCGCGTCCTGGCGAGGGCGCGGAACTGCTGCGCCTCAACGTCGTCCTGGGCCAGGCGTTGAGCGTGCCCGGCCTGCTCAGGTACCAGGTGCTGGTGCGTTCGGACGACGAGACCGAGCTGTGCGTGTACTGGCTGTGGCGGGACTTCGCGGACAGGGAGGCGGTCTGGGCAGATCCGCCCGCCGCGCTGACCGGCTTCTGGGTGTCCGCGAAACCGTTGTGGCGCAAGGATCCGGACGTGCGCCGCTATCGCTGGGAACCGGCGGTGGAGCGCGACCTGTCCCCCGGGCCCGCCGTGGTCCTCGGTGCGGGCGAACCCACCGCCGACGACCACGGACTGATCGACATCGACGGTGGCGCGACGCTGCGCTGCCGACCCGCGGGGCAGACGCCCGCACCCGGGCAGTGGACCGGTGTGTGGCGGCTTTCCGCGACCGAGGAGAGGCGAGGGGTATGAGTCTTCCCGACCAGGTCATCATCAACCTGTGTCCCACCGGGATGGTGCCGCGCCGGGCGAAGGTGCCGGACGTGCCCATCACCCCCGACGAGATCGCCAAGGACGTCCGCCGCTGCTACGAGGCGGGTGCGGGCATGGTCCACCTGCACGCCAGGGAGGACGACGAGGAGCCCACCTGGAGCCCGCAGCGGTTCACCGACATCGTGGACGCGGTGGTGACGCTGACGCCGGACATCGTGCTCGTGGTCACCACGAGCGGCCGCAACTGGTCCGACCTGGACAAGCGCGCCGCGGCGCTGACGGTGGACAACCTGGCCCGCCCGGAGATGGCGTCGCTGACGCTGGGTTCGATGAACTTCGTGTCCGGGCCGTCGGTGAACTCGCCGGAGACGATCGAGGGTCTGGCGCGGGCGATGCACGAACGCGGCATCGTGCCGGAGTTGGAGATCTTCGACATCGGCATGGTGAACTACGCCAACTACCTGATCTCGCGCGGCATCCTCAAGCCGCCGTACTACCTCAACATCCTGTTCGGCTCGATCGGCACCGCCGACGTGAGCGCGGCCAACGCCGCCGCCGTGCTGGGCGCGCTGCCCCAGCCGTCCACGTGGGCGTTCGCGGGCATCGGCCGGTTCCAGCTGGCCGCGAACACGCTGGCGCTCAGCCTCGGCGGGCACGTCCGGGTCGGCCTCGAGGACAACCCCTACCTGGACTGGAAGGCCAAGGAGCCGACCACGAACCCCCGGCTGGTGGAGCGCATCGTGCGCATCGCGCGGGAGATGGGCCGCGAGCCCGCCACCCCGCGGCAGGTCCGCGAGATCATCGGCCTGCCGCAGGTGGTGCGCACGTGACGGTCACCGGCCACCGCTGGAACAGCGCCGCCGACTACGACGTGCTGGCCCGACGCGTCCAGTTCCGCAACGCGGAGCTGGTGGCCGGGCTGCACCCCCGGCCCACCGAGCCCAGGACCGTCTACGAGATCGGCTGCGGGACCGGAGCTCTCACCGAGGCGCTGGTGCACCGGTTACCCTCGGCCCGCATCGACGCCGTCGACGTGTCGGACGACATGCTCGCGGTGGCGGCGCGAAAGGACTGGCCGGATCGGGTTCGCTTCACCCAGGGCGCTTTTCCGGACGTGACAACGGATCGGCGCTACGACGCGGTGTTCTCCAACGCCGCGCTGCACTGGATGCACCCGCGCTTCGCCGAGGTGTTCACGACGATGAACGCGCTGCTGGTCGACGGCGGGCTGGCCTGTGTGGCGACAGCGGGCCGCACGGCGGCGACGGACCGGTTCGCCGAGCAGTCCCAGGCGGCGCTGTCCCGGCTGACCGGCTTGTCCGAGCCGGATCCGTTCGAGGCGCGCAGGCTGACGGTGGCGGGGGCGGAGGAACTGGCGGGCGCGGCGGGGTTCGCGGTGCAGGACGCCTTCCTGCTGGAACGAACGGTGTCCGTCCCGGCGGAGGTCCGCGCCCGCTGGTGGGTGGCCAGTGGCGGGCCGTGGACGGCGGCGCAGGTGCCCGTGCAGGACGCCGTCGACGCGCTGTGCTCGGTGCTCGGCGAAGGTGAGGTGGAGCTGGTGCACGCCAGCGTGTTCCTGCGGCTGCGCAAGGAAGAGCATGCGTGACGTGTTGCGCGACCGCCAGCAGTGGGGGGCGCGGGCGATGGTGTCCACCGGCAGCTCGGCCGCGACGCTGGCGGCGCTGGACGTGCTCCGTGACGGCGGCACGGCGTTCGACGCCGCCATCACGGCGTCGGCGGTGCTGACGGTGGCGATGCCGATGGCGTCGGGGCCCGCCGGTGACGCGGCGGCGGTGTTCCACGTCGAGGGTTCGGCCCAGGCCTGGTCGTTGACCGGGCTGGGCCGGGCGCCCACGCACGCCACGGCGGCGAACTTCACCGCGCGTGGCCACCGGACCGTGCCCGGCCGGGGAATCGAGTCGGCCACCACACCGGGTCTGCTGGGCGCCTGGTGCGCCCTGCACGAGGCGCACGGAACGATGCCGTGGTCCCGGCTGCTCGCACCGGCCATCGCGCTGGCCGAGCAGGGCACTCCCGTCACCACGCAGACCGCGCGTTGGATCCAGGACAACCTGGCGGTGCTCAGCCAGCCGGAGTTCGCCGGGCTGTACGGGCCGCACGCGGCGAAGTCGGCCGTGGGCGGCCTGCTGCCGAACCCCGGACTGGCCGCGCTGTACCGGCTGATGGCGAGTTCGGTCGATGGGCTGGAAGCCGAGCTCGACGCGAGCGTGACGAAGCTCAGCGACCGGTTGGACGGGTTCTTCGCACCCGGTGACTGCCGCGTCCGGGTCGGGGAGATCGTGCCCGCCGCGACCGTGTCGGTGGCAGGCGCGCGGGTCGCCACGAACCCGGCGCCGACGCAGGGTGTGCTGCTGCTGCAGAACCTCTCGCTCTACGAACGGCTGAGGGGTGGGGACAGCGCCGATTCGGCGGCGGGCGTGCACCTGCTGTCGGAGATCTTCCACCAGACCTACGCGTGGCGGATCGAGCACCTGGGCGATCCGGCGTGCACGCCGCCCGCCGATCCGTTGGCGGAGGCGGTGCTCGCGGAGCTGGCGGGCGAGGTCGACCCGGACAAGCGCAGCGCCACCCGTTACGCCGGGCACTACAACGACGGCGACACCACGCACTTCGCGATCGTGGACGAGGTGGGCAACAGCGTGAGCTGGACGCAGAGCCTCGGGCTGGGCTTCGGTTCCGGTGTCGGCGTCGGCGAGCTGGGGCTGCTGCTGTGCAACCGGCTGGGCCGCAGCGCGACCCTCTCCCCCACCGAGCCGAACGGCGTCGCGCCCGGCAGGCGTCCGGTCAACACCATCTTCGCGTGGAGCGCGGCCGACGCCGAGGAGGTGCGCTGGCTCGGCGGCACACCCGGCGGTGACGGCCAGTGCCAGTGGAACACGCAGCTGCTCGCCGCGATGCTGGTGGACGGAGCGGGCCCGCTGGCGGCGCTGAACCGTCCACGGTGGACGTACCTGCCCGGAGCGGACAAGACCGAGGCAGGCGTGCCGCCGCACCTACAGGTCGACTCCTCGATGCCCGCGGACGTGCAGGAGTGGCTCGGCGCGGCGGGACACACGCTGCGGGTGCGGGCCAGCGTTGGTGGGGCACAGCGGGTGCTGGGACGGCACGCGCGGTCAGTCTACGGACTCGACGACGGCAGGCAGGAAGGCCTCACTTCCGGGTTCTGAGCCCGGTGGCGAGGTCCGGCAGTCGAAGGACCGCCGGAACACCTCACCACGCCGGAGTCGGGATCAGGGAGCCACGAGCGCGTCGACCATGGCCTGCCCCACCGTGTCCACGGTCGGGGCGTTCAGCGGGCTGGCCTTCCGGTTGTGTTGGACGCTGTTCAACCGCACCAGCTTCTGCCCTTCGGCCATGAACGCGGCGCAGTCCCAGACGACCTCGACGCGGGACGCCAAGTGCTCGTCGACCGTCTCGGTGTAGTCGATCGCGCCTCGACGCACGCAGTAGGCGAAACGGTCGTCGACGAAGGGTTTGGTCGAGGGAAGACCGTCAGTGCGGTAGACCTGCCGATCCAGCCACGGAACCGGGTCCTGCTGGTTCGGGTAGCACTTGGTGACCGCTCGCGCCTGTTTGATCGCTTCCCGAGCGGGGATCCCGTCGTAGACCGCGCTGTAGAGGCTGTAGGGGACCGTCGTGCCGTCCGGAGCGGTCCACTGCCACCGCTGGGTCCGGCCCGCGATCGCCGGCGTCGCCGCCGCCAACTCCGGCACCGCCGCCGGATCCGGGCACGACACCAACGGCTGCACCCCGACCTCAGGCCCACCCACCGGCGTCAGACCCGCCGACGACGTCACCTGGTCCGGCAACACCAACTTCTCCACCGCTCGCATCGCGACCGCCGCCGGGTCCTCGGTCGGCGCCGCAGGAGGATCCGCCTGCGCCGAACACCCCGCCACCAGCACGACGGCACACGCCACCGTCACCACACCACGCACGACAACCCCCACGGTCACGACAGATCCGGCGCGGACTGTACGCAACCGCGCCCCCCGCACAGCACCGGGACCCGAAGATCCCCGGCAGCGGCGGACAGGCGACGCCGGGGCGTGCGGCGGGGCGTGCAGCGGGGCGTGCAGCGGCGCTCGTCGCGATGGCGCTCCGGCGGCCGTCCAGCGCGAGCGGCGATCAGCACACCGGTCCGCGGTCGCTTTCCGCTTGGTAGCGCTGCCGCTGGTCACCGTCGAGATCACCGAAGGCGTCGCAAAGGCTCCGGGCCCACGCGTCCGGGTGCACGTGCCAGGCGGCGATCGAGCCATCCGCTCTGACGGTCAACGCGGTGTGGTCGGCCGCGATCGCCACGTGGTGGGGCTGTTGTCCCGGTATGCGCAGGCGGGTCGGCTCGGGCCACTCGCCGAGCAGCGCGCCCGTGTCGACGTGCCACAACAGCAGCCGGTTGCGGAGGTCGTTGCCGTCGCGGTGCGAAATGGTGTGCTGCACCAGCAGGCCGGAGTCGCCGAGGAACCCGTACTCGGTCAGCAGCGGCGCGGCGGGTCCGCTGCCACCCGCGAGCCGGGTCCGTGCTCCGGTGTCGAGGTCGACCACGTCCGCTTCCGGCCCGTCACCGCTGATCACCACCCGGTCGGCGTCCGGGCTCGCGGCGACGACCTCCGGTTCGCTCCCGTAGTCGAACCCGACCGACTCGCCGGCGACGCCGTCGCGGAGGTCCCAGACGTGGACGCGCTGGGGGCCGACACTGTCCGCGAGAACCGTCACGTGGCCCCTCGGCCCCGAAGCGGCGGCGTAGGTCGTCTCGAACAACGAGCGCTCGCCGTCCGGACCGACGACCAAGACCTCGATGCGTTCGAAGCCGATGGTGCGCACGACAACCCGCTCCTCCCCCAGCACTCGGGCGAACGCCGCTGCCTCCTGGACGGGATCCGCGTTCCCGGGCTCCGCGGCGACCTCCCGCAGCGTCTCGACCTCGCGCGCCACCACCCGTCCCTGACTCGCCACGGCGAACCTGGTGCTGTCGGCGGTGAACGCCACCGGTGTCCTGCGCAGGCCGTGGTCGTTGTCGGTCAGGTACTCGGCGACGAGCCGCCGGTCGTCGAGCCGCCACAGCGCCACGGAGCGAGTCCGGTGGACGAGCAGCCACCGTCCGTCCGGGCTCGGCATCAGCCGCTGCTCCTCGGCGTCGCCGTTCGGGTCGACGCGACCGCTCGTGCCGGGCAGCACGTCGAAGCGGCGGTCCTCGTGCGGGCGGAGCAGCAGGACGTTGCCGACGGCGTCCGACACCACAGCGAGCGACCCGTCGTGGTTGACATCGACGTAGCCGCTCGTGGACGGCAGTTGCCCCAACGGCCGCTCCTGGCTCAGCTAGTTCGAGGAACCTGACCTCGTGGCGGTGGCGGTCGATGGCACGCATCAGTGACGAGAGCACCTGAGGCGAGCGGTCCACCCGGTAGGCGGTCACGGCCAGCGGGCGGCGAGCACGGGGTCCCGCGACGCCAGTCCGTCCGACTCCGCCGCGAGCGCCCGCGCCGACGCGATCCGCAGTTGCCGCTCCGCGCGGTCACGTTCTTCGATGGCGACGGCACGCTGCCGCACCGCCACCAAGCCCAGCACGGTGGCCGCCACCAGCAGCATGCTCAACGCCGCCACCGCGGCCCGCCGCAACCGGGTCGCCACCCGGAACTGACGCACGTCCTCGCCGTCCAACTCATCGGGCGCCATACCGTGAACGGGCGCGGCGAGCCGACACGCCGCCGAACGGAACTCCGCGTCGCGCAGGGAGAGCCGGGTGTCGTCGGACCGGTCCTTGTCGAGCACGATCCAGAGCGGCTCTTCCCGGAACCACCCGCCGAGCTGATGGGGCAACGCGGTCGTGCGGTCCCAGTCGAAGTCGTCACCCGACCACGACACCTCGCCCGAGGTGACCACGATCAGCAACGTCGCCTGGTCCCGGTTCTCCTGCCAGTAGCGGATCTCCCGCTGCACCCAGTGCGACGCGGCGGCCTCGGGCGAGGCCATCAGCACGAAGAACGCCGGGACCGAAAGATCACTCGTCCGGACGACCCGTCGACCGCAAAGTCCGTGCAGCTCGGGGAGAAGCGCGCGAAATACCCACCGCGGGAAAGATTCTTCTTCCTCCGGCGACGCCACCCGGAAATCTTCCGTGACGAATGGGTAACGGGTTGGCGACAGCCCGTTCGCTAACGTCGGACCCGCTCGCTGACGGAATGGGGGCGGAATGCGGAAGAACCTGCGGAGAATCACCATCGAAATCATTGATCGCTACCAGCGCGACCAGGTCGCGGTGCAGCGGGTGGTGATCGGGGTGCTGTACGTGTGGTTCGGCGGGCTGAAGGTCATCCCCGGCCTGAGCCCGGTGGACGACCTGGCCGGTCACGCGATGTCGGTGATCACGATGGGGCTGGTCAAGCCATCGGTGTCGATGCCGCTGCTGGCCGTGGCGGAAATTCTGATCGGGATCGGACTGATCAGCGGAAAGTTGCCGCGAATCACCGTGATCGTGGCCTTGGGGCACATGGCCGGGATTTTCCTGACCGTGTTCATCCTGCCCGGCGAAATCTGGGCCACCTGGGGTGTCCCGACGCTGAACGGCCAGTATGTGGTGAAAAACGCGATACTGGTGTGCGCCTTGCTGAACGTCGCCCTACGAGTATTCCGCAAGGCTCCGGAAAAGGCGGTCGTCCATCGAGAGGCAGGTCTGGTGGATCAGCTGGGTCAGCACGTCCGACGGTGAGATCCCCAGTTCGTCGTGCAGCAGCCGCCTGCACTCCTCGAACTGGCGGGCGGCCTCGCGGCGGTTGCCTTCGGCGAGGTGCACGTCGATGAGCGCGCGATGAGCGCTCTCCCGGTACGGGTCGGCGTGCAACGCCGCGAGGCCGACCTCGATGGCGAGGCCGCCCAACCCTCTGGCGGACAGCATGCGGCACAACGTCTCCAACGCGTGCAGCCGCAGTTGCCGAAACCGCTCGCGCTCCTCCAGCAGCCACGCGTCCTCGGTGTGCTCCGGCAGCAGGTCGTGGAACAGCAACTGCCGCACGGCGACGCCGAGGTTGTCCGCGTCGACCGGCGCCACGTCACCGTCGAGCACCCGCAACGCGAGGTCGTCGGCCGCGTGCAGGTCCACCGTGACGTCATCGGCCAGGCTGAGCTGCTCCCGCGTGGACACCACCCTGGCGTCGGTGCCCGGCGGCATCCGCCACAGCACGGACCGCAGGTTGGCCGCCGCACGGGTCGCCGACGCGTCGGGCCACAGCACGGCCGCCACCCTGGCACGACCGACCGGAGCGCCGCGCAGCGCCAGCAACGCGACCAACCGTTCCGCGCTCGCGCCGAGTTGGACGCGGTGGCCGTCGTGGCGGAACTCGAAGCCGCCGAGGAGCCGCACGCTGGTGCGACCGCGGGCCTGCGGCGACCCGGCGGCCACCAGGTAGTGCGACCACACGGTTTCGGACATGGTCAAGCGCTCCTCAGACCCGGCGACGCGAGAAGTACGGACAGCGACGGGCAGGCGTTCGGGGACTCGCGGAGAATCCCCGAACGCCTGCCCACCGGCGGCGATCAGTTCAGGCTCGGTGCGGGGAATCAGGCGGACGTGCGCTCGATGGGCACGCCGGTGAGCATCCCGTACTCGTTCCAGCTGCCGTCGTAGTTGCGCACGCCGTCGACGCCGATCAGCTCGCTGAGCGCGAACCACGAGTGCGAGGAGCGCCAACCCATGCGGCAGTACAGGGTGACGCCGTCCTCCAGCGCGACACCGTGCGCCCGGTACACCTCGGCGATCTCTTCGGGCGATTTGAACGTCTCGTCCTCGTTGACCGTGGCGGTCCACGGGATGTTCACCGCGCCCGGGATGTGACCCCGGCGCTGCGGGTGTTCCTGCGACATGCCGCGCGCGGCCAGCAGCTCCCCGGTGTACTCCTCGGGCGAGCGGACGTCGACCAGCGCGGACGAGGCGTCGAGCACGTCGTCGCGGTAGGCCCGGGTGGCCAGGTCGAGGTCCTTCGCCTGGTACTCGGTGCGCGCGCGGGTGACCGACTGCTTGCTCAGGGGGTGCCCGCCGACGATCCACGCCCGACGTCCGCCGTCGAGCAGCCGCACGTCGGTGTGCCCGTACATGCGGAAGTACCAGTAGGCGACGGCCGCCCACCAGTTGCTCTGGGCGCTGTAGAACACGACCGTGTCGTCGTTGCCGATGCCCAGGGAGGACACCAGCCGCTCGAACCGGTCACGCGGCACCACGTCGCGCACCACCGGGTCGAGCAGGTCGCGCTCCCAGTCGATCTTCACGGCGCCGGGCACGTGGCCCGACTCGTAGTTGGCGGTGCCGTTGTCGATTTCCACCACCACGACCGAGGGATCCTCGACGTGGGCGAGTAACCATGCGGAGTCGACGAGCGGTTGGTGCTTCGACATGTCCTCAGCTCTCTACGGTGTTCATTGCGATGGGGAACGCCCGTCACCACCAGTAGGTGGGGTAGCGCAGCGCGGGGATCAACTTGCCGACGACCCACCCGACGGCGACCAGCAGCACGCTGCCGATCAGGAAGACGAGCACGGCGGTCAGCGGCGCGACCGGCTGGAGCACGACCACCGCGGCGGTTGCCGCCGCGGGCGCGTGCGCGGCTCGCAGCGTGAGCATGCCGCCGACCGCGAGGCCCGCGGCCACCGCCGCCACCCACAGGTGGTGGTCGAACGCGGTGACCATGAGCAGGCCGATCACCACGGACACCAGGTGGCCGAGCACGACGTTGCGCGGCTGTGCGGGCGGTGTCGCGTGCATCGCCACGAGCAGCATCGCGGTCGCCGCCAGCGGTGCGGTGAACAGCACCGAGTTGGTCACCGAGCCGATACCCACCAGCAGCAGGAGCATGACCGCGGTGATCACCGTGGCCCGTGCGATCACCGCGGGCTTCGGTTGAGCGGGCGCCTTGCTCCGCCACCGGCTGGCCGTCGTCTCGACGGGCGTGGGATCGGCGGCTGGCTTGGTCATCGAGTACGCCTCTCGTGAATGACGACCCGCACGACCTGGTTGGCGGATCGCGTCCTTCACCCTGAAGCTTGGGTGCGCCGCGGTCCCGGATCAAGATCAACTGGCGGGCCCGCCATGAAGATTTCCGATGTGCGGGCCGCTGAACTGGGTGGTTGACGGTCGCGTGACGTTCGCGTGACGGGGCCTCTGAAGTAATCCCGCAGGTCTTACCCGGTTCTTTTCCACCTGGAGCATCTGTGAGCACTGACAACCGTCGGCGCCGTCTGCGCTCGACGCTGACGCCGGTGGCGCTGGCCGCCGCCCTCACCGCGAGCGTGTTCACGCCGGTCGCCGGAGCCGAGAGCGGCGCCGTGCCCGCCGGCGACAACGTGATCATCCAGTGGGACCAAGCCCTGATGGAGGCCGTCAAGGTCGGCAAGCTGGGCCCGCCGCACGTGGCCCGCGCCATCGGCGTCCTGCACACCTGCACGTACGACGCTTGGGCGGCGTACGACGGCAAGGCCACCGGCACGCGCTACGGCTCCCAGCTGCGCCGCCCCGTGGCCGAGCGGACGCTCGCCAACAAGAGCAAGGCCATCAGCTACGCGGGCTACCTCGCGCTCAAGGACCTCTACCCCGCGAGCAAGCCGGCGTTCGACCAGCTGATGGTGAAGCTCGGCTACGACCCGACCACCGTGCCGGGCGGCGTCACGTCGCCGGCGGCGATCGGCACCAAGGCGTGCCAGGCCGTGCTGGACTTCCGGCACCACGACGGCGCCAACCAGCTCGGCAACCTCAACGGTGGAGCGCCGTACAGCGACTACACCGGTTGGGTCCCGCGCAACGACCCGATGGACATCTTCGCCTTCGACCCGGCGACGGTGCGTGACCCGAACGGCTACCAGCCGCTGATCCACCCGACGAAGAACGGCCCGACCATCACGGACGGCTTCGTCGGCGCGCAGTGGGGCAAGATCAAGCTCCTCTCGGTGCAGGGTCTGCCGCAGGCGTGGCAGGACTCGGCGCAGAAGGGCATCCTCGAAGCGCTGCGCCGGTCCACCACCCCCGGCCCGGTCCCGTACGGTTCCCCGGAGTACGTGCAGCAGGCGCAGGACCTCGTCGACATCAGCGCGAACCTGACCGAAGAGCACAAGGCCATCGCGGAGTACTGGGCCGACGGCGCGGGCACCGTGACGCCCGCCGGCCACTGGATGGTGCTGACGCAGGACGTGTCGCGCAGGGACGGCAACACGCTGGACGAGGACG
The DNA here is from genome assembly GCF_014205015.1 of Saccharothrix ecbatanensis. NCBI lineage: Bacteria > Bacillati > Actinomycetota > Actinomycetes > Pseudonocardiales > Pseudonocardiaceae > Saccharothrix > Saccharothrix ecbatanensis. The sequence goes on along the minus strand of NZ_JACHMO010000001.1, from coordinate 1,271,455 downwards.
CGAAGCTGTTCTTCGCGATGGGCAACGCCCAGGCCGACGCCGCCGTGGCGTGCTGGTACGTCAAGCGGCACTACGACTACGTGCGGCCGATCACCGCGGTCCGCTACCTGTTCCAGGATCAGGAGATCGCCGCGTGGGGCGGCCCTGACCAGGGCACCGTCACGATCGACGGCAGCCAGTGGCGTCCGTACCAGGAGGACACGTTCCCGACGCCTCCGTTCTCGGAGTACGTGTCCGGCCACAGCACGTTCAGCTTCGCGGCGGCCGAGGTGTTCCGGCGGTTCACCGGCAGCGACCAGTTCGGCATGTCGACGACCATCCAGCCGGGTCAGCTGACGTTCGAGCACAACCTGCCCAGCTCGCCGATCACCCTGTCGTGGCCGACGTTCAGCGAGGCAGCCGCGCAGGTGGGCATCTCGCGTCGCTACGGCGGCATCCACTTCCTCGACGGCGACCTCCACGGCCGGGCGCTCGGCAGCTCGATCGGCCAGGTCACCTGGAACACCGCGAACCTGTACATCAACGGCCACGCGTGACCGACGCGGAGCGGTTCCCGCCCGGGAACCGCTCCGCACCCCCCTGATCGGAGGAGCACGTGCACGACGTGGTCAAGCTGGATCGCGTGGTGATCCGGTTCGCCGGGGACTCCGGTGACGGCATGCAGCTCACGGGTGACCGGTTCACCTCCGAGGCCGCCGCGTTCGGCAACGACCTCGCCACCCAGCCGAACTTCCCGGCCGAGATCCGGGCGCCTCAGGGCACGCTGCCGGGTGTGTCCAGCTTCCAGCTGCACTTCGCGGACTACGACATCCTCACTCCCGGCGACCGGCCCGACGTGCTGGTGGCGATGAACCCGGCCGCGTTGAAGGCGAACATCGAGGACCTGCCCAAGGGCGGGATCCTGATCGTGAACACCGACGAGTTCAGCAAGCGGAACCTGACCAAGGTCGGCTACGCGGCCGACCCGCTGGAGGACCACTCCCTCACCGAGACCTACCAGGTGCACAAGGTCGCCATGGCCACGCTGACCATCGGCGCCCTGGCGGACACCGGCCTGGGCAAGAAGGACGCGGAACGGGCGAAGAACATGTTCGCCCTGGGCCTGCTGTCCTGGATGTACCACCGCCCCACCGAGGGCACCGAGCGGTTCCTGCGGGAGAAGTTCGCGAAGAAGCCCGACATCGCCGAGGCCAACGTGCTGGCGTTCCGGGCGGGCTGGAACTACGGCGAGACCACCGAGTCCTTCGCCGTCACCTACGAAGTCGCCCCCGCCAAGCTGAACGTGGGCACCTACCGGCAGATCACCGGCAACACCGCCCTCGCCTACGGGATCGTCGCCGCGGGTCAGCAGTCCGGGCTGCCGGTGGTGCTGGGCACCTACCCCATCACGCCGGCCTCCGACATCCTGCACGAGTTGTCGCGGCACAAGCAGTTCGGCATCACCACGCTGCAGGCCGAGGACGAGATCGCCGGCATCGGCGCCGCGCTGGGCGCCTCCTACGGCGGCGCGCTCGGGATCACGTCGACGTCCGGTCCGGGGTTGGCGTTGAAGTCCGAGACCATCGGCCTCGCGGTGATGACCGAACTGCCATTGATCATCATCGACGTGCAGCGCGGCGGCCCGTCCACGGGTCTGCCGACCAAGACCGAGCAGGCCGACCTGCTGCAGGCCATGTTCGGCCGCAACGGCGAGTCCCCGGTGCCGGTCGTCGCCCCCCGCTCACCGTCGGACTGCTTCGACGCCGCCATGGAGGCCGCCCGGATCGCGCTGGTCTACCGCACGCCGGTGCTGCTGCTGTCGGACGGGGCCATCGCGAACGGCTCCGAGCCGTGGCTGATCCCCGACGTCGCCGACCTGCCCGACCTGACCGTGACGTTCGCCACCGAACCCAACGCCCCCGACGGCACGTTCTGGCCCTACCTGCGCGACCCGGAGACGCTGGCGCGTCCGTGGGCGGTGCCGGGCACCGCGGGGTTGCAGCACCGCATCGGCGGGCTGGAGAAGGCCGACGGCACCGGCAACATCTCCTACGACCCCGCCAACCACGACCACATGGTCCGGCTGCGCCAACGCAAGGTCGACGGCATCACGGTGCCCGACGTGGTGGTGGACGACCCGACCGGCGACGCCCGCGTGCTGGTCGTCGGCTGGGGCTCCTCCTACGGGCCGATCGGCGCCGCCGCCCGCCGCGTGCGCAAGCTCGGGATGCCGGTCGCGCACGCGCACCTGCGGCACCTCAACCCGTTCCCGCGCAATCTGGGCGAGGTGCTGCGCCGCTATGACCGGGTCGTGGTGCCGGAGATGAACCTCGGCCAACTCGCCATGCTGCTGCGCGCGAAGTACCTGGTCGACGCGATCAGCTACACGAAGGTGCAGGGCCTGCCGTTCAAGGCCGAAGAGCTTCAGGACGTGCTCGCCGACGTGATCAAGGGAGTGTCGGAATGACGGCGACGGATCTGGGCCTGCCCGCCCTCGGCGGCCTGGTCGGCGTGCCCACCGCGGACGAACCGCAGAAGGCCAAGGACTACAAGTCCGACCAGGAAGTCCGCTGGTGCCCCGGCTGCGGCGACTACGTGGTGCTCAACGCCGTGCAGTCGTTCCTGCCCACCCTCGGCCTCAAACGCGAGAACATCGTGTTCGTGTCCGGGATCGGCTGCTCCTCCCGGTTCCCGTACTACATGAACACCTACGGCATGCACTCCATCCACGGACGTGCCCCGGCCATCGCGACCGGCCTCGCCGTCGCCCGACCGGACCTGTCGGTGTGGGTCGTCACCGGCGACGGCGACGCGCTGTCCATCGGCGGCAACCACCTCATCCACACCCTGCGCCGCAACGTCAACCTCAAGATCCTGCTGTTCAACAACCGGATCTACGGGCTGACCAAGGGCCAGTACTCGCCCACCTCCGAAGAGGGCAAAGTCACCAAATCCACCCCCCTCGGATCACTGGACCACCCGTTCAACCCCGTGTCGCTGGCGTTGGGCGCGGAAGCCACGTTCGTCGGCCGCGCCGTCGACTCCGACCGGGTCGGGCTCACCGAGGTGCTGCGCCAAGCCGCCGAACACCGCGGCACCGCGCTGGTCGAGATCTACCAGAACTGCCCCATCTTCAACGACGGCGCGTTCGACGTCCTCAAGGACGAAGCCGAAGCCGCACGGCGGATCATCAACGTCGTCCACGGACAACCCATCACCTTCGGCGGCGGCGACTACGCCGTCGTGCGCGAGGGCTTCGGGTTGGGCGTGGCGAAGACGACCGACGTCTCGCCCGAGGACATCGTGGTGCACGACGCGACCGACCTGAACCTGTCGTTCGCACTGTCCCGGCTGTCCACCCAGGACCTCCAACACACCGTCACCGGCGTATTCCGCAACACCGCACGGACCACCTACGACGATGAAGCACGGGCGCAAGTCAAGCGCGCCACGGAAACGCAGCCTGTCGATCTGACCGCCTTGCTCCACGGCAAGGACACCTGGACCACATCGTCCTCATAGGACTCGCCACAGCAGCAAACCGCACCACTGGAGGATTTCGACCATGGCAGTCCGGGACAAGCAGCGCCGAGGTGAGGGGCAGTGGGCGCTGGGCTACCGCGAGCCGCTGAACCCGAACGAGCGGAGCAAGAAGGACGACAATCCGCTCAACGTGCGTTCGCGGATCGAGAACATCTACGCCCACGGTGGTTTCGAGTCGATCGACCCGGCCGATCTGCGTGGCCGTTTCCGCTGGTACGGCCTCTATACCCAGCGCAAGCCGGGGATTGACGGCGGGCGGACGGCGACGTTGGAGCCGGAGGAGCTGGACGACGAGTACTTCATGCTCCGGGTCCGCATCGACGGTGGCCGGTTGTCGACGCAGCAGTTGGCGTTGTTGGGCGAGTTGTCGCAGACGTATGCGCGGGACACGGCGGACATCACCGACCGGCAGAACATCCAGTACCACTGGATCCGGATCGAGGACGTGCCGACGATCTGGCGCAAGCTGGAGGACGCGGGCCTGACCACGATGGAGGCGTGCGGCGACAGCCCTCGGGTGGTGTTGGGTTCGCCGGTGGCGGGTATCGCCGAGGACGAGGTGGTCGACGGTTCCGGGGCGATCGACGAGATCCTGCGCCGCTACATCGGGGATCCGCGGTTCTCGAACCTGCCGCGGAAGTTCAAGACGGCGATCTCGGGTCTGCCGGATGTGGCGCACGAGATCCACGACGTGGCGTTCGTCGGTGTGGATCACCCGGAGCACGGTCCGGGGTTCGACGTGTGGGTCGGCGGTGGTCTGTCGACGAACCCGATGATCGGCAAGCGGTTGGGCGCGTGGGTGCCGGAGGCCGAGGTGCCGGATGTGTGGGAGGGCGTGATCAGCGTCTTCCGTGATTACGGCTACCGGCGGTTGCGGCACCGGGCGCGGATCAAGTTTTTGGTGGCGGACTGGGGTCCGGAGAAGTTCCGGCAGGTCCTGGAGGACGAGTACCTGAACCGGAAGCTGGTCGACGGTCCGGCGCCGGAGGTGCCCGCGGTGCCGCGTGACCACATCGGTGTGCACCGGCAGAAGGACGGCTTGTTCTACATCGGCGCGGCGCCGATCGCGGGCCGGGTGTCGGGGTCCACGTTGGTCGAGGTGGCCAAGGTGGTGGAGCGGGCGGGTTCGGCGCGGGTCCGGTTGACGCCGCAGCAGAAGCTGGTGGTGTTGGACGTGCCGGAGGCCGAGGTGAAGAACCTGCAGGCGGATCTGGCGAAGTTGGGGTTGCAGACGGAGCCGTCGCCGTGGCGGCGGGGTGTGATGGCGTGCACGGGTATCGAGTTCTGCAAGCTCGCGATCGTGGAGACCAAGGCCCGTGCGGTGGAGTTGGTGTCCACGTTGGAGACCCGGCTGGCGGACATCGTGGCCGGGGTGACGGAGCCGATCGCGGTGCACATCAACGGCTGCCCCAACTCGTGCGCCCGCATCCAGACCGCGGACATCGGCCTCAAGGGCATGATCGTCACGGACGCGGACGGGCAGCAGGCCGAGGGTTTCCAGGTGCACTTGGGCGGCGGGCTCGGGCTGGACGCCGGGTTCGGGCGGAAGTTGCGCGGCCACAAGGTGACCGCCGTCGAGCTGTCGGACTACGTCGAGCGCGTCGTGCGGAACTTCGTGGCGAACCGGCAGGAGCACGAAAGGTTCGCGCAGTGGGTCGTCCGCGCCACCGAAGCGGACCTGAAGTGAGTGAACGCGGGTCTCAACCTTCCTCAGGAGGTGCAGCGATGACCGCCCCGACCAGGGTCGAGGAACTGAAGGCGATCGCCGAAACGGCGAGCGTGGCGTTGGCCGATGCCAGTGCCGAAGAGGCGCTCGCGTGGACCGCCCGGACGTTCGGCGAGAGCTGGATCGTCGCGTCGAACATGCAGGACGCCGTCCTCATCGACCTGGCCACCAAGGTGAAGCCGGACGTGGACGTGCTGTTCCTGGAGACCGGCTACCACTTCGCCGAGACGATCGGCACGCGTGACGCGGTGGACCTCGTCTACTCAGGGGTCCGGATCGTGAACGCCGCCGCCGAACAGTCCGTCATGGACCAGGAAAAGGAATTCGGTCTGCTGAACAAGACGAATCCGTCGGAGTGCTGCCGGTTGCGCAAGGTGATCCCGTTGCAGCGCACGCTGAAGAACTACGACGCGTGGGTGACCGGGGTGCGTCGGGTGGACGCGCCGACCCGGGCGGGCACGCCGATCGTGCAGTGGGACGACCGCAACGGCCTGGTGAAGATCAACCCGATCGCGGCGTGGTCCGACGACGAGTTCCACGACTACATCGCCTCGCACGGGATCCTGGAGAACCCGCTGGTGCAGGACGGTTACCCCTCCATCGGCTGCGCGCCGTGCACCGTGAAGCCACTGCCGGGCGCCGACCCGCGCAGCGGCCGGTGGGCGGGCCAGACCAAGACCGAATGCGGGTTGCACGGATGACCACCACCACCACCACTTTGGACGCGTTGGGCCGCCTCGAGTCCGAGGCCGTCCACATCTTCCGCGAGGTCGCCGGCGAGTTCGACCGGCCGGTGATCCTGTTCTCCGGCGGCAAGGACTCCACCCTCCTGCTCCACTTGGCCGTCAAGGCGTTCTGGCCCGCGCCGGTGCCGTTCCCGCTGCTGCACGTCGACACCGGGCACAACTTCGACGAGGTCATCGCCTTCCGCGACAAGGTCGTCGCCCAACACGGCCTGCGCCTCGAGGTCGCGAAGGTGCAGGACTACATCGACGACGGACGCCTGACCGAACGCCCCGACGGCACCCGCAACCCGTTGCAGACCGTGCCGCTGTTGGACGCGATCACCGGCCACAAGTTCGACGCCGTGTTCGGCGGCGGCCGACGCGACGAGGAACGCGCCCGCGCCAAGGAACGCATCTTCAGCCTGCGCAACTCCTTCGGCCAGTGGGAACCCCGCCGGCAGCGCCCCGAGCTGTGGAACCTCTACAACGGCCGGCACCGCCCCGGCGAGCACGTGCGGGTGTTCCCGCTGTCCAACTGGACCGAGCTGGACGTGTGGCACTACATCGCCCGCGAGAACATCGAACTGCCCGACATCTACTACGCCCACCGGCGCGAGGTGTACCTGCGCGACGGCATGTGGCTCGCCGAAGGCCCGTGGGGCGGGCCGCGGGAGAACGAGACGATGGTCGAGAAGACCGTCCGCTACCGCACCGTCGGCGACGGATCCTGCACCGGCGCGGTCGAGTCCGACGCCGCCGACATCGCCACCGTCATCGCCGAGGTCGCCGCGAGCAGGCTCACCGAGCGTGGCGCGACCCGCGCCGACGACCGCCTCTCCGAGGCCGCCATGGAAGACCGCAAGCGGGAAGGCTACTTCTAGATGAGCGACCTGTTGAGGCTGGCGACCGCGGGCAGTGTGGACGACGGCAAGTCCACCCTGGTCGGCAGGCTGCTGTACGACACCAAATCCGTGCTGGCCGACACCCTCGACGCGGTGCACCGCGCCAGCGCCGACCGCGGCCTGAGCACCCCCGACCTGTCCCTGCTCGTCGACGGCCTGCGCTCCGAGCGCGAGCAGGGCATCACCATCGACGTGGCCTACCGCTACTTCGCCACGCCCAAGCGGTCGTTCGTGCTCGCCGACACCCCCGGCCACGTCCAGTACACCCGCAACACCGTCACCGGCGCGTCCACCGCGCAGCTCGGCGTGCTGCTCGTGGACGCGCGCAAGGGCGTCATCGAGCAGACCCGCCGCCACGCCGCCGTGCTGGCGCTGCTCGGGGTGCCGCGCCTGGTGCTCGCGGTCAACAAGATCGACCTGGTCGACCACGACGAGGCGACGTTCTCCCGCATCGCCAAGGAATTCACCGCCCACGCCACCGCCCTGGGCTACCCCGACGACGCCGTCGTGACGATCCCGGTGTCCGCGCTCGCGGGCGACAACGTCGTGGAACGCTCCGACCGGACACCCTGGTACGACGGCCCCACCCTGCTGGAGCACCTGGAGACGGTGCCGGTCGACGTCGACCCGCACGACGCCCCGTTCCGCTTCCCCGTCCAGTACGTGATCCGGCCCCGCACCGCCGACTACCCCGACTACCGCGGCTACGCCGGCCAGGTCGCCGCCGGCACCGTGCGGGTCGGCGACGAGATCGCCGTGCTGCCCGACGGGCTGCGCTCCACCGTCACCGGCATCGACACCGCCGACGGCCCACTGGACCAAGCCGCCTCCGGCCAGTCCGTGACCCTGCTCCTCGCACACGACCTCGACATCTCCCGCGGCGACCTCATCGCCGGCGCGGCCGTGCCCCCCAGAGTGACCGACGAATTCGACGCCACCGTGTGCTGGCTGTCCGAGAAGGCCCTGACCCCCGGCGCCCGCGTCCTGGTCAAACACGGCACACGGACCGTGCAGGCCATCGTCACCCACCTGCACACACGGTTCGACGAGCAGAACCTGACCACGGTCGAAGACCCGGGCACGTTGACGCTCAACGAGATCGGCCAGGTGACGGTCCGCACCACCACCGCCGTCCCGCTGGACGACTACACCAAGAGCCGTCACATGGGCAGCTTCCTGGTCATCGACGCGGCCGACGGCAGCACGCTCGCCGCCGGCCTGGTCGGCGACCCCCTCAGCACCATCACCCGGGATGTCGCGCTGGCGGGCGTGCCGTGATCCGAGTGCTGCTCGCGCTCCTGCTGGTCCTGGTCGGCTGCACCAGGGCCGACCGCGGGGAACGGACCCCGATGGCCGACCAGGGCCCGGCCGTCGAGGTCCGGCTCGGCTACTTCCCCAACATCACCCACGCGTCGGCGCTGTTGGGGGTGGAGCGCGGGCTGTTCACCGCCGAACTGGGCGAGACCGGGTTCGTCCCGGTCACCTTCAACGACGGCGGCGCGGCGGTGAACGCGTTGCTCGGCGGGTCGCTGGACATGGCGTTCCTCGGTCCCGGCCCGGCCATCAACGCCTACGCCAAGTCCGAAGGCGAGGCGATCCGGCTGGTCTCCGGCGCCACGTCGCGCGGCGCGCAGCTGGTGGTCAAGCCGGGGATCGACCGGCCGCAGCAGCTGATCGGCCGCACGATCGCCAGCCCCGCCCTGGGCAACACCCAGGACATCGCGTTGAAGAAGTGGCTGGCCGCCTCGCAGCTCACCGACGTGGTGAACGTGACCAACGTGGAGAGCGCGCGGGCGCTCGACGGGTTCGCCAAGGGGCAGTTGGACGGCGCCTGGCTGCCCGAGCCGTGGTCGTCGCGGCTGGTGCTGGAAGCGGGCGCGCACGTCCTCGTGGACGAGCAGAGCCTGTGGCCGGGGGGCGAGTTCCCGTCCACCGTGGTCGTGGTGCGGACGCCGTTCCTCGAAGCTCACCCGGAGACCGTGCGGGCGGTGCTGCGCGGGCTGGTGCGGGCGGAGCAGTCCGCCACCCGGGACCCGGCGCGGGCCAAGCAGGACCTGAACACCCACCTGCGAAAGGCGACGGGCCGTGCATTGCCCGAGGCCACGACCGAGCGCGCCTTCGCCAACATCCGGCTCACCACCGATCCCAACGCGGCGGCGTTCGACCAGTTGGCTCGTGACGCCCACGCCACGGGTGTCCTCAAGGCACCGATCGACCTGGCCGGGTTCGTCGAGCCAGGCCCGTTGACCGCGGTGCTGTCCGAACTCGGCCTGCCCACCACCGCACAGGGGAACCAATGACCAGCACCCTCGAACCGCTGTCCACCGCGACGGATTACGCGGTCCGGCTGACGGCGGTCAGCAAGACGTTCGGCCACGGCGAGTCCGCCGTCACGGCCGTCGACCGCGTCGACCTCACCGTGCGTCCGGGCGAGTTCGTCTGCCTGCTCGGCGCGTCCGGCTGCGGCAAGTCGACCCTGCTCAACCTGATCGGCACCCTGGAGGCACCCACCTCTGGCCGGGTGGAGCTGACCACCGGGCGGCCCGCCGTCATGTTCCAGGAGGCGGCGTTGTTGCCGTGGCTGACGGCGGCGCAGAACGTCGAGCTGCCGTTGCGGCTGGCCGGGATGGACCGGCGGGCCCGCCGGGAACGCACCGAGCAGTTGCTGGGCCTGGTCCGGTTGGCCGGGACGGGCGGCAAGCGGCCGCACGAGCTGTCCGGCGGGATGCGGCAACGGGTCGCGCTGGCCCGCGCGCTGGCGTGCACCGGTGACGACAACGCCCTGCTGCTCATGGACGAGCCGTTCTCCGCGCTCGACGCCATCACGCGTGACGTGCTCCAGGCGGAGTTGCTGCGGGTGTGGCGCGAGACGGGCACCGCGGTCGTGTTCGTCACGCACGACGTGCGCGAGGCCGTGCGGCTGGGCCAGCGCGTGGTGCTGCTGTCGTCCCGGCCTGGCCGGGTCATGCAGGAGTGGTCCGTTTCCGGCCAGGACGACCTCGTCGACGAGATCAACACCAGGCTCCGGGAGGTGATCAGCAGCCATGTCTTCGCGTAGCTCCGTCGAGCGGGAGGACGACGCGGCGGTCGAGGCCGGGCTGGACGCGCTGACGTCGCCGACTTCCGCGCCGCCGAACGGGCGGGCGCGGTTCGTGGGCCGCGTGCTGCCGCCGGTGGTCGCGCTGGTCGTCATCGGCTGCCTGTGGCAGGCGCTGTGGGCATCGGCGATCTGGCCGGAGTACCAGCTGCCCGCGCCCGCCACGGTGTTGGACCAGATCGCGCAGCAGATCCGCAGCGGCGACATCGTCGGCTTCCTGTGGGTGTCCGTGCACCGCGCGGTGATCGGGTTCGCCGTGGCTGTGGTGGTGGCGGTGCCGCTCGGCCTGCTGATCGCCAACGTCTCACCGGTGCGACGCGCCATCGGCCCGTTGATCTCGGGGTTGCAGAGCCTGCCGTCGGTGGCGTGGGTGCCCGCGGGCGTGCTGTGGTTCGGCCTGACGGACTACGCCATCTACTTCGTGGTGCTGCTGGGAGCGGTCCCGTCCATCGCGAACGGCCTGGTGTCGGGCGTGGACCAGATCCCGCCCATCTTCCACCGGGTCGGGGTGGTGCTCGGCGCGTCGAGGCTGGCCGCGATCCGGCACGTGCTGCTGCCCGCCGCGCTGCCCGGTTTCCTGTCCGGGCTCAAGCAGGGCTGGGCGTTCTCGTGGCGGTCGCTGATGGCCGCCGAGCTGATCGCCACGTCGCCGCAGTTGGGCGTCGGCCTCGGTCAGGTGCTGCACAACGGCATGTCGTTGTCGGACATGTCGCTGGTCATGGCCGCCATCGTGCTGATCTTCTTCGTGGGTGTCGGCATCGAGCTGGTGCTGTTCCGCCCGCTGGAGCGGTCGGTGCTCCGGGCACGCGGCCTCGGCGGAGCGCTGTAGGTGCTCATCGCCGTCGCGCACGGCAGCCGTGACCCGCGTTCCGCGGCGGCTGTCCGGCAACTGGTCGCCGCCCTGCCCGGCGCCCGGCACGCCTTCCTCGACCTGTCCGAACCGCTGCTCGCCGATGTCCTCGCGGACGTGAGCCCGCACGACGAGGCGGTGGTAGTCCCTTTGCTGCTCGGCAGCGCGTACCACGCGCTGGTCGACATCCCGGAGATGGTCGACGCGGCGACCACGCGCGCGCCGTGGCTGTCGGTTCGGGTCACCGACGTGATCGGGACGGACCCGCGGGTCGCCGACGCGGCGCTCGCACGGCTCGCCGAGGTCGGTGTGCGGCCGGGTGACGACCGGCTGGGCGTGGTGCTCGCCGGCGCGGGTTCGTCGCACGCGGCGGCCAACGCGGCGGTCGCGGACCTCGCCGACCGGTGGGCACGCGAGCACGGCTGGGCCGGTGTCCGGCCCGCGTTCGCCACCTGCGCGCCGGACGTCACCGACGCGATCGCCGAGCTGAAGGACCTCGGCGCGCGCCGCATCGCCGTGGCGTCCTGGTTCCTCGCCCCCGGACGGCTGCCGGACCGGATCGTGAACGCGGCACGGCGGGTCCACCCCGACGTCGTGGTGGCCGCGCCGCTCGGCGCGCACCCGTCCGTGGTCGCCGCCGTACACGGACTGCACCTGTCGGCGCACGTGTGAGAATTCGGATTCCCGCACCCGCCCGTCGCGCCGAACCACGCCGCATCGATTTTTCCGATGGTCGCACATCGTCAGGACGACAGCGCGGATCCTTCGTCCGCCGGCTAGCGTGAAACCGCTGGAACCTTTACGCCGCAACACTTCACCATCGTGGCGCATCGATCGAACCGCAGCGGAGCCTATTTACTGGGAGCGCGCCCGTGTCTGACATGAAAATCATCGAGGACGTAATTCGGAACGGCTTCGACCTGACCGACATCGAGTGGACCAAGTGGGTCGAGCCCGGCCGCGAAGGCGTCGAGCACCACGTGCTGTGGGCGCCGAACCCCGAGACCGGCGACGTGTCCGTCGGCCTGCTGCTGCGCTTCCCCCCGGGGGCGCACGGCGACTTCCACGAGCACCTCGGCTGGGAGCTGATGCTCGTCCTCGACGGCTCGCTCGACCACAGCGACGGCCACTCGTTCAAGAAGGGCGCGCTCGTGGTCGAGGGCCCCGGCAGCAAGCACCAGATGTCCAGCGCCGCCGGGTGCACCGTGCTGGCCATCCGGACCAGGCCCGCCGAGGCCCGGCCCAACGACGCCCGGTGAGCAACGCCCCGACCGCGCTCGCCGTCCGACCGGTCCGGGTCGTGCTGTCGAGCGTGTTCTCCGACGCGCACACCTGGAACCTCGTGTTCCTCCAACTGCTGCTGGAGGAACACGGGTGCCTGGTGACGAACCTCGGCGCGTGCGTGCCCGAGGAACTGCTCCTGGAGCACTGCCGCGACCACCGCCCTGACCTCGTCGTGATCAGCACCGTGAACGGTCACGGCCACCTGGACGGTGTGCGGCTGGCCCGCCTGCTGCGCGCCGACCCGGACACGGCCGACCTGCGGCTGGTCATCGGCGGCAAGCTCGGTGTGGGCGGCGGGGCGGAGTCGCGGCACGCGCTGATCGCCGCCGGGTTCGACATGGTGGTGGAGGACAGCGATCCGCAGCGGCTGGTCGGCTACGTCGAAGGGTTGCGCCGACCGGCTTTGCCCAGCGGCAGGACCACGTCGTGACGTCGTTCTCCGCGTTCGTCGCCGACGCGGCGGCCCGGGGCAAGCTGGTGGTGCAGCCCCGCATGGGCTTCGCCGAACCCGCGCGGATGCGGGAAGGGCTGCTGGCGGTGCGCGCCGTGCCGGGACGCACCGTCGGCACGATCACCCTGGACAGCTACACCAGAGTGGGCGTGCACGACGCCGCACGACGAGCCCTGCGTGACGGGGCGCCGCTCAACGGGTTCCCCCTCGTCGTGCACGGTGCGGACGTCACCCGCCGGATGCTCGAAGGCGTTGTGGCGGCGGACTTCCCGGTCCAAGTGCGGCACGGCAGCCCCGCGCCGTACGACATCGTGCGCACCCTGCTGGACGCCGGGCTCGACGCCACCGAGGGCGGGCCCGTGTCCTACTGCCTGCCCTACAGCCGGACCCCGCTGCGCGATTCGGTGCGGGAGTGGCGGCGCACCTGCGAGCTGATGGGAGGGCACAGCCCGGACGCGCACCTGGAGACGTTCGGCGGGTGCATGCTCGGCCAGCTGTGCCCGCCCGGCCTCCTCGTGGCGTTGTCCGTGCTGGAAGCGTTGTTCTTCCGCGCGCACGGCCTGCGGAGCGTGTCGCTCAGCTACGCGCAGCAGACCAACGCGGCACAAGACCTGGAGGCCATCGCGGCGTTGCGCACCCTGGCCGGCGAACTGCTGCCGGACGTGCGGTGGCACGTAGTGCTCTACACCTACATGGGCGTGTACCCGCGCAGCACGACGGGCGCGACCACGCTGCTGCGCGACAGCGTCGAGCTGGCGGTCCGCTCGGGCGCGGAGCGGGTGATCGTCAAGACGGAGGTCGAGGCGCACCGCATCCCGACGCCCGCGGAGAACGTCGCCGCGCTGCGCCACGCCCTCGACGCCGTGCGGCCACCGACCGAAGAGCTGCGGCCCGCGCAGACCGGGGTGCTCGCGGAGGCGCGGGCCCTCGTGGAGGCCGTGCTCGGCCTGGACGACGACCTCGGCCGCACGCTGGAACTGGCGTTCCAGCGCGGCTGGCTCGACGTCCCGTACTGCCTGCACCCGGACAACGCGGGCCGGACGCGTGCCGCGCTGGACGAGCGTGGCCGGTTGCGGTGGGTGTCGATCGGCTCGATGCCGATCAAGGGCCTGACCCGCGCCCTGCCGCCCGAAGCGCTCACCGCCCGTTCCCTGCTGGCGATGCTCACGCACGTCGAGCACCGCTACGACAACGTGCTCGCCCGCACGCCCGCACGCCCGCACCTGACCGACTGACGGGAGTGATCGTGTCCTCAGCCGACGACCCGGTGTCGCACGGGCCCAGGATCGCCATCATCGGCATGGGCCCCCGTGGCATCTCGGTGCTCGAACGCCTCGCCCTCCGCGCCGACGACCACCACGGATCGGGGCCGGAGGTGTTCGCGATCGACGCCGTCCAAGTGGGCTGCGGCCGGATCTGGCGCACCGACCAGCAGCCGTGGTTCACCATGAACACGGTCGCGGGCCAGGTGACCATGTACTCCGGCGAGCCCGACGGCGGACCGGACCGCGCGGGCGCCGGACCCAGCGTGGCGCAGTGGCTGGCCCGCTCCCCCGACCCGGAGCAGGCGTCGATCGGCCCGGACGGCTACGCGCCGCGCGTCGTCTACGGGCACTACCTGCGGCACGTGTACCGCAGCGTGGTCGACCACCTGCCCGACGGCATGGTCGTGCGACCGGTCACCGCGCGCGTCACCACGATGGCGCCGCTGCCCGACGGCGGGTTCGCGCTGACGTTGTCGGACCGCTCCGAGCCGCTGGTGGTCGACCGGGTGGTGCTGGCCACCGGTCACCCGGTGTCCCGACCCGGTGCGTCCGAGCTGGCGCTGGCCGACTTCGCCGCCACCCGGCCGGGATTGACGTACCTGAGCGGGGATTCCGCCGCGGACCTGCCGCTCGACCTCATCGCGCCCGGCACACCCGTCGGCGTGATCGGCATGGGCCTCGGGTTCTACGACATCCTGCTGTCGCTGACGGTGGGGCGTGGCGGGGTGTTCCGGCGGGACGTCGCCGGCGCCATGCGGTACGTGGCGAGCGGTCGTGAACCGCTGATCTTCGCCGGGTCGCGCAGCGGGATGCCGATCCTGGCGCGCGGCGCGAACCAGAAGCGACCCGATCACGTGCACCAGCCGGTCGTGTTCACCACGGACGCGGTGCGCGAGGCGAAGGCGCGGGCCGGCGCGGCCGGACTGGACTTCACCGGCCAGATCATGCCGCTGATCCAGAAGGAGGTGGACCACGTCTACCTCACCACCCTGGTGCGTTCCCGGCAGGGTGACGCGGTCGCCGCCCGGTTCGCCGACCGGCACGCCCGCGTCCTGCGCCACGGTGGACCGAAGGCCGCGCTCATGGCCGAGCACGGCCTGGCCCCGGACGCCGGGCTGGACCTGGAACGGCTCGCGCGGCCGTTCGGGGGCGAGCGGTTCACGCACCCCGCCGCGTTCCGGGCGACGCTGCTCGACCTGATGGCCAAGGACATCGACGAGGCCAGGCGCGGCAACGTCGACGGTCCCGTCAAGGCGGCGCTCGACGTGCTGCGCGACATCCGCAACACCATCCGCGTGGCGGTGGACTTCGGCGGCCTGACCGTCCGTTCGCACCGGGACGACTTCCTCGGCTGGTACGTGCCGATGAACGCGCTGCTGTCCGCGGGGCCGCCGGTGGAGCGGGTGGAGCAGCTGCTCGCGTTGATCGAGGTGGGCGTGGTGACCGTGGTCGGTCCGCAGGTCCGCTACGAGTGCGACCCGGCACGTGACACGTTCGTGGTGTCCTCGGTCGACGTCACCGACTCGCGGACCGAGGTGGCGGCGCTGGTCGACGCCCGCATCCCCCAGCCGGACCTGCGTCGGGACACCTCGCAGCTGTACGAGGACCTGGTCGCGCGCGGCCTGGTGACGCAGTTCGTGGAGCGCGACCCGGTGACGGGCGAGGTGTTCGAGACCGGCGGGGTCGACGTCACCCCGGCGCCGTTCGCGTTGCTGGACCGGCACGGCGAGGAGGTGCCCGGCGCGCACGCGCTCGGCCTGCCCACCGAGCACACGCGCTGGTTCACGCAGGTCGGCAGCAGCCGGCCCGGCATGCGCACGCTGTTCTTGCGCGACGCCGACGCCATCGCCGAACGACTGCTCATCCCCTTCCCCGTGCTCGCGCCCAGGTGACCCGCTTGATTCAGCGCACAGATGACCCAGGAGGTTGCAGATGAGCGACGCGACCGATGAGTTCCGCGCGGCCCGGGACGTGCTGCTGACCCACCGCGGGGACCTGGACCGGGCACGGGCGGAGTTCCGCTGGCCCCGCGCGCCCGAGTTCAACTGGGCGTTGGACTGGTTCGACGTGGTGGCCCGTGACAACGGCCGCGAGGCGCTGCGCGTGGTGGGCCTCGGCGCGCTCACCTACGCGGAACTGTCCCGCCGGTCGAGTCAGGTCGCCTGCCGGTTGCGCGACCTCGGCGTGCGGCGCGGCGACGTGGTGCTGCTGATGTGCGGCACGCGGCCCGAGCTGTGGGAGGTGACGCTGGCCGCGATGAAGCTGGGCGCGGTCCTGACGCCGACCTACCCCACCGCGACGCCCTCCGAGATCGCCGACCGGTTCGCCCGCGCGGGCGTGCGGCACGTGGTCGCCGAGGCGGGGCTGGTCGAGCGGTTCGCGGACGTCCGGGTGCCCGGCATCCGGGTGTCGATCGACGAGGTCGCGGGCTGGACGTCCTATGCGGGCTGGACGTCCTATCCGGACTCGGCGGACGCGCCGGCGGAGTTCGCGCCGACAGAGTTCGCGCCGGACGGTCCGACCCACCGCGACGACCCGCTGTTCCTCTACTTCACCTCGGGCACCACGTCGCAGCCCAAGCTGATCCGGCACACCCACGCCAGCTACCCCGTCGGCCACCTCAGCAGCCTGTACTGGAACGGCGTGCGGCCGGGTGACGTGCACCTGAACGTGGCGTCGCCGGGCTGGGCCAAGCACCCGTGGAGTTCGCTGTTCGTGCCGTGGACGGCGGAGGCGACCGTCCTCGCCGTGCCGACACCGGAACCCGCCGCGGTGCTGGACGCCCTGCACGCGCACCGCGCCACGTCGGTCTGCGCGCCGCCGACGGTGTGGCGCGGTCTGATCCGGCACGGCCTGGGCGACCGGCCCGCCGCGCTGCGCGAGGCCACCACGGCGGGCGAGCCCCTGAACCCGGACCTGTTCCACGCGATCCGGGACCGCTGGGGCATCGCGCTGCGCGACGGCTACGGGCAGACCGAGGCCACCGGCATGATCGGCACCACGCCCGGCGACCGCGCCCGGCCCGGCGTGCTCGGACGCCCCCTGCCCGGCTACGACATCGTCCTGCTCGGACCGGACGGCGTGCCCGGCGACGAGGGCGAGATCAGCGTGGACCTGGCGAACCGGCCGGCGGGCATCCCGACCGGCGAGGGCCACTACCGCACCGGCGACCTCGGCGTGCGGCACGCCGACGGGACGATCACCTGCCTCGGCCGGGTGGACGACGTGTTCAAGTCGTTCGACCACCGGATCTCGCCGCACGAGCTGGAACGCGTGCTGTGCCTGCACCCCGAGGTGGTGGACGCGGCCGTGGTGCCGGTGCCGCACCCGATCGGCATGTGGGTGCCCAAGGCGTTCCTGGTGCGCAAGCCCTCGGCGACGCCCGACGCCGACGTGGCGACGGGCGTGTTCGACCACATGGCGCTGGAACTGCCGCCCGAGAAGGCGGTGGCGCAGATCGAGTTCGTGGACGTCCTGCCGCGCACGGCGTCCGGCAAGATCCAGCGGGCGCGGCTGCGTGCCGCCGATGCCCGCGTGGTCTACGAGACGGGTTCCTCGACGGTGTCGCTCTCGCGCCGCCCGTAGTAGTAGCGGCTCACGCGCGCACGGTTGCCACACGCCGAGGAACACCACTGCTGGCGGTGATGCTCCTTGACGAAATACAGCACGCACAGCGGCGCAGGGCAGGCACGCAGCTGTTCGCGTGCCGGGCCGGCCAGGAACCGGGTCGCGACCCACGTCAGCGAGGCGATCGCGCGCGACCGTTCGTCCAGGTCGACCGGCACGGACCAGTGCAGGTCGGGTTCGCCGTCGCCGGGCCAGACGAGGTGCGGCGTCACCTCGGCCTCGCGCAGCACCTGGTTCACCGTCGCGAGCGCGACGTCCAGGTCGGGCAGCTCGTGCGCGTCCGGGGCGCTGGGCGGGTCCGGGGCGACGGCGTGGGCGAACAACGCGCGCAACGCCTGGCGGACCTCGACCAGCCGGTCGGCGGTGGCGGTGTCGGCGGGGACCGCGTCGGTCGGGAACATCGGCCAGCGCTCGTGGACCTGGTCGAGCCAGTCGCGCAGGCCTTCCGGGCTGCGCAGGACGTCCCGCACCCGGCCGCGGGTCCGCCGGATGACCCGAACCGTGTTCACCAGGGTGAGCGCCAGTTGAGTGTCCACGGCGTGACTCCCATCCTCCGACCGCCTTAATTAACGCTAGCAGGGCCTTGACGGCATGTGTCCAACCACTCGACAATCATGTTGCTACTAACACTTACAAGACTCTCTAACCATGAGGAGCCTGAATGTCTCGCATCCCGCTGGTCGAGCCGGACTCGGCCCAGGGCGAAGTGGCGGAGATGTTCACCGCGATCAAGGACCGGCTTGGGCGCGTGATCAACATGACCCAGGTCATGGCCAACTCCCCCGCCGTCCTCAAGGGGTACCTCGGGCTCAACGGCGCGCTGGCCAACAGCTCGGTCGGGCGGCTGACCGGTGAGCGGGTGGCCCTGGCCGTCGGCGAGGCCAACAGCTGCACCCTCTGCCTGTCGGCGCACACCACGTTGGGCGCCAAGGCCGGCCTGAGCGAGGACGAGATCACCGCCGCCCGCCGCGGCACCTCGTCCGACCCGAAGCAGGCTGCCGCGATCGCGTTCGCACTCCGCCTCCTGGAGACCCGCGGCACCGTGTCGGACGAGGAGCTGGCGAAGGTCCGCGCGGCCGGCTTCACCGACGGCGAGGTGCTGGAACTGGTCGCCTACACCGCGCTGAACGTGTTGACCAACTTCGTCAACAAGGTCTCGGAGACGCCGATCGACTTCCCCGAGGCGCAGCCGCTGAGCTGAGCCGACACGGGGTGGCCGGCCGAGCGTGTGCGCACACGCTCGGCGGTCCCTCGCGCGCGGATTTGGGCGCCTTACGGCAAGCCGAAGCCCCTTTCGGCCGGTACGGGTTACGGCGGTTTGGGCGCTTGTCGCAGTCGGATGTAACAGCCATGCTTCTGCTAGCTAATACTCGTGACGAGCGAATAGCATTAGTGTGCCTGGGGGGAAGACTCGTGAGCGCTAACTGGTACGACTTGTCGATCCACCAATTACGGACGTTCCTGGAAGTCGCGCGAACCGGCAACCTCACCAAGGCGGCCAGCCGCCTCGGCTACGCCCAGTCCAGCGTCACGGTGCACATCCGCACCCTCGAACGCAGGCTGGGCGTTCGCTTGTTCCACCGCCACTCGCAGGGCGTCCGGCTCACGGACGAGGGCGAGTCGGTCATCGGCCACGCGTCGCGCCTGTTCGAGGTCATCGACGACATGGTGCGGTCCGTCGGCTCGTCCGAACCGGTCCGCGGCCGGGTCGCCATCGGTGGTCCCGCGGTCCTGACCAGCTACTACCTCGGTCCGTTGCTGCGCAAGTGCCACCAGGTCTACCCGGAGTTGCGACTGAGCACCCGCACCCTGCGCCCTTCCGACATCGAGAAGACGGTGCGCGCGGGCGAGGTCGACCTCGGCTTCGTGCTGACCGAGGACTGCGGCGACGACCAGTTCCGCGACGGCCCGCTGCACTGGCGAACCCTGTGCGCGGTGGACTTCGTCGCCGTGTCCACCACCAAGACCGGGGTCCGGGTGGACGACGTGGTGCTGGTGGACGACCCCGAGTGCGTGGCACAGCAGGTGATGGCGCGCGAGTTCCGCCGCCGCTTCGGCCGGCCGCTGCCGAGCCTGGAGGTCGGCTCCATCGCGAGCGCCGTGGACAACCTGCGCGACACCACGAACGTCGCGTTCGTGCCGTACGTCGCGGTCAAGGAGAAGATCGACCGCGGTGAGCTGTCCATCGTGTCGCACTTCCCCAGCGCGCACGTGCACGCCCGCGCGATCTGGCGTGCCGAGATGACGAACTCCCCCACCCTCACGGCAGTGGTGCGTCACGCCGTCGAGGTCCTCTCCGACCCGGTCGCCGAGCTGGCGACCGTCGCGCCCACCTGCGCGCTGGCCACCGCCGGCTGACGGCGACACGCACCCGCATGAACACAGCGCTGCAGGTCAAGGCAGCGCTGCACGAAACGCAGCGCTGGACAACAACAATGGAGCAGCTTCGATGAGCCGTGAAGACGTCCTGGTCTCGGCCGCTTGGGCCGAGGAGAACCTCGCCACGCCCGGCGTGGTGTTCGTGGAGGTGGACGAGGACACCTCCGCCTACGACGGGGGCCACATCCCGGGCGCGGTGAGGATCGACTGGAAGACCGAATTGCAGGACCCTGTGCGCCGCGACTTCGTGGACCGCGCGGGCTTCGAGAAGCTGCTGTCCGCCAAGGGCATCGCCAACGACGACAACGTCATCCTGTACGGCGGCAACAACAACTGGTTCGCCGCGTACGCGTACTGGTACTTCAAGCTGTACGGCCACGACAGCGTGAAGCTGCTCGACGGCGGCCGCAAGAAGTGGGAACTGGACGGGCGTCCGCTGGACAAGGAGCCGGTCGAGCGCGACGCGACCAGCTACACCGCACAGGAGCAGAACCTCGCGATCCGCGCGTTCCGCGACGAGGTCGTCGACGCGATCGGCAACAAGAACCTGGTCGACGTGCGGTCCCCCGACGAGTTCTCCGGCAAGCTGCTGGCCCCCGCGCACCTGCCGCAGGAGCAGGCGCAGCGCGGCGGCCACATCCCCAGCGCGATCAACGTGCCGTGGAGCAAGGCGGCCAACGAGGACGGCACGTTCAAGTCGGACGAGGAGCTGGCCGAGATCTACGGCGAGGCCGGGTTCGACGGCTCGCGCAAGACGATCGCCTACTGCCGCATCGGCGAGCGCTCGTCGCACACGTGGTTCGCGCTGCACGAGCTGCTCGGCCACGACGACGTGAAGAACTACGACGGTTCCTGGACCGAGTACGGCTCGCTGGTCGGCGTGCCGGTCGAGCTCGGCAGCGGCAAGGAGGCCTGATCATGAGCCTGGACGGTTGCGGCGCGCCCCCACAGGGCGCCCACGTCGAAGTCGGGTCCAACGCGGTGGTGGTGAGCGGCAAGGTGCTCACCGAGGGAGCTCCGGTCGGTGGCGCGTTCGTGCGCCTGCTCGACGCGTCCGGTGAGTTCACGGCCGAGGTCGTGTCGTCCGCGGAGGGCGACTTCCGGTTCTTCGCCGCGCCGGGCAAGTGGACCGTGCGCGCGCTCTACCGCAACGTCAGCGGGCAGTCGGACGTCGTCGCGCTCGGTCCGGGCGTGCACGACGTCGAGGTGTCGCTGAACTGACCGAGGACGGGGCGGCGGCACGCGAACCCACCGCGCACCGCGTGCCGCCGCCCCGTCCTTGTTCTCCGCCAAACGAAATGGCCGTGTCGCTCCCGGCGTTCCCGTTTTGTTCACGTCCGTGAATCGAACCGGTGGTACCGAGAAATTCTCACTTCACGCGTCTAACGTGATGGTTCACCACCGTGAATATTGTTGCCCGCTCCGCAAACTTGCGCAATGCTCCCTGGGAGCGTTCCCAGGACCTGGTGACCGCCGCTGATTCCGCCACAGTCGGCAGCGGTCGGTGTCGTTGGAGGACCGCTGTCCAGGTGTGCTGTTCGCAAGGAGGCGACGCATGAGTCTGCGCATTGGTAACCGCGCGAGAAGTCGGACCGCAGGTATTGCCGCGGCCGTGTCGGTGGCGGCTTTGACCGGGGGCTTGGTAATGGCGGCCGGCACCAATGCCAATGCGGCGGTCGGGTGCCGGGTGGACTACACCGTGACGAGCCAGTGGCAGGGCGGGTTCGGCGCCAACGTCACGGTGACCAACCTGGGTGACGCGGTGTCGGGTTGGACCCTGGAGTGGAACTTCGCCGCGGGTCAGCAGGTCACGCAGCTCTGGGGCGGTGAGTTCACCCAGTCAGGCAGCGCGGTGCGGGTGCGCAACGCGAGCTACAACGGCTCGCTGGGCACGGGCGCGTCGGTGACGCCGGGCTTCAACGGGTCCTGGACCGGCTCCAACCCCGTCCCGACCTCCTTCAAGCTCAACGGCGTGGCGTGCACCGGTTCGCCCACCGACACCTCAACGTCGACTTCCACGTCGACCTCGACTTCGACTTCGACGTCCACTTCGACGTCGACCACGACCTCGACCACCACGACGTCGAACCCGCCGCCCACGGGTGCCGCGACCGGCTTCGCGACCCAGAACGGCGGGACCACCGGCGGCCAGGGCGGTGCGAAGGTCCGGGCCACCACGGGAACGCAGATCCACGCGGCCCTGTGCGGCCGGGCCAGCCGCTCCACCCCGATCATCATCGAGGTCGAGGGCACGATCAACCACGGCAACACCAGTCAGGTGTCGGGCGGCAGCTGCTCGACCGCCTCGGGCGTGATCGAACTCAAGCAGATCAGCAACGTCACGATCATCGGCGTCGGCAGCGGAGCGGTCTTCGACCAGCTGGGCATCCACATCCGCGAGTCCAGCAACATCATCATCCGGAACGTGACGGTCCGGAACGTCAAGAAGTCCGGTTCTCCCACCTCCAACGGCGGTGACGCCATCGGCATGGAGAGCAACGTCCGCAACGTCTGGGTCGACCACACCACCCTGCTCGCGTCGGGCGGCGAGTCCGAAGGCTACGACGGCCTGTTCGACATGAAGAACAACACCCAGTACGTGACCCTGTCCTACAGCACCCTGCGCAACTCCGGCCGCGGCGGGCTGGTCGGGTCCAGCGAGAGCGACCTCTCCAACGGGTTCGTCACCTACCACCACAACCTGTACGAGAACATCGACTCCCGGGCGCCCCTGCTGCGCGGCGGCGTCGGCCACATGTACAACAACCACTACGTGAGCCTCAACGAGTCCGGCATCAACTCCCGGGCCGGCGCCAAGGCCAAGGTCGACAACAACTACTTCAAGAACTCCCGCGACGTCCTCGGCACGTTCTACACCGACATGGCCGGCTACTGGCAGGTCAGCGGCAACATCTTCGACAACGTCACCTGGTCCGCCCCCGGCAGCGAGAACAAGCCCGCCGGACCGGACGTCAAGTCCACCACCACCGTCAACATCCCCTACAGCTTCACGCTCGACCAGGCCTCCTGCGTCCCGACCATCGTCGCCCAGACCGCAGGCGCCAACACCGGCATGAAGGAGTCGAACGGCAGCTGCTAACAGCAGCGCTTCGCACGGCGGCTACCGAGCCACACCGGCCCGGTAGCCGCCGTCTCGGCATCGTTCTGGACGACTCTCAGCGCGACTGCACGATTGAGGCGTATGTCAACTGTCGTTGCCCGTGTCCCAAGGGCGGAGGACAGTGACAAGATGACCTGTTTACTTGTCACTCCCTGGTGGCGTCGGCATCTGCCCGGGGAGGACTCCGAGGCGGTGGACGGCGGCGTCGACCCGACACCGATTCTCGACTGGGACCACCCGCTGGTCCGTTCGATGGCAGAGCAGATCACACCGCTCTGGCACAGCGACCCCGTCACCGCGTTGAAGGAGGCGCACCAGCTCGTCGCGAGCACGGTACGACCGGTGTACGCGGTGAACGACGTGCAGCCGATTTCGCGCACTCTCAGTCGGGGGCGGGGGTCGTGCAGCCAGCGGATGGCGGTTCTCGAAGGTCTCGCGCGCACTCACGGGATCGCGACGCGCGTACGGGGGCTCGTTGTCGACGGGCGGTTCTGGTATCCGCGGTTCCCCCAGGTGCCGTTCCTCGTGCCGGCACGGGTTCTCCTGGCGTGGCCGGAGTTCCGGGTGGAGCAGGAGTGGGTCCAGGTCAGCGAACTGTTCGGGACGTTGTCGGAGATGGAGTCCTCCGGCGGGTCCGGGTTCAGCAACGCGGGCGGTGAGACGCTGTTCGACGCCGTAGCGCGAACCGCGGTGGACTGGGACGGCCAGACCTGCTCGCCGGGGATGCCGTCGGCCTGCGACTTGTCCGCGACCGTGCTCACCGACCTCGGCCGGTTCGCCTCACGCGACGACCTGTTCACCCTTCACGGCCAGACCCTCTGCAGCCCACTCACCGCCCTGGGAGACCCCTTCCTGAGCCGCTGGACACCGCCGGCCGTCACCCATCGTTGAGAAGCTCCGCGCCGTCGACCAACCGAGCAGCAGGAGATCTCGGTGGCCGCACCGCAAGCGTTCTCAGATGGTGATGACGATCTTGCCCCGAGCGCGGCCTTCCGCCAGGTAGCGGATGGCTTGGGCGGTGTCGGCGAGAGGGAACGTGCGGTCGATTACCGGGGTCAGCTTGCCGGCCTCGACGAGCGTGCGCAGTTCCTCGATGTCCTCGCCGCGCTCCACGGAGAGCACGCCGCCCAGGCGCTGGCTCACGAAGGGGGACAACAGGATCGCCCGGAGAGCGCGGTCCATTCCGCCGAGCCACCGGCCGCCTCCCTCGCCGCCCACGAGGATCAGCCGGCCACGTGGGGTGAGGGCGCGGCGCAGGTGGGACAGCCGTCGCATCCCGCCGGTGTCGAGGATCAGGTCCCAGTGCCGCGTCCCGTCGGCGAAATCCGCCTTGGTGTAGTCGACAACGTCGTCCGCGCCGATCGAACGGACCAGGTCGACCTTGCCGGTGCTGCACACGCCGGTCACCGAGGCGCCGTACGCCTTCGCCAGCTGCACCGCGAACGTGCCCACCCCGCCGCCCGCGCCGATGACCAGGACCTTGTCGCCGGTCCGCACGGCGTCACGCAGGCTGTGCAGCGCGGTGAGGCCCGAGACCGGGACGGCAGCCGCCTGTTCGAGCGTCAGGTTCGACGGCTTCGGCACGCATCTCGCCACCGGCACGCACGCGTACTCGGCGAACGAGCCGCCGCACGTGCCGAACACCTCGTCACCGACCCGGAACGTCGTCACGTTGGCGCCGAGCGCCTCGACCGTCCCCGCGACATCCCGCCCCAGCACGGGGTTCCTGGGTCTGCGCAAGCCCAAGGCCGCACGGACCAAGAGCGGCAGCCCGGTCATGACGTGCCACACCCCGTAGTCCACCCCGGCCGCGTGGACCCGCACGAGCACCTCGTCGTCGCCAGGCTCCGGCTTGTCGATGTCGGCGAGCCGCAACACGTCGGCCGGGCCGTACCTGTCGTACACGATCGCCTTCATGATCTCTCCCCGTCCGGGCACTGGAAACGTCCGCAATGTAAAGCAAGTTTGACATCGCCGACTGTAAAGCTCAGCAGACATCATGTCAATAATCTTTTACTCCAGACGGGGGCGTGCGGGCGTTAATCGGTCGCCGTCACCCGGCCCGCTAGGGCAACATCGACACGGCCAAGGTGCCAGGGGAGGGAGTCGAATGGCTGCGCCAAGCTCGGAAAAACCCCACGGCACCGGCAAGAAGGCGGTGTTGCTCGCCCTGCGCCTGTACACCAAGGAGTTGCTGCGGCACCGGTTCATCGCCGTCGGCGCGCTCACCCTGCCCGCGCTGGGCGTCACGTGCCAGATGTACCTCGCGCCGCTGGCCGTGGGCGCGCTCATCGGGCGGCTCGCGGAGGGCGGCGACACGAGCCTCGCCACCGTGCTGCCGTACGTGCTGACCTTCGGCGGCGTGATGCTGTTCGCGGAACTGCTGTGGCGCATCGGCGTCCACTGCCTCAACCGCGTGGACGCGCGTGGGATCGAGCACCTGTCCGTCTTCGGCATGGACGCGCTGCTCGGCAAGGACGCGGCGTTCTTCCACGACAACTTCGCGGGGTCGCTCACCAAACGGGTGCTGAGCTTCGCGTCCCGCTTCGAGCAGTTCGTGGACACGGCGGTGTTCAAGGTCGTCGGCAACCTCCTCCCGCTGGGCTTCGCGTGCGTCGTGCTGTGGAGCTACAACCCGCTGCTCGTCGTGGTGCTGCTCGGTCTGATCCTCGGCACGGGATTCGGTGTCGTGCCGCTCGTCCGCCGCCGCCAGCAGCTGGTCGACCAGCGTGAGGCCGCCTACGCGCGGGTAGCCGGCCACGTCTCCGACGCGCTCACGAACATGGACTCGGTGCGGGCGTTCGCCGCCGAGCAGCGCGAGGGCGCGGAGCACCGGAGCCGCGCCGCCGAGAGCCGGACGCTGGCGATGAGGTCGTGGGACTACGGCAACCTGCGCATCGACACCATCATCGCGCCGATGTCCGTGCTCACCAGCGCGTTGGGCCTCGCGATCGCCGTCGGCGTCAGCGGCGGGCTCGGCGTGGAGGCGACCGTGGTGACGTTCACCTACTTCGCCAACGCGACACGGATCATGTTCGAGTTCAACCAAATCTACCGGCAGTTCGAGAGCGCGCTCACCGAGGCCGCCCAGTTCACCGAACTGCTGCTCGACCAGCCGACCGTGGTCGACCCGGAGCAGCCGGAACCGTTGCGCGTCAAGGACTCCCGGATCAGGTTCGACCGAGTGGTCTTCGCGCACAACGGCGGCAGGCCGCTGTTCACCGGGCTCGACCTCGACATCCCGGCGGGCACCCGGGTCGGACTGGTCGGCCGCTCCGGAGGCGGCAAGACCACGCTCACCCGGTTGTTGCTGCGGCTGATGGACATCAACGAAGGCCGCATCCTCATCGGCGGCCAGGACATCTCGCGCCTGCGCCAAGCCGACCTGCGCAGCCTGATCGCGTACGTGCCGCAGGACCCGGCCATGTTCCACCGCACGCTGCGCGAGAACATCGCGTTCGCACGGCCGGGCGCCACCGAGGCCGAGATCCGCCGCGCCGCCCAAGCCGCCCACGTCACGGAGTTCGCGGACGCGCTGCCCGACGGGTTCGACACGATGGTCGGCGAACGCGGTGTCAAGCTGTCCGGCGGTCAGCGGCAGCGGGTCGCGCTGGCCCGCGCGATCGTGCGCGACGCGCCGATCCTGCTGCTCGACGAGGCGACCAGCGCGTTGGACTCGGAAAGCGAGGTGTTGGTCCAGCAGGCGCTGTGGCAGCTCATGGAAGGCCGCACCGCGCTCGTCGTGGCACACCGGCTGAGCACCGTCGTGCGGATGGACCGGCTGATCGTGCTCGACCAAGGCCGGATAGTCGAACAGGGCACGCACGCCGAACTGCTCGACCTCGACGGCGCGTACGCGAAGCTGTGGCGCCACCAGTCCGGCGGCTTCCTCGACGAGGAGGTCCCCGACGAGGAGGTCCCCGACGAGCCGGACCCGGTGGGCGCCAAGCCGTTCCGTCTCTGATCTGCCGCAGCTGCCTGGACACGTGGGTCAACCGGTGTACAGGGTCAGCCCGTACGCCGCGAGGGGCTCGGAAACCGGCTGGATCCAGGTGGTGCCGCCGGACGTGCAGTTCCCTGATCCGCCCGACACCAACCCGACCGCCCGAACCGTGGCGCCCGAGCCGGGGTTGGTGACCACCGGCGCCCCGGAGGCGCCCGGCTCCGGGCACATGGTCGTGCGGGCGAGCTGGTTCACGCAGCCTTGCGGGTAGCACACCGTCTGGTTGACGCCGGTGATGCTGCCGCACCGCCACCCCGTGACCGGGCTGGAGTAGCACACGGACATGCCGACGGACGGGTTCGTGACGCCGGTGATGGTGACGTCGGCGCCGACGGCATAGCGATCGACCAGCGGGGTGGACACCGCGGCGGCCGACGCCACCCTGATGAGCCCGTAGTCGTTGCCCGGGAACGACGAGCCGCCGCTCGGGCCGATGTAGCCGCCGACGCCGTGCCAATCGCTGCCCACGCTCACGCAGTGCCCGGCGGACACGATGAAGCGAGCGGAACCCGAACGGGCGTTGAACCCCAACGTGCACCGCGCACCGACGCTGTGGATCGACTGCCCGGCAATGAGATCCCACACCGGACGGGGCGCCTCGGCGACGTGCTCGACGGTGACCGCGCCGGCACCAAGTCCGCCGGCCCACTCGACGACACCTGCGGCGGAGCCGTGCACGGACACCACCACCGCCTTGGCCGCGGCGTCGACGTGCCACGCGGTGACCGACTGAGGCCGCGTCGCAGCCCCCCGGTCCAACCGCTCCTTGGCGACCGCCGACCCGACCCCGTCCGGCTCCCCGGACACCGGCCCGGCCGAGGCGAACACGAGACCGGCCGCCAGCACGGCCACCGCCATCCGACGCACAGCAGGGAAGGTCATGATCTTCTCCCTCCAAAGCCACTAACGTAAGCGTCAGCGGAAGTCCCTGGATATGGACCATTAGTGGACACCGGTTAACGGTGACCACGGGCGGCCCTGGTGAAACCGGGAATCCTCCTGGACGCGCGCCGGGCCAAGCCCTCCCCCGCCCTGACCGAACCCCCGTTCACCACCGAGGAGAAAGCGGCCCTGACACCGCGCCCGGCCGACGTGCCCGCCGCGTCACGGGGCGAGGACGTGTCCTCCTAGCGGTTCGGTCGCCTGGGCTGCTCCGGAAGGCACGCGGACAACAGCGGGATCGGCGAACGATCCCGCCGTTGTCCGCGTGCGTGGCAGTCAGTCGCGGCGCGCGGGACCGGTGGAGGCGCGCACGGTGAGCTGGGTCGGCAGGATCGTGCGCGGTGCGCGGTCCAGCCGGCCGTCCAGCAGGCCGATCAGCATGTCGACGCCCGCCCGGCCGACCCGCTGCTTGGCCAGGCTGATGGTGGTCAGCGGTGGGTCGACCAGTTCGGCGAGGGGGATGTCGTCGAACCCGACGACGCTGATGTCGCCGGGCACGTCCACGCCCAACGCCCGGAACCGCCTGAGCAGGCCCAACGCCATCATGTCGTTGAAGGCCATGACCGCGGTCGCACGGGTCGCCAGGACCAGGTCCGCCACCGCCGTGCCACCGTCGAGGGTCGGCGCGGCGTGGCCGGTGTCGACCAGTTCGATGCCCGCCGCCGAGGTGGTCGAACGCAGAATGCGCTGTCGTTCCTTGTTGCTCCACGACGTGCGCGGACCGGCGACATAGGCGACGCGGCGGTGGCCCAGCGTCGCCAGGTGCCCCACCGCCTGCCGGATGCCGTCGTGGTCGTCGAAAGTCACGGCGGGCACGTGGCGGACGCAGCGCTGCACCACGACCACGGGCATGTCGTCGTACACCGAACGCAGTTCCTCGTCGCTGCACCGCGCGGACACCAGCAGGAATCCGTCCACCTGCTTGGACATCGCCCGGATCAACCCCATCTCCGCCGCCGGGTCCTCGTCGGTGTCGGCCAGGAACACCGCGTAATCGAGTTCGCGGGCCCTCGCCTCGGCGGCCTTGATGATGTCGGGGAAGAACGGGTTGGCGATATCGGGCACGATCAACCCGAGGTTCCCGGTACGCCCCGTGATGAGACCCCGTGCGGCCCGGTTCGGGTAATAGCCCAGCTCGGCGACGGCACGCTGCACCCGTTCCCGCGTGTCCGGGCGGACGTCGTCCGGCGCGGCGAGGGTGCGACAAACCGACGAGGCCGACACCCCGGCCAGCCGCGCCACGTCCTTGATCGTCACCGCCACGCCACCGAGTCTGGAATCCATTCCCGAAGTTGTCAATCCTTCGAAACAGTTTCGCGCGTCTTGACAGGCCAGAAGCCCGCAACACACGCTGGAAACGATTCCAGGACGTTCCAGAGCTGGTCAGCCCAAGGCAACCGCCGTCACCGACGGCCCGGATTCCGCCCACACCGCACCGAAGCAACGCCGCTACGGAGGTTCCATGAAATCCCTGCCGAGCCCGAACAACGCCGTGTCACGACGGCGACGATGGTCCAGGTCGACACGCACCAGGTCCGTCTTCATGGCCGCCGCGCTCCTGACAGCGGTGATACCGCCGGTGCTCATCGCCGCGCAGGCACCGGAGGCGGCGGCGGCCCCCGACGGCGAGTACGTCTCGTTCAGCCCGGTCGGCGGCGGTTTCACGCTCGCCGCGAACGGCAAGGCGGCACCGCTGTTCGTGGACGGCGGTGACCACGCCGGTGTCGTGCGGGTGGTGGGCGACCTGCGTGACGACGTCAAGCGCGTCACCGACGTCCAGCCGACCGTGTCCACCACCGTCCCCACCTCCGGCGAACCGGTCCTGGTCGGCACGATCGGGCGCAGCGCGCTCATCGACCGACTGGTGTCCAACGGCAAGCTGGACGTCGAGGGCATCCGAGGCAAGTGGGAGACCTCGCTGCAGCAGGTGGTGAACAACCCGCTGCCCGGCGTGCGCCGTGCCCTGGTGATCGCCGGCAGCGACCAGCGCGGCACGATCTTCGGGGTCTACGACCTCTCCCGCCGCATCGGCGTGTCCCCGTGGCACTACTTCGACGACGTGCCCGCGCGCAAGCACAGCGCCGTGTACGTCCGACCCGGCCGTCACACCCAGGGCACGCCGGCGGTGAAGTACCGGGGCGTGTTCATCAACGACGAGAACCCCTCCACCGGCAACTGGGCCCCCAGGACCTTCGGCCCGGGTCTGGCGCCCGGTTTCCCCTACGGCCTGAACCACAAGTACTACGAGAAGGTCTTCGAGGCCATGTTGCGGCTCAAGGCCAACTACCTGTGGCCGACGGTGTGGGGTAGGGCTTTCGCCGAGGACGACCCGCAGAACCACGCCACCGCAAGCCGGTACGGCGTCGTGATGGGCACCTCGCACGAAGCGCCGATGATGCGCGGCATCGAGGAGTGGGTCCGGCACGCCAAGCCCGACACCGACCCCTACGGCGGCAACGGCGACTGGAGCTACACCACCAACAAGGCAGCGCTCCAGCAGTACTGGCGTGACGGCGTCAAGCGCATGGAGCAGGAGGACTTCGAGGGCGTGGTCACCCTCGGCATGCGCGGCGACGGCGACCGCCCCAACCCCGACGCCGGCCGCGACGTCATGGAACAGATCATCGCCGACCAACGGCGCATCCTCGACGAGGAGACCACCAAGCCGATCACCGAGATCCCACAGGTCTTCACGCTCTACAAGGAAGTCCAGCAGTACTGGGACGCCGGCATGCGCCCGCCCGACGACGTCACCGTGGTCTTCGCGGACGACAACTGGGGCAACATGCGCAAGGTCCCCGACGCCTCCCTGCCGCCACGCGCCGGCGGCTACGGCCTGTACTACCACTTCGATTACGTCGGCGGCGGCCGCAACTACAAGTGGGTCGACACGATCAACCTGGCCAACACCCGCGAACAGCTCAACCTCTCCTACAAGTCCGGCATCGACCGGCTGTGGGTGGTCAACGTCGGCGACCTCAAGAACGAGGAAGCACCCACCCAGTTCTTCCTCGACTACGCCTGGAACCCGTCCTCCATCCCCGCCGACGGCATCGACGACTGGACCCGGAAGTACGCCGCCCAGAACTTCGGCAACCAGGCCGCGCCGGGGATCGCCGAGGTCCTGCACTCCTATGGGCAGTTGCAGGCGCGGCGCAAGCCCGAGGCCACCAACCGGCGCTACAACCGCAACGCCAACGGCACCTACGGCACCGACGACGCGATGACGCCGTACAGCATCGAGAACTACGGCGAGCTCGACCGGGTCACCGCCGAGTGGCGGGAGCTCGCGGCGAAGGCCGAGGCGGTGAACCAGACCCTGCCGACCGCCGACCGCGACGCCTACTACCAACTCGTGCTGTACGCGACCAAGGCCACCGCCAACATGTACGAACTGCGCCGGGCGCAGTTCGTCAACCGCTGGTACGCCACCCAGGGACGCGCCGCCACCAACGACCTCGCCGCCACGGCCGAAGCACGCCTCGCCGACGACGTGGCCATGTCGAACCACTACAACACCACCCTCGCCGGCGGTAAGTGGACCGGCTGGCAGACCCAGACCAAGTTCGGCTACGGCGACAAGGCCCGCTACGGCAACAACGCCAGCTGGCAGGAACCACCCGCACCCGACCAGATCTACCCCGCCCTGCAACGCATCACCGTCCCGACCACGGCGGAGATGGGCGTGGCCATCGACGGCTCGCTCAACTGGTGGCCCAACACCACCGACCAGCCCGTGCTGCCCGAGTTCAGCCCCTACCAGACCTCACCCGCCCAACACATCGAGGTGTTCAACCGGGGCACCACCCCGTTCGACTACCGGATCACGCCGTCCGTGCCGTGGCTGACCGCCACCGACACCGCCGGCACCGTGACGCAACAGGCCCGCGCCACCCTGCGGGTCGACTGGACCAAGGCACCCACCGGCAAGACCACCGTACCCATCACCGTCACCGGCGCCGGCCGCACCGTCACCGTGCAGGCCGTGGTGAACAAGCCGACCGAGGTTCCCGCTGACGGGTTCGTGGAGGCCAACGGCTACGTCTCCATCGAAGCCGACCACTACACCCAAGCCGTCAACGCCAACGGCGTCTCGTGGTCGCACATCCCCGACATCGGCCGCACCGGTTCCGGCATGCAGCCCAACCCCGTGACCGCCCCCAACCAGACCCCAGGCGGTGACGGGCCGCGGTTGGAGTACAAGGTCAACCTGACCACGACCGGACCGGTCACCGTGTGGGCCTACCTCTCACCGCGCAACAACGTGCGGCCCGGTGACGGCGTCAAGTACGCCATGTCCATCGACGACCAGGCACCCCAGACGGTCAACATCACCACCGCCACCCGTGCCGATGACACGACCATGAACAAGGGCTGGGAGGTCAACGCGCTGGAAGCGGTCAACCGCACCGCCACCACGTTCAACGTCACGTCCCCCGGCGTGCACACCCTGAAGTTCTGGGTGGTCGACCCCACCGTGGTGCTACAGAACCTCGTGGTCGACACCGGCGGCCTCAAGTACAGCTACCTGGGCCCACCGGAAAGCCACCGGGCGGGCACTCCGTCAAGTCCGACTTCCATCGCACCGGAATAACACCAACCTGCACCACCGCCTGATCACCTCGGTCGGCGGGAGCCCTCAGGTTCCCGCCGGCCTGGTGGTCGTCACCGGTGTTGCTCCGTTCCGGGCAATTCGGGTTTCGTCGGGGAACCTGTTGCGGTCCCGGGTGCGTCGTAGGCGCGTCGGAGATCCGGATGGACAGGGTGGCAATGGGCGGAAGCGTGGTCGAGAAGCCTTCCGGGCGCGGGTTCGTGCTGACGGCGTGGCTGGTGGTCTACAGCATCGGGGCGCTCGCGGTCGGGGTGATGTTGGTCGTTCATGCCATCCAGGAACTGGACAACGGGCGGACGCTGCCCATCCCGGTGGCGCTGCTGATCCTGGGGTTGCTGGGTGAGGCGATCGGCTTGA
The DNA here is from genome assembly GCF_014205015.1 of Saccharothrix ecbatanensis. Taxonomy (NCBI): domain Bacteria; kingdom Bacillati; phylum Actinomycetota; class Actinomycetes; order Pseudonocardiales; family Pseudonocardiaceae; genus Saccharothrix; species Saccharothrix ecbatanensis. Next base: position 1,238,592 of record NZ_JACHMO010000001.1, on the reverse strand, counting down.
CGGGGCTGTGGCTGTGGCAGCGGTGGGGCCTGTCACTGCTTCTGATCAGTGTCGTCGTCGGACTGGTCGGATCGGTGGCAGGCGAAGTGTCAGGCCTGGTCACCGCCGGCCGGGTGGTCTGGGTGGGCCTCTTCGTCTTCGCGCTAATGCCCCGCTGGGAACTGTTCCGGGCCTAGGAATGCCCCAGTGCTTGTTTTACCTTTCACTGAAGCAATAGTGGCCAGTCGTCAAGACACTGCGGACGCTGATCGAACGGGCGGTGATCAGCCCACAAGCTGCTCGATCTTCGAGATCTGCAACGCCGGCCACCTCTGGACCATGTCGCGCTCTTCGTTCTCGCTGACCTGGTCGCTGCCGTCCCACACAGTGGCGGCCACAACGACCGTGCCGACTCGGATCGCCATGGCCGTGGAACCCGGGACCTCGAACGACAGGCTCGCGTCACCCCACCCGGGAGAGCCCTCCTTGACCTTCGGGATGCCCTCCTCCTCGAGGCGATCGCGGATGTCGGTCACCAGCCCGTTCCAGCCGACTTCCGCCGCGTTCTCGTCGTCGTAGGCGAGGACGTTGGACAGAACCCGGAAGAACACGTTCTCCGACAGCTCGAGCACGACCATGCCCACCCCATGAACGTGCTCACAAGCCCAGCCGTCGCCTTCCTCACGCCACTTTCGGCACTGATCGTCCAAGGCTGCGCCGGTCAGCACGGACCGCCCGTCCTTGTTGGAGGACGGCACCGACAGTGAACCGGTGAGCCCGTCGTGCGCGACGAATCCGGGCAGGTCGCGCTCAGTCGGAAGCGCCGCATCGATGTCGGCGGCGTCGAGAGTCGGGGCAGGCCACAGCAGATAAGCACCGAGACTGGCCAACCCCAGCACCACAGCCACGACACCGACCAACGTGCGGCGGCGCATCATCCGGAACATGGCGGGCACCGTAACGACCGATACCGGGGACCCGTCCCCGACTGGGAGTGCAACAGCCAGTCCCGCCATGGATCCGCGCCCGCAGCGACCAGCACGCGGGCGTTGTCCGAACGATCCGCGGCCACCGCCCGCCACAACGCCGTGCACCCGCCCGACATCGCGTCCACACCGCACGGCTACCGCCGGTCGGCAAAGGAGGTCACATCATCCAGGGCATCTTCAGCGGTTCCACCGAGGTCAGGATCTGACCTCAAGTCACGCAGCAGCTGAAGGACATCGTCCCGGATCACTCCATCAAGCCGTGCGACATGCCCCATGCAGGTCACCGACAACGCCCGGAGCTGGCGGTCCGATCCCCTCGCAACGCAGTCGATCAGCAACGTTTGAAGCCAATCGCGGTCGTCCTCGTGGTAGGTGAGCGACAGGAGGGCATTCGAGGCCAGAAGCAGGTCAGGACCACGAAGTTGCTCGAGCATCCGGATCCGCCATGAGCCGTGGGGCTGTTCCCCCGGTACGTCGTCGCACGTCTCCACGCTTGATCACCTTTCGTAGAGCAACCAGCCGCAGGCCGTTGGTGGAGGTGGAGCGTCTCGCTCGATCATCCCAGCTGGTTGCCGCCAGTTCGACGTCCAGATCAACGAGCGTTCCACTCGACGAATTAGTCAGTGCACCGGACCGGGTTAACCGACAGGCCGCGCGAGGACCGAGGCGTTCCTCACCACCGGTTGACAGACGTACACCGTAAGTACATAGTGAGGAGGATGACTTACAGCGTATATCTCAGCTTGAGGCCGGGTCCGGCGAGAGCGCCGCCCGCGTGCCAACGGCCCGGCACGTGCGAGCCAAGCCCTCTGACTGAACCCTATCGCCACAGCTCACGCGCTGTGCCGGCCAGGTACTGGAGGGCATCGGACACCGCCCACCCAAGCGGGGTGTCCGATTTGCGGCTTTGCATCGGCCGTACCGGTACCGACCATCACCGGAAGCCCAGGCTAACGAACGTATTCCACTCGATCTGGGATCCGTGTCCATTTACGGCACGTGGACGACGAACGCGTCCTCGGCCGCACAAAAACATCCGCCGAACACGGCGGTACGAATTCCGGACAATTAGTATCCCGGGGGGGACCTGATGTCGAACTTCATCCGCATGCTCGCCCAGAGCGAGGCGTACCACTCCATGAACGGCCTCTACAGCGGCCGAGCGGTACGTGCGGCGGGTCCGTTGGACCTGGAAGCGCTGTCGGCGGCGGTAAGCGCGTTGGGTGTGGCACACCCCGTGCTGTCGTGCCGGATCGGGCGGGACGAAGAAGGACAGCCGGTGCTCGTCGAGGGGTCGGGCAGCGACTTCCGCTTGTCCCACTACGAGGGACGCAGTGAAGACCGGACGGCTGGGATGCCGCCGTTGGACGTCCGGGTAGGCGCGGTGCACGTCGTGCGCCATGACGCCGAGACCTGGTCGTTGACGTTGATGACGCACCACTCGATGGTCGACGGCCGGCACATGTTGAAGGTCCTGGCGGACCTCTGGTCGTTCTACACGGAAGCAGCCGCGGGCAGGACGCTGCAGCCTCGCAGCCACGGGATTCCCCGGCCGCTGGAGGAGTTGCTGACCGAGCGCGGCGTCGAGATCCCAGAAGATCACCAAGAGGAACTCACCGCGGACGCCGACCTCGAAGCCGCGCAGGAAGGCGCCGGGGCGGCGGAGGTCACGATGCCGCGGTTCACCGCGTCACCGCAGGCCGAAGACGCGGATGGCCACCCGGTGTGGCGGCGGGTGGTGTTGACGTCCGTCGAGACGCAGGCGCTGGCCGCGGTGGCGCGCGGCGGGCGGACCACCGTCAACGGCGTGGTCTCGGCGGCGTTGATGCTGTCGACCGCCGAGGACACGGGCATCGCGGTCCAGGACTTGGTGCACGTCGCCGCGGTCGACCTGCGGCAGCAGTTCTCCCCGCCCATCGCTCCCGCCGAGTGCACCAACGGCATCGCCGCGGCGGTGTACTGCGACGCGGACCCCGATGCCGATCTCCTCACCTTGGCACGGGCGATCACCGAGACCGTCAGGGACGACCTGACGACCGGCCGGTCGCTGAAGTTCATCGGCATGACGCCGAGCCTTCAGGAGCTGTTCATGACTTCGGTGGGCCGGATCGTCGGCACGACGAACGTCGGCGCGATCCCCCGCCTGGCCCGGCCGGCGGGCGTGGAACTGGTGGACTACCACCGCTTCGAGCAGCTGATCACCCCGCACGGCGTCGACAACCCGATGTTCGCGGTCAGCATCTTCGAGGGCAGGCTCCACATCGACTCGACCTTGCCGGAGTCCGTCCTCAACGGACTCGACCGGAGGATCCGCGAGCTCATCACCATCGGCACCGGGCACAACGCGGTCAACGCGGGCACGACTGCCACCGCCCCGGTGCCGCAGGAGTTCTGCGACGTCGTGTTGCCGCACCTGCCCTACAACGAGTCGGGGACGTTGAAGGCCGACGACGAACTGGGCGCTCTCGGCCTGGACTCGATGGGGGGCGTCCAGCTGATGAGCGTCCTCGAGACCACCTACAACGTGACGCTGTCCGACGACATCGTCGCCGAGGTCACGTTCGCCACGGTCGGTTCGCTGTGGTCGGAGGTGGCCGCCGCGCTGGTGGCAGCGCAGGAATGACGGCGCGCAGCGGGCCGGTCGCCGCCGTCGAAGCGCGGTCGGTCGACGCGAGTAGCTTGGCGTGCCGGACGAAGGAGGTCACCATGCTCACGACCGATGTCGAGACCGCCGACGGGGTGGTGCGGGGTCGCCGGGGCCGGCTCGCGTTGCGGTGGCAGTCGATCCCGTACGCGGCCCCGCCGGTCGGGCAGTTGCGACTACGGGCGCCGCAACCGACGAAGCCCTGGGCGGGGGTGCGCGACGCCACCCGGTTCGGGAACGCGGCGGTGCAGCCCCGCAACCCGATGGTGGGGTTGCGGCGGACCGGCGAGGACTGCTTGACCCTGAACGTGACGGCGCCCCTGGGTCCCGCGGACCGGCCGCGGCCGGTGCTGGTCTTCGTCCACGGCGGCAGCTACATGTTCGACACCGCCGCACGATACGAGGGTGACGCGCTGGCGGCGCGCGGCGACGTGGTCGTGGTGACGATCAACTACCGGCTCGGCGCGCTCGGCTACTTCGACTTCACCGAGTTCTCCACCACCGGCAGGCCTTTCGAGTCGAACCTGGGGTTGCGGGATCAAGTGGCGGCGTTGCGGTGGGTGCACCGCAACATCGCCGCCTTCGGTGGGGATCCGGGCAACGTCACCATCTTCGGTGAATCGGCGGGCGGGCACGCGGTGCTGACGCTGATGACGACCCCGAGCGCGACCGGGTTGTTCCACCGGGTGATCGCGCAGAGCGCGAACGCGGACAAGTCCGCGGACCCGGAAGCGGCCCGGCTGTTCGCCCGGCGCTTCGTCGCCGGGCTCGGCGCCACCCCGGACACCGCGGCGCAGGCGTTGAGCACGGCGGCCGAGAAGGACCTCTGCCGGGCTGCCGGGCTGGCGTTGTCGGAGACGCAGCGCGCTTGTCCGGGCAGTTATCCCCTGGCGCCGGTCGCGGACGGCGACTTCCTGCCGCTGCACCCGTTGGACGCCTTCGCCGCGGGCCGGGCGGCGCCGGTGCCGCTGATGATCGGCACCAATCACGACGAGTGCACCCTGTTCCAGTTCGACGAGGGCACGCCGACCTCCGCCCCCGTGCTGCGTGCCGCGCTGGAACGCTGCGGTGACGACTACGAGCGGATCGTCGCGGCCTACCCCGGTTACCCGAAACGGGCGGCGGCAGTGCGGGTCAGCACCGATTTCGTGTACTGGCGGCCGACGGTGGCGGTGGCCGAAGCCCACGGCGACCGGGCGCCGACGTTCTGCTACCGCTTCGACTTCGCGCCCCGCGCGTTGCGCCTGACCGGTGTGGGCGCCATCCACGGGTTGGAGTTGTTGCCGGTGTTCGGTCGCGTCGACAGCCTGCCCGCGCGGCTGCTGACGCTGACCGGTGGGCGGCAGGGGTTCCGCGCCGTGCAGGACGAGGTGCAGGGTGATTGGCTGGCTTTCGCCCGCACCGGCAGGCCGCGCTCCTCGTGGCCGGAATACACGGCGGCGCAACGGAACACCCGCGTCATCGACCACCCGTCACGGGTCGAGGCAGACCCGCGCCGGGAACGCCGGCTGCTGTGGGACGGGCTGCGGGTCCCCGCTCCGAAATAGGCCAGGCACCACGCCGGGCGCTTTCGCCGATCGAGGCGGTCCATGATGAAGGGGAAGTCACAGGGTATGACAACCGACCATCGGCCCCGCGCCGGCGCGAGGGAGTGGATCGCGCTGGCCGTGTTGACCCTCCCGGCGATGATCGTGGTGATGGACCTGACGGTCCTGCACCTCGCGGTGCCGCACCTGAGCGCCGACCTGATGCCGTCCGCGTCGCAACTGCTGTGGATCACCGACATCTACGGCTTCGTGATCGCGGGCTTCCTCATCCCGATGGGATCGCTGGGTGACCGGATCGGACGCCGCAGGCTGCTGCTCATCGGCGCCGCCGGGTTCGGCGTGGCATCGGTGCTGTCGGCGTACGCGACCAGCCCCGAGATGCTGATCGCGGCGCGGGCGCTGATGGGGTTCGCCGGCGCGACGCTGAAGCCGTCGACGCTGTCGCTGATCCGGAACATGTTCCACGACGACCGGCAGCGCACCCTCGCGGTCTCGTTGTGGATGATGAGCTTCATGGTCGGCGCGTCGGTCGGGCCGCTCGTCGGCGGCGCGTTGCTCGAGGTGTTCTGGTGGGGCTCGGTCTTCCTGGTCGGCGTGCCGGTGATGGTGCTGCTGCTGGTCGCCGGACCGGTATTGCTGCCGGAGTTCCGCGACCCGAACGCGGGCCGGTTGGACATGCTGAGTTCGGTGCTGTTGCTGGCGGCGGTCCTGCCGATGGTCTACGGGATCAAGAAGACGGTCGAGAACGGGGTCGGCTGGCCGCTGGTCGTCGCCGTCGTGGTCGGCGTCGGGAGCGGTGTGCTGTTCGTCCGGCGGCAGCGGACGCTGCGCCACCCACTGCTCGACCTGACCTTGTTCCGGAAGCGCTCGTACGGCGTGACCATCGGTGTCGTGACGACGGCGTCGTTCGTGATGATCGGCCTGAACCTGTTCATCATGCAGTACCTCCAGCTGGTGCACGGGCTTTCGCCGTTCCGCGCCGGGCTGTGGGTGTTGCCGATCACCGGTGCGATGGTGGTAGGCCTCGTCGTCGGGCCGCTGGTCGCGGCGCGGGTGCGGCCGGGGTTCGTCATGGCCGGTGGCCTGTTCGTCGCCGCGGTGGGTATCGCGATCATGACGCAGGTCGACGGTTCGTCCGGGTTCACCGCCCTGATCGTCGGCGGCAGCGTGATGGCGGCCGGGTTGGCGCCGCCCGCCGCGCTCGGCACGGACCTGATCGTCCGGTCCGCGCCGCCGGAGAAGGCCGGAGCGGCCTCGGCGGTGTCGGCGACGAGCAACGAACTCGCCGGCGCTCTCGGGCTGGCGCTCCTCGGGAGCATCGGCACGGCGGTCTACCGGTCGAACATGGGTGATTCCCTGGCTGCCGGCGCGAACTCCGCGGCGGCCGGTGATTCCCTCGCCGCCACGGCGGCTGTGGCCGCCACGCTGCCCGCTGATCTCGGCGCGAGCCTGCTGACGGTGGCGCGCGCGGCGTTCACCGACGGCTTGCAGGTCACCGCGGTGGTGTGCACGGCAGTAGTGCTGGTGGTCGTGCCCGTCGCGGCGGTCCTGCTGCGTGATGTCGGATCACCGGCGACATCGGGCAAGCCCGGCGGTGAACCGGCGACGGCCGTCACCGGTTCCGGCACAACGCCGGTCTGAGTCGGTCCGCATCACCTGGAAGGCCCCAAAAAAACGGACGGCGCCCGCGTTCCCTGGGCGCCGTCCTTGTTCCCTACCAGTCACTCATCGGTCCGTCTCAGATCGGCCGGTTCTCGAGTCCCTCGAAGCCGATCAGGCTGTGGTACTCCAGCGCGCTCCAGTGCTCCACCGCGCGGAAGCCGCGCACCTTGAACATGTCGCCCCGGGAGAACTGCAACGCCTTGCCGTCGCTTGCCCGGTGACCGCGCCACACCGAACGGATGTAGAACTCGTCGTCGGCGGCGACCACCTGGGTGACCTCGACGGTCAGGTCCGGGAACTCCTGGTGGTACTTGCGCAAGTTGGCCGCGAAGGCCTCCCTGCCGTTGCCGACGCCCGGCTGGTGGTTCACCAGGTCACGGCTGACGTACAACGCGGACCAGCGATCGGCGTCGCCGGAACCGAACAACCGCTTGGCGTACTCCTGCGCCAGCGCGACGTTCCTGGTCTGCTTGCGAGTGCCCGTCCAGTCGATCGGGTCGGCGGGCTGCACGACCGCCGGGATGGGGAAGCCGAACTTCATCGCGACCGAGTAGTCGATCGTGTCCCAGTGCTCCGCGATCTTGCCGTCCTGCACCCGGTAGATGTCCATCACCTCGATGCGGATCTCCTGCCCGGTGACCCCGTGGTGCCCGGAGAAGGTGTTCAGCATGACGGCGGTGTCACCCTGCGCCAGGATCTTGTGCCGGTCGGCGTGGAAGTCCGGGAACATGCCCTCCAGCAGGTTCCAGAACTTGTTGAAGCCCGCCAGCCCCTGGTCCATCAGGATCGAGTGCTGGATGTACCAGTCGTGGATGTACTTCGGTCCGGCGGAGAGGTCGTTCTTGTCGACCACCTCGTCGTAGAACTCGTCCAGGACCCGCTTGGTCTCCTCGCCGACCAGATCCACCTTCGGCCGCTCGCCTGCGGCGCCGACGGTGAACGTCGGCGCGCCCATGGCCGTCACCGGCACCAGCGCCGCACTGCCGGAGAGCAGCACGACCGCGACCGCCCCGATCGTCAATGTCCTTCTCACGAAACCTCTTTCATCGACATCTGGAACGAGCGCGGTCGCGCCCACTCACGTCTTCTGCGGGACCGCCCGCTGCTCGGGTTCGGGCTCCTCCTCGCGCGACCGGTCGGACACGACCTTGGGCAGCACGACCAACGCGATCAACGCGCCGACCGCGGCCACCCCGGCGCCGACGTACATGGCGTCGGCCAGCCCGGACACGAACGCGTCCGACGCCAACCGGCGCAACTGCTCGCCACCCTCGCCACCGAGCTTCTCGGCGACCAGGTTGGCGCCGCCGATGGAGTCGCGGACCACCGCGTCCACCTCGGCGGGCAGCGGGCTCTCGGCCGGCAGCGCGGCCCGGTAGGTGGTGGCCAGCACGCTGCCGGTGACCGCGATACCGAGTGTGCCGCCGACCTGGATGGCGGCGTCGGTGACCGCCGAGCCGACGCCTGCCTGGGCCGGTGGCGTCGCGGCCAGGATGGCGTTGGCGCACGCCGGCATCGCCAGGCCCATGCCGAGCCCGAAGAGTGCCAACGCGATCAGCGGCGCGGTCTTCGAGTCCGTCTCCACCCCGGCGAGCACGACCATGGACACACCGGTGAGGGTCAGGCCCAGCGTCGCCGTGCCCTTCAGACCGGCCTTCTCGACCAGTTTGATGCCCATGCCCGCACCCACCACGATGGTGATGGCGGACAGCAGGCGGACGCCCGTGGCGAACGGCTCGTAGCCCAGGACCAACTGGAGGAACTGGGTGACCACGAACAGCATCGCGAACAGCCCGAAGTTGACCATCAGCACGGTCGCGGCGCTGCCGGAGAACTGGCGGTTGCCGAACAGCTCACCGGAGAGCATCGGGTGCTCGATGCGCCGTTCCCACAGCGCGAACACCCCGAGCAGCACCGCGCCGCCGATCAGCACGGCCAGCGTGGTCGGGTCGTCCCAGCCCTCGTGCGGAGCGCTGATCAGGCCGTAGACCAGTGCGAACAGACCCGCGGCGGACAGCACGACACCGACCAGGTCCAGCTTGCCGACCAACTTCGCCCGTGACTCCGGGATCATCAGGAAGCCCGCGATCAGGGCCAGCGCGACCAGTGGCACGTTGACCAGGAACACCGAGCCCCACCAGTAGTTCTCCAACAGCAGGCCGCCGACGATCGGGCCGAGTGGGACACCGATGGCGCCCGCGGCGGCCCAGATGCCGACCGCCTTGGCCTGCTCTTCGGCCGGGAACACGTTCCTGATGATGGACAGCGTCGCAGGCATGATCATCGCGCCGCCGATGCCCATCCCGGCGCGGGCCGCGATCAGCAGGTCGGCCGAGTTCGCGTAGGCCGCGGCCAACGAGAAGCCGAGGAACACGACCATCCCGACGAGCAGCACGCGCTTGCGGCCGAGCCGGTCGGCCAGGCTGCCGGTGAGCAGCAGCAACCCACCGAACGGCAGGGTGTAGCCGTCGATGGTCCACTGGAGTTCGCTGGCCGTCGCGCTGAGCGTGGACTGGATGCTGGGCAGCGCCACCGTCAGGATCAGGTTGTCCAACCCGATGACCGTCAGGCTCAGGCATAGCACCGCGAGTATCTTCCAGCGGTTCTTGTACACGGTATCCCTGTCCACCAGCGCACTCCGTCCAGTCATGGGTCGGTCCGGCCATTCACTTGGTAGATCCGCGCGGCACAGGCGCGGATACAGCTGGGCACAGTGAGTCGCCCCACCGGGAACTCACCCCACCAGGCTCTTCTCCTTGACCGGAGTCCCGACGACCGCGGGCTCCTCCGACAGGCCGAACCTGCGGTGCAGGCGACGCAACGGGCCGGGCGCCCACCAGTTGGCTCGGCCCGCGAGTTGCATGAACGCGGGTAGGAGCAGGCCGCGAACCACGAACGCGTCCATGAACAGCGCGAGGGTCAGGCCGAAGCCGAACATCACCTGGAAGCCGATCTCCGTGGTGATCAGGTTCGAGATCGTGACCACCATCATCAGCCCGGCCGCGGCGGTGACGATCCGACCGGTCCGGCCGAGCCCTCTGGCAACCGCGAGCCTGGTGTCCCCGGTGCGCTCGTACTCCTCCTTGATCCGGGACAACATGAACACCTCGTAGTCCATGGACAGCCCGAACAGCAGGCAGAACATCAGGATCGGGGTGATCGCGATCGTCGTCCCGGTGACCTCGACACCGAACAGCGATGCCAGGTTGCCTTCCTGGAAGATCCACACCATGGCGCCGAAGGTCGCGCTGAGGCTGAGCAGGTTGAGCAGCAATGCCTTGAACGGCAGCAGGATGCTCCCGGTGAACAGGAACAGCAGGAGGAAGGTGGACAGGCCGATGAACAGCAACGCGATCGGGAGTCCGTCGTCGAGCGCGGTCATGGTGTCCACCAGCGCGGCGGCGGTGCCGGTGATCAGCACCGGCCACGGGGCCTGGGCAGCCCGCAGATCGGCGACGAGTCGCTCCCCCTCGGCCGAGTACGGTTCGACATCGGGCGCGACCTTCAGGAACGTGCCGTTCTCGTTGGCCATGGCTGCGGCGCCGGGATTCGGCGGGGCTGTCGTGCGGCCGTCGGTGAAGGTGCCGACCGACGAGGTCACCGAGGCGACGCCGTCGATCCGCGACAGCTGCTCGGCGTAGGACTGGATCTGGGCCGCCCGGCCGGCCTCGTCACGCACACCGCCGGCGACCACGGTCAGCACGTCCGCCTCGCGCGAGTCGAACCCCTCGCGCACGGTGGTCTGCACCTGGCGGCTCTCCGCGGACGCCGGCAACTGCCGGTCGTCGGGCAGGGAGAACTTGGCACCGAGGAACGGCGAGCCGAGGAGCAGCAGGACGGCTACCACGATCGTCGCGACCGGGATCGGGAACCGCATGACGGCGGTCGCGATCCGGTACCAGACGCCCTCGTCCGGCGTGTCGGCGGACACCTTCGCCGGACGGCCGAGAAGCTTGCGGAACCCCTTGCGGAGATCGAGGCTGTTGATCTTCGACCCGAACAGGGCGAGCAGGGTCGGCATCAGGATGATGGCGGAGAGCGCCGCGAACCCGGACACGGCGATCCCGGCGTACGCGATGGACCGCAGGAAGACCAACGGGAACACGGCCAGCGCCGCCGAGGCGAGCGCGACCGTCACCGCGGAGAACACCACGGTCCGGCCCGCCGTCCGCACCGCCGCCACGATGGCCTCGGACCGGTCCGCCTTGTTCGTGATGTCGCCGCCGCGATGGCGGAGTTCCTCGCGATAGCGGGAGACGATGAACAGGCTGTAGTCGACCGCCAGACCCAACCCGATCACTGTCGCCGTGTTCATCGCGAAGATCGACACATCGGTGACGCCCGCGATCAGCCGGAGGATGAACAGCGTTCCGACGACCATCGGCAACACCATGATCAAGGGCAAGGTGGCCGACACCAGGCTGCCGAACACCAGCAACAGCACCAGGAACATCACGGGGAGCGCGATCAGCTCCATCGCCTGGAGGTTCTTCTGGATCGTGTCGTCGGTGTCGAAACTGGCCGCGACGCTGCCACCGATCCCGACCGTCAACCCGTCCTGCTCGCCGCCGAACTCGGACCGCAGATCGGTGATCCGCTTGGTCGGATCACCCGCGCTGTCGTCGACCCGGGCCAGCACCAACGCGGACGTGCCGTCCCGGCTCTTCAACGCCGGGTTCTTGTTGGCCGTCCAGTAGGACAGCACGTTGCCGATACCCGGCTCGGCCGCCAACCGCTTGGTGAGCTCCGTGCCCGCCGACGTCGCGTCGGACGAATCGATCTCGCCCTTGCTCGTCACGAGCAGCACCAAGTTCGGCTCCGCCACGCCGAAGTCGGCCTGCAAGCGTTCCCTTGCCACGCTCGACTCGGCGGCGGCGTCCTCGAACCCACCGTTGACCAGCTTGTCCACGACCGAGCCGCCCAGCGGGCCGGCCACCGCCAGGAACGCGATGATCCCCATCAGGAACCATTTCGGCTTCCCCACGATCGCCTTGGCGATGCGCACCAACATGACCAGACTCCCGAGCGGTTCAGAGGAATTCCTTGATGGGGAAGGTCGGCTCGCCGTACATGCGGGTGATCACCCACGCCGGGGTCATCCACAGGCCGAAGTTGCGCATGAATTCCGGCTTCGTCCGCTGCATCGACTGCAGGCGCCGCGAGATGCCGACGACCCTGCGCACCCGGCGGAAGCGGTCCAACTCGAACTGGCGCAGCGCGGCGACCGGGTCGTTGATGCTCTCCAACCGCCTGGTCAACACCGCGGCGTCCTCGATCGCGATGCACGCGCCCTGGCCGGCGGTGGGCAGGAACGGGTGCGCGGCGTCGCCGAGCAGGGTGACCCGGCCGGTGCCCCACTGCGGGTCGGCCGGGCGGTCCCTGGCCTCGTCGCGGTGCATGGTCTCCGGCGGCGTCGACCTGATCATGTCCTGGATGATCGGGTTCCAGCCGGTGAGGTTCGGCTTGTCCTTGCCGGGGTCCAGGAAGAACCAGTACGTCCGACCGTCCGGCAGCGGGAACATGCCGGACGAGCCGGTCGGTCCGAAGTAGACCTCGGCGATCCCGGGACCGGGCGTGAGCGCCTTGGGCACCACGCCCTGCCAGCCGAGCAACTGCCTGCTCTTCGGCTCCACGTACCCCGGCGGCAGCAGCGACTTGCGGACCATCGAGCCGACGCCGTCCGCACCGATCACGATGTCGCCCTTGATGATCTCGCCGGTGGACAGGGTGACCCTGCCGTCGGCGGTCGCGCGCGTGACCTCCGCGCCGTAGCGGACGTCGGCGCCCGCGACCGAGGCGAGCGCTTCCAGCAGCTCCACCCGCAGCACCGCGTACCCAGGCTCGCCGTACTTCTTCACCAGCGTGCCGACCAGGTCGATGTCGGCGACCTTGAGGCCGTTGCCGAGCCGGTACACCAGGTTGTCCAGCTTCTGGCTGACCTCGACGACGGCGTCGTACTGCTTGTCACCGCCGACCAGTCGCAGCGCCCGGAAAGCGTTGGGCCACATGGTGAGCCCGAAACCGTGCCGCATCTCGGGCGCTCGTTCCAGGATGGTCACGTGCGCGCCGCGCTGGGTGAGCATCCCTGCCAAGGTGAGGCCGCCGACGCCACCGCCTGCGATCACCACGTTCAGTCCGCGCACCATGGATGCTCCCTACCGCTCTATCCGATGCAGCCGGTTTCGGCCCTCACTGGATAGATCCGAGCGGTGATGGTGCAGATACACCCGTGCGTCAGTCCACGGTGGCCTCGAACAACGCGACGGCGCCGACCCTGGTGACCTGGACGTGCGGGAAGTGCCTACGCAGCAGGGAATCCAGGTCCGAGAGCCGGTCATCGGTGTTGCTGAAGACGCGCTGCTTGTTGAGCCACCAGAACTGCGTCCGGGACAACGGGTTCGCGTGCGCCTCACGGTCGCCGACCACGGTGCTGCCGAACACCGTTGCGCCGGGGTTGAGGTATGGCAGCAGGTGTTCGAACACAACGCCCTTGCCGCCGTCCGCGCCGTCGAACGACCCGGGCAGGCAGTGCAGCAGGAAGTTCAGGCCGACCGAGTCGAACCGCTCGTCGCCCAGGTCGAGCGGTTCGAGGACATCGCGCTGGAGCTGCACCGGCCGGTAGCGCTCCAGCCTGCGCGCGGTCGCGGCGAGGCTGTTGACGTTCAGGTCCACCAGGACGACTCGCGGGTCCGGCACCGGAAAACTGGTGTGGTCCAGGAAGTAGCCGGTGCCCGGCCCGAGGTCGAGGTGGCTTGCGCCGACGTTGCGGTCGTACTGGTCTTGCATCCGCTCACGCGAGCAGCGCCAGGCGAACTTGGAGACCGCGCCGAGCACGACGGTGTCGTACCAGCTCAGCATGAATCGCGAGTAGACGGCCGCGCCGTCAGCCGACTTTGAACTCATGAACGTCCGCCCAGATCAGGAGGGGCGTCTTCATGGCCCCACCCTTGACCGGGTGACTCGGGTGTACCCGTCGGCGGGACGCGAACGGGAATCCGTCGGACACCTGGTAGTCCTGGGTGAGGTGGCACGCGTGTGCCCAGGAGCTGCCGAAGACTTCAGCAGTGTAGTCGTGCTCCACCACGAACGACGTGCTCGGGTCGAACCGGAACCGCTGCTCCCGACAGTGCGTCGCCAGGTCGGCGGGGAAGACCGCGGTCAGCTCGTGGTCGCCGGACTGGGTCCAGTCGACGCCGGGCCGGTGCAGCAGCGCGGGGAAGGTGAAGTAGTTCCACAGGGCGTAGCCCAGGAAGTACATCATGTCGAGTTCGTCCCAGCGCAGCAGCCGACCCCGGTACGGGAACCGGGACCTGGCGTCCCGCCGCACGTCCGGCGTCCCGTCGACCGGCTCCAACCAGACGTCGTGACCGGCGAGCAGGCCGTCCCTGCCGTCGTGGAAGTCCCGGAACCGGATCCGCTGCTCGGCGATGTCGGCCACGACGCGCAGCCCGGTGAACCGCCCGGCACGGCCGCGCTTCCAGCCGAACAGCAGGCCGCCGGCGTCCAGGGTGGCCTCGACGGTGCTCGCCTGTGCGAAACGCTCGGCGAGGTAGGCGTCGGACACCTTCTGGTGCAGCTCACTCATCGGTGCGCCTTCCGTGCGGTGCGCTGGATGGACGCGCCGAGAGCGCCGAGCCAGCGCACGATGCCGAGCGGGCTGAAGCCCTTGGTGGGGACGTAGCCGAGCTGGAGCAGCAGGCCGAGCGCATCGATCTCCTGCCAACTTTCGACGATCTTGCCATCGCGCATCCGGCACACCACGATCTGGCTGATCGCGAACGGCTTCCCGGTCGGCACCAGCTCGCGGTACTCGCCGAGGTGGGTGCCGGACATCCGGACCCGGCACACCACCCGATCGCCGACCGCGACCAGGTCTTCGATCGACGCGACCGCGTCCGGGAAACCGGTCAGGATGCCGGTGACGAACTTGGCGTAGCCGTCCGGCCCGAACACCGGCTCAGGCTCGGCGTGCGGCGGCGAGTGGCCCTCGTAGTCCGCGTGGAAGATCTCCGGACAGATGTGGACCGCCTGCTGGTTGACGCACTCCGCAATCCACCTGCGCAACGCGACCGAGTTGGCCTCGCGCCGCTTGTCCGTCACGCCCGCGTCGGTGACGACGACCTCGGCATCGACGTCCGGCGCACCCACCGGCGGCTCGCCGGGCTTCGGTGCCACCAACCGCCGGCCGACCCTGCGGAACCCGGTCCGCACCGCCCAGGCGAACGCCTTGCGCGGCCCGGTGACGCCGTACGGCGGGGCGAGGCCCACGGTGATCGCGATCCCGAGGTGGTCGGTCTCGACCCAACCTCGGGTCAGCCGCCCGTCCTCAGCCAGCTCGAACACGCAGGTCTGGGTGAACTCGACCGCGTGGCCGGTCGGTGGTGCGCCGCGGAACGGCCCCCGGTGGCGGGCGGCGGTACGCAGGCGCAGCACCACCTTGCCCGTGCCGACCAGCATCTCCTCGATCACCGTGTGCGGCGACGACCAGGTCCGGTGGAAGTCCTCGATGAACCGCGTCGCCCCGGCGACACCGACGAGTGGTCGCTTGGTGATGTGCGGTGGCAGATGCAGGGTGAACCCGTCGGCGATGAGTTCGTGAAGCACGTCGAGTCGACCGGCGTTCAACCCGTCCCGGACCCAACGAACCGCCGAGGTCCCGGTGTCGATCTCAGTCACCACGTCGGTCACCCGAGCCCCGACGCCGTCATCGCCCCGCGCGATCCCCCGGTCACCGGGGCGACCGTCCGATCAGCTCCACAACGATCCCCTTCCGCCAGTACTACCTGTCCAGATCCCGGCGCCGGGCCACCGGATACAGCTGTCAGGCGAGATGGATGTCGTCCCCGTCCACCCGGACGGAATGGGACTCGATGGCGCTGACGGCAGGCGATTCGAGCACCGAGCCGGTCCGCAGTGGCACGCCGTCGTGGCTGCACTCGCCGCCCACGGCCAGGATCTCACCGTCCACATTGGCCAGTAGGACGTCGTCACCGTCGTGCTCGATCCGCCGGATCGTGCCAGGGGGAACGTCAGTCGTGCATGACCGGACAGCGAGCCGCGACGGGCTCGACCGGGACCGGTGCGGGCACGGCGTCGGCCCGCACCGACCGCTTGGTCAGCGTGGCCAGCACCGGCTCCTGCTGTCCCAGGGTGAGCCCTGGTCGAGGCAGGACCGGCTGCCCCGGGATCAGCGACACCTGGAACCTGCTGACGATCATCGCGATCACCAGCTGCATCTCCATCAGCCCGAACGCGTCGCCGATGCACTTGCGCGGGCCGCCGGAGAACGGCCACCACGAGTACCGGTGCCTGCCGTCGGCCTTGCCGTCGGCCCAGCGGTCCGGGTCGAAGCCCTCCGGGTTCGGCCAGTGCTCCGGGTGCCGGTGCGTGACGAACGCCGACAGCAGCACCATCGACCCCTTCGGCACGTGGTACCCGGCGATCTCGTCGTCCTCGGTCGGCGTGCGGGAGATCAGCGACACCGGCGGGTACAGGCGCAGCGACTCCCGCACCACGCACTCCAGGTACGGCATCGCCGCCAGGTCGTCGACCGTCGGCTGCCGATCACCGAGCACGGCGTCCACTTCGGACATCAGCTTCCTCGTCACCTCGGGATGGCGGGACAGCAGGAACAGCGCCCAGGTCAGTCCGGAGGCGACCGTCTCGTGGCCGCCGAACATGAACGTCATGACCTCGTTGCGCACCTGCTCGACGGTCATCCCGGTGCCGTCGTCCTCAGTCGCCAGCATCAGCGACTCCAGCAGGTCGTTCGGGTGCTCGCCCTTGTCTGCCTGCCGGTCCCGGATGACCCGGTAGATGATCTTGTCCAGGTCGGCCTTGGCCTCCCGGAACTTGCGGTTGGCCGGGGTCGGCACCCACTCCGGCAAGCTGACGAACTTCTCGAACTTGCGGTACGCCTCACCGATCGCGACGTGCACCGCGTGTTCCATCACCTTGGCGTCGGCCCGCCAGTTCGCCGCGAACAGCGCCTGCCCGAGCACGCCGAGCGCCAGCCTGGTCATCTCCGAGGTGATGTCGACCGTGGCGCCCGAACGCTCCGAGCGGTCCCACTCGCCGAGCATCTCCTCGGTGGTGTCGACCATCACCTGACCGAAGCTGGTGATCAACTGCCGGTGGAACGCGGGCTGCGCCAGCCTCCGCTGCCGCCGCCAGAAGTCGCCCTCGCTGCAGATCAGCCCGTCGCCGACCAGCGCCCGCCAGCGGTCGCTGACGAACGGCGTCTTCGGGTAGATCTGGTGCTTGTCCTGGAGGACGTGCTTGATGCCCTCCGGCCCGGCGACCAGGAACACCGGGAACAGCGGTCCGATCCCGACGAACCGGACGACGTCGCCGTGCTCGCGCCTGCCCTCCTGCAACGCGGTGAGGATGTCCTTCTGGAACCTGCGGGCGTTGCCCAGGATCGGCTCGCCCCTGGGCCCCGGTGCCTGCCTGGCCATCAGTGCGCCTCCTCGGCGGATCGCAGTCGCATGTAGAGCGGGTCACGCGGACGCAGCGAGATCGCGGGCTCCGGCACCACCGTCTGCCCGTCGACGAGGTCGAGCCGGAACCGGCGGGCGATCATGGCCACCGCCAACGGCATCTGCACCATGGCGAAGCTGTCCCCGATGCACTTGCGCGGACCGGCGCCGAACGGCAGGTACGCCATCCGGTGCCGGGCCGCCATGCGCTCCGGGGTGAACCGCTCCGGGTCGAACCCGTCCGGGTTCTCCCAGAAGTCGGGGTGCCGGTGCGTGACGTACGGGCAGACGACGACCCAGCGGCCCTTGGGGATGTGGAACCCGCCCACCTCGTCGTCCTGGTCCGCGCAACGCATGTAGACGAAGATCGGCGGGTACAGCCGCATGGACTCCTGCAACACCATGGTGGTGTACGTCAGCTTCGGCAGGTCGGCGACGGTCGGTGTCCGGTCGCCGAGCACCTCGATCGCCTCGGCGCGGACCTTGCGCCACACGTCCGGGTTGCGCGAGAGCAGGTACCAGGTCCAGGTGAACGCCGAGGACACCGTCTCGTGCCCGGCGACGAAGAACCCGCTCACCTCGTCCCGGATCTGGTCGTCGGTGAACGTCGTGCCGCTCTCGTCGTCCTTGGCGTTCAGCAGCAGGCTGACCAGGTCGTCGCTGCCGCCGTTGCGCCGGCGCTCCTCGATCAGCGGGTACAGCACCGAGTTGATCGTCTTCAGCGCGCCGTCGAACCGGTTACGCGCCGGGCCGGGGATCTTGTACGGGTCCACCGGCGAGGTCATCCGCTTGTGCGTGTACCGCAACGCCTCCGCGACCGCGGGCTCGATCTGCCCGAACTCGGTGGACCAGTCGGTGCGGAACAGCGCCCTGGCCAGGTTGGTCAGCGACAGGTTCATCATCGCCGACTTGACGTCGATCGGCGTCCCGGAGTCGACCTTGCGCTCCCAGGACTCGATCAGCTCGGCGGTGCCCTGCACGAACGTGTCCGCGAACTGCTCCAGCACCTCCCGGTGGAACGCGGGCTGGGCGAGCCTGCGCGAGCGCCGCCAGAACCCGCCCTCGGCGGCCACCAACCCGGTGCCGACGATGGTCTGGAGACAGCCCTGCACCTTGACCGGGCGCGGGTAGTTGCGGTGCTCGTCCTGGAGCACGCGCTTGACGTGGTCGGGGTGGGCGAACAGGTCGATCTTCAGCGGCCCCTTGAACCGGATCACGTCGCCGTGGTCGCGGAACGCGGACATGAACGCCCCGATGTTGTCCCGCTGGATCTCCCTGATGTTGCCGATGATCGGCGCGCCGCGCGGACTCGGTGGGGCGAGTGTTGACGACATGTCGTTCCCCTCAATTCCTGGCTAGAGCGCGAGCGCCGGCACGTCGTCCGGCTTGAACGTCGGCACCTCGAGGGACGAGCCGAACCTGGCCAGCACCTCACGCGCGGCGTTCATCCCGGAGAGCACCACCCGGAATGACGCCGGGCCCTCCTCCGTCCAGTGCCCGCACAGGAACAACCCGTCCACCGGCGCCTCGTGCGCGAGGCGCTTGCCACCGATCTGGTTCGGCGTCAACGCCCAGCCGTAGGTCGCGCCCTGGTAGTTGCGGGTGAACCGCTCGATCGTCAGCGGGGTCCCGGCCTGCAACGACGTCAGGTTGTCGCGCAGCCCGGGTACCAGCGTCTCGAACTCGCCGAGCAGCGCGTCGGCGTAGCGATCCCTTTCCTCCCACCAGTTCTTGCCGTCACCACGCCGGTAGGGCGCGACCGCGGTGGCGATCAGCATGTGCTCGCCCGGCTTCGCCAGCGACTCGTCCATCATGGTCATGACGCTCAACGACATCCCGGCCGGGCGGGCGCCGCCGAGCACGTCGCGCCACGTGTCCTCGTGGTCCCAGTGGTTGTACTTGAACGTCTCGTGCGCGTGCAGGTACTCGGTGACGTCCTGGGTCGTGGTGGCGTAGACGCAACAGGCCGACATGGACGGCACCATTCGGTTGACGCGCTTGACGAACCGCTCGGGCAGGTGCTCGGCGCCGATGAGCGTGTCGAACGTCTGGCGCGCGTCGGCGTTGGAGATCACCACCGACGCCTGGAACTCGCGGCCGTCCTCGGTGCGCACCCCGGTGACCTTGCCGTCGGTCACCACGATCCGCTCGACCGCGGCCTTGGTCAGCGCGTCGCCACCGTTGCGGCGCACCGCGGCGAGGAACGCGTCGACCAGCTTCTGGAAGCTGCCCATGCAGTAGTACGGGCCGTCCACCAGCACGCCGAGGAACTGCGAGTACGCGAAGAACGAGAGCTGCGACGGCGGTGCGCCCATGTACGGCCACAGCGCCGAGCAAGCCGCCTTGAGCCGAGGATCGCGCAGGTGCTCGTCGAGCACCTGCTGCAAGGTCGCCGTCCGGTACCGCATCAGGGTCGGGGCCAACTCGGGCAGTTGGTCCATCAGCCGGGGGTCGGTCACCCGCATCGGCATCCTGGCCAGTTCCAGGAACATCTGCCGCCGCAGCCCGAACAGCGTCCGGATACCGTCGGCCTCGGCCGGGAACTCGCGGATGTGCGCCTCGGTGAACCCGTCGATGCCCGCCGGGGCGAACAGGCTCATGCCGGGGAACTCGGCCTGGTACAGGTGGTCGATCGGGGTCAGCTCGCACTCGTCCCCGACGCCGAGGAAGTCGAGCAGGCCGATGACCATCTCGCCCTCGGCCATGATCCGGATCGCCGAGTCGAACGTCCTGCCGTCACGCTCGAAGCTGTGCGCGAGGCCGCCGAACCCGTCCGCCTGCTCCAGCACCAGCACCCGGAAGCCCGCCTTGGCCAGGATCGCGGCCGAGGACACACCACCGAGGCCACTGCCGACGACTATGACGTCGTAACTGTCGCCGCTCATCAGGCACCGCCGGTCGGCGCCGGGGTGGTCCAGTCCACGACGATGCCGCTGTAGATCCACTTGGTGCTCTCGACGCCGACCAGCATCACGCGCTGACCCGGCGTGATCTTGCCGCTGCGCCAGGCGTCGTCCAGGAACAGCGGGACCGCGGCGCAGCCGACCGCGCCCATCTCGCTGAGCGCGTCGAACACCTTGCCGTCCAACGCCTTCCAGTCCTCGGTGTCGAGTCCCTGCTCGATCAGCGAGTCCAGCATCCAGCCGACGTTGCCCTCCGGCACCAGGCACAGGTCGATGCTGTGCACGTCGATCTTGCTGTTCCGGATGGTCTCGCCGATCGCCTCGATCACCATCTGCGGGGTGAAGTCGCCGGCGCCGACCACGTCGACCTTCAGGTCCACCAGGCGCTTCGCCTTGAGCTGCTCGTGGATGGGCGCGTGCGTGCCGCCGCCGACCGACCAGATGCCGGGCTTGCGGTCGCCACCGATCGCGGCCATCGCACCGGGCAGCAGTCCGCCGGGCTGGTCATCGGCCCGCAGCACCATCGCACCGGCGCCGTCGCCGAACATGTAGACCGGCATCCGCTCGCGCATCCGGATCTTGTCCGGGTCCTTGCCGAGGAACACCGGCGCCAGCACCGGCGAGATCGTCTCGCTGCCGACGATCAGCGCGGTCCTGTAGGTGCCCGCTTCCAAGTACATCCTGGCGATGTCGAGTGCCTGCACCACGCCGGCGCCGCCGGAGCGGATCTCCAGGGTGGCGCAGCGGACGAGGCCGAGCCGCTCCTGCACCATGTTGACCACGCCGGGCAGCGGGTAGTCCGGGGTGCCGGTGGCCAGGATCATCAGGTCCACTTCGGCCGGATCGACCCCGGCGGTGTCCAACGCCTGCTTGCTGGCCTTGTACGCCATGTCCGAGTTGTTCTCGTTGTGCTCACCGGTGACCGGGTCGATCATCCAGTACCTGGTGTGGATCGACAGGCCTTCCGCCACCTCCGGCGGTAGCGGGCCGACCAGTTCCTCGATCCGGCTGGTCGGGATGGGCTCCCCGGGCTGGTATCCCCCGGTGCCAATGACGTGCACGCCCATGCTCAGCGGTCCTCTCGATCCGGTCAGAGCCTTCTCACCCAGGCTCAGTCACCACTACAGATCAGCGCGGGGTGACCCCGGATACAGTTGGTCCGATCAAGAATCGTGCGCTGCCGCCTCGCGTCGCCGACCTCGCGTGGGCCGCCACTGATACCCGCATTCCCCACGGTGCCGGAGCGTCAAGGCCATCACCCGCGAGCCGCTACGACACTCCCCGTGATCAACCGTGGACACAGAGGACACATAAGAGCCACCTCACCGCGAGGTGGACGAGGCGCGCTGCGCACCCGTCACGGCGGAGGTGCCGAGGTCGGACTTGGGCAGCGACCGCCCGGCGGCGGCGGCGTCGGACCAGGTCTCGGTGTCGGTGACGGCGGCGAAGTTCGAGTTGAACAGTGCCATCAGCGCGGTGTGGACGGTCTTCGCGTCGACGAAGCCCGCCTCATTGGCGATGCTGATCGCGCCGGTGGCGTCGGAGAGCACCTCCGCTGCCAGTCCGTGGGTCTCGGCTTCGGCGGCGGAGGCGAGCACGCAGTTGTTCGTCATGTAGCCGACGAGGGTGACGGTGTCGATCTCGCGTTCCCGCAGCCAGGCGAGAAGGTCGGTGCCGGCGAACACCGTGCCGTACTGCTTGACGATCGACTTCCACTCGTCCGTGCGGCGGCTCGCGACTTCCGGGTGCAGCTGGAAACCCTGCTGGGTGGGATTGAACACGGGCGCGCCGTCACCCGCCGAGTGCTGTACCGCGACGACGGGGATGCCCGCGTCGGTGGCCGCGTCGATCGCCCGCGCGATCCGGGGCAGCGAGTCGGCGTGCGGCGGGTACTGGATCTCCAGCGGCCCGCCGAAGTACTCCTGCTGCACGTCGATGACGACGAGGGCGCGGCGCGGGGTGGTCATGACCTGTGTGCTCCTTGATGTCGGTGTCGCCGCCTGTGTGGGCGGCATACCGAGTCTGCGGGCTGGGCACGCCGCGGGCCATTGGCACAAGTGCGATGTTACGATGAAATCGTGCCAACCTCCGCAGGAGCCCTGCGCGTCGCCGTCTACGCCTTCGACGGCGTCACGATGTTCCACCTGTCCGTGCCTCAGCTCGTCTTCGACGAGGTCACGCGGCAGGGCTTGGGCGACTGGACGACGGTGCTCTTCTCCGACCGCGCCGGGTCGATCCGCACCGCCGAGGGTCACCCGATCGGCGAAGTGCTGGGCCCCGCGGCGGCTGAGGAGGCCGACATCGTGGTCGTCCCCTCCTGGTTCGAGGACGATCGCGTCGCCGGCCCGGCATTGCAACGGACCTTGACGAAAGCCCACGGTCGTGGCGCCACGATCGCCGGGCTGTGCCTCGGGGCCGTCGCCGTCGCGGACGCGGGCCTGCTGTCGCGGCGCACCGCGGTGACCCACTGGCAGGCCGCCGACATGCTCGCCGCCCGCCACCGCGACATCGACGTGGACGCCTCCGCGTTGTACATCGACCACGGCGACGTGCTGACCTCCGCGGGCACCGCCTCGGCGATCGACGCCTGCCTGCACCTCGTGCGCGGCAGGCTCGGCGCCGCGGCGGCAAACCGGGTCGCACGCAGCCTCGTGGTGGCCCCGCACCGCGAAGGTGGGCAGGCGCAGTACATCGAACGGCCGCTGTCCCCTCAGTCGGTGAACGATCCGATCGCCGTCGTCAGCGAGTGGGCGTTGCGGCACCTGGCGGAACCCCTGCCGGTCGAGCGGCTGGCCGGTGTCGCACACCTGAGCCGACGCACCTTCATCCGGGCGTTCCAGGCCTCCACCGGCATCACCCCGGCGGCGTGGGTCAGGCGTCAGCGCCTCGACGAGGCCCGCCGGCTGCTGGAGTCGACGGACCTGCCGATCGACCAGGTCGCTGCCACCTGCGGCTTCGGCAGCACGGTCACCATGCGCCAGCTCTTCGCCGCGGCGTTCGACACCTCGCCGTCGGAGTACCGCCGACGGTTCGACGCCCGTACCGCGGACAGCAGCGCCTCGTAGGCGGCGCCCAGGGTGGACGCCGCCTACGAGGTGTGGAGAGATCATTCAGTTGTCGTGCCGGTCAGCTGATGGTCACAGCGCCGGGTAGGCGTTGCGCATGAGCTCCTGGAACTGGGCCGAGAACCAGTGGCCCGACAGCGGGGCGTTGGGCAGCGCGCCGGACATGTTGTTGCCGTTGCGGATGTTGCCGGTGTAGGTCGGGTCGCACATGCGGTCGAAGCCCTTGCCCTCGTCGTTGGGGATGAGGGTGCTGGAGCCGTCGGACTCGCCCGGCGGCTTGATCCAGACGTAGGCGTCGATACCCGGCTTGGGAGCGGCCTTCGGACGCTCGCCCAGACCGGCGCCGGACTGGTTGCACCAGTTGCCCTTCTGGTGACGGCGGTCGATGCGCGACTCGTTCACGTAGGTGGTCGGGTCGCCCGAGGTCGACTTGGCGGTGGGCCGGTTCGGGCCGCCCCAGCCGTTGCGCGAGGTGTCGATCAGCATGCCGATACCGCTGTCGAAGCCCTGCTTCACCAGCTCGGTGCGGAACGCGGTGGCGAAGCCCACCTCACCGTTGAAGTCGTTCCAGTCGACCCACTTCACCGATTCCTTCACCGGCTTGCCGCCGACGTTGTCATCCACCTTCCAGAACGGCTCCTCCAGCGGGGAGTAGTTCGCCGTGTTGGTGATGAAGCCGTGGATCTTGTCCTTGGTGGCGCCGTTCTTGCCCAGCAGCGTCGCGAACAGCTTCGCCGAGGCGTAGAAGTTGTCGTACTGGGGATCCGTGTCGCCCCAGCCGATCCAGCCGTGGTGGCCGGCGTCGATGTAGTTGTAGACGTTCGAGATCGCACCGAGCTTGCCCAGGGCGTAGGACACGCCCTCGATGTAGTTGCCGTTCTGCTTCATCGTGTCGCACTCCGGCGTCGCGGTGACGCGCGGCGAGACGTTGGTGACCAGGTTCGGCAGCGAGTCGATCTCGATCACCGAGACGACGCGCAGCTTGGAGTACTCCGGCCGGGCCACGATCTCGGCGATCTTGTCGATGTACTCGGTCTTGTAGCGACCGATCTCGTCGGCCTTCAGCTCACCGTTGGAGGCCAGCGCGGCGCAGTCGCGGCCGGGCAGGTTGTAGATGACGACCTGGAAGACCAACTGGCCGTCCGCACGCGCCGCGCGCTGCTTCTCGGCCTCGTTCAGGTGATCGACCAGACCCATGGAGCCGGTGGTCGGCGAGCCGTTTCCGGTGATCGCGCTGGTCCGGTCCATCCACACACCGGTCGGCTGGTTCGCGATGCGCGAACCACCCGACTCCGCAGCCGCCTGACGCGACCACTGCGGGTTCACGTACACGCCGGCTCCGACGTACGGGTTGTCGACCCTCGGACCTGGGTTGGTGCCGCTGGTGGTCGTCGTTGTGGTCGTCGTGCTGCTGGTGGTGGTCGTGGTCGTGGTCGTCGTGTCGACCGACCCCGTGCACACCGTGCCGTTCAGCTTGAACTGCGTGGGCACCGGGTTGGACCCGTTCCACGTGCCGTTGAAGCCCGGCGTCGCCGACGCGCCGGTGCCCAGGTTGGCGCTCCAGGAGGAGTTGCGGACCGTCACGCGGCTCCCGGACTGGGAGAAGTCGCCGCTCCAACCCTGCTGGACCGTCTGGCCGGCGGCGAAGTCCCACTCCAGCGTCCAACCGCCGGAGATGGCGTCACCGAGGTTGGTAACCGTGACGTTGGCGCCGAATCCCCCTTGCCACTGGTCTTGATCTGGTACGACACCCGGCAACCGGGAGCCGCGTTTGCGGTGGCCGTCGAAGCCACCACCCCGGCAACGGACAACGCCGCCACCGTGGTCACCGCCAACGCTCCGGCCAGTTTCCGAGAACGTACGAACGTGCGCAGACTCATGCATCTTCTCCTTGCCAGGAACCCACCATCTGGGAGCGCTCCCAGTGACGGGGATGGACGTCGGTGTCCAAGTCTTGGATCGTTTCCGCCGCTACCGGGAATGGTCAGGCGGTGGTGCAGGCCAACGCGGCCGCTGACGGCGTGCCGGTGCCGATGAAGCCGAACGAGGCGCTCTCCCCCGGCTTCACGGTCCCGTTCCAGGACGCGTTCTTCGCCGTCACGGTCGAGCCGGAGGTGGACAGGGTGGTGTTCCAGGCGTTCTGGATTCCCTGGCCGGCGGCGAGCGTCCAGGTGACCTGCCAGCCGGTGATGGCCGTGGTCTTCTGGTTCTTCACGGTGACCTCGGCCTGGTACCCGCTGTCCCACTGGTTGGTCACGCGGAAGGTCGCGGCACAGCCGTCCGTGGGCTCCGGCTGGGTACCCGGGTCCTTGAACTCGGGCAGCTCGTCCAGCGTGATCACGTTGGCGTGGTTGTAGACGCGCTGCACGAAGTCGCGCGGGTTGGTCACGCCGTCCTGGATGAACGAGCCGCTCCAAGTGACGAACCAGGACCAGCGAGCCTCGTAGGCCCGGACCAGGTCGGGGTCGGGGATGGAGCCGACCTCGCCCAGCGCGACCAACTTCTCGTCGCCGCCCAACTGCACCAACCGGTCGTACTGACCCACGGCCGCGCTGTGGTCGCCCTGCGGCAGGTAGACGTCGGCGCTCACCACGTCGACCACGTCGTCACCGGGGTACCAGTCCGGCGAGATCGAGTTCCACACCCAGATCAGGTTGTGCAGCCCGTGGTGCCCGACCAGCCGGTCGTGCAGGATCCGCCACAACTGCTTGGCCGGACCGGAACCCTTGGCGCCCCACCAGAACCAACCGCCCTCGGCCTCATGCAACGGCCGGAACAGCACCGGCACCTTCGCGTCCGCGAGCCGCTTGAGCTCCACGGCGATCGCGTCCATGTCACGGATCAACAGCTTGTAGTCGGTCGAGGACGTGTCGGCCAGTGCCGCGGCCAAGTCGAACGTGGTCGCGGAGGTGTAGAAGCCGCGCCACCACTCCTTGCCCGGCTGGTCGATCAGGCCGGACGGCGCGTTCCAGTGCCACACCATCGTGATGATGCCGCCGCGGGCGTCGTAGGCCAGGGCGTGGTCCACGTCCCGACCCGTCGTGCCGCGCTCGACCCGGCTGGGCGAGTAGTCCATCAGGTCGTAGCCATCCACCGCGGGCGCCTTGCCGATGTTCTGCTCCACCCAGTCGATGCTCGCCTGATCCTGTTGTCCCGACAAGATGTTCTTGCCGTAGTTGTCGGTCAGGTACCGCATCAGGCCCTTGGCCTCCGCGGTCGCGGCCGGGTCGGTCAGCTCGCCGGTCACCTGGTGCGGCGGTCGCGGCGCGCTGGGGGTCACCTTGATCGCGTCGATCAGGTACCAACCCCAGTTGTTGGTCACGGTGACCGTGTTGTCACCCGATCGCAGCAGCACCTTGCCCGCGGGAATAGTGGTGAACGTCGGGTTCTCGGGGAACGAGACGTCACCCAGACCGCTGCCGTTGAGCGACAACGAGGCAGTCTTCGCACCGTACGGGGTGGCGTAACGAATGGCCAGGTCGTGCAATCCACCGGGACTGTCCGGGATGGTGATGGTGACCGAGTCGGAACCCTGGTCGAATCCGGCCACGTATCCCGTGCCGGAGTAACCCGCCAGGCTCGACTCGACCACAGTGCCATTCAGGACACCCGTCTCGGCTTCGAGCCAGGTATCGGCTGCCGCAGCCGGCAGCGGTGGCGCCAAGGCCGTCAGGAGTATCGCGGCCACAAACGCAGAGCGCACGTCAGTAATCCCTTCGCATCATCGGTCAGGGCCGGCCTGTGATCTGGGAGCGCTCCCAGTCGTGCGGTCGGCGAGTGACCCCTCATGCAAGGAGGCATTGAGCGGGAGGGATCACTGCCGATCGGAGGTTCACTCTGGAACCGGTTTGGAGCGTAGCAACGGAACTTTTCGGATGAAATCCGGTAAATGGCCGTACATCAGACGTCGAGGCGGACGATCGGTGGCAGGGAGCCATTAATTGCGTATACGTACGAACTCCGATACTGATTGTTCGCCTGCTGCGTAGTGCCGATCCTCACTAAGCAGGCGATGTCCCTGCATGCCATCCCGTGGTCAGCACGCGAGGGGTGCCCGACGGGGTGACGGGGCGTTACCTGGAGTCGTTTCCCTGCTACGACTGAAGGAGTTTGATCACGCATGTCCACGTTAAAAAGGACAGGCAAGCGCATGGCCGGGCTGTGTACCGGTGTGGTCTCGACCATCGCGCTGACGATGAGCGTCGTCGGTGTCGCGCAGGCGGCTGAGGGGCAGATCTTGGGCGCGGGCGCCCGGGATGCCGTCGAGGGCAGCTACATCGTGGCCTTGAACAGCGCGCCGTCGACGGCGGTGAGCGCCCAGGCGGCGGTCTCGGCGCGGGCGACCGACTTGGCCGGTCAGTACGGCGGACAGGTCGCGCACGTGTACTCGTCCGCGATGCGGGGCTTCTCGGTGCGGATGAGCGAGCAGCAGGCGAAGCGGCTCGCCGCGGACCCGGCGGTGCGCTACGTCGAGCAGAACGGTGTGGTGCGCACGTCCGAGACGTGGGGTCTGGACCGCGTCGACCAGCGCGACCTGCCGCTGGACAACAGCTACGCGGCGCCGAACGACGGGTCCAACGTCACGGCTTACGTCGTCGACACGGGCATCGCGTTCGACCACCCCGAGCTGGAGGGTCGGGCCGTCAGCGGCTACGACTTCATCGACAACGACAGCGACGCGAGTGACTGCCACGGCCACGGAACCCACGTGGCCGGCACGATCGGCAGCAAGACCTACGGCATCGCGAAGAACGTGGACATGGTCGCGGTACGGGTGTTGAACTGCGGCGGCAGTGGCTCGTGGGACCAGGTCATCGCGGGCATCGAGTGGGTGACCAAGAACGCCCCGCAAGCCGCGGTGGGCAACATGAGCCTCGGTGGCAACCGGAGCACCTCGATCGATGAGGCCGTGGCCAACTCGGTCGCGGCGGGTGTCGCGTGGGCCGTCGCGGCGGGCAACGACACGAAGGATGCCTGTGAAGTCAGTCCGGCCGCCGCGCCGGGCGTGCTGACCGTCGGCGCGTCGGACAGCGAGGACCGTCGCAGCCGTTGGGGCAACGGCGGGTCCAACTGGGGCGAGTGCGTCGAACTGTTCGCGCCGGGCAGCAGCATCACCTCCATCACCCAGGACGGCAAGACCGCCGCGTGGAACGGCACGTCGATGGCCACCCCGCACGTGGCCGGCGCCCTGGCGCTGGTGTTGGCCGCCGACCCGGACATCTCGGTGGCCGACGCCAACGCCCTGGTCCTCGACACGACGACCGTCAACAAGATCTCCGACCCGTCGGACACGCCGAACCGGCTGCTGTACGTGGACGACCTCGGTGCCCGTGATCCCGGTGCTCCGAAGGCTTCCTTCGCCACGAAGTGCTCGTCGACGACCCCGGACTGCTCGTTCGACGCGTCGGGTTCGACGGACCCGGACGGCTCGATCTCCTCGTACGCCTGGGAGTTCGGCGACGGCACGACCGGCACCGGCGTCAAGCCGTCCCACAAGTACAGCAAGAACGGCACGTACACCGTGAAGCTGACGGTGACCGACAACAGCGGCAAGACCGCCACCACGTCGAGGAGGGCCGTCGCGGGTCCGCAGCCGCCGCGGGCGTCGTTCAGCGTGATGTGCCGGCAGGCCTTGTGCTCCTTCGACGGCAGCGGGTCGACCGACCCCAACGGCGACATCGTCTCCTACGCCTGGGACTTCGGTAACGGCAAGACCGGCACCGGTGTCAAGGCCGACCACACCTACTCGACCACGTCGCAAACGGTCACCTTCACCGCCAAGCTCACGGTGACCGACAGCTTCGACCAGAAGAGCACCGTCAGCAAGCAGATCCGGTGCCACGGCGCCCCGTCCCCGAACTTCCCGACCTTCTGCATCCCGCTGATGTTCTAGAGCCACACCCCCATGTAGAGCGGCGCTTCCGGCAACCATCCGGGAGCGCCGCTCGTTCCCGATGCGACCTCAGTGGAGGCGGTCGGCGTGCAGTTCAGCGCGCGAGTTGATGCCGAGCTTGCGGAACAGCCGAGCCACGTGCTGCTCGACCGTCCGCGAGGACAGGAACAGCTTCTCGGCGATCTCGCGATTGGTCCTCCCGGCCGCGACCATGCGCGCGATCTCGACCTCCCGGGGCGAGAGCTCGTTGCCGTACCCGCGCCGTCCCCGCCGAGCCTGTTTCGCGCTGCCGAGGGTGTGCAAGGTGTGGCGGCAGCGCGCGGCGTCCTTCGACGCACCGAGCGCGTCGAAGGACGCCGCCAGTTCGGTGAGCAGCTCGACGGCCTTCTCCGGATCGGACGGCGCCAGCACCGTCGCCTCGCGTTCCCTTGCGATGGCGGCGAAGTACGGCGCCGGCATCGCCTCGTAGCGCGAGATGGCCTCCCGGAAGTGCTCGATGGCCTCGGTGGGTTCACCCCGCGCCTCGGCGAGCGCGCCCCGGCACTGCGCGAGGGCAGCGAGTACGACGGGCACGTCGCGGTCGGCGATGCCTTCGGCGACCTCGTCCACCAGCCGTTCGGCCTCTGCGGTCCGTCCGGTGGCCGAGTAGCCGGCGACCGCGACCGGGGCCAACGAGCCGACCCAGGACCAGCCGTCACACTTCCGCACGGCGGTCAGCCCGCGGTCGACCTCCGCCGCTGCCGCGGCTGCCTCCTTCCGCTCCAGCAGGATCGAGGCCAGACCCGCGATCCCGCTGATCGCCACGGGAACGATGGCGTCGTCCGGGTCGTGGGCCCCGGTCCGGCCGAAGTGCTCCTCCGCCACCGCCCAGTCGCCACGGGTCGCGGCGAGCCAGCCGAGCACCAGATCCAGCTCACCGGTGTTGACGGTGATGTCGCGGTACTCCTCGATCAACCTGTTCGCCCGCTCCTCCAGGCCCGGCCACCGGCCGGTGATCCAGTCGAGTCGCGCCTCGGTGGTCCTGCCGGTGCTGACCACCCACGGCGCGCTGCTCTCGGTCGCGAGCCGCAACCCGTCGCGCAGGAACCGGGCGCCCAGGCCGAGGTGGCCGAGCCACACGCATACATCGGCGACGTTGCACCGGAGCCGGGCGAGGTGCATTTGCCCGCCGGGCGTGTCCGCGTGCTCTGGCACCTCGTCCAGCCATTCGAGGTGGCCCTGGTACATGGCGGACCCGACTTCGCTGGCCAGTAGATGGATCCGCAGCTCGCCCGTCGCGGCCATCCGGTGTGACTTGGCGAGATCCTGCCACCGCCGCAACCCTTCTGGAGGGACCGTGCCGTTGCACGGTACGGCGAGTCCCGCGGCGGCGCGGGCGACGAGGTCGGGCCTGCCCGCCAACTCGTCGACAGCACGTTCGAGCTCGGCCCGCCCCTCCCGGATAC
Organism: Saccharothrix ecbatanensis; assembly: GCF_014205015.1. NCBI lineage: Bacteria > Bacillati > Actinomycetota > Actinomycetes > Pseudonocardiales > Pseudonocardiaceae > Saccharothrix > Saccharothrix ecbatanensis. The sequence goes on along the minus strand of NZ_JACHMO010000001.1, from coordinate 1,207,987 downwards.
GGCCGATCAGGCGAAGCAGCAAGAAAGCCCGCTGCAGGCGCACTTCGCCGCGTACCGGAGTGGCCAGGCGCGGGTCGGTCAGCAGGCGTTCCAGGGTCTCGGTCGGGTCGCGCTGGTCGAGCCCGGTGTTGGCGATGCGCCCGAGCTTGATCGCCAGCCGGTCTACCGCGTTGGCGGGCAGCACCGGCACGGCGAGCAACCGTTGCAGCAGCGTGGTCGCCGTCGCCGCGTCACCGGAGTCGATCGCCCGGTCCGCCGCCGCCTCCCCGTAGGTCAACCAGTCCGCCGTCCGGCCCGCCCGCTCGCTGTGCCCGGCCAACTGCACCAAAGGCTTCGGCTCCACGTGCTCCAACGCGTCCACGGCGCGGCCGTGCAAGGCGGCACGCTCCGGAGCGCTGATCGTGTCGTAGACAGCCTGACGGGCCAACATGTGCCGAAAGCCGTACCGCAACCCGTCCACCTCGTGCAGGACGTGCCCGTTCACGGCGTGCGAGAGCGCCGCGCTCACCTGGTCCGCCGGGACGCCGCCCACCTCGGCAAGCAACTCGGCGGGCGCGGGCGCGCCGAGCACCGCAGCCGCCTCGACCAGGCGAACCGTGGCGGTAGGCAGCGTGGCGAGGCGATCGGCCATCGCGTCGCGCAGCAACACGGGAACCTTGACCGCGTCGAGCAACCGTTTGGCACGCACGCTGCCCGCGTACACGGCACCTTCAGGGTCACGCAGGGCGCGCAGCGTTTCCTCGACCACGAACGGAATGCCCGCGGTCCGCTCGTGCAGCCGGGCCGCGAACTCCGCCGAGACCTGTTCCGCGCCGAGGATGGCCTCGGTCAGCCCGCGCACCCCGTCGACGTCGAGCGGTTCGATCTCCAGCACCGCAACGGTACCGCCGATGGCGGACCGGAACTCCGCACCCAACGGACTGCCACCGTGCAGGTCTTCCCGCCGGTAGGTGAGGACCATGCTGAGGTTGGCCGGCGGTCCGTCGGCCAGGAAACGCAGCAGCCGGCGGGTGCCGTCGTCGGCCCAGTGCAGGTCCTCGACCACAAGCAGCACCGGACCAAGCGCGGCCAGGAGTTCCCGCACAGCACGGAAAAGCCGGTGTCGCTCGGCCCGCGGATCGCCGAGCGGCGGTAACGGGGCGGGCAGCTCGGTGGCGATCTCGGGTAGCAACGGGGCCAGCGCGCCGATCACGGGATTCAGCTCCCGCCGCCCGGCCAGCCTCGGCCCCGCACCCCGCAGCGCCTCCAACAGCGCGCCGTAGGAGAACGGCTCGCCGACCTGCCTGCAGTAGCCGACCAACGGCGGCATCGCGCCGAGGTCCCCGGCGAGCAGCTCGGACACCAACCTGCTCTTGCCCACCCCCGCCTCGCCTTCGAGCAGGACGACCGCGGGACGGCGCACGACGAGCTCACGCAACGCGGCCAGGTGCCCGCCGCGACCGATGAGGACGGGTGAGCTGGTCCGGAACCAACGACCGTGCCACGCCGAAGACACATCACTTCGACGCATCACCACACCTCCCAGGCGCACCGACCCGGACGTCACCGGGTGCCGAGCCTAAACTTGTAGTCGTTGCGCGGAGGTATGTGAAGGTCGGTCGGGTAGATCGCCTCAGCGCTCCCCTGGGATGGGCCGCAGCAACGACATCGCCACCGGTCCCGCGTTGACAACGTTGACCGGCACTGGACACACGCATGTCCACCGGGTTACGGTCATGCCACCGATGTTTGCGCAAACACGACGCCCTCCGTTCCGCCTGGAGCACCCGGTCCCACCGGTGCTCGCAGCCCGGCCCAGCCCCTCTCACACCGTGGTGAAGGAAAGCTGTCATGCCTCTGCTCCACCTTTCGCGCACCCATGAGGTGACCGGTCGCGGTCTGCCTACGGCCCCGCGCTCCACAAGACTGTGGCCAGGGCTCCGGAACGGCACACGCCGGCGGGCGCCCGGACCGGCCTGATCGGTCAGCGCTCACCCGGCTGACCTCACGCCTTCCGCGTACCTCACTGCCCCTGCTCGACGCCAACCCGCACCGTGCCGCTCGCCCTCCGCACGGCGGGTTCGGCGACCGTGCACGCGGTTCACCCGCCGACCCCCCGAGTGCGGCACGTCGGCGGCTTCCGACAAGGAGAACTCATGATCAATCGCAGAACGGTGCTGGCCGCGGCCGGCGTCGCAGCCGCTGCCGGCGCGCTGGGCACGGGTGTCGCGCGCGGCGACGCGACCATCGGAGTCGACCCCGATGTCGACTACGGCGCATGGGAGGGCTGGGGCACGTCGCTCGCGTGGTGGGCCAACGTGTTCGGCGATCGGGACGACTTCGCCGACCTGTTCTTCACCACCAAGACGGTGACGTACAACGGCGTCGCCCTGCCGGGTCTGGGCATGAACATCGCCCGCTACAACCTAGGCGCGTCCAGCTGGAACGCCATCGGCAACGCGCGCATGGTGGCCTCGCCGAACATCCCCCGGTTCAAGCAGATCGAGGGCTTCTGGCAGGACTGGAACAACGAGGACCCGACGTCGTCCGCGTGGAACTGGAACGCCGACGCCAAGCAGCGCGCGATGCTGGTCAAGGCCACTGAACGCGGCGCGATGAGCGAGCTGTTCGCGAACTCTCCGATGTGGTGGATGTGCAACAACCACAACCCCTCCGGCGCGGCCGACGCCTCCGTCACCAACCTCCAGTCGTGGAACCACCGCCAGCACGCCCACCACCTCGCCGTCACCGCCCGACGTGCCCGCGACCAGTGGGGCGTCAACTTCCGCACCGTGGACCCGTTCAACGAGCCGTCTTCGAACTACTGGCACGCCAACGGCACCCAAGAGGGCTGCAAGATCGACGCCACCACCCAGCGCAGCGTCCTGGCCCACATGCGCGCCGAGCTGAACCGGCAGGGCCTGAGCGGCACGAGGATCTCGGCGTCCGACGAGACCAGCTACGACTTGGCCCGCACCACCTGGAACGGCTTCGACTCGACCACCAAGGGCCTGGTCAACCAGGTCAACGTGCACGGCTACCAGGGCACCGGCGGTCGCCGTGACCTGCTGTTCAACGACGTGCGCGCGGCGGGCAAGGTGCTGTGGAACTCCGAGCACGGCGACGGCACCGGCTCCGGCCTGCAGACGGCCCGCTGCCTGCTGCTCGACTTCCGCTGGCTGCACCCCACCGCGTGGTGCTACTGGCAGGTCATGGACACCACCGCGGGTTGGGGCGCCATCCGCTACGACGGCAGCACCCTCCGGTCGGGCGCGGTGGAGACCAAGTACTACGTGCTGGCCCAGTTCACCCGCCACATCCGGCCCGGCATGCGCATCCTCGACACCGGCAGCGACCTGGCCGTCGCCGCCTACGACTCCGGCGCCCGCCGACTCGTCATCGTCGCCGCCAACACCGGAACCGCCCAGACCCTCACCTTCGACCTGTCCGGCTTCACCCAGGTCACCGGCGGAACCAACGGCGCGGTACCCCGCTGGTCCACCGAGACCGCAAGCAGCGGCGACCGCTACACCCAACGCGAGGGCGCCGCTCTCAGCGGCAAGACCCTCCGCGTCCCGTTCGCCGAAGGCCAGGTGCAGACCTTCCAGATCGACGGCGTCGTGCGGTGATCCCGTGAAGGCGCGCCGCCGGACCTGTTGCCGGGTCCGGCGGCGCGCCCCGGATCAGCTGTTGCGCTCCGAATACAGGCAGTACATGTCGAACCCGCCGCCACTGGCGTCGAACTGCTTGACCAGGTCTCCGCTGCGCTCGAAGTCGGCGAGCAGGTGGTGGGCGCCCTCACCCAGACCGACCGCGAACAAAGGCTTCCCGATGGGCGAGTCGCAGGCGGCGGCGCCGGCACCGGGCGCGTAAACCTCCGGGCAGGTCGTACACGCAGGCAGGGTGAACTCGTGCGCGGTGGAGCCCGCCAACTTGATGTCGATCGAGCTGTTGACGACGTTGTAGAAGGTGATCGTGATCGGGCCGCCCGTGCCGAGGGGTGCTGGCACCGGCACCCGCGCGCCGGTGCCGATGGCCACCTTGGCGGCGATCTGCGCCGACTTGGCCTGCGGCAGGTCGCCGTGATCCGGGAAGGTCTTGATGAACCGGTCCAGCGTGCCGACCGCGATCGCCGCCTGGCCGTCGCGCAGCTCGTTCAGCCCGCAGTCGAGCATGGCGCGCGGGTACTGGTTCTTCGCCTCGCCCGCCACCTTCGCGGCGACCTTGTTGGTCAGGCCCGCGAAGAAGGCGAGGACGTCCACCGCCTTGCACGGCTGGCCGGCGGCGATCGGCGCGATGGCCGCCGCGTACAGCGCGTCGAACGCCGCGGGCACCTCCTTGGCGGTCGGCGTGTCACCGAACTCGTCGGCGATCGCCTCAAGGGCGGTGGCCGCCGCGCTGGCGCTGACCGGCGTTTCGGAGGTGAGCTTCTTCGCCAGTCGCATGTAGGCGTCGGCGACCTCCGGGGCGAACGACTCGTCCTCGGAGAGCAGGTCGCGGTAGACCTTGATCGAATCGGCCAACTTGCCCTCGTCGCGCAGCCCGCGGGCCCACGTCGTGTAGGTCTCGACGAGCTTGTCGCGGACGAACGGGCGCAGCGGGCTGTCCGGGTGGTCGACGCGGAATTGGCCGTAGCGCTGCACGACGGTGGCTTCGTCGTCGGAGTCGGCCGCGTGGGTGAAGTCGGCGCACTCGACCAGGCCGCGATTCGCCGCGGAAATGTCCGAGCTGAGCGTCAGCTCGTAGGGCCCGGTCACCGCCTTGAACTGGTCGGTCGCCACCGCGCAGTCACCGCGGCCTTGAGCGGCGAGCCCGTCGTCGTAAGTGCCACGGCCCAGCACGCCGTACCCGATGTACGCGCCGACCACAGCGACCACCGCGATCGCGCCGATCACCACGGGCCGCCGGTTCGCGATCGGCGGGTGCTTGACCGCGATCCGCCGCGCGTCGAGGACGAGGATCACGAGCCAGACAGCGGCCAGGATCCGCCACAACCACGGGTTGGCCGCCGCGTTGGTGATGAACGCGACGACGACGAGCGCGACGGTGAGGACGGTGGCCGTCCACGCCTGCCAGCGTCGGCGAAGGTAGAAGTAGCCGGCGCCGACCCCGGTCAGGTTCAACAGCACGGCGGCCGCGGTGGACTTCGGCTCGGGCGGCGTCGGCGGCGTTGGCGGGATCCGCAGGATCGGGTCGGTCGGCGTCGGGTCGACCCACTCGGCCGGCTGCTCCGGCCCACCCGGCCGCGCCCACGGATTCGCCGCCACGGTGGGGTAAGCCGCCGTGGGGTCGGAGGAGTGGGGGGTCGCCGGTTCAGCGGCAGGTTGTCCAGCGGCCGATTCAGCAGCCGGTGGTTCAGCAGCCGACGCTTCGGCGGCCAGCGGTTCAGGGGCCGACGCTTCGGCGGCCAGCGGTCCAGCGGGATCCGATCCGGCGGCCAGCGAGTCCGCCGCCATCGCCTCGATGGCTTGCGGTGCTTCCGATTCGGCCGGTGCGGGTTCCGCCAGCGGTTCGGCGGCTGGTTGTCCAGCGGCCGGCGGTTCAGCGGCCGGCGGTTCAGCGGTTGCCGCTTCCGTGGTCGGTGCTTCCTGCTCCGCCGTTGCTTCCTGCTCCGCCGTTGCTTCGTGCTCCGCAGTCGCTTCCTGCTCCGCCGAAGTCGGCTCCGTCGGCAGTTCCACGACCGTGGTTTCAGGCTGTGCCGCTTCGGCAACAGGCTGTGACACTAGCGCTTCGTCCGGCGGTTCCGCCGCCGGTGGCTGTGCCTTCGATCTGTCTTCGCTCATCCAAGCCCCCCACAACGGTGTTCCCGACCGATCACTAGGGGACCACACCGCAGTCGTCGGATGCATGGCTTTTGTCCGTGACAAGAGAATCGGAACCGCTGTGTGGTCTATTAGAGACCTGCCGCGAAGAATCCGGCCCAGTCGTCGGGGTGCGCGAACGGTCGGTCCGCCATCGAATCGATCATCGGTGCGATGGGACGGGCGAGTTCGGGCAGGTGCGTGGCGATCCAGTGGCTCAGATCGTCACGTTCGGTCGCACGGAGCGCGCGTTGTGCCGCAGCGAGCGCCACAGGCATGTCTGCGGCGTCAGCCAGGCAGTCCGCGAGCAGCACCGCCGTGGCGAGTTGGTTCACCTTCCACAGGCTGCCCACGACGGAACGCACGCCCGCCGACAACAACGCGCCCGCCCAGCCGATGTGCTCGCTGCCGATCTCCGCACGGGCCAATCCGCTCTCACACGCGCCCAGCACCACCGATCGGAGATCCGATCCGGCGACGCCGGCCCAGAGGTCCGAAAGGGACAGTTCCACACCGGGTGCGACGCGCAGGGAGCTTGCCGCGGGGTCGTCGTTGTCGAACCGGCCGTGGCAGGCGAGGAACAGGTCGGGGCCCGCTCCGGCCAACGCGGACAGCGCCTGGGGTCGCGTGGGGTTGTCGGACGTGGCCACGGAACGGCGGGCCGCGAGGTGACGCAGTGTGCCGCTGAAGAACGGGGTGCCGCCGGTCTCGTGCAGGGCCACCAGCCCTGACCCGCCGAACGAACGACCGTCCTCCAACAGGTCGGCGAGCAGTCCCACACTCGGCACGACGCTGATGCTGGGCACGACGTCGACGAGGTGCGTGCCTTCCACCCTCAGTGCCGCGAACGGGACGGCGTTCAGGTGCATCTGCGGCACGACCACGAGCGGGCGTCCGCGGCCGTACCCGGACAACAGCGTCAGGACGGGCCGCAGGAGCGTCTCGACGACCGCCAGGAACTCGTCCAAGGCTTTGCGCGCCGCCAGTGGTGGATATCCCGGCACCTCGGCCGCGACGGCGAGCGCGGAGACGTAGTCGCCGTACGCCGCCCGCAACGGTTGGTCCACCTCACCGAGGAACAGGTCGTCGGCTCCACCGGTGGCGAGGTCCAGCAGGACGGCACGGCTCGTGTGGTGCGCGCTGATGTAGAACGCCACCACCAGGAGGTCGGTGCCGAGGTGGTCGAGGACCCGGCTCACCACCTCGTCGCTGCCCGATCGGCCCGGCCGCAGCCGCATCGTGTTGCGCGTGACCACGTACTGCCGCCGCAGGTCGAAGTCCGCGGGCAGGTCGGCGAGGTAGTCCTCGAAGGAACGGGGAACCGACGTCAGGTGCCGCCGGAAGACCTTGCGCGCGGCCAGGAACCGGTCCGCTTCGGAGCCTTCCAGCCGGTCGAGCGCACGGGTCTCGGCCAGGGCCGCGCTGAGCGCTCTCGGTCCGCTGGTCTCCAGCTCGGCGAGCACGAACGACGGGTAGCCCCGAACGGTGGCGAGGTTGATCGCGTTGTCGGTGTAGGACCGCACCATCTGCCGCTTGCTCGCCGCACCGGCGGCCGGACCGCCCAGCTCCAGCTCCACGTCGAGGACCCGTCTGCCCTCGTAGTACGCCTCGAGCGCGTGGTCCATGGCGGTGGTGGGGTCGTCCTCCTCATCCGACACCATGCTCATCCGGACGTTTCCCAGTTCCCTGGCGGACAAGGCGTACCAGTACCCGAACAGGGTGACCGGCTGCTCGTGGCGCAAGGCCTCTTCCAGTCTCTGCTCGGCTCCGCCCAGGTCACCCAGGAGCATGAGCTGCCACGCGTGCGTCCGCAGCAGGTGCCCGATCTCCGCCTCCAGGCCGAAGTCCCGTGCGTCCCGGAGGACCGCGGCCGTCTCGGACTCGGCCGTGACGAGATCACCGGAGCTCTGGCGTTCGACCGCCGCCAGCCGCCGGGCGGTGAGCCAGTAGTACGTGTCCTCGTCGGCCTCCGCGTCGACCGCCACCAACCGGAGCGCGGCGGCTTTCTCCTCGGCCGGTGAGTCGAGGGCGATGCCGTCCGTGTGCTCCGGGTACCTCGCGGCGAGGTTGTGCCAGACCCGGCGGGTGTACAGCGTGTCCAGCAACGGGTTGACGTCGGTGTACCCGTAGGGGCGTGTCCATCGCGCGTAGTACCGGTGGAACTCCCGAAGCAAGCTCACCACGTGCAGGCGCGCCGGTTCCAGGGCCTCGCGGTCCGGTGCGGCGGCGAGCGCGCCCTCCATGAAGAGCCAGGCCGCCTCGGTGGAGAAGAAGGCCATGTCGTCGGCCAGGTTGGTCTGCGCGTCGGCGAAGATCAACGCCGCCGGGCCGTGCGCGGGTGCGCTCATTCTGTTCGTCAGCGTCTGGAAGACGTAGGCGACGCAGTACGCCGGGGCGCGTTTCCACTGCACCCACTCGGCCAACTCGTGCACGATCGGCCAGCAGTCCTCCTCGTCCCGGCAGGCTGGGGCGAGGAGGTCCACGAGCTCGTCCAGGTGTTCGTCCAACGCGATCGGGTCGTAGCCGAAGCCGCGGACCCGGGCGAGGAGGTCCGTGACCGGCTGGTCCTGGTGTTCCAGCAGTCGGCTGCCGGGCGTGAACGGCCTCACAGCTGGTAGGAGTGGTCACCGGACAGGTAGGTGGCCTTCATGACCCGGCCCAGCGGCCCGGACCTGCGCAGCTCGCACGCGACGGTCGTGTGCAGGGTAGGCGGAGCGCCCTTCGCCGACCGCACGATGAGGTGCGCGGTGAACCCCTCGTTGACCGCGCGGTCCGTGACGTACCACTCGACCGGGTTGCTCAACCGGTCCGTCGTCCGCACGCGCACCGTCCGCGTCTTCCAGCGCAACGGCTGCTCGATCGTGAGCCCCAGCGCCTCACCCAGCGGCGGCGCCACGAACGTCAACCCCTTGCCCACGTCCACGCTCACCTGCCCGATGTTGTGCTCCACGACCGCCCAGTCGTCGCGCGGGAAGAGGTCGTAGGCGACGCCGCCGGTGATCCGCACGCCGAGCCTCAAGCGCACCAGCCGGCGCGACTCGGGAACGAGAATGGCCAGCGGCAACTCGACCAGGTGGAAATCGAACCGCGTCAGGTCCGGCACAAGGCTTTCGTCGAGCGGCGTGCCCCGCTCGGCCGAGTAGTCCACGAGGTTCCGATGATCGACCGCGTCCGGCAACGCCAGTCGCACCCCGTCCAGCACCGCCCTCGCCGCATCCCCGTCGGCCACGTCCAGCTCGGCGGAGAGGTGACCGGCGACCAAGTCCTCCGCGTCCCACTCGACGATCCCGGCGGGCTCCAAAATCACGTCCATGCCCGGACATTAGCGGCAGGCCGTCGGCGGGACGCTGCCATTCCCTAAGCACAGACCACGAGGCCGCGCCGCGACGTAGTCCAGGGTGCGCCCGCAGCGGCAGCGGTGTCGGTGAACACCAAGACCGACTCATCGAGCCGGTGGAACAACAGCCCTCCTTCGGGCGTCTCCTCCAACTCGCCTGCGACCAGCAACAGCGGCTGACCACCGATCCGCAGGCTGACCTCGGCCAGAACACCCTCGTCGACGAAGGCGGCCACATGCTCGACCTGACCGGTCGGCAGTTCGGTCAACGCCGTCCAGCGGTAGATCCCGTCCCACTGCCCCTGGTCCTGGAGCCTGACCTCCGGGCGCGGCCGGGGCCACAACCCGAACATGTGGTCATCCTGGTAGATGCTGACACTCAGCACACCGCCGTCGTCCAAGAACGCCTGCAAGCCCCACAACTGCAAACAAGGCACCTCTGGGTCGTGGAACTGCGGTCCGCCACCCGCGACGCTCTCCCGCAGTGCCATCTCGACGCCGACCCACGACTCCACGCGCCTGCCACGCAGCGACGCGAAGTCACGCGACCTCTCGGCCACCCACTCATCCCTTGTCACACCAGCAGTATGTCCACAACACTCGTTGCGATTCGAGTCCCTCCCCTCAGCCGGCGGAGAAGTAATGACCGTTGTCCAGATCGGCGAGCAGGCCGGGCTGAGCGGGTTCCCAGCCGAGGGTCCGGCGGGTGATGAGGTTGGACGCCGGGTAGTTCTGCGTGACGATGTTCGCGAGGAAGCCAAAGTATCCCGGCACCATCAGCACGTCCGCGGGAACGCTCACGACGGGCAGGCCCAGACGGCTGCCAATGGCCTCGGCGATCTCGCGGAGCGGGATGGCCCCGTCCCCGACCGCGTGCCAATACTTGCCGGCCGGCCCCTTCTCCAGCGCCAAGCGGAACAAGGAGGCGGCATCGCGGATGTGCACGGCGTTCCACAGGTTCGCGCCGTCTCCGGGGTAGCCGACGTAGCCCTTCTCCTTCGCGAGCGCGATCAGCTGCACGAGGAAGCCGGCACGATCAGTCGTGCTGTGCGCGATGTTGGCAATCCGCACGACCGAAGACCGCACTCCCCGCTCGGCGAGGCCGACCACGGCGGTTTCCACGACGTTGCGAACCCGCAGGGTGCCCCTGTGCTCATCGCCGCTGGGAAGGGCCGGGTCCTCCTCGGTGACCGGCCGACCCAGGTCACCGGGCGAGCCGATGCTCCCCGCCGCGACGAACGGCTTTCCGGTTTCCGCGAGTGCCTCGCCGAACGCGAGCATGATCGGGAGCTCCGCGGCCGCCACGGCGTCGATCCCGCCTGACGGAAGCAGGTCTTGCCTGTGCGCGACGTGGATGACGCCGTCGGAATCGGCGGCCGCCTCCTTGAGCCCGTCGAGATCCTCGATGTCGCCGCGCCGCACCTTCGCGCCGAGCGCGGACACCGCCGCCGCGGCCGTGTCCGACCGGGCCAGGCCGGTGACCTCGTGCCCGGCGGTGATGAGCTCGGGGATGATGTGCGAACCGGAATGGCCGGTCCCGCCAGTGACGAAAACGCGCACGCTACTGCTCCTCATAAATGATGTGGCGCGAAAAGTGGTGGTGCGTGCGCTCAGCTGAGAATGCTGACGCCGAGGAAGAAGTTGGTGTGCTTGACCGAGTGGGCGACGAGGCCCAACTGCATCAGGGCGACGTTCTCCAGTGTCCGCGCCATCGGCAACTGCCCGATGTCCATCGGGCGCAGTCCCAGGCTCTCGATGAACGCTGACACGCGTGCCTTTGCCTGCTCGTCGTCGCCGGCGATGAACACGTCCAGTGGGCGCCCCTCGACTGGGCCGGCCGCCAGGACATGGGAGAACAGGGTGTTGAACGCCTTGACGACGTGCGCGCCGGCGGGAGCGGCCTTGGCGATCTCCTGCGCGCCGGAACTGCCGTCGGGGGTGACGAAGCCCTTGAAATCGGGGGAAACGGGGTTGGTGATGTCGACGATGACCTTGCCGCGTAGTGCGTCCCCGTACTCGCTGACCACCGCCGCCGCGCTGCCGTATGGCATGGCGAGGATAACGATGTCCCCGGCCGGAGCGGCACCGGCCGTCCCGACAGTGGCACTGCCGAGCGCGGCGGCAAATTCCTTGGCCTTCACCCGGTCGCGACCGATGATCTCGACCGTGTTGCCGCCGGCGAGCGCCCGGCCGGCCAAGGCGCCGGCCATGTTCCCCAGGCCGATGATGCTGATGCTGCTCATGAAGTGCCCGCTTTCCGAAGCTGGATAGGGCGCCAAGTCCCGATGTCGAATTCTTGTGCCGAATTCGCGCTGGCCGCACCAGTTACCTATTCAGGTTGCCATTGGCCTGAGTGGATGTCCAAGACCTCTTTCAGCCGTGGTGATACCTTGGAGGCATCACCGGACCGGGAGACGTCATGGATCTGGACCTGCGCAAACTGCGCTACTTCGTCGCCGTGGCCGACCGGTTGCACTTCGGCCGCGCCGCCAATGAGCTGCACATCGCGCAACCGGCGCTCAGTCGGCAGATCCGCGCGCTGGAACAGGATCTCGGCGCCTTGCTGTTCACCAGGGATCGCCACGGCGTGGTGCTGACCGACGCGGGCCGACAGCTGCTGGCCGACGCCGGTCCGCTGCTCGCCTCCGCGGACGCGGTCCGCCGCCGTGTGACCGTGGCCGCCCGAGGCAGCCGGCGGCTGGCGGTCGGCTTCCGGACCGGCATCCCGGTCATCCCGGCGGCTCGGGCGTTCGAGGCCCGGCATCCGGACGTGGTCGTGGACGTGCAGCGGATGGAATGGGACGACCAGGCCGCGATGCTGCTCGACGGCCGCGTCGACGTCGGCTACGTGCGGCTGCCCATCGACGAGACCGGCCTGCGCGTGACCCCGCTGTACACCGAGCCGCTCATGGTGGTGCTGCCCGCGGGCCACCGGTTGGCCGGCAAGGAGGAGGTCACCGAGGCCGACCTGGCCGGTGAGCCGCTGGTCTGGCATGCCGACCCGAGCACGCAGCCCACCAGGCGCCCGCACCCCGACTCCGGGCTCCGGGTGCGCGGGGTGGAGGAGAAGCTCGAGCACGTCGCGGCCGGCCGGGGCATCTCGTTCGTGGGGCGTTCGGAGACCGTGTTCTACTCGCGTCCGGACATCAGCTACGTGCTCATCCCGGAACTCGCGTCCGACCAGGTGTGCCTCGCGGTGGCGGCATCACGCACCTCGCCCCTGGTCGACGACTTCCTCACCGCGGCGCAGGCGACGGCCGAAATCACGGCAGAATGTGGAAACCACGATTGGGGCGCCGCTCTTCTGGAGGGACGCTGATCCGCTCACGCCGCTGATCGCGTGCCCCGAGCGTGCCCATGCCGGACGGCGCGTGGTCGCGGTTCTGGTGGGACGCCTGTCAGGGCGGGGTGCGGTGACGCATCAACGCGGGGCTCAGCCCATCTCGGTGTCGATGCGCTGTCGCTCGGCATCGCGGAGCTTCTGGTAGTGCCCGGCCCTGGTCTGGTCGCCGATCTTGACGGCCGCTTCGGCGGCGGTTTGCAACACCACCAGGGGCAGGCGGGGCACGTCGCGAGCCTGACGGTCCGCCTCTGCGAACACCTCCCCGGCGAGCTCGCCCTCCGCTGAACCGGCCAGCAGGAACAGCTCCTCCACGTACATGCGCCCCAGCCCCACCTCCGACCACCTCGACACCCCATCCAGGGCTCGGCGGCACTCGCGCAGCGCGTCCCAGGCGGCGTGGTGGTCGCCGGCCTGGCGTTCCAGTCCGGCAAGGGTCTGCCAAGCCGACGCCGAGTCCCGAACGTCGCCGATGAACGCGAGGTTCTCGCGCTGCGCCCGAGCCGCCTCGGCGAACGCCCCCAGGTCGGCCAAGTAGTGGCGGAGCAGGCTCAGCGTGTCCTTGTCCCGCCCGCGGCCGGCCGCCCACCGGTCCAACTCCCGGCGGGCCAGTTCACGGTCGCCGGTCAGTCTGGCGCGCTCGACCCAGGTGAGCGGATCCTCGGAGGCTGGATCAGCGGGGAACCGCGAGCGCTTGCGCTGCGACCACTTCGCCAGGCCCTCCTCGGACACCCAGGGCCTACCCTCCTCGTCGAGCAGACACTCAAGCGCGGCGTCACGGTCGGTATGCCCGCTGTCGCGCACAAAGGCGGTGGTGACCTGCACTCCCGCGGCGAACAGGTGCTCAAGGTCGTAGCCGCACCAGGTGTCGAAGTTCGCCCGCTTGATTTCCCAGTGCAGCCAGACGTCATCCACCTGCCGGTATTCGGCGAGCAGGAAACCGGCCAACTCGACCTCCTCGCTCAACCCCTGGAACGGTGCCTCGCCACGGCACAACGCCTCCTGCTCGGCCAACCACCGCACCAGCGGGAGGTCGTCGGGCCGGCGGTCGTATTGCAGCGCCCACAACACCTTTGCCCGCCGCACCGCGTTCCCGTCGCAGTCGTCGCCATCGGCATCCGTAGCCCGCTCATAGCGCAGCTCCTGCCACGCACCTGACGATCCCCGCATCCGCTCCAACTCGCGCCGCGCGCTCTCCATCACCCGCCCAGGATCCCACTGCCAGTGGTGTCCCATCGCGCCGGGACGGAGACCCGCTGGACGTGTTCAGCGCGCGCACGCTCTGCGGCGCTTCATCGGTATGCCTCCGCAATGGCGTGGAAGGACTGCTTGGGGGCGAGGCTGCCGTCACGCACCAGGGTGTGAAGGTGGAGTTCGAGGAGAAGGGCTTCGAACAGATCCAGAAGACGGCGCCGATGGTGCTCAACTCCAGTCCAGGGTGGCGGTGGTCTGCCAGGACACGCCACCGGTGTTCAGGGTGCGGCGCAGGGTCTCCCGGCTGAATCCCACCAATCGCGGGGTCGCTGTCACCGCACCGACTCGACGCCGGCCAGCCATACCCGGCGGATGGCCCGTGTGGCGCTGATGTCCGCGAGCGGGTCGCCGTCGACGAGCACCAGGTCCGCGCGCAGTCCCGGCTCGACCGCGCCCCGATCGGACAGGCCGAAGTGCTTGGCGGGCAAGGAAGTCGCGGCACGCAGCGCGGCCGAGGTGCTCAAGCCGGCGTCGACCAGCAGTGCCAACTCCTCGTGCAGGCTCGCGCCGAACGCCGGTTGGTACGGTACGCCGGGCGTGGCGTTGGCGTCGGTGCCGGCCAGGATCGGCACACCCGCGGCGTGCAGCACGCCTACCCCGCGCGCTGAGGCGGCGTAGGCCCCGAGCGGCAGGCCCAAGGGGTCGGCCAGACCGCGCATCATGTCCAGCGTGGGGATCACGACGCGGCCGTCGGCGACGATCCTCCTCACGTCGCCGTCGGCCACCGGCGCTCCGAGTGGCATGTGCGTGATGATGTCGGCGCCCACGTCCAGCGCCAACGTGTAGGCCCCTGGCGAGCCGGCGTGAGCGACCACCCTCAGCCCGTGCGCCCGCGCCGCGGCGACCAGCGCGGCGGCCACGTCCTGCGGCAGGCCGCCCTCACCGGGCGCCTCGAGCATGATCTTGAGGTAGTCGATGCCCTCGGCGACCCGGTCGGCGACGAACAGCCGCGCGTGTGCCGGATCGCGCACGACCGCCTGCTCGGCCAGACCGGGCATCCGCGCGTGCAGCCCGTCCGGGCCAATGGCCGGCAGGCCCGCGGTGCGGATGTCGGTCAGACCGGGCACCTCCCGCAACGACGCCACCAGCTCGACCGGCCAGGTCGCCATGCTCAGCCCAGTGGTCACACCATGCGCGGTCAACGCGGCGAGCGCCGCAAGGCCGTCGGGATGGATGTGCGCGTCGATCAACCCGGGCAACAACACACCCCCGGCCGCGTCGACCACCTCGGCGCTGGTCGCGTCGGCACCGATCACAGCACCGTCGATCACCACAGTGCACGGCTCGGTCAGCCCCTGACCGTCGAAGACCCGGACGCCGCGCAACGCTGTCCTACCGAGCGTAGTCACACGGTCACAGTAGCCGGGTCACAGTAGCCCGGTCGCGTAGCCGACGATGCCGCCGTAGCGGACGCAGAGGTCGTCCTGGACCGGTTGTCCGCCGTGGTCCGCGGCCGCGACGATGCGGGTCGTGAACCGAACGGCTGTCTCGCCCGACTGTGCTGGGTGTGGGAGGACGAGATGACCGATGAGCTGCTGGTGGTACGGGCCCAGCTCGGCGAGCGCGCGGCGTTGGCCGAGCTGGTGCACCGGTGGCGCCTGCCGGTATGGACGTACGTGCGGCGCATGTTGGACGCCGGGCGGGCTGATGACGTGACCCAGGACGTCTGGCTGGCGGTGGTGCGAGGCTTGCCGCGGTTGCGTGAGACCGACCGGTTCAAGCAGTGGTTGTTCACCATCGCCCGACGGTCGGTGACCGACTGCCTGCGCGCGGAGTACGCCAGGGCGGCAGTCGTGTCGCACGGCGAACCGGACGCCGAGGACCCGGGCGACGCGGTGGTGGAGCGCACCGAACTCGTGGCCGCCCTGTCGGGGCTGCCGGTGCTGGAGCGGGAGGTCCTCGTCCTGTTCTACCTGGAAGACCTGTCGGTGCAGGACTGCGCGCAGATCTGCCAGGTCCCGACGGGCACGGTCAAGTCCCGGCTCAACCGGGCCCGCCGCATGCTCCGTGAACACCTGGAGGAGAAGGGGTACCGATCATGACCGACGAGCCGCGCCTGTCGGCGCAGCAGTTGATCGAGCGGCTCCAGCCGGCGTTGTCGCCGTGGGCCCGCGTGCGCGCGGTGACGGCGCTGGTGGTCGGGCTGGCGGGCGCGGCGTTCGTGGCCGCGCTGTGGTGGACCGAGCCGGGACCGCTGCCGGGCCGCACTCAGTGGGCGTTCGCCCTGTTCACCGTGTTCTGCCTGGCGTGGGCGTGCTACGGAACCTGGCTGCTCTCCCGCCGGGTGCCCCTGTTCGCCGCGGAGCACGTGGTCGCCGCCTGGCTGGGTTTGGCCGCCGCGATCGGCACGACCGCGCTGGTGGTGACGGTCGCCGTCCAGCGCGGCGCCCACCCGGTGGGCGTGCCGGCGATCGGGGTGCTGGTCGTGGCGTTGCCGGCGGTGTTGCTGGTGCGGGCCCGCGCTCGTCGCGCCGCGCTGCTGCGCCGCAAGCGGGAACTGGCCGGCGGGGACCAGCGGTGAACGCGCTGGAGACCAGCGGCCTCGGCAAGCGCTACCGACGGCGGTGGGCGCTGAGCGAGTGCACGGTCGAGCTGCCCGCCGGTGCCACGGCCGCGCTGGTCGGCCCCAACGGTGCGGGCAAGACCACGCTGCTGAACCTGGTGACCGGCCTGCTCGCACCCACCACCGGGCACGTCCGCGTCTTCGGCCGACCGCTCGACCTGACGAGGGTGGCGTTCGTGGCCCAGGACAAGCCGCTGTACCGGCGCTGGAGCGTGGCCGACACGCTGCACTTCGGCGCGGCCACCAACCCTCGATGGGACCGCGGACGCGCCGAGTCCTTGGTGCGCGCGCACGGCATCGCCCACGACCAGCGGGTGGACCGGCTGTCCGGCGGCCAGCGCACCCTGGTGGCACTCGCACTGGCGGTGGGCAAACGGGCCGACCTGCTGGTGCTGGACGAGCCGCTCGCGGAGCTGGACCCGCTGGCCCGCGTCCAGGTCCTGCAGGCGCTGCGGGAACTGGAGACCACGGTACTGCTGTCCTCGCACGTCCTGGCCGACCTCGCCGGGATATGCGACCACCTGGTGCTGCTCGGCGGCGGTCGGGTCCGGCTGTGCGGCGCCGTCAGCGACCTCCTCGACCCCCATCCCGCCACGACCTTGGAGGACCTCGTGCTGCACTACCTGCGCAACCCCGAGGCCGTCCGGTGACGGGGGTGCTGTGGGTGGCCTGGCGCGGGCAGCGCGCCCAGTTCGCCGCCATCGGAGCCCTCGTGCTGCTCTACGGCGTGGTCGCGCTGACCGAGCGCCTGCAACCCGACATGGCCGGTCTCACCGGGCAGTTGGCCGGCTTGCTGGCCGGAGCCGTCTGCCTGGTCTTGGGCGCGCCGCTCGTCGCCCGCGAACTCGAAACCGGCACCTGCAAACTGGCCTGGACCCAGAGCGTGACCAGAGGTCGTTGGCTGGCCGCGAACCTCGCCGTCGCCGCCGCCGGCGCGGTGGCCGCAGCCGCCGCGCTCGCGGCCCTGCTGGCCTGGGTGGCGCACGACCCGGTGGGCGAGCCGATGGCCTGGCCGTACTACGAGAGCCACGGCGTGCTGCCGTTCGCCAGGGTCGTCTTCGCTCTGGCACTCGGCGCCGCGCTGGGTGCCCTGACCGGGCACACCCGCATCGCCATGCCGCTTTCCGTGCTGCTCCTCGGCGCCTGCCAGCTCGTCGGCCGGGCCGTGCGCGGCCGGTTCGACCTCCCGTACTGGCACCTGCAGTGGACCGAGACCGCCGTCTACTTCACCGCAGCGGCCGCCCTGACCACCGTCGCCCACCTAACCATCCGCCACCGCGCCTGAAACGGAGTAAGCACACCATGTGGCACAACCCGAAGCTGGTGCGTCGCAGGTTCGGCCCGACCACCCTCGTCGTGATCGTCCTGCTCGTCACCGCAGTGCTCATCACCGGCCTCGCCGTGCTGATCGCCTGACACCGGCGAACGCCGCACTTGGCGCCGAAGCCCGCCGGGTCACGCCTGACGGGGCGTTCATGCCGACGAACAGACTCGGACGCCCTGCCTGTCGCGATGTCAGGTGAACACCCGACACGCGACCTTGCGCTGTCCTGGGACGCTATCGGCCGGGACTGTCAGCCCATGCCGATACGTCGCCGCTTTCGGTGACATTGGGCGAAATCCGGGCGCACGCCCTGCCGCGATGCCCGGCAACGTCGGCATCCCGTAGAGGAGAGGTCCATGAGGAAGCGTGCTCGGTTGGCTTTCACGGCGGTCGTGGTGGGCGTGCTCGGGCTCGTCGCTCCGCAGGCGGCATCAGCGGACTCGGCGACCTGCAGCAAGCGGGTGCTCAACACCGACGGCACCACCAAGTACGAGGGCTGCGCCGGGCTTGCGTACTTCATGTCCTACGGCGACCACCTCATGGTCGACGACCACCACGCCGACGGATTCCCGGCGGTCGTGCAGTGGTGGCGCAGTGACGGCACCGGGCCGTTCGAGACGTGGAACCGGGAAGGCTCCTCGGGGCCGGACGTCAAAGCGCCGACCGGCGACATCCCCGAGGGGGACTGGATCTTCTACAAGGTCTGCATCGGCTCGGCCGGGGAGATCTTCCGGAACACGTGCAGCGACGGCGTCACCGACTACGCGTAAGGGGAAGCCGTGCGCAACGTCCATCGACGTACCTTCATCCTCGGCGGGGCCGCCGCGGCCAGTTCGATCGCCCTGCCCTCCGCCGGCGCGACCGGTGTGCCGGCGACGGCGACCTCGCTGCCGCACGACCCTTTCCAGCTCGGCGTGGCATCGGGTGACCCGTCGGCCGACGGGTTCGTGCTGTGGACCCGGCTCGCACCGGCGCCGCTGAACCCCGACGGGCGCGGCGGGATGCCGTCGTCCAACGTCGACGTGCAGTGGCAGGTGGCCACCGATGGCAACTTCGCCAACGTCGTGGCCTCGGGCACCACCACCGCCACCCCGGCGAGCGCGCACAGCGTGCACGTCGAGGTGTCCGGCCTGGACCACAGCCGGTTCTACCACTACCGGTTCCGCACCGACACCACGCCCTCGTACCTGTCGCCGGCCGGGCGAACCCGCACCGCACCCGGCCCCGGCGTCCTGGCCAACCAGCTGCGGTTCGCTGTCGCGTCCTGCTCGCACTGGGAGGAGTCCTGGTTCCACGCCTTCCAGCAGATCGCCGACGACAGCCCGGACCTCGTGCTGTTCCTGGGCGACTACATCTACGAGTTCTCCACCGACAAGACGACCAACGTCCGCGAGTACGTCGACTGGGGCACCGACGTCGTCGACACGCTGGCCGAGTACCGGTTGCGGTACGCGCAGCACCGGACCGACCCGGCGCTGCGCGCCGCACACGCCGCGGCGCCGTGGGCCGTGGTGCTCGACGACCACGAGGTCAAGAACAACTGGAACAACTCCACACCCTCGGTGTCCCAGCGGGCGCAAGCCTTCCAGGCCTGGTACGAGAACATGCCCGTGCGGGCCGCGCAGAAGCCGGCGGGCGGGACCATGACCATGCACCGCCGGCTCGGCTGGGGCTCGCTGGCACGCTTCCACATGCTCGACACGCGCCAGTACCGCTCCCCGCAGTCGGTCCCCGACTGCAACGACGGCACTCGCCGCATGATCAGCGCGAACCAGGAGCAGTGGCTGCTCGACGGTCTGGCCACGCGCCCGGCAACGTGGGACTTCCTCGGACAGCAGGTGTTCTTCGCCGACCGGGACAGCGACCGCGACCCGAACACCTGCAACGGCGACGACTCCTGGGACGGTTACCGCGCGCAGCGCAGCCGCATCAGCGCGGGTTGGGTGGAGCGGGGTGTGCCCAACCCGGTGGTGCTGACCGGAGACGTGCACCGGCACTGGGCCGCGGACCTCCTGGCGAACCCGTACGATCCGGACAGCGCGCACATCGGTGTCGAGTTGGTGGCGACCTCGGTCTCCAGCGGGGGACCCTACGCGGACCCGAACAATCCGAACCCCCGCCTGCCCGGCCACCTGCCGTACGTCAAGTACCTGCACGACCGGCGCGGCTACATCCGCTGCACGGCGACCAGCGAGCAGGTGACCGCCGAGTTCATGCAGCTGTCCAGCACGACCGAGCCGGACTTCGCCAAGGTGTCCGTCTCGCCGCACGCTCGGTTCGTCGTGCCCGAGGGCGAGAAACGGTTGCTCCGTGGGTAAGAGTCCGTCAACGTGACCCGACCGGCGCCTCGTCCGGTTCGCGGGTTCGCTGGGAGGCGGTAACGGCGCGGGCAAGCCAGGACTACGCGGCACACGACGTCAGCGGTGTCACCGCCGCCGCCACGTACGACTCGCATCTGCGCAACCACATCCTGCCCCGGTTCGCTGGGACGGAGTTGGGCGAGTTGTCCCGATTGGTGATCAAGGCGTGGGCGAAGACGTTGCCAGGCTGCGACTCAACTCCGGTGACCAGCCCGAACGGCCGCACGCCGATCCCGAGGAAGTGACCGCGCCGGCCGAACGGACGTCGGCCGGCGTCCGTACCGTGCACCCGCCGAAGCTCCTCGCCGAACTGTTGGCGGAGCTGCGCTGTGAGAAGCCCGCCGCTCGGTTCGTGTTCACCGGACAGGACGGTGGCGTCACACCCACAAAGACCTGGCTCATCGAAGCGACGGTTCCAATTTTGCTCCCACCTTCCGCTCCCGCGTGCTCCTTGAAGTCACGAACTGCCACCCGATACGCAGGTGAAATCAGCTCGGTGCGACACCAGACGTTCCCGACTGTTCCCTGTTTCCGCTCAGCAACCCGGGCCTGATGTCGATCCCGCTGTCGTTCGTGCTGGGCTACCTCGGCACGGTGCTCCGCGACCGCGCCGTCACCGAGCGGTTCGACGAGCTGGAGGTCCGCTCGGTGACGGGCATCGGCGCGGGCGCTAGGTGACGCTCGTGCGCCGGGGCAGGCGCACCAGCCCGCCGATGGCGACCAGGAACACCAGCGGTGCGCCGAAGAAGATCAGCGTGGAGACCGTGTCGTTGATCGGCCCGTAGTGCACAGCGTGCACGAGCCGCGCGAGCAACGCGGTCGCGACCGGCGCCGAGAGCACCAGCGCGGCCCGCCATCCGGTGGCGGACCTGATCCCGGCGGCCAGCACCGCGCCGGCGAACAGGACGGCGAGCGCCGCGTACTCGGCGATCTCATCCCGGTGGCCGAATACCCCGAGCCCCACGATCACCAGGACCGTCGCGGCCATGGTGACGATCGCGGGCCAGCCCCGGGCCTTGCGCCCGTTCGACATGGAGAGCGCGAAGGCCGTGACCACGCTGAGCAGCACCCAGCCCGCCTTGTCCGTGAACCACTGCCAGCTCGCGAACGGCAGCTGGAGGACCACGATCAGCCCGGCGGTGGCCACCCAGGCGCCGATCGCGGCCGCCCTGCGTTTCCCTGCCATGGCAAGGATCGCGACCCCGAGCCAGACGAACCACACCGGCGCGTCGGGGAGCTGCTCGAACGGCGGCGCCGAGCCCGCCTGAACCCACCAGGCCAGCTCGTGCAGGCTCGTGGCCGCACCCGCCAGGACCGCGATCGGGCCGAGCAGGCTGACGATCGCCAGCACGTCGGCCGCGAGCAGACGCCGTACGTGCAACCGGAACGCGCCCCACAGCAGGTCGGCGGTGTCCCGCGGGCCTGGGGTTGTCCGGTCACCCGCGTCGGCGATCAGCACGCCGAGCATCTCGTCACCGTGCTTTTCGCGGTGGTCCCGCGGGTAGAGGCCCAGCAGCCGCCGGTACCGCTTCTCGAGTTCGCTCACGCCGTCCCTCCGATGAGCCGTGCACGCAGACGTGTTGCCGCGACACGGGTAGTGGCCCGCACCCGTTCGATCTCCTCCGCCAGCCTGGCCGCCCCCGGGTCGGTCAGGCGGTAGTACCGCCTGAGCCTGCCGTCGACCACCTCTTCCCGATCGACGGCCACCCACTCGTCCGAGGTCAGCCGGTCGAGCGCGGTGTAGAGGGTGCCCGCCCGCAGTCGCACCCGCCCCCCGGAGATCTGCTCGACATCACGCAGGATCCCGTAGCCATGCCGGGGCTCCTCGGCAAGCGCGGTAAGTATCAGGAACGTGGGTTCCCGCAAAGCGTCAGTCACAGGAACGGTATATACCGATCATCGGCCTATGCGCAAGCCACCCTGTCGCGAGTCGCGCCGCGCCACCACCACCCAGGACATGCTGTCTGGGAAGGAACTCGACTTTCCGGGTGAACGGGATGAGGTCAGACAGAGCAGCCGAGTCCGACTCCGAACGCTGCGGAGATCTCCGGTTCCTCGCAGGGCACCAGCCGCTCGACCCTCTCCACCACGGTCACCCGCACACCGAGCCGCGCCTCTCCGTGAACGGCCCGGCTGGGCGGTCGCGACCGTGCTCAGGGTGTAGCCGCGGACCGGCGGTCACGGTCGGTGTGCAGGACATCATGTTCGCGGTGCGCTCGCAGCGGACGATGGCCCGCGAGGGTCGGACGGCCGGCGGCATCGAGTACTCGGTCGTTGGCTGCGACGAACTGCGGGTGGTCAAACAGGGTCGATGGTTCGCGCTGCCTCCATCCGACTGACGGTCCAGCATCGCAAGTCACCCGTGCCGGACACGTGCCTTCTCCGCGGCGTGACAGTGGCGGTCGAGCTGGAAGCCTGTTCCCGTAGGGCCTTGTTCTCCAGCATCAGCTCGTTGATCACCTGGGCGTAGGTGCGGACGAGTTTCGAACGGTTGCGGTATTTCCCGCGCGTCGCCCGACCGGTTCGGACAGGATGGCCGGGTGAAGGCTCGTATCCCGTTAGCGGTCGCGGTCCTCGTGGCGGCGCTGACCTCCGTGTTCACCGCCCCCGTCCCGAGCGCCACCGCGGTCGGCAACTCCGAGAACAAGGTGACCGACCCCGTCCCGCTGCTGGAGCTGCACACGGCAGGCGACGTGGGGCTGTTCTGGACGCTGTCGCAGGCCGAGGCGGAGGCTGCCGTCACCTCGCACCGCATGCGCAAGCGCGTCAATGCCAGGGTCGGGTACCTGCGCCGGGCCGCCTTCCCCGGCTCGCAGCCGATCTACCGGCTGCGGAAGCAGACCGAGTCCGCCTACCTGCTCACCGCGTCGGTGTCCGAGCGGGACCAGCTCACCACCGGCCCCAGCCCGGCCTTCCGGTACGAGGGGATCGTCGGACACGCGTCGGCGACCGCGCAGCCGGGCACCGAGGTGCTGTACCGGATGCGCAAGGACGGCCTGGTCAACTCGTGGCGGCCGATCCTGGCCTCGCACGTCGAGGCGATGCAGGCCCAGGGCTACCGGATCGACGGGCCGCTAGGGCACGTGCACCCGAGGTGGATCCGGACCGGCGCCATCTACTTCGGCGTGTTCGACGCCAACGGCAACCGGTCCATGATGGACCGCATCGAGCAGTACTACGGCCCGGACTCGGCGAACGACTGGTGGGGAGGCGTCCGGCACGCCCACGACCGCCACCCCAAAGCCGTCCGGCACTGGCCCGACGAGGACTTCTCGCACCTCAAGCCGGCGATCGGCTACTACGACGACGCCCGACCCGAGACGCTGGAGAAGCAGATCGCGCAGGCCGCGGGCGCGGGCCTGGACCACTTCGCGTTCTACTGGTACTGGAACCCCGCCGCGGCAACCGAGCAGTACGCCACCGGGCTGCGCTCGTTCCTGGCCGCGCGCAACCGCTCCGACCTCAAGTTCACCGTGTTGCCGTGCATCCACCCGTGGGGCGGCGGCGCGGGCGGCACGCTGCGGATGCCATCCGAGCAGATCACCCGCGCAGCGCAGATCCTGGTCGACGAGTACCTGGCGCAGCCGAACATCCTGCGCGCCAATGACGGCCGGCCGATGCTGCAACTCTGCGACGTGCGCGGCATCGGCAAGCCCAACGGCGGTCCCCCGGACAACAGCATCGACGCCGCGGCGGTCCGCCAGTTCACCGACGCGGTCCGCGCCCGCGCCCTCACGACGCTCGGCGAGGAGGTCATGATCACCATGACCACCGACAACGGCGTCCCCAAGCCCGAGCACGGCCTCGACGGCGGCTACTGCCCGGGCCGCTGGGACCACCAGCAGAGTTCGTACGAGAACTACGTCGCCGGTGAACGCCTCTTCTTCGCCACCCAGCCGGGCTCGCTGATCCGCTGCGCCACGTCCGACTTCGACGAACGGCCCCGCATCGGCATCAGCAAACCCGACCCGGTGCTTTCCGGCGACACCCACGAGGAGGCGCAGGCCAAGCTCCACGCGGCCTTCAGGTGGTACGAGGACCAGTCACTCCCCGCGTTCCGCGACCTCCTGGCCAATGTCCGCGCCGACCTCGACGACTCCACCCGTGAGTCCACAGTGGACAACTTCGTGCTCCTCTACGCGTGGAACGAATGGCACGAGGGCGGCGTCATCGAACCCAACGCCCGCGACGGCTGCGCCTACCTCGACGCCGTCCGCGCCGAACTCCGCCTCACCAAGGGCACCGGCTGCGTCGCCAACCCGACGCCGGAATTCGGCACAACACCCGCGGCCGGCCCCGCCACCATGTGATTGTTCCCAGGCGTTCGACACCGGTTGGTCCGCGCCGTTCTGTGCCTTGTGCTCGTGGTCGAGCAGCAGTTGGGTCAGTTCGACGTCCTTCTCCCTGCTCCAGGTCAGTCCGAGCAGGTGGCGCCACCGCTGGTGGATGGCGCCGAGGCGGTAGTTGCTCAGTTCGTGTCCGAGGGTGGCCCAGGCGGCGCATGCCTCGACGAACGCAGGGGCCTGGGTCAGCCGGTACTCGGTGCCACGGACGAAGGCGGGCACTCCGGCTTTGCGCAGGGCGTCGGTGACGTCCCGGCATTGACTGTTGTGCGGGCAGATGACCACAATTTCGTGCAGGGGCACACCGCGCCACCGCGTGTCTGACCGTGGTGACAGCGTGGCGGCGCTGTACCCCATCTCAGCGAGGGCGGGGTCGAAGCTGCCGGCTTGAGGGTTCTGGACGATACGATCGGCTGCCGGTGGGCTGCTCGTCACGGTGGCCTGTGGCGAGGGAGCTCGGGACGGATGTTGTGGGCATCGCTGGGCACGAGCGTCGTGCTGATGCTGCTCGCGTTCGTCGGGTTGACCGGGTATCGGGTGGCCCTGGTCGGCGGCACGTGTCTGGCTCTGGCCAGTGGGGGACTTCTTTTGCAGAAGGCGGTCGGGTGGATGCCCGCCGATCAGGTTGAGCCGTTGAGTTACCAGTTCGGGACCGTGGTCGCGGTGGCGGTCGTGGCCATTCCGTTCGGTTTGCGGCGCGACGTCGCCGGGGCGGTCACGGCGGCGATGTTCGCCGTGGTCACGTTCGGATGCCGGCTGTTCGCGGACATCACCGCGGTCGCGCGGATCGGGCTGATGGCGTTGACGCTGCTGCTCGTGCTGATCGCGGTGCACGTCGTCGGCGAGCAGTGGATGATGATCAAGGCGGCTGGCGGAGCTTTCCTGTCGGTGCGGCGAGTCTGGCGGTCAGGCATGGTGATCGCGTCGGTTGGCCTCCTGGGCACCGCCGCCAGTGGCCTGATGCCGGAGGTCTGGCTGGCGCTCGGCCTGGTGTTCCTCCGCTACGCGGGCATCATGGCGGCGATCCAGCTCGCCGGCTTCGCGATCATCCTGGTCCGCAACGGAGCGTTCGCCCGAGCCTGGGTGAAGCGGTGGTCGAGCACCCGGCGGCGGGCCACCGCCGATCTGGTCCGGTGGATCGCGGCGTCGGTCGGTGCGCTGATGCTGCTGGGCGTCTCGGCGTTCGTTCAGCCGCCGGCGCCGGTCAGCATCGCGCTGCTGGTCGGGGGCGTGGCCTGCCTGACCGCGGCCGGTACGATGCTGCGCCGGATCCTGGATCACGCGGCGCACCACCGGTACATCATCGAGCTGCCCGTGAGCCCGCGGTCAGCGCTGCGCGGACTCGTGGCGTCGGAGCCCGTGTACCGGCTGCTGCCGGGCATCTCCCGGGAGGGCCCATGATCGTCAACGCAATCGAGTACGTCACCTTGCTGGTGGCGGCCTGGATCCTGATCAACGCCGCGTTCCGGGGCGACGCCATCGTGCCGGCGGCGGGCTGCCTGGCCGTGACCGCGGGCGGGCTGCTCTGGGAGACGTTCGACCCGTGGATGCCGCCGGAGTTGCGGACCGTGATCCTGAGATCGGCCGTGACAGTACTGGGCTTCGCGGCGACGGCGGTCATGATGAGCCGCCGCAGCGACGACGATGTGCGGGCGATCGTCGCGCTGTTCGGCTCGGCTGCGGTCGCCGGTGTGGTGCTGCGCTACGACCTCGGCGAGTTCCGATCGATGATGATCCTGGCCGCGATCGTGCTCGCGGTCGTGGCAGCCGCGGTCGGCCTGCACATTCCGCTCGCGCGGCACGTCCTGGAGCGGGAGACCAAGGAGGCGGCGGCCAGCGTCCACACCTTGTGGACGACGGGGACGACGTGGGCGGTGCTGCTGTCCTGCGGCCTGGTCGCGTTGTGGCTGCAACCCATGCCGCGCTGGGGCGAACTGCTGCTGGAGGTGGGATGCACCGCGGCCGGGATCGCCTTGCTGACGGTGAGCCAGACCATCGTGTTGATGTGGCGTCATCCCGGGTTCGCGGCGGCGTACTCGGTCGAGATGTCCAAGACCATTCTGGACGTCCGCGGCGCCATGCTCGGCGGTGTCGTGCTGCTTCCGCCGGTTGTCGCCCTGCCTGGGATCGCACTGTCCCTGGGCGGCAATTCCCAGGCTGTGAGCTCAATGATGTGGATGGCCGGCACGTGGGTGGTGGTCGGGACCTTCCGGGTCATGCGCATCATCCGACGGGAGGCGATTCGACAGCGCCGCACGGCGATGACCGGCCCGGCCTCGACGGCGGTGCGGAACCTGGCCATGGACGATCCCGTCTACCGCCTGCTGCCGGGGATGTTCCGCAAGCGTGACTAGAGTTTCCCCATCGCAGCCTGGATGACGCGGCGGTCGGGCCTAGGCAGGCCGCGCTTGCGCAGCATGCCCTCCAGCACGCTCCGCGCCTTGTCCCCGTGCTTATGACCGGCGAGCTCGTCGACCGCGGCGATCTGCTTGTCCAGCGGCAAACCGGTGGCGGACAACCAGATCGCCATCATCAGTCCCCAGAGGGCATTCGGGTCTTCGACGGCCGCGGCGTCCCAGTCGTCGGCCATTTCCGCCTCGAACAGGCAGTCCTGTTCGACCAGGGAGCTGAACTCGCGCAGCTTCTTCAGCGTCTGGTGCACGTCGCCGGGCACGCCCAAGCCGCGCAGCGTCTCCACGGCGGTTCCGCCCTCCCCCAGAGCATCGAGCTCGGCCACCATGCGCAGCCGGGCCAGCACCGGCCACTTCCGGTCCTTCGCCGCGTTGCGCAACACGAGCCGGTCGCGAGTGTCCTCACCGGCCCGCCGCACCAACAGATCGACATGCCGGAACGGATTCCCTTGCGGCCCGGTGCTTCGCGGCACCGGCTCGGCATGCGCGGTGTTGTGCACGAGGGCCAGGTCGCTGGCCGTGTTGCTGTGCACCTGTTTGGGCTCCGGCAGGTTCCGGCCGCGCAGCTTGCGGCGTAAGTGCCGGTACACGGCGTCGACCGACAGTAGGGACGCCTCAGCGGCGATGCCGTTGCGCAGCGTGTCGATCAGTTCGCCGGTGAAGACGGTGTAGCGCTCGCCCTCGTTGAACAGGGCCTGGAGATCGCCGGGTGCGGAGGCCAGCGTGTAGGTCCCGGACAGTTCCACTTGGCCGAGCAGGTCGGTCTCGGCGCCGAGGGTCCGGATCGCCCGTCCGGAATAGCAGCAGTCGAGGATGAGCACCCGGACCCGCGCCGGGCTCGACTGGACGGCCTTGCGCAGCAGGCTGATCGGCAGTGCGGTGTAGTCGGCCATGTCCAGCTCGGTGTCGGCGCAGGCCAGCAACAGCTCGCCGTCCTCGCCGATCAGGCCGTGGCCGGAGAAGTAGACGACCAGGATGTCCTCGGCTTCCCGGCACCACGCGGCGATCTGCCGGATCGCGAGGTCCCGGCTGGGGTCGACAAGCGTGTGACACGTGTCCTCGCCCAGCCCGCCCAGTCCGGGATCGCGGAAGACCGCGGCCAGGCCCTCGACGTTGCCCGCGACCGGCGCGATGTCAGGCAGCCCGTTGCGGTAGTTCGCAGTGCCCACCAGCACCACCCGTGACCGGTCCGGGTCGGCGAGCCGGAGGTGCCTGTTCGTCACGGGCGGCTCAGCCCTCGTCCAGCGTGCGGGAGAACTCCGCCACCATCTCCCGCAGCTGGGCCAGCTCCGCTGGGCGGACCCGGTCCGCGTCGATGGTGACGCTGCGGTCGCCCTTCTTGACGGTCGCGGTGATCTTGGCGCCGCGGTTGCGCATCCACACCGACAGGGTGCCGATCAGGGCGGTCACCGCGCCCCCGCTGCCCGCGGCGACGATGATCGTGTCGAGCACCGAGCCCATCTGGCCCGGACTCGGCTCGGTCCGCTGCAGCGAGGTCAGCCCGGCGAAGTCGTCCTGCTCGCCGAGCCACCGCTGCAGGGACAGCAGTTCCTCGACGCCACCGTCGTTGATGGTCACGCGGAGGCCGACCGACTCTTCGACTGTCACAGCGAGTAACGCTAGCAGCACTCCGCGCCCACTTCACGGATTCGCGAACAAACATCGTCCACGCAGTTCAACCTGTGGCATGAAGTCCAGCGAGCCGGCTCCATCAAACCCAGGCCACATCAGAGTCCCCGTCAAGCCGGGGCGGTTCACGGGCCGCTCGTGGCCTGTAGACGACGGCCTGGCTCATCGACCCTCATGGGCGCCGTTCAACGTCGCCGGCGTCGGGTGCCAGTTGCCGCAGGGTATACGCGAGAGCGGCGGCACGAGGGAGGGCTCGACCGTGCATCCGCGCGGAGTGGAGCACAGCCGGACCAAGGGCGGTAGTCAGTTCGGTCAGCGTGTCATCCAGCCACGCTTCGACGAACGGCGGCAGCGTCGTCCCGGCCGCCTCACGCAACGCCTCGGCCACTCCGAGCAAACCGGCGGCTCCCCGGTGCCGGCCAAGGGCACGCAGCACAAATGCGGCGAGCACCGTGGTGATCGACAGCCCCCACAAGCCACCAAGTGTGCTGAACTGCCGGAGCGCCTCGGTGACGTGCTCTGCGGCGCCGGCCGCGTCCTCCATGCCCAAGCCGGCGAAGCCGAGCAGGACCCGGATGAACGCGCGGGCCTCCGGGTCGCCTCCGTGCCCGAGTGCCGCTTCGGCCTGCCGCGCCAAGTCCCCGGCTAGGGAGAAGTCCCATCGAGAGGTCGCCAGCACAGACATCAGCAGGAGCGCCCAACTGCGCTCCCACACCGCGTCCGCGGCGTCCGCGTACCGAAGAGATGCACTCAGCAGGCACCCGGCCTCGCCCAGCTGCTCGGTGAAAATTCGTATCAGACCCAGGTACTGCAGCGCGTGTGACAGCCTCGCGTGATCCTGACCGGCCTCGCTCAACCGTGCCGCCTGCTCACACGCCGTCACCGCCTCAACGACGTCGCCCTGCACGATGGCGAGGGTCGCCGCGTCCATCAGCGCATGTGCTCGCACCCTGGGATCCGCAGGTCCGGCTGTCAGGATGCGAGCCAGCCACCGCCGGCCCTCGGCGTAGTGGCCACGCAGGTCCCAGAACGGGTACACCGACCCTGCGATCCGGGCCGCCGTGTCGACATCGCACTGTGGTGAACTCCTTCTCGAAATGGAGCCGGAAACGACTCCAGCGTTGCCTGGAACGTAAATTTGCCCGATCTCCGGACGCTATCGGCCGCCGTACTCAGGGAAGAATGCGGTGACCGAGATGTTCAGGAACGCTCGTTTGGCGTTGATGTTGTTGCCGACGTCGCCGTACATGGCCATGAGGTCGCCAGGTCCGTACCCCTGGTCGAGCTTGGTGCACAGGTACTTAGCCAGGGTTTCGGCTTCGGCCATGTCGTGGGGCGATGTTCTTCTGCGTGAGCAAGTCGTGGAACTTCGGAGTTGTGTTGTTCGCGGGGCCGCAGGCCGCAGTGAGCACGAGCGCCACGACGGCCCGCTCCCCTGGGTCGACACACTGGGTGTAGTGGCCTCATGAGAGGACTGCCTGATCATGCTGATCGACGCGCTTGCGCCGAGGTACGCGTAGTCCGCATGAAGACCTGCTGTGCACTGCGCAGCGTGTTGTCTACGCGGACCTCGGTGGGCGCGGGGCGTGGTGGTGTCTTCGACACCCAGTGGCGGTGGCGGTGGTTGGGGCTGCTGCCAGGGTGTGGGTTTCTCGTCACCGAGCTGCGCGACAGCCGTCTGACCTGCGTAGATGACATTTCCGGCAAGCACAACGTCGCGGACCAGTCCTCGGCGGCCTGATCAACGAGTACAAACCCACAGCAGCCTGAAGCGCAGGTCAGATGGTGTGGACGACTCTTGGAGCCCTACAGGTGCACCATGACCAGGGTCACGGCGTAGGCCAGGCCGATGGCTGCGGCGATGAGCAGCTGGTCGGACGCCGGGCCGAGTGCCTGGTGTGCCGGCTTGTCGGGATCGGTGGCGATGATCGTGCCGACCACCAGGTGTTCCCCCGTCCATCGACACTCACCGCCGGCAACCACGGTCACTGCGGGGCGACGTCGGTGCAGTCGACCTTCTTGTCCGGGAGCCGGCCGGTGGTCAGGAACGTCACCGTCGCCTCGTCCACACACGTGGAGCCCTGGTTGTAGACGTAGTGCCCGCCGTTGTCCGCGCCGACGAAGGCCGCTCGCTCGCCGAGGACCTGGTACAGCCCGAGGCCGTCCTCCCACGGTGTGGCGTTGTCCCTGCGGTTCTGCAGGATCAGCGTGTTGCGCGGTCCCTCGCCCGTAACGCGGACGGGCTCTTCGATCGGCTTCGGCCAGAACGCGCACGCCCAAATGTTGGTGGGCATCCCCGCTGTGAGCGGCCAGGCCGCGCGGTCCTCGGCGGTGCGGCGGGCGTACTCGTCGACGTCGTCGGACCACGGCGCGTCACCACAGGTAAGTGCCAGGAACATGGTGGCCTGGTTGTCGGCCGGCACGCCCGGGGTCGGCGGCGGCGCGGTGAACACCTGCTGCAGCACCTGGCCATCCGCCTCGGTGAGCGTGCCGTCGGCCAGTCCGACGGCGGCCTTCCAGAACTGCGCGAGCACCGGGAGGGTCTCGTTGTGCAGCAGGAGGCTGTAGGTGACGGTGCGCAGCATCGAACCCGTCAGGGCCAGCGGGGTGCCGGGGACGGGCGCGGGGGTGCGGTCGAGGCGGTCGGCGAGTGCGAGGTACTTCCGGGTCACCTCGTCGACGGTGCCGCCCAGTCCGAGCGTGGCGTGCTGCGCTGCGGCGACCCTTGCCGCGTCGGGGAAGCGTTCCGACATGGCCTTGCCCCAGTTGTCCGTCGCGTGCGCCCAGACCTTCGTGGGGTCGACGTTGCCCTCGATGACCACCCGGTCGGCGCGCTCCGGGAACAGCGACCCGTAGACGGCGCCGAGGTACGTGCCGTAGGACTGGCCCCAGTAGGAGATCTTCTCCTCGCCGAGCGCCGTGCGGATGCGATCCATGTCGCGGGCCGTGTTGGCGGTGGTGAAGTACCGGAGCTCCTCGCCGGCGTTCGTCGCGCACCGTTCGGCGTCGGCGCGGGCGTGGTCGACGTTCGCGGTGATCGAGCCGTCCGCAGCCGGGTACGGGAAGAGACCGGCGAGAGACGGGTCGTCGAAGCCGCAGCTCTGTGGGGTGCTGTGCCCGACCCCACGCGGGTCGAAGCCGATCAGGTCGTAGGCCGCCAACACCGACGGCGGCAGGGTCGGCGCAACGGCGCCCGGTGTTTCCAGGCCGGACAACGCCGGGCCGCCCGGGTTCAGCAGCAGGACACCGCGGCGGTCGCGGGACTTCGCCGACGGCAGCTTCGAGACGGCCACCTCGATCTCCTCGCCACCGGGGTTCCGGTAGTCGAGCGGAACCTTCACCGTTCCGCAGGTGAGCCGAGGGTCGCGACCGGCGCCCTCGGCCAACGCCGGGCACGTGCCCCAGGTAATGCGTGGCACGGCGGCCACCTCGGCGACGACGGGTGGTGCGTCCTCTCTCGTCGTGTCTTCTTCCGTGTCGGCGTCACAGGCCGCCACCGCGGTGACGGTGAGCGCCACCGCGATCACCACCCTGGTGAACCTCCGGGGGATACCGGCTCCCGCTGACCGTTGCATCGTCTTCAACGCGCTTGCCCTCCAGTTCTCGGCGTGCCGCGACGTACTGACGCCGTCGCCAGCAAACCTATGGAAGACCGCGGCGCCACGAATCCCCTTGGCGTGGACACTTTCCTGTAGTCCTCACGGGGGACAGCGGCCTGCGGCAGTCGGTCATCCCGCCGGAAGCCTCACCGTCACAGGGAAGCGCAGGTGATGGATTCCGCGTTGTCGACGGCGACCACAGCAGCGGCGGCGAGGACGAAGGCCATGCCGGCCAGCAGCACGATCTTGTCGTTCTCGCCGAACGTGCGGATCGCCAAGTCCTTCACCGGGTGCGGTGTCAGGTCGATCGCTTGCGAGCAGGTTCGCGCGCATGCAATTCCTGGTACCCCCCCCACGCGCCGACCGCGACCTCGTCACGCCAGTACGAGAGGGTGTTGGAGTCTTGGACTACGCGGCATCGCGCGATGAGCTCCCTGGCGGCCGTCTTGCAGCTGACGTCGCCGGCCCGGGTAGCGGCAGGTCGAGGTAGCCGAGGCGAGCTGTATCCCCGGGGAACTGGCTGGCGTACTGAAACGCCACCGCAGCACCGAAGTCGTGTCCGACGACGGCGGCGTCCCGCACCTTGAGTCGGTCGGCGATGAGGGTGTGCACGTGCCGTGCCAGGGCGGCTTTGTCGTAGTCGGTCGGTGAACCGGTGCTGTCGCCCAATCCGGAGAGGTCGACCGCGTAGACAGTGTGGTGTTCGGCGAGTGCCGGCATGATCGGCCACCAGCCGTACCAGGTCTGGGGCCAGCCGTGGATCAGTACCACCGGTGTGCCGCTGCCGCCGGTCACGTAGTGCATGCGGAAGCCGTCGACATCGGCGAACTCGTGCCGGAAGGTGCCCTGGAACGCCGGGTCGTTCTGGGTGGCGACGGCGTAGGGGGCGACGTCGCCGGCGGTCGGTGTGGAGCACGCCGCCGCAACGCCGATCGTGAGCATGAGGGTGAGCGCGAGGGTCGCCACCGTGCGCGCGGATCGGTGGAAGCGACGTGCCGAAGACCGGCTTGCGGTGATCACGTGTTCCTGTCCGGTGGAGAAGCTGGTGGGGTCAGCGGCCGGTCGCGCCGTCTATCAACTCACGGAGGATGTCAGCGTGGCCCGCGTGCCGGCCGGTCTCCTCGATCGTGTGGATCAGCGCCCAGCGGACGCTGGGACCGGGACGCCCCGGCTGCGGTCGAGGGACCGGGGCGGCGAGATCGATGCAGCCGTCGAGCACCTCGTTGGCGCGTTCGACGGTCTCCCGGTAGCGGGCCACCACGTCGGCAACGCCGTCCGCCGGTGCGGCTTGAAACGTCGCCTGCCAGTCGGTGACCTCGTCACCGAGGAAGATCGCGCGCTCGACGAAGGTCAGCTGGTTGAGCAGGCCGAGCAAGTTGGTGCCGGACGGCACCGCGGCTGTCCGGACCTGCGGTTCAGGTGCGCCGTCGACCTTCGCGGCGATCGACGCGCGGAGGTAGTCGAGGAATGCGCGCAGGACCTCGGTTTCACTGCTGCCGGTCTTGGGCGGCGGAGTGTCACGGCGGTGTGTTCTGGTGGGCACGGCGGTCTCCTTCATGTGCTCGGGCGGCCCTGACCGCCGGTCAGGCGGTGCGGTGAACGACCAGGACGTGGTCGATGACCTCGGCGGTCTGCCCGCTTGGTCCGGTCGCGATCCTGCGGGGCGTGTCGGCCCGCTCGACCGACCACGTCGCCGCGTCCAGGGCGATGGCCGCGGAGATCTCGCGGGGACTCGGGTACCGGATGTCGGGATCTTGGTTCCACGACCAGCAGCCGCCCGCCTGGGCGCAACGCGTGCGCGGCTGACCGCAGGAGGGCCACTCTGTCCAGGTCAAACGGGGTGTGCAGGTAGTGGGGGCAGATCAAGTCGAATTCGCCGGATGGGAACGACGTGTGCAGGTCGTGCCGCACGGTGGCGACCCGGTCGCCGAAACCGCGGACGCGGGCGACCCCCGCATCCACCTCACGCCGATCCGCCGGTTCGGAATGACCTTCGTACCCCTGTCCCGGCGGCCAGGAGGGGTGCAGGCGTTCAAAATGATCATTCCCGCACAGCCCGAACCGCCCGAACCGACCCCGCAGACCCACGATGGCTTCGAATGGCTGTACGTGCTCAACGGACACCTGCGACTGGTCCTCGGCGAGCGCGACCTGACGCTGCCACCCGGTGAGGCAGCCGAGTTCGACACGTCCTCGCCGCACTGGCTGGGCAGCGCCGACGACTGCGCGGTCGAGCTACTCATTCTGTTTGACCCGCAAGGGATGCGCACACACATTCACGCCGACCCCACCGACCGTCTCACGGCGGAAGCCGGCGGTGAGCTCAGCAAAGCCGTTGACCGACAACGGAATCTCCGCCTAGGTGACCCTTAGACCCGACCTGCCGATATCGACTCCGACCGACCTGAGCGACGCGTTTGGACGCGGACCGCCGATCACCGCACTGACGAGCAGGCGGAGATCGACGAGCGCGAATGGACGGAGGTCAAGCTCTCGACGCCGACGGTCGAACCCTGTGCGGGTTACTCGCCAGCGCGTCGGTCACCCGGCGGGCTTGGACGCCCTCGCTTGGTGCGTCGTGATCGCACTCGTCGGGTACGTGTGGAGCAAGCGCCGCGCCACCGTCGACCGTAGCCAGTAGTGTGGCGGTGCGCTTTGAGTGCGCACCGCCACACCATTCAGTCAACCTTCACCGGGAGGTCGGACCAGTAATGATTGTCCAGTCCAAGCTGGACCCCAATCGCCGCGAATCGCTGTCGATGGTCACCCGAAACAGCGATGTCGTATTCGTACAGCTGGGTGCACAGATTTTCCAGCGCTATCCCGTATTCGCCCGCGTCGACGAGCTCCCAAGTGTTGCGAGCATCGTCGGGCGGCAATAGCGGCCCCAATTCAATAGTCAGCGCACGAAGCCCTGCGGCGACACCCTCCCAATCCATGACTGGCCAGTATACCGGAAATCCGGTGATGATACCCCGGCCCGCAGGCTCGATGATCACCCTGATGTTGACACCATCGCGGACACCCTCGACCTTGTAGCGGACAGGATCCCCCTTCTTGGTGTAGTCGGCGCCTGGCGTGCCAGTCTGCTGTTCCCACTTCAGGGTCGGATCGGTGGCGATGTCGGAGACGGCGTGGATGATCTTGTCCCCAGACCAGTCCTGCGGGAAGACGGACTTACCCGGGAGTCCCGGCCACATGTGGCCACCGCCGGTGGCGTCGCCGGTGAGGATGTGGGTTCTCACTTGTGGCGACGTCAAATCAACATAGTCTTTCGCCACATCCGGGTCGGAGGCACCGGAACCGCGTTTTCCCAAGTTTAGACAGCTTGGCGAGGAGGCCTCCGGGAGCGACCGCGGAGAGACCAGCGAAGAGGCTGCGTCCGATTGCTCGGGGTACATTGCATTGTGCCAGTTCATCTACGGTCGAATGGGTCATCGACTCCCACAGTTGGCCTGCCGCGCCGACCGGATCGGACATGATTGCCCCGGCGGTGTCGAGCATCCCGCCACCGCAGGCCAGCAGGTCACCGACGCACTGGGTGGCGGCATTGAAGGTTTCGTCAGCGAGCTCCTTCGCGCTGTCACCGAATGCGTCGACCGCCTCTGCGGTATCGCACAACCATCCCCAGGCCCAGCAGTGGCCGTCGATCTCGATGCGGCTGATGGGTTGCCGCCGGTGAAGGCGTAGCGGTTGCCGGTGAAGGGGTCGGTGCCGAGGTTGAGGTCGGCAAGGGCGCCGTTGTAGTTGTCGCGGGTGAGGAAGCGGTTGAGGCCTGTGGGTGCCAGAACTCTGCGCTGAGGCGCTGAGCTGCGGCGATCGCGCACGACGTGCTGCAGGAGCATGATCGTGAGGCGTGGCACTACGACTGCTTTGCCTGATCTTCGTCCGGGTCGTTGGCTGGTTGGTTCTGCTCGGTCGGTCATCGGCGGCCAAGGACGTGGAGTTGCTGGTACTGCGGCACGAGGTCGCCGAGCTACGCCGGGCCAACCCTCGCCCGCGACTGGATTGGGGCCGATCGTGCGGTGCTCGCCGCGTTGGTGCGACGCCTGTCCGACTGGTTATGACACCACCGGCTGGTGACTCCGGGCACCGTCCTGCGGTGGCACTGGCGACTGGTCGCAAAGAAGTGGACCTACCCGAACCGCACCGGCCGACCTCCGATGGACGATGCCGTGGTGGCGTTGATCGAGCGGATGGCCCGGGAGAACGCCGGGTGGGGCTACCGCCGCATCCAAGGCGAGCTGCTCAAACTCGGCCACCGAGTGGCCGCTTCAACGGTTTGCCGCGCGCTCAAGCGCCTGCAAGTAGCCGCGTCAACGGTTCGCCGCGCGCTCAAGCACCTCCGGATACCGCCCGCGCCCCAGCGCGACACCGACACCTCCTGGCGACAGTTCCTCCGCACGCAGACCGCGAGCATGTCCGCCTGCGACTTCTTCCACGTCGACCGCGCCGTCACCCTCAAACGGATCCACCTGTCCTTCGTGACGGAGATCGCCACGCGCTACGTCCACATCCTCGGCACCACCACGAATCCAGACGGCCCCCAGGACAACACAACAAACCCGCAACCCACTGACGGATCTCGACGACCAGGCAGACGACCTCCAGCTCCTCATCCGACACCGAGCCGGCCAGTTCACCACCTCATTCGACGCCACCCTCCCCGACACCGGAATCAACGTCGTGAAGACCCCACCACGGTGCCCACGAGCCAACGCCCACGCCGAACGATTCGCCGGCACCATCCGACACGAAATCACCAACCGCCCGCTCATCATCAACAAACACCACCCGAGAACAGCGCTGAACCACTACACGGCCCACCACAACCACCGCCCACCACACCAAGCACTACAACTCGCACCACCACCACCGGACCACCCGATCACAGAACCGGGCTACACATCGACACGCCGCCGACCGACCCTCGGCGGCCTCATCAACGAGTACGAGCCCACGGCAACCTAACCGCAGGCCAAACCATGTAGCTGGCTTTTGACACCCCACACGCCCGAGACACCGGCCAGCGTCCGGACCGTGCACCTGCCCAGATTCCTCGCCGAACTGCTGGCGGAACTACGGTGCGAGAAGCCTGTCGCGCGGTTCGTGTTCACCGGCCAGGACGGCGGCCTGCACCGCCGATCCAACTTCCGCCGACGGGTCTGGCTGCACGCACTGCAAGGCGATCGCACGCTGGGCTGGTCGCCGACCAAACCGCACATGCACTTCCACGACCTACGCCACACCCACAAGACCTGGCTCATCGCGGACGGCGTTCCCGAAGTCCTCCAGCACAAGAGGATCGGCCACAAGTTCCGCGGCGTCATGGGCGTCTACTCGCACGTCACCCGACCGATGGTCGACGCGATGCTGACCGGCCTGCAGGCCCGATGGGAGCAATACGGGAGCGAACTGCGGTGACCACTTCGGAGCAACAATTGTGGTCAAGATCAGTTGCTCCCATTTTGCTCCCACGAACGACCAACGGCCCGCAGACGAAGATCGTCTACGAGCCGTTGACCAGGTAAAACACACTGTGGGCGATACTGGGATCGAACCAGTGACCTCTTCGGTGTGAACGAAGCGCTCTCCCGCTGAGCTAAACGCCCGTATTCAGTTCTCACACCCGCTCTCGCGGTGTGGCCATAGCTTACAACATCATCCCCGCGAACCAAAAATCGGGCTCTCCAGCCAGGCCCACTCGAGCCCGAACCAGCCACCGACCAGCGCGAACGCCCCGAGCAGCCAGCACGTCACGGCCACCACGAGCCCGGTCGCCGCCAGCACCAGCGCCTTCACCACCAAGTTCTGCCGCTTCAGCCACGCGACCCACGCGTCGTAGTAGCCCTTGGCGAACCTCAGCACCCGACCGGCCCACTCGAACTCGGTGGCCAGGATCGCCAGACCCGCGAAGACCACCAGCCACCCCGGTCCGGGGTACGGGATCATCAGCACGCCGGCCAGCAGCACCAGGCCGCCGACCACGCCGACCCCGATGCGGTACGTCATGTTCATCGCGGGGTTGCGACGGAACCAGCGGTGCTGCTCCTTGCGCTCGCCGGTGTCCTCCCGCTGCTCTGCCGTCATGGACACATCATCGCTCATATGCCCCTCCCACGGGTCGACGTCCGAAGACTTCCGGCGTGCGCGCCCACAGCCGCAGGTGAACGTCCAAACCGTCCACCCCACTGTCGGCTGTGGTCAAAGCCACAGCATTCGACGCACTGGGCGGCCACCCCGTGACACACCTCCACCGACGCGCATCCCACACCGCACTCACGCGCTACGGCACCACGCATCCTTCTAATGATCCCAATGTGCGCGACTTCACCATGTTCTCAGGTATGTCGATCAGCACCGTGGCTCCCACCTGCGCATATCCGGCCAGAACCGGCCGCACGGCCACTTCCCCCGACTCCTCGGCCAGCCGTACCGACCCCGCACACACCCCCGAAGACCTGGCCGGATCACGGGGCACTTCGTCTACGGTGGGTGTTCTCCCGGCGCACCGCGTCGACCGCGCGGTGGTGCACAACGGCCATCGATCACGCGCCGAAGCCGCCACGCGATCAGCCGTAGCGCGCCGGGTTGTGCCAAGGGTCCGGGAAGACCTCCCGGGCCAGGCCCTCGGTCAGGTCCACACCCGTCCGAGGTCGACGCGGATGCGCAGGCGAGCGAATACACCGGTTTTACGTGCCGGCCGTAAAGTTCACCGGAATGCCGCGCGGTCACCGACCGTCAGCCGCCCGACGAGCTTCACGCGTCGGTGGGACACCGGTCGGGCGGACGGCACGGTAGGCCGTGCGGGGCAGCCACCAGAGAGCCCCGCGCGTCCAACATTCGCGCAACAGCCGGTACCGAGTACGGGCCAAACCCAGCAAGATGGGAGCGAGCCGGACGCAGTGGACACGGAACGCATCGAGTCGGTCGCCTAGTGGAGTGATATGGCACCGATCGGGTGATAAACCACCTGGAGTCGAGCGTTTCGCACCACATATCCGTCACAAGTAGAGAGCTCGGTCGTTCCATTGGCCGGGAAGGGAGAAGAGGGTAGCGACGATGCGCAACGACCACGTGACACTCCGCTCGACAGCGGTGTTCGACCTACTGGCACCGAGGACCCCGGCCGTCCCCGTGCAGGTGGAGCTTCGCTATGACACGAAGGACCCGTACGCGGTAGTCGCCGCGTTCCGAACCGGTCGTGCCGGTTGGGTGGAGTGGGTGTTCGCCCGCGATCTGCTCGCCGACGGCCTGATCGCCGACGCGGGCGACGGCGACGTCCGAATCCGCCCCGCGGCCGACGACCCCGAGGTCGTGGTGATCGAACTGAGCTCGCCGTCCGGCCACGCCATGTTCGAGGCGTCGGCGCAGGAACTGGCCGACTTCCTCGACCGGACGTACGACGTCGTGGTGCCCGGGAACGAGCACCTGTGGGTGGACGTCGACGAGGCGCTGACCCACCTCATCTCCAACGATCTGACGTAAAAGTGCAGGTAGCGGGCTCGCGGGGAGATCAAGGGACCCCCGATTTGATCCCGCTGCGGTGCATGTAATAAAGTTCCTCTCGCACCGGGGAAGACGGGAACGACAGCCCCAAAAGGGAAAAGTTCCAAGAAATCCACGGAGCATGCGGATGTAGCGCAGTTGGTAGCGCATCACCTTGCCAAGGTGAGGGTCGCGAGTTCGAGTCTCGTCATCCGCTCGGCAGAGGGCCCTTGGGCTCAGGCCAGACTCCTGAGTGCTAGCCTTCGGGAATCATGGCGGAGTGGCCGAGTGGCTTAGGCAAGGGCCTGCAAAGCCCTGTACACGGGTTCGATTCCCGTCTCCGCCTCGGACGATTAGCTCAGCGGGAGAGCACTACCTTGACACGGTAGGGGTCACTGGTTCAATCCCAGTATCGTCCACCAGCGATATACGCAGGTCAGAAGCCCGGTCCTCGATCTTGAGGCCGGGCTTCTTGCGTGTTGTGCAAGATCAAAGGCGATGAAAAGGCGATGGCCCGCTCGGACGGTAGTGCTCGTAGCTCAGCGACGGTGGCCCGCAGGTGCGGGAACCATCCGATGATTGCGGCCAGCTCGTCCTCCCGGAGCGCCAGCAGCGATCCGAGCCAGCGGGCTTCGAGGCCGTTGATCAGCTGGGCTTTCATGACGCTCGTCACATGGTCGTAGACCCTGGCGATGCCCTTCATCTTCTGCCCGAGGCGAGCCCGGCGTGCGACCTGCGGCACCCCGTCCTCGACCATCCACGTCGCGTGGGTGTGCCGCCCCTCGTGAAAGGTGATCCACGGCAGGATCGCCGGAACATGACCACGAGCACTCGGCTGGTCCGGCTTGCGCCCGTCCCACGCCGGCCGCCAGAACCGCTGCCGGAAGTTCGACCGGCGTAGCAGCGTGCCGTCCGGCGACGTGAACACAAACGACCCGCGATGGCTGTCGAGCAGTGTCTCGTAGAACACAGCAATGCTCGGCGGCAGCACAATCGGCCTCGTCCCTGCGGGCGTCTTCGCCCTTCCGCGTTTGCCCTTGGTCCGACGAGGAGTGACGTGGCCCACATCAGGCCGTGACGAAGGCCGTTCGTGCGACACCTCCACTCCCGCCTTCCACAGCTTCCCGTTGACCTCCTTGAGCGGATACCGGACGGTGATCGCCCGCTCGGCCTCGTCGTACTCGTGCCGCTCCTGGCCGACGAGTTCGCTCCAGCGACCTCCGGTGTAGAAGTCGAGCAGGCACAGCGTGAAGCCGGACAGGCCCATCTCTGACTCGAACAACCTCATGGCCGCCCGTAGCACCTGCACCGGTGTAGCCAGCAGCCGCTCGTTCTCGAACTCACCACCGGTGACCCTGACGCCGTAGCAGGGATTCGCCGGGATGACCTTCGCCCGGACACCGGCGTTGAGGATCGTCGAGAATGTGGCGAAGATCGAAGCGATGCTCGACTCGGCGAACTCCTCATCGTGCAGCCACGACAGCCACCGCTCGATCTCGACGTAGCCGTTGAAGATGCCGATCATCGGCCATGCCCGCCACCGCGGCAGCAGGTGGTTGTCGAGGTAAGACCGGTACTTGACCCTGGTGTTGAGTTCCAGGCGCGGCGTCACCGCCGCGTACCACTCCTCGGCGAACTCACCGAACGGCGTCTCCGCGTCACGCGGGTCGATCCACATGTTCCGACGAATCAACGCCTCTTGCTCCGCGCCCCACTCCTCGGCGGCCTTCTCTGAGGGGAATCCCGCCTTGCTCCCCCGGCTGCCGTCCGGCCGCTTATACCGGGATCGCCACCCGTTCGATCCGTCTGGTTGTCCGTATGCCACGTGTGTCCTTTCATGATCTGGTGGGGAAGGCACCGGCACCGCCCGTCAGGCGATGTTCAGGCGCCTGCGCTGCGGCTTCTCCGACTGTTCGGAGAGCCGCAGGATCGCGCTGATGTCGCTGCGGGAGAACCGGTAGTGCTTGCCGAACCGGTGATGCGGCAGCACCCCGGCAGCGGCCTGGTCCTTGAGCGTCCGGGGCGAGAGCTGGAGCAACTCCCCCAACTGCTCGGCCGTCAGCAACGCATCAGGATCGGCCGGAGCCCGCTCCGCCCAGACACGTGCGAGCGTCGTCAACGCGGCGAGGCACTCGACGACCTCGTCCGGCAGGACGACACGCACGAACTGACCGGCATCAGCGGACTCCATGCCTCACCCCCCGAATGATCAGCGCGACGCCCACGGCATGGCCGCGGGCCGCCGACGAAAAGTAGCGCCCTCCGCCCCGAACGGCCGATACCCCGATCGTGGCCGGCACCACCGTCACGCAGCCGCTTCGGTGTCGACCGACGCACCGGATCGGCATGTCCACGGCGAGCATCCGTCAGGATCGGCCTCTTCTACCGGGTCGACGGCGAGCAACCGGTGGTGTCGTCTGCGCTTCGCCGGAGCGTCGAGGTCGACCTGATCCAAGGGGAGGTAGGAGCGGTGGAGGAGGTACTGCCCGCGCAGAGGGCGTCCTTGCGCGGTGGCGCGCGGGTGACCGCGGCGGATGGCCCTGTCGAACTCAACCGCCTCGGCCCAGCCGTCGGGGTCGTTGTCGCGGATCCAGCGCCAGCCGGAGTTGCCGTGGAACGGGCAAGTTATTGCGAATATCCGAGAACGATCACGGCCAAGCCTGCGGCACCGGACTGCGGCACGAGGTCGGCAGCTACAGCCGCAACTCTCGCGCGCCTCGGCGGGCTGGTCTGACATCCTGAAGCGGTGTTGCTGAGATGGATCCGCGAGGTCGCGGATGAGCCGTTGGTAGTCGACCCGGCTGCGAGAAACATCGAGGCTCGAGAGAACACATGGTCGCTCTCGACCTCGATCGATGAACGCGGCTCGTTGTCGGCTCACGAGGTCGTGGCAGCGTTTGAGGAGTGTGCGTCGATCCTGCGCGAGCGGGTCCGCTCGCTGGGCTATGACGGGCAAGTGACGTTCTATGTGTGGCATGACCAGCAGGCGGGGCAGCTGAGGTGCTCGACTGCATCGCTGCCGGGCGATGAGCTGCCCTTCCGGTCGCGAGTCGAGCTTGATGTCCCGCTCGCCGCCATCGCGGAGGAGTTTCTCGACGATGCGCGTCCGGGGCAGGGGCCGTGGGACGATCTTCGGCCAGCATCGGATGGCTACGTTGACGAAACGCAGCCAGACGACTTCGTAGTTCGTGTCTGGACCGCTGACATCGGCGGGACGCAGTAGGCCAGTGGATGGCGACGGCACGATCATGGCCGGCCTCCTGTAATGCTGTTCTGGACAGAGCTCAAGGCGACGAATGCGCGATCGGTGCCGAGTTGTTCAGGAGTCGGGCCGGCTGGCGTTGGGATCTTGGCTAGCCGTTCAGCCAAAGCGGTCAGCGCGTCGCGATCGCCTTGTGCAGGGGCATGGAGACGAACCGGTGCCCGGGGTCGAGTGCGTCGGTGCGGATGTTGCCTGCGGTAACCGTGCGTACGGGTATGCCTTTCGATCCGGCGAAGGTGCGGAGTCGGTCCAGGTTGGCGTAGACGGCTCTTGGTTCCCAGCCCGTGTCTGCGAACAGCGCGTAGTCGAACTTGGGGATGGTGCCTTCACAGGCGAGCAGTAGGACAGTGGTGCTCTGCACGCCCGCCCCGAGCGACAGCAGACGGAGTGACGGCGTAGCGACGGGCAGTCGAGTTGGAGGTGTC
This sequence comes from Saccharothrix ecbatanensis, assembly GCF_014205015.1. Lineage (NCBI taxonomy): Bacteria > Bacillati > Actinomycetota > Actinomycetes > Pseudonocardiales > Pseudonocardiaceae > Saccharothrix > Saccharothrix ecbatanensis. Next base: position 1,164,872 of record NZ_JACHMO010000001.1, on the reverse strand, counting down.
ATGCCGCTTGTCCCTCGTCTTCGCTCGTGGTTTCGAAGGTCACGAGGTCGGCCAGCATGAGATGCACGGCGTACGCCGCCTGCTGGGGGACGACGCCATTGCCAAGTGCACGAAGCTGTGCCACCCGTTTGAGCGAGAGGTCGGTAACCCAGCCTTCGGGTAGACCCATGAGCCACTCCACCAGGCGTGGCGCCAGCATGGGGCGTCCCTGCTTTCCCTGTTCGGTCGGCGCAGGAACGGCCCTACCTAGGCTCGATTCCCATCGCTCGATGGCAGGTGCGTAGTCACCCCAGGTGTCACCGGCAGTCGGAGGATCGTCGACGACAAGGTCAGATCGCCCTTTGAGCCTCGTTGTCTTGGCGACCCGCCGACCCCTTCGGTGGCACGTGGTGTCGGCAGTAGACGGAGCACCTGCTGGCTCAACAGTGGACGGAATCCGGGGCTTGACTTCTGGGTTGTGCCGCGGTCGGTCGCTCTCGGGGTTGGCAGGAGCCGGACCGTGATGGAGAGCGGCATCCCCATGCCGTTGCCGTTGATTCCTCTGGTCTTGTGCGTCGTCTGACGGGCGAGCCAGGTCGAGGGTGATTCGCCGTCGTTGGGGTTGCTGCCCTCCGGTGTGGGGAGCAGTCGCACGGCGTCGGTCAGCGAGGCGTCCGATGGCCGTCGGCTGAGGTTGGGCTTTCGGTGGGTCAGCCGCGCGGAGGCTCGCGAGTCGCTGGCGGTCGGCGTGGGCAGCAGTCGGACGACGACCTCGATCGGTCGCGGCGCCGGTGTCGTGATCGGCGATGAATCGCGTGCCTTGCGGGAAGGCGAGGATGAAGACGCGCTCGCGGCGGTGAGGGGCGCCGACGTCGGAGGCGCGAACGCTTGCCCAGTTCGCGTCATACCCGATGTCGGCCAGGTCGCCGAGTACGGCGCCGAGCCCGCCGTTGCGCCAGCGCAACGCCGCGACGTTCTCCACGATGAGGATCGGCGGTCGTAGACGACGAACGGCTTCGACGACGTATCGCCAGATGCCACTGCGGGCTCCCTTCCGGATGCCGAGGCCTTTGCCGGCTGCGCTGATGTCCTGGCACGGGAAGCCGGCGGTGATGATGTCGACCTCTTCGACGTGGTCCCAGTCGACGGTGCTGATGTCGCCGAGGTTGGGCACGCCTGGTGCTCGGGTGGCGAGGATGGTGCGGACGTGCGGGTCGGGGTCGGCGACCCAGGCGACGCGGCCTCCGCCGAGGGCGGCGAGCACGCCGAGGTCCAAGCCTCCGTAGCCGGTGCACAGCGAGCCGAGGACGAGGTTCTGTTCGGCTGTGGGGCGCGAGGAGACGTCATCCGGGACGGTCATGTGCTGCTCGCCTGGACGAGTTGAGGCGTCGTGTCGGCAGGTGGCGAGATGTCGAGACCGTTAGACGGGACGCAGAGCAGGCAGGTGGTCATGCGACTCGCCTCCGGGCCGGGTGTTCGAGACCGCAGAGGTTGAGTCGTGTGGTCTGCGCGGGTGAGGTCTGCCGGTGGGGTGCGGCGGAGACCCGCTCGGTGTCGGCGGCGCGCTGGAAGACGAGGACTTCGTGGTGAGCGGTGAGTGCGAAGGGTGTGCCGGTTGCGCATGAGCGGGCTGCGTGGCGTTCGGCGAATGTGGCGCGGGTGATCAGGCGGTTGCGTCGTAGTTCGGCGGTCAGGGCGACGCACCGGTCGATCGCGATGAGGCGTGCGGTGGTGCCGGCGGTGATCAGTCGGGTGGTGATGTCAGCGAGGTTTTCGTCGGGATGTCGCCGAGGGCGGGCGATGACGATCAGGTGTCCGTCGGGGCGCAGCAGCGGTTCGCAGTGGTTCAGCGTCGTGGCGAGGTCGTTCAAGGCGGAGTCGAGGTCGCGATCCGGGTCTGCGGGGTCAGCGGTGGTTGTGCGCAGGGCGGTCAAGACGAGTCCGACTCGGCCTACCAAGCCGGTGGCGCGGGTGGTGGCAAGTGTCTTGGGTTCGGCGTCGAGTACCGAGCCGTCGTGGCAGGCGCCGTCGCGTCTGGCCGCGGTGACGTTGGCGCGGGCAATGGCCCACCAGCGCGCGTCGGTCGTCAGGCCGAGGGTGTGCCGACCGGCGCGCAGGGCTTCGGTGAGGACGGTTCCGGTGCCGCAGTCCGGGTCGAGGACGAGATCGCCGGGGCGGGTGTAGGTGGTGATCGCGTGGGCGGCGATGGCGGGTGGGACGCGGTCGTCGTCGGTTTCGGTGCCGGGCACGCAGCCGCTGTCGTGAAGCTGGGCGGCGTGGTCACATTGGCCGGTCAGCCAGACCGACAACCGGCGAGTCGACGGCCTCGGCAAGCGGTCACGCATCGGAGGTCTCGTCGCCGCAGTTGCTGCCGAGGAGGTCGGTGCGGCGGGTGAAGAGCAAGAGGTCGGCGTGGGCCTGGATATGCCGGACAGGTGCTGTTGTCTGCTGGGGTGGTACGTCCGGACAGCCGCGCGAGCCGGTACTCGAAGGGGCGGGAAAGCAGGTCTGGAGCAAGGCGATCCGGTCGAGGTAGGACAGGCTGGCGTGGTGCGCGGCGCGTACGAGTGGCCCTGCCGGATCGATGAGCCTGCCAGTGGATCGATCACAATGTGTGACGACGGCGAGGGTTCCGTTCGGGTTGAGGAATCCGGCCCAGTTGGTCGGGCGAAGCTCGTCGAGGGCGAACGGTTCGGCGGCGGCGATGATCAGATCGAAGCGGTCCGGTCGCGGCACGGTCGCGATGACGGACGGACCGGGGAGGCGGCCGGGAGACTCTTCGGGACCGTCGTCCTGGACCAGGGGGACGGTTCGCGGTCCGGATCCGGTCTGTGAGTCAGCGGTGCGTGTATGGACGTCGCGGTCGAGTCGGGCGACGGTCCGGGCCACGTCGAGCAGTCCGTCGTAGTCGTTCCGCGCGAGGCGGGTCCGGAGTCCGGTTGAAGCGGGTGCGGGCGGCCGGGCCGTGTCGGGTGGCGAAGCGAGCAGTAGGACGCGTTGGCAGGGTCGGGTGTAGGTGGTGACGATCTTGGCCACTGCGGTGAGAAGCCATGTGGCGATCGGGTTGGGACCGTCCGCGAGATCGTCTTGGGCGCAGGGCCAGACGGTGGTCGGGTAGCCCAGGGGCCCATGGTGTTGTGCGAGACGCTGGATTCGCAGTCGCGATACTCCTGGGCAACGAGGATTTCGTGCGGTACCGCACGAGAGGAGTTGGCGGCGGCGTCCTTGCGTGGTGTCGCGTTGTGGCTCTGGGGCGCAGTTCTGGGACATCTGTCGCTTGCCTCCGACCAACCCGATTCCGAGGGTGTTGACATCCCGGAACCCCGTTTATCGGGCAGGCTTTGGACATGCGTCCGGCGTAGATCTCCTGATTGCATCCGCACCGCAGGCTTTCGCGAGCGGGTTAGATCACTACTACGGCGCGACTATAACGGCAGTTCAGGCACTGCTTCGGGCGGATCGAGCCAGGCCGATCGACCCAGCGCTCTCGGATCTTCATGCACCTAGTTCGAGGCGGGAATAGTAGTGATCTAGCTGAACCGGCCGGGTGACACGACACCGCTCTAGTCACTGACTAGCATTTCCGTAGTAGTCACTGTGGCTTGCTGGGCTGGTCGTTGTTCGCACCACGTCGCTGGAGTCACGTCATGACCACTTACTCTTTCCGTCGCCGCGACATCGGCGACGTCAAATCGAACTGTCTCGACATCGCGCAGGACGCGTTCATCTGGCTGGTCACCGGGCCTGATCCGGTTTCGGTGGACGGCCGGGCGTTTCCAGGATTGCCCGATCGCCGGCTTCCGCTCGACGAAGTCCGCGACCTGCTGTTGGCAAGGCAATGCGGGCAGGCGACCAAGGACGCGGTGTGGACTCATCTGGTTCTGCGTTCCCGCGCCGAGGGTGCGACGTGGACTGTCGCCGCCGTTGGGGTCGCGATGCCGGCGTTGACGTCGGTGGCGGCGACGTTGTCGGTGTGCTTCGCCGTCGGGGAGGCGGACATCCACGCCGAGGTGCTGAGCGGGTTCCTCACCGCGTTGTCGACGGTGGACCTAGGGCGCCCGCGGATCATGCTTCGGCTGCGGTGGGCGGCGTATCGGTCGGGGTATCGCGCTCGTTCGGAGGCGTTGGACGGGCCGACGCCGATCGCGCCGGGGTTCCGATCCGCCGTTCCTCGTCCGCCTTGGGGGCACCCGGACCTCGTGCTGGCTCGTGCGGTGGCCGAGGGGGTTCTGACTTCGACCGAGGCGGACCTCATCGGGGCGACCCGGTTGGAGCGGGAGCCGGTGTCGGACTGGGCGGCACGCCGCGAGGTCGGTACGTGGGCGGTCTACAAGACACGCAAGCGAGCCGAGCTGCGGCTGGTGGCGTACCTGCGTGATGAGGCGGTCGCGGCTGATCCGGCCGATCCGTTGGTCGATGAGGTTGCCGCTTCATTGGCGCTCTCGCGATCTCCTTCTCCGACCGACACGCGGGCTCGACGGTCACTTTCCGTGTCGGGCACCACTGGCCGGTCAGGGCCGGTAGTCCGGCCGGAGGTGTCCAAAAGCGGGCCGGAAGACGGGGTTTCGGGTTGCGGGGAACACCCGTGTTCCACCGGATCCTCGGAGGTGCCGCGATGCGCCTGATCGATCGTTCTCCGGCAGTGGCGGATCGGCAGTCAGCCCCTTCGCCAGGTGGTCGCCCGCCGTCAGTGAGGACCAGGGCGGCAGCTGACCCGATCTCCGGTCGCCTCAGTGCTCCGATGATTCGTCAGCGTGGGCGGCACCGGGTGTGGATCGTGGCGGTTCAGTTGGCGGCTGTGTCGCTGGTGTTGACCACGTCGGCGACGCGTGCCGAGGCCGTCCAGGTGCTCGCGCAGGCCACGTCGGTGGACCAGGTCCTGACCAACATCAGGAACTGGATCATGGGCATCCTCGGCGGCCTGACGGTGGTGTTCCTGACCATCGGCTTCGTCCGTTACATCTTCGCGGGCGGCGATCCGGGCGAGTTGCAGAAGGCCAAGACGGCGTGGAAGTCGGCCGGGTACGGGTTCGGCGGTGCCGCGCTCGCTCCGCTGATCGTGGAGATCTTCAAGGGGATCGTTGGGGTGGGTCCCTGATGACCGCCACGAATGTCCGGCACCGTCGACTGGTCGAACCCGGCGCGGTGAGGTTCAAGCGTGGGCGCAACGAGGGCGCTCGCAGGCGTGGGGTGTGGGCACTGCTGCTGGGCCTGATGGTGTTGTTGGGCGGCGTCCTCGCCATGACAGCGGCGGCCCAGCCGGGCACGTCGGCCGCGCCGCCGACTGCCGCCGATCCGTGTGCCGGTCCAGGGCCGTACCCGGTGCCGTGCCCAACTCGACCTACGACCGCGTCCACTGCGGTGCCGTCGAATCCGTGTCTCACTCCGCAGCCTGGACAGGCTCCGCCGTCGTGGTGTCTGCCGCGACCGACGACCATCTCGTCCCAACCTGCGATCACGCCGACGAGCGCCCCGCCGGTGCGTCCGGCGGTTCCCGCGTGCGGGATTCTCAATCCGAGCGCGTGCGTCGGTGAGGGCATCGCCGGGTTCCTGCACCTGTTGGTCGGCGAGTCGCTGAACATGTTGTTGGGGTGGGTCGGCAGCAGTCTGCTGTCCACGCCGACGCTGGCGGATCTGCCGAGGGTCGGGGAGATCTGGGAGCAGTCGCGGTTGTTCGTGGTGGCGGTCTACTCGCTGGTGGTGATGCTGGCCGGGATCGTGCTGATGAGCCACGAGACCGTGCAGACCCGCTACTCGGTACGCGAGATCGCGCCCCGCGTCGTGGTCGGGTTCCTGGCCGCGAACCTCAGCCTGGTCATCGGGGACCACGCCATCCGTCTGGCCAACGCCGCGTCCCTGGCGGTGCTCGGTGACGGACTCGACCCGCAGACGTCTGGGAAGGCGGTCACCGAGCTGTTCGTCAGCCTGGTCGCCGGCTCGATCGTCACGGGCGGGTTGTTCGCCGGGATGCTGGCGGTGGTGCTGACCGTGCTGCTGGTGGCGTTGCTGGTCGGCTACATCGTGCGGGTCGCCCTCACGGTGATCCTGCTGGCCGGGGCGCCGCTGGCGTTGATGTGCCACGGCCTGCCGCAGACCGAGGGCCTGGCGCAGTGGTTCTGGCGTGCCGGGGCCGGGGTGCTGGGCATCCAGGTCGGCCAGAGCCTGGCGCTGATCTGCGCGTTGAAGGTGTTCCTACAGCCCGGCGGCTTCCACTTCTTCGGCCTGCCGACGGCGGACGGGCTGGTCAACCTGGTCGTGCTGATCGCCCTGGTGTGGATCCTGGTGAAGATTCCCGGTTGGGTGCTGCGACAGGTCCAGGTCGGCGGTGGTGGACGACGGTCGTTCGTCGGCGGGTTGGGGCGCGCGCTCGTGTTCGGTAAGGCGATGGGCATGCTCGGCGGCCGAAGCCGGGGCCCCCGCGTCGGGTCCACGGCGGGAGGTGCGGGTCATGGTGTCCGCGCGCCGCGTAGGCGTGACCCGATGTGGCCCGCGCCGGTGCGGGAGTGGGGCGGTGTCGACGGCCTGTTCACGCCCGAGGCGATCGGGCGTCGCCTCCACAGCCAACGTGCGCAGGAGTTCGCGTGGCGGCGCACCGTGTCGGGCCAGCAGCATCTGCGGTTCCTTCAGCCCGCTGCCCAGACTCCTACTCACGACCTTGCCAACTGGAACCCCGCCGGCAGTACGGCCGCACCGGAGTTCCGTGCCGCCGTCGAAGACACCTCGCCCACGAGCGCGGAGCCACTCCTCCGTCCGGTAGGACGCCCTACTTCACCCTCCTTCAGCGCACCCGGCGAAGGCGGTGGCACTGCCACTCCCCGCATCCGTACCGCGCAGGTGCCGCCGCACCTTCAGTTCCGTCCGGCCGTGGTCGAGGCGCCCGTGCGTCCCGTTCGAGCCGCCGCGCCGCCCGCCGTGCCGGTGTTCCAGTCCTCGACGCCGGACATCGGAGCCCACGGTCGTCGGGCCAGGACGCACACGCCCGCGCCCGCGCTGTTCCACCCGCCACCATCGCAACCACCGGCGGGCACGCCACAACAGGCAGGTGAACGATCATGAGTCACCCGGTTCGGATCCCGGCCGATGTCGATCGTGAGGACCGGGTTCTGGTCAACCTCACGGCACGCCAGTTGCTCATCCTCACTGTCACAGCCGTGGTCCTGTACGGGGCGTACTCCGCCCTGCGGTCGGTCGTGCCGCTCGCGGTGTTTCTGGTCGTCGCGACGCCGATCGGCGTGACCGTCACGGTCCTCGCGCTCGGTCAGCGTGATGGGATCAGCCTCGACCGCCTGGCCCTGGCTGCGTTGCGGCAACGCACGAGCCCCCGACACCGGGTCGCCGCCCCCGAAGGGATCCACCCGGCGCCCGACTGGCTGACGGACCGGGTCGCCGGTGACAGCTCGATCCCCGCAAAGGTCTCGCCTGCGGCGTTGCGCTTGCCCGCGCAGGCCGTCACCGACGCCGGTGTCGTGGATCTCGGCGCAGACGGCGTGGCGCTGGTCGCCGTGTGCTCCACGGTCAACTTCGCGCTGCGCACAGCCACCGAACAGGAATCGCTCGTCGCCTCGTTCGGCCGTTACCTGCACAGCCTGACCGCACCCATCCAGGTGCTGGTCCGCGCCGAACGGTTGGACTTGTCCGGGCAGATCACCGAACTACGAGAGCAGGCAGGCGGTCTGCCTCACCCTGCGCTGGAGGCCGCCGCGCGTGAACACGCCGACTACCTCACCCAACTCGCCCGCAGCACCGACCTGCTGCGCCGTCAGGTCCTGCTGATCCTCCGCGAACCGGTGCACGCGATCGGGCCGGTTGACGGGCTCGGTGGCGCATCACCGTGGGCCGCTCTCACCGCCAGGCGCAACGCCGCCAAGCACGCCGGACAGGTCACCGAGTCCGTCCTCCGCGCCGCCGAAACACGCCTGGTGCGTCGCCTGGGCGAGGCGGTCGAGCTGCTCTCCCCCACCGGGATCGTCGTGACCGTGCTCGACGCCGGGCAGGCCACCAGCGTGCTGGCCGCGGCCTGCAACCCCGACTCCCTGATCCCGCCCACCGCCGGACTCGCCGGCTCCGACGAGGTCATCACCACCGCACCCGACGACGACCGGCAAGACGACCCGTTCGAACACACCGCATCCACCGACGACTCCTGGACTGATGCCGAGCCGGACTTCGACGGGAGGTACAGGTCATGAGCCGGCATTCACTGAGTCGGCCGAGGGATGACTCGGCGTCTCGCCCACCTGGGCGGGCCGGGGCCTTCACACCGGACGCGATCGCCGTCGACTCCCGGGCCTTGGAGGTCGGCGGCGAGTGGGTCTCCACGTTCGCCGTCGTCGGCTATCCACGCGAGGTCCACCCCGGCTGGCTGCAACCACTGCTGACCTACCCCGGCCGGGTCGACGTGTCCCTGCACGTCGAACCCGTCGACCCGGTCACCGCCGCCGCGCGGCTCAAGAAGCAGCTGGCCCGGTTCGAAAGCGGCCGTCGCCACAGCAGCGAGAGGGGTCAGCTGCTCGACCCGCAGGTCGAAGCCGCCACCGAGGACGCCTACGACCTGTCCGCCCGGGTCGCCCGCGGTGAAGGCAAGCTCTACCGCCTCGGCCTCTACCTGACCGTCCACGCACCCACCCAGGAGACTCTCGCCGACGAGGTCGCCGCCGTCCGCTCGCTCGCCGCCTCGATGCTGCTCGACGCCAAGCCCACCACCTACCGCAGCCTCCAGGGCTGGGTCACCTGCCTGCCGATCGGCCTGGACCTCGTCGGCCTCAGGAGAACGTTCGACACCGCCGCGCTCTCGGCAGCGTTCCCCTTCACCTCCCCCGACCTGCCACCGCCCGACCCGACCTCGGTCGGCGCACCCACCGGTGTCCTGTACGGCTTCAACATCGGCAGCCAAGGCCTCGTCCACCACGACCGGTTCGCGCTGGACAACCACAACTCGGTCATCCTCGGCCGCTCCGGCGCGGGCAAGTCCTACCTGGTCAAGCTGGAACTGCTGCGCAGCCTGTACCGGGGGATCGAGGTCCACGTCATCGACCCGGAGGACGAGTACGCCCGACTCGCCACCGCCGTCGGCGGCACCCAGATCCACCTCGGCGCACAACACGTGCAGCTCAACCCGCTGGACCTGCCCATCCACACCCGGCCCGACGGGCGTCGCACAGCGCCCCGCGACGCCCTGATCAGACGGTCGTTGTTCCTGCACACCGTCATCGCCGTGCTGCTCGGCAACGACCCCACGGCCGTCCAACGCGCCGCGCTCGACCAGGCGATCACCGCCACCTACCAACGCGCCGGGATCACCTCCGACCCGCGCACCTGGACCCGGCCGGCACCCCTACTCGCCGACCTCGCCCACACCCTCAGCCACGCCGCCGACGCCGCCGCGGTCGAACTGGCCGCACGCCTGCACCCGTACACCCAAGGCGCGTTCTCCACGCTGTTCGCCGGACCCACCACAACCCGCCCCGAAGGCCACCTCGTCGTGCACTCGCTGCGCGACCTGGCCGACGAACTGAAGCCCATCGGCACCCTGCTCACCCTCGACGCGGTGTGGCGTCAGGTCAGCAACCCGGCGATCCGTCGCCGCCGTGTGGTCGTCGTCGACGAGGCGTGGCTGCTGATGAAACAACGACAAGGCGCGGAATTCCTGTTCCGCATGGCCAAAGCAGGCCGGAAACACTGGGCCGGTCTAACCGTCGCCACCCAGGACACCGCCGACGTGCTCGGCTCGGACCTCGGCAAAGCAGTGGTGGCGAACGCCGCGACACAGATCCTGCTGCGCCAAGCGTCCCAAGCCACCGACGAGATCACCCGCACTTTCACCCTCTCCCAAGGTGAACGCCAGTTCCTGCTCTCCGCCGACCGAGGCCAGGGACTGCTGTCCACCGGGACCCAACGCGTGGCGTTTCAAGCCATCGCCTCACCTACGGAACACCACCTCGTCACATCAGACCCGGCCGAACTCGCCACCTACGCCTCCGGCGAGGCAGAGCCCGGGGATTCCTTCGTCGAACTGGACGCCGCCTGACGCCGTGAGGAGGTCGCTGTGCCGCAATCCATTGCCTACTCCCACTCGGGAGGCATCGCTGAATCCCTCGTGGGCGACTACCTGCGCGACCCGTGGTCCGCATTCGAGACGCTCCTCGGCGGCCTCCGCGACGTGGTGGTGGCGTGGGGACCGCTTCTGAGTCCCGCTGTGGTGCTCGTCATCGCAGGTGCGGTCGTCGCACGGTCGCAATGGCGGCGACGGTTCCACGACCGACTCACCACCGACGCCCGGTTGATCACCGTGCTCGCCCCGCCGACCGTCGATCCGACGGGAGCGATCACCGTGTGGTCCAACCTGGTCGGGCTGCTGCGGCCAGGTTGGCGGCGACGGTTCAGCGGCCAGCCCCACCTGGTGTTCGAGTTCGTCTTCGACGCCGACGGCGTTCGGATCCACCTGTGGGTGCCCGGCCTGGTCCCGCCCGGCATGGTCGAGCGAGCCGTCGAGGCCGCGTGGCCGGGCGCGCACGCACGCTCCTCCCCCGCCATCCCGCCACTTCCGATCGCCGTGCCGAACGGCCAACACCTCGAAGCGGTGGGGGGCGAGTTGCGGCTCGCGCGCGGCGAAGCCCTCCCGATCCGCACCGAACACCGAGCCGACCCGATCCGCGCTCTGCTGGGCGCCCCGGTCGGTCTCGGCCCCAACGAACGTGCCTGTGTCCAGATCCTCGCCCGCCCGGTCGCCGGACCCCGGGTGACGAAGGCCCGCCGGGCTGCTCGCCACATGCACTCCGGCCGGTCCGTCACCCTGGTCGGCAGGCTGCTCGACGCCATCACCCCCGGCCGCACTCCGAAACAGGCCACCACGGCACGGACATCAGACCACCAGAGCAACCTGGTCCACGCCGCCCTCGATCGGGCGGTGGTGGAGAAGCTGCGCGGGAACCAGTTCGAGACCCGGGTCCGCTACGCGGTCACCACCACCGTCACCGACGACACGACCGCCACGGAAACCCAGGCAGTGCGCGACGTTCTGCGCGGCCGTGGACACGCAATCGCAGGAGCCTTCGCCGCCTACTCCGAACACAACTACTACAAACGCGTCCGCCTCCGTCGACCGCTCACCACCGTGGCCCAACGCCGTCTCGGCAAGGGCGATCTCCTCTCCATCCCCGAACTCGCCGCGATCGCACACCTACCCGTGGACGAGGCCACACCAGGCTTGCAGCGAGCCGGCGCGAAGGCCGTGCCACCACCTCCGGGCATCGCCAGTGTCGGCGAGCAGGTCAAACCGTTGGGTCACAGCGATGCCGGGCACTCCCGTCCGGTCGGCGTGCGTGTAGCCGACGCCCGCCACCACATGCACATCCTCGGCGCCACCGGATCGGGCAAGTCCGAGCTGATGGCCCGGATGATCCTGGCCGACGCCGAAGCCGGGCGCGGAGTGGTCGTGATCGACCCCAAAGGCGACCTCGTCAGCGACATCCTCATGCGTCTGCCCGAGGAACTGGGAGAGAAGGTCGTGCTCTTCGACGCCGACTCCCGCAGCCGTCCGCCGGTGCTCAACCCGTTGGACGGCAAGGACAAGACGCGCGCGGTGGACAACCTGGTCAGCATCTTCTCCCGGATCTACGCCGCCTCCTGGGGCCCCCGCACCGACGACATCCTGCGCGCCGGGCTTCTCACCCTCACCGCGATGCCCGGCACGCCGACGTTGACCGACCTGCCCAAACTCCTGACCGTGCCCGCGTTCCGGCAACGGGCGTGCGACCAGATCGACGACGACGTGCTGAAAGGCTTCTGGTCCTGGTACGACGCGCTGTCCGAAGCCGGACGCGCGCAGGTGATCGCCCCGCTGATGAACAAGGTCCGCGGATTCCTGCTGCGGCCGTTCGTCCGCGCAGCCATCGCCGGCGGCCCTTCCACCGTAGACATGGAACACGTGCTCGACAACGGCGGAATCTGCCTGGTCCGCATCGCCCGCGACGCCCTCGGCATCGAAACCGCCCAACTGGTCGGCTCCATCGTCGTCGCCCGCACCTGGCAGGCCGCCACCCGCCGAGCCAGGATCCCCCAACTCCAACGCCGTGACAGCGCGCTCTACATCGACGAATGCCACAACTTCCTCAACCTGCCCTACCCCTTGGAGGACATGCTCGCCGAAGCCCGCGCCTACCTGCTCAACATCGTCCTGGCGCACCAGTACATCGGCCAACTCGGCAAGGAACTCGAAGAAGGCATCAGCACCAACGCCCGCAACAAGATCTTCTTCACCAGCAGCCCCGAAGACGCCCGACGACTCGCCCGACACACCCACCCGCGCCTGAACGAACACGACCTGTCCAACCTCGGCGTCTACCAGATCGCCGCCCGACTCGTCGTACACGGCGAGGAACGACCGGCCTTCACCGCCGTCACCGAGAAACTCCCACCCGCCATCCCCGGACGCACCAAGACCATCCGCCAAGCCGCCAAGGTCAACACCCTGCGCCCCGCCACCGAGACCGACCGCGAGCCGGAGCGCACCGGACAACACCCAGCAGACCCACGTCGCGCCACCTAGCCGCTGTTCCCCTCTGACTGGTGAAGGGGTGCTACTCGTGACTCGCACTATTCCCAACTCGAGCGGCGAGCAGCGTCCCCTTCGCCATCGCCAACACCCGTACGGAGTCGAGAGTGCGCAGCGCGCGGATCCTCCGGGACACCGTGACCCGCGTGATGACCTGTCCGTCGGCGTCCAGGTGGAACAGAGTTCCGTTCGTGCCGGCGACCACGAATCCATTGCCTACCGGGACAACCTGATCAACCAGAGGTTGCCGGACATCGACCCTGCGCAACACACGACCATCGCCTGGATCCGCCACAGTGAAGCCGGCCTCACGGTCGTATATCCAGAGCAGACCGTTGACGTGCACCGGCGCCGAGAACCCGAGATCACTCTCGGCAAGAACGACCTCGCGCACTGTCCCCTCCGAGGGTGCGATCTCCACCACGGAACGCGAACCACACCGCACCAGGAAACCGCGACCGTCATCAGTCGTGAACACTGCCTGATTGTCGTGACCGACGAGCGGTTGCGGCAAGGACCATGAAGTGAGCTCTCGGAGTTCCTGTCGGTCGATCAACCTGACCATCGGGCTGCCAGGCTCACCAATCAGGAAGCCACCCTCAGCGACGACAGGGCGCACGGTGTGCACGCAGTCATCCGTTTCCCATCGCACCTGCCCTGTAGCCGTGTCCAACACACGCAGAGGTGTGTACCCGCGCCAGCCACCGACGAGGACCACATCGCCGGCCACTACGAGGTGCCCGGTGAACCGGCGGAGATCACTGCTCCAGATGCGCTCACCCGTATCCAGGTCCAAACACAACAGCTTGTCAGGGTGCTGCGGCAGCACCAGGCAGCGCCGGCCAGTGATGACGACCGCCCGGGGCCAGTTGCCGACGTGGACGTCCCATCGCGTGGAGCCATCCGCTGGATCGACACTGACCAGCCTGGTGTGTCGCTCATGGACCACCAGTGCGTCCGCAGCGACCGCGAGGCCGGAATCCGAACCGGCCTGATGCAGCTGCCTCGCCCATCCGACATCGATCACCTCGATAGTCCACCAAACCTTCACCGCTCAGGGCAATCTGCTTTCCAACTCCTACCCGCCCTCACGGAACCTGCGCCGGAAAACTCATTCCTCAGCTTCGACGAGTGCGCTATTGGGCGGCCTCGCAGGCAGCGAGGTACTCCGCCAAGCTGGCTTGGGCGAGTTTGGCCCAAGAGTGGGCGGTGCCGGGATGGATGCCGAACAGGTCGCTCACCACGATCGGCGGAAGCTCAGTGACAGCTTCGATCATGGCTGTGTCGCGGGCAGCGAGGGTGGCAAGCCGTTTTGCCGCATCAGCGTGTAGACGCCCACCTGTTTCCGGAAGGCGGTCCGCTCCGTGATCACCAACCCCACACCTCAACGCGCGCTGCGCGGACATCTACCCCGACGACCCACCCCGCGCGCGGCCACCACCGGCCAACACCACGCCCAGCTCGCCGGACGGCTCACACCACGCGACCGATGGCTCGCCCGGATGCTGCACGAACACCGTGTCCTCACCACCCACCAGATCACCGAACTCGCGTTCCCGTCCGTCCGGGCGGCCAACCACCGCCTGCTGGACCTGTTCAAGTGGCGGGTCGTCGACCGCTTCCAGCCCTTCGTCACCACCGGCACCGCACCCATGCACTACGTCCTCGACATCGCCGGAGCCGTCGCCCTGGCCTACGAAGACGGCCTCGACCCCGGCAAGATCGGCTACCGCCACGCCGACGCCATCGGCATCGCCCACTCACTACAGCTGGCCCACACCGTCGGCATCAACGGCTTCTTCAGCACCCTCGTCGCCGCAAGCCGACACCCCGGCGCACGAGGACGGCTGACCACCTGGTGGTCGGAGAAGCGCTGCGGCCGGCTCTTCGGCGACATCGTCCGCCCCGACGCCTACGGCCGCTGGCACGAAGACGGCCACCGAATCGAGTTCTTCCTCGAATTCGACTTCGGCACAGAAGACCTGACAACCCTCTCAGGCAAGGTCCGCCGCTACGAGAAGCTCGCCACCACAACAGGGATCACCACCCCCGTCCTGATCCGGCTCCCGACCACCCGGCGCGAAACCACCGCCCGACAAGCACTCTCCACGGCACTATCCGAACTGGACCGGGCCACGCTCGTCCCCGTGGCCACAAGCTCCTCGGACCTCGTCCATACGGCCGGAGCCGCCGACGCCGCCGCTGCTCGATGGCTGCCACTCCCCGCCACATCCCGTCACCCGGCAGGTCGGCTCCGGCTCGTCGAACTCGCCCACCTCTGGCCCCACAACGACCACGCCACAACAACCCCAACGCCGCCCACAACCCAGCCGGCGGCCGCAGGCCTCACACCACCGGCTCCGCATCCACCCTCATCGACCGCCGACCGCTTCCGGAGATGAGCCGTGAAGATCGTCCTCACCTGTGCCACGGCAACAATCGGCGTCGTAGTCCTCATCGGCGCCACCGCCCCCGCCATCGTCAGCTCACTGTTCGGCAACAGCCGCACCCAACCCAGCCACGAAGCGCTAGCCGACATCCCAGCCGACTACCTCGCCCTCTACCACGCCGCAGCACCCCAGTGCCCAGGGCTCGACTGGACCATCCTCGCCGCCATCGGCAAAGTCGAAACCGACCACGGCCGTTCCCCACTGCCAGGCGTCCACAACGGCGAGAACCACGCCGGAGCCGGAGGCCCGATGCAGTTCCTCACCGCGACCTTCGACGCCACAACCGCCGAACACGCCATCCCGCACGGCGGTGCCACGCCACCATCCCGATACAACCCACACGACGCCATCCACGCCGCCGCCCACTACCTCTGCGACAGCGGAGCCAACCAAGGCGACCTGCGAGCAGCCATCTGGGCCTACAACCACGACCACGACTACGTCGACCAAGTACTCGCACAAGCCACGAAGTACGCCAACGCCGCGACCGGCACCGGAGACTGCAACGCCATCCAGGCACCCAACCCCGCAGCACTCGCAGCCATCAACCACGCCTGCGGCCAACGCGGACTGCCCTACGTCTGGGGCGGCGACGGTCCCCACGAAGGCGGCTTCGACTGCTCCGGCCTCACCAAAGCCGCCTACGCCGCCGCCAACATCCCCCTACCCCGCACCGCCCAAGCCCAATACGACACCGGCCCCCACGTGCCACCCGGCCAACCCCTTCAACCAGGCGACCTCGTCTTCTACGGCACCCCCGACAACATCCACCACGTCGGCCTCTACCTCGGCAACGGCCTCATGATCAACGCACCCGACTTCGGCCAACCGGTCCAGACCGACAACCACCGGTACCAGGGCGACGACTACGCCGGAGCAACCCGCCCGACAACTCAGGCGTACGCCACCAGCCAGGATTAGCAGCGTCGCCTGTACACGAGCCCTCACGAGCATCCGAACGATGTCGGACTGAGAGACAACTGGTCGTAATCGCCTGTCCACCGGCAAACCGATGCTAAAACGGCTACTCCTCCCCTAAAGTAGCTGGTCAAGAAGTGTCTTCCCCGCGCGAGCGGGGGTGGTCCGCGATGGCCGAAGGGGACGTGGATGAGGCTGATGTCTTCCCCGCGCGAGCGGGGGTGGTCCGCTGTGGCGCACCGAGACCACGGGGGCCCTGTCGTCTTCCCCGCGCGAGCGGGGGTGGTCCGTCCTGGCACTCGTCTCCCGTGACGCCGACGGCGTCTTCCCCGCGCGAGCGGGGGTGGTCCGGTCATCGAGGAGATCCGGGAAAAGCGGATCCGGTCTTCCCCGCGCGAGCGGGGGTGGTCCGTTCACGTGCACCGTCCCGTCCGTCTGCTTGTAGTCTTCCCCGCGCGAGCGGGGTGGTCCGGTGAAGCCCACGAACAGGTCCGGCGTTTTGCCGTCTTCCCCGCGCGAGCGGGGGTGGTCCTTCGTCGAACGGGTTGCGGCTCATCGGGTCTCCGTCTTCCCCGCGCGAGCGGGGGTGGTCCCGTCTTCAGCGCGTCAGCGAACCCCACACGGGTGTCTTCCCCGCGCAAGCGGGGGTGGTCCGCAGGCGTTGGCGGACGTCGGACGTCGGCGATGTCTTCCCCGCGCGAGCGGGGGTGGTCCCCTGCCCGCGACGTAGGTGACGTCGACGTTCTCGTCTTCCCCGCGCGAGCGGGGGTGGTCCGTCGGCGAACAAGGACGAGTGGGTCGCCTACGCGTCTTCCCCGCGCGAGCGGGGGTGGTCCCTCGGCGTTCATCAGGCCGCCGCCTCTCCGGTCGTCTTCCCCGCGCGAGCGGGGGTGGTCCGCGGGCGTCCAAGCCGCGAGCCAGCCCTCTTCCGTCTTCCCCGAGCGAGCGGGGGTGGTCCGTAGTGGGCCAAGGTCCCGAGCGTCAGCGCGTCGTCTTCCCCGCGCGAGCGGGGGTGGTCCGGTCGTCCGCATCCACCGCCAGGACCACGAACCGTCTTCCCGCGCGAGCGGGGGTGGTCCGGCGTGGCGCTCGGCCGCGTGGTGGATGGGACAGTCTTCCCCGCGCGAGCGGGGGTGGTCCCCGCAAAGACACTGTCCGAGGCGCAGAAGGCCGAGTTCTCCCCGCGCAAGCGAAGGTGGTCCCGGCGACGCCATCGCGGCACCTCCAGCAGGCCGCGTCTTCACCGCGCAAGCCGCCCACCTACGAGATTCGTTCGCTGTCCAATCCCACTACATCGTTGACCGCGCGCAGGAGGCAAGCGTCACGCGCGATTTGAAGCGTATCCGCCCGTTCGGCGACTGCCCGCGCGGCCCAGTCGTCGGTGAGGCTATTTCCCACGCCGAGAACGACCTTGTGGCCGAGCTCCCAGAGGACGGTGTTGACGGCGAGGCAGGCGATCGCGAGTTCGTCGGTGTCCACGGCCCACCAGGTGACGGTCGTGGGGTCACGGCCAGCGGCGCGCATGGTGTTCGCTGTCGCGCGCAGAAGCCCTCCGGTGCCGGCGGCGGGGTCAAGGAACGTGCTCCCATCCTCAGGTGGGCCTTGTAGCGCGGCCATCGCCATGCTGATGTCGGCTGGAGTGTAGAACTCGCCGTGAGTGGTCTTGGCCGTGCGCGAGCGCAACGCTGCCAGCAGTAGGCCTAACAAGTCGACGTCTCGGCGACGCGTGGTGCCGGTGAGGTCGAGTTGTCCGGCGTTGATGGTGGCGTCTGCGACGCTCTTGGCGGCCTGCAATGTGGTGCTGTCGGGTGGCGTCTGGCCACACCAGGTACGGATGAGTGGCCAGGCGCGGTTGACTAGATCCGGTCTGGCGCGGACGAACAGTTTCCACTGCAGGGTCATGAAGCGCGCGAGTTCGTGTTCGTCGGCGGCCAGTAGCCAGTCCGCCGCTTCCGTGCGCTCGTCGACAGGTGGAGCGATGAGAGCCAAGGCGGCGACGACGGACACCGGTACTT
This sequence comes from Saccharothrix ecbatanensis, assembly GCF_014205015.1. Lineage (NCBI taxonomy): Bacteria > Bacillati > Actinomycetota > Actinomycetes > Pseudonocardiales > Pseudonocardiaceae > Saccharothrix > Saccharothrix ecbatanensis. Next base: position 1,146,957 of record NZ_JACHMO010000001.1, on the reverse strand, counting down.
CCAGTGGGCCGGACCGGTGTGCGCTGTGCCAGGCTTCGTCTACGGCTTCGGCGATGTCGACGGCGTGTCGTTGCACGTCGTGGTTGGGGTGCTTTTGCGAATGCATTTGGCTGCCTCGGTGGTGGTGCCGTTGGAGTTCAGGCCGGGTGGCGGGGCAACCGCAGGCGGTCGTGGCCCGCGGTTGCCCTCGGGACGTTGTCAGCCCAACGCCCCGTCAAGGGCTTCTCGAAGGCTGTAAGGGCTCATCCCCACGTTCAGCGCACGCCGGAGCAGGTTGGCCAGGCAATGATCTGGATCCGCCTCCAACGCCTTGCCGACGGCGATCCCTGCCAAGGTGCCTTCACCACGCAGGTACACGGCGAAGGCGTAGACGGCTGCCGCGTGCGCTCGCCACGGTTCGGGCAGTCCGCGCACCATCCGCAGGACCAAGCGTTCGGCTGCGTCAGCGTGGTCACCGGCGCATCGTCCGACCCATTGGTCCCGCATCAGCGGGTCGGACAGCATGGTGCCGAGCGTGGCGAAATCGTGGTCGGTGAGTTCGAAGTCGCCTTGTTCCGCCCGTTCTACGGCGGCGTCGAGCACCTCCTCGTCGGGCACCGGTGCCAGATCGTTGGCGACGAGCAGTTTCGCGCGTCGTTCGAGGACTTCCGGTGAGGCGTCGGTTGCGAGCAGATCGACGAGTTGTTCACGGCTGTCGAAGGTCACGCGGCCAGCTAGGGCGTTCTCGGCTGCGGCCGTCGTGGCGTTGGGGTCCGGCACGGTTCCGCGCCGACCGGGTTCGTCGTAGGTGCACCAGGGTGCGCCTTCACGGGTGGACGCCGCCCACACCTGGCAGTTGATCACCACGCCGAGCTCGGCCAAAGCGGTTACCAGGCGTCGGACCAGTTCCGCCCCCGGTAGCGGGTCGGGTGGTTCGTCGACGTAAGGCCGGCAGATGACAGCTAGCGACGCCTCCACCGCTTCGAGGCTTCCTACGATGCGGATCAGTTCGTCCATCGCATGACCTTCGTCAGCCTGTGACGGGAGGACGACCCTGAGCACGGCTCCCAGCATGTCGGACGTGTCGGCGTCTGTGGTCACCAGGACGAGCGAGTTCGTGGGGTGGTATCCCAGCAGGTGCGGAACCGATGCGACGAAGTCGGCGGGATAGGTCGGGTCCATGTGCGGATCGCTGTTCACGGCTTCTCCTCCAAGGCTCAGATGTCCCAAGGACGGTGGTCGAGGACTTGCGGCGGGTGGTTGTCGAGCCAGAAGACGATTTCCGCCCAGGTCAACCCTTTGAGTTCCGCAGACTGCGTGCTGATGGCCGCGAAGCGGGCGCGGTCGGACAGCGTCCAGCCGAGTGCGGATAGAAGATCGGCGGCACTGTGGGTGTCGTGGAAGGTCGCCCACGCCTCGGGCACGCCGAGTTGTGCGACCACGTGTCCCATCAGCGATGCGGGCATGCCGTTCTCGAACAGCCGCAACGGGGTGGCGGTCACGTTGTCCGGCTGGGCTTGCGCGACGTCACGCAACAAGGTCAAGAGGCCGATCTCGTCGAGCTGGTGATCCTCGGGATTGGGCGGGTAGTGCACCGCGCCGGGTTCACGGTGTTCGGACCGCACGGCGTCGCGCCACGACCAGCCCCGGCATTCGAGGAGCCAGACCCCGTCGGCGAGTGCTTCGGCCGGTCCGGTCAGCGGTACACCGACGGACGGGTAGACGGCGTGTGGGGAGTCCCCCTGGCACTGGGCCTTGTCGAACGTCTCGGCGGTGACGCCCAGGCCGGCGAGGACGGTCGCGTTGATCGTGAACGGATCGCCGTCGACGAACCAGGGCGGGGCTTCGCGCTCGTAGTCGTAGAACAGTTGGGTGCTCGGGTCCTCCTGCTGGAGGACGCGCAGCATTCTGGTGTACAGCTCGGCGTAGCCGATCTTGCGGGGTTCCATGGCAGTTGTCCTGTCGCGTGAGCGACAGCAGCACGCAAGGCAACCGGGAGCAGGCTCAACCGGTCGGGTGATGCGGGTCGGCGGAGCGCCTTCCGGAGAAGGCTTCGCACGCCCCGCCGACCACCACACAACACCACTTCCAAGGGAAGGGCGTCGTCCAGGGTAGTGCAGCCGGGTGCCTTCGTGCTCGCTGTCAGGCTGTGGGTGCGGTGGGCACCGGAACGGTGAGTGCGGCCCAGCAGGTCGCGCGGAAGTCGCTGTCCGTGAGGCTGACGCTCTGGCTGAAGTCGGCGGGTACTTCCAGGAGCCGGACCTCATGGGCCGTCGAACGGCACTGTTCAGCGAACGACCGGGCCTCAGCGACGCGTCCGGCGGTGGTGACCACTACAACCACGTCGGCCAGTCGCATGGCCGCAGGTGTGAGCGGGCTGTCCGGTGACCCGATGTTGATCACCACAAGGTCGTGGTCGGTCCGGGAGACACGCACCGCCCCGGTGATTTGGAAGTCCGTTGGTGGCGGTCCCGCAGGGTCGGCCACGCGCAGTTGTCCACCTGGCTGACCGGATATCTCGTCATCGACGTCGTCAACGTAGGAGTTCACCGAGCCCGGACCGCTGTTGTGATCAAGAACGATGCACACCTGTCCCAGCGAGCAGCTCTCCAACGCCACAGCGGCAGCGACGATCGCGCTCGCATCGGTGCCGGCGGTACTGAGGACCGCCACGACCAGGCCACCTCGACCGACGTCGCGGACCACCGCCCGCAGGTGCGGCCAACCGTCCGGAACGAGCATCACGTTTCCCGCTCCCAGGTCGGTGGCGTGACGCCACAGCGCCTTCTCATGCGCCCCGTCAGTCACGATGACGACACCCTCACGGAGCGGGAATCGTCGGGCGATCAACCCTGGTGCTGCCACCGCATCGACCACGATCAGATCGGTGTCACGCCACTGCTCGGCGGTGACGTCGCTGTAGTGGACGATGTTCACCGGCGGACCGTCGAACCGGTTGAACAGCGACCCGCAGAAGCCCGGTCGCGTGCTGATCATCAAGACATCGTGGTTGCTCATCGTTCCCCCTCAACCGATCAGGCACGTACCGGCGTGCAGCGCGGTCAACGGCTTGTGTGGAGTCGAGTCGCCAGGGTGCGGGACGTGCAGCACCAAACGGCCCGCAAGCTCGCCCGGCGCATCGTCCCGGACGCGACGGACTTGGAAACAGAACGCTCCACGGGGATCACCGACGCTGATCGACACCGTGACGGCGTCCTCTGTCTCGTCGACGTTGATCGCAGCGCTGTTAACCCAGGCCAACGGGACGCGCTCCGGCACATGTGGGCCGACGTCCGGACCCTCGTCCACACTCGGAACGTACGACCAGCACTCGGACTCACCGGAGGAGTCGACGTAGCCGGTCACGGTTTCGGTCAGCGGCTCACGACAAGCGGAACAGCGGTACGCGGATGCGGTCTCCCAAGGGAACTCGATCGACACGGTGACGGAATCGTCCTCGACCAACTGGCTCTGTTCGTTGTCGACGTGCAGGACTGCGGACATGGCACACCTCAAGACACAGTGGACGGATGGCGCGTTGCGCCGAGGAATCAAGCGATCCAACCGAAAACGGCGGCGGCAACGTGCCGCACGGCGTCGTCATGACGGAGGTTGACGGCGGACGTCGCGGTCTCGCACACCCAGTCGTTGCCCTCAAACCCGTAGTACGCCCCGTATAGCTCGTCCTCGTCGCAGTCCAGCAGGGCGTCTGAAGCGTCACCGTCCGGCGCGTAGTCGTCGAGGTCGCGCGCAAGGTCGGAACGGATCCATGACGACCAAGCCTCGTCCGCGATCTCGTCCACGTACGAGCTGTGCACGCACTCGTCCACGATCGGGTAGTCCCTCAGTGCATCGATCGTCTTCACGAGAGACGCGAGGATGTCGCCATCCGGGTCATCGGGCAGCAGGGCACCGCACGGCAGGGCAAGCCCAACCGAACCGTGAGGTCCGTACAGGTGGACGAACGTGTCGTGCCCGAAAATCTCGATCAACGCGCGCACGTTGGCCGCGTCAAGATCACTTCCGCCGTAGTCCGAGTAGGACACCGGCAGTTCCACCAAGTCGATGTTGTCGTACGTGCCGGCAAGCCGGACGTTGTCGTAGGCGACGTTCTGGCCGTGTTCGATCCCCTCCCGGGCCGCATAGCCGTACGCGGTCAACGGGGCACAACCCGCCTCGCGAAGACTCTCGAACAATTCTTCGATTGACTGCGATCGGACGCACTCCAACGTGACGTGACCCATGATGGCCACTCCCTTTCAGTGGATTGTGTGACCCAGTCCGACATACGGGGTGCGAATCCCGTCCGACTGGATTTCTTACACTTCCAATATTAGATCCGCATCAAGCGACTCGCAATGGCTATCACCCATTCGATTCATGATTCTTTCCACTGCAACATAGGGGCCGGAATCTTTCATGTTCGCAATACACGGGGACAGCCACACAACCGAATGGAGCGATACACAATGAATAAACTCGGGCATTCAAGCAATCACGCATACACGGAAAGTTGGACATAAATGGAATAAACACCAACAGATAAACGCAAGGGTTGAATGACGCATCAGCCAAACATGCACACAGACCGCCGGTCCACCTCACAGCCCGACTGTTCATACGCCTGCCGGCCACCAAGTCTGGCGCTACACCGGTAGCCCTCAAAGGGCCCCTGAGCTGGACTAAGGACCGGTAGGGCGACTACCGACCTAAGAGGTAGCCACTCTGGACCGTCAGCCGGTAGACGGCCGGGACACCCTGTCGGCACGTTCAGATTGGTACGGCATCATTGAGAAGACGTCGCCGAACGGGCACTCCGACCTTGAAGCGATTCGGCGAGTTCTACGGTGTCACCGCCGGGCCGCTCGCCGATTTCATCCAGTGTCGCGGCCAGCAGTTTAAGAGTTCGCGGGATGGCGGCAAACCGCCCAAGTCGGGCCTGGTTGCGAATGATATCGCAGTAGACACCCTCGTTGTACGGATCAAGTCTCCGGGTCTGCTCCAGCAGCGTCAACGCAGCTTCAGGCTCGTCGGTGCCGTGGGCACGAATCAGGACGGCGAGGGCGTCGAGAACGTCGCGGCGGAGGGATTCACGGAATGGCTCGACCCATGACGCGATGACATCCTCCGCGAGGTCGCCCTGGTAGAGGTCGATCGCGTCACGGAGTTCACCGAGGGTTTGGTCACGCGTCAGCCTGGAAGCGGGTAGTACCTGGTGCAGCCGACCGTAGTCGGTGGAGATCAGCGTGGGGTTGAGGCGGTAGCGGCCGTCCTCGTTGAGGATGAGGTCGACGATCGTGCGGTCCGTGGCTCGACTGAGGGCTCGCCGCAGCAGGGACAGCGCGTTGTGCAGCGAATTGAACGGGCGCGGCGGCCGACTGTCGGGCCAGACCGCCTCGTTGAGGGCTTCGCGGCGCACGCCTTGAGGGTGGAGTGCCAGGAAGGCGAGCACTTCCCGCTGCTTCGGAGTGAGCGTCCCGCTCAGTGCCCGTGTGCCGCCGTCTTGGTGGAGTTCCAGTTCGACCGGACCGAGCACTCGCAAAGTCAAGGGCCGTCGAACCTCCTCTTGCGCCGCTCGATCCCGCAGTGGCTCCGGTGCTCGCGGCGGCGGCTTGTCCACCTGGATGACGTCTCCAGATTCGGGCATCGCGTGGTCGACCGCAGGCCCGTGATCCTCGGATGGGCATTCTGCTTCTCCAAGCAGCGAAAGGAGTTCGGCGCCATCGGTGGAAGGAAGGGTGAACAGACGTGTGTCGGCAAGGACGTCGCCCAGACCGGCGCTGGTTGCGCTCACCGTGCCGTCCGGGCGAACGCGTGCGGTCGCCCCAGAGCGCCACTGGCCGAGGAAGATGGCTGCGAGCCCCACAGTCGAGCCGTTGTCGAGCACCGCTTGCAGTCGGCGTTCAGCGTGCGGAGAAGGGGCGGCGAACAGTACGAGCACTCCGGTCTCAGGCTTGACTTCGTCTTCGACAAGTTGGCGGGTGCGCGTCAGCAACGCGGCTTCCATCTGGTCGAGCGCGGTGTCGAGGGACTCGACCACGACGATGGCCGAGGGCAAGCCGCCAACCGCGGTATCGCTGAAGATCCGATCGAAGTCCGCAGCGGGAACGAGGATCCGGACAGATGCGGCAGGCTGTCCCCCGTGGGCGAGCAGGTGCAGCAGCAGTGCGCGAACAGCGGCTGTCGCACCTGGACCCACGAGCCCGAGGCCGCGGGTGCTCATGAGGTTGAGTGCGACGTCCCGGCCGTCGCGCACGCCGATCGGGATCGACGAGAGCTCTGCGCCGTCGTGCGGGGCGAAGCCGGATGCCGTCACATCGGTCGAAGTGTGCTCAGCCCAAGACGTGGCGGAGCCTTGGTCGCCGTCTCGCTCGTGAACGAGGCGCAGCGCTCGCACCACCGGGGCGATGGGGCGATGAAGGTCGGAACGTCGCCCGCTGCCGATCCTGTAGCGGCGGCGGTGCCACATCCGGTTCGCAGCCAGGGCTGTGACAACGGTTCCGGCGAGGATGAAGCTGACGAACACCCCGTACCCAAGGTCCGCCCCGGCGGCCTCGTCACCTGCGGCGTTGAAGGACGTGTCTGTCTCAGGGGACGCCGACTTCGAGTTCGGCGACGGCGGCCTCGACGAGTCTGGTGGCGTGGTTGTGGGCCGTGGCGGTTCGTCAGTCGGGACCGGTCGCGGCTTGTCGTGTGGCAGTTCGGTGGCCGGCCACGTAGATACGGAGACGTAGGCGGTGATCTTCCAGCCAGGCTGGATCAGGTGGGGAACCTCAAGGGCACGGCCGTCCGGTTGCACAATGCCGAGGTTGAGCCGGTAGAGCTCCGGCCAGCGGTTGCCGTCGTGCAGGATGCGCTCCGAGACCCGCCACAGGCTGTCGTGGATGCCGTTCTGCGGCACCCGGACCTCCTCGGTGACCTGCACCATGCCCGAAGGCGCGGCGGCCACGGGGGCACCGGCCGGATCGGCGTGCTGCGCGGCAACAAGCCGGACCGCACCGGGGTGAAGGGGTGCGCTGACAGCTGCCGGATGGGCACTGGCCACGGAGGTGCTCGCTGGCGGGGCACCGTGCGCGCGGTTGGTCAGGAGGGTCACCACGATCGTGCCCACGAGAGCTGCAACGAGACCGTTCAGCGGCCCGGTGCGATGGACCACCGGCCACGTGACGCCCAGAGCCGCCTCAACCGTGCAGCGCAGGACATCAAGGGCAAAGAAGAACCACACGATCCAGCACAGGCAGGCAAGCGCGTCGAGCAGCACCCGCGCGTTCATCGGACTGAACAAGAGGGCTTGGATCTCGTCGACGGTCGGGATGTGGTCGGGCAACGGCCACCCGACGAAGTGGATCAGAGCACCGGGCAGTCCGACGAGCAAGGCCGTCAGCCCGGTGAACGCCAACAGACCGTGCAGCACCCGCCCGGCTGTGCGCACTATGTTCCCGACCGGCTCGTAGCGCTGAGGACTGCGGTGCCGACGTGTCATGGCCCGACCTCTACGGCTGAGGTGCGTGAAATGTCGTAAGTCTGCTCGGCGATTCCAGTCCGAGGTCGGGCCTTTGACTTGGTAGCCAGATCGAGTGGCGGGCACACCGACTCGGGCTGTCCACCCACCCGTGGCCAACCGCGACCGGTACGGATCTGGTGAGTTTCGACTCCGTCGACCGCGAAATACGGTGGGTCACGCCAACGGCGGCGTGATCGAATACACCGGTGGACGATGACGACTGGGCTCAGCAGCGCGAACAGAGGGATGCGGCACGGCGTGCGGCGGTGATGGCGCTGCCCACGGTTCGGGCCCGTCACCACGCCCAACTCGTTGCGCCACAGCAGGGTGACGTGCGGATATCCGCGTCGGTCGGCCCATCGGGCGAGGTCGTGGCGTTGTGGTCGGCAGCCGAGGACCTCTCGACGTTGACATCGACCACGACGCAGCCGGGATGGGCCACGTTCCCAGATTCCCTGGCGCCGCGACCGGCCGCGGCACGAGTGACCGTGCACGCACCAGACATGGTCGTCGCCGCTCGCATTCCCAGTCTTCCGCTGGCGCACCCCTCGGTGCAGCCGCTGCCCGACGGCCAGGTCCTGGTCGTGGGCGCCCGGTGTCGGTGGCGGCCGGACGGTCCGGACCGCAACGCGATCGTGTACGACTCCACCGGAGCGGTGCTGGCCGAACACACCCTCGGCGACGGTATCGAACACGTCCAGACCACCCGCCGCGGTGAGATCTGGGTGGGCTACTTCGATGAAGGGGTCTACGGCAACTACGGCTGGGGCAATGTGGGCAGTGAGCCGCCACTGGGATCGTGTGGGCTTACCCGGTTCTCCGCCGCTTTCGCCCAGGAATGGCGATACCCGTCGCATGAGGACAACCCTTGGGGCGGGATCAGCGACTGTTACGCGCTCAACGTCGACGGCGACACGACATGGGCCTGCTACTACACCGACTTCCACGTCGTCCGGATCCAGAATGACACGGTGACCGGATGGCACAACGACATCCCCGGAGCCAGGGCCCTCGCCGTGGGTGGGTCTCGCATCGCGCTGTACGGCGGTTACGGGCCCGATCACGACAGCCTGGTCGTGGGTGTCCTGAGCGACGATCGCCTGCACGTGACCAGCGAGTATCGGCTCGTCCAACCCGACGGGCGGCCACTGCCCCCGACAGCGCACGTCGTCGGCAGAGGTCCCGACCTTCACGTTCTCGTCGACGACAACTGGTGGCAACTGCACATCGAAGACATCCCCGGGGAACCGGCCCACTGAGCCAGACGGGAACGCTGTGACCGGCCGATCCCGGTAGAAGGGCCGCGCTTGTCCGGTGCCCGTGACGGAGATCGAGTCGATGGTGACCAGCCCGAGCAGCAGCGTGGGTTGGTTGACGGTCACGGTGACGTGCACGGTGTTGCCTATGACGGAGACGGTGCCGGTGTGGCCGGTGTCAGCGAGGTAGTCGCGGGCGGCGGTGCCGGCCTGGTGGGGTTCCAGGCGAAGGGTTCCGTCGGCTCGATACGCGACGAGGTCGATCTCCTGGGCACCTGCTCGGGCGGCTTCCTGCGCTTCGCCGAGCGCACGGCTCTTGGCGGCCAGGGCAAGCCCACCATCCAGCACGAGCCCGGCGAGCAACATGAACGCGGAAACGATGATGACGACGAACGCGGTCACGGCACCGTGTTCGTCCCGGCGCAGCCGATGCCAGGCTGTGCGGCCCGTCGAAGCATCCGGTGTCATCGGCTGCCTCCCTCCCGAGCCGACGAAGCGGTGCCGCGCCACCGGTCGACCGGTGACGAGAAGCTGGATTCGAACGTGCGGGAGCCAGACACGCCGAGCAGGGCCAAGTCGTCGAGTCCGACGGTGCAGGCCACGGTGACGGTGACCGTCGAGCCTGGTCGCAGCCCTTGAAGGTCGGCGGCCACCCTCAAGGACCGGCAGGCGACACCGGCCTCTGCCAGAGCAGTGGCGGCCGTGGCCTCGGCGTCGGAGAGCGCCTGGATAGGTGTGCGTGCCAGCGTGGCGGCACGTGCAGCCTGGTGCGCGACGTCGTTGATGCGCAGCTTCGTCTCGGCAAGCCGACCGCACAGCACCACGAACAGCAGCACCAACACGAGCAACGGCGTGAGCAGGGTGAGTTCCGTGGCGGCCGATCCTCGGTCATCCAGACGGATCGAGACGACCCGGGCGGACACGGGACGGCTCCGGACGCGTCGGCCGGTTCCCCTGATCACGACGTCGCTCCGCTCACGGTCGGCGGGACGTAGCGTTCGACTGGACCTGCGGCCTCCGCGTGCACTTTCAGGTCGAGGAACGGAACAACCGCCGTCGCAGTGCCCGTGATGCGCATCGAGGCCGAGACGGTGCCCCGATCCGCGCTGATACTGACTCCCCTCAACGGCCCGCGTGCGAGGTCGTCGAGGACCCGTTGCGCAGTGGCGGCACCGAGTTCGGCGCTGCCACCGTGGGTTCGTGCGGCGGCGAGTCCCTGTGACGCCGCAACCTGGGCAATGTGGGCCGCGTGCGACCACAGCGCGAACTGCACGATGAGCAGCAGCATCAGCAACAACAACGGTGTGACGAGCGTCAGGTCCGCACTCACCGCGCCGCGGTCACTCCCGAGGACATCCTTCACCAGATGCAGCCTGCGTCCTGCCTGCCGGTGGTGCCGCCGGGTTGGCGTGGCCATCTCACGCCAGACCCAGGTCGATGCTGTTCGCCTTGGCGATCAGCTTCGCCGCGATGACGCCCATGACCGCGATCGCGAGCACGGCGAGCATCGCGATGACGAGCACGGTGCTGGTGATCTCGCCGCGGTCCCCGGATCGGCGCAAGAGCTGGATACGGGCGTCGAGCACGTGCCAAATGACCTTGATGGTGAACATGAGGGTGTCTCCGATCGTTGTGAAGGCTCCTTCGTGAGGGCGATGCGCCCTGGGAGTTCTAGAGCCCGCTCAGCACCTGAGCGAGCGCGGGATATCCGATGAAGACGAGGAATCCGCCGAACAGCGTCACGACCGGCAGGCTCATCCGTTCGGTCGCCGATTGGGCTTCGCCTTCAGCGTCGGTGAGTTCACGGGTGCGCAGCGCGGTGGCTTTGGCTGCCAGACCGGCGCGGACCCGGGCTCCCTCGGTTCCGGCCAGGCTGACCGACGCGGCCAGCTCGGAGAGCTGGTGCACGCCGAGTTCGGTGCCCAGCCGGCCAAGGGTGGACCACGGTGTCGTTCGGGTTATCCGGGCGGTGACCAGTGCGTGGCGGATTTGCTGAAACGCCCAGCCGTTGCCGACGCCAACGGCATCCGTCAGCGCTCCGTCGACTCCGGCTCCACCGGCAAGCAGCACCCGGATCAGGTTGAGGTACGCGCCGAGGGCGTGTCGGAACGTCGAACGCCTACGCTCGGCTTCCTGACGCACGCTGAGGTCTGGAAGCAGGAACCCGACCACGGCCAGCACGAGGCCCGTCACGGCCGGAACCTGCCATGACAGACCTAGCCCGACGGCGGTGAGCAGGACGTCCACGAGGACAGGCAGCGCCAGCCCGGTCATGGCCAGGATCGCCTTCCAGGCGAGGTGCTGGTCAGTCCCCTTGCCCAGGACCGCGAGGTCGTCGCGCAGCCGCTGAGTGGGCAGTCCTAGCTGGAGCAGCGGTCGGATGAACGGCTGCCCGACTCGCAATGCCCAACCGCCGGAGTCGGTGGTGAGAATCGGCGGTGGCGCGGGTGTGGCATTGAGCCGACCGAGCCGGGCGGCCAGAACACGGCGAGGAGGGAAGACCCAAACCCACAACATCCACAGTCCGGTGCCAAGCGCGGCACCGAGCATCGCAGCGCTGATGATCACAGGCTTCCCTCCCTCGTGAGGTCGGTCAGAAACCGCTCCGTCCCACGTATCCGGGCGATCGTGGCCAGCCAGGTGAACGCGACCGCGAACGACGTGCCGACCACCAGCAGCACGACCTGGCCGAATGCCCTGTCGTAGGGCGCGAGGTAGCCGCGGTTGAGCAGCACCAGTCCGGCGGCGAAGGCAAGCGTGGTGATCACGATGACGCGCACGTTGGTCCGCGTCCGCATGCGGCCGGCCTCAATCCGCATGCGCATGAACGCCTGCTCCCGCGCCTCACCGGCCAGTTCGCCGAGCAGGTCCGCCAACTGCCTGGCCTGGTGCTCGGACGCGAGGACGAGCGCCGAGATCACCAGGTCCGCGGTGGGGTCGCGGAGTCGATCAGCGAGCGTGCGCAGGGACGGAGCCAGGCGCTCTCCACGCTCCAGCCGAACCGCGAGGTCGGTGATCTCGTCGCGGATGGCGGCCGGGGACACCGGTGCGGTGGCCAGGATGGCCTGCTCCAAGCCGGCTGCGGCGGCCAACGTGTCCCGCAGCATCTCGGTCCACCCGGCGATCGCCTCGATGCGTTCCAGGTTCCGCTTGTGGTCGACGTCGGACCCCAGAACGCGCGGCAGACCGACAACGGCGAGCGCCGTCAAAACGGCGCCGACGACCCAGCCGGTGCAGAAGCCGGCGGCCAGGCCGACAACCGCGGCCCCGGCAAGCCTCGCGATCTGCTTGCGGTCGTGGTTCTGGGCGAGCCACATGCGGATCCGTGATGGCGTCGGGCCGGTGTTCTGGCCGCGCAGCCCAGTGCCGATGAGCACGACCCCCATGCCCACACCGCCGGCGAGCAGGCCGAACATCGCTGTCATGGCTGCCACCACCCTTCACGCCGCTCAGCCAGGTCGGGGTCGTAACCGGCGTCGACGAGCAGGTCGAGGGTTTCCGCGCGCAGCGGCGCACCCGGCACGGCACGCAGGTTCGGACCTGGCCTCCACACCTCGTTGGACACGACCTGGCGGTCGTCGGCGTCGACGACTTCGCGGATGGAGGACACCACGCGCTTGCTGTTGTCGTCGCGGGGCTTGTCCAGGTGCACCACGAAATGCAAGGCCGACGCGACGAGCAGGTTGGTCGCCTCGATCGGCAGCCGCTCGGATCCCTGGACTGCGTAGGCGGCTAGCTTTGTGAACGCGCCACGGCTGGAGCTGCTGTGCAGGGTGCCCATGGAACCGTCGTTGCCCATGGACATCGCGTTGGTCAGCGGGATGACCTCCGGGCCGCGGACCTCGCCGACGATGACCCGATCCGGGGACATGCGCAGTGACTGCCACACCAGGTCCGACAGGGAGATCTCGCCTTGCCCCTCGATGTTCGGCTCGCGGGCCTGCATCGCCACCACGTCCGGGTGCGCCTCGGCATCGTCACCCAAGGCGAGTTCGAAGACGTCCTCGATGGTGATCAGCCGCTCCCACGGTGGGATCGCGGACGCGAGACCGCGCAGCATGGTGGTCTTCCCGATCGCTGTGCCCCCGGTGACGAGGATGTTGCGCTTCGCACGCACCAGGGCGGTCAGGAAGCTTTCCAACACCAGGTCGATGGTTCCGTTCTCCCTCAGCTCGGCCAGGGTGACGCGAGCGAAGCGGTGGCGACGGATCGACACCGACGGCCGGTCGGTGACGGCCATGACCGCCGACACACGTTCACCGCCGGGCAGTTGGAAGTTGACGATTGGGCTGCCGCGGTCGAAGCGGCGTTCCTCGACACCGCTGCGGGTGGCCAGGTCGCGGATGAGGTCGACGAGTTCGTGGTCGGAGCCGACCAACGGCGCCAGGTGCGCTCGCCTACCGTCGGCGTACTTCACGAACACCCTGTCGCCGTTGACGTTGATGTTCTCCACCGACGTGTCTGCCAGCAGTGGTTCCAGCCCTGCGAGGCCGAAGACCTCGTCGAGCACGGCGGTGATCACCCGTTGTTCGGTGTCGGGATCTACCAGCATCCCGCCGGTCGCGGAGTCGCGGAGTTCGTCCTGAGCATGGACTTCAGCGACCTCATGCAGGATCGACTCGGCCAACTGCTTGCGCTGTGTGGAACCGATCGGCACGCGGCCGGAGCTCTCGTCCCCTTTGATGTGCTCGCTCAGGCGGGTGGACAACTCCTCGCGGAGGCGCTTACGAAGTCGGTTCACCGCTGCGGCTTCATGGGTCGACTGGTACGGAGGTTCGGAAGGCCCGGACAGGGCCGGGTACTGCGCGCCTACGTCGTTTGACGGCTCGATCTCGCCGAATCTGGTCGTGGTCATGAGCATGCGCCGTTCCGCAATGATGTCCCCAGCGGCTGTAGGCCTGCCTCGGGCACGGACCGATTAGCAGTGAGAACCTGCCGCGGCACGCCGGAAAGCATGCCGTTGTCCGCCGCCTGCGCCCGTGCCGCGATCAACTGCGCGATCTGCGCGGCGGCGCGACCGAGGGTCGAGCGCATCGGTCCCGACCGGACGTTGCCGTGCCCGCACAGCACAGCAGCCCCTTTGTCATCCTGCGGCACGCGGCCCATCACTGGAATTCCCAGCACCTGCGACACTTCACGAGTCCCGTAGCCGTCACCGACCAGAACGAAACCAGGCCGCCGCGACCACCGCTGAGCCGTCGTAAGCCTGAGCGCGACGTGTGAGAGCTCGTCATCGTGAGGGCGGGCGAGGAGGACCATCGCGTCCGCGCTGCGGATGATCGGCAATGCGGGTGAGTCCGGGTCGACCCGTCCGCAATCCGCGATCACCGTCGTACCAGGCTGATCGGCGGCGCGGCGCAACGGAGACGACAGATCCAAGGCACTGAGCGAAGCACGTGCCTGCTCCGCACCGACCGGCCCGATCACGATACGCAGCCCCGATGGCAGCAGTTGAACATGCTGGGCGAGCAGGGTCGGGTCGGTGTTGCGTCGCGCGGCGGCGGCCATGGTGACCAGGCCAGGCGAGTCGTTCAAGCGGAACCGGACCATCAGGTCGCCGCCCGCCGGATCGGCTTCGACCAGGATCGGGTTCTCCCCAACCGGCCATCGTGCGGCCAAGGCGGTAGCGAACGTCGTGACACCGGGAGATCCTTTGAGGGAACACACCACGACGAGCATCAACGTCCACCTCCCGCGATCATGACCAGACTGAGCTGACCGGCAGGCGCCGAGGCCAGTGCTTTGGCGTCCCCTTCCGGCAATTGCAGCGAGATCACGGTGATCTGGTCGGTTTCGCTCGCGGCGAGCCCGGTGACCACCGCGGTCCATGACGACGTCCGTACGTCGGCAGACCCAGCCCCTTGCGTCGCGGTCGCGAGCACGATCACCGTGGCTCCAGGCGCGATGTCGGGTGGGAACTGTCCTGGCTTCAAGCCCAGCGCCGCAATCGCGTCGCCACGAGACGGGACCTGCGGTGTGCCGAGTAGGGATCTGGTCACCAAAGACCCCTCAGGCAGGTTGTAGGCCACTGGCCTACCGACCACTGTGGACACTGCCGCCGCATGAACCAGGTCCACACCCGAGTCGGTCGTCATGCTCACCTCCTCGAGGTCCCGGGCCGTCAGGACCTGCCCGACCACAACGGATCGCGCCAATACCAACACGCTTTCCCTACCCGCCCACTCCGTTACGGCGACAACGCCTCCAGCAGCGCAGCCCAGCACCAGCAGGACACCGACGAGCAGATGCGGGAGCCTGCGACGACGGCCGCCGCCGAAGCGTGAAAGCGCCTTGCCGCGGTCGCGGCCTGCCCACGCGCTCGCCGACGCGCCGGCCGTCTCCTTCGTGTGTAGAACAGAAGCGGTCATCACCGACCTCCTTCAGGCATGGAGCCATCGCGACACGTCGACATGAGCGTTCGACGTGCGTTGGGTACGGGTGTTTCGTTGTTGACGTCCGGGCTCAGCCGGTCGCGATCCCCTGGCTCTCGGCCACACGGAACGCAGAGGATGCCGAGGTGGTCAGGTTCGGAAACGTGCCGCCTTGGCCGGCGCCGGCCCAAGTCACGGCCCATGTGACCGTGACGGTCACCTTGTAGGCGTCAGTGCCCTGCCCGGCTGAAGAGGTGCGATAGGTGTACCCACAGTCGGGTGAAGCGCTCCTCGGGTCGCGGTGCCCAGGAGCAAACGGCGTTCCGGGCCCCGCACACGTCACCGAGCCGCCATCCCCCATCGACCACGTCACCGACATCGGCTTCGCCACGGCCGTCACCGACACACCACGAACCGACGCACTCGCCGACACCTCTTCCCAGCCACCGCTCAACCACAACCACGTGGGCAAGCTGACCAGCTGCTCGTCGGCAGGACTGGCCGAGATCGTCACCGACGGCAGAAGCAAGCGGTTGCGTGCCATCTCGGCTACCTGTTCCGGTGAAAGCGTCGGCCGCACGCCACCGGACGGGACCCACACCGGTCCGTGGGACAACGGGTCCTTGCCGTCCGGCGAGCACAACACCATGAACCAGCCGCCGGGTTCCTGCGGCTGCCCATCGGGGGCCTGGTAGTCGACCGGCTTGTAGCTGCACCCCACGTACGGGTCTTCGGCATCACTTGATGATTGATCAGTACTGGAGGGTCGGCCCGTGTCCCAAGCCTCGTGCGGCCTCTCGTTGTTTCCGACGCCGAGATCGCATACCGGTGCGGGAGCCTGGCTGCAATCCACGTTTCCCCACGGTCCGGCGAAAGCCGGAGAGGCACCGCAAAGGAGTACCGACGCCACGACGGCGGATGTCCACTTCAGCACGTGCCCACCTCCTGCACACCGAACTCGACCACCTTCCAGGTGCCGTCTGCCTGCTTCTCGACCACGGCATCGATGTGCCGCCTGCCATCAGGTTCCTCGTCGGCCGGCTGACCGCTGTCGAGGTAGTGCCTCGTCCAGTTCGTTGAGTCACCGCAATCGGTGACGACGACCTTGGTCGGAGCCTCGGCCGGCTCGACCAACGACACCGACGGGTCGAGGATCGGCTCCCCACGCGACACCACGCCCTTGTAGTGGTCGCCGTACAGACCTCGCGTCATGGTGGACAACGCCGTGCCGGTCGCGAACTGACCCAGCTTCGGTGACTGCCAATCTGACGTTGTGCCGGCTTCTGCGTAGCTGAGCCACATACCGCGGTAGGCGTCCACCGCGCGCCTTCCGGCTTCGTCGGCTGGATTTGGTGCCGGTGAGGACGCCTCGGGCAGAGATGAGGTGCCCACACCGGTCGCGACGCCCGGCTCAGCGGGTGAGCCCGTACCCAGAGGGCTGCACGCGGTTACGACGAGCACGACGACCAAGGCCGTGGCTGTGCTGTGGAAGATCTGCATGTCCGTCCTCAGGTCGTGGTCGTCGTGGCGGAAGGGGACGCACATCCCGAGCCTCCGTAGCTGTCGGTCAGGGAAGGCCCAGTGCGATGAGCGTGCCGCCGACGATCGCCGGTCCGATTGCGAACGGGTCCCGAGGGCCGATCCGGCGGGACGCCAAGAGCGCGGTGGCGGCCAGGGTGGCCATCAGCAGTGCGAGCAGCAGTCCGACCACGACACGGGACCAATCCACCCAGCCGAGGTAGAGGCCCACCGTGCCGAGCAGTGCGACATCGCCACCGCCGATCATGGGCGACGCCAGCACCGCTACGGCCAGCATCGTGGCGAACAGCAACCCGGACGCGGTTACCGCCCGCAGGAACGCCGACGTCCCGCCGACGCGGAGTGCGGCGTAGCCGAGCAGGACCAGCCCACCGAGGAACATCGCACCGGTGATCGCATGGGGAAGACGGTGGCAGGTCAGGTCGATCAGCACGAGTTGGGTACCGGTGATCGCGAGCCAGCACACGGCGGGCAGGAGCGGCGATCCCGCAAAGCGGTAGCTCATCAGTGCCAGCAAGGCGCATAGGACCGATGTGGTCATGAACGCCTCGCGCGACAGGTTCGGGCGCCACCAAGGCGGCGGGAACAGCGGTTGCCCTGCTGCGGCACGCGCCGTCAGCGCGGTCAGCGTGGGGCCACAGGCGATACCGACGAGCGTCCACGACCATTCTGCGGACATGGCTACCCCTCAATTCGCAGCGTGACGATACCCTCCGGATGGCTTCACTCATTAGTTGGATTCGCACTCGACCGGGGATTGATGGTGTCGTTCCGCGAGTTGTGGAAACCCCACGCCGCATCGGTCGGCATCGTGCATCAACTCCTCTTGCGACGAAAAAGCCGCTACAGCGGGTATACCTCAATGCCGCTTAGTTAGTGGCCTTGGTGTGCGGGTTGAGGCGAGTGGATTGGTTGGCAGTACTGTTGATCAGTGCCGTCTGCTCGCCGTTTCACCGATGGGATCAGCATCGGTGTGCTGGCCCGTGTGTTCGACCGGGATCTGGTGGACGAGGTGCTCGCGGAAACGGGGCGTCGGGAGAGGCGGTCGCGTCTGCTGCCCGCGCGGGTGGTCGTCTACTACGTGCTGGCGCTGTGCCTGTTCTTCGATGACGGTTACGAAGAGGTGATGCGCAAGCTGGTCGACGGTCTGCGGTTTCTGGGCACGTGGCGGCAGGGGTGGACGGTGCCCACGACGGGGGCGATCTCCCAGGCGCGGGGGCGGTTGGGCGAGGCGCCGCTGCGGGTGCTGTTCGACCGGGTGGCGGTGCCGATGGCCCATGCCGGAACGCGGGGGGCGTGGTTTCACGGGTGGCGGGTGATGGCGGTCGACGGTGTCGTGCTGGACTTGCCCGACACGGCGGCCAACGTAGCCGAGTTCGGCAAGAAGCCGCACAAGGGCGGGCAGAGCCCGTTTCCGCAGGTGCGGATCATGGGGCTGGGCGAGTGCGGCACGCATGCGATCGTGGCGGCGGAGTTGGATTCCTGGCGGGTGCAGGAACGCGGCTTGTGCGAGCGGTTGGTGGCGGCGTTCGAGCCGGACATGCTGGTGCTGGCCGATCGCGGTGTGTTCTCCTACGACTTGTGGCAGCGGGCGCGCCGGAGCGGGGCGCAATTGGTGTGGCGGGTCCGTGACGATGTGGACCTGCCGGTGTTGGGGTGGCTTCCCGACGGGTCCTACCGCAGTGAGCTGCTGCCCTCGAAGGTCAAGGCGGACCTGAAGCGGGGCAAGCGGTCGCGGGCGCCGGAGGGGTCGCGGTTGCCGGTGCGGGTGGTGGAGTACTCGGTGACCGACCGCGGCGGGCAGCCCGAGATGATCCGCCTGGTGGTGTCGATCATGGATCACGAGGTGGCGCCGGCGGTGGAGTTGGCGGTGCTGTATCGGCAGCGGTGGGAGTTCGAGCTGACCCTGGACGAGATCGAGACCCATCAGATGCCGCATGGCAGGGTGCTGCGGTCGAAGTCCCCGGAGTTGGTCCGGCAGGAGATCTGGGCGTTGCTGCTGACCCACTACGCGGTGCGGGCGTTGATGTTGGAGGCCGCCGAGGGCCTCGGTCCGGACGACGGGCCCGACGTCGACGGGTTGTCCTTCGTCCGAAGTCTCAACGCTGTGCGCCGCCAGGTCACCAACCAGGCGGGTTTTTCCCCCTCACCGCCTGAAGAACGCGATCATCGAGACGCTTGAGGAGATCCGACACCGACGCGCCCGGGGCCGCCGCCACCGCTCCTACCCACGCGTGGTCAAACGCAGCAACGTCGGCAGCAAGCTGATCAAACGCGCGCACCACACAGGCACCCGCTACGACCGGCCACCTGGCATCCACCTCTTCGGCAAGATCACTAACTAAGCGGCATTGGGGTATACCTAGCAGGTCACCGATCACTCGATAGGGTCGTCATGGGATCGAATAGACCAGTGGTCCACGTCAGATCCGCATATCCTCGGTCTCTCGTGGTGCCTCCGGCCGGATTCCCGGTTGTCACCACACTGGCCGGGCCGTCTGGGGGTGGCAAGGGGGGCGGTGTATTCGCTTGAAGGGAATAACGAATAACGGGCAGGGAATCGGCGAAGAACTCCGTCGCCTACGGACTGGGGCCGGTCTGACGATCACGCAGTTGGCTGAGCGGTGCCACTACAGCGTCGGGCACGTCAGCAACGTCGAAAACGGAGTCAAGCCAGCCACGGACGACTTCGCACGAGCCTGTGATGAGGCGCTTGGAACAGGTGGCGCGCTCGTGGCACTGGTGTGGGAAGGAGCCGGGAGAACCCGACACCGTTCAACACCGGCTCCGTCTCAGCTTCCGCCCTCGGCGAGGTTGGTAGGTCGCGGTGAGGTGTTCGCCGAACTGGGGAGGGCCTCTGAGCAACTGGTGCGCGGTGAGTCGACTGGCGTGCTTGCGCTGGACGGACCGGCGGGCGTCGGCAAGACGGCGTTGGCTGTCTCGTGGGCACACCACATCCGGACACAGTTCCCCGACGGCGCACTGTTCTACGACCTGCGTGGTTGGGCCGCGAACGAAGATCCGGCCGCGTCGTCCGAGGTCTTGGAGGCCTTCCTCCGCGACCTCGGCGTTGCGCCGGCCGATCTCCCGCCCGCCCTGGATCGCAGGGCGGCGCTGTTGCGGACCAGGCTGGCCGGGACGCGGACGCTGATCGTGTTGGACAACGCGTCCACGACCGAACAGGTGCGCCCGCTGCTGCCCGGCATCGCGGGCTGCTTGGTGATCGTCACCAGCCGTCGCAGGCTTTCGGGGCTCGCGATGCGCGAGGGCGCCCACCTCGTGAGTCTCGGACCACTCACCGCCAAAGAGTCGTTGAGCCTGCTGCGCGACACGTTCGGCGAGCAACGCGTCGCCCGAGAGTCCGAGGCTGCGGAGAGGATCGCGGCGCTGTGTGCCTACCTTCCCTTGGCCATCCGGGTCGCCGCGGAACGGGTCGCGGCGCATCCGCACCTCTCCCTCCATGAGCTCGCCGACGAACTGTCGGCGGTGGACAAGCGACTGGACGCCCTGTCCCACGAGGACGAAGCGGTGCGGGCGGTGTTCTCCTGGTCGTACCGGGCTCTCAGCGACGGCGCCGCCAGGCTGTTCCGTTTCCTCGGACTGCACGCCGGCGCGAGTTTCAGCGAGCACGTCGCCGCGGCGCTGTGCGGCGTGCCGGTGGACGAGGCGAGAAGGACACTCGGCGAGCTGGCCGCGGTGCGGTTGATCGAGCAGGTCGGGCACGACCGCTACGGGCAGCATGACCTGCTCGGCGCCTACAGCATGGAACGCGCTCGACTAGAGGAGAGCGAGGGAGATCGTGAGTCGGCCTCACTGCGCATGCTGGACTGGTATCTGCACGCCGCAGCGCAGGCGAACGACGCGCTCGCTCCGCAGTACCGCAATCCGTCCCTGAACCGACCGACGCCGGGCACGCCCGCACCGCCGGCCTTCACCTATACGACCGCGTTGGCCTGGTGCGACACCGAATTGGGCAATCTGGTCGCCGCCACACGTCTCGCCCACCAACGCGGCCATCACACCCACGCGTGGCAACTACCCATTGTGCTGTGGAACTTCCTGTCCCTGCGGAAGCACTGGGCAGAATGGATCTCGACACACGAAGCTGGGCTCGCGGCGGCCCGGGCGGGCGGTGACTCGTTCGGGGAAGCCTGGATCCTCAACAACCTGGCGCACGCCCACCGGGAACGACGCCGATTCGACCTGGCGGAGAACGAACTGACCGCAGCCCTGGCACTGCGCCGCACCCTCTGCGACCTGACCGGTGAAGCGTGGACGTTGACCGGGCTCGGCTACCTTGAAGGAGACCGCGACGACCACGACGCCGCCGCGAAGGCATTCGCCGAATCCGCCGACGTGTTCCGGCAGGTCGACGACCATCCCGGCGAAGCAGTCGCCGTCAACGGCCTCGGCGAGGCACATCGTCGACTGGGCCGGTTCACCGAGGCGCTGACCTGCTTCGAACACGCGTTGAGGATCATGCGCAACGCCGGTGATCGCTACAGCGAGGGCTACACGCTGACCAAGCTCGGTGCGACGTTCGATGCGATGGACCGGCATGAGGATGCGCTCGCCCAGTTCGAGCTCGCCCTCGTCGCACGACGCGAGATCGGTGACCGCTGGGGTGAAGCCGAGACGCTGATCGCGCGCGGTGACGCCGTCGGGAGGTGCGCTCCCTCGGGTGCGCGGGCCTCCTGGGTGGCTGCGCTGGCGATCCTGGACGAACTCGACGATCCACGGGCAGCCGATGTGCGCGACCGACTGGGGATGGTGCCGGTCCCCAGGTCGGCCGTCAGCGTCACGCCCTCGGCTTCGACGCCTTGAGCCCGTACAACAGCGGGATCCTCGGCTCGCCCTCGGGAAGCGCCCACCAGCCGCTGTCGGCGCGCACCATCTGCGACCACCGCGGCCACGGCAACAACTCGGTCTCCGTCAGGCTGTCGATCGTCAAACCCGCCCGCACCAGCGTGGTGACGACTTCGCCGAGCGAATGCATCCACTCGTACGACACCGTGTCCGACGTCAGAGCCGGGCCGTCGGTGTAGGTGTAGGTGGAGTCCCGCTGGATCGCGCCTCGCCCTTCGAGGTAGTCGTGCCGCAACAACAACTCCGGCCCCTCACCTGGTCCGGGTTTGGGCCCCAGGGCGTTCAGCAAAGGGTGGAACTCGGCGATGTAGACGAACCCGCCGGGCTTCAGCAGATCCGCCACCGTCGCCGCCCACCGAGGCAGATCCGGCAGGTAGCACAACGCGCCCTTGCCCGTGTACACGATGTCGAACCGTCCGGCGCCGAGATGTGCCACCGCGTCATGCACGTCGGCGTGCACGTACTCAACGCCCACCCCTTCCTCCGCAGCGATGCGACGGGCCTCGCCGACCGCAGCAGCCGAGAAGTCCAACCCCGTCACACGAGCATCCCGCCGCGCCAGCCCGACCGTCTCGATCCCGATGTGGCACTGCAAGTGCGCCAACTCCCGGCCCGCGAGATCCCCGAGATCGACCCACTCGAACGGGGCGAACCAGCCGAGCGGATCACGCCTGCCCACGGCGTAGAACTCGCTCGCCACGTGAACCGGCGTCCGCGCATCCCAGTTCGCCTGGTTCGCCCGAACCATCCGCCCGACCTCAGCACCGAAGCTCATGCCCGACATCTACCACCATGCCCGCCCCACGGTCCGGAAACACCGCGGCAACCACCCACATGGGCCACCCACCGAGATGATCGGAACCTCCAGGTGTGACCTATTCCTTCCTATTCGGAAAGACGAAACCCTGTTCCGGTGGTCACACTCGCAGGACGCTGGTAATCGCCACTTCGATCTCACATCAAGGAAGGGCGATCACAATGACCGGAATCGGCACCAAGCTGCGCCACACACTTGTCCTCGTGACCACGACGATTTCGACACTGTTGACACCGCACCCGGCCGAGGCGCAACACGCACCTTTCTCCGTAGGATGCGGCTTCCGCCACGTCAATCCGGACCACCACGAAGGCGCGACCGGCCTCTACACCCACTGCGCCGACTCGTTCATCCTCATCCGAGTGGACACAGCAGACGGCAGCTACCACACGTGCGTCAGCCCCTGGGGTTCCAGGCGATTCTTCCCCAGCGGTCGCGTCAACAACGCCTACTACGTCCCGATCCGACCGAGGCTCCTGACAGCCTCCGACGGTCGCCAGATCTGCTCCGTGACCCAGCCGCCTGCCTGAAGTACTGGTGGGGCCAGGACGGTGTCCGCTTCTCCGTTTGAGTCCGTGACACCGTCCTGGTAGATCGATCCGCGGGCTGGCCAGCGAAATGACCGCGTGGCCAACAGCACCGCGGACGTACGCCCAGCCACTATCACGCGTCGAACCGACCCTCTTTAATGTGACCGATGAGCCACAACAGTATCGACACCGAAGGCCAATCGGGTGCCCGACGGGTTCTTCGAGTCGCGGAGAAGCGTCTTGTTCGCGGTTCGTGCCACCTCTACACAAGCCCCGTTCCGACCATTGGAACGACTGCTCTTTCTCCAAGATCCTTGGCGCAGGGCGGACATGGTCCGGCACCCCCTTGCACTCGCCTTCACAGTTCGACCCCAGCCATCCATGAGGTCGATCGACTTCGCCGGGCCGAGCGCGGACTTCTGGGCCTGGTCGAACATCTCCCGGTAACGAGCGATCTCCCTGGGGTAATCGAGGTACTCAGACGACGCCTTCACCAAGTCACACGACTGGCCGGCTTTCACTCCGACTACATACTCGCAGCAACGATGGAAGTGACCCGCTCCACCGTGGGACGGGTCCTCTCGGGAGACGCTCGACCGGCTTCCGCGTTCATCGCGGGCGTCCTCGTCGCACTCCGTCCGATGGCTTTCGAAGACTGTTTCGAGGTAGTCACCACACCCGACAATCCTCTCGAATGACCTCAGGCCGCCCGGCCCACGACCCCGCCACGGTCTGATCAACTCACAACGCTTGACTACCCGCCGCCGTGTCGCTACCGGCCAACGACACCACCTCCCAACGCGGGCCCGCCATGATCCCGTGACGACGACCGCCATAGACGCCTGACGGGCGACAGGGCCAGTTCGAGATGCGATTCAACGTGAAGACGTCCCAGCATCAAACCGATGCTAAAACGGTGATTCGTCGCGTAAAGTAGCTGGTCAAGAAGTGTCTTCCCCGCGCGAGCGGGGGTGGTCCGACGTGAACCATCGGGCAGGTCTGCCAGCCCAGGTCTTCCCCGCGCGAGCGGGGGTGGTCCGGCTCGGGAAGCGTTCACACGGCTCGCCGTGCCGTCTTCCCCGCGCGAGCGGGGGTGGTCCCTTGATCTGCATCAAGTCCCAGCAGTACCGGCGGTCTTCCCCGCGCGAGCGGGGGTGGTCCCTGCTCACCGACGATGGTCCGGTGCCGGTGTGCGTCTTCCCCGCGCGAGCGGGGGTGGTCCAGCCATCGGGTCGGTCGGCATCATCTACGACCAGTCTTCCCCGCGCGAGCGGGGGTGGTCCCGACGGTGGGCGGGTCACTGCGTCTGGCCAGGGGTCTTCCCCGCGCGAGCGGGGGTGGTCCGCGCCGAGTTCACCGCCGCACAGGACAAGCTCAGTCTTCCCCGCGCGAGCGGGGGTGGTCCCTGGTTCTTCGCCGCCCTGGCGGTCGCCCAGATGTCTTCCCCGCGCGAGCGGGGGTGGTCCGGCCGCGCTGCACACCGTGCTGTCCCGGCGCGAGTCTTCCCCGCGCGAGCGGGGGTGGTCCGGGGCTCGACATGGATGACGCGGGAACGGCGTTGTCTTCCCCGCGCGAGCGGGGGTGGTCCGGGCGCGCCGGACCCGTTCCGCACCCGCCTGACGTCTTCCCCGCGCGAGCGGGGGTGGTCCGTAACGCCTAACGTGACGGCCGGTTAGCAGCACGTCTTCCTCGCGCGAGCGGGGGTGGTCCGTGGTCGGGCAGTGCGGTGAGTAGGTCGAGTTCGTCTTCCCCGCGCGAGCGGGGGTGGTCCCGCTGGCTTCCGGCCCGATGAGATCGAACGTCTGTCTTCCCCACGCGAGCGTCCCGGAACCCGAACCGTCAACCTCACCTCGGCGGAGTCTTCCCCGCGCGAGCGGGAGTGGTCCGACGAGATCCGCGCCGGAGTGCGGCCCGAGTACGTCTTCCCCGCGCGAGCGGGGGTGGGCCACTTCCGTGATGCCATCGATGAAACCGACAGCCAGCGGTAGGAGCCCCACGCGAGCCGCTCGCCCCCGGCCCACGCGGCGAGTCCAGCCACCTCGGCGGGGCCCTCGTCTACGCCCATGCGTCAGCCTCGGAAGCGCCGATCGTAGCGGTAGGTTGCAGCGCTCGATCAGTGCTCGCGATCAGGCGCTGGCGAGTTGACTGCTGAAGTCGAACTCCCCCGCAGCAGCTCCCGCTCGGAAAGCTGACCACTCACCGTCGTCAAAGCGAAGCTCGACCTCGGTGTTGAGCGACTTGACGAGGGTGTCGGTGCCGATCCTGGTGATGGCGGCAACCCCGTTGGCGGACATGACATCGTCGCGAGCTTCGCGCACGAACGCCACCCACTCTGGATGGGAGAAGGCGATGGTGCCGTGGTCGGGGTTCTTGCTGTGCCGGATGATCGCGCCGTCCGCCGTCGGGGCGACCTCGACGCAGTTTTCGCCGTTGCTGCTGCGAGTGGAGGTCCGCCACGCGAGGCGGTCGGCGGGGGTCATCTCAGTCCTCCGAGGTGGTCGTCAAGGTCTTAATGCGCGCGGCGATGGCGTCAGCCGATTCGGACACCGACAGCGCAGTGGCACACAACCGGTCTGCGGACAAAGTATACGCCGCCACCTGATCTTGATCCTGAACGTGCACGGCGCCGGTCGGGTACTCGATGTAGCCGATGCTCTGGGCTTCCTCGAAGTCCAGGAGCAGGAAGTCCCCGTCAAGGCCATCGTGCACGGCCACGCTCACCGGCATGACATGCAGTTCGACGTTCTCGCGCTCGATCAGCGTCAGCAGGTGTTCCAGCTGGGCTCGCATCACCTGAGGGCCGCCGACAACGCGGTGCAGAACGTACTCCTCAATGACGGCGCGGAACCGCAGTGGGTTGGTGTCGTCGGCGAGTCGCTGCCGCGCCATCCGGGCTCGAACCACTTGCGGGGCGTCCATCGGAGGAACGCGGAGGTTGCCCACCAGCAACGCGGCTGCGTACTCGGGCGTCTGGAGTTGGCCGGGCAGCAGGAGCGACTCGTAGGCGAACTCGGCGACGGCGAGTCCTTCAAGTCCGACGAAGATCTTGAACCAGTTGGGCAGTACGTCGCTGAAAGGCGCCCACCACGTGGCCTGATCGGCGCTTGCCGCCAGTGATGTCATGCGGTCGACGTGCTCCAGGTCCGCGCCGTACGCCCGAAGAAGTGCCCCGACTTCGTCGGGTTTCTGCTGCGTCTTCCCGCTCTCCAAGTAGTTGATCTTTGCCTGGCTACAGCCCAGCACCGTGGCAGCCTCAGCCTGCTTGAGGCCGGCGCGCTCGCGGGCGACCCGGAGGTCGTGCCCGATCAGGAAGCGCAGCGCGGATGGATCTGAGCGGCGGTCGGCCACTTGACGCCCTCCTACAACTCGGCCAGGTCATACACAGTGTCGCATCACCTGAGGCGACACCGCCCAGCTCCACCCATCCGGTGCATGGACCTCTGTATGTATACAAGCTACGTTACAGAGGTGTCGATATAGGTGCCTGCACGGTGCGCCTCTCGGCACAAAGCCCCGGCGGAGCTGGGTCGAACCCCGACCCGGCCCGGCTTCGCCGGTACCACAGCCGGCCTGGGATCAAGGGTCGGGCACGGCAGGGAGAGCGGTCATGTGGCGAGCGCGACGCAAGCCCCCTCAGTGGCTGGCAGCGTGCCGGGATATCGCCGGCCGACGGCGGGAGATCCTCGTCCTACCGACCGGCAACGACCGGGTGGCGCTGGTCTTCCCTCCCGGCGAGGTCGCCGTTCTGAGGCCGTTGCAGGTCGGTCGTCTGCGTGATGCTCTGCGTGATGCGGTACTCGCGCTGGACGACCCCGAAACGCGCGATCAGCACCAACACGCCGTCCCGGTGGAACAGGCCCGCACATGAACCCCACCATGCAGTTCGTCGTGGGGGTCATCGCCGCCATCGCGTTCGTCATCCGATTGGCAGCCGCGCTCTACCAGGCGTACGTCGATGGTCAGGTCGCCGCACGCCGTGCCGGCCAGAGCGGCAACAGTGACCGCGCCCAGGTGCACCGTCGAACGGCTCATATCTGCCTGCGACACCCTGACCAGCACTGACTGACGGGCGACTGACCCAGGGGCCTCACCAAAACCTGAGACAACCGACTACCGATGGAGCAACCCGTGACAGCACATCGTCACCCGCTGGACGAGCTCGTGCGCAATCGCTTGGGCTTGACGTCGTCGTGCGACGAGCCGGAGTTCGCCACGATCTTGGAACAAATGGTGGCGGACGAAGCGCCCCGACTGTTCGCCGTGGTGCAGGAGTTCGGCGACCGCGTCGATGGCCGGATCGCCGCCTGGGGTATGGCATTCGCCGACCACGCCGAGGTCGTGTCGGTCGAACACAGGCGGCGGATGAGCCTGCAAGCACCCGAGAATGCGCTGCGGCTCTTCGCCGTCGGCGGCCAGGTTCGGGTTCGTCTCGTGTGGTTCACCCCGGGCGAGGCCAAATCCACCGGCAATGGCGACGGGCCCCACGCGGTAAGCGAGCCCGAGGGACTGACTGGACCGTGGCCCCATCACCGCGTCGGTGGGAGGCCGTCATGACGGATACGGTCCCTCCGCCCCTGTACCGCTGGTACCCGCATGTGGGCGGGCGTCACGCGATCCCGTTCGTCGCAGCTCCAGGCGACGAGATCAAGACCGTGTGTGGGGAGGACATCACACTCCCTCGCGTCCTACCCAAGCTGGCTTGCGAACCGGAATGCGCGATGTGCGATGCGGGTTGGCGTGCGGAGATCAACGCGAAGCCTCGCCCTTCGTTCGGGAGGGTCCCTACACAGCGCAGGTACGCCGTGCTCACGGCGGCTCGTGGATGCATACCCGTAGGGAAGGACAGCACGTCATGACGGCAACGCATGCGGGCGGGAACGGGCTGACGTACAGCGAACTCGTCAGGGCGGTCGCCGACTACGTCGTGGGCATCCGGGACGTCATGGAGCGTGGCGACGACGAGGGCAAGGTGGCGGTGCTGGAGGCCGAGGTGCCGGGTCTGGTAGCGATCATGGAAAGCCTGTTGACGAGTCACCAGCCGGACGATCACGGTCGATGTCGAGCGTGTTCAACACGGTGGCGCTGGATGCGACGCGTCCTTCCGTGGGTGGCTGTCGGCGAACCGGTGCCGTGCCCGCAGGTCCGCGCAGTCTGGGCGAAACTCGCGCCGAACGCGCCCGTTCGGCACGCGCTGCGTGCCCGTACCCGCGAGCTCTCCGATCCCGAGGTGGGGTTGGAATGACCAGACGCCGGGTCGTCTCGGGCCGCGTCGGCCGTCACCGGAAACCGCCGCTTCGATCGAGTAGGAGGTCGGCATGACGTCGCCGACTCCCCTCGCCGAACTGTTGGGCCGACTGGGCACCCGCGAAAGGGTCGCCGAGATGACCGGGACCAGCGTGTCCTCGGTGCGCCGCTGGGCCAACGGCCACGGCCAACCGGACAAGGCGAACCTCCGGCGGCTGCTGACCGTCGCGAACGAGCGGTTCGGTCTGAGCATGACGCCCGAGGTGCTCGACGATCTGGTCGCCGGGCGGACGTCACTCGGCGAGCTCCTGCGGAACCGGGAGGTCGACGACGACACCGAGGGTTGGGCAGCCGCCGCCGAGGCCGCTGCGGGCGCGGTGGACATGACTACTCAGTTGAAGTCCCGCCTCGTGCCGGACGAGGCACTGGACATGTACTACCGGACTCTGATCCGGCTGGCCACAGAGTTCGTCCATGAACCAGCGAGCAAGTGGTTCAAGCCGCTGACGGGGCTCTGGGCGCAGCTGCGGGCAGTTCTCGAAGCCGGTCCACACCCTCGGCAGACGAACGACCTGTACCTACTGGGCGGGATGACCAGTGTGGTGCTCGCGCACGGCTGCCACGTCGTCGGCAGCTCCGACAACGGGCTCGTGCTCGCCCGGACTGCGGAAACGTTGGCCAAGGCGATCGGGCATCCGGAACTGCAAGCGTGGGCGTTGGGGACCAGAGGGTTGATCACCGACTCGTTGCCCACACGGTCGCCGATCGACGCAGCACCGCTGACGCTGGTAGCCAAGGCCCAGTCCCTGGTCGGCTCATCGACCGGCACCGTCGTCGCGCGCCTGTTCAGCTATCAATCGCGGTTCGCCGCGCACGCCGGTGCTCCCGAGGAGGCAAGGCAGGCGCAGATGGACGCGATGCGGGCGCGCGATCGGATCGGCGACGGTCGCGGTGAACTCGATGCGGTCGGTGGCATCCTCCACTTCGGGATCGCCAAACAGCAGGCTCTTGATGCAGAGATCTACTTCGCCTGTGGTAGCTACGAGCTGGCCGAACACGCGGCCAATGCGGCGATCACCGCCTACGACCGCGGGCCCGCCCACGAACGATCCCGCGGCGATGTGGCGATCGCCTACCTGGACAGAGCTGCTGCTCAGGCCGCCTTGGGCCGGGTCGACGATGCCGCAGCCTCAGCCCGGCCCGTGCTCGACCTCGCCGAGACGGACATGATCGCTCCACTGGAACCGGCGCTGCGACGCTTGGCCGACCACCTGGGTGCCCCACGGTTGCGCGGCAGGACCTCGGCGGAGCTGAGGGCCGAAATCATCGAGACAGGCCGCTTCCGAGCGTTGCCGACGGGCACAATCCCTGTGTGACGTCACGCGATCCCACGCCGTCGAGTCCCGGCAGCCGCCGCTACTCGTCACGTGACGATCCTCAGCGCGACCACGATCCCGACCTGTACATGATCATGGATTCGGCGTGCGCCGCCGCCGGGCTGGACGCAACCGACGCCGAGATCATCCACGACTACTCCAACACGGTGATCCGGCTTCCTGCCGAAGACGCCGTGGCCCGCGTCGCCACCGGTGACCGGCTCGCCCGCACGCACACGATGCTCGGCGTGGTCCGCTGGTTGTCCTCGCAGGGGTACCCACTCCCCGTCCCCCTGGACGACATCGGCGTCGTCGTGGTCACAGACCGCACCGTGACGTTCTGGCGTTACTACCCGCAGCCGGACGAGCGCACTGGCCTGGACTCGGCTGTGCTGGGCGACCTCGTCCGGCGACTGCACCAACTTCCCGAGCCCTCGATCCCGCTTCCCCGTTGGAAGCCGCTGCGGTCGCTGGAACGTGCCGTCGCCGCCCCCGAAACGTCGTCAGTGCTTCCCATCGAAGATCGGGAGTGGCTGCTCACGCGCATCACGAGGCTGCGGGGCGAGTTCGACGCGATCGAGTGGCCGCTGGGCGTGGGGCTCATCCACGGCGACGCGTGGGCAGGCAACCTCATGTGGGACCAGACCACCTCGACCGTCATGCTGGGCGACTGGGATTCCGTTGCCTGCGGACCACGCGAGGTCGACCTGATCCCGTCCTGGCATGCCGCTCGCCGGTACCGAACCGACCCGGACTGGGCCCGACGCTTCGCAGACCGCTACGGCTACGACCTTGCGGCCTCTCCTGGGTTCGAGTTGCTGATGGAGATGCGCGACTTGGTGCAACTGAGCGGCCCGCTGCGGCATGCTCGCCGCTCCCCGGTGCACGCCCAAGCCTTGCGGCAGCGCCTGGACGGTTCCCGTGCCCGTGACCTTGGTCGCTGGCGCGAGTTCTGAACCTCACCGGTTGCGGACCGGTCATCGGCATGCCCGTTCCATGACCGGGTGACGCCCTCGTTGACCGGTTGATTGCCGGTGTCGATGCTCTGGTCTATGTGCCGTGATCTCGATTGGCTATAGGCCGTCACGGAACACCGCACGCGACAAAGTCTTCTGCTTCAGGGGCGTGCGCAGCCGATGACTTCCAGCTCGCCCGCCCCGGAGAACACCCGATGAACCACGAAGGCAGTCCCCAGCTTGGTCCACTCCTTGCGGTATACGGACTTGTTGGACGTGGTGAGCACATCCTTCTTGTCCGCGACCAACACGACTCCGCGTTCCGACTGCCGGGCGGCCTCGTAGGCCGCCCCGGCGAAGCCGTGCACGATGCGCTGCGCCGGACCCTCGCCGAACACCTCAACGCCGGCATCGTCCGCCTCGACTTCTTCGCCGCCGTGGAGCACCACACCCAGAACGACCCGAACGGGCGGCCGGTCCACGAAGTGGCGCTTCTGTTCGACCTGACGCTGACGGAGCCTGTTCCCGCCGCGTCCAGCGGATGCGAACTGCGATGGGCCACTGACGCTGCCCTCCGCGAGATCGACCTGCGGCCCGCCGCAATCGCGGACCGGCTGCGAAGCAGTGCCTTAACCGCGAACGACGTTTGGTGGTCAGCAGTCACCTGACCCGCACATCGAACCTGACGTCCACAGCCCGTCGCTGTGCGACTCGTCGTTCCGGACAAGCCGCAGTCCGGCCCACCCGTCCGGACTTCGTTCGCTGTAAGAACCGAAATTCACCTGACCACCGGCCGGTCCGCACGCCGGCCGGACATGGTGTGGCGGGTACGGGCGCACAAGCCCCCCGGCCCGTACCCGCCACACCCAGCACGCAAGGGAGGCCAATGAAGACCGACGAGCAGAACCCCGCGCCGCCAAGGCTGAGCACCGCCCGCAGCCGCGAGCTCGGCGAGGAGCTGCGACGGATTCGAGGTCGGGCCAGAATGTCGTCCGGGTTGGTCGCCGAGGCGTTGGGCTGGTCGTTGGGCAAGCTCAGCAAGCTGGAAACCGGCACTCGGGGCACCAGCGCGGTGGAGATCGGCACCTTGGTCGGCCGCCTGGGTGCCGACAAACCCACCCGGGACCGGGTGCTGGCCATCGCCGGCGAACCTGACACCGGCAGCTTTCTCCGACCGCACGACCGCATCCCGGACACCCTGGTGGCCCTGTCGCTGCACGAACAAGCCGCACGGACCATCACCACCTACGAACCCCTCACCGTCCCAAGCCTGGCCCAGACCGAGGACTACGCCCACGCCTTGACCGGCAACCTCAACGTCGCTCGGGCACGAATCGCCCGGCAGCAGGCAGCACACCGCCGGAGCTGCTCGACAACCGTCCTCTACATCCACGAGGCCGCCCTGCGCATGGTGGTCGGTGAACCGGCGGTGATGCGGGACCAGCTGTTGCACCTGACCCTCATGTGCGGATCGGAGCAGTTCGTCCCGCGGGTCATCCCCATGGCCGCACGATCCCATGCCACCCTCAGGAACCCCGCCACGATCCTGACCTTCGACCCACCCATCAAACCCTTGGCGTATACCGAGACCGACAGCGCAACCGTCTTCCACGACGCTCCGGCCGCCGTGCTCCTCTACCAGACGAAGATGCGGCACCTCGACTCCTTGGCCGTGACCCCGACCGAATCGCACGACATCCTCGGTCACTGGGCTGACACCTACGACCGGCAGGCGAACCGGTGATCTTGTGTCGGCTCCGCCGACCCTCACGACCGCGCACCGACACGCGTTCAAGTCGGCCGAGCCGTCCGACGACGAACACATCCAGACTCGAGTCAGAGCCAGAACTCCACCGGACCCGACGCCCCTGCGGAAGGGACGGGAATTGACCACCGAGCGAGGCGATCATACCTCCATTCCGGGCGCGACCTGGTCCAGACTGCTCGCACCGGACAGCGGACTGGTCGCCCAGTCCGACACGTTGCGAGCCGCCCTGGCATGCCTGGACGGCTACGCGATCGTGATCGAACTGCGCGAGCTGCTGCGCGAGGCGCCGGAGCAGGATCGACGGGTGCTGGAGGGACTCGCGGTCTTCCTCAGCTACATCGCCGCCCGGCGCTATGGCAACGACGAGGCCGCAGGGACCGCGGCAGCGGATGCGGGGAAGACAGGCATGTCACGAACCGACCTCTACGACGTGCGCCGCCTCGGTGTGCTGGTTACCGGCATCGCCAGGGGAAGGCTGCCGGCGGACCTTCACGCCGAGGCAGCGGAGCTGGTACGGGACCGACTCGGCACCGCTGAGGCTGACCGCCTCACCAGCCTGATCCGGCGCGGACGCCAGGCACTCTGGGCAGCGTTCCGGCGCCGAGCACGACGTTGTGGTGTGAGGTGACGGGTCGATGGACGGCATACCCGCACCGCGTGGCGGCCTGCTCGTCTCGAACTGCGCCGACTCCGCGAGGCCACAAGCCTGACCATGACGGAATTCGACGCCCGCAGCCAGTGGCCTCCACGCAAAGTAGAAGTCTTGTCGATCTCGGCTATGGGGAGAATTCGCTGATCGCTGCCGGCGGTTCACGCTGACTGTTCAACGTTTCAACTGCTGAGCCACTCAAGGAAGTCGACCTCGCCGATCATCTCGATCTTGTAGCTGCGGTCCAGCAGTTCCTGTGCTTTGCGGTGTTTGCTGCTGACGCTCATCCCCACTGCGAATCGTGACGGGTCCGCCATGCCCACCACAAGCACGTCGGTCTTCTTGGCGACTCCGGGTACTGCCTGTCCTCCGACGTCGGCGAGTCGCTGATGAGCCTCCGCGCGCGTCATCGTCGTCAACGTTCCGGTGAAGCACACGTTCAAGCCATACAGCATCGAGTCGGGGTCGGCGTCGGGGTTGGCGGTAGGGATCTCGCGTCGGACCGATGTCGTAGACGATTGGAGCCGTCGCGAGCCAGTCCAGGAGTCGCTGGTCTGCTGTCCATAGCGAACCCGCAAGCCGTCGAGCAGATCGTCGATGGTGTCCGCCTGGTGAAGCCGCATGGCCGCGAGCATGACGTGGGCTGCGGTGTCCGCGTCGGCCTGTGCGTCGTGGTGTTCGCCCATCGCGATGCCCGCGGCGTCGGCGACGAAGGGCAGGCGATAGGTCAGCAACTGCCAAGTCAGGCGGGAGACCACCAGGGTGCAGGCGTAGCGCAACTCAGGCCACGGCACGGAACTCGCCGTGCAAGCGT
Source organism: Saccharothrix ecbatanensis (assembly GCF_014205015.1). Lineage (NCBI taxonomy): Bacteria > Bacillati > Actinomycetota > Actinomycetes > Pseudonocardiales > Pseudonocardiaceae > Saccharothrix > Saccharothrix ecbatanensis. Next base: position 1,113,288 of record NZ_JACHMO010000001.1, on the reverse strand, counting down.
CGCGGATCACTCCCATGTCGAAGGCGGCGTTGTGGGCCACCAGCGTACGGTCACCGGCGAAGTCCATGATCTGTGTGAGTGCCTGCGGCCACTCCGGGGCGTGGCGAACCATCTCGGCGGTGATGCCGTGCAAGGACGTGTGGTAGGGGTGGAAGCCACCTTCGCCCGGCGGCTGGATGTAGGTGGACATCTGGTCGATGACCGTCCCGTCCTTCACCAGGGTCATGCCGACTGCGCAGGCGCTTCCTCGCGACCAGTTGGCGGTCTCGAAGTCGATTGCGACCCATTCTCTGCTCATGATCTCCTCATCTGCGGCCGATGCGTCCACGACTCGGCCCCGGAGCAGGTACGCGTTGATGCTCTGGCGCGGCGGGTGGTCAACAGCACATCGGGACACGTCGGTCGAGGGTTACGTCTGAGGATTCGATCGCAGGGAACCGTCGAGATGTCACGTCCTTGCGACCATGGACACGCCCGGTCCTGCTGGTGCTGCGGTGAAACGAACGGCGCGCCACGGCGATGGACACGTCATGGGCGAAGGTCATCCGCGTGGACGGTGTCTTGAGCACGTCCATGCGTAGGAGAGACGATGACCACCGAACCGCTGGAGCACAGCTCCCTCGGCTTGCTGCCCACCCGAGCCGGCGATGGCCGCACCATGATCGGACACGTGATCGTCTGCCGAGCCGGATCCGGTCAGGACGACGCCGTCGCGATCTGGCATCTCGACACCGAGGGCTTGAAGACCGGGGCATGGGTGAAGCCCGCCGCAACGGCCTTGACCGAAGCGGAGACCGCTCGAAGCCTGCTCACGCTGTGCAAGCAGAAGGCGCTACTGGCCTGGGACCCGGCCGAAGCGGTCACCACGCTACGGGCACTGGAAGAGGTAGCGGGTGTTCCCCACACTGACTGGAGCGCCTGCGCAGTCACCCTCCCCGGTCTACTGGCAGAAGTCGCCGACATTCGAGCCGCGTACACCAAACGCGTCGCCGAGGAGAAGGCGACCAAGAAGAAGATCGCCGACCTTGAGTGGGTGATCGACCTGCCAGACCCGCTACCGGCCACGATCGAGCACTTCGAGCGCCTCACGGGATTCGGAGAACTCATCGCGCCCACGGCGGCAGCAACCGAAGCGCTTCGCATCAGTCGACTGGGCGGATGGGTCGTGCAGCGCTGGAGGGAAACCGCCGTCGCACTGGGCCGCGCCTACCTCCGCGCCACTTTCGGACAACCCACGGTGCTAGCACCCAGATGGGAGGCGCGCCTAGCCGACGCCTACATCAGCCAGCGATGAGTTCCGAACCGGCTCAAACGCCGAACACTGCCGCGTCGTGCGGCGCGTACAACAACCGCACCCACTGGCGGGCGGCCGGGGAGCGGCACTGGCGGCGGGTGGCTGTTCTATCAGTGTCGAATGCTCAGGTCCTGTCAGCGCATCACCTCAAGTTGTGCGCCTGAGCACCCGGTCGGCGAGTCGTGCTCCAGGCGCAAGGCCTAATCCGGTAACGACGGCCGTAATCAGGGTGCGCGGCAGATGACCAAGCGCGGCTGCTGATGGTGCCGGCGCGGAGACTGCACCCCGACTTGACGGTCTCCGCACGCGGCTGGGCTTGTCCTTCGTAGACGCCATCGGCACCGTCGACGATCCACCTTCGCGCCGGATCGCCGCTGACCTGATTGACCACGCCACCACCGCACGAGATGGATACGCCGCCCGGGACATACTCGGCCGCAGCGGCTGCCGCGAACTCCTCACCGACCAACCAAACACGCGAACTGACCGACTGGTCGACGCCTGTGCCCTGGGCAGCGGCACGCTTCCGGCCCACGCTGCTGGCAGATCTCACGGCAGCGCTGGCCACCGCCGAGAGGTCATGGAGCAGGAATCCACAGCAGCCTAGCCGCAGCTCAGGCCACCTGGCCGACTTTGGTGCTCCACCGGCTCAACCGCCAAGTCACGGCAGTACACCAAGCTCGTACAGACGCACCGCAGCTGCCGCGATGCCGGACCCCGCGGTACCGCCGCCCCAGACGAAGGCAAGCACTCTCCAGGCATCCTTGCGTTGCTGTGGATCGGTGCTGTGGATCGGTGCTGTGGATCGCCACGCCGGTCGCGCGCCATGCCAGCGCGGCGGAGAACAGGACGTATAGGCCGATGAGCCAAGGCCACATGCAGACACTCCTCACTTAAAGATCAAGTGAGGTAGAACCTTTGGGCCCCAGGCGGTTCCTACCAGGCAGCTACCAGTTTGCATAGATCTTCGAGCCAAACTACACCGGAGAGTACTTAGACAATTACGGTGTGCGCTCCGATAACTACACTCTGCAAACCGCACCGATGCGGTCGATACGTGGTCCATCAGAGAACCAAGCCCACCAACCCTGTTCAACGACGACCGGACCAAGACGGTCATGCGGGCACGTCGAGCCCGGGAAGGCGGTGCCGCTGGATCCGGAAGCGTTGGCGTTCGCCGGGCACTACGACATCGACATCGAGGTGCCGGCCGGTCGTTCAGCTCGCTCGACGACCTGGACGCGGCTTTCCTCGCCTGGTGCCGAAGCGGCGGGCAGAAACCCACCGCACGCGCGGCAGGTGATCGGCGAGCGCGCCACGCGTGATCACGCCGCGCTGCGCGACCCCGGCCAAGCCCTACGTGGTGACCGACCGACACGTTGCGCCACGTCCGCAAGGACTGCCCGGTCTCCTACTAGGCCAATCTCTACTCGGTGCCCGCGGTGAAGATCGGCCACCGGCAACTGGTCGAGAACTGTGCCACCGCCACGACGATCAACCTGCACTCGCTCGTGCCCGACGCCGACGGCGTCACACTGCCAGGCCCCAAAGCCTGGGTGAGTACCGGCGGTTCCGATACTCGGACGGACGCGCCTGTTGGCCGCCGACCTCGCCGGCGGCCTGCGGCCGCGCGCGACCCGGACACGATCGAGGAAGAGGTCTACGAGGACGACCCCGCATGAGCCGATGGCCGGGTACCTGACCTGCTCCACCTGTTGCCCCGCCGCGCGGGCATGACACGGTCCCTGGTGTGCGGCTTGGCGGTCGGGTGGTTAGGGTGCCGGAGGTGACCGCGTCGAAGTCTGGTGGGCCTGCCGCGACCGCTGTGTTGCCCGTGGAGCAGTACGTGGCAGGTCTTGCCCGCAAGCGGATGGCCGCCGGGGTGTTGTTCCGCGACCGGACGGGTCGGGTATTGCTGGTCGAGCCCTCCTACAAGCCGAACTTCGAGGTCCCCGGCGGTGCGGTGGAGGCCGACGAGTCGCCGTGGGCGACCGCGACCCGGGAACTGGCCGAGGAGTTGGGTTGGGACCGGCCGTTGGGTCGGCTGCTGGTGGTGGACTACGTGCGCCCGCAGGACTCCCGACCGGAGGGTGTGGTGTTCGTCTTCGACGGCGGTGTGCTGGACGAGACGGACCTGGTGGGGATGGTGTTCCCGGACGGCGAGATCGTCTCCGCCGGCTTCCACACACTCACCGAGGCGCGGGACAGGGTAAAGCCGTTGTTGGCCGACCGCCTCGCCGCGGCGTTGCAGGCCGTGGAGCAGGGCGTGACCGTGCTGTGCGAGCAGGGCCGGCGCATCGCCTGAGTCCAGCGCTGCGCCGACCCTTGCCGTGGTAGGGCTACGCGATCATCGGGCGGTCGTCGGGGCAGACTCCGCCTCGGGACGCGGCACCGGGATCACGGTGTCGTCCCGCGTGGTGGTGTGGTGTCTGCCCGCTGCGCGGAACAGGCTGTCGTGGATGCCGTCGGCGTAGAGCAGTCCGCCCAGGTCGCGGCGGGTCTTGGCGGTCAGGCAGTCGGCGCGGAACCCGGCCGCGCCCAGCAGGAGCGCCAGTTCGGCGGCGGCGGAGTCGGCGGTGTCGACGCCGTGCGCCTTCGTCGCCGCGCCCCACAGTTCGGCGTTCTCGTGCCCGGCGTCGGCCAGGTGGGACGCCGCGGCGGCGCCGAGCAGCGCTGTGACGAGTTGGGCGTGCGTGCGGCCGAGGGTGATCAGCGCCGAGTCCCGCAGCCGGGGCAGATCACCCGTGGCCTGTCGGGCGGCGAGTGTGGCGGTAACGGTGTCGAAGACCGCCGCCGCGCCGCCCAACGCGGTGGCCGTGACCAGGGGCCGGTAGCCGGCGAAGTGCTCGCGCAGCACCATCATCCCGTCGCCGTGCAGGACATCCTGCGGGCGCACCGGCACGGCGTCCAGGTCGAGGATGCCCCAGGTCCAGCCCGCCAGTCCGGTCGGCGGGACCGGTTGGCGGTGCAGGCCCGGTGCGGTGGCGTCCATCGCGGCGGCGGCCAGTCGGCCGTCCGGTGCGCGGAAGAACAGCAGGAACACCGAGGCTTCGGCCAGGCGGCTGATCCAAGTCTTGCGACCGGAGACCAGCCAGGTGCCGTCCGCCGCGACCACCGCGCGGGTCCGGGTGGCGGCCGGGCGGGATCCGCCGTGCGGTTCGGTGACGGCGATCCCGGCCAGTTCACCGGCCAGCAGGTGCGGCAGCCAAGCCCGCCGGGTCTGAGGGCTGCCGTGACGGGCGATGAGCACACCGTGTCCCAGTCCGGTGGCGTCGCGCAGGTCGATGTCGCGGTAGCCGCACACGAACTGCGCGAACACCCGGAACAGGTGGTTGCGGGTGTCGATGTGGCCCCGGACGGCCAGCTCCCGTCGTACGGCCAGCAGCCGGCGGCTGCGTTCGGCCCCGGCGGGCAGGTCCCCGCCCACCGGGTAGGCGGCCAGGGTCTCGTCCAATGCGGTGGCCAGCGCCTCCAGCCGGGTCCAGTCAACCCGGTCGGCGGGGTCGAGCACGGGGTGCAGCGGGCGCAGCCAGCCAGCGACCGCCTCGCCGAGGGCGGTGGCGTTCACCGGGCCTCCCCGTGGACGCGGGCGGGGTGGCCGTAGGCCAGCGCGCCGGGCGGGACGTCGCGGGTGACGAGGGAGCCGGCCCCGACCAGGGCGTGCTCGCCGATCCTCACCCCGGCCAGCACCACACAGCCGGTGCCGACCTTCGCGCCGGTGTCGAACCTCGGTGCCACCAGGGTCGGTTCGCGGTACGGGTCGCGCCAGGTCAGGGTCTTGTCGTTAATCGTGCGCACCCCGGCGCCGAGGAACACCCGGTCGGCCAGCACGGCGGAGCTGGTGATGTGCGAGCCGGGTGAGCAGCGCACGTCCCGGCCGATGAGGGTGTCTCGTTCCACGGTCAGGTGATGCCCAAGCTGGGTGTCCGCGCCGACCCGCACGGCGGTGCGCAGCAGCGTGTGGTGCCCGATCAAGGTGTTCACCCCGATCTCGACGTCCGCGTACACGACCGCGCCGGAACGGACCACCACGCCCGCGCCGATCACCGTGCCGCCGCCGACGCCGGGCCGGATGCGCCCGACCGCGTACCCGAGCTCGGGCTTGCCGAGCACTGTGTGCTCCTCGATCCGGGCCTGCTCGCCGACCGTCGTGCCGCCGTGGACCACGGCGAACGGACCGATCACCGCGCCGGAGCGGATCACGACCGGTCGCGGTTCGCCCAGCTCGTCGGCGGGCACGAACACCGCGAACCGGCTGATCACGATGTCCGGTTCGGCGTGCAGCAGGCCCGCGCGGTCCAGTTCGGCCGCGGTCAGCTCCCGACCGGTGGTGGCCGAGGGTGGTCTTGACGGTGTCGTGGGGGTGGTCATCGTGTCCCTCCGACCGCGGCAGGGATGGGTGGACTGCCGCAGCAGCCTCCAGGACACACCCGGCCCACGCCGCTGACCTGCGGTGTTGCCGATGACGGCGGACAGGTTTGCGAAGTGCGCAAATCTGCTGGGACGGACAGTGACCAGGTGGCTACGCTCCAAGGTCCTGGGTCTGATGCGGGGAGCGCAGACGATGGAACCACCGCGTGCGATCTGGCACACCGACGAGGTCCGCGCCGCCGTCGACTCCGGTGACCTCGGGGCGGTCGTGCGCGGCGTCCGCCGCGCCAACCACCTGACCCTCGCCGACCTCGCCGACCGGTGCGGCTACTCCGTCTCGACGTTGTCGCGTATGGAACGCGGCAAGCAGCCGCTGGGCGACGTGCGGGTGCTGCGCGTCCTGGTCGACGCGCTGCACATCCCGCCAGCCCTGCTCGGGCTGGCCGACACCCCGCGACGGTCGGTGCGTGCGCCGGCACCCGTCGCTAGGGTCGGCGTGATCCTGATGCCGGGCGAGGGGACCGATCCGATGCGCCGACGCACGCTGCTGGCGGGACTGACCGGCATGGCCGGAACCGCGGTGCTCGGCACCACCTCCCCTCAGGCCTTCGCCGCCGGCGATCCGGTGGCAGTGCTGCGCAACGCGCTGCTCGACCCGTCCGCGCCCGGAGGCGTCCCGGTCGCGCTGCCGCAGTTGCGGCAGCGGATGGCCGCCGCGCAGTCGGTGTTCCAACTCGGCCGCTACACCGACGTCGCCGACCGGCTCCCCGGCCTGCTGTCCACCGCGACGGCCACCCGCAACGACACCTCCGCGGGCAGCGGGCACGCGGCGGCCAACGGGATGCTCTCCGAGCTGTACGCGCTGACCTCCGAGCTGATGATCAAGCTCGGCGACGACCGGCTCGCCTGGACCACCGCCGACCGGGCGTTGCAGGCCTCCCACGGCACCGACGACGTCCTCACCCAGGCAGCCGTACGCCGGGCCTGGGCGATCGTGCTGCGCCGCGCCGGACACGCCGACACCGCGCAACGCCTGGTCGTCGACACCGCCACGGCCCTGCAACCCGACCTGCACCGCGGACCCGAATACCTGTCGGTGTACGGGTCGCTGCTGTCCACCGCCGCCTACACCGCCGCTGTCGACGGCGACCGCGACACCGCCCACGACCTGCTCGCCGAAGCCGTCGACACCGCCACGCGGCTCGGCGCCGACGCCAACCACCGGTTCACCGCCTTCGGCCCCACCGCGATCGGGCTGTACCGGATCAGCATCGCCCGCGTCCTGGGCGACTTCGGCACCGCCGTCGAAGCCGCACGACGGATCGACCCCACAGCCATCCCGCTGGTCGAGCGCCGCGCCCGCTACTGGTCCGATGTCGCCCGCTCGTTCCACCACTGGGGCAAACCCGAACAGTGCTACCGCGCGCTGCTGGCCGCCGAACACGCCTCCCCCGACGAGGTCCGCTACCGCAAACCCATCCAGCAGATCACCACGAGTCTGCTGCGGCACCCGACCGCGAACACCCTGCCGGGCCTGCGCGCGTTCGCCACGCGTACCGGCACACCCGCGTAACCGGACAGCGTTGCCGAACAGCACGCTGACGGAATGTCCGGAGACGGCAGGCGCTCACTCGGGATAGCTCCAATTCGACACCCAGCAGGTGGGGCCAGGCCACCGGTCCGCCCAGCGGAGAAGTACAGGTGCTGACGCGGCAACCCGTGCCCTTCCAACAGCACCCACGCGGTCCGGCGCAACAGGAGGGCTTGTGCGCTCGTTGCTCGGGGTCGTTCAGCGACGGGCCTACGGACTCCACCAGCAGCCCGGCCAGTCCGTCCGGCACCTGCGCCGCCGTGATCACGGCATCCGAGGTGGCGATCGCGTTACGGCGTTTGAGACTGGCAGGCTTCAATGATCAAGTAGTCGGTGTTCTCGACCGAAGGCAACTGACTGTGATCAATGATGCCTGACAATCTCAATCGTCCACGCTGGGATGACAGTGCGTCGCCCATTGCTCAAGTGGAGACGCAGTGGTCAGCCGCACCAGGCGCGGCGGGCCGCTGGCGTTCTGGACGGGTTACTTGATCAGCGCGTAGAGCTTGCCGAACAGGCGGCCTGCGCGATCGAGCACCGTAGAAGTCGCGGTCGAAGAGGTCTTCGATGTCGGCGTCGCCGGTTCCGGTGAATTCCTTGGAAGGAGTCCTCGGTTAGTGCCGCATTGAACATCTGGTACTACCGCGATGACAGCTGCGGCGACGGAGGCGAACCGGAAGTCGTCACCACACAGGAGGCGTTGGACCGGATCCTGGACTACATCCAGGACCACCCGCAGCCCCACCCACCGGTGCTCACCGTGCGAGACCGGCCTCGGCTGATGGACGGCAGGTACCCCGACCACGAGGTCAAGATCGACGCAAACCGACACGCGGGTATCGGGGCGATCCTGTGCAGCGGCCCGGCAGACTTCGCACCGGATGCCGACGTGTCGGGTGAGGGCGGAGACAGCTGGATGTCGCTGGCCCCGACCGTCCACCCGCGGACAAGCGCACCTGCGCTGTACATGGACAAGGCGACCCGGACGAAGTTCCCGGACAACGCCGTGGTGCCCCTGGAGTTGTGGAGGGCCGCCCTCCACGAACTGCTCGAGACAGGCAAACGTCCGACCTGCGTGCAGTGGCAAGAAACCGACGTGTTCTGAGCGGTGTCACACTGCCTTGACCAGACACGCGGACGGGTGAGGTGACAGCCACTGCAACCTGGTTCAAGACCTCGGCGACCGGGCGAAAACCCCTTGTTTCCGGATCAGCGACCGGGCAGGCCGGTTCACCACCTCGTTCGACACGGTCCTGACCGAGGCCGTTGTTGACGTCGTGAAGACTTCGCCAGGTGGAAACGGCTTCGCCGAGCCGTTCGTCGGCATCGTCAACCACGACCGCGCCCTCGTCTTGATCCCTGGCATCGATTCCGATCCGGAAGCGCGTTCATGTCCTCGCTGCGGAGATCCGATGGGCCGGAGGCCGGTTCGAGATGCGATTTATCGTAGAGCGGTCCCCACACCAAACCGATGCTGAAACGGCGACTCGTCGCGTAACGTAGCTGGTCAGGAAGTGTCTTCCCCGCGCGAGCGGGGGTGGTCCCACTGGCATCGCGCGCGGGGATCGTCCCTTCCCGTCTTCCCCGCGCGAGCGGGGGTGGTCCCTCGGGAGCCTGGTTTTACGGCGGCCACCCGAAGTCTTCCCCGCGCGAGCGGGGGTGGTCCCGAATCGCGCATACCGCACCCGTGTGGGGACGTGTCTTCCCCGCGCGAGGGGGGGTGGTCCGGTCGTGTGGCTGGTCGCGGGCGCGTTCCTCGTGTCTTCCCCGCGCGAGCGGGGGTGGTCCATATTGGCATCGCGGGCGACCAGGGAAACGAACGTCTTCCCCGCGCGAGCGGGGGTGGTCCCGGCCGCCCGGTGGTCTCCGTGACCGTGACCGCGTCTTCCCCGCGCGAGCGGGGGTGGTCCGTGATCGGATTCCGGTCAGCCGATCGCCGGGGTGTCTTCCCCGCGCGAGCGGGGGTGGTCCGCGGTACAGCTCGTCCGCGTCCTGGTCGCCCTCGTCTTCCCCGCGCGAGCGGGGGTGGTCCCGGCTTCGATCGGCATCCTGTCTGTAAGTGCAGGTCTTCCCCGCGCGAGCGGGGTGGTCCGCCCTTCGAGTCCCTGGCCACGATCTACGCCGATCAGGTCATCCATTCTTCACATGCAAGAGCGCGGGTTGCGCCTCGCACCGTTGTTGAACGGTGTGCCGATCCGTCTTCGCCTCGATGGCCTGTCATGTGGTTTGTGTGGGTGTGGCGTTGGCGAAGGCGGTCCAGAGGAGGTTGAGCGGGTGGTCGGGGGCGTAGCGGTCGCGTTCGCCTGGGCGGGCGAAGATGCCGGTGACGATCTGCAGGTCGGGGTTGTAGTCGTGGGCGAGGGGGATGTTGCGGAGGTTGGTGCCGGGCAGTGTGCCGGTGACGGCGGCGTGGGCGACGCGTTCGGTGGTGAGCATCGCGCCGTGGAGGAGTTCGTTGTCGAGCAGGGTGAGGCCGTAGTTGAGGGAGTCGATGTCGGCGACGACGTTGAGCACGCCGCGGTAGTCGGGCCCGTACCAGCGGCCGAGGAACTGGGCGAGCAGCCCGGCGGACGGGACCAGCAGTGGCAGGGCGCGCAGGGTGTCGGCGGGGACGGGTGTGTCGGGTAGTTCGCGGGTGGTGAGGTTGGTGAGCAGGGCGACGCGTTCGCGGTGCCATTCGATGAAGTCGTAGTCCAGGGCGACGGGTTGGCCGTGTTCGGCGGCGAGGCTGCCGCAGACCAGGTCGACCTGTTTGGCGTCCAGGCGTGCCCACAGGTCGCGGGTGCGGACGTGTTCGATCTTGAGTTGGATGCCGCGGCGTTCGAACTCGGTGCGCAGGCCCGGCCAGATGCTGCCGAGGAACTGGACGGTGAACTCGGTGGTGCCGACGGTGACGGTCGAGCCGACACGGCGTCGGGTGTGGTGCAGCCGGTCGTTCCACCCGCGCAGCTGGCTGATCGCGAGGTCGACGACTTCGTCACCGGACGCGGTGAAGGCGTAGTCCTTGCCGCGACCTTGTTTGAGGACAAGCGCTTCGCCGACGAGGCGGACGGCGGTGGTGTTGAGGTTGTCCAGCTGCTTCTGCACGCTGGACTGCTCGCGGCCGAGGGCTTTGGCGGCGCGTTGGGCGCTGCCGGTGACGCGGACTATGGCCAGGGTGCGGAGTTGGTCGAGGCTGAGGTCAAGCAGGTGCGGCGGGCAGTCCAGCAGTTCGGCCAGCAATGCGGCGTCGTGGTCGGGTGTCCTGGCGGCGGTCACATGCGCTCCCTCGACGTCCGTGTGATGTCCGGGCGGACACCCGGATTGTCGATGCGCGCAACGACAATCAAACTTTCCCAACGATGTCCGCCTGGACATCTTAAGCATTGCTACTGTTCGACCGAACATCTACTTGGGCGGTTCATCAGCCGTCCACAGTCACCGGCACCTTCTCCCGTGCCGAGAGATGTGGAGGTCGAAGCCGTGAGCGCACGCAGCATCATCGGACCGGACCAGGCGTCGTCGTGTTACTTCCGCACCACCGTCGACCCGCCGCACCGCAAGGCGTTGGTGCAGATCAACGAGGACTGCAACCTGCACTGCGCGCACTGCTTCGTCTCGGCCACCAAGGTCGGCAGGCAGATGCCCCTGGACGAGATCGTGCACAAGGTGGTGCCGCGGCTGGCGCAGTGCCGGGTCACCCGCGTGACCCTGACCGGTGGCGAGCCGACGCTGCACCCGGACTTCATGGCGATCGTGCGGGCGTTCCACGACGCCGGGATGCAGGTCGGGATCTGCACCAACGCCACGACCCTGGACGCCGACCGGATCGCGGAGCTGGCGGCGGTCGGCGGGGTGCACTGCAACGTGTCGCTGGACGGGTTCGCCGCCGAGTCCCACGGTCGGTTCCGCGGCGACCGCGCCTCGTTCGACGTCACCATCGCCACCGTGAAGCGGCTCGCCGAAGCCGGGTTGCTTCAGGGCCTGTTGTGCACGCCGAACACGTTGGCCCGCAACGAGGAATACGCGCAGCTGTGCGCGTTCGCCCGCGAGCACGGCGCCCGTTACGTGCTGCTCAACCCGCTGGGCAGCATGGGCCGCGGCGTGAAGTCGCAGCGGACGCTGGCCAAGACCACACTGCACATGCGGGACATCTTCGAACGCACCATCGGATTCGACGGCCCGGACCTGGACATCGCGCACATCCGCTTCCCCAACACCGAGGGCAAACCGCTCGCGGGCTGCGAGGCCGGCACCATCCTCTACGTGTTCACCCCCGGCGAGGTCACCGTCTGCCCGTACCTCGTCTTCGCCGCCCGCACCCCCACCTCGAAGCACGCCGACACCGAGTTCATCGTCGGCAACGTCTTCACCGACGCCGATCTCGCCGCGCGCCTGGACGACTACCGCTTCCACGACCGCTACAAGGTGGGCGCCAACCCCACCTGCGGCTCCTGCGCGCTCGGCGACGGCTGCGGCAAAGGCTGCCCCGCCGCCGTGATCGCGGACGGCGGACGCATCGGCGAGGTCGACACCGAGCAGTGCCCCGTCCCCACGCAAGGACGGCGGCTGCTGCCGCTGACCCCCGCATGACCACCCTCGACACCGCCCGCCTGCCAGGCACGCTGATCACCGTCGACGGCCCCGGCGGAGTCGGCAAGTCCACCACCGTCGCCCGCGTCGTCGAACTCCTCACCGCCACCGGCGCCACGGTCCACGGCACCACCCAGCCCTCCCGCACCCCGCTGGGCGAGCTGATCCGCCACGGCACCGACATCTACCGCGGCCTGGCCCTGGCGCACCTGTGCGCGGGCGACCGCCACCACCAGCTCGCCGACGAGATCCTGCCCGCCCTCGCCGACGGCGCGATCGTGGTCAGCGACCGGTACGTGCCCGCTTCCCTGGTCCTGCAAGGACTCGACGGCCTGGACGCGGACACCGTGTGGACCATCAACCACGGCGTCTACCGCCCCGACCTCGCCGTGATCCTCAACGCCGACCCGCAGGTCATCGCACGACGACTCCACCACCGCGGCGCGCACTCCCGCTTCGAACGCGCCGACGACAGCAGCACCCGCGAATCACTCGGCTACCACCACGCCGTCGACTACCTGACGGAACGAGGCTGGCCGGTGGTCACGATCGACACCACCACGGCCCACCCCGACCGGACCGCCGAGCACATCATTGACCTCGTCCGATCAGCCCACGCCCGCACGACGAACGCGACCGACAGGACCGCGCAGGAGAACCTCACATGCCCCTGAGCCTGCTCACCCTCAACCTCGGCGCCCCCTCCCTGGACCGCGCCCAACGACAGCTCGCCTGGCTCGCCACCCGGCCCGAGGACGTCCTCGTCCTCACCGAGACCAAAGCCACCCCCGGCACCCGGCACCTGGCCGACACCTTCACCGCCGCCGGCCACACCGTGACCATGCCCGACCACGCCGACGGCGAACTCGGCGTCATGATCGTCAGCAAGGTCGCGGCCCGACCCGACCGGCTCGCCGACCACCTCGACTACCTGCCCGCACGGGCGACCGGGATCGTCGTCGACACCGACCACGGCCCCATCCGAGTGCTCGGCGCCTACGTGCCCTCCCGCGACGCCTCCCTGGACAAGACCGAACGCAAGAAACGCTGGACCACCGGGTTCCTTGCCGCCCTCGACGCCACCCGCGACGACCTACCGGTACTCCTGCTGGGCGACCTCAACGTCCTCGAACCCGACCACCAACCGCCCCACCGGGGCCAGTTCGCACCGTTCGAGTACGACTTCTACCGCGACCTCACCCGACGCTGCGACCTGACCGACCTCTACCGCCACCACCACCCCGACCGCGTCGAACACAGCTGGGCCCGCCGCCCCGAACTCGGCTACCGCTACGACCACGCCCACGCCAGCCCGACCCTGGCCGACACACTCCAGACCTGCGACTACATCCACGAAACCCGGTCACACGCGGCAGACGGCACCCGGCTCACCGACCACTCAGGACTCGCCGTCACCCTCGCCGCCACCCCCACCACCCGGCTGCTAACGTCCGACCCCACCACGGTGGCCACCCCGCACGACGAACCCGAATTCACGCTCTTCTGACCGCCCCACCGGCCACCGTCCCCCGACCGCCACACCCCCGAGGGACACCGCACGGATGGCCGGCACCACCACCAGCACCACCCCGCGCATCGGCGCACGCGTACTCCTGCTCGACCCACAGGACCGCGTCCTGCTCATCCACGCCCGCGACCCCGACCAACCCCACCACCACTGGTGGGAACTCCCCGGCGGCGGCCTGGACCCCGACGAAACCCCCACCCAGGCCGCCCGACGCGAAGTCGCCGAAGAAACCGGCATCCACCTCGACCACCTCGGCCCCAAACTGTGGATCCGCGAAAGCCACTTCCACTACCGCGGACACCACCACCACCGCATCGACCACGTCTACCTCGCCCGCGCCACCACCACCACACCCCGACTGCCACTCAAACCCACCGACAACGAGAAACAAGGCCTCATCGAACGCCGCTGGCACACCCTCGACGACCTCACCCACAGCACCGACAAGCTCCTCCCGACACAGCTCCCCCAACTGCTGCACCAGATCCTCCACGGCCACCTGCCGACCGAACCACTGATCCTGCGCGACTGACCCGACACCTCCGCCGCCCTGGCCTCACCCCATCGGGCCGGACTCGTCACCCAACCGCAGGGACCGCAGGAACGCCACCCCCGCCCGGTGAGCCGGCCCGTCCGGCGGCACGACCTCCAGCAACGCCACCAGTGCGAGCAGACGGTCCTTGTCCACCGCCTCGAAATACCGCGCCAGATACAGGTTCCACCGGTTGTCGACCCGAAGCAGCACACCACCACCGCCCAGCGCGTCGTCGACCAACACCGGCGACCCGTCACACTCATCGACCCGCCACGCGGGCAACGGCGCCACCAACCGCCGGAACCGATCAACCATCCGCTCGTACTCACGCCGATCCACAACCCACCCCCGACCATCAAACCTGCGCCACACTCGCTCCGGGCGACAGCCCGACAGGCCGGGGAAGGACCACCACAGGTTCGTCGCACACACGTTCGAATCCACGTCAAGCGGAATCGTCCAACCACGCCGTCCACAAGGCATCAGGTCAGGGACGTCCGAGGAACTCGACGGGCGCTCGGAACCGGCGCCAAGACCGAAGCCGACCGACACGACGCGGCCCGCTAAGTACGTCAGCCGGTTGACAACGAACCAACGCTCGTTCACCACCCGAAAAGGCCTCCGCCTGCCACCGTCGGCCAAGCGCTGTCGCGATACGGCAACCGCACCAGCGCCCACCGCAACTTGACCGAGCCCTCACCATGATCGTTGACAGCGACGACTCCCACTCGGCTGACCGTCCACGCCTCACCGACCCGACGGGCCTAAGCTCCGTTCGAGAGGCGACTCAACATGAAGCGCCCGCCCAGAACCAAACCGATGCTAAAACGGTGATCCACCGCCTAAAGTAGCTGGTCAAGAAGTGCCTTCCCCGCGCAAGTGGGGGTGGTCCGACCGAGGTGTGGCGGTGGATCGAGCACCACGAGTCTTCCCCGCGCAAGCGGGGGTGGTCCCCGCGCTGAGTCGCACATGGAGGCCACTGCGGCGGGTCTTCCCCTCGCAAGCGGGGGTGGTCCGGGCTACCTGGAGGTCCGCTCTGATGAGCCGCGGTCTTCCCCGCGCGAGCCGGGGGTGGTCCGGTCAACACCGGCACCGGCGTGGCCATCCCGGACGTTTTCCCGGCGCGAGCGGGGGTGGTCCGGACGCCAACGAGGCGTTCGACCTCATCACGCGGTCTTCCCCGCGGGAGCGGGGGTGGTCCCGCCTGGTGGCCCGAGTTCGGCGCACCGGATCTGTCTTCCCCGCGCGAGCGGGGGTGGTCCGTCGCGGTTGCACCCGGTGGAACCGCAGCCCCTGACTTCCCCGCGCGAGCGGGGGTGGTCCCACGTGGGTGAAAGACCTCACCCTCAAGGCAACGTCTTCCACGCGCGAGCGGGGGCTGGCGCGTTCCGCCGCCGCGCTGGAGAGGCGGGCCCTGGTGCTGTAGTACAGCCGGATGATGGCCTCGTCGCGGAGTTGGACGAAATCCTTGCCCTTGCAGGTGTCCGCCTCGCTTCCTGTGGGGTGCCAGAACTCTGCACCGAGGCGCTGAGCTGAGGCGATCGCGCACCACGTGCTGCAGGAGCATGATCGTGAGGCGTGGCGCTACAACTGCTTACCTGATCTTCGTCCGGGTTGTTGGCTGGTTGGTTCTGCTCGGTCGGTCATCGGCGGCCAAGAACGTGGAGTTGCTGGTACTGCGGCACGAGGTCGCCGTACTGCGCCGGATCAACCCTCGCCCGCGACTGGATTGGGCCGCTGGGCCGCATCCCGAACGAGTACAATATGCCGCTTGACCAGCAACTATGACCTTTCGACCGCACGAAGTGGTCTTGATCCCGCGTTTATTAACGATCAGCACGGGATGAAGGCGGCCATGCTGTTCCAACCGGGTGCCAGGTCGTGACCCATTCCAGGTAGTTGATCATCTACATACCGACAGAGCCGAACGTTCGACAGAGGCACCTTGGCGTTTCCCGCTTCCGTCGTACCTGATGGGTGGATGCCTCGAACCGGATACCGCGGGTACCTTCTTGCCGCATGTGGCAATACGCCTTGTGGGGGCTGGTGGGCGCGGCTTCCAACTGCGGGGTGGTCTTCCTTGAAGCCAGCCGGCGGGTCAAGGGCTGGCCCTGGGCCCGACCGCGCGGACCGGGCGGAGGTGTGTACGCCGCTTCCATCCTCGTCCACCTGGGGCTCGGCGCGCTTACCGCCGGTGCGCTAGCTGATTCGCTGATCGTGACCAACAGCTTCGTCGCCTTCGGAACCGGTGTTGCCGCCGTCGCTTTGGTGAAGAAAGCCGGCTCGTACGCCCTGACCACCGTATCGTCGACGAAAGACGACGATCAGCAAGAAGAGCAGGACGATCACCGGACAGCCGATCGAGGTGACGACCATGGCGCGTGACAGCGTTGGTCGCCGGTTGCTCGCCGCTCTGGCCGACAGCACGACTGCCTTCGGCCCTGCGGTGGTATCCGACAGTGCTGATGCCGGCTGCGGCCGGCGCTTCCTCGCCGCGTTGACCGACACCACGCCCGCCTTCGCGGCAGGTCAGAATCCCGACTCGTACACGCCCGGACCGCAGACCCTGTCGCCAGAAGACATACACGCCGTGAAGGCCGACCGGACGAGCACCGGAACTGCCGCGTCGGTGATCGAGACGCCGAGTCACCCGACCGCGCTCCATCACACGTCGGAGCGCGCCTCCGCGCGCAATGACGATGCCGAGGATGCCCGGCTCAGTTCCACGCCGGCACGATCCGGTTACGAAGAGCCCAATCCACCGCGCTTCTGGGAACTACTCGACCCTGCCGGACACGCCCTGCTGAACTCGGTGGGCACCGTGCGGACCTTCGATCCCGGCGACGTCGTCTACCGGCAAGACGAGCGGTCCCGGCATGTGCTGGTCATACGCACTGGTCTGCTGCGCGTCACCACCACCTCGTCGAGCGGTCACGAAAAGGTGCTCGCCGTTCGCGGACCCGGCGACATCCTGGGAGAGCGATCGGCCGTGGACGGTGGACCGCACTCGGCGACCGCACGCGCGCTGGGACAGATGTCCGCACTGCTCATCCCAGCCGAACGGTTCGCCGAGCTGTGCCACCGGCAGCCGCCCATCGCATGGGCCGTGTTGAGCGTGCTGGTGTCACGGCAACGCGATCTGACCAGGCAACGCACCCAACTCAGCGGCACGGCCACCCAGCGGGTGGCCACCGTCCTGTTCGACCTCGCTTCGCAACGCGCCGCCAACTCGTCCGGCGTTGCAGCGCTGAGCCAGGGCGAGTTGGCCAGCATCGCCGGCACCTCCCGCGAGTCGCTGGTGCGCGTGCTTCGGTCGCTGCGGAAGCAGGGCATCGTGCGCACCAGCAGGCACCGCATCGACATCCTCGACCCCGACCGCCTGTACGAGTTGATCGGTTGAACAGGCTCCTACAAGTCGGCGGCGGCCGACTCGCATGTCCTGTGGGTTGTCAAAGGCGACCGGCTGGGTCCTACTACAAAATCGGCATCGTCGTCCACCACCGCGGCCAACCACCGCCACGCGGGCCCATAATCCTGATCGGCGGCCAGCGACTCTCCCAGTACCCCACGAGCACCCAGGCGATCCCCGCGATCCACCAGATCGGCCGCACGGTGGACAGTGTCGGCGGCTTCCGACCTGCCTGACACGCCGGCCTCCCGCGGTGCTGGTCGCAGACCTTCGCGCGATCGTGGGCGTCAGGAGGCTGTAGCACAGCGGGGTCGCCGCGTCGGTGCCCGCGGGTCCACGCCCCCACCATTCCCAGTCGAGCAGACCGAACCGCGGGTACAGCAGGTTCGCCCAGTGGACATCGCCGTGGACTGTCCCCCATTCGGGCACGGTGGGATCGACGGCGTCGCCGAAGCGTTGCACGATCCGCTCGGTGATCTTGTCCTGGCCGCTGTTGACGCGCGCGGTCGGTGTCGCCGCGACGGTGTCGGTGGTGCGACGCAGCTCGGCCCACCACTCATCGGCCAGGTCGACCTCCGTGCGCACTGCATCGGTCGGTGAGCAGGAACGGCCGGGCATCCGGGTGATGAGCTCGGCGCGTTGCTGTCGCCATTCCTCCCACTCGACCACGTCCAGGACGCGCGGTTTGGCGAGGTCGGCGAGAACGTTCGAGTCGAGGTTGCCCGTCCAGAGGTCGCCACCGATCCACTGCTTGTCCTCGGACGCGACGCGCAGCCAGTAATCGGTGTTGCCCTTGCGGACGGGGGCGCTGATCGACCGGTCGAGCCAGCCGAGCAGTCAATCAACTTTCTGCAAGCAGATTCGTCCAGCACGTCAACCAGGCGAGAATGGGACGTTCACGAGGCGCGCCATGCTCTGGTCTGCGAAAAAGGCCGTAGGTTCAAGACCGTCTTCACTCGATTGGTAGACCTGCCGTGGTGCAGTTGGACACGAAAGAGCAAGCGGGCGATCCCCTACCTTTGACCACAAGCGCGCCAGTAGACTGACAGAGTGACTGGATCGATCTCTTGGTTGAGTGTCGTTGTCCTCACAGTCTCGACGGCCTCGATTGCCGTCACGATCGCCATATTTTTCCTCAGGCGACGCCTGTCGTTTCCGCAACAGCGCGAGCGGGTTCACGAACTCGAAACCGAAGCTTGGGAGGTGCTAGAGCCGATCCGCTCTAAGGGTTGTCACGTAACTCGGTGATCGGTCGCCGGGATGGATCGGGATCAGCGGTCGCAGTATCGTGGAGCGATGACTGCGCCTCACCGAACCGTCTGCCGCTTTGTGATCAAGTCGACTGATGGTCGCAGATCAAGTGAATGGCGAGTCTGGACAGGAAGGGAGGGGGGTAAGCCGAAGGATGACGTGTACTTGGCCCCCAGCACACAGGTGGCAGACTTCAAGATCAGTCTTCATCCGGCAACGGGGCATGGCCAGTATGGGCTTTCTGACACTGTCCGTGCGCAGGTTAGGCCAGGTGATCGACAAGCCCTTTCCCGTTGGCAACTCAGTACTGACGAGAGGCTCCCTGGGTGGACTCCCTGGTACATCCTGCAGTTCCCGGAATCCGAGCTGGTCGATGTGCCGGTGACGTCATCGGCATCCCAGGTTATAGTTGATGCGCCGCCGCCAGGCATGTCGATTCACGTACTGGTGCTAGTCAGCGGTCCAGGCGTCAGCCTGCCAGTGGAAGTGCAGGACTACGTCATCGCAACCCTGTCGCGGGCAAATGGCGGCTCTGTTGCGCTCGTGACTGTGCCGTCACCGTTCGATCCTGCCTCGCTTACCGACGTTGCCCAGCCGCCTGTCGGACTAACTCCATGGGCTATCCCAGGTCTCCAGGGTGAACCTGAGCCATTCGGCTGGATCGTGGACGCAGGTCTTGATGGCACCCGTCGATCGACCGAGTACAACAGCTCTGCCCGTGCCCAGCGGACAGCGGAGGACTTTTCTTTCCCAGACTTCCCCGGTCGTCTTGTGCCGTGGGATGAAAAGCCCGATTGGTTCGACGACCGCGGCTTGCTTTGTGCGCTGCTGCTCGTTCCAGTGGCCGGCGAGGCTCAGCTCTTCATCGACTTCCGTGCGCGGTGTAATCATCAGCACCTTGCTGGCGACGCGCTTCAACTGGTTGAGGCGGCTCGAAGCGGTCAACTCGATCACGGCTGGAGCCGCCTGGCGAATGGAGATCTCTGGACGGGCATCTCGACGGCGCGGGTGCTTGCCGAACTCGGTGGGATGACTGAGGACCAGTGGGCGGTTGGTCCGGGGCAGGCCCAGCCTGATGACGAGGATCCTGGAGTCTGACGGTCCGGCGCGCTCCTGCTGAGCCGTGCGCTCCCCGTAGCTGGCTAAGGGCTGTCACGTAACTGGTCTTGCAGTGATGGTTCGCGGTGTCGCTGGTCAGCCAATGAGGGCGAGGTTGTGGAGGCGGTGTCGCGCAGGGTGTGGGCGGCGCGGCGGTAGTCGCGCAGGATGGTCCAGTTCTTCATGCGGGCCAGTGCGTGTTCGGCTCGGGCCCGGATCGACCGGTGGACGGTGTTGAGGTCTTCCTGCCAGTCGGCCAACACGGTGCCGTCGCGAGGTTTGCGGTAGGGCATGACCGCTTCGGGGTTGCCCTGGTAGCCGCCGTCGGCCGTGACGGGTCGACCGTCGAGTACGTCGGCGATGCCGGAGTCGCGGTAGACGGTGCAGTCGTTGCGGTTGCCGGGTTGCGGGTCGCCGGTGGCGATCACGAGGCGGGTGTCGGCGTCGATGGGGACCTGCAGGTTGGTCGGATAGCGGTAGTTCTTCGACCGTGCGGCGAGGCGGTGGTCGCGGGTGGGCACCAGGGTGCCGTCCACGATGGCGACCTGGTCGATCCGGCGGCGCCTCACCGGGGCCAGGGCGAGCAGCGGGCCGACGGTGTCGATGACCCGGTGCGCCGCGGCGTGCGACACCCCGAACAACGGACCGAGCTGCCGCATCGTGAGGTTGGTACGCCAGTAAGTAGCCACCAACAGCACCCGGTCGGCCAGGTCCAGGCGCCACTGCCTGCCGGGACGCCCGTCCGCGATCGCGTCACCGCCTCGCTCGGCCACCACCCGCACCAGCTTGCGGAACTGCCCTGGCTGCAGACCGGTGAAGGGTGCGATCCGCTCCGACCGGGACGCCGAGATCACCTGCACTCGATCATGATCCCCGATCCGTCCAGACGACCCATCACCGAGTAACGTGACGGCCCTTAGGAACCTGGCGACCGCGGTTCATACGGGACTGGTTTCGCCTTGGGAAGCGGTTGTGGCAGAACAGGAAGATGGAGGCTGCAGCAAGAGGGCCGCTGCATTAGGCGGCGGGTTCGGGTTTGGTGGTCGGCGCGGTGTCGCAGGTTGGTCGACGCGCTGGACGAACGCTCGGCCTGACCGGGGTCCCGGGTGGTCCGGCCGATGGTCAACTGGCGACCGGTCGCGGTGATCATGCTCTCGGCGGTGATGGGTCGCGGCGACACCACGCCGTCACCCAGGAAATCGTCTGCTCGTGCGAACCGGATCGCCTCCACCGTCCATGGAGCCCTCTGGGCTGGACCACTCCGGGCAGGTCAGTCCACCAGCTCGTACTTCTCGAACAGTTCCTTGCCGAACCGGTAATCCTTGAGTTCGAACTGCAACCGGCCGGCCACGATCGCGGGTGCGACACCGAGCCGGTCCGCGAACGCGCGTACCTGGCGCGAGTTCCACGGGTTGAGCTTGATCAGTTCACTCCGGTACGCGGGCGGGATGAGCAGGTCGGCCGCGAACCGGTTCGCCTCGGATTCCTCGTCGGAGGATCCGTTCCCTGGCTTGGCGATGTCCTCGGCTTCGATGAACACGCTGCGCTTGCCGTGCAGGAGCACGTGGGCGAGTTCGTGGAAGAACGCGAACCAGAACTTGTCGTTGCGTTTGCCGCGCAGGCTGAGCTGCACCACGACCTTCGACGGGGAGAGCCAGCGCGTGGCGCCGCTGGCCCGGCAGCCCGCGATCTCCCTCACCAGAACGACCGCGACACCCGCGTCGGCGCAGAGCTGCCTCATGCGCGGCTCGAACTCCGCAGGAGGCAGCACGGTCAACTCGCGCAACTGGGGCAGCACGCTCTTGAGTCGTGCCCGGTCGAACGGCTCGCACCGGATGCCCGTCGCCTCGATCTCCCCCAGTCGCAGCCAGGCGGCCATGGCGCCGGGGTCCACCGTGAACGCCGCGGACTTCAGATAGCTGGCCGCCGGGTTCGCCCACACCTCCTCCCACGCCTCGATCCCGGCGACCCCGAAGAAGTTCAAGGCCTGCTGCAACACGCGGGGTTCGTCGGTGTGGTCGGCGGTGATCCTCCCCAGCTTGCGCAGCGCCGCGATCGGCATCCGCTTCAGCCACTCGACGTGGGCGGAGAGCTTCTCGCGTTCCAGCTCACGGGTCAGGTGATCTCGGTAGCGCGATTCGAGTTCGTTCCAGAAGCGAGCCGGCACACCGGTGACCCGTTCGAGGGTGATCGCGGTCTCGTGGGTGAGCACCGCCTGGCCCTGGATGATCTGGTTGATGTGCTTGGTGGACAGGCCCGCGCGAACCGCCAGCTGTGCCTGGCTCATGTTCAGTGCATCAAGCGTTTCCCGCAGGGTCTCCCCTGGGGGGAGGACCTCCACAGGTTCGTACCGGTACCGTTCGGTCGAACCGGCGTGCGTCGTTGCCATCGATGTCACCTCCTCGTTCCTCCACTCCTCGGGCACGGGAGACAGCAGACGCCGCGGACGAACCCGGTCATGCCCCGTCGCCTACCGTCTCCGCACTCCACCGATCTTCGGCGCGGCTTCGCGGCCATTGTGTCGGTTGCGTCGTCATTGTCGGGTCAACCGGGCTCCGTGATCTCGACGACAAGCAGGCGCTCCACCCGTCCGAGGTCGATCGTGCCGTCATGACGCCGGGGCGCGGGGTCCTCGTCGGCGAACACGACCATCTGCCGGCCACCGCCAAGGTCCAGGACGAACCGCTCATCCGCGCCCGTGACGAGCCGCCCCAAGCGCACCTGGGGGAGGCTGACAAGTTCGGCGAGGGATGACGCGGCGATCATCTGGTCGAGTCTCAGGCGGATCTTCCGAGCGCCTACCGAGCCCCACTGTCGGCGTGTTTGCGCAGGTGAGGAGCACGTCTTGGCCATCTGCAACGAGGCGAAGCCGACCTCCATCATCACCCCAACGCCGAAAGACATGTACCCGGCAGGTACATGGTTTGATACCGTGCACCTGACAGGTAAACGATACGCGATGACGGTGACTACGCACAGCGCAGTCACCTGATCGCCGAGGGCGCACCCGAGCGGCACCCCCGGATCGTCGCCTGAACCGATCGACGAGGAGGCAGGCGATGCCGGACAAGGTCGAGCTCTTGGTGGTGGTCAACGGCACCCCGACCACGGTGGAGGCCAACGCCAACGCCCCGCTGCACAGCATCATCGGCAGGGCACTCGCGCAGACGGACAACAGCGGCCAACCGGTGGAGAACTGGGAGCTGCGGGACAACGCGGGCGGGGTCCTGGACCTCGACGCCAAGATCGGCAGCTTCAGGTTCGACACGGGCACCCGGCTGTTCCTCAACCTGCGTGCCGGCGTCGGCGGCTGAGTCCCGTGGCCACGCCCGTCGAGCAGCAGTACGTCGACCCGGAGGTCTCGCGCCGGAAGTTCGACCGCCAGGTGGCTGACTACCGCGCGCTGGAGCGCGACTACCAGGCGAAGGGCTGGTTCCTCGTCGACGCCACGTTCCCCGAGGTGTTCGTGGTGATGGCGGCCCGGCAGATCTCTCCCCCGGCGCTGGTGACCGGAGTGCTGATCGACTACACCAACTACGACGTCCGGCCGCCCTCGGTACGGCTGGCCGACCCGTTCACGCGCGAGCCGTACCGAACGGGGCAGCTGCCCACCACGCTGATGCAGAGCACCGGGAAGATCCACTCTCCATCACCTGGTGGTCCCCCGGTGATGGAGGTCCAGGAGCTGATGCAGGGCTACTCGCCGGACAGCCTGCCCTTCCTCTGTCTTCCCGGGGTGCGGGAGTACCACGACCACCCCGGTCACAGCGGTAACGCGTGGGAGCTCCACCGCGCAACAGGCGCCGGTGCCCTGGTCCGCCTGCTGGATGTCATCCACACCTACGGCGTCGCACCCCTGGGCTTGCGAGTGGAACTCAACCCCAGGGTGAGCCTCGCCCCAGGGGTGCCACCGCAATGAGGCTGGCCGATGTCCGGAGGTTCGACGTCCCTGCCGAGGTCGTCGCGAAGACCGAGGACGCGGTGCGCGGTGCCGGGGTCGACGGCTACGAGTTGTTCGTGCTGTGGACCGGCGTGCTCTCCGGCGAGGTGTTCACCATCAGGACACCACACGTCCCGAAGCAGACGTCCTACCGCCTGGAGTCTGGACTGTGCGTCCGGGTCGACGGAGACGAGCTGCACCGCCTCAACCGGTGGCTCTACGAAGCCGGCGAGGTGCTCGCCGTCCAAGTGCACACCCACCCGACCGAGGCCTACCACTCCGACACCGACAACACCTACCCCATCGTGACCCAGGTGGGCGGCCTGTCGATCGTGCTGCCGCACTTCGGGGCAGGCGGCTTCACAGACCCCGGCGTCGCCACCTACCGACTCGTCCCCGCGGGCTGGCAACGACTCCGCGACCACGCCGCCCGCCGATTGGTACAGGTGATCTGATGCCGCTGGCCGACTACCACCGTCGCGCCGCAGTCGCGGCTTCCCAGGTGATCGCCGGGTTCGACGAGCAACTGTTCGAGGCCGCACTGGGAAATACCCGCATCGGCATCGCCCTCGGCCGCGACGCCGCCGAGACCCGAGAGGGGCGGGCGCTGGCCGATCTCGCTGTCAGGCTGCTCGCCCGGCTCTACCCCACCGTCGCCTTCCTGTCCGGCCCCGGCGCAGAAGCCCTGTCCACCGAGCTGAGCACGCTCGCGAGGGCGGTCAACCCGAACATCACCATCACCGACCACGCCACCTTGGGTATCGCCATCGGCCTCGACGCCCCCACCTTCGAACGGACCTTCCACGCTGGGTCCGACGCCTGGACCGCCCTGCTGTCCTGCCGCACTCCCCAGCCCGTCGGCGACAGCGCGATCCCGTTCGGCGCCGGTGCCGCCGCGTGCTTCGCCGCCGCAGCGGTCTTCCGGACCGTGCTAATCGGCGAGATGGATCCCGTGTCCGACGACCTCACCGTGTCGTGCCTGGACGGCATCGACCCGATCACCGCTTCCGACATCCCCGAGGATGGATGGGCGCTACCGGGGCCCACCGTGCTGGTCGGGTGCGGCGCCGTCGGACAGGCGGCGGTATGGGCGCTGGGCCGCAGCCCTCTGCGGGGCGACTTGGAACTCGTCGACCACGAGTCTGTCGAGTTGAGCAACATGCAACGCTACGTCCTCACCACGCGGGCCGACGAGAACGCCGGGAAAGCCGAACTCGCGGCCAGAACCCCCACCGACGGTCTGGTCTTGACCCCTCGGCCCCACGAATGGGCAAGCTTCACAGCGACCCACGGCTACCGCTGGGAGACGGCGCTGGTCGCCGTGGATTCGGCGACAGCGCGACGCGCGGTCCAAGCCTCGCTCCCGGGCTGGATCGCCAACGCCTGGACCCAACCCGGTGACCTCGGCGTATCCACCCACGCCTTCCGCACCGACGCGTGCCTGTCCTGCCTGTACCTGCCGACCGGTCAGACCCCCAGCGAAGACGCCGTCGTGGCCTCGGCTCTGGGCATCAACCCGCTGGTCGCAGAAGTGCGGACGTTGCTGCACTCCCGCGCGCCCGTGCCCCCGCCCTTGCTCGATGCGATCGCAACCGGCCTCGGCATCGCCCGGGACGCCTTGACCCGGTTCGAGGGACGCCCCATCCGCGAGCTGTACGTGGAGGGAATCTGCGGTGGCGGTGTCATTCCGCTGGGACAGACCGGACACCCTCCACAGGACGTACACGTCCCCCTGGCCCACCAGTCCGCACTCGCCGGAGTTCTGCTGGCGGCTCGACTGGTCCGCAGGACAGCAGGCATCGACCCCGGCGGGACGCAGATCACCGGCTTCGACGTCCTCCGGAGTCCGGCCCCGTACCCCACCCGACCGGCCCTCAAGGACTCCCGGGGCACGTGCGTCTGCCAAGACCCCGACTACCTGCGGGTGTACCAGGAGAAGTGGCTGGCTAAATCGGTTGACTGAGCGGAGCTTCGCTCGAAACTGCACGACGCCGAGCCTTCACCGCCACGGCAAACCCGCGCGTTCCCGTCTCACGCGAGGTCCGCGCGAAACGGACAACGCATCGATCAACGATCTTCCAAGTGCGCGGGGCGAGCAGCAGCACACCGAAGGTGTCCCGGACGATAATCAGGTTGTCTTTCCTGTCCTTGGGTCGTGATGGGGCCTACCATCGTCCGGTGGACCTGGTCACTCGGATCACGCGGGCGCTGGATGAGCGACGCTTGGAGCCCGGCGAATTCGAGAGGGCCGCCTGCGCCTTGCTTCAGCCGGTCTATCCCGGCTTGTCCGCGGTGGAGGGTGGTCATGACTTCGGCCGCGACGGCGACGTGTACTTCCCTCTTCCGGCTTCGGGCGCTGAGGCGCGTGGCCGTCTGATGGTGACCACCGGTGATCCGGTCGCCAACATGCGACGTGGTCTTCAGAGACTGAAGGCCGAAAATCAACGTGTAGATCTTGTTGTGATGGCGTGCTCTGGACCGGTCGATGCCCGGACACGTGCGACGCTCGAGCGCTTGTGCGACGAGCACGGGGTCGTGGCGCCGCACATCTACGCGCGCACGTGGCTGGTCAACAGGTTGGCGACCGAGCCAACGTGGCGCGAGCGGTTGACCGGGGTTCGCGGACACCTGGGATCACTGCTCGACAGTCCGCTTAACCGAGTCGGAGACGACGGCCTCGGCGCGGCGGAGATGTTCGGCCGTGATGCTGAACGCGCACATGCTCAGGAGCTCGTGGACGCTGCCAAGGACTTCGTCGTGGTCGGGCAACCCGGGGTGGGGAAGACTCGGCTCGTTCAGGAGTTGCAGCGTGTAGTGAAGTTTCTGGAGGCTGCGGAACCGGGCCAGGTCCTTGACGACCTGCTCATGGCTCGGCCGGCGGCGGTCGTGGTGGACGATGCCCACGTCAGACTTTCGGACATCGACCTGCTGCGGCGGGCACGGCGTCAGGAAGGGCTGTCGTTTTCGATCGTCGCCACGACATGGCCCGATCGGCTGCAGGAAGTAGTATCGCGGCTGCCGGCCGCGACCGAGCTGTCCGTGCCTCCGATCGAGCGCGGCGCTATGGACGCGTTGTTGCAGTCGGTCGGGGTGACCGGTCACCAGGCCCGTGCATCGATTCTGATGCAGGCGCGCGGGCGCCCGGGGTGGGCGTTGGCGTTGTGCGATCTGCTGCTCAAGGGTGACGGCTACCAGGTGGCGACCGGTCGTGCCCTGGTCGCGAACGTCGAGAGATTCCTCCTCGCAGCGACGACGTCCGAAGCCGCGGTGGATGTGTTGGCCTGCATCGCGGCGCTGGGCCACGCCGACGCCGAGGACATCCAACAGCTCGCCTCGTTGGTCGGGATGGCACCAGCGGACATCAGCGGCCTGCTGTACCGGTTGGCCCACAATGGTTTGCTCGACCAAGCTCCTTCCGGATGGAGCCTGCAACCCGTGCTACGAGGCCCCTTGGTCGCACGGTGGTTCTTCACCAGTCCGGCCCGCAGAACGCTGTCCACCCTGGATGCTGCTTTTCCCGGCCGTCCGGGAGGTCTGGCCGAAGCTGTGCTGCTCGCTGCCCACACGGGATCGGAAGAAGCCCAGCGGCTGGCCGACGCTTGGGCCGACATGGTAATCCAGAGCGGGAATACGACACGGGCAGTGTTCAACAGGCTGGAACTCTACGCAACGTTGAACGAACACGCCGGGCACCGGGCGACGCAGGCGGCAGTCGCCGCACTACAGGACGACCCCCACTTCGGTCCCGCACACTCGCTGGCATCGACCGTCGTCCGACGCTGGGCCTTGCCCGAAGCGGTTCGCGTGCTGCTCGATGCAGCGATCGGCGACACCCGACCTCGCCACCAAACCCCCGACCACCCCCTTCGGGTCCTCAAGGAAGCAGCGACAAGGCTCGATCCTGACGGGGCACGAGATGTAACGGCACGAGAGCGAATCCTCGACACCGTGCTGGACTGGTTGACTCGCGACAGAACACCTGAGCGGTGGCTTGTCACGACCGAGACCGTCGCAGGTGTGCTGTCGCCGGAACTGGAAGGCACCTGGCCTTCCTTGAGCAACGTTGACGCCATTGTGTTCGGCCACGGCGTAGCCAGCCCTGCAACGCTGCGCCAGCTCATCATCTTGTGGTCACGTGTGCCCGCGCCACTCGACCTGGCACGGTCGGACACCGGTAGGGGATGCCCTCCGGAGGCAATCCGTCCGCTGATCGACCTGGCGGGTGAATGGGTACGGTTGGGCCGTGGCTCCTCCGCCGCTGGTGTCACCTTGCACCCCGAGCAGGTCGCAGCCGGCATCGATGGTGGGCGTGTGATTCTCCAGTCGCTCCAGGCGTGGACTCAAACCCATCCCGGTCTGGCACTGAGGGCCGACCGTTTCCTCAAGCACTCCGGATCAGGCGATCTGCCGGGGTTCGACGCGGACGTTGACCTGGTGGCGTTCGTCGGTTCACACCGACCTCCAAGCGTCGAGCCGGATGATCTCCGACGTCACCTGGAAGAGTTGGCTGCTGAAACCAGAGCGTTGGCGACGAGGTTGGCCTGTCTCGGTCCCGCCGACGGTGTCGCCCGATTCGCCTATCTCACCGCGGAGGCAAGGCACGCCGGCCACGAGTGGGCCGGATCCAACGTGGCAGGTTTGATGGCGCCACAGCTCGCCGGGCCTGTCGAGTGGTACCTCCGAGCGCGCGACGCCGATCTCCCCCATCTCATGCAGAGCGCCTTAGCCGAGTCCCTGTCCAAGGCTGCATCTGACCTTCCTGCCGATGTCCTTCAAACCGAACTCGCGCAACCGCAACGTCGGCCCATCGTCATCGCCAGCGTACTGTCCAATTCCACGCTGAACGACACCGTGGTTTCCGTCGTTGACGGTCTCCAAGCCGACGACGCCAGACTGTTGAGCTACGGACATTTCAGGGACACCAACAAAGATATCCTCTACCGCTTGCTCACACATCCGGTGCCGGAGATAGCCGCAGCAACCGCGCTCCAGTTCGACCCAGTGGACGGGCGGTGGATGTCCATACCAGACACCTGGCGCACCGCATGGCGCAATGCCTTCCTGAACTTGCGCGCAGATCAGGGCGAGAATAATGGTTGGCACATCAACAGTATGCTCAAGGGGCTGATCACTCACGATCAAGACCTGGCGGCGGAGTGGTACGAGCGAAGATTGAGTGAATTCGCCGAGGCACGCTACCTGCTGCCACTCAGGCCCTGCGGCTGCGAGAAATACCTTGCGAGTTTGACGGCCCCACTCCGTGCACGCCTTATCCGACAGTATCTCGCGCTCGACCAGCCACGAATCGGCCATAGCCTGCTCACCCAACTCCTAGGGAATGACGCCACACTCGCCGAAGACCTGTTGAACGAAGGCGTGCTGTTTACCAAGCACCTCCTCCAAGCGATCGCTGGCGGCGAAGACGCCGTCGACCAACTCGGACCGCTCCTGCTCAGACGTGGCGTCACAGCCGACCTCATCGCCGACGCAGCTCTCCCCATGTCCGAAGCGGCACGGGGTGACGACATCCAGCGGGCCGATGCCGCTCTGGCGTACTACAAGAGCCTCGGCGAGCGTGTTCCCGCGCTCATCCGTGTGGCAGAGATCGGCATCGCGGCCGAGCAGAAACGGCTGCTTACCGCAGAGAACCGGCAGCAGCAAGCACGCCTCCGTGGTGAGTACTCCTGACGTCCCATCCCACAACGGCGCGGTTGAAACACGAGGGGGCACCAGACAACCTCTTGCGGCGGTCGTCCAGGCGCGTCACGACGGCGGGATCGGCTGCGGGCATGGCGGCCTCGTCGAGAGGCTCGACATACCGGATGCGGAGCTTGAGCCGGTTTTCGTGCGTCAAGCCGAGCTTGGCCGAGCGCAACCGCAGCTCAGCCGGGCGGTTCCACTCACCGCGCAGAACCCCTTTCCAAGCGGACGGTCTCGATCCCAAACCGCCAGTCTGGTCCGGCCCAAAACGACAGTGCGGCATCTGCCGCACCGCCTCCCACCACGCCCGCGCCTCGACGTTCCAGCGCTGACGGCGTCGTGACGGAAGATCCCGAGACGGCCCCGTCCACGGGATGTCCTCCACGGTGGTCCAGTCATAGTCCTTCGCGTTGCGGTTGCGGGGGCCTCGCCCGAAGGGGCGGCCTGTGATCGCCACGACCCACTTCGCCAGCCACTACTCCAAGACGGTGAACCTGAGGTCAATCCGTTGACGAGCCGCATAACCACCGCTGTGGTGCCTGATCATATGCCTGTGGGAACAGCGATCATTGCGGGCATAGCCGGTCTCGCCGTAGCGATCATCACCGGATTCGTGACCCTGCGAGCGAAGAAACTCGACCTCTTCGGCCAGAGAGAGCAACGTCGCGCGGAACAGCTCAGACGAGGTTATCACACAGTGTTGGCGGCATACGACATCTTCTGGCATTACCGATGTCACGCGATGCTCAAGGATCTCGGTACAGACCCGCCGTTCGACTTCAAGGAAAAGTGGCACCCATACAGGCCGGCCGTGGAATCCATGTTCAATTCTGGCGTAGACAAGATTCACGAGAATTCGCTCCACTACGACCGCTTGATCCCCGCACTAATGTGGGTCATCCGCGTGGTCTTCGACGGAGTGAACCTGCGGCAACTTGAGGCCATGCCTGAGGACTACGAAGAGGCGCGGGCGACAGTCGTCAAGTTTTCGCGTATCGACCAAGGGATTGATAAACCTGTCGGAAAAAGGTTCTGGAAGCGTCTGAGCAAGAAGAACGCACCGCCCGATCTTGCCGAATTGACTTCCGAGGACACCGTCCGGCGCATCTTCGCGATGGTCAATAATAATCCGAACTTGACCTACATTTACCAGAGTGGCCCAGACGATGACCCGGACGACAACCCTCTTCTGTCGTTCATCAACCGCTTCAGCACTCATCCACCACTGCTCGCGGCAAGCGTTGCCGTCTCTCTTGGGAGGATTGGGGAATGGAAAAAGGCCGGTGTCATCGAGGACTTCGGCCCGTGCGACGAACTCGAAACCTCGTGCTATGAACCGCTACGGCTCAAGATGGCAGAACATGCAAAGGCGGAAGCCGATGAGTAATCGAACCGTCGCGGGTACGCCTGGTGCAGGTGCCTTAAGGACCTGCCGTGAGGTCTTTAGAGGTAAGATGTATCGGTGCTTGACCGGCAAATCCCGCATCCGGTGTGCCTGGGGGATCGATCGTGCGGCGGACGTTGTTCGCACCCGCTTCGTCCGCACTCTTGCGATGCCTCGCGAAGTTCGACCCCGTGTGTCTTCGCCGTTGACGAGGTCGTAGGCGTCACTGCGGCCATGCGCGCCAGTGTCAGATGCGGATAGCCCAGCAGTTCGCGGGCCGCCTTCTTCAGCGGGCTGACCGCTGCCCACCCTGGGTTTCGCGGTTGCCGACGAGACCACGTGCTGCACGCCAGGTGGGACTACAAGGCGTGGCCGGTGTCGCCGACCTCCCACACACTGAGCATCGCGCGGTAACCCGAGCGCTCCGGAGCCTGATCGTGTGTGGCTTGTTGAGGTGCGGATCATGGGTGGCGTCCGGCATTTGATCGAGGGCATGTCGTCGTGCATCGCGTCCGCTCATCGGCAGAAGCGGACGTTCCAAGCGCGCGACTTGTGGCATGAGCGGGCCGCAGGCTCGGGCGGAGTCCAGGCCGTTGCGGGTCTTGCGGACGATGTCGCGGCGGCGGTCCTCGGCCAGGGCGAGGTCGAGGATGAGGTTGCGTTCGACGTGTTCGCCAGCGGCGATGCCTTCGAGCACCTTGACGGCGATGCCGCGGGAGAACAGGTCGTTGAGCACGAGCAGTCCTTCGAACAGTTGCGACCTGACGGGCGACAAGCCCAGTTCGACATGCGATTCAACGTGAAGCCGCCCCAGCAACAAACTGATGCCAGAACAGTGATTCGTTGCGTAAAGTGCCTGGTCAAGAAATGTCTTCCCCGCGCGAGCGGGGGGTGGTCCGAACGAACTGCCGACCAGGGAACGCAGACCCACGTCTTCCCCGCTCGAGCGGGGGTGGTCCGTGGGGCTGCCCGTGCCCGGACTGCAAACGGGCGTCTTCCCTGCGCGAGCGGGGGTGGTCCGTGCTCGCTGCGTTTCGCGGTACCACCGAGTGGGTCTTCCCCGCGCGAGCGGGGGGTGGTCCGTTGAGGACGGCATGGTTGTGCCCATCAGGTTGGTCTTCCTCGCGCGAGCGGGGGTGGTCCGTCCGCAAGGGCTACGCGGACGGCGTGTGCCAGGTCTTCCCCGCGCGAGCGGGGGTGGTCCGCCTCAAGCCTGGGAGTGCCGCTCTGCTCAAGCGTGTCGCCCCGCGCGAGCGGTGAAGCTGTGGTGTTCGGCGCGGTCGAGCAACGGCCGGTCTGTGGGTGACGGTGACATGCCCGAACCGCTGCGGCCGGGTCCTCTTGCCGCGGCGCAAATGGGGCTGACCCCAGCCTGACATCGATGCGACCGCGTTCGCGGCCATCTTCCCGCGCGAGCGGGGTGAAGTGGTCGCGCCGGTTGGATGGGATCCGGTCTGTCCGCGTCGTCGTGGGGTGGATCTCGGGTTAGGTGTTGCGTGGTGGGGCGAGGGTGAGTAGGCCGCAGCCGTAGGCCTTGGCGCGTCCGATGCCGGTGGTGAGGGCGTGGGTGAAGGCGGTGTGGTCGGTGATGATGAGGTGACCGTCGAAGCGGACCGGGTCGATGGTGATGGTGCTGTTGTCTTTGCGGCCGGTCATTCTCGGGACGGGTGAGGGGTTGACGTCGGGTTGGCCGTCGCGGGCGGTGGGGATAACGAAGCCGTGTTGTTCGCCTTTGCGGATGAGCCAGGCGATCTGGTCGTCGGGTTTGTGGTGTGCCACGCGGCGGGTCTTGCCTTTGAGTTCGACGGGGCGGGTGTCCTGGGTGGCGTTGGCGAGTAGCCGGAAGGACAGTTTGCGGCCGGGCGCGATGGCGTCGAGCACTGGTTGCAGTGGTCGGACTTCGGGGGTGGCGGTGGTGTAGTCGCGGGCCAGGTCGGCCCAGGTGGGTTCAGTGTGGCTTTGGATGTAGGCGGTGTAGCCGATGTGGGTGGGGTCCAGGCGCCACAGCACGCCGTGGGCTTGGCGGGCGGGGGTGTCGCCGTCGGTGTCGGGGTAGGCGGACATGACGGTGCGGTGCTGGTCGTGGACGTCGGCGAAGTCGCGACGGAACTCGCGGGACCTGACGTTGAGGGAGAGTTTGGTCAGGAACACTGGACTTGGTCTCCATCGTTGATCATGGGATCGGTGAGCGGGGTGGTGCCGGGCAGGATGTAACGGTGGCCATGCCGTCGGTCGCCGTGGGTGAAGCTGATCGGGTGGTCACGGCGCAGCACGGCGCCCGCTGTGACGGCTTCGCAGTCGATGACGGTGCGCAACGGCACGCGCTCGGTTTTGTCGCTTTCGCTCGTCCTGATGTCGGGGTCGTTTTCCAGCCACGGGTGCGTGCTCAGGACCTGGATGGCGGGTTGGTTGGTGAGGCCGGTGCGGGTGAGCAGTGGTCGTGCGGGGACGAAGGCGCGTCGGCCGAAGAACACCGGCCAGCACGGGCTGTCGATCGCATAGCTCAGTTGGCGCAGTAGTTCCGGTTTGCCTTCGACGATGACTAGGAAGAGGGCGTCGGCGAGGTAGTAGCGCTCGCTGACTACGGTGCGGTGGCCTTTGCCCAGCGTGGTGGGGACGTTCTGGGTCGTGTGGAAGTCGCGTTCGAGGATGCCTTCGCGGTCGATGCGAACGGCCAGGGTGAGCGCGGCCAAATCGGTGATCGCGTCGTGGTCGTCGCGGTGGACGCCCAAGGCGGCGGCCAGCAGGCCGACGACACCGGATTTGGTCGGTTCGGCGGCGGTGTCGCGCAGGGTGCCGGGTGATCGGGTGCCCCAGGACTGCAGGGGTGCGTCGAAGCACAGGGCCAGAGAGGTGGACATGGTGGTCAGCTGCGGGTCGCGGTGAGCAGGCGGGTGGTGAACTGGTCGATGCCGGTGACTGTGTCGCTGGGATCCAGGTGCGCGATGTCACCGGTGACGGAGGCTGCGGCGACGGCACGGATCTGGCCGTTGCCGTAAAAGTCGCGCAGGCGGGCGAAGTGGGCGGTGAGGCGCTCGGTGGAGGCTGCCATTAGGTCGTCGGCGACGACCGGCTTGAGGAAGGCGTTGGCCAGGTTCCACGCGCCGCGGTCGCGGACGACGCCCAGCAGGGTATCGGGCAGGGTGCGGGCGGCCATGGAGTTCTGCTTGCCGCTGGGGACGGCGTGGATGAAGGAGTACAGCCAGGCGCGCAGGCCGCGGTCGACCAGGTCGGAGTCGCTGGAGAGGTTGGTGGTCAGCTGGGCGATGTCGACGTTGGCGTAGCGGTAGTAGCAGGCGGAGTTGAAGTCGACGGTACCGATCATGTCGGCGCCGGACTCGGCGTCGGGTTTGAGGTCGTCGACGGCGGTGTAGAAGTCGAACTCGTTGCGCACGGCGTGGGTCGACAGGGCGTGGGCGACCTGGGATGCGGCGTTGACGTTGAAGTCCTTGTTGTCGGCGATCATGCGCCCGAACAGGGCTACGTCCACGGCTCGGGCGCCGTCGAGGATGTGCTTGGCATCGGCCTCGGCCTGCTTGTCGGGCTTCGGCTTCTCGATTTTCGCCTTCTTGACCCTGCCTTTGGTTTTGACCTTGGCCTCGTCTTCGGCCTGCTTCGCGGCGGCCTTGGCCGCCGCCGTCACGGCCAGGGTGTCCCAGTGGGTCTGGCTGTAGTCGGCCAGCCGGTCGATGGCTTCGGGACCGACGAACAGCAAGTATTCGGTCAGCAGTTTGTCCTGGTCCACGCCGAACCCGAGGTATTCCAGCGCGGCGGTCACGACGCCGGGCGCGGTCTCGGCGTCACGCCCTGCCCCGGCCAGTCGCTTGGCGGCGTTGCCGATCAGCCGTTTGGTGCGCATCCCTGTCTCGGACTTGTCCAGGCCGTAGTCGTTGAACAACAGGCGGGCGGAGCGCTTGAGCGACTGGCTGGAGATGCGGGCGCGGCTCTGGCCTCCGAAGGTGGCGGTCTTGGGTTGGCCGGTGTCGTCGCGGTTGAGGTTGCTGACCGGGAAGGACTGGAGCAGGTGCAGTTCGAGGATCACAAGTTCTCCGTGGTGGCGAAGTCGTCTTGGGCCGAGTCGTCGTCCGGCTCGTCATCGACCGTGTCGGTGGCCTTGGCAGTGGTCATGGCGGCGCGCTCGGGTGATGGGCGGTGGAATTCACGGGCCCACCGCAGGCGGACGCTGCGGACGTCCTGCTCGCGGTAGTCGTCACCGAGCAGGATCGCCAGGTCGTCCAGCAGCTGGTCGTAGTTGACGGTGATGTCGTGGGAGGCCAGCAGTCGGATGGTCTGGCGCAGGTGGTGCGGCAGGCCGTCGCGGTCGCGCGCCACCAGGTCGGTGAAGCGCCGGGCAGCGGCTAAACCGCGCCGGGCCTCCAGCTCGCCCATCGAGCCGCCCATCGAGCCGCGTCGGGACGGATCGCGCCGCGGCTGCGGATGCAGGGCGAACAACCCGGCCACCAGCAGCCACGCCTCCTCCTCGCTGCGCGGGGGGTCGTGTGTGAAGACGTACTCGTAGGCTTCGGCTTCCTGACGTGGACCGGAGAACGTCCGCCGCAGGCGGGCCAGTACGCGGCGGGACTCGGCGGCCTTGGTGCCGTTGTCGGAGGACAGGCCGTGGTAGAGGCCGTAGAGGTAGCCGGTGAACGCCCGGCGGCGTTGCCTGAGGTGGTTGTCTGTCACCCGTCCTGCTCTTTCGTGAGGGAGCCGCGCACCTTCGCCTGGAAGGTGCGCACGAGCTTGGCGACGATGTTGTCGAACTTCTCGACGTGTTTGGCGATGATCAGCAGGTCACGTCCGTCGATCGAGGCGCCTGTGGCCCAGCGGTTGCCGGCGGACCGGACGGTGCGGGCGACGTGCTCGGCCCACGCGGTCAGCGCATCGGTCTCCGGGCGCTGTTTCCGCCGGGCCTTGGCCATATCCTCCAGCAGCTCGCCGAAGGCGTTGGTCAGGTGCGGCCAGTACGCCAGATCGAGTCCGGAGACGGGTTTGGCTCGCCGTTCCTCCCGATAGCCGCTTTCCAAGTGGCGCAGCGCGGCCCCGGCGTCGTCGGCGAGTGCGATCGCGATGCCCACCAGGGTCGCCACGACCGGGTCATTGGCACGTAGAAGCGCCACCGGTGCCGGTACCGCGTCTTCGAGGTAGTCCACGACCACGGACTGCTCCTTGTTCAGCTGTTGACCGAACACACGCAGGGTGTAGGAGGCGCCTTGCGGCAGCCGGCCGCGCTCGGCCAGTCTGGCGATCTGGTCCAGCGCTGGTGGCCTCACCCGGGACCGCCCCTCCCCCGGCTGGTCGGCGAGCAGGAGTTCGACGCTGTGCCGCCACACGCCACGCAGTGGGGCCAGCCGGATCGGCTGCAGCGGCGCGTCTTTCTTCGGCTTGCCGTTTTTCCCGGTCGGCTGACGAAAAGCCGCCATTTTCTCGTCGTGCACCAGCTCACCGGTGAATTCGACCCCGGGCGTGATGACGACCCCGTCGACCTTGATGGCGTCACCGTCGCGGCGGTGGGAGAGCAGGATGCGCCGTGAGGGCCAGGTCAACAGATCCGTCCAGCCACGCGCCGGCCGTTTGTCCGGGATGCCCGGCGGGGGAACGGCCGCTTCCCAGATCGGCGCGTCGTCGATCGTGGTCTTGCGCGGCTTATGCAGTTCCGGGTCGTACAGCAGGGCGTTGAACAGCAGCGTTTGCAGCAGGGTGTCGCCCTCGACCAGGACGACGCCCAGGCGGTTGCACGGTGCCAGCTTCGATGACCTCACGCGCTCATAGGGGGTTTTGGTGCCGCCTGGGTCGAACGCCTGGGTGGTGATCAGCCAGCAGGCGGCTTCGTCCGGATCGAGCAGCGTGATGTCGGTGGCGGTGGTGTGGTCGAACAGGGTGACGTTGTTGCCCACCGCGCGGTGGGGAATCAGCTTCGCCGGGGTCTGGGGTGTGACGCGTGCCAGCGCCGGGCATTGCAGGAAGGGCCGTTGTGGATCGAACAAGTCGAACCGGTCGCCGAAGTCGGCCAGGTACTTCTGCAGCGGCTTGGCCGGCAACGACTTGGCCTCCCAGCGGTCTTTCCACTCCACTTCGGTGGTCACCGCGTAGGCGCGGTGGAACAACGCCAGCACCAGCCGGTACAAGGCGGCGGTCATGGGCGAGGTGCTGCCGGAGATGCGCCGGAGCGCGTGTGATTCGAGCAGCAGTCGTCTCAGCCCGACCTTGTCGGGTGTGCCGTTGCGGTCGATCACCGGGATCCACCGCTCGGTTAGCAGGTCGAACGATGTCGCCGCCTCACGCGTCACAGGTCACCATCGACGTACACGCCGGACTCCGGTTCGTAGTTGAGGATGTGGCCCGCGACCGGGCATCGCCCGTTACGCAGCACCAGCGGCCGGTGGTGGCGCAGCCATGAGGAGCCGGCGAACAGCGGCGGAACCGGTGCTGCCCGCAGGACGTGCACCACCTCCGACGGCACTCCGTCCGGGGCTGACAGGACAGTGCTGGAGTCCGTCAACTCCCGCACCGCCGTCGCGGTGAGTCCGGTGGCGGTGAGGTCTATCGACGTCAGGCCGCGCACCGGGATGATCCTGCCGGCCGAACCGTTCTCGTCGGCTCGCAACAGGACCACTTCGACCACGGTGTCGAGGTCGTCGTACTCGTCGTCGATCACCGGTTCCCCTTGCCCTCACGAGTCCGTCGGGGATCTTGCGGTTGCTCGGACAGTTGTTCCAGGGCGACCTCCCCGACCGGTACGGGCAGGTACAGATTCGCCGCCCGGTCGACCTGCCTGTGACCGTGCGCGCGGTGTGCCGCCTCCGCCTGCCGCCACGTCGTCTCCCACCCGGAGGGGCACGTGACGGCCTCCGCCGGGCCGTAGACGGTGTCGACCAGGGCGGGAACCTCCCGCGGGCAGCGGATCACCGTGCGGTGTCGCAGCAGCGCCCAGGTTCGCAGCAGGATGTAGCGGGAGTAGATCGTGTGCACGTGTGGCGGGAACACCGGTGCGCCGTCGGTGTCGGTCACTCCGGTGATGCCCAGTAGCAGCGGCCCTCGCTGCTTGCGGTTGTGCCGGTGGACTCGTCCCGCGCGCTGGATCACCAGATCCATTGGCGCGAGGTCAATCAGCATCGCGTCGAAGTCCAGGTCGAGGCTCTGTTCCAGTACCTGCGTCCCTACGACGATGGCCGGTGCGCGGCTGCCGCGAGGGCCGAACCCGCGTCGGAGCCATTCCTCTACGTCGCTGCGCTCGACGCGATCCATCTGCCCGTGGATCAGCTTCACCACCGGCCGCACACCCTCGGCGAAGTATTCCTCAGGCAGTCGGGCGACCGCCGCGTCCACCTCCTCGTAGGTCCTCTTGGCGCGGGCCACGGTGTTGTGCACCGCCGCGACACCGCGTCCGCTGCGCGCCTGATCCAGCAGCCACGACACCACCTGCTCGGCCGGTACAGGGTGGTCGAGCACGACGTCCCGCCCCTGATTGATCATCGAGACACCGGCCTCCTGCACAGCGACCCCATCCTCGCCAGCCACAGTCACCCGTGGGTAGCCCTCACAGGCGGGCACCGCGGCCACCATGCCGGAACGACGTCCCGTCAGCCCCGCCTGCCACGCCCTGACCAACTCGTCACGACGTCGCGTCGGCAACGTCGCCGACAACATCACCACCGAGACACCCAACCGCCCCAACCACATCAGCAGCCGGTCGAGCAGCGTCGACATGTGCACGCCGTAGGCGTGCACCTCGTCGAACACCACGACCTTCCCCGACAACCCGGCCAGCCGCACGAACCCGTGCCCGGATCGGATGCCCGCCCGGACCACCTGGTCCACGGTCCCGATACCCAGACTGGCCAGCAGGCTTTTCTTCCGGGTGAACCACTCCCGGGCCGCGGCGTCACCGTCGTGCGGATCGTCACGACCGACATCCGACGGCTCGGTGTCCCGCTCGGCCAGGTGGGCTCGGGCGTCGGAGTGCACCAGATGCACACCGGTGGTGTCCCCGATCCGTTCCAACAGCGCCTCGAACTCGTCCAGCACCTGGTTGCTCGTGGCTTTGGTCGGCATGCCCACGTACACACCGGACAGCTCCAGGTTGCGCACCAACGTCGTTGCCACCTGGAACGCCAGCAATGTCTTGCCCTCACCGGTCGGCGCTTCGACCACCACCATCGTGGGCCCACGCCGATCAGCCGCCAACCGCTCGGCCACCACCTGAACCGGCCGCACATCCGGCGCCGTCGGGTTGAGGCCCCTGAAGCTGGTGTCGACCGGCGGTGTCCACCGCTGCACACCGGCCTTCACGACCGCATCGACGGCGCGCGGACGTGCGACGCGGACATACTCGGCAAGATCGAATGGCCCGTCGGGCGACTTGTAGTTCGACTCGTCGGAGGCGATCCAGTCGCTGACCGTCGTCAGTCCCGCCAGGCTGACAGCCGCGACGATACCGAACTCGACCTGCGACCACGGCAACGTCCGCGGATCGCCCAACCCCAGATGATCAACGACCTGTAGCACCATCGCGTCGCGCCACCGCGCCCACTTTTGGCCACCGTGGTCGTTCCGGGCCGTCCGGGCCTGCGCGACCGCCGAGCCCTTGGGGAAGTATCCGTGATGACCACCCAACACCACCGCGATATCGCTGGCGACAACGGTGTCGACTCCCCACGACGCGAGCATGTCCTTGACGTGCAGTGCCGTCAGCAGGCCGTGCGGCACGTCCAAGCGCTGCACACCGTCGAGTTTGCACACGAAGTGGACATCAGGCGCCGCTTCCGGCCCCAGACGCTCGGCGGCCAGCTCGGCCTTGATCCCTTGGAACGTCGGCGAGTACTTGCCCAAGTCGTGGATGCCGCACAGCACGGCGATCCAACCATCGGCGTCCCCCAACGGCCGAAACGCCGCCCGCAACACCGCAAGACACCTGGGTCCGAGCAACCGCGGCAGCAGCTCCCGCGCCACCAACGCCGTGTCGATCAGGTGGCACACCAACGGATGCGGCGACCGTCCGCGCGACCACTTCCCCCAGGCACCCCACACGGGAGGCATGCCCACAATTGCTTCACTCCTCGCATCAGAACCCGGCGCTCTCCCGACGCCGAGATGCGACATGGAAGCAGAAGCCAGTTCGACAAATCCAATCAGGGCAGCACCACCAGCACCTTCGGCACCTAAATTCACCCAAACGTAGCAACGCCTCGCCAGAAATTATCCGCAGTACAGCCCGGATGACCGCGAGAACATCAGCCGATCGGAGCCGACCGCTCCGCATAAATGCGGTAGAACCGACACCGCATGCCGGAGATCGCACCGACCCCAACCCGGCAACAATGAAGAATCTCCACACCACCGACTTCGAAATTGACCGAAAATCACTAACCGGATGCAGGCATGCAAGAAGGACACATCGGAGACCACCACATACCGACAGCGTCGGAAGGCACTGGAAGCAGAATCCGCTAAATGCAGGACTTTTCATCCGGCGTCCCATGGGACCGAAGTAGCCCGGCGGGCCGGAAACCACAACCCCACTCCACCCGCACACCTCGACCCCGACATTAACCGGATTGACCAATAACCGCCGACCCACCCACGACCAGCCACCTACCCAGTCCCACAAATCAGCAGGAGCCGGCCCACCAACATCCAGTGCACCCCGGCTCGGCCAGGCGGCGTACACATCGGTCGCTGACAGGCGCCGCCCACGGTCCGACCGCCACCCCATCCACCCACCGGCAACCTCAGGCCACACAAAAACTGTGATAGAAACCGCCATCCCACACACACGAAGCACCTCCTCCGGATCAGACAGCGAACGCGCCGCTCGCGCCTCGACGCCTGCCCGTTGGAGTAAGACGCCATGTCCGACGGCATCGACCTGCCATCGAGATCCGAAACCGGAACGATCCGGATAAACACACCGCAACGTGTAAGGTGACTGGCCAGAATGCCTTATCCTGCGACAATAGGTAGCTCGTCCTCAGCGACCCAAGGGATCGGGCAGGCGTGTTCCCTACGCAAGCGGGGTGATCCGATCACGCGGACTGTCGCGTCGGCCAGGGCGACACTTTCCCATGCAAGCGGGGATTATCTGATCAAGGGAGTCGACAGTCGATATATCCGAAGTGTTCCCTGCGCGAGCAGGGTGGTCCGTACAGCGTCGGCAGGTTCATCTTGGCGACCCAGTGTTCCCCGCGCCAGCGGGGGTGGTCCCGAGGTCGTCCGGACCTGCCTGTCCGTGCCCGCGTCTTCCCCGCGCGAGCGGGGGTGGTCCCAGCCGGGCCTGGAACCACCGCCACGTGCGCCGGTCTTCCCCGCGCGATCGGAGGTGGTCCTCCGATCGGTTTGCCGGGCCTGATCACCGCCGAGTCTCTCCCGCGCAAGCGGGGGTGATCCCATCGTGGACGGCAAACCGGACCGGGTGGTGAGGTCTTCCCCCGCGCGAGCGGGGGTGGTCCGCCGTTGAGCACCTAGTCGCCCATCACGTCGGCGTCTTCCCCACGCGAGCGGGGGTGGTCCGCCGAACCCGTTCATGCCCCGGCAAGAGTTTGTGTCTTCCACGCGCGAGCGGGGGTGGTCCCCATCAGCGCTGCTTGACCGCCACCGCGGCCGAGTCTTCCCCGCGCGAGCGGGGGTGGTCCGCCGCCCCGGCCGCCTCGGAGAGGCTTTCGGTCGGTCTTCCCCGCGCGAGCAAGGGTGGTCCCTCTGGACCAATGTCGGGGGAACCACGCCGAACGTCTTCCCCGCGCGAGCGGGGGTGGTCCGAACTCCGGGTCCTGCTTCCCGTCGAGGAAACCGTCTTCCCCGCGCCAGCGGGGGTGGTCCGTCCAAGTGGTCGGGGCATGGCCGGACAGTACGGTCTTCCCCGCACGAGCGGGGGTGGTCCACTCGTTGATGTCGTCCACGTCGGGCGCGGTCGTGTCTTCCCCGCGCGAGCGGGGGTGGTCCGTTGCACGCCGAGGACTTCCGGCTCTTGCCGTTGTCTTCCCGCGCGAGCGGGGGTGGTCCCTCGGTGTCGAAGCGAACCTGCATTCGGGAGTCGTCTTCCCCGCGCGAGCGGGGGTGGTCCCTTCGATCCGCGCCCCCGGTGCGGACTGGCGGACGTCTTCCCCGCGCGAGCGGGGGTGGTCCCTCCAGCAACAAGGCGCCGCCCGGGCCTTTCGCGTCTTCCCCGCGCGAGCGGGGGTGGTCCGATCGGTGTGTGTGTTACGGGGATCGCTGGCTAGTCTTCCCCACGCGAGCGGGGGTGGTCCAGCATTTCTGAGGGCGGCGGTTTGACTCTGTTCGTCTTCCCCGCGCGAGCGGGGGTGGTCCCCACGCCGGGTCGAAAGCGACCTCGCGCACCGTGTCTGCCCCGCGCGAGCGGGGGTGGTCCCAGCGAAGACCCGCCATCAGGCCCCTTCCGTCTGTCTTCCCCGCGCGAGCGGGGGTGGTCCGGATGACCTGAACGGACCAGTGTTGGATAGTTTGTCTTCCCCGCGCGAGCGGGGGTGGTCCGGCTTCCCGCCTTCCTGGGAGACACCGGACGGGGTCTTCCCCGCGCGAGCGGGGGTGGTCCCAGCTTGCCCTCGGTGATCCCCTGCTCGGCGAGGTCTTCCCCGCGCGAGCGGGGGTGGTCCCGGCGCCAACTTCGCCGTGCTGTCGCTGCGCAAGTCTTCCCCGCGCGAGCGGGGGTGGTCCGTACGGCACCGCGTGGGCTACGCCGTCGTCCAGGTCTTCCCCGCGCGAGCGGGGGTGGTCTGGCGACCGATGCCCGACACGAGCCCGGCGTCACTGTCTTCCCCCGTGTGAGCGGGGGTGGTCCTGTCCGGGAAGGCACCTGGCGCAAGATCATGTCTTCGTCCCGCGCGAGAAGGGCGATCCCCTCGGTGTAGCCGATGTGCCTCATCAACGCGACTCCGAAGCTCAAACATGTTCGCCGATGCCCATCCGGAGTTGAGTCTCCTGGGCTCGCTCGGCCGCCGCGCTGGCTCCGTAGTGGCGCGGCACGTCTTCGGAGGTCCAGCCGAGCAGCAGCATCAGGTCGCCGGTGTCGCCGCCGGCTCGTTTCCATTCGTGGGCGAAGTTGTGCCGCCAGCGGTGGGCGTGGACGCCGGTCACGCCGGCGGCCAAGCCGCGGCGTTTGAGCATGATTTTGATGCCGTTTGGGGCGAATCGGCGGATGCCGCGTTCGGCCAGCCACAGGTCCGGAAGGTCGGCGGCCTGGTGTTTGGTGCGGGCACGGAGCTAGCGGCTCAGGGCACGGGCGGTTTTCGGGCCGAAGCGCACACGGCGGTCCTTATTGCCCTTGCCGTGGTAGTGGACCGAGTCGGTGTCCATGTCCAAGTCGTCGAGGGTGAGGTTGCCGACTTCGGAGAGGCGGGCGCCGGTGTTGTAGTAGAGGCGGATGACGGCCTCGTCGCGGAGCTGGACGAAATCCTTGCCCTTGCACGTGTCCAAAACCCGCTTCGTGTCGTCGTCACGGATGACCGGGATCAGCTTCTTCCGGACCTGCGGTTGCTTCACCCGTTCCATCGGTGAGCGGTCGATGTCCTCCTCGTCGAGCATCAGCCATTGAAGAATTGCTGGAGGCCCTTGTGCTTGTTCAGCGCGGTGGCGCCCGAGCGGGTCTCGATCATCCAGGCCTGGAATGCCTCGATGTGGGCCTTGGTCACCTCGCACGGGTCGTCGGCCGCGTCGTCGGCGTCCGGGTCGGGCGAGTACTCCTCCAGATAGCGGGCCAGCTGGGTGGCGGCCAGAAGGTAGTTGTAGCGGGTGGTCTCCGGGTGACCGGCCGAACGCAAGGTCCGGTCCCAGTCGCCCAGGTAGCCCGTCCAGGTCTTCGACAGGCCGGTGGTGATCTTGGTCAGGTCCAGCAGGGGCATCGCGGAACTCCTCCGAGTCAAGGTATCGCTGAGCGACGTGCTCGACCTCGAAGAACGAACCAAGATCACAAAAAGAGGGCCTTCGCAGTGTCTGACCTGCGAAGACCTCTTGGCCGTCGGGACGACAGGATTTGAACCTGCGACCCCCTGACCCCCAGGAGTGGGGTCGAGGCGTCGAACATTGGGGAACCACGTCGGATCGGTCAAGTGAGGTTGTCCCCGAAGTCCGGACACCGGATTTCATGCCACGAGGGTGAGTCCTCGACGATAGCCGACACGGGCTTCGTGCGGGGTGCGGTAGTCGAGTGTCGAATGTAGACGGTCGTGGTTGTAGTAGCCCAGGTAGGCGAAAACGTCGCGTCGGGCGTCGTCCCGGGTGTTCCAGACGGTGGTGCCGATCTCGGTTTTGAGGGTGGCGAAGAACGATTCCGCGACCGCGTTGTCAAAGCAGGACCCGGTCCGCCCCGCCGACGGTCGGATGCCGTGACCGGCGAGCGTGGAGCGGAACAGTCCGGAGGTGTATTGCGACCCGCGATCGGCGTGGAATATGGCGTCTTCGCTGGTCAGACCACGTTTGACGGCGAGGTCGAGGGCGTCGCGGACGAGGTCGGCGCGCATGTGGTCGGCCATCGCGTGCCCGATGACCTCGCGGTTGTGCAGGTCGATGACCGTGGCCAGGTAGAGCCAGCCCTCCCGGGTGGGCAGGTAGACACCTCACGCGGGTCAGGTGTCAAGTGGGGGTTTGTTTGGTGGTTGTGATTGCGGCCAGGCTGCGTCTTCGCGCCAGGGTTGGTTGTTGGTGTGACACCACCAGAGGCGGCCGAGGAGTTTGTTGGCCAGGTTGCGTAGGGCGGCGTTGTGGCTGTCGCCGGTGGCGCGGCGTTGGTCGTAGTGGGCTCGGGCGCCGGTGGACTTGGTGATCGAGGCGAAGGCCCACCAGTGGCAGGCGTCGCCCAGGCGCCGGTTGCGGATGTGGCGGGCGCGGACCACCGTGGACTTGCCGGAGGCTTTGGTGATCGGTGCGGTTCCGGCGAAGGCACGCAGGTTCTGGGCGGTGGCGAAGCGGGTGGTGTCATCGCCGATCTCGCCGAGCACGCGCGCCGCCAGGATCGGTCCCAGCCCAG
Organism: Saccharothrix ecbatanensis; assembly: GCF_014205015.1. Lineage (NCBI taxonomy): Bacteria > Bacillati > Actinomycetota > Actinomycetes > Pseudonocardiales > Pseudonocardiaceae > Saccharothrix > Saccharothrix ecbatanensis. Next base: position 1,068,640 of record NZ_JACHMO010000001.1, on the reverse strand, counting down.
GCACCGAGCGCAGTAGTCCGGCGGTCGGGTGCCGGCCGAGTTCGGTCGCCAACGCGGCCTCGAGGTCTGCGATACCGACTTGCATCACGGTCACGACGGCCAGCAGCGCCGCGACGGCGCGACCGTAGCCGGCTTCCACCGGTGACGGTTGCCGCAGGGCCGGCGTCTGCAGCTGTGCGACGATCCGCTCGGCAAGGCCGGGGTCGTTACGACGGCCTGCTCGGCGAAGCAGGGTCGCCATCCGTGTTCGGGTCAGCCTGGCCGCGGCCGTCGGCGTCGGCGCGGCAGCCAGGACGTGCAACGCCGCGTGGTGGGTCAGGATCGGGAAGGCGGTCAGGGCGTTGGGGTAGTACTCGATCAGCAGGGAACGCAGCCGGCTCACCGTCGCCTGTCTGACCCAGATCGCCTCCTGGTGTTGGCGGGCAAGGACTTTGACCGCTCGTCCTGTCTCGCTGGTCGCGGGTAGTAGCCGGTGCAGGTGGCGGTCGGTGCGCAGCACGTTGGCCAGCACTAGGGCGTCACCGCGGTCGGATTTCCCGCCCGCCTGGCCCCACCGTTCCCGATAGCGGGCCACCGCCCGGGGGTTGATCGCGTAGACGTCGAACCCGGCAGCGCGTAGTGCCGCGACGATCAGCACCTTGTCGGTCTCGATCGCGACCGACACGCTGGTCGGGTCGGTCGCGTGCTCGGCGAGCAGTGTCATCAGCTCGGTGAATCCGGTCAGGCCGGTGTCGATGCGTAACTTCGCGATCCGCCGGCCGTCGGCGTCGAGCAAGGCGACGTCGTGGTGTCCCTCAGCCCAATCGATCCCGCAGGTGATCGTCATGTGCCCTTTCGGGGGTCGTGATCGCGGACAGGGTGTGACGAGCCCGAGGGCCTGCGCGGCGACCTAATGGACAGTGCTCGAGGCACGACACCTCACCAGCCGGCTGCAAGCCCAGCGACTGGCAGGGCCACCGTCTACCTAGAGACCTCATGGTCGGTGGAACAGGAGTGGTCACCCGTCAGCGGCTCGACGAGCACACCCTCCCAGACCTCGGGTCGGTGATATCTCAGTGGACACCTGCCAATCGCTCGACCCACAGACGATCCATCGCCGCAGGTCTCACCCACCCATTAGGTGATGTCGCCGACCAGCCGCCTCCCCGGGGTCGGGGCGGTGAAGTCCCGGCCGATCAGGTCCGGCACCGGCGCCGCGACGGCATCGGGCCTGGTCAAAGACCTGCGTCGCCCGCGGGTGAGGCCGACGACCCCGCGCTCGCGCATGACCCGGCCGACCCGCTTGTGATTCACCCGACGGCCACGACGGCGCAGCGCGACGACGATCCGCGGACGCCCGTAGGCACCCCGGTGACCGGCATGGACCTCCCCGATCTCGGCGGCCAGGCCCTCGTCGTCCGCAGCCCGCTTCGCCCTGGTCGGGGCGGCGGCGAGCCATTCGTAGAAGCCGGGGCGCCGCACGCCCAGGACCCTGCACAGCCGGGTGACGCCGAAGACGGCGCGATGCTCGGAGATGAACCGGTAGCTGCGGGTCAACGACCCATCTCCTTGGCAAAATACGCGGCGGCTTTCCGGAGGATGTCCTTCTCCAACTCCAGTTCCGCCACCCGCTTGCGCAGCGCCCGCAGCTCCTCCTGGTCCACCACCGCCGCCGCGTCGGCGGGGGCCGCCTGGGCCTGTTCGGCGGTGCGTACCCAGTTGCGCAGGGTCTCGTGGTTCACGCCCAGCTCGCGGGCGACCTGCCGCAACGGCCGGTCCGACGAGCGGGCCAGCTCGACGGCGTCCCTGCGGAACTGCTCGGGGTACTTCGACTTGCCTGACACGGGGAACATCCTTCCCCAGACCGCTGTCTGGGATCAGGGTGTCCGGTTCAAGGGGACAACCTCAAAGACGGAGTCGGTCGCAGACGTGTTCCCTGGGGCCTCATCGCGGAGTTCAGGGTGTTCAAGGCGCGACACCACTCCCCAGAGGACATTATGTCCAGTCATGACGATCTTGTATGGGTGGACGGCTCGGCCGCAGACCACGCCGGTAAGCAGACGGCGCTTGCACCCGACCATCGCACCGGGACGTATCCCGTACCGACAGGCCAACGAGGCACCTGCCTGGGCTCGGTGCCGCTGACCACGGATCCGTTGCTCGCTGGGCGATATGGAGCGATCGACTCACGCAGGTAGAGCGCACTCCGCATGGCGTCCGCGTCCCTTCGGTGCCCCGCAGGTCAGCCCACCGGTCCCATGGGCGCGGAGCCCGCGAATGTCAGACCGTCGGGGTACAACTACCTGTACGGAAGGGGTGACGTGATGTACGAGAGCAACGATGAACCGGTACCCAACCCCAACGGTTGCCGCTGGTGCGGTGTGGACCGGGAGGAGCATCTCCAGCGCTGGGCGCCGACAGTGAGATGGCACGTATGGGTCGAACCCACCGCCGCCCAGCGCAAGGAACGGATGCTGGAGCGGCGGGCTCGACGCACTCGATCGACGGAGGACTTGTTAGCCAGCTAGTTCCCGCAGGTCGGTGAAGACGTTCCGGAGTTCTTCCGGCACGTCCTCGCGGCGGTCGAGCCGGACCACGACCTCCCACAGCATCGCGGGCTTGCCCGACGGGTGCTGCTTACCGTGCTGCTTCAGCATGTACTCGACTCCGGCGCTGAACTTCTTCTGCCCGCGATGGGCTTTGAAGTGCTCAGGTGTCCAGTCGCCGTCCCGCGGCCACGCCTCGTTCGCGGTCCGCACCCACGTCTCGTCGTCGAACAGCTCCTCCAACTCGTGGACGCCCGACATCTTGCCCAGCATTATGGAGACCTTGTCCCTGTCCTGACCGAAGTGTCGGGTCAGGTTGCTCTGCCTGAAGATCTTGCTGTTCGCCTCGCTGTCGGCGTCGATCATGAGCATCACACTGCGCTTGTGCTTGTGCAGGTAGCTGGCGAGATTGAGGGCGCCGTCGTTGCCACCGCACGCCCACAGCGCGATTCCGGCAGCCTGCAACGACATACCTTCTGACAGCATGAACAGGAGCGGAATCGCCAACTGCTCGGTCTCGCCTTCGACCGCGAGGAAGCACCGCTCGTGCAGCAGAACCGAGTTGCGCAGCCCGACCGCGGCAGCGATCGCACCCAGGTGGCGGTCGAACTCGGTGTGTTCGGCACTGCCCAGGCGCTGCACGACCGTGCGGCGCGCATCGTCCAGCTTGAGCAACACGACGTCACGGATGTCCACACCGTCGATGAGGTTCATGGAGTGAGTGGCGACGACGACGCTGACGTGCTTCGCCGCGCTCTGGCGCCGGATGATCCCCATGACCTCACGCTGGAAGTGGTAGTCCAGATGCGTGTCCGGCTCGTCGTAGGCCACGATGACCTGGACCGGAGGTCCGACTTCCGGATCGACCTCGTCACCGGCATGTTCGACCAGCAACTCGCTGGTCCCCTCCCACACCGCCATGGACACCCGGCGGGCGCTACCGCGCCCGGAGCGGTCGAGGCGCACCTGCTCCCCGGACGCACGCTCCAGTCGCAACGAAGCCGAACGCAACGACGGCGAGAAGCTCACCTCGGCTTCGACGGTGACCGAGGCGATGTCCCCGAAACGCTCCACGATGTGGTCCGCCAGCGGCTTCGCCTGGATACCGAGCCAGTCCCGTGCGGCGGTCTCCAACTCACGAACACGGCCTTGAACGTTCTCCTCGGCCATGTAGGTCTTGAACCGGACCGCCAGCACGGACCGGATCGCGGCCTCAGGGTCGAGGGAGTGGCCCTCGAACTCCGTCAGACGCGGAAGCCGGTCTGCCAACGCCGGAGGCATCCCGCTCCAACCCTGACCGCTGGAGTGCTCACGCGCGTACTCGGCCAACGCGTCCAACAGCACGGGCTTCGTCGGCTTCGACAACCGGATCCCGAACCGAGTGGCCAGGTCCTTGAGGTCGGGCACCAGCTTCCCGTTGAGGTCCCGCAACTCCTCGTCGTCGGGTACCGGTCCCCAGATCTCGTAGCGGGGCGCGAGTTCACCGTCGACCCACCGCCGGATCCGTAAATCTGCGGGCAACCCGAACTTCTCCTGCTCCCAGCCGTCCAGGCGGAAGTCGCCGATGACCTCGGTGTCCGCGCAGCGTCCACCGTCCTCACCGGCGAGATAGGACCTGTCGTCCTCGGTCACGGTATGCGTGCCGAGAAGAAACCCCAGCGCACCGAGCGCTGCGGTCTTACCGCCGTCGTTGGGACCGGCGAGGATCGTCGGACTGCTGATCGGAATGTCCGCAACCTTGGCGAGCGAACGGAAACCGCGCACGGAGTACTTCTGAAGATGCACTAGCCAACCATCCAGGGCAGTTCGTCGTACAGGTCGTTCCCCGACCCATCGCCAGACCCCACGAACTCGGGCGGTGGTGCCAAGACCCTACGAGGCGGACAGGCAGGTCGAGACTCGACACGCCGGATCGGCTTCGCCGCGCAGCTACCGGCACGTCGAGGGCCGATGACAAACCGATCGGCCGCGAATACAGCTTCGCCATTGACTTCGGTGACCGGTAACGCGGTTGTGTCAAGGCGCGCTCGAAGTTTGACGACTTGCGGTGGGCGGCCGACAGCGGTGGGCCTCAACGAGGTTTCGGTGAGCGGCACAGCAGAACCTGGGTGGCGATACCGGCGAGCGTGCCCCTGTGACCGCGTGCCGGACAGGCTAGCCATCTGGCCCGCCCGGCACGCTTCTCACGCTATACGCCAGCTCCCCGTCATAGCCGCGGTGGACGTCTCGGTTCTGACCGACAGGAACCGCCAACCAGAAGCCCCTGGCACCGTGCCCCAGCCGACTGGACGTATCTTGGACAGGGGTCTCCGACTACTTCTTCGCCAGCACCGAATACGCCGCCGCCTTGACCACAGCAGACCCGCGGACACCACCGCCTGTTTGACACTCGCCCAGGTGTGCACGCACTCCGTGATCCAGCCGACCCTCGACCTCAGTCAGACAGGGTCTCGACCGGTGTTGGCGCGCAACTTCCGCTCCCAGTCCCCGGCGTGCTCGATTCCTTCGCGCAACTGGTCGATGTCGGCGTCGGCGACTTTCGCCCGCATCGCCCGGTGCAGGCGGGCGAATACCCGCCTGCGGCTCCCACCCCCCAGCCTGACGATCAGGCCGACGGCATAGTCGAACCGCCGCTGGAGGTTGTGCCGGTCCTGGTGCTCCGACCACTCCGAGTCGTCGGACCACCCGTGGTCGTGGTCGCACCAGCCACCGTAGAAGTCGACCGGCTCCGCACCACACCAGCAAATCGGCTCGTCACACGAGTCGCAGATGCTGTCCGCACTGTCCGAGTCCGAGGTCCCGGCACGAGCCCTGGAGACACATCGGCGACCCGCACAGCGGGCGCGAAGCCGCTCAAACCTCTCCCACGTCTCGATGGCCTCGTCGCACCGCTCGCACCGCATAAAAGGCTCCTCGACCGCGACCCGTCCGCATTCGACACAGACGTAGCCCGGACAGCGACCACAAGCGACCATCGAACCACCATCCCGGCCTCGCTCGTCAGTCAGAGAGAACTCGGACTGGCAAAGGCCCACACAAGGCCGATCACTCGTCGGAGGGATGAGGTGATGGTCAGGCACCACCTTGCACAAAGCAGCCTGCGCCTGCTGATAGGTCTCGCCGGTCTTGGCCATCCGAGCCCGGACAGCCGACTTCGGCACACGTCGAACAGCCACGATCGCTCCCGCTCCGGCAGGTGCCCACGCGCCACCCGCCGCGATACGAGGCAAGGGACGTCCAGAGGTCAGACCTACAAATCCGGGTGCGCGAGAGCCAGCTGGTTCGGATAGCCCGGTGCGCGAATCCGAGACCTTCGCCCTACACCAATGAGCTGCGTGGGTAGCTCAAGTGCGGACCGGCGGGCGCATCCGCCGTACAACACCGGAGTATAGGACAACGCGGCTCCGGTATCCCTGTGCGGTCTGGCGTCGGCGTGGCGCGGCCAGTCCTCGTTCGTGTTGCCCGGCGTCATACACGCCTTGACTTGTACTTCCTCCTCCACGACGACGTTGTACGTGCCGCTCCTGACCGCGTGACCTACCTGCTGCACGAGGACTGGCCGCCACCGGGCCGGACGGACCATGACCGACCGGTCACCCTCGACGGCCGACGACACCCGCAGGGCCGCCCGGTGGAGGCGATATCAGCATCACGATGTTCCTCAGCTTCTAGGACGGCGAAAGCCTGGTCCGTTCCCAACCCTCGGCCTTCCCGAGACGTCGAACTGCCCGCGCTCGCCCAGCGCCCGCGCACCGCACACGTCGCGGCGAGGATCGGCCGCCTGAGCCGACAGTGGTGTGAGCGCTCATCGCACACAACGAAGACACCCCCGGCACCGCCATTGACCGCCGCTACCGCTCGCCGGCGGCCAACCTCAACACCCATCCCTGGCGCGATCTGCCTAATCAGTACTGCGCCGCCCGCCTCCGGGCCGTAGATGTGCAAGGCGGCCGAGTACGGCGACGACGGCCGCCCAGACTGCCTACTCCGGGCGGCACCACCTCATCCAACTCGCCATGCACTGCAACGACCCGCCCGGACAGCAACAGTGGCATCTAGGCGGCGACCCACCTCGACCTGACTCGTTCACTGCTGCACTGCGCCAACCACGGGACCGTCGCCTAATGAGCCGCCTGGCGACGAGCACAGCCGTCGACACCACTGCTTGCTCGCGAATGCTCGACCCACGGCATGAGCACACGACTGCGCTCAACGGCACGAAACCGCAGGTAACAGCACTCAACGGCACCTCTGACAAGCCTCGTACACGAGTGACCACAAACGGAGCCCGCAAGACCAAGTGTGGTCGCCTCGCCGAACGCTCGACCGCCACCTTCCGGCACACCGACGGTGCCTCCGAACCTGCCGATCGTCGCCCCCCGATACGCCGAGCACCCAGTGCAGCGCCGCTGCCGGGGCGCTCGGCGCCGTCTGACGGCTCAGGGGGCGTGCTGCGCGAACACCGCGCGGATCTCCTCCATGTCTGCTGGCTCGTACCCTTGCAGGCCGTCCACGGCGAACATCGTGGTGTCCCACAACCACTCGGGATGCCTGCTGGGCGTGAGCAGCACGCCGACCACACCCTGGCCATCCGCTGCTTCCGAACCGTGCAGGTCGTAGTGGAACAGGTGGACCCGTCCGTGGAACACGCCACGTACGTGCTCTTCGAGTTGCGAGGCGACCATGAACACCATCGGTGTGAACTCGTCGGGGTTGGGGGCGACGAGCCGGGTTTCGGTGCGTACGCCTTCCCCGGTCCACGAACCGATGGCGGACATGAATCCCAACAGCGTCCGGCCGAGTTCGGTGCGCGCGTCGATCGGGAAGCCGTCGATGTCGGCGAGCACCTTGATCCGATCCGCCTCCCGCTCCTCGACAAGAGGTGTGCGGGCGATGTCCTCCATGATGACCCGCAGCAACAGGTGAGCCGCCATGTCATCACGTCCCGCCGGGCTCAGGGGTGCCCGCGCCGTGGACACCGCGGTGCCGAACCCGGCGAGTTTCGGGGCGACGGGGTCGGGTTCCACCTCCCGGTCGGCCAGCGCGAACTCGTGGTAGCGGAGCGGCTCGCCGCCCAGTTCCAGCGGTTCGCCGGCGACGCGATGCAGATAGACCAGTACCGCGCGAGTCGAGTAGAGGTGGTTGAACAGGAACTCCCAGTCCCGCCGCATCAGCACGACCGCGGGTGTGTTCCCCGGTCCCGGTGGCGGTCGGTACCCCTCCGGCACGTCGGGATGGTCGACGATCACGATCGACAGCCACTGGTGCGCGGCTCCGGCGACGTGGATCGACCGTCCCCTGGCGTTGGTCAGGACCGCTGGGGTGTTGGTCAGGCGTCGGACGGTCCCGCTCGCCTGCCCGTATGCCTTGGAGATGTTCTTGGTGAGCCAGGCGGATTCCTTGGCCGCGTCGCCGCTGGGCGCCACCCGGCTTTTGACCTGCAACACCGCAGCACGAGGACCGACGACCACGGTCCCGTCACCCAGCTCCCGCATGCCGGAACCGTTGCGCTGTTGCTTCGGCAGGAACATGAAGTCCGGCATGCCGAACGTCGAAGCGGCGTTGCGGGAGGCGTCCTCGGCCTCGTACCCCTGATCGTCAACCGCGGGCAACGGCGAGGCGTCGGGGATGCGCCGCACAAAGGTGCCGTCGGCCGTCTCCAGCACCAGAGTCAGCTCCGCCATGGCCACCTCCAACCGCACCGCGCCGGTCGGAGCAGCGTAGATGTCCGTGCTGCCGTCGGTGGAATCTCCGACAACCGTATCGGTCAAGTACGACGGAGCGCGGCTGCCAGAGCATTCACCTTGATGGCAACCGCCGCACCCGCATCCATGGTGACCCAAGGTGAACATCTAATACTGCAACGCCACTCAGATGAGTAGGTAGCCGCGTCGTTTGTTGTGGCTGAGTCTGGCTATGCGCCACGGTCACCCCCGACGATCGTCGGGGGTGACCGTGGTCGATCGGCGGATCCGACGCCGACCTGCTGATCCATAGCGTTCTGGCCCATGAGGACGCTCGTGGCCGGGCTGGTGCTGGCCCTGTTCCCCGCCCCCACGCCGGTATCGATCGACACCTATCTGGACCAGGCGCTCGACGCGACCGGGCTGCCCGGCGTCTCGGTCGTCGTCACCCACGGCGACGAGATCGTGCACGCCCCCGGCGCCGGGCGCGACGCGCACGGCGGTGCCGTCACCGGGAACACGCCGATGCGGGTCGCATCGGTCAGCAAGTCGTTCACCGCCGCCGCGGTGATGACGCTCGTGGAGGACGGCCGCGTCGGGCTGGACGACGAGGTGCACGACCTCCTCCCCCAGCTCCCGCCGCGCATCACCGTGCGCCGCCTGCTGAACCAGACCTCCGGCATCTCCGATGCCTCCGTCGACATCGGACAGCTGACCGAGGCACGGACGCTCGCCGAGTACGTCGACCTCCTGCCACCCGTCGACGCCGCCGAGCCGGGCACGCGGTTCGCCTACAGCAACGTCAACTACAACGTCGCCGCCCGGCTGGTCGAGGTGGTCTCCGGTCAGTCCTACGAGGACTACCTGCGCCGGCACGTGTTCGAGCCGCTCGGCATGCACGACAGCCTGGCGGGCGGCGTCGCGCCGAACGGCTTCAACTCGCTCTACGGCATCTGGCTCGACCGGCCGGAGCTGGGCGACGGCCCGGCGGGTCGGCGGCCCGGCGGGTCGGCGGCCCGGCGGGTCGGCGGGTCGGCGGGTCGGCGGGTCGGGCACGGTGATCACGACCGCGCACGACATGGGTCGCTGGCTCGTCGCGCAGAACGGCCACGGACCGTTCGCCACCGAGTCGCTCGACACCATGCACGAGCCGTCCGACGTGCACGATTACGGCATGGGCTGGCAGCCCGACGGCAACGGCATGCTCGTGCACAGCGGCAACCTGTGGACCTACAACGCGATCCAGGCCATCGACCCCGAGTCCGGCTACGGCTACGCCGTGATGACCAACGGCGCCGCGCTCGTCGACGACACCGGCACGATCCTCGACGGGCTGATCGCGCTGAGCCGTGGTGAGACACCGGCGGAGCCCGGCAGCTCACGGCAGCTCGTCGACTGGGTGCTCGCCGCGATCGGGCTTCTGGCCGTCGCGCTCGGTGTGCTCGGGGTGGTGCGGGCACGGGCGCTGGGCGGAAGGCAGGCACGGGCGGCGCCCGTGGCTGACGGTCGCGCGGCTGATGGTCGTGGCGCTGCCGGCGCTGCTGTTCGTGTTCTACCCGCAGGTCGTGTCGTTCATCAGCTCGGGCCGGACGGTGCTGTGGGCGCAGCTCGGGTACTTCGCGCTGCCGCTCAGTGTCACGCCCGCCGCCGCCGCGCTGGCCGGGCTCGCGGTGCTCACGGCACGTGTCGTGCGGCTAGTGTCGGTCCGGTGAGTCTCGGGATCCTCGCCGTCCTCGGCCTGGTCGGCGGGCTGAACATGGACGGCCGCCTGCCGCTGTGGCAGGTGGGCGCGTGGGTGGTGCTGGCGGTGCTCGCGTACCTGCACGGCAGGCACGTCGACGCCCGCTTCGGCTGGCAGATCCTCACCGGGGTCGCGATCGCGGGCACGGCGGCCGTGGCTGTCCTGGACCGCACCGAGGTGACGTCGGTGCTGATCATCCTGGTGATCACGATCGTGCTGCCATGGCTCGCCGGGCGGTACCGGCGGCAGCAGGCGCTGCTGATCGCGGCTGGACGGGATTTCTGGGACTGTGACGTTGAGCGCCACCGATCTACGGGCCGATGATGGTGCGGTGGGCAAGAAGAAGCGGGGACCTCGTGCGGGGCAGGCGAAGCGCCGGACCTTCACCGCGGCGTACAAGCTGGCGATCGTGGAGGAATACGAGAAACTGACCGAGCCCGGTGCGAAGGGTGCGTTGCTGCGGTGGGAAGGGCTGTACCACTCCCACCTGATCGACTGGACCCGAAGCCGCGACGCCGGTGGGCTCGACGCCCCTTGAGACGTTGCTCGGCAACGACGCGCGGTTCGAAGGGGTCGCCAGTCCTGACCGCGGCTCGAGGCGTGTTCGCCGGTGCGGGGGTTCCCTTCGTACAAGGGCCAGCGCCACTACAACGGGCGCTGGTGGACCGCGACGACCGGCGGCCTGGTGGACTACGAGTCGTGGCTGGAGCGCGACCGGCTGATCCTCCTGGACTTCGACCCCGATGTCGTCGGCATCGCCTCGCAGCCGTTCTGGCTGTTCTGGACGACGGCGGAAGGCAAGGCCCGGTCGCACGCCCCGGATTACTTCGCCCGTCGTGCCGACGGGTCCGCGCTGGTGCTCGATGTCCGCGCGGCGGACCGGATCAAGCCACGCGACCGAGTCGCGTTCGACGCAACGCGGAAGGCCTGCGAGGCGTTGGGCTGGGACTATGACGTCGTCGGCAGCCCGCCGCAGACGCTACTGGCGAACGTGCGCTGGTTGACCGGCTACCGCCATCCCCGCCACCACCTCGATGACGTCGCCGCGGCGCTGTGCACGGCGTTCGCCGCCCCGGCCGGGCTGCTGGACGGAGCAGATGAGGTCGGCGATCCGATCGCGGTGCTGCCGGTGCTGTTTCATCTGCTCTGGCGGCGTGAGCTGCACACCGACCTGGACCAACCTCTGCACCCAGAGTCCATCGTGACAGTCGAGGCGGTGGGCTGGTGATCTCAGCCGGGGCGGTTCTGAGGGTCGGCGACCGGGTCGCGTTCGACGGCGACGAGCACTTGGTGGTGGGGCTCGCGGGCTCGACGGTCCGGTTGCGCGCGGACGCCGGCGGGGAGCAGGTGGTGCTGGCCGGGCACCTGATGGCGGCCGCAGACTTCGGGGTCCTCGATGGTCCTCGATGGTCCTGGGTTGCCCGCGGTTGAGCCGTTCGGGTTGCTGGACGCCCTGCCCGCCGAGGTCGTCACCGAGGCTGAACGTTGGCGTGACCACTTGATCGAAGTGCAGACCGGCCTGCCGTCGGGAGCTGGGCCCGGCGCGGTCCCGCGTCCGGGTTACGACCCTCACAGCACGACACTGGCCGAGCACCGGCACCGTTCGCCCCCATGACGTCAAGACGAAGATCAACGAATGGCTGAAGGTCCGCCACGCGATCGCCCACGGGCACGCCACCCTTCCGCAGGTGCAGGTCCTGCAAGCCTTCCGCGAGGCAACGACGCCCCCTGACGACCCGTCACTGCGCTTGGTCGACGTCGAGCAGTGCCTCAGCTTCTTCCGGCACGTCACCCAGGTCACAGGCAAGGCCGTGGCAGCACATCTCCAAGCGAATCCGCCGGCTGCTTGGGCATGATGAAACCGATCCTCACTGCCAGTGCGAGTAGCTCACGTGCCAGCGGCGCATGCGTAGCGACGACCGCGCATCCGAGCGCTTCAAGCCCGGTGAGCACCGACCCGGTCGCGTCGAGGCAGACGAGCGCACCAGCGCGTCCCGAGTGGACGTGGTCTGCCAGCTGCCGACGGCTCTGGCGAAGTTTGCGTGAGGTTGCCGAGCCATAAGATGATCGTCATGGCGTCGCGCCCGGCATAGGTGGGGGCAGTGTGCTGGTCGAGCTCCGGCACAAAGGAACATCTGGCAGCGGGGAAGAAGTAGTCGCTGCAGAGGGAGAACGATGGCCAACGATCCTCTGAATCTCGACGAGTCCGGCGAGTGGGCTGGCCTGTGGTGGCTGCCGGACAACGCTGACGAGCAGGTCCCGGGCGTGCTCCGGTACGACCCCGAGGGTGGCCTCTCGCTCTCGCTGATCGGCGCGTTCGAGGACCGCATCACGACGAACCCCGCTCCGGGGGTGACGATGTACCACGAGGGCACCAGGACCTGGGACGTCATCCACGGCGCGGCCGAGCAGCGCGAGATCAGCCTCCTCGGCTGCGTACCCACGGGCGGGAAGCGGACCATGTTCGCGCAGGTAAACAGCCCCGACAAGCACGTCCTGGCGGCGATGACCGCGATCATCGGTGCGCACGTGAGCGGCGAGGAGGACGCTGCCTTCTCGGCGGCCGAGGTCTCGGTCGAGGACCTCGGACTCTGGGCTGCGTCGTCTGTGTTCACGGGCTTCCATGGCGCTCCCGACGGCAAGATCGACGGGACCGGGAGCATTGCCGTGAAGCCGGTCGAAGCGCGGTCGGTCGTGGTCGACGAGACCGAGTTCCGCCTTAAACACCGGCATACACTGCCGTATTTCGACCAGCGCAAGGGCGAGACCGTGGGGCGCATGCGGGACACGGCGTTCGTGCGAGCCGTCCCGGCGGCCCCGTTCTCCGCGGCCGGGGCGCGGGAGACGGCGCGCCTGGTACAGGATCTGATCACCCTGGCGACGCACCGTGCAGCTGGCGTGATCTGGCTCCGGCTGGAGGTGGCCGGGACCGAGTCAGTCCTGCCGGACGGTCGCCCCGCACCGCGCCGGCACGCCGACGTGCTCTATTCGCCCGCCGCACTCGGCAAGCACGATGCCAAGGCCATCGACGACCGCCGAGTCTTCTTCACCTGCGAGTCGCTCCCGTTCGAGGAGATCGTGCCCCGCTGGTGCGAGACGCGCGGCCGTCTGAAGGCAGCGACCAACATGATCCTTGGGCTGCGCTACGCGCCAGCCCACTTCGTCGAGAACAACCTCCTGACGGCGGTGGGCGCTGCTGAGGTGCTGCACCGCGGCCTTCGCATCGACAAGAAGCCGTTCCCCAAGAAGGAGTTCAAGGAGATGCGCGAGGCGATGCTCGCGCAGGTACCCGAGGAGTTCCGCGCCAGTTTTCGTAGCGCGATCCGCAACGATCCGATCCTGCGGGACAGGCTTCACGCTCTCGCCGCGCGCCCCGACCAGGACGCGATCGCGCTCCTCATGCCGGACGTGGGCCACTGGGCGAGCAGGACAACGCAGGCCCGCAACGACCTTGCGCACGAGGGCAGGACGCCGAACCACCCGGTCGAGGAGCTGATCGCCATCGTTGAGGTGACCACGGCGGTCGTGATCCTCAACGTGCTGCACGAGCTAGGCCTGCCGGCTGGGCGGCAGCGAGAAATCGTGCAGGAGCACCCTCAGCTGAGAGCGACGGCGCGTACCGCAGGCAAGTGGCTGATCGCTCCGAGCGGCGTGGCCTGAGCGTCGCCTTCTGCCACCGTCGACGAACCACGGCTCCTGCACGAGCAGTTCGGACGCGCCATGCGGATTCCGAGAAGCGCGAGTTAAGGACATCCGAGCGATCAAGGCCCCAAGCCCAACGTCACAACAAGATCAAACGGCGATCTGGCGGCGACGCGAACGCGGTGGAACCCGATGGAACTCGACCTAACCGTTGGGAACGACCGACTCTGACCTGCGCCAGTCGAGAAAACGCAGGTCAGAGCCGGACCCCCATATCTTTGACACGGTAGGGGTCACTGGTTCAATCCCAGTATCGTCCACCAGGAATACATGCAGGTCAGACAGCCCGCCGGTGATCTTCACTGGCGGGCTGTTCTGCTGTCGTGGGAGCGAATTGGGAGCAAACGATCTTGGTGTGATCGTCGACACCGTATGTGGTCACCCCGTTCGGACCCGTGGGAGCGGCCATCGAGCGCTTCCATCGACGCTGCATCCCGTCGAGCATCGCGTCCACCATGACCTGGGTCACATGCGAGTAGGTGCCCCGGACCCCTGCCATCCGGTGTCCGAGCCGCTTGCACTGGAGAATCTCCGGCACCGCGTCCTCGATGAGCCAGGTCTTGTGCGTGTGACGTAGGTCATGGAAGTGCAGACCAGGATGGACAGGTGCCCATCCCCGGGTCGGATCGCCGTTGACGAGGGGCAGCCAGACGCGCCGCCGAAAGTTCGACCGGCGCAGCAGCCCTCCGTCCGAACCGGTGAAGACGTGCTCGTGCACCTGGTCGGCCCGGTGCCCGGTGAGCAGGTCCACCAGGAACGGCGGCAGATGCACCCTGCGGACACCGGCCTTCGACTTCGGCGGACCCAGCTCCACACGGCCGCCCACCTCGTGCAGCGCGCCCTTGTCCGGGTCGATCGTGATCACACCGCGGGCCAGGTCGACCCGACCCCATCGCAGCCCGGCCAGCTCACCCCACCGCAGCCCCGTGTACGCCGCCGTGACCACCAACACGGCGTCCGCGGGCGAACACCGCCGCGCCATCACCCGCACCTGCCACGGCGAAGCATGAGGCCGCTCGTCGTGATCACCGGTGTTCACCCGCAACCGCCGACACGGGTTCGCCCCGATCAACCCCTCGTCGACCGCCTCGCCCAGCAACATCGACAACAGCGTCACGACATCGCCCACGGTCCGCTCGGCCAACGACCGCCGCAGCGTCTTGACCCACCCCTTCACCGCGATCCGCGAAATCTCCTTCAACGGCACGTCACCGAACCGCGGCAACACGTGATTGCGCAGGTGCGAGTCGTACTTCGCCCACGTCGTCGCGCTCACGTCGTGCGCGTCCGCCCACACCGGCACCCACTCCCCCAGCGGCATGCCGCCCACGGAGGGGTCCACGAACGTCCCCCGACGCTGATCCGACTCGATGTCCCTCGCCCGGTCGACCGCCACCGAACGATCGGTGAACCCGGTCTCCGAACCCAACGTGCCGTCCGGCAACCGGAACCGCACCCGGAAACCCGAACCGTGCTTCTCCACCCACGCCATACCCACGACTCCCTCGTCAACGACGACACCACGCCCGAACAGGCGCAGCAGGTATGGACGCTCCATAAAGGACAGATGTCAACCCGTATGTGGTCACCACACCCATCCGAAGCCGAGTGTCCCTCGATCACCGAACGGACACCACCTCCACTACAGAACACAGCACGACAAGCCTTCCGCAACGCGACCCGTCGGTTCGCTACAGCCTTGACCGGGACCGCCGACCACGAGCGGGACGCGACCCTCCGGCGACGATCGCACGCAGGTCCTCGGCCGAGAACCGAAGATGCTTCCCGACGAACGTGCACGGAACCTCACGACGACCCGCCTTGCGGCGAAGCCACGACTCCCGCACCGCCAACAACTCCGCCGCACGCGCCGGCGTGAACAACAACGACTCCCCACCGCCGGCAACGGGCTCCACGCCCGTCCCCATGTCGACACCCCTGTCCGAACCCACCATCGTTCCTCCGCGGAAGTTCAGTGCGCTCGCCACCGATGAGCGCGTCTACCCCTGAACTCCGCAAAAGGACGCCGCAGGGGACACTCGGCATCGCACTCACCGAACACTTCAGCCAAACGGGCTACACATCACCGACGTCTTCTTCGTGGTGGAGACGACCGCTCGTGACCTGATCAACGGGTGCGAGCACGCAGCCCTTCAGCACAGCTCGAAGGGGAGTGTCCACTTCAGGCCGGTGGCCGCAGCGGGAAACCGAGATCGAGGCCCGCTTCGGTGAGTTCGTCGCGGACGCGGGGGTGGGGGTGGGCGACGTGGTCGATCGCCTGTTCACCGGCGTCGTGGCCCGAGACGGTCGCGGCGCCCTGTTCGCTGACGAGGTAGCTGTCCTGGAAGGAGGTGACCGGACCGGCCAGGCGGGCACCACGGTGGACATGTCGGCTTTGGGGGTGCCAGGAGGGCAGGGCGACGACCGCCCAGCCGCCCGGTGAGTGCCAGGGCGACGACCACCAAGTCGGTCTGCCCGCCGGAACCCGGAGTAGATGATCCCGTGCGCCCGGTCGGCGTTGGCCTGGGCGTACAGGTCGACCTGCAGCGCGCTGTTGCGGATTCGGTTTTGGTCCGGGTAGCGCCGCCGCGCCCGCGCAGCACCACGCCTGACTCGGACAGACCTGTTGACCGGACTACGGGGCTGCGGAGATCTCCGGTTCCTCGCCGGGCGCCGGGCGGCGGACCCTCTCCACCACGGTGACCCGCACGCTGAGCCGCGCGTCTCCGTGAACGGCCCGGTTGGGCGGTCGCGACGTGCTCTCGGGGTGGTCGCGGACCGGCGGTCACGGTCGGACATGACGGGAAGCCGGTCGACCGTCGCAGATCGTTTGGACGTCTGCATGCCGGGGTATCGCCCGAGGGTGAATTACGACCTTGAGCAACCAGGGTCGCACCTGGGGGATCAACCGACGATGCCTGATCCGACCGAAGTGCGCTCGTCGGTCCACCACGCCGTGACCAGGCTGCGCGGCCAACTGGTGGTCATCCGCAACGAGCTACCCGGCGTGAGTTGGAGATCCGATCCGCCCGGATGAGCGGGACCACCGTGCGGTGCAACCGACCGGAGTCCGGCGGCCGATACCGGCCACCGGGGCGGATCCGACACACCGACGTCGCTCCGGCAGCACAGCGCGCAGCATCCATCGCGCTGTCGTGGATCGGAGGTGATTCACCGCCTGGCGGCACCAGGCGGCTCGTCGTGAATTCTTCGCTGGTGTGGTTGGGGTGACGGGTGTGGACTCCGGGACGAACGTGTGGACGCGGGTCGAGACGCTGCCGGCCAGGCGGGCGGTGGTGGTGCGGGTGTGGGGCGAGGTCGACCACCTCACGATCGAGTCGGTCCGTTCGGCGATCGACCGGGGTTTCGCCGTGGCGGCCGTGTCACACGCCGCCCCGTCCCCTGCCGCCGGTCCCTCGGTGGTCGCACCAATCGAGGTGCTGGTGCTGGACCTGGCACAGGTGACGTTCTTCGGGTCGCTGGGACTGGTCACGTTGCTGCAGGCCCGCGAACAGGCGATCGGCCGCGGGATACGGCTGGTCGTCGTGATCCCGCCCGGACATCCGATCAGGCGGCTCACGCGGATGACCGAGGTCGACCGGGACCTGGAGCTTGCCGCATCGGTTGACCAGGCACTCGCCATCCCGCCTGTCGGCCGCCACCACAAGCCCGACCCCGGCTGACCCGTCGGATCCCGAAGCAGCCCTTCCCCTCCGACGCCGCTGATCAACGACCGTTCGGTCGCCGACCGGGCGTTGTACCGGCGGCACCGGCCAGCCGGTGGGCTCCTGCCTGTCGGGACGTTCGTCCTCCCTTCGTCGCCACGTCGATGTCTGCCGTCTCCCGCGCGGGGTCGCATCGGTGACCGCGGAGCCGATGGCCGGCGCGGCCCGGACGCCCGCCCGTCGAAGCCGATCACCCTGTCCGTCAACGTCCGGCCAGCGCCACGATGAACGCCCCGGCTTCGGACATGGTCGCGAAGAGCGAAACCTCGTCCGGTACCGCGGTCCCCTCATCGAGGAACCGCAGCGCCGGCTCGGCGGTGGCGTGCCGGAACAGCACCGAGAACGCGCGTTCCATCGTGGACGGGTCGCGGATGACGAGGTCGAGGAGTGCTCCGTCGTAGAGCCTGAATCGCGGTGGTGGGGTCGGGATGTCGAACGGATGGCCGTGCCGGCGCAGTGAGCGGGCGATGGCCGCGCTGTCGGCTTGGACGCGCTCGTAGCCGTACCCGGGCGAAGCCTTGACCATCCCCGCTTGCGTCCCGATGGTCAGCGCGTTGCCATACCGGCGTGGCGCCGGCGCGGCGGTGAGCGGCAGAGTGGCCGCTTCCTCCGACTCGATCTCGAAGCCCCGCGCGTCGAGCACTTCCCGCACGTACTCCCCCAGCGCCTCCTGCTGACGGGGCGTGTCCGCGTACCCGTCCGGGGGGACGAAGGACGTGTGCTCGACCAGTCCGTGGTGCCGGTCGACGGGGAGGACGTACATGAAGCTCGCGCCGCCGAGTTGTCGGGTGCGGAAGTCGAACAGGGTCGGGAGGTCGGGCACGAACACCGGCTGCTCTGTGCGCACGTGCCACCCGCGAAACGCCAGTCGGGCGTCGGCCCGAGGGTGCCGCGGGTGCCCCAGCGCGCTGTCGAGGACCCACCTCGCGGGCAGGTCCTCGCCGTCGACCACGACGTTGCCGCCGTGGATGGCCTCGACGTGTCCGCGTCGGAACGTGACGGTCGTGCCGACCAGTCGGCGGATCACCGCGTGCAGGTCGTGTCCGCGGACGACGCGGTAGCGGTAGGCACCGAGCCCGAGCACCCGCGACCGGCCACCCACGTGTACCGCGATCCGGTCGTAGCTCCTCGTCACCGCATCGTCCAAGAGTCCTGGGTGATCGCTCCACGACGACCACGTCATCGTGTCGAGGTCGCGACTCCCGTCATCGACCAGGGTCACCGGGACCGGGATTCGGGCTGCCGCTATGTGGGCGACAACGCTCAACCCGCTCAACCCGGCTCCGGCGACGAGTATCGGCTCGTCTCCGACTTGATGGTGCATGTGTCCACCTCGTCCTGCGCGGTGCCGTGGGCATCGGAATTCGGTCGAGTCGGACGCATGGCGGTTCATGTCTCCGTCGTGCGTCCCGGCGGTGCGTTCAGGAGCTGCTGCTCCTCCGGTCCGTGCCACGGCGCGGTCAGATCAGGACGCGCTCGCCGTCGCGAGGCACGACCGCGTTCCAACCGTGCTCAGTGGCCAGTCGAGCGGCCAGGATCGCCGACGACTCGGGTTCGCCGTGGACGAGGTAGGTGGTGCCGGGTTCGGGTCCGCCGGCCGCCCAGGCGAGCAGTTCGTCGGCGTCGGCGTGGGCGCTGAACGCGTCGAGGACCTGGACCTCGGCCTTGACCGGCACGTACCGGCCGTGGATCTTGATCTCGCGGGCGCCAGTGGCCAGTTGCCTGGCCCTGGTGCCCGCGGCGGCGTAGCCGACGACCAGGACGGTGTGGCGGGGGTCGGGCAGCATCTGCTTGAGGTGGTGCAGCACGCGTCCGCCGGTGGCCATGCCGGACGCGGAGATGACGATCGACGGCTGGTGGGGGTTGTTGACTTCCATCGACTGCGTGGCGGTGTGCAGCTCGGCCAGGCGGCCGGGGTCGAACGGGTCTTCGAGGGTGTGCAGCAGCTCCGGCCGGACCTCCGGCCAGGACTTGGCGACGGCCTGGCGGTAGACGCGCAGCGAGGCGAGCGCCATCGGGCTGTCCACGAACACGGGCAGGTCGGGGATGGCGCCGGCGCGCGTGAGCTTGGCAAGCTCGATGAGGACGACCTCCGTGCGGTCGACGGCGAAGGCCGGGATCAGCACGCTGCCCCCGCGCGCGGCGGTGCGGCGGATCGTGTCGGCCAGCAGCGCGGTGGCGCGTTCGTCGTCGTGCGCGCGGTCGCCGTAGGTCGACTCGACCAGCAACGCGTCGCACTCTGGGCGCGGCTGTGGTGGCAGAAGGACGCGGTGGTGCTGCCTGCCGAGGTCGCCGCTGACGACCGCGGTGCGGCCCTCGAAGTCCAGGTGCGCCCATGACGAGCCGAGGATGTGCCCGGCTCGCCCGAGCTCCAGGTCGACGCCGTGGGCGATGCGCAGGGACGTGCCGTGGTCGACGCGGTGGAACAGCCGGATGGCCGCGGCGGCGTCGTCGGTGTCGTAGAGCGGCAACGCCGGCTTGTGCTTGGTCCAGCCGCCCTCGTTGGCCTGTCGGGCGTCCTCGACCATGAGGTGGGCGCTGTCGGCGAGCACGATCGCGGCGAGGTCGGCGGTGCCCTCGGTGGTGTAGACGGGTCCGCACCAGCCGTTGCGCACGAGGACCGGCAAGTAGCCGCAGTGGTCGAGGTGGGCGTGGGTCAAGACAACCGCGTCGAGGCGGTCGAGCTCGAGCCGGGGCGGCTGCCAGTTGCGCCGGCGCAACGGCGCAAGTCCCTGGAACAGGCCGCAGTCGACCAGCACCCCGGACGAACCGGTGTCGAACAGGAACTTGCTGCCGGTCACGGTGCCGGTGGCGCCGAGAAAGGTCAGCGAGGTCGGCTCGGCGGCGCGCTTGGCCATCGCAACTCCCCTGGTTGGTCGATCGTGGGACACCCACCGTCGCGCGTCCGCGGGACGCCCCACAGCGGCGGTCGGCCCGGTTCTGCGGGGACTTTGGGCCCTACGCCGTCAGCTGGTGGAGGACGGCCGCGCCGGTGGTGGTGAGCACCGCCGTCGAGCCCGCCGACCGGACGAGGCCGCCGAGCACGAGGTCGTTGGTGGCTGTGAAGTCGCACCACAGCCCGTCGACCGCCAGGTTCGGCCGCAGGCCTCCCACGAGTTGTCCCCTGCCCTGCGCGACCGCCTTCAGCATCGCCTTGTGCCTTGATGTGTAATCCACGTCACTCATCTCCTCTCTGCTGTCCAGGCTCCGCTTGCGGCGGGCGCACGGGCAGTTTCGAAGGAGCTCGACGGGACAGGACGTTCGGACGCGGTGGTGCGGGACTTGGGGCTCAGCGCAGTGACGCGGCGTGGTCCGGGACGTAGGTCTGGAGGCGCCGGTCGGTGCGGTGGTAGCCGGTGGACGCGGGACGCGGTGGCAGGTGGAAGGTGGGCGGCTCGACCTCGTAGTACGGGAGGGTGGACAGAAGGTGGGCGATCATGTTGACGCGGGCGCGCCGCTTGTCGTCGCTCTCCACCACGTACCAGGGGCACTCGGCGGTGTCGGTGTGGACGAACATCTCGTCCTTGGCGCGGGAGTAGTCCTCCCACCTGGCGATCGAGTCGACGTCGACCGGGGAGAGCTTCCAGCGCCGCATCGGGTCGTCCAGCCTGCGCCGGAACCGCTTCTCCTGCTCGGCGTCGCTGACCGAGAACCAGTACTTGCGCAGCAGGATCCCGTCGTCGACGAGCATCCGCTCGAACACCGGGCACTGTTGGAGGAACCTGCGGTGCTCTTCGGGCGTGCAGAACCCCATGACGCGCTCGACGCCGGCGCGGTTGTACCAGCTGCGGTCGAGCAGCACGATCTCGCCGGCGGCGGGTAGGTGGGCGGTGTAGCGCTGGAAGTACCACTGCGTGCGTTCGCGCTCGGTCGGCGCGGGCAGCGCCACGATGCGGGCGATGCGCGGGTTGAGGTACTCGGTGATCCGCTTGACGGTGCTGCCCTTGCCGGCCGCGTCACGCCCCTCGAACACGATCACGACCCGCGCCCGTTCGACGCGCACCCACTCCTGCACCTTCACCAGCTCAGCCTGCAACCGCCTCAACTCGGCCTCGTAGACCGTGCGCCGCAGCCCGTGCTTCGCGCCCATCATCGACTCTTCTCCGGTGTTCGGGCGATGCGACCGGCCCATCGGTCGATGGCGGCTCCGTCGCGGAAGTCGCCGAACCTGCCGCCCGCCAGGCGGAATAGCGCGCGACGCCACCACTCGAACTGCGCCGGCCGCACGACTCCGGAGAACAGCTGGTGGTCGTGTGGTTCGACCTGGAGGAGGACGTCGTCGAGCAGGTCGTCCGCCTCGGTGCGCACCCAGTCGCGGGCACGACTGCGGAACGCGTCGGGCATCCCCACGCTGAACGCCCACAGCGACCGTCGGGCGAGCGAGGCGCGCTGACCTGCCAGGAACCGCGACGCCTCGGGCAGCCACCGCTGGTCGTGCACGGCGCTGCCGAGGACCACGGTGTCGTAGTCCTCGACTCCGGTCACGTCGCCGACTGGCAGCACGTCGACGTCGTGACGGGACCGGCGCAAGACCGTGCCGATGCGCTCGGCAACCCCCGTGGTCGACCCTTCGGCCGTCGCGTAGGCCACCAGGACGCGCATCACAGGTCCTGCACGGTCGCGCGCACCACCAGCACCGGGCACGGCGCGTGGTGCAGCAGGGCGTGGCTGGTGGAGCCCAGCAGCAGACCGGTAAGGGCGCCGCGACCTCGACAGCCGACGACCAGCAGCGCGGCGTCCTGAGCGCGGTCGATCAGCGCGCGCGCCGGGTTGCCGTGGGCGACGATCAGCTCCAGCGGAACGTCGGGGTACTTCTCCCGCCACGGCGCCACCAGTGCGGCGAGGTCCCCGCCCTGTGCGGCGTCGTACTCGGCCAACTCGATCCCCACCATGTCGGCCAGCGGCTCGGGCGGCGCGTGCCAGGCGTGCACCAGGACCAGCGGCACACCGCGTGTCTCCGCCTGGTCGAACGCGTGGGCCAGCACGGTCGGACTGTCGCCCTCCACCCCGCACACGACGGGACCGGACCGCCGGTCCCCGCGCACGACGACCACCGGACAGGCGCCGCGGCTGGTCACGGCGATGGCCGTGGAGCCCAACAGCATCGAGGTGAACCCTCCCAGTCCGCGTGAGGCCAGCACGACCAGTTCCGCGTCGACCGACTCTGCTACCAGCAACGGCGCCGGATCGGCGACCTCCACGTGCACGTCGAGTCGCACGTCGGGGTCGATGTCACGGGCGACGTCCGCGGCCCGGTGCAGCCAACGCAGCGCCTGCTCGTGCAGCGCCTTGCGGGTGCGTCCGTCGTGGTCGGGAACGTCGCCGGGCAGGCGCAGCTCGGCGTGCACCAGCCGCAGCGGCACGTCACGCGTCTTTGCCTCCTGCGCCGCCCACCGCACCGCGTCGAACGCGGGCCGCGAACCGTCGACACCGACGACCACCGGCTTGTTCATGCGAAACGCCTCCTCATCCACTTGTGCCCGGCGTCCACGAGCAGGACGACCGGGATGGTCATCGCCGCGAGCGCCCAGCCCAGCGGGGTCGGCGCACGGCCGCCCAGCAGGTCGGGCAACGGCGGCACGAACAGGAACACGGCCAGCACGGCGAGCTCGAACAACACCGCGCCGATCAGCAGCCGATTGCCCAGCAGGGTCTTCACCGGTGTGGTGGCGCTGCGACACGCGAAGGCGTTCGCCAGCTGTCCCAGCACGATCGCGGTGAACGCGGTGCCCGAGGCGGTGGCGAGCAGCACCGGATCAGTGAGGTCCCAACCGCCTGCGAGCAACACGAGCGTGAACGCCGCCATCGCCGCCAACGCCTCAGCCGGCCCCAGCACGCCGAAGGCGCGGACCAGCACCGGGCGGTCGATCAGCGATCCGGTCCGAGCGGGTCCGACCATGGTGCGCGGGTTCGGCTTCTCCGCACCCAGCGCGAGCGCGGGCAGCAGGTCGGTGCCGATGTCGAGGGCCAGCACTTGGAGCACGCTCAACGCGAGCGGGTAGGACCCGCCCGACAGCGCCCAGAAGACGAACGGCGTCAGCTCGGCGACGTTGTCTGTCAGGTGGTAGGTCAGGAACCGGCGGATGTTGGCGAACGTCGCCCGGCCCAGCTCGACGGCGCCGACGATGGTGCCGAAGTGGTCGTCCAGCAGAACGAGGTCAGCGGCCTCACGGGCCACGTCGGTGCCGGAGGCGCCCATGGTCACGCCGATGTCGGCGGCGCGCAGCGCCGGTCCGTCGTTGACGCCGTCGCCGGTCATGGCCACGACGTGACCGCGGTGCTGCAAAGCCTGGGCGATGCGGAGCTTGTCCTCGGGCGTCACGCGAGCGACGACGACGCCGTCGTGGTCCAGCAGCTCCCCCAACGCGGTGTCATCGGCGGGCAGGTCCTTGCCCTCCACCACCAGCCGGTCGGGTCCGAGCAGGCCGACCTGGGCGGCGATGGCGCGGGCGGTGGCCGGGTGGTCGCCGGTGACCATGGCGAGCTTGATGCCCGCCTTGCGGCACAGGGCGATCGAGTCGGCGACGTCATCGCGTGGTGGGTCCTGCAACGCGACCAGGCCGAGCAGGACGAGGTCGCGTTCGGCGTCCTCCCAGCCGGTGGCCGTGCCGGGTCGCCACGCCACCGCGAGCACGCGGAGCCCTTGCACGCCGAGTGCGTCGATCGCCTCGTGCGCTCCCGGTGCCGGTGCGCACAGCGGCAGCACGGCGTCGGGTGCGCCGGTCACGTGCACGCCGCCACCGTCCACAACGGACGAACGGCGTCGACGTGGGTCGAACGGGAAGCGTGTGGCCTCCGGTGTCGCCGTGTCCGCGCCGACTCGTGCGGCCAGCACGTGCAGTGCCACTTCCATCGGGTCACCGACCGGCAGCCACCGGTCGTCCCGGTGGCCGACGTGCGCGGTCGGTGAACAGCGGACGGCGCTGATCGCGAGCGTTCGCACGGCATAGAGCGCGTCGGGTTCACCGGTCACGCGGGCGGTCGGGGCGTAACCCTGCCCGTCCACCACAACCTCGCCTTTCGGCGTCCACACCCGCACCGCGGACATCTCGTTGCGGGTCAACGTCCCGGTCTTGTCCGTGCAGATGAACGTGGTGGCGCCCAACGTCTCCACCGCGTCCAGCCGCCGTACGAGGGCATTGCGGCGCGCCATCTCCTGGGCCGCCCGCGCCAACGACAACGTCACGGTGGGCAGCAGGCCTTCCGGGACCAGCGCGACGGTGACGCCGACCGCGAACAGGAAGCCCTCCGCCGGATCGAGACCCAGCAGCATCGCGACCCCGTAGAACGCCACGCCCACCGCGACCGCGATGAGGCCGACCACGGTCACCACGCGGTGCAGCCGCAGGGCGAGTGGGCTCTTGGGCCGGACCGCGTGGCGGGTGAGCGAGGCGATGCCGGCGAGCTGGGTGTGGGAGCCGGTGGCCGTCACCACGACGGTCGCCTCGCCCTCTGTGACGTAGGTGCCGGCCCGCACGACGTCGCCTGCGGCCGGGTGCACGGGCACGCTTTCGCCGCTGAGCATCGACTCGTCCACGGCCAGGGCGGCGGCCTGCGCCACTCGGGCGTCGGCGCAGACGCGGTCACCGCCTTGGAGCAGTACCTCGTCGCCTACGACGAGGTCGGCCGCGTCCACCACCTTGGGCTTGCCGTCGCGGCGGACGGTGGCGCGGGTGGGCATGAGGTCGCGCAGCCGTTGCGCCGCGCGGTCGGCCCGGTACTCCTGGGCGAACGCGAACACCCCGTTGAGCACGACGACCAGCGCGATCGCGACCGATAGCGCCGGCATGCCCGCGATGTAGGCCAGTGCGGCGGCTACCCACAGCAGGATCGCGAAGAAGTGCGCGAACTGCTTGAACAGCAGCACGACCGGGTGCGCCCCACCACCGGCGGGGAGCACGTTCGGACCGTCCTCGCGCAGCCTCCGGGCGGCCTCGGCCGAGGTGAGGCCGCCCGTGGCGAGCTCTGCCGCGTCCAGCACGGTCGTCACCCGATCCGGTAGCTGGTGTCGGTGTCGTCCCAGCCGTAGGACAGGTGGTTGTGGACATCGACCACGCCGGGCATGGCCAGGGTGAGGCGGTACGCGATGTCGGCTTCGCTGCGGCGTTCGATCTTGCCGCGCAACGTGACCACGCCGTCGACCACCTCGACCTCGACCGCTGTGGGCTCCACCCACAGCGACCGCTGCAAGACCTCGCGCACGACCATGCGGCGCAGGTCCTCGTCGCTGCGCAGGAACACCTTCAGCAGGTCCCGCCGGGACAGGACGCCGACCAGCCTGCCGTCGCTGTCCACGACGAACAGCCGGCGCACACCCTCCACCGCCAGCTTGTGCGCCGCGGCGCTCGCGGGTGCGTCCGGGCCGATGGTCGTGACCGGGGTGGTCATCACATCGGCTGCGGTGGTGCCCTGGGCCTGGCGCCAGCGCTGCTTGGTGTCGCGACGGGCGAACACGGACGGGCCGGGTTCGGTGCCGCCCCGGTACTCCTCCTTGGGCAGCAGGTCGGCTTCGGACACCACGCCGATCGGTCGGCCGTCGGTGTCCACCACCGGCACGGCGCTGAACGCGCCGTCGGTCAGGACGGCGGCGATCTCCTTGAACGGGGCGCCGACGTCGACCTTCACCACCTCGCGGGTCATCAGCGAGGCGACATCGGGTTCACGCATGGGTCTCTCCTTCGATGGTGGTCCGGACGGCTGCGGTCGGTCGGGTCGGTCGGGTCGGTCGGGTCGGTCGGGTCGGTCGGGTCGGTCGGGTCGGTCGGGTCGGTCGGGTCGCGGCGAAGAGCACCAGTCCGCCGCCGAGGAACAGCAGGAGCACGCCGACGCCGAACGCGGTCCACGCCACCGGCGCGAGCGCGGGCAGGGTCGCGGTGGCCACGACGGGCGTGTCGATCACGCGCGAGCCGTCGGCGTTCATCACTACCGCGGTCCAGTCGCCGGGCTGTGCGGTCCAGGTGAGCGAGCCGAAGCCGGAGGACACCCAGAACGGCTGGGCGTGCGGCGGGGCAGTGGGCGCGGTACCCGTGCTGTGCTGGTAGAGGGCTTGGTCACCGAAGCCGGTCACGCGGTCACGGTCGACCCCCGCCAGGTACCGGGTGACGTCGGCGGTGGGGCCGATGCCGACGAACGCGTCCTGGTCGACCCGCAGGCCGATCGCGCCGAGCCAGTCGTCACCGACCGCCCAGCCCGCCTCGGTCCAGTTGATCTCGGCGGTGCCGAGTTCCACCGCGTACCCGGTGGTGCGCAGGGTCTGCGCGGGTGCGGTGACCGCGCCGGTCGCGTCGCGCTGGGTCTGGTCGGCCCACAGCCCGAGCGCCCCGGCCGCCGACAACCCGGTGCCCGCCAGGAGCAGCAGGACGCCGACCACCGCCGCGACGACACGGCCCGCAGTGCCACTCGACGGTGCTGGCGGAGGCGGCGCGTCGAGCGTGGCGACGCCGGGCTCGTCGCCGCCGGTGTCGAACCGGAACGGCGGGTAGGCGTCGGTCATCAGACCCACGTAGGCCGCGACGCGCAGCGCCCAGCGGTCCATGCCGAGCACGAAGTCGAACACGCCGCGCGGGTAGCGGCCCGTGAACAACAGCACCCCACCCGCGATCAGCACGAGCAGCCCGACCAGGCCGCCGGCCGGGCTGTACGCCCACTCCCCCGCCCGGAAGGCCAGGTAGCCGCCACCGCCGAGGAAGACCCCGACGATGAGCAGGTGCGGGATGGCCAGCAGCCACTTGACCAGCACCAGGCCGCGCGAGAGCCGTTCGGGGTAGGCGATGTCGAGCGTCGCCGGGTAGTCCGGCTCTTCGCCCAGGCTGAACGGCGGGTACCGGTCGGTCGCCAACGCGCCGAACGAGTAGTACGCCACCCGCCACGTCCAGCGCAGAACGCCGAGGGCGAAGTCGAACAGCGGACGCGGGTAACGGCCGGTGACCACGATCGCGACGAACGCGGCCAACCCCACCACCCCGAAGGCCATCCAGAGGAAGGCCAGCACCAGGTAGTGCGGGACCACTAGCAGCCACTTGACCAGCCACAACCAGCGGTTGGGCGCCGGGTCGAACCGGCCGTGCACGCGAACGGGATAGGTGGTCATGCCAACGTCCTCCAGCCGGGCCCGACAGCAGCCCACTCGGTCTTCCACAGGCTCCGGAGCCGGGTCTGCGCCGAACGGACCAGCACGTACCCGAGCGCCATCGCGCCGCCCAGCGAGATCCACGAGCCCATCGCCACAGCCGCCGCCACGACGGCCGCGCCTTCGACCACTTCCGAGGCGACGATCGCGGTGCCGCCGCTCAGCGAGCCGGGCGCGTCGACCGGCAAGACCGCTTGCGCCGAGTAGCGGGTGCGGGTCTGTTCCCCGGACCGCGCGGTTTGCGTCGCGTACGCCTCCGAACCGATCACCGCGGCGATCGGCAGCTCGAGCAGCGTCACCGCGACCGAGGCGACCGCGACGGCACCTCCGAGCCGGTCGTCGAGCGGGTTGCGCCCGGTGGAGGTCTGGTGTGCCGGTCCTCCGGGACTTGACCGCGTTTCCATGTCCCGCCCTCCTCGTCGTCCGCTTCGCACCTCTCAGGCTCGTCCGGTCCGTGGTCGGTCCACAGAGTCGTTGGTCGTCACGACGGTCCCTGAAGAGCCGGGACCTCCGACCCTGCGAACGCCGCCGCGAGTCGCGGTGGACAAGGCGCAGCCGAAGGCGAGGGAGTGAACGGATGACCCACGAGCCGCAAGGCACTGCGCTGGTCGCTGACCCACGCGGCGCGCACCGGTCACACCGCCGCGGCCGGTTGTGCCGGCACCGGCTCAACGCTCCGCGTCCACGCCTCTCGTCTGGTGCACGCACGCGCTCATGACTCCCGGCACCGCTTCGGCCAAGGCAACGGCGATCCTCCAGGACTGCTCGTCGGAGAACGTCGTCCCGATGTCGACGTGACCGTCGCGCACCGCCACCGACCACCGGCCGTTCGGGTCGTAGGCATCCAGGTGTTCCCGCACCTCGGGCTCGATGGAGGCGTCGGTGCGGGCCAACGCCCGCACCAGGTCGTGCCGCGTCACCACACCGACCAGCCGCGAGCCGTCCAGGATGGGCACGCACCGGATCCCCTCGTCCACCATGACCCTGGCGATCAGGCGGGCAGGCGCGGAGGGGTCCATCCCGTACACCGGTGTGGTCGACACGTCGCGCACCGGTGCGTCACCGGCCTCACCATCGGCGGAGCGGGCGCGCAGCAGGTCGGCTTCGGTGACGATGCCGACGAGCCGCCGGTCGCCGTCCACCACGGGCAACGCCGTGAAGCCGTGCGAGACCATCAGCGCCGCCGCCACGCGAATCGGCACGTCCGGTGTCACCGTGATGACCGGGCTGGTCATGATGTTCCGTGCTCGCACGGCGCACCTCGGGCACGACGCGCACCGGCCCGGACGGCGACGTCAACCCGGTCCGGTGGTCGGGCGGACCGGCGGCCCGCACGCTCCACGTCGGTCCCCACGGCCTGATGGGGCAGGCATACGAAGCAAGAAGAGCGGGTCGAACTCACGGCCACCGGCAGGCGAGGTGAAAGACGGCCCGGTCACCGGTCGAACCGGCGTCCCACGAGCGCGGCCACCGGCTCGACGCTGATCGGACCGATGGCCGAACCTCGACAGGGGCGCCGTCACGCGAGTTTCCGCCAGCCGGGCTCGACCGCCGCCCATTCCAGTCCCCACTGCTGTCGGCGGAGCCAGGTGTGCGTCCACCGGACCACCACGTAGAACACCGCCATCGCGCAGCCCAGCGCGAACCACGAACCGATCGCGACCATCACTGCGGTGAACACCGCGCCCTCGGCGGTCAACGGCACGTCCACCACCGAACCGCGGTCGTCGACCCAGATCCGGACCTCGCTGCCGGCGAGCATGCCACCGGTCGTCTCGACCTCACCCTGTCGCGTCTTGCCATCGGGCAGCGTCCACGTCGCGGGAACGTCGTGCTTCGTCACCGACGCGGCGGGCGCGTTCCCGTCGACGGAACTGGGTGTGCCCGCCAGCAGCACGGCGTCGACCTGGTAGCGGGTGCGCGACTCCCGCTCGGAGACCACCGCCTGCTGCGCGTGGATCTCCGAGCCCATCGCCGCCGCGACGGGCAACCCCAGCAACACCATCGTCACCGCGACGACCGCCACCGCGCTCTCCAACCGGTCACCGGGACGAGCCAACGGGTTGCGCCAGACGAAGAGCTGGCGCGCGAACCTCGAAACGGCACTACCCGACCGCATGTCCATGTCCCGACCTCCTCTGTGTGATCCGGCCACTCCAGGCTGGTACGGCCGAGGCGCGACACACAGAGTCGTTGGTCGTCACGGCGGTCCCTGATGCGCCGGGACTTCCGACTCTGCGTCCGACGTGCCGCGCACGCGCCGGGCACCGGGTCGTGGGCCCGATGCCCGACTGGTGCGTCACACGGTCAGGTCCACCTGCGGCCGGTGCGCACGACGAGGCCGAGCCCGATGAGCAGTGTGAGCAGGCCACCCGTCGCGAGCCAGGTGACGTTCACGCCCGTCGCGGCGAGCACGGCGGTCGTGGGCCGGTGGGCCGGCCCTGCGCCCGGCGCGGGTGGTTCGCCGGGCGCGGGCGTGGCATCGGGGTCGGGCCGGTCGGGGCCCGGGGCCACGATCACCGTGCGCCAGGAATCGACGCTCGCCCGGACGAAGAACGTGCGGCCGAAGACCACCGTCCACGGTCCGACGACGTCGAACACGTACTCGCCTGCCTGCACGTCCCGGAACTCGAAAGTGCCTTCGGCGTTCGTTGTGGCGCGGGCGGCAACCGAACCGGTGTCCCGATCCTTGAGGTACACCTTCAGGTTGGGCACCGGCGGGCCGGGGTAGGGACCGCCCAGCACGCTGGGGGGCCGCAGGGAGTGCTCCTTCGCCACCGAGCCGGTGACCCGGGGTGCCACGGCGCCCAGGACCTGTGCGCGCACGGTGGTGCGGAGGTCGCCGTTGTAGACGGGCGGCGCACCGAACACGCACTCCACCGACAGGTAGCCGTAGTCGGCGACGGCGTCACCGATCGGGATCGGCACGTCGATGGTCAGGGTCGCGTTCCCGGGCACGGTGACGCCGGGGCCCGGGTTGGAGAGGTCCCCGAGGTCCACCTGGATGTCGCCGTTCGCCCAGGACGACGCCAGCACGGCCGGGATCGGCACCGCGCCGCTGTTGGTCAGGGTCAGCGTCATGCGGGCGGTGTCACCCTTGCGGTAGATCTGCCGGTCAAGCGCCGCCGACGCGGTCAGGACCGGCTCGACCCAGAGGGCGCCGCGGAACAGCAGGTCCGGGTCGTCCACGCCGTCCACCCGCACCGTCTTCGGCGGGAATGACACCTCACTGGTGCCGAACAGGACGTCGTATTCCCCGCGGGGCAGGTCGCGGAACGTGAAGCGGCCGGCCGAGTCCGTATTCGTGGTGTAGGAGCCGGACGGCTTGCCACCTCGGACCTCCACCGCGAGGTCGGTGAGCGCTTCGCCCGCGTTCATGGTGGCGTCACCGTTGCGGTCGGCGTAGACGGTTCCCGCGAACGTGCCGCGGACGACGGTGATCGGCACGCTGATCGTGGCGGCGTTGTCCGCCGGGTTCGCGTCCGGCTCGTCGAGCGATCTGATCGTCACGACCATCGAGGCCGGGTACTCCGTGGTCGTCGCCCGTCCGGCGAACGTGGCTTCCACGGTCTGCCCGGGTTCGATGCGCACGCCGTAGTACCCGATCTCCGGCCAGTTGCGCTCGCCCGCCACGTTCCCGGTCCCGTCGATGGTCACGCGGCTCGCCGGCGCGGTGCCGACGTTGGTCACCTTGGCCCGCGCGGTGACCGGCTCGTCCGCGACGAACACCGGCTTGTCGAAGGCGACCGCGAGGCTGAGGTCCACGAACGCCGGTGCGGGTTGTACGGCCGGCGGCTCAGTGGGTGCTGGTGACGACGGTGTATCGGGGCCTGTCGTGGATGGTTCGGTCGTCGTCGGCTCGGCCGGCGCGGTGGTGGTGGTGGTGGTGGTGGTTGGTTCAGCGGTCGTCGGCTCCGGCTCTGCCGACGTGGTCGCGATGGGCTCGGCCGGTGCCGGGATGTCGCCGAGCGCCGGGCCGGCCGACGCCCCCGCGAAGACGACGACCGTCAACAACAATGCGCCGATGGATCGGCGTAACCGTGACATCGTGTGATTCCCCTCTACCCGTCCTCCCTGTGGACTTCTTCCACCTCAGCGTTGTCCGGTGCCGGAGCGCGGTGTAGAGGCGTCGGCACTGGCCGGCCTGTCCGGGAATCCTGGGAGGCGCAGGGGCTTCCTGCCCTGGTATGTCCCGGGATCAGGCGATACCGGTCGGCGCGGGAACCCGCCGCAGCTCGATGGCTGCCACGCCCGGAACGGTGTGCACGAGGGCGGTCACCACGCGGCGTTCGGCCTCGTCGGCGAACTGGCCGGTCACCACGACCCGGCCATCGGTCACGTCGACGTCCCAGCGCCGGGTGCGGCTGTAGGCGGTGAGGAGCCGGTTCGCACGGGCGGCGAGGACGTCGTCGTCCGGGGTGAGGACGCGCAGCAGGTCGCTGCGGCTCACCACACCGACCACCACTCCCCTGGCGTCCACCACGGGCAGGCAGCGCAGCCGGTGCCCCAGCATCGCGCTCGCCAGCTCGCTGGGCGTGGCGGTGAGCCGTGCGCTCGCGACCTTCGTGGTCATCACCTGCCCGACGGTGGTCGCGACGCCCAGTTCGAGGTTGGCCAACAGCAGGTCCGAGCCGGACACGACGCCGACCAGCAGCCCGCCCGGCCCCACGACGGGGAGCGCGGAGAAGCCGTGGTCGACCAGGACGGCGCTCGCGGCGCGCACGGTGGTGGACGGTTCGACCGTGTACACCGGCCGGGTCATCACATCTACGGCGTTCATACCCACAACGGTCCGCTCCCCAACCGTTGTCGGCAGGGCGCACCGGCCCTTCCAGCCGGTGCCTTTGGTCCCTGGGGGCGGACGCGGCACGTCGGTCCCTGGTGGATCGGGACCTCCGACCCTGCGAGACGCCCCACCGCCGGTGCCACGGTCGACAGCGAACCGCAGAACCACAGCGTGGAGGTGAGTCGGATGGACCACGGCCGGCCCGACGAGAAGACGATCGCAGCGGCAGTGGCACTGGCCTGCCGCGCGCCCTCGGTGCACAACACCCAACCGTGGCGATGGCGAGTGGGCGACCGCAGCGTGCACCTGTACGCGGACCCGTCCCGGCAGCTGCCCGCGACCGATCCGCGTGGCGCGGACCTGCTGCTCAGCTGCGGCGCCGCGCTGCACCACCTGCGCGTCGCGCTGGCGGCGCTCGGGTGGCGCGCGGTGGTCCACCGGCTGCCCAACCCGGCCGATCCCGACCACCTCGCCGCGATCGAGTTCGTGCGACGGGAGCCGACCGACGCCGACGTGGCGATGGCCGCCGCGATCCCGCGCCGCCACACCGACCGCCGCCGCTTCTCGTCCTGGGACGTGCCGCGGCCGGTGCTGGACCTGCTGGCCGAGCGGGCCATCGAGGAGGGCTCCCTCGCCCATGAGGTGGTCGGCACCCGTGACCGCTTCGAGTTGGCCACTGCGATCGGCAAGGCCGCGGCCGTCCAGGACGCGGACCCCGCCTACCGGTCCGAGGCCCACCGGTGGAGCGGCGGCCACGCGAACCTCGACGGTGTGCCCGCCGCCAACGCGCCCTCCGGCGTGCCGCAGCACGGCGACGTGCAGCTGCGCGAGTTCCCCGGCGGCGAACTGATCGACAAACTGGCGGGCGAGTGGGCGGACGACGGCGCGTCGCTGCTGGTGCTCGCCACGTCCTCGGACGACCGGCTGTCGGTGCTGCGCGCCGGCGAGGCCATGAGCGCTGTGCTGCTGGAGGCGACCGCGGCCGGCCTGGCGACCTGCCCGCTCAGCCAGCCCCTGGAGGTCGCCGAGACCAGGGACCGAGTGCGCGCCGACGTGCTCGACGGCACCTCCTGCCCGCAGATCCTCCTGCGCGTCGGCTGGGCCGCGTTCAACGCCGACCCGCTGCCGCCGACCCCGCGTCGTCCCCTCACCGACCTCATCGACCAGTGGGAGACGACATGAACGGCTTCGTCGGGTCCTCTTCCGAGCTGATCGTGCACTGCACCGACGACTACCACATCATCTACGCCGTCGCCCTGGTCGCCGTCGCGTTAACCATCGCGGGTGACACCCAGGGATTCGGCCGCCAATGGGCTCGCCTAACCCAGGTCCGCGACAACGCCTGGCTGCGGTGACGCCCCGGAGCAGGCGGACCCTCCCCTCCCCCGGTCCGCCTGCTCCCTCGTTCGGAGAGGAAGTCCTGCTGTGGATGGTTTCAAGCGAATCGTGGTCGGTGTCGACGGATCACCGGCGAGCAAGGCGGCACTGGCCTGGGCGGTGCGGCACGCCGAGGAGCGCGTCGCGCGGGTGACCGCGGTGTCGGTGTGCCAGGTGCACCCGGTGCCCTCGGACGCGTCGCCGCCACTGGGGACCGGACCGGACGCGTTTCGCGGCATGCACGAGCGCCTTCTGCGCGAGGCGGTGGCGGGAGCCGGGCCGGAGGCCGAGGGCGTGGAACAGCTCGTGCCGACCGGCGGTCCCGGACCGGTTCTGGTCGAGCTGTCGAAGGACGCAGACATCCTGGTCCTGGGTGGCCACGGCTACCACAGGGCAGGACTGGAGGTAGTCGGGTCGGTGGCCGCGTACTGCCTGCGGCGTGCCCACTGCCCCGTCGTGATCGTCCCGGTGGGAGGGAAGGACGATGACAACGCGGACGGTGCTCGCCTGTCGCGGACTGCGCAAGAGTTTCGGTGACCTGGTCGCGGTCGACGGCTTGAGCTTCGAGCTGGCCGCCGGTGAGACCTACGGGCTGCTCGGCCCGAACGGGGCGGGCAAGACGACCGCCATCTCGATGGTCGTCGGCATCCTGGACCGGACGCGGGCGACGTCGTGGTGGACGGCAAGCGGCTGTCCACCACGACCACCGACGCGAAGCGCCGCATCGGGTACGTGCCGCAGG
The DNA here is from genome assembly GCF_014205015.1 of Saccharothrix ecbatanensis. Taxonomy (NCBI): domain Bacteria; kingdom Bacillati; phylum Actinomycetota; class Actinomycetes; order Pseudonocardiales; family Pseudonocardiaceae; genus Saccharothrix; species Saccharothrix ecbatanensis. Next base: position 1,034,229 of record NZ_JACHMO010000001.1, on the reverse strand, counting down.
AACTCGCGCTCTACCCCCGGACCTCGCGGCCCGGGAGAACCTGCGCTTCTTCGCCCGCCTATACGGCATGTCCGGCCGGGCTGCGGCCAGGCGCGTCGACCACGTGCTCGACGTCGTGGGCCTGACTGACCGGGCGGGTGACCTCGCCGACGCCGTGCGGCCATCGCGCTCGTCACGCCCCACGCGTGGGCGAACAACGCGTTCGGCGAGCCCGGCACGGCGGTCTGGTGGACGTGCGGCCCGAGATCGGCGTGCTGACCTGCTACGCGGTCGTGCTGTTCGCGTTCGGCGCGTGGCGCCTGCACCGGTCACTGTTCCGGTGAAACCGGGGTGCGTGTCCCTTGCGGCCCCAGCGGAAGTAGGCCAGTGGGCCGACGATGTTCACCGCGATCACCGTGGCCCACCAGCGCTTGCGGCCGTTGACGGTCTCGGCGGGGCGGCGGGCGAGGTCCGCCCACGCCACCCCGGCGAGCACGACCTCCACCGCGCTCAGCGCCAGGATGCCCCGCCGTTGGGCGGAGGTCGTCTCCAACCAGGTCTTGTGCCTCGTCATACCGACCAGCGTCCTCCGGCGCCGCGCGAGGCCACAGGGTCCTCGTACTCCGATCGGTGGACCTAGTGCCCTTCTCATCGAGGGCCTTCGACCGCATTCGCCGAGGGGTGCGCGGTGAGCTACTGGTGTCGACGAAAGGAGTGGTCATGCACTGGTACAACGGTTACGGCATGGGCTACGGCGGCGTGATGATGGCCCTGATCGGGCTCCTGCTGCTCGGTGGTGCGGTCGCGATCACCGTGTTGGCGATGCGTCGGCCGCACGAAGACTCGGGTTCCGCCCAGCGCATCCTGGAGGACAGGTTGGCCAGGGGCGAGATCGACGCGGACGAGTTCCGACGGGTTCGCGATCTCCTGCGGACCCGGTGAGCGAAGACCGACCTTCCACCCGAGGTGATCCGTCGTGACTTCCACCCTCCCACGGCCACTGCTGATCGACCAGCTCGCGCCGCGCCCCGACTTCACCCGCACCGCGCACGCCGTGGTCGACGTCGACCCCGACACGACCTACCACGCCCTGCGCGAACTCGACTTCGGTGATCTCCACGGACCCGTGCTGGACACGATGACGTGGGTGCGCAGGTTGCCCGACCTGCTCAGGGGTCGCCACACCTGGCACACCCGGATGACGCTGGACGACATCCCCGCCGACTCCGGGTGGGTCCGCCTCGGCGAACGTCCGAACGCGGAAATCGTGTTCGGTGCCATCGGCACGTTCTGGCGGCCGTTCGTGCACGTCCGCGACCTCGAAGCGCGCGACTTTCCCGACTTCTCCCGGCCGGGCTTCGGCAAGGTCGCCTGCTCCCTGTCGGTCGTCCCCTACGGGCAGCGCCGGACCCTGCTGACCTACGAGACGCGGACCACCGCGACCGACCCACGATCGTGGGCACGCCTGCGCCGCTACTGGCGCCTGGCCGGCCCGTTCATCACGCTGCTGGAACACGCGGTCCTGCGGTCGATCAAAGAACACGCCGAGCAGGGTGGCGCCCGATGACCGTCGTCGTCCACACCAGACAGCTGACCAAGAACTACGGCCGCCGAGAGGCGCTGCACCACCTGGACCTGGACCTGCACGCCGGCGAGGTCTACGGGCTCCTCGGCCCGAACGGCGCGGGCAAGACCACCGCGATCCGCCTGTTGATGGACCTGATCCGTCCCACACGGGGCCGGATCGTGCTCTTCGGCGAAGACCTCACCACCGGCTCGGTCCAGGCTCGACAGCGCATCGGCTACGTGCCGGGCGACCTCGGGCTCTACGGCCGGCTCACCGGCGAGGAGCACCTGCGGCTGCTCGCAGGCCTGCGCGGACACCCCGACCTGACCGACGCGCGTGTGCTGGCCAAGCGGCTCGACCTCGACCTGAGCCGCCGCGCGGGCGAGCTGTCCAAGGGCAACCGGCAGAAGCTGGGCATCGTGCAGGCGTTCCTGCACCGCCCCGAACTGGTGATCCTGGACGAGCCCGCGAGCGGCCTCGACCCGGTGGCCCAGCGCGAGTTCCACGCCCACCTGCGTGAGTTCGCCGCCGAAGGCGGGACTGCGCTGTTCTCCTCCCACGTGCTGTCGGAGGTCGAGCAGGTCGCCGACCGCGTCGGCATCCTGCTCTCGGGCAGCCTGGTGGTCGACGCGAAGGTCGCCGCGCTGAAGGCCAAGGCGTTGCGGGCGTTGACGTTCGACTTCGCGGAGCCGGTGTCGGCTGCGGTCTTCGAGGCTGTCGCCGGTGTGCAGGAGGTCCGCTCGGACGGCACCCGCGTGCACTGCCGGGTCGTCGGCCCGGTCGGCGAGCTGGTGCGTGCCGCGGCGTTGTTCCCCCTGGTCAACGTGACCAGCCAGGAACCCGACCTGCAAGAGATCTTCCTCGACTACGTGGAGGGCGAGGACCGTGGCCGCTGAGCTGATCAGGAAGACGCTGCGGGACAACCGCGGCAACGCCTTGGGCTGGGGTGCGGTGCTCGTGGCGAGTGTCGGCCTCCAGCTGGCCGTCTACCCGGCGGTCCGGGACGCCCGCGGTGACCTCGACCGGTTGCTCGACGCCTATCCGGAGGCGTTCAAGGCGTTGTTCGGCGTGCAGGGCTCGTTCACCAGCGGCGTCGGGTACGTGCAGGCCGAGGTGTTCGGCTTCCTCGCGCCGCTGGTGCTGCTCGGCGTGGCGATCGGCCAGGCCGCCCGCGCCACCGCGGCAGAGGAACGGGCCGGGACGCTGGACCTGCTGCTCGCCAGCCCGGTGTCCCGCACCAGGGTGCTGGCCGACAAAGCACTCGCGATCATGGTCGGCCTGCTGGGCGTCGCAGCGGCGTTGGCGGGGGTGCTCGTCGTCGGTAGCCGCGTGGTCGGCTTGGACGTACCGGTCTCCGGTCTGGTCGCCGCCTGCGCGTCCGCGGCGGTGGTCGCACTGCCGTTCGGGGCACTCGCCCTGCTCGTCGGCGCGGGCACGGGACGTCCTGGATTGGCGGTCGCAGTGCCGGTGGGTGTCGCGTTGCCCGCGTTCCTGCTCGACGCCCTGTCCGTGCTGAGCGACGACCTGCGGCCGTGGCGCGTGCTCTCGCCGTTCCACCACGCGGGGATCGACGACGCACTGGCCGGCCGCCCCGACTGGGGCGGGCTCGCGCTGCTGCTGCTCGTCACGGCGGTCGTGCTGGGTGCGGCGGTAGCCGTGTTCCAGCGCCACGACGTCACACGATGAGAGGAGCAGTCGATATGACCACCAAGCAACAGGAACGGGCCTACACCGCACAGGTCACGGGTCAGGCGATCGTCGACAAGGCGGCGGAACTCGCGCACGAGGCCGGCGACCGGTACGTCGTCGTCAGGGATGACGACGGTCACCCGGTGGTGGAGGTGCCGGTCATCGCCGGCGTGGTCGTCGGCGCCCTGGCGCCGATCGTGACCTCGGTCGCCGCCATCGCCGCCCTCTGGTGCGGCTGGACCATCACCGTCGAACGGCACCAGGACCGGAAGGGAGCACCATCATGAAGCCCGTGCGGATCTGGATCGGCGCCGTGCTCGTCACGCTCGGCGTGCTCGGCGTCCTCGACGCCACGGACGTCCTCGACTTCGGCACCACGTTGGGCTCCTGGTGGCCGATCGGCGTCATCGGGGTCGGCCTCACCGCCATGATCGCCCAGAAGCACGTCTCGCTCGGTCCGGTCGTGGTGACCGCGATCGGGCTCGTGCTGCTGGCCGACCGCCAGGGGTGGACCACCGGCAACCCGCTGTGGCCGGTCCTGCTGCTGCTCATCGGCGTCGCCGTCCTGACCGGACTGCGCACCCGCCACACGGCCGACCACCACGACGCCGACGACATCGGCGTGCCCGTGGCGCTGTTCGGTGGCACGAAGGTGCGCAGCCGCGCCGAACACCTGACCCGGGCGAACGTGTCCGCGGTGTTCGGTGGCGCGACGCTCGACCTGCGTGACGCGCACATCGACGACGAGGCCGATGTCGACGCCTTCGCGCTGTTCGGCGGCGTGGAAATCCTGGTGCCGAGAGGATGGCGGGTGTCGTTGGGCGGGCTGCCCTTCTTCGGCGGTTACGACGACAACACCGAGCGCGACACGGTGATGGCTTCCGACGCGCCCCTGCTCAAGGTCAACGCCACCGCGCTCTTCGGTGGTGTCGACGTCCGCAACGACCCCAAGTAACGGAGAGTCCCGCGTCGCGCGGTCGCGGATCGACCGCGCGACGCGGCACACAGTCGGATCCACGTCCTGGTGGGAAGCAACTCGGACATGTGACGGTCTCGACCTCCGAGCGAAGGCCTTGACGGGAACGGGGTCCGCAGCCGTCCGGGAGACCGTAGACAGGACGTTCTCTTTGAGAAAGTCCTGTCTACGGTCCTTCCTAGCGGTTGTCGGTGGTCGTGTCGGCCTCTCCGACCACGGCGCGGCCCGCTTCGAGGCGGGCGACGGGCACCCGGAACGGTGAGCAGGACACATAGTCGAGGCCGACCTCGTGGAAGAACCGGATGGACGCGGGGTCGCCGCCGTGCTCGCCGCACACGCCCAACGCGAGGTCCGGGCGAGCGGCGCGGCCCTCGCGCACGGCGATGGCGATCAGCCGGCCGACGCCCTCACGGTCGATCGTCTCGAACGGCGACACCTCGAAGACGCCCTCGATGAGGTACACCGGGAAGAACGAGCCTTCGACGTCGTCGCGGGAGAAGCCCCAGACCGTCTGCGTCAGGTCGTTGGTGCCGAAGGAGAAGAACGCGGCGGACTCGGCGATGCGGCCTGCGGTGAGCGCGGCACGCGGCAGTTCGATCATCGTGCCGATCCGGTACCGGATGTCCACGCCGGACTCCCGGGCCACGTCGGCGACGGTTCGCCGGGCTCGCGCCGCGACCATCTCCAACTCGCGCGCGTCGCCGACCAGCGGGACCATGATCTCCACGTGCGGTGTTCCACCCGCTCGGATCCGCACCGCCGCGGCTTCCGCGATTGCGCGGACCTGCAAGTCGTACAGCTCCGGGATGATCAGTCCGAGCCGCACGCCGCGCGTGCCGAGCATCGGGTTCTGCTCGTGCAGCCGGTCGACCGCCCGCAGCAGGTCCTCCGGTGCGTCGGTCTGCCCAAGTGCCTTCGCGACCGCGACCCGTGCGGTGAGCTCGACGTGGTCGGGCAGGAACTCGTGCAGTGGCGGGTCGAGCAGCCTGATGGTGACCGGCAGGCCGTCCATCTCCTCGAAGATGCGCGTGAAGTCCGCGCGCTGCAACGGCAGCAACGCAGCGAGCGCTTCGGCGCGGGCGGCTTCACCGCTCGCCAGGATCAGTCGTTCGACGAGGGTGCGGCGGTCGCCGAGGAACATGTGCTCGGTGCGGCAAAGCCCGATCCCGGTGGCGCCGAGCCGGCGGGCACGGTGCGCGTCCTGCGGGGTGTCGGCGTTGGCACGCACCTCCAGGCGGTGCCGGCGGTCGGCGTGGCTGATGATGCGGTCCACGGCCCGCAGCAGGTCGTCGCTGTCGGCGGTGCGGCGGCCCTCGAAGTAGTCGGCGACCGGGGACGGGGCCACGGCCAGTTCGCCGAGGTAGACCGTGCCGGCGGTCCCGTCGACCGAGATGACGTCGCCTTCTGCGACCACCGTGCCGTCGGCGGTGGTGAAGCGGCGGGCCTCGGCGTCGATGGTCAGCGACTCCGCCCCGCACACGCAGGTCCGGCCGAGGCCGCGGGCGACGACGGCGGCGTGTGAGGTCTTGCCGCCTCGGCTGGTGAGCACCGCTCGGGCGTGGATCATCCCGTCGAGGTCGTCGGGGTTGGTCTCGCGGCGCACGAGGATCACGGCGGCGCCCTGCTCTCCCCGGCGGACCGCGGTCGCGGAGTCGAACACCACCTCGCCGACCGCCGCGCCGGGCGACGCGGCGACGCCGGTGGCCAGCGGCACCCGGTCGGTGTCGCCGAAGCGCGGGAACATCAGCTGGGCCAGTTGCGCGCCGGTCACCCGCCGCAGCGCCTCGTCGGCGTCGATCACGCCCTCCTCGCGCAGCGCGTTGGCGATGCGGAACGCGGCGGCCGCGGTGCGCTTGCCGACGCGGGTCTGAAGCATCCACAGCTTGTGGCGTTCGATGGTGAACTCGATGTCGCACAGGTCGCGGTAGTGCTCCTCCAACGTCGCCATGATGTCCATCAGCTGCTCGTGGGCCTGGGGTTGCAGGTCGGCGAGCCGGTGCAGCGGCAGCGTGTTGCGGATGCCGGCGACGACGTCCTCGCCCTGGGCGTTGGGGAGGTAGTCGCCGTAGACGCCGGACGCGCCCGTGGCCGGGTCACGCGTGAACGCGACGCCGGTGCCCGAGTCGTCGCCCAGGTTGCCGAACACCATGGCGCACACGTTGACCGCCGTGCCGAGGTCTTCCGGGATGTGTTCGGCGTGCCGGTAGGTCCGGGCCCGATCGGTGCGCCACGACGCGAAGACCGACGCGATCGCCATGTCCAGCTGCTCGCGCGGGTCCTGCGGGAATTCCCGGCCGGCCCGCTCGCGGACGATGTCCTTGAACGTCGCGGTCAGCGCACGCAGGTCCCCGGCGTCCAGACCGAGGTCGCCGGCGACGCCCTTGGTCCGCTTGGCGTGCCGCAGCGCGTCGGTGAAGTGCTCCGCGTCGACACCCAGCACCGTCGTGCCGAACATCTGCACCAGCCTGCGGTAGGAGTCCCAGGCGAGCCGCTCGTCCCCCGCCCACGCGGCGAGCCCGGCCACCGAGTCGTCGGTCAGCCCGATGTCGAGGACCGTGTCCATCATCCCGGGCATCGAGTACCGCGCGCCGGACCGGACCGCGACCAACAGCGGCTGGTCGACCTGCCCGAGCTTGCGGCCCATCGCCCGCTCCAGCGCGTGCAAGTGCTCGTCCACCTCCGCGGCAAGCCCTTCCGGCATCGCGCCGGTGGTCAGGTAGGCGCGGCAGGCTTCGGTGGTGATCGTGAAGCCGGGCGGCACTGGCAACCCCATCACGGTCATCTCGGCGAGGTTGGCCCCCTTGCCGCCGAGCAGGTCCGCCATGAACTGGTTGCCCTCGGCGAAGTCGTACACGTACTTGGGCATCGTCATCACTCCTCGTTCAGTCGCTCGTGGACAGGCACGGTGCCCGACCGCCGATGTGCTCCCCCGGTGCTCCGCCGCACCGGGCCGCCGCCGTCCCGTGGCGAACCGGCAGACCGGATGCCCGGACGACTCCGCTCTCCCACGATGGGCCGGCCGCACCAGCCACGCCGCCGCCGAAGGTCCTCTCTGAACGCACCTGACGTCCCTGGTCACCGCGCGGCGCTCCACGCTGTCGACGGCGCAGCGCGGCCAGGGATAACGACCTCAGGGTCTACGGTTGCCACCGCTCGGTTGAACAGGTAAATGGAGCTCTCCAGGATCGCGTCCAGCTCGGCTCACGCGTTCCACCGTCGGCGGGCACTGCCCACGACGCCGGACAGCAGCGCCGTGATCGAGAGGCCGATCGTGGCGTTGAGCACGGCGGTGAACACGCGGCTCTCGGCGGCCACGTCGAGGCTCAGCGGCAACACCACGGCGATCGCGGTCAGCAGCACCATGATCCAAGTGAAGAACCGGACCGCACGGGGAGTGGTGGTCAGCAGCAGCTGCACCAGGCCGGTGGCGGCGAACGCGCACACCGCCGAGGCGAGCGCGTAGGTCAGGGTGTTGGCGTTGCCCCAGGCGCCCTCGCCCTTCGGGGCGAGTACCGCGATGTCGAGCAACCCGCGAGCCACCAGGATCCCGACGACCGCGAGCAGCCCGGCAACCAGCGCGGTCGCGGCTCCGCCGGTCCACAGCCGTCCAGTGTGGAACCCGTCGAGCGACAGCTCTCCGGCCAGCGCGTCGGACCGGACCGCCGGGAGCGCCCGGGTCTCCGGAGGATCGTCCTCCGCGGGCCACGAGACGACGAAGTCCTTCGGTTGGTCCGTGCGTGTGCCGTGGTCGTTCATGCGGCTGGTCATGGCGGTTCCTCCTCCGGGTGGGCGTGGCATGTCGAACACCGACCCATGCGCGTCCAGCTTCGACCTCCGGCACGGCGGACCCCAGGGTCGGAGGTCCCACCGGGCAGGTGCCGGCGACTGCTCCGGATCCCGACCGGCGCGGGTCGAAGGTCCCTGTACCACCCCACCGCCCGAGAGAACGCTGGAGGTCAAGGAAGAGGAGTCCGTCATGACCACAGCGATGACCACCGCGCTCGACACGATCACGACCGGCCTGAACCCCGTCGAAGACCGGTGTGACCGCTGCGGCGCGCGTGCCCGAGTGCGCGTTGTGCTGCACGACGGGGAGTTGACCTTCTGCGACCACCACGAACGCCGGCACCGAGCCGCGCTGGAACGTGTCGCCGTGCGGATCGAGCACCACGTCGACACCCGCGACGGCTGACCACCGGCACCCGAGTGGAGGAGGACCCGATGCGAGAGACCAAGCAGTGGCGCGTCGACATCACCATCGACGAGCACGACGACAAGACCACGGCGAAGGCACGCCTGCACACGCGCGACAACACGCACCTGGTCGGTGTCGGCACCGCGAGGCTGAACCCGGCCGACACCGACATCCCCGAGATCGGTGACGAGCTCGCCACGGCGAGGGCGCTGTCCGACCTCGCGCACCAGCTCCTCGACGCCGCGACAGCCGACATCGAGGACGTCACCCACCAGCCGGCACACCTGACCAGGTGACCGGGAACGGAGGTACGACATGACCGAGCAGTTGGAAGCCCGGAAGACCACGCACCTGCGCGGGCAAGCGCTCGTCGAGAAGGTCAAGGAACTGCTCCATGAGGGCAACGTTCGGCGTCTGGTCATCAAGAACGACAAGGGCCACACCGTGATGGAGATCCCTGTGACGGCAGGCGTCGTCGTCGCCGTCGCCGCCCCCGTCGTGGCAGCCGTCGCGGCGATCGCCGCCCTCGCCGGCGAGTGGTCGGTCGACGTCGAGCGCCACGAGCCGCCACAGACCTGACGGTTCGATCGAGAGGCACGTCAGAGCGGGACTCCGGTCCCGCCCTGACGCGGTCTTCCGCCCCTGCCCGCGACCTCTTGGGCAACCGACGATGGATGGGACAGCGACACCCGATCCGGTGGAGGGGACGATGACGAGCACATCGATCCGACCGTCCGTCACGGCGGAACCGCGCGCCGGATACCTGGTCGGCGCGGTGGTAGACGTGATCCTGTTGGTCCTGATCAACGTTTCTCCGGGGTGGCGCACGGTTCCGTTCCTCACCGACGACGCGATCGACGTCGTGGTGTGGATCGACATCGGTCTGGCACTCGGCGTCGTCGTCAACACGCTCTGCGCGCTGTTCCCCCGACGGCGGCTGGTCCTGCTCGGCGACGTGCTGACGACGACAGCGGCGCTGGCCGCGCTGACGTCGATGTCGGCGGTGTGGCCCTTCAGGTTCGACGACACGGAGATCCCGTGGACGACGATCACGCGCACGACGCTGACCATCGTGCTCGTCGCCGTGTCGATCGCCCTCGTGGTCCAACTGGTCAAGCTCCTGCACGCCTTGGTGGCGGCGGACGTCGACCCGTGAAGACCCGGGAGCCGAACGTGGTGCCGGACGTCCCCGTCGATCAGGGACCTTCGCCCGCGTCGCACAACCGGCGCGGGCGCGAAGCTCATGTCGCAGACGAGAGCAAGAGGAGAGAAACCATGACAGCGTTCAGCCACTCCGGTGCCGCAACAGGGACCACTGCCCGTGCGACCGCCACGACGGCGGTCCGTGCCGACGCCGGGGCAATCGCGCTCGCGGCCCTGCGGATCACGACCGGGTTCGTTTTCCTGTGGGCCTTCTTCGACAAGCTGTTCGGGCTCGACTACGCCACCAAGTCGGCCAACGCGTGGATCAACGGCGGATCGCCCACAAAGGGCTTCCTCAGTCGTGTCGCGGTCGGCCCGTTCGAGTCGACCTTCCACGCCTGGGCCGGCGCATGGTGGGCCGACTGGCTGTTCATGCTGGGCCTGTTCGCCATCGGCGTCGCGGTCATCGCCGGGATCGGCCTGCGCGTCGCCGCGATCGCCGGAACCCTCATGATGCTGCTCATGTGGGCCGCCGAGTGGCCGCTCGCGCAGTTCACCTCGGCCGGCGAACCCAGCATGTCCACCAACCCGATCATCGACTACCACATCATCTACGCCGTCGCCCTGATCGCCGTCGCCCTCACCGGCGCGGGCGCCACCTGGGGCCTCGGCCGCCAGTGGGCGACCCTGCCCGTGGTCCGCGACCACACCTGGCTGCGATGACGCGAACAGGAGCGGGCGGGCGGGGCTCGCCCGCTCCGACGCGTCCGGGTGGAGAGGACGAGATCGTGACCTGGACCAAGAGGACCGTCGTCGGCGTCGACGCCTCGCCGGCGGGGACCGTCGCCCTGGAGTGGGCCGTACGGCATGCCGAGGGCGGCACCGTGCTGGCCGTGTCGGTCTGCCGGATATACCCCGAGGTGTGCGGTGGCGACGATGCCTTGCACGCCGCGCAACGGCGGGTGCTGCGCGAAGCCGTCACAAGACTCGGCACGACGTGGGGCGCACGGATCCAGGAAGCGGTCGTGGACGGCGAGGCCGGTCCGGCCCTCGTAGGTCTGGCCGAGGACGCCGACGTGCTGGTGCTGGGCGGCCACCACTACCACCGGGCGGGCGCGGCGGCGATCGGATCGGTCGTGTCGTACTGCGTGCGGTACGCGAAGTGCCCGGTCGTGGTGGTGCCTGTCGAAGGGAACGACGACGCCGCGAGCACTGGTCCGTGCGCGCTTGCCGGACACCTCCGCAAGGGCCCGGTAGCAGCACCTTCGACTGACCTGCACGACGCGCCGGAAGTCCCCGCTCGATGATGACCTCCGGCTCTGCGGCGCACACAGCGGGTGGAGCAGGCTCGGAGGTGGAGGTGCCACCAATGACGAGCACGGTTCACGCCGCTCCCATCACCGCGGACGACATCGCCCACCTGCCCGAGCCGGCACAGCGCTACCTGACGTTCACCCGCGTGCTGGGACGTCCGGCCGACATGTCGTTCCACGCCACCGCGCACGGCTTCTTCCGGATGCGCCCGGACCAGCGCTGGATCGCCTGCACGAGCGAGCAGCACAACAGCGCCGCCGACCTGACCCGCGACTTCCGCATGCGACTCAGGCTCGCGCACCTCATCCCGGTGCAGGCCGAGGACCTGTACGAGCACGGACACGGCCGGATGCACGCCACTGCATTGGGACTGTTCGCAGTCGCGGACGGCAAAGGCCGTGAGTTCGACCTCGGCGAGCTGGTGACGTTCCTCAACGACGCCGTCCTGCTCGCACCGTCGATGCTGCTGCGCCTGCCCGTCGAGTGGACCGCGATCGACGATCACACCTTCGGCCTCACCCTGACCGACCACGACAACACCGTCACCGCGCGGGTCACCGTGGACGACCGCGGCGCACCACGCGAGTTCACCACCGAAGACCGCTGGGCAGACCTGCCCGAGGGCCTGGTCAAGACCCGCTGGTCCACCCCGGTCGAAGGCTGGAACCTGGTAGCGGGCCGCATACGCCCCCGTCGCGGCACAGCGGTCTGGCACCTACCCGACGGGCCTTTCGCCTACGCCCAGTTCGACTACACGAAAGCGGACATCACCTACAGCACAACGCCTGAGTGACATGCTGCCGGTCCGGCAGGCCGGTCGGACGCGGTGCGCCTCACGCGGTGCCGTTGTACTCGGCCATCTCGACGCCCACCATCCCCGGCACCGCGCCGGCCACCACGATGGCGACGTGCCGCTCCACGTCGTCCGCACCTTTCACCCGCCAGCGCGACCACCCCTCGGGTGACCGAAATCCGCCATGGGACGCGGCCCGACGCGACGGACAGCTGGTGCCGCACGTCGGTCGCGATCACGTCGTCGTCCCGGGCGATCATGCGCAGCAGGCCGCGCCTGGCGACGACTCCGACGAGGACGCCGTCCCGCACGACCGGGATGGTGCGCAGGTGCCTGTCCAGCATGAGCTTGTGGTCAGGACTTCGCCGACAACACCCGCGTCGCAGGCGGGCGCGGTGACGTGGTGGCTGGCAGCCCGTGCACCGGGGAGGACGATCAGGTCGAGGCCGTCGAGGGCCTGCGTGCGGCCGATTCGCCGACGCAGGCCCCGGCGGCAACGGCGTTCAGGTCCGAGCCTCGGCGAGGATCGAGCGGGCCCAGGCGTCCGCGCGGGCGGGCTCGCCGACCAGCAGCGGGCCGGGGGTGCCGCCGACGTGGAAGGACATCGGCTTGCCCGGCACCTGGAAGTGCAGGGCGCGCAGCCGCTTGGCGATGGCCTTGGCGGCGGAGCCGGGCAGCCACCCGACCTTGACCCTGGTGTCGAAGGCGTGCGCGGTGACGTGGTGTCCGAGCGGTGCAAGGGTGTCCAGCCACTCGCGGACGCCGCGGCCGGTGGACACCAGGTCGCCGGTGGCCTGGTTGGCGGCGGACTGGCGGGTGGCGGGGCGGCTGAGGCTGAAGGCGTGCGTGGGCGCCCCGACGACCACCAGGCCGACGTCGTCAGGCAGCACGTCGGGTGCGTCTGAGACCTCGACGACATCGGCCGCCAACGCCTGCCCGATCGCCTCGGCGATGGCTTTGGTGTTGCCGAACATGGATTCGTAGACCACGAGTGCCCGAGCCATGACTGACCACCTTTCCTGTCACCTCCCACGGTTCGCCTTCCCCCGGTGACCGCACAGCGGCGAACGGTCCCGTCCGCACCGGGACCTTCGCCGTAGCCGCCGGGACCGACGGCTCTGCCTCCTGTCCACGTTTTGGCCGACGCTCGAGGTGGACGGAATTCGAGGAGGAGACGATGAAGGCGCTCGTTTATCGCGGTCCCGGCCGGAAGGCCTGGGAGGACGTGCCCGACCCGGAGCTGGTCGACCCGACCGACGCGATCGTGCGGATCACCGCGGCGACGATCTGCGGCACGGACCTGCACATCCTCAAGGGTGACGTGCCCGAGGTGGAGCCCGGCCGGATCCTGGGCCACGAGGGTGTGGGGGTGGTCGAGCAGGTCGGTGCGGCGGTCACCGAAATCAAGCCGGGCGACCGCGTGCTGGTGTCGTGCATCAGCGCGTGCGGCAGGTGCTCGTACTGCCGGACCGGGATGTACGGGCAGTGCCTGGGCGGCGGCGGCTGGGTCCTGGGCCACACCGTGGACGGCACGCACGCGGAGTACGTGCGGGTGCCGTTCGCGGACACTTCGACCTACCTGCTGCCCGACGGTGTCACCGACACCGCCGCGGTCATGCTGTCGGACATCCTGCCCACCGCGTTCGAGGTCGGCGTGCTCGCCGGGAAGGTCCAGCCCGGTCAGACGGTCGTCATCGTGGGTGCCGGGCCGATCGGCTTGGCCGCGATCGAGACCGCACGCTTCTACAGCCCCGGTCACGTCGTGGCGGTGGATCTGGCCGAGGCGCGGCTGGACGCGGCCAAGCAGTTCGGTGCGGATGTGACGGTGAACGCGGCCGACGACGTCGAGCGGGTCGTGTTCGAGCTGACCGGCGGGCTGGGCGCGGACCTCGCGATCGAGGCGGTGGGCGTGCCGGAGACCTTCGAGCTGTGCGCGCGGCTGATCCGCCCCGGCGGTCGGGTCGCGAACGTCGGCGTGCACGGCAAGCCGGCCACCCTGCACCTGGAAAAGCTGTGGATCCGCAACGTCACCATCACCACCGGCCTGGTCGACACGGTCACCACGCCGACGCTGCTGACGATGCTGGCCGGGGGGCGGCTGGACGCCGACCGGTTCGCCACGCACAGGTTCGCGCTGGACGAGATGGAGGCGGCCTACGACGTCTTCGAACGGGCGGCCGAGACCGGCGCGCTGAAAGTGGTGCTGACGCGATGACCGCGGTGGAGGAACGCCTCGACGCGTGGACCGGGTTCCGCGGCGCTAACTGGCGGCACGACATCGACGTGCGCGGGTTCATCCAGGCCAACTACACCCCCTACGAGGGCGACGACGGGTTCCTGACCGGACCGACCGAGCGGACCGAGACGCTGTGGCGGGACTTGTCCGGGTTGTTCGCCGAGGAACGCCGACGCGGCATTCTGGACGTGGACGTGCACACGCCGTCCACCATCACCTCCCACCGCCCCGGCTACCTCGACCGGGCGCAGGAGCTGATCGTCGGGTTGCAGACCGACGCCCCGCTCAAGCGGGCCATCATGCCGGGCGGCGGCCTGCGCATGGTGGAGGCCGGTCTGGAAGCTTACGGCTACGAGCTCGACCCAGCCGTCAAAGAAATCTTCACCAAGTACCGCAAGACGCACAACGACGGCGTGTTCGACGCCTACACCGACGAGATCAAACGCGCCCGCCGCGCCGGGGTCATCACCGGTCTGCCGGACTCCTACGGGCGGGGGCGGATCATCGGCGACTACCGGCGCGTCGCGCTCTACGGCGTGGACCGGCTGATCGACGCCAAGCGGGCCGAGCGTGCCGCGATCGACGACGTGCCGTCCACCGAAGCGGTGATCCGCGACCGCGAGGAGCTCGCCGAGCAGATCCGCGCCCTGGACGAGCTGAAGCAGATGGCGCGGTCCTACGGCGACGACATCTCCCGACCGGCGAACACCGCCCGTGAGGCCGTCCAGTGGCTGTACTACGCCTACCTGGCGGCGGTGAAGGAGCAGAACGGCGCGGCGATGTCGCTGGGTCGCACCTCGACGTTCCTGGACATCTACCTCCAGCGCGACCTCGACGCCGGGCGGCTGACCGAGTCGCAGGCCCAGGAGCTCGTCGACGACCTGGTGATCAAGCTGCGGATCGTGCGGTTCCTGCGCACCCCCGCCTACGACGAACTGTTCTCCGGCGACCCGACCTGGGTCACCGAGAGCATCGGCGGCATCGGCGAGGACGGCCGCCCGCTCGTGACCAGGACCAGCTTCCGGTTCCTCCAGACCCTCTACAACCTGGGACCCGCGCCGGAGCCGAACCTGACCGTGCTGTGGTCGCCCGCGCTGCCGGAGGGCTTCAAGCGGTTCTGCGCACGGGTGTCCGTGGACACCAGCTCGATCCAGTACGAGAACGACGAGCTGATCCGACCCCGCTTCGGCGACGACACCGCCATCGCCTGCTGCGTGTCGGCCATGAAGGTCGGCAAGCAGATGCAGTTCTTCGGCGCACGGGTCAACCTCGCCAAGGCGCTGCTGTACGCGATCAACGGCGGACGCGACGAGCTGACCGGCGAACTGGTCGCCCCACACCAACCTCCGATCGCCGGCGAGCACCTCGACTACGACGATGTCCGCGCGGCGTTCGACCGCACCCTGGACTGGTTGGCCCGCACCTACGTGGACGCGTTGAACATCATCCACTACATGCACGACAAGTACGCCTACGAACG
Organism: Saccharothrix ecbatanensis; assembly: GCF_014205015.1. Taxonomy (NCBI): domain Bacteria; kingdom Bacillati; phylum Actinomycetota; class Actinomycetes; order Pseudonocardiales; family Pseudonocardiaceae; genus Saccharothrix; species Saccharothrix ecbatanensis. Next base: position 1,018,857 of record NZ_JACHMO010000001.1, on the reverse strand, counting down.
CATCGAGATGGCCCTGCACGACCACCCCGCCCAGCGGCTGCTCGGCTGCGGCATCGCAGGCCTGTCGGTCGTCGCGGACAGCCTCTCGGCGATCAAGCACGCGAAGGTGCGGGTGGTCCGCGACGACACCGGCCTGGCCGTCGACTTCGCCGTGGAGGGCGACTTCCCCCGCTACGGCAACAACGACGACCGCGCCGACACCCTCGCGGTGGGGCTGGTCGAGGACTTCATGGCGCTCGTACGCCGCTACCCCGCCTACCGCGACGCCCTGCACACCCAGTCGGTGCTGACCATCACCTCGAACGTCGTCTACGGCCGCCACACCGGCAACACCCCGGAAGGCAGACGCGCGGGCGAACCGTTCGCACCCGGCGCCAACCCGATGAACGGCCAGGATCGGCACGGGCTGGTCGCGGCGGCGCTGTCGGTGGCCAAGCTGCCCTACGACGAGGCACTGGACGGCATCTCACTGACCGCCGGCATCACGCCGAACGGATTGGGCCGCGACACCGAGGAGCGGGTGGCCAACCTCGTCGGCGTGCTCGACGCCTACACCGACGCCGGTGGCTTCCACCTCAACGCCAACGTGCTCAACCGGGAAGTCCTGCTCGACGCGATGGAACACCCCGAGAAGTACCCGCAGCTGACCATCCGAGTGTCGGGTTACGCGGTGAACTTCGTCCGCCTGACACCCGAACAACAACGAGACGTGGTCAACCGCACGTTCCACGGATCACTGTGATGACCGCCGGGACCGTCCACTCCTGGGACCTCGCCACGGCGGTGGACGGCCCCGGCACCCGGTTCGTCGTGTTCACCGCCGGGTGCCCGCTGCGCTGCCTGTACTGCCACGACCCGGAGACCCGGTTCGCGCGGTACGGGCAGCGCGTCAGCGTGGACGACCTGGTGACCGAGATCGCCAAGTACCGCCGGTTCATCGATGTCGCCGGCGGCGGCGTGACCATCAGCGGCGGCGAACCGCTGCTGCAACCCGAGTTCACCGCCGAACTGCTGCACGCCGTCAAGGGCATGGGCCTGCACACCGCCCTGGACACCTCCGGATTCCCCGGCGACCGCGCCACCGACGAACTCCTGGCCGACACCGACCTGGTGCTGCTGGACATCAAGTCCTGGGACCCGACCACCTACCGGCACGTCACCGGCGGCGAGATCGCCCCGACCCTGCGGTTCGCCCGCCGGCTGGCCGACCTGGACAAGCCGATGTGGATCCGATTCGTCCTGGTTCCCGGCTTGACCGACGCGACGGACAACGTGGAGGGGATCGCCTCGTTCGTCTCCACTATGGACAGTGTGGATCGGGTCGACGTACTGCCGTTCCACAAGATGGGCACGCCAAAGTACGAAGCCATCGGCCTACCGTTCGCGCTGGCCGACACCCCGATCCCCGACTCGGAACTGGTTGAACATGTGCGCGGCCAGTTCCGCGCACAGGGTCTGCGGACATGAAGTCACCGCGAGCTCGCCGACATGACCCAGACCTATACGTCCGCCTTCCCCGTACCGCCCCTACCGCGCCTCCTGCGACGGCGTCGACGGCGTGATGCGGACTGACCGACTTGCCCCACATCCGGCTGCCGCTCCGTCGATGACGGCAACTCCCGGCGCCTTTTCTCGGCCTGTTGCTGGGCATCGTCGATTCGCCTCGCCTTGGCCTCATGCCATGCGGTCAGCGCCGTGATCCATGCCGGTCCCGCCATCGCGATGACGATGAACAAAGCGGTACCGATGAGGAGCAGAACCACCCACGGTGGTGCCGAGGCAACTGCGGCGACAGTAGAACCAATAAAGCTCGAAAGAGCAGCAATAGTGCCGGCGGTATTCATGGGTCAACTCCGCAAAGACTAGCGGGGCAGACCGACTTGGCTAAGCCAGGACGAACCGCATCCCGCGAGGGGCCAGAACAGGGACCTCTCGAGGGACATCAGGACCACGCGGCATGCGACCTGAGGCCACAACTACCTCACCAGGCGGCTGATCCGGGAACGCGGCAGCCACCTGCGACGCCAACCTGACGCGTTGCAAGATCGAGTACAACTTGCCGTCGCCACGGAGGTTGAGCAGCAGGACCCAGGAGACAAACAAGCTGTCAATCGCACGCTCAAGACGAGTCTGCATAGCAGACCACAACATGGTGATCGTCTTGCCGGAACCCGTAGCAAGGAAGTAGGTCGCGGCAGACGTGCCAAGAAATTCTTGAGATTTACTCACGAAGAACCGAAAAAGTCCGCACTGCTCTGCGACGAACCGCCTCATTCGCGACGCGTGAGCAGGCGCGAACGCCTCAATGCCCAACCACTCGGTGCGCTGACGACCGGGGTCGGATCTGCGGAGTTCCCGCGCCAACCGATCCCACCGCTCGACGTCGACGTCCGCGTCGATGCCGCTGTCAGGCATCGTCTCGTGCACAGCGCGGTCAGCACGCGCCATACCAACCAGTTCACGACGGCTCATCCCAGAAGCCGCTACCGTCGTGTTGATCAGAGACGTGTAGGCACCGAGCGATCCGTGATCGCCGACTACAACATCGCTATCACCCAACAGGACGGCCATCGACAGCCGGGCTTCCCGCTGAGCGGGAGCTTCGAGATGTCGAGCGCGCAAGAGCTCTGGCGACACCTTGGGAGGCGCCCCTCTGAAACCCTTACGCGACATGCGGTCAGTATGCCACGTCGACGAGGAGCACGAGCGGAAGTCCGGTGCGTCGTCTGGCTATCCGGCGTGTCCGACCCGGTTGGAGGATCCCTTGCTGCACCGGCTGGAGGGGCAAGCGTTCCTCGTCGCTGCGGCGATCACGGCGTCCTCTCGAGAGACGACCACCCAGACCGCCGATGTGGAGGCCTCCGTGCTGACCTTGGTATCACCCAGGACAGCAGCATTGGTCTCAACGTCGAGGGCAGCGCCCAGGAACGCCAGGCCGTCCACCACCTGAGCACGCAACTCGGCGTCGTGCTCCCCGATGCCGCCGGTGAACACCAGCAGGTCCAGGCCGCCCATCGATGCGGCCATGGCAGCGATGCCCTGACGGAGGCGGTGGACGAAGACGTCGAGCGCCAGTCGCGCGTCGGCGGAGCCGGAGGCCACCGCGGTGTGCACGTCGCGCAGGTCGGCGCGACCTGACAGGCCGACCAGGCCCGAGTGGTGCGCGAGGCCGTCGGCCAGTTCTGCGGGGGTGAGGTGGTCGAGCAGGTGCAGCAGCAGGCCGGGGTCGAGGTCGCCGCTGCGGGTGGCCATGGGGAGACCGGCCAGTGGGGTGAAGCCCATGGTGGTGTCGACCGAGCGGCCGTCGTGGACGGCGGCCAGGGAGCAGCCGGAGCCGAGGTGGCAGGTCACGACGCGGGTGCCGCCGCCGGCCAGTTCGACCGCGCGGCGGGAGGCGTAGGCGTGGGAGAGGCCGTGGAAGCCGTAGCGGTGCAGGTCCCAGCGCTCGCGCCAGGCGGCGGGCAGGGCGTAGGTCGCCGCGGCGGGTGGCAGGGTGCGGTGGAAGGCGGTGTCGAAGCACGCCACGTGCGGCACGTCGGGGAACAGCGCTTGCGCCGCGTCGATGCCCGCCAACGCCCTGGGCTGGTGCAGTGGGGCCAGGTCGGTCAGGGCGGCGATCTCGCGGCGAACGTCGGGGGTGACGAGGGTCGGGGTGGTGAAGCGGGTGCCGCCGTGGACGACGCGGTGGCCCACGGCGTGCACGGGCGGCAGTGACAGGTCGAGGTTCGGTGTGCCGTTCCACCGCTCGACGTGGTGCTGGGCGAGGACGGTGTCGTCCTCGCCCAGCACCGACAGCTTCAGGCTCGATGAGCCCGTGTTGACCACGAGCACGTTCATCAGTAGGGCCAAGTCCAGTCGCGGATCTCGGGCAGGTCTTCGCCGTGCTCACGGATGTAGGCGTGGTGGCGGGTGCGCTGGTCCTGCATCCGCTGGCGCAACCCGGCGGCCTTGACACCCAGGCCGGGCACCCGGTCGATCACGTCGATGACCAGCCGGTAGCGGTCCATGTCGTTGAGCACCAACATGTCGAACGGTGTGGTGGTGGTGCCTTCCTCCTTGTAGCCGCGCACGTGGATGTTGTGGTGGTTGGTGCGGCGATAGGTGAGGCGGTGGATCAGCCACGGGTAGCCGTGGTAGGCGAACAGGACCGGCTTGTCCGGGGTGAACAGGGCGTCGAACTCGCGGTCGGGCATGCCGTGCGGGTGCTCGGTGTCCGGTTGCAGCCGCATCAGGTCCACGACGTTGACCACCCGGATCTTCAGCTCGGGCAGGTGCTCGCGCAGCAACGCGGCGGCGGCCATGATCTCCAGGGTGGGCACGTCACCGGCGCAGGCGAGCACGACGTCGGGTTCGGTCAGGCCGTCGACGGTGCCGGCCCAATCCCAGATGCCCGCTCCGCGCGCGCAGTGCAAGTCGGCTTCCTCGGGGTCGAGCCAGTCCGGGGTGTAGTTCTTGCCCGAGACGATGACGTTGACGTAGTCGCGGCTGCGCAGGCAGTGGTCGGCCACGGACAGCAGGGTGTTGGTGTCGGCGGGCAGGTAGACGCGGACGACCTCGGCCTTCTTGTTCATCACGTGGTCGATGAAGCCTGGATCCTGGTGGGAAAAGCCGTTGTGGTCCTGCCGCCACACGTGCGACGAGAGCAGGTAGTTCAGCGACGCCACGGGGCGCCTCCAGTCGATCTCCCGATGGGTCTTGAGCCACTTGGCGTGCTGGTTGAACATCGAGTCCACGATGTGGGTGAACGCCTCGTAGCAGTTGAACAGGCCGTGCCGCCCGGTCAGCAGGTAGCCCTCCAGGAACCCCTGGCACAGGTGCTCCGACAGCACCTCCACCACCCGGCCGCTGCGCTCCAGGTGCTCATCGGTGGGCAGCTTCTCGGCCAACCACTGCTTGGCGGTCACCTCGAACACCGCGTCCAGGCGGTTCGAGGCGGTCTCGTCCGGGCCGAACACGCGGAAGTTCTTCTCGGCCGCGTTGAACGTCATGACGTCGCGCAACATGCGGCCCAGTGCGCGGGTCGGCTCGGACGTGGTGGTGCCGTGCTTGACCACCTCGACCGAGTACGGCGCGGTGCCGGGCATGCGGAGTTCTCGCAGCAGCAAGCCGCCGTTGGCGTGCGGGGTGGCGCCCATCCGCAGCTCACCGCGCGGCGCCAACGCCAGCAGTTCTGGCTTCGGGCGGCCGTCGGCGTCGAACAGCTCCTCCGGCCGGTAGGAGCGCAGCCACGCCTCCAACTGCCGCAGGTGGCCGGGATTGTCGCGGACGCCGGAGAGCGGCACCTGGTGGGAACGCCACGTGCCTTCCACCGGCACACCATCCACTTCGGACGGACCGGTCCAGCCCTTGGGCGTGCGCAGCACGATCATCGGCCAGCGCGGGCGCTCCGGGTCCCCGGCGCGAGCGGCGTCCTGGATGGCCCGGATCTTGTCGAACACCTCGTCCAAGACCTCGGCCATGCGCGGGTGCAGCAGGGCCGGGTCGTCGCCCTCCACGTAGAACGGGGCGTAGCCGTAACCGCGCAGCAGCGAGTCCAGCTCGTCGTGCGGGATGCGGGCCAGGATCGCCGGGTTGGCGATCTTGTAGCCGTTGAGGTGCAGGATCGGCAGCACCGCGCCGTCGTTCGCCGGGTCGAGGAACTTGTTGCCGTGCCAGCTCGCGGCCAGCGGCCCGGTCTCGGCCTCACCGTCGCCGACGACGCACGCCACCACCAGGTCGGGGTTGTCGAACGCCGCGCCGAACGCGTGCGCCAACGAGTACCCGAGCTCGCCGCCCTCGTGGATGGAGCCGGGCACTTCGGGCGCCACGTGGCTGGGCACCCCGCCCGGGAAGGAGAACTGGCGGAACAGCTTGCGCATGCCTTCGCCGTCACGCTGCACGTTGGGGTGCGTGTCGGTGTATGAGCCCTCCAGCCAGGTGTTGGCCAGCAGCGCCGGACCGCCGTGACCCGGACCGGTCACGAACAGCACGTCCTGGGACCGGTCGTTGATCACCCGGTTGAGGTGGGCGTAGACGAAGTTCAGGCCGGGCGTGGTGCCCCAGTGGCCCAGCAGGCGGGGCTTGATGTGCTCAGCCCTCAGCGGCTCGGTCAGCAGGGGGTTGTCCAGCAGGTAGATCTGCCCTGCCGAGAGGTAGTTCGCGGCCCGCCAGTAGGCATCGACCAAGGACAAGTCCGGCACGGTGTTCTCCGGCTGCTGCGACATCTCGCTCTCCTGACCAGGTTTCGGGGTGATGGCCCCCAGCTTGGTTTCGTCATCGGGCCGGCCCCAGTTCCGAGGGTCCCTGCCGGCCGGGACCTTGGTCACTGTCGACCGGCGCGGGCAACGGCGAGGCTGGAGGCATGAGCCACGTGCACGAGATCGTCACCATCAGGGTCGACCTGGCCGCCGGTGTGTCCGGCGAAGCCGCCGACTACGCCCGCGCCAAAGTCGCCACCGTCGCCAAGTACTCCCCCGCCGACATCTCCTACGCGAAGGTCCGGCTGAGCACCGACGGGCCTCGGCTGCTGGCGGCGCACGCGTCCCTGGACGTCAATGGAACACCGGTCAACGCCAACGCGAGCGCCGAGACCTACCAGGAGGCCGTGGACCTGCTGCACGACAAGTTGCAGCACCAGCTCGCCGACATGGGCCGCTGAACCCGGCCGTCACGAGCCGGTGATCCGGGAGTCGCTCCCGGATCACCGGCTTTGTCGTGTCGGTGGACGTTCGGCCCATCACCTGCTGCGACGCCACCACTTCTCGACTTCGACCACCCCGTAGGCGACGACGGCCAGCGCCACCACGGCCGCCCAGTCGCGCCAGCCGATCGGCGCGGTGTGGAACAGGGTGTTCATCACCGGGAGGTACGTGAACAGCAGTTGCAGGGCGACGGTGACGGCGATGCCGGCCGGCAGCCACGGGTTGCGGCGGAAGCCGACGTGCGGCCGGAGGTCCCGCAGCGACCGACAGTTGAACAGGTAGGCGATCTGGGCGGCGACGAAGACGTTGACCGCGACCGTCCGCGCCTGGTCCAGCGTTCCGCCGTGCAGGTGGAAGACGGCGAACGACCCGGCCAGCAGCACGGCGGAGACGAGCAGGATGCGTTGCACCAGCGCGCCGGTGAGCAGTGGCAGTGACGGCGGCAGCGGTGGGCGGCGCATGACGTTGGGTTCGCGTGGTTCGAAGGCCAGGGTCAGGCCGAGCGCGACGGCGGTGGTCATGTTGATCCACAGGATCTGCACCGGCAGGATCGGCAGGGCGGTGCCGAGCAGGATCGCGGTGAGGATGACCAGTCCCTCGGCCATGTTCGTGGGCAGGGTCCAGATGATGAACTTGCGCAGGTTGTCGAAGACCGCGCGCCCCTCCTCCACCGCGGCGCGGATGGACGAGAAGTTGTCGTCGGTCAGCACCATGTCGGCGGCCTGCTTGGCGACGTCGGTGCCGCCGCGTCCCATGGCGACGCCGATGTCGGCGCGCCGCAACGCCGGTGCGTCGTTGACGCCGTCACCGGTCATCGCGACCACGTGTCCGTCGGCCTGGAACTGCTTGACCAGCCTCAACTTCTCCTCGGGCGACACGCGCGCGTGCACGGCGTCGTCGGCGAGGGAGAAGTGGGCGGCGATGGCACGGGCGGTGCCGAGGTGGTCTCCGGTGATCATGCGGACCTCGATGCCCGCGTCCTGGCAGGCGCGGACCGCGTCGACAGCCTCGGGCCGGGGTGGGTCGTGCATGGCCTGGAGGCCGAGCAGGACGGCGCCGTGCAGCGCGTCCTCGGTCAACGGGCTGTCTTCGGGCACGTGCGCCTGGGCGAACGCGAGCACCCGCAGGCCGCGAACGGCCAACTCTTCGGCGGCGGCGTGGTCGGTGGAGCCGGTGAACTCGAAGATGCGCTCGACCGCGCCCTTGAGGTAGACCACGCCACCGGTGTGCCGGGTGGCCATGAACCGGCGCTGCGAGGTGAACGGCAACTCGTCCACGCGTTCGGGCACGTCCTGTGCCGTCAACCCGGCCTTGAGCGCGGACACGACCAGCGCGGCTTCGGTGGGGTCGCCGACGGCGGTCCAGCGGTCGTCCTGGAGGACGACGTGGGCGTCGTTGCACGCCAGCCCTGCCAGCAGAACCTCACGCACGGCCTCCGGCGCGGGCGGGTGATCGCCGAGCGGCGAGTAGCCGATGCCGTCGACGTCCCATCGCTGCCCGCCGGCCACGACCTGGCGCACGGTCATGGCGTTGGCGGTGAGGGTGCCGGTCTTGTCGGTGCAGATGATCGTGGTGCTGCCGAGGGTCTCCACGGCGGGCAGTCGGCGGATGACGGCGTTGCGCCGCGCCATGCGCGCCACGCCGATGGCCAGAGTCACCGTCACCGCGGCGGGCAGCCCTTCGGGGATCGCACCGACCGCGAGCGCGACGGCGGCGGTCACCATCTCGGCGAACGGCTCACCGCGCAACACCCCGATGACGACGGTCACCACGGCCAACCCGAGGATGACAACGGTCAGCAGCTTGCTGAACCGGGTGAGCTTGCGGGTCAGCGGCGTCTGCACGGTCGTCGTGGTGCCGACCAGCCGGTGCACGTGGCCGATCTCGGTGTCGGCGCCGGTGGCGACCACCACGCCACGCCCGCCGCCGGTGGTGACGAGCGTGCCGGAGTAGGCCATGTTCGCGCGGTCGGCCAGCGCGGTGTCGTGCGGCACGGGCAGCGGGTCCTTGTGCGCGGGCCGAGACTCGCCGGTCAACGCGGACTCGTCCACGCGCAACTCGCGCGTGCGCACGATCCGCAAGTCGGCCGGCACCTGGTCGCCCTCCTCCAGCACGACCAGGTCGCCGGGCACCAGATCGTCGGACGTGATCCGCGCAGCGGTGCCATCGCGGATCACGGTCGCCTCGGTGCGGACCATTGCCTCCAGGGCGTCGAGGGCGCGTTCGGCCCGCACCTCCTGCATGTAGCCGACGATCGCGTTGACCAGGACCACGCCCAGCACCACGGAAGCGTCCACGGTCTCGCCCAGCGCGGCGGTCAACGCCGCCGCGCCGAGCAAAACGTAGATCAGCGGGTTGTGGAACTGGGCGAGCATCCGTCGCAGCCGGCCGGGGCCGCGCCGCTCGGGCAGCCTGTTCGGGCCCAGCGAGGCCAGCCGCTCGCCGGCCACGACGCCGGACAGGCCGGTGTCGGCGTCGGTCTCGGCGAGCAGCACGACCTCGTGCACCGGCATACCGTGAGGCATCGCCTCACGTTCAGCCGTGGTCGACGGCATGCCGGGCCTCCGGGAAGCGGACGTCGACCACACCGGGAACGGCGCCCGCGAGCACCGCGGCCACGTGTCGGTCGCACTCGTCGTCCACCGTGTCCACGATCGACACACGGCCGTCCACCACGGACACCGTCCAGCGGTGGGCGTCGGCGTAGAGGCTCAGGCGGTGCAGGACCTCGGCGGCCAGCGTTCGGTCGTCACGGCTGATCGCGCGCAGCATGTCGCGTCGGGTGACGATGCCGACCAGCCGCTTGCCGTCCACCACGCACGCGCTGCGCGCGCCGTGCCGCACCATCGACCGCGCCAGCTCGGCTACGTCCGTGCCGGGCGCGGCGGCGACCACGGGCTCGCTCATCACGTCGGCGACGGTCCGGCGCGGGACGGCGCGCGCCCGCGACGGTTCACCGTGCACGAGGGTGCGCGGGTCGACCGGCAGCCGGTCGCGCAGCGCGTCGGTCTCGGTCACCACGCCGACCAGGGTGCCGGCTCCGTCGACCACCGGCAGGGCGGTGAACCCCTTGGTGGCCAGCAGGGCCGCAGCGTCACGCGCGGGCGACTCGGGCGACACTGTCACCACGTCGCGCGTCATGAGGTCACGGACTCTCATCGCCCGGCCTCCTGTCCCGTGCCGACCGCCGCCCCGTCGTGCTGCTCGTCGGCCGAAGGAAGGACCACCACGGGCACGGTCGCGTGTCGCACGCAGTGCGCGCTGGTGCTGCCGAGCAGCACCTGTCGCAGGCGGCTGCCGCTGTGCGAGGCCACCACGAGCATCGACGCGCCCCGCGCCTGCACTTCCAGCGCCTCGGCGGCCGGTCCCCGCACGCAATGCCGGATGATCCGCGGGAGTTCCAGCCTGCCCACGGCCACCGCGCGCAATGCGTCCTCGACCAGCGCCTCCGAACGAGCCCGCGCGTCCTGCTCGGACGTCATCGCCCAGTCGGCCAGCGGCTCGTACTGGTACGCGTTGACGACGTGCAGCGGCAGCTTGCGCTGCGCCGCCTCGTCCATGGCCCAGCGCAGCGCGCGTTCGCCGGCGGGGGTGCCGTCGATACCGACGACGATCGGACCTGCGTTCATGACTTCACCTCGGTCAACTCGATGAGGATCTCCGGCGCTCGCCGGAGCGTGTTGTGCACGGTGCAGTGCCGGACCACGGCCAGCAGGGCGGTCCTGTGCCGCTCGGACAGCCCTTGCGGCACGCGCACGGTCAGGCTCACCTCGGCGATGCGGGCGAGCGGGTCGGAGACCGTCCGGTACCGGGCGGTCACCGACAGGCCGTGCCGCGTCTCGCCGTGGCGGTCGAGGAACCGGCCCGCGTAGAAGGCGGTGCAGGCGGCCATCGACGCGACCAGCAGCTCGACCGGGCTCGGGCCCGCGTCGCGGCCGCCGGAGTCCCGCGGCTGGTCGGTGCGGAGGCGGTGATCGCCCAGCCGCACCACGTACTCCTCGCCGGACTCGTAGGTCACCTCGACCGGGGCGGTGGCGATGACGGTCATGACGTCCTCCTCGGGTCGCGGAGCCTGCGCAGGAACGGGTCGACCGGTGCGGCGGGCGCGACGCGGACCCTGGCGTCGACCGCCAGCACGCGTTGCCCGGTCAGGACCAGCGGGTTGAGGTCGAGTTCGGCGATCTCCGGGACGAGTTCGGCCAGCCGGCCGACCCGCAGCAGCACGTCCCGCACGGCCGCCTCGTCGTGCTCGGCGAACACCCTGGGTGCGGCCCGGAAGCCGTGCAGCAGGTCGTCCACGTCCGCCTCCGACAGCGGTGCGAGGGCTGCGGCGCGGTCGTCGACCAGGTCGGTGTCCACACCACCCAGACCGGTCACCACGAGCGGGCCGAACTGGGGATCGGTCACCACGCCGACGAGCAGTTCGCGTCCCCGGTCGGCCATCGGCTGCACGAACACGCCGTGCAGTTGCTCGCCGAACCGCTCGCGCAGTGACTCGAAGCCGTAGGTCACGGCGTCCTCACCGGCCAGGTCGAGCAGCACGCCGCCGCCCTTGCTCTTGTGCAGCAGTCCCCGGGCCACGGCCTTGAGGGCGATGGGTCCGCCGAACGACCGCTGTGCGGCCACCGCGGACTCGGCGTCCTCCACCAGCACTCCGCCGAGGACCGGCAGCCCGAACGCGCCCAGCAGCCGCACCGCCTGGTCGGGGTCGAGCCAGCCACCGGCGGGGTCGACGGCGAGGTGGGCGGCGACGACCGCGCGGGCGGTCGGCAAGTCGATCCCCGACAGCTCGGCGGGCTCCGGTACGGGGCGGCGCAACCACGTCGCGCGCTCGGCCAGCGCGGCGAGCACGGCGGCGGCACGGGCGGGTTCGGTGTAGCAGGCGATGGCGTCGCCGCGCAGCGACACCGCCCCGTCCTGGTCGGCGCTCACCGCGAGCACCGGCTTGGACGTGGGGTGGATACCACCGGCCGGGTCGCCCAACGCCGTGGGCACGGTGACCGCGATGACCGCGTCCACCGCCGGATCGGCCACCAGCAGGTCCAGGCAGCGGGCGAACGTGCGGTCGTCCACGACCGCCGTGGTGTCGACCGGGTTGTGCGGGCTCGCGGTGCCCGGCAGCAGCGCCTCAAGCGCCTCCACCGTGTCCGGACCCAGATCTGCGATGGTCAACCCGTGGTGGGCGCAGGCGTCCGCGGCCAGCACTCCGAGTCCGCCCGCATTACCGAGCACGGCCACATTGCGACCAGCGGGTAGCGGAGTGGCGTGCAGCGCGGCCAGCACGTCGACCATCTCGCCGACGCCGTCCACCGCGATCACCCCCGCCTGCCGGAACAACGCGTCCCGCGTCACGGCAGGGGTGGCGGTCGAGGCGGTGTGCGACGCGGCGGCACGCTGACCGGCCTCGCTGCCCGCCGCCCGGATCGCCAGCACCGGCTTGCGTCGCGCCACCCGCCGGGCCAGACGGGAAAACTTGCGCGGGTTGCCGAACGACTCCAGGTACAGCGCCACCGCCCGGGTCCGCTCGTCGCGTTCCCACCACAGCAGCAGGTCGTTGCCGGACACGTCGTACTTGTCACCGGTCGAGACCAATTCCGAGGTGCCCAGCCCCAGCCGCCGCAGCTGCTCGGCCGCGGCGATCGCCACACCACCGGACTGGGTGACCAGGCCGATGCCGCCCTGCCCGGTCCGGTCGCGGGTGAAGGTGGCGTCCATCCGCACATCCGGGTCAGTGCTGGACACGCCGACGCAGTTCGGACCGACCATGCGCATGCCGTGCCGTCGCACGACCTCCAGCAGCCCGTCGGGGTCAACGCCGGAGGTGATCACGACCAGCGCCTTCACCCCACGCCGACCGCAGTCCTCGGCGACCCGCGCGACCGCCTCGGCGGGCACGCACACCACCGCCAGGTCGGGCGCCTCAGGCAGCTCGGTGACCGTGGGATGGCACCGCACACCCAGGATCTGCCGGGCGTGCGGGTTCACCGCGTACAGCGCGCCGGTGTAGCCGCCGTCGACCAGGTTGGCCAGCACCGCGTTGCCCACGGACGACGACTTCCGACCCGCGCCGACCACCACGACCGACGTCGGCTTCAGCACCGCACGCAGACTGGCCACGTCGGCGGCCTGCTCGCGGTCGGCGACGGCGTCCAGGTAGCGCTCGCCGGGATCGAGGCCGAGGTCGACGCGGACCTCCCCGCTATCCACTGTGGACGTCCATACCAGACCGAGGTCGGCGAAGACCCGCAACATCTTCGAGTTGACCGAGAGCACCTCGGCGCGGAACCGCCGCACGCCCCGCCGCCTCGCCAGGGAGACCAGGTGCTCCAGCAACAGCGTGCCGACCCCGTGGGACTGCCGGTCGTGCGCTACCACCAACGCCACCTCGGCGGTGTCGTCGTCGAGCAGGACGTAGCTCGCCGCACCGACCAGGACGTTCGAGGCGAACGCGCCGATCACCACGTGCAGGGGTTCGGTGGGCGAGGTCAGCCGGGCGACGAACTCGTCCAGGTGCCGCGGCGCGGCGCTGAAGAACCTCAGGTAGCGGTCGTCCACCGGCAGGTCGCGGTGCAGGGCGAGCAGGGCGTCCGCGTCGGCGGTTCCCAGCTCGCGCAGCGCGACCACGGAGCCGTCCGCCAACAACGCCCGGTCGACGTTCACAGAGGCGGTCACAGCAGCGGTCCCGGGGTGATGATCGGCTTGGGCTCGACGTGCTCCGGCTTGGGCGTGCGCATGACCACCACGGGGCAGTTGGCGTGGTGCACGCAGTAGGAACTGACCGAACCCAGCAACACCTCGCGGACCGGCCCCGCTCCCCGGCTGCCGACCACGAGCAGCGACGCGTGCTCGGCCGCCTTGACCAGCACGTCGCGGGCGTCGCCCTCGGTGAGCACGGGCCGAACGTCGCCACCGGCCTCCGCCACCACCTCGTCGAGCACGCGCCGGTGTTCCTCGCGCAGCTTGTCGCGGTCCATCCCGGCGGCGACGGTGGCTGACATCGGCCCGATCACCATGGCGTAGTCCACGTGCCAGGCCAGGACCGCCTCGACCGCGCAGCCGCGCAGCTTGGCTTCCTCGACGGCCCAGCGCAACGCGGTCCGGCTGACCGGTGAGCCGTCCACGCCCACCACGATCGTCTCTTCCATGTCCCCTCCTCGGGTGCTCGCCTCCAGCCTCCCGACACGGGATCGGCCTGGTCAGTGGCCGCGGTCCCGTCGGCTCCGGGACCTTCGGCCCTGAAGGCCGCGCGGCGTGGGCGGTGGTGCGCATCGACCCCGGCGTGTGGTGGCTTAGGTCCCTGTCGGTCATGCCGTCGCAGGGCGAACGCTCCAGGTGAACGGAGAGGAGAAGGCCATGATCCTGGTTGGTGTGGACGGGTCGCCGGCGAGTCGCGAGGCGCTGCGCTGGGCGTTGGTGCAAGCGGTGAAGACCGGTGACACCGTCGAAGCGACGATGGCGTGGCTGCGCGAACCGGAATTCGTGGCGGCGACGTCGATGGGTGTGCACCCGCACGCCGACACCCCTGGCCACCGGTACCCGGCCCGCGAACTCCACGCGATCGTGGAGGAGGTTCGTGCCGTCGTGCCGGGTGCGCCGCCGGTCGCCGAGGTGACCATCGTGGGTGATGCGCGGACCGCGCTGGCACAAGCGTCCCGGCAGGCGGACCTGCTCGTGGTCGGCGCCCACGGGCACAGCGGGTTGTGGTTCCTCCCGGGCAGCGTCACCGCGAACTGCCTGCGCCACGCGACGTGTCCGGTCGTGGTCGTGCCGCCCGGCCGGACCTGACTCCCGCATGGGGCGCGTTCACGCGACAAGGGGACCGGTCAACGGACCGGTCCCCTTGTCGCTGGCTCGTGCGCTCCCTACTCCGCCGTGGTCGGGCGGACCACGGCCAGCGGGCACGGAGCGTGGTAGACGAGTGCCTGGCTGGTGGAGCCGAGCAGCATGCCGGAGAAGCCGCCTTGGCCGTGGCTGCCCACGACGAGCAGCCGGGCATCCTCCGCCGCGTCGATCAGCGCCCGGACGGGCCTGTCGTGGACGACCACGCGCTCCACGTGGACGTCGGGGTACTTCTCCTGCCAGCCCGCGAGGCGTTCGGCCAGCAGGCGCAGCTGCTCGTCCTCGACCTGCGACCAGTCGACGGTGAAGCGCGAGTGGTAGGCGCTGTCGACCAGGAAGTCGGTCCAGGCGATGACCGCGGTGAGCGGTGCGCCGCTCAGCGACGCCTCGGCGAACGCGAAGGCGATCGCCTCCTCGCTCGTGGGCGAGCCGTCCACACCCACCACGACCGGACCGTCCCGGCGGACCTCATCGCGCACGACGACCACAGGGCTCTTGCCGTGCGCGGCGATCGCGACGGCGACCGAGCCGACCAGCAGGCCGGAGAAGCCACCCAACCCCTGGGAGCCGAGCACGACCAGTCGTGCCCCGTGCGAAGCGGCGATCAGCGCGGCGGCGGGCCGGTCGATCACGACGGCCGTCTCGACCTCCACCCCGGGGACGGCCGCACGGGCAGCGGACGCGGCCTCCTCCAGCCACTGCCGCCCCTGCTGCTCGAACGCTTCCCGCACCTCGTGGCCGGTCAGCACGATCTCCGGGTAGCCGCGGGTGGGCAGCAGATAGGCGTGCACGAGCTTGAGCGGCACGCGGTGCCGTGCGGCTTCCTCGGCCGCCCACTTGGCGGCGGTCAACGCCGACTCCGAACCGTCCACACCGACCACGATCGGGGCACTCATCACAGGTTCCTCTCCGAATCCGCTGTCGGGACCGCAGGCCGACCCGCGTGTCTCCCTCGGATTCGACGCTAGGCAGCCGTGGCGCCGAGGGCAGTGGTCCTAGGTCCTCACCGGACAGGGCCCTTGGGTCACCGCCCAACACCACCCACGACCCTGTGCCGCCGACATCAGGCGGACCACCGTGAAGCCATGACCCACGGAACTCCCGCGCCTGTCGTCGTTGCAGACGACGGCTCCCCCTGGGGCGAGGCCGCCCTGAGGTGGGCGGCCGAGCACGCCGCGTCGACCGGGGCGCCGCTGGAAGTGCACCTACCCACCGCCGACCCCGTCCACGACCTGATGCTCGCGGGCTCCCGGGCCGGGCTCCTCGTGGTCGGCTACCGCGGGGCCAACGGCACGTCATTGGGCCTCGGCAGGCTGGTGTTGCCGCTGGTCAAGCACGCCGTGTGCGACGTCGTCGTGGTCCGCGGCACCGCCGAGGCCCTGCGCCGCACCCACCGCCGGGTCACCGTGCTGCTGTCCGGTGACGTGGCCGACGACGACCTGGCCCTGGCCCGTACCGTCGCCTACGCCGAAGGGCAGCACGTGGCGCTGCGCGTCCTGCACGCCACACCGTCGCTGCCGGTGCGTGCCGACGACCCCGTCTGGCCGGTCGCCCACGCCGACGATGTGCTGCGCGGCACCCATCACACCTCGGTGCTGGCCAGGATGCACCCCCACGAGGCGATCACCCGGTACGCCGACACCGACCTGCTCGTCCTGGCCGGACGCGGTCCGGCCACCCGAACGGCCCTGCACCACGCCCCGTGCCCCGTCCTCGTGGCACACCGCTACCCGGCCGACGTCGCAGCCTCACCTTCCGCCGAGCACGAGCGAGCAGTGCACGCGGTGCGCTGACAAGATGGGAAGGAGGGACGTTGAGCGTGTAGCGGGAGGGTCTTTGGACCCTGTGTCGGTCGTCTTCCCTCGGAGAGGGTCGGTGCAGGCGGAAGACAGAGGGGTGAAACCGGTGGCCCGGGTGTTTCTGGTGGACGACCACGAGGTGGTCCGCGTAGGCGTACGCGAACTGCTGAACAGTGCGGACGATCTGGAGGTGGTGGGCGAGGCCGGGTCGGTGTCCGAAGCGCTGGCCAGGGTGCACGCGAGCGGCGCGGACGTCGCCGTGCTGGACGTTCGGCTGCCCGACGGCAACGGCATCGAGCTGTGCCGCGAGCTGCGCTCCCGCATGCCCGACCTCAAGTGCCTGATGCTGACCTCGTTCACCGACGACGAGGCCCTGTTCGACGCCATCATGGCCGGCGCGTCCGGGTTCGTCCTCAAGCGCATCCTCGGCACCGACCTGCAAACTGCGGTCCGCACCGTCGCGGCCGGCGAATCCCTGCTCGACGCCCGCTCCACGGCCGCGCTGCTCAACCGCATCCGCCGCGAACGCGAGCAGGGCGACCCGGTGCGGATGCTCACCGACCAGGAACGCACGGTGCTCGACTACATCGGCGAAGGGCTGACCAACCGGCAGATCGCCGAGAAGATGTTCCTGGCCGAGAAGACCGTCAAGAACTACGTCTCGCACCTGTTGGCCAAGCTCGGCCTCGAACGCCGCACCCAGGCCGCCGTCCTCGCCACCCGCCTGCGCAAGCCCACGCCTCCGTCGGAGGGCTAGGACGTCACGCCAGCGGCACCTGCCAGGTCAGACGGGTACCGCCGCCGGGTTCGGCGGTCACCGAACAGGTGCCGCCCAACGCGACGGCCCGCTGTTCGAGGTTGCGCAACCCGCTGCGAGCCACCTGCGGCGGCATGCCCACACCGTCGTCCACGACCGAGATGGTCAACTCGTCGCCCGCCTCCACGGTGAGGACGAGTTCCTTCGCATTGGCGTGCCGGACCGCGTTGGTGACCGCCTCCCGGACCACCGCCTCGGCGTGCTCGCCGACGTCGTCGGGCACCGAGTTGTCCACCGTCCCGGTCATCCGCACGGTGGGCGTCACCGACGCGTTCTCCGTCAGCTCGGACACCAGGTCCAGCAGACGCCGCCGCAGGCCCGGCAGGTCATCGCCCGCCTGGAGGTCGAAGATCGAGGTGCGGATCTCCAGCACGGTCTCGTCCAGCTGGTGCACCGCCTTGCGCACCCGTTCCCGCACCTGCGGCTCACGAATCGTGCCCAACGCGCCCTGCAAGCTCATGCCGGTGGCGAACAACCGCTGGATCACGTGGTCGTGCAGGTCCCGCGCGATCCGGTCTCGGTCCTCCAGCACGTCCACCAGCCGCCGCGCCCGCTGGTTCTCGGCGAACTCCAACGCCACCGCCGCCTGATCGGCGAACGACGCCAGCAGCGGCACCTGGTCCGCGCCGAACCGGGCGCCACCTTTCTCCCTGGCCACCAGCAGCACACCCGTCACGGTCGAACCGGCCCGCAACGGCACTGCGACTCCCGGGCCCGCGTCGACGGGCGCGTCACCGAGCCGTCCCTCCAGGTCCTCCACGAGCGTCGGCGTGGCCGTGGCGAGCACTTCGGCCACGACCGTCCCGGATCCGGTCAGCAGCCCGCCGACCAGGGCCTCGACCCGTTCACCGGCGCCGGCAGCCATGCGAAGCCGCTGCCCGTCCACGCCGTCGACCAGCACGATCAGCGACATCGAGCCGCCGGTCAGCTCCCGGGTCCGCTGCGCGATCAACCGCAGCGCGTCGTCGGCCGAGGCGCCACCCAGCAGCTCGGTGTTGATCTCCGCGGTGGCCTCCAGCCACCGCTCGCGCATCCGCGACCGCTCGAACAGCCGCGCGTTCTCCACCGCCACACCCGCCGCAGCCGCCAACGCGGTCAGCACGACCTCGTCGTCGGCGCTGAAGTCGCCACCGTCGATCTTCTCCGTCATGTACAGGTTGCCGAACACCTCGTCGCGCACCCTCACCGGAACACCCAGGAAGCTGTGCATCGGCGGGTGGTTCGGCGGAAAGCCCACCGACGCCGGGTGCTCGGACAGGTCGTGCAGCCGGATCGCCCGCGGGTCCTTGATCAGCAGCCCGAGCAGCCCCTTGCCCCGCGGCAGGTGCCCCATGTGCGAACGGGTCTCCGGATCGATGCCGACGTAGACAAACTCCGACAGGTTCTCCTGCGTGCCCAACACACCCAACGCGCCGTACCGCGCGCCGACCAACTCCACCGCCGCCTGCACGATCCGCTGCAACGTCGAATCCAGCTCCAACCCCGCCCCGACCGCCAGCACCGCGTCGAGCAGACCCTGCATCTTGTCCCGGGTGGAGCCGATCTCGGTCAGCCGCTCCCGCACCTCGTCCAGCAATTCGTCCAGCCGCAGCCCGCCCAGCAGGCGGTGCGGTGTCTCCTTGTCAGCAGATCCGGTCACGGGACCAGCCTTCCACCACCACCGGGCGCGGCCAAGTCCGGCGGACCCTGCCCGAAAGGGACCTTCGACCGTGTGTTCCCGCTCCACCGCGACGCACAGTGGAGACGTTGGTTGCACCAGGCGAAACAGGCAGGGACGACATGGCAGACGTGACCGAGGTGCTCGGGCTCGCGGTGGACGAGGTGACCGACGTGCTGACAGCCGCCGCGCTCGCCCCATCGGTGCACAACACCCAACCTTGGCGGTTCCGACTCGCGCCCGACCGCATCGAACTGCACGCCGACCCGGCGCGCAGGCTTCCCGCCACGGATCCGGAGGATCGGGAGCTGCGACTGTCCTGCGGTGCGGCGCTGTTCAACCTCCGCCTCGCCCTGCGCGACCACGGCATCCGCCCCCTGGTCACCCTGATGCCCGGCGCCGAAACACCCGGGGCACTGGCCACGGTCCGCCGAGGCGGCAACCGCGACCTCGACGACGAAACCCGCCAACTGATCAAGGCGATACCGGCCCGACGGACCAACCGCAAGCCGTTCAGGGACGCGCCGGTACCCGTCGGGCACCGGCACGCGCTGGTGCGGGCGGCCGAGCGCGAGCGGTCGTGGCTGCACGTCGTGACCGACCGCGACGAGCGCGCCCGATTGCAGCGACTCGTGGCCAAGGCGCAGCGGATCCAGGCCGGCGCGCCGGAAGTGAGGGCCGAGCTGACCGACTGGACCGGCCCGCGCACCGGCGACGGCATCCCACCCACGTCCGCCGGCGTGCGCCCCGCACCCCAGGACGAGTGGGCGATGCGCGACTTCCAAGCCGCGGAACGGCCACCCGGCAAGGACTACGAATCCGACCCGCTCATCGTGGTGCTGAGCTCGTTCTACAGCGGACCGCTCGCCGAACTCCAAGCCGGACAGGCACTGCAACGCGTCCTGCTCACCGCCACCACACTCGGCCTGTCGGCCTCTTTCATGTCCCAGGCGATCGAAGTGCGCCCCGTCCGCGAAGAACTCCGCCGCACCCTCGGCGGAAACCTCGAACCACAGACCGTCCTGCGCATCGGCTTCGGCTCACCAGTCCCCGCCAGCCCCCGCCGCACCGTCCGGGAGCTCCTTCTGGAGCCGATCAGGACGGCTTGAACCTCAACGAGCTGTCCAACGACGTCAGCGCGATCCCGCGCGACTTGCCCACGACGTCACCCTCGGCGCACAGCGCGCCCCTACCCACAGAGGTTGTGGACAGTCGGAATATTCTGACGTATGTTTGCCTGCATGAACGGCTTCGTGGCCGGTGATGCCAACCCGGATCTGCTGGTCGCCGCACGTGAGGCGGTCGGGTGGACGCAGAAGCGGCTGGCCGAGGAGCTGACCCGGCTGGCGAAGGCGGATCCGGAGATCAGCCAGGGTTACGTCTCCCGTGCGGAGAAGGGTTTGCTGACGGTCGCCGGGGAGCGGCTCGAGTTGTTCGCGAGCGCCCTGAGCGCGACCCCGGACCTTCTCGTCAGCGACGCGAAGCTGTGGTCGCTCGGTGAAGGGTGCCTCTACCACCGCAACCGCGCGTCGACGAAGGCGTCGACGCTGCGGCGACTGCACGCTCGGATCAACCTGCTGCGCCTTTACCTCCGGAGGCTCGCGGTCGACTCCACCGTGCCCCTACGGGAGTTCACGCTCGTTCCGATGCGGGTCGGAGGCATGGACGGCCCGGAGGACGCGGCACGCGCGCTGAGGCGCACGCTCAAGCTCCCGGACGGGCCGATCGAGTCCGTGACCGCGGTCGCCGAACAGGTGGGCGCGCTCGTGGTGCCGATGTCGCTCGGAGGACGCGAGGTGGACGCGACCAGCCTGCACCCCCCGGGGGAGGCGCCGGTGTTCGTGGTCAACACCGACGCGCCCGCCGAACGTCAAAGGTTCACCCTGGCTCACGAATTGGGCCACATCGCATGTGCCCCCGCGCCGGACATGGACGTGGAGGACATGGCGCAGGCGTTCGCCGGCGAACTGCTCGCACCGGTAGCCCAGGTGCGGGGCGACCTCCGCGCCATGCCGATCACTCCGGCCCGGTTGTTGCAGTTGAAGGCGCACTGGCGCATGTCCGCAGCCGCGCTGCTGCGCCGTGCGGTCGACTTGGCCGTCATCACGGACTCCCGGTACCGCACGCTCAACACCCAGATGTCCGCACTCGGCTGGAAGACCGGAGAACCCGAGCCGCTGCCGGACGACGCGCCGACAGTGGTGCCCGCCCTCGTAGCCGCCGCGGTCCGCTCGACCGGCGGCGTTGACGCCGCAGCCGCGAAGGCGGGAACGACCGCCGAGAACCTCCGGGCAATGCTCGGCGACGATGTGTTGGGGGCAGACGATGACTGATCTCCACGACGGGAGCTCCTCCCCGCCGAACGACGGAACGGCGAGCCCGCTCGCGCAGCTCGCCGACCTCCCCTCGCCGCAGCGCCCCGCAGGCAGTGTCGGCGTCCTGCTCAACCGCATGCTGATCTACGCGCGCCCGGATCAAGTGCCCGCGTTGCGGCCGCACGTCAACCTGGAACGCAGCGGGTTCGTCCTCGCCGGCGCCAAGACGTACGACCGCATGAAGTTGCTCGCCGAAGACGGGTTCGAAGGCCTTGTCCTGGTCGACCCCGCCGCGTACGAGAAGCACGTCGCGACAGTGGACGCGCCTTTCTGGTCCCCCGAGCACCAACTGCTCCCGACGAGCCTCGAGGACATGCTCAACCAGCAGTTGATGGCAGGCGCGCCGGCGGCGCTCACCCCGACCAAGTACATCGCCGCGGGCGACACCGACTCGCTCAAGGCGGCTGCACGGCAGGTGAAACTCCTGCGTCGCAACGACATGATCTTCGTGGCACCGCTGGACATCTCCTTCCTCGACCGGAAGTTCATCCGCCAGACGACGGCGATCCTGGCCGACATCGGCTGCCCGGTCGCGCTCGTGCTCGGCAAGCAGTTCGACCCGCTCGCGCAGGCCGCGGCACGCATCATCCCCAACCTCAGGACGCTCGCCGCGACGATCGAGCTCATGCCGATGCGCACGGACTTCAACGCGTTCGACCTGGTCGCCCACGGCGCCTTCGCCGGCACCATCGGCACCGGCGGAAAGATCCGGCACACCGTCGAGCCGCCGCAGAAGTCCATGGCGTTCAGTCAGGACCCCTCGCCGAGCGTCCTGATCCCCGAACTCATGTGCTGGTGGAAAGGCAAGAAGCTCGCTGAACTGTTCGGCGCCAAGGAGCACCTGGCCCCTCGCTGTCCCTGCGAGGTCTGCGCCGAGCGGAAGCTGACGAGGTTCCTCCAGCGGACCGACAAGAACGAGGCGATGGCGCACGCCGTGGCCGTCTGGTCCGGGTACGCGGCGGACATGCTCGACGCGCCGACGCTGCGTCAACGCGCCCAGTACTGGCAGAACATCTGCCGCAACGCGCTCGACAACCACGACCTCATCCCCGCCCAGCTCAAGCGGGCGAAGCCGCTGAAACCACAGAAGCCCTTGGAGGTCTGGGCCAAGCTGCCACTCTGGCCGACCGACCAGCCGTGAGTGTCAGCGGTCGAGCGTGTGGCGGTAGACGCGCTCGCAGAAGCGCCACCACGCGACGGACGGACGCCACTCGGACAGAGGTTCCGGATCCAGCACCACGGTCGGCGCGGACCGCGGCCCTACCGCGACGCCAACGCCGTACCACGACGCCTCGACGAGAACCTCATCAGCGTTCTCGGGAAGCTCTCGGGCGACGAACATCCGCGGGCAGTAAGCCGCGAACTCGGACGCGCGCACCAAGCCGTCACGCCAGTGCGAGGAATACACGACGGCGAGCAAGGGGGTCACCACGGGAACGACAAGCCGGGTCACCGAGCGGGGCGTGAAGTTCACTACTCCGCTAGGCGCCCGCCGGAGCACACGAAGACTCGACGGACCAACCGCGGAAAGGGGCACCGCCTCCCCGGAAGGCAACCCCATGAGAACGTCGAGCAACTCCATCGAGTCGAGATGACCAAGACCTTCACCACATCGACGACCGTGTTCGGCATGATGGGTACGGTGGACGATCGTCGCCGACGTGCCGAAGATCCGCACCTTCGTCGAACTCGTATCCCTGTCGGGCAGGGTGAACACGGTGCCCGACATCGTTCCCACCGCGCGAACTGGGTAGGTCATCGTTCGACCCTCCTCAGGAGAGGCGAGGCGACACCGGGAACGGTCTGCACGGCATGATCCTTCCCTAGCACGCCGACGCTTGCCCACCCCGGGTGCCACTTTCCAGCCACGACCTGCGGGATCACATCGAAGCCTCCGGCATCGAACACCCGTTCGGGAACCATCCGCAAGGCTGCGACCATCGCCGACTCGATCATGTTGTGGAGCATGTCGCGCGTCAATCCGGCGAGCCAGTCGGGGGAGATCGTCGGGTTACCTTTCGTCGGGGCCAACGAGCCTGCTCGCGTCGAGCGGGTCGCACACCAGGCCAAGCACGTCTCGAACAAAGATCAACCCATACCGGCGACTGCTCCTGTCGCTCGGCCTTCGATCGACTGACCGGTGAAGTCCAGACGTCCAGCGCGGTCCGCGGCGCCTGCCAGTGCTTCTCCGCCAGGGCGGTGTCCAGCGGGTGCACCACGAGGGCGTAGTGCGCCCAGCGCAACAGCTGGCCCCAGGTCACCGCATGATCGAATTACCACGGCATCCGACGCGCGTCTGGCTGACTGCGGCGCAACGCGACGATGGCCCGATGCAGCTCGCGCAGGGTGGGGTTGTCACGGTGCGCGGCAACCCCGTCAGCTTCACGGCATCACCGTCTCCGACGCGTCCAAGACGACCCCCACACCCTGGCGGGCCCGCCAGTCCCGCCGAACAGAGCACCAGGTCGAAGCGCGGGATCTCGCCCTCACAGGCCAGCAACAGCACCGTGGTGCGCTTCACTCCGGCCGCCAGGAACAGCAGTCGCAGGGCGGGCCCGGGATCGGGCACCGCCGGGTTTCGTGCGGTCATGCCGCGAGCACCTCCTCGCCGGCCTGGGGCCGGTGCTCAATGTGGAGGGGCTCGGCGAGCTCGTCCAGCAGCAGCGACACCG
The DNA here is from genome assembly GCF_014205015.1 of Saccharothrix ecbatanensis. Taxonomy (NCBI): domain Bacteria; kingdom Bacillati; phylum Actinomycetota; class Actinomycetes; order Pseudonocardiales; family Pseudonocardiaceae; genus Saccharothrix; species Saccharothrix ecbatanensis. The sequence goes on along the minus strand of NZ_JACHMO010000001.1, from coordinate 995,018 downwards.
CGTGGGCGGCCTGCTGGGGGACCACGCCGTTGCCCAGCGCCCGCAGTTGTGCGGCGCGGGGCAGCGGGAGGTCTGTGACCCATCCGGGCGATACGCCCATGAGCACGCCGAGGTCCAGGCCGCCGTAGCAGGTGCACAGCGACCCGATGACCGGCGCCGACGCGGCGACTGAGGGGGCCGGGGCCGAGGACGGGCGGACGTGGCGTCCGCGCTCGGGGCAAGTGGGACGAACGGTGCCGGGTCATGCCGCGCGGCCTCGCTGGGCGGCGCCGCCGTCGAGGTGGCCGGCGGACCGGGTCGAACGGACCGGCCCGAGGTCGGTCACGCTCGCCGCGGGTCCGCCGGCGGTCTTGTGCAGTCCGACATCACTTGAGTTCAGCCAGCCGTGGCTCACGTGCGGACTGTCCAATATGGCCTGGACCAGGCTGTTGACGCTCGCTTGTGGGGTGGTCCGTCCGGCACGACCGGACCGGACACCACGCCGTCTTGCCCGAGCGAGCAGGGGTGGTCCCGCTGCGTGAGTTCATCCACGTGGTTTCGCCAATGAAGCTGGTCGCCGGTGAAACCGCTGCGGAAGACAATTCGCCGGTCCAGGGCACGCATACCTTAGGACATCCGAGCGATCAAGGTCCCAAGACCGACGTCGCGACAAGATCGAACGGCGATCTGGCGGCGACGCAAACGCGGTGGAACCCGATAGAACTCGACCTAACCGTTGGGAACAACCGGCTCTGACCTGCGCGAGTCGAGAAAGCGCAGGTCAGAGCCGGACCCCCATATCTTTTTTTTGACACGGTAGGGGTCACTGGTTCAATCCCAGTATCGTCCACCAGAGAAGTGCAGCTCAGAGGTCCTGTCGGTGATCATCGCCGACAGGCCCTCTGGCGTTTGACCGTCACCTGACCGTGAACCTCGCCTCGACTATCTGACGTTGCCGCACGCCTGCTCGTAGTCGACCGGCACGAGACCAGGGCGGCTTCGGGCCATCTCGTCAGACTCGGCAAGAGTGTGCAGGTACCTCTCGGTGGCCCGCAGGCTGGCGTGACCGAGACGCTCGCGGACGGTCTGGATGTCGGCACCACCGGCGAGCAGCCAGGAGGCATGCGCGTGCCGCAGGTCATACATCCGCACCCGACGCGTGACCCCAGCCGCGGCCAGGGCCGGTTTCCAGATATTCCTGAGATACCACCTGCGAGGTAGGTGCCCGTCAGTGTCCACGCACCGTCCACGCCGAGGGCAATCCTTGCCCTGCACACGCCGCCGGGCCCGGTAGCCGGCGTAGGCAGCGCGGCACGTTCCACATCGGCATCCACGCGCCGAGTAACGCGACAGCGTCCCTGATCGCCCGGATCCAATCCGTCGCCGGATGAGCTCGGTTCCATGACCGCCGCACGCTCCGGGAAGGAGAACAGCAGGTCACCCGGTGCGAGCCCTGATTGCTCAACGTAGGCCGCGACCCGGCTGACAAGCTGTCGGCCCAGCCGGAGTCGACGGAACTCCCGATCCTTCGGGTACTCCTTCACCAGGAAACGCCCGCCGGTCGGATGGAACCGCGGCTCGACCTCCTCCACCGTCCTGCCCACCGTCAACAGACGAGCCGCCACATCGAGGTCGTGCACCCGCAGCTCGACCAACTCACCCCACCGCACACCCGACTCGATCGCCACCTCGACCAACAACCGCCACCGCATGTTGGGTAGGGCATCAAGCAGCGACTCGAACTCCTCCGGCTCCAACACCCGCAGTGGGACCGGTGGCACCACCGGACCGCGGCTTCCGACGCACGGGTGCTGCACCACGACTTGGTCCCGCAACGCCGTGGTGAAAATCGAACTGAGCACGGTGCGACACCGCTGCACTACCTGAGCCGACACACCGTCGTCGCACAACCGGTGCACGAAGTCCCGAACGTGACACGGAAGCACCCGATCCATCCGCATCCGACCGAACTCCGGCACCAGATACCGCTCCACCACATGCGTGTAGGTCTGCCGCGTGGTCGCCTCGACCAGGTGCGATGGCAGCCACACCACCGTCACGTACCGCTCAAACGACTGCCGGGCGCTCCTGACGTCGGCGAACCGACCCGACACCACGTCCACCTCAGCCCGTTGCCACGCCCGATCGGCATCACGCACGTGATCGAACGTCCCAGCCGACCGCTCTCGGCCCCACGCATCCCAGTAATACGCCGTGTACCGAACCCGACCAGACACACCCACACGCCGCCGCGAATACCCCACCAACAACACCTCCGTCCATGCTCGACAAGCAGAAACAGCAGCTCGTCGAGAATGGCCGGTTCGGCAGCCCAGGGACCTACGAGGTGCTGCGCTCGGACGCGGTGACGAGTTTTCGCACATCGTGGGGCGTGTGGGTCAGGTAGTGCCGCAGCAGGTCGGCGGTGGCCCTGGCGTCGGAGAGGGCTCGGTGGGCCGTGCCCTGAGTGGTGCATATGCCGATCGCGGTGATGCAGTCGTGCAGTTTGCGGCGACCCACCTGGTGGACGTGGTCGTCGAGCTTCATCGTGCACAGCGTCGCGCTCAGGGTGAGTGGGGTGGTGGTGCGGGCGAACTCCGCATTCAGGAAGCTCAAGTCGAACGAGGCGTTGTGGGCTACGACGACGGCGCCGTCCAAGTGTGCGGCCAGGGTAGGCGCCACGTCGGCGAACACGGGTGCACCGGCCAGGTCGTCCTCGGTGATGCCGTGGACTTCGGTCGCCGCGAGTGGACGTTGTGGGTCGACCAGTGCGCTCCACTCGCCGAGGACGGTGCCGTCGAGGGCGACGCGGATGACCGCTACCTCGATGACCCGGTCCTTGCCCCAGGCGGCGAAGCCGGTGGTTTCGACGTCCACGACCGCGTAGGCCGTCGGGGTGGTGACGAGAGGTGCCGGGGCGAAGGGGATTCCGGTGATGACGTCGACATCGTGCTCGGGCAGCCGGTCGACCAGGTCGGCAAGTGCGGAACGTGCGCCCGCCATGTCCAGGCACCCGGCGGCGTAGCCACGGATGCGCAGTGGTTTGCCGAGGTGGACGTCGTGCTTCTCGACCGCGGTGTCAGGTAGGGCGGCGGCGATGTCCTCGGCGGTGGTGTCGTCCTCCAGGAACAGTTGCTGGAGGACCGCGCGCAGTTGGGCCGGAGTGCACTTGGGCACGGTGAAGGCGACGCCGTCCCGGACCGCCGGCACACCCGCACGGGTCAGCCAGGCCGTCAGGGTGTTGAGGATGCGATCGCCGCGCCAAGGGAAGACGATGGTGTCGTTGCCCTTGGCCAGCGCGGGGTTTCGGGTGAGGTCGAAGCGGCGGTAGGCCGCGCGGCCTTCGTCGAGGAGGCGTTGGGCGGTGGCGTCGAGGTAGGCGGGGACGTCGTCGGATTCGTACCAGACGCGCATCCGGCGGCGGACTTCGTCGTGGATCTCGGCACGACCGCCGGCGAACTTGGGTGCCCGTCCGCCGTGTGAGGGCTCCACCTGGATCAGGGCCGCCTGGTCGTCCACGGAGACGATCTTCCAGCGCCTGCCCGCGAAGATGACGAGCGAACCGACTTCGGTGGGTGTGGTCACGTGCAGAACGCCGAGGGTGCGGGAGCCGTGGACCAGCCGGTACTCCTGCTTCTCCGCGAAGACCGCGTAGAACGAGTAGTGGTTGACGATCCGCTCCCCCACCCTGCCGAGCAGGAGCAGGCCGTCGGGTTCCTGCTGGACGAGTTCGGCTTGACCGAGGTCGCGCAGCAGGGTGGCGAAGGTGGTCTCGTCGACGTGCGCGAACGATCCGGAGATGCATAGCGCTTGGAACAGCTCGGCCGGGCGGGCGCCTTGGTGCTGGGCGATGACGGACATGATCTGCTGGATGAGCGTGGACAGGTGCAGCGAGGATGTGTCTGCGGGCTCGTACCAGCGCTCGGACAGCAGGCTCATCATCGCCACGGCCTGGAACAGCTCGGCACGCAGCTCGTCCTGGGGCGCGATGTCGGCGTCGATCTCCTGGGCGGTCACGTACATGCGCAGCACGGCGGGCTCGCCACGACGTCCGGAGCGGCCGATGCGCTGGCGCAGGCTCGCGACCGAGGGTGGTGCCCCGACCTGGGCGACGGAGGTGAGGGTGCCGATGTCGATGCCCATCTCCAGCGTGGAGGTGCACATCACGGTGACGGGCCGGTTGCTCTTGAGCAGGTCTTCGACGTGCTCGCGCACGTCTTTGGCGAGGCTTCCGTGGTGGGGGAAGAACTCGTTGGGCACGGCACGTTCCTCGCTGCGGCGGCGCAGCCGGTCGGCGTACAGCTCGACGTCGCCGCGCCGGTCGAAGAACACGAGGTTGTTGCCGCCACGCAGGGTGGTGAATACATGTTCGCAGATTCGCTCGACGGAGGTGCCCTCGTCGGATTCCTCATCCTCCGTGGTGGGCGCCTTATGGACGTACCCGCGGATGATGGCGCTGATGTCCCCGCTCTGGTGCGAGGCGGTTAGGAGGTGGACATTCCGGCCGTTGCCCGGACGCAGGTAGTCGCGCGCCGACTCCATGCTGCCCAGAGTGGCCGACAGCCCGATGCGGGGGATGCGACGCCGGGTTGCCAGCTCGACACGGTGCAGCAAGGACTGGAGCTGCGCGCCGCGCTCGGTGCCCATGAACGAGTGCATCTCGTCGATCACTACCCACCGCAGAGCACGCAGCAACCAGCCGATCTCCATACCGCGCAGGACGAACATCGCCTCCAGTGACTCCGGCGTGATGAGCAGGATGCCGTCGGGCTTGTTGAGGACCTTGGCCTTGGCCGAACCGGGCACGTCGCCGTGCCAGCGATGTACCGGCAGGTCGAGTTCTTCGCACAACTCGTCGAGGCGGCGGTGCTGATCGTTGATCAGCGCCTTGAGCGGTGACACGTAGAGCACCCGGATGCCGCCGTCGTCAACCTCGTCGAGCAGGGCGGAACAGATCGGCAGGAACGCCGCCTCCGTCTTGCCCGACGCGGTGGCCGCCGAGACGATCACGTCCTCGGTCCCCTTGAGCACCAAGGGGATTGCTTGCTCCTGAGCGTCGTTGAGCTTCGGCCACCCCTGCCGGTGGATCCAGCGCTGGACCTTCTGGTGCAGGCGGAAGAACTGCGAGGATCCCGGTGGGGCCTCAGAGGCGGAAGGTGGCCAGCTCATCGTCCACCCTCGACTCGTCCTGCGTGGCCGGCTCCAGTGGTTCGAGGTCGGGGTTCGACTCCGCCTCGAACCGCACGCCGCCCACGAGTGGTTCCCACGGCTGGCCGGGGTTGTGCTCCAGCACGGACAGCAGGTTGAGGAACTCCCGGATCGTAGTGCGCGGGGTGCGGAAGTAGGCGTCACCGATGTTCTGCGAGCAGTGGTGCATGAACGCGTGCAGCGCCTCGTCGGGCACGAGGTACTGCTGCGGGTCGCCCGAGGCGTACACGTGGCGCAGTTTGGTGAGCAGGACGTAGAAGTCCTCCTGGGCGAGGTTGGTCAGCCGCAGCACCGGACCGGAATGGTCCACCAAGCCGTTGGCGGCGAAGGCGTTCTCCGCCAGGCGGGACTGCAACGCCTCGTAGGCGTACAGGCCGCGGCGGGTGTCCATGAGGAACTCCGGCGTGCCGCCGAACAGGAAGCCCACGTGGGTGCTGATGCCCTGGAGGCTGTCGTTGACGATGCGCAGGATCTGCTCGTAGTTGGCGGAACGGGCCTGCGAGGAGGTCAGCTTGTAGAGGTTGACCATCTCGTCCAGACAGACCAGCAGGCCGCTGTAGCCGGCCATTCGCACGAAGCGGGACAGCAGCTTGAGCTGGTCGTAGAAGCTCGCGTCGTCCACGATCGTGCGCACGCCGAGCGCGGCGCGGGCCTCGGTCTTGGTGGTGAACTCGCCGCGCAGCCAGCGCACCGCGTCGATCTTGAGCTGTTCGTTGCCGGTGTCGTGGCCACGCCAGTAGGCCTCCACGACGGTGCCGAAGTCGTAGCCGCCGACCAGTTCGGACAGCTCGGCCATGCGCTGCCGGATGACGTTCTCCGGTGACGTGCCGTGCTCGCGAGCGGTGGTGAGCGCCTGGGAGACGAAGCGTTCGACGATGCCTGCCAGCGCGCCGCCGTCAGGCTTGGCGGAGGTCGAGGTGTTGCGGGCCAGTTCGGCGTAGAGGCTGCGGGCCTGGCCGCCGGTGGCGTGCAGGCGACGGTCGGGCGCGAGGTCGGCGTGCATCGTGACCAGGCGCTTCTTCAGCGCGGCGGCGCGGATGAGGTTCAGGAAGAACGTCTTGCCCGAGCCGTACTCGCCGATGACGAAGCGGGCCGTGGAGCCGCCGTCCGCGACGCTGTCGAGGTCGCGCAGCAGCGACTCGACCTCGCGCGCACGCCCGACCTGGACGTGCTGCTGGCCCGAGCGGGGCACGACGCCTGCCCGCAGCGACTGGATGATCGCGTCGCGGTCGCGGGGGCGGATGCGCGTGTCGTTCATGCGAGCAGTTCTCCCATTGCGTAGTCGTTGATCACGAGCTGGGTGTCGTCGTCCTCGACGACCGGTTCGTCGGCGGCCTCGACCGCCGCTTCGTTGAGCACGTCCAGCGCACCCTCGGGCAGCAGACCGGCCTTCGCGCACAGGGCGTCGAAGTCGGCACGGCTCCAGGACGGTCGAGTGGCCAGTTCCCGCAGCAAGGTGGAGTGGGTGGCGTCGAGGGAACCGACGAGGTCCACCGCGACAACAGGTGCGGGTGGCGGTGGTGCTGCTTCTTCCGGCTCGTCGTCGAAGACGTCGGCGAGCAGCGCGGCTACGGCGGCGCTTTCCCGCATCTTGGCCTCCACCAAGGCGGGGTCGAGCCGCACGGCGCCGACCGGTGGCTCCGGCTTCGGTGGTGGCGGGATGAGGTAGCCGGTCGGGCCGGTGTCCGCGGGCACGACGACCACGGGTTCGGTGGCCGGCGCGGGGCGGGTGGACGCGGCGGTGAGAGCGTGCAGTTCGGTGTACACCGAGTCCGGCTCCTGCCCCAGCAGCTTGTAGATCTTGCGCAGTGTGTCGACCTCGCCCGGCGAGACGACGCCGTCCACGGCCGCGATCGCGGTGGCGAACTCGGCGACGTGGGCGCGTTGCGCGTCGGTCAGGCCGCCCAGGCGCTTGGTGAGCCCGGTCAGCTTCAGCTTCGAGGCCAGCAACCAGTCCAGGTGGGCGGTCAACCGGATCCGCTCTCCCGGCGTCAGGTGCAGGCTCGACTCCAGGTGGGAGACCAGGTGGTCACGTTCGGCGGCGGACACGTCGTCATCGGCCGTCGAGACGACCGCGGCGAGGTGCAGCAACGTCGTGGCGGCCGTGTACTCGGGCGTCGCGGTCGCCGGCTGCGCGGCGGTGACCCGGAACAGCACGGCCGGTCCCGTGCTCTGCACGGGTGCGCCCATGCGCACGTCGGGCTCGATGCCGATGCCGAACTTGTCCAGCAGTTGCGCCAGTCCGACCGCGTCGGCCTTCGCGAACTTCCCGGGTGTGCGGGACGGCCACAGCGAGGTCAGGTCGGCCAGCTCGAACCGGGCCTGCGATGCATCGTCCGGGAGGGTCCGGTCGACCAGGTCGCGCACCGGGCGCAGACCGTCGAGGTCACCGGTGAACAGTTCGTCCGGCAGCAGGGCCAGCGCGGGCAGTGTCCCCGCCGCCTCGGGTTGCCGGCCGATCAGGCGGCTGTAGGCGTCCAGGTCATCGGTGCACGACTCGATCAGCGCCTTGAGCGCCTTCGTCGGCGCGGCGGCGGTGAGCACGTCAGGCACGTCCAGGTGCCAACTCGTCGTCCGCAGCCCGCCACTGGCAGGGCGGTAGGAGAGGTCCACCCGGCTCTTCAGGGGGCGGACCTTGATGCCGTCGGCATGGCGGGCCCGGTAGCGAGTGGCGAACAGCGCGCGGAACTCGTTCGGACACCGCGTCGCGGGCGTGCGCGCGTAGATCTCGGGGTGGAGCATGGCCCACGACCACGCCCAGTCCACCGGGACGGGACGTCCCTCGGCGGCGAAGCGGCCGATGCCGACGCGCAGCGTGAGCGGCGAGGGCCACTTGTCATGCTCGACCGGGTCGGGCGCGGGCCCCTCTCCCCTGGTGATGAGGGCTCGCAGGACCTGTTGGAACTCGGTCGCGTACTGCCGGAACGACGAGTTGTCGCCGTAGACGGTCAGCAGGCGCACGACCTCGCCGAGGATGCGCGGCAGGTCGGCCCGCGCGGCCGGGTCCTGCTGCGCATCGACCAGCGCCCGGCGTTCCAGGCCGTAGAAGTACAGGAACACGTAGCCGATGTAGGCGTCCGGCGCCCACCTGCCGCCCTCGAGCCACAGCAGGTACGCGGCCCGGCTGCGAGGCGTGATCGAGTGGTAGGCGGGCCAGTAGTCCATGTCCCGACCGGCGAAGTCGGGCTTGCGCCAGTCGATCGGCAAGGTCGGGTCGATCACCTCGACGTTCCGAGCGGGTACCGCGTCACCCCGGGACAACTTCCCGATGTAGAGCATCCCGCCGGGCAGCGACCGGCCGGCCACTGATGATGTGGCACCGGCCTGTACCCAAGTCGGGGCGGACACCGAGGGCTGACGACGCGGTACCGGCTGCGGACGGGAAGGCGGTGGTGGACCGGTCCGGGTCGAACGCGACACGGGCACCGGTGGCGGCACGGGTACTGCCGGCGGCGGCGCGGGTCGCGGTGGCGCCACGAAAGCGGGCTTGCCCTCGAACAGCTGCCGCACTCGGCCCAACAGCCCCACTCGGACCCCTTAACTCGCGCTGCGTGCACACGGACGGTCGTTCTAATCGGTGACAGCGGCTACGTCGCGTCAGTTCGACCCAGCGTTAGCGGCCGAATGGGTGAATTACTCCGGTGACACTTTCGCCTTGTCGCAGCAACGAGCCAATACGCGAGTGTTACTCACCCAATCGTGTGGAAGGTCGATGTAGCGCTGCCGTGAAGGGCTGCGATGTGCGAGCCATGATTCCTTTGCATGATCGCCACCTGGTCCCGCTGCCCGCGATCCACACGAAACTCCGGAGCGTGCAACGGTGACCGGGGTACGGATCGTGCACGCGGCGGACATCCACCTCGACAGCCCGCTGCGGGGGTTGGGCGGGTTCGTCAAGGAGGACATCGCCCATCAATTGCGCCAGGCTTCGCGGCAGGCGCTGAAGAACTTGGTGCGGTTGACCGTCGACGAGAAAGCGGTCGCGCTCGTGCTGGCCGGCGACATCTACGACGGCGACTGGCCCGACTACGCCACCGGCCGGTTCTTCGCCGAGCAGATGGACTTCCTGAACGACCACGACGTGCGGGTGTTCATGGCCGCGGGCAACCACGACGCGGCCAGCGTGGTCACCAAGGCCGTGCGGCTGCCCGACAACGTGACCGTGCTGGACGTGGACAAGGCCGAAACCGTGATTGACGAGAACCTCGGCTTGGCCGTGCACGGCCAGGGGTTCGCCACGCGGGCCGTCACGAAGAACCTGGCGCTGGCCTATCCCGACCGCGTCCACGGCATGGTGAACGTCGGCATCCTGCACACGGCGGTATCCGGCGCAGAGGGCCACGACACCTACGCACCGTGCGACCCGTCGGACCTGCTCAAGCCCAGGTACGAATACTTCGCGCTCGGCCACGTCCATCAGCGGCGGGTGGTGAACGGCGGCCAGTGGGTCGCAGCGTTCTCCGGCAACCTACAGGGCAGGCACGCCAACGAGACCGGCCCCAAGGGTGCTCTGGTGGTCGACCTGGACCGCGACGAGCCCGCAAATCCGAGGTTCGTCGCACTCGACGTGGCTCGCTGGGAGCGGATCGAGGTCGACGCGTCCGGGCACGGGACGTTCGACGAAGTGCTCGACACGGTGGAGACGAGCCTGGCCGACGCCCGTGTCGCCGCCGAAGGCCGTCCGCTGGTCGCCAGGGTGACGGTGACCGGGACGACCCGGGCGGCGGGAGCGTTGAGCGATCGCGAACGGTTGGTCCAAGAGGTACGGGCATCCGGCGTCCGCGCGGGCGTCACAGTGGAGAAGGCCGCTTCCCACGCGCGCATGCCCCGGGCCGGTGACCGGGCGAACGACCGGCTGATCGAAGCGGTGCTCCGCAGGGCGGAGGACCTGGGTCACGACAGCCCTTTGGTTGACAGGCTGACCGCACCGCTCAAGCGCGATTTCGGCCGGGTGCTGCACAAGGACAGCCCGCTGGACCTCAACGACCCCGTCGTGCTGGAGCGGATCACTGCGGCGGCGATGAACGGCCTGGTCGCCAAGATGACCACCGGGGAGGACCGATGAGGGTTCGGCTGCTCACGCTGGACAGCTACGGCGCGTTCCGGAACCGGACGATCGAACTCGGCACCGGTCTGAGCGTGGTGCTCGGCCCCAACGAGACCGGCAAGTCCACCGCGCTCGACGCGTTGGCCGACCTGCTGTGGTCGATACCGCAGTCCTCGAAGCGCGCCTTCCACTTCCGCCGGCAGGAACTGGCCGTCAGCGCGGTGCTCGTCCTGCCCGATGGCACCGAGGTCCCCGTCGAGCGAAGTGCGAGCGGGTTGGTCGACACCACCACGCACAGGGTGGTTCCCGCGGTGTGGCAGGGGGACGGGGACGATCGCGGCCGGTGGCGGACCTCGTTCGGCCTGTCTCACGAGGAGCTGCGCAAGGGCGGGGAGCACCTGTTCAAGGGTGAAGGCGACCTCGCGTCCCTGATCTTCCGAGCGCGCAGCGGGCTGTCGGTGCACCACCTGCTGGACTCGCTCTCGGCGCGTGCCGACTCGCTGTACAAGGAGCACCGGGGGAACAAGACCGTTCGGGCACGTCGTGCAATCGCCGAGTACGAACAGGCGGTCCACGACGTGGAGGAAGCCACTGCGCTCGCCGCCGACGTCACTGCCATCCGCGAGGTGCTGCGCCAGGTCGGCGAGGACGTCGAGCGGACCAGGAGGGTCAAGGATGCCGCCGTCGCCGGGCTGACCGACCAGGAGGCGCGGCTACGGGTGGTCGACAGGGTCCGGCAGCTTGCTCAAGCCGAAGCCAGGATCGCAACCCTGCGGTCGGCAGGGCCTTGCCTGGACGCCGAAGATCTCGCACTCCACGCCGGGACCGCAGCACGACTCCACCTCACCGACAGTGCAATCGTCGACATCGAGGGCGAGATCGCCGCGACGTCCGCGCAGCTGGCCGGCATCGCTTCCGAGGACCCCGCCCTCGGGGACCGCGACCTGGTGGAGCGCCTGAAGCGAGAGTCCGCAGCCAGACTGGACGACGCGGAGCAGGCCCGGGTCTGCCTAGCGGAAGCCGATGAAAGCGACGCGGGCACCCGCGCGCTGCTGGTCGACCTGACCGGCAACGTCGACCAGCCGGTCGACGTGCTGCTGAGCACGCTGTGGGTCGGCGAGGATCGCGTCGCCGAGTTGGATGCCGCAGCGGAGGCGTTCGTCCAGGCGGACGCCGTCGTGGCCGAGCGACAACGCCAGGTAGAAGCCGCAGGTGACCGCGAACCCGCTACGCCCAACGCGGAGGCGCCGGACGTGCAGATCGTCGCGTCACTGCGTGAAGTGGTGAGTGCCATCGAGGCCGAGGATTCGGTGGTGACCGCTTTCCGGCGCGCTGCTGAAGCGGTGGCGGATGCGCGACACGAGCACGCCCGCCTTCTCACGACGGTGGGCCTGCCCGCACACACGCGTCTCGGGGCACTGCCATCCCGCGAGTCGGTGATAGGCGCCTGCGACGAAATCTCGGATTCCGACGGTGTCATCCGGACGGCCCGTCGAGAACTGGACGACGTCGAACGGCGGTCGGCCGATGTCCAACGGCAACTGTCGGGGGACGAACTGCACCACGTCCCGGACCCTGCAGAGGTGACGGCTGCCCGTGCGGCACGCGACGAACTGATCACCGAGGTCGTGCGCGCTTGGCTGGAGGGTCAACCGCCCGCGCGAGCGCCCGGTCTGCCGGTGGAGGTCGAACGCGCCGTGCGCGAGGCCGACCGCGTCGGCGACCTGCTCGCGGAGCACGTCGAGATGGTGGCACGACGCAGAATCCTGACCGCCGAACTGGCGAAGACCCGTGCCGAGGCGGTCGCCGCCGGATCGAAGGTCGCGGAAGCAGAACGCGCGTACACAGCGGCCTGCCAGGCGTGGGAGGCCATCTGGAAACCGGTTGGCGTTCCGCATCCGCCCGTCAGCGATGCGCTCGTGCTCCACGAGTCGCTGGCCGGAGCGCTCACGGCCGAAGGGCAGGAGGTCACCGCGAGCCGCACCGCCGAGGACCTGCGGCCGGCGGTCGAGGAGCGGCGCAACTACCTGGCGGAAGTACTCGCTCGGGCGGGACGACCTCGGCCCGAGGCGGATCTGGACAGCCTGCTCGAAGCAGCGAGGCGGCTGCTGGCCGAGGACGACTACGCACGCGAAGCACGTGCGGTCGCGCAGAACGTGCGGACCATCCGGCAGGAGGCGGAGCGGGAACTCGAACGGGCACGTTCGCAGCGGGACTGGTCAGCTGACCGGTGGCGGACAGCTTTGGCCGCCGCCCAGCTCCCCGATCTGAGCCCGACCGGGTGGTACCGGCGGCGCGACATCGTCGCGCGAGCCCGCGCGTCACACGTCACCGCGACCGGCCTCCGTGCACGGGCACGACAGCTGGCTGAACGGCATCAGGGGTTCGTGGAGGATCTGGCGGCACTCACCGCACGTTCGGGTGTCGAGGAGGACGGCATCACCGACGCGCTCGACACCCTGTCTGCGCGGGTCCAGTCGGCGTTGGAGGCCAAGGGCACTGCGGACAACCTCGCGGACAGGCTCGACTCGTTGCGCCGAAAGCTCGAAGAGCACGCCGGGCAACGGCTTCTGGCCGTCGCCGCTCTGGACGACTTGCGTCGCCGGACCGACGCTTCGGACCTCGACGCCGCGGCTGAACGCGGCGAGGAACTGGCCAGCCTGTCGACCGACGTCAACCAGCACAGCGAAGTGGTGCGCATCGCGCTGCCGCGAACCGACCTGCGGCAGTTGGTCGCCGAGTTGAGCGATGTCGACGAGGAACAACTGCGCATCGACGTCGACACTGCGCGGCAGCGGTACGAGGACGCCGACGAGACGCACGAAGCAGCGCTACGCCGTTACGGCGAGCTCTCCCAACGCCACCAAGCGCTGATCACCCGGCCCGGCGCCGCCGAACTGCACGCCAAAGCGCACGAACGACTGGCCGCGCTGGCCGACGAGGTCGAGGAGTACCTGGTCGCCGAGATCCAGCGCACGGTCCTGCGCGACGAGTTGGAGGCGTACGAGCGGGAGCACGCCTCACCGCTGCTCGACACCGCCGGGCGCATCCTCGAAGAGTTGACCGGAGGGCGTTATGTCGCCCTGCACACGTACAGCGACGCCAACGGGCGGTCGTTGCGCATCGTCGGTGCCGATGAGCGCCCCCGGAAACCGGACGAGCTGTCGGAAGGGACGGCCGACCAGGCGTTCCTCGCCCTCCGCCTGGCCGGCATCGAGTCGTTGCAGGACGACAGGCGGACCCGCGGGCTCCCGACGCTGCCGGTCGTCCTCGACGACGTGCTGATGACTTTCGACGACGCCAGGGCCGCAGCAACGCTCAAGGTGATGGCACGGCTCGCACGCCAGTGGCAGATCGTCGTCTTCAGCCACCACACTCACATCCGACAGGTCGCGGAAGGCCTGGAGTTGGACAACCTCACCGTCGCCGAACTGGTCGTCCCGCCCCCGATCGATTCGACGCGCACCCCGCAGGAGATCCGCGACGCCGCGCGCGAGCGCATCGTGATTGGGAACCAACCGGAACCCGCGCCGCGCGCCACGAGGACGGTCGACCCGACACTGGTCCGGGCGTGGGCGCGCCAAACCGGCAGGCCGGTGGCCGATCGCGGCCGGATCTCTCAGGACCTCGTCGACGCCTACGAAGCCACTCACGGCTGATCACACGCGCCAGCGGGTGCAGTGGACCACTTCTTGCACGACCGTCCGAGCTGTCCCGTCTCCGGCCAGCGGACACCGCCTCCTCTCGAGTGAGAGGCAGTCCGCGTCACGCGGTCAGCGGCGGCCTCACGACACCCGTTCAGCCCAGCGGGCAGCACCCGTTCAGCGCTACGGCGAGGACGACCAATCGCCGTATGTACCACAAGACGATTAATCAGGATCCATTTGATGCACAGCACCACTCAACCGTAGTCGAAACATGCAAACCAACATATCGCCACACAAAGGGAGCACAAAAATGACGGATGGCATTGCATACGACAAGCTCACCAAGGACCAACTATCGGGCGTCAGTTGCATCCACTGCGGACGCGTTCCGGTCAATCTGAAAGTAGTCGAAAATAGTACCGACACGACGCTGGTTGCCTGTTCAGAAGAAGATCGCATGATGTGCGAGCGCAAGGTTTTCTGGCTGGATTCACCTTGCCCGCCGTGGTGTGACGGGCTACACGCGGACAATGACCACCCCGATGATCGTGGTCACTATTCTTCTTGGCAGGGCAGGGTGCCGTTGATCAACGAGAAGGCGGAAACCTACGGCGACCTGTCGAAGGGGCCGTTTCAACCGGAGTACGTCGCGCTCCACATCCGCCAGATGGTCCGTGAGCATCGTGCCATGATCTGGTGCGGACTGGGCGAGACCGCGAAAGGCTGGCACCTCACACCCGCAGAAGCTCGCACCTTGGCCAAGGTGTTGATGGAGGCCGCCAACTTGACCTCTATTGCTCCGAAGATGGCGCCGTCCATCAAGGCTGCGTGACCAGCCGCCTCCACCTGGCCGACAGCAGGATCACCTTGGCAGACATCGGTACCGGTTCGGGCCAAATCCACGCTTGCCCGGTCCGCAAGGAGGAGCGTCGCGCGAGCAGTGGTGGAGCTTCAGCAGCGGACGACCGACTACGACGCATTGAGTGATCGGAGGTCGCAGCCAACCGACCCACGCGGAGATCCGATGAGCTGCTCGCTGATCGACCAACCACAAGCAAGATCAAACGGCGATCTGGCGGCGACCGGAACGCGGTGGAAGTTGCCGGAACTCGGCTTGACCGTGAGGAACGACCGGCTCTGACCTGCGCCAGTCGAGAAAGCGCAGGTCAGAGCCGGACCCCATATCTTTGACACAGCAGCGCATCGTCCGCGTGGCCGTGGACCAGGCCCAGTCCGCCTGGCGGCAGCTCGACCCGCGCGACCCGTTCGCCTCCTGGGTGGAGGAGATCCGACCGCAGATCGTAGCGGCGGTGGAGGAGGCGCAGCAGGAGTCGGCGGCGCTGGCACCGCTCTACATCGCGGGCACGCTGCTGGCTGTGGGCGCGGTGTCGGCTCCGCTCGCGCTGCTGGTGGCCTCGGCGTTCGTCGGCCTGGCCGCCAACGGGCTGTTGATCTCGGCGTTGACGGACTTCGCGTTCGGCTTCTACCGCCGTGCCCGCGCCGCCGACGTGCCCGAGACCGAAGCCCGGCCTGGCGAAGCTGCTGACCTACGTGTCCACCGAGACCAACGACACCGCCCGCCTCGCGCTGCACGTCGGCGCGGTGGTCGAACCCGACATCGCCGGGTACGAGCGGGTGGTGACCCTGCCCGCGTGCGGGCGCTGCATCCTGCTGTCGGGCCGGTTGTACCGGTACTCGACCGGGTTCCTGCGGCACCCGCGCTGTGACTGCTCGATGCGGCCGGTGACCTCGGAGCAGTGGCGCGAGGGCGGCAGCTCCGACAGCCCACGAGCACTGTTCGACGGGATGACCCTCGCCCAGCAGGACAAGGCGTTCGGCAAGGGCGAGGCCGCCGCGATCCGGGCCGGTGCCGACATCGGCCGCGTGGTCAACGCCCGCCGTCGCAACCAGGTCTACGTGGCTGGCGGATACGAGTTCACCCGCGAGGCGATCACCAGCCGGGGCATCGGCCAGCAGCGCGGCGAACTGGCCAAGAACAGCGGCCGGTACCGGCGCTCCCAGGTGCCCCGGCCCACCGCCGCCCAACTCGTCAACACCGTGGGTGAAGACCAGGCCGAGCTGGTGCGGCAGCTACGCCGCTTCGGCTACCTCAGGTAGGCACGCAGGTCACACAGGTTGGCAAGGTCAACTTCAGCGTTTTTGAAGCCGATCTATCTAGGTAGATAGACGAGCCCTTTTTTTCTTTCGACGGGCGAGCCAGTCAAGAGTCCGGCCGCTCCTGCGGCCAGGACGGTTCCCGCTAACCAGGCCACCTGCGCAACGGTGAGACCGCCATCCACACCGGCCATGACCTGGGCGCCGGCCGAGGTGGCGAGCAGCGCCGCGACAGCGAGCGTGCGCACCGGCCGGTTGTTCACGCGCGGATCTTCCCACGTCCGCCCGGCTGCGCACGTCACACGAAAGGGGGTTTCCGCCCTGTCCGACAACCCGACCACCCCACCCGCCCCGGAACCGCCCGCACAGCCGCCCTCAGCCCCTCCACCGGCCGCTGAACCGCCCGCCCCGTCCCCACCCGGCCGAGGGCACCGGGAAGGACGCCGAGCCTGATTACCGGGCGCTGTACGAGGAGGCCCGCACGAAGCTGACCGGTGCGGAGGCCAAGGCGCGGGAGAACCGCGAGAAGGCCCGCCGCCTGGACGAGATCGAGGCGGCGAACAAGACCGACGCGGAGAAGGCCGCCGAGCGCGCGACGGCCGCCGAAGCGCAGCTCGCCGCGCTGCGCCGCACGGCGGTGGACGCGGAGATCCGCGCCGCCGCGTCCGGCTGGGCCGATCCGACCGACGCTCCGCGCTACCTGGACAACCGGGACCGCTACCTCGGCGAGGACGGCACGGTCGACACCGCCGCCATCACCGCCGACCTCGCCGCGGTGCTCGCCCAACGCCCGCACCTGGCCCGCGTCGACGGGCCGCGCCGACCTGCGCCCGACCCGTCGCAGGGGCAACGGCAGGGCGGGCCGTCCGGTGTCGCCGAGCAGATCCGCGAGGCCGAGGCGCGTAGCGACTGGGCCACGGCCATCTCGCTGAAGAACCAGCGTCTCGCCGAGCAGGACCGCACGGCGGCACCCCGTATCCCTTGACCCGTAAGGAGAATCGTTGCCCGGTATCGCCGCGATAGCGAACACCTACAACAGTCCCAACTACGTCGGCGAGCTGTTCGGCCTCACGCCCACGGACACGTCGTTCCTGTCCTCGATCGGCGGTCTGACCGGCGGGCGGCGGGCGAACGCAATCGTGCACACCTGGACCGTGTACGACCTGCGCCCGCCCGACCCCAACCGCCAGCGCCTGGAGGGTGCGGACGCCCCGCCCGCCGAGACCCGCATTCGGGGCCAAGACCGCAACGTTCTGGAAATCCACCAGGAAACCGTCGGCATCACCTACACCCGGCAGTCGACGCAGAACATGTTCGCCGGGACCTGGGCGGCCAACCCGAACGCCGCCGCGATCGACGGCACCAACGCCGTGCCGAACGAGATGGACTGGCAGACCCGCCAGGCGCTCGTGCAGATCGCCCGCGACGTCGAGTTGACGTTCCTGATCGGCAAGTACCAGGAGCCCACCGACAACTCCACGGTGCGCAAAACGCGGGGCATCCTGGAGGCCACCCGCACCAACGTCATCACCAACGCCACCCCGCAGCCGCTGACCGAGGCGCTGATCATCGACCTGATGCAGAAGGTGTGGGAGAACGGCGGCATCCAGATCAGCGAGACGGCCACGCTGATGTGCAACGCCTGGCAGAAGCGGCAGCTCACCAACGAGTTCGTCACCAAGAAGAACTACCGCGAGGAGACCCGCAACGTCGGCGGCGTCGCGGTGTCCACAATCGAAACCGACTTCGGCCGCGTCAACATCATGCTCAACCGGTACATGCCCACCGACACGGTGCAGGTGGTCAGCCTCGACCAGTGTGCCCCGGTACTGCTGGAAAAGCCCGGACAGGGATTCCTGTTCTCCGAACCGCTCGCCAAGACCGGCAGCACGGACCGGGCGCAGATCTACGGCGAGATCAGCCTGGAGTACGGGCCGGAGATCGCACACGGCAAGACCACCAACCTCACAACCGGCCCGACAGGCGGTGGTGCGTGAAGTTCACCAGCAACCGCTACAAGCAGCTCGTGATCCACGACCTGGGCGTGAGGTTCACCGACGGCGAGGCCGAAGTGACCGACAAGATCATCATCGAGGCCCTGGGCGCCCTGCCCGCCGATCTCTGCATCCGCGCGGCCGGCGGTCGTCCACCTCGTACTCCCACCACCGAATAGACACGTTCGGCGTCGTGACGGTTCGGTGGTGCGGCACGATCAAGTAGGAGCAACCGACCCGAGGGAGGGCAGCCGATGGGCGTACTGCGGACCGCCGCGCGACGCAGACCGGCGCTACGTGGACCGGCGCTGCGGCTGCCCTTCGCCGGCCACATCGCCCTGTGGCTGCTCTTGGGCGTCGTCGTGGCCGCGTTGACCGCCTGGGCGTTGTGGCTATTGCTCGGACAGCCCGCCCTGCGTCCGGCGAGTTCCGGGCCTGCGAGCACCCAGGACAAGTTCGATGGGCTCAAGATCGCGCTGACCGTGGTCGGCGGTATCGGCGGCGTCATCGCCCTCACCGTCGCCTACCGCAAACAACGACTCGGCGAGGCCGCCGAACGCCGCGAGGACACCAAGGCATTCACCGACCGCTTCACGAAGGCATCCGAACTCATCGGCTCACCCCAGGCGGCTGTCCGTCTGGCAGGCATCTACGCCATGGCCGCCCTCGCCGACGACTGGGACGAGCACCGCCAGACCTGCATCGACGTCCTGTGCGCCTACCTGCGAATGCCCTACGACCCACACACCACGACACCGCCATCGGGCAACCGAGGACTCGGACTGCGCAAACCATCCCCCCGCCGCGACACCACGCACCCGGCTCCGACATCAGCTGGCGCCGCGTCGACTGCGGACCATCGCGAGGAACAACAGGTCCGCCACACCGTTATCCGTGTCATCGCCGCACATCTCCGCCCCACGTCCCCCGTGTCATGGAACGGGCATGTCTTCGACTTCACCGGCGCAACACTCGACGGCGGCGACCTCACCAAGATCAACCTCGTGCCCGGAACCATCATGATCTTCCGTGACGCAACGTTCCCCCGCGGCCAAGTCAGCTTCGTAGGATCGAGCTTCTCGGGCGGCCAAGTCGACTTCGGGCGCGCGACGTTCTCCGGCAGCCAAGTCAACTTCTGGGGCGCGACGTTCTCCGGCAGCCAAGTCAACTTCTGGGGCGCGACGTTCTCCGGCAGCCAAGTCAGCTTCGTAGGATCGAGCTTCTCGGGCGGCCAAGTCGACTTCGGGCGCGCGACGTTCTCCAGCGGCCTGGTCGATTTCTCGGCTGCGGCTGTATCCGATGTGCTGCGGCAATTCGATTTGCTGCCTGACGATGCTGCAAGGTGGGTTCGGCTGCCGACTTCAAGGTAACCAACAGTCGCGATATTTCCTCGCCGGTCGCTGGGGTGATGGATGACACCCTTGGCCACCGTCGCCGATGTCCAGGCCCGCACCGAGGTACAGCTCACCGCCGAGCAGCAGGCTCGCGCGGCGGTGCTGGTCGGTGACGCCTCGGCGATCGTCCGTGCCCGTGTGCCGGAACTGTCCGATCCGCCGCCCGCGACCGCGCCGGGTGTGCTCGCCACGGCCGTGCTGCGGGCGTTGGCGTCCCCGCCGGACGGCAACAAGTCCGAGACGGTGGGCGGGCATTCACGCACGGCCGCACACGAGGGCGGCGGGCTCTACCTGACCGACGACGAGTTGGACCTGCTCCGGCCGCCCGCGCCAGCGCCGCGCGGCGCGTTCTCAATCTGGACGGTGTGACCTCGACGGATCCGCCGGATATGGCAGAGCGCCAGCCCGTTGTGACGGGTCCGGCGCTTCTCCTCCCAGCATCGGCGGACTCTCCCGCCGACTTAAGCGATTCAGCCTCGTTTCACCTGATTGGAGCACGCATCTAGCTACCTCACCGCTTCCTCGTCGTGACCCCGACGCCGGTCACCGACGCCTACGACAACCCCACCCCGGACCTGGACTACGGGCCGGACGCCCCGCGCCGGGTGATGTGGGGCCTGCTCCAGCCGGTCACCTCGTCCGAACCCATCGAACCGGGCCGCCGCCCGGTGGTCACCTCGTGGCGGATGTTCGGCATCGAACGCCTGGCCGCCCGCGAGCGCATCGAGTGGCAAGGCCGGGTGTTGGAGGTCGACGGCGAACCCGACCTCTGGGAACCCCGGTTCGGCCACGTCCACTACGAGACCCGACTCAAGCACGTGGAGGGCTGAACGATGGACGCCTTCCACGGCTTCCGCCTCGACCGGGACGGCGTGCGCGAGCTGCTGAACTCGGACAGCTTCCGGGACGCGGTGCAGGCCGCGGCCGATCAGGTCGGCGCGGTGGCGCGCGGCGCCGGTCACCGCGTCACCAGCGGCGAACTGCTGCCGGTCGAGGTCTTCGCTGATCCCCGCCACGACCGGGCGGCCTTCACCGTCGCGGTACGCCATCCCGCCGGGGTCGGCATGGAGGCCCGCTACGGCCTGCTCAAACGCAGCGCCGAGGCGACCGGGTTGGAGGTCGACGGCCTGAACGCGGGCGAGGAGACGTGACGCTGCCGGTCCCGGTCGACGTGGCCGAGCTGGTCGTCCGCGCCCTCCGGCCGCAGTTGGCCGCTCGCCCCGAACCGGTGCTCGCCGGCATCAAGGTCTCGACTCAGGTCGGTACCGGCCCGGACGGCGGTCCGCCGTCGCTTCCGTGGCTGCTGGTCGCCGAGGACGGTCACACCTGGCAGTGGCCGGCTGTGCAGCGTGTGGTGGTCCGGCTGACCTGTTGGCACCGCTCCGAGCACGCCGCCAAAGCCGCCGTGGGCCTTGCGTTGGCTCTGCTGTGCGCCCCCCGACCGGCACCCGGCTTGACCGGCGGCGAACCCGTCAGCGGCCCACTCGGCGGGCTCGACCCGCACACCGACCGACCCCTGGCCACCGCCGCCGCTGCGGTGCGCGCCCGCTCCACCATCCGCTGAACCCTCGTACCCGCATCTCGGGAGGCTGCCCGCCTCCCGGCACCACTTCCAGGAGAGCGGCCCTCCCGCGTTCCTCCTGGAGGTCGTCCGCTTGGCCCTGAACCCCACCCTCGTCCGCGTTCCCGGCACCGGAGAACTGTCCCTCGCCCCACCGGGCACACCCGAACCGCCCGACCCGACAACCCCGCTCCCCGCCGCATGGAGCGGCCTGGGCCTGTCCACCGAGGACGGCGTGACGATCCGCCGCGCGGTGGAGAAGTCCGGAACCACGCATTGGCAACAGATCACCCCCGCGCGCTACATCTACACCTCCCAGGAGTTCGGCGTCTCCAGCGTCTTCCAGGAGATCAAGGGCGCGGTGCTGTCGGCCTACTTCGGCGGGATGGTGTTCACCGAGACCGCCGCCGGGTCGAAGAAGTACCGCGCCGAGATCTCCTCCGTCCCCAAGGGCGACGAACGCGCCCTGTGCGTCGACTGGGTCGACCAAATCTCCGCCACGGCGATCTACCACCACCGGCTCTACGTCCCGCGCGCCGAGGTCTCTGAAACCCAGGACGCCCAATGGACCCGCACCCAGGAAGCCCGCTGGGGCCTCACGTTCGCCGCGCTCGCCCCGGCCACCGGCACCACGTTGGCCGTGTGGCTCACCGACGACCCCGCCGTACTAATGGCACCGAGCGGAGGTGCTACGCCCACGGCTTCCACTCAATCCAGGTGAACAGGGCGATTGCGGCAGCGGCGATGGTCGACAGGACCACGAACAGACCGCGCCTTCTCAGCCGCTGCCACCAGCCCTCCGGCTTCGGAGCTTCCTCGGGGGCCTGGACGCTGCTGGTCCCTCCTCCAGACGCCTGACTGTTCACGAACGAAATGTTGTTTCGCCTTCCGCCGTTGAACACGACGTTGACCGCCTGATCGGCGGCTTCCTTGCTGGGTAGGGTCTCTTCGTTCGGCATGACTGCGATCATCTCAGCCACCAACTTGACCAGCGCTGTTCGCACGTGTTCGACGACGCCCTTGATGCTCGACCGGGAAGCCACCCAGTATAGCCGGGTGATCCGCCTGGATGGATCGTTCATCTCGTCGTGCATGAACTTGATCAGCGTGGCCGAGTCCGGCAACGCCAGCTTGAAGTGGTCCTCGGCGGAATTCGCCAGTTCCTCAAGGTGGGCGATGCCATTTCCGAAGGGGACTTCGTCGCCAATGTGCTCCTGGACGAAGTCCGGCAGGTCGTAACGGCTGATCTGCTCACCCTTGACCTGACCGCCGAACGGGAGCAATCCGTCGATGGCGATGATTGCAGGCACCCTGCGGTACTGCGGAATGCCCTGGCCGTTCTTGTAGCCATCCAGTTCGGTCTGCGCCCAATCACGGAGCTTCTCCGAGCCCGCGCGTCCCCCGAGGGCGATGCACTTGCGCAGCAAGGTCGTGATCGAGACCCGGTCGTCCAAGGCTCCACGCTCGATCTCACTGAGCAACCCACCATCCCGCTTCTTCACGTTCACAGTATCGCTCACGCCAACGCGGAGAGGTACGTAGCCAACCCGACCACGGAGGAGACCTGTACGTGAGCCGATCCCAGCGCCGAGAGGCCACTAACCGCCCGCCTGCGCGCATTGAGCACGCCGTGATGTGGCGCGGTAAGCGCTTCACCCTGCCGTCCGCCTCGGAGTTCCCGTTGGCGGCGATCGAGGCCGAGGAGGAGGGCAAGGTCCTGCTGTCGCTGCGGATGATCCTCGGTGACGAGCAGTACAAGACGTGGCGCGGTCTGGCGACCACGGCCGCCGACGCAGAGCACTTCTCGCAGACGATCATGCGGGAGCTGGGGCGGGGAAACCCCTGATCGTCGCCCGCCTGCTGGCGGACGACACCACCGCGACCGCACTCGAAGTCGACCTCCTGCGCTACGGCCTGGACCTGCTGGACCTCTACCGGGGCGGGTTGTCGTTCCGGCGGGTGTGCGCTGTGGTCGCGCACCTGCCCGACGACGCCGCCGTGTGGCGCGCGACCGGACCGGATGCCGGGTGGACCCGCCCGGAAGTCCTGCTCGCCGCGCTGGAACGCCGCGTGACCCTGTTGTGGGCCACGGTCGCTACGACGCTGGGCGGCAAAGTCACCGACGCCGACGTGGCCGCACCCCTGGATCTCGGCGACACCGCCCCGCCCGCACCCGCAGGGGGTGAACCCCAGGTCGAGACGAAGTCCCTGCGCGAGATCGCGCTGTGGATGCGGGGAGCGTGAGCGCTCCTGGCAACCGTCGGCCACGCCTACCTCACCATCCTGCCCAGCCTCCAGGGCCTGGGGCGTCACGTCCGCGACCAGATCAACCAGGCCGAGCGCGGCGCACCCGACATCTCGTTGGGCGCGCAGATCCAGACCGCGCTGGTGCGCGCCCAACTCGCCGCGCTGGCGCGCGAGGGTGACCGAACCGCGTTGCGGCTGCTGGCCCAGCTCGACACTGGGCAGGCCGAGTCGGAGTTCGCGGCGCTGCGCCGCCGCCTGTCCGGGCACACCGTCACCGTCCGCACGGTCCTGGACCGCTCAGTCGGCGCGTCCGTGCGCGGCCTGGCGCAGCTCGACACCGGCGTCGCGCGGCTGACCGGCGGCATCACCGCGCACACCGCGACCGTGGGCGCGGCGACGGTGAAGTACGCGGCGCTGGCCGGTGGCATCGCCCAGGTCCTCGGGCTGATGGGTGGGCTCGGCGCGGCGGCCGGGACTGCGGCCGGGTCGCTGCTGATCGTCCCGGCGATCGGCATCGCCGCAGCGGTGGCGGTCCGCACGCTCAAGCTCGGCGTCGACGGCCTCAACGACGCCCTGACCGCCGAGACTCCGGCCGAGTACGCCAAGGCGGTCGAGGACTTCCCGTCCGCGATGCGGGAGACCACCGACGCCGTCCGCGCGCTGCGCCCGCAGCTCGACGGGCTCAAGCTCGACGTGCAGGCCCGCCTGTTCGCCGGACTCGGCGGCGAGGTCTCCGCCCTGGGCAACCGGTACCTGCCGGTGCTGCGCGACGGCCTGGGCGGCATCTCCGACGGCTACAACCACGCCGCACGCCAGGCGGCCGGGTTCGCCTCCGAAGCCCGCACCGTGGACGACGTCCGGCTGATCCTGGACAACACCGGCCAAGCCGTCCGCGCGCTGGCCGGTGGTGTGGCGCCGCTGCTGCGCGCCTTCCGCGACATCACCGCCGTCGGCAGCGATTTCCTTCCCGGCTTCGCCTCCGGGATCGGGGAAAGCACCGAACGGTTCGCGCAGTTCATCGCCACCGCCCGCGAAACCGGGCAACTACGCGAGTGGATGTCCGCCGGCCTCTCCGCACTCGGCGACCTGGCCACCCTGCTCGGCAACGTCGTCCGGATCGTCTCCACCGTCCTGAGGGCCGCCAACGTCCAATGCGCGGGACTGCTCCAGACCCTCAACTCGGTCACCGCCTCCATGCTCGCCTTCCTCCGCAGCGCGGAGGGAACCCGCGCCCTGCAACAAATCTTCGGCGGCCTGGGCGCGATCGCGGCGGCGCTGCTGCCGCTGCTCGCCGAAGTCGCCCGTGTCACGGCGTCCGTGCTCGCGCCCGCCATCGCGCAACTCGGCCCGATGATCGCCCAGGCATTCGGCACGCTCGCGGGCGCGGTCGAGCCCGCGGGCCGGGTCCTGGCCGCGCTGGCACCGCTGGTCGGGGTCGCGGCACAGGCGTTGGCGTCGCTTCTGGTCCCGGCGTTCGAACTGCTGGCCGGGGTCACCGCCGCACTCGCACCCGCCGTGTCGCAGGTCGTCGGCGAACTCGTCGGCGGAGCCCTCACCGACGCCGTCCGCGCACTGGCCCCGGCGCTGATCGGCCTCGCCGAGGCCACCGCGCCCCTGATCGTCCAACTCGGCCAACTGCTCGTGCAAGCCGTCCAGATCACCGCCCCCGCCCTGGCGAACCTGCTCCGAGTCCTGACCCCGATCGCCGTCGAGGTCGGCGGCGCGCTGCTCACCGCCCTGTCGGCGGTCCTGCCGCTGATCGGGCAACTCGCCGACGTGTTCGCCCGCGTGCTGCTGGCGGCGCTTCAGGCGGTGCTGCCGGTGCTGCCGGTGGTCGTCTCCACGGTCCAGCGGCTGGCCGAGGTGCTGTCGGTCGGACTCGCGGCGGCCACACCGGTACTCGTCCAGATCGGACAGTTGCTCGGCGAAACGCTGGCCGTAGCGCTGCAAGGACTCCTGCCGCTGCTGTCGCCACTGGTCGAAGGGCTCCTCCGGATCACGACTGAGGGCCTGCTCCCGCTGGCCCAGGTCCTGCTCCGGCTCGCCTCCGAACTGCTGCCCTCCGTGCTCCAGCTCGTAGAGCTGCTCATGCCCGTGGTCATGCAGGCCGTGGACATACTCGCCACCTGGGCGGCGATGGTCGCGCGGGTCGCGGCCGAGATCGGGTCGACGCTGATCCCGATCCTGAAGTTCCTGATCGACAACGTCGTCGGCCCGACCTTCGCGCGCATCGTGGACACCGTGTCCGGTGCCCTGCGGGTGATCCAGGGCGTGCTCGACGTCGTCATGGGCGTGATCACCGGCGACTGGTCCCGCGCCTGGTCCGGTGTGAAGGACATCGTCTCGGGAGCCTGGCAGGCCATCACCTCCGGCATCGACGCCGCCACCGGCGGGCTCGTGTCGTTCGTCGCGGGCATCCCCGGCAAACTCCTCGGCGCGCTCGGCGATCTCGGATCGCTGCTGGTCGAGGCGGGCAAGAACGTGATCCGGGGCCTGCTGCGCGGCATCGAGTCCATGGTCAACTTCCTGCGCGACAAGCTGCGCCAGGTGACCGACCTGCTGCCCGAATGGAAGGGACCGCCCGAGCGGGACGCGAAGCTGCTGCGCCGCAACGGTGTCCTGATCATGCGCGGGCTGATCTCCGGTCTGGAGGCCGAGGAACCCGCCGTGCGCGCGTACCTGTCCGACCTGACCCGCAGCATCCCCCGCATGACCGCCCCCGCCGACGTCCGCGCCGCAACCGGCCCGGATCGGATGGTCACCCCGACCACCACGACCACCGGCACAACACAGCCGGACTGGGACGAGCTGGTGGAAGCGGTGCGCGAGCTGGCCGCGCGGCCAGTCGTGGTGCAGGTCGGCGCTACCGAGATCGCCCGCGCCACCGCAGACGGCGACCGCATCCTGTCGAGGAGGTGAGCGCCCGTGCGTTCGCTGTGGATCGACCGCCAGGGGCGTTGCGGGAGATCCCCGACACCGCAACGGAGTTCGACCGTTCGGTGTCGCTGGGCGTGCAAGAGTTCGCCTCGCTGGCGGGCGGGGTGACCACCACCCGGTTGGCCACCCCGCCCCGCCGCCTCACGCTGTCCTGGTCGGCGCTGCTGCCCGACCACGCCCGGTGGCTCGATGCCCTGGCCCGCCGCGCCCACGGACCCGGACCGCTGGCCGTGCTCGACCCCGCCGGCGACAACCTGTTGGAGGCCGGTCAATCCCTCGGGCGCACACCCCGCCGGATCTCCCTCGCCGGGTGGGGCGCCCTGGCCGAACGCGCGGACGGGACGCTCACCGTGACCGATACGCGGGACAACAGCAGCCAGCTCTACTACCTGCCGCCGTACTGGGCCGGGTGGCCGGTGCTGCCAGGTGTGCCGGTCTCGTTTACCAGCGACCTGACCCGCAGCGGCGGCGCGCGGGCCGTGCTGGACTTCTGGGACGGCGCCGGAACGTTCCTCGACTCCGTCGGCCCCGTCTCGCCCGTGGCGACCGCCGTCCCGCCCGCCGGGGCGGTGTTCGCCTCGCCCAAGGTGTGGCTGCCCGCCCTCACCACGCCCACCCCCGTTGGCGGCGCCCTGCTGCGCCTCGGTGAACCGGTTGACGCCGCCGAACCCATCCCGGTGGGCGACGGCTGCCCCGCCATGACCGTCACCGGCTACGCCGACCGCCCGCGGCTCCCACACCGCGACCTGTCGCTCACCCTCGTGGAGGTGCGCCGTGCTCCAAGCTGACCCCGCGCTGACCGCCGCCCTCGGCGAACCCGAACGCGTCCACACCAGCCTCACCAGGCTGGGCGGACGCGACCTCACCGGACAGGTCACCGCCTGGTCGCTGGACCGGGCCTACGACTCCGACCTGCCCGCCCCGATGCGCGCCACCAACGGCAGCGCCTCGGCAGAGCTGCGCATGACCCTGACCGGCACAGCGACCAGACCGCCGCCCAGCTCTACAGCCCCTACGCCCCGCACGCCACCGCCGACATCACCCGACCCCGCCAATCCGTGCTGCACGGCTGGGGCCTGGCCGACGACGCGCTACCGGCGTTCCGGGGCTTGGTGCGCGACCGCATCACCGACTCCGGCACCGGGCGGGTCGAGGTGTCGGCGCTGGACGGCGCGGAACGGCTACGCGGCGCGGCCCGCCTCCCGGCCGCCGTCTCGGTCAACACCGTCCCGATAGCCTCGGGCACCTGGGTGGTGGACAACCTGCTGCGCGACGCGGGCATCCACACCGCCCCTCCACCACGCCCCGACTGCATCCTCTACGCGTCCATGCACAGCGGCATCGCACCCGACGTGGGCTTCTACCGCACCCACTCCGGCTCCATCGGCTACACCCGCACCCGCGCCCCGTGGGAGATGGCCGCGCTGCCCGGCTCGACCACCACGAGCTTCACCGTCCGCTGGGACCCACGCACCCGCACCACCGTGCCCGGCCGGTCGCTGTTCGTGGAGTGCTGGGTGGACACCAGCACCATCGGCCCCGACACCGGGACGGTCGCGCTGTCCTGCTTCTACCAGGCCGACGGCGCGACCAACTCCGTCGAGTTCGGAGTGGACTTCAAGTCCGACCCGCAACGAGCCTCGGCCAGCTCGGACGGGCAGTTCGCCACCCAGTTGTTCCTCACGCCGCTGCCGGTCGGGCGCTGGCACCTCGGCTGTTTCTGGTCGTTCAACGGAACCCAGCCGTCGGCGCGCGTCTTCATGTCCGGCCCGGACGGCCACTACAACGAGTTCAACCCCGGCACGCTCGGCGGAATGCCCGCCGGAGGCACCCAGCTCAACTACATCTCGCTGACCTCCGGGCTGCCGGTCGAGGCGGTGCAGGTCTCGCTGACGCTGACCCAGCCCACTCGCGCGGACTTCGAGGGGCCGACCTGGCAGCGCGGCGCGGTGCTCGACAACCTCACCAGCACCCTGACCGCGATCCCGCCCACCCAGGGCTCGGCGTGGGAGGTGATCAGCGCCGTGGCCCGCGCCGAACAGGCCACCGCCTCGTTCGATGAACACGGCATCTTCCGCTACCGCAACAACACCCGCTTCACCACGCCTGGAAACCCGGTGCTCACCGCCACCAGCGCACGCGAGATCGCCGGACTGCGGGTATCGGAAGCCATCGACTCCGTCCGCAACGTCATCGACGTGCCCTATTCCGTCCACACGATCGGCTCCACGCGGGAACGGTTCACCGAGACCACCCGACGCAGCATCCCAGGCTTCTCCACCCTGACCCTGACCTACAACTACGACTTCACCGAATACGACAGCCCACCGCCGATCGCCTACGTCACCACCACGCCCAGCACCACCTCACGGGTGCGCTGGTCGACCACCAGCGACGGCAGTACCGGGATCCACGGGCGGGTGGAGTCCACCACCGAGCGCGACGGCGCGACCCTGCGGATCACCTTCCGCAACACCGGGTCGAGCACCGTCTACATGCTCACCAGCGGCAACGTCCCATCGCTGTCGATCTACTCCGTCGAACTGGCCAACAACGGCCCCTCCCAACGGATGCTGCGACGAACCGACACCACCAGCGTCACCCGCTACGGCGCGCAGGTCTACCAAGTACAGGCCACCCCGTGGCTGCAAACCTCGGCCGCCGCCTCGTCGGTCGCCTCCTACCTGCTCGCCGTCGCGAGCTCTCCACTACCCGTGCTCGGGGACGTCGAGATCCTGCCCGACCCGCGCATCCAACTCGGCGACCTCGTCCGCATCACCGACACCGTCGGCGCAGCCCTGAGCACCCCGGCATGGGTGGTCGGCATCCGCACCAGCGGCGACGACCAAGGGCGCATCCGCCAGGTCCTCACCCTGCGCGCCACGCTGAGCCCCGGACCATCCACCGACCAGAACCTCTACCCAGACCCGCCTATCGACCCCGACGCCCGCGCCGTCCTCGCCCGCGAGGGCGTCCGCGTCCCGTAGTGGGAGGCGAGGGGTCGAGTTCCAGCGAGAGCGTTACCCAACGACCTACCCGCAGCAGCGCGCGTACCCGCGCATGGAGGGGCTTCACGGCCACCAACCCGATGATCAGGACAATCGCCACCACCACAGCGATCCCGAACCAGAACCAACCCGACACAAGTCCTCCAGCTTCGGCTCTCAGGTCGAGCGCCTGGCTTCCTGCTGGTCGTTCATGTCGAGGATCTGAACGCACCGCAAACCAACCCTGTTCCGGCTCGATTGACCTGTACTTCAGGCCAACGGGACAGAGGACAACTGTGAGGGTTGGGATTGTGGTGATTCGGTCTTACGTCAAGCACCTCGTCGAGTGGTGCGTGAAGCAGGCCGCAGCCTAGCGCAGGGGGTGGCCCCCTGGACCTCTCCCTCCTGCCAAGCCTCGGCGTAGCCGGTGCCCTGGTGGTGGTCGTTGGCTACCTGCTCTCGGCCAACCACCGGTTGATGACCGCCAACCGCAGCGACCGCGCCGAGTACCTGGCGGCGCTGGCCGCGCGCGAGACGGCGCACGCCGCCGAGCTCACCGCCATGCGCACTGCCCACGCCGCCGAACTGGCAGCGCTGCGCACCCGTATCGGCAAGCTCGAACGCCGCCTCGCCGGGCTCGAAGGCGAACTCGACGCCGAACGCGACCGCCGCCGACGCGCCGAAGACGAGGCCGCCGCCGCGCGGCGCAGCGAACCTCCACCCACCTGACCGACCTACGCCCGTGAGCCGACACCGCCCCGGTGTTCGGCCGCTTCGCCATGCCCGAAAACCGGAAGGAACACGTGGACTACGGCATCGACATCAGCTCCTGGCAGGGCTCTGCAATCGGCTGGAACGCAGTCAAGGGCAACAACATCTCCTACTGCTCGGTGAAGGTCACCGAGGGCACCGGCTACGTCAACCCCGCCGCCACCGCCCAGGTCGACGGCGCCCGTGGCGTCGGCATCCACACCGGCGGCTACCACTACGCCCACCCCGGCGACGTCGCCGGACAGGTCGCGCACTTCGTCGCCAACCTCAACGCCCGCGGGCTGCTCGGCTCCGGGGCGCTGTGGCCGATGCTCGACATGGAAGCCGACGGCTTCGCCTGGGACCCCAACGACTTCATCGCAGAGTTCGTCCGCGAGTACCGCGCACGCTCCGGCCGCCGCGAACTGCTCGTCTACGCCAACCAGCACTGGTTCACCCGCCGCCTGCGCCCCGACGAGTGGGCCGACGACCACGTGCTGCTGTGGGTCGCCCACTACAACGGCGACCCCGGCCGCCCCTACTACAGCCACCCGCGCCTGGCGATCCACCAGCACTCCCAGGAAGGCATCGTCCCCGGCTTCACCGGGTTCGTGGACCGCAACGCCACGATCGGCGACCGGCGCGTCGGCTCGTTCGTCCTCGACGGCGCACCCGCCCCGGCACCGACCCCACAACCCGCGCCACCGTCCGCGCCCTCGGGCTGGATCGCCTACGTCATCCAGCCCGGCGACACCCTGTCCGGCATCGCCGCACGCACCGGCACCACCGTGGCCGAACTGGCCTCCCGCAACGGCATCGCCAACCCCAACCTCATCTACGCGAACAACACCATCCAGATCCCCGGTGGCGGCGAGCGCTACCAGATCCGGCCCGGCGACACCCTCTCGGCTCTTGCCGCGCGCTGGGGAACCACCGTCGCGGCCATCGCCGCACGCAACGGCATCGCCAACCCGGACCACATCCGCGCCGGGGACTGGCTGACCCGCCCATGACCCACGAGTCCGCCACCGGGATCGAACCCGGCGGCGGCTCCCTCGTACTCTCCCTCGCCCTGCTGCTCTGGCTACTCGGCAAAGCCTCGATGCGCTTCGTCCTGTGGTTCGAGCGGCACGACGGCAACCACCCCAACCCCATTCAGGAGGAATCCTTCGTGTCCGAAACCCGCCCCCGCCCGCTGCGCGTCGCGGGCTCCGTCGGCGGCCTCACCGCACTGGTCACCGGCCTGGTCGGCTCCGGCCTGCTCACCACCGACCAGGGCGACGCCATCACCGGCTTCATCACCGCCGCCCTCGTCCTGCTCGGCACCTTCGGCGTCGTGATCAGCACCGAGCACCGCGTCACCCCGCTGGTCGACCCCCGCGACGCCGACGGCCGCGCCCTGACCCCGGCCGACGACACCGACACCTACTGACCCCGAGGAGCACCCCACCACGACCACGACCACACGCGGGCGCAGGCCCGAACAGATGATCACCCAGAACTCCTACCTGCGCCCACACGGCATCCACACCTTCTCCCTGCCCGCCTGGGCCGGACGCCTCCCGGACGGCCGCACCTACAACACCTGCCCGGCCGCCGGGGTGTGCGCGGCGGTCTGCTACGCCCGCCACGGCACCTACCGCTTCCCAGCCGTGCTCGCCAAACACGAACGCAACCTCGCGCGAGTCCTGGACGACCTGCCCCGGTGGGAAGCCGACATCCGCGCCGAGCTGGCCCACCCGAAGTACCGAGGTGCGGCGCTGCGGGTGCACGACTCGGGCGACTACTTCTCCGACGCCTACGCACTCGCCTGGCTGCGCCTCGCTCGCACCGTCCCGGACGTCCTGTTCTACAGCTACACGAAGTTTACCGACCACAAGTTGACCCGTACGTGCCGTCCGTCCTGCGCCACTTTGAGAACGTGCCGTGCTTGGTTACCGACCATGTTCGGAACGTTCCGCGGAGACGCCGACCGCCAACGGGAGTGCCACATCCCGACCAACATCCACAGACCCCACCAACCACATCGCCGTGGTGGCGAAGACCCGGTCGACCGTGTCTCGCCACCCGTCCGTCTCAACAGACCGGCGGCACACGAGCCTCGCTCATCGCCACGCCCTGTCCGATGTGGACTCAAGTGCGATCCACACCGTTGACAACCGTGCTCGGCCGACATCACTTGACTATATTCCGACCGCCCACAACCTCCACGATGCACCGCTCGAGTAGTCATCGACACAGGTGAATGCAGCCGCATGGGCACATCGACCGCCGCAGGAGTGGCACATCCAGTGCCGCGTGGTGATATGGCGACGGACCCGCAGCATTGCGCCCGCCCGCGTGTTCGCCCGTGGGAGGATGCACCCTCGGCGGAGAGGGGACCGGGTGCACCGGGACGGCGAGGCGTTGACCACCAACCACATCCAAGGCGACACCCGCGGCCCCACCGTCCAAGCGTCCGTGATCAACGGCGGCGTCCACATCCACACCCCGCCCGTACCAGCGGAACCCGCTCCCGCAGTCGAGACGTGGGACCGCGCACCGGTCCTCCCCCACACCATCCGGTCCCTGCTCCACACCCAGATCCAGGCGGCCGAGGACCTGCCGCATCGCCTGCCGGGTGCCCGCCGGCCGTCGCTGGCCGCCGTCTACGTCCGCCAAGACCTGGGCGGCAGCACCGACGAACCGCGCTCCGAGCCGCCCCAGCCGATCCTCGACGGCCACGGCCAATTGGTC
This sequence comes from Saccharothrix ecbatanensis, assembly GCF_014205015.1. Taxonomy (NCBI): domain Bacteria; kingdom Bacillati; phylum Actinomycetota; class Actinomycetes; order Pseudonocardiales; family Pseudonocardiaceae; genus Saccharothrix; species Saccharothrix ecbatanensis. The sequence continues at coordinate 962,416 of NZ_JACHMO010000001.1, read as the reverse complement.
GAGGCGCCCGCCCCGCCCGTCGCCCGGGTCGCGGTCCGCCCACCGGCCAGAGCCGTACGCGAAGCTCTCGACACCGATCGGCACCTCGTCGTCGTGGGCGGCGCGGGCCAGGGCAAGTCGACCCTATCGCTGCGCCTGGCCGCCGACATCGCGTCCCGCTGGTTCGCCGAGGGCGACGAACCCCTGACCGAACCCGTGGTGCCGCTGCGCGTGACCGCACGCGAGCTCGCCGCCCGGCGCGGCGTCCCGTTCCCCGAGGCCCTGGCCGACAGCGCCCGCGCCGACTATGGCTCCCTGCTCCACTCACCGCTGACCGCAGACCTGCTGCGCGACCGCGTCGCAGGCTGCCGGTGGCTGCTGCTGATCGACGGCCTGGACGAGGTCGCCGACGCCGATGACCGCGACCGCCTGGTCAAGGCGCTGGCACGGTGCGCGGCCGACTCGCCGTACCGGGTGGTCCTTATGACCAGGCCGGTCGATGGCGGCGCGTTGGCGCCCCTGCACCGCGTCGGGGCGGTGCGCTACGAGCTCCAGCCGTTCGACGAGGAGGCCCTGCGCCGCTTCGCGCACAACTGGTTCACCGCCGAGGGCCCCGACCGGGCCGACCGGTTCCTCCGCCAGATCCACGCGGCTCACCTGGATGAACTTGTCCGTGTCCCGCTCCTGGCCACCATCGCCGCGGTCGTCTTCGACCAACGCGGCGACCGCCCCCTCCCGGACAACCAGTACGAGCTGTACGAGGCGTATCTGGCGTTCCTGCGCTCCGACCGCGCCCCCTCCGGCCCGTTCGAGCAGTACCGCACCCCGCTGCTGGAACACTTGGGCCGCGTGCGTCTGGAGAGCGACACATCCCTCCGCGAAGCGGCCACGACCTGGACCCGCGCTCACCTGATGACCACTGAGCCGCCTAGGGGCTGGGCGGAGGAGCTGACCGCGTTCCTGGCTTCGGTGGGCCCCTTGGAACTGCGCAACGACGACCTGCGCTTCCTGCACCACAGCTTCGCCGAACACCTAGCAGCGACCGCCCACGCCAGGACCCTGGCCACGGCGTTCGCCCCGGAGGAGACCTTCGTCCGCCTCCTGCACGCCGCCCGCCCGCGCGAACGGGGCCGCTTCGCTCGCGCCGTGGCCTTGCACTACTGCCGCCTGCGCCCGGCCGAGGCCGATCCGATGCTGCACTGGCTGCACTCGGGTGACGGGGAACAGCACTTGTTGGCTGCTCGGCTATTGGCCAAGCGCCTGCCTGCCAGCCCCGAGGTGGTGCAGGCGTTCCTGGAGACCGCGCGCGGCTGGGCGATGACCAATCAGTACCCGGCGGCGGCGATCCTGTCGCAGGTCAGCCGGGCGACCGGGTACCCGTGGCTGGCCGAGTGGTTGGTCGGGCTGATGCGCGACGGGGATGCACCCTGGGGCTCCCGGGCCGAGGCAGCGACGACCTTGGCGGCGCGGCTTCGCGGGGAGGAGGCGCCGGAGGCCGTCGCGTTCCTGATCGCGCTGGTCGACAACGAGAGTGCTGCGGTGTCGGTGCGGTTGGCTGCGGCCGAGGGGTTGTCGGAAACCGGTTCGAACGAGCGCGAGGCGGCCGAGCGGGGATTGCGGTCCGTGCTGGCCGATCCGCACGCGTCGGGCCGAGACTGCCGGACCGCCGCGGTGATCCTGTCCGCGTTCGGCGCCGAGACCAACCGCGCCGCGGCCGCGGCGCTCACTGGACTACTTGACGATGCGGAGACACCGACCGCAGTCCTCGTGCAGGCAGCGACCGGTCTGATCGAGATCGGTCCGGACCACCACGCGCGAGCAGCGGAGGCGTTCCGCGGGGTATTACATGACCCCGTGCACAGCCAGACCGGACGGGAAGAGGCGGCACTGGGGATGGCGCAGCTCGGTCCCGACCTGGTTAGCGAGGCGGTCGAGGCGCTGACGAAGCTCGTCGAGGACACCCGGCGAAACATCTTCGAGCGCGTGAACGCCGCCGAAGTGCTCGGCAGGCTTGGGTTCCAGCACCGCACCACCGCGGGTGGACTCGTGCTCGCCATCATGGACGAGCCGGGCGCGACCCTTACCCACCGCCGGTACTGTGCCAGCCGGTTGACCGAGTTCGGCCCGGCATTCCGGGAGCGCGCAGAACAAGAGCTGCGCTCGATTACCAAGCATCCTGGCGCAGCCGCCAACGACGTCATGAACGCAGCGAACGCGCTCGGCAAGCTCGGGCCGGAGTACTTCGCCGAGGCGGCCTCGGTACTGTGGGCGCTGCTGGACGAACTGCATCCCAACAACCCAAATCAGGTCAACGTCCTTCTCAGCTACCTGATTAGGCTCGGGGAACCGCACCGGGCCTCGGCACTGCGGCGACTCCAGGGCATCGCGGCCGATCACGGCGCGATCGCTAGCGACCGCCGCTACGCCGTGAGCGAGTTGATCCGCTCGGGTCCCCGATTCCACGCCGAGGCACGCGGCCACCTGCTGGACATCGCCACCACCGCCCTCGACGCGGGCGTGGCCCTGGAGGCGTGGGGTGAGCTGCGTCAGCTCGACATCACGTTCCACGACCGCGCGTTGGCGGCGCTGCTGGCACCGACCGGTTTTCTTCCAGACCCGATCACCCGGTTCCCCGCCCTGTCCCGGTTCGCGTCGTCCGAGGTGGAGCGAGTGGCCATCGCCGACGTGCTGCTGACCGTTGCCGCCGACCCCACACGGCACTTCCGCTCCCGGTTGGCCGCCCTCAGCGCCGTAGTGTCCCTCGGGCGGGCATTTCACCGCACGGCAGTCGACCGGGCATGCGACCTGCTCCGCTCCGTCACCGTACCGCAGTTCGACTTTCCCTACCTCATGACGCATTTCGATGATGTAGGGCGCGGCCTCCGCCAAAGAATCGCTGAGGTGCTCTACGAGCTGCTACGCCCCGCAGTGGCTGGAGCCGGCCACACTTGGAAGATCGTGGGGGCGCTGGAGACACTGGGATACGCCCACGCTCCAGCAGTGAGGGAAGCCCTCACGGCACTGGTCAATGACGGGTCGGCGGATTCGTCGGTTCGGTTCGACGCCACCACGATGCTCACCTCCCTCGCCCCGAAGGCCGTCTCGACCCTGCCGATCCCGGAGGACGACGTACCACTGACGTCATGGGTGAACGTGGTCCTGCGCCTGACCGCGCTCGGTGCCGACATCGTTTCCGGCGTACGTACTCTGCTCACTGACCGGGACACCGCCCGCCACGTTCGTATAGCGGCCTCGGTGGCACTGCTCCATCTGAATCCCGAGGGAGAGCACGCGGCACTGGAGGAGTTGCGCCGACAGACCGCTGACGGCCACTTAGGATTTAGTGATCGCAGTACTGCTTTCGAGCACTTGGCCGCATTGCGCGAATCGGAGCGACGCAATGCCGTGGCGTTCCACCGGGACGTGATGAACAACGAGGCGGAGAACGTGCACAGCCGTGCCTGGGCTGCGGTTACACATGTTTCCCTCGACCGGTCTACGACCTCGGGTGCCGTCGGTGTGCTGCGCCGCCTGCGGGACGACCCTCACACGACACCGTATGACCGTGTTGTATGCGCACTCTGGCTGGCGCAGATCAGCGCGTACGCAGGCCTTGAACCACACCTGATCATGGCAATCGCCCGGAACCCGACGAACATCGCTTGGCGTAAGTTGTTACTGCTGAACCTCCCCCGCGGCTTACGGACCGAGGTGGAGCGAAGCCTGCTCGACGACCACGAGCTGTCGATCGTGGACCGGGTGCCGGCTAAGGACTACTGGGACGACCTGCCGCTCGCAGCAGAGGCCGAGGCCACCATCCGCGAAGTCCTCGCCGCCCCGGAAACATCGGCCCGTGAACGGGTCAACGCCGCGTACGCCCTATCGACCTTGTCGACCCGGCTCGTACCGGAGGTTGTTCAACTGCTGGAAGAACTCGCCGACAACTCTCCCGCTCCCTCCCGGGCACGCCACGCATTGGCACGGCTCGACCAGGAACATCGATGCCGGATAACAGCAGAGGCTGAGGCGATCGCGATGGACGCGGCGCGTCCGATCCGCGAACGGATCGCTGCGATGAACCTTGTCCTCAAGATCACCACCACGACACCATCGACGCTCGTCGCTCTGCTGCGAGACGTCCTCGTCGACCCGAACTCCTCCAGCCGAAACGAGGCCGACGCGAGGTACCACCTGAGGCGAGTCGACGGCCTCGAACCGCTTCGACGACTGCGAGACTCAGCAAGCACGCCCGTAGCGATCAGGTGCCGGGCGGCGAAACTGTTGGTCGGCTTCGATTTCGAGGATCGGGCTGCGGCTGTGCGCATGCTGGCCACGACAGTCGCCGACCACGCGGTCCGCCCCGCGTTGCGCGTATACATCGCGAATGACCTCGCGTCCATGGGCGAGGCGGGCGGACGAAAGGCGACCGCCTTGGCGCACGAGATGGCCGAGGACACGACGCTGCCTGTGTCGGTCCGTACGAGTGCGGCTGAGATCTTGATTGACGTCGCACCAGCAGCCCGACGCGTGGCCTTGGCGGTGCTCGAAGATCTGCTGAGCACCCCCAACCCCTCCCTTCGCCGTCAGGTCTGGCAGGTGCTCGGCACAGCAAAGCCTACCGAGGCGGCGCTGGGCTTGCTGGCCATGGCGCGAGACCGCGACCTGATTCCCACCGTCCGCGTCCGGTGCGCTGAAACCGCCGTGGACCTGCGGCGCGAGTCCCGTGACGCAGCAGCCGTGGTGGCGCGGGAGGTGGCGTTCGACAACGCGGTTCCCCGGCACATCCGGCGCCGCGCGGCCCGTGCCCTGACCCGGTGGAGCGAGGTGTTCAGGGTCGAGGCCAGGCACCTACTGTCCACCCTCTAGCAACCAGGGCACGGGTGACCCGATCCGCGTTCCCTACCGGAACAGGTGGCAACCTTTCGCCCTGTGGAGTGCCAGAACTCTGCACTCGGGCGTTGAGCTGCGGTGATCGTTGTACCTGCCGAGAACTCCATCCACGCAGGTAGAGGGCGTGCAAAGCCCAAGACCTCGAAGCGCTCACAGCACGGCTGTCATGCGCCGTGGCATCTTGTGCCGCTCGAAAAGTCATCGTCGCTGGTAGAGCGAGGGCCCACCGTCTTGAGAGCATGGCCGGGTGATCGTGTCTCTGCTGTACAGGGTGACCCGAAGGTTGCTGTCAGTTCCGTCGATGCTGCTGCGCTGCGAGGCGACGAAAGATGCCGAGTTGCTAGTGCTGCGGCACGAGAACGCAGTTCTTCGCCGGCAACTGACGGGTCCCTGTCCGCTATGAGCGCACGGATCGGTTCCGGTTCGCCGCCCTGTCTGGGTTGGTGGATCGTCAGCGGTGGCGGAAGATCGTCCCCGTGACACCGGGCACCCTGCTCGCCTGGCACCGCAGACTCATGGCCCGCAAGTGGGACTACTCCGCGCGTCGACGTACCGGATGTCCACCGACTCGAGCGGCGGTCAAGACGCTCGTGCTGAGGCTCGCCCGGGAGAACCTGCGGTGGGGTCATCGGCGGATCCATGGTGAACTGGCCCGACTCGGCCATCACATCGCCCACTCGACAGTCTGGCGGACTCTGCACCAAGCGGGCATCGACACGGTACCACGCCGCAATGGCCCGACCTGGCGCGAGTTCCTCACCGCCCAGGCCCAGGGCATCATCGCGGCGGACTTCCTCCACCTCGACACCGTGCTCGGCAGGCGCCTATACGCGTTGGCGTTCCTCGAACACAGCACCCGCCGCCTGCACGTCACCGACGTCACCTCCCACCCGACTCGGGAGTGGACGACCCAGCAGGCAAGGAACCTCGCCGCCGACCTCGGACACCGGACGGAGTCCCTACGCTTCCTGCTCCGCGACCGCGACGACAAGTACAGCCACGCGTTCGACGCCGTCTTCCAGAGCGACGACCTACGCGTCATCAAGAGCGCGCCACAGGCGCCTCGGATGAACGCCCACTGCGAACGAGTCATCGGCACCCTCCGACGCGAACTCCCCGACCACATTTTGATCATGGGCGAAGCCCACGCACGACAAATCCTCAAGACCTACGCGCACCACTACAACCGCCACCGACCCCCACCAATCTCGCGGCCAACTACCACCCAAGTCCCAGCAGCACCCTGGTGCAGTACACAACCTCGACACACACAGACTGCGCCGCACCCGCATCCTCGGCGGCCTCATCAACGAATACAGACAAGCCGCCTGACCAGCAGCGATGACTTTTCGAGCGGCACAGGGGCGGCGGTGCGGGTATGGACGTCGCGGTCGAGTCGGGCGGGTTCGGTGTTCTTGCCGGCGATGGTCTTCTTCAACTGGGCGATGGTGGCGCGCAGGCGGACCTCGTCGTCGGGGGTGCCCGCGTGGTCGCGGACGGGGGCGTAGAACCGGTTGCGCAGGTCGGGGTGGCGTTGGGTCAGCGCGTTGCGGGGGACCTCGGCTCCCAGGGCGAGGGCGACGCGAAGTACTCGACCGCACCCTCATCTGGACCAACGGCACCTGCTCCGTGCGCTACGCCAGTACGAGCACTTCTGCAACACCCACCGACCCCACCAAGGCATCGTCAACGCCCGACCACTGCGCACACTGCCACCAGCCGTCACAAATCAAGCGACATTTTCCGGCAAGCACAGCGTTTCAGCGACCGGCACGCTGGTAGATCGCCGGGGTGATGCCGTAGGCGCGCTTGAACCACCGGTTGAAGTGCGCTTGATCGGAGAAACCGGTGGATGCCGCGGCATTCGCCGGTGACAGCCCGCGGGCCAGCAGCTGCCGTGCCCGACGGAGCCTGAGGATGCGCTGGTAGTCGCTTGGCGCCAAGCCGAATTCCGAGCGGAAGGCCCGGTACAGCGCGAAACGGCTGCAGCTGGCCGCCACGGCCAGGTCTTCCGCCGACAGCGGTTCGAGGAAGGCCTCGTTCAGCAGAACCTGAACCCGTCGGGCGGCCCGCCGCTGTGCCTCGCCTCCCAGCGTCCTCCGATGCGGGGCCCGTGTGGTGCCTATTTCGGCGAGCATGAGGACGGTGGCCCTGAGGAGTTCCTCTCGCGCCATGCTGCCCGAACCGTGCACCAGCGCCTTGTGCAGACGGGTCAGCGCTCCGGTGAGCAAGGGATCCGTCAGCACAGGGCGAACGAACAGGGGCATCGCCCCCGAGGCCCCATCGCCGGCCGCGTCTGCCAAGGTACCGCGCATCACGGACAGACCGACGTGCACGATGCGGTACTGATAGCCCAGTTCCGCGGCGGCATGACCATCGTGGACCTCGTCGGGGTTGAACGCCATCACCATGCCGGGACCGCTGGTGTGGTGCGCCCCGCGACAGCGGAACGTCTGGGCGCCCAGATCGGTGATGCCGAAGGAATATGTGTCATGGCTGTGCAACGCGTACACGTGATCCAGGAAGTGCGCGTGCATGGCCTCCAGCGGACGGGCCTCGTCCCGCCAGTACCGCACCCAACTGGCTCCGTTGTGCATTAACCCATTGTGGCCGCGCACAGGCGTTCAAGCCAGAACGCGGTCCAGCAGCCAGGATCCGCACATGGGAACGACGGGCAGGATCGGCAATCCATATGCGCTTCTGGCGGTGACGATGGTGCTTTGTGGAAGCGCCTTCTCCAGCTCCAAGTCGGTCGTGGAGCACGTGCCGCACTCCGTGGCAGCCTTCCTGCGTTTCGGCGGCGGTGCGCTGGCCCTGCTACTTGCCGTAGCGATGTTCGGCAGCCGTACCGCACGCGTGCCGGCCCGTGACGGATGGCTCGCGGCGGCCGCGGGTGTGCTGGGCGTTTTTGCCTACAACGGGTTCTTCTTCTGGGGACTGTCGCTCGCCCCCTCCATGGACGCCGGAATCCTCATCCCGGTCCTGAGCCCGGTCCTCACCAGTGCGTTCCTCCTGGTGACCGGTCGGGAGAAGGCGAATTGGGCACGCGTCACAGGTCTGGCACTCGGGCTCACCGGCGCGGCGATCTTCTTCATCGGAGCCGGTGGCGGTGGAGGCGGAGGGCCGTCTCGGCTCCTGGGCGATGCCCTGTTCACCCTGAGCGCTGTGTGCTGGGCGGCCTACACCCTGGCGGGACCACGCGTCCTCGCGGGTGTCGAACCGCTGACCGCCACGACCTACGCGACCTGCGCGGGCGCCCTGCTCCTCGGCGTCCTCGCCGTACCCGACGCTACCCCCTGTCGACCGGGCGTCGACGAAGCCGCACCGCCGCGACCGGCCCGGTCGATACCACGTCGGGGCTCGTCGTGCCACACCGTCGGTGACCTGCTACGCCACATCGCCCACGACGCGGTCGACGTCATCGCCCACGCCCTGAACGAGGCCGACGTCGCCTGACCCGCGGGACGCGACCACATTGCGACCACAACAGCCCAAAACGACACCAGCGGGCTTGCCTCGAAAGACAAACCCGCTGGTCATCGACCGTCGGGACGACAGGATTTGAACCTGCGACCCCTTGCCCCCAGGGATCAGGTCATGGTCTGACCTGTGAAAACGCCGAATCCGCAGGTCACGACGGCACCGTTGGATGCACTTGAGCGCAGTTCGATCCTGTTGTCACACCTTGACTTCTCCCAATGTCCTCCCACCTTCCTCCCATGGCGGGTCTCTGTCGACCGCGTTCCTCGATCACCTGCATTAACTTCTCGTGCGGAGTAGCCGAAAAGCGCTCGGCGATGTCCGTCTCGACCACCCACCGCTTGCCCTGCCACGACTCGTCAACGAGCACTTGCAGGGCATCGTGCGCCGAACGTCTCGGGCGGAACCCGAAAACGTACGGCCGCGTAATGGTTGCCATCGGCGGCGAGCGTGCCGAGGCGGTCGCGCACGAGTTCTGGGTGGAGGCTCCCATGACCGCCGTGCCCGGCGTGATCGAGTTGAGTACGCCGGGCTCAGTCGCGCCGTCCGTATTCGCCAACGGTGTCCTTCTTGGGTCAGATGCCCTTCGCCTTCACCAGGGCCCGACCTCATCGAGATCGAGCGGCAATGCGGCCTGCAGCACGAAGTAGGCGCGGCGTGCGTCCTCCGTTGAAGCACGCCTCAGCCGCCGCAGGTCGTCCTGGTGCACGTGCAGGGTATGGCGTCGGACCGGGGTGCCGGTTGGCCTGCTGCCGGTGAATTCGATCTGTGACACCACGAGGTTGCACACCACCACGCCATCGCCGATCTCGTCTCCGGCCTCGAGCCAGATGAACGCGGACTCGTTGATGGCGTAGTCCTCGCCGTCCCGCCACGCCCGCCCGGTGTACCCGTGCGACTTCGCCGTCTCGCGCAGTGCGACCAGTCGTTCGCGAGTCAGCGTGCGCAGGTCAGGTTCGCGGGCGCGCAGCAGGTTCGCCACCCACTGACGAATGCTCATGCCCTGATCCGTTCTCGTCACCAGAAGCCCCACAGCGGGGACCTCCTCGTTCCACCCGATCCTGCCCTGTCCGGCGCGGTTCAACAGCTCGTACAGCCGCTGGTTGCCCTGGATCACGGTCATCGTGCCATCCGAGTTCCGATTGATCTTGACCTGTTCGTCCGGGTTGCGCGGGTTCCTGGCGATGTTCAGCAGGTCACTGTCGGACGCATTGGGCACATTGCTGTCCGGCCGCGGCGTGGCGTCGCCGTGCTTAAGCTGCCCCGAGTCGAACAGCTCCTTCAACGTCTGCAGGTTGAAGTTCTGCGAAGTGAGACCACCCGGCTTCTTCGTGCCGGAATCGGGCGTCTTGCCGGCAGCCCCAAGCTTGCTGATGCCCTTGCCACCTGCGATCACCTCGATGATCGAGAATGCGCCACGTCCTATCGCCTCGCCGTAGTTGCCCTGGTTCCAGTCGTCGACGATGGGCGCGGTGACCGAGCCCCACAATAGGCCGCCCGCCGTGCCGGGATCGTTCCACGTGAGACTCGCGAAGTCTGCGATGCCCTGGCCACACGCGAAGATGGCCGAGACACAGTCCCATGCCTCGCCGACAGTGCTCCCGACCCCCTCGATGATGCCCACCGAGAACCCGCCGACCTGGCCGAAGAAGTCCCACGTCGCCTCGGCTGCGGTCGCGATACCACTCCCGGTCGCGGAGGCCGCGTCACCGATGGCGCTGCCGGTGTCACAGATCCAGTCGTACGCCCAGCAGTGGCCGTCGATCTCAATGCGGCTGATCGGGTTGCCGCCGGTGAAGGCGTAGCGGTTGCCGGTGAAGGGGTCGCTGCCGAGGTTAAGGTCGGCGAGGGCGCCGTTGTAGTTGTCGCGGGTGAGGAAGCGGTTGAGGCCGGGGTTGTAGTCGCGGAACCCCATGTCATAGGAGCCGGAGTTGGGGTCCCAGCGTTTGCCGTTGTAGCGGTAGAAGTTGTAGGGCTCGGTGCCGGGCTGCTGCGCCTGCGGCTTGTCGATGCCGGTGAAGGCTTCGGTGTCGTCCTTGCCGTAGGCGGTGTAGCCGTAGGTGGCGCGGGTGTCGCCGTTGTCCTTGGTGAGGGTTTCGACGTCGGTGTGGGGGTTGTAGCCGTAGTAGGAGTCCTCGGCGACCTGCGGGCCGGTGCCGTCGGTGTCCTTCTTGATCTGGGTGAGGCGCTGGCCGAAGGCGTCGTACTGGTAGGTGCGCTGGAGTTGTCCGGCGATCTCCTCGCCGACGACCTTGTCGGACAGCCCGAGGTAGGCGAAGTCCGTGGTCTTGCCGGCCTCGGTCTTGGAAGTCGTGCGGTCCAGCGGGTCGTAGGCGTAGGTAGCGGTGGTGAGTGCACCGCCCTCGCCCTGCTTGCTGTGCTGGGTGGTGCGGTCGAAGCCGTCGTACTTGTAGGACTCGATGATCTTCCCGCCGCCGGTGACGGTGTCGAGGCGGCCGAACGGGTCGTAGTTGTAGGCCGCTGTCACGCCGGATGTGGTCGCGGTGAGCAGGCGGTTGAAGTAGTAGTTGAAGGTGGTGGTCTTGCCTTCGAGGGTCTGGCTGGTGACGTTGCTGTTGGCGTCGTGGACGTAGTCCTCGGTCTCCAGCACCGCGCCGGCCGCGGACTTCTTGGTCAGGTTGCGGAGGCGGTCGAGCGGGTCGTAGGCGTACTCGCGCACCTCGTCCAGGTATGCCGTGGCGTTGTCGGCGTTCTGGATCTTGGAGGCGTCCCGGACGCGGTGGCCGTTGGCGTTGTACTCGATCTGGTGTTCGGCGACCAGGGTGTTGTCGGTCTTGCGTTCGGCCTGGGAGGCGAGCGCTCCGTCGAGGTGGTAGCCGTAGGTCACCTTGTTGCCGTTGGGCTTGGTCTCCTGCAGCACCTGGCCGCGGTCGGTGTAGCTGTAGGCGGTGACCTTGGGTTGACCGCCGGTCTCGGTGTTGGTTACCTGGTCGACCAGGTCACGCGGGTTGTAGCGGAATACCGACGACTGCCGGTCGTGGCCGCGGGTCAGCGGTGAGCCGTTCTCGTTGTAGGAGAACGTGGTCGTGCCCTTGACCACCGCGGCGAGCTTCTCCTCGACCTTGGCCAGCTGGTTGAGGCCGTTGTAGGTCATCGCGTAGGCGTCGACCTTCGCGCCGGGTGAGGAGTCGGTCAGTGAGAGCAGGTTGCCATTGGCGTCGTAGGAGTGGGTGAAGGTCTTCTTCTCGTTGTCGATGTCGGCGCTGTGGTCGCGGACCAGCTTGACCGCGTCGGCGAGCACCATGCCGTTCGCGGCGTCGGACACGGTGACCTTCGCCTTGTCGCCCGCAGTGAAGCTGTGCCCGCCGAGGCTGACCCATTGACCGCCGTTCTTGGTCTGGTCGACCGGGACGGTGGTCTGCGCGGCACCATTGTCGATCTTGTAGGGGGTGTTGGTGGCCACGCCGGTCAGGCCGGTGGCGTACTTGACGAACACCTCGTAGGTGCCGTCCTGCGGAATGACCGGCTTCCAGGTGAACGTCGCCGCGCCGGTCCCGGCCGGGGCGCTGCGGTGGTTGGTGTTCTGGTAGCCGCTGCCGGCGGTACGCACCGTCCAGGTGCCGACCGTCTCGACGAAGCCGGCGTCGGTGTTGTCGGTCAGCGCCACATGGCTGCCGACCGGGACTCCGTCGTCGGAGCGGGACTTGAGCTTGCCGTCCGGGTAGTAGTCCCACACCATCGTGCGGTTGGACGAACCGCCCGCGCTGGTCAGCGTGCGGACCTTCTGCTGCCCCAGATCGGTGTAGTCGTAGGCGGTGACGATGTCCCACGGATCGGTCGGTCAGCCCGCTCGCCGCCAGCTGAAGACGCGTGCTCGGCTACCTGGGCTGTGGTGGGAGGCGACGCGCGAGGTTGGGCTCAGCGGCGGAACGCCAAGCCGACCACGCTGCCGGGAACCAGGCCGACGAGCCGGACCCGACCGGTTTCCAGGTCGATCCGGCAGACCCGCGCACCCGACGCGACCAGGGCTGCACCGTCCGGGGCGATGTCGAAGCCGTTGGTACGGCCGATGTGGACACCTAGCCGTCCGACGGTGAACAGCCGGCCGGTGTTGGGTGACACCACCGGGGTGACGCCTGCCCGGGTGCCCTGGGTGACCAGGGTGCCGTGTCCGGAGTCGATCGCGTACAGCGTCGTGCTGGTGGCCCCGGCCACGCTGTTGGTGTAGCCGCGGCAGTGACCGCGGGCGCCGACCCGCCGTCGATGTGGACCAACGTGCCGTCGATGGCGGCGACCGCGCCGGTGTCCGGGTGCAGGCCGTCCTCGGTCAGCAGGTGCACGTCGTTGCCCGGGGCGGTGACTCCTGCGGTGCCGGGTGCGACGAGCACGGCCGCGAGCGCGGCGATCCCGACGAACGCAGTGATGCGGGATGCGGATGAACGCCTCCTGTTGTGGTGAACGCCCCTGTCTACGAAGCCCGAACGGGTTCTGTTGAAAGGCCGGGCAATCCGTGTCGCCCCTTCGCCACGAACACCCACCGAGTGGGAGGCAGACCATCGGCTGCCGCCGCCCTCGCTGCGCTGCCACCAGCTTGAGCAGCGTCGTCGCGCGCTGCTCGGGTGGTCCGCAGGGGGGCTGCGGACCACCACCTCGGCAGTGGTGTCGAGACCCTTCCGGTCAGCGGTGTTTGGCCATGCCGAGTTGCAGCACGTCGAGGTAGCCGGAGCGGAAGCCGGCTTCGCAGTAGGAGAGGTAGAACTCCCACAGGCGGCGGAAGGTGTCGTCGAAGCCCGTCGCCGCGATCTGCGGCCAGTTGTCGAGGAAGCGGGTGCGCCAGTGGTGCAGGGTGCGGGCGTAGTCGGGTCCGAGTGAGCGCTGTTCGGTGATGGCGAGTGCGGTGTGCCGTCGCACGGTGTCCTGGATGGCGGGGACGGAGAGCAGTTGGCCGCCCGGGAAGATGTACTTGTGGATCCAGGTGTAGGAGCGGCGGGTTGCCAGGAGCCGGTCGTGGGGCATGGCGATGGCCTGTAGCCCGACCCGGCCGCCCGGCTTGAGCACGCGGTCGAGGGTTTGGAAGTAGGTGGGCCAGTAGTCGGCGCCCACGGCTTCGATCATTTCCACGGACACCACGGCGTCGTAGCTGCCGTGGGCTTCGCGGTAGTCGCGCAGCAGCACCTGCACGCGGTCGGCGAGTCCGGCTCGGGCGATGCGTTGTTCGGCAAGGTGCTTCTGCTCGGCGGAGATGGTGAGCGTGGTGACGCGGGCGCCCCTGCGGGCGGCGCGGATCGCCAGCGCGCCCCAGCCGGTGCCGATCTCGAGCAGGTGGGTGCCGGCGCGCACGTCGGCGAGGTCGAGCACACCGTCGATCTTGCGCAGCTGGGCGGTGTGCAGGTCGTCGCTGCCGGGGGCGAACCAGGCCGAGGAGTAGGTCATCGATTCGTCCAAGAACGCGGCGAACAAATCGTTGGACAGGTCGTAGTGGCGGTGGATGTTCGCCCGCGCTCCCTCGACGGTGTTGCGCTCGTGCGCGGGTTGGCGGGCGTCGACCCAGCGGCGCAACACCTGCAACGGCCTGGGCACGAGGTCGGCCATGCGGGCGGCGAACGGGGTCAACAGGGCTGCGGGGTCGTTGCTGGTCCAGTCACCGGCCATGTAGGCCTCGCCGAAGCCGATCTTGGCGTCCGCCCCGAGTCGGCGGAAGAACGCTCCCGGGCGCACGATCCGCATCACGGGCGAGTCCGGGCCGCCCGCTCCCAGCCGCTCGCCGCCCGGCAGCGCCACCCGGACCGGCAGCGTTCTCACGGCGTGCTGGAACACCAGTCGTGCGGCGGCGGCGCGGGCGGCGGAGTGCCGCGGCTCGTGCAGGCCCGGCCAATGCCAGGCCCTGCCAGTGAGCGCGGTGTCCGCCTGCCGGGTGGGTGAAGTGGTCATCGGACACCTTCCTGTGCGTTGTGCGGTGTGCGGGGGACGACGGGCAGTCGGCGCAGCCACAGGGCGATGCCGTGGCAGCGGATCAGCGCGCTGACCCGGTGGGTCGGCAGCGGGTGGCGCCACAGCAGGCGCAGCAGAGTCCACGGCGTGGCCGGTCGGCGGACGCCGGTCAGCGAGGCGCTGAACGGTGTCCGCGAGCCTTGGCGCAGGCTGATCGCCACGGACAGGCGCTCGGCGGGCCGGGCCAACCGCATCACGTAGCGCCCTTCGACGGTCAGGAACGGGGAGACGTAGAACGCCTTGTCGGTCTCCACGCGTCCGCCGGGGTCGGGGCGCAGCAGGTAGCAGTGCCGTTCGCCGTAGGTGTTGTGCACCTCGGCCACCACGCAGACGGGCTCGTCGTCGGGGTCGTGGCACCAGTACACGGTGATCGGGTTGAACACGTGGCCGAGCACGCGGGCGTTGGTCAGCATCAGCACGCGTCCGCCCCGCAGGTCCACGCCCTGGCCCGCGAGCCAGGTGTCGAGGTTCTCCCGGATGCCGCGATCGGAGCTGCCCAGGTGGTCGACTGCGCGGAACTGTGCCACCGGGCGCAGCCACCTCGGCACGGTGGGGAGCCGGTCGAGGTCGACCAGCCACAGGTAGGTGCGGTGGCGGAACGTCCGGCGCACCGGGTGGCGGCGCGTGTGGGTGACCACGGCGTCGTACAGCGCGGCTGCGGTCACCAGTCGACGCCGAGTGCCGCGGCGGCTCGCACGCCGGAGGCGCAGCCGTCCTCGTGGAATCCCCAGCCGTGGTAGGCGCCGGCGAACGCGGTCGATCCGGTGTTCAACCCGGGCAGGCGACGCTGCGCGGCGACCGACTCGGGCGTGTACACCGGGTGCTCGTAACGCATCCGGGCGATCACCGACGACTCCGCGATCCGGTCGGTGGCGTTGAGCGTGACCAGGTAGTCCTGTGGTTCGGCCAGCCGCATCAGCCGGTTCATGTGGTAGCTGACCAGCACGGGCCCGTCGTCGGAGCGGCAGTGGGGCTTGAGGTAGTTCCACGAGGCACGCGCATCCGACGATCGCGGAAGCAGGGAGGCATCGGTGTGCAACCAGGTCTCGTTGCGCGAGTAGCGGAAGGCTCCCAGCACCTCGCGTTCGTCGTCGGTCGGGTCGGCCAGCAACGCCAGCGCCTGGTCGGGGTGCGTGGCGATGACGACCTTGTCGACCCGGTGGACCTCGTCGCCGTCGTCGCGGACTTCGACGCCGCGCCCTGTGCGGGTCACGGCCCGTACCGGGCTGGACAGGTGCACGGCGGTCAACTGCTTGGCCGCGCGCTCGACGTAGTTGCGAGAGCCACCAACCACCGTCTTCCACTTCGGCGAGCCGGTGATCGACAGCATCCCGTGGTTGTGCAGGAACTCGAACAGGTACCGGGCCGGGTAGCGCAGGCTGGTGACCTGGTCGGCCGACCACACCGCCGACACCACGGGCACGACGAAGTGGTCCACGAAGAACCTGCTGTACCCGCCGATGGCCAGGAACGCGGCGAGCGTGACGCCGTCGGCCGCCGGGTCGTGCAGCACGCGCCGGGCGTTCCGGTGGAATCTCGTGACCTCCGCGAGCATCCGCAGGTACGGCCCACGCGTCGTGTTCGAGGGTTGGGCGAAAAGCCCGCCCAAACCTCTGGCGCCCGCGTACTCCAGACCGCACCCCTCGCAGCGCACGCTCATCGACATCTCGGTGGCCTGCGTGCGCACACCCAGTTCGGCGAACAGCCGCAGCAGGTGGGGGTAGGTGCGTTCGTTGTGGACGATGAAGCCGCTGTCGATGGCGACGGTGCCGCCGTCGTCGGACACGACGTCGTGGGTGTGGGCGTGGCCGCCCAGGCGCGGACCGGCCTCGAACAGCAGCACGTCGTAGCGGCGTTGCAGCAGGTAGGCGGCGGTCAGGCCGGCGACTCCCGCGCCGATCACGGCGACGCGGCGGGGTGTGGTCGTCATCGGGTTCCTCGGGGCAGGGCGACGGAGAGTCCGTGCGGGGCAGGGGCGGTCATCGCCTCGGCGATCAGGGCATCGGTGGCGGTGGGGTCGAACGCGCCGCGCACGAACCGGCGGACCAGCCCGCTCCAGTCGGCACGCCGCCGCAGCATGGTGTGGCCGCTGTCGTGCACGACGAACCGGCAGGTCGTCGCAGTGGCCTGTTTCGCGCGCACCGCGTAGCGGTAGGACGCCCGTGGATCGGTCCACCGATCCACGTCGCCGTGGGCGAGCAGGACAGCACGCCCGCGGAGCTGGTCGACCGGTTCACCGGGTTCGATCCAGGGCGCCAACGCGCACACCGCGGTGACGGCGGGGTCGTCGGCGATCCGGAGGGCGGTGCGTGCGCCCATCGAGTGGCCGACCAGGGCGACCCGCGCCCCGGGGTGCCGTTCGCGCAGCCGGGCCAATGCCCAGCGGGCGTCGCGCACCGGGTCGCGGTCGGGTTCGTTCCACCCCCGGTACCGGTAACGCAACAGCCAGACGGCGGGCACCGTCCGGCTGAGGTCCCGGGCGAACGGCACCATCCGCTGGTAGGCCAGGTTGGCCCGGCTCGCGGGTTCACAGCTGCGAGCACGACCGCCCGGTATGACCAGTACCGCGGAGCCGGCCGTCGTCGGCTGACCCCAGCTCTGGATCGAGGGCTGCCGGACCCGCCCGGTGTCGGAGTGGAGGTGTGACACGACCAGCATTCGGCGCACATCATCCACCAGATGGGTGCTGTGTCGCGCGTCACATTTCCTGGTTGGGCCAACCCGCCGTGCCCGTGGTCTCGAACCACCCGGGAAGCCGACGGTGAAGGGGACGACGTGCAGGACAGGAAGACCGGACACGCCGCGGTGCTGGCCGATGTCGTGGAGCGGGTGTTGGGCACCGCGTTGCCGGTGGGGCTGCGGGCCTGGGACGGCAGCGAGGCCGGCCCGTCCGACGGTCCGCGGGTGGTGCTGCGGTCGCCCCACGCCCTGCGCCGGTTGCTGTGGAACCCCGACGAACTCGGCTTGGCCCGCGCCTACGTCTCCGGTGACCTCGACGTCGAAGGCGACATCACGACCGGGCTGCGCCGGTTCTGGGCCTTGGCCCGAGCCGACCGCCCGCGCCGCGGGCTCACCGTCTCCGAACGCGTGGCGCTGCTTCGCACGGCCATCCGGCTCGGTGTGCTCGGTCCCCGCCCGCGACCGCCGGCCGAAGAGGCCAGGCTGGCGGGCGGCCTGCACACCCGCCGCCGGGACCGTGCGGCCATCGCCCACCACTACGACCTGAGCAACGAGTTCTACCAGCTCGTCCTCGACCCGAGCATGGCCTACTCCTGTGCGTACTGGGCCGTCGAAGGACCCGGCTATGAGCTCGTCGACGCCCAGCGGGACAAGCTGGAGCTGATCTGCCGCAAGCTCGACCTGCGCCCGGGGATGCGCCTGCTGGACGTCGGGTGCGGGTGGGGCTCGCTGCTGCTGTACGCCGCCCGCCACCACGGCGTGCACGCCACCGGGGTGACGCTGTCACGACAGCAGCACGCCCACGTCAGCCGCCGGATCACCGAACTGGGCCTGCGGGACGCCGTCGAGGTCCGGTTGCAGGACTACCGGGAGATCAGCGACGCGCCGTTCGACGCGGTGGCGTCGATCGAGATGGGCGAACACGTCGGCGAGCAGAACTACCCGGTGTACGCCTCGACCCTGCACCGCCTGCTGCGCCCCGCGGGTCGACTGCTGTTGCAGCAGATGTCGCGTGGAGCCACGGCGCCGGGCGGCGGCGCGTTCATCGAGTCCTACGTCGCGCCCGACATGACCATGCGACCGCTGAGCCGCACGTTGGCACACCTGGAGAACGCCGGGCTGGAGATCCGCGACGTGCACGCCCTGCGCGAGCACTACGTGCGCACGGTCCGGGAGTGGGCGGCCACCCTTGAACGGCGCTGGGACGAGGTCGTCGCACTGGTCGGCGAAGGTCAGGCCAGGGTGTGGCGGCTCTACCTGGCCGGCGGGGCGCTGGCCTTCGAGGACAACCGCATGGGCGTGGACCAGATCCTCGCCGTGCGCCCGACCACCGACGGCGCGAGTGGTATGCCATGGCACCGCACCGACCCCTTGGCTCTGGACAGCGCGGCATCCGGCGGTGACACGTGACCTGGCCGGAACTGCCCGCCGGGTTGCCCCTCAACCTCGCGATCAGCGCCGCCGTGGTGGCGCTGCTCATGGTGGTCACCTTCACGGTCTCCGTGGTCAGGAATCGGCACGACACCCTCGACATCGCCTGGGGCCCGGGCTTCGCGCTGATCGCGAGCACGACGTTCCTGCTCTCCAGCGGCCAGGACGACACCACGACGCGGGTGTTGGTCACGGTGCTGACCGTGGTGTGGGGCGTCCGCCTCGCGGTCCACATAGGATTGCGCAGCCGGGGTGAGCCCGAGGACCACCGCTACGCCGAGATGCGCCGGCGTGCCAGGGGAAACCCTCACCTGCACGTGCTGGTGCGCGCGTACGTGGCGCAGGCCATCGTGCTGTGGCTGGTGTCGCTGCCGGTCCAAGTCGCCCAGTACGGCACCGGCGTCCACCCGGCGTTGATGGCCGCTGGAGCGGTGTTGTGGCTGGTGGGAGTGGTGTTCGAGGCGGTCGGCGACTGGCAGTTGCAGCGCTTCCGGGCCGACCCGGGCAACCGGGGCCGGGTGCTCGACCGGGGCTTGTGGCGCTACACCCGGCACCCGAACTACTTCGGCGACGCCTGCGTCTGGTGGGGCCTGTTCCTGCTCGCCTGCTCCTCCTGGCACGGCCTCGTGACCGTCGTGTCACCGGTGCTCATGACATTCGTCCTCGCGAGAGGAACGGGCAAACCGATGCTCGAGGAGCACCTGCGCCGTCGACGTCCCGCTTATGCCGACTACGTGCAGCGCACGAGCGGCTTCTTCCCGCTGCCTCCCCGCCGTGCCGCTCGCCGCTTCGGGGATCGGTCGACATGACGCGGGCCGTGCGAACCAATCTGATCCGCGTCCGGCGACGAACGAGAGGTAGCCGCTCGACTCGTCCTCCTATCGGTTGATCTCCCTCGTGGACGAGCCGGGCAAGGGCTCGGCGATGAGTAACTGTCAAGGACGATTCGATCGGGAAGGGGCACGATGGCAGGGCGTGAGCGCAAGCTCCAGGCCGTATCCGCCGACACCCACGACGGGAGCGACGCCACCGCCGAGGAGTTGCTGAGCCTGGTGGCGCGCGGTGACGACAAGGCGTTCGCCCGGCTGTACGACGTGGTGGTGAGCAGAGTGTTCAGCCTGGTGCGTCGGGTGGTGCGCGATCACGCGCAGTCGGAGGAGGTCACTCAGGAGGTGCTGGTCGAGGTGTGGCGCACCGCCGCCCGCTACGACCGGCAACGCGGCAGCGCGCTGACGTGGGTGATGACCATGGCGCACCGCCGCGCCGTGGACCGGGTCCGTTCCGCGCAGGCCGCGACCCGGCGCGAGGACATCGCCGCCCGCCGCGACGTCGAGACACCGTTCGACACGGTCAGCGAGCAGGTCGCCGCCCGCATCGAACAGCGGCAGGTGCGCCGCTGCCTGTCCACGTTGACCGACCTTCAGCGAGAGTCCATCCTCCTGGGCTATTTCCAGGGCTACACATACCCGGAGACCGCGTCCGTGCTCGGCATCCCGCTGGGCACGGTCAAGACCAGGATGCGCGACGGCTTGATCAGACTCCGAGACTGCCTGGGGGTGACCCGATGACCGACGACACCGCGCGCATCGAAGCGCACACGCTGATCGGCGCCTACGTGCTCAACGCCGTCGCCGATACCGAGCGCCGCCTCTTCGAGGACCACATCGCGGGCTGCTCGAGCTGCGCACGGGAAACGGCCGAACTGTTCGAGGCAACGGCGCTGCTGGCCGGTGAGACTGCGGTCGAGCCTCCGGCCCACCTGCGCGACCGGGTACTGGCCGCCGTCGCCGACACCCGCCAACTGCCACCGGGAACCGGGAATCCTGCGGGCCCACCACCCGAAGCGCACTTCCCGCGCCCAGGCGGATCCACGGGCCAAAGCCTGTGGTTGCGCAGGACCGCGACGCTGGCCGCCGCGGCGGGCATCGCGGTCGCCGTGACGCTGGGCATCCAGGCCGTGGACACCAACAATCGGCTGGAACGCGACCTGCAAGCCTTGGAACAGGTCAACACCCGCAACAGCCAGGTCGCCGAACTGCTGGCCGCACCGGACGCCAAGCTCGTCCGCGGTGAGGTCGCAGGCGGTGGTACGGGCACTGTCGTGGCGTCGGCGACCAAGGGACAGGTGGTGTTCCTCGCCGACGGGCTGGCACGGCTGCCCGAGGACCGCACCTATCAGATGTGGCTGATCGGCGCCGACGGCCCACGTCCGGCCGGTCTGCTCGCGTCCTCCGACGAACATCCCGATCCGTTGCTCGCCAGTGGTTTCACCGGCCGGGAAGCCGTGGGCCTGACCGTGGAGCCACGAGGCGGATCCCCTCGGCCCACGACCCCGACCGTGGTGGTTCTCCCGCTCGTCTGAGCAACACCTGACCGAAAGAGGCAATCCGCAGGGAGGCCGGCTGCGAACACCTGGTATGAACGCATCCACGCCCAGGCAGTCGTCCGACACCGCGGTGCCGCGGCTGCCGCTGTTGGCGGCAACTGCGGTGGGCCTGATCGCCGTGGCCGCCGCATTGGCCGCGGGACACCTCGTGGCCGCGCTGATAGACCCGTTCGCCTCGCCGTTCCTGGCCGTGGGCAACACCGCGATCGATCTGACACCGCACCCGGTCAAGGACTTCGCGATCCGCACGTTCGGTGAGGACGACAAGATCGTGCTGCTGGCGGGCATGGCGTTCGTCATCGCCGCCGCGGCCGTCCTGGCCGGACTGCTGTCCCGCCGCGGTCCGCTGCCCGGAACGCTCCTGGCCGCGGCGCTGGGGGTGCTCGGTGTCGCGGCGGTGCTCACCCGCCCCACGCTGGCCCCGATCGCCGTGCTGGCACCGTTGGCCGGCCTGGTCGTGGGTGTGCTGATCTTCCGGTGGCTGCACGGGCTCGCCCGCCGCACCTCTGCGGGCAAGCCCGGTGCGGACAAGCCGCAGCCTGTCAACGACACCGTCGACAGCGCCGGTCCACCACAGACGCGTGCGCTGGACTGGTCGGTTCCCGGCTTGGGGCGCCGCCGCTTCCTGATCACCTCCACCGCTGTCGCCACCGCGGCCGGGGTGACCGCCGGCGCGGGGCAGTTCATCGGCGGACGGGTCGACGTGGAGGCCTCCCGCCGCTCCATCCGGCTCACCCCGGACGTGACCGCGCCACCGATCCCCACGGGATCTCCACCACGAACTTCATCGGCGTGTCCCTTCGCGACATCCTCGCCGAAGCAGGCGTGCAACAAGGCTCAGACCAGCTCGCGACGCGCAGCGTGGACGGCTGGACCTGCGGCACACCCGTCGAGGACATCATGAAACCCGACAGCGACGCGCTGCTGGCCATCGGCATGAACGGCGAACCGCTGCCCGCCGAGCACGGCTTCCCCGTGCGCATGGTCGTGCCCGGCCTGTACGGGTTCGTCTCGGCCACCAAGTGGCTGGTCGACGCCGAACTCACCACCTTCGCCGACTTCGACGCCTACTGGGTCAAACGCGACTGGGCACGACGAGCCCTGATCAAGACCATGTCCCGCATCGACCGGCCCAAGGCCTTCGAACAGGTGCCCGCGGGCAGGTTCGTCGCCGCCGGGGTCGCCTGGGCACAGCACAAAGGCATCGACAAGGTCGAGGTCCGCGTCGACGGCGGCCCCTGGCAGGCCACCGCCTTGAGCACGGAGGTCAACGTCGACACCTGGCGGATGTGGCGCGCCGAACTCGAGCTCCCCGCCGGCTCGCACACCCTGGAAGTCCGCGCCACCGACCGAACCGGTTACACCCAGACCAGCGAACGCGCCGAACCCATCCCGGACGGCGCCGCCGGATGGCACACGATCGTGTTCACCGCACGACCCTGACCACCTGTGCAACGGCCGGCGCGGAAACGACTCAACATTTTCCCGAATCGACCAATCCGACGCCACACCGGCACCGAACCACTCATGACAAGCCGGGAAACACAGTCCGGCACCGTCCTCAAAGGAGCAATCTCATGCGCAGCACCCGGCTCGCGTCCGCGATCGGCGTCCTGACCGCGGCCATGATCTCCGTCGCCGCGTGCGGCAGCGGCGAACAAACCGCCTCGGACGCCACCACCTCGGCCGCCGCCACGACGACCACCACCACCACGACCACCAGCAAGGCGATGAGCGACGGCGTCACCACGACCAGCGACGTCTTCGGCGCCGGTTGCGCCAGCCTGCCCAAGGACACCGAGGGTTCCCTCGACGGCATGGTCGACGACCCGGTAGCCACGGCGGCGAGCAACAACCCGCTCCTCAAGACACTTGTGGCCGCGGTCACGGAAGCCGGCCTCGTCGACACGCTCAACAAGACCGACGCCAAGTACACCGTCTTCGCGCCCTACGACCCGGCGTTCGAGGCCCTGGGTCAGGAAACGCTGAACGCGGTGCTCGCCGACAAGGCCAAGCTCACCTCCATCCTGACCTACCACGTCGTGCCGCAGCGCATGGACAAGGAAGGCATCCTGTCCTCCGCGAACCTGCCCACCGTCCAGGGCGGCACGCTCAAGGTCGAGGGCTCCGGCGACAACGTCACGGTCAACGGCGCCAAGGTCCTGTGCGGCAACATCCCGACCGCCAACGCCACCGTCTTCGTCATCGACAAGGTCATGATGCCCACCTCCTGACCCGTACCGCCCCATGCGACGAGGGGTCGTGGCCACTCTCACCGTGGCCGCGACCCCTCGTCGCGTCCGGCAACGCGATCGGCGGCCCCCCGCTGAGGTTCGTTCAGTGGTTCGACCGGCCGTCGAAGGACCACAACGCCAGGTCACCAACGGGCGAGTCGGCGGCCGTGGCCGGGTGATCGCGGGTGCGGACCACTCGATCGCACTGCCGACGCCCGCGCCGCCGACGATCACTCGGGGCTCGTCGTGGATCGTCATGCCGAACGGCCGGTTCTCGGAGTCGCAGTTCCAGGCCACCGTGACCACGGTGAGTGCGCCGTCGCGGGTGGCCGGCAGCCAGGCTTGGGCTCTGCCGACGACGGATGGTGGTCCCGGGCGATGAAGCGCGTTCTCCGCCGGTCCGCCACCGCGCATCCGCCGAAGTGGGTCGACTGCGGTCGGCGGTATCAGCCGTCCCACCGCGAGCGCCAGGCGCTGGACGACCGCGCCGTGGTCCTGCCCGGTGGCCTCGACCGACCACTAGATCATCAGACCCTCGACGAGCAGGTTGACTCCGGCCTGGCGGCGGCGCACGTCGCGTACCAGGCCAGCGTCTCGTCCAGGGGCCCGTGCGTCCTCGGACGAGAGCAGCTTGCGTGGCCGTACCGCACGGTGCATCGCTGATTGAGCTGCACGACCGTTTCCATCGCGCGACGCGGTAGGCCGCCAGGTTCGCCGGTGATCGTTTCAGTGCCCTCAACCGTCGTCGGCGAGCGTGCGCGACGACGGCTGCGGTACCGACAGTGGTTCGCCCCGCGTCGGCCTCGTGACCGTCGTAACCGTGTCCAACTCGGACGGCAACGGCGGCCGGCACGGTGGGTCGGGTGCGCGGTGGGCCGCTGCGTGACGCTGGTTTCGGTGAGATGACACGGTCGGCGGGGTGTCACCTGATGGTGTTGTTGTCCGGGTTGTCCGCCGTGGCGTCGAGGGCGGCAGGCGACTTTGCGATACGGGCAATCCGGATGGGGGTTCGCGCCGAAGGCCATGTGTAGGCCAGACCGTTTCGAACCCCTTCAAGAAGAGGAACGATCATGACGACGTTCAAGACCCGAGCGGCACGTGCGGCGGTTCCGGTGTTCGCCCTAGGGCTGGCTCTCACCGCGCCTGCGGTGGCCTCGGCCCACGACGGCGACCACGGCACCGGTTCCGGCGACGACGGCGGCACCACGGTGGCCACCGTGCAACTCCGGCAGCTCAACCACAGCGGCGCCTCGGGGCAGGGCGCTCTCGTCCTGCGCGGCAACCAGGTCGACATCGCCGTCCGCGTCCGCGGCGTACTCGCCGACGCCCCGCACGCGCAGCACATCCACATCGGAGCACAGGGCCGATGCCCGACCCAGCGGGCCGACACCAGCGGTGACGGCATCGTGAACACCACCGAGGGGCATCCCTTCTACGGACACATCGGCACCTCGCTGACCACCAGCGGCGACACCAGCCCGGCCAGCGGCCTGGCGATCGACCGCTTCCCGACGCCCGACGGCAACTCCTACAACTACCGGCGCAGCATCACGGTGACCGCCGATGTGGCGAGCAACATCCGCAACGGCAAGGCGGTGCTGGTCGTGCACGGCATCGACCCCAACCGCAGCGGAACCTACGACGGCAGCGCACCCAGCGACCTCGACCCGTCCCTGCCGCTGGAAGCCACCTCACCGGCCGCCTGCGGGCCCTTCCGCACCAGCCGGGGCGGACTCCTCGGCCTGGACTTGGGCCTGGGACTCGACCTCGGCCTGAACCTGGGTCGCCGCTGACCCCGGAGCCGCACACGCGTGTGGGAGCGCGGCTTCACAACCCCGTGGCCGCGCTCCCGCGCCTCGACGGCCGCACCGCCGACCGCGCACCGCGGATTCCGACCTGGACGCGAAGGTGGCCGTCGAGGACTTGGTGCAGGAGACGTGTGCAGGGCAGCGAACACTGCCGGAAATCCTGGCGACGCCTGTGACCGCGGGGACGTCCCGTCGGGTGCGGCTGCCAACGGCGCGATGCCGAGCGCGGACGATCACATCGACCAGTACCTGTGAAGTTCCGACTTGTATGCAGGTACCGGTTGGGCCGGCTAGATGATCATTGGCGATAGCCGGCCCGACCGAAGGCGGTCTTGACTGCCGTGTGGACGGTCGCCCGCCGTACCGGAGCTTTGGTTGTCAGGAACTGCGGACCGGGTTGTGGTCGGCGGGGTGGTGGGCGTCGTGTCGGCTGGTGGCCATAGGTCACGCGTGAAGTAGCCAGTTCATGCACGTTGTCTCGCCGATAAAGCCGGTCGCCGGTGAAATCGCTGCGGAAGACAACTCGCCGGTCCAGGGCCACGCGTACTTTTAGGACATCCGGCGGTGGAGACGAAGTTCTACGTGGTCGCCCAGTTCACCCGGCACATCCGGCCGGGCATGCGCATCCTGGACACCGGCAGTGAACTGGCCGTCGCCGCCTACGACAGCGCCGCGCGCCGTCTCGTCATCGTCGCTGCCAACCCGGGGGCCGCGCAGAGGCTGACTTTCGACCTGTCCCGGTTCGGCCAGGTCACCGGAGGATCAGCGCGGCCACCAGCACTTGGGACGCCGCCCGCGGCGACCTGCGGCTGAACTACACCCACGGCGGGCTGACCCGCGTGCTCGTCGACGACGGCAGGCAGCCGTTGTTGCTGCTGCTCGCGGACAAGCAGACCGCGGCGACGTTCTGGCGGCAGGACACCGCGTCGGGTCCGGTACTCGTCCGCGGCACCCACCTCCTGCGCTCCGCTCGGGCCGCGGGCGGGCTGCTGACGTTGACCGGCGACACCACGTCCGACGGCACGGTGGAGGTGTTCTCCACCGCCACACACGTCGACTGGAACGGCAAGCGGGTGCAGACGCGGAGCACCCCGAGCGGCAGCCGCACGGGAGCGCTGCCCGTGGCCGCGCCGGTCACCCTGCCCGCGCTGACCGACTGGAAGCACCAGCAGGAGTCGCCGGAGAGCCGACCGGACTTCGACGACTCGGCGTGGCCGGTCGCCGACAAGATGACCACCAACAGCAAGACCGCGCCGGGCACGCTGCCCGTGCTGTTCGCCGACGACTACGGCTTCCACACCGGCAACACCTGGTACCGGGGCCGCTTCACCAGTGACGGGAAGCAGACCGGCATCTCGCCGTCGTCGCAGAGCGGCGGCTCGGCCGGCGCGTTCTCCGTCTGGCTGAACGGGACCTTCGTCGCCGAAGGCGTCGGTCTCGCTGAGCGTGCCGGACACGGCCGGGAACGCGCAGCAGTTCACGGCGACCGCCACGGTGCGGGTGCCCACCGGTGCGCCCGCTACGCGGAACGTCACCGCGACGCTGACCGCACCCGAGGGCTGGACGGTCGGCCGGGCGACGCCGGCGTCGGTTGGCCGCGTCAACGGCGGCACGTCCGCGGTGTTCTCGTGGCCGGTCACCGCGCCGAGCGGGACACCGGTGCCCGCCGACCTCCAGGTGAAGGCGAGCTTCCAGCAGCAGGGCAGGCATACGTCGGTGACCGACGAGCGGATCATCGGCGTGGTCCCGGCCCTGCCCCCGAGCGGCGAGGTCGAGGTGGGCGGCCTGCCCTTCCTCGGCTCCGTCAGCGGCTGGGGCCCGGTCGAGCGCGACATGAGCAACGGCGAACTGGCTGCGGGCGACGGCAAACCCCTCACCATCGCGGGCACCGTCTACCCGAAGGGCCTCGGAGTGCACGCGGAAAGCGACCTGCAGTTCTACCTCGGCGGGAAGTGCTCGCGCTTCACGGCCCTCGTGGGCGTGGACGACGAGACCGGCGGCGCGGGCAGCGTCACCTTCAGCGTCGTCGTGGACGGCGTCACGCTCACCACGACCCCGGTGATCAGGGCCGGCCAGGCCGCGGTGGCGATCGACGTCCCGATCACGGGGGACATCCTCGATCTGGTCGTCGGCGGCGGCATCGACGGTGTGGGCTCCGACCACCCCGACTGGATCGCGCCGACGCTGACCTGCTCCTGACCCATCTCACGACGCTCCCGGCTCGAACCCGTCGGGTTCGAGCCGGGAGCGTTTCGCCGTCACGGCGGGACGCCGCACCGGCGATCCTGTCCATGGGCGAGTCGTGGCCCAACTCCCACCACGCCGACCGCACCTGCGCCAGTCACGAAGTGCGCCCCCGTGGCCCACCCGGCAACAACCGGCTGGACTCGCGAAACCGGTGTGACCAGCCAGTAACACCCAGTAAAGTCGGACCTCGACAGCACTAGGAGGTTCGATGAGCTGGTCGAGACGCGAGTCGACGCCGGACCAGGGTCAACCGGTGTACGTGTTCACCGAAACCAACCAGAATGGTGCTGTCTACGAGACCTACCGCGCTGCCGATGCGGAGGTCGCGAAGGCGTTCCTGTTGACCCGACGGGTCGAGCGCCAGTTGTTCTACATCGTGGTTGAAACCCCGCAGGGGAACTGGGGCACGGACATCGAGGGTCTGTACCTGGAGAACCTGCTGCCCTGGCAAGCCGACACCAGGTCGGCGGACTGCGTCGGACGAATCGAGTCCATCACCAATGCGTTCGGCCTGAGATCGGCGGCCCGGGGCCACGGCGACAACTTCGTCGCGCGGGTCAAATGCGGCCGGTGCGGACATTCGTGGCACGACGCGCTGCGTTACCGGAACGACACGGTGGTCCGCTGCCCCGGCTGCGCGGCGCCGAACACCGTCGATTCGTCCGGGATCACCGTCACCACCGATCCGGTCCAGCAGACCGAAGTCATCATGAGTCCGTACGCCATCGCGCACGAGGACGCGGAACCGGCCGACGGCGGTAACCCGCAAGTAGCGCTGACGGCCGTGGACTACGCCATTACCGCCGCTCGGGACGCGGTGGCCGCGGCGCTGCCTGGGCAGCCGCACCGCCCCGGCCGGCTGTTCAACCTGGGCTGTGCCATCGAGGAACGGTTCATCCGGCTGAGCGAACCGGCCGACCTCGACGCGGCGCTCGCCGCCTTCACCGAGGCCGCCGACACCACCCCTCCTGGGGACGCGGCGCGGGCCGAGCGCCTGCTCGCCGTCGTCCGGTTGCTCAACGCCCGGCGACACCTCGTCGACCGGTTGGCCGACCTCGACGCGGTCATCGACAGGTTGCTCACGGCGCGGGCCGCCCTGTCACCGGTGGCGTCCGAGCGGCCCGCGGTGCTCTCCCAGCTCGGTCTCGCGCTGCGGGACCGCTTCGAACGCACCGGCCGGTTCGACGACCTGAACGACGCCGTCACCGCCGGTCGCGAGGCATTCGCCGAGACTCCCCCGAACTCGGTCCGCTATCCGGGGTACCTGGCCAACCTGTCGGCGACGCTCCGCGTCCGGTCCGAGCACATCGGCCGGAGGGAGGACCTAGACGAGGCCGTCACGACCGGACGCGCGGCCGTGGCAGGCGCTCAGCCCGGTCACCCCGACCGTGTCGCGTGCGTGAGCACACTCGGCCTGGCACTGCACGAACAGTTCATCACCACCGGGAACCAAGTCGCGCTGACGGACGCGATCACCGCGTTGACGGAGGCGTGCGCCGCCACCGAACCCTACGACCCGAACTACGCCGGGCTGCACCACAACCTCGGCCGCACGCTGCTCGCCCGGTTCGAGTCGACGAGCCGACTATCCGATGTGGAGGGTGCGGTCGCCGCCGCCCGCACCTCGACGGCCGCGGCAACCCCGGAGGACGTGGACTTCGCGAAGTTCCATTCGCAGTACGGCACGGCGTTGCTCGCCCGGTTCGATCGCACGGGCGACCTGACCGACCTCGACGACGGCGTCACCGCACATCGTCAGGCCGTGGTCGCCACACCGGCCGGTCACACGGACTTCGCCCTAAACCGGGCCGGACTCGGGGCCGCGTTGCTGACCAGGTTCCAGCGCACCGGGACGCCGGCCGACCTCGACGAGGGCGTCCGCGCCCTACGCGACGCAGCGCAGGTCACGTCGGCCACGCACCCGGACTACCCCGGCATCCAGGACAGGCTCGGCGTCGCCCTGCATCACCGGTACCGGCGCACCCGCCAGGAGGCCGACCTGGACGACGCCGTCGTCGCCGGCCGCCACGCGGTCGCCCGCACCGCACCCGACCACGCCAGGTACCACCGGTACCTGGCGAACCTGGGCTCCGCGCTGCACACCCGCTACCTGCACACCGATCGCCTGGCCGACCTGGCCGACAGCATCGCGCTGGATCGCGACGCGATCGCCGCCAGCCGGCCGGACAACCCGTACCACCAGATCTTCCTGGGCAACCTCGGTACGGGGCTGATCGACCGGTACCGCGTCACCGACGAGCCGGCCGATCTCGACGAGGCCATCACCGCCATCCGGCAAGCGATCGCGGGCACGCCGCACGACCACCCAGTGCGCTCCACCCATCTGAACAGCCTCAGCAACGCGCTGCAGACCCGGTATCGGCGCACCGCCGAGGCGAGCGATCTGGACGAGGCGCTGTCGACCGCACGTGACGCGATCGCCGCCACCCCGCCCGACGATCCCGACCGGAGCACTCTGGTGCACCTCGCCGTCCTCCTGGGCATTCGGTTCGAGCGCACCGGCGAACTCACGGATGTGGACGAGGCGATCACCACTGCGGGCGAGGCGGTGGCCGGCCTCCCACGCGAACACCCCGATCGCGTGAAGGCACTGATCGTCCTCGGCGCGATGCTCCGCGACCGGTTCAGGCGCACCCGTCAACCGGCAGACCTTGACCAGGCGACCGTCGCATTCCGGGAGGCGTACGGCGTCGAGTCGGGTGCACTCCCGGATCGGATGGCCGCGGCCGGGATGTGGGGAGAGATGGCGGCCGAGGCCGGTCGGATCGACTCGGCTGCGGACGGGTACGCGGCGGCGGTACGGCTGCTGCCGCGGTTCGCCTCGCACGGCCTGGCCCGCGCCACCCAGGAGGACCGGGTCGCACGCTGGAGTGGCCTGGCCGCGGACGGCGCGGCGTGCGCGGTCCGCGCCGGCCGTCCCGAGGAGGCGGTGGAACTGCTCGACACCGGCCGGTCGGTGTTGTGGGCACAGCTGTTCAACCTGCGCACCGACCTCACCGAGCTGGCCGAACGCGCACCCGCGCTGGCCGAGCACTTCGAGCGGATCCGGACGCTGTTGGACGCGCCGCTGCCCGCGGTGAGCCCGTCCGGCGATGACGACGACCCACGCGCCGAACAGAATCGCGTGGCTGAGGAGCGCATGCGCGCCGCCCGCGAGTTCGACGACCTCATCGGCCGGATACGTGCCATCGACGGTTTCGAGCGGTTCCTCCAACCCACGTCGTTCACCGAACTCCGGGCCGCGGCCGGTGCCGGCACGGTGGTCATCGTCAACCTCAGCCGCCACGGCTGCCACGCGCTGCTGGTCTCCGCCACCGGTGTCGACGTGGTCGAGCTGACCACCCTGACCCGCGCGACGGCGACGACACGGGCCAACGCCCTGCTAGGCGCCCTGGGCCGCGCCACCGACCCGAACCGTTCGTTCGCCGAACGGGAACAGGACCGGCACACGATCCTGGACGTCCTGGCGTGGCTGTGGGACACCATCGCCGACCCGGTGCTGACCAGGCTCGGCCACATCGCCCCGCCGGCCGGCGCGTGGCCGAGGATCTGGTGGTGCCCGACCGGCCCCCTTGCCCTGCTGCCGCTGCACGCCGCCGGCCACCACCCCCGTCGCCGGACCGACGCCGCCGGCGGCACGGTGCCCGACCGCGTGATCTCGTCGTACACCCCCACGCTGACCGCGTTGCTGCGCGCCAGAAACGCACCGGCCCCGACGGGCAGGCCGGCGCTGCTGGCCGTCGGCGTGCCCACCACTCCCGGCGCGACCGACCTGCCCGCCGTGTCCGACGAGCTGGACCGCGTGCACGCCCGCTACCCGATCACCACCCGCCTGGAGAACCGGACCGACGGCCAGTCCCCGGACACCCCGACCACGGCCCGGGTCCTCGCCGAGCTGCCGCGGCATGCGTGGGCGCACTTCTCCTGCCACGGCAGCCAACACTTCAGCGACCCCACTGAGAGCGCGTTCTGGCTCGCCGACGGCCCGCTCCGCATCGCCGATCTGATCCACCACAACCCGGGCCGACGCGAGCTGGCGTTCCTGTCCGCCTGTCAGACGGCGACCGGCAGCCCCAGAATGGTCGACGAAGCCGTGCACCTGGCCGCGGCGATGCAACTCCTGGGCTACCGGAACGTCATCGCCACCCTGTGGTCGATCTACGACCACCTGGCCCCGGACGTCGCCGACGCGGTCTACGCGGCCCTCACCACCACCGGCACCCCGGACACCGCCCACGCCTTGCACCACGCGGTCACCGCGTTACGGGCGCAATGGCCCACCGACCCACTGGTATGGGCGCCCTACCTCCACACCGGCCCGTAGAGGTCACTTCATCAATGCCGTGACACCTTCGACCCTCGGACCACCAGGCCCGTGCCACACACG
Source organism: Saccharothrix ecbatanensis (assembly GCF_014205015.1). Lineage (NCBI taxonomy): Bacteria > Bacillati > Actinomycetota > Actinomycetes > Pseudonocardiales > Pseudonocardiaceae > Saccharothrix > Saccharothrix ecbatanensis. The sequence goes on along the minus strand of NZ_JACHMO010000001.1, from coordinate 930,922 downwards.
GCACACTCGGCCCGGGTCCGCGTCCTCATCGGCAGGGTCCTCCAGTCAGTCTGAACCGCCTATTGTTACTGCGCCGCTCGAACCAGCCATCCCGTTCCCCACTTCGCCTCTTCGACGGGATTCACTTGTGCGGCACGAAGGGGATCAGGTCTGGGCGGCCTTGCAACAGGCAGGTGACGGCCCAGCCGGTCGCGCGGTCCAGCGGTCCGGTGTGGTCCAGGCGGAGGGTGGTGGCCAGGGCAGGGGTATGGAGGCGGGTTGCGGCCTCGACGAGGGAAGCGTAGGTCTCGGTGGCGTCGCGGGCGCGGTGGCGAGCGGTGATCAGGATCGCCGCGGCGAGCAGGGCACCTGGCCACCACAGGATGCCCGCGGCCAGGTAGAGCACGCCCCAGCCAGCCAAGGTGGCGGATCGGCCGAACGCGGCTCTGGCATCGGTGATGGTGATGCGGGTTTCTTCCGGCATGGTGAGCCAGAGGTAGGGCCACGCGGTGGGCAAGTCAAGGCGGTAGTCGCGGTCAATGCGGTGCACGACGGCGTGCAGGCGGTCACCGATCCAGCCCGGTCGGGCAGGTTCTTCGAGGGCGATGCGCGCGATGCGGCTGTGCCCTGCGATCAGGGCTTGGTCCATTTCAGGCGGGACGGGGTCGCCGTGGGCGAGGCGTTCGGCCTTGGCTTGGGCGAGGGCGTGGTAGGCGCTCTGCTTGGTCGACCAGCGGCGGTGGCGGCGGCGAACGCGCAGGCGGGCTAGGTGCCGGAGTGGCGGCCGGCGGGATGTCCAGCGGTCGGCGAGCCAGGCGCGCTCGATCAGGGAACCGAGAGCCTGGGCGGTCAGGCCAGCCGCTGCGGCGGCCAACAGAACCACGAACAACAGCAGGGCCGTCGTGGTCGCCGACGAGGTGGTCCAGTTCGACAAACGGTCGGTGAGGCGGCTGAGGGTGAACGGGCGCGTGTGCCCCAGTGTGTGGGCGGTGGCGAGGATGGCCAGGTAGAGCACGCCGGGGAGAGCCAGCAGGGTGAGCCAGCGTTCGGCGAGCTTCTTGCCGAGTTCCGTGAGGAAGCCACCCATCGCTAGATCCGTTCGGGGCGGAGCGGTTCATCGAACAGGGTGCAGCGCGTGGACTTGTCGGACGACGGAACCTGGGTGCGCGAACAGCGGTGCCGGGGGCACAGCAGGACGACGTCAACGGGCCGCATCTGCCCCAGACCCCATGGGGTCGCGGTGCGGACGGCGCCGAGGAGGCCCAGAGCGTCGCCACTGCGTTGCAGCGCGGCGTGCAGGGTGGTGACGGGCGCGGTGAGTTCCTGGCCGCCCCGTGCGGCGGCGAGGAACTGGTCCAGCGGAGCGGCATCGCCGGCTTCTTCGAGAAGGGCTCGGATAGCGGGTTCCTCGGCGCAGACGCGGCCGATGGCGACTGCGATCTCGGCGTCTTCCTGTGCGGTCAAGGGGACTCCCTGGCTTCTCACGTGGGGCGGCCAGTCTAGTAGACCGTCGCTTCCAACCTTTGGGGTAGAGGTGGCGGAGTCGGGTGCGGGCGTTGTCGGTGGTGAACTGCCAGTCGACTCCGCGCTGGTTGGTGTTGGTGGTGTGTTGCCAGGCGGCGAGTTCGGTGTTGAGGGTGTCGAGGTCGCCGATGCGGCGGTCGAGGCATTGCCGCGACAATGCGGAGAGTTCGATCTCGGCGATGTCGAGCCAGGACCCGTGTTCGGGGGTGTGGTGGATCTCGAGGGCGTGCACACGGCGCCACCCGCGTAAGGGTTCTGTCCACACGAAGATCGAGCAGGTGCCGCACCGGACGTATTTGCTGTCCTGGCGGGCATCGCGGCCGGGCCGGGCCGGGCGGGGAGCGGGTCGCGGACGTGGCCGAGTAGCTGGAAGGGTTTCTCGTCCATGCACACGACCGGGCGGGCGGGGTCGTGCGGCCGGGCGTAGACGGCGAGCACGTCTTCCATGCGGGCGGCGAACTCCGCGTTCGCCCGTGGCGGGAGGTTCCAGCACTTCCTCAGATGAGGGCGCAATTCCGTTTTTTCAGGACCCGGCCGATGGTGGAGTGGTCCAGGTTCGGGATGTCCTCGGTGAGTTCGACGTGCTTTTCCAGCAATCGCAACGACCACCGGGCATGCCCGGCCGGTGGCTGCGAGCAGGCCAGGGCGATCAGCCGGGCCTCGGCCTCGCCGGTCACCGGGGACGGCACCGGCGGAAGGGCACGCCTCTTGCGCGAGACCGTGGCAAGGACATCACCACCGGTCTCGGCGAACCGCTTCGAGACCAGCCTCAGCATCTCGCCCGAGACTCCGAGCCGGGCGCCTGCTGCCCATGAGCGACCGGGACACGGATGCGGAAATCCTGGCGCTACGGCGCCAGATCACCGTCCTTGAACGCCAACTGGGCAACGCCCGTCCACGGTTCTCCCCCGGCGACCGAGCGTTCCTCGCGGCACTGCTGCGCCGACTTCCGGTCGATGCGCTTCGTCGGCTCCGACTGCTGGTACGCCCGGAGACAGTGCTTCAGTGGCACCAGGACTTCATCAAACGTCCACCAGGTGTGCCGCCGCTTACCGGCGGCGGCACAGCCCGACCCGGAACCTCAACCATGACAACACAACAGCCGACCGCCGCCATCGAGGAAGACGTCCGCGTCGAGCACGGCACCCTCTCCCTCGTCGACCCCGACGCCGACTACTGGCAGAGCGAACCCGACTTCACCGACGACCACATCCTTACCACCCACCCACCCGCACCGGATCTGGTTCTACAGCGCCGCCACAGACCACCACGCCCGCGTCCGCCTCGAACTGTGGACAACCCGACCACCCGAACCCGCACACGACCGATCAGCCACCGAGTCCGGGTCGTTCCACACCGACGGCCGACGACTGTGCCTCGCCACCACCGTCAACGGACCCGTCATCCACCTCCCCAACCCAGAACAACCCCACGACACGCCACACATCAAACACCTCGAACTCCCCTCCCCCGGCCACTACAACTTCGACCTCACCGTCACCGGCCGAACCGAAGCCGCCGAACTACCGGAAGCAAGCACACACCGCGGTATCGAAACCTGGCACATCCGCCTCTGGCCCAACACAAACTGAACACCCCGTCGTGCGGGCCTCACGAGGTGGAGTTCCGGTCCGGTGGAGGGCCCGGGTCAAAAGATCAACCCACTCAAGCGCCAGATGTACGGTCGAGCCGGGTTTGCCCTGCTGCGCAAGCGCGTCCTGCTCACCGCGCAGTAACCGCAGCCCCGCTGTGGCTTCGCCCACGGCTGTCCGATCTGGTGCAGCGGCTGGTCGACGACCGCCCGCGACAACACAACAAACCCGCAACCCACTGACGGATCTCGACGACCAGGCAGACGACCTCCGGCTCCTCATCCGACACCGAGCCGACCAGTTCACCACCTCATTCGACGCCACCCTCCCCGACACCGGAATCAACGTCGTGAAGACCCCACCACGGTGCCCACGAGCCAACGCCCACGCCGAACGATTCGCCGGCACCATCCGACACGAAATCACCAACCGCCCGCTCATCATCAACAAACACCACCTCAGAACAGCGCTGAACCACTACACGGCCCACCACAACCACCGCCCACCACACCAAGCACTACAACTCGCACCACCACCACCGGACCACCCGATCACAGAACCGGGCTACACATCGACACGCCGCCGACCGACCCTCGGCGGGGGCACAAGCCACACCGGCCGAGTGGAGGAACGGCGTCAGCCCTTGCGGCGAGCGGCGAGCACCAAGTGGGCCGCCACACCGAACACCAGGCCCCAGAACGCCGAACCGATGCCCGCGATGGTCAGTCCCGACGCGGTCACCAGGAAGGTGATCAGCGCCGCCTCGCGGTGCTTGTCGTCGTCCATGGCGCCCTTGAGGCCGCCCATCAGGGCACCCAGCAGCGCGATGCCCGCGATGGCGGCGACCAGTTCCTTCGGCAGGCCGGTGAACAGCGCCAGCAGCGTGGCGCCGAACAGGCCGACCACGATGTAGAACACGCCGCAGAACACGCCGGCCGGGTAGCGCCTGCGCGGGTCCGGATGGGATTCCGGGCCGGTGCAGATGGCGGCGGTGATGGCGGCGAGGTTGAGCGCGTGGCTGCCGAACGGCGCCAGCAGCACCGACACCGCCCCGGTGGTGCCGATCAGCTTGCGGTCGTCGGGCTCGTAGCCCGCGCCGCGCAGCACCGCCAGGCCGGGGGCGTTCTGCGACGCCATGGTGACCATGAACATCGGGACCGCGATGCCGATGATCGCCGCCAGCCCGAACGACGGCGTCGTCCACTCCGGTCGGGCGAGGTCGAACCGCACGGCCGACAGGTGCAGGTCGCCGCCGACCGCGGCCGCGATGACGCCGGTGATCAACGCGCACAGCACGGCGTAGCGCGCGGAGAAGCGCTTGACCACCAGGTAGGTCACGAGCACCACGGCGGGCACCAACGGGCTCACTCCGAGCGCCTTGAACGCGTCGACGCCGAAGGTGAACAGGATGCCCGCCAGCATCGCGGAGACGATCGGCCCCGGGACGCGGGACATCAGCTTGCCGAACACACCGGTCAGCCCCACGAGGGTGATCGCCACCGCGGACACCATGTAGGCGCCGACCACCTGGGCGTAGGTGAACTGCCCGAGGCTGGTCACCAGCAGCGCCGCCCCCGGGGTCGACCACGCGGTGATGATCGGTTGCCTGGTCCACAGGCTCAGCAGCGCACAGGTCAACCCGCTGCCCAGCGACACCGCCCACACCCACGACGTGGTCTGGCTGTCGGTCAGCCGCCCGGTGGCCGCGGCGGTGAGGATCACGACCATCGGACCGGAGTACGACACCACGACCGCGATCAGCCCCGCCACGACCGCCGAGATCGACGAATCGCGGAAGAACCCGGCCGGCTGCCTCGTCTCGACGGCGGTGCTCCCCGACGCGTCGGTCACCGTCACTCCCCCCGCGCCCGGTCGAGCGCCTGGTCCAAATCGGCGATGAGGTCCGCGGCGCTTTCCAGGCCGATGGACACGCGGAGCATATCCGGGGGCGCGGTGCTGCCCGGCCCTTCGAAGGTGAACCGGTGCTCGACCAGGCTCTCCGTGCCGCCCAGCGAGGTGGCGCGGATGAACAGCCCGGTGGCGTTGGCCGTGCGCAGCGCCAGGTCGGCGTCGCCGTCGACGTGCACCGAGAGCATTCCGCTGAACCCGCCGGACATCTGCTTGGCGGCGACGGCGTGCCCGGGGTCGGTGGTCAGGCCCGGGTAGGCGATCCGGCGCACCCGGCGGTCGGTGGCGAAGTGCTCGGCCACAGTCTGCGCGGTCGCGGAGATCTGGCGCATGCGGGTGAACAGCGTCTTCATGCCGCGCACCAGCAGGTACGCCTCCAGTGGGCCGAGCAGTGCGCCGCCGAGTTGGCGGTGCAGCCGCAGCCGCTGCCAGAGTTCGGTGTCCGCGGCCGTGGCGAGGAAGCCCGCGACGACGTCGTTGTGCCCGTTGAGGTACTTGGTGCCCGAGTGCATGACGAGGTCGGCGCCCAATTCGATCGGCTGGGTGTGCACGGGGGTGGGCACGGTGTTGTCCACCCCGAGCAGCGCCCCCGCCGCGTGCGCGATGTCCGCGCAGGCGGCCACGTCGGTGACCAGCCAGGTCGGGTTGCACGGGGTCTCCACCCACAGCAGCGCGGTGGGTGCCGCCTGCACCGCGGCCCGGATGGCGTCGAGGTCGCCGGTGGGCACCGTGACCACGTCGAGCCCGCGGATCGGCCCGAACTCGCGCAGCCACTTGGTGAGCCCGAAGTACATCGTCCGCGGCACGACCACCCGCGCGCCCGCGGGCAGCACGGCGAACACGGCGGTGGCCGCGGCCATGCCGGAGGAGAACACCAGCGCGTCGGCCGCGCCCTCCAGCCGGGCGAGCACGGACTCGGCCTGCTCGTACATCGGGCTGCCCTGATCACGCAGGTAGGCGTAGCCGCCGGGTAGCCGGTAGTCGGCATCGCGTCCGTAGGTGGCGCCGATGTGCACCGCGGGCGGGATCGCGCCGGTGCCGGGGTCGCGCCAGCCGCCCGCCTGGGCGGCCAGCGTCTGCCGGTCGTAGTCCTTCCGCCAGCTGGATCGGGACGGGTCAGGCTGGGACATGCTCTCGTTCCTGTTCCTGTGCGAGGGGGGAGAGGAGGTGCCGGGCGAGGCGGTCGGCGTCGGCCGTGGCCTTGGACGGGCCGCCCGGCGAGGTGACGTAGTGGTTGTAGTAGGTGCTGCCCTCGGCCAGCGGCCCGAAGACGTGCAGCGCGGGCTGGGCCCGGCCGTCGGCGTCAGCGCGCGCAACGCCCGGTCCACCCGCACCCCGACCGGGCGACCCGACGCGGTCACCGCGGTCAGCCTGCCCGCCCAGGCCAGCCCGGAGACCAGCGGGTTGGCAGCGTTGACCGGGTCGACGGCAGGGCTGTGGCCGATGAGCAGCCGGTCGACCACGACCGAGCCGGGTTCGACCAGGTCGTGCGACGTGAGCCGGGTCCGCCCGCCCGACGTGAAGCCGAGCACCGGACGAGGGCCGGGGCCGACCGACACCACGCCTGCGGCGAGCAGCGCCAGCAGCTCCGAGTGCCGTTCCAGCTGCGGGCCGATGACCAGGCGGTTGGCGGCGCCCGCGAAGACGCCGTAGAACCACTCGTGCGAGGCCGGGGTGAGCCGGCCGTGGTCCACCGCCGCGCGGATCACGTCGCGGTGGTCGCGGAGCACCTCCACGGCCTCCTTGACCGGGTCGACGCCCAGCCCGGCCCCGGCGCGCGCGAGGTCCTCGGTGAGCTGGGCCGTGTACCAGGCGCGGTACGTCCCGGTCGAGCGCAGGGCGGCAGCGGGCGGCCCGCCGAGCAGGAGGTCGCGGAAGTCCGGGGAGGCGCCGCCGCCGTAGGACCGCCAGCGGTGTTCCATCTCGGCCAGCACGAGTGGCAGCACGTCGGCGGCGAAGTCCAGCGAACCCCCTCCCAGTGCCTGGTGGGTCAGGTACCGGGCGGGCAGTGCCCGCCGACCGGGGTTCAGCCTGGGCCGGACCATGGCGGGCCTGCCCTGCCTGGACACCAGCACGACGTGCGGCTCCCTGCCGGAGGGCAGGTAGGTCCCGTCGACGAACCGGCCGCCGCGGCCGACGGTGAGCGCGGCGAGCACGTCCATGCCGGTCAACCCCACCCCCTGCAGCGCCACGGTCTCGCCGGGGACGACGTCCGCCACCGCGGCGGGCAGCGGGTAGGGCCCGTCCCCGACGTGCCCGGGCAGGTGCGGCGACCGCTCGCCGTGGCCGACGGCCAGCACGACGCGGTCCACCACCAGCGGCGGCTCGCCCACCAGGTCGATTCGCTCGCCACCGGGCACGGTCGTCACCGCGACCGCCGAGGTGCGGTGCACGTGGACGCGCACCGAGCCCGGGGCCGCGGCCAGCACTCGTGCGGTGACCCAGTTCAGGTACTCGCCAAGCAACGCGCGGGGCAGGTGGTCGGTACCGCGCACCGGCCTGCCGTCGACCAGGACACCGCTCCCGCGTGCCCAGTCGAACAGCGACGGGCCGGTGACCACGGCTCCGGGAGAGCCGAGCATCGACTCGTCGGTGAAGCCGGTGACCTGCTCGCACACCGTGTTGAGCAGCAGGTAGTCCGGCTGGTCCACCGCGTGCAGGCCGACGCCGAGCGGACCCGGCTCGACCACGTGCACGTCCAGCGCGTGCCCGTCCGCCCGGCACACCAACCGCTCCAGCAGGTCCAGGCAGCGGGGGCCGCCGCCGACGATCGCCACCCGGCCCCTCACCAGCGGCTCGTCTCGCCGAAGAAACCGGGGATGTCCACGGCCGTACCCGCGGCCTTGGCCTGCCGGTACAGGTAGTGGCCGACCGCGAGGTCGAGCACGCCCAGGCCGAACGGGGAGAAGATGGTCGGCTTGGCCGGGTCGAGGCTGTCGCGGCCGAGGACGACCCCGGCCAGGGTGCCGGTGACGAAGTCACGGCCACCGGTGAGCTGCTCGGCCAGGTGCGGCGAGGTGTTGGCCTTCATGCAGTGCTCGACGTCGTCGAAGATGTTGTTGGCGCCCAACAGCAGCTCCGGCGCGAGGTCACGCAGCGAGACGTTGAGCACGACCTGGTCCGGCCGGAACTCGTGGTCGGTGATGTACGGGGTGCCCGCGGTCGTGGCGAGCACGACCAGGTCGGCCTCCAGCGCGGTGCTGCGGTCGGTGATCTCCACCGTCGAGCCGTGCCTGGTGCGCAGGTGCTCGGCGAGGAACCCGGCCGACTCGGCGCTCAGGTCGTGGCAACGGACGTCCTGCAGCGGGACACCGACGGCGCGGAGATACGTGGTGATGGTGCGGGCGATGACGCCTCCGCCGACCACACCGACGCTGCCGACGTCCTGTCGCGAAAGGACGGTCGCGGCCAGTGCGGCGGAGGCGGCGGTGCGGGCGGCGCTGATGCCCGCGGATTCGAGCAGGGCGAACGGGTAGCCGGTCGTGTAGTCGTTGAGCACCAGCACGGCGGAGGCGCGCGGGAGGCCGGACTCGATGTTACGGGGGAAGCTGCCGATCCACTTGATGCCGGCGATCCCCGCGTCACCGCTCTCGTCGGTGCCCGCGCCATCGGTGCCCGCGCCATCGGTGCCCGCGCCATCGGTGCCCAGGTAGGCCGGCAGCGCGATGATCCGGGCCTCGGGCTTGTCCGGGAACCGCAGGAAGTAGCTGTCCGGGTTCACCGTCCGGCCGTCCTCATGGGCCAGGTAAGCGGCGCGGACCAGGTCCACGACCTCGGTCTCGTGGCCGTCGAGCAGTTCGGCGATGTGCTTGCCGGGCACCACGGTGAAGTCAAACAAGGTTCAACACCCCTTTCCCGGAAAGCGGTTGGCCGATGTCGACGGCCTCGGGCCCGAAGTACCCGGTGACCCACTCGTCGTCGTAGATGGTGTCCAGGTAGTGGTCTCCCATGTCCGGGGAGATGGCGACCACCCGTGCGCCCGGAGCGATCCGGTCGCGCAGCAGGTGCACCGCGGCCAGGACGGTGCCGGAGGAACCGCCCAGCAGCAGCCCGTGCTCGCGGGCCACCCGCCGACAGGTGCGGATGGTGTCCGATTCGGAAACCTGGACGCGGGTGAACTCGGCGGTCGGGTCGAAGATCTCCGGGACCCGGCTGGTGCCGAGGCCGGGCACGCGCCGCCTGGCGGGCGCGCCACCGAAGGTCACCGATCCGACGGCGTCCACACCCACCACGGTCGTGCGGTTGCGGAACTGGGCGAACCGCTCAACCACGCCCATCAACGTCCCCGTGGTGCCCGCTCCCACGAACAGCCAGTCCGGCGGGCCGACCTCGGCGAGGATCTCCTCCGCCGTGCCGTCCCGGTGCGCCACCACGGGCGCGCGATTGGCGTACTGGTTGAGCCACAACAGGTCCGGCTCGGCGGCCAGCATGCCGAGGATGTAGTCGATGCGGCTGCCCAGGAACCCGTCGTTGGCGTCGCGCCTGGTGACCACCACGACCTCGGCGCCCAACGCGCGCATCGCCCGCACGTTGTGGCTGCTGGCGTTCGGGTCGGTGACCAGCGTGACCTGGTACCCCTCCGCCGCCGCCACCGCGGCCAACGCGACCCCGAGGTTGCCCGAGGTCGACTCGACGATGTGCGAGCCCGGGCGCAGCACGCCCTGTTCGGCCAGCCTGCGGATCATCGCGGCGGCGGACTTCACCTTGATGGACCCGGCCGGGTTGAGACCCTCCAGCTTCACGAGCACGTCGAGCCCCGGCACGAAGTCCCGCAGCTCGTAGAACATGTCTTTGACGACAGCGTCGCCCACACTGCGCACTATCATGAATCCCCCTGCGAGTTCCCCAGTTGACACGCAGCGCCGGCGAACTCGACTTCCAGGCGCACGGCTGGAAACGCGTGCCTCGTCAGGACCCCATCCCTGGCACCACGATCCACCGGCAACATTCCCAGATCCGGAAAGTTTCAACAATAGGCCGAGCGGAGCAAGGTGGACTGAACTCCCGAACATACGAGCCTGAACCTGACCCGTTCCAAGGGATGGGAGTGCAAGTCGCGGCACCATATACCACGACCATCCACACAGCGGCGGGAAACGCGTGATCCGGCGCGGTGATCAGCATGACCAGTAGTGGTCAACGCCTTGACGTAGGAGGTTTCCGCAGCGTATACCGGGTTCGCTCGGGTGGCGACAGCCTTACCCGTCGCAGCTTGCTCTCACTTCTGAGACATTTGAAAATTCAAGTCTTCTCGGGCCATCGACACCGATGGTTCCTCAGAGATCCTCTTCACACTGCCGGCGCTGATCAAGGTTTCTCGCGCTGCCCCAACCCGACGGTTCGACCGAACCCCCTTCGCCTTCCACCTGTGAGGCGCTGCCGCAAGCCCGGCGAACGGTTGAGCGCAAATTATTTAGGTTTTGTGACGTGCACGACCCGGTCAAGGTCGTCGTCATCGCAGCGCTCACGCAATTCCGACGACGACCGCACTCCTCATCGACCTCCCCGCCGCAGGGACCGACGACCTTCGCCTACCTGAGCCATTACGTGTTCACAACGGTATGGAGATGGATACGTCGGAAACACCGCCGGACCACCTGGAAGGAACTGCGCCACCGCTACTGCGGCGGCGGATGGTGGCCCACGGGCCAGGACAGGTTGCTGTTCGACCCGAAGAAGGTCAGCACAACACGCTACCGATACCGGGGATCGGTCATCCGTCGCCCTGGGCCACCGCCTGACGAGGCAGAACCCGCGCACCAGCGGGACTTGTGGAGCGCCCGGCGCCTTGAAGGGGCACGCCGGGTACGGGAAGCGGCCTGGGGAAACGGACCGGTCACCCAACCGGAACCGCGCCCCGGGCCGACCCAACCCGCCCCGGCGACGGTCGGGAAGCTCGTCGATCAGCTTCGCGGACGCTTGCACGACACCACCCTCCCCACGCCCGTGCGGGCCGGCGGCGCCCTCGTACTGCTCTACGGGCTCCCCGTCAGCCGCGTCACCGCGCTGCGCCACGACGACATCCACACCGACACCAAGCGTCGCACCTGGCTCCAGTTCGGTGGACACCGTCTGCGCCTGCCACCCGCCGTCGCCACCCTCCTTCTCGCCCAACAGAAGCACGCCGTCGGCGCGTCCGAGATCGCCCGCGCCCATCCAGGCGACACCGCGTGGCTATTCCCCGGCGGACCCGCGAGCGACGCTCTCTACCGCGCCCTGCGCACCCACCTCCGCCGCGCCCGCAGCGCCGCCCTCGCCGCACTCGCGCCCGACCGGCCCGCCGCAGTGCTCGCCGACCTGCTCGACATCAACATCAACACAGCCATCACGTGGTCCACCTAAGCCCAAACCGACTGGACCGCCTACCTGGCCGCGCGGACCCGACGCAGCTCCTGACAACCAAGCACAGAAGGGCTTCGGCATGACCGACAGAGCGGGAAAGTGGCTCATCGCAATCGAAGGTGTGGCGCGTGAAAGCGTGGCGGTATCGGACGGTTGGTCGTACCAGGTCAGGAAGTGCGAGCGTCGTGATTCTCGCGGTTGGCGAGGACCTGGTCCATGTGGGTCTGTGCCCAGTGCCTGAGGCCGCGTGTCAGGTGGTGGAGTGAGAGGCCGAGCTCGGTCAACTCGTAGGTGACGGTGACGGGGACGGTCGGCGTCACGGTGCGGGTGAGCAGACCGTCGCGTTCGAGTGCTCGGAGGGTCTGGGTCAGCATCTTCTGGCTGACTCCCGCCAGCAGGCGGGAGATCTCGGAGTAGCGCATCGCTCGTGCGGCATCCGGCGCACCGGGCCGGCCGGGTTTGTCTGCTGTGTCGCCGCCAAGCGCGCACAGGATCAGCACGACCCACTTGTCGGAGATCCGGTCGAGGAGCTGGCGGCTGGGGCATACCGCCAGGAACGCGTTGTACTCCATCTTGGCCTGGGCCCTCCGCGCGGCCTTCGTCGGCTTCACTGATTTCGCCTTCCGCCTGTGGGTGAGTTACGCACTTCAGGGTGCCTACTTCCCTACGGGAAGTACCTCTCCCATACTCGTCCGGGGAGGCCGAAGACGCCACCCACGGCGACAAGCGAAAGGCACAACGATGAACGCGCCCACCACATCACTTCCCGGCGGCACCTGGACGCTGGGCAACTCGACGATCACCCGGTTCGGTTACGGCGCGATGCAACTCGCCGGCCCGTGGGTCATGGGGCCACCCGCCGACCACGATGGCGCCCTAGCCGTATTGCGCGAGGCGGTCGCCGCCGGTATCACCCACATCGACACCAGCGACGCGTACGGACCACGCGTCACCAACGAGCTGATCCGTGAGGCGCTGCATCCCTACCCGGAGTCGCTGTTCATCGCCACCAAGGTGGGGGCGAACCGAGACGCGCAAGGCGGCTGGCCCACGGCCCGGCGACCCGAAGATCTGCGCAAACAGGTCCACGAGAACCTCCAGTCCCTCGGGGTCGAGACCCTCGATCTGGTCAACATGCGCATGGGCGACGCCGAAGGCCCCAAGCCCGGTTCGCTCGCCGAGGCGTTCGAGACGCTCGTCGAACTCCAGCGAGAGGGGCTGATCCGTCACCTCGGGGTCAGCAACGTCACCGCCGAGCAGGTCGCCGAGGCCCGCGGCATCGCCCCCATCGTGTGCGTGCAGAACATGTACAACCTCGCCCACCGCCATGACGACCACCTCATCGACAGGCTCGCCGCCGATGGCATCGCCTACGTGCCATTCTTCCCACTGGGGGGCTTCACCCCGCTACAGTCCGATGCGCTCTCGGAGGTCGCGGTCCGGGTCGGGGCGACACCGATGTCGGTCGCGTTGGCCTGGCTGTTGCAGCGCTCACCGAACATCCTGCTCATCCCCGGCACATCATCGACAGCCCATCTGCGCGAGAACATCGCCGGCGCTGGACTCTCCCTCTCCGATGAGGACGTGGCCGACCTGGAGCGTATCGGCCACTGAACGACATGCCGGCCGCGCCCGGATCTAGCGACCGGCACGTCGCTGCCCCCGTCGTTGACGCGTTGTCGACCGCCGCCTCGGTGGATTGAATCGGGCGCGAGTCCCCGGCGCGCTGATCCTCAGCAGCGAACGCAGTCGGGGACTCGGTGAACACAAGCGCGCTCTCGGGTGACTCGATCGCCGAATCCACGACGAGGTGCGGCTCGTCCCAGCTTTCCCACCGCTCCTTCATGCGCAGGACGTGCTCCCACGACACTGTCGGATGCCAGCCGGGGATGCCGCGCACCCTGCCCTCGACCCGGCTGCGCTGCACCCGCTCCTCGGAGCACACGCACTCCACTCCCACGAACACACCGCCCAGGTTCTCGGTGACCGATCGCCACCGCCGCCGGGTTTCCCGGCGGTGCCCGGTCGCGTCAACGATCACGTCGAGCCCAAGTTGCAGCTGGCGCGCGATCGACGCGGTCAGGTTCAGCTCCGCCAAAGCCGTCGTGTTGTCCAAGCGGAGAGCGCCGAACGGAACCAGCGCACCCAACTGCCAGTCCATGGAGAACACCGGAGCGGTGATCCGCCACGCGAGCGCCTCCGCCAGGGTGCTCTTGCCAACCCCCGGGACACCGGCGAGCAGGACCGTCCGGGGCCGCCGCACGGCGTCCGCCCGCGTAATCGGCCGAAGCTTCTCGTACTGAGCGTGCGCCCGGTCCGCCATCAACAGTTGCAACTCCTCGCGCGCGCGGTCCACTCCCGCGACTCCGGGTGACCGGACGGCAGCGTTGTCCTCGGCCACCCGCACCCACCCCAGCACAAGATGCTCCGGGCGCACCGCGATGTCACCGAGCCGCTCGGCCTCCCGCGAAGCCGCGGTCAGCAGGTCCGCCCGCTCGACCACGGCCTCTCCGACGTCACCCGGATCGAGACGTGCCAGCAGTTCCGCGGCGATCTCCCCGTCCGGCGCGGCGAGCCCGGCGAGCAGTTTCCCGACGGCCAAAGTCCGCCCCACGCCCGGCTCGACGAACGCTCCGGCCGAGGGATGCACTGGAAGATCAGCCACGGCGACAAGCCTCCTGTCATGCCTGATGACGTGGTCAAGTGTTACGGAAGGCACTGCGGCGGAACCGGGCAGGTGACAGGGCTTGAATCGACGGCGCGTTGCTCGGGCCGTCGGGAGGAAGTGATCAGGTAGCACGGAGGTGCTGCGGACAGTCTCCCGACGTCAACGCGACTCGTGCCGGGCCGAGGGTGTCTCCCGACGAGACCGGCTCCGTCATCGGTCTTCGTGGGTGAGCGTGGTCCTGCCCGTGCCGGAGGCCGGTTGGACGTGATCGCACCTACGTTGACACAGCACCAGCCGCGCCATTCCCAGCGGGGATGATGTCGGTGATGAGCACTCACGCAGAACGCGACCAGGCGAGCCTTCGGCGGCGGTTGGAGGTGTTGAAACTGCCGGTCGTGTCGCTTCGACGTCACGGCTTCGTGATGCCGGCGGACCGTGTCGCGACGATGCCGGAGCCTGAGGCAGTAGGCGTGGGTCCCGACGGCACGGCCTTTGCCGTGTGGCCATACCGCGATGGCGGCAACCGCAAGCAGGTGACCTGGCACGTCGGCGGCCGGCGGAGAGTCATCGGTGCCGTCGACGTGGAGACCGACCTGCGGGTGAGTTTCGTACAGCCCTTGCCCGAGGGGCACGTCCTACTGGCGGCTGCCCGGGCCAAGCGCGGCGCGGTCAACGCGGAGGTGTGGACCGGCAGCGGCGAGCTCAGGCACAGCGGTCACATCGGTGACGCGATCGAGGAGCTGCTGACCACGCCCGAGGGCAAGGTCTGGGCCGGGTACTTCGACGAAGCGATGGGCGGAAGTGGCCCGGAAGGGCACGGGCTCGCCCGCTTCAGGGAGGATCTGACCGTCGATTGGCTCTATCCGTTGGATGCCGGTCTGCCCTACATCTCCGACTGCTACTCGCTCAACGTTGAAGATGAGACCGCCTACTTCTGCCCCTACACCGAATTCCACATCCTGTCCGTCGCCGGCACGCGGGTGACCGACTGGGGCCCCTCCCCGTGCAGGTCAGCCCACCAGCTGCTGCGACGCGGTGCAGACCTCGCACTCCTCACCGGCTGGGGCCCCGAGTACGACGTCGCGACCCTGTTGCGCATCAGCCGTGACGGGGTACGTCAAGAAGGCAGGCAATGCCGTGTGGTCCTGCCCGACGGCATGGAGGCCAGCGGACTGCGTTACACCGCCAGAGGCGATGTGTTGCACGCCTTCCTGCGATCGACCTGGTACTCCATGGATCTGGACATGCTGAGCGCAGCATCGGGCCAAAGCCGCGCATAGCCTCACGCAGTGCGGACACCGACTGCTCCACCAAGTGGTCACGTCGAGCGGAAACACCGGGCCACGTGGCAGAGCTTGCTCACGTTCGCCGGGGACATACGGTACGCCACCAGTCAGGATTAACAGCGTCACCTGTTTCGAGCACCGCACGATGTCGGCCAGTACCTCGGTCGGCTGCTCCACGCCGAACGCGGCGAGCGCGACACCCGGAAGGGACCAGGGCGCTGACCTGCTACGGGCAGGCGGTACTGGGCCTGCGCTGGTTCCGCCAGAACACCGGCATCACCGCGTTGGCGCGCGATCACGGCACCTCCCGCGCCACCGGCTACCGCTACCTCGACGAGGTCGTCGCCGTGCTCGCCGACCGGGGCGCCGGACCGCGTTGCGGAAGGCGGCGGACAACAAGGACATGACGCGCGCCGGGTTGTTGAACGCCGTGCGGTCGTTGGAGTCCGTGGACTACGAAGGAATGCTGCCCCAGGGCGCCGGCAGCCCTGACGACGGCGTGTTCCGGCAGAGCCTGATCTACAAGCCGGATGGTGCACAGGGCAGGCGACCAGCAGAAACCCATCGGCATGCCGATCGGATTGGATCTTCATAGGTTCTTCATGGGTTCTCTCTAACGTCGCGACTCGACGAGATGGGAGATACATGAGGATCACGACGAGGGTCACGCTGGCCGGTCTGGCGCTGCTGGCCCTGGCCGGGTGCGGTGGCGGGGCGGAACCGCAGGTGGCGTCGGCGCTCGGGACGGAGAGCGCGGCCAAGCCCAACGCGACCGACGAGGTGACGGCCTACGTCGACGGTGTGCGTGCCTGGGTGACGTGCTTGCGGGGAGAAGGGCTCGACGTGTCGGATCCCGATCCGACCGGCACGGTCACCTTCCCCGGTGATCCCGCAGCACTGAAGAGCGACCCGAAATTCGCCGCGGCACAAGAGAAATGCGCGTCGCTCCTGCCTACCGTGCCGGAGAAGGTAGAGGAGATGCGCAAGCCCAAGATGACACCGGAGGAGATAGAGGTCCGCCTCCAGTACGCCCGGTGCATGCAGCAGAACGGCGCACCCGACTTCCCCGACCCCGGCTCGGACGGCTACACACCGAGAGATCGGCAGCAGTGGAACCAGGACTCAGCGGGAGCGCGGCAGGCCACACGTGCCTGCGCGTCGATCATCGGTGCCCCGGAGAACCCCGGTGAGGGCCAAGGGTGAGCCGTCGACGTGTCTGGCTGGGCGTCGGGGCCGGGGCGCTGGCGGTCGCGATCACGGTAGCCGGCACGCTCGGCATCGGCGGCCGCGGCGCTCCGACCGCCGCCGCGCCGGAGCCGCCGCTCACCGTCGAGATCACCAAGGGTCCGCTGGCGCGGGCCGCCACCGTGGAGGGAACGCTCGGTTATGGCGTGGAGACGCCGATCTCCGTGCGGGCCACCGGCGTGGTGACCTGGCTGCCACCGGAGGGCACGGTGGTCAACCAGGGCGAAACCCTGCTGCGCGTGGACGATCGTCCGGTGGTGCTGCTGTTCGGTGACTTGCCGATGTACCGTGGGCTGGGCGAGACGACACCGCAGGCTCCGTCGTCACCAAGCACGTCGTCACCAAGCACGCGGTCACCGAGCACGCCGTCGCGAACCGGGGCAGCGCAAGACCCGCCGACGTCCGCACCTGCCGTTCCCCCCGTGCCGTTCAAGGGGCGTGACGTGCGCCAGTTCGAATCGAACCTGGCGGTGCTGGGCTACCGCGGGTTTGCCGTCGACGACACGTTCAACGCCCAGACCACGGCCGCCGTCAAACGCTGGCAGCGCAACCTCGGTGTCACGGAGACCGGTGTGGTCGAAGCCGGGGACGTGTACTACGCACCGAGCGCGTTGCGGATCGCGGGTTCGGCCGTGCGGCTCGGCGCTTCGGCCACGGGTGACGTCCTGGCCGTCACCGCGACGGCAAGGCAGGTCACCGTGTCCGCGCCCGCGAACGACGCGGCATGGGCGGTGGTCGGCGCCGAGGTCGAGGTGACCCTGCCCGACCGGCGCACGGTGTCCGGCAAGATCGTCAGCGCGACACCGACCCAGGCTCAGGCGCAGCCCTCCGGCGGTCAGGCCACGCCCGGCCTCAAGGTCGTGGTGGACGTTCCCGATCAGAACGCGCTCGGCTCCCTCGACCGCAGCCCGGTGACCGTGCGCTATGTCGCCGAGAAGCGGGACGACGTATTGTCCGTCCCGGTGTCCGCTCTGGTCGCGCTCGCCGAGGGCGGGTACGGGCTGCAGTTCGACGACGGCCGGTTCGTCGCGGTCACCACCGGGCTGTTCGCCGACGCCCGGGTCGAGGTCGACGGGGACGGTATCGGGCCGGGCATGCGCGTGCGGGTTCCAGCGTGAACGCCGTCGTGCGGCTGTCCGATGTCGAGAAGAGCTATCCGGGTGGCGTCACCGCACTGCGGGACGTCGACCTGGAGATCGGCTACGGCGAGTTGGTCGGCATCGTCGGGCCTTCCGGGTCCGGCAAGTCCACGATGCTGAACCTGATGGGCACGCTCGATCACCCATCGCACGGCCGGGTCGTGGTGGACGGCCACGACGTCGCCGCCCTGTCCGACCGCGAAGTCTCCGCGTTGCGGGCCCAGCGGATCGGCTTCGTGTTCCAGCAATTCCACCTTGCCGCGGGGGTGTCGGTGCTTGACAACGTCGCCGAGGGACTCCTCTACACGGCCGTGCCGATCGGCAGGCGCAGACGGCTCGCGAGGGCCGCGCTCGACCGGGTGGGGTTGAGCCACCGGCTCACCCACTTGCCGCACGAGCTGTCCGGCGGCGAACGCCAACGCGTCGCGATCGCCCGTGCGGTGGCGGGTGAACCCGCGCTGCTGCTGGCCGACGAGCCGACCGGCAACCTGGATTCGGCGTCCGGTGCGGCTGTGCTGGATCTGTTGCGCGGACTGAACCAGACGGGCACGACTGTCGTGGTGATCACGCATGACCACGGCGTCGCGGATACGCTCGCGCGGCGGATCGATATGCGTGACGGCCGGATCGTCGGGGAGGAGTGGCGATGAGCGGGCTGCGTGCGGCGCGCTTGCGTCCGGCGGACGTCATTCGGCTGGGTGCGTCCGGGTTGCGCACACGTCCCCTGCGGGTGTTCCTGTCCGCGCTGGGTATCGCGATCGGCGTGGCCGCGATGATCGGCGTGGTCGGCATCTCGGTGTCCGGCAAGGCGGAGGTCGATCGTCGGCTCGACGGGCTGGGCACGAACCTGCTGCGGGTGGCGCCCGGACAGACCTTCACTGGTGAACAGACCGTGCTGCCCAAGGAGTCCGTGATGATGATCTCGCGCATCGAGCCGGTGCGAACGGTCGCCGCCACCGGCGTGATGCACGCCAACGTGTACCGCAACGACCACATTCCGGTCGGCCGCACCGGCAGCATCGCGGTCTTGGCCGCGGGGGAAGGGTTGCTCGCCACGCTCGGCGGCACCATCCACAATGGAGCGTGGTTCACCGGTGCGACACAACAGCTTCCGTTGGTCGTGCTCGGCTCGCTGGCCGCGCAGCGGCTGGAAGTGCGGACGCCCGGTGTGCGGTTGTGGCTGGGCGGACAGTGGTTCGCGCTTGCCGGTGTGCTCGATCCGATCCCGCTCGCGCCCGAGGTGGACAACGCGGCGCTGGTCGGTTGGGATGCCGCGCGGACCTACCTCGGGTTCGAGGGCAATCCGTCCACGATCTACCTGCGCGCGGTGGACAGCCAGGTGTTGGCCGTCCGGTCGGTGCTCGCCGCGACCGCGAAGCCGCAGAACCCCGGTGAGGTGCAGGTGTCCCGGCCGTCCGACGCGCTGGCCGCGCGGGAGGCCACCGACGCGACGTTCACCGGGCTGCTGCTCGGGCTCGGCGGCGTGGCGCTGCTCGTCGGCGGCGTCGGCGTCGGCAACACGATGGTGATCTCGGTGCTGGAGCGCAGGTCGGAGATCGGGCTGCGCCGCGCGCTGGGCGCCACCCGTGGCCAGATCCGCGGTCAGTTCTTCGCCGAGTCGCTGCTGCTGTCGCTGCTCGGCGGTGCGGGCGGCGCCGTGCTGGGCACGCTGATCACCGCGGGCTACGCGGTCGGCCAGGGCTGGCCGACGGTAGTGCCGATGTGGATCACCATGGTCGGAATCGGCGCCACCCTGCTGATCGGCGCGCTCGCCGGCCTCTACCCGGCCGTGCGGGCGAGCAGGCTCGCGCCCACCGTGGCGTTGGCGACCGTCTGAAATGGACAGGCAGTGAGCACGCGCGTCCTCGTGGCGGAGGACGACCCCAAACAGGCCGCCCTGATCCGGATCTACCTGGAGAGGGAGGGCCACGCGGTCCAGGTGGTGGGGGACGGCAGGTCCGCACTGGACCGGGCCAGGGCGGCCAAGCCGCACCTCATCGTGCTGGACGTGATGATGCCCGTCGTGGACGGGCTCGACGTGTGCCGGATCCTGCGCGCCGAGTCGGACGTGCCGATCCTGCTGCTCACCGCCCGCAGTACCGAGGAGGACATGCTGCTCGGGCTGGACCTCGGCGCCGACGACTACCTCACCAAGCCTTACAGCCCACGCGAGTTGACCGCGCGGGTGCGGGCGTTGCTGCGGCGTGCCAAGGTCGTTCAGGCGGGTGAGTCCCCGGTGATCGTCGTCGGTGACGTCGAGATCGACACCGCCCGGTTCGAGGTGCGGGTCGCGGGGACGTCGGCGCCGTTGACCGCCAAGGAGTTCGGCATCCTGGAGGTGCTCGCGGGCGAGCCGGGCAGGGCGTTCACCAGGGGGCAGATCATCGACCGGGTATTCGGGTTCGACCACGACGTGCTGGAGCGCACGGTCGACGCGCACGTGATGAACCTGCGCCGCAAGCTCGGCGCGGCGTCGGTGCGGGTGGAAACGGTGTACGGGCGCGGCTATCGGCTCGCGGAACCACCGTCATGAGCTTCCGCCTGCGGGCGCTCGCGCTGATCATGCTGGTCGTGGTGGTCTCCACCGCGGTGACCGCGTGGCTGACGCTGACCCAGGCGAGCCGTCAGGTCCGCGAGTCGGTCACCGCCGGACAGCAGGAGACCAACCGGATCACGACGGACCTGCGCCGTCACGGCCAGGTGCACGGCGGATGGGACGGCGTCGACTCGCTCGTGCACGACCTCGCCACGACGACCGGGCAGCGCATCCGGCTCACCACCGGCTCCGGCGCGCTGCTCGCCGACTCCGACGTCTTGGCCGGTCAGCCCGCACGACCGGTCGCCGGCCCGCCCATCCTGGTCGACCCGCGTCCGGAGCTGGTATTCCCCGACGCACTTCCGGACAGGTCATTGCCGAAGATCGCCACAATCGCGCTGTGGCGCTATCGCAGCGCGACCGACTACGCCAGGTGCCTGACCAAGGCGGGCGTCGAGGTGACCGTGGGCACCGACGCCGACGGCATCACGGTCTTCACACCGGTGTCCGGTCACTCCGCGGGTTGTGTGCCGGCACCGCCCAGCCCTGAGGAAGAGCGAGCGGACGTGAACACCTTGGAACAGTGCCTTACCGCCGAGCGCATACGCGAATGCGTGCAGTCGGCGTTCTCGCGGCGCATCGACGCCTTCGCCCCAGCAGAGCTTCAGGTCTACCTCGGCGCACTGGACGAGAGCAGTCCTTCACTGGCCGCGGGCCCGGTCGCCGCGGTCGCCGCGGCCGTCGCCTTCGTCGCGATCCTCGGCGCACTGTTGTTGAGCCGCAGCGTACTTCGGCCGATCCGGGCGCTGACCGCCGCGTCGCGCGGTGTCGGCACGGGAGATTTGAGCCGGCGTGTGCCGGTGTCCGGCCGTGACGAGATCGCCGAACTCGGTCGGTCGTTCAACCGCATGGCCGGGGACTTGCAGGCGGCGGAGGAACGTCAGCGGCGCCTCGTCGGCGACGTGGCACATGAACTCCGCACACCGCTCGCGAACCTGCGTGGGTACCTGGAGGCCATGCGTGACGGCGTGATCGCTCCGACACCGGAGCTGGTCGAGTCGCTGCACGAGGAAGTCCTGCTACAGCAGCGAATTGTCGACGACCTGCAAGACCTGGCCCTCGCCGAAGCCGGCGCCCTGACCTATCACCGCATCGACCTGGACGCCGCCGAACTGCTTGAGGGCTGTGCGTTTCTCCACCGCCCGCTCGCCCTTCGCGCCGGCCTCGCCCTGCGGGTCGATGCGCGCGGCCCGGCCGTGGTTCACGCGGATCCGGACCGGCTGCGGCAGGTGCTGGCCAACCTGGTCACCAACGCGGTCCGCGCGACCGCACCCGGCGGCGCCGTCGTACTGGCCCTGACCGGCGACGACGAGACTGTCGTCCTCAGCGTCCGGGACAGCGGAACCGGCATCGGGGAACACGACCTGCCGCACGTGTTCGACCGGTTCTGGCGCGGAGACGCCGCTCGCGGCCGTTCGACCGGTGGCAGCGGCCTGGGGCTTGCGATCGTCCGGCAGATCGTCACCGACCACGGCGGCACTGTGGCGGTGACCAGCACACCCGGCATCGGCACGACGTTCACGATCACACTCCGCCGCGTCCGGCTTGGCAACCGACTGTGACAGGCACCGGGGTTCAGGTCAGGAGGATCGCGTTGCTCAGTGCCGCCAAGCGCCCACCGGCGTGGCGTACCTCGACTCGGACAAATGCCGACTCTTCCACGCTCATGTGCGACTCGACAGTGCCCGCTCCCGTGCCAGGCAGCGACTCGCGGTGCGCCTTTCCACGCGAGGCCTTCGTCCGCCGGCAGGAACAGGCTTTCCCGGACCGGTGTCCTGCTCACGCCGAGCGCGGCGGCCGGCTCGTTCTCCGACAGGGCCGCCCCCGGCGGCAGCTCCAGCGTCCGCACACCTCGCGGCGCACAGCGCGACGGCTGGTCTGCTTCCCGGGGGCAGCCACGTGCCCATCCTGGCCAGGGCCCATCGGCCGAAACCGCTGCTCGTTCAGCGGTAGTCGTAGCAGATCGAACCGTCGGTCTTGATGAACCGCATGGCGTCGCGGGTGATCGGGCCGTAGCTCCCGTCGATCGTGACGTAGATGTTCCTCTGCACCGCCTTCAGCGCCGCCTCGGTGCGTGGGCCGAAGTCCCCGTCCGCGGTGAGGTTCACGATCTTCTCGTCCTGGTACGGCGACACGAGGTGGAGGGCGCCGTAACACTTGATCATCGTGCGCTGGAGGTGGCGCACGATCGTGGTGTTCGCGGCCTGGCTGCGGCTGATGTGACACGTCTGGCTGCCGTTGGCGGCGGCCGGGACGTAGATCGCGATGCCGTTGATCGACCGAGCCAGCACTTTCTCGCAGAGCGGAGTCGCCGCGGCCGCCGTGCCCGTCGAGGCGACGGCGCCGATGGTGGCCATGAGCATCGCGGCAAGCCCCACGCCTGCCCGCCGAAGTACCCCTGTTGTCTTCGTCATGTCGTTCCTTTCCCCTCGTGTGAAGATCAGGCTAGGAACGAAGCGCCTCGGGTGGTGTCAGGTGAACGCTTGACAGCGACGCTCTTGACTGTGGGCCCGAGCTCGTATACATGTGCCAGTGGGCAACGCGGTGCCCGCACGAGTTCCGCGTACGCCTTCACCCCAACTCCCCCGCCCACCGGCCGCGTGCGCCGCAGCGACCAACCGGGCCAGGTCCAACACCAACGGCGCGGCCAACGACGAGTCCAGCCCGGTCCAGGTGAGCTGCAACGACATCCGCGCACCGAGGAACCCCTCGAACGACACGTGGTCCCACGCCGTCTTCTGCTCACCCAGATCCGGCACGTTGTCGATGTGCAGCGGCGCGGTGACGTCGTCCCCGAGCAACGCCGCCAGACCACGCGCCTTCGACACGATCTTGCTGTCCGCGTGCGCCGGGTCCTCCAACGTCGCCCCGTCACCACCACCGAGCAGATTCGTCCCCGCCCACGACCGCACCCGCAACGCCCGCGCGGTGAACATCGGCGCGAGCACCGTCCGCAACAACGTCTCACCCGTCTTGCCGTCACGCCCCGCGTACGGCAACCGCTCCCGACGGGCCAACTGATCAAGCGCGGCCAACGCGATACCGGTCGACGGCGTGAAGTCCACAAACGGACAACCCGCCACCAGCGCCGCGTACGCGGACACCGAACTCGGAGGCAACACCGCACGCGCCGGATCGGCCAGCGCTTCCTCCAACAACGCCAGGTCGTCGTGCTCCGGCATGGCCGGGACCGGCGGCTCCGTCGAGGACACGTTCACCACGACGACCCGCGCCAAACCGTGCCGCTCCCGGAAGTCCGCGATGTCCGCGCCGAGCCGCCGCGCGGCGTCCGCCTGACTGCCCCGGTGCGTAACCGGGTGATAGCCCTCCCGGATCTCCTCGTCCGCCGCCCGCAACCCGGCCGCGATGGGCCCGAGCAGCCGGTGCGGCACCACACCGCTGTCGGCCAACTGCTCCGCCCGTTTGACCAACGCCGTGTCGACCACATCGTGCCCGCCGACGACCAGGTCGTCCCAGCCGGGCAACGGCGCCCCGGCCAGTTCCGGTCGTTCGGTCACGCACCCGGTCGGCGGCGCCAGGCCCGCCCGCAACGCCAGCAGCCCGCTGATCGCCGTCGTCGCGACCGACCCGCGTGCGCCGATCAACCACAGCCCGGTCCTTCGTTGCACCACGGCTACTCCTGTTCACGGGTCGGTGCGGGTCAGCAGGCGTCGCGGTTCGCGTGACCGCTGATCGGTGGTGATGCGGCGTAGGCATGGGTCAGGGAATCCGGCGGTAAGTGGTATAGGCATTCCAGACGACGCTGTTGAGAGGGCTGTGGCCGCTGCCGGGCACGTTCCCAGCCCCGCACTGTGGCGCTGCTGGTACCGCAGTGTTCGCCGACCTGCGCCTGGGTTAACCCGTTCCACTGACGCAACACCCGCAACAACTCCGGCAGCTCCCCTGGCAACCAGGTCCCCGGATCCAGGAAGCTCGGCGTCCCGGCCTTGGCCAACGCCGCCAACGCCGCCAACGGCACCCGGTAGAAGGAGGCCATCAACCGGATCGCCTGCCAGGGTGGCACGACCTCACCACGTTCCCAACCACGCAGAGTCGTCCGCGAAACATCGAGCAGAGCAGCAACCTGCACCTGGGAATAACCCGCTCGCTGACGGAGACGTGCCAGTTCGCCATTCGGTCTCAGCGGGGCTGGTGCACCGCCCGTGGACTCGCGCAACGCCTCGACCAGGTCGTCGGGTTTGGTGCCGAGGCACTCGGCGAGCGGGGCCAGCAACCGGACCGGGAGTCTGGTGCCTCCCTTCTCCCAGTGGTACACCGTGCGAACGGTGACGCCCAGCGCGTCCGCGATGCGCCGAGTCGGAACGCCGAGGTTCCGGCGGAGCGTCCGCAGCCCTCGGCCCGGCAGGGTGTCGTCGACGCCGGGGTGTTCCGGTCCTTCGACGAAGAAGGCGGCCGTCTGTTGCACCGACAAGCGCAGAACGCTCGCCAACGCCGCCATGGCCTCCGGGGACGGTGTGCGCTGACGGCGTTCCCAACGCAGCAGGCACGCCGTGGTGACGCCGACCCTCTCTGCCACCGCCTGTGAGGACAACCCCAGGGCGAGCCGAACAGCTCGAAGCGACGGGGGTACCACCAACCATGGACCGTCCCCGCCCTGGGCCGGTGCACCTGTCGACACCATTGGTCACTCGCTACTGGAGAAGACGGCGTCGAAGGACGCCGTGGGTGGGTCGAAAGCATGCTTGCGCACGAATTCCAGCGCTTCGGGGGCGCCGAGGAGTCGGTCCACCCCGGCGTCTTCCCATTCAACGCCGGTGAGGTGGTTGGAGATCGTCCAGACTGTGAGGTTGTCTTTGGCGAGGATCGCCTTTCGGTCGGCGATGTAGTCGTCGTCCTCGGCGGCTCGCCAGGGGTCGAGGTGGTCGCCCCAGCAGGCGATCTCGAGGCCGTCGTAGCCCCAGTCGGCGGCCAGGCGGGCGACTTCCTCGAACGGCAGGTCGGCCCACTGGCCGGTGAACAGGGTGATCGGACGCGTCACTGGTCTCTCTCCCGGTGCCAAAGGGTCGTCGGACGGCGTGCCAGGTGCGGCTGGCGGCGCTGTCCTCGACGGCGGTCAGGACGCACTGCAGCGGCGATGCCGCAGCACACACCCAACAGCGTGTAGAGCAGCACCGTGTGCCGCCGCACGTTGATACCGGCCAGCCGGGCTGCCTCGGGATTGCCGCCGACTGCGTAGGTACGACGGCCGAACGTGGTGCGGTTGAGCACCACCCAGCCGACGACCGCCACCACGTCGATGGGCCGACGATGCGAGCGGACCCACTCCTTGCTCGGAGTGGATCCGCCGTCCCCGCCATGCCGGCAACAGGTGTAGCCGCCACCCGGCGCGGCGAAGGATTCCGCATCGGCGTCCGCTGCGCAGAGAGCGCTAAGTCATGCAGCGATCATGCGCCTACGCCACGCTCCCGGCTACCGTCCTGGGAGCGAAGCGACGTGCTGACACGAGTTCGGGAGCCGCCGTACAAGCACGGCGGCTCCCTTCCCGACGTGTCAGCTCAGCGGCTCGATCCAGATGTTGCGGTACTTCGGGTTCTCGCCGGCGTCACCGTGGTCCTGAAGCCGGATTCCACCGGGCGAGTCGTTCTCGGGGAGGCTGTGTCCCCTCGTCGTACCATCGATCTCGACATCGTTGTGGACCACCCGACCGTTCCACACCACCGTGACGCGGGCGTTGGCCACCTTGTTGCCCGCACTGTCGTACCGCGCAGCGCGGAATGTGATGTCGTAGGTCTGCCACGTCTTAGGTGCCGTGGCTGCGTTGACGTCTGGCACACGCTTGCCGTAGATGGCACCCGCGTCGTCCAAACCCGGGGTGAGGCCGAAGGAGTCGAGCACCTGGACCTCGTACCGCTCCTGCAGGTACACCCCGCTGTTGCCGCGGGCTTGCCCGGTCACCTCGGGCGGGAACTGCGGTTGCCACCACTCGACGTGCAACCGGAAGTCCCGGTATGCCTGCTTGGTGCGGATGTCCCCGCCGTAGGACTCGACGGTGTCGCCTGCCACAGGCCAGGTCGCCGGACCTCCGTCAAGGGACTCCCATGCAGTCAGGTCGTTGCCCTTGAACAGGTTTGTCCGTTCGGTCGGCGTGACGTCGATCTTGTCGAGGTTGATGTAACCGTTGTCGCCTTGGTCGTACTTGTAGGCGATGGTGTTCTTCCCGGCAGCCAGGTCAAGGGCCTCGGTGTGGGTCGACCACGAATTCCACTCGACGGTAGTAGCCAGCCGCGTCTGCCGGACCTTCACTCCGTTGACGTACACCGAGACGCTCTTGGTCCCCTTACCGCCGTGGGGCCCGTTGGAGTAGCGCAGGGCCACGTTGTGGCTGCCCGCCTGGGCTGCGTCCACTGTGAACGTGGTGGTTGCCCCTTTGTTCCAGTACCCGTCCACGAAGCCGGTACCCGAGAAACCCGGGTGGTTCGAGGCGACACCCGCGCCGGCTTCGAGGTGGGCGTTTTCAGCTTGGTACTCCTTCGTCGCTGCGCCGGGAATGGTGTTGAGGGTGTACCAAGCCTCGGTGCTCCACAGGGTTTCACCTGTCGTGGACGCGAACGGGCGCGGCGAACGGACGTGGACCACCCGGCCAGGCTTGAGGCCCGGCACCAGGACGGTCACCTTCCTGCCGTCTGCGGACAGAGTGGCCGAAGTCGCCTGCGGCCACTGTTGGTCGATCTTGGGGCCGCCGTAGTCGGTGGTCGGTTGGTAACGCCACTGCTCGAACTCGTACTTCCCTGCCAGGTCCTGCGCCGTTTCGGTCGACAACGGCTGGGTGTACTCGATCTCGAATCCACCCTTGACCGCCCTCATCGCGAGCATGTCGAACGGATTGGACCCGTTGGGAGACAGCTTCTGCAGGCCGTAGCCGAGCTTGCCGGGCTGGCCCCAGTTGCCACCTGCGCCGATGCCACCGGTGTAGATCGCGCCGTCCGGGCCGAGGGTGAGCCTGCTGACCCCGGCTTCGAGGCCTTGTGTGTGCCGGAACAACGCACCCTGGTACTGCCCGTTCACCTTCTCCAAGAAGGCGCGTTGGAGACCACCGTACGTGACGTCGCCGATGACCAGCTGGCCTTTGAACGGGCCCTCTTTCAGCAACACCGGGTTGACCGGCGAGTTCCCGATCTCGTTCTGAGGGATCCACAGGACGGGCTGGGTGACGGGTCGGTCGTCGAACGGGCCCGCCGGGTTGTTGTAGTGGTTGTAGAACCCGCCTTCCTTGATCTGGACCAGTTTCGACGACGGCAGCCAGTCACCCTGGTTGTCGGTGACGAAGATTTCACCTTCGGGACCCCACCCGATGCCGTGCGGGGTACGCAGGCCGCCGGCCACGTAGGTCACTTCACCGGTGGCCTTGTTGACCTTCACCGCGGTGCCGCGGTTGGGCGCCGGTTGCGGGTCCGTGCTGTTGCCGATGCCGCTGATCGCGACAGAGAGGTTGAGGTGGAAGAAGCCGTCGGCGTAGAGCAGCCCGAAGGCGAACTCGTGGTAGTTCCCGCCCTGTTCCCACGTGGCGATCGTGCGGTAGTCGTCGGCAACCGAATCACCGTTGCTGTCGACAAGTTCAGTCAGGCCGTCCTTTTCGGACACGTAAAGTTTGCCGTCGACGAATTTGATGCCCATGGGCTCGTTGAGACCCTGGGCGAACTTCTGCACGGTCACGTGACTCGGGTCGGTGGTGCCCGTGACGTTGCCGAGCAGGTACACCTCGCCTGCTTGCTTGTAGGTGCCACCCCAGGTGGAGATCGCGAGCCTGCCGTCGGGCAGCCAATCCATCCCCGTGACCTGCGGCTGGAAACCCGCCGGGCGCAGATTGGTCAACGTGTAACCAGGGTGGACGCCGGTCAGCGGCAGGCCGTCACCCGGGGAGTCGCGGCCGGCCTCGCATTCCTTCTTACCCGGTGCGGTGACACGCGTGACATCGGCCTCGGTGCTCAGGGCCGAGTTGGGCACGACGGTGAAGCTGTCGGCGCCTGGCGGCTGCCACTCCAGAAGGAGCCGCTGGTCGTACAGCCGGTCGAAGTGGGTGATCCTCAACGGGTGGTAGCCGGCGGTCAGGTCGATCGAGCCGACGACGGATGTCGCCGCATGCACCCCGTCGTGGAGGATCACCGTCTTGTCACCGATGTAGAGGCGGGAGCCGTCGTCACTGGTGAGCCGGAATGTGTAGGCGCCCGCGGTCGGGACGTTGAGGTTGGCCGTCGTCTCCGACAGGAAGCGATCTTTGATCCCGAAATCGTCGGAAGAGCTCCAGTCGATTGTGGACATCAGTTTATCGACGTTGGGAGTCTGCCCCGCCTTGAGCTTGCACAGCTTGTCCAGGTCGACCTGCAGGTCGAACACGCGCAGGGTCACACCGGACTGCTGCGGCGGCAAATCCTGTTGAGCCTGCGCCGAAGGCGGGACAATCGCCAAACTCGTACCTACCGCGAGCAGGGCCGCGGCAATCGGCAACGACTTGTTTGACGGTCGCCTCACCGGTCGGCGAACCGAAAACGGCATACTTGTCTCCAGATCATCAGTGGTCGAACGCGAACGGAGGTGGACGCATGCCGGCCCGAATGTGCCGGTCATTCGACGGACACGCGCTGATCCACTAACCAACCACAGGCGTGAAGAGGCGCGACGTCGACTCCTGCCTGTTCAGCGTCCGTCGAGCAGACGGACCTGAGCACTGAACCGCACAGGCGGTCGAAAGGCCACTCGCAGCCCTTATGCGCAGTACACCGGTCTTCAAGTTCGGACCGAGTAACCGCGGCATCGAAGTGCTCCAGAGTGATGACACGCCGGTCTTCCGACCCGGAGTCCGGTCGCAGTCGGGCCACGAAACGCGCAGCACATCGTTAAGCGAGCTCGACATTGAGTCAGTCCTCCGCGCGGGCAGCAATTCCCGGAGACAGGTTTCGATAGCCCCCCTACGTTATGCAGGTGATTTGTCGCCGGTCAAGAAGACCCAGGACGACACGGCCGGTCAGTTTCGCATCTGGCCAGCCGTCGCGCCCTGGTGGAGCTTGCTGCGTCCCGTTCCGATACGTCGTCCGAGCGCCGGCCGGCCGGCGCCGGTTCTTCACGCGGTAAATGTCGTGCGCCCGGCCGTGGAATGCGACCACCTCGGGCTCCCACCTGGTCGGCCGGACGGCCTTGTCGCGCGTCGTGTCGCGCAATTCGAATCGCCGACAAGCACACGACTGCGGATCCGGACAGCGCCGTCGCGATCCGGCATGACGGTCAAGGCGGCGATGGCCCCGCCGTTGCTCTGCGCCCCCACCGGCGACCACCAGGTTGGGCGACGCCTGCGACGCGTCCAAGCCGGTGTCCTGATTGGCTTTCAGCACCACCCGTGTCCCCGGCGGCGAAACACACGGGCAGGACCAGTCCCTCCGCAGCCAAGGCGGCGGTCACGCGGCGACTGAACGGGGAGGCCTTCATGACGTAGTCCCTCCAGGCGGCGGCGTTGCAACTGGAATCGTCCATCTGCCATCGAACCGGTTCGACCTGAGCGATGTTTCGACAACGTATCCGCACGGAGCTACCAGCGCAATACTCCACTGTCAGTAAAGCCAAGACCGTCGAACCGGTTGGCAACCGAGCGCATGACCGCTCGCCCGCACCACGTCGCCGAGGTGGACATGGGGAGCTGATTGGTCCCCTGGTGGTCCGGGATCAACCACCTCAGTCCGGAGATGACCTCGGCCTCCTGCACCTGCACGCTCACCGAGCCACCCGGGCTGATCCGGGTGAGACCGGCCCTCACCGCCTGGCGGCTCCTCGACGATGGGTGACCCGTCAGCGGTCCATCGCGGTCAGGATCTTCAGAAGGTCGGCCACGAGCTGCTCCTCGGGCAAGGCGACCGGATCGGTGGTGCCGTCGGCGAACCTGGCTCCGGTCAGGTAGAACCGGTAGTAGATGTTGTCCTGCACGTACGCGGCCTTGATCCAGGCGGAGCTCTTCCCGTCCGCGCCTTCCTGTTTGGTGTAGACCATGTAGCCGGACGTGCCCACCGGCAGCGAGTACAGCGGGCCCTGGGTGCTCTTCCGCTTGTCACCCGACTGGGGTTTCTCGGCCGCCTGCTCGAAGATCGTGAGCAGGTCCCGTCCGAGTTCACCGCTGGCGGACAGTTTCTGGTTGGCGCTGAAGTCTCGCACCGTCACCTCCAGGCGGTGGAGGATCCGCTTCTGGTGGTAGTCGGCGGCGTGGTCGTAGTGGCACAGGACGGTGCTGGTGCTCGACGCGACGTCCGCCTTCTTCAGCTTCATGACCAGCTGCTGGGCCGCGGTGGTGATCGCGGCGCACTGCCCGTCGGCGCCGTCGCCTTCGGCCAGTCGTGGCTTCTTCAGCGGGGGCAGCCCCGGGTACTCCTGCGTCGGAGCCGGCTTGATCCGCGGCGCGCCGGCCGAGCCGTCGCCGTTCATGGCCTTGACGATGTCGACCGCTTCGCCGTAGAGCTCCGCCTCGGGCATCGCGTCGTTCGGCTGGTCGCCGCTGAGGTTGCGGATGCTGCCGTTGATCTCCATGACGACCGTGTCGTCGCCCGACCGGAAGCCGACCGTGGCCAGCGAGTGCTTGTCCGGGTTGCCCTTGAACTCGCTGTGCGCGAAGAATCCCTCATCGCCTGAGGGGAACTCGGTCAACTCGCTGAGCACGAAGGATTCGCGGGCGGTGGGCTTCTCCCGGAACCGGGTGATGCTGTCGATCTTGAGGCGGTAGCCGCGGTCGGCGTCCGCGCCGCGGATCACGAAGATCCCGACGCTCAGGTGCGTGGTGCCGTCCTTCAGCACGGAGGCGGCCGGTGTGTCGAAGAAGCACGTGATGCCGAACTTCGAGCTGCTGCCGGCGCGTTCGTAGCCGCGCGCGGTCATGATCTTGCCGAGCGACTCGCACACGGCGTCCGGCCCGGCGTCGTAGCCGAGTTTGCCCAGGTCGGGGAAGGCCACCTCCTCGGCACCGGGTCGCTCGGCGAAGTCCGGCCCGCCACCCGACCCGCCGCCGGTGTAGAGCACGACACCCGTCACCGCGGCGGCGACGACCACGACCACACCGGCGATCGCGAGGAAGACCTTGCCCTTCGTGCCTCGCTTGGGTGGTCGCCGGCCTTCCTGCGGCGCGCCGGGGTAGCCGCCACCGGGATACGGCGCCGCGTGCTGGGACGGGTGCTGAGGGTACGGCTGCGCCGGTTGCGGTCGGCCTTGGTACCCGTGGTGCGGCTGCCCGTGATGCGGCTGCCCTTGGTACGGCTGCCAAGGTGGCTGCTGGTTGCTCATGAAGCCGATTTCCTGCCGTCTTTGTTCCGGTGACCAGTGTCCGGGTGGTACGGATCGCAGGCATGGAGCCACCCGTACGGGCGAGCCTAGAAACCCCATGCACGCGGTGGTGTCCGGTGAACACCCGACACGCCGCGACGAGCGGCACGACGCTGCTGGTCCTGTCCGCCTGTTCGACTCGGGCGGTGGATCGCTGTCCCGTCACCGCCTGCCGATCCTGCCCGGTCCGTCCACAATGCACACCGTCCACCAAGCGGCCGCCGCCACCGGAGTCCGCCGCAGCCGCTACACCAGGCTGACCAAGACCCGCCTCGCCCATGTCTTCGCCGCCACCGCCCTCAACCTGATCCGCCTGGACGCACGGTGGAACGGCACCTCACCGGACAGCGGAGCACCAGCCACCTCGCCAGACTCCACCTCGCCGCACAGCCGAATTGGGCAACAGAGACCGACAGGTGTTTCGTCACGCGGTGGTGGTCGGTATCCAGACCCGCATCGGTCCGGGCGTGCGGTTGCCCCACAGGAAGTAGGGAACGGCGGCGAAGGTGATCGGGGTGGAGGTGGTCGCAGGGCTGGTGGGGTCGATCCGGACGTCCTCGAGCATGACGTGCCCGACTGGTCACATAGGGTGAATGATGTTTCAGGACGAGGAGGTGGACCGGTGCCTGGGAACCGCACGGAGCAGGGAAGACGGCGCGTCGGCATCGTGGACGTGGCCGCCGCCGCGGGCGTGTCGAGGCAGACCGTGTCCAACGTCCTCAACGGCCGCGACGAGTACTACTCCGCCGCGACCTACGAAAAGGTCACCAGCGCCATGCACGAGCTGGGCTACCAGCCCAACCGCGCCGCGCAGACCCTGCGCTCACGGCGCTCCATGCAGATCGGCTACCACATCTTCGGCGAGCAGCTCGACCGGGCACAGGGATTCACCCTGCACTTCCTGCTCGCCCTGGTGAAGGCCGGCGCCGACGTCGACCACCAGGTGCTCGTCTTCACCCACCACCACGAGGACCCCCTTGGCGTGTTCAAGGAGCTCGCGGCCCGGCACGCCGTGGACGCGGTGGTGCTGTCCGAGTCCGGTGTGGAGGACGAGCGGGCCCGCTTCCTGGCCGACAGCAACATCCCCTTCGCCTCTTTCGGCCGCCTCGCCCCGGACCTGCCCCAGCACTGGGTGGACGTGGACAACGCCGCGACGGCGGCGCCGTCGGCCTGGTCACCGAACCCACCCTCACCACCGCCCGCATCCCCGTCGAACGCATCACCCGCGAACTGATCGCCCGCTGCCTGCGCCAGGTCGAACACGGCCACGACGACGAACCCGGCCTCCTGCTGCCCACCGACCTGGTACGCGGCGGCAGCGCCTGACAAGCCACGCCGCGAACGCCCCGGAAGCCAACCGCCGGTCACGCCGTGCTTGAACACAGGGACAGCTCTCCGCCGCATCACACGAGCGCTGAGCGCGAACGGTCACGGTGCCTCGACCGCGCCGGCGGGCACCTGCCGTGCTCCGTCCTCGGAGCGGCCGTGGCCGAGTATCAGCTCGCTCTGCAGGACGAGGATCGCCCCGCCGATCGCGGCCGCGTCCGACCCGTTCACCGACGGCACCACCCGCACCGGGTGGGCCTTGCGGGCGAACAACCGGCGGTCCAGCTCTCGTTGGATCACGGCCTGGTAGATCGAGCCCGCCACCGCGAAGCTCTGTCCGGCCAGGACGATCGTGTCCAGGTCGAACAGGGTCGCCACGGTGACCGCGGCGTGACCGATGTAGCGCGCCGACCGCTCGACGAGTTCGCGGGCCTCGGGATCGCCGGCGTTCGCGGCGGCCGCGATCCGTGCGAACTCGGTCAGGAAGTCGTCGGCGGCCGGGTCGAGCGCCAGTCGCCGGGCGAGGTCCGGCATCGCCAGCGCCTGCCGCACCAGGGCCGATGGGCCGGCGTAGTTCTCCAGGCACCCGACGTTGCCGCACGGGCATTCGTCGCCGTTGACGTCGATTGAGATGTGGCCGATCTCCGCGGTGTTCGACGTGCTGCCCCGGTACACCTCGCCGGCGACCACCACCCCGCCGCCGATCCCGGTGGCCATGTAGAAGCAGCCATAGGTGCTCTGCGGGTCCACCGCACCCATCCAGTACTCGCCGATGGCCGCCGCGGCGGCGTCGTTGTCGAGCAGCACGGGCAGGTCCAGGCTCTCCGCGAGGCGCGGCGCGACGGGGTAGTCGTACCAGTCCTCGGTGGGCTGCGGCGTCAACAGCACACCCGCACCCCGGTCCTGCGGACCGTAACTGACCAGGCCGACCCCGAGCACCTTCTCCCGGTCGACGCCCGCCGTCGTCAGCAGGGTGTCCACTCGGGACGCCACGAGCGGCAACGCCTGCTCCGGCGGCATCGACGACACGCCGTGGAACGACGTGCGCGCCACCGGTCGGCCGGCCAGGTCGACGACCACGATGACGCAGGCGTTGCGCTCGAGTTGCACTCCGACGCTGTAGCGGGCGGGCGGGTTGAGCTGGACCATCGTGCGCGGCTTGCCACCCGTCGGCGCACCACGACCGGCCTCGACGACCAGGCCGTCGCCCAGGAGCTCGCGCACGACGTCGGAGATCGTCGCCCCGGTGAGACCGGTCGCCGTCGCGAGCTCCACCCGGCTGATCGAGCGCGCCGCTCTGATCACGTCCAGCACCACGCCTCGCGTCTTCGGCCGGCTTGCCCAGACCGGGCTTCTCGCCACGATTTCCTCCTTCACCGCACCCTTTCGCCAGGCTACTTCACTTAGCCCATCCCCGGCCCACCGGGTCGCCCACCGTCACTGCCTTCAGGTGCCACCATCAGCGCTTTCTGTTTCAAAGGCAACCTAAAGAAGGGTGGCGTGGCTGGCTTGGCAGTCGCTGCCGGCGACGGTCCCGAACTCGGCCGCGCCGCCCGGCGGCGTCGCCAACGCGTCATCGCTCAACGGGCGGTGGTCAACTCCGGAAGGCATCCATCGGCATGCCGTGGGGTCGTCACACCTGTTCCGAGTCCCACTTCGTGGTGTCGTCCGCGGCGGCCTCGACCGGTTCGTAGTCGAACCAGTCGAAGTGGACGGCGCCGCTCGACGCGTACATGCCGATCACCCGTCCGGTGAAGCCCCCGGCCACCTCGGTCGAGAGGTAGCGGCCGTCCAGGCGGGCCAGCTCGGTGCGAGTGCCATCCGGTCGGACGACGCCGAGGGTCACCGTGTCGGGACCGTTGTGGGAGTCGGTCGGCGTCCGGGGCTCGGCGATCGCGATCTCCAGCACCACCTCGCCCGGTCCCGCCTGCGCGGACCCCACCAGGGACCGCAGCGGCCCGATCCGGGCATAGGCGCTCACCTGCCCGTCGGCCACCTCGATCGCGTAGTGGTGCCGTTCGTCCAGCCGCACCACCAGGCCGCCGCTGCCCTCGGTGGCGTCGATCGCGGCGCGGGCGCGGCACGACAGGTGCTGCTGACGGCGGCCGACGAAGGTGACGTCCGGATCGTCCGGCGAACCGCCCTCGGCGCGGAGGGTGAGCCACCCGGGTCGGGCCTCGGTGGTGCAGTGGTCGGCGGGCCGGTGGCGCAGGGAGATCCAGCGGGGGTGCAGGTCGGACTTGTCGAAGTCGTCCCGGACGGGCTCGGTGGCGGTGGGGTGCGGTGACGTGGGTGAGTCGGTCCCCGGCTCGCCGACGACGGGCCACCCGTCGACCCAGCGCACCGGCGCGAGGAAGGTCTCCCGACCCAGCACGTGCCAGCCGGGCGTCCCCCCGCGCGGGCGCACGCCGAGCAGCACCATCCACCACGAGCCGTCGGGCGCCTGCACGAGGTCTGCGTGCCCGGTGTTCTGGATGGGGTGATCGGTGCCCCGATGGGTCAGGATCGGGTTGTCCGGACAGGGTTCGAACGGGCCGTTGACCGTGGGGCCGCGGGCGATCAAGGCCGCGTGACCGCGTTCGGTGCCGCCCTCGGCGATCATCAGGTACAAGTGGTCGCCGATCTTGTACAGGTGCGGCGCCTCGGGGGCGTGGGCGCCCGGTGTGCCGGACCAGAGCGCACGGGGTTCTCCCAGAGTCTCGCCGGTGGTCGGGTCGATGCGGACCTGGCCGACGCCGGCGTAGGTGCACCAGCAGTTGCCGTCCTCGTCCCAGGCCAGGTCGGGGTCGATGCCGTGGACGTCGGGCAGCCGCACCGGGTCGGACCAGGGACCCGCCGGGTCCTCCGTGTGGAACAGCAGGTTGCCGTCGCCCGCGACGTTGGTGACGATCAGCCAGAACCGGCCGTCGTGGTGGCGCAGCGTCGGGGCGTAGATCCCGCTGGAGGCGGCCGTGCCGGCGGGCAGTCGGAGTTGGCCCGGCCGGTCCAGCGCGTTGCCGATCTGGACCCAGTCGGTCAGGTTCCGGCTGTGGAAGATCGGGACGCCGGGGAAGTACTCGAAGCTGGAGCAGGCGAGGTAGTAGTCCTCACCCGCGCGGCAGACGCTCGGGTCGGGGTGCATGCCGGGGATGATCGGCTTGTTCATCTCACCTTTTCCTGAAGACGTGCGCGGACCACGGTTCCATGGAGATCCGGCCGTTCACGATCGATGGTTCGTCGACGTTGGACAGCAGCAGGTCGACGGCGGACCAGTCGCCGTCCAGTGCCGCGGTGTGCGGTGTGCCGCTGAGGTTGGCCACGACGAGCAGTCGGTCGTCGTTCAGCGTGCGTTCGTAGGCGTAGAGGTGCGGGTGGTCGGCCAGGAGCATCCGGAAGTCGCCGTGGGCGATGACGGGGAGCGCGTGGCGCAGTTCGATGAGCTTGCGGTAGTGGTTGAAGACGGAGCGAGGGTCGTCGTACTGGGCGGCGGCGTTGAGCCAGGTGTGGTTGGGGTTGACCGCGAGCCACGGTTGGCCGGTGGTGAACCCGGCCTGCGGGCTTGCGTCCCATTGCACGGGGGTGCGGGCGTTGTCGCGGCCCATGGTGCGCAGGCCGCGCAGCACCGACTCCGGGTCGCCGCCCGCGGCGATGGCCTCGGCGTAGTGGTTGAGGGATTCGATGTCGCGCATCTCGTGCACGCCGGCGAACGGCGCGTTGGTCATGCCCAGCTCCTCGCCCTGGTAGACGTAGGGCGTGCCGCGGTGCAGGTGCAGCACGGTGGCCCAGGCGGTGGCGGATTCGCGCCAGTGCTCGCCGTCGTCGCCGAACCGGGACACCACGCGGGGCTGGTCGTGGTTGCACCAGTAGAGGCTGTTCCAGCCGACCTCGCTCAACTCCTCCTGCCAACGCCCCATCGAGGCTTTGAGGTCGCGCAGGTCCAGCGGGCGCAGGTCGAACTTGCCGCCGGGGCCGTGGTCGAGGCAGACGTGGTCGAACTGGAACACCATGTCCAGCTCGCGCCGTGCCGGGTCGGTGAACAGCCGGGCGTCTGCCCAGGTGACGCCGGGCGTCTCCCCCACGGTCAGCAGGTCGCCGGACCGGCCGTCGAACACCTCCCGGTGCATCTCCTGGAGGAATTCGTGGACGCGCGGTCCGTTGCTGAAGTGCGGGAACCCGTCGCCGAGGCCGCCGGCGCCGGTCGTCGCGCCGTCGGGAAGGGCGGGGTCCTTGGAGATCAGGCTGATGACGTCCATCCGGAAGCCGTCCACGCCCCGGTCCAGCCACCACCTCATCATCGAGTACACCTCCTGCCGGACCTCCGGGTTTTCCCAGTTCAGGTCCGGCTGCCGGGGTGCGAACAGGTGCAGGTAGTACTCGCCGGTCGCCTCGTCGAGGGTCCAGGTCGGGCCGGAGAAGTACGACTGCCAGTTCGTCGGTTCGGCGCCCGGCTGCCCGGCTTCGAACCCTTCCCGCGGCCGGCGCCACCAGTACCAGTCGCGCTTGGGGTTGTGCTTGGAGGAGCGGGACTCGACGAACCAGGGGTGTTCGTCGGAGGTGTGGTTGACCACCAGGTCCATCACCAGCTTCATGCCGCGGGCGTGCGCCTCGGCGACCAGCCGGTCGAAGTCCTCCAAGGTGCCGAACAGCGGGTCGATCGCCTGGTAGTCGGCGATGTCGTAGCCGTTGTCGGCCTGTGGCGAGGCGTAGACGGGCGACAGCCAGATCACGTCGACGCCCAACCGCTCCAGGTGTTCCAACCGCGACGTGATGCCGTTGAGATCACCTACACCGTCGCCGTCGGAGTCGGCGAAGCTGCGCGGGTAGACCTGGTAGACCACGGCCGAGGTCCACCACGGGGCGGTGTCCAGTGTGGGGCTGACCGTCTGGTCGAGAGTCATGGATGTCCTAAATGGAGTGTGATTCGACCGCGCCGGGGTCCACGCCGCGCACGGGCATGTGCTGGAAGAGCAGGAAGAACGCCAGTGGCGGCAGACGGACCGGGGAGTTACTTCCCCGTGGGGCGGAGGCGCATGAAGACCTCCGCGTTGTCGGGGTGCGCCCAGGCCGCCGGGGAGGCGTACAGGTCGTCCTTTGTCGGCCAGCCGGTGAACTTGGCTTCGTGGTAGACGTTGACCGTGCCCTGGGTGAGGACCGGGATGTAGGGCATCGCCTGCTCGATGCGGGTCTGGATCGTGTCCAGGTGGGGTTGCCGGGCGGTGGTGTCGGTGGGGTTGAGGAGCTTGAGCGCGTCGAGGGCCTGGTCGACCTGCGGGTCGGAGAACCGGCTGACGTTCGGGCCGGGTTTGGCGCCGACGGCGGCGGTCTGCGCGGTGCTGTAGAAGAAGTTGTAGAGGTAGTACGGGTCCGGCGCGGGGCCCTGGTAGAGCGAGTCGATGATCAGCTGGAACGCGCCGCGGTCCCTGGAGTCGACGAACTCGTTCCAGGACACCTGTTGCGGGGTGAGCTTGATGCCGGCCTGCTGGAGTTGCTGACCGATGGTGTCCACCGCGGTGATGTAGTCGGTCCAGCCGGCGACGACGCTGAGCGTCAACGCCACCGGTGTGCCGTCTTTGGCGTAGATGCCGTCGGGGCCCTTGGCGTAGCCGGCGCTCTCCAGGATCTGCTGCGCCTTGGCCTGGTCCGGTCGCATCGGGGCGGTCTTGTTTTGGAGCTTGTCGGAGAGCAGTGCGTCGTCGCGTCCGGGTAGCAGGAAGCTGGGTGAGATGTCGCTGCTGGTGTTCTCGAACGCCAGCGCGTTGGTCTGGGTCCGGTCGATGGCGTGGTAGATCGCCTGACGCACGGCAGGGTCGGTCTGGGGGCCCTGGCAGCCCAGGGCGGCGCTGCTGCACGTGACCAGGACGATCTGGTTGGCGTGGGTGATGGTGGACTGGTAGCCGGGGTAGGTCTTCCCGACGTCCTTGATGTCCGGCACGGGCCCGGTCTGCCAGTCGATCTGCCCGGCCTTGAGCGCGGCGGCGCCGGCCTGGTTGCCCGAGAGCGAGAGGTAGCGGACCTTCTTGACGGCGGGCTCACCGCCCCAGTAGGTCGGGTTCGCCTTGAACGTGAACGCCTGCGGCTTGAACTCGTCCAGCACGTACGGGCCGGTGCCGACCGGGTCCTTCACCACGGCGACCGCCGGGTCGGCGATGTCCTTCCACTTGTGCTCCGGCACGATGTAGGTCTTGCCGAGGACCGACGGACCGTCCAGGAAGGACGGTCGGTCGAATGCGATGGTCACGTGCGTGTCGTCGACCGCCTCGGCCCGCCCGGCGTAGCCGGTGTTGTTCATGCCCTTGTGCTTGGTGATCATGTCGAGGGTGAACACGACGTCGGCGGCGGTGAACTTCTCGCCGTCGGACCAGGTCACGCCATCTCTAAGGGTGATGGACAGCTGCGTGCCGTCCTCGTTCCACGCGAACTCGGTGCCCAGCCTCGGTGTCGGGTCGGCGTCGCGGAGGACGTTGTAGAAGAACAGGGGCTGGAAGATCGTGCCCCCTCCGCCGAGGTTGCTCGGCGCGAACGGGTTGAAGTTGATCTGGAAGTCGCCGGACGCGCCGGTGTAGGCCACCAGGGTGGAACTCTCGGCCCCGGCCGGTGCACCCGACGATCCGCACCCCACGGCCACGACCGCCGCGGCGAGCATCGCGGTTGCGGCGCGCACACGTGCGCTGGCTCTTCTCGACATCATCACGACGTCCTCCTTGACGTGCGGTTCGCAGGACGCGTCACGACACTCACCCTGCGCCCGGTCATTATTAGGTCCTCTAACTAAGCCGTCAACGGGCAAACCGCCCTCAATCGGCGCGCTATGTCTCAACAGGCCTTGGCGACTGCAGACCCAGGTGTTGACTTACTTCACCTCCCTGAGTAACCATCTCGATGCGCTTCGCCCTGAGTCGACCAACGAGGAAGAGAGCCGCCATGACGCGCTTGAACCTGCACGACGGCTGGCGCCTGCGCGCCGTGGAAGGCCCGGTGCCGGCCGACCTAGCCGACCTGGAGGTGCCCGCGCGGGTCCCCGGCAGCACCCACCTCGACCTGATGGCCGCAGACCTCATCCC
Source organism: Saccharothrix ecbatanensis (assembly GCF_014205015.1). Lineage (NCBI taxonomy): Bacteria > Bacillati > Actinomycetota > Actinomycetes > Pseudonocardiales > Pseudonocardiaceae > Saccharothrix > Saccharothrix ecbatanensis. The sequence goes on along the minus strand of NZ_JACHMO010000001.1, from coordinate 890,964 downwards.
CGACCCGTACCTCGACCGCAACGAGGCGGAGCTGACCTGGATGCACCGCGTCGACTGGCAGTACTCGACCACTTTCGCGGCGCAGACGCCGCAGGCCGGTGAACGGGTGGACCTGGTCTTCGACGGCATCGACACCGTCGCCACCGTCGAGCTGAACGGCGAAGTGCTCGGCCACACCACCAACATGCACCGCGGCTACCGCTTCGACGTCGGCGCATCACTGCGCGACGGCGACAACGACCTGACCGTGACGCTGTGGTCCGCGCTCGACCACGCCGAGCAGACGGAGTCCGACCTCGGCTGGCGCAAGCGTGCGTACCCGCACCCGTACAACGCCATCCGCAAGATGGCCTGCTCGTTCGGCTGGGACTGGGGACCTGACCTGCAGACCGCCGGCCTGTGGAAACCCGTCCGGTTGGAACGCTGGGACACTGCCCGCCTGGCGGATGTGCGCCCGCTGGTCACCGTCGACGCCGACGGCACCGGCCGCGTCGACGTGCACCTGGAACTGGACCGTGCCGCGGATCGCGATTACACCGCGCTGGTCACGGTCGGCGACCGCACGGAAGCATTGGCCGTCACGGGCGACGCCGCGCACGTCACCGTGCTCGTGCCGGACGCCGACTTGTGGTGGCCGGTCGGCTACGGCGACCATCCGCTCTACGACCTGACCGTCGCGCTGCTGGCCGACGGTAGGCAGGTGGACGCGGTCCGGCGCCGGATCGGGTTCCGCACCGTCACCGTGGACACCGAACCGGACGAGTTCGGCACCCCGTTCGTCTTCGTCGTCAACGGCAAGCGCGTCTTCGCCAAGGGCGCCAACTGGATCCCGGACGACCACTTCCTCACCCGGGTCACCCGTGAGCGGCTCGCCCGTCGGGTCGACCAGGCCGTCGGCGCGAACATGAACATGCTGCGGGTGTGGGGCGGCGGCATCTACGAGACCGACGACTTCTACGACATCTGCGACGAACGCGGCGTGATGGTGTGGCAGGACTTCCCGTTCGCGTGCGCCTACTACGCCGAAGAGGAGCCACTACTGGGAGAGGTCGAGGCCGAGGCGCGGGAGAACATCACCCGCCTGGTCTCCCACCCGTCCCTAGTGCTGTGGAACGGCAACAACGAGAACCTCCCCGCCTACGCGGAGTGGGAGGGATGGCAGGACAGCCTGGAAGGACGGACCTGGGGCAGCGGCTACTACCACGACCTGCTCCCCAAGATCGTCGAAGAACTCGACCCCACCCGCACGTACGCGCCCGGCAGCCCGTACAGCCCCGGCGACCTGCCGCCCAACGACGCCCACCACGGCACCCGTCACGACTGGGACGTCTGGAACATCCTGGACTACACCCACTACCGCGACCACATCCCCCGCTTCAGCGCCGAGTTCGGCTTCCAAGGGCCACCCACCTGGACCACCCTCACCCGATGGATCCACGGCCAGCCGCTGACGCCCACCTCGCCCGCGTTCCGACTCCACCAGAAAGCCGTCAACGGCAACCGCAACCTCGACCGCGGCCTCGCACCCCACCTGCCGGTCCCGACCGACTTCGAGCAGTGGCACTGGGCGACCCAACTCAACCAGGCCCGCGCCGTGGCGTTCGGCATCGAGCACTACCGCTCCTGGTGGCCACGGACCGCCGGAGCACTGGTCTGGCAGCTCAACGACTGCTGGCCGGCCATCTCCTGGGCCGCCGTGGACAGCGACGAACGCCCTAAACCCCTCTACTACGCCCTCAAGCACGCGTTCGCGCCGCGGCTGCTGACCGTCCAGCCACGCGAAGGAAGGCCCACCCTGGTCGCGGTCAACGACGACGACCAACCCTGGACAGGCACGGCGCACGTGACCCGACAGGACTTCGCCGGCGAGGTGCTGTCCACCGCCGAGATGCGGCTCGACGTGCCACCCCGATCCACCGCCCGGCTCGACCTGGCCGATCACCTCCTCGAACCCGCCGACCCGACGAGCGAAGTGCTCATCGCTACCGTCGACGGCGTCCGCGCCCACCACCTGTTCCGCGAAGACCTCGACCTTCATTACCACCCGGAGCCGTTCACCGCCGACGTCACACCCGTAGCCGGCGGATACCGCGTGGACGTCCGGGCCACCTCCTATGTGCGTGACCTCGGCCTGCTGGTCGACAAAGTGGCCGCCGACGCGGTCGTCGACGACATGCTCATCTCGCTCACCGCCGGAGAAACGCACCACTTCATCGTCCGTACTTCGGAATCATTGCGGGATCCGACCGTTCTGCTGCACCCACGGGTGCTCAGCTGCGCCAACACGTTGGTGACGGGAGGTTCACACACCTCAGCGTGAAACGCCGTGGTATCTGATCCGGTCCGTGCTGGGCGCGGTGAACACGTAGCAGGAATGGTCGCCGGGATCCTCGACGGCGCCTTCACGGGCTGACACCACCTCAAGGGAAACCATGACATCGCTGATCAACACCCAATCAGACGCACCCTGGCGCGATCGGGCCCTGCCCGTGCACGACCGCGTGGAGGCGTTGTTGGCGGCCATGACCCTGGAGGAGAAGGTCGCCCAGCTCGGCTCGGTGTGGCTCGGCCAGGACGACGGCGGTTCCGCGACGGAGTCCGCGCCGATGCCCGCTGTGTTCACCGCGTCCGCGACCGGTGACGTGGACGATCTGGTCCGCGGCGGGATCGGGCACCTGACCCGCGTCTTCGGCACCGCGCCGGTCACCGTCGCGGAGGGCGTCGAGCGGCTGCGGACGCTCCAAGAGCGGGTGGTGGCGGGCAACCGGTTCGGGATTCCGGCCATCGTGCACGAGGAGTGCCTGACCGGGTTCGCCACCTACGGCGCGACGGCCTATCCCACGCCGCTGGCGTGGGCGGCGACGTTCGACGTGGCCCTGGTACGCGAGATGGCCTCGGCGATCGGACGTGACCTGCGCGCGGTGGGCGTGCACCAGGGCTTGGCGCCCGTGTTGGACGTGGTGCGCGACTACCGGTGGGGTCGGGTGGAGGAGACGTTGGGGGAGGACCCGTACCTGGTCGGACAGCTCGGCGCGGCCTACGTGCGGGGGTTGGAGGAGGCCGGGATCATCACCACCCTCAGGCACTTCGCCGGCTACGCGACTTCCCGCTCCCCCCGCAACCACGCGCCGGCCGGCATCGGACCGCGCGAGCTGGCCGACGTGATCCTGCCGCCGTTCGAGATCGCGCTGCGCGTGGGCGGGGCACGGTCGGTGATGAACTCCTACACCGACGTCGACGGTGTGCCCGCCGCGGCGAACGCCCAGCTGCTGCGGCGTCTGCTGCGCGAGGAGTGGGGGTTCACCGGCACGGTCGTCGCCGATTATTGGGCTGTCCCGTTCCTGGCCTCGATGCACCGGATTGCCGCCGACGAGGGGCAGGCCGGGGTGCTCGCGCTGCGCGCCGGCATCGACGTGGAGTTGCCCGAGACGCGCGGGTACGGCGTGCACCTGGTCGAGCACGTGCGGGCCGGTGACGTCGAGGAATCCCTGGTAGACGAGGCCGTGCGCCGGGTGCTGCGGCAGAAGGTCGAGCTGGGCCTGCTCGACGGAGGCCCCGTCGTGCCGGTGGCAGTGGATGAGGTGGACCTCGACAGCGCCGACAACCGGTGGCTGGCCCGCATGATCGCCGAGCGGTCGGTGGTGTTGCTGGCCAATGACCGCGCGACCCTCCCGCTGAGACTGCGCCGTCGGGCCCGGATCGCCGTGCTGGGTCCGTGCGCCGACGACCCGCTGACCTTGATGGGCGGCTACGCCTTCACCAACCACGTGCTGCACCGCAACCCCGAACGCGGTGCGGGTCTGCTCATCGCCACGATCAGGCAACAGGTTCAAGCCGAGTACCCGCAGGCCACCGTCCACTACGCCCGGGGTGTCGAGGTTTCCGGCGGTCCCGCCACCGGGATCGCGGAAGCCGTTCGCGTCGCGTCCCTGGCCGACGTCGCCCTGCTGTTCGTCGGCGACGGCACCTCCGGTGAGGGCTGCGACGTGCCCGACCTGCGCCTGCCGGGGTTGCAGGGCCGCCTGGTCGACGCTGTGCTGGCCACCGACACGCCGACCGTGCTGGTCGTGGTGTCAGGTCGGTCCTACGCGCTCGGTGAGTACGCAGACCGCGCCGCCGCAGTGGTGCAGGCGTTCTTCCCCGGTGTGGAAGGCGCCTCGGCCGTGGCCGGGGTGCTCAGCGGACGCGTCAACCCCTCCGGACGGCTGCCCGTCCAAGTGCCCAGGCTGCCGTCGGTCAACCCCTCGACCTACCTCCAGCCGCTGCTGGGCGCGAAGACCGACGGCATCTCGGCGCTGGACCCGACACCGCTGTTCCCGTTCGGCCACGGCTTGTCCTACTCGACCGTGCGCTACGAGACGCTGGCCACCACCGACGATGAGGCACCCACCACGGGATCGGTGGAAGTCCGGGTCACCGTCCGCAACAGCGGGCACCGCCCGGTCGACGAGGTCGTGCAGCTCTACGCCTCCGACCCGGTGGCCCAGGTGGTACGCCCCCTGGTCCAGCTCGTCGGGTTCGCCCGGGTCGCGCTGGAACCCGGACAGGCCCGGGTGGTGCTGTTCGACGTGCCGACCGACGCGTTCTCCTTCACCGGCGTCGACGGCCGCCGCGTCGTTGAACCGGGCCGCATCACCCTGTCCACCGGCCCATCCGCGGGCCACCTGCCGCTGCACACCGAGGTCTGGCTGGTCGGCGAACCCGTCCACCCAGGCCACTACCGGCGGCTGACCACCACCCACGTCCTGCGCCACCTCGACGAGTGAGGAGGAACCGGTGCTGAAACACGTAGCGGCCTCCGACGGCAACTGCCGGCGACTGGATCGACCGCCGCCTGACAGCGGCTCGGCGGGCGGTCGCCACCGATCACGATCGCCCACGGGTTGACCGGATTCCGCAGATAAGAAACACCAAAGCCAGGAGTTGATGGCCGACATCAGACAATCGGCCACATCTCCGGATTTCGGCAACCCATTTTTCCTCGACGCCCATCTGACGCGAAGTCGACGAAATGATACGCACCAGCCGTTTCCGCACGGGGTCTTCAGGTTTCTCAACATTTTCGCTACGGTCCCCCTGGGAACGCTCCCAGGATTACCGGGACACCTCGAACGGAGCCGGTCCACCCTCAATTCGGTGGCCCTTCCTCCCGGTCAGTTGAACTGCTTTCGGAAGAACATGGTGACGGACTGGACCGTCACCCCGCACAAAGGAGTGCTGATGTTGGGAAGAACCAGAAAACGCCGTACCGCGCTGGCCGCGGTGGGCGCTGTGGTGTCCATCGCGAGCACGGCCCTGCTGGCGGCGGCCGGCGGGTCGTGGGCGAGTGACGCGAACGCCGCGGCGGCGTTCGCGTGCCGGGTCGACTACACGGCCAACGACTGGGGCAGTGGCTTCGGTGCCAACGTGACCGTGGCCAACCTCGGCTCGTCGCCGGTCAGCGGTTGGACGCTGACCTATTCCTACGCCGGCAACCAGACCCTGCAACACGGCTGGAACGGCAACTGGAAGCAGTCGGGCAAGCAGATCTCCGTCACCAACATGAGCTGGAACGGCACCATCGCCGTGAACGGCAGCGTCTCGGCGGGGGCGAACTTCGCCTACAGCGGCACCAACGCCAAGCCGACGGACTTCGCCGTCAACGGCGCCGCGTGCACCGGCGTCGACCCGACGACGACCACCACGACCACGACGACCACCACTCCGCCGGTCGACGGGGCGGCGCCGGAGCTGCGGGTTTCCGGCAACAAGCTGGTCACCGAGGAGGGCAAGCCGTACCGGCTGCTGGGCGTGAACCGCTCCACTGCCGAGTTCGCCTGCGTGCAGGACAAGGGCATGTGGGACAACGGTCCGGTGGACCAGGCGTCGGTGGACGCGATGAAGACCTGGAACATCCACGCGGTGCGGGTCCCGTTGAACGAGGAGTGCTGGCTGGGCGTGTACGGCACGCCCAGCGGCGCCCCCTACCAACAGGCCATCAAGGACTACGTGGATCTGCTGGTGGCCAACGGCATCAACGTGATCCTGGACCTGCACTGGACCTGGGGCGCCTACACCAACGCGCCGGACTGGCACTGCAAGGACGAGCACGCGGTGTGCCAGAAGCCGATGACCGACGCGAAGTACTCCCCGCAGTTCTGGACCGGTGTCGCGAACACGTTCAAGGGTAACGACGCCGTCGTGTTCGACCTGTTCAACGAGCCGTACCCGGAGATGCCCGCGAACTGGGACACGACCCTGGGCTGGCAGTGCTGGCGCGACGGCGGCACCTGCACGGGTCTGCCGTACGAGGTCGCCGGCATGCAGGACCTGGTCGACGCGGTGCGGGCCACCGGTGCGACCAACGTCCTGATGCTGGGCGGCCTGGAGTGGGGCAACAACATGCGCGAGTGGCTGAAGTACAAGCCGACCGACCCGCTGAACAACATCGCCGCGTCCTGGCACGCCTACAGCTTCAACGCCTGCGCCAACGAGACCTGTTGGGACACCCACATCGCCCCGATCGCCCAGCAGGTCCCGGTCGTGCTCGGCGAGTTCGGCCAGGACGACTGCGGCTTCGACTACATGCAGCGGGTGGCGGACTGGGCCGACGCCCACAACGTCAGCTACCTCCCGTGGACCTGGACCCCGTGGGGCTGCACCCAGGGCGCCGTGCTCATCAAGGACTGGAACGGCACTCCCGAGCCCGGCGTCGGCGAAGGCTACAAGGCCCACCTGCTCGCCCAGGACCCCTACGCGGTCCGCTAACCGGTTACCTGCACGGCTCCATCAGACACGACCGGCCCGCCGCCTATCCCCGGCGGGCCGGTCGCCCCGAGGGGACGACCCATGTCCGTACGAAGCAAGCCCGGAACACCCGCCCTGTTCGCCCTGATCGCGGCCTCCCTCTTGGCGGTATCGGCGCTCGTCGTGGCACAGCCCGCGTTCTCCGCCGCCGCACCGCCGCCGACGGCAGCGGCGCCGGTGCGGATCATGCCGCTCGGTGACTCGATCACCGAAGCCCCCGGCTGTTGGCGCGCCTACCTCTGGGACCGCCTGCAGAAGACCGGCTACACCAACGTCGACTTCGTCGGCACCAAGTCCAGCGGCGGCTGCTCGGTGCCGTTCGACACCGACCACGAGGGCCACAGCGGTTACTCGGCCACGGGCATCGCCGACCAGAACCAGCTGCCGGCGTGGCTGGACGCCGCCCGTCCCGACGTCGTGCTCATGCACCTGGGCACCAACGACATGTGGGGCAACTTCCGCCCCATCGACGCCGTCATCGCGGCCTACTCCAAGCTCATCGACCAGATGCGGGCCGACAACCCGAACGTCAAGATCCTGATGGCGAAGATCATCCCGATGCACTGCCCCGAGTGCACCCACGTGGTCGCGCTCAACAACGCCATCCCGTCCCTGGTGACGAGCAAGACCACGGCGCAGTCCCCCATCACCCTGGTCGACCAGTGGACCGGCTTCGACATCGCCGTCGACACCTACGACGGCGTGCACCCCAACGACGCCGGCGTCCGCAAGATGGCCGACCGCTGGTACCCCAGTTTGGCCGCTGTCCTCGACGGCACACCCACCACCACGACCACCACGACTCCGACCACGACCACGACGACCACACCGGCCGGGACCTGCACCGCGACCTACCGCGTGATCAGCCAGTGGGGCGACGGGCTCCAGGGCGAAGTGAGCGTGCGCAACGGCACGACGGCGGCGACCTCGGCGTGGACAGCCACGTTCGACTTCGCTGACGGCCGCAGGATCACCCAGGCGTGGAACGCCGACGTCACCCAGAACGGCACGACGGTGACCGCGCGGAACCTCACCTGGAACGGCGCCTTGGCGCCCGGCAGCACCGCCACGTTCGGCTTCCTGGCCGGCCGGAGCGGCGCCGACACGACACCTGCGGTCAGCTGCACGCTCGGCTGACCACGCACGGATCACGACAACGGTGTCGGTGCCGCCGCCGGTGGCGGCACCGCCCGTTCCCGACAGTGCGATCCGGGAGTTCGTGGACGTGAAGCAGCCGTCGGTCGGACGGGGTATAGGCACTGGCGTGACCCGACCCGCACCGCCGTCTGATCCACGACCCGGTCGGAGGGAGCCCGGACGGCCTGCTCGTTCGAGTTCAGCGTCCGAGGACGTCGATCGGTGCGCTTTGGAGGTGCGGTGATGCGACGGGTTGGCGGCCCGGAGACGGGCCGCGGTGGTTGGTTCCGGGCCGGTTCACCTGTTCTGGTCGGGCGTGGCGGTGACTTGGCCGTGCTGCGGGAGGTCGTCGTGCGCCGCCCGGCGGTCGTGCTGATCGAGGGCGAGGCGGGGGTGGGCAAGAGCAGGCTGGTGTCGGAGTTGCTCGCCGGCGACCTGGGGTCGGTGTTGCCGCTGGTCGGCCACTGTCAACGGGTCGGTGAGACGTTCTCCTACGGTGCTTTGTTGGAGGCGCTGCGCGGCGTGGGGCCGGCACTGGCCCGGCAGCCGAGCCTGAATCCGGTGATCGGCGCGCTGGCTCCGCTGCTGCCCGAGATCGCCGCCGAGCTGCCCGCCCCGTTGCCGCCGCTGGGTGATCCGCGGGCCGAGCGGCACCGGCTCTTCCGGGCGGTGCGCGAACTCCTCGGCGCACTCGGTCCGGCGTTGCTGGTGGTGGAAGATCTGCACTGGGCCGATGACGGCACGCGCCAGCTGCTGCGCTTCTTGGCCGGCGAGCCGCCGGCCGACCTCGCCATGGTCCTCACCTACCGACGGGAGGACTTGCACGGCGGCAGCCCGTTGGGCGCGGAGTTCCGGCCCGCTGCCGGCGGCCTGGTCGCGGTGCTGGAGATCGAGCCGCTGGACGTCAACGGTGTGCGGGGGCTGACCGAGGCGATCCTCGGCGTGGAGAGCGTGTCGGCGGAGTTCGCGGCCCGGCTGCACGAGCGGACCGCGGGCATCCCGTTCGTCGTGGAGGAGGTGCTGCGCGCCTTACGCGACCCGGCAGGGGCGGTGCGCGCGGGCAGCGCGCAGGCAGAACAGCTGCTCGACGCCGTCAAGGTCCCAGTGCTCCTGCGCGACGCGATGGCCGATCGCCTCGCCGCCCTGCCCACCGCCGCGGTTCACCTGGTCGAGGCGGCCGCCGTGCTCGGCACGCCCGCGCCCGCCGCGTTGCTCGCCGAGGTGGGCGGCGTCCCGGAGAACAGGTTGCGGACAATGCTGTCGCACGCTGTCGACGGACATGTCCTGCACGAGGTGGAGGGGTTGCGGTACGGCTTCCGGCACATGTTGGCCCGTCAGGCCGTCTACGACGGGATCAGCTCTCCCGAGCGTGCCGCCCTGCACGACCGCGCCGTCGACGCACTGGAGCACGTCGAACCGAGACCGTTGGTCCAGCTGGCCGAGCACAGCGAGCGGGCGGGCCGCACGGCGGACTGGGTGACCTACGCAGAGGCCGCGGTGGACCGGGCCGTCGACTCCGGTGACGCGGCGACCGCGACCACGCTGCTCCAGCGGTTGCTCGCCGTTGCGGCGCTGCCCGCCGATGTCGTCGACCGGCTGGCGATCAAGCTCGGGCACATCGCCAGCACAGGGCTGGAGCAGCGGGACCCGACGGGGATGCTGCAACACCTGCTGCTCGACCCGCGGCTGACCACGGCGGTGCGCGGCGAGGTGCGCCTGCACCGGGCCCTGCTGCTGGTCCGGCAGATCGGCCGCATCCGGGAAGGACGGGCCGAACTCCACCGCGCGATCGACGAGTCGGTGGACAGGCCCGACCTCGTGGCCCGCGCCGCGGCCGTGCTCGCGACGCCGTACCTGGGCACGGTGCCGCCCGCTGAACTCGATCTGTGGCGGCAGCGGGCCGAGACTCACCAGGTGACCGCGACGGGCGAGCTGCGGATCTCCCTGGCAGCCGATCTGCTCGGATCCCGTCTGCACCGCGGGTACCTCACGGGGATGGACGAGATGCCCCAGCGCGCGGACACCCACGGTGGTGAGCGGCAGCTGGCCCGGTTGCGGTGCGCCGTCGCCGACGCCTGCGTGTGGCTGGGCCACCTCGACCTGGGCGCCCGGTTCCTGCGCGACGGGCTGCGGCTCGCGACCGAGCGCGGCGCGTCGTACGTGGTCGCCACCGGCCGGACCACCGAAGCGCGGCTGGACTGGATCACCGGTCGGTGGGGAGGCCTGACGGAACGGGCGAGCGGGTTGATCGAGGAGTACCGCGACGTGACCAGCGTGACCGGCGAACTGGAACAGGTGCTCGGGTGGCTCGCCGCGGCGCGCGGCGACCGGGCGGCGGCGGTCGAGCACTTCGGCAGGACCGGCGCCCACGACCCCGACGACGCCATCGTTCCGGTGGCGATCAGCGGGATCGCGGGACTGGCCACGATCCTGCTGGAACGCAAAGCGGCAGGCAAAGCGGCGGCGGAAGTCGAGCGGGGACTTGCCGCCGTGCGGTTCACGGACGGCTGGCCCTGGGCAGGCGTGCTGGCTCCGGTCGCGGTCACCGCCTACTTAGCCGCCGGACGGACTGCGGACGCCCAACGACTGGTGGACGAGGCCGCCGAAGGCATCGCCGGCCGCGACGCGCCGGCCGTGCTCGCCGCGCTCGCGCAGTGCCGCGGCTCGCTGGCCGAAGCTCGGGGCCGGCACACCGAGGCCGTCGGCCACTTCAGGCAGGCCGCCGCAGGCTACGAGGCGATGGGTGCACCGTACTTCGCCGCCATCTCCAGGGAACACGAGGCGACGGGCCTGGCGCCGTCCGACCCGGACAAGGCCGTCGAGCTGCTCACGGACCTGGTGGAGACCCTCGACGGACTCGGAGCGTCCAAGGACGCCGTGCGCTGCCGCCACACCCTGCACACCCTCGGCAGCGCGAAACCGGCCCGACGGGGACGACCGGGGTACGGCAACGACCTCTCACCCCGGGAGGCTCAGATCGCACGCATGGTCGCGGCCGGGCAGACCAACCGCGAAATCGCCGACAAGCTCGTCCTGTCCTCCCGGACGGTCGATCGGCACGTCGCCCAGTTGTTCCGCAAACTGGAGATCACGTCACGCGCTCAACTGCGCGCGGACCGCCTCGGCTGAGATCCCGTCGAGAGCGGGACCTGCGGCCAATGTGCTGTCAGGCTGCCCGCGCAGCTGCCGGAGCGTTGTCGGACACCGATCTGCCGCCCACATAGGTGCCGCAGCGGTCGCAGTCGCCCACTTCGTTGTCGCGGCCGGTCGGCGACGCATCGGCACAGCTCATCGGACCCCCACGCGTAGCCGGATCGGGCGTGCCGGGGCCGGTCTACTCACTCAAATCGGCCGGCAAGCACCAGCCAACAATCAGTGCAGGAGTTTCTTGCGCATACCCATCTATTCCTCGACTTCGGCGCGTGCCAGGCACCGCGCGTTATGGTTCTTCTGGGAGCGCTCCCAGAAGCTTTTCGGTCTCGTGTGGATCTATTTAGGGGACATTTCCGGAAGCGCTCCCGAATGGTGGTTTGCTCGCAAGGAGGCGATGCATGAGTCTGCGCACGTTCGTACGATCCCGGAAAATGACCGGGGCATTGGCGATGACCTCGGTGGCGGCTTTGTCCGTCGCCGGGGTGGTGGCTTCGACCGCCACCGCCAATGCGGCGCCCGGTTGCCGGGTGTCGTATCAAGTTTCGAGTCAGTGGCAAGGCGGATTCGGCGCCAACGTCACGGTCACCAACCTCGGTGACGCCATCTCCGGCGGTTGGACGCTGGAGTGGGACTTCGCCGCCGGCCAGTCGGTCCAGCAGGGTTGGAACGGTGAGTTCTCCCAGTCCGGGAGCCGCGTGACGGTCCGCAACCCCTCCTGGAGCGCCAACCTCGGCACCGGTGCTTCGGTGGCACCCGGCTTCAACGGTTCGTGGAACGGGTCCAACCCGGTGCCCACGTCGTTCCGGTTGAACGGCACGGTGTGCACGGGGACGGTCGACACCACGACGACCACCAGCACCACCACCACGACGACCTCCACGGACACCAACCCGGGTGGTCCGAAGGTGGACAACCCGTACGTGGGCGCGGGCGTGTACGTCAACCCGCAGTGGTCGCGTCAGGCGGCTGCCGAGCCGGGTGGCTCGCGGATCGCCAACCAGCCGACCGGTGTGTGGCTGGACCGGATCAGCGCGATCACCGGCAACGGCTCGCCGACCACCGGCTCCATGGGTCTGGTCGATCACCTGAACGAGGCGGAGAAGCAGCGGGCGGCCCGTGCGGACGGTCAGCTGGTGTTCCAGTTCGTCGTCTACAACCTGCCCGGCCGCGACTGCGCCGCGCTGGCGTCGAACGGTGAGCTGAAGGCCGACGAGATCGGTCGCTACAAGACCGAGTACATCGACAAGATCGCCGGATCGTAGCCCGGCCGGCGTACTCGAAGCTGCGCATCGTCGCGGTCACCGAGATCGACTCGCTGCCGAACCTGGTGACGAACGTGTCGCCGCGCGCCACCGCCACGCCGAACTGCGACGTCATGAAGCAGAACGGCAACTACGTCGAGGGCATTTCCTACTCCATCGGCAAACTCGGCGCCATCGGCAACGTCTACAACTACATCGACGCCGGCCACCACGGCTGGATCGGTTGGGGCGACGCGGATCCCCAGTACGACAACTTCTTCGCCGCGGCGAAGCTGTTCGCGACGCTCCTCGGCAAGAACGGCGCCACCAAGGACAAGATCCACGGCTTCATCACCAACACGGCGAACTTCTCCGCGCTGGAGGAGCCGTTCTGGACGGTCGACGACAACGTCGGCGGCCGCCCGGTGAAGGAGGCCTCGAAGTGGATCGACTGGAACGACTTCAACGGTGAGGTGGGCTTCGCCACGGCGATGCGCGCAGAACTGGTGAAGCAGGGCTTCGACAGCGGCATCGGCATGCTGATCGACACCTCGCGCAACGGCTGGGGCGGCCCGAACCGGCCCACCGCCAAGTCGACCTCGGGCGACCCGACCACCTACGTGAACGAGTCGCGCATCGACCGTCGTCACCAGAAGGGCAACTGGTGCAACCAGTCCGGCGCCGGTCTGGGCGAGCGTCCGACGGCCGCTCCGAAGCCGGGTATCGACGCCTACGTCTGGATCAAGCCGCCGGGCGAGTCCGACGGCTCCAGCACCCAGATCCCGAACGACGAGGGCAAGGGCTTCGACCGCATGTGCGACCCCACGTACACCGGCAACATCCGCAACGGCAACAACATGTCGGGTGCACTGGCGAACGCGCCGCTCTCGGGCCACTGGTTCTCGGCCCAGTTCCAGGAGCTCATGCGCAACGCCTACCCGGCGCTGTGACATCGGGTGACTGACAACTGAACAAGCACTGCACACCCGTAGGCGGCGTCCCCTGGGCACCGCCTACGGACTTTTCCCTTGCGGTTAAGCGTTCAGGTGGTCCGTCGAACGAGCGGTGACTGGATCCGACCGGTCATCACAACACCGTGCCCTCGGTGACGTACATGCCGATCGCCCGTCCGGTGAAGCCGGTGGCGACCTCGGTGGACAGGTAGCGGCCGTCGAGCTCGGCCAGCAGCTCGCTGTCGACGTGGAAGCCGACGAGGTCCGGTGCGCCCGTGTCGTCCGTGCGGGTGGTGATTGCCAGGGTCAGCGGGCCGGGTGGCACGGGTCGTTCGGCCACGCGCCGGCGCAGTGGTCCGATCCGGGCGATCACGGCGACGTGCCGTGGCGTGCAGCGTGAGCCACCCCGGCCGGTCGGCCAGCGACCACGAGTCGACGAGACGCGCGTAAGGGGAGATCCACCGCGGTGCGAGGTCCGCGGTGTCGAAGTCGTCACGCGGCGGGTCCGGCTCGACGGGGTGCCACACGGCGGGTGCGCGTTCGGTGAGGTTGACGGGTCCGACGCGGGGCCAGCCGTCGACCCACTTCACGGGTGTGAGGCGGCTCGGGTGCCGGCCGGTGGGCTGACCGAGGCAGAAAACCCGACCCCCGTTCCGCCTGTCGCAGACCGGGGGTCGGGAGGCCGTTTCAGGGAGTTCACCGCAGTGCGGTGAAGAACGTCCGGATGTCGTCCACCACGATCTCCGGGACCTCGAGTGCGGCGAAGTGGCCGCCCTTCTCGAAACGGCTCCAGTGCACGATGTCGGAGTTGTCCCGTTCCGCGAACACCTTGATGGTCTGGAAGTCGTCGGCGAACACGGCCACGCCGGTCGGGGCGGCGTTCACCGGGGCGGGCTCGTCGGCGGGGACGGCGGCGTTGTCGAAGTAGGACCGGGCCATGCCCGCGGCGGCGTTCGCGAACCAGTTGACGGACACCTCGGTGAGGATGGTCTCCAGCGGCACCAGGGACGTGCCGTTGCCGAAGGAGTTGAACAGCTCGCTGTAGGCGAGCATCCCGATCGGCGAGTCGCTGAGCCCGGCCGCGACCGTCTGCGGCCTGCTGGCGTTCATGGTGTTGTAGCCGCCGACCTTCTGGAACCACCGCATGTGCTCCAGACCGGCGTAGTCCCGCGGTTCGAGTCGTTCGAACTCCGCGGGGTCGCCCGACGGGAAGGAGAACAGCTGCAGCACGTGCAACCCCAGGAAACCCTCCGGGGCGAGGATGCCGAGTTCGCGGGCGACCATCGCGCCGTGGTCGGAGCCGTGCACGCCGTAGCGCTCGTAACCGAGCCTGCGCATGAGGGTGTCGTAGGCGCGGGCCACGCGGGCGGTGGTCCAGCCCGATTCGGTGACCGGGTTGGAGAAGCCGAAGCCTGGTGCGTCCGGCACGACGACGTGGAACGCGTCCTCGGCGCGCCCGCCGTGGGCGACGGGGTCGGTGAGCCTGCCGATCATGTCGAGGTAGTCGACCGACGAGCCGGGGTAGGTGTGCGCGAGCAGCAGCGGCGTCGCGCCCTCGTGCGGCGACTCGACGTGGATGAAGTGGATCGGCTGGTTCTCGATCTCGGTGATGAAGTGCGCGTGGGCGTTGATGCGCTCCTCGGCGGCACGCCAGTCGAACGCGCGCCACGCCGTCACGGCCTCACGCAGGTAGTGGTTGGGGGTGCCGTGCTCCCAGGTGTCGCCCGGCGCCGGCTGCGGCAGGCGGGTGCGGTCGAGGCGACCGGTCAGGTCGTCCAGCTCGGCCTGCGTGACCTCGATGCGGAAGGGGCGGATCTCCGTGTTCGTCATGACACAGACGTTAAAGTGCATATAGGAAAGGCCCGTTCCTATAAGACGGAGGATGTCGCAGTGACCGCGGACACATCGGCACGGCTCCTCGCGCTCCTGGCGCTGCTCCAGTCACGCCCGTCGTGGAGCGGCACCGAACTCGCCGACCGGCTGGGCGTCACGACCCGCACCATCCGCAACGACGTGGAACGCCTGCGCACG
Organism: Saccharothrix ecbatanensis; assembly: GCF_014205015.1. Classification (NCBI taxonomy): domain Bacteria; kingdom Bacillati; phylum Actinomycetota; class Actinomycetes; order Pseudonocardiales; family Pseudonocardiaceae; genus Saccharothrix; species Saccharothrix ecbatanensis. Next base: position 875,663 of record NZ_JACHMO010000001.1, on the reverse strand, counting down.
CTCGACTATCCCGTCGACGCCACCCGCGGCGCAGCGGGCGGCTACCGGCTCGGAGCGGGCGGCAAGCTCCCCCCGCTGCTCCTGGACGACGAGGAGGCGGTGGCCGTGGCGATCGGGTTGCGCGCCGGCCGCGGCATCGCCGGGCTCGAGACCTCCAGCGCCCGCGCGCTGGCCAAGCTCGAACAGGTCCTGCCACCACGCCTGCGGCCGACGGTGGAGGCGCTTGCCTCGGTCGTCGACCACGCGCCGGAGAACACCGACACCGACGCCCCGGACCCCGAGGTCGACCCCGCCGTGCTGCGCACCATCGCGACCGCGATCCACGACGTCGAGTGGTTCCGCTTCGACTACCGCGACACCTCGCTGCTCGTCGAGCCCTACCGCCTGCTCGCCTGGAAGCGACGCTGGTACCTCGTCGCCCGCGACCCGTCCAGTGGCGAGTGGGACGTCTACCGGGCGGACTGGATCACGCCACGCATGCGCACCCACCGCCGGTTCGCCCCCACCACCCTCCCCGACGAGGACTACACCAGCTTCACCATGCGCCGTGTCGCGTTCAGCGGCTGGCAGGTCCACGCACGCCTGCGGGTCGACGCCCCGGCGCAGGCCGTCCTCGACCGGATCCACCCCGCCGTCGGCGTGGTCGAGACGGTCACCGACACCACCTCGGTCCTCGTCACCGGCGCCGACTCGCTCGACACGATCACCGCCTACATCGGCATGCTGGGCATGGACTTCACCGTCGAGTCACCCAACGAGCTCAGGCCACTGCTGCGCACCCTCGCGGAACGCTACGCCCGCGCCTGAACCATGGAAGGTTGTGCGAGCCCCCGAGAAGGTGCAAGGAGCCCCGCCCACAGGCTCAGGGAATGGTTCCCAGCGATGACCCACCTCTTCGCAGTCTCCCTGTGACCGCAGGCCGGCTGATCCGGCAGTGAGTCAAGCGGGTGAATCGAAGTCGACTTGCCCTGTTCCCCGGCACCGCTCCCACACGCTCCGTTACGTTGGCCGACAAGCCGAAAGGGGGGCTGATATGACCGGGGACGGGTTCTCCGTCGAGGTGGACGAACTGCGACGGGTGGCCACCGACAAGCTGCCGATGGCCATCACCGACCTGGAGGTGGCCGGCGGCTACGTGGGCGACACGCTCTCGATGTCGGCCAACGCCTTCGCGTCCGGCTCGGACGTGACGGACGTGCTGAACGGCGTGACGACGGCCTGGACCGAGGTCTTCGCCCAGGTCTTCCGCGACATCAAGGACAACCGCGACAACCTCGACCTTGCCCGGCAAGCCGTGCTGGAGATCGTGGAGCGCTACCGCTACGCCGACGGGCAGGTGTGAACCATGGGCAGGCTCATCCCGGCCAACTCGACGTGGCACGACCGCGTGATGATCTACGCCGAGTACTTCGCCGAGATCACGACCACGATCACCTGGGGCCAGGTCACGCCGCTGACCCAGCGCGTGCACGACGGCTTCCTGCCGTTCACCGCCGGTGACGACGAGGCCGCCGACCTGATGCGCCAGTCGTTCGAGGACGCCTCCATGCAAGTCGGATCGCACGCCCCGCAGTCGCTGAGCAGCGCCGCGACCGACATCGCCGACTGGCACGGCACGGCCGCGGACAACTTCGAGGCCTACCTCAACAACATGCACGCCGCCGTCCTGCGCCAAGGTGAGGCGCTGGAAGCCGTCGCCATCGTGATGAAGGCCTACCAAGCGCTGCTCCTCGCCGTGCGATCGGACCTGCTCGACCTCGTGGGGCAGGCTGACGGTGGCCTCGCCGCCGCGGCGGAGGACGACGAGATGCAGGGCTGGAAGGTCGGCAGCGCGGTGGTCGGCGTGTTCTCGAGCACCGTGGGCGGCGCCATCACCAAAGGCGGTCTCGTGGGCGCCGCCCTGGGCTTCCTGTCCGGCATCGGCAGCGTGATCATCGAACTCGGCGACGGCGGCGAGAACGAGGGCGACGTCATGCAGCGCCTGGCGGATGGGCTGGAAGGTCTGCGGCGCCTCTACGAGGAGCAACTCGCGGCGCTCGAACAGGGTTTGCGGAACATCCTCGACGAATTGCTGAACAAGCCGCACCTCCCGGACGTCAACCCGGAGCCGCCCACCATCGCGACCCGGGCGAATTTCGACCCGCGCGAGTTCAACCTGGGCTCCGACCAGGGCGAGGAGATCAACAAGAAGGTCGACACCGGCCCTCTGGTCCCGGACGACGGCATCGGCAAGACGGGCGCGGGCGTGGGTAAGGGCCGATGACCAACATGGACCCGGAGGCGATCAACGCCAGGGCGGCAGCACTGCAAGAGGCCACCGGCGAGCGCCTGAGCCGCATGAAGCGCCGCAACGAAGCCATGCTGCAAGCCCAGTCGCGGATGAAGAACATCACCGCCACGGCGACATCGCCGGACAACGCCGTGCAGGCCACCGTCGACTCCGGGGGCATGCTCGTCGACCTTCGGATCTCCCCGACCGCCAAAGGCGACATCGCCCGACTCGTGGTCGACGCCGTGCAACGGGCAGCCGCGCAGGTCCGCTCCGAAACCCACCGCCTGCACGAGGAACTACGGGCGGAAGGGGTACTCCGCGACATTCCGCTCCTGCCGACTGCACCCACGCCCCAGCCGACACCCTCCGGCCCGGTGCCGTCCCGCCCCGCGCCGTCCCGTCCCAAGCCCGCGAGCCGGGACGATGACGACGACGAGCCGCGAGCCGTGCTGCGCGACGAGGGCTGGTAGCGATCAGCCGCCGACCAGTGTCGACGGAGGGGTCCTGCTCCGCGTTCGCGAAAGCCGACAACCCCGCCGGGAAACCAGTGCGCCGCTTTCCGGCCCGATAGGGCGAGCTCACCGCGCACCGCGAAGACCTCATGGCCGACTGGGTGCGCGGTGTGAACCGGCTGCGTGACCTGCTCACCAGTGTGTGCTGTCGGCCGCTTCGAGATGTGCTGCGGCTTTCGTGTGGTTGCCCAACTGCCGGTGTGCCTCGGCCAGGCCGTGGTGGGCTCGGACGAGTTCGTGCCGGTGCCCGATCCTCTTGGCGAGTTCAAGCGCCTGTTCGTGGTGATCGAGCGCTTCAGCTGCCGTGACGATGGCGCCGAAATCGTTGAGTGCGCTGACTTCGAGGCTGGTGTTTCGGCCGACGCGGGCGAAGTGCAGGGCGCGCTGGAGATAGCGGGCGGCTTCGTCGGTCCTGCGGAGTCCTACGTAGGTCCGTCCCAGCGCCGCGAATATCCGTCCCGAGAGGCCACCGTCACCGATTTCCCTGATGATCCGGCCGCTTTCTCGCAGGTGCTGAAGAGCTTCCTGGTGATCACCGCATGAGCTGTGGTGTTCGCCGAGACCGCACAAGGCGATTCCTTCGAGGTGCGTGTGGCCGGCGCGCCGGGCGGCGGCGAGTGCGAGCTCGTGCTGCTTGCGCGCGCTGGACCGCCGGCCGGACCTGTCGTGGACTGAAGCGAGTCCGTCGCGCACCGCACTTTCGAGGAGGTCGGATCGGTGGTCTTGCGCGCTGGACAGGGCTTGCCGGAGATGTTCGGCAGCTTCGTCCGCACGGCCCAGCCGGAACAACGTCCAGCCCACGGCATGGTGCGCGATCCCCCGGGCCAAACTGCCGGGATCGGTGAACGCCAGCGCATTGCTGTGCAGCACCAGCGCGTCTTCGTAGTGCGCTGCGACGTCGAGGTAGCGGTAGAGGACCGCGGCAAGCCACACGGCATGCCGCTCGAGACCGAACGCCGCGGCGTGGGCTCCCATGGCCAGCAGGGCCGGCCGTTCGGTGTCCAGCCAGGCGCGCGCCTGCAGGTAACCAGCGAAGCCCGGTGTCGCGCACCCCGGCGCCGGCTCGGGTGGACGCCGGTAGGGCTCGTGCACGGCGAACAAGTCCATCGCCGCGGAAGCCGTGTGCAGGTAGTGGTCGAAAAGCCGATCGAGGGCTGCCTTCCGATCGCACGGGTTGTCGACCGTGCCGGCGAGTTCGCGGGCGTAAAGCCGTACGAGGTCGTGCATCCGGAAACGCCCCGGTGGCGATTCCAAGCGCATCGGCCGGGCGCCCATCGAGCTGGAGCGCTTCGACCAGTTGCGCGGCGGCGCGTTCATCGAGCATCGCCTCGTCGGACAGTTCGGCCAGCACGTCGGCGTGATGTCCGGTCCGGAGACGGAGGTCGTTGCGTTCCAGCGCGGCCGCGTAGCGCTGCCGGCGGTCCAGATCGGCGCGGACGGAGTCGCTCCAGGGTGAATCGAACTCGCCGAGCGCCCCTCCGCGCCACAGCGCCACCCCGCGTTGCCGCTTGATGGTGACGTCATCGATGCCGCGAAACGCCGTGCGCAACCGTGACAGGTAACTGTAGAGCGCATCGTTCGGGCGGCGCGGAAGCCTCGCACCCCACACCCGGTCAGCCAGCCGGTCGATCGGCACCACCTGACCGACATCGATGAGCAACACCGCCAGTATGTCGCGCTGACGGGCGTGCCCGACATCGATCGGCACACCATCGACCATCACTTCGACAGTGCCCAGTAACCGGAACTCGACCACGCCGCCCCACCCCCACCCACCTCTCTACCCGACCTTGTGGCCGCCTACAAGGTTCACCGAAGGCTTCCCCATGGTGTCTCGCCGACCGTGATCAGGCACAACTCCCGAGAGAGGACAGCGAGCACCATGGCATTCAGATCGTCAGCGGGACCATTGCCGTGGACACGCAAGTCAGGGCTCCTGACGGGGCGCACCGCGAAGCCAGTCCGCTGATCCCACTACAAACTCAAACTATGAGGTGACCCTTATATGAGTATCCTTTCCAGGATGACGCTCGGCCTCCTGTCGGCGATGTTACTGGTCGGCGTTAATTACGTTCCCGCTTCAGCTACCGAGGTGGCTCACCCCGCGGACTCAGTGACAGTTCAGGAGGTCTGCAACAGGTGTAACGGATTCAGGTACCAGGACCCTCGCACGAAGGCGGTGTACCTGGTAATTGACGGTCTACGGCACCACGTCCCCGATACCGCGACTTACTTCAACCTGTGGGCAGGGTGGGACGGGCTGCGCACTGACGGCAATGGCATCTCGGTCGGGCAACCGCTGCTCAGCGGGTCCTACCTCGCGAAGGAAATCGAAACAGGTAAAGTGTACCTGGTCGGCCGCACCAAGCGTCATATTTACACGATGGAAATTTTCCATCAATACGCGTTCGATGTCGCCCGAATCCGCAACGTGAGCCGGGCGAGCCTTCCTCCTCAGGGTGACAACCTCCCTGGACGACCATCCTGACCCGAATCCGCGAGTAGCGCGGCGGCAGAGGCTGTAGATGGCGATAGGTGCCGCTCTGGCCTGGGATGATGTTGGTTGCGACGCCACATTCATCTCAGGGCAGAGGGCACCTATCTGTCTTATGGGCAGGATACGCAACAGACGCGGGATCGTCGGCAGGTGCGGGTCGGCCCGCCGAATCCGGGGGTTGACGCAGGCGTCGGGGATGGCCGTGGTCACCGAACAGTGCCCTGGTTCCACACCGTGCCCGCGATGAACAGTGGCCCACCCGAACGCTCATGGTCCGCGATCAGCGCGTCGATCCGGTCCTCGCGCCACTGCGGCGGGCGATGAGGTTGTCACGGAACTCGACGAGGCAGTCGCGTTGGACGGGGTCGGGCCAGAACCTGGGCATCGGATGCAGGCTTCTCTGAACTAGAGCGGTGTCAGAACGGGGGGTCGGTGGAGAAAGTGCCCGTCGAGACAGGCACGACCGGCTCGGACTTGCGCTGCTGGAGGACTGCCACAGCCTCCTTGATCCGGCCGAGGTCGATGAGGTGGCCGGCCAAAGAGTCACAGTTGGCGGGGGCGTGTGCTTCCAGGACTGCGACAGCCTCCTCGGCACGACCAGCCTCGGCGAGAAGGTCGGAGATGGTCCAGTCCGCGTACCAGGTGTCGCCCTCGGGGTGCACCCGCGCCTGCTCGATCGCTTCATCGAGCAAGCCGCAGTCGGCCATGAGCCGAAGGCGCATCCTGAAAAAGTCCCACTCCTCCTCGCCGTCACGGCGCGCCTTCAGGGTGTCGAGGTAGGCCAAGCCGTCCCGGGCACGGCCATGGTCGGCGTACAAGGTGCACAGCGTGTCGACGATCCAGTCCTCCGCGCCACCGGGAGAGTCCGCGAGCACGCGCATCACCTCGATCGCCTCGTCGCACCGGCCATGCCGGGCCAGGAGCTGCGCCAACTGGACCGCACCGCGACACTGACGGACCGGTGAGTCACCCGGCTGCCGGTACACAGCGATCGCGCCTTCCACGTCACCGCGCTCCTCCAACACCTCGGCCAGGCGCTGCGCGGCGTGCCCGTGGTACTCGGACGCCGCGTACTCACGCAGTTCCTCGATCCGGTCATGCCTCGCCAGAAGGTCGGCCAACTGGTCGCGGTTGTTCACGGAGGTGATCTGCTGCCGGGTGTGCAGCAAGGCGATCGCTTCGTCGATGCGGCCCTGGCGCTCGCGGATCGCGGCAACCAGGCCGATTACCATGTCCGGGTCGAGGCCGCGGCAGCACCAAGGACCGTCGCACCGGTGCTGGGCCGGAATCCGCGCGGACAGCAGCGCCGCGATGTCTTCTTCCCGGCCCGACCCCTCGACGACCTCTGCCAGAGCGGTGGCGAGGAACCAGCCCTCGATTCCGGCGCTCAGCACCACGACCGCCTCGTCCCGGCGTCCGTGCCGGGCCAGCAGCCGCCCGAAGAACTCCAGCGGAAGCCCTACGACCTCGGCGTACGGCCGGGCCAGCGCGATCGCCTCCTCGGCCCGCCCCCAGCTCTCCAACAGTTCCGCCTGGGCGCGGGCGGCCGGCCACCAGCCCGTGGCGACGTACGGAGCGAGCACCTCCAACGCCTCGGCCTGCCGCCCTTGGACACCGAGCAGCCGTGCCCACTCACGCGCGCAGAACCACTCCCCACGGCCGGCCTGGAACTCCACTTCCTTCCCGTGGCCGAGCTCGAGAAGCCGGGAGACCAGTTGCGGAGGAATGCAGCCGGACAAGGTCCGGGCCTGGTAGTCGAGATCAGCCGCATTCATGACGGTGCACCCTAGCGGCCACCCCCGACATCGGCTTGCGGCCTCCGGTGGGGATGGTCAAGACCTTGGACAAGGCCCCGGCCGGGACGTCGGCCCTCCGGCTCAGCCCTCGCCCGCGACGACCAGTGTGAAAGGCTCCACACCGTCCCAATCGTGGCATGAAGTCCGACCAGTCGACTCCACGAAGCTCGGGGCACATCAGAGCCTCCACCAAAGCCGGGCCGGTTCAGGTTGCCCACGGCGAGCAACCGGAACGGTGTGGAGGGGCCCATCGCGCGGGCCCCTCCACACCGGGGAATGGGATCAGAACGACGTCATTCGTGGGTACGGCCGGTGTGCCGCGGTGACACCTTCCACGCGCGGGTGATGGTTTGGTCGATGGTGTTGCCTGCCGCGTCGGTCGCCTTGACCCGCAGTGCCACGAACTCGGCGTCCTTGGGGGCCCGGAGGCGGAACTCGGCGCCTTCGTCCTTTCTCGTGTGCTCGACGCCCGCGGGCTGCCAGGTGGCGCCGTCGTCGTGGCTCACCCACGCCTCGACCTTGAACGGACCACTCGGGCCGGTGTAACCGGGTTGGTACCCGGGGGTGAACGTCGCGGTGTACGACTTCCCGGCGGTCACCGCGTTGGTGAGGTCGACACCGACGTCGTACCGCAGGTCGACGACGGGCAGGATCTCTATGGCACCCCCGGCGCCGTCGAACGCGACGTCGACGTCCCACGCCGTGTGGACCGCGGTCATGAAGGCGCGGACGTCCTGCTCGACATCTCTCTCGAACCGGTACCGGCCGGCGCCCATCGGCGTCTCGCAGCCGAGTTGGGTCAGATCAGGCCCATCGCACACCACCTTGCCGTCGTGGACGACGCGCGCCGCGTCCCGGGTGTTGGGCCACCCGAAGACCTGCCCGTTCGGTGCCACGTACAGCTCACCGCCCGCGGGCCACAGCACCACCCTGCCTGCGCTGTCGACCGTGGCCGTCATGACCGGGTAGTCGACCGGGCCCTGCGCCACGGGAACCGATCCGTAGTCCTCGGTGATCCGGGCGCCGCCGACGTGCTTGCGCGGGCTGTCCTCGTAGACGGTCCGGCCGCTCTCGACGTGGAACCGGTAGCGGTGCAGCGGGCCGATACCCGACGGCGTCGACGGAGTGTGGTACTCGACGCGGGTGTGCGGCGTGGCGAACTTCGTCGCGTTGTAGGCGAAGGCGTGCCGCTGGGAGCCGTCGTGGTTCCCGGCGATGCCGACCGAGCCCGGCACATCGCTGTGGTAGCGGGCGTTGACCGTCTCCAGGTCCCGGTGCCGCACGTCCGGATCGGGGAGCCTCAGTTTGCCGAACTCGTACTTGAGGTCGTAGGTGTACGGGGTGACCGGCTGACCGTCGGCCCGCACCGAGACCGACCCGCGTCGCACCGCTTCGGTGAGCTCCCGGCCCTCGTCGACCGGCAGCGTCGCGATCGGGATCGTCGCGGGAGCGACCTGCAACCGCAGGTGCGTGCCCGGGTAGGCGGCGGCGACCAGCACGCCCGCGGCTCCGGCCGCCGCCGCGTCGGCGGCCACCTTGTCCACGCGCGGCCCGCCCAGGGGCCAGGTCCCGAACTCGCCCCACTCCTCCTTCACCAGCACCAGCTTGCCGTGCACCCGTGCCGCGGCGAGTTCGGCGGGGCTGCCGGCGCCCGCGTCCACGACCTGGTAGTCCTTGGCGGAGCTGAACGGCGGATGGCACCGGACGAGATTTCCGCAGCTGTGCTCGTCGACGCTCTCGTTGGGATACCACGCGTGCAAGGCCGGCACGCGCTTGCCCGACGCTCGCATGGTCAGCGGCGGGGCCACCAGGTGGGAACTGAAGTGGATGTAGAACGTCCCGGTCGTGGCGGTGGAATCCTCCGGCACGAGGTAGATCTCCTCGGCATTGGATCGGACCCTGATGGTGGGATGGCTGATCGCACCGTCCTCGTGGTGGACCGTCACCTGCCGCACCGCCAGGACCACGTGACCGTTGTGACCGAGCGGTTCGGCCTGCTTCTCGGTCCGGTACTCGAGTTTCTCGGCCGTGCGGGCGTCGACGACGATCTCACGGTCCCGGTCGAGGACCAGTTCCGCGGCACCACCGATGGTGTCGGACAACACGAAGTACGGCGCCTCCGCCGTGTAGGTGCAGACGTTCGCCAGCACGCCGTACCGGCCCGCGGGCAGCAGCGGGTCGGGGCCGCCATAGCGCGAGGTGTGGGCGCGGCCGTCCACCCACCAGCCCTTGATCTGCTCGCCGGTGTCCAGGTTCATGATGTTCACCAGCGAACAGGTTGAGGTGTTCGCCGGGCTGCCCGTCCGGTCGACACCCCTGAGGGTGAGACGGTGCCTCTGGATCTCCTTGGTCCAGCCGACGGTGGTGCGGGCGAGCACCGAGTCGCCGGACCGTGCTTCGAGCCAGCCGAAGTAGGGTGCGCTGTCGAGCGCCTCGATGTCGACGGTGACGCGGACCGTGGCGGCGCCACCGGCCGGGATGTCCACTGTGGACGGCTCGATGGTGACCGCGCCGTCCGGCGGGCTGTGCGCCTCGTTGCCGGACAGGCCCTTGCGCAGGTTCAGCGCCAGGTCGGCGTGGACGGGCTCGGCGGAGACGTTCCGGAACGTCACGGTCCCGCTCGTCGCCGCGTACGGCGGCTCGATGGCGCCGAGGTTGAGCGTGCCGGTGGCGACCACCCTGGTCGTCGTGACGCCGGCCAGGTCGACCATGCCGGCGCCCTGCTCGGTCACTCCCTCGGCGAGGTTGGGGTCGGCCGTGCTGACCAGTGCGTCCTTGAGCTGTTCCGCGGTCCAGCCCGGGTGCTGCTGGGCGAGGATGGCGGCCGCGCCCGCGACGTGCGGGCTCGCCATCGACGTGCCCTGCAGGGACACGTACCCGCCACCGGTCTTCGCCGCGACGATGCCCGTGCCGGGTGCGGTGATCTCCGGCTTCACGGCGCGGTCGAGGATGCGCGGGCCCCTGGAGGAGTACCCCGCGACGAAGTGCGGCGCCGTCTTGTCGACCGCGCCGACGGTGAGCGCGCGGTCGGCCGTGCCAGGGCTGGTGACCGTCTCGTGAGCGTGGTCGTTACCCGCGGCGATGACGAAAAGCGCGCCGGTGTCCTCGGTGATCCGGTTCACGGCCTGGGACATCGGGTCGGTGCCGTCGGTGGGACCGGCGCCGAGGCTCATGTTGATCACCTTGGCGCCCTGCGCGGCGGCCCACTCCATGCCGGCGATCACCTCGGAGTCGAGTCCGTCCCCGGCGTTGTCGAGCACCTTGCCGACCACGAGTCGGGCGCCCGGTGCGACGCCCTTGTGCGTGCCGTCGGACGCGGCGCCCGAACCCAGTGCGATGGAGGCGACGTGCGTGCCGTGCCCGTGTCCGTCCGCCACCTCCTCCCCCGCGACGAAGCTCTGGCTCACCGCGATCCGGCCCGCGAAGTCCGGGTGTGCGGCGTCGATGCCGGTGTCCAGCACCGCGACCTTGACGCCCGTGCCGTCGAGACCCGCCTGCCAGGCCTGCGGCGCGCCGATCGCGGGCACGCTGACGTCCAGCGACGCCCGCACCTTGCCGTCGAGCCACACCTTCCGCGCGGGTGCGTCCGGCCTGGTCAGGTCCGCCCAGGCGGCGGTCGCCTGCTTCTTGTCCACCTTGAGCGTCGCGGCGTCGATCGCGGTCAGCGTGCGGGTCCGCTTCGCGCCCGCGGGCACCGCCGCCGTCCCGGCCGCTGTCCGCTGCCCGGCCTCGGCGGGCGGGTAGGTGGCGATCACCGGCAGCTCGGCCACGCTCGCGTCGTCGTAGCCGAACTCGGCGAGCTTGGTCAGGTTGAACAGCTCCCGGTCCAGCCTGCCCTCCCCGACCAGCCGCACGGCCGTGACGGGCATCGCGTACAGGTCGTCCTCGACCTGGTCGAACCGGATGTCGTCCTGCTCGCCGGCGTCGAAGACCACCTCGCCCTGCCGGCGGCCGTCGGCGGCCGTGTCTAGGCGGACCTGGTCGCCGGACAGCAGGGTGAACGTGGGCCCGGGGACGAACTCGGCGGCCTCCGCGCGCGGAGTCTGCGCGGGCGGCGGAGGTGGCGCGGCCGACGAGGGCGGGGCGGCAGAGGCGTGGCCCGCCTCGGCCAGCAGCACAACACCCGCGAGCAGCAGCGCCACGGATGACCGTCTACGACGCATCAGGGTTCCTTCCAGGGGCAGGGGTGTCACCGGGGGACGGGACGTCACAGCGGTAGCCACTCGTCGGAGTCGTCGGCGTCGGCCGGGTTCTCGGCCACCTGATCCGGCGGCGTCCGTGAGTCCCGGTCGGTGGCGTTGTCGGGGTCGGTGTCACCCACCGGGAAGGTCGTCTCGTCCATGGCGACACCTTGCGTGCCGCGGTCGCCGCCCAGCTATGGCAAGAACGCACCATCTTTGCCCGGGTCGTCCACCAGCAGCCGCACCAGCTCGGTTCGCGATCGCGCGTTCAGCTTCCGCATCACGGCCGCCATGTGCTTGCCGACCGTGTTCGGGGACACGAACAGCGCCTCCGCGATCTCCCGGTTGGTCCGCCCGTCCACGGCCAGTTCGGCCACCTGCCGCTCCCTCGGGGACAGCTCGGCGCCGTAGCCGCGACGACCGCTGCGGTGGCGGGCGGGCAGTGACACCCCGTGCGCACGGGCCAGCGCAGCGGCGCGGCCGGCGTCCCACGAGGCCCCGAGTCGTTCGTACACCGCGACGGCCGCACGAAGTGATGTGACGCCGCGCTCGTCCCCGGCCCCCAGCCACGCCACCGCCGCCGCCTCGTGCGCCCGGCCCGCCTCGTGGCCCGCCGACACCCGCTCGAACTCCGCCGCCGCGGTCGCCAGTTCCTCCGGACGGCCGTCCAGCACCCCCCGCGTGTACGCCAGCACCGCTCCGGCCAGCGGGGCGTCCAGCCCGTGCAACGCGTCGGCGGTCCGGTCGGCGAGCCGCCGCGCCGCCACCTGCTCGCCTCCGGCCACCAGTACGTCGACGGCGGCGGGCACCGCCCAGCAGGCGGGCGCCCACACCCCCTTCGCGTCGAGCACGGCCAGCAGCGTCCGCACGCCGGTGAGCGCACCGGCCAGGTCCCCGCGGGCCAGTGCGGCGCGAGCCCACGTCGCGGCCGCGGCGGGCACCACCTCGTAAGCACCGATCTCGACGGCGAACTCGGTCACCCGGCGCGAGGTGGCTGCCGCGCGGTCGAGGTCGCCGCGAGCGAGGGCGAGCCCGCTCGCGACCACCTCCAGGTCCATCCGGGTGGTGGCGTAGTCGGCGGCGTCGGCCAGGATCTCCTCGACGGCGGCGGCCAAGCCGTCCCAGCGCCCCGTGCAGTAGCGCGTGAGCGCGAGCCCCGCGCGGATCATGACCGCCAGCCTGCGGTTCTGCTGCGCCGCGTCGGCGCGCATCGCGGCGTCGAGCATCGTCTCCGCGGTCGGCAGGTGACCCGTGTAGCAGGCGGCGACCCCCAGCGAGTAGTAGGCGTTCGCCTCCCGCCGCTGCCGGGGAGCACCGCCGGTCAGCTCCTCCACCCGCCCGGCGATGGCACGCCACGCGTTGTCGCCGTTCTCCATCAGGATGGCGCCTGCCTTGCCGAGGACGAAGACCGCGAGCAACCGGTCGTCGATGCCGTCGGTCAGCGCCACCGCGTCGGTCAGCCAGCGCAGCGCCTCCGCCACCGACACCTCGGGCGGGACCGTGACGCCGAGGCCCACCATGGCCCACGCACGCAGGTCCGGCCGGTGCGGCAGGTCCGGCAGCGCAGCCAGGAACAGGCGGCGCTGCGCCGCCGGGTCCTCCCCCGACTGCCCGAGGATCACCGCGAGCAGGAACCGGAGCTCACCGCGGAGCGCGGCGGGGACATCGAGGTCGATGGCGGCACGCAGCGGCTCGGTGACCTCGCGTGCGTGGAGTGTGTCGAGTGCCGCCCAGCCGAGTGCGACCGCGAGCGCCGCACGCCGCTCCGGCGGCAGTTCCGCGTTCTGGAGCACGGCGGCGAGCAGGCGAACCGCCTCGTCCTCGTCCCCGAGCGCGGCCGCCTGGGCGGCCGCTCGTTCCGCGGCCGAGGCCCATTCCGCCGGCCGGTGCGCGTGCCGCAGGTGGTGGGCCACCTGCCCGAGCGGCGTCGGCGTGACCGCCTCCAGCACCTCGGCGGCACGCCCGTGCAGGGCCATCCGGCGCGCCGGGTTGAGGTGCTCGTAGACCGCCTGTGCGGCCAGCGCGTGCCGGAACCCGAACCCGCCGCCCGCTTCGGCGAGGACGCCCCGGTCGACCGCCTCGACCAGCGCCTCGACCGAGTCGGTGAGTCCGGTCATCGCCGCCAGTACCGGTTGCGTCACCGGCGTTCGCACCACCGAGACCACTTCCACCAGCCGCTGCGCGACCTCGGACAACCGGGCCACCCGCGCCAGGGTCGAGTCGCGGATGCCACGGGGAACCTCGAGCTGGTCCAGCGCCCGCCTGGCCCACCGGTCACCGCGCCGGACCACCAGACCACGTTCGCGGACCAGCGCGAGCACCTCCTCGACCGCGAACGGCAGCCCCGAGGTGCGCTCCCACAGGTACCGGGCGAACTCGTCCGACACCCGGTCCAACCCGAGGATCGCGGCGGCGAGGCTGCCGGTCCGCGTCGCGTCCAGTGCGGTGAGCGGGACATGGGCGAGTGCCGTGCCCGTCGGTGGCCGCGCCGTCAACGCCCGCAGAGCCGCGCCCGCCTCCTCACCCCGGTAGGTGAGCACCACCGCGAGACCGGCGGGCACGCCGTCGAGCAGGTAGGTCAGGAAGTCGCCGGTCTGCTCGTCCATCCAGTGCAGGTCCTCCAGCACCAGAACCGCCGGCGACACCGCCCCCAGCACCTCGGCCAGCCCTCGGAACACCCGGTGCCGCTGGGCCACCGCGTCGTCCAGCGACACCGGCATCGGCGGCAACCACGGCGCCAGCTCCGGCAGCAGCGGCCTCAGCGCACCGGCCACACTGGACAGCCGGGATCCGCTCAGCCCGTCACCGATCCCCCCGACCGCCTCGACGAACGGCCCGAGTGGAAACGACTCGCGAATCGGGTGGCACCGTCCAACGAGGACCCTGCGGCCCCGGACAGCCGGACCACGCAACAGCTCGGCCACCAGCCTGCTCTTGCCGACTCCGGCCTCCCCCTCGACCGACACCACCGCGGACAGGGCCAAGACCGTCTCCGACAGCACCGCCAGCTCCGCCGTCCTGCCCACCATGGCAGGCGCGATCACACGCCGGCCCGTCTCACCTGGTGCGATATCACCACCCACAGCCCGGATCCTGCTGCCCGGAACGACCGGGGTCAAGGACGCAGGTCAAGGACGCAGGTCAAGGACGCAGGCGAAACACCACAGCTGTTACCGGCGTTCGAGCGCAGCACCAACGGCGACGTCGACCTCATCCCCTCGGCCCGGAGCCACGGCTACTTCGCGCCTTCGCGCCTTCGCGGCCGACCGGTGGGGACGGGCAGCGCTGCTCCGGAAGATCGGTGACGTCACCTTCGAGCTCGGCGACACCGACGGCCCGACAACACGCCGCTACCCGCTTTGGACGGCGTGGTCTCGACCGACATCGACTCCAACCGCGAACTCCAGCACCAGGTCGTCTCCGCCGGCGGAACCGTCTGCCTCCGCGACATCCAGCAATAACGAAGCTGCTGTATTCCCAATTCCTTCGAACTCGGATCACCCAGTATCAGAAGTGTGTGCTATTCCGTCGCTGCCGCACCATGTCGGTGGCGCTACCAGCCGGTCCAGCGCCATTCGTCCAGGTGTGGCCAGGATTCGGGGAGCATCGCGGCGAGCGTGCCGCCGAACGCGATCGTTCCTTCGTGAGAGGCGAAGGCGATCCAGTCGAGGGTGTCGTCGGTCCACACGCCCTCGGCACCGGTGTAGCGGGGTGAGAGCAGGTCGACATCCAGAACGTACCCGGCCCCGTACTCGCGCAGCTCCACCGCGCGGGCCCGGCCCATGCCGTGTAGCACCTCACGGACCAAGCCGACTCCGGGACCGTCCCACATGGACTCTTCGCGAAGCACCAACACCTGCTCCGGCACCGGGTCGTCGAGCATGGGGTACCACGACAACGTACGCAGGCCCCACCGCGACTCCAGCCGTCGACGCCACTCCGAGGATTCCTCCGGGCGTAGCACACGCCTGTACGGCAACGGGTCCACCGCGAGGTCCGTAGTCGACATCCAGGTGTGGACGGTGGCACTGAACCGCCGACGTTCCAACTCCATCGCTTCCGCCTCGACCCGGCTCATCGGCGGCTCGGTGAGCGGTGACCGCGCGGTCTCCGCCGCATCCACCAGAGCGGCGGCAAGGGGCCCAGGGGCAGGAAGGTGATCGGGGTCGAGTCGCTCGACTTCCTCCAACATCGCTGCCACCACGTTGTACCGGGGATAGAGGCGCTTCGCCTCGACGCTGTAGCGGTACCCGTCCCACGCCCGCCCCTGATTGGGCAGCGCGGCATACCTGTCGGTCAACTCGTCATACCTGTCCATCAGGTGCCGACGGGCCATCGCGTGCAGCTCCCAGGACTCCATCCATGGATTATGAGGGAGGCAACCGAATCCGAGCGCCTCATATCCACCTTGGCCGGAGGGACGGTTCAGAACGCCGTGCGTGTGTCGCTTCGTGGGTCACCGCGCACGACATGGGGTTCGTAGAGCCCTGCACGCGCGATGCGGCGCCACGGCCGTGCGAACCGGATGGCCACGTCGATGTCGTTGTCCGGGGCGTCGCGATCAAGCTCTGCGACGGTGAGACCGGGCTTTCCATCGCTGCTACAGCGTCCGATCCATCGTCCGCCGGGTCCGACGAGGCCGGCTGGAGCCGTCGCGCTGAACTGCGCCGGGACGGAGTAGCCGACCCAGTAGTTGTAGAGCGCGCCGTACGCCTGCGCCACGACCGACCTCGGTGCATCGTCGACCATCACCGATGCCAGAACGCAGTCGACATCAAGTCTTTCGTACTCGGCGAACAGCTCGGGGAAGTTGACCTCGATGCAGAGCACGCAACCGAACCGGAAGCCGTCGACCTCGAAGACCAACGGCGCCACTCCCGGCGTGTACATGTAACTGATCTCGCTGTGCGACAGGTACCGCTTGTCGTAGCGCCCGACCAACTCGCCTCGATCGGAGACCACGTACAGGCTGTTGTGCGGGCGGTTCGCCCCGGACAGCCGGTGGATCGAACCGAACGCCGTCCAGATCCCAAGCTCACCCGCGAGGTCCGCGACGGCCTCCGCTTCTTCCCGCATCACGTCCCACGCGGCACGTGACCAGTCCGCCTCGCGCAACTCCTCGCGTCCACCCCCGGACACCGCGTACTTGTCGGGGTACGTGATCGCGCCCTCCGGGAACTGCACAAGCCGAGCTCCTGCGGCACTCGCCTCCCTCATCAGATCGCGGATCTCCACCCCACTCGCACGAAGAGCGTCCCGATCCGACGGGTCCTCGGGCACCGTGCTCTGCGCGACCGCCAAACGCAAGGTCTGACTCATATGACCATCTTCCTCATCCGGCCCGGAATCCACGATGGCACTTGCCCAGGTAGCGGATGTTTCACGGCTGTCGAGGCGCGAGACCGTTGAGCAGCGTGTCGACCAGCGAGCCGGCGAACTCGTCGGAGCTCGGCCGTTTCTCGGTCACGTCTGTGAAGTGGCCGAGGAACGCGCGTTCGAGGCACGCGCGCGCAACCCGGCGTCGCTCGCGGGCGGCCCGCCGAACCTGACCGTGCTGCGCGCGGACCTGATGGACCCGACCGCGATCGGCCCTGCCATCGCAGGCCAGGACGCGATCGTCACCGCGATGCGGGAACGCGGCACGCGACGGCTCGTCGTGGTCAGCAACAGCGGCATGCACGTCGACGAGGCGGACGGGCCGGTGACCAGGTTCGCGGTCAAGCCGATCCTCGGCAGGGTGCTCAAGCACTCCTTCGCGGACATGCGCCGGATGGAGGACCTGGTGCGCGCGAGCGGACTGGACTGGACGATCGTCCGCCCGCCGATGCTCACCGACGGCCCGCGCACCGGCACGTACCGCGCCGAGATCGACCGCAACGTGCGCGGCGGGAACCGGGTGTCGCGCGCCGACCTCGCCGATCAACTCCTGCGCTGCCTCGCCGACGAACGCACCGTGCGCGCGGCCGTCGCCGTCGCCAACTGACCAACGGAACGGAAGAGCACCAACATGAGCATCTTCACCAGGAAGCGCGTCGTCGTCGGGGTGTGCCTGCTGTTGGCCGCCGCGCTGGGTGCCACCGGCACCGCCGGATACCTCGCCTTCGTGCGTTCACCGGACAACGCACCGGCCGAGGCCTGCGGTGGGACACCCGGCGCTCGCCCCGTCGTGGTCAACGCCGGGGCGAGCATGACCCAGGGCACACTCGGCGGCGACTGGGTCGGCGCATTGCGCGACAGACCGGAATTCGCGGAGTACGAGTTCGTCAACGCGGGCATCAACGGCGACACCAGCGCCGACCTGCTCGCCCGCGTCGACACCGACGTCATGGCGTGCCGCCCGGCGGCGGTGACGATCCTGGTCGGCAGCAACGACGTCCGCAACGGCACACCACCGGACCAGTACCGCGACAACCTCACCGCGATCGTCGACCGGATCAAGGCCCGGACGACCGCCCGGATCTCACTGATGTCGTTGCCACCGCTCGGAGAGGACCTGAACACCGACATCAACCGCACGCTGTCCGGGTACAACGCCGCGATCAAGGAGACGGCCGCGCGGGCCGGAGTGGACTACGTGCCGGTGCACGAACGAATGGTCGACATCCTCGCCCGGCACGACAACCGCCGACCGTACGACTTCAGCTTCGTGCTGGCACTCACCGCGGCGACCCGGCACTACGTGCTCGGGCAAAGTTGGGACGACGTCGCCCGCAGCGGAGGCCGTGAACTCCTCATCGACGACATCCACCTCAGCGACCGCGGAGCCGCGCAGCTCACCGAACTCGCGGCGAACTGGCTGACCACAGCCCTCAAGCCCTAGCCGAACTTAGCGCGCGAGCAGCGAGTCCAGGTGCGACGCCTCACCGGGCAAGGTCTGTTCGGTGTCACCGATGACGTCGGCGTACCCGGTGATCTCCCGGCTGATGGTGTCGGACGGGAACAACTCCGAAGGCCGCGGGTCTTGTTCGGTGGTGCGAATCGTGTCGTACAGGCGTTCCCGGCACCACTCGGCGGTGAGCGTGTCGACGTCCCGTCCGCCGGCACTCGCCGTCACCGCCGCGAGCACCGCCCAACCGGCGAGTTCACCGACCGCGTTCGCGAGCACGTGGTGGTTCCGCTGGTCGCTGAGGTCGACACCGCGACGATTGACCCGCAAGCGCGCCAGGCATCGACTGACCGCGTCGACGGCCGTCGAGCCGCCGAACTGGGCCGCGAGCATCGCGCAGAAGCCGTCGGGGTCCTTGAGGACCGTGGACCCGAGGTACACGGTGACCGCCTCCGTCGCCCCCTCGAAGATGCGCAGCAGCCGGTAGTCGCGGAAGTACTGGCCGACGATGTTGGTGTCGAGGTAGCCGCGCGCGCCGAGCATCTGGACGGAGCTGTCGACGACCCGCCACATCAGTTCGCTGCCCATGATCTTGGCCGCGAAGTACAGCTCGTCGGGCAGGTGGGCTCCCCGGTCGAGCACGCCGGCCATGTGCCCCATCAGGGCGTCGACCGCGTGGGTCGCCGCGACGTTGCCGCTGAGGATCTGCTGGGTCCGGCCGTTGTCGAACAGGCCGCCGGTGGCGACCGTGCGCCGGGACGCGTAACGGTGCGCGAGCTGGAGACACCGTTTCATCGCACCGAGGCTCACGGCTCCGACGAACGCCCGGCCCGCCATGAACGCGCTCTGCGCCACCGCCAGACCTTGGCCCTCGGCGCCGAGCAGCGCCCCCGGCGGCAGCCTCAGATCCCGGATCGCGATGTGGTTCTGCGGAATCCCCTTCATCCCCAGGGTGAGGATCTCCTCCCCCGGGATGAAACCCGGCGTGCCGGCCTCGACCAGAAACCCGGTGATGCCGAGCGGACGGCCGTCGGCGGCTTCGAGTTGCGCGAACACGGTGACGTGCCCGGCCCACGAGCCGAGGCTGATCCAGGACTTGTCGCCGTTGAGCAGGTACCCGCCGTCCGGCAGCTGCCGTGCGGTCGTGGCGATGGCGCGCAGGTCGGAACCGGCGCCGGGTTCGCTGGCCGCGATGGTGGCGAGGCCGGCACCGCGGGCCAGCACCGGCAACACCTCCGCCTTGCGGGCACGATCGGCGAAGTGCCGAACGGGCGTTATGCCGATCGCGTTGTGCACGGCGACCAACAACGTGAGGTTCGGGTCGATCGCCGCGACCTGCTCGATCACCCGGAAGGTGTCCCGGTGGCCGAGTTGTCGGCCGCCGTACTCCCGTTCGACCTGCAAGCCGAGTAAGCCGGCTTTCCCGAGCTCCAGCACGACGGACGGCGGCAGCCCGCGGCGTTCGTCGATCAGCCGGGAGTTGAGGCGCTCGTCGGCGTACCCCCGCAGGAACGACACGATCGGCTCGGCCGGGTCCGGCTGCGACGCGGCGTTGGACCCGTCGTGCCGGTGGATTGTGGCGGTCGGTGCGGTGACAGCTGGCGGTGACTGCATGGACGCTCCTCGCCTGAAGCTAAGTATGACGACCGACATAGCTTCACCTATGACGACCGGTATAGTCAAGCCGGAGGGGGTGCTGTCGATGTCGAGACAACGGTCGGATTCGCGGGACAAGATCATTGAAGGTGCCCGCACGCTGCTGCGACGGCACGGCTATCAGGGCACGGGACTCGCCCAGATCATCGAGTTCAGCGGGGCGCCCCGCGGGTCGGTGTACTTCCTCTTCCCCGGGGGCAAGGAGGAGATGGCGGTGGCCGCGGTGCGGGTGTCGCGCACCTCGATCCCCGAGCTCATCGAGCAGGCCCGGATCGGCGTCACGGTCGAGGAGTGGCTGGAGTCCCTGGTGGACTACTTCGCCGACCAGTTGACCGAGTCGGAGTTCACCGAGGGATGCCCGATCGCCACCATCGTGCTGGACGCCGTGCCGTGGTCAAAGGCGCTGACCGACGCCTGCCGCGAGGTCTACGACGCCTGGATCGCCGCGATCGTGGAAGGGCTTGTCGGGTACGGCGCACCCCGGCCCGTCGCACCATCCCTCGCGGTGACCTTGATGTCCTGTTTGGAGGGCGCCTTGGTGCTGTGCCGGGCCCGCCAGAGCATCGAGCCGCTGCAACAGATCACCCCGCACCTGATCGCCCTGGTCGGACACCACGTGCCGACCCGCTGAGCCGCGTCATAGCCTCCCGCGAACCAGCGCGATGGCCACCGCCGCCGCCGTAAGCGCGCCGAGCAGGCTCGCGACACCGAGTCGGCCGTCCACCGCGTAGGCGGACACGGACGTGATGAGCACGCCCGCGGCCAGCCCCAGCGCGAGGATCAACGCCGGCGCGGCCACCCGTCCACGCAACGACGCGGCGCCCAGCAGGACGGCGCACAGGACGAGGTCGGGCACCAGGAACGGGTTGTCGGCACGCCACGCGTCCGACACGAAGAGGAAACCGAACGTCCCGAGGCTCAGCACCACCGCGGCCACTCGGCCGACCGTGGTCGTGGTGCGGACCCTCGAGGCAGGATTCGAAGTCGTCGTCATGTCTACACCGTAGACTCCACGCCGCGCCTCCGTCTACGCCGTAGACGCGATAGATCGAGTACGGCAGGATGCGGACATGCCGAAGGCCAAGCCGCTGACACCGGCGATCATCGCGGAGGCGGCGCTGCGCATCGGCGACCGCGATGGAGCCAAGGCGATGAGCATGCGACGCATCGCCGGTGAACTCGGCTGCGACCCGATGGCGCTGTACCGGCACTTCCCCGACCGGCAGGCGCTGCTCGACGCCGTCGCCGACCTCGCCATGGCTGACGTTCGCGACCCCGACCCCGGCGCGAACTGGGACCACCGGCTGCACGCGCTGGTCACCGGAATCCGCGCGGCCGCGTTGCGCCACCCCGGCATCGCCCCGCACGTCGCCGCCCGCCCGCCGCTCGCCGAACAGGGCCAACGCCTGGGCGCGGCGATGATGACCGCGCTGACACAGGCCGGGCTCTCCCCTGCCGACGCGATCCGGACCAGCCAGACCCTGGTCGCCTACGCGGCCTCCGCCCTGGCCATGGCGGTGCAGGGCGGCACCCGGGACGAGCGCTGGCACCAGGTCAGCGACACGCTGTCCTCCCTGCCCGACGCCCCACCCGGCGACGGTCTTCCGGCGACCGGCTCGGACGAGCAGTTCGAGTTCGGCCTGCGGCTGCTCCTCCTGGGAATCCGCCACGTCGCGGCGGCCGACGCAGGCGCTTGACCGCACCGAGAACGACCGTGGCCTCACGGAGCAGTGGCCCATCCCCGCGCCCAGGTCCAATACCCCGGAGCCGCGCTCTGGAGCCGCACGTCGGCGGAGGGTTCACCACCCCTGCGCCGACGTGCGGACGGTCCATCAAGCCAGTCGCTCCACCCACACGTCCGCGATCGACGCGCTCGTACGGCGACGCGAGCATCCTGCGCGAGAACTACGACGCGCCATACCGCGTGCGGCACGGTGATCATCGCGTCGGACCAGCCGACGCCGCTCTCGCCGAACTGGCCTTGCGGTGTGGGCACGACCGCCGGCAGGTCGCCGTTGGCGTACTGCGAGTTGCGCATGTCGGCCATCCAGTGGGACAGGAACGCGCGCGTGTCCCGCAAGTAGTTGGCGGTCGGACCGAACAGGCTGATGTCACCGGTCCAGCCCAGCCGCTCGTCCCTGGACGAGGTGCCGGTCGGGATGGACAGGAAGTTCGACCGCCGGCTCCAGGAAATGTTGCTCGACAACTGGTTCAGCATGCCGTTGGACGTGCTGAACGATCCGGTGGCCGGGAGGTCCGAGCCCCAGACCAAGCCCTTGACCGCCGACAACGCCGGCGCCGAGGGTGGGCTGGCTGAGGCGCTTGGCGTCGAGCACCTGCGTCTGCCGCACCGGCTCGTCGCTCTGCGGGACCAGCAGCGCGGTGCGCGACGGCACCTGGAACGGCACCACGTCCAGCGGGTGGAGCGCACCGGTGCTCGACGTCGCGGGGTACACCCACAGCGTCGGCGGCGTCAACCAGATCGGCGGCGGCCGGCCGGGCATGCCGAACGTCGTGCCGACCCCCGACGGCCGGCTGATCTACAACGCCCACGGGAGCGGTGACGTCTGGGTCAACCCGAGCGGCAGCAGCACGGGCGCCTGGACCCGGCAGTTCACCACCATCGAGGCGGGGTACAGCCGCAACCTGACCTACGTCCCCCGCACCGGCCGCGTCCTGATCGTCACCGGGTTCGGCACCATCCGGCACGCCGACATCGACTTCGGCCGTTCCGCCGGGCCTTACTACAAGCTGGTCAACCGGCGCAGCGGCAAGCTCCTCGACGCCTACGGCGCAGACCTCGCCGACAGCGCGAACATCGTGCAGTGGGCCGACAACGGCGGCTTCAACCAACACTGGCACGTCACCGACATCGGCGGCGGCTACCGGGCACTGCTCAACCGCAACAGCGGCCGCGCCGTGTCCATCTACGGCGCCAGCACCGCCGACGCCGCCGGAGCCGTTCAATGGGTGCAGAACCTGGCACCCGACCAGGCCTTCACGCTCGAACCCGTCGGCGACTACTACGAGATCCGCGCCCGCCACAGCGGCAAGCTCCTGACCGTCGCCACCGGATCCACCGCCAACGGCGCGCAGGTCATCCAGTGGCCGGACCAGAACCTGACCGAACAGCAGTGGTCTCTGGTCCAGGTCTCGAGTTAGCCGACGTACGGCAACCACGAGCGGGGAAGGTCACCGAGTCGCGACCCGGTGGCCTTCCCCTGTTCACGTCTTCCGCCGATCGGCGGTCGCGAGGTCCCCGGCACAGGACGATCATCGATGTCAGCCAATGCGTTCGGGGGGTCGACATGGTTGGTGGCGAACGGGATTGGGCTGCGCAGGTGGCGGCCACGGCACAGCGTTACCGGGTGATGCGCGAGCAGGTCGACCGGATCTCCGTGACCGAGACCTCGCGGGACGGGGCAGTCCGCGTCACGGTGTCGTCGACGGGGACGCTGACCGACTTGGTCCTGCCCGACCGGGGACGGAATCCGACCGATCTCGCCGGCGAGGTGATGGACACCCTGCGGCGGGCGCAGGCACGCATCCCCGACCTGATTCGGCAGGCGGCGATCGACACCGGCTGCGGCGACGATCCCCACACCCACCTCGTGGTGGAGTCGGCCAGGGCGCGGTTCCCCGAACAGAAGCAAGATTCGCCGCCGTGGGCCAGCGGGCCGCCACGAGTACCGCCCCCACTCCGTCCGAAGCCGGAAACCGAGGACGACTGGTACGACCAGCCCGCCGTGTTCGACGTCGGAGTTGAACGCTGATGGACGACGGTTACTCCGTCGTCACCGAGGCGCTCACGTCCCACGCACGCGGGCTGGACGAACTCGGCGACGAGCTGCGTGCCGCCGCCGACACCGCGCAGACCATGCTCACCGGCGACGCCTTGGGTCAAGCAGGCACGGAGTTCACCACGTCGGTGGCGCTGCTCGTGCGTGCCGCGCAGCAGGCGATGGCGTCCGGAAATCACCGCGATGACCGGTACGGCGACCAAGATCCGGCATACCGCGACTGAGGTCGAACAGACCGAGAACGTCAACTCCGCGGCGTTCGGCGGCACGTCCGGTGAGCCCCTTGTCTCCTGACCCGGTGATCTCAGACGCGGGGTCCGGCCCGGTGGCGGCGATCGCGGCGACCATCATGGGCGGCACGTGGGTCGTGGGCGGCCGATCGGACGATGTGCAAGCGTTGTCGGCCACGATGAACCCCCTGCGTGCGCTTGATGCCGCCGGTTTGGGCCAGATCACGGGTCTCGTCATGCCGTTGCAGGGTGTGCTGGACCGGATGGCCGGAAACGCCGCCGTGGTGCGGGCGTTCGTCGACTCGTGGCACACGGTCTCCGCCGGCATCGAGGAGGTAGGCCAACGCCTCCGCACGTCCGTCGCCCGGGATACCGGGCAGTGGCGGGGCGCGGCGGCCGACGGGTACCGCGGCCGTGCCACGACGTTCACCGGCTCGCTCGGCGAGTTCGCCGTCGCCGCCGCCGCGACCGCGTCGGTCGCGGACACCGTCGGCCAAGTGGTCGCCGCCGGCCGGACCACCGCGCACGACCTCGCCGCCGACCTCGTGCGGCGGCTGATCGCGTTGGTGCCGCAGTTGATGGCGGCAGAGGGCGGGTTGACGGCGAACGTCCTGGCGCAGGCCGCCGACCTGGTCGACAGCTACGCCAAGCCGGTGGCCGCCGTCGAACGGCAGGTCGCGACGACGCTCGCCAACGCGACCCGATCCGTCACCACGCTGGCCGACGCCGTCGGCGCGATCACCGCGCGGTGGGACGGGTTCGCCTCGTCGGACGGCGTCACCGGGCCGGGCGGCACGACTCGACCGAGTGCGGCCTCGCTGCCTACCCGGTCGGTGGACCAGGCGGTCACCGAGAGGCCGAAGCCGGATCTGACCAAGCCCGGTCCGGTGGTGCCCTGGAGCCAGATGCCCGGGCAGTACTGGCGGTTACGGCCGCCCGGCCACTGGCAGCCGGTCCGTGCGCAGGACGGCACGTCGTGGTTCGACAAGTTGGACCTACAGAGGCAAGGCCAGTACGTGGCGGGGCTGATGAACTCGGTGTCGGGCGGGGCCGCGGGCCCGAACTCGCGGCTGAGCCCCCGCGTGGCGGAACTGGCGCTCAGGCAGAGCCCGACCGGCACCGACGAGGGCTACGTCGGTCTTTCCCGCCGGCACGACCCAGCCGTGTGGTTCGAGCGGCATCACCCGTCGGTGTGGACCGACAAGGACGAGCAGGGCATCTCGCAGACCGATGCCATCAACGTGTACCCGAACCGGATCTACCTGTGGCAGCGTGATGTCGCCGTCATCCCCGACACCGACGCCGCGGACGCGCCGGTGAAGCTGCGGCAGATGCTGCAAGCGGCCGAGCGCCGGTTCCAGGACACGCCGGGCGAGCTGTGGGTCCAAGTCCCGGCCGGCACCACACCGGAGAAGGTGCAGGAACTGGCGAACCGGTTCATGCCGCAGATGGACGGCCTGACGCCCGCCGAACGGCAGAAGCTCACCGACATCGACGTCGTGTTCATGAACCCGAACGGCGAAGTCCAAGGCGCGATCATGCACAACGGCAACCGCAACGACGGTGAACCAAGGCTGCCTCGTAAGCCGTGACAGCGCCACCAATCCGGTTCGTACCGGTGGCCACGGGGAAGTCGCCGTCGGTGCCGGCGATGCCGGTCATCGCGCTGCCCGACCGCAGGCCGGTGGCCGGGTCGAACTGGATCAGCTTGATGCCCGACCAGGAGGAGCCGAAGCTCAGCCACCAGCGGCCCTGGTCGTCCACGACCGGGTTGGGGTCGATGGCGTTGAAGTTGATGACCTGCTTCGAGGAGAGACGATGACGTCTGCCCGTTCGACGCATGCACGCGCGCATCACGCCGCGGCCCGACCGCGTCCACACCTGTCGTCGGGTCGGGGACCGGGCATGAGGTTCACGAGTCTCGCCGTTCGAGTGCCAGGTTCGCCCACCCGCCGCTCACGGCCGTGCGGCCCCGCCCAAGTACGCCGTCGGCGGCGCAGCCTTGAAACTGGTCCTCGATCGCTTGGCCCTGGGCGCGGAGGGACCCGTACACCGTGTGGTACTCCGCTCCGAACTGCACGAACGAGCTTCCACGGGGACCACTGTCGACGGCGCGCAAGTCACGACGCGCGCCGCATTGATACGGGAATGCACCGACCGATCCGACGGCGCAGTGGTCGAACCGACAGATCACAGCAGTGTGTCGCCATTTGACACCCCACACGGCGAACCGCTTCATCCACCTTCGACATCCAGCCGTTCTGCCGAGTCGAGCAGATACTTGGGCAGCTTTGAACTGGCTGCCAGCACCTCGACGCCGACAAGACGATCGTGCGCATCGAAGTCGAGGTTGATCATTCCATCAACCTCGACCGGATCGCAAAGGTACGTACGCGCCACCGACATAACCACCTGCGGATCGATAAAGTAGATGTATGCCGCGTTTGCCTTTTGGTCATAAGTGACCTTCATATTCACCACGGTCAACGCTTCCCCTTCAGGCGCTCGATGTAGGACGTGCCGAAACCATTCATGACGGTATTCATACTACCATCGATCGTTTTCGTCGACAAAACCTTGGATCGGTGATCGCAATAGCCTATCACCACTGCTCTTCGTGAAAGTAGGAGAAAGGCTCTCCCCAAGGACCGCCTGGGCGCCTTCCGGCGAAACCCCACGCTACTCCAAGCGCTGAGCGGCATGGCGCCTTCCTCACTGGCCGGCCCAATCGACAAACCCTGGAAAGATTCGAGGAATTCGGTTGCCGATGGGCTCGAAACGTATCCCTGCGCCTCCAGAGAGCTGATGTCGGACGACACGTCGACGTCAATGCCGCTTAGTTAGTGATCTTGCCGAAGAGGTGGATGCCAGGTGGCCGGTCGTAGCGGGTGCCTGTGTGGTGCGCGCGTTTGATCAGCTTGCTGCCGACGTTGCTGCGTTTGACCACGCGTGGGTAGGAGCGGTGGCGGCGGCCCCGGGCGCGTCGGTGTCGGATCTCCTCAAGCGTCTCGATGATCGCGTTCTTCAGGCGGTGAGGGGGAAAAACCCGCCTGGTTGGTGACCTGGCGGCGCACAGCGTTGAGACTTCGGACGAAGGACAACCCGTCGACGTCGGGCCCGTCGTCCGGACCGAGGCCCTCGGCGGCCTCCAACATCAACGCCCGCACCGCGTAGTGGGTCAGCAGCAACGCCCAGATCTCCTGCCGGACCAACTCCGGGGACTTCGACCGCAGCACCCTGCCATGCGGCATCTGATGGGTCTCGATCTCGTCCAGGGTCAGCTCGAACTCCCACCGCTGCCGATACAGCACCGCCAACTCCACCGCCGGCGCCACCTCGTGATCCATGATCGACACCACCAGGCGGATCATCTCGGGCTGCCCGCCGCGGTCGGTCACCGAGTACTCCACCACCCGCACCGGCAACCGCGACCCCTCCGGCGCCCGCGACCGCTTGCCCCGCTTCAGGTCCGCCTTGACCTTCGAGGGCAGCAGCTCACTGCGGTAGGACCCGTCGGGAAGCCACCCCAACACCGGCAGGTCCACATCGTCACGGACCCGCCACACCAATTGCGCCCCGCTCCGGCGCGCCCGCTGCCACAAGTCGTAGGAGAACACACCGCGATCGGCCAGCACCAGCATGTCCGGCTCGAACGCCGCCACCAACCGCTCGCACAAGCCGCGTTCCTGCACCCGCCAGGAATCCAACTCCGCCGCCACGATCGCATGCGTGCCGCACTCGCCCAGCCCCATGATCCGCACCTGCGGAAACGGGCTCTGCCCGCCCTTGTGCGGCTTCTTGCCGAACTCGGCCACGTTGGCCGCCGTGTCGGGCAAGTCCAGCACGACACCGTCGACCGCCATCACCCGCCACCCGTGAAACCACGCCCCCCGCGTTCCGGCATGGGCCATCGGCACCGCCACCCGGTCGAACAGCACCCGCAGCGGCGCCTCGCCCAACCGCCCCCGCGCCTGGGAGATCGCCCCCGTCGTGGGCACCGTCCACCCCTGCCGCCACGTGCCCAGAAACCGCAGACCGTCGACCAGCTTGCGCATCACCTCTTCGTAACCGTCATCGAAGAACAGGCACAGCGCCAGCACGTAGTAGACGACCACCCGCGCGGGCAGCAGACGCGACCGCCTCTCCCGACGCCCCGTTTCCGCGAGCACCTCGTCCACCAGATCCCGGTCGAACACACGGGCCAGCACACCGATGCTGATCCCATCGGTGAAACGGCGAGCAGACGGCACTGATCAACAGTACTGCCAACCAATCCACTCGCCTCAACCCGCACACCAAGGCCACTAACTAAGCGGCATTGACGTCGACGTGCCGTCCAGGGTACCAGCCAGCCAACTGCAGGCAGAAACCGTTACCGGATCCAGTCGAGAGGTGAAATCTGCCGGTTCCCGGCTCACTAGTAAATCACCCCCAAGCGGAGTCATCGGTATTTCGCGGATCTCGACATCGCCCGGGGTACGGGGCTACCCCAACATCCGACCTTCGTCGAACCCAAGCTCGTCTTCAATCCCTAGTTCGACAGCCGCATGCCAGCGGACGACGTCGGGCCAGGACTGGTCCGTCATCTGACGAATGCGCTCGAAGGCATCCGGCGTGCCAATCTCCCCCAAGGCGGAGACAACTTTCTGACATAGCCAGTAGGCCGGCGCGTCCTTGCCCACCGAGCCGTCTGCCACACGATGCGGCAGTGGACTTTTCGAGCGACACACGATCACTTTATCCGACGGCCGAGCTCCTCATGCATGTCCAGGATCTCATCCCGACTATCTCCGATCGGCAACGCTCCCGGACTGCCGTAGGCCAACTCAAGCAACGCAGCCGTGAGAATTGATATCTCGTCAGCAGTAACATCGAGCTCACGCCAGGAAGCATTGGACACCGGCTGCGGTTCATCGCGGAGACGCCGTACGAGATCGACAGCACAATCCACGCTTCTGCCTGTATGCGCCTCCCACTCCTGACTACCGAGGTCCTCCACGGCGTGCTGGAGCACTAGTGCCCATCGTTCGAATGTGCCGGTATCGCCCGCGAGCCTATAACCAGTCGAGCGGATACCCATCACGCTGCGAGGGATCGGCACATCATCCAACCCGACGACGCGTTCGCCCAGTAGGATCTGGATCCTTTTCCGCTGCCAACCCTTGGCAAGCTGCTTGGCCGTCACACCATCGCCACTGACCTTGTCGATGTCCGCACCAGCTAGCAGGAGGACGCTCACTACATCTTGTTCATCGCGTTCAACCGCATGCATCAGAGCAGTCCGCCCCTTAGCGTCGACCGCGTCGACGTCGGCCCCGGCTTGCAGCAACAAGTCTACCGCGGCGGAGTCTCCGCGGCGCGCAGCGAGAACCAGCACAGGTGTGCCGTCACCACGTCGCTGGTTTGGATCGTCCCCGGCCTCCACAAAGATCCGTAGGACCGCAGGCGCCATCCTTAGCGCTACCGCGTCGACCAGGGATGCACTCGATGCATGTCGGGGCCGAGCGCCATGTGCAAGCACCATTCGCATAATCTGCAACGCCGGCACTTGCGGCATGTGCCGAACCGCGCTCATGGCGTCAACAAGGACGTCAGTGCGGCCAGCGGGTTCCCAATCGATCGCTCCCTGTTCAAGCAACAGCCGGGTAACCTCGAGGTGACATTCTTTGATCGCACGACGCAGCGGCGAGAGGATATATGGATCCGAAGTTCCGATATCCGCTCCGCCCTCGAGCAACCGACGAACAATACTCAAATCACCGTTACCGGCCGAGAAAGCCAGAGCTGAGCCCTGAGTTCGACCAAACGACGCATTCGGATCAGCGCCGAGGGCGAGGGACTGCTCGACACCGGCCTCATCGCGGGCCTTCACAGCATCGAGCAGCCGCCGCGATGCATCAACGTTCATGACTAGGAACTCTACAGGTAGTCACCGCTTCCCGATCAGATAGTGTGTCGTGATTCTGCCGTACTTAATTCCCAGTGTTGGCCACGAGCTTCCTGACGTTCTCCCGGGCCAGGGGGTCGTGGGGCCGTGGCGCCTGTAGTCGTGGGGCGATTCGCGGTTGCGCCGGAGTCCATGGGTGAGAGCGGCGGGGTGTGGTCCAGCGCCTGGGTGCCAGCCTTCTCGTCAAGGCCGAGCACGACGTTCCGCCGGGCGGGGCGAGGTAGAGCCCGGCCACGGCGACGGCCTCCTCGGCGAACGCTGGGTACTTGGACAGCTTGAACGTGCTCTGCCGGTGGCGTCTGATCCCGTTGTCCCGCCGCAGTTTCGCCACATAACACACCCTGGGTGCGTTTGACGTGGGCGGCTATGCCTGTTCGACCAGTACGACAGACCGGTTTCCGTTGGCGGGCTTGCACGACTCGGCGCCAGGATCGCGGCATGCACCAGGGCGGGACATGTCGCCCAGGCGCGGCGTGGGACCGGCCAGCCAACCCTGCCACGCCCTCGGCGTCCTGATCCGCGGCCGCCTGCACCGTGCCCACCGCGTTGAAGCCCGCCCCACGCTCACCAGGGCAGTGGGCCGCGTTGTTCGTGCGATTGATCCGGTCCATCAGGCCGACCCGACCGGGCTGGTTGTTCCAGGTCGGATCCAAATCCTAGTGGGCCGCCACCTCCGGGGTCTTGACCACCAACAGCTCGCTGAACCCCTTGAGGTTCGCCTCCAGCTTCAGGTCCACGTCCGGCAACACGTTCGGGTAGGTCAGCGTCGCCCCGTCCACCACCGGCTCCGGAAGATCGCTCTCCCAGCCCAGGCCCACCTCGTGGCCGTTCTGGACGATCTTCGCCAGCGGCTCGCCCGCCGAGCCCACGCCACCACCCGAGAACACGCCGCGAACGAACTGGTCAAGAAAGACGACCCGGTCGAAGGCGTCCAGAAGCTCATCGACTGCCCCGACCTCGCCTCCGCAGGCCAGGCGGCGGCCGGGATCACGGCGACCTGGACTTGGTCCCAAGGCGATCTACAGACCACGGTCACCCAGTACAACGCCGTCTACCGCGGTATCGCGGGCAAGGACGTGATCAAGCAGGCGCGAGCGGCCGCCAGTTGCCACCGCGGCAGCGGCAGCGGCATCAGTCCTCTGGACCTCGACGAGTACTTCTACGGCGGGGGCGATCTGGGCTTCGCCAAGCCCTTCGTCGACCGGACCTGAAGTACCTCATGTCCAGCACCTTCGCCCAAGCCGTCACCGACCGACTCGTAGCCTGACCCACAGCGGCTGCACCGTGGTTGTCAAGGCTGAGCCTGCGTTCGCTTGGGACCGTCGGAGAGCTTGAGCCAGACGACGCCGGCGATGATCACGGTGAGCCAGAAGGCCTTGACCGGGGTGAGGGTTTCGCCGAAGAAGGTGGGGCCGAGTAGTGCTGCTCCGACGGCGCCGATACCGGCCCAGACGGCGTAGCCGATGCCTACGTCGATGGTGCGTAGGGCGACGCTTAGGGCGAAGAGCGTGAGAAGGAAGAAGACGACCGCGACGAGCGACCAGGAGAGCACGGTGAAGCCTTGGCTGCCTCCGACGGAGAGGGCGTAGCCGACCTCGAAGGCTCCGGCGAGGAGGAGTACGAGCCACGCTCGTGCGGGATTGGTGTCCTGGGTCATCACGCTGCTCCGCTGAGTTGGAGGCCGACGACCCCGGCGATGACGGCGGCGATGCCGAGGAGCTTGCGCCAGTCGAGGCGTTGCCCGAAGAAGAGTGCGCCGAGGACGACGATCCCGACGCCGGCGACGGAGGTCCAGATCGCGTAGCCGACGCCGACGTCGAAGGTCAGGAGCGCCAGGCTGAGGAGGTAGGTGGCGATGCCGCCGCTGACGAGCGTGGCCGTGGTCCAGGCAGGTTGGGTGAAGCCCTGTGCCTTGCCGGCGGAGACGGCGACGGCGATCTCGAAGACGACGGCGATGCCGAGGTAGAACCAGTGCATGGCGGTGTCCTTTCGTCTTGGTGGGTTACGAGTGGGTGGTGAAGTCGGAGCGGTGCAGGTCGCGGTACCGGGTGAAAGGGACCAGACTTCGCTCCACGGCGAGGTGTCGGGCCGTTATCGCGAGGGGCAGTCGGTTGGTTTCGTAGCCGGCCCGGTAGTCGAAGCCCCACGCGGCGGCGGTATCGCGGTCCACGGCGAAGCGGACGGCGGCGATGCCGTGAGAGGCGGCGACGCGGTAGCACAGGGCACACGGCTCGCCCGTCGCCAGCAGCGTGACGCCCTCCAGGCTGGAGCGATCGCGGGCCTGGACGGCCTTGCGTATGGCCATGACCTCCGCGTGCGCGGTGGGGTCGCCGGTCTCGCGGACGAGGTTCACGCCAAGGTCTGAAACCCACCCGTCATCGGCGACAAGCAGCCCGACGAAGGGAATCCCGCCGGACTCGACGTGGCGGACGCTGAACTCCACCGCCTCAGCCATCAGTGCCCCGAGTCGGGTCTTGTCCGCGGTCATGCGGCAGACGCTTCGTTCAGGGCTCGGCGGATCACGTTTTCGTCGGCGACGCCTTCGATGCGCCGGGCGCCGATGATGATCGTTGGCACGACGGTGATGTCGATTCGGGCCGACTCGGCCAGCGCCTGCCGGTGTCGATCGGCGTACCCCTGATCGTCGAGGGCGGCGGCGTACGCGGCCGGGTCGAGTCCCGATTCCTCAGCCAGACGGGCCAGGATCACGCGGTCCCCGATGTCGAGGTTCTCGCGGAAGAACGCCGTCATGACGCGACGGTGGTAGACATCGGATCGGCCCTGGTCCAGGGCGTACTGGGCGCCGCGGAAGGCCAGTTCGGTGTACGGCTGCGGCGAGATCGTCGGCAACCGCATCGGCACCCCGCGGCGGCGTGCCATCGGGTACACGGCACGCTGCCAGATGTCGGGTAGGTACGGGTCCTCTGGTCGAAGGGTGGGTGCCGGATGGGGACGAAGCTCGTGAGCATGGTGAACGACCTCGACACCGGGCCGGTCGGTGGTCGCACGCTCGATCACCTCGTCGGCGATCAGGCAGAACGGGCAGACGTAGTCCGACCACACATGGATCTGAGCGGTCATGGCGACCTCCGGTTCCACAGGGCACCCCTGATGGGCGCGACCCGTAGATCGTGGAACTTCACACCGGTGTCAATTGCAAGAATGGGAGCCGGCGGACAGCTTCAGGAGGTCTCATGCGCATCGGTGAGCTAGCGGATGCGAGTGGCGTCAGCACCCGGTCCCTGCGGTACTACGAGGAGCACGGGCTCATCCGCTCGGAGCGCACCCCCGGTGGGTGGCGTGACTTCGACAGTTCCATGGTCGAGCGGGTCGTCATGATCCAGCACCTGTTCGCTGCCGGCCTGTGCAGCGCCACCGTCAACGAGCTGCTCCCCTGCCTGGAGGCCCCACCCGAAGAGCGCACGGGCGTCATGGAGCAGTTGCTCGCCCAGCAGGTCGAGCGCCTCGAGGCCAAGCGTCGCGACATCGATCGTGAGCTCGACACCCTGCAAGCGCTCCGCAGCGAAACGGCGTTGTCCGGCGAAGTCCCGTGCTCAACGCCACGCGTTCAGCAGCCGCACGACGCATCCTGACTCACGCAACAACCAGGACCAGCGTTCACTGAGCTCGACACATACGCGACAGTGCTCATGGCGGACACGCGGGGTACGAGCGGCCGTACCTGCACACCGACACCCGACCGTCCCTACTCGACCGCCGCCTCGTACACGTCGTCGTAGAGGTCGGCATCCATCGTCAGATGCCCCTGACCATTTACGAAATACACACCGCGCCGATAGCACTCATTGAACACGGCAACCATATTTTCAAGGCTGCCGAACTCGACCTCCGTCTCCTCGCCCACGAGCACACCGGCGACACGAACATTTCCATTCGACCCCCAAACCGCGGCATATACGTCACCGCCCGCTCCTCCGAGCACTGGCACCCAGTGATCACCCAGAACAGGATCACCGGAATAAGAGCCGATAAACCGAGCCGCCTCAATCAAGGACAGTGGAGCGTAGCCGAGGACTATGTTGATATCGTCCTGAATCTGCCCGGGGTGCAACTCGACACCGTTGCACGCCCTCCGCCCGATCACCGTGATCTCCCTGGGTGGGGACGGCCGTACTATCGCGTTCGGACCTCATCGGGGGTTCCACGACGGACTCATTGTCCGTGATCCGGCTATCGAAAAAAATTGCGCAAGTGCCTGTGTCGATTCACGAGGGGCGTCGAGCACCACCATCCTCAACCGCCTCGACGAACTTGCCTGAGAGTTGTCCCGCAATCCCACGAGGCTGCGGGTCGTGGTTTGTCCGGGTCGGTACCGATGGCACCGACCGAGCGAAGCGAACGCCCGAGGTCGCCGGTGAGGATGCGAGGGTATCGCCGCCACCACCACAGGCCAGGGCCGGGCAGCTTGTGGAACTGATCGAGTACTTGACCGTCGTCGTCGATGGTCACGGCCTTGTACCGGTCGTCCAGAGCTTTGATTCGCGGGGTCCAGAGGTGGACGATGTGTTCGTCCAGCAGGAGCCAAGCCTCGTGCAGCCAGTTCCGGCAGTAGAGGTCGTTGGTGTACTCATAGATGTCGTCGCCGTAGCCGCGCTCGATGACGCTCACCAGGGCAGCCCACGCGTTCACCCTTTCAGCGACCGTGAATACCGTCCGCCAGCCGCGCTGGTGCAACCACTCTCCTACCTCGGTTTCAGTAGCCACGGGGTGAGGCTTTCATGCCGAATCCGTCCAGGCGACCGAGATGTGTCCGGCCAGAGCCTGGCTGCACCCGCAGCCTGATCAAGATGAGACGATCCCGCCGTGGCTGATGTGACCTCGGCGTCGGAGCCGTCATGGATAGCCGCGTCCACCGGGCTGAGCCCGTTGCAATCCGGACCTGCTGTGGCACATCACCGTGCTCGACGCTGGAGTCGCCGGCGCGTCCGCTGATGGCGTGCGGAACTGTCCAGGCGTGGGCGCAGGACCCGTAGATCGGCTATCACTTTGCTGCATACCGTTGCCGGTCGGAGCGAACGGCGATGGCACCGGCGTCTCGCTCCAGTGTGGTGAGAACGTCTGCGGCGTCGAACGCTTCGCCGGGTGCTGAGGCGCCCGGTCCCCGGTGTCGGCCGTCCAGGAGTCGGACGGCGCCTTCGACGACGATCGGCGCGGTGACGGCGTAGATGTCGCGGCCGGACGCACTGATTCGCCGGGTGTCCGTGCCCTGGCGGACTACGACGTCCACTACGAACTGCTGTGCCGATCGTCCGTGCTCGTCGGTCGATACCGGCGGCGGGGTGGTGGTGTCACGGAGGTCCGCGAGCGGGGCGGTGTTGAGGTGGGAGCGGAGTTCGCCGATGTCCAGGTGGCGGTCGATCGTGATCACTTCGGAGAACGGCAGTTGCACGACCGACTGCTCACCCAGCGGTGACGGGTAGGACCAGGCGCCGGTCGGTGCGGGGTTCTCCAGAGCGGTCAGCGCGCCGTTGCGGATCACCAGGCGGGTCGCGGTGTTGCGCTCCCCGGTTACCCGGGTGCCGGCGGTCGGCCACCAGCGGTCCAGGCCGATTGCGACCTCTACTTCGTCGGCTTGCGAACCACCGTCTAGTGCGGCCGTGACGAGTAGGTCGGCGAGACCGCCGTAGAAGGCCATGGCGGGGACGACGGCGACGCCCGCGGCTCGGGCGGAGGCGTCTAGGTCGCGGTAGAGCGCCTGCACGACGGGCTGTTCGGCGGTCACGTCGAGGTAGTGCGCGCCGGTCTCGACAGCGGCGCGGGCGAGAGGCAGTGCGGTGTCGAGGAACGGCCCGGCGCAGTTGATCACCGCGGCCGTACCGGCCACCGCCTGCCGGAGCAGGTCGGGATCGTCGACGCCCACCACCCGGCGGTCGAGGGCCGCGTGTCGGGGTGGGACGGCGGCCAGGCGTTCGGCACTGCGGCCCGCCAGCACGGGAACGAGCCCGCGCCGCAGCAGCTCGTCGACGACGAAGCGCCCCGTGTGACCGGTGGCGCCGTAGACAAGGACTCGATCGGTTGCGTTCACGAGACCATCGTCGGGCGCGACACCGGTCCGGCACGAGTGTCCGAAACGACGTGGGCCGTACAATATGCGACATGCCCAGGATCGCCCTCGTCCTGCACGGCTCCGCGATGCTCTACGAGATCGCGATCGCCTCCGAGATCTTCGGCATCGACCGTTCCGAGCTCTCCCCCACCGGCACGTGGTACGACCTCGTGGTCTGCACCGCCGACGGCGCCCCACACCCCTGGCTGGCGCACCTGCCGACCACGTCGTACGCCGGGATCGCCCACGTCGACACCGTCGTCGTGCCGTCGTCCGACGACCTCGACGACAACCCCGACCCGGAACTCCTCGACGCGCTACGTGCCGCCCATGACCGCGGCACCCGCATCGCCTCCCTGTGCACCGGCGCGTTCGTCTTGGCGGCAGCCGGAGTGCTCGACGGGCGGGTCGCGACGACGCACTGGATGTACGCCGAAGACCTCGCCCGCCGCTACCCGCAGGTCGACGTCCGGCCCGACGTGCTCTACGTGGACGAGGGCGACGTGCTCACCTCGGCCGGCAAGACCGCGGCGCTCGACCTCTGCCTCCACTTGGTGCGCCGCGACCTCGGCGCCGCCGCCGCCAACGGGATCGCGAGGCGGCTCGTCGTGCCCGCTCACCGACACGGCGGTCAAGCGCAGTTCATCACCCCACCCGCCGAACCGCGAAGCCCGGACGGGCTCGCACCCACCCTCGAATGGGCGCGTGCCCGCCTCGACCAGCCCCTGACCGTGCGGGACCTCGCCGCACACGCCAACCTCAGCACCCGCCAACTCGCCCGCCGGATGCGGGTCGAGCTCCAGGCCGGGCCGCTCGACTGGCTCCACCACCAACGGATCGCCCGCGCCCAGGAACTCCTCGAACGCACCGACGCCTCCATCGACCACGTCGCGACCAGCTGCGGCATGGGGACCGCGACCACCCTGCGCCGCCACTTCCACCGCGTCCTCGGTGTCACACCCACCGCGTATCGGGCAACGTTCCGCCTGGAGTGACGCCGCAGAGCGACAACGGGACCCGCGACCGGACTGTTACAGCAGTCCGCGCCGGTAGGCGGCCACGAGCCTGCGAGGCACGGCCAACTTGCGGCCGTCGAGGGCGGTGACCGGCACCAGGTCGGGCACCTGCGCCTTCCACTGGGAGCGGCGGTGGCGGGTGTTGCTGCGCGACGTCTTGCGCTTCGGGACGGCCATGTCAGCGGTTCCTCTTGCCGTAGCGGCGGTTGAACTTCTCCACGCGGCCGGCGGTGTCCATCACGCGCTGAGCGCCGGTCCAGAACGGGTGCGAGTCGGACGTGATGTCGACCGTGATCAGCGGGTAGGTGTTGCCGTCCTCCCAGTCGATCGTGCGGGCCGACGTGGCCGTGGACCGGGTCAGGAACGCCTTGCCCGTCGCCTGGTCCTGGAAGACCACCGGGTGGTAGTCGGGGTGGATGCCCTGCTTCACAATTCCTCCATCTCGTCGTGCCACTCGGCGAACGGGTCGACGAACTCCAGTTCGTCGATCAGCGCCAGTTCCTCGTCGGTCACCAGCGCCTCGCGCAGTGCCGCCGTGATCTCGTCCGGCGCAGCCGCCCTGGTGATGACCACCAGTTCCTGCGACCGGTCGCCGTAGTAGGGGTCCCAGACCGCCGATGCGGCTGCCTGGCGTTCGGCGGGCACCTCGGACCAGTCGTCCACGGCCGCGAGCCACGGGCCGAGGTTTCCCACGTTGAGGCCGCCGCCGGCCGATTCCAGCCACAGCGCTACATCCGGCTGGCTGGCCACCCACACCCGGCCACGGGTGCGCACGACGCCGTCGAGCAGGACGTCGATCGCCTGGTGCAGCCGCATGGGGTGGAACGGGCGCCGTTCGGTGAAGTGGACGACGGCCGCGCCATGGGCCGGTCGCAGTGGCGGCTGCCCGTGGAGCAGGGCGCCGAAGCCGTCGTCGAAACGGCCTCGGCGGGCGTCATCGGGGATGGCGGCCAGGAGTTCCGGCACGTCCAACGCGTCCCGGCGCCGCCGTGGCGCGAGCGGGGACAGCCGGTCCAGCACCGCGCCCAGCGCGGGATCGTCACCGGCGCCGGTCAGCACGATCGCGTCGGCGAACTCGGCCTGTCCCACGACCACCTGCGCCACGGTCCGCTCGTCGCCTTCGGCCGCGCCAAGGCCGCGGTCGTGCATCGTGTCCTCGCCGGTCGCGTCGGCGAGCCAGGTCTCGCGGTCCACCACGGTGATCACCGCTTCCACCCGCACGTCGACCTCGCGCAACGCGAAGCAGACGGCTTCCGGCTCCAGCGCCGGGTCCAGGTGCACGACCACCCGACCGCCCAGCCGTTCCAGCAGCGGCAGGAGGTCCAGGCGCAGCGTGCACGAGACGCACCCGTGTGCCAGTTCGAGCACGGTCAGCCGACCATCGACCCAGCGGCGCACCACGCCCTGGGCGAGGTCGCGCAGGTCGTGGCGGACCAGCACCGATCCCGGTGACGCGCGCCAGACCTCCTCGGCGACGTCGTGCTGCGCCAGACCTGCCACCAGTAGGACCTCGGTTCCCATGTGGGTTAGCCTAACGGAAACGATTGTCGTTTCAAATTGGAGGTAGCGTGTCGTCACGGCACTGCCAGGTCACCGGGCGCAAGCCCGGCTTCGGCAAACAGGTCTCGCACTCACACCGGCGCACCTCGCGCCGATGGCTGCCCAACACGCAACGCCGCAGGTACTGGCTGCCTTCGGAGAACCGGACCGTGGTGCTGAACCTGTCGACCAAGGGCATCAAGACCGTGGACAAGCGAGGCATCGAGTCCGTGGTGGCCGACCTGCGCCGCCAGGGGGTGAAGGTCTGATGGCCAAGTCCACCGACGTCCGGCCCATCATCAAGCTCCGCTCCACCGCGGGCACCGGCTACACCTACGTGACCCGCAAGAACCGCCGCAACGACCCCGACCGCATGGTGCTGCGCAAGTTCGACCCCGTGGTGCGCAAGCACGTCGACTTCCGCGAGGAGCGCTGATGGCCAAGAAGTCCAAGATCGTGAAGGACCGGCAGCGACGCGAGGTCGTCGCCCGGTACGCCGAGCGTCGCGCGGAGTTGAAGGAGCTCGTCCGCATCGACCCGGAGCGCCGCGACGAGGCCCTGCGGGCGTTGCGGAAGCTGCCCCGTGACGCCAGTCCCACGAGGCTGCGCAACCGTGACGCCGTGGACGGTCGCCCGCGGGCGTTCAACCGGGCGTTCGGCCTGTCCCGCATCCGCCTGCGCGAGATGGCGCACCGGGGGGAACTGCCCGGCGTCAGCAAGTCGAGCTGGTGAGCCGGATGCCCAAGATCGAACGCGCACCGAAGCGCCGGGTGAACCTCCTGCGCAAGGAGGGAGTGACCACAGTGGACTGGAAGGACGCGGCGCTGCTGCGGAAGTTCATCTCCGACCGCGGCAAGATCCGCTCGCGCCGGGTCACCGGCCTGTCGCCACAAGAACAGCGTCAGGTCACCACCGCCATCAAGAACGCACGCGAGATGGCGCTGCTCCCCTACCCCGGCCAAGGACGTTGACCGACCGGGTGTGCTCCGCTCAGCTGGCGGAGCACACCCGTCCCCTACTGGAAAGAAACCCATGACCACCGATCCACGCGTCCCCGTCACCGTGCTGTCCGGCTTCCTCGGCGCGGGCAAGACCACACTGCTCAACCACGTGCTGGCCAACCGCGAAGGACGCCGGGTGGCGGTGGTGGTCAACGACATGAGCGAGGTCAACATCGACGCCGCCCTGGTCTCCGGACGCGGCGGCGAGCGGCTGGTGGAGCTGACCAACGGCTGCATCTGCTGCACGCTGCGCGAAGACCTGCTGGAAAGCGTCGGCGCGCTGGCCCGCGAAGGCCGGTTCGACACCATCCTCATCGAGTCCACCGGCATCTCCGAGCCGATGCCGGTGGCCGCGACGTTCGAGTGGACGTTCGAGGACGGCACCAGCCTGTCCGACCACGCGCGCCTGGACACGATGGTCACCGTGGTCGACGCCGCGAACTTCCTGCCGGAACTCGAACGCGGCGACCGGCTCGACGAGCGCGACCTCGCCGCCGCCGAGGGCGACGAGCGGGGCATCTCCGACCTCCTGGTGGACCAGGTGGAGTTCGCCGACGTGCTGGTGCTCAACAAGACCGACCTGGCCACACCGGACCAGCTCGCCACCGTCGAAGGGCTGCTGCGCAAGCTCAACCCGAACGCCCGGCTGGTCCGGTCGCGCCGCGGCGTGGTCGGCCTGGCCGAGGTGCTCGACACCGGCCGCTACGACCCGGTCACCGCGGCCACGTCACCGGGATGGGCCGAGGAATTGGCGGGCTCGCACACCCCGGAGACCGAGGAGTACGGCATCCGATCGGTCACGTACCGCGCCGACCGTCCGTTCCACCCCGCCCGGCTGGCCGCCGCGCTGGAGGACTGGCAGGGCGTCGTGCGCAGCAAGGGTTTCTGCCACATCGCCAGCCGTCCGCACATGCTCGCCGTGTGGTCCCAGGCCGGGCCCACGCTGACCATCGAACCCGGCGAGTTGCTCGACGGCCACACCGCGCGGCAGGAACTGGTGTTCATCGGCGTCGACCTGGACCGCGACGAACCCCGCCGCCGCCTCGACCCCGCGCTGCTCACCGACGCCGAACTGGCGGTCGGTCCGACCGCGTGGCGGCGGTTTCACGACCCGCTGCCCGCGTGGGACGACCTGGACGCCCACGAGCACTTCGTCCCGCTCCCGAGACGCCTGCTGAAGCGCTGAACGCGGGTGCGGGGCCCGGACCAGTTCGTCCGAGCCCCGCACCCGCGTCCGGTCAGCCGCCGTGGGTCCGCCTGCGTCGGGTGAGGACGAGCACCGCGACGCCCGCGGTGGTCAGCAGCGCGGCGAGCAGCACGGCCGTGCCCACACCTCCGACGCCGGTCGAGGCCAGGCCCTTCGGCTTGGGCGCGGACGCCGCCGGCGAAGTGGTCGGGACCGGGCCGGCGGACGTCGTGCCGGCGGAGGTAGTGCCGGCGGAGGTCGTGCCGGCGGAGGTCGTGCCGGCGGAGGTCGTGGTGCTCGTGCTCGGGGGTGCGCAGGCTCCGTTGTCCGTGGGGTCGACGTCGCCGACGGCGATGGTGAAGACGTCGCTGTCGGCGACCGTGCGGCCGTCGGCGAGGGTCGCGGCTACCTCGATGGTGATCCGGTAGGTGCCCTCCGCGCCGAAGGCCCAGTTGGCGTGCGCGTGGGTGCCGAGCGGGACGACGATGGTGTCGGGCAGGCCGTCTCCCGAGTCGACCAGCAGGACGGGGGTGATGTCACTGAGGAAGACACCGAGGCGGCCCGGACCGTCCACCCCGGTCACCCGCAGGTCGACGCGGCCGGCGACGTCCTGCGGGCTGAGGGACTCGGTGTTCCAGCCGGCCCACACGATGCCGGGGATCTGGGTCTGCGGGATGATCCAGACCGGTGCCCCCGGTGTGCCCAGGAACGAGTAGGCGGGGTCGTTGGGCACGGTGTTGCGCGCGGCGGGGACCACGTGCAGCACGACGTCGGCCGGATCGCGCCACACGGCCCGGTCAGGCCCGGCAGTGCCGTCCTTGACCCGGGTGTTCAAGCCGCCGTCGAGAACGCGTGGGGCGATGAGATCGACGTGGCCGTCGTTGAGGACCACGCACGACGTGGGTGGCGCGGTGGTGGTCGTCGTGCCCGTGGTCGTGGTGGTCGCACCTGTGGTGGTCGTCGTCGTGTCAGTCGTCGTGGTCGTCGTCGTGGAGGGATCTGTACCCGTGCCGGGCTTCACGGTCGTGGGATCGACCGCGCCGACGGCGATCGCATAGGTCGTGGTGTCGCGCAACGGCGATCCGTCGGGGGTGGTGGCCGTGACGGTGACGGTGAGCCGGTAGACGCCTTCGGCGTTGAACATCCAGTTGGCGTGCGCGTGGGTGCCCAGCACCAGCGGATGTTGCTGCGGCAGCGGCAGCGCGGTGTCGAACACGCGGGGCAGGGGTTCGCCGACCGGTCCGGTCTGGAACACGGTGAGGTTGCCGGGTGCGGGACTGCCGGGCAGGTCGCCGCCGACCGCGTCGAGGGTCCAGCGCACCGAGTCCGGGTCGACCTGGTCGGGCGTCAGGCCCTCGGTGTTCCACCCCGCCCAGACGATTTCGGGGATCTGCACCTCGGGGATGTGCCACAAACTGCTGCCCACCGGGCCGAGGAACGCGTACTCGGGGTTCTCGGGCACCTCGATGTACGACTCGGATTTGACGTGGGTGACGACCTGTTCGGGGTCGCGGACCGTCGGCGGAGTGGTGTTGCCGTCCTTGTAGCGGATGTCCAACGCGCCGCCGACGACGACCGGCGCGAGCAGGTCCACGTGCCCCACGTCGACGACGGTCGTGGTCTCGACGGCCAGGGCCGGGGTGAGGGACAGCGCGGCGAGACCAGCGACCGCGAAGGCGGCAACCGCGGCTCTCACGCGGGTCGGGGTGGTCACGGGTTCTCCTTGGCGGGGCGGCGGCGGGCGAGCACGAGCGCGGCGGCGCCCGTCACGACCAGGACGAGCGCGAGACCGGCAGTGGCGGGCAGTGCAGCGGGACCGGTGGACGCCAGGCGGTTCGGGGTGCCGGTCTGCCGGCCGGTGTCGTCCGGCTGCTGCGGTGGGACCGGGGCGCCGTCGCCGACGACGAACGTGAGGGTCTCCGTGTCGGTCAGCGTGCCGACGGTCCCAGGCGCGGTGACAGCGAAGGTGAGCTGGTAGCGGCCGGGTTCGGCGAACACCCAGTTGGCGTGCGCGTGGGTGCCGAGCGGGACGGAGAGGGTGTCCGGCAGGCCGTCGGTGTTGTTGAAGATGATCTCCGGCGCGCCGAACGAGCCGGTGGTGAACAGGCCGAAAGCACCCGGCCCGTCGACCGCGGTCAGCGTCCACGTCACCGGGCCCGACACCTCGGCCGGGCGCAGTTCCTCGGTGTTCCAGCCGGTCCACAGCAGGTCGGCCCGCTGGGTCTGCGGCAGCAGGAACACCTGCTTGCCCGCGCCGCCGAGGAAGGACAGCGCCGGTTGCGCCGGCAGTTCGGTGCGCGCGGCGGCCGTGACGCGGAACTCGACGTCCGCGGGTTCGCGCCAGGTCGTGACGCCGGTGGCGGTGCCGTCCTTGACCTGGACGTGCAGACCGTCCGGCAGCAGGCGGAGCGCGACGGCGTCGACGTGGCCGCGGTCCAGGGTGACCCGGCCGGTGGCCGTTGGCGGCTGCTGCGCGGCGGCGACCTGCGGTTGTGGCGTGGCGACGGCCGGAAGTTGCGGGAGTGCCCGGAACTCGGTGGCGACTTCGGGCAACTCGGCTTCCGGCCGCTCGACTTCAGGCCGCTCAGCTTCAGGCCGCTCGACTTCAGGCCGGCCGACCTCCGGTCGGGCCTTCTCGGTGACGACCAGCCGGTAGTCGCGCTCGACGGCCAGCGGCCGGCCGTCGAGCGCGTGGGCGGCGGCTTCGACGCGGAGCAGGTGCTCCCCAGGCGCCGGCACGTCGACGCTCAGCGTTCCGCTCGCGGCCACCGGGACCGTGACCGGATTCCCGTGCGGCGCTTCCACCGCGGACGCGTTCGCCAGCGAGGTGCGCAGTTCGACCCGGTCCCCGAACACCGCGCCGGGCTCGATGGCGGTGGTGTCCCAGCTCAGTTCCACTCGTTCGGCTTCGGCGGTGACCGCGAGGGCGTC
This sequence comes from Saccharothrix ecbatanensis, assembly GCF_014205015.1. NCBI lineage: Bacteria > Bacillati > Actinomycetota > Actinomycetes > Pseudonocardiales > Pseudonocardiaceae > Saccharothrix > Saccharothrix ecbatanensis. Next base: position 832,206 of record NZ_JACHMO010000001.1, on the reverse strand, counting down.
GGGTGGTCCGTCGAGTGCCAGTCGGCCGGCGTCCACGTCCAGCACGGCGTCCGCGGTGGGCACATCTGGTGGGGTGGTCGGTGTGGGCTCGGCGATCGCGACCGGTGCGGTCATCAGCAGCGCGGCGGCCACGCCGAGCAGCGCGCCGGTCCGGGTGGGGGTCACGACTTCTCCTCGGCGAGCACGGTGTCGAGCGCGGTGGCGGGGACGGCGGTCCGGCTGGTCCGGGTGAGCAGGCCGTGGCGCGGCGCGAAGAGCCAGCACAGCAGGAAGACCGCGGTGAGGGTGAGCACGATGAGTCCGCCGGCAGCCAGGTCGAGCGCGTAGGACAGGTAGAGGCCGAGCACGCTGCCGCCCGCGCCGATCAGCGGCGCCAGCAGCATCATCACGCCGAGGCGGTCGGTGAGCAGGCGGGCCGCCGCGGCGGGGGTGACGAGCAGGGCGAGCACGAGGATGTTGCCCACGGCCTGCAACGAGATGACGATGGCCAGGGTCACCATGACGTGCAGCGCCACGTCCAGCCAGAACACCGGGAGTCCGACCGCGCGGGCCTGTTCCCGGTCCAGCGTCGTGGCCACGAAGCGGCTGTTGAACAGCGCCGTGCACAGCAGCACCCCCGCGCCGATCACCGCGACCGAGAGCACGTCGGAATCGCTGATGCCCAGGATCGAGCCGAACAGGAACGACTCCAGCGAGCCGCCGTATCCCGGCGCGGTGCTGAGGATGACGATGCCCAGCCCGAAGGAGGCGGCGAAGAAGATCCCGATCACCGAGTCCTCCTTGAGCCTGCGGTTCTGCGAGAACACCGCGATCAGCAACGCGGTGATCACGCCCGCGACCGCCCCGCCCAGCACCAGGTTGGTGCCGAGCACGAAGGCGACCGCGATGCCGGGGAAGACCGCGTGCGAGACGGCGTCGCCGATGAACGCCATGCCGCGCAGCACGACGTGGCTGCCGATCACGCCGCAGACCACGCCCGACATCAACGCCACCAGCAGCGCGCGGCGCCAGAAGTCGTACTCCCACGGCGCGGTCAGGAACTCCAGGAACGCGGTCACCCCGCCACCCCCAACGCCTTGAGCAGCTGCTCGGCCCGGTCCAGGCCGAAGGTGCGCAGCCAGATGTCGGTGTCTGCCAGCGCCGCCGGTTCGTCGTCGGCGACGACGGTGCGGTTGAGCAGGCACAGTCGGCCGCACAACGCGGTGGCGGCAGCGAGGTCGTGGGTGGTCATGAGCACCGCCACGCCTTCGTCCCGCAGTTCGGTCAGCAACGTGCTCAGCAGCTCCTGGGTGGGGGCGTCGATGCCGGTGAACGGCTCGTCCAGCAGCAGCACCTCGGGCCGCAGGGCCAACGCGCGGGCGACGAGCACCCGTTGCCGCTGGCCGCCGGACAGCTCGCCGACCGGCCGGGTCCGCAGGTCCGCCATGCCGACGCGGTCCAGGGCGTCGGCCACGGCTTCGCGGTCACGGGCCGTGCGGCGACGCAGCAGGCCGGTCAGGTGCGTGCGTCCGGTGGCGACCGCGCCCTCGACCGTGACGGGGAAGTCCCACGCGAATTCGTGGCGCTGCGGCACGTAACCGAGCGAGCCCTGGGCCTGGCGCGACGTGCGACCGCCGACGACGACCGTGCCGCGGTGCACCGGGACCAAGCCGAGCGCGGTGCGCAGCAGGGTCGTCTTTCCCGCGCCGTTGGGCCCGATCAGGCCGACCAGCTCACCGCGCCGCAACCGGAAGTCCACATCGGACAGAACTTCACGGCCGCCGAGGTGCACGGTCACGCCGGTGATCTCCAGCACCAGGTCAGTCATCAGTCCCCCTCTTGGCACGGCGGGACCGGACAGCGAACGCTGCCGCCGCCCCTGCCACGAGCACGCCACCCGCCGCGATCCAGCCCCACGGCGGGCCTTGAACGTCGCGTTCCGCGGAGGTCGTGCCGGACGGCGGGGCGCTCGGCGTGGTGGTGAACGCCATCGCCGGGTCGCCCGGACCGACGTGCACCTGCAACGTCGCACGGTCGCCGCGACCGTCGGCGGTGGCCATCTCCACGTCCAGCGAGTAGGCGCCGGGCGCGGTGAACACCCAGTTGCCGTGCACGTGGGTGCCCGCCTCGACGCCGGTCTCCTGCGGGTAGGGCCGCTCGCTGCTGAAGATCGTCTCCGGCGTGCCGAAGTTGCCGGTGAGGAACAGCTCGAAGCGACCGGGCCCCTCGACGCCGTGCAGCCGCCAGTCCACCTCGCGGCCCACGACTTCGGCGATGCTCGGGTCCTGGGTGTTCCACCCGGGCCACACCACCCGCTGGTCCTGCACCTGCGGCAGCACCCAGATGTCGGCGCCCGGCGTGCCGAGGAACGCGTAGGCGGGATCCTCGGGAACGGTGGCCTTGGCCACGTCCGCCACCTGGAGCACGACGTCGGCGGGATCCCGCCACACCGGCCCGTCACCGGTGTCGTCGCGGAGCTGGAGGATCCACTCGCCGTCGACCAGACGGGGACCGAGGTCCACGTGGCCGTCGGCGATGACGACCGTGGCCTCGGCGTGCGCGACCGGCTGCACGAGCAGGAACGCCGCGGCGGTGGCGAGCAGGGCCTGGATCAGGCGAGGCACCGGGCGATCTCCTCCGCGTTGTGGCGCATCATGTCCGCGTAGCTGCGGGCGTTCTCGTCGAAGGAGTCGCCGTAGAGCAGGCACACCTGGACGCCCTGGTCGCGGGCGACCTGGGTGAGCACCGAGCCGCGTTGGGCGAGGTTGGGTTCCATGAAGACGGCGGGCACTTTCAGGTTGCGGACGGTCTCGGTCAGCTTGCGCACGTCCTCGACGCTGGGTTCCTGCGCGGGATTGGGCACCACGAACCCGGCCACGGTCATCTCGTAGGCGCTGGCGAAGTAGCCGAACCCGTCGTGCGTGGTGACCAGGTGGCGGCGGTTGCGTGGAACGGCCGCCACGGTGGCGCGGACCTGCGCGTCCAGCTCGTCGAGCCGGGCGGTGTAGTCGCGGGCGTTGCGGTCGTAGTCCGCGGCGCCGTCGGGGTCGGCGGCGCGCAGCGTGTCGCGGATCAGTTCGGCGTAGGCACGGCCGTTGCGCACGTCCTGCCACAGGTGCGGGTCGATCTCGCCGTGCACGTGCTTGCCCAGCACCGCTTGCGGTAGCTGGTGCACCGAGGCGCCGGGCACGCCGAGGAACGCGAACCGCGCGTCGTCCGGCACTGTGGTGATCGCCTTGTTCGGCACCTCGATCACGGCGTCCGCGGCGCGCACGACCTCCTGGGTGGCGCCGCCGGCGCGGTCGTTGAACGTGTACAGCTCGCCGGTGTCCAGGTCGACCGTCAGGTCCGTGTGCCCCTCGCCCAGCACTGTCCCCGCGATGCCGGTCGGGTCGACGCCCACCGCGAACGTGAAGACGCCCTCGCCCAGCGCCACCTCGTCAACGCCGTTGAGCAGCGACGCGCGCATCGTCAGCCGGTAGGTGCCGGGGGCGGTGAACGCCCAGTTGAGGTGGGTGTGCGCGGCGGGCGGCAACGTGGTCGAGTCCACATCGGACAGACCGTCGCCGGAGTCGAAGTACACCACCGGCTTGCCGAGGGACTCGGTCAGGTAGGCCACCAGCCTGCCCGGACCGTCCACGGCGGTCGCCGTCAGCCGCACTTCGGAGGTGCGCGTGGCGCCGCGCTGCTTGCCGTCGCCGCGCACCCGCAGCCCGAACCACAGCACGTCGAGCCCGACGTTCTCCACCAACGGGATCACGTGCGCGCCATAGGTCTCCGACGCCTCGGCCAGCGAGACGTTCGGAGTCCCCTCGCGCGCGTTGGCGTCGATGGCCTTGATGAGCCGCTGTTCCTCCAGCAGCAGGTGGTTGGTGAACGTCACGTCCGCCGCGGCCACCTTCTTCGCGTCGGCGGGCGTGGGCTCGTAGGAGTGCGGGTCGCCGCCGGGCGGCACCAGCGAGTCCACCCGGACGCGCTCTCCCCCGACGTTGCGGACCAGGTCGGCGAGGATCTCGGTGGTGGCGACCACGGACAGGCCGTCACCGTCGCTTGTTCCGCCCGCCGAGGTGCACGCGGTCACCGTGAGCAGGACCGCGCACAAGGACGCGGCGGCCCGTGAGGGCGCACGCACTCGCATGTGTTCTCGAACCTCCAGACGCCCGGCACCGGACCGGTGGGGCACCGCGAACTTAATACGAACGACAATCGTTTTCAATCCGCCATCCGGCCCTGTTGACAACGATTGCCGTTGGCGACACTGGCCACGATGAACACCACCGAGGAACACTCCACCGGCCCATCGACAGACGACCCGGCCGAGGCCGAGGCGGTGTACCTGGAGGCGCACCTGGCCCTCCTCGCACCGCTCGACGTCCGACCGGGTGACGTGGTCGCGGACATCGGCCCCGGCGCGGGCGCGGTCACCGTCGAGCTGGCACGGGCCGTGGGCGACACCGGCCGGGTCTACGCGGTGGACAACGACCCGGCGATGCTCGACGCGGTGGCCCGATCGGCACGTGAAGCCGGTGTGGCCGACCGCGTCCGACTCGTCCCGCACGACCTGGAGCAGGGTGCGCCACCGCTCCCGGAGACGGTGTCGGCCGTGTGGTCAGCGGCTTGCGTGCACCACACCCGCGACTGGGGCGCGGCCGTCGCCGACCTCGCCGGCCTGCTGCGGCCAGGCGGGGTGCTCTGCGTGGCCGAAGGCGGACTGCCCACTCGCTGCCTGCCGTGGGACGTGGGCGTCGGACCACCCGGGCTGGAGACGCGCCTGGACGAGGCGCACAGCCGCTGGTTCGCCGACTGGTTCCACAGCCCCCCTGGTCAGGCGCGCCAGACCAGGGGGTGGGTGGACCTGCTGTCCGACGCCGGCCTGGTCGGGGTCACCAGCCGCAGCGCGCTGGTGGACGTGCCCGCCCCGCTGCCGGAGCACGTGCACGCCGTCGTCCTCACCGAGCTCGCGGCCCGCGTCGACCGGGCACGCCGGTTCCTGACCGAGGAGGACACCGCGGCCTGGACCCGCCTACTCGATCCCGCCGACACCGCGTGGGCGGGACGGCGCACCGACCTGGCGCTGCTCACGGCCCTGTCCGCCCATCGGGGACGCGCACCGGTAGGTGGCTGACCACCGAATGCCGACTCCCACATCATGGGAAGTGGACCGTTCGGCCGTACTGAAAACGATAATCGTGTGCAACTCTTCTGGCACGGCCCTCCTGGACCGCACCGCACCACCCGCACGAATGGAGTGCACCGACCTTGCGCACGACTGCACGCATCGCCTTGCTCATGACCGCGGTGACCGGCCTGTCCGGCCTCGTCGCCGCACCCACGAACGCCGCACCGGTCGTCCCGATCGACACCGGGCACGTCGACGTCTTCGGCGTCGCCTACGAGGGCGGCGAGTTCGACCTGCACGTCCACGACGAGACCGCCGACGTCGAGTACGCCCCGTCCGAAGTCCTGCTGGTCGCCAAGTCCGCGGCGAAGACCACCGTGCCCGCCGACCCCGCCTACGCCTTCCTCGGCGCACCCGGCGCACCGGTCTGGGTGCTGCCCGAGATCGACGACCCGAACCTGCTGTGGCCGGGCATCGCCACGGAGGAGGTGGAGCCCGGCGTCTTCGTCGACGGCTCGCTCCGCCTGCGCGTCGTGGGCGTCTGCGGCCCCGACGACTTCAGCATCTTCACCACCGACGCGGTCGGCGCGCCGAACGTGCTGGTCGACAGCGGCAACGGACTGCCCGACAGCATCGACCTGACGGCCGGCAGCCACCTGCACGCCAACTGGGCGTTCGAGGCGGCCGGCCGCTACAGCGTCACCGTCCGCGCCACCGGCACCCTCGCCGCGACCGGCGAACGCGTCACTTCCGCGCCCGCCACCTACTCCTTCAAGGTGAACCGATGATCGCCCGCCTCACCGCCGCCGCACTCGCCGCCGGGCTCGCCCTGCTCACCACGGGAACGGCGCACGCGGCCGTGACCATCTCCTCCGGCCACGTCGACGCCATCGACATCGACTGGACCGGCAGCACGCTCACGCTCGACCTCCGCGACAGCACCGTGTCACCGGCCGTCGACCGCGACCCGTCGACCGTGACGCTCAACGCGGTGTCGGCGAGCAAGTCGACCGTCCCGTCCGGCAGCGCCTACTCGTTCCTCGGCGCACCGGGATCGACGTTCTGGGTCCTGCCGCAGAACCAGGTCAGCGGCATCCTGTGGCCGGGCCTCGACACCGGAGGTGTCCCCAGCGGTGTGCTGCTGAACAACACGGTGACCGTGAAGCTCGTCTCGGTCACGGGCCCCGCCGACTTCAGCGTCTACACCACCGGCTTCGGCGGGTCCGTGAGCGTGTGGTTCGACAGCGGCAACGGGCTGCCCGACAGCCGGAACCTGGCGGTCAACACCCACGCCCACGCCAACTGGGCGTTCGAGGCGGCCGGCACCTACACCGCCGTCTTCGAGGTCACCGCGACCAAGGCGGCCGGCGGTTCGGTCACCACCGGCCAGAAGAGCTACACCTTCACCGTGCAACCCTGACCACCGTTGAACTCTGACATCACCGACGTCCGCGGTCTCACCCGTCCGGTGAGGCCGCGGACGTCGGCGGCGGCCGGCGTGTTGTTCGCGGTGTAGCCGGTCAGGCCGTCGTGCAGGTGACAGCGGCCGGGACGGGGTTGGCGCCGGCCCACGAGCCGACGAAACCGAACGACGTGCTGCCGCCGGCGGCGACGGATCCGTTGTAGTTCGCGTTGCGCACCGAGACGTCTTGACCATTGGCGGTGAGCGTGCCGTTCCAGACTTGGTTCAGGCTCTGTCCAGTCGCGAGGGTCCACTTCACCGTCCACCCCGAGATGGCGGTCGACGAGTTGTTCCGGACGGTGACCTCACCCTGGAAGCCGCCGTTCCACTGGCCGGTCACGCGATAGGTCGCGGTGCAGCCCGTGCCGTTGTTGCCTGTCGTAGTGGTGGTCGTGGTCGTCTTGGTGCCGCCGAGGGCTTCATACACAGCCCAGTAGGAGGGCTTCTTGTTGAAGTTCTCGTCGTAGATCAGGGCCGCGCCCTCGCCGGGGAATACCGAGGGGATCCAGGAGTAGCCGTCGGAGAAGTCCCAGACGGTGATGCCGACGCAGCGGGTCACGGCGAGGCAGGCGTTGGTGACAGTCCGGTAGTCGGTCGCCTGCTGGGCGTCCTTGGCCGCGTCGCGGGGCGTGCGCATCCGGATGTCGAGTTCGGTGATGGCGACGTCGACGCCGAGGTCGGCGAAGCGCTGGATGTTCTGCTGCAACGTGCTGGGTACCTGGCCGAGGATCAGGTGGGCTTGGAGGCCGACGCCGTCGATGGGGATTCCCTGCTGCTTGAACGACTTCACCAGGTCGTACATGGCGTCGCTCTTCGGCCCGATGCCCTCGACGTTGTAGTCGTTGTAGTAGAGCTTGGCGTTCGGGTCGGCGGCACGGGCGGCCTTGAACGCCTCCGCGATGTAGCCGTCGCCGATCTTCTGCTGGAACACCGACTGCCGCCGGGTCCCGTTCTCCTCGAACGCCTCGTTCACGACGTCCCAGTGGACGACCTTGCCCTTGTAATAACCGGCGACGTTCGCGATGTGGTCGCGCATCACGCCCAACAGCTCACCGGCGGGCACGTCGTTGACCCAGCCCGGCAGCTGGTTGTGCCACACCAGGGTGTGGCCGCGCACGATCTGGTTGTGCGCCTGGGCGAACTCGACGATCTTGTCGGCCTGCGAGTAGTCGAACCGGCCGCGGTTGGGTTCGATGTACTGCCACTTCTGGGTGTTGCCGACGGTGATCTGGTTGAACTCGCTGCCCAAGACTGCGGTGTAGGGGGCGTTGTCCAAGGTCGGGTTGTCCGTCGCCGAGCCGAAGTAGCGGCCCTTCGCGACGGCGAGCTGCCCCAGGGTCGGCTCGGCGGCCGCCGAGGACGGTGCGGCGACCGCCAAGCCGACGGCAAGCGTGCCCGCGACGGCGACGGCCGTGGCGGCGAGGACGCGGCGTGTGCGGCCTACTCGTGCTGACATGTTCCTTCTCCTGACATCGGTGTCGGGACCGACCGCGCGGACGCGCCAGGGGCGGTGGCATGCCGTGCCGGCCGGGTGGTGACCGGGCGGTGGGCATGTAGCGACCGCCGGGCCAGAAACTTTCGGTAGAACTGCCGAATGTTAACAGTCAGCCAGACAGTAAAGCCGCGTCACAGCGGTCGTCAAGACGTTCATGGCCGCCAGTCGAAACATTCGGCCGCGGTGGCCCTGGCACTACACTCCGGCCATGACCTCGACCAGCCACCCGTCGGCCAAAAGTGTCGAGCGCGGGGGTGCGACCATCGCTCGCATCGCCGAGCTGGCCGGGGTCTCCACCGCCACCGTGTCCAAGGTCGTCAACGGACGCGCGGAGGTCGCCCCGGACACGCGGGCCTTGGTGGAGAACGTGATCCGCGAGCACGGCTACCGCAGGCAGAAGAAGCAGAACCGGGCCACGCTGGTCGAGATCGTCCTGCACGAGCTCGAAGGCGCCTACGCCATGGAGGTGATCAAGGGCGTCGAGCGGGTGGCGAGCGAGAACGAGCTCGCCGTCGTGGTCACCGAACTGCACGGCAGGCACACACCCGGGCGTACCTGGATCGAAGGCGTCCTGACCCGCAAGCCGGCCGGCGTGATCACCGTCTTCTCCGGCCCGACACGGGCCCAGCAGGAACAGCTGGCCGCCCGCGGGATCCCGTTCGTCCTCGTGGATCCGACCAACGACCCGGAGCACGACTACCCGTCAGTGGGCACCAGCAACTGGAGCGGTGGCCTGACCGCCACCCGCCACCTGCTCGACCTCGGCCACCGGCGCATCGCCGCCATCACCGGCCCGTCGCAGATGCTCTCCAGCCGCGCCCGCCTCGACGGCTACCGCGCGGCACTGGACGCCGGGAACGTGCCCGTCGACCCGGAACTCATCCGTGAAGGCGACTTCAACGTGGTGGACGGCCTCACCCACGGCCGTGACCTGCTGCGCCTCAAGGACCCGCCGACCGCCGCCTTCGCGTTCAACGACGCCCAAGCCTTCGGCGTCTACCAGGCCGCGCACGAAGCGGGCGTCCGGATTCCGCAGGACCTGAGCGTGGTGGGCTTCGACGACCTGCCGCCCGCCCAGTGGGCGATCCCGGCGCTGACCACCGTCCACCAGCCGCTGAGCGACATGGCAGCCGCGGCCACCACCATGATCGTCACCCTGAGCCAAGGCGAACCCCTCACCCAGAACCGCCTGATGTTCACCACCGAACTGGTGATCCGCGCCAGCACAGCCCCGCCGCGATGAGTCTTGATGGTCAGGACCACACGCCGAACCACTGCTCGGCGCCGTACGCCTCGAACCTCTCCACCTCGGTAAACCCCAGCTTCACCGCGAGGCGCATCGCGCGGTCGTTGGCGGCCTGGGTGGCGAGCACCACCGGCACGTTGGGAAGCGCGTCGGCGAACCAGCCGAGCGCCGGGCCCGCGACAGGTTGCCGGCCATGACCGACCTTGGATCCGTCGCCTGGCCACCTGCCCCGATCAGGACCGAGCGCTGGGCGACGCCCGATGGCGGGTGCGCCCCGATCGCCGGTCCGAACGACATACCCGCCGGTTTCCCGGCCCTCGGTGGTCGATTGCTAGCGTTACGCGGTGTCTGAGAGAGAGCACGCCGGGCGGATCCTCGACGGCCGGTTCGAGCTGCTGGAGCGACTGGGCAGCGGTGGGATGGGGACGGTCTGGCGCGCGCTTGACCTTGGGCTGCAACGTGAAGTCGCCATCAAGGAGGTTCGACCGGCCGACGCCGACCAGATCGAGAGCAATCCCGCGATGGCGGCCCAACTCCGGGAGCGGGTGTTGCGCGAGTCCCGGGCGCTCGCCCGGTTGCAGCACCCGAACGTCGTGTCGATCTACCAGATCATCGAGTCGGCCGACTCGCCGTACCCGTGGATCGTCATGGAACTGGTCCGCGGCACGTCGCTGGACGCGCGGCTGAACGAGGGTGTGCTCACCCCGATCGAAGCGGCGAGGGTCGGGCGGGACGTGCTCGCGGCGCTGCGCTCGGCCCACTCGGCGGGCGTGATGCACCGCGACGTCAAGCCGGGCAACGTGTTGCTGCGGACGGACGGCAGCGCCGTGCTCACCGACTTCGGCATCGCCGCCTTACAGGGCTCGACCCAGCTCACCGCGACCGGCGACGTCATCGGGTCCCCGGAGTACATCGCCCCGGAGCGGCTGCGCGGCGACGAGACGCACACCGCGTCGGACATCTGGTCGCTCGCAATGCTGCTGTACGTGGCCGTCGAGGGCTATCACCCGATGCGCCGCGCGACCACGATGGCAACCCTCGCCGCCGTGATGACCGAGCCGGTCCCGCCGCCGCGGCGTGCGGGCTCCCTTGCGCCGGCGCTCAACGCGGCCCTCCGCAACGAACCGGCGGAACGGCCGAACGGCGAGGTGCTGGACCAGATGTTCGCCGCCGCCGAGCGCGAGTCGACGCCCCTGGGACATCCCACGCCGACCGGGTTCGACATCATCGGGCCGCCGAGCGGTCCCCAGCTCCAGCAGTACTGGCCGTCCGGACCGACGCACACACCGACACCGACACCGGTACCGATCAGCGGGCCGCATCCCCACGGCTACGCGCAGTCCTACCCGACCCCGCTCCCGAAGACGCGCAACAGGACGGGCGCGGTGGTGCTCTCGCTGGTCGGGGTGGCCTTGATCGCCGCGACCACGGTGCTGGTGGTCCACCTGACCGGCGCGAAGGACTCGGCGAACTCCCCCACGGGCACAGCGACCACGTCGACGACGACCGAGCCGACCACCGGCCCGACCACGGGACCGACCACCGGCCCGACGACGACAGTCGCCCCCGCGGTGAAGGACGACCTGCTCACGCCCGCCGGCGCACGCCAAACGGTCGTGGCGCTCAGCGAAGTGATGGGCGGCACCAAGGTGTCCGAGCTGACGCTGTGGCCGGAACACGCATCGGCCGTCGCCCCGACGGCGGCGGTCGCGCACGGGTTCGACGACTTCGAGTACAGGAACGGCAAAGCGACCAGGAAGGGCCCGGACGGGGTGGACGCCGACCGCGCCGTGTTCGACCTGAACGACGTCAACTGGGACGCCCTGCCCGCGCTGTTCGAGCGGGCGAACAAGGACCTGGGCGTCCCGCAACCGACCATGCGGTACCTGATCGTGGACACCGACATCATCAACGACACCCCGTCGATGAAGCTGTACCTGACCGACGACTACGGCGGCGCGTACCTCCAGGCGAACCTGAAGGGCGAGGTCCAGAAGACCTACCCGCGCGACAAGTGACCCGTACCTGACACACGACGGCGACCTTCGACGTCCCGGGTTAGTGGTCCGACACCGGCCAGACGTCGGCGGTCGCCTCATGATCGGCGGCCCGCGCTGCTTCGCGTAGGCTGCCGTTCGTGGCTGCGGACGGGCGCGCGGGCGGTGAGGTGCGGGTCTCCTGGATCGCGGACCTGGCCGGGGTGTCCGCTTCGACCGTGTCGAAGGTGATCCACGGGCGGCCGGGCGTGTCCGATGGGACGCGCCGGCGCATCGAGGAGTTGATCCGCGAGCACGGCTTCCAGAAGAGCGAGAAGATCGAGGCGGTCCCGATCGTCGAGGTGGTCTTCCAGTCGCTGGACAGCCTGTGGGCGTTGGAGATCATCCGCGGGGTCGAGGAGGCGGTCCGCCCGGACGGCCTGGCCGTGACGCTGACCGAGATGCAGGGCGGCCACACCCCGGAGAGCGCGTGGGCGCGGCAGATGCTGGCCCGCCGACCCGTCGGTGTCATCGCGGTCTCCGCCGAGTTCAGCGAGGCCCAGTTGGCGCAGCTCGGCAGCCGCGCCATCCCGCTGGTCGCGCTCGACCCCACCGGTGAGCCGACCCACTCGATCCCGTCGGTGGGCGCCACGAACTGGAACGGCGGCCTGGTCGCCACCCGTCACCTGATCGGGCTCGGTCACCGCCGCATCGCGATGGTCAACGGCCCGTCGGAGTTCCTGTGCTGCCGCGCCCGCCTGGACGGCTACCGCGCGGCCCTCGACGCGGCCGGCGTGCCGCAGGACCGCAAGCTCGTGCGGACCGCGCCGCTGTACCACGACGGCGGCCGGGACGCCGCGCGCGAGTTGCTGCGCCTGCCCAGCCGGCCCACCGCCGTCTTCGCCGCCAACGACCTGCAAGCCCTGGGTGTCTACGACGCCGCGCGCGAGGCGGGCCTGCGCATCCCGCACGACCTGAGCGTGGTCGGCTTCGACGACCTGGCGTTCACCCAGTGGTCCGATCCCCCGCTGACGACCGTGCGGCAGCCGTTGCGGCGCATGGGTGCGGAGGCCGCCGGGATGCTCCTGACCATGGCGGCGGGCGGTGAGCCGGACAACGACCGCGTCGAGTTGCCGACGAAGCTCGTCGTCCGGGGCAGCACCGCGCCGCCGCCGTGACCCGGCGTCAGCCCGTGCAGGTGTAGCCCGAGGGCAGTGCGGTGTTGCCGTTGGGGCGTGCCGCCTGGAACCCGAACTCGGCCGTCGCCCCTGGCGCCAGCGTGCGGATGGCCCGCGCGGTCACGGTCTGGCCGTTGGTGGACACCCCCGCGTTCCACGACCCGAGCACCGAGTGCCCGGACGGCAGGGTGAACGTCACGGTCCACGTGATCGCCGACGCCCCGGTGTTGGTGACCCGCACCGGTTGCATGACGTAACCGGTGCCCCACTGGCTCTGGGTCGTGGCGACGACGGTGCAGCCGACCCCGCCGCCCTGCACGGTCACCGAGACCTCGGCCGATGCGGAGGACGTGTTACCCGCCGCGTCCCGCGCCCGCACCTGGTACCGGTAGCTGCCCGCGCTCAGGCCGTTGTCGGTGTGGGACGTGCCCGACGCGGAACCGACCTGCGTGAACGTGCCGGACGAGCCGGTGGCGCGCAGGACGTCGTAGCCGGTCACGCCCACGTCATCGGTCGAGGCTCCCCACGACAGCGACACCGAGCCGCCCGAGACCGACGCGGTCAGGCCCGACGGCGTACTGGGGGCGGTCGTGTCCACGGGCGAGCCGGGGCCTGCCTTCTCCGCCGCCCACGCCGAAAGCCACGCCAGCGCGGCGTTCCAGTTCAGCGCCACCTCGTTGACCGACCAGGCGTTGATGTCGTCCAGGTAGCACTTCTGGGGCTTGCAGCCCGCCAACTGCTGCTGTGCGACCGGGTCCTGGAGGTCGACGTTGGGGCCGCCCGCCAGCAACCCGGCCGGCGGGATCGGCAGCGACGGGTCCAGCTGGTTGGCCCAGAACCGGTGGTGCGAGTTGCGGGTGGCGCGCTCGCCGTAGCCGGTCACGTAGGAGTGGTTGAACGGGTTGCGCCCGAACAGGTAGTCCAACGTCTGGTACACGCCGGTCCGGTACTTGGCCTGGCCGGTGAAGTCGTGCGCCAGCGCCAGCACGTTCGCCGCGTTGGCGACCACGCCGTTGGAACCCCAGTAGTAGCCGCTCGCGGGCGCCGGGTAACCCTGGGTCGACGCCTGGTTGAGCAACTTGTCGCCGTAGGAGGCGAACGCCGCGCGGGTGGCCGACACGTCCGAGGCCGACAGGCCGTTGGGCACCATCGCCAACGTCGTGTCACCCAGTCCCGCGGTCCACCACCAGTCGAACCCGCCCTGGTCGAACCCCTTGCCCCGGAAGAAGGACGACCCGGTCACGTCACCGCGGTAGCCGCTGGAACCGGTGGTGGTGAACAGCTCCGCCGCGGCCCAGAAGAACTCGTCGGTCACGTTGTTGTCGACGTACGTGCCGCCACCGTTGCCGTCGTTGGAGTCGGCGTAGCGCGTCGGGTTGGCCTTGGCCGCGGTGTAGGCGCGCTGCGCGGCGGTCAGGGCCCGGGAAGCGAAGTCCGCGTCAATGTTGCGCCACACCCGTGCGGCCTGCGCGGCCACGGCGGCAAGGTTGAGCGTGGAGGCCGTTGTCACGGCCGACAGCAGGCGCGGTTGCGGGTCCTGGTCGGGGCGCATCGGCAGGGCGGTCCAGTTCTCGTCGCTGACCTTGTGCCGCACCATTCCCGCGTCCGCGCGTCCCTCGGGGACCTGCATCTTCATCAGGAACTCGACGCCCCACCGGGCCTCGTCGAGGATGTCGGGCACACCGTTGCCGCGCTCGGGGATCGCGAGCTTGCCATCGCCCAGGGCGGCCCGGTCGGCGCCGTTCACGTGCAGGGTGCGCTCGTACTCGTTGATCAGCTGCCAGGCCGCGATACCGGTGTCCACGCCGTACTTGCCGTGGTCGCCCGCGTCGTACCAGCCACCACGCACGTCGGACGTGTAGCCGCACGACACCCGGCACGGCACCGCGTTGTCGCCCCTGTTCGGGGCCACGTTGAGGTGCCCGGCGGACCGCGCGTGCTGCGAGCCGACGTACTCGGCCTTGATCGGCGTGCCGCTGCGCTGGTGGTAGAAGAACGCCAGGGCGTCGTACCGCAGGCGCTTGAGCGGATCGGCCGAGATGTCGAACGGGCTGCTGTTCGCCCCCGCCACCGACAGCACGTAGCCGGTGCCGGGCGTGTCGAACGACGAGAAGTCGACGATGTGCACGCTGTCGCCCGACAGCGCGTCCGCGCCGCGCACGCTGGTCTGCCCGGAGGCCACGGTCGCACCGGAGGCGTTGCGCAGCGTCCATGCGGCGGGCGAGGCCGAGCCGTTGACCACCGTGGCCTGCTTAGGCAGGCCGGGCACGTAGGCGACCTGGTTGACCTTGACCGCGGGGCCGGCATCGGGAGCCGCCAGTGCGGCGGACGGCGTCAGGGTGGCGGCGGCCAACACCAGAGCCGCCGCTAACGCCACCCCGCGGTGAAGTTGATGAGTGCGCACGGACAGATCCTCCTTGGATCACGCCGCCACCCTGGCCGACACGTTCTCGATCCAGAACGACAGTGTTGCGGACCGGGAGCGCTCCCAGAAGAGCGCCTTCGGCTCTGATGGTGAACCACCAGGCGTGTTCTGGTCAACGTTCTCTCCACAGCGAGAAAATTTCGCAACGAACCCTGGGAACGCTCCCAGGCGGTAACGTCAAAGAATTCGAGCACAACAAAAGGACGTCGACGGCCGTCGCCGCCTCTCCTGGCGACCGCAGTCCAATCAGCGGAAATGGCGGATGTTATCGCTAACTTCGACCGCGCCTGGACCGGATCGGCCCGAGACTGACGCCAGGCAAACCGGCTCGAAAGTTTTCGCGGAAACCCGTGGACGATCGTCACCCAGGGGGCGGTCGCACGCTGTCCCGGGCCACGAGCGTCGGGGTGGAGGTGCGCCGCATCCCGGCGACCGAGCTCCCGTCGATCTGCGCCATCAGCAGTTCCAGGGCGTCCCGGGCGACGGCGTCGAAGTCCGGCCGGACCGTGGTCAACGGCGGGATGAAGTAGGCCGCCTCGGGCACGTCGTCGAAGCCGACCACGCTCACGTCGTGCGGCACGCGCCTGCCGCGCTCGCTCATCGCCCGCAGGATGCCCAGCGCCAGGTGGTCGTTGGCCGCGAAGATCGCCGTGACCTCCGGCATCCGCGCCAGCATCAGGCCCGAGCGGTACCCGGCGGCGGCGCTCCAGTCGGCCGACACGACCGGCGGCACCTCCGCGCCCGCGGACTCCAGCGCCGACCGCCAGCCCTCGATCCGACCGGCGCTGTCGAACCAGTCCGGCGGACCCGACACGTGCCACACCGTGCGGTGGCCAGCCTCCAACAGGTGCCGGGTCGCCGCGACGGCGCCCGCCGCCTGGTCGACGGTCGCCGACGCGGTGGTGCGCCGCGAATCGCCGTCCACCATCACCAGCGGCACGTTGGCGGGAACGGTGTCGACCGCGTCGTGCGCCGAGGTCGTGGGCGCGATGACGACGATGCCGGCCACCCGCTCGTCCCGGTGCCGCTCCAGGGCCGTGGTGATCGACTCGCGGTCCAGCACGTTCGCCCGGTGCGTGGTGACCACGAACCCGGCGTGCGCCGCGACCTGCTCGAACGCGGCCAACAACGAGGACGGCCCGCACAAGGTCGTGTTCTGGGCCACCACGCCGATCAGCTGCGAGCGGCCCGTCACCAGTGTGCGGGCGACCCGGTTCGGGCGGTACCCCAACTCCTCGATCGCCGCCAGGACCCGCATGCGCGTCTGCTCCTGGACGTACGGATGCCCGTTGAGCACCCGCGACACCGTCTGCTGCGAGACCCCGGCGAGCCGGGCGACGTCTGTCATCGCGGGAGCGCCGGTTGTCCTGTTCCCCACTACCGTCCCCATCTGCGCGGCGCCCGCGTGCCGCGGGCGTCGCGGCAACCACTCGGCCCGTGGGTGGTCGTCCGCAACCGAAAGTTTCGACTTAGCAGCCGATCGACGGTGACCAGCACGTCAATGTAGTCACGTCTCTTTTAGCCCGTCAACGCGGGCGGGCGCTAAAGTTTTTAGCTTTATTTTTAGCGGCGACCGACCGTTGACACCCATTTGTGTTATCGCTAACACTGTCGCCACAGGAAGTTCACACCGCCGACTCCGGCCGCTGCAGAACCTCACCCGCATTAGCCGCGCGCCTTCTGTTAACGATCACACCACCTCAGCCGCAATGGGGAGTCGTCCATGCCCTCGCCCGCTCACCGCCGCCCGAGGCTCTGGCCCGCTGTCACGACGATCGCCCTGGTCGGCGCCACCCTCGCCTCGACCGGCCCACCGGGCCAAGCCGCCGACGGGTGGCAGCCCGCGTCCTCGTACACGTCCACCGACCAGGGGGACGGGACGTACTCCGTTCCGCTGCTCGGCTCGGACGTGCCGGACGTCAGCGTGGAGCGCGTGCCCGCGGCGGAGAACGACGAGGGCCGCGACGTCTACTACATGATCAGCACGACGATGCACCTGAGCCCCGGCGCGCCGATCATGAAGTCGTACGACCTCGTCAACTGGGAGATCGTCAACCACGTGTTCGACCGGTTGGGCGTCGGGGACTCGTTCTCGCTGCGCAACGGCCAGAACTCCTACGGCCAGGGCCAGTGGGCGTCGTCGCTGCGCTACCACGCCGGGAAGTTCTACGTCGCCTTCAACACCAACAACCTCGGCGGCTCCTACATCTACACCACCGACGACATCGAGGACGGCGCGTGGACCCGGCTGCCGCTGGGGCGGGCGTTCCACGACCCGTCGCTGTACTTCGACGAGCGGGACGGCGGCACGCCCTACATCTTCTACGGGTCGGGGTCGACCAGTGCGGTCAAGCTGGACGGCGACCTGACGCGCGTGGTGGCGGAGTACCCGAACATCCTGCGGCCCGCCGACCACCCCGGTTCCCCGTTCCTGGGCGGGCTGTTCGAGGGCGCCCAGGTGCAGTACATCGACGGGCACTACTACGTCGTGATCATCACCTGGCCGCCGGGCCAGGGTCGCCAGGTGGTCCTGTTCCGCTCGCCCCACCTGCTCGGGCGGTACGCGACGGCCGACGGCAGCAACCCGTACCAGGCCCGCGGCGCGCTGAACTCGAACGGGTTCGCGCAGGGCAGCCTCGTGCCGATCGCCCGTGACGGCGGCCGGACCGACTGGCACGGCATGTTCTTCCGCGACTCGTTCCCGGTCGGCCGCATCCCGGCCCTCATCCCCGCCACGTGGCAGGACGGCTGGCCGACCTTCGGCGACAACGGCGTGGTGCCGGTGAACGGGGTGTTCGACAAGCCGATCAGGCTCAGCCCCGCGCAGGAAAGGCTGGAGCGGCAGAAGAGCCTCGTCACCTCCGACGACTTCGCCAACGACGCGCCGCACAAGGCGTACATGGACGAGAAGTGGACCATCCCGTCCCCGCCGGACGTCGACGAGTCACTGCTCGGCGTGGAGTTGGTGCGCAACCCCGGCTTCGAGTCCGGCGCGGTGTCGCCGTGGGCGGGTCAGTTCGGCGCGCAGTTGGCGTTGGACGGCGCCGATCCGGCCGCCGGGTCGGCGGCGCTGAAGGTGGGCAACCGGACGGTCAACGGGTCGGGCCCCAACCAGTCCCTGGACGGCGTGTTGCAGCGCGGCGTGACGTACGCGGTGTCGGCGAAGGTCAAGTACTCGGCGGGACCGGCGAACGTGCGGTTCAACCTCGTCGTGGACTGGGGTTCGGGCGTGCAGGTGATGGCATCCGGTGACGTCCCGGCAGGCCGGTGGACTACGGTCTCCGGCCGGTACACCGTGCCGAGCACGGCCGACACAGCCAAGGTGAAGTTCGCGGTCGAGACCCCGTGGGGGAACCCGCAGCCGCCGTCATCGAGCGTGGAGTACCTGCTGGACGACGTCTCGGTCGTCGGGCAGCCCGTGACCACCGAGCACCCGACCGAGGCGGAGATCGCGCCCAACGGCTCCCGGCTGGACATGACCTGGCAGTGGAACCACGCCCCGGACAACCGCCACTGGTCGCTGACCGACCGCGACGGCTGGCTGCGGCTCACCACCGGCAAGGTCGTCACCGGCGACTACGTCTACACCAAGCTGTCGAACCGGGCCGAGCTGACGTGGTTCGAGGAAGCACGCAACACGCTGTCGCAGCGGACCTTCGGCCCCAAGGGCTCGGCGGAGACGAAGCTCGACTTCGCCGGGATGAAGAACGGCGACGTCGCGGGCCTGGCGATGTACAACCGCGGCTTCTCCTACGTCGCGGTGAAGCGGGTGGACGGGCGGAACACCCTCGGGGTGGTCAACCGGGTGCAGCCGTTCCCGGTCACGTTCGACCAGGCGACCGCTGAGCGCTTCGTGCCCGGCACCGAGGTCCCGCTCGGCGACGCCACCGTGGTCCACCTCAAGGGCGACGTGGAGTTCGACGCGCCGACCGGGCAGGGCTGGACGACGTTCTACTACAGCCTGGACGGGCTCGCGTGGCACAAGCTCGGTGATCGCGTCGGACCGCAGACGTTGGACGGCAGCCTCGCCCACTTCATGGGCCACCGGTGGGGACTGTTCGACTACGCGACACGACAGGCCGGCGGGAACGTCGACTTCGACCACTTCCTGCTCAGCGACACCCTCACGGCGGAAGGCAAGCCGCTCGGCACCGCCGCGCTGGACGCCGCGATCGCACACGCGCGCACCCTCAACGAGCACCACTACCCCGCCGACACGTGGGCCGCGATGCGCGCGGCGTTGAGGAAGGCCGAGGAGGCGCGGACGACGCGGGCGGGCACGCAGAACCAGGTCGACGCACCGGAACGGGCGTTGAGCCTGGAACTGGCCCGGCTCGGCGTGGCCAGGTTCCCGGTGGCGGTGTCGGCGTCGGCGCAGACCCGCTGCACGGGACCGAACGTGGCGCTCACCGTCGAGGTCACCAACCACGAAGCGGTACCGGTGGACGTCTCGGTCGAAACGCCGTACGGGACGAAGTCCTTCCACGACGTCAGGCCGGGCAGGACCCGTTCCCACCCGTTCACGACCGGTGAGCGGGACGTGCCGGCGGGTTCGGCAGCGGTCACCGCGTCCGCGACGGTCGACGGCGAGCCGCGGACGGTCGACCTCGCAGCCCCCTACCAAGCGCGCACCTGCCGGTGAGCGCAGCCCAGAACCCCCACACCCAGGACAAGGAGAACCACGTGCACCGACAACGTCCACAGCGGTCGGGACGGCGCAGAGCCGTCGTCCTCGCCGCCGTCGGCGCTCTGCTCGCGGGCGGTCTCGCGGCCACCCCGACCGCGATGGCCGCCGAGCCCAACCTCATCACCAACCCGGGCTTCGAGGACGGCCTGTCCGGGTGGACCGTCAACAGCGGGAACGCCACCGACGGCGCGGCCCTGTCCCCCACCGGCGACGCCTACTCGGGCGCCGGGGCGGTGCTGGTGACGAACCGGAAGACGACCGGTTCGGGACCGGCCCAGGACCTGGCAGGCAAGGTGCAGGCCGGGAAGACGTACACCGTCACCGCACGGGTGAAGTACGAGAACCCGGAAAGCCCCGCCACCAAGCAGTTCTTCGCGACCATGCACTACGGCGGCTCGACCTACACCAACCTGGGCACCGGCACCGTGCCGCGCGGGCAGTGGGGGTTGCTCCAGGGCACGTTCACGATCCCGGCGGGGCAGGGCGTCACGACGCCGCGGTTGTTCGTGGAGACGCCGTGGACGGCCGATCCGGCGTCCGCGCCGGCGACCCACCTGATGGACTTCAAGGTGGACGACGTCGCGCTGCGGGAGTTCACCCCGTCGACCACCATCGAGGTCCTCGGCAAGAACCCCGGTGAGGGCAACCCGCTGATCTCCCACAAGTTCGGCGCCGACGGCAACGCGTTCGCGCACGGTGGTCGGGTCTACGTGTACATGACCAACGACACGCAGGTGTACAACCCGGGCCCGGACGGGACCTCCCCCACCAACACCTACGGCGGGATCAACACGATCACCGTGATCTCGTCCGACGACCTGGTCAACTGGACCGACCACGGCGAGATCCCGGTGGCCGGGCCCAACGGCCTGGCGAAGTACGCGTCGCAGTCGTGGGCGCCCGCGGTCGAGAGCCGGGTGGTCGACGGCAAGGAGCAGTTCTTCCTCTACTTCGCCAACAACGGCGCCGCCACCGGCGTTCTGGTCGGCGACTCGCCGCTCGGCCCGTGGCGCGACGAGCGCGGCAGCCTGCTCATCACCGGCCAGACCCCCGGCGCCTCGGACGGCCGCAACTGGCTGTTCGACCCGGGCGTGTTCATCGACGACGACGGTCAGGGCTACCTCTACTTCGGCGGTGGTGGCAACGACAACTCCAACTCCTACGAGAACACCAACCACCCGAAGTCCACGCGCGTCATCAAGCTCGGTGCCGACATGATCAGCACCGAGGGCGCGGCCGAGACCATCGACGCGCCGTTGATGTTCGAGGCCGGTCACGTCTTCAAGCGTGACAACAAGTACTACTACTCGTACTCGTCCAACTTCGGGTTCGGCGGTCCGATCGACCCGAACGGCCCGCCGACCGGCGCGATCGCCTACCTCGTGGCCGACAGCCCGATGGGCCCGTGGACGCCCGACAAGTACGCGGGGGTCATCTTCAAGAACCCCGGCAACTACTTCGGCGCCGGCGGCAACAACCACCAGTCCGTCTTCGAGTTGGACGGCGAGCACTACTTCACCTACCACGCGCAGACGTTGAACCGCCGCATCACCGGCGGTGCGACGCAGGGGTTCCGCAGCCCGCACATCGCGAAGCTGGAGTTCAACCCCGACGGCACGGTGAAGGAGGTCATCGGCACCTTCGACGGCGCCGAGCAGATCCGCCACCTCGACCCCTACCGGGTGATCGAGGCGGAGACCATCGCGTGGCAGCAGGGGTTGGCCACCAAGCGGCTCAACGCGCCCAACGACGTGCCGCAGCTCGCTCTGCACGACGTCGACAACGGTGACTGGACGTCACTCTCGTCGGCGGACTTCGGGACCGGCGCCACCGGTGTGTCGGCACGCGTCAAGCCGCTCACCGACGGAACGAGCGTCCAGGTCCGCCTGGACGACCGCACCGGACCCGTGGTCGCCACCATCCCGGTCGACGGGCCGACCGGCGAGTGGACCGAGGTCGGGACCGAACTCGGTGGTGTCACGGGGGTCCACGACGTGTACTTCACGTTCGTCGGACCCGAAGGCCGGGACCTGCTGGAGGTCGACAGCTGGCAGTTCGCCAAGCCGTCGCTGAAGGTCGAGGGGGCCGCGGACACCCAGTGCGCCGGGCCGAACGTGAAGCTGACCGTGCACGTGACCAACGACGAGTCGGCGACGGTCGACTTCGTGGTCGAGACGCCTTACGGCACGAAGTCGTTCGATGACGTCGAGGCGGGCAAGACCCGGTTCCACCCGTTCATGACGCGGCAGTCGGCCGTGGCGGCGGGAACGGCGGAGGTGACGGCGAAGGCGGTGGTCGACGGGCACGAGGTGTCGACCGCGCTCTCGGTGCCGTACGACGCGCGCACCTGTCGTTGACCGGTGAGGCGGCCCGGGAGTTCCGGGCCGCCTCGTCCCGTCAGGCGGTGGTGCAGGCCATGCCGTTGAGGGTGAAGGAGGACGGTTTGGCGGTGTTGCCGCTGTGGGTCGCCTGGAAGCCGATGCCGATGGAGGCGTTCGGGGGGATCGAGGCGTTGTAGCTGACGTTGCGAGCCGTCACCTGGCCTGAGTTGGGCGAGTAGGTGGCGCTCCAGCCGGAGGTGATGGTCTGGCCGCTGGGCAGGGTGAAGGCCAGGGACCAGCCGTTGATCGCCGTGGCGCCGGTGTTGGTGATGGTGATGCTCTCGGTCAGGCCGGTGTTCCAGGCGTTCACGGTGGTGGCGACGCGGCAAGTGCCAGGCGGCTGCGTGGTCGTCGTGGTGGACGTAGTCGTCGTGGTCGAGGTTGTGGTCGTGGTGGAGGTCGGATCGCCAGGGCGGTCCAGGCCGAAGAACGCGATGGCCTGTGCGGCCATGCCTCCGCTGGGCAGGCTGTGCCCGGCGCCTTGGACGCTGTACGCCTCCACCAGCGTGGTGCCGGTGGTGTCGTTGTAGCGGCGGCGGTTCCAGTTGGTCTGCGGTGTGTCGGTGGACGTGGGCGTCTGGCTCAACCCGAACACGTTCGTCCACTGCTCGATCGACTCTTGGAGCAGCGCGTACGGCACGAGGGTGTCGTTGGTGCCGTGCCAGAGCTGGACGCGCGGTCGGGTGCCGGTGAAGCCGGGGTATGCCTGCCGGACCGCGTCACCCCACTGCTGCGGGGTGCGGTTGGCGCCTCCACTGCCGGTGCACTTGCTGCTGCCGGGCGGGAAGTCGGCGGCGTTGGCGAAGCAGTTGAACGGCACGCCCATGAACGCCGCCCCCGACTTGAACACGTCCGGGTAGAGCGCCAGCATGTGGTTGGTCATCATCCCGCCGGACGACGAACCGGTGGCGTAGACGCGATTCGGGTCACCGCCGTAGCGCTGCTGGACATAGTTGACCATCGACACGATCGAGACCGGGTCGCTGCCGCCGCCGCGGCGCTTGGCGGCGTCGGACCAGGTGTCGAAGCACTTGCCGAACCCGGCCTCCTGCTGCGCGCTCGGGTAGATCACGACGAACCCGTGCCGGTCGGCCAGTGAGGCGAACTCGCTGCCCGAGTAGAAGCCCGGCCCGGAACCGCCGCAGCCGTGCATGGCCACCACGATCCCCGGGTCGGCCGGGCGCGAGTCGGGCGCGTAGACGTGCATCCGCATCCCGCCCGGGTTGCTGCCGAAGCCGGTGACCTCGGTCAACGAGGCCGCGACGGCGGGCGCGGGCGCGACGGTGGCGAGGCCCGCCACGACCAGTGACGCCGCCGCGGCTAACAACAAGCTGGGTTTGGCCTTCATGCGCTCGGCTCCCTCGGTTCGCGCACGGATATATGACACTTAGCGTGTCGACCGGTCGCAAAACTGTCAATCGACCGTCTTGACAGCCCCGCTTGCGCCACCCGCGAGCCGGTTACAGTCGGTGCCGAACGCCCCCCGAGCCGCAGCGGAGCCGCCGTGACCAGCCCGTACGACATCGAGGAGATCTTTCCGGGCGACGGGGTCCGGCTCCCCCGGCGACAACACGGCAACTCGCCGCAGGGTCTGACCGTGACCCTGATGGCCGACTACACCTTGAGCACCCGCGCCTGGCTGCCGTCGGCGGCGATCGTGGCGCTGCTCGCCGAGGCGGGCGTCAGCTCGACCGGAGCCCGCGCCACCATCAGCCGGCTCGCCCGCCGCGGCGTGCTGGAAGTCAGCAAACAGGGCCGCACGAGCTCCTACCGGCTCACCACGGCCGCCGCCCACAACCTCGCCTCCGGCGGCCGTGCCATCGCCTCCGCCGCCACCGGCACCTCGACGTGGGACCAGCGGTGGACGCTCATCGCCTTCTCCCTGCCCCAGGAAGAGGTCACCCGGCGGCGCGAACTCCGCGGCCGGCTGCGCTGGCTCGGTTACGCGCCCCTCTACGACGGCCTCTGGATCTCGCCTCACGACCTGACCGACAAGCTCACAGCACTGCTGGCCGACCTCGCTTTCGGCGCCATGACCGTGTTCCGCGCCCGCCACGTGGACTTCGGCGCGACGATCGGCCGCGAGCCCCTCGACGCCTGGGACACCGCCGCCATCGGCCGGCACTACGACGCCTTCATCCAGCGCTGGAACCCGCTGCTGCGGGACATCCGAGGCTCTCGGATCACCGGCGCCGAGGCGGTCCGCACCCGTACCGAGGTCATGGACACCTACCGCCGCCTGCCCATCCTCGACCCGGGCCTGCCCCTCGACCTGCTGCCTCCGGGATGGCCGCGCATGGCCGCCCGCGACCTGTTCACCGCCGTCTACGACGGTCTCGCCGGCCCCGCCGAGGATCACGTGCGAGCCGTCGCCGGCCGGTTCACCACGGACCCGCTCACCGACTTGCGGGCGCACACCGTCGCCGACCTGTCCGCGCGAGTTCTCGGCACCCTCGATCCCGCCACCGGATCGGGGCGTTGACCTGTCCCGAGACCTGCGGCCGTCCCCCGTAGGTCGGGACGGCCGCAGGCCCGCGGTCAGGAGCGCTCGGCGTCGTCGGGTGGACCGTCGTCGAGTGGACCGTGGTCGAACCAGTCGAACCACGCGGTGCCCTCGGTGACGTACATGCCGATCACCCGCCCGGTGAACCCGGTGGCCACCTCCGTCGACAGGTACCTGCCGTCCAGTTCGGCCAGTGGTTCCGGGTCCTCGCCGATGTGGAACGCGATGTAGTCGGGCGCGGCGACGTGCAGGCCCGCCCGCCTCTCCTCCTCCTCGGACCACTTCCGGGCCGACCGGGTGGTGATCACGAGGGTCACCGGACCCGGGACCACGGCACGCGTGGCCACGCTCGTGCGCAGGGGGCCGATGCGGGCGATGACCGTGGCCTGCCCGTCGGCCACCTCCAGGTCGTAGTGGTGGCCCTCGTCCAGTCGCACCGTCAGGCCGGCACGCCCGGCGACGTGGTCGAGCAGCACCGCGGTTCGGCTCTCGGGGTGCTGCTGGCGTCGGCCGAGGAACGTGCAGCCCGGCTCGTCCAATGTGGACCCGGTGGCGTGCAGGGCGAGCCACCCCGGCCGCTCGACCAGCGACCAGGAACCGTCCGGGCGCGACCGCGGCGAGATCCACCACGGCGCGAGCCCGGCGGAGTCGAAGTCGTCGCGCTGCGGGGCCACCTCCACCGTCCGCGCACCGCCCGGCGCCTGTTCCCTCAGCCGCACGGGACCGACGCGCGGCCAACCGTCCTCCCACCGCACGGGCGTGAGGAACGTTTCCCGGCCCAGGACGTGGAACTTGGGGCTGTACCCGACCGGACGGGTGGCCAGCAGGACCATCCACCACTCCCCGTCCGGAGTGGTCACGAGGTCGGCGTGGCCGGTGCTCTGGATCGGGTGGCTCGTGCTCCGGTGCGACAGGATCGGGTTGCCGGGCGCCGACTCCCACGGACCCCGCGGCGAGGGGGCGCGTGCCATGGTCACGGCGTGGCCGCGTTCGGTGCCGCCCTCGGCGATCATCAGGTACCACCACTCCCCGATGCGGTACAGGTGGGGCGCTTCCGGCCACTGCAACCCGGTCCCGGCCCAGGCCGGGAACGGTCCCTCCAGCACCTTCCCGGCTTCGGGGTCCACGCGGGCGATCTGCACGCCGTCGAAGGCGGGCCCGTGGGCTCCGGCGAACGCGGACCAGCAGTTGCCGTCGTCGTCCCAGACCAGGTCGGGGTCGATGCCGGGCAGGTCGATCCACACCGGTTCCGACCAGGGGCCTTCGGGCCGCTCCGCGGTGACGACGAAGTTGCCGCCGTGCGAGACGTTCGTGGTGATCATCCAGAACCGGCCGTCGTGGTGCCGGATCGTGGGCGCGTAGATGCCGTCGGACGCCATCGCGTCGGCGGGCAGCGGCAGCTGGGACGGGCGGTCCAGGACGTTGCCGATCTGCCGCCAGTTCACCAGATCGGGGCTGTGGAAGATCGGCACGCCCGGGAAGTACTCGAAGCTGGAGCACACCAGGTAGTAGTCGTCACCGACCCGGCACACGCTGGGATCGGGGTGGAACCCGGGGATCACGGGGTTGTCGTAGAACGACGCCTCGGACTTCGGTGAGGTCATGGTTTCCCTTGTTGTGCGAGGGCTTCAGCCCTTGAAGGCGCCTTCGAGGATCCCGGCGACCATGCGGCGTCCGACGATGACGAACAGCACGACGAGCGGGATCGTGGCCAGGAAGGAGCCGGACATGGCCAGGCCGAGGTCCACGTCGAGGCTGTTCTGGAGCGCCTTGATCGCGATCTGGGCGGTGTAGCGCTCGGGCGACTTGAGCACGATGAACGGCCACAGGAAGTCGTTCCACGCGGTGACGAACCCGAACAGGCCGAGCACGAACGCGGCCGGGCGCACGATCGGGAACGCGATGCGCCAGAACACCTGCCCCGTGCTCGCGCCGTCGATGCGGGCCGCTTGCATCAGCTCGTCGCTGATCGTGGCCGAGATGTGCTGGCGCATCCAGAAGATGCCGAACGCGCTGGCCAGGCCGGGCACGATCAGCGCCTGGAGGGTGTCGACCCAGCCCAGCTCGGACATGATCATGTACTGCGGGATGACCGAGAGCTGCGTGGGCACCGTCATCGTGAGCACGACGATCACGAACAGGGTGTTGCGGCCGGGGAACTGGAGCTTCGCGAAGGCGAACCCGGCCAGCGAGCACAGCACCGCCTGCCCGACGCCGATCGCGGTCGACACGGCGAGGCTGTTGAGCAGTGACTGCACGAACGGCACAGTCTCCAGGACCAGGCCCATGAGGTGGAAGAAGTTGCCGCCGGGCACGACCTCGGGAGGCATCTCCGTCGCGGTCGCCGTGTCGGTGGTGGCGACGATGAACATCCAGTACAGCGGGAACAGGCACGCGGCGGTGGCCGCGGACAGCAGGAGGTAGGTCCACCAGCGGACCCGGCCGGGGCGCCGGCCGCGCGTCGTGGTGCTCGTCATCGGTCCGCCTTGATCCGGGTGGACAGCACGAAGTTGATCGCGGCGATCGCCACGACCATGACGAACAGGGCGACCCCGATCGCCGAGCCGTAGCCGAACTCGAACTGCCCGAAGCCCTGCTCGTACAGGAACAACGTCAACGTCTGGCACTGGCGCACCGCGCCGCAGGTCAGCCCCGACCCGGTCAGCAGCGGCTCGGTGAAGATCTGCAAGCCGCCGATGGTGGACGTGACCACGGTGAAGATGATCACCGGTCGCAGCGAGGGGACGGTGATGTGCCGGAAGCGCTGCCACGGCCCCGCGCCGTCGATGGCCGCGGCCTCGAACACCGCCCGCGGCACCGATTGCAGCGAGGCGAGGTAGAGCAGCGTGGTGTAGCCGAACCACCGCCAGGTCACCATCGTGGCGATGAGGACGTGGCTGCCCCAAGTGGACTGGACGAAGTCCACCGGCTCGACCCCGACCAGCCCGAGCAGCCAGTTGAGCAGCCCGTAGTCGCGGTCGAACAGCTGCGCGAAGACGACCGCCGTCGCCGCCACCGAGGTGATGTAGGGCACCATCACCGACATCCGGAAGAACAGCGCGAACCGGAGCCGGGCGTTGTTGAGCACGTGCGCCAGCACCAGGGCCAGCAGCAACTGCGGGATCGTGGACAGCGCCCAGATGCTCACCGTGTTGCCCGCGGCGTTCCAGAACCGCGGGTCGGCGAACATGCGGGTGAAGTTGTCCGTGCCGATGAACACCTGGTCGCCGATGGGGTTCCAGTCGAACAGGGCCACATAGAAGGTGAAGGCGAGCGGGAACAGCCCGAACACCCCGAACAGGACGAAGAACGGGGCGATGTAGGCGTACGCCGAAAGGCGCTCGGCGAGCCCCCTGCCTCTGGGCGAGGCAGGGGGCGGCAGTTCGGCCGAAGGCGCCGGTGTGAGCGTGGCGGTCACGGCGGTCACTCGCCGATGGCGGTCTTGATGTTGCGCACCGCGTCGTCCCACGCGGTGGCCGGGTTGCCGCCGCCCTGCTCGACGTTGGTGATGGCGTCGAGGAACTCCTGGCCGATGGCGGCGCTGTCCGGACCGATGTAGAACGGCTTGAGACCCAGCAGCGACTCGGTGTAGATCTTGCCGGTCGGCGCGTCGGAGAAGAACGGGTCCTTGCCGTCGGTGAGCTTGGGGTCCTTGTAGACCGACGGGGTCGAGGGCAGCGCGCCGACGCGGGTGAAGTGCTCCAGCTGCCCGGCGGGCGACTGCATCTCCTTGATGTAGTTCCAGGCGGCCTGCGGGTTCTTCGCGCCCTTCGGGATGGCCAGGTAGCTGCCGCCCCAGTTGCCGGAGGCGCCGGGAATCCTGGCGATGTCCCACTTGCCCTTGGTGTCGGGTGCGGTGCTGCGGATGCTGTTGAGCATCCACGACGGTGCGGACACCGCGGCGTACGCGCCCTGGCCCATGCCTGCGCTCCACGCGCTCTCGAACGACGACTGCCCGGCGGTGATCCCGGAGGTGGCCGCCTTGATGCCTAGCTCGAACGCCGCCTTCACCTGCGGGTTGGTGCCGTAGACCACCTTGCGGTCATCGCTGTAGTACTTCTCCGAGACCTGGTTGACCGCCTGGTAGAACACGCTGGTCGCCGCGTTGTCGGTGAACGCCTTGCCGGTGGCCTGCTTGTAGCGCTTACCGGTCTCGATGAACGCGTCCCACGTCGGCCACAGCGCGCTCACGGCCTCACGGTCGGTCGGCAGCCCGGCTGCCGCGAACAGGTCGGTCCGGTACGCCACGGCCATGCCGCCCACGTCGGTGGGGACCCCCAGGACCTCACCGTCCTTGGCGACGCTCTGCTTCCACACCCAGTCCAGGTAGTCGCCCTTGACGTCGTCGGCGCCCAACGTCCGCAGGTCCACGAAGTTCTGCGGCTGGTCGACGAACTGCGGCAGGTTGTCGCCCTGGATCAGCACCAGGTCCGGCACCTTCCCGCCGGCCAGCGCGGTCGTCAGCGACTGTGCGGTCTCGGTGGAGGAGCCCACCTCGGTCAGCTTGATCTGGACGTCCGGGTGCTTCGCCTGGTACGCGTCGACGGTCAGCTTCTGGTTGATGGCGGAGAAGGACCAGAACTCGAACGACTTGCCGTCCCCTCCCCCGCCGCCGCCTGTACCGGGTGTGCAGGCGGTGGCGAGGGCCAGGACCGTGGCGGTGCAGAGCAGGGGCAAGCGGAGTTTCACGGCGCTTCTCCAAGGTGGGCGAGAACAGGCGGCACCGCCACCGTGCGATTGGCTACCGCAGGCCGGCGATCGTGTGAACCGGGGTCGAGAGCCGGCCCCAGCCTGCGACCGAAACTTTCGCGCTCGACGCCGATTGTTAACGCTCACGACAGTAAGCTGTGTCACAAGGGCCGTCAAGAACCCTTGCTACGCGGTGAACTGCCACCAGTTGACGTTGAACAGGTAGCCGCTGCCGCCGGTGAACCGGAGGTAGAGGTCGCGAGTGCCCGTCGCGCCGCTGATCGGGCAGGAGACCGTGGTCCAGTTCTGCCAACCTCCGGTGCCCGAGACGCCGCAACGTCCCACCACCGCCCCGCTCGGGCTGTCCAGTCGGACCTCGATCGCGCCGCCGGCGGTGCCGGAAGCGACCCGTGCGCTGAACGACCTCGCGCCGCCGCCGAACGCGGCGCCCTTGACCTTGGTGTAGTCGCCGTTCTCGATCCAGCCCACGTTCATGCCGCCCTCGGCAGACGGCTCGGTCTCGATGCCCGAACCCCAGGCGATCGTCTCGGCCTCCTGGCGGACGAACGGGTTGAGCGTGCCCGCCTGCGGTGCGCCGCCCGTCGTCATGTTGATGGTCGGGATCGTGCCGTCGGCGTTGTAGTTGAACCTCTCCACCGCCACGGACCGGGTGAAGCCGCCACCGCCCGGCAGAGCGCCGTTGTGGTAGAAGAAGTAGGAGCTGCCCTTGAAGTCGATGATCCCGGCGTGGTTGGTGAAGCTGCTGCCTTGCGTGGGCATGATCGTGCCGCGGTAGGTCCACGGCCCGGTCGGGCTGGGCGCGGTCGAGTAGGCGATGAACTCCGAGCAGCACTTGGCCGCGAACACGTTGTAGTACAAGCCGTTGCGCTTGTAGACCCACGGGCCTTCCTCGTAGAGGGTCGGCCTGGCGGCGTCTCCGGTGCGCGAACCGAAGCCCGCCGTGGTGAGCGGGATCCGCGTGGGACTGCCGGAGAAGGAGGTCATGTCGGCGTTGAGCCGCACGTACCACAGGTTCGGGTTGCCCCAGTACAAGTACGCCTGGCCGTTGTCGTCGATGAAGACGGTCGGGTCGATCTCACCGTTCTCCACCAGCGGTCGGCCGATCGCGTCGCGGAACGGGCCGGCGGGGCTGTCGGCGACACCGACGCCGATGGCCATGCGGCCGGTGGCGCGGTTGACGACGGGCACGTACCAGTAGAACTTGCCGTTGCGCTCGATCGCCTGGCCCGCCCACGCGTCCTTGCTCGCCCAGGCGAACGTGCCGACGTTCATCGGCGAACCGTGGTCGGTCCAGTTCACCATGTCTCCGGAGGACCAGACCCGCCACTCCTTCATGGTGAACCAGGTCGAGCCGTCCTCGTCGTGTCCTGTGTAGAGGTACACGCGTCCGTTGTGGACCAATGGCGCCGGGTCTGCGGTGTAGACGTGTTGCACGATCGGGTTGTCGGCCTTGGCCATCGCGGGCGCGAGCGCCAGGACGCAGAGGATCGCGGTGAGCAGGGCGCCCACCCGCCGCGGGATCGCCGAGGACAACGGCGTCGACTTCATGATGAACCTCCAGGAACGGCACCGGTCGGCCGGTGGGAGAGGGTGCGGACAGCCCACCCGGTCGGCTGGCTGTGGAAGATCGGCACGCCCGGGAAGTACTCGAAGCTGGAGCACACCAGGTAGTAGTCCTCGCCCACCCGGCACACGCTCGGGTCCGGGAGGGAGCCACCGATCACGGGCTGGTGGTAGGTGAGCACGGTGCTGCTCCCGGTGTCGGGTGACGGGTCGGCCGGCGTGTGCTGTGCCTCGTCAGACGCGGGTCCACTTCTGGTTGGCCTGTCCGTTGCACGTCCAGAGGATCAAGGTGGACCCGTTGGCGGTGGCCGCCTGGTTGACGTCCAGGCAGAGCCCGGCTTGGGCGTTGCGGACGGAACCGTCGGTCTGGAACGTCCAACGCTGGTTCGCCTGGCCGTTGCACGACCAGATGATCACGCGGGTGCCGTTGGCCGTGCCCTGGTTGTAGGCGTCGAGGCACTTGTCGCCGAAGACGCGGATCTCACCGTTCGCCCACGTCGTCCACAGCTGGTTGGCCGCGGTGTGGCAGTCCCAGATGAGGGTGGCCGTGCCGGAGGCGGACGAGGCGTTGTCCACGTCCACGCAGCGGCCCGAGCCGGTGCCGCGCAGGCGCGAGGTCGTGGCGGCCGACGGCGTGCCGCCGGACACCCGGAAGACGGCCGAGCCGTGCGCCGGGACGCTCGCCGAGATCTGGCCGGCGCTGCCGGACGCGGCGCCCGTCCACAGGTCGGTGAGGGTGAACGAACCGCCGGCCAGGCCGACCTGCGCCGCCGTCGTGGTGATGGTGGCGGTGCCGCTGCCCCGGTTGATCAGGCCGACTGCCACCGAACCGTCGGACAGGGACTTGGCGAAGACCTCGGCGTTGCCGTCGTCGCGCACGCGCCGCCCGCCCGCGCCGAGCCGGTCCTGGTTCACCGCGATCAGTCGCGCGTTGCGCAAGGTGGCGCTGATGTCGGCCGACATGGACCGGATGTCGTTGCCCGCCATGAGGGGTGAGGCCATCAACGCCCACAGGGCGAAGTGGGTGCGGGACTCGGTCAGCGTCAAGCCGGGGCGGCCGACGACAAGCATGTCGGGGTCGTTCCAGTTGCCCGGACCGGTCTGCGCGGCCAGCGGCGCGGTGACGTCGAGGACGTTGCCCACACCCATGGGGTAGCTGTTGGTGTTGCCGTTCTGCCAGATGTCGAGCAGGTCTTCGGTCGTCCGCCACAGGTCGGCGACCTCGCCCCAGTCGTACTTGTCGCCCGTCGGCGCGTGGAAGCTGTTGGAGTTGATGCTGTAGACGATCGGACGGCCGGTGGCGCGCAGCGCGTCGCGCATGATCGTGAACCGGGCGATCTGCTCGTCCCGGGTGCCGCTGCCCGAGCACCAGTCGTACTTGAGGTAGTCCACACCCCACGAGGCGAACGACCGGGCGTCCTGGACCTCGTGCCCCTTGCTGCCCGTGGAACCGGGGTGGGTGCCGACGCCCTGCGCGCAGGTCTTCTCGTTGGGCGCCTGGTAGATCCCGAACTTCAGTCCCCGCGCGTGGATGTAGTCGCCCAACGCCTTCATGCCGCTGGGGAACTTCGTCGGGTGGGCACGCAGGTTGCCCGCGCTGTCGCGGTTCGGGTCGAACCAGCAGTCGTCCACGACCACGTACTGGTAGCCGGCGTCGCGCATCCCGGAGGACACCATCGCGTCGGCGGCCTGCCGGACCTGCCCCTCGGTGATGCCGCAACCGAAGCTGTTCCAGCTGTTCCACCCCATCGGCGGGGTGAGCGCCGTGCTGCCGGGCGCGGCCTGCGCGACGGGGGTGGCGACCGGTGCCGCGGTGAGCACGCCAAGCGCCATGACTGCCGCCACGGCAAGGTGGAGCCCTGGGATTCGTCGCATCGGAATTCCCCACGTCGACATTGACGGCGCTCAGCGCGGCGGGATCACGCCGGGAAAGCGGAGCGGCCTTGGCTGTGACGCCACAGTAACCACGTCCCGACAGCGCGGTCAAAGCTAAAATTGTGAGCGCTAACTTTAGCTAGATTGGCCCGGCAGTACGGTCCAGGGCGCTCAAACTGCACCCCATTCATGCAGCAGGGGGAGCATTTAGGCCGGAGATTACTCCGTTCAGCCGCTTGAACGGGACCCGACCTTCGCTTCGGCCTGTGAGCGTGAACAACGCTCCTGCGACAGCTCTGCCGCGTCGGTGCGGGCACGAGCGCGACCGAGTCGCCGAGCTGGACGGACATCGGCACGCGGTGCACGACAGGTGCGCCCTTGGGCCGGGTCCGCCGCTCCGCCGCCGCGAAGAGCACCTCCACCGGCCGTCTGGACGTGGAACCACTTCCTGCTGTCGATCGTGCTGGTGGACGACCCCGCGCGACGGACGGCGGCGGGTGCGCTCGGCGCGCCCCAAGGCCGGTGGGGCACGGACGTGCCCCTGCTCTGCGCCGGATCGCTGCTGCTCATCGCCCCATTGCCGCTGATGTTCGCAATGCTGCGCCGAGAGCTAAATTGTTTGCGCTAACTTTAGCTCCGTAGGCGGATTTCACTGTCGAACAGCGTTCGACCTGGACACGTCCCCGACCTGTCCGAAACATTTGCGTGACGTCTTGACCCAGCGTGTGTCATCGTTCACAGTCTGAAGACGCGACAGGTACTCGCGTGACGACTAACGCGCCCCACTGCGTTCCGATTTCAGCCGGGGCAACTTCAACTCACAATTGTTAGCGCTAACACCAAGATCAGCGGTGTTCTGATTCGTGAGGACACGTGATGAGCCATTCACTACGAGCGGCCATTCGGCCGACGCCGACGCGTCGACCGATAACAACGGCGTTGCTGCTCGTCGCGGGACTCGTCGCCACCATGATGACGGTGGCGTTCGACGGCCGCGCCCTGGCGGGTACGACGCTGGGCGCCTCGGCGGCGGAGAAGGGCCGGTACTTCGGCGCCGCCGTCGCGGCCGGGAGGCTCGGCGACAGCACGTACTCGACCATCCTGAACCGCGAGTTCAACAGCGTCACCGCCGAGAACGAGATGAAGATGGACGCGACCGAGCCCAACCAGGGCCAGTTCACGTTCACCAACGGCGACCGGATCGTCAACCACGCCATCAGCCGCGGCATGAAGGTGCGCGGCCACACCCTGGCGTGGCACGCCCAACAGCCCGGCTGGATGCAGCGCATGGAGGGTTCGGCGCTGCGCCAGGCGTTGCTCAACCACGTCACGCGCGTCGCGACCTACTACCGGGGCAAGATCCACTCCTGGGACGTGGTGAACGAGGCGTTCGCCGACGGCACCAGCGGTGGGCGTCGTGACTCCAACCTCCAGCGCACCGGCAACGACTGGATCGAGGCGTCCTTCCGGGCCGCACGTGCCGCCGATCCCGGCGCGAAGCTCTGCTACAACGACTACAACACCGACGGCATCAACGCGAAGTCCACCGGCATCTACAACATGGTGCGCGACTTCAAGGCGCGCGGCGTGCCGATCGACTGCGTCGGCTTCCAAGCCCACCTGACCAACTCGGCGCCGTCGGACTTCCAGGCCAACCTCAAGCGGTTCGCCGACCTCGGCGTCGACGTGCAGATCACCGAGCTGGACATCTCCGGCTCCAACCAGGCCAACGCCTACGCCGCCGTCACCCGCGCGTGCCTCGCCATCGCCCGCTGCACCGGCATCACCGTCTGGGGCATCCGCGACAGCGACTCGTGGCGGACCGGGCAGAACCCGCTGCTGTTCGACGCCTCCGGCAACAAGAAGGCCGCGTACACCGCCGTGCTCAACGCCCTCAACGAGGGCTCCAACCCGCCCGGGGTCATCGACACGACCGCGTGGTACGTGCTGGTGAACCGCAACAGCGGCAAGGCGTTGGACGTCTACAACCTCGCCACCAACGACGGCGCGCGTATCACGCAGTGGAGCCGCAACGACGGCAACCAGCAGCAGTGGCAGTTCGTGGACTCCGGCGGCGGCTACTACCGGGTGAAGTCGCGGCTCTCGGGCAAGGTGCTGGACGTCCACAACTTCTCCACCGCAGACGGCGCGGCCATCGTGCAGTGGGCCGACGGCAACGGCAGCAACCAGCAGTTCCGCGTGGTCGACGCGAGCGGCTACATCCGGCTGATCAACCGCAACAGCGGCAAGGCGGTCGAAGTCCAGGGCGCCTCCACCGCCGACGGCGGCAACGTCGTGCAGTACAGCGACTGGGGCGGCGCCAACCAGCAGTGGCAGCTCCTGCGCGTCGGCTGATCCGGTCCACCCCTCCCGTGCGGCGGGCAACCGCCCGCCGCACGGGCACCCAACCCCCACCTCGAAGAAGAGGAGCACGCCCATGGCCGGGTCAGGCCAAGCCCCACCCACCACCGTTCCGCGAATCCGCCGAAGCCGTCGTCTGGCGGGTGTCGCCGTCGCCGTCATCACCGTGCTGCTCGGTGGCCTGATGACGGCTCTCGGCACGCCGACCGCGTCCGCGGCGACTGTGGACACGACCGCCTGGTACGTGCTGGTGAACCGCAACAGCGGCAAGGCGTTGGACGTCTACAACCTCGCCACCAACGACGGCGCGCGCATCACGCAGTGGGCCCGCAACGACGGCAACCAGCAGCAGTGGCAGTTCGTGGACTCCGGCGGCGGCTACTACCGGGTGAAGTCGCGGCTCTCGGGCAAGGTCCTGGACGTCCACAACTTCTCCACCGCAGATGGCGCGGCCATCGTGCAGTGGGCCGACCACAACGGCACCAACCAGCAGTTCCGCTTGGCGGACTCCGACGGCGGCCACGTGCGGCTCATCAACCGCAACAGCAACAAGGCCCTCGAGGTCCAGGGCGCGTCCACGGCCGACGGCGGCAACGTCGTCCAGTACAGCGACTGGGGCGGCGCCAACCAGCAGTGGCAGCTCGTCCGCGTCGGCGGCGGCGGTCCCACCACCACGACGACCACGAACCCCGGCCAGTGCTCCCTTCCGTCGACCTACCGCTGGTCGTCGACGGGCGTGCTGGCGAACCCGAGGTCGGGCTGGGTCTCGCTCAAGGACTTCACCTACGTGCCGCACAACGGCAAGCACCTGGTCTACGGCACGACCCACGACACGGGAACGTCCTGGGGGTCGATGAACTTCGGGCTCTTCAGCAACTGGTCCGACATGGCCTCGGCGCCCCAGCAGGCCATGAACATCGGCACCGTCGCGCCCACGCTGCTCTACTTCGCCCCGAAGAACATCTGGGTGCTCGCCTACCAGTGGGGTGGCACCGCGTTCAGCTACCGGACGTCGACCGACCCCACCAACCCGAACGGGTGGTCGGCGCAGCAGGTGCTGTCCACGGCCAGTATCACCGGCTCCGGCACGGGACCCATCGACCAGACGCTCATCGGCGACGGCCAGAACATGTACCTGTTCTTCGCCGGTGACAACGGCAAGATCTACCGCCAGGTCATGCCGCTCGGGAACTTCCCGAGCAGCTTCGGCTCGTCCTACACCACGATCATGAGCGACACGACGAACAACCTGTTCGAAGCCCCTGAGGTCTACAAGGTCCAAGGCCAGAACCAGTACCTCATGATCGTCGAGGCGATCGGGTCCAACGGCCGCTACTTCCGCTCGTTCACGTCCAGCAGCCTGAGCGGCTCGTGGACCCCGCAGGCCGCCACCGAGGGCAACCCCTTCGCGGGCAAGGCCAACAGCGGCGCCACCTGGACCAACGACATCAGCCACGGCGACCTGATCCGCACCAACGCCGACCAGACCAAGACCATCGACCCCTGCAACCTCCAGTTGCTCTACCAGGGCCGCGACCCCCGCTCCAACGGCGTGGACTACGGCCTGCTGCCGTACCGCCCGGGCGTGTTGACACTGCAACGCTGACCGCTCCCGGCGCCCCGCACACCCGTGCGGGGCGCCGGGCCGCACACCGCCCGAAGCGGCGGGTAAGGAGCAGTCATGTCCGTCCCCGATGAACTCCCACGACGCTTGGCGCGCAGGCGTGGCCGGTTGTCGAGGATGGCCGCGGTCATGGCCGCGGTCGTGCTCGGCGGTGTGATGGTCGTCTTCGGCTCGGCGACCAGCTCCGCGGCCACCGTCGACACCAACGCCTGGTACGTGCTGGTGAACCGCAACAGCGGCAAGGCGTTGGACGTCTACAACCTCTCCACCGCCGACGGCGGCCGCATCACCCAGTGGACCCGGAGTGACGGCGCGAACCAGCAGTGGCAGTTCGTCGACTCCGGCGGCGGCTACTACCGGCTCAAGTCCAAGCACTCCGGCAAGGTCCTCGACGTGCCGAACTCGTCCACCGCCGACGGCGCCGCGATCCAGCAGTGGACCGACCACAACGGCGCCAACCAGCAGTTCCGCCTCGCCGACTCCGACGGCGGCCACGTCCGCCTGATCAACCGCAACAGCAACAAGGCGGTCGAGGTGCAGAACGCGGCCACCAACGACGGCGGGAACATCGTCCAGTACAGCGACTGGGGTGGCGCGAACCAGCAGTGGCAGTTGGTGCGCGTCGGTGGCGGCAACCCCACCACCACGACGACCACCCCTGCACCGGGCGGGCAGTACACCAACCCGGTGGTGTGGCAGGACTTCGCCGACGTCGAGGTCATCCGCGTCGGAGACGTGTACTACATGACCGCGTCCACGATGCACTACTCCCCCGGCGCGCCGATCCTGCGTTCCTACGACCTGGTCAACTGGGAGTTCGCCGGCCACTCCGTGCCGTCGCTGGACTTCGGCGCCAAGTACGACCTGACCAACGGCCAACGGGCCTACGTCAACGGCATCTGGGCGTCGACCCTGCAATACCGGGCGAGCAACCGCACCTACTACTGGGCCGGGTGCATCGACTTCAACGACACCTACATCTACACCGCCACCAGCGTCGACGGGCAGTGGAACCGGCACGCCCAGATCGACAACTGCTACTACGACGCCGGCATGCTCATCGACGACAACGACACGATGTACGTCGCCTACGGCAACGGCACTATCAGCGTTGCCCAGCTGTCCGCCGATGGCCGCACGCAAGTCCGCGCACAGCAGGTGTTCCAGACGCCCTCGAACATCGGGACGCTGGAGGGGGCACGGTTCTACAAGCGCAACGGCAGCTACTACATCTGGCTGACCCGACCGGCCAACGGGCAGTACGTCCTCAAGGCCAGCAACCCGTTCGGGCCCTACACGTTGCGGCAGGTGCTGCTCGACCTGCCCGGCCCGATCCCCGGTGGTGGCGTGCCCCACCAGGGCAGCCTGGTGCAGACGCAGAACGGCGACTGGCACTACATGTCCTTCGTCGACGCCTACCCCGGCGGCCGGGTACCCGCCCTCGCCCCGATCACCTGGACCGCCGACGGCTGGCCGACGTTGCAGACGGTCAACGGACGGTGGGGCGTGAACTACCCCGCTCCGCTGCCGACACGGCCGGTGAAACCCCTCACCGGGACCGACACGTTCGCCGGCACGGCGCTCGGACCGCAGTGGGAGTGGAACCACGACCCGGACACTGCCCGGTACTCGGTGAACAACGGGCTCACGTTGCGGACGGCCACCGTCACCAACGACCTGTACGCGGCCCGCAACACGCTGACCCACCGCATCCAGGGACCGACCTCCACCGCCACCATCGAGCTCGACTACAGCACCATGCGCGACGGTGACCGGTCCGGCCTCGCCATGCTGCGCCAGTCCTCGGCGTGGATCGGCGTCAAACGCGACAACGGCCAGACCCGCGTGTCCATGACGAACGGCCTCGCCATGGACAGCAGCTGGCGCACCACGAACACAGGCGCCGAAGCAGCGAGCGCGGCGGTCAGCGGCGGCCGGATCTGGTTGCGGGTCAACGCCGACATCCAACCCGGCTCCAACCGCGTCGCCCGCTTCTCCTACAGCACCGACGGCGTGAACTTCTCGTCGCTCGGACCGGCGTTCACGCTCAACAACGCCTGGCAGTTCTTCATGGGCTACCGCTTCGGCATCTTCAACCACGCCACCCAAGCCATCGGCGGCTCCGTCACCGTGCGCAAGTTCGACCTCACCACACCCTGACGCACCGAGCGGACCTTCGACCGCACCCCGCGAACACCCGACCCCGACGCCACCGTGCCCGTCACGACGTCCGAAACAACCGATGCAACCGATGACAGGAGTCCCATGTCGTCCACACCGTTGAACCGACGCAGATTGCTCCAGGCCGCCGGGGTCGTCGCGGTGGCGAGCACCGCGCCGTCCCTGTTCGCCGGAACGGCCGACGCGGCCTCGGTCCCGCCGGTCCGCGGCGACGTCGGCGTGTCGGCGCACCCGTTCGACCTGGGCCAGGTCCGCCTGACCCAGGGGCGATGGCTGGACAACCAGAACCGCACGTTGTCCTACCTGCGCTTCGCGGACGTGA
This sequence comes from Saccharothrix ecbatanensis, assembly GCF_014205015.1. NCBI lineage: Bacteria > Bacillati > Actinomycetota > Actinomycetes > Pseudonocardiales > Pseudonocardiaceae > Saccharothrix > Saccharothrix ecbatanensis. The sequence goes on along the minus strand of NZ_JACHMO010000001.1, from coordinate 793,119 downwards.
ACCGGTTGCTCTACAACTTCCGGCTGAACCACCGGCTGTCCACGAACGGCGCGGCGGCGCTCGGCGGGTGGGAGGCGCCCAACTTCCCGTTCCGCACCCACAGCCAGGGGCACTTCCTCAGCGCGTGGGCACAGGCGTGGGCGGTGCTCGGCGACACCACTTGCCGGGACAGGGCCAACTTCATGGTGGCCGAGCTGGCGAAGTGCCAGGCGAACAACGCGGCGGCCGGGTTCAACACCGGGTACCTGTCCGGGTTCCCCGAATCGGACTTCGACGCGATGGAGGCGGGCAGCCCGAAGTCCGTGTCGTACTACTCGCTGCACAAGACCCTGGCGGGCCTGCTGGACGTGTGGCGTTACATCGGCAGCACGCAGGCGCGCGACGTGCTGCTGCGGTTCGCCGGCTGGGTGGACTGGCGCACCGCCAGGCTGTCGTACAGCCAGATGCAACGCGTGCTGGGCACCGAGTTCGGCGGCATGAACGCGGTGCTGACCGACCTGTACCAGCAGACCGGGGACGCCCGGTGGCTTGCCACCGCCCAGCGGTTCGACCACGCCGCCGTGTTCGACCCCTTGGCCGCGAACCGGGACCAGCTCAGCGGACTGCACGCCAACACCCAGGTGCCCAAGTGGATCGGCGCGGCCCGCGAGTACAAGGCCACCGGCACCACCCGTTACCGGGACATCGCGAGCAATGCCTGGAACATCACGACGGCCGCCCACAGCTACGTGATCGGCGGCAACAGCCAGGCCGAGCACTTCCGCGCGCCGAACGCCATCGCCACCTTCCTCAACACGGACACGGCCGAGGCGTGCAACACCTACAACATGCTCAAGCTGACCCGCGAGCTGTGGCTGCTCAGCCCCGACAACGCGGCGTACTTCGACTACTACGAGCGCGCGCTGATCAACCACCTGATCGGCCAGCAGAACCCGGCCGACCCGCACGGTCACATCTGCTACTTCACCGGCCTCAACCCCGGCCACCGGCGGGGCAACACCGGGCCCGCGTGGGGAGGCGGCAACTGGAGCACCGACTACACCACCTTCTGGTGCTGCCAGGGCACCGCGCTGGAAGTCAACACGTCCCTGGCGAACTCGATCTACTTCTACAACGGCGCCACGCTCACGGTGAACCTCTACACCCCGTCGGTGCTGACGTGGTCGGAGCGCGGCATCACGGTCACCCAGACCACGACCTACCCGGCCTCCGACACCACCACCTTCACCGTCGGCGGCGGCGGGTCGTGGACGATGCGCCTGCGCATCCCCGCGTGGACGACCGGCGCCACCATCAGCGTCAACGGCGTCGCCCAGAACGTCACCACCACCCCGGGCAGCTACGCCTCGCTGACCAGGACGTGGGCCTCCGGCGACACGGTCACCCTGCGCCTGCCCATGCGGGTGATCATGCAGGCGGCCAACGACAACCCGGCCGTCGCCGCGATCACGTACGGTCCGGCCGTCCTGGCGGGCAACTACGGCAACACCGCCCTGTCCCGGCTGCCGTCGCTCAACGTCGACTCCATCACCCGCACCAGCACGTCGTCGTTGGCGTTCACCGCTCAGGCCGACGGCGCGACGGTCAACCTCGGGCCGTTCCACGACGCCCACGGCTACAACTACACCGTCTACTGGAACACCAGCGGCGGCGGAGGCGGCGGGTCCGAGGCCGGCTACCGGCTGCTCAACGCCGCCAGCGGCCTTGTGCTCGGCGTGCAGAACATGTCCACCTCGGACGGCGGTCTGGCCGTGCAGTGGAGCGACAACGGCACCGCAGACCACAACTGGCAGGTCGTCGTGGACGGGAGCAACGTCCGGCTGCGCAACCTGAACAGCGGCAAGGTGCTCGGCGTCGAGAACATGTCCACCGCCGACAACGCCCGCGTCCTGCAATGGGGCGACACCGGCACCGCAGACCACCGCTGGACCGTGCTGGACAACGGCGACGGCACGCACAAGCTGCGCAACGTCAACAGCGGCAAGCTGCTGGGCATCCTGAACGCCTCGACGGCGCAGGGCGCCCAAGCCGTGCAGGACCCCGACAACGGCTCGGCCGACAACCGGTGGCGGTTCGTTCCCACCGGGGCCCGCCGCGTGCAGAACCGCGCCAGCGGCCTTGTGCTCGGCGTGCAGGACATGTCCACCGCCGACGGCGGCTTGGCCGTGCAGTGGGACGACAACGGCACCGCCGACCACCTGTGGACCGCCGTTCTCGACCCCGACGGCTACTTCCGGCTGCGGAACTCCCACAGCGGCAAGGTCCTCGGGGTCGAGAACGGCGCCAACGCCAACAACGCCAGAGTGCTGCAATGGGCCGACAACGGCACCAACGACCACAAGTGGCGCTTGCGGCACGGCGGCAACGGCTACTTCCGCATCCAGTGCGGCAACGGCGGACGGGTCCTCGGCCTGTCCGGCGGCTCCACCGCCCGCGGCGCGCAGGTGGTCCTGTACGACGACAACGCCGCCGCCGACCACCTCTGGCGTTTCATCTGATCCCAGCCGACCCGACGTCGTCGAACCTTCGCCGACGTCGGGTCGAGGCTCGTCGTGGCCCTACTTCAGGTGCCGGGCGAAGAACCGGTTCGCGTCGTCACCCTCGAACGACGGGACGCCGGTGTGCCCACCCATGTTGGCGTGCAGCGTCTTCTCCTTGGAGCCCAAGGCGTCGAACAGGTCCAGGGCCTGCTGCCGGTCGTTTCCTTCGTCGTCCCACTGCAACAGGACCTGCAACGGGATGGTGACCTGCCGGGCCTCCTCGAACACGGCGCGGGGCACGAAACTCCCGGCGAACAGGACGGCGGCCGAGATGCGCGGCTCGACCACCGCCAGCCGGATGCCGATGGAGATCACCCCGCCCGAGTACCCGACCGGGCCGCCGATCTCCGGCAGCGGGAGCAGGGCGTCCAGGGCGGCCCGCCATTCCGGGACCGCCTTGTCGACCAGCGGGAGGACGAGCCGGTCGACGATCCCGTCGCCGACCGGCTCGCCGGCCTCCAGCGCCCGGAGCAGGTCGGCGCGGGCGTCCTCGGTGACGGCGGAACGGGGTCGGCCACCGGCCCCGGGTAGCTCGATGGTGGCCGCGGCGAAGCCCTCCGCCACGGCGTGCCGGGCACGGGCGACCAGACGGGGGTACATCATGCGCAATCCGCCGGGGTGGCCGACCAGGATCAGCGGCGCCGGTGCGGATCCGGACGTCCACAGGATGCCTGGGATCTCGCCGAGGGTGAACTCGCGTTCGAGGACGCCGTCTTCGAGGCGCTGTTCGGAAGTGAATCGCATGGTCGTGCCTTTCGGGAGTGCTCGTGAACGGCGCTCCCGGACGACCTAGCGTCCGACCGTGACCCCGGAGGAGAGCACCCATGTCGATACGTTCACGGGTACCACCTCCTCGTTCTCTCGCACGGCCGCCGGAAAGATAGCAGTGGCCGCCGTGGTCGCCAACAGGTTTTACGGAGGCTCGGGGCCGGTCAGCCTGCGCGCACGTCCGCGGTGTCCTCTGCCGACGTCTGGGCCCGCATAAGGACCTCCTCCTCCGTCAACGCGGTGGGCGGGTGGTGGCTCAGGCACATCAGCACCCGGAGCTTGGACAGCCCGGTTCCCTCGGTGGCGCCGTAGAACTGGCCGGCGGGCAGGCGGGAGACGTCGTCGATGCGACCGCCCTTGGCACGGGCCAGGTCGGTCGCCGCCTGGATCTGAACGGGGGCGTTGAGCAGGCCGAAGAACTGCGTCGCGGCGTTGCCGGTGACCACGTTGTGCAGCGCCTTGGGGGCCTGCGTCGCGTAGACCATGCCCAGCCCGTACTTGCGCGCCTGTGACGCCAGCGTCAGCGTGCTCTGGGTGGAGGCGGTGGTGGTGCGCGAGGACACGAACGTCTGGGCCTCGTCCAGCACGAAGAGCCCGCCGAGCGGCCGGTCCTTGGCGGGGTTGCGCTTGACCCACGAGAACAGGGCGAGCTGGAGCTGGTTGACGAAGGTCTGGCGCTGGTCGTCGTTGGGCAGGCCGATGCAGCTGATCACGGAGACCCTGGCCCGCTTGCCGGCCGGAGGGGTGAGCAGCACACCGGGGTCCAGCCGTTCGCCCGCCCCGCCGAACACCGGGTCGTTGATCATCTCGGCGTTGAGGCCATCGGCCATGTCGGACGCGAGGCGCGTCGCGTCGCGCACGGTGCTGATCCCGGACGGCAGGTCGGCCAGGAACTCGAGGAAGTCCCGCAGCTCGCCTCCCCCGTCACGGACGAAGTGCGTCAGGGCCTGGGTGAGGACGGCCCTGCCGGTGGTGGCCCTGCGTCCGCCGAGGTTGATGCGCGGCACCAGCCCGGCCACGGCGGCGTCGACGGCGCTGCGGAACTCGTCCGGGTCGTCGGGTTCGCGGTCGAAGCCGGGCAACGGGTCGAGGGTGAGCGGCCTGCCGGCCTCGCGCCGGGGCGTCCAGACGACCACGTCGGTGTCGCGCAAGTAGCGTTCGGCGCGTTCGGCGTCGCCGGGTTCCCAGAGAGCGGGCGGGGAGGGCCAGGGGTCGCCCAGTCGGGCGAGGTCGTTGTTGGTGTCGATGACGATCGAGGAGACCCCGTGCAGGGCGACCTCTTCGATCAGGCGGCGCAAGAGCACGGTCTTGCCCGAGCCGCTGCCGGCGAAGACGGCGGTGTGCTTGCGCAGCAGCGTGAGCGGGACGGTGAACGGCTTGCCGGTGACGATGCCGGTGCCCAGGCGCACGGTCGGCTCGTCGGAGGCGGCGGATTCGCTCAGCGCCACAGCGCCGGGTGCGGTTGCGGATTCCGTTGGTGTGGTTGCGGATTCGCGCAGTGCGGCGATCTTTCCCGGCGCGGTCACGGGTGCCCAAGGGGCGGCGGCCGTCCCCGGCGCGGTCGCGGATCCGCGTGGTGCGGCGGGAAACCCGGGGATGGCGTCGGGGATGGCGTCGGACAGTGTGCCGCTGACCCCCGGCCACTCCGGCTCCGGGTCGGCGCTGTCCTGACGAGCCTGCGGCACTGACGTTGCCGCGTAGTGGTCGAGATCGGCCAGTGCCCTCGTCAGCAGCAGCGAAGAGGTCGCGGGGCGGCGGGTGAGCAGCCACGGCAGGAACCCCGGCGGCGACTGGTCGCGCATCTTCTCCAAGGCGGTGAACCGGCGCAGGTCGCTCTCGGCGATCGGCAGGTCCAGGCCGCCATCGGAGCGGAACTCCTCCAGCGCCGCCCTGGTGGCGGGTCCACTGGAGAACGCCGTGTTGCGCAGCACGACCAGGTGCCGCTTGTCGTTGCCCTGGTGGAGTTCCGCTTCCAGTTGCGCCGACTTGAGCCGCGCGAGCACGGCGCGGGCGTTGGTGTGGGCGATGGCGCGGAAGCTCCAGTGGACCTCGCCTTCACCGGCCTCGTCGATGGTGAGGCGCAGCCGGGCGTGCAGGGGCGGGTTGCCGCCGCGTGACGCGTCGATGGTCAGCGCGGGCCCGGTGGCACCTTGTTCGAGCACGAAGCAGTGCAGGGCCGCGCCGAGCAAGGCCTGCATGCGCTCGTCCTCCCGGTGGTGGTCCAGGGGAGCCAGCACGTCGGCGGTGTCGTGCAGTCGGGCGAAGAGGGCATCGAGTTCGTCCGCTTCCCGCGAGTCCACGGCGGGCTGGACCGCGGGCTCGGGTGCGGTGGCGGCGAAGTCCCGCAGTTCCTCGACCGCGTCGTGGGTGAGGCACCGGCGGATGTGCTCGTCAACGCGTTGCAGCAGCCGTCGGGGCGTCCAGTGGGCCACGTCCGGCCCTGCGAACGCCGACGGGTGGACGGGCCAGGTGGCGTGGGGCGGGGTGAAGCCGATCTCGCCGTAGAGACCGCCCAGGTGCCGTTCCACGATCGCGGTCGCCACGGCCGCGCTGGGCATCGCGGTGCGCAGGTCGAGCACGCGGAACCGGTCGGCCGCGGAGTTGACGGCGTGGTGCTCGATGAGGTCCCACGAGCGCGGCAGGCAGGCCACCACCACGATGGTGCGCCGGGTCTCCTCGCGCACCCGCATGAGCCCGTCCGCCAACCGGTCGACCAGGGACTCCTCCCCCGGCGAGTCGGCAGCCTGGGTGATGACGCTGTCGACCTGGTCGACGGCCATGACGACCGGACCGATCAGGGCGAAGATCCTGGACAGGTCGCCGAGCAGCAACTGCGGCGCTCGGAACGGCGCGTGGAACCCCCACTCGACGCGGTCGACGGCATCGACCCCGTCGGGCAGGACGAGGTAGGCGTTGCCCGCTTCCCACGCCTTCCCCTTGGCCCGGTACAGGATCAGCGCCCGCAGGGTGTCCTGGCACTCGACCGCGACCTGGGGGTCGAGTGAGCGCAGCCCGTCGAGCAGGCCGTCGATGTCCTGCCTGCGCACGGGCAACGTGCCGGTGAGGCGCATGCCGGTTTCCCGGTCCTGACCGGTGCGGCGGGCGAGTTCGCCGAGCAGGTGGCCCAACTGACCGCCTTGGCGGTCGAGCAGGCCGCCGACCACGCCGTGCACCGCGCCCGCCCAGAACGAGTAGCCGTCGAGGAGCTTGAGCAGGAAGAACGACCCGCCTTGCTGTTGCACGTGCTGTCTGAGCCAGCCCAGCATGTGCGTCTTGCCCACACCCCGTTCACCGCGCAGCACGATGCCCATCGGGCTGACCTGCGCACGTCGTCCGGCCGAGGCGACCGCCTGGGTGGTGGTGGCGACGGCACGCGGGTGCAGGCCGTCGACGTGGTGGTCCATCGGATTCCAGATGTCGTCCGGTGTCACCGCCCAGCCGAACTGCACCGACGACAGCGCGTGGCGCTGCTCCTCGTTCACCCGGCGGTCTCGATCATCAGGGTGTGTCGGGGGCTGCCGCCGAGCACCAACGCGGCCAGCCTGTCCTGCTCGGTGAGCGACTTCTGGTCGGCTTCGGCCCGCAGGTGGACGTCGGAGCGGTCCGCGAGGGCCGTCAGTGCCCGGTCGAGTCGGTCGGTCGGCACGTCGCCGAGGTGTTCACGCAGCGCGAGCAGGGGCACCGCGTCGCCGGGTCGGGACGCCAGCACGAGGTAGGCGTTCTCGACCCGGTGACCCAGGTCCGCGGTGAAGAGCTCGCCGAGCGTGCCGCCGGTGGCCTCCAGGTGGCGTCGCAGTCCGGCCAGCACCACGTAGAGGGCTCCACCGGCGTAACCGGCCCGGGGAGGGCGCTGGACGGACAGCTCGGCCTGGCATCGCACGGCGCCGTCGTCGGTGAGGTCGTGCACGTAGGCGCGGCCGGTCTTGGTGCTGATGACCAGGCCGAGCTCGTTGAGGCGGCGGCGGCACGCGCCGTCGAGGGTGAAGCCGGCGAGTTCCCGGAGTTCGGCGTTGGTCAACTCGCGCGCCTCCGCCATCAGCACCAGCAGTGCGGCGCGCTCGCGCATGGTCAGCCGTTCCTCGGACATCCCCGTTCCGTTCCCGCGGTCGACCGCGTCCTCGGTCCAGCCTGACTGCCGTCGTACTGTACGGGTCGGCCTTCCGGGGCAAGGCTCTGGTCAGCGCCAGCCGAGAGCCGGGGCGATGTGGGTGAGGATGCTCTCGAGGACGTGCGTGTTGTAGTCGACGCCGAGTTGGTTGGGCACGGTCAGCAGCAGCGTGTCGGCCTCGGCGATCGCCTCGTCGGCGGCCAGTTGCTTGACCAGGACGTCGGGCTCGGCGGCGTAGGTGCGGCCGAAGATGGCCTTGGTGTCGGCGTCGATGTACCCGACCTTGTCGGTGCTGTCGCCGTCGTCACCGAAGTAGGCCCGGTCGAGGTCCGAGGTCAGCGCGAAGATGCTGCGGGAGACCGAGACGCGCGGCTCGTGCTGCCAGCCGGCTTCGGACCAGGCCTTGCGGAACGCCCGGATCTGCTCGGCCTGCTGCACGTGGAACGGCGCACCGCCCTCGTCGTTCTTCAGCGTCGAACTCATCAGGTGCATGCCCTGCTTCGCCGCCCAGACCGCGGTGCCGTTGGAGCCCGCGCCCCACCAGATCCGCTCCCGCAGACCCGGCGAATGCGGCTCGACGCGCAGCAGCCCTGGCGGGTTCGGGAACATCGGGCGCGGGTTGGGCTGGGCGAAACCCTTGCCCTCCAGCACCGCCAGCAGCACCTCGGTGTGCTTGCGGGCCATGTCGGCGTCCGTGTCGCCCTCGCTCGGCTCGTAACCGAAGTAGCGCCACCCGTCGATCACCTGCTCCGGCGATCCCCGGGAGATGCCGAGCTGGAGCCTGCCGCCCGCGATGAGGTCCGCGGCGCCGGCGTCCTCGGCCATGTACATCGGGTTCTCGTAGCGCATGTCGATCACGCCGGTGCCGATCTCGATGCGTTCGGTCTTCGCGCCGATCGCGGCCAGCAACGGGAACGGCGAGGCCAGCTGGCGTGCGAAGTGGTGCACCCGGAAGTGGGCGCCGTCCACGCCGAGCTCCTCCGCGGCGACGGCGAGGTCGATGGCCTGCAACAACGCGTCCGACGCCGTCCTGGTCCGCGAGTGCGGCGTCTCGGACCAGTGCCCGAACGAGAGGAATCCGATTCTCTTCACGCCTCGTGGAACACCTCGACGCGCTGGTTGATTCCTCAACTACTTCGCGCGGCTGCGAACATGCTCAGTCGAGGCAGAACTCGTTGCCCTCGACGTCCTGCATGGCGATGCACGACTCGTTTTCGTCGTCGGCAACCAGCACTTGCACCTGCACCGCACCCAGGGCGACCAGTCGTGCGCACTCGGCCTGAAGCGCGGCGAGGCGCTCTTCACCCACGAGCCCGGTGCCGACCCGCACGTCGAGGTGCTGCCGGTTCTTGACGACCTTGCCTTCCGGAACGCGCTGGAAGTACAGCCGCGGGCCCACACCGGTGGGATCGACGCAGGCGAACCACTCCCCCTGACGCTCGGGCGGCTGCGCGCGGGTGTAATCGTCCCAGGTGGCGAACCCGTCGGGCGGTGGCGGCACGACGTACCCCAACACCTCGCACCAGAAACGGGCGACGCGCTCGGGTTCTGCGCAGTCGAAGGTGACTTGGAACTGTTTGACCGACGCCATCCGTCCACAATAGTGGCCGCGTTCGGATCGCGTTCAGATGACGACGACGCTGAACGCGTGCACGCACCACGGCCCGTCGTAGTTGGTCACCCACACCTTCCCCGAGTGCCCGTCGATCTTCTGCCCCTTTGCCGTACCTTTCAGGTAGAGCTGGAACGAGTTGGGGCCCGAGGTGATGCCGTCCTTCGCCGAGTTGATCCCGAGGTCCGGTTGGTGCCCGATCAGCTCGTCGACGTCCTCCGGCTTCTTGATGCCGTCCGCGCAGAGCTGGGCCTTGGCCTTCGCCGCGTCGCCCGCGTTGACGTTGTCCACGAAGGCCTGTGAGGCCGCCAGCGCGGCGGGGTCGACCGGCTTCCCACCCGCGGTGGGCGTTCCCGGGGCGGACGGCGTGGTCTTGGGGCTGGTGGTCTTCGGGCTGGTGGTGGGACTCGGCGCCTTGCTGGTCTTGCCGGCGCGGGCGATGTTCTCCCAGCACCAGGTGTCGCCGTCCCGGACGACCTTCACCTCGAACTCGTCCTTCTTCCCCGTCTTGACCACCTCTACCGTCCCCACGGCCACGTCGGCGGAGGTCTTCGGGCTGCCCACGAGTTCAGCCCCGCGGAACGGGGCGACGTCGTCGATGACGTTGTGCACGGCGGACCCGGCCTTCGGACAGGCGACGCCCTCCAGGAAGTCGGTGTCCTGCGAGTCCATCGCCTCGGCCACCGCTCCCAGCAGCCGCTCGGGGTCGGCGTCGGGCGGCACGGAGGAGGACGCCGTCGTGGGCGGCGGGGTGGTGGTCGTGCTGCTCCCGCCCGTTCCGAGGAAGTAGCCGGGCGCGACGAACCCGGTGAACGCGACGCCGCCCAGCACCAGCACCACCACCGCGACCGCCCCCGCGATCGCCGCCGTGTTCTTCTTCGGAGGCGGAGGTGTGCCGAAACCGCCGTACTGGGGAGCGCCGAACTGCGGAGCGCCGTACTGGGTGGGCGGCCCGTGATGACCCGGCGGCGGTGTCGCCCCCGGGAACTGGCCGGATGAGTCCTGCCCACCGAACGGCTGCTGCGGATACGTCATGCGGCCCTCCCGCTCTTGGTCGTCGCTTTCGACGGAAGGCGACGACCATCCGTTCCCTCGAACGGTCGGGACACCGTCGCCTGCCTGGTCGACGACGAGCGGAAGGCGTTCGTCAGTCCGACTGCGGCTCAGTCCGGCTGCGGCTCGGTGCGGCTGCGGCTCAGTCCGGTTGCGGCTCAGTCCGACTGCGGCTCAGTCCGGTTGCGGCTCAGTCCGGTTGCGGCTCAGTCCGGTTGCGGCTCAGTCCGGTTGCGGCTCGGTGCGGCGGGCGTAGGCGCGGGCGGCGCGGGCCCGGTCGCCGCAGCGGGTGGAGCACCAGTGGCGGCGACCGTGGCGGAGCAAGTGGCGGTTGCACGGGCTGGAGCCGCACTTGGTCAGGCGGTCGGCGTCCGGTCCGGTGAGCAGGTCGGCGGCGTTGGCGGCGAGCGCCGCGAGGGCGTGGTCGAGAATCTCGTGCGTCGGGCACGGCGCCGCGCGGTAGGGGCCGGATTTCTCGTCCCACAGGAGCAGGGCGGCGGTGGGCGCCCTGCTCAGGGCGTGGTTGAGGGCGGACACGGCCTCCGGCGACGCGGGCAGCCCACCGACGTGGGCGACGAACAGCGCCCTGATGTGTTCGCGCAGCGAGCGAAGGCGTGTCGCGCACGTCTCCTGCACGCCGGCATCGGGCGGGGCGAGCCCGTGTCCGGTGAGCCACTGGTTCGTCGCGCCGGCGGTGCCGAGCAAGTCGACGAACTGCCCTCCAGGCAGCGCGATGGCGCTGTTGACGAAATCCAGGGCCAGGTAGTCCTCCGCGCCGGGCGCGGGCGGGACCGCGGGCACGTCGGTCAACTCCTCGCTCATGACTCTCATGGTACGGCTTGCGCTTGTCCGTGAGAACGACGTACGGTCACTCACGGATAAACCACTTCTCATCCGTGAGGTTCCTTGATGGCCGGCACCAGCATGACCAGTGAGCGGATCACCGTCCGCGTCTTCGGCGGCCCGACCGCCCTGTTCGAGTACGGCGGTCTGCGATTCCTGACCGACCCCACTTTCGACGCTCCCGGCGACTACCCGGTGCCGGTGGGCCGGCTGACCAAGACGGCCCCCGCAGCCGCCGCACCGGTGGACCTCGGCCGCGTCGACGTGGTCCTGCTCTCGCACGACCAGCACCCCGACAACCTCGACAACTCCGGCCGGGCATTCCTCGCCGACGTCCCGCTCACCGTCACCACACCCGGTGGTGGACAGCGCTTGGGGGACAAGGCCAAGGGACTCGCGGACTGGGAGTCGGTCCGGCTCGACCGCCCCGACGGTGGTGCGATCACCGTGACGGGCGTGCCCGCGATCCACGGTCCCCTGACCCGTGAAGAGGTCGAACCGATCAGCGGCCAGGTCGTCGGTTTCGTCCTGACCGGGGAGGGCCTGCCCACGGTCTACGTCAGCGGCGACAACGCCTCGCTGGACGCCGTGAAGCAGATCGCCGAACGCTTCGGCCCGGTGGACACCGCCATCCTCTTCGCCGGTGCTCCGCGCTTCCCAGTCCTTTACGACGGCGCGCTCCTCGTCCTCGACAGCGCCCAGACCGCCGAGGCGGCCAAGATCCTCGGCGCGCGCCAGGTGGTTCCCGTCCACTACGACAGTTGGGCGCACTTCACCGAGGGCCGTGACGAACTGGTCGCCGCTTTCACCGACGCCGGGCTGCTCGACCGCTTGGACCTGGGTGTCCAAGGCTGATCGGCCGGACGGGCATGGGCACGGCTAGCGCCGACCTGACCACAGCTGCCGCAACGTGTGCCCCTGTCCAGCGGGATCAAGGGCTCGCGTCGCCCGCTTGAACAGGTATTCCGCCCGTTCGTACGACAGTCGTCCCCGGCCGGTGTCCGGGCACAGGTCCGCCGCTGCTCGCGGGCGCGCCGGTCCGGGGCGGCGGTCGGCCAGGAACAGCGGCCCGCGTCCGCGCCCGGCGAGCAGGACGGGCAGCAGTCGCGCCGTGCCGGAACGCCAGGTCACCCACCGGCCGGCCACGCGGGCGCGGCGGTCGTCCAGGTCCAGGTCCTCCACGTTCAGCGACAACACCACGCGCACTCCCGCGGCCGATTCGTGCAGCAGCCGCCACAACGTCCGCTCCCGCACCGGAACCTCGAACTCCCACAGCCGTTCCAGTTGCGCGGCGGTGAGGCCGGGGGTTCGCACACTGCTCTCGACCCGCCGCTCCACCATGGCCGCCAAGTGCGGCAAGTCCGGCAAGTCCGGCAACGCGGCCCACGCGCCGAACGACCGGACCGTCGACCGGTGCCGGTTCCACGTCTTGGCCGCCGCGTCACCCCAGGCCACTTCGAACACGGCCGCGATCTCGTCGGCGGTCAGGGATTCCAGTGGCCGCCTGTCCCCCAGCGCCGAGCACAGCCGCCGCAAGGTCTGCGCGTACGACCGCTTCGTCGCCGCGTCCAGGTCGTCACGGGCCAGGAAGTCCGTGGCCGCCTGCCCCAGCGTCACCACCGGCGCGGCCGTGCCCAGTTCGTCCGCACGCCGCAGCAGGAAGTCCCGCTCGGCCGCGTTCCTCGTCAACGCCGCGGCACGCGCGAACTCCACCCTCGCCTCGGCCGGCCGTCCCAACTTCGCCAGCAGATCACCTCGGACGCCGGGCAGCAGGTGGTAGTCCAGCAGGGTGCGGTCCGTCGACAGCTCGTCGGCCAGCGCGAGCCCCGCTTCCGGACCCTGTGCGAAGCCGACCGCGACCGCCCGGTTCAGCCGCACGACCGGCGTGGGCCGCAGGCGGACGAGTGCGTCGTACAACGTCGAGATCTGCCGCCAGTCGGTGTCCTCGGCGGTGCGGGCCTGCGCGTGGCACACCGCGATCGCCGCCTGGAGCACGTACGGCCCCGGTGGACCACCGATGTCACGCGCCCGCAGCAACGCGGTGAACCCGCGCCGGATGAGCAACCGATCCCAGCGGCCGCGGTTCTGCTCGTGCAGCTGGACCGGCTCGCCGGACGGCCCGGTCCGCGCGGCCGACCGCGACGCCTGGATCTCCATCAACGCGACCAGCCCGTGCACCTCGGCCTCGTCCGGCGCGAGTTCGGCCAGCAACCTGCCCAGCCGCAACGCCTCCAGGGTCAGGTCGAGCCGCATCAAGTCGTCCCCGGCGGTCGCCGAGTAGCCCTCGTTGAAGATCAGGTACACGACCTCCAGCACCGACGACAGCCGTTCCGCGAGCGAAGCCCCCTCCGGCAGCTCGATCGGCACACCGGAGAGGGCCTGCTTCGCCGCGGCGATGCGCTGCGCGATCCGCTGTTCGGTGACCAGGAACGCCCGCGCGATCTCCGCGGCCGTCAGCCCGCCGACCACCCGGAGCGTCAACGCGACCCGTTGCTCGGTCGGCAGCACCGGGTGCGAGGACAGGAACATCAGCCGCAGGACGTCATCGTGCTGAACGTCGTGGTGCTCGACGTCCCGCTGCTCGACGTCACGCGGCTGGTCCAGCTCACGCGCAAGCTGCTCGTGCCTGCGCGTGAGTCGTTCGGCCCGCCGCATGTGGTCGATCCCGCGCCGCTTGGCCGTGGTCATCAGCCAGGCCGCCGGGTTGTCCGGCACGCCCGAGGACGGCCACTGCTCCAGCGCCGTGACCAGCGCGTCCTGGGCCAGCTCTTCGGCGAGTCCGACGTCCCGCACCAAGCGGGTCAGACCGCCGATGAGGGCGGCGGACTCGAGCTTCCAGACCGCGTCGATCGTGCGGCGGACATCGGTCACGGCCCGAAGACCTGGTGGATGCGGCTCTCACCGTCCCCCACGATCCGGCGGAACCGACGGCCCAGCTCGACGGCCTCTTCCTTGGAGCGGACCTCGATCAGCGCGAACCCGGCCACGACCTCCTTGGCCTCGGTGAACGGCCCGTCGGTCACGGTGATCTCGTCACCCTCGGAGGTGATCCGGGTGCCGGCCGCGTCCAGCCCACCGGTGGCCAGCAGCAGCCCGGACGCGGCCATCTCCTCGATGAACCTGCCCATCTCGGCGAAGAGCCGCTCGTCGGGGGCGTGCTCGGTCGCCATCTGCATCATCAGGTAGCGCATCGGTCTGGCCTTTCGCTGTCGGTGACGTGCTGTCACCTTGACGACGACCAACCTATCCGACAGGGAACGGGCGCATTCCCTGTCACATCGTCCGATCGACGGAGGGGTGAGAACCGAATCCGAGAAAGGATTACCGACATGCCGAAGTTCGCCACGGTCGCCGAGTACGTCCACTCCCTGCCCGAGAAGCAGCGCGAGATCGCCGTCCGGCTCCTCGACTTGATCGAGGACGCCCTGCCCGGCACCGGCGCCGTCTGGCACGGGCACCCGGTATGGAGCCTGGGCCCGACGCCCGGCAAGCAGCCCGTCTGCCTCGTCAAGGCCTACCCCGCGCACGTGACCTTCGGCTTCTGGCGTGGCCAGGAGATCGAGGACCTGTCCGGCCGCCTCGAACCCGGTGCGCGCATGGCCGCTCTCAAGCTCCGCAGCACCGACGACGTCAACGACGACCTGTTCACGGCATGGCTGCGGCAGGCCCTAGAGCTGGAGACCGCTTGACGTCAGGGCGAGACGCCGTAGCGAGTGGCGACGGCGGCGGCGCGGTCGCGCAGGGAAGTGCGCAACCACTGCGGGGACAGGGCTTCCGCGCTCGTGGCGAGCTGCCACAACGCCCAGACGGCGTGCCTCGAATCCTGGAAGCTCACCTCCAGCCGCAGCCAGCCGTCCGCGTCGGCTTCTTCGGCGAGGACGGCCACCGCGGTGCCCACCAGTTCTTCCCGCCGCGCCGGGTGCACCCGCACCAGCACGGTGACCTGGTCGTCCCCGGCCCGGAACCGCGTGCTGCGTTCCTGCCAGGCCCGGTCCAGGTCGACCCGGTCCGGTCGCTGCGCGGGCTCGGCCAGTTCCTCGGCGGCCAGGATGCGGGACAGCCGGTAGGTGCGGTCCGCGCCTGATCTCGTGGCCAGCAGGTAGCCCTGGTCCCGCACGGTGACCAGACCGATCGGGTCCACCGTGCGCCATGTCGGCGGCTGGTCCACCGCCGCGTAGTGGATGCGCACCTTGTGCCCGGCGAACACCGCGCGCCGGACCTCGCTCACGATGGCGTCGGGCACCTCGTCGGCGACCACGCGGCGAGAGAGAAGATCGGTCTCAGGGTCGATGAGCAGTCGCTCGGCCACGCCGGCCGCGGTGTCCCGATGGCTTTCGGGTAGCGCGTCGACCACTTTGAGCATGGCCGAGGCCAGCGCCGAGCCGAGGCCGAACGCCTGCGCGCCACGTCGTGATCCGGCGACCAGCAGGGCAAGGGCCTCGTCGTTGTTCAGTCCGGTGAGCTCGGTCCGGAAACCGGGCAGCAAAGCGAAACCGCCGAGCCGGCCGCGTTCGGCGTAGACCGGGACGCCGGCCGCGGACAGCGCCTCGATGTCGCGCAGCACGGTGCGGGTCGACACGCCCAGCTCGCCGGCCAGGGCGGTCGCGGACAGCCGACCGCGCTGGCGCAGCAGCAGGACCAGCGAGACCAACCGGTCGGCTCTCATGCGGAAAATTATGCCGGGAATACACGACACAGGATGTCGTGATTCGCTGGGAGGCTCGTCCACATGGCATCGAAGATCGAATCAACTGAAGCTGATGTGGCAGTGGAGCGAACGGCCGTCAACCCGGTGACGTGGTCGGTGGCGATGGGATTCAACCAGGGTGAGGTCGTCTCCGGGCACACCCGCACCCTGTACTGCTCCGGGCAGACCGCGACCAGCGGTGACGGCAAGCCCCAGCACGCCGATGACATGGCGGCGCAGGTGGCGCTCAGCCTCGACAACCTGGAGGCCGTGCTCGGCGAGGCCGGCATGTCCCTCTCGAACCTCGTCCGGCTCAACGTCTACACCACCGACGTCGATCTGCTGTTCCAGCACTACGGCGTGCTGGCGTCGCGTTTGGGCGCCGCCAGGGTGGCACCGACCACCACGATGCTCGGGGTGACGCGGCTGGCGTTCCCCGACCTGATGGTCGAGCTCGAGGGAACCGCCGTCGCGTGACGTGGGGGCACCGGCGAAGGCCTGCGGTGCGGTCCTTTCCCGGTGCCCTCCTCCCGAACCGCCATGCATAGGGTTTCGTGCCATGACCGTGCACGACACCGGGGCCGCGTACGACGCGGTCGCGTCCCTCTACGCCGAGCTTTTCAGCGACATGCTCGACACCAGACCGCTGGAGCGCGCGCTGCTGGCCGCGTTCGCCGAGCTCGTGCAGGCCCACAACGCCGGACCGGTCGCCGACATCGGATGCGGTCCCGGCCACGTCACCGCGCACCTGCACGCGCTCGGGCCGACCACGTTCGGCATCGACCTGTCGCCCGCGATGATCACCCTCGCCCGCGAAGCGCATCCAGAGCTGCGGTTCGACGTGGGCACGATGAGCGCGTTGGACCTCGCGGACGGAGTTCTCGGCGGCATCCTCGCCTCGTACTCCGTCATCCACACGCACCCGCCCGAACTGCCGGCCGTGTTCACCGAGTTCCAGCGGGTGCTGGCGCCCGGCGGCCACCTGCTGCTCGGATTCTTCGCCGGCGACGATCCCGTGCCGCAGGAATTCGACCACAAGGTCACGCTCGCCTATCGGTGGTCACCCGACAGCCTCGCGGGACTGTTGCGCCACGCGGGGTTCG
The DNA here is from genome assembly GCF_014205015.1 of Saccharothrix ecbatanensis. Lineage (NCBI taxonomy): Bacteria > Bacillati > Actinomycetota > Actinomycetes > Pseudonocardiales > Pseudonocardiaceae > Saccharothrix > Saccharothrix ecbatanensis. The sequence goes on along the minus strand of NZ_JACHMO010000001.1, from coordinate 776,405 downwards.
TCGAGGTCGCCCGACTGCTGCGCGAGCCGCACGAAGGCGAGCGGTTCCAGCAGGCACACCTGTTGGTACGCAAGCCGCAAGACCAGTAGCGCTATGTCGTCGCGCGGAAGGCCCGGCGGTATGCGGTCGGGGTGACGCCCAGGTGCAGGGCGAAGTGGCGGCGCAGGTTCGCGGCCGAGCCGAGTCCACTGCGTTCGCCGACCTGGTCCACCGCCAGATCGGTCGACTCCAGCAGGCTCCTCGCGCGGATGACGCGTTGGGTGAGCAGCCATTGCAGCGGCGTCGTCGCGGTCGCGTCGTGGAACCGGCGGACGAACGTGCGGGCGCTCATGCCGGCTCTCCGCGCAAGGACGTCCACGGTCAGCGGCTGGTCGAGGTTTTCGGTGGCCCAGTGCAGAAGCGGGCCGAGGCCGTCGTCGTCGGTGTCGGGCACTGAGACGGCGACGTACTGCGACTGACCCCCGGCCCGGTGGGCGGGCAGCACCATGCGGCGGGCCACCTGGTTGGCGACGTGCGCGCCGAGGTCACGGCGGACCACGTGCAGGCACAGGTCGATGCCCGCACTACGGCCGGCGCTGGTGAGCACGTCACCGTCGTCCACGTACAGCACGGTGTCGTCCACTTGCACCAGAGGATGGAGCATCGCCAACGTCGCGGCGTACATCCAGTGCGTGGCCGCACGCCTGCCGTCGAGGAGCCCGGCCGCGGCCAGGACGAAGGAACCGGTGCACAGCGAGACGATGCGCGCGCCCGCGTCGGCGGCGGCACGCACGGCCGCGATCAACTCCGGCGGAATGGGGCGACCGGACTGGACGCACGCGTACGGCAGCGCCGGCACGATCACCGTCTCCGCGTCGGCCAGGTGTTCGAGACCGTGGTCGGCGCGCTGCCAGAAGCCGAACTCGCCGCGGGTGCCGGACGGGTCCGCCGCGCACAGCCGCAGGTCGTACCAGGGGTCGGCCAGGTCCGTCCGCTTCGGGCCGAACACTTCGCAGGCGATGGCCAACTCGAACAGCGGCATGTCGTCGATCACGGCCAGAGCGACCGACCCGGGGCTCATGGCCGTGAGTGTGGCAGGAATCGTGCGAACAGTGGAAGCCCTGCCACTCGCGGGTGCGGGACGGCGCCGGCATCGTCCCCGGCCGTGAACCTCATGAACGTTGTCGAGTTGCGGCAGTACACCCTGCGCCCCGGGCAGCGTGACGTGTTGATCGACCTGTTCGACCGCGAGTTCGTGGAAACCCAGGAGGACGTGGGAATCCGTGTGGTCGGCCAGTTCCGTGACGAGGACGACCCGGACCGGTTCGTGTGGCTCCGCGCGTTCCCCGACATGGACGCCCGACGTGAGGCGCTGACCGCGTTCTACGTGGACGGAGCCGCGTGGCGAGAGCACAGCGCCGCAGCCCGCGCCACGATGCTCGACACCTCCGACGCCCTGCTGCTGCGTCCCGCCCGACCTCAATCCGGGTTCGCCCTGTCAGCGGCCGAACGTCCCCCGGTCGACGCGGTGCCGAACTCCCGGGTGGCGATCACCATCTACCACCTGGACGCCCCGGTGGACGAGGAGTTCGTCGGCTTCTTCGAGGAGTGCGTGAAGCCGGTGATGACGGAGACCGGCGCACCACCGGTCGCGTACTTCTCGACCGAACCAGCAGCCAACACCTACCCCGCACTTCCCGTGCGGACAGGGGAAAATGTCTTCGTCTGGCTGACCGTGTTCGCCGACCCGGCCCACCGCCAGGACCACGAGCGACGACTGTCCCGGACGACAAGTTGGCGGCAGGAGGTGCTACCGGAACTGTCGCAACGGCTGAGCACCCCGCCACAACACCTCAGACTCACCCCCACCGCCCGATCCCGCCTGTGCTGAGCAGGCGATCACGAAAGCGGCTCAGGCACGGACCTGGAGTAGACCCTCGACTCCTTGGAGGAAGGTTTCACAGATCGGTTCGGGGTCGGACAGGCAGCCGGTGGCCATCGCCCCGTCCCGCAACATGACGACGTGACGGGCGGCGGGTTCAGCCGGTGCGTCCCCGATGCGGGCCAGCAACTCGGTGATCGTGCGCGCGAACCACTCGCGGTGCGCGAGGACGGCTTGGTGCACGGGGTGGGCCCGGTCGGGGTACTCCGCCGCGGCGTTGAGGAAGGCACACCCGCGGAAGCCGGGAGACCGGATGCCCTCCGCGATGGACCCGGCAACGGCCCGGAGGGTGTCGGGCGCCGACAGTCCCCGGGCGAGGATGGCGTCCGCCTGGCTCCGGATGGCCTGGTCGGCTTCCCGCAGGTAGCACACGATCAGGTCGTCCTTGCCGGGGAAGTGCCGGTACAGCGTCGCCCGCGTCACCTTCGCCTCGGCCACGATCCGGTCGATGCCGACGGCGTGGATGCCCTCGGTGTAGAAGAGCCGGGTGGCCGTGGTGAGCAGCCGCGACCTCGCTTCGGAGACCTGGCCGTGAACGTTCGTCATCATCGTCACCATAGCAGGGAGAACGTTCGGTCTTGACGTGCTCGCGCGGAGCTGACAACGTCACACAAGACCGAACGTTCTCCTCCTCAAGGAGCTCTCGTGAGTGCCAGTACCGTCGCCGCGCCCACCACCATCGCGCCCGCACTACGACGCTTGTACTTCGTCCGCTTCGGATTCGCCCTGGTCTGGGCCGGCCTGCTGTTCACGAGCGCGTCGGAGCTCGGGCCGATCAGCGTCACGCTGCTCGTCCTGTACCCCCTGTTCGACGTCGTCGCCGTTCTCATCGACGTTCGCTCATCACAGGCCGCCAAACCCGCGCTGGGCCTGTACCTGAACATCGCGATCAGCGGGGTCGCCGGCGTAGGCCTCGCCGTCGCCGCCGCTTCCGGCATCCCGGCGGTGTTGCGCGTGTGGGGTGCGTGGGCGGTCGTCTCGGGCCTCACCCAACTCATCGTCGGCGTCAGCCGCCGCACACTGGGCGGCCAGTGGCCGATGATCATCAGCGGCGGGCTCTCCACGATCGCAGGAACGTCGTTCGTCCTGCAAGCCGCGCAGCCGAACGCGTCCCTGGTCAACCTGGCCGGCTACGCCGCCGTCGGCGGCTTGTTCTTCCTCGTCTCGGCGGTGCGCCTCGGCCGCTCGGCGCGGACGTAGCGCGCGCGAGCTAAACCACTTCCCTGTGCTCCTCGGCCCAAGGCAGCGCCTTCCGCTCGATGTACGCGATCCCGTAGAAGAGCGTGATGCTCATGATCGCCAGCAAGGACATCGCCGCGAAAGCCAGCGACGTGTCGGCGCTCGCGCCGGACTGGGAGATGACGTAACCAAGCCCGGCGCGGGCGCCGATGAACTCCGCGATCACCGCACCGATGACCGCGAGCGAGATCGCCACCTTCAGTCCGACGAACACCTGCGGCAGGGCATACAGGAAGCGCAGCTTGAAGAACTCCTGCCGACGCGTGGCGTCCAGCGAACGGAGCAGTTCCACCAGTTCGTGCGGCGTGGACTTCATGCCGGACGCGGTCGAGATGACCACGGGGAAGACGCACACCAGCACGATCAGCAGCACCTTCGACTCGATGCCGAACCCGAACCACACCACGAAGATCGGCGCGATGGCCACCTTGGGCACGGCGTTCAGGGCTACCAGCAACGGGTAGAACATCCGCTCCAGGACCTTCGAGCCGACGATGAGCAGCGCCAGCGGCACACCGACCACAATGGACAGCAGAAAGCCCAGAACGGTCTCACCCAACGTCACCAGGCTCTGCTCCAGCAGGTAGCCCGGCAACTCCGCGAACGACGACACCACATCGGCCGGCGACGGCACCAGGAACGACTCGATCCCGAACACGATCGTGGCCAGCCACCAGAGCCCGATGATCACCAGCAGCCCGACCACCGGCAACACGATGGTCACGCCGTCACCTCGCCCAGCAGCCCGCGCAGCTCACGGCTCACCTGGTCCAGGTCGGCCCGCCCGAGCTCGCGCGGCCGGGGCGCGGCGACGTCGACGACCCGGTGGATCCGGCCGGGCCGCGGGCTGAGCACCACGATCCGGTCGGCGAGCACGACGGCCTCCTCGATCGAGTGCGTCACGAACACCACCGCCCGCGGCAGCTCCAGCTGAACGCGTTGCAGCTCCTCGGAAAGCTCCGTGCGCGTCAACGCGTCCAACGCCGAGAACGGCTCGTCCATCAGCATCACCTTCGGACTCTGGATCAACGACCGGCACAGCGACACGCGTTGCTGCATCCCACCGGACAGCTCGTGCGGCAGCCGTTTCTCGAACCCGCCGAGCCCCACGAGGTCCAGCAGCCGGTGCGCCCGCTCCCTGGCTGACCGCCGGTCCAAGCCGAAGATCTCGATCGGCAGCAGGACGTTGGACAGCACCGACCGCCACGGCAGCAACGCGGGGCGCTGGAACATGAACGACACGTCGCGGCGCGGCTTGGTCACCGGCTCTCCCGCCACGGTGATCCGCCCTGACGTCGGCGTCACCAGGCCCGCGACGAGCCGCAACAACGTCGACTTGCCGCAGCCGGACCGCCCGATCACCGCGACGAACTCGTGCGCGCCCACCTCCAGGTCGATACCGGCCAACGCGGGGACCGCACCGGCGCGGCCGTCGAAGACCTTGGCGACCTGACGCAGGCGGATCACGGCTTCGGCACCAGCCCGAAGGACACGACGTCGCCGGGCTTCACCGATCCGTCGGGGACCGCGCCGGCGTCCACGAGGGTGCCGATGATCTTCTCGACCCGCGCCTCGGTCAGTTCGCCCACCGGGCCGCCGAACCCGGACGGCTTGACGTAGGGGCCCATCAGCGTGACCTCGGCGCCGGCCACGCCCGCGTCCTGGGTCGGCTGGTGCTTCTTGAGGATCCGACCAAGTTCGTCAGGGTGCTCGATCGAGTACGCGAGGCCCTTGAGCAGCGCGCCCGTGAACCGCCGCACCCGCTCGGGATCGTCGGCGGCGAGTTCCTTCGACGTGACGAGCGCGTTGCCGTACAGGTCGGGCACCAGGTCGCCGTACGGCAGCACGACCACCTTCCGCCCCTTCACCGCGGCCTCGATCAGCGGTTTGCCGACGACGAACTGCCCGATGCCGTCCACCTGACCCGCCGCCAGCAGTTGGGGCAGGGAGGGCGGTGCCGACGGCACGAACTCGACCTTGGCGGGATCGATGCCGGCGGCTTTGGCGTAGACGGGGAACATCACCTGATTGGTCGAACCCGGCTGGTCGCCGATCTTCTTCCCGACCAGGTCGGCCGGCTTCGAGATGCCGTTGCCCTCCAACGAGACGATCGCGGCGAGGGACCGTTGGTGGATCGCCGCGACCGCCGTCACCGGCAGCTTCTCCTTGGCCACGGTGATCGCCGTGGCGGTGAAGTCGGCGATGCCGAAGTCCGCGCGACCACTGGCGACCAGCTTGAGCACGTCGACGCTGCCGGTGCCCGGAGTGATCGTGACGTCGAGACCCGCTTCGGCGAAATATCCCTTCTCCAAGGCGACATAGGCGTAGGCGTCGCGCCCGAAGGTGCTGAACGACGTCAGGTAGGCGACCTTGTCCAGGCCCGCTGAACCGTCGTCCGACCCGCTGTCGCCGTCCGAACCGCCGCAGCCGGTGGCGGCCATCGCGATCACGAGCAAGACTGCTGAAAAGGACTTCATGATCCTCCCCTGACACCACCCATGTCATCCCCCGATACCCGAACATAGAGGCTGGGAGGGGACGATGGACACGACCAATCCGCCGGTGGCGGTCATCGGCGGCGGCCCGATCGGGCTGATCACCGCGCTCGGCCTGGTGTCTCACGGCGTGCCCGTGGTGGTTTTCGAGGCCGGCGCCGACCTGTCCGCCGACACCAAAGCCGGGACGATCCTCACCCGAACGCTGGAAGTGCTGGACCGGTACGACGCGCTCGGGCCGGTGCTCGGGGCGAGCCTGCGCATCGACGAGATCGGCGAGCTGGACCGCGCCACCGGCGTGTCCACGGGCAGCGTCCTCACCTCGGCGTTGGCCGGCGAGACGCGGTTCCCGTTCGTCGTCAACATCCCCCAGCACGAGCTGGAACCGGTGCTCGCCGACGTGCTGGAACGCCGTGCGCCGGGATCGTTGCGGATGCGGCACCGGTTGGACGACTTCGAGCAGCACGCGAACGGCGTGACGCTGCGCCTGTCGACGCCCGGCGGCACGGTCACCGTCGAGGCCAGTCACGTGCTGGCGTGCGACGGCGGGCGATCCACCATTCGGGAACGACTCGGCATCGAGGTCAGCGGCTACACGCTGGAGCAGCGCTACATGCTGGTCGACCTCGTGTGCGACCTGGACATCGGCAATCCGCGGGACTACCCGTACCTGGCCTACTTCGGCGACCGCGAGGAGTGGATGGTCCTCGTGCGGCAGCCGCACTGCTGGCGGTTCGTCTTCCCGCTCGGGCCCGGCCGACCTGAGCCGACGTCCGACGAGCTGCGGGACAAGGCACGCCACTTCATCGGTGACGTCGACGAGATCAAGGTCCTCGGCAGCAACGTCTACACCGTGCACCACCGCGTGGCGACGTCGTGGCAACGGGACCGCGTGTTCCTGCTGGGCGACGCCGCGCACCTGATCACCCCGATGTGGGCGTTGGGCCTGAACACCGGCGTCCTCGACGCGTCCAACCTGCCGTGGCGGATCGCGTGGGTGCGCCGGGGGTGGGCGGGCGAGGCCCTGCTCCGCGGCTACGAGGCCGAGCAGGCGCCGGTGGCCGTCCGCGGTTCGGGTGAGATGGCGGAGGCGGCCCGCGCGGTCATGGACCGGCGTCTCGACTCGACCACGGGGATGGGCGCGGGCGGGTGGGGCGACGCGATGACGCGCACGCTGCTCGGGGTGCGGCTGAACGTCGACGGCGAGTGGTCGATGGTGCGCGACACGGCCACCCCTACCCCGATCCGGGTGGGTGAACGGGTCCCCGACCTGCGCGTGTTCGGGCGGCGCGGACCGGTGCACCTCCACGAGCTGTGCCGGGACTCGTTCGTCGCCCTGCACCTCACCGACGCGCGCCGCCGGCCGCCGATTCCCGCGCACGACCCCGCCGGCCTGCGGCAGGTGGTGGTGAGCCGCTGGGACGCCCCGCACGACTCGGGCCTGCGGGACCGCGCGTACTTCGATCCCGGCGAGACGGTGCGCACGCGTTTCGGGCTCGGCGATGTCGTGGTGCTGCTGCGGCCCGACGCGCACATCGCCCACGTCGAACCCTGGACCACCGACTCCGGGCGGCACGTCCAGGAGCGTTACCGGCAGGAGGTGCGCCGTGAGGGGTGACGTCGTGGTCTCGCCCTCCGGCGACGAGATCGTTCTCGCCGACGTCGGGCAGGTCGTGCTGCACGACGACGCGCTGGTCCGCGTGTGGGACGTCGCGCTCGAACCGGGCGAGACCCATCCGTGGCATTTGCACCACAACCCTTATGTGGTGCTGAGCATCGCCGGTTCGGCAGGCCGGATGGACTGGCTCGACGGCAGCGAACCGCGGTTCCTCTCCGAGTACCGGGGAGGCGCGGTGTACCGGCCGGTGTCGCCCGTGCACCGGCTGACGAACATCGGGAAGTCCTTCTACCGCAACCGGCTTGTCGAGCTCAAGGACCTCGGTGAGCACCGCACCGAGCCGCTGGACGTCGGGCCGGGCGCGCGCAGCGTCGAGGGTGAGCCCGCCGAACCACTGCCCGACGGACGGGTGCCGGTGCTGCTGCACGACCACGTCGGCGTGTGGACGGTCACCGGTGGTGAGGTGGACCTGTCAGGGCCGCACGTGCTTGCCGCGCTCGACTCGGACGAAGTACGGCTCCACCCGGGCGGGCCGTGCGTGCTCGCCGGCGAGTGGTTCGTGGTCGAACTCCGTTATCCGACAGCTTTCTAGGGTGCGCCGATCAGCCGGGTGACGAGGGCGCGGTAGTCGTCCTTCATCGGCAGGCCGCGTTCGATGTGGACGTGGCGCCGAGTGGCGGTGACGTCGACCTCGCGGACGGGGTCGCGGCCGGTCCGGGTGTGGTCCTCCCACCAGAGGCCGATGCCCCGGCGTTGCCAGGCGGGCAGTTCGTTGAAGTTGATCCCGTGCTCGAACAGGATCTCGTTCTTGTCCGCGGTGGACGTTCCGCTCAAACGCCGAGTCGCCTCCTCGCGTGACGCGCCGGCCTTGCGCAGGGTCCAGTAGCACCAGCCGTTCAGCGCGCAGCGGGTGGCGTCGGCCTGCCGCCAGGAGACGTAGTCGATCACGTCACTCGCGCCCGCGCCGATCCAGATCCGGCTGTCGAAGTGCGCGGGTTCGCTTGCGGCGTGGGTGAAAGCGGAGGACGCGATGCCCGCGGAGATCGACACGATCTTCTCCACGCTTCGTGCGAACAGGTGGTGGCCGGGGTGGAGCACGACGGAGATCTCGTCGCTCTCGGTGTAGGCGTAGCGGCCGTCGAACTCGGTCAGCAACGCCTGCGCGGTCTCCACCATGAGCCCGGAGAACCTCGCGTCGAACGGCTTGTCGAAACGCTCCTCGGTGAACCGCGAGAACCCGCGCCCGTCCACCCGCACGACCATCCAGACACCGGCCGGCACCGTCAACGCGTGGAACCACTCCCTGGCACGTTGCCCGGCCTCGAACTCGGTGAACCGCATCGTCACTCCCCTAGGGGTTGAACGTCGAACCCGCCCCGGCCGTCGAACCGCACGGTGGACAACGCGTCGAATCCGTCAGCGAGCCGCGGCCGCCGAAGGTGCTTCACTGTGGCATACAGCCCCACGTCGGGCACCCTCGTTTTGTCGTCCCTGGCGGCGTTGCGCGCCACCGACCCGGTGAGGTCCGGCGGGAACCAGTACCCGATGACCCGCGCCCCGCGCTCCCGACCGGCCGCGATCAACGGTCCCCATTCCTCGGCCGAGGGATTGGTGTTGTCGACCGCCACGTCGTGCCCCGCGTCCAGCGCTTCGCCGACCAGCCGCAACTGCCGAACCTGCCGCCGCCGCGCGTTCGGGAAGGCGTCCTTGCTGACGTGGACGTGCGTCACGGCCAGGACGCTGCGGTAGAAGCTCGTCTTCCCCGACGCCTGAAGCCCGATCAGGATCGCAACCTCCGCCACCGACCTGATCCTATTCGACCGCTGTGATCAGGTGGTCTCCAGGACGGGAACCGGCGTTTCCACGGCTTCCACCGGGCGGATCCTGCGCAGCGCGATCATGCCGACCACCGCGAACACCACGACGATCACGGCGCCGATGACGGCGACGGTGTGCAGGCCGGACGAGAAGGCGTCCCGTGCGGTGGCAACCACATCGTCCGCCAGCGGGCCGGGAAGAGTGCCCGCCGCCTGAAGGGCTCCGGCCATGCTGTCCGTCGTCAGAGCGGCGGCCTCGGCGGGCACCTGTTCGGGAACGGTGACCTCGCCGCGGTAGACGGCCGTGGCGACGCTGCCGAACACCGCGATTCCCATGGCGATGCCGAACTCGGCGCTGGTCTCGGACATCGCCGAAGCGGCGCCGGCCTTCTGCGGCGGGACCGAGCTGACCACCATCTCGGTGCACAGCACGCCCTGCGGTCCCATCCCGAAGCCGGCGATCGACATGCCCACCACCACGAACGCCACGCCGCCCACACCGTCAGCCTGCGTGAACAGCAAGATCCCGCCCGCCGCGACCAGCATCCCGAAGCCGAGCACGAACTCCGGCCGGAACCGCCGCGCCAGCCGTGGCGCGATCAGCGACCCGACCACCACCGCACCGGCCTGCGGCACCAGCAGGACCCCTGCCTCCACCGCGGTCAGCCCGGCGACCATCTGCAAGTACTGGCTGACCAGCAGGAAGACGCCGCCCATGGTGAGCGCGCCGACCAGCATGATGCTCACGGCCGCGCTGAACGCCCGCACCCGGAACAGCTTCAGGTCCAGCATCGGGTCGGCCAGGCCGCGCTGCCGGCGGACGAACACCACGCCGATCGCCACACCCACGGCCAGCACGGCCATCTTGGTCAGCGACAGCCCGTCCGTCGCGGTCTCCTTGAGGGCGTAGACGATGGGCAGGATGGCGCCCAACGACAGTGCCACGCTCGCCAGGTCGAGCCGTCCGGCGGCGGTGTCGCGGTACTCCGGCAGCAGCTTCGGCGCCGTGACCAGCAGCAGGACCATGACCGGCACGGCCATCAGGAACACCGAGCCCCACCAGAACTGCTCCAGCAGCACGCCACCGACCACCGGCCCGATCACCATGCCGCCCATGAAGCAGCTCATCCACACCGCGATCGCGGTACCGCGCTGCCTTGGGTCCTGGAACATGTTGCTGATCAGCGCCAACGTGGACGGCATCAGCGTCGCCCCGGCGACCCCGAGCACGGCCCGCGCCGCGATCAGCATCTCCGGACTGGTGGTGAAAGCCGCCACGATCGACGCCAGGCCGAAGGCGGCGCCACCGACCATCAGCAGCTTCCGCCGACCGATCCGGTCACCGAGGGTGCCCATAGTGACCAGGAAGCCGGCGATCATGAAGCCGTAGATGTCGATGATCCACAGCAGTTGGGAGCTACTCGGCCGCAGATCGGCGGCCAGGTGCGGGACCGCCAGGTGGAGCACGCTCATGTCCAGCGACAACAGCAGCGTCGGCAGCGCCAGCACCGCCAACCCCCACCACTCGCGTCGTCCTGCCCTCATCGTCGTCTCCCCAAGGTCTCGATCGTGTCCCGTCATCCTTCCGTCGAACGGCACCGGCCCAGATCGACATGTGAGCCGGAACAAGTCGAAAAAATCTTCCGCGCGAGCCAATCTCGTCACTAATAGTGATCGTCACACCACGAACAGTCCCGATACGGGCCGAACGCCGGACCGGTGCGCCGTCGCGCCGACCGCGCGAGTGACTTCGTCCGCGGTGTTGACCAACGCTCTCGAACCTCGGCAGACTTGCGCGGACCTCTGAAGGAGAGCCTCTCGTGGGTAGCTCTGTGCGCTGCACGGTGATCGTCCCGACCTACAACCGGAGACGATTACTCGAGCTCACGCTCGACTCGCTCGACAAGCAGGACCTGCCCCGCGACCAGTTCGAGGTGCTGGTGGTCGATGACGGCTCCAGTGACGACACGGCGGCCATGGTGCGGGGTTTCGAGGACCGGTTCGACCTGCGGTACTTCTACCAGCCGGACGAGGGTTTCCGGGTCGCCAAGGCGCGGAACGTCGGTATCCGGCACGCCGCCGGCGACATCTGCGTCTTCGTGGATTCCGGTGTGCTGCTGCACTCCGCGAGCCTGAGCGCGCACGTGACGGCCCATGAGGCCTCCGTGGAACCGTTGGCGCTCAACGGGTACGTGTACTGCTTCAACCTGGACAACGAGGACGCCCGGCTCATCCGCAAGGTCGTCGACGTCGACGACATCGACTCCTCCATCGCGTCCATCGCGCGAACCGGGGCGTGGCCGGACGTGCGCGAACCGTTCTACGAGCGGTACTCCGACGACTTCCACCACCTCCCCGCGCCGTGGTTGATGTACTGGACGTGCCACGCGTCGGCACGGACGGAGCAGGTGCGCGAGGTCGGCATGTACGACGAGGAGTTCCGGCAGTGGGGCGGGGAGGACCTCGACCTCGCCTACCGGCTGCACCGCGACGGCGCCCGGTTCGGTGTGCACCGCGAGGCGAGCGCCATCCACTACCCGCATGACAAGGACCACGGCGACAACGCCAGGTTCGCCCGGGAGAACTACCGCTACATCGTGGAGAAGTACGGGACGCCGATCATCCGGTTGCTGGTCGAGGAGCCCTCGATCCGCTTCTCGATGTTCAACGAGGTCGTCGAGGAACGCGGACTGCCCCGCTGTGCCGACTACCGGACCGCCGGGCAGGCATGAGGAACCGGGGCGGCACGGCACGAGAGCAGTTCGCCGCACGACGGGACATCGTCCGGCTCCTCCCCCGCGCCGGCCGCCGACTGGTCGCCGGTCTGGTCGCGGTCAACCTGGTGCTCGGGTGCCTCCCGGTCGTGTTCACGGTGGCGACGGCGATGGTGCTCGGACGGGTTCCGGCGGCCGTCGACGCGGGGCTGGACTCCGGCGCGTGGGACTCGCTGGTCACGCTGTTCGGTGTCGCGGCCGGCGCGTTCGTCGCCAGGCAGCTGATCTCCCCGGCGGAGCGGGCCATGGCCGAGCTGATGACGCGCCGGATCGACGGCCAGGTGTACGACGAGCTGATGGCCGCGTCACTGCGAAGCCCCGGCCTTGGCCCGCTTGAGGATCAGCAGGCACTCGACGCGCTCCGGACCGCCGCGCGGGAGGTCGAGTTCGGCGTGCAGAGCCCTGGCCGGGCCGCCACCGGCCTGCTCGCGCTGATCGCGCGGTACACCGAGCTGACCGGCAGCGCGATCGCGGTGGGGGTGGTGTTCTCGTGGCCGGCGGCCGTGGCGCTCGTCGCCACCGTGATGCTGTTCCGCCACGGCCAGCGCGGCGGGCTGCGCCGGTACGCCAAGACCCGGTCCCTGCTCGCCGCCGACCAGCGCGAGATCGACTACCTGCGCGAACTGGCCGGTGGCGCCGCCGCCGGCAAGGAGATCCGGGTCTTCGGCCTGGCCGGCTGGCTGCGGCAACGCCTGCGGGACACCCACCTCCGCTTCCTCGAACCCCTCTGGGCCGAGCGCCGCCGCATCTACCTGTGGCCGTTCGTCTGGTTCTCGGTCGCGGGTCTCACGGTCACGGGCGTGGTGTTCGCGGTGGTCGGCGCGACGGCGCACGAGATGACGCTGACCGGGTTCGTCCTGACCGCGACGGCGACCCTCAGCCTGCTGCGGCTGGCCGAGCACTACCCGGAGGCGGACCTGCCGACGGCGATCGGCATGAGGGCTTACGACTCGGTACGACGGTTCGCCGAGCACGTCGACGCCCACGAGGAGGACTCGGGCCCGGTGCGGCGGCAGACGGTGCCCGAGCCGGTCGCCGCCATCCGGTTCGAGCAGGTCGGCTTCCGCTATCCCGGTCACCAACGGATGATCTTCGACGGGTTGGACCTGACGATCCTGGTCGGACGCTGCACGGCCATCGTCGGCGTGAACGGCGCCGGCAAGACCACCCTGGTCAAGCTGCTCGCCAGGCTCTACGAGCCGACGGCCGGCCGGATCACGCTGGACGGCGTCGACATCCGCGCGTTCCCGGTCGAGGAGTGGCGTGCCAGGCTCAGTGTGATCTTCCAGGACTTCGTGCGGTACGAGTCGTCCGTCGCGGACAACGTCGGTCTGGGCGCCGTCGGCTTCCTGGACGACCGGGCGGGGATCCGCGAGGTGGTCGACTCGGTGGGCCTCGCGGAGGTCGTGGACCGCCTCCCCCGCGGGCTGGACACGCGGCTGGCGCGGCACCTCACCGACGGAACGGAGCTGTCCGGCGGCCAGTGGCAGCGCGTCGCGCTGGCGAGGGCGTTGTTCGCGCTGCGCCACGGTTCACGGGTCGTGGTGCTGGACGAGCCGACGGCGAGCCTGGACGTGCGTGCGGAGACCGGTTTCTTCGAGGAGTTCGCCGGTCTCGCCGAGGGCGCGACCACGTTGCTGATCTCGCACCGGTTCTCGACCGTGCGGCACGCCGACCTCATCGTCGTGCTGGAGCACGGCCGGGTCACCGAGCAGGGCGGCCACGAGGACCTGCTGGCCCGCGACGGTCGTTACGCGGAGCTGTTCCGGCTGCAAGCGGACCGGTTCGTCGACACCCCGGACACCGTCCGCGCAGTCGAGGGAGCGGTCAGGTGAAGGTCCTGCTGACCGGCGCGTGGACCATGATCGCCACGGCGTGGCGGCTGAACCGGCGCAAGACGGCGCTGGCGGTGTTCCTGATGACGGCCGGCGCCGTCGCCGCCCCGCTGCTGGCTGCCGCGCTCGGTTGGATGACCCGCGAGGTCGTCGCGGGCGACGCCGGGCACGCGGTGTTCGCCGGCCTGACCGTCGCCGTGCTGGCGGTGATGGTGCTGGCCCTCGCGCACTTCGGCCACGTGGCCTACTACGAGCTTTCCGAGCTGGCCGAGCTGGACTTCGACGAGCGCGTGATCGAGGTGTCGAACGGTTCCGCCGGCATCGAGCACCACGAGCGGGCCGAGCACGCCGACACGTGGACCGTGCTGCGGCAGGAGGGCAGGCAGTTCCGGACCGGTCTTGAGGCGCTGCTCAACGGTTTCGGCCTCATCCTCGCCGTGGTGCTCACCGGCGTGCTGCTGGCCGTGCAGAACCCGTTGCTGTTGTTGCTCCCCGTCGCCGCGGTGCCGCCCCTGCTCGCCGGCCGCCTGGCCGAACGGGTGCTCGACCGGGCCAGGACGGCGACCGCCGAGCCGACCAGGACCGCGCTCAACCTGTTCCACCTCGCCACGTCCGCACGTCTGGCCGGAGAACTACGCGTGTCGGGGGTCCAGGCCGAACTGCGTGCCCGGCACAACCGGCTGTGGACGAGGGCGACGGGAGGGCTGTGGCGGGCGCACCTGACCGCGACGTGGATACGCGCGGCGGGACAGGTCGTCTTCGCGCTCGCGTACACCGCGGGTGTGCTGCTCGTGGTGCGCGACGCGATAGCCGGGAGGCGCGGGGTCGGCGACGTCGTGTTGGTGATCGTGCTCGCCGCCCAGGTCAACCAGCAGGTCGCCACGGCCGTCACCCTCCTTCAGGATCTCCAGCGGATGGCCGGCGCGTACCGACGCCTCACGGAGGCCGCCGCGTTGGTGACCGGGGACGATCCGGCGCCTCGCCGTTCTTCGCCGCCGCAACGGCTGCACGCCGGGATCTCGCTCGACGGGGTGGCCTTCACCTATCCCGGCACCGACGTTCCGGTGCTGCACAAGGTCGATCTCCACCTCCCGGCCGGCGCCACCGTCGCGGTCGTGGGCGAGAACGGCGCCGGGAAGTCGACTCTGGTCAAGTTGCTCTGCGGGTTCTACCGGCCGTCCGAGGGTCGGATCCTGGTCGACGGGGTGGACCTGCACGGCATGCCGGTCGACCAGTGGCGCACGCGGATCGCGGCCGGGTTCCAGGACTTCGTCCGGTACGAGTTCCCGGCCCAGCAGGTGGTCGGCCTCGGCGACCTGCCGCGGATGGGGTCGGAGCCGGCGGTCCGTGCGGCACTGGACCGCGCCAACGCCACGGGCGTGCTGGACGACCTGCCCGATGGCCTGCGCACGCACCTCGGCAAGAGCTATGCCGACGGCGCGGAGCTGTCCGGGGGTCAGTGGCAGAAGCTGGCGCTCGGCCGGGCGATGATGCGGGAGGCCCCGCTGCTCCTCGTTCTCGACGAGCCGACGTCGGCGCTGGATCCCGAGGCGGAGCACGTCCTGTTCCAGCGCAACGCCGACCACGCGAAACGGGTGGCGAGCAGAACCGGGGGCATCACCGTCTTCGTGTCCCACCGGTTCTCCACGGTGCGCATGGCCGACCTGATCATCGTGGTCAAGGACGGCCGGGTGGTGGAGACCGGCAACCACACCACGCTCACCGCCGCCGACGGTCTCTACGCGGAGTTGTTCGCGTTGCAGGCGAAGGCGTACAGCTGAGGACTCTCTAGGCACGTTCGCAGGGCATCCGACCGTCGTTAACGTTGCTTACATCACGAAGTTAGCGTCGCTACGCAGCTCGTGTTAGCGTTGCTTCCATGAGCACGAGAACGCGGATACTGGAGGCGGCGGCCGAACTGCTCGCCGAGTCGCCGATCGCGGATGTGTCCACGAGGGCCGTCTGCGAGGCGGCGGGGGTGGGAGCGCCCGCGCTGTACCGGCAGTTCGGCGACAAGGAAGGCCTGCTGTCCGCGGTCGTGGACTACGGGTTCGAGCGGTACCTGGCGACCAAGCGGGCGGCCAAGCCCTCCGCCGACCCGGTCGAGGACCTGCGGAGCGGCTGGAACACGCACGTCGCGTTCGCGTTGCAGAACCCGAGCTTCTACCGGCTGATGTACTCCCCCACCGTGAGCGGCACGCCCGCCGCGGCGGTGGAGGCGCACCGGCTGCTGCTCGACGTGCTCGAACGGTGCGCGGCGGCGGGCAAGCTCACCGTCCCACCCGAGGTGGCGGCCCAGATGGTCATGTCCGCCAACACCGGCGTCGCCCTCGTGTTGATCACCCGGTCCGAGCTCTACGCGCCCGACGTCTCGAACCGGGTCCGTGACGCGATCCACGCCGCGATCCTCGTGCCCGACGCGGAAACGCCCGCCCCGAAGGTGACCGGCGCGGCGGCGGCGGCACTCGGCGCGCAACTGCGCCAGTCACCACCGGCCACGCTCACCACCAACGAAACCGCGCTGCTCCAGGAATGGCTCACCCGCCTCAGCAGCTGACCTGACCCAAGAGAAGAACCAACGGTTGCCGCACTCGCGTCAACCGGCGATGAAACACGCCCTGAAGGGGAATCCCATGAGCAAGCGCGTCGCCATCGTCACCGGCGGATCCCGTGGCATCGGCCGTGAGTCCGCACAACGACTGGCCGCCGACGGCCTCGCGGTCGTCGTCAACTACGCGGGCAACGTCACCGAGGCGGAGGCGACCGTCGCGGCGATCACCGACGCCGGTGGCGAGGCCATCGCGTTCCGGGCCGACGTCGCCGACGCCGAGCAGGCCGAAGCGCTGTTCGACGCCGCGGAGTCGACCTTCGGCGGGGTCGACGTCGTCGTCAACGCGGCCGGGGTCATGCACCTGTCGACGGTCGCCGACCTGGACCTCGACGCGTTCGACCGGATGGTCCGCACCAACGTCCGCGGCACGTTCGTCATCGCCCGCCAGGCGGCCCGCCGGGTCCGCGACGGCGGCGCCGTCATCACCTTCTCCTCCTCGCAGGTCGGACTGCGCACCGAGACCTACGGCCCTTACGCCGCGACCAAGGCGGCCGTCGAGACCCTTTCGCTCGTCCTGGCCAGGGAACTGCGCGGCCGGGACATCACGGTCAACGCCGTGGCACCCGGCCCGACCGCCACCGCCCTGTTCCTGAACGGCAAGGACGAGGCCACGATCGACCGCTTCAAGGCCATCGCGCCGCTCCAGCGCCTGGGCACACCGTCCGACGTCGCCGACCTCGTCTCGTTCCTCGCCGGCCCGTCCCGGTGGATCAACGGCCAGGTCATCCGCACCAACGGCGGCGCGATCTGATCCGCACTGTCCAGAAAGGACCGACCATCATGAGCGAGATCATCGTCATCACCGGGGCCTCCAGCGGTATCGGCGTGCTGAGCGCCAAGGCACTGGCGCACGCGGGCCACACCGTCTACGCGGGCGTCCGTGACACCACAGGCCGCAACGCGGCGAACGTCGCCAGGATCGCCGCGTACGCCACCGAGCACGGCATCGACCTGCGGACGGTCGAACTGGACGTGTCCAGTCAGGACTCGGCGAACGCGCGATCGACGCGGTCCGCGGTGCGCACGGCCGGATCGACGTGCTGATGCACAACGCGGGCCACATGGTGACGGGCCCGGCCGAGGCGTTCACCCCGGAGGAGATGGCCGCGGTCTACGACACCAACGTGCTCGGCGCGCAGCGGGTCAACCGGGCCGCACTGCCCCTGATGCGCGCCCAAGGCCACGGACTGCTCGTGTGGACCGGAAGCAGCAGCACACGCGGTGGCACGCCGCCCTACCTCGCGCCGTACTTCGCCGCCAAGGCCGCGATGGACGCTCTCGCGGTGAGCTACGCGGCCGAGGTGGCCCGGTTCGGCATCGAGACGTCGATCATCGTGCCGGGCGCGTTCACCTCGGGCACGAACCACTTCGCCAACGGCGGCCATCCGGCCGACCAGTCCACCGTCACCGCGTACGACCGCGGTTACGCCGGGCTGATGGAGCAGGTGGCCCAGCGGCTCGCCGCGATCACGCCCCTGGACGCCGACGTGTCGGCCGTGGCCGACGCCGTGGTGGACATCGTCAACGCACCCCGCGGCAAGCGCCCGTTCCGCACCCACATCGACCCGACCGACGACGGGTCTGCGGAAGTGTCCGAAGTGGCGGACCGCGTCCGGGTGGAGTTCCTGGAGCGCATCGGTCTGGCGGACGTGCTCAAGCCCGTGAACTACCAGACGACGTGAGGCCACCGAGGCGGCTCGGGTGCGGACCTCTGGAGTGGCGATGCCCAGAACTGCCGTGATCATCGTCGTGGGCCTGGTCCTGCTGGTGGTGTTCCTCGCCGCCGGGCGCCGGGTGAAGGCGATCGGCGTCCGGCGCGCGATGGAGGACTTCCTGCTGGTGTGGTTCGCCCTCGCCGCGGGCAACCTCGCCATCGGCGTCCTCGAAGCGGGATACGGCCTCGCCGAGGAGTTGCCGATCTTCCTGATGATCTTCGCGGTACCGGCCGCACCCGCGATCGCCGTGTGGTCAGTCGGACCGAGGCCCAACACGAACTGAACGGACCGCCGTGCCACTCAGGCCGACGTGCCCAGCGCCCTGACGACGTCGACCAGCGGACGCAGTTTGGGGTCGCGGCCCGCCTCTTCGAGCGCTTCACCCAACGCGGCGAGGTAGGTCGGCCGCGCCTCCTCCAACAGGGCGAGCCCGGCGTCCGTGACGTCGGTGTAGATACCGCGCCGGTCGGTCGGGCACAGGTAGCGCGACAGCAGCCCCCGGTCTTCGAGCCGGGTGACCAGTCGGGTCGTCGCGCTCTGGCTCAGCACGACGGCCTCCGTCACCTGCTTCATCTGCAAATGACCACCCTCGCCGTTGTGCTGGCGGCTCAACACGTCGAGCAGCGAGTACTCGCGCACGCTCAGGTCGTGCACGGCCAGCGCCCCCTCGACGCGCGCCTCGATCCGCCCGTGCAGCAAGGAAAGAGTGCACCAGCCGGCGGCCAGTGCCGGCGCGGTGGGCGTCGAAGCGGTCGCGGTCATCAGGAGCCTCCCTGGCAATCGGGCCGGTAGCTGCCCACAGCAAATGATACTACTCACATTACCAGCGCCCAGCGTTATCCCGCGCTTGCAGATACCCCGCGTGTGCAACTAACGTCGCACGCCTGTAGTACTCATGCGCCCATCACTGGAAGGCTCATCACATGCCTCTCGCGCTCGTGGCCCTCGCCATCGGGGCATTCGGCATCGGCACCACCGAATTCGTGATCATGGGGGTGCTGCCCGAGGTCGCCGGCGAGTTCGGCGTCACGATCCCCACCGCCGGGTGGCTGGTGACCGGTTACGCCCTCGGTGTCGTGCTCGGCGCCCCGCTGCTCACCATCCTGGGCACCAGGGTGTCCCGCAAGAAGATGCTCATCCTGCTCATGGGCCTGTTCATCGTCGGCAACGTGCTCTCCGCCGTGGCACCCGTGTTCGGCGTCATGCTCGTCGGCCGCGTCGTCGCCTCGCTGGCCCACGGCGCGTTCTTCGGGATCGGCTCGGTGGTCGCCGCCAACCTCGTCGCCCCGGACAAGAAGGCGTCCGCCATCTCCCTGATGTTCATGGGTCTCACCCTCGCGACGATCGTCGGCGTCCCGCTCGGCACCCACATCGGCCAGACCTCGGGCTGGCGGGTCACCTTCGCCCTCGTCGCGGTGCTCGGCGTGGTCGGACTGCTCGGCGTGGCCAAGCTCGTGCCGTCCACCGGTCGACCCGAAGGCGGCACGGTGCGCTCCGAGTTCGCCGCCTTCCGCAACGTCCAGGTCTGGCTGGCCATGGCGATGACCGTCCTCGGCTACGGCGGCGTGTTCGCCGCGATCACCTACATCACGCCGATGATGACCGAGGTCACCGGCTACTCCGCCGGCGCGGTGACCTGGCTGCTCGTCCTGTTCGGGATCGGCATGTTCGCGGGCAACCTGATCGGCGGCCGGTTCGCCGACCGCGCCCTGATGCCGATGCTCTTCACCACGCTCGGCGCCCTCACGCTGGCACTGCTGCTGTTCACCTTGACCGCGCACAACCAGGTCCTGGCCGCGGTGACGCTGACGGTGATCGGCGCGTTGGGCTTCGCCACCGTGCCGCCGTTGCAGAAGTGGGTCCTCGACCAGGCCTCGGCGGCGCCCACCATGGCCTCGGCCGCCAACATCGGCGCCTTCAACCTCGGCAACGCGCTGGCCGCGTGGCTCGGTGGCATCGTCATCGCCGCTGGCTTCGGCTACACGTCACCGAACTGGGTCGGCGCGGTGCTGTCCGGCACGGCCCTGCTGCTCTCGTTCCTCGCCGCTCACCTCGACCGCCGGACCAGGGCCGCCAGGGCTGCCGCCGCCGCCGCGGTGCGCGAGCCGGGCGACCTCGCGCAGGCCGTCACGCGCTGACGACCGACCACGTGACGGACGCGCCGTGCCGCCGTGCCGATTTCCGATCAACCCTCACCATTTCCGCGATCGGCGCGCGGAGCAGTGCATCCGTTAAAAGACAACAGTCCGCAATAGTGCGCCCACGTCCCGATACCGACGAAAGGCTCCTGACCATGGGCCGTTCCCTGTGTCAGGGTGTCGGATCCACCCGAACTTGGTATGAGGGAGACAATGTGAGGGCACACAGACTCACCCGCCCCGCGCTTGCGCTGGCGAGTGCGGCGGCGATGCTCGTAGCGGGCGTCCAACCCGCGTCAGGCGAACAGCGGACCACCGACTACACCGTGCTGGTGGAGGTCGGCGCGACCAGCCAGGCGGCACGTGCCGCGGTCCGGGCCGCGGGCGGTCGGGTCACGGTCGAGAACACCGCGGTCGGCACGCTGACCGTGAAGGCGCCCGCCACCGGCTTCGTCCAGCGCGTCACCGCCTCCGACGCGGTGTTCGGAGCCGCACCGGTGACACCGATCGGGAAGCTCCCGGCCAACGGCAACCGCGGCGCGCGGAAAGCCCATGACGTGGAGAACGAGCACGTCGGCGCGCCGGGCGTGACCACCCGCAAGGTCGCTCCCTCGACCACGGCCGGCCTGGACCCGCTCGACGACGCCCTGTGGGGCCTGCGCCTGGTCCGCTCGGACATCGCACGGGCGAAGCAGGCCGGTGACCGGCGCGTCTACGTCGGCGTGCTGGACACCGGCGTCGACGGCACGCACCCGGACATCGCGCCCAACTTCAACCGCGCGCTGTCCCGCAACTTCACCTTCGACATCCCGAACGACACCAACGGCGACGAGTTCGACGGGCCGTGCGAGTTCCGCGGCTGCGTCGACCCCGCGGACCACGACGACCAGGGCCACGGCACGCACGTCGCGGGCACCATCGGCGCGGCGGCCAACGGCTTCGGCATCTCCGGTGTCGCCCCGAACGTGTCGCTGGTCAACATCCGCGGCGGCCAGGACTCCGGCTCGTTCTTCCTCCAGCCGGTGGTGGACGCGCTGACCTACGGCGCCGACATCGGCCTCGACGTGATCAACATGTCGTTCTACGTCGACCCGTGGTACATGAACTGCGCGGCCAACCCGGCCGACAGCCCCGAAGCGCAGATCGCCCAGCGGACCACGATCGCCGCGATCCAGCGCGCGCTGAACTACGCGCACGGCAAGGGCGTGACCCTGATCGGCGCCGGCGGCAACAACCACGAGGACCTCGGCAACCCGCGGACCGACGTGGCCAGCCCGAACTACCCGCCCGGGGCGGCCTACCCGCGCCCGATCGACAACGCGACGTGCCTCAACCTCCCGACCGAGGGCGACCACGTCATCTCGGTGTCCGCCCTCGGCCCGTCGACCGCCAAGGCCGACTACTCCAACTACGGCACCGAGCAGACCTCCCTGTCCGCTCCCGGCGGCTACTTCCGCGACGGCCTCGGCACGGACTGGTACCGGACGAACGAGAACCTGATCCGCTCCGCGTACGCGCGCAACGTCGCGCTGGCCGCGGGCGACATCGACGCGGAAGGCAACATCAGCCCGACGGCCCTCGCGGCCGGCGTGACCAAGTACTGCGACGCTTCCTCCTGCGGGTACTACCGCTACGCGCAGGGCACCTCGATGGCCGCTCCGCACGCCGCGGGCGTGGCCGCGCTGGTGGTCAGCCAGTACGGCAAGAAGGACCGGTCGCACCCCGGCACGCTGACGCTGTCACCCGACAAGGTCGAGCAGGTGCTGTACAAGACGGCCACGAAGCGGGCGTGCCCGGAGCCGCGGACCGTGTCCTACGAGAACGTGGGCCGGTCGGCCGAGTTCACCGCGACCTGCGTCGGGGACGAGGCGTTCAACGGCTTCTACGGCCACGGCATCGTGGACGCTTACGGCGCGGTCACGCGCGGCGGCGACTTCCTCTGACCTGACGTGGGAACGCCCGCCACCCCCAGTGGCGGGCGTTCCCACGCCTTCCGTGGTTCATACCTCCGGAAGGGCAGGGGGGTCGGTGAACCAGTCCTCGATGGCGACGTCGCAGGAATTCAGGATGTACGCGAGCATCGTGTACGCGCCGATCGTCGCCAGCAGCTCCACCATCTGCTGTTCGTCGTAGCGGACGATCAACTGCGCCCACGTCCGATCGGACACCCTGGCCCGAGGACCGCGCAGTTCGTCGACCGCCCGCAGCAACGCGGCGTCGAACTCCGACCAACCGGGCGCGTCCGGACCGATCGCGACCCGGGCGATCTCCTGCTCGGTGAGACCGGCCTTGGCCCCGACGGCCGCGTGGTGCGCCCACTCGTAGTCGGAGCGCAGGCCGTACCCGACGCGCAGCACGGCCAGTTCACGGTCGCGCAGGGGCAGCACCCCGAGGCCGAGCGCGGTGAGCATCGGGCTCAGCGCGACCAACAGCTCCGGGTGCTTGCCGATGACCGCCTGGACGTTGAGCACGGGACGGCCCTCGATGTGCGCCAGCGGTCCATCGGGGCCGGTCGGCGCGTTGGCGGGCAAGCCGACCAGCGGACGGATCTGTTCCGCGGGCGCCGGGGCGATGCGCGCGGGCGCTTTCCGGATGGTCACGACAGGCGCCCGTCCCCATCCGGCCGCGGAACCGCAGATGGCCGTTTCCGCCGCACTTTTACGGGTTCTGCGTGGAAGTTCAGCATGTGCCTCATTCCTTCAGCGGATGAGTGCCGGGGCATCCCGTTCCGCCGTCGCGGCGCGTCGTGGACAGCTTCGGTGAACCCCCGCACCCGTAGCTCTGCTGCCTGTCACCTGCGAACACGTCGTCGACACCCCTCGCGGCGACGACTGCGGCTTACAGAGTAAGCCTCAAGTCGGAATATTACGCTTACGCCGTAAGGAGTGTCAACGTCAACGCGGAATTGCCCGGAAACAGCGACAAACTAGACAAATGCCCGAAGTCCGCGACTTTCGAAGTCGACCGCTGTTGATCGTCGCTTATGGACGGTCCGACAGCGCCCCGGGCCGGTGAACAGGCCCGCGTGCGGCGCAGGTCACACGTCATCAGCGAACTCTCAGGATGCCGTAGGATGCCGTTGACACTACTTACGGCGTAAGTGTAGCGTCCGGCTTCACGGGCCTTACGTCGTAAGGCCCAACATCCGCTTGTACTGGATGTATTACAAGGCACACGGCGTGTCGATCGGAAGGTGCTTGATGTCCAAGGTGCTCATCTCCGGCTGCGGTGTGGCCGGGTTGGCTCTCGCCGCCCTGCTCAGGCGACACGGCAGCACGGTCACCGTGATCGAACGCTCCCCTCAGCCCCGGTCCACCGGCGTGGCCGTCGACATCCGCGGCGTGGCCCTCACCGTGGCCCAGCGGATGGGGATCATCGACGAGCTCGAGCGGCTGCGCACCAGGCTGCGCGGCATGTCCAACGTGGACGGTGCGGGCGTCGAGCAGTGGCGGTCGGAAGAGTACGTCTTCAGCAGTGGCCAGGTGGGCAGCGAGGACATCGAGATCCTCCGCGAGGACCTGAGCGCCGTCCTGCGCGCCAACCTCGACCAGGTGGACGCCTCCCGTGCCGACGCCGCTACCGAACTCGTCTTCGGCGACTGGATCACCGGGCTCGACGAGCAGGCCGACGGGGTGCGGGTCACCTTCGAGCACATGGCGCCGCGCGAGTTCGACCTGGTGATCGGCGCGGACGGGCTCTACTCCGACGTCCGCCGGCTCGTCTTCGGCCCGCACGAGAAGTACCTCCACCACCTGAACGCCTACATCGCCACGTTCGGCGGGGTCAACCGGTTCGACCTGCAGGACTGGGAGCTGTGGGTGCAGGACCCGGCCTCGACGTACGTGCTCTACCCCACCAGGGACAACAGCGAAGTGCGCGTGATCGTCGGCATCGCGTCACCGGAGTTGATCGAGGACCGGGACGTGGAGCTGCACCGCCAGATGGTCGCCGAGCGGATCGACATGGTCTCGTGGCAGACCGAGGCGATGCACGCGACGTTGGCGGAGTCCAGCGACTTCTACTTCGGCGCGATGGCCCAGGTGCGCATGGAGAACTGGTCGAGCGGGCGGGTGGTGCTGGTGGGCGACGCCGCGTCGTCGCCGTCGCCGCTGACCGGCCAGGGCACCAGTGTCGCGCTCGTGCAGGCGTACGTGCTGGCGCAGGAACTCACGTCGGCCGAGGACTCCGGCGCCGACCACCGGTCCGCGTTCGAGCGGTACGAGAGCCGGGTCCGGGACTTCGCCGAGCAGAACCAGACGCTGATCCCTGACAGCAGCAATCCGTTCGAGGACGACGAGGACAACACCAACCGCCTCAAACAGGAACTGGAGCGGATCAAGAACGCCTTCGACCTCGACGCGCCGGCGGGCGAGGCCACTCGTTCCACCGCCGAAGCGGACTCCTCGGCGCAACTCTGACATCTCGGCGCCGCGGGTGGCCGACGCAGCACAGGCCTCTGCGGCCCGTTCGACAAGTTCCTGGAAAGGAGTGCGCGTGGAGTTCCTGGCGAACCTGGTGGAACCCGATGTCGACCCCGGCACCTGGGCCGCCACCCGCGAGGCCGAGGGGTGGGACGCGGTCGCCGTCGCCGACCACTACTTCCTCGACAACGGTGGCACCCAGCTGCGGTGGTACCCCCACCTGTGGGTCGCCGCCTCGCAGATGGCCGCCGCGACCGAGCGGGTGCAGCTGTCGTCCAGCTTCGCCAACAACCTGTTCCGGTCGCCGATCGAATTCGTGCAGGCCTCGCTGACCATGCAGCGGGTCAGCGGCGGGCGCTGGAACGCCGGCCTGGGCGCCGGGTGGGCGCGGGCGGAAATGGACTCCACGGGCCAGGTCTACCCCGCTCCCCGGCAGCGGGCCGACCGCTACATCGAGGCCATCAAGGTGGTCCGGCAGTTGTTCGACACCGGCCAGTGCGTGTTGGAGGGCGAGCACTACAACATCAACGTGCCCGAATGCGGTGGCTTCGAGGACGTGACGCCGCCACCGCTGATCGGCTCGCTGGCCGGTCCCCGCACCATCGCCGGCGGGACGCCGTACCTGGACTGGGTCGAACTCATGCCGGCCATGGCGACGGCCCGCAACGGCAACAGCGACGGCACCGACCTGGCGACCATTCCGAAGACGCGCCTCGTCGAGATGATCGACCAGGTGCGTCGCGTCGAGGAGGACGTGAAGCTCTGCTTCGGCGCGGTGTGCGGTATCGGTGACGACCCGATGAGTCAGTTCCTGACCCCGCACTTCACCGAAGACTCCTTGTACGGCGGACTGTTCGGCAGCCCGGAAAAGGTCGCCGAGAACCTGCGTGATCTGGAGAGCTACGGGATCAGTCGGGTGAGCATCGTCACGGCCGATCCGCACCTCTTCGAAAAGCTGGCGCCCCTGCTGTTCGAGAGCGGGAACTGAACCGCGAACCACGGTCTCGAAATGACCAGGTCCACGGGCTGCGCGCGGCCGCTGGAGAAGTGGGCCGACCGGCACTTCTCCAGCGCGTCGCGGTTCTTCCACTCCCTTGGGGCCGCCGCACTTTCCGGCTGTGTGACCGGGTGCACTGAGCTACTGCCTCGTCACCGGGGGTAAGCTCCGAAACAAAGGTGAGCGAGCCCGGCGGTCCGCTCCCGGTTGCGTGACAGAAAAGGACGGCACCAGCCATGAAGCTCCCGAAGTCGGCCCACACCGACCAGCCGTGGCGGATCCACGAGATCGCGCCCGACTTCCGGATCGAGGACGTCTGGTCGTTCCGCACCCCCGGAGCCGGACCGGACGACTTCCCCCTCATGATCGAGGCGTTGCGGGAGATCTCCGGTCAAGCCTCCTGGGCGACCCGGGCCCTGTTCGCCATCCGCTGGAAGCTCGGCGCCATTTTCGGGTGGGACGACCCGGAAGCCGGCTTCAAAGGGCGGGTGCGCTCGTTGCGCGAGCGCCTTCCTGCGGAGATGCGTGACGTGCCGCTGAGGGCGGAATTCGACCTCATCCCGTTCAAGAACGTCTACGAGCTGGAGAACGAGTTCGTCCAGGAACTCGCGAACAAGACCGTGCACGACCTCACCCATCTCGGGTGGGTGCGCACCGAGAGCGGCGAGTACGAATTGCGGATGGCCGCCCTGGTCAAGCCCAACGGCCTGTTCGGCCGCCTTTACATGTTGGCCATCCTCCCGTTCCGCTACCTGATCGTCTACCCGTCGCTCACCCGCCGGTGGGAGCGCGCGTGGATGGACATCGCCCGCCCGCAGATCATGAAGTCCTGATCCGGGCGGGTAAAACCGGGCGCTGATTCACGGGGTCATCAGCGCCCGGCGACGGTCAGTCGAACAGCGGTGCGAAGGTGAACTTCCCCTGCTTGGATTCCAACTCCCGCTTGATGTCGTCGCTCAGGGTGCCGTAGACGTCGTTCCTGGTCACCGTGGAGACGGTGGCAATCTTCTCCAGCAGCGCGCCGCAGTTGCGGTTGTGATCCAGAGCCGCGTCTTCATCCACGAACTCCTCGATCAGCACGAACATCGAGGGGTCCTTACCCGTGAACCAACGGTATCGGATGGTCCCGGGCTCGTCCTCGATCGCCGTGGTGAGCTTTTCCGCGAGTTCGCGGAACTCGTCGAGTTGCGCTTCGGGAACAGTGACTTCGACTCTGACCAGGATACTCATAACGGCCAGTGTTCCGCATTGCCGTAAACCGGGGAAGCCTTCTCCGGCGGTTTGCAGGAAGCGGCAACGAGGGCCGCCGTTCCGGGGTGTTCCGGTCCCCCGCTCCCACCGACGGGCCGATGCCGAGGGCTTCCCTTGCCGCGAAGCTGCCGCCGCCCGTCGACTTCAGGACCGCCAGGAGATGTCCATAGTGGACATATGGTATTGCTTTTCCCGGACAGTTGCTCCATCCGGGGCAGACTGCCGCAACCACTTGGCGTCCGATGAAGTCCCGTGATAAAGATCAGACCCTGCTGACGCGCACCGGTATTCGGCAGGCTCGCCCGCATCAGAGGAATTGATGGACCAACAAAGACTCGCGGTGGCGTTCTGGTTCCTGCTCGCCATCGTGCTGATCGCCGTGTTCCTGCTGGTACGCCAACGACGCGTCACAAGAGCGCTGCTGGTCCGGGCCGAGCACGCCGAGGCCTGGGCGCGTATCCGGGCCGAGGAGGAGAAGCACCTGGTCGACGCCCGGCTGCCGGCCTTGGCCGAGACGCTGAACCACCGGCCGGTCGAGGTCCCGGGTCCCCGGCACCCGCAGGCGGCCGAGGGTGACGAGCGGGTGCTCGCGCTGTTCGCCGACTCCGTCCGGAACGCGACCGCGCGGGGCGAGCAGTCGGCCCGCGCCACGCTCAAGTCGATGATGCGCGCGGTGCAGAGCCTGTCCAACGAGCAGCAGGTCGCGATCTCGGCCATGCAGGACCGGCACGACGACCCGGACGTCCTCGCCGGCCTGATGCGGATCGACCACATGAACTCCCAGCTGAACCGCCGGGCCCAGGCCACCGCGGTGCTCTGCGGGTCCTGGCCGGGGCAGCAGCGGTCGGCGTCGGCGTTGACCGACGTGGTGCGCGGCGCGACCTCGCGGATCCGGGACTACCTGCGGATCAACGTGCCGGCCGAGTCCGACGTCGCGGTGATCAG
This sequence comes from Saccharothrix ecbatanensis, assembly GCF_014205015.1. NCBI lineage: Bacteria > Bacillati > Actinomycetota > Actinomycetes > Pseudonocardiales > Pseudonocardiaceae > Saccharothrix > Saccharothrix ecbatanensis. The sequence continues at coordinate 748,628 of NZ_JACHMO010000001.1, read as the reverse complement.
CCGCGCGGTCGAGCCGGTGGTGCTGGCCGTGGCCGAGCTGCTCGACAACGGCGCGCGGCACTCGCCGCCCACTACCAGCGTCGAGGTCAACTTCCAGCAGGCGCACAACGGCATGGTCGTGATGATCGACGACGGCGGCGTCGGCATGACCGTCGAGGAGTTGCAGCGCGCGGCCCGGCTGCTGACCGGTGACGGCGGCAGCGACATCAACCGGCTCGGCGACCCGCCGCAGGTCGGTTTCGCGGTCATCGGCGTGCTGGCCAAGCGCTACGGCTTCCGTGTCTCGGTGGACACGCGCTCGCCGTACGGCGGTGTGCGCGCGGTGGTGTTCCTGCCGACCGAGCTGCTCACCCGCGTCAGCAAGCCCGCCATGCCCGACAACGCCGTCGCGCTGCCGCCCGAACAGCGGCCGAGGCCGGTCCCGGCCGTGGACGACTCCGTCATGGGACGCACCCCCGGTGGCCTGCCTCGGCGGCGGAGGACCCAGAACGCCGACCAGGGCACGCCGTCGTCGGTCCCCGCAGGGACGGCCGACACGGCGACGGCCCCCATGGAGCGGGTACCCGTCGAGGAGTCATCGGGCCAGCTGCGGATCGCGGCCGGGCTTGCCGCCTGGAAACGCGGGACCGATTCGGGCCGCGCCACCACTCCGCCGCCTGTCGCTGAAGGGAACACCCAGGCATGAACACTTTGGGTTGGATGCTCGACGACGCCCTGAAGATGCCCGAGACACGGCACGCGGTCCTGCTGTCGGCCGACGGGCTGCTGATGGCGCACTCCGCCGGCATCGACCGGGACGACGCGGAACGGCACGCCGCCGCGATGTCCGCGCTCCAGTCGCTGGCCCGCGCCACCGCCGAGTTCTGCGGGCAGACCAGCGCGGAGTGGCAGCAGACGGTCAGCGAGTTCGCCGACGGCTACGTCTTCCTCGCCGCCGCCGGTCCGGGCGCGTACCTGGCCGTGTCGGCGACGGCGCAGGTGGACATGGAGGCGGTCTCCTTCCGGATCCAGGAGCTGGTCCAGCGGTTGGGCAAGGAACTCACCAGCCCGCCGCGACAGGCTGAAGCCACAAGCCCGCCGCAGCGGGTGGCAGGCAGCCCGGCGTGAGCGGCGAGAGCGCCGACCGGCGCTTACGGGGGCTGGTGCGGCCGTACGTGGTGACCGGCGGCCGGGCCCACGCGAGCCGCAACACCCTCGACGCGGTCACGGTCGTGATCGCCACCCGCGAGCAGGTCTCCGGGCTGTCGCCGGAGAAGAAGCGGCTGATGGAGCTCTGCCGCGGCGGAGCGCTGTCGGTGGCCGAGATCGCCGCGCACCTGTCGCTGCCGATCAGCGTGACCAAGGTGCTGTTGTCCGACCTGGTCGACAGCGGTCACATCGCCACGCACGCCGCGGTCTCGCACGCCGCCCGCCCCGACATGAAGCTGCTGAAGGACGTGCTCGATGGCCTCCGTGCTCGCCTCTGACGGGCTCGCACCCACTGGGCCGGCCACTGCCGGCGTCTACCTGCGCGACACCGTGCGGACGGCGGTGAAACTGCTGGTCGTGGGTCCCTTCGCGATCGGCAAGACCACCTTCGTCGGCACCCTCTCGGAAATCCGCCCGCTGCGCACCGAGGAGACGATGACGGAGGCCGGCGCCCTCGTCGACGACCTCGCCGGCGTGAACGGCAAGAGCACCACCACGGTGGCACTGGACTTCGGCCGGCTGACGCTCACCGACGAGCTGGTGCTCTACCTGTTCGGCGCGCCCGGCCAGAAGCGGTTCACCCAGATCTGGAAGGACATCGCCTACGGCGCGCTCGGCGCGCTCGTCCTCACCGACACCCGCCGCTTGGAGCAGTCCTTCGAGGTCATGGGCCTGCTGGAGGAACTCGGCATCCCGTACGCGGTGGCGGTCAACGCCTTCGACGGAGCGCCGGCCTTCCCCGGCGCGGAAGTGCGGGACGCGCTGGACCTGCTGCCCGAGACGCCGCTGGTGTTCTGCGACGCCCGCGACGTGACCTCGTCCACGCAGGCGCTCATCACCCTTGTCGAGTACCTGTCGACCCGCAACCAGGAGAACGCGTGACCTCGCAAGCCGCCCCAGGGCAGGCATGTCCCGCACACAACGGCCGGATGCCGTTGTACGGCCCCGAGTTCGCCGCCGACCCGGCCGCGACGTACCGGGCCCTGCGCGAGCACGGTCCGGTCGCCCCGGTCGAGCTGGCGCCCGGCGTGCACGCCAACCTCGTCGTCGGTTACGCCGCCGCGCTGGACGTCCTGCGCAATCCCAGCGCGTTCCCGCGCGACCCGCGGCGGTGGCAGGCGAAGATGCCGCCGGACTGCCCGGTGCTGCCGATGATGATGTACCGGCCGAACTGCCTGTTCACCGACGGCGCCCACCACGCCCGGCTGCGCGCCGCGGTCACCGACAGCCTGGCCCGGGTCGACCCGAACGCGCTGCGCGGCCAGGTCGAGCAGACCGCGGACGTGCTGATCGCGCGGTTCGCCGGCAACGGCGAGGCCGACCTGCTCGGCGAGTACGCGAAGCTGCTGCCGTTGATGATGTTCAACCACCTCTACGGCTGCCCGCCGGAGCTGGGTCACCGGCTGCTCGCCGCCATGAGCGCCATCTTCGACATGGTCGACCCCGAGCAGGCCAACGCCGACCTGACGCACTGCATGCTGGAGCTGATCGCGCTCAAGCGGCAGCGGCCCGACCACGACATGCCCTCGTGGATGATGGCCCACCCGGCCAGGCTGACCGACGAGGAGCTGATCCACCAGCTCATCCTGCTCATGGGCGCGGGCACCGAGCCCGAGCAGAACCTGATCGCCAACGGCATCCGGCTGCTGCTGGCCGACGACCGGTTCGCGGGCGACCTCTCCGGCGGCAGCATGCCGGTCGAGGAGGCGCTGGACGAGGTGCTGTGGACCGACCCGCCGATGGCGAACTACTCGGCGAGCTACCCGGTCGAGGACACGGACTTCGCCGGTGTCCGGCTGCCCTCCGCCGAGCCCGTGGTGATCAGCTTCTCGGCGGCCAACAACGACCCCGCGCTGGCCGCCCAGCAGCGCTCGGGCAACCGGGCCCACCTGGCGTGGAGCGCGGGCGTGCACGCCTGCCCGGCCCAGCAGCAGGCGAGGCTGATCGCGTCGGTGGCGATGGAGAAGATCCTCGACGCCCTGCCCGACATGCGGCTCGCCGTGCCCGTCGACGACTTGGTCTGGCGGCCCGGCCCGTTCCACCGCGCGCTCACCGAGCTGCCCGTGCGTTTCACGCCGGTAGCCGTGCCCGTCCAGCCCGACGAGTCACCTGGAGAACCCCGTTGGAACGTCCAGCCGACCCCATCGTCCTCGACCCCGCAGGCCGTGACATCCACGCCGAGTCCGCGGCCATCGCCGCCCGAGGGCCGGCAGCCCTGGTGGCGCTCCCTGGTCAGGTTCTTGCGTGGTCGGTGACCAGCCAGGAGACGTTACGCGACCTGCTGGCCGACCCCCGGGTCTCGAAGGACCCGCGGCAGCACTGGCCGGCGTACACCAGCGGCGAGATCTCCGAGGACTGGCCGCTGCACCTGTGGGTGTCGGTGCAGAACATGTTCACCGCGTACGGGAGCGACCACCGCCGCCTCCGCTCGCTGGTGTCCAAGGCGTTCACGCCGCGGCGCGTCGAGGCGATGCGGCCGGGGATCGAGAAGATCACCGAACAGCTGCTGGACGCGCTCGACGCGGCGGAGCAGCCGGTGGACCTGCGGGAGGGCTACGCCTACCCGGTGCCGATCGAGGTCATCTGCCAGCTGTTCGGGGTGGAGGCCGAGGCGCGGCCGAAGCTGCGGACGGTGGTCGACGGCATCTTCAACACCGCGATCACGCCCGAGGCGGCCCAGGCGAACGCCGTGAAGCTGTACGAGATCATCCACGAGCTGGTCGCGTCGAAGCGGGAGAACCCCGGTGACGACCTGGCCAGCGGCCTGATCGCGGTGCGCGAGGACGACGGCACGAAGCTGGAGGAAGCCGAACTCGTCGACACCTTGATCCTGGTGATCTCGGCGGGCTACGAGACCACGGTGAACCTGCTGGACCAGGCGATCACGGCCCTGCTGACGCACCCGGAGCAGCTGGCCGCGGTCCGCGCGGGGACGAGCAGCTGGGCGGACGTGATCGAGGAGACCCTGCGCTGGCAGGCGCCCGTGGCGAACCTGCCCCTGCGGTACGCCGTGGAGGACATCGAGATCGGCGACGGTGTCGTCATCGGCAAGGGCGAGGCGATCCTGGCGGCGTACGCGGCGGCGGGCCGGGACAAGGCGATCCACGGCGTGACCGCCGACCAGTTCGACGTCACCAGGGCCGACAAGACCCACCTCGCCTTCGGTCACGGCGCCCACTACTGCCTGGGCTCCCCGCTGGCCCGCATGGAAGCGGAGATCGCCCTCCCGGCCCTGTTCGCCAGGTTCCCGGAGATGGAGCTGGCGGTGGCGCCGGACGAGCTGAAGCCGAGCCGGTCCTTCATCTCCAACGGCCACGAATCCCTGCCCGTTCGGCTCAAGTAACGGCGCTCGTGTGGTTGCGGCCGGCGCGATGGCGCGTCGGCCGCAACCACACGATCCGGGGCTGTCCGAGCGGGCGTCGACTGCCGGACAATCGGACGATGTCCGGAAGAGCCGGCTCGGACCGGCCACCCAGCGTCCTGATCGTGGGAGCCGGGATGGCGGGTCTGGCTGCGGCGCGGGCACTGCGCGAACTCGGCCACGCCGTGACCGTCTTGGAGGCGCGCGACCGCGTCGGCGGGCGGATCTGGACCGACGAGCACGGGGTCGACCTGGGCGCGCACTGGATCCACGGCACGGACGGCAATCCGATCACCGAGCTGGTCGAGGACCTGGGCATCCCGTACAGCTACGTGGGCGGCGACAGCGCCTACACCGGCGGCTTCGACAGCCTGGACATGTTCGGCGCGGACCACCGCCTGGCGAACCACCGCCGCAAGAGCCGCACCCTGGAACTGGCCGACGACGTGCTGCACGAGCTCGAACACCGGGCCGAGACCGCACGCAAGGGCGAGCAGCCGGACATCCCGCTCGGCGCGGCCATCCGCCAGATCCTCGCCGACCGCCGGCTGTCCCCCGACGACGAACAGGCGGTCCGCTACCACCTCAACGTGATCCTGCGCGAGGACGTCGCCGAGGACGCGGACAACCTGTCCCTGAAGTTCTGGGAGGACGGCTACCTGGTCTACGGCTACGGCGACAGCATCCTGCACCAGGGCTACCACTCGGTGGTGGACGCCCTCGCCGAAGGCCTGGACGTCAGGTTGCGCCACGTGGTCACGCGGATCGACAGCGGCGACGGGCCGGTGCGGGTCACGACCGACCAGGGTCTCTTCGAGGCGGACAAGGTGCTGGTGACCCTGCCGCTCGGTGTGCTCAAGGCCGAGTCGGTGCGCTTCGACCCGCCGCTGCCCGAGGCCAAGCGGTCGGCGATCGCACGGCTGGGGTTCGGCACCCTCAACAAGATCGCCCTGCACTACGACGAGCCCTTCTGGCCGACGGACCAGTACGTCTTCGGCTACCTGTGCCGCGACACCGACCGCTACCCCACGGTCGTCATCAGCATGTGGAAGTCCCACGGCAAGCCGATCCTGGTGATGCTGCTGGGCGCCTCGCTCGGCCGTGAGATGGAGACCTGGTCGGACGAGGACGTCTCCACCTACGCCACCACGATCGTGAAGGACATGTTCGGCGCCGACGCGCCCGCGCCCGAACACGTCTCACGCACCGCGTGGTCCGCCGACCCCTTCGCGCGGGGCTCGTACACGTGCATCGGCGTCGACGCGTCCTCGAAGGACATCGGCGCGCTCGCCGAACCGGTCGGCGACCGGCTGTTCTTCGCCGGTGAGGGCACCAACCCCTACCACTGGGGCTGCGTGCACAGCGCCTACGAGTCCGGCCGGCGCGAAGCCGCGCGGATCAGCGGGAACTCGGCCGTCTACACCCCGCCGAGCGCCGGGACCTCCCGCCGGCAGACGCGCAACACCGACCGGATGCTGCGCTTCGTGCGGTTGCGGATGACGCACATCACCGAGCGCGAGTTGAGCGAGCGGGTGGCGTGCCTGCGGGAGAGCGTCGACCCGCACGGGGTGCGGCTGTTCGGCTCGCTGGTCGACTCCGAGATGGAGACGCTGGCCTCGATGTTCGACGAGATCCCGTTCAGCGCGGGCGATTCGATCTGCCGTGAGGACGATGTGGCGCACGGCGTGTTCCTCGTCGCTCGCGGTGAGGTCGAGGTCGACTTCGGCGGCATCTACGAACGCGCGGTCCTGGGACGCGGCACCGTGCTCGGCCACTACGACCTGTTCTTCAACGCCCGCACCGCGTCGGTCACGGCGGTCGGCGACGACGTCGTGGTGTTCTACCTGGACCACTACCGGTACCAGAGCTTCCTCTACGCCTTCCCCGACGTCATGATGCTCATGATGTCGGACCTGGTCACGCGGTGGGAGCAGCTGGAGGCCGCGCTCGGCTCCGCGACGCTGTCCGCCGCGAAGCGGAAAACGGGAGCGGCGTAGTTCGTGTCCGGGGGCTTACGGCGCCTCGCGGTCGGCCAGTTCCACCAGGCCGGGCCGGTCGAGGATGTCGAGTCGCTGCGCGTCCTGCGAGCGTTTGACCAGGCCCTTGCGTTCCAGGTGGCCCATGGTCTTGCGGAGCTTCTCGGTCACCAGCGAGCCCTTGCCCTTGGACGCGAACTCGTTCTTCTCCTCGGGGGGCAGCGTCGGCGCGACCGTCTTCTTCCACTCGGTCAGCAGCTCGGCGCGCGGGACCGACGGCGCGTCGCCCGCCACGTCCAGGATGATCCCGGCCAGCACGTGCCCGAGGTCGTCCTGCCGCGCCGCGTGGCGCTTGACCAGCTCTTCCACCGACGTGCGCCCCTCGCCGTCCGTGCCCGGCATGTCCAGCTCGGTCAGCCGCGCCCACAACGCCTGGTCGGTCGCGGTGGGCTCGAAGTCGTCGGCGAGGACGGCGGTCCGGTGGGCGTCGATGGCGGACGCGAGGGCGAGCACCAGGTCCGTCAGCTCGTCGCGCACGTCGTCGCCACGCAGCCGACGCACGGCGGCGGCGATCAGGCGGTGGTGCTCGCGCACCAACGTCTCGAAGTGGGCGGCTTTGGTGGCCTTGGTGGCGTCCTCGGCCGCGTCACGCTGGTACTCGGACTGGGTGATCTCCCCGTCCAGTGCGCGGGCGCGGGCGGTGGCGCGCTCGGCCGTGCGGTGCACGCGCGTGGCCGCGATCCGGTCCAGCATCGCGCGCAGCACGCGGTCGGTCTGCTCGACGTAGGCGTCGGAGGCCAGGAGCCGCCAGGTCTCGGCGTCGCGGCTGCGCAGCGCGTTGTTGACGAAGCGGTCGGCGGCGTGGTCGTCGTCGGGAGGGTAGGGAAGTGTCACGTGTCGATCCTCGGTGCAGAGCGGGTGAAACCCCGCGCGGATACGACTAGGGCCGGTAGCAAGGGTGCCGGGCCGGTTCGGACGCGCGGTCGCGGGGTGGTGTAGACGGCACGGCGCGGTAGATGGTACGGGGCCGCGACGCCTGGGGCAGCGTCCGGAGCAGCGTCCGGAGCAGCGTCCGGGGCCGCATCCACGGCAGCGATCGGAGCGGCACCCACGGCAGCGTCCGGAGCAGCGTCCGGAGCAGCGCCCCAGGCCGGGCAGTCCGATCCGGTCGCCGCCACGTCGTTCACCCGCGCAGCTCCGCGTTGAGCCGGGCGGCCTGCCGCGTGAGGTGCTCGCATTCGGCGAGGCTGGGCGCCGACCGGGCGGCTTCGGCGTACAGCCGTGCCGCCGTGACCGGGTCGCCGTCACGCTCGCGCAGGTACGCCTCGACAGCCGTGTAGCGGGGCAGTGCGGGGTCGAGTCCCGCCAACGCCGCCAAACCGGCCCGCGCGCCATCGGCCTCCCCCACCGCGACGGCCCGGTTGAGTCGGGCCACCGGGCTGTCCGTGAGGCGCACCAGCTCGTCGTACCACTCGACGATCTGCACCCAGTCCGTCTCCGCCGCCGTCTGCGCATCTGCGTGGAGCGCGGCGATGGCGGCCTGGGCCTGGAACTCGCCCAGTCGGTCACGGGTAAGCGCCGTCTGGAGCACGTCGACGCCCTCGGTGATCATGCGCGTGTCCCACAGGCCCCGGTCCTGCTCGGCTAGTGGGACGAGCCTGCCTTTCGGGCTGGTCCGCGCCGGACGCCGTGCGTGGTGGAGCAGCATGAGCGCGAGCAGGCCCGAGACCTCTTCGTCGTCGGTCTTGGCCGCCAGCTGGCGGGTGAGCCGGATCGCCTCGGCGGCGAGGTCTACGTCACCGGAGTAGCCCTCGTTGAAGACCAGGTAGAGGACCCGCAGCACGGTGGCCACGTCACCTGACTGGGTGAACCGGACGCCCGAGACGGTCCGCTTGGCCCGGCTGATCCGCTGCGCCATGGTCGTCTCGGGCACGAGGTAGGCCTGCGCGATCTGCCGCGTGGTCAGCCCGCCGACCGCGCGCAACGTGAGCGCGACGGCCGACGCCGGCGTCAGGGACGGGTGCGCGCACAGGAAGTACAGCTGGAGCGTGTCGTCCACCGCCGCGCACTCGCCGGGCACGGGCACGGGCTCGCTCTCGACGCGCACCTCGCGGTGCCGTCGGGTGGTGTCGGCACGGACGGCGTCGAGGTACTTGCGCCAGGCCACGGTGACCAGCCAGCCCTTGGGGTCGCGCGGCGGGTCGTCCGGCCACACCCGCACCGCCTCGACCAGGGCGTCCTGCACGGCATCCTCGGCCGCCGCGAAGTCTGCTCCGCGGCGGACGAGGATGCCGATCACAGTGGGGGTGAGGGTCCTCAGCAGGGCCTCGTCCACGTGTGTCACTCCGTGATGGTCGGCGGCGCGTGCAGGAACGGGCGCAGCTCCAGCCACTCGTGGATCGGCTTGCCGCCCGCGCCCGGAGCCGCGGACAGCTCGCCGGCCAGCTCGACCGCCCGCTCGTAGCTGTCGACGTCGATCACCATCCAGCCGGCGATCAGGTCCTTGGTCTCCGCGAACGGACCGTCGGTGATCGGCGGACGCCCCTCGCCGTCGGAGCGGACGAACGTGCCCTCCGGGGAGAGGGCCTGCCCGTCGACGTACTCGCCAGTCGTCTCCAGCCGGTCGGCGAAGTCGCGCATGTACTGCACGTGGGCCGTGACCTCCTCCGGCGTCCACTGGTCCATCGGCACGTCGTTGACCGCCGCCGGCGCGCCGCGGTAGTGCTTGAGCAGCAGGTACTTGGCCATGATGTTCTCCTTGGTGCGGTACGGCCGCTGTGACCGTGTTCGCTTCAGAGACGGAGCCGCGTCCGGGTTCTCGACATCCCCCTCGACATTTCTCGACCGATTTTTTTCGAGGACGTCACGCGGTGCCACACGGCACGACGCTGGGGCTCACTCGACCGCGACGAGACCGGCGGCTCAGGGCTTGGTGATCGCAGACTCGCCCGAGGCGCGGTTGGGGCCGTAGAGGGCTTGCTTGGTGAACTCGACCAGGACGTCGAAGTCCAGCCGCGCCGGCTCCGAACCCTCCGAACCCTCCGAGGCGACGACGTAGGCGTCCTCCCACGTCACCAGCCACACCCGCTGCTCGTAGTTCTCGAACTCCACGAACCCGTCCGCGCGCACCGGCAGGTCGGCGAACTCCTTGACGATCCTGGACGGGTTGATGAAGCCCCGTTCCGGGATCTCCCGCCCGGACGCCGCACGGTGGCGCATCTTCAGGTACGGGTTGGGTTCCCGGTCCCACCTGGTCGGCTGCGCGCCGGCCGCGCGCGTGTAGCGGTACGCCGCGTCTTCCTCGGTCTCCGCGCCGGAGAACTCGCAGCGGTACGCGGGGAACACCGCCCTGGTCACCGCGTGCACCTCGGGCTTGTCCGCCTGGTACTTGTGCACGGTCGGGCTGACGGCGACCACCATGTCGAAGCCGAAACCCTCGTGCGCGAAGCCCTCCACCACGACCAGCGGACGCTCGGGCGGCGCGATCAGCTCGGAGTCGTGCTCCCGCGCGAACGTGACGACCGCGCGCGCCAGGCCCTCGTCGTACGAGTTGTGCGCGTAGCACTGGAAAGCGTGCTTGCCGTCGCGGCTGAGGACGGCGGTGTTGCCGAACTTCGGCGCGTGCGTCCAGAACCAGGCATCGGGCACCCCGTCGACCGGAACGGCTCCGGGGATTGCCGCGAAGGTCGCCGCCAGGTCCACGTTCCGTCCTCCGAGGGCGTCTCGTCTTTTTTGTCAGGTGCAGGAGTAGTTCGGCCCGGGTGGTGTGTCGCTGTACCGCTCCGTCAACAGGGCGCCGCGCCGGGAGTTCTCGCTCCTCGTCATGGCTTCCATGTCGTCGGTCTGGTTGTACCAGGCCTCCCGCTGGGAGGCGGACTGATCGTAGCCTTCCTGGTTCCAGTGCTGCACGACCGCCGGGTTGTGGTCGTAGGTGAGCTGGTCGAACGGGATCGTGGTGCCGTTCGCGTCCACCCAGGTCAGCTGGTCGCGCGGGATGGGGACGCCGCTCGCGTCGACCGGCCGCGAGCCCAGCGCCTGCCCCTCCCGGGTCCAGTTGGTGGCCATCGTGTCGTGGGTGGAGTCCCAGTAGGTGTGCGGGTACTCGGTGCTGCGGTTGTGGGTGCTGCTCGGCGGCGCGTTGGGGTCGACGGCGTACTGGCCGTTCGGGCCCCGGTAGCCGGCGAGGCCGAACGGGTCGCAGACCACGAGCGGGTTGGCGACGTAGGTGTAGTGGTTCGCGGACGGCCGCAGCCCTACCGGGTCGGGGCTGAGGTAGCGGGCGGTCGCGGGGTCGTAGTAGCGGTGGAAGTTGTAGTGCAGCCCGGTCTCGCGGTCGTGGTACTGGCCGGGGAACCGGAGCGGGCAGTCGGCGTCGCCGCGCGAGTACAGCCCCAGTTCCTCGCCCCACAGGCTCTCCGTGCGGTACCAGGCGACGCGGCCGTCCGGCCCGACCAGCTCGGTGGGCGTGCCGACCAGGTCGGACACGATCGCGTGGAACCTGGTGTCGATCACCTCGGCGGGCGCGTCGGCGAGCCACGACCGGCTGGTCTGGGTGAGCGGTTCGCCGCTGCGGTAGTCCCACGACGTCGCGGTCACCCGGCCGGCGCTGGTGTGCCGCTGCTCGGCGAGTTGCGCGCCGTCCCAGGTGAACACCGTCTCGTCCAGCACCGCGCCGTGCTCGTCCAGCCGCTGCTTGGCGACCCGCCGGCCGAACGGGTCGTAGACGTACCGCCAGCTCGCGCCGTCCGGTGTGGTCGCGCCGACGAGCTGGTGGTGGCCGTTCCACCGGTACGTCCACACCCGCTGCTGCCCGGACAGGGTGCGTCGGATCTGCCGGACCAGGCGGCCGGCGTCGTCGTACTCGTAGCTGCTGCGCCCGGCGCCGCGCAGCAGGAGGCCGTCGAGCACGCGCGGGCCCGCCGTGTCGGACGGCGTCGCGGGTTGGGTGGCCGCAAGGTTGCCCAGTGCGTCGTAGGCGTACTGCTCGCGCCATGTCGCACCGGTGACGCCGGCGACGCGGCCCGCCGGGGTGAGGTCGTACACGCGGTCACCGCGCAGCCGGTCGCCGACCGCGGTGGTCACGCCGTCCGCGCGGTAGCGGTAGGTCCGTTGCTGCACCGGCACGTAGTGGTTGGCGGGCACGTCCGGCGTGGTCGGGTCGGGTGACGGGTGCGCCCACACGCTCTGCGCGGCGAGGCGGCCCGACGCGTCGTACGTCTGGGTCAACGCGGCGCGTGGCCCGAGGCGGCGGGTCACTTCCCGGCCGGCGGCGTCGTACTCGAAGTGCAGCGCGCCCGCCGTGCCGACCAGTGCCACCGGCTGCCGCGTCGGCGCGTACTGCCACGTGGTCTGCACGCCCGACGGCGTGGTGCGGCGGACCCGGCGGCCGAGCAGGTCGTACTCGCTGCGCACCGCCCGGCCGTCGACCGCTTCCACCACGGGACGGCCCAGCGCGTCGCGCTCGTAGACGACCTCGGTGACGCCGTCGCCCGCCCGGCGCAGGTACCCGGCCCGGTCGTACTCGAACTCGACCGGCCGCTCGCCCGCCATGCGCTGCACGAGGATCCGACCGCGGCTGTCGCGCACCAGCTCCAGCGCGGCGGCGGCTTCGGCCCGGCTTACCTGGCGGCCGGCGGCGTCGTAGCGGTACGTCACCTCACGACCGGTGAAGTCGCTCTCGCGGACCAGGTTGCCGGCCGGGTCGTACTCGTAGTCCCAGGTGAGGCCGAGCGGGTTGGTCACCCGGACCAGCCGCAGCTCGGTGTCGTAGTCGAACGTGTAGCGGATGCCGTCCGACCCGGTGCGCGCCACCGGCAGGTTGAACGGCCCCACTTCGAACGTGGTGACCGCGCCGTCGCCGGAACGGCTGACGAGCAGGTTGCCCTCGGGGTCGTAGGAGAGGTCCTGGCGGGCGCCGTCCGGCGTGAGCTGCCAGACGAGCCTGCCCTCGGTGGTCCAGCCGTACCGGGTGACGGCGCCGTCCGACCCGGTGGTGGCGACGAGCCGGCCGAACCCGTCCACCTCGTACCGGGTGGTCGCGCCGGTCGGGGTGGTGGCCGACGTCGGCCGCCCCGTGCCGTCGCTGGTGAACGTCGAGCGCACGCCGTCCGGCCCGACGGTCGCCACGAGGTGGCCGTGCGCGTCGAGTTCGGACGTGGTCACGGCGCCCACCGGGTCCGTGGTCGTCAGCACCGCGCCGGTGTCGGAGTAGGTGTGCCGCCACTGGACGTCGCCGGGCTGGACGATCCGGGTCGGCAGCCGCCACCGCTCGTCGTACTCGACGGACGTGACCGTGCCGTCGGGGTGCTCCACCCGGACGACCTCGCCTGCGTCGTCGCGCACGTACCGGGTGGTGTTGCCGAGCGCGTCGGTGCGCGACAGCAGGCGGTGCAGGCGGTCGTACTCGGTCAGCTCCTCGTTGCCGAGCGGGTCGACCACCCTCGTGATGTGGTTGTGCGCGTCGTAGTGGTAGCGCGTGACGTGCCCGAGGCTGTTGGTGACCGCCGTGACGCGGTTCGCCAGGTCGTACTGGAACGTCGCGTCGAGGTAGCCGCCGTCGCTGCGCCCGCGCACCACCCGGCCGTCCGCGCGGTACTCGTACTCGTAGCGGAAGTCGTTGCGGTCGACCCACGCGGTGATGCGGTCGGTGTCGTCGTACTCGTAGCGGTACGGCAGGCCGCTGGAGTTGACGATGCCGGTCAGCCGGCCGCGGTCGTCGTAGAGGTAGGACACGACCGTCACGCCCTGGCCCTGCCGGTCGATCAACCGTAAGCCGGACAGGCGCGGGCCCGCCGGCCCTTCCACGATGTCGACGGCGACGTAGTAGCCGCCGGAGTGGCGGACCGCGAGCGGCAGTCCCGACGGGTCGCGGGTGTAGGCGACCTCGTGGCCGTCACGGTCGGTCAGGGCGGTGATCGGCCGGGTTCCCGGTTCGCCGGAGTTGGGCGCGAAGTGCCGCACCCAGCCGGATTCCGGGTCCTCGACGCGGTAGGTGTCGGTCTCGGCGTCGTGGGTGAGCGGCCACTGCGCGCCGTGCCGCGGCAGCGCCGGCTCCTCCCCCGGCTTCGGGTACGTCAGCACCTGCGCGTCGTCGCCGACGTACCGGACGCCGTCGTCGGTCACTTCGAGTCGCTGGTCGAGCGTGGAGGACCAGCCGGGGCCGAGGAGGCGTCCGTCGCGGTAGTCCGAGGCGTAGGCGCGGTTCACGGTCAGCGGCAGCAGGCCGGGCAGCGCGAGGTCGACCTTGGAGGTGATCATCTGGCCGGACACGACGTCGACCGGGTCGCCGCCCTTGCCGTCGCAGCCGCCGTTGCCCTCCGAGCGCTGACCGCCGCCGTCGGTGTCGCCCTTGGGGTTGTCGCCCTTCGGGTTGGTGGCGTCGGGTTTGCCGTTGGGGCTGGTCAGCGTGCCGTCACCCGGAGTCGTGGACGGGCTGGTGGAGCCGCCCGGGTCGGTGCCGTTGGGGCTCCGGCCGCTGGGGGTGTCCGTGCCCGACGGGTGGGTGGACGGGCCGTCCGCCCCGGACGGCGACGTGGTGCCGCTGGGACTGGTCGTGCCGCTCGGGCTCGTGGTGCCACTAGGGCTGGTGGTGCCGCTCGGGGTGGTCGAGCCGCCGGGGCTGGTCGAGCCGCTCGGGGTGGTCGAGCCGTCGCCCTTGCGCATCAGCTTCGCCAGCTTGGCCATGATCTCGTCGAGCTTGTCGATGACCTTGCGGATGCGCGGCGCGACGTTGCCGATGGTCTTGACCAGCTTGCGGATCAGGTCGCCGATCTTGTTGACCACGCGCGAGATCGCGGTCACCGCCTGGGTGACGACCACCGGCGTGGCGAGGCCGAGCGTGGCGGCGAGCTCCAGCGCCCACGCGATGAGCCGGCCGATCAGCTCGGCGACGATGTCGCGGACCATCTCGCGGACGAACGCGACGACCTCGCCCATGATCATCACACCGGCGGAGATGCCCTCGGCGAGCGCGCCTGCCCCCGCCACCGCGTCCGCGACCTGCGCCGAGTGCGAGCGGTAGGCGTCGGCGGCTGACCCGGTCCAGCCGGCCGTGCCGGTCTTGGCCTCGTTGCCGTAGTCCTGCGCGACGCTCGCCACCTCGGCGGCCACGTTCGCCCAGGTCTCGCTGAACGAGCGGATGACCGGCGGGTCGCCCGCGAGCCAGTCCAGCGCCTCCTTCAGCGGCTGGACGTGCTCGATCAACCACGACACGCCGTAGGAGGCGAGCGTGCCGATCGGGTCCACCACCATGCTCAGCACTTCGAGGCCGACGCCGACACCGCCGAGCCCGGCCGCGACCCAGTCACCGCCGGCCACGCCGGAAGCCAGCCCTTGGGACGCTTCGAGGATCCCGATGCCGGTGACGGCCGTGGTGTCGGACTGGGCCTGCGCTACCAACGGGTTGTTCACGACACGCCGCCGAACCGAGCGGCTTCCGAGCTTTCCTGCTCACCGTAGGACTCGGAGGTCTTGCGCATCCGCTCGGCCGTGTCGGCGATCGCCTCGACACCCTTGCTCAGGGCGTTCACGCCCATCTCCTCGAACGGCTGGAGCATCGCGGCGAACGGCTGGCAGATCACGCCGTAGGCGTCGTTGTTCATGGTCACCTGCCGGGCCGCGTCGGCCGCCGCGCGGAGGCGCTCGGCGAACCCGT
Organism: Saccharothrix ecbatanensis; assembly: GCF_014205015.1. Taxonomy (NCBI): domain Bacteria; kingdom Bacillati; phylum Actinomycetota; class Actinomycetes; order Pseudonocardiales; family Pseudonocardiaceae; genus Saccharothrix; species Saccharothrix ecbatanensis. The sequence continues at coordinate 733,450 of NZ_JACHMO010000001.1, read as the reverse complement.
CGACCTTGCGGGCGTGCGCGTCGAGTTCGTCGACGAGGACGTCGTAACCGCCGGCCATCAGCGACCACCGTCCATGAAGCTGGAGTTGCTGAAGTCGTCGGGATCCTCGGGGTCGCGGGCAGGTCTAGGCTGCCGCGCCGCCCCCGGATCGGCGTCGGGCTCGGGATCGGGGAAGTTCGCCCGCGCCTCGGTCAGCAGGTGGCGGGTGGTGGAGTCGTCCCCGACCGTCTGCGACATGATCTCCGCCAGCCGCTCCGGGTACCGGGACTGCGCCTGCCGCATCGCCTCCATCACCGCGGCGGCGATCCGTTCGGGCTCCAGCTGGCGCACCTTCGACGTCATCGTGACGGCGGTGGGGATGCCGTTCGCGCCGACGGTCACCATGACGGCCCCGTCGGCCGCCGATCCGGTTATGGAGACCTGCTGCACTTCCTGGCTCATCGCCTGGTAGCGGGCCGCTTTCTCGGCGGCGTTGCGCTCCCAGTCGTCGACCATGCGCTCGATGTCCGGCAACGATCGATCCATGAGCCCCTCCAGCGGAGAACCTGGAAGGCGATCCTTCCGGAGGCGGGTGCGCACGTCCCGAAGATGACCAAAAGCCACCCGTCCGGCCCAACGCGGCACCGGCCGACCTGTCGTCCGCCTGACCGCCTGACCGCCTGAGGAAGACCCCTGGGATTACCGGGTCCAGCGGGTCACAGGGGTGACCGCCTCCGCCGGGTGGTCGGCCGTCAGCGGAGGCGCGACACCGCGAAACTCCGCCAGTTGGCCGGCCGAGAGGCAGAACACGCGGTTGCCGGCGGCCTCCGGCCCCGTGGTGAGGGCTTGGTGTGGCAGCTCGCGGTCGGAGGCGACCAGGGCGACGTTGCCTGCGGACTTGCCCAGGAGCAAGCCCGCCTTGGCGAGGAGCGCGACGTGCGGGAACACCTCGGTAAGGGCGGCCACGGCGCGCAGTGCCAGGGTCATGTCCGGCTCGCACCACATGTTGCCCAGGTAGAGGCCGCCGGGGCGGAGGACCCTGGCGATCTCGCGCAGGAACTCGACGGCGGCCAGGTGGACGGCCACGAAGCCCGCCCGCGTGGCGTCCATGACCACCACGTCGGCGGTGGCGTCGGGCGTGCGCTCGATTCCCGCCTCGCCGTCCTCCACGCGCACCTGGAGGTCCGCGATCGAGTCCAGGTCCAGGTGCGAGCGCACGAGGTCGACCAGTGGGCCGTCCAGTTCGTAGACCGTCTGGGGCGAACCCGGGCGGGTCGCGGCCAGGTACCGCGCGATCGTGAAACCCCCTCCGCCGACCTGGATGGCCGATACCGGTTCGCCGGCGGGCCAGTGCAGGTCCAGTACCCGGCCGAACCACTCGATGTAGGGAATGTGCAGGTACGTCGGGTCAGCCAGGTCCACATAGGACTGAGCGGCGCCGTCGACCATGAGGACCCAGCCGGTCGGGTGGTACGGGGCCGGCGCCAGTCGTGCCGTGCCGAACTTCACCTGCCGGTCCACGGCCTCGCGGGATTCCACGCGGCCACCTTAGACCCTGTCGATTGACACCCATGCCACAGTGAATCTTCGTGCGAAACGACACCGATGTGGACAAGATCCGCCGAATGGCCGGGTTGGCGACGCCGATGGCCTTGCGGGTCGCGGTGACCCTGGGCCTGCCGGACCGGCTCCTCGGAGACGGCGCCGACGCCAGTCGACTCGCGGCCGAACTCGACGTCTCACCGGTCGGGCTCGACCTGCTGCTCGGCCACCTGACCACCCTCGGCATAGTCGAACGGACGTCCACCGGCTACCGGACCACCGAGTACGGAGGAAACCTCCGCGCCGACGCCGGCAACGGCCTGGCCAACCTCCTGCACATCGAGTCCGCCGCCGGCCGCGCCGAACTGTCCTTCTTCGACCTCGCCCACAGCATCGCCACCGGCGAGGCGGCCTACCCACTCCGTTACGGCCAGGACTTCTGGGCCGACCTCACCGACCACCCACACCTCCGCGAGACGTTCGACCGGCAGATGACCCAGCGGATCCGCGAACAGCTGCCGCAGGTCGTGGCCGGCTTCGACTGGTCCCGGTTCCGCACCATCGTCGACGTCGGCGGCGGCCACGGCACCCCACTCGCCGCGATCCTGACCGCCCACCCTCGAATGCACGGGCATTTGGTCGACCTCGAAGCGACTGCCGCCGTGGCCAGGAAGACCTTCAGCGCTCATGGTCTTGACGACCGAACCGAAGTGACCGCGGGAAGCTTCTTCGACCCACTCCCGGCAGGGGCGGACGCGTACTTGCTGTTCGACATCCTCCACGACTGGGACGACGAGCACGCGCACCGCATCCTGGCCCGTTGCGTCGAGGCCGCCCGACCGTCCGGGCGCGTTCTCGTGGTCGAAGCGGTCGGAGGTCTTCGGGCCGACACCGAGATGGACCTGGTCATGCTCGCGCACTACGGCGGCCGCGAGCGCCGGACCGAAGAGTTCCGCACGCTCGCCGCGTCACACGGACTGACCCTCGACACCGTGACCATCCTGACCGACGAACGCTGCCTCCTCGACTTCGAGCCGGCGGACGGAGTTGTGGTGTGACCGAACAGCCGGGAAGTTGTCGTGCATGCGTCGCTACTACCCGAGTTACTGGCCACATCCCGCTGACACTTCACCGCCCGACGCCCGATCCGGGCTACGGGGCTCACGGCACGATGGGCAGGCCGCGTGCTCGCGTCTTGTGTTCGTCATGAAGCGCACGAAGCGCTGTGCAGTAAGGACTGTGGGCGTTCCCGGCGATGTTCAGCGGAAGGGTCTCCCGCTTGATGAGCTCGTGTTCCAACGCCCACGGCGCGTCGTTCAGGACGAAGGCCACGCGAGCATGTGCGCCCATCCACGCGCTGAGCCGACCGCCTGCTCACCCTCCTCATGAACGGACTGCGCTACGGCGACCTCCCGCGCCAAGCCGCCGACTGACACAACGCCGCGCCGGCCCACCCATGGCACAGTCGTCACCATGCCGTTGGATGCTCTGCCGGACTGGCTACGGGCCTGGTGCGTGGACCACTTGGGGGACGAACCGGTCAGCGTGCTGTTCGAACTGCGGCAGATGTCGGAGGTGTTCGGGCTGCGGTTGGCCGGTGGACGGGACGTCGTGGTGAAGGCGCGGAACGACGACGGACGGGCCGCGTCGTGTGTCGCCGCGCAGGCGAGGTTGGCGGAACGGGGGTTTCCGTGCGCCCGACCCCTCACGCCCGCAGTCGACGTCGGTGTGCTGGCCGTGCACGCCGAGGAGTTCCGACCCGGCGGTGAACTGCTGCGCGGCGACTCGCCGGACGTCGCCGTGCGCTACGCGGAGGTGTTCGGCTGGTTGATGGCCGAACTGGCCGACGTGGCCCTTCCGCCGCCACTGCCGAATCCGCGCTGGATACGTTGGGACCACACGGGTTCAGGGTTGTGGCCGGCGATCAGCGTGCTGGACGACCGGGACCAGCGCGCCGTGCCCGAGTACGTCGTCGACACGGCCCACCGTGCCCGCAAACGCTTGCTGGCCACCGATTTGCCACGCGTCCTTGGCCACGGCGACTTCGAAGCCCAGAACCTCCGATGGCACGGCGAGGACGTGTGGGCGGTGCACGACTGGGACAGCTTGGCGTGGCTGCCGGAGGCGGCACTGGTGGGTGCGGCGTGCGGATCGTTCGCCAACGCCACCCCGCCGACCCTGGCCCCGATCGAGAGCTCCGCCGCGTTCCTCGTCGGCTATCAGGATTTCCGCGGACGCCGGTTCACCGCGGAGGAGCGGGAGATCGCGTGGGCGGCCGGCTTGTGGCTGGCAGCCCACAACGCCCGCTGGGAAGCCGTCCACGGCAACACCCCGTTGTCCTGCAACGCCGTCCGCGAACAGGCCGCCGAACGCCTCCGTCGCGCCAACGCTTAGCGGGCAACAACTTTTGGTTAACACTGAAGCTATAGTGATTAGCGTAACACCAACGGTCTGTCCGGCTAGAATTCGGGACAAGGGATTCCGCCACTAAGGAGTGATAAGGGTGGCCGACTGTTGCCTCTGGGTGTGATTCGCGAGCAGTCTGCTGTGACTGTCACCCCCTTACTCATCCCAGAATCGAAAGGGTGAGATCCATGGCGGATCCGTCCAGATCCCCGTCCGAGAACGACCAGCCGTTCACCCCTGATGGCCCTCCCCTCCCGTTGCCCGACGGCGTGGTGGAGACGCCGGGCCCCGACACCTGGTACTACCTCAAGGCCAACTACCTCAACGAGTCCGGTGAAGACGTCGTCGGGTACCTCTCGCCGCTGGGGTCCAATGCGACCCAGTCCTTCTGGGACTACGTCGTCATGGGCGGCATCGGTGGCGCTTGCCAGTTCCAGTTGCAGGACGTGGACGGCCGGGGCTGGGCGAAGTGGCTGATCAAGGAAGACGGGAACCACCTCTGCCTCAAGGCAACGGGCTGGTACTACCGGGCGTCGGCGTACACGTCGCGGTTCGCCATCGTGGACGGCAAGTTGTATAACGACTACTGGCGGGGCCCCGCGGGAGCCGTCTACCGCAGCATCCTGGTCTCGTCCGGCTACTACGTCGGCCAGGACCTGGGTGACCGGGTGACGTTGACGAACTGCGAACTCGTCCCCGCCTGAGCCCGACGGTCAGGCGGACGTCACTCGCAGGTAATAGCCGTCCGGGTCGTGGATTCGGAAGTCGGTCAAGCCCCAGGGGCGGACCTCGACGTCGGATTCCACCGGCCAGTCCGCGGCCCGGACGCGGGACGCTTCGGCACGCACGTCGTCCACCTCGATCACGATCTCCACGCCGGTCGGCACGGAGCGCGAGGCGCGGTCGACCGGCTGCCAGGCGAGGACGGCGCCGATCCGGACGCCGTCGCGGTCCATCGCGATGTAGCCGTCATATCTCTTGGTCACGGTGAAACCCAGAACGCGGGTGTAGAAGTCCGCACAGACGTCGAGGTCGGCGACGAAAATCTCGACCCGCAGCGCACTCGGCAACGTTTCTCCACCCCTTGACAGATGTCGGCTCGACTTTACGCTTCCGAACGCCTTCGACACGAGCGGAGTGTCGGGGACAGGCGCGGTCATGTCGCCCGAACGGCGCAACGAATCGGCCACCGCGCAATGAGAGCATCGTGGCCCCTGCACCCGTCCTTCAGGAGTGCCATGCGCCGCCTACTCGGCAAGTCACTGCTCGCCGCCGTCCTGTTCGCCGCCGTCCTCCCTGCCGCTCCCGCCAACGCCGACACACGAACCAGCGGGTACATCGTCCTGCTGGACAACGGTGTCGAAGCCACTTCCGTGTCCGCCGACCACGGCACCTCCGCGAACCACGTCTACTCCAGCGCCGTGCGCGGCTACTCGGCGAAGATGACCGCCACCGCCGCGGCCCGCCTCGCCCGTGACCCGCGGGTCGTGTTGGTCCAGCCCGACGGCGTCGCCACCACCACCGCGCAGACCACACCGACCGGCGTCGACCGCGTGGACGCCGAGTTGAGCGCGACCGCCCGCATCGACGGCGCCGACCAGCGGGTGGCCGTGGACGTCGCGGTGATCGACACCGGGGTCGACCTCGACCACCCGGACCTCAACGTGCACACCGCCGGCGCGAAGAACTGCTCCAACGGCCGGACCGCCGATGACGGCAACGGCCACGGCACGCACGTCGCCGGGACGATCGGCGCGCTGGACAACGGCGACGGCGTCGTCGGTGTCGCACCGGGCGCCCGCATCTGGCCGGTGCGCGTGCTCAACAACCAGGGCAGCGGCTCCTGGTCCGACATCATCTGCGGCATCGACTACGTCACGGCGCACGCCGACGAGATCGAGGTCGCGAACATGAGCCTCGGCGGGTCCGGCAGCGACAGCGCGTGCGGCTCCAACCGGGACGCCCTGCACGAGGCGATCTGCCGCTCGGTGGCGGCCGGCGTCACCTACGTCGTGGCCGCCGGCAACAGCGCGGCGAACTCGGCGACCTTCGTCCCCGCCGCGTACGACGAGGTGATCACGGTCAGCGCGCTGGCCGACTTCAACGGCCTGCCCGGCGGCGGCGCGGCGGCGACCTGCCGGGCCGACGTCGACGACACGTTCGCGGACTTCTCCAACTACGGCGCGGACGTCGACCTCATCGCCCCGGGCGTCTGCGTCCTGTCCACCTGGAAGGGTGGCGGCTACAACACGATCTCGGGCACGTCGATGGCCAGCCCGCACGCCGCCGGTGGCGCGGCGCTGTACAAGGCCACGCACGCGACCGCGTCGCCCGGCACGGTGAAGTCCGCCCTCCAAGCGGCCGGCACCGGCACCTGGAACACGGCCACCGATCCGGACGCCACGCACGAACCGCTGCTCAACGTCGCCTCGTTCTGACGACTGACAACCGACAACTGACAAGCACGCTGTTCTGACAAGCACAGCGCGGGGGACGGCCACCTGGGCCGTCCCCCGCGTGCTGTCAGGCGTTGACCTCCCAGTGGAAGTGGGTGGTGTGGCCGCCGATGTTGCGGATCACCGCGGTGGCCGCGCGGCCGTCGTTGAGCGTGACGTTGGCGATCGCCTGTGCGAACGCGCTGCCGGCCGCGAAGGTCACGTACACCGATCGGATCCTGGTGCCGTGCGTGTTGAGCTGGCCGATGATCGTCGCGGCGGTCGCGGCGTCACGGTTGTTGTAGCCGGTGAACCAGCCGTCGGCGCTCGTGCCGACGCGGTGCGAGGCGTGCGGCGGGAACGGCCCGCCGTTCATGTTGGAGAAGTCGCCCCACGTCTGGCCCGCGCCGTCGATGAACGAGCGCACCGTGGGCAGCGCCCAGTCGTCGCCGCCGACCCCGGCATCCCGACCGCCGTAGCGGTTGCCGCCGGTGAACCGCACCAGCTTGGTCGGGGTGCCGGCGTCCTTCTCGGCCGTCTCCCCGCTGGACGACGTCGCCTTCACGCGGAGCGTCAACTGGCCGTTCGTGCCCTGGTTGACGGCGTTGAGCAGGCCGGCCGGGATCTCGAACAACAGCTGGTTGGTCGTGACCTTGTTCTCTTCGTCGTCGCCGAACGTGGTCACCAGCGTGGGTCGGACGGCGGCGGCGAGGGTGCCGCGCACGGTCGTGCCGCCCTCCACCACCTCCAGTGCCAGCTCGGTCAGCGACTCGTCCTTGGGGCCTTGCACGGTGATCGTGCCGTGCACGCGGGTCTGGCCGGCGAAGTACGGGTGGTTGGACGCGCTGAGGAACTGGAGCGCCTGGTTGTCGATGTCCCGCAGCTGCACCTGGCTGATGGTCAGCTTCTTCTTCTTGACCACGTCCACCACGACGCGCGAGCCGAACAGCCCGTCCGCGACGTTGGCGACGGCGAGGTCCACCCGCACGGTGTCGCCCTGCGGGTTCACCGCCAGTTCGGACTCGCTCCACCCGGTCGCGCCGCCACCGTCGAACGCGGCCAGGCCGAGGCCGTTCATGCTGTTGCCGTTGGTGACCGTGCCGGAGGCCTGGGACGAGCGCACGGAGACGTTGTAGAAGTCGTTGAACTCGCTGCCGAACCAGCCGCCGGGCACCTCGCTGGTGATGAACCGGTACCGCACGGTCACGCTCTTGACGCCCGCCTCGACGTCGAACGTGCGCGAGATCGACTGCTGCCCCTCGCCCGCGGTGTCCAGGGCGAGGTCGAAGTCGGCGGCTTCGGCCGACATCCCGGCGGGAGCCGAACCGGTGATGGCCGCGGTGGCCTGCGCCGACGCCTCCTCGGTGCGTGCCGGGTTCGTCTGCGAGGCAGCGGCGAAGCCGGACGGCGAGCCCTCGACGTGCGGGATCACCGAGACCGGCGCGGCGCCGGTCTCCCAGCCCGCCTTGCCCTGGGAGAAGTCGTTGTTGTCCACCGTGCTCGGCGCCCCGATGCCGAGCAGCCGCAGCACGACGGTGCCGTCGAAGACGCTCGTCGGCTGCGTGGCGAACCGGTTGCCGGAGGCCTGCGCGATCACGTTGTACGACCGGTTGGGCAGGTTCGTGAACGCACCGCGGCCGGTCACGTCGGTGACGAGGCTCGCCGACACGTCCGGGTCGTCGGACAGCTTGGCCACGACCGCCGCGCCCTCCACCGGCAGGCCGCCGGCGTCGAGCACGAGGACCGGCACCGTGTAGTTGCCCACCCAGAACACGAAATCCGCTTCGATCCCGTAGCCGTGGATGTCCCGCGCGGACAGTGCCAGCTCGTGGCGGCCGGCACCAAGGCCACCGGTGACGGTGATGGTGTCGGCGGTCATGGCGAGCGATGCGAACGGCACCGGGCGGCCGTTGTCGTACACCACGACGGAGTCGGCCGTCTGGTCGAGCATGGGACAGCTCAGGCGGAACGTGACCGGCGCGCCGACGGCGGTGAAGCCGTTCTCACTCGCGCCCTCCAGCACCGCGACGGCCTCGGAGACGTACTCGGGCTCCTCCGCCGGCTCGGTGCCCGGCGGGATCTCCTGGATCGGCGGCGGCGCGGCGCACGGAACGCCGTCCTCGCACGACCCGAGCCGGTCGCCGTGTCTCAGGTGCGCCTCGGCGGCGGGCGCGGGCAGGGTGAGCGTCTTCTCGGCCGGGGTGCCCGGTGAGTGGCACAGGGTGACCCGTTCGAGTGGACCGGCGTCCGCCAACGGCACGCCGCCGACGGCGGCTACCAGTAACAACACGACGAATGTGGTGAACCGTCTCATGGCTCTCCTGACGAAGGTGGGCAACGCCCGGTGGGGCGCAGACCCTGTTTCGCTCGACCCGGCGGTTTTCGTTACGCCACCGCACAAATAGGTAATCGGTCCGGTGGAAAGCGTTATCTTGCAATGCTTTCGCGGCCGGACGGACGAATGCCGGACTGGGCCGACCAGCCGCCGGCGGCCCGTGGGCAGGTCACAGCGCGGTAACGGTTGGGCGACCGGGGCGCGGGTGCTTCGGTCACCCCTGTTTGCTGTGCGCCATGAACACGAAGGTCACGTCCGTGCTGCTGGCACTGGGCTGCGCCGCGTCCCTGGTGGCGTGCTCCAGCAACGACGACAAGTTCGTCGTGGAGTTGCACGAGGCGGGCTTCGTCGGCATCGGCGAGCCCCGCACCGAGTCCGAGAAGAAGAGCAAGAAGGTCGGCAAGCGGACGGTCAAGTCGTCGCAGAAGGTCATCGAGGTGACGGTCCACGTCAAGGGCTGCGACCTGGAGTTCGAGAAGGTGTCCGGCCAGTCCGGCTACTGGCTGGACGAGCTGCACGTCAACGGCCAGGAGCCGGACTGGCCCGGCTACCCGGAGAACCTCAAGCAGCAGGACGTGGTGGCCTTGTTGGCGGGCAACCAGCCCAAGCCGGAGGGCTTCGAGGACTGCTACAAGCCGGAGGCCTAGCCCGCCCGACCCCGCGCCCGACCTCGCGGCGCGACGACACCGCCGCGTCGCGCCGCCACCAGGTCAAGCAGGTCGATCAGGCGAAGACGGTGAACCAGGTGGCCGCGATGCCGCTCAGGAACACGGCCGTCACGGCGACGGTCAAGCCGCCGACACCGCTCACCGTCCCGGCGAACGCGATCACGGCGACGACGGCGGCCACCCGCGCGCCGATGGTCAGGATCTTGCGGCGGTCCGCCCGGATGGTGTGCGCGGAGCCGGTGGCCATCGCCCACAGGCACAAGCCCAGGGCCAGCGTCAGCAGTTGGTCCAGACCGTTGTTCAGGCCGGCGATCAGGACCACGAGGGCCGCCGCCGCGAACCCGAGGAAGTCGTAGGTCGACAGCCTTGCCGCACGGCCCAGCAGGTGGCGTTCGCGGCTGAGCAGCAGCACGCAGTTCATCAGCGGTTCGAGGCTCCAGCTGACCACGACGGCCGCGACCACCACGACGATCAGCACGCTCGCCCACGTCTCGCCGTCGAACGGCCGCAGCACGCGGGTCAGGATGAACGGCAGGAACAGCACCAGCAGGCGCAGCCCGGTCGGCAGCGTCCTCAGCCACATGCTGTACCGCAGCATGAGGCCGTAGAGCGGGTTGCGGGACTTGAGCGCGACGGACAGGCCCTCCCGGGCGTCCGAATCGGTGGGCGACAGGCGCAGGGCGGTGCGGTGTGCCTGGACGGCCGGCTCACCACCGCCGCGACGAAGCGCCAGCAGACCCCGGATGCGATGGGCGTCGACGTTCTCCGGGTCGAGGCGCAGCGCCTCGTCCACCGCGGCCTCGGACTCCTCGTACCGGTGCGCCTCGAAGAGCGCGGCGGCCTGCACCGCGGCGGCGTCGGAGTCCTCCGGGTCGAGGGCGCGCGCCCGGCCGATGCTCACCAGCGCGTCGGCCGGCCGGTCCTGCGCCAGCAGCACGTGGGCCTGTTGGACGTGCAGCACCGAGGCCTCCGGTGCGAGAGCGAGGGCGTGTCGCACCGCGTCCTCAGCCTCGGGCAGGCGCTTCAGCCCGACCAGGGACGCGGCGAGCGTCGAGTAGGCCATCACGTGCTCCGGTGCCGCGCCGACCGCCGTGCGGCTGGCGTCGTGGGCCTCCTCGAAGCGCTGTTGGCGCAGGAGCGCGTGGGCCAGCAACGCGTGCAGCGTGGGCTCACCGGGGGCCGCGGCCAGGGCGGTGCGGAACTGCTCCTCCGCCTCCCGTGCCCGACCGAGATCGAGCAGCGCCTGACCACGCTGCACCGCAACACCAGCAGTCTCGTCCATCCCCCACCCCGGCTACGCCGTACTCGTCCGGCATACCGTAGAGACACGGGAAGTCGCTGGTCAAAGTAGAACGAATACGATCGGGTACCGTTCCGCGCGTGACGCATGACCCGGTGATCGAGGCACTGCTCGGCGCGCTGACCGCGGACCCCGCCAACCACCCGGTGCGGGCCCACGTCGCCCGGCTGCTGCTGGACGCGGGCCGCCCGGACGAGGCGCTGGCCAACGCCACCACCGTGCTCGCCGCCGTGCCGGACCACGTCGAGGCGCTGCGCACCGCCGCCGCCGCGGCGCGGACCCTCGGTGACGAGGCCAGGGCGACCTCCTACGGCCGGCTCGCGGACGCGCTCGACCCCGCGGACCCACCCCACGACCCGAAGCCCGCCGCACCCAAGCCGGTCGCGCCGTCACCCGCTTCGGTGGCGCCGAACACGGCGGCGACCGCCATCCCGGACACCGCCGACGAGATCCTCCAGCAGTGGTCCGAGAGCGAGCCCGTCGCGGAACCCGCCATCGGCACGCTCGGGCAGGCCGGGCTCACGCTGGCGGACGTCGGCGGCCTCGCGGACGTGAAGCGGCGGCTGGACATGTCGTTCCTGACGCCGTTGCGCAACCCTGAGCTGCGCATGGAGTTCGGCAAGTCCCTGCGCGGCGGGCTGCTGCTGTGGGGCCCTCCCGGTTGCGGCAAGACGTTCATCGCCCGCGCGCTGGCGGGTGAGCTGGGCGCGAGCTTCTACGAGATCGGCCTCAGCGACGTCCTGGACATGTGGATCGGCAGCAGCGAGCGGAACCTGCGCAGCATCTTCGACACCGCCCGCCGCAACCGGCCCTGCCTGCTGTTCTTCGACGAGATGGACGCGCTGGGCCAGAAGCGGTCGCAGCTGCGCGGCGGCGGGTCGTCCATGCGCGGTGTGGTGAACCAGATGCTTTCCGAGCTGGACGGCGCGAGCACCGACAACGAGGGCCTGTTCGTCCTGGCCGCGAGCAACCACCCGTGGGACATCGACTCGGCGTTGCTGCGTCCCGGCCGGTTCGACCGGACCGTGCTGGTGCTGCCGCCGGACGTCGAGGCCCGGGAGGCGATCCTGCGGCTGCACCTGCGCGGCCGTCCGACCGAGCGCCTGGACCTGGGGAAGATCGCCAAGGGGACGGACGGGATGTCCGGCGCGGACCTGGCGTTGATCTGCGAGCAGGCGACGGAGACGGCGATGGAGGCGTCCATGGCGTCCGGCCGGGTGCAGCCGATCACCCAGCGCCACCTCCAGGAAGCGGCGAAGTCCGTGCGGCCGAGCATCGGCGAGTGGATGGAAACCGCCCGCAACTACGCGATGTACGGCAACGAAGCGGGCGCGTACGACGAACTCGCGGCGTACCTGAAGAAGCGCCGCCGCTGAGCGGTCCCGCGCGGCGCGGGGTTCAGCCGACCACTTCCTCCAGCGGCGTCGCGTCGCCCGGGGTCTTGCTGTACCCCAGTGCCTCCACGATGACCCCGTCGGCCACGCGCATCAGGTTCACACCGCGGACGGAGTCCGACTCGCCGTCACCGAACCGGTAGCGCCAGCGGATGGTCGCGCGGTCACCTGACACGGTCACGTCCTCCGGCTCGAACCTGGTAGTGCGATCGGCGGCCAGTGCCTGCCAGAACGTCAGACAGGCGTCACGGCCTTCGTAGCGCGCGCCGTCCGGGGCCGGCTGGATGGACTCCATGACGCAGTCCGCGCCGACCAGATCGGCCAGCAGGGCCGGGTCGTGCTCGACGAACGCCCGGTTGAACTGCCGCATGATCTCGGCGGTCTCCATGTCGGACACAGGGGTGCTCCCTTTTTCGCGGTGAGTAGAACGACTGGTCTACTCGACCATATAGACCGGTTGATCTACTCGTCAAGGTGTGCGAACCTCGCTCACGTGAGCTCCCGAGCAGAACCCGGCCCTCGTGAACGCCTGGTCCACGCGGCACAGCGGCTGAGCTACACGCACGGGGCGACGATCGGCGTGGACGCGTTGCTGAAGGCGGCGAACGTGGCGCGGCGTTCGCTCTACGAGCACTTCGGCGGCAAGGACGGCCTGATCGCCGAAGTCCTGCGGCGCAGCGCGGCCGAGGACGAAGCCGACTACCGGGCGGTCTTCGCCGCCGCCGGCGACGACCCGCGCGAACGACTGCTCGCCGTCTTCGACCGGCTCGGCGCGGTGGTGTCCACACCGGACTTCCGGGGCTGCCGCTACCTCGCGGCGGACCTGGCCCTGGCCGACAGCGCCCACCCCGCGCACGCCGTCACCCGCGAGTACCGCGAGCGGATCCGCCAACTCCTCGACCACGAAGTCCGACGACTCGGCCACCCCGACCCCGGCCGGGCCACCGACCAGCTCCAGCTGTTGATCGAAGGCGTCCTGGCGATCGGCGCGACCCGCCCCGGCGCCAAGCACGCCGAATCGGCCCGTGAGCTGGCCAAGCAGGTCCTCGACGTCTGACGCGCGTCAGGAAGGCCAGGCGCGGAGGGCCATCTCCGCCATTCGGTGCAGTTGTTCGCGGCCCACGCCGTCGGCGGCCTGCACGGAGATGCCCTGCGACACCACGGCCACGAACTTGGCCAGGTCGCCCGCGTCCACGTCCTCGGGCAGGTCGCCCTCGGCCTTGGCCCGCTCGAAGCGCTCCCGCAGGCCGATCTCCCCGGTCCGGCGCCAGTCGGCGAGCTGCTGACGGGCCGACTCGGAGTCCTCGCCCATGGCCAGTCCGCCCTGGAGGCCCAGGCAGCCCTGCGGGCAGTCGGGCCGGGTCGCCATGTCGGCGGCGCCGCGCAGCATGTGCTCGGCCACGCCCCGGGCGGTCGGCTGGAGGAGGGCGTCCCGCATGTGGGTGGCCTGTTGGTCCGTGTAACGCTCGATCGCCTTGCGGAACAACGATTCCTTGTTGCCGAAGGCCGCGTACAGGCTCGGACGGTTGATGCCCATCGCGGCCGTCAGGTCCGACAGCGCCGCACCCTCGTAACCGCGCTGCCAGAACACGCGCAAGGCGCGGTCCAGGGCCTCGTCGGCGTCGAACTCGCGGGGACGTCCACCGGCCATCGCACGGTCACCTCACTTCTGCACTCATCAGTACGGTACTCCGCCGCCCTTCCCGGTGACCGCGGTCACAAAATTCTTGACCAAGCGGTACAGAACTTGGATTCTGTACCACATGGTAAATAACTTAGCCGGACGACGTGCGGTGGTCACGGGCGGCACGCGGGGCATCGGCGCGGCGATCGTGCGCAAGCTGTCCGAGGCGGGCGCGACCGTGCTGACCACCGCCCGGTCCGCGAACGCCACCGACCTGCCACCCGGCGTGCTCTTCACGACCGCGGATGTCACCGACCCGGACTCCGTTCGGCGACTGGCGGATGAGGCCACCCGCCGACTCGGCGGGGTGGACATCCTGGTGAACAACGCGGGCGGCGGCGCGGCCCGACCGGGCGGCTACTCCGACATCGACGACAAGACCTGGCAGGACATCCTGGAGACGAACCTGCTCGGCGCGGTCCGACTCGACCGCGCGCTCGTGCCCGCGATGGTCGAGCGCGGCTCCGGGGTGGTCGTCCACATCTCGTCCTCGTCGGCACACGTCCCGGTCGGCGCGCTGCTGCACTACTCGGCGGCCAAGGGCGCGCTTTCCACCTACAGCAAGGGGTTGGCCGAGGAGGTGGCGGCCAAGGGCGTGCGGGTCAACCGGGTCTCCCCCGGCATGACCGAGACCCCGGCGGTGGCCGGGGTGATCGCCGACATCGCCGCGGCCACCGGCGGCAGCCGGGACGACGCCCGCGCCACGCTGGTCGAGTCGATCGGCGGCATCCCGATCGGCCGCACCGGGACACCCGACGACATCGCCAACCTGGTCGCGTTCCTGGTGTCGGACGAGGCGTCCTGGATCACCGGCGCCGACTACGTCATCGACGGCGGCATGCTCAAGGCCTCGTGAGCCGACTGGACTCGCGGGTCACCACCGTCCGCTCGGCGGCGGTGGACCCGCGAGTCCACAAAGGACACGAGTCAGCTCGCGCGCTCGCCCGGCAGCTCCTCGGGCAAGGACTCCGGCACGGGGTGCTCGCCGTCGAGCTGGTGCGCGGCGAGGGCGAGTTGGAACGCCTTGATCCCCCGGCTGCTGAGCGGGTCCACGCCGGTGACGGTCGCGATCTTCTGCAACCGGTAGGACAGCGTGCGGCGGTGGATGCCCAACCTCGTGGCGGTGCGGCTGCGGTCGAGATCCGTCTGGTAGAGCTGGTGCAGCGTGGTGATCAGGTCGCACTGGTCGATGATCGGCTCGATCACCTGGCTGACGTCCTGCCGCAGCAGCCCGTCCTCGGCGAGGACCTGCTCCATCCGGAGCGTTTCGGGCCGCACGACGCCCGACAGCTGGAGGGCCGAGGCGAGGGCCGACGCGCGTTCGGCGTCGACGACCGCGGCCGGGATGTTCTTCGGCTCGGTCGCCCGGGTCAGGACGATCATGGACGAGACACCGCCGAGCTGGGCGCAACGCCGCGCCTGCACCTCCGTCCGCGCCCACATGTCCGGGGCGTCGACGGTCGGGAACAGGGCGACGGACCCGCGTTCGGTCTGGTTGACGAGCACGTCGCGGGGGAAGGCGTCGGTGGCCACGGTTCGCGACGGAACCGCCATGACGAGGTACGCGGGGCAGAGCGCCAGTCCCGCGTTCACCGCGAGGTCCGTGCGGGGAGTGCCCGCGAGCAGGGATTCGAGGAACGCCTGCCGGGCGACCTCGACCCTCCCGTCGGACTTCACCGACAGGAAGTACCCGTCGCGCAGCGATTGCAGGCAGCTGTCGGCCAGTTTCCCGTTCCACGCCGTGTAGGCGACCAGTTCGGTGTGGTCACCCGGCTCGGCCACCCGCCAGTACCCCGTCACCAGGGCCGTGTACCCGATCTCTATACCGCGCAGGACGTGCCCGAGGGGCAAGCCGTTGGCGACGGCGTCCTGGGCGAGTTCGACGTGGATGTTCCAGTCCTGGTCCGGCAGCGTGGCGGCGCCCGACCAGACGTCCAGCCCCGCCTCCATGACCGTGCGGGCGCTGGAGACCCACAGCCGCCTGCTGGCCGGGCCGGCGGACGTCAGCGGCCCATTGCCTTCGAGTATGCCGTCGGACAGGTCTTCGAGGATGTCGACGTGGGCGGCCCGCATGCGCTTCACCAGCGATGGCCGAACCAGCAATGGCCCACGGATGTCAGCATTATTCATCGGTTGGTCCTATCCCCCAGAGACGACGACCGAACCCTCTCGACAGTCAAGCGCACGAGATCGGGAAGGGCAAGCCGACGATTACTGGGTTCAATGCGGACCTGGCGCTTCGCCTATCCCACCCTTCGCCGGACGATTTTGTGAGATATCCTCTTTTTCCGCGATTTACGAACGGAATCCGATCGCACCACGTCCGGAGCCGTCCCGGTCGTCACGGTGACCAAGCGCGCGCGGCCCATGACCTGGGCGGAGCGTAACGACCCGCAACCGTCCAAGGTGCGGGAACACGCACACCGGGCTTCGGTGCGGGTGCGCGTCGGACGGCTGCCAGCGCCGCGACCAACGCGGCCAACTCGTCGTCGGTGGGCGCTCCGCGGAGCAACCTCACGTCCACTTTCACGTGATCCATCACACGGGGGGATTGCCGTGTTTGCGCGCCGGGAGGTCGACGCGCTTGGACCGCAGCATGGCCAGCGCGGAAATCAGGGCGCCCCTGGTGTGAGCTGGATCGATCACGTCGTCCACCAGCCCGCGCTCGGCCGCGTAGTACGGGTGCATCAACTCCTGCCGGTACTCCTTGATCCGCTGCGCGCGCAGGGCGGCGGGGTCGTCCGACGCCGCGATCTCCCGGCGGAACACCACATTCGCCGCGCCCTCGGCGCCCATGACCGCGATTTCATTGGTGGGCCACGCAAGGGAGATATCGGCGCCGATCGAACGTGAGTCCATGACGATGTACGCGCCGCCGTAAGCCTTGCGCAGGATCATCTGCACTCGCGGAACAGTTGCGCAACAATAGGCGTAGAGGAGCTTCGCGCCGTGCCGGATGATCCCGTCGTGTTCCTGACCGCGGCCGGGCAGAAATCCCGGCACGTCCACCAGGGTGATCAATGGGATGCTGAACGCGTCGCACGTCTGGACGAATCGCGCGGCTTTCTCGGACGCGTGGATGTCGAGCACCCCGGCCAGCACCGCGGGCTGGTTGGCCACGATTCCGACCACATTCCCGTCGAGCCTGGCGAGCGCGCAGACCACGTTCGAGGCCCAGTTCGCGTGCACTTCGAGGAAATCACCGTCGTCGACGACCTCGCCGATGACCTCGCGCATGTCGTAAGCGCGGGTGGGATCGGCGGGAACGAGGTCGAGCAGGACGTCGTTGCGCCGTTCCGGGTCGTCACCGGTCTGGACCACTGGCGGCAGTTCACGATTGTTGGAGGGGAGCAGCGAGAGCAGGTGGCGGACCTCTTCGAAGCATTCCGCCTCGGTGTCGAACACGAAGGTCGCCGCACCGGAGATCCCGGTGTGCACGTCCGCGCCGCCGAGGGCCTCGTGGGTGATCTCCTCGCCGGTGACGGCCTGCACCACGTCCGGGCCGGTGATGTACATCTGGGAGATGTCGCGGACCATGAACACGAAGTCGGTCAACGCGGGCGAGTAGGTCGCGCCGCCCGCGCACGGGCCGAGGATGACGCTGATCTGCGGGATGACACCCGAGGCGCGGGCGTTGCGGCGGAAGATGCCGCCGTAGCCGGCCAGGGCGCAGACGCCTTCCTGGATCCGCGCGCCCGCGCCGTCGCTGAGGCTGACGATCGGCGCGCCGGCCTGCTCCGCCAGGTCCATCACCTTGTGGATCTTCGCGGCGTGCGCCTCGCCGAGCGAGCCGCCGAAGATCCGGAAGTCGTGGGCGTAGACGAAGACCGTCCGGCCGTCCACGGTGCCCCAGCCGGTGACGACGCCGTCGGTGGCCGGGGTGCGGTCCTCCAGGCCGAAGCCGGTCGCCCGGTGCTTGCGGAACTGGTCGACCTCGCGGAAGGAACCGGGGTCGAAGAGCAGGTCGATCCGCTCACGGGCGGTCAGCTTGCCGCGCGCGTGTTGCGCTTGGGTCGCCTCCGGTGAGGGACCTGCCGCGGCGGCTTCGCGCATGGCGGTGAGTTCGCCGACCAGGGCGGCCATGGCTCGGGCCGGTGCGTGCGCGGTGGGCGGGATGTGCGCGGTGGTCGGGATGTCGACAGCGGTCACGGATTTCCTCCCGAAGCGGGGCGGGCGGGAACGACCATGGTCACGGCGACGGTGCCCAGCGCGTTCGCGCACACCACCGCCGTACCCGGCCCGCCCGCGCGGAGGATGTCGGCGACTTCGAGGACGGGGCTCAGGCACCCCGGCCCGACGGTTCGACTCCGGGCGCCGGGAAGGGCCCGTGCCACCACGTCGGCGACTGGTGAGGAATCGCGGAGGAGGCGGACGGGGATGTCCGCGGAGACGCCGTGGTCGGCGAGCACAGCACGAAGTCTGTCGACCTCGGCGTCCGCGTCACGGACTGCGGCCGAGGGCGGAATGAACAGGGATGAGGACGCCAAGGAGCCGTACACCCGCGCGCCGCGTGCGGCTGCACGTGAGGCCGGTTCGACGATCAGCACGGCCGCGCCGTCGTCGGCGGCGGGCAGGGCTGCACCGGGCAGGTCGGGGCGGGGCCGATCAGGATCCGGCCGGCCGGCCGCAGACAGATCGGCGCCGGGCGCGGCGGGCACGGTGGCGGCGGCGGGCGGAGCCGAGGCGGTCAGGCCGGTACCGGACAGATCGGCGCCGGGCCGGGCTGCACCGGGCGGGGCTGAAGCCGACAGAGCGCCGGCGGGCGCGGGCGCGGTGGCTGCCGGTGCGGTCGTGGCGGGCGCGGCGGCGGGTGGGGTGGGGTGAGTGGCGGGTGGGGTGGGGGATGTTGTGTCGGGCGGGGTCTCGGTGGCGCCCAGGACGAGCCAGTCAACGTCGCCGTCACGTACGACGCGGAAGCCCTGTTCCACCGTCTCCACTCCGGCCGTCGCGGGGCTGTGCACGGCCAGGGTGAACCCTCGCCAGCCGTACTCGATACCCAGGCGCGCGAGGAAGAGGTTGACCGAGAAGTACGGCACCGTGGCGGGGCGCAGGAACCGGATACCGGTGTCCGCGACCTCCCGGTCGATGTCGGCGTGCAACCGCGAGGCGCAGTTGTTCGAACCCAGCACCACGCCGCACCGGTCGTCCGGCCCTTCCGACTCCAGCCGGGCGTCGATCAATGCCCGCTTGGCCGCCGCCAACAGGTACTGCGCCGCACGCGGAACGTATTTGTAGCCCTGGGGGCCCAATTCGGTCCGGTAGTCGAACCAGTCCGGGGCGCCTTCGGCAGGCGGAGCGCACACGCCGACGCCGGTGACGACGAGTTCGCGGACGGGGTCGGCGACCGGCAGCGGGGAAAGGGCGGGTGTCGTCACGGTCGGTCCTCCGCGGGGGCAAGGACGAGACAGATGTTGTGGCCGCCGAAAGCGAACGCGTTGACGAGCGCGTGGCTTCCGCGTACCGGGACCTCTTCCGAAGGAACCCAAACCGGACAATCCGGATCCGGTTCCTTCACCGCGATGTTCGGCGGAACGACTCCGTGCCGGAGCACCGCCAATGCCGCGACGGCCGACAGCAGACCCGAAGCCGCACCGGTGTGACCGAGGGCGGCTTTCGTGCTGTAGACCGGAACCTCACCCAGCCGATCACCCAGCACGGCGCCCAAAGCGGTCGATTCGGTGACGTCGCTCAACGGTGTCCCGGTCGCATGCGGCACCACCACACCCACGTCGTCGGCACGGATGTCCGCGCGTTCCATCGCACGGCGCATGGCCGCGATGATCCGTTCACCGCTGGGGTCCGGCGCGGTGGCGTGATGGGCGTCGCACGTCCAGCCATGGCCCGCCACCGTGCCCAGAACGGGAACACCACGGCGACGCGCACGGTCGATCGACTCGATCACGACGGCGCCGGCTCCCTCGGCGAGGCTCGTGCCCGCCCGGTTCCGGTCGAACGGCCGGCAGCCCTCCGGGTCGAGGGCGCCGAGTCGGTTGAAGCTCGCCGTGATCAGCCGGGAGGCGGTCTCCACCCCCGCCGCGACCACGACGTCCGCCGTCCCGTCCGCGATCATCCCGACGCCGAGGGCCATCGCGTAGGCACCGCCGGCGCAGGCGTTGGACAGGTCCAAGGCGGCCCGTCGAGCACCGAGACGATCGGCGATCACGGCGGCCGACCGGTGCGTGGGCGGCCAGTGCCCAGGCGCGACCTCACCCCCGCGCCACCGCTCGGCCTGCTCGACGTCACCGACACCGCCGGCCACGACGACCGCCATCCGCGCCGTGTCGGCATCGGTCAACCGCGCCTGCGCCACGGCCTGGCTCACCGCCGCCCAGGCCGCGTGGGTCGAACGCCCGGCGGCGGGCAGCTCCGAACGCGCCTGATCCAACAGCGGGTCGGCGATCCGACGCCACAGCCCCGGGCCGCACTCGGGACCGATCCCGGGTGCGGACTCCGGGACGGGTTCCCGCCGCTCGGTCATGGCCCGCCACAGGTCCGCCGGATCGGCGCACACCGCCGACAACGCGCCCGTGCCGGTGACCGCCACAGTGCTCATCGGGACGCTCCGTCACTGCGGGGATCCGGGATGTGCGGCTCCACCAGCGTGTCCAGCGCGGCGGACAGACCGGCGGCGATCGCGGCGATGTCCACGGACGTGGCGACGAACGCGGGTGACACCTGCAACGCGCC
Organism: Saccharothrix ecbatanensis; assembly: GCF_014205015.1. Lineage (NCBI taxonomy): Bacteria > Bacillati > Actinomycetota > Actinomycetes > Pseudonocardiales > Pseudonocardiaceae > Saccharothrix > Saccharothrix ecbatanensis. The sequence goes on along the minus strand of NZ_JACHMO010000001.1, from coordinate 713,020 downwards.
CGCCCCGATCGCCCTGGTGCTCACACCGTGGGCACGCGCGGCACGCACGGCGTCCTGCGCGGACGCGGCGTTCTTGAGCTGCACCGCGGCCAAAGCGCCCACGCCGCAACGGACTTCGGTCACCGCGGAGTGCGAAGCCAGCCGCCCGAGGTGATCCACGATCACGCCCTCCAACGCCGCGGCCGAGCGGACCAGGTCCTCCCGCTCGATCAGGTCGAGGTTGGCCAGGGCGACCGCGGCGCACATGGCGTGGCCGGAATAGGTGTAGCCGTGCCGCCACCACACCCCGCCGGCCGGCCGGAAGAACGGCTCGCTGACGCGCGGCCCGACGAGCACCGCGCCCATCGGGGCGTAACCGGACGTGAGCCCCTTGGCCGTGACGATCATGTCCGGTTCCAGCCCGAACCGGCCGCTGGCGAACCAGTGCCCGAGGCGGCCGTAGCCGGTGACGACCTCGTCCGCGATGAACAGGACGTCGTAGTGCCGGCAGATCCGCCGCACCTCGGCCAGGTAGCCGGGCGGGGGCGGCAGCACTCCCCCGGCACCGATCACCGGCTCGCAGATGAACGCCGCCACCCGTTCCGGGGTGAGCCGCTCGATGGCCGCGGCGAGGTCGGCCGGGTCGTCCCACGTCACCGTCGCGGTGTCCGGGACCAGCGTCCCGTGGTCCGCCTTGTTCAGCGGCAACCCCGACAGCGACGTGCCCGCGGCGTGCATGCCGTGGTACCCGTGCCCGCGGCCGATGACGTGGGTGCGGTCGGGCTTGCCCACCTCGTGCCAGTAGCGGCGGGCAAGCTTGACCGCCGTCTCGACCGAGTCCGACCCGCCACTGGTGAAGAAGACCTTCGTGTCGGCCATCGGCGAGATGTCCGCCAGCCGCTCCGCGAGTTCGAGGGTCGGCCTGGTGGCGACGTCGCCGAAGGTCGAGTACGCGGCCACCTTGCGCATCTGCTTGGCCGCGGCGTCGGCCAGTTCACCGCGGCCGTGGCCGACGTTCGCGAACCACAGCCCGGCGGTGGCATCCAGGTAGCGGTTGCCGTCCGAGTCGGTGATCCAGACCCCGTCACCGGAGTCCACCACGAACTCGCCCGCTTTTTCGACCGCGGCCATGTCGGCGAAGGGATGCCAGAGGTGGTTCACGTTTCTCCCCGGTGGTGTGGTCGGTGGAAGGTCAGCGACCGGCCAGCTTGCCGTCGAGCAGGCGCATGACGTCGCGCATCCGCACCACGTCCGACACCTCGTTCGACTCGATCTTGATCTGGTAGTGGCGTTCGAGCGAGACCGCCAGTTCGAGCGACAGCAAGGAGTCCACGCCCAGGTCCTCGACGAAGTGCGCGTCGTCGGTGACCTTCTCGATCGGGAGGTCCAGGACGTCCGCGACGAGCTCGCGCAGCTCGGTGACGTCGATGGTGGGAGTGGCGGTGGAGTCGGTCATCTCATGTCCTTTCGGGAAGGTCGGCGGTCAGCCGCAGCCACCGGCGTGGCCGTGGTCGGCGCCGGGGACGCTGAATTCGGGGAAGTCCAGGTACTCGGCGTCCCAGGCCTGCTCGACCTCGGAGTACACGTCGCCGCGCACGTCCGCGACGAAGGCGCGCAGCCGGTCGACGCCGAAGAACTTGTTGCGGCCGTTGATGAAGAAGGGGACGCCGAACATCCCGTCCTTCGCGCAGCGGACCAGGGTGTCCAGGCCGCGCTGACGCATCTCCGGGTCGTCGGCCGCGTTGGCGGCCTTGTCCGCGTCGATGCCGAGGTCCGCCGCGATGCCGTGGATGACCGACCGGTCGCTCACGTCCAGGTTCTGCTCCCACCGGGCCTGGTAGACCCGGTCGCAGTACTGCCGGCCGACGCCCGCGTCCTCGGCGACGAACCAGCCGAAGTGGGCGACTTCCCACACCGGGTTGCGGTCCACCGGCCACGTCATCTTCCAGCCGCGCGCGGCGGCCATGCGCGCGGTGTCCTGGAGGATGTAGAAGTTCTTCGCCCGCGCCATGGCCACCACGGCCAGGTCGACGCCCGCCTCGCCGAGCATCCCGGTGCTCTGCTCGTCGGGCTCGAAGAACGGGATCCACTCGATCGCGTCGGCGACGTCGGGGTACTTCTCCACCAGGTCGCGGTAGGCGAACCACGAGTACGGACTCCGGAGGGAGAAGTACCAGCGCGGTCGCTTGGGTGCCTTGCTCATGTCGCTCCTCGGATGCCTGATGCCGCCGTCAGATGCTGATGCCGCCGTCGATCTGGAAGACGCCGCCGGTGATGTAGGCCGCGCGGTCGGAGGTCAGGAACGAGACCAGGTCGGCCACCTCGTCGGCCGTGCCCACCCGCTTCAGCGGGATGTTGCCGAGCATCTTCTCCAGCACCTTGGGGTCGACCGCGGCCGTCATGTCGGTCTCGATGAAGCCCGGCGCCACCACGTTGACCCGGATGTTGGCCCGGCCCAGCTCCTTGGCCAGCGACTTCGACAGGCCGATGATGCCCGCCTTGGACGCGGCGTAGTTGGACTGCGTCGCGTTGCCGTACACGCCCGCCACCGACGACAGGTTCACGATGGAGCCGCGCTTGCGCTTCATCATCTCGAAGACGACGGCACGGCAGACGTTGTAGACCCCGTCGAGGTTGACGCTGATCACGTCGTTCCACTCGTGGTCCTTCATCAGCAGCAGCGGGTTGTCGCGGGTGATGCCCGCCGACGTCACCACCGCGGTGATCGGGCCGAGGGTGGACTCGGTGTCCGCCACGGCCGAGCGCACCGACGCCGCGTCGGCGACGTCCGCGCGGATCGCCAGCGCGGTGCGGCCGAGCTCGGCGACCTCCTTCTCCACCGCGGTCGCCGCGTCGGTGTTGGCGGCGTAGCAGAAGGCGACGTCGAAGCCGTCCTCGGCGAGCCTGCGGACCACTGCCCGCCCGATACCGCGCGAACCGCCGCTGACGAAGGCGACCGGGGCACTTTCCTGCATGTCAGGCATGGCTCTCTTCCTTGCCGACAGCCTGCGGGCGCAAGACGCTCGCGGGCTGGAACATCATGATGATCTGGTCCACGGTCATCACCGTCTCGCCGTCGACGACGGTCTTCCCGCCGGCGACCACGGAATCGCCGATGACCCTGCCGATGGTCACGTGGTGCTCCATCACCTGGCCGGCTGTCACCTGCCCGTGGAACTCCACGCCCGATGCCGAGCCGAAGAGCATGACGGTGCCGCTCAGCACATCGGGGTTGGGCGACTCCTTGGTCACCAGCACCCCGGCCGTCTGCGCCCAGGACTCCAGCATCAACGCCTGCGGGTACGCGTCCGCGACGGGGACGCCGGACGCGGCGAACCACGGCTCGGTCGCCACGACCTGGCGGACGGCGCGGATCCTCTCCCCGTCGACGCACTCGTCGACGCGGTCGACCAGCAGCATGGGCGGGCGGTGCGGGAGGACGGCGCGGATGCCGTCGGCGTCGATCACGAGGGTTCTCCGATCCTCAGGAGCGCGGCGGCGTGCAGGCCGTCCGGGTCGACCGCGAGGATCAGCACCGGCTTGCCCGCGCCGCCTTCACGGTGTGCGGTCGCCAGCACCGACGCGATCTGGAACACGGCGGTGACCGCGCCGGCGTCGCCCCAGGGTGACTCCAGCGGGAACCGCGTCGGGGTGGCCGAGCCGAGGGCGGTGTCCAACGCCCGCGTCTCGACGCGCCGGTCCTCGGCGGTGCGGGGAACCGTGCTGACCGCCCACAGGTCCTCCGGCGCGATACCGGCGGAGTTCAGGGTCCTGGTGACGCAGTTGGCGATGCGCTCGGCCGCGTCCTCGGGTCCGTGCACCCCGGACTCCACGGCCAGGACTTCGGCCAGGACGTCGTCGGGCTCCACCGCGAGGGCGTGCTCCACCATCAGGATGGCCGCGCCCTCGCCGAGCCGGATGGGCTCGTCGACGGCGGGCCGCCCGCGTTCCTCCAGCAGCTGCCGCTGCGGGCTGAACTCCTCCACCGCGCCGCACAGCACCGCCGACGCTCGGCCGGCGTCGAGCAGTCGGCGCGAGTACCGCAGCCCCAGCAGACCGGCGGCGCGGCCACCCGCCAGCGTCGTGTTGGGGCCCTTGACCTGCTGCCAGATGGCACTCTGGCCGGCCGGGCAGTTCATGATCGCGTTCGGGACGCGCGCGGCCTCGACGTAGAACGGCTTCTCCCCGGTGAGGGAGTCGCGGGTGATCTGCATCGCCGACGCCGCGCTGCCCGTCGTCGTCCCCAGCACGATCGCGCCGGTGGGGCCCGTGGCGCGCTCGCGCCGGTCGGGGACGGAGTCGAGCAGGTCGCGCACGGCCACCACGGCCAGGGCCGTCGCCCGGTCCATGGCGCGGGTCCCCCGCCGTCCCAACGCCTGCTTCACGTCGAAGCCCGGGACCACGAGGGGGCCCGACTCCCCGGCGGACGTGGCGGGGAGGGCCAGGACGCCGTCACGGAAGGCGGCGGTGTCCCCGCCGAAGGGCGACAGCGCCGACCAGGCCGTGATGACCGGCGCGTTCATGCCTGCGCGGGTGCGGAGGAGAAGGCGGTCACGACACGCTCGTCCCAGGGGACCATGACGGCCTCCTTGCCGTTCTCCACCATCACGTAGCAGTGCGTGATCTCGCCGGTGGCGGTCTGGACGAGCTTGCCGTCACGGACGACGTAGCAGTCCATCGTCGCCGTGTAGAGCATGTTCTTGAAGATGTCCTTGACCGAGTAGACGATGTAGAGGTCCTCTTCCATGAGGACTTCGTCCATGATCGTCACCGAGTTCGCGGACACCGCCGGGATCCAGTTGCGCTCGGTGAGCATGCCGCCGATCGAGCAGCCCCGCGCCTCTACGAACCGGGACTTCGCCTCTTCCATCAGCCGCAGGTAGGCCGACATCTGGAGGCGCTCGAAGAAGTGGATGTAGGGGTACGGGACCTTGAACCGCCAGGCGTAGGCGTTGCGGCCCTCGACCAGCTTGCGGCTGACCGGGTCGTCGTCGCTGGAGGCGCCGGACATCAGCGGCGCGCCGAACTCGGTGATCGCCGCGCCGGGCTCGGAACCGCCGATGTAGTCGACCACGAAGCGGTCCAAGCCCTCGGGCAGCGGCGCGCGCTTCGTCATGCGGCGCTCGTCCCCGTCACGGCGGAACTGCACCTGCACCTTGGACCGGACCGCGCGCTTGGGCGCGCCGTCACGCTGGACCGTCAGCTCCACGGAGAAGGAGGCGACGTTCCCGCTGTCACCGGTCGTGGGCGTCACCACGGCGTCGACGTCGTCATCCACCAGCAGCGCGGCGCTGAGCTTGGTCTTGATGTCGATGATGTCGAAGCCGACGCCAGTGCTCTCGTAGAGCGCGCCGACCGCGAGCCCACTGCGGCGGAAGTGCTCGATGACCGCCTTCTCCACGAGGTAGTTCACGTGCTTGAAGCCGATGATGGTGCCGATGTTGGCGCCCTCGTAGCCGGGCGTGTAGGTGACGCTCGTCGTCTCCGACAGCAGCGTCTTGACCGCGATGCTGGTCATCTCGGTTCTCGTCTCCGTTTCACGGGTTCGGGGTCAGGGCAAAGACGGGAGGGTGGCGAGGAAGTCGGCGACCTTCTTGGTGAAGGCGCCGGCCTCCTGCGCCATCGGGAAGTGACCGCACGACGGCAGCAGTTCGAGCCGCGCCGACGGCAGCCGTTCCGCGAGGGACATCGCGTCGGTCGGTGGGGCGATGAGGTCGTCCTCCCCCGCCAGGACGAGGCACGGCAGGTCGAGGCGGTCCAGGTCGACCCACGGCGAGTTCAGGTAGGTCTGGAGGAACCTGGTCCACGCGTACGGACCGATCCGCTCGCACACCCGCAGCGCCGCGGCGTCGTGCAGGTCCGGGTTGCCCCGTCCGGCCGCGGCCACCCGGATGCCCTCCCGCATGGCGTCCACGAACGTGGTCGCCAGGCCGGTGAGCATCGACCAGTCGAAGTCGTCCGGGGACGGCTTGTAGAACGGCGACACCAGGACGGCGGCGCGCGGGCTCGAAGCGGGAACCTCGGCGAGCACGCGGAGCAGCAGCGAGGCGGAGAACGAGTGCGCCACGACGAGGTCGATCGGCCCCGCGGAGTCGGTGACGCCGGTCAGCGCCTCCGCCACCCACCGCGCGGAATCCTCTTCGTGCGCCCACGATCCGACGCCCTCGTTGCGCCACGGCAGCTCGGCGGACCAGATCTCCCACTGCTCCCCGGCCTCCTCGCACACCGGCTGCCACACGTTGCCGTTGTTGGCCATGCCGTGCAGCAGCAGGACTCTGGGCGCACCCGGGGGCTTGGTCCGCGGCAGCAGGATCAGCGGGGTGTGGTTGTCGACGCCGGGTCGGGTGGCCGTCAGGCCGGGCACGGCTCGCTCCGCGGCGCGCGAAGGACGACGGAGGCGATCGCGTCGTCGGCCGGTCCACCACAGGTGGCCACGACGCTCGACGCACCGCCGGCCAGGTGTGCGGTGCCCACGGCGATCTGGAGGAGCCCGTGCGCGCCGGACGTGCGACCCCAACCGCGGGACACGTCCACCCGCTCGGCCTCGGGCAGCACGACGGAGGACATCCCGTCGCCCTCGGGCACGAACCACACCCGCGAGCCGGCGTCGGTCCCGCCCGCGGCGGCGACGGACTCGTCCAGCCGACCGGACCGCGCCACCGGGCCGAGTTCGCCGAGCACCGCACGCCCGGCCGTGCTGTCGTCACGCTCGATCACGACGGCCACCGCGCCGTCGAGCACCTGACCGCCGGCGTACGCCCGGCTCACGTCGTTGTCCGGCTCGACGCCCACGACCAGCGCGTGACGTGCCCGCCCGGAACGCAGCCAGGTCGCGGCCCAGCGCAGGGCGTCCAACCCGGAGGTGGCGCCGTTGCACACCATCATGTTCGGCCCGCGCAGGCCGAACCGGATGGCGATGTCGGCGCACACCACGTTGCTGGAGAGGTTCGGGGTGGCGATGGGGCTGACCAGCCGCGTGCCGCCCTCACGCCCGATGAGCGCGGCCACCTCGGCGACCGAGTCGAGGTTGCCCAGGTTGGAGGTGGCCAGCACGGCCACGTCGCGCGGGTCGACGGTCAGCCCGTCGGTCTCGTTCCACAGCCCGGAGCGCACGAGCGCGGCCTTCGCCGCGACCAGCGCCAGGCGGGTCGCGTGATCCTTGTACCGCAGGCCCTTCTTGCCCAGGTGGGCGGCGGGGTCCACCGGCTCGGCGGCGGCATCACGGCCGCGCTCCACCTCGCCGGGCTCGGCCACGCCGGGCAGGGCGAAGCCGACGCCCGTGACGACGACCTGCCCAGAACCGACCTGCTCTGCGCGTTCCTTCACGTCGGCGCTTTCCTGTACCGCGGTCATCGCGTTCCCTCCACGATGGCGACGGCGTTGACGCCGCCGAAGCCGAAACCGTTGACCTGGGCCACCATCGGCCCTTCGCCGACGTGTTCCCGGGTGGCGATGCGGAAGTCCGCGGCCACCGGGATCTGATCCTCGAGGTGGAGCGTCGGGCTGACGCGGTCCTGCGCGATGCTCGTCAGCGCCATGATCAGCGAGTGCAGGCCGGACGCGCCCGAGGTGTGCCCGGTCATCGACTTCATGGCCGTCATCACCGGGTGCTTGACCTCGGTGCCGAAGACCTCGGCCATCGCCGTCGCCTCACCGGTGTCGTTGGCCATGGTGCCGGTTCCGTGCAGCAGCACGAGGTCCACCTCGTCGGGACGGACCGCCGCGGCGCTGTGGGCGTTCCGGATGACCTCGGCGATGCTGCCCGCCTCCGGCGCGGTCGCGTGGAAGGCGTCGCAGTTGATCGCCACACCGCGCAGCCAACCCCGGACCTGACCGGACCCGGCCGGCTCGCGCCGCAGCACGATCGCCGACGCGCCCTCGCCGAGGATGGTGCCCTTCCGGTTGACGTCGAAGGGGCGCAACCGCTCGGGCGGCACGGATTGCAGCCGGTCCAGCACGCCGAACATCGACTCGGTGATCGAGTCGGTGCCCGCCACGACGACCGTGTCGTGCTCACCCGAGTCGAGCAGGTCGACGGCGAGCGACAGCGCGTAGAGCGACGCCGAGCAGGCGTTGGAGAACGTGTGGGTGTCGTCGGCGCCGAACCGCTCGCGCAGCGCGGCGCCGAAGTGCAGGCGACGCTCGTCGGCCTTGGTCTGGCCACGCGCCCACAGCTCCACGCTGCGCAGCTCGCGCAGCCCGGTGCCGACCAGCACGGGCACGCCCGCCAGGTCGTGCGGCATCCCGGCGTCGTCCAGCGCCTGGCCGATCGCGTCCAGGAGGAAGCGGGTTGCCCGGCCCTCGACGTCCGGGTAGGCGTCGAGGTCGTCGATCTCGTGCAGGTGTTGCGCGGTGTACCACTCCGGCGTGAACGCGCGCAGGGGACCGAGCCCGGTCTTGCCCGCGCAGAGGTTGTCGAACATCTCCTCGGCGGTCCGCCCCACGCTGGACAGGGCTCCTACGCCGGCGATCGCCCATCGCTTGCTCACGGGTTCTCCTCCTCGTGTCTGCCCAGGATCACCACGGCGTTGTTCCCGCCGAAGGCCAGGCCGTTGTTCTGGACGATCGCGGGCGCCACGTCGAGCGCGGTGTTGGGAACGCAGTCGATGCCCAGCTCCGGATCGGTCTTGCGGTGGTTGATGGTCGGCGGGATGAACCCGCGGTGGATCGCGAGCGCGCACGCGATGGCGCCGAGCGCGCTCGCCGCGCCCATCGCGTGGCCGAGCATCGACTTGATCGAGATCGTGCGGGGCGGTTTGCCGCCGTAGACCTCGCGGATGGCGCCGGCCTCGGTCAGGTCGTTCGCCCTGGTCCCGGTGCCGTGCGCGGAGATCAGGTCGACCTCGTCCGGCTTGACGCCCGCGTTCTCCAGCGCCAACGTCATGCAGCGCGCCACGCTGTCCTGGTCGGGGGCCACCTGGTGGGTGGCGTCGCAGTTCAGGCCGTAGCCGAGGATGCGGGCGTAGACCCGCGCGCCCCGCTTGCGCGCGTCGGCCCACCGTTCGAGGACCAGCACGCCGGCGCCCTCGCCGGTGAGGATCCCCTGGCGGTCGGCGTCGAACGGCCGGCACACGTCGGGGGCGATGGTGCCGAGCCGGTAGAACGAGGCGAAGGTCTTGCGGCACAACGCGTCCGCGCCGCCGCAGAGCACCATGTCGACCTCGCCCGACCGCACGGCGTCGTACCCGTAGCCGATGGTGTAGTTCCCGGCCGCGCAGGCGGTGGCGATGGTCATCGCCTCCACGTCCACGAGGCCGAGCTCACGGGCCACCGCGACGGAGAGCCTGCTCGCCGACGTGCGGCCGGCCACGACGGGGTCGACCGCCTCGGGGCCGCCGGCGAGTTCCGCCGCGACGACGCGGTCGAGGTCGGACGACTCGCCATCGGTGGTGCCGATCGACACCAGCATCCGCTTGGCGGCCAGCTCGGCCGCGTCGATGCCGGCGTCCTCGACGGCCATCCTGGCCGCCGAGACGGAGAACTGGGCGGCCCGGCCCAGGGACGCGGGGTCGAGCGTGCGCACCCACGGGCCCGGGTCGAAGTCGGTCACTTCGCACCCGTTGGCGTGCTCGAATCCGGAGGTGTCGAACGCGGTGATCGGTGAGACACCGCTACGCCCGGCGCGCAGACCCGCGGCGAACTCGGCCACACCGGTGCCGATGCTGGAGATCACACCGATCCCGGTGACCACGACGTCGTCATCGCGGATCGACCGCGGTCCGCCTGCCACAGAACTGGTCATCACACGCCAACTCCACTCGTTCGGCGCGGTCGCGTGGACCGCCGCAGCACCCTGGGCCGCGCCTGACGTCACTTGCGGTCGATCGCCTCGGTCACGACCTCGACGACGCCCTCCATGTTGACCATGCGGGACATCTCGGCCTGGTCGATGACGACGCCGAACTCCTTCTCCAGCGAGGAGAGGATCTCGATCGACAGCAGCGAGTCCGCGCCGTAGTCCTCCTTGAACAGGCCCGTGTCGGTGACCTCGTCGTGCTCCAGTTCGAGGATGTCGCAGACGATCTCCTTGATGCGGTCCACTCGCTGCTCGACGCTGGCGGTCATGGGTATTCCTTCCGTAGTGCTTTCCAAAGGGGGACGGGCAGGGTTCAGAGGTCGAACTCGCCCTTGAACTTCCGCAGGAGCGTCATGAAGCCGTCGATGTGCTCGTCCGTGTGCGAAGCGTTCAGGATGAGCCGCATGACGCTGTTGTTCTTCTTGGCGGCCGGGAAGACGTAGATCGGGATGCGGTAGCCGTGCTCAAGGAACTTCGCCTTGAGCCGCATGCCCTTCTCCTCGGAGCCGACGTGCAGCGACGTCATGATCGACGGCGTCGGGTAGAGGCGGACACCCTCCTCGGACAGCAGGCCGCGGAACTTCTCGACCCGTTCGAGGTAGTTGTCGACGATCTTGGGCTCGTCCTGCGTGAGCAGGCGCATCGCGTAGGCGGCGGTGGCCGCGGTGGGAGGCTGGACCTGCGCTGTGAACGCCGAGGTCATGCCGAGCAGTTCGAGGGAGAAGATGGGGTCGCTGGGGCCGACGATCAGTCCGCCCTCCAGTCCGACGGCCTTCTTCAGCGACACCATGATGAACGTGGACCGCAGCATGCCCGCGTACTCCTCGGCGAACGGCCGGTGCGCGGGGCCGTAGACCAGGAAGCCGTTCGCGTCGTCCACGAAGGACAGCGCGCCGTAGCGCTCGCAGACGTCGACGATGTCGTGCATCGGCGCCACCGAGCCGTCGAGGGAGTACACGCTCTCGAACACCACGACGACCCGCTTGCCCTGGAGTCGTTGCAGGACCTTCTCCAGGTCCTCGGCGTTGTTGTGCTTGAAGGAGAACAGGCGCTCGCCGTACTTGAGGTGGTCGGCGGCCTTCCACAGGCTCCAGTGGCTCTCGCGGTCGTAGACGAAGACCACGTCGCTGTGGTCCATCTCCAGGCCGTCGGTCCACTTGATGCTCTTGGACATGCCGTGGATGAAGCCGATGTTCGCCACCAGGCCGGTGGCGTAGCCGACGGCCCGCTCCTTGCCCAGGATGCGGCACAGCTCGGCTTCCATGTCCACGTGGGGCTTGGTGACGCCCTGGCTGATCCGGGCGCCGCCGGTGGCCAGGCCGTAGGTGCGCGCCGCGTCGGTGAAGACGCCCATGACGTCCTCGCGGCTGTGCAGGTTGAGGAAGTTCACGGGCGCGAAGTTGACGAGCTTGCGCCCGCCCATCATGACCTCGGGGATACCGGACATGCCCTCGGTGTGCGGCATGTGGCCCAGGCCGATCTGACGCAGACCCTCGGCGAACTCCCCGAAACGCCAAGCGGGAGCGGCGGGTCCGGGGGCATCCCCGGTTAACGCCGCTGTGCTGCCGTCGACAGTGCTCGTCATCGCCTACCTCGACTCGGAGAAGGAGCGGAATCGCATCAAGGCCGACCGTAGACGCGCCGGTGGCGAGTTGGCCCCACCGCGCCCCAAGGTTGTCAAGATCATGCAGCGCGGCACGTCGCCGGGTAGCAGCTTCATGCGAGGGACGGGCACATCGCTAGGTTCCGACCCGGCGCGGTCCCTACTGTGCGGCTTGCACGTCCGGCGCGTCCGATCGCGGGCGCGGCCCGTCCAGAACGCCTCCGGGAGCCCGAAAATGAGCGATGGTCACGGCGGCACCGCGCGCCGAGTGGTCGTCACAGGACTCGGCCCGGTGTCCAGCATCGGCACCGGCGTCACCGATTTCCTCGACGGTCTGCGTGCGGGCAGAAGCGGCGCCCGCCCGATGGAGTTGTTCGACACCAAGGGGTTCGAGTACTCGAACGGGTGCGAGGTCGCCGACTTCGACCCGACCCGCTGGCAGCGGGAAGTCGCCGTCGGGGACGTGGGTCGGGCGACCCAGTTCGCGCTGGCCGCCGCCCGGCTCGCCACCGCTGACGCGGGGCTGTCGTCGGCGGACCTCGCGGGCGCGCGCACGTTGATCGCGGTGGGCACCACCGACGGCGAGGCGCACGAGCTGGACCGCATCGTCGAGCACGAGGTCGGCCGTCCGGTCGCCGACTCGCCGGAGACGATGGCCCGCCGCGTGCCGGTCGGCACGCTGTCCGCCGCGGTCGCCCAGGAATTCGGCTTGTCGCAGGCGGAGACGATCACCATCGCGACCGCGTGCGCCGCGGGGAACTACGCGATCGGCTACGGGTTGGACGCGATCCGCCTGGGCGAGGCCGACATCGCGCTGTGCGGTGGCGCGGACGCCGTGTGCCGGAAGACCTTCGCGGGCTTCTACCGGCTCGGCACCATCGCGCCCGAGGTGTGCCAGCCGTTCGACGTCGACCGCAAGGGCATCCTGACCGGCGAGGGCGGCGGCATCCTGGTCCTGGAGGCCCTGGACTCGGCGCTCGCGCGCGGCGCCCGCATCCACGCGGAGGTGCTCGGGTACGGCCTCAACTGCGACGCGCACCACCCGGTGGCGCCGTTCCAGGACCGGATCGCGGACTGCGTCCGACTGGCGCTCTCCGACGCGGGCGTGAAGCCCGGCGAGGTCGACCTCATCTCCGCGCACGGGACCGGCACGGCGGCCAACGACGTCACCGAGTCCAGCGCCATCCGGGACGTCTACGGCAAGGAGATGCCGCGCACGGTGTCGATGAAGTCGATGCTGGGCCACTCGATGGGCGCGGCCAGCGCCCTGGGCGCGATCGGCTGCGCGTTGGCCATCGAGCACGGCTTCATCCCGCCGACGATCAACCACAAGCACACCGACCCCGAGTGCGCCGTGGACTGCGTCCCCAATCACTCCGTCACCGCGGACCTGCGAGTGGTCCAGAACAACGGGTTGGCCTTCGGTGGCAACAACTCCGTCGTCATCCTGGGAAGGTACGAGTCGTGAGCAGCCCCGCCCGCACACCGGTCATCCGATCCTGGTCGGCCATCTCCACCCTGGGCATCGGACCCGACGCGCACCGGTCCGGCCTGCTGACGCGAGCCCTGCCCGAGGCCGACCCGACCGACGCCTTCGCCACCGAGCACGGTGGACGCGCCGCGGTCATCCCCTCGTTCCCCGTGCGCACGCTGCTGGGCAAGAAGGGCACCAGGTCGCTGGACCGCGTGACGGCGCTCGCCGTGGCTACGGTGGGCGGCCTGGTCACCGGCGACCCGGCCAACGTCGCGCCGTTCGAGGCCGACTCGCCCGTCGCCGATCGCGGTCTCGTGCTGGGCACGACCACCGGCAGCGCCCAGTCGATGATGGACTTCACCCGCAGCACGTTCGACGGGGAGAAGCCGTTCTTCGTCGACCCCGCGAAGTTCCCGAACACGGTGATGAACTGCGCCGCCGGCCGGGCCGCCATCTGGTTCCAGCTGCGCGGCCCCAACGCGACCGTCGGCGGTGGCCGGGTCGCGGGCCTGCACGCGCTGAACTACTCGCGCCGGCTCCTGCTCACCGGTCGCGCGGAGACCGTCCTGTGCGGCGCGGCCGAGGAGCACTCCACCGCGCGCGCGGACCTGCGGGCGTTGACCGACCCCGATGACACCACGCGCCTGGGCGAGGGCTGCGCGGTCGTGGAGATCGGCGGCCCCGAGGGTGGTCCGGAGAGCGGTCCCGGCCTGGCCGAGATCCTCGGCGTGCGCTTCGGCGTGGCACGGCGGCCCGCAGACGCCCACGAGGTCCTGGCCGACTGCGTGCGCCGGACGTTGCACGACACCCGCGTCGCCCCCGGTGACGTGTGGGCGCACCTGCCCAGCCGGTCCGGCGGCACGGAGTCGGAGGCCGTGACGTCCGTGCTCGGCACGGACTTCCGCACCCACACCTGTGACGACCTGCTGGGCGACACCTCGGCCGCCGCCGCCATGTTCGCCGTCGTCGCCGCGCTCGTGCACGCCGCCGAGGACGACGCCGCGGCGGGCCGGATCGCGTTGATCACCGCTATCGACCCGACCGGCGCGGTGGGCTGCGCGCTGCTCCGGCCGCTGCCGACTTCCTGACCTGCCACCACCCCGACACCGTCCACCCGAGACTCCTGTGAGGACACGATGACCAGCACCCAGAACGTGGACAAAGAAGGCCTGCGCGAGATCGTGGCCGACGCGCTCGACGTCCCGGTCGCCTCGGTGACCGACGACGCGAGCTTCGTCGAAGACCTCGGCGTCGACTCGTTGCTGTCACTCGAAGTGATGGTGTCGATCGAGCGCGAATACGGGATCAAGCTCGCCGAGGAGGAGACGGCGAGCATGGGCAGTTTCGCGGAGGTCTGGGCGCTCGTCTCGGCCAAGGCGGAGGCGCGGTCGTGAACGACCTGTCAGTTCGCGCGGTCCGGGCGGCGGTGAATGTGCTGGTGGACACAGATCCCACTGCCGAAACTCCGGGATCCCGAACCAGCCTGCACATCACCGCCGACGAACCTTGTTTCGAGGGCCATTACCCGGGTTTTCCGATCCTGCCCGGCGTTTGCGTCATCGAAAGCGTCCACCGCAGTGCGCTGGCCACCCACCCGGAACGGGCGACCGTCGAACACCGGCTCGCCGCTATTGAGACGGCGCGGTTCCTCCAGCCGGTGTACCCGGACGACGTGATCACGGTCGACATGTCCTGGCAGCGGCGTGACGGCGCCTGGCGCTGCCGGGCCGTGGTCGGCAATCCGCGCGGTGAGAGCGCCCGGGTCCGGCTGCGGTACGAGCCCGCCGAGTCGACGCCGTGAGTGGGCACGACATCGGGTGGATCGAGGGCGTCATCCCGCACCGGGACACGATGCTGCTGATCGACCGGGTCACCGCCCTGACGCCCGGCGAGTCGGTCGAGGCGATCAAGGCGGTGACCTACACCGAGCCCTGGTACCGCGGCTCTACCGGCCCTGACCTGGCCTATCCCCTGCCGCTCCTGCTGGAGTCGTGGAACCAGGCCGCCGCGGTGCTGGTGCTGGCGACCTGGGCCGCCGAGGAGGCCGCCGACCGGCCGACGACCGTCCGGCAGGTCGGGGTGCCCATGCTCGGCAGCTACGGCGACGTGACGCTCGGCCGCCCGGTGACACCCGGCGACACAATGGTGCACACGGTCCGGATCGACAAGGCGCAAAGCGACACCATGGTCCTTTCGGGCAGAACTTGTGTGAACAACAATGTGACCCTGACGGTCGATCGGGGCATCGTGATCAGGCGTCCAATGGAACTTTTGGTAGCACTCCGTGCGCCGTCGGCTTCCTAATTAGGCTGTCCGGCCAAGGTCATTACACCCGTCCGGCCGAGCGTGGCGGATTCCTGTTTGTGCACCGGGGCCCACGAGAATGCCTCACATGCGCAACTCTTCCCCGACGAGAGGTGCCAATAGAGTGGTGATGACATCAGGGCGGCAACCGAAGCGCCCGCACTCACGTACCTCATGCCCTGCTGCAATCGCCGGGCGCGGTCGGACGAAAGAGGATTCACCTCGCATGCCCCCTGGCCAACTGAGCCCCGTAGAGCAAGAGCTCGACGCCGCGTCGGTCCTGCTGCAAGTACGCCAACTTGTCGATTCCGCGGTGACGCGGAACACGACCCGAGGGGTCACCCCCCTGCCGACTGTGGCCGCGCTGCGCGAGGCGACCCGGGCTCTGCTCTCCAACGCCACGAAGTCGGTTCGGTGCATGGTCGCGACCTCGCAGTTCGCCAAGGTCGTCGGCTCGGTCGGCGAGACGCGGCACGGGATCTCGGTGTCGGTCCTCGCCGCCGCGGAAGCGGACCTCGCGCGGCACGCGCCGAGTTTGTGCGCGCAGCCCGGCATGCAGCTGCGCATCGTGCCCGCACAGGGGCGCGACCTCCTCATCGTGGACGACCACAGGGTGCTCAGCGGCCCGAGCCAGGAGGGCGGGCGGGCCATGATGAGCGACTGCCCGCACACCTCGGACCTGGTGCGCACCCTGTTCCAGGAACGCTGGTCGGAGGGCATCTCGCAGGCCGATCACGAGCGGTTGACGCGGATCGCGGAACGGCCGTTGACCGCACAGGTGGTCGCCCTGCTCGCCGAAGGCCTCAAGGACGACGCCGCTGCCGCCCGGTTGGGCGTCTCGGTGCGCACGTTCCGCCGCCACGTGGCGGACCTGCTGCGCGAGCTGGGCATCCGTTCCCGGTTCCAGCTCGGCGTGCGCGCCCGGCACGTGGGCCTGCTGCCCGCCGAACCCGACACCGGGACCAGGTGAGCCCGGTGGACCGGCACTGGGACGTCATCGTCATCGGCTCGGGGCTCGGCGGCCTCACCGCCGCCGCGTACCTGGCCGCGGCGGGACGACAGGTGCTGGTGCTGGAGCAGTACGACGTCGCCGGCGGCAACAGCCACGCGTTCCGCCGGCGGGGCCGCTACCTCTTCGACGCGGGCGTCCACTACCTGGGCGACTGCGGCGAGGACGGCGTCATCCCAGCGGTGCTCTCCGGCCTCGGCGCGCGGGACCGGGTGCCGCTCCGGATGCTCGATCCCGACTGCTTCGACCGGGTGATCACCCCCAGCGGAACGCTGGACGTGCCCGCGGACTGGGAGCTGTACCGCGCACGACTGCGCCGCATGCTGCCCGCCGACGCCGACGGGATCGACCGGTTCATCGACGTCGTGCGCGCGGTGGGAGAGGCGAAGCGGGCCGTGCTCGTGGCCGGTTCCGCCGCCGCCGACCCGGCCGGTTCGGAAGCCGTGCGCCTGTGGAACAACCGGACGTTGAGCGCGCTGTTCGACACGTGCGGGCTGTCACCCGCCGCACGCACCGCTTTGGCCGCCCAGTCCCCCAACTACGGCATCGAGCCCGCCACCGCCACGGTCGGCATGCACGCCATGGTGACGGACCACTACATCCGCGGCGCCTACTTCCCCCTGGGAGGCGGGCAGATGCTGGCCGCGACGCTGCTGGAAGTCCTGCGCGCCAACGGTGGCGAGTTCCGCACCGAGGCGCGGGTCGACCGCATCGACGTCACCGACGGCCGGGCGACCGGCGTCCGGCTGACCGACGGCGAGACGATCACCGCGGACATCGTGGTGTCCAATGCGGACTACCGCCGGACGATGCTGGACATGGTCGGCGCCGAGCACCTGCCCGGCCCGATCACCCGGTTCACCCGCGAGGCTCGCATGGGCCTGCCGTTCGCCACGGTGTACGTCGCGCTCAAGGACGACCTGGCGGACCGGCACGAGGCGAACGTCTGGTGGTACGGCAGCGACGACATCGAGGCGTACTACGAACGCCTGCTCGCCGGTGAGCAGCCGGACGAGGTGGAGTTCCTCTTCGTCTCCATGGGGTCTCGAAAGGACGGTCACCTGGCGCCGTCGGGCGAGTCCTGCATCGAGCTGATGACCCTGTGCCCGTTGGACCCGAAGGTGTGGGGCGTCGAGGACGGCCCGACCGACGCCGGGAACGACTACCGCAGGTCCGCGCGGTACCTGGCGGAGAAGCAGCGTTTCACCGACGCCGTGGTGGACGCGGGCGAACGGGTCCTCGGGCCGCTGCGCGACCGTGCGACGCACATCGAGCTGGGCACGCCGCTGACGCAGGAGCGCTACACGCTGTCCACCGGTGGCACGCCGTTCGGCGTCGCGACCTGGGGCCGCGCGGGCGCCCGCCCCGACACCGCCACCAGCGTCCACGGCCTGTGGGTCGTGGGCCAGAGCACGAGGTACGGCAGCGGGATCACCGGTGTGATGTGCAGCGGCGTGGCCGCGGCCGGCCAGATCCTCGACCGGCCGTTGATGCACGAGGTGTACGCCGGGGCGGTGGTGGGCGACCCGTCCCTCCTGCCCCACCGCCCCGACGGGTGGGACCCTTTGGCGTACAGCACGCTTCGGGCCCGGCGCCGGGCGACAGTCCGGACACCGGCCCCCGCGGGCTGAACATCCACCCGACCCAGCACAATCGGAGCCACCAGCCGTGATCGTTGCCTCTGGCATCCTGCTCGCCGTCCTGCTCACCGTCGCCGCCGTCCTGCACCTGATGTGGGCGGCCGGTGTGATGTGGCCGTTCCGCGACGAGCGCGACCTGCTGCGCAAGGTCTTCTCCGACGCCGAAGCCCTCCCGCCGACGGTGGCGACGCTCGGCGTCGGCGCCGCGCTGCTCGGCGCGGCCTACCTGGCGCTCGCGGGCGTCTGGACGTCGCTGCGCCTGCCGTTCGTCGCCGACTGGCTCTACGTCCTCGGCCTGTGGGTCGTGGTCGGGGTGATGGCCCTGCGCGGGATCGCCGAGCCGATCTTCTACATCTTCAAGCCCGCCAACCCGGACTACCAGCGCCTGGATCGCCTCGTCTACTCGCCGCTGTGCGTCCTGCTGGCGGTCCTGGGCCTGGTCGTCGTCATCTGATCCGGGAGTCCGCGGCGGGTGGAAGGCATCGCATCCATCCAGCGAGAAAAGGACACCATGCAGAGCAGGCAGCCGACCCGCGGTCCGCGGGTGATCATCATCGGCAGTGGTATCGGTGGTCTCGGGATGGCGGTGAACCTCGGCAATGCCGGCATCGGGGACGTCACCATCCTGGAACAAGGTCCGGACCTCGGCGGGGTGTGGCGTGACAACACGTATCCCGGTGTGGCCTGCGACGTCCCGTCCACCCTCTACTCCTACAGCTTCGCCAAGCAGACCGGGTTCTCCATGCGGTACCCGGGGCAGAAGGACATCCAGTCCTACCTGCGGCGGGTCGCCGCGGAACACGGCGTCACGGACAAGATCGAGTACGACTCCCGGGTCGTCCGGGCCACGTTCGACGAGGACCTCGGGCAGTGGGAGGTTCTGACCGAGGACGGCAAGCGGCGGCACTGCGACGTGCTGATCCCCGCGGTCGGCACCCTGGCCAGGCCGAGGCTGCCCGAGATCCGCGGCCGGGAGGACTTCACCGGACCGGCGTTCCACTCCGCGCGGTGGCAGCACGACGTCGACCTGGACGGCAAGGACGTCGCGGTCATCGGCACCGGCGCCTCCGCGTTGCAGTTCGTGCCGCACTTGCAGCGCCAGGTCCGCAAGCTGACCGTCTACCAGCGCTCCGCGCCGTACGTCATGCCGATGCACAACTACTCGTACGACAAGGGCTTCAAGCGTTTCCTCGGCACCCGGTTCATGCGCCTGGCCGACCGCTTCGGCTACTGGGCCCTCATGGAAGTCGGCCAGTACGCCTTCTCGCGCTCGCCGAAGATCAGCAACATGATGGCGTCGATGGCGCTCAAGCAGCTGGAGAAGCAGGTGCCCGACCCCGAGCTGCGGGCCAAGCTGACCCCGGACCACCAGGTCGGCTGCAAGCGGGTGCTGTTCAGCAGCCGCTACTACCCGGCGCTGACGCAGCCGAACGTCGAAGTCCTGGTGGACGGGATCGAGGAGATCACCGCCGACGGCGTGACGACGACGGACGGGCAGTCGCGGTCCCACGACGTCCTCGTCTACGGCACGGGTTTCCGCACCGACGACATCCTCGGCCACATCGAGATCACCGGCCGGGACGGGCGCCTGCTCGCCGACTCGTGGAAGGAGGGGGCGGAGGCCTACCTGGGCATCAGCGTCAAGCACTTCCCGAACATGTTCCTCGTCTACGGCCCCAACACCGACCTCGGCAGCGGCTCGATCCCCTACATGCTCGAAAGCCAGATGCGGTACATCAAGCAGGCCGTCACCCACTTGGCCGAGCTGCCCGCCGGCACCTCGCTGACGGTGCGCGACACCGTGCACGACGAGTTCGTCGCCTGGGTCGAGCGGAACTTCCGCAACACGCCGTGGACGTCGGGTTGCAGCAACTGGTACACGAACGCCGCCGGTCGCGTGGTGACGAACTGGCCGCAGCGGTCGGGGCGTTACCGCAGGCGCACCAAGACCTTCGACCCCACCGTGTACCAGGTCGGGACCGCGGAGCGGGCGACCGCGCCGGCCGCCGGCCGCTGAGCCGGTCACCGGGTTTCGGATCCCTGGCCACCGAACGAGAGAGCGGGAGTGAAGATGACGGACGCGGTGGTAGTGGGGGCAGGTGTCATCGGCCTCACGACGGCGGTGTGCCTCGCCGAGGCCGGTCTCGACGTCGCGATATGGGCCGAACGCGGCCCGTTGCAGTCGACGTCGGCCGCCGCCAGCGGGCTCTGGGTGCCCGGCTACACCTCCGATCGCGAGCTGCGCTGGAGCCTGGTCGGCCTGACCGAGTTCACCGCGCTGCTCGACGACGACCACACCGGGGTGCGCCTGGCCCGGGGCCTGGGCGTGACCGACCTGTTCGACGCCCCGCAGGAGTTCCACGACCACCTGCCGGAGCTGGAACTGGTGGACCAGGCCGAGCTGCGGGGCAGGTTCCCGCTCGGCTGGTGGTCGACCGTTCCCCTGATCGACATGCCGCGCTACCTCGCCTACCTGTCGCGCCGGTTCCACGAGGCGGGCGGCAGGCTGGTCCAGCGGCACGTGGACGACCTGTCCGCGTGCCTCGAAGCCGCGCCGCTCGTGGTGAACTGCACGGGCGTCGGCGCCAAGCACCTGGCGGACGACGACGAGGTGTTCCCGGTCCGCGGGCAGCACGTGGTGGTACGCAACCCCGGTATCGACCACTGGTACATGGAAGGCGTGGAGAGTCCTTTCTGGACCGGCTTCTTCCCCCACGGCAACAAGGTGCTGCTCGCCGGGGTGTCCCAGCACCACAACTGGAACCTGCTGCCCGACCCCGCCGACGCGGCGAGCATCCTGGAGCGCTGCGCCGCCGCGGAGCCCCGGCTGCGCGACGCCGAAGTCCTGGGACACCGGGTCGGCCTGCGTGCGGCCAGGAACAAGGCGCGGCTCGAAGTCGAGCACCGGCCCGCCGGCCGGATCGTGCACTGCTACGGGCACAGCGGTTTCGGCGTCAGCCAGTCCTGGGGGTCCGCGCGGGAGATCGAGTCCCTCTGCACGGGCGTGCAGGAGGCGGTGTCGCCCTGACCTGGTTACCGTCTGCGCAACGATGACGCGCAGCGGGGCGAGGGGGTAGTGGTGGCGGTCCGCCAATTGCACTACACGTCGTGCGAGGACGGCCTGGGCGGCATCCAGGGCTTCCAGGTCAGCGCGATGACGCCGGGCGCCCCTCGCCCCCTGGCCGAGCTCGCGGTCAGGTCGAGCGTCTACGAACCGGGTCCGGCCCTGGTGGGACGCCTGGCCGACCGCGACCTCACCGGGTTCCCCGTCACGTTCGGCTACGTGGCGTCCGGTCACGCGGCGGCGGTGTTCCAGAGCCGGTACGCGGGCGCGGACTTCTCCGGCCGGCTGGGCAACTACTTCACCCACGCCCTGCTGTTCGACGACGTGGAGCGGGACCTCGGCGACGTGCTGCCGATCGACCTGTGGGGCAGCCCGACGTGGGCGCACGGCAGGGTCGACGCCACCGCGTTGCCCGAGTTGCAGTCGCTCGCGCCCGGCGACGGGACGAACCTGGCGAGCACCCGGCGGTTCCTGGGCCGCCGGGGCGCGACGGCCGCGTTGGAGCGGGTGCTCGGCGCGACGCAGCGGGCGCTGGTGTCCGGTCGGGGCCGGCTGGTGCTGGTGGTGCCGGACGACCGGTCGGCCGCGCTGTGGATCGCCGCCACCAGCCGGTCGTTGCCGCACCCGCTGGGTCTGCGCGTCTCGTTCACCACGTACACCGCGCGGCCCGAGGACTCGGCCCTGCTCGTCAGCTGCACGACCCCGGACGTGCGGCTGCCGACCCGGGGTGACTTCACCACGATCGACCTGACCACGAACCGGCCGCGGGACGCCGAGAGCACCCGGTACGCGTCGGCTCTCGCCCAACTGTGGGACCGGGACGCCGTGCCCGCCGCGCTGGACCTCGCGGCACGTGCCGACCCGCGCCTCACCCCGGCGGAGCTGGACACGTTCGCGGTGCTGCTGGAGATGATGGCCGACCTGCCGGTGGCCGCCCCGCCGGGCGAAGAGCTGCTCCTCGCCGCCGTGCGGCTGGCCGTGGACCGGATGCGCCGGTGCCTGCCCGAGCACGCGTGGGCGCGGATCGCGGACCACGTGCGGGACAGCGGCGGCCCGGTGGACGTGGTCGCCTGGTCCGCGGTCCTGCGCACGGCGCGGCACCAGGGCGAGCCCGTGCCGGCGAAGCTCTTCGGCGCCTACGTCATCGCCGCGCTGGCCGAGCCGGAACGACTGTGGCTGCCGCACCTGCCGCCGGCGGAGCTGGAGGACATGGCGGAGAACGCCGTCCTGCCCGCGTTGACCGGGGCGGCTCCCGCGGTGCTGGAGCGGCTGGCCGAGCAGCGTCCCCTGGTCGACGCGCTGGTCCGGGTGCTGGACCGCAGGCTGGTCGACCAGCGGGAGATCGCCCGGCTGGCGACCGTGCTGCCGGCGGCGGCCGTGCGGTTGCTGGAAGGTCGGGGTGGTGAGCGGGTCAGGCTGCTCACCGACCTGGCGGCGGCCCGGCACGGCGCGCTGGACAAGGTGGGCGTGATGGCCGACCCGTCGCGCCGCCTCACCGCGGACTGGCGGCAGTTCGGGTCGGTGCTGTGGCCGGATGAGCCGTCCACAGAGGACTCGATCCGGCTGCTCCGGCACGTTCCCGAGCAGGTGCTGGTGGACAGCAGGATGAGCACGCGGATCGTGGCGCGGGCACTCGACCTCGCGGGCGGGGACGAGTTCGGCGGCACGGAGGCCAAGCTGGTGGAAGCGCTGCTGCGGTCACCCATCGCGGCGTACCTGCGCAAGAGCGACCGGGACGGGTTGAAGGCGGCCGAGAGCATCGCGTACCTGGACGGGTCGACGCCCGGCGGCGGCAGCGAGCAGGTCGTGCTGTCCCATGTGTCGACGGCGGTGGCCTTGCGGAACGACGTGGGCGACCGGCTGCTGGCCGCCGTCGCGTCGTTCATTCTGCGCGCGGCCCCGGAACTGCACCGCGATCTGCTCGACCGTGTGCTGGACAAGCACGGTCGGGCTTTCCTGCCCGCCTATCAGCAGGCGGCCCAAGACCACCTCGCCGGCGCACCGCCACACCACGTCGCCGCAGTGGTCGTCGCGTGGTGGGGGTTGACTGATCCATCGGCCAGGGATGCACTGATCGAGGCGACGCTCTCCGCAGCTCTCCGCAAGCGCCGGCCCAGACACCTGGACCGCATCGGCTCGTCACTCCAGCCGATGGCGAACACCCTCGGCGTCCCCGCCCCCAAACCAACCTGGACCACGTGGTGGCAGGCCTGGCGGATGCGACACGAGCACCGCAGGCTGTTTTCCCGGTTCGGGCGGACAAAGGGCTGATCCAATTTCCTTCCCCGAATCGGGCACGGTGCCGGAGTGTCACACCGCCGTGTGATCCTTCCACCATGACCGATGTCGTGCACTGGCGGGACGAGCCTGGACTGACCGCACTGCTCACCGCGTACCACTTGCGGACCGAGGAGGAGAAGGGCGCGCCCGTGGCCGACGCGGAGGCATTGCCGCAGCGCTACCGGGCCGAGATCGCGGACCCGCGCAGCGCGTTCGCCGACGACGTGGTGCTGCTGGCCCGCGCCGACGACACAGCGGTGGGCTGCCTGGTCGTCACCGCGCCCGTCAACGGCGCAGCCGAGGTGAAGCGCCTGTGGACCGCCCCGCCCGCCCGCGGCCACGGCATCGCCACCGCGTTGATCACCGAGGCCCTCGACCACCTCGCGCGCACCGACGTGACCACCGTCCGCCTGTCCGTGTGGAGCTGGCGCACAGGTGCGATCGCGCTGTACGAGCGGCTCGGCTTCACGATCACCAGTTCGTGGGACGACCGCCCTGACCTGGTCTGCATGCACCGCGCCGTGTGATGCCTAGCCGCTGAACTCGATCGTCCCGTCACGGCGGCCACGGCGGACCATGCGGTTGAAGCTCAGCGCCGCCACCGCGAACCACCCCGCCGCCACGCACAGTTCCAGCGCGAGCTCCATCAGCACGGTCGACGCCGGACCCTCCGCGATGAACGCCCGGATCGCCGCCAGCCCGTGCGTCATCGGCAGCACGGACGTGATGGCGCGCAGCCAATCCGGCCAGTACGACGTCGGCACGTTCACCCCGCAGAACGTCATCAGCACCAGATAACTCAAGTTCAGCGCCAGCCACCGCGCCGACGGGAACCCGAGCACGAACGACGCGACGCATGTCCCGTAGCAGTAGCACGACAAGCCCACGATCAAAATCATCAACGGCACGAAAACAGCCGCCGGCCACGGCAGGCGCACACCGAACAACGGCGGCAGCACCAGGAACGCGACGGTGGACGCCGCAACCCCCGACCCGAGGTTCACCAGACCCCGCCCCAAGTACACGGTCAGGTGCGTGGACGGCGCGGCGACCATCAGGGCCAGCGTGCCGGACTGCCGTTCCCCCACGGCCAGCAGGATGACCACGGTCGCGTCGATGGC
The DNA here is from genome assembly GCF_014205015.1 of Saccharothrix ecbatanensis. NCBI lineage: Bacteria > Bacillati > Actinomycetota > Actinomycetes > Pseudonocardiales > Pseudonocardiaceae > Saccharothrix > Saccharothrix ecbatanensis. The sequence goes on along the minus strand of NZ_JACHMO010000001.1, from coordinate 688,750 downwards.
CATGATCGCGACCACGTTCCCGATGAGCAGGTAGTCGACCTGCTGCTGCGACCCGAGCATCCGGCCGATCAACGCGTAGAAGCACGCCTGCACCAGCAGCCGGGACAGCCAGGTGAACGTCCACGTCTTCCACGTCTGGAACGCCGAGTACATGGTCCACGACGCGATCAGCCCGTGCTTGAGCACCCGTAACTGGTCACGCATACGTCACCGTCCCCAGCTCGCGCGCCCGGCGCAGGCCCACCGCCAGCACGAACCGGCCGCCGACCAGCGCGGCGACGCCGAGGCCGACGATCGCCAGCAGCCGCCAGACGATGTCCGCCACGGGCGCGACAGCCATCGAGTCCCGCATCAGGTCAGCCGACCACGACAGGAAGATGAAGTGGGACAACGGTTGCAGGAACTCCGGCAGGTGGTGCACCGGCACCATCACGCCCGACAGCACGTAGATCGGGAAGCTGAGGAAGTTCAGGTAGTGGTTGCTGTTCTTGGACATCAGCATGGACGTCGCCAGCAGCAGGCTGGTCCCGGTCATCGCGAACACCGACGCCGCCATTGCCGCCCAGAACACCCACGGGTGGTGCACCGCCGGCGTCACGCCGAACAGGAGCTTCCCCAGCAGCCACGTCTCGCCGAGCGGGACGACGCCGAGCGCCATCACGGCCGTGATCCGGCCCAGGTAGACGGGGTGCAGCGCGCCGGGCGCGGCCATGCCCAGCTTCAGCGTCTCGTTCCAGCGCTCGCCGAGCAGCACCTCCGCCGCCAGTCCCGTGGAGAAGCCCCACAACCCGATCAGGGTGGGTGCGAGGAACGCGTTGGCCACCAGGTCGGGACGGGCCGCGTGCATCACGATCGACAGCAGCATGACCACGGTGAACGGGATCGTGCACAGCGTCAGCAGGTCGTCGGGTTGCCTGCCCATCAACCAGAACTGGGTCCGGACGCCGGACAGGAACAGGCGCACGGTCAGACCTCCATGCCGCGGCGGCCGATGAGGTCCAGGTAGACGTCCTCCAGCCGGGGCGGCACGGCGTGGACCGAGCGCACGCCGTTGTCCAGCAGGAAGTCCAGCACGGCGCGGGCCGCCCGGTCGTCGGTCGTCTTGACCCGGAGCAGCCCGTTCCGGGTCTCGGTGTCCACGACGCCGGGGATGCCGGTGACGTCGAGCGCGGTCTCCGCTTCGACCCAGCGGTGCAGGCCGGACATCTCGGCCAGGCCGCGCGGCGACTCGGTGGCGAGCACCCGGCCCTTGTCGATCAGCGTCACGCGGTCGCAGACCTCTTCGGCCTCGTCCATGTCGTGCGTCGTGATGAGGATCGTGCGGCCCTCGTCCCGCAGTTCGACGATGAGCTTGCGGAAGTCCCGCGCCGCCACCGGGTCCATGCCGGTCGTCGGCTCGTCGAACAGGATCAGCTTCGGGTCGCCGATCAGGCCGCGTGCCAGGTGCAGCCGCTGCTTCATGCCGCGCGAATACGTCTCCACGAGGTCGTCGGCCTTGTCACCGAGGCCGAGGCGGGACAGCAGCTCGTCGGTGCGCACCTTGGCGCGCGCGTCCGGGATCTTGTAGAGCGCGGCCCAGTAACGCATGGTCTGCCGCGCGGTCAGCTTCCAGTACAGGCCGCGTTCGCCGCCGAACACGATGCCGATGTGCGGCCTGACCTTGTCCGCGTCGGCCACGACGTCGTGCCCGAGTACTTCGGCGGTGCCGGACGTCGGCAGCAGGATGGTGGAGAGGATCTTGCACAACGTGGTCTTGCCGGCGCCGTTCGGTCCGAGCAGGCCGTGCACCTCGTTCGTCGGCACGTCCAGCGTCAGCCCGGCGAGCGCGGTAACTTCCTCGCCCTTCGGCCGCCACCCCTTGCCCTTGCGGTACGTCCTGGTCAGGTTCCGGACATGGACGCTCATGGTCTCCCCCCAGTGTTCTCGGTGACGCTACCGGAGCGGCGATCACCGGCAGGGACCGTATTTGTGCGGCGGTGATGGCCGGCCCGGCGGACATCCTGGAGGAAGGGGGTGGCCGGATGTCGGGTGGCAGCACTGGGTACGACGCCTTCATCACCTACAGCCACGCGCGTGACCGGACGCTGGCGCCGACGTTGCGCGCCGGGCTCCAGCGGTTGTCCAAGCCCTGGTACCGGCTGCGCGCGATGCGGGTGTTCCTGGACAACGCCAGCCTGTCCGCGAACCCGGACCTGTGGGGGTCGATCGAACGGGCGTTGGCGGACTCCCGGTGGCTCGTGCTGATGGCCTCGACCGACGCCGCCCGGTCGGTGTGGGTGAACCGGGAGGTCGAGTGGTGGCTCACCCAACGGTCCGCCGACCGGGTGCTCATCGTGCTGACCGACGGCGAACCCGACCCGGATCACGAGGCGACGGCCCTGCCGCCGGCGATGCGTGCCGCGGCGATGACCGAGCCGCGGTGGGTGGACCTGCGGTGGATGCGCGACGCCGAGCCGGTCGACCGCGACGACCCACGTTTCCGGGACTGCGTGGCGGATATCGCGTCGGCGGTGCGCGGCCTGCCGAAGGACGACCTGGTCGGCGAGGACGTGCGTCAGCACCGCCGGACGTTGCGCCTGGCCCGTGCGGCCGTGGTGTCGTTGGCGCTGCTCGTGGTGCTGACCCTGGTCGCCGCGGTGGTGGCCTTCGTGCAGCGGGACAACGCCCGTGCCGAAGCCAGGGCCGCGACCGCGCGGGGCCTCGCGTCCGCTGCGCTGGCGAACGCGGACACCCGGCTCGACCTCGCCCAACTGCTCGCCGTCGAGGCGTACCGGACCGATCCGCAGCCGCAGACCCGTGCCGCGCTGTTCCAGGTCCTGGCGGCGAGCCCGCAGCTTGAGCGCTACCTGCACGTCGGCGCACCGGTCACGTCGGTGGCGGCGTCGGAGGACGGCACGGTCGTCGTCGCGGGCGCGAGTGACGGCCGCGTGGTGCGGTGGGACCTGACCACCGACACCCGGACCGCGACCACCACCGGTGACCGGCCCGTGATCGATGTCGCCGTCAGCGAGGACGGTGACGAGGTGGCGGTGCTGGTCGAGGGCCGTGCGCTCCGGTGGGACACCCGAAACGGTGAACCCACGGAGATTCAGGCGCTCGGCGATCACAACAGGGGCAGTGCGGCGATCTCCCCGTCCGGGGACGTCGTCGCGTTCATCTCCCGCCATCTCACGGCGGGGGCGACAGGCCCCGACGAGGACCGGTTGATCGCGCACGACGTCCGGACCGGCCGGACCGCGGAGTCCGTGGCGGTCGGATGGCCGGAGAAGGTGGCGCTGCGGTCCGACGACCTGCTGGTCGTGCTCGGGTCCTCCACGTGGCAGACGCGGTCGGCGGGAGATCTCGCGGTGCTGCGGTCCGCCGACGTGGGGATTCTGCCCGCGGACGGCGGGTTCCAGACCGGCTTCTCACCCGATGCCGCGCACATGGGGTGGATGAGGAACGGCGAGACCTACCAGTGGCGCACCGACGTGCCGAGCGCCGACTTCCGCTCGGCCGACGTCCGGCTGACGATCGGTGAGCCGAACCCCGAGTCGCTCGCCATCAGCCGGGACGGGGGCCGGATCGCCGCCGGTCACACGGGCGTCGTGCACGTGTTCGACACCGAAGGGGACGACGAGGGCGCACGGTGGCGTCTGCCCGGCAACAGCCTGGCGCCGGCCATCACGTTCATCGACTCCGACCGCCTGGTGTCCGGCACCGACGATGCCTTGGTGCTGTGGGACCTGACCCGCAACACCCGCGTCGGCACGCCGATGCGGACCGCTGTCTCCTCCACCTGCCGCGCGTGCCGGCCCCCCTGGCTGGCCACCGCGCCGGGGCGGATCGCACTGGTCGGAACCCTGGACCGTCGGCTGCGGATCGAGTCCGACGACGGGGACACCAGCGGGTTCGAGGACGAGGACGACGTCGAGCACACCCTCGTCGCGCCCGCGTGGACCCCCGACCGGACCAGGCTGCTCGTGCCGTCGACACCCGGCGGGACGGTGCGCGTCCTGACCGGGGACGGTGGCGAGGTCGTGGACCGGTGGCCTGCCCTGAACGGGGTGGTCTACGTGATGGCGAGCCGCGTCTCGTCCGACGGCACGCGGTTCCTGCTGGTCGACCAGGACGGCCGGGTGCACGTCCGCGACACGTCCGACGGCGAGGTGCTGACCGTCGTGGACACCGGTGTCGACGGGTCGGTGTTCGGCGTGCCCCCCGGGCCCAGCCTGGCGGCCATCAGCCCGGACGGCGACAGCGTCGCGCTTGCCGGCGCGGACACCGTGTCCATTGTGGACGTTGCTACCGCGGCCGGCCGCGAGGTGCCCGGCGGCTCGGCGCTGTCCGTCCAGCACACGTCCGAACACCTGATCATCCAGCGGAGGAGCGCGGTCGAGGTCTGGGACCGACACGGCACGACCCTGGTCCGCTCGATCCCGTCCACCGGCGTCTGGACCCGTGGTGTGCCCGCCACAGCCGACGGTCGGCTGGCCGCCCGGATCCGCGCCGATCACACGATGATCCTCACCGACCTCGGTTCGGGTGAGGAGATCGGCGCCGTCCGGTTGGACCCGGCCGCCGGCATGCCACAGCTGATCGCGGCGGCCTTCACCAGTGACGGGCGAGCCGTCGTGACGGCCGAGCCGGGCGGCCAGCTGACCCGCTGGCACACCGCGGAGGACGAGTGGACCCGCATCGCCTGCGCGTCGGCCGGCCGTGACCTCACCGACGACGAGTGGCGCCGCCACGTCGGCACCGAGCCACCGGCCACCCTGGCGTGCCTGCGGTGATCGCCCGCTAGCGGGACGCCTGCTCCAGCGCCACCAGCGCCGCGGCGAGTTTGAACTGCTTGTTGGTGCCGAGGTCCCGCACGGTCTTGATGTTGAACGCGGCGGCCAGCTTCTCCGCGTCGCCCGCGCTGACACCGGCCAACGCGGCGACCGGGGCGTCGAGGACCTTCGCCAACTCCAGTTCCTCGTACGCCTTGTCCAGCTGCTTGTCCAGGTTCGCCGAAATAGCCACGAAGGTTCCCTCCGAAGAGCTGCCAGATGAGAGGACGCGCGAACCCTAACCGGGCGCACTCGGATCGGTCACGGCCCAGCTCCGCGATGCCACCCGATGGGGTGAGGTCCGCGGCAGACGGCGGCAGACCGCGGCAGACGACGGCAGCCGGGCGTTCACGGGCCCTCGGTGTCGGGTGAACACCTGACACCGCCGATCCGCTCGCGCGGGCACAGTTCCGGTGGAGGACCTAGGGGGAGGCGGCCTGGTTGAGTTCGGCCAGCGTGATGACACCGTCGTCGAGCGCCCGCGAGACGAGTTCGCTCTTGGTGCGGGCGGCCCGGCCGACGTTCGCGTACTTCACCCGGACCCGGGCGATGTACGTGTCGACCGTCTTGACGGTGATGTGGAGCTTCGCGGCGACCAGTTCCTTGGACGACGACGCGAACCACGCCCGCAGCACCTCGGTCTCGCGCGGGGACAGGCGGGGGCGGTCGGGGGTTTCGTCGGCGGCCAGGGCGCCGGACAGGGAAGGCGCGGTGTACGGGTGTCCGTGCGCGACGGCGCGGATGGCGGGCACCAGGTGATCGGGGCCTTCGCGCTTGGTCAGGTAGGCGAGCGCGCCGAGGTCGATGCACTTGATCGCGGTCGCGTCGTCGGCGTGCTGGGAGTACACGACCACGCGGCGACCGGCTTCCACGAGCCGCCGGAGTTCGCCGAAGTCGGGCTTGCCCGGCACCAGTTCCAGGTCGAAGATGACCACGTCGGCGTCGGCGCCGGGCGCGGTCCAGACGCCGGCGAGCCGGTCGCCGGCGTCGATGAGGGCGATCGGCGGGTCGGCCCGCTCGCACCAGAACCGCACGCCGGCGGTGATCGCCGCGTGATCGTCGACGATCACCGCCGTGATCAGCTCGCCGTGGGCTTCCATCGGGCCTCCGTCCAGACCGTGCCGCCAGTTCTGAAGGTCTCGACCCGCACATCGGATTCCACCGTGGCGGGCGCGCCCGTCTCCCCCCAGTCCTCGATCGCGCCGTCCCCAGCGACGCCGTACCCGGTCCCGATGTCCTCGGCGACGTCCGCGACCACGTTGACCGACACCAGGTCGTCATCGCCGACCACGGTGACCCGCGCCCACGAGTCGGCCGTCGCCAGCGCGGTCAACGCGGCGTCGGTGAGCGCGCGCCGAACGGCCACCGGCGGCACCGGCCACCGGCCCCGCGCGTCCAGCTCGACCTCGACGCCCTTGCGGTCGGCGATGTCCGCGCAGTGCCGCAGCTCGTGCAGCAGCGGGTTCTCGACCGTGTCCGACTCGGCGAGCAGCCGCCGCATCCTGGCCGCCTCGATGGCGCTCCGGCGCTGCACCGCGGGGTCGGACGGCGCGAGCGAGCGGTCGGCGAGCCCTTCGAGCAGCGGCACGGTGGTGCCGGCGAGTTCGGCGAACCGCTGCGCGCGACGCCGGTGCGCCGCCACCGCGACGGCTTCCGCCGTGCGCACCCGCTCCAACTCCTGGGTGGCCACCGCGGCCGCCGTGCCGATCCGGTGCAACACCGCCGCCACCACGGCCACGCACAGCGGGAAGCAGAACACCGACACCGAGCCCGTGGCGAACCGCGACAACGACCGGAGGCCGACGTCGTGCAACAGCAGCAGGTTCGCCAACGCGAGCAGCTCGTGCGTCACGAGGAACGCCACCGCCGTCCGCAATGGACGGTCGAGCAGCACGGCCAGGCCGACCCAGTTGGCCGCGCCGAAGACCCAGTCCACCTCGCTCGACGTGCGACCGCTCGGCAGCGCCAGGTACGACAGCACGGACGCGGCGAGCACCACGGCGATCGCCACCCGGTGCGACACCACCCGTGGCCGCCGCAGGACGACCTGCGCCGCCACCCCCACGAGCACCGCGGCCAGCATCGCGAACGCGCCGAGCTGGACCACCGGCAGGTCGTACTCATCCAGGTTCCGCGCCAGGTTCAGCAGGCCGAGCCCGAACAGGATCGCCCCGGCGACGACGAACATCGAGATCCGGAGTCCGCGCTGGAGCTGTGCCGTGGTCTGCCGGCCGAGCTGGTCGTCATCCACGATCGGTCCGCCACTCCAACCGCACGACGGTGCCCGCCCCTTCGGCGGAGGTGATCGTGGCCAGGCCGCCGACCCGGTTCATCCGGCCGGTCACGGACTCGCGCAGACCACGCCGCGCGATCGAGCCGCCGGCGGCCGTGAACCCCCTGCCCTGGTCGACGATCTCGACCTGGAGCGCGAGCGGGTCGCCGTGCAGCCGGACCGACGCCCGGTCCGTGCCGGCGTGCCGACGCACGTTGTTCAGCGCCTCCTGGGTCGCGCCGGCGATCGCGCTCGCCACGCCGAACGGCAGCATCAGCCGCTGCGGCGCGTCGAGGTGGACCGCGAGGTGGCCGGCGTCGAGGTCGGCGCGCAACAGGTCGACCAGGTCGGCGCGGTCGGGCGTCGCCCCGGCTTCGGAACGCAGCCGTTCCAGGTCGCGCCGAGCCTGCGGCGCCAGCCAACTCGCGCCGGGCGGCACCTGTCCCGTGCCGACCATGAGCAGGGTGGTGGCCGCGGTGTCGTGCAGCGAGTTCGCGAGCTCACGTTCCTCGGCGCGCACGGCCGCCGCCACCGCGGCCTCCCGACGGGCTTGCTCCGCCTTGGCGGCGATGCGGTCGGCGCGCTCGGCCGCGCGGGCGACGAGCACCCAGGTCGCCCTGGACATCGCGGCCACCGCGAGCACCCACACCTGCGAGACGGTCGGGCGGATCCCGGCCGCGGCGGTGATCGCGATCATCCCCCCGCCGGCGGCCAGAGCGGCGACCGCGCCGGTCAGCGGTGTGGTGTGCCACTGCCACGTCATGCAGGCGAAGGCGACCAGGAGCCGGAGCCACCCCATGGTGGTCGCCACCAGCGCGTCGGTCCAGAGCAGGCTCAGGCAGACGCCCAGCAACACGGCGACGTCGAGGGCGACCGGGCCGACGAACGGGCCGTCATGTCTGCTCACCCACCACGCGTACGCGCAGGTCCAGGCCACCGCGACGGCGAGCGTCAACGCGATGGCCGGTGTTCTCCCGGACGAGACCCGGAGCAGCGCGATCGCGCCGATGAGGGGCAGGGCGGCAACGCGCACGGCTGCCCCGTACCGGCGACCGAACCGCCCCAACAGCCGCGCGGCCTCCCCCTGCACCGGTCCACACCTCGCCCGCCGTCGACCCGCCGAATGTCGTGACGGTTACGTTACCGGTCAAGGCGATCACCCGGACGGCTTATCGCCGAATGCCGTCAGGGCTTCGACGAGCGCGGCGACGACGCCCTTCCAGTGCCGGCGCTGCTGCTCGCGTTCGGTCGCGTCGGCCAGGCGTTCCTGGTGGACCACCAGCCTCGCCCGCCCCTCCCCCGCCGAACTCACCGTGAGCTGCAAGGTCGTGTCGTGCGTCCAGTCGCGCGGCTGCCACGTGAGCCGGACGCGGTCCAGTTCGCGGAAGCCCCGCGTCTCGCCCCGCACGCCGGCGGCGGTCTCGTAGCCCGCGCCGAGTTCCGACGACACGGTGACGCCCTCGCCCAACCAGATCGCGACACCCGCCGGCGACGTGATGAAGTCCCACACGTCCGCGACCGGGTGGTCCACCGTCTTCGACACCCCGATCTGCCAACCGGCGTCGCGGGTGTGCCCGACCTCGTTCCGCGTCTTCTGTGCCATGCGATCCAGTGTGGTCCCCTACCCGGACAGGTACTGTCAGGGTAGGGAACGGACGATGGTCCGGTGAACACCACCAGCCGCCGCTTGGAGACGTTGGCCCTGCTCCAGGCGCACCCCGGCATCTCCGCCACCCGGCTCGCGGCCCGGCTCGGCGTCACCGAGCGCACCGCCCGCCGTGACATCGCCCAGCTGCGCGACATCGGCTACCGCATCGACGCCGAGGCCGGTCGGGAAGGTGGCTACCGGCTGGCGTCCGGCCACGCGATGCCCCCGTTGCTGCTTGACGCCGACGAGGTGGCCGCCGTCGCCATCGGACTTCGCACGGCGGTCGCGGTGGACGGCCTCGAAGCCGCCGCGATCACGGCCTTGGCCAAGTTGACGCAGGTCGTGCCGTCGCGCTGGCGCACCCGGCTCACCGCGCTGGCCGAGGTGCAGTCGCTGCCGTCCCGGCGCGGCGCGGACCGTGACGTGCTCATCCCCACCGCGATCGCGTGCCGTGCGGGCGAAGCCATCCGCATCCGGCACCGCCGTCACGACGCGGCCGAGGCGAGGCCGATCGACGTGCAGCCGCACCGGCTCGTCACCCTGCGGGGACGCTGGTACGTCGTCGCGTGCCCGCGCGGCGCCACGGCCTGGGTCGTCTACGCCCTCGACCGGGTCGACCACGTCCAGCCGCTCGGAACCCGCTACCCGATCCCCGAACCACCGGCCGACGCCGCCGCGTTCGTCTCGGACACCCTGGCCCACGGCCCATCACGCCACCGTGTGCGCGTGCGGGTGCACACGTCGGCGGACCTCGTGCGTGAACTGGTCGACCCGAGCGTCGCCACCGTGATCGACGATGACGACGACGAGTGCGAACTCCACTTCGGCGCCGACGACCTCGACTGGGCGGCCCGGTGGCTCGTGTACCTCAACCTCGACCTGGACGTCGTCGAACCGACCGCGCTCGCCGACCGGCTGCGCGCACTCGGCGGCTGGCTGCGCGACCGGTACTGAGGATTCAGCCGGCGGCGGTCCGGGCGAGGGAAGGCGGTGCGGTCGCGATGATGCCGTCGAGGGTGGCTCGGGCGGTTTCGAGGGCGTGGATGGACGCGGTCATGCGCTCACGCTCGCGGTAGAGGTCGTCCACGAGTTCGGGACAGTCGGCGATGAGCCGTTCGCCGTCCTTTCCCATGCAGGGCAGCACATCCGCGATCGTGGTGGTGGACAGGCCGGCGGCGAGCAGGTTCCGGATGTGCGCCACCGCCACCACGTCGGAGTCCGCGTACTCCCGATAGCCGCTCGAACGCCGGGTCGGGTTGAGCAGGCCCTGGTCTTCGTAGTAGCGCAGCAACCGTTGGCTGACACCGGTCCGGCGCGCGAGTTCGCCGATTCGCATGGGTTCTCCGCCTGACTTGACTCTCACATCAGTGTGAGACTTTAGCGTCGGCCGCATGACAAGTCGATCAGTCGTGCCGCACGCGAGCATCCGGACGTGGCTGGGGCTCGCGGTGCTCGCCCTGCCGACCCTCTTGCTCTCGATGGACGTCACGGTCCTCTACCTGGCCACACCGCACCTGGCGGCGAGCCTGCGGCCCACCGCGACCGAGCTGCTGTGGATCACCGACAGCTACGGGTTCCTGATCGCCTCGTTCCTGGTCGTGATGGGCAACCTCGGTGACCGCATCGGACGTCGCCGATTGCTGCTCATCGGCGCCACCGCGTTCGCGCTCGGGTCGGTCGTCGCGGCCTACGCGCCAACGCCGACAACGCTGATCGTGGCCCGTGCGCTGCTGGGTGTCGCCGGTTCGACCATGATGCCGTCCACTCTCGCGTTGATCAGCACCATGTTCCGCGACGCGACCCAGCGCGGGACGGCCATCGGGATCTGGGCGGCGTGCCTCTCCGGCGGTGTCGCGCTCGGGCCGGTGGTCGGCGGCGCGCTGCTGGAATCGTGGTGGTGGGGTTCGGTCTTCCTGATCGCCGTGCCGGTGATGGGGCTGATGCTGGTGACCGCGCCGTGGGTGCTGCCGGAGCACCGCGATCCCGCACCGGGACGGATCGACCTGGCCGGCGTCGCGCTGTCGCTGGCGACGGTGCTGCCGACGATTTACGGCGTCAAGCACCTCTTCGCGGGCCATGCCGTCGCCACGGGGGTCGCGTCGATCGGCGTGGGTGCCGGGTTCGGGGTGTTGTTCGTGCGACGGCAGTTGGTGACGGCCGACCCGTTGATCGACGTGCGGCTGTTCGGCGAGCGGCGGTTCCGGGCCGCGATGATCGTGATGACGGCGGGCATCTCGGTGACCGCGGGCGTCTACCTGTTCGTCACGCAGTACCTGCAACAAGTGGTGGGGCTGTCGCCGTTGCGGGCGGGGTTGTGGTTGCTGCCCTCGTCCGGCGCGATGGTCGTCACCTCCGTGCTCGCGCCCGTGCTCGCGCGGAGGTTCGCGGCCGGGCGGATCGTCGGTGTCTCGCTGCTGATCGCCGCGGTCGGGTTCGTGATCCTGACCCGGTTGACCGCGACGTCGGGGGTGGCGCTGGTCGTGCTCGGCATCGTGGTCGTCTACCTCGGCCAGGGACCGATCATGGCGCTGAGCACCGATCTCATCGTCGGCTCGGCGCCACCGCGCAAGGCCGGTGCGGCGTCGGCGCTGTCGGAGACGGGCACGGAACTCGGGCTCGCCCTCGGTGTCGCGGTCCTGGGCAGCATCGGCGCGGCCGTGTACCGGGCGCGGGTCGACGGGCGCATCCCGGACACCCTGCCGCCGGCCGCGGTCGACGCGGCCTTCACCTCAGGCCTCGTGACGATCGCCGCCATCGCCGCCGCCGTGTCCGCGGTGCTGGCCCTCGTCGCGTGGCGAGCCGCGTGACGTGCCGCTTTCAGCCCCAGGGGATGGTGGCCTGGAGCACCGCCTCGGTCAGCGCTTCGGTGCGCAGCCGGGTCACCTCCTGGTACTCCGGATCGGCGACCATCCGGCTGAACGCCTCCCGGTGGGGATAGCGCACGACCACGACCGCGTCCCAGCTCTGCCCGTCCTCGGCCACCAGGACGGTGGAGCCGGTGCCCGCGTAGAGCACTTCGCCGCCGTACCGGGGCAGGAACGTCTCATGCAGCTGACGTGCGTACTCCTGGTACGACTCGAACCCGCCCTCCGCGAACCTCAGCAGGTTGAGCATGACGACCGGCCCACCCGGGTCGTCGGCGATCAGTCGCTTCAGGTCGGCGCCTCGCGGATCCACAGCCATGCCCGCCAGCATGCTGCCCGGCCCTCGACCCCGCATCGGTACATCCACCGTCCCCGCGTCCACGGCCGCCGCGAGCGGGGCGGTCGATCAGGTGTTCGCGCGCATCCGGTCGAGGCGGTGGTGGGCGAGGCGGTGCAGCATCTCGGCCAGGGCCTCGGGGACGATCCGGCCCTCCAGGTCCCGCCGAGCCTCCAGGACCGTGGTCGTCACGACCCTCCGCGACACCACCCCGCCGAACTCGACGGCCAGCCTGCCGACCGCCTCCATGCAGTACCGGTCCTGTTGTGCGGCCTCAGGCCCCATGCTCGTCCTCCAGCTGTCGGTCGATCCACCAACAGGGTGTCCCGGCAACGGGCGGTTCGACCTGACGAGTCGCTGACGATGTGCGCGACTCACGGTGTGCGACGCGCGGGCTGGGAGCGCTCCCACGGTAGGCTGCCCGTCATGGTGAGCGTTCTGGTCACGGGGTCGTCGGACGGTATCGGTCGGGAGACGGCGGCGACGCTGGTCGGGCTCGGGCACCGGGTGGTGCTGCACGCACGTGACGCGGCACGGGCCGGGCAGGCGCTGGCCGCCGTGCCGAAAGCCGACGGGGTCGTGATCGGCGACCTCACGTCCCTCAGCCAGACCAGGGAGCTCGCGCTGGCGGCCGGACCGTGCGACGTGGTCATCCACAACGCCGGACTGGGCGGCGGCCTGCAGGAACGCACCCTCACCGACGACGGCCTGGAGCTGCTGTTCCAGGTCAACGTGCTGGCCCCGTACCTGCTCACCGCCCTCATGCCCCGCCCCAGCCGGCTGATCTACCTCACGTCCGGCCTGGAGTCGCAGGGCGTGGCGGACCTCGACGACCTCCAGCACGAGCGCGGCGAGTGGAACGGCATGCAGGCCTACTCCGACTCCAAGCTGCTCGACGTCGTCCTCGCGTTCGCGGTGGCCCGCCACTGGCCGGACGTCATCAGCAACGCGGTCGACCCCGGCTGGATCAAGACCAAGCTGGGCGGCCCGAACGCCACCGACGAGCTCCCGAAGGGCGCGGACACCCAGGTGTGGCTCGCGACCTCCGACGAACCCGCCGCCACCGTCACCGGCCGCTACTTCAAGTGGCGCGAAGACCTCCCCGCCAACCCCGCCGCGTACGACGTCGGACTCCAGGACGGTCTGCTCGACGCCTGCGCGGAGATCACCGGCGTCAAGCTCACGTGATCGACTCCGGACGACCGGCCGCTCAGCCGGCCAACGTCTTCTCGGTCACCTCCCACAGCCGCGTCGCCGCCGCCGGGTCCAGCGCGTAGGCCGCGACACCGCTGACCATGTTCCCGTCGTTCGGCAGGGCCTCGGCGCAGTCCTCGAAGTACCGCCCGCCGACGCCCTCCAACAGCGGTGACGTGGCCACCAGCACCGACGTGGCCGCGCCCTGCTCCGGCGTCTTCAGCCTGAAGCCGTCCTCGACGGCCTGGGCGATCATGGCGTCCATGGCCTCCCGTCCGACGTGCCGCTGGAGGTTGGTCCTGATGCCGCCCGGCATAACGGCGTTCACGGTGATGCCATCGGCCGCCCAGCGCTTGGTCGCCTCCACCGCCAGCAGCACGTTCGCCGTCTTGGACTGCCCGTACGCCGCCCACGGGTCGTAAGGCCGCTCGACGAAGTGGATGTCGTCGAACACGACCGGCGACATGAGGTGCGCGGCGGAGCTGACGGACACCACCCGCGCGCCCTCGGCCGCGAGGAACCGGTGCAGGCCGGTGGTCAACGCGAAGTGGCCCAGGTGGTTGGTGGCGAACTGGAGTTCCCAGCCCTCCGGCGTGCGGGTCTCCGGCGTGGCCATCACGCCCGCGTTGTTGATCAGCATGTGCAGCGGGCCGTCCCAGCCCGCCACGAACGCCGCCACGGACGCCCGGTCCGCGAGGTCGACCGCCGCCACCCGCACGTTCCCGCCGATCTCGTCCGCCACCCGCTGCCCGGCCGAGGTGTCGCGGACCGCCAACGTGACCTCCGCGCCCGTCGACGCCAACGCCCGCGCGGTCTCGACGCCGATGCCCGACGCGCCACCGGTGACCACCGCGCGCCGGCCGGTCAGGTCGATGCCCGCCACGACCTGCGCGGCGGTGGACTCCACGTCGAACGGCGTGGTGATGTGCTCGGTCATGATGTTCCCCGTCTGCTGCCGTACACTGAAGCGGAGGTTCCTCCGTTACGTTCGACTGTATGCGGAGGACCCTCCGCTTAGCATTGTGAGCTGCGTCACCCTGACCACGGAGGCATCGTGTCCCGCCCGCTGCGCGCGGACGCCCAGCGCAACCGCGACCGCTTGATCGAGACGGCCCTCGACGCGTTCAGCCACGACGGCTCGGACGTGACGCTGGAGTCCATCGCGAAGCGCGCCGGAGTCGGCATCGGCACGCTCTACCGCCACTTCCCCACCCGGGAGGCGCTGGTGGAGGCGGTCTACCGGAACGAGTTGGGCAAGCTCTGCGACGCCGCGCCCGAGCTGGTGCGCACGCTGCCGCCGGACGAGGCGACCAGGGCCTGGATGGACCGGTTCCTGGACTACATGACCACGAAACGCGATCTCGGGGACGCACTGCGCGCGGTGATCGCAAGCGGTGGCGACCCGTACGGGGAAAGCCTGGAACGGCTGACACAGGCCATGACCGTGCTGCTGGAGGCCATCGACCGCACGGACGTGGCCCCGCTGGACGTGCTGGCCACCCTCGGCGGCATCGCGATCGCGGCGGGCGAGGTCGGCCCCTCGGACGGCATGCTCGACCTCGTGCTGAACGGCCTGCGCTACCGGCCCTGAGCGCTGACCACCGGCCCTGACTACCCGCCCTGACCGACAGGCACGGACCGCCGCACGGCCGAACGGGGCGTGCCGACGAGCTGCCGGCTCAAGTCGCCCCGCAACGTGGCCACGGCGTCGAGCACGTAGTTCTGCCGCACCCGCCACGGCCCGCGGTCGCCTTGACCCGGGAACGTGTCGATCGCCCGCTGGATGTACCCGGACGCCAGGTCCAGCAGTGGACGGCGGTCCAGTTCACGGTCCGGCGTGGCGACGACCGACGCGTACCCGTGCCGGTCCATGTGGTTGACCACCCGGCACACCAGCCGCGAGGTCAGGTCGGCGCGCAGCGTCCACGACGCGTTCGTGTACCCGACGCACACCGCGAGGTTCGGCAGCCCGGTGATCATCGCGCCACGCCACAGGAACTGGTCGGACAGCTTCACCCGCCGCCCGTCCACGCTCGGCTCGATCCCGCCCAGCGCCAGCAGTCGCAGACCGGTCGCCGTGACCACGACGTCCGCCGCCAGCTCACGCCCCGACTTCAGCCGCACGCCGTCCGACGTGAACGTGTCGATGTGATCGGTGACGACCGACGCCCGACCCGCCTTCAGCACCTCGAACAGGTCGGCGTCCGGGATCGCGCACAACCGCTGGTCCCACGGGTCGTAGGTCGGCGTGAAGTGCTCCCGCACCGCCTCCGGGTCGCGCAGGGCCTTCGCCGACAGCCCGGTGAGCATCTTGCGCGCGGCCCGGGGCCAACGGCGGCAGAACTGGTAGAACGCCAGCCCGAACAGGATGTTCTTGGTCCGGATCAGCCGGTGCGCGGCGTTCGCGGGCAGCAGTCGACGAACCCGGTCGGCGAGCTTGTCCCGACCCGGCACCACGCCGATCCACGTCGGCGAACGCTGGAGCATCGTCACGTGGGCGGCGGTCTCGGCCATCGACGGCACCAGCGTCACCGCGGTCGCGCCGCTGCCGATCACCACCACCCGCTTGCCCGCGTAGTCCAGGTCCTCGGGCCAGAACTGCGGCCGGACGACGTCACCGCGGAACGACTCGATACCGGGGAACACCGGGTCGTGGCCCTGGTCGTAGTTGTAGTACCCCGTGCACGAGTAGACGAAGTCGCAGGTCAGCGTGCTCGACGTGACCACGCCCGCGTCGTCCCGGCGGTTGATCGTCAACGTCCAGCGCGCCGTCTCGGTCGAGAAGTCGGCGGCCACCACCTTGGTGCGGTAGCGGACCAGCCGGTCGATGCCGTGCTCCTGCGCCGTCTCCCGCACGTACCGCAGGATCGACGGGCCGTCCGCGATCGACTTCGCCTCGCGCCAGGGCCGGAACGGGTAGCCGAGCGTGAACATGTCCGAGTCGGACCGGATGCCCGGGTACCGGAAGAGGTCCCACGTCCCGCCGATGACGTCGCGGGCTTCGAGGATCGCGACGGACTTGCCGGGGCACTCGGCGCGCAGCCGGCAGGCCGCGCCGACACCGGACAGTCCGGCGCCCACGATCACGACGTCGAGGTGCTCGGGGGTGGTCATGCGCTCCAGTGTCCTGGAGCCACCGGATGGGTTCTTGACCGGGGACGACAAGTATTTGACCCTGTACGACATGTCGGTGGTCCGGTCCGCGGGGTTGCGCGGGTTCCGGGCGACCGTGGCCGAGCTGGGCGGCCGGGCCGAGGACTACGCCCGCGCGGCGGGTCTGCCGGTGGCCGCGCTGGACGTGGACGACCTGCTGGTGTCGGACGCGGTGATGGCCGCCGTGCTGGAGGTCGCCGCCGCCGAGCTGCGGTGCCCGGACCTCGGGCTCCGGGTGGCCGCACGCCAGGACTTCGGCATGCTCGGCCCGCTGGCGCTCGCCATCCAGAACTCGCCGACCGTGGCCGACGCGCTGGAGTGCACCTCCCGCTACCTGTTCGTGCACGCCCGGTCGTTGAGCCTGACGCTGGTGGACGACCCGTACGGCGCTCCTGACCTCGCCGCGCTGCGCTACGGACTGCCGCCGGGGCTGCCGGTGTCGGTGCAGGCGGTCGACCTCGGCCTCGGTTTCCTGCACCGGTCGATCACGTACCTGTTGGGCGGCCCGTACGGGCTGCGGAGCGTGGAGCTGCCCTACCAACCCGCCGCGCCGCTGGACGTGTACGAGGAGTTCTTCGGCGCGACCGTCCACATCGGACAGGAAGCGCCCGTGCTGCGGATGCCGCGCGCCCTCGTGCACCAGCCGTTGGCGGGCGGTGACGAGCGGGTGTGGCGGCTGGCGCTGGCGTTCCTGGCCGAGCAGACCGCGGGTGACGGCGCGAGCCTGACCGCACGGGTGCGTGGTGTGCTGACCAGGTCGTTGGGCACGATCGCGCCGGAGATCGGCGCGGTGGCCCGGCTGGTCGACCTGCACCCGCGCACGGTCCAGCGCCGGTTGGCCGCCGAGAGCACGACGTTCGCGGCGGTGCTGGACGAGGTGCGGCGTGACGCGGCGAAGCGGTACCTGACCACGACGGACATGCCGATGAGCCAGGTCGCGGGGATGCTCGGGCTGTCCGAGCAGTCCGCGCTCAGCCGCTGCTGCCGCCGCTGGTGGGGCATGACGCCGAGCGCGGTGCGGCGTGGTGCATGAAGTCGCGTCAGGTCAAATTCCTGTCGCGTGAAGTCAAGCCCCGACCGGTCGATCAAGGCCAGACTGGTGGCATCGGACGTCCTGAGGAGGCCGCATGTCCCAGCTGTCGCGTTACCGGTTCGCGGGCGGCACGGCGGTGGTGACGGGCGCGGCGAGCGGCATGGGCGAGCACATGGCGTACGGCCTGGCCCGGCGCGGCAGCGACCTCGTGCTGATCGACCGGGACGCCGAGCGGCTGGCGGCGGTGGCCGCGAAGATCAGCGGGGTGCGGGTCGAGACGCTGGTGGCGGACCTGTCCGACATCGCCGGCCTGGACGACCTCGCGGCACGCGTGCTGGCCACGAACCCGCGCGTCACACTGCTGGTGAACAACGCGGGCGTGGCGTTGGGCGGCACGTTCGAGCAGGTCAGCGCGGACGAGTTCGACTGGGTCATGGACATCAACTTCCGCGCGCCGGTCGCGTTGACCCGCCTGCTGCTGCCGACGCTGCTGGCGTCGCCGGGCAGCCACGTGGTGAACGTGTCGAGCCTGTTCGGCCTGATCGGGCCGCCCGGCCAGACCGCGTACTCGGCCAGCAAGTTCGCCCTGCGCGGGTTCAGCGAGTCGTTGCGGCACGAGCTGGCGGACCGGGGCGTCGGCGTGACCAGCGTGCACCCGGGCGGTATCCGGACCAGGATCGCGGAGACGGCCCGGGTGGCGTCCGGGGCGAGCGAGGCCGAGGCGGCGGAGGGCAAGGAGAACTTCGACAAGCTCCTCACGTACCCGGCGGACAAGGCGGCCGAGCGGATCCTGGCGGGTGTGGAGAAGCGCAAAGGCCGCGTGCTGATCGCGTGGACCGCCGTCGCGCCGGACATCCTCGCCCGCCTGTTCCCCACCTCCTACATGGCCGTGATCAGCCGCCTCAGCCCGTCGACCGCCCGGAACGCCAAGCCCTCTCAGCGCAACACGACCTCCAGCGGCAGCTGAGCGGTCGGGCTCATCGAGGTGATCACCGACGTCACCCGGTAGGCGTCGGTGTCGAACGCCGCCCGCACCACGTCGTCGGTCGGGTCCGTGATCAAGGCCGCCAGCTCGTCGGCGGCCTCCATCTCCTCTTCGGACAGTTCCGGCACGTCGCGCAGCCCGCCCCACAGGTCCCACAGGACCATCTCGTGCTTGTTCAACGAGGCCAGGTCCTGCACGAGGTCGTGCCGCACCTGGGTCAGCCCGCGCAGGCTCGGCTCCGTCATCTCCGGTGAGACCACGAACTTCTCGGGGTCGAGAGCGCCCGATCGGCACGCCCGCCACGCGTCCGCGCCCACCAGGAACCCGTCCCGCGGCACGTCCATCACGTCCACGCCGGTGCCCTCCGGGAACTGCGGCTCGATCAGCCGCCACCGCCCGCCGTCCCACACCTCGGCCACCACGTGGTCCATGTACCAGCCGGGGGCCAGGTACCCGGCGAACCCGACCCGTGACCGCGCCGGGATGCCGTGGTGCCGTGCCATCGAGACGAACAGCAGGGTGAAGTCGCGGCAGCAGCCCACGATCCGCTCGGTCGGCGCCCGTTCCTGGTCGAGCGGCGCGGGGTTCAGCTCGTGCAGCCGGGCGAACATGTCCGCCGCGTACCGCAGGTCGACCTCCGCCCGCCGTTCGGCCGGGAACCCGTGGTCGGTGATGTCGCCGTTGCCCCAGAAGTGGAACACCAGCCCGGACGCCGCCCGCCGCAGCTTCGCCAGGTCCGGTCCGACGCCGTCGAGCCACCCCGCCAACGGTCCTGGATCCGTGAACGGGCTGTGCGTCGTGTAGTCGATCATCTGGACGTCCTCCTGATCACCTGGTGCCTCCGGACAGGTCTAAGCCCTGCCCCTGGGGCACGGTCAAGCACCTCAGGCTCGCGGCGGTCGGGAAATGCCGCGGAAGAAGGCGCGGATGTCGTCCGCGAGCAGCTTCGGCTCCTCCATCGCGGGGAAGTGACCGCCCTCGGTGAACTCGCTCCAGTGGCCGATCGCTCCCCACGGGTCCATCACGCGGCGCATGAGCGGGTGGGTGTCGAACACGGCCCATCCGGACGGCACGCCGGAGGCCATGGCGAAGTAGTCGAGTCCGGAGTGCTCGCCCTCGTAGTAGAACTGCGCGCTCGACGCGCCGCCGCGGGTGAACCAGTACAGGCTGATGTTCGTGAGGAGTTGGTCGCGGTCGACCGACTCGTCCGGCGTCCGGTAGTCGCCGCCGGTCCTGGTCTTGAACTTCTCGGCGGTCCACGCGAGCTGACCGACCGGCGAGTCGGTGAGCGCCGCGCCGATCGTGTCGGGGCGGTGGTTCTGCATCTCGAGGTACCCGCGCTCGGCCGCGGCCTCGGTGCGCACCGCCTCGATCTCGGCGATCTCGTCATCGGACAGGCCGTCGGGGTAGGGGAACTTGTCGCCGACCAACCCGAGCCACCGCGGGTCGCTGCCGACGTGCGTGCCGATCACGCGTTCCGGGTAGAGCGCCGCGAGGCGGCCGGTGGCGCCCGCTCCGATGTCGGTGCCGTGGGCCGCGAACCTCTCGTACCCGAGACGCGTCATGATCTCGGCGTAGGCCTCCGTCGTCCGCGCCAGCTCCCAGCCGGTCCCTGAGAGCGGGGTGGAGAACCCGAAGCCGGGCGGGGACGGGATGACCACGTGGAACTCGTCGGTCAGCAGCGGGATGAGTCGCTGGTACTCGACGAACGACCCCGGCCAGCCGTGGTTCAGCATCAGCGGGGTGGCCTCCGGGTTCGCCGATCGAGCGTGGACGACGTGGAACGTCTGGCCGTTGACGACCGTCGTGAACTGTTCGTGCTCGTTGAGCTTCGCCTCCTGCGCACGCCAGTCGAACCCGTCGCGCCAGTACTCGGCGAGCTCCTTCAGGTACACCAGCGGGATGCCG
Organism: Saccharothrix ecbatanensis; assembly: GCF_014205015.1. Lineage (NCBI taxonomy): Bacteria > Bacillati > Actinomycetota > Actinomycetes > Pseudonocardiales > Pseudonocardiaceae > Saccharothrix > Saccharothrix ecbatanensis. The sequence continues at coordinate 668,545 of NZ_JACHMO010000001.1, read as the reverse complement.
CGGCTGAAGTCGGTGCGATCGTCCCGGCCCGGCACGGGGATCGGCCAGCGCGTGTGTGACAGCCGGTTGCGGAGGTCGTCGACGTCCGTCTGCGGGATGTCGATGCGGAACGGTGTGAGTGCGTTGTTCTCGTTCATGACGTCGACGGTCGCAGGCAATGCGGCAGGGTAGCTTCCGCGATTGCCGGCACGATCGGGACATGTTGGCGACCTCGGCCCGTCTGCTCGAACTGCTGTCGTTGCTCCAGCTCAAGCGCGACTGGACGAGCTCCGAGCTCGCCGGCCGGCTCGACGTGAGCACGAGGACCGTGCGCGCCGACATCGGCAAGCTGCGGTCGCTCGGATATCCCGTGGACGCGCGCCCCGGCGTCGCGGGCGGGTACCGGCTGGCCGCCGGGACGGCGATGCCCCCACTGCTGCTTGACGACGACGAGGCCGTCGCCGTCGCGGTCGGACTGGGTGCGGTCGCGACCCAGGGGCTCGGAGTCGCGGAGACATCGCTCACCGCGCTCGCGAAGCTGGAGCAGGTGCTGCCCTCGCGTCTGCGCCGGCGCGTGGAGGCGGTGCGCGAAGCGACGAGCGTTGTCCGAGGAGCTGGGCCGCCACTCGACCTCTCGGTTCTCGGCGCGGTCGCTGCCGCGATCCGCGGCCACGAACGGCTCCGGTTCGGGTACACGAAGCCAGGGGGCGAGGAAGAAGCGCGCCACGCCGAACCGCAACGGCTGGTGAGCTGGGGAACGCTCTGGTACCTGCTCGCGTGGGATCTCGTCCGCGACGACTGGCGGGTCTTCCGGGTCGACCGCATGGTTCCGCACGCACCGACGGGTGCGCGGTTCCGGCCGCGCGTGATCCCGGAGGACAGTGTCGTCGAGTACGTCGTCGGACGCGTCAGCAAGGGCGCCTGGAAGTACCGCGCCCGGGTACTGGTGCACGCTCCCGCCGCCAAGGTCGCCGCGAAGATCCACATTCCGGTCGACATCGAGGTGGTCGACGAGTCCACGTGCCGTGTCGAGGTGGGTTCCGACGACCCGGACCGGCTCGCGCTGTGGATGGCTCAGCTCGACGTCGACATCGAGGTGATCGACGGACACGAGCTCGCGGTGGCGTTCGATCGCCTCACGACGAGGTTCCGCCGCGCCGCGGGTGGCGCATCCACGTGAATCTCGTAGGCCATCGCCGACCACAGCGTTAGTGCATCCGGACTATTCAACTAGGCCATGTATCCGATGGACAGGAGTACGCTCCTATGTATAGGGCGACCACAGGGGGTGCGTTCGTCCTGCCCGGGTCACCGGGAAATCACAGACCTGGGGGGGTCTATGAAACAGCACGGTTCGAACAGTTTCTTCGTCGTGGGCGAAGGAGTGCTCGAGTTCGACCGCGACGGTGCGGCGACGAAACGTCAACCGCGCACCGTCGAGGAATTGCGCCGGTTCCGCTTCTCGCGGATGGGGCCGGAGGGGACGCCGCTCGACGAGGAGACCCGGATCGCGCTCGCCAACGCCATGACGGCGGACGTGCCGCAGCCGGACTCCGCGAACCCGCCCATCCCGGCGGGCTTCACGTACCTCGGTCAGTTCGTCGACCACGACCTGACCATGGACCGCACGGAGTCGCAGCTGGGCGACGACGTGAACCTCGATGACCTGGTGCAGGGCCGATCACCGGCCCTGGACCTGGACTCCGTGTACGGCCGCGGTCCCGGTGACCGCACCGACCGGGTGTTCTACGCCCGCGACGGGGTGAAGCTCAAGGTGGGCACGACCTCGCCGGTGGACTTCCCGGACCAGCGGGTCGACGTCGCGCTGGAGGGGTTCGACCTGCCGCGGTTCGGCGGGGCGGGCCTCACCGGGGCGGACCGGCGCAGGCCGCTCATCCCGGACACCCGCAACGACGAGAACCTGGCGGTCGCGCAGACGCACCTGGCGTTCATCAGGTTCCACAACCGGGTCGTGGACGAGCTGGCGTTGCGCGGGCTGACCGGGCGACGGCTGTTCACCACGGCACGCGAGCAGGTGGTGCGGCACTACCAGTGGATGCTGCGCACGGACTTCCTGCCGCGGATCGTGGACCCGGCGATCGTGGACGACGTGTTCGCCAACGGTCGGCGCTTCTTCGAGGCGCCTGGCCGCGGGCGGTTCCCGCACGGGCTCCAGCCGACCATGCCGCTGGAGTTCTCGGTGGCGGCATACCGGTTGGGGCACAGCATGATCCGGGGCGGGTACCAGTGGAACCGGGTGTTCAACACCACCGGACCGGGTGGCGCCGCCACGCTGTTCCTGTTGTTCGTCTTCACCGGCACCTCCGGCAACTTCGACCCCGGGTCGCAGCTGCCGGACCTGGACAACCCGAACTCGGGCACGCGCGACACCCTGCCCACCAACTGGATCGCCGACTTCCGCCGGCTGTACGACTTCACCGAAGCCGACCGGCCGGACCTGGCGCCGCCGACCGCGGACGGCGGCAACGTCACCCAGAGGCTCGACAGCCTGCTGGTGAACCCGCTGGCCCAGCTGCCGGCGGGCACGTTCGACGGGCGGGGCACCACGTTCCCGGAGATCCAGCGCAACCTGGCGTTCCGCAACCTGACCAGGGCCGACATGGTCCGGCTCGCGAGCGGGCAGCAGATGGCGGAGTTCCTGGGCGTGGAGCCGTTGACCGCCGAGCAGATCCTGGTCGGCAACCAGGGCGCGTCCCTGGACTCGCTGACCGACGCGCAGAAGGCCGCGGTGACCGCCGCGACCCCGTTGTGGTTCTACGTCCTGCGGGAGGCGGAGTTCCACGGCGGTCTGCTCGGGCCGGTGGGCGGCCGGATCGTGGCCGAGGTGTTCCACCGGACCATGGAGGGCAGCCACACGTCGATCGTCCGTGAGCCGTCGTGGCGGCCCACGTTCGGACCCGACGCGCGGACGTTCCGGATGACCGATCTGCTGCTGTTCGCCTTCGAGGGCAAGGCGGACCTGCTGAACCCGTTGGGGGACTGACATGTCGACTCGCTTGGGGGAGCGAACCGCTGTCGGCGCACAGCTCGACCGTTGGGCCGGGCCGGCACTCCGGGTGTCGATCGGTGTCGTGTTCGTCTGGTTCGGCGTGCTGAAGGTGATCGGCTCCTCGCCGGTCGGTTACCTCGTCAGCGCCGCCGTGCCGTGGGTGGACCAGGGTTTCCTCGTGCCCGCGCTGGGGTGGTTCGAGGTCGTCCTGGGAGCGGTGCTGCTGATCGGGCGGCTGCCCCGGTTGACGCTGGTCGCCGCGGCGGTCCACCTGGCGGGGACGTTCGTGGTCTTCGTCCAGGCGCCGGCTCTCATGATGACGGACGGCAATCCGTTGCTGTTGACCACGAGCGGTGAGTTCGTGCTGAAGAACGTGGTGCTGATCTGCGCCGCGCTGGTGCTGCTCGGTCGGGCCGAAAGGCAGCGGACGAGCTAGCCGTGAAGCCCGGCCTCCGGTCCTCCCGGGGGCCGGGCTTCACACCTTTCAGGGCGCGTTCAGGGCGTGGCGTGCCCATTCGCGGTGGAAGCCCTCGACGTGGCGGGTCACCCTGGTGGCGGCCAGATCGGCGTCGCCCGCCTGGATCGCGCGCAGGATGGACCGGTGCTCGCGGCGCAGCCGGACGGCGGTGCGGGACCAGTCGGGCAGCGCCTGCACGGCGTCCAGCACGGTGTGGTGGATGGCGTCCCGCAGCGCCGCCATGATCGCCGTGTTCACCGCGTTGCCCGCGGCGGCGGTCAGGGCGACGTGGAAGTCGGCGTCGAGTTGGTGGAACGCGTCCGCGGTGAGCTCCGGCGCGTCCATGCGGGTCAGCAGGTCGGCGGCACGGGCCAGGTCCGGGTGGTCGGGCACGGCCGCGGCGGCGCGCACCGAGTGGCTCTCGATCATGACCCGGGTGCCGACGAGGTCCGCCATGGGCAGCCTGCGGGTGGCCAGGTGCAGTCGCAGGGCCGCGCCGAGGCCACCGGCCGGGTCCGCGATGACCGTCGTGCCCGCGTCGGGCCCTGAGCCGACGCCGCTGCGCACCACGCCCATGGCCTGCAACACCCGGATCGCTTCACGCACGGTGGCCCGGCTGACGCCCAGGTCCTCGGCCAGCTTGCGTTCGGCGGGCAGTTGCTGCCCCACGCCGAGCCGACCCTCGGTCAACTCCGCCTCGACGTGCCGCAGCACCGCTCCGTACCCGGACACCCGGACACCTCCGTTATGTGGTCAGACCACAGGGCTGGTGTGGTCAGACCACAGAGCCTAGACTCCTCGCCGTGAGAGTCGCACTGTTCGTCACCTGCCTGGTCGACGCGCTGTTCCCGGACGTCGGCAAGTCCACGGTCCGACTGCTGGAACGGCTCGGCCACGAGGTGGTCGTGCCGTCCGCGCAGACGTGCTGCGGCCAGATGCACATCAACACCGGCTACCAGGGGCAGGCGCTGCCGATCGTCCGCAACCACGTCGCCGCGTTCGAGCAGGCCGACGTGATCGTGGCGCCGTCCGGGTCGTGCGCCGGGTCGGTGCGCCACCAGCACGCCGACGTGGCCCGGAAGGGCGGTGACGAGAAGCTGGCCGAGGCCGCCGAGGACACCGCCAAGCGCACGTTCGAGCTGTCCGAGTTCCTGGTGGACGTCCTCAAGGTGACGGATGTGGGCGCGTACTTCCCGCACCGGGTCACCTACCACCCGACGTGCCACTCGCTGCGGATGCTGAAGGTGCAGGACAAGCCGCTCCAGCTGCTGCGGGCGGTGGAGGGCATCGACCTGGTCGAGCTGCCCGACGCCGAGACGTGCTGCGGCTTCGGCGGCACGTTCGCGCTGAAGAACTCCGCCACGTCGACCGCCATGCTCGAGGACAAGACGAGCGCCGTGCTGAGCACGGAGGCGGACGTCCTCACGGCGGGCGACTCGTCGTGCCTGATGCACATCGGCGGCGGCCTGAGCAGGCTGCGCAGCGGCACCCGCACGCTGCACTTGGCCCAGGTACTGGAGAACACGCGATGACGTTCCTCGGCATGCCCGCCGGCGGCGGGAACCTGACCGGCACCCCGTTCCCCAAGGCGGCACGCGGCGCGCTCGGTGACGACCAGCTGCGCCGCAACCTCGCCAAGGCCACCTCCACGATCCGGACCAAGCGGGCGAGCGTGGTCGGCGAGCTGCCGGACTGGGCCGAGCTGCGCCTGGCCGGTGCGGCGATCAAGGACGAGGTGCTGGCGAACCTGGACGAGTACCTGGTCCGGTTCGAGGAGGCGTTGACGAGCCGGGGCACGCACGTGCACTGGGCGCGGGACGCGGAAGAGGCGAACCGGATCATCACCGACCTGGTGAAGGCGACCGGCACGCGTGAGGTCATCAAGGTCAAGTCGATGGCCACGGTCGAGATCGGGCTGAACGAGGCGCTGGCGGACGCCGGTGTGCACGCGGTGGAGACCGACCTCGCGGAGCTGATCGTCCAGCTGGGCAACGACAAGTCCAGCCACATCCTGGTGCCCGCGATCCACCGGAACAGAACCGAGATCAGGGACGTGTTCCGGCGCGAGATGGCCGGCGTCGACCCGGACCTGACCGACGACCCGCGCGCGCTGGCCGAGGCGGCGCGCAAGCACCTGCGGCAGAAGTTCATGACGGTGGACGTGGCGATCTCGGGCGCGAACTTCGGCGTGGCCGAGACCGGCGCGCTGGTGGTGGTCGAGTCCGAGGGCAACGGCCGGATGTGCCTGACCCTGCCGCGCACGTTGATCAGCGTGGTGGGGATCGAGAAGCTCGTGCCGTCGTGGCGTGACCTCGAAGTGTTCATGCAACTGCTCCCCCGGTCGTCCACGGGTGAGCGGATGAACCCGTACACGTCGGTGTGGACGGGGCCGACCGAGGGTCAGACCAGCCACGTCGTGCTGGTGGACAACGGTCGGACGGCGACCCTCGCCGATCCGGACGGTCGGGCGGCGTTGCGCTGCATCCGGTGCTCGGCGTGCCTGAACTCGTGCCCGGTGTACGAGCGCACCGGCGGCCACGCGTACGGGTCGACATACCCCGGTCCGATCGGCGCGGTGCTGTCTCCGCAGCTCACAGGGGTGGACAAGAATCCGACGCTGCCGTTCGCGTCGTCGTTGTGCGGTGTGTGTTACGACGTGTGCCCGGTGGCCATCGACATCCCGTCGATGCTGGTGCACCTGCGGTCGCGGGTCACCGAGTCGAAGCGGGCGACGCCGGAGTCGACCGCCATGCGTGCCGTGGGGTGGGTGATGTCGGATTCCCGGCGGTGGAGTCGGTTGATCCGGTTGGGCAAGTTCGGCCGACTGGCGAGCCGGCACGTGCCGCTGCCAGGTTGGTCGTCGGCCCGTGACCTGCCCTTGCCGCCGAAGCAGACGTTCCGTGATTGGTGGGAGTCCCGATGAGCGCGCGTGACGAGGTGTTGGCCCGGGTCAGGCGGGCGAAGGGTCCGGCCGAGCCGCCGCCGGTCCTGCGTGACTACCGGGTGGCGGGCACGCTGGGGGTGGGCGACCTCGGCCTGTTCGCCGAGCGGCTGCGCGACTACCGGGCGCGGGTGCGGGTGGTCGATGCCGACCAGGTCGCCGCGACCGTCGTCGCCGCGCTGCTGGAACGGGGTGTGCGGCGGGTCGTGGCTGCTCCTGGGACGCCTGTGGAGTGGACGGCCCTCCCCGACCAGCAGCAGTTGCCCGACCAGCCGGAGCCGTCGGACCAGCCCGGACAGCCGAAGCCGCCCGACCAGCCGGAGTTGTCGGACCAGCAGGAGCTGTCGGAGCAACCCGAGCCGTCGGACCAACCGGAGCTGCCCGACCAGCGGGAATTGTCGGACCCCGTCGGTAGAGTTGAATCAAGGGATCCCCTTGGCGGGGACCTGCGCGAAGCCGATGCCGCGGGTGTGGACGTCATCCGCGATCCGGTGACCGTCGACACGCTGGAACGGACCGATGCCGTGGTGACGGCGTGCCACGTGGCGATCGCCGAGACCGGCACGATCGTGCTCGACCACGACGCCGCCGACCAGGGCCCCCGCGCGCTCACCCTCGTGCCGGACTACCACCTGGTCGTGGTCCGGGCGGACCAGGTGGTGCCGGGCGTGCCGGACGCGGTGGCGGCGCTGGCCGGGGTGCGCACCCAGACGTGGATCAGCGGACCGTCCGCGACCAGCGACATCGAGCTGGAACGCGTGGAAGGCGTGCACGGCCCGCGCACCCTGGAGGTCGTGATCGTCCGCTGAACCGGCTGCGGGACGCCACCACCCGATGGTGGTGGTGTCCCACAGAGTGGGCGGGTCCGACCAGAATCACGGGATTCGCTAGTATCGGGACCCCGACCGAGAGGCGCTGCAACGGGCAACGGCCCGCCACGCTCGGCCCGGGCTGAAAGACCGTAAGGGCGCCTCCCGAAACTGGGAGGCTGCGTGTCGGAAAACGCCCTGCGAGAACTGCTGGACCAGCGTGTCGTGGTACTGGACGGTGCCTGGGGCACGATGCTCCAAGCCGCCGGTCTCGCTCCGGCCGACTACCGCGGTGATCTCCTCGGCGACCACACGCACGACGTCACCGGCGACCCGGACCTGCTCAACCTGACCCGCCCGGACGTCATCCTCGACGTCCACCGCCAGTACCTGGCCGCCGGCGCGGACATCACCACCACCAACACGTTCACCGCGACCGGCATCGCGCAGGCCGACTACGGCCTGGAGCACCTGGTCCGCGACATGAACGTGCGCGGCGCGCAGCTGGCCCGCCAGGCCGCCGACGAGGCAGGCGGCCGGTTCGTGGCCGGCTCCGTCGGCCCCCTCAACGTCACCCTGTCGCTCTCACCGCGCGTCGAGGACCCGGCGTACCGCACGGTGACGTTCGACCAGGTCAAGGCCACCTACGCGGAGCAGATCAGCGCGCTCGCCGAGGGCGGTGTCGACCTGCTCCTCATCGAGACGATCTTCGACACCCTCAACGCCAAGGCCGCCGTCGCCGCCGCCCGCGAGGTCGCGCCGCACCTGCCGCTGTGGATCTCGGTCACCATCGTGGACCTGAGCGGCCGGACGTTGTCCGGGCAGACGGTCGAGGCGTTCTGGAACTCCGTCGCGCACGCCGAGCCGCTGGTCGTGGGCGTGAACTGCTCACTGGGCGCGGCCGAGATGCGACCGCACGTCGCCGACCTGTCCAGGATCGCCGGCACCTACACCGCGAGCCACCCCAACGCCGGTCTGCCGAACGCGTTCGGCGGCTACGACGAGACCCCCGACGAGACCGCCGCGCTGCTGCACGGGTTCGCCGAAGAGGGCGTCGTCAACATCGTCGGCGGCTGCTGCGGCACCACGCCGGCGCACATCGCGCGGATCGCGGCGGCGGTCAAGGACATGAAGCCGCGCCCGATCGCGCAGGTGCCGGACCGGACCAGGTTCAGCGGGCTGGAGCCGTTCGAGATCAGCGCGGACACCGGGTTCGTGATGATCGGCGAGCGCACCAACGTGACCGGCTCGGCGAAGTTCCGCCGGCTGATCGAGAGCGACAACTACCAGGCGGCGGTCGACGTCGCGCTGGAGCAGGTGCGCGGCGGGGCGAACCTGCTGGACGTCAACATGGACGCCGACCTGCTCGACAGCGTGCACGCGATGACGACGTTCCTGAACCTGATCGCCACCGAGCCGGAGATCGCCCGGGTGCCGATCATGATCGACAGCTCGCGGTGGTCGGTGCTGGAGGCCGGGCTGCGGTGCGTGCAGGGCAAGGGCGTGGTCAACTCGATCAGCCTGAAGGAGGGCGAGGAGCAGTTCCTCACCCAGGCCCGCCGCATCCGCGACTTCGGCGCGGGCGTGGTGGTGATGGCGTTCGACGAGAAGGGCCAGGCGGACACCACCGAGCGCAAGGTGGACATCTGCGGTCGCGCGTACGACCTGTTGACGCAGAAGGCGGACTTCCCGGCCGAGGACATCATCTTCGACCCGAACGTGCTGGCCGTCGCGACCGGCATCGCCGAGCACAACGGCTACGCCAAGGCGTTCCTGGACGCCATCCCGCTGATCAAGAAGCGCTGTCCGGGCGTGCGGATCAGCGGTGGCATCTCGAACCTGTCGTTCTCGTTCCGCGGCAACGACACCGTGCGCGAGGCGATGCACTCGTCGTTCCTGTTCCACGGTGTGCGCGCGGGCCTGGACATGGGCATCGTCAACGCCGGTCAGCTCGCGGTCTACGAGAACATCCCGAAGGACCTGCTGGAGCTGGTCGAGGACGTGCTGTTCGACCGCCGCGAGGACGCCACCGACCGGCTGGTGTCGTTCGCCGAGACGGTGTCCGGGTCCGGCACCAAGCGCGAGATCGACCTGTCGTGGCGCGAGGGCACGGTCGGCAAGCGGCTGGCGCACGCGCTGGTGCACGGCATCGTGGACTTCATCATCGAGGACACCGAAGAGGCCCGGCTGGAGGCCAAGCGCCCGCTCGACGTGATCGAGGGGCCGCTGATGGACGGCATGAAGATCGTCGGCGACCTGTTCGGCGCGGGCAAGATGTTCCTGCCGCAGGTAGTGAAGAGCGCACGCGTGATGAAGCGCGCGGTCGCGCACCTGGAGCCGTACATGGACGCGGAGAAGGAAGCCTCCGGCTCCACCCGCGGCAACGGCAAGGTCGTGCTGGCCACGGTGAAGGGCGATGTGCACGACATCGGCAAGAACATCGTCGGTGTGGTGTTGGGCTGCAACAACTACGACGTGATCGACCTGGGCGTGATGGTGCCCGCGGCGAAGATCCTGGACACCGCGATCGCCGAGGGCGCCGACGTGGTGGGCCTGTCCGGGCTGATCACGCCGTCGCTGGACGAGATGGTGTCGGTGGCCGCGGAGATGCAGCGCCGGGGCATGAAGCTGCCGTTGCTGATCGGTGGGGCGACGACGTCCCGCCAGCACACGGCCGTCCGCATCGCGCCCGTGTACGACCAGACCACCGTGCACGTGCTGGACGCGTCGCGGGTGGCGGGCGTGGTGTCGGCCCTGCTGGACCACGACCGGGCCGAGGAGCTGGGCGTGTCGACCCGCGTGGAGCAGCAGCGGCTGCGCGAGGAGCACGAGAACCGGCAGAGCACGCCGCTGCTGACCGTCGAGCAGGCACGGGCGAACGCCGAGGTGGTGCCGTTCGACGATCTGCCGACGCCCGCGTTCACCGGGTTGCGGGTGGTCGAGCCGACGGTGGCCGAGCTGCGCGAGATGATCGACTGGACGTTCTTCTTCCTGGCCTGGGAGCTGAAGGGCAAGTACCCGAAGATCCTCCAGACCAACCCGGCGGCGCAGGAGCTGTTCGACGACGCGAACGCCATGCTCGACCAGATCATCGCCGACGGGTCGCTGTGGGCGAAGGGCGTCTACGGCTTCTGGCCCGCGCACAGCGAGGGCGACGACATCGTGGTGGACGGTGGTGTTCGGCTGCCGATGCTGCGCCAGCAGACGAAGAAGCCGGAGAGCCGGCCGAACCGCTGCCTGTCCGACTACATCGCGCCCGAGGGTGACCACCTGGGCGGTTTCGCGGTCTCGATCCACGGCGCGGAGGAACTGTCCGCGCGGTACGAGGCCGAGCAGGACGACTACCGGTCGATCATGGTGAAGGCGCTGGCGGACCGGCTGGCCGAGGCGTTCGCCGAGTACGCGCACCTCCAGGCCAGGCGCGACTGGTTCGAGCCGGACGCCGACCCGGCACTGGAGGACCTGCACGCCGAGCGGTTCCGCGGCATCCGGCCGGCGCTGGGGTACCCGGCGAGCCCGGACCACAGCGAGAAGCAGGACTTGTTCGACTTGCTCAAGGCGGAGGAGATCGGCATGGCGCTGACCACGTCGTTCGCCATGACGCCGGCGGCGAGCGTGAGCGGCGTGATCTTCGCCCACCCGGGGTCCCGCTACTTCACCGTGGGGCGGATCGGCCGTGACCAGGTAGTCGACTACGCCCGGCGGCGCGGTATGCCGTTGGCCGAGGTCGAGCGTTGGCTGCGGCCGAACCTGGCCTACGAGCCCGGCGCCTGACGGCCGGGTGCCCGCAGCGCCGGCGAATAAGCGGGCCGGCCGAAAGCCGGAAGGTCGAGCGGCGGCTGATCTCCAGCCGCCGGTCCACCGCCGCGATCAAGTGCCGCCCGGTCACGGTTGGCGAAGCCGATTGTCGTCCAGCCACACCAGGTGCACCCGCCGCACCGCCTCGTCCCCGCTGGTGATCTCGAACAGCGTCCTGGCGCTCTCGGCACTCTCGGAGCTGAGGCGGAAGCCGCCTTCCACTGCGTCGACCTCGGCGCGGTCGGCGTACGCGAGCCCGTAGCCCGCGACGCGGGCGTCCTCTGCTTCGCCGTACTCCTCGACGATGGCGAAGAGCCGTGGCGCCTCCTCCCACGCCACCTCGCGCAGCAACGCGGTGAAGACCCTGTCCACGTCCGTGCGCTGCTCGACCTCGGCCAACTCGTTCACGCGCTCTTCCTTTCGTAGCTCCGGATGAGGTCGGCCAGCGCGTCGCCGGGCATCAGGACGTTGCCGGCTTGTTCGGGGGTGACCAGCCAGATGACCGGTGTGGTTTCGAGGTCGCTCGGCGGCAAGGGCAGGGGCACTCCCGCATCCAGCACCCGCGCCACATTGCTCAGCAGCACCGATGGCAGTGGTGGCCGGACGAGGAAGTAGGCGATCGGCATGTTCGGGTAAGTCAGCACCGGGGTCGGCAGGGCGGCGAACCAGGGGTCGTCCGCCAGAGCCATGACCAGCGACTCGGCCACCGTGAACGCGCCCAATTCCGAACCCGTCACGGTGAAGACGTTGGGCGCGTGCAAGCCGGGGGCCGACCACCACTCCCGCACCACAGCGGCGTCGGTGGTCGCTTCCTCGATCGGCCGGAGGCAGGGGCTGGTGACGGGACGTTCGTCAACCGGGTGAGCGAAGTGTCCGTCGTGCCAGATCGCTCCGGGGACGACCGGCCAACCGAGCGCGGCGTACTCGATGGCTGCCTGCAACTTCGTGGGTGAAGGGATGTCCGGCTTACTGGTCACCACTGCCTTGCCTTTCGATTGAGGGTCTACTTCGCCGGTGGGGCCGTGATCAAGGATGGAATCCGGCCAGGGCGACCGACAGCGCCAGGACGACGCCAGACCGTGCCCATGCGTGGCCATTTCGTGCAGCGCTACGCTTGACCAGCGAGGATGAGCACCCCAACATGCGCGAACCGGCGTTTGGAGGTCACTCGATGGCAGTACGGCGGACCGGTTTGGCCCATGCCCGGAAGGCCGCCGGCTTCACGCAGGAGTCCTTCGCCGAAGCCATGTGCGTCGACCGTTCCGCGGTGGCCCGCTGGGAAACGGGGGCACGCGAACCGCTGCCCCACCAACGTGCAAAGCTTGCGCGCCTGCTCAAGGTGGACATGGACGTGCTGGACAAGCTGCTGTCGCCCGCCGACGCGACTCCGACCTCGGCTGTCCAGCGCTGGTGCGCGCCGGTGTCCGCCGATGACGACGAGCAGGATGCGCTCGAACTCGTGCGACGGATCAATGCCAGCGATGTCGGCGACGAGACGCTGACGCGTCTTGAAGCGGCCGTTGACGAACTGGCGATCGCCTACCCCACAACACCACCGAACGTGTTGCTCGGTCGTGTCCGGCAGTACCTCGGGTACGTCGGCCGCCTGCTTGATGCCCGAAAGACGCTTGCCGAACACCAGCGGCTTCTCGTAGTCGGTGGGTGGTTGTCGTTGCTCGGCGCCACGGTGCACATCGACCTCAACCAGGAGTCCGCAGCCGCAGCACGACTGAAGACCGCGGCCAGTCTTGCGCTGCACACCGGGCATGACGAAATCCGGGCTTGGGTGTACGAAACGGAGGCGTGGCACGCGCTGACGGACGGCCACCACGCCAAGGCGTTGGAACTGGCGCAGACGGCGAAGTCCATCGCCCCAGCCGGCGGCTCGATCGCGATCCAGGCGGTGGCCCAGGAAGGTCGGGCCTTCGCACGGCTGGGACAACGACGTGAGGCATACGCCGCGATACAGGAGGTTCAGCACCTCGCCGCACCGTTGACCAGGCCGGATCAGCCTGAACACCACTACCGCTACGACCCCGACAAAGCCGTGGCCTACACCGCCACCACGCTGGCGTGGGTCGGCGACCCCGCGGCGGAGGGCTACGTGCGCGAGATCATCCGGCGCCTCGGCGGTGGAAACGATCCGGCCAAGTGGCCGCGTCGCGTTGCCTCGGCCAACATCGACCTCTCACTGGCGTTGCTGGTGAACGGCCGACTCGACGAGGCGTGCGGCCACACCTTGCAGGCCATCACTTCCGGTCGCGTGGTGCCTTCGAACCATTGGCGGGCGGCCGAGGTGTTGCGGGCCGTCGAAGCACGAGGGCTGCCGGAGGCCGTGGAGCTGCGTGAGGCGTATGAAGAGATGTGCAGGCAATAAGAGTCCGTAGTGGAACGAAGACCCCGCCGCCCATAGGAGGGCAACGGGGTCTTCGCGATCAGTGCTTCAGACGCTGACCGGCTCCCGAACCTCCACCGGCTGCTCGGTCTTCCGCGCCAAGCGACGTTCCTTCCGCCCCTCGACCATCGAGTAGAGCGTCGGCACGAGCACCAGGGTGAGCAACGTCGAGCTGATCAGACCGCCGATCACCACGATCGCCAACGGCTTGCCGATGAACGCGCCCTCACCGGTGATGCCCATCGCCATCGGCAGCAACGCGAAGATCGTCGCCGCGGCGGTCATCAGGATCGGGCGAAGCCGCCGCCGACCGCCCTCGATCACCGCCTCCCGCACCGGCATCCCATCCCGCCGGTACTGGTTGACCAGGTCGATCAGCACAATCGCATTCGTCACCACGATCCCCACGAGCATCAGCATGCCGATCAACGCGGGCAGGCCGAGCGGGGTCCCGGTGAGCAGCAGCAGGCCGATCGCACCGGTCGCCGCGAACGGGATGGACACCAGCAGGATCAGCGGCTGGGCCAGGCTGCGGAACGTGGCCACCATGATCAGGAACACGATCGCGATCGCGGCCAGCATGGCCAGTCCCAGGTCGGCGAACGTCTCGGCCTGGTCAGCCGAAACGCCACCGATGCTGTGCGTGGCGCCGGAAGGCAGGTCCAGAGCGTTCAACCGGGACGTCAACTCGGTGGTCAACGCGCCCAGGTCCGAACCGGTGGCCTTCGCCGACACGGTCGCACTACGCGCACCATCGGTCCGCCGCACCTGCACCGGACCGTCCACAACGGACACCGAAGCGACCTGACCCAACGTCACCCCACCGGGCAAAGGCAAGGCGCGCAACGCATCCACGTCCGCTGGCGCGTCACCGGTCCGCAGCACGATCTGCTGCGACTCCCCGTCGATCGGCAACTGCGCCACCGGCACACCACGCAACGCCTGCGCCGCGAACTGACCGATGACCTGCCCGCTCAGCCCACGAGCCGCCGCGGCGGCCTGGTCCACGGTCACCTGCACCCGCGGTGCGCTCACCGAGAGGTCGTTGGTCACCTCGCCGACACCCGGCGTCCCCGTGACGGCCTGCTGCACGCGGTCGGCCGCGTCCCGCAGCGAAGCCGCGTCCGGCGCGGTGACGAGCACGTCGATCGTCGACGAGCCGAAACCGGACGCCGCGGCGCCGAACTCGACCTCACCGGCGCCGGTCGTGTTCTTCAACTGCTCGACCAACCTGGTCTGCAACGCCTCCAGGTCCGTGCCCTCACGCACCGTCGCACGCACGCTCGTGTCGCCGTTGCCGCCGAATCCGAAGGCAGCCAGCCTGTTGTCGGTCCCGACGGTGATCTGGTACGTCTCGACCTCGTCGGTCTCCTCCAGCACGCCTTCGAGCTTGCGCGCCGCGTCGTCACGGGCGGCCAGGCTGCTGCCGGGCGGCAGCTTCTGGGTGCCCTGCAACGCGGTGCCGCCGGCGTTGTCGATGAAGTTGGTCTCCAGCGAACCGGCCAACCCGAGCGTGCCGCCGAAGATCAGCACCGCGATCAGCAACGTCACCCAGCGCCGCGTGGTGGCAAACTTGAGCACCGGCACGTAGGCACGCTGCAACGGGCTGCGCTTCTCCTTCTCCAGCGCCGCCTGACGAGCCGCCGCCGCCTCCGTCGGATCGGTCGGCACGGCCGGGCGCTTGAGGAACCAGAACGCCAGCACCGGCACGATCGTCAACGACACCAGCAAGGACGCCAGCAACGCCACCGTCACCGTGATCGAGAACGGCCCGAACAGCTCACCCGCGATACCGCCGACGAACGCGATCGGCAGGAACACGGCCACCGTCGTGAGCGTGGACGCCGTCACCGCGCCCGCCACTTCACGCGTGCCGTCCAGCACCGCGCGTTCCTTCTCCTCGCCGTACCCGAGGTGCCGCTTGATGTTCTCCAGCACCACGATCGAGTCGTCCACCACCCGGCCGACCGCGATGGTGAGCGCGCCGAGGGTGAGCAGGTTCAGCGACAGGTCACCCGTGTACAGCGCGATCAGCGCGACCACCACGGACAGCGGGATCGACACCGCCGTCACCAACGTGGACCGCACCGACAGCAGGAACAGCAGGATCACGAGCACCGCGAACAGCAGGCCGAGCAGACCCTCGGTGGTCAGGCCGCTGATCGCCTTCTCCACCTGCGGACCCTGGTCGAACGCGACGGTGAGCTTGGAGTCGGCCGCCTCGCCCCACTCGTCGAGCTTCTCGCGCACCTGGCGGGAGATCTCCACCGCGTTGCCGTCGGCCGCCATGGTGACAGAGACGCCGAGCGTGGCCTCGCCGTCGGTGCGGGTCAGCAGGCTCGCGGCGGCGGGCACGGATTCGACCTTCGCCACGTCGCCGAGCTTCACCGGGCCGGTGGGTGAGGCGAGCAGCAACCCGCGCAGGTCGTCCACGGAACCGACCGGGCTGCCGATCTGCACGGTCAGCGTCTTGTCGGCGTCCGGCACGGTGCCCGCGGGCATGACGGCGCCCGCCGTGGTCAGCGCGGCGGTCAACGCCTGCGGCTCGACCCGGGCGGCGCCGAGCTTGGCGTAGTCCACGGTGACGGTGACCTGGCGGTCGCGTTCACCGCTGACCGTGGCCTCCCGCACGCCGGCGATGGCTTCGAGGCCGGGCACGACCTCGGCGCGCAGCCGGGCCGCGGCGGCGATGTCGTCGTCACCGGACGTCGCGGCGAGGGCGATCACCGGGATGTCGTCGGTGCTGCCCTGCGCGACGGTCGGCTCGACGCCCTGCGGAAGGCGGGGCTGGAGCCGGTTCACGGCCTGCTGCATCTGGGCCACGGCGGCGTCGATGTCGGTGCCGTAGGTGAACATCACCTGGACCGTGGTGGAGCTCTCCGCGGACCGGGTGAGCACCTGCTCGACACCGTCGACACCGCGCACGGCCGACTGGATCGGCTCGGCGACCTGGCTGTCGACCAGGTCCGGCGACGCTCCGGGATAGGCCGCGATGACCACCGCGGCGGGCAGTTCGATGGACGGGAACAGCTGCTGCTTGATCGAGGGCAGCGTGAACACACCAAAACCGATCACGAGCAGGCTCAACAGCCCGACGAGACTGCGGTTGGCCAGGCTCAGTCGAGCCAGCACGGACATCGTGGGAATCTCCTTGGTGGGCGGACCTTCCCATGCGTCATTGCATGTGGGTACCGCGGGCGGGATGGGGAAACGCTCGCACACGCCACCTGAGAACCGACTCAGCCAACGGAGGCCGGGAGCACGCCCCCGGCCTCCGGCCACCCACGGCGGCGTTACCCTGCCGGACGCCTTGGTCACAGCCGCCGCCACGGATCGGCCGTCGGAACGTTCCCGACGGCTCGCCCTCACTACGAGGTAAGTGGCCCATCCGTTCAACCAAGAACTTCGGGGTCCCGAAGCACAGAGGAACGTCGCTGCTCAGGGGCTTGCCGACGGATCAGGGGCTTGCCGACGGACGTTGCCGACCGGTGTGCCGGAGCCAGAGCAGGCCGAGCACGGGCAGCACGAGCGGGACGTAGCCGTAACCGCCGCCGAACGCGGACCACACGGTGGCGTCCGGGAACGCGTCCGCGAACACCAGGCTCACCGCGCCGACCACGACCACCCCGGCCAACTCGACCCCGCACGCCAGGTAAGCGACCCGCCGGGACACCACACCGGCCAGCGCGGCCGTGGCCACGACGTACACGACCGCCGCGAACGCGGACAGCAGGTACGCCAGCGGCGCCTGCTCGAACCTGGTGGCGAGCTGCACCGCCGACCGGGCCGTGGCCGCGATGGCGAAGATCCCGTACACCGCGATCAGCAGCCGCCCCGGCCCCGACCGGGTCGTCTCCTTCAACTCCTGGGACCGCCGCTCAGCCATGACCACTCCAGAGCATGTTCAGCCGCAGGATCATCACCGGCACGCTCAGGCACGCCACGGTCAACACGCCCGCACCCCAGCGCGACCGTTCCGCGAGGGACCAGAACGCACCGAGCGGCAGCACCACGGCGGCGCCGATCAGGTAGCCGACGAACGTGACCCGGTCCAGCTCCCGGTCGGCGCCCAGCACGTTCACCACACCGGCGACCGCCTGCACCAGCAGCCCGACTTCGAGCAGCACGACAACCCCGGCGAGCGCCAGGGTCGGCTTGGTGGCCAACGTGATCGGCCGGTTGGCGATGGCCAGCACCAGCGACCACGCGGCCGCGACGAGAGCCACGACCGTCAACGCGGTCGCGAGGACTTCGATCATCGGATCTTCCCGGTCGAGCGGACTTTCCGCCGAAACCTACCCCGCGCTACGACAGCGGCAGCTTGAAGCCCTCGTGCGACTGGACGAAACCGAGCCGGAGGTAGAAGCGGTGCGCGTCGACCCGGCTCTTGTGGGAGGTCAGCTGCACGACGGCGCACCCCCGTGTCTTCGCCTCGTCGACCGCCCACCGGACCAGTCGCTTCCCCAGCCCTTCCCCGCGTGCCGACGAGGCGACCCGCACGGCCTCGATCTGGGCCCTCGACGCACCCCGCCGCGACAGCCCGCGCAACACGGTCAGCTGAAGCGTGCCCACCACCACGCCGTCCCGCTCGGCCACCACCAGCACGTCGTGGTCGGACGCGTCGATGGCCGCGAACGCCCGCTCGTACGGCGCGAGGTCGTCAAGTGACTCGCGGAGCGCGCCCAACTCGTCGTCGGCGAGCATGGCCGCGATCGCGGGGACGTCCTCGGCGGTGGCACGGCGGATGGTCAGGGTCACACCTTCTCTGGGCACACCTTGTCGGGTCACACCTTCTCGGGTCACACCTCAGCACCCTAGGCACTCGAAGGGCTCAAGGACCGATCCGGTCACCCGACAGCGCAAGACCGCCGATCACCACGGTCGTGCGCGGTGTCGAGACGGCCTCCGCCACCCGCGCCACCACCTCGTCGAACACCGGGTCGTCGTAGTAGTCGCTGTGCCCGCGCAACGGCGAGGCGACCATGTCCGGATCCGGGTCGAGGAATTCCGGGTCCCGCAACCGCACGTCGTTGCCGCAGCGGAAACCCCACAGCTTCTGCCCGGCGAACAGCGGCTCGTCCGCCGTCTCCGCCCACACCTGCACCGGCCCGCCCAACGGGTCGGTCAACCGGTGCACGTTCCACCACCGGTCGCCGAGTTCGTCGTGCAGCCGGGCCAGTTCGGCGTGCCCGAGGTAGTGCGGGAACAGCCGCGAGTACGCCCACTGCAACTGCGAGCCGTACGTGACCAGGCCGACCCGGCGCAGTGCCGCGACGGCGTCCGCCTGCCTGATGTACCGCTCGCCGTCGGCCGGGTCGGGACGCTCGCTTTCCCCGCGCAGCAACGACAACGCGGCGAAGCACACGACGCTGCCCTGGCTGTGCCCGGACAACACCACCGCGTCGACGTCGTGGTGCCCGGCCAGCCGGACCGCGCGGGACGTCAGTTCGATGGTGGCGCGACCACCGTAGGGCGGCGGGCAGATCGGGTGCGCCAGCCGCGGCCAGAACGCCACCAGGTCCCACACGATGCCGACCGCTGTGCGCATGCTGGGGCTCTGCCACGTGCGTACGCCCAACAGCAGCAGGACCACGACGAGACCGGACACCACCAGGCTGCCCAACGCGCCCAGGTCCTGCGCCGGGCGCGACGACAGCCAGGACGACAGCCAGTCGGCCAGTCCCGACGGCGCCGCGGACCGCCAGTCCGGGTACGCCAGGCTCGCCAGAGCGACACCGCCGCCCGCCGCGACCAGCACGCCGCCGAGCAGCGCCATCGCGCCGAGCAGCCAGTGGTAGCGGTACTTCGCCGACGCCAGCCGCTGGTTGAACGCGACCTTGCGGATGCCCGGCCGGTCCGGGCGGCCCGGGTAGTCGGCCAGCACGCCCTCCCTGATCGCCGCGCCTACCGAATGTCGTATACAAGAAACCGCGCCGATCGCATACAACATACCGGCTACCATCGCCGCGACCCAGAACACCCAGCCGGGCACGGACGTCCACCGCAGTGCCACCGCCACGCCCGCGACCACCGACCCGGCGGCGAACAGGATCGCGCTGGACACCTGCCGCACCATGGCCGCCACGATCGGCGCCACCAGCAACGGGAACGCGATCGCCAGCACACCCCAGAGCCCCGCGCCGACCAGGTAGCTCGTGCTCAGCACCAACCCCTGCCGCCCGGCGTCCGGCACCGGATCGCCGACCCACTCCACCACCCGGTACGCCAGCCCACCGCTGAACCCGACCGCCAGCGTGGTCGCCAACGCCGCGATCACCACCGCCGCGTAGCCGTGCCACATCGGCCGGAAACGCTTGTCCGCCACCATCAACTCGACACCACGCGCCGAGTGCCGCAGGTGCACGCACGCTCCGAACAGGACGATCAGGAGCAACATCGCCAACGCGCCAAGGACGTTGGTCACCGCCTCGAACCCGGCCAGCGGCGTCACCCCGGCGCTCGCGTCCGTCGGCAACCGCCACAGGAACGCCGTCGCCGCGCCGGCCGCCACCAGCAGGTACGCCACCGACGCCCACTTCAACGCCCGCGAGTTCACCTTCCGCCGGTCCGGCGACATCACCACGCACCCGACCGCCCACGACAGCACCAGCACGCCGAGCCCGACCACCGACCACGACAGCACGTCCGACGGCCGGTCCGGCTGCTCCGTCCGCAACGCGCCCGCGTACAGCACGCCCACCATCACGCACGCCGCCGCCACATGCGCGTCACGCAGCACGGGCGTGCGCGGCGACGTGTGCCAGAACGCGTAGTCCCCCAGGCTCCCGGAACGGGTCTCCCACGCGTGGTGGGTGCCCTTGGGCTCGTACAGGAACGTCTGCCGGCCGAACCACCACAGCGTGGTGATCACCAGCAGCGGCGGCGCCATCCCGACCAGCAGCATCGCCCCGAACGGCCAGCCGTCGAAGAACCCCAGGTTGGCCGCCCGGCACGCCACCGTGCCCGCGCACTGCCGCACCAGCAACTCCAGCGACACGTACGCCACGGACGTGACCAGCATGCACGTCAGCACCAGCCCGAGCAGCCGCAACACCGCTTCGGCGAACCGGCCCGCGCCGAGCAGCGTGTACCGGGCCAGGTTGAGGATCGCGAACGGGATCAGCACCAGCCACAACGCCCGACTCGCACCACCCGACGTGAACCGACCCCAGTGGAACGCCTCGACCGTCCGCGTGCGCCCGCTGGACAGCGCCCGAGCCGGTTTGCCCGCCCGCAGGAACCGGGCGACGTCGTCACCGGCCACGGGGGTGGGGAACGGATCACCCAGCATCGCTTCGGGTGGAGTGCCCGACACCCCGTGCACCCGCAGTTCGACGACGTCCTCGGGACGCATGCGCGATCACCTGCCGTAGGTAGGCCGTGGGATGTCTACCTACCGGATCGCCCACATCGGCTAACCCGTTTCAGGGATGGAGCCACCCGGTTGGGCGATACGAGGACCGGTGAGAGCATCGTGGACGACGCCCGGCCGCCGATCGCGGTCGGGCGGACGACGGCCCCTACCCGAAAGGCTGCCCAAGGTGACCAAACCCGCCCGCCGCGACCCGAGCAAGCTAGTCGACGCCTCCGGGTTCCGCGAGTTCGTCCAGCACGGCTGGGGTCCGGCAGACCGCGCCGCCCGCGTGACGCCCGGCGCCTCCGAAGCCGCCGCCGCGCACCGCGACCGGCTCAGCGCCGCACTGCCCGGCGCGCGCATCGCCGTGGCCGCCGGCTGGGCTCCCGTGCGGTCCAACGACACCGACCACGGGTTCCGCCCGGACAGTGATTTCTCCTGGTTGACGGGCTGTTCCGCGGAGGGCGCGGTGCTCGTGATGCGCCCGGTGGCGGGTGGTCACGACGCCGAGCTGTTCCTGCGCCCGCCGGCCGGGCCGGACGAGCAGGACTTCTTCGCCAACGCCCGTGACGGCGAGCTGTGGATCGGCCCGGTGCCCGGTCTCGCCGAGTGGACCGAGGCCCTGGGCGTGCGCTGCCGTCCGCTGCACGAGCTGCCGTCGGCGCTGCGCGGCAGGCTGCCCGCCGTGCACGCGACCACGGGCGTCGACCCGCTGCTGGACGCGTTGGTGGGCGCGGACCACACCGCGTCGCTGCGGACCGTGCTGGCCGAGCTGCGCCGGATCAAGGACGACTGGGAGATCGGCCAGCTCCAGGCCGCGGTGGACGCCACCGTCCTCGGTTTCGCCGACGTCGCCGCCGAGCTGCCGACCGCGGTCAAGGGCGGTGGCGAACGGTGGTTGCAGGGCACGTTCGACCGTCGCGCCCGGACCGCTGGCAACGGGCCCGGCTACGCCTCGATCGTGGCCGCCGGGCCGCACGCGCCGGTGCTGCACTGGGTGCGCAACGACGGGCCGGTGCCCGAGGACGCGGTGCTGCTGCTGGACGCGGGCGTGGAGCTGGACACCCTCTACACCGCCGACATCACCCGGACGTTGCCGATCTCGGGTGCGTACAGCCCGGCGCAGCGGCGGGTGCACGAGCTGATCGAGCGGGCGTCGGTGGCGGCGTTGGCGGCCGTGCGGCCCGGTGCGGCGTACCGGGACTTCCACCACGAGGCGATGCGGGTGCTCGCCGAGGGCCTGCACGACTGGGGCTTGCTGCCGGTGTCGGTGGACGAGGCGCTGGACCCGGACGGCCAGCACCACCGCCGCTACATCACGTGCGGCGTCGGCCACTTCCTGGGCTTGGACGTGCACGACTGCGCCAACTCCCGCTCCACCGCGTACCACGAGGGCACGCTGGAGGTCGGCATGGCGCTGGCCGTCGAGCCGGGCCTGTACTTCCACCCGAACGACGAGACCGTGCCGCCGGAGCTGCGGGGCATCGGCGTACGGCTGGAGGAGAACGTCGTGGTGACGCCGGAAGGCAACCGGGTGCTGTCGTCGGCGCTGCCGAATGACGTGGCCGGCTTGGAGGCCTGGGTGGCAGGCGCGGGCCGCTAGCGGCACGTTGCGCCTGAGCAGGGCTCACACCCTGTTCAGGCGCACGGACGTGATGGCGTGGTGTTCGACTTTCAGCACTTCGGCTGTCCAGTCGCCCACGGTGACGCGGTCGCCCGGCTCCTCCGGGATGCGGCCCAGCTCGACCAGCATCAGGCCCGCGATGGTGGCGTAGTCGCCCTCGGGCGGGTCGCGCAGTTCGATACCCAGGTCGGGCAGGTCGTGCACGGGGAACTTGCCGGGCACCACCAGCGACCCGTCCGCCGCGTTGCGCACCGCCATCACGTCGCGGTCGGTCTCGTCCATGATCTCGCCGACGATCTCCTCCAGCAGGTCTTCGAGCGTGATGATGCCCTTGACCGCGCCGTGCTCGTCCATGACCAGCCCCAGCTGCGCGCGTTCGGCCTTGAACCGGCGCAGCGCGTCGGACACCCGCACGGAGTCCGGGAACACCACCGGCGGCCGGGCCACGTCGACCAGTCGGGTGTCGTCTTCCAGCAGGTCACGGAGGTGGACGACGCCCACGACGTCGTCCAGGTGCCCGCCCCGGGCGACGGGTGCGCGGGAGTGGCCGGAGCCGGCCAGCCGGGCGCGGGCGGACGGAATGTCCAGTTCGGCGTCCAGCGTGACCACGGACCGGCGCGGCACCAGGACTTCGCGCAACCGGCGTTCGTCGATCTCGAGCGCGCCCGTGATGATCATGCGCTGCTCGGCGTTGAGACCGCGCTGGGCGGACACGAGCTCGCGCAGCTCCTCCGACGACATCTGCTCCGACTCGGGGTCCGGTTTGCCGCCGAGCAGCCGGACCACCAGGTTCGTCGACGCGCTCAACGCCCACACCGCCGGCCGTGACGCGGCGGAAAGGACGTGCAGCGGACGTGCCACGAGCAGTGCCCACCGCAGCGCGTACTGCATCGCCAGCCGCTTGGGCGCGAGCTCGCCGAACACCAGGGTCAGGAACGTCAGCAGGATCGTGACCAGCGCGATCGCCACCGCGCCCGCCGCTCCGCCGAGGAACGACAGCACCGGCACCAGCGGCGCGGCCAACGACACCGCAGCCGTCGCCGAGGCCAGGAACCCCGCCAGCGTGATGCCGATCTGGATGGTGGCGAGGAACCGGTTCGGGTCGCGGGCCAGCCGCACCAACGTCCGCGCGGAGGCCCGCTCGTCCCGCTCCAGTGCCCGCAACTGCCCCTCGCGCAGGCTGATCAACGCCATCTCACTCCCCGCGAACACCGCGTTGAGCAGCACCAACACCGCCACCAGCACGATCGTCCAACCGAACCCGTCCATCCCCACTCAGTACCCCGATGCTCCGGGCGCGCAACGCGTTGGTCATTTCGAGTGGCAGCGCTGCCCTCACACCCCCGTACTGGGCTACAACAGGCGTGGGGAGGTCACATGGGGTCGGCTGCGGTGCACCGGTCGTTCGTCGTCGTGGACGTGGAGTCCTACGGCGACGAGGAGAGGACGTCACGGCACCGGACCGCCGTGCGCGACGGCATGTACGGGGTCCTGAAGAGCGCGTTCGCCGACTGCGGCCTGCCGTGGGACGTCGAGGCCGTGGACGACGTGGGCGACAGCGTGATGGTCCTGCTGCCCGCCGACACGCCGAAGGGCGTCCTGGTCGACCGGCTGCCCGAACGGCTGGTGGCCGCGCTACGCGAGCACAACCACGTGCACGCCACCGAGGCACGACTGCGCCTGCGGATGGCCGTGCACGCGGGCGAGGTGCACTACGACGAGCACGGCAAGACCAGCGCGGAGATGATCTTCACCTACCGCATCCTGGACACAAGCGAGGCGAAGCGGACGCTGCGCGATTCCACGGCCACGCTGGTGCTGATCGCCTCCGACCCGTTCTACCAAGCGGTGATCCGCCACCACCCCGCCGCCCGCCCGGACGCCTACCGGCAGGTCGACGCGGACGTCAAGGAAGTGCACGCCCGGGTGTGGGTGCGCCTGGTGGACGGCCACCCGATCGAGACCACCCGGCACACCTCCCCCACCAGTCAGCCGGCGATGCCCTTGGCCGAGCTGGGACCGATCGTCGAGGTCATGCTGCGCATCCCCGGCTTCGACACCCGTGAGGGACGCGACCTGGTGCTGCGCGACCTGCCTTTCGCAGCCGCCATCCCCCGCCACGGCGCGGACCGACCCGACACGGTCAGCATCGTCCGCACGAGCGCGAACTACCCCGGCGGACTCGAAGGACTGGTGGAAGGGATTCGCTTCTACGCGGCCGGCGCCACCTCAATGGCCGAACTGGACACCCTGTTGGCGCAACGCGACTCCGGCGTTTAGTTGCCGCCCGTAGCACCGAATACCGCCATACGCACCACTTCCGCTCTGTTTCATCGACATTACACTGGGTCATGCCATCGAAGGTGAATCCCACCGCGCGGGGGCGCCGCTACCCGGTGGCCAACTCGGGAGGCCCACTAGTGGATGAATCGGCAATTCGGATCGACTCCGGTCTGGTCGACTTGACGAACGTTCCTCTCGACGCGTTGGACACATTCGACGACGAGATCCTGGCGGCGTCGACGGTCGTTTTCCTCAGACAGGTGGACCACGCCAGCGGCAGCGTGGGCGGCCACCAGGACTCCTGCACCCGGCGCCGATGACGAGGGGCGACCACGAGGTGGCAGGCTGGAACTCCGCGCACGGGATATCGCCGCCCCACCACGGCATGTCCCTTGCCCAGTTGGACGGCTTGGCGTCCGAACGAACCAAGGGCGACGCCTCGGCGCTGCTGCACCACATCGAGCGAACACGACGACTGCTCGCCTTGCGCCTGGTGTTGCACCATGCCCGCCACCACCACACCCCGCAAAGCCCGTTGCCGCCGGTGGAGGAGGCGTGGGAACTCCTGATCGCGGCCGAGCGCGCCGATCCGAAAGCGGTGGCCGACCTGCTGGCACGCCCACAGGTCGGCATGTGGTTGGCGCACGTCCTGCGTCGCCTCCGGAACAAGGTCACCGATACCGCGCCGGTGTGGTTCCACATCGGCCAACTGCATCTTTTGGCCGCCGCGGCGGGCTTGTCCGCAAAATTGCGTTTCACGATGGCGATTCCGCTATGGAATGGAATCGGCACCCTTCCCGGCCTGGGCACCGTGCGAGTGCCCGATGCGACCGAATGGGGTCACGGCGCGTTGGTTGCGGATGCGTCGGGGTTGACGGTGAAAACCGGCAGCGGCGCGGCCCACCCGGTCGAATGTGAGCCGATTCGCATTCTCGGGGACGAGGTCGGCTCCGGCGCGCCGCGCATCCACCTGGACGACACCGGACCGTACCGGGGATTGGAGATCCCCGAGCACCCCGAACCATTGTCGGAATCGTCGGCAACGCGATGGAACAAGGTCTTCGCCGACGCGTGGACGATCCTGGAGCGGAACCACCCGCATCACGCGCGGGAGCTCTCCAGCGGCCTGTCGGTGATCACACCGCGCCGCGCGGCCTACCGCTTCCGACCGTACAGCGGGTCTGTCGGCGAAGGTTACGGCGCCGCGATCATCTCCGAACCGCACGACGCCTCGCAGCTGGCCGTGACGCTGGTTCACGAGTACCAGCACAGCAAGCTCAACGCGATCAGTCACCTGGCACAACTGACCCGCGTGGACCCGTCCGCCACCTCCTACGCGCCGTGGCGCGACGACCCGCGTCCGGTATCCGGTCTGTACCAAGGGGTGAACGCCTTCCTCGCCGTCGCGGAGTTCTGGGCGCGACAACGCGAGCACTTGAACGGATCCGACGCCGCTCTGGGGCACTTCGAGTTCGCCCTCGTTCGAATCCAGGTGACCGAAGCGCTCTACGCGCTGCGCCGGCACCCTTCGCTGACCGACCTCGGACGGAGGTTCGCGGCTCGCCTGGCGGAGCGGCTGGAGGCGCTGGCGGAGGCCGCCGTGCCGGCCGAACTGCTCTCAGCCGCCGAGACGGCGGCACTGGACCACCGCGCGGCGTGGCGCGCCACGCACCTCCGCCCGGAACAGGCACATGTGCAGGAGTGCGCCGAGCGATGGCTCGCGGGCGGGCCTGCGCCACCCCCCGAAACCCACTTCCCCGTGGTGGCCGCCCCCACGCCACCCAGGCTGGACACGAAGGCGATCCTCACCCGCGTCCTGCTGGCTGGCCGGGCGGAGTTCGACGCGTTGCAGTCAGGCCCTCCGGGTCATCTCCACAAGATCGCCGAAGACCTGACCGAGGCGGATTTCGCGATCGTGGTGGAAGACCACGCACGGGCGCACGCGCTGTACGCGACGGAACTGGCCGAAGGCTCGAACCGGCCCGTCGCGTGGTCCGGCTTCGGGATCGCGGTGCGCGAACTGTCACCTGGTCCGGCGTCGCGGGTGTTGCTCGAACGCCCGCACGTCGTCCACGCCGTGCGGAGCAGGATCGCCGCCACCGGCGAGACGCCCGACGTGGAGCGCCTCGCCGAGTGGCTGGGTCGGGGTCACTAGAGCGGCAACGGGTCGATGTCGCAGTTCGCCCGCACCCCGGGGTCGCTCAACTCGGACACCGCGGGGTGGTGTTGCCCGAGCCGTTCCCGCAGGACGGTCACCGCTCGCAGGTGGAGTTCGTCCGCCTCGTCGGTGCGCCCGAGTGAACGCAAGTCCTGCGCGAGGTTGGCCTGGCAAGCCAATGCGGTGGGGTGGTCGATGCCGAAGACCGCTGTCACCCGACTCAGCAGTTCGACATCGGCTTTGTGGGCGCCTTGCCAGTCCCCCAACGCGTGCAGGTCACTGGCCAGGTTGATCCCGGTGATCAACGTGGAGGGGTGGCCATCACCCAAGCGGGCGTGGAAGCCGGCCAGCGTCGCCTGGTTCAGTTCGCGGGCACCTTCGAAGTCACCCTTCAAGCGGCGGAGGATCGCCACGTTCACGGCCGCGGACAGCGTGTGGGGGTGGTCGGCCCCCAACGTCTTGGCATAGCGGCTCAGCGTGTCCTGCCCGAGCTGCGCGGCCGTTTCGTGGCGACCCAAGTGCCTCAGCTCGATGGAACGGGCCAACGCGGCGGCGAGCGTGTCGGGGTGGTCGAGGTCGTACCGCCGCCGCAAACCCTCGAACGCCGCCTCCGCCGCCCGCATCGCGCCCTCGTGGTCACCCGCCTTGCGCCGCATCACGGCCAGGTGCCGCATGGCGTGGAGCCATGCCGGATTGAGCGGTCGCCCCACACTGAGCCGTTCGTACGCGCGCACGATCTCTTCGTGCTCGGATGCGGCGTCCCGGTAGTGACCGAGTTCCCGCTTGTCGAGGGTGAGGCCGACCTGGGTGTAGAGCGGCACCTCGTGCTCCTGACCGTAGATCTGCACCCTGCGGTCCCAGGTGTCGGCGTCGAGGGTGACGGCGGAGGCGAAGTCACCGACGAGGCGGAGGTTCACACTGAGGTTGTGCGCCGCGCCATGGGTCACCGGATCCTCGTCGCCGAGATAGCGCACGCAGATGTCGTAGCTGCGCTTCGACAGCTCCAGCGCGCCGACGAAGTCGCCCTCCGCGCGCTTGTCCGCGGCGACCTGGCCGATCGCCTTGATGGTTTCCTCGTGCTCCTCGCCGAAGGCGCGGCGGTGCCGGTCCAGCAGGTCCAGGTTGAGCGGGGCCGCCTGGGCATACCGGCCCTGCACCCAGAGCATGAAGCCGTACCAACGGCCCATCCGCAAGGTTTCCGGGTGGTCCTCCCCCAGTCGCTCCAACCAGATCCGGTAGATCCGCCCGGACAGATCCATGCTGCGCTGGTGCTCGCCCCACCGGTAGAGGAACACGACCAGGTTGTAAAGCAGCGACCGGACCGACTCGGCATCGCTCTCGTAGGCGTTCGAGGCGGCCAGATGCGCGCTCAGGTCGACATAGGTCGGCCAGTTGTCGGGCTCTTCCGGTGCCTCCGGGTCGTTCTCGCTCAGGATCAGGTGCGCCGCCTTGCGCATGATCACGCGATCGTCCTCGCTCATCTGGCTGATGAGCACGGCTTGGACGAGGCGGTGCAGCTCGATGGAGTTCGTGCGGTGGTCGACACGCACCAACGCGAAGCGGTTGATATCGCGGACGGCCTCGTTGAGCCGCAGGCGGTCGCGCAGGACCCTGGACAGCTCGGCCGGCACACCGGTGATGTTGCGGCTGTAGCTGAACATCGTGCGGTTGATCGGCTCCGGCGCGAGGAACGCGCACACCTGGAGCAATCTCAGCGCCGACGGGTTCTTGCGCTTGAGCTCGTTGAGCGACAGGTCCCACATCGCCGCCACCGACTCGGGGTAGTCGAGGGTCGTGGTGACGTTGAGCAGTTCCAGTTGCTTCTCGGCCAGCAGCTCCAAGTACTCGCCGGCGGGCATGCCGGTCTCCACGCGCCACGCCGCCGCCTGCGCGACGGCGAGCGGCAGGTCGCCCAACGCCTCGGCCAGGCGACCGGCGTCTTCCTCGCTGAGTTCGGGGTCGCGTCGGCGCAACAACTGAACGCTCTCGGCACGCTGGAAGACGTTGACCTCAAGAGGTCGGGCGACGCTCAACCACTGGGAATTGCGCGAGGTGACCAGGATACGTCCCGAGCCGCCGGTGGGCAGGTACTCCTGCACGGTGTCGGGGCTGTCGGCGTTGTCGAAGATCAGCAGCCAGTTGGTCGGCACCTTGGGGTGGTTGCCGCTGCGCAGGGCGTCGAGCACCTCCTGGACCGCCACGTTGGACTCGGCGCCGCCTTCGAGGCCCAGGCGTTGTCCCAGGTCCACCAACGAGTTGACGATCTTGACCGACCGTTCCGCCGGCACCCACCAGATCAGGTCGAAATTCGCGCGGTTGCGGTAGGCGTATTCGATGGCCAGGTGCGACTTGCCCACACCGCCCATGCCGTGGAGCGTTTCGGGCAGCACGGCCGCAGTCCCACCCCGGACGAGGCGCCGTTCGAGCTCTTGGAGGAGGTCCGCCCGCCCTGTGAAGTTGACGTTCCTCGGCGGCACGCCGCCGAAGACGGGCGATGCGAGGGCCTTTCTCCTTTCTTGCTGCTCGACGGCAGTCACCTTTACTCCTCCTGCATTTCGCTCGACATCGGCCGTGTCCTCACGAACACGTGTTCGGTCCTGTCCATCAAAGGGTAATGCTCCGCTCTTTGCATCATTCCGGATCGCCAGGCGCCTCTCGTCCTCGGGGTCTATCAAGAGGGATTTGCGGCGCAAGTGGACTCCTGACAAGGCCCCCCAGAGCGCCCGCTCCGCTTCCGCCACGTGGGGTGGCGCGACATTGACCGAAGGGGCCGACACCGGTTCCTCATCCAGCGACGAGGAGAACGCGACAACCTCCGGTCGGCGTTCTTCCAGGTAATCACGGACCAGCTTGCGCACCCGGTCGGTGTCGATGCGTCGCCCGTGTGCCAGTAGTTCCTCCCGAACACCTCGGGCAACGAAACTGAATTCGGCTCGGCTTTCGTCGGTGTCGGACCCGTGGGGCGCGGTCACCACCAATGGGCTAGCGAGGAACTCGGACAGCGCCGCACGCCCGGCCTCCGGATGGAGGAGTTCGAGGATGCGAACGAGGAGTGGCATCTCCAGCGGCGCGACGGCCAGGTGAACGGCCAGGTCGAACACCACCTTCGACGCGGTGGCGCGGTACGCCGCGACGAGTTCCGCGACGTCGACCGTCGCTTCACCCCGGTGAAGAGTCCCGGTCGCCGGGCGAGGCTGGGCGGGCACGAGGGCCGCGCCCAGGTTGGCCCACCCGGTCGCCGCGGCGAGGGTGGCCCATTCGCGCAGGGCCGCCGGCGCCAGTTCCACGAACGAGACCGCCACGACGTCGCCGAGGTCGTCGTACATCCCGGGCACGTCGACCTGCGGTTCCCACTCGTGGAAGTGGTTCGGCGCGCCCGGCTCGACGGCCTTGAGGCGCAAGCGGTGCAGGTCCGTGCCGATGCGACAGGCCGCCCACCACGACAGCGGGCTCACCACGGCCACGGAGTGCGCGGCACCCAGATCGCGAAGGGCGGCCCACGCCCCGCCCAACCGCCAGGTGGGGTCGACGGCGTCGGTCAGGGCGAGCAGCAGACAGCGCCCGGAACCCGTCAGGTCCAGTGGATCTCCCCCGTCGGAGCCGCGCAGCGTCACCCGACCGCTGTCGTCCACACCCAGCGCGCACACGGTGACGCTCCCGAACACACCCGATTCCGCGAGCGCACGGATGAAGTCATCGACCGTCGGCGCCCAGATCGACATCGCCGGACCTTCGTCGACGGCGACCACGATGTCGTGCGACTGGCCGACGAGGGGCGCGAGCACGTCCCGCAGCCCGTCCGCCGTCCACTCGTGGACGTCCGAACCGGCTGCCGTTCGCGCGTCGACGGCCTCGGGGGCGGCGCGCACCGTCACATCCTCCCGACGCGTGCGTATTGGCGAAGTGAATCGATTCCGAAGCTCGCCGGTAATCGGATCGACACCGTGAAATCGGCTACGCCATCACCGTTTCGGGCGATCGCCCTTTTGGGCCTACCGGGTGAATAGGAAACCAATGCGTGTCGGGTATCGAGTGCGCGCCTGCGGGGCATGGCTCAGATACCTCCCTGCGAACCCCAACCCGAGGCCAGTGGTTCCGGTAAACGCTCTGCGTCGTCCCACAATACGGCAAGACTGCGACCGGCGTGGGGTCCATCCGCGTCATTCGCGAGCAGCGCTTCGCGGCGCAACCGAGCCAACCGGTCCGGTAGCCGGCGGACGTCACCACTGGCGAACAGTCGGGTTACGGCTTCGTGGAAGTGGCTGCTGGAACAGTCCTCCCGGTCCCAGATGATGATCGGGATCCCGGCCCGGAACGCCATCGCGGCCTCGTGCCAGGCCCGACTGCGGCGGTCGCCCGGTGGTTCGCTGAGCACCAGCGACACGATCGAGGTGTCGTTCAGGTCCACCGCCATGCCGGTGAGGTCCCAGCCGCCGTTGGTGCGGCTCCAGTACGGGCGTGCCGTCTCGCCCGAGACGGCACGCCAGCGCTGCTTCCACACCAGCCAGTACCGCTGCGCCCTCGTCCGTTCAAGGCTCCGCACGAGCACGGGGTGATCGACCGCCAACGGCACGGTGACGTCGGAAGGAGAGGCCTTCGGCCAGAACTCCACCGCCGTGTTGATCATCTCCCAGGGCAGCGCGAACTCGACCACGATGGCGCTCACCCGCTCGGCCGCCGGGGTGATGCCCAGTTCCGCCTCCAGTTCGGCGAGGACGCGGTCGACCTCCGACTCCAGGTCCTCCCGGCCGATGGCGGCGTCACCACGGCGACGGCCGTGCCAGCCCGAGCCCTTCCAGTTCAACCAGTGCGAGAGCACCACCTTCGTCCGGTCGACCGGGTCCGGGTCGACTTCGAAGACGAGGTGCACCACATCCGGGTCATCGTCGTCGGTCTTGATCTCGTCGCGCCACCGGGCCTGTTCGACGAGGTCGGTCACTTCGAACTTCTCGGCCAGCCGCCAGTTGCAGCGACGCAGCTCGTCCGCCAGGGCGCCGTCCCCGAGCCGTCCGGCGAGGCAGTCCACGAACACCATCGCGGGCGGCATGGAACCCAGGCCCGCGTTGTGGTCGGCGAGGTGGAGGAACAGCGACCACGCCGAACGGCAGCGCACGGGCAGGTCGTCGCAATGACCGTCGGTGGCCACGTCGGCCAGGCGACGCAGTTGACGTCGTTCCTCGAACGGGTCGTCGGACAGCCGCAGGGACCGCAGCGCCTTCGCCAACCGGTCCCAGTCCCGCGTCGGCAGCGCCCGGCACGCGGCCCACTCGTCGCCGAGGTCGACCAACTCGGCGACCTCGGGCGCGTGCGGGTCCAGCAACCTGAGGCAGTCGACCAGGGCGCGCAACCCACCCGCGTGCCGACAGCACCACCGGACGAGGCCGAGGAACTGGAGGTGGACCTCCGGGCCTTCCAACGACACCGGCTCGCCGAGGACGTCGGACAGCATGTTCACCAGCAAGGTGCGCCCGCGTTCGCCGCGCAGACTCTCGCAGCGCTCCAGCAAGGCGACGATCTCGCCTTGTAACCGCAGTTGGGCGGTGTTCGCTCCCTGGTCCACGACCATGTGACCATCCCCCTGTCCCACCGTCCCCCATCGGCGACCGCGTCGGGACAAGCGCCGACCTGAGAGGACCGTGACTCCCGGTCGTCACTGTCGCACAGGCGGAAAGCTCGTTCTCCGCAAAATGCGGTCAGACGACGGCGTGGCGGCCGGTGCTGAGGGCTCGGCCGCTGGTGGTGAGTTCGGTGGCCACGCGTTCGACCGCGTCGGCGAACTCGGTGTCGTCGCAGTTCCAGTCGGTGAGCTTGACCAGCAACCAGCGCCGCCACGCCGCGACCAGGTCGGCGAACACGTCGGTGCCCTGCGGGGTGAAGCGGTACCGGCCGTCGGACTCGGTGACGTAGCCCCGGGTCTGGAGTTGGCGTGCCACCGGTTCGAAGACGCCGGCGGGCACCTTCGTGGTCTCGGCCAGGCGTTCGAGGGTGGCGTGTCCGTGGTCGACGCTCTGCCGGAACACCTTCACCACCAGCCACGCCTGCGCATGGGTGAGCGGGATGTCCGACGCCCGCAGCACTTCCGGCGTGGGGTCGCGGCGTTCGCGGCTGTAGATCAGGGCTACCAGCTTCTCCAGCTCGTCCTCGGAGTCGGACGTGTGCGGCGCGGCGAAGTTGTCGCCCACCTCGGTGGCGGCGGCACGGGCCGTGTCGCGCAGCGGCACTTCCTTGAGGAACAAGGCGACCAGGAACGCGACCGCGGCGACCGGCGCGGCGGCCAGGAACACCGTGTGCAGGGTGTCCGCGTAGGCGGCGATGATCGGCGCTTTGACCTGGTCCGGCAGGGCGTGCAGCGCCTGCACGTTCGACGCGGCGGCCGGGTCGACGCCCGGCGGGATCGCGGCGGCGAGGTTGCCCGGCAGGTTGCTCGCGTACACCGTGCCGAAGACCGCCACCCCGAACGAGCTGCCCAATGTGCGCAGGAAGCTCACACCGGACGTGGCCACGCCCAGGTCCTCGTAGCTGCTGGTGCTCTGCACGACCACCATCGCCACCGGCATGCACATGCCGACGCCCAGGCCGAGCACGAGCATGTACGTCGACGCCTGCCAGAACGACGTGTCCGGGTTCAGCCGGGACAGCAAGAGCAGTCCGCCGACCATGAACAGGCTGCCGATCAGCGGGAACACCCGGTAGCGGCCGGTCTTGCTGATCACGTTGCCGGTCGTGATGGAGGCGATGAGCAGGCCGAGGACGAGCGGCAGCATCTCCAGACCCGACTGGGTGGCGGACGCGCCGTGCACGTATTGCAGGTACGTCGGCAGGAACGTGACGCCGCCGAGCATGGCGAACCCGACGACGAAGCTCAGCACCGTGCACACGGTGAACACACGGCTGCGGAACAGGCGCATGGGCAGCATCGGTTCGGCGGCACGCGTCTCGACGAGCACGAACAGGCCCAGCGCGATCACCGAGCCGATCGCCATCAGGACGATGGTCGCCGACGCCCACGGGTACTCGACACCACCCCAACTGGTGACAAGAGTGAGGCCGGTCGCGGCCAACGCGATGAGCAGGATGCCCAGGTAGTCGATCTTCGGCCGCCCCACGCCGCTCAGGCCCGGCAAGGCGAACGCGCCCACCGCCAGCACCACCACGCCCAACGGCAGGTTGACGTAGAACGCCCAGCGCCAGCTCAGGTGGTCCACGAACAGCCCGCCGAGCAGCGGGCCGACCACCGTGGCGACGCCGAACACCGCGCCGATGAACCCCTGGTACTTGCCGCGCTCGGACAGCGGCACGACGTCCGCGATCACGGCGGCGGACGTCACCATCAGCCCGCCCGCCCCGAGCCCTTGCACCGCACGAGCCAGGATCAGCCACGTCATCGAGTCGGCCCAGCCGCACAGGAACGAGCCGACCATGAACAGCACGACGCTCACCAGGAACGCCCGCTTGCGGCCGAACAGGTCGCCGAACTTGCCGATCAGGGCGGTCATGATGGTCTCGGCGAGCAGGTAGGACGTGACCACCCACGACAGGTGCCCGCCGCCGCCGAGGTCGCTGACGATCGTGGGCAGCGCGGTCGCCACGATCGTCTGGTCCAGCGCGGCGAGCAGCATCCCGAGCATGATCACCGCGATGACGGCACGCCGCGCCCCGCGCCCCACCTCGACCCGCTCGGCCACGTCGACCTCCCGGCCCGACGATAAAACCGTCCCCGCGCCTCCGCCCGTTCAGATCACCCCGACAACGTGTCGACGGCCAGGGCGGTGTGATCAGTCGGTGTGGGCGGCCTGGATCACGCCGTGGACGGCGCGGCCGATGCGTTCGGCGGCCCCGTCCGGGTCGGGTTGGCCGAGGTCGAGCCAGGCGAGGACGGCTTCGAGGGTGAATGTGGGGACGATGCGTGCCGCCCACTCCCGCCACGGGCCGTCGGGGATCGCGTCGGCGAGGTGCCGGTGGGTGACTTCGGTCGACCCGGAGCGGATCGTGTCGATCACGTCGCGGAACTCCGGTTCCCGCGCGGCGTGCCGGAACAGCAGCCGGAACCCGTCGGGATCCGCGGCGGCGGCGCGGATCAGCGCGGGCAGGCTCGTGTGGTCGAAGTCGTCGGTCCCGACGGTGTCCGCGAGTCGGGCACAGGCGCGGTAGAGCACGGCGCGGTAGAGCTCGTTCTTCGAGGCGAAGTGCCGGTAGAGGATCACGTGGGTGACGCCGGCTTCGGCGGCCACGTCGTCGAGACCGGTGGCGGCGAACCCGGTGCGGGCGAACGCGCGGGTGGCCGCGTCGAGGATCTGCTCACGCCGCTCGGCGCGTGGCATCCGTCGCACAGGCTTCCTGGCCTCTGCCACCATGTCGACCCCCTCTTGTTAAAGGCAGACTATACAAGTACGTTGTTTATGTCGTCTTGTACAAGACAGGATCAACTTGATGGAGGTCGTCATGGTCGCCCCGGCGCAGTTGCCGTTCGAGCAGTCGGATCCGCTGGGGGTCGCGCCGCGGCTGCGCGAACTCCAGTCACGCGGCTCGGTCCACCGGGTACGCACCGCCGTGGGCGACGAGGCGTGGCTGGTCACCGGCCACGCCGACGTGCGGCGACTGCTGGACGACGACCGGCTCGGCCGTTCCCACCCCGCCCCGGAGACCGCGGCCCGGACCGGCGAGTCGGCGCTGTTCGGCGGTCCGCTCGGCGACTTCGGCACCGAACAGGCCGACCACGCCCGGATGCGGTCCCTGCTCCAGCCCCACTTCTCCCCCAGGCACATGAAGGCGTTGCGGTCCAGGGTCGAGGCCCTGACCACCGGGCTGCTGGACGAGGTGGACGAGCACGGATCCCCGGCGGACCTGCACGCCGCGGTGGCGGTGCCGTTGCCGATCCTGGTGATCTGCGAACTGCTCGGCGTGCCCTACGAGGACCGCGAGGAGTTCCGCGCGTGGACGGCCGACGCCGCCAACACCCGCGACCGGACCCGATCCGAACGTGGCCTGGGCGAACTGTTCGCCTACGGCCTCAAACTCGTCGCCCACAAGCGCACCGACCCCGACGACGACGTCATCTCCCGACTGTGCGCGACCGAGGGCGTCTCCGACGCCGAGGCGGCCGGGCTGTCCATGGCGCTGCTGTTCGCCGGACACGAGACCACGGTCGTGCAGATCGGCCTGGGCGCGCTGCTGTTGCTCACCAACCCGGAACAGTGGCACGCCCTGGTCGACCGACCCGACCTCGTGCCGAACGCGGTGGAGGAGATCCTGCGGGCGCCCGGCAAGGGCGGCGGGATTCCCCGCTACGCCCGAACCGACCTGGAGATCGACGGAGTCGCCGTCAAAGCCGGGGAACTCGTGCTGCTCGACAACGGCGCCGCCAACCACGACCCGACCGTCTTCACCGACCCCGACCGCCTCGACATCACCCGCCCGGCCACCGCCCACCTGACGTTCGGACACGGTGCGCGGTACTGCATCGGCGCACCGCTGGCCCGCATCGAGCTGCAAGTCGTGTTCTCGCAACTGGTTCGACGGTTCCCGACACTGCGGCTGACCGTCAGCGTGGAGGAATTGCGGATGCGCCGCGACGTGCTGACCGGCGGCCTGGCCGAACTCCCGGTGCGGTGGTGACGGGCATGTCGGTGCGGCATCCGGTCTCTGCGTCGCCTGTGCCCGCGCCCGACGCCGTGGGCGTCGACGTGTGGGGTGCATGTCGAGGCCCACCAACTACTCTTCGTCGGGTGATCGATGAACCGTCGCTGCCGATCGACCTGATGGGCCTGTTCGCCGATGGGAACACCACCGGTCGGACTTTGTCGGTGTCGTTGCCACCCGGGCGTGCCGTCGTCTCTGATGAGGGCAAGGGTGACGCGCCGGCGTTCTGGCTCAGCGACCGACCGGCCCTGGCGGGCATGTGGGCTCGGCTGCGCGCCGAGCACGCCCGTTCGGGACTGTGGCCCTTGCTGCTGGACGGTCGCCGTCATGACGAGGACTTCCGCCCCTGGGGGAACGGCGAGGTGCTGCCGGAGGAGATGTCCTCGCCCGACCTGCACGACCCCGCCGATCTTCTGTCCTCCTGGTGGGACAGCCACACTCGCATCGATGACGACGACATGCTCACTGCGGCCGAACGACTGGCGGTCACAGCACCATACGGTCGTCGGTGGCCCGGTCTGACGTCACCGCCGGCCGTGCGGACCGACCCGGACCGCGCGTCCGACGACTTCGCCGACGAGCTGCTGACCACCTGCGGGTCGATGCGGCTGGGATTGGTGGCGGCCGACCGCGGCGCCGACGCGGTGACCGTGGCCGGCTGGACCGGCCCGACCAACTACACCAACGACACCGCCGAAATCTCAGCGGTGTTGCGCGATTGGGAGCACCGCTTCGGCGCGCGTGTCGTCGGCGTCGGGTTCGCCACGCTCTTCCTCAGCGTCGCCGCGCCGCCTGCCGACCGCGAGGAAGCACTCGCTGTCGCCGCCGAGCACTTCGCGTTCTGCCCGGACAACATCTGGCAGGGCCGCGAACCCGCCCCGTTGGGCGCGTACGCCGAACGGCTCATCGACAACGGCTCGTGGGCGTTCTGGTGGGACTGAACCCGGCTGCGGAGAACCTCGTGACTGTCGAATAGGCGCCCAAACGAGATGCGGCCGTTGACGGCGATCAACGACCGCAGGAGCGTGCTCGGGTGTGAAGCTCACTGCCACGCTGACCGGACTCGCGCTCGTCGCGGGGACCGTGCTCGCCACCCCACCGGCCGCCGCCGCGACCGTCGACACCACCGCCACGTACGTGCTGGTCTCCCGGCACAGCGGCAAAGCGGTGCAGGTCGTGTCCACATCGGACGGTGCTGCCGTCACCCAGGGCACCCGGACCGACTCCGCCGGCCAGCAGTGGCAGTTCGTGGACTCCGGCGGCGGCTACTACCGGCTGAAGTCACGGCTGAGCGGGAAGGTCGTGGACGTCGCGTCGTCGTCCACCGCCAACGGCGCGAACGTCGTGCAGTGGACCGACAAGAACGCCACCAACCAGCAGTTCCGGTTGGCCGACTCGGACGGCGGGCACGTCCGGTTCGTCAACCGCAACAGCGGCAAGGCGCTGGACGTCTGGGAACGCTCGACCGCCGACGGCGCGCGGATCTCCCAGTACGACGACACCGGCGGGACCAACCAGCAGTGGCAGCTCGTGCGCCTCGGCACGGCCACCGTGGGTCTGCCGACCGATCCGAACATCCGCTACTTCGGCCGCTGGAACTACGGCAACCCTGCCGCCTACGTGTCGGAGTGGGCGGGCGCGTACGTGGTGGTCGGGTTCACCGGTCGGACG
The DNA here is from genome assembly GCF_014205015.1 of Saccharothrix ecbatanensis. Classification (NCBI taxonomy): domain Bacteria; kingdom Bacillati; phylum Actinomycetota; class Actinomycetes; order Pseudonocardiales; family Pseudonocardiaceae; genus Saccharothrix; species Saccharothrix ecbatanensis. Next base: position 630,427 of record NZ_JACHMO010000001.1, on the reverse strand, counting down.
GTCAAGTTGCGGCAGCGCAACGCCATCGACTTCTACGTCAGCATCGACGGCGGCCCGGACGTGTCGTACGTCAACCGCAGCGGCACGGTGGACCTCACGCCGACCCCGTTGGCGAGCGGCAACCACACCCTTCGCGTGTCGTACCGGCCGATCGCCGGGTCGTACCGGGGTGACGCGGTGTTCCAGGGCGTCGTGCTGGACGCGGGCGCGACGACGTTCGCACCCGCCGTGCCGTCGCGGATCGTGGAGTTCGTCGGCGACTCGATCACCGTGGGGCAGCAGTCGTCCAAGCAGGCGCTGACGGCGTACGGGTGGCTGGTCGGCGAACGGCTCGGCGCCGGCCACACGCAGATCGCGGTCGGCGGCGCGTGCCTGGTGTCGGCGGCGGACGGGTGCATCGGCATGAGCGACCGGTTCCTCCGCACGGGGTTGCAGGCCGACGCGACGAACTGGGACTTCTCCCGGTACCGGGCGGACGTCGTGGTGATCAACCTGGGCACGAACGACGTCGGGCACAGCGTCACCGGGCCGCAGTTCCAGAGCGCGTACGTGACCCTGCTGCGGCGGGCGCGCGAGAAGTACCCGACGGCGACCGTGCTGGCGATGCAGACGTTCCGGAAGCGGTACATCCCGGAGACGCAGGCGGCCGTGCGGGCGGTGAACGACCCGAAGATCCGATTCGTGGACACCACCGGCTGGATCGTGGAGGCCACCGATACGACCGACAACGTGCACCCGAACGACCAGGGCCACCGCAAGATCGCCGACCGACTGGCCCCGATCGTCTCCGCCGCCCTGGGGTGACGCCAGGTGCCGCGCGGCCAGGACGTAGGAAACGTCAAACCCTGAGGGCCGCACAAGCGGCGTCGACGGCGGCGACGCGCAGGTCGTCCACGGGCTCGTTGGCGAACACCAGCACGCAGTCGGCGAGCCCGCCCAACGCCACCGTCGCACGCGTGGCGTCCGCGAGCGACGGGTTCTCGCCGACCAACAGCGTCGCCAGGGTCAGCCGCCAGTCCATCACCCGGTCGACCAGCCCCAGGTCCGCCAACGCCACCAGCTCCCGCACCATCAGCGCGACGACGTCCCGGTGCTTGAAGTGGAAGTCGAAATAGCCCTCCAGCAACGGTCTGGGGCCGGCCGGCGGGCGTGATTGCAGTTCCGCGACGTACGCGTCCCCGTCCTCGATCAACGGCTGCACGATGCTGCGCACCAACTCCTCGCGTGACGCGAAGTGGTAGTAGAGCGCCGGTTTCGTCACCCCGAGCCGGTCCGCGATCTCCTGGAGTGTGGTCCGCCGCACGCCCTGTTGGAGGAACAGCTCGCGCGCCACCGCCTGCGCGCGCGCCTTCGTGTCCGACCCTCTCGCCATGCCCGGAGCCTACCGACCGGTCAGTCAGTCTTGCGCCCGCGAGCCGCTCCACTTACTATCCGGTAAGTAAGGGGGTTTCGCCATGGGGATTCTGATTTCCGGCGCCAGCGTCGCCGGCCCGGTTCTCGCGCACTGGCTGGCCAGGTACGGGTTCGAGGTGACGGTCGTCGAACGCGCGCCCGGACCGCGCAAGACCGGCGGCCACTCGGTGGACCTGTTCCGACCCGCGATGGACATCGCCGAACGCATGGGCGTGCTGCCGCAGATCCTGGAACTCGCCACCGGCACGGACCGGATGATCGTGCACAGCCAGGGCAAACGCCCGGTCGAAGTGGACATGGGCACACTGTTCGGCGCGGTGTCGAACCGGCACGTCGAGATCATGCGGGACGACCTCGCCGAGGTGTTCTACGACGCCACGCGCGACAACGTGGACTACCTCTTCGGCGACTCGATCACGTCCATCACCGACGACGGGGACGGCGTCGAAGTCACGTTCGAGCACCGCGAACCACGCCGGTTCGACCTGGTCATCGGCGCGGACGGGCTGCACTCGAACGTGCGGCGGCTGGTGTTCGGCGACGTGCCCGAACTGTTCATCGGCGCCTACCTCGCCGTGCTCTCACTGCCGAACTACCTCGACCTGCACGACAGCACGCTGACCTACACCGACGTCGGCCGCATGGCCGCGATGTACAGCACCGACCACCTGCCGGACGCACGCGCCGCCTTCCTGTTCCGCTCGGACCAGCCGCTGGTCTACCACTACCGGGACGTCGAGCGGCAGAAGGAGTTGCTGCGCGAGGCGTTCGCGGACATGGGCGGCGAGGTGGCGCGGTGGCTGGACCACATGGACGGCACGTTCTACTTCGACTCCATCACCCAACTCCAGATGGACACGTGGTCGCGTGGCCGGGTGTCGCTGGTCGGTGACGCGGGCTGCTGCCCCGGCCCGGCGGTCGGCGGCGGCACGAGCCTCGCCGTGGTCGCCGCGTACGTGCTGGCGGGCGAACTGGCGGCGGCGCACGGTGACCCGGCGGTCGCGTTCCCGGCGTACGAGGCGGAGATCGGCGACTACGTGCGACGCAGCCGTGCGTTCGCTGTGGGCGCGGCGAAGCGCCTCGTCCCGGCGACCTCGCGCGAGGTGTGGACGATGCGCCAGGCGTTGCGCCTCTTCGCCAAGATGCCGTCGTTCGGCAAACTGTTGGCCAAGCTGAACAGCAACGCCGTCCGCGTGCACGATTCGGTCGTGCTCAAGGACTACGCGCTCGCCAAGTAGCCGACCACCCGCTGGATGTCGGTCACCACTGGATGTCGGTCAACGCCTCCAGTGGTGCCCGCTCCTCCACCGACTCCGGCACGACCAGGGTGTCCGCCGCCGTCAACGCCGCCGGGAACGTGAAGCCGCACCGCTCCTCGACCTCGCCCAACCGCACCTGGAACACCCGGAACTCGTCCAGCTCCAGCGATTCCAGCTGGTTCAGGTTCTGCGTCAGCACGAACGCCCGCGCCTTGAGCACCCCGGCGGACACGAACGCGATCACCTTCCAGTACTCGCGCGGCAACGCGACGCCGCGGAACACCCGGTCGTCGGAGCGGAACACCGGACCGCCGTAGACGCTGACCTTCAGGTCGTCGACGTCCACATCGGACAGGACGGCGTCCTCCAGCCGACCCCACAGCCCGCGCCGCATGCTCTGGTTGAAGTCGTCCATCTGCGGCGTGATGTTGGTGAAGAAGAACGAGTCCCGGTTGGCCTTCTCCGCCAGCGCCTGCGGCCCCCACAGCAGGTCCGCGCGCCGCGCCACGTGCCCGCGGTCCAGCCGGTTGCCCCGGTACAGCTCGTCGCCGACCTGGAACTCGGCCGGGAACCGCGAGTCCAGCACGAACGGGATGCCGCTGCGGTTGATGGACTTCAGCCCGCCGCCGTCGATGTTCCACGCCACCCAGAACGCGAACCGGCGCGACTTGCTCTGCGCCAGCGAGAAGTGCGTGTAGTCGATCACCGTCGACCCGTTCAGCTCGACCGCGTCGGCCCGGGTCGCCTCACCCAGCTCCGGCACGCCCACCGGCACGCCGAGGAAGTCGCCGTCGAACCCGACCAGCGACACCTCGGGCTTCTTCGGCGGCTTGACCGTGATGCCCAGCTTCTCGAACACGGACGCGGGCAGGCACGCCAGCGCGTGCTCGTCCGTGCTGTCCCCCGCCTCGCCCGCGAAGTGCAGGCCGGCCATCGTCTTGCCGGTCTTGCCGTTGGACGCCTTGAACATCCACGCCGCGCCGGAGTCGCCGCCCATGCTGATCTCGCCGTCGGCCGCGGGCCGCGCCGGGTCCGGTCCGATCTCGAAGCAGCCGATCTGCCGCTGACCCACACCGGGGCCGTAGTCGATCTTGACGATGGTGTCCACGCGGCGGACCACGCCGTGCGTCACGCCGGTCGTCCGGCCGCTCTTCACGACCTTGTCGCCCAGCTCGGGCTCGCCCAGCTTGTCCACCGGCACGCCCAGGTCCAGGATCTCCGACTCGAACCCGCGGCCCTCGACGGTGGCGATGGCGCAGTCGCCCGCCGCGCCCAGGTGCGACCGGACGAGCCGGCCCAGCCGGTTGCGCTCGGTGCGGTTGTCGTCGTGCACGCCGGGCTGCACCACGTCCTCGCCCAACGCGCCCTGCGGCCCGTGCAGGACGTGCCAGTTGCTCAGCGCGTACGGGGTGCCGTCGACCCTGTCGTACACGATGCAGCCGAGGGTGCCCGCGGACACGCGCACGTGCCCGACGCTGACGCCCGGCACCACCGGGTCGATCCGCGTCTTGCGCACGTCGCTGACCGTCTCCTGCACCACGTGGAAGTCGACGCGGTAGTCGCGTTCCAGCACGTCGGTGGGCACCGGGACGCCGTCGACCTCGATCGTCTCGGGCAGCAGCGCGGTGCCGAGCGCGCCCAACGCCTCGGGCGCGGCCTTCTGCCGCACGGTGAACTGGATCGCGATCTCGTTCGTGGGCTTGCCGTCGGCGACCTTGTAGCCGATCCCGATCGAGGACACGTTCGGGTCTCGCAGGTAGTCGGCGCCCTTCGTGCGCACGAACTTCCGGAGCGAAGTCTGCAAACCGTTCTTCTTCTTGGCCATGAGCGCCGAACCCCCTGGATGCGCGCGTCGGTGCCTTGCTGTCGACGCCCCCCGATCCGGTGTTAGCCCGGACCGCGCGCGTTCACCCGTTCAGCCCAATGGTGACCACCGAATGCAGTCACAGCGACTCTATCGACTGAAGTTGACGCCCGAGCGACTGATAGTTGAACTCTGATCGGACCTGTCGTCGCCCTCACCGCCGTGCTGTGGTTCAAGAGCGAGTCGAGCACGTTCCCCGACGACCCCTGCATGTTGGAGGAGCTGTGAAGATCAGACATCTGGCGGTGGCGACCGCGCTGTTAGCCGGTCTCGCCGGCGCACCCGCACAAGCCGCCCCGGTCGGTGCGGTGCTCTACGCCGGGCACCCGCAGGCCGTGGCGGGCAGCTACATCGTGGTGCTGAAGCGGCACGACGACCTGGCCGCGTTGACTGCCACGCCCGGCGTCACGTTCACGTACCGGACGGCGTTGGCCGGGTTCGCCATGAGGACGAGTGCGGTGGAGGCCAAGAGGCTCGCCGCCGACCCGCGCGTCGCCTACGTCGCCCAGGACGTGCGGGTGCGGCTGACCGCGCAGGACGTCACCGCGCGGGAGGTCGTCCCTCCGGCCGTCAGCACGCAAGCCCTGGGCGTGCAGCCGGACCCGCCGTCGTGGGGCCTGGACCGGATCGACCAGCGTTCCCTGCCGCTGGACCACAAGTACTTCCACCCGAACACCGCCCCGGCCGTGCGGGCGTACATCTTCGGCACCGGCATCCGGTACACGCACCAGGAGTTCGAGGGCCGTGCCGTGCCCGGACTGGACACCGTCGGCGGCGTCACCCCGCCCGGCAACGACTGCAACGGCCACGGCACGCACATGGCGGCCACGGTCGGCGGCCAGACCACCGGCGTGGCGAAGGACGTGACGCTGGTGTCCGTGCGGGTGCTCAACTGCCAGGGCTCCGGCACGTACTCGCAGATCATCGCCGGCATCGACTGGGCGACCAACGACGCCGCGGCCAGCGGCTCCAAGGCTGTCGCGCTGATGACGTTGGGAGGCCCGCTGAACCAGCCGTTCAACAACGCCATCACCGCGTCGATCAACGGGAACGTGCACTACTCGGTGGTGTCGGGAAGCTCGAACGCCAACGCCTGCAACTACTCCCTCGGCAGCACCCCGCTGGCCACGACCGTGGGCGCGACGGACGTCAACGACGCGAAGGCGAGCTTCTCCAACTACGGGCCGTGCATCGACGTGTGGGCGCCGGGCGTGAACATCACGTCGGCGTGGGGCACGTCGGACACCGCGTACTCGACCATCAGCGGGTCCACCGCGTCCGCGCACGCGGCGGGCGTGGCGGCGTTGTGGCGGCAGAAGTTCCCGGGTGACTCGGCGGTCGCGGTGGCCGAGGCGCTGCGGGCCAACGCCACGCCGGGCGTGATCACCAATCCGGGCGCGGGATCGCCGAACCTGTTGCTGTTCATGGGCATGATCCCGGTGTGACCGTCCTATAGGAGTCCGTGGTCGCGGGCGTAGACGGCGGCCTGCGTGCGGTCGCGCAGGCCGAGCCGGCCCAGGATGCGGGAGACGTGGTTCTTCACCGTGCCCTCGCTCAGGTGCAGGCGTCCGGCGATCTCCCGGTTGGTGGAGCCGGTGGCGACCAGCCGCAGGACGTCCACTTCGCGTTCGGTGAGGTCGAGCTGTGGCGGAACCGGTCGCCCGTGTCCCAGCCCGTGTCCCAGCGCGGTCGCCAGTCGGGCCGCGGCGGCCGGGTCGAACTGGACCACGCCGGAGTGCGCGAGCCGGACGGCGGCGGCCAGTTCGACCGCGGGCCGGTCCTTGAGCAGGTAGCCGCTCGCCCCCGCCTTCAACGCGCGCACCACGTACTCCTCGTCATCGAACGTGGTCAGCATTACGACCCTGGTGCGCGGGTTGCGGCGACGGAGCACACCGAGCGCGTCGATGCCGTCCATCACCGGCATCCGCACGTCCATCAGGACCACGTCCGGGTCCTCGGCGACGGTGAGGTCGACCGCGGCCTTGCCGTCACCGGCGGTGCCGACCACCGAGATGCCCGGCTGGATGTCCAGCAGGGCGGCGATGCTCTCGCGGATGAGCTGCTGGTCGTCCACCACGATCACGCGCACGTCGGTCACGCCGTCCCCCTCGGCACCACGACGGTGAGCCGGGTGCCCGAGTCGCCGACGACCTCGACCGAGCCACCGGCCTGCGCGATCCGCTCCCGCAGCCCGTTCAGGCCGAAACCCTCGCGTTCGGGCGGGAAGCCGGGACCGTCGTCGGCCACCACCAGCCGTGCCTCACGGGGTCCACAGTGGAGTGTCACTCGCACGTCGGAGCCCTGGGCGTGTCGCATCGCGTTGGTGATCCCCTCTTGCGCGGCCCGGTAGAGCGCGAGCAAAGTGCCTGGGGCGTAACGGGATTCGTCACCCGTGCAGTCGACCGACACACCCAACCCGCGCGTCAACCCGGCCAGCGACTCACCCAGCCGGAAGGGCTCGCGCAGTGCGCGGACCGACGTGCGGACGTCCTCCAACGCGCGCCGGGCCGACTCACGGGCGTCCGCGACGGCCCGGTCCGCCACCTCGGGATCGCGGTCCCGGAACGCCGACGCCTTCTCGAGCAGCACCGACACGGCCGTGAGGTGGTGGCCGAGGCCGTCGTGGATGTCCCGCGCCACCCGGTTCCGCTCGGCGGCGGCGGACAGCTCGGCCATGGCCAGCGCCAGGACCAGCCCGATGCCGAACATCAGCAGGTCCGAGACGTGCTCGACGGACCGCGTCCACCCCGGCACGGTGAGCTGGAAGGCGACGACGAGGAAGGCGACCGTCGCCACCCCGATCCCCACCGCGACCACCCGCCCGAACGCGAAGTACGCGCCGAACGGCAGCAGCAGGAACAACACCCGCGCCATCCCCGACCCGTCGGCGAACGCGACGAGCGCCACCAGCCCTGCCTGCACCGCCAACACCGCCGCAGCCGGGTAACGCGAGCCGACCGCGTCGACCAGCACCAGGGCGGCGAGCCCGAGCACGAACGGCGCCCACCGCGTCTCCCCGAGCCCCGCCAACCCGGCATACGCGCCGGCCACCAACACCACCCCGCACAACAGGGGCGTCAACCACGACAGAGGACGCACAACGGCAGGCTACGTCCCGCCGGCCACGCGAGGGCAGGATCTCACCGCGTCGATCACGGGCCGGCGGGGCACCGGTTCACGAGCGGGACAGCGCGTCGGCCAGCCTGCGCAGCCACGGCCCTGCGTCGCCCGCCACGCCGGGCCGCTCGGCGCGGAAGTTCTCCCAGTCGACGGGCAGCTCGAGCACGGACGCCCAGGTGAAGGCGTCGGCCTCGTCGCCCAGCTCGGGACGGATCAGGTCGCGGACGAGGTCCAGCGACACCGGGGTGCGCTCGGCCAGCAGCACCGCGTCGTAGAGGTCCTTGCCCTGCGGGTACTTGTCGGTCACCAGCCACTGGAGCTTCCAGGCCAGCGACAGGGCGGGCGACGCGGCGAGCACCCGCGTGCCCAGCGGCGGGACCTCGACGGTGACCGGCGCGTCGGGCAGGTCCTCGTTGAACACCACGTCCACCTGCACCGCGCCCTGCGGCAGGTCCTCGACGTCGAACGGGAACACCAGCCGCCGGCCCGGCACCCGCTCGTAGGTCCAGATGTGCTCGGCCACCACCCGGTCGGCGCGCAGCCCCGGACCGGGATCGGCGGCGACGGCCGCCACCAGGCCCTCCAGCATCGCCCGCGCCTCCGGGCCGTCCGGGGCGAAGGTCTTCGGCGCCACCACGAAGTCCAGGTCGCCCGGATCGCGGGCGATCTCGCCGAGCCAGGCGCGCAGCGCGACGCTGCCGCGCAGCACCAGGTTCCCCGCCCACGGCGAGGCGGCCACGACCGCGAGCACGTGCGCCATCGCGGCTCGCCGGGCGGCCGACCAGCGAGCGCCCTCGTCTTCGTCGCCGAACAACGGCTCGCCCGCCCGGTACGCGTGGGTGAAGTGCTTCATCGCCGGGTCGAACACCCGGTTCTGCAGGACGTCCCGCCCTTCGACCGCCAGAGGGCGGAAGGTCGACGGCGCGTCACCCCGGGACGCCTCGCTGCCGAGCAGGTCGTCCCGCACGTTGTGCCGATCGCCCCACCGGGTCGGGTCGAGCCACCCGCGGTCGACGTGCAGCGCGTCGTCGTGCACGACGTACTCCTCCTCGACCTCAAGCACCTCGTACCCGCTATCGCGCAACACGGCCAGCAGCGCGTCCAGGCGGATCCGGGCGGTGGCGCGGCCCACCCCGCGGCACCGCTGCGTGACGAACCGCTCCTCGTGCCGGCCGCGTCGCCGCCGGGCGTTGCGCGACACGTTCGCGCCGTTCTCCGCGATCGTCCACCTCAACCGGTCGACCTTGTCGCGGTCGTCCGAGGGCAGCAGCACCTTCACGTGGTGCTCGAAGTACAGCTCGTCGGAAGCCTCCAGGTCCGACGCGGGCACGCCCTCGTTCCACGGCGCGGCCTCGATCTTGACCCGCAGCAGCCCCAGCCCCTCCGCGGCCAGGTCGGCCCGCCAGCCCTCGGCCAACCGGTGCAGGTCCTCCAGCGTGCCGCTGCCCTGCACCGTCAGCATCGGCTGGGAAGGGGTCTCGCCGCGGCTGAGCAGGATGTGGGTGAACTTCGCACCCCGCCGGGAGGCGAATGCGGCCAGCGCGTCAGCCTCCTCGGCGGAGCCGGTCAGGTGCACCTCGAAATCACCGGAGAACATGCCCGGAATCCTGTCACCACAACCTGGAGCGCGACCAACGGCTATTCACCGGTGGCGCCGTCCACCGACTCGCGGATCAGGTCGGCGTGGCCGTTGTGCCGGGCGTATTCCTCGATCATGTGGACGAGGATCCAGCGGAGGGTGGGCGCGTTGCCGTCCGGCCAGGTGCGCTTGGACCGCTGTTCCAGGCCTCCGGCGGCCAACGCCTCATCGACCGAGGCACGGGAGCGGGCCACGGCGTCCTGCCAGAGCGCGCGCAACTGCTCCGGTGAGTCGTCGGCGGCCGAGTTCCACTCCCAGTCGGGGTCGGCCTTCCAGTCGACCGCGTCCCACGGCGGCTGCCGGTCGCGCCCGTGCAGCCACCGCGAGAACCAGTCGTCCTCGACGTAGGCCAAGTGCTTGAGCAACCCGCCCAACGTCACCGACGAGACGCCCACGGTGGCCTTCAAGCCGGCCGCGTCCACTCCCCCGCACTTCCACGCCAGGGTCGCGCGCTGGTAGTCGAGGAACCCGAGGAGCGTCGCCGTCTCACCGGCCGCGAACGGCGGTTCCGGACGCCCGTGGTCGTCGGTCATGGTCGGTGAGTCTATGCGCGGGAGACCGCCACCCGGCACGTGCCGATCGGCACCCCAAGTCTGGCCGCCCGGCACTCCCGATGCCGCTACCTGCGCGAATAGCGTCCCGACCATGAACCTGCTGCTGCGTTTCGGCGCCATATCCGGCGCGTTGTCGGGCCTCTTCATCGCCTTGCCGGGAGCGGTCGAGGGGTTTGTCGGGGAGACGACCGCGACCAGTCTCGTGATCGGCGTGTCGCCCGCGCTGGCCGCGCCGCTCCTGACCGCCCTCTACCTGAAGCAGCCGCGCACCACGCTCGGCGCCGTCGGGTACGTGGTGAACTTCGTCGGCCTCGGACTGTTCGGCGCGGCGGCTTACGCGTTGAACATCGTGCTCTTCCACCTCGACAAGCCGGTGCTCGCCGCACCCACCGTGATCATGCTCTCGGCCAGCGCGCTGATCTTCGCCGTCGGCACGGTCCTGTTCGCGATCAGCATGATCAGATCCGGCGTCCACCCGAAGATCCCGGCGTGGGCCTACGCCATCGCCCTGCCGGTCTTCACCTTCGCCGCGCGCCTCCCGGACACGCCACTGACCAGCGCGCTGCACGTCGTCGTCGGCGGCACGCTGGTGTGGCTGGCGCTCTCGCTCCGCCCCGAGCGGACCCCCGATGGACCCGCACGGCAGATCGACCACCGTGCGAGTCCACTGAGGACCTAAGCAGTCCAGGGCGCGGTGACGGCCCAGCTCACGTCGGCGTCATACGACGTCGGGCTGTCGTACGCGTGGGCGCCGCCGTTCACCGCCACCCACACCTCCTCCGCGTAGTGCCGCATGCTCGCGCCCAGCTCGTTGACCGATGTCAGCCGGACGCCACCGACCCCGGGCTGGGCGCAGAACGTCGCGTCCCTCCGGAACAGGTCGGTGCCGTCCGAGGCGGCCAGCCGCACCCGGAACGCCGCGTGCCGCAGGTACTGCCCCGGGAAGTTCCGCGCCTCGAACGAGTAGCACGACGGCTCCGCCAGGCCACGCCGCACGATGAACGTCGCGTCGGCCTTCAGCAGCTCCGGACTGGCCGCGTTCACCACGTCCGTCCGGGCCAGGCCCGCCTGGTGCCGCAGGTACCGGTCGGTGAAGCCCGGCGTGGTCACGCGGAACGACCGGGCCTGGTCCAGCGGCAGGTCCGCGCCGCTGCGCCAGAGCGGGACGACCGCCGCCCACGTCGTGTCCGCCGCGAAGCTCGTCGCGCTGTCCCACGGGTTCGGACCACCGGACCGTGCCACGTACACGTTCTCGGCGTAGTGCCGGATGAAGTGGCCGGGCAGGTTGCGCGACTCCAACACCGTGCCGCCGTTGCCGGAACGCGCGCAGAACGTGGCGTCACCGGCGAACCCGGCCGACCCGTCGTTGGCGTCCGACCGCACCCGGAACGCCGAGTGCCGCAGGAACCGGCCCGGGAAGTTCCGCGATTCGAACGACAGGCACGCGGCGTCCGCCAGACCGGGCCGGGCCCAGAACGTGGCGTCCAGCCGGCCCGCGTCGTCACCGATCACGTCGGTGCGCGCCACCGAGTCGCGGTGCCGGAGGTGGCGGTCGGTGTAGCCGGAAGTGGTGACCTTCAGCGAAATCGTCTCGCCACGCCCGACCTCCGTGCCGTTGGCGATCGCCAGCACCCGCCGGTTCACCTCGCGCACCCGTGCCTCGGTCACCTTCAGCACCTGCCGGTCGTACGTGTAGAAGCCGTTGACCTCGTTCTCCACGTCGTAGGGCTCGGTGTAGACGGACGCCGAGAGCCCGCGCGCGTGCACGAACCGGCCGACCTCCTTGGTGATCTCCACGTACCGGCCGGTCAACGACGTCTCGTCGGGGAACAGCTCGCCGTACGCGAAACCCGCGCCCGGCTGCCACTCGTGGCCGACGATCCGCCGCCCCAAGCCGCCGAACTCGCCGAGCATGGCGACCCGGTTGGCGTCGGGCAGCCTGGTGCCGCTGGACATCTGGTAGGCGTGGTCGTCGATGATGTCGCCGTTGCCCGGGTCCGGGTCGGACACGCAGCAGTTCGAGCCGGAGTTGTGGTTGATCAGGCGGGTGTTGTCGATCGACCGGACCAGGTTCACGATGCGGCCGGCGTCGTACTCGCCCCAGCCCTCGTTGAACGGCACCCACTGGACGATCGACGTGATGCCCTTGAGCTGGTCGATCATCCGCCGCAGCTCGGACTCGAAGTTGGCGTGCCCGTTCGGCGCGTCGTCCACCGCGTCCAGTGACGGCATGTCCTGCCAGACCATCAGGCCGAGCCGGTCGGCGTGGTAGTACCAGCGGGCGGGTTCGACCTTGATGTGCTTGCGGACCATGTTGAAGCCGAGCGCTTTTTGGCGTTCGAGGTCGAAGCGCAGGGCGGCGTCGGTGGGGGCGGTGTAGATGCCGTCCGGCCAGTAGCCCTGGTCGAGCGTGCCGAGTTGGAACACGAACTTGCCGTTGAGGAGTGGGCGCATCACGCCGCCGACCATCGCCTTGCCGAGCGACCTCATGCCGAAGTAGCCGGTGACCACGTCGCTGCCCATGGTGACGCGCAGGTCGTAGAGGAACGGGTCGTCCGGTGACCACAGCCTGGCGTTCGGCACGGGGACCCGCAGGTGGCCGCCTACCGTGCCGGTGGCGGTGCCGACGACCTGGCCGCCGGACAGCACTTCGGCGCGGACCGGCTGGCCGGCCGTGCCCTGGACGACCAGGTCGAGGACGCCGGCGGGCACGTCCGGGGTCGTGTCGAGCCGCGTGATGTGGTTGGCCGCTACCGGTTCCAGCCATACTGTCTGCCAAATACCGGATGTAGCGGTGTAGAAGATGCCGCTCGGGTTGCGGCGCTGTTTGCCGATTGGATACAAACTACCGTCTACGGTCGACCGTACACCGACGATGACCTCGTTCGCGCCGGCGCGGAGGGCGTTGGTGATGTCGAACGAGAACGCGTCGAACCCGCCGGTGTGGGCGCCGACGCTGACCCCGTTGACCCAGACGCGGGTCTCCCAGGTGACCGCGCCGAAGTTCAGCTTCACCCGGCGGCCGTTCCACTGGGACGGGGTGGTGAACGTGCGGCGGTAGAACATGTGGTCCTCGTGCCGCTTGATGCCCGACAACGCGGACTCGATCGGGTAGGGCACGAGGACGCCCTCGGCGAGCGTGCGACCGAACGGCGGCGAGGAGAGGTTCGGCACGCCGGCGAACTCCCAGACACCGTTGAGGTTGAGCCAGTCCGAGCGGACCAACTGCGGACGCGGGTACTCGGGCAGGGCGTTGGTCGGTGACACCTGGGCTGTCCACGGTGTGGTCAGGGGCGCGGGTTTGGGTTGCCAGACGGCCGCCGAGGCGGTGCCGGGCAGCGCGATCACGAGGGTGCTCAGGACAAGGAGTCCGGTGAGCCCGGACAACAGCTTGCGCATGGTGGCTCCACGATCGGCAGGGTGCAGGGTGACGTGGGTCACTTGCATTTCCTACCTTGTTGATACAACGTTGTAAAGCGTCCGACCGGCCGGCTACGATCCCGGTCGTTACCGAGAATGACCGTGCACTGCCCCACCAGCCCGACACCGAAAGCACCGGAGGCGCCGCTTGGCCACGCTGAAGGACGTCGCCGCACTTGCCGGCGTGTCGGTGAAGACGGTGTCCAACGTGGTCAACGGCTACGCGTTCGTGAAACCCGAGAACCGCGCCCGGGTCGAGGAAGCGCTGATCACCACCGGCTACCGGCCGAACCTTGGCGCCCGCAACCTGCGCCGGGGGCGGACCGGGTTCGTCGCCCTGGTGCTGCCGGAACTGGTCGTGCCGTACTTCGCCGAGCTGGCCGGGCTGGTGCTCGGCGCCGCCCAGGAACACGAGTGGAACGTGCTGATCGAGCAGACCCTCGGCACCCGCGAGGGTGAACGGGACACGCTCGCGTCGCTCGGTCCGCACATGATCGACGGCGCGATCGTGAGCCCGGAGGCGTTGGAGGCGCGGGATTTCGGCGAGCTGGCGCCCGGCATCCCGGTGGTCATGCTGGGCGAGCACTCGGTGGACCTGCCGATCGACCACGTCGGCATCGACAACGTGGAGGCGGCCAGGGTCGCCGTGGCGCACTTGGTCGCCCTCGGGCGCACCCGGATCGCGGCGATCGGCGCGCACCCGCACCGCGGCACCGCCGCGCAACGCCTTGCCGGCTACCGGATCGCGTTGGCCGAAGCGGGGTTGCCGGTCCGCGACGAGCTGGTGGCGACGGCGTTGAACTACCACCGGCGTGACGGCGCGGAGGCGATGACGCGGCTGCTGGCCGCCGACTCGCCGCCGGACGCGGTGTTCTGCTTCAACGACCTGCTGGCCGTCGGCGCGGTGCGTGCGGCGGTGGAGCGGGGCGTGCGCGTGCCTGCCGACATGGCGGTGGTCGGGTTCGACAACATCGAGGAAGGCACGTACAGCGTGCCGTCGTTGACCACGGTCGCACCGGACAAGGCCGCCATCGCACGGGCCGCGGTGGACTTGCTGCGTCGACGCGTGGAAGAGCCGGAACGTCCGCCCGAGCACGTGCGGACGCCGTTCTCGTTGGAGATCAGGGAAAGCACGAGGGGTGGCGCGTGATGCGTGACGGGGTTTTCGAGGCGCCGGGTCGGATCAACCTGATCGGCGAGCACACCGACTACAACGACGGTTTCGTGCTGCCCATCGCGTTGCCTCACGTCGTGCGGATCACCGCGGCGCGGCGGGACGACGGTGTGCTGCGGGTGGCGTCGCGTCAGGCTCAGGGGGTGGCCGAGCTGCGCCTGGTCGACCTCGCGCCGGGCGCGGTGACCGGGTGGGTCGCCTACGTGGCCGGTGTGGTGTGGGCGTTGCGCGAGGAGGGGCACCCGATCGGCGGGTTCGGGCTGATGGTGGACGGGAACGTGCCGTTGGGCGCGGGACTGTCGTCGTCGGCGGCGTTGGAGGCGGCCACCGCGTTGGCTGTGACGGAGCTGTCCGGTGTGTCGCTGGACCGGCGTACGTTGGCGCGGATCACGCAGCGGGCGGAGAACGACTTCGTCGGGATGCCGTGCGGGATCATGGACCAGTCGGCGTCGTTGCTGGCGCGGGAGCGGCACGCGTTGCTGCTCGACACGCGCACGATGGCGACCGAGCACATCCCGTTCGACCTCGCGCCGGCCGGGCTCGCGCTGCTGGTGGTGGACACCAAGGCGCCGCACCGGTTGGTTGACGGCGAGTACGCGGCGCGGCGGCGGGATTGCCATCGTGCGGCGGAGTTGCTGGGCGTGCCGGCGTTGCGCGACCTGGACGAGCCGGACCAGGACCTGCCGGACCGGCTCGCTCGGCGGGTGCGGCACGTGGTGGCGGAGAACGCGCGCGTGCTGGAGGTGGCGGAGCTGCTGCGGACGGATCGGATCCGGGAGATCGGGCCGTTGCTGACCGACTCGCACACGTCGCTGCGGGACGACTACGAGGTGACCGTGCCGGAGCTGGACGTGGCGGTGGACGCCCTGGTCGCGGCGGGCGCCCTGGGTGCCCGCATGACCGGCGGCGGCTTCGGCGGCTGCGTGATCTCCCTGGTGGAGGACACCGCCGTAGAAGCCTGCACCAGGGCCGTCCGAGCCGCGTTCGCCGACAAGAACTTCACCACCCCCGACTGCTGGACCGCCACCGCGTCCGCCGGCGCCCGCCGGGCCGACCACGTTCCCGCTGGTGTCGACTAGCGGTGTGGGCGAACGGGTGCCGGTGCTGGTCCACGAGGCCCGGCTGGGAGCCGACCGGTACCGGGTCGTCCGGCCCGCGCGGTCGCTCGGCCAGGCGCTGCTCGTGGACGACGACCGGTGGCTGACCTTCTCCCTCGACGCGGGCAGCGCGCGGACGGTGGCCGGTTTGTGGCTGCTCGCCGCGCGCTCCCAGCGTTCGCTGATCCACCTGCCGCTGCGGGCTGCCGGCGCTCCCGGTGACGGCAGCCGGCTGGACCTGGTGCTGCTGCACCACTCGCTCCAGTTCGCGCCCGCCCGGTGGAAGGAGCTGCGGACGCGACTGGGTCCGGGCCGGCCGCACGTCGCCGAACTGCCGCGGGCGCGTCCCGAGGTCGACCTCGCGGCCCGCCACTACCGGGAGAACCGCGACCTGTTCCACCAGCACGTCCACGCGGAGACGCTGTTCATGACCGGCAGCGCGCGGCTGTTCACGGAGACCGCCGGACACTTCCTGGACGTCGCCCAGCACGGGCCGACGGGCGACGACCAGCACTACTGCGCGCGGATCCACTCCAATGACGGCATCCTCGGCAACGCCCGAGAACTCCACATCGAGTACCGCGGCCTGCCCTCCGGTGACGTCTAGTTCAGCCCTAGTCGTGCGGCGATCTTCCGGGCGACTTCGGGTGCGGGCACGTCGGTGGTGTCGATGACCTCGGCGGCGTCGCGCAGCCACGGGAGGGCGGCCTGGTAGCGGTCGACGTGGTTCAGGCGCCATTCCTGCGCGCCGGGATCGTCGAGGTCGCCCTTGATGCGGTCGACGAGCGCGTTCTTCTCGACGTGGAGGAGGAAGTGCCGGACCTCCAGGCCTTCGTCGCGCAAGCCGGTGAAGATCTCTTGGAGGTAGTCCTCGTTCAGGACGGTCTGCGGGATGACGAGGTTGCCGCCGGCTGAACGGACGATCTCGACCGCCGTGCGCGCCACCAGCGGACGCCACGGCGCCCAGTCCTGGAAGTTCTCGACCGGCTCCGTCATCACATGCCGCAGCATGTAGCCGACGTGCTCGGAGTCGAAGATCCGCGTGTCCGGCAGGATGCCCGCCAACTCGCCCGCGGTCGTGGTCTTACCCGCGCCGAAAGTCCCGTTCAGCCACACGATCATGCTCGACGGTACCGCGACCCGCTGTGATCGCCTCCAACGCCAGGTGCCAGGGGTAGGAGTCCATCACTTGGCCACCGGTCCGAGGCGGATGCGGCACGAAGCCGTCCTCGCCGAAGAGCACCGTGACGCCGGATTCACGCAGTTCCGCAACGCTCCGGTGGAACACCCGGTTGTTCGCCAGCGCCGTGTTCACGAACGGCAGCACCGCGATCGGCAGGCCGAGCCCGGTCAGTTCGGCCAGCTGAGTGAGCACGTAGGTGTCCGCGATCCCCGCCGCCCACTTGTTGATGGTGTTGTAGGTCGCCGGCGCAACGACCACGGCAACGGCCTTGGGCAAGGCGGGCTGCCCCGCACGTTGCTGACCGGTGCGCACCGGGTGTCCGGTGAGTTCCGCCAACGCGTCCAGACCAAGGAAGTACTCGACCGCGGACGGCGTGGCGATGCACCAGACGTCCCAACCGTCCTCTTGGGCGAGCTTCACCACCCGCTCGACGTGATCGGCCGGCCCCGCGCCACAGATCATCAGGTAGAGAACCGGTGCGCTCACGCCTCAACCCCCGCCCGTCCGGCCATCTGCCGAACCACCCGTGCCGACTCACCCGTCGTGTTGTGCAGCAGCGACCGGAGCAACCCGTGTGCCAACGGTCGGCAGCGCACCTCTTCCGGCGCGACTCGTTCAGCTTGCCCGAGAAAGCGGACTGCCTCCCGGTAGTTGCCGACGCCGGCGTGTGCCTCGGTGAGGTCGAGCAGGTAGTTCGACTGTCGCTCGGCCGACAGCGCCATGACCGCACGGAGGTCGATCGTCTTGGCGAATTCCATGGCGCGCCCGGCTTCGTGCAGTCGCAACCAGTGCCGACACGCGGTGGATCATGGTGTTGGCGAGCCCGAAGAACGTGTGGTGGTCGTCGTGGTGAGGCTGGAACCTGCGTGCGGCAGCCATCGCCTCTTCGTGCATCTGCCTGGCGAGCGAGGCGTCCTCCTGCCCGGCCGCCGTGATCGAGGCCGCGAGGTACAGCATCCCCTGTAGTGCCAGGAGTTGCCCGACGTCGGCGTTGACCTCGTCGCGCATCCGGTCGGCCATGGCCAACAGCACCGCTATGGCCTGCGGCTGTTCGTGGATTCCGGTCATCGCCCGGGCCACGCTGCGGGTCGCCCTGGCCATGGACCAGGTGTCGTCAACGCTGAGTGCGGTGTGCATGGCACGATCAGCTGCGAGCCACGCGACGTCATGTGATTCGAACTTCAACAACATGGATGACGCCAGGCGATAGGCCGTCACCACGCTCCGGGATACTTCGACGTGATCGGCCCCGACATCGGGCCGCGCGGCGGCTTGGGCGTCAGCCATGAGCTTCGGCAGATGGCGGGCGACGACCGTGAACCGTGACGTCATCCAGGCGTGGTCGAGGTACGAAGCCTGACGTTTGATGTCGGCCAAGCCGATCTTCTCGGGGACACGGACGGCCACGCCTGGATATGTCGCAAGAGCGGTGCGGATGGCTTGGACTTCGAATGTGTCCACGCAACGTCGGGTGCGTTCGGCGCGGACCGGGTCGGTGAGCACGGCAGGGTCGATCCCCAGTGCGTCGGCCACGGCTTCGATCATGGGCAGGCGTACCAGCTCGCGTTCGCCTGATTCGACCTTCGCCGACGCTCCGCGACTGTTCGCCATCGTAGAGGAGTACGGCGAAGCGGAGGACGCACGCGTCGCGGGGTACGGACTGGCTTACCCCGACCGTGCCGAAGTCGGCTCCGTGGAAGGCGGCTTCCGACTCAGCTCCGAGAGCGCGGAGAGCGCCCGGATGGTGTTCGAGATCAGCTCCCGCTCGGCCGGGACGCGGCGGGCGCATGTGGTGTGGCTGGGTGAGACGGCTGCTCCGTCAGTGGCGGGAGGTATGGAAATCTGCGATCGGTGAGGGCCAACGCCATTCGCCATGTTCTTCGGTAACCAATACATCGGACAGTTGGACAGGCATTCACCTGCGACGTCACGTGCGGAGGTCCGATGTGGCGCACCGGCGGCCTCTTGGGGCTCCACCCGGCGTACACGTCGGGGATGGCCGCTGATCACCTTCGCCGTGTACGCAGTACCGGAAACGCGTTCTTCCCCGGCCCTGCACCGAAGGAGAGCCGATGTCCCCACTGACTCGACGAACGCTCATCGCCGGCGGCATCGCGAGCGCCGGCGTTACGGTTCTCGCACCCACCACCGCGAACGCCATCTCCTACCCCTTCACGCTCGGTGTGGCTTCGGGTGAGCCGGCGGCTGACGGGTTCGTGATCTGGACCCGTCTGGCGCCGAGCCCGCTCAACGCCGACGGCCTGGGCGGCATGACCAGCGCCTCCGTCACGGTCGAGTGGCAAGTCTCGACCGACCAGCGGTTCACCCAGATCGTCCGCAGCGGCACGGCGACCGCATCGCAGACGCGGGCGCACAGCGTCCACGTCGAGGTGACCGGCCTCCTCCCCGGCCGCGAGTACTTCTACCGCTTCCGCGCCGCTGGCCACATCTCCCCCGTCGGCCGTGGCGTGACGGCGCCCGCGGTCGGCACCAGTCCGTCGTTGACCATGCTCTTCACCTCGTGCTCGCACTTCGAGGCCGGCTACTTCACCGCCTACCGCCGCATGGCCGAAGAGAACCCGCACCTGATCCTGCACCTGGGCGACTACCTCTACGAAGGCGCCGCGTCGACGACCGCGGTCCGCAAGCACGCGCCGACGGTGGAGATCGCGAACCTCGCCAACTACCGGGTGCGTCACGCGCAGTACAAGACGGACGTGGACCTCCAGGCCGCGCACGCCGCCGCGCCGTGGCTCGTCGTCTGGGACGACCACCATGTGTGTCAACTAACAACAGCTTAGCAGGCTCTACGAGCCTCTAGCTGGGGCAAGGTGCGGTGCATGATCTTGATACCCAATTCAAGCCGTTGGGCCAGCGCTCATATCTGGAAAGGGCACCCAGAGTTTGACTGCCTGGAAACAGTGCGCTCTGCCAAGGTGAACCTCAGCAGGAAACCGTCAAGGCGAAGGGCCTAACCGGCCCCCAAGGTCAGATGGCCACGACTTCAAATAGGTCCTCAAACTTCATAGGCGCAAGTACCGTCAGCGCCCCTCCGATGAAGGCTGGACCGGGCTGCATTTCCCCGGCGCATATACGCATGACTGTGGACCGTGCAAGGCGCATCTCTTTAGCCAAGGCGTAGCCACTCCGGAAGCCAGCGAGTGTCACGGCTTTGGAAAAATAATCCGCGCGAAGTCTGACTGAGTACCGATGGGACGTGGGTGCCGCGTCATGGTCCTCTAATGCGACAACGCTCGGCCTAGTCATTGCCATTTGTAACATGGTCAAAGTCGTCAAGACCGAGGACGCTCAACACCTTGATTGCCTCCCCCATGAACTTCCTGAACGCGCGCTCATCGGTAAAGTGCAGGCTAACCGCGCCGTCCGCAAATGAGAAGAACGCCGCCTTGCCCGTAACCTCATACTCGATCAAGCAGTTCGCGTCGATGTCTGCACTGGTACGGACTCGCGCACCAAGCTCGGCTTGCATTTCTTCAGTCACTCTTTCCAGTTGTGACGCATTGGCAAACCCGCCACGCACGCGGGATGGCAATGCGCCGGTTCGGTTCAATAAGTCAAGCCGTAATCGCCTGAGCGCCGGTACACGTGTCTTCGTGGTAGGCAAGCTTGGCCTGATCGGCAATCTGCATACCGCAGCGGTAGCAGGATTGACTTAGTCGGTCTAGTAGTTGCTTACGTGTTTCACTGCGGCGCTGGCGCATCCAAGGCTTCAGGCTAGTCACCGCATACCTCCTAAGGAAGTATTTCGGTCAGTAGGCGTCGTATGGACGCCACTGAATGCAACTCGGTCGCTTGCGCGTCATCAGCCATTCGACTAGCGCGGAGCGCGCGTCGACAATCGAAATGGCGGCAGTGCGAGGAAAAACAGTGCCCGTCGATCCGCTGAAAATTAGATCCACATCCGGCACCGGGCGTATTGGGTTGTATGAGTTCGCGATGGTCAGGTGTGGGTCTTCCTGATCCATGTAGTTCAGCGCAGCGAACCCGTATGCCGGTCGGACGCTTACTCGTAGTTGGTGGTTTGGGTGCGGGCCTTCCTGGGTGACTCGAAACTCACTGTCACCGACGTACATCATTGTTTCCCATTCGGTGTGGTCCATGCGCAGTACCTCGTCCATGAGTCGCGTGGAGTTACGCATTCCCTCAGTGACGCGAGCAACTCCAGTCGTCAGCACTG
Source organism: Saccharothrix ecbatanensis (assembly GCF_014205015.1). NCBI lineage: Bacteria > Bacillati > Actinomycetota > Actinomycetes > Pseudonocardiales > Pseudonocardiaceae > Saccharothrix > Saccharothrix ecbatanensis. Next base: position 609,506 of record NZ_JACHMO010000001.1, on the reverse strand, counting down.
CTGTCACAAACATGCGCTTCCACTCAAATTTTGCGCGACTCTCCACGAAGGGAGTGCGCCCGATGAGCCCTGTTTCTCGTCAACGGTCGCGCCGGGCGAGGACGGATGTCTATGCCGAGTTCGACATGCCTCATGTTCAACTCGGCATAACGCCTGTCAGGGGTCGGACTAACAGCGATCGGTGTAACCCGATGGTGTGCACATGAGCTCGTAGGTACTCTGGGTCCCAGGTAGGCGTCCGCCGCGACCGTGACGGGGGAAGTCAAGAGATGGGTGCACCTGGTTCACAGGGCGCGGCCCCTAGTGGCGGCCGTCGCTGTCAGGGCTGCAACGCAGTGCTTGCTGCCGACAACTCGGCCCGGCTGTGTGGACGTTGCCACAGGGAGCAACGCGATCAACTTCGGACACCTCCCGCACAATTGCGGCATGAGTTCTTTGAGACGGACGACTTTCGGGCGGCCTTTGCGAGCCAGCACATCGGGCGAGTGTTCAAGGCATATAGGAACCATCCGCGCCACCTGACCTTGTTCGGCAAGGCTCTTACGCAAGAGCTGCTAGGACGATGGTTGGGCCTGACTCAAGCTCAGGTAAGCAGGATTGAAAACGGTAAGCCCGAGCAGTACCTTGAGACCCTGCAAAACTGGTCCAAGATCCTGCATCTCCCCCCGCATATGCTTTGGTTCGACCTTCCGGGTCAAACGCGCTTGCGGCTTCCTGAGTCAAGGTCCATCCGAGCGGATGGCGGGCCGGTGGATTCCGAGGTGCAGAACCGAATCCTGGTCGCCAACACTGGAATGGACACGGCTGAGCTAGTGCGACGCGTCCGTGCCTCGGCAATGGATCAGCCAACTATTGACGCGCTGAGTCTGACCGTGGAACAACTGTGCTGCGACTATGCGCACGCTGACGCGCGGGAACTCATGCGTAAGGGCAGGTACTGGCTTAACCATGTCAGTATGCAGCTAGGAAAGCAGTTGACCCTTCCTCAGCATCGCGACCTCCTGCACAATGCGGGATTGCTGGCGTTGTTGGTCGGCTGTCTTGAAAACGACTTGGGCGACATGAATGCCGCCAAGGCGACTCGCAGAATGGCACTGGAACTAGGGAACGAGTCCGGTGATGCTTCAATCGTTGGCTGGGCTCACGAGATGTTGGCCTGGTTCCACCTCACGGCGGGAAACTATCGCGCGGTGATTCAGGCCGCGCAAGCGGGTATTATTTCGGCCCCGTCCCAGTCGGTTGCGGTTCAGCTCTATGGGCAGCAGGCTAAGGCGTATGCGCGAATGGGAATGGCCGAGGATGTATACGCAGCTCTAGAGCGTGGCAGTGAGCTACTGGGCGAATTGCCGTATCCGGAGCGTCCCGAAAACCACTTCGTAGTCGACCCAGAGAAGTGGGACTTCTACGCGATGGACACGTACCGGATCGTTGGCCGCGACGATTTGGCTAAGCGGAACGCCGAAGAAGTGATCCGGCGCAGCGTGACTACGGACGGTTTCGTCATCTCTCCCATGCGCAGCACAGAGGCAAAGCTGACGCTAGCCGTCGTCGCGGCCCGGTCGGGTGATGTGGAAGGCGCTGCGGCTGCTGGCATGGAGGCGTTGCAACACGGGCGACAGAGTCGGCCGTCTCTCCTCATGGTCGCATCTGAGCTGGACGATGAGCTAAGCACATATGGCGTCCGTGCCGGCTCCGACTTCCGCGACCTGTTCAAGCAGGTTAAGGCTGGCGTCGATCACCCCCGCGCAGACGGCGTGTGATGGACCGCTGATCAACATCCTCGCACTGAATATCGCTGTACCCGGATATTCTTCCTGAGCATATCGCGTTGGGATGCACCGTTCCTGACCTGCGGTATGTCATCGCCGGCATACGTATATCTACCGTGTGACATAGTCGTGGTCGCAGCGTTCCCGCCTACTTGATGGCACGGCCCGTGAATTCACGAGCCGACGCCTCAAGTGAAGGAACACCAATCATGCGTATGTCGCGTACTGAGTTGCTGTCTCTAAGGCAAGTGGCGTGGCTGACTGGCGGCAGTGTGGCCAATGTGTGCCGTGCGGTTCGTGTCGGCACGCTGCCCGTGGTGTGGCGGCGTGGCGAGATGCGAGTTCCGTGCACCGCCGTTGCGCACCTGGTTGGCGGTGCCCACCGATGAACGACTTCTACGAGAGGGTTGCCGCCGATCTTGACGGGTGCGCGGAGCTGGCGGATGACCAGCTTGCGCACGCGGTCCGGAATCGGGGCCTGTGCGGGTGGCTGTCGACTAGTGGCGAGTACCCGGAGTGGACGGGTGACTTCCGGTCGGATCGGGAGTTGGCCGCGCGTGTGTGTGCGGCGTGTCCGGTCCAGCGTGAGTGTCTGGAGTGGGAGTTCCGCACTCGTGGTCACGCGACGGCCGGCGTGTGGGGTCCGTTGCCCGAGGACGAGCGGCGCGCGGTCTACGAGTGCTGGGAGGAACGCCGTGACGGCGGCACCGTAGCGGGTGAGCAGCCATGACGGGGATCGAGTTGTCCCCGGCGCTCATGTTGTCCGGGCTAGTCGCCGTCCTGGTGCTCTGGGTGGCGTGGCGACTGTCGATCAGGAGGGCGCGTAAGGCGGCTAAGGCTGCCCGTGGTGGTGTGCGGCTGCTGTCGCTGACAGGTCGGGTGGTCGTGGGCGCTCTGCTCATCTCAGGGGTGCAGTGGCTGGCGCTGACGCACCCTGACACGTCGGGGTGGGTGAAGCTGGCGGCGTTGGCGGTGCCGGCGATGTTCGCGTCATGGGTCCTGGTCCGGGCGCTGACCGTGGCGGCCGTCGATGACCGGGTTCGGGGGCAGCGCCGGCGATGACCTCTCAAGGTGATCTTGCTGACGGTGGCGGGGAGCTCGTCCGTCAAGTCCTAGATGGAGAGTTCGTCTCCGAGAGCAAAACCGTTACAACACAAGGGAAATCGCCGCTCAAGATTAAGGCAGCCGTGCGGTCCGTCGTGGATCTTGACGTGATGATCCGGGTGCGGTCGGTGATCACGTACCGGGCGCGCAATGTGCCTCGCGATGTAGTCCGCCTGTTGTGGTTCCTCACCCGGGGAAGCGGGCGGTGGATCGCCAAGGGGTGGCGGTGGGCGTCGTACTCGGACCTTCGTGCCGACGCCCGAGCGGCCCGGCTGTCCGGGGACGTCCAGGCGCGGCGCACGGCTCAGGAGTTGATCAGGTCCGACGCGAAGGCGCGGTGGGCCAAGTTGGGGATCTTCCTGCGGAGGGTGCTTGTCGGCGCGGCGGCCGTGACGACGCTGCTGGTCCTCCTAGCGCTCATGGACGCCGTTCTGGACCGGTCGGCTATGCCGGGGTGGCTCAGGGCCGTCTACTCCATCAGGGACGCTCTGACGGCTGCGGTTTCGGCGGTATTGCCGTGGTTTCCCTCGCTGGCTGTGGCCGGGGTGGTCGTGGCGGCCGTGTGGGAAGGCCGTGACCGCACACCGGGTGCGGGATGGCTGACGCGACCGGACCGGCACGATTCCGATTCCTGGGTGGACGAAAGGATGATCACCAGGGCGCTTGCGCATCTGGGAATCGCGCCCCTGAATTCCTTCCTCAAGGGTGGCGGCGAACTCGTCTACACCGTTGCCGCGCGAAAGGACGGAGACGGCACCCAAGCGCAAATCCGCCTGCCGCTCGGAGTTACGGCGGAGATGGTATCCGACCGGCGGAAGGTGTTGGCGGCCAACCTTGGTCGCGCGTCATTGGAGACGTGGCCCACCACGGGTGAGGAAGACGGGCTTCTGGATCTGTGGATTGCTGACAAGGGAACTCTTTCCGGTGGTGCTGGCGATTGGCCGCTGTTGCGTGATGGAACCGTTGATGTGTTCGAGGGTGTCCCGTTCGGTTTGACGCAACGCGGGTTGGTGGTCAATGCACCGCTGATCGGTAGCAATTGGTTGATCGGTGGTCGGCCGGGGCAGGGGAAGACGAACCTTCTCCGGGTGCTCATGGTCGGAGCGGCGCTCGATCCCACCGCCGAACTGTGGGTGTTTGTGATGGGCGAAAGTCCGGACTTCGATCCGCTGGCACCGCGCTTGAGTCGCTATCGCATGGGAATGGATGATTCGGTCGCGGCCGATGCCGTCGGAGCGCTTGAGGACCTTCTAAGTGAGATGGAGCGTCGTGGTCGTGCCCTCGGGGAGCAGTCGGGTCGGCCGCCGAAGGTGTCGCGGCGACTTGCCGATAATCCGCGTTTGGGGTTGCATCCGATCGTTCTGTCGATCGATGAGTGTCATGAACTTTTCCAGCACCCGAAGCACGGAAAGCGTGCGGAGGAATTAGCGGTCAAACTGATCAAGCGTGGCCGAAAGTACGGGATCGTTGTCCTGTTGGCGACCCAGTCGCCGACAAAGGACAGCATTCCTAAGGAGATCACGCGTAACGTGGCCTGTGGCGTGGCGTTCGCCGTCGCGGACCATATTGCCAATGACGGACTGTTGGGATCAGGTAAGTACCGGTCCGGCGTGCGGGCTACTGAATTGAGGATGCATACCGATCGGGGAACCTGCGTTGCAGTCGGGGTCACACACAATTCGTTTGAGCTTGTACGCACGTTCTATCTGCCGTTCGAGGACGGTATTGACGAGGTGACACCCGTCATCGCACGCGCGATGTCCGATGTCGCGTCTCCGCGCCTCACGGCGGGTCCCGCCCCGAAAGAAGTCGAAGCCACACCAGTTGACCATCTGCATGACATCCGATCGGTGATCGAAGGGGAAAGTCGTGTCCGCACTCAAACTGTTCTCGCGCGACTCGTCGCGCTCAATCCAGATGAATACGAGCCGTGGACCGCGCGTGATCTGCGGGCCGCGCTTGTCGGGTTGGGTATCCGGCCCCGTAAATCCGATGGCGCGATGGTCGTTCGGTTCGAGGACGTTGCCGACGCGATCGCCCGCCGCAGCCACGACGACGCTGGTTGCGGAACCTCTGTGGACGGTAGGGGGGAGACAGGGAGTCAGGGATCTTTCCCTGCCCCCTCCCTGGACCCGCTTCCCTCTGCTGAGCAGCGGAAACGCCTGTCAGGGAGGCAAACCGGTCCGCTTGTGAGCGGTCCGGCGACGGGCCGGGTTCCGGGGTCTGGTGGGCTTGTCGGTGGCTCCCTCCCTACAGAGGGCGAGGCAGGGCCGCACGATGACTGACGCCACCGTTCCAGCGTCCACAGAGGATGATGGGCGGCGGATTCCGGCGACGCTCACGACAGGATCGGACGGTGCACTGTGGGTCACCGTGGACGGCGTAGATGTACGGCAGTTGGCGGACAGGATCAATGAGGTATGCGAGGTACTGATTCCGGAACAGCCACACGGACGGTGACCCCGTCTGCCTTAACGACAGAGCGCCCCTCCGCAGCGTGCGGAGGGGCGCTCTGTCGTCTGTCTATTGGTTTTCAGGCTGTACCGTGTTCCGGCTTTGCAGGTCCGGCCGTTGTCCAGTCGAGCAGGTCGGCGATTTCGACCGTCTGCCCGGTACTGCCGATCCGGTCGTGCCATTCAGCCAGTTCCGGCATTGCATCCTGCCAGCCGTCCGGCAAACGCCAGGCAGCCGACCATTTGCCGTCGGCCCGTTTTCCGACCGCGAAGGTGAACCCCAATTCGAGCCACCTAAGGCGTCGGTCTTCCGGGGACATACCCGCTAGCTCCTGTTGCCAGGTTCGATCGGTTGGAACCCACTGCACGCCGCCTGGATCGGCCGGAAGCGCCCTGAGCGTGTCGATATCGGCCAGAATCCGATTACCATCATTCATGATCCGAGTGCGGTCTTCCGACGACTTGGCCCGCGCCACCCCGGACATCAACTTGCCATATTCCCGTTCCAGCTTGGCTATTTCGTTCGCGTGGCTGGTCGGCGGCAAAACGATGCGTTCCCGGACCGGAACCATAGCGAAGATTTTGTAGAAAGCCTGTTCGGCCAACGGTTCGATCTCCTCGGCCCGCATGGATGGACCATGCTTGCGCGTAGGACAACGCCAGTACTGGTATTCGTATTCGATTGTCGTGCCATCGTTACGCTTCCGCTTCTGATGGGCGATACGGTGCCATAGGGGTTCGAGGCATTCCGGACACACCAGGACACCGGAAAACTGGTACGGCTGATTGCTGCCTCGCGTCTTCCGTCGCGCCTTTTCTTCCAGCCGGGCAGTTATCTCCGCTTGTTCGGCGGGCTCGAAGATGCCCAACTCGACAAGGTCCGGATGTTCGAGCAAGCGACGGAGCGGGGTTCCCGTCCACTCGTACCCCTTGAGTTCCACCGTTGAAAAGTTTTCTCCGCGCCGTTCCGCCGATAGCTGCAATTGCCGGTCCCTTGGGGACACAATCTTGTTTTCGGTCAACCAATCGCACATCTCCGTGAGACTCTTGCCCGCCCTTGCCATCTTGGACAACGCGTGAAGAATCTTGACCGCATACGGATCGAGCCCGAGAATCCAGCCCCCACCGGGCAACTCCACCGGCATGGTGCCATAGATGTGCCCCTCACCCGACCAGCGCCCCGCTTCCTTGAGCCTCGCCTTCGCATCACGGAAACGCTCTTTCATCCGCTCGCGTTCCATGCGAGCGAACGCGGCGATCAACGTAATCAGGAATTCCGACATCGAGTTACTGGAGTCGATGCCTTCCGCAATGCATACCAGCCGCTTTCCCCGCGCCCTCAGCCACTCCAGCAGGGTAAGCGCATCCATGACATTGCGAACCAGCCTGTCCAGTTTGGACACGACCAGCGTTTTCCACGGCATCGGGGCCACGTCCGACAACCAGAGTTTGAGCCCGTCCCGCTTGTACGGTTCCAGATCGCCGGAAACGTGCAGGTCTTCCACGGTTTCCACGATCGGGACGCCGTAGGCGTTCGCCCACCGGTGTGTGTCCCGCGTCTGGACCTCGCTTGACGTGCTCTCGTCCGTGAAGTGCGACTGTCGGACATAGCACAGCGCCGCATCGTCGTCCGGGGTGAACGGGACGACTGGACTCCGGTCGCTGGTCTGCCTCTTGAACCGGGGCCGCCGCTTCCGGGGTGTCGGTGCGCTCATGGTCGGTATCCTCGCTGGTAGACGCCGCTATCGACTGTAGTTGGCTGACCAACGTGGTGGGACCACGAGGTGGAGAACAACTACGCGAACCTGGTGCGCGCCAACACTTCCCCGGCCGGCGACTTCAAACTCCGCCGTGCGGCCGCGTACAAGGCGTACTACGAGCACATGCCACTGCGTGCCGCACAAGCGCCGGTCGCGGAGAACATGCAGCTGTACCGCCGCGTCCGCTGGGGCAGCCTGGCCACGTTCCACATGCTCGACACCCGCCAGTACCGCGACGACCAGGCCTGCGGTGACGGCACCAAGGTGTGCGCGGACGCCTCCGACCCGGCCCGCACGCTCACCGGCGCGACGCAGGAAGCGTGGCTCCTCGACGGCATGCGCCAGAAGCTCGGCACCTGGGACTTCCTCGGCCAGCAGGTCTTCTTCGCGCAGAAGCTCGCCTCGGCGGACGGCGCGAAGTCGATGGACTCGTGGGACGGCTACACCGCCAACCGCGACCGCTTGCAGCGCGGCTGGGACGCGGCGGGTCTGCGCAACACCGTGGTGCTGACCGGTGACGTGCACCGGTCGTGGGCGAGCAACCTGATGGCGAACTACACCACGCAGGACCGGATCGTCGGCACGGAACTGGTCACCACGTCGGTGACGTCCGGCGGCGACGGCAGCGCCACGGACAACGGCCTGTCCAGCCTCAACCCGCACGTGAAGTTCTACAAGAACCTGCGCGGCTACGTCCGGACCGTCACCTCACCCACCCAGGTGAACGTCGACTTCCGCTTCCTGGACCGGGTCACCACGCGCGACTACCCGATCAGGACCCTGAAGAGCTACGTCATCCAGGCAGGCAACCCCGGATTGCAGGCGCCATGAAGAAGCTGACGATCATCACCGCGGTCGCGCTCATGCTGCTGGGCGCCGGCACCGCGTCGGCGGCGGCCACGTGGATCGCCGCGAACAGCACGGCCACCGGCGACCAGGACAACGCCGCCGTGTCGGCCGTGCGCAACGGCTGGACCGCCGTGGTCTGGGAGGACGACCGCGACAGCACGACGCCGACCGACCCCGTGCACAGCGACGTGTGGGTGCGCCTGTTCAAGGACGGCGTGTCCCGCTACGAGAAGAAGCTGTCCACGGGCGGCACCGGGAACTGGCGGCACGTGCAGCCGGACGTGGCCGTGCACGACAACGGCACCGCGGTCGTGGTGTGGGCCGACGACGGGGACGGCAACGGCTACTACAACATCCAGGTGCGCGAGCTGGGCACGACCGGCACGGTCACCGGTTCCGCGCGGGCCAACGCGAACACGGACGGCCAGCAGCTCGACCCGGCCGTCGCCGCCGACCCCGACACGAGCGGTTTCGCGGTGGTGTGGGAGGACAAGCAGTCCACCACCAACCCGACCGTGCGGATCGCCGGGTTCGCCTCCATCACGTCGAAGACGTACGAGGCGCAGGTCAACACGACCGGCGGCACGCACCAGCGGCCGGACGTGGCCATGGGCGCGGCGGGCAACGCGATCGTGGTGTGGGACGAGGACGGCGACGGCAACGCGTTCTTCAACATCGGCCGCAAGGTCCTCACCCCGGCCGGTGGCGTGAAGGTGGCGCAGGGCGCGGTCAACGCGAACGGTGGCGGGCAGCAGCGGCGGCCCGTCGTGGCGGCGAACTTCAACGGCGACCACGCGGTGGCCTGGGAAACCGACCACACCGGCACGGCGCAGGTGGCCGTGCGGTCGTTCAACGCCGCCGGCACCGCCCGGATGGCAACCGACACCCTCCTCGCGGGCGTCGACCCGCAGATCGGCATCGACGACCAGCTGAACGTGGTGGTCTCGTCCGTCGAGGCGCAGGACGTGGTGACGCAGGGCCTGAACCCGGACGGCACGGTCGCGGGCAGGCTGCCGCGCCAGCCGACGGTCTCGACGGCGACCGGGCGACAGGACGAGCCCGCGCTCGGCGTGGACGGGTGGGGCCGGATCACCATCGCCTACACCGACGACAACGACGGCAACGGGTTCGACCAGGTCTACCTGGGCACCGGGCTGGTCAACAGCACCTGGTGACTCACGCTCGCGGCGTGCCTCCGCCTCCTTCCACCGGGGGCGCGCCGCGACCGGCCTCGTACTGCTTGGCGAGGCGTTTCGGCGCGCGGCACAGCCAGGCCTCGGTCACCAGCTCCTCCAGTTCCGGCACGGTGATCTCGTCCAGCCGCACCAGGATCGCGGCGTAGCCGTCGAAGTGCGGCGTGGTGAAGTAGACCGCCGGGTCGTCGGCCAGCAACGCCTCTTTCGCGCCCAGGTCGGGCACGCTCGCCGCCAGCACCGGACCCTCCGGCGCGTCCGGGCCGAGGGCGGCCAGGTCCGCCTTGCGCAGAGGTCTTTCCCACGTGAACGCCTTGTCCTTCACCCGCCAAGCGGGCCGTCCGTCGTAGGAGGGGCGCTCCGTGACCTCGGGCAGCGCCGACGTGAGGCGGTGAACGTCGTCCCAAGTAGCCATGCCGGGGACGATAGACGCGGGGTCCGACACTTTCAGGTTGACAACCCAGCCCGGAGGACAGCCGGCATAAACGTTGGCAAGACCAACGTGTTCGATATACCGTTGGCGTCACCAACATTGGTGAGACCAACGGAGCCGACCAAGATGATCACGCCCTTCACGCTCGACGTCCCCCAAGCCGACCTGGACGACCTGACCGACCGGCTGACCCGCACCCGGTGGCCCGAGGAACTGCCCGACGCCGGGTTCGACTACGGCTTCCCCCTCGCCCACGTCCGCGCCCTGGCCGACCACTGGCTGCACACCTACGACTGGCGGCGGCACGAGGCCGAGCTGAACGCGTTGCCGCAGTTCACCACCGAGATCGATGGCCAGCGCGTGCACTTCCTCCACGTCCGGTCGGCGAACCCCGACGCGCTGCCGCTCGTGCTGATCCACGGCTGGCCCGGCAGCGTGCTGGAGTTCCTGGACGTCATCGAGCCGCTGTCCCGCGACTTCCACCTGGTCATCCCCTCGATCCCCGGCTTCGGCCTGTCCGGCCCCACGAAGGAGCGCGGCTGGGACATGCACCGGGTGGCGCGGGCGTTCGCCGAGCTGATGGACCGCCTCGGCTACCCGCGTTACGGGACGCAGGGCGGCGACTGGGGCTCGAACATCGCCAGGGCCATGGCCGTCGCCGCGCCCCGGAACGTGGTGGCGGTGCACGTGAACTACCTGCCCACGCCGCCCGTCGACGGCGTGGGACTGTCCGAAGAGGACAACCGGCGGCTGGACCGGATCAAGGCCATGATGCGGAACCGGCCGGGCTACCAGGTGCTGCACGGAACCCGTCCGCAGACCATCTCCTACGCGTTGACCGACTCCCCCGTTGGCCAGCTCGCGTGGATCGCGGAGAAGTTCACCGAGTGGACCGACCCCGACTCGAAGATCGACGTCGACCGGATCCTGACCACCGTGATGCTGTATTGGCTCACCGGCACGGCGGGCTCGTCGGCCCGGCTGAACCGTGAGACGGGCGTGGTCTCGAACGCCTGCCCCGCGCCGCTCGGCGTCGCCGTGTTCGCGCACGACATCGTGCTGTCCGTGCGGCCGTTGGCCGAGCTGACCTACCGGGTCGAGCACTGGAGCGAGTTCGACCGGGGCGGCCACTTCGCCGCGATGGAAGCGCCGGACCTGCTCGCCGACGACATCCGCCGCTTCTTCACGGGCCGCTCGTAACCGTGAACCGCTACAACACCAGCGAGATGCCGGTCGCCGTGACGACCACGGCGACCGCCGCGTCCAGCACCCGCCACGCCGATGGCCGGGTGAACGTGCCGGACAGCCATCGAGCGCCGAAGCCGAGCGCGGTGAACCAGAGCACGCTGCCCGCCATCGCGCCGGCCCCGAACCACCAGCGGTCGCCGCCGAAGCCGGTGGACGCGGTGCCGAGCAGCAGCACGGTGTCCAGGTACACGTGCGGGTTGAGCCAGGTCAGCGCCAGGCACGTGACGATCGCCGCGGACGCCGCGCCGCCCAGTTCCAACGCGGCCGGCCGGAGCACGCGCCGTGCGGCAAGCACTCCATAACCGACCAGGAACGCGGCACCGACCCACCGCACCACCGTCAACGCGGTCGGCCACGCGGTCAGCGCCGCACCGACACCGCCGACGCCCAGCGCGATGAGCAGCGCGTCCGATCCCGCGCAGATCGCCACGATCGCCGGCACCTGCTGCCGCAGCACCCCTTGGCGCAACACCAGGGCGTTCTGGGCGCCGATCACGACGATGAGGGACAGTCCGGTGCCAAGCCCGGCGAGCAGCGCGTACGTCACGCCACCGACGGTATGAACCTCGCATCGATAAGGCCAGCTACGGTTTCTTACGTATCATTAGCAACTGTGATGATGGATCCGGAGTGCGTGCGCACCTTGCTGGCCGTCGTGGACGAGGGCACGTTCGACGCCGCCGCCAAAGCGCTGCACGTCACCCCGTCGGCCGTGAGCCAGCGCATCAAGCTGCTGGAACAACGGACCGGCCGCGTCCTGCTGGTGCGCTCCAAGCCCGCGAAGCTGACCGACTCGGGCGCGGTGATCGCGCGGTACGGGCGGCAGCAGGCGTTGCTGGACCGGGACGCGCGGGAGGCGTTGGGGCTGATCGAGAACCCGACGCCGATCCCGGTCGCGGTCAACGCCGACTCGTTGGGCACCTGGTTCCGCCGCGTGGTCAAGGAGCTGGCCACCGACGAAGGCCTGGTGCTGACCGTGCGGCGGGACGATCAGGACCACACCGCCGAACTGCTGCGCCAGGGTCTGGTCGTCGGCGCGGTGACGTCGTCGCCGCAGCCGGTGCAAGGCTGTGTCGTCCGTCCACTCGGGAGCATCCGCTACCACGCCGTTGCCACCAAACAGTTCGCGCGACGCTGGCTGTCCGACGGCCGTCCGCTGCACGACGCGCCGGTGATCGTGTTCGACGAGAAGGACGACCTCCAGGACCGGTTCTGCCGCGAGCTCTCCGGCCACAACGCGTCGGCCCATCGCCACCACCTGCCGGACGGGCACGTGTTCGAGGACGCCGTGGTCGCGGGCGCGGGGTGGGCGCTGCTCACCGAGCACCAGATCGCCGCGCACCGCAGGCTCGTCCACCTCGCCCCCGAGAAGCCGGTGGACGTGCTGCTGCACTGGCAGCAGTGGAAGCTCGACTCGCCGCCGCTGGCCCGCGTCGCGGACGCCGTGTTCCGCGCGGCCGCGGCAGAGCTGCACTGAGCACTCCTCACTTCCAACCTCGACCGGGTGACCCACGCCACACCTCATCCCTCACCGACGGTCGGGCGATCAGTTTTCGGTTCTGGCGGTGTCCATCCCTGTGAGGCCTTGCATGAGGCCTTGTGCAAGGACCACCAGGAACGGAAGGAGCCGCCATGCGACGCACGCCGCCGACAGGGGAAACCGGCACCCGGCGCACGCCCGAGGACCTGCTGGCGACGGCACGGGCAGGCGACGGCGAATCATTCCGCGAGTTGATCGAGCCGTACCGCCGTGAGCTCCAGGTCCACTGCTACCGCATCCTCGGCTCCGTCCAAGACGCCGAAGACCTGGTCCAAGAGACGCTCCTGGCCGCTTGGAGCGGCATCGGCGGGTTCGAGGAACGCTCGTCGGTCCGCACCTGGCTCTACCGGATCGCGACCAACCGCTGCCTGAACGCACTGCGCGCCGGCTCACGTCGGCCGCACGAGTACGCGGCCTACCGGTCGGAGGTCCCGTTGCCCGAGCCGTCGCACCGCCAAGCGGAACCGAGCTGGTTGGAGCCGTACCCCGACGTGCTGCTCGACCAAATCACCGACCACGTGCCCGGCCCGGAAGCCCGCTACGAGGTCCGGGAATCGGTCTCACTGGCGTTCCTCGCCGCCCTGCAACAACTGCCACCGAGGCAACGGGCCGTGCTGGTGCTGCGGGACGTGCTGGGATTCCGGGCCGCCGAGGTCGCCGGCATCCTCGACACGACCGAGAACGCCGTGACCAGCGCGTTGAACCGGGCACGAAGCGCACTCGCCCACGAGCTGCCGGTCCGGGAAAGCGCTCCGCTGCCGAACTCGCCACAGGAACGCCGGATCGTGGACGACTTCGTCCGCGCGTTCGAATCCGGCGACGTCGACGCGATCGTCTCGATGCTGACGGACGACGCCCGGCTGACCATGCCGCCCATGCCCCTGGTGTACCAGGGCCTGGACGACGTCCGGCACTTCCTGGCCACGGTCGCACTGCGCAACGGCGGCCGGCACGTGCTGATCCCGACCCGGGCCAACCGCCAACCGGCCTTCGGCTGCTACCTCCGCGACCCGCGCAACCCGATCCTGCACGCGCACGGCGTGCTCGTGCTGAGCCTGACCGGCGACCGGATCACCGCGCTCACCCGCTTCGTGGACAACTCCCTGCTGACCGCGTTCGGGCTCCCGCGGTCGCTCCGCGTCTGAAAGCTCCGCGTCCCAGAAACTTGAACCACAAGGAGAAACGGTGAAAACCGACCGCGGACGGATGACGTCCGAACAGGCATGGGTGCTGGGCCTCGCTTCACTGGCGTCGTTCATGATGGCGCTGGACAGCCTCGTCGTGTCGACCGCGTTGACCACGATCCGCCAGGACCTGACCGCATCGCTCGAAGACCTCGAATGGACCGTCAACGCCTACAACCTCACGTTCGCGGTGCTGCTGCTGACCGGCGCGGCAGTGGGTGATCGGTTCGGGCGCCGACGGATGTTCGTCGCCGGGCTGGCGGTGTTCACGCTCGCCTCGGTGGCCTGCGCGCTGTCCCCGGACATCGGCGCCCTGATCGCGGCACGGGCGTTGCAAGGCGCGGGCGCCGCGATGGTGCTGCCGCTGTCGCTCACCCTGATCAGCGCGAAGTTCCCGCCGCAACAACGGGGCAAGGCGATGGGCCTCTACCTGGGCCTGACCGGTCTGGCCACGTTCAGCGGCCCGTTCATCGGCGGCGCCATCGCCGAAGGGCTGGCCTGGCAGTGGATCTTCTGGCTGAACCTGCCCGTCGGTCTGGTCACGATCGCGCTCACCAGCCGGCGCGTCGCCGAGAGCTTCGGTCCGAACAACCGGCTCGACCTGGTCGGCGTCGTGCTGGTGACCTCAGGCGCGTTCGGCATCGTCTGGGGTCTGGTGCGCGGCAACGCGGCGCGCTGGGCGAGCGCGGAAGTGGTCGGGGCGCTGGTCCTCGGGCTCGCGCTGGTGGTCGCCTTCGTGCTCTGGGAACAACGCACGAAGGCGCCGATGCTGCCGATGCGGTTCTTCCGGCAGCGGGCGTTCGCCACCGCCAACCCGGCGAACTTCCTCGTCTTCGCCTCCCTGTACGGCACGATGTTCTTCCTCGCGCAGTACTTCCAGACCGTCCTCGGTGAAGGGCCGCTCGTCGCCGGGCTGATGCTGATGCCGTGGACCGCGACGCTGATGGTGTGCGCGCCGATCGCGGGCCGGTTGGCCGACAAGCACGGCGAGCGGACGTTCGTGGTCGGCGGGCTGCTGCTCCAGGCCGTCGGCATGGGCTGGATCGCCCTGGTGGCCGACACCGACACGGGCTACCTCGAACTGCTGCCCGCGCTCGTCCTCGGCAGCGTCGGGGTGACCATGGCCATGCCCGCGGCGCAGAAGGCGGTGGTCGGCTCGGTGACACCGCAGGAGATCGGCCAGGCGTCCGGCGCGTTCATGATGCTGCGGATCTTCGGCGGGGTGTTCGGCATCGCGGTCACCGTCGCCGTGTTCGCCAGTGTCGGCGGCTACTCGTCGCCCGAGGAGTTCAGCGAGGGGTTCTCGGCCGGGATGGGCGCGGTCTCCGCGTTCGCGTTCGTCGGCATGCTCGTCGCTCTCGGCATGCCGGTCAGGCGACCGGTGCCGCAGGTCGGCGTCCCAGCACCGGTAGGACATTAAATTGGCCGGTCGTCACGGCTCTCCCATCACGTGACGACCGGCCGTTGACACCGCTGGGCGCTTACTTCACGCCGCCCGCGGTCAAGCCCGCGATAATCCTCCGCTGGAACAGCAGCACCACCACGACCAGGGGCACGGTCACGATCACGCCCGCGGCCATCTGCGTGCCGAACGGCTGATCGAAACCATACGCCCCGGTGAACCGGGAGATCGCGACGGTGGCGGTCTGCATCTTGCTGTCGTTGACCATCGACAGGGCGATGATGAACTCGTTCCACGCCGCGATGAACGTGATGATCGCGGTGGTGAAGACGCCCGGTGCGGCCAACGGCAGGATGATCTTGCGGAACGCCTGGCCGCGGGTGCAGCCGTCGACCATCGCCGCCTGCTCCAGCTCCGCCGGCATCTGCCGGAAGAACGCGGTCAGGTTCCACACCGCCAGCGGCAGCGCGAACGACAGGCTGGGCACGATCATCGACTGGTAGGTGTTGATCCACCCGATGTCGGTGAACAGCGCCAGCAGCGGCACCAGCAGGGAGATGCCGGGGAACATCGACGTGGCGATGATCAGCGCCGCGACGATGTTCTTGAACCGGAACTGCAAGCGCGCCAACGCGTACGCCGCCGAGACGCCGATGATCAGCGTCAGCACCGTGGTGACGCCCGCGACGACCAGGCTGTTGAACAGCGACCGCCCGAACCCGACCTCGGGCGTGAACACCGCCGCCATGTTGTCCAGGGAGAACGGCGACGGCAGCGGCGTGAGCTCGAACTGGTCGGAGGGACGGCGGAACGCCGACACCGCCATCCAGTAGAACGGCGCCAGGCAGTAGACCAGGATCAGCCCCAGCCCGGCGAACCTCAGCACGCCCTTCATTTCCGCGACCTTTCCCGTGCCTCGCCGATCACGTCCGCGCCCAACAGCCGCACGAACACGAACGCGACGACCACGACGTAGACGAACAGCACCGTCGCGTACGCCGCGGCCGGTCCGAACCGGAGACTCGACGCCTCGTCGAAGGCCACCATGGACAGCGTCTCCACCGATTCCTTGCGGTTGCCGATGAGCACGAACGGCAGGTCGAACATCCGCAGCGCGTCGAGCACCCGGAACAGCACCGCGACCAGCAGCGCGGGCTTCACCAGCGGCAGCGTGATCCGCCAGAACTGCTTCCACGGTGACGCGCCGTCCACCTTGGCCGCCTCGTAGACGTCGGTCGGGATGATCTGGAGCCCGGCCAGCACCAGCAGGCCGACGAACGGCGCGGTCTTCCACACGTCCGCCAGGATCACCGCGAGCTTCGCGTGCCAGCCCTCGGTGGTCCACAGGATTTCCTGGCCGATGATCGAGTTGGCCACGCCGTCGGCCTGGAAGATCCAGCGCCACAGCAACGCGGACACCGCCGTCGGCACCGCCCACGGCACCAGGATGCTGGCCCGGACCACACCGCGCCAACGGATCGCGTGGTGCATGACCAGCGCCATGCCGACACCGATCAACACCTCCAGCGCGACCGTGATGACGGTGAACACCGTGGTGTTGCCGAAGGCGTTCCAGAACCGGCTCGCCGCCTCACCCGCGAAGATCGAGGCGTAGTTGTCGACGCCGACGAACTTCGAGCCCTCGACGATGAATCCGCTCTCGTCGAGGTCCGTGCCTTCGCGGAACACCGACTCGCGCAGGGCCGCCACCAGCGGGTACCCGACCACCAGGGCGAGCACCACGAACGTCGGTGACAGCAGTGCCAGGGCGAGTCGCCCCGCGCCCGAGGTGGCACCCCGGGCGCGGCGGACGACCGTCGTCACTCGACCCCCTCGGGTCGGCTGCGGACCGCTGGCCGCGAAGCGATTCGAACCTTGCCGGGAGCACCTCGGCGAAACCGGGGTGGACCAGGCACGCGGCGCGCAGGGGAACCGACCGCGCCCATACCCATCGAGCCTCCATTGTTAAACTGACCTTCATGCGAACGGCGTATCGGTGCCGGGCCCATCCGGACCAAGAGCAGATCGCGATGCTCAGCCGTACGTTCGGTTGTGTGCGTCTGGTGTGGAACAAAGCTCTCGCCGAACGGCGGCGGCGCCACCACGCCGGAAGTGAGCGGACGTCGTACAAGGAGACGGACGCCGCGCTGACCCAGTGGAAACGCACCGAGGACCTGTCTTTCCTGTCCGAAGTGTCCTCGGTGCCGTTGCAGCAGACCTTGCGCCACCAGCACGCGGCGTTCCAGAACTTCTTCGCCGCCCGTGCCCGCTACCCGCGCTTCAAGTCCCGCAACGGAAGGCAGACCGCGCACTACACGCGTTCCGCATTCCGGATGCGCGACGGCAACCTCGTGCTGGCCAAGACCGCGGCACCGCTGGCGTTCGTGTGGTCGTTCGACCACGTGGATCTCGCCACGCTCGATCCCACGATGGTCGTCGTGTCCCGCGATCCCGACGGCCGCTGGTTCGTGACGTTCGCAGTGGACACCGACGACCCGGAACCGCAGCCTGCGACGGGCCACGCGGTCGGGGTCGATCTCGGGGTGAAGCAGTTCCTCGTGACCAGCGACGGTGACCAGGTCGCCAACCCCCGCCATCTGGAAGCCAGGGCTCGGAATTTGGCACGCCACCAACGTAGGTTGGCCCGCTGCCAACGCGGGTCGAACAACCGGCGCAAAGCCAAGACCCGACTTGCCCGCGCTCATCGGAAGGTCCGCGACGCGCGACGGGACTTCCTGCACCGCACCACGACGAACCTGGTGCGCTCGGCGGATGTGATCGCCATAGAGGACCTGGCTGTCAAGAACATGGTCCGGAATCGTCGCCTTGCCCGTGCCATCTCTGACACAGGATGGGGCGAGTTCCGGCGCCAGCTCGACTACAAGGCCGCACGCGCCGGACGCACCCTCGTGGTGGTCGACCGCTGGTACCCGTCCAGCAAGAAGTGCTCTGTCTGCGGACACGTGTTGGCGCAACTGAAACTTTCCGTCCGGCACTGGACGTGTCCGGACTGCCGCACCCGACACGATCGGGACCTCAACGCGGCCCGGAACATCCTTGCGGCTGGTCGAGCCGTAGCCCGAGGCGACTCGGGCGATGCCTGCGGAGCTGATGTCAGACGGCAAGGGCCCTCCCTTCCGCTATCGGCGATGAAACAGGAAACCCCCATCGCGAGGTGCGGCGCGTAAGCGCTACGCGCCGCACAGCGCGTGGGAACTCCAGCCCTTCACTTATGGGCAGGGGAAAGTCAATTGATCAGTTCTTCGAGCTTGGCCTGCAACTCCTTCAGCGCCACATCGCTGGTCTTCTCGCCGGTCAACGCGGCGTAGGCGGCTTCCTGGATGGCCTGCGTGACATCGCCGTAGCGGACCGCCTGCGGGCGCGGCTTGGCCGAGAGGATCGACTCCTTCAGCGTCGGCAGGTACGGGAACTGCTTGATCAGCTCGGCGTCGTCGTACAGGCTCGCCAGGGTCGGCGCCTGCGAGGTGGCCAGCAGGTTTGAGCGCTGCGCGGCCTCACCGATGTAGAACTTGATGAAGTCCAGCGCGGTGGCCTTGTTCTTGCCGAAAGCGGAGATGGCGAAGTTGTGGCCGCCGAGGGTGGAGCTGCCGGCGCCCTTGATGCCGGGCAGCGGCGCGACGTCGAACTTGCCCGCGACCTGCGACGAGCCGTCGGTCTTGCCGGCCAGGTTCCACTGGTAGGGCCACTGGCGGTGGAACACCAGCTCGCCCGCCTGGAACGCGCGGCGGCCCTCCTCCTCCTTGTACGTGATGGCCTTCTGCGGGATCACGCCGTCCTTGAAGCCGGCGACCAGGGCGTCGAGCCCGGCCTTCGCCTCGGGCGTGTTCACCACGGGCTTGCCGGTCGCGTCGACCACGTCACCGCCGGCGGAGTGCACGGCCTCGTCGAAGTTGACCGTCAGGCCCTCGTACTTCTCGAACTGACCGGCGTAGCAACCGATCGCGGGCTGTGCCGCCTTCACGGTCTGGCACGCGGCGATGAGGTCGGCCCACGTCTTGGGCGGCTGCACGCCCGCCGCGTCGAGCAGGTCCTTGCGGTAGTAGAGCAGGCCGCCGTCGGAGAACACCGGCGCCGCGTAGAGCTTGTCCCGGTACTGCGCGGTCTTCACCGCGGGCTCCAGGAACTTGTCCAATTCGAACTGGTCCTTGGGCAGCTCGACCACCCAGCGGTTGGCGGCGAACTCGGCCGTCCACACCACGTCGAGGTTGAGGATCGTGTACGCGTCGGACTTGACCTGCGCGTTCTGCACCATCTGCTGACGCTGGGCGTCGGCCGACTCGGGCAGCTCGATGATCCGGACCTGCTCGTCCGCGTGCTTGGCGTTCCACTCGTCCACGAGCTTCTGCATGTTGCCGGACGTGTCCTTGCCGGTGGCGAACGTGACCTCGCCCCGACCTTCGAGCGCACCACTGGGCTGCTCGCCGCCTTCATTCCCACCACTGCCACACGAGGCGAGGAGAACTGCCACCCCCAGCGCCGCAGTCGCCCGCAACGCTGTTGTCCGTACGCCCATCACCGAACTCCCATCAATTCACATCTTGCTCTGTCAAGCGGATCGGGGCGCTGCCGCGGCTGATGATCTCACCCGGCAGCACCACACCCCGATCGCCGTTCGCGCTGTCCAGCAGGTCCACCACGGTTCTGGCGAACCTCTCGACGGGTTGCCGCACCGAGGTGAGGCCACCGTCCACAACGGAAGCCAGCGGCGAGTCGTCGAAACCCGTCACCGCGACGTCCGTGCCGGGCCGGAGCCCTTGGCGGCGCGCTTCACGGAGCACACCTACAGCAAGGGGGTCGGTCACCGCGATCACCGCGTCCGGAGGGACTTCGGTGTCCAGAAGCACCCGCATCGCCGCGCCGCCCGCTTCTACGGTGTCGGCGACGGCGAGCGCGAGACGGTCCGAGGGCAGGTCCAGGGCGGTGCAGCCGGCCTTCCAGCCCCGCATCCGGTCGAGGTTCTGACCGGTCACACCGGCCCTTCCGACGAACGCGATTCGACTGCGGCCCAGATCGCACAGAAGGGTAACCAGCCGGTAACAAACGCCGGCGCCGTCGAGGTCCACCCAGGGGCCGGGTTGGCGGCCGTCCCAGGTCCGGCCGAAGGACACGAACGGCACGTCCCGATCGGCCAGCCACCGGTGCCGGCAGTCGTGGTCGACGGTGTCGACGAGCACGAACGCGTCCACCGCGCGCTGGGCGACGAGGTCGGCGTAGACCTCGATGCCGGTGCCGGTGAACAGCAGCACGTGCCGGCCGGAGCGCTCGATCTCGGCGGTGAGCAGGTGCAGGAAGCGGTCCATGAACGGGTTGGGCGTGTCGCGGGCCGGCAGGCAGTAGCCGATCAGGCCTGCGCGGCGGGTGGCGAGGTTGCGGGCGTTGCGGTTGGGCCGGTAGCCGAGGTCCTCGATCGCCGAGCGGACGCGCTGCCGGGTGACCGGGTCGACCCGGTGCGGCGCGTTGAGCACGTTGGACACGGTCTGGCGGGAGACGCCGGCGTTCAGCGCGACCTGGCGGATCGTCACCGGACCGCCGGGACGTGCCATGTGCCTGCTCCCCCTCCCGCCGACACCGGTGACGGAGAGCGCACGATGGCTCACCCGACCGCCGTTTGACCGCTCAAAGGCGGCGGCCACTGTGTCCCGCGCCACACAGCGGTGTCAAGGAGTGGGACGGTCTACGTGACCGGACCGCAACGGAGGTGTGTCCTGGCCGGCGCGTTCACACCCGGATCACCTCGACGCCTCGTTCACGGAACCGGCGCACGTCCTCCTCGGCCGCGTCGGTGTCGGTCACGAGGGTGTGCACGCGGGTGATCGGGCAGACCTCGGCGAACGCCCTGGTGCCGATCTTCGACGAGTCCGCGACCACGACCACGCGCTGGGCGCGTTCCGCGAGCATCCGGTCGACGTCCGCCGCGCCCTCGTGGTGCGCGTAGGCGCCCGTGTCCGGGTCGATGCCGTCGACGCCGAGGAACGTCACGTCGAGGCTCAGCCCGCTGAGGATCTTCGCGGCGAGCGGGCTCGTCAGCTCGTAGGACTGCGGTCGGGCCACGCCACCGGTGACGACGAGCTTCACCTGTGGCCGCACGGCGAGTTCGTTGGCGATGTTCAACGCGTTGGTGACGACGGTGATCAGCCCGTCACCGGTCGCGCCGCCGACGTCGGGGCTCGTCATCAACGCCCGCGCGACCTCGGTCGTGGTGGTGCCGCCGTTGATGCCGACCACCGCGCCGCGGCTCACCTGCCCGGCCGCCGCACGTCCGATGCGCTGCTTCTCCCCCGCACGTAGAACAGTCTTGTAGCGCAACGGAAGGCCGTAGGCGACCGAGTGCGCCACCGCGCCGCCGCGGGTCCGGGTGAGCAGTTGCTGACGGGCCAGGTGGTCCAGGTCCCGGCGGACGGTCGCGCCGGAGACGTCCAACTCGGCCGCGATGTCGTCCACCTCGACCCGGCCCCGATCGGCCAGCAGTTCCAACAGCAGGTTCAGCCGCTCGTACCGGTTCACCGCGCCACCTCCCCCGAAGTGAACGCACACTACAGATGCCCCGTTGCGAACGGAACCGCTTCAGTTGACGTCCGTCAACGTGGTCCGGATGGCCAGCGCCGCGCCGGAACGCGCCCATTCGCTGAAGTTCCACGGCTGCGCGTCGAGGTCGATCAACGCGGTGTCCGCCTCGTAGCTCGCCGCGATGCCGTCGGCCACCCGGTCGGCCGACACCTCGTACAGCGGCAGGCCCTCACCGGTGAGCAGCACCTTCTGCGGGTCGACGAGGTTGGCCACCGTCCCGATGAGCATGCCGAGCGCGTAGCCCGCGTCGTCGAACACCCGCTTGGCGTCCGGGTCGCCGGCGAGCGCCCGGTCCACCGCTTCCTCGTATGTCGGCTCGCCCAGCTCGCGCAGCATCACGTGCGTCATCAGGTAGCTCGACGCGCAGCCGCGGTGGCCGTAGCCGCACACCGGTCCGCTCGGGTCGACCAGGATGTGCGCGATCCGGGGCGGCAACCCGTGCGAGCCCTCCACCAGCCTGCCACCGATGATCAGCCCGCAGCCGACGCCCGCGCCGACGGTGATCAGCACCATCGACGTCAGCCCCGCGCCCGCGCCGAACCAGTGCTCGGCCGACGTCAGCGCCTGCACGTCGTTGTCGACGGCGGTCGGCACACCGGTCGCCGCGGCCACCAGGTCCCGCAGCGGCACGTCCGTCCAGCGCAGGAATCCCGCCTCCACCACCACGCCGTCGCGCACGATGCCGCCGAGCGTCACGCCGATCGCCGTCACGTCCCGGAACGCCGCCGCTACGTCGGCGATCTGGGCGACCACGTCGGCCGGGTCGGTCGAGCGCAGCGGTTCCTCGGTGGTCTCGACCACCGTCGCGGTGAGGTCGGTGACGGCGGCGAACAGCCGGTCCGCGGTCAGCTTCACGCCCAGGAAGTGGTGCGCCTCGCCGCGCACGTGCAGCATCTCCGACGGCCTTCCGGTGGACGACCGGAGTTCCGTGCCGCCCTCGACCAGCAGCCCGTGCACCACCAGCGTGCGGGTCAGCCTGGTGAGGGTGGGGCGGGACAGGTTCAGCCGCTCGGCGATCTCCGCCCTGGGCATGGCCCCGTGGATCAGGACCTCCAGCAGCACGTCCCGCGCGACCTCGGGCAGGTCCGGCCAGGACGGGGTGGTGCGAGCGTTGGTTCCCGAGGGCACCGCCCGAACATACCTCGCCCCGTCCCGGCCGGATCACCGAGAGCGGACGGCTAGCAGATGCTCTGCCTGCTGTTGACGAGCGTGTTGTTGCGGAAGGTGGTGTTGGTGCCGCACGGGCTCTCGGTGATGGCCGAGTTCGTGACGGTCAGGTTCTGGACGAGGATGTCCCGGGTGACCGGGAACTCCGTCCGCGCCGCCAGCCGGATATCACCCGGACCGGTGACGCTGCCGCTCTGCGCGGCGAGGTTCACGTTGTAGCAGTTCTCGATCAGGATCGAGTTGCTGCCGGTCTGCGCGATGTCGATCCGGTCGATCTGGAGGCCGCCGCTCTCCGAGACGCAGAAGATGCCGCGACCGCCGCCGCGCGCCTTGACCGTGCCGACCCGGACGTTGATCGGGTAGCTGCTGCCGACCCGGCCGTTCCGGTTGGCGGTGCGGAACGCGGCGTAGCCGGTGCCGGTGCCCGCGTTCTCGGCGTCGACGGTGCCCACGGTGGCGTTGATCGTCTGGTTGAGCAGCAGGCCGGATTCGCCGACGCCGCGCGCCACCACCGTGCCGATGGTCAGGCCGTCCACGCCGTAGGTCTCCACGGCGTGCGAGCTGGCGCCCGACACGTAGGCGTAGTCGATCCGGACGTTGCGGGTCCACTGGCTGGTGTCGCCGCGGTTGTCGATGCGCACGCCCAGACCCCTGGACAGGCGCATGTTCACGTTGCCGATCACCACGTTGGTGACGTTGCGCATGAAGATGCCGTACAACGGGGTGCCGGTGAGGGTGAGGTTCTGGACCTCGATGTCGCGGACGCCGCGCGCGTAGACCGGGGCGTAGTCGCCCGAGCCGGTGCCGGTGACGTTGATGGTGCCGCACAGGTCGATCGTCGTGTAGCTGCGCATCGAGTACCGCTCGCCCGCGGGGATGGAGCCGGACGCCCGGACGACGATCCGCTCCTTGTACGTGCGGTTCGCGGTGAGGCTGTCGTTGGCGGCCTGCATCGCGGCGCGCAGGCTGCTGCCGCTGTAGACGGTGCTGCCGCCCCGGCGGGCGGTGAAGCTGCTGCCGGACCCGGTCACCTCGGCCTGGTACGTGCCGTCGCCGCAGGCGGCTTGAGCCTCCGGCGCGGTGACCTGGAGGAGCGCCGCTGTCAACGCTGACACGGCGAGGAGTGCTTTCATGGGCTGATCTCCCAATGTTGGTAAGCGCTTTCCATGCGGCGGCGTAGGCGAGCTTAGGGTTACTTGCGGCACATGGGAAGAGCGGCGGCGGCCCACCGGGGGACGTGGTGGGCCGCCGGCCGAGTCAGTTCTGGGAGCGTTCCCAGAACGGCTTGTAGTGAAGCTGACACCCGGCACCCCCGTCAAGGGCCTGTCTCACCAGGATGGGCAGACCCTTGACCGGTACAGACCCGCTACTTCAGATTGGGCAACTCGTCGCGCGTGACGACGTAGCTGTGGTTGTAGACCTTCTGGAGGTGGCTGACCGAGTTGCTGACGGTCAGGTGGTTGCCGTGCCAGGTGCCGAACAGCACCCAGCGCGTGCCGGTGGAGACCAGCCGGTCCGGGTCCGGGATGGGGCCGTTCTCGTGCAGCGCGATCGGCACGGTGGTGCCGACGATGTTGCGCACGGAGTTGTACATCGCGTTCAGCGGGTCGTAGTTGCCGTCACCCGCGTAGGTGTCCGCGCCGCCGATGTCGACGTACTGCTTGCCCGGGTAGAACGACGCCTGCGGCTGGCCGTTGTAGCCGTGCAGCCAGACGAGGTTGTTCAGGCCCTTGGTGTTGGTGAAGTAGTCGTACATGAAGCGCCACAGCCGGTTGTACTGCGAGCCGCCTTCCTTGCTCCACCAGAACCACGTGCCGCCGGCCTCGTGGAACGGCCGCCAGATGACCGCCGCGCCCGCGTTCTCCAACTGCTGCAACGAGGCCGCCGCCCCGTCGAGCCGCTGCATGAACGAGTTGTACTCGGCCGTGCCGGGGGTCAGGACCGCGTTGATGGACACCGTCATCTGCGTGCCCTCGTACGTGTCCGGCTTGGTCGGCGCGCCCATGTGGTAGCCGACCATCGGGATGCCGCCGGCGTTCCACCACGCGATCGCGCGCGAGGCGTAGTCCTTGGAATCGCCGTAGTCCATCGCCCGGATCGCCGGCAACTTGCCGGTGTTGTTCCGGATGTGGTTCATCTCGTAGTCCGGGCCGCCGATCCAGGTCGACTCCTGCTGGCCGGACAGGATGTGGTTGCCGTACTGCGAGTAGACGTAGCAGAGCAGCTTGCGGGCCTGGGCGGTGGCGTTCGGGTTGATCGGGTTCACCGTGCACGTCGGGCCCGGGTTCGAGCCGGCGCGCCACTGCTGGTTGGTCTGCCCGTTGCAGTTCCACAGGTTGACCGCCGTGCCGTTGGCGGTGGCCTGGCCGTTCACGTCCAGGCACAGCCCCGACTGGGTCGCGGTGATGCTGCCGTTCGAGTTCAGCCGGAACTTCTGGTTCGCGCCGCCGTTGCAGTCCCAGATCGCCAGCCGGACACCGGGCGTCGTGGAGGCGTTCGGCACGTCAAGGCACCGGCCGCCGTTGAAGACCCGCAGCTCACCGGCGGCGGTGAAATCCCAGCCTTGGTTGGACTGGCCGTTGCAGTCCCAGATGTCCACCAACGCGCCGTTGGCGTTCGACCCGCCGACGACGTCGAGGCAGCGGTTCGAGGCCACCCCGACGAGCGGGGCGGGTGCGGCGTTGGCGGGCGTGCCGACCAGGGTCAACGCGGGAACGGCCAACGCGAGGGCGAGCATGGCTCTGCCCAGGCGACGAAGAGCGCGCATCCGATCTCCTTTGATCATCGCGGACGGCGGCGGAAGGGCTCGTGCCCGAGCCGCCACCACATCGTTAAGTCCACGATGAAACAAAGTCAACACCGTACCCGCCTACCGGGTGACGATCTACGCGATGGCCGGAGCTGGACACGCGCAGCAGCTGCTCAGCGACGAACGACCCGACGCCGACGCCCGTCCCACAAGACGCAGAGGCCCGATTTGACATGGGTTCGGGTGCCATAGGCTGGTCGAAGCCGGGCAGGCTTGGCGGACGCTCTTCCCGCCATGCCTGCCCGGCTTCGGCCTGCCTGGGGTGCCCGTACGGGCCCCATGTCAAATCGGGCCGGACAGAACCACCAAGCCCCCGAACATTGAGCTACCGGTTCTGAACGTTGAATTCAGGGGTCCTGAACGTAGGACACGGTTGTTCTGAACGTAGGACTCACGCGTTCTGAACGTAGGACTCACGCGGGTGGGTCAGGCACGGCCCCGGCGCTTGGTCCACACGTCGTAAGCGACGGCGGCCAGCAAGACCAGGCCCTTGACCAGCATCACCCGTTCACTGGGCGCGCCGATCAACGACATCCCGTTGTTGATCACACCCATGATGAGCCCGCCGGTGATCGCGCCGACCACCCGACCCACACCGCCCTGCACCGCCGCGCCACCGATGAACGCAGCCGCGATCGCGTCCAGCTCGAACGCGTTGCCCGCGGTCGGACCGGCCTGGTTCAGCCGACCCGCGAAGATCACGCCCGCCAACGCCGCGAGCACGCCCATGTTCACGAACACCCAGAACGTGACCTGCTTGACCTTCACGCCCGACAGCGTGGCGGCCTGGAGGTTGCCGCCAATCGCATAGATGTGCCGACCGAACACCGACTTGTTCGCCATCACCGAGTAGCCCAACGCCAGCACCGCGAGCAGCACCAGCACCCACGGCAGGTTGCGGAACCGGGCCAACTGCACGACCACGGCCAGCACCACGGCCGCCGCCAGCGCGATCTTCGCCACGAAGATCGGGAACGGCTCGACGACCTGCCCGTAGCTCAGCCGCGCCTTGCGGTTGCGCCACTGGTTGAACCCGAACCCCGCCACCACCGCGACGCCGACCAGCAGGCTGAGCAGGTCCGCGCCGCCCAGCGGGCCGAGGCCGACGTTGCCCAGGTAGCCCTCGGTGAAGCCGTTGGCCAGGGTGCGGATCTGGTCCGGGAACGGGCCGATGCCCTGGTTGCCCAGCACGGTCAGGGTCAGCGCCCGGAACACCAGCATGCCCGCCAGCGTCACGATGAACGCCGGGATGCCGAAGAACGCCACCCAGTAGCCCTGCGCCGCGCCGATCACCCCGCCCGCGAGCAACGTGATCACCACCGCCAGCGGCCACGGCAGTCCGATCTGGACGGTCAGCACGGCGCAGATCGCGCCGGTCAGCGCGACCACCGAGCCGACCGACAGGTCGATGTGCCCGCCGATGATCACCAGGATCATGCCGATCGCCAGGATCAGCACGTACGAGTTCTGCACGATGATGTTGGAGATGTTCTGCGGTGTCAGCAGAGCGCCGTCCGTCAGCACCGTGAAGAGCACCACGATCAGCGCGAACGCGATGTAGATGCCGGACTGCCGCAGGTTGATGGTGAACCTGCGCTGCGGCTGCCCGGCCTGTTGCGCCTCCGGCGTGGCCGCGGTCTTGGTGGTCATGAGGTCTGTCCCTGGGTCATGTGGTGCATCAAACGTTCCTGGGTGGCGTCGGCGCGGTCCAGCTCACCGGTGATCCGGCCCTCGGACAGTGCGTACACCCGGTCGCAAAGGCCGAGCAGCTCCGGCAGCTCGGAGGAGATGACCAGCACCGCGCGGCCTTGGGCGGCCAGCTCGTTGATGATCGAGTAGATCTCGTACTTCGCGCCGACGTCGATGCCGCGGGTCGGCTCGTCGAGGATGAGCACGTCCGGATCGGTGAACATCCACTTGGCCAGCACGACCTTCTGCTGGTTGCCGCCCGAGAGCGACGAGGTGGGTGTGGCGACGCTGGGCGCCTTGATGTTCATCGAGCGCCGGTACTTCTCGGCGACCGAGTGCTCCTCGTTCTCGTTCACCCAGCCGCGCGGCGCGAGCTTGTGGAGACCGGCCGCGGACACGTTGAGCTTCACGTCCTGGATCAGGTTCAGCCCGTACCGCTTGCGGTCCTCGCTGACGTACGCCAAGCCGTGCTCGATGGCCTTGCGGACGGTGCGCGTGTCGATCTCGCGGCCGTTCTTGATCACGCGGCCGGACACGCCGACACCGTACGAACGGCCGAACACGCTCATCGCGAGCTCCGTGCGCCCGGCGCCCATGAGGCCTGCGAGACCGACGATCTCACCGCGACGCAACGACAGGGTGGCGTTGTCGACCACCACCCGGTCCGGTTGGGACGGGCTGTGCACGGTCCAGTCCTCGATCCGCAGCACCTCCTCGCCCACGTCCGGCGTGCGGGGCGGGAAGCGGTGCTCCAGGTCGCGGCCGACCATGCCGGAGATGATCCGCTCCTCGGTCACGTCGGCCGCGGGCAGCGTCTCGATGGTGCGGCCGTCGCGCAGGATCGTGATGCTGTCCGCGATCCTGGTCACCTCGTTGAGCTTGTGCGAGATGATCACCGAGGTGATGCCCTCCTCGCGCAGGCCGTCCAGCAGGTCGAGCAGGTGCGCGGAGTCGTCGTCGTTCAACGCCGCGGTCGGCTCGTCCAGGATCAGCAGCTTGACCTCCTTGGCCAGGGCCTTGGCGATCTCGACCAACTGCTGCTTGCCCACGCCCAGGTCGTGCACGGGCTCGGTGGGGTTCTCGCGCAGGCCCACGCGGGCGAGCAGTGCCGCCGCCGCGTGGTTCGTGCGGTTCCAGTCGATGAACCCGCGCTTGGCCCGCTCGTTGCCGAGGTACAGGTTCTCCGCGATGGACAGCTGGCCGCACAGCGCCAGTTCCTGGTGGATGATCACGATGCCGCGCCGCTCGCTGTCGCGGACGCCGCCGAACGAGCAGGACTCGCCCTCGAAGACGATCTCGCCCTCGTACGACCCGTGCGGGTGCACGCCGGAGAGCACCTTCATCAGCGTGGACTTGCCCGCGCCGTTCTCACCGCAGATCGCGTGGATCTCACCGCGCCGCACGGCGAGCGATACGTCGTGCAGCGCGGTGACCCCGGCGAACCGCTTGGTGATGCCGCGCATCACCAGGATGTCGTCGGACATGATCCGATTACCTCAACTGGTCCGCGGTGTAGTAGCCGCTGTCGACGAGCACCTTCTGGTAGTTGGTCTTGTCCACGATGACCGGCTCCAGCAGGAACGACGGCACGACCTTCTTGCCGTTGTCGTAGTCCTTCTCGTTGTTGACCTCGGGCTTCTCGCCCTTCAGCACCGAGTCCGCCATCTTCACGGTGACCGCCGCCAGCTCGCGGGTGTCCTTGTGGATGGTGGAGAACTGCTCGCCGGCGATGATCGACTTCACCGAGGCGACCTCGGCGTCCTGGCCGGTGACGGTCGGGTACGGGTTGCCCGCGGTGCCGTAGCCGCTGCTCTTGAGCGCGGACAGGATGCCGATGGACAGGCCGTCGTACGGCGACAGGACGCCGTTCACCTGGGCGCCGCCGTAGGTGGACGTGAGCAGGTTCTCCATGCGCTGCTGGGCCGTCGCCGGGTCCCAACGCAGGATGGCGACCGTCTTGAAGTCGACCTGGCCGCTCTTGACCACCAGCGTGCCCTTGTCGATGTGCGGCTGGAGCACCGACATCGCGCCGTTGAAGAAGAACGTGGCGTTGTTGTCGTCCGGCGAACCGGCGAACAGCTCGATGTTCAGCGGGCCCTTCGCGTCACCGGCGGCGCCGTCGGCCTTGAGCACGCCGAGGCCCGTCAGCAGCGACGTCGCCTGCTGCACGCCGACCTTGAAGTTGTCGAACGTGGCGTAGTAGTCGACGCTGTCGGTGTTGCGCAGCAGCCGGTCGTACGCGATGACCGGGATCTTCGCGTCCTCGGCCTGCTGGAGCTGCGACGTGATCGCGGTGCCGTCGATCGAGGCCACGATCAGGAGCTTCGCGCCCTTGGTGATCTGGTTCTCGATCTGGTTCGCCTGCGTCGGGATGTCGTTCTCGGCGTACTGGAGGTCGACCTTGTAGCCCTTCTCCTCCAACGCCTTCTTGATGTTGTCGCCGTCGTGGATCCAGCGCTCGGACGACCGCGTCGGCATGGTCACGCCGACCAGCGCGCCCTCGGTCGACCCGGTCTGCTGGTCGACGCTCTTCTCCGCCGAACCGCAGGCCGACAGCGTGAGGGCTGCCGCCACGGTGACGGCGGCGAACCGTGGAAACTTCATTGTTTCTTTCTCCTCGGGATGGCGGTGTTGCAGTCACGCGGAACAGCGCGGGGATGGATAGCGGAGCCCCTGCGCGGGGATGGCTAGCGGAGCCCCTGCGCGAGGCGGAAGTACGCCTGGTTCCAACGCAGTCGGTCGCTGAACGACCCGGTAGTCGTGTCCTTGTCGATGAGCACCAGTTCGGTGTTCACCATGTTCGCGAAGTCGCGCAGCACCTCCGCGCCGACGGCCTGCGTCATCACGGTGTGGTGCGGCCCGCCCGCGGTCAGCCACGACTCGGCCGACGTGGACAGCGACGGCGCGGGCTTCCACACGGCACGGGCCACCGGCAGGTTCGGCAGCGGCTCGTCCGGCGGCACGACCTCGACCTCGTTGGCCACCAACCGGAACCGCTCACCCAGGTCGGCCAGGCCGATGACCACGGCGGGGCCCGCCGCCGCGTCGAACACCAGCCGGACCGGGTCCTCCCGGCCGCCGATGCCCAGCGCGTGGATCTCGCACGACGGGCGGTCGGCCGCGATGGACGGGCAGACCTCCAGCATGTGCGCGCCGAGGATCTTCGGCTCACCGGGGCCGAAGTGGTAGGTGTAGTCCTCCATGAACGACGTGCCACGGCCCGTGCCGGTGCCCATCGCCTTCACCGCGGCCAGCAGGGCCGACGTCTTCCAGTCGCCCTCACCGCCGAAGCCGTAGCCGTCGCCCATCAGCCGCTGCACGGCGAGGCCCGGCAGCTGGCGCAACCCGCCCAGGTCCTCGAAGTTCGTGGTGAACGCGCCGAAGCCGCCGTCGGTGAGGAACCGCCGCAGACCGGCCTCGATGCGCGCCGCGTAACGCAGCGACTCGTGCCGCTCCCCGCCGCGGTGCAGCTCGGGCGCGAGCCGGTAGGCGTCGGCGTAGTCGGCGACGAGCAGGTCGATCTCGTCGTCCGGAACCGCGTCCACCAGCTCGACCAGGTCGTTCACGCCGTAGGTGTTCACCGAGACGCCGAAGCGCAGCTCGGCCTCCACCTTGTCGCCCTCGGTCACCGCGACGCCGCGCATGTTGTCGCCGAACCGGGCCAGCTTCATCCCGTTCAGGTGGCTGTAGCCGGTGGCGGCCCGCACCCAGCCGTCGATCCGCTCGGCCAGCACCGGGTCGCTCGCGTGACCCGCCACCGTCTTGCGGTGCACACCGATCCTGGTCTGGATGAACCCGAACTCGCGGTCGCCGTGGGCGGCCTGGTTGAGGTTCATGAAGTCCATGTCGATGGTCGACCACGGCAGCGCCTCGTTCAGCTGCGTGTGCAGGTGCAGCAGCGGCTTGCGCAGCGCGTCCAGCCCGGTGATCCACATCTTGGCGGGCGAGAACGTGTGCATCCACGCGATCACGCCGACGCACGACGGGTCGGCGTTCGCCGCCAGCATCACGTTGCGGATGGCCGCGGTGTCGGTCAGCACCGGCTGCCACACGATTTCCGCGGTGATCCTCCCCGACTCGGTGAGCATCCGCTGGATCTGCTGCGATTGCCGGGCGACCTGCTCTAGCGTGTCCGGGCCGTAGAGGTGCTGGCTCCCGGTGAGGAACCAGACTTGCGGCTTCCCAGCAGAGGACATGCGGGGCTCCCCTCGTGGGCTCATTGCCCGTAGACGTTCTGGTAACGCGCGTAAAGGCTGTCGATGTGGTGCTGTTCGATCGGGTCCGGCTTGCCGAGCTGGTGCGCGAAGTGGACGGTGCGCGCCACGTCCTCCACCATCACCGCGGCCTTCACCGCCGCACGGGCGTCCTTGCCGATCGTGAACGGGCCGTGGTTGCGCATCAGCACGGCCGGTGAACGGCTGCCCCGCAGCGTCTCCACGATGCCCTGGCCGATCGAGTCGTCGCCGATGAGCGCGAACGGCCCCACCGGGATGTCACCACCGAACTCGTCGGCGATCATGGTCAGGACGCACGGGATCGGCTCGCCGCGCGCGGCCCACGCCGTGGCGTAAGGCGAGTGCGTGTGCACGACGCCGTTCACCTCGGGCATGTGCCGGTACACGTAGGCGTGCGCGGCGGTGTCGGAGGACGGCGAGTAGTCGCCCTCCACCAGGTTGCCGTGCAGGTCGGTGACGACCATGGCCTCGGGGGTCAACTGGTCGTAGGACACGCCGGACGGCTTGATCACCATCAGGTCCTGGCCGGGCACGCGGGCCGAGACGTTGCCCGCGGTCCAGATCACCAGCTCGTAGCGGGTCAGCTCGCGGTGCAGGTCGGCGACCGTGCGACGAAGGTCGGAGACGGCGGACATCCCTACTCCCCCTTCGCGGCACGACGCCGCGCCTTGAGCCGGTGCATGACCTCGTTGGCGCCGCGGCCGAAGTAGTCGTGCAGCTCCTGGTACTCCACGAACATCCGCTCGTACGCCTCGACGTTGTCCGGGATCGGCAGGTAGACGCCGCGCTTGACCGAGCCCATCGCCTTGGCTGCGGCGTGGATGTCGTCGTAGGCCTTCGCGGCCACGGCGGCGTGCATCGCCGAACCGAGCGCCGGACCCTGCTCGGAGCCGATCACCGACAGCGGCAGGTTCGTCACGTCGGCGTAGATCTGCATCAGCAGCGGGTTGCGCAGCAGGCCGCCCGCGATCACCAGTTCGGTCACCGGGATGCCCGCGTCGGTGTAGGAGTCCACGATCACCCGCGTGCCGTAGGCCGTGGCCTCCAGCAACGCCCGGTAGGTGTCCTCGGCGCGGGTGGCCAGCGTCTGGCCCACCACCACGCCGGACAGCTCGTGGTCCACCAGGACCGAGCGGTTGCCGCTGTGCCAGTCCAGCGCGATCAGGCCGTGCTCGCCGATGCGCTGGTGGGAGGACAGCTCGGTCAGCAGCTCGTGCACGGACAGGCCGCGCGCCTTGGCCTGCTCGTGGTACTCGGCCGGCACGTTGTGCTCGACGAACCAGGCGAAGATGTCGCCGACGCCGCTCTGGCCGGACTCGTAGCCCCACAGGCCGGGGACGATGCCGCCGTCCACCACGCCGCACATGCCGGGCACGTCGGCCAGGATGTCGGCGTTCATCACGTGGCACGTCGAGGTGCCCATGATCGCGACCATCTGGCCCGGTTCCACGGCGCGCGCGGCGGGCGCGGTCACGTGCGCGTCGACGTTGCCGACGGCCACCGCGATGCCCGGCGTCAGGCCGGTCCACTCGGCGGCCTGCTCGGTGAGGCCGCCCGCCCGGTCGCCCAGCTGGCCCAGCGGGTGGTCCAGCTTGTCGGCGACGAAGCCGCCGAAGTCGGGGTTGAGCGCCTGGAGGAAGTCGGTGGACGGGTAGCCGTCCTGGTAGATGCCCTTGTAGCCGGCCGTGCAGGCGTTGCGCACGTAGGTGCCGGCGAGCTGCCAGACGATCCAGTCCGCGGCCTCGACCCAGTGGTCCATCGCCGCGTAGACCTCGGGGGCCTCTTCGAGCAGCTGGAGCCCTTTGGCGAACTCCCACTCGGAGGAGATCAGGCCGCCGTAGCGGGGCAGCCAGCTCTCACCGCGCAGGGACGCGAGGTGGTTGATCCGGTCCGCCTGCGGCTGGGCCGCGTGGTGCTTCCACAGCTTCACGTACGCGTGCGGGTTGTCCGCGAACTCCGGCAGCTCGTTGAGCGGCGTGCCGTCCGCCTTGACCGGGACCATCGTGCACGCGGTGAAGTCCGTGCCGATGCCGATCACGTCGGCCGGGTCCACGCCCGCGTCGGCGAGGGCCGCCGGCACCGCGTGACGCAGCACGTCCACGTAGTCCTGGGGCACCTGCAACGCCCAGTCGGGCGGCAACGGACGGCCGTCGGGCAGTGCCCGGTCCAGCACGCCGTGCCGGTAATCGTGCACCGCCGTGCCCAGTTCGAGGCCGTCGCGCACCCGCACGACCACCGCGCGACCGGACAACGTGCCGAAGTCGACACCAACCACCAATGGATCGCTCGCCATGAGAAGGAGTGTTATCGCTAACATTCACGGCGTCAAGCCCTGCCCGCAACGTGCTGCAAAGAGCCTGGTGAGCGTGCACAACGCGATGATCACCTTGACCGGCGCCGGCCGCGACGGCGACCGTGGCGCACAGGTCAAGGGTAGGCGCGATCGCGACCGATGCGGGGCCGCGTCGGCCGCGGACCGGTTACGAAATTGTTGCGCCGCCCAACGTGGACGGCGCAACACTACGAGCCGGACGATTTCACTCCGTGGGCGGGGCGACGCTGTTCCGCTGCACGAGCGCCGGCGCGACCGTCCGCTGCGGCGCGCCGACGTCGCCGTCGGCGACCTGCGCCAGCAGCAGCTCCAAGGTCTCCTTGGCGACGGCGTGGAAGTCCGGCCTGATCGTCGTCAGCGGCGGGATGAAGTACGCCGCCTCCGGCACGTCGTCGAACCCGACGATGCTCACGTCGTGCGGCACCCGGCGGCCACGCTCGCTCATCGCGCGCAGGATGCCGAGCGCCAGGTGGTCGTTCGCCGCGAAGATCGCGGTGACCTCCGGCATCCGGGCCAGCATCTGGCCCGCGCGGTAGCCGGAGGACGCGCTCCAGTCCGCCGGCACGACCGGCGGCACCTCCAGGCCCGCCGTCTCCAGCGCCGACCGCCAACCCCGTATGCGGCCGAGGCTGTCGAACCAGTCCGACGGACCCGAGACGTGCCACACCGTGCTGTGGCCGGCGTCGAGCAGGTGGCGGGTCGCCGCGAAGGCGCCCGCCGCCTGGTCGACCGTCACCAGCGGGGTGGAGCGTTCCGGGTCGCCGTCCACCGTGACCAGCGGGATGCCCGCCGACACGGCGCCGACGGCGTCATTGGCCGACGCGGTCGGCGCGATAACCACTATTCCGGCGACCCGCTGGTCGCGGTGCCGCTCGACGGCGTCGGAGATGGAGTTGCGGTCCAGCACGTTGACCCGGCCGACGCTCACCGCGAACCCCGCCTCGGCCGCCGCCGTCTCGAACGCGGCGAGCAGCGACGCGGGACCGTAGAGCGTCGAGTTCTGCGCCACCACCCCGATCAACTGGGATCGGCCGGTGACCAGCGCGCGGGCCGCCTTGTTGGGCCGGTAGCCCAATTCGGCGATCGCCGCCCGCACCCGCAGTCGGGTCTGCTCCCGGACGTTGGGGTGCCCGTTCAGCACCCGTGACACCGTCTGGTGCGAGACCCCCGCGAGCCGGGCGACATCCGTCATCGCGGGGTCGCGCGAGGTCTTGTGCTCCACTACCGCCCCATCTCCATGGTCGAACATTGCCTTCGCTATCGATGTTAGCGATAACAGCGCCTGTTCACCGTGAACGCGCCGTCACCGCCATTGTCCACCAAGGACCGGCCCGGACCGGCCAAGACGCGTCAACCGAGTCGGAAAGTCGCACGGTCCCCGGTCCTCCGGTCGTCGCCCGGCTCGGCCACCACGAGCCGCCCGGTGTCGTGCGCCGGGTACGCCTCCGAATCGCTGACCAGCCGCAACGACACCGCGTCGCGATCGGCCGAGCCCGGGGTCATCGCTGCCGTTCCTTGATCCGCAGGAACGTCACCGAGTGCGGCGGGAACGTGTGCGTGAAGGAGTTGGAGACCTTCACCTGCGTCTCCGTGGCCCGCACCGGCTGGGTGAACTCGCTGTTGACGTCGTCCGGCCGGCCCTGGAGCACGGTGGCACGGGCAGTGGACTTGACCCGCGTGGTCCGACCGAGGTCGATCTTCGTGCGGGCGGCGTCCGCCTGGGCGTTGACCACCTTGACGATCAGCTCGCCGGTCGCCTGGTCGCGGGTGACGACCTGGCGGAAGGGCTCCGGGTTCTTGCCCGACTCGTCGGTGAACTCGGCCCACAGCGTGCCGTCGATGAAGAGCTTCACGTGCCGGTCGCGCACCTCGACGCGGAGGTCGTACGTGCGGCCGGTCTCGATCGTGGTGTTGTCGGCGTGGAACACCCGGGACGAGTTGCCGCCGTCCACGGCGGACCGGGTGTTGTTCCAGCCGCCGAGGTTCCACCAGAAGGGGTTGCCCGTGCCGTTGACCGCGAACGGGATCAGGAAGCCCTCACTGCCGGACTTCTTGGTGGCCTTGACGCTGAACGTGAAGTTGTTCCAGGTCGGGTCGCCGGCGGTGACCAGCGGGTTGGTCGCGGCCACGTCGGACTGCACGTAAGCGCCGTCCACGACGCCCCAGTTGCCCGCGCCGTTCCCGGTCCAGTTGCCCGCGTCACCGGAGAAGTCGTCGGAGAACAGCTCGCGGCCGTCCGCGGCGGTGACCTTCACGTCGTCGTACGCCACGGAGGTGGCCCAGGAGGAGAGGCCGATGGCGCCGGTGATCGGGGTCGGGCTCCACGCCGTGCCGGAGGCCGTGCTCTTCACCACGTGGTCGCCCACGTTGGTCATGAACAGCTTCTGCACCTCGTAGGAGGTCGAGCCCCACGACGCGTGGTTGTTGAACCAGATCATGTCCGGCCGCCACTGCACGTAGTCCTCATTGGACAGCAGCGGCGCGTAGGAGGCGAGCTTCACGACGTCCGCGTTGCGCTCCAGACCGGTCATGAACGCGGCCTCGGACAAGGCGTTGAAGAACCGGTTGTCCTGCGAGGCGTACTCGCCCAGGAACACCTTGGGCCCGTTGCGGTCGTAGCTGTCGTACCGGTCGTTGTTCTCCAGGAACCAGCTCGGGCTGTTGTAGTAGTGCTCGTCCACCATGTCGACGCCCGCGTCGCGGTTGAGCTGCCACAGCCGGTCGAAGTTGGCGCCGGTGTCGTCCGGTCCGGAGTTGCTGACGATGGTGATGTCCGGGTACTTCGCCTCGATGGCGGCGCGGAACTGGGTGAACCGGGCGAAGAACTCGTCGGCCAGGTTCTCCTCGTTGCCGACCGCGACGTGGGTCAGCTTGAACGGCTTCGGGTGGCCCATCTCGGCCCGCTTGCGGCCCCACGTGGAGTCGGCCGGGCCGTTGGCGAACTCGATCAGGTCGAGCGTGTCCTGGATGTGCCGCTGGAGCAGCGCCGGGTCGTCGGTGGCGCGGTTCTGGCCGCAGCCGGTGACCAGCGCGGGCACCACGGGCAGCGGCATCGCGCCGACGTCCTCGGAGAACTGGAAGTACTCGTAGTAGCCGAGGCCGTAGGACTGGTTGTAGCCCCAGAAGTTCCAGTTGGTGGCGCGCTCCTCGACCGGGCCGATGGTGTCCTTCCACTGGAACGAGCGGCGGCGCTCCCAGTTCGGCGCCTCGTAGGCCTCGTGGCTGCCGGTGTTGACCAGGCAGCCGCCGGGGAAGCGGACGAAGCCGGGTTCGAGGGCCGCGATCTTCCGGGCCAGGTCGCTGCGCAGGCCGTGGCCCTTGAAGGTGTCCCGCGGGAAGAGCGAGACCATGTCCAGCCGCAGCGTGCCCGTGCCGCCGCCGTTCACCAGGAGCCGGCCGTTCGTGGACGACTGCCGGGCGTCGAACGTGCCGGTGTACTTCTTCCAGCCGTCACCGGTGACCTGGAGCTTCAACGGCGCGGCCAGGTCGGCGCCCGCCTCGTCGGTCAGGCCGACGTGCAGCGGGGTGCCGGCGGCCTGGTCCGTGCGGGCCCAGACGGAGAAGTCGTAGCGCTCGCCGCGCTCGACGTTGACGCCGGTGTTGTACCCGGAGTTGATCACGCCGCCGGGCAGGCCGACGCGGAGGTAGCGGCGGTTGCGCTCGTTGAGCCGGCCGTCGTCGTCGACCACGTCGAGCGTGCCGCCGGCCGGCGCCCACGCGGTGAGCGGGGTGTAGGAGGCGTTGTCGGCGGGGTCGTACTCGAACGACCGGTTCTGCACCAGCTCGGCGTAGAGGCCGCCGTCCGCGGCGCGGTTGATGTCCTCGAAGAAGACGCCGTACATGCTGTCGTCGATCGTCGCGCCCTTGGCGGACGGGTCGACGCTGAGGGTGTAGTCGGTGTCGGCCGCCGTGCCCGACGCGGGCACGGCGACCAGCAGGCTCGCGGCGAGTGCCGCGGCCATCACAACGCGGGACATGCTTGCTCCAGAGGTCAGGGGGCTGGAGATCAGGGATGTCGGGTGCGGAGGTCTAAAGGTCAGGGGGTCTGGGGTCAGGGGTCAGGGGAAGGCCGCGCGGACGCGGTCGAGTTCGGCCTTGGTGACGGGCAGGACGGTGCCGTGCCGGGGCCGGCTGGGCAGGGAGTAGTCCGTGGAGAGGGTCCACTGGCCCGAGGCGAGGTCGGTGGTCTCGAACGGGACGTAGCCGCGTCCGCCGAACTCGTCGATGAACAGGTACCAGCGGTCCTCGGTGTTGGACTTGAACACGGTCGGACCCTCGCCCTGGCGGATCGAGCCCTTGCCGATGCAGTCGGCCACGAAGTCGTACGAGGTGTCGCGCAGCTCCGTGGACTTCTCGGCCAGGATGAACTTGCTGCACGGCGTGGTGGACGTGTTGTTCCGCTCGTCCTTGGTGAACCGGTAGTACTCGTCACCGTGCTTGATCACGGTCGAGTCGATGACCGAGTAGCCCGGGTCGACCCAGACCTGCGGCTCGCTGAACGTGCGGAAGTCGCGCGTGGTCGCGTAGAGCATCTTGTTGTAGGTGCTGCCGGTGTGCTCGGGGTCGTCCGCGGCGTAGACCTTCGAGGCCCAGAAGACGACGTAGGCGCCGATCGACTCGTCGTAGTACGCCTCGGGCGCCCACGTGTTGCCGGCCGTCTCGGGCGACACCCGCACGTGGCGCTGCTGCCCCCAGTTGACGAGGTCGGTGGACTCCCACACCTCGACGTACCGGCTGCCCTTGCGCTGCACCAGGTCCCAGTTGCCGTTGCCGTGCATCTTCAGGTCGGTGGCGATGAGGTAGAACTTGTCGCCCTCCGGGGACCGGATGATGAACGGGTCGCGCACGCCCTTGTCGCCGAGCGACGACGTCAGCACCGGGTTGCCCTTGTTGAGCTCGTCCCACTTGAGCGCGTCGTTGCCCTGGCTCGCGGCGAAGTACACCTGCTCGCCGGTGGCCGTGCCCTCGCCCGTGAAGTAGCCGAACAGGTAACCCTCGTAGGCCTGCTCCTCGGGCTTCGGCGTCACCGTCACGTCGAAGCGGCGCTTGGTCTGCTCCTCGCCGCTGCGGACGGTCGCGGTGAGCGTCAGCCGCTCGGGCTCGGCGCCGTGCGCGGGCCGGGTCACCTCGCCGGTCTCGGTGATGATCTTCTTCTTGGTGGACTTCCACGAGACGTCCGTGCCGTGCAGGCCCTCGGTCGGCAGGGTGACGTTGCCGCGGATGTCGTCGGCGTCCCACACGGTCAGGGCGGCGGCGGCTTCGGCGACCTTCTCGCTGTCGGTCAGCTCGGGGCGCACGGTGACCTCGAACGTCCTCGTCTGGTCGGCGGCGGTGGCGGTCAGGGTCACGGTGGCCGGGTCGGAGCCCGCGGCGGGACGGGTGACGACGCCCTGAGCGGTCACGTGCGCCTCGTCGCTCGACTGCCAGGTGATCGCCGAGCCGTACGGGCCGGTGACGGGCAGGGTGAGGTTCGCGGTGACGGCGGAGAGGTCGCCGAGGTCGACGGCGGCCAGGTCGCGGCGGGCCTTCTCCTCGACGGGCACGAAGCCGAGGTCGTGCGCCTCGGCGGCGGTGACGGCCCGGTCGTAGAGGCGGAAGTCGCGGACCGCGCCCTTGAGGTGGCGGTCGCCGCTGTAGACCGAACGGCCGATGTGGTTGGCGGTCGTCGTGCCGCCGCCGATCATCGCCGGGGTGGTGGTGACGCCGGTCCGGCGGGCGACTTCGACGCCGTCCTCGTACAGCACGGCGGTGCCACCGCCGAGCGTGTAGGTAAGCGTTTTCCAAACTCCCCTGGCGAGATTCCGACCGGCCGACACGGTCTGCTCCGTCGACCAGTTGCCGGTGGCGATCGCGGAGCGGTAGGCGTTGCCCGTGGTGAACAGGTAGCCGTTACCGGCAGTGCCCGCGGAATTACCGATACCGTAGATGAAGTAGGGCGTGGCCTGGTCCGGCGAAATGCGCACCTGAACCGAGACAGTGACGTCGGTCAAGCCGCGCAGCACGTTGTCGGGCAGCTTCACGTGGCCGTTGACGCCACCGAGTTGAAGCCCTTCAGATCCACCGGGAGTGGCGTCACCGATAACGGTTGCGTTACGACCTCCGCCCGAGAGGTCCGCTACGACCGCTCCCGAGGATTCGGTGAGGGGGTAGTGCAGAACGAGTCCATCTGCGGCGGACGCGGACGGCGCGGCCAGCGCCGCCGTGCCCAGCGATGCGACAAGGGCTGCGACCAAGGTCGCGACGAAGGTGCGTGGGCGATGACGAAGGGTGACCATGTGGGAGTCGCTCTCGTCTTGCGCGCGGCCCCGAGACCGCGGATGAACAGGGCATGCGACCGTGCAGGTGCGGTGGGTCACAATAGTGAGCGCTAACATACGATCGGCTAACAAACGTGTCAAGGATGCGAAGTTGACGTTTCGAAGGGGTTGACGAGCCGATTGTGAGCGTTCACTCTGGTGGCCCAGGTGACCACCGTCACGCGGTTCGCCGTTCCCGTCAGTGTCTCGGGTTCCCACGGAGGAAGACCAGTGTTGAAGAAGATCACGACCGCCGCTGTCGCGGTCATGTTGGCCGCGTTGACCGCGTGTGGTTCCGGTGGGTCCGGGGACGCGGGGTCGACCGGCGCCAAGGATGACGGCAAGATCACGATGGGCTTCGCTCAGGTGGGCGCCGAGAGCGGCTGGCGCACCGCGAACACCAAGTCGATCCAGGAAGAGGCCGCCGCGGCCGGGGTCGACCTGAAGTTCTCCGACGCGCAGCAGAAGCAGGAGAACCAGATCAAGGCGATCCGGTCCTACATCCAGCAGAAGGTGGACATCATCGCCTTCAGCCCGGTTGTCGAGACCGGTTGGGACACCGTGCTGCTCGAGGCCAAGCGCGCGAACATCCCGGTCATCCTCACCGACCGCGCGATCGACTCGGACGACACCACGCTCTACAAGACGTTCCTCGGCTCGGACTTCGTACTGGAAGGCAAGAAGGCCGGTGAATGGCTGAAGGAGAACGCGGCCGGCGCGAAGAACGTCGTCGAGCTTCAGGGCACGACGGGCGCGGCTCCTGCGATCGACCGCAAGAAGGGCTTCGAAGAGGCCATCGCGGGCACGGACCTGAAGATCGTGGCGACGCAGACCGGTGACTTCACTCGGTCGGGTGGCAAGCAGGTCATGGAGGCGTTCCTGAAGTCGGTGCCGCAGATCGACGTGGTCTACGCGCACAACGACGACATGGGTCTGGGCGCGATCGAGGCGATCAAGGCCGCGGGCAAGGTGCCCGGCAAGGACATCAAGATCATCACCGTGGACGCGGTGAAGGACGGCATGACCGCGCTGGCCGCCGGTGAGATCAACTTCATCGTCGAGTGCAACCCGCTGCTGGGCAAGCAGCTGATGGACCTGTCCAAGAAGGTCCTGGCGGGCGAGGAAGTCCCGCCGCGCGTTGTCACCGAGGAGACCACGTTCACCTCGGAGCAGGCGAAGACCGAGCTCCCCAACCGCAAGTACTGATCACCACAAGCAGCGGCCTCCGCCACCCTCCGGGTGTGGTGGCGGGGGCCGCACCCACTCGTGTGAGGGGAGTTGTCCGGTGACCGAGCCGGTCGTCGACATGCGGGGTATCTCGGTGGAGTTCCCCGGAGTGAAAGCCTTGCAAGAGGTGGATTTCCGGCTGTTCCCCGGCGAGGTCCACGCGTTGATGGGCGAGAACGGGGCTGGGAAGTCCACGCTCATCAAGGCGCTGACGGGGGTGCACCCCCTGGCGGCGGGTGCGATCCACTACGCGGGCGAGTCCGTGTCGTTCGGTGGGCCGGCGCAGGCGCAGGCCGCCGGGATCAGCACGGTGTACCAAGAGGTCAACCTGTGCGCGAACCTGACCGTGGCGGAGAACATCCTGCTCGGGCGTGAGCCGCGCAAGTTCGGCCGTATCGACGGCAAGGCGATGCGCGCGCGTTCCGCCGAGCTGTTGGAGCGCATCGGCCTGCACATCGATCCGGGCTCCGTGCTGGAGAGCCACCCGATCGCGGTGCAGCAGCTGGTCGCGATCGCGCGGGCGGTCGCGGTGGACGCGCGGGTGCTGGTGCTGGACGAGCCGACGTCGAGCCTGGACGTGGACGAGGTCGCGGAGCTGTTCCGGATCATCCGGGTGCTGCGGGACGAGGGTGTCGCGGTGCTGTTCGTCTCGCACTTCCTGGAGCAGGTGTACGAGATCTCGGACCGGATGACGGTGCTGCGCAACGGCCGGTTGGTCGGCGAGTACGCCACGGCGAAGCTGAGCCGGATCGAGCTCGTGTCGGCGATGCTGGGCCGTGAGATGGGCGTGTTGGAGGAGATCGAGCGCCGTTCGGGCACGCCTGGTCAGGCTTTCCTGGTCGCGGAGGGGTTGGGCCGCAAGGGTTCGGTCGCGCCGTTCGACCTGGAGATCCGGTCCGGCGAGGTGGTCGGGATGGCCGGGTTGCTGGGTTCGGGCCGCACGGAGGTGGCGCGGCTGCTGTTCGGTGCGGACAAGGCCGATTCCGGTCGGGTGCTGGTGGATGGCAAGCCGGTGCGGTTGACCGGGCCGAGGGCGGCGATCGAGGTCGGTCTCGCGTTCTCCTCGGAGGACCGCAAGGGCGAGGGCATCGTGGCCGACCTGAGTGTGCGGGACAACCTGATCCTGGCGTTGCAGGCGGCGCGCGGGTGGGCGCGGCCGGTGCCGCGGAAGCTTGCCGACGAGTTGGTGGCGAAGTACATCGAGTTGTTGGACATCCGGCCTGCCGATCCGGACCGGGCGGTCGGGAACCTGTCGGGCGGCAACCAGCAGAAGGTGCTGTTGGCGCGGTGGTTGGTGACCGAGCCGAAGCTGTTGATCCTGGACGAGCCGACGCGCGGTATCGACGTGGGCGCGAAGGCGCAGATCCAGAAGGTCGTCGCGGATCTGGCGGCGGAGGGCATGGCCGTGCTGTTCATCTCCGCCGAACTGGAGGAGGTGGTGCGCGTGTCCGACCGCGTGGTGGTGATGCGCGACCGGCAGAAGGTCGCCGAACTGGCCGGTGACACCACGGTCGACGAGATCATGGCGCTCATCGCCGGCGGCGCGGAGACCGACCGCGAGGAGGTGGCGGTATGAACAAGAGGTTGCTGTGGCCGGCGTTGGCGCTGGTCGCGTTGCTGGTGTTGAACGTGGTGGTCGAGCCGTCGTTCTTCTCGTTGCGGTTGCAGGACGGGCACCTGTTCGGCAGCTTGATCGACATCCTGCGCAACGGCGCTCCGACGCTGTTGATCGCGTTGGGCATGACGCTGGTGATCGCCACGCGCGGGATCGACCTGTCGGTCGGTGCGGTGGCGGCTATCGCGGGTGCCGTGACGTGCACGTACATCGCTTCTGGCGGTGACGCGTGGATCGGCATGGGTCTGGCGTTGCTGTTGTGCGCGGCGCTGGGGCTGTGGAACGGGTTCCTGGTGTCGGTGCTGGGCATCCAGCCGATCATCGCCACGCTGGTGCTGATGACGGCCGGGCGCGGTATCGCGATGCTGATCACCGAGGGGCAGATCGTCACGGTCGACTCGCCGACCTATCGCGAGGTGGGCGCCGGGTTCTTGGTGCTGCCGATCGCGATTCTCATCAGCCTGGCGGTGTTGGGGCTGGTGGCGTTGGTGACGCGGAAGACGGCGTTGGGGCTGCTGATCGAGTCGGTCGGGGTCAATCCGTCGGCGTCGCGGCTGGCCGGTGTCAAGGCGCGCACGATCATCTGGACCGTGTACGTGTTCGCGGCTGTGTGCGCGGCGGTGGCGGGGCTGATGATCAGCTCGAACGTGAGCGCGGCCGATGCCAACAACGCCGGGTTGTGGATCGAGATGGACGCGATCCTGGCGGTTGTCATCGGTGGCACGTCGTTGGCGGGTGGTCGGTACTCGTTGACCGGGACGCTGCTCGGCGCGTTGATCATCCAGACGTTGACCACGACGGTCTACTCCATCGGCATCCCGCCCGAGATCACGTTGGTGTTCAAGGCGGTCGTGGTGATCGCGGTGTGCCTGATGCAGGCGCCGGTCGGGATCCGGGGTCGTGGGGGTCGTGGGGGTTCCGGGGGTCCTGGGGTTGGTGGAGTTCGTGGGGTTCGTGGGAAGCAAGGGGTGCCCGCATGAAGACTGTGACTTTGCAGCCTGAGGTGACACCGCCGCGGAAGTCCTCCGGGATGGCGGTGAGGGTACCCACGCGTTTCCTGCCGGTGATCGCTACTTTTGTCGTGTTCGTGGCGACGTTCGGCGTTGGCTCGGTGCGGTACGAGGGGTTCGCGTCCGGTCAGGTGATGGCGAACCTGTTCATCGACAACGCGTTCCTGATCGTGCTCGCGGTGGGGATGACGTTCGTGATCCTGACCGGTGGCATCGACCTGTCGGTGGGGTCGGTGGTGGCGTTGTCCACGATGATCGCGGCGGCGATGCTGCGGGCCGGGTGGCCCGCCTGGCTGACGGTGATCGTGGTGCTCGCGGTCGGGTCGGGGCTCGGGTTGGCGATGGGGTGGATCATCCACCGGTTCGGCGTGCAGCCGTTCATCGTGACGTTGGCGGGCATGTTCCTGGCCCGTGGGCTGTGCTTCGTGATCAGCGTGGAGTCGGTGTCGATCAAGGACCCGACGTTCCGCGACATGGCCACCGGGTCGGTCGAGCTGCCGGGTGGCGTGACGATCACGTACGGCGTGGTGATCGCGCTGGTGGCGGTGATCGCGGCGGTCTACGTGCTGCACCTGACGCGGTTCGGGCGCACGGTGTACGCGGTGGGCGGCAGCGAGTCGTCAGCTCGGCTGATGGGTCTGGCGACCACGCGGGTGAAGATCGGCGTGTACGTGATCAGCGGGTTCTGCTCG
Source organism: Saccharothrix ecbatanensis (assembly GCF_014205015.1). Classification (NCBI taxonomy): domain Bacteria; kingdom Bacillati; phylum Actinomycetota; class Actinomycetes; order Pseudonocardiales; family Pseudonocardiaceae; genus Saccharothrix; species Saccharothrix ecbatanensis. The sequence continues at coordinate 564,911 of NZ_JACHMO010000001.1, read as the reverse complement.
GCGTTGGGCGGGCTGCTGTTCAGCCTGTACATGCTGTCCGGGTACAGCCTGCACGCGGTGGGCATGGAACTGGACGCCATCGCCGCTGTGGTGGTCGGTGGCAGCCTGCTGTCCGGTGGGGTCGGGTTCGTGATCGGCTCTGTGGTGGGTGTGCTGGTGTTGGGCACGATCCAGACGCTGATCTCGTTCGAGGGCACGTTGTCGTCCTGGTGGACGAAGATCGTGATCGGTGGGTTGTTGCTGGCGTTCATCGCCTTGCAGCGGGTGATTGTGCGTCGTAGTTAGTGGTTGGTCCGACCGTGGTGGTTCTGAGGTCGGGTCGATTGTGGTGTGTGGGCGGGTCCGGCCCGATTTGACATGGGGCCCGTACGGGCACCCCAGGCAGGCCAAAGCCGGGCAGGCATGGCGGGAAGAGCGTCCGCCAAGCCTGCCCGGCTTCGTCCAGCCTATGGCACCCGAACCCATGTCAAATCGGGCCTTGTGGGGCGGTGGCGGTTGGGTGCGGGCGAGGTTGGGCTATCTGATCCCGCCCAGCCTCGGTGCCTACGCGGCCCGGCACCAACCGGTGGCCCGCGCCGCGTTCGACGTCGTCCCGCGCGTGCTGGGTTACTGCCAGCCGGACAGTAGGTCGGCGGCTTCTCGGGTTCGTGGGTGGTTCGCTCCCTGCACCTGGGACATCTCGGCCAGCACGACTTGCAGTTCGTCCACCGCTTCTTCTCGTTGCCCGGTTCGGTGGAGGAGTTCGGCGCGTTGCTGCCTGATCCGCAGCACGCGGGGGTGGTTGGCGCCTAACACTGCCTCCACCGATTCGCGCAGGGTGGCCAGGTCGGCGACTGCGGTCCGGTCGCCTGCCACGCCTCGCCAGAACACGAGGTTCGACTTGTAAGTGAGGGTGGTCGGGTGGTCTTCGCCCAGCGTTCGTTCCGCATCCGCGGCGGCGGTCTCGAATTCGGCGATCGCCTCGGTCAGGTCGCCTGCCACGGCACGCCAGTAGGCCAGGTTGTGCCGGGCGATCAACGTGTCGTGGTGACCGGGGGCCACTTCTTCCAGGCCGTCTGCCGCCTCCTGGTAGGCGGCTACGGCGGATCGCGCGTCGCCGATCTCCCCGATCCAGCGGCCCAGGCCCAGTAGGACGCGCAGCGTCTGCCTGTGTCGCGGTCCTAGTTCCCGGCGGAGTACGGCGTGTAGGGCCGATGCCGCGTCGCGTGCGCCGGTGATGTCGCCGGACAGGCCCATGCACAGTGCGCGGTTGTCTTCGGCGGCGATCTTGAGCGGGTGGGCGGCGGGTAGGTCGCAGGCGTCGGCTAGAGACGTCAACTCGCCGAGCGCCGTCTCGATCAGGCCGGTCTCCAGGCGGTACGTGGCCTGGTGGAAGCGGACCCAGAGGGTGTCCAGGTCGGTCTGGCCGAGTTTTCTCTCGGCGAGGTCGCGGATCTCGCCGAAGTGGTCCAGTGCGGTTGCCGGGTCTCCCAGGTCGCCGATCGCCTTCGCGACCTGCGTTCGCAGGACTACCACGTCGCGAGGGCTGACGGCGCGGGTCAGGAGGTGCCGTGCCACGTCGCGGGCCGCGGCCGGTCGGCCGATGTCCGCCAGGTGCTGGCCCAACCTGCGCAGCACGGGGTGCATTCCGCCGGCCCACAGGTGTTCGCCGGCGACCGATCGGAGGACTTCGGTGTTGCGGTAGAGGGCCGCGGCGGTGTCGGGGTCCGCTGTCGACCACTCGCGTTCGATCGCGTCGGCTGCCGCGACGGCGACCTGGGTGAGGTCGCCGACGAGATCTCGTGCGGCGCGTTGGACCAGCGCGTGCGCCTCTACCCGGCTGTCATGGGTGACCAGGTTGAGCCGGTGCAGCGCGCGGAGGGCGAGCAGGTTTCGGCCGTCGTCGAGGAGGACGGATTCGGGGATGCCGTCGGGGGCCAGCACTGAGACCAGGCCGAGGACGTCCGTCGCGTTGGCGGCTATGGCTTTCGCTCGTTCGACTGCCAGGCGCACCGTGTTCGCGACTGTGTCCTGGTGCTCGTCCGCGGGTGAGGTCGGGGGGAACAGGTCGGCTACGCGTTGGCGTCGGTCGGACAGGAGGTCGAGGTAAGTCGACACGTCCATGCCTGTGTCGATCAGGAACGCCGCGGCTTGGGACAGTGCCAGGGGGTAGTGGCCGAGGGCTTCGGCGAGGGTCGCCAGCCGGTCCGGGTCGTGGCGGGGGTCCACGGCCAGGCGTGCGGACAGGTAGGCGGTTGCCTCGTCCGGGTCGAACATGCCCACGCTGACGACCTGGGCGTCCGGTCTGCGAAGGGCGGCGTCGCGTCGTTGGGTGGTGATCAGGCTGCGTCCCGCTTCGCCCGCGGGCCAGAGGCCGGACAGTTCCGCCGGGTCGTCCACGTCGTCCAGGACCACCAGCCAGGAGGTGGTGGTGGAGCGGAGCCAGGCCAGGAACAGGTCGGCTTGGGCCTCGTCGTCGTCGCCCGCGTCGGCCTTCACGAGCGCACGCCAGGCTCGTGCGTAAGCGGTGAGGACTGATTGCCTGGTCCGTGCTCCTGCCCAGACCACCACGTCGGCACGTGCTCGGTGGAACGCGGCGGTCGCCAGTTGGGACTTGCCCGCGCCGCCCGGACCGGTGAGCAGCACTTGGCGGACGTCGGCGGTGCGCAGTGCGGCGTCTATCGCGTCGGCCAGTCCGGGCCGGTCGCGCAGTGCCGCGGCGTCGGTGGGCGGGCGGCCGACCACCACTCGTCCCGATTTCGGGGTCTGGCGGCGGTCCTGGTGGGCGGTGCGCCACAGGTCGCGCAGCTCGTTGAGCTTGGGGACGCCGCCGGTCGCCATGACGACGGCCAGCACCGCGTCGAAGTCCCGTGGGACGGACTGGCCGCCCAGCCACTCCCCCAGCCTGCGCGCGTTGACCGCCACGCGCCTTCCTGACGGCAGGACGATCGCGCTCGCGCGGCGGGCCAACGCCTCGTCGGACACGTCCGGCAGTCGTTCGCGCAACCGTGCCAGCGCCTGTGCGAACGCCGTTTTCGGGTCGCTCACCGCCACCTCCCCAAGATGATCACGAGTGTAGATCCCCGGAACGGGCCGGAGCGGGGCCTTCGTGATGCCGTGCCACCTGGTGAAACAAGGCAATGCGGTGCTGGGCGTGCCGTTGGCGGGGCTAGCTTTCGCGCCACACGAGTGGAGCGCCACACGAGTGGAGGGAGTCGACGTGGCCGGACAAAGCGGGAACGGTGCAGGGGGCTGGACGGTCCTGCTGCTCCTGGGGGTGCTGCTGAACGGCATTGGATTGATCGGCGGGATTCCGCTGCTTCCCCTGATCGGCTTCCCCCTCGGGGTCGTCGGCCTGATCGGCGTGCTCGCCGCCAAGCGCAAGGCGAAGTCCTAGAACTCGAAGCTGTGTCGGAGAAGGCCGCTCCCCACGCCGGGAGCGGCCTTCTTCGTGTTGCTGCGCCGGATGGCGCAACGGGGTGGGTCGGGCGGTTCTGACCGTTGACTTTCCGGATGCGGCTCTGCAACCCTTCGAGCTGGTTACGCAAGAAGTCGACAACTCTACGGAACTTCTTAACAAACACCTGGAACGCCCTCACGAGAAGGGGCCAGCACGCCGATGTCAACGACGACACGTGCTCGTTCACGCATAGCCGCATCCCTGCTAGCGCTGTCACTCATCGCGCCGGCCCTGGTCTCCCCTACCGCCCAGGGCGCGCCCTCACCCTCGACCGCCGGGCTCGACCTCGGCGCGCCGACCCGCATCGACCAGGTCCGGCTGTCGATGCCCGACGAGTACGCCAGGCAGGACCGGACGTTCGCGGTTCAGACCAGCCTTGACGGCAAGGGGTTCGCCACTTTGGTGCCCTCCGGCCAGCGGACGTTCGATCCGGCCGAGGGCAACGAGCTGACGTTCGACGTCGACCCGACGCTGGTGCGCTACGTGCGGGTCGAAGGTACGCAAGTTGCCGACATCGGGGTCCGCGAGGCGGTGGGCGCCGCCGTTGCCGCCACCTACACCTCGAGCAGCCACAACGACGTCTACCAGGCCGCCAACGTCGGTGACGGCAACCAGGCCACCTACTGGGAGAGCGCCAACAACGCGTTCCCGCAGTGGCTGCGGGCGGACCTCGGGGCGTCCGTGAAGGCGGACCGGATCGTGCTCAAGCTGCCGACGGCGGGCTGGGGCGCGCGGACGCAAACGTTGGCGGTGCAGCACAGCACGGACAGGCAGAACTTCAGTGACCTCGTGCCGTCTGCGCAGTACGCGTTCAACCCGACCGCGAATAGCACGGTGACGATCCAGTTCACCGCGACCACTACGCGGTACCTGCGGCTGCTGATCACCGGCAACAGCGGGTGGCCCGCGGGGCAGATTTCCGAGTTCGAGGTGCACGGGCCGTCGGGTGGGGACACGCAGCCGCCTACGGCACCGGGCAACCTCGCCTACACGTCGCCGCAGGCCGGGCAGATCCGGCTCGCCTGGTCGGCGTCGAGCGACAACACCGGTGTCGTGGGGTATGACGTCTATGCCAACGGTGTGCTGCGGACCAGTGTGGCGGGCACGACGTACACGGACTCGCAGCCGGACGGGGTTGCGGTTACGTACCACGTGATCGCCAAGGATGCTGCCGGCAACCAGTCCGCGGCCAGCAACTCGGTGACGCGGCCTGGGTCTGCGGGGACGAACCTGGCCAAGGGACGGCCGATCACGTCTTCTTCCCACGTGTTCACGTTCGTCGCAACGAATGCCAACGACGATGACGTGACGACGTACTGGGAGGGCGCTACCTACCCGAACACGTTGACCACGCAGCTCGGTGCGAACGCGGACATCAGCTCGGTGGTGTTGAAGCTCAACCCGGCGTCGGCGTGGGGCACTCGGACGCAGAACATCCAGGTGCTGGGTCGTGAGCAGGGCGCTTCGGGCTTCACGAACCTGGTGGCGGCGTGGGACTACGTGTTCAACCCGGCATCCGGCAACACGGTGACCATCCCGCTTTCCGGCCGGGTGGCGGACGTGCAGTTGCGGATCACGTCCAACACTGGTGCGCCCGGTGGGCAGGTTGCCGAGTTCCAGGTGTTCGGGGTGGCGGCGCCCAATCCGGACCTGGTCGTGAGCGCTACGTCGTTCACGCCGGTGAGCCCGGTGGAGACGAACGCGGTGACGTTGTCCGCGACCGTGCGGAACGCGGGTACGGCGGCGTCCGGCGCGACTGATGTGACGTTCTTCCTGGGCGATGACTCGGTCGGCACGGCGGTGGTCGGGGCGTTGGCCGCCGGTGCGTCGGCGACCGTGACGGCGGACATCGGGCCGCGTGGGTCCGGGTCGTACCAGTACACGGCGAAGGTCGACGAGACGAAGAAGGTGGTCGAGCAGAACGAGGCCAACAACGCTCGGCTGCACCCGACTGCTCTGGTTGTCACGCCTGTGCCCAGCTCTGACCTGGTCGGCACGCTGAGCTGGTCGCCGAACAACCCGGCCAACGGGCAGAACGTGACGTTCTCCGTCGTCCTGCGGAACGAGGGTTCTATCGCCTCTGCCGGCGGTGCGCACGGCGTCACGTTGACGCTGGTGAACGCTACGACCGGTGCGACTGTGCGGACGTTCAGCGGCAGCTACACCGGGACCATTCAGGCCGGTCAGTCCGCGTCGCCGATCGCGTTGGGCACGTGGCCTGCCGCCAACGGGAAGTACACGCTGCGCACAGACGTCGCGGTCGACGCCAACGAGATCGCGGCGCGGCAGGCGAACAACGTGACGACGCAGTCCTTGTTCGTCGGGCGTGGTGCGAACGTGCCGTGGGAGCACATCGAGGCAGAGGACGCCGCGACCGCGGGCGGTGCGGTGAAGATCGGGCCCAACCGCACCATCGGTGATCTTGCCGGTGAGGCGTCGGGACGTCGGGCGGTGACGTTGAACAGCACCGGCGCGTCGGTCGAGTTCACCACGAGCGGTCCGACCAACACGCTGGTCACCCGCTTCTCCATCCCCGACTCGGCGGGTGGCGGCGGTATCAGCTCGACGCTGAACGTGTACGTCAACGGGACGTTCCACAAGGCGATCGACCTGAACTCGCGGCACATCTGGCTCTACGGCAACGAAGCCAACCCGGGCAACTCCCCCGGCGCCGGTGGGCCGCGGCACATCTACGACGAAGCGAACGTGATGCTGAACGGCACGTTCCCGGCGGGCACGAAGATCAAGCTCCAGAAGGACTCGGCGAACACGACCACCTACGCCGTCGACTTCGTGAACTTCGAGAACGCCGTGGCCGCGCCGAACCCCGACCCGGCCCGGTACATCACCCCTAGCGGGTTCGGCCACCAGGACGTGCAGAGCGCCTTGGACCGGTTCCGCATGGACACCAGCGGCAACCTGCTCGGCGTGTACCTGCCCGCGGGCACCTACACCACCGCGCAGAAGTTCCAGGTGTACGGCAAGCCGGTGCGGGTGATCGGCGCCGGTCCGTGGTTCACGAAGTTCGTCGTGCCCGCCACGCAGGAGAACACCGACGCGGGCTTCCGGGCCGAGCAGTCGGTGAACGGGTCGACGTTCAGCGGGTTCGCGTTCTTCGGCAACTACGTGTCGCGGATCGACGGGCCGGGCAAGGTGTTCGACTTCGGAGGCGTCTCGAACATCACCATCGAGAACATCTGGGCCGAGCACATGGTGTGCCTGTACTGGGGCGCGAACACCGACTTCATGACGATCAAGGACTCGCGGATCCGGAACATGTTCGCCGACGGCATCAACATGACCAACGGCAGCACGGACAACCGGGTGGCCAACATCGAGGCGCGGTCGACCGGTGACGACAGCTTCGCGTTGTTCTCGGCGATCGACGCCGGCGGCGCGGACGAGAAGAACAACGTGTACGAGAACCTGACGTCGTTGACGACCTGGCGCGCGGCCGGTTTGGCGGTGTACGGCGGTTTCCTCAACACGTTCCGGAACATCTACATCGCGGACACGTTGACGTACTCGGGCGTGACGATCAGCTCGCTGGACTTCGGCTACCCGATGAACGGTTTCGGGCCGGAGCCGACGACGTTCACCGGGATCACACTGGTCCGGACCGGCGGGCACTTCTGGAACGGGCAGACCTTCCCGGGCATCTGGATGTTCTCCGCCTCCAAGCCGTTCCGCGGCATCCGGGTGTCGGACGTGGACATCATCGATCCGACGTACGCGGGGATCATGTTCCAGACGAAGTACACCGGGTCGGCGCCGGAGAACCCGATCCAGGACACCGTGCTGACCAACGTCTCGATCTCCGGGGCGCGGTTGAGCGGTGACCAGTACGAGCGGAAGTCCGGGATCGGGCTGTGGGCGAACGAGCTGCCGGAGGCCGGGCAGGGGCCGGCGGTCGGCTCGGTGACGTTCAACAACCTGCGGTTCAGCAACAACGTCGAGAACATCCGCAACCTGACCTCGACGTTCACCATCACCGTCAACCCCTGATCCCCCCTTTACGCGAGGCGCCGTCCTGATGCCCAGGGCGGCGCCGCCGCATTTCCCGCTGCGGGGGTGCGCTCCCCCGCGTTGTTGACGCGGTCTGGACCACATGCGAAGCTTCCCCGCGAGAGCGCTCTCACACCTCTCCTACCCTGCACAAGGAGTTGTCGTGAGACTGATCGCGCAGAGTTGCGCGGTGGTGTTCGCCACCGCGCTAGCCGTCCTGCCCACACCCGCCCAGGCCGCACCCGCCGCACCTCCCTCGGACGACGCCCTGCACGTCGCCCTGGCCCGTGACCTGGGCTGGGACCCGGCCCAAGCCGCCGTGCGCCAGGCCGAGGAGGCCGCGTCCGTCCCGGTCGAGACCGCGTTGCGGGCCCGACTCGGCGACCGGTTCGGCGGCGCCTGGTACGACGGCGGCCTGAAGGTCGGCGTGGTCGACCCGGCCGACGCCGCCGCGGTCCGGGCCGCCGGCGCGTCACCGGTGCGGGTGTCCCGGAGCGAGAAGTCGTTGGCGGACACCAAGGCCACGCTGGACCGCACGCCCGCCGCGACGGACGTCCACTCCTGGCACGTGGACCCGGCGTCCAACGCCGTGGTCGTCCAAGCCCGCACGGAGTCCGCCGCACGGGCGTTCGCGGCACGGGCCGGTGTGGACGTGAAGACCGTCGTGTCGGCCGACGCGCCGCGTCCCCTGTACGACATCCGGGGCGGCGACCAGTACGTCATCAACGGCAACACGCTGTGCTCGGTCGGGTTCTCGGTGAACAACGGCGGTTTCGTCACGGCCGGGCACTGCGGCGGCACCGGCAGCCCGACGTTGGGCTTCAACAACGTCAGCCAGGGCACGTTCGCCGGCTCGTCGTTCCCCGAGAACGACTACGGGTGGGTCCGCACCAACTCCAACTGGACCCCGACCCCCTACGTGAACAACTACGCGGGTGGCAGCGTCGCGGTCGCCGGGTCGCAGGAGGCGGGCGTCGGCGCGTCGGTGTGCCGTTCCGGCCGGACCACGGGCTGGCGCTGCGGCACGGTCCAGGCGAAGAACGTGACGGTGAACTACTCCGGGCGGCTCGTGCACGGCCTCACGTCCACCACGGCGTGTGCCGAGGGCGGCGACTCGGGTGGCGCGTGGCTCGCGGGCAACCAGGCGCAAGGCGTCACGTCCGGTGGTTCGGGCAACTGCTCGTCCGGCGGCACGACGTTGTTCCAGCCGCTGAACGAGATCCTGGGCGTGTACGGCCTCCAGCTCACCACCACTGGTGGCGGTGGCAGCACGAGCCGGATCATCGGCTGGCAGGACAAGTGCATCGACGTGCCGAACTCGAACGGTGTCGAGGGCCAGCGCCTCCAGCTGTGGGACTGCAACAACTCGGCGGCGCAGAACTGGACGTTCCCCGGTGACGGCACGGTCCGCGCGTTCGGGCTGTGCATGGACGTCGCCTGGGGCTCGCGTGACAACGGCGCGGCCATCCAGCTCGCCCGCTGCTCCGGCAACCCGGCACAGCAGTTCGTGCTGAGCGGCGCGGGCGACCTGGTCAACCCGCAGGCGAACAAGTGCGTCGACGTGACCTCTTGGGGCGGCACGGGCACGCCGTTGCAGCAGTGGGAGTGCACCGGCGGCGCGAACCAGAAGTGGCGTCGCGGGTAGGACAACCGGAGGCGGCCCTTGGCGGGAGACGTGCCAAGGGCCGCCGATTCCGGCAGGGCGTCGACTAGCCGACCTTGCCCGTGCCCGCACCTCCGGTGACGATGGACTTCACGCCGCTCGCGCTGTCCAAGGCGTAGGAGTACGGGATCGACTTCACGCTGCCACCCTGGTCACCCGAACCCGAGTTGACCATGTGGTTGTTGCGCGCCACCAGGTTGGCGGGGTCCGAGCTGCCCTCACCGCGGTGGAACGGGTCCTTGGTGTTCTCGAAGTAGTTGCCCTCGACGAGGACACCGGCTTCCTCGGTGGAAGCGACACCGTACGACGTCACGCCGCCGTAGTAGTTGTTGTAGACGTGCACCGGGTTGCCGAAGCGGACCCGCGGGTGGCGCTGGTTGGTGCCGTCGAACCAGTTGTGGTGGTAGCTGACCCGCAGCTTGCCGCGGTCCTGGCTGCCGTTGTCGTCGCTGTGGCCGAGCAGCATGGTCTTGTCGTGGCTGCTGATCTTGTTCCACGACACGGTCACGCAGTCGGACCCGCGCTTGACGTCGATCGCGCCGTCGTAGCCGTTGCGCAGGGTGTTGTGGTCGACCCAGACCCTCGTCGAGGTCTCGACCTGGATGCCGTCGTCCCGCCAGTCCCGGAAGTTCAGGTTGCGGACGATGACGTTCGAGACCTTGGAGATGTTCAGGCCGTGGCCGGCGATCGTCGCGCCGGAGCCGACACCGATGATCGTCTTGTTGGACGCGACCTTGGTCATGCTCGACAGCGTGATGGTGCCGGAGACCCGGACCACCGACGCGCTGGTCGACTGGACGGCCGAGATGAACGCCGCGGTGGTGCTGACGGTGACCGGGGAGGCGCTGCCGCCACCGGTCGTTCCGCCGCACTGCGTGGCCCAGCCTTCGAGGTTGAACGACGCGGCGTTCGCCGTGGGCGCCACGATCGCGGTCGCGGCCAGGGCCGTGGCCGCTAGCAGCGCACGGGAGATCTTGCGGGACATGCGGTTTCCTCCATACGACAATGGATGAAAAGGGAACCGGCGGCGGGGAACGTGACGGCGGCCTGTGGCCTACACCGGACTCACCACCTCTCCACGGTGTGCTTGCGGATGTGCTCGACGTCGAACTCGTCACCGAGACCGGGAGAGGAGGTCATGGCGACGTGCCCGTCGGCGTCGAGCGGGTCGGCGATCGCGAGCCGGTGCGGCGGCACGCGGTCGAAGTCGTGCAGCGGGTGCAGCAGGCCGCGCTCGTACCAGCGGCCGTTGTCGGTGCCGCCGAGGACGGCCAGGCTGGCGGAGCCGTCACCGTGGATCTCGCAGTCCATGTTGAACGACTCGGCCAGGTGCAGCGCCTTGACCGTCGGCGAGATGCCGCCGACGTCGGTCGGCCCGGCGCGCAGGATGTCGCACGCGCCGGACGTGATCCACTCGGCTCGGCTCATGTGCTTGCCCCACGCCACTTCCGGGCCGATCACCGGGATGGACAGCTGCTCGGCCAGCCACCGGTAGGAGCTGATCGACGCCTCCTCCATCGGCTCCTCGAACCAGTAGAAGCCCAGGCCCTCCAGCGCACGGCCCAGCTCCAGCGCCTCGGTGCGGGAGTACCAGTGGTTGGCGTCGAGCATCAGCTCCACGCCGGGACCGACCGCGTCACGCACCGCCTCGCAGGCCGCGATGTCCGCCCGCACGTTGGGCGCGCCGGGAACCGGCGGCATCCACGTGTGCAGCTTGATCGCCCGGTAACCCTGCTCCACCAGCTGCTTGGCGAACTCCGCGTAGTCACCCGGCGTGCTCAGACCGCCGGGCGTCTCGTCACCGCACATGGTGCTGGCGTAGGCCGGGATGCGGGACCGGGCGCCGCCGAGCAGCTTCCACACCGGCTGCCCGACCTGCTTGCCCACCAAGTCCCACAACGCGGTGTCGACGTAGCCCAACGCCCGGTCCGTGAACCGGCCGTGCGAGCCGCGCTGCTTGCGCGCCATCGCTTTCCAGAGCCGTTCCCGGTCCCACGGGTCCGCGCCGATCAGCACGGGCTTCACGATCGAGTCGAGCACGGCGGGGCGCAGCTGGTCGGGGTGCACCTGGACGCGTCCGACGACACCGTCCGAGTCGGTGATCTCCAGCAGCGCCTCGCGGACCTCGTGCCGGGCGCTCGGGTGTCGGTGCCCGTGCGGGTCCACCGCGGTCCACGCGGTGGTCGTGAACACCGACACCTCGACGCGCTCGATCATTTGCGCTCCTCCCACTCCTTCTGCGCCTCGGTCAGCTTCTTCGCCATGTCGTCCAGGAACTGCTGCGCGGACAACTCGCCGAGGAGCACCTTCTGGTACTGGGGTTCGCTGTCGGTCTTGGTGATCGAGGAGTACTGCGGCAGGTAGACCGGCGCGGGCACGAGGATGGTGGCCGGGTCCTCCATGACGCCGAGCGCCATCTTCACGTGCGCGGCCTTGTCGATCCACGCCGCGCTGCGCACGTCGGTGTTGGCCGGGATCTGGCCGACCTTCTCGTTCCAGTAGCTGTTGGACTCGGACGAGGTCAGGAACTCGGCGAACTTCCAGGCGGCGTCCTGGTTCTCGCTGTTCTTGAACACCGCGAAGCCGTCGGTCGGGTTCGGCACGACGGTCCGCTTGCCGCTCGGGCCGACGGGCAGCGGGATCGCGGCGACCTTGTCACCCAACGCCTTGGTCACGTCGCTGTAGGAGCCGAGGTTGTGGTGCATCATCCCGATCGAGCCGCCGGTGAACTGGGCGATCATCTGGGTGAAGCTGTTGTTGACGTCGGCCTCGGGCGTGGCCTTCTTGTACAGCTTGGCGATCTTGTCGACCAGCTCGGCGTTGGCGCTGTCGTTGAGCGTGCTCTGGCCGCCCTCGTAGAAGTTGTCCACGCCGGAGTACGCGTACGCCTCGGTGATCAGCTGGAACACCGAGCCCGCGCCACCGCGGATGGTGTAGCCGTACTTGTTCGCGGCCGTGTCGGTCAGCTTGGTGGCCGCGGTGATGAACTCGTCCCACGTCTTCGGCGGCTCGATGCCCGCGTCCTTGAACCAGTCGGTGCGGTACCAGATGACGTCCATGTTCGCGGAGGACGGGACGAGGTAGAGCTTGCCGTCCGGCCCGGTCTGGCGGACCGTCTCGACCAGCGAGGGCAGCAGCTTGTCCTTCAGCGGACCGCTGTTGATGCGGTCGTCGACGGGCGCGAGCGCCTCCTGGCCGACCAGGTGGGCGAGGTACGACGTGGTCACGCCGCCGACGTCCGGCGTCTCACCGCCGGCGATGGCGGTGTCGTACTTCTGCTGCACCGACGCGCTGGGGATGCCGACGTACTCGACGTGGATGTTCGGGTTCGCGGACTCGAACCGCTTGATCAGCTCCTCGTAGATGGGCGTGCGCGCGGGGCCGCCGTTGTTGTCCCAGAACGTGATGGTGACCTTCCCGTCACCCCCGCCCGTCTCCCCGGATCCGCAGGCGGTCAACGCCAGCGCGGCGGCGGCCACAGCGACCAGCAGTCTTCTCATGATGCTCCCTATCCCTTGACAGCCCCGGCGCTGAGCCCCTGCACCAGGAACCGCTGCACGACGGCGAAAACGAGGACCACCGGAACGGCCGCTACGACGCCACCTGCGGCGAGCGCACCGAAGTCGGTGTTGAACTCACCCAGCGCGTAGCTCAGGCCGACCGGCAGCGTGAACTTGTCCTGCCGTGACGCGAACATCAGCGCGAACAGGAACTGGTTCCAGGCGCCGATGAACGCGAACGACCCGACCGCCACGAGCGCGGGCTTGAGCTGCGGCAAGGTGACCGCGAAGAACGCCCGCATGCGCGAGCAGCCGTCCACCATGGCGGCTTCTTCCAGTTCGTACGAGATGTTGCGGACGAACCCGCTCATCAGGATCAGCGCGAGCGGCAGCTGGAACGCCACCTCCGCGATGACCAGGCCGGTGAGGCTGTTGAGCAGCCCCGCGCCCTTGAAGATGACGAACAGCGGGATCAGCATCATCGCGCCCGGGATGAACTGGGTGCACAGCAGCGCCAGCAGGAACACCCGTTGGCCGCGGAACTTGAACCGGGCCAGCGCGTAACCGCCCATGGTCGACAGGATGGTGACGAACACCAGCACGCCGAGGCCGATCATCACGCTGTTGTAGAAGAAGATCCCGAAGCCGATGTCGTTCCACACCGTGTCGAAGTGCTCCAGCGTGATCGGCCACGGGACCAGCTGCGTGGAGCCCGTCGGCCGCACCGCGAACACGATCATCCAGTAGAACGGGATGAGCGTGAACAGCAGGTACACGACCAGCGGCACGTGGATGAGCCACCGCTTGCCCGGCTCCTCGGCCACGGCCCGGCGCCGCCGTTTCGTCGGCTTCCGGGGTGGCGGAGGGGTGTTCACGGGGGGTCGAGTGAGTGTTTCGGTCATGCCCGGCTCCCGAACTTCGACAACCGCAGGTACAGGATCGAGAAGAACAGCAGGATGAGGAACCCGGCGACGGTCAGCGCCGAGCCGTACCCGAAGTTGTGCGAGTCCACGGCCTGCCTGGCGACGTACAGCGGCAGCGTGGTGGTCTGGTTCGCCGGGCCGCCGCCGGTGAGCGTGTAGATGAGGTCGACGTTGTTGAACTCCCACACCGCGCGGAGCAGCGTGGACAGGATGATCGCGTCCTTGAGGTGCGGCAGGGTGACGCTGGTGAAGCGCCGCCACCGGCTCGCGCCGTCCACCGACGCCGCCTCGTAGAGGTCCTTGGGGATGCTCTGGAGGTCGGCCAGCAGCAGGATCGCGAAGAACGGCACACCGCGCCACAGCTCGGTGACCACCAGGGCGTCGAACACCGTGTCGGGGTTGCCGAGCACCGAGGTGCCCGGCGAGCCGATGCCCAGCTCCGAGAGTTCCTGGAAGATGCCAGTGGACGGGTTGAGCAGCAGGATCCAGATGCCGGTGGTGAGCACGCCGGACACCGCCCACGGCGAGAACACCAGCGCGCGGGCGATGCCGCGGCCGATGAACGTCTCGTTCACCACCAGCGCCAGGATCAGGCCGAGCAGCAGCTGGAGTCCGACTTCGACGAACACCCACTTGGCGCTGAACACGAGGCTCTGCCAGAACAGCGGGTCGTCGAACAGCATCTGCTTGAAGTTGTCCAGCCCCGCGAAGCCGTTCTTCCACGGCTGCGTGACGTTGTACCGCTGGAGGCTGTAGTAGACGACGCTCCCGATCGGGTAGACCAGGAAGACCGCCATCAGCACCAGCGTCGGTGCGATCAGCGCGTAAGGCGCCCACGTGCGAGTCCTCATGCGGGGTTCCAGTCGCCGAGGTACGCGCGGCGGGTGTGCTGCGAGGCATGTTCGGACGTGAGCTGCGGCCGGTCGGCTCCGGCGGTCGCGCCCGGACCGGAGTTCCGGTGTTCGGCGAACCTGGCGTCACGCCACGAGAAGCCGGACATGTCGGTCCACGGCGCGGTCTTCACGGCGGCGGGCAGCTTCGTGTCGCGGATGACGACGGACGCGATGGCGTCCGGGTCGCCGCCGGGGTGCCACGGCCGGCCCAGGTAGTAGGTGCCCGCGGGGGCGTCGCTCACGATGGTCGAGTTCATGATCAGGAACCCGTGCGGGTTGTCGCGCCGCGTGCTGGCGGCCGTGATGTACCCGTTCGGGTCACTGCCCCGGTCGAGCGCCCGGATCGTCATCTGGTCGAACACCGCCGTGGCGCGGCCGAAGATGAAGTCGACGTCGCCTACGATCTCGCCACCCCGGTAGTACTGGCGGGCCCGCGTCCCGGCGGCCCGCGTGTCGGCGTAGAGGGTGTCCTGATGGCCGATGAACCGAACGCGGTCGTAGTACTGGCGGTCGCCCGTCGCCTTCACCGCGACTGCCTGCGTGGACGTGATCTCGGGGTGCGCGGCCCGGTCGAACGAGTTGCTGAACGTCAGGTCGCGCGCGGTGAAGCCGTCCGCCTCGATCGTCGCCGTGGCCGAACCGGTCGTCCCGTACGTCGTCCCGTCGGGCTTCTTGGTGCCGTTGGCGTTGTCGTAGTCGATGACGACGTCGCGCGCGGTGCCGGTGGAGCCCTTCAGCAGCAGGTCGGGCTTGGTCCGGGGCACCCGGATGACCTCGCGGTACACGCCCTTGCCGATGGTGATGGTGGTGCCGGGCGGAGCGGCGTCGATCGCGGTCTGCACGGTGTCGAAGTCGGTGCCCTTGGCCACGTGGTAGCGCTCGCGCTGCATCGCGCCGGCCTTCAGGTCCTTGACCCGCACTGCCTTCTCAAGGCCCTTGTTCAGGGTGGGCGTCCAGCCGGCGTCACCGGCGAGCTGCGCGGTCGGGTTGGCCGCGTTGAACGCGTCCAGCACGTCGGTCGGCCGACCGTCCACGACCGTGCCGACCTCGGTGATCGCGGTGCCGCCCCAGTTGTAGATGAGGTCTTCCACCGCGCCGCCGCCGGACAGCTTGACGTAGTTGTTCTCCACGTAGAGCGCGGACTTCACGCCGACGCCCCAGGCGTAGACGAACGACGGTCCCGGCTCGTAGAGGTTGTTGTAGACGTGCACCTGGCCGAACCGCACCCGCGGCAGCCGCTCCTCGACGTTGCGGAACACGTTGTGGTGAATGGAGACCCGCAGCTTGCCGGGGTCGGTGGTCGAGGTGTTCGACGAGCCGATCAGCATCGTCTTGCCGTGGTCCTCGAACAGGTTGTACGACGCCGTGACCAGGTCGGTGCCGCTGGTCATGTCGAGCGAGCCGTCGTGCTGCTGATAGGGCCGGCCGAAGTAGGTCGGCGACTCGCTGTCCGGGTGCGGCTGGTCGGTGAACGTGTTGTGGTCGACCCACACGTTCGTCGCCCGTTGCAGGGACACCGCGTCGTAGTCCGAGTTCCAGTTGCCCTCGGAGCCGTCGGTCGGGTCCCACTGCGGGAAGCAGTCGCGGGTGTCGCGGAAGGTGAGGTTGCGGATGATCACGTTCTGCACGCCGTGCACCCGCACGTTCGCGCCGGTGATGCCCGCGCCGCGGCCGTCGCCGACGAGCGTGGTGTCGGAGCCGACGTTCAACGCGATGGCCGCCGCCTGACGCCGCGCGGATGCCGCGCGGGCGTCCTCCAACGGGCCGCTGACTTCGGTGTCACGCCCCCAAACGGCGGGGTCGTATGCCGCCAAATAGCCCGCGAGCGTGTATCCGTCGGCCGCATAGGTGGAGCAATCGGCGCGCAGGTCGATAACGCCGCGCACCTTGATGATGCGCGGGGCGGGCGCGGCCAGCGCGGCCCGCAGTTCCTCCGCGTCACGCACGACGTGCTCAGTGGTCGCGGCCGACCCACCGGTCGTGCCGGTACCGCTCGAAGCCCAGCCGTCACCGGCCTGAAGCACCTGTTTGCCCAGGTCGGTACCTGCGTGCACGGGTGCCGCCGCGAACACGCCGAGGGCGCATGAAAGCACGAGCGCAGAACTCAATATCCGCATGACGAGGGGCCTTCCGCGGCGAGATCGTTCATATGTGTGAACGCTATCCAGAAGTGCGAACAGAGTATTGCGAAAGTATCCGCCGTACGTCAACGACGTAACTCCGTTCGACGCCCATTCGACGATCCCGCGCACCTGGCCCCCTGCGTCGACGACCGCCCGCGGGCCAAAATCGAGCGATGATCACGTTCCGCGAGGTCTCGCACCGCTCTTCCGCCAGACACCGGCTCGCCGACAACCGGGAGGTGTGGCTGACCCCGGTGACGCCCGCCGACCGCGACGAACTGGCCGACGCGCTGCGGCACGCGGACCTGGACACCCTGTTCCAACGGTTCTGCGGCGCCGCGCCGACCGTGACGCCCGCGCTGCTCACCCACCTCACGGACCTGGACCACGTCCGCCGCTGCGCGATCGCGGCACGGGACGCCGACGGCCGTGGCGTGGCGATCGCGCGTTATGAGGCGACCCGCGAACCGGGCGCGGCCGAGATCGCGGTGGTGGTCACCCCGCCCTGGCGACGCGTCGGCCTGGCCACCGCGATGACGCGCCGGCTGGCGGCCGTCGCGGTGGCCAACGGGTTCGACCGGTTCACCGCCACGCACCTCGCCGGCCACCAGGCCGTCGCCCGAATGCTGCGCTCGGCGGGCGCGGCGCCGGTCGACACCGGCCCTACCGTTGAATGGTCTGTTCGATTGGGCGAATGACCGGGCGGAAATCGGGTGGAACACTGGCCGACGTCATTCGACCGAAACCAGGGAGGTTGTGCGCAGTGCACCGACCAGCCGCACGGGAGCACCAGGGACCGATCAGTGAAATGCTCCCCGAACTCCGGCGCGGACGCGGGCTGACCCAGTACGACCTGGCAGCGGAGCTGCACGCGGTGTCCGGCAACGTCAGCATCACGCGGGAGGAGGTGTCCCGCTGGGAGCGCGGAAAACGCATTCCCGGGCCGTACTGGCGCACCTGGCTCGGACGTGTGCTCGGCACGTCACAACAGGAACTCGAACAAGCTGCCGCGATCGCCAGGCGCACCCGCAGGGACCATTGACCGCACATTCACACAATTGCGGTGACAACCGGATTCCGTGCTCTCGCGCGCAGCGCCGGGCGGGTGTCAGCGAGCGGCAGGGCCCTTGCGCCACTCGGCCACGACGTGCTCCACGTCGAACGGCATCAGGTTCAGGGGCGGACCCGACATCGGCTTGCGGATCGCCTCGTCGATCCTCGCGTTGATGTCGGCCAGGATCGACCGCACCTCGGCCTCGCTCGACGCCCGCCCGGCGGCCTCGCGCGCGGCCGCGGCTTGCTTGCGCAGCAACAACGTCGGGGGGAGGGCGGTGCCCTCTTCGCGGCGGAGCTTCTCCTTCACCCACCACAGTTCGTCGTGCGGCGCGTGCAGACCGGGCAACGGCTTTCCCGCACCGGGCAGGTTCTCGAACTCGCCGCGGTCCTCGGCCTCGCGGATCTGCCGGTCGATCCAGGTCTCGAACCCGACGCCGGCCGGTTTGCGCTCGGTCACGGCCACCACCCCCGCATCCGAGGTTACCGACTCGAGGTCGCCTACTGGGCGAGCTTGGCCGCCTTCTCCATCAGGTACCGCTGCTCCGGTGTGCTCGTCGTGCGCGCTGCCGCCGCCCGGTAGTGCGCCACGGCGCGGGGCACGTCACCGGACATCTCGTGCAGGTGGGCGCGGACGGCGTCGAGGCGGTAGTGGCCCGGCAGCCGCCCGTCCAGGGCGTCGATCAGCTTCAGGCCCTCGGCGGGACCGTGCACCATCGCCACCGCGATCGCCCGGTTCAGCGAGACCATCGGGTTGCCGGTCATCCGCTCCAGCAGCCCGTACATGCCCAGGATCTGCGGCCAGTCCGTGTCCTCCGCGCGCAGCGCGTCATCGTGGATGGCCGCGATCGAGGCCTGCAACTGGTACTCGCCGATCGCGCCGCGCTCCACCGCCGCCATGATCAGCTCGACGCCCTCCACGATCAGGGCCTTGTCCCACGACGACCGGTCCTGGTCGGCCAACGGGATCAGCGAGCCGTTCGGGCCGGTGCGTGCGGGCCGGCGCGCGTCGGTGAGCAGCATCAACGCCAGCAGGCCCGCCACCTCCGGGTCGGACGGCAGCCGGGCGTGCACCGCCCTGGTCAGCCGGATCGCCTCACCCGACAGCTCGGTGCGGTGCAGGGAGCCGCCGACGCTGCTGGTGTAGCCCTCGTTGAAGATCAGGTACAGCACGTGCAGCACGGACCGCAGCCGCGCGGCGAACTCGTCCGGTCCGGGCATGGCGAAACCCGCGCCGCGCAGCTTCTGCTTGGCCCGGGTGATCCGCTGCGTCATGGTCGCCTCGGGCACCAGGAACGCGTTCGCGATCTCCGCCGTGGCCAGGCCGCCCACCGCGCGCAACGTCAGCGCGATCGCCGACGCGGGCGTCAACTCCGGGTGGCAGCACAGGAACAGCACCACCAGCGTGTCGTCCCGGTCCACCGCGTCACCGGGCGACGGTGCGTGGAACACCTCGTCCTCACGCCGTCGCCGCGCCACCTCGCTGCGGATCAGGTCGGTCATCTTCCGCGCCGCCGTCTGCACGAGCCAGCCGCGCGGGTTGTCCGGCACGCCGTCCACCGGCCAGTGCCGCGCCGCCGCCAGCAACGCCTCCTGCACGGCGTCCTCGGCCGACGCGAAGTCGCCGAACCGACGTGCGATCACGCCGACGACCTGCGGCGCGCACTCGCGCAGCAGGTCCTCGACGGTCTTGCCCACAGGTACCGCGTGGGTCACAGGTCGGGCGAAGCGGGCGCCGACATCAGCTCCCGCACCTCGATCGGGATGCCCATCGGAACGCCGTTGGGACCGGGCGCGGCCGACGCCTTCGCCGCGATCTCCAGCGCGCGCTCCAGCGTGGTGTCGACCATCCAGTAGCCGGCCAGCAGCTCCTTGGACTCCGGGAACGGGCCGTCGGTGACGACCGGCGCGCCGGAGCCGGTGAACGTCACCGTCTTGGCCAGCTCGGGGCTCGCCAGGCCCTGCGCGTCGACCAGCTCGCCGTTCCCGGTCAGCTCGCTGCCCAGGTCGTTCTGGAACTGGATGTGCGCGGCGATGTCCTCGTGCGGCCACTGGTCCATCGGGACGTCGCAGTTGGCGGCCGGGCCGTAGTTCATCAGGAGCAGGAACTTCGCCATGTCGGACTCCTAGGTCTTCGTCGCGCCCATCTTGGCGCTTTCAACCTGTGGACGGAGCCGTTCCGGACTTCCCTACACGTTCAAGTGTGACCTGAGTCACTCGCGGTTGTGCCCCGGATGCGGGGCACAACCGCGAGAACCCGTCAGGTCAGCGAGCAGAGGGGCCTCGGCGGAACCCAACCGGTGGCGTCACCCGAGCCGTTGAACCCGACCTTGATCGAGGTCAGCGGCTGGATGGCGCCGTTCCAGGACGCGTTGGACACCGTCACGGTGGAACCGCTCTGGCTGAACGTGCCGTTCCACCCCTGGGTCACGGCCATGCCGGCCCGCAGGTCGAACTGGACCCGCCAGCCCTTGGTCGCGGTCGCGTTGCCGTTGCGGATCTCGATCTCCCCCGAGAACCCGCCCGGCCACTGGTTGACGATCCTGAGCGAGACGCCGCATTCCACCGGCGGCGAACTCGTGCTGGTCGTCCTCGTTGTAGTGGTGGTGGTGCTTGTCGACGTCGTGGTGCTCGTCGTGGTGGACGTGGGCGTGGTGCCGTTGAGCGCGGACACCACGGCCGGGAACCACTTGTTCGCGATCTTGCGATCACCGGACGCGTTCGGGTGCACACCGTCGTAGGTGTCGGTCCCGGTGGCGAACCCGGCCCACTGGTCGACCACGGTGATCGGCGACTGCGCGGTGGACTTGCCCGCCGCCCAGCCCGGGATCGCCGCGTTCAGGTCGACCACCCGCTGTGGGCACTCGCCGCAGGCGCTCGCCGCCATCGGGATGATCTTGGCGACGATCACCTTCATGCTCGCGTTGTTCGCGCGCATCTGGTCGACCAACTTGCCGTACGCGGCCAGGATCGTCGCGGTCGACCGGTTGCTCCACACGTCGTTGGTCCCGAAGTGCATGAGCACCACGTTCGGGTTGGTGGCGCCCAACCACCCGACGAGCTGGTTCTGGTCGGCCACCGCCGTGACCAGCGCGCCGCCGTGGCCCTCGTTCTCGCCGTCGTAGGCGAACCCGCAACCGTCACCGGTCCGGGTGCCGACGAAGTCGATGTCCGTGTGCCCGGCGTTGCGCAGGTCGCGGTCCAGCAGCGCCCGCCAGCAGCCCGGCGACCCGGTGATCGAGTCGCCCAGCGCCATGATCCGCGTCGGTGCGGCGGCCTCGACCGCCTGGCCCGGTGCGGCGACCAGGAGGCCGACCAGCGTGGCCAGCGCGGCTAAGAGCGTTGTGACAGCGGCTTTTCTCGACATCGCCGGCTCCTAGGCGGTGGTGCAGCTTGCGCCGTTGAGGGTGAACGACGTGGGCGCCGCGTTGGTGCCGTTCCACGAGCCGATGAAGCCGAAGCTGACCGAGCCGTTCACCGGGATGTTGCCGGTGTAGGACACGTTGGTCGCGCTCAGCGTGGCGGCGGACTGGCTCGTGGTGGCGCCCCAGGACTGGCTGACGGACTGGCCGTTGGCCCACGTCCAGCGGAGCGTCCAGCCGTTCACCGCGGTGGTGCCGGTGTTGGCGATCTTGACGTCGCCCTGGAAGCCGCCCTGCCACTGGCCGGCGACCTTGTAGGTGACCGCGCAGGTGCCCGTGCCGCCGCCGGACTGGGTGGTCACGGTGACCGTGCCGGAACGGGCGGACCGGTTGCCCGCCGCGTCACGGGCGTAGACGGCGAACGTGTACGCCGTGCTCGCCGAGAGGCCGGTGATGGTCGCGCTGTTGGTGGTGGAGCTCGCCGCCGCGGTCTCCGTGGTGCCGTTGACGCGCACCACGTCGTAGCCGGTGACGCCGACGTTGTCGGAGGACGCGGTCCAGGCCAGGGTGACGCCGGTGGACGTGACGCCGGACGCGGCCGGGGTGCCGGGGGTGGACGGCGCGGTGATGTCCGGGCCGGTGCCGCTGTCGTAGACGCTGGCCTGGCGGGAGGTGGCCTTGATGCCGTTCGCGCCGTTGATCGCGCGCTGACCCCAACTCGTCAGCTGGGCGGCGTTGAAGCCGGTGACCATGTCGAGGTACTCGACGCCGCCGCCGTTGCCGGACCACGACCACGCCAGGTAGCCCAGCTTGAGCGCCTGCGTGGTGGCGAAGATCGTGTCCTCGTCCGGGTTGCCGTCGGAGTGGTCGTGCCCGAACTCGCCGACCACGATCGGCAGCTTCGCCGCGACGAACGCGTTCAGGTAGTCGTTGACCTTGGCGGCCGTGTTGTACACGCCGTACATGTGGATGGAGAACACCGTGTTCTTCTGCGGGTCCGTGGCGAAGACCGAGGCGGCGTTGGCGCGCATGGTGTTGTCCCAGTCCTGGCCCCAGTTCGGCGCGTCCACCATGATCGTGTGCTGGAAGCCCGCGGCGCGCAGGGACGTGATGGCGTCCTTGGTGGCCTGGGTCCACCCGGTGTAACCGACGTTGCCCCACGGCTCGTTGCCGATGTTGAGGATGACGTACTTCTCCTGGCCGGCCATCGCGCTCTGGATGCTCTTCCAGTACTCGACCGCGCGGGCCAGGCTGATGGCGCCGCTCTGCTCCTGGTAGCCGGTGGTGTCGTGCACCTCCATCACGCAGATGAGCTTGTTGGCCTTGCACTGGGTGATGACGTTGGTGACGTCGGCGGCGTTGTTGAGGGTCCACCGGTCGCCGGAGCTGAGCACGACGCGGACCGTGTTCGCACCCGTGGCCTTGATGTCCTTGAGGGCCTGGGTGGTGCGGTCGGCGTACCAGGTGTGCGCGTGGTTGACGCCACGCATGACGAAGTCGTTGCCGTTGGCGTCCAGGAGACGCCCGTTGCTGACGGTGAACCCGGCCGCGGCTTGCGCCGGCACCACGGTCAGCAGTGACAGGACCAAGGCGGCGATGGCGGCGCCGGCCAAGGCGAATCGCTTGCGCATGGATGTACCTCGCGTTGTTGTCGACGTTGACATAACGAGCGCAGGGCAGCGCGCCTACCTGTGGCAGGCATCCACACCAAAGCACTTAACCGCTTAAGTGTCAACGGTGATCCTTCCACCCCCCGTGAGTCCTACGTTCAGAACGCGTGAGTCCTACGTTCGCGACCCCCGAGTTCAACGCTCAGTACAAGATCGACTGTTCTGAGCGTTGAATTCGGGGGTCCTGAACGTAGGACACGGTGGTCCTGAAGGTACGACTCACGCGTTCTGAACGTAGGACTCGCGCGGGGTGGGTTAAGAGGGTGGGGGGTGGGCGGTGCTGGAGCGGGGGACCAGCTCGGGGTCCGAGGTCTTGACCTGTTCGGCGGGG
Organism: Saccharothrix ecbatanensis; assembly: GCF_014205015.1. Taxonomy (NCBI): domain Bacteria; kingdom Bacillati; phylum Actinomycetota; class Actinomycetes; order Pseudonocardiales; family Pseudonocardiaceae; genus Saccharothrix; species Saccharothrix ecbatanensis. The sequence goes on along the minus strand of NZ_JACHMO010000001.1, from coordinate 541,949 downwards.
CCGCCGCCGATGACGTCCAAGAGGAGGCGGACGGCGGCGGCGCCGCGTTCGGCGATCGGGCGGCGGACCGCCGACAGGGCCGGGCGGACCAGGCGGCAGAGGGCGGAGTCGTCCCACGCGACCAAAGAGAGCTGGTCGGGGACGGTCAGGCCCAGTTCGTGCGCCACGCCCAACGCGGACACGGCCATCACGTCGTTGTCGAAAACCAGCGCGGTCGGAGGCGTCCCGCTGGTCAGCACGCGCCGGGTGACGCGGGCGGCGGCCTCGTCGGAGTAGTCGGCGTGCACCACGCGGGCCTCGGTCAGGCCGAGCCGGGCGGCGGCCTCGGTGAACGCACGCGAGCGCGTCTGGGTGTGCACGAACTTGGTCGGCCCGGCCACCCGGACCACCCGGCGGTGACCCAACGCCACCAGGTACTCCAAGACCTCCGCCACGGCCATCTCGTCGTCGGTCCACACACAAGGCAGGTCCGGCACGACGGGCTCACCCAACACGACAGCGGGCAGACGGAGCTCACGCACGAGCTCCACCCGGGGGTCGTTCTGCACCAGGTCGACCAGCAGCACGCCGTCCACCCGACGCTCGCCCCACCACCGCCGGTACGCCGCCAGCTCGGCGTCCGCGTTGTCCGTGACCTGCAACAACAACGACGTCGGCCCACCCGCCAACGCGCCCTGGATCCCCGAGATGAGCTGCATGAAGTACGGCTCGACGCCGATCACCCGCGCGGGCCGGTCCACCACCAGCCCGATCGCGTTCGCACGCCCGTCGCTCAGCGAACGGGCGGCGCTGCTGGGCACCCAACCGAGCCGGTCCGCGATCTCCATGATCCGACGGCGGGTCGGTTCCGAGACGCCCGGCCGGTTGTTGAGCGCGTAGGACACCGCTCCGGTGGACACGCCCGCGGCCTTGGCGATGTCCGAGATCGTCGGACGCTTGGCTCCCACCCGCGCCTCCTCGGTCGGTGATCAACGAGTCTAGACCGCCGTTCCGGCGGTTCCGCCCGGTAGGGTGATTAAGCGCTTAACGGATTACGTGAAAGGGGACCGCCGTGCCCTGGTTCGACCTCTCCGAGCGGGAGCTCGCGCTTTACCGGACCGAGACCGCCGAGCCGGACAACCTCGACCTCTGGTGGAAGTCACGGCTGGAGGAGGCCCGTGGCGGCGCGCTGCCGCCGGTGCTGACGCCGTACGCGGCCGACGCCTACGGACCGCTGGCGGTGTGGGACGTCGAGTTCTCCGGCTACGGCGGCGACCGGGTGCGCGGGTGGTACATCCGCCCGGCCGGTTCCGGCGTGGAGTCGCTGCCGACCGTCGTCTGCTTCATCGGCTACGGCGGCGGGCGCGGCCTGCCGTCCGAGCACACGTTGCTGCCGGCCGCCGGGTACGCGGTGTTCGTGATGGACACCCGCGGCCAGGGCGGGCGGTGGACGGTGGGCACCACCCCGGACTCCGGGTTCGCGGGCCCCGAGTACCCCGGCGTGATGACGCGCGGCATCGCCTCACCCGAGACGTACTACGTGACCCGCCTGATGGTGGACGCGGCACGTGCCGTGGAGGTGGCCGCCTCGCTGGACGGCGTGGACGAGACCAGGATCGCGGTGTCCGGCGGCAGCCAGGGCGGCGGGTTGGCGCTGGCCGCCGCCGCGCTGAACGGCGAAGCGGTGAAGGTGTGCCACGCCGACGTGCCGTTCCTGTGCGACTTCCAGCGGGCGATCACGATCACCGACGCGGAGCCGTACTCGGAGATCTCCAAGTTCCTGGCGCAGCAGGTGGACCTGATCCCGGCGGCCCTCGACACCCTGCGGTACGTGGACGGCGCGTTGCTGTCCCGCCGGATCACCGCGACCTCATTGCTGAGCGTGGGCCTGATGGACGACGTGTGCCCACCGTCCACTGTGTACGCGGCGTACAACGAGATCACCGCGCCGAAGGAGATGGTGGTGTTCCCGTTCACCGGTCACGCCACGCCGCGGGTGCACGACGAGCGCAAGCTCCGCCACCTTCGGGCGAACCTGTGAAGCCGTAAAGGCGGGGCGTGAGGGGACCACCGCCATAGCCCCCTCACGCCCCAGCCCGGTCAGTGGACTCGGCGGCTCTCCGGGTGCCCCAGGTAACTGGACCTGAGGCCTCCTGTGTCCACGACCAGCTTGGTGGCGGTCTTGTACATCGGCTTCATCGGCTTCATCGGCGCGTCGGCACCGGTGACGTGACGCTCACGGGGGTCACCAGCACCCGGTCGTAGCCGACGATCCTGCTCTCCCCGGTCAGCCGCACGGACTGCTTCCAGCGGATGTCCGTGCTGGAGCAGCCGACCTGGAGCACGATCTCGCCCGTCTCGACCACGCGCTTGCCGTCGCGGCCGGTGAACGACGTGCGGTCGGCGTGCAGCCGGAACGCCACCTCGGCGGCCTCACCCGGCTCCAGGTCGATCCGCGCGAAACCGACGAGCTGACGCACCGGCCGGGTGACACGGGCGACCGGGTCGTTCAGGTAGAGCTGGACGACCTCGGCGCCGGCCCGGTCACCGGTGTTGCGCACCAGGCACGACACCTCGACCTCGCCGTCGGACGGGAACTCGTCGCCCGCGGTGAAGTCGGACAGCTCGAACGTCGTGTAGGACAGGCCGTGCCCGAACGGGAACGCGGGCGACGGGTCGACCGAGCTGACCCCGCCCGGACCGCCGAGCGGCGGGTGCAGGTAGGTGGTCGGCTGGCCGCCGGAACCGCGCGGCACCTGCACGGGCAGCTTGCCGGACGGGTTCACGCGTCCGCTCAGCACGCCCGCGACCGCGCCCGCGCCTTCTTCACCCGGGAAGAACGCCTGGACCACGGCGGCCGGCTGGTACGGGCCGAGCGCGTAGGGACGACCGCTCAGCATGACCAGCACCACCGGCACGTCCAGCGCCAGCAACGCCTCCAGCAGGTCGCCCTGCACACCGGGCAGGGACAGGTCCTCGGCGTCGCAGCCCTCACCGGACGTGCCGCGGCCGAACAGCCCGGCCCGGTCGCCCAGCACGGCGAGCACCACGTCGGCGTCGCGCGCGATGGCCACCGCGTCCTCGATGGCGGACCGGTCGTCGCCGTCGACCTCGCAGCCCTTGGCGTTGGTGACGGTCGCGGCCGGGAACTCCTTCAGCACGGCCTGCACCATCGTGTCCATCTCGACACCCAGCGGAATCTCGGGGTGCTGCACGCCCACGTGGTTCGGGAAGGCGTAGCACCCCATCAGCGCCAGCAGGTCGTCAGCGCACGGTCCGACCACGGCGAGCTTGCCCGCGTCACGCAGCGGCAGCACGCCGGCGGCGTTGTCCAGCAGCACCACGGAACGCTCGGCCATCGTGCGGGCCAGGTCGCGCAGCGCCGGCGGGTCCAGGTCGACCGGCTCGCCGCGCAGCACGGCGGGCGACTCGGGCGCCCAGCCCTCGTCCAGCAGGCCCAGCTCGCACTTCTGCGTCAGCACGCGGACCACCGCGCGGTCGACCAGCGCTTCTTCCACCTGACCGGACCGCACCAGCTCCGCGAGCGGTTCGCCGTAGCAGCGCACGCTGGGCAGCTCCACGTCCACACCGGCGGCCAGCGCCAACGCGGCGGCCTCACCCGGCGAGCCCGCGATGGCGTGCGAGGTCTCCAGGAACGACACCCCGAAGTAGTCCGCGACCACCACGCCCTCGAAGCCCCACTGGCCGCGCAGCAGATCGGTGAGCAGGGACTCGTCGGAAGCCGGCGGCACGCCGTCCACCTCGGCGTACGAGTGCATGACCGACCGTGCGCCACCCAGCCGCAAAGCCATCTCGAACGGCGGCAGCACCACGTCCGCGAACTCGCGCGGGCCCATGTGCACCGGCGCGTGGTTGCGCCCACCGCGCGAGGCCGAGTAGCCCGCGAAGTGCTTCAGGGTGGCGACGATCCCGCTGGACTCCAAGCCCTTGGTGTACGCCGCACCGAGGAGGCCGACGAGGTACGGGTCCTCACCGATGGTCTCCTCGGTGCGCCCCCACCGCGGGTCGCGCGACACGTCCAACACCGGCGCCAATCCCTGGTGGACGCCGACGTCGCGCATCACGAGACCGACCTCGCGTGCCATCCGCTCGACCGTCACCGGGTCGAACGAGGCGCCCCACGCGAGGGGGATGGGAAAGACGGTGGCCTGCCAGGCGGTGAAGCCGGCCAGGCATTCCTCGTGCGCCATGGCGGGGATGCCGAAGCGGGTGTTCGCGACCAGCTTGCGCTGCGTCTCGGCCAGCACCTTCGCGCCGACCAACGGGTCGATCGGCCCCGTGCCGAACACGCGGGTCAGCTGGCCGAGGCCAGGCTTGGTCAACTCGTCCCACGGCGGCAGCGGCTCGGCGAACTCGTGCTGCGCGGGAGCGACCTCCTGGTCGGTCTCCGACACACCCACCCACACCCCGACCAGCTGGGCCAGCTTCTCCTCCAGGGTCAGCTCGGCCAGCAAGGCGGCGACCCGCTCACCGGTCGGCTTTCCGGGATCGGCCCAGATGTTCAGCACGGCGGCTCCTTCGTTGACGATCGGACGACGAGTTCGGTGGCCAGTTCCACCCGTTCCGTCTCCACGGGACGGCCCGCGATCAGGTCCGCGAGCATGCGGCCCGCGTGGCGGCCCATCTCGGTGAGCGGCTGGCGCACGGTGGTGAGGGCGGGTGACGACCAGACCGCGACCGGCAGGTCGTCGAACCCGACCACGCTCAGGTCGTGCGGCACCGAAAGCCCGATGATCCGGGCCGCCTCGATCACGCCCAACGCCTGCTCGTCGTTGCCCGCGAAGATCGCCGTCGGCCGGTCCGGCAACGCCAGCAGCTCGGCCGCGCGGCGGAACCCGCCCTCGTGCTTGAAGTCCCCGTGCTTGACCAGTTCGGGGTTGAACGCGATGCCCGCCCGGTCCAGCGCGGCGCGGTAGCCGTCGACCCGCGCCCGGCTGCACAGCATCCCGGCCGGTCCGCCGATGACGCCGACCCGGCGGTGGCCCAGTCTGAGGAGGTGTTCGGTGGCGGACAGTCCGCCGGCCCAGTTCGTCGCGCCGACGCTCGGCACGTTCGGCTGCGGCAGGTCGACCGGATCGATGACCACGACCGGGATGCGGGAGTTGGCCAGCACACGGCGGTCGGCAGCGGTCAGCTGGGAGGTGACCAGCAGCGCGCCCGCGCGCCGGGCCTCGACCAGCGACGCGGCCCACGAGGTGTGCTGACGGGGTTTGTCCGTGGACGAGACCACGACGTGCAGTCCGGTGTCCACGACACCGCGGATGATCTCCACCGCCCAGGGGCTGTCGAGAGCCGTGAACACGAGGTCCACGAGCAGGTGCCCGGAGGCCCGACGGGACCCCACCGGCACGTAGTCGTACTCGGCGAGCAACTGCCGCACACGAGCCCGTGTCTCCGCGCCGACGTCGTCCTTCCCGTTCAGGACTTTGGACACCGTCGGGAGAGACACCCCCGCTGCTGCGGCAATCGTGGCCAACGTGGCTCGACGCATGGGCCGATAGTATCGAAACTCGATCGAAACACAAGAGTGACCTTCTGACGTGCAGAAACATCACTGAGACGCGCCATCAGGTGATGCTTGACACCGATTCGGCACGGGCCTAGGGTCTGCGCAAGTCGTGGATGTTTCGAAATGTTTCGATGCCACGAATCAATTCCGCAGCGTGGCAGAAGGGTGGCGGTCGCATGTCCCGCCGTTCATGGGTGCGTCCCCTCATCGCGATGGGGCTCGTCGCCGTGACAGCAGTGGTGTCCGCGTGTGGTACGTCCGGTCCGGGCGAGACCAGCGGTGGCGCCCTGAAGATCTGGGCCCTCGAGGACCCGGTCCTCAACAAGATCGAGCAGAAGTCGATCGACTCGTTCAAGGCGGGTGGCGGTGACGCCTCCCTCGAGACGTTCGGCAACGACCCCTACAAGCAGCGGCTGCGGGTGGCCATCGGCTCGCCCCAGGCCCCCGACCTGTTCTTCAACTGGGGTGGCGGCAACCTCAAGGAGTACGTCGACGCCGGCAAGGTCGCCGACCTGACCTCCGTGCTGGACGAGAACAAGGCCGCCAAGGAGAAGTTCATCCCCAGCGTCCTCGACGGCGCGAAGCTCGACGGCAAGAACTACGGCGTCCCGATGCGGGGCATGCAGCCGGTCCTGCTGTTCTTCAACAAGAAGGTCTTCACCGAGGCCGGCGCGCAGCCGCCGAAGACGTGGGACGAGCTGCTCACCCTGGTCGACACCTTCAAGGCGAAGGGCATCACGCCCATCGCCCTGGCCGGCACCCAGGCGTGGACCGAGCTGATGTGGGCCGAGTACGTGCTCGACCGCTTCGCGGGCCACGAGGTGTTCAAGACCATCCGGGACAAGGGCCCCGAGGGCTGGAAGGACCCGGCCGTGGTCGGGGCCATGACCAAGCTCAAGGAGCTCATCGACCGCGGTGGCTTCGGCAACGCGTTCGCGTCCGTGGGCTACGACGCCGGTGGCGCGTCGACGATCCTCGCCCAGGGCAAGGCCGCCATGCACCTCATGGGTTCGTGGGAGTACACCAACCAGCTGGACCAGAGCCCGGACTTCGTGAAGAACGGCGACCTGGGCTGGATCGAGTTCCCGTCGATCCCCGGCGGCAAGGGCGACCCGTCCAACCTGGTCGGCAACGTGAGCAACTTCTACTCCGCCACGGCGGACTCGAAGAACCTGGACGCGGCGAAGAAGTTCGTCACGACCACGCTCCACGAGGACTCCTACATCGAGGCCCTGATCGAGGCCGGTGACGTCCCGCCGGTGGTGGGCGCCGAGGAGAAGCTCAAGAAGTCCGCGCACCCGGACTACGCGTCCGACATCTACAAGATGGTGCTGGACTCGAAGAACTTCCAGCTGTCCTGGGACCAGGACCTGCCGGCTGACAAGGCCACGTTCATGCTGACCCAGCTCCAGGAGTTCTTCCTGGGCACGGTCTCGCCGCAGCAGTTCGTCGACGCGGTGGCCGCGCGCTGATGTCGTCCCAGCGGCCTTCGGCCTGGTATGCCGTGCCGGCGTTCGCGTTCTTCGCCCTGTTCGCCGCGTTGCCCATGGTCCTGGTGATCTACCTGAGCTTCACCGCTTGGGACGGTCTGGGCACGCCGCAGCTCAACGGCGGCGAGAACTGGTCCCGGTTGCTCGATGACTCCGAGGCTCGCGCCTCGGTGTGGCGGACCCTGTTGCTGATGGTCATGTCGTGGCTCGTCCAGACCCCGATCGCGTTGCTGGTCGGGGTCTGGGCGGCCGGCAAGCAGCGGTCAAGGGCAGTGCTCAGCTCGATCTTCTTCCTCCCGCTGCTGCTGTCCACGGCTGCCATCGCACTCTTGTGGCAGGCATTGCTGGAGCCGAACTTCGGCGCGTTCGTCGGTGGCCCGCTGTTCCTGGGCGACCCGGACATCGCGCTCTACACGGTGGTCCTCGTGATCTCCTGGCAGTTCATCCCGTTCCACACCCTGCTCTACCAGGGTGCGGCGCGGGCGGTGCCGCCGTCGCTCTACGAGGCGGCGACGCTCGACGGGGCCACCAGGGTCGGGAAGTTCCTGCACATCACGCTGCCGCAGTTGCGCTACACGATCGTCACGTCGTCGGTCCTGATGCTGGTCGGCTCGCTGACCACGTTCGACACCGTGCTGATCCTGACCAACGGCGGACCGGGCACCGCGACCCGCATCCTGCCGCTGCACATGTACATCACCGGCTTCAGCGGGTTCGAGATGGGCTACGCGAGCGCGATCGCGGTCGTGCTGGTCGTGCTCGGCACCGCGTTGTCGATCGCGGTCATGCGGTGGAGCGGGTTCCGCTCGATGAGCAGCCAGCAGGAGGGGTCGTGAAGTCTCGTCCCAACTGGCCCGCCGGGCTGTTCGCCCTGGCGTGGCTGGCTTTCATCCTCGGACCGCTGATCTACCTGGTCACGGTGTCGCTGCGCACTCGATCCGAGTACCTCGGCAAGAGCGCCTGGGCGGTGCCGGACGCGCTGACGCTGGACAACTACGTCACCGTGCTGACCGGCGGCTTCGGCCAGTACCTGCTGAACAACGTGATCGTGACGGTCGCGACGGTGGGCATCGTGGTGCTCATCGCGGTGCCGGCCGCCTACGCGGTGGTCCGGAACACGGGGCCGTTCGTGCAGCGCGGGTTCACCCTGATCCTCATGGGTCTGGCGATCCCCGCGCAGGCCACGATCATCCCGGTGTACCTGATGATCACCAGGATGCAGCTGTACGACACGCTCACCGCGATCATCCTGCCGACGGCGGCGTTCGCGCTGCCGGTGGCCATGCTGGTGCTCACCAACAGCCTGCGCGACGTGCCGCGCGAGCTGTACGAGGCGCAGTCGATCGACGGCGCCGGCCCGTTGCGCGTGCTCGTGTCGCTGGTCCTGCCGTTGGCCAGGCCGGCGATCATGACCGTGGTCGTCTACACGTCGCTCAACGCGTGGAACGGGTTCCTCTTCCCCTTGGTGCTCACCCAGTCTGAGTCTTCGCGGGTGCTCACCCTCGGGTTGTGGGACTTCCAGGGGCAGTTCGGCACCAACGTGCCCGCGCTGCTCGCGGCGGTGACGCTGTCCGTGCTGCCGATCTTCGCGGTGTACCTGATCGGGCGGCGGTTCCTGCTCAGCGGCCTCACGGCCGGTTTCGGCAAGTAGCAGTCCCCGCTCCCCGGGCTCGGGCCCGTGCTCTCCCACGGGCCCGAGCCCTTCTGCTTTCCCGTAACATGTGCATGCGCAGCGTCTCAATCACTGGACGTTCGACAGTTTCGGTTTAGACATCGATTGTTTCGAACGGGTTACCGGGCGGCCGAGTGACCAACAACCCACCGGTCCCGCACCGCGTCAGGCGGCCGGAACTGGGCGGGGCTGTCGTAGACTGCCCTCATGCCGACCAAAGCCGACCCGTCACCCTCGGATGGCACCGCCTCAGGTAAGATCACCATCGCCGCCATCGCGGCCGAGGCAGGGGTTTCGGTTCCGACTGTTTCGAAGGTCATGAACGGTCGCGCGGACGTCGCTCCGCACACCCGGGAACGGGTCGAGGCGATCATCCGCAGGCACGGTTACCAGCGGCGGGCGGACGAACGCTCGAAGCGGTCCAACCTGGTGGAACTGATGTTCCACGAGCTGGAGAGCGCCTGGGCGCTGGAGATCATCCGCGGCGCCGAGCAGGTCGCCTCCGAGCAGGGTCTCGCGCTGGTGCTGTCCGAGTCGCAGGGTCGGCTCACCCCCGGTCACGGCTGGCTCGAAGGCGTCATCGCCCGCAAGCCGCTGGCCGTGATCTCCGTCTTCTCCGACCTCACGTCCTCGCAGCTGGCGAAGCTCCGCGCGCGGGACATCCCGGTCGTCGTGGTCGACCCGATCGGCGAACCCCAGCTGGAGACGCCGTCCATAGGCGCCACCAACTGGAACGGCGGCCTCACCGCCACCCGGCACCTGATCGAACTGGGCCACCGCCGCATCGCCATGATCGGCGGTCCCGAGCGGGTGCTGTGCAGCCGCGCCCGGGTCGACGGCTACCGGGCCGCGCTGGAGACGGCGGGCCTGGACTACGACACCGCCCTGGTGCGCTACGGCGACTTCCACGTGGAGTCCGGCCGCGCGCAGTTCGCCCCGCTGCTCGACCTCGCCGACCCGCCCACCGCCGTGTTCGCCGGCTCGGACCTCCAGGCCCTCGGCGTCTACGAGGCGGCACGGGCGGCCGGCCTGCGCATCCCGGAAGACCTGAGCGTCGTCGGCTTCGACGACCTCCCGGTGGCGCAATGGGTGGGCCCGCCGCTGACCACAGTCCGACAGCCGCTGCAGGACATGGCCGCGGCGGGCACCCGTCTCGCCATCACGCTGGCACGTGGTGAAGAGCCCGAACACCGCCGAATCGAGCTTGCCACCACGCTGGTGGTGCGACAAAGCACCGCCGCGCCGCGCTGACGAGCCGCCTAGTGGTGGTGGCCGCCCGGCTTCTGCGCGTAGATGCACCCCTGTGCCTCAGCGGGCACGGTGTGTCCTACTTGGTCGCCGGGCAGCACCGGAGTGCAACGCAGGTCGTGCAGTCCCAACAGCTCCAGGCCGAGCGTGCCGCTCAACGCGAAGCCGTTGCCGAAGCCGAAGTCCGGGTTGTCCGAGACCTCGCCGCTGGTGAGCGCCGCCTGCCACGCGCGCTGGAAGTCCGCCAGCTTCTCGCGCTGGAACACCACCAGCCCGAGTCGTTCGTACGGACCCGCCTTGCACGTCGCCCACTCCGCGATGTACGGCGCGTAGAGCTTCGCCCGGAGCGGGCCGACGAACTCGGCGAACTCCTCCATCGTGCGCGGCTCGACGTCGTCGCACTCCCCGGTCTTCTCCTCCACCCACTCGCCCACCTCGGACGAGGTGGCGAGGGGCGGGCCCAGCGCGTTGGCCGCCAGGCCGGTGGAGCCGGTCGCCGAGGAACAGGCGACCGACCCCACCAGGAGCGCGACCAGGGCCGCGCATCGGGCGAACATCAGGCCGTGGCGCACGAAGCGCCGTTGAGGGCGAACGAGGTCGGGTTCGTCGGCGTCCCCTGCGCCGAACCGTTGAACCCGAAGCTCACCGTCTGACCCGGCTGGATGTTCTGGTTCCAGCTCGCGCCCTTCGCGGTGGCCTTGCCCGCCGCCACGACGACGTCCGCCGACCAGGCCTGGGTGATGCCCTGACCCGCCGGGAGGTCCCAGACCAGCTGCCACGCGTTGACCGCGCTCGTGCCCGTGTTCTTCACCGTCACGTTCGCGGTGAAGCCACCGGACCACGAGCTGGGCACGTTGTACGTCACCGAGCATGCGCCGGGCGTCGTGCCACCGGGGGTGGTCGTCACGGACACCAGGGCCGAGGGCGGCGAGGTGTTGCCCGCCGCGTCCCGTGCCACCACGTAGAACTGGTACGCGGTGCTCGCGGTGAGGCCCGTGACGGTGGCCGAGGTGCCCGTGCTGGTCGCGACCGACACGTCGGTGGCGCCCGCCTCGCGGTAGACCGTGTAGCCGCTGACGGCCACGTTGTCCGTCGCCGCGGCCCAGCTCAACGCCACCGAGTTGGACGAGGCCGTGCCGGTGGGCGTGCCCGGAGCCGTCGGAGCGACGGTGTCACCGCCGGTGCCGCCGCCCGTGAAGTTCACGTCCGAGCAGCTGTAGAACGCCTCGGGGCTGTCGTTGCGCTGCCAGATCGAGTAGATGATGTGGCGGCCGGACTTGTTCGGCAGGGTGCCGTTCCACGAGTACTCGCCGCCGGACGCGACCGGGTTGGTGATCGTGTCGAACGGCGCGGGCTCCAGGTCGGACCACTTCAACGGCTGCGTGACGTCGAAGCCGTCCCGCGTGACGTACTGGTCCCAGCGACCGGGGTGCGGCGCCCAGGCGTTGTACTTGAAGTTGATCGCCGCGCCCGCCCGGAGGTTGGTCACCGGCCAGTCGCTGCGGGCCAGGTTGTAGGCGTCGTACTTGGTGGTGGGGCCGCACAGGTCGCCGTCCGCGATGATCTCGCGGTGCTTGCCGCCCGCCAGGCTGATGAGGTTGCCGTACCAGTCCCACAGCGGCTGCTTCCCGCCGATCTGCACCGCGGCGACGCACGCCGGGTTCGTCGGGTTCAGGTCGCCACCGCCGCCGCCGATCCGGCCGTCTTCGTAGCAGGCGTAGGTGCGGCTTGCGGGGTAGGTCATCGAACCGTGCGCCACCGCTACGCCGCTCTGGACGAACACCGTGGTCACACCGACGATACCGAGCGCGGCCACGGCCAACGCCCCTAAGCGCTTGAGTCGCAAGGACATCTCCTTCAGATCGACGGTGATCTGTGAACAATGTGTCTGGGAGCGCTCCCAGAATTACGATCGCACTACCGGTGACCGCACGTCAACGGTCTGTTTCAACTGGTGGCCGCCGGGTACCGCTCGACCATGCGGATCGCGGTGGTCGGCCAGATAGCCCGTGACCTGGTGCTGGTGGTGTCCGAAGTGCCCGATCCGGGTGCCCGCGCGGAGGTTCGGGAACGCCGCGAAGTGCTCGGCGGGAAGGGCGCCAACATCGCCCGCGGGGCCCGGCAGCTCGGCGCGACGGCCGCGTTGGTCGGTGTCGTGGGGGACGATCGGGACGGCCGCCTACTGGTCGAGCGGCTGGGCGCGGACGGCGTAGCGACGGCGGCGGTGGTCCGGCGGGAGTCGACCCGGACGGCGTTGATCGTGGACGTCGTGTGCGGCGGCGCGTACCGGTACCTGGAGGACGTCCCGAGTCGGACGCTGGTGACGCCGGAGGACGTCCGTGCCGCGGCGTCGATGTTGGCGGGGGCGGACGCGGTGATCGTCCAGCTCGAGCAACCTTCCGACACCGCGCTGGCCGCTGTGCGTGCGGCCGGCGGGTTGGTCGTGCTGGACGGTGCGCCGGACGGTCGCCAAGCCGAACTCCTGGCCGCCGCCGACGTCGTGCGTGCCGATCACCGCGAGGCGGAGGCGTTGGCGGGGCGGCGGATCACCGGTGCGGAGGAGGCCGTGCGGGCGGGACGCGAGCTGCTGGCGCGGGGGCCGTCGGTGGTGGCGCTGGAGGTGCCCGGTGAGGGCAATGTCGTTGTGTGGGACGACGACGCGGCGGTGATCCCGTTGACCGACGAGGACGTGGTCGACACGACGGGCGGCGGTGACGCGTTCGTGGCAGCCCTGACCGTGGCGTTGCTGCGCGGCGACCCTCCCCCAGTCGCCGCCCGACTGGCCACCACAGCCTCCGGCCGCGCCGTCGGTCACCCCGGTGGCCGAACCGACCTCACCGGCTTGGCCTGACCGCGCACCGAAGTGCGTGGAACGGGACCCCTGATGGACTAGCGCACCTCGGTTCCGTAACCTGTCCGAGATCTGAGCGGGTGTGACCCGTTCGGGCACCCTCACCCGGCTTCAAGGAGGATCGCGCGACCGTGGCGTCGAACCCTGCTCTGCGCACCGTCCGAGCCGCCCTGACGGCCACCGCCGTCACCGCGCTGGTCGGCGCCGCCATGCCGTTCCACCACGCCGCGGCAGATCCCGTGCTGCCGCCCAACGCCTCCGACGCGTTGAAGAAGTACAACGAGCTCTCCATGCAGGCCGAGGCGCTGAACGAGGAGCACCTCCGCGCGCAGGAAGCCCTCGGCACCGCGCAGGGCGCGCTCGACCAGGCGAACCGCGACCTCGCCGGCGCCCAGCAGGCCCAGGAAGCGCTGCGCGGCCAGGTCGACCTCCTCACCGAGGCCTCGTTCGAAGGCGCCCGCTTCAACCAGCTCTCCGCCCTCCTGGTCAGCGACTCGCAGCAGGACTTCCTGAACCGGATGAGCGCGCTCGGCGTCCTCGCGGGCGGTAACGCGGAGGCGTTGCAGGGGTTGTCCGACGCGGTGAACCAGGCGAACGACGCGGCCCACCGTGCCACCGAGGCGGCCGGCGCGGCGAACCAGGCCATCATCGACATCGACCAGCGCAAGATCGCCCTGGACGGCCAGATCACCGACGCCCGCAACGCCTACCGCTCGCTGAGCGCGTCCGAGCGGGCGTCGTTGAACGCGGCCGGCGACATGAGCGCCATCCCGGTGCCCGCGGGCCAGGCCGGGCAGGCGCTGGCGTTCGCGCTCGCCCAGCGCGGCAAGTCGTACGTGTACGGCTCGAACGGCCCGAACACCTGGGACTGTTCCAGCCTGATGCAGGCGGCGTACCGCACGGCCGGCATCAGCATCCCCCGCACCACCTACGGCCAGGCCACGATCGGGCGGTCGGTGTCGCGCAACGAGGTGCGGGCCGGCGACCTGGTCATCTACTACTCCGGCCAGACGCACGTGTCCATGGCGATCGACGGCATCCGCGCCGTGCACGCGTCCACCGAGGGCGTGCCGGTCAAGGTCCAGGACATCGACTCCATCGGACCGATCAGCGTCATCCGGCGCGTGGTCGGCTGATTCCCGACGCACTCCGGCACCGGTCGCACGCGTCCTGACGGGCGCGGCGCGTTCCCCTGGGCCTAGGCTGGGCGCGGTTGAGCAGACAGCCGCATCCTGCCGACCACACCCAGGGGTGGACATGGACGATTTCACCGACACCGTCGCGCTCACCGCGCGTGACGTGGCCGTGGGCGTGGCTGTCGTCGGAGTGGCCGGCGAGCTGGACATGGCGACGGTCCCGGAGGTCGAGGAATTCGTGCTCCGCAGGCTCGCCGACGGGATCGGGACGCTGGTCCTCGACCTGTCCGGCGTCACGTTCCTCGGCTCGACCGGCATCAACCTGCTGATCAAGGTGGACGCCGCGTGCGCGGAGGCGGGCACGAAGCTGCGGCTGGTGGCGACCACGCAGGTGGTGCTCCGCCCGTTGGAGGTCACGGAGATGACCGCCCACTTCACCATCGTGGGAGCGGTGGACGAGGCGAGCTGAGCCCGAACGGCGACGTCAGCCGCTCTGCTCCATGACGAGGATCGCGCCGTTCGGCTCACCGGCGTTGGACCGCAGCGAGCTGCACACCACCCGCACGACCACGTCACGCCCCTTCCGGTTGATCGCACCGACCTTCACCTCGGTCAGGAACGACGCGTCGCCCAGGGCCTGCCGCACCACCGGCCGCAGCTCCGCCAGGGGCAGGCCGATGTCGAGGTTGAGCAGGTGCTCGCCCACGGCTTCGTCCCGGCGCACGCCCCACAGCTCCTCCGCGCCCCGGTTCCACGCGATGACCCGCATCCCCGGGTCGAGCACGATCACGCCGGCGCGCAGCGAGGTGAGGATCGACTCCAGGAAGTCGTTCACCTGGTCGAGTTCGCGGGTGCGGTCGCGGAGCGTGTCGTTGATCGTCTGGAGTTCGTCGTTGGTCGACTGCAACTCCTCGTTCATCGTCTCCAGTTCCTCGTTGGTGGACTGGAGCTCCTCGTTCGTGGTCTCCAGCTCCTCCACGGTGGACTGGAGCTCCTCGTTGGTGGTCTCCAGTTCCTCGTTCGTGGACTGGAGCTCCTCGTAGGCCGTTTCCAGCTGCTGGTTGGCGAATTCGAGGTCGTCGAACAGCCGCCGGGTGGCGGTCACGTCGTGGAACACGATCGAGATGCCGATGATCGCGCTGTCCTGGCCGGACAACGGGTTGCCGAACAACGGGTTGAGGTCCACCTCCAGCCACAGCAGCTCACCGCCCGGCCGCTGCCACGAGACCTCCTTGACCCGCAGCGGCCGCCGCTCGTTGCGCACCTGCTCGACGTGGCCGCGCAGCTCCACCGGCCGGTACGACAGGTCGAGGTCGCGCAGCGGGCGGCCGACGTCCTGACCGCTCAACCCGAACAGCGCCTCCGCCTGCTGGTTGGCCAGCACCAGCACGTCCTCGCTGTTGATCACCGCCTGGGCGACCGGGCCGCCCGCGAACGCGTGCTCACGCAGCCGGTCCAGCCCGCCGACGTCGATCCGGCGGTCCTGCGCGAACGCGTGCGTGACGAAGTTCGGCACACCACCCCCGGAGCCGTTGGCCTTGCGGAAGAGCCGCCGCTTGAGGTCGATCGGGTCGAACAGGCGGCCGTGGGCGAGCAGCATCTCCGCCTTGCCGAGGAACAGCACGCCGCGCGGGGTCAACGCGAAGTGGAACCGGCCGAGGATCCTGGCCTGCGTCTCCTGGTTGAAGTACATCAGGGTGTTGCGGCACACCAGCAGGTCGATCCGGGAGATCGGCGCGTCCTGCACCAGGTCGTTGCGGCCGAAGATCACCGTGCGGCGCAGGTCCTTGCGGAACGCGTACCGCCCTTGGTGCGGCTCGAAGTACGTCGTCACCAGCTCCGGCGGCACGCCCTCCAGCTCGCGTTCGGTGTAGACCGCCTGCCGGGCGTGCGCCAGCGCCTCGCCGTCCACGTCCGTGGCGTAGATCTTGACCTGGCGGCGGAACCGCTCGGGGCCGAGCACCTCGGCCAGCACCATCGCGAGGGTGTACGCCTCCTCCCCCGACGCGCACCCGGCGCTCCACACCCGGATCGGCTCGTCCGGACCGCGTTCGGCGAGCATCGCGGACACCACGTCGTCGCGCAGGCAGTCCCACGCCTCCCGGTCGCGGAAGAAGCCCGTGACGTTGATCAGGATGGTGTTGAACAGCGCGTTGAACTCGTCCGGGTCGACCTGGAGGCGGTCGATGTAGTCGGCGTGGGACTCGATGCCGACCTGGCTCATCCGGTGGTGGACGCGGCGCATGAGGCTGGTGCGCTTGTACCCGGTGAAGTCGAAGCCGCGAGTCTCCTTGAGGTAGCGCAGCACCTCTTCGAAGTCCTCGTCCGGCGACTGGCGATCGCTCACGGCACCGAACGCTACTCGGGTCACTCCCCGATGACGGCCCAGACGACCTTGCCGCCGCGCGACCACGGCGAGCAGCCCCACACCCGGCTGAGGGAGTCGACGATCGTGATGCCCCGGCCGCCCGGCCGCTGCGTGTCAATCTTCGGTTCCCGGGGCGGTTCCGGGCTCGCGTCGCGCACCGCGACGCTCAGCTGGTCGCCGCGCAGTTCCAGGCGCAGCACCGGCTCGGACCGGCCGTGGCGGACGGCGTTCTCCACCAGCTCGGTGGCCACCGTCACCGCGTTCTCGGTGAGGTGGTCGACCAGCCAGCGCTCGCACGCCTCGCGGACGAAGTTCCGGGCCAGCAGCCCGGCCACCAGGGTCTCGGGGAGCAGGATCTCGTCACGCCTGCGCTCGGGCGGCTGCCCGAGGGCCTCCAAAGCGGCGTCCAGCACCAGGAAACTCGGCACCAGCGTGCCCGCGCCGCCGTTGTCGAGCACCTCGCGGTGCAGGGGCGACTCCCCCACCAGCATGATCGGCACACCGGGCCATTCGGACACGCGCATCCACACCGTGGTGAAGACCGACATGAACGCGGGCGTCGCGCACTCGAACCCCTCGTCGAGCCGCACGATGACGGCCCTCGGCTCGTCCGCCGCGCACTTGAGCAGGCCGTCGCGCAGATCGCGGTAGGTGGTGAGGTCCAGCAGTCCCGTCGGGCGCACCACGACGGCGCCGTCCACGTCCGTGCGGTGGAGTGCGAACGCGGTCACGTGACGAACTCCTCTCCGACCTCGTCGGCCGGGTGGGCGAACGTGCCGGACAGCAGGTGGCGCCGCAGCACGTCGGCGGCCTGCGCGGCTTCCTCCTCGGTGCGCTGGAAGCGGCGGACCAGCATGTCCGCGCCGCGGGCGGACGCGTCACCGCGCATCCGGCGGGCCAGACCCGCCTTCTCCTCCAACGTGCGCAGCGCCGTCCACACCGCCTTCTCCAGCGCCGCGCCCTGCGCCTGCAACAACGCTTCGGCGGTCCACGCGTGGCCGACCTGGCAGCGGAACCGCTTCGGCACGCCGTCCGGTTCGGCCAGGGTCAGTTCGACCAGGTTGCCGTCGCAGTCGGGACAGCTGAAGTTCGACGGTCTCCCCAAGGGGATCACCTCATCGGAGCGCACTCCCCCGGTGGTGGCGGCGATCGCGGACTCGCGGCGGGCCAGTTCCGAGGGCTCCCCGCCCACGTCGACCCGCAGCCCGACGCAGTCCCGCAGCAGCGCTCCGATCTTGGCGGACGGGACCACGTGGTCGACGTCCAAGTGCCGCAGCACGCTGGTGGGCATCCCGTCGTAGAGCGCGTCTTCCGGGTCCTGCACGACGGTGAGGCCGCCGCGACCGGCGATGGTGAGCATGCCCGCGGTGCCGTCGTCCAGCGCGCCGGACAGCACCACGCCGATCACGCCCGCGCCGTGCGCGGTGGCGGCGGAGCGGAACAACGCGTCGACGGCCGGGCGGTGGCCGTTCTCGGTCGGGCCGTGCGAGAGGCGGGCCGAGCCGTCCACGACGAGCAGGTGGTGGTCGGGCGGGGCGACGTGCACCCGGCCCCGTTGGAGCGCCATCCCGTCGGACGCCGTGACAGCGGGTAGCGAACCGCTACGCCCGAGGATTCCGGCGAGCGCACTCGTGCCGCCGGCCGGCAGGTGCAGGACCACCGCGATGGCGGCGTCCAGGTCAGCGGGCAGGCCGGCGACGAACGAGCGCAGAGCTTCGACACCTCCGGCGGACGCGCCGACGACGATCAGGTCTCGCGTTGGCATCAGGTCACCCCGATCGGTGGATACCCGAGTTGCGCGAGCTTACTCGTCGTGACGACCGGCGCATCGGACCGTTCGTCGCCGGCCTGCCGGGCTGATGACTACTGAGCTGATGACTACTGGGCGGGGACTACTGGGCGGAGGAGCCGACCTTGGCCTTCGGGGTCCACTGGGTGTAGCCGGCGCGCTCCGCCTCGGCGACCGAGCGGAACGTGACATCGCCCTTCATCCGCTTGTAGTACGGCGAGTCGGGCGTGTGGAAGATCATCGACTTGGAGTTCGCCTTGACCTCGATCTCCTCCTCGCCATCCGCCGGCTCTTCGGCAACCGGGGCAGCCGGGGCTTCGGGCGCTTCCGGCTCGACAACCGCCGCCGGCTCGGGCTCGGGCTCCGCGACAACCTCGGGCTCCGCAACAACTTCCGGCTCCGCGACGGCCACCGGCTCCACGGCGGTCACGGGCTCCACGACGACCTCGGGCTCGGGAGCGGTCTCCGCGGTCACAACAGGCTCGGCGACAGGCTCAGCGGCAACGGGCTCGGTCGCAACTGGTTCGGTCGCAACTGGTTCGGTGGCAACGGGCGCGGTGGCGGCTTCTGCCGGCGCGGTTTCCTCGGAGACGACTGCCGTGGCTTCAGGCGCCGTGGCTTCAGGCGCCGACGCCTGCACCGGGAGCACGACAGGTGCGGGTTCGGGGGCCGTTGCCGGCTTGGTGTCGGCCGCCGGACGGTCGGCCAGGGCGCGCGCCGCGGCGTTGTGGCGCAGCCGGGTGAACGCCGCGCCGGCCAGGAACGCCACCACGCACAGGACGAGAGTGATCAACCAGGACACTGCAAACTCCTATACGGCCACTGCGAGCGGAACAGGACGCCGACTGGCGCATACCGACGAGCCGCGCGCGACCCATCGGCCGAATGTTCACCGTGTCGGGGACCACAGACTAGGCACGCGTCACGCGGCGTGTGGCAGCACCCCCTGCCTGCACCCGCACCGGCTGCACACCGGGTGCGCGGGCAGCCGCACATCGACCAGCAGCTTGCGCGCGTCGTCGAACGTCGGCACCCGTTGCCCTGGCACGAGAAGGCCGTCGAGCACCTCCTGCCGCCGCCGCGCCAACTCCCGTGAACGCTGCACCGGATCCTTCAGCCTCGCCCGCACCCGCTCGCGCGACTGCTCACGGGCCAACGTCCCCGCCGCGCTCAACGGCCGCGCCGGCCGCGGCTGGGTCAGCCGGGCGTTGCGCCGGTTGACCCGCCACCACGTGCCCAGCGTCATGCCGGGCACCGGGGGGCGCGCTCGGTGCGCGCCCCCCTGCTGCCACCACGAACGCAGTCGCGCACGGAGGAAGTCGTGCGCTACCTGGTCGCGGCTTCTCGGGCTGCCCTGCCTGGTGCCGTCCGGCCTGCGGTCGACCGCCGCCAGCAGGGCATCGACGCTCCACCCCTCGCCGAACCACGGCTCGACGACCCTGCGCACGGCGGCGCGGTTGGCGTCGGGCCAGGTCGCACGCAGGCAGAGCGCCTCGACCGCCGTGTCGATCTCGGCGTCGGTCTCGGGGATGACACGGCCGGGCCACTGACGGGGATCGAGTCGAACACGCATCTCATGGCTCCCTTCGAACGCGTACCGAACACCCGTTCGAGATAGTGCCACCGACCACCGACAATTCCGGAGCCATAGATTTGACTTATATAAGCTGAAACCGAAAGATGCAGGTCGTGCACGCGTTCGACGTACTCGGCGACCCGGTCCGCCGCCGCATCCTGGAGCTGCTCGCCGATGGCGAGCAGGCCTCCGGCGCGGTCACGGAGGTGGTCAGCCGGGAGTTCGGCATCTCGCAGCCGGCCGTATCCCAGCACCTGCGCGTGCTGCGCGAGAACGGCTTCGCCCGCGTCCGCGCGGAGGGCACCCGGCGCCTCTACGCGCTGGACGACCAAGGCCTGCGGGAGGCGGACGAGTGGCTGGACCGGTTCCGCCGGTTCTGGAGCGGCCACCTCGACGCGCTGGCCACCGAACTCGCGCGCGTCCAGCGCGAGAGACGACTCAGGGAGGAACGACAGTGATCGACATCGCCGACCAGCTCAAAGCCATCCAGCGCGAGGTCCACGCCGGCACGGCCGACACCGTGGGCGTGCTGCTGCGCCGCACCTACACCGCGGCGGCCGAGGACGTGTGGGACGCGGTCACCGACCCGGAGCGGCTCAAGCGCTGGTTCCTGCCGGTCAGCGGCGACCTGCGCGTGGGCGGGAGCTTCCAGCTGGAGGGCAACGCGAGCGGCGACATCCTGACGTGCGCGCCGCCGAAGCTGCTGCGGGTGACGTTCGGCGGCGAGACCAGCATCGTGGAGCTGCGCCTGATCCCGGAGGGCAACGACCGCACGACCGTCGAGCTGGAGCACACCGTGCCCAAGGCGATGGCGGGCAGCGGGGCGGGCGCGCTGTACGTGGGACCGGGCTGGGACGGCGCGCTGCTCGGCCTGGCCCTGTTCCTCGCGGGCGAGACGGGCGAGGGCTTCGACCCGACCACCGCCGCCGCCTCGCCGGAGACCCAGCGCTTCAACCTCGGCTCCATCGAGCTGTGGACCGCGGCGGTCGAGGAGTCCGGCACGGCCACGGCGGAGGAGTTGGCGGCGGCGGTCGAGGCGTCGAAGGCGCAGTTCGCGCCGGACGCCGAGGACCAGGCCTAGGGTTCGGCGATCTCGGCTTCGACGGCGTCGAGCGTCGTCTCGATCCCGTCGAAGCCCGGGTCCGTCGGTCTGGCGTCGTCGGCCCGGCACGCGACCAGCGACAGCAGCAACACCACCGCGGCCGTCAGTGCCTTCACTTCGTGCCGCAGTGGTCGGCCTGGAACTTGTCGACGCGGTGCTGGGCGTCGGCCAGCCTGGTCAGCTGGTCCCCGCGCCGTGCCGCCCGCTGCTCCAACCGTTCCGCGCGGGCGGTGTGGCCGGCGTCGCGGGCTTTCTGCGCGTTGGCCTGGAGCCAAGCGGTCGAACCGATCACCTCCGGTCCGCCGTTGACGCGGGTGGTGATCCGTTCGATCCGCTCCTCGATCCTCGGCGCGCGCTGCTCGCACAGCTGCTGGACCTTCTCCGGGCTGATGGTGATGGGCGCGTACTCCTGTGCGGCAGCGACACCGGTGGCGACACCCGTTGAGGTGAAACCGAGTGCGGCGGTCCCGATGACGGCGATGCGGCGAATCCACGTGTTCATGCCGATCACGATGGCGTCCGAGGGTGTGGGGCGTGTCCGGCGAGTGTTCGGATCACGCAAAGACGCCGGAACTCCCCCGTTTCGGGGTGCGGGCGAGTGGCAACCCTCTGCCGCATGACCGACACCTTGTGGGACGAGTTCCACCGCGTAGTGAACATGACCTCGCACGAGCTGGAGGACTGGCTGCGCACCCGCTCGGCGGACGAGGAGACCGAGGCCCTGCCCGACCAGGCGGGGACGCCTACCGGCCAGGAGGTGCTGCGGGTCCTGCGCAAGCGGCGCACCGACCTGACCACCGAGGACGTCAAGGTGATGCGCAAGGTCGTGGACCGGGTGCACGAGCAGCGGCGCGACGACCTGGAGCCGACGGCGGGCGAGGCGCACTGGAGGCACCGGCTGATGTCGATCGGCCACGACCCGCTCAAGCCCGCTTGAGCGCCGTCACCAGGGGGAGCGCCGTCATCGGGGGCCGACGCCGATTTTCTCGGCGTCACCCAACCGCACGCCCGCCTCGGGGACGAGGCCGAACTGCACGACCTGGCGGCGGGCGACGAGCTCGGTGAGCCAGTCGACGGCCACCCGCAGCCGGTTCCCGGGCATCGCCAGCAGGTGGTAGCCACGCGCCACCGCCTTCGCGGGCAGCCCGGTGAGCGGCACGTGCAGCGGGTCGGCGACGGCCTGGGCGCCGGCCAGGTCCACCACGAAGCCGAGGTCGCGGTGCCGGTACGTCCCCACGGCGCCGTGACCGAGGGAGGCCGCGACGTTCCGGCCGGCGAGCTTGCCCTGGCGTTGCGCGTGCTGCGCGGTCATCGGCGTCGGCTTGCCGTCGTTGAACACGTCCGGCACGGCGGCGATGTCACCGGCCGCGAACATGTGCGGGTTGGTCGGCACGGCCAGCGTCGGATCGACCGCCACGCGCCCCTTCACCGTGGCCAGCTTGACCGACTCCACCAACGGATCCGGCCGCACGCCGACACACCACACCAGCGTCCGGGTCGGGATCTCCGAGCCGTCGGTCAGCCGCGCGCAGTTCGCGGTGACCTCCTCCACGCTCGTCTCCAGCCGCACGTCCGCGCCCCGCGCCCGCAGCACCCGCGCGGCGGGCCCGGACAGCCGCTCGTCCAGCCCCGGCAACACCCGCGGCGCCATGTCCACCAGCACCCACTTCACCTGGGACTCGGACAACCCGCTGCGTCCGCGCAACGCCGACCGGGTGAGCTGCTGGCCCTGCGCCACCAGCTCGGTGCCCGTGTAGCCCGCGCCGACCACCACGAACGTCGCCCGCGCCGCCCGTTCGGCCGGGTCGGTGGCCAGCTCGGCCAACTCGACCTGCCGCAGCACGTGATCACGCAGGTACACCGCCTCCGCGACCGACTTGAACCCGAACGCGTGCTCGGCCACGCCGGGGATCGACATCAACCGGGTGACCGAACCGGCCGTCAGCACGAGCCGGTCCCACTCCAGGACTTGTTCGCGCCCCTCGACGTCCACCACGGTGCACGTCCGCGCGGCCAGGTCGAGCCCCGTCGCGTGCGCCTGCACCAGCCGGGTGCGCGGCAGCTTGGGCCGCAACGGCACGGCCACCCGGCGCGGGTCGAGCGAACCTCCGGCGACCTCGGGCAGCAGCGGGACGTAGAGCATGTAGTCGGTGGGGTTGACCGCCACCAGGTCGGCGGCGTCGGCCGGCAGCACCCGTTCCAGCGTGCGCAGGCAGTGGTAGCCCGCGAAGCCCGTTCCGACGACCAGCACGCGCGGCTTGCCCATGGCTCGATCCCTCCGGTGGGGAGTCCGTCTCGTCCCGTTCCGCTGGCGGGTACCCCGGACCAGGAACGGGTAGACACGATCCATGGCCCTGGGACTGCCCGACGCGATCACCGCCTGTCTCTTCGACCTCGACGGCGTGCTGACGAGCACGGCCGTGCTGCACCGCCGTGCCTGGCGGCGCACCTTCGACGACTTCCTGCGCCCGCGCGGCGAACCGCCGTTCGCCGAGAACGACTACATCCAGTACGTGGACGGCCGTCCGCGCTACGACGGGGTGCGGGCGTTCCTGACCTCGCGCGGGATCGCGCTGCCGGAGGGCGAGCCCGACGACCCTCCCGACCGGGACACCGTGCACGGCGTGGGCAACCGCAAGAACGACCTGCTGGAGGCGATCATCCGACACGAAGGCGTGACGCCGTACGCGGGCACGGTGCCCTACCTGCGGGCGGTCGAGGACGCCGGCCTGGGCATCGGCGTGGTGACGTCGTCGGCGAACGCCCGGAAGGTGCTCGACGCGGCCGGTCTCGCCCCGTTCGTGCAAGCCCTGGTGGACGGCGTGGTCATCAGCCGTGACGGGCTCAAGGGCAAGCCCGCGCCGGACTCGTTCCTGGCGGGCGCGCGGCTGCTCGGCGTCCGGCCGGACCAAGCCGCCGTGTTCGAGGACGCGCTGTCCGGCGTGGAGGCGGGCCGTGCGGGCGGGTTCGGGCACGTCGTCGGCGTGGACCGGACCGGTCAACGCGAAGCCCTGGCGGCACACGGCGCGGACGTCGTGGTCGAAGACCTCGCGGAGCTGCTGTGACGGGCTGGGTGGTCGATCCCTGGATGGTGCGGTGGGACGGCCTCGCGGTGGACCAGCTGCGCCGCACCGAATCGATCTTCGCGCTGTCCAACGGCCACATCGGCATGCGCGGCACGCTGGACGAGGGCGAGCCGCGCGGACTGCCCGGCACCTACCTGAACGGGTTCTACGAGGAGCACGCGCTGCCGTACGGCGAGTCCGGCTACGGCTACCCCGAGGCCGGGCAGACCGTCGTCAACGTCACCGACGGCAAGGTGATCCGGCTGCTGGTCGAGGACGAGCCGCTGGACATGCGCTACGGCCGGGCCCCCGTGCACCGGCGTGAGCTGGACTTCCGCACCGGAACGCTGCGCCGGCACACCGAGTGGGAGTCGCCGACGGGCCGCCGGGTGACCGTGCGCAGCGAACGGCTGGTGTCGCTGACCCAGCGCGCCGTGGCGGCCATCCACTACGAGGTCGAGCCGAGCGAGGACCTCCAGCTGGTGGTGCAGTCCGACCTGCTGGCCAACGAACCCGTCGAGCACGACAGCGACGACCCCAGGGTGGCCGCCGCGCTGAACGACCCGCTGGTGGCGGAGTTCGCGCACGTCGAGGACTACCGGGCGGTGCTGGCCCACCACGCGCGCAACTCCGGTCTGCGGATGGCCGCCGCGATGGACCACGAGCTGGAGGTCGAGGACGGCCTGCGCACCGAGATCCGCGCCGAAGGCGACCTTGCCAGGTTCACCGCCGCCATCGACGTGCCCGCGGGCGGAAAGCTGCGGCTGGTGAAGTACCTGGGCTACGGCTGGTCCGCGCAACGGTCGATCCCGGCGCTGCGGGCCCAGGTCGAGGCGGCGCTGGCGGGCGCGCGGCAGACCGGGTGGGACGGCCTGCTGGCGGAGCAGCGGCAGTTCCTGGACGACTTCTGGGAGGTCGCCGACATCGAGCTGCGCGGCGACGACGAGCTCCAGCAGGCGCTGCGGTTCGCGCTGTTCCACATCATGCAGGCCGCGGTGCGCGGTGAGACGCGGGCGATCCCGGGCAAGGGCCTGACCGGGCCGGGGTACGACGGGCACGCGTTCTGGGACACGGAGATGTTCGTGCTGCCCGTGCTGGCCTACACGGTGCCGGAGGCGGCGCGGGACGCGTTGCGGTGGCGGCACTCGACGTTGGACAAGGCGCGGGAGCGGGCGGCGGTGCTCGGCCAGCGCGGCGCGGCGTTCCCGTGGCGGTCGATCAGCGGCGCGGAGTGCTCCGCGTACTGGCCCGCGAGCACGGCGGCGTTCCACGTCTCCGGCGACGTCTCGCACGCGGTGGCGCAGTACG
This sequence comes from Saccharothrix ecbatanensis, assembly GCF_014205015.1. Classification (NCBI taxonomy): domain Bacteria; kingdom Bacillati; phylum Actinomycetota; class Actinomycetes; order Pseudonocardiales; family Pseudonocardiaceae; genus Saccharothrix; species Saccharothrix ecbatanensis. Next base: position 516,835 of record NZ_JACHMO010000001.1, on the reverse strand, counting down.
TGAACGCAACCGGCGACATGGCGTTCGAACGCGAGTGCGGCGCGGAGATCCTGGTCGAGACCGCCCGGCTGTGGACGTCGCTGGGGCACCACGACCAGCACGACGGGTTCCGCATCGACGGGGTGACCGGGCCGGACGAGTACTCGGCGTTGGCGGACAACAACGTCTACACCAACCTCGTCGCGCAGAAGAACCTGCGCTGCGCGGCGGACGCGTGCGACCGGCACTCCGACGTGGCCGAGCGCCTGGACGTGACCGCCGAGGAGATCGCCGGGTGGCGGAAGGCCGCCGACGTGATCGTGATCCCGTTCGACCAGCTCCTGGGCGTGCACCCGCAGAACGAGGGGTTCACGTCGCACGCGGAGTGGGACTTCGACGGCACCGACCCGGACGAGTACCCGCTGCTGCTCAACCGGCCGTACTTCGACCTGTACCGCAAGCAGGTGGTCAAGCAGGCCGATCTCGTGCTGGCCATGCACGTGCGCGGCGACGCGTTCACGCCGTTGCAGAAGGCCCGGAACTTCGCCTACTACGAGTCACGGACGGTGCGCGACTCCTCCCTGTCGGCGGGGACGCAGGCGGTGCTGGCCGCCGAGGTGGGCGCGTTGCGGCTGGCCTACGACTACCTGGCCGAGGCGGCGTTCACCGACCTTCACGACCTGCACCGCAACGTCCACAACGGACTGCACATGGCGTCGCTGGCGGGAGCCTGGGTGGGCTTGGTGGCCGGGTTCGGCGGGATGCGTGACCACGACGGCGGGCTGACGTTCGCGCCGCGCCTGCCGCCGGGGCTGAGCCGGATGGCGTTCCGGATGGCGTTCCGGGGCACCCGCTTCGCGGTGGAGGTCGAGCCGGGTTCGGTCACGTACCGGATCGTCGCGGGCGAAGCGTTGCGCACCCGTCACCACGGCGTCCCGGTGCTGGTCGAACCGGGCCGGCCGGTCACGTTGTCCACACCGGATCCGCCGGAGCCGCCGGTCCTGAACCAGCCGCCGTCCCGTGCGCCCGCTCGGCGGGTGCCACCGGGGGGATGAGGCGCCCGGCCGGGCTCCAGGGGGGATGGGAGCCCGGCCGGGACTGTTAGGCGACCAGTGGGGGGTGGTGGTCGCCTAAGCCCTCATCGTGGGCTGGAGTACCCCTGTTACCGGGTTTCAATCGCGGAATCGGGTACCCGATGCGTGATCTACGTCATCGCGGCGAAATGATCTCCGCAAAAATGCGGTTCCTACCGATCGCAAGGTAACCCACAGGAGTGAGAGGGGCAGCGCCGCGGGCCGTGGCCCTACAGGATTCCGAAACGTGAGCTCAACACCGATCTACGACGAGTTGGCGGCCACCTACCTCGCCGACCTCACACCCGACCCCCGCGAGCCGGCCGAACCCGTCCAGGCGGGCAAGACGGCGCCGCAGTCCCCGCCTCCCGCCGACCGGACCAAGACGCCGACCGAGCCGCGCAAGCGGCCCAAGGCCTGACTTCCGACCCCGGACTCCGCCGCCCGCGGCGGAGTGGCCGACCACTCCGGACGACCCCGATCGGGTGGAGCGGACCGCGGCACGGGCGTTGCTCCCGACAGCGGACTGCACACCGCCGGTGCCTGCCACCCAGAGCAGACCTACTCCCCGATCAGGTGATATCGATCGTGACACGTGCTGACCCGTAATACCGAACCGTGTACGGCGATGGGATTTCTAGGCGGAACCGCCACCCCTGGGGGATGAGCCGAACGGGCGCGGGTAACCCCCCGCCATGCGGAACGAGGCAGCCGTGAAGTCCCGGAAAGCCACGAAGAAGGCCGACCGCGAAGCCGACCCGACCACCGGGCGCCGGCCGTTCAGCCGGGCCCAACTGCTCGCGCTCCTGGTCGGCGCGCTCCAGCTCGTCCTCGCCTCCGTCCCGTTCCTCCCCCTCGCCGACAGCGGGACCCACGCCCTCTACGTCGCCACCGGCCTGGCCGGGGTCATGCTCGCGTGGGACCACCGGCACGCCCGGCTCTACGGTGTCGCCCTGGTCCTGCTCTACGGTCAGCTGTTCATCGCCGACGCCGAGGACACCGGCACCCTCGGTCTGCCCACGTGGGAGACGCTGGCGTACGGCCGGGCGGCCTTGGCGGGCGTGGTCATCGCCTTGATCCCGGCGTTCAAGCGCGAGTAGTCGCCGGCGCTCATCGTGCCGTCCGGGTTGAACCGCAGCTTGTCGTCGCCGCTGCGGGCGATCGACTCGAACATCGCCCGGTCGGACTTGGTGGTGGGCCGCCAGTACATGTGGGCGCCGTGGGTCACGCCCATGTCCAGCGACATCATGGTCGCCACCGCCCGGTCGTAGCGGCGGCGGGTCAGGGGCATGCCACCGGACGCGCGGATGTCGAACACGTCGTGGTCGCCCGTCAGCGGCCGTAACCAGCCGCGCCGGTCGTACCCGTGCACGACGCCGTCCCGCACGACGTACTCGCCCCGGCGTTCGAACAGGGCCATCTTGTCGCGCAGCGCGTCGAACTCGGTGCGCCGCTGGTCGTACCGGCGGAGCAGCCGGTCGCTGAGGTCGAAGCGGGGCAGCGCGGGCCGGAAGTAGCCGACGAGGCCCCGGTGGCGGCGGGCCGCGCCCAGCCGGACGTCCAGGTCGTCGATGGTCTTGGCCTTCACCGCCTCCGGTTTGGGCAGCGCGCCTTCGCGCAACCAGCCCACCGCGTGCGGGTTCGTCGCCCGCACGTCGATGACCAGGTCCTGCTCGGCGGCCACCTGCTGGAACTTGCGGGCGTTCTCGGTCGGCATGCCGAAGACAGGCTCCACCGACGCCAGGGGGAAGAGGTGATCAGTGCGCACGGCTATTAAGGTCCGCCCGAAATGCGCGTGCACCAGAGGACCGGCTTCGGTTAGCTCGAAGCGTGACCCCTGATTCACTGATCGGACTTCTGGCGGAACCCGAACGGTTGCGGGTGGTGGCCGCGCTGGTGCTGGGCGCTCGCACGACCGGGGACATCACCGGGTCGACCGGGTTGGACGCCCGGCAGGTCGGGCGGTCGTTGCGCCGGCTTCGGTCGGCGGGGCTCGTCGTGACCGACGGATCGGTCCTGCGAGTGCGCGAGGAACTGTTCAAGGAGGCCACCCGGGTCGAACAGGCGAACCGGGTCCCGGAGGACCCGTTCGTGCGGGACGGGCGGCTGGTGAAGCTCCCCGCCCAGCGTGGACGCCGGCGGGCTGTGCTCGAACAGGTGAGCACCACGTTCGAGCCGGGTAAAAGGTACCTCGAACGGGACGTGGCGGAAGTGCTGAAGCGCTGGTGCGAGGGCGGCGAGGTCGACCACGTGACCGTGCGCCGGCACCTCGTGGACGAAGGACTGCTCAGCCGGGCCGACGGGGAGTACTGGCGCAGCGGCGGCCCGGTGAGCGTCTGATCAGCTGGGTTTTTTAACCGAACGTGTCCGGATCGGGGCCGATGCGCCGGCCGCGGTCCATTTCGGCGATGCGGCGCAGGTCCTCGGCGTCCAGTTCGAAGTCGAAGACGGCGAAGTTCTCCGCGATCCGGCTCGGCGTCGCCGACTTGGGGATGACGACGTTGTCCAGCTGGAGGTGCCAGCGCAGCACGACCTGCGCCGGGGTCCGGCCGTGCTTCGCGGCGATGTCGGCGACGACCGGATCGGACAGCAGCTCGCCGCCCTGCGCCAACGGGCTCCACGCCTCCGTCGCGATGCCGTGCCGGACGTGGAACGCGCGCAGTTCGGCCTGCTGTAGCCACGGGTGCAGCTCGACCTGGTTCACGGCCGGCACCGCGCCGGTCGCCTCCACCACCCGCTCCAGGTGCGCGGGCTGGAAGTTGGAGACGCCGATGGCCCGGACCCGGCCGTCCGCGGACAACTTGCCCAGCGCGCGCCAGGTGTCGACGTACCGGTCCTGCTTCGGCGCGGGCCAGTGGATCAGGTACAGGTCGAGCCGGTCCAGGCCGAGCCGCTCGGCGCTCGCGTCGAACGCGCGGAACGCCTCGTCGTAGCCCTGGTCGTCGTTCCACAGCTTGGTCGTCACGAACAGCTCGTCGCGCGGGATCCCCGACTCCGCGATCGCCCGGCCGACCGGCTCTTCGTTGCGGTAGGCGGCGGCCGTGTCGATGCTGCGGTAGCCGGCCCGCAGTGCCTCGGTCACCGTGGCATATGTGTCCTCTTTGGACACTTGGAAGACACCGAAACCGAGCTGCGGCATGGTGACGCCGTTGTTCAGGGTGATGGTCCTCATGGGCACCATCATGCGCCGCGTCAGCCGACGAGCGCCACGCGGCGTTCCACGTCGTCGGGCAGGGTGTGCCGGTGCCGCACCGCCGCGGGCAGCCTGCGCAGCGCGGCGGCCAGTGCCGGGCCCGCGTCACGGTCGCCGAACGCCCTCCCGGCCAGCGCCAACGTCTGCCCGAGCACCACCCCGATCGGACGGCGCAGCCAGGTGGTCAGCAGCTCGTTGCGCATCTCGACCCGCCGCCGCCAGGCTGACGGCGGCCGGAACGAGGACGGCTGGTGGTGCGCCACCACGTCGTCCACATAGCAGCACGCCCACCCGGCCGCGGCCATGTCCCAGGAGAACAGGCGCTCCTCCCCCGGCCAGAACAGCACGGGGTGGAACCCTCCCACCTGGAGGAACGCCGACCGCCGCACGACCGCGCCGCAGCACACGAAGCCCAGCACGGACGGTCCCGGCAGGTCGTCGTCACGTCCCAGCACCGAACGGGCCATCTCGTCGCACACCGGGTCCAGCCGGCCGTCGGGTTCGACGATCGTGCGGGCCGCGATCAGCCCCAGCCGAGGGTGCCGGTCGAACAACTCCTCCGCGCACGGCAGCGCGCCGGGGGCCCACCACGAGTCGTCGTCGCTGAACGCGACGTACGGGGTGGTCGCCCGCCGCACGCCCTGGTTGCGCGCCAACGCGCCCTCGTTGCGGCCCAGGGCCAGCACTTCCACCTGGTCGAAGTGCTGCCGAACGCGCGCCACCGTGTCGTCGGTCGAGCCGTTGTCGACCACGACGACCGGCACGTCCAGCTCTCTTAGTCGGGTCAACGTGCGCGTGAGGTCGTCCACCCGGTCACGGGTGGCTATCACCACGGTCGTTCGGGACACCAGCGGGTACTACCCGGAGAAGCCGCGGTTACTCATCGGATCGACGGGTAGGCCCAGCCCATGGGATTCGAACGGGCGGTGGTGACGGGTGGGGCCGGGTTCCTCGGCTCGCACGTGTGCGAAGCGCTGCTCAGGCGCGGCACGCGGGTGGTGTGCGTGGACGACTTCCGCACCGGGTCGGTGGACAACCTGCCGGACGACCCGCGGCTGGGCGTCGTGACCGAGGACGTGGCCAAACCGCTCGACCTGCTCGGCAACGTGGACCTGGTGATGCACCTGGCCTGCCCCGCGTCGCCGCTGGACTACCTGCGCACACCCGTCGACACGCTGAAAACGGGCGGTTTCGGCACGCTGCACGCGCTGGAGCTGGCGCGGCGCAAGGACGCGCGGATCGTGATCGCGTCCACCAGCGAGGTGTACGGCGACCCGTTGGAGCACCCGCAGCGCGAGACGTACTGGGGGAACGTCAACCCGATCGGCCCGCGCAGCGTGTACGACGAGGCCAAGCGCTTCGGTGAGGCGCTGACCTGCGCGTTCCGCCGTGAGTACGGCACCGACGCGGGCATCGTGCGGATCTTCAACACCTACGGCGCGCGGATGCGCCCGGACGACGGCCGGATGATCCCGACGTTCGTCCGGCAGGCCCGCGCCGGGGAGCCGCTGACCGTGCACGGCGACGGCACGCAGACCCGTTCGCTGTGCCACGTGGACGACCTGGTGCGCGGCCTGCTGTCGATGGCGGACTGCGACCACGCCGGTCCGGTGAACCTCGGCAACCCGGAGGAGGTCACGGTGCTGGAGGTCGCCCGGAAGGTCGTCGAGCTGACCGGCAGCACGTCCACCATCGAGCACGTCGACGCCATGACCGACGACCCGCGCCGCCGTCGGCCGGACATCTCGCGGGCCCGCGAACTGCTGGGGTGGCAGCCGGAGATCTCGCTGGACGAGGGGTTGCGGCGGTCGTTTGACCGCCACCTCGTCGGGTAGTCGATCGACGTCCGTCCGCAACGGTCCACACAGGAGCAACGGTCCACCTGAGCGAAAGGGGAACGCCGTGCGCGTGCTTGGTGTCAACGCGGTCTTCCACGACCCCGCGGCCGCCCTCGTGGTGGACGGCGAGGTGGTGGCCGCCGCCGAGGAGGAACGCTTCTCGCGGCGCAAGCACGGCAAGCGGCCGGTGCCGTTCTCCGCGTGGGAACAGCCCGAGCAGGCCGCCCGCTGGTGCCTTGAACACGCCGGGCTCACCCCGGCCGACCTGGACGCCGTCGCCTACTCCTACGACCCGGACCTGGTCGAGCCGAGCGACGTGCCGTGGGAGGACCTGCGCACCGAGTACGCCCGCCGCGCGCCGTACTTCCTGGCCACCGCGCTGCCGGGGCTGGACCCGGCGATCGTGCGGTTCGTGCCACACCACGTCGCGCACGCCGCGTCCACCGCCCTGGCCGCGCCGTTCGGCGGGGACTGCGCGGTGCTGGTGAACGACGGTCGCGGCGAGTGCCGGTCGCACCTGGCGGGCAGCTACCGGGGCCACCGACTGGAGACGTTGGCCGCGCAGCACCTGCCGCACTCGCTCGGCCTGCTGTACGAGGACCTGACCGAGCACCTCGGGTTCCTGCGGTCCAGTGACGAGTACAAGGTGATGGCGCTCGCCTCCTACGCCGAGCCGCGGCACCTCGACCTGCTGCGGGAGCACGTCTACGCGACCGAGGACGGCGGGTTCGCGGTGAAGCCGCTGGACTGGGCGACGCTGGCGAAGCGGCGCGAGTCGGACGGCGAGATGACGAAGGAGCACGCCGAACTGGCGGCGAGCGTGCAGGTTCGGGTCGAGGAGGTCCTGCTGGACCTGGTCCGGTGGCTGCACGAGCGGACCGGGCAGAAGCGGCTGACCATGGCGGGCGGGGTGGCGCTGAACTGCGTGGCGAACACCCGGATCTTCGCCGAGGGGCCGTTCGACGAGGTGTGGGTGCAGCCGGCCGCCGGTGACGCTGGCACGGCGCTGGGCGCGGCGTTGCAGGTGGTGGCCGACGCCGGTGAGCCCGCCGCGCCGATGCCGGGCGCCGACCTCGGCCGGTCGTGGACCGACGCGGAGATCGCGGACTGCCTGCGCACCGCGAAGATCGCCTACGAGGAGCCGGCGGACGTGGCGGTCACGGTGGCCGAGGCGTTGGCGGACGACCAGGTGGTGGCCTGGTTCCAGGGTCGCAGCGAGTACGGGCCGCGGGCGTTGGGCCGGCGGTCGCTGCTGGCGCACCCCGGTCGGGCGGAGAACCTGGCCCGGCTCAACGAGGTCAAGGGACGCGAGCAGTTCCGGCCGATCGCGCCGATGGTGTTGGCGGACCGTGCGGCGGAACTGTTCGAGCGGGGGCCGTTGCCGAGCCCGTACATGCTGTTCGTGCACGACGTGCGGCCGGAGTGGCGTGACCGGATACCGGCGGTCGTGCACGTGGACGGCACGGCGCGGGTGCAGACGGTGGACCCGGACTCGGAACCGCTGATGGCGCGGGTGATCCGCGAGTTCGACCGGCGCACCGGCGTGCCGGTCGTGGTGAACACCAGCCTGAACACGGCCGGGCGGCCGATGGTGGACGACCCGCGCGACGCGCTGGAGTGCTTCGGCTCGGCGCCGGTCGACCTGTTGGCCATCGGCCGGTTCGTGGTGCGACGGCCGGGATCGGAGGGGCGGCTGTGAACGTCGACTACGCGGTGGTCATCCCGACCGTGGGCCGCGACAGCCTGCAAGTGGTGCTCGACGCGCTGGAGAACGGCGACGGCCCGCCGCCGCGCGAGATCATCGTGGTGGACGACCGGCCCGATCCCGGCCCGTTGCCGCCGACGCACTCCGCGAGGGTGCTGCGCACCGGGGGACGAGGACCGGCCGCCGCACGCAACGCGGGGTGGCGTGCGGCGTGCTGCGAGTGGGTCGCGTTCCTGGACGACGACGTGGTGCCCGCGCACGACTGGAAGCTGCGGCTGGCCGACGACCTGGCCTGGCTGGGGCTGGACGTGGGCGCGTCGCAGGCGCGGATCGTGGTGCCGCTGCCCGAGGACCGCGCGCCGACCGACTGGGAACGCGGCACGGCCGGACTGGCGGACGCCCGCTGGATCACCGCGGACATGGCCTACCGGCGGGCGGCTCTCGTGCACGCCGGCGGGTTCGACGAGCGGTTCCCGCGCGCCTACCGCGAGGACGCCGAGTTGGCGTTGCGGGTGCAGTCGGACGGGTACCGGATCGTCAACGGGGAGCGCGTGACCACGCACCCGGTGCGTCCGGCGGGGTTCTTCGCCAGCTTGGCGCAGCAGCGCGGCAACGCCGACGACGCGTTGGCGCGGCGGTTGATCGGACCCGAGTGGCGGCAACGGATCGGTGGCGCGCGGGGACGGCTGCCGCAGCACACCGTCACCACGGCCTCCGGTGTGGCGGCGATGGTCGGCGGGTTCCTCGGCCTGCGGCGGACGGCGTTGGCGTTCGGTGGTGTGTGGGCGGCGTTGACCGCGTGGTTCGCCGTCGAACGCATCGCGCCCGGCCCGCGCACACCGGACGAGGTGGCGAAGATGATCGTCACCAGCGCCGTGATCCCGCCCGCCGCGTGCCTGCACCGGTTGCGTGGCGAATGGCGTCACCGGGCGGTGCCCGTGGCCGGTCGTGACCGTCGGATCGTCCTGGCGGCCGACGACGGCGTGCGCGTGTCGGCACGTCTGGGCGGGGCGGTGAAGCGGTGAGGGTCCTGGTGTTGCGCGCGCTCGGTCTCGGCGACCTGCTGACGGCCGTGCCGGCGTTGCGCGGGCTGCGCCGGGCGTTCCCGGACGCCGAGATCACCCTGGCCGCGCCCGGCTGGCTGGCCGACGCGGTGGACCGGATCGACGCGGTGGACCGGCTGCTGCCCACCGAAGGGCTGGCGCCGATCGACTACGAGTCGCCGGACCTGGCGGTCAACCTGCACGGACGCGGCCCGCAGAGCACCGAGCTGCTGCGTGCCACCAAACCCGCCCGGTTGATCACGCACGGCGTGCACGTGCCGTGGCCCGAGCACGAGCACGAGGTGCGGCGGTGGTGCCGGCTGCTGGCCCAGTTCGGCATCGCCTGCGACCCCGCCGACCTGCTCCTGCCGCCGTTGCCGCGTGACGACGCGATCGTCGTGCACCCCGGCGCCAGCCACGCCGCACGTCGTTGGCCGGCAACGCGGTTCGCGGCGGTGGTGCGGGAACTGGGACCGGACGTGGTGGTGACCGGCAGTCCCGACGAGGTGCCCCTGGTTCATGCGGTGGCCAGTGGTCGGGAGCGGATCGGTGACCTGGCCGGGCTGCTGGACCTGGTGGCGGGCGCGCGGCTCGTGATCTGCGGCGACACCGGCGTGTCCCACGTCGCCACCGCCTACCGCACGCCGTCGGTGGTGCTGTTCGGGCCGGTGTCCCCCGCCGAGTGGGGTCCGAGGTCCGGGCCGCACCGGGTGCTGTGGCACGGGACGACCGGCGACACGTTCGCCGACGAGCCGGACCCGGGGCTGGTGGAGATCACCGTGGACGAGGTGCTGGAGGCCGCGCGGTCGATGCTGGGAGGTGGACCATGGCCAGGATCGGCGTCGTCGGCGCCGGCTATGTCGGGCTGACCACCGCCGCCTGCTTCGCCCGGCTCGGGCACACCGTGGTGTGCGCGGACGTGGACGAGGCGAAAGTGGCGGCGCTCGGGCGGGCGGAGGTCGGCGCGCACGAGCCGGGGTTGGCCGAACTGGTCGGGGAAGGCCTGCGGGACGGGCGGTTGCGGTTCGTGCTCGGCAACGCGGCGGCACTGTCCGATGTGGACTTCGTGTTCCTGTGCGTGCCGACGCCCACGGGTCCGGACGGTGCGGCGGACCTGACCGCGGTGCACGCGGTGCTGCGCGAGGCACGCGACGCCGTCCCGCCGGGGTGCGTGCTGGTGATCAAGTCGACGGTGCCGGCCGGGACGACCGAGCGGGTGGCGGAGCTGGTGGGGCGGTCGGACGTCCAGGTCGTGTCGAACCCCGAGTTCCTGCGTGAAGGCCATGCGGTGGACGACTTCCTGCGGCCCCAGCGGGTCGTGGTCGGGGCGGAGGCCGAGGAGGCCGCGCGGCGGGTGGTGGCGTTGTACGAGGGCACGGGCGCGCCGGCGCTGGTGACGCGGAGCGCGAGTGCGGAGCTGGTGAAGTACGCGAGCAATTGCTTCCTGGCGATGAAGCTGTCGTACGTGAACAGCCTGGCCGAGTTGTGCGAACAGGTCGGGGCGGACATCGCGGACGTGACCGAGGGGATGCGGCTGGACGACCGGATCGGCGCGTCGTTCCTGGAGCCGGGGCCGGGGTGGGGTGGCTCGTGCTTCCCGAAGGACACCAGGGCGCTGCTGTCCACGGCCGAGGACGCCCACGTCGACTTCCCGTTGCTGCGCGCGACGATCGGCACGAACGGCCACCAGGCGCACCGGGTGGTGGCCATGGTGCGGGACGCGGTCGGGCCGTTGCCCTTGGACGGCGCGCGGTTGGGGTTGCTCGGGCTGACGTTCAAGGCGGGCACGGACGACCTGCGCGACTCGCCCGCGTTGGCGGTGGCGGGGCTGCTCGCCGAGGAGGGCGCTCGGCTGACCGGCTACGACCCGTGCGTCTCGGCCGATTGCGGGCCGGTGCGGGTGCTGGAGTCACCGGAGGCGGTGGCCCGTGACGCGGACGGGCTGGTGGTGCTGACCGAGTGGCCGGAGTTCGCCGAACTGGACTGGCCGAACCTGGCGGCGCTGATGACGGCTCCGGTCATCGTGGACACCCGCAACCTCCTGCCGGCGGACAAGGTCACCGAGGCCGGCTTCCACCTCGTCTCCCTCGGCCGCCCGGCTTGATCCGAATTCAGGACGGGTTCTGACCTGAATTGTCCCTACCGTTCCTCGTGGCACAGAGCCACCGAGGGCGAGGGTCCGGACCTATCGGGATCACCTGTGGTCCCCGTCGTACTTCGCCGCCTCGTGCGGCGGTGCTCCGCTGTCCATCATCAAGCAGTACGTCGAGAACCAGCGCCGTCCGGCATGACGGCCCGCTGCGGGCCGGACAGAATCGGAGCGGCTACCGCCGGCCTGAAGGCCGGGGCTCGCGCCGATTGAATCTCGGTCAGGTACGCGGGTCCCAGCGGAAGAAGCGGGTGGACAGGGCGGTCGCCACGGCGGTCCAGGCGACCACCGAGGCCAGGGCTTCGAGGACGTGGTCGGTCGGGCCGCCCCACGCCGCCCCGGTGAGAGTGCCCAGGCCACCGCCCGGGATCAGGAACACCCAGGCGTCCTCGCCACCGGACATGCCCATCAGGCCGCCGATGATCATGGCGAAGAAGAACGGCGCCGTGGTGATCTGGGCCAGTTCCGCCGTGCCGGTCAGACCACTGGTGCAGACGCCCGCCGCACAGCTGATCGCGGCGCCGCCGATCAACGCCAGGACCAGCAGGTCGGGACGGGTCGGCAGCGGCGCGCCGGCCGCCATGCTCACGCCCAGCAGCACCAACGCCTGCGCCAAGCCGAGCACCACCACCGGCAGCAGAATCCCGGTCAGCACCACCACGTCCGACGCCGCGCCCGTTCGCAGCCGCTTCAGGTACAGGTCCTGGCGGCGCGCGGTCAACGCGGTCGTCACCGTCACGTACACGGTGAACCCGAACGAGAACAGCAGCTGGAGCGTGACGACCATCGTCCAGCTGTCGTCCTCCCCACCCACCCCCAACGCGAAGTACAGCCCCGCCGCCAACGGCATCAACACGGCCAACGTGGCGGCGGTCCGGTTGCGCAGCAACAGCTTCAGCTCCGCCAAGCCCAATGCGGCGATCATGCGGCCACTACCTCCTTGCCCGTCCGGGCACTGTGGAACACGTCCTCAAGCGACGCGTGGTGCGCGCGGATCCGGCCCAACCGCAGGCCCTCCCGCCCCGCCCACGCCAGCAGCACCGCCATGTCGTCCTGGAGGTCACCGGTCCGCACCTCGACCCGACCGGACGGCCGGTGCACCACGTCGCCCGACAGCATCGGCAACGCGCCGACGTCGAGCCCGCCGGGCAGGTCGAACGAGATCCGCGCGGGCTGGGCCGCGAGCACGTCCACCAACGCGCCGGACACCGCCACCACCCCCTCGTGCATGATCGCCAGCCGGTGCGCCAGCGACTCGGCCTCCTCCAGGTAGTGCGTGGTCAGCACGACGGTCGTGCCCTCGGCCAGCAGCCCGCGCACCACCTCCCACGTCCGCTGCCGCGACTCCGGGTCGAGCCCGGTCGTCGGCTCGTCCAGGAACAGCAGCTCCGGCCGCCCGAGCACGGCCAGCGCGAGGTCCAGCCGACGCCGTTCGCCGCCGGACAGCTGCTTGATCCGCACGTCCCGCCGGTGCGCCAGGTCCAGCCGCTCCAGCACGTCCTCGGTGGCACGCCGGCCGCTCGTGACGCCCCACAGCGCCACCATCTCCCGTGCCGTCAGGTCCGCCGGGAAGCCGCTGTCCTGGAGCATGATCCCGGTGCGCGCCCGCAACGCCGCACGTTCCCGGAACGGGTCCAGCCCCAGCACCCGCACGGTGCCGGCGAAGGGCGCGCGCAGCCCTTCCAACGTCTCCATGGTCGTCGTCTTGCCCGCGCCGTTGGTGCCGAGGAGCGCGAACAGCTCCCCCTCCGAGACCTCGAAGTCGACCCCGCGCACGGCCTCGAACGAGCCGTAGCGGCACCTCAGCCCCGCCACTTCGATCACCGGTTTCCTCATGGTCACCATGCTCGTGGCGGCACCCCGTCCGCCCCCAGTGCCGCCGCACACCGGTTCACGTGACAGATGTCAGCAGACAGCCGTGCGATCGGACTCGTAGATTCCCCCTGTGACTCCGCTGAGCAGGCTCCGCCGCTACACGTGGTGGTCGGTGGCGGCCGGCGGGATGGCGGTCGGCTTCGGCACCGCGCTCGACCTGGTCACGCACGACTACGGCCTGGTCAAGTCGCTGTCGGTCGCCTTGGCGGTGGCCCTGGTGATCGTCCAGCACACCCGCTACATGCGTCAGGCCATGAGCGGGCTGGGACGTGGCGAGCACCGGCCGTGGGAGCACGCGGCGACGTTCGCGGTGGCGCTGGCGGCGTGGGCGGTGATGGCCGGCAGCGGCGCGTTCCTGCCCGCTTGGGCCTTGCTGCCCGCTCTGGTCGTGGCCCACGTGGGCGCGGTCCTGCCCGCCCGCAGCCGCTGGCCCGTCGTCGCGGTGATGTCGGCGCTCACCATCGCCACCGGCGGCGTGTTCGGCGGCACGCACGCTCGGCCGGCGATGGTGCTGGCCGTGGCGATGATCGTCGCGCTGGTGTTCGCCGACCTCATCCAGCTCTGGATCTGGCAGCTCGTGCTGCGGCAGGAGCAGGGGCGCAAGACCGCCGAGGCGCTGGCCGTGGCCGAGGAGCGGCTGCGGTTCGCCGCCGACCTGCACGACATCCAGGGCCACCACCTCCAGGCCATCGCGTTGAAGGGCGAACTGGCGCAGCGGCTGATCGGCCGGGACGACGACCTGGCCCGGCAGCACGCGGGCGAGGTGGCCGAGCTGGCCCGGACGGCGTTGCGGGAGACCCGTGAGGTGGTGCAGGGCTACCGACGTGCCAGCCTGGGCACGGAGATCGCGAACGCGGTGGGCGTGCTGCGCGCGGCGGGCATCGAGACGACGATCGAGGGTGACGCGGTGGGCGTGCCGCCGCCGTTGCAGCCGCTGTTCGGCGCGCTGGTGCGGGAGGGGACGACGAACGTGCTGCGACACAGCCGGGCGCGGCGCTGCGACGTGGTGATCAGCGTGGACGACGGCCAGGTGTGCGTGCGGCTGGCCAACGACGGTGTTTCCCCCAATGTCATGGGCACCGACCTCACGGGTGACGGGGGCGGGGCCGGCGCGGGGCTGGCCGGGCTGCGCGAGCGGTTCTCCACCGTCGGCGGGCGGATCGAGGCCGGTCCGGCGGGCGTGGACGGGTTCGAGCTGGTCGGCCGGGCCGGGGTGGGCCGGTGATCCGGGTGGTGCTGGCCGACGACGAGGACCTGATCCGGGGCGCGCTGGCGGCGTTGCTGGAGCTGGAGGACGACATCTCGGTGGTCGCGCAGGCCAGCGACGGCGACGCGGCGGTCGCGGCGGTCGTCGAGCACCGGCCGGACATCGCCGTGTTCGACCTGGAGATGCCCCGGCGGGACGGTGTGCTCGCGGCCGAGGCGGTCCGCGGGCTGGACGGCGTCGCGGTGGTCATCGTGACGCGGCACGCCCGGCCCGGTGTGCTCAGGCGGGCGTTGAGCGCGGGCGTGCGGGGCTTCGTGCCGAAGACGACGCCCGCCTCGCAGCTCGCCTCGATCCTGCGTGACGTGCACGAGGGCCGCCGGTACGTGGACTCCGAGATCGCCGCCGCCGCGTTGACCGAGGGCGCGTGCCCGTTGACCGCACGGGAGTTGGACGTCCTGCGGTACGCGCTGCGGGGCGGCACGGTCGCCACGATCGCCGCCGAGGCGCACCTGGCCGCCGGCACCGTGCGCAACTACCTGTCGTCGGCGATGACGAAGCTCGGCGTGAGCACCCGCTACGAGGCCGCCCGGTTCGCCTGGGACGAGGGCTGGATCTGACCGAGGTGGACGACCTTCACCGCGGTCATCTCGTCCAGCAGCTCGGGCCCGTAGCCGAACCCGGTGCCGGACTTCCGGCGCGGCTGGGCGGCGCCGCCGGGCGCTCCGCCGAACACCGCGTTGACCTTCACCGTGCCCACCGGCAGCGCCCGCCACGCCTGCTGCGCGTGCGCCATCGACGCGGTGAGGACCGTCGCGGCCAAGCCGTGCTCGTCCACGCACGCCTCGGCCAGGCCCCGCTCGAACGACGGCACCACGCGCACGGGCGCGACCGGCCCGAACGTCTCCTCCCGCATCACCCGCATGTCCGGCGTGCAGCGGTCGAGCACGGTCGCCGGGTAGAACGCGCCGTCGCGCTCCGGGATCGCGCCACCGACCAGCGGTTCCGCGCCGTCCGCCACCGCCTCGGTCACGTGCGCGTGCACGTGCTCCCGCAGCCGGACGTCCACCAGCGGCTGCGGGTCGGCGTTCCAGCGGCGCGCCTCCTCGCACAACGCGGCCAGGAACTCGTCGGACACCGCCTGGTGCACGAAGATCCGCTCCACCGACGTGCACAGCTGCCCCGCGTTGGTGAACGCGCCCAGCGCCGCCTGCCCGGCCGCCCACACCGGGTCCACGTCCGCGTCGACCAGCAGCGGGTCGTTGCCGCCGTTCTCCAGCAACGCCTTCGCACCGGTCGCGGCGCAGGCGGCGGCGATGGAACGGCCGGTCGCCGTGCCGCCGACGTGCGCGACGACGTCGACGTGCGGTGACGAGGCGAGCGCCGCGCCCACCGTGCCGTCACCGGTGAGGCTTTGCAGCACGCCCGGCGAGAAGTGGTCGACCATGAGCTGCGCGAGCAGGACGCCGGTGTGCGGGCAGCGCTCGCTTGGCTTGTGCACCACGGCATTGCCCGTCACCAGCGCCGCGCCGAGCAGCCCGCACGCCACCGCGACCGGGTCGTTCCACGGCGTCAGCGCGACAACCACTCCGCGCGGTTCGGGCACCATCAGATCCGTGGCGTCGTGCGCGCCGAGGAGCGACCGGCCACGGTGGACCGGACCCAGCTCCGCGTACTGCTCCAACGTGGACACACCGGCCAGCACACCTTCGCGCGCCGACGCGAACGGACGGCCGGTTTCCGACCGGATCACGTTCGCCAGGTCGGTCGCGTGGGTCCGGATCGCCTGCGCCGCGGCCTTGAGCGCCGCTCCCCGTTCGGCGGCCGAGGTCGCCGCCCACCCGGGTTGCGCCTCACGCGCGGTGAGCACCGAACCGGCCACGTCCTCGTCCGTGGCCATCGGCAGCCAGCCGATCAGCTGACCGTCGACCGGGCTGTGGACGTCGAGTGCTTCGACACGCATGTCCGTCATGGCCACCGGGTACCCGAGCGCGTGAGGTGAAACCCGAGCCCCGAGGAGGGAGAGCCATGCCCGGACGCGAGGAGTTGCCCAGCACGATCGCCCGCTCGCCCAAGAAGGCACAGCGGACGTGGATCAAGGCGCACGACTCGGCGGTGGAGACCTACGGCGAGGGCCAGCGGTCGCACCGGACCGCGTTCGCCGCGCTCAAGCACTCGTTCGAGAAGGTCGGCGACCACTGGGAGCCGAAGGACGGCAAGGGACCGTCGGACAAGCAGGCCGCGCGCAGCACGCCCAAGCAGGGCAAGACCGCCGGCGGCGTGGACGCCAACGCCAGCAAGCAGCACCTCTACGACCTGGCCAAGGAGCTGGGCGTGACCGGCCGGTCGAGCATGACCAAGCAGCAGCTGGTGGAGGCGATCCAGAAGGCCAACAACCGCAAGACCGCCAAGGCCCGCTCCTGACTGCACTTCAGAGGCTTCAGGGTTGCGGCGCTTCAGGGTTCGAGCCACCCGCGGTCGGTGAGCAGCTGGCTCGCCTGCGGCCCCATCAACGTCATGCCACCGTCCACCACGAACGACGCCCCGGTCACGTACCCGGCGGCCGGCGTGGCCAGGAACGCCACCACCGCGGCGACCTCGCTCGCGTGACCGGGCCGCCCCAGCGGCACGCCGGGCCGCAGTTCGGTGCGCGGGTCCACGTCTTCCTGACCGGTCATCGGGGTGGAGATCTCGCCGGGGGCCACCGAGTTCACCGTGATGGCGTGTTCGGCGAGTTCCAGCGCCAGCACCTTCGTCAACGCGCCCAACCCGGCCTTGGCCGCGCAGTACGGCGCGGCGCCCACCCGCGGCTGGTGCTCGTGCACCGACGTGATGTTGATGATCCGGCCGCCCTGACCGGCCTTGATCATGTGCTTGGCGGCGCGCTGGGAGCACAGGAACGCGCCGTCGAGGTCCACCGACAGCACCCCGCGCCACGTGTCGAAGTCCATCTCCATGGCCTTCTGGGCGGTGCCGGTGCCCGCGCAGTTCACCAGCACGTCCACACCGCCCAGCTCGGCGGCCAGCTCGTCGACCACGGCCGCCGCGGTCGGCAGGTCGGTCAGGTCGAGCTGCCGCACGGCCGCCTGGACGCCGCGTTCGCGGACCTTCCGGGCGGTGTCCTCGGCGCCTTCGGCGTCCCGGTGGTAGGTGATGCCGACATCCACGCCGCCGCCCGCGAGGGCCACCGCGACCGCCTTGCCGATGCCGGAGTCGGACCCGGTCACCACCGCGCGCTGCGGCGCGCCGGCCCGGTCTTGAGGTAGTGGTGCGCTCATGGCAGGCGGGTACCCGGCCCGGTGTCCACCACACAGCGCCACCCGTGTTTGCCACCCGCCGTGCCGGGAACGCCACTCGGGAATCGCGCCGGAGGGAGCACAGGGATGAAGGCCGTCACGTGGCACGGCAAGCGGGACGTTCGCGTGGACACCGTGCCCGATCCGATCATCAAGGAGCCGACCGACATCGTCGTGCGCATCACGTCGTCCGGGCTGTGCGGCTCCGACCTGCACCTTTACGAGGTGATGGGCCCGTTCATCGACGAGGGCGACATCCTGGGGCACGAGCCGATGGGCGTGGTCGAGGAGGTCGGCGTGGGTGTCGCCGACGTCAAGCCGGGCGACCGCGTGGTGGTGCCGTTCAACATCTCCTGCGGCACGTGCTTCATGTGCTCGCGCGGCCTCCAGTCGCAGTGCGAGACGACCCAGGTGCGCGAGCACGGCACGGGCGCGGCGCTGTTCGGCTACACCAAGCTGTACGGGCAGGTGCCGGGCGCCCAGGCCGAGTACCTGCGGGTGCCGTTCGGCAACACGTTGCCGATCAAGGTGCCGGAAGGACCGCCGGACGACCGGTTCGTCTACCTGTCCGACGTGCTGCCGACGGCGTGGCAGGCGGTGGAGTACGCGGGCACGCGGGACAGCCTGGTGGTCCTCGGGCTCGGCCCGATCGGCGACATGGCGACCCGGATCGCGCAGCACCGCGGCGTCGGGCAGGTCATCGGGGTCGACCTGGTGCCGGAACGGATGGCGCGCGCCAAGAACCACGGCGTCACCGTGCTGAACGTGCGGGACAGCCACCTCGTGGACCACATCCGCGACCTGACCGACGGCCGCGGCCCGGAGGCCGTGATCGACGCCGTCGGCATGGAGGCGCACGGCGCGCCGGTGGCGAAGTTCGCCCACCAGGCCGTCGGACTGCTGCCGGACGCCATCGCGGCCCGGTTCATGCAGACCGCGGGCGTGGACCGGCTGCACGCGCTGCGGCTGGCGATCGACATCGTGCGGCGCGGCGGCACGATCTCGGTGGTCGGCGTGTACGGCGGGATGGCGGACCCGCTGCCGATGCTGACCCTGTTCGACAAGCAGGTGCAGCTGCGCATGGGCCAGGCGAACGTGTGGCACTGGGTGCCGGAGATCCTGCCGCTGCTGACCGACGCCGACCCGCTCGGCGTGGACTCGTTCGCCACGCACCACCTGCCGCTGGACGAGGCGCCGCACGCCTACGACATCTTCCAGCGCAAGCAGGACAGCGCCGTCAAAGTGCTGCTGCGCCCGTGACGGGTTATCGTCCAGCGATGATCCGCTTCCGGTGGTTACTCGCCGTGGCGTTGCCGGTCTGCGTGCTCGCCGGCGGGTGTGGCTCGGGCACCGAGGACCTGGTCCGGCGCACGGCGGACGACTTCACGGCCGCGCTCGCCGAGGGTGACTCCGAGCGGGCGTGCGACATGTTGACCGAACGCGCGCGTGAAGGCGCGGAGTGCTCGTCGTTGGACCTGCCCGGCGGGTCGGTGGAGTCGGTCGAGGTCTGGGGTGACGCGGCGCAGGTCCGCACGTCGGACGACGTCCTGTTCCTGCGTGACCTGACGTCCGGGTGGCGGGTGTCCGGCGCGGGCTGCACCGCGCAGGCCGACCGGCCGTACAAGTGCGAGGTGGGTGGGCCGTGACGCAGCGCGGGATGTTCTACGCCTATCTGCTCGGCGTGCTGGGTCTGCTGGTCTTCTTCAGCGTCATCGGGCTGGTGGGACTGTGAAGAGGTTCCTGCGGGACAACGGGTTGGGCCTGACGTTCGGCCTGCTGTGCCTGGCCACGCTGGTCGGCCAGGCGTTCGCGGGCAACGCCGACCTGAACAACCGGCGGCTCACCGACGGCGGTGACCCGATCGGCTTGTGGGAGTACGTGATGTCGTCGGACTACGCGGTGGACGTGGCCGAGAACTGGCAGTCGGAGTACCTCCAGTTCTTCCTGTTCATCTTCGCCACCGTGTGGCTCATGCAGCGCGGTTCGCCGGAGTCGAAACCGGCGTCGCGGATCGGCGCGGAGTCGGACAAGGATCAACTGCTCGGCGCGCACGTGAAGGAGCAGTCGCCGCCGTGGGCGAAGGCGGGCGGCTGGCGGACGGCGCTGTACTCGAACTCGCTGGGCCTGGTCATGCTCGGCCTGTTCGTCGGCTCGTGGCTGACCCAGTCGATCGCCGGGCGCAGCGCGTACAACAACGACCGGCTGAACGACTTCCTGGACCCGATCACGTGGTGGGACTACGTGCTGAGCGCCGACTTCTGGAACCGGTCGCTGCAGAACTGGCAGTCGGAGTTCCTGGCCATCGGCTCGATGGTGGTGCTGAGCGTGTACCTGCGCCAACGCGGATCGCCGGAGTCCAAGCCGGTCGGCACGCCGCACACGGCCACGGACGAGTCGGGCTGAGGGGAACCGGCTCGGGCTGACGGGGGCGCTATTCGAGGCGGTCTTCCTCGTCTTCGTCGTCCTCGTCCCCCGTCGAGTCACGGCCACGCTCACGCCACGGCAGCGCGAACCACAGCGTGCCGAAGAACAGGGCCGCGAACACGCCCAGCGCGATGCCCGCCCAGCCGCCGATGATGACCTCGCCGAGCACCAGGATGGTGCCGGTCATGGCCACCGCGAGGCACGCCAGCCCGAGGATCGCGTAGCGGTTCGCCACCTCGATCACGTCCTCCCGCCTGCCGCGGCGGAAGAGGATCCGGTGCCAGGCCGCCGGCGCGGTGAGCAGCGCGACCGCGCACGCGGCGAAGAGGACCGTGATCAAGTGGGTGACGCGGACGTACGCGTCGGCTGCCGCATAGCGCTCGGTGAAGGCGATGGACAGCAGGAAACCGAACAGGATCTGCACGCCCGCCTGCGCGACCCGCAGTTCTTGCAGCAACTCGTTGAGGTTGCGGGCCAACCTCCGCTGGTGCGACTCCTCGGCTTGGCTCACGCGCACCACATACCCATCACCCGGTTGTGTTAACCGCATCGAACGACAGCGCGAAGTGGTTCAGGGTGGTGGGCAGGGGCGCGTGCAACGTCGGCACGGCGAGGTGGTCCCGCAGGGTGTCGAGCATGGTGCTCGCCGCGACCAGCACGAGATCACGCCCCGGGCACACGCCCGGACCGCCGCTGAACGGCACCAGAGCCGGTTCGGGCGGCGTGGGCCAGATGTCCGGCGCGTACTCGTCGGCGTACGGCAGCCGTTCCCGATCACGGTGGAAGTAGGGCGCGAACACGACGAACGTGGTGCCGGCGGGCAGCCAGGCGCCGTGCCAGTGGGTCGGTTCCGTGCTCTCCCGCAGGATCACCGGCGTGGTCGGCCAGAGCCGCGCCGACTCCCAGATCCCGGCCTGGCCGGAGCCGCCGATCGCCAGCGCCCGCATGGTCACGATGCCCGCCGCGTCGAACGCGAACAGCCAGTGCGGCGCCTGTTCCGCCACGTCGTCGGCGGGCGCGAGGCTCGCCAGGCTGTTCGGCTCACGACGCTCCAGGTGCCTGCGCAGGCGTCCGTCGAACCGCCGGCGCAGCCCTTCGCGGCGCGGGTGCAGGTAGGCCCAGTTCGCGTGGCCGCGCAACGTTTTCAGCATGTCGGTCAGCTCGACGTCCTCGCGCGCGAAGGAGCCGAGCACGATCCGCCGCGCCGCCCGCCACCACGCCTGCGCGAACGAGTCCCACGTGAGCACACCGCTGCTCCGGACGTGCCGCAGCAGCAGGTCCGCCTCGTCCGCCACGATCCCCTGCGCGTCGATCTTCTCCGGCCGCAGCACTTCCTCGTTCAACGCACGGCGCCGCGCGCGCTCCTCCCCCGTCGAGATCAGCACGCCGTGCGGCTGGAAGTGCGCCAACGCGGCCTTCTTCTCCCGGGTGGCCAGGGCGAACGGCGACGGCGAGTCGGCCAGCAGCCGCGAGACGTCCACCGGGTCCAGCAGCAGCGCGATGCTGCGTCCCGTCACCCTGAGCCGCAACGGTTGCGGGCCGTACCGCTGCCGGAACCGCATCATGGTGGCCACCGCCACGGCGTCGGCCTGCATCTTCTCGGCCATCGCCATCACCGGCGGCCGGCGCACGATCACGCCCTTGGCCAGCGTCGGCAGCAGCACCTTGGCGAACGCCCGGCCGGTGTCGAGCCGGGACGCTACGGCCACGACCCCTCCTCGGCGTGCGCCACCACGAGTTCGCGGACCTCGCACCCCTCGGGCTGGCTCAGGGCGAACACGATCGCGTCGGCGACCCGCTCGGGCGGGTTCAGCTTGCTGTCGTCCGGCGGCCGGTACTGCTCGGCCCGGTCGTCGAAGAAGTGGGTGCGCATCCCGCCGGGGATCACCAGCGTCACGCCGACCCGTCCGGCGGTCTCGGCCGCCAACGCCCTCGTGAAGCCGACCACGCCGAACTTCGAGGCGCAGTACGCGGTCGCGTCGCTGACCGCGCGCAGCCCGAGGGTCGACGCGATGGTCACCACCCGGCCGCCGTCGAGCATCGGCAACGCCGCCCGCACCACCGCCGCGGTGCCGAGCAGGTTCACCATCACCACCCGGTCCCAGTCGGCGCCGGACACCTGGTCCAGCCGGCCGCACGCGTCCGTGCCCGCCGCCGTCACCACCGCGCGCAGGCCGCCGTTGCGCTCGGCGATCGCCCGCACCGCGCGTTCCGCCGCCCTGGTGTCGGACAGGTCCACCGACTCGAAGTCGGCCACCTCCGCGGACGACGGCGCGGCCTTGTCCAGCACCAGCGGACGTCCGCCCAGCTCGTGCACCGCGTGCACCACGGCCGCGCCCAACCCGGACGCGCCGCCCGTAACCAACACCTGGCCGAGCATCAGCCCCTCCTCGACAGCATCTCGGTGGTCGAACGGCCCCGGTGGTAGGGCACGACGACGGTCCGCCCGCCCCAGCCCGCCACGAGGTCCGCTTCCGGCAGTGAGTCCACGGAGTAGTCGCCGCCCTTGACCCACACGTCCGGTCGCAGGGCGGCGAGGACGCGTTCCGGCGTGTCGTCCTCGAACACCACCACGTCGTCCACGCAACCGAGCGCGCGCAGCACTTCGACCCGGTCCTGTTGCCTGGTGACGGGCCGCTCGGGGCCCTTGAGCCGGCGCACCGACGAGTCGGAGTTCAGGCACACCACCAGGCAGTCCCCGAGCGCCCTCGCGGCGCGCAGCGTCCGTACGTGGCCCGCGTGCAGCAGGTCGAAGCACCCGCCGGTGGCGACGACCACGCCACCGCGCGCCCGCACAGCGTCCACAGTGGACACCGGGTCGACGTGCCGGAACCCGGAAGCGCCGCCGCACCGCAGGAATTCGGCGGCCGACGTCACCGCGTCGGCCACCGCGTCGTCCATCGCCGCGCCGCCCATGAGCCGTGCCGCGACGGTCACCGCGAACCGGTCGCCCGCGCCGCACGGGTCGACCACGGGAACGCGTGGCGCGGGCACGGCTACCGGCATACCGCCGCCGTGCAGCAGCGCGCCGTCCGCCCCGAGCGTCACCACGACCGCCCGCGCCCGCCACCGTTCACGCAGCACTTGCAGCGCGTCCATCGGATCGCCGCGCCCGCTGAACGCCTTCGCCTCGGCCGCGTTCGGCGTCACCAGTCGCGCGCCGGGCACCGGCTCCGGGCCGCGCGGGTGCGGGTCCCACACCACCGGACGGCGGGCGAGCACGCCGCGCAGCCGTTCGTCGCGCGCCAACCCGCGCCCGTAGTCGGACACGAGCACGAAGTCCGCCTCCAGCACCGCGTCCAGCATGTCGTCGGTGGCCTGCGGTGTGCCGGACCCGCCGCCCCGGTCCAGCCGGGCGATCGACTGGCCACCGCACCGCAGCCGAGTCTTGACGGACGTGGGCGTCGGGGACGGCCCGAGCACGCACGGCACGTGGGCCAGTTCGTCCCTCAGCCGCTGCCCGTCCTCGTCGTCGGCCACCGCGCTCACCAGGGTGACGTCCACCCCGTCCGCCGCCGCCAACGCCGCGGCCAGACCCGCGCCACCCGGCCGGGACCGCTCCTCCGTCACGTCCAACACCGGCGCCGGCGCGTCCGGGCACAACCGCTCGGCGTGGCCCAGCACATCGACGTCGAGCAACGAGTCGCCCACGACGACCAGCTTCACGAGACCCTCCGTTCCGACGCCGGCAGAGCTGCTTCGAAGGCGGCGCACAGGGCGTGCACGGCCACCAGTTGTGCCTCCTGGACGTTCGCCGGGTCGCCCGGCAGCGCCAGCACCTCGTCCACTGCCTCGGCCAGCGGGTTCGGTGCCGGGCCGGTCATCGCCCACACGTGCGCGCCCGCCACCCGGCCCGCCTTCGCCGCCTCGATCAGGTTCGGGCTGCGCCCACTGGTGGACAGCAGCAGCACCACGTCCTGCGGCCGGGCGTGCGCGGTGACCTGGCGGGCGAACACCTGGTCGTAGCCGTAGTCGTTGCCGATCGCGGTGACGCTGGACGATTCCGCGCACAACGCGATCGCGGAGAACGGCCGCCGGTCGTCCCGGAACCGGCCGACCAGTTCGGCGGTCAGGTGCTGCGCCTCGGCGGCCGAACCGCCGTTGCCCGCCGCGAGCAGCCGGCCGCCGTCGGTGAGCCGACGGGCCAGCACACCGCCCCAGCGGGTCAGCCTGGGCGCTTGGGCGCGCAGCCCGGCCAACGACTGCGCCAGTCCGTTCAAGTGGGTCTCGACGGTCATCACGTGCCTCCCACGGCCACGGCCTGCCCCACCGTGACCCGCTCGTAGACGCGTTCGGTGTCTTCCGCGATCCGGTCCCACGTGTAGCGCACGCCGACCCGGTCCAGGCCCGCGATCCCGCACGCCTCCCGCCGAGCCCGGTCGACCAGCAGCGAGTGCAGCGCGCGGGCCAGCGTCGCCGGGTCTTGCGGCGGCACGAGCACGCCCGTGACGCCGTCGACCACGGTGTCCGTGAGGCCGCCGACCGCGCTGGCCACCACGGGCACACCGCAGGCCATGGCCTCCAACGGCACGATGCCGAACGGCTCGTACCACGGCACGCACGCCACCACGTCCGCCGAGCGCAGCAACGCGGGCATCTCGTCCCGCGAGACCTGCCCGGCCAGCACCAGCCGGTGCCGCACGCCGACGCGTTCCGCGTGCGCGGCCAGCCGCTGGGCCTCCGGGTCGGCGTCGACGTCCACCGGGCCGCCCGCGATCACCAGTTCGGCGTCCGGCAGCGACCGAAGCGCGGTGATCAGGTCCTGGAAACCCTTACGTGGCACCAACCTGCCGACCGACACGATGCGGTACGGGTAGCGCCGCCGGTCGGCCGGACCCTCGGGTCGGAAACGGGTCGGGTCCACTCCGCACGGCACCACGGAGATCCGTGACCGCCGCACGCCCATGCGCATCAGCTCGGTCACCTCGTCGTCACAGGTCGCGGCGATCCGGTCGGCCTCCCGCCCGATCATCCGCTCGATCCCGATCCGCTCCGCCGGGCTCGTGTCGTCGGCGCCCTGGTGCCGGCGCTTCACCGTGCCCAGGGCGTGGTAGGTCTGCACGACCGGCACCCCCGCCTTGCGCGCGGCGAGCACCGAAGCCAGGCCGGACATCCAGAAGTGCGCGTGCACGACGTCAGGTTGTTCCTCGTACCACTCCTGTTCCAGGAACCGGGCGAACTCGCCCATGTGCGGCAGCAGCTCGTCCTTCGGCACCGCACGCGCCGGACCGGCGGGCACGTGCACCACTTCGTAGCCCTGTTCCGTGCGCACCCGCTCGGGCAGCGAGGGGTCGTCGCGCCGGGTGTGGACCACGACGTCATGGCCGCGTGCCGACAACGCCGCGGACAACGCGGCCACGTGCACGTTCTGTCCCCCGGCGTCCACACCGCCGAGAGCGGCCAGCGGGCCGGCGTGTTCGGACACCATCGCGATCCTCATCCGCTCACTCCTGTCACCAACCGGTCCCAACTCCGCAGGAAGGCGTCGAGCCCGTACCGTGCCAGGGCGAACTCCCTGGCCTGCTTCCCCTTC
The DNA here is from genome assembly GCF_014205015.1 of Saccharothrix ecbatanensis. Lineage (NCBI taxonomy): Bacteria > Bacillati > Actinomycetota > Actinomycetes > Pseudonocardiales > Pseudonocardiaceae > Saccharothrix > Saccharothrix ecbatanensis. The sequence goes on along the minus strand of NZ_JACHMO010000001.1, from coordinate 491,523 downwards.
TGCCTGGCCAGCGCCGGGTCCGCGACCAGGTCGGCCACGGCCCGCACCAGCTCGTCCACGTCCGTGGACACCACACCCGCCTCCGGCGGCACTGCACGCACCACTTCGGTGCACGCCAACGCCACCACGGGCATCCCCAGGTGCATCGCCTCGATCAGCGACAGCCCCAGCGAGGTCCACCGCACCGGGTGCAGGTAGAGGCGCCGCAGCGCCAGTTCCCGGTGCAGCGACTCCAGGTCGTGGTCGCCCCGGCCGATGTCGCCCAACCTGCGGGTGCGCATGCCGTAGACGTCCAACGGGGCCGCTTCGGCGAACCTCGGCAGCAGGTCCGTGCCCACCGCCCGGCCGCGGCGCACGGGGTCGTTGACCACGACCGCGGCGCGCGGCAGCTCACCCGTGTACTTCGGGCCCGGGTCCACCACGCCGTGCTCGATGACCACCGTACGGGTGGTGCCGCAGTCCCACATCAGGTCGTTGAAGTGGGTGACGTGGACGATCGTGCCGGACCAGTCCTTCAGCGGGTGCGTCTGGTTCGGGTACTTGGGTGTGTTGTGCTCCAGGTAGACCACCGGGACGCCGACGGGCACCAGGCCGACTTCGGCCGGCCGTTGCAGCACCGCGATGTCCGCGCCCACCTCGGAGAGTTGGGACGCCGGGACTTCGCGCGCGGCGGGCCAGTCGCGGCCGGCGAGCCCGATGCCGGACCGCGGCCCGGGGATCAGGTACTCGTGCGAGCCACGGACGAACGCGTTCGTCCACGAGCCGTGCACGTGCCACAGCAGGATCTTCACGTCCGCACCCCCACCAGCTCGGCGACAGCGGCGACGACCCGGTCGGGCGTCACCAGGTTCAGGCACGGGTGGCCGGGGACCGGGCACTCGCGGGCGCGGGAACCCCGGCACGCCGCGTTCTGGTCGCCCAGCAACACGTGCGGCCCGTGCGGCGCCCACCTCTCGGCGGGCACGACGGGCGCGAACAACGACACGACAGGCGTGCCGACGGCCGCGGCGAGGTGCGCCGGCCCCGTGTTGCCGACCACCACCGCGTCCGCGCGGGCCAGCAGCCCGGCCAGTTCGGCGAACGTCGTCCGGCCGCCGAGGTCGACGCCGTCCGTGCCCGCCACGTACTTGGTCAACGCCGTTTCGCCCGGCCCGCCGGTGACCAGGACGCGGTGCCCGGCTTGGACGAGCGCGGTCACGGCCTCCGCACACCGGTCCGGCGACCACGCGCGTGCGGGCACCGACGCGCCGGGGTGCAGGACGACGTACGGCCCGATCTCGGCCGTCTCCACCGGCGTGGTGATCGCGAGCCTGCCGTCATCTCCCGGTGGCAGCCCGAAACCGGCGGCCCGCGCGACTTCGAGCGCGCGTTCGGCCTCCGGGACGTCCGGGTCCTCGCGCAACCGGACGTCCAGCAGCGACCCGGGGTAATCCGTGGAACGGGCGACGACTTTCGGCACACCGGCGAGCTTCAGCAGCAACGCGAGCGGCAGCGGGCTCTGGTGGAACGACGTGAGGACCAATGCCACGTCGGCGCGAATTCCCTTGAGCAGAGCGACAATCCCTTCGATGTCGGGGGTCCGGACCTCCGGCGCGGGGTTCGAGATCCACGGGCAGTCCCAGCGCACCACCCGGTGGACGCCGGGCAGTAGCACCGCCGCCTGCGCGCCGGAATACCCGCACAGCAACACGACTTCGCCCGCGCGTGCGGCGGCACGCACCGCCGGACCGGCGAGCAACACGTCGCCGTCGCTGTCGAGCCTGACCACGAGTGTCCTCATAGGACCATCGCCAACGCGGACGTGAGGTCGGGCGCGGTGTGCGGCGCGCGGTCGGCCTCGTCGGGCAGGGTCTGCGGTGTGGGCACCAGGATCGGGATCGCGCCCGCCGCGAGCGCGGCCTTGACGTCCGCCTCGATGTCACCGATCACATAGGTGCGTTCGGGCCGGGCCTGGATCGCTTCACACGCCCGGAGGATCATCCCCGGCGCGGGTTTGCGGCACTCGCAGCCGTCATCTGGGTGGTGCGGGCAGACCTGCCAGGTGTCGAACCGGCCCAGCAGCTCCTCGACCCGCGCGTTCACCGCGCCGACCTCGTCGAGGGTGAGCAGACCGCGACCGACACCGGACTGGTTGCTGACGACGCCCGTGCGCACTCCGTGACCGCGCAACGCCCGCAAGACGTCGCGCGCCCCGGGCATCGGGCGCACCCTGTCCGGGTCGCCGTTGTAGGGCACGTCCCTGATGAGCGTGCCGTCGCGGTCGAAGAGAACCGCGTCGGGGTACTGGTCCACAGAGGAGAGTTAGCCGGTGGGAAGAGAAGCAAACACTTCTCGGCAAACCGCTACTCACCGTGACACCGGTGCGAGTCGCCATGTGTGTGGACACCGCCCTGACGGGTACCCGAGTGTCGAACTCGATTCCCGATGGAGAGGGTTGCAGTGACGACGATCGAGAAGTCCGTAGACGTCGAGGTCCCGGTCACGACCGCGTACAACCAGTGGACGCAGTTCGAATCGTTCCCGCGGTTCATGGAGGGTGTCGAGCGCATCACGCAGGTGACACCGACGCGCACCCACTGGGTCACCAAGATCGGTGGAGTGACGAGGGAGTTCGACGCGGAGATCACAGAGCAGCACCCGGACGAGCGGGTGGCGTGGCACACCGTGGACGGCCCGCCGCAGGGCGGCGTGGTGACGTTCCACCGGCTCGACGCCCGCAAGACGCGGGTGCACGTCCAGATGGAGTACGACCCGCAGACGCTCACCGAGAAGGCGGGCGCGGCGGTCGGCCTGGTCGACCACCGCGTGTCCGGCGACCTGGAGCGGTTCAAGGAGTTCATCGAGGGCCGCGGCCAGGAGACCGGCGGCTGGCGGGGCGACGTGAGCCGTCCGCCGCAGGCCGGCGAGACGCGCCACGACCTGCCGGACGCCGGCCGCCCCGGTGATCCGTTGCGATGAGCTCGGATCCGTTGCGATGAGCGAACAGGCGGTGCCGGAGCCGCGGCGTCGGAGTTGGGCACACCCGCCGATTCCGCGGCCCCGGCCGCCTCTCGGCTAGCCGTCCCTCAGCCGGTCGAACAGCTGCCTGACCGACTGCCGCAGGGCGGATGCCGCGTCACCGAGCAGCAGACCGACGTCACCAGGCCGCTTCCGCTCCCCCGCGGTCTGGTCCCCGGTGATCGGCCCCGGCCGCACGTCCTGGTCCAGCAGCTCGCGCAGCACCTCCAGCACCACCTCCGGGTGGCCCAGCGGGATCGGCGCGGCGAACGTCTGCACCGAGCTGATCAGCCCCTCGTGCCGCCGCACCAGCTCGCCCACCTCCGCGCCGGCCGCCGCGCCCGCCACCAGGTGCACGGGCACCCCTCGGTCGACGAACTCGTTGAGCACCTCGTCCACCTCGCGCCACGGCTCCTCCGTCGCGGGCAGCCGGCACCACATGACCTGGAGGTACTCGGTCAACGGTCGCCACGTCCCCGGCAGGTCGCCGTGCCTGCCGACACCGGCCGGGTCGATGACGACCACCGCCGGCGCGTCGGGCGGCCCGGCCCACATCACGGACGGCCCCTCGGTCCTCTGATCTTCCATGCGCCTACACCTCCACTACGGCGGGTTCCACGCAGTAGACGGTGTATGCGGATCGGATGACCGGTTGTGCGACGTTCCGCACCCGCACCCCGCCCGGTGTCATGCCGTGTTCCACGCCGAAGTGCGCGTGCCCGTGCACCGCAAGGTGCGTCGCGGTCGAGTCGATCGCCTCACCCAGCAGGTACGAGCCCAGGAACGGGTAGATCTCCGGCGGTTCGCCGCGCAGTGTGTCCGGCACGGGCGCGTAGTGCGTCAACGCCACCTTCACGTCGGTGTCCAGTCCGTCCAGCGCGGCCCGCAGCGAGTCGGCGATCTCGGTGGTGTGCCTGATGAACGCCTTCATCTCCTGCTCGCCGAACGCGCTGCCGCACTTGCCCGCGAACCCGCCGCCGAAGCCCTTCACCCCGGCTACACCCAGCGTGTGTCCGTCCACACCGACAGTCGCCGTTTCGCCCTCCAGCACGGTGATGCCCGCGTCCCGCAGCACGGCGGTCACCTCGTGCGGGCGTTCGTCGTGGTGGTCGTGGTTGCCCAGCACGGCGATCACCGGCACGGCCAGGCCGCCGAACTCGTCGGCCACCACGCGCGCCTCGGACACCGTCCCGTGCCGGGTGAGGTCACCGGCCAGCAGCAGCACGTCGGCCGCCTCGCCGAGTTGGTCCAACGCGGGCCGCATCCGGCCGCGCGCGTCCTCGCCCAGGTGCACGTCACCGACGGCGGCGATGCGGATCATCGAATCTCCTCTCGGCCGACCGGGGCGTCGGACGGCACCACTTTCACGTCGTCGAGCACGGTCAGCTCCGGCGCCACGTCGTGGATCACCGCTTCCAGCTCGGCGCGGCGTTCCGGGCTGGCCACGTCGCCGGACAGCAGCACGTGGTCGCCGCGCACGGTCACGCGCACGCCCAGTTCGGTGGTGCGCGGGTCTTCGGCCAGCGCTTGGCGCAGCCGGGCGGCGAGGTATTGCTCCGCGGTCATGAGGCGCTCCTCGTCAGCGAGCGGGGCAGGAGGTCGAGGCGTTCGACGAGCACCAGGAACGCCTCGGCGTAGGGAGAGTGCTTGGTGCCTTCGCGGACGTGCTCCCAGTCGATCTGCTCGCGCAGCGCGCGGGCGAACGGCAGCAGCTCGCTGAAGTCGCACCGGTGCCCGTCGAGGACCAGCAGCTTGCTGATCATCACCTCGGTCGCGGGCATCACCGGCAGGGTCACCGAGCCGACGGCCAGTTCCTCGGCCCGGCTCAGCGTCTCGTCGGTCACCGGGATCTCGTTGGGTCGGAACAGCAGGTCCACCAGCGAATCGCCGTCGTAGACCTTCAGCAGCCAGTCCTCGGGCGGGTTGGCGGCGCGCATGCCGGTCTCGACCAGCGCGGTCACCGCGGGTCCGGCATCCTGTTCGCGCACCAGGATGTCCACGTCGTGTTCCGTCGCCGGTCCGCCTCTCGCGTACACCGCGCACCCGCCCGCCAGGGCGAACGGGATGTCGTGCGCGCGCAGGGCCTTGGCGACCTTCGTCAGGGTGCGCAGCAGCTCGTCTTGGACACCGCTCATGCCGGGTGACTACCCGTCCGGGTCGATGTTCACACGGCGGGTGGCACCACCGCGGACGGGGTAGTCCACGGGTATGACTGCCACACCGCCCGACCCGGACCCGGCCCGGACGCCCGGTCTGGAACCCGGTGGCGGGGTCGCGCCCGGCGAGACGCCGCCCGACTCCGGCCAGACCTCCGGCCTGTCCCACCCGCAGCCCATGCCGACCCGGCGTGGCCCGATCGTCACGCTGGTCGTGGTGCTGATCGTGACCGCCCTGGCGGTGGCGTTCATCGTCTCCCAGGTGATGGGCTGGACCAACCTGTTCGAGGGCTCCTGATTCACTCAGCTCCTGACCCGCTCAGGGGTGGAGCGGCGGGCTGGGCTGGAGCCCTTCCTTGCGGCCGAGGCCGTCCAGGAGCTGCTTCAGCGTGTCCCGGGCGTTGTGGCGCGGCGACCAGTCGAGCCGGGTGAACGCTTTGGTCGCGTCCAGCAGCGGCGCGGTGAGGGCCAGGTCGACCCAGCCGTGCGAGGTGGGTTGCAGCCGCAGGTTCCAGCTGACGCGCGCGGCGGTGCGCAGGGCGGTCGGCGGGACCGGCACGTGCCGGGCGCCCATCACCTCGGCCAGCACCTGCGGCGTCACGACCGGGTCCGAGACCAGGTTGAACGCGCCCTCGGCCTTAGTGGCGAGGATCTTCACCAGCGCGTCCGCGACGTCGTCCGCGTGCACGAACTGGAGGACCATCGCGCGCGGCAGCGGCAGCACCGGCAGCTTGAGCTTGAACAGGCGGTACGGGACCAGCGGCCCGAGGAAGTACCGCTTGATCTCGGCCGCGGCCTCCGGTTGCAGGACCAGGCCAGGGCGGACGCGGGTCACGGCGACGCTGGGGTGGTCGCGTTCGAGCCGGTCGAGGATGTGCTCCACCGCCGCCTTGTGCCGGCTGTAGTACGAGCTGGAGACGCCGTCGGTCGGCCAGCTCTCGTCCACGGTGTGGTCTTTCGCCGCCGGCGAGTAGGCGCCGACGGACGACATGTGCACCACGTGCGGAACCCCCGCCTTGACCGCGGCCTTGAACACGCGGTCGCTACCGGCGACGTTCGTCTGGAACAGCGCCCGCTCGTCGTGGCTGGGCTGGATCAGCCACGCCAGGTGCACCACCGCGTCCGCCCGCAGGAAGACCTCGACGAGCAGTTCCTCCGCGCCCTCACGCCCCAGGTCGACCGGAGTCCACTCGATGTCGTACGGCGGCTCGCTCTTCGGTGGCCGACGCGAGATCCCGTGCACGGCCACGTCCGGCTCGTCGGCGAGCCGGCGCAGCAACGCGGTGCCCAGGTTCCCGGTCGCGCCGGTCACGACGATCCTCATACCGGCGGGATACCCACCCGGGAGCCGGGTCACCCACTCGAGGGCGGGGCGGGGATCGGGGACTTGGCCAGGGCCAGCGCCGCCGCGTGGAGGTTCGACGCCATCGCCTCACCCGTGCTCTTCGACCAGTCGTGGCCGTGCGTGGTGTCCGGGTAGTTCGGGCCGGGTCCGGGCCCCATGTTCCAGTAGGTCCACGCCTGCCCGGGGATCGTGTAGCCGATGTCGGCCAGCGCCCCGGACACCTCGCTGATCACGTGGTGCGCGCCGTCCTCGTTGCCGGTCACCACCACCCCCGCGACCCGGTTGTAGGCGACCGGACGTCCCTCGTCGTCCTGCTCCGACAGCATCGCGTCCATCCGCTCGATCACCCGCTGCGCGACGGACGACGGCCGCCCCACCCACGTCGGCGTGGCGACCACCAGGATCTCGGCGTTCAGCAGCTCGTCGTGCAGCGTGGGCCACTCGTCGCCCTCCCCCAGGTCGGTCACCACCCCCGGCGGCACGTCGTGGTCCACCACCCGGAACGTGCGCACCTCGACGTCGCGCTCCTCCAACGCCCGCACGACGACGTCCGCCAGCATCTGCGTGTTGGACGGATCGGGTGACTTCTTCAACGAGCAGTTGAGCACCACGGCCCTCATCAGGGACACCTCCGCATCGGGTCGGCCAGTCCGCCGGGTACCCCCGCCCACCTCGAAAATGCGTTGCCCGGACGGCACGGAGATCACCATGCTCGCCGGATGGTCCACACCCCGCACCGCGACGGCCGAGCCGGAATCGACGCGGGCCTGGTGAAGCGCCTCATCGCGAGCCAGTTCCCGCGGTGGGGCGGTCTCCCGGTGACGCCGGTCGAGGTCGACGGGTGGGACAACCGCACGTACCGCCTGGGTGATGACCTGACCGTCCGGCTGCCCACCGGCGAGGGCTACGCGCCGGCCGTGGAGAAGGAGCACCGGTGGCTGCCCGTCTTCGCGCGGTCGCTCTCCGTCACGGTGCCCGGGTCGCTCGCGATGGGAGCGCCGGGTGAGGGCTACCCGTTCCCCTGGTCGGTCCGGCGCTGGCTGGCCGGGCAGACCGCCGCCCCGGACCGCATCGACGACCTCTCCGCGTTCGCGGTCTCGATCGCCGACTTCATCCGGGCGTTGCAGCGCGTCGACCCGACGGACGGACCGCCGGCCGGCGCGCACTGCTTCTACCGGGGCACGCCGCCCGCGCACTACGACGACGGGACACAGCGCGCGCTGGCAGCCCTCGACGGACGTGTGGACACCGAGCGCGCCAGGGCCGTGTGGGCGGACGCCCTCAACGCACCCGCGTGGGACAAGCCGCCGGTGTGGTTCCACGGCGACATCGCGAGCGGAAACCTGCTGGTCGACGGCGGGAAGCTGACCGCGGTCATCGATTTCGGCGGGTGCGGTGTGGGCGACCCGGCCTGCGACCTCGTCATCGCGTGGACGATGTTCTCGGGCGAGAGCCGGGAAGCGTTCCGGGACGCGGTCGACCTGGATGCCGCCACCTGGGCACGGGCGCGCGGCTGGGCGTTGTGGAAGGCCCTCATCACGCTCGCCGACACCACCGATGACGGCATGGCGGCCATCAGCCGCCGGGTGATCGGGGAAGTCCTGAACGACGAGTGACCAACGGGGTGCCTCCACGACTGGCGGCCCAGTCGCGGAGGCACCCCGTCAGGACTTAACGGGTAGCGGTCAGCTCACGCACGGAGGCGTAGCGGTCCCGCACCCACGGCGTCGGCTCGGCCTCGACCGAGGTCGACGCCAGCTCCGACCAGAGCGGCGGCGCGTCGGCCCCGCTCAACGCCCACGCCGCCTGCCTCGCCGCACCGTCGGCCACGTACTCGCTCGGCGACGGGACGACCACCGGGCAGCCGAACACGGCGGGCGCGAGCCGCTGCACGGCGGGCATCCGAGCCGCACCGCCGATCAGCAGCACCCGGGACACCGGCAGACCCAGCGCCACCAGCGCGTCGATCGCATCGGCCAGACTGCACAGCAGACCCTCGACCGCGGCGCGCGCCATGTGCGCCGAGGTCATCGTGTCCAACCGCAGGCCGTGCAACGCGCCGGTGGAGTCGGGCTTGTTCGGCGTCCGCTCCCCTTCCAGGTAAGGCACGAACACCAGCCCGTCCGCACCCGCCGGCGCGCTCAGGGCCAGGTCCGACAGCTCGGCCAGGTCGACCCGGAGCATCGCCGAGGTCGCGTCGAGCACGCGTGACGCGTTGAGCGTGCACACGAGCGGCAGGTGGCCGCCCTCCGCGTCGGCGAAACCGTTGACGATGCCGGTGCCGTCGGCCACGGGGTGCGGCGACCGCGCGAACGCCGTGCCGGACGTGCCGATGGACACCACCACGTCACCGGGCTGGGCCTGCACGCCCAGGCCCGCCGCCGCGTTGTCGCCCGCGCCCGCGCCGAACCGGCCGATGAGCTCGGCCGGACCCAGCACCCGGGGAAGCGCGACCACCTTGCCCAGGGCCAGTTCCAGCAGATCCGGCCGGTAGTCCTCGGTGGACGGCGACCAGTAGCCGGTGCCGCTGGCGTCGCTGCGGTCGGTGGTCAGGGCGTCCAAGGACGTCCCGCCGGACAGCTTCCACGTCAGCCAGTCGTGCGGCAGGCACACGGCCGCCGTCCGGGCCACCGACTCCGGTTCGTGCTTCGCCAGCCACCGCAGCTTGGTCACGGTCAGGGAGGCGACCGGCACGCTGCCGATCGCCTCGGCCCACTTGTCCGGACCGCCCAGCTCGGTGGTCAGGTCGGCCGCCGCCGCCGCGGAACGGGTGTCGTTCCACAGCAGCGCCGGCCGCACCACCTCGCCGGCGGCGTCCAGCGTCACCATGCCGTGCTGCTGCGCGCCCACCGACACGGCGTCGACGTCGTCCAGTCCGCCCGCGTCCGCGATGGCCGTCTGGAGGGCGTCCCACCACTCGGAGGGGTGCACCTCGGTGCCCGTCGGGTGCGCCGCACGTCCTTGCCGCACAAGGGCGCCGGTGTCCGCGTCGCGCACCACCACCTTGCACGACTGGGTGGACGAGTCGACGCCCGCGACGAGCGCCATCAGCGCGCGCCCAACAGGTGTTCGGTCGCCAGCTGACCCAGGCGCACGAACCCGAAGCCGCGCTCGGCGGCGACGTCCGCGTCGAAGTCCTCGCCCTTGAGGAAGTCCGTGATGGACTCGCCCTCGTTGAGCGTCGGCTCCGCCAGCTCGTAGACGCCGCTGATCTTCAGCGCCTCCTGCACCTCCGGGTCGGCCCGGAACGCCGCGGCACGCTCGCGCAGCAGCTGGTACGTGCGCATGTTGGCCGCCGCGCTCGCCCACACGCCGTCCAGGTCCTCGGTCCGCAGCGGCTTGTAGTCGAAGTGCCGCGGGCCTTCGTAGCCGCCGTTCTCCAGCAGGTCGACCAGGAAGAACGCGGACAGCAGGTCGCCCTGGCCGAACACGAAGTCCTGGTCGTAGCGCGGGCCCTTCTGACCGTTGAGGTCGATGTGGAAGAGCTTCTTCTGCCACAGCGCCTGGCCGATGCCGTGCACGAAGTTGAGGCCCGCCATCTGCTCGTGGCCGACCTCGGGGTTCACGCCGACCAGCTCGTGGTGCTCCAGCGTCGAGATGAACGCCAGGGCGTGGCCGATCGTGGGCAGCAGGATGTCGCCGCGGGGCTCGTTGGGCTTGGGCTCCAGCGCGAAGCGGAAGCCGTAGCCCTGGTCGACCGAGTACTGCGCGACCGTGTCGACGGCCTCGCGGTATCGGTCGAGGGCGGCGTGCATGGGCTTGCCCGCGTCCACCTCGGAGCCCTCACGACCACCCCACATCACGATGGTCTCCGCGCCGAGCTCGGCCGCGAGTTCCAGGTTGCGCAGCACCTTGCGCAGCGCGAACCGGCGCACCGAGCGGTCGTTGCTGGTGAAGCCGCCGTCCTTGAACACCGGGTGGGTGAACAGGTTGGTGGTCACCATCGGCACGACCATGCCGGTCTCGTCCAACGCCGCGCGGAACGCGGTGACCCGCTTGCCCACCTCGGCCGCGTCGGAACCGAACGGGAACAGGTCGTCGTCGTGGAACGTGACGCCCCAGGCGCCCAGTTCCGAGAGCTTGCGCACCGCGAGCGGCACGTCCAGCGCGGGGCGGGTCGCGTCACCGAACGGGTCACGCCCCTGCCAACCGACCGTCCACAGGCCGAAGCTGAACTTGTCCACGAGGGCACCTCCAATAAGTTTGATGCCTGAACTTATCGCACTCGGCCGCTAGTATCCAGTGGGTGTCCCGACCACAGCCAGCCAGCCAGCGGACCGTGCGACGGCACAACTCCGCCCTCGTGCTCGACGCCATCGCCGACGCGCCCGGCTCGTCCCGCGCGACCGTGGCCGCGCGGACCGGCCTGACCAAGGCGACCGTCTCCAGCCTCGTCGACCGGATGATCGGCGCCGGACTCGTGGCCGAGGGCGAGGCGCAGGCCAGGTCCGGCCCCGGCCGGCGCGGCACGGCCCTGCACCTGTCACCCACCGGACCGCACGGGCTCGGGGTGGAGATCGGGGTCGACTACCTGGCCACGTGCCTGGTCGACCTCACCGGGCGGGTGCGGGCGCGGTGGCTGCGGCCCAGCGACAATCGTGCCTCCTCCCCCGCCCGCGTGCTGGCCAAGGTGGCGACGGCGGTGCGCACGGCGGTGCGCGAGGAAGTGCCGATCGGCGGGGTCGGCGTGGCCGTGCCGGGCCTGGTGGAGGTGGCCGACGGGTCGCTGCGGGTCGCGCCGAACCTGGGGTGGCGCGAGGTGGACGTGCGGGGCGAGCTGACCCGCCGGATGGCGCTCGACGTGCCCGTGCTGGTCGGGAACGAGGCGAACCTGGCCGCGTTGGCCGAGCTGTGGCACGGGGACGTGGCGGCGGACTTCCTGCACATCTCCGGTGAGATCGGCATCGGCGCCGGCATCGTGGTCGGCGGGGCGCTGTTCGAAGGGCTGTCCGGGTTCGGCGGCGAGATCGGCCACCTGTCCGTCGACCCGCGTGGGCCGCGGTGCGCGTGCGGGTCGCGGGGGTGCCTGGAGCGGCTGGCCGGGCAGGACGAGATCGTGCGCGCGTCGGGCGTCACCGGCGTGGACGAGCTGCTGGTCCGGCTCGCCGCGGGTGACCGCACGGCGACGACGGCGGTGCGCACGGCGGCGAAATGGCTCGGCGTGGCGCTGTCCGGCGCGGTGAACCTGCTGGACCTGCCCACCGTGGTCCTCGGCGGCACGTACGCCCGGCTGGAGCCGTGGCTCCGAGAGCCCCTGCACGCCGAACTGGACCGGCGGGTGGTCAGCGCGGAGTGGTCCCCGGTCCGCGTGGTCGCGTCCTCGCTGGGCGCCGAAGCGGCCGTCCGAGGCGCCGCGACCACCGCCGTCCGCGCCATCCTCGCCGACCCCGACCCTTACGTGACCTCTGTCCTCGCCTGACCGAAGGGCCGGCAGCTTCACCCGAATGCACGTGCCGGAACCGGCCGCGTCGCGGGCGGTCGTCTGTCAGCCTGGATGGCACGTTTGGCGATGCGCGCAACGTTGCGCACAATCGGTGATGACTGGGCGGGGGTGGACCGGTGCCGCGTGGAGAGCGTCCCCTGGACGTCGGCGACAGCCCGTTGCTCAAGTTCGCCGCGGACCTGCGCTCGTTGCGGGACCGGGCGGGCGGGTGCAGCTACCGGCAGCTGGGCGCCCGCGCCCACTACTCGGCGACGACGCTGTCGGACGCGGCGGGCGGGCGGCGGCTGCCGACGCTGGCCGTGACCCTGGCGTACGTGCGGGCCTGCGAGGGCGACGTCGCCGAGTGGGAGGACCGCTGGCACCAGGTCGCCGCCGAGGTGCTGCCCACCGCGGAACCGAGCCCCGACGAGGGCCACCCGCCTTACGCGGGCCTGGCCGCCTACGGCACCGAGGACGCCGAGTGGTTCTTCGGCCGCGACCACCTGCTGGACGACCTGGAGCAGCGCATCACGCACCGGCGGTTCGTCGCGGTGTTCGGCGCGTCCGGCGCGGGCAAGTCGTCCCTGCTGCGCGCCGGCCTCGTGCCGCGGCTGAAGGGCCGGGTCGTCGTCACCACGCCCAGTGAGCAGGGCGAGCCCGACCTGGCCGCCGACCTGCTGATCGTGGACCAGTTCGAAGAGGTCTTCACGCTGTGGCAGGACGTCGACCAGCGCGCCGCGTACATCGACGCCCTGCTGACCGCCGGGTGCAAGGTCGTGCTCGGCGTGCGCGCGGACTTCTACGGGCACTGCGCGCAGCACCCGGCGCTGGTGGAGGCGCTGACCGACGGCCAGCTGCTGCTCGGGCCGATGGGTCCCGAGGAACTGCGCCAGGTGATCATGCAGCCCGCCGTGAAGGCGTCGTGCACGGTCGAGACGGCGCTGGTGTCCCGGCTCGTCGCGGACGCGACCGGCCAGCCGGGCGTGCTGCCGCTGGTCTCCCACGCCCTGCTCGAAACGTGGCGGCGTCGGCGCGGCACCACGTTGACGCTGGCCGGGTACGAGGCGGCGGGCGGCATCCAGCACGCGATCGCGCAGACCGCCGAACGCACCTACACGTCGTTGGAGAAGCAGCAGCGGGCGCTGGCGCGGCAGGTGTTCCTGCGGCTGACGGCGCTCGGCGACGGCACCGAGGACACCAAGCGGCGGCTGCCGCGCACCGAACTCGACCACGACGTGGACGTTGACGTGGTGCTCGACCGCCTCGCGCACGCCCGGCTGCTCACCCTGGACCGGGACAGCGTGGAGATCGCGCACGAGGCGCTGATCCGCTCCTGGCCCCGGCTCAAGAGCTGGCTCGCCGAGGACCGGGACGGGTTGCGCACCATGCGCCGGCTCACCGAGGCCGCGGCCACCTGGGACTCGCTGGGCCGCGACCCGGACGCGCTGTACCGGGGCACGCGGCTGGACTCCGCGGTCGAGTGGACGCAGCGCAACGGCGTGCGCACCAGCGCCCAGGAGCGGGACTTCCTGGCCGAGAGCCTCAAGGCCCGCGACCGGGAACGCCAACTCGCGCACCGGCGGACGCGCCGGCTCCGGCAGCTTGTGGCTTTACTGGCCGTGCTGCTCATGTTGACGGGCACGGCCGTGGTGCTCGCGATCAAGGCGCAGAACGAGTCCGCGGCGGGCTGGCGGTCGTCCGCCGCCTGGTACGTGGCGAACCAGGCGCAGGCGCTGCGCGGCAGCGACCCGACGCTGGCCGACCAGCTCGCCATCGCCGCCTACGAGCTGAACCCGACCCGCCAGCTGCGCGACGGCGTGCTCAGCGCGCACGCGGCCGGCGAGGAGGACTCGGTCAGCCGTTCGTCGTTCCTGTCCGGCCAGGGCCTGATCCCGGACGGCCTGCCGCGGCCGAACGCCAGGGTGCCGGTCGGCGTCAACGACACGTACCGCCCGCTCGGTGAGCGAACCGAGCCGGACTCCGTCGTCACGTCCACCGCCGTCAACGGCCTGGAGCAGGCGTTCTCCACCACGCTGGAGGGCCGGGTGGCGAGGGTCTGGGACGTCACCGACGCGATCAACCCGACCGTGGTGCACACGTTCGACTTCCCGGTGGTGCGGATCGCGCTCGACCCGGCCGGCGGTCGCACCCTCACCACCGTGTCGGAGCACGGCCAGATCGCGCTGTGGGACTGGTCCGGCCAGGACCGGCCGGCCAAGCGCTCGGTGCTCAGCGGCCACCCGCGCCCGGTCAGCGGCATCGGCTACAGCCAGGACGGGCAGGTGCTCGTCACCTACGACGACGCGGGCATGCTCCGGCTGTGGGACGTGTCGGACATGGCGCGCCCGAGGCCGATCGGGGCGACGCTGAAGACCGGCCGGGAGGTCACCGCGGTCGCGCTGTCGCCGGACAACCACACGCTCGCGGCCGGGTTCGCCGGCGGCCTGGTCCGGATGTGGGACCTCGCCACGGAGTGGGCGCCCGAGGAGGCCTGGTCGCACAAGGCGCACCCGGAGACGATCCGGGCGCTGGGCTTCCGGCAGGACGGTCTGGCGCTGGCCACCGTCGGCAAGGACGACAAGGTGTCGCTGTGGGACGTGTCCGACCGCGCCGCCCCCGTCGAGCGGGGCCGGATCAACTGGAGCACCGACGGCGTGCACGGGGTGGCGTTCGGCGACACCCCGACCCGGGTCGTCACGTCCAAGTCCAACGGCACCACCCGTTCCTGGGAGTTCGACTTCGACACCGCGGTCACCGCGATGTGCGCGGCGGTCGAGGTGCACATCTCGCGGGAAGAGTGGCAGCAGTACGTGGAAGCGGTGGGCGCGCTCCAGTACAGCCGTCCGTGTGCATGATCCGCGCATGAGATGCGGCCGGGCAGGAGCGGGCCGATAATCAGGCCGTGACCACGCCGCGTGACAACGACCGGACCGAAGCGCTGCCGACGGCGCCGCGCGACACCGTGCCGGGCGACATGGCCACGCGTGACACCGTGCCGGGCGACACGGCCCAGCGTGACACCGGGCCGCAGACGCTCAAGCCGACCAGGATCAGCGGCACGTGGGTCGCGGTGCTGGCCTCGATCGTGGTGCTGATCGTGCTGCTGGTGTTCATCCTGCAGAACCTCACCGGCGCCACGATCCACTTCATGGGCACGGCGGGCACGCTGCCACTGGGGGTGGCGCTGCTGTTCGCCGCGATCGCCGGTGCGATCTTGGTGGCCCTGGTCGGCGCAGCCCGGATCATGCAGCTGCGCCGCCAGGCCAAACGAGGGCTGCGCTAGACCGTCGTGCAGGTCACGCCGTTCAGCGAGAAGCGGGTGGGTGCGACGTTGCTGCCCTGCCAGCTCGCCTGGAATCCGAATTCCACCGAGCTTCCCGGCTGGATGGTGGCGTTCCAGCCCTCGTTGGTCACCGTCACGGCGGCGCCCGACTGCGACGCCTTGCCGTTCCAACTGTTGGTGATCTTCTGGTCGTTGGCGAACGACCAGCCGAGACTCCAGCCCCTGACGGGGAGGACGCCCCGGTTGGTGACCTTCACCGAACCGGTGAAGCCACCGCCCCACTGACTGGCGACCGCGTACTGCACCGAACAGTCGCGCGGTGGCGGCTGCTCCGTGACAGTCGTGGTGGTCGACCACGTGGTGGTCGTGGTTGTAGTGGTGGTCGTCGTGGTGCTGCTGGTCGTGGTGCTGCTCGTCGCGCCGCTCGGCTCGGCGACGAGGATGCCGCGCCCGTTGGTGCCCAGGTAGACCCGGCCGAACACGCGCGGGTCGCCGGTGATCGCCTCACCCATGTTCCCGTACTGGTGCGCGTCGTCGTTGATCCGCAGCCAGTGCTGGGCCGCCCCGTCGGTGGACCGGTAGACACCGGTCTTGCCGTCGATGGTCAGCACCGCGAAGAGCGTGGGGTACGTCCTGTCGCCCTCGGCCCGGCCGAAGCCGATGTTCACGCCCGAGGTCACCCCGGCGATCGCGGTCAGCGTCTTGCCGGAGTCCTTCGAGCGGAACAGCCCGCCGTCGCCGACCAGCCAGAGCTCGCCCGCGTGCCCCGGCACGGCGTGCAGCTTGCTCACGTCCGCGGTGCCGCCCGCGGTGAACGTCGCGCCGCCGTCCGTGCTGACGTAGACCGTGTCGTCCGCCAGCCCGTAGAACTTGTTCGGGTCGACCCGGTCGGACTCGACCACCGCGCCCGCCGGGATGCCGGTGGACGGCGTCCAGGTGTTGCCGAAGCCCACCGTGTGGTGGACCGCCGCGCCGGCCGGGCTCCACACGAACCGGCTGCCGTTCGCCGCCGCCGCGATCGTGCCGCCGCCCGTGACGCCGGCGGGGTCGGCGCCCGCGAACCAGTTCGCGCCTGCGTCGGTGGAGAACGCCACGTGCGCCGCGCCGTCGACGTTGCCCGAGCGGACCATCACGGACGGCGCCGCCGCGGCGAAGTCGAGGCTGGTGGTCGAGGTGAAGTTCGGCTGCTGGAACATCATCGCCGGCACCTTGGCGAGGTCCGTGTGCCGGAACCCGCCGATGTCACCCAGACCGCTGATCAGCGGCACGCCGGTCGGCGGGCTGATCAGGTCGAGCACCGCGGTCTCCTCCAGGCCCGCCGCGGTCGGCTTGAGCGTGATCTGGCCGCCGTCGTCCCACTTCAGCAGGTCCGTGGTGCCGTAGATCGTGGCGCCCGTGCCGTACATCATCCGGTTGGAGTCGAACGGGTCGATCTCCAGCGACTCGACCATCCAGCCCAGCTTCGGGCTGACCTCCGGCGGCGCCGGGTTCGCGCCCCAGCTCAGCCACGGGGACGACGTGATGTCCATCTTGTAGCGGAAGCTGCGGTTCGGGTAGCCGGCGAAGTCCCACGCCCGCGTCCACGTCGCGCCGCCGTCCGTGCTGCGGAAGATGACGATGTCCGGCCACCACGAGATCTGGGTGGTGACCATGAGCGTGTTCGGGTTCTGCCGGTCGATGGTCAGGCCGCTGTACCCGAAGTAGTTGTCGGCGCTGGACGACGGGATCGGGCTGATCTGCGTCCACGCCCCCGTGACGGTGTCGTACTTCCACACGTCACCCTTGCCGCCGTCGTACGGGCCGCCGGTGTCGCTGGTGGCCAGGTAGAGGAAGCCGCCCGCGGTGTCCAGCTCGCCCTGGTGGGCGATGTAGCCGGTCGGCTGGCCCGCCAGCCGGTTCCACGTCGCGCCCGCGTCCGTGCTGCGGTAGACGGTGTTCTCCTTGTCGGCGACCCCGACGTAGATCGTCTTGGTGGGGCTGCCCGGCGTCGACGACCGCGGGTCGTAGGTCACCCAGACCACGCCCTGGATGTCGTTCGAGTAGCCGTTGGGGTCGTTCGGGTCGGCGACGTAGTTGCCGGGGTTGGGGAAGCTCGCCACCTGCGACCAGTTCAGGCCGCTGTCGGTGCTGCGCCACAGGCCCTTGCCGCTCGGCGCGCCGAAGTACAGCACCCGCCCGTCGTTCGGGTCGACGGACAGCCGCTCGCCCATGCCGCGGCCCGGCATGTTGCCGCCGACCTTGAACGGCAGCGGGCTCTCCGTCCACGTCTTGCCGCGGTCCGAGGAGCTGAGGATCGCGCCGTTGTTCGGGTCCCAGCTGTTGGTGTACATGCCGACGGCCGCGTAGACCTTGTCGGCGTTCTTCGGGTCCGGCGCGATGCTCGCCACGCCGTTGTAGCCCCACTTGTCCCACCCGAACGAGTCCAGCAACGGGATCCAGCGGCCGGTGGACTGGTCCCACCGGTACGCGCCGCCGATGTCGGTGCGCGCGTAGATCAGGTCCTTCTCGGCCGGGCTGAACACGATGCCCGGCACGAACCCGCCGCCCGCGATCTCGACGTTGCGCCAGTTGTGCGGCAGCTCGACCACCGCGGCGGCGGCCGGCTGCGCGGCCGGGCTCGCCGCGTTGGACACCAGGAGGACACCCACTGCGGCCACGGCCGCGCTCATCAACGCCAGAAGCCGTCGTCTCATCGTCGCTG
The DNA here is from genome assembly GCF_014205015.1 of Saccharothrix ecbatanensis. NCBI lineage: Bacteria > Bacillati > Actinomycetota > Actinomycetes > Pseudonocardiales > Pseudonocardiaceae > Saccharothrix > Saccharothrix ecbatanensis. The sequence goes on along the minus strand of NZ_JACHMO010000001.1, from coordinate 473,619 downwards.
CGCTCCTTTGCGCGGGGAGGGAGGAGGCGGTGGGCGAGAGATGTCCGCCTCCCCCCTGGCTTGCGGGGCGTTCTGGGAGCGCTCCCAGAGCCGCAAGTGGGACCGTAGCCAGACCGGCGCGGCGGCGGCAAGGGTCCTCGCTACGCCATCCGAGTGAAGTGCGGGCTGTACTCGGCCGACGGGCGTCGAATCCGTCGAAGCGGCCGCGGCGAACCGTCGAAGCGATTCGAAAAAGCCGCGATCCGGACATGCCCGGATCGCGGCTTCATCGTCGAGTGCGACTCAGGCGCTCGAACGAGTGACCATCGAGGTCGGCAGGAGCAGGAACGGCGGCAGGTTCTCCTCGCCGGCCAGCTCCGCCATCAACCGCCACGTCATGGTGCGCCCCAGCTGTTCCACGTCCTGGCGGATCGTGGTCAGCGGCGGCACCGCGGTGGAGGCGATCATCAGGTCGTCGAACCCGACCACAGCGACGTCCTCGGGCACCTTCTTGCCGTGCGCGTGCAAGGTCTGCAACGCGCCCAGCGCCATGATGTCCGCGCCGACGAACACCGCGTCGAGGTCCGGGGCCCGCTTGAGCAGGTCGGCCATCGCCGCCGCGCCGCTCTCCGGCGTGTAGTCCGAGTACGCGACCAGGTCCGTGTCGAACCGGGCCTGGCTCAGCCCGCGCTTCCACCCGGACAACCGGTCCATGCCGACCGCCATGTCGCGCGGACCGGCGATGGTGCTGATCCGCTTGCGACCCAGTGAGACCAGGTAGCGAGCGGCCTCCATGGCGCCGTTGAAGTTGTCCGAGTCCACATAGGGCACGCCGCCCGCGCCGAGCGGCCTGCCGCAGACCACGGTCGGCAGGCCCGCGTCGGCCAGCGTGCGGGGCAGCGGGTCCTGACCGTGCAGGCTGATCACCAGCACGCCGTCCACGTGGCCGCCGCACAGGTAGTTCACCAGGTCCTGCTCGTCGCCCTCCTTGCTCATCATGAGGACGAGCTGGACCCGCTTGCCCGCCAGCTCGGCGTGCACACCGCGGAGCACACCGGCGAAGAACGGGTCGTTCAGCACCCGGCTGCCATGCTCGGACACGACCATGGCGATGCAGTTCGCCCGGCTGCCCGCGAGCGTCCGGGCCGCCTGGTTCGGGCTGTACCCGAGGCGGCCGATGGCCTGGTGGACGGCCTCACGGGCCCGCGAACTGACGTACGGTTCGCCGTTGATCACCCGGGACACGGTCGACTTGGACACACCGGCGGCACGAGCGACCTCCTCCAGCCGGGTGTTGGGTCGTCGTGCTTTGGGTGGGTCAACGGCATCCGTCACGGAGCGACCGTCGCTGCGAGAACGTTGCCACGGGCAACCTGCGAGTACCACATGGCGCTCATCTTAGGCGTCCGCACCTGGGTCTCGTAGTCGACATGCACGATCCCGAACCGCTTGGCGTATCCCTCGGCCCATTCGAAGTTGTCCATGAGCGACCACGCGAAGTAACCGCGGAGGTCTACACCAGCCTCGATAGCCGCATGCGCCGCCCGCAGGTGCGACTCGATGTAGCCGAGCCGATCCGCGTCGTCGATGGAGCCGTCGTCGTTGATCGAGTCCGGGTACGCGGCGCCGTTCTCGGTGACGTACAGCGGAATGCCCGGGTAGTCCTGGTGCACCCGCATGAGCACCTTGAACAGGCCGTCCGGCTGCACCTCCCAGTCCATGTCCGTGCGCGGCAGGCCGCGGCTCGGGAACGACACGTGCTCCGCGCCGACCCACGGCGACCCGGTCGCGCGACGACCGTTGGCCGGCGGAACCTCGGGCTCGGGCGTGCTGCTGACGAAGTGCTCGGCGTAGTAGTTGACGCCCAGCTGGTCCAACGGGGTGGAGATGATCTCCAGGTCGTTCTCGCGGATGTGCTTCGAGAAGCCGTACGGCTCCAGGTCCTCCACGATGTCGGCCGGGTACTCGCCCTTGAAGAGCGGGTCGAGGAAGATCCGGTTCTGGAGACCGTCGAGCCGGCGCACGGCGTCGAGGTCGGCCGGGTCCTCCGGGTCCGCCGGGATGATCGGGTACATGTTCAGCGTGATGCCGACCTTGGCCTCCGGCAGCTGCGACCGGATCGCCGCGGTGGCGAGGCCGTGCGCGAGCAGCAGGTGGTGCACGGCCGCGACGGCGGCTTCCGGCTCCTGGCGGCCGGGCGCGTGGACGCCTGCCGCGTAGCTCAGCAGCGACGAGCACCACGGCTCGTTGAGCGTGGTCCAGTTGGACACCCGGTCGCCGAGAGCGCCGACGACCGACTCGGCGTACTCGGCGAAGCGGAACGCGGTGTCCCGGTTCGCCCAGCCGCCCGCGTCCTCCAGCGTCTGCGGGAGGTCCCAGTGGTACAGCGTGAGCCACGGGGTGATGTTCTTCTCCAGCAGCGCGTCGACCAGCCGGGAGTAGAAGTCCAGGCCGGCCTGGTTGACCGGGCCCGCGTCCGGGCGCACCCGCGGCCACGCGGTGGAGAACCGGTAGGCGTGCAGGCCGAGGTCGGACATCAGCTGGACGTCCTCGTCCACGCGGTAGTAGTGGTCGGCGGCGGGGTCGCCCGTGTCACCACCCACGACCGCGCCCGGGAGTTGGCAGAACGTGTCCCAGATGGACGCGGTGCGACCGTCCGCGGTGGTCGCGCCTTCGATCTGGAACGCCGCAGTCGCGGCGCCCCACACGAATCCCTCGGGAAAGGAAATCGACTCCACAGCTACCCCTTCACAGCACCCTGCATGATCCCGGCGACGATCTGCCGACCGAGTACGAGGAAGACGATCAGAATCGGGACCGTGGCCATCGTGGTCCCGGCTAGCACGAGCGAGTTGTCGACGTAGTAGCCGCTCTGCAACTTCTCCAGGGCGACCTGCATCGTCGGGTTGTCCGCGTTGAGCACGATCAGCGGCCAGAGGAAGTCGTTCCACGACATCATGAACGTGAAGATGCCCAGCATGGCGGCGGCCGGCCGCACCGCGGGCAGGCAGACGTGCCAGAACGTGCGGATCATGCTGCACCCGTCCATGCGGGCCGCCTCGATCAGCTCGTCCGGGACTGCGTCCGCGATGTACTGGCGCATCCAGAACACGCCGAACGCGGTCACCAGGTTGGGGATGATGACCGCGCCGAGGGTGCCGGACCAGCCGAACTCGGCCATCGCCATGTAGAGCGGGATGATGCCGAGCTGCGTGGGCACCGCGAGCGTGGCGACCACGAACACCATCAGCGGTCCGCGACCCTTGAACCGGAGCTTGGCGAACGCGAAACCGGCCAGGGTGGAGAGGATCACCACGGACACGGTGACCGTGCCCGACACGATGACGCTGTTGCCCAGCGCCTTCCAGAACGGGATCGAGTCGAGCACCCGGCCCGCGTTGTGGAAGAAGTTGCCACCGGGCAGCAGGGGCATCTCGGCGGTGAACTTCGCGTCGTCGTGGCTGGCGACCAGGAACGACCAGTAGAACGGGAACGCCGAACCGAGGATGAACGCGATCAGGATGCCGTAGACGACGAAGCCCGGACGGCGCTCGGCGAGCGATCCGGCCTTGCCCTTGGACTTCCGCGCGCGCTTGACACCGGTCGATGCCTGGCGATCGGCGACGGTGGCCATCACGCCTCCCCACTGGTCGCGAGCTTGCGGGTGATCAGGTAGTTGATCCCCGCGATCGCGATGATGACGGCGAACAGGACCCAGGCCATCGCCGAGGCGTAGCCGAGGTCGAAGCTCCGGAAACCGGAGGAGTACATGTAGAGCACGACCGTCTGGTACTGGTTGGTCGCACCGCCGTTGACACCCGCGGAAGGCGAGAACAGCAGCGGCTCGGTGAAGATCTGGAGACCGCCGATGGTCGAGGTGACGACCACGAAGATCAGGGTGGGGCGCAGCATGGGCAGCGTGATGCTGAAGAACTGGCGCACCTTGCTCGCGCCGTCCACCCAGGCCGCTTCGTAGATGTCGCGCGGGATCGCCTGCATGGCGGCCAGCACGATCAGCGCGTTGTAGCCGGTCCAGCGCCAGTTGACCATGGACGCGATGGCGACGTGGCTCCACCAGCGCTCGGCCTGCCAGTCGATCCGGTCGAGGCCGATCATCTCGATCAGGTCGTTGATGATGCCGTACTGCACGCCGAACAGGTCGCCGAAGATGATCGTCAGGGCGACGAGGCTGGCCACGTAGGGCAGCAGCACGCCCATCCGCCAGCCGGTCCGCCCGCGCAGAGCCGTGTTGAGCAGCACCGCCAGCAGCACGCAGGTGATGATCTGCGGGATCGTCGACATCGCGAAGATGCTGAGCGTGTTGACCATCGCGTTCCAGAACTGCGAATCGGCCAACAGCTCGGCGTAGTTGTCGATCCCGACGAACGGCTGCTCGTCCCCGCCCAACTCCCAGTCGAACAGGGAGATGTAGGCGGTGTAGAGCAGCGGGAACAGGCCCACCACGGCGAACAGGATGAAGAACGGGGCGATGTACAGGTACGGCGAGAACTTCACGTCCAGGCGGGTCAGCTTGTAGCGCCAACTCTTGCCCGAACCGATGTCATCGTTGTCGTCGCGCCGCGGCGGGCGGGGCTCGGCGCCCCGCCCGCGCGTGACCGTGAGTTCGGTCGTCATTACTTGGCAGCCTTCTGGGCTCCCTCGACAACCGTCTTCCAGGCGTCCCCGACCGAGGTCCCCTGCTCAACGGCCAGGAGAGCCGGCGACACCACGTTGTCCTGGATCTCGCCGTCCTTCGGGCCCTTGTACTGGGCAGCCGAGACCTTGTTGGCCTGCTCGGAGAACAGCATGCCGACCTTCTCGCCGCCGAAGTACTCGTTGGTCTGGTTCAGCAGCTCGGGGGAGATCAGCGCCTCGGTCTGGCTCGGGAACGTGCCCTTGGCCTTGAACGCCTTGATCTGCTGCTCCGGCGCGGTCAGCCACGCGGCCAGCTTGGCGGCCTCGGCCTTGTTCTTGCCCTGCTTCGGGACGGTCAGGAACGAGCCGCCCCAGTTGCCGCCGCCGCCGGGGAACGCGGCCGTGACGGCCCACTTGCCCTTGTGCTCGGGGCCGGCGTTGCCCTCGATGACACCCAGCATCCAGGACGGGCAGGTCTTCGTGGCGAAGGCCGACTGCTTGAAGCCGGTCTCCCACTCGGGGCTCCACGCCGCGAGCTTGGCGGACTGCTTGCGGGCCACCGCGCCGGCGACCTGCTCGAAGATCTTCTTGTCGTCGTTGGTCTCGATCACGAGCTTGTCGTCGCGGTCGAAGTAGCCGACCTCGGCCTGGTTGTGCATCGGGTTGAAGATCTGCGCGGCGGAGTCGAACCACGCCTTGCCACCGCTGGCGGCGACGTACCTGTCACCGGCCTCGAAGTACGAGTCCCAGGTGGCGAACAGGGGCTTCACGCCCTCGGGGTCGGACGGCAGACCGGCGGCCTCGAAGAGGTCCTTGCGGTAGCACATGGCCAGCGGGCCGATGTCGGTGCCGTAACCGATGAGCTTGCCGTCCTTGGTGGTGACGGCGTCGGTCTTCCACTGGAGCCAGCGGTCCTCGCGGACGTCCTTCGGGCCGAGCTCCTTCAGGTCCTCGAACTGGCCGGACTTCGCCATGACCTGGCTCAGGAAGCCCTCTTCGACGGCCTCGATGTCGGCCAGGCCGGAGCCCGCGCCCAGCTTCGTGAACAGGTTCTGGTGGTGCGGCGACGCCTGGCCGGTCTTGCGCTCGGTGAGCTTGACGTTCGGGTTCGCGGCTTCGTACTCCTTGAAGAGTTCCTCGTAGCCGAACTGGTTGAAGGTCGCGATGGTCAGCTCGACCTTGCCGTCGGCGGACTTTCCGGACTCTCCCGAGCCACAGGCCGTGGCGGCTGCGGCAAGCACTGCGGTGCAGGCCAGGACTTTGGCCAAGCCTGCTCGACGGTAGCGCACGAGAACTCCTCGGTTGATCGGCGATGAACGTTCTGGGAGCGCTCCCAGGTTTTGGGGGAGTGTGGTTCGCGCCACGGAGTCGTGTCAAGCTCCCGTGTCCGCGCTGTTACCGACCTTGCGACATTTGCCCTGCTGGACCGATTCTGCTAGCCGTGTGTCCGATGGTCCGTTCAGGCACTGTTCGTAGACCGGTCGGACACGCTCGGTTAATCCACGGCGGAAAACATTCACGACTCATGCACCACGCCGCGCAGCCAGTGTCCACCTACTGGCGTCCGACGTGTCGCCGGGGTGTCGCTCCGAGTCGTCCGCACCCGCACCGCGAGTCGTCCCGCCGGGCACGCCGAGTCGTCCGGCCGGGTGGCGCGGATCGGCCGGCCGGGTAGCGGACACCGGCCGGCCGAGTCGTCGGGCGGCCACCATTGTCGGTGGCTCGTGATTCCCTATGTGCGAGGGGCCCTAATCTAGGGGGTACCCCTGTTTAGCGTCGCCGTTCTATTACGTTCGGGCCGCGGCCGGGATCAGCGGCCGTCTTCCAGATCGCCCTCGGTCTCCAGGTACGCGTTTCGCAGCGCTTCCAGCGTCTCGGCTTCCGGGTGCTCCCACATGCCCCGCTCGGCCGCCTCCAGCAACCGTTCCGAGATGCCGTGCAGGGCCCACGGGTTGGACTCGGCCAGGAACTTCCGGTTCTCCGGGTCCAGCACGTAGCTCGCGGCGAGCTGCTCGTACATCCAGTCGGCGACCACACCGGTGGTCGCGTCGTAGCCGAACAGGTAGTCGACCGTGGCGGCCAGTTCGAACGCGCCTTTGTACCCGTGCTTGCGCATTGCCGCCAACCACCGCGGGTTCACGACGCGGGCGCGGAAGATGCGATTCGTCTCTTCTTGCAGAGTCCTGGTGCGAACCGCGTCGGGGCGCGTGCTGTCGCCGACATAGGCGGCCGGCGCTTTACCGGTTAGCGCGCGGACCGTCGCGATCATTCCGCCGTGGTACTGGAAGTAATCGTCCGAATCGGCGATGTCGTGTTCACGGGTGTCGATGTTCTTGGCCGCGACGGCGATGCGCTTGTAGGCGCTCTCCATCGCCGGCCGGGCTTCCACTCCGTCGAGTTCGCGGCCGTACGCGTAGCCGCCCCACACCGCGTACACCTCGGCGAGGTCGGCGTCGTCCCGCCAGTTCCGGCTGTCGATGAGCGGGAGCAGACCGGCGCCGTATGCGCCCGGTTTGCTGCCGAAGACGCGCATTGTGGATCGCCGCGGATCGCGGTGCTCCGCCAGGTCGGCTTGGGCGTGCGCCCGGATGTAGTTGTCCTCGGCGGACTCGTCGAGGTTCGCCACCAGTCGCACCGCGTCGTCGATCAGCGCCACCACGTGCGGGAATGCGTCGCGGAAGAAGCCGCTGATGCGGACCGTCACGTCGATTCGCGGCCGGTTCAGCTCGGCGAGCGGGATGACCTCCAGGCCGGTGACCCGGCGGGACTGGTCGTCCCACGTCGGCCGGACGCCCATCAGGGCCAGCACCTCGGCGATGTCGTCACCGGCCGTGCGCATGGCGCTGGTGCCCCACACGGACAGGCCCACCGACGGCGGCCACTCCCCCGTTTCCGAGCGGTAACGGTCGAGTAGCGAGTCCGCCATGGCCTGGCCGGTCTCCCAGGCCAGCCGGGACGGCACCGCCTTGGGGTCGACGGAGTAGAAGTTGCGGCCCGTGGGCAGCACGTTCACCAGGCCGCGCAGCGGCGAGCCGCTGGGGCCGGCCGGGACGTAGCCGCCGTCGAGCGCGTGCAGCACGTTGGTCATCTCGTCCGTGGTGCGGGCCAGCCGGGGCACGACCTCCAGCGCGGCGAACTCCAGGATCCGGGCGACGTCCTCGTTACCAGTCAGCGATCGCGCCGCGTTGACATCCCAATTGGCGTCTTCCATCGCCTGGACGAGCGCGCGCGCCTCTTCCTCGACCCGGTCGGTGTTCGTGCGGGTGTGGTCGGCGGCGGTGGCGGACTCCGACAGGCCCAGCGCCTCTCGCAGGCCGGGCAGCGCGGCGACCTCGCCCGCCCACATCTGCTTCGCCTGGAGGATGGACAGCACGAGGTTGACCCTCGTCGCGCCGGTGGGCGCTTCGCCGAGGATGTGCAGGCCGTCCCGGATCTGGACGTCCTTCACCTCGCACAGCCAGCCGTCGACGTGCAGGATCAGCTCGTCGAACTCGGCGTCGTGCGGCCGGTCGTCCAGCCCCAGGTCGTGGTCGAGCTTGGCGGCCTGGATGAGGGTCCAGATCTGGGCCCGGATGGCGGGCAGCTTCGCCGGGTCCATCGCGGCGATGTTGCCGTGCTCGTCCAGCAGCTGTTCGAGCCGCGCGATGTCGCCGTAGCTGTCGGCGCGGGCCATCGGCGGCACGAGGTGGTCCACGAGGGTGGCGTGCGCCCGCCGTTTCGCCTGGGTGCCCTCGCCCGGGTCGTTCACCAGGAACGGGTAGATCAGCGGCAGGTCGCCCAGCGCGGCGTCCGGGCCGCAGCCCGCCGACATTCCCACCGTCTTGCCGGGCAGCCATTCGAGGTTGCCGTGCTTGCCGACGTGCACCACGGCGTCGGCGCCGAACTCGTCCTCCAGCCAGCGGTACGCGGCGAGGTAGTGGTGGCTGGGCGGCAGGTCCGGGTCGTGGTAGATCGCGATCGGGTTCTCGCCGAAGCCGCGCGGCGGCTGGACCATGACCACGACGTTGCCGGAGCGGAGGGCGGCGAGCACGATCTCGCCGTCCTTGTCCCGGGACCGGTCCACGAACAGCTCGCCGGGCGCCTCGCCCCAGTGCTGTTCCATCTCCTGCCTGGTGTCCTCCGGCAGGGTCGCGTACCACTGCCGGTAACGGGCGGCCGGCAGCCGGACCGGGTTGCCCGTGATCTGCTCCTCGGTGAGCCAGTCGGCGTCCTGCCCGCCGGCCGCGATGAGGGCGTGGATCAGCGCGTCGCCGTCCAGCGCGGCCACGCCGGGCAGCTCGTCACCGATGTCGTAGCCGTGGTCCTTCATCGCGGTGAGCAGCCGCACGACGCTCGCCGGGGTGTCCAGGCCGACCGCGTTGCCGATCCGGGAGTGCTTGGTCGGGTACGCCGAGAGCATCACCGCGATGCGGCGTTCGGCCGGTGGGATGTGGCGCAGCCTGCCGTGGCGGACGGCGATGCCCGCGACCCGCGCCGCGCGTTCCTCGTCGGCCACGTAGACGGTGAGGCCGTCCTCGTCGATCTCCTTGAACGAGAACGGCACGGTGATGATCCGGCCGTCGAACTCCGGGATCGCCACCTGCGTCGCGGTGTCCAAAGGGGACAGTCCGTCGTCGTTCTCGTCCCAGGAGGCGCGGCTGCTGGTGAGGCAGAGGCCCTGGAGGATCGGCACGTCGAGGGCAGCCAACGCGCCCACGTCCCACGCGTCGTCGTCACCACCGGCGGACGCGCCGGCGGGCTTGGTGCCGCCGGCGGCGAGCACGGTGACCACGAGGGCGTCCGCCTTGCCCAGCTCGGTCAGCAGGTCGGCGTCGGCCGCGCGCAGGGAGGCGCAGAAGATCGGCAGCGGCCGGCCGCCCTTGGCCTCGATCGCGTCGCACAGCGCGTGCACGAACGCGGTGTTCCCGGCGACGTGGTGGGCGCGGTAGTAGAGCACCGCGATCACCGGACCATCGCCGGTGGTGGCGCGCTCCAGCGGACCCCAGGTCGGGGTCGGCTCGGGCGGCGCGAAGCCCTGGCCGGTGAGCAGCACCGTGTCGGACAGGAAGTGGTGCAGCTGCGCGAGGTTCACCGCGCCGCCGTGGGCCAGGTACGCGTGGGCCTCGGCGCACACGCCGCCGGGCACGGTGGACAGCTCCATCAGCGGGGCGTCCGGGTGCTGCTCGCCGCCGAGCACGACAACCAGGAGCGGCCGGGCGAGGAGCCAGTCCAGCCCCTCCTCCCACATCCGGCGTCCGCCGAGGATGCGCACGACCACCAGGTCGACGCCCTCCACCAGCGCCGGGAGGTCGTCCACGGCGGTGCGGGCGGGGTTGGCCAGGCGGTAGTCGGCGCCGCTGGCGCGGGCGGACAGCAGGTCCGTGTCGGAGGTCGACAACAGCAGGATCACGTGCGGGCTCCATCCCTCGGGGGTCCTCGCCCCAAGTCGTAGGGGACGGCGGGCGGAGTTCCTGGCTCCCGGGGTTTCCCCCGGTCACAGTGGCGGGACCGCGCCGGATTCACACCGGCTTCCTCCTGTTGCTTCGCCGTTCGGACGCCACCCTAACGGGCGGTTAGCATCCAGCCCATGTCCACCGGCCGAGTTCGCCCAGACGCCTGCCCGGGAGCTGTCGACGTGCATCAGGCCGCCGACGGCGGGCTGGCGCGCGTGCGGGTGCCCGGCGGGACGTTGAGCGCGACCCGGTTCGACGCGCTCCGGACCGCCGCGCTGGAGCTCGGTGACGGCTCGCTTGAGCTGACCTCGCGGGCGAACGTGCAGATCAGGGCCTTGCCGCCGGGTGCGGAGCTGGAGTTGGGCGCTCGGCTGCGCGAGGTCGGCCTGCTGCCCTCCGTGACGCACGAGCGGATGCGCAACATCATCGCGGCCCCGCTGGAGGACAACCAGGGGCTGGTCGACGCGATCGACGCGGCGCTGTGCGCGGCGCCGGAGCTGGCGTCGTTGCCCGGTCGGTTCCTGGTCACGGTGGGTGGCGCGGTGAGCGGGCTGGCGGGTGACGTGGGGCTGGTCGGTGACGCGTTGTTCCTGGCAGGGCGCGATTCCGGGCTCCGCGTGACCGATCCGGTCGACGCCGTGGTGACCGCCGCACGGGTGTTCCAGGAGATCCGCGGCGACGCGTGGCGGCTGTCCGAAGTGGACGGCGGTGTGCGAAAGATCACGGAAGCGCTGGGCGGCACTCCCGGCCCGTCCCTGATCGATCCGGTTGTGACGCCGGTCGCACCGGGCGCGCACGGTCCCGTCGTCGTGGCGGGTGTGCCGTTGGGGCGGTTGGACGCACGGCTGCTGGGCGGTGTGCCGGTGCGGCTGACGCCGTGGCGGAGCCTGGTGGTGCCCGCTGGGAGCGATACCAACGGGTTGTTCACGTCACCGGACTCGCCGTGGCACGGCGTCAGCGCCTGCACCGGGCGGCCGGGGTGCGCGAAGTCGCTGGCCGACGTGCGGGCCGACGCGACGCGCTGGGTGGGCACGCCGCACACGGGTCAAGTGCACTGGTCCGGCTGCGCACGGCGGTGCGGACGACCGGCCGGCGACGTGGTGGAGTTCGTCGCGACCGGCGACGGCTACGAGGAGATCAGTTGACCGACTACGTCCGGGACGGCGCGGAGATCTACCGCCGTTCCTTCGCCACCATCCGCGCCGAGGCCGACCTGGCGCGGTTCCCGGCCGACGTGTCCCGGGTGGTGGTGCGCATGATCCACGCCTGCGGGATGGTCGACCTGGTGTCGGACGTCGACTACTCGCCGAACGTCGTGCGTGACGCCAGGGCGGCGTTGCTGGCGGGCGCGCCGATCCTGTGCGACGCGCAGATGGTCGCGGCGGGCGTGACGCGGCGCAGGCTGCCCGCCGACAACGAGGTCGTGTGCACGTTGAGCGATCCGCGGGTGCCGGGGTTGGCGGCGGAGATGGGCAACACGCGCAGTGCCGCCGCGTTGGAGCTGTGGCGGGACCGGCTGGACGGCGCGGTGGTCGCCATCGGCAACGCGCCGACCGCCCTGTTCCACCTGCTGGACATGATCGCGGCGGGCGCGCCTCGGCCGGCCGCCGTGCTCGGCGTCCCGGTGGGGTTCATCGGCGCGGCCGAGTCGAAGGACGCGTTGGCGGACAACGACCTCGGGTTGGAGTACCTCGTCGTGCGCGGGCGTCGGGGCGGCAGCGCCATGACCGCGGCGGCGATCAACGCGATCGCGAGTGAGGAAGAATGACGGGCAAGCTGTACGGGGTCGGGGTGGGTCCGGGCGACCCGGAGCTGGTGACCGTCAAGGCGGCACGGCTGATCGGCGAAGCGGACGTGGTGGTGTTCCACAGCGCGCGGCACGGTCGGAGCGTGGCCCGTCGCATCGCCGCGCCCTACCTGCGCGAGGGGCAGGTCGAGGAGCAGCTCGTCTACCCCGTCACGACCGAGGACTCCGACGACTACCAGGGCGAGATCGACGCGTTCTACGAGGAGTGCGCGGCGAGGTTGGCCGCGCATCTGGACGCCGGGCGCACGGTCGTGGTGCTGGCGGCGGGCGATCCGTTCTTCTACGGCTCGTACATGCACCTGCACAAGCGGTTGGCGCACCGGTACGAGGCCGAGGTGGTGCCGGGGGTGACGTCGGTGAGCGCCGGCGCGGCGGTGATCGGACGGCCGTTGGTCGAGCGGGACGAGGTGCTGACCGTGCTGCCGGGGACGTTGTCCGCGGACGCGTTGACGGAGCACCTGGCCGGTGGCGACCCGGTGGCGATCATGAAGCTGGGGCGGACGTTCCCGCAGGTGCGGGAGGCGTTGGCGCGGGCAGGGCGGTTGGACGAGGCCTGGTACGTGGAGCGGGCGACGACCGGGGCGCAGCGCACCGCGCCACTGTCCGAAGTGGACGCCGAGGACGTGCCGTACTTCTCGTTGGCGTTGCTGCCGAGCAGACCCGCGGCGCGTGCGGAGTCCCTGGGCGAGGTCGTCGTGGTCGGGCTGGGTCCGGCCGGGCCGGAGTGGCTGACGCCGGAGGCCCGACGGGCGTTGGCGGCGGCGGACGACCTGGTCGGGTACGTGACCTACCTGAACCGGGTGGCGGTGAACCCGCGGCAGCGGCGGCACGCGTCGGACAACAAGGTGGAGTCCGAGCGGGCGGCGTTCGCGTTGGACCTGGCCAAGCGCGGGCGGCGGGTCGCGGTGGTGTCGTCCGGTGACCCGGGCGTGTTCGCGATGGCGAGCGCGGTGCTGGAGGTGGCCACCGAGGAGCAGTTCGCGGACGTGCCGGTGAAGGTCCTGCCGGGGTTGACGGCGGCGCACGCGGTGGCCAGCCGGGTCGGCGCTCCGTTGGGGCACGACTACTGCGTGGTGTCGTTGTCGGACCGGCTCAAGCCGTGGAACGTGATCGAGGAGCGGCTGGAGGCGGCGGCCAAGGCCGACCTCGTGCTGGCGATCTACAACCCGGCGTCGCGCAGCCGGACGTGGCAGGTGGACAAGGCACGTGAAGTGCTGCTGCGGCACCGATCCCCCGACACGCCGGTGGTCGTCGGACGGGACGTCGGCGGGCCGGAGGAGTCCGTGCGGGTGGTGCGGCTGGCCGACCTGGACGCGTCCACTGTGGACATGCGGTGCCTGCTGCTGATCGGCTCGTCGCAGACCCTGGTCAGCTCGCGCGGCACGGTGTTCACCCCGCGCCGCTACCCCGGGTGAGCCAGTCGACCGCTTCCGCGACCGTCTCCACGATCGGCGCTCGCGGTGGCGGCGGTCGGCGCACGACGACCACCGGGATGCCGAGGTGACGGGCGGCGGTCAGCTTGGCCGCCGTCATCGGGCCGCCGCTGTCCTTGGTGACCAGGACCTCGATGCGGTGCTCGCGCATGAGGTCCACCTCGCCGTCCACTGTGTACGGTCCTCGGTCCAGGATCAGCTGGAGGTTCGGGTTCGGCGGGTCGGGCGGATCGACGGTCCGCGCCACGCCGCTAGTGAACCCGGCCAGCTCCTGGCGTCCGGTGGTGATGAACGCCCGGCGGCCGGCGACGAGCGCGGCGGCCTCGGCGACGCTGTCCACGTACTGCCAGTCGTCCTCGGGCGGCCAGCCGGGGCGGCGCAGGACGAGGAACGGCGTGCCGGTCGCGGTGGTGGCGGCCAGGGCGTTCGCGGTGATGCGGTCGGCGAACGGGTGCGTGGCGTCCACGACGGCGTCGACGTGTTCGGCTTCGAGGTAGGCGATCAGCCCTTCGACACCGCCGAAGCCGCCGATGCGGACCTCGCCTTCCGGCAGCTTCGGGTCGGCCACCCGACCGGCCAGGGACGAGATCGCCCTCACGTCGGTGAGCGCGGCGGCGAGCGCACGGGCCTCCCCGGTGCCACCCAGTATCAGCACGGTTTTCACGGCTGTTGCATCCTGACGCCGTGAGCACGAACCTGCGCTTCGGCTGGACCACCGGCGCCTGCGCCACCGCCGCCACCACGGCGGCGTACACGGCGCTGCTCACCGGCGAGTTCCCCGACCCGGTGCGGATCGTGCTGCCGAAGGGCCAGACGCCGTCGTTCGCGCTGGCCCGCGAGTCGCTCGCCCCGGACGAGTCGGGCGCCGAACGGGCGTTCGCCGCGATCGTGAAGGACGCGGGCGACGACCCGGACGTCACGCACCTCGCGCTGGTCGGCTCCACGGTCCGGCGCGGCGCGCCAGGCAGCGGGGTGGTGTTCGAGGCCGGTCCCGGGGTCGGCACGGTGACCAAGCCCGGCCTGCCGCTGCCGGTCGGCGAGCCCGCGATCAACCCCGTGCCGCGGCAGATGATGCGTGAGCACATCGCGCGGGTGGCGGCTGAGCACGGCGGCAGCGGTGACGTCGTCGTGTCCATCTCGGTCGAGCACGGCGAGGAGTTGGCGCGCAAGACGTGGAACCCGCGGTTGGGCATCCTGGGCGGGCTGTCGATCCTGGGCACGACGGGGATCGTGGTGCCGTACTCGTGCTCGGCGTGGATCGACAGCATCCGGCGCGGGATCGACGTGGCGCGGGCGCAGGGGTACCGGCACGTGGCCGGGTGCACCGGCAGCACGTCGGAGAAGGTCGCGGCGGAGGTGCACGGACTGCCCGAGGACGCGTTGCTGGACATGGGCGACTTCGCCGGGGCCGTGCTGAAGTACCTGCGCCGCCACCCCGTGCCCCGGCTGACGATCGCGGGCGGGATCGGGAAGCTGTCCAAGCTGGCCGACGGTCACCTGGACCTGCACTCCGGCCGTTCGCAGGTCAACCTGGACTTCCTCGCCTCGCTGGTGGACGACCCGGCGTTGGCCAAGGCCGTGACCGAGGCGAACACCGCGCTCGGCGCGTTGCAGGTGTGCCAGGCCGCCGGCGTGCCGCTGGGCGACCTGGTGGCGGAACGCGCCAAGGCCACGGCGGACGACGTGCTGCGCGGCGAACCGATCACCGTGGACATCATCGTGATCGACCGCGCCGGCTCCATCGTCGGCCGTGCTTGATCCTGACTCACTCACGACCGGCAGCGGGCGGTCGAGTAGAGGTGGCTGTCCGGGAAGCCCTCGGCCGCCAGGACCTCGCCCACCACGATGATCGCGGTCCGCTTCACGCCCGCCGCCCGCACCTGGTCGGCGATGTCCGCGAGCGTCCCGCGCAGCACCAACTCGTCGTCACGGCTGGCCCGCGCGACCACCGCGACCGGGCACTCGGAGCCGTAGTTCGGCAGCAGGTCCGCCACCACCTCCTCGATCCGCTGCACGGCCAGGTGCAGCACGAGTGTGGCCCCGGACGCGCCGAGAGTCGCCAGGTCCTCCCCCGGCGGCATGGGCGTGGCGCGGGCCGACGTGCGGGTCAGGATCACGGTCTGCCCGACGCCCGGCACGGTCAGCTCGCGGTTCAGCGACGCGGCGGCGGCGGCGAAGGCGGGCACCCCCGGCGTCACGTCGTACGGGATGCCCAGCGCGTCCAGGCGGCGCATCTGCTCGGCCATCGCGCTGAACACCGACGGGTCGCCCGAGTGCAGCCGCGCCACCTGCTGCCCGGCGGCGTGCGCGGCGGCGAGTTCGGTGATGATCCGGTCCAGGTCCAGGTTCGCCGTGTCCACCAGACGGACGTCCGGCGGGCAGTGCTCGAGGACTTCCACCGGCACCAACGCGCCCGCGTACAGGCACACCGGTGACTCGGCGATGAGCCGCGCCGCCCGCAGGGTGAGCAGGTCGGCCGCGCCCGGCCCGGCGCCGATGAAGTGGACGGTCACACGTTCTCCTTAATCACGGCCCAGATGGTCACGGGCATCTGCGGACGCCAGCCGGTGAAGCCGCCGATCGCGGTCGCCCGGCTGACCTCGATCCTGGTCAGGTCACCGCCGAGCCGGGCGTGCCACCGCGTCAGCACGGCCTCCGACTCCAGCGTGACCGCGTTGGCCACGAGCCGCCCGCCGGGTTTCAAGGCGTCCCAGCAGCGCTCGACCACACCTTCGGCGGTGAGCCCGCCACCTATGAACACCGCGTCGGGCGCTTCAAGGTCCAACACTTCAAGATCCAACACCCCGGGCGAGGCTCCGACCACGACCGAGATGCCCGGCACACCCAACGTCGTCGCGTTGCGGGTGATGCGCGCGGCACGCTCCGGATGCTGCTCGACCGCGATGGCCCGGCAGCTCGGATGCGTCCGGCACCACTCGACCGCGATGCTCCCCGCACCCGCGCCGACGTCCCACAGCAGCTCACCGGGACGGGGCGCGAGCAGCGACAACGTCACCGCCCGCACCTCCCGCTTGGTCAACTGCCCGTCGTGCTCGTACAGGTCGTCCGGCCTCCCTGGCGTCAGCGAAGCACCGTCCGCGCCGCACTCGACCGCCAGCACGTGCAGCGGGTCGGCGTCGTCCAGCGAGTGGTGCACCCGCTCCCCAGGCCCGCCCAACTGCTCCAGCACGGTCAGCCGGGCGTCCGGCGCGAGAGCCGCCACTTCACGCGGGTTGCCGCCCAGCACCAGCACACGCCGTCCGGGGTGCAGGTGCGGAACGAGCAGCGCGGCGGGCTTCCCGACCAGGCTGACCACGTCCACGTCGTCCAACGCCCAGCCCAGCCGGGCACACGCGAGCGACACCGACGACGGGTGCGGCACGACGCGGACCCGCGAGGCGCCCAGCAGCCGGACCAGGGTCGTGCCGATGCCGTGGAACATCGGATCACCGCTGGCCAGCACTCCCACCCGCCGGCCCTCGTACCGCTCCAGCAGTCCGGGCAACGCCGGTACCAGCGGTGACGGCCACGGCACGCGTTCGAACGCACCAGGGACCAAGTCCAGTTGCCGTGCGCTGCCCATCAACACTTCGCACGACGCGATCTCGTGACGTGACGCGTGCGGCAGGCCTTCCCAGCCATCGGCCCCGATCCCGATCACGGTGACCACCACGGCTCAGACCGTCCCCAGCACGCGGGTGATCGCGATCTCGATCACCACGCGCTCCGGGTTGACGCGGGGCTGGCGGTAGCGGGCGGCGTAACGGCGCACGGCGTCCTCCACGGCCTCCGGCTCCTGCCGCACCACGGCCACACCCTCCAACGTCGACCACCGGCGTCCGTCCACTTGGCACACGGCGGCGGGAGCGGCGCCGGCGGCGAGGATCTGGCGGACCTTGTGCGAGCCGCGCGAGCTGATCACCCGGGCGGTGGCGGTGTCGACGTCCAGCGTGACGCCCACCGGCACGACGTGCGGCGTGCCGTCCGGCCGGATCGTGGTCAGCGTGCACAGGTGGCGCTCGGTCCAGAACGCGCGGAAGTCCTCGCCCTTGGTCGACAACATGCGTGCATCATGCGGCACGCGCGGGCTAGGGTGGAAAACGTGACGCGCCGATTTAGCCGCCCCCGGCCGGGAGACCCGGTCGCTGGGGCCTGCGGCGTGCGCTAGTTCACGCGGTCCCGGTGGCGGACCGGCTCGGGGGACTCCTCAGCCGACGTCCACCACCGTTCGAAGGGACCAACCCGCGATGCCTCGTGACCTCAGCGACCCCACCTACGGGCCGCACGCCATGCAACTCCTGGTCGACCGGATCACCGCCGCCCTGCCGGGTGAGCCGCGCGTGCTGCGCGACCGCCCCGAAGTGTCGATCGACGACAACTACACCGCGCTGGGCTACCCGCCCGACGCCATCACCAGAGACGCCCGCTACACGCGCTACACCAGCGAAAACCGGATGCTGCGCAGTCACACGACCGCGATGGTGCCGCCCGCGCTCCGACTGCTCGGCGCCGACGACGGCTGGGAGGACGTCACGCTGGCGTGCGTCGGCATGGTGTACCGCCGTGACGCCGTCGACCGGGTGCACTCGGGCACGCCGCACCAGCTCGACGTGTGGCGGATCTCCCACCACCGGGCCGACCTGGACGAGTTGATCGACACCGTGATCACCGCCGCAGTGCCCGGCCTGCGCTACCGCACCACCCCCGCCACTCACCCGTACACGTCGGCCGGCCGTCAGGTGGACGTGCTGGTGGACGGCGAGTGGCTGGAGGTCGCCGAGTGCGGTCTCGCCGCCCGGCACGTGCTGCGCCGGGCATGGCTGCCGGACGACGTGCACGGCCTAGCCCTGGGCGTTGGCCTGGACCGACTCCTGATGCTGCGCAAGGGCATCCCGGACATCCGCCTGCTGTCCTCCGACGACCCGCGCGTGTCCGCCCAGATGCTCGACCTGACGCCGTACCGGCCGGTGTCCAAGCACCCGCCGATCACCCGGGACATCTCGGTGGCGGTCAATCCGGACGCCGACGCCGAGACGATCGGTGACGTCGTGCGGGCCGTGATCGGCGACCTGGTGGAGGAGGTCGTGGTGGTGAGCGAGACACCGGTGCGCGACCTGCCGGCGGCGGCCGTGGGGCGGCTCGGCGCGCGGCCGGAGCAGAAGAACGTGCTGCTTCGCCTGGTCCTCCGCGACCTGACCCGGACGCTCACGGACGACGAGGCCAACGCCGCCCGTGACGCCGCCTACGCGGCCGTGCACGAAGGCGATCAGCCCCTGGTCTCGTTGAGGTAGTTGTAGATCGTGAACCTGGTCACGCCGAGCACGCCCGCCAGGTAGTCGACGGAATCCCGGACGCGGAACAGGCCGGCGTCGTCCAGGAGCCGCACCACGCGGGTCTTGTGGGACTTCTTCATCAGTTCCACCGGCACTCCTACGGATGTCACGGCGCGTTCGACCAGGAGACGTCGGAGGCCGTTGACGTCACCGGGCAGGGTTTCGGAGACCTCGGACGTCACCGGTCGGACGTCCGGGGTCTTGTCCCGCAACGCGGCGGCGAAGCGGGCGACGGTCTCCGGCGTGGTGGAGGCGTGCGGTGACAGGCGGACGTGTTCGGGCCGCACGGTCGCCGTCACGCCCGCCTCCGCCAGCGACGCGCCGATCGCCGACGGCTGACGGTCCGGCAGGGTGAACGCCAGGATGCCCGCGCGGCGATCCACCGCCGAGACCACCTCACCGCCCGCCGCGTGGACGACGTCGGCCAACTCGTCCAGTCGTGCGCCGATCCGGGCGTTGATGTTCCCCACCCCGGCCAGTTCGACCAGCTCCAACGCCGCCGCCAACGCGCCCGACGCGATCGGGCTCAGGTTGGTGATCGACCAGCCCACCGCGCCCTCCGCCACCGCGTGCACGGCATCGTCGAACAGGCCGCGGTCGACTGCGCCGGTCCAGCCCGACAGCACCGGGTCCAGCCGGTCCAGCGCCCGGTCCGACAGGGTCATGAACCCGGTCGACCAGCCCGCCCGCAGCCACTTCTGGCCGCCGACCACGAGCACGTCGGCCGCCTCCCACGGCTCGTCCACCACCCCGAAGCCCTGGATGCCGTCCACGATCAGCAGCCGGTCGCCGACCACCTCGCGCAACGCCGCCAGGTCCGCCCGGTACC
Organism: Saccharothrix ecbatanensis; assembly: GCF_014205015.1. Lineage (NCBI taxonomy): Bacteria > Bacillati > Actinomycetota > Actinomycetes > Pseudonocardiales > Pseudonocardiaceae > Saccharothrix > Saccharothrix ecbatanensis. The sequence goes on along the minus strand of NZ_JACHMO010000001.1, from coordinate 454,171 downwards.
CGGTGCGGAAGTCCACCGCGCTCACCGTGAGCGCGACCGTGTCAGGCGTCAACGCCGCGCGCACCACGTCGGCCGTCACCGGACCGGGCGGCAGCCACGACACGTCGACACCCGGCGACCGCGCCCACGGGTAGGTGTTCGCCGGGAACTCCCCCGCCGACACCAGCACCTCACCGCTCAGACCCAGCGCGACCTGGAACAAGCCGGTGCTGGTGTTCGGCAGCAACGTCACGTGATCGGCGCTCGTCCGGCACAGCCGCGCGACCGCCGCCTTGGCCCGCGCCTCCTGCCGCATCAGGTCGTCCACCGTCGCCGGACCGGCCGCCGCCGACGCCTCCAACAGCCGGGTCGAAATGTCCACCACCGCGAACGACGGCGGCCCGAACCGGGCGAAGTCCAGGTAGCCGCCCGGCTCGTGGAACTGGATCAGGTACGACGCCGGAACGCGCATGCGGAGCCTCCATGTTCACCCGAAAAGTTACAACGCGGCGTTGATGACGTCCACACGCCGTTGAAGGGAATTGCGTGGGTGTGGAAATCGTTGCGCCGGGTACAAGGGGGCAACCCCATGTCCACAGCAAGGAGGACCTATGGCCACCGTGGAGCTGACTGCGGAGAACTTCGACGAGGTTGTCGGCGGCTCCGAGATGGTCCTGGTCGACTTCTGGGCGAGCTGGTGCGGACCATGCGTCCAGTTCGCGCCGACCTATGAGAAGTCCGCCCAGAAGCACACCGACATCGTGTTCGGCAAGGTCGACACCGAGGCGGAGCAGCAGCTGGCCGCCGCGTTCCAGATCCGCTCGATCCCGACCCTGATGATCGTGCGCGACGGCGTCGTCCTCTACGCCCAGCCCGGGGCACTGCCGGAAGCCGCGTTGGAGGACCTGATCGAGCAGGCCCGCAAGGTGGACATGGAAGACGTGCGCAAGCAGGTCGCCGAACAGGCCTCCGAGCAGCAGGCCTGACCGGACTTCCTCGGTCCATCACAGACGTATCGCGGGGCGGGGCCACCAGGTCCCGCCCCGCGGGCTTTCCCGCCTCCCTCTCACCCCGCCACTCGAACACCGTGCGTACACCCCCGCGTTTTCGGGTAGTCGGTGGGCGAAGTGGAGAGAGGAGACGGCCATGAGTCACGTCGCCACCACCCACACCGACGACGGCGTCACCAGCCGCGTCAGCGAGCGCGTCACCGCGCGGGAACCGTCCACCGCCGAACTGGTGAGCCGGCTCTCGGAGCAGATGACGCGGCTGGCCCGGGACGAGATCCGGTTGGCGGTGGCCGAGATGCGCACGAAGGGCAAGCGCGTCGGCGCCGGCGCCGGGTTGCTCGGCGGCGCGGGCGTGCTGGCCTGGTTCGGCCTGATGACGGTGATCGCGGGCGTGGTGCTGCTGCTGGCGACCGTCATGCCGGCGTGGATCGCGGCGTTCATCGTCGCGGTGGCCGTGTTCGTCATCGCGGGCGTGCTCGCGCTGATCGGCCGCAAGCAGATCGACCGCGGCACCCCGGCGGTGCCGGAAGAGGCCATCGCGGGCGTCAAGCAGGACATCGCCACCGTGAGCGAGAGGGCACACCGATGAGCGGCAAGGACCTCCCCAACGACCCGGACGCGTTGCGCGCCGATGTCGAACGGACCCGACGCGACCTGGGTGACACCGTCGAAGCGCTGGTGCACAAGGCAGATGTGCCCGGACGCGTCAAGGAGAAGACGCACGAGGGAGTGGAACAGGTGAAGGAGACCGCTACCAGGGCCAATGCGGCCGTGTCGGCCGCGGCGGGCAAGACGACCGCCGCCGTCAGCCACGCCGCGGAGGAGGTGGGCCACAAGGCCGCGCACGCGGTCGAGTCGCTGCCGCCTCCCGTGCAGCAGCGGGTCGAACAGGGCGTGCAGCAGGTCCGGCGGCACCCCGGCGCGGTCGCGGCGGTCGCGGCGGCGGTCCTGATGCTGCTGTGGCGGATGATGCGGCGGGGGCGGACGGTATGAACAAGCTGCTCTACCGGCCGCTCGGAATGCTGTTCGGCGTGCTCGGCGGTCTCGCCGCCAGCGCGTTGTTCGGGCAGGTGTGGAAGCTGATCACCGGCACCAAGGAGGCGCCGTCCGCGACCCAGAAGGACCGCGGCTGGGGCGAGGTGCTGCTGGCGGCGACCGTCCAGGGCGCGATCTTCGGCGTGGTCAAGGCCGCGATCGACCGTGGCGGCGCCACCGGCTACGACCGGCTCACCGGCAAGTGGCCGGGTGACACCGACAAGTACGACGGCGACTGACGCCGTTCAGGACGGCGGTTCGTCCCGCTCCCCGCGCCGCTCGCCCTCGTCGAGGAACTGCTCCGGGTCCACGTCGAGGTCGGGCGGCTCGGGCGTGCCCGGCGAGTGCGGCGGGTCCGGGTTGATCGGCTCTTCAGGGTTGATCGGCTCTTCAGGTTCGGTCATGCCGTCGAAGTACCCTCCGCCGGGCTTCTGAACCTGGGCGTGCCGTCTAGAACCTGGGCTCGCGCTTCTCCAGGAACGCCGACACGCCCTCCGCGTACTCCGGGCTGTGCGCCGCGTCGATGCACAGCGCCCGCGCCGCGTCGTCCTCGTCGTGCTGCCCGCCGGTGATCCGGTTCACGATCTGCTTGGCGCCACGCACGCTGACCTGCGCACGGGCCGCGATCGTGTCGGCCAGCTGCTTGACCCGTCCCTCCAGCGCGTCCGCCGGGTGCACCTCGTTGACCAGGCCGACCCGCAGCGCGGTGGCCGCGTCCACGATCTCGCCGCTGAACAGGATCTGCTTCGCCCACGCCGGGCCGACCACGTCGACCAGCTGCTTGGTGGACGTGAAGGTGTAGACGATGCCGAGCTTGGCGGGCGTGATGCCGAACCGGGCGTCCGCCGCCGCCAACCGCATGTCGCAGGCCAGCGCGATCTCACAGCCGCCGCCGATGCAGAACCCGGTGATGGCGGCGATGGTGGGCTTGCCGAGGGTGGCGATGGCGCGCTCGCCGTTGTGCACGGCCTTGCCGTACCGGGCCGCGCCGTCCGCGCCCTTGCGGAGGGTCGCGAACTCGCTGATGTCCGCGCCCGCCGAGAAGTTCTCACCACCCCGGATGACCAGCACGCGCACCGCGTCGTCGTCCTGCACCCGGGCCAGCAGCCCCGGCAGCGCGGACCACATCTCGAAGCTCATGGCGTTGCGCTTGGCCGGGCGATCAATGGTCAACGTCGCCACCGGTCCCGCGGTGTCGAGGCTCAGCGTCATTACCGGAGAGTAAGGCTTGGGCGGCCACCACAGGCAGTGACCGCCCTCACCCTCCTGGCCCTACCGGTAGGCGTTGCGGGTGTAGGTCAGGCTGAACGAGCCCTTGTTGGCGAAGTAGACCGAGACCAGGTAGGCCGGGTCGGTGGCGAGCAGGCCACGCGGCACGTCGTTGCCGTCGTTGCCGTCGTCCCAGCCCCAGGCGGCGTTCGCGGCGTTGTCCTTGCCGTTGTCACCGCGGAACGTGCCCCAGCCGGCGAACGTCGTGGAGCTGTTGCGCTGCGCCCACAGTCCACCGGCGGCGAAGGTGTCCACGAGCCGGTAGCCGACGGAGCGGTCGTTGCCGCTCGACGGCACCTCGCCGGTCGCGCTCGGCACGTACACCACGCCGTCGCCGCCCGGGAACTCCGCGCCGTTCCACGCGTACAGGCCGTGACCCTTGGCTTCCTGGCGCGTGGTCGGCCGGCTGCCCTGGAGCCGCAGCGTGCCGTCGAGGTTCTCCCGGCCCGCGGTGAACGTGCTGCCCGCCGGGACGTACGAGTAGAAGTCGCTGTGCGCCACCGTCACCACGGCTTCGAGCCGGCCGAACGTCGTGCCGTCCTTGCGGATCGTCGCCAGCATGCCCTCCATGTCGTTCTCGTGGGTGAACTGGCCGAACGGGTCGGAGAAGTCCTCCCAGTCGCGCGGGTGGTAGAAGCTGTAGACCACGAACCAGTGCGTCGAGGTCTCCACCACCGAGTAGTAGGCGGCGCCGGTGAGGCGGGCGAGCGAGTCGTCCTGGGCCTCCCAGTTGTCCAGCGTGTTCCACTCGCCGTCGAAGTCCACAGTGGACAGGTAGTCGGCGTCGTAGTCGGACGAGTCCGTGTCCTGGTAGTGCACCGGGGCCCAGTGGAAGGCCAGTTCGGCGTCGGTCGCCGCGTGCGCGGGGGTCGTGGCGAACGTCGAGAGCGCGACGGCCGCGAGCAGGGACGCGGCGATCTTGCGGGCAGGGGCAATGCGTGCGGGGGACAAGCTCCACCTCCGTCAGGGTTGCCCGTCGGAGCCAACGGGCCGCGCTGAACCCTGGGGTGAAGCGGTGGTCGACACAAGGGGTGGATCAGGTGATCATTTGCCCGGTTGTGCCTGCCACGCCTGGATAACCCTGCGGAATGCCGCACCCTCCGCCTGATCTGTGCTCGCGTTGTCGAGCCTCGCCCGCACTGCCGGGAGCAGGGCGTCGGCGTGGTCGCGCATCGCGATGAGGACGTCCTCCAACGGCGTGGGCGACCACGGGCGGCGTTGTGGCCGCACGGGCAGGCCCAGGCGTGGGCCGGACAGGCGTTGCCGCAACGGTTCCACGGCGCGTTCATCGCCGAGGAGGGCCAGGGCGGACAGGGCCGCGTCGGCGGCGGGCAGGTAGACGTCCCGAGCGGCGAGGGCCAGATCGTCGGCGAACGGCGCTCGGGCGGACGCCAGCAGGTGCGCGGCCAGACGGCGGTTCTCCGGCTCGTCGTCGGGGAGGCGGTCGGCGATCAGCGGCAGCAGCTCGTCGTCGAGCAACTGGGCGGACGACCACAGCGCGCCGGCCCGGATGTCCGCGTTCGGGTGCTCCAGCAGTCGCGCCACCAACGCCCGTCTGGTGGCCCGGTCGTCGCCGAGTTCCCGGTTCAGCCACCACACGACGGCGGACGGGCGCGGGCTGCCGACGCACCACGTGTCGGCCCACACCTCCACGTCGGTGAAGCCGTCGAGCAGGGAACGGACGTCCGTCGTGACACCCAGCCGCCGCAACCCCACCGCCGCCGCGAGGCGGACCGCCGGATCGGCGAGGAGCCCGGTGAGCCAGTCGAGCGCGGCCGGGTCCGCGTGGTGGCCGGTCGCCACGACCAGGCCGAGGCGGGCCGCCTGATCGGGTTCGACGGCCAAGCGGTCGCGCAGGCTCGGCCAGACGTGGTGCCCGATGGCTTGCGCCAACGGGAAGGTCACCACTCGCCGGACCTCCACGTCCGGGTCGGCGAGGAGCCCGAGCAGGCGCGGAACGGCCGCCGTCCACGCGTCGGGCCAGGCTTCGTCCACGTCCGCCGGCTCGGCGGTGCGGGCGGCGTGCGCGAGGTCGCCCACGGTCTCCACGATGGCGGGCCGGACGGTGACGGTCGGGTCCTCGGCCAGGTCGAGGAGGGCCGGCAGGAGGGCGGGCGCGGCGGAGTGGACGGCGTCACCGTCGTGGTAGACGTTGGCGTTCAGCTCGCCGATCGCGGCCGGCGCGAGGACCGGGTCGCGCACCTGGGCCAAGAGGTCGGGCACATCGGTCGCGGGCCCGTAGGCGTGCTCAAGCTGATCCCACACCCCCGCACCCTAAGACCGCGTGGCGTTACCAGCCAGCGACATTTGGCCCGAAAGTTCACCCATTCGGGTCGACCTGTCCTCTCGGGACACACGCGCGGGCTTACCGTGTGCGATCGAGGGGGTCTCTACCCCGAGGAGTGCAGATGACCACCGCCGTCACCGAAGTCGAAGAGCTCGTCAGATCGACCTTGGCCAAGCACCCGTCGATGTTCCTGGCCACCGCCGGCAGTGCCGGCCCCTGGGCCAACGGCGTCTTCTTCGCCGAGACCGACCTGTTCACGCTGAACCTCGTGCTGGAGCAGCGCGGACGCACGCTGACCGCGATCCGGGAGAACCCGGTGGTGGCGGTGGTGGTGTCCACCGGTTCGCCACAGGACCCGTTCCTCCAGGCCCAGGCGGACGTGGAGATCGTCAGCGGCGAGGAGGACGCGGAAGTGCGCCGCGTGCTGGTGGCGAAGGTGCCCCACGCCGCAGTGTTCATGGACGCGCCGATCGTCGCCGCCCGCCTCCACATCCGCTCATGGCGTGCCACCGACGTCCCCAACGGCTGGCTGCCCGGCAAGAACCTGCCGAACCCCGCCGGCTAGTCCTCCGGGAACATCCGGGCCATCCCCGGCGGCGGGGTGAACGGGCGCCAGCGGTTCGGGCGCTGGGCCAGGCGGTCCGCGATCACCCACAGGACGGAGGCGTTGTAGCCGTAGCCGAGGTGGCTGCACGCCACCGCGACGTTCTCCCGCCGCGCACCCGGCGTCGACACGCACGCCTGCCACGCCACGATCCCGTCCGACTTCGAGTACACCGACGTCGACGGCACCGGGAACCGCGGCCGGGTGTGCTCGGGCGGCGGCATCTCCGCGCCCGACACGTAGAACCAGGCCAGCAGCTGGTACACCGGGTTGACCCTGGTCTGCCGCAGGTCGGTCATCGCGTACGGGCTGCCCAGCGTGATCACCTGGCGGACCATGCCGGGGTGGTCGCGGGCCAGTTCGCGGGCGAAGATGCCGCCCAGCGACCAGCCGACGATGCTCACCTTGCCGCCGACTGCGAGCTCCCGAAGCAACTCGCGCATCCCGCGCACGGCCTCGATCGACGGCCCGATGTTCCAGCCCAGCCCCCAGCCGTGCACGTCGTAGCCCAGACCGGTGAGGAACTTGCGCAGCGGCGCGGTCGCACCGTCGTTCGTGCCCAGGCCCGGTAACACCAGCACCGTGTGCCCGTCGCCGCTCGGCGCGGCGCGCAGGACCGAACGGGTCGCGGCGTACTGGCCGATGTCGACCGCCGCACGCGTCGGCTCGGTCAGGTACCAGAGCAGTCCGGGCGCCGTCACCGAGACCAAGTGCGATGCAGACATGGCCCTCCCCCCGCTCCACGTCGAGCGATCCCCGAGCAACCATCCCGAGTAACCATGATGTTTCGCCGCGCAGGATTACGCCAGTACCGACGAGTCTCGATTTGTGGCGCTACCGTCAGCCCCATGGACCGGATGAGCGCCATGGACGCGGGCTTCTTCTTCATCGAGGACGAGAACGTGCCCATGCACGTCGGTTCGGTCCTGGTCTTCGACGGGCCGGCCCCGTCGTACGGCGACGTCGTGCGCTTGTTCGCGGCAAAGCTCGGCACCGTGCCGCGTTACCGGCAGCGCGTGACGGCACTCCCCCTGCACCTCGGCTGGCCGGTGTGGGTCGACGACGAGCACTTCCAGATCCTCTACCACGTCCGGCACACGGCGGTCCCGGCGCCGGGCGCGGACGACCAGCTCCGCAACCTCGCCGGACGCCTCTTCGCGCAAGGCCTCGACATGACCAAACCGCTGTGGGAGGTGTGGCTGGTCGAAGGCCTGGAAGGCGGCCGGTGGGCGATCATCTGCAAGGTCCACCACAGCCTGGTCGACGGCATCGCGGGCAGTGACCTGATGCAGGTGCTGCTGGACCGGCGCGCGGACACGCCGCTGCCCGAACCGGTGGAGTGGCGGCCGACCCCGCCCCCGTCGACGGTCGACCTGGTCCTGGACGGCATGCGGGACGCGGTGTCGGCGCCCGTCAAGCAGTTGGCCAGGTTCCCGGCGTTCGCGCGGCGGCTGCGCGACGGCAACGGCAGCGGCTCGGCGGCGCTGGACCTCGGCCGGACCGTGCTGGACAGCCTGCCGACGACCGCCCGCCGACTCGTCACCGCGACCCCGAAGACGTTGAACGGCCCGATCGGACCGCACCGGCGGTGGCTGTGGGCCAAGGCGGGCCTCGCCGAGATCAAGACCGTCCGCACGGTCACCGGCGGCACGGTGAACGACATCATCCTCGCCGCCGTCACCCGCGGGTTCCGCGACCTGCTCGCCAAGCGCGACGAGCTGGCCGAGGGCCAGGTGGTGCGCAGCATGGTGCCGGTGTCGACGCGGTCGTCCGCCGAAAAGGGCGTGCTGACCAACAGGTTCGGCGCGGTGCTGGTGAACCTGCCCGTCGGCGAACCCGATCCGCTGGCCCGCCTCGCGTCGATCCGCGAGCAGATGGACGAACTGAAGAGCAGCGGCCAGGCAGCAGGCGCGGACGTGCTCGCCGGCTTGGCGAACTTCGCCGCACCCGCCCTGCTGGAACTCGGTTCGCGCACCGCCATGCGCCTCCCGCAGCACCTCGTGCAGACGATCACCACCAACGTTCCCGGTCCGCGCTTCCCGCTTTTCATGCTGGGCAGGCGACTGACGGAGACCTACCCGTACGTCCCGATCTCCGGGAACATGCGGATCAGCGTCGGCATCTTCTCCTACCTGGACCAGATCACCTTCGGCATCAACGCGGACTTCGACAGCGTGCCGGACGTCCAACTGCTCTCCGACGGCATCCGCGCGGGCTTCGACGAACTCGTCACCGCGACCGCGACCTGACCTCCCCCGCCGACGCGACCGCCTCGGCCGCCACCTCGCTGATCTTGGCCAACGCCCGCGGATCGGCGTACAGCTCCACGTCCTGACCGATCTTGAACACCACCGCACCCCCACCCGGCTCGACCTCGTAGTTGATCCACACGTCGCTCGGGACCTGCGCCCACAGGTGCACCTGACTCCGGCCCATCGTCCGCCTCCCCGCTCTCGGCTTCTGCTACGATCGTGCCGACAACTACTGATATTAGCAAGTGGCACAACTCGATCGGGTGATAGATCATGACTTCGTCACCGTCAGTAGCAGGTTGGGAGCTGGGCCTCCGCCTGCGAGAGCGCCGTGAACTGATGGACGTCACCGCCGCGTCGGCGGGCAAGGCCATCGACACCAGCCAGTCGTACATCTCCGGCGTGGAGAGCGGAAAGCTCAAGATCAACGCGAGCAAACTCGCCGAACTCGCCGCCGTGCTGGACTTCGACGCGACCGAACTGGAGGAACTGCAAGAACTCCGCGAGGCCGCGGGCAAACGCGCCTGGTGGAGCCCGTACTCCGCCATGTTCAGCGCGGAAGTGCTGCGCTACTTCGGTTTCGAAGCGGGCGCCGAGAGCATCCGGGCCTACAGCGCGGGCATGATCACCAGCCTGCTCCAGACCGAGGACTACGCCATGGCGATCATGAACGGCGGCGCGCCGAGCATCCGGCTGGCGGAAGCGAACCGCCGCGTCGAGGTGCGGATGAAGCGGCAGCAGCGCCTCGACGACCCCGACGACCCGCTCAAGCTCACCACCGTGATCACCGAATCGGCGCTGCGCCAGATGGTCGGCGGTCCCACGGTGATGGCGGCCCAGCTCGACCACCTGGCCGCGAAGATCGACCAGCACCCGGACACGATCGACGTCCGGGTCGTGCCGTTCAGCGCCGACTACCACAACGCGATCGGCGGCTCGACGTTCTACCTCCTCGGCTTCGCCAGCAGCAGGCTGCCCGAGTTGGTGTGGCAGGAAACCGTGTCCACCACCGATCTCATCGATCAGCCGATGCGGATCCGCGAGTACAGTCTTGCCCACAGCCAGGCCATGGACCACGCGCTCGACCGGACCGGATCACTGGGTCTGATCGAGCGGATCCGGAAGGAGATCGAGTGAAGCGTCGCACCGGCTGGTTCAAGTCGAGTCACAGCGCCGAGAACCCGGCTTGTGTCGAGGTTCGGTTCGTTCCCGACACGACCGACGTGCGCGACTCGAAGAACCCCACCGGGCCGACGCTGTCGTTCCCCCGTGGCGCTTGGACGCAGTTCCTGGGTCGCCGCGCTCGCTAGGCCAGACTCGCTAGACCAGCCAGTCCTTGATCCGGCCGGCCACGAGTTCCGGCGCCTCGACCTGCGGCACGTGGCCGACGCCGTCCAGCACCTCGAACCGCCACGACGGGTTGCGGCGGGCGGCTTCGCGGGCCGATGCCAAGGGCACCAGGCGGTCCTTCTCCCCCGCCATCAGGTAGACCGGCACCCGGACCCTGCTCATCGCCGTGTAGTACCGGCGGCTGGTCGCGCCCGTCCACACCACGGACCGCGCGGCGGTCAGGAACGCCTCGTCCAGGCCCGGCACCTCGGCGCGCTGCTCCAGCAGTGACATCGACGCGAGGATCACCTCTTCGGGCACGGTCTTCGCGTTGGCGCACACCATGTTCAGCACCCGCTTGACCTGCCGGCGCGTCGACACGCCCGCACGCGACTTCGCCAGGAACCACGCCCCCAGCCCCGGCACCGTGTACGCCGCGAACGCCGCCGCGACCTGCGGGTCCAGCCGCGCACCGAGCGCCAGCGGCAGGGCGGGGTCGAGCAGGGCCAGCGCGGTGACGGTCTCCGGTCTGCGGGCGGCGTGCAGGATGGAGATCATCCCGCCCATCGAGTTGCCGACCAGCGCCACCGGCTCGCCGACGACCTCCGCGAGGAACCGTTCGAGCAGTCGGGCGTTCGCGGGCACGGTCGTGGAGCGGCCCTCGGGGTGGGTGAGGCCGAACCCGGCCAGGTCGACGGCCAGCACGCGGTGGCGGTCGACCAGGTGCGGCGCGAGCAGGCACCAGTTGAGGTGCGATCCGCCGAGGCCGTGCACGAGCACCACCGTCGGCCCGTCACCGCCGAAGTCGACGTAGTGCACCGGGCCGTCCAGGTCGGCGTAGAGGCTCGTCCCGCCCCAATGGTCGAGTGTGGTCATACCGGTCAGTATGTCCCGGACGGGTGACCGTACAAGCCCGGGCCCTTGATCTCGATCTGGGCGAGGAACGCGGTGCAGGCTTCGTAGGACGCGGCGATCAGCTCGGCGGTGTGCCCGAAGTCGAGCGGGGTGACCGGCTGGACGGGCGGTCCGGGCAGGTAGACGACCGGCACGGCGGCTGACGCCAGCTCGGCTTCCAGCACGGCCTGGTTGCGGGTGCTCAGGGTGGCCCAGAACAGCAGCGTCTCGGCGAGGGTCGCGGGCACGGTCGGCAGGTGGCCGGGGAACGCGCAGTCCAGCACGACCAGCGACTTCGCCCCCATCGCGAGCGCCTGGCGGATGGGCACGTTCGCCAGCACACCGCCGTCGTAGAGCACGTGCCCGTCGCGCCGGACGGCCGGGTAGATGCCCGGGATGGCGCTGCTGGCGAGCACCGCCGAGACCAGGTCACCCGAGGTCAGCGTGATGGCGGCGCCGGTCACCGAGTCGACCGCGACGGCGCCGAACGGCAGGGTCAGCTCGGCGAAGTCCCGCGCGCCGCCCAGGCCGAACCCGAGCACCTCGGCCAGCCCGGTGTTGGGGAACAGGTGCGTCTTGTGCTGCCGCAACGTCCGGGCCTGCGCGAGGAGTCCGCCGGGGAAGACGCGGGCCCTGGTCATGTGCTGCCAGATCGCGGCGAGGCGTTCGAAGGCGCCGGCCGGGTCGAGCGCGAGCAGCGAGCCGTTGACCGAGCCGACCGACGTGCCGACGACGAGGTCCGGCGCGACACCGCACTCGGCCAGCGCGCGCAGCATGCCGACCTGGCCCGCGCCCAGGCTGCCGCCACCGCCGAGCACGAATCCGACCGGTCCGGGGAGATCCACCACGGCCCGGATCGTCTCACCGGACCGTTCGCCGCGCCCGTGCGGCATCCCTTCAGGAGCCTGACGGTGGTCCGGCGGTGATGCGGTCGCGCACGGCGTCGACCGTGGTCTCCCAGTCCGACTCGATCCACCAGGTCGCGCCCGCGTCGGCCCACTCGCGCACGTCCGTCGCCATCCCCTCGGCGATCACGTCGTAGCCGTCCCACGGCAGCCCGAGCGACGTGCGCAGCTCCCGCGCCTCCGCCACCACCGCCGCCAACTCCTCCGGGCTCGACGGCCCCCGCGCGCCGTCGTCGGCGATCACGTTGGGCAGCAACCCGTCCCACGACACCGCACGCCGCATCGACACCGGACGCCCGTGGGCGCCGACCACCCACACCGGCACGCGAGGCCGCTGCACGGGCGGTGGGGGCGGGAAGAAGTCCGTCTCCAACACCTCGTAACGCTGCCCGCTGAACGAGAACGGCTGCCCGTGCATCAACCCGTCGTACACCGCGAGCCCTTCGTCCAGCAGCAACGCCCGTTCGGTCCGGCTGGTCTCACGTTCGAACGCCGTCCACCCCGGGTGCAGCGCGCCCAGCCCGACCGACAGCTGCACGCGCCCGCCGGACAACCGGTCCAGCGTCGCCACCTTGGACGCCACGTCCCACGGCTTGAACCGGGCCAACGGCGTCAGCATGGTCCCCAGCCGCACCGACGACGTGCGCATGGCCGCCGCCGTCAACGCCACCCACGCGTCGACACCCCACACCGCCTCGGCCAGGAACACCCCATCCCAGCCGCACTCCTCCGCCAATTCCGCGCACGACGCCACATCCGGCGCGTCGAAGAACGGCAACACGATCCCGCAACGCATGCGGGCAGCGTTCCACATCCAGGCCCGGTCAGCAGCCCACGGTGAGTGCTACCCGCCGTTCACGCCGGCACCAGCGCGTCGAGCACGTCCACGTGCGCCGCCGGCACGGTGACGTCCAGCCGCAACTCCCCCGCGCCGACCACGACGGCGAACGTGAAGAAGGAGCAGCACCGGGTCTCCCGGAACGCCAGGGACGCCGCCCGCGCCGCCACCTCCGGCGTCGGGTCGAGAGTGATCCGCAGGTGCGTCGGAGCGATGCGTTCCGAGCCGCGCAGGGACGTGGTGAACAGCTCGTCGAACTCCGCCACGCGCAGCGGGCGTTCGGCCGTCGGCAGGGTGCACGACTCCGGCGCCCAGTCCGGGCGGGGTTCGAGTGCGTCTGTGGTCATGCGTCCACGGTAAGCCTGTATCGGGGTACCGGATGCAAGCTCGCGGCTAGAAGATGGGCGTGAAGACGCACTCGAAGCCGGCCTTCAACCCGGGCCGGTGGGTGGCGGCCATCCAGTACTCGCCGGGGCGCACCACGCCACCGATGTAGGAGTTGACGCCCGAACTGACGCTCGCGTAGCCGGCGCTCGCGGTGGGCGGGTTCTGCGGACCGATCAGCAGGCGCATCCGCGCGGTCCGCCCGCCGACGAAGTACACCGCCACGTACCCGAACGTCTTGGCCTGGTAGACGGTGTCCAGCGCCGCCTGGAAGCGCGGCTCACCGATCCCCACCGCCCCCGACCGCGCCTCCAACGCCCGTAACGCGCCTTCCGCCCGTTCGGCCAACTCGGTCAGGCGTGCGTGCCGATCACCGTCGTTCAGCAGCGTCCCCAGCAACCCCGTCAGGCGCTCGACGCGGCCTTCCAACTCCTGGACGCGGGCGTACAGCGCGTCATCCCTTGATCCGAACACGTCCTCACCCCTTCGCAGTGCCGAGGACGATATGCGCCGCCGTCACCTACCGGTCCCACCTTCACGGAACGAGGCCGCCCGTCGGCGGCCCCAACTGGTCCGGCAACCGTGGCTTCGGCGGTGGACGGAGGGGCAGGCCGAGCAATGCCACGAGGAAGGACAAGCCGACAACGCCGGTGAGGAGCAGCGCGACGATGGCGAACTGCGCGGGCGCGGTGGGCAAGCCGGCCCCGATCATGCGATTCCGATCCAGCACCAGTTCCACCCGATCACCCAGCTCGGTGGAGTAGGTGTCGTCCTTCTCCGTGATGGAGAACCGCTCGCCGGCGCAGTCGAACTCGTACACGTGCGGCGTTCCCTTGGGGTCGTACCTGCCCGCATGCTCCTCGACCAGGACGCAGTCGGCCGGCTCACCGGTCACGGCCAACCACGCCGCGGGCACGCTCACCATCGACACGACGGGCAGCGCCAGACCGATCAGAATCGCGGCCACCCGGAAGCTGTCCTCCGGTCGCAGCTTCACCGTCGCCACCACCAGCCCGGCCGCTCCCGCCAGGGTGGGCAAGGCCGCCCAGTCCCCGGCCACCGCCGCCAGGAATCCGGTGGCGATCCCGCACAGTACGGAGAAAACCGCGAGTCCGATCCACAACGCCCTCATCCCCGGACCTCCGGACCTCGCGGGCCTGGCGCCCAGGTCGTGGTGAAGGCGGCCCACACGAGCGGGGAGCAGGTGAGGTCGCCCGTCTCCTCCCACCGGGTCGCGGCGGCGCGTTGCCAGTCGTTGAGCGCGGTCACCGGGTGCTCGGCTCGGTGGGCGGTGTCGATCGCCACCACGGTCGGCGCGAGGACGGGAGCCGACGGGAAGCCGGGGACGAGCCGGGACAGCCCTTCGTCGGTCGGCAACGTCCACCTCGTCGCGGTCACGTGCTCGGCGCCGCCGTGGACCATGGCCGTCACGAGCCCGGACGGTTCGGCGAAGCGGAGGTCGCCGCCGCTCTCGCACGCCACGAGCGCCACCCGGTTGGGAATCCGCCACGGCCGCACCGGACCGGACCGGTGTCCGAGCACGATGTCGGCGGCGGTCAGCGGGCGGTGCGCGCCGAGCGGAGCGGCCCGGCCCTCGGTGTTCGCCGTGCAGGACAGGTGCATCCGCGCGTCCAGGCCGTGACCGCCGGTGGTGACGTGGCCGACGTACACGAACCGTGCGGCGGTGGCCAGTGCGCCTTCGAGGTAGTCGCGGTCGACGTCGTCGCGCCGCACCCCACCCAACGCCAGCGCGGCCAGTTCCGGCGTGACACGGCCGAGAACCGACCCCAGACCGGACGCGTCGGCGAACCCCGGCACCTTGGGGTCCAGCACGCCCACGACCGTCCCTTGTGGATCGAACGGGGTCACGCGGCGGCCCGTGGCGTTGCCGACGGTCGCGGGCGGCAGCACGGAGATGTCGAGGACGTGCACGGCCCGTTCACCCTCGTCCACGCGCAGGGCTTCCCACGGCACCAACGCGGTCGACGGCGACGGTTGAACCCGCAGGTGCGGCCGGACTCCCTGCTCCAGCCACGAATTCAGCTCGACCGCCAACGGCGTCGGGAACAACCCCCGGTACAGCCGCGTCGACAGGTCCAGCTCCCGCGCGTGGTCGACCAGCGGCCCGTGGGTCAGCGACCGCCGTAACGCCCGGTCGACGTTCTCCCCCGGCAACGGCGAAGGCACCGCGGCGGCCCACTCGTCCAACACCACCTGCGCCTTCTCGCGCGGCACGAGTTGGACGCGGGGCCGGTCCGGTTCGTGCTCCCACCGCCACGACAGGTACAGGTCGCCCGCGTCGACCAGCTTCAGCTGCACGGTCACCACGACGCCACCGCCCGTTCCGACCGCACCGGCAGCCCGTACCGCTCCTCGGCCACGTCGATCCAGGCGTCCAGCGCGGTCCGGACCGTCGGGTCGAGCCGGACCCGGGGCGGCAACTCGAACCCGCCCACAGCAAGGCTCCCACCGCTCACGAGCCCCGAAGCGGCGTAAGGGAGGTGCTCTTCCACGGACGGTTCAGCGGGCGGCTCGGGCAGCATCACCAACTCACCGCGTTCCACCGGAGTGCCCGCGGCGTCCAGGGACACCGCGCCCGCGATGTGGTCGATGTACTCGGCCGCCAACGCGACGTCCTCGACCGCCCGGATGGCCAGGAACGCCGACCGGGTCGCGGGCGCGGAGGCCAACGCCACCCAACGCTCCCGCAGCGGCCCGTGCGGGAACCGCTGCCGCACCGCCTCCGACGCCAGTGCCGCGGGCAACGCCAAGTCCAGCGCTCGCAGCCCGATCGCCCGCCGCTCCTCGCCGGTGACCGCCGCCGCCCGGCGCACGAGCGCGTCCGCACGCCACCAGGTCATCCCCAACACCACGTGCCACAACCCGGCCGCCTCGCACACCGCCGCCGCCTCGGCGTAACAGGACTCGGCCGCGGCGAACTCCCCCGACGCCTCGAGCGCCGCCCCCCGAACCTGCCGCACCGCCACCAGTTCCAGCGGACTCGCGGCCGTCCCCGACGACGAGGCTGCCCGGTCCAGCAGCTCCAACGCCTCGCCCGGCCTCCCCCGCAGCACCGCGATCGCCGCCCGTCCGCACAGGCACGCCGCGAGTCGATGTGGATCGTCGCCCAACAGACCTTCAGCCTCCGCGTACAGCGCATCGGCCCGGTCCGCATCGGACGAGAGGTAGGCCAACCGCGCCAGGCTGACCACGGCGGTGCCCTCGCCGCCGACGTCCCCGGTCGCGGCGCACAGGTCGCGGGCCAGGGACAGGTGCTCGACGGCGCCCGGCAGATCCCCGGTGGAGCTGGTGATCTCGGCCAACGTCAGGTGGACGTTCGCGGCCAACGACGGCGCGGCGGCGTACGCGAGGTCCAACGCGAGCCGCGCCTCCGCTGCCGCTTCGGCATACCAACCGCCGGTGACGAGCACGCGGGCACGGGTGGACCGGACGGAGGCCTCGAACGACTGCCAGGCTTCGACCGACTGCCCGCCTTCGACCGACGCCAACGCCTCGACGGCCTCGTCCAAGTCCGCCAACGCTTCAGGCAGCCGCATGCGGGCGTGATGCGACACGGCGCGGGACACCAACCCGTTCACCAGCACCGTGGACGTGCCGTACGCGTCACCGACGAGCTCCAGCACGATCCGCGCCGCGTCCACCGCTTCAGTGCTCCACCGCGCCGCTTCGTCGTAGTCGGCGGACACTCCGGCGAGATTCCCCGCGACCGCCGCGCGGCAGACCAGCGCCTCGACATCGGCCACTTCACCGGTGGTCTCGCGGTAGGCGGCCTGCCAGGCGGCCCGCGCGCCGACCACGTCACCGGCCGACGCCAGCACCGCGCCCTCGGTGTTCAGCTCGACGAACCGCGGCCACCGCGGCCCGAGGTGCCGCCGACCGGGGTTCTCGCAGCGCACACCCTCGTCGTTGAGGTCCGACCAGTCGCTCACCGCGCCGTCCGCTCGGTCAGCGTCGCACCGGGCGAGCCGACCCGGGACCGCGCGTAGTCGATGATCGCGGCACGTCGAGCCTCCGCGCCCGGCCCAGACGGGGCGACCGCGAAGCCAGGCGCATAAACCGTCACCACCCGCCGATCGGGCGGCAGCAACAACACCGTCGGCGGCACGGGTGCGGAACCGGTGATCCGACCCAACCCGTCGACCTCGTCCAGCGCCACCACGACCTCACCCATCCTCGCCGCCAACGGCCCCGGCCGCGGCCCAGCAGCGACGGACACCTCCAGCACCGTGGCCCCCTGCCGCCGCACCACAGCCCACTCGACGGGCGCGGCGGCATCGACCACACCGTGCGGCACCAACGTCCAGTCCACAGTGGACGTCCCCGTCAGCACCGCGACCTCGTCCGACCAGTCCACTCCCCCGGCGGCGAGCGCGAACTCCGACCGACCGGCCACCGCCGCCGGAGCCAGAGCGAGCACCACCCCGTAGTCCTCGGCGAGCACACCGACCCGGTCGGCCAACCCGACCAGCTCGGGATCGGTCACGTCGAACGACACCACCGACGCCAACGCCCGCTCCACCGCGTCCGGATCGTCCAGCACATGCTCCACAGTGGACACCGCCACCGCACGCTCCGCGCCCAACACGGCGGGATCCAACGCAGGCACACCGGCCACCACGGAAGCGGGCCACCACGCCTCGGCCCAGTTCAACTGCGCCACGACCCGGCAGGCGTCACGGACCCGCCAGTCGCCCGCGACCGGCACGTCCACCTCGTCGGCGTCACCCAAGATCGCGTCGGCGGCGTCCCCGTAGACCTCCCACAGCCACTCGGACGCCCGCTCCGGGTCGTGCACCCGGGCAGCGGGCACCACGTCATCGCGCAGGACGTCCCACGCCAACAGCGCGCCCGCGCCCTCCACCAACGCCACCACCTCCGGCGACGCGGGCCAGTCGCCGACGACGATCCCGGCCGAACGGGACACCCTCATGCCACGGCCTCCCGCTCCAGTGCCGACCGCAGCCGGTCACGCTGGTCCAGGATCACCGACCGCAGCACCCCGTCGAGCAGGTCCCACACCTGATCGGCTGCCACGGCCTCGCCCCGCATCTCACGACCGTGCAGCCGCACCCACAACCGCCGCAGGTAGGCCTCCCGCACACCGCGCACGTCCGCGTGGACCTCCGGCGGCACGGCCGACGGCATCCGCAGCACCCGGTGCACGTACGCCTCGCGCTCCCACCGCGACCGCAACCTGGCAGCCGCGGTGCCAGGGCCGGCGCCGGACGGACGCCCGGCGAGGTCGGCCGACGCGTCCCGCCCCAGCAGCAGCACCAGCCGGCTCTCCTCGTCCGCGAGCTGCCATGCGCCCGCCGACCGGCTGATCTCCCGCCGCACCAACGTCGGCACGTCCGCCAGCCCGTCCCGCCCGAACGCCATGGTCAACGGCGCGAACAGGCGCTCCAGGATCGACCGGTCGAACGGCTTGGGCAGGTTCCGCTTCGACGCGCTCCGCCCCAACTCCGGCCGCACGGGCCGATCCCGGTCGGTCAACCCGTGGGCCAGCGCCACCCCCGGCCGGGCCAGGTCCGCCGCGCCCGCCGAGCCGGCCGCGCCCGCCACCAGCTCCCCGAACAACACCCGATCAGGTGCGACGGCACACGTGGCGAGGAACCCGTCGGTCGCCATCGCCCCCGAACCGTCCACCTCCACCGCGGCCCACGCCGCGTCGATCAGCCGCGTCAGCTCGCCGACGTTGGCCGGATCGGTGACGAAGTCGCGGAGCCCCGTGACGGTCGGCCCACCCTGCCCGTGCACCTCGGCCAGCACGGAAGCCGCCACGCGGTCGGCGTCCGACCCCGGAGGCCCCTGCGCGGTGGCGAGTTCGAAGCACCGCTGGAAGTAGAGGTCCTGCGGGTTCCCGTCGGTGATCCACCGCCGCCGGCGTTCCTTCTTCAGCACCACGAACCAGCTCGCGGTCGCCGCCAGCACCGGCCCGGCGTCGGCGATCCGGGACCGCAGGGCGTCGGCGTGCTCGACCGCGATCGCGCCCGCCGCGAACTCCGGGTTCAGCACGGGCCGCAGCACCAGCGGATCGAGGATCAGCTTGACCGTGCGGGTCAGCGGCCGGCCCGCCGGGTTGCTCAGCGGCGCGACCGCGTCACCCAGCGCGGCCCACGCCCGCGCGACCACCGAGCCGCGGGGAAGCGTCGCCGTCGCAGCTCGCGCGGTGCCCACCCGGCCGACCCTACTCGATCTCCATCGCCGCTGGTGGCGGTCTCGTGAACCCCGTTCCTGGGACCGGTAGGCGACGCCCGCGCCGGAAGCTTCGGTCATCACCCGCAGACCGAAAAGGGGGAACCGATGTACCAGACACCGCCGCAGTACTCACCGGCGATGCCCTACGAATCGCCCCGGCCTCCTCGCCGCCGCCTGCCGTTCGCGCTGCCCTTCGTGCTGCCGCTGGTGCTGTTCGCCGGGCTGTTCTTCGGCGGCTCGTACGTGATGTCACCGGAACCGGACATCGAGATGCAGCCGGGCTTCGCGTTCGCCGAGATCGACGGGCGGGACGTGGTCCTGGCGCCCTACGAGCGGCACGGCGTGCGCGGGATGTTCCAGATGATCACGCAGGACATGTTCCAGGTGCGGCTCGCGGCCACCGACCCGGCCACCGGCGAGGTGCTGTGGGACACGCAGCTGTCCGACCAGCTGATCTGGGAGGCGTCGGTCCTCGCCGCCGGGCAGCGCTACGCCTACCTGGCCACCGACTCCGGACTCTTCGTGGTCGAGTTGGCGGACGGGAGCGTGGTCGCCGAGGGCGATGACGTGGAAGGGCTCGGCGGCGCGTTCGTCGCGGCCCGGACCGCCTACGCGTACGACCCGGAGAACCGCCGGGTGCTGGCCATGAACGCCACCGGAGGGGTGTTGGCGATCGGGCTGGACCAGGTGGTGGCCACGCCGGTCGACGCGCCGACCGCCGCCGCGTGGGCAGGCCGGCTCTCCGTCGAGCGCGTCCCCGCCGCGCCGCCCTCCTCGACCGGTGTCGAAGCGGGCATGAACCCGGGCTCGACCGAGCGGGTCGGGTTGCGGCAGGCGCCGGGCGGCACGCCGGGCAGCGTGCTGGTCCGCGTCACGGCGGACGGCCGGGTGACCCCGGTGGGCACGACCGTGTTCCACGGCGCGCAGCTGGTGGTCGACGGCGTGACCGCGGTCGGCGTGGCCACCGGGCACGTGCTGGTCGAACACCAGCGTTCGGTGAACGACCAGGGCATCGCGCTCAGCCTGGTGTCGCTGGCCACCGGCCAGGTCACCGCCACGTTGCCGGTCGACTCACGGGTGGACCGCGCCCTCGTCGGCCCGGACGGCGTCACCGCGGTGGCCGTGGGCGACGTGTTCGCCGCGGCCCGCGGTGACGGCCGGGTCGTCACCCTCGCCGTCGGCCTGGCCGACTTCTTCGGCTCCCACCAGTAACTCCCACCAGTAACTCCCGAAAGGAATGCAGACCATGAAGGTGACCAGCTGGCTCGGGTTGTGCGTCGGACTCGCCCTCACCGCGACCTGGGTCGCCGGCGGCCTGGCCGGTGACGACGTGACCTCCTGGCTGAACGGCTGGATGGTCGGCCCGATCATCCTGCTGGCCGTCGTGCCCACCCTGTTCACGCTGAACAAGGTCTTCGGCGGCGGTCTGGCCGCGCTGACCGGCGGTGTGCCCAAGGAGTTCCGCGGCGCGCCGATCGGCATCGGCACGGTCATCGGCGTCGCGCGGACCGGCCTGTCCGTGAACGACCAGCCGCAGCTGGACATCCGGCTCCAGGTGGACACCGCGGACGGCCGCTCGTTCCAAGGCACCGCGCGGCAGGTGGTGGACCTGACCGACCTGTCGCTGATGGTGCCCGACGCGGTACTCCCGGTCCGCTACCTCCCCGACGGCCGAGTGGCGCTGGCCACCGACTCCGACCCGCGCGAGCTCCAGGCCGCGCTGGACCGGGTGCAGCTGGCCAAGGGGTTCGTGACGCCGCACCAGCTGCGCATCGCCGAGCACGGCGTGGACGCCACCGCGATCGTGCTCGCCATGACCCCGACCGGGCAGCTACCGGACGGCCGTTCGGCGGTGCGCCTCACCCTGCGGGTCACCCGCCCGAACGGCACCACGTTCGACGTCACGCAGGACAAGCGGCTGCCCCCGACGTCCATCGCCCGGGTGCAGCCCGGCATGGTGGTCAGGGCCAAGTACCTGCCGCACGACGAGTCGGACGTCACCGTCCTCACCAGCCTCGTGCCCTAGCCCGGTGAACGGCGTCGGGGTGCCCGAACGTGATCGGCCGGGCAGGGCACAATGGCTCGCTGTGACCACAGCCATTCACCAGAGGATCGCCGAGGAGCTCGGGGTGCGGCCCGCGC
This sequence comes from Saccharothrix ecbatanensis, assembly GCF_014205015.1. Classification (NCBI taxonomy): domain Bacteria; kingdom Bacillati; phylum Actinomycetota; class Actinomycetes; order Pseudonocardiales; family Pseudonocardiaceae; genus Saccharothrix; species Saccharothrix ecbatanensis. Next base: position 433,024 of record NZ_JACHMO010000001.1, on the reverse strand, counting down.
AGGTCAGCGCCACCGTCGACCTGCTCGACGGTGGTTCCACCGTTCCCTTCATCGCCCGATACCGGAAGGAAGCGACCGGCGCGCTGGACGACACCCAGCTCCGCACGCTGGAAGAGCGCCTGGGCTACCTCCGCGAGCTGGAAGACCGTCGGGCGGCTGTGCTCGAATCGATCCGGTCCCAGGGCAAGCTGGACGAGGCGCTGGAGGCCTCGATCCACGCCGCCGACTCCAAGGCCCGGCTGGAAGACCTCTACCTGCCCTACAAGCCGAAGCGGCGGACCAAGGCCCAGATCGCCCGCGAGCAGGGCCTGGAGCCGCTGGCGGAAGGCCTGCTGGGCGACCCGACGCAGGACCCGCAGGAGGTGGCGAAGGCGTACGTGACCGAGGAGGTCGCGGACGTGGCCGCCGCGCTGCTGGGCGCGCGGTCGATCCTCGTCGAGCGGTTCGGCGAGGACGGCGACCTCATCGGTGAGCTGCGCGAACGCATGTGGACGCAGGGCCGGGTGGCGTCCAAGGTTCGGGAGGGCAAGGAGGAGGACGGGGCCAAGTTCTCCGACTACTTCGACTTCTCCGAGCCGTTCGCGAAGTTGCCCTCGCACCGGATCCTGGCGCTGCTGCGCGGGGAGAAGGAGGAGGTGCTCGACCTCCAGTTCGACCCGGCGGACGAGGACGAGCCGACCGGCTACGAGGCGCGGATCGCGTCCCGGTTCGGGGTGGACGACCGGGGCCGTCCGGCCGACCGCTGGCTGGCCGACACGGTCCGGTGGGCGTGGCGGACCCGGATCCTCGTGCACCTGGGCATCGACCTGCGGTCCCGGCTGCGGGCGTTCGCCGAGGACGAGGCGGTGCGGGTGTTCGCGACGAACCTGCGTGACCTGCTGCTGGCGGCCCCGGCGGGCACGCGCGCCACGATGGGCCTCGACCCCGGTTTCCGGACCGGCGTGAAAGTGGCCGTGGTCGACGCGACCGGCAAGGTCGTCGACACGGACGTGATCTACCCGCACGTGCCCGCGAACCGGTGGGACGAGTCGATCGCGAAGCTCGCGCTGCTGGCGAAGAAGCACGACGTCGACCTGATCGCGATCGGCAACGGCACCGCGTCCCGCGAGACCGACAAGCTGGCCGCCGACCTGCTCAAGCTGCACCCCGACCTGAAGTTGACCAAGGCCGTGGTGTCGGAGGCGGGCGCGTCGGTGTACTCGGCGTCGGCGTTCGCGTCGGCCGAGCTGCCCGGCATGGACGTGTCGCTGCGCGGCGCGGTGTCCATCGCCCGCCGGTTGCAGGACCCGCTGGCCGAGCTGGTGAAGATCGACCCGAAGTCCATCGGCGTGGGCCAGTACCAGCACGACCTGTCGGAGGCGAAGCTGTCGCGCTCGCTGGACGCGGTGGTCGAGGACTGCGTGAACGCGGTCGGCGTGGACCTGAACACGGCGTCCGTGCCGCTGTTGACGCGGGTCTCCGGCATCACCGCCGGGCTGGCGGAGAACATCGTGCAGCACCGTGACGGCAACGGCCCGTTCCGCTCGCGCAAGGCGTTGAAGGAGGTGGCGCGGCTCGGCCCGAAGGCGTTCGAGCAGTGCGCGGGCTTCCTCCGCATCCCGAACGGCGACGACCCGCTCGACGCCTCCTCCGTGCACCCCGAGGCGTACCCGGTGGTGCGCCGGATGCAGGAGCGTGCGGGCGGCGAGCAGTTGATCGGCAACACGGCGGTGCTGAAGTCGCTGCGGCCCCAGGAGTTCGTGGACGACAAGTTCGGCCTGCCGACCGTCACCGACATCCTGCGCGAGCTGGAGAAGCCGGGGCGCGACCCGCGGCCCGCGTTCAAGACGGCGACGTTCGCGGACGGCGTGGAGAAGATCTCCGACCTCAAGCCCGGCATGGTGCTGGAGGGCCAGGTGACGAACGTGGCCGCGTTCGGCGCGTTCGTGGACATCGGCGTGCACCAGGACGGTCTGGTGCACATCTCGGCGTTGTCCAACACGTACGTGAAGGACCCGCGGGACGTGGTGAAGTCCGGCGACGTGGTGCGGGTGAAGGTGCTGGAGGTCGACATCCCGCGCAAGCGCATCGGGTTGACGCTCCGCCTGGAGGACGAGCCGGGCCGCAAGCCGCCGCGTGAGCAGCAGCAGCCGCAACGCGGTGGGCAGCGCGGCGGCCAGGGCGGCGGGGGCAAGCCGCGTCAGCAGGAACGTCCGCCGGCGAACGGCGCGATGGCGGAGGCGCTGCGTCGGGCGGGGCTTGGCAAGAAGTGACCGGGGGTACCCGGCTGCCCATGAAGGTCGTCGTCACGGGCGCCAGCGGCAATCTGGGGACGGCCCTGTGCCGGGTGCTCGCCGACGCGGGTGACACGGTGGTGGGCGTCTCGCGGCGGGTGCCACCGAATTCGCCCGGTTGGGTGACGTGCGATATCGGGGCGCCGGCCGCCGAAGTGGTGTTGGGGCGGGCGTTCGAGGGTGCGGACGCGGTGGTGCACCTGGCGTGGGCGGTGCAACCCGCGCCGGGTGACCCGGACATGCGGCGCACCAACATCACCGGCAGCGCGCACGTGCTGCGTGCGGCGGAACGGGCTGGGGTTCCGCACGTCGTGGTGGCGTCGTCGGTCGCCGCCTACACGCCCGCGTCGACGCCCGTGAACGAGGACTGGCCTCGCGGCGGGGTGGCGGGGAGTGCCTACAGCGCGCAGAAGGTCGAGTTGGAACGGATGCTGGAGGGGCGCGCGGGGGTGGCGGTGGTGCGGCCTTGCGCCGTCGTGCAGCCCGACGCGGGCGCGGAGATCGGCCGGTGGGCGCTGAGCCCGCTGATCCCGCCCCGGGTGTTGGGCAAGCGGTGGCTGCCGGTGCCGCTGTGGCCGGGGCTGCGGGCGCAGGTCGTGCACGCGCAGGACGTGGCGCGGGCGATCCTGGTAATCCTCCGGCGGCACGCGGTGGGCGCGTTCAACGTCGCGGCCGATCCGCCGTTACGGGCGCCGGAGGTGGCCCGTGCCTTCGGCGGGTTCCTGCTGCCGGTGCCGTTGCCGGTGCTGCGCGCGGTGATGTGGCCGACCTGGCGGCTGGGATTGCAGCCGGCGCATCCGGGGTGGTTGCTGCTGGCCGGCCAGGCGTCCCTTGTGGACTGCGGTCGGACGCGGGCGCTGGGGTGGGAGCCCGAGCACGATCCACAGGAGGCGTTGACGTCGTTCGTGGCGGCGGTCGCGGAGGGGCGTGGCACGTGGGGGCCGCTCGCGCCGCGGCGCAAGAGTTGGTGGCGCAGACTGGGCTTCGGTCGGCCGGTGCATCAGAGCCAGGGAGATGTGCGTTGAGCGATGTCGTGGACGCCGTGGTCATCGGGTCCGGTCCGAACGGGTTGGTCGCGGCGAACCTGCTCGCCGACGCGGGGTGGGACGTGCTGGTGCTGGAGGCCGCGGACGAGCCGGGCGGCGCGGTGCGGACGGCGGAGCTGACCGAGCCGGGGTTCCACCACGACCTGTTCAGCGCGTTCTACCCGCTGGGCGCGGCGTCGCCGGTGATCACCGGGCTGGACCTGGAGCGGCACGGGCTGCGGTGGCGGCGTGCGCCGGACGTGCTGGCGCACGTGCTGCCGGACGACCGGGCCGTGGTGCTGTCGCAGGACGTGGACCGGACGGCGGCGTCGGTGGAGTCGTTCGGCGCTGGTGACGGTGACGCGTGGCGGGCCGAGTTCGACCGGTGGCTGCGCCTTCGCCCGCACCTGCTCGACGTGCTGATGCGGCCGTTCCCGCCGGTCCGGGCGGGTGTCGCGTTGGCCGGGGTGCTGGGCGTCGGCGGCGGGCTGCGGTTCGCGCGGTCGTTCCTCCAGTCGGTGCGGTCGTTCGGGGACGAGCGGTTCTCGGGTGAGGGCGCGCCGTTGTTGTTCGCGGGCAACGCGATGCACACCGACCTGGGGCCGGACCAGGCGGGCAGCACGGCGTTCGGGTGGCTGCTGTCGATGCTCGGGCAGGACGTCGGGTACCCCGTGCCGGAGGGCGGGGCGGGGGCGTTGACGGGCGCGATGGTGCGGCGGCTGGGCGGCGTCGTGCGGTGCGGGCGTCCGGTGACGCAGGTGATCGTGGCCGGTGGTCGTGCGCTGGGCGTGCGTGACGCGGACGGCGGGTTCGTGCGGGCGCGCAAGGCGGTGCTGGCGGACGTGCCCGCGCCGGCGCTGTACCTGGGGCTGGTCGGGGCGGAGCACCTGCCGCCCAGCCTGGTGGCGGACCTGGGGCGGTTCGAGTGGGACGACGCGACGATCAAGGTGGACTGGGCGTTGAACGGGCCCGTCCCGTGGACCGCCGAGGGCGCGCGCGGCGCCGGGACCGTCCACTTGGGAGGCGATTTCAACGGCTTGTCGCTCACCAGCACCGAGATCGCCTGCGGGCAGGTGCCGAGCACGCCGTTCGTGATCATGGGCCAGATGACGACGACCGACCCGACCCGGTCGCCCGCGGGCACGGAGACGGCGTGGGGGTACACGCACGTGCCGCGCGGTGAGCGGTGGACGGCGGACCAGCTCCAGCGGCGGGCGGACCAGGTCGAGGAACTGGTGGAGCGGCACGCGCCGGGCTTCCGCGACCTCGTCCGGGCGCGCGTCGTGCACGGCCCGGCGGACCTGGAAGCGCACAACCACAGCCTGATCGGCGGATCGATCAACTCCGGCACCGCCTCGATCCACCAGCAGCTGATCTTCCGCCCGGTGCCCGGCCTCGGCCGTGGCGACACCCCGGTGGACCGCCTGTTCCTCGCCAGCGCGTCCGCGCACCCCGGCGGCGGCGTCCACGGCGCACCCGGCGCGAACGCGGCCCGTGCCGCGCTGGCCCGCAACGGACTGGCCGGTGACGCCTACCGCCTCCTCATCCGCTCGCTGTCACGCACGTTCCACTAGCGCGGGCCCTTGCGGACGGCCAGGTCGGCCAGGCGGCGCAGGGATTCGCGGTTGCGCGGGCTCAGGTAGAGGGACTGGACCTGCTGGGGGAGGAGCGCGGGCGGGCCCTTCACGGCCTCCTCCCGCATGGTGATCTCGGCGCCGTCGTGGCGTTCGGCGAGTTCCAGCCGGATGCGGGCGGCGCCGAGCGGCCACACGCGCGCCTCCAGTTCCAGCATCCGGGGCGGGTCCACGTCCAGCACCGTGGTCACGTCCTGCACGGCCAGCGGCCACCCGCCGACGCTGTGGTGGATCCGGGTGCCGGTGCCGGGCCACCCGGCGTCGACCTCGCGGATGTGCGCCGCGCCCACCACCCAGCCCGCGTAGGACCACCCGTCGGCCAGCACCGCGAACACCCGTTCCACGGACGCCGGCACCGTCAAGCGCACCTCGATCATGCCCACCCGGATTCCCCCGGCCGGCACGCGGAAACTACTTGGCGCGGGTGCCCTTGAGCTTCACCAGATCGGATTCGAACAGGTTGGCGACCACGGCCAGGCCGCCGGGTGTCGCCGGGTCCGGCCGGGAGATGTAGGACTTGGTCGTGGACGGCCGCCCGACCAACGAGAACCGCAGGTCACCGGTGAGGTCGTTCGTCGCCACCTCGTTGGTGTCCTGGAACGCGCGCAGCACGCCGTCACGGGTCAGCTCCCGCGCCTCGCACGCCTTCTCCAGGATCGCGGCGAACGCCATGCCCACCACGTAGCCGTGGTCCACGGAGCCGGTCGGCGTCAGGTCGGGGTGCTTGCGGGTGAACGCCTCCGCGACCGCGCGCGGCCCCGGCAGGTCGGTCCAGAACGGCGCGATCGGCGACACCACCTGCACCCGCTGGACCACGGCGCCCGCCGCGGGCGTCGCGAGGATCTGCGGGTCGTAGCCGGGCACGCTGACCAGGAACGGCACGTCCCAGCCGAGCCGTTCGGCGGTCGCCACGGCGATCGCCGTCTGCTGCGGCGACGTGCTGAGGACCACGGCCTTCGCGCCGGTCGCCCGGAGCTCGGCGATCTGGGCCGACACGTCGGCGGTCTCCGCCACGGCCTTCCCGATGAGCCTCAGGCCCCACTGCTCGGCGACGAACGTGCTGCCTTCGAGGGCGTTGACGCCGTAGTCGCTGTCGAGGTGGACGTGCCCGACGGTGTCGCCGTCGTTGATCAGCCCGGTGCGCTTGAAGTGGTCCAGGCCGTTGATCACGTCGAGGTCGTAGGTCGTGCCGACGATGACCATGTGCGGGTTGCCCAGCAGGGTCGCCGACCAGGACGCGGGCGCGGCGATGGCCCGGGTCTGCATCAGGTCCGGCTCGATGGCCTCGGTCATCGGCGCGCCGGTGATGTCCATGAACCCGAGCACCTCGGGCTCCAGCTCGAAGTACTTCTCCAGCGCCCGGTCGACGTCGTAGCCGTGGTCGGCCTGCTTCAGCTCGACCTTGCGCCCGCAGATGCCGCCGCGTGCGTTGAGCTCGCCCAGGAACAGCTCGTAGCCCTTGATCCGGATGAGGGACGTGGGCGAGAAAGGGCCGGTCATGTCGGTCAGCACGCCGAGCGAGATGGTGTCCGCGGTGACGCCCGGACCGGTCTTGACCGGCTTCTCATCCTCGGCGGCGCAGCCGGACACGCCGACCAAGGCGAGCACGGCACAGCCGACGACGAGGTTGCGCACGACGGGACTCCTGCCACTCACGTTACCGATGGGTACGGAGTATTGACAGAAGTAGCCCGAAACGCCTGGCGATGTGACATACCGCACGGTCGGTGAACTTTTGGGGCGTGGATCCGTACCCGCCGTTCACCGTGAAAGCCGCGAGGAGCTAGGAAGTTCCCGTCGATCCTCGCGGCACCACGCCTGACCGGCACGCACACCTACAGGTAGGAGCGCTGTCCCCACGGCATCGCCGCGGCGAGCTGCGCACGCCTGCCGATGTCGAGCTTCCGGTAGATGCGGGTGATGTGGAGTTCGACGGCCCGGGTGGAAACCGAGAAGTGCTCGGCTATCTGCCGGTTCGTCATGCCCTCCAACATCATCAGCGCGATCCGGTGCTCGTGCGGCGTCAGCGGCTCACGCGAACGCGCTTCCGCGGTCTGCCCGTCGCGCGGCCGGACGATGCCCGGCACACGCTCACCTTCGGGCACACCGAGTAACACGTGCCACTGACGGATCCGCACCTCGGCGATCGATTGCGATCGCACGTACGGGTCACCGCGCACCAGGTCCCGGGCAGCGGCGTCGTCCGGCACTTGCACGATGAGCAACACGCCGGAACCGTCGGCCCAGGGGCCGGTTCCGACTAGCACACCCTGCTCGGCGAGCGGACGCCAATATTCCCGGTGCGCGAGATGAATGGATCTCCGCACCTGGCGCGCATCACGAAATGTCAACTCAACGGCGAAAGCCACTGGACTGATCCCCATTTCATTCCGCGGCCGACTTTCGCCGCATACTCAACTGGGGCGTTTATACACTGTCAAGTGGGCGGACTCACAACCGTGATATGGGAATCCAATGACCCCTATAGCCGCTTTTCAAACCCGTGCTCCGCATAGCGGTCGTCATTGAACGGAGCCACCTCGCGGTAGCCGTGCCGGGCGTACAACGCGCGGGCTTCCACCAGGTCAGAGCGGGTGTCCAGGCGGATCACGGTAGCCCCAAATGAGACAGCGGCACGTTCCGCCGCAGAGAGCAACGTCGCTCCCCCGCCCGTGCCGCGGACGGTCGGGTCGACGAACATTCTCTTCAGTTCCGCACTTTCGGGACCGACCATCCGGAACCCGACGCATCCTCGCACGACGCCGTCGCGGCGGGCCACCAGGAAGACGGCTAGATCATCCGTCGGGTCGTCGGCGATCGCCTGGTCCACCTCGTCCGACGTGGCCGGACGGCCGTAGTACCGCTCGATGATGTCCGCCAGGTAGGTTCGGATCACCGCTACGGCGAGGGGGCTGTCAACCGGCTCCGGCTGAACGGTCCAAGAAGTCACGGGCGGATTTTCACCCACGCTGGGCCATTCGGACACATGGTTTTCCGCATTACGGACGCGTGTAAAGTCACGTTCCGTGGCAGCGCAACTGGTCCGCGTGGAGCGGGACGCGGTCGGGCCGGCCGTGCTCACCGTCGACGCTCCCCCGCTGAACCTCTACACCGCCGAGTTGCAGGACCTGCTGGAGGCGGCGGTCGAGGACCTGGAGGCACGTCCCGCGCGGGCGTTGCTGATCCGCTTCGAGGGCAAGGTCGTCAGCGGCGGTGTCGACGTGCGGCTCTTCGCCGAGCAGCGGACGTCCGCGCGGGCGAAGGCGCTGTTCGACCAGATGCTGGAGCTGCCGGACCGGGTGGCCGAGCTGCCGTTCCCGACCGTGTTCGCCGCGCACGGGCTGTGCCTGACGTGGGCGTTCGAGCTGGCGATGGCGTGCGACATCGTGCTGGCCGCCGAACGGGCGAAGTTCGGCCTGGTGGAGAAGGTCGTCGGGCTGACGCCGACCATGGGCGGCACGCAGCGGCTGGCCGCGCGGGCGGGCGTGGGCCGGGCCAAGGAGTTCGTGATGACCGGCGACCTCTACGACGCGGCCACGCTGGAGCGCTGGGGCGCGGTCAACCGGGTGCTGCCGGACGAGGGTTTCGACGACGCGGCGCTGGAGTTCACGCTCGCGCTGGCGACCGGGCCGACGCGGGCGCACGCGGCGACCAAGCGGGTGTTGGCGCACTTCGAGAACGGCGGCGTGGCCGAGGCGAACGAGCACGTCACGGCGATCGCGGCCGAGCTGTTCGACACGGAGGACCTGCGCGGCGCGGTGCGGTCGTTCCTCGCCGACGGGCCGGGCAAGGCGACGTTCGGCGGCCGTTAGCGCGGGTCGTAGACGGTCGAGCCGTACCAGGCCAGGGCCGAGCGCAGTTCGACCACGTCGCGGTCGCGGCGCTTGCGGTAGCGCTCGTGCGAGATCGGGTAGACGCGCAGGCCGCCCTTGTGCGTGGTGAAGCTGCCGCGGCCCAGTGATTCCGGCGTCTTGGCGGCGCTGACCAGCCAGACCACCAGCCACGGGCGGGCGTGGTGCGCCTCCACCTTGACGCGGGAGATCGCGTACCACGGCAGGCGGCGCGACTCGCTGCCGTTGGACAGCGTGATGCCGTCCGGGCCGACGTCCACGGTGAGCGGCGCGCTGGCCACGCCGACCAGCAGCCGGACCGCGGCGAACGCGAACAGCAGGAACCCGAGGAACGCGGCCAGTCGCACCGGGTTCGGCGCGGCGGCGTCCGGGTTGGCGATGGCGGCGGTGACGAGCGCGGCCATCAGGTTCGCGCCGGCCCAGCTCGCACCCACCGCGCGGGAGGTCTTGAACCGGACCCCGGTGGGCCGGATCTCCTTGCGGTCCGGGTCGATCCGGACGGGCGCGGGCACCGGCGTGACGAGCGTCGGCGGCTTGGGCGGCGGCTCCTCCACCATGACCCTGGTCGGCGGCTTGCCGGGCAGGTTGCCCAGCTCGGTGTGCCGCTGTTCGACCACGGTGCGGATGCGTGGGGGCAGCCAGGACGGTTCGGCCGACGGCGGGCCGATCAGCTCCAGCAGCCGGGCGGGCGTCGGGCGGTGCGCCGGGTCGCGGACCAGGCACGGCACGATCAGCGGGACCAGGCCCGGCGGCACCTTGGACAGGTCCGGCTCCTGGTGCACCACGCGGTAGACCAGCGCGGACGTGGCGCCCTCGCCGAACGGCCCGCCGGCAGTCGCGGCGTAGACCAGGACCGAGCCGAGCGCGAACACGTCGCTCTGGGTGGTGATCTTCTGGCCGACGACCTGTTCCGGCGACAGGTAGCCGGGGGTGCCGAAGACGATGCCCGCCTCGGTGAGCGCGGAGTGCTCCAGGGCGCGGGCGATGCCGAAGTCGATGACGCGCGGGCCGTCGTCGGCCAGCAGCACGTTGGACGGCTTGAGGTCGCGGTGCACCAGGCCCGCGCCGTGGATCGCCACCAGCGCTTCGGCCAGACCGGCGGCAAGGCGGCGCACGGCGCGTTCCGGCAGCGGACCGTGGTCGAGAACGGCCTGGTGCAGGCTCAGGCCGGCGATGTACTCGGTGGCCATCCAGGGGCGTTCGGCGTCCGGGTCGGCGTCGACCACGGTGGCGGTCCAGAACCCGCCGACCGCGCGCGCCATCTCGACCTCGCGGCGGAAGCGCTCGCGGAACTCCGGGTTGTCCGCCAGCTCGGGCCGCGCGACCTTGACCGCGATCGGCCGGCCGCCGCGCGACCGGGCCAGGTAGACCGAGCCCATCGCGCCGCGTCCGAGCGCGGCGAGCAGCATGTAGTCGCCGATCCGCGACGGAGCGTTCGGGGGCAGTGGCTGCACACCACCCACCCTAGATGCGTCGGCGGTCCGGTTCGGCCAAGACGGTGAGGTTCGTGAGACCGAGCAGGTCCTGGCTCCGTGCTGCCCACGAGTGGGCCGCGACGGACGTGCGGAGAGTGGCGGCGGGGAGCAGCGGGCCGGTGGCGAGCGTCTCACGGAGGGCCTCGACGAACGCGGTCGGCGTGCGGGCGGCGCGGACCCGGTCGGTGTAGCCGGCCAGCTCGGCGAAGTCGGTGCTGACGACCGGTAGGCCCAGCGCCAGGTACTCCTTCAGCTTGATCGGGTTGGACCGCTTGATCCAGTCGTTGTCCTGCCACGGCATGATCGCCACGTCGAACGCCGACCCGTAGGCCGGGATCAGGCTGTAGGGGCGGAAGCCCAGCCAGTGCACGTTCGGGTACTTGGCGAAGCGCTCCATCGGGTGCGTGGCGTCGCCGATCAGCACCAGCGAGGCGTGCGGCAGCTCGGCGGCGACGCGTTCCAGCAGGTCGAAGTCCACCACGAAGTCGTCCAAGGCGCCGAAGAAGCCGATCCGGGGGCCGGGGATCGACCGCACGTCGTCCGGCCACCGGTCCGCCGGCCGCGCGACGAAGTGGTCGATGTCGACGCCGTGGTCCAGGAAGTGGGCGCGCGCGCCGGTGCGGGGCAGCTCCTCGTCCATCAACGCGTGGCTGACGTACACGACGTGGTCCGCGTGGGCCAGCAGCTGGTTCTCCAGCGCCTCGATCGACGCGCGGTCCGCCTCGGGGAAGTCGGAGTGCCGGTCCGAGCGGTTGAACACCAGGCGGTGCCGGCGCATCGGGGCCACCACGTCCCAGGCGGTCGGGATCGTCACCATGATCACCGGGTTGCGGAGGCCGAGGAACCGCGCCACCAGCCGCACCTGGCCGCGGACCAGCACCGCGTTGACCTTGCGCAGGAACGGCGAGCCGTAGAACGGCAGCGGCAGCGGCGACATCACGTAGAAGTTCGGCATCGGCTTGCGCACGAACTTCGCCACGCTGCGCAGCTTGCGCAGGATCCTCCGGGCCACGTGCGTGCTGTTGCCGCGGGTGGGCATCCGCATGCCGATGCTGTTGACCACCAGCACCTTGCGGTGCGCCGCCATCGACCGCATCAGCTGGAAGTCCGAGTGCGCCCGGTTGTGGTACCACCAGTCCTGCGCGGAGAAGCACACCCAGCCCGGCTCGGGCTCCTCCCCCGGACGGGCGGGCCAACGACGCCAGCGCACCAGGTCGCCGACGGCCTTGCGGTGCTTGACGCCGAGCGGCGCGCGCAGCAGCTCGTTGAGGAGCACGGCCAGCCACATCAGGAACGCGGCCGGTCGACCCTTGTGCTCACGGACCATCCGCACCCGGTTCGTGGTGGCCATCGACCACAGCACCGGCGACGTCGACTGCTCGCCGCCGAAGTGCACGGCGCGCGCCCGCGGCTCGTAGCGGACGGTGTACCCGCGCTTACCCGCGCGCAGCATGTACTCGGTCTCCTCCGAGTACAGGAAGTACCGCTCCTCCAGCACGCCGGTCGCCTCACGCGCCGCACGCGAGATCAGCCACGCCGCGCCGGTCGCCCACGCCGCCGTCCCCGCCGTCTCGTACCGGACGGGGTCGACCACCAACTCGCCCAACGCCTCGAACCGACCGGCCCGCGTGCCGCCGATCAGCGCTTCGCCCAACGCGCGCAACGGGTTCGGCGCACGCCGCAACGACGGCTGCGGCGCGCCGTCGAGACCGGCCAGGCGCGGCACCGCGATACCCGTGCCGGGCATCACCAACGCCGCGCGCAGCAACGTGATCGCCTCCGGGTGGAGCCGGACGTCCGGGTTGAGCACCAGCACGTCGCAGTCCGGCGCGGCGGCGAACCCCGCGTTGACCCCCGCCGCGAAACCGTCGTTCGTGGCGCGCGCCACGATCTGGGCGTCCGGCGCGACCCGGGCGACGATGTCGAGCGTGTCGTCGGCGGAAGCGTTGTCCACCACCACGATCCGACTGTCCGGACTGGACCGCAGCGCGACGGCCACCGACTTCAGGCAGTCCTCGACGACCTCGGCGCTGTGATAGGTCACGACGACCACGGCTAGCGGCACTTCTACTCCCCGGTCCGATTGCCGAACCGGGTGCGCAGCGCGCTCCCGAGCAGGCGGAACGCGAACGGCAGGTCGTCGCGCAGGTAGCGCTTGGCCAACCGGCGCGGTTCGAGCGCGAGTCGGTGCAGCCACTCCGCGCCCAGGTTCTGCACCACTCCCGGCGCGCGCCGGAACTCGCCCGCGGCCATCGGGATGCCCGCGCCACAACCGAGGAACCAGGCCTGCGGCAGTTCCGCTCTCAGCAGCCGAATCAGGCGTTCCTGCTTCGGGAAGCCGAGGCCGACCAGCACCAGGTCCGGTTTGGCCTCCACCGCCTTGGCAACAGCCGCCGCGGTGTCGTCCGGGGACGTGTCGAACCCGAACGGCGGCGAATCCGTGCCCGCCACCCGCAGCCCCGGGTACTTGGAGCTCAGCACGTCGGCGGCCTTCTCCGGCACGCCGGGCTCACCGCCGAGCAGGTAGATCGAACGGTCCTCGCGCGCGGCGGCCTCGGCCAGCGTGAACACCAGCGACGCGCCGGTGACCCGTTCCGGCACCCGAACGCCCGCGAGCCGCCCCGCCCACACCACGGGCATCCCGTCGGCCACCACCATCTCGGACTCGGCGACCAGCGCGGCCAGTTCGGGACGACGGGTCGCGGCGCGCACGATGTCCACATTGGCCGTGACGATCGCGCCGCCCTCCGACCGCCGCCACGCTTCGGTGACGTGGTCGGCGACGCCGGATTCGCTGACGGCCCACACGTCGAGGGCGCCCACGCGGACGCGGGCCTGCGAGATGTCCGGCATACCCGCGTCATCGGGTTCGGGATCGTCCCCGTTACGACCTTGCCCGGCAGCGGTAACGGTTACCCCACGTGACCGATATCGGGAGCATGTACGTCGCGTCCGTCCGGCCCGGTGAGCGGGTCAAGGGCAGGGTTCCCGGCACCGTGGTCGCGCTGGGCGCGGTGAGCCTGCTGACCGACGTCTCGGCCGAGATGATCACCGCGTTCATGCCGTTCTACCTGCTGTTCACGCTCAACATGGGTTACGCCCAGTTCGGCGTGCTGGACGGTCTGTACACGGGCGCCACGGCGGTGCTCCGACTCGTCGGCGGGCACGTCTCCGACCGGACGCGCCGGCACAAGGCGGTCGCCGCGGTCGGTTACGGGCTGTCGGCGGTGACCAAGCTCATCTTCCCGGTGGTGGGGGCGTCCGCGTTCGGCATCGGCGCGACCCTCGCCGTGGACCGCGCGGGCAAGGGCCTGCGGACCGCGCCACGTGACGCGTTGATCTCCTTGGCGACGCCGCCGGACCGGCTGGGCGCGGCGTTCGGCTTGCACCGGACCATGGACACGGTGGGCGCGCTGCTCGGGCCGCTGGTGACGTTCCTGTTGCTGTACGTGGTCGGCACGGTCGCCGGTCCGGTGTTCGTGGTCAGCGCGTGCTTCGCGGTGGTGGGGCTGATCGTGCTGGTGGCGTTCGTGCGGGAGAACCCCCGGCCGGTTCTGGCCGGGCCACGTCCGTCCCTCCGCGCGGGGTTCGCCTTGCTGCGGGACGTCGGGTACCGGCGGGTGGCCGTGGCGGCGGCGTTGTTGGGGTTGGCGACGCTGTCGGACGCGTTCGTGTTCATCCTGGTGCAGAAGGCGACCGACGCGCCGCTGCACCTGCTGCCGTTGCTTCCGTTGGGCACGGCGCTGGTCTTCCTGCTGGCGGCCACCCCGATGGGACGGCTCGCGGACCGGATCGGCCGGTGGCCGGTGTTCCTCGGCGGGCACGTGCTGCTGCTGGCCGTGTACGTGCTGCTGCTCGTGTCCGGCACCGGGTACGTGGGCGTTGGCGCGGCCCTGGTGCTGCACGGCCTCTTCTACGCCGCGACGGACGGTGTCCTGTCCGCTCGGGTGAGCGCGCTGGTGCCGGAGTCGCTACGCGCGTCCGGGCTCGCGGTGGTGCAGACCGGGCAGGCGTTGGCCCGGCTCGTGTCGTCCGTGGCGTTCGGCTTCCTGCTCCAGTTCGCCGCTTTCGGCACGGCCGTGTACGCGGCGATCGGCGCGCTGGTGGCAGCGGTCGTGATCGCCTGGCGGCTCAACGCCTAGCGGGCGCTCAGGCCGCGACGGAGCCGGCGGGTGGTCGGTGCAGCAGGTTCTGCCGGGGCCGCTGCGCCGGGTCGAGGTCAATGCCGCTTAGTTAGTGATCTTGCCGAAGAGGTGGATGCCAGGTGGCCGGTCGTAGCGGGTGCCTGTGTGGTGCGCGCGTTTGATCAGCTTGCTGCCGACGTTGCTGCGTTTGACCACGCGTGGGTAGGAGCGGTGGCGGCGGCCCCGGGCGCGTCGGTGTCGGATCTCCTCAAGCGTCTCGATGATCGCGTTCTTCAGGCGGTGAGGGGGAAAAACCCGCCTGGTTGGTGACCTGGCGGCGCACAGCGTTGAGACTTCGGACGAAGGACAACCCGTCGACGTCGGGCCCGTCGTCCGGACCGAGGCCCTCGGCGGCCTCCAACATCAACGCCCGCACCGCGTAGTGGGTCAGCAGCAACGCCCAGATCTCCTGCCGGACCAACTCCGGGGACTTCGACCGCAGCACCCTGCCATGCGGCATCTGATGGGTCTCGATCTCGTCCAGGGTCAGCTCGAACTCCCACCGCTGCCGATACAGCACCGCCAACTCCACCGCCGGCGCCACCTCGCGATCCATGATCGACACCACCAGGCGGATCATCTCGGGCTGCCCGCCGCGGTCGGTCACCGAGTACTCCACCACCCGCACCGGCAACCGCGACCCCTCCGGCGCCCGCGACCGCTTGCCCCGCTTCAGGTCCGCCTTGACCTTCGAGGGCAGCAGCTCACTGCGGTAGGACCCGTCGGGAAGCCACCCCAACACCGGCAGGTCCACATCGTCACGGACCCGCCACACCAATTGCGCCCCGCTCCGGCGCGCCCGCTGCCACAAGTCGTAGGAGAACACACCGCGATCGGCCAGCACCAGCATGTCCGGCTCGAACGCCGCCACCAACCGCTCGCACAAGCCGCGTTCCTGCACCCGCCAGGAATCCAACTCCGCCGCCACGATCGCATGCGTGCCGCACTCGCCCAGCCCCATGATCCGCACCTGCGGAAACGGGCTCTGCCCGCCCTTGTGCGGCTTCTTGCCGAACTCGGCCACGTTGGCCGCCGTGTCGGGCAAGTCCAGCACGACACCGTCGACCGCCATCACCCGCCACCCGTGAAACCACGCCCCCCGCGTTCCGGCATGGGCCATCGGCACCGCCACCCGGTCGAACAGCACCCGCAGCGGCGCCTCGCCCAACCGCCCCCGCGCCTGGGAGATCGCCCCCGTCGTGGGCACCGTCCACCCCTGCCGCCACGTGCCCAGAAACCGCAGACCGTCGACCAGCTTGCGCATCACCTCTTCGTAACCGTCATCGAAGAACAGGCACAGCGCCAGCACGTAGTAGACGACCACCCGCGCGGGCAGCAGACGCGACCGCCTCTCCCGACGCCCCGTTTCCGCGAGCACCTCGTCCACCAGATCCCGGTCGAACACACGGGCCAGCACACCGATGCTGATCCCATCGGTGAAACGGCGAGCAGACGGCACTGATCAACAGTACTGCCAACCAATCCACTCGCCTCAACCCGCACACCAAGGCCACTAACTAAGCGGCATTGGGGTCGAGGTAGCGCGGCGGGATGAACGCCGGCACCCCACCGGCCATCGTGATCATCCACCGCGAGTGGTGCACCAGGCTGTGGTGCCTGCGGCACAGCAGCACCAGGTTTCCGAGGTCGGTGTCACCGCCTTCGGACCAGTGCCGCACATGGTGCGCGTCGCACCACTTCGGCGGCCGGTGACACCCCGGGAAGGCGCAGCCCCGATCGCGGGCGTGCAACGCCTTGCGCTGCGCCACGCTCACCGTCCGCTTCGTCCGCCCCAGGTCCATGACCTCGGAGTCGGCGCCCATCACCGCCGGGATCACCTTCGCGTCACACGCGATGCGGCGGGCTTGAGCCGCGCTCAGATACCGCCCGCCGTCCAACACCGCGTGCCCCACACCCCGCCGCAACGTCTCGAAGTCCAGCGTCACGCTGATGTGCGGCCGTTCCCCGGCCTCCGACGGCAGATCGCCGGACCGTGAGGCCAACGCGACCAGATCCCCGAACGCCTCGCCCAGCCGGTGCGCCAGATCCCGCGGACCGTCCGGACGCGGCGCGGACAGCGGCTCCAGCATCGCGGTGAACCGGGCGCCGGCCTCGGCCGACAACTCGCCCCAGAACTCCAGCCGCCCACCCGGCAAGTCCCGGGTGTGCAACACATCGGCGGGTTCGGCGGCGGCCTCGTCCAACTCGTCGAGCGCGTCCTGCTCGGCCCGGTCCCGGATCCGGTCGGTGAGCTGCCGGATGGCCTTCGGCTCCACCGACCGGGCGG
This sequence comes from Saccharothrix ecbatanensis, assembly GCF_014205015.1. Taxonomy (NCBI): domain Bacteria; kingdom Bacillati; phylum Actinomycetota; class Actinomycetes; order Pseudonocardiales; family Pseudonocardiaceae; genus Saccharothrix; species Saccharothrix ecbatanensis. The sequence continues at coordinate 416,295 of NZ_JACHMO010000001.1, read as the reverse complement.
CCTCGACCAGGATCTCCTCCGAGCCCTCCGGCAGCCGCAGCGAGATCGCGCGCGTCAGCTCCCGGAGATGCCCCTCGGACAGCTCGTGCTCCGCCAACGCCGCGCCCGTCACCGGGTGGACCGGCTCCACCGGCTGCCCGGTCAACCCGGTCGACGGCAGGAACAACGCCACTTGCGCCATCCACCGCTTCAGCTCAGCCGGATCCACGCGCAGCAACCGCCGGTACGAGTCCAGGTCGTACCCGCACCGCAGCACCTCGGCCAACAACTCCAACCGCTGCCGGTGCAACGCCCGCGCCGACGCCTCAACCGCCGCCGCGGCGGCGAAGACGCCATCCTCGGTCAGCGGCTGGGGCGAAGGTTCCATGACTTAATGATATTAGGACTCTTGTTCGGACGTCATCCCTCGCAAGAGCGACATCGTCGGGCAATCGTCAGAGCAGAGCGATCCGACCGTGCGCCACGGAACGGCCGTGTGTGAGGTCGCCCGCGTAGCTCGCCGTGTAGCCCTGCAAGAGCGTTGCGAGGCCCACCAACAGCGGGACGTTCGCGTCGCACTGCGCCTTGCCCACGGAGTTCGTGGTCGCGGTGCAGAGCGGATGCCCCTTGACGGTGCGGAACGCGATCAGCTTGCCCGTCACCGGACGTCCGGTGTGCGACTCGGTCAAGGTGGCGTCCAGGCTCCGCACGGTGAAGCCCAGCAGGCGCAACTGGAGCTGCGCGTGACCGGCGGCCAGCTTGGTGGGCGCGGGCGGGACGCTGTGGATCGCGATGCCCACCGGGTTCACACCCACCGGCGCCGAGCCGACCACGGCCAGCGTCGCAGTGTCTACAATAGACAGTGTGCCGCTGTTGAAGTTCGTCACGTACGCCGTCGAGCCGTCCGGGGTGAGCGCCACGCTGATCGGCCTGCTGCCCACCGGAATCTGCGCCACCGTCGTCAACGCGGCGATGTCCACCACGGACAGGCTGTGGCCCTCGCTGTTGGTGACGTAGGCACGCGCGCCATCCGGTGAAATCGCCACACCGTGCGGGATGAAGCTCACCGCGACCTTGCCGATCACGGCGTTGGACGCGGTGTCGACCACGGCCACGTCGTTGGAGAACTTGTTCACCACCACGAGCTTCGCGCCGTCCGGCGTCACCGCCACGGCGGTCGGCGTGTTGCCGGTGGGGATGTCGGCGATCTCGGTGTTCGTCGCCGTGTCGACCACGGACACCGTGCCCGCGCCCACCACGTCGTGCGCCACGTACAGGCGCTTGCCGTTCGGGGTGATCGCGATGCCGTCCGCGTTCGCACCTACCGGGATCGTCTCGGTCGTGGTCAACGTCGCAGCGTCCACCACGGACACCGTGCCCGCCAGGTAGTTCGACACGTACACGTGCCCACCGGACGGCGAGACGACGACTCCGGCCGGCCCGTCACCGACCGGCACCGCCGCGTCGATGGTGTTGGTCGGCGTGTCGATGACCGTCAGCGTGTCGTCACGGACGTTCGTGACGTAGCCCCGCGCGCCGTCGAACGCGACACCGACGCCGTACGGCGAGTCGCCGTTCGAGTCCACGAGTGTGCTCGTCACCGTGTTCGTGGCGGTGTCGAGCACCGACACACCACCACCGTTGTTCGCGATGTAGCCGAGCACCCGAACCGGGCCCTGGGCGATCGCCGTTCCGGACGGCACGAGCAACAGCGCCGCCCCCACCACTGCCGCGCCGCACACCGCGGTCACCTTGCGGATCTGTCTGAGCACTGTCGGCCTCCGTCACTGGATGGTCCCGCACTGCGCCAATCGCAGTACAGGGCAAAGGCGTTAGCCGTTCAGAAGCGGTACACGTGGACCTGGTACGGCCCGAAGTCGTCGACGATCTTCCCGTCCACGATCGGCACGGTCCGGTTCTCGTCCACCACGGTCGCCGTGCCCGAGGACACCGGCACGTCCACCGTCACCCGGGCCGCGAGGCTGAGCCGGTGCTCCTTGGTGCCGTCGGTCTGCGCCAACACCCACCTCGCGTCACCGACCTGCTTGTGCAACACCGACACCGGGATCCCGTTGTCGCTCTTCGCCGTCATGCCGAGCACGTTGGGCGCGTTGAGCACGGGCGCGAGCGACTTCAACCGCGCGTTGACCGCGGTGACTCGGGCGGTGATCTCAGGACGCGTCAGCACGCTGGAGTACTCGCCCGTGCCGTCGGTGTAGAAGCTGTGCGCGAAGTAGTTGATGCCGGTGGCGCCGTGCAGGATCGTGTTCCACACCGCCGATTCGAGCTGGTCGGGGTCGATGATCTCGCCGCGGTCGTGCGGGTGACCGGTCTCCACGAACCCGTACAACGGCTTGTCCGGCCCGCACCACTTGCGCATGGTGTCGATGACCTGTCCGTAGCTGTACGCGCCGACCGTGTGGTTGCGGTCGGGGTGGGTCCAGCCGTAGTAGTCGGCCGACGCGATGTCCGCCGCCGAGCAGTACGTCCGCATGTCCTCTTCGTAGGACTTCTCGATGTAGCCGTACCCGATCTCGCCGGTCGGCGTGCCCATCCACGGGCTGAAGTTGATGTACGTCGGCCGGGACGGGTCCTTGGCGCGCACCGCGTCGGACGCCTTCAGGATCGCCGACGGCTGCATGTCGGGGTTGAACACGTCGCCGTAGACCTTGTTCATGTCCGGCTCGTCGGCGATCAGGTAGCCCACGTAGTTGCGGGCGTGCGCGGTGTCCGCGAGGACCGTGTCGACGCGCGTCCCGTCCACGTACACGTGCCAGTCGGTCTCGTAGAGGCCTTCCTGGCGGAGGTACCACCACTCGTCCTCCCACAGCCCGATGCCGGTGTCGATGCCGATCTTCGGGTAGGCCTTGCCGAGCTTCTCGCCGTTCTCGATCCCGGACGGGTCCTGCATCCAGACGGTGATCGGGAACACGTTCGGGTCGCCGGTGGGGTTGGGGCCGTTGACCCACTTCTTGTAGTAGTCGACGGACGGCCCGACGGCCACCTCCCGCGGCTTCGGTTCCGGCTGCACCGCCTCGGCCGTGCACGCGGTCGCGGCGACGAGCCCCAGTACTGCGAGGACCACGCGTGCACGGGCCATGGTCTTGCTCCTGTTCACCTCGGCGACCGGTCGCGCCCACGCGCGGCCAGCACCTGTTTCGCCTTTTCGAAGCCGCTCGGGCCGAGCAGCCGCTGCGCCGTCGTCTTGGCCAGGAACCTGGCGCCGTCCCTCGCCACCCGCAGCGGGTGGCCGACGAACCGGTCCCGGGCGAGCACGCCGCCGGCGGGCCGCGGCACGTCGTCCAGCGCGGCGCCGAACAGCGGCCGGTACGGCGCGGGGGCGACCAAACGACCGCGCGTGCGGTTGCTCACGTTCCCGCCGTGCACGACCTGGAGCCAGCCGGGCGAGCCGCCGAGCGACACCACCTCGGCGTGCCGGTGCAGCCGGTTGTGCCAGTCCGCCCAGCACGTCACCGGCGCGTCCCAACTCTCCCGCATCGACGCGAACGCGTTGTCCCGGTCGTGGTGGGCGAACAGCCCTTCCGGGCTCTTGACCAGCCCGTTCGCCAGGTAGAGGGCAGTCCGCCTGCCGGTGGGGCGCTCCGACTGGAGCCGGGCGATGAAGTCCGCCGCCAGGCCGTCGTCGTTGTCGAGGTTGGTGGTGACCAGCTCGTCGCCCTTGGTCGGGAACAGCTTCGAGATGTCCTCGACCAGCTCCTCACGGCTGACCTGCGTGCGGAACACCGGGGTGTACGCGTCGCCGTGCGCCTCGATGCGGTCCTTGAGCCACTGCGGGCTCTCGGGGTCGAAGTAGATGAGCCACCGGAAGTTCGAGGTGGTCTGCGCCCCCACCGAGGGCAGGCAGTACCGCTCGAACAGCCCGACGCGCTCGGTCAGCCAGCCGTCACGCGCCCGCACGACGCTTTCCGCGCCAACGGACGGCAGGTTGAAGCGCGTCAGCACGACGTGGTCCATGTAGCCCCTTCCGGTATGTCCCGTACATCGGGATCGGGGGCTCGCCGTTAACGATCCGCGGTCCTGCACGATGTGTAGGGCGTGACTGATCCTGCGGCACGACCGACGGTCGACGTCGTCATCCCCTGCTACAACTACGCACGGTTCCTCCGCGCGTGCGTCCGGAGCGTGCTCGACCAGCCCGGCGTCGACGTGCGAGTGCTGATCATCGACGACACGTCGAGCGACGAGACGCCCGAGGTGATGGCCGAGCTGGTGCAGGACCCGCGGGTCGAGGGCCGCCGGCACGAGGTCAACCAAGGCCACATCGCCACGTACAACGAGGGCCTGCTGGAGTGGGCCAAGGCCGACTACACGGTGCTGCTGTCCGCTGACGACCTGTTGGCGCCGGGTTCGCTGGCCCGTGCCGCCGAGGTGTTCGAGGCTCACCCGAACGTCGGCATGGTGTACGGACGTGTCGTTTATTACTCCGACCACGACGACCTGCCGTCCGTGATGACGCCGCCTTCGGGCCGCACGGTGTGGTCCGGTGTGGACTGGATCGAGGCGCGCTGCCGCACCGGGCAGAACGTGCTGTCGTCGCCGGAAGCTGTGGTGCGCACGTCCGTGCAGCAGAAGGTCGGCGGCTACCGGCCGGACCTGCCGCACGCGGGCGACCTGGAGATGTGGATGCGCATCGCCGCGGTGTCCGACATCGGGTACGTGCGCGGCAAGCCCGCCGCGTACTACCGCGTGCACCAGCAGAGCATGATGCGCACGCAGTTCTCGTCGCTGTTCGCCGATCTGGACCAGCGGCAGGCCGTGTTCGAACGGTTCTTCGCCGAACACCCGGACCTTCCCGCACGGCTGCGGGCGCTCGCCAACCGGTCGATCGCCAAGGACGCGTTGTGGCGGGCGGTGCGCGCCTACGACCGGGACAAGCTGGACGAGATCCCGGTGGACGACCTGGTGGCGTTCGCGCGGCGGGTGTGCTCCGACACGGAGCGACTGGCCGAGTACCGGGCGTTGCGGCGGCGGCGCGCGTTGGGGCCGCGGTGGTGCAGCCGGACGCAGGTGTTCGTCGGCAGCCACCTGGCCAAACGCGGGGCCGGCCTGGTGTCCAAGCAGGTCTGGAAGTGGCGCGGCCAGTGACCGCACCCGCGGGTCTGGAGCGCAGGGTCACCTCGGCCATCCGGTGGAGCGCCGTCAACAGCCTGGTGCAGCGGCTGAGCCAGGTGGGTGTGGGCATCCTGCTCGCCCGGCTCATCGCGCCCGAGCAGTTCGGCGTGTTCGCGGTCGCGCTGGTGGTGCTCAACATCGTGATGAGCGTCAGCGAGATGGGCGTCAGCGTCGCGTTGGTGCGCACGGAGAAGCCCGTTTCGGAGCTCGCGCCGACCGTGACGACGCTGTCGATCGCGTCCGGGTGTGTGCTGGCGGCGTTGTGCATCCTTGGTGCGCCGTGGTTCGCGTCGGCGATGGACACGCCGCAGGCGACGGGCGTGATCCAGCTGATGTCGCTGTCGCTCGTGATCGCTGGGGCGTCGGCGGTGCCGGGCGCGTTGTTGCAGCGCGAGTTCCGGCAGGACCACAAGTTCGTCGCGGACACGTCGGCGTTCGTTGTCGGCACGGCGATCGTCGTGGTGTTGGCGCTGATGGGGTTCGGCGCGTGGAGCCTGGCGTGGTCGCGGATCGCCACCAACCTGGTGGCCGCCGTGGTGATGTTCGCCTACACGCCTAAGCGTTACCGGCCTGGGTTCGATGTGGTCCAGGCGCGGGGGTTGCTCTCGTTCGGGCTGCCGTTGGCGGGTTCGAGCCTGCTGGTGTTCGGCGTGATGAACGTCGACTACATCATTGTCGGCAGCGTGCTGGGCACCGTGCCGCTGGGCTTCTACCTGCTGGCGTTCAACCTGGCGAACTGGCCGGTGGGTGCTTTCTCGCAGCCGGTGCGCAGTGTGTCACTGGCGGCGTTTTCGCAGGTCAGGGATGATCCGGAGCTGTTCGCGCGGACGTTCGCCCGCGCGTTGCGGCTGCTGGCGCTGGTGACGGTGCCGGCTTGCGTGCTGCTGGCGGCGTTGGCGGATCCGCTGGTGCGGACGGTCTACGGCGAGCGGTGGGCTCCGGCGGCGCAGGCGTTGGCGTTGCTGGTGCTGCTCGGCGCGCTGCGGGTGGCGTTGGAGCTGGGGTACGACTACCTGGCCAGCGCGGGGCGGTCGGGGGCGATCCTGGTGATCCACCTGGTGTGGCTGGGTGTTCTCGTGCCGCTGTTGGCCGTCGGGGCGCACTTCGGCGGGATCCAAGGCGTGGCGGCGGCGCAGAGCGTCGTGGTGCTCCTGGTCGTCGTGCCCGCCTATCTGGTGACTTTCCGTCCTTATGGGCTGCGGGCGCGCGTGTTGGGCGCTGCCGTCGCGCGGCCCGTGCTGGGTGGCGTCGTGATGGTCGCGGTGGCGTTGGGCGTGCAGTGGGTCATCCAGGACGCCTTGTGGCGGCTGTTGGTGGGTGGCGCGTTGGCGTCACTGGCTTATGCGGCCGTCGTGTTCCCCTTGCGCCACGAGGTGCTGGGTCTGTTGCGTCGGCAGTCGGCGAAGCCGATTAATCAAACAGAGGGCAGCGCGTGAAGGTCGTCCGGCAGTTGCAGCGACGCGCGCACCAGGTTTCCCGCATCGTGCGGTCGGGCGGTGTGCGGCAGCTCGGGGCACGTGCGCTCGGCCGTGCGGCGCGGCGGTTCGGGGCGGACGCCGAGGTGTTCCCGGTGCGGCTGGAGGACGTGCGCGCGGCCGACATCGGCGTTCAGCGGCCCGTTGTCGTGCCCGAGCTTCCCGCCGACGGGCGGATGACGGTGAACTGGGTGAGCACGCCGCCGTCGCCCGGGTCCGGCGGGCACACCACGATGTTCCGGCTGATCGAGCACCTGGAGTCGTTGGGGCACAAGTGCCGGCTGTACCTGTACGACGTGTACGGGAGCCGTGCGGCGGACCACGAGCCGGTGATCCGGTCGGCGTTCCCCGGATTCCGCGGGCCGGTGCACGACGTGCTGGACGGCATGGCCGACGCGCACGCGGTGTTCGCCACCGCTTGGATGACGGCGTACCCGGCGTTCAACGACCCGTGCGCGGGCAAGCGGTTCTACCTGGTGCAGGACTACGAGCCGTGGTTCTTCCCGGTGGGCGGGCTGTCCGCGTTGGCCGAGAACACGTACCGGATGGGGTTCCACGGCTTCACCGCGGGCCGTTTCCTGGCGGAGAAGGTGCGGGCCGAGGCTGGGATGGCGGCCGACTTCTTCGACTTCGGCTGCGACGCCGACCGGTACCACCTGCAACCCGGCGTCGCCCGGGACGGCGTGGTGTTCTACGCGCGACGGCTGGCGCCGCGGCGGGCGATCGAGATCGGGCTGCTGGCGTTGGAGATCTTCGCCGAGCGGCACCCGGACATCGCGATCCACACGTACGGCGAGAAGATCGGCAAGCTGGGGCCGCGGCACGTCGACCACGGGCTGGTCTCCCCCGACCGGTTGAACGACATCTACAACCGGTGCTACGCCGGGCTCACGCTGTCGATGACGAACGTGTCCCTGGTGCCGCACGAGATGCTGGCCGCCGGGTGCCTTCCGGTGGTGAACGACGCCGTGCACAACCGGGTCGTGCTGGACAACGAGCACGTCCGGTACGCACCGGCGACGCCGCACGACCTTGCCCGAGCGCTGTCCGATGTGGTCACTTCGGCGAACTTCGGCACGATCGCCGCGGCGGCGGCTGCCAGCGTGTCCAGCCGGTCTTGGGACGCGGCGGGGCACGAGCTGGAGAAGGTGCTCCGGCGGGAGCTGCGAGCCTGACTTGATCTGGACGGGGTTCTAGACCGGGGACGGCGAGGCGGCGTCGGGGATCAGGACCACGGCGGCGGCCGAGCCGTCCGCCGGCACCACGTGGATCGAGGCGAGCTTGGCGTCCCTGGGCACGGCGGCGAAGGCCAGCCGGTTGTCGCCCAACCAGGTGGCCTGGTCGTCCACGCCCGCCGTGCCGGGCAGTCGTCGTTCCTCGCCGGTCTTCAGGTCCAGGACGGCCAGCTCCCACGGGCCGAGGCGACCGATGCGCTTCTTGTAGGCGACCTTCGTGCCGTCGGGCGAGAGGGACGGGCACTCGGCGTCACGGCGCAGCGACTCCAGGCGACGCTCCACCAGGTCGCCCTTCACCAGCCACGTGTAGCCGCCCGAGGCGAGGGTCGCGTAGAACGTGCGGTCGTCCTGGGCCACGGTGAGGCCCCAGTAGTTGACGTCCTGCGCGGTGTGGAGTTGGCCGTCGACGAGCGCGGTGAAGCCCTCCAGGGACTCCACGGCCTCACCGGTCCGCAGGTCGAGGAACCCCGTGCGGGTGGAGAAACCGCCGGGCACGGCGTAGGAGTCACCGGTCACGAACGACGTCCACGTGACGACCTGGCCGGAGGCCGACACCTTCGCCCGGCTCGGCACGCCCGGCAGGGGCACGGTCTTGACCACGGCGCCGTCCTTCGACACCTCGGCGGCGTACGTCGGGCCCGGCCCGGCCAGTCGCAGGCACACCGTCGTCCCGCCGGCCCGGTACACGCGCTGGCACGTCATCCCGGTGGCGCCGCGGGCGGCGGGATCGGCCAGCCGCACCTGCTCGACCCGGCTGCGACCGTCCGCCAGGGCAACGAACATGAGATCGCCGTCGGCCGAAGCCACCGGCACGGGTGAGGTCTCGCGCGCGACCGACGCCACATACACCACTCCGGCCGCGACGACCAGTACGATGGCCACGACCGCGAGCACCACGCGCCGGGAGCCCAAGTCCATCACCACCTGTAACGACTAGGCGCGAGTCGACCGATTTCAGAGTAACAAGACCCTGCGCGCACCTACGCAGGGTAAACGTGGATCGGGGAGCGGATGGACTTCTGGGGCGCCGTGCGAACGTTGCGCAGGCGGTGGTACATCGCCCTGCCCGCGGCGGTCACTGCCGTCGCCGTGGCGCTCGGCGTGTTCCTGTCCATCCCCACGCGCTACCAGTCCACGGGCGTCATGCTCCTCACCTCGCCCGCCACCGGCGGCACGTTCTCGGAGAACACGTCGCCGGACGACGTGGTGCGGGTCAACCCGTTGCTGTCGTTCGACGGGAGCCTGATCACGACTTCGCAGATCCTGGCGCAGCTCTTGGCCGACCCCAAGACGCGCAAGGATTCGCTGGGCATCGACGAGGACTCGACCGACACCTTCGTGGCGTCCGCCGGTCCGAACGGCCCGTTCCTGTTCGTGACGGCGGACAGCGGCTCGCCGGAGGGGGCGGAGGCGATGATCACCACGGTGATGGATTTCGCGGCGAAGGAGTTGGACAAGCAGCAGACGGCGTTGAAGGCGCCGGAGTCGACGTTCATCAAGTCGCAGGTGCTCGTGAACGCGACGGCGGCCGAGGCGCAGATCGGTGGGAAGGTCCGCTACGCGGGGGCGGCGTTCGTGTTGCTGATGCTGTTGACGACGGCGGCGACGTTCGGCGGTGACAGCGTGCTGAACCAACTGCGGCGTCGGCGTGAGGGTCGTGAGGGTGCTTCCTCGCCTCCCCCTCCGCCGCCGCCTTCCAATGGCGTGACCCGCCGTCCGCCCGGCCCGCCGACCCGCCGCCCGCAGCCGACGGCCAGCGAGCGGACGGTGAAGATCGCCGCACCCGGTGTGCCCGGCGCGCCCGCGTGGCCGAGCAGCGAAGACAAACCCTGACCGTGTCCGAGCAGTCGTCCGGGCAGTCCTCGGGGCAGTCGTCGGAGCCGTCCGTGCGGGAAGGTCGCCTCGGGCGTCAGGGCGTGGACGGCGCCACCCTGGTGTGCCTGTTCCTGCTGGCGTTGCTGATCATCCCGGCACGGCTGGTGCTGTCGTTCGTGCCCATGACGCTGCCGCCGGCGCTGTTGGTGGCGTTGTTGCTCGGGGTGCTGTGGTTGTCCGGGCAGATGGTGGACACGGTCGGCATGAGCAAGGGGCGCAACGTCGTGCGCACGGCGGTGGCGCTGTACCTGGCGTCGCAGCTGGCGACCTATGGCGTGGCGACGCGGCGGTGGTTGCCGACCGACGAGTTGACGGTGGCGGACAGCAGCATCATCCGGATCATGTCGATGATCGCGGTCGCGGTGTTCGTGTGCGACGCGATCCGCACGAAGGAGCGGCTGGACCGGGTGCTCCGGCTGGTGCTGGGCTGTGCGGCGGTGATCGCGTTCGTCGGTCTGGTGCAGTTCGGGCTCGGCATCGACCTGGCCGGGTACGTGTCGCTGCCGGGGCTCCGCACCCAGGAGAACGGCTACTCGGCGATGGAGTCCCGGTCGATCTTCCGCCGGCCGACCGGGACCACGAACCACCCGATCGAGTACGGCCTGGTGTGCGCGATGGCGGTGCCGCTGGGCGCGCACTACGTGTTCCAGGCCCGGGACGACGGCACACCGCACGTGCGGTGGCTGGTGTGCCTGGCGCTGGTGGGTCTGGGCGCGATGACGTCGCTGTCGCGGACGGCGATCGTCGGCATGGCGGTGGCCGGGGTGATCATGGTCCTGACCCTGCCGAAGCAGCGCAAGATCACCACTCTGGTGGTGGGCGGCGGGTTCCTCCTGGGCGCGAGCCTGGTCGTGCCGGGCCTCTTCGGGACCATTCGGGGGATGTTCGCCAACATCGAGGACGACCCGAGCGTGAAGGCGCGTACGGCGGACTACGAGGCGGCGGGGGAACAGATCAGCGAGAACCCGCTGCTCGGGCGCGGTTTCGGGACTTACCTGCCGACGAAGTACACGATCCTGGACAACCAGTTCCTGCTGACGTTGATCGAGAACGGGTACTTCGGGCTGTTCGCGCTGGTCGGCATGTTCCTGGCGGCGGCGTTCGCGGCGATCCGGGTGCGGATGATCAGCCGGGACGAGCACGTGCGGAGCCTGGCGAGCGCCCTGCTGGCAGGCGTGCTGGCGGGCGGCATCGGCTCGGCCACGTTCGACCTGCTGGGCTTCGGCGTGGCCACCGGCCTCGTGTTCACGTTGATCGGCATGACCGGCGCCCTACTCCGCGTCGCCCGCGCGGAGCGGACAACGCGAGCCGAGCCAGAGGTCCAAGAGCACTGAACGGACGGAAACCCAGCCAGACGGACGATCTTGGCGAACGCGTCACCTCGGAGTCTGACGGTAAACGACATCGCTGTGCCCCTCACACCAAATGCAGCGGGCGTCCGGAGTTGGTCCCGGGTGGACGCAGGCCTGCCGCCTGGGCAGCGCGAACCGCTGTCGTCCGGGCAGTTTCCGCAGCCTCGTCGGCCGCGACCGTCGCCTCCGACGCCGTTTGCACGGCGACCTGGGCACATTCCGCGGCGTCGAACGCGTGCTGCGCGGCGACGTATGCCACCGCAGCCGGGTCGTAGGCTCCGGCCTGTTTCGCCGCGTCGGCGTACTCCCGGGCCAGCGCCGCGGCTGTCCGCGCCTGCGCTGCCGCGTGGTAGGCGTCCTTCAGCACCGTCTCGGCGGCCTCGATCAGCTCCATGTCACCCAGTGCCGCCGTGGCCTGGTCGCGCAGCGTCCGCACGTGGGATTCACGCATGAACCTTACTGCAATATCCGAACAGCAGCAACAACGTGCGGACACCATGGGTAGCCTTGCCGCCTTACGACTAAAGTCACGGCTGGGAGCACCCCACCGTGCCGCACAAAGGAAGGCGAGCGATGAGTAGCGCCGGCTCGTGGACGAGCGTGTCGATGCCATATGTGAGCGGCCGGCGCGGCGACGTCTGGGGCTCCGAGGCGGCAGCGCACGGTGGCACGGGGACTCAGAAGCTGCTGGGCGTTGACGAGGTCGCCGCCTCCACGACGGTCGCCGACATGCTCGGACTGAGCCAGGGCGAGCCGGTGGTCGTGCGCCGCCGCCTCATGCTGTTCAACGACCACCCGGTCGAGCTCGTCGAGTCCTACTACCCCGCGAGCATTGCCCAGGGCACCGCGCTGGCAGCGGCTCGCAAGATCCCCGGCGGGGCCGTCGCCCTCCTGGCCGACCTCGGCCATCCGCCTCGCCGCGTCCGTGAAGACGTCAGCGCGCGCTTGGCCACACCACGCGAACGGGCCGCGTTGGAGCTGGCCGACCCGTCCTGTGTGCTGCTGCTCGCCCGCGCTCTCGTCACCGACGGCGATCTGCCCGTCGAGGCCAGCCTGATGACGATGGTCGCCGACGGACGACGGCTGCGCTACGAGCTGACGCCATGACCACCCCGATGACGTCTTCAGGAGTCGGTTTTGCCTCGCACACGTGACATCCGGCCCCGGCATCAGCAGATCGCGGCGGAACTGCGTGATCTCATCATGCGTGGCGAGCTGGGTCCGGGTGCGCAACTGCCGTCCACCGCGCAACTTGTCGCGAAGTACGGTGCGGCGAACGCCACCATCCAGCACGCGCTACGGGCGTTGAAGGACGAAGGCTTCCTCGACAGCCGTGCGGGCAAAGGTGTCTACGTCCGTGATCGGCAGCCGTTCATCATCGACGCCTCCACCTACATCACGCCTGAGCCCGGCCGGTTCCGCTACCAGTTGCTCAACGTCCGCAACGTCGTTCCACCTGCCGACATCACCGACGGATTGCAGCTGGCGCCCGGTGCCACCGCGATCGTCCGCACGAGAGTCCTCTTCCACGACGGGCAGCCCGTGGAGTTGTCCGCGTCGTACTACCCCGCCGAGATCGCCGCCGACAGCAGTCTGGCGAAGGCAGCGAAGATCCGCGGAGGCGCACCTCAGGCGCTCGCCGACCTCGGGTTTCCTCAGCGGGCCTTCGTCGACCGGATTTCGGCACGGCCGCCGACGGTGGAGGAAGCCGAGACCTTGGACCTTCCTGACGGGACGCCGGTGATCCGGCAGCTGCGTGTCGTCTACAGCGACAACGAACGCCCCGTCGAAGCATCGGTCCTCATCAAGGGCGGACACCTGTACGAGCTGCTGTACCGCCAGACCACCGAGACCGAGTCGGTCTAGGGCGACCCAGAGCCCGACGCGCACCACGCGGACGTCCGGTCGCCCTGGCAACGTCCACGAGTGACCCGAGGTCCGAGGGGACCGAGGCCCCAGGGGACGGGAGCGGTGTTGGCGTCCGTCTGTGGCCCCGTCCGCCTGTGGACCGTGGGGCGCTGGGCGAGGCGCTGGACGTCTGAGTGTGCTGGGCGTCTGGCTGTGCAGTGGATACGTCTGGCTGTGCGTTGGGGCCGCCGCGCCGCCTCCTTGTATTCCGGCAACGAAATCATTCTGCCGAAAGTGCCCCTGGGCGCCAAACACGTCCGGGTGATGTTGGGCCGGCCCCCCTCACGGAGCTGGGGTCAGGCCCTTGTCGCCCTCGACGTAGCGGTTGTCGCAGTCTCGGCAGACTAGGCCGGCGTCCAGGCGTTGGCCACAGGAGCACACCCAGCCCTTGTGGGTTGCCGGGTTGCCCGCGATGAACGCGTGCGCGGGGACGTCCTTGGTGATTACCGAGCCTGCGGCGGCGAAGGCGTGCTCGCCGATCTCGATGCCGCAGACCACGACCGCGCCTGCGCCCAGGGTTGCGCCGCGACGCACTGTGGTGGACAGCAGAGCGTCGCCGGTTCGGCGGATGGCTGCTCTTGGGCGCAGGTCGTTGGTGAACAGGACGTTCGGGCCGAGGAAGACCTCGTCTTCGCAGACCACTCCATCGAAGACCAGCGTGCCGTTCTTCACCGTCACCCGATCACCCAGGACCGCCTTGCCCTCCACGAACGCGCCGTCGCAGATGTTGCAGTCGCGGCCGATCCGCGCCCCGGGCAGCACGTGCGCGAAAGCCCACACGCGCGTGCCCGAGCCCACCTCGGAGCTCTCGCACAAACCCTTGGGGTGGACGTAGACCTCGCTCATCGCACAGCCTCGACCAGAACGGCCTCCGCCAAAGCCGCCACCACGCGTTCCTGCTGCGCCACCGTGATCTCCGGGAACAGCGGCAGCGAGAGGATCTCGCCCGCGACCGCCTCACTTACCGGGAAGTCGCCCGGTGCGTGACCGAGGTGGGTGTAGGCACCTGTCAGGTGGACCGGGGTCGGGTAGTGGATGCCGGCGCCGATGCCCGCCTCGTGCAGCGCGGCGAGCACTCGGTCACGCGACGCCACGCGCACGACGTACAAGTGCCACACGGGCACGTTGCCCTCCAGCACTACCGGCAACGTGACGCCGGGAACGTCGGCCAGCAGTGACGAGTAACGGTCGGCGGCGGCGCGGCGGAGGGTGTTCCAGGGCTCCAGGCGACGCAGCTTCGCTGACAGGACCACGGCTTGGAGGGTGTCCAGGCGGCTGTTGAAGCCGACTACCGAGTGCTCGTACTTGCGTGGTGAGCCGTGTTCGCGGAGTAGGCGCACTGCGGAAGCCAACAAAGAGGAAGTCGTCAGGACAGCGCCGCCGTCTCCGTACGCGCCCAGGTTCTTGCCCGGGTAGAAGCTGGTGGCGGCGATGTCCCCCAGCCCACCGACGGGAACGCCGTGTCGTCTCGCACCCTGGGCCTGGGCCGCGTCCTCCACGATCGGCACGCCGAACGCCCGCAGCTCCTCGACCGGCGCGGCCTGTCCGTACAGGTGCACGGGCAGCAATGCCTTGGTGCGCGGCGAGAGCGCGTCGGCTACCTGGGACACGTCGATCAGTCCGGTGTCGGCCACGCAGTCCACCAGCACAGGGGTGGCGCCGGTACGGGCCACGGCGCCCGCGGTGGCGATGAAGGTGTTCGCGGGCAGCACGCACTCGTCGCCCGGTCCGATTCCCAACGCCCGCAACGCCAGCTCGATCGCGTCGGTGCCGTTGCCGACCGCCACGCAGTGCGGAACCTCCTGGTACGACGCGAATTCCGCCTCGAACTCGGCCACCTGCCGCCCACCGACGAACGCGGTGTTCTTGAGCACTTCCGCCCAACCGTCGGCGACCTCGTCGGCCACCTGCTCGTGCTGGGCACGCAGGTCCACCAGCGGGATGTCGATCACGAACCGTTCCCCTCTCGCAGCCGCCGGGCGGGGTTCCCCACCCAGACCTCACCCGCGGGCACGTCGGCGAGCACCACGGAACCCATGCCCACCACCGCCCCCGCGCCGATCGACACGCCCTCGCGGACCGCACAGCCCTGTCCGAGGTACGCGCCCGCCCCGACCCGCACCGACCCGCCCAGCGACGCCCGACCGGCGAACGTGACACCGTCACCGATCGAGCAGTCGTGGGTGATCAGCACGTGCGGCATGGCGACGACGTGCGCCCCCAAGCGCAGCGGCGTCGTCACCACCGCTCCGGCGAGCAGAACCGTCCCGGGCCCCGCCACCGCCCCGACGGCCACGGAGGCTGCCGGGTGCACGACCGTCGCCCACCGGTCTTCCGGCAGACCGAGTCGGGCGACCAAGTTCAGCCTGCCGAGTGGTCGGTGCGCGTTGGCCACGCACACCATGACCGCCGCGTCCGTCGAGTGCACGAGGTCCGTGCCGCCGAGGACGGGCAGGCCGTCGAGGTCCGTGCCATGACGCGCCGGGTCGTCGTCCAGCGCGCCCACCGGGTGCCAGAGGGCCGGGAGGAGGCGGACGGCCGCGAGGACTTCGCGGGCCAGTCCGCCGCCACCCACCAACAGCAGCGGCCGGGGGCTCATCCGGTGGTGAACACGACGTCGACCCAGTAGTTGCTGCCCGCGTAGGACGATTCCGGGAACCCCGGACCGGACCGGTACAGCCCGTTCCGGCTGCCGTCGGCGGTGGCCGGCGCGCTCAGCGGCGGGCTGGTCACGGCGTTGCCCATGAAGTACCCGGTGTCCACGGCGTACCGGCCGTTCGGCGCGGTGTAGGACGCGACGTAGGTCGTGGCGGCGTTGACGGGCACCGGCGAGGGGAACGTCAACGTCTGCCACCCGCTCGCGGTCTCGCCGGTGAACGTCCCGGTGGCCAACGGGTTGCCGGCCGCGTCCCACAACGTGCCGGTGTGCGTGCCGGTGTTCCCGACTCCCTTGTAGAACTTGACCCCGGTGACGGAGCCGTTCACCGACGGCACGAACCGGACGCCCAGCTCGTACGAGCCGCTGTCGTCGGCCGACGTCACGGTGGGCACGGTCGCCGAGCTGAACAGCGAGCACGGGCAGTCCCCGGCCGTGGTCGTGGTGAACGACCAGGTGGTGGGCGAGGTCATCACGTTGCCGTAGACGTCCGCGATGCGCAGGCTCGCCGTGTACGTCATGCCACCGCCCAACGGCGCGGCCGGTGTCCATGTCACCTGCTGCTGGTTGGCCGACAGCGACAACGTGCCCGCGATCTTCGCGCCACCGGAGTCGGCGAGCGTGAACTGGGCCGTGGTGAGGTCGACCGGCTCGTCGAACGACGCCGTCAGCGGTGACGTCCTGGACACGGCGCTCGCCCCGTCGAGCGGGGTGCGCCCGTTGACGACCGGCGGTGTGTTGTCGTCGTTGGGCAGGTACACCACGTCGACCCAGTAGTTGCCGCCCGCGTAGGAGTTCGTCGGGTGGCCGGAGCCGGCGCGGTAGACGCCGTTGCCGCCGTCACCGGCCGCCGGCGCGCTGAGCGGTCCACTGGCGAGGGTGTAGCCGCTGAAGTACCCGCTGTCCACGGCGTAACGGCCCGTGGTTGTCGTGTACGACGCGGTGTACGTGACGCCGGCCGACACGAACACGGGGCTGGCGAACGTCAACGTCTGCCATCCGCTCGCGGTCTCGGCGGTGAACGTCCCGGTCGCCAGCTGCTGCCCGCTCGGCGACCACAGCGACCCGGTGTGCGTGCCGGTGTTGCCCGCGCCCTTGTAGAACTTCACGCCGGTGATCCGGCCGCCGGTCGTCGGGGTGAACCGGACGCCCAGCTCGTACGCGCCGTTGTCGTCGGCCGAGGTGACCGTGGGCACGGTGGCCGCGCTGAACAGCGTGCACGGGCAGATCACGGCCGCGCTGGTGGTGAACGACCACGTCACCGGGTCCGGCATCGGGTTGCCGTTGACGTCGGCGATCAGCGCGCTCGCGGTGTAGCGGGTGTTCGGCATGAGCTTGCCGGTCGGCGTCCACGTGACGGTCCGCTGGTCGCCGGACAGCGACAGCGTGCCGGTGAGCTGGGCGCCGCGCGGGTCGGACAGCCAGATCTGCGCGCTCGCCGGGTCGACGGGTTCGCTGAACGTCGCCGTCAGCGGGGTGGTGGCGACGACGTTCGTCGCGTCCACGGCCGGCGACCGGTTCGTCAGGGTCGGCGGGGTGCTGTCGCCGTTGAGGCCGTTGCGGTAGACGACGTCGACCCAGTAGTTCGTCGCGTTGTACGTGGAACTGGGCGCGACGCCGCCGCTGCCGTACCGGTACACGCCGTTGGGTCCGTCGACGCCGTCGGCCAGCGCCCGGATGCCCGCGTAGCTGGCGCCCTGACCGGCGAAGTAGCCGCCGCTGACCGCGTAACGCCCGTTCGGCGCGTGGTACGACACGATGTAGGTGGTGTTCGCCTGCACGACCACCGGCGACGCGAACGTCAGCTTCTGCCAGCCGCTCGCGGTCTCGTTGGTGAACGTGCCGGTGGCCAGGAGCAGGCCGGTGGACGACCACAGCGAGCCGGTGTGGGTGCCGGTGTTGCCGGTGCCCTTGAAGAACCGGACGCCCAGCACCTCGCCCTTGCCGTTGAAGCGGACCTTGGTGCCGACCTCGATCGGCGTGGGGTCGTTGGCGGCGTACTCGGCGGGCCTGGCGAAGTCGTCCCAGACCGTGCACGGGCAGGTCGCGGGCCGGACCGCGCCGGTGGTGAACGACCACGTCGACTGCGGTGTCTGGTTGCCCGCCGCGTCGGACACGCGCAGCGCCACCGTGTAGCCGGTGTTGGGGTTGAGGGCCTGGCTGGGCGTGAAGGTGACGGTCTTGTTCCCGTTGGACAGGGCCGTCGAGCCGGACACGGCGCCGTTCGGGCCGGTCACGGTGAACTGGGCGGAGCCGGGTGCGGCGGCCTCGTCGTAGGTCGCCGAGATGACGGGGTTGAGCGCGACCGTGCCCTCGCCGTTGACGGGCGTGGTGGACACGAGCAGCGGCGCGCGCTGGTCGGGGCCGGGGTCCGTCGCCCACACCACGTCGACCCAGTAGTTGCTGCCCCAGTGGGACTGGGTCGGGAAGCCGCTGGAGCCGAACCGGAACAGGCCGTTGACGCCGTCGGCGCCGTTCTTCAGGCCGGTGAGCGGTTCGAGGTAGCGGGGTTGCTGGAAGAAGTACTCCAGGTCGTACGAGTAGTGCCCGTTGGGCGCGAAGTACGACACGACGTACGTGATGCCGGCGAGCACCTGCACGGGTTGCGCGAACGTCAGCGTCTGCCAACCGGTCGCGGTCTCACCCGTGAACGTGCCGGTGGCCATCGGGTTGCCGTTCGCGTCCCACAGCGTGCCGGTGTGGGTGCCGGTGTTGCCGGGTCCCTTGTAGAACTTCACGCCGCGCACGTAGCCGTCGCTGTTCGCACGCCACTTCACGCCCAGTTCCAGTGGTGACGCGTCGCCGCTGTCGGCCACCTTCGGGGTGTTCGCGTTGGTCCACAGGCCGCACGGGCAGGTGCGCGGGTTCACGCCCGGCGTGGCGACGACGGGGGTGGACAGGTTCGCCGAGTCGTCCACCGCGCGCACGCGCAGGCTCGCGGGGCCGGACTGGCTGGGGGTGTACGTGTAGCTCCACGCCGTCTGCCCGGCCTGCCAGGACGCCAGGTGCCAGCGGGTGCCGCCGTCGGTGGACACCTCGACGCCGCCGACCTGACCGCCCACGTCCACGGCCGTGCCGGAGAACGTGTACGCGGCGCCCACGTTCGACAGCGGCGGCACGTTGGTGAACGCGACGGTCGGCGCTTGGGTGTCGGTGCTCGCGGTCGCCTGCACCAGGCCGGGCTGCAACGTCGTCGCCTGCACGCCCATGTCGGCCAGGAAGTTGACGGTGGCCTGCTTCATCCGGATGTCGGAGGTCGGCGTGTTGGTGAGGAACGCGTGGTCGTCGTCCAGGCCCCACGCCCACTGGACCGTGCCCGCGCCGAACACCAGCGACCCGCTCGGGTGCCGGTAGTACGTGATGGCGTGCGTCTTCGTGTCCGGCGTGTACAGGTCGCCGTGGTTCTGGAGCACGTACGGGCCGTCGGGCATGGTCACGGTGGTCCGGGACAGCTGCGCGACGCCCGGCGGCTGGAAGCCGTTGTCCTCCACCGTGTTCCACTCGTAGCCGAGCGTGCCCGGCTGGAACGTGTAGGTGGAGCCGGCGGCGAGGCTTTGCAGCGACGTGTGCCGCCAGAGCCGCATCTTGCCGTACGCGGCGGGCACCTGGAGGGAGTCGTCGCGACGGCCGTTGACGGTGAAGATGTTTCCCAGCAACGCGTTCTCGGGCCGCCCGCCGTCCTGCTCGGGGTAGCGGGGGTCACGCCACGTGCCGGTCCAGTCGCTCAGGTGGTCGTTCTGGGTGCCCTTGGTCTCTTTGTAGCAGGCGATGGTGCGCCAGTCGGTCTTGGAGGAGTCGATGCTCTTCTCCCACCGGTGCTTCCAGAAGACCTCGTTGCCGGTGAGGAACGCCAGGTGCACGCCCGCGGCACGGGCGGCCTCCACGTTGGCGCGCTGCTCGTTGGACCAGTACTCGTCGTGGCCGACGGCCATGAACACCTTGTGGTTCTTGATCAGGTGGCCGCGCCGGGCCGAGTCGGCGTCGGTGGTGTAGCTCAGGTCGTACCCGTTGGCCTCCAGGAAGCGCAGCATCGGGTACTCGGCGTTGAAGATGAAGTTGTCGTCGCCGTCACCGCCGGTGTACGGGCGGTTGTAGCTGACCTTGTACGCCTGGCCGCCTTGACCGGGGCCGTCGCCGAAGTACAGGCTGTTGCCGCCGTACCGGTTGTAGGCCACCCAGGTCGAGTCGGACGTCTGGAACAGGATCTTCGACGTGCTGGTGTCGTCGCGGACGACGAAGACGATCTCGTTCTCCGCGCCGTTGTCGTTGCGGTGCGTGCGCGCGTAGTAGATGCCGGACACGGCGGTGGCGGGCACGTTCCAGCCCAGCGACACCGCCCAGTTGCCGCAGTCGATCAGCGCGCTGCCGTCCACGCCGCGCATGCACGGGTCCTGGTTCTGCGGCGTGTTGCGGGTGATCCGCTCCTGGAACCGCGCGCCGACGCCGCCGTAGTAGCCGAGCCGGTAGATGTCGATGTAGTAGGACGACGCGCTGGTGAGCATCTTGAAGTCGACCCGGCCGCCGGGGGTGACGCTGATGTCCGTGGTGTAGCCGAGGATGCTGTCGTCCCGGTAGGACACTTGCCAGTCGGGCGTGCCCGGCTTGGTGTTCTCGCACGCCACCTTGTTGACCACCGGTGCGTCGCACGGGGCGGCAGCCGCCTCGGGCGCCCGCAGGACACCGACGACCGCCATGGTCGACGCCACGAGGGCGAGCACGACCAGCAGTCGCAGCAGTGGTACCGCGAGGACGGGTCTGGCCCGCTTCCGGTCGGCGGTCATGGGTGTTTCACCTTTCGAAAAAACGCGGCCGTGACAACGGGTGATCGGGCGCACACTGCGTTGCCCAGCGAAGTGCTCTTGCTCCGATCGTCGCCGGAATCGCATGTCGCGTTACACCACAATGGAATGAGGTGTACCGCCGATCGCCGAGCGGTCAGCGCGAGATGAGCGGCACGCGCAGCGCCGCCTTCAGCTCCTCGACCACGGTGTTCTGCTCGGCGGCCGTGAGGTCGTGGTAGAGCGGGAGGATCAGCGAGTTTCCGGTGAACGCCTCCGTCACCGGCAAGTCGACGTGCGGGTGACCGGCGTACGCGGGTTCCAGGTGCGCGGCCATGATTCCCCTGCGCGCCGAGACACCCCGTTCGGCGAGTCTGGCCAGGACGTCGTTGCGCATCGGCGCGAGGTCGTCCGGCAGCATGACCCAGTAGGACTGGTAGTTCGTCGTGCCGTGCTCCGGATCGCGCACCGCGCGCAGGCCCAGGCCGGTCGACTCGACCACGTCGGCCAACATCTCGTGGTAACGCGCCGCCAGCTCACGCCGACGCCGCACGATGGCGTCCAACTTGGACAGCTGCACGAGGCCGACGGCGGCCTGGATGTCCGTCATCCGGTAGTTGAACGCGGTCTCCAGGTAGCTCTCCACCACCGCCCCGCGGGCACTGTGCCGGTCGGCCGCGCTGACGCTCATGCCGTGCTCGCGCAGTCGTTTGGCCCGGACCGCCCACTCCTCGCGGTTCGTGGTGAGCATCCCGCCTTCGCCGGTGGTGATCAGCTTGCGCGGGTGGAACGACCAGGCGGACAGCTCGGCGTCCGCGCCGACCGGCACACCCCGGTAGGTCGACCCGGCCGCGCACGCCGCGTCCTCCACCACCGTGATGCCACGGGGACGGCACAGCGCGCGCAGCGAGTCGACGTCGGCGGGCACACCGGCCTGGTGCACCAGGATGACCGCGCGGGTGCGCTCGGTGAGCATGGGTTCGACGGTGGCGGCGGACAGGTTGCCGGTCTCCGCCTCCACGTCGGCGAACACGGGCGTCGCGCCGCAGTAGCGGACCGCGTTGGCGGTGGCGATGAACGACAGCGACGGCACCACGACCTCGTCACCGGGCCGCACGTCCAGCAGGTGCAGCGCGACGTGCAACGCGGTCGTGCACGACGTCACCGCGACGGCGTGCACGGCGGCGACGCGGCGGGCGAAGGCGTCCTCGAACGCGGCGACCTTCGGCCCTTGGGCGACCCAGCCGGACAGCACGGCGGCAGCGGCGGCGTCCGCTTCTTCCTGGCCGAGCCACGGCTTCATGACGGGGATCATCAGGTCGCCTCTACTGTCGTGGAACGCCACCAGGACACCAGCTCGCGCAGACCGTCCACCAGACCGATCTCGGGCTTCCAGCCGAGGTCGCGGGACGCGGCGGAGATGTCGGCGAGGCGGCGGGTGACGCCGTTGACCGCGCGCTCCGGGCCGTGCTCCAGCGGCAGGTCCGAGTCCATCGCGGACAGCAGCGCGAGCGCCAGCTGCTTGAGGCTGGTCTCCTGGGCGCTGGCGATGTTGTAGACGTCGTCGGTGACGGGCGCCTTCGCGGCCAGGATGTTGGCGCGCGCGATGTCGTGCACGTGCACGAAGTCCATCGTCTGCGCGCCGTCGCCGAAGATCAGCGGCGGCTTGCCGTCGGCGATGCGCTCCATCCAGCGGATCAGCACCTCGGTGTACTTGCCGTGCGCGTCCATCCGCGGTCCGTAGACGTTGAAGTAGCGCAGCGCCACGTAGTCCAGGCCCTTCATGGCGTGGAAGCTGCGCAGCATGCCCTCGTTGAACGCCTTGGCCGCGCCGTAGAACGTGTCGTTGTTGTACGGGTGGTGCCGCTCGGTCGTCGGGAACGTCTCGGCCAGGCCGTACACGGACGCCGAAGACGACGCGACGACCTTCTTCACGCCCGCTTCGGCGGCGGCCTCGATGACCGTGAACGTGCCGTCCACCAGGCATTCCAGCGCGAGCCGCGGTTCCTCGGCGCACTGCGTGATCCTGATGGCCGCGAGGTGGAACACCAGGTCCGTGCCCCGGCTGAGGTTCGCGAGCAGCGCACGGTCGTTGATGTCGCCCTCGACGACGGTGAGCCGGTCGCCCGCCGTCGCGGCGGCCTCGGTCAGGTTCTCCCGGCGGCCCCGGACGAAGTTGTCCAGCACGACCACCTCGGCGGCGCCGGCGGCGAGCAACTGGTCCACCACCGCCGAGCCGATGGTGCCCGCCCCTCCGGTGACGAGGGCCCGTTGCCCGGTGATCGGCTGAGCCGCTTCCGACATGGTGCTTGTCCTTCCGTGTCTTCGTGTTACGCGGTAGCGAGGTGTTACGCGGTGGCGCGGTGTTTACGCGGTGGCGAGCTGGTCGTCCAGTTGTGTCACGGTGACGAACTCGCCGCCCGCAGCGAGGCTGGCGGAGGCGGCCTCCAGGGTCGCCAGCACCCGCAGGCCGGACCAGCCGTCGGTCAACGGCGCGCGCTTCTCGGTGATGGAGGCGGCGAACTCCGCCATCATCCCGCGCAGCGCCTCCTTCTCCGGCAGCGCCGGCGCGACGGTGTCGCCGCGTCGGTAGGAGATGATCGCCTGGCGGCGGGACTCGTCGTCCTCGATGCGGTCCGCGCCCCGGTCGTGCACGGACAGGCGCTGCACGGCGTTCAGGTCGTCCCAGACCACCGTGCGGCGTGAACCGCCGACGATCATGGTGCGGATCTTGGTCGGGGACAGCCAGTTCACGTGCACGTGGGCCATCACGCCGTCGGACAGCTCCAACGTCAGGTGGCCGACGCACGCGCGTCCCGCGCCGATCGGGTCCGAGCCGTGCGCGGCGACCCGCGTCACGCGCACGCCGTCGGGCATGATCGCGTCGAAGATCGACAGGTCGTGCGGGGCGAGGTCCCAGAACACGTCCACGTCCGGCTGCACCAGGCCGAGGTTGACCCGAACCGAGTCGAGGTACTGCACGGTGCCGATCTCGCCGGTGCGCACCAGGTGCCGCAGGTGCTGCACGGTCGGCGTGTAGACGAAGGTGTGGTCGAGCATCAGCGTGAGGCCGCGGCTGTCCGCTTCACGGACCAGTTCCAGCCCGTCCGCGTAGGTCGCCGCCAACGGCTTCTCCACCAGCACGTGCTTGCCCGCGCGCAACGCGGCCAACGCGACCGGCAGGTGCGTGGCGGCCGGGGTGGCGATGGCGACCGCGTCGACGGCCGGGTCGGCGAGCACGTCGTCCAGCGAGCCGGACACCCGGACCGTGGAGTACTCGCCGAGCACGCGGCGGGCCCGTTCCACGTCCAGGTCGCACAGGTAGCGCAGCTTCAGCCCGGGGGTGGCCTGGGCGTTGCGCACCAGGTTCGGCCCCCAGTAGCCGGCGCCGATCACGGCGATGCCGATCGGCTGGTCCATCTCGCTCCTCATCAGTAGGCCCCCTGGCCGCCGAAGACGGCGCGGAAGGTCTTCCACAAGATCAACGCGTCGAGCGCGAGCGACCAGTCCTCCACGTACCGGAGGTCGAGCCGCACGGACTCCTCCCACGACAGGTCGCTGCGCCCGGAGACCTGCCACAACCCGGTCAGGCCGGGCTTCACCAACAGCCGGCGGCGCATGTCCGGGCCGTACTTCGCGCTCTCCTCCGGCAGCGGCGGCCGGGGGCCGACCAGCGACATCGAGCCGCGGAGCACGTTGAACAGCTGCGGCAGCTCGTCCATGGAGTAGCGCCGCAGGAACCGGCCGACGGGCGTGACGCGCGGGTCGCGGCGCATCTTGAACAGCACGCCCGCGCCCTCGTTCACCGCTTGGAGCCTGGCGCGCAGCGCGTCCGCGTTGGTGATCATGGTGCGGAACTTCAGGATGGTGAACGGCACGCCGTCCTTGCCGACCCGGCGCTGCTTGTAGAGCACAGGTCCCCTGGTGTCGACCATGATCGCCACCGCGACGGCCAGCAGCACCGGGCTCAGCAGCGCGACCAGCAGGGCCGCGCCGATCTTGTCCACGGTCGCCTTGACCACGCGGCGGAAGCCGGTGAACGACGGTTCGCTGACGCGCAGCAGCGGCATCCCCAGCACGCCGGTGACGTGCAGCCGGGGTCCGGCGAAGTCCATCAGGGCGGGCGCGACGACCATCTCGGTGCCGGTGCCCTCCAGGTCCCAGGCGAGCCGCTGGAGCCGGCGGGGCGTCCAGTAGGAGTCGGCGGTGACCGCGACGATCCGGTAGCCGCCGCGGCGGACCTGCTCACCCAGGTCGCCGAACCGGCCGACGACCGGCACGCCGTCCAGCTCGACGCCGACGTCGGCGCGGCCGTCCACGGTGCACACGGCGTCCACGCGCCAGCCCAGGTGGGGCGCGCGGCGGGTGCGGCTGATCAGGTCGGTCACCGTGTCGACGTGACCGGCGGCGAGCACCGGGAGCAGGCAGCGGCCCTCGCCGCGGGCGCGGTGCAGCGGGCGGCGGAGCAGGTAGCGGACCGGGAAGGCGACCAGCGCGACGGCCGGTCCGACGACGAACACCCACAGGCGGGCGCCGGGCAGGTCGGCGGCGAGCGCGCCCAGACCCAGCGCGACCACCGAGCCGAACATGCCCCGCCCTAACCGGCGGAACTCCTCCGCGCCCTGGCCGAGGACCGCCGGGTTCCACACCCGGTTCAGGAGCAGCGAGCCGACGATGATCGCGACGGTGACGGCTTCGAGGGCGAACAGGGACAGCGGGGCGAACGAGGCGTGCCGGGCGGACATGATCGCGCCCACGAGCACGACGACCACGACGGTGCACAGGATGTCCGCGGCGATCACGCCGTAGCGGTAGGCGGGTTCCCAGGAGCCGACCGTGGGACTGGTCGTGCGGTTGGTGGCGCCGGCCCCCGTGACGGGTCTTTGTCTCGTGGGCTGGACCTGCTCGCTCATCGTGGGACTCCCCGGTTCGGCCGCTTTCGGGCGTGCTCGGTCGCAGGACACCCCCGAAGGACCCGCGTGGAAAATGTGCCGCGACGAATTTTTCTCTCGCCAAACCATCATTCGTCACGTCCCCGGCGCGCGTTACACGCAGAGTGAACGGCGACCGAAGGCCATTCCCGGTAGGGCACGTCGGCGCACACCCAGGTGGTTCGAGAGGTGACTTCGGGTTACCGCCGCCGGTCGCGGAAAAGGCTTGCCCGACCACCGGGACACGGCTGTCCACAGTGGCCTGCCGTGGTCGCGCAGGCACGCGGACACGTCCATCGACTTTGGGACGGCTTCCGTTACAGCGGGTTTTCGACGCCGATCGAATCTGGACCGGAATAGGTCCGAATAAGGTCGGAAGTCCCACCCTCCGGACCGCATAGTGGCGGGCTGCGGTCACCCATTCACACAGCGGTGGCAGCTATTCGGCGCAACCACTCGACCACCTGACGTGACCGGTCGGATGCATTTTCCGCACACCGACCGGCCGGAGTGATCGTCACCACTTTTCCGGCACAATGGGTCCGTGGCGGTCGTGCTGGCGGTCGGCGGGCTGCTGGGCGCGTTCCACGCCGGCTGGGCGTGGCGCACCCGGCTGTACCCGCGCGGGTGGCGCGGGGTGGCGCTCGGTGTGGTGGACGCCACGTGGAGCCTGCCGAACACGGCGGCGGGCGCGGTGTTCCTGGCGTACGCCTTGGCGCGCGGCAACCGGGTGGACGCGGCGTTCAGCCGGCACCGGGGGACGCTCGGTCTGCGTCACGGGGTGATCAAGGGCTTCGCGACCACGGTGGGACCGGTGCAGGCCGGTACCGCGATGGGGGTGGACGACCACGAGGCCGTGCACGTGTTCCAGGCCCGGCTGTTCGGCCCGCTGTACGTGCCGCTGGTGGTGGCGAACTGGGTCGTGGCGACCGTGCTGCCGTACTGGCTGCTCTACCACGACCGGTCGGCGGCGCCGATCGACGGCGTGGCCGCCTACTTCCGCCACGGCGTCTACCCGCACTGCTGGCACGAGGAGTGGGCGTACCGCTGCGGCTAGTGGTTGGCCACGACGCGTGCTTTCTCCTCGCCGACCGCGACCACGTCGCCGTCGTGCAGCTGCGCGCCGCGGCGCGTCTCCAACCGGCCGTTCACCGTCACCTCGTCGGTTTCGACCAGCTCACGGGCGTGCGCGCCGTTGTCCGCCAGACCCGCCAGCTTGAGGAACTGGCCCAACCTGATCATGTCGTCGGAGATCCCGACCTCGCGGATGTGCATCGCGCCATCATCCTCCAGCGTGCACGTGCGGACGCACGTGCGTGCGGTTAACGAGGATTGCATCGACTCGAAACACGGCCGAAATCATCCGAACGCGGTTCGGTCTACGGTTCCCGGAATGTGAGCACAGCGAGCTCAGACCCGGACTCTACCGGCGGCGCGGGACCCAGACGCCGCCGGTCCCTGCGAGGCGAAGTCGGCACGACCGGCGCTCGATTCGGATCACCCTCGCTGCGTCGCGGCATCGAGGACCAGCCGCCCGAGGGGCCCAAGCAGCCCAAGCGGCGGCGGTCGTTGCGCGGTGAGGTGGGCGCCACCGGAGCCCGGTTCGGCTCGGCCGCGCTCCGGCGCACCCTGGACGAGCAGCCGGACGACGAGCCGCCCGACGAGCCGCACAGCGGGCAGTTCGACAGGCCGCCCGATGGCTCGTACGGCCGGCACGACGATCCGCTGGAAGAGACCGCGCCGTTCGACGCCCGCTATGACTACGTCGAGCCGCCGATCGTCCCCGCGAGCCGTGAGCCGGAACCCGAACCGGCGGCGGAGGAGTACTCCGGCCCGCTGGTCCGCCCGTACGCGTGGACCGGTGGCCGCACGTCGGCCAGCTACGACCTAAGGCTGGAGACGCTGGTGTCGTTGGAGGAGCACGGCATCGCGATCGCCATGCGCGACACCACCACCGAACAGCGGTCGATCGTGGAGATGTGCGCCAGCCCTCGGTCGGTGGCCGAGGTGTCGGCGTTGCTGGCGGTGCCGCTCGGCGTGGCGAGGGTGCTCCTCAGCGACCTGATCACGATGGGCGTGGTGGCCGTCCACCACAACGCCGCCGCTCCCGGTGGCCCCGACCTGTCCCTCCTCAACCGAGTGCTAGCCGGCCTGCGCAACCTCTGACCGCAACCGGCCGAACAGCTCGACCAGGGCGGGCAACTGGTAGTGGGCGTTGAGGCCGCTGGGGTTGGGCAGCACCCACAGCCGCGACGACGCGATCGGCTCGTCCTGCGGGCCGATCGTCGCCGTCTTGCGCCCGAACGCGGTCCGGTACGCCGTCACGCCCACGACCGCCACCACCTTCGGCCGGTGCCGTCGGGCCAGGGCGGTCAGCTTCAGCCCGCCGGTCGCCAGTTCCTCGGGTGTCAGCTCGTGGGCCTTCGCGGTCGGGCGGGCGACGAGGTTCGTGATGCCCAGCCCGTAGGTCGGCAGCTCGTCCTGCTCGGCGGGACTCAACCGGCGCGGCGTGAAGCCCGACAGGTGCAGCGCGGGCCAGAACCTGTTGCCCGGCCGGGCGAAGTGCTGCCCCTTCGCGGCCGACAGCAGGCCGGGGTTGATGCCGCAGAACAGCACGTCCAACCCCGGCCCGACGATGTCCGGCAAACTCACCCGACCACCACCTGGGTGCCGATCACGACCAGCCTCCAGTCGGATTGACCGTTGACCACCCGGTCGTCGAACTACTCGGCGTTTTGGCTATTCGGCCGGTTTCTCGGTCTCGCCGCCCGCACGCCTGCTCAGCGCGACGGCGACCGCGATGCCGACCACGGACAGCACCGCCACGAGCACGATCCACACCCACAACGGCGGGCCGCTGCCTTCGTCGTCGGCGACCGTGGCGGCCGGGGTGGTGGTTCCCGTGGCGACGGCGGTGACCGTGGCCGCCGAGCCGGTCGACGCAGCCGAGGTCGGCGTCCCCGCCGGGGTCGTCACGGCGGGCGGCGTCACGGCCGGCGCCGTGGGCGGAGGTGTGACGGCAGGGGCCTGCGGCGGCGAGGTCAGCGTGAATGCGAACGTGCCGTCGGTGAAGTCGCCGTCCAACGCCTCGACCATCCAGCTCACCGTGTACCGGCCCGCCGGCGACCCGCTCTCCCCCATCGGGATGGTCAGCGTCGCTCCATCGGCGACGACCTCACCCAACGGCCAGGCCACGCCGTCCGGGCCGGTCACGGTGACCGTGGCGCTCTCGGCGGGCACCGGTTGGGTGAACGTCAGCGTGAGCCGGGTCGGCCGCTGCGGCGGCGAAGCGCCGTCCGCCGGATCGCTCGACACCAGTTCCGTGTGGGCGAACGCCTGGGGCGCGGCCCCGAACAGGGCCAGGATCGCCAGCAGAGCCGAGAGCGCCAGTCGGGTCATACCCCTAGTTCTACCGGGTCGCGGATGGGTTCTGCCCGTCGGTCGCGTCCTGCTTCGCCGGCGGCTTCCCGCCGCCCTGCTGCGGCCCGCGCATCATGTCGCCCTCCATGATGCTGTCCGCGGTGGGGTCGCCGCCGCTGTCGTCGGCCGTCGCGATGACCGTCACGATGTCGCCCTTGGCGAGGTCGTCCAGCTCGCCCTGCCCGCCGTTGACTTCCGTGTCGCCGTCGAGCTTGTAGGTGTCGGTGAACCCGTCGCGGCTCTTCACCGTGATCGAGGTGTCGTCGACCTCGGTGACCTCGCCGTTCTGGAACTCGCCGTGCAACGAGTCGCCGAACGGGCCGCCGCCCATGATCACCATGCCGCCGTTGCCCCTCCCGTAACCGCCGGGGCCGCCCATACCCCCCTTGGCGGCCTCGGAGTTGCTCGCGGCGTAGATGACACCACCGCCGACGGCGGCGATGCCCACGGCGATCGCGATCGCGGTGACGGTCTTGCGGGCGTTCCAGCCGGATCCGGGAGCGGCGTCCTGCGGCGCCGGCTCTTGACCCCAGGTTGGTTGCTGCTCGGTTTCGGTAGTCATGGCGACAACGGTGTCGGGGAAGTCTGTGAGCGCGCTGTGCGACCGTTGGGCGGTGGCTGTGCGTGCCGCGACCTGGCGACCGGCCCGACCGCCGGTTCACAGGTGGTCCACAGGATCGCCACAGGAAGGGCTCAAGAGCAGCCCTCACGATGGGAGCATGCGCCCAGTGCCCGCTTCGGGGTCCTCCCCTGAACTCCGCCGCCCGGATGGCAGTCCCGTGCGGGTCCTCGTGGTGGACGACGAGTCCACGTTGGCCGAGCTGATGTCCATGGCGTTGCGGATGGAACGCTGGGAGGTCCGCACCGCGCTGGACGGCACGTCCGCCGTGCGGACCGCGCGCGAGTTCCGGCCGGACGTGGTGGTGCTGGACGTGATGCTGCCCGATTTCAACGGGCTGGAGGTGCTGCGCCGGCTGCGGACGGACCTGCCCGGCCTACCGGTGCTGTTCCTCACCGCCAAGGACGCCGTGGAGGACCGGATCGCCGGGCTCACCGCGGGCGGCGACGACTACGTGACCAAGCCGTTCAGCTTGGAAGAAGTCGTGCTGCGGCTGCGCGGACTGCTGCGCCGCACCGGGGTCACCGAGGCGACCGCGGGCACCGAACTGGTCGTCGGAGACCTGGTGCTGGACGAGGACACGCGCGAGGTGTGGCGGGGCGGGGCCGCGATCGACCTCACCGCGACCGAGTTCGAGCTGCTGCGGTTCCTGATGCGCAACCCCAAGCGGGTGCTGTCCAAGGCGCAGATCCTGGACCGGGTGTGGAGCTACGACTTCGGCGGGCAGGCGAACATCGTCGAGCTGTACATCTCCTACCTGCGCAAGAAGATCGACGCCGGCAGAGCGCCGATGATCCACACGATGCGGGGCGCCGGATATGTCCTCAAGCCGTCGATCTGAGCCGCGGTCCCCGTGGGCCGGCCGGCTGCCCCTGCGGACCCGGCTGGTCGCCGCGCAGGTCGTCATGCTCGCGGTCGTGTGCGCGATCATCGGCGTGGCGACCGGATTCGCGTTGCGGGACTTCCTGGTCGGGCAACTGGACGACCAGCTGTTCGACTCCGCGGTGAAGGCGGACCACGACCTGCGGCGGATGCCGATGCCCGGTAGCCGGCCGCCCAACCCGCTGGACACCCCCGGTTTCCCGCCCGGCACGCTGCTGGTGATCGAGTTCAACGGCGGCGCGACCGACGGCACCCGGCTCACACCCGGGCTCGGCCGGAAGGAGGCGCTGTCGGTCGAGGTTCGGGAGCGGATCGAGTCCATCCCCGCGGACGGGAAGCCGCGCACCGTGTGGCTGAGCGAGGAACTGGGTGAACACCGGCTGCTCTCGACCACGACCACGTCCGGTCTGCGGTTCATCACCGGACTGCCGATGGCCGACGTCGACAGCACCGTGTGGGGGATGGGGCTGATCCTCGGCGGGGTGGCGCTGGCCGGGTTGATCGTGGTGAGCCTGGCCGGCGCGGTGATCGTCCGGCGCACGCTGCGTCCGCTGGAACGGGTCGCCGCGACCGCGAGCCGGGTGGCCGAACTGCCGTTACACGAGGGCGAGGTGGCGTTGGCCGAACGGGTGTCCGACGAGGACGCCGACCCCGACACCGAGGTGGGTCAGGTCGGGCTGGCGTTGAACCGGATGCTCGGGCACGTCGGCAGCGCGTTGGAGGCCCGGCACGCCAGCGAGACCCGGGTCCGGCAGTTCGTCGCCGACGCCAGCCACGAGCTCCGCACTCCCCTCGCCGCCATCCGCGGGTACGCCGAACTGACCCGGCGCACGTCCGACGAGGTTCCGCCGCAGATCGGGCACGCCATGCGGCGGGTCGAGTCGGAGGCGGTGCGGATGACGTCGCTGGTCGAGGACCTGCTGCTGCTGGCGCGGCTGGACGCGGGACGTCCGCTGGGGCGTGAACCGGTGGACGTGTCGCGGTTGATCCTCGACACGGTGAGCGACGCCCGGATCGCCGGACCGGACCACGAATGGCGGCTCGCGTTGCCGCCCGACGCGGTCCAGGTGACCGGTGACGCGCACAAACTGCACCAGGTGGTGGCGAACCTGTTGTCCAACGCTCGCACGCACACTCCGCCCGGGACGACCGTCACGACTTCATTGTCCACTGTGGACGAGGAGGTGGAGGTGTCGGTGACCGACGACGGTCCCGGCATCCCGCCCGAGTTGCAGGGCGAGGTGTTCGAGCGGTTCAGCCGGGGCGACACGTCCCGGTCGCGGGCCGCCGGGAGCACCGGGCTCGGCCTGTCGATCGTGGCCGCCGTCGTGGCGTCGCACGAGGGTTCGGTGCGGCTCGACAGCAAGCCGGGGCGGACCACGTTCACGGTGCGGCTGCCTCGCTGAAGTGGAAAGCTTCGGAGTGTGCCCGGACCCTTCGCCCACACGCTGCACGCAGCGCTTCCGCTCACCGTGGACCAAGCGTCCTGGGGTGATGACGAGGTGCTCATCCTGTCCGGCGCCGAGTGGAGCCTCGCGGTGACCTGTGCGTGGCGGGTCGTCGGCGGACATCTGCTGTTCGGCTGGGAGTCTGAGGACGCCCGCGCACTGGTGGCTCGCTTGGCCGGTCTGGATGTCGTGGGGTGTGAGGTCCAGTCGACCTTCCTCCCGGTCGACCCGCGGTTCCTGCTGGCCGACGGAACCGCGTTGGAGCTGTTCGCGGCGCATCACCTCGAACCGTGGGTGATGACCGTCCGAGGGACCACGTTCGTGGCTTCGCCGTCCGATGCGGCGTGGGTCGAGGACGCGTTCGACACGTGAGGCCGCGAGCCGACCAGGTGTTGATCGTGCACAGCCGGCTCACAGGCAGGGCACAAGGACCGCCCAGGGTCCGCCGACAGGCTCGACCCCATGCGAGCGCGACTACCCCTGTTGCTGTTGTTGGCCGGAACAGCGGTGCTGTACCTGTGGCGGTTGGGCGATTCCGGCTGGGCCAACGCCTACTACTCCGCCGCCGCCCAGGCCGGCGCCGAGAGCTGGTCGGCGTGGTTCTTCGGCGCGACCGACCCGGCGGGCGCCATCACCGTCGACAAGACACCCGCGGCGACCTGGGTCATGGGGTTGTCCGCCCGACTGTTCGGGGTCAACGCCTGGAGCATCCTGGTCCCCCAGGCGCTCATGGGCGTGGCCAGTGTGTGGCTGCTCTACGCCACCGTGCGCCGCACGGCCGGTGAGGCGGCTGGTCTGATCGCGGGCGTCGTGCTGGCGTTGACGCCGGTCGCGGTGCTGATGTTCCGGTTCAACAACCCCGACGCGCTGATGCTCCTGCTGCTCGTCGCGGGCGCCTACTGCACGGTCCGTGCCACCGAGAAGGCGTCGGTGCGGTGGTTGGTGCTCGCCGGGGTGGCGGTGGGGTTCGCGTTCCTGGCCAAGATGCTCCAGGCGTTCCTGGTGGTGCCCGCGTTCGCGCTGGTGTACCTGGTGTTCGCACCGGCCGCCTTGCTGCGCAAGGTGTGGCACTTGGGCGCGGCGCTGGGGGCGTTGGTCGTCGCCGGTGGATGGTGGGTGCTGGCGGTGGAGTTGGTGCCCGCCGGCTCGCGGCCGTACATCGGCGGATCGCAGTCGAACAGCGTGCTGGAGTTGGCGCTCGGCCACAACGGGCTGGGCCGGCTGACCGGTGAGGAGATCGGCAGCGTCGGCGGTGGCGGTCGGGGCGGCGGGTGGGGTCGGCTGCTCGGGGCCGAGATGGCCGGTCAGATCGCGTGGCTGCTGCCGACCGCGCTGGTGCTGCTCGTCGCCGGGTGGTGGGCCGGGCGGAAGGGCGAACGGGTCGGGCTCGCGCTGTGGGGCGGCTGGCTCGTGGTCACCGCCGCGGTGTTCAGCTTCATGAACGGCATCATCCACGCGTACTACACGGTGGCGCTGGCCCCGGCGATCGGCGCGCTGATCGGGATCGGCGCGGTCGCGTTGTGGCGTAAGCGGCAGGAACCCGTTGCGGCGGCGGCATTGTCGGGCGCGCTGGCCGTGACGGCGCTCCAGGCCTACCTGCTGCTGTTGGACTGGTCGACCGTGTTGGCCGCCGTGGTGCTGATCCTCGGTCTGCTGGCGGCGGTCGGGTTGTTCTTGGTCACGGTCGCGCCGGCGGTGGTCGTCGTGCCGGTCGCCCTCGTCGCCGCTGTCCTCGGGCCGGGCGCGTACTCGGTGGCCACCGCGGTGACACCGCACTCCGGCGCGATCCCCGCCGCCGGACCCGCGCGGGGCAACCAGCCGGGTGGCCTGGTCCTCGCCGGACCAGGCGGCACCGTGACCAACGTCGGCCGGATGGGCGGCGGCATGGGCGGACTGCTCCACGCGCCCACGCCCGGCGAAGAGCTGGTGCGACTGTTGCGGGACAACGACGGGTTCACCTGGGCGGCGGCGGCCGTGGGGTCGAACAACGCGGCCGGGTACCAGCTCGGCAGCGGTGAGCCCGTGATGGCCGTCGGCGGGTTCAACGGCACCGACCCCGCGCCCACACTGGCCGAGTTCCAGGAAATGGTCCGGAGTGGACGGATCCACTACTTCCTCGGCGGCGCGGGCATGCCGGCGGAGACCGGCAGCGACGCGTCCGAGCGGATCGTCGAGTGGGTGGAAGCGACGTTCACCGCGACCACCGTGGACGACGTGACCGTCTACGACCTCACAGCGGGCGCACAGCCATGACACACGAGCCGCCCAGTGACGCGCCCGAGGGTGAGGTCATGACCTTCACGACGCTCACGACGACCACCGTGCTCGACGTGGTAGTGCCTGTGTACAACGAGGAACGTGGCCTCGGGTCTTGCGTGCGCAAGCTGCACGCCGACCTGACGCAGACGTTCCCCTACACGTTCCGGATCACCATCGCGAACAACGCGAGCACCGACGGGACGCGTGCCGTCGCCGACGAGCTGGCCCGCGAACTGTCCGGGGTGGCCGCGGTGCACCTGGCCGAGAAAGGGCGCGGCCGGGCGTTGAAGGCGGTGTGGACCGCGTCGGACGCCGCTGTGCTGGCGTACATGGACGTCGACCTGTCCACCGACCTCGCCGCCCTCGCGCCGCTCGTGGCCTCGCTGATCTCCGGGCATTCCGACCTGGCGATCGGCAGCCGGCTGGCCCGTGGGGCGCGGGTGGTGCGCGGGCCGAAGCGCGAGTTCATCTCCCGTTGCTACAACCTGATCCTGCGCGGCGCGTTGGCGACCAGGTTCACCGACGCGCAGTGCGGGTTCAAGGCGATCCGGGCCGACGTCGCCCGCCGGCTGCTGCCCCACGTCGAGGACACCGGCTGGTTCTTCGACACGGAACTGCTGGTGCTCGCCGAACGCGCGGGCGCACGGATCCACGAGGTGCCGGTGGACTGGGTGGACGACCCGGACAGCCGGGTCGACATCGTGTCCACCGCCGTGGCCGACCTGAAAGGCGTCGCCCGGGTGGCGCGCGGTCTGGTGACCGGGCGCATCCCGATCGGTGAACTCCGCGTTCAGCTGGGGAGAGAACCCTTGGAACCGCAGACACCGGGTGTGCCCGCCGGGTTGTTCAAGCAGCTGGTCCGGTTCGCCGCCGTCGGCGTGATCAGCACGGTCGCGTACCTCCTCCTGTTCGTGGTGCTGCGCGGCGCTTTGGGCGCGCAGGGCGCCAACCTCGTCGCCCTCCTGATCACGGCCATCGCGAACACCGCCGCGAACCGCCGGTTCACGTTCGGCGTGCGCGGCAGACGGGGCGCGGGCCGACACCAGTTCGAAGGCCTGATCGTCTTCGGGTTGGGCTTGGCACTCACCAGCGGTTCACTCGCCCTGCTCCACCTCTTCTCCGCGCCCGGCGGCCCGGCGGAACTGGTCGCCGTCGTCGGCGCCAACCTTCTCGCCACCGTGCTGCGCTTCCTGTTGCTGCGCAACTGGGTCTTCCGACCCCGCCGCGCCGCGGAGGCCGCCGGATGACCACCCCGCGCACGGCCCTCACACCGAACTCGACCGTCACCCCGCATTCGACTCTAGGGACCACTGCCATGACCACCGTCACCGCGACGGCACCCGCACCCCACCCGGCCCCACCGCGGCCCGTCCGGAACTGGACCACGCCCGCGTTGGTCGTGTTGCTGGTGGGCACCGCGGTCCTATACCTGTGGAACATCACCGACTCCGGTTGGGGCAACAGCTACTACGCCGCCGCCACCCAGGCCGGTGCGGAGAGCTGGACCGCCTGGCTGTTCGGCGGACTCGACGCCGGTGGCGTCATCACCGTGGACAAACCGCCCGCCGCGCTGTGGGTGAGCGGACTGTTCGCCCGGATCTTCGGGTTCTCCAGCTGGACCGTGCTGGCGCCGCAGGCCATCGAGGGTGTGCTGGCCGTGTGGTTGTTGTACGCCACGGTGAAGCGCACCTCCGGCGCGGTGGCCGGGTTGATGGCCGGTGCGGCCCTCGCCCTGACGCCGGTCGCCGTGCTGATGTTCCGGTTCAACCTTCCCGACGCGTTGCTGGTGCTGCTGATGGTCGCCGGCGCCTACTGCACCGTGCGGGCGCTGGAGAAGGCCTCCGGCTGGTGGCTCGCG
This sequence comes from Saccharothrix ecbatanensis, assembly GCF_014205015.1. Lineage (NCBI taxonomy): Bacteria > Bacillati > Actinomycetota > Actinomycetes > Pseudonocardiales > Pseudonocardiaceae > Saccharothrix > Saccharothrix ecbatanensis. Next base: position 380,487 of record NZ_JACHMO010000001.1, on the reverse strand, counting down.
CTCGCGGGCGTGGCGATCGGGTTCGCGTTCCTGGCCAAGATGGGGCAGGCCTTCCTGGTGCTGCCCGCCTTCACCGCCGCCTACCTGCTGGCCGCGCCCACCTCACTGCCCAAGCGGTTCCTGCACCTGCTCGGCGCGGGGCTCGCCGTCACCGTGTCCGCGGGGTGGTTCATCGCCCTGGTCGAGCTGTGGCCGTCGGAATCACGCCCGTACATCGGCGGGTCTTCGACGGACTCCCTGTGGGAGCTGGCGATCGGCTACAACGGCCTTGGCCGGATCTTCGGCGGACGAGGAGGCGGTGGCGTGGTCGCGGACGGTGGGAACGCGCCCCTCGGCTTCGGCGGTGGGACCGGGATCGACCGGTTGTTCGGGGCGAGCATGGGCGGCGAGATCTCGTGGCTGCTGCCCGCCGCGCTCATCGGGATGGTGACCGGACTGTGGTTCACCCGCCGCCTGCCGCGCACCGACCGGACCCGCGCGGCCCTGGTGCTGTGGGGGCTCTGGGTGCTGGGCAACGGGATCGTGTTCAGCTTCATGAGCGGCATCACGCACCCCTACTACACGGTCGCCGTCGCGCCCGGCGTCGCCGCGCTGGCCGCCATCGCCGGTCGGGAGATGTGGCGTGGCCGCAACCACCTCCCGGTACGCGTGGCGCTCGCGCTCATGGTCGCGGCGGCCGGCTTCTGGGGATTCGCGCTGCTCCACCGGTTCGAGGACTGGCTGCCCGCGCTCCGTTGGACGGTCGCGGCGCTGACCGTGCTGGTGGCCACGGCGATCGTGATGGGCGCACGCCGGATGGCCGCGATGGCCCTGATCACCTCCCTGCTCTCCGCCGCGGCCTTCGGCGTGGCCACTGCCGCGACCCCGCACGGAGGTTCGATCCCGATGTCCGGCCCCGCCGTGGACTCGGGCGAGTCGAACGCCGGCAACGGCCCGATGGACCAGACCGACGACGAGGTGGTGGACCTGTTGAAGGACACCACCGGCACGTGGGCGGCGGCGACGATGAGCGCGCAGGGTGCGGCGACCCTGGCCCTGGCGTCGGGCAAGGCCGTGATCGGGATCGGCGGCTGGAGCGGCGGCGACCCGGCGCCCACGCTCGCCGAATTCCAGCGGTACGTGGCGGACGGGCGGATCGGCTACTTCGTCACCGGGGGCATGGGCGGGGCCGGACCGCGCGGCGGCGCAAACGAGATCGGCGAGTGGGTCGCCGCGAACTACGAGGCCCTGACGATCGGGGGGTCGACCGTCTACCGGCTTTCCTAGCGCGGCCTGGACGAGGCGGTGGGCAAGGGGTCGGGCAAGAGGGCGGACGAAGCGGTGGGCGAGGGGGCGGATGAAGCGGTGGCCGAGCCGGTGGACGGCGCGGCCACCGCCTCCGTCCACGATGGACCGGATGGTCGAGGAGGAGTGGGCCGGGTGGAGCAGTGACCGGATCATTCCTCCACGTTATTCAAACGCGTGGTCGAGGTCATCACTCGGCCGGATGACATAGCGGGGTGGTTCCGGGTGACCGGCCCACGAGCGGTACATGATCGCGGCGGCGTAGGGCAGGAGGTCGCGGCCACGGCTCCACAGCCACGGAATCCCCTTGAGCACCAACCAACCCACGTGGTGCAACGGCGTCACCTTCAATCCGCCCGTGCACGCCAACGACACCCGGCCCGGCACCTCGCACCCCGACTCGGCCAACCGCGCCGCGAACGCCGCCGCCAACCGGCGATGTCCCACCTCCGACGGGTGCAGCCGGTCCACCGCCCACGTGTCCATCGAGTAGGCGCCGTCCATCAGGTCGAGGTCGACGCACCCGATCCCGTGCCGCCGCACGACCGCGTCGATGATGTCGTTCAGCTCGGCGATCCGCGCCCGCAACGCCCGCCGCAACGCCCCCGGCAGCCGGAACACCCGGCTGTGGTCGTGAAAGCGCACCGTGACGACGGCGGCCCCGGCCGACACCAGAGCGCCCACGATCGCGTTCAGGTCGACGTGCAACTGCCGACCGTCGAAGTCCGACCGCAACGTGTCGTTCATCCCCACCAACAACACGGCCGCGTCCGGTTGGAGGGGCAGCACCTTGGGCAACTGCTCGTACCGCACCGACGCGACCCGCGCCCCGGCGAACGAGACGTTCGCATACCGCGCGTCCGCGAACGCCTCCGCGAGCAGCGGGCCGACGCCACGCCACCCACCGGGCACGGGGTCGCCCACGCCCACCGTCGTCGAGTCGCCCAGGACCACCAGGCTGCGCACCGTCTTGGCCACGGTGAAGACCCTCGCGCAACGACGTGACGTGCCGAGAACGAACAGCGGAACGCTACCGGAATGCCGGGTACAGCGGCAGTTTTGCGGCGGCCGACCCGTACCGCGACACCAGCGCCGAGACGACGGCGTCAGCGTGCGCCGCGACGTGCGTGGCGCGCAACGCCAACGCGTCGTCCCGCAACCGCAGCCACCGCGCCGTCAGCACCATGCTGCGCGGCGCCGAGTCCAGCGGGCGGTGCCCGGACGGCAGCGACAGGTCCAACCGCGGCAACCCGCGCCACGTCGCCAGCCACACCCACATCAGCTGCGATTCCAGCAACCGCGGCAGGAACACCGCGTCGTCGTCCAGGTCCGGCCACACCGACGACACCTCGGCCCGCCACGCCGCGACCATCGCCTCCGACATGCCGGCGGGCAGCCCGTAGGCGCACCAGCACGACGGGAACGGCACCCGCAGGCACGCCGCGTCGAACACGATGTCCCGCACGCACCCGCCCTCGAAGTCGAGGAACCGGACGCCCTTGCTGGTCACCAGGTGGTTGTCCGGGCACGACGTGGACGGGCTGAACGCACGCCGACGGGACGTGACGAACCCGCGCACCGCCTGCTCGGCGAACGACCGCACCGAGTCCGGCGTGGCCACTTCCAGAGAGTCGAACAGCAGCGCGGGCAACCCGGCCAACGCCGTGTGCACGTCGACCACGATCGGGTCGGCGCAGCACTGGCTCCCCTGCCGGCGCATCAACGCGTCGAAGTCCGCGTCACGCCCGGCGGTCGTCGCGTGCAGCCGCCCCATGGCGTGCGCCCACGACAGCAGCCCTCGTTCGGCGGCACGCGCGTCGGATCCCAGCAGTTTTTCCGCCAGCCGCGGCGCCTTGCCCAGGTCTTCGAGCACCACGAGCCGCTTGGTGTTGTCCTGCGCGACCAGCTCGGGGGTGAGGCGTTCCTCGGACGGCAGCGCGGTGAGCAGCTTGTGGCTCACCACCTCGTGCGCGAACGGGTCCCGGTCGGCCACCCGTGACGGGTAGCGCTTCACCACCAGCGTGCGGGGCAGCGAGAACGGGGTGTGCGCCACGCGGACGCGGACGACGACAGACCGGCCCGCTCCCCCTAGGTCTTCGGGGTCGGCCAGTCGAACCGGTGCGCCGAATCTTCCGCTCAACACCGATTCGGCCGCTGCCACGGCGGCGTCGAGCTCGGAAGGGGCAGCGTCGTCGATGTCCTGCGGGCCGGCGGTGATCTCCACACTCATCTCCTCCGACCCTACTCCCGGTGGCCTAGACCTGACAGAACCCGTCCGGGCACCGTGACGGTAATGCTCACCCCCGTCGGATACCACCCTCTGTGGAAATTGCCGCCCGGTCAGCCGTTCGCGAGCGGTCGTCCCAGGTCCCGGGGTTGGCCACGGCGGTTTCGCAACGCCAGGACCAGCGCCGCCGCCGCCACGATGCCCACGAGGTTCACCGCGAGCTGTGCCACGGACTGGAGGCATATGTCCCACTCCGCGAGAACCGCGGCCACCGCCGCGAAGCCCGCGGCGGGCACGGTGGTGACCGAAATGAACACCCCGACGAGTGCCGCCGACTTGGCGGACGTCATCGACAGCATCCCCGCGGCGCCCGCGAGCAGCGCCACGATCAACGAGAACGGGCCGACCTGGAACACGAAGTCGACCTCGTGCGCGGCCAGCACCATACCCCGGTCGAACAGGTCGGTGAACGAGCCCGCGAACGCGGCCACGGCGGTGATCGCCATGGCCACCGGGAACCCGACCGCGAGCGCCGTCGCGGCTCTCCGGACCAGGTCCCAGCGCCGCAGCACCAGGCCGACGGCGATGGCGGCCAGCGGACCGAACTCCGGTCCGACGACCATGGCGCCGACGATGGTGATCGGCGAGTTCGTGACCACGCCGACCGCCGCGAGCAGGCACGCGATGGCCAGGAACGACAGGAACGTGGCGTTGAGCCGGGATTCTTCGCCGGTGCGGGCCAGCAGCTCCTCCCACACCACGGCGTCCGCCGCCTCACCTGGCGCTTTCTCCTCGGCGCGGTCGGCCGCGTCGGAGAGGGCGGTGTCGATCTGCTCCAGCGTGACGCCGCCGTCGCGGTCGACGTCCAGCGCGCACAGGGAGGCCACCACCGTGTCGGTGGCCTCCCTGGCGACGTCGGCTTCGACCACGTCACCCGCGGGCTCGACGGCCGCGCCGCGCAGCACCACCACGTGCGTGACGCCGGGGTGCTGTGTCAGCGCCGCCAGCACCTCGTCGGTGCGCTCGGCCGGGCAGATGGCCCGCAGGTGCAGCACGGCCTACTGAGCCGGCTTCTCGGTCTTCTCCCCGCCGGCGCCGGTCTTCTCGGGAGCGGGCTTGGCGTCCACGCCCGCTTCCTTGCGCTGCTGCGGCGTGATCGGCGCGGGAGCCGCGGTCAGCGGGTCGTAGCCGCCGCCGCTCTTCGGGAACGCGATGACCTCGCGGATCGAGTCGAACCCGCCGAGCAGCATGGCGATCCGGTCCCAGCCGAACGCGATGCCGCCGTGCGGCGGCGCGCCGTACTTGAACGCGTCGAGCAGGAAGCCGAACTTCTCCTGCGCTTCCTCCGGCCCGATGCCCATGACCTGGAACGCCCGCTGCTGCACGTCGGCGCGGTGGATACGGATCGACCCGCCGCCGATCTCGTTGCCGTTGCAGACGATGTCGTAGGCGTAGGCCAGCGCCTTGCCCGGGTCCTCCTCGAAGCGGTCGATCCACTCCGGGGTGGGCGAGGTGAACGCGTGGTGCAGGGCGGTCCACTTGCCGCTGCCCACCGCGACGTCGTCGCCGATCTTGTCGACCGCCTCGAACATCGGGAAGTCCACGACCCACACGAACGACCAGGCGCTCTCGTCGATCAGGCCGACCCGGTGCGCGATCTCCACGCGGGCCGCGCCGAGCAGCGCGCGGGCGCCGTCCGGTTCGCCCGCGCCGAAGAACACGCAGTCGCCGGGGTTGGCGCCGACGGCCTTGGCCAGGCCGTCGCGCTCGGCGTCGGAGAGGTTCTTGGCGACCGGGCCGCCGAGCGTGCCGTCCTCGTTGACCAGCACGTACGCCAGTCCACGAGACCCGCGCTGCTTGGCCCAGTCCTGCCACGCGTCGAGCGTGCGGCGAGGCTGCGACGCGCCGCCGGGCATGACGACCGCGCCGACGTACGCCGCCTGGAACACCCGGAACGGGGTGTCCTTGAAGTACTCGGTCAGCTCGGTCAGTTCGAGGTCGAAGCGCAGGTCCGGCTTGTCGGTGCCGTACTTGGCCATCGCCTCGGCGTAGGAGATGCGGCGGAACGGCCGGGGGACCTCGTGGTCGGCCAGCTCCTTCCACAGGGCGCCGATGACCTGCTCGCCGAGCGCGATCACGTCGTCCTGCTCGACGAAGCTCATCTCGATGTCGAGCTGGGTGAACTCGGGCTGCCGGTCGGCGCGGAAGTCCTCGTCCCGGTAGCAGCGGGCGATCTGGTAGTACCGCTCCAGGCCGCCGACCATCAGCAGCTGCTTGAACAGCTGCGGGGACTGCGGCAGGGCGTACCAGGAGCCGGGGCGCAGCCGGGCGGGCACCAGGAAGTCGCGCGCGCCCTCGGGGGTGGAGCGGGTCAGGGTCGGGGTCTCGACCTCGACGAACTTCTCCGCGTGCAGCACCTCGCGGGCGATCCGGTTGGCCTCGCTGCGCAGCCGCATGGCCTTGGCCGGGCCGCTGCGGCGCAGGTCGAGGTAGCGGTGGCGCAGGCGCGCCTCCTCGCCGACCTCCAGGTGCTCGTCCAACTGGAACGGCAGCGGGGCGGACTCGTTGAGGACTTCCAGCTCGGTGGCGTAGACCTCGATGGCACCGGTGGGCAGGTCGGGGTTGTCGCTGCCCTCGGGGCGGCGGGTGACGTCGCCGACGACCTTGATCACGTACTCGGAGCGCAGCTTGTGGGCGCGTTCGGCCATCTCGCCCTCGCGGAAGACGACCTGGGCGATACCGGAGGCGTCCCGGAAGTCGATGAAGATCACCCCGCCGTGATCGCGCCTGCGGGCCACCCACCCGGTCAGGGTGACGGACTGCCCGGCGTGCTCGGCGCGGAGCGTCCCGGCCTCGTGCGTGCGGATCACGGGTACTGCTCTCCTCGGGTTGACTCAAACGTGGGGCCACCTGGAACGACGGCTGGTCGTCAAGGCTAACGAACGACCCCCGGGTCGACGCCACCAGGTTTCCCGGTCCGGTCGGGGCGGCTCGGTGATCACCGCGCCCTAGGATCCCGTGATGGCCAGACGCCTGCTCGTGAGCGCCTTGATCCTGTTGACGACCGCGTGCTCCACGGCGGTCCCCGGCCGTCCGGTGGCGGGGTCGGCGCCGCCGGCCGAGCCGATCCCGACGGTCGCCTGCGAGTACCCGCTGGTCACCGAGGGGCCGCTGCGCCGGGTGAGCCCGCCCGACGAAGGTCAGGTACCGGCCGGCGGCACCCTGACGGTCCGCGTCGACAGCAACCATGGCCGCATCGACGTGGAGCTCGACGCCGAGAGCGCGCCGTGTTCGGTGCACAGCTTCCGCCACCTGATCAAGCAGCAGCTCTACAAGTCCTCGAGGTGCCACCGGCTCACGGTGGAGGGGATCTGGATGATCCAGTGCGGCGACCCGACGGACACCGGCGCCGGCGGACCGGGTTACGTCTACGACGACCCGACGGCCAAGACCGGCGACTACACGCGCGGTGTGGTGGCGATGGCCAACGCGGGTCCCGGCACCAACGGCAGCCAGTTCTTCATCATCTACCAGGACAGCCCGCTGATCGGTCCGGACTTCCCGGTGATCGGCCGCGTCACGCGCGGCATGGAGGTCATCGACCAGGTGGCCGAAGCGGGCCTCGCCGACGGCACCGACATCCCCCAGGGCGGCGGCAAACCGGCCACGTCCCTGGTGTTCCTCGTGGTGGAACCGGCCTGAACGCGACCGGGGCCGCCCCCGAAGGGACGGCCCCGGCTCAACGTGCCGACGATCAGGCGGTGGGCGCCAGGTAGAGCAGGCGGTTCGGCGAACCGGTGCCCGGACTGGTGACCTTGCTCGGGGTCGACTGGCCGATCAGGTAGCTCGCCACCTGGGACGGGGTCGCCGTGCGGGCGCCCTGGAGGTAGCGGGCGGCGGCGCCGGCGACGTGCGGGGCCGCCATCGAGGTGCCGCTGATGGTGTTGGTGGCGGTGTCACTGGTGTGCCACGCCGAGGTGATCGACGAGCCGGGCGCGAAGATGTCGAGCACCGAGCCGTAGTTCGAGTAGCTCGCGCGGGCGTCGGTGCTGGTGGTCGCGCCCACGGTGAGGGCCTCGGTCACGCGGGCCGGCGAGTAGTTGCCCGCGTTGGCGTTGCTGTTGCCCGCCGCGACGGCGAACGTGACGCCCGCCGAGACCGCACGGCGCACGGCCGCGTCGATGGTGGTGGACGCTCCGCCGCCGAGGCTCATGTTCGCCACGGCCGGCTTGACGTGGTTGCGGGCGACCCAGTCGATGCCCTCGACCACGTCGGCGGTGGTGCCGCTGCCGGAGTTGTTCAGCACGCGCACGCCGTACACCGTCGCGCTCTTGGCGACGCCGTACTGGCTGCCCGCGATGGTGCCCGCGACGTGCGTGCCGTGGCCGTTGCCGTCCTGGGCGACGCTGTCGTTGTCGACCGCGTCGTAGCCGTTGCGCGCCCGGCCGCCGAACGTGCTGTGGCTGATCCGCACGCCGGTGTCGATGACGTAGACGTTCACGCCCGAGCCGGTGGAGGTGTAGCTGTAGGTCGTGTTCAGCGGCAGGTTGCGCTGGTCGATGCGGTTCAGGCCCCACGACGGCGGGTTGGTCTGCGTCGCCTGGGTGTGGAACACCTGGTCCTGCTCGACGTACTCGACGGACGGGTCGGCCGCGAGCCGCTTGGCCGCCGCCTCGGGCAGCGACACGGAGAAGCCGTTGAGCGCGCTGCGGAACACGGTGTCGACGTGGCCGCCGTACTGGCCCGCCAGGCTCTCCGCGGACGCCGACGAGCCGTCCTTGAGCTTGACGATGAAGTGGTTCTGCACCTTGTGCGTGGCGTCGGCGGCGCGGATCTCGCCCTCGGCGGCCTGCGCGGGGGCGGCCAACAGGGAGGACGCGGTGACGGCGAGCGCCGTCGCCCCGACCCCGGCCAGGAACCGGACCTGTCGTGACTGTCGCATGCGGATTCCGTTCTTCGAACGGTGGCCCCAACGCACCCCGAGGAGCTTCGCAGGGCTCGGGGGTGACGTTGGGCCACCTTGCCCTCGCTGACCGTCACAACGTAGGCAACCAGGGCGTTAACTCGGAAGTGTGAACATTTGCCAGTTATCCAGCAGCGTCAACAATCCGCCCGACCTGCGGGTTCCCAAAATGCGGGCGCGGGTGCGTGACGACGGCGCTACGGTCCGGAGATGCGTTTGGAACCCGTCACCGAGGACAACTACCGGGCCGTCATCGGTCTGGAGGTCCACGAGGAGCAGCGGGCGTTCGTCGCGACGAACCTGAAGTCGATCGCGGACGCCTGGATCTACCGCCCGAAGTTGCAGCCGCTTGCGCTGTTCAGCGGAACCGACCTGGTGGGCTTCACCCTCCTCGAACGGGATCGGCCGGATGCGCTGCACATCGCCCGGTTCATGATCGACCGGCGGGCGCAGGGCCGCGGGCTCGGCCGCAAGGGCCTGGCCGCGATCGCCGACGTGGCGCGCGCGGAGGGCCGCACCGAGCTGGTGCTGACCGTCGTGCCGGGTAACGCGGTGGCGCGCGGCCTGTACGCGGCGTTCGGCTTCACCGACACGGGCGAGGTGGACGAGGGCGAGCTCGTGATGCGCCACGAGCTCGCCCCGTCTGCTCACCTCGCCGACCAGTAGCTCACTTGGTCGGGGATCAGCGCGCTCACCTGGTCGGAGACCAGCGCGCTTACCGGTTCGGCGACCAGTAGAGGAGTCGGCCCCACGACAGCACGGTGGCCGCGGTGACGACCGCCGAGTGCACCTGAGCGGGCGTCGCCGCGGGGTTGGCCTGGAGGTACCTGAGCGTCACACCGGTGACGTAGGCGGTGGACAGCGACGTGCCGCTGAGCGTGGCGGTGGCCGTGTCGCCGGTGTGCCACGCGACCGTGATGCCGACGCCGACCGCGTAGACGTCGACCACCGCGCCGTAGTTGGAGAACGTGGCGCGGGTGTCGGTCCGGGTGGACGAGCCCGAGGTGATCGCCTCGGTCACCCGGGCCGGTGAGAAGTTCACCGCATTGGTGTTGCTGCCGCCCGCCGTCACGGACGCGGTCACGCCCGCCGAGATGAGCCGCCGCACCGCGTCGTCCATCGCGGTCGACACGCCGCCGCCCAGGCTGAGGTTCGCCGACGCGGGCTTGACGTGGTTGCGCGCCACCCAGTCGATGCCCGCGATGACGCCGGCGGTCGTGCCGCTGCCAGAGGCGTTGAGCACCCGGACGCCGCACACCAGTGCTTCCTTGGCGACGCCGTTGGTGCGGCCCGCGATGAGGGACGCGATGGCCGTGCCGTGGCCGTTGTCGTCCTGGGGGACGGTGTCGTTGTCGACCACGTCGTAGCCGGCGCACGACCGGCCCGCGATTTCGGTGTGCGTGGACCGGACGCCCGTGTCGATCACGTACGCCCTGGTGCGCGCTCCGGTCGTGGTGTAGCTGTACCTGCCGTCCACCGGCAGCGCGCGCTGGTCGATCCGGTCCAGGCCGAACGGCGCGTTGAGCTGGGTGGTGTGGGCGCGGACGACCTGGTCCTGTTCGACGTACTCGACGGCGGGGTCGGCGGCGAGGCGGCGGGCCTGCTTCTCGGTCAGGGTCGCCGAGAAGCCGCCGAACGCGGCGAACCTCCGCGTCACCTGACCGTCGAGCCCGACCGCGTCGACGGCCGGGTGCTTCAGCTTGACGATGTAACTGCCGGGGACGGCCGTGGCCGAACCGGCGTGCAGCACCGCGCCTTCGGCGTGGGCCGGAGTGGTGAGGGTGACGGCGGCGAGGGCCGCGACACCCAGGCCGGACAACAACTTGCGCATGGGCAGGGTTCCTTTGCAGGGGAAGGGACCCCGGCGCGGGTCGTGCGCCGGGGCGCCGGCGCGGTTACCTCGCGGGAGACCAGTACAAGAGCCGGCCGCCCCAGGGCAGCGGCGTCGCCTGGTTCACGATCTCGGCGTGCACCTGGGCCGGGGTGGCCGTCGGCACGAACTGGAGGTACCGGGTGGCGACACCGCTGACGAACGCGGTCGCCATGGACGTGCCGCTGAGCGTGACGGCGGCGGTGTCACTGGTGTGCCAGGCGGAGATGATGTTGGCGCCCGGCGCGTACAGGTCCACCCCGGGGCCGTAGTTGGAGAACGGCGCCCTGGCGTCGGACTGGTTGGTGCCGCCGGACGTGATGGCCTGGGTGACCCGGGCAGGCGACGTGTTGGAGATGCTGCCGCTGCTGCCCGCCGTGACGGACGCGGTGATGCCCGCGGCGATCATGCGGCGCACCGCGTCGTCCAGCGCGACGGAAGCCGCGCCGCCCAGGCTGAAGTTCGCCACGGCGGGACGGACCGCGTTCCGCGTCACCCAGTCCACGCCCGCGATGACACCGGAGACGGTGCCGCTGCCGGCGGCGTTGAGCACCCGCACGCCGCACACCTGGACGCCCTTGGCCACGCCGTACGTGCGGCCGGCGATGATGCCCGCCATGTGCGTGCCGTGGCCGTTGTCGTCCTGGGCGATGAAGTCGTTGTCCACGGCGTCGTAGCCGTGGATCGCACGACCGCTGAACTCGGTGTGGGTGACCCGGATGCCGGTGTCGATCACGTACGCGGTGACGCCGGCGCCGACCGACGTGTAGCTGTAGGTGGTGCTCAGCGGCAGGGCGCGCTGGTCGATCCGGTCCAGGCCCCACGGCGCGTTGGCCTGTGTCGCCAGTGCCCCGACGCCGTTGGCGTGCACGACCTGGTCCTGTTCGACGTAGTCGACGGCGGGGTCGGCGGCGAGGCGGCGGGCCTGTTTCGGGGTGAGTGTCGCGGAGAAACCGCCGAACGCGGCGAACCTCCGGGCGACCTGCCCGTCGAACCCTGCCGCGTCGACGGCCGGGTCCTTGAGCTTGACGATGTAACTGCCGGGCACGGCGGTGGCCGAGCCCTCGTGCAGGACGACGCCCTCGGCGTGTGCGGGGACGGCGTGGGCGGGAGCGGCGAGCAGGGTGGCGGTCAGGACGGCCAGGGTCAGGCCGGGTAAGAGCTTGCGCATGCGGTTTTCCTTTGCAGGGGAAGGAACCTCGGCGCGGATCACGCGTCGGGCCTGCCAGTGTGCCGAACTCCGGCCCGCCGGAGTTCGTCCGACGGAGTGGTCGGTTCGGGCATCGGCGGGCGGCCGGCCGGACGCGCTCGTCCACCCGGCCCAGCCTGAGACGGGACGGTCGACGTGGGGCCACTCGGCGGACGCCACCGCCGGTCCGGCCGCCATACGCTTGGGGACCGCCTCCCACAACGTGATTGAGAAGCTATTCAACGCTGTGGAGAAATTCCTTTCGACAGTGCGGTCGAAACGAACATCGAACGCGCACCCGCATAGTGCGGAGAAGTCCTTCCGCGTTACCGGACAACCGTTGCCCGCCACGGTGCCCACCGGCCGGTCCGATCATCCGCCGATACCGCCCAATCAGGGCTTCCACCTGCGGAAATGCTTCACGGCACCACATCCGCACAGGCAGTCAATGTGAGCTTGCACATAGCTGCTCTCGTTCTTCCCCGGGAACTACCACCGGCATCCGTTCGTCTCACCAGTAGAGCCCGTGGCGGGGCCGGGATGTGTCCCAGGTCACCCACATCCCGAGGCCATGGGCCGCTTCGCGTACCGGGAAGGGACCAGATGCCACAGTGCGGTGCGACGATCGCGCCGCACCGGTTCTTCACACCGACCCTGTTAATGAGAATTCAAGCGTTCCACAGCCGGCGGGATTAACCGTCCGATTCGGTCAAATTCACGGCGGGAAACCCGATCGGCTGTACCGCCCCGGTGATTTCGCACGATAACGTCGCTCGGCTTGTCCACGGAGAACGGGAGCGAAGATGACAACGCCAGTCGTCGGACCGGAATCGCGGGTACGCGATCCCCGACGGATCGACGCGGAGGCCGACCCCTTCGCGGACGCATTGCGTGCGGCGATCCGAGCGAAAGGACTCAGCCTGGAACGCATCCAGCACAAGCTGAGGGCTAGGGGCGTGGCGGTCAGCATCGCCGCGCTGAGCTACTGGCAGTCCGGCAGGCGGCGTCCCGAACGACCGGACTCGCTCACCGCCGTCGGCCACCTGGAGGAGATCCTGGACGTCGGACCGGGTGGGCTGAGCACGCTGCTCGGACCGCCACGGCCACGCGGCAAGGCCCGTCCCCGGACGCGCATCTCCGGGCCCGAGGGCTGGGTCGGCGAGCACGACTACGCGACCATCGCGGAGCTGCTGGCCGAGGTCGACACCAGCACCGACCAGGACCTCACCCGCCTCAGCCTGCGCGATCAGGTGGAGCTGGCGATGGACGGCAGCACCCGGCGGGTGCGGTCGCGGCAGGTGCTGCGCGCCGAACGGGCGGGCGTCGACCGGGTCCTGCTGGGCTACGACACCCGGCTGCCCGGCGACCCGCTGCCGGTCATCGGCACGCTGAGGTCGTGCAGACTGGGGCGGGTTTCCGCCGACCCGCGCAACGGACTGATGGTCGCCGAACTGCTCCTCGACCGTCCACTGCGACGGGGCGAGCGGACCGCCATCGAGTACGAACTGATCCACGTGGCACCCCACCATCCCACGTTTGACAACACCCACTCACGGCGCTTCCGACACCCTGTTCGCGAGTACGTCCTGGAGGTCCGGTACGATTCACGGTGCCGACCCGCACGTTGTGAACAATTCACGACCGATTTGACCGGTGGAGAACCCACCGACGTGCGCGAGACCCCGGTGGACACGTGGGGCTACGCGTACGCGGTCGCACTCGACTTCGGTCCCGGCATGGTCGGCCTGCGCTGGGAATGGACCTGACCTAATACGAGCGCGGCAACTTCAGCGTGTGCTGCGCCACAAAGTTCAGGATCATTTCCCGGCTGACCGGGGCGATTCGGGACAACCGGGACGCGGCCAGCAGGGCGCCCAGTCCGTACTCGGACGACAGCCCGTTGCCACCGTGGACCTGGATGGCCTGGTCCACCGCTCCCGCCACCGCTTCCCCCGCCGCGTACTTGGCCATGTTGGCCGCCTCCCCAGCAGCCCGGTCCTCCCCAGCGTCGTAGAGAGCCGCGGCCTTCTGGGTCATCAGCCTCGCCAACTCGACCTGGATCGCACACTGCGCCAACGGGTGCGCGATGCCCTGGTGCGCGCCGATCGGCGTGTCCCAGACGGCCCTGGTGCGGGCGTACTCGCTCGCCTGGTCGAGTGCGCGGCGGGCCATACCGGTGGCGAGCGACGCAGCCATGATCCGTTCCGGGTTCAGGCCGGCGAACAGCTGGGCCAGACCGGCGTCCTCGGTGCCCACCAACGCGTCCAGCGGCAGCCGCACGTCGTCGAAGAAGCAGGTGAACTGCTTCTCGGGCGACAGCACCTCCATCGGGATGTGCTGATAGGTGAAGCCGGGCGCGTTCGTGGGCACGATCATCAGCGACGGCAGCAGCCGTTGGCCCGTGGCGTCGACATGGCGTGCGACCACGAGCACGGCCTCCGCCTCGTCGACGCCGGAGATGTAGTACTTGCCGCCGTTGAGGACCCACTCGTCGCCGTCGCGGTGGATGGCGGTGGTGAGCTTGTGCGAGTTGGAGCCCGCGTCCGGCTCGGTGATGGCGAACGCCATCTTGGTGGTGCCGTCGGCGAACCCGGGCAGCCACCGCTGCTTCTGCTCGGCCGTGCCGAACCGGGCGATGACGGTGGCGCAGATGGCGGGCGAGACGACCGTCAGCAGCAGCGGGCAGCCGGCCGCGGACAACTCCTCGCACACGGCGGCCAGGTCGCCGATGCCGCCGCCACCGCCGCCGTACTCCTCGGGCACGGCCACGCCGAGGTAGCCGAGCTTGCCCGCCTCGGCCCACAGCTCGTCGGTCTTCTCCCCCGCCCGCGCCTTGGCGGTGAAGTACTGGTGGCCGTACTTGCGGGCCATGTCGGAGACGGCCTTGCGCAGGGCACGCCGCTCCTCGCTCTCGGTGAAGTTGATCGTCATGAAACTGCTCCTCCACTCGACCCCGCAAGCGAGTCTTCGGCTTCCACTATCGCGAGCACGTCGCCCGCGTCGACCTGTTGACCCGCCTGCACCAGCACTTCGGTGACGGTGCCGCCGGTGGCGGCCGGCACCCGGTGTTCCATCTTCATCGCTTCCAGCACCAGCAGTTCCGCGCCGGCCTCGACCCGCTGCCCCGGTTCGACCGAGACCCGCACGACCGTGCCGGGCATCGGCGCGACGCTCGCGCCCTCGGCGATCTTGGCCTCCGGCTCGGGGAAGCGGGGGCGCGGCGTGAGCGACACGGAACCCACCTCCACCCGGTCCCCGTACACCGCGACCGGGAACGTCGTGCGCACGCCGTCCCGCTCGAACGTCACCGCGTCCGGCGAGGTCGCCACGACCGTGAGGCCGAGGCTCGTCTCGACGCCCGTGCGGGTGTGCCGGTAGTCGACCTCGACCGCGTCACCTTCGTGCTCGAACACGGTCTTCTGCCGCTGGGACGGGAGGTTCCGCCACCCCAGCGGCAGGGCGGCGGTGCGCCGACGTTCGGCCAACGCGAGCGCGGCGGCCAGCGCGGCGGGCCGCACGTCGACCGGTTCCGGTGTGGTGAGCGCGTGCTGGTCCAAGAAGTCGGTGTGGGTGTTGCCCGCGCCGAACTCCGGGTGCCGCAACGTGCGCACCAGCAGGTCGCGGTTGGTGATCAGGCCGTGGATCTCGGTCCGCTCCAACGCGGCGGCCAGCTTGCGGATCGCCGCGTGCCTGGTCGGCGCCCACGCGATCACCTTGGCCAGCATGGGGTCGTAGTGCACGCCGACCTCGCTGCCGTCCTCCACACCGCTGTCCACGCGCACGCCGTCCGGCACGGCGAACCGGTGCACGGTGCCGCTCGCCGGACGCCAGTCGTGCGCCGGGTCCTCCGCGTACAGCCGGGCCTCGATCGCGTGGCCGTTCGGGGTCGGCGGGTCGACGGGCAGGCGCGCGCCCTCGGCGATGGCGAGCTGCCAGGCCACCAGGTCGACGCCGAACACCTCTTCGGTGACGGGGTGCTCGACCTGGAGCCGGGTGTTGACCTCCAGGAAGTGGAACGAGCCCTCGTCGGTGAGCAGGAACTCCACCGTGCCCGCGCCGACGTACCCGATGGCTTCCGCGGCCTTGGTCGCGGCGTCGAACAGCCGCTCACGGGCCTGCGGCGTCACGGCCGGGCTCGGCGTCTCCTCGATGATCTTCTGGTGGCGGCGCTGGATGGAGCACTCCCGCTCACCCAACGCCCACACCGTGCCGTGCGCGTCGGCCAGGACCTGCACCTCGACGTGCCGGGCGTGCTCCAGGAGCGGTTCGCAGAACACGGTGCCGTCGCCGAACGCCGACTCGGCCTCACGGCGGGCGGCTGCGACCTGCTCGGCCAACTCGGCCCGGGACCGCACCACCCGCATCCCCCGGCCGCCGCCACCGGCGGATGCCTTGACCAGCAACGGGAACTCGTCGGCGGACTCCGGGTCGAGCTCCGGCAGCACCGGCACGCCGGCCGCGGCCATCCGCTTCTTCGCCGCGACCTTGGAGCCCATCGCGTCGATGACCTCCGGGTCGGGGCCGACCCACGTCAGCCCGGCTGCCAGCACGGCGCGCGCGAAGGACGCGTTCTCGGACAGGAACCCGTAACCAGGGTGCACGGCGTCCGCGCCGGCGGCCAGTGCGGCGGCGACCAGGGCGTCACCACGCAGGTAGGTGTCACTCGGGGTGGCTCCGGGCAGACGCACGGCGGCGTCGGCTTCCCGGACGTGCGGCGCGTCGGCGTCGGGGTCGGAGAACACGGCCACCGGCGAGACCCCGACCTCGCGGCACGTCCGGATCACCCGGCGGGCGATCTCGCCCCGGTTGGCGATCAACAGCTTGCGGATCATCGCGTCCTCACCCCAGCCGAGCGCCCGGGGACCACCCGGCGCCCGGCCTCGTTCCGACTTCCGGCCCACAGCTCGCGGATCATCGCGTCCTCACATCCGGAAGACGCCGTAGCGGTCGGCGCCCTTGATCGGTCCGCTGTGGATCGCGGACAGGCAGAGGCCTAGCACCGTGCGGGTGTCGCGCGGGTCGATCACGCCGTCGTCGTAGAGCCGGCCGGACAGGAACGCGGCCAGTGACTGCTGCTCGATCTGCCCCTCCACCATCTGCCGCATTGCCGCGTCGTGCTCGTCGTTGTAGTCCTGGCCCTTCGCGGCGGCGGCCTGCCGCGCCACGATCGACAGCACACCGGCCAGCTGCTTCGGCCCCATCACGGCGGACTTCGCGTTCGGCCAGGTGAACAGGAACCGGGGGTCGTAGGCCCGCCCGCACATGCCGTAGTTGCCCGCGCCGTAGGACGCGCCCATGACCACGGTCAGGTGCGGCACCTTGCTGTTCGACACCGCGTTGATCATCATCGCGCCGTGCTTGATGATGCCGCCCTGCTCGTACTGCGCGCCGACCATGTACCCGGTGGTGTTCTGCAGGAACAGCAACGGGGTGTCGCTCGCGTTGGCGAGCTGGATGAACTGGGTGGCCTTCTGCGCTTCCTCGCTGAACAGCACGCCGCGCGCGTTGGCCAGCACCCCGATCGGGTAGCCGTGCAGGTCGGCCCACCCCGTGACGAGGCTGCTGCCGTAGTCGGGCTTGAACTCGTCGAACCGGGAGCCGTCCACGATCCGGGCGATCACCTCGCGCGGGTCGAACGGCACCCGCAGGTCCGTCGGCACCAGCCCGAGGAGGTCCTCTTCGTCATACCGCGGCGCTTCCACCGGCTTGGGCGACGGGCCGAGCTTGCGCCAGTTCAGCCGGGCGACGACGCGCCGGGTGAGCCGGATCGCGTCCACCTCGTCATCGGCCACGAAATCGGCCAGGCCGGACGTGGTGCCGTGCATCCGCGCGCCGCCCAGCGACTCGTCGTCGGACTCCTCGCCGGTGGCCATCTTGACCAGCGGCGGTCCGCCGAGGAACACCTTCGACCGTTCCTTGATCATCACCACGTAGTCCGACATGCCCGGCACGTACGCGCCGCCCGCCGTGGCGTTGCCGAACACCGTGCTGACGGTCGGGATGCCGACCGCGGACAGCCTGGTCAGATCGCGGAACGCCCGGCCGCCGGGGATGAAGATCTCGCTCTGGCTCGGCAGGTCCGCGCCGCCGGACTCGACCAGCCCGATCAGCGGCAGCCGGTTCTGCAACGCGATGTCGTTGGCCCGGAACGTCTTCCGCAACGTCCACGGGTTGCTCGCGCCGCCGCGCACGGTCGGGTCGTTGGCGACGATCACGCACTCGACGCCCTCCACCACCCCGATGCCGGTCACGACGCTCGCGCCCACCGGGTAGTCGGTGCCCCACGCGGCCAGCGGCGACAGCTCCAGGAACGGGCTGTCCTGGTCCACCAGCAGCTCGATCCGCTCCCGAGCGAGCAGCTTGCCGCGCTTGTGGTGCCGTTCGGTGTACTTCGCCCCGCCGCCGGCAAGCGCCTTGGCGTGCTCGGCGTCCAACTCGGTGAGCCGGGCCAGCAACGCCTCGCGGTTCTCGGCGTACTCGGGCGACCGGCTGTCCACCGCCGTCCGCAACGTGGTCATACAGTGAACCCCAATCGCCGTGCCGCCAGTTCGGTCATGACCTCGGTCGCGCCGCCCCCGATGCCGAGGATGCGCGCGTCCCGGTAGTGCCGCTCGACCTCCGCGTCACGCAGGTAGCCGGCGCCGCCGTGCAGCTGGACCGCGGCGTCCACGACGAACGAGCACGCCTCCACGGCCGCGTTCTTCGCAAAACACACCTGGGCCACGACTTCCTGCCCTTGCGCCGCCTTCACCGCCACCTCCCGCGTGTACGTGCGGGCGAGGTCGATGCGTTGCGCCATCTCCACCAGCCGGTGGCTGACGACCTGGCGGGCGATGAGCGGCTTTCCGAACGTCTCGCGCTCCCTCGTGTACGCCACGGTCAGGTCGAGGCAGCGCTGGGCCGTCGCGTAAGCCTGCACGGCCAACGAGATCCGCTCCACCTGGAACTGGCGCATGACCAACGCGAACCCGGCGTTCTCCTCGCCGACCAGGTTGGCCACCGGCACCGGCACGTCCACAAAGGACAGATCGGCGGTGTCCGAGCAGTGCCAGCCCATCTTCTCCAGCCTGCGGTCCACGGTGAAGCCCGGCGTGCCCTTCTCGATGACGAGCAGGCTCACCCCGCCGTACCCTGGACCACCGGTGCGGACCGCCGTGGTGACGAAGTCCGCCCGGTCACCGGACGTGATGAACGCCTTCGAACCGTTCACCAGGTAGTAGTCGCCTTCACGGCGAGCGGTGGTGCGCAGGGCCGCGACGTCCGAACCGCCACCCGGTTCGGTGATGCCGAGCGACCCGATCAGCTCACCGTCCAGCGTGGGCCGGACGAACCGGTCGATCAGGTCCTCGTTGCCCGAGTCGATGATGTGCGGCAACGCGATGCCGTGCGTGAGCAGCCCGGCGACCAGCCCGGACGAGCCACCGGCCTGGATCAGCTCCTCGGTGACCACGACGGTGTCGAGCAGGTCGCCCGCGCCGCCGACGTGCTCCGGGAAGCCGATGCCCAGCAGCCCGACCTTCGCGGCCGTCCGGTGCAGCTCGCGGGGCAGCTCACCGGCCCGTTCCCAGTCCGACAGGTGGGGCACGACCTCCTGCTCGGTGAACTTCCGCACGGTCGCGCGGAGGTCCCGGCGCTCCGGTGTCTCGAACAGCTCGGACGTCGTGCTCACAGCCGTGCTTACAGCCGTGTTCACAGTCGTGTTCACAGCAGCGCCTCCGGGATGTCGACGTGGCGGGACCGCAGCCACTCCCCCAGTGCCTTGGCCTGCGGGTCGAAGCGGGTGGACGAGGCGACGCCGTCACCGAGCAGGCCGTGCAGCACGAAGTTCAGCGCCTTGAGGTTCGGCAGCTCGTGCCGGTCGACGTCGCCCGCCTCGGGCAGCAGTTCCTTCAGCCGCTCGACGGTCAGTTCGGCCCGCAGCCACTCGTACTGCTCGTCAGTGCGCACCCACACGCCGAGGTTGGCGTCACCGCCCTTGTCGCCGGAACGCGCGCCCGCGATGGTTCCCAGTGGCACCTTCATACCTCGACCACCTTCCCGTCCGGCAGAACGGCCTGGTGCCGCACAGACGCCCGAGGCACGTACGCGGCCTTGTAGACGCCGAACGGCGTGCCGTCACCGGGCGGCGCGGTGACGTGGAAACCGGGGTACGAGCCCAACGCCAACTCGATGCCCGCCCGCGAGAACGCC
The DNA here is from genome assembly GCF_014205015.1 of Saccharothrix ecbatanensis. Classification (NCBI taxonomy): domain Bacteria; kingdom Bacillati; phylum Actinomycetota; class Actinomycetes; order Pseudonocardiales; family Pseudonocardiaceae; genus Saccharothrix; species Saccharothrix ecbatanensis. Next base: position 360,764 of record NZ_JACHMO010000001.1, on the reverse strand, counting down.
TTGGCCCGCTTGGGATCCGCTGTCTTCACGGTCACGTGCAGCAGCGCGCTCGCCGTCTCCTCCGTGTCCGCATCGGCGTGTTCGGTGCGCGCCAAAGTCCACGTCAGACCCTCGGGACCGATGGCGGCTTCCAGCTGGTGCCGGACCAGGTTCGCCTTGGCCTCGACGTCCAGCCCGGTGAGCACGAACGTGGTGGAGTTGCGGAACCCGCCCAGGGTGTTGAGGCAGACCTTGAGCGTGTCCGGCGGCGGCGAGCCCTTCACCCCGGAGATGCGGACGCCCCGGTCGTGCGGGTCCAGCCGGATGGTGTCGAAGTGGCTGACCACGTCCGGGCCGGGGTAGGCGGGCGTCCCGATCTCGTAGAGCAGCTGCGCGGTGACGGTGTCCACGGTGACCGCGCCGCCCGTGCCGTCGTGCTTGGTGATGACCGAGGACCCGTCCGCCTCGATCTCCGCGATGGGGAAACCGGGCCGGGTCGCGTCGATCGCGGTGAAGAACGAGTAGTTGCCGCCGGTGGCCTGCGTGCCGCACTCCAGCACGTGCCCGGCGACGGTCGCGCCCGCCAGCGCGTCCCACTCCTCGCGACCCCAGCCGAAGTGCGCCGCGGCCGGTCCGACGACCAGCGACGCGTCGGTGACGCGGCCGGTGACCACGACGTCCGCCCCGGCGTTCAGGCATTCGGCGATGCCCCACGCGCCAAGGTAGGCGTTGGCGGTCAACGCCTCCGGGAACTGTTCGCGCAGGTCGTCGCCGGTCACGTAGGCGACCTTCGCGCCGAGGCCGAGCTTGTCGACCGCCTCGGCCAGGCCCTCCGGGTTCAGCCCGCCGGCGTTGGAGACGATCTTGACGCCGCGTTCGAGCGCGGTGGCCAGGCTCTCTTCGAGCTGGCGCAGGAACGTGCGGGCGTAGCCGAGGTTCGGGTCCTTCATCCGGTCGCGGCCCAGGATGAGCATGGTCAGCTCGGCCAGGTAGTCGCCGGTGAGCACGTCCAGGTCGCCGCCGTCCAGCATCTCGCGGACGGCGGAGAACCGGTCGCCGTAGAAGCCCGAGGCGTTGCCGATCCGGATCACGGCTGCCCCTTCTCCCGACCGGGACCGGGCGGGCCGGCGAACGCCTGCGCGATGGGCAGCCACGCCTCGGCGTTGTCGCCGACGGCCGTGACGGCGAGGTCGTCGCGGTGCCTGCGCCGGGTCGCCAGCAGGCAGAAGTCCAGCGCCGGCCCGGTGATCCGGTCATCGGCGTCCGCCGGGCCCCACGTCCACAGGTCGCCCTCCGGCCCGAGCAGTTCCACCCGGAGCGGGACCTGCGGCGCCGGCAGGCCGTTGACCACGAACGCGTAGCCGAACGCGCGGACCGCGATGTGCGCGACGTGCTTGAGCCGGTTGGTCGGCTCACGGGTGACGCCGAGCGCGTCGGCCACGTCCTGGCCGTGCGCCCAGGTCTCCATCAGCCGGGCGGTGGCCATCGACGCGGCGCTCATCGGCGGGCCGAACCACGGCACCTTCACGCCCGGCGGCACGGCGAGCAGCGCGTCGGCCAACCCGATCCGGCCCTTCCGCCACTGGTCGAGGGTGACCGGCTCGTGGGCGCCCTCGTCCACCATGTCCGGCGTGGCCTGCTTCAGCGCTTGGGCGAACGCCTCCGGATCGCGTGCGGCCAGCCCGGCGATCCGGTCGGTCCAGTGCAGGTGACTGATCTGGTTGGCGATCGTCCAGCCCGGCGCGGGGGTGGGGACCGACCAGTCGTCCAGCGGTGCGACGAGGGCGTCCAACACCTCGCCCTCGACGCGCAGGTCGATCAGGACCTCGTTGATCACAGCGAATCCTCCAGCATCCGCGCCCAGTGCCCGATGATCCGCTTGCGCCGCTTGCCGTCGTCGGTGAGCTGGTTGGCCAGGGCCAGGCCGCGCACCAGGTCGAGCGTGATCTGCACGGCTTCGCGGACGCCCGGCTTGGACTCGTCGGCGTTCAGCAGTTCGACGGCCAGGCGGTGCGTCTCACGGCCCAGCCGGACCTCCAGCGGCACCACCACGGTCTTGAGTTCGGGATCGGTGCGCGCGGCCACCCACAGTTCGAGGGCGGCGGTGAACAGGTCGCTGGCGTAGTAGTCGGCGATCAGCTCGACCACCGCGACCGTGCTCCCGTTGACCTGCCGCGCACGTTCCTTGAGGTGCAGGACGCTCTCGACGCCCAGGTGCTCCACCGCCGCCGCGACCAACTCGCCGCGGGTGCGGAAGTGGTGCAGCTGGGCGCCCCGGGACACGCCCGCGCGCTCGGCGACGACGGTGGTCGTCGTGCCCGCCCAGCCGTGCTCGACCAGGCACTCGACGGTCGCCTCCATGAGCTTGCGCCGGGTCTCCCGACTGCGGTCGGCCTGGCGCCTGGTCTCCCTCGGCGTGGTGTCGGTGGCCATGAGACCGAGTGTTCCGGGCAACTAACAAACAGTCAAGACTGATTGTTAGTTGCCCGGCTGACGCGCCCGGCTACCAGCCGCCCTGGACCATCGTCTGGAACAACCACTGGCCGTCGGTCTTCACCAACAGGTCGCCGTACCGCATGACCTGCGAGAACTCGCCGACCGTGATGGTCGCGTCGGTGATCACGAACACCAGGTTCGCGTTGACGAAGTGCGGCGTGCGGACCGACTCCATCCGCACGTCGCCCTCACCGAGGGTCGCCGCCATGTCGTTGACGAACCGCGCCCGTTCCCACGACTGCGCCGCCCCGTCGGTCACCGCGTTGACCGGGAACAACGCCATCCCGGCCATCGCCTCGACGTCCTTGGCCATAGCCAGGGCGTCCCACTTCTCGAACCACGCGAGCACGCTCGCCACGTCTTCGTCGGTCGGCACGAACCCCGCAACACTTTCAACACTCATGCCGTACAGCATACGGTACGAGGTACGCTGAGCGTCTACAGCATTCCGGCGGCACGGAACAGCCGGTCGTAGATCTCGCGGATCACGGCCTCCTTGCGCGCGTTGTAGTCCATGACGTGCCCGCCACCGGGCACCGCCGCCCGCTTCGCCCGCTCGTACAGCTCGCGGTCCTCGGGATGGGCACGCAGCCAGTCGCGGAACATGCGGGTCCGGATGGTCTCGGGGCTGTCCGGGCCGTACACGTGCAGGTTCACCCGGGGCTCGGCGAGCCGCAGGCACCGGTGCTCGTGGAACGACGGCTCCCGGACCGTGAGCACGTAGCCGACGCGTTCGAGCGCGGGGACGTACCGGTCTTCGTCCCGGGGGTCGGCGACCGTGAGGTTGATGTCGATGACGTCCTTGGCGGCCAACCCCTCCACGGAGGTCGATCCGACGTGCTCGACGTCGACGACCGCGTCACCGAGCGCCGTGCGAATCGCCGCCGCCAGAGTCTCGTAGCGACCGGGCCACCGAGGGTCGTACGGCACGATCTGGATCGTCTCGGGGGCGGGCGGCCCGAGGACCCACGGGTTCTCGGACGGATCGGGGTCGTGGTGTCGGGTGATGTCCTCGAAAGTCGGCACCCGCCGCAACGTAGCGCCGCCGGGCGGGACCGTCCACCGCGATCAGAGCAGGGTCAACTGCTCCCGCACCACCGGCGCGGGCGGGGTCGAAGCGGGGAGGCTGCCTTCCGGCCACAGGCCCTCCTCGTCACCCGGCACGCCCACCTCCTCACGTTTGGCGCGCACGTCCAAGCCGTGCTTGGCCAGCAGTGGCCGGATCCGGGCGGTGAGCATGCGGCGGTAGCGGGCGTCCACATAGGACCCGCGCGCGTACAGCTCCCGGTAGTCGTCGGCCAGGTCCGGCCGCTCCCGCACCAGCCACCGGGCGAACCACTCCCGCGCACCCGGCCTCAAGTGCAGCGGCAACACGGTCACGCCCGTCGCACCCGCCGCCGCGATGGACGCCAGCAGCTCGTCCAACTGCTCGTCCGAGTCGGTCAGCCGGGGCAGCACCGGCGCGACGAACACCCCGCACGGCAGCCCCGCGTCACGGACCCGGCGCACCAGGTCAAGCCGCGCCTGAGGAGTCGGCGTGCCCGGTTCCAGACCCGCTTGCAGGTCCCGGTCCAGCAACGCGAGCGACACCCCGATGCCCACCGACACGGACGACGCCGCCTCCGCCAGCAGCGGGAGGTCGCGGGCCAGCACGGTGCCCTTGGTGAGGATCGAGAACGGCGTGCCGGAGTCCGCCAGCGCCCGGATGATGCCCGGCATCAACGCGTACCGGCCCTCCGCCCGCTGGTACGGGTCGGTGTTCGTGCCCATGGCCACGTGCTCGCGCTGCCAGCGACGGGAACGCAGCTGAGCCTTGAGCACCTCCACCGCGTTGACCTTCACCACCACCTGGGTGTCGAAGTCGCGCCCCGCGTCCATGTCCAGGTACGTGTGCGTGTTGCGGGCGAAGCAGTTGTGGCTGACCAGGCCGTTGGCCACGAAGTCGCCGGTGCCGGTGGTGATGTCGTACAGCGTCCGCGTCACGCCCAGCGACTCGACCGACACGACCGCCAGCCGGGACGTCACGGGCACGGCCATGCCCTCGACCGCGTTGCCGCGCGGGATCGCGGGACCGACCAGGTGCAGGAATCGCAGCCGCTCGGCCAGCCCGCCGACGATCCGCACCCCGCGCACCTCGACCACGTGCGACACGCGCAGCCGCGTCAACGCCAGCACGGCCGCCTCGAACACCGCGCTGTCCGCGCTCGACATCGCCAACTGCCCGCCGGTGGAGCTGCCGCGCGCGTCGAACAGACCCGCCAGGAACCCCTTCGACCACTCCTCCCCCGGCGTCGTCGGCCACTCGACCAGGTCCTGCTCGCGCGGCACCCGGCCGCCGGTGTACTCGCGCAGCCGTGCCATCACGTCCGGGTGGGTCGGCAGGCCGCCGCGCACCACGCCCCACAGGTAGCCGGTGCGGTACTGCTCGCCCTGCGTCGGCGGCGCGGCGAACCGGCCCGTCCCGACCAGTTGCGCGCCCTTGACCAGGAACGGGCGTTCCTCGAAGTCGTCGCAACGGCCGGGCGTGACGTGCTTCCAACCCTCGTCGGTGAGGAACCGGTGGTCGCCGCCCGCGATGACCTGCGTGCCGTCGCTCAACGTCACCCGGAACGCGGGCTTGGCAGTCGTCCAGTGCGCCCGCACGCGGGTGACCACGAACCGGCCCTCGGACGTGCCGAACACGTCCTCGCCCACGGTCAGTTCGGCGATGGGCTTGGTGCGGCCGTCGGCGAGCAGCACGGGCGTGTCGCCGGTCAGGCAGTACGTGCAGCCGTGCGTGCAGCCCCGGTACGGGTTGAGCGTCCAGCCGAACGGCAGCCCGCCGCCCTGGACCTTGTTCAGCACGCTCTTGGCGTTCACCTCGTGGAACACGATGTCGGCGAAGTCGGGAGTTCGTACGCTGCGCAGCAGCCCCGGCAACCCCGGCAGAGCCTGCTGCCGGTCAGCCCCGTCCTTCTGCCCGTCCCATCGCATAAGCCCATTCGAACACGCGTTCGAACTACGGTCAAACGGAGTGCCCGTGTCAGTGCTGGACGTCATCCTCTGGCCGTTCACCACACCCGCGTTCACCTTCGCGGGTATGCCCACGAGCTGGGGCGAAGTGGCCGGTTTCATCACCGGCGCGCTCTGCGTGTGGCTCGTGGCCAGGCAGAACCCCTTGAACTGGCCGATCGGCATCCTCAACAACCTCGCCTTCCTGGTGCTGTTCGCGACCAGCGGCCTGTACGCCGACTCCGGACTCCAGGTCGTCTACGTCGCGCTCGCGCTGTACGGCTGGTGGGCGTGGCTCCGGGGCGGTGTCGAACACACCCCGCTGCCGGTCAGCCGGACAACCCGCGCGCAGTGGCAGTGGCTGCTGGCGGCCGGCGTGGCCGGAACGCTGCTGCTGGTCTGGGTGCTCACCTCGTTCACCACCTCGACGGTGCCGTGGGCGGATTCCGTCACCACCGTGCTCTCCCTGCTGGCCACGTGGGGCCAGACCCGCAAGAAGGTCGAGTGCTGGTGGCTGTGGATCGCCGCGGACGTGATCTACGTTCCGTTGTACGCCTACAAGGACCTGTGGCTGACGGCGATCCTCTACGTCGGCTTCATGGCCCTCTGCGTGATGGGTCTGCGCAACTGGACCAAGGCCCTGCGCGAGGACGAGCGCGACGAGCTGGTCGCCGCGTGACCGACTTCGACCACGCGCTGGTGCTCGGCAAGTTCTACCCGCCGCACGCCGGCCACCACCACCTCATCCGCACCGCCGCCGCGCGCAGCCGGCGGACCACCGTGACCGTGCTGGCGTCGGGCGTGGAGTCCGTCCCGGTGGCCGACCGGGTGGCGTGGCTGCGGGCCGAGCACGCGGACACGCCCGGTCTCGTCGTGCTCGGCGACGTGGACGACCACGAGATGGACTTCCACAGCGACACCGTGTGGAGCTGCACATGGGCGTGGCACGGGCGGTGCTCGCGCGGCGGGCGATCATGGACGGCGATCCGGCGTCGGCGGCGATCGACGCGGTGTTCTCCAGTGAGCACTACGGCGACGAGATGGCCAAACGGCTGGGCGCGGCGCACGTGCTGGTCGACGTGGACCGCGGCGCCTTCCCCGTGTCGGGCACGGCGGTCCGGGCCGATCCGCGTGGTCAGTGGACGCACCTCGCGCGGGCGACGCAGGTCGGGCTGTGCGCGCGGATCGTGGTGCTCGGGGCGGAGAGCACGGGCACCACCACGTTGTCACGTGACCTCGCGGCGGCGCTGGACGCGCCGTGGGTGCCCGAGTACGGACGTGAGCACACCGAGCTGAAGCTGGCCGCCGCCCGCGCGTTCGACCCGGACGCGACCGTCGACAGTCTGGTGTGGACGGTCGGCGACTTCCAGGACGTGGCGCGCAGGCAACGGGAACTGGCCGACGCGGCGGTGGACGGCCCTGTCCTGGTGTGCGACAACGACCCGTGGGCGGCGACCGTCTGGGGCCACCGGTACCTCGGCGCACCGCACCCGGACATCGCGCCGGACGCCCACCGCCCCGCCCTGTACCTGCTGACCGATCACGTCGGCGTGCCGTTCGAACAGGACGGGTGGCGGGACGGCGAGCACCTGCGGGCGTGGATGACGGCCGAGTTCCAGGCGGGCCTGGCCGCGCGGGGCGTGCCGTGGCGGCTGGTCACGGGGCCACCGGAGCAGCGGTTGCGGCAGGCCTTGGAGGCGTGCGAGGAGGCGGTGGCCCGGCACTTCAGGTTCAACGACCCGCTCGGTCAGGACACCGTCAGCTTGCCGAGCGTGACACCGCACGCCTGAGGAGGGTCGGGCAGTATGTGCGCCGTGCACGCCAAGGATCTCATCGCCGCGCACGGCGGACACGGACACGGACACGGCCGCTCCACTGAACCCGCTTCGCAGCCGGTTCGGAAGCTGTTGCTGGTCCTGCTGCTGCCGTTCGTGCTGGCCACCGCGGTGGGCACGCTGCTGCTGTACCCGTTCGGGCACGAACAGCGCACGGGCGCGGAGGCCGGGCTGGCGCAGGTGCCGGTGCGCGGTGACGTGACGGCCGTGGCGCAGGGCGGGTGCGGACCGGACGCGAACGCGCCCGGCGCCACCGGGTGCTTCCTGGTGACCGTGAAGATGAGCGACGGCGCCGCGGCCGGGAAGGACGTCCGCATCCCGATCCCCGACCAGCCGGGCACGCCGAAGTTCGAGGTCGGTGACGCGGTGGTGCTGTCGTACGGCGGCGGCGACCCGAACGACAGCACGTCGTACCAGCTGGCCGACTTCCAGCGCGGGGTGCCGTTGCTGCTGCTGGCCGTGCTGTTCGCGGCGGCCGTGCTGCTGTTGGGGCGGTGGCAGGGGTTGGCCGCGCTGGGCGCGCTGGCGTTGAGCTTCGTGGTGCTGGCCCTGTTCGTGCTGCCCGCCATCCTGGCCGGGGAGAGCCCGCTGGCCGTGGCGGTGGTCGGCGCGGGGCTGATCATGTTCGTGGTGCTGTACCTGACGCACGGGTTCTCCGTGCGGACGTCCACGGCGGTGTTGGGGACGTTGGGGAGCCTGGCGTTGATCGGCGTCCTCGGTGCGGCGTTCTCCGCGTTCGGGAAGCTGACCGGGCTGGACCAGGAGAGCGCGAACCTGGTGTCGCTGCTCGGGCACGACATCGACACGCGCGGGCTGCTGTTGGCGGGCACGATCATCGGCGCGCTGGGCGTGCTGGACGACGTGACCGTGACGCAGACCAGCGCCGTGTGGGAGCTGCGCCGGGCGAACCCGTCGCTCGGGTTCCGCGAGCTGTACGCGGCGGGGTCGCGGATCGGCCGCGACCACCTGTCGTCCGTGGTGAACACGCTGGTCATGGCCTACGCGGGTGCGGCGCTGCCGTTGCTGCTGGCGTTCTCGCTGTCCGGGCGGACGCTGGGCGAGATCCTCACCGCGCAGGAGGTGGCGCAGGAGGTCGTGCGGACGCTGGTGGGCAGCATCGGCCTGGTGGCGGCCGTGCCGATCACCACCGCCCTGGCCACGTTCGTGGCCGGCCGCGAACCGTTCCCCGCGTCCCCCACAGCCGACGCCCCCCGCTCGGACGAGGACGAGGCGACGTCGGCGTTGACTCCGTCGTGGCGGAAGCGGGTGTCCGGTGACCTGCGGACCGGCTACGACCCGGCCAAGGGACCGTGGCGCCGTCCCGCGTCTAGTGGGCCAGCAGGACCAGCACCAACGCGATCGCGGCGGGCACGGCCTGCACGACCAGAATCCGACGACTGACCGTCGCCGCGCCGTACAGGCCCGCCACGATCACGCAGATCAGGAAGAACACCGCGAACGCGAACCCCGTCGTGCCGGGCGCGATCAACGCGAAGATCAGACCGGCCGCCAGGAAGCCGTTGTAAAGGCCCTGGTTGGCGGCCATGACCTTGGACTCGGCGGCGAACTCCTCCGTCGTGCCGAACGTCGCGCGGCCTCGCGGAGTGGTCCAGAGGAACATCTCCAGCACGACGATGTAGAGGTGGATGGCCGCGACGAGCGCGGTGAGGACATCAGCGGCGATCTGCACGGATGGGTAACGTACTCGCATGCTGAGGACCGTGTTCAGCCTCACCACCCGGGTCGCCACCGGGCTGGTCACGGGCGTGTTGACGCTGCCGCGGATCGCCGACGCCCTGGAGCAGCTGGCGCCGCTGGCGCGGTCGCTGCCGGAAATCGTGGAGCTGCGCGGCACGCTCGAACGGCTGGAGCAGCTCGCCACGTTCCTGGCCAACGAGCTGCCGGAGGCGTTGCACCAGCTTGAGGCGGTGCAGCGGCAGCTGGCGGAGCTGGCGCCGAGGATCACCACGTTGACGGACAACACCGGGCAGCTCGACGAGTCGATCCGGGTGCTGGCCGCCGCGCTCGGGCCGTTGCAGGGCACCACCGAGCGGTTGGGCCGGTTGGTCGACCGGCTGCCGGACCGCAAGCGTCGCGGGCAGCAGCTACCTGGATAATCACCGGGTGGGACGGATCCGGAAAGCCGACGAGACCATCAGCCGGGAGGTCGACTCGGGCATCGCGGAACTGGTCCCCGACCCGGACGTGCCGAGGGCGTGGATGCTGCGCCTGAACGGCACGCCGCAGTCCCACGTCGACCTGGACGACCCGACGCACCTGGAGTTCGAGTACCTGCGCCGGCTCGGCCACGTCGCCGACCTGGTCGCGCCGGGCAGCGACCCGATCCGGGTGCTGCACCTGGGCGGCGGCGCGCTCACCCTCCCCCGGTACATCGCCACCACCCGGCCGCGGTCCACCCAGCAGGTCGTGGAGATCGACGCGGCGTTGATCGACCTGGTCCGGGGCGTCCTCCCGCTGGACCGGAACTGGCGGCTGCGCATCCGCAACGGTGACGCGCGGGCGGTCATGGCCAAGGCCCCCGAGGCCGCGTTCGACCTGGTCGTGACGGATGTGTTCGCCGGCGCCCGGACGCCCGCGCACCTGACGTCGGTCGAGTTCGTGGCGCTGGCGTCGCGCACCCTGCGCCCGGACGGCGTCTACGCGGCGAACATCGGCGACGGCGGCAAGCTGGCGTTCGCCAAGGCCCAGGCCGCCACCGTCCGCGCCGTGTTCCCGCACGTGTGCGTGCTGGCGGAGCCGGGCGTGTTCCGGGGCAGGCGGTTCGGCAACTTCGTCATCGTCGCGTCACACGCGGAGCTGCCGGTCGCGGCCCTCACCAGGCTCACGGCGGGTGACCCGTTCCCCGGACGCGTCGAACACGACGACTCCCTGATCCGGTTCATCGGCGGGGCGCCACCGACCACGGACGAAACGGCCACGCAGTCGCCGTCGCCGCCCAAGGGCACCTGGGGCCTGCCCGACGAGTGAGCGGTTCGCGCACCGCCCGTGCCGCGCGGGCGACTGCGCTACCTTTACCCGCCGGGGGAAGCCACACACTGCTAGGCGGGGTCGGTGCGGTTCGAGGCGTTGGGTGCCGTCGGTCTGGTGCGGGACGGCGGCGAGCGGGTGGAAGTGCCGTCGCTGAAGCGGCGACAGGTGCTGGCCCTGCTCCTGTTGCACGCCAACGAATGGGTGCGCGCCGACCGGATCGTCGACGTGCTGTGGGACGGCGTGCCGCCGCGTTCCGCCGCCGCCAACGTCAAGACGTACGTGTCGAACCTGCGCCGGCTGGCGGACGACGCGGTGCGGATCGCCAACGGCGCCAACGGTTACCGGCTCGGTGTGGCCCGCGACGAGTTCGACGTGCTCCTGTTCGAGGACCGGGTCGCGAAGGGCCGCGCCGCCTGGCACGAGGGGCGGGTCCGGGACGCGGTCGACCTGTCGCGCGCGGCGCTGGAGCTGTGGCGCGGCGAGCCGTTCGCGGAGCTGACCGGCGCGGAGGTCGAGGCGGTCCGGGCGCGGCTGGGTGACCAGCGGCTCGCGGCGCACGAACACCTCGCGCGGGCGCTGATGACGTCGGGACGCCACGACGAGGCCGTCGCCGTGCTGCGGCCGGTCGTCGCGGAGCACCCGTTCCTGGAGCACCCGCGCGGGCTGCTGATGACGGCCCTGCACCAGACCGGGCGGTCGGCGGAGGCGCTGGAGGTCTACGACGACGCCCGGCGCGTGCTCGACCGGGAACTGGGGCTGCGGCCCGGCGCCGAGTTGCGCCGCCTGCAAGCCGCGATCCTCAACCACGACCCCGACCTGGACGTGACCCGACCGCCGTCCGCGCCGCGCGTCGCGCAGCTCCCGGCCGCGCCGTCCGTGTTCGCCGGACGGGAGCGGGAGCTCGACGCGCTGACCGACGCCGTCGACTCCGGCACGCGGGTCGGCGGCGCCGTGGTGATCTCCGCGATCCGCGGCGCGGGCGGCATCGGCAAGACGTGGCTCGCCCTGCGCTGGGCGCACCGCAACCTGGACCGCTTCCCCGACGGCCAGCTGTTCGTCGACCTGCGCGGGTTCAGCCCGGACGGGCCGCCGATGGACCCCACCGCGGCCGTGCGGGGCTTCCTCGAAACCCTGGGGGTCGAGCCCGGCCGCGTGCCGGTCGAGCCGCACGCGCAGGCCGCGCTGTTCCGCAGCCTCGTGGCGCACAAGCGGCTGCTGGTGGTGCTCGACAACGCCGCCGACACCGCGCAGGTCGTGCCGCTGCTGCCCGGCGGCGACGCGTGCACGGTGCTGGTCACCAGCCGGGACCGGCTGCCCGGCCTGATCACCGGGCACGGCGCCCACCACCTGTCGTTGGACGCGCTGACCGACGCCGAAGCCCGCGCCCTGCTCACCGGCCGACTCGGCGTCGAACGGGTCGCGGCGGAGGAACCGGCCGTGGCCGACCTCGTGCGGCTGTGCGGCGGATTCCCGCTCGCGTTGAGCATCGTCGCCGCCCGCGCCCGCATGGAGCCGGGGACACCGCTCGCCACCATCGCCACCGAAGTGCGCGACAGCGGGCTCGACGCGCTCGACGAGGACGACCCGGCCGCCAGCCTGCCCGCCGTGCTGTCGTGGTCCTACCGGGCGCTCACGGCGGAGCAGGCGGCGGTGTTCGGCCTGCTGGCCCTGGCGCCCGGCCCGGACGTCGGGCTGTCCGCCGCGGTCGCGCTCACCGCCCTGTCCCGGGCGATGACCGAGCAGGTGCTGGACGCGCTCGAAGACGCCTCGTTGATCAGCCGCGACGCGGGTCGCTACCGCATGCACGACCTGATCCGCCGTTACGCGGCCGACACGGTCCGCGGCGCGCGCGACTCGGCGGAGGCGTCCCGCCGGGTGGTCGACCACTACCTGCGCACCGCGCACGCCACGGTCGCGCTGCTCGACCCGCACCGCCCGACCGTCCAGCTCGACCTGCACCTCCCGACCGTCCCTCTCGACCCGCACCGTCCGACCGTCCAGCTCGACCCGGCCGCACCGGGCAGTGCCGCCGAACCGCTCCCGGACGCCGCGGCGGCACTGGCGTGGCTGGACGCGGAGCACGCGTGCCTGCTCGCCGCCCAGCGGGTTGCCGCCGACGAGGGCCGCCACCGGGCCGCGTGGCTGTTCGCCTGGTCGCTCAGCACCTTCCACACCCGACGCGGGCACCGGCACGACCGGCTCACCGCGTGCCGCGCCGGGCTGGCCGCCGCCGAACACCTCGACGACCACGCCGCGCAGCTGCTCGCCAACCGGCTCCTCGGCGACGCGTACGCCGACCTGGGCCGGCGGGACGAGGCGGAAGAGCACCTGCACCGCGCCCTGGGCCTGGCGCTGCGGCACGGCGACCACGCCGAGGCGGCGCACACCCACCGGGCGCTCGCGTGGTCGTGGGAGCAGTGGGGCGACGACCGGCGGGCGTTCGACCACGCGGCGGAAGCCCTCGCCGCATACCAGAAGGCCGACCACCCTGTCGGCGAGGCGTTGGCGCTCAACGCCGTCGGCTGGTGCGCGGCCCGGCTCGGCGACTTCGAACGGGCGCGCGAGCACTGCCTGGCCGCGCTCGACCGGTTCCGCCGCCACGGCAGCCTCAACGGTGAGGCGGACGCCCTGGACAGCCTCGGGTACATCGACCACCACAGCGGACGGCACGCCGACGCCGTGCGGCACTACGAGCGTGCGCTCTCCGTGCTGCGGGGCCTCGGGAACACCTACGAGGAGGCCAACACCCTGGCCAACATCGGCCACCCGCACGTCGCGCTCGGCAGGCCGGACCGAGCCCGTGCCGCGTGGTCCGAGGCGTTGGAGCTGTACCGGGCACAGGACCGCGAAGAGGACGCCGAGGACGTGCGCCGACGGCTGGACGCCCTCGACGCGCCGGGCGTCGAAGGCGTCGGTCCGCCGGCTCAGTAGTAGCGCTCCAGCAGGGTGAAGTCGTCGGCGTGCGGATACCGCTGCGACGTCCTGTACGTGTACAGGCAACTGGCCGTCGAGGTGTTGTGGTCGAGGCCGAGCACGTGTCCGATCTCGTGGCACGCGGTGTTCCAGCGCTGTGCCTCCGTGCCGCCGTACGACTCGTTCAGCGCGATGTACGCGCCGGTGGTGTAGGTCTGCGCGGAGTTCAGGCTGCGCCTGGTCAAGCCGACGACGTCCTCCCACTCGCCGGTCTTGCCGTAGGCCGCGTTGTAGACGATCACGCAGTGGACAGTCGTGCTGGGACAGCCCGAGGCGAACGTGCGGTAGTGCGAGTCGATGCCCGAGGTCTCGTTCCACTTCGTCACCGCGCGACCCACCGGCCACAGGCTGTTGGAGCGGTCGCGGAAGTACATCTGCGGCCTCGCCCAGCCGTTGTAGGACCACCGCGAGAAGCACGTCGTGCCCGTCGGCCACGTCCTGGACGTCCCGTAGGCACAGGCCGCGACCTGGGCGGACACGTCAGCCGTGCCGTCAACCAGCGCGACCCCCGGCACGCCGTTCGCGGTCAGCTTCCGGGCCAGGTCGGCCGGCGCCACGCCCGCGGCCGGCGTGTACGTCGTCTGGGTGACCGTCCCGTCCGCGTTCCGCTGGGTCGACATCACGGTGGCCGTCGTCCGGTCGGGCGTTGTCCGGTCGGGTGCCGTCCGGTCGGGCATCGCCGCCGCCGACCCGACAGCGGGTCCGATCGGGACCACCGCGAACACCACGGCCACCAGGGCCGCGAGCCGTCTGCGCATCGTTCTCTCCTCGCCGGTACGCGGGCACAGGAGGTGGCGTCGGCCCCACCCCTCGCCCGGAGCCGCCGCCGGATGCCCGACGCGCAGGAGCATCCGCCGCTCCGGTACACCGGCGGTACATGCGCCCGTCAGCGCGACGCCCCGCGTTCTGAGCGTTGAATTCGGGGGTCGCGAACGTAGGACTCACGGGATGCAGTGGCTCTGACCAAGCAATATGTGGGTATGCGCGTCGTCTTGGCACTCCCAGGGGAGCACAACACTCGCAGGGAGTCCCGGACGTGGCGACGATCGAGAAGCGCACCCGTAAGGACGGCACAACCGCGTACCGGCTGAAGTGGCGGTTCGGGGGGCGCTGAGAACGCCGCAGAACCCACCACAGGGCCCAGGGAATGTCCGGGGCCCGTTCGCGCGGAGACGGAGTTCAAAGAGTCCGTCAACGCCGATGGCGACAGGTAGGACACGCGCGTTCTGAACGTAGGACTCTCGCGGGGGTCAGGTCTGGTCGAGGGTGGAGACGAAGCGGGAGATGGCTTCGGGGGTGAGCTTCTGGGCCAGCCGGCCGGCGGGGGCCATGGAGCCCAACTGATAGAGCGGGCGGTCGGCGGCGGCCAGGCCGCGGGCCTCGGCGCGCAGTTGGGCGACCAGCAGTTCCGAGAACACCAGACCCGGCGCGTCACCACGGCCCGCCAGCACGTCGGCCAGCTTGCGCAGCGGCAGGATGCCCTGCTCACGCCCACCCGTGCCCGCGTAGATGGCCAGCGCCAGGTTGATCGCCTTGCCGCCGCCGCGCACGAACAGCCCCACCGTCCGGGCGCCGCGCATGTCCGTGACGAGCAGGTCCAACTCGTCGGCGGTGTGCAGGTCCACCGAACGCGTGCCGAAGGCGCGCACCGACAGCACGTGGCCTTCCAGCCACACCCGCCGCCGCGCCTCCGACCACGCCAACAGCAACAGCGGCACGGCGAACACGGCCGCCGTGACCAGACCGGCGGTCCGCCCGGCGAGCAGCCCCAGCAACCCGCCGAACGCGGCGGCGACGATCAGCGCGCCGATGCCGACCGTCCGCGCGCGCTTGCGCACCGCCGTCGGGTCGAGCAGGTCAAGGGCAATCCGCTCGCTCACCGGCCCAACGCCTCCAGCACCGAGATCACCACGTCCGCCAACGGCACGGCACGCTGATCGCCCGACGCCAACTCCTTCAGCTGCACGACACCGGCCTCGATGTCACGCTCGCCCAGCACCAGCGCGAACCGCGCGCCGGACCGGTCTGCGGCCTTCATCGCGCCCTTGAGCCCCTTGCCGCCATACGAAAGGTCGAACCGCACGCCGGACGCACGCAGCGGCGCGGACAACGCCACCAGCCGCGACTTCGCCGCCTCGCCCAACGGCACGCCGTACACGTCGCAGCGCGTCTCGTCACCCGGCGACACGCCCTCGACCTGGCACGCCAGCAGCGCCCGGTCCACGCCGAGCCCGAACCCGACGCCGGACAGCGGCTGCCCGCCCAGCTGCTCCATCAACCCGTCGTACCGCCCGCCGCCGCCGATGCCGGACTGCGCGCCCAACCCGTCGTGCACGAACTCGAACGTCGTCTTCGTGTAGTAGTCCAGGCCGCGCACCATCCGCGGGTTCTCCACGAACTTCACGCCCAGGTCGTTCAGGTAGGCCTTGACCTGCTCGTAGTGCGCCAGCGACTCGGCCGACAGGTTGTCCACCATCAGCGGCGCGTCCGCGACCAGCTCCCGCACCTCGGGCCGCTTGTCGTCCAGCACCCGCAACGGGTTCAGCTCGGCCCGCCGGCGCGTCTCCTCGTCCAACGGCAGCGCGGCCAGGAAGTCCTGCAACTTCTCCCGGTACTGCGGACGGCACGTGGCGTCGCCCAGCGACGTCAGCTCCAGCCGGAACCCGGTCAGCCCCAACGCCCGGAACCCCGCGTCGGCGACCGCGATGACCTCCGCGTCCAACGCCGGGTCGTCCACGCCGACGGCCTCGATGCCGACCTGGTGGAACTGCCGGTACCGCCCGGCCTGGGGCTGCTCGGCGCGGAAGAACTGCCCCGCGTACGCGAGCTTCACCGGCAGCTGCCCCCGGTCGAGCCCGTGCTCGATCACCGCGCGCATCACGCCCGCCGTGCCCTCGGGCCGCAGCGTGATCGACCGGTTGCCGCGGTCGGTGAACGTGTACATCTCCTTGCTGACCACGTCGGTCGACTCGCCGACGCCACGCGCGAACAGCGCGGTGTCCTCGAAGACGGGCAGCTCGACGTAGCCGTAGCCGGCCCGGCGCGCGGACTCGATCAGCGTGTCGCGGACCGCCAGGAACGACGCGGAGGTCGGCGGGAAGTAGTCGGGCACGCCCTTGGGCGCGGCGAAAGGAGGTGCGGAGGAAGGAGGTGCGGAGGAAGGAGGTGCGGAGGAAGGGGGTACGGGGGAAGGCGTCGTCACGGTTCTACAGTCCTCGGTGCGGTGCGGCCGGCGCGTCGGGTGAGCCCAGTCCCAGCAGGAACGGGTTGCCCGCGCGCTCGCGGCCGATGGTCGTCGTGGGCCCGTGGCCGGGCAGCACCACCGTGTCGTCGGCCAACGTCAGCACCTTGGTGCGCAGCGACGTCAGCATCTCGCGGTGGTTCCCGCCCGGCAGGTCGGTGCGTCCGATGGAGCCGGCGAAGAGGGTGTCGCCGGACAGCACGAGCCGTCCGCCCTCTTCCGTGCCGGCGCGGAACATCACCGACCCGCCGGTATGGCCCGGTGTGTGGTCGACGGTCAGCCGGAGACCCGCCAGGTCCAGCTCGGCGCCGTCGGCCAGTTCGCGCACCTCGCGCGGCTCCCGCATCTCCAGGTTGCCGCCGAAGAAGGACCGCGACTCGGCGCTGATGCCCTTGAGCGGATCGGACAGCAGTTCGCGGTCGTCGGGGTGGATCCACGCCGGTATGTCGTTGCCGTCGCAGACGGGCGCGACGGAGAACGAGTGGTCGAAGTGCCCGTGCGTGAGCAGCACGGCGACCGGGGACAGCCGGTGCTCGCGCAGCGCCTCGGCGATCGGCTCGGCCGCGTCCTGGCCCGGATCGACCACCACGCAGGCCTCGCCCGCGCCCGTCGCCAACACGAAGCAGTTGGCCTGGAGGGCGCCGGTCGGGAACCCGATCACCAGCACGGGATCACCTCTCGTCGGCAACGGATCGACAACGGATCCCTGCGGACCCCGTCAACCAGCCTATCCGGCATACACCAGCCATATACGTGCCCCCTAGACTGCTGACCGATCGTCGCCGTCGACGGGAGATCAGGGAGGTTGCAGGTGCCGACCAACGTGCAGCGCCGCGAGCAGGCCAAGCGGAAGCTGGAACGCCAGCTCGTCCGCAGGGCTGAGCGCGCGAAGCGGCGCCGGGTGCTCGCTGTAGTCGCGACCGCCGTCACCGTCGTCGTCGTAGCGGGTGGTGTGTACTTCCTCGCCACGACCGACTTCACCAACAACGACACCGGGGACGACGCCGCCGCGGCCTCGACCACTCCGGCGCAGAACGACGCCCCGGCGTCCATCCCGACCGAGCTGCACCCGGCGGTCAAGCGCACCGCGCCGCTCCCGGCCCAGGTGGCCTGCGAGTACCCGGCCGGAGCCGAGCCCGCCAGCAAGGAAGTCAAGGCCCCCGAGGCGGGGCAGGTGTCCGCTGAGGGCACTGTGGGCGCCACGCTCTCCACCTCGATCGGCGACCTCAAGCTGACCCTGGACCGCACGCTGGCGCCGTGCACGGTGAACAGCTTCGTCAGCCTGATCGAGCAGGGTTTCTACAACGAGACCACCTGCCACCGCCTGACCACGTCGGGCATCCAGGTCCTCCAGTGCGGTGACCCGAGCGCCACCGGCAGCGGCGGCCCCGGTTACAGCTTCAAGGACGAGGTGTGGCCGGAGCTGACCTACGGCCGCGGCCTGCTCGCCATGGCGAACTCGGGTCCGGACACGAACGGCAGCCAGTTCTTCATCGTCTACGGCGACGGCAAGAATCTCGAACCGAAGTACACCGTGTTCGGCACGGTGGACGAGGAGGGCCTGAAACTCGTCGACGAGGTCGCCAAGGCCGGCACGGACAGCGGCCAGGGCGACGGCAAACCGAACAAGGCGGTCGACATCAAGACGGCGGCCGTCGTCAAGTGACCCGCTGATCGCAAAGCACCACGAAGCACACGAAAGGGCCGCCCGGCACGATCGGGCGGCTTTTTCGTTTTCCCTCGATCCCACTTTTCACGGGACCCCGGTCACCGTCACCTGGGACGCCCGACTGACGGACACGCGGGTCCGGCACTCGGGAGAGGAGTGCCGGACCCCTGCGCTTTCCCTGTCGGTTGTGGGACCGACATGCCGGATGGTGACACCGGACTCTGACGTTTCGCTGACGCGAGGACCCCGGCGCAGTGCTACGACGCCGACGTCACCCGGTACACGTCGTAGACGCCCTCGACGCTCCGCACGGCCTTCAGCACGTGGCCGAGGTGCTTCGGGTCGCCCATCTCGAAGGAGAACCGCGACACCGCCACCCGGTCCCGCGACGTGGTCACCGACGCGGACAGGATGTTGACCTTCTCGTCCGCCAGCACCTTCGTCACGTCCGACAGCAGCCGGTGCCGGTCGAGCGCCTCCACCTGGATCGCCACCAGGAACACCGATGACGACGACGGCGCCCACTCGACGTCCAGCAACCGCTCGGGCGTCCTCAGCAGCTCGTCCGCGTTGGTGCAGTCGGTCCGGTGCACGGACACCCCACCGCCGCGCGTGACGAAACCGAGGATGTCGTCACCGGGCACGGGCGTGCAGCAGCGGGCCAGTTTGACCCACACGTCGGACGCGTCCTTGACGATGACACCGGCGTCACCGGTGACCCGCCGCCTGGTGACGGTGGACGGCGTGGACCGCTCGGCCAGCTCCTCCTCGGCGTGCTCGACACCGCCGAGCTGCGCCACCAACCGCTGGACCACGTGCCGCCCGGAGGTGTGCCCCTCCCCCACGGCCGCGTACAGCGCGGACACGTCGGGGTAGTGCAGTTCCTTCGACAAGGCGCCCATGGAGTCGGCCGAGACGAGTCGCTGGAGGGGCAGCCCGACGCGGCGGACCTCCTTGGCGATGGCGTCCTTGCCGACCTCGATGGCCTCTTCCTTGCGCTCCTTCGCGAACCACTGCTTGATCTTCGCCTTGGCCCGCGGGGACGCCGCGAACGACAGCCAGTCGCGGGACGGGCCCGCGCCCTCGGCCTTCGAGGTGAAGATCTCGATGACCTCGCCGTTCTCCAGCTTCCGCTCGAGCGCGACGAGCCGCCCGTTCACGCGGGCGCCGATGCACCGGTGGCCGACCTCGGTGTGCACGGCGTACGCGAAGTCGACCGGCGTGGAGCCCGTGGGCAGGGTGACGACGTCGCCCTTCGGCGTGAAGACGAAGATCTCCCGCGCCGCCAGGTCGAACCGCAGCGACTCCAGGAACTCGCCCGGGTCGGCCGCCTCGCGCTGCCAGTCCAGCAGCTGCCGCATCCAGGCCATCTCGTCGACCTCGACGCCCTTGCCGGTGTGCGTGCCGCGCGTCTCCTTGTACCGCCAGTGCGCCGCGATGCCGTACTCGGCGGTCCGGTGCATGTCGTACGTCCGGATCTGCACTTCCAGCGGCTTGCCGTCCGGCCCGATGACCGTCGTGTGCAACGACTGGTACACGCCGAACCGGGGCTGCGCGATGTAGTCCTTGAACCGGCCGGGCATGGGCTGCCAGAGCGCGTGCACCACGCCCATGGCCGCGTAGCAGTCGCGGACCTCGTCCACCTGGATCCGCACGCCCACCAGGTCGTGGATGTCGTCGAAATCCCGACCGCGCACGATCATCTTCTGGTGGATCGAGTAGTAGTGCTTGGGCCGGCCCTCCACCTTGGCGGTGATCCGGGCGCCCTCCAGCTGCTGGGTCAGCTCCGTGATGACGCCGCCCAGGTACGTGTCGCGGGACGGCGCGCGGTTGGCCACCAGGCGCACGATCTCGTCGTACTTCTTCGGCTGGAGGATGGCGAACGCCAGGTCCTCCAGCTCCCACTTCACCGTCGCCATGCCGAGGCGGTGCGCGAGCGGCGCGAGGACCTCGAGGGTTTCGCGGGCCTTGCGGGCCTGCTTCTCCGGCGGGAGGAACCGCATGGTGCGCATGTTGTGCAGCCGGTCGGCCAGCTTGATGACCAGCACCCGGGGGTCCTTGGCCATCGCGATGACCATCTTGCGGATCGTCTCGGCCTCGGCCGCCGCGCCCAGTTTGACCTTGTCGAGCTTGGTCACGCCGTCGACCAGGAGCGCGACCTCGTTGCCGAAGTCGACCCGCAGCTGGTCCAGCGAGTAGTCCGTGTCCTCGACCGTGTCGTGCAGCAGGGCCGCGACCAGCGTGGTCGTGTCCATGCCCAGCTCGGCCAGGATCGTCGCCACCGCGAGCGGGTGCGTGATGTACGGGTCGCCGGACTTCCGCCGCTGCGGCCGGTGCTTCTCCTCCGCCACGTCGTAGGCGTGCTGGAGCAGCGCCAGGTCCGCCTTGGGGTGCAGGTCGCGGTGGACGGTGGCCAGCGGTTCGAGCACCTGCTTGACCGGCGCCGCGCGCTGGGCGGTGATCCGACGTGCCAGCCGGGCGCGCACGCGCCTCGTCGCCGACGGCGGCCGTGCGGGCACGGGCTGCGACGTCTGGGCGGGTTCGGTGTCCTGGCTCAACCACGCTCCTCGGGTCTAGGAACCGAGGATAACTCCGTTGGGTGGCGGACCCGGGCGGCGAGCCGATGAGCGGTGCGGTTCACACGACGAGCAGCACCCGTTGTTCAGCCCGACCAGTCGCCCAGGACCGCGTTTCACCAGCGTGAACGTCCGACTAGTGGTTCTTGAGCGCGGTGAGGAACGCGCCGAAACTCCCGCGCGGGAAGTTCAGCTCACCGGCCGCCGGCTGCTTGCTGTCCCGAACGCCGGTCGATTCGGCGCTCACCACCAGTTCGACGCAGGCGGCGTTGGTCGAGCTGCGTGCGGACTTGCGCCACGTCCCCTGCTGGTCAGGCATACCTCGTGTCCCTCACTTCTCGAATGCGCTGTGCCGTCAGCTCCGGGCTGAGCGCGAATTGTGCCGCGTGGTCCCAGACAGCGGTCAGCATGCCCACCGCCCGCTTGTCCTCTACCACCTTGGTGCCGTTGTAGCTCTCGACGTAGACCGACAGCGGTTCGTCCGGCTCCGGGTAGTCGAGCAGGACCAGCGCCCCGAAGTGGGCACCGTACGCGCCGATGTCGAATGGGATCATCTGAAGTGTCACGTTGTCCTGTCGGCCAACACCGAGCAGATGCGTCAACTGATCAGCCATCAGCTCGCGGCTTGCCACTACACGATGCAGCACCGATTCATCGATCAGCGCGTGCAACTGAAGCGGGGCGGCATCGCGGGACAGCAGTAGTTGCCGCTCCTGCCGTTCGGCAGCACCCCGTGCGGTCCATCCCCTGCCTTCGGTCAGGATCAGACCCCGTCGCCCCAACTCCTCGGCATACTCGCCGAGTTGGAGTATCCCCGGGATGAGCATCGGGTCGAGCGAGCGTTCCCCGATCGCCTCACCTTCGTCCATCCTGAACCGCAGGTAGCCCGACAACAGGGTCGAGGCGTGCTCGACCACGACGGCGTCCACGTTCGCCCGTTCCCAGAGCGCCGTGCCCTCGGTCAGTTCCTCCTCAGTGGCCTTGAGGATGGTCATGATCGCCAGGAACGTCGGGTAGCGCGGCAGGTGGTCGCCGGACAGCAGCCGGTTGACCGTGTCCTTCGACGTCTTCACGCGTTCCGCTACTTCGGCAGGCTTGAGTGCCGCTCGCTCCAGGATCGGCTTCACGTATCGACCGAGTCTGCGCTTGGCACGTGTGGTTCCTACCGCCATGACGATCACCCTAACCACTCTGCGTAGTCACCTTTAACCCAGGGTTCACCCGGTTGCTTGCGGTAGGTTTGCCGCACGCAAATAATAGAGTGGCAACCATGACCGAGAACGTGGACGAGGAGGCGGCGCGACTCCGCTGCCAGTGGCTGGAAGTCCCGCACGGCTACGAACCGGAGGCGACGGTCGCACTGCACCGGGCGACCCTCGGGTTCGCCGAGCGGCATCCCCGATCCGACTTCGCCGCCGTGCCGCTGGAGGCGGCGGCGCAGACCTATGCCGTCATGGGCCTCCTCCGGCCCGCAACGACGATGGCGGCACGGGCGGTGGAGGTTCGGCGGGAGGCCTGCGTCGAGTCGGCGACAGACGAACAGCTGGGCAGGCACGCTTTCGCGTTGGACCTGCTCGCGAGCATCTTCCGGGCACAGGGGATGACGGACGCCGTGACAGCGTGCCTGGTCCAACTGGTCGAAATGCACTTCGCCCACGCCAACACCGCCGGTGTGGCGTGGGCGGTGCGTGAACTCGGCGCGCAGGCGCTCCTCGCCGGCGACCTCGACAACGCGGTCGCGAAGCTCACCAGGGCCGACGAGCTCTACAACGAGTACGGCGACGATCCCGAACTCGCCGAGGAGCGCGGGGAATGCCGCGTGTTGCTCGGGCGGGCACGGCTGGCTCAAGGCGACCGGGAATCCGCGCTGCTCTGGTTCAAGCGAGCCGCCGGAGACTTCACAGACGCGGGCGCCGCCGCACACGCACGGGAAGTGGAAGCACTCCAGGTCGCCGTGTGCTCATCCGTCGAGCCGCCGGCACCGGATCTGCTCAGCATCGGCGACTTCGGCAGCATCGACTGGAGTTGAGCGCGAAAGACGAAAGACGGTCAGACGGTCAGAGGGTCAGCAGGGCGTTGACGTCGCGGCCCGCGAGCAGGTCACGGCCGCCCAAGCCCTGGATCTCCAGCACGACCGACACACCGGTCACCACGCCGCCGGCACGTTCGACCAGCTCGCACGCCGCCGCGGCGGTACCGCCGGTCGCCAGCACGTCGTCCACGACGACAACCTTCTGACCGGCGGAAATGGAATCGGCGGGCAGTTCCAGCGTGGCGGTGCCGTACTCCAAGGCGTACGACACCCGATGCGTCACGGCCGGCAGCTTGCCGGGCTTGCGCAGCGGCACGACGCCGTAGCGCCAGCCGTACCCGAGCGCCGCGCCCAGCAGGAAGCCGCGGGCCTCGATGGCTGCCACCACCTGCGTGTCCGGGTGGATCTTGTCCTGCAAGGCGTCGACCACGGCACGCAGCGCGTCCGGGTCGGCCAAGACCGGCGTGAGGTCCCGGAACAGGACCCCCGGGAGGGGGAAGTCCGGGACCTCACGCAGCAGCCCTAGGGCTCGGTCGAGCTTCAACGGTGCTTCTTGCCCGTCGGACGGCGCCGCACGTCGGCGGTCTTGCCGGTCCGCGCGGGCACACCCGCCGCGGCCGCCATGGCCTTCTCCTTGCGCACCTCGGCCGCCACCGACTCCACGATGTCGCCACCGGTGACGGCCTCGCCACCGGCCTTGCGGGCCAGGTTGTCCCGACGGGTCTTGACCCGCGCGGCCTGCGCCTTGTACCGGGGGTCCCGCATCTTGAGGTCCACCGCGACCGGGGTCGCGATGTAGATGGACGACAGCGCGCCGATGGCGATACCGGTCAGCTGCACCAGCGCCAGGTCCTTCAGCGTGCCGACGCCGAGCAGGCCCACGCCGATCACCAGCAGGCCCAGCACCGGCAGCAACGCGATCAACGAGGTGTTGATCGAGCGCATCAGGGTCTGGTTCACCGCGAGGTTCGCCGCCTCGGCGTACGTGCGGCGGGTGAGGCCGAGCAGGCCGCGGGTGTTCTCCCGGACCTTGTCGAACACCACCACCGTGTCGTACAGCGAGAAGCCGAGAATGGTCAACAGACCGATCACCGTCGCGGGCGAGACCTCGAAGCCGACCAGCGAGTAGATGCCCGCCGTGATCACCACGTCGTGCAGCACCGCGACCAGCGCGGCGATCGCCATGGAGATCTCGAAGTACAGCGCCAGGAAGATCATCACGGCGAGGAAGAACACGCCGAGCGCGATCAGCGCCTTGCCGGTGATCTCACCGCCCCAGGAGGCGGACACGGCGCTGTCGCTGACCGCGCTCGCGCCACCGTTGGGCTTGAGGTCCTCGTCGATAGCGGCCTTGAGCGTGAACACCTCTTCGGCGGTCAGCGCCTCCGACCGGATCTGGATGGTCGCGGCATCGCCCGTGCCCACGGTCTGGACCGCGGTCGGCTCCTTGCCGATGGCCTTCTCGAACGTGTCCTTGGCCGCCTCGACGCTGATCGTGCCGGTCGAGCTGTTCGCGGGCAGCTGGACGCGCGTGCCACCGGTGAAGTCGATGCCCAGGTTGAACGGCTTGAACAAGATCGACGCGACGCAGATCAGCAGGATAATGCCGAACATCACGTACCAGCGCTTGCGCTTGCCGATGATGTCGAACGCGCCGTTTCCGACGTAGAGCCGCTGGAAAACGTTGGCCTTCTTCGTCTCGGCCACGTCAGACCTCCTTCACAGCGGTGCTCTTCGCACCCGACAGCGCGCGGTCGTCGACGGCGGCCTGGACGGCGCCGCCGAGACCCGACAGCTTCGGGTTGGACAGGGACTTCGACTTCGAGACCATGCTGACCAGCGGGTGCGTCACGAGGAAGACCACGATCAGGTCGAGCACGGTGGACATGCCGAGGGTGAACGCGAAGCCCTTCACCTGGCCGACGGCGATCACGTACAGGATCGCCGAGGCGAGGAAGCTGACCGCGTCCGCCGACAGGATCGTGCGGCGCGAACGGACCCAGGCGCGCGGTACCGCGGACCGGAACGACCGGCCCTCGCGCACTTCGTCCTTCAACCGTTCGAAGAACACCACGAACGAGTCGGCGGTGATACCGATCGACACGATGAAACCGGCGATGCCCGCCAGGTCGAGGGTGAACCCGATCCAGCGGCCCAGCAGCACCAGCACCGCGTAGACCACCACGCCGGACAGGACCAGCGACAGGATGGTCAGCACGCCGAGCAGGCGGTAGTAGAACAGGCAGTACACGAACACCAGCGCCAGGCCGATGCCACCGGCGATCAGGCCGGCCTTCATCGAGGCCAGGCCGAGCGTCGCGGACACCGTCTCGGCCTCGGAGGACTCGAACGACAGGGGCAGCGAGCCGTACTTCAGCACGTTGGCCAGGCCGGACGACTCGGCCTGCGTGAACTTGCCGCTGATCTGGGTGCTGCCGCCGAGGATCGCCTCGTTGATGCTCGGGGCGGAGACCACCTGGCTGTCCAACACGACCGCGACCTGCTGCTGCACGTTCGCCGAGGTGAACTTGGCCCACTTGTCGGCGCCGGCGCCCTTGAACGTCAGGTTGACGATGAAGCCCGCGCCCTGGGGGTCGGTGCCGGCCGTCGCGTTGTCGATGTCCTCACCGGTCAGCCGCGAGTACGTGGTGAAGTCGTCGTCCTTCACGCTGCCGTCGGCCGGCGGGGTGACCGGCGCGAGGACGTACTTCTCGGTGCCGTCCTGGTTGCAGGTCAGCAGCCGCATGCCCGGGTCGTCGTTGCCGAGCAGCGGGTCGACCTTCGGGCACGTGAACACCTGGAGCGCCTGGCCGAGGGTCTGCTCGTCCTCGACCATCATCAGCTGTTCCTGGCGGCAGTGCCTCGCCTCCTTGACGGCCTTGGTCGGGTCCTCGGAGACCTGCCCGGAGAACACCGCGCGGCAGTCGATCTGATCCTCGGCCGGCGGCGCGGACGGGTCCGCGGGCGGCGTGGTGGTCGCGTCCGCGGGCGGCGTCGCGGGCGTGGTCGTCGCCTCCGGCTGGGCCTCGAACGCCGGCGCCGGTCGACCCTGGGCGGTCGTGGTCGGCGCGGTCTCGGCCGCGGTCTCGGACGGCGCGGGGGCGCCGCTCGCGGGCGGCGCGGACGGGTCGGTCGGCGGCGGCGCGCTCTCCGTCGGCTGCGGCTCGGGCGCCGCGTTCGGCATCGGCGAGCCGATGACCTTGCGGAAGTTCAGCTTGGCGGTCTGGCCGAGCCGTTTGGCGCCCTCGCTGTCCGTACCGGGGACCGTGATCACCAGGTTGCTGCCGTCGCGGACGACCTCCGCGCCGGACACGCCCAGGCCGTTGACCCGCGTCTCGATGAGGGAGCGGGCCTGGTCGAGCGCTTCCTCCGACGGCGTCTGTCCATCAGGAGCACGGGCGGTCAACGTGACACGCGTGCCACCCTGGAGGTCGATACCGAGCTTGGGTGTCGCCTTGCCGTTCCCGGTGAGAAACACCAGGGAGTACAGCGCGACCACGATGAGGACAAATGCGCCCAGGTACTTCGCGGGGCGGATTTGCCCGGCCGGAGGTGCCACGGTCCGTCCGTCTCCTGATAGTTGACAAGGTCAGCGAGGGCGCAGCGTACCCCTGATGGTGTGAGCTGCGCGTCACTGCCTGGAGTCGGCGCCGTTCACAGTTGCCGGCTCCAGGCCGAGGTCTTCTGGCTACTAGCAGTTACTTCTTGCTCTCCTGCTGCACGGGCTCGACGTCTGCGGTCTCGTCCACCACGTCGTCGGCTTCGTCGACCTCGTCGGTCTCGGCGTCCACCACGACCTTCTCCCGGATCGCCTGGCGCAGCCACGTGGTGACCACACCGTCGGCGATCTCCAGGTCGATCGTGGAGTCGTCTTCGTTCACGTCCGCGACGGTCGCGTAAAGCCCCGAGGTCGTCATGACGCGGTCGCCCGGCTCCAAGGAGTTGAGCAACGCCTGCTGCTCGGCAGCCGCCCGCTTCTGCTTGCGGGCGCTGAGGAACAGCGGCACCGCGAGCAGCACGAGCAGCAGCGGGAACATCAAGGAGGACAGTTCCATCATTCTCCGATCAACCGGACGAGCGAACGCGATCAGCGTCCGGTACGCCCGAATTTCTGGGGTGCCGGTGCCGATTGTGCCAGGTCAGTAATCCCGATCACTCGGTGGCGTCGTCGAACAGCGATCGAGTGGCCTCACCCGGCGCCCCCGCGGGCGGCTGGAGTCCCAGGTGGAGCCAGGCGGTGGCGGTGGCCACCCGACCACGCGGGGTGCGCGCCAGCATCCCGGCCCGCACGAGGTAGGGCTCGCAGACCTCCTCCACCGTGGTGGGTTCCTCGCCCACCGCGACGGCGAGCGTGGAGACGCCGACCGGACCGCCGCCGAACGAGCGGACCAACGCGTCCAGGACCGCCCGGTCCAGTCGGTCGAGGCCGAGTTCGTCCACGTCGTAGACCTTCAGGGCGTCCCGCGCGACTTCGAGGGTGACGGCGCCGTCCGCGCGCACCTCCGCGTAGTCCCGAACGCGCCTGAGCAGCCTGTTCGCGATGCGGGGCGTGCCACGGGAGCGGCCGGCGATCTCCCGGCCGCCGTCCTCGCGCAGGTCGACGCCGAGGATCTTCGCCGAACGGCGGACGATCAGCTCCAGCTCCTCGGCGCTGTAGAACTCCATGTGCCCGGTGAAGCCGAACCGGTCGCGCAGCGGGCCGGTGAGCGCGCCGGAGCGGGTGGTCGCGCCGACCAGGGTGAACGGGGCGATGTCGAGCGGGATGCTGGTCGCGCCGGGACCCTTGCCGACGACCACGTCGACCCGGAAGTCCTCCATCGCCAGGTACAGCATCTCCTCGGCGGGCCGGGCCATCCGGTGGATCTCGTCGATGAACAGGACGTCGCCCTCGACCAGGTTGGACAGCATCGCGGCCAGGTCGCCGGCGCGTTCGAGAGCGGGACCGGAGGTGATCCGCAGGGACGCGCCCAGCTCGGCCGCGATGATCATGGCGAGGCTGGTCTTGCCCAGTCCGGGCGGGCCGGAGAGCAGCACGTGGTCCGGTGGCGAGCCGCGTTGCATGGCGCCTTGCAGGACGAGTTCGAGCTGTTCGCGGACCTTCGGCTGGCCGACGAACTCGTGCAGGTCCTTCGGGCGGAGGGTGGTCTCGACATCCCGCTCGGCCGGATCCGGCAGCGGGTTGAGGGTGTCGACCTCTTCTTCATAGCCCTCGAAGTTCACTGCGCCTCCGCGGGGATGAGCACGTCGGCGCGGTTCATCGCTTCCGACCCAGAGCTGCCAGGGAACGACGGAGGACTTCCGACGTGCCGAGCGTGCCGTCGTCCGCCAGCACCGCGTCCACGGCCTGTTCGGCCTGCTTGGCCGGGAAGCCGAGGCCGAGCAGCGCCTCCGTGACGTGGTTGCGCACCACCTGGCCGTTGTCGCCGCCGGCGCTGCCAGGCGTGGTCGGGAGCTGACCGACCTTGTCCCGCAACTCGATGATCAGCCGTTCGGCGCCCTTGCGGCCGATGCCGGGGACCTGTGTCAGCACGGTGATGTTGCCTTCGGCGAGCGCGGCGCGGAGCTTGTCCGGCTCCAGCACGGCCAGCGTCGCCAACGCCAATCGCGGCCCGATGCCGGACACCGTCTGCAGCAGCCCGAACAGCTCCCGGGCATCGGTGTCGGCGAAGCCGAACAGGGTCAGCGAGTCCTCGCGGACGACGAGCGCCGTGGCCAGCTGGGTCTCCTCGCCGCGGCGCAGCGTGGCCAGCGTGGCGGGGGTGGCCTGCACGGCGTAGCCGACGCCGCTCACCTCGACGACGACGTGGTCGAGCCCGATGGACAACACCTGCCCGCGCAGTGACGAGATCACTCGGGCTCACCTCCGGTTTTCGCGGCGGTCGACGGGGTCGACAGTCGGACACTGGCCTGCGCACTGGCCTGCGCCAGTCTCGCGCGGTGGGTGCGGGCGATCTCAGCCGCCCTCGCCTGCGCCTCCTCCAGGCGTGACCGCATGGGCGCGCGCCACAGGTGGCAGATGGCCAGGGCCAGGGCGTCGGCGGCGTCGGCGGGCTTGGGGGCGGTCTTGAGGCCGAGGAGTTTGGTGACCATTGTGGTCACCTGCGCCTTGTCCGCACGGCCGGAGCCGGTGACGGCGGCCTTGACCTCGCTGGGGGTGTGGAAGACGACCGGCAGGTCACGGCGTGCGGCCGACAGCGCCACCACGCCGCCCGCCTGCGCGGTGCCCATGGCGGTGCGGACGTTGTGCTGGCTGAACACGCGTTCGATGGCGACGACCTCCGGCCGGTAGCGGTCCAGCCACTCCTCGACCGCCTCGGACAGCCGGAGCAGCCGCACCGCCAAGTCCATGTCCGCGGGCGTGCGCACGACGTCCACGGCCACCGGCCGAACGGTCCGACCAGGACCGCCGTCGACCACCCCGAACCCGCACCGGGTCAAGCCGGGGTCGACTCCGAACACGCGCACGCTGGTCCCCTCAAACACCGCCGACGAACACCAGTTCGAACCTTAAGGGGTGGACCGGGAGCGGCCGCCCGTGACACGCGCGGGGTGGCGAACGCGGACCCCCGATCGACACAGTGTCACGGGCTGACTACAGTGGCTCGGTCAACTGATCGACTCCAGTCGCGGCCAAATGCGGGGTGCCAATGGCCCTGAGGCGGTTCGGCATCATCACCGGTGTCGTCTGCGCTCTGGTGGTCTGCATCGTCTGCCTCGCCGTGTCCGGGGTACTCGACCGGCCCACGTCGGTGGCGATCGACAAGTTCGCCCAGCTCATCGCCTCCGCCGCCGCGATGGTGTCGTACTGGCGGGCGGCACGGCGGCGTCAGGGCGTGGCCCGGCGCTGGCGGCTGTGGATGGCGGCGGCGATGGCCGGCCTGGTCGTCGGCCTGTGCGCGTGGATCTGGGGCCAGGTGTTCCTCGGGGTGGCGCTGCCCTCGTCCACGTTGGCGCCGCTGGGGTTCATGCTCGTGCCCGCGTTGACGCTGTGCGCGATCCTGGTGCTGGCGCACGGAGGTTCGGGCAAGCTGCCCGGCCACCGCAGCAAGCTCGTGGTCGCGCTGGACGGGCTGATCGTGGTCGGCTCGCTGTTCGTGCTCACGTGGGTGTCGCTGCTGGAGTCGATGGTCCGCGCCTGGGCCACGTCCGGGCCGGGTTTCGCCACCGTCGTGGCCCACCCGGCGGCGTACCTGGTGATGCTGGTCGTGCTGCTGGTGTCGTCGTGGACGCACCGCTCTGTGCGGCAGCTGCCGGTGCTGTTCATCGCGCTGGCGGGCATGGCGCAGTCCACGTCGGGGTGGGGGTTCGCGTACCTGGTGAGCAAGGGCACGACCGTCATGCCGACGGGCGTCGACATCGGGTTCATGGTGGCTCCGGCGCTGTTCTTCCTGAGTTCGATCGCCCCCGGCGGCGCCACGCGGGAACGGGTGGGCGCGGCCCGGCTGCGCGCGGGCGACCTGCTGCACCTGCTGGTGCCGTACCTGCCGATGCTCGTCACCGGCCTGTTCATCGTGGTGGGCACGGCGACCGGGGTGCGGCTGAACCCGCTGGAGATCTACGTCGGGCTGGGCGTGGTGCTGCTGGTGATCGCCCGCCAGCTGCTGACGCTGATCGACAACGTCCGGCTGCTGGAGCAGCTGCGGGACAGCCGCGAACGGCTGCGGCACCAGGCGTACCACGACCCGTTGACCGGGGTGGCGAACCGCGCGCTGTTCCGGGAACGGCTGGACGCGGCGCTGGCCGGCACGTCGCCGGTGGTGGTGCTGTTCATCGACGTGGACGGGTTCAAGGACGTCAACGACAACTTCGGCCACGCCGAGGGCGACGCGGTGCTGCGGATCGTGGCGTCCCGGTTGCAGGGCTGCGTGCGGTCGCAGGACGTGGTGGCGCGGTTGGGCGGCGACGAGTTCGGCGTGCTGGTGGACGGCTACCCGCAGCCACCGGAGGAGATCGGGCAGCGGGTGCTGGAGGCGATGAGCGAGCCGCACCGGACGGACAACGGGTCGCACCGGATCCGGGCGTCGATCGGGATCTCGCACCGCGAGGCGTTCGACCCGGCGTTGACGGCGGACGACTTACTGGGCACGGCGGACGCGGCGATGTACACGGCCAAGCGGCTGGGCAAGGGGATGGTCGTGGTGCACGGCTCGGTGGAAGCCGAGATGACGTGAACGGGGGCACGTGGTGAACGCCGAAGAGGCCATCGAGGCGCTGGGACTGGCCGAGCTGCCGGTGGAGGGCGGCTGGTGGGGCCAGTCGTGGCGTTCACCCGAGGTGTCCTCGATCTACTACCTGCTGCGGAAGGGCGAGTTCTCCGGCGTGCACAAGCTGGACCACGTGGAGATCTACGCCTACCACTGCGGCACGCCGTTGCGGATGCTGCTGCTGCACCCGGACGGCACGGTGACCACGCCGGTGCTGGGGCCGGACCTCGCGGCCGGGCAGCGACCGCAGGTGGTCGTGCCCGCCGGGGTGTGGCAGGCGAGCGAGCCGGACGGCGAGTGGTCGTTGGTCGGCACGGTGGTGGTGCCGCCGTACACCGATGACGTGGTCACGTTCGGCGCGGCCGGCACCCTCGCCCCCCTCTACCCCTCGCACGCCGACGCGATCCGCCGGCTCTGCCGCCTCTGAACCCCTGCGCAGAAGCCGGGCGCTGAACCGGCTCAGCCCATCGTCTTCTGACCGTCGATGGTCTCGCGGATGATGTCCGCGTGGCCGGAGTGCTGGGCGGTCTCGGCGATGATGTGCATGGCGGCCTTGCGGACGCTCCACGACGCGCCGGCCTCGAACCAGGGCGCCTGCGGCAGCGGGTAGGCGGTGTTCAGGTCCAGCTCCCCCAGCAGCCGCTCCGTCTTCGCGGCGGTCTCCTCGTAGTCCTTGAGCAGGCCTTCCAGCGTCTCGTCGGCGAGCATCCGGAAGCCGTTCTCCCAGTCCTGCTCGACGCTGCCCATCATCAGCTCGGCGCCGCCGACCGCGAACCGCATCCAGGCCTCTTCCACGGTGCGGACGTGCTTGATCAGCCCGCCGAGCGACAGTTTGCTCGCCGTGGGCGTGAGCCGCGCCTGCTCGTCGGTCAGGCCCTGCACGGTGAAGCGCAGGAAGCCTCGCGTCTTGGCCAGGACCTCCAGCAGGTCGGTCAACTCGGTCGAAGCGATCGCCGTGGTGGTCATATCGGTGTGTCCGCCTTCCGTTTTGGTGTTGACACCACGCTAAGCCTTAATGCGGACAGCTTCGGTCCTCGATTCCCATCCACGGTGAAAATTCCTTCTTCGACCTACGCTCGGCGGCGTGGACCTCCCCGTGATGCCACCCGTGCGGCCGATGCTCGCCAAGGCCGTCCACTCCGTGCCGCGCGAGCCCGGGCTGGTGTACGAGCCCAAGTGGGACGGCTTCCGCTGCGTCGTGTTCCGGGACGGCGCCGAACTGGAGCTCGGCTCGCGCAACGACCGGCCGTTGACGAGGTACTTCCCCGAAGTGGTCGAGGTGCTGCTGGCCGGGCTGCCGCCCCGGTGCGTGGTGGACGGGGAGATCGTCATCGTCACGCCGGACGGGCTGAGCTTCGACCTGTTGCAGTTGCGGCTGCACCCGGCCGCCTCACGGGTGCGCAAGCTCGCCGTCGACACGCCCGCCGGGTTCGTCGCGTTCGACCTGCTCGCCCTGGACGACCGGGACCTGACGACGACGCCGTTCGGTGAACGCCGCCGGCTGCTGGAGGGCGTGCTGCGGGACGTGCCCGGCCTCTACCTGACGCCCGCGACGGACGACCCGGACCAGGCCCAGGACTGGTTCACCCGGTTCGAGGGCGCCGGGTTCGACGGGGTGGTGGCCAAGCGCACCGACCTGCCGTACGAGCAGGACAAGCGGGTCATGTGGAAGGTGAAGCACGAGCGCACGGCCGACTGCGTGGTGGCCGGGTTCCGCCCGCACAAGGACGGCGAGGGCGTCGGTTCGCTGATGCTCGGCCTGTACGACGACGAAGGCGTGCTGCACAGCGTCGGCGTGGCCAGCAGCTTCACCGCCGCGCGCCGCCGTGAGCTGGTGGAGGAGCTGGCGCCGTACCGGGTGGACGCGCTGGTCCACCACCCGTGGGCGGAGTGGGCCGGGATCGACGCCACGACGCCGGGCGCGCAGAGCCGGTGGAACCCGACCAAGACGTTGTCGTGGGAGCCGGTGCGGCCGGAGTTGGTCGCCGAGGTGCGGTACGAGCACGTCCAGGGCCGGCGGTTCCGCCACACCAGCAGACTGGTCCGCTTCCGACCCGACCGGACGCCGGAGTCGTGCACCTACGCGCAGCTGGAAGAGGTCGCGCCGGCCGAGCTGATGGAAGTCTTCGACGTGAAGTAGTGCTCACGCGGCGGCCAGCAGAGCTTGGCCGTCGTCGGTCAGGTGGGCCGGGCCCGGCTGGGAGGCGATCAAGCCCTCCCGGACCAGTCGGGGTCCGAGGAACTGGTCGCAGCAGCAGATGCCGTCGACCAGGAGCGTGCCCGCGGCGTACACGCAACGGCCCGCCGCGACGGCGCGGAGCACGGCCCGGTCCCTCGGGGTGATGGTCGTGATGGTCGTGGTGTTCATGGCGCTCTCCCTCCGTGTGCGGGTGTCTCTACCCGTACGACGAAGACGAGCGCTCGGAATCGACACGTCCGCGGCGGAAAGCGCGGTGTACCGATTCCGAGCCCGTGACGTCAGTCGATCGCCTTGGCGGCCTGGCGGAAGGCGTCCACGAGTTGCGGCCACCGGCCGGCGCGGTCGCGGTTGATGGACAGCGGGGCGGGGTGGGGGGCGTTGAACACCTTCAACTTGTGGCCTCGGCCGGACAGCGTCCAGCCGGTGCCCGCGGGCCTGCCGAGCACGACGACCGCCTTCAGGTCGGTCAGCATCCGCAGCAGCTCCACCAGGTACGGCACCGCCGAACGCAGCTCGGCCGGCGTCGGCTCGCGGTTGGCCAGGTGCCAGGGCACCACGTTCCAGCTCAGGCACACCCGCCGGGACAGACCCGCCTCGGCCATCGCGCTGAAGCCGTTGGCCGCGGTCGGGTCGTCGTTGTCCAAGGAGTTGAGCCCGGATTTGGCCGACGCCGGCCCCGGTGACTCCAGCAGCAGGAGGACCTTCGAGCCGACGCCGCCGCTCGCCGGGTCGAACAGCGGCACGTCGGCTTTGCGCTCGGTGGCGATGCGTTGGGCGAACTCCGTCAACTTCGCCATGTGAGGCGCTTTGAGGAGGGCCATCTTCCGAGCGATGACCACGGGGTTGCGGTGGGCCCTCGGGGTGGAGGGGAAGACGTCCATGGTCCGCAAGCGTCCACGGACGGCAGACGTCCGGCCATCCGCCGTCCGGGCGGCAACGCGTGATTCAGCTGAACGGTGTGCGCGGCCGGTCTTCCCGGACGCCGTCGACGTACGTGTCGACCTTCTCGTTGTAGAACGCGACCAGTCCCGCGACCCGCCGGCTCTCCGGCAGGGGCGTGCGGTAGCCCCAGACGACGTTCTCGTGCACGTCGTCGCCGATCACCACGGACCAGTACTCGGCGGTGCCCTTGTACGGGCAACTGGTGCGGAGGTCGGTCGGGCGGAGCAGGTCCAGCCGGACGTCCGTCATCGGCAGGTAGTAGCGGGCCGGCAGACCGGTCTCGAACAGGATCACCGGGCGGTGCGAGTTCGCCACCTCGACGCCGCCGACCTCGACCCGGACGTGCCTGCTGCTCGGCAGCGCGTCGACCCGCGTGTACGGGTCGCGCGGGTGGACGTAGACCGGCTCGTCCTCCTCGAACCACTCGTCCATCGCGTCCCACTCCAGCCGGACCAGGTCGCGCAGCGGTTCGAGGGGCGACTCGGGGTAGCGCAGCGCCGCACCGGCCGCGCCGCCGGTCGTCGTCTTCACGTCGTGCACCTGACCGTCGCCCCGGCTCGGTGACCGCTTCACCTCACCAGTCGGCACCAAGGCGGCCCGGAAGTCCTCGGCCGGCAAGTAGTACGTGGGGTAATACGGCTTCTCCCACACCAACGCGGGCCGCGTCGTGTCCACCACCAACTCGCCCGCCAGATAGGCCCGAACCCGCTTGGCCCCGGCCTCCACCCGCACCCGTCCGCGTTCCGCAGCACTCATGGAACCGAAACTACGCCGAGTTCAGCGGACTGCACGGCCCGCTTCCAAGTGATCGACACCGCCGGCGTCCGCCTCGGCTACAGTGCCGGCCGTGACCCGCCACGCCGCCCGTTCGGCATCGGCAGCGGCGCTGGTGGCACTCGTCCTTGTGACGGGCTGTTCGACCGCGCCCGCCGGAACCGCCACCGCCCCACCGTCGTCCACGCGCACCATCCCGCCGTCCCTGCCGCCCGAGATGGCGGCGATGTGGGCCGAAAAGGTCGACAAGCCGAAGCAGACCGTCCCGGCCGAGGACCTGTGCGCGTTGCTGACCGCCATCGAGATCACCGAGGCCGTGGGGATCGAGGCGTTTGAAGGCATCGTGACCACGCCGACCAAGTGCTGGTGGCAGATCGGCAGCAGCACCGACGCCAAGGGCCTCCCGAATGCCGGTGTGGTGCTCCAGACGCCGAAGCCGGCCACGTGGCTGGGAGAGCCCACCGTCGTGGACGGGCGCCCCGCGCGCCGCAGGGGCCAAGGCGACATCTGCATGTTCAGGGTTCTCCTCCGGGAACCGGTCGAGGACGTGGACGACCGGCCCATGCTGGAGATGATGGTGGTCACCCGGAACGACGCCGAAGACCTCTGCGCGGCGGCGGAGTCCTTGACCCGGCTCGCCTTGGACCGGCTGCCCTCAGCCTGATCCGGTCGCGCCGAGTCGCGCCAGCTGCGCGGCCCGCTTCGAGGTGATCGACTCGGCCAGTTCGCGGGTCTCCTGATCCGCTCCGCTGTCCTGCTCGCCTCGCGCCAACAACGCCGACTGCTCCAAGTGTTCGCGCAGCTTCGCGGGCAGTCCGGACGGGTCCAGGCGCAGACCGGCGAGGTCCGCGTCCGAGACCAGACCGGGCATCTGGTGACCGGCGTGCACGTTCGCGTCCGGCAGGTCCGCACGGGTCCGTAACCCTTTCAGCGCAACCAGTTCCTGCTCGTGTGACGTCCGCAGGTCGGCCGTGAAGGTGGCGAGCGCGGGCGGTGCGAGGTCGAGGGCGGGCAGGAGCTGTTCGTTCATCGGGATCATCAGCTGGATCCACGCGGTGTCGGTGGTGTTGAACGGCGACGACGTCACGGGCTCCGGGGACGAAGGGGACGAGCACGCCACCAGGAGCAGCAGGGTGGCACCCCAGAGCGCCCGGAAGCGCCCTGGGGTGGCCGGAAATGTCCTCAACTCGGAATCCTCACCGCGGCAACCGGTAGTCCGTGCCGAGAGCGGCGCCCCGATGCGGCTTGTACTGGTCGTACCCGCGCGGATCGCACTGGAGGCCGCCGTTGACACAGTGGCTGACCAGCGCCTGGAGCGTGGGCCCGTCCCACGCGTTCATGAAGTCGTAGTGCCAGGTGTACCCACGGCCGCTGGCCAGCCGGACCCGCGACATGTCGCCGGACACGGGGAAGGCCATCTTGAACTCGATCATCGGCACGGGCACCGGGTGCGTGGACGGGCACACCAGCGTCGCCCGGTCCGGGTAGGCCATGTGCGACTTGTGGTCCGCCGAGTCGAGGTCACGCCCGTTCCAGCAGCTCGGGGCCTGGTAGCGGACGTTGAGCTGGGTGCCGGGCGGGCAGTACGACGGGAAGTCCCAGTTGTGCGAGCTGTTGCCGCACTCCCAGCCCTCGACGGCGCCGGGCGCGGTGCGGAACTGGTCCTGCGTCGCGGACGGGCTGCCGACCACGAACCGGATGCCGGCCGGGAACGACCGGACCTCCTGGTACTTCAGGATGCCGGACTTGTAGTAGATGACCTGGGGGAAGTTCGGCGGCACGAGCTGGTCGCCGTTGTAGAGCGACGGGAACCAGTACGCGGACTTGTCGTCCGGCGTCCGGCAGTTCGTCTGCCCGGCCTTGAGCGAGTCGGTGGTGCTGCGCGCGTCCGTGGAGTGGTTGCCCAGGAACGTGTGCATGTGGGACGCGCCCGGCAGCCCGGGGAAGACGATCGGGTCGTCGGGTCGGTGCGTGGTGACCGAGCAGTTGGCCTGGAACTCGTGGTGCGTGACCAGCTCATCGGCCTGCGCCGAGTGGGTGGAGACCGTTAAGGCGGTGGAAAGTAGGCCGACCGCCGCAGTAGCGGCCAGCGCGCGGAGTTTTCGGGACACCTTTGTCCTCCTGCCGACGTGGGAAGGCAGCTGGGAGAGCGCTCTCCCATCTGAGGTTGCCCGTTGGGCCACCCGAGTGTCAATAGGCACGTCATTGACAGATCCGTAGTCGGTTCGTAACACTTCGACTCGGGTTGAGAGAGCGCTCTCCCGCACCTCGATCCGACAATCCGGCAGGAGATGCCATGCACCGCCTCCGAACCGCCCGCTCGGTGTTCGCACCGCTCTTGGGGTTCGCCCTGGTCATAGGACTCGCGGTAGTCCCGGGCACGGCGACCGCGGCTCCCGAGCTGCTCTCCCAGGGCAAGCCCGCCACCGCGTCCTCGATCGAAGGCGCGGGCACACCCGCGTCGGCGGCCGTCGACGGCAACGGCGGCACCCGGTGGGCCAGCGCGTGGAGCGACCCGCAGTGGTTGCGGGTGGACCTGGGCGCCACGTCCACGCTGAGCCGCGTCGAACTGGACTGGGAAGCCGCGTACGGGACCTCGTTCCAGATCCAGGTCTCGGCCGACGGCACCACGTGGACTCCGGTCCACAGCACCACTTCCGGCACCGGCGGCCGGCAGGGCTTCGACGTCACCGGCTCCGGCCGGTACGTCCGCATGTACGGCACCCAGCGCGCCAACGGTTACGGCTACTCCCTGTGGGAGTTCCGCGTCTACGGCACGCAGGGCAACCCCCCGCCCGGCGACGGCGTGCGCGTCACCGGCTCGCACGGCAACTGGCAGCTCACCGTGGACGGGAAGCCGTGGACGGTGAAGGGCCTCACCTGGGGTCCGCCCGCCGCGGACGCGGCCCGGTACATGCCGGAACTGAAGTCCATGGGCGTCAACACCTTGCGCACGTGGGGCACCGACGGCTCGACCAAACCGCTGCTCGACGCGGCGGCGGCCAACGGCCTGAGGGTGATGAACGGCTTCTGGTTGCAGCCCGGCGGTGGCCCGGGTTCCGGCGGGTGCGTCAACTACGTCACCGACGCGACCTACAAGACCGACATGCTGAACACGATCCGGCAGTGGGTGACCACCTACAAGGACCACCCCGGCGTGCTCATGTGGAACGTCGGCAACGAGTCGATCCTGGGCCTCCAGAACTGCTACTCCGGCACGGAGTTGGAGAACCAGCGCGTCGCGTACGCCAAGTACGTCAACGAAGCCGCCCGCGCGATCCACGCCATCGACACCAACCACCCGGTGACGAACACCGACGCGTGGACCGGCGCCTGGACGTACCTGAAGGCGCACGCGCCCGACCTCGACCTGTACTCGGTGAACTCCTACGGCAACGTGTGCAAGGTCCGCCAGGACTGGATCGACGGCGGCCACACCAAGCCGTACATCCTCACCGAGGCCGGTCCGGCCGGTGAGTGGGAGGTGCCGAACGACGTCAACGGCGTGCCGAGCGAGCCGACCGACGTGCAGAAGCGGGACGGCTACACCCAGGCGTGGAACTGCATCACCGGGCACACCGGGGTGTCGTTCGGCGGCACGTTGTTCCACTACGGCACGGAGTACGACTTCGGCGCGGTGTGGTTCAACCTGACCCCGGCGGGCAAGAAGCGGCTGTCGTTCTACGCGGTGCAGCGGGCGTTCGGCGGCGCGACGCCGGCCAACACGCCGCCGGTGATCACCGGGATGAACCTGCCCACCAGCATCCCGGCGGGCGCGCAGCTGAACATCGACGTGGCCGCGAGCGACCCGAACGGCGACGCGATCACGTGGTCGGCGGCGTTCAACAGCAAGTACATCGACGAAAGCGGCGGTCTGGGCTTCACGCCCGTGCAGGTCAACGGGAACAGGCTCACCGTCACCGCGCCCGACCGGCTGGGCGTGTGGAAGGTGTACGTGATGGCCGAGGACGGCCGCGGCAACATCGGCATCGAGACCAAGTCGGTCCGGGTCGTGGCGCCGCAGCCGGCGGGCGTGAACGTGGCACAGGGCAAGGCGACCACTGCGTCGTCCTACCAGCAGGTGGGCGACGGCGCGCCGTTCCCGCCGGGCAACACCACGGACGGCAACGCGGCGACGCGCTGGGCCAGTGACTGGGCGGACCCGCAGTGGGTCCGGGTCGACTTGGGCGCGCCGACCACGTTCCACCACGTCCAGCTGGTGTGGGAGGGCGCTTACGGCCGGGCGTACGAGATCCAGGTGTCGGACGACGGGACCACGTGGCGGTCGGTGTACGGGACGGCGGCCGGCAACGGAGGCGTGGACTCGATCGACGTGACGGCCACCGCGCGGTACGTGCGGCTGCACGCCACCCAACGCGGCACGGGCTGGGGCTACTCGCTCTACGAGTTCGGCGTCTACCGGCGCTGAGGGGAAAAGCCGAGGGGCCGGAGGGAGAACAACCCTCCGGCCCCTCGGCCGTTCACTCAGCTGCCGCGGACGCGACGGATCGTGTCCCGGTACCACAGCGCGCTGCCCTTGAGCGTGCGGACCTGGGTCTCGTAGTCCACGTGCACCAGGCCGAACCGCTTGTCGTAGCCGTAGGACCACTCGAAGTTGTCCATCAGGGACCACGCGAAGTAGCCGCGGATGTCCGCGCCCTCGGTGCGAGCCTTGGCCACCGCCGCGATGTGCGAGTCCAGGTACGCGGTGCGGTCGTCGTCCCGCACGAACCCGTTCTCGTCGGCCTTGTCGTCGAACGCCGCGCCGTTCTCGGTGATGACCATCGGCACGCCGGGGTAGTCCAGGCCGATCTGCACCAGGAGCTTCGTGAACCCCTCGGGCACGATCTCCCAGTCCATCGCGGTCACCGGGCGGCCGTAACGCACCTCCCGGCAGACCGGCACGCCATCGGCGTCCTCGGTGTTGCCGTCCTCGTCCACGCCGGAGAACATCGAGCTGGAGTAGTAGTTCACCCCGAGCACCTCGATGGGCTGCTTGATGACCTCCAGGTCGCCCGCCTCGACGGGGATGGCAACCCCGCGCGCGGTCATGTCCTCGACGATGTCGGCCGGGTAGCGACCGTGCACCAACGGATCCAGGTAGATCCGCCGGGACAGGCCGTCCGCCCGACGTGCGGCGTCACGGTCGGCGTCGCTGTCGCTGGCCGGCGCGGCGTGGCCCATGTTCAGCGTGATGCCGAACTCCATGGGCTCGGTGGCCGCCTCGCGCATCCGCTGCGTGGCCAGGCCGTGGCCGAGGAGCAGGTGGTGCACGGCGTGGATGGCCGCCCCGAAGTCCTGCCGGCCGGGGGCTTGGCGGCCTTCGTAGTAGCCGAGCATCGCCGAGCACCACGGCTCGTTGAGCGTGGTCCAGTTGCGCACCCGGTCCGACAGGGCGTCGAACACGAGCATCGAGTAGTCGGCGAACCGGTAGGCGGTGTCGCGCACCGGCCAGCCGCCCGCGTCCTCCAGCTCCTGCGGCAGGTCCCAGTGGTAGAGCGTGACCCAGGGGTCGACGCCCTTGGCCAGCAGCTCGTCCACGAGCCGGTCGTAGAACGCCATGCCGGGCGCGTTGACCGGGCCCTTGCCGCCCGGCTGCACGCGCGGCCAGGCCACGGAGAACCGGTAGGTGTCCACGCCGAGCGAGCCGATCAGCGCGACGTCCTCGGGCATCCGGTGGTAGTGGTCGCACGCGACGTCACCGTTGTCGTCGTTGTGCACCATGCCGGGCGTGCGGCAGTAAGTGTCCCAGATGGACGGTCCGCGACCGTCTTCCTCGTGAGCCCCCTCGATCTGGTACGCGGAGGTCGCCACGCCCCAGCGGAACGAGGCGGGCAGGGTGTCGATCGCGGGGTCGTGCCCGACGATCGGCGCCGTGGTGTCCATTGATCTCCTCAGGAGGTCGGAACCCGTCGTGGTGGAAGGGTTCAGAGCCCGTCGTCGTGAACGGGGTGCAGCCAGCAGGCCACGGTGCGGTCGGCGGGCGCGTTCTCCCCGGCGTCGTGGCCGGGGTGGACGTCGCCGGGGGTGCCGAGCACCGGTACCTCCACACCGCAACGCTCCATTGCGTGCGGACAGCGTGGGTGGAACGCGCAGCCCGAAGGCATCGCGCGCAGGTCGGGCGGTGAGCCGGGGATGCCGGTCAGCTCGCGTTTCGGTCCGCGCAGCGCGGGGAACGAGTTCAGCAGGCCGTGGCTGTAGGGGTGCAGGGGGTCGCGGTAGAGGTCGGCCGAGGCAGCCTCCTCCACGATCCGGCCGCCGTACATGATCGCGATCCGGTCGGAGAACTCGACCAGCAGGGACAGGTCGTGCGTGATGAACACGACCGAGAAGCCCAGCCGTTCGCGGAGTTCGACCAGTTGGCGCAGGATCTGCCGCTGCACCACCACGTCCAGCGCGGTGGTCGGCTCGTCCATGATGACGACCTTCGGCTCCAGCGCCAGCGCCATGCCGATCATCACGCGTTGCCGCATGCCGCCGGACAGCTGGTGCGGGTAGCTGTCGAGCCGGTCGGCGGAGATGCCGACCAGCCGCAGCAGCTCGCGGGCGCGGGCCAGCCGGGACGCGGGCGTGCTGCGCGGGTCGTGCGCCTTGATCACGTCGGTGAGCTGGCTCGAGATCCGGTGCACCGGGTTGAGCGAGTTCATCGCGCCCTGGAACACGATCGCGGTCTCGGCCCAGCGGAACCTCCGCAGCTCCGGCAACGTCATCCGGAGCACGTCCAC
Organism: Saccharothrix ecbatanensis; assembly: GCF_014205015.1. NCBI lineage: Bacteria > Bacillati > Actinomycetota > Actinomycetes > Pseudonocardiales > Pseudonocardiaceae > Saccharothrix > Saccharothrix ecbatanensis. Next base: position 319,136 of record NZ_JACHMO010000001.1, on the reverse strand, counting down.
CGGGTCGCCGCCGTCGGGGTGGTAGAGCACCTCGCCGCTCGCGATCACCCCCGGCGGCGGGAGGAGCCTGGTCAGGCCGTACGCCAGCGTCGACTTGCCGCTGCCGCTCTCCCCCGCCAGGCCGAGCACTTCACCCCGGTGGAGGGTGAGGTCGACGTCGCGGACCGCGTGCACGGCCTCGTCGCCGAGGCCGTAGTCCACGTTCAGACCGCGGATCTCCAGCACCGCGTCGGTCATGATCCCTCCCTCCCGTTCGAGTTGCCCAGCACCGGCGTGAAGCCGACGCGCATCCGGACCGTGCGGCCGTCGGCGGTCTTGACGTTCGTCTTGCCGCCGCCGCGCAGCCGTGGGCTGACGAACTCGTCGATGCCGAAGTTCACCAGCGACAAGGCGGTGCCCAGCAGCGCGATGGCCAGCCCGGCGGGCACGAACCACCACCAGGCGCCCTGCGCGAGGGCCTGTTGGCTCTGCGCCCAGTAAAGGACGGTGCCCCAGTTCCAGTCGCCGCCCGCGCCGACGCCGATGAACGCCAGCGTGATCTCCAGCGTCACCGCGAAGATGACCGTGCCGACGAAGCCGGAGGCGATGACGGCGGTGAGGTTGGGCATGATCTCGAACAGGATGATCCGCCACGTCTTCTCGCCGGTGGCGCGCGCGGCCTCGATGTAGTCACGGCCGCGCAGCGACAGCGTCTGCGCTCTGAGCACGCGCGCGCCCCAGGCCCACGACGTGAGGCCGATGACCAGGGCGATGGTGAGCGTGCTCGTCTCCGGCAGCGTCGATGTGATGATGATCATCAGCGGCAGCGCCGGGAGGACCAGGAACACGTTGGACAGCGCGGACAGCAGCTCGCTGCCCGCTCCGGCCAGGTAGCCGGACGTGACGCCGACGAGGATCGACAGGATCGTCGCCACGACGCCCGCGATGAACCCGACCACCATCACGCTGCGGGTGCCGACCACGACCTGGCTGAAGATGTCCTGGCCGAGGTGGGTGGTGCCGAACCAGTGTTCGCCCGAAGGCCCATGGAGCAGGTCGTTGCCGCGCTCCGACGGGTCGTACGGCACGATCCACGGTCCGATGATCGCGAGCAGGGCGAAGAAGCCGAGGACCGCGAGGCCGATGGTGGCCTTGGGGTTGGCCACGAATCGCAGCCTGCGGCGCTTCACGGGCGCCGCGACCGGGGTGGTCGCCGCGGTGGAGGGAACTACGGTCACTGCTCAGCCCTCCCGTCGGGTGCGCGGGTCGAGCGCGAGGTAGGCCACGTCGGCGAGGAAGTTCGCCAGCAGCACGGACAACGTGATGATCAGGAACACGCCCTGCATGAGCGGGTAGTCCTTGGCGCCGACGGCCTGGAACAGCTGGAGGCCGAGCCCCGGGTAGGAGAACACGATCTCCACCAGCAGCGTGCCGCCGACGATGAAGCCGAGCGACAGCGCGAAACCGGAGACGTTGGGCAGCAGCGCGTTGCGCGCCGCGTAGCCCAGCATCACCCGGCGGTCGGACAGGCCCTTGGCGTGCGCGACGGTCACGTAGTCCTCGGAGGCCACCGTGACCATCATGTTGCGCATGGACAGGATCCAGCCCGCCATGGACGAGATGAGGATCGTGAACGCGGGCAGGATGCCGTGCCGCAGCACGCTGCCGATGAACTGCGGGTCCGGGTTGGGCACCAGACCGTTGTCGTACGCGCCCGAGGCCGGGAAGAAGCTGTCCGGCCCGGTCAGCAACGCGATCGCGATCAGGCCCAGCCAGAAGTACGGGATGGACGACACGAACGTGGTGACCGGGATCAGCGCGTCGGCCCAGGAGCCGCGCTTCCAGCCGATGCCCGTGCCCAGCGCCGTGCCGATGAGGAAGCCGAGGACGGTGGTGATGCCGACCAGGCCCAGCGTCCACGGCAGGCCGTCGCCGAGCACCTCCGACACCGGGGTGGGGAAGTGGGTGAACGACAGGCCGAGGTCGCCCCTGAACAGCTGGCCGAGGTAGCTGAAGTACTGCTCGACCAGGCTCGCGTCCTTGTCCAGCCCGAACAGCACGTACAGGGACTGCACGGCCTCGCTGGTCATCTGGCCGCGGGACCGGGTGATCAGCGCCTGCACCGGGTCGCCGGGGATGGCGCGCGGGATGAGGAAGTTGATGGTGACCGCGGCCCACGCCGTGAACAGGTAGAACGCGATCCGCTTGAGGAGGTAGCTCACAACGCCTCCTCGGGCTCGCGCAGCTTGGCCTTGTCCGCTTCGGACAGGCCGTCGCCGTACAGCCAGCACGCGGCGAAGTGCGCGGTGGAGTCGCCGTCACCGCTGTCGGCGGGGATCGCGAACCGGGGCGGCACCTTCTCGGCGCACACCTTCATCGCGTACGGGCAGCGCGGGTTGAACCGGCAGCCCTCCGGCGGGTTGATCAGGCTCGGCGGCTCGCCCGTGCCGCCGTCCTTCTCCTGCGCGGCGGGCCGGTCGGGGTCCGGCGCGGACTCGATGAGCAACTGCGTGTACGGGTGGGCGGGCCGCTGCGTCACGGCCTCGCTCTCGCCGCCCTCGACCACGCGCCCGGCGTACATCACGTACGTCTCGTCGGCGAAGTAGCGCGCCGACGCGATGTCGTGGGTGATGTAGAGGATCGCGAGGTGGAGGCGTTCCTTGAGGTCCTTCAACAGGTTCAGCACACCGAGCCGGATGGAGACGTCCAACATGGACACCGGCTCGTCGGCCAGCAGCACCTCGGGGTCGGCGCCGAGGGCCCGTGCGATGGCGACACGCTGGCGTTGCCCGCCGGACAGCTCGTGCGGGAACTTGTCGATGTACCGCTCGGGCGGGGTGAGCTGCACGCGGGTGAGCAGGTGGGTCAGCGCCGCTTCCTGCTCGGTCGCGGACTTGCCCGCGTTGCCGTGGATCTTCAACGCCCGGGTCAGGTGGTAGCGCACGGTGTGCACGGGGTTCAGCGAGGCGAACGGGTCCTGGAAGATCATCTGGACCCGCTTGCTGTACGCGCGGAACCTCTTGCCGCTGGCGGCGTCGGACACCGCCTCGCCGTGCAACTTGATCGTGCCGCCCGTCTGCGGGTAGAGCTGCGCCAGCAGCCGGGCCACGGTCGACTTGCCCGAACCGGACTCGCCGACCAGCGCGGTGACCCGGCCGCGGTGCAGCCTGAGCGTGACGTCCTCGACGGCGCGCACGGCGCGCACCTTGCGGGACAGCAGCTCACGCCCGCGTTTGCGGACCGGGAAGTGCTTGGTCAGGCCATCGGCCTCCAGGACCACATCAGTGGTCCCGGAGGCCGACGGTGCGGTGCTCGTCGTCATGCGGCGGGCTTCAGGTGCAGGACGACGTCGAGCGCGTTCTCCAGCGTGGGCTGGAGCGGGGCGTACTGGTTGGACTCGTCCGGCCAGCCGACCCAGTTCTTCGTGCTGTACTGGCCGCCCGCGTTGGCCGCGGACGTGATGGCGACCGGCATGTCCTTCACGAAGATCTGCTGGAGCTTGTGCATCGCAGCGGTGCGGGCGGCGTCGTCGGCGGCGTTGGCGTACTCGTTGAGCAGCGTGGTCGCCTCAGCGTTCTCGTAACGGCCGTAGTTGCCGTTGATGCCGCCCTCGCCGATCGGCTTGAACAGCGCGCCGTTCATGATGTTCTCGTAGATGTCGTACGGCGTCGGACCGTTGTTGGTCCAGTGCAGCGCGGCCTCGAAGTCACCGGTGTCGAGCGCCTTGCTCCAGGCGTCGGCGTTCGGCAGGTCGACCGTGGCCTCGATGCCGATCTTGGACACGTTGTCCTTGATGATCTCCAGGTTCGTCACGTAGTCCGACCAGCCGGACGGCACGGTCATCTTCAGCGTGACGGGCTTGCCGGACGGGTCCTTCAGCTTGTCGCCCTCGAACGTGAAGCCGGCGGCGGTCAGCTCCTTCTTCGCGGCCTCGACGTCGACCGTGACGATCTTGCTCTTGAACTCGGGCGCGATGTACGAGTCGCCGGCGGGGGTCGGGATGCCGGTGATGTTGTCGACCTTCGGGTAGAAGTACCCCGCCTCGCCCTGCATGAAGATGTCGTCGCGGTTGATCACCATGTTGACCGCGCGGCGCAGGGCCGCGTTGTCCCACGGCGCGACCTTCGTGTTGAACCACAGGCCGTGGATGCCGAGCACCGGCGGGAAGTAGAGCTTGTAGTGCTCGGGGTCCTTGGAGGTGTAGACGGCCTCGTAGTTCGGGATGAACACGAAGCTCCACTCGGACGCGCCGGTCGCCAGGGCCGTGGTCTGCGCGTTGTTGTCGCTGTAGGAGGTGTAGCGGACCTCCTTGACCTTCGGCAGCTCCTGCCAGTACGAGTCGCGCACGGCCAGGGTGACGGTCTGCGACGTGAACGACTTCAACGTGTACGGGCCGCTGCCGACGGGGGTCTTGATCGTGTCCGTGCTCGGGTTCGCGATCGTCGACCAGATGTGCTTGGGCACGATCAGCTGTTCGAGGATCTTCTTCTGGTTGACGAACTGCGACCTCGGGAAGCCGACGTCGACCTTGTTGCCCGACGCGGAGATCGTCTCGTAGGGCACGGAGTCGACGTTCAGACCCGGGTTCTTCTGCAGCAGCTCGAAGGTGAACGCCACGTCCTCGGCGGTCAGCGGCTTGCCGTCCGACCACGTCGCGCCGTCACGGATGGTCAGGCTCAACTTGTGGAAGTTGTCCGCCCACTCCCACTCGGTGGCCAGCCAGGGCTTGGGCTTCTCCGCGGGCTTGGTCTCGTTCACCATCGCCAGCGGCTCGAAGAGGAGCCGGCGGTAGCCGAGCGAGCTGGCCGCGGACGTGTTGAGGAACGGGTTGTTGTTCTCGGTCTGCGGACCGTTGGGCATGCCGACGTTCAGCACGCCTCCGGTGTCGCTGTTCGCGCCGGGGTTCGTGGACGAACAGGCGGCCGAGAACAGCAGTGCTGCCGCGACGGCGAGGGCGGACGTTCGCCTGAGTCGCATGGGTTCTCCTTGTCGGGCGGGGTGAGGGCGAGCGCTCTCATGGTGCCGTGTCGTGCTTGTCGTCGTGCTTGTCGTAAGTCCGGGCCGCGGGTGCCACGCGGCTTGGGACGCTGTTCGCGTCCTCGTGTCGTTGCAGACTCAACCCCGGTGAGCCAAGTCACGTCAATCACGAACAGGTTACAAACTTAGACTAATTTTAAGTCGCAAACTAAGGTCCGTGGCGTGGCACCGAAGCGCACCACCGTCCGCGACCTGCGCCGGCAGAACCGGTCGACCCTGCTGTCGACGCTGTTCTTCGACGGACCCTTGAGCAGGTACGAGCTGGCGAGCCGGTCCGGGTTGTCGGCAGCGACGGTGTCCACCGTGACCGGGGAGCTGGTGGACGACGGGCTCGTGGTCGAGGCCGGTTCGGTCGACTCGGACGGCGGCCGGCCGCGGGTGTTGTTGCGCGTCAACCCCGGCTTCGGGCACGTCATCGGGGTGGACGTCGGCGAGACGGGGATCAAGGTCGAGCTGTTCGACCTGGCGCTGACCCAGCTCGCCGCCCTTGATCACGCTCTCTCGCCCTCCTCCCCCGCCGCCGTGGCTTCGCTGATCGCGTCGTCGGTGCGGGACGTGGTCGCCGCGGCGGGCGTTCCGGCGTCGACGGTGCTCGGGGTCGGCATCGGCGTTCCGGGCACGGTCGAACAGGGTGCGACCGCGGTCGTGCACGCGCCGACGATCGGGTGGGACGGGGTTCGGCTGGAGGAGTTGGTGGCCGACGCGTCCGAGTCCGCGTGGCCGCTGTACGTGGAGAACGGGGCGAAGACGCAGGGGCAGGCCGAGATGTGGTTCGGCGCGGGGCGGGGGGCGAAGCACGTCGTCATAGCCCTCATCGGGTCCGGCGTCGGCGCCGCCGTCGTCACGGATGGCGGGGTGTACCGGGGCGCGACCAGTTCGGCCGGCGAGTGGGGCCACACCACCATCGTGTACGGCGGGCGGCCGTGCCGGTGTGGCGCTCTCGGGTGTCTGGAGGCCTACGTGGGGGCCGAGGGGATCCTCGACCGTTACCGGAAGGCTCGTGGGCGTGCGTTGGCGGGCATCGACGAGCAGTCGACCGTGGCCGCGCTGATCGGCGCCGCCGGCCGTTCGAAGACCGCTGCCCGTGTGCTCGAAGAGACCGCCGGCTACCTCGGCGCGGGGATCGCGAACCTGGTGAACCTGTTCAACCCGGAGCGGATCGTGCTCGGTGGCTGGGCGGGTCAGGCGTTGGGCGCCCACCAGCTGGACCGGATCGTCGCCGCCACCCGTGCGCACGCGTTGCGCCACCCGTACGAGCAGATCTCGATCGAACTGGGCCACTTGGGCCCGGACGCCGTCGCAGTAGGCGCCGCCACCCTCCCCGTAGCCGCCCTCCTCGACCGCGCCGCCGACCCCCGCAAACCCACCCTCCGCGCCGACATCGCCTGAACCCGGAACGTTGAACTCAGGGGTCCCGAACGTAGGACACGGTGGTCCTGAACGTACGACTCGCGCGTTCCGAACGTAGGACTCACGCGCGAGTCGAACGTCCAGCGCCCGCGTGTCGAACCTCCAGGACCCGTGAGTCCTACGTTCGCGTCCCGTGAGTCCTACGTTCAGGACCCCCGAGTTCAACGCTCAGGACGGTTGACAGGGCGGGTGGTTGGGCTGAGGCTGGACGGGAGAGCGCTCTCCAACGGTTAGGGGTCGTGGTGGACGGGTTGGACCTGGACGTGTTGGTCGGCAAGTTGGACGTGACGCGCAAAGTTCGGCTGCTGACCGGGGCGACGAGCTGGCGGACGCACGCCGAGCCGGACGTCGGGCTGCGGTCGATCGTGGTGTCCGACGGACCGATCGGCGTGCGCGGTCAGGGGTGGGACGAGCGCAGCACGTCGTTGGCGCTGCCCTCCCCCACCGCCCTGGCCGCCACCTGGGACGTCGAGTTGGTGGGCAGGCTCGGGCGGCTGCTGGCGGCCGAAGCACGGCGCAAGGGTGTCGACGTGCTGCTCGCGCCGACGCTCAACCTCCACCGGTCACCGTTCGCCGGACGGCACTTCGAGTGCTACTCGGAGGACCCGCTGTTGACCGCACGCATCGGCGCCGCCTACATCACCGGCGTCCAGAACGGCGGCGTCGCGGCCACCGCCAAGCACTACGTCGCCAACGACTCCGAGACCGAACGCATGACCCTGAACGCCGACGTGGACGAACGCACCCTGCACGAGGTCTACCTGGTGCCGTTCGAGGCCGCCGTCGAGGCCGGAGTGTGGGTCGTGATGTCCGCCTACAACGGCGTCAACGGCACCACCATGTCCGAAAGCCCGCTGCTCGAAGAGCCGCTGAAGGGCTCTTGGGGCTTCGACGGCCTGGTCGTCTCCGACTGGGGCGCGGTCCGCTCCACCGAAGCCTCCGCACGAGCCGCGCAAGACCTCGCCATGCCAGGCCCCGAGAGCCCGTGGAACGACCTCGAAAAGGCCGTCGTGAACGGCGACGTCCCGGAGAGCGCGCTCGACCTGAAGGTCCGACGGCTGTTGCGACTGGCCGCCAGGGTCGGCGCGCTCAACGGCGCCACAGCCGAAAGTCCCGAGGTCGAGGCGCCACTGGAGCTGTTGCGCGAAGCGGTCGCCGCGAGCACCGTCCTGCTGCGCAACGACGGCGCCCTTCCGCTGTCCCCCGGCGTGAAGGTCGCCGTCCTCGGCCCGAACGCTGCCACCGCCCGAATCCAGGGCGGTGGCAGCGCCGGCGTCTACCCCGAGTCGGTCGTGTCCTTTGTAGACGGGCTCGAAGAGGTCACCGAAGTCGTGCACACGGCCGGAGTGAGGTTGGCGGACCGACCCGCGCCGCTGACCACCGGCAACGCCCGCCACCCGCACCACGACGAGCCCGGCGTGCTGGTCCGACTGCTCGACGCCGACGGCGCGGAGTTGACCGCCGAACACCGGTTCCTCGGCCGGATCCTCGAAGTCCCGCTGGTCGACGGCGCGCACACGGTCGAGGTCCACGGCAAGCTCGCGGTGGACGTGGACGGCCGGTGGCGGCTCTCCGTCGCCGGGTTCGGCCGCCTCACGCTCGACGTGGACGGCGTCCGGGTGGTGGACGAGGACGTCCCGCTCGACACCGACGACCCGGCCGTCATCCACCTGACCCCGCCGTACCGGCACGCGGACGTGCGGCTCGAAGCGGGCACGACGGTCGACCTGGTCGCACGCCGTGAGCTGCGGAAGGACACCGGAACGGCGACCGTGCTCGCGGCCGACCCACCCCGGCTGAGCGAGGCCGACGAGCTGGCACTGGCCGTCGAACTGGCCCGCACCAGCGACGTCGCCGTGGTCGTCGTCGGCACCACCGACGAGATCGAGAGCGAGGGCTTCGACCGCACGTCCCTGGCCCTGCCCGGACGGCAGGACGAGTTGGTGCGCGCGGTCCGGGCGGTCAACGACAAGACGATCGTCGTGGTCAACTCCGGCGGCCCGGTCGAGCTGCCGTGGCGGGACGAGGTCGCCGCTGTGCTGCTGACGTGGTTCCCAGGCCAGGAGGCGGGCCACGGGCTGGCCGACGTGCTGTTCGGCGTCCGCGAGCCCGGCGGTCGACTGCCCACGACGTGGGCCGCTGCCCAACAAGACCTGCCCGTGTCGAACGTCGTGCCCAAGGACGGGGTGCTGCGCTACGACGAAGGCCTGCACATCGGCTACCGGGCCTGGCGCAGGGCGAACCAGGAGCCCGCGTACTGGTTCGGCCACGGCCTCGGCTACACGACCTGGGCGTACGAGCAGGTCACGGCCACCGCTGACGGCGTGAAGGTCCGGCTGCGCAACACCGGGGAACGGGCGGGACGCGAGGTCGTCCAGGTGTACGTAACGCGGCCCGAAAGCGAGATCGAACGGCCCGAACGCCACCTGGCGGGATGGGCCACGGCGACAGCCGCACCCGGTGAGACGGTCGAGGTCGACGTCGAGGTGCCGGAGCGGGCGTACCAGCACTGGACGCCCGAAGGGTGGGCGACCGAGCCCGGCGGGTTCACGCTGCTGATCGGGCCGTCCGCGGGCGACACGCCCCTCACGATGGGAGAGCGCTCTCCTCGCGTGGCAGAATAGGCCGCATGAGCAGACCGCCGACGACCCCGCCCACGTTGGAAGACGTGGCGCGGGTCGCCGGCGTGTCCAGGGCGACCGTCTCCCGGGTCGTCAACGGCACCCGGAACGTGGACGTCAAGATCCAGGAGCTGGTCCGCGCCGCCATCGACGAGACCGGGTACGCGCCCAACCGCGCCGCCAGGTCGTTGGTGACCAAGCGGGCCGGGACGATCGCGCTGGTGATGTCGGGCGCGGGCGATCCGGGCGAGGAGGACGCGTTCGCGGCACGCGTGCTGGCCGATCCGTTCTTCGGACGGGTCGCCGGCGGCGTGCTCGGCTTCCTCCGCCCGCGCGGCGTCCACCCGGTGCTGATGATCGCCGACACCGAGCGGGCCAGGGAGGACGTGCTCGCGTTCCTGCGGCAGGGCAGCGCGGACGGCGCGTTGCTCGTGTCCACCCACGCCGAGGACCCGTTGCCGGCAAGGCTCGTGGAGGCCAAGATCCCGGCGGTGCTGTTCGCCCGGCCCGCCCGTCCGGTCCCGATCAGCTACGTCGACCTGGACCACCAGGCCGGGGCGAGGCTCGCCGCCGACCGGTTGGTCGAGTCCGGCCGCACGCAGGTGGCGACGATCGCCGGACCGCTGGACGTGCCGGCGTCGCAGGACCGGTTGACCGGGTTCCGGGATGCCATGGCACGGCACGGTTTCCCGTACGTCCCGATCGCCGAGGGCGGCTTCACGTCCGAGAGCGGCGAGGCGGCGATGGAACGGCTGCTGGCCGAACACCCCGACATCGACGGCGTGTTCGCCGCGAACGACCTCATGGCGCAAGGGGCGTTGCTGGTGCTCCAGAAGCACGGTCGGCGCGTGCCGGACGACGTGGCGCTGGTGGGTTTCGACGACAGCAGCCCCGCGCTGGTGTGCCGCCCGCAGCTCACCACGGTGCGGCAACCGGTCGAAGACATGGCGGCCGAGATGGCCCGGTTGCTGATGGCGCACGTCGAAGAACCGGGACTACGCCCGAAATCCGTGATTTTCGAGCCCACTTTGACGTTGCGCGAGTCCGCTTGAAGCGGTTGACGACGTTGTCGTGATGCCGTCGTTGATGTTGTCGTTGACGTTGTCGTGACACGGGCGTTACGCTCCGAGAGAGCGCTCTCTCAGCGCCTCCGGTGCCACGGAGGCTTTGCTCCCGGGCCATCCCTGTGCCCCTTACCTCGTCAGGTAGGACCATGAGCTCTCCACGCTCCCGTTCACGATTGCTGACCGCCGCGCTGGCCCTCGGACTCGCCGCGGCGCTCACCCCCGTGATCTCCGCCCAGGCCGCCGAGTGCGGCACCACCAACGCCGCGCTGAACCGGCCGACCACGGCGTCGTCCGTCGAGAACGGCGGCACCCCTGCCGCCGCCGCGGTCGACGGCAACACCGGCACCCGCTGGTCCAGCGCGTTCTCCGACCCGCAGTGGATCCAGGTCGACCTCGGCTCCACGCAAACGGTCTGCCGCGTCACGCTGAACTGGGAAACCGCGTACGGCAGGGCGTTCCAGGTGCAGTTGTCGGACAACGCGTCCACCTGGAACACCGTCTACTCCACCACCACGAGCGCCGGCGGCGTCCAGAACCTGACCGTCGCGGGCGCCGGCCGTTACCTCCGGGTGTACGGCACGACGCGCTCCACCGGCTACGGCTACTCGTTGTGGGAGTTGGCGGTCAACACCGAGACTGGTGGGGTGACCATTCCCCCGACCGACCCGCGCAACCCCGACTTCGGGCCGAACGTGCTGGTCTACGGGCCGGGTTCGTCCCAGGCCGACATGCAGAACCGGCTGAACGCCATCGCCGACCAGATGAAGACCAACCAGTTCGGCCCCGAGCGGTACGCGGTGCTGTTCAAGCCGGGCTCGTACAACGCCGACGTGAACCTGCGGTTCTACACCCAGGTCGCGGGGCTGGGCCTGCGCCCGGACGACGTGAACATCAACGGCCACGTGCGGGTCGAGGCAGACTGGTTGCAGCAGGGCGACAACCCGAACAACCTGGGCAACGCGACGCAGAACTTCTGGCGTGGCGCGGAGAACATGTCCGTCACGCTGCCGACGAACCAGATCGAGCGGTGGGCGGTGTCGCAGGCGGCGGCGTACCGGCGCATGCACCTGCGCGGCCAGATCCACCTGTGGAACGGCGGCGACGGCTGGGCGTCCGGCGGCCTGATCGTGGACAGCAAGATCGACGGCGTCGCGGTGTCCGGTTCGCAGCAGCAGTTCCTGACGCGCAACAGCAACCTCGCGGGCGGCTGGAGCGGCTCGGTGTGGAACATGATGTTCGTCGGCTCACCCGGCGCGCCGCCGCAGCACTTCCCGAACCCGTCGCACACCACCGTCGACACCACGCCGGTCGTGCGTGAGAAGCCGTTCCTGTACTTCGAGAACGGCGAGTACAAGGTGTTCGTCCCGGCGCTGCGGCAGAACGCGCGCGGCACGAGCTGGGAGACGGGCACGCCCGCCGGTCAGTCCATCTCGCTGGCCGACTTCTTCATCGTCAAGCCGGGCACGCCGGTGGCCACGACCAACGCGGCGTTGGCGCAGGGCAAGCACCTGCTGTTGACGCCGGGTGTGCACCGCCTGAACGACACGATCAACGTGACGCGACCCGACACCGTGGTGCTGGGCCTGGGTCTGGCGACGTTGTCACCGGACACCGGCAAGGCGGCGATGGCCGTGTCCGATGTGGACGGTGTGAAGCTGGCCGGTTTCCTGGTGGACGCCGGTGTGCAGAACTCCCCCGTGCTGCTCCAGGTCGGCCCGACCGGGTCGAGCGCCTCGCACACCTCGAACCCGACCTCGCTGCACGACGTGTACCTGCGCGTGGGCGGGTCGCAGGCCGGTAAGGCGACGGTGTCGCTGGAGATCAACAGCGACAACGTGATCGTGGACCACACGTGGGTGTGGCGGGCGGACCACGGCGGTAGCCCGACGGGCTGGACCGTCAACACCGGTCGCAACGGCGTCGTCGTCAACGGCGACAACGTGACCGCGTACGGGTTGTTCGTCGAGCACTACCAGCAGTACAACACGGTGTGGAACGGCAACGGCGGTCGCACGTACTTCTACCAGAACGAGCTGCCGTACGACCCGCCGAACCAGGCGTCGTGGATGAACGGCTCCCAGCCGGGTTGGGCCGGTTACAAGGTGGCGGACCACGTCACGTCGCACGAGGGCTGGGGCATGGGCGTGTACTCGTTCAACCAGGCCGATCCGAGCATCCACACGGCCAACGGCTTCGAGGTGCCCAACCGGTCGGGTGTGAGGCTGCACGACCTGGTGACGGTGTCGCTCGGCGGCGTCGGCACGATCGACAACGTCGTGAACGGCATCGGTGGAGCGGCGAACATGGCCACCCAGCAACGTTACGTGGTCAACTACCCGTGATGTGCTGACAGCCGTGCACTGACGAACCGCCCCGCCGAGCCTCCCGGCGGGGCGGTTCCTCGTTCACTCGCCCTTGGAGATGCAGAACAGGTGGCCCTCGGGGTCGGTGAGGACGGTCCAGTCCTCCTTGCCTGGCTGGAAGTCCGGCTTCCGCGCGCCGAGTCCGAGGAGGGTCGTGACGGCCTGGTCGACGTCGGGCACGGTGAAGTCCAGGTGGGCGTGCTTGCGGTCGTCCGGCCAGGCGGGGCCCTGGTAGTCCGCGACGCGCTGGAACCCGAGCCGCACCGAGCCGCTGTCGCCGTCGCCGAGGAACACGAACGTGTCGTCGGTGTAGCTCGGCTCCATGCCGGTGGCGGCGGTGTAGAACTCGGCGAGCTTCGCCGGGTCGGCGCTGTCGAGGATGATCGTGGCGAGGCGCATGGTGGATCCCTTCTCGGTCCCTGCGGGGTGACGGTGTGCAGCCTCTCCGGTCGAGGCAGGGCAGGTCTTGAACTTTTTTGTCGGACCCCCGGCGTAGCTTGCGTGGGGTGCTCACCCCAGTATCGCTCGCGGCGTCGCCCGATTTCAGGGTCGAGGCCGTGACCTGCATGGATTCACACCCCCAGTGGTCGGAGGCGGAGGTGGCCGGCGGGCACGTGGTGGTGCTCGTGCGGCGTGGGCGGTTCCGGCGGCGGGCGCGGGACGGGGTGCTCGAGGCCGAGCCGGGCACGGGGTACCTGAACGTGCCGGGTGAGCCCTCGGAGTTCGCACACCCGGCCGGTGGGGACGTGTGCACGGCGGTGTGGCTGCGGCCGGGGTTGTGGCGGTCCGTGGTCGGTGAGGAGCGGCCCGTGCGGTCGGCGTTCTACGTGGACGCGGCGGTGGAGTTGGCGCATCGGCGGGTGGTGGCCGGTGGTGACGTGGCGTTCGGCGTGGCCGAGGGTTTAGTGCGGCTGGTGGGCGCTGTGGTGGGCCGGGTCGTGAACAGACCGCTGCCGGGTGCGGCGGACCGCCGGGTGGTGGCCGCGGCGCGGGCGGCGGTGCTGGAGGAGGCGCCCGAATCGGCCGGTCTGGTGCCGTTGGCGGAGTCGCTGGGCGTGTCGCCGTACCGGTTGAGCCGGGCGTTCAGCCGGGAGGTCGGCGTCCCACTGACCCGCTTCCGCAACGGGGTGCGGGTCGGACGGGCCGTCGAACGGCTGGAGGCGGGCGAGGAAGACCTGGCAGGAATGGCGGCGGACCTGGGTTTCGCCGACCAAGCCCACATGACCCGCACGGTCCGCGACCACCTCGGCCAGACCCCGACCGCACTGCGTCGACTGCTCACCAGACCGGGCTGATCAAGCCGAGCCACCCGCCACACCACGACAACGCTGCACCGGCTGCCCACCGGCCGGGTTGACCAAGCGCTGCGCCCGCCGGCCATGCGGTCGGCGGGCGCCTCTCCCCGGCCCGGTCTCACCCCAGCCCGGCCCGGTGACGTCAGACCGAGGCGGGTTGGCGTTGTGGTGCGCGGTACGCGCGGTCCCAGAGGATCTCTACCGGGCCGCGGGTGAATCGGCGCATCCACCACGACGCGCCCAGCATCAGCAGTGCCGAGACCATCAGCCACGTGCCCGCGGTGAACCAGGGGCCGAGGTGGCCGAAACGCCCGGCCAGGTCGAGCCCCCACTCGTAGCAGAGCACGGACGCGATCAAGTTCTGCCCGATGTAGCAGCTCAACGCCGACCGCCCGACCGCGCCGACACCCCGCCGAAGCCACCCGGGCTCGCCACGCAGCCGGCACACCAGCGCGGTAATGCCTCCGAGCAGGCCGAACGCGACCAGCGGCGCGCACACGTACCGGTCCACGGCGAACCAGTCGCGCCCGGCGAGCGTGGTCACGAGGTTGAGCGGCACGCCGACACCGAGGCCCCACACCATCAGCCGACGCCGGATCAGGCCGCCCCGATCGGAGTTCTCCAACGCACCGGCCTTGAACAGCATCGCGCCGGCCAGGAACAGCACGGTGCTCAACGGCAGCACGAAGAACCCTTCGAGCCGGTACACCGCGAACAACTCGATCCGCTCCTGCACCTGACCCCACCAGGTGGCCGGCCGGACCGGGATGGCCGCGTCGTCGACCTGCGCCCCGCCGGCGACCAGCAAGAACGTGAGCAGCCCGACGAACGACAGATGCACCGCGCCCGCCGCCACCAGCCACGCCTTGACCACCCGCGAGCTGCGGCCGACGAGGTAGGCGACCAGCACGGACACCACCGCGTAGAACATCAGCACGTCGAACTCGAAGATCAGCACGTAGTGGATCAGGCCCTCGAACAGCAGCAGCGCCGACCGCCACAGGTACCAGCCGGGCCAGCGCGACCCCCGCCGCACCGCCGAACCGTGCTGGATCGCCAGGCCGATGCCGAACAGGATCGACAGCAGCGCCAGGAACTTGCCGTTGCCGATCATCTGGAGCAGTGCGTCGGTCTGGTCACCGCCGTCGGCGATGAAGCCCGCCGGCCCTTGCGGGTGCGTGAAGAGCCAGGCGTTCATCCCGAACGTGCCCAGGATCGCCGCCCCGCGCAGCACGTCCAACGCCACGATGCGTCCGCCCATGTCCCCCTCCGGATTTCCTTCTGCGAGCGAAGTTAGGGCGCGGAAGGGCGTTTCATCGTCGGCCGATGGTCTGCGCCCGCGTCGCACCTTTGGAGGACACCGGCGGCCGTTCGGATGACACGACGAACGCGCACGGTGAGCGTGGAAGGTCACGACTGGATACGGTGCGCATCTGGCCACATGAACGTAACCCCACGCGCCAGGCCTGCAATCTGCGGTTCATACCTTCTCGGTTCCACCTGCCGAAAGGAGCCGCCGGTGCGTTCCAGAACTCTGTCGCCCCGAAGCGCGTCGCCCCGAAACCTCAGGCTCGGTCTGATCGCCCTCCTGCTGCCCGCCCTGCTCGCGACGGCCTGCGTCGACGAACCCGGCGCCGGTGCGGGGGCGTCCGGTGACGACATCAAGGTCGGCATCCTGCACTCGTTGAGCGGCACCATGGCCATCAGCGAGGTGACCGTGCGCGACGCGGAACTGCTGGCCATCGAGGAGATCAACGCGAAGGGCGGTGTGCTGGGGAAGAAGCTCGTCCCGGTCACCGAGGACGGCGCGTCGGACTGGCCGACGTTCGCCGAGAAGGCGCAGAAGCTGATCTCGCAGGACAAGGTGGCGACGGTGTTCGGCGGCTGGACGTCGGCCAGCCGCAAGGCGATGCTCCCGGTGTTCGAGCGCAACAAGGCGCTGCTGTGGTACCCGGTGCAGTACGAGGGCCTGGAGAGCTCGCCGTACATCTTCTACACCGGCGCGACGACCAACCAGCAGATCGTGCCCGCGCTGGACTACCTTGCCGCGCAAGGGAAAAAGCGGATGTTCCTGGTCGGCAGCGACTACGTGTTCCCGCGCACCGCCAACAAGATCATCAAGGCGTACGCGGCGGCCAAGGGCATCGAGGTCCTGGGCGAGGAGTACACGCCCCTCGGCCACACGGAGTACAGCACTCTGGTCAACAAGATCGCCGACGCGAAGCCGGACGCGGTGTTCAACACCCTCAACGGCGACAGCAACGTGGCGTTCTTCAAGCAGCTGCGCGGTTCCGGCATCACGCCGCAGACCACGCCGGTCGTGTCGGTGAGCGTCGCGGAGGAAGAGGTCAAGGGCATCGGGCCGGAGAACGTGGCCGGGCACCTGGTGGCGTGGAACTACTACCAGACCACGACTACGCCCGCGAACGACGCGTTCGTCAAGGCGTTCAAGGCGAAGTACGGCGCGGACAAGGTGACGTCCGACCCGATGGAGGCCGGCTACAACGCGGTGTACCTGTGGGCGGAGGCCGTGAAGAAGGCGGGCACGGTCGAGGTCGAGGCGGTGAAGAAGGCCGCGGGCGGCATCACGATCGACGCGCCCGAGGGCAAGACCACCATCGACGGCGAGAACCAGCACGTCGCCAAGACCGCGCGCATCGGGCTCGTGCAGGCCGATGGGCAGATCAAGGAAGTGTGGTCCTCCCCCGGTCCGATCAAGCCCGACCCGTACCTCAAGAGCTACGACTGGGCCGACGGCCTGAGCTAGAAGGGGGCTGGGACATGGGGGCATTGGCCAACCAGCTGCCCATCGGACTGAGCATCGCCGCGGTGCTCCTGCTCATCGCGCTCGGGCTGACGTTCACGTTCGGCCAAATGGGCGTGATCAACATGGCGCACGGTGAGTTCATCATGGCGGGCGCCTACACCGCATACCTGTTGCAGGGTTTGACCAGCCAGTCGTTCCTGATCGCGTTGCCGGTGGCGTTCGTCGTGGCCGGGGTGATGGGGCTGCTGCTGGAGTGGTCGCTGATCAGGCGGTTCTACGGACGGCCGTTGGACACGCTGTTGTTGACCTGGGGCGTGAGCCTGGTGCTGCAACAGCTGGCGCGTGACATCTTCGGCGCGCCGAACGTCCAGGTGACCGCACCAGGTTGGCTGGTGGGCGGAGTCGATCTGCTCGGCATCCGCCTGCCCTACAACCGGATGTTCATCGTCGTGCTGGCCGTGGTGTGCGTGGTCGGGGTGTGGCTGTACCTGACCAGGATGCCCGCCGGCCGTCGGATGCGGGCGGTGGTGCAGAACCGGGAGCTGGCCGGGTACAGCGGCATCGCCACCGGACGGGTGGACCGGTTCACGTTCCTGCTCGGCTCGGGGCTGGCCGGGGTGGCGGGCGTCGCGTTGACGCTCGTCGGCCCGGTCGGTCCGAGCCTGGGCACCTTCTACATCGTGGACGCGTTCCTGGTCGTGGTCGCGGGCGGGCTGGGCCAGCTGCGCGGCGCGGTGCTGGCGGCGGTCGCGCTCGGGTTCCTCAACAGCTACCTGGAGTTCTGGACCGACGCGAGCCTGGCCAAGGTGCTGGTGTTCGTGGCGATCATCGCGTTCCTCCAGGTCCGACCGCAGGGCATGTTCGTGCTGAAGGGGAGGTCGCTGGTATGAGGTGGGGTCGCATCTCCCTGGTGGTGTGCATCGTGTTGCTCGCCCTGGCTCCGGTCGTGCTCTCGCCGTTCCGGTTGGGGTTGCTGGCGAAGTACCTGTGCTTCGCCATCGTCGCGGTCGGGATCGCGTTGGCCTGGGGTCAGGGCGGGATGCTGACCCTCGGCCAGGGTGTGTTCTTCGGCCTTGGCGGCTACGCGATGGCCATGTACCTAAAGCTGAAGGAGGCCGGATCGGCCGGGTTGCCGGACTTCATGGTGTGGAGCGGCGTCGAGGAGCTGCCCGCGCTGTGGAAACCGTTCGGCAACCCGGTGTTCGCGCTGGCGGCGGTGATGTTGGTGCCCGGTCTGGTGGCGTTCCTGTTGGGACTGCTGGTCTTCCGGCAGCGGGTGCGCGGCGCGTACTTCGCGATCCTGTCCCAGGCGTTGGCGGCGGCCTTCGTGATCCTGCTGGTGGGCCAGCAGGGGTTGACCGGCGGCACGAACGGGATGACGAACTTCACCCAGTTCTTCGGGCTGGACCTGACCGACCCGAACGGACAACGCGCGGTGTACGCGGTCGCGGCCGTGGTGCTCGGCGTGACGTTCCTGGTGGCGAAGCTGCTGGTGCGCAGCCGGTTCGGCCGGTTGCTGGTGGCGGTGCGGGACGGCGAGGACCGGGTGCGGTTCCTCGGCTACGACCCGGCGGTGGTCAAGACGATCACGTTCACCATCTCGGCGGTGATGGCCGGGTTGGCGGGCGCGTTGTTCGTGCCGATCGTCGGTATCATCTCGCCCGCGCTGCTCGGCATCGTGCCGTCGCTGGAACTCCTGGTCGGTGTCGCGGTCGGTGGTCGGTTCGTGCTGGCCGGGGCGATCGCGGGTGCCATCGCGGTCAACTACGCCAAGACGTTGTTCAGCGAGGACTTCGCCGAAGGTTGGCTGTACCTCCAGGGCGGGTTGTTCGTGCTGGTGCTGGTGTTCGCGCCCAAGGGTCTCGCCGGTGTCGTGGAGTCGCTGCGCTACCGGTTGTCGTCCCGCAAACCGGCTCCGGTGGAGGTGGCGGCGTGACGGCTCTGCTGGAGGTGCGCGGGCTGCGGGTGGTGTTCGACGGGTTCGCCGCGATCGACGGGCTGGACTTCACCGTCGAGGAAGGCGAGTTGCGGTTCCTGATCGGGCCGAACGGCGCGGGCAAGACGACGTTGATCGACGTGGTGACCGGGTTGACCAAGCCCGCTTCGGGCAGCGTCCGGTTCGGCGGTGAGGAGCTGGTCGGCAAGCGCGAGCACCACATCGTGCGGCTGGGCGTCGGCCGCACGTTCCAGACCGCCACCGTGTTCGAGGACTTGACCGTGGTGGAGAACCTGGACCTCGCGGACAGCTTCCGGCTGCCGCTGCGGTCGTTGTTCCGGCGGCGGCGCGGGGTGTCGGACGCGGTGGCGTCGGCGTTGGAGGCGGCGGACTTGACGGCGTTGGCGGACAAGCCCGCCGGTGTGCTGTCGCACGGGCAGCGGCAGTGGCTGGAGATCGGGATGTTGCTGGTGCAGCAGCCGAAACTGCTGCTGCTGGACGAGCCGGTGGCGGGCATGAGCCGATCGGAACGGGAACGCACCGGCGAGTTGCTGCACCGGATCGCGTCGACGCACACCGTGGTCGTGGTGGAGCACGACATGGAGTTCCTGCGCAAGTACGCGCGCAAGGTCACCGTGCTGCACCAGGGTCACGTGCTGCGCGAGGGCTCGGTCGCCGACGTTCAGGAGGACCCCGAGGTGCGCGCGGTGTACCTGGGTCGGGCCAAGGGGAAGGCGGTGGGCTGATGCTGTCGGTGTCCGGAGTGGACGCCGCCTACGGGCGGGCGCGGGTGCTGTTCGGTGTGGGTCTGGAGGTGCCCGCCGGGTCGCTGGTGTGCGTGATGGGCCGCAACGGAGTCGGCAAGACGACGTTGCTGAAGACCGTGATGGGCACGCTCACGCCAACGGCCGGGCGGATCACGTTGGACGGGCGGGACATCACCCGGATGCCCACGCACCAACGGGTTCGGGCGGGCATGGCGTACGTGCCGCAGGGTCACGTGTCGTTCCCGCAGCTGACGGTGTGGGAGAACCTCCAGGTGACGTTGGAGGCCACCGGGCACCGTGACCCGGCGGCGGTGGACGAGGCGTTGGACGTGTTCCCGGCCTTGCGGCAGTTCTTCAAGCGGCCGGCCGGGTTCCTGTCCGGTGGTCAACGGCAGCAGTTGGCCATCGCGCGGGCGCTGATCACCCGGCCACGGCTGCTGTTGCTGGACGAGCCGACCGAGGGCATCCAACCGTCGGTGATCGATGAGATCGAGGGTGCGATCGAGCGGCTGCACCGGGAGGCGGGGTTGACCGTGCTGCTGGTCGAGCAGTACCTGGACTTCGCGTTGCGGTTGGCGGACAGCTTCGTGGTGATGGACGCGGGTGAGGTCGTGCACGCGGGGGCGGTCGAGGAGCTGCACGACGAGGAGGTGCGGCGGATGCTCGCCGTGTAGCTACCGTCGGCGGTTCGCGGCCTGTCGGGCGAGGGCGCCCCCGGCGATGATCAGGAGCAGCGCGGTCATGCCCCAACGGCGCTGGTCGCGCACGAGGTTGTCGACCCGCTCCACGGAGTTCACCCGCGGTTCCGGCGGCATGTCCAGGGCGTTCGGGGGTGGCGCGGTCGGCGGTGACGTGGCCGGCTGCGTGGGTGCGGGCGTAGTCGTGGTGGGCCTTGTCGTGGTGGTGCGTGTGGTGGTTGTGGTGGGCCTCGGTGGTGGCGGGGCGGGGATGGCCTGAGGTGGCGGTGGGGGTGGCGGGGGCGGTGGCGGAGGAGGTGGAGGGGGCGGCGGTGTCGTGGTCAGGGGCGGGCTGGGAGGCGGGGTCGTCGTCTGGGTAGGGCTCGTTGTCTGAGTGGGGCTGGGCGTGGGGGTCGGAGTTGGCGTTGGGGTTGGCGTGGGGGTTGGCGTCGGCGTCGGGCTAGGGGTTGGCGTCGGTGTGGGGGTTGGCGTCGGTGTGGGAGTTGGAGTGGGGGTCGGGGTAGGAGTTGGCGTAGGAGTCGGCGTGGGCGTGGGAGTTGGCGTGGGAGTTGGCGTGGGGGTGGGGAGCGTGGACAGGCAGCCGGACGAGTCGATGGTGTGCAGCGCGTGCCGGGACGAGATCTCGGTGACCACGCCCGACCCGTCCAACGCCACCCGCCACAGCGTGCTGCGACCGCCGTGCCGGTTCTGCGTCGCGTAGAGCGCCCCCTCCGGGCTGACCGTCACCGCGCCGTACCCGCTCCCACCAGGCAGCCGCCTGGTCTCGGGAAGCTCCTCCACCTCACCGCTACGCGGGTCGATGGTGACGACCACCCCACGCTCGTGCGAACGCGTCGCCACGCCGTAGAGCAGGCCGTCGGCCGGGTTCACGTCGAAGTCGTCCACGGTCAGCGCCCGCGGCGGCCGCATCCACACCTTGTGCACGACATGCCCGAAGCTGCCGCTCGTCGGGTCGATGTCCACCGTGTACAGCACCGGTCCCGCCCGCACCACCAGCCGCTCCCCCACCACCGCTCCCGCCACCGCGTGCCGCAACGCGGGGAACAGGCGGGTCGGGGTGCCGACCAGCCGGCCGGAACGGTCGAGTGCGACGAGCCTGCCGTGGTGGTCGATGCCGTAGACGAGGCCCTGCCGAGCGGAGTAGCCGATGGCGTTCAGCCGCACGTCCAGCACGTTGAGAGGCGTCATCGCGCCCGACGGGAACCGCACCTGGAACGCGGTCGACGGGCCGTGGGCGGCTGCCTCCACTTGGAGGGTGGTGCACACGACCTGAGCGAGCGCTTCGATCATCCGAACCGCTCGATAGCCGCTTTGAAGGCATCGGGAGTCAGGTCTGCGCCGCCGCCGAACGGGTTCTGCAACTGGTACGTCGCGTACATCAACAGCGTGATGGTCGCGGCGAGCGTGGCCACGATGAGGACGTGCGTGCGCATCAGCGGCCCACCGAACAGCAACGGCAGGCAGATGGCCAGCACGCTGCCCGCCACCAGCACGAACCACACCACCGCGCTGACCTCGCCGCCGGCCGCGTCCAACCTGGCCTGGCGCGCCTCGTACACCTGCCAGAGCTGGTTCGCGGCCTCGGCCTTGCGGTCGACCTGCCACTCGTCGGTCGCCGGCGCCTGGGCCACCACCTGGCGCAGCCGGTCGAGCTGGGACCAGCCGGTGGACTCGAAGTCCTTCCCCAGCCGCATCGCCGGCCACTCGTCCCGGATGACGGTCGTCGCGTAGTCACGGGAGAGTTCGCGCACCTCCCGGCCCGACTCCTCGGACAGCGCGTCGCTCGCCCACGTCGCGGCGACCAGGCCGTCGGCCTCCCGGTAGGACGCATCACTCGCCTGGGTGACGGCGTCGAACAACGCGATCAGCACGAACGCCACCAGCACCGCGTGCAGGCCGCCCACGATCGTGAACACCTGCCCCGCGGCCTCGTTGTTGGCTGATCTGCCCTCGTCCGGTCCGTACTTGCGGATCAGGTAGGCGAGGATCGCGGCGATGATCGCCGCTCCGCCGACCCAGAGCAGACCTGTGAGGTACACACTCATGAACGCCCTTTCAATTCCCGGTTCGGAATCCACAGATCCGCGAGTTCCACGTCCCCGGAAGTTAGTGACTGGGTATCCACAAGAGAAGGAGGTTCATCCGACCGCACTCGAAGTCCAATCGGTCGAGTGACGGGAGGGCACACACCGACGTGACAAACGGGACGGGACCGCCCGACTGCGGTCCAACGCCGCACAACGGCCTAAGGGATTGGGCCGGTCGAGTCACCCCCGGTCACGACGGCGCAGTCAGGCCGCGAACAGCAAGGCCAGGCCGCCCGACGTGTAGCCCACCATGAGCACGAGCAGCGGCACCTGGCCGGTCAGCTGCTTCTGCGGCGGCAGCAGGCGCAACGTGCGGTCGTGCGCGGACACCACGGCCACCAGGTGACCGGCGAGTACCGCGCCGATCTGCACGGACGCGACCAGCACGGGAGCCGCGAGGGCGTCACTCGGGGTGAAGCCGGAGACTCCGAACAACAGTGCGAAGGCCCGTTGGCCCTCCACCGCGAGCAGCGAGAAGTAGTGCGCCACCACGTAACCGGCGATGATGGGGACCAGCGAGTGCGCCAGCTCCCCGCCGAACGACCGGCACGCCAGCACGTAGCTGCCCGCCACCAGCCCCACCGTCACCACCAGCCCCAAGGAGTCCGGTACCGACAGGCTGTCCCAGGCGAGGCTGGAGCCGATGCTGTCGAACGCCGTCGACCCCAGCAGCACCGCCACCACCGCGACCAGACCGGGCCGGACGGGCGTGGCGACGAGCGCGCGGAACGGGTTGCCGTGCAGGGGCGAAAGCCGGCCCAGGAGCGTCGAGAACACCTCGAACCCGTCGGCCCGCTCGAACCACGTGCGGCCGAACACCACGCCGCCGGCGACGTTCACCACCGCGTACGCCACCAGGAACCACGGCAGGGCGTCCGGCTCGACCAGCTCCACCCACGTGAACGCCAGCAGACCCAGCGCCGCCGGCCAGTGCCCCAGCCGCTCGGGATACGTGCGGCCGAGCGTGACGCGGGCGGCCAGGCGCAGCGGGTTGAGCACCCTCCACACCGGACCGAACAGCATCGACAGCACCGCCACGCCGACCCACAACAACACGAACACCAGGTGCGGCCACGCCTGCGCGGGCACGAACACCAGACCGACGGCCACCAACACCCGCACCGGCCACCAGTCGCGTTCGGACGTCGGCGCGGCGGCATCGAACCGGGGCTTCGTCCACAGCAGACCCAACGCCAGGAACGACGCCAGCAACGCGACCGCCGCGCCCTGCATCACCAAGTCCAGCGGTAGCGGCAGGTCGTGCCGCGCGCCGACGCCGTGCGCGAGGACGGTCACCGCACGATCAGGCGTGCCAGCAGCGTGTCCGGGTGCGCCTCCACGTCGAACGTCCCGGTCCGGTCCGCGGTGAACTTGAGCACCGCGGGCTTGTCGGCGTCGGCCTCGGCGAGCACGTCGAACCCGTGCACGTGGATCTCCACCGGTTTGTCGCTGGTGATGGTCATCTCGATCGCCTGCCCCTGCACGGCTTCCACCCGCTGCGGCGACGACCCCTCGTCCGCAGACAGTCGGAGCACCAGCGGATCGGCCGGCGCGGCGGACGTTCCGGACGAGCACCCCGCCACGACCAGCAGGGCGAGAAGCAGAACGCGGATCACCGGACCCCTTGTCATGTGGTCGAACCAGCCCTTCTCATGTTGTCGAATCCGCCCGCGGCGAGGCCGAGGCCACCGCCGAGGGTCAGTGCCACGAGCAGCCGGTCCAGGTCGCCCGGACCGGCGAACGGCAGCTGGGAGAACCGGAAGCTGTCGAAGTCCGGTATCCCCGCCACCACGAGCATCGCGCCGACCACGGCCGCCACGAACGCGGTCGCAGGCTTGCGCCGCACCGCCGCCACCACGGTCACGACCGCCAGCGGCCACGCCACCAGACCCACCCCGCTCGCGCCGATCAGCAGCGGCACGAAGGACTGGCCGGTCACGGCGAGCGCGGAGCCCACCGCGTGCCAGGCGTGTGCCGCCGTCACCACGATCACCCCCACCGCGAGCAACGCCCGTCCACGACCGAGGAAGTACCCGCCGACGGCGAGCGCGGCCGTGAACAGCAGCCACGACAAGGGATTCGGGTCCGGTGTGGTGTCGACCCGGCCCTTGATCACCGACGTGCCCAGCGGCAGTTCCCACTGCGGCGCGGTGGTGCGTTCGTCGCGGAAGCGGTAGGTCTCACCAGGTGCGACCACGTGGTCGGCGACCGTGATCGCGGTGCTGCCGCCGTTGCGGATCTCCACCTGCGTGCCGTGGTTCACCATCCTCGCCGTGACGCCGGGCAGCGGTGGGTCGATCGCGGTGACCCGGCTCAGGTGGTCCTGCGGCGTGAGGCCGCCGGCGTGCGCTTGAGCCGGGGTGGCCGTGGTGATCAGCAGGGCGAGGACGAGGAGGACCGTCTTCACCGGCGGGCGGTCGGGACGAGCACCACCGCCATGAGCAGGCCGTGCAGCGCGGCCACGATCGGCGCGCCGGTCCACATCTCGGTGATGGTCGGCATCACACCCTGATCGATGCCCGCCGACGCGAAGAACGCCACCCAGATGACGAACGCCGCCGCCGCGCCGAAGATCCGGTACTCCTTGAGCCGCTCCTCGGAGGGGCGGAGCTTCAGCATCAGCACGTCGATGACGACGCCGGCGACGATGAAGCCGATGGCGGTGCTGATGTTGGTGTAGTTGGCGACCGCGGTGCCGAGCGCCATCACCACGACGGACAGCAGGGTCGCGACGCCGAACGGCACCCGGAACCGGCGGCTGATCAGGAGCAGCGGCACCACCATGATCAGGTTCGTGACCATGATGGACGCGGCGAGGTTCTCGGCGAGCCCCGAGCCGCCGTCGCTCTTCTTGAAGCTGAACGCCTTGGTGATCTGGGCGCTGTCGAACACCGTCGCGTCGGCGTAACCGGCGAACAGCAGCACGAGCGAGGCGGTGAACGCCAGCGACAGCGCGGCGGGCAGGAACTGCCGGAACGTCGGGGCCACCATCGACCGGTTGCTCCACGCGGTGCGCAGCGGCGTGGTGAGGATCAGGATCATCGACGTGATCAGGGCGAGGTGGGTCGGGCTGAACAGGATGTCGATGCCCTGCTCGATGCCGATCAGCGTGTGCCAGAGGTAGTCGCCCGCGCCGGCCGTGGCGAACACGGGCAGCGCGAACACCGCCGGGCCGTAGCCGACCGGGATCACGTCCCTCAGGTCCATCAGGCGCATGCCCGGCCGGTAGTTGCGCCACAGGATCCACAGGATCCAGGCTCCGGTCGCGGCGAACCCGGAGTAGAACACCGCGTGCCACGGCGTGAAGAAGGACTCCAGTTCGGGCACGTTCGAGTGCGCCCACGCGTCCAGGAACAGCCCGGCCGAGAACCACGTTCCCAGCAGGACCGTGATCAGGTCCGTGCGGTAGTCGGCGCGGGGTCGCTCGCGCGCCGGCGCCGGCTCCCCCGCCACTTCGTCAACTTCAAGATTCCGCCCCGTTGTCATGGCGCAAGCCTGTCGCCCGGCCACACCCGCCGGAATCGTGCCAACCCCACCGCATGGTGCGGTTAACCGCACCTTTGGCCGGCGATGCGGGAGGCCACCGCAGCCCGGAAGTCGGGGCACGCGGTGATGTCCTCGGCCTCGCAGCCCATCGCGTGCTCCAGCACCGACAGGGACGCCTGGAGCGAGGCGATCCGCTCGGCGAGCCGGTCGTGGTGCTCGCGGTAGAGCGCGCGTCGCGCCGGCCGGTCGGCGGTGGCGGCGAACAGCAGCCGGATCAGGTCGAGGCCCAGCCCGGCGTCCTTGGCGAGCAGGATCATCGCGATCCGCGCCTCGTCCGCCGGCCCGTACCGCCGCCGGCCGTTCGCGTGCCGTCGCGGGGCCAGGAGCCCCACGTCCTCCCAGTGCCGCAGCACGTGCGCGGCCAACCCGAACCGGTCAGCCAGCTCGCCGATCGACATCTCCTCGCTTGACTTCATGTCGACATGAACTTGCACAGTCGGTGGTGTTGTCAACCACGCGAGGAGAACCCGTGTCCGACCGCTCCCGAACTGATCACCCGCGGACCCACTACTTCGACCGGAGGCGCAGCACGGCCTACGACCGGCGGGCCCGGCGCTCGCTCGGCGGCCTGTACCGGCGGGTCGCCGCGGACGTCGCCGCGCTCGCCCCACCGGACGCCGTGGTGCTCGACGTCGGCACCGGCCCGGGGCAACTGCCGCGAGAGATCGCGGCCCGTCGCGCGGACGTGGTGCTCGGCGGCGTCGACCTGTCCGCCGACATGGTCGACATCGCGACCGCCGCGGTCGGCGACCTGGCGTCCCGGATCACGTTCCAGGTCGCCGACGTGGCCGCCCTGCCGCAGCCCGACGACAGCGTCGACCTGGTCGTCTCGACGCTGTCCATGCACGAGTGGCCGGACCGGCGGCGGGCGGTCGCCGAACTGGGGCGGGTGCTGCGGCCGGGCGGCGTCCTGCTGGTGTACGACTTCCGCTTCGCCCGCTTCGAGCCCGAGGCGTTCACGGGCTTCGCGGACGTCCGGCGCGTGCCCGTGCGGCCTGGGTGGTGGCCGGTCGCGCTGTTCTCCCGGGTGGTCGCTTCGGCACGCTGACCCGCGTTCCGGCACGATGGCGTCCTCGGTGGGCGAGGGGGCGAGGGGGACGGCTTGGAGGAGCGGGAGCGGCTGGAGGCGATCCAACGCGCGGTCGACGGTCGCACGGTCGAAGTGGTCGAGGGACTGTCGCCGCGACGGTCGTGGGACTGCCTGGAACTGGGCGCGGGCGCCGGGTCGATCGCCTACTGGCTCGCCGGCCGCTGCCCGGACGGCCGCACGGTCGCGGTCGACCTGGACACCGGTTTCCTCGACCCGGGACGGGCCGCGAACCTGGAGGTGGTGCGGGCCGACGTCACCGCGCCCGACTTCACGCCCGGCCGGTTCGACCTGGTGCACGCGCGGTTCCTGCTCTGCCACCTGTCGGGCCGGGACGACGTCCTCGCGCGGGCGGTCGACTGGCTGCGCCCCGGTGGGTGGCTGGTGGTCGAGGACCCCTACCTGCTGCCCGCCGAGACGTCGTCGTTTCCGGTGGTCCGGCGGATCATGCACGCCTACCTGGAGGACTGCGCCGCGCGCGGCTCGGACATGACGTGGGCACGCGGCCTTCCCACGTCGATGCTGCGGGCGGGGCTGGTCGACGTCGACTACTCGGGCCTGCTCGGCCGGATGGGCGGGGCGGAGGACCGGTGGGCGCCGCTGCTCCGGCGGGCCGCGCCGGCGCTGCTCGCGAACGGCTCGGTCACCGAGGCCGACCTCGCCGGGTTCGACGCGCTCCTCGCGGACCCGGCGTTCCTCGACGTGCCGCAGTTCACGATGTCGGCGTGGGGCCGTCGGGGGTGAGCCCGACGCGCCTCAGGCGTTCAAGTACCGCAGCACCGCCAGCACACGGCGGTGGTCGTGCGGGCTGGCGGACAGGTTCAGCTTGGTGAAGATGCTGGTGCAGTGCTTCTCCACGGTCCGCTCCGCGATGAACAGCCGCTGCGCGATCGCCTGATTCGTGCGCCCCTCGGCCATCAGCGAGAGCACCGCGCGTTCCCGCTCGGTCAACCGACCGTCGCTGTCGTCCCGCCGCCGCACCAGCAACCGGCTCACCACCTCCGGGTCGAACGCCGATCCGCCCGAACCGACCCGGCGGATCGCCGCGGCGAACTCGACCAGGTCGGACACCCGGTCCTTCAAGAGGTAGCCGACCCCGTCCGCGCCCGCGTCCAACAACTCTGCCGCGTAGCTCACCCGGACGTACTGCGACAGCACCAACACCCCGGTCTCCGGGTACAGCTTGCGCAACGACACCGCCGCACGCAGCCCTTCGTCGGTGTGCGTCGGCGGCATCCGGATGTCCACGATGGCCGCGTCGGGCCGGTGCTCGTCGACCGCCGCCATCAACGTCGGCGCGTCCTCTACGGCAGCCACGACGTCGAACCCGGCCTCGGCGAGTAACCTGGTCAACCCCTCGCGCAGCAACGTCGAGTCCTCCGCGATCACTACCCGCACGGGAGCACCACCCGCACGCTCGTGCCCTCGGACTCCGCACTGACCACCCGCATCGTTCCCCCGTTCGCTTCCACCCGTTCACTCAGGCCGCGCAGCCCCGAGCCCTGCTCCGGGTCCGCTCCCCCGCGCCCGTCGTCGTCCACCCGCACCACCAACCGGCCGTCGCCACCGGTGATCACGACCTTCGTGCGGGACGCGTCGGCGTGCTTCGTGACGTTCGCCAAAGCCTCGGCCACCACGTAGTACGCCGTCGTCTCCACCAACGGCGGCACGGGGTGGGGCAGGTCCAGGGTCAGGTCCACCCGCGGTTCGGCCAACGCCGTCAGCTCGCGCACCGCGCCGTGCAGTCCCCGTTCGGTGAGCACGGGCGGGTGGATGCCGTGGCACACCGCGCGCACGTCGTCGATGGTCGCCAGCACCGCCTGCTTCGCCTCCGCCGCGAGCGCCCGCCCGCGTTCCGGCGGCACGGTCTCCGCCAGCCCCAACGTCATCACCACCGACAGCAGCCGCTGCTGGACGCCGTCGTGCAGGTTCCGCTCCAGCCGACGACGCTCGTCCTCGGCCGCGCGCAACACCTTCGCCCGCGACTCGCCCAGTTGCCGGACCTTCGCGCGCAGCTCGGCGGTGAGCCGTTCGTTCTCCAACGCCAAACCCACAGCGGCGCAAGCGGCGTCCACGAGTTCCAGGTCCAGCACCGGGTCGTGCAGCAGCACCGCGACCGGCACACCGCCCCGGTCCACCCTGGTGTGCGCGGAGTCCAGCGTCACCGGCGCGCCGTCCGCGTCCACGTACTTCTCCTGCTCGGCCACCCAGTACGCGACGCGCAGGCTCGGGTCGTGCAGCGTCGCGGCCAACGCCTCCCGCACCCCCGCCGGCCGGCTGTCACCGCTGAGCCGCACCACCAGTTCGGCCAACGCGCCGCGGTCCATCCGGCGACGCATCAGCCCACCGAGATAGGCGAACGGGATGCCGCTCAACGCCAGGATCAGCACCACGGCGGGCGGGTTGAGGCCCGCGCGCTCGACCGGTTCCCACACGACGAACACGATGATGGCCACCGCCGCCGCGCCCAGCATCGAGGTGAGGGTCCGGCGTTGCGCCATGCTGCTGCACCGCCAGCTATACGACTGGAGCGCCAGCATCAGGCCGCCGATCACGGCCGTCATGGGCGTCTCGGCGGCGATGACCGCAGTGCCCCAAGGCTCATGCTCGTACTCGAACGCCACGTTCAGCAGGACGCTCTCGGCGTACCCGGCGGCCACGACCAGCCGCCGCGGCAGGGTGCGCAGCCTGCCCGTCGGGTACGCCACCAGCGCGTGGCCGAGCGCCGCGGGCCAGAGGTGCGCCGCCAGCACCAGCAGGAACGCCGAGTCGTCGTCGAACAGGTAGTCGACCTCCCAGCCGATCCCGACGAGCACGAACAGCAGCCCGGTCCGGTTGCGCGGCTGCGCCCGGCGGCTGATCACTCCCGTGATCACGTAGACCACGCTCACCGCCGTCAGCAGCATGTGCCCAAGGTAGCCGTTCAGCTGACGGCTCAGCGCCGGCGCATGCCCCCGATGACCACGCGGGCCAGCACCCCTGGGCGCGTGATCGAGGACTGCGGTTCGAGGAGTCCGATGGTGCGCATGAACGCGCCGGCGACCACGGGGTCGTGCGCGCCGACGCGGTGCAGCCGGGCGATGTACCGGTTGAGGAGCCTGGTGGCCGGGGTGCGGCGTCCGTCGATCTCCGGCAACGCCAGGTCGGCGACCGCGTTCAGCTGCCACACCGGGTCGATGATCCCGGCCGCGGCGCGGAAGAACCGCAGGGCCAGGCCGTTCTCGCCGTCCCGCAGGCACCGCCGCAGCGCGACCGCCTCCAGCGCCGCGACGGTCATGCCCTGGCCGTAGATCGGGTTGAAGCCGCACAGCGCGTCACCGAAGACGAGGAGGCCGGGAGGGAACCGCCGCAAACGCTCGTAACGACGGCGCAGGCTGGCCGGGAACCGGTGCGAGCGGAACGGGCCGAGCGGTTCCGCGGTGACGATGGCCTGGTGCACGTCCGGCGGCGCGGCCCGTTCGACGAAGGCGGCGTAGGCGGCCTCGTCGGTCGGCGGGTGGTCGCCCGCCATGCCGGCCACGGTAACCATCCACCGGCCGTCCTCCTGCGCGGCGAACACCAACCCGGTCGTCCGGCCGGGCACCGGTCCGATCAGCACCAGCTTGTCCCGGAACGGTTCCACCGGCCGCACCAACCGGCTCACGTACATCATGTCCACGTCGATCCGGTCCTCTTCGGGCGTCGGGAAGCCCATGGCCGTCAACCACGCCCGTGACCGCCCGTACCGCCCCATCGCGTCCACCACGAGGTCGGCCTCCAGCACGCCGTCCGCGCCGTCCACGACGACCCGCACGCCGGTCACCCGGCCGCGGTCGACCATCGGCCCGGCCACGTCGCACCCCGGCACGATCCGCACACCGGCGTGGTCCCCGACCCGCGCCCGGACCGCCCGCTCCAGCATCGGCCGGGTCGCCTGGATGTCCGACGCGCCGGTCACCGTTCGCGCCAACTCGTGCCCGGACAACACGAACCGGGCCTCGTCGTTGAAGCTCACCCGCCGCGCGCCCGCCGCCACCAGATCGCTCGTCAGGCCGGGGAACATCTCCTCGAGCACCTGCGCGCCGCGCAGCAGGATGGTGTGGAAGTGCTTGTCCTGCGGCACACCGCGGCGGTTGCCCACGTCCGCCGGCAACGCGTCTCTTTCGACCACGGTGACCCGGTCGTAAACCCCCGCCAACGCCCGTGCCGCCAGCAACCCGCCCATGCTCGCGCCCAGCACCACCGCATGCGTCATCCGACCACTGTGGCAGTGATCGTCAGCCGACGGCACCACCTGTCGCGCACACGCCGTCAGATGCCGAGGACGTCAGCCAACCGGCCGAGTTGGTGGTCGAAGTGGGCCGCGCAGTCGGTCAGGCTGCCCCGGTACTGGCCGAACAACTCGAAGCTGATCAGCCCGAACAGCGCCGAGAACGCCAGGAACCCGCGGGCCAGCAGGTCGTCGCCGATCTTCAGCCCGAGGCCGTCCCGCAGCGCGGCGAAGTCCTGGCCCAGCGGTCCGGGCAGCGGTCGCGCCGGCGGCCGTTCGCGCTCGACCTCCGCGAGCAGCGCCAGCAACAGGAACGACACCCTGGTGCCCGGATCACCGGTCTGGTCCACGGGCGCCTGGTAGCCGGGCACCGGGCTGCCGTAGATCAACGCGTACTCCGAAGGCCGCTCCACCGCCCACGTCCGCGCCGCCGACCCGAGTGCCGTCCACCGGCCGCGCAGGTCGTCCCGCGCGCACGCGCCCTCGGCGGCCTCGACCGCGTCACCGAGCGAGTCGTACGCGTCCACGATGAGCATGGTCAGCAGGTCGTCGCGGCTGGGCACGTACCGGTAGACGGCGGACGACACGATGCCCAACTCCCGTGCGATGGCCCGCAGCGACAAGGCCGCGCTGCCCTCCCGCGCCAACTGCTCCTTGGCGATGCGCTTGATGTCCTCGATCGCCTGGGCCCGCGCCCGCTGCCTCGGTGTGCCGGTCATGACGACGATGATCGCGCACTCCGAGAGCGGGTGCAACAAAAGAGAGCACTGCTCTTGACAGGAGCCGCGCCAGGGCGCAGCATTCCCCTCGACAGAGAGCGGTGCTCTCTAAAACGACTAGCGCTCACGGAGACGTCATGGACAAGCTCAGGGCCGGTGCCGCCGCGTTCGGCGCCGCAGGTGCGTTTTTCCTGCTCTACCCGGTGCTGCGGCCCTACTCGGACGAGACGACGGTGGACGGGCTGCGCATCATGGGCACGTCCGCGTGGGTCGCCGCGCACTTGCTCGCCGTGGGCGGGTTCCTGTTGGCCAGCCTCGGCCTGCTGGCCCTCTCACGCTCCCGTGCCGCCGCCGTCACCATGGCCGGCGCGGTGCTGACGTCCGTCTACTACGGCCTGGAGACGTTCGGGCTGTACGCCATCGGGTTGCGTGCGACCGAACAGCCGGACCCGGCCCTGCTGGAGCTGGTCGACGCGGTCCGCTACCACCCGGCCGGGATCACGATCTTCGGCGTCGGCCTGGCCGTGCTCGCCGTGGGCGCGGTGATGGCGGCCATCGAACTCAAGAGCCGTGCCGCCATCCCCTACGCGCTGGGTTTCGTGCTCTTCCTGCCGCAGTTCTTCACCGCGCCGCCGATCCGCATGGCCCACGGCCTGCTGCTGCTCGTCGGCTGCTGGCTGATCGCCCGTGAGCTGTGGCAGCGGCGTGCCTGATCACACCGAGTGGCCCCACCCGGATCGCGGGTGAGGCCACTCGGCCGTTCGGAAGGCCCGCCGGAACGTCAGGCGAGGCCCGCTAGAACGTCAGGCGCCACGCGTCCACGTAGCCGGTGTCCTGGCTGTAGACGTCCTGCACCTTCAGCCGCCACGTGCCGTTGGCGACCTCCGACGACGCGTTCACCGTGTACGTGGTGATCACGTTGGGAGTGCTGGAACTGCTCGCGCTCTTCATCCGGTAGGTGGAGCCGTCCGGCGCGACCAGGTCGATCACCACGTCACCGCTCCACGAGTGCTTGATGTCCACGCCGACCTTCAGGGTGGACGGCGCGTTGCCCGCGACGCCGCTGACGGTCACGTTGCTGTACACGGCCGCGCCCGCGTCGGGGATGGTCACGTCGGCCAGGTTCTCGAACACCTTGCCGACCGGAGGCGGCGTGCCGCCACCGAGGTTCGCCGCCGCCTGGTTGATGGCCGCGGCGAACGTGCTGACCTCGGTGTAGACGCCCGGGTTGTCCGGCCGGGCGCACCCGTTGCCGTGGCTGACGATGCCGACCTGGATCCACGCGCCGTTGTTGTCACGGCGGAACATCGGGCCGCCCGAGTCGCCCTGGCAGGTGTCGATACCGCCGGCGAGCTTGCCCGCGCACAGCTCGGCCGCCGGGATCAGGTCCGCGTAGTACGGGTCCGAGTTCTTGCACGTGGTGTCGTCGATGTAGTCGACGTTCGCCTTGAGCAGGTAACGGGACTGGCCGCCGTTCTCGCGGGTGGCGCCCCAACCGGCCACGGTGAACACGCCGGTGTTGTAGGCCGCGGTGGTCGCGATCGGCAGCAGCGCCGCGCCGGTGATCGGACTGGCCAGCTTGATCAACGCCCAGTCACCGCCGGTGGAGGTGCCGTAGGTGGGCGCCCGGTGCACGTACGTGGACGTCCGGGTGATCCTGGACGTGTCCTGGAGGTCCACCACGCCGTAGGTGGCGGTGATGGACGTGTTGTTGCCGGTGCGGGTGACGCAGTGCGCCGCCGTCAGCACCAGTTGCTCGGTCAGCATCGCGCCGCCACAACCCATGGACAGCCGGACCATCCACGGGAACTCACCCTTGGTCGCCTGGGTGCCGCCGACGACCATCGGGGTGGGGGTGCCGGTGTCCGGCGGTGGCGGTGCCGCGATCGCCTGACCACCGAAAGCGGCCAGGGTGGCGGCGATGCCCACGGCCAGGGCAAGCGTCCGTCTAACGGTGTAGCGCACGGTTGATCCTTCCCGCGCCCGGCCGGGTCGTGCTCGCAGGGTGGCCGGACGTCGAGATCGCAGGGGGATATCCAGCCGGCCCCTCAGCCGGCGACTCATCGTGCGCGGCGGACGATCTGCTCACAACCGACGATCGACGGGAGTTCTTCCAGTGTGGATGCCGGTCGGCGAGGTGTCCTACTGGATGGTGGAGGCGGTGACAGCGGGGTCGGCCGCGCCGAGGAAGAAGATGCCTTTGTAGCCGGGCGTCTCGAAACCGGCGCTGGGGTTGCGGCGCAGGGTGGAGGACTCCACCGCCATCGTGCCGGTGCGGTCGTTGCTGACGAAGAAGACCGCGCCGCCGCCCTCGTTGGCCTTGTTGTCCTCCACGACGCTGCCCGCGATCCGGATCGTGAACGCGTTGCCGTCGGCGTAGATCGCGCCACCGCTGCCACCGCCGGGTGTTCCGGCGCGAGCGGGGTTGGCGCCGCGGCCGATCGCGGAGTTGTTGCGCAGCAAGCTGTTCAGCACCACCCACGACACGCCGATGCTGCTCAACGCGCCGCCGTTCGCGCACGTCCCGCCCTCGAACGTGCTGCCGACCACGAACACCGGCTTGTTCGCCGACTGGCTGAGCACCCGCATCCCCGCGCCGCCGAGGTCCGGCCCGTCCGGTCCGCACCTGTTGCGCAGGAACGCGGAGTTCACCACCTTCAGCCGCCCACCGCGCACGAAGACCGCTCCACCGCCCTCCTCCTCACCGGTGGAGTCGCCGTCCGCCAGCGTGATGTTCTGGATGGTCAGGCGCGGGTGGTCCTGGTCCTGGCAGTGGGACGTGGTGATGCCCAGCGCCGCGTCGCACGTGTTCTGGTAGAGGACGCGGCGCTGACCGGCTCCGCTGAGGGTGACCAGTCCCCCGCCGTCCAGCACGACCTCCGGCGCCGCGTCGTTGCGCACCCGCGCGGTCGACGTCATGGTTACGGTGACCGGGTCCGGGCCGCAGTCGAACGTGATGATCCCGCCGCCCGCCACCGCCGCCACCACGGCCTGGGACGTGCAGCTCGCGGACGTGCCGTCGCCGATCACCCGGGTCGGGCGGGACGTGTCCACCGCGGCGGCCTCCGGCGGCACGGGCGCTCCGCCACCGGGGTTGCCCGCCGGTGGAGCGGTGGCCCGCGTGCGCGAGGTCGTCGTGGTGGTGGTCGTGACGGGAGCCGAAGTGGTCGTCGGAGCGGTGGTGGTGGAAGTGGTCGTCGTTGTGGCCGGGGCGGACGTGAACGGTTCGGCGGCCGGAGGCGACGACGTGCATCCGGTCAGCAGGAGGAGGACCACGACCAACACACCACGGGACATGCGGTGGACCCTAACCGGCGCCTCCCCGGTGGCGGACGAGCACGTGCGCTTGACACCGACAGGTGTGAGTGGTTGATTACACCTATGCCCGGAGCGACCAGCGAGCGCCGCCTCTCCACCGCCGAGGAACGCCGCGACACGGTCCTGCGCACCGCGCTGGGGGCATTCGCCGCGCGCGGCTACTACGGGACCACCACCGGCGAGGTCGCCAAGTCCGCCGGCATCTCCCAGGCTTACGTCTACCGGCTCTTCCCGGACAAGGAGGCCCTGTTCCTCTCCGTGGTGGAGCACTGCTTCGCGCGGATCAGGGAAAGCCTCGCGGACGGTGTCGCGGGTGCCAAGGGCAGCACGCCGGAAGCGGTCCTCTACGCGATGGGCGACGCCTACGCCCGGTTGATCTCCGAGGAGAACACGCTGCTGTTGGTCCAGATGCACGCCCAGTGCGCGGCGATCTCGGAACCGTCGGTGCGCGAGGTCGTCCAGCGCGGGTACGCCCGGACGGTCGAGTACGTGCGCGGCGTGTCCGGCGGCGGCGAGGCCGAGGTGCAGGAGTTCTTCGCCAAGGGCATGTTGTGCCACCTTGTGGTGGCGGTGGACGCGGACTCGGTCGACGCGCCTTGGGCCCGGACGCTGGCGGCGGGGATCCGCCACTACTGAACCGACACGCGGGTGAGTGGTCGACCAGTCGACTGCCTTCGACGTTCCGGTGACGCGTCCGGAATCGTGCTCCCGGACGCGTCACCACGTGCTCAGAGCGCGGCCGTGCCGCAGGGTGACGCGACCGCGGCGGCGGCTGCCACCGCGGTCGATCCCGTGATGGGCGGGCCATGGGAAGCGGGACGGGTCCCGCCGCAGGAGTTGGTCCAGAACCCGTCGGTGCGCAGGAACGTGAACATCAGGTAGTCGCCGCCGACCACCAGGCTCGTGAGCCCGCACGCCGCGACCTCGTCGTAGGTCACGACTTCCACCGTTTCGGGGACGTCGCCCTTGTACTCGACGCCGACCTGCAACGTGTAGCGGTACTGGTGTTGTTGCGCGTGGCGGACCTTGTCGGTCACGACACCGGTGAACACGTGACTGGCGCGGGCGTAGCGCTGTGGTTCCTGTTCTCCGGGCCAGCACTGACAAGCGCTGGCCGAGCCGACCGTCACGGCGGTCAGCAGTCCGGCGACCAACGTCAGCACACCGGCAGTTCGAATCAGATGACGCAAGAGCACCAAAGGGGACCTCCAGGAAGGAGCAAGACCTCGGTCGGCGGTGCTCCGCCACGGTAGCGGCCGGAGGGCGAAGCGAACCAGACGCCGTTCGCCGGCCCGGTGCTCCGTCGAGCAGCGCAGTGACCGGCGCGGCGACCACGGCGGACCACCGGCCCGGACCCGTTGACGCGGCGCCCGGCCGGTCCCTAGTTTCAAGAGCGACACCGCCTCGTCAACGTCGTCGAGGAAAGGGCTTTCCTGTGACATTGAGTCGACGCGGTTTCCTGGTGGCAGGCGGCGCGGGACTGGCCGCGCTTGGCACGTCCCGGCTCGCCGAGGCGGCCACCTGGGAGACCGTCATCAACGGATCGTTCGCGAACTACGGCACGTTGGAATCGGTCTGGAACTACCGCTACCCCTGGGGTTCCGACCACAACGGCACGGCCCGCATGTACGCGAGCCCGACCGACCACAACCACGTGTACCTCGAAGGGTCGACGCTCGTCATCAAGGCGACCCGGATCAACTGGAACGAGGGCAACAGCTCGGCGGACCCGTACCTGCCGATCCGCTACCACTCCGGCGCGGTGCACGCGAAGCAGCACGTGCTGGTCAACGACCAGTTCCCGAACTGGGAGGTCAGGGGCGAGTTCCAGGCGCCGTCGGCACGCGGCACGTGGCCCGCGTTCTGGCTCACCGGCGCGAACTCGTGGCCGCCGGAGAGCGACATCCTGGAGTACAAGGGTGACGCGCGGAACTGGTTCAACACCTACAAGAACGCCTCCGGCGGGTGGTCGAACACCATCCGGTCGGTGTCGAGCCCCGGCTCGTGGCACACCTACCGGGCGTGGATCGCGAAGGTCAACGCCACGGACGTGGACATCCACTACTACCTCGACGGCACGTGGGTCGGCCAACACCGGGGCGCGAACTTCGTCGGCAAACCCATGTGGATCATCATCAACCTCCAGATGGAGGGCTCGTCCGGTTCGTCCGGCCCGACCTCGGACACCTTGTACCGGGCGCGCAACCTCTACGTCGGCCGCACCCGCGCCTAGCCGCGGCACCGGTGCGTGATGTCCCCGTCGTCGGCCTTGCCCGGCGGCGGGGACGTCGCCGTGTGATCAAGCCGGGTTGACAGGACGTGCCGTCGCCCGTCACAGTGATTCCACTAATCACTTAGTGGAAGGGTGGAAGGTGATCGAGTTCCGGATCGACCGGCGGTCCGGTGTGTCCACCTACCTGCAACTCGTGCACCAGGTGAAACAGGCACTCCGGCTCGGGGTGGTCGGCGTCGGTGACCGGCTTCCCACCGCCAAGGAGGTCGTGGCGCAGACGGGCATCAACCCGAACACCGTGCTCAAGGCGTACCGCGAGCTGGAGCGCGAGGGGCTGGTCGAGCCCCGGCCGGGGTTGGGCACGTTCGTGCGCCGTTCCCTGGTGACGCCGGGAGTCGCCGAGGATTCGCCGTTGCGCGGTGAGCTGCTGGAGTGGATGGACCGGGCCCGCGTGCTCGGCATGGGCCGGGAGGACGTCGAGGCGTTGTTCCGCGCCGTCCTGGACAAGCGTTTCTGATCTTTCGTCGAAGGTGGGGGGTAGTGGGTGTTGGACGTGGGGTTCGCCGTACGCGCGAACGGTCTGGGTGTGCGGTACCGCCGCGGTTGGGCGCTGCGCGACTGCTCGTTCGAGCTGGCGCCCGGCACGGTGACCGCGTTGGTCGGCGCGAACGGCGCCGGCAAGAGCACGCTGCTGCGGCTCGCCGCCGGGTTGCAGCGGCCGACGGAGGGTGTGGTCGAGGTGAGCGGCGAAGTCGGGTTCGTCGCGCAGGAGAAGCCGCTGTACCGCGCCTTCACGGTGGCCGAGATGCTGCGCTTCGGTCGGTCCACCAACGATTCGTGGGACCAGGAGTACGCCGAGCAGCTCGTCGGTGAGGCCCGGTTGCCGGCGGACGCCAAGGTCGGCAGCCTGTCCGGCGGGCACCGGGCCCGGCTCGCGCTGGTGCTCGCACTGGCCCGTCGGCCGCAGGTGCTGCTGCTGGACGAGCCACTGTCCGAAATGGACCCGGTGGCGCGGGAGACGACCATGCGGGCGCTCATGGTCGCGGTCGCCGAGACCGGGCTGACCGTGGTGCTGTCCTCGCACGTGCTCGCTGAACTGGAGGGCGTGTGCGACCACCTGCTGCTGCTCGACCAAGGCAGCGTGCGACTGGAGGGTGACGTGGAGGAGCTGGTCGAGGGTCACCGCGTGGTGGTCGCGGCCCGTGGTGCGGACTTCGGCGACCACGAGGTGGTGACGACCCGGGAAGGTGAACGCCAGGTCACCGCGTTGCTGCGGCTGGTCGGTCCACCGGACTTGCCGGATTTGCCGGAGGCGAGCACACCCGCGTTGAACGAGCTCGTCGTGGCGTACCTGCGAGCCGGGGAGGCGGCGTGATCTGGGTCGCTTGGCGCCAACAGCGCGCCGCACTGCTCTCGTTGGCCGCGTACGCCCTGGTGTTGATCGCGGTGGTGGTCTACTTCCACGTTCGCCTGGCCTTGACGTTCGACCCCGTCACCGCGGTGGAATGCGGGGAGCTCGGTCTCGACAGCCTCTGCTCGACCAGCACCGAGTACTGGGACCTGCGCGGGCGGCTCGACCAGTGGAACGAGTACACGCGGATCGCCACCTTGGGTTTCGCGGCGTTGGCCGGCGCCTTCATCGGCGCGCCGATGTTCGCCCGCGAGTGGGAACAGCGCACGCACTTGCTGGTGCTGAGCCAGTCGATCAGCGCCCGGCGGTGGTTCACCACGCGGGTCACGCTCGTCTTGACGACGACCGTGCTCGGCGCGGCGCTGCTCGGCTTCGTCCAGTGGTGGACGGCGGCAGCCGTGCATGATCCGGTGGAGACGTGGAAACGCCTGCGGCCCATCTACTTCGAGGTGCAGCCCGTCGCGCTGGTCGGCTACACGCTGTTCGCGGTGGCGCTGGGCGTCACCGCCGGGCTGGTGCTGCGACGCACCCTGCCGGCGATGGCGGTGACGCTGCTCGGTGTGGTGGGCGCGGTGTTCACGGTGCAGAAGTTCGCGCGCCCGGACTACATGACGCCGGTGCTGTCACTCGAATCGTACGGATCATCCGGACCCACGTACGACGCCTACCGGGCAGATCCCGCCCGGTGGAGCGTCTCGGAGGGG
Source organism: Saccharothrix ecbatanensis (assembly GCF_014205015.1). Lineage (NCBI taxonomy): Bacteria > Bacillati > Actinomycetota > Actinomycetes > Pseudonocardiales > Pseudonocardiaceae > Saccharothrix > Saccharothrix ecbatanensis. The sequence goes on along the minus strand of NZ_JACHMO010000001.1, from coordinate 279,842 downwards.
TTCGCCGACTTGGACGGCAAGATCATGGCGGACAACACCGCCGCGTACAAGGCGATGTCGATCTGCGAGAGGGCGCCGGGAGAACGTGGTGACGCGTCCTTCCAGGAGTGCCTGGCCGGGTACGGGACGGCCGGTCCGGCGCGGCTGGTGCACCCGGGCGACCGGTTCTGGCCGTTCCAGTTCATCGAGTTCGGCTTGTTCGCGGCGGCGGCGGCCGTGTTGCTCGCGCTGTCACTGTGGTGGCTGCGTAAGCGGTCCGTCTGACGCCACGACTCACGTCGTGACGGCCGGCTGATCGAGGAACGGGATCAAGTGCTCCTCCTCGTACGTCAGGTGGGCTTCCAGTTCGCCGATCAGCCGGTCCACGTCCGCGCGCAGGGTCGTCGCGTCGTTGCGGTCGAGCGTCTGTCGGAGCCGCGTCATCAGGTCGGCGATGCGCTCGTGCTCCACACCGATGCGGTCGAGGGTCGGGGCCAGTTCCGGGTACCGGTCCCGCAGCACCGGGAACATGCCGCTGTCCTCGGCCGTGTGGTGGAACTTCAGGCCGTGGCACGCGGTCAGGCAGTTGGCCTTCAGCTGGGCGCCCAGGACCGGCTTGGACGACGCGACCTCGCGGCGGATGGTGGCGAACTCCCGGCGGAACGCGTCGTGCACGAGCTTGAGCGCGGCGCCCACGCTGGACGCGTTCGGCGGACCACCCGCGATCTGGGCCAGCGCCACCACCGGGATCTGCCGTGTCGTCTTGGCCTGGTACTCGGCCCAGCCCGGATCGGATTCGACGGCACGCGCCCACATCTCGTCCCGTTCCGACCCGTCGAGGACGGTGGCCTTGGCGTCGTAGGTGAACACGCCGTCCTCGACCTGGACCACCGGGTTCGCCACGAGGTTGTGGAACCAGTCCGGGTGGCGGTGCGCGCCGCCCGCGGACCCGATGACCAGGATCCGGTCACCGTCCGGCAGGTAGCCGAGCGGGTTGGTGTGGCGGACGCCGGTGCGCGCGCCCGTGGTGGTCAGCAAGATGAGCCTGCCCCCTTCGAAAGGACCGCCGACGCGGCCCGCGTTGGCGCGGAACTCTTCGATCACCTGCTGGTTGAAATCCATATCCGGTCTTCTCCTTGATTTGGGCATGACCGAGTCACCACGGGTGAATGACGCCGTGGTTTTCGGTGAAGGTTTTGTGGAGGCGCGTGGGCACGACGGTCCGGTGCGGGGACCGCGGTGTGCGCGTGTGAAAGCGCCAGTGCGCTCGTGTGTGGTGGTGCGGGTCCGGATGCGTCGCGCGATGTGCGCGGAAACCTCGGAAACCCTTGCGTGCGGCGGGCCTCTGGCCCACCCGGCGGTCAAACCTTGGCCGGGTGACTCTCTCGCTTGTGGCCCATGGCCGACCCGGCAGTCACGTGCACGACCTTAACCCAGGAATGCGCCGACCGGCAACTTCCTGTTTTGTGGCACTATCGGCCACGTGTCCCGCCTTCTTTTCCTGCTGTTGTTCGCCGTGTCCGCGTGCGGCACTTCCCAGCCGGTTCCGCCACCGTCCCCTTCGGCGGAGGCCTGCCCCGGCGGTGTGGAATTCACCGTGAAGGGCACCGAAGCGGCGATGGGACTGCGCGTCATGACGCTGGAGGCGACCAACTGCGGCACCGAGACCCTGGAGCTGAACGGCGCGCCCTTGGTCACGGTGCTGGACGCCGACCGGAAGCCGCTGCCCGTCACGGTCCGGCAGGGCGCGGCCTGGATCTCCGCGGTGGAGGCGTTCGACGCCGAGCCGCAAGTGGTCGTGGTGCGGCCCGGCGAGTCGGCGGTGACAGGGCTGCTGTGGCGCAACACCTACACGGACATCACCGCGCCGCCGGTGGTGGGCGAACACCTGGAGATCGCCGTCGCCGCCGGGCGGCCCACGCAGGTGTTCACGCCCGTCGGCAAGAGCGGCAACCCCCGCACCATCGACCTCGGCAGCACCGGCAAGCTCGGTGTCCGCCCGTGGACCGCCGTCACGCCCTGATCCTGCCCCACCGCTTCGAAAAAACCGCCTAAGCGCGCATCACCGTGGAAATCGGGATGCGTGCCGCGCGCAACGCCGGGACCAGACCGCCGAGGATGCCGGCCACCAGACCCGCGATCACGCCGGCGACGCCCGCCTGCCACGGGAACGCCACGCCTTCCAACGACGGGAAGCGTGAGCCGAACATCATCAGCGCCAGCTTCAGCCCCACCACGCCCGCGCCGATCGCCAACCCCGCTGTCAGCAGACCGGTCAGCAACGTCTCCGCCAACACGATGCCCGCCAACAACAACCGCGGTGTGCCCACGGCCCGCCGCAACGCGAACTCCTCGATCCGCTCGCCCACGGTCGCCAGGCCGACGTTGAGGATGCCCGCCACGCCGATCAGCAGCACGAGCGCCGCCATGCCGAGGAAGATCCATCGCATCAACGCGAGCTCGGTGGACATCTGCTTCAACGTCTGCACCGTGTTCACGTGAATCCGGTCTTCCGGTGTGCCGGCGGCGACCAGCCTGGCCCGCAGGATGTGCTCGACCTCGACCGCCGCCGGGGTCATCAGCACCTGGAGGCCGGGGCCGGAACTGGTGTCGCCGACACTGCTCACCGGCATCCAGTTCATCAACTCGTCGGTCCGGACGTACGCGGCGGGCTGGTAGCCGCCGTCGTCCACCACGCCGATGATCTGAGGTGTCGGGTTCGCGGTCGCGCCGTCGACCCGCATCTCCGCCGGCACGTGGTACCGGGTGAAGGCCTTCGCCGCCTCCTCGTTGAGGACCAGCCGCGGCGCCAGCGACGGCTCGCCGCCGAAGTCCAGCCACTGGCCCTGGGACGGGCGGAACGGCCGGAACTGGCGGATGTCGCCGGTCAGGCCGACGAGTTGCAGCTCGACCGCCTGCCCCTGCGGCGCGCCGGTGGTGCCGTCGTCCATGGGGTAGCACCCGGTCTCGTCGCACCTCATCCGCGGACCGCCGTAGCCGGGCTGGTCGATCGGCGCGCCGCCCTCGTTGATCGGCTTCACGCCGGGCTCGCCGATGATCGCGCGGGTGCCGGTCATGGCCACCGCGTCGGTGCGGCCCTTCAGCACCTCCAGCGCCACCGGGACGGTCTGGCCCTCCGGCGACAGGTACATCTGCCGGGTGCCGTCCTTGCCCTGCGACAACTCGATGTCCGCGAGCATGGCCCGGTTCGCGATCTCCGCGCCCGCCTGCACCACGACCACCGCGAGCACGCCGAGGAACAGGCTGACCATGGAGAGGAACGTGCGCAGCTTGCGGGCCCGGATGCCCTGGCCGCCGATGATCAGCGACGCCCGCAGCCGGCCGGACAGCCTGATCACGCGACCACCCGCTGCGCGGCCGGGCGGAGCAGCCCGTCGGACAGGTGCAGCACCCGCCCCATCTTCGCCGCGTGGTCCTGGTCGTGGGTGACCAGCACCAGGCCGCAGCCCAGGTCCGTGGTCTGGCGCAGCACCTCCACCACGAGGTTGCCGGTGTCGGTGTCCAACGCGCCGGTCGGCTCGTCGGCCAACAGGATCCGCGGCTCGCGCACGAGGGCTCGGGCGATCGCCACGCGTTGCTGCTCACCGCCGGACAGCCGCGGCGGCTTGTGCTTGGCCAGGTGGCCGATGCCGACGCGTTCCAACGCCGCCATCACCTTCACCTTGCGCTTGCGGCGGGGCAGCCAGCCCTGGCCGTTGACCAGCGCCATGGCCACGTTCTGCGCCGCGGTCAGGTGCTTGAGCAGGAAGAAGCGCTGGAACACGAACCCGAACTCGGCGCTGCGCAACGCCGCCGCCTTGCGCTCGGGGATCTTCGTGATGTCCCGCTCCCCCAACAGGTACTGGCCGCCGTCGGGCCGGTCGAACAGGCCGATCAGGCTCAGCAGCGTGCTCTTGCCCGAGCCGGAACGGCCCAGGATCGCCACGCTGTCGCCGGGGCGCACGATCAGGTCGACGCCCGCGAGGATGGTGCGCGGCTCGTCCTGGCCCTTGAGGGTCTTGGTCACGCCGGTGAGGTGGATCAGCGGCGGCTGGGACACCGGCGGCGGTGGCGTCGCCGGGATCAGGAAGGGTGACGTGGTCACTTCGACGGCCCCATCTCGGGGCTGCCCTGGCCGCCCGGCCCCGGCGGCAGGTTCGGACCCGGCACGGCCAGCGTCTCGTCGCCGGTCAGACCCGCCTTGATCTCCACCACCTTGCCGTCGGTGAGGCCGAGTTCGACGTCCTTGGTCTGCTTGGCGCCGTCCGGCCCGACCACGTCGACCTTGCCCTTGCCCTGGCCGCCCGCGACCGCCTCGACCGGCACGACCAACGCGTTCTGCGCGCTCGCCGTGACGAGTTCCAGGGTGGCCGCCGCGCCGTTGATCAGCTTCACGTCGGCGGGCGCGGTGCACACCAGGCGCAGGCCGGTCGGCTCGGACGAGTTCCGCGGTTCCTGCGGTGGCTGGGGAGCGCGCGGCGCCGGCGTGTTGGTGCCGGTGGGCTCGTTCTCCGACTCCGGTTCGGTGGGCGGCGGCGCGGGGACCGTGCCCACCGGGAGCGCCGCGATCGTGCCGAGCAGCGCGCACGGGAACGGACCCGGCCCGTTCTTGATCTGCGCCTGCACGGCGCCGGTCACGGCGTCGGTGATCTGGTACGCCTGCTCGCCGTCGATGTCCGCGACGATGCCGTAGCCCGCGAACTTCGCCGACGCGATCGGCATGCCGGCGGTGACCGTGGAACGGTCGTCCACCAGGCGCCCGCCGAACGTGGCGCCGGCGGGCACGTCCACGTTGGTGGGCTTGCCGTCCAACCAGATCGAGGCGATCCGGGTCGGCTTGGTCGGCGTGCCCGTCGGCTCGGCCACGTCCCAGTAGCGGACCTGGCCGGCGATCGGCGACACGATCCCGAACATCGGGTTCATGGTGACCTTGCCGGTCAGGCTGACCTTGTTGGACAGGTCCTGTCTGGTCGGCGTGGCCGTGGTCTGCACAGTGCCGCGCGGCGCCAGCTCAGGGCGGAGCGGCTCCTCTGCTCCGGTCGACGTGCAGGCGGCCGCGGTGAGCACCACCGCGGCCAGTCCGCACACGCGGACGAAGGCTTTTTTGGACACCGATCCCCCCAAAGCGAATCCCTATGCGGTCTCGCCAACTTACCCATAGGACGCCGGGGGAACGAACGGGGTTGCGTGCTGATCGGAAACCGGTGTCGTGCCGATCGGAAACCGGTGGTCAGGGCCTTCGTCGAGGTCAGGGAACGGCGTGCAGGTGGCCGTCCGCGCCGGCCAGGCAGCGGGCCGAGCCGGTGCCGGCGTTGACGAATTCGGTGACGCACCGGCCGAGTTCGTCGTGCCCGGCGGCGTTCGGGTGGAACGACTGCTGGGCCATGTGGATACCGATCGCGTCCAGGCCGCCGGACACCAACGCGTACGGGTCGACGGTCAGCCGCCGCTGCCACTCACCCGTCGAGCTGTCGCCCTTGCTGCACGCCTCGCGGTTCTCCGTGGCGCGGGAGAAGTCGAGGAACTTCACGCCGCTCCTGGTCGCCACGCCGCGCAGCGCCTCGGACAGCTGCGGAACGGCGACCGTGCGGCCGTAGCCGGCGTCGGCCAGGCGCAGCGGGCAGCCCTGCGGGCCGTGCCGGAACCGGTCCATCTTCTCGGTGACCGGTGAGGCGTAGGAGGTGAGGATCAGCTGGTAGGCCGAGTCGGTGTAGCCGGCCTGGGTCATCGCGGCGCGGACGTCGCGGAGCGCGTTCTCCACCTTGGGCGCCATCGCGGTGAGGCGGCCGGGCCACTCGCGTTCGAGCTTGGAGCGGCAGCTTGAGCCGAACGGGTTCACCCACGCGGCCACGCAGTCGACCATGGTGTCGGCGAACCGCACGTCGTCGTTCGCACCGACCTGCACGACGACCGCCGTGACCCGGTACTGGCGGGCGACGTCGATCAGCCTGCGCGCCTGGGAGCCTTCGGTGTAGTGGACGGTGTCGGCCAACGACACGTTCGCCGAGTCCGCGCCCGAGCAGGCCAGGTTGATCGTGCGGTCGGCGAGCTGCGTGCGGTGGATCAGGGCGCGGGTGGAGCGGTGGCACCAGTTGCCGTTCTCGCCTTCGGTGCCCGGCTCGTAGGACCCGGCGCCTTCACCGGAGATCGCGCTGTCTCCCAGCGACACCACCGCAGTCGGCCGGTCGTCCACCGCAGCGGCCGTGATCGGGACGGCGAGCAGCGACGTGCCGGCGAGCAAGAGGGCGCCCACCGCAGCGCCAAGCGTTTTCCGTGACACCGCGGACCTCCAAGGGTGAACCCGGTCGACCGAACGTCATCCGACCGTAGGGCTCGCGTAACACGGCGGACAACGTCCGATCGGCTGCTTCCCCGGTTCCTTCGGGTGTCCGCAGATCACGGACGGTCCACAAAGGAGCATGCGGTCACCCCCCAGGCGGCGAGCTGCTCCACACACGCCCCGCGCCACCTGATCCGCACCGGCCTTGCCCGACTTGTCCACCAAACGGCCGAGCGGCGGCCGCAGTCGGCCGGCGCGCCTTCCATCACGTCACGCAGCTCACCGGTGTCCCGGCCGCTGAGCCCGGCCAACGCCCGCAGGTCGTCACCGTCCTCGCCCGTCACCAGCCAATGCGCGGCCAAGCCGGGCGTTTGCGGTGAAATGCGTTCGAGGCGAACGCATAAACCGTCGCCGGCGGCGCCCCCTGGTCGCCGCCGGCGCCGGTGCTCACCGCAGGCGCTTGATCTCACCGCGGGTGCGGTAGAAGGAGCCGCCGGCCGACGTGACGACCTCGCTGACCAGGTACCGGGCGCCGGGCACGCGGATGTTCTTGGGGAACTGCACGCCCCACGTGCGGTCGTACCCGTCCGAGACGACGTGCACCCTGATCCGGCCGCCCTCCTGCACGCACTCCACGACGACGCCGTCGCCAGGGGTGACGTGCGTGACGACCTCGACCTCTGCGGTCGCCTCGACGCGGTCGATTGCGCCGGCCTTGATGTCCTGCCGCTGCGGGAGCTGACCCTGCTCGGCCGCGCGCACGGCCCCCGGGCTGGCGTCGAGGCACGCGAGCGAGCCGTCCGTCGTCACCAGGTAGAGCCGTTCGTCCCGGTACTGCATGGAGAACGCGGAACCGCACCCGGTGGCGAGCTTCCACAGCCGCGTCCCGTCGGCGGCGAAGCAGTACACGGAGGACTGGTTGTCGCCCGCGAACACGAACTCGCCGTCCGGTGACGTCGCGCAGGAGAACACGGCCGCGTCGCAGCGGTAGTCGCCCGTCTTGCGCCCGTCCGACTTGGCGAACCGGTGCACCCACCCCCGACTGGTGCCCGCGAAGACCTCCGTGCGCTCCTGCCAGCCGAACAGCACCTCTCCGGTGGTGTCGGCGTGCCACGCGCGGTGGCCCCGGCCGGTGTAGTGGGTGACGCCCCGGGAGTGACCGTGGAAAACGCCCTCCGGTGCGCAGCGGACCATCCAGGCGCTGTCACCCGAGGCCGGGCACGACCACTGGAACTCGTCCTCGTGGTCCACCACCGTCACCCGGCCCTGCCGGTCGGACACGCCGAGCACGCCGTCGTGGATGTCGAGCCAGTAGATGTCGACGTCCTCGGCGATCTCGTAGGCGACCCGGGGCACCTTGGCGCCGAGGTCGTACACCTGCCCGTCGTCACACCCCGCGTAGATCCAGAAGTCGTCGGCCACGATGCACTTGACGGCGTCCGGCAACCCGAACCGCCCGGTGACCCGGCCGTCGTGGGTGAGGGTGTAGACGTCGCCCTTCTCGTTGCCGACCCAGGCCTGGTCCTCGCCGATGAAGATCCCGAACGCCGGCGCACCGGAGGCGAACCGCCACAGCACCGGCGCCTGGTGCGCGGTCGAGCGGGTGCTGACGATCTGCCGCCGGCTCACCGCGCGACGCTGGCGCATCCCCTTCACGGCGGGGGCGTAACCCCGGCGCACCTTCTCGCCGATCTTCTTCTCGGCCGCCTTGAGCGCCTTGGCGTGGTCGGCGAAGCTCGCGCTCCTGACCTGCCCCTGTTCCCCGATGCGTCCGTAGGTGATGGTGACCTCGGTGTCGACGACCCGCACTTCGTAGAACTTGTGCGCGCCGCCGCCCGCCTCGGACAGCTCCAGGTACGTCGTGGCAGACATGCGGTTGCTTCCCCCTTCACGTGATCTACGCAAACGGTAGCGAGCCCCACCGACAATTCCGCTTGCGGCCCGGCGACCAGCGGTTACGTCAGCCGGGGGCCATGGAGAGGTGCCAGAACCCGGCGTAACGGCCACCGCGGCGCAGCAGCTCGTCGTGGCTGCCTTCCTCCGCGATCCGCCCGTCGTCCAGGAAGACGACGCGGTCGGCGCGCTGGACGGTCCGCATCCGGTGCGCCACCATCACCACCGTCCGGCCCGCCATCAGGCGCTCGATGCCCTCGTGCACGGCGGCCTCGTTCACCGGGTCCAGCGCGGAGGTCACCTCGTCCAGCAGCACGATGGGCGCGTCCTTCAGCAGCGCCCGTGCGATCGAGACGCGCTGCCGCTCGCCACCCGACAGCAGCGCCCCGCCCTCGCCGACGTTCGCGGCCCACCCACCGGGCAGCCGCTCGACCACGTCGTCCAACCGCGCAGCGGTCGCCGCCGCCCGCACCTCGGCGTCCTCGGCGTCAGGACGGCCGAGCCGCACGTTCTCCTCGATCGTGCCGTCGAACAGGTAGACGTCCTGGAAGACGAAGGCGATCCGCGACATCAACACCTCGGTGTCGATCGAGCGCACGTCCACACCGCCCACGCGCACCGCGCCCGCGTCCACGTCGTAGAACCGGGCGATCAACTGGAGCAACGTGCTCTTGCCCGCACCGGACGGTCCGACAACGGCGAGCCGCTGCCCCTCCGGCACGGACAACGACACGTCGCCGATCACCGTGCGGTCGCCGTGTCGGAAGGCGACGGAGTCGAACTCCAGGTCATGGCTTTCCGGCCGCACCGGTTCGCGGGCCTCCGGCAGCGTCCCGGTGCGCAACACCGCGTCGAGCCTCGCCAACTCGGACCGCGCGCCGCGGAGCTTGCCGCCGATGTCCGCCAGCGACAGCAAAGGATCCGCGCAGCGAGCGGCCAGCACCAGGATCGTCAGGACCTCCGCCGCGCCGATGGTCCCGCCGAGCGCGAGGTAGGCGCCCAGGACCAGCAACCCCGTGAACACCGCCTGCACCGCGAGCGTCAAGCCCACCGCGCCGGGCAGTGCCGACAGCAGGGAACGGCGGGACGCACGCTGGACTTCACGCAGCGAGTCGTCCAGCAGTCGGAAGCGCTCGACGGTCCGACCACCGGCCCGCAGCACCGGCTGGGCCTGGAGGTACTCGATGACCCGCCCGGTGGCGTCGTGGTCGCGTTCCGCGCGCTCCGCGTCGGTGGCGGCCATCGACCGTCCCGCCCAGAGCTGGATCGCCGCCACGACCGGTGCGGCGACCAACGCGGCCAGGCCCATCTGCCAGTTGACCGCGAGGATCACGGCAACGATCGTCAGCGGTGTCACGCAGGCGAAGATGAACGGCGCCAACAGATGCGCGATCACGCCCATCGCCTGGAGGACGCCCTGACTCGCCAGCACCGACACCTCGCCGACACGACGGGCGTTGTACCAGCCGAGCGGCAAGCGGGCCAGGTGATCGCCGAGGCGGTAGTACATGCCGTGCAACAGCGTGGTCCCGGCGCGGAAACCGGACAGGTCGCCGAGGTAGCGCAGCACCGCGTAGACCGCGACCGCGGCCCCGAACGCGATCAGCCAGGGCCACGCGTCCGCAGGCGTGCTGCCGAACAACGCGGGCAGCACGGGAATGAGTAGTGCGTAGGACAAACCCTCGGCCACCGCGGTCGTCGTCATCAAGGCCACAGTGCGACGCACGGGTTGGGCGTACTCGCGTCCCAGCACGCGCAACAGCATTCGGATCATCGGGACACGCCTCCGGTGGTCTCGTCGGCCGTCGCCGAGCGGTGGGATTGCCAGAACGCGGCGAACTTCCCGCTCTGCGCCAACAGATCGGCGGGCGTGCCGCGCTCCACGATCGACCCGTTCTCCAGCACCACCACGGTGTCGGCGTCGGCGACCGTCTCCAGTCGATGGGCGATGACCAGGATCGTCCGATCGCCGGCCAACGTCGCCAGCGCCCGGCGCACCGCCTGTTCGGTCTGCGGGTCGGCGAAGGCGGTCGCCTCGTCCAGCACGAGGACGGGCGCGTCGGCGAGCAGTGCGCGAGCGAGCGAGATCCGCTGCGCCTCCCCACCCGACAGCCCGGCGTCCTCGCCGATCACGGACTCGTACCCGCGCGGCAGTTCGAGGATTCGTTCGTGGATGTTCGCCAGGCGGGCGGCGCGCACCACGTCATCGAGGTCGGCGTCGGGCACCGCCAGCGCGATGTTGTCCGCGACCGAGGCGCGCAGCAGCGAGGTGTCCTGGAAGACGAAGGAGACCATCCGGTAGAGCTCCTGGCTGCCGAGCTCACGCAGGTCCACGCCACCCAGGAGGACCGAGCCGTGGGTCGGGTCGAAGAACCGCGGCAACAGCTGGACCAGCGTGGACTTCCCGCTGCCCGACGGCCCGACGATCGCGGTGACCGTGCCCGGTTCGAGCACCAGGTCGATCCCGCGCAGCACCTCGTGATCGGCTTCGTAGCCGAATCGGACGTCGCGCAGTTCCACCCGGTGTCCCTGTGGCGCGACCGGGTGCGCGGGCTCCGGCAGCGACGGCACCGCCAGCACGTCCCGAATCCGCCCGACCGCGCGTCGTGCGGCTTGCAAGTCGTCGAAGCCGTGGCCGAGAGCGGCGACCGGAGCGGTCAAACCCAGTCCCAGCAACAAGAACGGCAGCAGGTCGGCCGGAGCCATGCCACCGGTCGTGATAAGCGACGCGCCGCCGATCAGCACGACCAGCAGCACGAACGGCGGCGACAGCGCGACCTGCATCCCCGCGGCGATCCCGGAGAGACCGCGCACCATCCGGTAGAAGATGCGGACGAAATCGTCCACGGCCGTGATGAATCGACGGTGGGCGCGCTCACCTCCGCCGAACGCCTTCACCACCGAGATGCCCCGCACGAACTCGACCACCGAACTCGCGATCCGCCCCATGGCCACGTCGAAGTCCTTCTGCTCGCGCAGCCGGGTCGGCGTCATCATCAGGGGCACGAGCGCCACCGCCAACGCCACCGGTGTCAACGTGATCAGCGTGAGCCGCCAGTCGATGGTGAACAGGTAGATCAGCGACGCCAGCGGCACCACGAACGCCGAGACGAGTTCACCGGGGGCGTGGGCGATGAACGGGTGCACGGCGCTCACGTCCTCCCCCACGACCTTGGCCAGCTCACCTGTCCTGCGGCGGGAGAACCACCCGATCGGCACGCGGCCGAGTCGTGCGGCCAGTTGCCTTCGGAACGAGAGTTGCACCTGGTCGTCGAGCGCGTGCCCGATCCCGGACGACGCGGCCGTGAACAGCAGTCGGACGAGCAAGCCGACCGCGCCCGCGATCACGACGAACCGGACGTGAGCGTGGTCGACGGGGCCGGGCGACAGCAGGGTGCGGCCCAGTTCGACCACCGACAGCAGCGGCGCCAGGCCGGCGACCGCGCCGATCACCTGGAGGATCACGACAGTGGCGAAGGTCCACCGGTAGGGGCGCAGCAGCCTGGTCAGGCTCGGTCCGGCGTCGACTTCCGGTGACGTCATTTCTCTCCCACCTTCGTCGACTTCGTCTTGAGGTGAGCGCCGAGGAACTCGGTGATCTCCGTCCGGGCGGCCTTCGCCTGCGGCGCCAAGCCCGGCATGCCGAGGAACGCGTGCGGCGCTCCCGGGTGCTCGGTGAGCCGCGCGGGCGTGCCGGATTCGAGCAGCCTTTCGGCGTAACGGCGGCCGTGGTCGGCCAGCGGGTCGAGAGTCGGCACCACCACAAGCGCCGGCCCGTCCAGGTCGTCGGCTGTCATCGCCGACCAGTCCGGCTCCCTCAGCACGGCGTGCAGCAGCCGGATCCCCCACGGCTGCCGTTGACTCACCTCGTTCATGTCCCCCCTCGGGCATTTTCGCTACCAATGGTATCGATACCGATCGTAGCGCAATTGGCTATCGTGTAGCCATGACCCGAGGGACCACCTCAGCGAGACCGCCCGGCCGCCCGCGCGCCGGCATCGACGCCGTGGTGTTCGCCGCCGCGTTGAGGACGGTCCACGAGCTGGGCTACACGGGCGCGACGATGGATCGCATCGCGGCGGCGGCGGGAGTGGCGAAGACGACGCTCTACCGGCGTTGGCCGTCGAAGGGCGCGCTGATCGCGGACTGCCTCATCGACGCGTTGGGCCCGGTGCCGTTGAAGGGCGGCAGTCCACGGGAGGACATCTCGTCGGGCATCATCTGGATCGCGGCGAAGATCGGCGAGCCGGGGGTGGGTGCGGCGTTCGCGGGCCTGTTCGTCGACGGCGTCAGTGATCCGGCCCTGCGCGAAATCCTGTCCACGCGGGTGCAGGACCCCTACCGGGTCGCGCTCCAGGAGGCTCTCGGCGAGCCGGAGCACCGGGTGCTGCTCCTCATCGACACCGTCGTCGGAACCCTGCTCCACCGGATGGGCATGACCGGTGAGCCGATGGTCGACGCGGACGTCGCCGCGCTGACCGAGATGGTCCTACACCACTTCGCGGACTCCTAGTGGCGCCTGGTCGTCTTGCCGGCGCACCATCTCGTTGATCCAGACGGGCGCGAACGGGGACGTGCAGTTCGGCGCGGTCGGGTAGTCCTTGAGCACCTCCAGGCGCTCACCGATGGCGATCGCGCGGGTGCGGTGCTCGGGGTGTTCGATCCCGATCTGGGCCAGGCAGTGGTTCATCGCCCACTGGAGGCGATCGGGGGCGTCGCGCATCTCCGCCTCGATGACGTCGAGCAGCCCTACAAGGTCCAGGCCCTCGGGCTTCTTGGCCACGCGTTCGGTGGTCAACGCCCAGCCCGCGCTCGCGACCACCGGATCCGGGTCGGCGAACCACGTCACACGCAGCTCTTCGGCGTACGGGCCCTTCTTCACGACGTAGTTCACGAGCCAGTCGTGCACCTTGGGGGCGCGCGCCTCACGCAACATGGCGTCCAGCTCGTCGCGTTCGAACGCCTTCGGGCGGCAGATCAGGATCGCCAGCAACCTCGCCGCGGTGTCGTTGGTCGCCCAGAGCCGGCGCGCGAGGTCCTGCTGGGTCTTCAGCCGCTTCGCGATCGCGCGCAACTTGCCGAGGTTCACCCCGTGATCGTCACCGTGCTTCTCGTTCACCGCACGCATCTTCGGGTCTTCGAGCGCGGCCAACTCGACCATCACCTCGGCCACCGTCGTCTCAGCCACCTCGACCCTCCCCGTCACCGGCGACTCATCCCGAAGGACGGAGTCGCGTGGATGCCCGTGCCGTATTCATACCTCAGACCGCCTTCCTCGATGAACCGAGCCGCGTGCGGCAGCACAGGATGGGAACCGATCTTGTCGACGGCCATCCGGCGAACAGCCCGGTTGAGCCGGCCGGACGCGCTTGTGACCGCCGGCCAATTCCACTGAGCGGGGTCGCCGAGTCGCGGCAAGGTCGCGGACCACGCGGCGGCGCGCTTCTCCGTGTTGTGGTTCGCATGACTCCATCGCAGCTCGTCTGTCCCAGCCGGACCGCCGTGGTAGAGCTGGACGAGCCCCCAGGCTTCACAGCAGTAGCGGAAGGTGGCGTCGCCAAGCGCTCCTGGCCGCAGATCGATTCGCCTCGCTACGGGAGCCGGTCCCGAACCGGTGACGAACAACGCCAAGTGCCGTCCCTGTCGGCCGCCTGGAACCTCCGTGGCGGCGTGGAACTCGCGCAACTCGCGGTCCGGCTCCGAGTCGGACTCGAAGACGCGGAACAAGCCGAGATCGAACACCACCCCCAGGACCGCGGACCAGTCGTCGCCGGCAGCGTAGAAGTCGAGGTTCGGCATGTTCCCACTATCCACCCGGGTGGATCGGTGTCGGGGCGGGGGACGTGGGTGTGGTCGAAATCCGGATGCGGCAGGTTCTGCCGGCGTCCTACCCTGGTGACCGTGATGCAGCACCTGTACTTCCTCTGAGGGACGACGCCTCCGCCGGTACCGCGAACCCGCGCTACCGGAGTTCGTCCTTTCTGCTCATCACCTCTTGTCGGAGGCAGTCCCTTCATGTCGTCCCACCTCTCACCTGCCCTTGTGCGCTCGGCGCACGTTCGGATGTCCGGCGTCCACCTCTCCTTCGGCGGACGGCCCGTGCTCGCCGGTGTCGATCTCGTCGCCGCCGCCGGTGACCGGGTCGCGGTCGTCGGCGAGAACGGTCGCGGGAAGACGACCCTGCTCCGGGTCCTCGCCGGCGACCTGCCCGTCGACCTCGGCGAAGTGCACCGCGCGGGCTCTGTCGGGGTTGCGGACCAGCAGATCCCGCTCGGCCCCACCGACACCGTCGGCGCGCTGATCGACCTCGAACTGTCCGCCGTGCGCAGTGCGCTGACCAGCTTGGACAAGGCCGCCGACGCGTTGACCGACGGTCGTCCTGGCACGGATGACGCCTACGCCGCCGCGCTCGCCGAAGCCGAAGCGCTCGACGCGTGGGACGCCGACCGGCGGGTCGAGGTCTCGCTGGCCGCGCTGAACGCCGTGGACGACCGCACCCGCCCGCTCGGCGCCCTCTCGGTCGGCCAGCGCCACCGGGTGCGGCTGGCCTGCCTGCTCGGCGCCGGCCACCCGGTCCTGCTGCTGGACGAGCCGACCAACCACCTCGACGCGGACGGGCTCGACCACCTCACCGAACGCCTGCGCGCCCACCGGGGCGTGGTCGTGCTGGTCAGCCACGACCGGGCGTTGCTCACCGACGTGGCCACCACGGTGGTCGACCTCGACCCGTCCAGCGACGGCCGGCCACGGGCGTACGGCGGCGGCTACACCGCGTACGTCCAGGCCCGCCGAGCCGAACGTGCCCGCTGGGAGGCACTGCACACCGAGCAGGTGGCCGAGCAGCAGCGCCTGGCCGACGACCTGTCCGCGGCGCAGAACCGGCTGCGCGACAACTGGCGTCCCGCCAAGGGGCACGGCAAGCACACCCGCGCCACCCGCGCGCCCGGCCTGGTCCGCGCCGTGCACCGACGCCAGGAGGAGCTGAGCACGCACGCGGTGACGATCCCGCCGCCGCCGACCCGGTTCGCCATGCCCGAACTGCCCGAACACCACAGTGCGACTCTGCTGCGCGCCACCGACGTGTCCGTGGCCGAGCGGCTTGCGCGCCCGGTCGACGTCGCGCTGGACTCCAGGGACCGGCTGGTGGTCACCGGACCCAACGGCGCGGGCAAGTCGACGCTGCTGGCAGTGCTGGCCGGCGACCTGGAACCCGACACCGGCACCGTCACCCGTGCCAGGTCCGTGCGGGTCGGGCGGTTGGGTCAGGAATCCGACCTGCCGGGCCACCGCACGGCAGTGGAGCTGTACGACGCCCGGTCAGGCGTGCACGGGCCGGCACTCGACGAGTTGGGCCTGCTGGACAGCTACGACCGGCACCGTCCGGTGGCCGAACTCTCGGTCGGCGCCCGGAGGCGGCTGGACCTGGCCCTGGTCCTCGCCACCCGGCCGCACGTGTTGCTGCTGGACGAGCCGACCAACCACCTGTCGGCCACGCTCGTGGACGAGCTGACCGCCGCCCTCACCTCAACCCCGGCCGCGGTGGTGATCGCCACACACGACCGGCAACTGTTGCGGGACACCGAATCCTGGCCACACCTGGCGCTGTGAGCCCGAGGTTTCACCAGTCCAGCGGGGATGTCGCGGGGTGGAGGACCGCGATGTTGTCCGACGAGTGGTCCAAGGTGCCGTTGTTCGCGTCCCCCAGCACGACTTGAACGCTCGCGGTAGCGGTGTGGAAGGTGATGTGCGGACACCAGAACCCGGAAAGCCCACCCTCCCAAGGGTAGTAGTGCAGCTGGACGTCGGTGACCGGAGCCTCGGCCAGGGGCGCCCAGGTATCGCCGCGGTCACCGACGCTCCAGATCGCCACGTCCACCTCCGGGTTCAAGTAGGCGTCCAGCATGGCGACGTTCCGCAGCCCGATCCCCTCCTGATCCCCTGGCGGGTCCCAGGTCAGCGAGAAGACCAGGCCCGACTCGGTCTCGAACTCCACGCCGTGATCCACGGCGTCGAACCCGTCGTAGCGCCAGGCGGGGTCCTCCCACTCGGCATCGCCGTCGATGAACCGCGGGCCTCCGTCGACCGATTCGGGGCGGAAGTCCCCACGCCGGTAGTCGATCATGTAGTAGCGGACCGCTCTGATGCGGTGACCCGCCAACCGCCTGACGTGTCGACGCCGTTCCTCGACCTCGTCATCCGTCGCCGCCCACGACCACGGCTCCCGCTCACCCGACGTCTCCGCACCCACGTCGCCATTCTTGTGTCTCACGGCAGCTCACGCGCTCGCGTAGTAGGAATTCACCGCTGGTTGGCCGGTGTAGTTGGGGCCGGCTTGATCGTCGGCGCCGAGGTACTGGAACGGCAGACTCGCCTGCCGGTGTCCGGTGCACTCGACGCGGCGACGGCGGGCGTCGTAGTCGAATCCGGCCGACCTCAGCGGCTCGGTCAGCCGGCGGCGCAACGGGCGGCCCTCGTCGGACAGGACGGCCGCGAGATCGAGGTTCGCCACCAGGAGACCATCGGCGCTGAGCCACGACGCCGCACGGGTGAGGACGTGCAGCTTGTCGCCGACGTAGTGCAGGCCGTGGACGCAGGTCACCAAGTCGTAGGAGCGTTGCAGGGCAAGGGAACCCGCCGATGCCGTCACGAACTCCACCCCGGGGTGCGACGGACCGGCGAAGAAGTCCACGAGGTCGACACCGGTGATCCGCAGCCTCGGGTCGTCCACCAGGCGTGCGCACTCCAGCAACGCCTTGCCGGCGCCACAGCACAGGTCCAGCCAGTCGAACGCCTCGGCTCCACCGGACAACCGGTCTGTGATCATCTTGACCACGTCGATGCCGAGCTCGCGACCGTACCCGTTGGAGCCGGTGAGCCCGCGTTCACGATTCATGGCGCAGTTCGCGACCACCGAAGAACGTTCCAACGCCTGGTCGTCCAGCAACCGAGCCATCATCAACCCTGGGTTTCGCTGAAAGGACTCACAGCGGAGGACGAGAGATAGCGAATACCGCTTCTTCCCACTCTCAATTTATATCGCACCGGGGGGCTTGCGGCAAGGCCCGGGGGATGCCGCAGAATCCTGCGCCGTGGCCTCGACCTGCGAGAATGGGTGTAGCGAATGGTGTTTGGCGACCGACGACCGCGCAGCGAGGAACCGGTGACGGACGTCGACGTGATCATCGTGGGCGGCGGGCCGACCGGTCTGATGCTGGCCGCTGAACTGCGACTGGCCGGAGTGCGACCACTCGTCCTGGAGCTGCGGCCACAGATCCGACAAACCCCGAAGGCCAACGGGCTGGGCGGCCAGATTTTGCGGCTGCTGCATTACCGGGGCCTGCTCGACCGGTTCGAAGCGGCCTGCGCCGGACCCGCCCACCCGGCTCCCCGCTACCCGTTCGGCGGCGTGCACCTGGACTTCTCGCACCTGGCGGATCCCCCACTGCGCGGCCTGACGCTGCCGCAACCGGAACTCGAGCGCCTGCTGGACGAACGCGCACGCGAACTCGACGCCGACATCCGCCGCGGCCACGAGACGGCCGGCGTCCACCAGGACAACGCCACTGTGACCGCCGACGTGCGCGGCCCGGACGGGACGTACCAGGTGACCGCCCGATACCTGGTGGGCTGCGACGGCGCGCGCAGCGGAATCCGCGACATGGCCGGCATCCCGTTCCCCGGCACCACCTACCCGGAGGTCAACCGGCTGGGTCAGGTCGCCTTGCCCGATTCGTTGACCCGGCGGGACAACGGCGACCTGGACGTCCCCGGACTCGGCACGATCCAAGCGGGCGCTTTCACCCGGACGGACCGCGGGGTCTTCGGATTCGGGTGGCTCACCCCCGAGGTCGCCCTCATTTCCACCACCGAAGAAGAATCCACCGAAATCGACGACGACGCGCCGATGACCCTGGCCGAACTCCAGGACAGCATCCGCCACGTCCTCGGCGCGGAACTACCGCTGGGGCAACCGATTCGGCTGTCGCGCTACCAGTTCCAGGCCCGACTCGCCGAACGGTTCCGCGACGGGCGGATCATGCTCGCCGGGGACGCGGCCCACCTCTTCCCCGCCACGGGCGTCGCCCTCAACGCGGGCATGCTCGACACGGTCAACCTCGCCTGGAAGCTGGCCGCCGACATCCACGGCTGGGCGTCGCCCGACCTGCTGGACACCTACCACCACGAACGCCACTTCGCCGGCACGCGCACCCTGCTCCACACCCATGCCCAAGTGGCACTGAGGCGCGGACAGGACGCCGCCGCCGACGCGCTGCGGGAACTCTTCGTGGAACTGGTCGCCGACGAGCAGCCGTCGTTCCGCGTGGCGTCCCTCATCGCCGGCACGGACATCCGCTACCAGCTGCCCAGCCCGAACGAACACCCGTTGACCGGCACGTTCGCGCCCGACCTCACCCTGCACACCGACCACGGCACGACCAGCGTCGCGGAACTCATGCACGCCGCACGTCCCGTCCTCCTCGACCTCGCCGACCGCCCTGACCTCCGCGAGACCGCCCGGGACTGGGAGCACCGCGTCGACGTCCACACCGCCAAGCCCGACCACCGCCCAGCCGACGCGCTGCTGATCCGCCCGGACGCCCACATCGCCTGGGCCGCAGCCCTCGACGAACCCGCCAACACCCTGAGGGAAGCACTCACCCGCTGGTTCGGGACCCCTGAAAGCGGCGGGCTCAGGTAGGTGCGGGTTCGGTGTGGACGATCACCGCGGTCAGCCGGGGAACCGCTCGTTTGAGGTGGTCCTCGACCTCGTGCGCGATGCGGTGGGCCTGTGCGACGTTCAGGCTCGCGTCCACCGCGATCGCCAACTCCGCCCGCAGCACGTGGCCGGTCCACCGCATCCGCACCCGGTCGGCCCGCACCACGCCTTCCACCTGGGCGGCGGCTCGTTCGGCGAGGTCCACCGACGCCGGGTCGACCGCGTCGAGCAGGCGGCCGAAGACCTCGCCGGCGGCGTCACGGAGAACGAACAGGATGGCGACGGTCATGCCCAGGCCGACGATCGGGTCGGCGGCCGGGAAGCCCAGGGCCACCCCGATTCCGCCCAGCACCACCGCCAGTGACGTGAAGCCGTCGGTGCGGGCGTGCAGCCCGTCGGCGACCAACGCGGCCGAACCGATCTCACGGCCGATCCGCATCCGGTAGCGGGCGACCAGCTCGTTGCCCAGGAACCCGATCACACCGGCGGCCACCACGACCCACACGAGCCGCACCGGCTGGGGGTCGAGCAGTCCGCGCACCGACTCGTACCCGGCGTACACGGCCGACGCGGCGATCACCAGCACCACCACGACACCGGCCAGGTCCTCCGCACGTCCCAGGCCGTAGGTGAAGCGGCGGGACGCGGCACGGCGGCCCAGCACGAACGCGATGGCCAACGGGACGGAGGTCAGGGCGTCGGCGAAGTTGTGGACGGTGTCGCCCAACAGCGCCACCGAGCCGGTGATCAGCACCAACACCGCCTGGGCGGTCGCGGTGACGAACAGCGCGACGAACGAGATGACCAGCGCTCGTATCCCGCGCTTGCTGCTCTCCAGCGCGCTGTCGACGCGATCGACCGAGCGGTGGCCGTGCCCATGACCGTGGCCATGGCCGTGCCCTTGAGAGTGCGCCTTGTTCGTCACGTTTGTCAGCGTACCTGCGCACTCATGCAGATACGCAAGTAGGTAGGCTTGCGTCCATGCACACCGCGCTGTCGGAGTTCGACATGCCCAACGACGAGCAGGTCCACCTGGCCGCCGAGTCGTTCCGCCTGCTGGCCGATCCGACCCGGATCAAAGTCCTCTGGGCGCTGCTCCAGGGCGAGTCGTCGGTGGCCTGCCTCGCCGAGCTGGCCGGCGCCGCGCCGACCGCGGTCAGCCAGCACCTGGCGAAGTTGCGCCTGGCGGGCCTGGTGAAGGGCCGGCGCGAAGGGACGTTCGTCTACTACTCCGCCGCCAACGACCACGTGAAGTCCCTGCTGGCGCAAGCACTCTTCCACGCCGACCACGTCGACCGCGACATCCCGCCCGCCGACAACGCCGAGCAGGAAGTCGCGCACCACAAGCGCTGACAACCGATACGGTGATCGCTCCGCCAAGGAACCGGGGGGCGACGTGACGGTGGAGTTGTTCGACCCGCACCAGGCAGACGCGAAGGACCTGGCCGGGTACTACCGGGTGGTCCACGCGAGTCACCTCGTGGACGAACCGGACGAGCCGGCGCCGACCTACGAGGACGTGGTGGAGCGGTTGCGCAACCCGTTCCCCGGCGTCGGCCCGGCCGGGCACTGGGTGGCGCGGGACGCGACCGGCATCGTGGCGTTCGGGTACGCGCGGTTCCCCGAGGCGGAGAACGGCCACATCGCGGTCGCCACGGTGGTCGTCCACCCGGAGTCCCGCCGACGGCGCATCGGCACGCGCCTGCTGAGCGCGATGCTCCCGCACTTCCGCGACCACGGGCGCACGGTGATCGAGGACTGGCGGCTCGTGGAAGGCGGCACGGCCGCGAACTGGGCGCACAGGCTGGGCTTCAAGACCGTCCGGGCGCTGGCCGTGCAGGCGTTGACGGTCGCAGAGGCCGACAGAAACCGCTGGCCGATCGACCTACCCGAGGGCTACCGCGCCGAACGGTGGATCAACTCCGCGCCGGACGGGGTCGTCACGTCCTACGCCGCCGCACGGAGCGCGATCCACGACGCGCCAATGGGCACGACCGAGTTCCAGCATCCGGAGTGGACAGTCGAGAAGGTCCGCGAGACCGAAGACGAACTACGCCGCGACAACGTCGAGCAGCGCGTAGTAGTGGCCGTGCACGAAGCCACCGGCGAGGTCGCCGGGTTGACCGAGATCGTCCTGCTCCCCCACGGCCCCCGCACCTCCTACCAAGGCGACACGGCCGTACTGGACGAGCACCGGGGCCACGGGCTGGGTCTGGCCCTCAAAGGCGTGATGGCGCACTGGCTGGTGTCCGACCACCCCGAGCTGGAGCGCATGGAGACGGTCACCAACGCCGACAACGAGCACATGATCCGGGTCAATCACCAACTCGGCCTTACCACCGTGCGCACCGAACTCGTCGTCGCGCACGACATCGAGACCCTCATCGCCCGCCTCACGGGCTGACGGGTCAGCGCGCCGTCAGGAGCTCGTCGTCGGGCACGAGGTCCAGTTCCGACACCCACTGCGCCACGACGGCCGGCTCCGGCCACACCGGGCCGCGCAGCCTGGCCAGCACGAACGGCGGCTCGGCGCTGTCGCTCTCCACCGCGATCGACCAGCCGCGCTCCTCGTCCCACAGCAGCGCCACGTCCCGGTCGGCGAAGCCGGGCAGGTGACCGTCCAACGCGAGATACGCGCCGAGGCAGGAGCCGTCCGCCTGAACGCACGAGCACTCGCCGCTGAACCCGAGCGCCCTGGTCACCTCCGAGACGTACGCGAGCAGTCCGCGCACCGCGTCGTCGTCATCGAAATCCCAGTCCACTACGCACCACCGTCCCCACCCCCATAGACCCCGGAGCACGCCGCCTTGCGCGACGCGCTCCGGGGTAGCCCGATCAGGCAGGTTTAAAACACGGAAGCGGGAATTTCGAGGTTCAGGGCCGAGGCGTGAGGACCGCGATGCCGGCGATGTCGTCCAGGTACTCCGCGGTGAAACCCCCGCTCACGGCCTCCGTCTCGGCCAGCACGACGGTCACGTCGTCCAGCACGTCGGAGTCGTAGTTCAGCGCGCTGAACGGCACGTCCTTGATCTGGAGCAACGATCCCGACAACGGGGTGATGTCACCGGTGCCGTGGACGTCCTCGACCCGTTTGAACTCGCGCGCCCCGTCCCGGTCGTCGAACTCGACCCAGGCGACGAACACGACGATCGCGCCACCCCTGTCGTCACTGAGCGTGAACAACATCCGGTCGAGTGCTACACAGGGTGTAGCCGCCAGCAGCTCCCGCACCTGCCCGAACGAATGCGGAACGCACTCGCCGTCCGAACGCGTCGCCCGGTCCACCACGCGCAGGCCCGTGTCGCTCCAGATGTCGTCCGGATCGGGCAAGCCAACTCCCCCGGCGACGACCGCACCGGTCAGCGCCGCGGCCGCGATCAGCCCGCCGGTTCCCACGAGCCGCCTCCTCCGCCGCCGACCGGTACCCCTCCCAAACTGGTACCCGGTTCGACGGTAACTCCAACACCGCCTAGAAGGCCCGGATCACCGCGGCCATGTCCTCGGCGCCCTCGCCCCGCTCCTCGGCGGTCAGGTACAGGGAGTGCAGCACGCGCATGAGCCGGTCATCGGCGCCGACGACGTCCAACGCCGACACGACCAGCTCGCTGTCCTTGACCGCGCCGTCGACCCCGAACGCGGGCACGAAGTCGCCGTCGATCATCGCACGGCCCTTGACCTGCGCGTACGTGCTGTCGGCCAGGCCTCCCGCGATGGCCTCCAGGAACAGGTCCGGGTCCAGCCCGAGGCCTCGGGTCAGCGCCACGGCCTGGGCGGTGGCGGCGGTGATCGACAGCACCCACGAGTTCGCGGCCAGCTTGAGCCGCTGCCCGTCCCCCGGACGCTCGCCCGCCCACACCGTGCGGATGCCGATGGCGTCGAACACCGGCGCGACGGACGCCCGCAGCCCCTGGTGCCCGGCCGCGAGGACCGTCAGCTTGCCCTGCTCCGCCGGCGCACGACTGCCGAGGACCGGCGCGTCCACGTACGGCACGCCGTGCTGGGCGGACAGCTCGGCCAGCCGTTGACCGCCTTCGAGGCCGACCGTGGCGCACTGCGCCCACACCGACTGTGCCCGCACCGCCGGCAGCGCCTCGGTCATCACCGCGCAGGTCGCGTCGGCGTCGAACAGCATGGTCAGCACGACGTCCGCCTCGGCGACGGCGGTCTTCGGGTCGTCGGCGACCACGGCGCCGTCCTCGGCCAACGCGCGCGCCTTGGCCACGCTGCGGTTCCACACCACCACGTCGAACCCGGCCCGCAGCAGGCTCCGCGCCATGCCCGAACCCATCAACCCCGTGCCCAGCACCACGACGACCATGGGCACCAAGATCCCATCGCGGCACGGACGCCGCAGCGCGAAGTGGCCGCGGTGCGAAGGTTCAGTCGGTCCGGGCGACCCGGGCGTGCAGCCGTTCGCGGATCTCCTCCGGGGTGTAGGCCCGCCGTTTGCGCTCCGCGCGCGCGATCACCACCCCGGTCGCCGCGACACCCGCGACACCGGCCAGGCCGAGCAGCTTCCACCAGCGCATCTGCCTAGGCTACCGGGATGGCGGGAACGAAGATCGGTCTGGACGAGGCGGTCGAACTCACCCGAACCGGCGACGTGTGGCTGTTCCGCGGCAGCTCGGCGGCCGACCGCGCGATCCGGGTCACGACGAACAGCCCGGTCAACCACGTGGGCATGACCGTGGCGGTGGAGGACCTGCCGCCGCTGATGTGGCACGCCGAGATGGGTCGCACGCTGCCGGACGTGTGGACCGGCACCCACCACCGCGGCGTGCAGCTGCACGACCTGCGTGACGCGGTGCTGGTGTGGGCGCGGAAGTACGGGCAGCGGGCGTGGCTGCGGCAGCTGGACCGTCCGACGACCCGCGAGGAGGACGACGCGGTGCTGAAGACGGTGGCGGTGCTCAACGGCACCCCGTTCCCGTCGACGGCACGGCTGGCCACGAGGTGGTTGCGCGGCCGGGTGCCGAACCTGCGGAAATCGTCCGACGCGACGCTGGAGACCGCGTACTGCGCCGAGGTCGTGGCCGTGACGTACGAGGCGATGGGTCTGCTGCCCGTCGGACGCCGGGCGAACTGGTACGACCCGGGCCGGTTCTGGAGCGGTGACGAGCTGGACCTCTCGGGCGGGGCGCGGTTGGGCGAGGAGATCGCGGTGGAGATCCCGGCCTGAGGCAAGGCCCTTTCCGTTAAAACAGGCGTGGAGATCGTCTCGCCGACCTACCATCCACCCGGTGATCAGACGTGCGAGCGTGGCGTTGGTGGCGGTTCTGCTGACCGGGTGCGCCGCCGAGGCCGACGTGACGCAAACGCCGCCGGCGACCGGACTGCTCGGCGCGCTGGCGGGCGTGCGGGCGACCGACGAGTCGTCCCTGCTGGTGGAGTACGGCGACGTGGCGGCGATCCGCGCGCTCGTCGAGCGGGACGCCACGCGTTTCCGCACGCTGCAGGGCTACGGGTATTCCGACCTCGCCGGGCGCAGCCGGCTGCTGCCCGACCTGGTCGGCTTCGACCCGGCCCAGGCGAACACCGCACTGCGGGTGGGGCAGTCGCCGAAGTGGGCCGCCGTGCTGCGGATGGACGTCGACGTGGCCGCGGTGGACGCCAAGATCGCGGCGCTGGGCGGCAAACGTGCCGGATCGGGCACCTGGAGCACCGCCGAGGACGGCGAGGTCGACCTGGACGGCGCGTTGGCGAAGGCCGGGATCGTGACCGGGTTCCAGCACATCCGGGTGGATCCGGGCTCGGTGGCCCACGCCCCCACCGGCGCGACGTTGAAGTGGATCACCGAGCCCGCGGGCGACCGGTCGCTGGCCGCGGACCCGATGATCGGCGAGCTGGCCCGGTGCCTCGGCGACGTGTCGGCCGCGGTGATCAGCAAGCCGACGAGCGGGCTGCCGCTGGCGGCGGGCGTGCGCACGACCCCGGCGGGCGAGTCCACCGAGGTCGTGTGCGCGCCGGACGAGAACCCCAATGCCGCCAAGGACATGGTGATGACCAACCTCGAAACCGGGGCCTGGCCGACGGTGCTGGTCGGCGCGACGGTCGAGCAGCCCGCCGACCAGACCGGCATGGTGCGGGTGCTCGCGCCGACCGCGCCGGACGCCTGGGCCGGTCGGGGGATGATGGCCTTGCAGCACGGCGACCTGGCGGAACTCTTCAGCTGAAACCCCGCGTCAGCCGGAACACCGCGCCACCTGGAACCCCGCGTCAGCCGGGTCGCTGCGCCACCTGCTCGCGGCGGGCCGCGACCGAGGAACCCGATTCACGTCGGGCCATGCGGCGCAGCACGATCGGCGCCAGCACAAGTCCCACCACGGCCCACGCGCCGAGCGCGAGCACGGTTTCCAGGTGCCGCCAACCGCCACCGATCTCGGCCACGGCCAACGCGTCCGGCAGCAGGGCGGACCGGAGACCCAGCCCCAGCCAGTACAGCGGGAACACCTGGCCGACCACCTCCAACCACCCCGGCAGCGCGGTGATCGGGTAGAACACGCCCGACACCGCCACCAGGCCCATGATCGGCAGCATCACGAAGCCCAGGCTCTGGGCGTTGCCGAACACCGCGCCCAGGATCGCCCCGATCGGCAGCGTGGCGAGCAGCCCGAGCAGCAGCACCCAGGCCAGCGTCACCCACGTCGACACCCGGCCCGGTTCCAGGCCGTCGAACACGAACACCGCCGGCGCCAGCATGAGCGCCAGCACGGCAACCGTCAGCGCCGCCTTGCCCAGCACCTTGCCGACCACGTACGCGAGCATGCCGTTCGGCGTCGCCTTGGCCCGCAGCAACGTGCCGTCCTCGCGGTCCATGGTCAGCGCCATCGCCAACCCCATCAGGCCGGTGAACACGGCGTTCATCGCGAGGATGCCGGGCACCGACTGCGCGCCCAGCGAGAAGTCCACGCCGGGCAGCGGTCCGTCGCCGAACGCGTGCATCACCACCAGCGCCACCACCGGCAGCCACAGCCAGCCGATCAGCTCGCCCGCGTTCGTCATGGTCTGCCCGAACTCGATCCGGCCCCGCCGCACACCGGCGCGCAGGGCCACCACACGGGGGTTCACGCGGTCACCTCCTCGGACTCGCGGACCAGCGCGAGGTAGACGTCTTCCAGGGCGGCGCGACGCACCTCCAGGTCCTCGACGGCCTTGCCGTGCTCGGCGAACAACTCACGCACGTACCCGGTGGAATCCGTCAGGGACAGCACGTGCTCCTCGCCGTCGAGGCGGTACCGCACCTCGGCCTTGCCCGCGATCCGGGCGGCCAGCTCCGCCGCCGTGCCGTCGGCCACCACCCGGCCGGACACCAGGATCACGATGCGGTCGGCCAACTTCTCCGCTTCGGTCAGGTCGTGCGTGGTGAGCAGGATCGTGGTGCCGGTCAGGCGGCGCACCAGCTCGTGGAACTCCCGCCTGGCCTCGGGGTCGAAGCCGACCGTCGGCTCGTCCAGGAACAGCAGGTCCGGCCGCCCGACCAGGCCGACCGCGACGTCCAGCCGCCGCCGTTGACCGCCGGACAGGGTGCCGATCCGCTTGTGGGCGTGGTCGGTGAGGCCGACGACGTCGATCAACTCGTCGATGTCGAACACGCGCTCGCGGTACGGCTCGTAGAACATGCCCAGGTAGGACAGCAGCTCGCGCACCCGCCACCGCCCGTGGTCGCGCCACGATTGCAGCACCACGCCCAGCCGCGCCCGCCACGCCTCGTCGCCGTCGTCCGGGTCGACGCCGAGCACCCGCACGTCACCGTCCGACCGTCGGCGGAAGCCCTCCAGGATCTCGATGGTCGTCGTCTTGCCCGCGCCGTTGGGGCCGAGCAGCGCCACCACCTCGCCCTGCCCGACGGTCAGGTCGACGCCCTTCAGCACGTCCGTGGAGCCGTACCTCATGCGCAGGCCGCGCGTGTCCACAACCGACGGTTTTCGCTGGTTGTCGTTGTTTTGCATGGCTTCAACCGTATCGTTGAAGTCCGTAGTTGAGACTTTTGACGAATGGCTGGCCGCTGACCTTGAGAGGCCGGTGCGTAACCTTCAAATCGCCGTTGAACCCGACCGGTCGGGAGGCCGACCCGTGCGGACGCTTCGCCCCGTGGATCTCGCCCGCGCGGCGGGCATCTCGGCCCAGCAGGTGCGCAACTACCTGGACGCCGGGGTCCTGCCGCCGGCCGAGCGGTCCCCGGCCGGTTACCGGAGGTTCGGCGAGCGGCACCGGGAGGCGTTGCTGACGTACCGGGTGCTGGGTCGGGGTTACGGGTGGGACGCGGCCAGGGCCATCATGCGCGCGGTGCACGACGGATCGCCGGCCTTGGCGCTGGAGCGGGTGGACGCCGTGCACGCGGCCGTGCACGAGCAGCGGCAGGCGTTGCGGGCGACGGCGGAGGCGTTGACGGCGGTGGCCGGGCTGCCACCGGACAGCGTGCCGCGGACCGGCCTGCGGGTGGGCGAACTGGCCGCACGGCTGGGCGTCCGGCCGTCGGCGCTGCGGGTGTGGGAGTCCGCCGGCCTGCTGGCCCCGAAACGGGACACCGACCGCTACCGGCGCTACGGCCCGACCGACGTCCGCGACGCGCGCCTGGTGGCGACGCTGCGGCAGAGCCGCTACCCGCTGCCCGCGATCAAGCCGATCATGGACCAGTTCCGCGGTTCAGGCGGCACCGAGGCGTTGCGGGCCGCGATCACCGCGCGGGAAGCCGACCTGACCCGCCGGGCGATGGCGATGCTCGACGCCGCCACCGCGCTCCACAAGTACCTGGGCACGCCGTGATCTACGCGGTACGGTGGAAGCACACCGCCTCCCGTCACGCCGTTGTGATCATCGGAGGTAGCAGTACATGAGGTATCTCTTACGTGTCGGCGCTGTGCTCATGGCGGTCGCGCTGACCGCCGGAACGGTGGTCGGCACCTCGGCGGCCAGACCGTCACGCGTGGACAACCCGTACGTCGGCGCCAGCGTCTACGTCAACCCGGAGTGGTCCGCGCGCGCCGTCGCCGAACCGGGCGGCGCCGCCGTCTTCGACCAGCCGACCGGGGTGTGGCTGAACAACATCCAGTCGATCCAAGGCTCTAACGGCCGGTTGGGCCTGCGCGACCACCTGGACGAAGCCCTTAGCCAGAACGCCGGCGTCGTGCAGCTCGTCGTGAACGACCTGCCCGGCCGGGACTGCGGTCGCATGGCGTCCAACGGCGACCTGGGGCCGTACGACCTGCCGCGGTACAAGCAGGAGTTCATCGATCCCATCGCCTCGATCGTGGCCGATCCGAAGTACCGGCGGCTGCGGATCGTCACCATCGTGGAACCGGACTCGTTGGGGTACCTCGTCACGCACGTCTCGCCGCGCCCGTGGGCGACGGCCATGTGTGACCTGGTCAAGGCGAACGGCGCCTACGTGGAGGGCATCGGGTACGCGCTGGCGAAGCTGGACCGGCTCTGGAACGTCTACAACTACCTCGACATCGGCCACCACGGCAGCCTCGGCTGGTCGGAGGACCGCCCGACCGCCCGGGACGTGCTGGCGCGCGCCGCCACCTCGGGTGGCAGCACGAAGGCGAACGTGCACGGCTTCATCGCCAACGTGGCCAACTACTCGGCGTTGCGGGAGGAGTTCCTCGTCAAGACGTCCATCAACGGGTCACCGATCCTCCAGAGCAGGTGGGTCGACTGGAACGACTTCGTCGACGAACTGTCCTATGTGGACGTCGTTCGCCGCGAGCTGGTGGCGGCGGGCTTCAGCCAGCGCGTCGGCGTGCTGATCGACACGTCCCGCAACGGCTGGGGCGGCCCGAACCGGCCGACCGGACCGGGCCCGGAGACCAGCGTCGACGCGTACGTCGACGGCGGCCGGATCGACCGGCGGCTGCTGATCTCCAACTGGTGCAACCAGGTCGGCGCGGGCCTCGGTGAACGGCCGGTCGCGGCGCCCGCACCCGGCATCGACGCGTACGTGTGGATGAAGCCGCCGGGAGAGTCGGACGGGGCGAGCATCCGGCTGCCGAACGACGAAGGGCTCTTCAACCCGATGTGCGACCCGACGTACGACGCCGGGTGGGGCGCGCCGCGCCCGACCGGTGCGTTGCCCGACGCGCCACAGGCAGGGCACTGGCACTCGGCGCAGTTCCGGGAGCTGCTGCGCAACGCCCACCCGCCGCTGTGATCAGGTCTCTTGCGGATAATCCACCGGTGTCCGAGTAGGTAGGCTGGGGCCATGTCCGCCATGGCCCCAGCCCGCACCGAATCCGACCTGTCGTTCCTCCTGGACCACGCCGGCCACGTGCTGCGCACGCAGATGGCGGCGGCGCTCGCCGAGATCGGGTTGACGGCACGCATGCACTGCGTGCTCGTGCACGCCCTCGAAGAGGAACGCACGCAGATCCAGTTGGCCGAGATCGGCGACATGGACAAGACCACGATGGTCGTCACGGTCGACGCGCTGGAGCAGGCCGGGCTCGCCGAACGGCGGCCGTCCAGCACCGATCGGCGGGCCCGGATCGTCGCGGTCACCGAGAAGGGCGCGGAGCTGGCGAAGCGCAGCCAGCAGGTCGTGGACGGCGTGCACCGGGCCGCTCTGGAATCACTGCCGAAGAAGGACCGTGACGCCCTCCTCCACGCGATGAACCTGCTGGTCACGGGCCATCTCTCCACCCCTGTCGCATCACCGCAGACGGCTCGTCGGGCCCGCGAGAGCACCAGGTAGATCCGAGAGAGATTGTCTGTAACAAAACTATCCGCTACGGTTCCTCCTGTCGCCACTCGGACAGGGGAGAACCATGTCGTCCACGCTCGGAACACCGCTCGCGCCACCTCGCTCCAACCGCTGGACGGCACTGGTCGTGCTGTCCGCGGCGATGCTGATGACGATCCTGGACGGCAGCATCGTCACGGTCGCCATGCCCGCCATCCAGCGGGACCTGGGCTTCTCCCCCGCCGGCCTGAGCTGGACGGTCAACGCCTACCTGATCGCGTTCGGCGGCCTGTTGCTGCTGGCCGGGCGGCTCGGTGACCTGATCGGCCGCAAGGCGATGTTCGTGGCGGGGAACGCCGTGTTCACCGCCGCGTCGCTGCTCGCGGGCGCGGCGACGACGCCGGGTCTGCTGATCGCCGCGCGGTTCCTCCAGGGCGCGGGCAGCGCGATGGCGTCGGCGGTCGTGCTGGGCATCCTCGTGACGCTGTTCACCGATCCCCGCGAACGGGCCAAGGCGATCGGCGTCTTCAGCTTCACCGGCGCGGCCGGGGCGTCCATCGGGCAGGTGCTGGGCGGAGTGCTCACCGACGCGCTGAGCTGGCACTGGATCTTCTTCATCAACCTGCCGATCGGCTTGGCCACGATCGCCCTGGCGGTGCGCGTGCTGCCGTCCGACCGGGGCAGGGGTCTGGCCGCCGGCGCGGACGTGCTGGGCGCGGCTTTGGTGACGAGTGGGTTGATGCTCGGCATCTACACCGTGGTGAAGGTCGAGCAGCACGGGTGGACGGCTCCGCACACTCTCGGCCTCGGCGCGCTGGCCTTCGTCCTGCTGGCCGGGTTCGCCGTTCGGCAGGCGACCGCGAAGACGCCGTTGATGCCGCTGCGGATCCTGCGTTCGCGGAACGTCATCGGGGCGAACCTGGTGCAGATCCTGACGCTGTCGGCGATGTTCGCGTTCCAGATCATCGTGGCGCTCTTCATGCAGAAGGTGTTGCACTACAGCGCTTTGGCGACCGGTTTGGCGATGCTGCCGGCGGCCGTGGCCATCGGCGGTGTGTCGTTGTTCGTCTCGGCCCGCTTGAACACGCGGTTCGGTGAGCGTGCGGTGCTGCTGGCCGGGCTGGTGCTGCTATTCGGGGCGATGCTCAAGCTCACGATGGTTCCGGTGGACGCGGACTACGTGACCGATCTTCTGCCGGTCATGCTGCTGATCGCCGGTGGCGGCCTGGTGCTGCCGGCCCTGACCTCGCTGGGCATGTCCGACGCCAAGCCGGATGACGCCGGACTGGTGTCCGGCCTGTTCAACACCACGCAGCAGGTCGGCATGGCCGTGGGCGTGGCCGTCCTGTCCACCCTCGCCGCCGCCCGCACCGAGGAGGACTTGGCGTCGGGCCTCGCCGAGCCCGCCGCCCTGACCGCCGGGTACCACGTCGCCTTCACCATCGCCGCCGCCCTGCTCGCCGCCGCGTTCGTGGTCACGCTGACCGTTCTGCGCAAGCGCCCCACTGCCTGACCCACCCCCAGTCTGACCGAGGAGATCGACATGACCGTCAACGCAGGCCCCGCACCGCGCACCCTCACCGATGACGAGCTGGTGGCCCTGATCGGGGCACAGCAGTTCGGGGTGCTGGCGACCGTGAAGCGCAGCGGGCAGCCGCACCTGTCCACGGTGCTGTACCAGTGGGACCCGGAGAAACGCACGATCCGCGTCTCCACCACGGCGGACCGCCTCAAAGCCCGCCAGATCCGCACCAACCCGCGGGTGTCGCTGCACGTCAGCGGGCCGGACGTGTGGTCGTTCGCCGTGGTCGAGGGCGATGCGGAACTGGTCGAGGCGGAGACGGACGGCGAGCCGGAACCAGACCGCCGTCTGGCGATCACCCTCCGCGCTTCCCGCCTGTACGGCACCGCGCTCGACATCCCTCAGGCAGGTCGCACCGTGTGAGCAGAGGCACGCGCGCACGATGCGACCCGGCGGGGACTCGACCGTAAAATCGTTTCGGTAGCTAATCAAGTCGCGCGGTCACTGTCGACTCGGGACAGACGACAGGAGCCCAGATGACGGCGACGACCGTCGAGCCCGCCGCGACCCGTCGGATCAACGGTGGCGCGGCGATGTTCGCGCTGGCGATGGGCGGCTTCGCCATCGGCACCACCGAGTTCGCCACCATGGGTCTGCTGCCGCAGATGGCGGACACGTTCGGCATCTCGATCCCCACCGCCGGCCACGCGATCAGCCTCTACGCGCTCGGCGTCGTGGTCGGCGCGCCGCTCATCGCCGGACTGGCCGCGAAGCTGCCGCGCAAGGGTCTGCTGATCGGCCTCACGATCGCGTTGGCCCTCGGCAACGGCCTGTCCGCCATGGCGCCGAACACCACCCTGCTGATGACGGCACGGTTCGTGGCCGGTCTGCCGCACGGCGCGTTCTTCGGCATCGCCGCCGTCGTCGCCACCACCCTCGTGCCGCCGGAACGACGTGGCACGGCGGTCGCCCGGATCATGGTCGGGCTGACGCTGGCCAACCTGATCGGCGTGCCGGTGGTGACCGCCGCCGGTCAGCAGATCGGGTGGCGGGTCGCGTACTTCGCGGTGGCGGTGATCGCGCTCGCCACTGCGGTGGCAGTGGCCCGGTGGCTGCCCCGCGTGCCCGCTCCCCGTGACGCCGGCATCGGCGCCGAACTCCGCGCGTTCCGCCGCCCGCAGGTGTGGTTCGCGCTGGTCACCGGCATGATCGGGTTCGGCGGCATGTTCGCCGTCTACTCCTACATCTCGCCGCTCACCACCGAGGTCACCGGCCTGTCGTCGGCCGCCGTGCCGTGGATCCTGGCCGTGTTCGGGCTCGGCATGACGATCGGCGCCACGGTCGGCGGGCGGTTCGTGGACTGGTCGGTCATGGGCACGGTGTTCGGCGCCATGTCCGCGGTGACGGTCGTGCTGGTGCTGTTCGCGCTGACCGCCACCTCCCCGGTGATGGCGTTCGGGACGGTGTTCCTGCTCGGGCTGGTGTCGCAGATCCTGGCGTCGGCACTCCAGGTCCGGCTGATGGACGCCTCACCCGACGCGCCGTCGCTGGCGTCGTCGTCCAACCACTCGGCGTTGAACATCGCCAACGGCGCGGGCGCGTGGCTGGGCGGTCTGGCCATCGGCGCGGGCTGGGGCTTCACCTCCACCGCGTGGGTGGGCGTGGCGTTGAGCCTGGCCGGGTTGGCGGTGGCCGGCCTGTCGGTCCTGGTCGACCACCGCCGGCTCACCGCCTAGCCGGGTTGTCCTGACCGGGCTGTCCGTCCTGGCCTACCACCGCCGGCCCACCGCCTAGCCGGGCTGTCCTGACCGGGCTGTCCGTCCTGGCCTACCACCGCCGGCCCACCGCCTAGCCGGGCTGTCCTGACCGGGCTGTCCGTCCTGGCCTACCACCGCCGGCTCACCGCCTAGTCCGACTGGACGACCTCGCGCATCCGGGCGGCGAACCGCTCCGGGTCCTCCGCGAAACCGATGTGGCCGCCGGGGAACCTGGTGGGCTCGATGCCGAGTCCCTTGGCGAGCGCGATCGACGTGCGCTCGCACAGCTCCTCCCCCGAGTCCTCGCCGATGCCGACCACGATCCGGGCACCCGCCGAACGCAGCGCGTCGAAGTCCGGCATCCACTGAACAGTCGGCCGGAGCATGTGCGCGTACTGGAAGTGCTCGTCGGCGACGTCCTGCGGGTCGCGTTCACCGCCGAACATGTGCTCGATGACCTCGTCGGGCATCTGGATGTTGGCGATGGTCATGAACCGCTTCCACGCGCCCATGGTGTCGCCGGCCAGGTAGGTGGCGATCATCTCGTCGGTCTGCGCGAGCAGCTGCTCGCCGTCCTCCACCAGCCGGTCCAGCGGCGGCTCGTGCGAGATCACGGTGTGCAGCAGCTCGGGGTGCGCCTGCGCGAGGGCCAGCACGCTGACCGCGCCGCCGCTGGAGCCCAGGACCGCCGCCGGGCCGGCGTCGAGGTGGGTGATGAGCCGGGCCAGGTCGTCGGCGCGCAGCTCCGGCGTCGCGTCGCGGTCCGGGTCGTCCACCTTGCTCCGGTTGATGCCGCGCGGGTCGGTGGTGAGCACGGTGTGGTCGACCGCGAGCAGGTCGGCCAGCGGCTCGAACGACCTGGCGTCCATCGGGGCGGCCACGAGCACCACGAGAGGCCCGTGGCCCCGCACCTCGTAGTGCAGCAGCGCGTCTGGAACGCGCAGGGTGTCGATGGTGGCGCTCTGGGTCATCGGGATCCTCCTGGAACGGGTCTGAAGTGCTCGATCGCCGGTAGTGACTCCCGAAGTGGGGCAGAATCGTCGCTCGTGAGCGAAGTTTTCCCGACGAGTTCCGCGGCGCCCGATCTGACGCGGGCACAGGAGGGTGACGGCGACGCGTTCACCCGCCTGGTGGAACCGTTGCGCAGGGAGCTCCACGCCCACTGCTACCGCATGCTCGGCTCCACCCACGACGCGGACGACGCCCTCCAGGACGCGCTGCTGCGGGCGTGGCGGGGGCTGGCCCGGTTCGAGGGGCGCAGCTCGCTGCGCTCGTGGCTGTACACGGTGGCGACCCGAACGTGCCTGGACACCGTCGAGAGCCGGGGACGGCGGGCCATGCCGGTCGATCTCGGGCCGTCCAGTGAACGGGCGATGATCGGGGACGCGCCGTCGACGGACGTCGCCTGGCTCGGGCCGTACCCGGACTCGGGGCTGCCGGACGGCAGTTACACGCAGCGCGAGTCGGTCGAGCTGGCGTTCGTCGCGGCGTTGCAGCACCTGCCGGGCAACCAGCGGGCGGCGTTGCTGCTGTTCGAGGTGCTGGGGTTCTCGGTGGCGGAGATCGCGGCCATGATGAACACCTCGACCACGTCGGTGAACTCGGCGCTCGCGCGGGCTCGCCGGATCGTCACGGAGAAGGTCCCGTCGCGCACGCAGCAGCAGACGTTGCGGCGGATCGGCGACGCCCGCCTGCGGCAGGTGGTGACCAGCTTCTCCACCGCGCTGGAACGCGGCGACGCGGACGCCCTGGTCGCGCTGCTGACCGAGGACGTCACCTGGTCGATGCCCCCGCTGCCGCACTGGTACCGCGGCATCGAGGCGGTGGCGGACTTCGTCGTGCGGGTTCCGATCGGCGGCTGCGAGGCGTGGCGGCACATCGCCACCAGCGCGAACGGCCAGCCCGCCGTCGGCTGCTACATGTGGGACGAGGGCGCCGGGACGCACCTGGCGTGGGCGATCAACGTGCTGACGCTGCGGGACGACCGGATCTCCGAGGTCACATCGTTCGTCGGCCCCGAGCACTTCCCGGCGTTCGACCTGCCGCCTTCCGTGCCGTGAGCGGTCCACGCCGCACGGTGGACGACGTCCGCGCGTACCTACTCGGGAATCTGAACTCCGCCGTCCGCCGACCGGGGATGTACGGCGGGGAGTTCGCGCTGTGGCTGTACTTCGACGCGATGGCGTTCACCGACGACCGCGCGGAGTCCTGGACGGCCGACCAGGACGCCCTGCGCGCGAGGTCCGCGTCCCTCCCCACCGGCGTGAGCGGCGCGGTCGAGCAGGTCATGGGCGAGCGGCACGACGGCGTCATGTCCTCGGTCTACGCCGAGATCGCCCACCGCCACGCCTGGCTGGTTTTGGACCGCGAGCTGTCGGCGCGGGAGTACAGCCACCTCCGCGACATCTTCCGGGACTGGTCCACCCACGACCGCACCCACAGCGACGTCGTCGCGGCGTTCGGGCCACCCTCGGCGCTGCTGGGCGGTTCGAACCCGTACTACCCGAAGACCCTCGCCTACGGCACGGCGTGCCCCGACGACCCGCTCGTCTTCTTCCACCTCTGGAACGGCAGCGAGCCCGGTGCCAGCCCCGCCTGGCCGCCCGTGCACGCCGAACCACTGCTTCTCGCGGCACGCTGCGGCGGCGCGTCGTTCGCCGACGGGT
The DNA here is from genome assembly GCF_014205015.1 of Saccharothrix ecbatanensis. Lineage (NCBI taxonomy): Bacteria > Bacillati > Actinomycetota > Actinomycetes > Pseudonocardiales > Pseudonocardiaceae > Saccharothrix > Saccharothrix ecbatanensis. Next base: position 244,347 of record NZ_JACHMO010000001.1, on the reverse strand, counting down.
TCGCCTTCACCCCGAAAGGCGCCGCCCGGCGCGAACAGCTCCGGTGAGCGTCACCAGCCGGTGGCCAGCAGCACCTCTTGGGCGATTTCCCCGACCGACTTGCCGTCCGTCGCGATGCGCACGGTGTGCGGTGGGGCTTCGTCGGCCAGTAGGCGGGCCATCGTGACGCTCCGCTCGATGTGCGGCGCGAGTTGGGAGCCGATCTCCCGGCGGGCGAGGCGTTCGCGGATCGTCGCCTCATCGGCGGTGAGCAGCACGCACGTGGACCGGATGTCCCCCGGTCCCATCGCACGCCGGATCATCTCCTCCTCCACCACGCTGACCGTGTTCGTGTAGACGAGTCGCCGCCGGCCAAGGGCCGCGTAGTTGGACCAGACCGCCGCCAGGTTGCGCTCGGTGATCCCGGTGCGGTGCGGGTCGTCGGCGGGCGCCGGGTGGATCTGGTCCAGGAAGTCCCCCTCGACCAGGCAGTGCGCCGTCCCCCGCGACTGGAGCAGGTGGGAGAACTCCCAGCCGACGCTCGACTTGCCCACCCCGGCGCCGCCGCCGATGAGCACCAACTCACGTGTGATCACGATCTGGCAGCCTGCCACCCCCGATCAGACAGAGGAAACCTCATATCCGCCGTTCAAAGACCCTGCTCCGGATGGTCCTCTGTGGCACGATCGAGCAGGTGACCAGCACACCAGCCGCGACGCAGCACCTGCGCGACCTAGCGCTGCTGCGACGCGTCCGCGACCGGATCGATCGGGACTACGCGCAGCCGCTGGACGTCGAGGCGCTGGCCCGAGGCGTGAACGTGTCGGCCGGGCACCTCAGCCGCCAGTTCCGACGCGCTTACGGGGAGTCACCGTACTCGTACCTGATGACACGGCGCATCGAGCGCGCGATGGCGCTGCTGCGTCGTGGCGACCTCAGCGTCACGGAGGTCTGCTTCGCGGTCGGCTGCTCGTCGCTCGGCACCTTCAGCACCCGCTTCACCGAGCTGGTGGGCGTGCCGCCGAGCGCCTACCGACGCCAGGAGCCGCCTCCGACGGCGGGCATCCCGTCGTGCGTCGAGAAGCAGGTTTCCCGACCGGTCAGGAATCGAGAAGCGCCGGCGCAGAGCCTCACCTAGCGTCATCGCCATGGACATCACCATTCACACCAGCTTCCTCCCGCACGACGACCCGGACGCGTCGCTGGCCTTCTACCGCGACGTCCTCGGCTTCGAGGTCCGCACGGACGTCGGCCAGGGCAAGATGCGCTGGATCACGGTCGGCCCCGCCGGTCAGCCCGACACGTCCATCCTGCTGGCCCCGCCGACCGCCGACCCCGGCATCACCGACGACGAGCGCCGCGTCATCACCGAGATGATGGCGAAGGGCACCTACGGCTGGATCCTGCTGGCCACCCGCGACCTCGACGGCACGTTCGAGAAGGTCCAGGCTCACGACGTCGAGGTCGTCCAGGAGCCCACCCTGCAGCCCTACGGCATCCGCGACTGCGCGTTCCGCGACCCGGCGGGCAACATGGTCCGCATCCAGGAAGTCGGCTGAGTTCCACTGGTGACGGCCGTGCGCACCCGATCGGCGTGCGCCGGCCACCCGGTCCCGGTCCACGACGGACAGAGATGATGGAGAAACGATGAGCAAGGCCACGAGGACCGAGACGCAGGCGCACGCTGCCGACAGCCACGAGCTGATCCGCGTGCAGGGCGCGCGCGTGAACAACCTCAAGGACGTCAGCGTCGAGATCCCGAAGCGCAGGCTGACGGTGTTCACCGGCGTCTCAGGCTCCGGCAAGAGCTCGCTGGTCTTCGGCACGATCGCCGCCGAGTCCCAGCGGATGATCAACGAGACCTACAGCGCGTTCGTGCAGGGCTTCATGCCGACGCTGACGCGGCCCGAGGTCGACATGCTGGAAGGCCTGACTACGGCGATCATCGTCGATCAGGAGCGGCTCGGCGCGAACCCCCGTTCCACGGTCGGCACCGTCACCGACGCGAACGCCCTGCTGCGCATCCTGTTCAGCAGGCTCGGCAAGCCGCACGTCGGCCCGCCCAACGCGTACTCGTTCAACGTGCCCTCGGTGCGGGCCAGCGGCGCGATCACGGTCGAACGCGGCGGCAAGACGAAGGCCGAGAAGGCGACGTTCAACCGCCTCGGCGGCATGTGCCCGCGGTGCGAGGGCATGGGCTCGGTCACCGACTTCGACCTGAGCGCGCTGTACGACGACAGCAAGTCGCTCAACGACGGCGCGATCACCGTCCCCGGCTACAGCATGGACGGCTGGTACGGCCGCATCTACCGCGGCTGCGGCTACTTCGACCCGGACAAGCCGATCCGCAAGTACAACAAGCGGGAACTGCACGACCTGCTCCACAAGGAGCCGACCAAGATCAAGGTCGAGGGGGTCAACCTGACCTACGCGGGCCTGATCCCGCAGATCCAGAAGTCGTTCCTGACCAAGGACGTCGACGCGATGCAGCCGCACATCCGCGCGTTCGTGGAGCGGGCGGTCACGTTCACGACCTGCCCCGAGTGCGGCGGCACGCGGCTGGCCAAGGAAGCCCTGGCGTCCAAGATCAAGGGCAAGAACATCGCCGACCTGTGCGTGATGCAGATCAGCGACCTGGCCGACTGGGTGCGCGAGCTGGACGAGCCGTCGGTGGCGCCGCTGCTCGTGACGCTGCGGCGGACCCTGGACTCGTTCGTCGGCATCGGGCTGGGCTACCTCTCGCTCGACCGGCCGTCGGGCACGCTGTCCGGCGGTGAGGCGCAGCGCACCAAGATGATCCGTCACCTGGGCTCGTCGCTGACCGACGTCACCTACGTGTTCGACGAGCCCACCATCGGCCTGCACCCGCACGACATCCAGCGGATGAACGCCCTGCTGCTGCAACTGCGGGACAAGGGCAACACCGTGCTGGTGGTCGAGCACAAGCCCGAGGTGATCGCGATCGCCGACCACGTCGTCGACCTCGGCCCGGCCGCGGGCGCGGGTGGTGGCGAGGTGGTGTTCGAGGGCACCATCGAAGGGCTGCGTGCCGCCGACACCCTCACCGGACGTCACCTGGACGACCGGGCGACGCTGAAGCCGTCGGCGCGGACGCCGTCCGGGGCGCTGGAGGTGCGCGGGGCGGACGCCCACAACCTGCGTGACGTCGACGTCGACATCCCGCTCGGGGTGCTCTGCGTGCTCACGGGCGTGGCGGGTTCCGGCAAGAGCTCGCTGGTCCACGGCTCGGTCGCCGGCCGCGAGGGCGTGGTCGTGATCGACCAGGGCGCGATCCGCGGCTCGCGGCGCAGCAACCCGGCGACGTACACCGGGCTGCTCGAACCGATCCGCAAGGCGTTCGCCAAGGCCAACGGCGTGAAGCCGGCGTTGTTCAGCTCCAACTCCGAGGGCGCCTGCCCGACGTGCAACGGCGCCGGCGTCATCTACACCGAACTGGGCGTGATGGCGACCGTCGAGTCGACGTGCGAGGACTGCGAGGGCAAGCGGTTCCAGGCGTCGGTGCTGGAGTACACGCTGGGCGGGCGGAACATCGCCGAGGTGCTCGCGATGTCCGTGGTCGAGGCGGAGGAGTTCTTCGGCACGGGCGACGCGCGCACGCCGGCCGCGCACAAGGTCCTCGACCGGCTCGCCGACGTCGGCCTCGGCTACCTCACGCTGGGGCAGCCGCTGACCACGCTGTCCGGCGGTGAGCGGCAGCGGCTCAAGCTGGCCACGCAGATGGCGGAGAAGGGCGAGGTCTACATCCTCGACGAGCCGACCACCGGCCTGCACCTGGCCGACGTGGAGCAGCTGCTCGGCCTGCTCGACCGGCTGGTCGACTCGGGCAAGTCGGTGATCGTCATCGAGCACCACCAGGCGGTCATGGCGCACGCGGACTGGATCATCGACCTCGGTCCCGGCGCCGGCCACGACGGCGGCCGGATCGTCTTCGAGGGCACGCCGGCCGACCTCGTCGCCAAGCGCGCCACCCTCACCGGCGAGCACTTGGCGGACTACGTCGGCGCGTGAGCACGCACCGGTCAGGCCCGTCTCCGTGGGCCTGACCGGTGCCGCTGTTCCCTACGCCTTCGTCAGCCGTACCGCGGTCCACGAGACGGGCGACAGGACCACGCGCAGGTCGCCGTCGGTGATGTCGGCCGTCTGCGCCCGCGGGACCACGCGGTCCGGGTCGGTCTCCGTGTTGGTCGCCGAGCCGTCCTCGTCGTGCATCGTCCACGCCTCGGCCACGGTCACGTCGCCGAACGCCGCGAGCCCGACCCGCAGGTCCACCGGCTCGGACTGGTGCCGGTTCACCACGAACACCACCGTGTCACCGGTTTCCGGGTCGTGCGTGGCGACCGCGTCGACCACGGGAACGTCACCGAAGCGCTTGGTCGAGTACGTCGGCGAGGACGTCTCCACCCGCAGCACCTGCCCTTGCGCCAACCGCGAGGTCAACGCGAACGGGTGGAAGATGGTCTGCCGCCACGCCGGACCGCCCGGCTCGCTGCGGATCGGCGCGATCACGTTGACCAGCTGCGCCTGGCACGCCACCGCGACCCGGTCGCTGTGCCGCAGCAACGAGATCAGCAGGTTGCCGACGACCACCGCGTCGGTGACGTCGTACTGGTCCTCGATGACGCGGGGCGCGGTCTCCCATTCGGTGCGCGGCGCCTCCTGGAACCGCTTCATGTACCAGACGTTCCACTCGTCGAACGAGAGCGTGATCTTCTTACTGCTCTTCAGCCGCGCCCCGACGGCGTCCGCCGTGGCCACCACGCTGTCGATGAAGTGGTCCATGTCCAGCGCGGAGGCGAGGAAGCTGTCCACGTCACCGTCGATCACCTCGTAGTAGGCGTGGCACGAGATGTGGTCCACCTCCTCGTAGGTCAGCTCCAGCACGGTGGACTCCCACTCGCCGAACGTCGGCATGGAAGAGCTCGAACTGCCGCACGCCACCAGCTCCAGGTCCGGCTCGGCCTGCCGCAACGCCCGCGCGGTCTCGGCGGCCAGCCGGCCGTACTCGTGCGCCGTCTTGTGGCCGAGCTGCCACGGGCCGTCCAGCTCGTTGCCCAGGCACCACAGCTTCACGCCGTGCGGCGACTTGGACCCGTTGGCGCGGCGCAACTCCGACAGGTGCGTGCCGCCCTCGTGGTTCATGTACTCGTGCACGTCGAGCGCTTCCTCGACGCCCCGCGTGCCGAGGTTCACCGCGTACATCACCTCGACGTCGGCCTTGCGTGCCCAGCGGGCGAACTCGTCGATGCCGACCTCGTTCGTCTCGATGCTGTGCCACGCGAGCTCACGGCGCACCGGGCGGTCCGCGACCGGGCCGATGCCGTCCTCCCACCGGTAGCCGGACACGAAGTTGCCACCGGGGTAGCGGACCACCTCGACCCCGAGCTCACGGGTCAGGCCGAGCACGTCGCCGCGGAACCCGTCCTCGTCGGCGGTCGGGTGGCCGGGTTCGTAGATGCCGGTGTAGACGCAACGGCCCATGTGTTCGACGAACGACCCGAAGAGCCGGCGGCGCACCGGAGCGATGACGTAGTCGGGGCTGAGGACCAAGGAGGCGTTGAGCACGATTCTGCTTCCTACTTGAGGGCGCCGGCCGACGCGCCGCTGCGCCAGAAGCGCTGCAACAGGACGAAGGCGACGACGAGCGGGACGATGGCCAGCAGTGAGCCGGTCACGACGAGGTTGAACAGCATCCGGGTGCCTGCCTCCTGCTGCGCGAGGTTGAACCAGGTGGTCAACCCCACGGTAAGCGGGTACAGCTCGGAGTCGCTGAGCATCACCAGCGGCAGGAAGTAGTTGTTCCACGTCGCTACCAGCGTGAACAGGAAGACGGTGACGATCGCCGGTCGCATCATCGGGACCACGATCTGCCAGAAGATGCGCAGCTCGCCCGCCCGGTCGATGCGGGCGGCGTCGATCAGCTCCACCGGCACGCTCTCGTCCACGTACACGCGGACCAGGTACGCGCCGAAAGGGCTCAGCAGCGAGGGCAGGATGACCGCCCACATCGTGTCGACCAGCTCCACCTCCGCCAGGATCAGGTAAGTCGGCAGCACCAGCGCGGTGGCCGGCACCATGATCATGCCGAGCAGCGCGGTCTCGAACAACCGCTTGCCCATGAACTGGAACCGGGCCAGCCCGTAGCCCGCGGCGGCGGCCAACGCGGTCGCGCCGAGCGCGCTCAGGCCCGAGTACAGGGCCGTGTTGAGCAGCCACTTTCCGTAGACGCCGTCGTCCTCTCGGAACAGCTGGCCGATGTTCTCGAACAGGTTGAACTCGGCGAACCACAGCGCCGGGCTGTCGAGCAGGTCCGGCTGGCTCTTGGTGGCCGCGATGACCACCCACAGCAGCGGGACCAGGAAGTAGAGGATGCCCACACCCATCAGCAGGTGCGGCAGCCGGGTGTTCACCTTGGTCTGGTTGCCAGATCCGCCGACGGTCATTTGCGCCCACCCCGCCGACGGTTGACGAACACGAACGCGTAGGCGACGACGAACACCAGGAACCCCAAGGCGAAGGAGAGCGCGGCCGAGTAGTGGAAGTCCGAGTACGCGAACGCCTGGTTGTAGGCGTAGAGGTTCGGCGTGTACCCGGCGGAGATCTGCGGCGCGAACCGGGCCATGATCGCCGGTTCGGTGAAGAACTGCATCGTGCCGATGACGGTGAAGATCGCGGCCAGCGAGATGGCCTGCTTGATCGCGGGAACCTTGACCCGCAACGCGATCTGCACCGGCGTGGCCCCGTCGATCACCGCGGCCTCGTACATCTCGCGCGGCACGCCCTGCAACGCCGAGTACAGGATGATCATGTTGTAGCCGGTCCACGCCCACGTCACGATGTTGCCCAGCGACACCAGCAGCAGCGACACGCTGAAGAAGTCGATCGGATCGCCGCCGACGAGCGTCGGCAGGTCCGCGAACGGGCCGAACGTGCGGCTGTACAGGAAGCCCCACATCAGCGCGCCGACCACGGCGGGCACGGCGTAGGGCATGAACGCGATGAGCCGGAACGCCAGGGCGAACTTCGTCGTGACGGCGTCCAGCACCAGCGCGCCGGCCAGCGCGATGCCCAGCATGATCGGGATCTGCACGAGTCCGAAGAGGACGACCCGCAGCAGGCCGTCCAGCAGCAGCGGGTCGGTGAACGCGCGCACGTAGTTGTCGAAACCGCTGAACCTGACGCCGGTGGCGAGGCTCTTGCTGGACAGGCTGAGCCAGAACGCGTACCCCAGCGGCACGATCAGGAACGCGACGACGACGAGGAAGAACGGGAGGACGAACAGCGCGCCGGCCACCGGGTGCGCGGTGACCCTGCGCGACCTGCGCCGGGACCGGCTCTCGACCGGACCGGCGGGCGGCGATTCCTCCGCCGCGGGTGCCGTGATCGGTAGGGACCGGGTCACGGTGAACCTCCTGACTGTGCCGGAACTGGCGGGGTGGTGGTCGGGCCCGCCGCGGCGTCGGGGTACGCCGCGGCGGGCCGCGAGAGCACTACTTGCTGACCTTGAAGCCCTGCTGCTCGGCGTACGCGACGACGTTCTTCTGCGTCTCCTCCAGCACCGAGTCCCACGACCTGCTGCCCGACATCGCCTCGGCGCTGCGGTCGTTCAGCTCGCCGAAGACGAAGTCCTGGAACGGCGTGTACTGGAACTCGCCCAGCTTGTTCGACACCGGCACGAAGATCTCGTTCACCTTCTGGCCGTTGAAGAACTCGTACGCCTTGCCGGTGAACGCCGGATCCGCCGCGACGTCCTTCACCAGCGGGTAGAGGAACGCCTTGTTCAGGCCGATGTCCCACGCGGGCTTCGACTTGCCGAACAGCTCACGGGCCACGATGGTCGCGGCCTTCGGGTTCTTGGCCTGCTTGGTGACGGTGAACGTCGAGCCGCCCCAGTCGCCCTGCTCGTCGGCGCCCGCGGTCCACTGCGGCATCGGCGCGACGGCCCACTTGCCCGCCGTGTTCTTCAACGAGCCCGCGACGTAGCCGGGGGTCCAGCCAGCCGCGGCCCAGGTCCAGTACTTGCCGGAGTCGAGCGCCGCGGTGGCGTCGGCGGTGAAGAACGGGTCCTTGGCCATGAGGCCCTTCTCGACCAGGTCGCCGTACAGGTCGAACACCCGCTTGCACTCGGGCGCGGTGAGGTTGATCTTCACCTGGTCCTTGGCGGTGGCCTGCGAGTAGCCGTACGGGCGGCAGCCGGACTGCCACATCAGGCCGTTGATCCAGCCGCCGTCGCTGCCGAAGCTGGCGATGTGGCCGTTCGGGTCGGCCGCCTTGATCTTCGCCGCCGCGTCCGCGTACTCGGCCCACGTGGTCGGCACCGGGATGCCGTGCTGGTCGAAGAGGTCCTTGCGGTACATCAACGCCATCGGGCCGCCGTCGACCGGGATCGCGTAGACCTTCTGGCCGTCGGTTGCCTGGCTCCACGCCCACTCGGCGTAGAGGCCCTTGTCCTCGTTCGCCCCGTGCTCGCCCATGTCCACGAGGGCGTCGAGGATGATGAACGTGGGGATCTGCTGGAACTCCACCATCGCCACGTCGGGCGCGCCCTTGCCGGCCGTGAACGCCGTCTTGAGCTTGGCGTACTGGTCAGGACCGGTGCCGACGTTGGTCCACTCGACCTGGATGTCCTTGTGCGAGGCGTTGAACGCCTCGACGACGCCCTTGAACTCCGGGTACCAGGCCCAGACGGAGACCTTCACGGGTCCGCCGTCGTCGCTGGAGGCTCCCCCGCAGGCGGCCACGGCGAGCAGGCCGCAGGCGGCCAGCCCTGCTCGGAGTTTCGCCAACCATGTGGTGCCGGGCATGAATGTGCCTTTCCGTCGCGGCATGCGTCCGGGCATGCGCCACCGCGATCACGGTCCGTGAGCGAGACGTACAAAAGGTATGCGGTGACCCCGCGAGGCGCGATCTGGTGCCCTGAGGTCGGTCGGGGTGTTGCGCCACGACCGACGGGTTCGGGGGAACCGATCGTGACTGCCGCCGTGGCACCGGGTCTTGCTGCGCTGCAAAAGACTATGGACGCCGTTTTGCTGCGCTGCAAGACCTCACCTGAAGTTAATCCAAACGAGATTTAACACGCCGGCGCCGTGTCGGCAGGTCGGACTTGTCCCGAGGGCAGGGCGACAGGCACACTGTTTTGCAGCGCTGTAGCGGTAGGGCCGCCGCGCCGGTCCAACGGAGGAGAACGATGCGCGACGCCACGCTGCGTGACGTAGCTGAGCTGGCCGGCGTGTCCGCGCGAACGGTCTCGAACGTGGTGAACGGCTACGCGCGGGTCACCGAGCGGACCCGGGAGAAGGTCGAGGCGGCGATCAAGGAGCTGGGCTACCGGCCCAACGTCCTGGCGCGCAACCTGGCCAACGGCCGGTCCGGCCAGATCGCCGTGGTCGTGCCCTACCTGGACACGCCGTACTTCGCGGAGCTGTTGCAGGCCATCATCCCCAGGGCGCGGGAGCGCGGCTACAACGTGCTGATCGACCAGACCGACGGGGATCCGGCGCACGAGCGCGAGCTGATCCGGCGCGGCGCGCGGGCGTTCCTGTTCGACGGCATGATCTTCAGCCCGCTGGGACTGGCCCAGGAGGACCTGGCCGACAGCGACCCGACGCTGCCGTTGGTGATCCTGGGCGAGCGTTCGTCCAACGGCGTCTTCGACCACGTGGGCATCGACGACGTGGAAGCGTCCCGCGAGGCCACCGCGCACCTGATCAAGCTGGGCAGACGGCGGATCGCGGCCATCGGCGACCAGCCGTACCCGACCGGTGAGGCGGCGCAGCTGCGCACCCTCGGTTACCGGCAGGCCCACGCCGACGCCGGGCTGCCGGTGGACGAGTCGCTGATCATCCACACGCCACGCTTCAACCGCGCCGACGGTTTGGGCGCGATGCGTCACCTGCTGGACCGCGACAACCCGCCGGACGCCGCCTTCTGCTACTCCGACCTGGTAGCGCTCGGCGCCCTGCACGAGATCCTCGACCGCGGGCTGCGGGTGCCGGAGGACATCGCGCTGATCGGCTACGACGACATAGAGGAAGGCCGGTACGCCAACCCGACCATCAGCACGATCTCGCCGGACAAGGTCGCCATCGCGACCACCGCCGTCGAGCGACTGCTGAGCCGCATCGACAGCTCCGAGCCGCTGCCCGGTGTCGAGGTGCGCGCCGGTCACCGGCTCATCGCCAGGCAAAGCACCCTGGGCCGCGCGGCCACCGCCTGATCGTTCAGGCCCGGCGGTTCCGGCGGTTCCGGCGGTTCACACGGTTTCGCCAAACGCGTCCGGACCTGACAGCCCTGACCGACCCGCGCGCCGTGCCATGATCCGCGGTATGGCCCGGTTCCGGCACACCGCCCAGCTCGTCGCCGTCCCGCAGCGCTGGTTCGAGGACTTCGTCGACCTCGCCCACGAAGTCGTGGGTGAGCACCTCGGCGAGGGTGCCGACACGCATTTCCGGCTGGTCGGGGGCACGGCGTTGCAGCCGGGGGCGCGGTACGAGGCGGTGGACGGGCCGCTCGACGTGGAGCTGCTGTCCTGGGGTCGGGACACCGACACGGCAGCCCGCCTCCACATCGCGGACAAGGACTCCGAGCTGGAGGCCACGGTCCGGTTCTCCACCCCGGCCGCGTTGCGCACCGTCCACGCGGACGTGGACTTCTGGATCACGGCCGGCCGGTGGGCGAAGTCCCTGGGCACGGCCCGGATCGAGGTACGCGCCGACCTGGCCCGCTGGTGGTCCGGCGCCAAGCCGTCCCTGTCCGCCCAGCTCGGGCACCGCCTGTTCTGGGCCTCGTTCGACGTGACGCGCAAGCCGGTAGCCGGCGGCCGATGGGCGGTCACCGTCACCTGCCGCGTCTACGGGCGCACCGCGTTGCGGCCGTTCACCGCGCTGATGCTCCTGGGCACGAGAGGTCGGATCCGGGCCGGGCTCGTGGAGGGCCTCGACCAGTTCGCCGCCGACTGGAACGCGCGACTCCCCGAGCTGCTGGAGAAGAACCGCGACGAGCTGCGCGAGCTGATCAGCACCGAAGTGTCCGACCTCCAGGGCTGACCCTCGTGTGCTGATTTACCTTCCGCGCGCAAGCCTTGTGTCTCAATCGCTTCTCGCCACGAATCCGACCCCGGAGTCTTGACGCCGGCGATCCGTGGTGGTGCAGTGCCGTACTGGTAAGCGCTTTCCTCTACCGGCACGGACCACGAGGAGACCTAGATGGCACGGGTGAACCGTCGGACCTTCCTGGGTGGCGTCGCAGCCGCCGGTGCCGCGTTCGGGCTCCCCGTCGGCGTCGGCAGCGGCAGCGCGCGAGCCGCGGCACCCCTGGCCGACCCGCCGCGCCAGGCCACGCTGACCTGGCTGGAAGGCGGCACGCCGGCGACGCACGCGGGCACCACGTGGGGCGTCCCGTGGCCGCGCGGTGTGTTCGGCAAGGACCAGACGTTCGCGCTGACCACGGCCACCGGCGAGCAGGTGCCGGTGCAGACGTGGACCACGGGCGTCTGGCCGGACGGCTCGCTGAAGTGGAGCGCGCACGCGATCAGCGGACCGGCCGCGACCTCGGAGTACCGGCTGGAACCGGGTCCGGCGCAAGCCCCGGCGCAGGCCGTCACCGTGGAGGACAAGGCCCAGCACGTCATCGTCCGCACCGGCGTCATCGACGTGACGGTGCGCAAGAGCGGCGCGGACCTGATCGAGCGGATCATGCGCGGCGGCGAGCCCGTCGTCCAGCGCGGGCACCTGGTGTGCCTGCGCCAGGACCACGACGAGGACGACGACACCGGCAGCGCGAAGCGGGAGAAGTTCGTCAGCGAGGTCCGGAACGTCATCGTCGAGCAGAGCGGTCCCGTGCGGGCGGTGCTGCGGATCGACGGCGTGCACCGCGGTGCGGCGAAACAACGTGAGTGGCTGCCGTTCACCGTCCGGTTCTACTTCTTCGCCGGCACCGACAGCATCCGCATGACGCACACGTTCGTGTGGGACGGCACCACCGACGACTACCTGCGTGGGCTCGGCATCCGGTTCGAGGTGCCGATGCGCGACGAGCTGTACGACCGGCACATCCGGTTCGGCGGTGAGGAAGGCGGCCTGCTGCGCGAGGCGGTTCGCGGTATCACCGGCCTGCGCCGCGACCCGGGGGCGGCGGTCCGGAGCGCGCAGGTCGCCGGCCGGAAGCTACCACCGACGTCCACTTGGGACACTCGGGTCAGCAGCAGGCTGCACCTGATCCCGACGTGGGGCGACTACAGCCTGAGCCAGCTCACGGCGGACGGTTTCTCGATCCGCAAGCGGACCAAGCCCGGTCACACGTGGGTGGACGTGGACGCGGGGCGGCGCGCTCCCGGTTTCGGCTACGTCGGCGGTGCGAGCGGAGGGTTGGCGTTCGGCCTGCGGAACTTCTGGCAGCTGCACCCGGCCCAACTCGACATCCGGGGCGCGGCGGGTGACAAGGCGGAGGTGACGGTCTGGCTGTGGTCGCCGGACGCCAAGCCGATGGACCTGCGGTTCTACCACGACGGTCTGGGCATGGACACGTTCCCGGAGCAGTTGGAGGGCCTCCAGATCACCTACGAGGACTACGAACCGGGCTTCGGCACGGCGTACGGCGTGGCGCGGACCAGCGAACTCACGTTGTGGGCGCTCGGCGCGACACCGGACGACGCGAGCCTGGCCGCCATGTCGCAGGCCGTGCAGACGCCGCCGTTGCTGGTCGCGCCGCCGCAGCACATGCTGGCCGCGGGCGTGTTCGGCGACTGGTCCCTGGTGGACCGCTCCACCCCGGCGCGGGCGGCGATCGAGGACCGGCTGGACTTCCTCTTCGACTACCACCGCGACCAGGTCGAACAGCGCCGCTGGTACGGGTTCTGGAACTACGGCGACGTGATGCACACCTACGACTCGGACCGGCACCAGTGGCGGTACGACATCGGTGGGTACGCGTGGGACAACTCGGAGCTGTCCACCGACCTGTGGCTCTGGTACGCGTACTTGCGCAGCGGGCGGGCGGACGTGTTCCGGATGGCCGAGGCGATGACCCGGCACACCGGCGAGGTCGACGTGTACCACCTGGGTCAGTGGAAGGACCTCGGCACGCGGCACAACGTGCTGCACTGGGGTTGCAGCGCCAAGCAGTTGCGCATCAGCACGGCGGCGAACCGACGGTTCTACTACTTCCTGACCGCCGACGAACGGGTCGGTGACCTGCTGCGGGAGCTGGTCGACGCGGACCGCACGTTCGTGGCCCTGGATCCGCTGCGCAAGATCCGGACGGAGCCGTACACGCCGGACCCGAAGGCATTGGCTGTTGGTCTGGGCACGGACTGGGGCGCGCTGGCGGCGGCGTGGCTGACCGAGTGGGAACGCGGCGGCGACCCGGTTGCGAGGGAGAAGCTGCTGGGCACCGTGGAGGACATCGGGGCGTTGAAGAACGGCTTCATCACCGGGGAGGCGTTGTACAACCTGGAGACGGGCCGGTTCGCCACGGATCGGGTGCAGGTGAGCGTGTCGCACCTGTCGGCGGTGTTCGGGTTGGCGGAGATCTGCAGTGAGCTGATCGACATCCTGGGTCAGCCGACGTTCGAGCGGGCGTGGTTGCAGTACTGCCGGCTGTACGGGGCGACGAGGGCGGAGCAGCAGGCCGAGGTCGGCGGCTCGTGGAACATCGGTTTCCGCCAGATGCACTCCCGCCTCACCGCGTACGCGGCGGCGCGGACGGGGGACGACGCGTTGGCGCAACGGGCGTGGAACGAGTTCTTCGCGGGCCAGGACGGTTACGGTCCCGGATTGCCGTGGAAGTCCACGCGGGTCGAGGGCCCGAACGCGTTGCGCCCGGTCGACGAGGCAGCCTTCGTATCCACCAACGCGTCCGCCCAGTACGGTCTCGCCGCCATCCAGAACCTGGCCCTGGTGGGTGACAAGCTCCCGCCGGCCCGGGTGGACCGGTAGCCACACGCCGACAGCGCCCGTTCCGCAGCCCCCGTTCCTGTTCCCACCCTCGTTCCCTTGCCCCCGTTCTCCTGCCCCCGTTCTCCTGCCCCCGTTCCGGCACCGCCGGAACGGGGGTCTCGTCACGGGGACCGGAAGCGTGGCACCACCAGGCCCGACTCATAGGCGGCCACCACGGCCTGGGTGCGGTCGCGCAGGCCGAGTTTGTTCAGCAACCGGCTGACGTGCGTCTTCACCGTCTCCTCGGTGATGAACAGCCGGGCCGCGACCTCGGGGTTGGACAGGCCCTCGGCGACCAGCCGCAACACCTCGGTCTCGCGCGGCGTGAGGGTGGCGAGGGTGGGGGCGGGCTGGTCAGGGCGCAGGCGGGTGAACTCGGTGATCAGGCGCCGGGTGACGGTCGGCGCCAGCAACGCCTCCCCGCGCGCGATGACGCGCACGGCGTCGAACAGCTGCTCTCCCGTCACGTCCTTGAGGAGGAAACCGCTGGCCCCCGCACGCAACGCGTCGTAGACGTACTCGTCCAGGTCGAAGGTCGTCAGGATCAGGACCCGCGGCCCGGCTTCCAGCTGCCGGGTCGCTTCGATGCCGTCCATCCCCGGCATCCGCACGTCCATGAGCACGACATCGGGCGACAGGTCACGGCACAGCCGCACCGCCTCCCGACCGTCGGCCGCGGTGCCGACCACGGTGAAATCCGGCTGGGTGTCGAGCAGCGAGGCGTACGCGGCGCGGATCACCTCGTGGTCGTCGGCGACCACTACGCGGACGCTCGTCATGGGGACTCCCCGGCCGGGAGGGTGGCCTCGACCAGGAAGCCGCCCACGGCGGTAGGACCGGTGTGCAACCGACCGCCGACGGCCGCCGCCCGTTCTCTCATACCCGTCAGCCCATGCCCAGGACCAGGCCCGTGCCCGTGCCCGCCGGGCGGTGTGGTGGCCGGTGGACCGGGTCCGTTGTCGCGGATTCGCAAGCGCAGCACCGAATCCGTGTAGTGAAGCTCCACGTCGACCGCCGCGCCCGGAGCGTGCCGCCGCGCGTTGGTGAGGGCCTCCTGGATGATCCGGTACGCGGCCAGCTCGACGCCCGGGTCGAGGTCCGCCGGGCTGCCGGAGACGATGAGCCGAGCGCCCGCGCCGGACGTGTCCCTGGCCTGGTCGAGCAGTTCGTTGAGCTGTTGCAGGCCGGGTTGGGGCCGCCGGTCCGCCACCTCGTCCGGCGCGTCCTCCCGCAGCACACCGAGCAGCCGACGCATCTCGGTCAACCCGGCCCGTGCGGTGTCGCCGATCTCGGACAGCCGCTGCGCGCCGGCGGCGGGCATCCCGGGCGTGGTCAGCCGGGCCGTCTCCGCCATCACGGCGATCATGGAGATGTGGTGCGCGACGACGTCGTGCAGTTCCCGGGCGATCCGCGCCCGTTCGCCGCGCGCGGTGTGCTCCCGCAGGCTTTCGACGACGGCCTGCCTGGCGGCGTGGTGCACCTGCGCCTCACCGCGTGCCGACAGGGCGAATCCCAACCACACCGCGATCGACCCGAAAAAGGCCGCCAGCACGGCCAGGAAGCCGCCGCCGAGCAGCGCCAGCACCAGGTACGGCGCGGCCAGGACCGTGGCGAGGTTGTGCCCGCCGGCCCGAGCCAGCCGGTACAGCACGATCACCTGCGCGCAGAGGCCCGCGGTGGTGAAGCTGTGGAACAGCCCGAGCGACAGCACGGCCGCCGCCGTGGTGGCGATGGCGGCGGGAGCGGGCCGCAGGATGGCCAGCGGCACCGTGGTGGCCGCCGCCAGCAAGCCGAACACCAGGACGAGTTGGACGTCCACACCGCTGGTCACCGCCCGCACGACCGACTCGGCGACGGCCACCGCGCCCAGCAGCACCCCGGCCGCGATCGGGGCGCGCGGGGACGCGGCGAACCGCAGTACCCAGTCGCTTTCTTCGCTCACCCGATCATTGTGGCCGTCCGCCGGCAAACCCGCGTCACCACAGGTGGTGACTCTGTCATCCCTCTTGTGAGGGACGCTTGACCCCGGCTATCCCCCACGTCAGCCACGCCGAAACGGCTCCCCAGCGTGACGACCGGACCCACCCCCGCTCCCTAGCCTTCTCGGCATGGAAGCAACCATCGAAGTCACCGGGCTGCGCAAGCGGTTCGGCTCGACCGTGGCGCTGGACGGGATGACGTTCACCGTCGCACCGGGCAAGGTCACCGGCTTCGTCGGTCCCAACGGGGCGGGCAAGTCCACCACGATGCGGGCGATCCTCGGCCTGGACTCGGTCGACGCGGGCCACGCGCTGGTCGGCGGCCGGCCGTACCGGAGCCTGCGGCACCCGCTGCGGCAGGTCGGCTCGCTGCTGGACGCGGCGGCGCTCCAGCCGAGCCGCACCGGTCGCAACCACCTGCTGTGGCTGGCCCACTCGCAGGGCCTGGGCGGGCGGCGGGTGGACGAGGTGGTCGAGCAGGTCGGCCTGACGTCGGCGATCCGGCGCAAGGCAGGCGGCTACTCGTTGGGCATGAGACAGCGGCTGGGTATCGCGGCGGCGCTGCTCGGCGACCCGCCGGTGCTGGTGCTGGACGAGCCGGTCAACGGGATGGACCCCGAGGGCATCCGGTGGATGCGCGGTTTCCTGCGGTCGCTGGCCGCCGAGGGCCGGGCGGTGCTGGTGTCCAGCCACCTGATGAGCGAGCTCCAGGACACCGCCGACCACGTGGTGATCGTCGGCCGGGGCAAGGTGATCGCGGACGTCGGCGTGTCAGACCTGATCGAGTCCGCGTCGGGTGACCGGGTCACGTTGCGCACCAACGCCCGGACCCAGGCCGTGACGCTCCTCGCCGGCGCGGGCGCCACGGTCGCCGTCACCGGGCCGGACACGCTCACCGTCACCGGGCTGTCCGGCGAACGCGTGGTGGCGCTGCTCGGCGGGAGCGCGGTGCCGTTCTCCGAGGTGTCGGCGCACCGCGCGTCGCTCGAGGAGGCCTACATGGAGCTGACCAGGGACGCAGTCGAGTACCACGCCACCGAGATCCAGGAGTCCGCGCGATGACCACGACCACGACGCCGTTCCGGTCCGGAGCACAGGTCGGGCGGGACGGGTTCGGGCAGTTGCTGCGCGCCGAGTGGACGAAGTTCCGGACCGTGCGCGGCTGGGTCATCGGACTCGTGGCGGCGGCGCTGGTCACCGTGCTGATCGGGTTGTTCGGGGCGGCGGCGAGCAACATCTCGTGCAGCGGGCCAGACGGCGGGAAGTGCGCGGGCATGACGCCGCCGATCGGTCCGAACGGCGTGCCGGTGAACGACCACTTCTCCTTCGCGCATCGGTCCTTGGCCGGTGACGGCAGCATCACCGTCCGGATGACATCCCTGACCGCTGTGTCCTCTTCGGACGATCAGGACACGGCGAGCGCCATGCAACCGTGGACCAAGGCCGGGATCATCATCAAGGAGAGCACCACTCCTGGATCCCAGTACGCGGCGCTGGCGGTCACCGGTGAGCACGGCGTGCGGATGCAGCACAACTACACCGGGGACATCGCGGGCACGCTGTCCGCGCGGCCGAGCTGGCTGCGGTTGACCCGGTCCGGCGACACGATCACCGGCCACGAGTCGGCCGACGGCGCGAACTGGGACATCGTCGGCACGGTCAGGCTGCCCGGACTGCCGTCGACCGTGCGCGCCGGCATGTTCGCCGCGTCACCCCAGCACGAGGTGATCACCGAGTCGTTCGCGAGCGCGAGCGGCATGAGCTTCCCGACGCGGGCGACCGCCGAGTTCGACCGGATCTCCCTCCAAGGCGGCTGGTCGGACGGCACGTGGACCGGCGAGGACATCGGTGGCGGGCCGGGCGACGCCGACGGTCTCCAGCAGACCGGCGACGGTGTCACGGTGAGCGGGTCCGGCAACATCGCGCCGATCGTGGCCGGCCGGGGTGGTCTCGGCATGACGGTCGAGAGCGGGCTGGTGGGCGCGTTCGCCGGGCTGATCGCGATCATCGTGGTGGCTTCGACGTTCATGACGTCCGAGTACCGGCGTGGGCTGATCCGCACGAGCCTCAGCGCGAGCCCTCGGCGTGGTCGGGTGCTGGCGGCGAAGGCGGTGGTGATCGGGTCGGTCACGTTCGTCACCGGGCTGGTCGCCTCGTCGGTCGCGGTGCCGCTGGTCCGGGCCGTGCAGCGGAGCAAGGGGCACTTCATGTTCACCGTGCCCACCGCGACGGAGCTGCGGGTCGTGGTCGGCACGGCGGCGTTGCTGGCGGTCGCGGCGGTGTTCAGCCTGGCGGTCGGCACGGTGCTGCGGCGCAGCGCGGGGGCGGTGAGCGTGGTCATCGTGGCGATCGTGCTGCCGTACATCCTGGCGATCGCGTCGGTCCTGC
The DNA here is from genome assembly GCF_014205015.1 of Saccharothrix ecbatanensis. NCBI lineage: Bacteria > Bacillati > Actinomycetota > Actinomycetes > Pseudonocardiales > Pseudonocardiaceae > Saccharothrix > Saccharothrix ecbatanensis. The sequence continues at coordinate 226,049 of NZ_JACHMO010000001.1, read as the reverse complement.
CGACCGGCCCATCGGACTGGCTGCTGCGGATCACGCCGGCCGCCGCGTTCGCCGTGCAGCAGAGCCTGCCTGAGTACGCGCAGGTCACGGCCAGTTACACGCCTGCCGATGGTTACTTCCCGCTCGGCCCGTTGGGGGGTTTCGCGGTGCTCTGCGCCTACACCGCGCTCGCGCTCGGCGTGGCGGCGTACGTGCTGCGGAGGAGGGACGCGTGAAGGAAGCGCTGCACGTGGAGTGGACGAAGCTGCGGACCGTGGCGGGGACGGGCTGGCTGCTGGCGGCCGTGGTGCTGCTGACGGTGGCGCTGGGTGTGGCGTCGTCGTTCGCCGTCAGCTGCTCCGGGGTGGGCTGCGGGCAGGATCCGGCGAAGATCAGCCTCGCCGGGATCGCGTTCGGCCAGGCAGTCGTCGCCGTGCTTGCCGTGTTGGCGGTCGCCGGTGAGTACAGCACCGGGATGATCCGGGTGACGTTCGCGGCGATACCGCGCCGGTCCACAGTGCTGGCGGCCAAGGCGGCGGTGGTCGGCGTGCTGGTGCTGGTAGCCGGTTCGGCGGCGGTGCTGGTGTCGGTGCTGGCCGGGCGGTACATCCTGCCGGGCAACGGTTTCACCGAGGCCCATGGGCACGCGGTGCTGTCGTTGTCCGACGAACCGGTGCTGCGTGCGGCGGTCGGCTCGGTCCTCTACCTGGTGCTGGTGGGTCTGCTCAGCCTGGGCGTGGCGACGGTCGTGCGTGACGCGGCGGCGGCGATCGGGATCGTGCTCGGGCTGCTGTACCTGTTCCCGATCGTGGCCGCCGTGGTGTCGGATCCGGACTGGGTCAAGCGCCTCCAGCGGATCAGCCCGATGACGTCTGGCCTGACCGTGCAGTCGACGACCGGTCTCGACAGCCTGCCGATCGGTCCTTGGGCGGGTCTCGGGGTGCTCGCTCTGTGGGCGGCGGGCGCGTTGGCGGGGGGTGGTCTGATGCTCCGGCTGCGCGATGCCTGACCGTCAGCGTTCCTTCGGCCGGGGTGGCCGGGGCAGGAGCAGGTGGACGGCGAAGCCCGCCAACGTGGCCAGGACGGCTTGGTAGAGGACCGACAGCTGGGGCGCGACGCCCAGGCTGAACACCGGGTCCAGGCCGGTCGTGACGACGCCCGCCAGGCTGAGCAGGCCGGTCACGTGCCAGCCGAAGAAACCGGCGGCCCAGGCGACAAGCGGCCACCGGTTGCGGTCGGGCCGGCGGAGCAGCAGGAAGGTGGAGAACGCGGCGACGGCGTTGAACGCGACGCCGGTGAACCGCAGCTCAGGCGGCCCGCCGGACAGCAATGTGGAAAGCGTTTGCGCCAGGACAAGCACAGCCACCGACCAGCATCCGACCCGCGTCTTGTCCACCCGCGGATGCTAGGACAGCCGCCCAACGGTCCGCGCACGGCCCGCCGTTACCCCGCCAGCCGCCCACTGATTGCGCTCTCCCAGCCCCACTGCTCCCCGCCGGTCTGCTCCGCCAGCTAGTACCCGCCCGTTTCCCTCGCCCTCGCCCTGCTGGTCCGCCCGCTCGTGGCCTGTCGGTCGCCCCGCCGGCAGCTGCCCGCAGGTTTGCCACCGCCCCGCCGGTCTGCCCGCCCGCTGCCCGCCGCTCTGCCACACCACCAGCTGCCGCCTGTTTGCCCATCGGTCGGCCGGGTAGCCGCCGGACATGAGCGACGAACTCCCGATCCCGGACTACGACCAACTGTCCCTGGGCGACCTGCGACACCGCGTCCGGTCGCTCACCCGTGACCAGCTGGACCAGGTGCTCGACCACGAGCGGCAACACGGTGACCGCGCACCCGTCATCCAAGTGCTGACCGCCCGCCAGGCCGAGCTGGACGATGGCGCCGAACCGTCCGGCGGCGACCAGCGCAACGCCCCCGGCGCCACCTCCACAGCGCACGACTCGCCCGTGTCACCCGCCCAGTCCCCCGACCCCAGCACACCGCTGCGGCATGGTGTGCCCAGCCAGACGCCGTCCCGAGGCCGCCCCTGACCTCCCCCGGTCACCTGGACCGTTCGGCGTTCGGCGAAGTCGGGACGATCGAGGTCGGGACGATGAGGCCGGTTTCGTAGGCCACCACGACGGCCTGCGCACGGCTGGACAGGGCCAGCTTGCCCATCATGTGCTTGACGTGCGTCTTCACCGTGGCCTCGCTGAGCACGAGGCGTTGGGCGATCTGCCCGTTGGTCAGCCCGTTGCCCACCAGGCGCAGCACCTCGGTCTCCCGCGTGGTCAGGGCGGCCAGTTGTGGTGCGCCCACGGCCGTTGCCCGATGGTGTTGGGCGTAGGTCTCGATCAGCCGGTGGGTGATGTGCGGCGCGATCAGGATGTCACCGGCGGCGATGGTGCGGACCGCCGAGATGATGCGTTCCGGCGGGGTGTCCTTGACCAGGAAGCCCGAGGCGCCCTCACCCAACGCGGTGTAGACGTATTCCGGCAGGTCGAACGTCGTCAGCATGACCACGCGCGGAGGGTCGTCACGGTGTTGGGCCATGATCCGGCGGGTGGCGCCGATGCCGTCCAGCACAGGCATCCGGATGTCCATCAGGATCACGTCGGGCGCGTTCTCGGCGGTCAGGGTCACGGCCTGCTCGCCGTCGGCGGCCTCGCCCACGACCTCGAACCCGGGCGCGGCGGTGAACAGGGCGACCAGGCCGGCGCGGATCAGCGCCTGGTCGTCGGCCACGAGCACGCGGATCGTCATCGGGCCGCCACCTCGGCCATCGGCAGGCGGAGGACCACGCCGAACCCGCCTTCCGGCAGCAGGCCGGCGGTGAGCACTCCCCCGTACAGCTCGGCGCGTTCCCGCATCCCACGGATGCCGTGCGACGGGTGGGTGGACGCGGCCCCCTTCTCCACCACGCCGTCGTCGGTCACCTTGAGCACGAGCGTCTGCTCGCCGTAGTCGACATCGATCCTGGCCTTGGCCGGCCCGGCGTGCTTGAGCACGTTCGTCAGCGACTCCTGCGCCACCCGGTACGCGCACAGGTCCGGTCCCGGCTGGAGCTCGCGGACGTCCCCGGTGACCACCACGTCCACCGGCAGCCCCGCGCTGCGCGCCCGCTCCACCAGGTCGTCGAGCGCCGCCAGACCCGGTTGCGGACGGTAGTCGTCGTCCTGGTCCACGCGCAGCACGTCCAGCAGGCGGCGCATCTCCGTCAACGCCTCACGGCTCGTGTCCCCGACCGTCGTGATCGCCTTGCGCGCGGTCGGCAGGTCCGTGTCCAGCACGTACTGCGCCAAACCCGCCTGGAGCGAGATCACCGACATGTGGTGCGCGACGATGTCGTGCAGCTCGCGCGCGATGCGCACCCGTTCGTCCGCGACCGCCCGCGCCGCGTCCTCGGCCAGCCGTTCGGCGCGTTCCGCCCACCGCTTCGTGCCCTCGCCCAACACCCACGCCCCGATCACGACGACGATCGACTGCACGACCTCCGACCACGCGATCGTCCCGGGAAGCCGCAGATAGGCGACCACCACGACGGACGCCGCCGCCAGGAAGACGAGCGCGGCCACCAGCCGGGAACGCAACGTCGCCACGGTGAACATGCCCACCAACGCACCCACCCCGGAGCTGGGCAGGCCGTCGAACTCCAGCAGGCTGTACGCCGCCAGCGCGCCCATCATGACGGTCATCGTCGCCACGGGCGCGACCTGGCGCAGCGCGATGGGCGCGACGGTGAGCGCCGCCAGCACGTACGCCACCCAGCCGATGTGACCGCCGGTGTGGCTCACCGTGGTGGCCAGGGTCAACCAGGTCAGCACCGCCGCGAGCAGCACGTCCAGCCGGATCGCGTTGAGTTTCGCCAGCACCAGTCCACGGTAGTGGCGGGGCGGGGCGTCCGTCGCCACCCTGTGGGTGGACCACCTGTTACCCCCACGGGGGTAGGCGAAGATGCCGTCGTGGGGCGACGACGCGGGGACCTCGTGTGCCTAGCGTTCGGTGACATGAAACGACTTTGTGCGGCAGTGATGATCGCGGTGCTGGGCATCGCCACGGCGGGCACGGCGGGCACGGCCAGCGCCGACCACCGCCAAAGCGCCCTCCAGCGGCACGCGGACGCGCTGCTCGACCAAGGCGCACCGGGCGTGCTGGTAGAGGTCGACACACCACGCGGTGACGTGCGGGTCCGGAGTGGTCACGGCAACGTCGAAACGCGGACTCCCGTGCCGTGGCGGGCGAAGTTCCGCATCGGCAGCTACACCAAGACGTTCGTGGCGGCAACCGTGCTCCAGCTCGTCGGCGAAGGTCGACTGTCCCTTGAGGACACGGTCGACCGCTGGCTGCCCGGCGTCGTCGGCGGGAATGGCAACGACGGCACGAAGATCACCGTGCGGCAGCTGTTGCAGCACACGAGCGGCGTTCCCAACTACGTGGGCAGCATGCCGGAACTGTTCGTGGAGAAGGAGTTCCAGCGGACCCGGTTCCGGACCGTGACGCCGGAGCGGTTGGTCGAACTGGCGATGCAGCAGGCGCCGACGTTCGCGCCCGGCGCCGACTGGGCGTACTCCAACACCGGTTACATCCTCGCGGGCATGATCGTCGAACGCGTCACCGGGCACACCTGGCAGCACGAGGTGCGCACCCGAATCGTCGAACCGCTCGGCCTGCGCGACACGTACCTGCCGGGCACGTCCCCGTTCCTGCCCAGGCCGCACGCCGTGGCCTACGAGCGGTTCCGGGAGGACGGTCTGGAGGCCGACCCGAACGACCCGCGGTTGGGCGAGCCGATCGACGTGACCACGTACAACCCGTCGTTCGGCGGCGCGGCCGGTGACATGATCAGCACCACCGACGACGGCAACAAGTTCCTCAAGGCGCTGCTCGGCGGGAAGGTGCTGCGGCCCGTTCAGCTCGCCGAGATGACGAACACCCTGCGCACGCCCGCTCTGGACCCGGCGTGGCAGGGCGCCCGGTACGGCCTGGGGATCATGTGGATCCCGAACTCGTGCGGTGGCCACTGGTCGCACGGCGGCGACATCCCCGGCTTCATGACCCGCAACGGCGTCACGTCGGACGGCACGCGCAGCGTGATGGTGTCGATCAACACCGATTCCATGGTGGCGAAGCCGGGCGTGCCCAAGCCGGACAGGGACGTCACGGTCGACCTGATCGACCACGCGCTCTGCCGCACGAACTGACCTCGTCCGGCGGGCACGACGTCACGTGTGCCCGCCGGGGCGGCATCAGGTGGCCGGGATGATCAAGTGGCCGGGATGACCGAGTAGACCATCCGCTTGCCGGGGTGCTCCCCCACCGTCCAGAACGTGCCCCGCGTCGGGCTGGTGGCGGTGCCGTTCGGCCAGTGCGAGAGGTCTTCCGGGCCGATGCTCAGCGACTGGCTGCCGGCCACCTGGAGCGTGCCGGTCGTCGAAGCGGGCCTCGCGGTGGTGTAGAGCGTGCCGGCGTTGTCGACGCCGTTGCTCTGGCTCAGGTACCACCTGCCGTCGAACCGGGTCGCGCCCTGGACGTTGCTGACGGGGAGCCGGTACGCGGCGTCGGCGTTCCACCGGTAGTTCGGGTCCATGACCAGTTCACCGCCGCTGAACGCGCCCGCGATCGGCCAGGCCGCGACACGGCCGTTCGTCGCCTCGCCCCCGGCGCAGTACTCGCCCGCCAGCAGGTGGTCCGTGCCGCTGCGGTCGAGGGAGGTGTGCGAGAAGTTCGGCGACTGGTCCGACTCGGTGCACTTGGCGCCCGTGTCGGCGGTCCGGGTCCAGGAACCGATCTGCGGCATGACGTACCGGTAGCCGTAGCCGTAGTAGGTGCCCTGGTGGTACCCGACCAGGTGGGGGCCATCGGTCGTCCCGTTCTCCGAGGCGCCGAGGTCGAAGATCCGACGGACGTCGAACACGCGGAAGCCCCGGGCGGTGTCGGCGACGAACAGGTAGTTGCCGTACCAGACGATGCCGCCGGCGTGCAGTGCCGTGGTGTAGTCGCCGCTGGTGGGGTCCTGGGACACCCGGATCGAGTCGTAGTCGATGATCCCGGAGACCTCGCGCGGGTAGACCAGCAGGACGTGCCGGTAGGCGCCGGTCTCGCGGTTCATGAAGCTGATCCGGACGCCCTTGACCATGCCGTCGGCGTTGTTGTCGTGGTCGTACCAGCTGACCAGGACGGGCTGGTGGCCGTCGCCCCACTGCTGGTCGGCCTGCATGTCGGCGACCGTGGTGACGCCCTGCGGGTACCACTCGGAAGTCGCGTTGTCGCCGTCGTTGAAGCAAACGCTCTGGGCGATCGCCACCGTGCTGCCACCGGCCACGGAGGCCGGCTCGCACGCTTCGCCCAGGCCTGCCGGGTCGTCGTCATCTTGGCGGTTCAGGTCGTTCATGACGTCGGTGACGGTGGCCTTCACCAGGGGTAGGGCGTCGGCTCGGTCGCGCAGCGCGGTGCCGTAGGCGTTCGGGCGAAGCTGGAAGTTGGACAGCGACAGAGCGTCCGCGGCTGCCGGTATCGGTAGGGCGACCAAAGCCGGAACCACCAGGGACAGGACTGCCAACGGGACGGACACCAGGCGGTGTCGAGTCATGCGCACTCCTCCTCGCCGGTCGTGGCCGGCGGGGAGCGCAGTGGTCCGGATGTGCAGCGGGCGTGCGGGCCGCCGGTCTTCCAGGTCGAACTCACTACAACGTGCCACGAACGGTAACCGTTCGCAACGGCAGTGAGGGCTCGGGGTCGACTTGCCCGGTTCGGGCGTGGACAGGCCATGATGTACGACGTGGAGTCCACCCGTGTGGATCGCTGGTTGTGGGCGGTCCGACTGACCAAGACCCGATCCGACGCCGCCGCGGCCTGTCGGGGTGGACACGTGCGCGTCAACGACCGTCCGGCGAAGCCCGCCACGACCGTGGTGCCGGGTGACGAGGTGCGTGCGCGAGTGGGTGGCACGACCCGGATCGTGGAGGTCGTGCGGGTGATCCAGAAACGCGTGGGCGCCGCCGACGCGGCAGCGTGCCTGATCGACCGCACCCCGCCGCCGCCCAAACCCACCGAGGCGCCCGCCGAGGTCGCCCGCCGTGAACGCGGCGCCGGCCGCCCCACCAAGCGCGAACGCCGAGTTCTGGACAAGTTCCGCACCACCCAACCCTGACCCACCCACGCGAGTCGAACCCCCAGACCCCGCGTGTCGAACCCCCAGGACCCGTGAGTCCTACGTTCGGAACGCGTGAGTCCTACGTTCGGAACCCCCGAATTCAACGCTCAGTACAAGATCAACTGTTCTGAGCGTTGAATTCGGGGGTCCTGAACGTAGGACACGGTGGTCCTGAAGGTACGACTCACGGGGTCTGAACGTAGGACTCACGGGCGGCGGCCTAGGTATAGGTCGCCGAGGCGGGGGTTGGTTAGGAGAGCCTGGGCGGGGCCGGCTATGTGGACGCGGCCCAGGTCCAGGACGCAGCCTTGGTCGGCGATTTCGAGAGCACGGCGGGCGTTCTGCTCGACCAGGAGCACGGCCGTGCCCGCGTCACGCATGCGCGTGATCTGCTCGAACACGGTCGCGGTGGCCTTCGGGTCCAGGCCCATGGACGGCTCGTCGAGCAGCACCACGCGCGGGCTGACCATCAACGAACGGGCGAACTCGACCTGCTTCTGCTGCCCGCCCGACAACGCCCCCGCAAGCGCGTCCCAACGCGAGCCCACGACCGGGAACAGCGTCCGGACGAAGTCCACCCGTTCGGCCACCCGAGCCTTGTCCCGAACGGTGTACGCGCCGAGCAGGACGTTCTCCCCCACCGTCATCTCGGGGAACACGCTGTGCCCTTGCAGCACGTGCGACAACCCGGCGCCCAACAGCGATTGCGGCCCACGACCGGTCACGTCACGCCCGTCCAGCACGATCCGCCCGGCACGCGGCGCGAGCAACCCGCTGGCCACCTTCAGCACCGTGGACTTCCCCGCGCCGTTCGGCCCGACCAGGCACACCACCGACGCGGGCGGCACGCGCACCGTCAGCCCACGCAGCACCAACGCCGCACGCCCGTACCCGGCCTCGACGTCGACGAGTTCCAGCAGGTCAGCCGCCAAGGTAAGCCGCCAGCACAAGAGGATCGGCACGCACCACGTCCGGTGGCCCCTCGGCGATCGGACGTCCCCGGTCGAACACCACCACGTGATCGGACAAGCTCATCACCACGTCCATGTTGTGCTCCACGATCAGGAACGTCCGGCCTTCCGCGTTCAACTCCCGCACCAACACCCCGATGCGCTCGATCAACGCCGGGTTCACCCCGCCGGCGGGCTCGTCCAGCAGGATCGTCTCCGGGTCGGCCATCAACACCCCCGCCAACTCCAGCAACTTCTGCTGGCCGTACGACAGGTCACGCGCCTCCACGTCGGCCAGGTGCTCGATGCCGACACGGGTCAGCAGTTCCAGCGCCCGGTCCACATCGGACTTCAGACGAGCCGGTGCCAGAGCACGCACAATCGAGCCGGGACGCACCGCAGCCAGCAGGTTCTCCACGGCGGTCAACCGAGGAAACACCCGGCACAGCTGGAAACTGCGCCCGATACCCTCGTGCGCGATCTTGTGCGCACCCCGTCCGGTGATGTCACGGTCGTGGTAGGTAACGATCCCCGCGTCCGGTTTCACCATCCCGGTGACGCAGTTGAAGAACGTCGTCTTGCCCGACCCGTTCGGCCCGATCAGGGCGTTGATCCGGCCGTGCTGGAACGTCACCGACGCGTCGTCCACCGCCCGCACGCCGCCGAACGACTTCGTCAGACCCGCGACACGCAACCCCTTCACCGGCGCACCTCCTCGGCCAGTTCCTCCTGCGTGACCTCACGGATGGACGCCTGACCAGGCCGAAGGCGAACGAAGAGCCCTCGGACAGCTGGGATGATCCCGTCCGGCAAGAACAACACCACCACCGCGAGCAGCACACCCATCGCCACCAAGTGCATCTGCGTATCGCCGTACTGGGCTTTGAAGAACTCCGTGGCATACCCGACGACGACCGCGCCGACCAGCGGCCCGAACAGACTGCGCACCCCGCCGAGCAGGCTCATCAACACCATGTTGGAGCCGACCAGGATCGAGAACTGGAAGATCGGATCCAAGAACCCGAACCACAACGCGTACAGGCCACCGCCCAAAGCCGTGAAGAACGCCGACACCACAAACGCCGCCAGCTTGTACCGGACCGTCGGCACACCGAGCGAACGAGCCTTGTCCTCGTCCTCCCGGATCGCCTTGAGCCCCATGCCGAACCGCGACCGGTCAATCACCCACCAGCACAGCAGCATCACCGCGAGCAGCACGGCGTGCAGGTGGAAGAACCGCTGGTGCTGCTCGGGCCGCAGCACGTCGGCGTCGAACGGACGCGGCACCCGAAGCCCGTCCGAACCACCGGTCACCGACTCCCAGCTCTGGAACACCAGCAGCAGGACCAGCACCAACGCGATCGACACGATGACGAACGACGCACCCCGCACCCGCAGCGCGGCGATACCGACGGGCACCGCGAACACCGCCACCACCAGCCCGCCGAGCAGCAACGCGACCCACGGGTTCACGTCCGCACGCAGGATCAGCAGCCCGGTGGCGTAGCCGCCCAGACCCGAGTACGCCGCGTGCCCCAACGAGATGTACCCGGTGAACCCGCCCACGAAGTTCCACGCCGTCGCCAGCACCGCGTAGCTGATGATCACCACGCCGACCGACAGCACGAACGGGTCCGAGGCGAGGCTGGGGAACGCGACCACCAACCCGGCCAACGCGACCAACCCGGCCGCCTTCACGAAAGTCTCAGAACCGCTGCGCAAGGCGGCCTCCGAAGAACCCCTGCGGACGCAGGATCAGCGTCAGGAACAGCGCCGCGTAGAAGAACGTCTGCGCCCAGGTCGTGCCAAGCGGGATCTGGAGCAGGTTCTGGCCGACGCCGAGCAGCAACGCCGCGACGGCCGCTCCCGCCACGCTCCCCAGCCCACCGACCACGATGATCGCCATCAGCGGACCGATCCAGTGCCAGTGCAGCGACGGGTAGATCGTGGAGTCCAACGCCAGCGCGGTGCCGCCCACGGCCGCGGTTGCCAAGCCCAGCCCGAAGCCGAACCCGGCGACCCGGTCGGTGTCCACGCCGAGCAGCCGTGCCGCTTCACGGTGCTGCATCGTCGCCCGCAGCGCCTGGCCGAACCGGGTCACCTTCAGCAGCACGTGCAACCCGACCAACGTCACCACGGCCAGCCCGAACGCGATCAGCTTGACCAGCGCCACACTCGCCCCGAACAGCTCCAACCGCGCGCCCGAGTAGGACAGCGGGATGCGCCGGTGCGTGCCGCTGAAGACGAAACCCAGCATGCCTTCCACCACCAGCGCCACGGCGAACGTCAGCAGCACGGACATCATCGTCAACGTCGCCGGACGCAGCCGCGCGACCAGCAGCCGTTGCACCGCCACACCGAGAACGAAGAACAGCGGCACCGTCACGAGCAACGACAGCATCGGGTCCAGTCCGGTATGGACGGTGAAAGTCCAGGCCAGGTAAGCGGCCAGCACGAGGAACGCGGAGTGCGCGATCATCACCACCCGCATCACGCCGAAGTAGAGCGTGAGACCGGCGGCCAGCAGGGCGTAGAGACCGCCCATGAGCACGCCCAGGACGAGGCTCTGGAAGACGAGGGACACCCGGCCTCACCACGCGGGCTTCGGGTAGACCAGCTCTGCTTCCTTGGCGTCGGCGGGCAGCACGATGCGGATCTCGCCGCCCACGTACTGCTGGATCAGGTGCGCGCCCTGGGGGCGGCCGGCGGAGTCCCACTTCAACGGTCCGACGACGGTCTGCACCTCGTTGCCGTGCAGCCAGTCGATCAGCTTCCGCTGGCACTCCGGGGACGGGTCGGCGCAGCCCGAGGCGTTGACTGCGGCGGCGACGACCTGGCCGGTGGTCCAGGCGTTGGCCTCGTCCTCGGTCGGCGCGGCGCCGTGCTCGCGGGTGTAGAAGTCCACGAACTCCTTGTTGGACGGGTAGTCCGCCTTGGGCGTGTAGCCGGTCGGGGACAGGATGCCCTCGGTCTGCGCGCCGATCGCCTCGGGGAACTCGGGATTGGTCGGCGCGGTGGAGAACGCGGCCAGTTTCGGCTGGTAGTTCAGCTGGCGCAACGCGACGATGAGGTTCACCGCGTCCTGGTACTGCGTGCCGCCGACCACGATGTCCGCGCGTGAGTCGGCGATCTTGGCGGCGATGGAGCCGAAGTCGGTGGTGTTGGGCGGGTACACCTCGTCCACGACGGTCCGGACGCCGGCCTTGGCCAGCTTCTCCTTGAGCCCGTTGGCGGTGCCCTGGGCGAACGGGTCGTCCATCGCCGCGTACGCCGCCGTCTGGGGTCGGGTGGCTTCGGGCATCGCGATGATCGCTTCGGCCAGGTAGTCGTAGTGGTCCTGGGCGACGGCCGGCGCGGCGTAGAACAGGTTGTCGAAGCCCTGGTTGAACACCTCGGCCGCGGCGCCCGCCGGTTCCACGAACAGGAAGCCGTAGTCACGGGCGACCTGCGCGGCCGGGATGACGAGACGGGTGGAGAAGGGGCCGAAGACGAGGTCGACGCGGTCGGAGTTGATGAGCTTCTCGTAGTCGGCGGCGACCCGGTCGGCGTTGGACTGGTCGTCCAGGACGGTCAGCTCGACTTGACGGCCCAACAGGCCGCCGTTGTCGTTGACGTGCTTCGCCCAGGCCTCGTAACCGCGCTGGACGCCCTTGCCGGGTTCGGAGAAGTCGCCGGTCAGCGGTAGCGAGACGCCGATCCGGATCGGACCGTCCCCGCCGCTCCCGCCTTCGGCCGGCCGACCGCCGAAGCAGCCGCTGACCAGCAAAGCCGCCACCGCGCCGAGGGCGCCGATCCGCATCCGCTGAGCTAAATCCATGGTCCACCCGTCGTCGAGGGATCAGGCAAGCGCTTTCCGAGCATAGGAACCCCCGCCACCCCTGACAAGCACCCGCGCGAGTCCTACGTTCAGAACCCGTGAGTCCTACGTTCAGGACCACCGTGTCCTACGTTCGGGACCCCCGAGTTCAACGCTCAGAACGTGCCACCGGGCGTTCACCCAACGCGTTCACCCAGCCGAACGGCCACCACCCCGGCCATGATCAACGCACCACCGACGAGCTGGATCGCACCGGGCGCCTCACCCAGCAGCAGCCACGCGAACACCAGCGCCGCCAGCACCTCCGTCAACGCCACGAACGACGCCAGCCGCGAACCCAGCCGACGGGTCGCCGCGATACCGGCCACGTACGCGACCGCCGCCGTCACCACGCCGAGCGCCACCACCGGCAGCCACCACGCCACGGTGAACCCGCCGAACGCACCGTCGAACGCCACCGACTCCGTCGACACCGCCCACGGCACGATCCCGACCGCACCGGCCAGCACCAACGCCACCCCGCCGAGCAGCAGACCCCCGGCCGCCAGCACGGTCCCCGGCAAGCCGTCACCATCCCGCGCCGACAGCACGAAGTACGCCGCAGCGCCCACCATCGCGCCCAACGCCCACAGGATGCCGACCACGTTCGCCCGCGCGCCGGACATCAGATCCAGCACCAGCATCAACCCCACCAGCCCGAACAACGCCCCGAGCACCGTCAGCCGCACCGGCCGCTGACCATGCCGCAGCCACAGCCACACGACCACCGCGACCGGCGCCGTGTACTCGACCAGCAACGCGACCCCGACCTCCATGTGCGCCACCGCGTTGAAGAAGGCCAGCTGACACCCCGCGACCGCGAGCAGCCCGTACGCCGTGATCAACGGCGCGGTCCGGCGCAGCACCTGCCACCGACCGCGCAACTGGACCAGCGCGATCGGTGTCAGCACGAGACCCGCCAGCAGCACCCGCACCGCCACCGCCGCGGCCGACGACCACCCCACGTCCATCAACCCGCTGGCCAACGGCCCGGACAGCGCGAACGACGACGCCGAAAGCATGGCGAACCCCACCCCGGCCCGTAGCCGACCGGTCACCCTGTCATGCGTCATCGTCACCATGACACATGACGCTATGGACCGAAGAGGTAATCTGTCAATGTGCTTTTCACCCATGACACCACCGCGACCCTCGTCGCCACGGTCGCCCTCGTGAACTCCGCCGAAGAGCCGGACACGATGACCGACCCGGCACACGTGGACGCGTTCGTCGCCGAGCACGCCTACACCGGCTCACGCACCCACGACATCGCCGAGCTGGACGCGATCCGCGCGCTGCGCCCCACCCTGCGGCGACTCCTCACCAGCGACCGGGACACCGCCGTGGAGATCGTCAACGCGATCCTCGCCGCGCACCAAGCCGTCCCCCAGCTCGTGCGCCACGACGGCCTCGACTACCACCTGCACGCCACCGATCCGACCACCCCGCTCGCCGACCGGATCGCCGTCGACACGGCCATGGCGATGATCGACGTGATCCGCGCGGACGAGCTGAGCAGGCTCTCCACCTGCGCCGACGACACCTGCGACGGACTGGTCCTGGACCTGTCCCGCAACCGCTCGCGCCGCTATTGCAGCACCACGTGCGGCAACCGGATCGCCGTCGCCGCCTACCGCGCCCGCAAGGCCTGACCCGCCGACGACCGCCGCCGAACGCCGCGCCCGAGTTACTACCACTTAGAAATTAACTCTTGAAAACGCCGCTCCACCCCGGCTAGCGTCAGCGCCGCACTCGACAGGGCGCCGGTCACCTCCCGGTGCTTCCGAGCACCAAGGAGGGTGTTCATGCGTCGTGCCCTAGCGCTGCTCATTTCCGCTCTGCTCCCCCTTTCCCTCACCGCGGTAGCGATCGCAGAACCCGCACCAGCCGACCTCGCGTCCACTCCCCCGATGGGGTGGAACTCGTGGAACAAGTTCGGCTGCGACATCAACGAAGACCTGATCCGGCAGACCGCGGACGCCATCGCGTCGTCCGGGATGCGCGACGCCGGGTACCGCTACGTCAACATCGACGACTGCTGGATGGCCCGCGAACGCGACACCGAAGGCCGACTTCAAGCCGACCCGGTGCGCTTCCCCGGCGGTATCAAGGCTTTGGCCGACTACGTCCACGCCAAGGGCCTGAAGCTCGGCATCTACTCGTCCGCCGGCACGCACACGTGCGCGGGCTACCCCGCCAGCCTCGACCACGAGGACGTCGACGCGCGGACGTGGGCCGACTGGGGCGTCGACTACCTCAAGTACGACAACTGCTTCAACGAGGACCGCCCCGCCCTCGACCGGTACCGCGCGATGGGTGAAGCCCTGCGCAAAACCGGCCGCGACATCGTCTACAGCCTGTGCGAGTGGGGCCAGAACAAGCCCTGGGAGGGCCTCGGCCGCGAAGTCGGCGGACACCTGTGGCGGACCACCGGCGACATCTCCGACAACTGGACGTCGGTGATGGGCATCCTCGACCAGCAGGTCGGCTTGGAGCAGTACGCCGGGCCGAACGGCTGGAACGACCCGGACATGCTGGAAGTCGGCAACGGAGGCATGACGGACGCCGAGTACCGCGCCCACTTCTCCCTGTAGGCCGTGCTCAACGCCCCGCTGATCGCGGGCAACGACATCCGCTCGATGGACGACGCGACCAAGCGCATCCTGCTCAACCGCGACCTGCTGGACGTGAACCAGGACTGGTCCGGCGCCCAGGGTCGCAAGGTCCGCGACGACGGCGACCAGGAGGTCTGGGCCAAGCGCATGTCCGACGGCTCGGTCGCGGTAGTCCTGCTCAACCGGGGCACGAGCAACGCCGCCGTGGGCGCGACCGCAGCCGAACTCGGTCTGCCCGCCGCGCGCACGTACCGAGTCAAAGACTTGTGGAGCAAAGAGGAGCACGCGAGCGCCGGCACGATCCGCGGCGGAGTACCGGCACACGGCGCGGTCACGTACCGGGTGTGGACGGGCGGCGCGAAGCTCGGCCCGCTGACCTCCTTCACCCTCACCGGACCGGAGCTGGTCGAAGCCGATCGCCCGTTCACGGTCTCCACCAGCCTGGTCAACGACGGCACGTCACCGCTGATGGCGGCCAGGGTGCAGCTCCAGGTGCCGGACGGCTGGGTGCTCGACGGCAGCGCGGTGCGCGAGACGCCATCCGTGCGGCCCGGCGGCAGCTTCACCGCCACGTGGACCGTCACGGCCCGACCGATCATGGCCGCCGCGACCGTGAAGATCACCGCAGCCGCCGGCTACCGCACCACCGCAGGAACACAGGCACGCTGGAGCGAGATCGCGCCACCCCTGGTCACCGCGCCGCCCAAGGGCTCCAACGGGGTCTCCGGACTCCCGTTCGTGTCCGAACTCAACGGATGGGGCCCGGTTGAACGCGATCGCAGCAACGGCGAGCAATCCGCCGCCGACGGCCGGACGATCACCATCGGCGGCGTCCAGTACGCCACCGGCCTGGGCGTTCACGCCACCTCGTCCGTGCGGATCTACCTCGGCGCCGCGTGCACGAAGTTCTCCGCGTTGGTCGGCGTGGACGACGAAAAGGAAGGCCGCGGCAGCGTGGCGTTCCGGGTCGTGGGCGACGGTCGTGAACTCGCCACAACTCCAGTCCTGCTGGGCGGTGCGGCGGCCGTGCCGATCGACGCCGACCTGACCGGCGTGCGGATGCTCGACCTCCAGGTCACCGATGGCGGCAACGGCAACGACTCCGACCACGCCGACTGGGCGTCCGCCTCCATCACCTGCTGACCAACCGCACGTCACTGGCGCCATCCCCTCGCCGAGGGGGTGGCGCCTTTTCGTACGCGGTCGTGAGCCAGATCACTCAATTGGCGGAAACCTAACGACACTGATAATGATTACCATTCCCTAGGCCCGGTCGGACGTCCCCTCGGAGGAGCACGCGTGGCGCACTTGTTGATGATCGAGAGCTGGGTCGGCGCGATGAGTTCGCTGCTGCCACGGGCGATCCACGAGTCCGGCCACCGGTTCTCCTTCCTCACCCGCGACCTGCACCACTACCTGCGCGCCGCACCGTCCCACCCGCACCCGTTGCTGGCGGCCGACAACGTGCTCACGACCGAGACGAACGACATGCCCGCGCTTCTGTCCTATGTGGAGCGAATGCACGACGTGCTCTCGTTCGACGGGGTGATCTCCTCGTGCGACTACTACCTGGCCACCGTCGCCACGGTCGCCGCGCACCTGAACCTGCCCGGCCCCGACCCGCAAGCCGTGGAACGCGCCTACCGCAAGGACCTCACCCGCACCACCACCCGTAACGCGGGCGTGCCCGGCCCCCGGTTCAGCCTCACCCAGGACTGGCCCGCCACCGCGAAAGCCGCCGCCGAGCTGGGCTACCCGCTGGTGGTCAAGCCGGTGGACCTGTGCGCCGGGATGCACGTCCGCGAGGTGCGGGACGAGGCCGCGTTGCGCGAGGCGTTCCTGGCCTTGGAGGCGTTCCCGGTCAACGCACGCGGCCAGGAGCGGGTGCCGACCGTGCTGCTCGAAGAACTCCTCGTCGGCCCCGAGGTGAGCGTGGAGACGGTCACGGTGGACGGCATCACGCGCGTGATCGGCGTGACGGACAAGAGCCTGGCCGGACACCCGTGGTTCGTGGAGAGCGGCCACATGTTCCCGGCCCGCTTGAGCAAGACGGACCAAGCGGCGGCCATCGACACGGCCGTGGCGGCGATCGAAGCGCTCGGCCTGGACAGCGCCGTGGCGCACACCGAGGTCAAGCTGACCGAAGACGGCCCCCGGCTGATCGAGGTCAACCCGCGCCCGGCGGGCAACCAGATCACCGAGTTGGTCCGCCGCGTCACCGGCATCGACCTGCCTTCCGTGTTCACCCAGCTCGCCGTCGGCCACCAACCCGACCTGCGGGCACGGGAGACCGGCGTGCGCAGCGCGGCCATCTCGTTCCTCCTGCCGCCGCACGCCGGGGTGCTGGCCGGGATCGACGGCGTCGACACCCTGGCCGCGAACCCCGACGTGGTGGGCTGGGCGCTGAAGCCCGCGGGGCACCGCGCGGGCGAGCCGACCAGCAACAACAGCTACCTCGGCCACGTCATGGTCACCTCACCGGACGCCGACGCGCGGGCACGGGCCGAACAGGTCGTGAACACGCTGGAAGTCCGGTACGCGGAATGACGACCCAAGCAAACCGTCGCACCCTGACCGGCATCACGGAACTCGTCGAGCTGGCCCGTTCGGGAGCGATCGGTCCGGACCCGGCCGAGTCCCGGGTGAGCGTCGCGTTCACCACGAGGCAGGGCGCCCGGCACGTCTCGCGCGGCCGTGCGTACCGCAACACCGTGATCAGCGTGCGAGTCGGTGAAGCGGTCGGATCGTGCGCCGTCGAGCCCGACTGGGCGGGAGCGGACGTGACGGACTGCGTCGGCGAGAGCGTCGCGGGCCTGCTCGCCCACCCCGACACCGCGATCCGCACGGCGGTGCTGGACGCGTACCTGATGAACGCGCACCCGCACTCGACGTCGTCCGCACGGCAAGTACTCGTCGGACCAGGTGACTCGCTGGCCAAGTCGATGGAACGGGCGTCCGCCGTGGTCGACCTGCTGGACGCCGTGCCGGGACAACGGGTGCTGGTCGTGGGCGTGGTGAACTCGCTGCTGCACCACTTGCGCGCGCGTGGCCTGCGGTACGTGCCGTGCGACCTCAAGGGCGGTCGCACCGAGTGGGACGAGCCGGTCGTGACCGATGCCGAGGCCGCCGTCGCGGACTGCGATCTGGTGCTGGCGTCCGGGATGACGGTCGGCAACGGCAGCTTCGAACCGTTGCTGCGCAAGGCAGTCGCCGCCGACCGGCCGGTCGTGGTGTTCGCCCAGACCGCGAGCGCGATCGTGCCGTGGTTCCTCGGCTCGGGCGTCACGGCGGTGTCCGCGGAGCCATATCCGTTCTTCTGGCTGCACGGCGGCCCGACCACCCTGCACCACTACCGAGCCGAACAGGTCGGGTGACCGTGCTGTCTCCACGCCGCAACCACTACCTGCTCGACTTGCTGGGCAACACGCCCGTCGCGCGCATCGACACCCCGCTCCCCCACCGCCACGGCGGTTTCTGGGCGAAGCTGGAGTGCCTGAGCGCGGGCGGGATGAAGGCGCGTTCGGCGGTCGCGATGCTGCTGGCGGCCCGTGAACGCGGCGAACTGCGTCCCGGCGCGGTCGTCGTGGAGTCGACCAGCGGCACCCTCGGCCTCGGATTGGCGTTCGCCGGTCAGGCGTTGGGGCACCCGATCGTGCTGGTGGTCGACCACGAGTTGGAACCGTCGATGCGCGCGCTGCTGCACGCCCACGGCGCACGGCTGGAGATCGTGGACCGGCCGCACCCGACCGGCGGCTGGCAGCAGGCCAGGCTGGACCGGCTCCGGTCGGTGCTGCGCGGGTTGCCGGGCGCGTACTGGCCGGATCAGTACAACAACCCGGACAACCCCGCCGGGTACACGGGTCTGGCCAAGGAGTTGGCCGCGCAGGTGGAGCGCGCCGACGTGCTGGTGTGCAGCGTGGGCACCGGTGGGCACAGCGCCGGCGTCGTCACCGCTCTCCGCCGCTACTGGCCGGACGTGCGGCTGATCGGCGTGGACACGGTCGGCTCGACCATCTTCGGCCAGCCCGCCCGGTCACGGGTGATGCGTGGGCTCGGCAGCAGCATCCATCCGCGCAACGTCGCCTACGAGGAGTTCGACGAGGTGCACTGGCTGGGTCCGGTGGAGGTGGTCGACGCCTGCCGCCGGTTGGCGCGGGACTGCTTCGTCACCGGCGGCTGGAGCACCGGGGCAGTGGCCCTCGTGTCGGCGTGGGTGGCGCGCGTCGAGCCCGGCGCGACCGTGGTGACGATCTTCCCGGACGGTCCGCACCGCTACCTCGGCACCATCTTCGACGACGATTTCTGCCGGTCACGGGGTCTGCTGGGGACGCCGGAGGACCGACCGGTCGAGATCGCCGACACGGCCGAGATCGAGGTCACCAGCTGGGCCAGGTGCCGGTCGGTGTACGCGCCCAAGGCAGTCGGGGTGCCGGCGTGAAGCTCGACTGGACGGTGTACGGGCTGGAGTTGCGGTCGCCGCTGCGCATCTCGCGGTCGGTGATGGCCCGGCGTGACGCGGTGCGCGTGGTGATCGAGTGCGATGGGGTGCGCGGGCACGGCGAGGTGGTGACGAGCCAGTACTACGGGCTGGACGTCGAACGGATCACGGGTCTTCTGCGGGACTTGGTGCCCGTGATGGCCGCATGCGCAGATCCAGCCGAGTTGGCGTTGCCGGAGCTGCCACCCGGTGTGCTGGCCGCCGTGGACACCGCGCTGCACGACCTGAAGGCGTTGCGGCAAGGGATTCCGGTGCACCAGCTCGTCGGCGTTCCACAGTGGACGGACGTGCCGACGGCTTACACGATCGGCATCGGCGACCCCGCGCACGCCGCGTCTCAGGCCGCCTACCTGGCCTCACGCGGGTTCACGGTGCTGAAGGTCAAGGTCGGCTCGGAGCACGACGTGGCCACGGTCAACGCGGTCAGGGCCGCCGCGCCGGACGTCCGGCTCATCCTCGACCCCAACGGCGGGTGGACCGCCGAGCAGGCCGTGCGGGTGGTCGACCAGCTCACCGGCGTCGACGCGCTGGAACAGCCGATCGCACCAGGTCAGTGGGATGATCTGGCGTGGCTGCGTGAACGGTGCCCGGTGCCGTTGATCGCGGACGAGGACGCGGCCACCGCCGCCGACGTGCGGGCGCTGGCGGGCCTGGTCGACGGGGTGAACGTCAAGCTGGCCAAGTGCGGCGGGATCACCGCCGCCCGCGAGATCATCGACATCGCCCGCGCGTCCGGCCTGGACGTGATGCTGGGCTGCCTGGTGGCGAGTTCGCTCGGCATCGCGCCCGCCGTGCACCTGACCGGCCACGCCCGCTGGGTCGACCTGGACGGCCACCTCCTGCTCGCGGACGACCCGTGGACCGGTATCGGCGGTGATGACGGCACGCTGCGGCTGTCCGGTGTGCCCGGTCTCGGCGTCGTGCCCGGTCTCGGCGACGTGCCCGGTCTCGGCGACGTGCCCACCAGGGCTGAGCGGCGATGAAGCGTTTCCCGCTGTCGGTGCGCGTGCTGCTGGTCAACCAGTTCGGCGTGAACACCGGCTTCTACCTGCTCATCCCCTACCTGGCCACGCACCTCGGCGACCTCGGCCTGTCGGTGGCGACGATCGGTCTGGTGCTCGGCGTGCGGACGTTGAGCCAGCAGGGGCTGTTCCTGCTCGGCGGCTCGGCGTCCGACCGGCTCGGGCCGCGTCGCGTCATCATCGCGGGCTGCGCGGTCCGGGCGATCGGGTTCGGGCTGTTCGCGGCGGGCGGGTCGGTGGCGGTGCTGCTGACCGCGTCCGTCCTCAGTGGACTGGCCGGTGCGTTGTTCAACCCCGCAGTACGCGCCTACATCGCCGAGGAGTCGGAGGACCGGGCCGGGGCGTTCGCGCTGTTCAACCTCTACGGGCAGGCCGGTGCGCTGACCGGTCCGCTGCTGGGCAGCCTGCTGATGCTGTGGGACTTCAGGATCGCGGCGCTGGTGGCGTCCGGGATCTTCGCCGTGCTGACGGTCGTGCAGGCAGCCGTGCTGCCCGCCCGTCCGGCCGCGCCGCGTCAGGGCACCGTGCTGGACGACTGGCGAGAGTGCCTGGCCGACCGCCGGTTCCTGGCGTTCACCGGTGCGCTGACCGGCATGTTCGTCCTCCAGAACCAGCTCTACCTGGTGCTGCCACTGGAGGCACAGCGGCTGACGGACTCCGCGCTCGCCGTCGCTGCCGTGTTCCTGGTGTCCACTGTGGCCACTCTGCTGTTCCAGGTGCGCATCACGAGGTGGTTGAAGCGGGTGGCGCGCGGCCGGGCGATCGCGTTGGGGCTCGCGGTGATGGGGGCGGGGTTCGTCTCGACGGCGGTCGGTCACGTCGGTCCGCTCGGCGGCATCACGCCCGTGCTGGTCGCGGCGCTGCTGCTGTCGGTCGGCGTGATGATCGCGCAGCCGTTCGTCTACGACCTGATCCCGGAGTTCGGGCGGACCGGTTTGGCGGGCACGTACTTCGGCGTGTTCTACCTGGTCTCGGGTGTCGCGGCGGCTGTGGGCAACGCGGCCATCGGCTGGGTGTTCGGTTGGTCGGGCTGGCTGGCGTCCCTGCTGTGCGTGGCGGTCGGGGTCGGCTGCGCGGTGGCGGTGGCCTGGCTGCACCGACGCGGCGTGCTGACCGTCAAGCGAGAGGTGGCCCGATGACGCTGTACGACAACCCGGCCGGCGAGAACCTGCTGACCGACAACCCCGCGCTCTACGAGCACCAGTTCCCCGATCCCGACCACGTCGCCGCCCGGTTCACGCACGACGTCGTGACCAGGTTCGGCGGCCGGTCCGGTGACCTGCTGGACGTCGGCTGCGGCACCGGCCGGGACGCCGGTCACCTGGCCGGTCTGGGCTACCACGTGGTCGGGCTGGACAGCTCGGAGCGGATGGTCGAGTACGCACGGGAGCACCACCCGGCGGTCACGTTCGTGCTCGGCGACATGCGGACGTTCTCGCTCGGTCAACGCTTTGATGTGATCACGTGCCTGGACAGCGCGCTGCTGTACTGCCACACGAACGCCGACCTGGACGGCTTCCTGCGCCGCTGCCGCGACCACCTCTCCCCCGGCGGGCTGCTGGTCGCGGAGATGCGCAACGGCGCGTTCTTCCTCGGCAACACCGAGCTGCTCGACGGCACCCGCAGCCGCACCGTCGTCTGGGAGGGCGTCTCGTACACCTCCCACACCCGGCTCTGGATCGACCACGCCGCCCAGTTGCTGCGCCGTCGGCGCGAGTGGTGGTGGCCGGGCGCCCAGCCGCTCGTGCAGCGCTCGGCGTGGCGGCTGCTGTTCCCGCAGGAACTCCGGCACGTGCTGGACCAGGCCGGATTCGACGTGATCGCCCTGTTCGACTCGCCGGGGCCGCGCACCGACGAGCCGTGGACCGCCGACGCCGAGTTGAGCGAGGACCTGTCCGGAGACCGGCTGCACCTCGTCGCGCGCCTCCGCCCCTGACGTCACTGGAAGGAATCGACCATGCACTCCCTCAACCGCCGCGGCTTCCTCGGCCTCACCGCCGGTCTCTCGATCGCCACCCTCACCGGGTGCGGCACCACCGGCGCCCAGACGTCCGCCCCTTCCACGCCCCGCGCCGGCGGACGGCTGCGTGCGGCGTTCGCGGGCGGCGGAGCCAAGGAAGTGCTGGACCCCCACCTGGCGAACCTGTTCGTGGAGGCCGCGCGGTCCAAGGCGCTGTACGACAAGCTCGCCGACCTCGGTCCGGATGTCTCGGCGCAGCCCAGACTCGCCGAGAAGTGGGAACCGGACGCCGCACTGACCCGCTGGCGGATCACCCTGCGTGAGGCCACGTTCCACAACGGCCAGCCGGTGCGCGCGGAGGACGTGCTGGCCAGCTACGCCCGCATCCTCGACTCGAACCGCGCGTTCCGGGCCAAGTCCAGCCTCGCGTTGATCGATCTGGCGAACAGCCGTGCGGTGGACGACCGGACGGTGGAGTTCGCGCTGAAGCGGCCGTTCGTGGAGTTCCCCAACGTGCTGGCCGCGTTCGGCGCGTACATCGTGCCCGCCGGGGCCGAGGACTTCACGGCGCCGGTCGGCTCCGGGCCGTTCAGCTTCGTGTCGTTCGAGCCCGGCAAGTCGGTGCTGCTCAAGCGCAACGCCGAGTACTGGGAGGGCGCGCCGCACCTGGACGAGCTGGAGTTCGTGATCGCGAACGAGGAGTCGGCGCGGACGAACGCGCTGCTCGGCGGGCAGGTGGAGTACGCGCACGACCTGACCCCGACCACCGCTCGCAGTCACAGCGGCAGTGACCGGCTGGCGATCCACCGTGCGCCGAACAGCGCCGTGCAGGCGTTCGCGATGAAGGTGGACCGGCCGCCGTTCGACAACCGGGACCTGCGCGAGGCGATGTTCCTGCTGGCCGACCGTCCGCAGTTGGTGGAGTCGGTGCTCGCGGGCGCGGGGCAGGTGGGCAACGACCTGTTCGGCAAGGGCTACCAGCACTACGCCGACGACATCGCGCAGCGCACGCGTGACCTGGACAAGGCGAAGTTCCTGATCCGCCGGGCCGGTGCCGAGGGGCTGACGGTCAAGCTGGACACGTCGACCGCCGCGGCCGGGATGGTGGAGGCGGCCACGGTGTTCGCCGACCAGGTCAAGGGCTCGGGGCTGACCATCGAGGTGGTCACCGGCAACAAGGACAGCTACTGGGCCGACACGCTGAAGAACGGGTCCATGTCGAGCTTCCGGTCCGGTGCGATGCCGATCGAGACGCACATCGCGCAGCGGCTGTTGAGCGGTTCGGGCACCAACGTGACCAAGTGGGCGCGGCCGGAGTTCGACGCGCTCTACGACCGCGCGGTGTCTACTGTGGATGCTGGTGAGCGCACGTCGGTCTACCGCGACATGCAGCGTTCCCTGCACGCCGAGGGCGGCTACCTGATGTGGGGCTTCGCGGACTGGATCGTCGGCGCGGCGCCCAACGTCGGCGGCATCTCCACCGCGCCCGCGAACACGCTCGACTGGGCGCGGTTCGACAAGGTGTGGTTGGGGTGAGCCTGCGCCGGTACGCTCTTCGGCGGCTGGCGATCGGCGTGATCCAGGTGCTCGCCGTCGTAACCGTGGTGTTCCTGCTGGTGCAGGCGTTGCCAGGGGACGCGGCGGTGGCGTTGGCGGGCGACAACCCGGACCCGCGCCGGATCGAGGAGATCCGGGTCGCGATGGGGCTGGACCGGCCCGCGCTGGACCGGTTCGGCTCGTGGCTGTGGGGGCTGGCGCACGGCGATTTCGGGGTGTCGCTGTTCTCCGGTCGACCGGTCGCCGAGTTCCTGCACGACGGGCTCGGGCCGACGCTCGTGCTGGCGCTGCTGGCCTTGGTGCTGCTGATCCCGTTGTCGGTCCTGCTCGGTGTGCTGGCGGCGTTGCGTGAAGGCGGGCCGTTGGACCGGGTGGTCACGACCGTCACCGTGGGCCTGCACTCGATCCCGGAGTTCGCGCTGGCCGTGGTGCTGATCGCGGTGTTCGGGGTGCAGTTGCGGTGGCTGCCGCCCACGGCGGTGGGGGCGGACCTGTTGGCTTCACCGGCCGTGCTGGTGCTGCCGCTGGTGGTGCTGGTGGCCCGGCCGTTGTGCTCGATCAGCCGGTTGGTGCGGGCGGGGATGATCGACGCGCTGGCCTCGGACCACGTCCGCCACGCCCTTCGGCTGGGGATCGGTGTGACGCGAGTCCGGTTCGCGCACGCGCTTCCGTCCGCTTTGGCGCCGGCCGTGCAGCAGGTGGCGCGGACTGTTGATTGGCTGTTGGGCGGTGTGATCGTGGTCGAGGCGGTGTTCGTCATTCCCGGCCTGGGCACGATCCTGGTGGACGCGGTCGCGGGCCGTGACCTGCCGGTGGTGCAGGGCTTGGCGGTGGTCTTCGCGGTCACCACGGTGGTGGTGAACCTGGTCGCCGACCTCGTGGTGTTCCGGCTCGCGCCGCGATCGGTGGCGATCGCATGAGGGGCGTCGGTGCGCTGCTCGTCGTGGTGCCGTTGGCGTTGGCGCTGCTCGGGCCGTTGTTCGTGCCGGATTCGTTGACGCGCGGGGCGCCGTTCGTGGCGAACTCGTCGTTGGGCACGGATTTCGTGGGCCGGGACGTGTGGCACCAGGTGCTCGCGGGTGGGCAGACGGTGGTGTTGGTCGCGTTGCTGGCGACGTTGCTCGCTTATCTGGTGGGCGTGCCGTGGGGCGTTGTGGCGGCCATGTCGCGGGTTCGGATCGTTGACGAGGTGCTGATGCGGCCGCTGGACCTGCTGCTCGCGGTGCCGTCGCTGCTCGTGCTGATCCTGGTGGCGGCCATTGCCGGGCCGGGTCTGTCGGTGCTCGTCCTGGTGGTTGCGCTGGTCAACTTTCCTGATGTGGCAAGGATTTCGCGGGCTTCGGCGTTGGAGATCTCCGGGCGTCCGGCGTTGGAGGCGATGCGGTTGCAGGGCGAGACGTGGTGGCGGACGTCGATCGTCTACACAGGACGGTCGATGCTGCGGACGTTGGCGGCTGACTCGGGCGTGCGGCTGACCGGTGCGCTGTATCTGGTGGCGTCGGCCAGTTTCCTGGGGGTGGGGGTGGCGCCGGATGCGGCGGACTGGGCGGTCATGGTCGACCGGAACCGGGTGGGGCTGTTCCTCCAGCCGTGGGCGGTGGTCGTGCCGGCGTTGCTGATCGTGGCGTTGTCGGTGGGGCTGAACCTGGTGTTCGACCGTGCGCTGCGGGCGGAGGCTCGGGCATGACTGTCGTGCATGTCGAGGGTCTGCGTGCGGTGGCGGGGTCTCACACGTTGGTCGACGGGGTGAGCTTCGCTTTGTCCGCCGGGCAGGTGGTCGCTTTGGTGGGTGCCTCCGGTAGCGGGAAGACGACGACCGGGTTGGCGTTGCTCGGGGAGCACGCGCCGGGGGTGTCGGTGAGCGGGCGGGTCACGGTGACCGGGCGGGTCGCGTTCGTGCCGCAACAGCCGTCGGCCGCTTTGAACCCGGTGCGGCGGTTGGGGGGTGTGTTCCGGGAGATCGCGGCGTTGCACCCGGGTGTTCCTGATTCGTTGATCTCGACCGCGTTGCGTCGGGCGCGGGTGCCGGTGGAGTTGCTGCGGCGGTATCCGCATGAGCTGTCCGGTGGGCAGCAGCAGCGGGTGGTGTTGGCGCAGGCGCTGGTGGGTGATCCGGCGGTTCTTGTCGCGGACGAGCCCACTACCGGTCAGGACCCGATTACGCGGGCGGAGGTGGTGGACGAGCTGGCGTCGGTGGTGGCGCAGGGAGTTGCTCTGGTGCTGCTGACGCATGACTTGGACGTGGTGCGCGCGTTGGCGGATGAGGTGGTGGTGCTGCGTGCGGGTCAGGTGGTGGAGGCGGGGTCTACGGCTGACGTGCTCTCACGTCCCCGTTCCCCTTACACGGCCGCTTTGGTCGCCGCCCAGCCCCGCGTCACTGTTCCGACTGCGCGTGGGCTTGCTTCGCCTCGGCTGGAGACCCGTTCACTTTCCGCCCGGCACCGGTCCACGACTGTGCTGCGTTCCGTTGATGTGCGGGTCGGGGCGGGTGAGCGGCTTGCTGTCGTGGGTCGGTCCGGGAGTGGGAAGACGACTCTGGCGCGGTGCATCGCCGGGTTGCACCCCACGTTTGACGGGGAGGTGCTGCTCGACGGCCGGCCGCTGCCCCGGTCGTTGCGACGGCGTTCGCGGGGGCAGTTGGCTGCTGTGCAGTACGTGTTCCAGGACGCTCGTGCGTCGTTCGATGCTTATCGGACGGTGCTGGACCAGGTCAGTCGGACTGCCGTGCGGCTGGGCGGCGTGGCTGATGCTCGCGCGTTGGCTCTGGCCGAGTTGGCGGCCGTGGGGCTGGACTCGGAGACCGTGGCGCGTCGACCTGCGGGGTTGTCGGGTGGCGAGTTGCAGCGGGCCGCTTTGGTGCGCGCGCTACTCGCCCGGCCGGACGTGCTGGTGTGCGACGAGATCACGTCCGGTTTGGACACGTTGACGCAGGCTGGTTTGTTGGACCAGCTTGCGGCGTTGACGTGCACTTTGGTGCTGATCAGCCATGACCTGGCCGTGGTTGCGCGGCTGGCGGACCGCGTCGCGGTGCTGCACCAAGGAGAACTTGTCGAGCACGGTGCGGCGGGCGACGTGCTGGGCGCCCCCACGCACCCGGTGACCATCGGCCTGTTGGGTCGAGCGATGGAAGGAACAGAGGAGAAGAGGACATGACCGAGTACCACCGTGAAGTGGGGCCCTATGAGGTCCGTCGGGCGCGTGCGGCTGATTTGCCGGGGGCGCGCAGTGTCATGCTGGATACGTTCTACCAGGAGTTCGGCTACGGGTATCGGCCGGAATGGCACGGTGACGTGATCGATCTGCAGGGTGCGTACGTGCGGCCTTCGCGGCACGCGTTGTTCGTGGCGGTGAAGGGCGACGAGGTGGTGGCGACCACTGGTGTGCGTGCGACGGCGCCTTCCAGCCCACCGCATCCGGCTTGGCTGGCGGCCCGTTACCCGGAGCCCACTACTGCGCAACTTTTCCGGGTGTACGTGCGACCCGATCACCGTCGGTCCGGGTTGGCGCGGGCTTTGGTCGACATGGCGACGGCGTTCGTGGCGGACACGCCGGGGTATCGGAACCTGTACCTGCACACCGACACCCGTATCGCGGGGGCCGAGCCGTTCTGGCGGTCGGTGGCCGAGGAGGTGCACGACGCCCGTGACGGCGACCCGATTACCTTCCAAACCGTCCACTTCGAGATCCCGTTGGGACGCTGAGGTCTTGCCGGTGGGCAGGCGGCCTCCGTCTGCCCACCAGTCCAGCACCCTCACTCATCGACCGCTGCGCGGGGCCGATGATGAAGCCCGAGGTCCAGTCAGGTGGCCTTGTCGTACACGTCGGCCCAGTAGGTGAAGGCGTCCCTGGATTGGGCCTGGGGCAGGGCCAGGGTGTCGAGTCGCAGCATCTTGGTCTCGTAGTGGGCGATGATCTGCGGGGCTTCGTGGAACACGGTTGCGGTGTCGGTTTCTGCGTAGGCCAGCGATTTGATCGGCTCTGCGAAGGTCAGCAGTGCGCCGTGGCGCAGGACGGTTTGGTCGAACGGAGCGTCCATCGGGATGAGTCGCGGCGTGACGCGTGTCGTCTCGCACATCATGGCCAGTCGCAGCATCTGGTCCCGCATGACCGCCGGGCCGCCGACTATCCCGCGCACTGCGCTCTCGTGGAGGTAGAGGATGGTGTGGGGGCGGTTGAGGTTGTGCAGCGCGTGAAGTGCCTCTTGTCGGGCTATCCGGGCGGCGGCGATCGCGCTGTCACCGGTCAGGGCGCGGGTGTAGTCCTGGGTCTGGGCCAGGGCGGGGACGGTGAACGGCTCGTAGGTCGTGATGGTCCGTGCCATCCGTTCGTGCAGCGACAGGGCGGTCAGGGTGTCCGGGGCGGTGCGGTGCGGTCGCATGAAGCTGCCGGTGGCGGGTTCGCCGGCGATGGCGAGGATCCGGTCGCGGGTGGGCGGGGCGGTGCCCAGGCGGCCGAGCAGCGCGCCGATCTCGCCGGGGCTCGTGCCCCGGCTGCCGGTTTCCAGCTTGCTGAGCTTGCCCAACGACCAGCCCAGGGCGTCGGCCGTTTCGGCTGAACCCATCCGTGCCCTGCGCCGGATCTTGCGCAGTTCCTCACCCAGTTCGCGGCTGAGCGCGGTACTCAGCCTGGGCTGCCTGTGGATCTTCTCGGCGATCTCGGTAACCATCGGCTTTCCTGTCACAGGTCGGTGGGATCGGGCACTTGCACTGCTGCTGCTGACGATGCCCGCGGCGCATAGATCTCCCGTTCGACGTACGCGTAGGCCATCGCCTCGTAGTGGTGGTCCTGGTCCGTTTCGGCGACCCGCCGGTACACCCCGCCGGCGTACTCGTGGAAGGCCCGCCGTTGGTCGGGTGACGCATCGGGTGGCGGTGCCAGCCGGGACAGCGCGGACTTCGCCCCGGCAAGGGTCCGCACATCAGAAACCTGTCCCTGGCGGGTCATCACTGCATCACCGGTCGGGTGGAGGCGGCGGGCACGTCAGTTGGAAGAGGAGACGTGCCCACCTCCGGCCGCACTTGCCTGGACCAGGAGGACACAGACAGGCGCGGTGTCGAGGCCCAGCCATCACATCTCACTGCGGTAGCTGAGGACGCGGCGGAGGCGGGCGCCGACCAGACCTCGGCTGCTCCACCGCCCGCCGCGCATGTCCGGCCACCCGGTCCAGGGGTGGCCAGTGGCTCTGGGTGGAGGTAGCCGCCGGGCTCGGCGAACGAAGGACCGCGTCGCCTTGTCGAGATCAGCAGGATGAGTGCGGGCAGCAGGCCGACCGCCGCACCGAACAGTAGGTCCATCACCGAGCGCCCGGGAGCTTCCTGAACGCTTCCTGGTCGACGGCCACCGTCGTAGTGGCCGGCCTGCCGAGGGTGTCTCGGCAAAGGAACTTACGACTGAACGCCATCGGGACCTCCGAGCGGAGTGGGGGGCTGCTTCGACCTGCGCTGCGCGGTGCTGCGCAACACAAGGGTGCTGCTGCGCAGCATGTCTTGTCGATACCCCGATCGGGCGTCTCTAGGACGGCTGTCACCGGCCCTATGCTGTGCTGCATGGTTCGCAGCACCCCGAAAGCAATGGCCCTCGGCGCCTTGATCAAAGCCGGCCGCGAGGCGGTCGAGCCGCCGCTGAGCCAGCGCGCCTTGGAGCGGCAGGTGGGTCTGGGAGTGGGTGCGATGTCGCGAATCGAGAGCGGTGAACGCCCGCCGGACGTTGAGCTGACGGCGGCCCTCCTGGGCGCGCTGGGTGTCACCGGGCCTGATCGCGAGCGAGCGCTGGCTCTCGCACGAGAAGAGCCCGACGACGCGAGCTTGGCGTGGCTCGCAGTAGACCTACCGGGGCAGCGGCAGCAGCTGCATGCTCTGCTCAAGATCGAGCAGTTGGCCGGCGCGATCGTCGACATCAGCCCGCTCGTCGTGCCGGGCCTTCTCCAGGTCGGCGGATACGCCCGCAGCATCATGCGCCGGGGCGGTGTGCCCGACGACGAAATCGAAACACGCGTCGCGATTCGCATGGGTCGGCGCGACGTGCTGACGAGGTCGGCTCCGGTTCAGTTCACCGCAGCGATCGGTGCAGGCGTGTTCCGGCAGCGATTCGGTGGCCCGGCCGTGATGCGCGAGCAGTTGGAGCACCTGCTGAAGATGGCTCAACTGCCCAATGTAGAGCTTCGCGCAGTCCCGACCGACGACGAGTGGAACCCCGCTCTGGCCGGCGCGTTCAGCCTCATCACGATTTCCGCAGCGAAATCTGTGGTCCATCTGGAGAACCAGACTTCCGGCTTGTTCCTCGAACAGCCGGAGGAAATCGCGGCATTCGACAGGGCCGCGACCGAGGCGTTGAACGTCGCGATGAGCGCGGACCAGACCTCTGCGCTCATCGACGACGCTCTTCGCCAGATCGATTGATGAGGATGCGATGAACGCACCGAATTGGAGGAGATCGAGCAGAAGCAACACGGCGACGAACTGCGTCGAGTTGCGGAACGACCTGGCCGCGATCCGGGACTCGAAGGACGCCGGCGGTCCAGCGCTGGCGTTCTCCGGGCCGGGTGCCGTGCGGCGGTTCGTGACGGCGACCAACACGTCGCGCTGACGCTCGTACTCCAGCAGGAGGCCCACACCCGAACATCTGGGTGCGGGCCTCCATGCGTCAGTGGGCAGGCCGCACTACTGCGCAACTGTTCCGGGTGTACGTGCGCCCTGATCACCGCCGGTGCGGGTTGGCGCGGGCTTTGGTCGACATGGCGACGGCGTTCGTGGCGGACACGCCGGGGTATCGGAACCTGTACCTGCACACCGACACCCGTATCGCGGGGGCCGAGCCGTTCTGCCGGTCGGTGTGACGCAACTGACTCAGACAACTGCCCGCAAACAGCGAGTGTCGTCCGCCTCCAGGTCCGGGTCCAAGAAGTAGCCGACGCCCTCGGCTCCCAGCAAGGTTTCCGGAACCGTCGAACCCAGCCCTTCGCTCAACCCCAAGTAGTCCAACCGGGGCCGTGGTCGTGGCCGGCGGAAGAGCACGATGCTCGCCAACGACCCGACCGATGAGGCGACGGACTCGACCAGGGCATCCGGCGTCGTGGTGGTCACCTTCAGGTCGGGGTAGACCAACACCTCCGCGCCGGCCCTGAGTCGGGACACCACGTCGTCCAGATCCTCGGCACCGACCAGGTACCAATCCTCCCCGTAGCGCCCCCCTGCCCGCCGTTCCATCAGCAACACCGGCCCGGCAGACGCCTCGATCACGCCGCGAACCGACGACCAGAAGTCGTGATCCGCGAGAGGAGGCGGATCTGGGTCATCGTCCGGATCGTCCTTCTCCTCGAAGTTGTGGTTGACGTAGAGACCGCACTCACCGGCGACTTCGATGAACGCCGACAGATCGCGCGGTCCGGACATGCTCAGGTAGAAGTCCCAGCTGACGTGCACGTGCACTCCGTCACCCAGGTCGAACTGGGCGTTGTAATCCGCTCCCCTGAGCAGGTTGCGGAGCAGGATCTCGACCTCTTGCCGGTCTACGACACGCCCGTTGTACAGCTCACCCAGTTCTTCCGGCGGAAGCTCAGCCACGAAGACGTGCCGCAGCACCACCCGCTGGGAGCCGAGCGAATCCATGACCGCGCGCACCACGCGTACGTATCGGTCCTCGACCTCAAGGTAGTCCTGCAACGTCAGTTCACGGCCGTCGAAGACGGTGCCGACCTCGTCGAATTCCGTCCAGACGCAATCACCCTCGAAGCGCGCCCGTGCACGGTCCGAGGGTGAGTGCTTCGAGATGCTGAGGTAGAACATCACTTCCTGATTCGTCACCGCCGATGATTCCGTCCGGCAACTCCCGGATCTACCAGTGAAGGTCCGGAAGCTCGGCGATCCGGACCAAGTCGGCCACGGTCAGCGGTGGGGAGGGGCGGGTTGGGGTGGCGCGGCCTGGGCCGGTGTTGGCGGCGTTGGTGGAGTGGATGCTGATCACGGTGCCGTCCGTTGCCTTCGTGTTGAGGAACAGTCGGCTCACGCCACCCTCGGTGTTGGACTCTATCGCCGCCTTGCGACCGTCGGACAGCTCCACGATCTCGCACGTCGCCCGGTCGCCGCAGGTCACCTCGCCATCACCGGGCTTCTCCAGGTTCACCAGCAGCCACCCGCTACCGGCCGCGTCGGACAGGTTCGCCATCGCCCGGTACCCGCCCTGGCTGATGCGGAACTTCAAGGGCTGGGCGGACACGCCGGGGATCGGTTCGGCGCGGAGGCCGGGAGGCAGCGCACCTGCCAACACCGGGTCCAGTTCGGCCGCACGGCGGTCGGACGGCGCCGCGGGCTCCGATCGGCCGGTCCACTGCACCCTCAGTTGCGGGGCAGTGGCCAGGGCAATCAGTTGATCATCGTTCAACACCCTGGTCGTCAAGCCCTGGCTGCCGGTCTCCACGACGTGCACGTACGTGCCGTCCGTCCGCCACACGTCAGCAGTGACCAGCGTCGCGTCCGGCATCGGCTCCACGATCACCCGCGCCGTCGAGCCGTCCGGAAGCGTCCTGGTCGAGCACTGCGTAGTCGGGTTGTAGTGCACGCACTCACCGGGTGGCTGGCCACCGACCTGCCTCACGTACACCGTGACCGACCGGTCGCCGGCAACCGTGAACGTGCCGCCCCAACTCCCCCGCACCACGCACAGCTCCAGCGGACTCGCCTGGACATCAGCCGGTAGCGCGAACCGCTTGAACGCCTCGGTGAGCCGACCGGACTCGGCCAGTTCGTCGGGGTTCGCCGTGCCACGCGGTTGGTCTGGGAAGCCGCCTGTCATCTTGGGCACCACACAGCCGGGGTTGACCGGAAGCGGCGTGGTCGTCGGCACCGTGGACGCAAGGCCCGCGGGTTGCGACGGCGTCCCCGTCAACATCGTGCTGACCCCGACGACGGCGATGACGCCCACCGCGACCGCGGTCAACGCGCCGAAACGCCGCCTCGCCCGCCGCCTGCGCCCGTCCGCGACGACCCGCTCGAACTCCAGGCCCAACCCCGGCTCGTCCGCCAGCGCCGATCGGATCATGTCCCGCACCTCGTCGCTCACAAGCCCTCCCACGCCACGGTCCGCCTGGTCTCCAACGCCCGGCGCAGCGTGCCCAGACCCTTGGACACCTGGCTCTTCACCGTTCCCTCGCTGCACCCCAGCGCCGCCGCCGTCTCGGCGACCGGCAGGTCCTCCCAGTACCGCAGCACGACCGCGGCCCGTTGCCTCGGCGGCAGCGCGGCCAACGCCCGCCGCACGTCGATGGCCTCCTCGACCCCCGTCACCGACGCGCCCGACTCCGGCACGGCCTCCACGACCGTCTCCGGCCGACGCCCCCGCCACCGGGACTCGTCGATGACGGCACGCACCAACACCTTGCGCACGTACGCGTCGATCCGCCCGTCCCTGTCCAATCGCCCCCAGTGCACGTAGACCTTGGCCAGCGCGGTCTGCGCCAGGTCCTCGGCCTTGTGCCAGTCACCGCACAACAAGTAGGCGGTCCGCCGCACGACAGCCGCCCGTGCCTCGAAGTACGCCCGGAACTCGCGGTCCCGATCGTGCACGCGACACCTCCTCCACTCGGTCACCCCCTATACGGCGTCCCACCGCACGCCGTTGCCCGTAACTTTGGGTGATCACGACCGGCTGATCGGGAGTAGTCCGCACACAAGGGTGAGCGGTGTCCGACTGCCGGGTCGGACACCGCTCACGTTCCTGTGCGGCCGGGGCTTACGGGGCCGGGTACTCCGCGACGTAGACCGGGACGCCGATCTTCGTCATGTCGGCCGCGTCACCGACGCCGTTGACGACGTGGTCGATGACGCCCGCGCTGAGGTTGACCGTCATGATGTGGTGCAGCTTGACGCCCGGGGTCTCCGGGACCTCGAAGCCGTTCTCGGTGTGGATCGACGGGTTGTTCTGGTTGAACACGTAGATGCCACCGCCGTGCAGCGTGTGCGACCGGACGTGGTCGCCCACCTTGTAGCCCGCCCAGCCTTCGACGTCACCGTTCATCCAGTCGGCCTGCGTCGGCGGGTCGTACGGCAGTTCGTTCTGGTAGAGCACGGTGGTGCCGTGCTCGCCGTTCCAGACGGTGTTGTACTGCTGGAAGTGCTCGACGAACAGACCGGTCGCCGTCACGTGGTCGCCGTTGACCACCACGCCGGTGCGGCCGATGTTCGTGTTCCAGCGCTCGGTGTCGGTGAAGCCCTCGACGCCGTGGTCACCGCGCCACACCCACGTGTGGTCGATGAGCACGTTGTCGCTGTTGACTTCCAGCGCCGTGTCGGTCTTGCCGACGTGCGGCCCGCCGACGCGGAAGTAGACGTCGGACAGCGTGGTCGGGTTGGCCGGCGAACTCGGGCGGTTGCCGTGCTTCTTGCCCACCCGCATCAGCACGGGCGACAGCTCGGTACCGGCATCGACCGTGACACCGGCGATGACGACACCGGGCACGTCCGCGACGTCCACCGGGGTGGAGCCGTTGACGGCGGTGAGGGTGGCGTGGCCGATACCGAGGACCACCGTGTTGCGGCGCTTGACCTCGATGCTGCGCTCGATGTCGTACACACCTGGCGTGAGCAGCAGGTGCTTGCCGCGCGCGAGCTGGTTGTTGATGTCGCGCACCGAGTCGGCCGGCGTCGCGACGAAGAAGTCGGACAACGGGATGGTGCGACCGGCGGTCATGCCGTCCGCCCAGGAGACGCCCCTGGTGTTCTTGCGGGCTTCCGGAACACGGACGTTGTAGGCGCCCGACGCGTCGACGAACAGGTACGGCTTCTCACGGCTCAGCGGAGTGGTGTCGAGCGTGGTGTACGGCGGGGTCGGGAACTCCGCGTCGTCGGGAGCGCCCACGACACCGGAGAAGACCTGGTTCCACACGCCGTTGGACCAGCTCCCGACCTCGCTGTTGCGGGTCAGCCACTGCTGCTGCGAGCCGTTGACGGTGGAGGGCAGCCGGGAGTCGGCGATGAACCCGCCGCTGGCGTACTGCGGACCGGCGGTGCAGTAGTCCATCAGGGACATCGTCCCGCTGGTGACGTTGAGCCGCCGCAACGACACGGCCTGCGACACGGCCCAGAAGTTGGCGCCCGCACGGCACCCGTCCTGGCCCGCTCCGTCGATGTTGATGGTCAGGTTGCCCAGCGTGCGCCAGAAGTTGACCAGGGCGAGGCAGTTGGCCGTGCCACCCTCGGTGAGGCAGCGGTTGTAGACCTCCACCTTGCCGTTGATGACGACGTCGGTCGGTGAGGCGCCCAGGCCGGCGATCTCGGTGTAGTAGCCGACCTTGATCTGCAACGGCTGCTCGGCGGTGCCGTACTGGCCGGGCTTGAAGAGGTAGGCGTACCGCTCGGTGCCCATCTCGTTGTCCACCTGGGCGGCGTGGGTGGCGTCGAGGGCGGCCTGGATCTCGGCGACCGGCATGCTCGGGTCGAAGACCTTGACGTTCACGCCGAGCTGGTCGGGTGTGCCGGGGCGGGGCGGGTCGGCGCTCGCGGCCGGTGCGATCGTCACGGCGGTCGCGGCCAGCGCGAGGCCGAGCACGAACACCCGACCTCGGCGCGTGGGAGCGCTCTCACGTCTTGCGTGGGGCATGATCGTCATTGACTAGCCTCTATGGGGGTAGTAACGCCGACCGACCGGCCGCCGATGCGAGAGAGCGCTCTCACAACTGCACCTGCCGGGATCGGACATGGGAGCAACGGTTGGCTATTTCTACCGCGCGGACCGCTCCAGCGCCATGCTCGATCGCCTCGAAATTTCAGAGTAGGCCCCCGGTCACCGTCCGTGCCGACCGTACGACGGCGCCGTCACGGCCACAGCCGGGCCTTGGTCCACCCGTCGTCACCGCGCTCGTACCGCAGCCGCACGTGCCACGCGCGGGACGTCGGCCGGCCCTCCGAGTCCACAGTGGACAGGGTTATTACGTGCGACTCCGGCACATCGCGTTCGATCGCCGTGCGCAACTGCAGTCCGGGCCGGCCGGCTGAGCCCCCCACGCGCTCAACCGGCCGGGTCTGCGGGCCGAGGATTCCGCCATCCGGACCACTCCCGCGGTTGGCACCCCGCAACGCGATCCGGAACTGGCGCACCCCGGCGCCGTGTGGCCCCTCTCGGTGTGCGGATCCGGTGTTTGCCGACCCCTCCGGCGACAAGCACCAGGACGTCACCGCCATCGATCTTCAGGTTAGGGGTGCGGGCGCTCCACCACTGTCCGGTGAACGCCTGACACCTCTGGTCACCGCCCCCGACGCCCGTTGCTGACGACCTGTGACCGACCCACGTCGCACCGCTTCGAAAGTTTCGAACGCCTACACCCAGGACAGATGGCGACTTGGCGTGCTCCGCGCTTTCACCCGGATGACGGCGAGAGTGGCAACAACTCGCGCTTTACCAGCGAGAATTGCTCCTTTTGGCCCACAGTCACACACCTGAAGTTCATTGACGCGACACTGCTGGTCCCCCTATCGTTTCGCAGTAGTTCCCGAAAGTTTACCCTAATGTACGAAAGTTTCGGCGACCGTCCTGCGACCCCCGCCATGGAGCGGGCGGTGCCCAGCCGACACCGGCACCGGCTCAGGAGGAACGAACGAGATGTCTCAACTCGTCCTGTTCGCGATCGACATCTGCGCAGTGGCACTGCTCGTGTTCGGGCTCTACTTCCCCCGACATCGCCGCCGCGACCTGGTCGTCGCCTACCTCGGGGTCAACATCGGCGTCCTCGCCGTCGCCAGCGCGCTGAGCGCCAGCAACGTCGGCGCGGGGCTGGGACTCGGGATGGCGCTGTTCGGCGTGCTGTCCATCATCCGACTGCGCTCGACGGAACTGGACCAGCACGAGGTCGCGTACTACTTCTCCGCCCTCGCCCTCGGTCTCCTCGGCGCGCTGGGCACCACCGCGGTCTGGCTCAACGCGGGCCTGATGGCACTCATCGTCCTGGTGATGTTCCTGGGCGACCACCGGCGGCTGTTCCGCCACTACCGGCACCAGATCCTGGTGCTCGACACGGCGATGACCGACCACGTGGCACTCGTCGCGCACCTGGAACAGCTGCTGCACGCCAGGGTGCACGCCGTCAACGTCCAGCGGCTCGACCTGGTCAACGAGACCACTGTGGTCGACGTCCGGTACGCGATCACCGCACGCGGCCTGACCTCCGCCAAAGCCGGCGTGCCCACCCACACGGGAGCGCGCCGATGACCACGATGCCGATCACGCGCGCGCTGGCCCGGCTGGCGCCCGTCGGGCTCGCCGAACTGGTCGACCGCGCCGCGTTGCAGACCAGGGTGGACCGCAAGTACCTCGTGCCCACGGAGGCGTTGCCGCGTCTGCTCGACCAGCTCTCGCCGTACGCCAAGGCGTTGGACATCGACGGTGAACGCACGTTCCGCTACGAGTCGGTGTACTTCGACACGCCCCGGTTGGCCAGCTACTACTGCGCGGCGTACCGACGCCGCCGCCGGTTCAAGGTGCGCACCCGCACCTACCTGGACTCCGGCGAGTGCTGGCTGGAGGTCAAGATCAGCGGCGCGCGCGGGAGCATCACCAAGCACCGGCTGCCGTACCACTCCCGGGACTGCGGCACCGTCCACCCCGGACGCGACTTCGTCGACGAGGCGCTCGGCCGCGAGTCGATCGGCCCGGAGACGGCGAGTTCGCTCGACCCGGTCCTGGTGACCGACTACCACCGGGCCACCCTGCTGCTCCCGGGGACGCTGAGCCGGGTCACCATCGACACCGAGCTGTCCTGGCGGGACGCGGATTCGACGTTGCGCCTGCCCCACCTGGCCGTGGTCGAGACGAAGACCGCCTCAGCCGCCACACCGGTCGACCGGATGTTGTGGCAACGAGGGCTGCGGCCGGCCCGCATCTCCAAGTACGCCACCGGTCTGGCCGCGCTCCGGCACGACCTGCCCGACGTGCCGTGGCGACGGACGCTGCGTCGCCACTTCCGCGGCGTCGCGTCGTCGGTCGACCCGACACCGACCATGTCCCACCGACCCGAACAGGAGGCATCGTGCGTTTGACCAACCGCAGCAACGGCGCCGCGGCTACCCACGGCACCACGGGACTCGCGGTCGCCGCCGTGCTCCTCGCCGGATTGCTCATCCCGTTATCGGCCGGCGCCGAACCGGAACCCGCGCCCTCCCCCGCCACGCGGAACGCGAGCACGGCAGCCGCCGACGCCATCACCGCCGCCGCCTCGGCCGAGGACCTGGTCGGCGACATCGTCTTCTCCGTTCCGAGCCGGACCTTCCAGGGGCAGGTGTCGGTGTCGCTGAGCACCGCGATCGCCGGCGCCCAGATCCGCTACACCACCAACGGTCAACTGCCCAACGGGCAGTCGACGCTCTACCAAGGCTCACCGTTGCAGTTCACCCGCAGCACGCAGCTACGGGCGCAGGCGTTCGTCGGCGGAACGGCGTCCGGACGGCCCGGAACCGCCATGTACGCCGCCCAGAACGTCACCACGGCGCACGACCTGCCGGTGACCCTGATCGACTCGTACGGCGCGGGGAAGCCCGCCCGTGAGTACTTCCACGCCACCGCGATGATCTTCCAGCCGAGCGCGGGCGGGACGACGTCGCTGGCCGGGACGCCCACGATCGCCACCCGCGCCGGGTTCAAGCTGCGCGGCCAGTCCTCGGCCTCGTTCGAGAAGACGCCCTACCGCGTCGAACTGTGGGACAACGACAACGATGACGCCTCCTACCCGGTGCTCGGCATGCCCGCCGAGTCCGACTGGGTGCTGCGCGGACCGTTCACCGACAAGTCGTTGATCCGGGAAGCCTTCATCTACGACCTCGGCCGGGAGATGGGCCTCAAGGCGCCGCGGTACGCGTTCACGGAGCTCTACGTCAACACCGACGCGAGTCCCGTGGCCGCCAACGACTACATGGGCGTCTACATGCTCGTCGAGACGATCAAGAACGACAAGGACCGGCTCGACCTCAAGAAGCTGAACGCCGACGACACGACGCTGCCCCGGATCTCGGGCGGGTACATCTTCAAGTTCGAGTGGATGGCCGCCGAGGAGCCGACGCTGGCCTGCACGGGGCCGACGAACACGTGCTGGAACTACCTCGAAGTGGCCGACCCGGACCCGCTCCAGCCCGCGCAGCGCGATTGGTTGCGCAACCACATCCAAGAGTTCCACAACGCTTTGCGCGCGCCGAACTTCGCCGATCCGGTCAACGGCTACCAGAAGTACATCGACGTGCCGTCGTTCATCGACCACATGATCATCAACGAGCTGAGCCGCGGCATGGACGCGTACCTCCGCAGCGCGCACTTCTACAAGGACCGGGACGCCAAGATCTTCGCCGGTCCGCTGTGGGACTTCGACCTCACGTTCGGTGTGGGCGGGTACTTCCAGAACGACCAGACCGCGGGCTGGCAGCACTTGCAGACCCGGCAGCCGTCGGCGAACGACTGGTACGCCCAGCTCCTCCGTGACCCGGCGTTCGTGAACCAGCTCAAGTCGCGCTGGCAGTCGCTGCGCCGCGGCCTGTTCGCCGATTCCGCCGTGCAGAGCCGGATCGACACCCTCACCAGACCGCTGGCCAACGCCGCGCAGCGCAACTTCCAGCGCTGGCCCAACCTCTCCACCGCGATGATCGGCTTCTTCAACACGCCGACCGCGCCCACGTGGCAAGGTCAGGTGCAGTTCATGCGGGACTGGATGCAGCGCCGCTCGGCGTGGCTGGACTCGGCGTCGGGCTGGGGCGGCGCCACGACACCCACGTCCACCACCACGCCGACCTCCACCTCCACATCGACATCCACGTCGACTTCGACTTCGACTTCGACTTCGACTTCCACCACCACTCCCGGCGGGGCGCGGTGCAGCGCGACGTACACGGTGGTCAACCAGTGGCCGGGCGGGTTCCAGGGTGAAGTCCGCGTCACCGCGGGCACGTCGGCGATCAGCAACTGGACCGTGTCCTGGACCCTCGGCTCCGGGGAGGCGATCAGCCAGGCGTGGAACGCGACCGTCACCACCCAGGGAACGGTGGCCACGGCCCGCAACGTCTCCCACAACGGCACGGTGGCGGCCGGGGCCACGACCACGTTCGGGTTCCTCGGGACGTCCACCGGGACGCCCGGCAAGCCGGTGCTCACCTGTGTCGGGAATTGACGACAAGTTTCGCAAACTGTTGACATGTTCCGGCGACCGGCTTGATTCTATTTCACGTCGATAGCGCACGTGCGGCAAAACCCCTGCACCGGAAGGAACTCGCCGATGTCGGTCAACATCAGACGCGGGAGAATGATCCCGCTGATGGCGATCACATTCATGCTCGTCGTATTCGGAGCGCCCAACGCCTACGCCGCGGTGACCTCCAACCAAACCGGCACCAACAACGGCTACTTCTACTCGTTCTGGACCGACAGCTCCGGCACCGTCTCGATGGAGCTGGGTTCCGGCGGCAACTACAGCACCTCGTGGCGCAACACCGGCAACTTCGTCGCGGGCAAGGGCTGGAGCACCGGCGGACGGCGGGCGGTGAGCTACTCGGGCAGCTTCAACCCGTCCGGGAACGCGTACCTCACCCTTTACGGCTGGACCAGGGGCCCGCTCGTCGAGTACTACATC
Organism: Saccharothrix ecbatanensis; assembly: GCF_014205015.1. Classification (NCBI taxonomy): domain Bacteria; kingdom Bacillati; phylum Actinomycetota; class Actinomycetes; order Pseudonocardiales; family Pseudonocardiaceae; genus Saccharothrix; species Saccharothrix ecbatanensis. The sequence continues at coordinate 185,886 of NZ_JACHMO010000001.1, read as the reverse complement.
GTCGACAACTGGGGCACTTACCGGCCTACCGGGACTTACAAGGGCACGGTCACCTCGGACGGCGGCACGTACGACATCTACAAGACGACGCGGGTGAACCAGCCTTCCATCGAGGGCACCCGGACTTTCGACCAGTACTGGAGCGTTCGGCAGTCGAAGCGGACGGGCGGCACCATCACGTCCGGAAACCACTTCGACGCGTGGGCCCGTAATGGGATGAACCTCGGCTCGCACGATTACATGATCATGGCGACCGAGGGTTACCAGAGCAGCGGCAATTCCAACATCACGGTCGGCGGCACCACGACCACGCCGCCTCCCACCGGTGGCGGCGGCTGCACCGCGACCCTTTCCGCCGGTGACCGGTGGAGCGACCGGTACAACCTCAACGTCGCGGTCAGCGGTTCGAGCAACTGGACGGTGACGATGAACGTGCCGTCGCCGGCGAAGGTCCTCGCCACCTGGAACGTCAGCGCGAGCTACCCGAGCGCGCAGGTGCTGACCGCGAAACCCAACGGCAGCGGGAACAACTGGGGTGTGACGATCCAGGCGAACGGCAACTGGAACTGGCCGTCCGTGTCCTGCGCCGCCGGCTGATCCGACCCGATCCGATCTGACCTCCGGAGGACACACCGGAATGCCGTGGTGACACGGCTCGTGCCCCCTGACGGCCACCGTCCCCGCGGTGCCGCAGGGGGCACGACTTCGTTGCGCTGTCCGGCAGACGCCGTCCGGACCCGGCCGGGGCTACGGTCGAATCGATCCAGCACCACCCGCCGAGGACGCCGGCCCGGACGGGTGTCGTCCGGGCCGGGATCCCTATGACCGGTTAACGGCAGGACAGCTTTGCCAGCAACAGGTTCGGGTCGGTGGCGGTGGTGTAGGCGGCGCTGAACACGTACGCGGTGTTGTCGCGCACGGCCACCGACGTGGGGTTCTGCAAGCCGTCGGCGGCGTCGAGCAGCGTGGTGGAGGTGCCGTCGGGGGCGATGCGCGCCACCTGGTTCGGCCCGTTGAGCGCGGCCAGCACGTCGTCACCGAAGAAGGCGAAGTCGTCGATGCCGACGAGACCGGTGGCGCGGACCTCGACCCGGCCGGGACGTCCGTGCCGCGCCGGGATGCGCAGCAGGGTGCCCTGGTCCAGGTTCGTGGCCCACACCGCGCCGTGGCGCACCTGCACGCCGTTGGCGCCGAGGAAACCGGTGGCCGCGAGTTCCGGCGCCGATGACCAGACCGCCGCCGTGCCACCGCGCAGCGGCACGGTCATGATCGTGCCGAGCACGGAATCGGTGACGTAGAACGTTCCCGTGCGCTCGTCGAGGGCGAGCCCGTTGGGCAGGCCGTCTGCGGGCAACGCGGCGATGCGCTGCGGTGCGCCGCCGGGACGGAGCCGGTAAAGCCCGGTGGACCCGGCGTCACCGCTGGCGTAGAGGAAGTACAGCGTCCCGTCGGCGGTGCGCACGATCCCCGTGGTGAGGGCGAACTTCAACACCGGGGTGTTCACGCCGCCGTCGGCCGGTGCGGGCAGGGTGGCGAGGATCCGGGTGGCGCCGCCGGGGATGACCGCGGCGACCTGGCGTGCCCCCGCGAACGTGACGTAAGCCGTGCCGTCCGGTGCGAGGGCGACGTTCTCCGGCAGCTGCCCTGCCAGCACGTCGAAGTGGTTCGCGATCCGCGATCGCACCACGTGAGTGGCCTCGACCGGCCGCGACTGCGTCATCGCGGCCTGCGGACCCGCGCCGACGGCCGACGCTGGTGCGGCGGCGAGCGTGACTGCCATTCCGGCGGTCAGGATCACGGTGATGATGGCCTTTCTGCGCATTCTTTTCCCATTCTCATGTGTTTTCGGGCGCGCACGACCGTCCGCCCCACGCAAGGTGGGTCAGGTCGTTATTCAGAAAAGCGTTGGAACCGCTATTCGCGCGACGATGGTTCGCGCGCCGGCTCGGCAGTCCGCTGTGGATCGAGACTGTGCGCGAGCAGGGTCATGGCCGCGTGCGAGGGCGACCCGACCACGGTGGTTCCGACGACGATGTGCTGGTCATTCTCGGTACGCAGGCTCTGCTGCGTGACGGTGAGCGAGCCGACCAGCGGGTGCCGCATCTCGTACACCGCGTCACCGCTTGACTTGACGCGGTGGTCGGCCCACAGGGACGCGAATTCCCGGCTCCGCACGGACAGATCGCCGACCAGCGAAGCCAGCGCGGGATCGTCCACGTGTTGCCCGGACGCCAGCCGCAACGCCCCGACCACGGCCCTCGCCTTGGTCGGCCAGTCGGCGTACAGCTCGCGGGTGTGCTCGTCCAGGAACACCAGCCGCGCCATGTTCGGCCGCTGCTCGGGCTGGTCCGGTGCGGCCGGGTCGAGGTGTCCGGCGAACAGGGCGTGGCCGGCGCTGTTCCACGCCAACACATCGCTACGACGTCCCAGCACCAGTGCGGGCGCGTCGCCGATCATCGCCAACAGCTGCCGGACGGCAGGCGTCACCCGCTCGACCGCCGGCCGCCGTCCAACCGGCTTCCGCCGACTTCCCGCCGCCAGTTCGTGCAGGTGACGACGTTCAGCCTCGTCCAACCGCAACGCCCGAGCCACCGCGTCCAACACCTCGCTGGACGCGTTCGACGACTGCCCCTGCTCCAACCGGGAGTAGTAGGAGGCACTCACGCCGGCCAACATCGCCAACTCCTCCCGCCGCAACCCGGCCACCCGCCGCCGATCACCGTGGTCGACCAGCCCCACGTCCTCCGGCCGCAACTGCGAACGACGGGCCTGCAGGAACTCCCCGAGCCGGCGTTTCGCGTCCATGGCCATAGTCTCAACCACCCCCGCCGCCCTAGCCACACCCTGCGGGTGTCACCCAGGACGTCAGGACCGGTCGAGGCGGATTGAGCGGACTTCGGGGAGTAGGAGGATGGCGGCGCTGCTGAGGAGTTGCCAGGCGACGCCGAACCAGAGGACCGGGGCGATGCCGAGCGCGTCGGAGACCGGGCCCACTACCGCGAGGCCCACCGGTCCCAGCGCGTACGCGCCGAGCAGTTCGTAGGAGGTGACCCGTGAGAGCACGTCGCGCGGGATCAGGGTCTGCTCGGTGGTGCGCCAGAGGGCGATGAACACGCCGGAGCCGATGCCCACGGCGAACGCCGCCACGGCCACCACCGGCAGGGAGAGCCGCAACGCCAGGAAGCCCAGCAGCAACACCCAGCTCAACTGGACCACGACGATGGTCACCAACGGTCGGCGTACCCGCACCCGCAGCAGCACGACGCCCGCCAGAACAGCCCCCGCACCCTGCGCCGCCGCGATCGTGCCCCACGCCCACGCACCGCCCAGCTCATTGCGCGCGATCACCGGCCCCAACACCATGAACGGCGCCACCACGGCCATGTTCCACAACGCGAACTGCACGACACCGGTCCACACCCACCTACGGGAACGGAACTCCGTCCAGCCCTCCCGCAAGTCGCGCACGACCGACGCCCGAGCCGGCACCACCCGCCGCGGAACCCGGACACCGGCCAGGAACACCGCGCTCAGCAGGTAGCTCACCCCGTCCACCACGAGGACCACGCCGGAACCGCCCAGCACCACCAGCACACCGGCGACGGCAGGACCCGCCACGTCGGGGATCGCCTTCGCCAGCGCGAGGAACGAGTTGGCCCGCTGCAACCGGTCCGGCTTGACCAGATCGGGTGGCATGGCGGCCATGGCAGGCTGGTAGAACGCCGCCGCGCCACCCCGCACGGCCGCCAGCAGCATCATCGACCACAGCTCCGCCGTGCCGGTGAAGATGAGCGCGGCGAACACGAACTGGGCGGCGGCGCACACGATGTCCGCCACCACCATCACGGTCCGCCGCGAGACCCGGTCCGCGAGCACCCCACCCGCGAGCAGCAACACGATCGACGGCACGACACCCGCCGTGAACACCAGGCCGAGGGCGGTCGCCGAAGCGCCGGTGTCCAGCACGGCGAACGCCATCGCCACCGGAGCCATGGACGACCCGATGAGCGATGTGGCGTAGCCCAGGAAGAAGCGCCGGAACCGCCGGTCGGCCAGCAACTCCCCCGCGTCGCGCCACTTGCCACGACCGACCGCCGCCTCCGGAGCCGTTCCGGTGTCGCCCATCAATCCCCCTCGGATCACCGGGGAAGGTCCCCCGGCTCTCCAACATAGGGAAAATGACGATCTAGGCGAGGTCGGCGAGTTTGCGTTCCAGCACCAGGCGTTCACGCTCGTTGCCGCACAGCCGCACGGCGCGTTCCAGCTCCGTGCGCGCCTCCTCCGCACGTCCCAGGCGGATGAGGAGTTCACCGCGGACGCTCGGCAGGAGGTACGAGTGGGCCAGGGTCTCCGCCGCCACCAGGTCGTCCACGATCGACAGCGCGGCGGCCGGTCCCTTCGCCATGGACACGGCCACCGCCCGGTTGAGGTCGACCACCGGCGACGGCGCGAGCCGACCCAGCGCCTCGTAGATGAGCACGACGCGGTCCCAGTTCGTCGCCTCGACGGACGGTGCGACGGCATGGCACTCGGCGATGGCCGCCTGCAAGCCGTACGCGCCCAGACCGCGGCCGACCTGCTCCGCACGGGCGAGGGCGGCCCGTCCACGGCGGATCGCGGCACGGTCCCAGCGGCGGCGGTCCTGGTGGTCCAGCAGCACGGGCTCGCCGTCCGGCCCGGTGCGGGCGGGGAAGCGGGCCGCGGTCAGTTCGAGCAACGCCAGCAGGCCGTGGACCTCGGGCTCGTCCGGCATCAGCCGCGCCAGCACCCGTGCCAGGCGCTGTGCCTCGCTGGCCAGGTCCAGCCGGATCAGGTCACCGCCGAAACTCGCCGTGGACCCCTCGGTGAAGATCACGTAGATCACGTTGAGCACCGAGCCGAGCCGCTTGCGCCGTTCCTCGGCCGGCGGCACCTCGAACGGCACCCGCGCCGCACCGAGCGTCTTCTTGGCCCTGGTGATCCGGGCCTGCACGGTGGCGGGCGGGATGAGGAACGCCTTGGCGATCTCGTCGCTGGTCAGACCCCCGACCACGCGCAACGTCAGCGCCACCCTCGCCTCCCGTGACAGCACGGGGTGGCAGGAGGTGAACATCAGCGCGAGCACGTCGTCGTCGATCTGGTCCGGGTCCCACAGCACGTCTTCGGCCTGCTCGGACGTGCTGCCCGAGAAGGCGCCGCCCTCACCCAGGTCACGGGCGAGGACGGCGTACTTCTCGTCCAGGGCGGAATGCCGGCGGAACACGTCGATCGCACGGCGCTTCCCGACGGTGAGCAGCCACCCGGCGGGGTTGCGTGGCGCGCCGTCACGCGGCCAGCTCACGAGTGCCTCGGCCAACGCCTCCTGGGCGATGTCCTCGGCCAGCGCGAAGTCGCCGGTGTACCGCGCGAGGGCGCCGACGATCCGTGCCGACTCGATCCGCCACACGGCGGCGACGGCGTCACGGGCGGCGCGATCGGTGGGTGCGGGCATTCCGGTCGGTCCGCTCAGAGCTGGCCGGTGGCTTCGCGCCAGGCCCGCTCCTTCTGGACCCACTCGTTGTCCTGCGGGAACTCGTCGATCGAGGCGACCCGGCGGATCTCGGTCTTGAAGCCCGGACCGCTGATCGGCGACCGCTTCGCCCACTCGACGGCCTCTTCCTTCGACGTCACGTTGAGGATGTAGAACCCGTTGAACAGCTCTTTTGTCTCGCCGTACGGGCCGTCGGTGACCACGGGCGGCTCGGACGAGTAGTCGACGACCACGCCTTCCTCCGCCTCGGCGAGGCCTTCCGCGGCGACCAGCACACCGGCCCGGATCAGCTCGTCGTTGAACTTGCCGACCGTCTCCAACATCTCGTTGAAGTCGATCTCGCCCATGTTCTTGTAGGCCTCGTCGGTCGCACGCATGATCAGCATGTACTTCATGGCTCAGTCTCTCCTGGGTCTGTCCGGGTCCCGCTCGGACCCTCTCACCCCTAGGTCGAACGGTGGGAGCCGCGGATCGACACGGCAGCCAAAATTTTCTCCCCCAACCTCCACCGCCGCACGACAGCCCCACCGTTCGCTTTCACAAACGCGCGAGTCCTACGTTCGCGTCGCGTGAGTCCTACGTTCAGAACGACCATGTCCTACGTTCCGGACCCCCGAGTTCAACGTTCAGGACGCCGCCCACCGTCCTGAGCGTTGAATTCAGGCGTTCTGAACGTAGGACACGGTCGTTCTGAAGGTACGACTCACGCGTTCTGAACGTAGGACTCACGGGGTTTGGGTCAGGGGTTTGCGTCGTCGCGTGCCAAGCGGAGCCAGCCGAACAGGAGGGCGCCGCCCGCCCAGCACAGCATGGTGACCACCGAGGACGTCCGCGTCATCCCCGGCACCTCCCCGATCAGCAGGAACGCCGCGCCCGACCCGGGCAGGAGGTCGGCGACCGCGGACATCCACTCGTACCCGAAGTTCGGCAGCATCAGCGGCAGCACCAGCATCAGCAGGAACGCCGTGACGAGGCCCCCGGCGATGTTGCGCAGCAGGAAGCCGAGCCCGATCGCGAACGCCGACCCGGCCGCGAAGACGAAAGCGACATTGCCGAGCACGTCCAACCCGTCGTCCAACGGAACGTCGAGCACCGGATGAGCCGCGACGAACGCCGTGCACGTGGACGCCACCGCGAGCAGCACGCCGACACTCGTCACCGTTCCCACCGTCACGGTCATGCGCGCGAGGAAGAAGACGCTGCGTCGAGGCGTCCACTGGAGGGCCGGGATGATCCCGCCGGTCGAGTAGTCGGACGTCACCGCGATCAGGGTGAGCGCCAGCAGGGCGAACTGCACCGGCATACCCGCCACGGACGCCGCCAGCCACGCCGACGCACCCTGCGGCGGAACGGGATCCGAACCAGCCTCCAAGCCCGCGATGACACCGACCCCGACCATCGTCACGGCCGCCGCGGCCAGGAACCACCACGTCGCCTTGACCGTCCACAGTCGCGTCCACTCGGCGGCGCACGAACGGGCGAACACCCGGCCGACGGAGACCCCCGGAGCAACCCCGGCCGTCACCGCGCCACCTCCGTCGTCCCCACCAGTTCACGCCCGTGGTACTCGACGCTGTTGTTGGTCAACTCCATGTAGGCATCCTCAAGGGACTGGCGCACCTCGGACAGGTGGTGCAGCGGGATGTGCAGGGCATGGGCCAGCTCGCCCACCTTCTCGGCGGTGCTGTCCTCGACCTGCACCTCGAGCGCGTCGACCCGTTCAGCCTGGAAGCCGTGCTCCCGGAGCGCCGTGAGGAGCCGATCCGGTTCCGGCCCGCGAACCCGCACCTGGACGTGCCCCAGCCCGCTCATGATCTGCTCCGTCGTGGCGTCGGCGATCAACCGGCCACGACCGATGACGACCAGGCGATCGGCGACCTGTTCCATCTCGCTCATCAGGTGGCTGGAGACCAGCACGGTGCGTCCCTCGTCGGCGAGTTGGCGCAGCAGCCCGCGAATCCACCGGACGCCGTCGAGGTCCAGCCCGTTGATCGGCTCGTCGAACAGCAGCACGCCAGGGTCGCCGATCAGCGCCGCCGCGATCCCGAGACGCTGCCGCATGCCCAGCGAGTAGCCCTTGATCCGACGCCGGGCCGCGCGGTCGAGCCCGACGCGTTCGATCACCTCGTCCACCCGACGTGCGGGGATGCCGTTGGACCTGGCGGCCACGCGGAGGTGGCTGCGTCCGGTGCGGCCGTGATGTGCCGAGCCGGGGTCGAGCAGCGCCCCGACTTCCCGGAGCGGTTCGGTGAACGTCGCGTACGGACGCCCGTTCACGAGTGCCGTCCCCGAGGTGGGCCGGTCGAGGCCGAGCATGATCCGCATGCTGGTGGACTTGCCGGCGCCGTTCGGCCCGAGGAACCCGGTGACCTTGCCCGGTTCCACGTCGAAGCTCAGGTCGTCCACGGCCAGGACGTCGCCGTAGCGTCTCGTCAGGCCGCGCACCTCGATCACTGCTGTCCTTCTTCGTCGCCGTCGTCGACCCACTCCAGCAGGTCGCCGGGCTGGCATTCGAGCACCCGGCACATGGCTTCCAGCGTGCTGAAGCGGACGGCCTTGGCCCGGCCGTTCTTCAGCACGGCCACGTTCGACGGCGTGAGCCCGACGCGTTCCGCGAACTCGCCGACGCTCATCTTGCGCTTGGCCAACTCGACGTCGATGCGCACGATGATCGGCATCAGATCACCGATTCCATGTCGTCCCGCAGCGTGGTGGCCTGCCGCAGCAGCGCCCGCATCACCACCATCAGCAGCCCCAGCACGCTGAGGCCGATCAGCATCAGGAACAGCATGAGCGGCACGCCGGGGTCGTCCGCGTTGAAGCCGACCCAGAGGAACACGCCCACGAACACGACCCACGCGGCGGCGATGGCCCACACGATCGCGTCCACCCACTTCAGGGACGCCTCACTGAAGATCTGGTCGTTCTTGACCAGGGTCAGCAACCTCCAGGTCGACACGACGACCACCTGGACGCACAGCACCCAGAACACCGTGATGGCGGTCAGCGGCCACCTCAGGTGGGCCATGTCCGGCGACTCCTGCGCCATGTGCGCGAACTGCCCCGGCAGGGACATCACCTGGAACACGACCAGGACCCCGAACAACAACACGAGGAAAACCCTCAGCAGGGCTACCGCCCAACGCTCTGCGATCATGCATCGAGTCTCGCTCGTTGCCTATCGAATGTCAATCGGTACCTGTCGTTCCACGGTCATATCTGGCTTGGGTGACCGAACGGTGACAGAGCGGGCACGGCGGTCCCTCTGGGGATCTTGGTCGGGTCGGGTGTGAAAATGCGGCTCCACCGAAGGTCAAGGGGACGACGATGCTCTCGCAGGCGATGAACGTGCTGCACATGCACCAGAAGGTCACCCTGATGGTGAACCGCTACGAGATCTTCGCGGACCAGGGCGGCGAGCCGGGCCAGCTCGTCGCGTTCGTCGAGCAGAAGCGGATGGCGTTCAAGGAGCAAGTGACGATCTACACCGACTCCAGCAAGAGCCAGGTGCTCGCGGGCTTCCGCGCGCGCAAGGTGATCGACCTCGGCAGCGGCTACGACGTGACCGACGGCGACGGCAGATCCATCGGCCACTTCCGCAAGGACTTCGGCAAGTCCCTGATGAACTCCACCTGGCACCTCGACGTCCCCGGCGCGCCGACGGCCACGGGCAGCGAGCGCAACGCGGGCCTCGCGATCCTGCGCCGGCTGTGGGGTTTCATCCCCCTGGTCAACAACATCCCGGTCCCGTTCCGCTACCACTTCGACTACGTCCGCAACGGTCAGCCGGTGTTCAGCGTGGACAAGAAGACCTGGGTCCGCGACCACTACCTGGTCCAGGTCGCCGACCCGTACATCGACCGCCGCGTGGTGATCGCGCAGGCCGTCGCGACGGACGCCCTCCAGTCCCGCTAGGAGAGCCGGTCGGCCCGCGCACGCAGGTAACGCTGTTCAGGTGTGCTCGTCGTCCGCCGCGCGGCCTCCTCGAACGCGGCACGGGCGGGCTCCGGACGGCCGGCCAGCTCCAGCAGGTGGGCGCGGACGGCGTGGAGGCGGTGGTGGTCGGCCAAGTGCCGGTCGCCAGCCAGTTCCTCGATCAGGTCGAGGCCCGCTTGCGCGCCGTGCGCCATCGCCACCGCTACGGCACGGTTCAGCGTGACCACCGGGTTCGGCGAGAACTGGGTCAGCACGTCGTAGAGCGCCACGATCTGCGGCCAGTCGGTGTCCTCCGCACGCCGTGCCTCGGCGTGCACGGCGGCGATCGCGGCCTGGAGTTGGTAGGGGCCGATCCGGGACCGGGTCAGGGTTTCGGTGACGATGCCGACGCCTTCCCTCAGCACGTCCTGGTTCCACTGGCGGCGATCCTGCTCTGCCAGTGGGATCAGGCTTCCGTCGGATTGGGTGCGCGCGAGCCGCCGTGCGTCGGTGAGCAGCATCAGCGCCAAGAGCCCGGCCACTTCGCCGTCGTCGGGCAGCAGGCGCCGGATCTGCCGGACGAGCCGGATCGCCTCGTCCGTCAACTCGGCGCGATGCACGTCCGGGCCTGATGTGGCGACGTAGCCCTCGTTGAACACCAGGTACAGCACGTGCAGCACCACGTCCAACCGCTGCCGCCACGCGTCCTGCGGCGGTAGGTCGAACCGCGCCCCGGCCGCCTTGATCTGCTGCTTGGCCCGGCTGATCCGCTGCGCCATCGTGGCCTCGGGGACCAGGAACGCGCGGGCGATCTGGGCCGTGGTCAGCCCGCCGACCACCCGCAGCGTCAACGCCACCTGTGAAGGCGGGGACAACGACGGGTGGCAGCACAGGAACAGCAGCACCAACGTGTCGTCCTCCCCGGAGGGCACGGCATCCGCCGCCGGAGCCATCTGCTTGTGGGGCAGTGCGGCAGCCTCACGCACGTGACGTGCCGTGTCGCTGCGCCACTGGTCGGTGAGCCGACGTGAGGCAACGGTGATCAGCCAGCCGCGCGGGCTCTCCGGCACGCCGTGTTCACCCCACTGCACGGCCGCTGCGAGCAACGCCTCCTGCACCGCGTCCTCGCACGCGTCGAACCGCCCGTGATGGCGCACCAACGCCCCGAGCACGTGCGGCGCCTGCTCACGCAGCACGGCCTCGACGGAGTCCACTCACATCTCCAGGCCCGCGACGTCCATGGCCGCCCGGACCTCGACCCGTTCCCACCGCGCGTCCGGTATCCGCGCCGCGATCTCCACCGCCCGGTCCACGCTCTCGCAGTCGACCAGGTAGTACCCGGCCAAGTACTCCTTCGCCTCCGCATACGGCCCATCGGTGCTGGTCACGACCCCGTCGCGGACCCGGACGGCGCGGGAGGTGATCGGGTCGGCCAACGCCGCCGAGATCACCAGCTCGCCTGAGCGGAGCAGGTCGGCGTCGATGGCGGCGTGCTCGGCCACCGCGTCACCCGCCAACGCCGCCCGGTCCGCCGGGGGCAACGCGTCCCAGTTCTCCGGGTTGCTCCAGATCATCAGCATGAACTTCACCGGTTCGCTCCTCGCTCGTGCGGACGCCGTTCACGGGGACATCGTGGCCGACCACCCCGATCTCGACATCCCGGCCGGACCGATGTCGAGAACCGGTCGTCGGCGCCGATGTCCCCGCGATGCCGTCGAAGAGGAGCCTGCCGTGACCACCGTCCAGCGATCCCGGCTGAAGCGACGCCTGCTCCCGCTGCAAGCCGCCGCGTTCCTCCAAGGCGTGGGCTTCTGGGTGCCGGTCGAGAAGCTGTTCATGAACGAGATCGGTTTCGACGCGGCGAGCATCGGGCTGATGGCCGCCGCGTACGCCGCGATCGTGCCGGTCATCGAGGTGCCATCCGGAATCCTCGCGGACCGGTGGAGCCGTCGCGGTGTCCTCGTCCTGTCGAGCGTGGCGCTCATGGTCAGCGCACTGCTCGGCGGCCTCAGCCACAGCGTGCCCATGTACTTCCTCAGCGCGCTGGCACTGGGCGTCTTCTTCGCGATGTACTCGGGAACGATGGACGCCGTCGTGTACGACACCGTCCTGGAGGAGACCGGTGACAGCGACGGATTCGAGCGGCAGCTCGGCCGTGTCCGACTGGTCAACAGCGCCGCCCTGGTGACGAGCGCGCTCGCGGGCGGTGCGCTGGCCGGGCTCGCCGGTACCCGCACGACGTACCTGGTGACGGTGCCGTTCGTGGCGCTGTCGATCGTCGCCCTCCTCCGGTTCACCGAGCCGCAGCTGCACCGTGCCACGGGCACGACCTCACTCAGCGCGCACGTCGCCCTCACCTGCCGCACCCTGACCCGAGGCGGCCGACTGCTGCCGGTCGTCACCATGGCCGTGCTGGCCGCGCTCATCCTGCAACTGCTGCTCGAATTCGGACCGCTGTGGCTGGTGGCGCCGGCCGCACCCGCGCTCCTGTACGGCCCGTACTGGGCCGGACTCGTCTCCGCCCTCGGACTCGGCGGGCTGCTCGCCGGAAAACTCGACCTCGACCGGCCACGCACAGCGGCAGCCGTGGCCGTGCTGATGACGGCGGCCGGCCTGACGCTCACCACCAGCGCGCACGTCCTCGTCGTGACAGGTGCTCAGATCCTGCTCGCACTGCTGGTCGTGGCCGCGAGCATCCACGTCTCACGCCTCCTGCACGACGCCGTCCCCGCCACCGTCCGCACGGGAGTCGCGTCCGGCGTCAGCACGCTGTCCTGGATCGCCTTTCTCCCCGTGGCGATCGTCTTCGGGCTCGTCAGCGAACGCCACGGCGTCCACACCGGCGGCTGGATGTTCGTGGCGGTCACCGTGGCCGCCGGGCTGCTCGTCAGCGCCCAGGCGTGGCGGGGAGCGCGAGGGACAGCGCCAGGTTGCCGTCCAGGAACATGAGCCCGCGTTCCGCGAACTGCTCGAACGCCGCCTCGACGTCCGCCACCGGCCGGTCCAGCCCCAACGCGGAGTGGACGGCCGAAGCCGTGGTCGGTCGTTCGCTGCACGCGAGGTAGATGTCCGCGAGCGTGTCGTGGAACGTGTACGTGCCGTCGTGCCCCTGCTGCCGCCGGTCGTCGATCTGGAGGAACCCGCGCGTGGACCGGAACGTGAGCGACGGCCGGCTGTGCGACCACGCCTCCGACCACTCCGCCACCGCCTTCGCCAACAGCGCATAAGCGGACGGCGGCAGGGCGTCGGCGAACTCGTAGTCGAAGAAGTAGGCGACCCGGTCGATGTCCACGCTGTCCGGGTACACGTGCCGGTAGCTGGCCTCGGAACTGCGGCGCAGCAGCCCGAACCGGTCGGGCCGCGTGTACAGGGGGCTGAAGCGTTCGAGCCAGATCTCGGCGGCGCTCGCCGGCGGTTGCAGGTGCACGAGGTGCGGCACGACGGCAGCCTGGGCCAGGTAGTCCTCCTCGGTTTCACCGGGGAAGCCCCACAGGATGTTCCAGCCCACCTGCAAGCCGTAGTACCGGGCCCAACGCAGCAGGTTGACGTTCTGCGCCGCCCGCACACCCTTGTCCATCAGCCGGAGCACGGCCGAACTGAGCGACTCCAACCCTGGCTGGAGGTGCGTGACACCGCCGTGCGCCAGGACTTTCAGCTGTTCCCTCGTCAGGTTCGCCTTGACCTCGTAGAAGATCTCGAAGTCGTGGCGGCCGGCGGCCAGTGCGGGGAACAGCTCCTTCAGGTAGGCCGGGTCGAGGATGTTGTCGACGGCCTCGAAGCGGAACGCGTGGTAGCGCCGCGACTGCCCGACCAGCTCGTCCAGCACGCGTTGCGGCGACTTCGCGCGGAACTTCATCGTGGTGCCGTTGAGGCCGCAGAACGTGCAATGGTGCTTGGCTCCCCACCAACAGCCCCGCGCCGACTCGAACGGCAGCCACACCTCCGCGGTCGGCAGGCCCAACGAAGCCGACCGTTCGAAGAACTCGCCGTAGTCCGGCGCGGGCAGGTCGTCCAGGTGCTCGAGCGGTGGCGACGCGACGGCCGCCACCACCCGGTCACCGGCACGGCGGGCGACGCCCGGAACCTCGGCGGGATCCGTTCCCGCCGCCAATGCCGCCAACAGCTGCGGAAACGCCCGGTCCCCCTCACCGATGACCGCGTAGTCGACGCAGTCCACCGAACGCACGAGTTCGAGGCCCATCTCGCCGTCGAAGTTCGCGCCGCCGAACACCGTGACGATGTCCGGGAACCGTTCCTTCAGCCGCCGGGCCAACGCGAACGAGGCGGTGTTCTGCTGGAACGTCGAGCTGAAGCCGACGACCCTCGTGCCGTGCCAGTCGAACCCGTCCACCAACGCGTCCAGGAACGCGGGCACGTCGTGGTCGCGCGTTCGCACCAGCCGGTCGCGCACCGACCCGGACTCCCTTGCCAAGTAGGCCAACTCGTCGGCGAACTCCGCGGGCAACTCGCCGTCTACGTCCGGTGCGGCAGCGCCGAAAGCCTCCACGGAGAACAGCCAGTCGCCGATCTGCCTGCCCCGGTGCTCGGCGAGCAGCCGGTAGTAGTCCGGCCCGATCCGTGCCGCGAAGTCGAGGTTCGCGTGCAGGGTGCGCACCGGGAAGCCGTTCGCCTCGCCGATCGCCTTCAACAGTCCCAATTGGATCGACGGACGATCGACCTGCATGAACGGCATCGACACCAGGACCGTCGGCACGGTCACGGCTGCGAGCTGTCCGGGCGGACGTTTCTGCTGATCAGCCTGCTGATCAGCGCAGGGGTCGCGGAACCGGCCGGTAGCGGCGGACAAGGCGGCGTGACCCGGCTGATCAGGCTCGGGCCCGCGGGAGCCTCGACGTACTCGACGATCAAGGCGGCCTGGTGCGGGGTGAACGAGGTCGCGAACTGGTCGCTGAACGAACGTTTGTCCTCCGATTCCTCCGATTCCTCCGACAGGTCGGTGACATCGGTGACGTCGCCGGCGACCTTGAGGATCGCCGAGAGCAGGGCGCGCTGCGGGTCGTTCAGCTCCACCTCGTCGAGCTTCGCGAAGAGTTCTTCGATGTCTTCGGCCGTGATGAACGATTCGGTCATTGTTCCTTGCCTCTCATGTGTCCGATGTGGACTTCGTCAGCTTGACCCGGGTGTCGTCCGCGTCCGGGTGGCTGAGCTGGTCGAGGATGTCGACGGACCGCTGCCAGGCGTCACGGGCGGCGTCGACGTCCCCCGCGTCGTGGAGCGCGTCGCCCAGGGACGACAGCACGTGCGCCTCGTTGATCCGGTAGCCGGACGCCTCGAACAGGTCCACCGCGGCCTGGTAGCAGGCCACCGCCCGGCCGTGGTCTTCGAGCTGCTGGTAGGCGTAGCCGAGGCTGTGCCAGGTCTGGCCCGCCCCGAGCTGGTCGCCGAGTTCCGTTTGCAGGTCAAGGGCTTTGCGGCAGTACCCGATGGCCGTCTCGTGGTCGCCGAGCAGCGCGTGGAACCACCCGACCGCGTTCAGCACCTTGGCCTGGCCCGCCTGGTGGCCCGCCGCCCGGAACAGCTCCAACGCCTGCTCGGCGTGCGACAGCGCCTCGACGTTGCGCTCCTGCCGGTCGAGCAGCCACGAGTGGTAGAACTGGACGTAAGCCTCGCCGACGCGATCGCCCGCCTCGCGGTAGAGGGAGAGCGCGACATCCAGTTCGGCACACGCGTCCTCGTACTTGCCGAACCACACGTAGGTGCAGCCCTTGTAGCAGTGCGCGAACGCCTGCTTGAGCGGGTCGCCGAGGCGTCGTGCGGCGGCCAGCGCCACGTTCAGCGAGTCGATCTCGTCCTGCCAGTGGCCTTGGTGCGCGAGGAACCGCCGCATCGCCCAGATCAGCTCCCACACCTCGACGTCGAACGCCGGCTCCTGCTGGATCGCCGCCAGCAGCACGCGGTGTTCGGCGTCGAACCAGGCCAGTGCCTCCGTGCGGTCGGCGACCGGTTCGGGCGTGACGCCCGGCGGAAGTGCCGTCAGCGTGGGAAGTTCCTCCCGGCGCGGGTCGAGCAGCCGGTCCGCGTCGTTCGCGGTGTGCAGGTAGTGGCACAGCGTCCGCCGGAGGGCCGCACGCCGGTCGGGCTCGAGGTCGAGCACCTGCGCCTGCTCGGAGGCGTAGGCGCGCAGCAGGTCGTGGCAGGTGTAGCGACCGGGGCTGTGCTCAGTGACGAGGTGCGCCCGGGACAGTTCGGCGAGCAACGGGCGCACCGCGCGCGACGGCAGTCCGGCCAGGCTCGCCGCGGCATGGGTGCCGAGGTCGGGTCCGGGGTGCAGGCCCGTCAACCGGAACAGCCGGGCCGCGTCGGCGGTCAACTGGAGGTAGGACCACGAGAACACGGCCCTCGGGTCCGTCGCCGGATCGGCGCCCGAGAACTCGTCCAGACTCCCCCGCGCCGCGCGCAGCTCACGCGCCAGCGCCACCAGCCCGAACTTCGGGTGCGTTGCCGCACGGGCCGCCACCACCGCGAGCGCCAACGGCAGCCGCGCGCACAGCGCCACGATCTCGTCCACCGCACGGGGCTCCGCCGCGATCCGTTCGGCGCCGAGCCGTCCGGCCAGCAGCCGCCGCGCCTCGTCGGCTTCGAGCAGGTCCACGGTCAGGTGCCGGGCGCCGTCGGCCACCAGTCCGGACAGCTGGTCCCGGCTGGTCACCAGCACCAGGCAGTCCGGCGACCCGGGCAGCAATGGGCGCACGTGCTCGGCGTCGCGGGCGTTGTCCAGCACCACCAGCACCCGGCGGTTCGCGAGCAGGCTGCGGCACAGGCCGACCTGCGCCTCGAAGCCGACCGGAATGCGTTGCGGCGACACCTCGAACGCGTCCAGGAACCGCCGCACCGCCTCGGCGGGCGTGACCGGTGAGCCGGTCGGGTCGAACCCGCGCAGGTTCACGTACAGCTGCCCACCGGGGAAGTGCCCGCGCATCCGATGTGCCCAGTGCACGACCAGTGCCGTCTTGCCCACGCCCGCTGTGCCGGACACGGCGACGATCCGCACCGCCGTCGCACTGCCGCCCGCCAGGTCGTCCAGCAGCCGCAGCTCCTCCTCGCGGCCCGCGAAACCGGGCATGTCCGGTGGGAGTTGGGCGGGTGTCGCGAGTGGACTGTCCGGCTCGGACTGCGGCAGTTCACCGCGCAGGATCGCGCTGTGCAGGGCGCGCAGCTCGGCGCCGGGATCGGTGCCCAGCTCGTCGGCGAGCCTGGCCCGGATGACGGCGTAGCGCTCGATCGCCTCCGCGTCCCGCCCGGCCGCGTGCAGCGCCCGCATGAACAGGGCCTCCAGCGGCTCGGAGAGGGGGTACTCCGCGAGGACGTCGGGCAGCGCGGCGGTCACCGCGTCGGCCCGGCCGAGCCGCAGCTCCACCTCGCCCCACGCCGTCACCGCGTCGAGCCTGCGCCGCCGCCAGCTGTTCCGGACCTGGTCGACCCAGTCACCGGAGATCCCGGCGAGCGGGGGGCCGCTCCACAGGTCCAGCGCCTCCGTCAACGCCGCCGCGCGGGCCGTGTCCCCCGCCGGGCCGCGTGCCGTCAGCCGGGCGAACCGGTGCAGGTCCACGAGGTCCGGATCGACGTCCAGCACGTACCCGGCGCTGCGACGCTCCAGCCGGGCCCGGACGCCGGTGTGCCCACTGGCGGTGGCGAGCAGCCGCCGGATGCGGCTGAGGTGCGAGTACAGGACGTTCCGCGCCTCGACGGGCGGCGCTTCGTCCCAGACCCGGTCGATGAGGGTCTCGATGTCGACCGGACGGCCGGCGTCCACAAGGAGGGCTGCCAGCACGGCCTGTTGCCGCGGCGTTCCGACGTCCAGCGGCCGGTCGCCCGCGAGCACCCGTACCTCACCGAACAACCGGAATTCCATATCAATCGATGCTTGTCGCTCCGCAAGGTCGCCGCAAGGTCTGCGAGCAGGGCGAACCGAAATCGTGAAGCGGTCGAACCCGACCAACGAAATTGGGGGCCTGCGATGAGTCACAACACAACGGACACGCTGCTCTTGGACCACGCCGCGCGCGGTTGGGAATCGGCCTGGCGGGACATCGTGCGCAGCTACACCCCGCTGGTCCGGGCGGTGTGCCTGCGGCACGGCATCCGGGGCGCGGACGCCGACGACGTCGGGGCCACCGTCTGGCTGCGCCTCGTGCTGAACCTGAGAACCATTCGTCAGCCGGAAGCGCTGCCGGGCTGGCTCGCCACCACGACCAGGCGAGAATGCCTCATGTTGATGCGTGGCAGGCACCGCCACACCCCGACCGACGACGAGCCGGTCGACCAGTCGGAGCCCGCCGCCGACGTGTCCTTGCTCGACACCGAGCGGCACGAGGCCCTGCGCCAGGCGCTCGTCCTGCTGCCGGAACGCGACCGCACGCTGCTCTCGCTGCTGTTCTCCGACCCGCCGACGCCCTACGACACGATCGTGGAGAACCTCGGCATCCCACGCGGGTCGATCGGCCCGACCCGCCAGCGCTGCCTGGCCAGGATTCGCCGCATTCCTTCGATCGCCGCACTGCTCGACGACTGAGGGCATTCGCTGCTCCTGCCGAAAAGGGAACGGCGCCGGCGTCGAGACGCCGGCGCCGTTTCGTGCGATCAGCCAGTAACGATAGATGCGCCGTACGCGTTCAGCGAGTTGACGACGTCGACGTAGAAGAACCGCCACGCGCACTTGCGGCTCGCACCCTCCGGAACGCCGCGGCACGGCGCCTGCGTGGACAGGTCGATCGCCGTGTTGGTGCCCTTGGCGATCGTCCGGGCGTGGTCCGGCGTGAGGTCGAAGACCGGGCCGCCGCTGTCGCCGTTGCCGACCGGCGCGATGCGGTCGACCTGCTCCGCCCACACCGTCTGGTAAATGAGGTAGCCGACGTTGACGGTCACGTTTGTGTACTTCACCTGGATGCCGCACCACGCGCCGGAGTAGGCGCCGGAGTTGCACACCCAGTTCCCGACGTAGCTGTGCGCCGCGCTCGCCGTGGGCTTGGAGAACTCGTTGACGCCCACGCCGCCGTCGTAGGTCCGGCCCGACGACCAGGTGTTGATCAGCAGCCGGTCGTAGGCGTCGTTGTCGCCCTCGATCAGCCCCATGTAGTCGCCGCCGCCGTCGTAGGCGCCTTGCCCGTGGCTGCCGCAGTGGCCTGCGGACAGCATCTTGGTGACGCCGCCGTGCCACACCGCGAAGCCGGTCGAACAGCCGTTCCAGCGCGCGCCACCCCAGTACGGCGTCGAGTCGTTGCCGCGTGAGGCCATCGACTCGGGCGCCGACGCGACCTGCTCGACCGGGACCGAAGTGGACAGCGCCTGCGTGCGGGCCGAGTCCCGGACGCCGAGCACCAGACCGCTGCCGTCCACCTTCGGGGCGGCGGACGTGACGCCGGGCTGCCGGACGAGCCGGGCGGCCTCGGCCTGCAACGACCGGTGGCTGTGCGCGGCGGGCAGCACCTTGACCGGCACCGTCCGGTTCAGGTCACTCAGCAGGTCGGTGACCGCGGCTGAGGTCTTGCCCGCCCAGTACACCCGCAGCTCACGGTTCTCCGGCGCGGCCACGATGCCGGCCAGCCCGTCGCCACCAGCGGCGGTGACGCGGTCCGCGGCGGCGTTCAGCTTCTGCTGCATGGCCCGTAACTCGCCCCAGGATCTGAAGCCGCCCGGCACGGGCCCGGTCTCCGCCGAGGTGCCCGCGGGCGCCGTGGTCGTCGGCTTCGTGTCCTTGGGCTTCGTTCGATCCTGGTCCGCGAGCGCCGTGCCCGCGGACGCCATCACCAGGACCACCGCCCCGCCAAGCACCGCGGTCATGCGCCGCCGTGTGGATTTCCGCATCAGCTTCTCCCCTTCGACCGGTGGGACCAACAGAGGGGAGATGCAGCCGGAGCGGCCGGGGATACCGGCAGATCAGGATCAGTTTCGGTGAGTCCTGCAACCACGCCACGGACACAAGTTTCGATACTTTCGTAACCCGTGGAAGGTAGTGCATCTGCCAGCGAGCGGTGCTCTACCTGGGATCTTGCGTCTCTATAGGTGAATCTCGGTGCTTGACTCCGGAGATCATTCGTCCTAGTTTTCGAAAGCTGGTCCAGAAAAGCCCGAAACTTTCGGATCTTCCTGCGCCCCGCGACGACCCCTTGGAGGAAGTGATGTCCAGAAATGCTGTCACCGTTGCCGGCAGGCCGGTGGCGCGAGTAGGGCCGCGACGTGTCGCGGCCCTGGCCGGTGCGGTGGGATTGCTCGGCGCGTTGGCCGTGGTGCTGCCCAGCGTGGCGAGCGCCGGCACCACGCTGGGCGCGTCGGCGGCGGAGAGCGGCCGGTACTTCGGCACCGCCGTCGCGGCGAACAAGCTGAGCGACTCCACCTACGTGGGCATCCTCAACCGTGAGTTCAAGATGGTCACGGCCGAGAACGAGATGAAGATCGACGCGCTGGAGCCGACCCAGGGCCAGTTCACGTACACCAACGCGGACCGGATCGTGAACCACGCCGTCGGCCAGGGCATGCGCGTGCGCGGCCACACGTTGGCGTGGCACTCGCAGCAGCCGACGTGGATGCAGAACATGTCCGGCACCGCGCTGCGCAACGCGATGCTCAACCACGTCACCAAGGTCGCCACCTACTACCGCGGCAAGATCCACTCCTGGGACGTGGTGAACGAGGCGTTCCAGGACGGCACCTCGGGCGCACGTCGTGACTCGAACCTCCAGCGGACCGGCAACGACTGGATCGAGGCGGCCTTCAGGGCGGCCCGTGCGGCCGACTCGTCCGCGAAGCTCTGCTACAACGACTACAACACCGACAACTGGTCGCACGCCAAGACGCAGGCCGTCTACCGGATGGTGCAGGACTTCAAGGCGCGCGGCGTGCCGATCGACTGCGTCGGGTTCCAGGCCCACTTCAACAGCGGCAACCCGGTGCCGAGCAACTACCACACCACGCTCCAGAACTTCGCGGCGCTGGGCGTGGACGTGCAGATCACCGAGCTGGACATCGAGGGCTCAGGTTCTTCGCAGGCACAGCAGTACCAGGGCATCGTCCAGGCCTGCCTCGCCGTGACCCGCTGCAACGGCATCACCGTGTGGGGCATCAGGGACAGCGATTCGTGGCGAGCCTCGGGCACCCCGCTGCTGTTCGACAGCTCGGGCAACAAGAAGGCCGCGTACACGTCGGTCCTCAACGCGCTGAACGCCGCCGGCACCGTGCCGCCGACCACGACCACGACTCCGCCGCCCGCCGCGAACTGCGCCAACGGCTACGTCGCGCTGACCTACGACGACGGCCCCATCGCGGCCACCACGACCACGTTGCTCAACGCGCTGCGGCAGAACGGTCTCCGGGCCACGTTCTTCAACCAGGGCAACAAGGTCCAGGGGAACGCCGCGCTCGCCAAGAGCCAGCGTGACGCCGGCATGTGGGTCGAGAACCACAGCTGGTCGCACCCGCACATGACGCAGCTCAGCCAGGCGCAGATGGCGTCGGAGATCTCCCAGACGCAGAACGCGATCCAGTCGGCGACGGGTGTCGCGCCGAAGCTGTTCCGGCCGCCGTACGGCGAGACCAACGCCACCCTCAAGTCGGTCGAGGCGCAGTACGGCCTGACCGAGGTGCTGTGGAACGTCGACTCGCAGGACTGGAACAACGCGAGCACCGCCCAGATCGCGCAGGCGGCGTCGACCCTCCAGAACGGCGGCGTCATCCTGATGCACGACGGGTACCAGACGACGATCAACGCCATCCCCCAGATCGCGTCCAACCTCCGCAGCCGCGGCCTGTGCGCCGGCATGATCTCACCGTCCACCGGTCGGGCCGTCGCGCCGACGGACACCCCGCCGGGCACGACCACCACCACGCCCCCGCCGGCCGGCGGTTCGTGCACGGCGACTTACCGGACGTCGACGCAGTGGGGTGACCGGTTCAACGGCGAGGTGACGATCCGGGCGGGCGCCTCGGCGATCACCAGCTGGACCGCCACCGTCAGGCTGACGTCCCCGCAGCGCGTGTCCGCGACGTGGAGCGGCACGCCGACCTGGGACTCCAGTGGTCTGGTGATGACCATGAAGCCCAGCGGCAACGGCAGTTTGGCCGCGGGCGCGAGCACGACGTTCGGCTTCACCGTGATGGCCAATGGCCAGTGGGCGGCGCCGACCGTTTCCTGCGCCACTCCGTGACGGGTGCCGGTGTGCCCCTCGCAGCGATGTGAGGGGCACACCGGCATTTCTAGGCGGACGTCGGCATCCGGACCGCGCCGAACAGGCGTCGACCGGCCTCACCGTCGCCGGTCATGGTGAGCCGCCCGCTGTCGACGGCCTCCGTCAGCGCGCCGTCCACACCGATGACGCGATCCAACGTGTCCGGGTCGGTGCCGATGACCGTGTCGGGCTCACGCGGCTCCCCGCGGCCCATCTCGTCCAGCCGGCCGTCGACAACCCCGACCGTGAAGCGGTAGCGGCCGAGGCGCATCTCGTAAGTGGCCGTCCACGGTCGTTCCTCTTGCGGGCTGAAGAAGCTGCGCAGCTTGATCATGGCCGCGTCCGCGCCGACCGGGTCCTCCGACTGCTCCGGCGCGCCCGCTCCCCATTGCCCCAGCGCGACGACGACGGCATCCAGCCGCGCGCCCCACTCGGTCAGCTCGTACACCTGTGAGCTGGCCGGCGGAGGCAGCGTGCGACGCCGCACGACGCCGGCGGCCTCCAGTTCCCGCAGTCGCTGGGCCAACACCTTGGAGCCCGCGCCCGGCAGTCCGTCCTGGAGGTCGGTGAACCGCTTCGGGCCCAACAGGAGTTCGCGCACGACCAGCAGTGCCCACCGCTCGCCCACGTAGTCGAGCGCGGACGCGATCGCGCACCCGTCGCCGTACCGGCGGTTCGTCGCCATGGCTTCGATCGTACAGACGACCACTTGCCCTTGACACCCTTCGTGCTTCCCATTAGAAAGTAGCTACTTCCCAAAAGAAACCAACTGAGAGGCGACCGACATGCCACAGTTCTTCGTGGAGGCTCCGACCGGAGTCCAACCCGATGCCAAGCGGAAGATGATGCGGGAGATCACCGAGGCGATCGACGAGGCCTACGGCGTCGCGGACGTCCGGGTCTGGCTGCGCGAGCACCCCACCGGCAACGTCTCCCACGACGGCCGGATCGACGCCGAGCCGATCAAGCCGGTGTGCTTCCTCGAAGCTCCCGAGCTGGCGAGCCTCGACGTCAAGGCCAAGATGGCCGCGAAGATCCACGCCGCGGTCGACGAGGCGTACCGGGCCATCGCCAACACGGACGAGACCCTGATCCTGATGAACCACTACCCGCTGGAGAACGTCGCCGCGGGCGGTCGGCTCCTGACCCACGACGCGGAGTTCGTCCAGGCCGTGGCCAAGCTGAACGCGTAGCCCCTGTCCGACGCGCCCGCCCAGCCCGGCAGGCGCGTCGGACAGCTCAGCGCTCGGCGTCGTCGGGGTGCTCGGCGTCCCACCGCTCACGGGCGGCGGCCATGGTGTCCTTGTGGTCGCGGGACCAGTCGGCGAGGCGGGCGATCGTCTCGGCGAGGCTGTGGCCGACGTCGGTCAGCGCGTACTCGACCTGCGGCGGGACGGTCGCGTAGACGGTCCGCTCGACCAGGCCGTCACGGCACAGGCGGCGCGTGGTGACGGTGAGCATCCGTTGCGAGATACCCGGGATCGCCCGCTGCAACTCGCGGTAGCGGCGAATGCCCTTGGCGAGTTCCACGATCACCAGCACGGTCCACTTGTCGCCGATGCGATCGAGGACGTCCCGGACACCGCAGTCGTCCTCACCACACGGCCCGGCCTGCTCGGCACCGCTGACCTGCGGGGTTACCGCGGTGTGCGCGACGGACACGGAAGTGCCTCCTTACGGTCCCGGTCGGTGGTCACGAACCTATGGGCAGCAACCGAACCGCGGTGAGGGGTATTCCATGATTCTGGTGACCGGTGTGTCGGGCGCGCTCGGAGGGCTGGTCTTCGACCGGCTCGGCGCGTCAGGCCTGGACGTGCTGGCCGGCACGCGTGCGGCTACGGGCACTGCCCGTCGGACCGACTTCGACGACCCGGCCACGCTCGCGGAAGGTTTCGCCGGCGTGCGGGTGCTGGTGTTCGTCTCCGCCGGCTACGCCGAGGACGACGTGGTGCTGGCGCGGCACGGTGCGGTGATCGACGCGGCGGCCGAGGCTGGAGTCCGGCACGTGATCTACACCAGCCTGGCCGGCTCGGGCGACCAACTCAGCCTCGCGCTGGCCCACCGCTGGACCGAAGCCCGCCTGGCCGAGGCCCCGTTCGACGTCACCGTGCTGCGCAACGGCCTGTACGCGGAGATCCCGGCGGGCCTGGCGACGAGCGCCGCCGAATCCGCGGCCACCACCGGCGTCTTCACCGCGCCCATGGGCCACGGCCGGATCGCGGTGGTGGCCAGGGAAGACCTGGCCGACGTCACCGCCCGCGTCGCGGCTGAGACGGAAGCCGACCTCGCCGCCGGCCGACCCAGCCGTCACGCCGGGCGCACGTACGAACTGGCGGGCACGACCGCGATCGGCGGCGACGACATCGCGGGCGCATTGACCGAAGCCCTGGGACGTCCGGTGACGTACCAGCCGCTGTCACTGGCCGGGATGAGGCAAGCCCTGGCCGCCGGAGACCTGGAGCCGTACCAGGTGGGGCACACGCTCTCGCTGTTCGCCAACATCGCCGCCGGCCTGCTGGACTCCCCTGGCGACGACCTGGCCGCTCTGCTCCCCACCCCACCGCGCCCCGCGCTGGAGCTGATCGCCCACGCGCTCAAAGCGAGCCGGTAGTCAGGCTCCGGTAGTCAGGCTCCGGCAGTCAGGCTCCGGCAGTCAGGCTCCGACCAGCCGCTCACGCACGGCCGGCGCGAACGGGCTCCACAGGAACCAGTCCCCCAACGCCCGGACCCACCGCGGCGTTCCTGTGACGACGACCTCGCCGCCGGCCGTCGCCCGTGCCAGCGTGGTGATCCCGGAGAACACGCGCATCAACGCGACCGGCGCGGTCGTCACCACGACGTCCGAGGGGAACCCCGGGTGCTCCGTGCACACCGACGACTCGTGCTTCTCCAGCACCAGCCACAGCCGGGCGGGGGCGTCGCCCCGGTAGTCGAACTCCACGACCACGCGCTGATCGGGCAGCCGGTCGTGGTCCAGTCGACGGGACAGCCACCAGGTGAGCGTCACCGGGTCGACCTCGCGCGGCTGCGGCTCGGCGAACATCCAGCGGACCGCCCACTCGCCGATCGCCATGATGACGCCCTCCAGGTCCTTGCCGGCGGGCGTCAACTGGTACTCGTGGCCACGGGCGACCGGGATCCGCTCCAACACGCCCTTGCGTTCCAGGTGGTGGAGCCGCTGTTGCAACAGCGACCGTGAAATGCCCGGCAAGCCGCGGTCGATGTCGTTGAACCGGCGGCTGCCGAGGACCAGTTCGCGCACGATCAACGGCGTCCACCGATCCGCGAGCACCGCGCTGGCCAGTGCGACCGGACAGTACTGGGCGTAATCGCGCATCGTGCCATTGTGCGCCGCAGTACAGGACTTGTACCAGGTCAGTCCAGAACCTGTACTAGTAGCGACTGTCCGGCCGGTGGTGTCCTCGGTGGGAACCGTCCACTGAGGAGGCCACCATGACCGTCACCTTCGACCCCGCCACCTTCAAGCAGACCACCCGTGCGCAGTGGGAGAACGCCGCCGAGGCGTGGCACCGGTGGGGACCGACCATCGAGGACTGGCTGGGCGCCGCCACCGACGAGATGCTCCGCGCCGCCGGGATCACCTCGGGCAGCCGCGTCCTGGACGTAGCCGCCGGGGCAGGCGGCCAGACAATCGCCGCGGCGAGACTGGCCGGACCCACCGGTCACGTGCTCGCGACCGACATCTCGCCCGGCATCCTGCGTTACGCCGAGCACGTGGCCGCCGAGGCGGGCGTGGCCAACGTGACCACTCTGGAAGCCGACGGCGAGGACTTGTCCGAGGTCGCGGAACAGGGCTACGACGCCGCCATCTCCCGCGTCGGCCTGATCTACTTCCCCGACCAGCAGGCCGCCCTGGCGGGCATCCGCCGTGCCCTGCGCCCCGGCGGCAGGTTCTCCGCCGTCGTCTACTCCACCCCGGACCGCAACGGCTTCTTCTCGATCCCCGTAGGCGTCATCCGCCGCCGAGCCCAACTCCCCCCGCCCGCACCCGGCCAGCCCGGCCCGTTCAGCCTGGGAGCGCCCGGCGTAGCCGAACAAACCTTCACCACCGCCGGCTTCCAGGACATCACCGTCACCCCGGTCCCCTCACCGGTCCGCCTGCCGAGCGCAGCCGAATGCGTCCGCTTCGAACGCGAGTCGTTCGGCGCCCTCCACCAGATGCTGTCGAACCTGACCGACCCCGCCCGAGAAGCCGCGTGGCAGGAGATCACCGACGAACTCGCCCAGTTCGAAACCCCCACCGGCTTCACCGGCCCGTGCGAAATGCTCGTAGTCACCGGCACCCGCTGAACCGTGTCCGAAGTCAGCTGAGCAGCCGGGTCGCTGCCGCTCGGATCTCCTCGTCCTCGGCGAACGTGTGCCAACCGCCGGAGTAGGCGATCCGGCGCGGGTTGTCGAGGATGGCTCGGGCCAGCGTTGTCACGCGTTCGGTGGACGCGCCGATGTCCGCGAGGTAGCGGAGGGCGGCGATGCGGACGGGGAGGCAGTCGCCGGTGGACAGCGGCTCGGCGAGGTCGGTCAGGGTTGTTATGGGGGCGGTTGGGTCTTCGGTGACGCGCCATAGGGCGTGTGCGGCCTCTACGCGGGTCCAGTCGTTGTCGGAACGGGTCAGGTCGCGGAGGTGGTCGGTGGAGGCGGCGGCTTGGGGTCCCAGCTCGGCCAGGAGTGCGATGGCGTTGTGGTAGCCGCGGCCTTCGGCTACGTGGTGCACCAAGGTTTCTATGCCGAAGTCCGGGTCCGCGCCGGTCCGCCACAACGCCCACGCCGCGGTGGGTTCCGTTGTGTTGTTCCGCAGTGCTTTCGCGGCGTCGGCGGCGGGTGGGCCGATCGCGCCGATGGCCTTGGCGGCCCGGGGCAGCGAACGTTCGCCGTGGAGGAGGCGGGCGACAGCCGGGAGGGCTGCCTCGGCCGCCGGGCCCCACGCCGCGACGACATCGCACAGGGTCCACCCGAGCACGTCGTCCTCGCGGGCCGTTGCGAGGCGTGCGGTGACCGCGTCCAGCAGGACGTCGACGTGCCGGCGCAACGGGATCAGCACTTCGTGGATGGCGGGCTGCATGATCAGGTGCGGGAGCCGCCCGTGGTAGGCGCCGGCGGTGCCGAAGCCGAGTCGGTCGCCGGACAGCCGTTCGACCAGGCCGGGTAGGCAGCGGGGGTCGTCCTGGCGGGCCAGTGCCCACACCGCCGCGTCGCCGACGGTGGTCACGCGGCGGGAGTTTCGGATGGCCGGGTCGGCGGCAAGCGCCGCGAGGTGGTCGGCGTAGGGCTTCGCGTCGAGCCCAAGGCACGCGAGCAGAGCCGCCGCCCGATAGCGGACCTCGGGGGTGTCATCGTGCAAGCGGCGACCGACGAGCGGCAGGATCGCGCCCGTCGCGGTGCGCCACTCGGACAACACGCTGCCCGCCTGCCCCAGGCTCGCCACCCGCCCGTCGACCTCTCTGTCCTGGCTGATCCCGATGGCGAACGCGGTGGCGGCGACCGGGTCGACGGCCAGCAAGTCGCCCGTGGTGCGGACGAGCGCGCCACCGATCCACGCGGAGTCCCGCCAGAGCGCGGCGTCGGGGTCAAGGACTGCCCGCACCAGCATGTCGACGTGCGGCGGCGCGACGGCGGGGTCGGACTCGGCCAGCGCGTGCACGGCGGCGAGGCACAGTTGGAGGTCGTCACCGCTGAGCAGCGCGACCAGCTCGGCGCGCAGCGACTCGTCCGGCGCCCACGTGAGCACCACACCGAACGCCCGCACGAGGTCGCACCGGGTCGTCCGGTCGGTCTCCGCGCTCCACCTGCGGCGCAGCGCCTCCACCGACTCCGGGTGTCGGACGCCGTCGGAGAGCATGAGCGTCGCCTCCCGACGCACCTCCGGGTCCGGGTCGTCCAGCAGTGCGAGCAACCGCGGCCTCATGGCGTCCAACGCGGGCTGCCACGCCGGGTCCACGAACCGGGGCTCCACCGCGACGGCCTCGCGGGCCAGCCGGCCGATCACCTCGACCACGTGAGGACGGTGGTGCGCGGCCCCGCCTGCGGCCAGGTCGATCAGGAACGGCAACGCGGCTGAAGCGGCCGAGCACACCCAACCACCCTGGTGGTACAGGTTGTTGGACACCTCGTAGAGCGCCCGACCCGCCACCTCGGCGTCCTGGCTCGCACACCCGCGCAGCAACTCCGGAATGTCCGACGCGTCGCCGTAGTTGTGCTCCAACTCCGACCAGACGACGGTCATGATCCGAACGGCATGACCGAGCGCAGCAGCGCACCGACCGTCGAGTAGGTGCGTTCCAGGTCGACGGCGTCCGGTGCGATGCGCCACTGGAGGTGGATGCCCATGATCGCGCCGAGCAGGACGGTGCTCAGCTCCTCCGCGCCGACCCCGTCCGGCAGGTCGACCTCCTCGACCTTGGCCCGCACCTGGTCGCGCAACGCCCGGTGCAGGTCGCCGTACCGCTTGTGCGGCGGCGAATCCGGCTCCACCGCCTCGGCCAGCAGCGTGACGAAGAGCCTGGTCGACGGACTCCGCGTGAACTCCACGAGCCGGTCCAGCGCCTGGTCGACCGAGCCGGGTTCCAGCGCGTCCGCATCGACCCTGAGCTGCTCCACCACCTGCTCCACGACCGCCGCCAGCAGCCCTTCCTTGTTGCCGAAGTGCCACGGGATCGAACCGCGGCTCACCCCCGACCTGGCCGCGATGTCCTCGAACGTCGTCTGCCGGTAACCACGCTCGGCGAACAGGTCGGTGGCCGCGGCGATCAGGAGCCGGCGGCTCTCCTGGGTCGTCTCCGCCCGCCGAGTGGCCCGTGAAGTCGTCACAGTCGGCGAGTCTATCCCTGGCTACCCGTCAGGTCACTGACTATGCAACACTCCCTATGTCAGCCAACATAGAACCGCCGGGGGTGCGCATGAAGTGGGTCACTTACCGCTCCGACCAGGGCGATCGGGTCGGTCTCGTCCAAGGCGACGACGTCTATGCGCTGGCACCCGGTGCGGAGCTGATCGAGCTGGTCGGACGGGGCGCGGACGGCCTCCAGGCGGCGGGCGACAGCGCGGTGGCGCACCCGCACGAGGTGGTGCGGCTGGCCGACGTGACGCTGCGCGCGCCGATCCCCCGGCCACCGTCCATCCGCGATTCCCTGTGCTTCCTGGAGCACATGCGGAACTGCCAGGAGGTGATGGGCGTGGGCCGGAAGCTGAAGGACACCTGGTACGCCATCCCCGCCTTCTACTTCGCCTGCCCGTCGACGGTGCTCGGCCCGTACGAGCCGGTGCCGATCGCGCCGGGCAGCTCGTGGTGGGACTTCGAACTGGAGATCGGCGCGGTGATCGGCGTCGGCGGCAGCGACCTGACGCCCGACGAGGCCGAGCGCTCGATCATCGGCTACACGATCTACAACGACTGGTCCGCCCGTGACCTCCAGATGCGCGAGTCGGGCCTGGCCATCGGCCAGGCCAAGGGCAAGGACTCCGCGACCACCCTCGGCCCGTACCTGGTGACGCCCGACGAACTCCCCCGGCGTGACGGCAGGCTCACCCTCAGCGTCGAGGCGACCGTCAACGGCGAGCGCGTCGGCCGCGGCAACACCGACACCATGGACTGGACGTTCGGCGAAGTGATCTCGTACGCCTCACGCGGCGTCGAACTGGTGCCGGGTGACGTGTTCGGGTCGGGCACGGTGCCGACGTGCTGCCTGATCGAGCACTTCTCCCTCCACGACCTGCCCTCGTTCCGCGGCTGGCTGAAGCCCGGCGACGTGGTCGAACTCCGGGTCCAGGGCCTGGGCGAGGTCCGGCAGACCATCGTCGCCACGCCCACCCCGCACCGGATCGCCGCCCGGCACAACCCCGACGCCACACCACCACGGCACCGCGTGAACCCGGCGAAGTCGCCACTCCCGTTCACCAAGGGCCTGCACGAGATCGGCCCGGACGTGTGGGCCTGGCTGCTCCCCGACGGCGGTTTGGGATGGAGCAACGCCGGACTGGTCGCGGGCAAGGGTGCCGCGCTGCTCGTGGACACCCTCTTCGACCTGCTCCTGACGGGCGAGATGCTCGACGCGATGAAGCCGATCACCGACCGGAACCCGCTGACCCACGCCGTGCTCACCCACGCCAACGGCGACCACACCCACGGCAACCAACTGCTCGACGACGCCGTCCGCATCATCGCCGCGGCGGACACCGCCGAGCAGATGCACCGCGAGATCCCGCCCGACATGCTGGCCGCCGTTTCGCTGGCCGACATGGGTCCGACGCTCGGCCCGTTCATGCGGGAACGCTTCGGCCGGTTCGAGTTCACCGGGATCCAGCTGCGGATGCCGGACACCACGTTCGACCGCGATCTCACCCTGGACATCGGTGGCCGCGAGGTGCGCGTGCTGAACCTCGGACCTGCACACACGTCCGCCGACTCGGTCGTGCACATCCCGGACGCGGGCGTGCTGTTCGCCGGGGACCTGCTCTTCATCGGCTGCACCCCGATCGTGTGGGAGGGGCCGATCGCCAACTGGATCGCCGCGTGCGACACCATGCTGGCGTTGGAGGCGCACACCGTCGTGCCCGGCCACGGTCCGATCACCGACGCCGACGGCATCCGCGCGGTCCGCGGCTACCTGACCCACGTCATCGATCAGGCCGATGCCGCCCACGCCAAGGGCCTGCCCTTCCGCGAGGCCGCCGCGACCGTCGACCTGGCCGAGTACGCCACCTGGCTGGACCCCGAACGGATCGTGGTCAACATCTACCAGCGCTACCGTGAACTCGACCCGGACCTGGCCGCGTTGGCGCAGACCGATCTGCTCACCCTGATGGCCGAATGGGACACCGAACGAGGCGAATGACCATGACGAAACTCGACACGACGACGTACACGGAAATGCCGTGGCGCATCCACGAGATCACCGACGACGACTTCCGGGTCGAGGACGCGTGGGCGTTCCGCACGCCGGGCGCCGGACCGGACGACTTCCCGGTGATGCTCGCCGCGATGCGGGCGGGCGGCAGCATCGCGAAGCAGTCCTGGCCGGTGCGGTTCCTGTTCACGGCACGCTGGAAGCTCGGTGCGCTCATGGGCTGGGACAAACCGTCGGACGGCTTCGGTGACCGGGTCGCCTCGCTCCGCGACCACATGCCCGAAGACCTCCGCGACGCTCCACGCGGCCACGACTCCGCCGTCATGCCGCTCAAGGCGGTCTACGAACTCCACAACGAGTCCGCCCGCGAACTGGCGAACAAGACCGTGCACACCGTGATGCACCTCGGTTGGGCGGAGGGGAAGGACGGCGACCACGAACTGCGGATGACCGTCCTCGTCAAGCCCAACGGCAGGTTCGGACGGATCTACATGGCCGCCATCGCTCCCTTCCGGTACATCGTCATCTACCCGATGCTGACCCGGCGGTGGGAACGCGCCTGGCGCGAACGCGACGCCGCCGTCTGAGCGCGCCGCCGCCTGACGCACGCAGGCGTCCAACGCGGGCAGGCCGTCAACGCGGGCAGGCGGTCAACGCAGGCAGGCGATCCAGTAGTCACCGGCCGAATCCCTGGCCACACCGTGGGTCTCGCTGGGGAAGCCGGGGAACTCCCGGTCGAACGTCTCCAGCGCGTGCAGGTACCGCAGCACGGGACCGTTCGCCTCACCGGTGCTCTCGCCGGGCATGAGGACCGGGATCCCCGGCGGGGTGGTGACGACCATGGTCGCCACGGTGCGGCCGGCGATGTCGGCCAGCCGGACCGGCTCGGTGCCGCCGCGGATGAGGCGCTGGTAGGTCTGCGCGGGCGTGAACACGGCCGGTGTCGGGTGCGTGAAAGCCTCGTCCAGCAACGAGGTCAGCTCGCTCTTGCCGATCTGGTTGTGCATCTGGTCGCACAGCGCGGGCAAGGCGAGGCCCTGGTAGCGGTCGGGGTGCTCCTTCAGCAGGCCCGGCAGGACGTCGGCGACGGTGGCGGCGGAGTCGTACAGGGACTTGAAGTCCAGCAACGCGTCGAGCAGCGTGCCCCACTTGCCCTTGGTGATGCCCATCGAGAACAGGATCAGGCACGTGTACGCGTCGGTCTTCTCCACCACGATCCCGCGCGTCTCCAGGTACATGGTGAGAATCCGGGCCGGTATCCCCATGCCGCCGACGTTGCCGAGCGCGTCCACGCCGGGACAGGTGATCGAGACCTTGATCGGGTCGAGCAGGCAGAAGCCGTCCTCCATGCCCTCGAAGCCGTGCCACTCCCCGCCGGGCTCCAGCGTCCAGCAGCGGGGCTCGGTGCGGAGCAGGTCGAGCGGGGCGTCGGCGAAGGAGTACACCTGACCGGTGGCGGGATCGGTGACCTCGTCCGGCTGCCAGGCGCCGAAGAACCAGTCGGCCCGGTCGCCGGCGTCCTTGATCCGCCTGCCCAGCCGCACCACCGCCTGGCGGAAGCGGATGGCCTCGGTGATGGCCTCGTCGGTGAGCCACCGGCCGCCTGGGCCGTCCATCATCGCGGCGGCGACGTCGAGGCCCGCGATCATCGGGTACAGCGGGGAGGTGGTGGCGTGCATCATGAACGTCTCGTTGAACTGCCGGTGGTCGACCGGCGACCTCGGCGCGTTCTTGACGTGCACCATCGCGCTCTGCGACATGGCGGCCAGCAGCTTGTGCGTGGACTGGGTGGAGAAGACCGTCGGCCGCACGTCGTCGGGGAGGGCGTCGGCGTCGACCGACATCCCGTAGCGGCGGGCGTAGAGGGGGTTGAACCGGCCGTACGCGAACCACGCTTCGTCCAGGTGCAGGCGTGGCACGGTGGCGCCGAGCAGTTCGGCGACGCGGACGGCGTCGTAGCACAGCCCGTCGTAGGTCGAGTTGGTGATCACGGCGTACACCGGGTCCGGGCTCGCCGCGCCTTCCGCGAACGGGCTGCGGCGCACCTGCTCCGCGACGGCCTCGGCCTTCATCGCGGCCGGCGGGATCGGACCCATGAGCCCGTAGCCGTTGCGCGTGGGCACCAGGTAGACCGGTCGGCCGCCGGTGATCGTCAGGCCGTGGTAGATCGCTTTGTGGCAGTTGCGGTCCACCAGGACGAGTTCGTCGGTGGCGACGCTCGCGTGGCAGGCGATCCGGTCGGCTGTGGAGTCGCCGTGCAGCACGAAGTAGGTGAGGTCCGCGCCGAAGATCCGGGCGGCGTTGCGCTCGGCGTCCCCGATGGGGCCCGAGTGCTCGAACAGCGACCCCAGCTCGGCGACGGAGATCGACAGGTCGGTGCGGAACAGCCGCTCGCCGTAGTAGTCGAAGAACGCCCGCCCGACCGGTGACTTGAGGAACGCCACCCCGCCGGCGTGCGCGGGGGTGTGCCACGAGTACTCGTGCGTGTCTTCGAAGCGGCGCATCTCCCGGAAGAACGGGGGCAGCACGCCGTCGAGGTACCGGCGTGCCGCGACCCCGATCCGGCCGGCGACGAAATCCGGGGTGTCCTCCAGCAACCAGACGTAGCCGGAGACCACTTCGGACACCCAGAGCGGCAGGTCGTCGACGGAGGTCGCGGTGGTCACGAGGAACACGGGGAGCTTCGTGAAGCGGCCCATCAGCGCCCTGAGGACGGTCTCCGGGGAGTCGAGGTCCCAGGACACCAGCGCGGCCGACAGGTCGGCCCGGCTCTGCGTCAACGCCAGCGCGTCTTCCGCGGTGCGCGCCCAGACGACTTCGTGGTCCTCCTCGCGCAACTGATCGCAGATCCGTTCGAGTTGGTCTCGTGACACCAGACCACCCGTGCTGTTGTCCAGCGCCACCAATATCGTTGAACGAGACACGATCGACTCTTTCCGTTGGGCGAAGCCTGCCCTGGGCACTGAGTTTTCAACCGAATGGTCCCGGTGTCGATGCCTCGAAAGCGGGACCGTCAATCGGGGACGGCGCTGGCTTCCACTACCGCTCGGGCGGCTGGCTGGTCTCGGAGCCGTACGGCGCCACGCGCTGGGACTTCTGAGTCGACGGCCGCGCAGTCAACGGTTGCGCGGTCAACGGTTGCGCGGTCAACGGTTGCGCGGCGACACCAGACCCGATTCGTACGCGAGCACCACGAGTTGCGCGCGGTCACGGGCGTGGAGCTTGGTCATGGCCCGGTTGACGTGGGTCTTGGCGGTCAACGGGCTGATCACCATGCGGTCGGCGATCTCGTCGTTGGACAGGCCGCGCGCGACCAGCACGACGGCCTCCCGTTCACGGTTGGTCAGCCCGCCGACGTCCGCGTCCACGTGGAGCGGCTCGCTCACGTAACGGTCGATCAGCTTGCGGGTGATCGACGGCGCGAGCAACGCGTCACCGCGCGCGGCCACCCGTACGGCGTGCAGGAAGTCCTCCGGTTCGATGTCCTTGACGAGGAACCCCGCGGCCCCGGCTCGCAACGCGTTGAACACGTGTTCGTCGAAGCCGTAGTTGGTCAGGATGACGACGTGCACCCCGGCCAGCGCCGGGTCCTCGGCGATGCGCCGGGTCGCCTCGATGCCGTCCATCACCGGCATCTGGATGTCGATGAGCGCGATGTCCGGCAGGTGTTCCCGGGCGAGCGCCAGCCCTTCCTTCCCGTCCGCGGCCTCGGCCACCACCTCGATGTCGTCCTCGACGTCGAGGAGCGCACGGAACCCGCTGCGCAGGAGCGGCTGGTCGTCCACCAGCAGGACGCGGATCACTGCCGGTCCACCGGGAGTTCGGCGTGGACGGTGAAGCCGCCCTCGCCGCGTGGTTCCGCCCGCAGGCGACCGCCGAGAGCGTTGACGCGTTCGCGCATCCCGAGCAGGCCGACACCGGGCAACGCGACGGTGTCCGGTGTGGCCTTGCCGTCGTCGTCCACCCGGATGGCGAGGGCCTCCGGCCGGTAGTCGATCCGGACGGACGCCGTGGCGGCGGAGGCGTGCCGGGTGATGTTGGTCAGCGACTCCTGCACGATCCGGTAGGCGGTCCGGTCCACCGCGGCCGGCACGTCCTGCCGTTGCCCGTCGATCGTCAGGGTCGCGTCCAGGCCGGTCGTGCGGGCCCGTTCCACCAGTTCCGGCACGTGCGCGAGCCCGTGCGGCGGTGTCGTGCCGTCATCGCGCAGCGCCTCCAGGGTCGCGCGCAGTTCCCTGGTCGCCTCACGACCGGCCTCCTCGATCGCCAGCAACGCCTCCGGCACCTGTTCACCGCGCTTGCGGGCCAGGTGGACGGCGACTCCGGCCTGCACCTTGATGATCGAGATCTGGTGGGTGAGGGAATCGTGCAGCTCTCGCGCGATGTGCAGCCGTTCCTCGTTGGCGCGACGCCGCGCGGTCTCCTCCTTGGTGCGCTCGGCTTCGTCCGCCCGCCGTTCGGCCTGCCGCAGCGCCTCACCCGCCGCGCCGGCCGCGACCAGCCAAGCGATTTCGAGAGCACCCCGGGCTTGCACGAGCGCCTCGCCGACGGGCATGTCCTGTCCCACCACAAGACCCGCGAACGGCAGCGCGGCCAACATCATCACAGCGGCCACGATCGTGACGACGTGGTGGCCCGCCCGCACGGAGGCGTACACGGCGAACAGGAACGCGACGGCGGCCACGTCGAAACCGACCGCCTGGTAGCCCACCGCGCACAGCCCGGTCACGGCCAGGACGAGGACCGGAGCGTGACGGCGTGCGGCCAACGCCAGTCCGCCGGCCACCAACAGCGCATAGCCGACCGGGTCGGCGGGGTGGTCCCCGGACAG
Source organism: Saccharothrix ecbatanensis (assembly GCF_014205015.1). Lineage (NCBI taxonomy): Bacteria > Bacillati > Actinomycetota > Actinomycetes > Pseudonocardiales > Pseudonocardiaceae > Saccharothrix > Saccharothrix ecbatanensis. The sequence goes on along the minus strand of NZ_JACHMO010000001.1, from coordinate 150,588 downwards.
CCCGGCGACGAGCAGCGTGGCCGCCACGCCGACGGCGATCGCCCAATCCCACACACCCGCCGGAACGCCGGACCGTCCTGTCCTCATGCGCGCACCGTAACCCGATCCTCCCGCCGACGACTCCTCCTCGCAGACGACCTCTCGACTACCGCACGCGCAGTAGTTCGCCCCGCTCCTGCGACATCGGCGGCAGCGCGCTGCGGCACCGGTCGCAGCGCGAATGGCATCCGTCTGCAAGACGACCCACGGCGTGCCCGGCGACATGATCAGCGGGCAAGGAAAGCCGGAAGAGGAGAAGACATGAGTTCACCAGAGGCCCTGATCCCCGTAGCCGTTGCCGCGGCGCAGACCACCGAAGGCATCGGCACCGGACGGCTCCTGCCCACCGTGGCCGCGCTGCTGGGGCTGGTCGGCGTGGTCCTGGGCGCGCTGGCCCTGCGTGCTGCCCGTCGTGCCACCGGCAACGGGCGGGGCGGGGCGCTCACGGCCGGTGTGGCGGGGCTCGTCGCGCTGGTCGTCGGCGCCCTGCACTCCGCCAACTCCGCCGGTGGTCTGGGCACCGGCAACGGGTTGGCCGGCGCCGTCCTGGCCATGGTGATCGGCGTGGCGGCCATGGTCCTCGGCGGGCTCGCGCTGACCCGTTCCCGCCGGGTTGCCGCCTGACGGGATCAGGCCGTGACGGGGACGAGTCCGTGCCGAGGCGGGACTTGGCGGCCGAGCGGGTGGACCGGTGCCGGGAGGGGTGCGGTCCCTCCCGGCACGTCGGCAACGCCCTACCCTGTGATCTTGTAAGCGCGGATCACGGTGTGCTCGAACGTGTTGCCGTCACTGTCCGAACCGGACGCGCGCAGCGACGTGTAGCCGGCCGCGTGCGGGTGTCGCACCAAAGCGGCACCCTCCACGACGGGCACCCGACGCCAGCTCTTGCCGTCGTCGAACGACACGTCGACCCGCACCTCACGCACCTCGCCGTTGTCCGCGCCGTCCTGCTGCTCCACGGTCAGCGGCACGCGCAACAGGCGACCGGCGGGCGTGCCACCGGCGGCGTCCAACTCCGGCGTGAACCGGACCACCGACAGCGGCAGCCGGCGGCCGTGGCCGTCGGGCAGGACGTCCGTCCGGAACGTCCACGCCCCGCTGATCCGCGTGGTCAGCTCGTTGGCCTTCGGATCGCGGACGACGTCGTGCTCCAGCCGGTAGTGGGCCTCCCCCGCCGGCACGGTGAACTCGGCCACCTGGTCGCGGGCCAGGCCGACCAGCCGCCCGTCGCGGTGCAGCGAGGTGCGCGCCGTTTCGTGGCTCGCCCGGCCCAGGTTGCCGGCGCGGTCGTTGACCAGCGGCACCTGCGCCGTGATGCGGTCCTCGTACAGGCCCAGGTAGGTCGCCGAGTAGCCGGACAGGCCCGGCCCGAGCACGGGGAACAGGAACCGCTCCGCGTAGTCGCCGCCCAGCGCGTACTTGCGGTTGAACGACGAGTAGTCGGCCTCCGTCCGGTACTCCGGTGACTGCCGCGTGTAGGACCAGCCCCAGGTCAGCTGATCCGGCGTGATGCGGTCGACCACCGTGCCGCCGGCGGGCACGGGCAGCAGCACCGACCAGCCGCCCGAACCGTCCAACGGGCTGGCGTTGCCGCTGTGCAGGTGCCTGCGGTCGGCCGGGCCGGGGGCGAAGCTCGTCCGCACCTCGGCCAGTTCGTCCATGGTGGGCGCGCGGGTGAACCCGTCGGGCACGGCGTGCTCGACCCAGCGGAACCGGTAGTGCACCGGCGTCCCGTCGACCGGCGCGGCCTGGAACTGGGCGCCGATGGAGACGCCCAACTGGTCCTCGGGCAGGGTCGGGCCGACGTGGCCGATCGACATGCCGTCGAAGCCGGCGAAGAACGCCGTGTTGAGCACGACGCGCCGGCCGTTGAACACCCTGGCGACGTTGATGTCGCTGATCACCGCGAGCGCGGCGGGATCGGGCGCGGTGACGCGGATCGGCTTGGCCACGGCGGCGTGGAACGTGAACCGCGTGTGGTCGGCGTCGACGGTCATGCTCGGCCGGGCGAGTACCGCGACCTCGGCGCCGGTGCGCACCACCGAACGCGCCATGTACTCACCCTTGGGCACGCGCGCGGTGGCAGTTCCGTTGCCGCCGTACACGTTCGTGTAGACGTCGTTGTTCATGCCGACGAGCGCGGTCGTGTGGTCCAAAGCGGGGTTGCCTTCGGCGTCTACGTGTTCGACCGCGATGTCGTAGCTCTCGACCTCTCGCGCGAGGCTGACCGGAGTTCGCGTGGGGCCGCCGACCAGGGCGCCGGAGTAGACGCCGTCGAGGCCGCCGACCCTGGTGTCCGCGGTGACGGCCACGGCGGTCGTGCCGCCGGCGGGCACGGTGACCCGCGCGGGGGTGACGATGACCAGGCCCTCGGGCGCGGCCCGGCCGTCGGGACCGCGCAGCTCGGCGACGAGGTCGAAGGTGACGGAATCCTTGCCGCTGTTGCGGTAGCTGACCGTCTTGGTGACGGGGGTGTCGTCGTGGTGCGGCCACAGCTGCTCTTCGAACGTGACGCTCACCGGCGCGGCGCCGACGGTCGCCGTGATCGCGCGCGGCAGGTCGACCCGGCCGGTGCCCTGGTCGAACACGCCCAGCCCGGGATTCGGCTTGGCCGAGGCCATCAACGCGGACTTGAGCTGCGTGCCGGTCCAGTCGGGGTGCTGCTGGGCGAGCAGCGCGGCCGCGCCCGCGACGTGCGGGGTGGCCATCGACGTGCCGGACAGGGACAGGTGCCGCCGGCCGACCGGGGTGCCGATGATCGCCTTGGCGGCCCTGGCGGCGACGATGTTCAGGCCGGGCGCGGTGATGTCGGGCTTCACCGCGCCGTCGCCGTTGCGCGGACCGCGGCTGGAGAAGTGGGCGAGATCGTCGTCATGCCGGACGGCGCCGACGGTGAGCGCGGCGTCGGCGCTGCCAGGCGAGTCGATCGACCTGGACCGCCCGCCGTTGCCCGCCGCGACGACGAACAGGGCGCCGGTCTTCTCGGACAGCAGGTTGACCGCTTCCTCCAGCGGGTCGATGTCCGGGGAGTCGTAGCCGCCGAGGCTGAGGTTCACCACGTCGGCGCCCTCGTCGACCGCCCACTGCATACCGGCCATCACCCACGACTGCGGGCAGCCGCCGTTCACGCAGACCTTGCCGTCGAGGATCCGGGCGTCGGGCGCCACGCCCCGGTACGTCCGGTTGCCGCTGGCGATGGTGGCGGCGACGTGTGTGCCGTGGCCGTCGAGGTCGGCGCTGTCGGGGTCGTCGGTGAAGTTGCGCTCGGCGATCTCCCTGCCCGCCAGGTCGGGGTGGTCGCCGTCGACGCCGCCGTCGAGCACGGCGACCCGGATTCCCTTGCCCGTCAAGCCCGTCCGCCACGCGGTGGGCGCGCCGATCTGGGTGGTGGAGCGGTCGAGCGTCGGGCGGAGCATGCCGTCGAGCCACACCTTGGTCACGCCGGGATCGGCGAGCAGGTCCTGGAACGCGGCCCCGGTCTTGGGCGCTTGTGCGGCCACTGCGCCGGGTAACGCCCGGGTGGCTTGCAGGCCCGTGGTGGGCGTGCCGGTGATGATGAGCGGCACGTGGTCGCTGCGGGCGTCGTCGTAGCCGGCTTCGATCAGGCCGGTCACGTCGAACAGGCGCGGGTCGAGCTTGCCCGCGGCGATGCCCTTGGCCGCGTCCTCGGGGACGACGTGCAGCCGCCCGTCCCGGTGGACGGTGTGGAAGGTCGTCGCCTCACGGCCGGGACCGGGCTGGAACGCGCCGACCGCCGTGCCGGTCACCACCACCCGGTCGCCGGTGATCAGGGTGACGGTCCGTGGTGGCACGCCCGCCGGCGCCGGCTCCGCACCGGCCACTCCGGTCACCGGTGCGGCGACGAGCCCGACCGCCAGGACGACGGCGCCCAGGGCTTTACCGCGCTTTCGAGGTCTGAACACAGGGTTTTCCTCCCGATTTCGGTGGTGCGCTGTGGATCGCGCGGTCGGGAGGCGCCGCAGACCCCGCGGTGGCGGTGTGACCGGAAGTGGCGATGTCCCCCGACGACCTCGACGCTATCCACCCGTGCGGAGGAGGTCAGCCACTCTTGGAGGGGTGTTCGTCCACCCGAATGCACCACCGGCGGTCGACCCGCGGGTTCTCGTTCGGCCGGTGAGGCCGGCCACGCGGCGGGTTTCCGACCGGCGGCAGCGGGTAGGCCTCGGGGACGACGCCCTGCTGGAGGAACGCTCCGTGACCCCGGACCGCGACCGATGACCGACGCCGACGACCACCGACGACCTGACGACGTGCCGTCACGCAGGGTGTCGGTCGGCGTGCTCGCGGACCCGGGTCTGCCCGCGATCCTCGCCGACCGGCTGCGTGACGTGCTCCCCGAACGCCTCCGCGCCGAGGTGGACGACGGGGTCGCCTGGCACGTCGACACGATGCACGAGCCGTTCGAGGCGATGTACCCGGACTACAACCCGCTGGTGGAGAAGGCGCGCGAGCACGTCCGCGACACCGGGTGGGACCTGGTGGTCTGCATCACCGACCAGCCGATGCCGGACGGCGCTTCGGTCGTGATCGCCGACCTCCACGCGGCCGACCGGGTCGCGGTGATCTCACTGCCCGCGCTGGGCGGATGGCACCTGCGCCGTCGGCTGAGCACGGCCGTGGTGGCGATCGTCGGCTACCTCGCCGCACCGCCCGGGTCGGCGGCGCTCGCCGAACTCCGGCGAGAGTTGTCGTCGCGGACCATCAGAGTGGAAGAACCCGGCTCGCCGCACGTCCACATCGCCCGCCGGCGCGGCGTGCCGCACCTGCTGGCCGGGATGGTCCGGGTCAACCGGCCGTGGCAGCTGCTGCGCGGTCTGTCCACCGCGCTGGCCGGTGCGCTGACCGGTATCGCGTTCGGCGTGCTGTACTCCACGATCTGGACGCTCGCGGACTCGCTCAGCCCGGTCCGACTGGCCGGCGTGACCACGGCGGCCGTCGCCACGATGACCGTCTGGATCATCGTCTCGCACGAGCTGTGGGAACGCAGCCACGGCGGCCACGATCCCGACGTGCGGCTGCGCAACGCCAGCACGGTCATCACGATCGCCGCCGGCAGCGCCGCGTTCTTCGTGGCCATGTTCGCCGTCGCGCTCGCCGCGGTGGCGCTGGTCGTCCCGCCCTCGTACCTGGCCACCACGCTCGGCCACCCGGTCGGCGTGACGGATTACGTGGTCATCGCGTTGATGGCCAGCGTGCTGGGCGCGATCGCGGGTGCGGTCGGGTCGGGTCTGGAAGACGACATCACCGTCCGTGAAGCGACCTACGGCTACCGCGCGCGGGAACGCCGCGAGGTCGTGCTGAAAGCCGACAAGGACGTCGCCCCACCCCGCCGATGACTGGCGGCAGGCGTCGAGGTGGCCGTCAGCGGGTAGCCCCACCTGCATGGACCCACGTGAGAACGACCCCACCGTGCCCGATGTGGAGCACGAGCCTGACTTCGCCGACGAGCACAGCCGGCCGACGTTCGCGGACGACCAGGCCAACACGCCGAACACGCAGGCGGACGAGTCCACACCCGAGGGCCGGGGCGGCGCCGGCGGGATGGACATGACCGGGAACGGCCACTGACTACTGGTAGGCGTGCAGTACCGCCTGCACCGCGTCCTGTCGGTCGGCACCGAGTGCCTTGGCGCTGGTGACGTAGTCGGCTGCCGCCTTTGCCAGTGCCATGGCGACGTCGGTGTCCGCACTCGGCACGGCGGCGACGACCGTGCCGTTGCGCCTCGCGGTGTGCAGGGCGCCCGCCGTCTCCAGTTCGCGGTAGACACGTGCCACGGTCCCCACCGACAGCCCGAGATCCCGGGCCAGTTGCCGGATCGACGGCAACTGGCTGCCGACCGGGAGTTCGCCGACGCGGATCAGGTGGACGAGTTGGTCGCGCACCTGACGCCACGACGCCACGCCGCTGTCGGGGTCGACGACGATTCGCGTCACGCCGCGCCCTGCACGTAGGGCAAGCGGCGGGGCGGATTCGCCACCCAGATCCAGCCGGCGATGGCGATGAACAGCACCGGCAGCCCCAGGAGGTCGGTGGACGAGGTGAGCTCCAGCCAGTCGGGGGGCTGCGGGAAGCCGCGGAAGTCGACGTTGCGCAGGAGCCCGAGCCGGCCGTTGGCGATCAAGATCATCGACGCGGCCCACGCGATGCCCATGCCGACCGCGACCCGGGCACTGCGCGTCCGCAGCGCGGCGTCCACCCGCGGATCGCCGACCGGGCCACGCCGGACCGCGAGCCGCACGACGCCCAGCGCGGCGACCAGTCCCACCACCACCCCGATGAGCGCCACCACGGAGGTCGGGTGGGTGAGTTCGGCGAGGTGCTGAGGCGACACGGTCAACGTCCCGCTGTCCGGTGATTCCCAAACGCCGTCCGCCGGTATCAGCGCCACGATCCGGTCCACTCGCGGTTGGGCGATCATGCCCGCCACGGCCAGCAGCGCGGCCACGGAGCCGAACGTGAGCATGAGGCCGATCGCCCACACCGGCACCAGGTCGCGCCAGTGCCGACGGGCCAGCGTCGCAACCCGGGGACCGCGTGCCCGACGCAGCGCCGCGACGGTTTCCGCGAGCAGCAAGGCGATGATCAGGGTGGCGAGGGAACGGGCGGAGCCGGAGGCGCTGTCGGGCAGTCCCAGCGCGTGCGCGGCGAGGGCCGTCACGGTCGGGGCGAGCAGGAACAGCGGGGGGTACAGCAACCGCCGGTCCCGCAGGTACTTCACCGCGAGCGCGCCCTGCCGTTCGTCCGGGTCCGCCACACCCCATCGCCGGAGGAATCGCAGCGCGGTGGATCTCGTCGGCCACAGCACGGCCAACAAGGCGACACCAAGAACGCCGTACAGCAGAACCGACTCCACGGCGCCCCCCAACTTTGTACCACTAGCGTGACACAAAGTTGGGCGCCCGGCCACCTCCCCCTCGGCGAGCGGTCGGGGTCAGCCGACCTCGCGGGTCAACTTCGACGTCCACGGGCACCAGAACAGGCCGGGCAGGAACGCCCCGCCCACCTCGTCCAGGTGATCCTCGACGTAGGGGATGGTCGCGTCGCAGACCTCGATGCCGTAGTCGAAGAAGCTGACGCTGTCCGACTTGAGGTGGTAACTCCACTTGCGGTTGTAGTCGGCGGGCACCTTGGTGATCCGCCCCATGACGTGGACGACCTCGGTTTCCTCTCCGCTGATGATGCGCCTGGCGTGCTCGATCTTGTCCGGATCGGTGAGTCGGAAGACGAACTTCTCCCTGGTGATGTCGATGAACTCGAAATCGACCCCTTGCTCCGCCACGGCCGCACGCGACGGGGCGGGGCGGTCGGCAGCCTGGGCGGGTGCCGCGACCAGCGCCGGCAGCAATGCCGCCAGAGCGGCCAGAACAGCAATGGGACGACGCATCGGTACCTCCGGGTATCGGGCCGGGCGGGGCCAGTCGGCCCCGATGTCACGGCACACACCCGCCAGCACAACAACCACCAGGACATCCCGCGAGAGCAGTCACACCGACGGGCCCCGACTCCGCCCGGACGAGTGCACGGCGCGCCCCCTGGACACCGTCCGGCACGGACGGGCAGTGCGATTGCGCGCCACGCGTACCCGCCGGCGGTCAGGACCACATCGCGTGGCCGAAGGTTGTGACGGCGCATGCGCCCGATCACTCCGGCCCCGGGCTATCGGCGGACTTTCCGGGGCATGATCACGGTGGTCAGGCCGTCCAGCACGCGTTCCAGGCCGAAGGCGAACAGCGACTCCAGGTCGAGCTCCGCACCGACGTCCGTGATCTGCGCGATCAGCGGCCCTTCGATCGGCAGCCTGGCCCTGTTCCACTGCTTGCTGGTCATCCCCGTGTCCAGCTCCGCGCCGGCCTCGGGCTCGATGTTCATCGCCGTCCCCCGCACGTGGTTGACCACCGTCGCGTAGACGTGCAGGCGGGTGACCGGGTCCAGCCCCAGGCCGTCGAGCGCGCCCAGGGTCCACTGCGCGTACGCCAACAGCCCCGGCAACGTGGCCGGCCGGGTGATCGACACCAGCCGCGGCAGCCAGGGGTGGCGCTGGTAGGCCGCCCACTGCAACTGAGCGGACACCCGCAAGTGGGAACGCCACCCCGGCGGCGGCTCCGGGTACTCGATCTCGGCGAACGCGGCATCGGCGACGAGCTGGGGCAGGTCGGCGTCGAGGTGCCGGTGGAGGGTCATGGTGGCGACCCCGAGCCTGGCCGCGACGGTCCGCATGGACAGCGCGGCCAGGCCGTCGGCGTCGGCGATCTCCATGGCCGCCCGGACCACGCGGTCGCGTTCGAGACCGCCGGCCGAACGCGAGGGCAGCCTCCGCGCGGCGACCACGGCGCCGACCCGGGACGCGGACTCGATGGCGCCCGCCTGCTTGAGCGCGGCCAGCGCCTTCGTCGCCGTCGCCATGGCGACACCCCACTCGCGCATGATCGCCCTGGTGGTGGGGACGGGCTGGCCGGGCAGCAGCTCCCCCTCGGCGATCCGCCGCTCGACGTCGGCGACGATCCGGAGGTACGGCGGTCGCGGATCGGTCACGGCGTCATGCTGCCACGGCTCAGCGGTCGGGCAGCCAGTTGCCGTGCAGGCCGAGCGGCACCCTGGCCGGCAGGTGGACCCGCGCGACGGGCTCGCCGGTGAAGTCCTCGGCCGAGAGGATCACCAGGTCACCGGCGCCGCGCAGGGGGTTGTGGACGTACGTGAGCAGGTATCCGTCGTCCTCACCCGCCCCCGCGGCGGCGAACACGGCCTCCCCCACCGCTTCGTCCGCGCCGAACCCGTGCACCTCGGCCGTCCCGCGTTCGAAGTCGTGCTTGACCAGGGCGTTGGTGAACGCCCCGTCCGGCGGCGTGCCCTCGGGCGTGAACGGCATCCCGTACAGGGCGGTCGCGGCCGAGTAGCCGTACCGGTGCGGAAGGGTGGCGCGTGCCTCGTTCAGGCGCGGGAAGTCCTGCGGCCGGTCGTCGATACGTCGCTGGTCGATCCTGTCCGGCCCGATCGTCCAGCGATCGAGCGTGGGCCGAATCGCACCGGGGTCGGAGGGGTCGAACGGCCCGTCGGCCGTGACCAGGTCGACCACGACCGAGTCGCCGTCGTCGTAGGCGTTGAGCGTGTGGCTGACGTGCACCGGGTCGATGTCCAGCCAGCGGACGTCACCGCCGGTGCGAGGCATGACGCCGACTCGCGTCGGGTGCTCCGGCAGCCACCGGCATTCGTACCCGTCGAAGCCCAGCGGCGTGTCCCACAACACCACGTGGTTCTCGGTCAGCGCGAAGTCGTGCATGAACGGCGTGCGGGTCATGGGGATGGTGGTGGACCGGACGACGTCTCCCCCGACGCCGGTCACGATGTGCTGCACGAAGTCGCGGCCGACCATGTACGACAGCGAGTGCAGCTCGCCGGTGAGCGGGTCGTGCTTGGCGTGCGCGCCCGCCGTGAACCCCTCCGCCGTGCCGCCCAGAGGGCACACGCCCACAGTGTTCAGCTCGTCGTCCAGCTCGGTCGGCGGCAGGCCGCCCTCGGCCAGGGCGAAGGTGCGCCGGGCGTGCTCGATCACGTGCACCATGGGCGCGTAGCCGGGCGTGCGCACGAACCGGTTGCGGTACCACTCGGCCCGGCCGTCACGCAGCCGCACGCCGTGCACCATGCCCTGGCCCATGCCCCAGAGGTGCACGGCGGGATCTTCGACGCCCAGCGGGTTCGGCCCGTTGCGCAGGTAGCGGCCGTTCAACTCGGCCGGGATGCTCCCGGTGACCGGGAGGTCGAACGCGGTGACCTCTTCGGTGACGGGCGCGAAAGGCCCTTCCAGATACTTCATGTGATCACCGTATGGAGGAGATCGCCAACTCCACCGGCCGCGACGGGAAAAGCCCTGCTGTGCACTAGTGCAAGCCGTGCCGGCAGCCGCGAAAAGCAAGCCGACTTGACAGGAGATGGACAATAAAAAGTCGGCGTGCTCTCCGTAATCCAATGGAGAATCCGCCGAACCTGGTTCCAGGCTAGCCGCTGTGAGGGGCATGTGTCAACTCAGGGTTACGAAGACGAATTGCGGTCCGAACGCAGCTACGTGGAGGGGCTTTACCTGCGGCTCGACGCCGAGCGCGCACGCGTGAAGGGCGCGTACGGCGCGGCGTTGCGGGGCAACGGCGGGACGCCCATGGAACGTGACGACGAGGTGCGCGCGCTGGCCAAGGAGGCGAAGCGGCTCGACGTGGCGGACAACGGGCTGTGCTTCGGCCGGTTGGACAGCCTTTCGGGCGAGCATTCGTACATCGGCCGGATCGGCCTTTTCGACGAGGAGAACGGCTACGAGCCGGTGCTGCTCGATTGGCGGGCGCCGGCGTCGCGCCCGTTCTACGTCGCCACCGCCGCGAACCCGGAGAACATGCGTCGCCGCCGCCAGTTCCACACGCGCGGGCGTCACGTGGCCGGTTTCACGGACGAGGTGCTCGGACGCCCCGGCGGTGACGCGCAAGGGGACGCGGCCCTGCTCGCGGCGGTCAACGCGCCGCGCGGCGCCGGGATGCGCGACATCGTGGCCACGATCCAGGCCGAGCAGGACCGGATCATCCGGCTCGACCACCCCGGCGTGCTCGTGATCGAGGGCGGACCGGGCACCGGGAAGACCGTGGTGGCGCTGCACCGCGTCGCGTACCTGCTCTACACCCAGCGGGAGCGGATGGAACGCCACGGTGTGCTCGTGGTCGGGCCGAACCCGGCGTTCCTGAACCACATCGGCCGCGTCCTGCCGTCGCTGGGCGAGTCCGACGTGGTGTTCATGACCACCGGCGATCTCGTGCCCGGTCTGCGCGCGACCGCCGAGGACACCCCGGAAGCCGCGCGGCTCAAGGGCTCGCTGAAGATCCTGGACGTGCTCCGGGCGGCGATCGCCGACCGTCAGCTACTGCCGGAGGAGCCGCTGCCGATCGGGCTGTCGGACGTCACGGTGCGGATCGACGCGGGGACCGCCGAGTGGGCCAGGGAAGAAGCGCGAGCGAGCGGGCTGCCGCACAACGAAGCCCGCACCGTGTTCGCCGAGATCGTCACGTACGTGCTCACCGAACGGGCCATCCCCAGGATCGGCAAGGGTTGGTTGACCCGCGACGACCGCGACGCATGGGAGCGGATGCGGACGGAGCTGACCAAGGAGCTGGCGCAGGACGAGAAGTTCGTCGCCGCGCTGGACGAGCTCTGGCCGGTGCTGACGCCGGAATCGTTGTTGGGGCCGCTGTTCACATCCCCCGAACGGCTGCGCGCCGCGGGCGCCGACCTGGCGCTGTTGCGCGCCGACGGTGACCCCTGGACGGTGTCGGACGTGCCGCTGCTCGACGAGCTGGTGGACCTGCTGGGCCGGGACAAGTCGGTCGACGAGGCCGCCGAGCGGAAGCGGAAGGCCGAGGCCGAGTTCGCCTCCGGCGTGCTGGACAGCCTCGCCAACCGCGAGGACTCGATGGACGACGAGGACCACCTGTACGCCACGGACCTGCTCTTCGCCGAGGACCTGGCGGATCGCGTCCTGGAGCGCGACACGCGTGACCTGGTCGAACGTGCCACCGCCGACCGGGACTGGACGTACCGGCACGTGGTGGTGGACGAGGCGCAGGAACTGTCCGAAATGGACTGGCGGGTGCTGATGCGGCGCTGTCCGGGCCGTTCGTTCACGGTGGTCGGCGATCTCGCCCAACGCCGTTCGGCCGCCGGCGCGACCTCGTGGGACACGATGCTGGACCCGTACGTGCCGGGCCGCTGGGTCTACCGGTCGCTGACGGTGAACTACCGCACCCCGGCGGAGATCATGACCATCGCCGCCGCGGTGCTCGCCGAGTTCGCGCCCGACGTCCAGCCACCCGAGTCGGTCCGCGCGTGCGGCGTGCAGCCGTGGTCGAGGCGGGTCACCGAGGACGAACTGGCCGCCGCGATCGAGGAGTTCGTGCGGGAGGAGGCCGGTCGTGAGGGCACCAGCGTCGTGATCGGGCCGCCCGGCGTGCCGGGTGTGGTGCCGGCGTCGGAGACCAAGGGCCTGGAGTTCGACGCCGTCCTGGTCGTGGAGCCGGAGCGGATCATCGCCGACGGCCCCCGCGGCGCGGCCGAGCTGTACGTCGCCCTGACCCGTGCCACGCAACGCCTCGGCGTCCTGCACCGGAGCCCGTTGCCGCAGGCGCTGACCGGGCTCACCGAGGTCGGGGCACCCGTTCAGGCGGGGAATCAGCGGTAGGCGTCTCGTGATCCCCGAGCGGCCGGCCCTGTTCCGGGGCCGGCCGTCCGGGCGTGCGCGGGCGTCAGCAGCTCGGCTGTTATCGCTCTCATACACCTGTCCGAAGCTCACCGGCGGACGGGATATGTTGCTGAGGCAGCGTAGTGGACCTGCTCGACCCTGCCAAGATATTGAATCGCTCCAAGCCCCCTGTTAGCGTTCACAACCCTGACGCACACCGACTTCGAGCGTCAGCGGGACATGGAACGTTCAAGGAGAGGCAATGACGCCCACTCGCTTGCGTAGACGACTGCTCCACCTCCTCACCACGGCTGCCGCAGCCGCAGCTGTCCTGCTAGCACCACAGGCCGCCACGGCCGCCCCCGGCAGCCCCGCGCTGACGCCCCCACTGGGCTGGAACTCGTGGAACACCTTCGGTTGCAACATCAGCGAAACCCTGATCCGCCAGGCGACCGACGCGATGGTGAGCTCCGGGATGCGGGCGGCCGGCTACCAGTACGTGGTGGTCGACGACTGCTGGTTCGACCCGAACCGCGACGCGCAGGGCAACCTGCGGGCGCACCCGACCCGCTTCCCGAGCGGGATGAAGGCGCTCGGTGACTACATCCACAGCCGCGGCTTGAAGTTCGGCATCTACATGGCCCCGACCGACCGCACCTGCGCGCAGCGCGTGGGCAACTACCCCGGTTCGACCGGCAGCGGCGGGCGCGAGGCGCAGGACGCCCGCACGTTCGCTTCGTGGGGCGTGGACTACCTCAAGTACGACTGGTGCAACCCCTGGGGCACCCGTGACGAGCAGGTCGCCCGGTTCACCGCGATGCGCGACGCCCTGCGCGCCACCGGCCGCCCGATCGTCTACAGCATCAACCCCAACAGCCTGCACGCCATCACCGGCGACAAGTACAACTGGGGCCAGGTCGCCGACCTGTGGCGCACCACCGAGGACCTGCTCGACATCTGGCAGAACGGCAACACCAACAGCTACCCCATGGGCGTGGGCAACGTCGTCGACGTCACCGCTCCCCTGGCCGCGCAGAACGGTCCGGGCAACTGGAACGACCCGGACATGCTCGTCGTCGGCAGGCCGGGCCTCACCCTCACCGAGTCCCGCTCGCACTTCGCGCTCTGGGCCCTGATGGCCGCGCCGCTCATGGCGGGCAACGACATCCGGACCATGTCCGGTGACGTCAGCGCGATCCTGCGCAACCCCCACCTGCTCGCGGTGAACCAGGACCGGTCGGGCGCGGGCGGACGCCGGGTCCGTGACGACGGCGCGACCGAGGTCTTCGCCAAGCCGTTGTCCGACGGTTCGGTCGCGGTCGGGTTGTTCAACCGGGGCGGTGGCAGCGCCACCATCTCCACCACGGCGGCGCAGATCGGTCTGTCGGGCGGGTCGTTCACCGCGACCGACCTGTGGACCGGCAGCGTCTTCGGCACCGGCGGCACCATCTCGGCGAACGTGCCCGCGCACGGTGTGGCCGTGTTCCGGATCAGTGGCGGCAGCACCCTCCCGAACACCACGAGCCGTCTTCGCGGTGTCGGTTCGGGCCGTTGCGTGGACGTGGACAACGCCTCCACCGCAGCCCGTGCGACGACCCTGCTCTGGGACTGCCACAACGCCGCCAACCAGCTGTGGACCAGCTGGAGCACGGGTGAGATCCGGGTCTTCGGCACCATGTGCCTCGACGCCGACAACTCGGGCACGGCGAACGGCACCAGGGTGATCACGTGGCCGTGCAACGGACAGGCCAACCAGCGCTGGACGTTCAACTCGGACGGCTCCGTCCGCAACGTCCACGCAGGCCTGTGCCTGGACGCCAACCTGGCGGGCACGGCCAACGGCACGGCGCTCATCCTGTGGTCCTGCAACGGGCAGGCCAATCAGCGGTGGGCCCGCGTCTGACCGGTGCTCCGGCCGGGTCTCCACGACCCGGCCGGAGCGGTGGCGCTTATCGCGGCTGGTAGGTGATGTTCGGCCGGGGAGGTGTGGCCATGCCCGCGCCGAGGAAGTAGTCGACGTGGTGCGACTGCATGTAGCCCTTGAACGTCATGGCGTTGCGGTAGGCGGGGTTGTGCGCCAACGTGTACAACCTGGTGTTCGACGGCTGGTTCGTCGTGAAGATGATCAGCTCGTTGAAGGCTGCGTTGGTGTACAGGACTTCTTCGCGCCAGTCGCCGAAGATGTCGCCGTAGATGACGGGCGAGTTGCCCTGTGCCGCGTCGACCGCGCCGTAGTTCCCGGTGGTGAGCAGCCGCGGCACGCTGTTGGTCGTGGTCGGGCTGGTGGGGTTCCACTTCTCGAACTTGCCGTCGTTCAGCAGTTCCATCGTGGTGTCGCCGTCCCAGTACAGGCCCAACTGCGGCCAGGGCTGCAACGACGTGCTCGACTGCGTGAGCCGGTTGGTGGACGCGTTGTAGAGCCCGGAGAAGGCCCAGACCTCCATGCCGGGGTGACGGGGGTCGATGTCGCCGACCATGCCGCGGCCGACGTCGGCGGTGCCGGATGCGGAGTGCCGCCAGATGATGTTGCCGGTGGCGGCGTCGTAGTAGTAGTCGCGCAGGCCGCTGGGGTTGTTCTGCTGCACCCCGTAGCCCTCCAGCCCCGGACGGCTCGGGTCGATGTCGGCGATGTGGAAGCGGTCGCCGTGGACGATGCCCTGCGGGCCGAGCGAGTAGCGCAGGCGGCCGTCGCCGTTGAGCACGAACCCGATCTCGACGATCTCGTCCTTGCCGTCGCCGTCCACGTCGATGATGCGGGTGTTGTGCCCGTCGGGCAGGTTCTGGTTGCCGCGCAGGAACTTCCACTGCATGGTCAGCGCGTTGCCGGTGAACCTCCAGGCGGCGAACATGAGGTTGAAGTCGCCGCTGCCGATCCGGTTCTTCATGAACGCCACGAGGCTGGGGTTGACGCCGTCGAGGTAGCCGACGCCGAAGCGCGCGTACATCGGGCCGTCGGCCAGGTAGTCGGTCGGCACCGGGGCGGTGGCGCGGGGTGCGCCGGTCATGCCGTCGAGGATGGCGATGTGCTGCCGGTTGTTGTTGCTGTCGGTGAACCTGACGCCGTTGCCGAACGTGACGCCGTTGGCGATCCGCACCGCGACTTCCGCACGGCCGTCGCTGTCGAGGTCCTGGACGGTGACGCCGTCGTTGTGGCCGACGTTGATCGTGGACGAGCCGCCCTCGATGTTGTTCTGGTTGGTGCTGTTGGGGCCCATGTCGACCTGCCAGAGGAACCGGCCGTCACGGCGGTAGGCCTCGATCTTCTGCGGCGACGTCTGCCGGTCGAGCACGTAGTCGTACTCGCCGTCACCATCCAGGTCGCCCACCCACAGGAACTTCACCACGCCGCCCGCGCGCAGCGGCACGCGCACCACCGGCTCGGTCGCGTGGTTCGCGGTCAGCGTGAACGCCCCGCTCGAAGCCTGCTCAGCACCGCCGATCACCGGCCGGACGTGGTAGCTGTTGGCCTGCGACAGGTTGGCCGTCGAGTCCGTGAAGTTCGTGCCACCGGTCAGCACGGAGGAGTTCAGCTTGACGGCCGCGCCACCCGCGGTGGACCGGTAGACGTTGAACCCGATCCCGGCGGGGTCGAGGCCCAGCAGTCGCCAGCTGACGAGCACCGCGCTGCTGCTCGAACGCACGGCGACGACCCCGCGGCCCAGGCTCTCCATCCGCCTGCCCACGGCGGCGCCGTTGGTGGTGACGTCGAGGTAGTCGATGTTCGCCAGGCCGCCGGCGGTGGTCGCGGACAGGGCGATGGTGTTGCTGCCGGCGTTCAGCGGGACGGTGATCGTCCTGGTGGCCCAGGCGCTCCACCCGCCGGTGCTGTCGAACGGGGTGGCGCTGTGCACCACAGTCCCGTTGACGGTGACGTTCGCGGGGCGGCCGACGGCGTTGCCGTTGGCGTAGCGGATGTCCAGGGTCGCGCTGCCGGCGGCGGTCGCGGCGACGGTGAACCGCGCGGCGGCCCCGACCGTGCCGGTCGAGTCGCAGAAGCCGGTGCCGGAGAAGCCGGAGTGGTTCGTCGCGATGGCCCCGTCACAGGTGGCCGGCGCGGACTCCGCCTCGTACCTGGCGGTCGCGGCGTGCACGGCTGGTGCGAACACTCCTGTCGTGACCATGGCGGCCAGGACGGTCGCCGCGGTTACAACGGCGGACGTCTTTGTCAGTCGTTTCATCACTGCCCCTCAACAGGTCGAGGCGGCCTAGCACCTCGACACTCGGCACTTGGTGGCGGCGGCGGGTGTGTAAACGTTTACTATGCGATCCGCAGAGAACCAGGCAACACCGTCCTGTGTCAAGAGGGAGGCACCTATGCAAACGGTTTAACTCACCGGTAACTCCTGGCACGAAGAAACGGGGCACCAAGCCGAATCGGCCTGATGCCCCGTTCCCCTCGCGCCTGAGGAGGCGTCAGGCGACGTTCCACTGCTGCACGGCGAGGCCGTTGCAGGTCCACTGCCGCACTTCGGAGCCCGGTGCGGTGCCGAAGTTGTAGTTGTCCAGGCAGAGGCCGCTGTGCCGGTTGACCAACGTGGTGCGGCCGTTGGTCGTGGTCAGCCGCCACTGCTGCACGGCGAGGTCGTTGCACGTCCACTGCTGGACCACGGAACCCGGTGCGGTGCCGAAGTCCTTGTTGTCCAGGCACAGGCCGCTGTGGCCGTTGGCGATCCGGTAGTAGCCGTCACCGACCGCGGTCAGGTACCAGTCCTGGACCGGCAGGTTGTTGCAGGTCCACTGCCGGACCTCGGCGCCGGGGGCGGCGCCGAAGTTGTAGTCGTCCAGGCAGAGGTCGCTGTGCTGGTTGCGGATCTTCACCCGCGGGGTGCTGCCGGTCTCGCCCGACGGGCCGGCGATGACGGTGGAGGTGGAGACGGGGACACCCAGGTTGGGCGTTCCGTCGGCGTTCCAGGAGATCTTCTGCACGCGGGTGGTGCGACTCGTGCCGCAGCCCTGGGACGCAGAGGAGTTGGCGTGGTAGGCGATCCAGGTCTCGGTGCCGTCCGGCGAGGTGAAGAAGGAGTGGTGACCCGGGCCGTAGACGCCGGCGGCGTCGTTGCGCTGGAAGATCGGATTGGCGAACTTGGACCAGGAGCCCTGCGCCAACGGGTCGCCGCCGCGGTACTCCAGCATGCCGACCTTGTAGTTGGGTCCGTTGCAGTGGCTGCCCGAGTAGGTCAGGAACGTGCGGCCGTTGCGCTGCAACGCGAACGTCCCCTCGTTGACCGCGCCGTCCTGCCGTTCCCATGCCAGCGTCGGAGCGGAGATCCGCGTCCCGAACGCACTGGCCTGCACCGGGCTCGCCATCGGCGCGATGTAGAGCGACTGGAGGTTGTCGACCGGCGAGAACGCCGAGAACGTCATGTACAGCGCCCCGTTGAGCTTCAACAGGCTCGCGTCGATCGCCCACCCGTTGTTGGGCATCAGGTTCACGACGCCGCGGTAGGTGTACGGGCCCATCGGGTCCGACCCGGCGCTCTCCGCGACGTGCGTCCGCCGCGGCGCTCCGGACATCTCCACCGAGTAGTACAGGTACCAGCGGTTGCCGACCATCTCCAGGTGCGGCGCCCACATGGTGTCCCCGCCGGTGCGCAGCACCAGCTGCTCAGGGGCGCTGCGCAGGCCCGCGATCGTGGCGGATCGGCGCATGACCACGTCGGACGACCACGTCGTGGCAACGTAGTAGTAGTTGCCGTTGTACTGCACCAGGGTCGGATCCGCGCTGTTCGGCGCACCGACTACGGGGTTGGTGAACGACGGGCCGGGCGCGGCTTCCGCCTGGTCTTGACTGATCGGGCTCAGGAACAGCCCGGCGACGATGGCAGCGACGAGCGACAAGGCCCGCCATGCCGTTCCTCTGCGTTGAGCGAACAGCACAACCACTCCTCGGATGACCTGGGACAGGGGTAGTGACTCGCGTCACTGCGAGGTGTTAACGCTAACAGGAGCCGTGGTCCGCCTCAAGGGGCATCAGTACCTTCGCCGCTGGCTCCCGTTGCCCACGTGTCCGACCGTTTCGGCGACCACCCGCCGTATGACCAAATCTGTTAGCGCTCACATGCGTAACATCGTGCCGCGACCAGCCCGGACACCGGAATCGCCGACCCGCCGCCGGCCAACCCCGGTTCGACGGCAGCCGCCCCGCCGACCGTGTGTCAAAGCTTCACAGAACACCCGAGTTTGTGGAGAATCCTTGACGAACCATCCTCGGCGCCTCAGGGAGTCCCCATGCCCAGACCGCGATCCCTCGCCCTTGTGCTGGCCGCCGCCCTGTTCACCGCGGTTCCGGCGTCCGATCTGGCCACCGACGCGTCCGCACAGGCCCAGGACACGCTCTACCAGGATCTCAGCGCGATCCTCGCCGCTCCCGGGCTCAAGGGCGCCGACGTGGGTCTCGTGGTCCGGCACGCCGACACCGGCGCCGTGTTGTTCACCCGGGACAGCGACAAGCGCCGCCAGCCGGCGTCCAACGGCAAGCTGATCAGCTCCGCCGCCGCGCTCGACATCCTCGGTCCCGACCACCGGTTCACCACCAGCGTGTCGGCGGTCGGACGCACGACTGGCGGAGTGCTGGCGGGCGACCTGCACCTGCGCGGAACCGGGGACCCGACGATCCTCGCCGCCGACTACGACGCGTTGGCCGCCAAGGTCGCGGCCGACGGGATCAAGCTGGTCCGCGGCAGGCTCGTCGCCGACGACACCTGGTTCGACTCCGTGCGCCTGGGCACCGGCTGGGCCTGGGACGACGAGCCGTACTACTACAACGCCCAGATCTCGGCGCTGACCGTTTCACCGGACACCGACTACGACGCGGGATCGATCATCGTGCGGGTCGCGCCGGGGGCGGCCGGCGAACCGGCTTCCGTCACCACCGACCCTCCGACGAGCTACGTCACGATCGCCAACACCGCCGTGACCGGCGCGCCCGGGTCGACGTCCAGCGTGTCCGTCGAGCGGCAGCACGGCACGAACGTGATCGACGTGCGCGGTTCGATCCCCGCCGGAGGCGCCGTCGAGACCGAGTGGAGCACCGTCTGGGAGCCGACCGGACTGGTCACGTCACTGTTCCACGACGCCCTGGCCCGGCACGGGGTCCGCGTGCTCGCCGGCACGGGCGTCGGCGTGACACCGGCGGATGCCCGAGTCCTGGGTGAGCACCAGTCGATGCCGCTGTCGCGGTTGATGGTGCCGTTCATGAAGCTCAGCAACAACATGCACGCCGAGATCCTGGTGAAGACCGCCGGGCGTGCCGTGTTCGGCGAGGGCAGTTGGAGTGCCGGTCTGCGGGCGATCTCGGCGCGGCTGGGCGGGCTCGGCATGGATTCGACGGTGATCTCGCTGAGGGACGGCTCGGGTCTGTCCAGAATGGACCAGGTGGCGCCCGGCCAGGTGACCGGGCTGCTGCTCGCGGCCAAGGGCAAGCCGTGGTTCCAGGCGTGGTACGACTCGCTGCCCGTCGCCGGGGTGAGCGACCGGATGACCGGCGGGACGTTGCGGAACCGGATGCGCGGCACGCCGGCCGAGGGCAACGTGCGGGCCAAGACCGGCTCGTTGACCGGCGTGAGCGCGCTGTCGGGCTACGTGACCACCGCCGACGGCACCCCGCTGGTGTTCTCCATGATCAGCAACAACACGCTGACGTCCGCGAAACCGCTGGAGGACGCGGTCGCGGTCCGGCTGGCGGGCAACCGGAGCGGGCAGACCCCGCCGGGTGCGTACGTCATTCCGGAGCTGTCCGACGACCAGAGGCGGCAGCTCGACGTCGACCTGGAGTGCAGTTGGGTCAAGGCCTGCTGAGGGTCGAGCCGTAGGAGGTCCACATCAATACCGAGGGTTTCGGCTTCCTCCAGCAGTGGTTCTCCGCCCACTGCGACGGGATTGGGAGCACGGCCAGGGCGTTCGACTGACGTCGCTCGACAACCCGGGCTGCGACTCCGACCAGCGGTGACGCCTGCGGCTCCCGGCGGAACCCGCTTCGGAGCGGGCGTCGCCGGAGAGCCGGACTCAGTTGCCCACGCCGAGGTCGGCCATGAACGTGGACGGGTAGCGGTCGCCGCGGGCGGAGCCTGGCGGGACGGCTCGGCGACACCCCGGCCGTGGTGCTGTCCGACCTGGGCGAAGTCCTCGCGCAGAACGAGGCGGCCGTGCTGCTGACGGGCGACCACACCGGCCTCTCCGGCGACCGGCGCTACATCGTGCACCGCTGGTTCACCGACCCCGCCGCCCGTGCCGCCCACCCGCCCGAGGAGCAGGAGCACCAAAGCCGGCAGCTGGTGGCCGACCTGCGCGCCGTCGCCGGGCGGCGGTCCGGCGACCCCACGGTCACCGGACTCGTCACTTCCGGTCCTCCGGCGGCTGACCTCCGGCTACCTGCGACATACGTCCGCCTGATCAGGATGCTATAGTGCTAGGTAGCTAGATAAATGGGGGTAGTCGTGATCCGGTTCCACCTGGACGGCAAGTCGGGCCTCTCGCCGTACCAACAGCTGGTCCGGCAGGTGCGGCACGCGTTGCGGCTGGGCCTGCTGCTCGAGGGCGACCAGCTGCCGAAGGTGAAGGACGTGGTGGCGGACCTGGCCATCAACCCGAACACGGTGCTCAAGGCCTACCGGGAGCTCGAACACGACGGCCTGGTCGCCGCCCGCCCGGGAGTGGGCACGTTCGTGACGGGCACGCTGTCCGGCGCACCGCTGACCGCCCTCGCGCCACTGCGGCAGGACCTGAGGCGCTGGCTCGCCAAGGCCCGCCGCGCCGGGCTGGACGAGGAGGGCATCGAGGCGTTGTTCACCACCACGTTTCGCGCCGCGTCCAAAGAGGACATAGCGTGACCGTGCTGCGTGCCAGAGGACTGGGCAAGAAGTACGCGCGCCACTGGGCGTTGACCGGCTGCACGCTCGACATCCCCGCCGGCCACGTCACCGGCCTGGTCGGCCCGAACGGCGCGGGCAAGTCCACGTTGCTCGGCCTCGCCGCCGGCATGATCGAACCGTCGAGCGGCGCCATCGAGGTGTGCGGCGGCATGCCGGGCAGCGGTCCGGCGCAGCTGGCCAAGGTGGGCTTCGTCGCGCAGAACGCCCCGGTGTACGCGGGCTTGACCGTCGAAGAGCACCTTCGCCTCGGCGCTCGCCTCAACCCCGGCTGGGACGACAAGCTGGCCCGCGACCGGATCGGCCGGATCGGGCTGGACCCGGAACTGCGCGCGGGCAGGCTGTCCGGCGGCCGGCGCGCCCAGCTCGCGCTCACCCTCGGCATCGCGAAACGCCCCGAGCTGCTGCTGCTCGACGAACCGGTCGCCTCGCTCGACCCGTTGGCCCGGCGGGAGTTCCTCCAGGACCTCATGGAAGCCGTCGCCGAGCACGGCCTGAGCGTGGTGATGTCCTCGCACCTGGTCGCCGACCTGGAACGCGTCTGCGATCACCTGATCGTGCTGGTGAACTCGCAGGTCCGGATCGCCGGCGAGGTCGAGGACCTGCTCGCCACGCACCGCCGGCTGACCGGGCCGCGGCGTAGCGTCGACACCCTGCCCGGCGACCAGGAGGTCGTCTCGGTGCGCCAGACCGACCGCCAGACCACCGCGCTCGTCCGCACCGGAGCACCCGTCCTCGACCCCACGTGGGACGTCGGCGAGGTGGACCTCGAGGACCTGATCCTGGCCTACATGGGCAACACCGGCCCGGCACGTCCGGCGCTGGGGGTAGTGCGATGACCTGGTTGGCGTGGCGGCAGCTGCGCGTCCCGGTGCTGTCGGTGTACGCGTTCCTCGCGGTCGCCGGCGTGATCCTCGCGGTCACGCGTCCCGACGGCACGTACTCCACCCACCAGGAGTCCCTGTACACGGGCGCCCAGGTCGGGGTGCACCTGTTGCCCGCCCTCCTCGGGGTGTTCTGGGCGGTGCCGATGATCGCCCGGGAGCTGGAGACCGGCACGCACAACCTGGTGTGGAACCAGAGCATCACCCGCACCCGCTGGCTCACGGTCAAGCTGGGCGTCGGCGTGCCGGCGGCCATGGTCGCGGCGGGACTGCTGAGCTTGGCCGTCACCTGGTGGGCCGACCCCGTCGACAGCGCGGCCGGCGCGAAGGTCGAAGACAACATCACGCCCCGCCTCACGCCGATGGTGTTCGCCGCACGCGGTATCGCGCCCATCGGGTACGCCGCGTTCGCGTTCGTCCTCGGGATCGCCGTCGCGATCCTGTTGCGCCGCACCGTGACCGCCATGGCCGTCACCCTCGTGGTGTACGCCGCCGTGCAACTAGCCGTTCCTCTCGCGGTGCGCCCCCACATCCTTCCGCCGGTCGAGGAAGCGGTCACGATCACGGCGCGGAACATCGCCGGAATCCAGGCGGACGACGGTGTCGTGGCCCAGTCGCTTTTCGTCCTCGAACCCGCGGGCGCGTGGGTGCTGGCCAACCAGACCGTGGACGCGAACGGCGCCGTGGTCCGACCGCTGCCCGACGTCGTGGGCGACTGCCTCCCACCGTCATCGGCGGAAACCCCGGCCGTGCTGGACTTCGAGCGGATCCACACGTGCTTCGCCCGGCTGTCCGACCACGGCTACCGGCAGCACCTGGTCTACCAGCCGGCGAGCCGCTTCTGGCCGTTCCAGTGGCTTGAGCTGGGGATGTTCCTCGCGCTGTCGGCACTGCTGACGTGGTTCTGCTTCCGCGGCCTACGCCACCTGTCCTGACTCCCCACGGAAGAGAGAGATCCATGCGCCGTCTCGTGTTCCTGACCGCACTGACGCTCGCCGTGTCCGCATCACCCGCCGCGGCCGACACTTCGCTGCACCTACCCGCCCCGACCGGCCGCCACCCGGTCGGCACGACGTCGTTCCACCTGACGGACACCGCGCGGCCCGACCCGTGGGTGCCCTCGCGGGACAGGGAGCTGATGGTCTCCGTGTTCTACCCGGCGGCCTCGGCGCGTGGGCTCAAGAAGCAGTACATGACGCCGGCGGAGTCCGCCGCGGTGCTGGAGGAAGGCGGCATCACGACCGTGCCGCCCGACGTGTTGAGCACGGCCCGGACCAACGCCGTGGTCGACGCACGTCCGACCGCGGGCAAGAGGCACAGCCTGCCGTTGGTCGTGCTGTCGCCGGGCTTCAAGAGGCCACGCGCCACGCTGAGCACGCTCGCCGAAGACCTGGCGAGCCACGGTTACGTCGTCGTGGTGATCGACCACACCTACGAGAACGTCGCCACGACCTTCCCCGACGGGCGGGTCACCAGCTGCGAGGCCTGCGGCTCCTACGACCTGGCGTTCTGGGAGAAGCTGGTGCGTGGCCGGGCGGCGGACGTGTCGTTCGTGCTGGACCAGCTGACCGGGCCGCTGCGCCACCGACGTGGGGCGAACCTGGTCGACGCGTCGCGGATCGCAATGGGTGGCCACTCCGTGGGTGGTGCGAGCAGCCTCGCCGCCCTGCGCGCCGACTCCCGCATCCTGGCCGGGATCAACGTCGACGGCAGCATCTCCACGCCGATCCCCGACCCCGGGCTGTCGCGCCCGTTCATGCTCCTGGGGCGGCAGAACACCTACTCCCCCGGCACGCCCGGTGGTGCGGCCGACACCTGGGAGGACAACTGGCCGCTGCTGACCGGGTGGAAGCGCTGGCTGGTGGTCGCGGGCATGGAACACCCGTCGTTCACCGACATCGGGGTGCTGGGCGCGCAACTCGGCCTCGACTTCGGCGCGGACGTCGGCTGGGCACGCGGCGCGGCGATCACCCGCACCTACGTCCGGGCGTTCTTCGACCTGCACCTGCGCGGCGAGCCGCAGCCGTTGTTGGACGGGCCGTCGGCGAGCTACCCCGAGGTCGCCATCGTGGAACCGTCGAGCTGAGCTCGAACGGTCCCTACTCCGACGCCGGGATGCGGATGCCTTCCCAGACGAGCCGGCGTTCCCGCTGCGGGTCCACTTCGACCCGTGACGGGTGGTCGATGATGCGGGTGTTGCGTTGCTCCACCGTGTACTCCGGCCACGACGGGAGGGTCCGGCCGGTGCGGGCGAACGTGAGCCAGTTGTCCTGGAACTCGTCCTGCACGGCCCGGAACCCCTGCCGTCCGCCCGCCAGCGTCAACAGCCGTCCGGGCACGCTGTCGACGCCACCGAACACCGCGAGCAGCTCCAGCCCGTGCAGTGCCCGCAACCCGAGCAGGTGCAACACGCGTGGAGCGAAGTCGAGTCGGTAGCTGAACGTCGGCGCCCGGCCGCTGTGCCCTTCGAGCACCGCCTGCATCGGCCGCCACAGCACGAAATCCGTGCTCACCTCGACCGCGGCCGACCGCTTCGGGTAACCGGGGTAGGCGGCCACCACCCGCTCGTAGTCGGCGCCGCACCGCTCCAGCGCGGCCCGCAGCATCGGCTCGCTCGTCGGCACCGTCGGGTCGAACTGGAACAGGGTGCACTCATCGCGGTTGGTGCCGGCGATCAGCGGCACCGGGTGCGACCGACCCGCGGCGAACGCGTCCAACGGGTCCTCCGGCAGGAAGTCGCCGTCGACGACCACCGCCACCGGGAAGGTGCCGGGATAGGCGCCCAGCACGTCCAGCAACGCCCGGTGGGCGGCTTCGCAGAGGTCCTGCGCACCCGTCGTGGCCAACGCCTTCGCCGCCGCGTCCGGTGCGACGTCGAGCTTGCCGAGGACCCGGCGGGCGAACCGCCGGGCCTCCTCCACGTCCACTGCCGCCCAGTCCGCGGCCGAGCTCTGCGCGATCGCGCGGTGGAACAGCCCGGCCGCGGACGGGGTCGTCATCAGCGTCAGCACCGCGTCCGCGCCCGACGACTCGCCGAAGATCGTGACGTTGTCCGGGTCCCCGCCGAACGCGGCGATGTTGCGCTGCACCCACTGCAACGCCGCCACCTGGTCCCGCAGACCGAGGTTCGACTCGATCGGCCGGTCCGCGGTGGAGAACTCGGTGAAGTCGACGTACCCGAACGCGCCCAGCCGGTAGTTGAGCGTCACGACGATCACGTCGCCACGCGCCGCCAGCGAGTCGCCCGGGTACCGGGACGCCGTGTCCGAGACGTAACTGCCACCGTGGATGAAGACCATCACCGGTCGCGGCCGCGTCGAGGGATCCGGCGGCGTGGTCACGTTCAGGGTCAGGCAGTCCTCGTCCGTCCGGCGCAAGCCCACCATCGGGTTCCGGCGCTGGACGGCCGGATACCCGAACTTGGTGGCGTCACGCACACCCACCCACGGCCGCACCGGCTGAGGCGCGCGGAACCGCAGCTCCCCGACCGGCGCGGCCGCGTACGGAATCGACCGCCACCGCAGCGCGCGCGAGCCCTGGGAGCCGCGGACGACTCCGTCCGCGATCTCGACATCGGTCGTGATCACCCTGATCCCCCTTCGTCCCGAGCACCGGGGACCAGGGCGGTCCTCACGGTGCGTCGGCCGGTGCGGCCAACGCGGCCGGCCCGGCGCACAGGACGCGCTGGAACTCCTCGGCGAACTCGGTGGCGAATTCTACGGGGAGGTAGTCGGTCCACACCGCCACGTTGAGCCGCACGCCACCATCGGGGGCGTACCAGACTTCGGTCTCCAGCTCGCTCATCGTCGTGGGTGCGCCCAAATGGGCGAACTCGGTGCGGCAGGACGGCAGCGTCAGCTCCGGGTCGGCCAGGTTCTCCACGAGGAGCACCGGCAGCCTGCCCATGGCGTCGTCGCCGATCGCGGTGATCACCGGCATGGCCGCCTCGACGAACGAGACGTCCTGGGCGACGAGCGCGGCGCCGACCGCCTTGCCGACGTTGTCCCACATGTCGCTCCCGGCCGACGCCGGACGCATGCGCAGGCACAACATGTCCATCCGGGTCGAGATGGACCGGCCGGGGTCCCCGATCCAGCTGGAGAACGGCACGAGGATGCCGAAGTCGTCCTGACCGGACAGCCGGCGCAGCACCGAGCCGTAGGCCACGGACAGCGCCACCAGTCGGGTCGACCCGAGTTCGCGGGCAGCCTCGTCCCAGGGCTCCATCTCCTGCGCCGACACGTGCCGTGCGACCGTCACCCTGGGACCGTCGATGGTCTCCGCGGACAACCGCCCCGGCAGGGTGATCTGCGGCAGGCCGTCGAGTTCCTTGTTCCAGTAGTCGATCTGGGCGTCCAGGTCGGCCGCCGCGCGCCGCCGGCGGTAGGTGTCGGCGATCTCGGCCAGCGTCTCGGCCGGCTCGGCGAACACGGGAGCCTCTCCGCGCAGCCTCGCCTGGTAGGCGGTGCCCAGGTCAGCGGCCATGGGCTCCTGGGACGCGCCGTCGAACGCCACGTGGTGCGCGGTGAGACCGAACGCCAGACGTCCGCTGTCGGCACTCCGGACCAGGGCGCAACGCCAGATCTTGCCCTCCGCGATGGACAGCGGCCGGTACAGCTCGGCGTGCAGCGCGGCCAGCGCGGCGTCCTCCGTCGGCGCATCCGGCAGCAGCGTCAGGTCCGGGCCGGGCACGTCGTCGGACGGCATCGCGATCGGACCGGGGTCCATCACGTACCGCGAGTGCAGGGCCTCGTGCCGGTGGTGGACGTCGAGGATCGCCCGGGAGAGCGCGTCGACATCCGGTGCGCCGTCGATCCACCAGGCCATCGTGCAGAGGTAGGCGAGATCCGACGCCTCGGACATCCCTTCCCACAGGGCCAACGCGTAGTGCACGGGCAACTCGACCGAACGGACGCCGGCTTCCGTGGTCGCGTCGGGGACATCGGCCGGCACGACGTCGTCCAGCCGCGGCTTCAGCGACGCCGCGAGTTCACGCACGGTCGAGGTGGCGAACACCTGCGAGACCGGCACCGCGACCCCGAACTCCGCCTCGACCTTCGCGCACAACCGGGCCGCGTCGAGGGAGTTGGCGCCCAGCTCGAAGAAGGAGGAGTCCGGCGGGACGAAGCCACGCTGGAGGATCTGGCCGAAGACGGCCGCCAGACGCGCCTCCACGGGGTCCAGCAGGGGTTGCGCGTCCGGCAGGTGGTCGTCCGCGTGGTCCTCTTCGGTCGCGATCTGTTCGAGGGCACGCTGGTTCACCTTGCCGTTGGAGAACAACGGCATCTCCGCCAACAGGCGGATCCGGTCGGGCACGAGGTAGGCGGGCAGCCGCTCGGCCAGTTCGGCGCGCACGGCCCGCTCGTCCGGCACGTCGTCACCGCTGCCGGAGTAGCACAGGCACAGGCTGCGGCCTCGGCCCTCCGGGTCCGCGATCGGCACCACCACGGCCGCCGTGACACCGGCGATGCGGGCGGCGGCGAACTCGATCTCGGCGGGCTCGATCCGGTGGCCCCGGATCTTGACCTGGCGGTCGAGGCGGCCGTCGAAGTACAGGACGTCGTCAGTCGAGTAGTGCCCGAGGTCGCCGGTCCGGTAGACCCGGTGGGTCTGGCCGTCCACGGTGATGTCGGGGAACTTCTCCGCCGTCAGTTCCGGGTCGCCGATGTACCCGAACGCGAGCCCGGAGCCGGCGATGCACAGTTCACCGGTCTCGCCCGGACCGCAGGGGCGGTCGCCGTCCAGCACGAAGATCTGCGTCCCGTTGAGCACGCGGCCCAGCGGAACGCCACCGGGGTCGACGCAGTCCTCGACGGTGACCCGGCGTGCGGTCACCACGGAGGTCGACTCCACCGGTCCGTACATGTTGTTCAGCTCGATGGCCGGGAAGCGTCGGACCAGTCGACCCATGTGGGCGGCCGACGCGCGTTCCCCGCCGGTGAGCAGCCAGCGGACGCCGGCGAACGCGTCGACGTCCTCGTCGATGATCATGTTGAGCAGGGTGGTCGTCAGGAACACGCCGTTGACCCCGTGCTCGGACACCAACCGGCGGAGCGTGCTGGGCACCAGCACCGGGTCGTCGAGGAACACCGACGTGCCGCCGTTGAGCAGGACGCCCCAGCCGTCGAGGCAGAACCCGTCCCAGGACACCGGCGCGAGCTGCGGCACGACGTTGCCGGGGCCGAAATCGGCGAAGTCGCAGTCGGCGAAGAGGCGGACCATGCCGCTGTGCGGGGTGACGGTCGCCTTCGGCGTGCCCGTCGAGCCCGACGTGAAGAACACGGCGCACGGCTCGTCGCCGCGCAGCTCGATCCGGTGCGGCCGGCGACCGGTGGCGCTCTCGGTGCTGGGCGGCGCCGCGACCGGCACCGGCCACGCGCCCTCGGCGGCGGTCACGAGCACCTTCGCGTCCAACGCGGTGATCAGCGAGGTGAGCCGCTCCTGCGGCCACCGGACGTCGAGGGCGGCGTAGGCGGCGCCGCACTCCAGCACCGCGAGCAACGCCGCGATGAACTCGGGCGTGCGCGGCATGAGCACCGGCACCAGGTCGCCCCGTCTGACGCCCTTGTTCGCTAATTCGACGGCGTAATCGTCCGCGAGCAGTTGCAGTTCGCGGTAAGTCACCTGTCGGTCACCGGCCACGATCGCGACCGCGGACGGCCACCGCTGCGCGCACCACCGGAACAACCCGTGCACCGTCTCGATGTCGAGACGTCCCAAGGCGCTGCCCTGGAGAAGGTTCTTGCTCTCGGTCACAATTGTCATCGGGACCCCCCACTGTGCTTTCTGATCATGAACGAACCACGCTGGTCACCGCACGGCTGTCCCGACCCCGCACGCCCGCGCCGCCCATGGCGTATCGCCGGGAGTCGAGGACGGTTCGGGAAACCCCTGTGTGCGCCCGTCGCCCTGACTAGCTCTGATCTGCTGATTTCCCGCCACGGCCGTACGGGTGGGTCACACCCTTCACGGCACACCCCGAAGCTTACATCGTAAGTCTTGGCGGTAAGTTACACTTACGCAGTAAGGCTGTCAACAGGGAGGTGCGAGAAATTTTGAAACGCATGCGGTTGACCCGGGACCGGGTGCTGACGACCGCGATTCAGCTCGCCGACGAATCGGGGCTGCATGCCCTGTCGATGCGTAAGCTCGCTGGTGAACTCGGTGTCGAGGCGATGTCACTGTACAACCACGTGACGAGCAAGGAAGACCTTTTCGACGGAGTATCGGATCTGGTTATCGGAGAGATAAACACACCCTCCGTAGGCGAACCGTGGCGTAACGCAATGCACCGCCGCGCCGTCTCCGCGCACCAGGTGCTCCGGCAGCACCATTGGGCGGTCGGCATGATCGCTTCGAGGCAGCTCGTGGGACCGTTGCAACTGGCGCATTACGACGCCACTCTCGGTTGTCTGCACGTAGCCGGGTTCTCGTACCGACTCGCCGGCCACGCCCTCTCCTTGATTGACAGCCACGTCTTCGGCTTCCTCGTCCGGAGGCTGGACCTGCCGTTCGACCCGGACAAAATGGACGCGTGGGTCGAGCGCAACATGCCGCAGATCGACCCCGCGAAGTACCCGCACGTCCACGCCCTCGCCCAGCGGATCATCGACGCGGAATACCAGGACGCCGACTTCGAGTTCGGCCTGGAACTGATCCTCGACGGACTGGAGAAGCTGCTCGCAACCGCAGTCGACAATTAAGCGAACACAAGATGACACACCGCCGGGCGCGGTCTTCACGGTGAGTGAGGCGAAGTGTGCGCTCGGCGAAGTTGTCGGCCATCGGCGCGGGCGGCCGGGGCACGGAACGACTTCGAACCCCACGCCGTCCCGCGGCAGGCATTGATGGCGCGTCGCGGCGGACGTTCCACCGTCCGCCGATGTCACCCACGAGGAATGCCCGCCCGTCCGTGAGATGCCCTGTTCCGGGCAATCCAGGCGCTAGACCTATAACCATTCTGTATGGCGAATGACAGGAACATGTCCCGGTTACCCGAGTTGATCAACCCGGGCAATGGGCCGGGAGCGCGTCAACTCAGCAGGAACAGCACGATCGCGGACCGGAAGTCGGGACTGCCGACCGCGGCGCCGTGATCCCCCGCCACCACAAGCAGTCGGGCCCCGGGGATGGCGTCGGCGAGCACGTGTGGGCGCTCGGCGAGCGGGTCGTCGTTCCCCGCGATGACGAGCGTCCGGGCGGTGATAGCGGCGAAGTCCACGCCGTCCCGGTGCACGGAGCGCGCTTGTGCGGCCAAAGAGGGCAGATCCGCCCCCACCACTTCCGCGAACGCCCGCATGCCCGCGATCTCGGGCGGCAGGGTGCCCGGGTCGTCGGCGAGGAACGCCTCGGCGAGCACGTCGTTGGGCAGGGCGCGGGTGTCGACGCCCCCGACTTCGACCACTCCGGCACCGACCCCTCCGACGATCAAGCGGCGCACTGCGGGTTCCTCGGCCGCGGTGAGGAGGGCGATGATGGCGCCCATCGAGTAGCCGACGAGGTCCACGGCGGGCGCGTCGAGGGTGGCGATGACGGCGCGCAGGTCACGGGTCATCCGCCTCTCGCCGTAACGGGCCGGGTCGGGGGACTTCCGCGACAGGCCGTGGCCGCGAGCGTCGACTCCCACGACACTACGTCCGGCGGCGGTGAGGTCGGCGACCATGCCGCGTCCGGCCCACTCGACCATCGTGTTGACGGTGAAGCCGTGCTGGAGCACGACCGGGACCGGGTCGGGCTCGGTGCCGGGGTCGGGATCCCACTGGTGGACGGCGATCTCGGTGCCGTCGTCCACGACCAGGGTGGTGGTGCGCGGCGGGACGGCGGCGGCTCCCACCTCGCCCTTGCCTCCGGTCAGCGGGTCGGTCACTGGGTGCCGCCGAGGGTGAGGACCACGACGTCCTGCTTCACCGACACCTGGGTCCGGACGGTTCGGTACCCGATCGCCTCGTTGACCCGGATCATGTGCGTGTTGTCCGCGCTCGTCGTGGTGTAGAAGCGGTCGATGTCAGGTCGATCGGCCGTCAACCGCCGCGCCATGTGCGCCTTGACGCACCGGCCGAGCCCGTGGCCGCGGTGCGCGTGCAGCACCGACGTCTCGCGCTGCGACGCCCAGTGCGGTCGGTGTGGCCGCACCTCGACCTCCGTGACGCCCACGACGTCACCGGACTCCTCGTGCACCGCCACCGCCACCCGCTGCTCGACACCACGGGCACGCAAGTCGGCCTCTGCCTCCCGCACCCGGTCGGCAGTCCACAGTGGAGCTTGGAAGTCGATCTCGCCGAACGGAGCGTCGCGCAACGCGTTGCGCGCACGGGCGAAGGACTCCAGCATCGCGTCGGGCGCCGCACCGGCCCAGTCCTCGACCCGGTAACCGGCGGGCACCGGAACGTCCCAGGTGGTCCGGTCGACCTCGGCCACCGGCAACAGCTGCAAGACCATCGTGTTGACGACCCGGAACCCCACCGACGTTGCCCAGTGCTCACCGGCGCCACCGCTGGTGATCTCCCACCCCTCAACGACCGTCCGGCCTTCCAGCCGGGGCAACAAGTCCCGCAGGAACGCTGTGCCGATTCCGTTGCGGCGCAAGTCCGGGTGCACCGTGATCGTCACCAGCGCGAGATGGCTGTTCTCCGCGTCCGGGAGGTTCACGAACGCGACGGCCACGATCCCGCCGTCGCGTCGTGCGACCCAGTACCTGCGCGGACCGAACCCGGCCGGTGGCGTCCGCATGCTCCCCACGAGCGCCTCGAACGTCACCGGCACCTCGTCCGGCCGGTCGACCGCCTGCGCGGCCAGCATCACCCCGTGAACGCTCCGAAGATCCCCTTCTGCGGCGTCCTCGATGTCGAACAGCTCGATCCCCATGGAGCCAGTGTCCCCAAACCCGCGGGTGTGGTCACCAGGTGATCGGGAGGGTGGCGATGTAGTCGGTGAGCAGGGTGGAGAGGAGCCGGTGGTCGTTGAGGGAGAAGTGCCAGTCGCAGCCGAGGCGGTCCAGCCTCGGGTCGTCGTTGTTCCAGAACCGGACCCGGTCGTCGCCCCGCGCGTTGCGGTCCCGGACGACCTGCTCGGCGGTCTGGGCGAACAGGTTCGAGGCGCTGACCACGATGACCGCGCCGGGACCGTACTGGGTCCGGAGCTTGTCGATGAAGCCCTGGTAGGCGCTCTTGTAGGCGGCGACGAGGCTGTCGGACGTCCAGGGTTCGCCGGGGTTGATCGCGGTGGAGAAGTCGTTGGTGCCCAGGCCGACCACGACGAGCTGCGGTCGCCACGTGCCGGGGTTGCGCCACACGTCGCCGGGAACGTGCTGGAGGGCGCGGTCGTAGAACGTGCGGAAGTCGGTGCCGGGTTCGCCGCCGTTGTAGTTGCGGACCACGCCGCGGCCGGAGTGGGCGTTGACCTGGTAGTCGGCGTTGAGGCCGCGGGCGGTGAGGGCGCCGAAGCTCAGGTCGGTGTTGGTGTTGCGGTTGACGCCGCCGTTGGCCGAGCAGTCGCGGGTGGTGGAGGTGTTGCCGTAGCCGGCGGTCAGGGAGTCGCCGATGAACTCGATCTGCCGGGGGCGGGCGGCGGGTTTGGCGAGGATCTCACCGCCGGGCGCGGCGACGAAACCGCCGAACTCTCCCGCGGCCCAAGGACTTTCGGTCCGCTTGACCAACCGCACGGTGTGCGTGGCGTCGGTCAGGCCCTGGACCTGGTGGGTGATGCGGCCGGGCGTGACCAGGGTGGCGACGGTCGTCCCGTCGATCTGGACGTCGTAGTCGTTGTTGGGGTCGTTGAGCACGATCCCGACACCATTGCCGCGGAAACGTCCCTCGAAGTAGACGCCGGGCCAGGTGTACTGCGCGGAGCTGCCGTCGACCTTTACCCGGCCTGCGGTGTGCGCTTGGGCCAGGACGTCCGACGGCGGGGTGGACGTGGTGGTGGTCGTGGTGGTGGTTGTCGTCGTAGTGGTGGTGCTGCCGTTGCACGGGGTGCCGTTGAGCGCGAAGTCCGAGGGCACGGGGTTCGAGGAGTTGTTCCACGAGCCGTTGAAGCCGAACGCCGTGCTCGCACCGGTCGCCAGGGAGCCGTTCCAGCTCGCGTTGTCGACCGTGACCCGGGCGCCGGACTGGGCCGCCTTGCCGCTCCAGAGCTGGGTGACCGCCTGGCCCGCGGTGAACGACCACGTCAACCGCCAGCTCGGGACCGGGTCGCCGAGGTTGGTGACGTTCACGTTCGCGGTGAAGCCGCCGTGCCACTGACTGCCGACCTGGTACGTCACCCTGCAGCCCGCCGCGGCTTGGGCCGGGATCGTGGCGAGGGTGACGGCGGCGGTCGCGGTGGTGATGATTCCGATGGCGGCAGCCAACCGGCTTCTACGACGGGTGACGTGCATCTGTGTCCTTCCGAGGGCAGGAGGGGTCACAGGGCTGCGGCCGGCCCGACCCACGGCGGCCCGTCGCCTCGGCGCCGGGCGGACTGCCCGGGACGACGTGCTGATCAAGAGCTAAGCGCTTCGATTTCGCCGGCGTCAAGACGATTGGCATCTCGTTTGGCGAGGTCAACGCGGCCGACCCGGTCCGGCGCCGGTGCTGCCGACGCCGGACCGGGCACTTCCGAATTCCGGTTGGTTGACGGGACTTCTAGCCGAAGTTCACGTCACTGCACCACATGTACGCCTGGTCCAGGTGCGAAGCCTGCCAGATCGTGAAGACGACGTGGTGTCCCCTGTAGGTGCCGTTGGTCTGGACGTTGAACGAGATGTTCTGAGCCGGTGCGTACCTGCCGGTCTGCGTGACCAGGTCGAGGTTGCCCCAACCGAGGCGCTGGGTGGTCGGGTCGAACCCGTTCTTGCTGACGTAGACCCGGAAGTAGTCGGCACCATGGCTCGCCTGGTCGTACAGGCGCACCGAGAAGTTGCTGCCGACGCTGGTGGTCCGCCACCGGCCCGGGTTGTTCAGGGAGTTGTTGCGCGACAGGTTGTTGCTGCACAGCGTCCCGTCGGGGGTCGATCCCTGGAAGTTCCCCCGGAGTCCGTCCCGCAGCGCGCTCATCCAGTTCCACATGGTGTCGGCGTTGGCCTGGAAGGCCTGCCAGCACATGGGGTCCTGCTGCTGCATCGCGGGGTTCGTGTGTTGACTGCCCCAGGACTGCCAGCACTGGTAGGCACGGGTGGCGGGACCGACGATGGTGCCGTGCGCCGACGCCGTCGGGGTCCAGACGAACGTGCATGCCAGCAAGCTGACGATCAATACGATGATTCCACGTCGTCTGACAACAGACCCGGAGGTGCTGCGCATACGCATGGATGGTCCTCCATTCAATCGACGATGATTGAGCGGCGGTGTGATCAAACATGGGAGCGCTCCCAGAGCACTCATCACCTTATACGTCACTCAGCGAAACTTCAACGAAACTTTGTGTAGCGGTTGCGGCCGGTTCGTCGGGGTGAACCCTTTCGCGACGTCGGACCCTCTTATGGGTGATGGTTACGTCGAGAGGGACACGTGCGACGGGTTCGCCACGTGCTGCGGGGGTGGGACGTGGTTGACCGGAGTTGGGCGAGTGAGCAGCTCGTCAAGGCCGCACAGGACGGCGACCCGGAGTCGCTCGTCGCCGTGGTGCACGGCGCTCATCCGCACGTGCGGCGCTTCGCCGAACATCTGTGCACGTCACCGCAGGACGCGGAGGACGCGGCGCAGGAAGCGTTGATCATCCTCTACCGCAAGATCGGTTCGCTGCGCGCCACGGCGGCGCTCGCCTCGTGGATGTTCCGAATCGTCCGGCACGAGTGCCTGCGCCGTGCCCGACGCCTGCTCGACCACCACGACACGTCCGGCGACAGCGGCGGCAACGGCGACGGCCCGGTGGCATCGGCCGAGGACGAAGTCCTCAAGCGGCTGGAAGCCGAACGCGTCGCGGAGGCGATCCGGGCGTTGCCCGACATCCAGCGCCGCGTGCTGATCATGCGTGACGTGCTCGACCACCCGGGACGAACGGTCGCCGAAGCGCTCGGGCTGAGCACCGCGGCGATGAAGTCCCACCTGCACCGGGCCAGGACCACGCTCCGCCTCAGCCTGCGTGGCGGCGTCGAGTGCGACCAAGGTCCCCACGACTCCACCCACATCTGACCCGACGTCCTGACAAACCCCGCTCCGGAGACAAGGAACCTCACCATGCTCGAAACCGGTTCGCCCGCACCGCAGATGGTCCTGGAAGACACGACCGGGGAGACCGTCCGCGTGTCCGACTACCAGGGTGCGCACGCGGTCCTGCTCTACTTCGTGCGATCGACGTCGTGCCCGGTCTGCAACCGGCACGTCCGAGATCTCGTCAACCGCGGTGACGAGCTGGCGGCCGACAACGTCCGCGTCCTCCTGGCGGTCCCGGAAGATCGCGAACAGGCGAGCGCGTGGAAGGCGAAACACCGGATTCCGTTCCCCGTCCTCACCGGCCGCCGCGAGAGCCCGCACGAGATGATCGGACTCGGCAGGAAGGTCTTCGGTTCGATGCAGCAGTCCGGCAGCATCCTCATCGACCGCCAAGGCGTCATCCGCCACGCCCACGGCGCCACCATGCCCACGAACAGCTACGACAAGACCGGCATCGCCAAGGCCATCGCGTCCCTGCGGACGCCGGCCTAGGCGGGCGACCCTCGTGAACCGGCTCAGCTCGCGTTGCCGGTGAGCATTTCCGCGATCACGACCGTGCCCGGCGCGGCCCTGCCGCCGGGACCGGGCTGCACCTCCACGTTGTCGACGGCCAGTTCGCCGCCGCAGTGGTCGCACGTCACGACGGGCGTCGTGGACGAGCCGCACGTCGTGTGCACCAGGTGCATGGGCGGACCTTCGTCCGCCAAGTGGGTGTCGCCCCAGGCGAGCAGGCTCAGGACGATCCCGTAGAGCTGCTCCCCCGGCTCGGTGAGTTGGTACCGGTAGCGCACGGGATTGCGCTGGTACGGCGTGCGCGAGACCAGGCCGGCCGCCACCAGCCGTTCGAGGCGGTCGGTCAGGACGTTCGTGGCCACGCCCAGGTCGCGGTGGAGTTCGTCGAAGCGGGTCAGGCCCAGGAAGAGGTCACGGAGGACCAGGAGGGTCCACGGGTCGCCGACCAAGCCCGCCGTGCGCGCCACAGAGCACGCCATCGCGGTGAAGCGGTCTCTGTTCACGGCTCCGACCGTAGTGCCTTGCGATGGGCAAGTCACCGGACTAGCGTCGCGGGTGACTTGCTGATTGCAAGCCACTACGGGGAGGACTCCATGTACCACACGATCGTGCGCGCGAAAGTTCGTTCACTCTGGGCTCGCATGGCCGACGGCGACTACCAGGCGGCCGTCGGGCTCGCCGCTCCCGACGTCCACTTCCGGTTCGTCGGCGACGGGCCGCCCGGCGCGGAGTTCACCGGGCGGGAGGCGTTCGCCCAGTGGTTCCGCGACGTGGAGGCCGTGCTCCCCGGCCTCCGCATCACGGCCGGGGACATCGTGGTGAAGGGCTGGCCGTGGAACACCACCGTGGTCACCCGGTTCCGGGCCGAGGCGACGCTCGCCGACGGGACGGCCTACCGCAACGAAGGCATCCAGTGGGTCGGACTGCGGTGGGGTCGCATGGTCGACGACTACGTGCTGGAGGACACGGCGCGGCTCGCCGACGCGGTGCGCCGCCAGGAACAGGCGGGGGTCAAGCGAGCGGATCTGCCCCAAAATGCGTGATCGGAGCGGTGGGCGAGCACTCTGACGTGAGGAACGGTCCAGGGTGGACGCCAGGTGATCGGTAGAGCCGATCACCTCTACCGAACTTTCGGCGCACCATGATCGTCACGGAGGTGCGGGACCCCGAACGGCGGTAACTTGCGGTTATGGAGTTCGCCGTCAACATCACGCCTTCTCCCTCCGGACCCCACCGTGAGGCAGCGCCGCCGAACCAGGCGCCGTCCGCGGTGGACCCGGGAGCGCTGTGCTGGTGGTGCGGCCTGGAAGTCGACCACCGGTGGCCCGCCGCCCACCCGGCCGCGCCCCTGACCGCCGCGACGGACCGACCCGGCGCGGGCACGTGGCCGGAGCACCGGTTCTGCGCCGACCCGGTCAACCGCCGCTTCGACGCGGAGGACCCGGACGCCTCGGCGCCCGTGCGGCGCGCGCGCTTGGCCTTCGCCGTGCGCCTCGTCGGTGCGGACGACCTCACGCGAGCACGCGAGTGGCGGCGGTTCCAGCGGGGAGCCGATCCGGAACGCACCACGGTCGCGCACCTGCGATCCCTGCTGCGCCTCGGCATCCGCCCCCGTGCGGCCGACGTCGTGGCCGTTCTCTGCGGTCCGCTGACCCGCCGGCTCTACTCCGCACAAGTGCGCAGGTGGGCACTCCGGGTGCCGACCCCTCTCCGCTGAACTGCGGGGCGCCGACTCGGCGCCCCGTAGTCCGCGCAATGCGAGGTGGAATCCGCCCGTCATCCGAATTGTCGACCGGAAGACGTCACGGGATTGCTCCGTTCGTCCCGATGCCGGTGATTGATTACCCCATTTGAGGGGGTGTCGACCGCGCGATTCTTACTCGACCCCATCGGGCCGGTCACTACGGAATAACGAATTCAGCACATGGACGTCCGAACCTACGCCACCGAATGATTCCATGTGCACTGAACTGGGCAAACAGGCTTCAGACGCCACCGTCTCGGCGGTATGGGCACGCCCGGCGCGGAAAGTATCGTTCCAATTCCGCCGGGTTTCCCCGACGGCGACACCGGCCGCCCCGGGTCTTCACGTGCACATCCCGGGTAACCGATCGGTGTAATCCCTGCCGAATTGTGTGAAAGGGCTGCCCAAGTGACTTCTTCACGCACGATCCGATTAGCGAGCGCGGTCGTACTCGCGATCGGTCTCGCCATTCCTTCGCTACCCGCGGTCGCCGCGCCCAACGATGTGGCCGTCACTCCCCCCACGTCCGCGCAGCGCGTCGCACTCGGCATGGCCGAGGCGATGAAGCGCGACCTCGGACTCTCAGCCGAGGGCGTCACCACTCGCCTGGCACAGGAGGAGAAGGCCCGAGGCGCCGAGGTCGTCGCCCGCAAGTACTACGGCTCCTCGTACGCGGGTAGCTGGTTCGACCCCGCGACCGGCAAGCTCGCCGTCGCGGTCGCAGGCAAGGCTGCGAGCGACAAGACCGGTCTCGACGTCACCGTCGTGCCCGTCGCGCACAGCTACGCCCAGCTCGACGCGGCCAAGACCGCCATCGACCGGAAGGCCGGCAAGGCCGCTCCGGAGGGCGTGAACGGCTGGTACGTCGACGTGCAGACCAACACGGTCGTCGTCAACGTCAACCGGAACAAGGTCGACGCCGCGGTGAGCACGTTCGTCGATGAGGCCAAGGCTGCCCACGGGGCCGTGCGCGTGGTCGAGGAGGACCACTCGCCGGTGCCGTACGCCGATGTCGTCGGCGGCTGGCCGTACTGGATCAACAACGCGGGCCGGTGCTCCATCGGCTTCGCCGTGCACGGCGGCTTCGTGACCGCGGGCCACTGCGGCACCGTCGGATCGCAGGCCACCGACCAGAACGGCGCGCTCTACGGCTACTTCGCGGGCCGCACGTTCCCCTACTACGACTACGCGTGGGTCCGGACCGTCGCGGGTGTGAACCTGCATGGCTACATGGAGGGCTACAACGGCTACTGGTACTACGTGCGCGGCTCCGCGCAGGTCCCGGTGGGCTCCGGCGTGTGCCGCTCGGGTTCGACCACCGGCATGTGGTGCAACTACATCCAGGCCCGCGGCCAGACCGTGAACTACCCGCAGGGCGTCGTCTACAACCTGACCCGCACGAACGTCTGCGCCCAGCCCGGTGACTCCGGCGGCTCGTGGCTCAGCTCGAACCAGGCCCAAGGCGTGACCTCGGGCGGTTCGGGCAACTGCTCGACCGGCGGGACCACGTACTACCAGGAAGTCAACCCGATCCTGTCCGCCTACGGCTTGTCGCTGGTCCTGAGCTGACCCAGGTTCCAGTGGTGAACGACCTGACCGGCCTTCTTCACCGAAGGCCGGTCAGGCCTTCCCCGTTGAAGTGCATTCCGGGCGTCGTGCCTGCTCCCCGTCGCATCGGGCGCTCAGCGGGGAGTGGTGGCCGTGAGGCGGGTCAGGAACTCGGCGTTGTCGCCCGTCTTGCGCAGGCCGTCGAGCAGTGCGTCCACCGCATTCTCCTTGCCCACCAAGGCACGGCGCAGCAGTCGGGTCGACGCGATCTCCGCCGGCGTGAGCAGGAGGTCGTCACGACGGGTGCTGGATTGGTGGACGTCCACGGCCGGGAACACCCGTCGTGCGGCAGTCTTGCGGTCCAGTCGCAGTTCGGCGTTGCCGGTCCCCTTGTACTCCTCGAACAGCAGCGCGTCGCCCACCGAGCCGGTGTCGACCAGCGCCGTGGCGATGATCGTCAGCGACCCACCGCCCTCGACGTTGCGCGCCGCGCCCAGGAACCGCTTCGGCGCGGTGAGGGCACCGGCGTCCACGCCACCGGACAGGGTCCGCCCAGACGCCGGCGCGGCGAGGTTGTAGGCACGGCCGAGGCGCGTCGCGGAATCCAGCAGCACCACCACGTCACGGCCCAGCTCCACCAGGCGCTTGGCGCGTTCGACGGCCAGTTCCGCGAGCACGGTGTGGTCGCGGGGTGGGTGGTCGAACGTGGCGGCCACCACCTCCGCCGGCACGGCGCGCGCCAGGTCGGTGACCTCCTCCGGGCGTTCGCCGACCAGCACGAGCATCAGGTGGCACTCCGGGTGGTTCTTGGCGAGGCCGTGCGCGATCGACCGCAGCACCGTGGTCTTGCCCGCCTTGGGCGGCGCGACGACCAAGGCACGCTGTCCCTTGCCGATCGGCATGAGCAGGTCGATCACTCGGGTGGTCAGCTCATGCGGCTCGGTCTCCAGCCGCAGCCTCTCTTGCGGGTGGGTGGGCACGAGGTCGGTGAAGGCCGGCCGGGCCCGGGAGTAGCGCGGGTGCGCGCCGTTGACGGCTTCGACGGTGACCAGCGACGGCGGCCTGCCGTCACGTGGCGGTGGCGCGACCCGGCCGTGGACCTCGTCGCCCCGCCGCAACCCGTGTTCGGCCACCAGCCGCGGCGGCACGGTGGCGTCGTCAGGGCCCGGCAGGTAACCGTCGGTCCGCAGCACGGGTCGTTGGTTCACGACGTCGAGGACACCGGACACGAGTCGAGTTTCAGTAAAATCGTTGTGGTTCAAGGGTTTCTCCCTGATCGCGGGAATGGTGGATACCGCGGCCACGCCGCGGTGGGACCCGGCGACACGTCGGGAAAGGCTGCGTCGAGCCACGTCCGAGCCGGGATCGGTGAAGAGGATTTCG
Source organism: Saccharothrix ecbatanensis (assembly GCF_014205015.1). Taxonomy (NCBI): domain Bacteria; kingdom Bacillati; phylum Actinomycetota; class Actinomycetes; order Pseudonocardiales; family Pseudonocardiaceae; genus Saccharothrix; species Saccharothrix ecbatanensis. The sequence continues at coordinate 110,250 of NZ_JACHMO010000001.1, read as the reverse complement.
TGGGTGGGGCAGAGCCGCCTACGGCCACGAGAACGAGATGTCACGCATCATAGCCACCAGCCTGGCCGACGCGCAAGTGTCCAGTGTGGACGATGTCCGAGCAGGTCCGGGTGCGGCCTGATCCGCCTTCAGGCCAGCGGCCAGTTGCGCAGGGCGGCGTCGGCCATTTCCTGGAGTTCACCGCGGTCGACACCGCTCGCGGCTTGCACGGCGATGCCGAAGGCCAACGTGGTGACATAGCGGGCGAGTAGGGCCGGGTCGGTCTCCGGAGGCAGGTCGCCGTCATCGACGGCCCGCTGGAAGCGCTCTCGGACGCGGGAGCAGCCGTTGTTGCGCCAGGCGGCGAGAAGGTCGCGGACCGCATGCCCTGATTCGCCGGTGGCCAGGGCACCCTGGACGCCCAGGCACCCGTGGGGGCCTGTCGGGCGGGTGGTGGTCCGGATGACGCCGGCCAGGATCGCGGTGGCGACGCCGAGGGCGGTCGGCTCTTCCAAGGCCCCTGCCAGGTACTCGCTCGGACCTTCGGTGTAGCGCTCCAAGGCCTTGCGGAACAGCTCCTCCTTGTTGCCGAAGGCCGCGTACATGCTGGTGGTGGAGATACCCATCGCGTCGGTCAGGTTGGACAGGCTGGCGCCCTCGTAGCCCAGCTCCCAGAAGACCAGCATGGCGCGCTCAAGAGCTTCGTCCGCGTCGAATCCTCGCGGCCGGCCGGTCTGGCGGGACTTTTTCGTCTCCACCTGGACCAGGCTACCACTTCCGCATCAATCGATACAGAACGTGCTACGGTCGAGTTCTGCATCGATTGCTACAGAACTCGTCGGAGGCTGGTCCAGGTGGGACTTCTCGAAGGCAAGACCGCTCTCGTCACCGGAGGCGGAACCGGAATCGGCCTGGCCAGTGCGGTACGACTGGCCGCCGAGGGCGCGCACGTGTTCATCACCGGCCGGCGCGAGTCCGAACTCGACGCGGCCGTCGAGGTGATCGGCTCAGCGGCCACCGCGGTGGTCGGCGACATCTCGAACCCGGCCGACCTGGACCGGCTCTACGAAACGATCCGCGGCCGCGGACGGGGCCTGGACGTGCTGTTCGCGAACGCCTCCGTCGCCACGTTCGCCACGCTTGAACAGGTCACCGAGGAGCACTTCGACACCATCTTCGGCATCAACGTCCGGGGCACGCTGTTCACCGTTCAGAAGGCGCTGCCCCTGCTCAACGACGGCGCCTCGGTGATCTTGAACGGCTCGACCAACGTGGACGTCGGCGCGGAGGCGTTCGGCGTGTACGCGGCGACCAAGGCCGCCACTCGATCGTTCGCCCGGACCTGGGCCAACGAACTCAAGGGACGTGGCATCCGGGTCAACACCATCACACCCGGCCCGACCGACACGCCTGGCCTGTCGGGGCTCGCTCCCGATCCGGAGCAGGCAGAAGGCCTCAAGCAGCACCTGGCCACGCTTGTGCCGCTGGGCAGGCTCGGGCGTCCGGAGGAGATCGCCGCCGCCGTGGCCTTCCTCGCCTCCGAGCAGAGCAGCTTCATCACCGGTTCGAGCCTGTACGTCGACGGCGGCCTGAACCAGATCTGACTTCCGGAGACCCTGGTCGAGGCGGAGGACCCATGACCGTGATCGGCATCATCGGCGCGGGCGAGGTCGGTAGCCAGATCGCGCGTGCGGCGATCATGAACGGCTACGACGTCGTCATCGCCAATTCACGAGGACCCGAGACCTTGAAGGACCTCATCGACGAACTCGGGCCATCAGCGCGTGCCGCGACCGCTGCCGGTGCTGCCGCCGCCGGCGAGTTCGCCGTCGTCGCCGTCCCCCTGAAGGTCGTCAACGATATGCCGGTGGAGGAACTGGCGGGCAAGATCGTGCTCGACACGAACAACTACATGGTCTGGCGGGATGGCCATATCCCGGTCATCGACTCGGGTGAGAAGACAGTTCACGAGCTACGCCAAGAGCACCTTCCACGCTCCAAGGTCGTCAAGGCCTTCAGCCACATCCAAGCTCCCCGCATCACCACCACGGGTAAAGCGGCGGCCACCCCCGGCCGTCACGCGCTGTCGGTCTCGAGCGACTTTCCCGAAGCCGTGGAACTCGTGACGCGACTGTACGACCAGTTCGGATTCGACACCGCCGACAACAGCCCGCTCAGCGAGTCGTGGCGCAGCGGTCCCGGTCAACCCGCATGGGTAGCGCACGAGTACCAGACCCGCACCGAACTGGTTTCCAACCTCGCCAGGGCACGGCGGACCATCTTGCCGTGAGTCCGGGAAGCGGCCGTCCCTGATCCGTTGCAGGTGCTGGGCACGCCGCCACCTCCTGGGCGCCGACAGCACGGCGGCCTTCGCGTCCTGAGATGCGAAGGCCGCCGTGCTGCGATCATCGGCGTTACTCCTGGTCGGCGGCTTCGAGCTGCACCACGGTGAAGAGGTCGTCGAACTGCATCGGCGCGAGGGCGGTCAATGCGCCGCCGATGAACGCCGGTCCGGGTTGGAGTTCACCGGCGAGCACTCGTGCGACGGTGCTGCGGTTGACCTCCATGGCCTTGGACAGCCCGTAGTCGGAGGTGTAGCCCGCCAAGCGCGCCGCCTTGCTGAACACGTCCGCGCGGAGTCGGATCGTGCGAGCCATTGCGCCGGCCCGTCACACGAGGTGCAGGTTCGGCCCGGCCTGCTCGTCGGGCGGTTCCTGGCCGGCGGCCTGGGCCGCCAGGGTCGCCGCCGCCCTGGCTTCTTCAGCCGCCTCGTCCGCCAGGCCCATCGCCTCGGCCGCAGCGTGCGCGGTGGTCTGGGCGCGTTCCGCCGCTTCCGAAGCTCGTGTGGCTGCCTGCTCCGCCACGCCGGCCTGCTCGTCGGCGCCGGCCGCCCTGGCGGCTTCGGCGTTCTTCCGCGCCAGGGCGGCGGCGGTCAGTGCCTGCGCGCCGGCGTGGTAGGCGTCGCCCACGACGTTCTCGGCCGCCTCGACGAGCGCCATGTCGTCCAGCGCCGCCGCACTCTGGTCGCGCAGGGTCCGCACGTGGACCTCGCCCAGCATGATCTCGACGCTGCTCCCGATCGTGAGGAACGCCTGGGTCTCCAGGCTGCCGCGCAGGTCGATCGACATCCTCTCGTCCAGCCGCATCCCCATGCTCGTGACGATCTGCTCTCCCGTCCAGCTCACGACGTCCCCACCTGCCCGTTGCCGTACACCTTCACCGACACCTCTGATTCCTCTCCTGGTTGATCACCGGTCACCGGGGCACCTTCCAGTGACCGCATCCGCCCGGCAGCCCGCATCCAGCGGACCGAATCGAGCCGGAAGCCGTTGTGCAGCAACACATCCCACATGCCCGGCAGGTGCCCGGCACTCCCGGCGGCAGTGTCGTAGTCGGCGCCGTCGTCGGTGACCGCGTCGGTGGCCTCGGTCACGGCGGTCACCCCGCGTCCTCGACCGCGTCGGCGGGCTTGCCACCGGTTGCCAGTTCGGTCACGTCGGAGGTCGACAGCATCAGCGACTGCATGGTCCGGTCGACCAGCACGGGGAACGTGCAGGACTTCCAGCAGCCCTCGTATGGCTGGACCGTGCCGCTACGGCCGTCCCGGATCAGCACGCGCGTCCCCGGCCTGGGCCGATCACCTGTGCCCTTGTCATGGTCGTCCCACCACCGCGACAGGTCGCTCCGCGCGCCCGGCCAGGTGCTCATGACCGCCTCGCCGGGGCCGGTCCGCCGAATGCCGCCAGGCGCCGCATGTGGAAGGCGGCCCGCGCCGCTGCGGTCGGACAACCGGCACGGGCCGCCCAGGAGGCGACGGTCGACGTCGGCGGGAGGCTGGGCCGAGCCCAGGGCGCGGAAGCCTCCCCGCGGACCGTCTCAGGCTGATCGGCATGGCATCCGCTCAGGCTCACGACACACGCCTCCCTGGTTCCGGTGGACCGTGAGCGATCCGCGCCAGGCCAGGTCGGGGCATGAACAGGGCCGCTCACGGCTTGTGGGAGAGTTGCCGCCGATCAAGATTGCACCGCTAGCGCCTAGACCCTCCTCCTGAGACCCTAGAGTTGAGGGTCTCAGGAGGCTAGTCGACCGATGGGGTGACCTGCGCAGAAAGGACAGTCACGTGCCGCTATCGACTGCACCCAATGTGGTGAAGCGCTACATCGGGTTCGAGCTGCAACGGCTACGCGAAGCCGCCGGCCTGAGTCAGCCCGACGCCGCCAAGCACATCGACACCAGCAAGGCCAGGATCGGGCACTTGGAGAACGGGCGGACGATGCCCAAGCTGCCCGAGGTCGACATGCTGTTGACGCTCTACGGCGCACCCGACCTGATCGAAGGCATCCAGGACCTGATCGTGCAGGTGCGTGAGGCAGAGAGGGCAGGCAACACGTTCGAACTGGACCCGTCGCTGGACCTGCTGACGGGCTTCGACCTGTACGTGGGCCTGGAACAGGGCGCGAGCCGGATCTTCACCTACGACGCCGTGGTGGTGATGGGCATCCTGCACTGCCCTGAGTACGCGGCGGCCATGATCCGCCGAGCGCACCTCGGCGACGACCTGACCGACGAACAGGTCGAAGGACGCGTGCGCCTCCGCACAGCCCGGCAGGCGATCCTCGACCGACCCGGCGTGCACCTGACGGCAGTGATCGACGAGGGAGTCCTGCGCAAGCAACTCGGCGGTCGGGCAGTCGCCGCGGCACAGGCCGCCTACCTGCTCGGCGTAGCGGAGCGCGACAACGTGACGATTCGCGTGATCCCGTACGCCGGCGACGTGCACCCCGCGCTGCAAGGACCGTTCACCCGGCTGGAGTTTCCCATCGAGCGCGATCCGGGTGTCGTCTACCTCGAAGACCTGTCGGGTGGTCGGTACAGGGACGATACTGACCTCATCGCCAAGTACACGCAGCTCGAAGATCGGCTCCTGGAGCAGGCACTATCCGAACGGGAGTCGCTGGCGTTGATCGACACCATCCGGAGGGAGTACCACCCATGAGCAGCACGTGGACCTGGCGGAAGTCGAGCCGGTCCGTCAGCAACGGGCAGTGTGTCGAGGTCGCCCGGCCCGACGCGCCGACCGTCGGCCTGCGGGACTCGAAGAACCCGCAGGCCGGACACCTGCGGGTGTCCCCGGCCGCGTTCGGCGCGTTCCTCACCGCGATCAGGGACGGCCGCGCCTGACCTGACTGCTCGAACAGCGATGCCCCGGCCGAAAATGGCGGCCGGGGCATCGCGCTGTTCGGGTCTTGGACCCGCCTTGGCACCGTACCCGGCACGATCGGCCATCGCCTGCACATCGGGCGAAGGGGGTGACCGTGGCGCCGTTGGTGTCGTCGTCCCGTCGTCGTGGAGGGAGTACCAACCATGAACACGTGGACTTGGCCGAAGTCGAGCCGGTCCGTCAGCAACGGGCAGTGTGTCGAGGTCGCCCGGCCCGACGCGCCGACCGTCGGCCTGCGGGACTCGAAAACCCGCAGGCCGGACACCTGCGGGTGTCGGGCCCGGCGTTCGCCGCGTTCCTAACGGCGATCAAGGCGGACCGACTCGACGCCTGACCATCGACGACGGAACGCCCCCGGCCGCCACTATCGGCCGGGGGCGTTCCCCATCTCCGGGATCCTCCGACCCGTCACGCACCGTACCTGCGGCATGGTGGAATCGCCGGGGACTCGCGGCGAAAGGGGACACGATGGCGTCGCTGGGAGAGGTGAACGCGGCCATCGCCGCCGCGTGCGACAAGGCGTCGAAGTGCAAAGACGCCCTGGGCACCGCCGGAGATCTGGCCGAGGACGCCCAGGCGGTCCTCGGGTCCGCTCTGGAGGGCGACACCACGGGCGACAAGGACAAGGTCCTGGCCAGCCTCCAAGCGGTGGTCGACGGCGTCAGGGAACTGTGGAAGGTCCTGTCCAAGGGCGTGGACCACGCCCAAGCCGCGCTCGACGCCATCCGGGGAACCGGTGCTCCGCCGCCGGAAGCCCCATCGAGACCGCCATCCGCCGCGCAACCGCCAGCGGCACCGGCCTCCCCACCACCGCCGCTTCCCCCGGAACGCGTCGAGGAGCTACTGCGCGACCTGCCGCCGGCAGTGATCGGCGGTACCGGGCAGAAGACCCACGGCCGGTGGACCGCTCCCGACGGGTCGACGCAGCGCGCGGTCAGTGGGCACGACGAGTGGACGCCGAAGGTCAACGCCGCGCTGGCGGCCGAGGGATGTCCGCGGTTGCCGGTGGTCACCGATGCGGACGTGGAGCTAAAGCTGGCCGCGCGGATGCGGGAGCAGGGCACCCTCGATCCTGCGATGCGTCACCTGACGCTGGCGCTGAATTACGCGCCGTGCGTAGGCCCGTTCGGCTGTGACAGTCTGTTGCCCGCAGTGCTGCCCGAGGGCTACACGCTCGCCGTGTACGGCCCGGACGGCTACTACAAGAAGTTCACCGGAGGAAAGCCGCCGTGGCGTCGTTGATGGCTTGGTACAAGAGAGGCGAGGAGCCGACTCCGATCACGAGCGCGGCCGATCTCGACGCGCTGCTGGAACGCATGGCCGCCGACTTCGCCGCGCAGGGCGGCCCGGTCCCGCCGATGGTCGAACTGGCCCGCCCCGACCCGTGGGCCGAGGGCTGGGTCGCCGTCCGGCTGGGCATCGCCCAGGACCGCGGCTTCATCGCCCACGCCGACGCCACCGGCTCCTACATCACCACCAATGGCGGCGACCCGGACGGCGAACCCGTCCTCTACGACCACCAGGCCCACGCCCGGGAGTGGCCCTCCGACTCCGAGCTGCCGCTGGCCGACGTGATCAGGGCCGCCCACGACCTCGTCGCCACCGATGGTAAGCGGTCCACGATCGTCAACTGGCGGACGTGGGGCCTGTAGGTTCCATGCCCGACAATGGCCGGTGATCCGCACCTGGTCTCGTACACGGCTCGAGCGGGGCGACGAGTAGGGACAGGTGCGGATCGACTCGACGCCTGACCATCGACGACGGAACGCCCCCGGCCGCCACTATCGGTCGGGGGCGTTCCCCATCTCCGGTGACAGGTCATCGGCGGTCACCTGGCGACCGTGGGAGAGCTGACTCCGATGTCCTGTCGCCTCCCGCCGGAACGGCGACCAGGTCGCCTTCACTCTTGAACGTGCTCCGGACAAAGAAAAGCGGCCGTCCCGACAGTTGTCAGGACGGCCGCTTCCCGGAGGGCACTAGCGCTTGTTCACCTTCAGCACGACCGTCGTAGACGACGGGGCGTGGTTGGCGTCGCCGTCGTAGACCACGGTCAGCTGCCACCGGCCGACACCGAGCGTGGCGGTGTCGATGGCGACGCCGGCACGGCCGTTCACCAGGGTCGCGCGACCCACCTCCAGGTCACCGCCGGAGATGATGCGGACGGCGCCCGTCGGGGCGAACGGGCCACCCTTCACCTCGACCCGCGCGAAGGCGTCGCCGCCCGGCTTGACCGCGTCCCGGTTGAGGGTGGCGGTCGTGGTGCTCGGGTCGAGGGTCTCCCTCGGCACGGAGATCGTGTTGATCTCCTCGACGAGGCCCGCCTGGTCGACGGCCCGGTACCGCACCGTCGTGGCGACGTCGCCGAAGGTCAGCGGCGAGGTGTACGTCGTCCAGGCCGCGTCACCCACCTGGTACTCGACCCGCGTGACGCCGGAGGTTTCGTCGGCTGCCGCGATGGACACGGACCGGGCCGCGGTGTTCCACGAAGCACGGCTGACCGGCGCCTGCGTGTCGACGTTGACTTCCCTTGTCACCAGGCTCGACACGTTCCCGGTGACGTCCGTCGCCCGCGCCTGCACGGTGTGCCTGCCATCGGTCAACGTCACCACGTCAGTGGTCCGCCAACCGCCGTCCACGGCGATCTCGACCGACTGCACGCCGGTCTCGTCGGCCGCCGTGGCCTTCACGTCGACCGGAACCGTGAACCAGTCGCCGGTCGGCGAAGCGGGCGTCGTGCTCAACGACACCGTCGGGTCCAGGCGGTCGGTCACGATCACCGTCACCGTCGCGCGGACCGCCTGCCCCAGGAGCGTGCCCGAGACCTGGAACGAACCCCAAGTCCCGTACTGCGCCGGGTCCACGTCGGCCCAGTCGACCGCGGTCGCACGGGTCGAGCCGTCCGCGTAGGTCACGTCCACAGTGGACGGCAGCGGCGGAGCCACACCCTCGCGGGTGCGCACCGACACCGACGCGACCGACTTGGCCAGCAGGTTCGGCTGCATCGCCGCGCGGAGCCCGTCCAGCTCGGCCTGGCTGATCGGGATGACCGTGCCGTGCCGCGGGCTGCGCGGCAGCGCCGAGTCCGGAACCGCCGTCCAGACACCCGAGGCGATGTCATCGGTCTGGAACGCCATGTACCCCTGACCACCGTGGTAGCTCGGCTGGTCGATCAACATGTGCCAGCGACCGGGCACCACGTTGTCGCGGAACACCGTCGGGCCCTCGCCGCCGGTGAACGTCCCGCCCCACGGGTTGGGCTGGCCGACACCGATGCGCTCGCGGACCAGGGACCACGGCGTGGACGTCGTGGTCGGCAGCGTCCCGGTGACCGGGGCCATCAGGTCGGCCGACTTCTCCTGCCGGACCGTCATGGACGCCTCGTCCTTGATGAACCGGTAGAACGTGTCGCCGTCACGCACCACGGTCGCGTCGATCATGCCGAGACCGTTGCCCCGCTTGACATCCACCCAAGGCTTCGCCTCGCTGAACGTGCGGAAGTCGCGCGTGGTCGCGTACATCATCCGGTTGTAGGAGGTCCGGAAGTCGCGCGAGGCGACGTCCGTCGTCGGGTAGAGGTTCGACGCCCAGTAGACGACGTAGTTGCCCGACGCCTCGTCGTAGAACGACTCGGGCGCCCAGGTGTTGCCCGCGAAGTCCGACGACACCTTGATCATCCGCTGCTCGGACCAGTGCACCAGGTCTGTGGACTCCCACACCGCCAGGTGCTTGCTGCCGGACTCCTGCGCCTCGCTGAAGTTGTTGCCACCGAAGATCTTCAGGTCGGTCGCCAGCAGGTAGAACTTGTCGCCCTCGTGCGACCGGATGAGGAACGGGTCGCGCAGACCCTGCTCCCCCATGGTCGAGTTGAGCACGGGACGGCCGTTGCCCAGCTCGTCCCACGACCGCGGGTCGTTCCCCTTCGACGCGGCGAAGTAGATCTTCTCGCCGTCCTCGGTGCTCTCACCGACGAAGTACGGGAAGAAGTACGCCTCACTGGCCGCCGGAGCGGGCAACGGGAGCACGGTGACCGGGATCGTGCGGGTCGCCGTGCCGCCGCCCAGCGTGGCGGTGACGGTCAGGTCCACAGTCACCGGCTCGCTGCCGTGCGCGGGCCGGGTGACTTCGCCGGTGTCGGTCACGACATTCCCGTCGCTCGACTGCCACGCCAACGTCGCGCCGTTGACGCCGGTCAGGGGAAGGGTGAGGTTCCCCCGGACGCCGGCGGCGTCGGTCAGCGTGACGGCGTCGACCGCCGCCTGCGCCGTCTCTTCCACCGCGTACGCGGCCATCAGGCGCGGTCCGGTCGCGTGGGCAGGCATGGCGGTGAGCCCGCCCGCCAGTAGTGCGGCGCCCAGCAGCACAAGGGTGGTCCGTTTCCGCATGCCGATCTTCATCCCGATCACCCTCTCCGCTTGGTGACCCGCACGACCACGCTGGTCTGCGAGGGGCTGTGCCCGCCGTCGCCGAGGTAGCGCACGACGAGGGTGTGGTCACCGATGCTCAGGCCGCTGGTGTCGAGCGACACCGTCGCGGTTCCGTTGGTCAAGGTCGCTGATGCCAGTGGCACGGACGACTCCAGGATTCGGATCTCGCCGGTCGGCGTCGTGCCGCCGGAGGTGCTGCCGACCTTCACGGTCAGCGGGAGGGCGGTGCCCTGCTCGACCCGCGGCTTCGACGGCGTCACCGTCGTCGTGGTCGACTTCAGCTGCGCCTGCTTCGCGGGCACCACAACGGTTCCGGGCTGCTCGACGTTGCCCAGCCGGTCGACCGCGCGGAACTGCACCGCGGTCTCGGCGTCGCCGACCACGACCGGGGCCGTGTACGGCTGCCAGTCGGCCGTGCCGATCCGGGTCTCGATCCGGTCGACCCCGACTCCGGAGTCCGCGGCACGGACCGCGACGGTGCGCGCGGCACCGTCCACGGTGGCGTTGGAGACCGGAGCGGCGCTGTCGATGCCGAACGTGACGGGACGTACCACGCCGACGTTGCCCGCCGCGTCCACGGCGCGCACCTCCACGGTGTGCTGACCGTCGCCGCTGACCTGGACCTCCGTGCCGGGCAGCCACGCGCCGCCGTCGACCCGGAACTCGATCCGGTCGAGCCGCCGGTCGTCGGTGGCGGTCGCCGACACGGTGACCGGGTCGCCGTACCAGCCGTTGACGGTCGTGCCCCGCAACGTCACGTCATCGACGACCGGAGCGACGCCGTCGGTGGTGTGCATCCGCAGGAACGAGATCGAGTGCGCGGGGAAGTCGTAGCTGAAGTCGTTCGACAGCCCGCCGATCTGCCGGGTCGCGGGCACCACCTTGGTCGGATCACCCTTGGTGTTGGTGTCGCCGGGCGCGCCGGTCATCTGGGTGATCTCGCCGTCGGGCAGCACTCCCGCGTCCGAGACGGTGACCCGCGTGCGGACGGTCTCGGTGGAGGTGTTGACCACCTTGGCCACGATGTCGCCGCTGGCCTTGTCCCGCGTGACGACCTGGAACAGCTTCTCGTCCGCGCCGGACTCGTAGGTCATCTGCAACTCGCCGTTGAGGTACAGCGAGATGGTGTTGCCCGCGACGACGATCTTCACGCGGTAGGTCGCGCCGGTGTCCACGCTGTGGCCCTCGACGGACTTGACCTCGACCGCGCTGCCGCCGGAGGCCTTCTGGAGCACCGACCGGGTGTTGTTCCAGCCGCCGAGGTTCCACCAGTAGAAGTCGTTGGTGGCCTTGGCGCCGAACCCGATCAGGAAGCCCTCGGCGCCGGAGATCTTCTTGGCGTCGAGTTCCAGCGTGTAGTTCGTCCAGTCCTTCGCGTACGCGTCGTCGATGATGCTGCGGGCGTCCGTGGTCGTCGCGGACGACTGCACGTACTCGCCGTTGGAGACGCCCCAGCTGCCGGCGACCTGGTTCCACTGGTCGCCGTTGGCGAAGTCGTCGGAGAACAGCGTCTCACCGCCGGCGTTGGAGGTCACCCGGACGTTGTCGTAGGCGGCGGCGGTGTTCCAGGTGGACAAGAAGATGCCGCCGTCGATGACCGACTTGTTGACGGAGCCGTTGAAGGTGCTCGGCACGACCTCGTCACCGACGTTGTTGCCGAACATCTTCTGCACCTCCCAGTTGGGGGTGTTCCAGGACTCGTCGTTGTCGAACCAGATCGCGTCCGGGTTCCACTGCACGTACGACTCGTTGGACAGCAGCGGCGCGTAGGACGCCAACTGGACCACGTCGGCGTTCCGCTGCAAACCAGTCATGTACGAGGCTTCGACCAAGGCGTTGTAGAACGTGTTGCCGCGCGAGGCGTACTCGCCCAGGAACACCTTGGGGCCGTTGCGGTCGTAGCTGTCGTAGCGGTGGTTGTTCAGCAGGAACCAGTCGGGGTCGTTGTAGTAGTGCTCATCGACCATGTCGACGTTCTGGCGGCGGTTGTAGTCCCACAAGGTCTCGAACCGCGCGCCCGCGTCGTCCGGGCCGGAGTTGGAGATGATGGTGATCTCCGGGAACCGGGACTCGATGGCGTCCCGGAAGGCCGGGAAGTTCGCCTCGAAGGTCGTGGTGTTCTCCTCGTTGCCGAGGCCGATCTTCTTCAGCCCGAACGGCTCCGGGTGGCCGAGAGCGGCCCGCTTGGCGCCCCACTCGGTGGTGACGTCACCGTTGGCGAACTCGATGAGGTCGACGGTGTCGTCGACCCAGCGGGCGATCATCGCCGGGTCCTTCATCTCGGGGATGTTGCTGCCGCAGCCGTTCGCGCCCACCGACACCACCGGCAGCGGCTCGGCGCCGAGGTCCTCCGCGAACTTGAAGTACTCGAGGTAGCCGATGCCGTAGGTCTGGTTGTAGCCCCAGAAGTTCCAGTTGGTCGGCCGCTCCTCGACCGCGCCGATGGTTTCCTTCCACTGGTAGGTGCGGCGCCGGTCGGTGTAGCCGCTCTCCTCGTAGGTGCGGAACGTGCCGACGTTGGTGACGCAGCCGCCGGGGAAGCGCAGGAAGGTCGGCTTCATCGCGGCGATCTTCTCGGCCAGGTCCTTGCGCAGCACGGACTTGCCGTTCACCGCGCCGACCCAGCGGTCCTGCGGCATGAGCGAGATCATGTCGAGGCCGACGGTCGAGGCCACGCCGGCGGTGACGACGAGGCGTGCGGCGTCGGTCGTGGCGGTGGCGGTGAGCGTCAGCGGGTACTGCTTCCAGGCGTCCGAGCCGTCAACGGCCACGGCGCCTTCGGCGTAGGTGACGGCGCCGTCCGCGCTGACCAGGCGGATGGCCAGGTTCTGTGCGGTCGTGGTGCGCGCCCACACCGAGGCGTCGTACGTCGCGCCCGCCTTGACCGCGAAGCCGCGGTTGTAGCTGAGGTTGCGCACACCGTCGCCGGGACCGTCGGCGATCAGCCGGAAGTGGTTGCGGTTCATGGCGTTGAGCCGGGTGTCGTCGTTGACGACCAGCGCTTCCGGAGCCGTGCCGCCGCCGTTGACGACCTCCCAGCCGGTCATGCCGGTGAAGCTCGCGTTGTCCGAGGAGTTGAACTCGAACGACCGGTTGCGCACCAGCTCGGCGTAGAGGCCGCCGTCGGCCGCGTAGTTGATGTCCTCGTAGAAGATGCCGAACATCGTGTCGCTGATCTGCGCGGCGGACGCGTCACCGTCGATGGCCAGCTCGGCGTTGGACGTGTTGACCTGGGCGAGCTTGAGGCGGACCGCGGCGGCCTTGTCGCCGAACACCAGCGGACCCGTGCCGCCCGCGTAGCCGGCGCCCTCGGCGTCACGCAGGAAGAGCTCGCCGCCCGCGGCGTCGGTCAGCCGCACGGGCGAGGCCGCGCCGCCGGTCTGGCCGAGCGCGAGGCGGCCGTCCGTGACGACGACCGGGCGGTCGCCCTCGGCGGTGCGCAGGTGGACCGCGCCGTCGGCCTGGGCCGCGGCGGTGAAGACCAGGGTCGACAGCGGCGGCTCGGGCGAGAGCGCCAGCCCGGCCTCGGTCTCGACCAGGTGTGCGCCCGCGGCGCTCTTGATGGAGAACGTGCCGCCGGGCTGGATGTCCCGGCCCGCGGCGGCGGTGACCCGGAAGTCGTCGAACGCGGCGTCGAGCGTCGTGCCGTCCTGCGCGCCAAGGGCGTAGACGCCGACCTGGGTCGTCTGGAACCCGGCGTTCACCGCCGAGGCGTCCACCCACGCTCCGGAGGCGTCCTTGTACCGGGTGGTGATGGTGTCGCCGACCCGCTGGAGCTGCAACGTCTCGCCGGTCGAGCCCGGCCGGTCGACGAACCGCTCGGCGCGGAACGCCGCGGCGGTCTCGATGTCGTTCTCGATCGCGATCCCGGACGCGGCCAGGGTGCCCACGAACGTCAGGCCCGAGCGGACGTAGTTGTCCATGTCCTGCCAGGCGATGAGCCCGGCGCCCTGGTAGACCTTGGCGACCTGGGCCCGCACGGTCACCTCGGCGGTGAAGTCGCCCGCCGGGATGTCGACCATGAACACGTTCCGCGCCGTGTTGACCGCCTGGTAGGTGTCACCGGTCTGGCCGGTGACCCGCAGCGAGCCGTCGAGGAGGGTCCACCCGCCCGGATCCTCGTTGACGATCTCCCACTCCGACCGGAGTGCCGTCGAGGCGAAGTCGTCCGTCCACGTCTCTCCTTCGACGGCCCCCGCGCTGGGGGCGGCCACCGTGGAGAGCGTGACCCCGAGAGTGACCGGCAGAGCCGCGGCCACCAGGGCACTGAGCCACCGTCGGCCCGGTCTGCCGACCGTCCGCTGCGCTGTCGTCATGAGGCGTGCTCCACTCTGAGTTCCACCGCCGTGGGAAATGCCAGCGTTTACCACCGGCGAGTGTGAGCGCTAACAGAGGTGACCGTCAAGGGATAGTTAAAACCGGGTGCACGGGCGCTGGACTGCGTGGCAGGCTCGCAGTGAGCGCTCACAACGCCGGGCGGCGGCCTGAAGCGGCCACCGACGGAGGAAAGTGCGCCGACACGACAGCGCTGGTCCCCGAGGTGCGGTGGGAACCAGCGCTGCGTGGTGGATTCGTACTACGGAAGTGCGACGAACGGGGTCAGGAACGAGCGGGCCGACGGGGCGTCCAGGCGGTACACGACGTTCGTCGCGTAGCACGGGGCATCGCCGGTGATCGTGGTCGCGACCAGGACGCGCTTGCCGTCGATCGTCGCGAAGTTCGGACCGCCCGAGTCGCCGTAGCAGGCTCCGCCGTTGCCCTGCGACTCGTTCATCGACAGTCGCAGCCAGGTGTTGTTGAGCGCGTTGAAGCCCAGCGGAGCCTTCATCCGCACGCCGCCGCCAGGATGGGTGTGGCCGCCGGGGCCCCTCTTGGCTTCCTCCGTGCCGTAGCCCACGACGGTGTACTCCGTGGCGTCCAGCGCCTTCGGGCTCATCGTGTCGAGCTTGCCCGCCGTCGGCAGGGTGGCCGGCGTGAAACTCCAGCGCGACGCCATCTGCTTGGCGGGCAGCTCCACCACCGCGATGTCGTGCGAATCGGCGGAGTTGCCGGGATAGGCCGGGTCGCCGTGGGCCGTGCCCGGCACGCCGACCGCCGCCGCCTTCTGCGCCGGAGTCCCGGTCGCTGCGTCGAGCGCGCCCTGCACGTCCTGGAGCAGCGAGACGTAGAACTTGACGTTCGAGGCAAATCCGTCGACGCAGTGGGCCGCGGTGAGGAACGTGTCGGCGTCGACCATCGTGCCGCTGCACACCCAGTCGACGCGGTCCGGCGTGGCGGGGTTGTCGTCGTTGTCCCAGGTCGCGACCAGGGCGCCGACCTCGGTGCGCTCCGGGGCGGGTACGGCGTTGTAGGTGTTGATCGCGAACGCGGGCGACGCGGTCACAGCGGCCAAGGCGACAACTGCCGCGGCCACGGTTGCTGTGCGCATGTGCACTCCTTGCTCCAAGCAGCGTAGTCCCGGAAGTCAACCCCTTCCGACGCCCGGATGACACCGACTAGAGGTGGTTGACAGATGCCAGGAGCGCGTTGCCGATGTTCCCGGCTGTCCCGACGGTCAGCTGACGAGACTGTCAGCTGACAAGGAAGCCGCCGGCGTCGCGGCCGAGCACACCGGTGATCGGGAAGCGGCTGCTGCCGTTCCACCAGTGGTAGACGACGCGGTGGCTGCCGTCGGCCGCGGTGAAGACGTCCATGCCGCCGGGGCCGCGGTGGTTGCCGGGCAGGCCTCGGTACGGGTTGAGGCCGCCGGTTCCGGTGAACCCGAAGTACGGCCGTTCGACGCCGTTCTGGAGCGGTGTGCAACGCGATCCGGGGAGCGGGCCGCCGCACCTGGCGATGCCGGTCGAGTAGCGGGCGCTGTCCCAGTTGTTGCCCGAGTACGCCAGGTACCAGAGGCCGTCGGCGGCCCGGAACATCGACGGGTTCTCCACGACGTGCGTGCCGCCGCTGGTCCCCGCGGTGTCCCAGGTGATGTCGGTGCTCTTCAACGCGTCCCGGCGGGTCGACCAGACCGCCCACCCGTTCGCGTCGGTCGCCACCACGGAGATGCCGGTCTCCGCGCCCGCGGCGATCGCGTCGTCCCGGTAGGCGACGTGCAGCCGCCCGTCCGCGACGAACGGGTTGGCGTCGAGAGCCCACCGGCCGTCCGGCGGGCAGGCCCAGCCACCCGCGTTCGTGAACGGGCCGCGCGCGCCGTCGGACACCGCCCGGCCGATGCACTTCTGCCCCGTGCCGCGCTTGGACGCCGTGTAGTACATGAAGTAGCGGGTGCCGAAGCGCACCACGCCCGGCGCCCAGATGTTGCCCTCGGCCCACGTGCCCGGACCACCCGGCATCGCGTCGGCGGCGGCGCAGTCGGACATGCCGACCGTGTTCGCCGAACCGTGCACGAGCACCGGCACGAACAGCTTTCCGGTGGCGCCGCACCGGTTGCCGACACCGGCGCCGACGGTCGTGCCGTACGTGACGTAACGACCGTCCTCCGCGCGCACCGTGTCCGGGTCCGCCAGCGGGAAGGTCGACTCGGTTGCGGCGACCGAGACGTCGGCCGTCGCGGTCGCGCCCTGCACCGTCACGGCGACCACGCACGCGGCGAGGACGGCAGAGATGAGCTTGAGCATGCGAAACCCCTTGCCGGGCGGTGGAACGCGATCAGGTCAGGCTCAGCTTCGCCTGGTAGGCAGTTAGAAAATAACCGCCCACAATCGCCCCGGCGACGGAACCGGGGCGATTGGACCCGTACGGACCAGTCAGGCCGGCATGCTCCAGCTCTGGTTCGGACCCCCGACGCAGTCCCACACCTGCAACTGGCGGCCGTTGGTCGCGTTCCCGGCTTCGAGGTCCAGGCAGCGCTTCGACCACGAGTTCTGGTACTGGTTCGCGCCGATGCGGATCCACCGCTGGTTGTCGCCGCCCCAGCACGGGTGCGTCTTGAGCTTCGCCCCGTTGCCGATGGTCTCCCCGGGCTGGTCGAGGCACTCGTCGCCGATTTTGATCTTCCCGGCGGCGGTGAACGTCCAGCGCTGGTTGGCGCTGTTCCAGCAATCCCAGACCTGCACGACGGCGGTGGCGTTGTCGCGGTCGACGCACTTGTCGGCGCCGTTGTGCTTGATCATGCCGACGCCCTGGTCCGGTCCGCTGGGCGCGTTCGTCCACGCCTTGCCCAGTCGCCGGAACGTCAGCGATTCGATGCGCACCGTGCCGTTGTTGGCGTACGTGCGGATGCCGAGGCTGTGGCTGGAGGAGTCGAAGTCCACGTTGTCGGTGACGGAGACCTTGCCGTCGTTGCCGAAGGTCTCCAACTGCCCGCGGTCGACGAGGACCCGCAGCTTCACCCGGTTGTCGACGGGTGGCATGGGTGCGTCGGCGAGGGTCTGCCGGACGCGGTCGTAGCCGATCGCCGCGTCACGTGTGCCGTCGGCACGTCGGTGCAGCTCGAAGCCGAAGTCCGTCGCTGTCGCTCCGGTCAGGTTGTACGTCGCCTCGATCTCGTAGGTGTCGGCGGCGATGCCGTTGAACGGGTTGGTCGCGAGGTCGTTGGAGATGGTCAGGTTGCTCCAGGTCTGCGACGGCTGGCGGATGGTGGAGATCTCGCTGACGGGGTTGCGGGTCACCCGGATGCCCTCGCCCGGGAACGTCCTGAGCCCGAGCCGCGCGGGGAACGACGCGTTGCCGGTCCAGGTAGCGCCCTTGTTGCCGGGCTGCCAGAACATCTGGACCACCCGGTTGTCGGGCATGTTGGTGAACGTGAGGCCGGCGTAGGCGGTCCCGTCGAAGGCCGTGCGGCCCATGTCCATCCGTTGCGGCCGCGACCAGCCGGGGTCGGCCACGAAGACGCCGGCGCTGTTCAGCGTGCCGATGACGTATTCACCGCTCGCGTCCTGGAGCACCCACTTGGGGTTCGAGGTGTTGCCGTCGACCGGCAGTTGGTAGAGGTCGGGGCACTCGAACAGCCAGTCGGCGCGGAACTCGCCGCGGTAGGTCCAGTCGAGCAGGTTCGTCGAGCTGTAGAACTTGGCGACGTTGCCGCCTTCGTTGCCCCAGAAGACCATGCTCCACCGGTTGCGGGCGGCGTCCCAGATGACTTTGGGGTCGCGGGACTCGTACGGGGTGGAGATCACCTTGGCGCCGCCGTTGTGCATGCGGAACGTCCGGGCGCCGTCGGTGCTGTAGGCGATGGACACGCCGTCGGTGTTGGTGAACAGCAGGATCGGGGCGTCGGTGCCGGTCTTGAGACCAGTGACGTTGTTGTGGTCGACCCAGCCGCCGCCGGAGAACAGCGTGGCGTTGTGCAAGCTCGGCTCAAGGGCGATCGGCTGCTGGGTCCAGTGCACAAGGTCCCTGCTTGTCGCGTGGCCCCAGTGCATCGTGTCCCAGTACACGCCGTGCGGGTTGTGCTGGTAGAAGAGGTGGTAGACGCCGTTGTAGTACAGCGGCGCGTTCACGTCGTTCATCCAGCCGCCCTGCGAGCTGAAGTGGAACTGGCCGCGGATCGGCTCGTTGTAGTCCGTCGCGTCGTACGGGTACTCCGGGTAGGGCGCCGCCTGCGCCGAGGGTGCGGCGACTGCCGCGATCGCGATCAGGATCGCCACTGCCGACAGGGCGGTGATGTGGCGCCGGAAGGTGGATCTGCGCATGCTGGCCTCACTTCACGTCAATGGGAAGGGAGCTTGGTCCGGCCGGCCGCGTGCGCTGGTCGACCGGACTTCAGGAGGTCGCGCAGCGGACTTCGGTGGGGAGCAGTTCGTCGAACCACGGTGAGTCGGCGCCGGTGCGGGTGCAGGTGATGGCCGCGACGCGTTGGGCGTAGGTGACGGTGTCGGTCAACTCGGCGCGGGTCACGGTGGTCAGGTTGGTCCGGGTGAGCAGGTCGTTGCGGTCGAAGGCGGCCAGGAGGCCGGCCATGAAGGCGTCTCCCGCGCCGACGGTGTCGACGACGTCGACGGGCAGGGCGGGGAGGTCGACGTGGCCGCTGGGTCCGGAGGCGTACACGCCCTCCGCTCCACGGGTGACGACGACGAGAACGGGCCCCTGGTCGTGCCACTCGGACACGACATCGGCGAGTGAACGGTCGGGGGCGATCCACCGCAGGTCGTCGGCACTGACCTTGACGACGTCCACCATCCCGAGCCAGCGCCGCAATCGGGCGCGCACGGCGGTGTCGTCGCCGATCAGGTTGGGTCGGATGTTGGGGTCGAGGGTGACGACGCGGTGCGGGTGTTCGCGCGACAGCAGGGTCTCGAACGCGGTGGCCATCGGCTCGACCGCGAGCGCGAACGACCCGCCCACGTGCAGTGCCGCGTCCGGTGGCAGGGCGTCCGGCAGGTCGGTCACCTGCCAGCCGCCGTCGGCGCAGCCGTCGATGTAGAACGAGTAGTCGGCCACGCCGTCCTGGTCGACGCCCACCACGGCGAGCGTGGTCGGCGCGGACGACGTGGCGATGTAGCGCAGGTCGACGTTGGAGGTTTCGAGGTGGGTGCGCAGCAGCGCCCCCAGGCGATCGTCGGCAAGCCGTGCCAGCAACGCGGTCGGCGTGCCGAGCCTGCCGAGGCCGACGGCGGTGTTGGCGGGGCTGCCACCCGGGATGGGGAGGTAGCCGCCGGCGCGGTCGGGCACGAGGTCCACGAGGGCCTCGCCACCAACGATGATCATGTGAGGTTTTCCTTGTCGAAGGGGTGGTGGAGCTGGAGCCGGGCTCCACCACCACGTAGGCAGGCCCGTGCGCCGCGGGGTCAGGCGGCTTGGTCGGGAGGCTCCATGGCGCCGGTCATGATCGCGACGGCGTCGGACATCGAGATGGTCTTCGGGTCCACGACGGCTTTGCGCCGGCCGAGGCGCTGGATGTGGATGCGGTCGGCGACCTCGAAGACGTGGGGCATGTTGTGGCTGATCAGGATGACCGGCAGGCCGCGGTCGCGGACCTGGAGCACGAGGTCGAGCACGGCGCGGGACTCGCGCACGCCCAGCGCTGCCGTGGGTTCGTCCATGATGACGACGCGGCTGCCGAACGCGGCGGCGCGGGCCACGGCGACGGCTTGGCGCTGGCCACCGGACAAGGTCTCCACGGCTTGGCTGGGGTTCTGGATCGTCATGATGCCCAGCGCGTCGAGCTGGCGTCGTGCCTCCTCACGCATGCCGTTGCGGTCGAGCATGCGGAACACCGAGCCGAGGACGCCCTTACGGCGGCGTTCGCGCCCCAGGAACAGGTTGGCCGCGATGTCCAGCGACGGCGCGACCGCCAGCGACTGGTGCACGGTCTCGATGCCGGCGTCGCGCGCGTCGATCGGCGAGGTGAACGACACCGGCTCTCCGTCGAGCAGGATCTCGCCCTCGTCCGGCACGACCGCCCCGGACAGCGCCTTGATGAGGCTGGACTTGCCCGCGCCGTTGTCGCCGATGACGGCCAGGATCTCGCCGGGCAGCAGCTCCAGGTCGGAGCCGGCCAGCGCGGTGACCCGGCCGTAGCGCTTGACCAGGCCTCGGGCCTGCAACACCGGTGTCGTCATGGCTTCACCTTCCGGATCCACTGGTCCAGCGAGACCGCGACGATGATGAGCACGCCGACGGCGAGGGTCTGCCACAGCACGTCCACCCCGGCCAGCGCGAGGCCGTTGCGGAACACGCCGACGATCAGCGCCCCGATCAGCGAGCCGACGATCGCGCCGCGTCCGCCGAACAGGCTGGTGCCGCCGATGACCACGGCGGTGATCGAGTCGAGGTTGTCCATCTGCCCGGCTTGCGGGCTTGCGGAGGCGATGCGGCCGATCAGAATCCAGGCGCTCAGCGCGTACACCGCCCCCGCCGCGGCGTACACGCTCAGCAGCACGCGGCCGGTGCGGATGCCGGACAGGCGTGAGGCTTCGAGGTCGTCGCCGGTGGCGTAGACGTGGCGGCCCCAGGCGGTGTTCTTCAGCGCGAACGCCATCGCGGCCACCAGCACCACCATCATGATCGAGCCGTAGGTGATGCGGGTGCCGCCGATGTTGATCGTCTGGCCGGTCCACAGCAGCAGCGACGGCATGTCGGTGCCGCGGATGGTGGCGCTCTCCGAGTACCAGAGGTTGAGTGCGAAGAACACGTTGAGCGTGCCGAGGGTGACGATGAACGGCGGCAGCTTCAGCCGCGTGACCAGCAGTCCGTTGAGCAGGCCGCACAGCGTGCCGACCAGGAAGCCGAGCAGCAGCGCGAACGGGCCGGGCAGTCCGGTGTCGGCGGCGACCTTGGCCATCACGATCGAGGAGAGCACCATGATCGCGCCGCACGACAGGTCGATGCCGGCGGTGAGGATGACGATCGTCTGGCCGACCGCGAGCGTGCCGACGACCGCGACCTGCTGCACGATCAGGGAGATGTTGCCGGGCGTGAGGAAGCGCTCGGACAGCAGCGCGAACACGACGACCGAGGCCAGCAGCACCACTGCGGGACCGATGGTCGCCTGGGCGTGCAGCAGGTGCTGGAGCCGGGCGAGGGGCGAGCGCTTGGCGTCGTCACCGCCGAGGGGGTTCCCGCCCGGCGAGTGGCTCGTGGACAGCGTCGTCGACATGACTCAGCCCCAGCAGTTCTGCAGGCCCCAGGCGGAGTCCTTCGACTCCACCCCGGACGCGGGCTGGTCGCTGATCAGCGTGACGCCGGTGTCCACGAAGTCCTTGCCCGCGGTGTTCTGCGGCTTGGTGCCGTCCTGGGCGAACTTCGCGATGGCCTCGACGCCGAGCTGCGCCATCTTCAGCGGGTACTGCTGCGAGGTCGCGCCGATGATGCCGGACTTGACGTTCTCCACGCCGGGGCAGCCGCCGTCGACCGAGACGATCACGACGTCCTTCTCCTTGCCCGCGGCCTTCAACGCCTCGTACGCGCCCGCCGCGGCCGGCTCGTTGATCGTGTAGACGAGGTTGATGCCGGGGTCCTTCTGGAGCAGGTTCTCCATCGCCGTCCGGCCGCCCTCGGGCGCGCCGTCGGTCACGTCGTGGCCCACGATCCGCGGGTCGCTCTCGTCACCGATCCGGTTCTTGTCCTTCACGTCGACGCCGAAGCCCTCCAGGAAGCCCTGGTCACGCTGCACGTCGACGGACACCTGGTTCGGGTTGAGGTCCAGCAGCGCGATCTTCGCCTGCTTGCCCTCGGCCTCGAACTTCGCCTTGGCCCACTGCCCGATCAGCAGCCCGGCCTGGTAGTTGTCGGTGGCGAAGGTCGCGTCGGCGGCGTCGGCCGGTTCCAGCTGGGTGTCGAGGGCGATGACCAGCAGACCGGCCTGGCGGGCCTTGTCCACCGACGGCACGATCGCCTTGGAGTCGTTCGGCGTGATCAGGATGCCCTTCGCGCCCGCGCCGATCAGGTTCTCGATCGCGTCGACCTGGGACTGGTTGTCACCGTCCTGCTTGCCCGCGAACGACTGCACCGTCGCGCCGGAGTTGCCCGCGGCCTGCTGCGCGCCCTCCTTCATCTTCACGAAGAACGGGTTCGTGTCGGTCTTGGTGACCAACCCGACCAGCGTGCCGCCGCCGGCCGTGTCGCCGCCGTCCCCGCACCCGGTGACCAGCGCCAGCAACGACGCCGACACCAGCGCCGTGAGCCTGACGCCCGTACGCGACCGTCCGGTCATGTCTCCTCCTACGTCAACGTTGACGTAATGGGCCTGCGGGCACGATGCGATTACCACCCGGGTTGCCCATCACGCGAATAACAGCAGCGAATGCCGTACTTCCGGACCTGTGCGGACCGTTCGAGGAAGTGGGGCTTTCGTTAAGTCATCGTTGACGCTAGCTTCGTGGTGCAGGTCACGACAAGTCGCCGTTACGCAAGCGTTACGCAGGATGGAGCAGGGGATCATGGATCCACGGGGTGCACGGCGCGAGCCGACCATGAGGGACGTCGCCGCACTCGCCAAGGTCAGCACGAAGACGGTGTCGCGGGTGATCAACGACCTGCCCGGCGCCGGTCCCGAGGTGGTCGAGCGCGTCCGCGCCGCCGCGCGCAGCCTCGGCTACCGGCCCAACCTGACCGCCAGCAGCCTGCGCCGCTCCGACCGGCGCAGCGCCACCATCGGCGTGCTCTTCGAGGACCTGTCCAACCCGTTCGACGCCGCCCTCCTGCGCGCGGTCGAGGACCGGGCGCGGCAGGACGACGTGCTGGTGCTGGCCGGCAGCAACGAGGACGACCCGGACCTGCAACGCGAACTGCTCACGTCCCTGGCCACCCGCCGGGTCGACGGCATCGTCGTCATGGCCGTCGGCGGCCACCAGGACGCCCTCCAGCAGGAACGCGAACGCGGCACCCCGATGGTGCTGGTCGACCGACCACCGACCTTCGGCGGCACCGACAGCGTCACGACCACCAACCGTGACGGCTCACGGGAAGCCGTGGTCCAACTCGCGGGCCTGGGTCACCGGCGCATCGCCTTCCTCGGCGACCGGCAGACCCTGTGGACCAGCCAGGAGCGCTACACCGGCTACCTCGAAGGGCTCGCCCACACCGGCCTGACGCTGCACGAAGAACTCGTCCGCACCGACCTGCACGGCCCCGACGCCGCCCAGACCGCCACCGCCGCGCTGTTCGACCTGGACGAACCGCCGACCGCGCTGTTCACCGCCCAGAACCTCGTCACCGTCGGCGCGATGCGGGCCCTGCGCGAACGCGACCTGCACCACCGGGTCGCCTTGATCGGCTTCGACGATTTCCCCTTGGCCGACATGCTCGAACCCGCTGTCACCGTGCTGCGCCAGGACGTCCCCGCACTCGGCCGCATGGCCGCGGAACTCATCTTCGCCCGCATCCGGGGCGACCAGTCCCCACCGACGCACGCCGTCGTCCCGGCCACCCTCGTGCGCCGCGGTTCGGGAGAGATCCCGCCGTCTTCCGCCCGGTCGGGTGCCCGGCCGAGCGCTCTCGCGCACCAACCGCGATAACGCCGGAGCATGAGCTGTGAGCGCTAACAGGTCGTAGCGTCCAACCTGCACGACCTTGCCGATCTCCGGGCGGCTACCAGGCCAGATGTGGTCGGGTAGCCGCCCGTCGCAGTACCGGCCGCAGCACTCACCGACCGCTCCCGCAGGTCACTACTCCCTGTTATCGCTAACATTTCCTACCGCCGGAGTATTGCCCGCTACGAGGGCCACGGTTACGGTCGGGGCGCCGCTCCACCGCACCCGGAACCCGGCCGGGCCTTGGAGCACGCTTGGACCAGCTCGCAAGGAGGCGAGGCATGGCAGTGCGCGCATCTCATGGCCGGGTGGAAGCCGTCAGGCGACAGAACCCGACGCGCCGCATCGGCGCGAGCAGACCATCAGGTGTTGATTAGCCTTTTCCACCCGGTCGCCCCCACACGGCAACAGCGCCGGTCTTCGCGGGCGCGACGTTCTCGTGCGCGAACGCCACTTCCCACTTCACGTACCGACGTTTCCTGGAGCTGACCATGCGCCATCGAACACGCACGTGCGCGGTGCTGTTCTCCCTGATCGCCGCGACGATCGCCTTACCTCCCACGGCATCCGCCGACGTGCTGCCGACCGGCGCGCGGTCGTTGGAGTCGGTCAACTTCCCCGGCCGGTTCGTCCGGCACGCCGACTACCTCGGCCGGCTCGACCCGGTGACGTCCGGCAGCACCGACCAGGTGAAGTCCGACGCCACGTTCACCGTCGTCAACGGGCTGGCCTCGCCGTCGTGCTACTCGTTCCAGGCCCGCAACGGCCACTTCCTTCGGCACCGCGACTACCGGGTGCACCTGGAAGCGAACACGGGCACGGCGCAGTTCCGCGCGGATGCCACGTTCTGCGCCGTCCCGGGGTCGGTGTCCGGTTCGATGTCGTTGGCCTCGTTCAACTTCCCGGACCGGCGGTTGAGGCACCGCAACAACGAGCTGTGGATCGACGTCCGGCAGGACACCGCCCTGTTCCGCGCCGACAGCTCGTTCCGCCTCACCGCGCCGTGGACGCCGAAGACCACCAAGGGGCCGGTGATCCCGGGCCTGTTCGCCGACCCGCACATCACGAACTTCAACGGCCGCTACTACCTCTACCCCACCACCGACGGCTACGCGAGCTGGGCGTCGCCGTACTACAAGGCGTTCTCCTCCACCGACCTGGTGAACTGGACCGACCACGGCGTGATCCTCGACCACGGACCGGACGTGTCCTGGGCCGACAACTCCGCCTGGGCGCCCGCCGTGATCGCCAAGAACGGCCGCTACTACCTGTACTTCAGCGGCGGCGCGGCCTCCGGCGACACGGCCAAGCACCTCGGTGTCGCCGTGTCCGACTCCCCCACCGGTCCGTTCCGCGACGCCCTCGGCAGGCCGTTGATCCGCGCGGGCGCCTACTCCGGACAGGCCATCGACCCGATGGTGTTCACCGACGACAACGGGCAGTCGTACCTGTACTGGGGCAACGGCACCGCGTACGTCGTCCCGCTCAACGCCGACATGGTCTCCTTCGACCCGGCCAAGGTCCGCAACATCACGCCCACCGGCTACCGCGAGGCGTCGTTCGTGTTCAAGCGCAACGGCACCTACTACTTCATGTGGTCGGAGAACGACACCCGCGACGAGGACTACCAGGTCGCCTACGCCACCGGCACCTCACCGCTCGGCCCGTGGACGAAGCGCGGTGTCGTGCTCCAGAAGCGGTTGGAGTCGGGCATCAAGGGCCCCGGCCACCACTCCGTGGTCAAGGCGCCGACCAGCGACACCTGGCACGTCGCCTACCACCGCTTCGCCGTGCCGGCCGGCAACGGCACCAACCGCGAGACCGCCGTCGACCGCATGACGTTCAACGCCGACGGCACGATCGCCCCGATCGTCCCCACCCTGTGATCAAGGGAGATCACCCATGTCACGAGCACTGACGAAGCTGGGCGCGCTGGTCGCGGCCGTGGCTTTGCTGTTCACAACCTGGTCGGTCACGACCGACCGGCGGGCCGAGGCGCTGGAGCCGTTCACCGGCTACCTGATGGCGCACTTCACCGGCGAGCACTCGAACGGCGAGCAGATCTACCTCGCGCACAGCCGCGACGGTCTGCGTTGGACCGATCTGAACAACGGCGCGCCCGTGCTGCTGTCCACCGTGGGAACGCGAGGTGTGCGCGACCCCGCGCTCCTCCGCTCCCCCGCGGGCGACCGGTACTGGATCATCGCCACCGACCTGCGCATCGCGTCCGGCACGTCGTGGTCCGACGCCGCCAACCGCGGCAGCACGTCACTGGTCGTCTGGGAGTCCACCGACCTGGTCAACTGGTCCGCCCCGCGCCTGCTGAACGTGGCCGCGGGCATCTCGGGCGCGGGCGACGCCTGGGCGCCGGAAGCCATCTACGACCCCGCGTCCGGCGACTACGTCGTCTACTGGGCCACCAACGCCACGCTGAACGGCGTCAAGAAGCACCGCATCTACTACGTGCGCACCCGCGACTTCCGCTCGTTCACCTCCCCCGTCCTCTACATCGACCGGGGCGCAGGCCAGGGCATCATCGACACCCAGATCATCGAGTCGCCCGGCAGCGTCGGCGGCTACCGCTTCTACCGCGCCTCCGCCGACGGCCACATCACGATCGAGGGCAGCAACTCGGTCCTGGGCTCGTGGACCACCATCGGCAACCTGTCGCACATGGGCATCTCCAACGGCACCGGCGGCGGCAACGTCGTCGAGGGTCCGATGTGGATGCAGTTCAACGGCCGCAACGAGTGGGCGCTCTGGCTGGACCAGTACGCCACCAGCCGCGGCTACATGCCGATCACGTCGACGAACCTCGGCAGCACCCGCAACTTCCAGACCGTCACGGGTTACAACCTCGGCGTCGCGCGCAAGCGCCACGGCTCGATCCTCAACCTCACCGGGGCCGAGGAGAGCCGCGTGCTGGCCAAGTGGGGCACCACCGCGCCGTTCAACCGCATCCAGTCCTACAACTTCCAGGACCGCTACGTGCGGCACGCCGACCACGACGTGCGCATCGACTCGAACGTCAGCCCCGCCCAGGACGCCCAGTTCCGCGTCGTCGCCGGTCTGGCCGGCTCGGGCACGGTCTCCTTCCAGTCGGTCAACTACCCCGGCTACTACCTGCGGCACAGCAATTACGACTTCGTCCTGGCAGCCGATGACGGCAGCGCGACGTTCAAGGCCGACTCCACCTTCCGCCAAGTGGCCGGGCTGGCCTCGTCGTCGTGGTCGTCGTTCCAGTCCTACAACTTCCCCGACCGCTACATCCGTCACTACGCGTACCAGCTCCGACTGGACCCGATCACCAACGCCACCGAACGCGCCGACGCGACCTTCCGACTGACGAGCTGAACCCGCACCCCGGCAACCAGGTCCGGCGATACGACCGGCAGTACCGACAGCCTCTCTCCGGGCCGATGAAGAAGGAACTCATCGGCCCGGAGCGGTTTGGCGCGCCTTCCAACGCCTTCCTCCTCCCTTCACCTCCCTGGAGCGTTCTCGTGTCCCCTTCGCTCAGCCGACGTGCTCTGTTGCAGGCCGCGGGCGCGACCGCCGTTGCCACCGCCCTTCCCGTCGCTGTCGGCGCCGGCAGTGCCTTGGCCGCCGTGGTGCCGCCCGTGCGCGGTGACACCGGCGTCTCGGCGTTCGCGTTCGACCTCGGCCAAGTGCGCCTGACCGCGAGCCGCTGGCTGGACAACCAGAACCGCACGCTGACCTACCTGCGGTTCGTGGACGTCAACCGGCTGCTTTACAACTTCCGCGCCAACCACCGGTTGTCCACCGGCGGTGCGGCGGCGCTGGGCGGGTGGGAAGCGCCGAACTTCGAGTTCCGCACCCACAGCCAAGGGCACTTCCTGACCGCGTGGGCGCAGGCGTGGGCGGTGCTGGAGGACACCGTCTGCCGTGACAAGGCGAACCACATGGTGGCGGAGTTGGCCAAGTGCCAGGCGAACAACGCCGCGGCCGGGTTCAACGCCGGTTACCTGTCCGGGTTCCCGGAGTCCGACTTCAACACGGTCGAGCAGGGCACGCGCAAGGGCGTGCCGTACTACTGCCTGCACAAGACCCTGGCGGGTCTGCTGGACGTGTGGCGGCTGATCGGCAACACGCAGGCGCGCGACGTGCTGCTGCGGTTCGCGGGTTGGGTGGACTGGCGCACGGCCAGGCTGTCGTACAGCCAGATGCAGATCACGCTGCGCACCGAGTTCGGCGGCATGAACGAGGTCCTGGCCGACCTGTACCAGCAGACCGGCGACGCGCGGTGGCTCACGGTGGCGCAGCGGTTCGACCACGCCGCCGTCTTCGACCCGTTGGCGGCGGGCCAGGACCGGCTCGACGGGCTGCACGCCAACACCCAGGTGCCCAAGTGGGTCGGCGCGGCGCGTGAGTACAAGGCCACCGGCACCACCCGTTACCGCGACATCGCCACCAACGCGTGGAACATCACCGTGTCCGCCCACACCTACGCCATCGGCGGCAACAGCCAGGCCGAGCACTTCCGCGCGCCCGGCGCCATCGCCCGGTACCTGCTGCCCGACACGGCGGAGGCGTGCAACACCTACAACATGCTCAAGCTGACCCGCGAGCTGTGGCAGCTGCAACCGGACAACGCCGCCTACTTCGACTACTACGAGCAGGCGTTGCTCAACCACCTCATCGGCCAGCAGAACCCCGCCTCCGCCCACGGCCACGTCTGCTACTTCACCGCGCTCAACCCGGGTGGACGCCGCGGCCAGGCCGGTCCCGTGGTCGGCGGCGGCAGCTTCAGCACCGACTACGGCACGTTCTGGTGCTGCCAGGGCACGGGCATCGAGACCAACACCAAGCTGATGGACTCGATCTACTTCCACAACGGCGCCACGCTGACGGTGAACCTGTTCCTGCCGTCGGTGCTGAACTGGTCGCAACGCGGGATCACGGTCACCCAGACCACCACCTACCCGGCGAGCGACACCACCGCCCTCACCGTCACCGGCAACGCGGCCGGTTCGTGGACCATGCGCGTCCGCATCCCTTCCTGGACCGAGGGCGCGGCGATCAGCGTCAACGGCGTCGCGCAGAGCATCACCACCACGCCCGGCAGCTACGCGTCCCTCACCCGGAACTGGGCGCCCGGCGACACCGTCACCGTCCGCCTGCCCATGCGGGTCGTCATGCGGGCGGCCAACGACGACCCCGGCGTCTCCGCGGTCACCTACGGCCCGGTCGTGCTGTCGGGCAACTACGGCAACACCGCGTTCAACACCCTGCCCACCCTCGACCCCGCGTCGATCACCCGCACCAGCACCACCGCGCTGGCGTTCACCGCGGTCGCCAACGGCTCCAGGGTGAACCTCGGACCGTTCTACGACGCCCACGGCCACAACTACACCGTCTACTGGCGCGCGGCCGGTCAAGGCGGCACGACCACCGCCGGTTACCGGCTGGTCAACGCCTCCAGCGGCCTGGTCCTCGGCGTGCAGGACATGTCCACCGCGGACGGCGGCGCGGCTGTTCAGTGGAACGACACCGGCACGCCGGACCACAACTGGGCGCTGATCGTCGACGGCTCGGCGGTGCGGTTCCGCAACGGCAACAGCGGCAAGGTGCTCGGCGTGCAGGACATGTCGACCGCCGACAATGCCCGCGTGCTCCAGTGGACCGACAACGGCACCGCTGACCACCGCTGGACCGTGCTGGACAACGGCGACGGCACGCACCGCATCCGTAACGCCAACAGCGCCAAGCTCCTGGGCATCCTCAACGGCTCCACGGCCGCCGGCGCGCAGGCCGTGCAGGATCCCGACAACGGCAGCGCGGACAACCGGTGGCGCTTCGTGCCCAATGGCGTCCGGCGCATCCAGAACCTCAACAGCGGTCTCGTGCTCGGCGTGCAGGACATGTCCACTGTGGATGGTGGCCTGGCCGTCCAGTGGGACGACAGCGGCACCGCCGACCACCTCTGGACCGCCGTGCCCGACACCGGGGGGTACCTCAAGCTGCGCAACTCGCACAGCGGCAAGGTCCTCGGAGTGGAGAACGCCGCGACCGCCAATGGCTCCCGTGTGCTCCAGTGGGCCGACAACGGAACGAACGACCACCGCTGGCGGCTCCGTTACGGCACGAACGGCTACTTCCGCATCCAGTGCGCCAACGGCGGTCGCGTCCTAGGCGTATCCGGCGCCTCGGCCACGCGCGGCGCACAGATCGTCATCTGGGACGACAACGGCACCAACGACCACCTCTGGCGCTTCATCTAAGGCGACCCGGCAGTGCCGGGTGCCGGTCGAGAACCGGCACCCGGCACTCGCGAGATGTGAAAGGCCGCATCATCCGCCACTTCCCTCCACACAACCAAACCCTCCAACTCGAACTCCTCCAGGAGGGCCGGCCGAATTTCATCCACCGGACGGCCGCTGTGGGTCTGGCGCACCTTCGCCACAGCCCGATCAAACTTCGTCAGATGCTCTTGGACAAGCGGCATGTCCTTGTCATACCCAGCCGGGTCAACCACCCGTGCATCACCACCAATCGCTCTCTCGACATCGTCCCGTCGGCCGGCGTGAGGTGCCTGCCGGGCTTGAACTCGCAGCTCAGGCCCTGATGGCGGGTTCGGGTCGGTGGACGCCGCGCGGGCGGTAGCGCAGGGTGTCGGCGAGGCCCAGCAGGTCGGCGAGCAGCCAGATCACAGCCAGCCACATCTCGGTGCCCTGCAAACCCGGCGCCGTGGCGGGAAGGCCGGTGGTCGTCGGGTGCGGCGCCTGGAAGCCGAAGCCGGCGCCGTCGGTCCAGTGGCCGAGCGCGTCGGTGAGCAGGCGGCGTGCGACCTCCAGGACCTCGTCGGCGCGGTGCCCGGTGTGGCGGGTCAGCCAGAGCGGGTGGGCGACGTCGAGGACGTTGCAGGCGTTCTGCCTCTCGGTCCGGAAGAAGCGGGCGTCGCGGACGTGCTCCAGGACCGTGTCCACGACCCGTTCCGGGTGGGGCACGGGCAGGCCGAATTGGGCGAACGTGCCGCGCGAGGCGCGGTAGAAGCCGTTGACGACCTGGAGCAGGCCGTCGTCGGACGCCGGTCGGCCCCACGTTCCGGTGCGGGGGTCCACGGTGGTGACCAGCCAGCCGAAGAGGGCTTCGGTCGCGCCGGGGGTGCCGAGGTCACCGCGCCGCCGGTTCCAGTGCAGCGCGGTGCCGAGGGCGTCCACCCAGGCGCCGGCGGACCAGGCGTTGGTGGTCCACGGCTGCCGCGCCAGCCCGGCGACCACGTCTTCGGCGCTCGCGCGGGCCGCGACGTGGATCGGCTCGGGAAATCCGCTGCCCAGCAGGTCCAGCGCATAGCCGACGGACAGGACGTGATAGGCGGCGTCCGGGTCGGACAGGCCGTCGCGGGCACGCTCGACGGTGCCGTCCGGTCGGAGCGCGCCGACCAGGCCGGTCTCCGGGTCCTGCCAGCCGCGCAACCGGTCGACCTGGGCTTGGGCGGGCAGCTGGTCGGGCGCACGGCCGAGCAGCAGGTCGGCGATCTCGATCGCGTCGCACTGGGCGCGGACGGTCGGCGCGGCCCCTGGTCGGTCGGCGAACAGACCGACGCCGGGGTCCCAGGACCGCGCCAGCACCTGGTGCGCCTGGGCGTGGACGGTCTCGGTGAACGCGGTGAGCGCACCCACGAGGTCGTCCGACCGCGGAGCGAGCGCGGGCACGCGCCAACGCAGCACCCTGGCCGGGTTGCCCCCGACGATCGCGCCGGCCGGGACGTCCTTGGTGACCACGGCGCCGGCGGCGATCACGGACCGGTCGCCGACCGCCACCCCGTCCAGGACGACGACGTGCGAGCCGATCCAGACGTCGTCGCCGATGGTGATGCCGAGCGAGCGGAGGGGCTGCCGGAACACCTCGGTGTCGGGATCCTCGGCGGTGTGGTTGAAACCGAGGATCGAGGTGTGCGCGCCGATGCGCACGGCGTTGCCCAGGCGGATGTCGCCGCGCACCACCGTGTACGCGTTGATCGTGCAGTCACGCCCGGCGCGCAGCGACCCGCTCAGGTAGCCGCCCGCGGCGACGTAGCTGCCGTGGCCGAGGCGGAACTCCTCGTTCTGCACGGAGGCCAGTTCGGACAGGAAGCAGCGCTCGCCGATCTCGTAACCGCGGTGCCGGACGAGGTCCTGCTGGACGTCGAGCTGGCGCTGCCTCGCCCGCTCGTCGGCCTCGTCCCAAAAGGACCAAGGGGAGTAGTCGAAGTGGTTGCGGTCGAACGGCCGGCCCTCGGCGGCCGGGATTTCAATCACGATCGAATACCCCTGGTCGTCGGCGGGACGGTGTCGAACGAGTCGTCGAACCGGCCGATCCGCCGGAGCGACTGACCGGACCGGCCCGCGGTGGAGGCGCGAGCTCATGGAATGCGCTTTCCTGCCTTCATGTCAAGGGCCTGCGTGTTCGACCTGCCGGTCCTGCCCTGACACCAACCCCATCCGAAACATTTCGCCGAGGCTGTTGACAGCGGCACGGCGGCGTTCGTACGGTCTACCTCAGCAGCGTTGGCGCTCGAACATCATAGGCGCCAATGGAATCGGACGATGACCGAAGCCGCCGCACGACCTGACGGCCGAGGTGTCCACTGGCTGGATAGCGCTTTCCACGGTATTGTCAGGCCAATTGAATCGTTTCACATCCGGCCTGGTGCCATCCTCGCGGCGTTGCTGGCCGCGGGATGCGCCTCGCCACTTCTGGGAGCGTTCCCAGACTCTGCGACGGAGGAGCAACGGTGCTCACCAATCTTGTTCAGAGTGCAAGCTATTGCCGTGACGACCTCACGACGCACGGACCGTCAGATCGGCTGGTAACGCCGCACGGTGTCCGCACCGTCTTCTAGCGCTCGGTCGGTCGGCCCGGATTCCCCGCCGACCCCGCCACCGGTCTGTGCTCCACAACCCCGATGTCATCCGACTTACCTGTTGGAGAGGTCCGTCATGCCCTTAAACAGAAAGCGCGCCGCACTGCTCGCTGCCGGCGTCGCCTTGACCGTCGCCGGGAGCGGCGTAGTCATCTCCCCGGCTTCGGCGGCTCCGACCCGTTACGAGGCGGAAAGCTCGCCGGCCACCTGCGCCGGAGCCATCGAGTCCAACCACGCCGGCTACTCCGGCAGCGGGTTCTGCAACGCGGACAACGCGGTCGGCGCGGCAGCGCAGTTCACCGTCACGGCATCCGCGGCGGGCTCCGCGACCATCGCCATCCGCTACGCCAATGGCGCTACCGCAAACCGACCCGCGGACGTGCTGGTCAACGGTGCGGTCGCCCACTCGGGCACCGCGTTCGACCCGACCGGCGCCTGGACCACGTGGGTCACGAAGACGCTCACCGTCCCGGTGAACGCCGGCACGAACACGATCCGGTTGAGCCCGACCACCGCGGCCGGCCTGGCGAACGTCGACTACCTCGAGATCGACGCCGCCGGCGACCCGCCCACCGGCAAGCAGATGGAGGACCTCGACCGCGGCCTGGTCAGCGTGCGCTCCGGGACCGGCAACCTGGTCTCGTGGCGGCTGCTCGGGACCGAGCCGACCTCCACCGGGTTCAACGTCTACCGGGGCGCGACGAAGCTGAACGCCTCCCCGATCACCAACTCCACCAACTACCTGGACTCCGGCGCGGCAGGGGACGCGTCGTACACGGTCCGCGCGGTCGTGGGCGGGGTGGAACAGGCGCCGTCCGAGGCGTCACTGCGCTTCTCCGGCGGCAACTACCTCGACGTGCCGATCTCCCGGCCGGGAAGCACCTACTCCGCCGGCGACGCGAGCGTCGGTGACGCGGACGGTGACGGCCAGTACGAGATCTTCCTCAAGTGGGACCCCAGTGACCAGAAGGACAACTCCCAGTCCGGTCACACCAGCAACGTCTACATCGACGCCTACAAGCTCAACGGACAGCGGCTGTGGCGCGTCAACCTGGGCCGCAACATCCGCGCCGGCGCGCACTACACCCAGTTCCAGGTGTACGACTACGACGGTGACGGTCGGGCCGAGATGGCGGTCAAGACGGGCGACGGCTCGGTGTCCGGCACGGGTCAGGTGATCGGCAACGGCAGCGCCGACCACCGCAACTCCGGCGGTTACATCATCACCGGACCCGAGTACCTGACCGTGTTCAACGGGCTCACCGGCGCCGCCATGTCCACGGTGCCCTTCGACCCCGCCCGCGGCAACATCTGCGACTGGGGCGACTGCAACGGCAACCGGGGCGACCGGTTCCTGGCCGGCACCGCGTACCTGGACGGACAGCGTCCCAGCATCATCATGGGCCGCGGCTACTACGCGAAGAGCACCATCGCGGCGTGGGACTTCCGCAACGGGCAGCTC
This sequence comes from Saccharothrix ecbatanensis, assembly GCF_014205015.1. Lineage (NCBI taxonomy): Bacteria > Bacillati > Actinomycetota > Actinomycetes > Pseudonocardiales > Pseudonocardiaceae > Saccharothrix > Saccharothrix ecbatanensis. The sequence continues at coordinate 76,382 of NZ_JACHMO010000001.1, read as the reverse complement.
ACCCGGCGCTGGAAGTTCGACTCCGGCTCCGCGGGCAGCCAGTGGACCGGTCGCGGCGCCCACTCGCTGTCCATCGCCGACGTCGACGGCAACGGCACCGACGAGATCATCTACGGCGGCATGACCATCAACTCCAACGGCACCGGGCGGTACACCACCAACTTCTACGCCCACGGTGACGCGCTGCACGTCGGTGATTTCATCCCCAGCCGCCCAGGCAAGGAAATCTGGATGATCCACGAGCAGAGCTCCGGAGCCGCCGCGACCCTGCGGGACGGCAACAGCGGCGCCACGATCATGCAGAAGAACAACACCTGCAGCTGCGAGGGTCCCGCTCGCGGCGCGGCCGGCGACGTGCACGCCGGGAACGCCGGCGCCGAGTTCTGGGGCAGGGGCACCGGGCTGACCAGCCTGTTCAACGGCTCCGGCGGCAACGTCGGGCGTTCACCGGGCAGCGCGAACTTCCTCGCCTGGTGGGACGCCGACCCGGTGCGGGAACTGCTGGACGGCAACCACGTCGACAAGTACGGCACCGGCGGTGACACCCGCCTGCTCACCGGCACCGGGGCGCACTCCATCAACGGCACCAAGTCGACCCCGTCGCTCTCCGGCGACCTGTTCGGCGACTGGCGCGAGGAAGTCATCCTGCCGCGCGACGACAACGCCGCGCTGCGCATCTACGCCACGTCGACGCAGACCGACCGGCGGATCCACACCCTCATGCACGACTCCCAGTACCGCGTGGCCATCGCGTGGCAGAACACCGCCTACAACCAGCCGCCCCACCCGAGCTTCTTCCTCGGCGGCGGCATGAGCACCCCACCCCAACCGAACATCTACGTCCGCTAAACCCGATCCGTGGGCGGGCCGGCTCAGTCAACCGGCCCGCCCACGGATCCGTCGTCGGCAACGTGGCCATGGCCACGGGGACATGATCGTGAGCCGTAGCGTTACGACTGTTGTCTGGTGTTGCGGCACAAGGCCGCCGTGCTGCGTCATTTCAGTCCGTCGTAATACCCAGGGGCAGCGACAAGCACCGACTCGAAATACCATCCCTCAGGCTCTTCGGCGCTGTCCGACCGGAACGGTCGCCCGAGGGCCAGCAGCAGGTCGGGCGCGACCACGCGGACCCCATCGTCCTCGACCTCCAGACGCGTGACCTCTGAAAGACGCCGAATCACCTCGTCGGCGGGGGTGCCGAACACCTCGATGTCCCGGAAGACGACGGTGACGTCGCGCTCGGGCCGGTAAAGCTCAATGGCCTTCACCCGGCCGTCCCGGTCAGGGCCGAGCGAGATGGTCAGCTCGGACTCGTAATGCGCGAATCCCGGCGGGCTGTTGCGTCCCGGACTCGGCGGTCGGTGCCCGTCGAGGGAGCGCAGAAGTTCGACGCCCTCGACGAACGGCATTCCGACCCTCAACGGCCCCACACCTCGCGGTGGGTCGATCACCAGATCCACGTGGCTCCTCCTGCCTGATGTCGTCACCACAGCGTCAGCTGCGCGTGCACCGAGGTGGCTCTGCGTCCGGTCACGTGGTGGGGCGCCGGGGTCGTCTAAGCAGCAGGTAACCGGCCAGGGCGAGTGCGATCAGCACGAGCGGCCCGTAGGCGAGGTAGCGCCCGACTGCGGTCAGCGAGGCGGAGAAGCCGTAGCCGAGCAGGACGCAGCCCGCACCCCAGATCACCGCGCCGGCTACGTTCCAGGGCAGAAAAGTACGCAAATACGGCATGCGGACCACGCCGGCCATGCCCGGGGTGAGTGCGCGCAAGAGGGCGGTGAACCGACCCAGCAACACCGCTTTGCCGCCATGGCGGTGCAGGAACCCTTCGGCTCGCCGCCAGCGGTCCTCACCGACCCAACGGCCCACGCGGGAGGCACGCAGACCGGGGCCGAGTCGGCGGCCGACCTCGTAGCCCACGCTGTCGCCGAGGACGGCCGAGCCGACCGCGATCGCGACCATCGGCCACAGTCCGATCCAGCCCTGGTGGGCCGCGAACCCGGCCACGAGCAACGCGATCTCGCCGGGCAGCACTAGGCCGACCATGACCGCCGCCTCAGCGAACGCCAGGCCACCGGCGATGAGGTAGAACCAGGCGCCGACCTGCCCACCGATCCGCTGAAGGAACTCGAGCAAAGCGCACGCCCCTTCCTCTCACCACCCGTGACAGGGTCGGCCTCCGCTCGCCGTGGATCCCGTCGCGCGACGCGCTCCATTGTGCGGGAGGCCGTTCCGCGCCGCATCGCCATTGAGACGAGGCGGACCGGCGCCTCAGCTGAGGACGTTGACGGCGCGGGCGATCACCAGGGCGACGGTCACCAGCGACACGGCGGATTGCAGCATCATCGTGAGCTTCGCCCACCGGGACAGCGGCAACACGTCGGTCGGGCTGAACGCGGTCGCGTTGGTGAACGACAGGTACAGGTAGTCCACCAGGCGCGGTTCCCAGTCCGCCGGCGCCAGCGACTTCTCGGTCATCTGCGCGAACTCGAAGTCGGGCAGGTCCCGGCGTCCGGCCGACCGCGCGGCCGGTCCCCCGCGGTCGAGTTCCCAGTACCACAGCGCGAACACGAACACGTTGGTCAGCCAGACCGCCGCTCCCGAGCGCAGCAACTCGGTCGCGTTCGGCGCGCCCGGCCCGCTGATCAGCCAGTCGACCAGCAAGGCGACGGACCAGGCGTTGGCGGCGCTGATGACCGCGATCAGACCGAGACCGACCACCCGCAGCGACGCCGACTCCCGGCTGATCCGACCCGGATCGGCGATCACCAGCACGGCGAAGAGCAGCAGCGCCAACCCGGCCAACGGCCACCGCGCAGGTCCGACCAGATGAGCGGGAAGGCTCGCGTGAAGTGCCACGGTCGCCACGACCGTCACGGCGGCCGGCCACCGGTGCTCGCCAGGCGTCGGCCGCCGCCACGCCGGCGAGGACTCCCCTACCGCGTCCACCACGGCATCACGGCCACCTGATACCTCCACGGACGAAAGCGCGCACCACGAGGATGTCCGACGATGCCACCGACCGCCTGGACCCGCCACCGATCAACCGGTTGCCTTCTTCAGCAATGCCTTGATCGCGAACACGTCGTTGTAGTTGAAGTGGCCGCCCATGGTGTCGTTGTAGGCGGCGTTCGTGGTGAAGTAGCTCATGTTCACCGCTGTCCGGTCGTTGACCAGCTCCACGCGGTACTCGCGGCCGGCGGTGAGGTGGGCGTCCACGAACGTCGAGTGGTTCACCCGGGACCAGGACCCGGTGTTGGGCATCGCGATCGGGCGTTCCGTGACGACCGCGCCGGAGGCGTCCTCCACCACCCGCAGCAGCTTGATGCCGCCGCCCACCCCGGTGTTGATCGGCTTGCCGACCGCCGCGTCGGCTTGCAGCAGGTAGTCACCGGTCACGGTGGGCCGGATGCGGGCGGTGAGCCGGTCGCCGGGCGCGTTGCCCCAGTTCGCGTAGTACGTGCCGTTGGCGTTGGCGGATCGGTAGCCGCCCACCGCCTCGAAACCGTCGCCGGCGACCTTGAGGACGCGGTCGTAGCCAGGTCCCCAGTAGCAGTTCGGCTGCGCGTGCTGCGACGTGTTGCCGCTGGAGGTGTAGGTGAGGCGGACGCTGTAGCAGTACGAGTCCGTCCCCAGCCCCGCCGAACCGCCGTCCGTCCAGGTGCTCGTGACCGGAACACCCTGCGCGATCACCGAACCGTCACGCAGGACGTCCATGGTGACCCGCGCGGGGTCCTCGCCGGCCGCGTCGACTCCCAGCCGGACCCGGCCGTCCACAACGGACACGTCACGGACCGCCGGTGTCCTCGGGCCGTACAGCGCCTCCTTGGCCGAGGTGTCCACCGGCACGGGCGCGGCCGTGGACGACGTCGGCGGGTCGAGCTGGACGACCAACGTCGACTCGCCGCTGCCCAGCATGCTCTCGGTGATGGCCGTGCCCGCCGGGATCTGCCTGCCGTTCAGGGTCGACGAGCGCACGACGTACGCGCCCTGCCTGATCGATGTCTGCGGGAACCGGAGTTCCACGTTCAGCGTCCGGCCCCGGTAGCGCAGGTTGTGCAGGACGGCTCGGTCACTGCCCGCGAAGTGCTCCACGCGCAGTTGCGCGGGCACGAACGGCGCGACGCGCAGCCCGTCCGGACGGGCATCGACGCCGAACACGCTCTGCTGCACCATCGACATCATCCCGGCGACGCTCCACAGCTGCCGATCGGAGTTGATTTCCGTGTCGGTGCCGCCGGTGAGGAGGTTGAGGTTCTCCTTGTTGGTCCCGAACAACGCGGCGCCGCGCACGAGCGATCGGGCCTGGGCGGTGGCGACGCCGTCGTTGCCCACCTTGGCAGCCGCACGCATCAGGTAGGCGGTGGCGAAGGGCCAGATACCGTTGTTGTGGTACGCGGGGATGTCCTGCTGCTGTGGCCAGATCACCGCCGGTCCGTGGGGGGTCATCGGGTAGTTCCGCACGGCCTGGGCGGCCTGGTCCGCGGTCGCGACACCGGTCAGCACGGCGAGCGACGTCGCCAGGGCGTCGTAGCGGCGCACCGGGGCGGTGTCCAGCTCGGTGGTGAGCATCTGGGAGAACTGCCCCTGCCGCGGCAGCCAGAACCGGGTGCGGATGGCGGTGGCCAGGCTGTCGGCCCAGCCCCGGTACTTCGCGGCGGCGCCGTGGTCTCCCGCACCCGACGCAAGCCGGGCCGCCGCGTCGAGCGCCGACCAGTGCACGACGTTCGTCGACAGGGCTCGGGAGGTCGCGATGGGCGCGACGTCGTCCTTCGTCCACGCCGGGTAGGACTGCTCGCGCCAGTCCAGGAAGGACTGTTCACCGAGGTACAGGCCGTCGGTCGGGTCGTAGACGACCTTGCGGTCGTACTCGACGGTGTTGCGGATCGCGTCGAACGCCTTGGTGGCGAAGGACTGCCGCTCGCCGTCGGGCAGCCAGTCGAGGATCTCGCTCGCGCCCAGCGCCCACACCACCCGGTCGGTCGAGTTCGGGTGGCTGCCACCGGTGCCGGTGTCCTGGATGATCTGGGTGTCGCCCGAGCCGTCACGGCGGTCGCTGAGCTTGAACAGCAGCGTGTCGCGCATCCGCGCCGGATCGACGGCGGCCAGCCCGAGGTCGGCGGAGTAGGACACGTCGCGGGTCCAGACGTAGGTCCAGCTCTTGCCGGTGATGTAGCAGCCGCCGGGGCACGGGGTCGGGTTGCCGAAGTTGTAGGAGCCGTCGCTGACCTGGTCGGTCTTGTTCAGCTCCGCGTCGTCGTGGGCCATCGCGTACAGGCCGTCGAGCATCGCGGAACCGGTGCGCAGCACGGGTGTGCCCGGCAGCTCGCGGAAGAGCCGCTCACCGGTGATCGAGCTGACGAGCCGGTAGGTGCGCAGGCACTGGGCGTCGACGGCGATCACGCTCAGCGTGGCCGAGCCGGTGGCGTCCTGGAAGCGGCCGGGGGCCGGGAGCGAGCAGTCGGAGCCCGCGTGGGCGGTCGGAGCGGCGGTGACCCCGACGGAACCGGCGAGCAGGGCCAAGACTGTCAGGAGAGGTCGAAAACCTGTGCGGCGGCGCATGTGCACTCCACTCTGAGTGTCGACCGTCTTACCCACGAAATTGTATGGGCCGGCAACAAAGTGGCGCAACTGTTCTCTGACCAGCGGTAACGTCGCCCGCTGGGCTAATCGGGTGTCACGGTTGACCGCCGCCTGCCTCGCCCCGGAGTTCCGCGGCGTGTCCACACAGGATGGTGCTGGTGGTCGCGTCCGACCGTTACCCGGGACGGACGCCGGGGGCACGACGGCGACGCGCCCCACGTGCCTCTAGCAGGTGGAGTCGGTCTGGGTGAGCAGCGCGAGCCGCCACGGCAGGGTGCTGTAGCTGCCGGTGTCGACGGACGGGTCACGGCCTTGGTAGAGGTACTGCATCCGACACGGGTTGATGGTCGACATCTGGTCGTAGCCGTTGCGGATCATCTCGCCGTGGCTGATGTCGTTGGTCCAGGCGGTGCCGTTGGCGAAAGTCACGTTGGCGCTGCCGGCGAAGGGATTGGTCTGCGTGTCGGCCAGTGGCGTCCACGCGCCGTTGATCGCCGTCGTGGTCCAGGACCGGAAGTAGCGGCGGCCACCGGAGCCGATCGCCTCGACGATCAGCAGGTACTGCTGTGCGCCGGAGATCTTGTAGACGTTGGCGGCCTCCCACAACGCGTACTTGTTGCTGTCCTGGAGGGCGATGACGGGTTGGCTCATCCCGCGCGGGAAGTTGGCCATGCTCGTCTGCGACCGGTAGAGGTGGCCGTTGTCGTCCGAGGAGAACAGGTAGCAGTTCACCGAGCCGCAGATGACCCACATGTCGACCCAGTGGCCGTTGCCGATGTTGTCCCGGATGATCTGCGGCATGCCGCCGTAGAAGCCCTTGGGGGCGGTCCACCCGGCGGGGTTGGCGATGTCGGGGTTGGTGGAGTACGAGGCGTCGTTGCCGGTCTGGTAGACCAGGTACCACAGGCGCTGCGGCGAGTAGTAGAAGATCTGCGGCGCCGCCTTGTAGCCGCCGCCGATGGGCGTGCGGTCCAGGAAGTGGTGCGTCGCCGAGCCCGCCCGCGACCAGTCGGTGAAGTTCAGGTACACCATGCCGTAGCCGCCGGTCGAGCTCGTGACCGTCGCGAACACGTGGTACCTGCCGTTGTGGAACACCACCGACGGGTCCTTGATCGCGGACAGCCTGTGGGTGGAGTCGTTTTTCGGCGCGATGATCGGCCCGCTCGAACTCCAGCGGAACCTGCTGGGCAGGCTACCGACCTCGAAGCCGGACTCGGTGTCGGGTGAGGCGGTTGCGGTCGACGCGGACGCGGCGGTGTTCAACCCCACGACCAAGCCGACCACGGAGAGCAGGACCGCCAGTACGGCCTGCCGACGTCGCCAGAGCGAAAGTTTCACAGTTCCTCCTCCAGCGGCGGCGAGGGGTCTGAGCGGATGAATTGAGCGAGAGTCGTCAACCCGCGACGAAGGTCCTGATGCTGCGGGCCGGCAGTTGGGAGTCGAAGGAGCCGTTCGACGTCGTGATGGTCCTGTCTTGCGCGAGGGTGCGTGTCGCGGTGGTGACCCAGGTCGGAATCGTCGCGGAAACGACGCCGCGGATGGTGAACGGCTGGTACACCGCCGATGCGTTCTTGTTGATGGCGACGATGACGATCTTGGTCCCACTCTTGAACGCCGTGATGTAGACGTTCGACTGCGGGTTCGCGGTCGCGGTGATCCGGGAGTAGCCGGGGCGGACCCACTTCGAGAAGTGGGCCATGTTGGCGCCGCGCTTGCTGATCTGCCCGTCCTCGCGCATCGGGCCGTACGAACGGCGGATGTACCACCACACATAGGTTTGGAACCGGCCGTAGACCAACGCGCGGTGGATGTGCTCGCCCACGTCGAGCGCCTGCGGCCAGAGGTCGGCCGAGTCGGAGCTGTTCGGGTGGTAGACCTCGGTCATCCACAGCTCCTTGCCGCCGCCCTTCTCGCGGAAGAGCGGGTAGGGGAAGTCTTCGTGCCTTGTGCCGTAGAGGTGGGCGCCGATGATGTCCACATTCGCCAACGCGGCGGCGTCGTTGAGGATGGGGTCCGAGGTGCTCTTGCGGTACTGGAACGACTCGGGCGCGATGACCCTGGTGTTGATCGAACCGGCGTTCTCGCGCAGGAACCTCACCATCTCGCCGGGGGTCCACGCCGTCCAGTCGTGCGCGTAGTCCGGCTCGTTCTGCACCGAGATCCCGTACAGGTTCACCCCGTTGTTCCTCATGAACGTGGAGAAGTCGTTCAGGTGCTGCGCATACGCGCCGTACGAGTTGTAGCGCAGCCGCTTGCCCCCGGAGAAGGTCTCGGACATCGAAGCCGGCGGGTTCCACGGCGAGGCGAAGACCTTGGCCCCGAGCTCACCGGCGCGCTTGGCCGTGGCGACCTCGCGGCTCCAGTTGGCGCGGTCCTCGGGAACGGGAATGCGCAGCACGGTGAAGCCCAGCTGCCCCGCGCCGTTGCCGAAGGCCGTCTCGCGCTGGCCGGCGGTGAGATCGCCGATCCAGCCCGGGTGGTTCATGCCGCCGAAGCCGAGGATCGTCTGCTGCACGATCGACGGTTCGACGACCACCCTGGTCGCCGCCGAGGCTGATGGCGTCACCGCCAGCACCGGCAGCGCGGCGCCTGCCGCCAGCAATGACCGCCGCCTCAGCAGCCGCGAACCTGAGTCCTCGGACCGGTCTCCACGTGGTGCCATGGTTTCTCCACAAGGTTGATCTCGTATGAGTTGATCTCGTATGAGGTTGGCTGCCGTGGCGGCGGGGTGGTCCGGGTGTGGCGGTCAGCCGATCACCCACTGCTGGTTGGCCGCGCCGGTGCAGGTCCACTGCCGGACCTCGGAGCCGGGGGTCGTGCCCCAGGCGTAGTTGTCGAGGCAGAGGTTGCTGTACCGGTTGACCAGGGTGGTGGTGCCGTTGGTGGTGGTCAGCCGCCACTGCTGCACGGAAAAGCCGTTGCAGGTCCACTGCTGGACCACCGAACCCGCGGTGGTTGCCCAGTCCTTGTTGTCCAGGCACAGGCCACTGTGGACGTTGGCGATCCGGTAGTAGCCGTTGTCGGTCGGCGTGAGGGACCAGTCCTGCACCGCCAGCCCGTTGCACGTCCACTGCCGCACCTCCGCACCCGGTGTGGTGACGGCGTTGTAGTCGTCCAGGCAGAGGTTGCTGTGCTGGTTGCGGATGCGCACGCGCGTGCCGGACCCGCCGGTCTCACCCGAAGGCCCCGCGAGGACCGTGGAGGTGGAGACGGGAACTCCCAGGTTCGGTGTGCCGTCGGCGTTCCAGGAAATCTTCTGCACGCGGGTGGTTCGACTCGTGCCGCAGCCCTGGGACGCCGAGGAGTTGGCGTGGTAGGCGATCCAGATCTCCGTGCCGTCCGGCGAGGTGAAGAACGAGTGGTGGCCCGGACCGTAGACGCCCGCGGCGTTGTTGCGCTGGAAGATCGGGTTGGCGTGCTTCGTCCAGGAGCTCTGCGCCAACGGGTCGCCGCCGCGGTACTCCAGCATGCCCAGCTTGTAGTCGGCGGTGCCGCAGTAGCTGGCCGAGTAGGTCAGGAACGTGCGACCGTCCCGTTGCAGGGCGAACGACCCCTCGTTGACCGGTTGCCCCTGCCGCTCCCACGCCAGCGTCGGCGCCGAGATCCGGGTACCGAAGGCCGACACCGTGGTCGGACTGCTCATCGGCGCGATGTAGATCGACTGGAGCCCGTCCGCGTGGAACGCCGAGTAGTGGAAGTACAGGGCGCCGTTGAGCTTGAGCACCGCGCCGTCGATCGCCCAACCGTTGTTCGGCATGAGGTTGAGCACGCCGCGGTAGGTGTACGGGCCCGCCGGGTCGTTCGCGGCGCTCTCCAGCACGTGCGTGCGGCGCGACCCGTACCCTGCCCGCGGCTCGACCGAGTAGTAGATGTACCAACGGTTGTTGATCTGCTCCAGGTGAGGCGCCCACATCGTGCAGCAGCCCTCGTTCTGCGAGGCGCGGAAGATCGTCTGCTCCGGCGCGCTGCGCAGCCCGGCGATGGTGGCGGATCGCCGCATCAGGATGTCGGAGGTCCAGGTGGTGGCCACGTAGTAGTACTGGCCGTTGTACTGCACCAACGTCGGATCGGCGCTGTTGGGAGCCGGCACGACGGGGTTGGTGAACGAAGGGCCGGGCGCTGCGTCTGCGCGGTCCTGGCCCACCGTGATCACGGACAGGGCGACGACGAGCGCGGCGACGAACGACAGGGCTCGCTGGCTCGCACCGCGCCGGTGGACGAGCATCATGACCACTCCTGATGACGGGAACGGATGAGGTTCGGACGACCTGCGGCGAGCCGGCCGAGTCTTGAACGGAGGGTGGGACCGCCCTCGGAGTCGTGCCCTGCGCGGCGTTCGTTCTGTTAGCGCTAACAACGTGGCTCGAGCGGTAAATAGGACCAGCAGTTAAAACGTTTTTACGCCTCTGGCTCAGAGTAGAGGATCGTCAGCCTCTGTCAACAGTCCATCCGCCTGCAACCCTTGCGACCGCTGGATCTTGACATGCAGCTGGCCTACCTGGTTTCCGGTTCACCAGCAGTAAACGTTTACACGAAGTCGCCCGCCCCAGCCGCACGTGAGGTGACCTTGCCGGAGGATGTGTCAGAAGGGTGGCGGTGGCGGCCGGCCGCCGGTCAGTCGGGCCGCCCGGACCCGTGCTCCAGTTGGGCCTCCCCCTGACCACCCGGATCTGACACGCCTGATCCCGCACACGGGCATGGTCTGGAAGCCGCCGCTGCCACACCATGCCCGTCCCCGTTGCGGACGCGGATCGCGCACCGATCAGGTTTTCGTGCCGCGCCCGTCTGTATGTGTGAGATCGACTCACGGAAGGCTGGCACGATGCGGAAACTGATCTTCGGCATGAACGTGACCCTGGACGGCTACATCGCCGCGCCCGGCGACGACATCGGCTGGGGCGGGCCGCCGAGCGACGAGCTGTTCCAGTGGTGGCTCGACCAGGAGCGGGCTCACGGCCTGTCGCTGTACGGGCGCAAGCTGTGGGAGACGATGAGCTCCTACTGGCCGACCGGCGACCAGCAGCCCGACGCCACCCCGGCGGAGATCGAGTTCGCGCGGAACTGGCGGGACACGCCGAAGGTGGTGTTCTCCTCGACGATCGACGAGGTCGACTGGAACACCCGCCTGGTCACCGGCGACGCGGTCGCCGAGATCACCCGGCTCAAGGCCGAGGACGGCGGCCCGATGGGCATCGGCGGCGCGACGCTCGCCGGGTCGGCCATGCGGGCCGGGCTGATCGACGAGTACGCCCTGGCCACCTACCCGGTCGTGGTGGGCGGCGGCACGCCGTTCTTCACGGCGCTGGACAGCTGGGTGAACCTGAACCTCGTGGAGACGCGGACGTTCCCCGGCGGCGTGGTGCTGACCCGGTACGAGACGAGGCGATGAGCACAGGCCACATGCCCGGCTCGTGACGCCGGCTCCAGCCCCGCCGGTAACGCCGGCGGGGCGGTGGTGTTCGCGTCGGTGTTCAGGCGGTCAGGGCGCTCACAGTGTCGGGGGCAGGTCCAGCCATGGTTTGCCGGCGGCGTCGAATCCGGTGAGCTCGGCGATCTTCCCGTCGACGATGTGCAGGACCGCGATGGCGAACAGCCGGTACTCCGGGTCGTCGGGTGTGCGGAGGTACAGCACGGCGGCAGGCATGCGGTTGACCGTCGTGGCGACACCGCGCCAGTCGTCGTGGCCGCGCTGGAAGAGCCCGCCGGAGACCCAGCCGTCCACCGCGTCCTTGGCCGTCATGACCGAGGTGCCCAACTCGGGCAGCATCGCGAAGCGCAGCTCGTGGCGCAGCAGGGACGTCAGCCCGTCGAGGTCGTTGCGCTCATGGGCGTCGATGTACGACCTCACCACTCCGCGCTCGTCATTCGTCAGCTCGTGGGTGGCGGGGCTCCGCCAGTCGAGGCGGCGGTCGGGCAGCTGCTCGCGCATCGTCACGCGCGCCCGTTGCAGTGCGCTGGTCACCGATGCGACGGTCAGCTCGAGGGCGTCGGCGGCCTTCGACGCCGGCCAGCCGAGGACGTCGCGCAGGATGAGCACCGCCCGCTGCCGCGGCGGCAGGTACTGGACGGCGACGACGAACGCCAGCTCGATCGTCTCCCGCGCCACCACCGATTCCTGCGGGTCCTCGGGGAGCATCCGGTCGGGGTACGGCTGGAGGTACAGCGCCTCGGAGCCGGAGTCCGACAGCTCGGACGGCACGGGTGTGCGGTCGTTGCGCTTCTCCAGGAAGTCGAGGCAGGCGTTCGTCGCGATCCGGTACAGCCAGGTCCGCAGCGCGGCGTGCCCCTTGAACGACTCCCGCTTGTTCCACGCTCGCAGGAACGTCTCCTGCGTCATGTCCTGGGCGTCCTCGTAGTTCGCGAGCATCCGGTAGCAGTGCACCTGGAGCTCGCGCCGGTGGCGCTCCGTGATGAGCGCGAACCGCGCCGGATCGCCCGAGCGGACCGCCGCGATGAACGTGGCCTCGTCGGCGCCCAGCGGTCTTGCGTCGGTCATGGTCGTCAATCCTTCCACCGGTGCGAGAGGGCTACCAGAACTGACGACGTGGCGGAGGATTTCTGATCGGCGAAGCCGCTGACACCGGGCCGTTCGTCAGGGCGGAACGGCCGGGCCCCGGCCGGCGTCTCGTCCATGACCCAAGCGCCCTGCACGGGTGGCGGCGTGCACAGGCGAACCCTCACCGTGTCCGGCTGGTCGACTCGTGCGATCAGCCGTGTCGGGCGCTGCGCCGGGAGGTCCCCGCCCGACCGCATGGCGTGGACTGGGCGCCATGTCGATCACCTGAAGCGGTGGACTTCCGGTCGATGCGAGAGTCTTGCCGATCAACCCATGTCTCTGATAGATATATCTGGCAGAGAGGAGCGTGATGGCGAGAGCGAGTCAGACCGAGATCGCCGTGCTGGGCGGGTTGAGCATCCAGCCGATGACGGGATACGCGCTGAGGGAAGCGATCCGGGACGTGTTGGGACATTTCTGGAGCGAGAGCTACGGCCAGATCTATCCCACCCTGGCCAACCTCGAACAACAGGGGTTCGTGCGCCGACAGGACGCGGCTCGGGCCCGTGCGTCGACGTTCGCGATCACACCAGCGGGAATCCGCCACCTGGAGGAGTTGCTGGCGCAGCCGGTACAGGCCACGCCACCACGCAACGGACTGTTGCTGCGACTGTACTTCGGCCGTCATCTCGGCCCCGCCGCTTGCCGGACGCTGGTCCAGGCAACGTTGACCGAAGCACAGGAAGCGCTGGAGCGGTACGCGCGGATTCGCTCGGAGATCGACGGCCAGGACAGCGAGGACCGCGACTACTGGCTGCTCACCGTCTCCGCGGGAGAACATTCCGCCCGCGCCGCGCGGGAATGGGCCCACGAAGCACTGTCCATTCTCGCCGAACTCGACGACACAGCCGAAACACGACGAGGGAGAACCTCATGACGACAACGTCCACTCACCGACTGAGACGGGCCGCCGCCGCTGCCGGAACAGGCTTCGCTGTGGTGTCGGCGTTCCAAGCACTGTTGGCTGCCGGAGTCCCGCTGGGCCGGGCAGCGTACGGCGGCGCGTCGGCCGAACTGCCCGACACCCTGCGGATGGCCAGCGGGGTCGCCACCGCGTTCTGGCTCGTGGCCGCAGCGGTGGTGCTGCGGCGAGGTGGCTACCGCGTGCGGTGGATACCGGAACAAATCGCCAAGGTCGGCACGTGGGCGTTGGTCGGGCTGCTCACGGCGGGAACACTGATGAACCTGGCCTCGCCCAGCCCGTGGGAACGTTTCGGCTGGGCGCCGATCATCGCAGCACTGGCCGCACTGTGCCTGACCGTCGCACGAGGGCAACGCCAAGCCGCCCACTGACATCCTCGTCCGTGGCGCCCCGGGCAATGCCCGACAGCACGGGACGCTCCCCCTGCACTCCACATCCATGTGCTTGAGCAAATAGCTCCGTGTCGTTTCGGCCGGTTCGGGCCTAGGTTCGGGCGGTGGCGAACGAACTGACGATTCCGGCCCTGCCCTGTCCTTCCATCGACGAAATCGCGTCGTTCTACGAGATGCTCGGCTTCGAGGTGACCTATCGGCAGACGCGGCCGAACCCGTACCTGGCGGTGCGGCGGGAAGACATCAACCTGCACTTCTTCGGCATGGACGACTACGACCCGGCGCAGTCCTACAGCACGTGCATCGTCGTCGTGCCGGACATCCACGCGTTGTTCGAGGAGTTCGCGGCGGCCATGCGCAAGACGCACGGGAAGCTGCTCATCTCCGGCATCCCGCGGATGACCCGACCCCGGCTGCGCAACGACCGCTACACCGGATTCGCGGTCGTCGATCCGGGTGGCAACTGGATCCGGATCACCAGGGCGCAGGCGGAACCCGAGGCCACGACCCGGTTGGCCAAGGCCATGGAGAACGCCGCGCGCATGGCCGACTCGCACGGTGACGACCGCCAGGGGTTGAAGATCATGGAAGGCGCGCTGAAGAAAGCGGTTGGCGACGAGCCGGAGTTCCAGGCGGCCACCGAGTACCGGGACGAGCTGGTCGAACGGATCAGGGGGTCTGCGCCGCGTCCAGGCGCTTGAGGCCTTGGGGTTGTAGTCGTCCCCGCCATCGGATACGCCGTCTGGATCCGCATCCGACACCCCGACCCACATACGGCCACAACAACCGCAACCACGTCCACACAGGACAAGCAGTTTTCACGGCATCGAGCTCTGCAGCTGAGCCAAGGCGAACCGCCCTCCGTGCGCCTAAGCAACGCGAGATCAGCGGTAGTTGGTGCGCCCCAGAGTCATAACCACGACGCACTGTCGTCGGCAGAAGCGGCCGGTAGCCAGGCAGCTATTAGCGGTCACTACCGCCAATAGGCCTGTTGACATGGCCAGAGCGGGCAAACCACACTCGTTGCGTTAACGCTAACATCACCCGCGACGTAGCGAGGACCGCATGCTGCGCTTGGCCAGTGACAGACGGACGTTCCGACAACTGGCTGCGGGCGTGGCCGTCACGTTGTGTTGGGGCATAGCCGCGATACCACAGGCCGCCGCTGCGGCGGAGGACGTCACGGACGGCCTCCTGCTGCGCTACGACCTGGCCCAGACCTCGGGTTCGACGGTGGTCGACAGCTCCGGCAACGGCCGCAACGGCACGCTGGCCGGCGGCACGTGGTTCGGCCCCGGAGGGCTGGCGCTGGACGGCGTGGACGACCACGTCAAGATCCCGCACAACATCGCCACCGGCCTGTCCTCGATCACGGTCTCGGTGGACGTGCTGATCGACCCCGCGCAGGCCACGCCGTACTTCATCTGGGGTCTGGGCAACCCGGCGACATCCTCCTCCGGCAACGGGTACCTGTTCGCCGCCGGTGACAACTTCCGGGCGGCAGCGTCGAAAACGAACTGGTCCGGCGAGCAGGTGACCGCGCGGTCCTCCGGTGGCAGGCTCGACCGGGGTGTGTGGAAGTCGGTCACCTACACGCAGGCCGGCACGACCGGAACCCTCTACGAGGACGGCGTCGCCGTCGGGCGCAACACCTCGGTGACCGTCCAGCCCGGACAGATCGGCAACGGCACGACGACCGTCAACGTGCTCGGCGAGTCGAACTACGCCGCCGACAACACCTTGCGCGGCAAGGTCAAGAACTTCCGGATCTACAACCGTGCCCTGGACGACGCCGAGGTCGCCACGATCGCGCTTAGCGACGCCGAGCGGTTGCAGGGCGACTTCACCGATCTCTCGCTCGGCGACCTGTCCGCCGTCACCGCCGACCTGGCACTGCCCGCCAAGGCCGCGTACGGTTCGACGATCACCTGGGCGTCCGACAACCCCGCCGTGATCGCGTCGAGCGGCAAGGTCACGCGGCCCGCACCGGATGCCGACCCGGCCCAGGTCATGCTCACCGCGACGCTGACCCGCGGTGACTCGACCGCGCAGAGGTCCTTCCGAGCCACGGTGCTCCCCCTGCCCGGCGACCGTTCCAGGGCGGAGGAAGCCGCCGCCGCACTGAGCGTGGCGCACGCCGATGACGTGCGCGGCCACCTCACCCTGCCAACCACGGGCCTGAACAACGCGACCGTGGCGTGGTCGTCGTCGGCGCCCGCCGTAGTCGCGACGGACGGGGTCGTGACGCGGCCCGCCAACGGCGCGGGTGACGCGGCGGTCCACCTCACCGCGACCGTCACCGTCGGCGCCGCGACGGTGAGCAGGACGTTCGACCTGACCGTGCGCCAACTGCCCAAGGCCGAGCCCTACGCGGGCTACGCGTTCGCCTACTTCACCGGCAACTCCATCAGCGGCGAGAAGATCTACTTTGCCGCCAGTCGCGGCAACAACGCCTTGCAGTGGGACGAACTGAACAACGGCGCCCCGGTGCTGACGTCCACGAAGGGCACGCAGGGCCTGCGGGACCCGTTCCTGATCCGCTCGCCCGAGGGAGACCGGTTCTTCCTCATCGCCACCGACCTGTCCATCGGACGGGACGGCGACTGGGACCGGGCGCAGCGCCAAGGCAGCCTGTACCTGGAGGTGTGGGAGTCCACGGACCTGGTGAACTGGTCCGCGCAGCGGCACGTGAAGGTATCCCCGCCCACGGCGGGCAACACGTGGGCGCCCGAGGCGTACTGGGACGACACCATCAAGCAGTACGTGGTGTTCTGGGCGTCCAAGCTGTACGCGGACAACGACCCGCAGCACGTCGGCAGCACGTACAACCGGATGCTCTACGCCACCACGCGCGACTTCACCACCTTCAGCGAGCCGAAGATCTGGCAGGACCGCGGTTCCTCGCGCATCGACTCCACCGTGATCAGGGACAACGGGATCTACTACCGGTTCACCAAGGACGAGGGCGCGGGCGGCACGGGCTGCTCGGACATCATCCAGGAGAAAGCGACCTCGCTGACCGCGGTCGACCTGCCCGGCACGCCGGCGTGGGAGTTCCAGAAGGGCTGCATCGGCCGGGACGCGGGAACTTCCGCGGTCGAGGGTCCGACGGTGTTCAAGGCCAACCCGGGCGACAAGTCCGGCTCCCCGTACTACCTGTTCGTGGACGAGTACGGCGGCCGTGGCTACATCCCGCTGGGCACGGCGGACCTCGATGCGCCCGACTGGCGAGTCCCCGCCGCGTTCGACCTGCCCGCCAGCCCGCGGCACGGCACCGTCGTGCCGGTCACCGCGACCGAACACACCGCACTGCTGAAGGCGCTCGACGGCCCGATCCCACCGGAGCCGGTCAAGCGTGACTCCAACGGCCTGGTCGCCCACTACGACCTCGACCAGGCCGGCGGCACACAGGTCGACGACACGTCCGGCAACGGCTACAACGCCACCCTCTCCGGGGACGCCACCTGGTCGGACGGCGCGCTGAAGCTGGGCGGCGCCAACGGCCACGTGCGCCTGCCGGACAACATCATGACCGGGCTCGACGAGATCACCGTCTCGCTGGACGTCGACATCGACCCGACCCAGCCGACGCCCTACTTCATCTGGGGCCTGGGCAACACGACCGACAACGCGGGTGACGGCTACCTGTTCACCACCGGCGACAGCTACCGGTCGTCCATCTCGCCGGGCAACTGGACCGGTGAGCAGACCGTCACGTCCGGGGCGGCCGTCCCCCGCGGCGGTTGGCGGAACCTGACCTACACGCTGGACAAGGCGGACACCGCCAAGGTCTACCTCGACGGCGTGCTCGTCGGCGCCAAGACCGGGGTCACCGTCGATCCTGGCGACATCG
The DNA here is from genome assembly GCF_014205015.1 of Saccharothrix ecbatanensis. Lineage (NCBI taxonomy): Bacteria > Bacillati > Actinomycetota > Actinomycetes > Pseudonocardiales > Pseudonocardiaceae > Saccharothrix > Saccharothrix ecbatanensis. The sequence goes on along the minus strand of NZ_JACHMO010000001.1, from coordinate 59,076 downwards.
GTGGCGGTCGTTCCACGGCCAACTACATCGGTCGGTCCCTGTACGCCGCCGACAAGTACCTCAAGGGTCAGGTGCGCGACTTCTCCCTGTACGCCAGGGCGTTGTCGGCCGAGGACGTGGCGTCGCTCAGCGGCAACACCACCGGGGTCATCGGGGTCGGGCTGGACAGCCTGAAGATCGACGCGCGGATCGACACCGCCGCGGGGACCGTGGTGCTGCCGGTACGCCCCGGCACCGACCTGAAGACCCTCGCCCCGCGGTTCGTCGTGGCATCGGGGTCGACGGTCACCCCGTCCGGTCCGCAGGACTACTCCAAGCCGGTCACGGTGACGGTCACCGCGAAGGACGGCACGTCACGCCAGTGGACCGTGCGGGCACTGGAGATGCGATCCCCCGTGCTGCCCGGCCTCAACGCCGACCCGAACATCGTGCGGTTCGGCGACACGTACTACATCTACGCCACGACCGACGGGTTCCCCGGCTGGAGCAGCTCGTCGTTCAAGGTGTGGTCGTCGAAGAACCTGGTCGACTGGACCGAGCACGGCACGATCCTCGACCTGGGACCGGACGTGTCCTGGGCCGACTCCCGGGCCTGGGCGCCGACCGCGATCGAGAAGGACGGCAAGTACTACTTCTACTTCTCCGCCGACCAGAACATCGGCGTCGCGGTGGCCGACTCGCCCCTCGGGCCGTTCACCGAGCCGCTGGGCCGGCCGTTGGTCGACAAGGCCGGCTACGACAACGCCCAGCAGATCGACCCGGCCGTGTTCACCGACGACGACGGTCGCAGCTACCTGTTGTGGGGCAACGGAACCCCGCGCATCGCGCAGCTGAACGCGGACATGGTGTCGCTGGACAAGAGCACCGAGCAGAGGCTGAGCGGGCTGACCGGCTTCCGCGAGGGCCTGTTCCTGAACAAACGGGCCGGGGTCTACTACCTGTCCTGGTCCATCGACGACACCCGCAGTGAGAACTACCGGGTCGGCTACGCCACCGGCCCGAGCCCGACCGGCCCCTGGACCTCGCGCGGCGAGATCCTCACCAAGGACACGGCCAACGGCATCCTCGGGACCGGCCACCACTCGATCGTCCAGGTGCCCGGGACCGACGACTGGTACATCGCCTACCACCGGTTCGCCATCCCAGGCGGGGACGGCACGCACCGGGAGACCACGATCGACCGGCTGCACTTCGAGCCCGACGGCTCGATCCGGAAGGTCGTGCCGACCTTGGAGAGCGTCGAGCCGCTCGCCTACATCGGCGGGCCGATCACGACGACGGTGAGCCTGGGCACGGTCACGCTGACGGGCGGCCACGGCGTGGCGGCCATCGAGTACCGGGTCGACGGCGGGGCGTGGACGAAGTACCAGGGCCCGGTCACGGTCGGCAAGGGCAGCCACACGGTCGAGTACCGCGCCCAGAGCGTCAACCTCGTCCGGAGCGAGGTGTGGACGCTGGCGGTTCAGCCGCTGACCTACGCGCAGGCCAAGGCGGAGATCGCGGAGTTCAAGAAGGCGGGCCGGATCACCCCGCTCCTGGCCATGCTGGCCCAGCTCCACCTGACCCGGGCCGAGACGGCGCAAGCGGCGGGCCTGCCCCAGGTCGCCGGTCCCGCCCTGGACAACATCGACCGCCTGGCGACCCACGTGCGCGATGGGGAGGTCCGAACCAGGATGCGCGCCATCGCGGCGGAGCTGAAGTACCAGATCTGAGCAACCGAGGACGGGACTGGCCCACCACGACCGGTTGTGGTCCTTCGGAGCCGTCCTCGGCAAGGCACTCGGGTCATTGTCGAGCGGAGTGGGGTTGCTGCCGGTGCTCGTCACGCTCCAGCAGGGCGGTCGACGACTGGTGTGGACCGTGCTCGACTTCGCCGATGCGGCGGCCCGACCGGACCGGCCGTGACCCTGAGGGCACGCGACCGTCTCACGTGTTCTGTGTCCCGCCGGTCGGATGCAGAACACGTGAGGCGTGTCATGCGTAGGCCGCTGACTGCATGCCGTACAGCTCGGCGTACAGGCCGCCTGCGGCCATGAGTTCGTCATGGGAACCACGTTCCTTGATGCGGCCGTCGGCGACCACGAGGATCAGATCGGCCATGCGCACCGTGGAGAACCGGTGGGAGACGAGCACGGTGATGGCGCCGGTGCGTTGGCCGACGCGTCGTGCTCCCGCTGCGTACTGCTCGAACAGCTCATGTTCGGCTTGCGCGTCGAGGGCGGAAGTGGGTTCGTCGAGAACGAGTAACAAGGGTGCCTGCCGCATCATGGCACGGCCCAGGGCGAGCTTCTGCCATTGGCCGCCGGACAGTTCGGCGCCGTCGGCGTAGGACTTGCCGAGTTGGGTCTCCAGGCCGTTGTCGAGGCGGTCCAGGATGTCCTCGGCGCGGGCGCGGCGCAGTGCTTTGCGCACGTCCTCGGTGGACTTGATGTCGGCAAGTTCACCGACTCCGACACTCTCACGGGCGAGCAGTTCGAAGCGGGCGAAGTCCTGGAATCCGGCGGCGATGCAGGCCCGCCACCGCGCCAAGTCGAAGCGCGTCAGGTCCGTGCCATCGAGCGTCATCACGCCCGTGGTGGCTTGGTAGAACCGGCACAGAAGCTTGATCAGCGTGGTCTTGCCCGCGCCGTTCTCGCCGACGATCGCGACCGTGGTGCCGGCGGGCAGGGTGAGGTCGACGTCGGCGAGCACGGCCCGGTCGGTGCCGGGGTAGGCGAACGAGACGCCGCGCAGCTCGATGCCGTGCCGGATCCGGTCGGGCAGCTCCCGATCGGGCGGGGGCGGCTCCATGCCCGCCAGGAGCGCACGTACCCAGCGCATGGTGGACATGACCCGGGTGGTGCGCTGCATTTCCTGGAGGGCGCTCACGGCCGAGGCCACCTGCTGGTTCACCTGACCCGCCAGGGTCAGCACCAGCAGTACGTCGCCGACGCTGTGCCGGCCCGCCACCGCGTCGCGCACGACGAGCAGCGTGGCCAGCACGTAGGAGACGGCGAAGATCAGCTGCCCGGTGGTGCGCAGCAGCACGGCCCGGCGCTCACCGTTCCACAGCTTCTCGGACGCGCTGTCCCAGGCATGTCGTTGGCGGATCCGGAAACCCGGGCCGAGCCCGCCGACCCGCAGCTCTTTGGCCGACGCCGCGTTCCCGAACAGTCCGAACATGTGCCTGGCGTGCCGCGACGGTGGCGCGGCGCGCTCGCGCGCCGCGTTGACGATCGACTCGGCCCGCCGCCCGAGCAGCAGCGGTGGCGCGGCCGCCAGCGGCAGCAGCAACAGCAGCGGGTTGAGCCTGGCCAGCAGGACCGCGGTGATCGAGATGGCCACGAGCAGGCCGAGGCTGTTGAGCAGCCCTTCCATCGATCCCCAGGCGGCGCGGTGAAGTTCCTGCCGCAGGACCTGGAGCTTGTCGGCGTACTCCGGGCGCTCGTGGTGCTCCAACCCCGCGGAGCCGTTGGACAGGACGATCAACTCGCGTTCCAGGCGCAGCACGGCTCGGTCGCCCAGCTCGAAGTAGAAGATGTGCGCGAAGTGTCCGGCGGTCAGCGCTGCGACCACCGCGACCGCGACGAGTGCGGCTGCCGCGGTGGCGCCGCGTGCGTCCCCTGCCAACGCCGCGTCGGTCAGCGCGGCCAGGGCGGGTGCGGCCAGGGGCATCGCTGCGGCCTGGGCGATCATGAGCACGACAGAGAGCACGAGCCGGTACCGGCTTTCGCGCCAGGACAGGGCGAACAGCTCCCAACCGCCGCGGACGACGTCGATCACCGGCTTTCCTCCCCCACTCCCGCCTCCAGGCTGTCGCCATCGGCGTCCAGCCCGCGGGCGAACCGCTCCGCCTGCAACGCGAACAGGCGGGCGTAGTGGCCGCCCGCCTCGATCAGCTCGTCGTGCGAACCGCGCTCGACGACCCGCCCGCCGTCCACGACGACGATGTGGTCGGCGCGCCGGACGCTGGAGAACCGGTGCGAGATCAGCAGCGAAGTCACTCCTCGGGTCATCTCGACGAACCGTTCGAAGAACGCCATTTCAGCGCGGACGTCCAGCGCTGCGGTGGGCTCGTCCAGCACCAGCACCGTGGCCCCCGCCTCAAGGGCGTAGAACGCGCGGGCGATGGCGATGCGCTGCCACTGGCCGCCGGACAGGTCCGTGCCACCGGGGTAGGCGCGCGACAGCGGCGTGTCCAGGCCGTCCGGCAGGGCTAGCAGAGCTTCGGCGATCCCGGCGCGCTCGGCGGCGCGCAGCACCGCCGCCCGGTCGGCCGATGCGTGCGCGGCACCCAACTCGATGTTCTCCGCGGCGGTCAGCTCGTAGCGCACGAAGTCCTGGAAGATCACCCCGATCCGCCGCCGCCACAGCACCGGGTCGAACCCGGCGATGTCCGTGCCGTCGGCGCGGACGGTGCCCGAGGTCGGCTCGTACAGCCGCGTCAGCAGTTTCACCAGAGTGGTCTTCCCCGCCCCGTTCACCCCGACCACCGCGGTGCACTGCCCGGCGGGCAACTCCAGGTCGATGCCGTCGAGCACGGTCCGGCTCGACCCCGGGTAGTGGAAACCGACGGAGTCGAAGACCAGGGCGGCGCTCGGGGTGCTCGCGGCGACTGGGTCTCGACCGGGTGGCCGCCGCTGCCCCGCCTCCAACTCGTCCAGCCGCGCCCGCAGCCGCTGTAGCGCCGACAGCGACAGCATCGCGTACTGGGTGCTCGTGTCCGCCTCGGCGTAGTACCCGCCCAGCGCGATCGCCAACACCACTGCCTGTACGCCCAGGGCCAGCTCGGTCAGGTCGATTCGGCCGCTCGTCGCCAACTCCGCGGCCAGCACCAGCGCGAAGCCCGCGAACACGACGCCCACCGACGTCAACACCAGGTACGGAGCCAGGTAGACGCGTCGACGCGCCCGCTCTTTGTGCTGCTGCACGGCCTCGTACGCCGTGGAGTAGCGGTCCGCCAACCACTCGGTAAGGCCGAACAACCGTATCTCCTTGGCCGCGACGGCAGTCATCGTGACCTGGTGCAGGTACTCGATCTCCCGATTGCGGCCCACCACCTCCCGTGACACGCGTGAGTACTTCCGCAGCCCACCGCGCTGGCCGTACCGGAACAACAGCACCGCCACGCCTACCGCCAGTCCGGCCGGCCAGGCGATCGCCACCCCGATGACCACGACCAGGGCCAGCAGGCGCGTGTAGCGGGCAACCAGCACCAGCATGCCCACACAAGCCTGGCCGGGTGTGCCCCAGTCCCGGTCGAAGTTGCGGACGGTCTCGCTCAACTCGTCCAGGGTCCGCTCGTCCTCCAGCGGGCCGATGCCCACCGGGCGCAGCATCAACGCCATCGCCTCATCCCGCAGCACGCCGTCCACCCGACGTCGCAACCGCAGGTTCACCGCATTCGCCACCGGGGCCAGGACTTGGTTGGCCAAGAACACGGCGCTGGCGAGCAGGAACAGCGCCGTGAGCCGCTCCCACGCCGCGCTGTCGAGACCACCGGCGATCGCGGCCGGCACCCCGCCCACCAGGATGCTCGTCACCACCACGAACACCACCGGCAACAATCCCAGCAAGACGTTGAAGGCGGCCAGGAACGCGACCAGGCCCCATCCCCCGGACGGCAACAGCCGCACGATCCGCAGCCGCGAGCGCACAGCTTCTTCGATCCAGTGGGACCAGGTGACCCGCAATGCCTGCAGTGCAGTGGCCGCCGCGGGCTCCGCCACAGGAGGGGTCAAGGTTGTCATGGTGCCCCCGCAAGTCGTCTGGCGCCAAAGGTCGGTGCTCGTGGGTCGAAGACGAGTCGCACTATCGACAAGCCGTGCGATCGGGATCGTCCCGGTGCACGGCGAAACCACCGGACAAGTGTCAACTGACTGAATCGAGTGAATGTGCCGCGAGGGTGGTCTTCGCGTTCTCGGAAAGCCGCTCGATCGTGCTACCGGCCCGCCGGGTCGGGTCGAAATCCCAGAATACCGACAAGCGCCCTGGCTTGGCGCGTGCCCGCACGTGCAGAGCCAGCCGCGGCTCCATGAGGTCGCGGTAGCCGCCGATGGGCTCATCGCTTCTCGCGATTCCTTCGTACGACTGGTCCCGCGTGACACTCATGTAGTTGAACATGAACCCCGATTTTGCCCAGATGTCGGCAACAGCAGGATCCACGTCTCCGTCCACCGGTAGCCAGCGCAACAGGGAAAGCCCGATCCCGTGGTTCGGCGGGGCGTTCACGGCGCCGGATATGGCACGGATGTAGCAGGACAAGTCATCGTTCCCTTGCACGGGGAGGAGATGCAGACCCGCCGTGGCGAACCACCCGACGGTCCGCATGGACCGGGTCGGGAGAACCCTTTCGGAACTCTCGCCGGCCGATACCAGATCGCGGCCGTGGTGAACCGAGCGCACCCAGACAGGACCGCCCGCCCACGTCGTCACAGCACCCGCGACAGCGGCCAATACAACGGTGTCGAGCGCCTCGCCGGCCCCTGTGCCGGAAACCGCGGGCAACTCCACTTCCGACGCGGTGGTGTCCCACAGCCTGATGGCTTCAGACGGTTCCTGATCGGCATCCACGGGTAGCCGCACAGCTCCCTGCCGCGACATGGACCTCCAGTACTCCAACTCCTGGCGCAGGCCTTGTTCGCCGTAGCGGTGGAGCATGGCTACGCAATCCGAAAAAGCCGTGCCGCGGGGCAACCGCACCGGGGTGCCGTCACGGAGCGACTTCAACGCGAGCGCCAGGTCCTTGACGATGATGCGCATGGAGAACGCATCCAGGAGGAGGTGATGGGCGATCATGATCAGTCTCGGCGGTTCGCTCACACCCAGGTCGACGTAGGCGAACTGGATCAACGCGCCCTGATCGATGTTGACGGCCGCGCCCAGCTGCTCCGCGAGGCGTCCGATGTACGTCTTCCGGCTCGCCGGTGGCACCAGCGACAGGTCGACCACCCGGAACGCGAAAGGGGCGTCCGGCGGTGCGACCCACTGGCGCCACTCGCCGTCGTCGCGTCGGAACCGGACGCGTAATGACTCGTGCTGGGCCAGCACGTGGGACACCGCGTCACGGGTGATGTGCTCAGTGGTTCCCGGCGTCAGCCGGTAGATGGCCCCGATCGTCCAACGGCCGGGATTCACCATGGTTCCATACAGCTCTTCGAAGAACCATCTCTGGTTCGGCAGCAACGGTATTGACGTCGACATTCCGCTCCCGCAGTCGGTTGGTTCCGATCGGATTTGATCGTCCGAGCCGGCCGTGCTCACGCCGAGCTGCGAGGACGACCTTCAAGGAACTTCCGCCGACTGGAAGGGGTATCTCCGACCGTCCCGACCGGTGAACTCGGACATCCCGTGGAACCGAGGTGGTTCACAAATGTGAAAGCGATGACGTGCCCCCTTGTTTTCTCTAATACCACGGAGCGGCCGGTTCAGCACCGGCGACTCACCCCCGTGAAAGCCCCTCTCGCCATCAAAGCACACCCTGGCTCACATCCTCAAGACGATATTCGTGAAACTCCGACGCACTCTTGCGCAACTGTTGCGCAAACCGACGATTCTCGTCCTTACTATCGCCGGGGCGGTTCGGCGGAGGCAGACCGCTCAGGCGGTCAACCGCCAGTCGGAGTGGATTACGACGATTGGTGAAGCCGGCCGAGGGCTTGATCCCGTCGGGCGCGGCACGGTAACGTTCGTTGGACCTGATACGCCGCCGACACGGCTGCAGGGAATCCGTTCCACTGCTGACACAGCACCAGGAACGCGTCCGACCAGTCCGCAGTTCGAAACAGACGTGTGCGGCAACGTGAATTGCAACGCCACTACCGATACGACCCACACGGGTGACGTGTTGAGCAGTCGACCCCGGGAGCAAGCGCTTTCCGACGCACCATGTCGGCTGGGGAGGGTCGGCTGCGGACTGTCCTAGTGGCTTGATAGGCGTACGGGTGACGGCAAGCCACCGTGCCGAAGCGTCCACCGCGCCGCCAGGTATGCAATGGGGGAAACACTTGATACATGAGGAAATTCGCGCACAAGGGCGTGCGATCCCGACTGCTCGACCCGCACGCGGCGCGCTCGTCCACGAGGTGGTCGCGGCCGCGGTCGGGAAGCACCGCGACGCCGTCGCCGTACGCGACCACCGTGGAGACCTGACATACGGGCAGCTCTGGACGCACAGCGGCAGGTTCGCGACCTGGCTTCGGACCCGTGGCGTCCGGCGCGGCGACCGCGTGCTGCTGCGGCTGACCAACAGCCGGGAGTTCGTCGCGCTGTTCCACGCGGTGCTCCGGCTCGGCGCGGTGGTCGTACCGGTCAGCCCCGACCTGCGGGCTCCGCAGCTGGACCACATCGTGCGGGATTGCACCCCCACCCTGGCCGTCGTCGAGAGTGATGACGCGGAATGGGGAAGCACCAGTGTTCCTTCGATGGACGTGGCGGCGGCCGTGGCCGATGCGGCGGGCACACAGGTGGACGAGACGCTGACCGAGGTGTCCCCGCACGACGTCGCGTTGCTCGTCTACACGTCGGGGAGCACCGCAGCACCGAAGGGCGTTGTCTGCCCACACGATCGGGTCGTCTTCGCGGCCAAGGCCATCGGTGAACGCCTGGGGTACCGGCCGACCGACGTGGTGTATGGCAGGATGCCGTTCTCCTTCGACTACGGCCTCTACCAGATCTTGCTGGCGGCCTTGACGGGGGCTTCGCTGGCCCTGCCCCGTAAGCCCACCGATCTGGAGGCGCTCCAGCAGATCCGGGACCACGGTGTCACCGTGGTCCCGCTCGTGCCGACGCTGGCTACCACTCTGCACCTGCTGGTCACCCGCGACCCGCGCCCGACCTCGGTGCGACGGTTCACCAACACGGGCGCGGAGTTGACCGTTGAGCACACCCGGCGATTGCGTGCCGCCTTTCCCGGTGCGGACATCATCTCGATGTACGGCATGACGGAGTGCAAGCGCATCACCATCTCCGAGCCCGACGACGACCTGCTCAGGCCGGGGACCGTGGGAAAGCCCTTGAAGGGCACGGAGGTCTCGATCGTCGACGAGAGCGGCGCCGAGGTCCGGCCCGGCGCCGTTGGCGAGATCCTGGTGCGCGGCTCCCACGTGATGGCGGGCTACTGGAACGCCTCCGTGGAAACCGTCGAGCGCTTCCGCCGGGATCCGGTCACCGGAGCCGTGCAACTGCACACTGGTGACTACGGTTGGCTCGACGACGATGGCGACCTGCACCTGGTCGGCCGCCGCGATGACATCTTCAAGCGACGCGGCGTCCGTGTCAGCACCACGGAGATCGAGGCCGCCGCGCTGGCGGTGGGCGGTGTGCTGGAGGCCGCCGCGGTCGCGGACGTTCCCGACGCCGGCCTCGTCCTGTGGTACACGGGCGACTTGGCGGAGGCAGCGCTGCGGATAACGCTGGCCACGCGGTTGGACCCGGCGCGCGTGCCCGACCGCTGTGTCCCGCTGCGGGACATGCCCCGGACCGCGCACGGCAAGGTCGACCGCAAACTGCTCGTCGAGAACACCGCACGATCCGGGGGACACGATGTCTGAACAGCGGACCAACGACCAGACGGTGGACGAGGGGTTCGAGCACCTGCTCCGCGGCTTCCTGTCCCAACTGCCCGAGTCCGAGCCGCTGACCGCGGGTCTCGACCTGCGGGCTGCCGGACTGGACTCGCTGGGCACAGTCGAGATGCTGATGGACATCGAGCAGACCTACGGCGTCGAGTTCCCCGACGAGGCGTTGACGTTCGAGGTGTTCGCCACGCCCGCGGCATTGTGGACCGCGATCTCCGCGCTGCGTGATGGCGCGGTGCTGCGTGGTTGACGACAACTACCGCGCCTCGCTGGAAGCCCGGGAACGGGAGACCCTGGCAGCTCTGCGCGAGCGCTACGGAAGCCCGATTTACGTCTACCGGCTCGACAGGGTACGGCGCGCGGCAGCCGACCTGAAGGCGTCGCTGCCCGACGATGCGCTGATCTACTACTCGCTGAAGGCGAACCCGGAGGTCCCGATCGCGGCCGAACTCGCCGGTGCCGGATTCAGCGCGGAGGTCAGCTCGGCGGGAGAACTGACTGCGGCCCTGGCCGCGGGTTACCGCGCCGATCAGTGCCTCTACACGGGACCGGGCAAAACCGCAGAAGAGATCGACAACGCCCTCCTGGCGGGCATTCGGCTGTTTTCGGTCGAATCGGTCGGGGACTATCGGCGAGTGGCCCGCACGGCAGCCGCTCACGCCGTCCAGTCGCGGTGCCTGGTCCGGGTGAACCCGGAGCGCGGTGCGGCGGGGACCGGGTTGCGAATGTCCGGCAAGCCCTCCCAGTTCGGCATCGAACTCGGCAACCTGGACGAACTCATGGCGGTCAGGCAGGACAGCCTCGACATTGTGGGAACCCACGTCTTCCTCGGCACAAATGTGCGCACTGAGGAGGAGTTGATCGCGGAGTTCGCGGTCGGCGTCGAAGTGACCGCGGTAGTCCGGCGGCGGTTGGGGATCGTCGGCGGTCAGGCGAACCTCGGCGGCGGGTTCGCGGCTCCCTTCGCCGAGCCCGGCACGCGACCGCGCTACTCCGCGTTGCGTGCGGCCGTGTCGGACATGCTCCACACCGGACTGCCGGGCTGGCGGGAGGGTGCGCCGCGGATCGCGTTCGAATCCGGCCGCGCACTCGTCGGTGACTGCGGCACGCTCGTGTGCACGGTGACCGACGTCAAGACCAGCCGGAGCACCACTCAGGTAGTGCTCGATGCGGGCACCAACGCGCTCGGCGGCATGTCCGGGCTCGGGAGGTTGATGCCCACAGGCGTGCGCGCCGTGCCGCTGGACCTGGAACTGGTCGGCGCTCCCCGGGAGGCGGCGCTGGTCGGGCCGCTGTGCACGCCACTGGACGTGCTGGCCCGCAGCCGGATCACGATGGTGCCCGACGTCGACTCGGCGTTGGCTGTGCCGAACGTCGGCGCCTACGGGCTGCACGCGAGCCTGCTGGCGTTCCTGAGCCGACCGATGCCGGGGATCGTGGTCCTCGACGGCGACCACGTCGTGTCCGCCGAGCGGCTCGAATTCGGCCGCGGTCCCCTGGCCGAGCGCGAGGGCGTCCGATGAGCCGAGACGACGAGTTGGGCGAGCTGGTGGCCGTCCTGGCCCAGGAGGCCGACCAAGTCGACCGGGAAGCCCACTTCCCCCGACGCGGTATCGCCGCCTTGCGGGAGCGCGGTCTGTTCGGGCTGATGGTCCCGGAGGAGTACGGCGGACTGGGTGGCGGGCTGGCGGAGTTCACCAGGACGGCTGCCGGCTTGGGCTCGGGCTGCTTGTCCACCGCCCTGATCTGGGCGATGCACTGCCAACAGGTCGACACCGTCGTGCGCTTCGGATCCGAGCGGCTGCGCGGCGAGGTGCTGCCCCGAGTGGCGCGGGACGGCCTCTACCTGGCCTCGGTGACGACCGAGCGGGGCAAGGGCGGGCACCTGCTCAGCGCCGATTCGGCGCTGACCGCGGACGGGAACGAGATCGTGGTCGATCGCGACGCCCCGGTGGTCACCGGCGGCGCGCACGCCGACGGGTACTTGCTCACCGCTCGGAACGCCCCGGGCGCCGCCGCCACCGAGACGACGCTTGTCTACGCGCACAGGTCCCAGGTGGCCACGGAGGAGACCGGCGGGTGGGACACGCTGGGCATGCGCGGCACGGAGAGCGTGGCGCTGCGGATCACCGGCCGCGTGCCCGACTGGCAGGTCGTAGGACCTCCAGGTGGCTTCCGCGAAGTGGCCGTCGAGAGCATGATCCCCGTGGGCCACCTGGGCTGGGCGGCATGCTGGCTGGGTGCGGCGAACGGCGCCTTCACCGGGGTGATGAACGCCGTGCGGAAGCGCGACCCCGCGATCCGCGTGAACCTGGCCTCCGACCTGGCCCGGGAGCGCATCGGGCGGATCCGGGTCGACCTCGAACTCGTCGGCGCCTACCTCGACCGGGCACGTGCCGAGGTGGAGTCGGCCAGAGCGACGGGCCGCACCCTGGACCGACCGCCGGTCCAGGTCACGATCAACTCGCTGAAGCTGGCGGCCTCGGAGCTCAGCTTTCGAGCGGTGGACGGTTTGGTGCAGTTGACCGGACTGTCCGTGGGCTATCGCAAGGACTCTCCGATCCCACTGGAGCGGATCTACCGGGACCTGCGCTCGGCCAGCCTCAACTACGCGAACGACCGGTTGTGGACCTCGGTCGGCGAGCACAGCGTGCTCGACCGCGGGGCCGGCCTTACGCGCTGATTGCGGCACCCTATAGCCGACACCTCGCCAGACCTTGGAGAAGCGGTGCCGGATTCGAATTCGCGTGTGCGTTCTTCGGTGGGTGTTCGACGTCGTTATACCGGGGTGCCGCACTGATGCGTTGACAATAGGCCGGAAGGGAACGAAAGCCTTGTCCCCCAAGCGAATCCGTGGCAGACTCGATTCCAGTCGTGCTGCCGCTGTGAGCGACCGCTCCTGACAAGGGAAGGTCGCCGGACCAGTCCGCGACGCAAATCCACTCGGCCGTTGGCGAACTCGTGCAGGCGTCCGGTATTCACCGGACTACCGCCGCGATTCCGCTGAAGTGCACGCGGCGGGGCCTGTATTCGACCGACCCGACTACGCCGACGACCGGTTGCTCACCGCCACCGGCGCATTCACGCTGCTCGACCGCAACGCTCGTCTCGCCTGAACTGGAGTCGCGGATGCCGACGCTGGAAACCCTCTCCCCCGAGTCGACCCTGATCCTGGCAGTGGCCAAGCCTGAGCTGACCCCGGCGCAGGCGCAGGAGTGCCGGGACCTCCTGGCCGAGCACCACGAGGCGCTCGACTTCGGCGCTTTCGTCGACCAGGCAGCCAGGCACGGCGTGCTCCCGCTCATCGGTCGCAACATGTTGCGCCACCACGTGAACATCAACGACGAGAACCGGTGTGTGGTCCCGTACTGCTGGCTGTACAGCGGCGCATACACGTCCAACCGGTCGCGCAACCGCGCCATCTCCGACGACACCGGTCACCTGCTCCGCGCGTTGGCCGCGCACGGCGTGAAGTACGCGGTGCGCAAGGGGCCCGTGCTCGCTGAACACCGGTACCGGGACATCGGGGTGCGCCACATGGGCGACATCGACATCCTGGTTAATCGGGCCGACCTGCCCGCGTGCGCGGAGGCGCTCAGCGAACGGGGCTTCCACCAGGGCAAGCTGGACCGGAACCGCACTCGGGTGATCCCCTTCGAGCGGGCCACGCGCATGTTCTGGCAGCTCAACCTGAACAACGAGCTGCCCTACGTCAAACCCGCCGACCACGACGACGTCGATCAGTACAGCGTCGACCTCTGCCTGAGCATCTTCCCGGTCGGCGGGAACTACCCCGACACCGACGAGCTGCTGGACCGCGCCGTCGACCTCACCCTGTGCGGGACGGACGCGCGAGCGCTGTCGCTGGAGGACGAGCTCCTCGACCTGTGCGTGCACCTGCACAAGGAGGCGACGAGCCTGCGCTACATCAAGGCCGGCACCGACCTCACGCTGCGGAAGTTCCAGGACGTCGCGCTGACCTGCGCCGAGATGGACAAGCGCGGGGACTGGCCGCTGTTCCACCGGCGGGCGGTCGATGCGGGAGTCGCCGAGCACGTGTACTTCTCCCTGCACCACACCAAGATCCTGTTCGACGGCCTGGTCCCGGGCGCCGTGCTGGACGCGCTCCGCCCCGCGAACCTGGATTACCTCGATGAGTACGGCCACGCCGATGGTGCTCCAGGGCGGTGGGAAATCCCCTTCCTCACCAGGCTCTTCGACGTCGGCCGCCGCAGCCGGGTGTCCGGTTCCACCACCATCCCGTTTCGTTGACCGCCACCGGAAGGAGTGAACCCATGTCGGTAGTCCCCTGGCCCGCGGCGTTCGAGAGCGTGCCGCGCCCGCACCCGCCGCTCGACACGGGCTCACGGTGGCCGGTGTCCGACGACCTGTCGGATCGATGATCTCGACACCTGGAGACCGGTCGCCGGTGTTGGTGCTCGTCGCGCACCCGGACGACGCGGAGATCGCGGTGGGGGGCACGATCGCCAAGCTTCGCAGCGCCGGCGTCCGCGTGGTCGTCGCCGTGATGACGGTCCCGGAGGAAGGGAACTCCGCCGACCAACGGGTGCGCCACACCGAGGAAGCCGCGGCCACGCTCGGCTACGAGCTGTGCTGGCTCCCCCGGCGCTACCTGCAGGTCGAGGCGATGGGTGAGGTCCAGGCCGTCCGGGAGGTCGACCAGCTCCTCCGTGAAGTCCGACCGTCGACCGTGCTCACCCACTGGAGGGGCGATGGGCACGTTGATCACCGACTGACCGCGAACGCCGCCCTGGCCGCGCTGCGCAACCACCAGATCGACCTGTACGCGTTCCGTCCGGGAGAGCCGCAGACCCCCGCCGCAGCGCTGTTCTCTCCCACCGTGTTCGTCGACATCACCGATCACACCCACGTCAAGGCGGCGGCTCTTCACCCGTTCACCCTGCCCAGGCCGGGCTTCCGCCCCGTCGATCCCCTCCCGATCGATGCGACCGACCAGTTCTACGGACGGCTGAGCGGCTGCGACCGCGCCGAAGCCTTCGTCGTGGAACGGCAACACGGGTTGAGCGGCGTCCCCACCTGACGAACACCACTGGCGGACGTGCGACAGCACAAACCCAAGACCACGAGTCGACGTCGAGAGAGGAGCTTGGTGTGGCCGATAGCCACCACGTGAGTCTGCTGGAGAAGCTCGACACCGCAGACGACCGGGCGCACGTCCTTGCCGACATCGCGGAGCTGACCGCGTTGTTGTTGAAGACCACCAGCCGCGGGTTGCAGCTGAGCGAGGCCAACCTGGCGAACCTCGACCTGTCCGAGGCCGATCTCACCGGGGCGACGCTGAACCGGGCCGTGCTGCACGGCACGTCCTTCCGCCGCGCCAAGCTCGACCGGGTCACGATGATCTGTCCCGGGATGGAGCGCACCGATCTGACCGACTGCAGCATGCGCGACGCGTACGTGCACGCGCTGGCGGCGCAGACGTGCAAGATGGACCGCGCGGACCTCTCCAACATCCGGGATGCCACGGGGAGCCTGTTCCACGGGTGCTCTATGCGTGGCGCCAAGCTCACCGACGGGCACCTCGCGGGCGCGGCGTTCTACCAGTGCGACCTGGACGGCGCGGACCTCGGCGCGGCCAACCTCCAGGGTGCGTCGATCAACGAGTGCATCCTGCGCAACGCTCGCCTGGACGCCGCCCAGTGCGACCAGTTGGTGGTGACCAAGTGCGACATCAGCGGGCTGAGCCTGCGCGGTGCCGCGGGACAGGGCGTGGTGCTGCAACGAGCCACCGGCGCCGACAACCTGGAGCTGTCCGGCGCCGTGCTGCCGCTGCTGCGCCTGAACGGCATTCGCGGCAGGGAGGTCGCGGCACGTCGCCTCGGCGCCCGCGGTGCGGACATCTCCGAGTGCATGCTGCCCGGCGCCGACCTGTCCGAGTCCGACCTGACCGGTGCGCGGATCCGGAGCAGCAACCTCGACGGCAGCAGGTTGCGCTCGGCGTCCCTGGTATCGGCGTCCATCGGTGACTCCACCTTCGTGGAGGCCGACCTGACCGCTGCGCAGGCGGAGAACCTCCACGTCGTGGAGAGCCAGTTCCGCGGTGCCCGGATGCGCGGGTTCACCGCGCGGTGCGCGACCTTCCGCGACGTTGACCTGCGTGCCGTGGACCTGTCCGAGAGCAACCTCTACCGCGCGATGCTCACCGGCGACCCGCCGCAGGGGATGTGCCTGGCGGACGCCTCGTTGACCGGGGCGATCCTGGTCCAGGCGTACGTCGCGGCTGATCTCCGGGGCGCCGACCTGAGGGGCGTCAACGCCGCGTACAGCCGGTTCAGCCAGTCCAACGTGTCCCGCGCCGACCTGTCCGGCGCCGCGCTGTTCCAGTCGACGTGGGTGAAGGTCGACTGCCACGACGCGAAGTTCGACGCCGTCTCCCCGCCGTTCTTCGTCGACCGATGTCCCGGTCTCAAGGCCGCCGTCGAAGCGTCCGGCGGGCCGTCCACGAAGGCCCTGTCCTCCTACCTGACGGCGTTCGAGGGTGTGCTCCGGGGTGAGACGCGTGGCTCGACCTGATCAGCGGGTCGAGGCGCGCGGGTTGCGCGGCACCGCCGCCTGCGTTCCGCGGCGGCTTCCTCGGTCGTCCGCTGCGGGCCGGCGCGCACCGGCGTCGACGTCCTCGAAAATCGCGCGTTCCGACTCCGGGGAGGGTCCGTGATGCTCGGTGTGTCCACAAGCGTCCTCGTCGACAAGGCGAATTTCGACGGCCTGCTCGAGTACGGGCCGCAGATCGTCGAGTTCTACACCTATCCCCCGGCGGCGATACCGGTGATCAGCGAGTTCTGCGCGGACAACGGGATCGTGCCCGCCCTGCACACGCCGACACCGCACCCGACCGGCATCACGCGGTACTGCCCGACCGGGCCGGACCCGGACGAGGCCGAGGCGGCAGCCGTGGCGATGGAGGCGACCGTCCGCTGCGCGGCCGAACTCGCCGCGCAACACGTCGTCGTGCACTTCCCGACGCCCTACCCGCCGCACCCGGCCGACGCATTCGACCGGTTCGCCGGACCGTTCCTCGACTTCGCCGCCGTGCTCGCGCGCGAGCACGGCGTGACGGTGCTACTGGAGAACCTGACGCCGAACACCCACTGCTCCAGTGCCGAGCAGTACGCGAAGGTCCTCGACGGGTGGCCCGACCTCGGGCTGTGCCTCGACGTCGGCCACGCGTTCCTGCGCGCCGGCCCGGACGAGGTGCTCGCCTTCGCCGACCTCGTCGGCGACCGCATCAAGTCGGTGCACCTGTACGACACCGACCCCGACGTGCCGGGGCACCACCCGTACCCGGCGCCGGGCCACGGGCGTGCGCCCGCGGTGCCGCACGAGGTGATCGCTCACGTGATCCGCACCTGCCGGCCGGCCGCGGTGGTGCTGGAGCACGAGTCGTCCGACCGGGTCGCACCGGACCACGCGACCCTCGACTGGTTGCGCCAGGTCGCCGCGCCACACCTCGAGGAGAACCGCAGATGATCGAAACGGCGGCGTCGATCGACCACAACGCACCGCTGATCACCGACGAGGACCGGGCCGCGGTGGACCGGGTGCTGCGCTCGGGGTGGATCGCGCCGGGACCTGAACGCCGGCGGTTCGAGGCCGACCTGACCGGGCACTTCGGCGGCGGTGCGGCGGTGGCCACCACGTCGGGGACGCTCGCGCTCTTCCTGTCGATGGTGGGGCTGGACCTGCCGGAGGGCGCGTCCGTCGCCGTGCCCACCTACTCCTGCGTCGCCCTGCTCGACGCCGTGCGGCTCGCCGGCTGCCACCCACTGGTCGTGGACGTCGACCCGGACGACCTGACCATGTCGCCGCAGTCGCTGGCGGACGTGAGCCGCCGGTTCGGCCCGGTGGACGCCGCGATCGTCGTGCACACCTACGGCGCGACCGCGCCACTTCCCGACCTGCGGCAGCACTCCGCCAGGTTGGTGGAGGACTGCTGCCAGTCCTTCGGCACGAACGGCCCGTACGGACAGCACGGGAACTTCGGCGAGATCGCCGTGTCCTCCCTCTACGCGACGAAGGTGATCACCGGCGCCACCGGTGGCTTCTGCTGGACCGCAGACCCCGACGCCGCGGCGCGGATGCACCGCTACACCGAGGCGGGGTTCCGCAGCCGGCGGTGGCCGCGACTGGTGCTCACCCTCTCCGACGTGCACGCGGCGTTGGCCCGCTCCCAGTTGGCCCGGCTCGACGGCGTTCGCGCCCGGCGCGCGTGGATCGCCGACCAGTTCCTGTCCGCCTGCCCAGCCCGGCTCGCGCCGATCGGGCTGCCCGACGCGGAGCGCGTGGTCTACCGGTTCGTGCTCCGGTGCGCCGACGAAGCCGAACGCGAGCGCCTCCACCGCCACTTCCGGCAACGACGGATCGACGCCAGCAGGCTGATCCAGGGTGAAGCGCTGCTGCACCGCGAACTCGGCCTCGACCCGCGCGGGTTCCCGTCCGCCGAAGCGGCTGTGACGAGGACCTTGTCACTCCCCCTCCACCCGAGCATGTCCGACGACGCGGTGCGGCGGATCTGCGATGCCCTCGCGGCGCTGCCGTCCTGACCGCGACGACACCCTCCGCCACCTACGCAGAAGAAGGGTTCCCATGTCTGAAGCCACGCGGGCAGGCACCATTCCCCGCGCAGTCCTCCCCGACCACTGCGATGTCGGGAACGGCGTCGTCGTCCACGCCCACGACTTGCGGGTGGAACCCGGTGTCCGAATAGGGGACGGCGTCCACCTCGTCGGTGAGACCGTGCACCTCGGTCGTGATGTCCGGATCGGCGCCGACAGCGACCTGCGGGCCGGCACGATCTCCATCGGAGCCGGGAGCGAGATCGCCGGCGGGGTCAGGGTCCTGTGCGCGGACAGCTTCCGCGTCGGCGACGCGGCCCGGGTCTGCGCCGGCGTCGACGTGGTGGCGAGGTCCTTCGACGCCGGTCGGCTCCTCTACCTCGGACCGCACACCGTGGTCGGGTACGGCGGCACGCTGGAGTCCACCGCGGTGGTCCGCATCGGCGACCGGGTCTCGATCGGGCCGCACAACATCCTCAACGCGAACTGCGAGATCACCCTCGGGTCCGACGTCGGCTCCGGTGGTTACGTCAGCCTCTGGACGCACGGCTACCACTTCGCCCACAGCGTGCTCGACGGCTACCACACGGCTTTCACGCCGGTCTCCATCGGCGATCGCGTCTGGCTCGGGTACCACTGCTCGGTCATGCCGGGCGCAGACATCGGCGAGGAGTGCATCGTCGCGTCCGGCGCCGTCGTGACCCGGTCCTTCCCCGCACGCCGGCTGCTCGCGGGAGTTCCGGCCAAGGAGAAGACCACCTTCGACCAGCCGGTGCTGTCCGACGAACAGGCGCTCGACGCGGTGCGGGAGGCACTGCGGTCCTGGCACCGGGAGCTGCGCTGGAAGGGGGTCCAAGCCGACCTCGTGGACGACGGCGTGGTCGTGCAGCACGCCGGCCGCGCAAGGTTCGTCGAGCTCCGGGGTGACGCGGCCGAGGTGGCGACGGCCGGACCCGATGAGCGGGGTGACCGCATCGTGGTCGCCGTCGACGGCAAGCCCGACCCGGAGCCGGGCGACACCCCGTTTTTCGTCGTCCGGCGGCGGCTCTTCTCCGGACCGACGGACGAGCTGGTCGAAGACCTGCGGGACCACCTGCGCCGCCGCACCATGCCGTGCGGTGACGAGCGCACGTTCAGCAGCATCGTGCCCGCCGCGTTCCGCGCGCTCACCGCAGCGACCGAGGGGGTGCACGCGTGACGACGCACCTCGACGTGACGGCGGGCGCGACCGATCTCGCCGAGTTCCTCTCGCTCGCGTGCCGGGCCCACGGTGGGCGCACCGCCTTGTCCGACGGCCGGCGCACGCTCACCTACGCCGAGTTGGACGCGGCCGTGGCCGAAGGCGCCGCGCACCTCCGCGCCGCCGCGGACGACGGGCCGGTGGTCGTGCTCATGGCCAACCGGGTCGACAGCGTGGTCCGCCTGTTCGCAGCCTGGAGTGCCGGCCGGTGCGCCGTGCCGCTGGACGCGTCGGTGCCGCCACCGGTGGTGGCCAAGGCGGCCGCCCGGACGAAGGCGACCTTGTTGAGCCTCGGCGACCTGGCCACGTCCCGCG
The DNA here is from genome assembly GCF_014205015.1 of Saccharothrix ecbatanensis. NCBI lineage: Bacteria > Bacillati > Actinomycetota > Actinomycetes > Pseudonocardiales > Pseudonocardiaceae > Saccharothrix > Saccharothrix ecbatanensis. The sequence continues at coordinate 39,370 of NZ_JACHMO010000001.1, read as the reverse complement.
CGGACCTCACCTCGTCGGGCCGAACAGCCCCCGGTGGTCTCGTGGTGCTGCCGGCGCCGGACGGCGCACGGGATCCACTGCTCCACGGCGCGGCGCTGACGCTCTTCACGTCCGGCTCGACCGGGCAACCCAAGGGAGTCGTCCTGGGGCACGACAACCTCCTGGCCAAGCTCCCGATGTTGCAGGAGGTGCTGGACTACAGACCGGAGGAACACGCCGTCGCCCTATTGCGGTCGAGCTTCTCGTTCTGCCAATGGGACCTGCTGCTGACCCTCGGCACCGGCGGTTCGATGCGGTTGTTCGAACGCTTCTCGCCGGAGGACGTGGTCACGGCCTTCACCGCGGCGCCCGTGGCCAGGGCGGCGATGGTGCCCACCATGCTCCGCCGGTTGCTGCCGCTGCTGGACGACCGCGGTGTGCGCGAGGCGCTGCACGACGTGGGCTCCCCCGGGAAGATCATCGTTGGTGGTGAGCTGCTGACCCCCGAACTGGGGAAGAAGTACCGGCGGCTGTTGCCGCACAGCGGGATCGCGGTCATCTACGGCCTGACGGAGACCAGCGCACCGGAGTTCCTCCTTCCCGCGGACGAGTACGACGCGCATTCCGATTCCGTGGGTCGGGCGCTTTCCGGTGTGCGGTGGCACCTCGGCTCACCCGGGCGCGTGCCCGCCGCGGGCGATCAGGGAACTCTCTGGGTGCGCAGTGCCGGGGTGTTGCGGGGCTACCTCGGCGATCCGGAGCTGACGAGGAACGCGATCGGGACGGGGTACTTCGTCACGGGCGATCTCGTGGAATGCCTCCCCGAGGGGCGCATCGCCATCAGGGGTCGGGCCAACACCGTGATCGTCAAGGGCGCCAACAAGATCATGCCCACCGAGGTGGAGCACGCGTTGGAGGAGAACCCCGGTGTGGCGACGGCGATCACTTGCGGCGTCCCGGATCCGGTGCTCGGCGAACGGCTGCACGCGGTGGTCGTGCCGACGGGTACTTCGACGAGCACCCCGGACGACCTGCGCCAGTGGCTGTCGGAACGCGTCGAGCGGTACAAGGTGCCCGATGCCATCCACTTCCTGGACGAGATCCCCACCGGCACGACCGGCAAGGCCGACCGCGCGTGGCTGACCAACTGGGTTCGCGCCCGAGCGCTGGAACGGAAGGACTCGTAGCCATGCCCCCTCTCGTACCGCGGGCACAACCGCAACACCCCGTTCGACACTGCATTGCAGTGCCGCACCCGGCGCAAGGTCGCCGGCTCGACATTTCCTCGCACCGACCTGACCCGCCGGGCCGGGTATTAACAACGAGACGTCGGACTGCGGCTCGCTTTCCACGACCTGGTTCCACGCTCCACCACCGACGGGGTCCAGTCGACCGAAAGCCGGGTCACCGGATGGGCCGGGCACCCGCCTCGCTTTCCGCGGAACCCGGTGATCCACTGCATATGCGTTATGTTATAATCGAATGGGCTAATCAGGTTCGATAGAAGGGGCAAATTGTGAGCCAGCTGCTGCCAACCGTGCCTTATCGGGGCACGCGGGATTTCTTGCCAGCGGAGGTTTCCGTGCGGCAGCAGGTCTTCCATCGCCTGTTCGAAACAATCGAGAAGTACGGCTACGCCCGTTACGACGGCCCAATTCTGGAACCCGCCGAGATCTATGAGGCCAAGTCCGGCCAGGAAATCGCGGACCAGCAGCTGTACTCGCTCGTGGACCGCGGTGGACGACGGCTGGCGCTGCGCCCCGAGATGACCCCCTCGGCCGCTCGGATGATCGCCGGGAACGCGGGGAAGCTCCAGTTCCCGGTGCGCTGGTACTGCAACGTGAACTGCCACCGCTACGAGCGGCCGCAGCGCGGGCGGCTGCGCGAGCACTGGCAGATCAACGTCGACGTCTTCGGTTCGGACAGCCCGAACTGCGAGATCGAGATCTTCGAGCTCATCCACGACATGATGTCCGCGCTGGGCGCCACCAAGGACATGTGGGTGTTGCGCGCCAGTGACAGGGTGATCCTGGAGAGCATCCTGATCGACATCGTCGGCGTGGAACGGGAGAAGCTCGCCCCGGCGTCCTCGCTCATCGACCGGTGGGCGAAGGTCCCCCGCGAGCGGCTCGTCGCCGACGCCGAGGAGCTCGGGATCGACGACAAGCAGTTCCACCGCCTGGAGGAGGTGCTCCAGAGCGGCCAGGACGTGCTGGGCGAGATCTCGCCGGACGCGCTGAGCCGGTCCAACCTGGCGACGGTGCTCAAGGGCGAGGCCAAGGACCTGGTCAAGTTCGACCCGTTCATCGTGCGTGGCCTGCAGTACTACACCGGCACCGTGTTCGAGGTGTTCGACCTCCACCCCGACAACACGAGGTCGCTCTTCGGAGGTGGGCGGTACAGCGACCTGGCGGGCTTGTTCACCACGCAGCGGATCCCGGGCATCGGCTTCGGCATGGGCGACGTGACGCTGCACGACTTCCTCAGCGTGCACGGGCTGCGCCCGCAGCCGGGCGCGGAGGTGGACGCGGCGGTCGTGCCGATCGACGACTCCCTCATGCCGGAGTGCCGGGAACTCGCACGTCGGCTGCGCCAGGAAGGCGTGCGGACCTCCGTGCCGATCGAGCCGCGCAAACTGGGCAAAGAACTCGTCCGCGCCAGCCAGGACGGCGCGCGGGTCGCGGTGATCGTCGGCGTTCGGGAATGGGAGCGGGACGTGGTGATCGTTCGCGACCTGGTCGCCCAGGAGCAGGTCGAGGTCCCCGTCGCCGAGTTCACGCAGCGGGTGAAGGCAGCGCTGCAACCCGCGTGACGAACTCGACCGGTTCGCGGTAGCGATCGCGTCGGATGCGGTCGGGCCTGCCCGTGGTGTCGAACCACGGGCAGGCCACGGCACCGGCGGTCATCGCAGCAAGAGCGGAACGACAAGCAAGAGCCGAACAACAAGCAGGAGCGGAACCACATGCGTTCCGCAGTGAAATTCCAACAAGTCAATCCTTTTCCTCCGTCACCGTTTGCGGTACTCTCGACTTGGCGATACCACGCCGGTGAAGACGCAGTGCGGTAAGTATTCACGGCCCTTTCTTCGCCACCGACCGTCGACGGTCGTCGAACGGCGCTGATTCCGAATCAGGGGTATCAAACCCCGACGATCCGAATCTGCTGAGCGGTCGAGCACCACTGAACGCCTATTGCGCAATGGATTGGCGCGGCTTCACCTCAGCGCGCCTCGACCGATGACCCCACTCGGACGGAGACCATTCCGTATGACCAGCCAATCATATTTACTGATCAAACCCGAGGCCATCGAGTGCGGCTTGCGGAGCGAGATCTACGAATCGGTCAAGGATGCCGGCCTCAACGTCGTCTGCCAACACGAGTTCATCGCACAGCCCAGGCACTTCGAGCTCGGCTGGTCCGACCTCCGCAAGGACCTGCACCCGCTCGAACACGTGGTCTTCGAACTGTGGTTCGCCGGCAAGCCGGTCGAGCTCCTCCTCGTCGAGACCGAACACCACGCCCACCAGGCGGCGTTGCTGGCCAAGGCCCGGATCCGCAACGACTACTCCCGGGGCGCGTTCCGGAACATGGTCCACGCCCCGGACAGCGACTTCGAGTTCCGGCTGCAACTGGGCGGGTTCGACACCGGCTGCCCGCGGTGCTCGGCGGCCGCGACGAGGATCACGAGCGACCACGACACGCCGCAGGCGTTCTCGGGCGGCACCCTGCTGCCCGAAGAACTCCGGAACCCGGACGTGATCATGGAGCACGTCGCGCCCATCTGGAACGACCCGCAGTCCTACTTCTGGTCGCTCGGGACACCCGAACCGTGGCAGGTCTCCGGACCGGGCGAGCGCGCGTACTCCACCTACCTCAGGTACTCACCGTACGACCTGTCCTACGACAACCTGGTGGGTGCGCTGCTCGACTCGTTCCCCGGGATGACCTTCGGGCGCGCGTCGGAACTGCTCTTCTCCGCGATGAACCGCTCGGACGTGGCCATCGCGACCGGGACTCGCACCGACGTCACCCTCGCCCAGCGCTCGCTCATGCGGCAGGGGCTCAACCTCGCGGTCCGCCCGACGCGGGACAAGGCGGCCGGCGACCACCGGTAGCGGTTCACCGCGACGGCCGGGGACTCGGCTCACCAGGCCCGGCGAGTCGCGAAGGGACGAACGCACCGACGGCCGGACAGGGCCCGCCCGTTCACGGGCGCGTGCAGACGCAGTCGACAAAGGACGGAGCGATTCCTTGGAGACCCCCTTCACCCGAACACCCCGGGGCTTCGTAGATCGCGCCGGCGAGGACGTGCAGCGCATCACCGCTGTCGTGCGCTCCTTCCAGGACATCTCGGCACGTTACGGGTTCATCCCGCTCACGCCGGCGCCGGTCGGGTACGCGGAGACCTTCGAACGATTCGGCTCGGCCGCGCACGAGCGGATGTTCGTGTTCCCGGACCGCAAGGAACGCAGGCTGGCCCTCACCGCCGACTCCCTGCCTGCCGTGCTCCGCGCCCTGCACGGCACGGGACTCCTCCACGGCGGCGCACCGGTGGCGGCGAGCGGGGAGGTGCTCATCGCCCGATACGTCCGCAAGCCGCTGCGGAGCTGGACCCACCTGACCGCGGTCATGTGGCAGCACCCGGTGGAACTGGCCGCCGACCTCACCTTGGCGCGGTTGTGGACGGATGTGTTCCAGCGCCTCGACGTCACTTTCCGGGCGGTGTACACGGACTTCGGCGTCGTGGACGTCGTGGCGGAACAGCTCGGCCTCGGCCCCGGCGAAGCCCGCCTGGCCCTGTACCGGCAGCGCAAGGCGATTCCCCAGGAGGACGACCGGGCGGAAGAACTGCTCGACCGGCTCGGCCTCGTGCGTGCCGCGGCACAGCCGAAGTCGGATCCGGAGGCCGCGCTGATCGCGGTGCGCAGAGCCGCACCGCACCTGGCGGAGCGGACGGACCACATCCACGCGGTGCTCGCCGAATCCCGGCGGATCGGCACCGACGTCGTACTGGACTGGTCCTGGCAGCACGGAACCCAGTACCACGCCGGTCTCAGCTTCCTCCTCCGCGGCGCCGACGGCCGGATCCTCGCCGACGGTGGCGGGTACCACCACATCGTCGGCCAACTCGACCCCGGCACGCGATCGTGCTGGAGCTCGGCCGGCGGCGCGGAGCGGATCGCCGGTGTCATCACGTTGCCGCGCGCACCGCTGGTGCACCTCTACCGGCTGGGGGACTTCGACGCGGACCAGTTCCTGCGCATCGCCACCGACATGCGGGCCGCCGGCCACCACGTCCGGGAGCACTGGCAGCCGCACGGGTCCGGCCGGGGCGCCCGCCGGATCCCACCGGACCCGTGGGTCTGGGTCGCCCTGGTCGGCTCCAGGGAACAGGAAGCCCAAGCCGTGACGGTGCGCAACGCCGCAGACGCCAGCCTGTCGTTCGAGGTCCCCTTGCGGAGCAAGGCATCCGCCGTCCACGCACCCTCTTAGTCGCCCGAATTGACAGTTTCGTCGACCGATAGGTGAACCCCATGCCAGACCGGCCCAACACGCAACACGGCCTAGCCGACCTCATCGCTCGCCGCGACGCGCCCATCATGGTGTGGGGCGGAGGCTTCATCGGATTGTCGGCGGCGGTCGCCTTCGCCGATGTCGGCTTCCGGTGCCACGTGGTGGACATCGACGCGGACCGCGTCGTCTCCATCAACAACGCCAGGGTCCCGGTGCCCGGGTTCGAGGACCGGATCCCACTGCGACGGGAGCTGGTGGACGACGGGCGGCTGAGCGCGGGTCTCCCCGACGAGGTCCCGTGGCCGGCCGCCGTCCACGTGGTGTGCGTCAACACCGACCGCTCGGGAAAACCGGTCGTCGAACCGCTCTTGGACGTGCTCCGCCGGATCCGGGCGCTGCACGGCGCCGGCGGGGAGGTGATCGTCTCGATCGAGAGCACGGTCAACGTCCGGTGGTTGCGGGAGGAGGTGCTGCCCACGCTGCTGGGTGACGCCCCCGACTGGCCGGGCCTTCACCTGATCGCCGCACCCCGCCGGGACTGGATGCTGTCGGCGGACATGAACCTGAAGACCCTGCCCCGGGTGGTCGGCTCCTGGCGCGACGAATCCCGACCGTTGGCCGAGGCGCTGTACTCGTCGGTCTCCGAGCACGTCCACGTCGCCCGGGACTGGGCGCACGCCGCGCTGACCAAGCCGGTCGAGAACCTGTACCGCTACCTGGATCTCGTGCTCACCAACCAGCTGACCGAGGCGTACCCGGATCTCGACGTCGTCGAGGTGCTGAAGCTGGCCGGCACGAAGTGGAACATGCCCACCTACCATCCCTCGATCGGCATCGGCGGCTACTGCATCCCGCTGAGCCCGGAGTTCATCGTCGAGGACGTGGCACAGAGCCAGGCGATGCCCATCGTGCACTCGGCCCGGGAGTGGTCCGCCGCCTATCCTCGGCAGTTGGCGGCCAAGCTCCGCGACCTCGCCGATGGGCCGATCGGCATCTTGGGCGTGAGCTACGCGCCGGATGCCCGGATCAGCGAGGGCTCCCCCGCCGCCGCACTGGCGCGCTGCCTCCGCGAACTGGGCGTGGAGGTGCGGGTGCACGACCCGTACTTCACCCCGGACGAAGCCACTCATCTGACCGGGAGCGCTCCGCTGGCCTACCCGACGGGGCTCGCCGAGGTGCGCATGCTGGTCGTCGCCACGGCTCACGCCGAGTACCGCGACCTGCCGGACATCATCACCAAGCTCAGCTCACCGCCCTTGATCGTCGACAACCTCGGCCTGTTCCGCGAGGAGCTGGTGAGCAGGGGGATCCAGTACTTCGAACTGGGTGCGCTGTCCGTCAAGTAGACGCACGCGTTCAACGAACGACTCTCAACGATCAATTCGATTCGGTCACCACAGGGGTGGATGTTCTCCGCGGCACCGTCCGGTGCGGCGGCATCCGAGGAGGGAAGCCAAGTGAAATCTGTCGTCACGGGGGGTAGCGGGTTCCTCGGGAGCACGATCGCGCAGCTGCTCTTGGAGCAGGGGCACGAGGTGGTGGTGGTCGACCTCCTGCCACCCGGCTCGAAAGGACTGCACGTCGACTGCCGATTCGTCCAAGGTGACGTGCGGAACCGGGAACTGCTCGCCGAGCTGTTCGACGGCGCCGACGAGGTGTTCCACCTGGCAGGTGTCCTGGGCACGGCGGAGCTGCAGGAGAGCCAGGAACTGGCCATCGACGTCAACATCAAGGGCACGGTCGCGGTGTTCGAGACCGCGGTCGAGCACGGGGTGCCGAGGGTCTTCTACCCGGGCAAGCCCAACGTCTGGCTGAACACCTACAGCATCACCAAGTACGCCGCCGAGCAGTTCGCGCGCATGTCCAACCTCGAACACCCGGACACCAAGATCTGCTCGTTGCGCTACTACAACGCCTACGGTCCCGGTCAGGCGCTCCACCCCATCCGGAAGATCGTCCCGGCGTTCGCCGCGCAGGCCATGCGCGGGCTCCCGCTCGAGGTCTTCGGGGACGGCGAGCAGATCGTAGACATGATCTACTCCCGCGACCTCGCCGACCTGACGATCAAGTTCACCCGTCAGTGCATCACCGACGTCGTGCCGGACTGCGGCAGCGGCGTCGGCAAGACGGTCAACGAGGTCGCCGCGCTCGTCAACGAGCACTTCGGCAACAACGCCGGCATCAAGTACCTGCCGATGCGCAGCGGCGAGACCCCACGCGCCGTGCTGACCGCCAACCTCACGGAACTCACGACGAACTTCGGCCTCTACGACCACTCCAACTACGAGGAGTCCATGAAGACGACGCTGGAGTGGTACACGGACCTCAGCCCATCGGTGCTGGACGAGGCCGCGCGATTCTACTCGTGGGAAAGCGCACGTCGACCGGAATAGTCCCGGTCCGCTGAACCTGTCGGCCGGCGTCCTGCCACACCTTGACAGGACGCCGGCCGACGTCACCCGCAGACCTTGACCTGGCAGCAACCGCGTGATCCCCCTCCCGCCGCAACACGTAACCCGACTGAGTGCTTCCCCGCCCTTCCGGTCAGTGCCAGGGTCGAGGTGGACGACAGGGGGTGACCGTGGGCGGTGGGGTGATCGGCGCTCGTGTGAGCCGTGCGGAGGACGTGCGGCTGCTCACGGGGCGGGCGGTGTTCATCGACGACGTGCGGCCGCCCGGTGTGCTGGAGGCGGCGATCCTGCGCAGCCCGCACCCGCATGCCCGGATCGTGCGCATCGACACGACCGCAGCCGCCGCGTACCCCGGTGTGTTCGCCGTCGTCACGGGCGCGGACGTGAAGTCGATGGTGCGGCGGCCACAGCCGCTGATCTGGCGGCCGGCGCCGGACGGGCCCGAGACGGTCGCGTATCCGCTCGCGGTCGACAAGGTGCTCTACACCGGGCACGGTCTGGCCGCCGTCGCCGCGGTCGACCGCGCCACTGCCGAGGACGCGCTGGAGCTGATCGACGTCGAGTACGGGCTGTTGCCGGCCGTCACGACGCTGGAGCAGGCGCTGTCGCCGGACGCGCCCCGACTGCACGAGGACTGGCCGGACAACGTGGCGGGCCGCGCCGTGGTGGCGCAGGGCGACGTGGAGGCGGCGTTCGCGCGGGCCGACGTGGTGCTGCGGGAGACGTTCCGCTTCGCCCGGCAGTGGGGCGCGTCCCTGGAGACGCGGGGTGTCGTCGCGACCTGGGATCCGTTCACCTCGCACCTGGACGCGTGGGTCAACACCCAGAGCCCGCACCTGATCCGCGAGCTGTTCGCCGAGGTCCTCGGCCTGTCGGTGGACAAGGTGCGGGTGCGCGTGCCCGACATCGGCGGCGGCTTCGGCAGCAAGTCCGGCTTCTACGGCGACCAGGTGGTGGCCGCGGTCCTGTCCCGCGTGTCCGGGCGGCCGGTGAAGTTCCTCGAGGACCGGAGGGAGAGCTTCGTCGCCACCGTGCACGCGCGGGAGCAGCGCATCGACGTCGAGGTGGCGGCTCGGGCCGACGGCACGATCACCGGTCTGCGCGGCACCGTGCACGGCGTGCTCGGCGCCAACTTCAGCACCGTCGGCCTCAGCCCGTGCTGGACGACCGCCGCCATCATGACCGGGCCGTACGCCATCCCGGCGGTCGAGCTGAACGTCGTCGGCGTGGTCACGAACAAGCCGCCCTACGGCGCATACCGGGGGTACGGGCTGCCCAAGGCGAACTTCGTGCACGAGCACATGGTGGAAGCTGTGGCCCGACGCTTCGGCCTCGACCCGCACGATGTGCGGCGGCGCAACTTCGTGACCGATTTCCCCTACCAGAGCCCGGTGTTCGTCTACGACAGCGGCCGGTACGCCGAGTGCCTGGACCTGTGCCGTGACGCCGTTCGCCGTGCCGGGTGGGCCGACCGGGTGGCCCGTGCGCGTGCCGAGGGTGCGCACATGGGCATCGGCTACGCCTTCCACAACGAGGTGTCCGCGTTCGCGCCGTCCCGGATCGTCAACATGTCGGGGCTGGACCACTCCGGGTTCGACGAGGCCGCGGTGCGCATCGACTCGACCGGGCGCGTGACCGTCCACACCGGACAAACGTCGATGGGTCAGGGGATCCACACGGCGCTGGCGCAGGTCGCGGCGCACGCGCTGGACGTGCCGCTGGACCACGTCACGGTGATCTCCGGTGACACCGACTCCGCTCCGTACACCGGGTACGGCACCGCGGCCAGCCGTGCCGCCGCGGTCGGTGGCGCGGCCGTGCTCAACGCCGCCACCCGACTGCGGGCCAAGGTGCTGCGCATCGCCGCCCACGTCTTCGAGGCCTCGCCGGACGACCTGGAGATCAGCGATGGCGTGGTATCGGTCAAGGGCGTGCCGGGGCGGAGCGTGACCTTGGCCGCCATCGGCGACGCGGCCTACCGACGACCGCACGGCGTGCTGCCCGACGACGAAGAACCGACGCTGCACGAGCGCGAGGTGTACGACCCCGTCAACGTCGCCACGGCGTTCGGCTGCACGGCCGTACTCGCCTCCGTCGACGTGGAGACCGGTGTCGTGGAACTCCTCGGCTACCTCATCGCCCACGACTGCGGCACGATGATCAACCCGATGATCGTGGAGGGGCAGCTCCAGGGCGGCGCGGCGCAGGCCATCGGCGGCGCGCTGTACGAGCGGCTGGCCTACGGCACGTCGGGAGAAGCGCTGACCCGGTCGTTCGCCGAGTACCTGCTGCCGACGGCCGGCGTGGTGCCGCCGTTCGGCATCAGCCACATGGAGACACCCGCCGACCACATCCCCGGCGGCTTCAAGGGAGCCGGGGAGGCCGGGGTGATCGGTGGCGGAGCGGCGATCGCGCACGCCGTGCAGGACGCGCTGGCGGAGTTCCGCGTGCGGATCACGTCGCTGCCGATCACACCACCGGACCTGCTGGCCGCGATCCGGACGGGAGCCGAGCGGTGAAGGCGGCGCGTTTCGACTACGTCCGGGCATCCACCGCGGAAATGGCGGTGGACGCGCTCGCGCGGGGCGCCGTCGCGTTGGCGGGCGGCCAGAGCCTCATCCCGCTGCTGAACACGCGGACGCGACGGCCGGAGGTCGTGGTCGACGTGTCCCGGTTGCCGTTGACCCGCGTCGTGCAGGACGGTTCGACGCTCGTGCTCGGGGCACTGACCCGGCTGCGCGCCGCCGAGACGTCCCCGGTCGTGCGCCGGGCCGTGCCGCTGCTGGCCGAGGCCCTGACCCACGTCGGTCATGTGTCCGTGCGCAACCGCGGCACCGTGGGCGGCAGCGTCGCGCACGCCGACCCAGCGGCCGAACTGCCCGCGGTCTTCCTGGCGCTGGACGCGGTCTTCACGGCCCAAGGTCCCAGTGGCACAAGGGAGATCGACGCCCACGACTTCTTCCTCGGCCCCCACCGCACGGCGTTGGCCTCCGACGAACTGCTCACCGGCATCCGCGTCCCACTGCCACCGCCGACCGCCCGGCACGGCATCGCCGAACTGAGCCGCCGCCCCAACGACCTGGCGATCACGGCGGTCTTCACCTTGGTCACGCTCACCGACGGCGTCGTCACCGAGGCCCGCATCGCCGTGGCCGGTGCGGCGCCCACCCCGATCCGTGCTCACGCGGCGGAAGAGCTGCTGCGAGGCCAAGCCCTCACACCGGATGTGTTGACCGCGGCGGCGGACGCGGCGGCGGCGGCGACCGACCCCGTCGACGACGTGCACGCCCCTGCCACGTACCGCCGCGACATGACGGCCGTGCTCACCCGCAGGGCGCTGCGGCAGGCGGTGGCCGAGTGAAGATCACCGTCACGGTCAACGGCCACACCCGCACCGCCGACTGCGAACCCCGCCGCACGCTCGCCGACTTCCTGCGCCACGATCTGGGCCTCACCGGTGTGCACGTCGGCTGTGAGCACGGCGCGTGCGGCTCGTGCACGGTCCTGCTGGACGGCGCGACGGCCCGCTCGTGCTGCGTCCTGGCGGTTCAGGCGGAGGGCAGCGAGATCACCACGGTCGAGGGCCAGGCGGCCACGTCCCTGACTCCCCTGCAGGAGTCGTTCCGCCGACACCACGCCCTGCAGTGCGGCTTCTGCACACCGGGGATGCTGGCCGTGGCGACGGAACTGCTGCGCGACAACCCCTCCCCCACCGAGGCCGAGATCCGCGCCGCGATCTCCGGCAACCTCTGCCGCTGCACGGGCTACCACAACATCGTCACCGCCATCGCCGCCGCCCGCGACCAGGGTGACTCGTCGAACGCCGACACGCCACCGCAGCCGCCCGGAGCCTGACCACGGCCCTTCAGCCCCGGGTCGTTCGGCACTGACTGAGGTACCACGCGGGACCACCCCAGTCCACACCTCGCAAGATCCGGTGGATGTCAGCGAAGACAGTGGTTCTGAATGCGATCAAAACCACCGTGGGCGCCCCAAGTCGGTCGATGCAACGAAGGTCATCGTCCTCCAACTCATGGAAAGTGGGCGAGTTCGGCGTTTCGACCCATACTTCCCATGACGGCCGGTCGCCGAACCTACACAGAAGGTACTCATCACCAGACGCAGATCTGGTCTCCACCTGCACGGCTCGCCTCGCGAGAACGTCTGCCACATCAGCCAACACGACTTCACGCGCGACGAGCAGAAGAAGCGATTCCATTAGGACCGCTCGGGGTTCACAGCCGACGGCCCTTGACGACCTACGATCTGCCTCGTCAGACCGCGACCGTCGCCACCCTTCGCCTCGATGGTGGCGTTCGCAGTCTCAATGTCGAGTTCGAGGCCGCCGCGAGTACGGTTCACTGCCAAAACATGACCTGGGTAGCGGTCATCGATCGCATTGGCCAACTCCCCTACATCTGGGTCATCCGACGACCACTTGCCAGTACCACAGTTGTGGACCAGAAAGTCGAGACCACCGGCCAGCACATAGTACGTGTGGACGCCGTCGATGGTGAGGTCGTAGACCGGTACGAAGCTGGTATAGCGGTCGACGTCGGTGACCGTCGGCGAGGTGCCGTCGGCCGACGTGAGGTGCCGGCCGGGTTTGAGGTCGCCGATGTTGACGAAGCGGCCTTCGGCGTCGCCCCAGACCGGGTGCCATGACGTCGCGTCCACGGTGCCGTTGTAGTTGTCGCGGGTGAGGAAGCGGTTGAGGCCGGGGTTGTAGTCGCGGAAGCCCATATCGTAGCTGCCGGACGCCCGGTCCCAGCGTTTGCCGTTGTAGCGGTAGAAGTTGTAGGGCTCGTTGCCGGGCTGCTGGGTTTGGGGTTTGTCGATGCCGGTGAAGGCTTCGGTGTCGTCCTTGCCGTAGGCCATCACGGTGGCTACCAAGTCGACCCGCCGAACTTCGACGCCAATGCCAACTCCCTGATCTGCTGTACGGCCACGATCACCACGGCCGTGAGCACGAGGGGAATACCGTGTTTCAATGAAGTGATTGCACCGGCGAGGTCCTCCATTAGGGCGCGCGGCTTGATCCACGGGCCCCCGGCACGACCCACAGGGTCGTCTCGTGACCAGGCACGACGGCCCGGTCACATGGCGGTACACCTGGGACAGCGACGACCGCCTGGTGCGGGTCGTCACGCCGGACGGTTCCACGTGGCGCTACCTCTACGACCCGCTGGGGCTGCGCATCGCGAAAGAGCACATCCTCGAAGGCTCCAGCACGCCGGTCGACCGGGTGGACTTCACCCGGGACGGCGAGACGCTCGTCGAGCAGTCCCGCTCCGGCCGCACCACGACGTGGGACTACCTGCCCGACAGCCACCGGCCGGTGACGCAGGTCGAGCGCGTCCCCGTGGACCGGGAGCGCGTGGATGAGCAGTCCGCTCGATCGTCACCGACCTGGTCGGCACGCCGACCGAACTGCTCTCCGCACGGGGCGACGTGGTGTGGCGGGCCCGATCCACGGTGTGGGGCATCACGCCCGACCAGGCCGACCGGGTGCCCCTGCGCTTCCCGGGCCAGTACCACGACGCGGAGACCGGCCCGCATTACAACCACTTCCGGTTCTACGACCCCAGGACCGCGAGGTACGTCTCCGCCGATCCGCTGGGGCTCGGCGGCGGCTACGCTCCGCACAGTTGCGTCCGCAACCCCGGCACGTGGTTCGACCCGCTAGGTCTGACCGAGGACAGCCCGGTCGGGACGGTCGTCAACGACAGGGGCGTGCGAGTGCAGATCTACTCCAACGACCACGCTCCCCCGCACGCCCACGTCAAGGGCGGTGGCGCGGAAACCCGGATCGGCCAGAACGGCAAACCGCTGGAGGGCGACCCCGAGTTGTCACGCAGGCAGCAGCAGGTCGTGGACGACCACATCCGGGAGATCCGCAACGCCATCCGCCGGGACATGCGCCGCTACCGACCCTGCGAGGGCTCGGGAGGAGGGTCGTCGTGACCGAGCACGATCGGTTCCCGGAGTTCGTCGCGGCGACCGGCCTCCAGGACGTGGACGTGAACGTGGGCGTGCACGACGAACACGTGCGGCACGAGGTGTATCTGCGTGCGTTGGCGGACGCCACACCACCCGACGACCTCCAGGTCATCACGCGCGTGCTCGGAGATCCGGACCAGGTTATGGCGGTGTCCGCCGTCGTGCGGCACCTGGATCGATTGGGCGAGTCACACCCGGACTTCGACACCTGGGCGGAAGCGGTGCTGCCGGTGCTCGGTGGTCGCGAGTTCCCGACGCGCCGAGTCGCCGAGTGGCTCTTGTACCGGGATCTGGTGGCGGGCGGTGAACCGGATCGCGACCGACTGCGAGAGGCGTCGGACTGGTTGCAGCGCAAGGTGGCCGACAACCTGACCAGGCCTTCGGTGCTGGAGGTGTTGGCCGAAGTCGGCCGGACCAAGCGAGTGCGCAACACCGCCAAGTCGAAGATCCGATGACCGCGTGGTTCGACGGAGGTGTCTGGCGTCCACGATGTGCTCCGTGTGCAGCAGCTCGCGGCGATCGAGCTCGGCATCGGTTCTCCGAGGACTTGCACGTCCGGTGACGGTCGCGTCGGTGGTGACCACCTTCACGACCAAGTGCGGCGATCCCACAACGATGGGTCGTCGCAGGTCTCGGTGAGATGCATCTTCCTCAATGGGCGGGAGGTCGTCCTCCCCAGTCGACTTTCGTGGTTCCAACGAAGGAGCTGGGTCGCCAGGTCCGACATGCCTCCGCCCGGACGACGGTCCTCAATGGAGCGAGCGGTACGCCTGCATCGCCGACGGAACGTCCCGCAGGCCACTGGCCAGCCGACGATCTGGACGCGTAACCACCACGCCACCTGACCTGCCCGGACTACATCTTTGGCAAGCACGGGGTTCGGCTCGGCGGTGACCACCCGCGACCCTCCCACGCCTCGCGGTGACCACAGCTGGACCGTGGTGGTCGGGCGCGCTGGGCGAACGCCGGTCGGGTTACGTTCTCGGCATGGCGGACGAATGGTCGCGTGAGCCCGTGTGGGCGCAGTGGCGGCGTCCCGGCCCCACTGCGGCCCAGCGGCGGCACGACGTCTGGCTGGCGCTCGCGGCGTTGGCGGGCGCGGCGGCGGTGACGGTGCTGGTCAACAGCATGGGCGCGATGGTGTTCGACGACGTGGTGTCGATGCCGGAGCAACTCGCCTGGGGCGCGGCCCTGACGCTGCCGCTGGTGGCACGACGGCGGTTCCCGGTGGCCGTGCTGCTCGTGGTCGGCGCGCTGTTGATCGCGGCGCAGGCACGACAGGTGGGCGACAACCTCGTGCCCTCGGTCGCGTTGTTCCTGGCCATGTTCAGCGCCGGCGCGTGGGGGCAGGACCGGACGCGGGCGCGGTGGGCGCGGGTCGCGGTGATCGTGGCGATGTTCGCCTGGCTCGGGTTCGGGCTGGTGCGGTTCCTGGTGCGCCCCGCGCCGTCGTTCGAGGGAGCGGCCGGTCCGCTGGACCCGGTGATCGCGTCGGTGCTCTACGGCATCGGGTTCAACCTGCTGTTCTTCCTCTCCTCGTACTTCTTCGGCGACATGGCGTGGGAATCAGCCCGCCGACAGGCCGAGCTGGAGCACCGCGCCGAGCAACTGCGCCGGTCGCAGGAGCAGAACACGCGTGGCGCGATCGTCGCCGAACGCGTCCGCATCGCCCGTGACCTGCACGACGTCGTCGCGCACCACGTGTCGGTGATGGGCGTGCAGGCGGGCGCGGCGCGGCGGGTGCTCGACCGCGACCTCGACTTGGCCCGCGAGGCGTTGCGGACCGTCGAGGACACCGCGCGCACCGCGATCGGCGAACTGCGCGGGCTGCTGGGCGTGCTGCGCGCCGACCAGGAGGAGGTCCGCGACAAGGAGGGTGAGACGTCGTCACCGGGCCTGGACCAGCTGTCCGAGCTGGCCGAACTGGCGCGGTCGGCGGGGCTCGACGTGGAGCACGGCGTTTACGGCGACCCCCGGCCGGTGCCGGAGGGCGTCGCGCTGTCGGTGTACCGGATCGTGCAGGAGTCGTTGACGAACGTGGTGAAGCACGCGGACGCCCGCAAGGCGGACGTGCGGGTGCGGTTCCTGGAGAACTCGCTGGAGGTCGAGGTGGCCGACGACGGCCGCGGCTCCAAGGGCACGTCGGTGGGCCGCGCCGGGTTCGGCCTGGTCGGCATGCGGGAACGGGTCGCGGTGCACGGCGGCGAGCTGGAAGCCGGACCCCGCCGTGACGCCGGGTACCGGGTCCGTGCGAGGTTCCCGGCATGACGACCCCCTTGCGCGTGGTGCTCGCCGACGACCAGGACCTGGTGCGGGCGGGCTTCCGGGTGATCCTCGGCACCGAGGACGACATCGAGGTGGTCGGCGAGGCCCGTGACGGCGCCGAGGCCGTGGACGTGGTCGGCCGGCTCCAGCCGGACGTCGTGCTGATGGACGTGCAGATGCCGGGCGTCGACGGGCTGGAGGCCACCCGGCGCATCCTCGGCCCGGCAGGCGCGGGCAACCCGATCAAGGTCGTCATCCTCACCACGTTCGACCGCGAGGACTACCTGTTCGAGGCGCTGCGGGCGGGCGCGAGCGGCTTCCTGCTCAAGAACGCCTCACCCGAGGACCTGGTCGACTCGGTCCGGATCGTCGCCCGGGGTGACGCCCTGCTGTCGCCCGAGGTCACGCGGCGCGTCATCGCCCGGTTCACCGGACCGGCGCCGGCAACGCCCGCGCGCCGGCCGTCCGAGCTGACCGACCGCGAGTTCGAGGTGCTGGTCCACCTCGCGCGCGGCGCGAGCAACGCGGAGATCGCCGGCGCGCTGTACCTGGGGGAGACGACGGTGAAGACGCACGTGTCGCGCATCCTGGCCAAGCTGGGCCTGCGCGACCGCACGCACGCCGTCGTGTTCGCCTACGAGCACGGGATCGTGGAACCGGGCCAAGGGGGTCCTCCGCGAGGATGACCCCCGGAGTCGATCTCGCGCCGGACGTGCCGGAGGCGTGCGCGGCCTAGCGTTGCGGTCATGTTGACAGTGACGTCGGTGAGCCGGAGTTTCGGCGACCACCAGGTCCTCGACGGGGTGTCCTTCGAGGTCCGGCCCGGCCGCATGACCGGGTTCCTGGGCGCGAACGGGTCCGGCAAGACCACCACCATGCGCATCGTCCTCGGTGTCCTCGCCGCGCACGGCGGCACGGTCGCCTGGCACGGCTCGCCGGTGACGGGCTCGGTGCGGCAGCGGTTCGGGTACATGCCCGAGGAACGCGGCCTGTACCCGAAGATGGCCGTCGCCGAGCAGATCGCCTGGCTCGGGCAGCTGCACGGCCTCGACAAGGACACCGCGCGGCGCAACACCGAACGCCTGCTCGACCAGCTCGAACTGGGCCACCGGGCCAAGGACAAGCTCGAAGAGCTGTCGCTGGGCAACCAGCAGCGCGCGCAGGTCGCCGCCGCACTGGTGCACGACCCCGTCATGCTGATCATGGACGAGCCGTTCTCCGGGTTGGACCCGATCGCGGTCGAGACGGTGCTCGGGGTGCTGCGCGACCGGGCCGCGAGCGGTGTGCCGGTGCTGTTCTCCAGCCACCAGCTGTCCGTGGTGGAACGGCTGTGCGACGACGTGGTGATCATCTCCGGCGGCCGGATCGCGGTCAGCGGCGCGCGGGACGAGCTGCGGACCCGGTACGGCACCACGCGGTTCGAGCTGGTGGTGGCGTCCGACGCCGGGTGGGTGCGCGACGTGCCGGGCGTCCGGGTGGTCGACGTCGACGGCCCGCGCGTGGTGTTCGAACCGGACGGTGACGCCGAAGTGGACCAGGTGGACCAGGTGGTCCTGGAAGCCGCCCTGCGCCGAGGTTCCGTGCGCAGCTTCACCCCCGTCGTGCCGACGCTCGGCGAGATCTTCATGGAGGCGATCTGATGACCGGTGTGACGGAGCGGGAGCGGGACGGCGGGTCGCGCGGGTTCGCCGCGGCCACCAGGCTGGTCGCCGAGCGGGAGATGAAGACCTTCCTGCGCGCCAAGGCGTTCTGGATCGGTCTCGGCGTGATCGTGGTCGGGTTGTTCGCGATGTCGATCCTGCCGACCGTGCTCGGTGGCGGCGAGACCAAGGTGGCCACGGTCGGCTCGCAGGCCGCGGAGGCGTTGACGGACACCGGTGTTGAGGTCCGCGAGGTTGCGGACCTGGCCGCCGCCGAGGCGTTGATCCGGTCGGAGGAGGTGGAGGCGGCGGTCGTGCCGGACACCACGGGCGAGTCCGCCACGGGCATCCGGGTGGTCGCGTTGGCCGACCCGCCGACCGACGTCGTGGCCGCGCTGCGCACCGCGCCGCCGGTCGACCTGCTCGACCCGGCCGAGGTCGGCCAGGGTCAGCGACAGCTCGTGATCATGGTGTTCGCGTTGCTGTTCCTCATGTTCGGGATGGGCGGGACGGCGATCGCGCAGAGCACCGTCACCGAGAAGCAGACGCGGATCGTGGAGATCCTGGTGTCGACGGTGCCGGTGCGCGCGCTGCTGGCGGGCAAGATCGTGGGCCACTCGCTGCTGACGATCGGCCAGGTGCTGGTGATCGCGGTGGCCGCGCCGGTGGCGATGCGGCTGGGCGGCCACTCGGAGCTGCTGGCGCTGGTCGCGCCCGCGTTGGGCTGGTTCGTGCCGTTCCTGGTGTTGGGCTTCGTGCTGCTGGCCGCGATGTGGGCGGTGGCAGGGTCGTTGGTCAGCAGGCAGGAGGACTTGGGTTCGAGCATGGGCCTGGTGATGCTCCTGGTGATGGGACCGTACTTCGGCGTGATGTTCTTCTCCGACAACGTCACCGTGCTCACCGTGCTGTCGTTCCTGCCGTTCTCGTCGGCGATCGCGATGCCGGTGCGACTGTTCGCCGGTGACGCGGCGCTGTGGGAACCGCTGCTGGCCATGGGGTTGCTGGCCGGGACGGTCGTGCTGACCGTGCTGCTGGCGAGCCGCGTGTACTCGGGATCGCTGCTGCACACCGGCGGCAAGCTCGCCCTCTCCAAGGCGTGGTCCAGGGAGGCCTAGTGCCGCATCAGGCAACGTTCGGCCTGACGTGACACGCCGCTCGGGTCCTGTTCCGGGCGGCGTGGTGACGTGGCGGCGGGCGCAGATGGTGCTGTTGTCCGCGCAGGGCATTGTGCATGCCGATAACCTCATCCACGCAGGTAGAAGGCGTACGTAGCCCGAGTGCCCGAAGCGCTCACGGGCCACGGTTGCCATCCGCGTGATGTCGTCCAGCACGGCATGATGACCGGCTGTGCTGCTCCGACTGGCCTACCTCGGTGTGACCAACGCGTTCGGCTTGCTGACACCAGGACGGAGCACACCCGGTTCGGGGTTGCGTCCCGCGCGCCGACCGGTGCCGCGAAGGGCAGCGGTTCCTGCCCGTTTGGCCGTCGCCGCGACCGTTGTCGGGCACCCGGTCGGTTGCCATCCTGCCCGGAGGACCTAGAAATCGAGGCGGGCTTGCATGGGCGGACATGTCGAGGGCGCGGACCGGTTACCGGAACCCGCCCGCGCAGGTCGTCCGGTGCGAACCGTCCCGAGTCCGGGCGGACCGCCGACCGTGCGCCGACTGCTCGGGTTGCAGGCCACGGCGGGCAACGCGGCGGTCGCCGGGGCGCTGGGGTCGGAGCAGGAGGCGCTCGTCTCCCGGCTGCGGGCGCGGCTCCAGGTGGACCCCGAGGACCGGACGGGCGCGGTGCGCCGGCAGTTGGCGGCACTCGACCCGGAGACGCGCCGGCGGGCCGTGGCCGAACTCGGCGACCGGCTCCCGGCTCGGCTCCGCGGTGGCGAGGCGCCCGTCGCACCGCCCGCCAAGCCCGCCCCGTACACCCCGGCGCCCCAGCCCGCGCCGCCCAAGTCACCCCAGCCGCCCCAGTCGCCCCAGTCGCCGAAACCGGCCCGTGCCACACCGCCCCGGAAGCCTGCCCGGCCGTCCGGTCCGGTGGAGCGCAAGGCCCCGGCGCCGGCGGTCGCGCCGGCACCCGTGGGGACCGCGCGCGAACCGACCGCGCCGCCCGTGCCGGACAACGGCGACGCCCTTGACTCGGTGGAGGTCGCTCCCCGGCAGCGGAACGCCCTCGCCCGGCTCCGCGCCCACGTCACGGCGAAGAAGGGCGAGATCACCGCCGCCCTGTCCGCTGCGCGGCAGGCCGTGGCGGTGCGCGCGGCGGCCGGCCGGGAGAGCGCCACCCAGGAGGTCGGCGCCCTCACTGCCCGCTTGAGCGACGGGTTCGACGCGGCGGAAGCCGCGGTGCGCGCCCACATCGCCGAGCAGACCGGTGCCGTCCGGACCGCGATCGGCGCCGGCCGGGCCGAAGCCGCCACGGCGACGACCGGGCAGAGCACCCGGCTGGGCGTCGACGGGCACGCCCACGCCACGACCGTGCGCGCGGCCGGCACCGACAAGGCGACCGCGACCCGCGAGCTGGGCCGGACGGAGGCGCAGCGCGCCCGGGACACCGCGACCGGGCACGCGACCGATGCCGCACGGCGCGGCCAGGGCCGGGTGGGCGCGATCACCGATGCCGACCCCGACCGGGCCGCCGCCCGGGCCCAGGCGGTGCGGCAGGTCGGCACCGCCCAGGCCGACGAGCTGCGCCAGGTCGCGCCGCCCGCCGCCGACTTCGCGCTCACCGAGGCGAACCGGATCGCCGCCGGGATCGGCGAGCAGACCACCAAGGTGGCCGCTGAGGTCGACGCGGCGCTGCCCGGCGGACAGCACGCCATCCGGGACATCGGGGCGGCCGTCCAGGACGGTCTGGACACCGGCGCGACCGGCGCGACCGAGGCCCTGAACGCGATCGAGACCCGGGCCGTCCAGGAACTCCGCGACCTGCGGGCCGCCACCCTAGCCACCGCCCGCGAACTGGGCGGGCGGCTCGTTGTCCAGGTCGACGCGGTGGAACGGGCGGCCCTGGACCAGGCCGGGCACGGCGCGGACCTCGCGCTGCGCGGCCTGGACGACGCGGCGCTCGCCACCCTCGGTCGATCCTCCGGGTTCACCGCGGTGGACAGCGTGGCCACCCAGACGATCGGCGCCCTGGACGCGCTCGACGCGACCGTGGGCGGGGAGTTCGACACCGTCATCGTGCGGGGTCGGACGGCCGGGACCGAGCTGGAGGGGACGGCGCGCGGCGGGATCGAACAGGCTCAGGCGGGCGTGCGACAGGCCACGGCGACGGTGACCGCCCGCGTCCAGGAGGGGGCCGACCGGCAGGTCCGGCAGGGGCGGGAGGCGGCGACGGGCAGTGCCGACCAGCTGCTGACCGCGCTGGCCGACACGTCCGGCAAGACCGTCGCCGAGGTCGGCGCCACCCACGACCGGTCGCGCGCGACGATCACCGACGGCGTCACGGATTCGTTGGCGCACAACGATTCGGCACTCGCCTCGCTGGACGGCAACCTGGCCCGCGCGGAAGCCGAGGCGGAGCAGGAGTACGACCGGCCCGCGTGGCAGAAGGTGCTGCTCGCGATCGGCAAGGCCGTGCTCTACCTGGCCGCTGCGATCCTGGCCACGCTGGTCATCGCGGCGGTGATCTTCGTCGGCGCGCTGATCCTGGCCAAGTTCGGTATCGTCGCCGCGATCAGCTTCACCGCCGCGGTGGTGATCGCCGCCGTGGTGCTCGCGGTCGGGGCGCTCCTCTACGAGTGCGTCACCAGAGCCGAGGCGTACCGGGCGGAACACGGGCCCACGTCGGGGTTCTGGCAGACGTTGGGCGTCACCGCCGGGATCGTGCTGGCGAGCGTGGGCAGCCTGGTCGGCCTCACCCAGATCATCGAGGGCGCGCGGGGCAAGCGATTCTTCAGCAACCGGGAGATGTCCTCGCAGGAGCAGTACGACCTGGTGGTCGGCGGCATCTTCCAGATCTTCGTGCTCTTCTTCGGCGGCCGGATCGTCCGGTCCCTGCGGGCCTCGCCGAAACCGGTCGATCCGCCGCCACCACCCGTCCGGCCGCCTCCGGTGGAGGAGCCGCCGGTGCGCCCGCCGCCCGTCGAGGAGCCCCCGACGCCGGCGGAGAAGCCGCCGGTGGTCGAGGAACCGCCGGTGCCGAACCGGTCGCTGGGTCTGCGGCAGGAGGCCGTGAACGCCATCGCCAAGTTGGAGAACCTCAAGAGGAACCCGGTCGGCGAGATCAACCGCGAACCGAACCACAACCACTACAGCGCCGCCCGGAGGGAAGCCCGGGGTGAGGTCGTCGCGCGGAGGTCCGACGGACGGCCGTTCTCGCACATCCGCGACCTGCAAGAGGCGTGCGACGGCCTGTTCAAGGTGCGGGAGGCCCTGACCCGCGAGGCCCACAACCCGCCCGACACCATGACCGAGCGCGGCATGACGGTGCTGTTGGAACGGCTCAGCGAGGTCAACCGGCTGATCAACCGGCTGGCCGGGTTCCTCAACGAGGTCGGGCACGGCTCGTTCCCGCCGTATCATGAATGGCCACCCGGTAGCTGACCAGGGGAGATGTCGTGCTGGACGAGACGCGTCGACGGGAGCGCCTGCTCCGGGAGCGCTGGCTGACCGAGCGGGGCAGGGTCATGCTGGACGGTGCGCTGACCGCCCTGCGGACCGGCGGCGACTGGCGGGCGCACCTGGTGGAGCTGCCGGAGGTGGCGGACACCGACGGCCGGGACCTCCGCGCCGCGCCGTGCGCGGGACGGGACCTGACCGGTGTCGACCTGTCCGGCGCCGAGTTGGAGTTCGTGGACCTGGGGGCCGCCCGTCTGGAGCGCGCGGTGCTGCGGGACGCCTCGCTCGCGCACGCCAACCTGGCGGGCGCCGATCTGTCCGGCGTGGACGCCGGTGGCGCACTGCTCGCCATGGCCGACCTGACCGGGGCGACCGTCGTCGACGCCAGGCTGCGCGGCACCGCGTTCACCGGGGCCGACCTGACCGGAGCGGACTTCGCCCGAAGCGACCTGACGGGTGCGAGCCTGTTCGGCGCGACCCTCACCGGCACCCGGTTCGAGGGTGCGGTGCTGGACGACGTACGGCGCGGGGACTTCGCCGGCTGACCTGGGTTTCCCGCTTGTCTCACCAGGACATCACCAAGATCAGTCTCATTCGGGCGTCGTTTCCTACTCGCCTTCACCGTTTTGCGACACTCGACTTCGCCTGCGGATTCCTGGCCGCTATGACGTATCCGCCAACTGCCTGCCAGCGCGAGATCCGCCGTCGCATTCGAGATCCCACAACCTCTGCGGGGAACGCGAACAGATGGCCGGCCGGCGCATCGATCGCCGAGCCATGCGGGGACCGGGTTTGTGGTCGCCAAGTGCCGATCGCCTGGCAGTCACCTTGCGGTAGCTGATCTTCCAACCGTCGGGTTGGCGCGTGATGATGTCCTCGTAGACGACACTGCCGACCGTGCCATCGGCCTTGATGCCGATTCCTTTGGACTGGAGCACGACCTGCGGCACGCTGCGGTGTCGTGGTTCAACGGGGCGTGCCGTCGACCACAGTGGCGGAGTGGGCGGGGCACTCGGTGGAGGTCCTGCACAAGGTCTACGCCAAGTGCCTGAATGGTGAGGCGGCCCTGGTGCGGCAACCGCCGTGGCCGGCCTCGCGGGCAGCTGCGGTGTGCCGTGCGAGGTGGTGGTGGACGTGCCGGGCCGTTGCGCCGCCTCGGTCGAGGCCACCGCGTACTTCGTGGTGGCCGAAGCTCTCTCCAACGTGGCGAAGCACAGCGGCGCCGCGAGCGCTGTGGTGGCGGTGTGCCGGGATGGTGATCGGCTGCTGCTGCGGATCGGCGACGACGGCCGGGGTGGCGCGGACGAACGCGGCGGGTCGGGCTTGTCCGGCATTCGCCGGCGGGTCGAGGCGCACGACGGGCGATTCACCCTGGACAGCCCGCCCGGCGGGCCGACGACGATGCGAGTGGAGCTGCCGTGCGGATCGTGATCGCGGAGGACGACCCGCTGCTGCGCGAGGGGTTGGCGCTGCTGCTGCGCGCCGAGTCGCTCGACGTGGTGGCCACCACCGACACGCCGGGATCGTTCCTGGCCGCGGTGGCCGAGCACGAGCCGGACGTCGCCATCGTCGACGTGCGGATGCCACCCACCCACACCGACGAGGGAATCGTGGCAGCCGTCGAGGCACGCCGCCGCCGGCCCGGCCTCGCGGTGCTCGTGCTCTCGGCGTACGTGGAGCAGGCGTTCGCCACCGAGTTGCTGACCACCGGCGCCGACCGGCTCGGCTACCTGCTGAAGGAACGGGTGGGGCGGGTCGACGAATTCCTGACCGCGCTGCACCGGGTGGCCGGTGGCGGCACCGCCGTCGACCCCGAGGTGGTGGGCCAGCTGCTGGCACGCAACCCGCACACCAGCGCGCTGGGCCGGTTGAGCCCCCGGGAACGGGATGTGCTCGCGCTCATGGCCGAAGGACTCGGCAACACCGCCATCGCCGAGCGGCTCGTGATCACCGAGGGAGGAGTGCACAAGCACATCCGCAGCATCTTCGCCAAGCTCGACCTCGCACCCGACGACCGCGCCGACCGACGCGTCACCGCGGTCCTGCGCTACCTCCAAGGCACCGAACCGAGGTAGCGCCGCTTACCGAGCGCATCCAGAAGGACTCGGCTGGCTCAGCCCGGACGAATACGGCTCCGGTCGTGCGGCGTGTGCGGCGGGTGATCCCGGCCAAGCCGTGTTCGCGCTTGGGCAGCATCCCCGTCTTCGGCATGGGCGGTGAGCACCGCCTTGAGCATCGCGTCTCGGTGACGCAGCGGTGGGGGAACAACCGCAGCTGTTCGATGCTCGACCGCCGCGAGCGCTCTCTCCGGCCGGACGCTTGACGACCACAACCGAAGGGCGTCCTCGCAGTGCGGACACGCCCTTCGGTTGTCGTTCAACCGGATCAGGGACGTCTGCCGTCCCCGGTGACCGTCACTCCTTGACGCCGATGCCGGCGATCGGTGGGACCCGGAGCAGTTGTGCGATGGGCAGGATGGTGGTGAGCAGGGCGAGCAGCGCCGTGCCGCCGATGATGGACACCCATCCCAGCGTGGGGACATAAGGAACGCTCTGCCCGGTGAGAGTGCGCACCACTGATACCAGGGTGAGCGCGGCGATGGATCCGCCGATGAGCAGGGAAACGCCGAGCAGGCCGGACTGTTCCGCGTGGACCATTCTTTTCACCTGCTTCCGGGTGACGCCGACCATGCGCAGTGAAGCCAGTTCGCGGCCACGGGTGAGGGCGGCCATGACCATGGTGTTGGCGGCGGCCAGGGCGGCGTAACCGATCATCATGCCCATCAGCAGCTTGTTCAACCAGGCGCTCAGCGCCAGGTCGTTGGCAAGCCGGCCGGTGAGCCCGGCCGTGTTCGTCATGGTGCTGCCGGGGTGCCGGTCGGTGACGTCAGCCAGGGCGGTGGTGATGTCGGTGCCCGGTTCGGCGCGGACAAGGATCCGCTCGTAGCCGGTGGAGGCGGTGTGGCCCTCGATGACGTCCTTGGTGACGGTGAAGTCGCCGAAGCCTATGCCCCGGTCGTAGATCGCGACGATGCGCAGGGTGGCCGGTGTGCCGTCGCCGAGCCACACCTCGGCCTGGTCGCCGACTTTCCAGTCGTTCGAATCGGCTTGCAGGGTCGACACCGCCATGGCGGGCCCGCGCAGGTCAGCCAGGCTGCCGCTGCGAACCTGAAGGTCCATGGTGTGCTCGACGCCGTCCGGATCGATCGCCTGCACACCGCCGCCTTCCCCGCCTCCGCCGAGGATGATCGAGGTGTTCCGCACTCCGGTGGCGGCCACCACGCCGGGAATCCCGCGTATTTCTGCGAGGGCGGTCTCAGGCAGGCTGGTGGCGGAGCTCATGGAGTGCTGGGCAAGCATCCCGGCGCGGTTCTGGGTGACGGTCTGTCGTTGCAGGTTGTCCTGGAGGAACCAGATCGAGCCACCGAGGCCGACCGTCAGCACCAGTGCGGTCAGCACGGTGACCATGCCCTGGGCGTTGGCGCGCAGGTTCGCCGCGGCCAAGTAGCCGCTGTCGCCCCACACCGCACGCAGCACCGGGCCGAGAAGGCGGGCGGCCACCCGGTTGATCCAGGGGGCGAGCAGGGCGACCGCGAAGACGAGCGCGAACAGCATGCCGAGCGCGGTGCCGAGGGCAGCGTTCCCCTTCTGCGTCGTGCTGAGCGTGGTCAGGTAGATGGCACCCGCCAGGGTGGCGAACCCGACGAACAGGCGGATCTTGCTGTTCCGACTGGATTCCACGGCGATCTCACCGAGCGCCTCCGTCGGGCGGATCAGCATCGTCCGACGGGCGGCGATCAGCGCGGCCCCCACCGCCGCCGCCATTGTCGCCCCCACCACGGCGGCCGCAGTCAGTGCACCGCCGCTGAACGGGAACGTGTTCGGGATGAACCCGCGGTCGACCAGTTCCCCCCGCAGCCATCGAGTGGCGAACCAGCCCAAGGGCACACCGATCACGACCGACAACAGACTGAGCAGCCCCACCTCGGTGAGGATCAACCGGGCGATCTGGCCTGGAGTCGCGGCGACGGCCCGGAGCAACGCGAGGTCGCGTCGCCGGTGCCGGACCGCAAGGCCGATGGTTCCGACCACGACGAACATCACCAGCAGCGCCACGAACCCACCGAAGATGGCGCCGAGCTGGATCAGCATGGCGCCGGCCGCCACGTCCGCGGACTGTTCCAGCTGCCCGCGCTCGGCGCCGGCGTGGGCCTTGACACCGGCCTCGGTGGCCAGCTTGCGCACGTCGGCGACCAGTGCAGCGCTGGAGGCACCTGGCTCAGCGATGACGCCGACGGCGTCGACCCGGCCCTTCCGCGGGTACACGGCCGCCGCGTGCTCGTCGGTGAAGAACACCGCGGGCGACGCGTCGGCGCCCGGCCGGGGACCGGCGTTGCGCACGAGGCCGCTGACCCGGTACACGCGTGCCGTCCCCTCCATCAGGATCGGGACCTCGTCGCCGGGCGCCACCGAGCCGGCCACGCGTTCGTCCAGCGCGACCTCGTTGTCGTTGTTCGGCTGGGTACCCTTGGTCAGCTGGTAGGGGGTGAGAACCGTGCTGCTCCACCCGTGCCCGGTGGCCCCGCCGTTCGCCAGGATCGCCGTCACCGACGTGTCCGCCACGACGCCGGCCACGCCCGGTACCCGCCGGAGCCGTTCGACCATCGAGGCCGGGACGGTGCCTCCCTCAGGCAGCGGTACGGTGGCCTCCTGGCCGTTCGTCGTGAGCGTGATGTCGCGATTGGCGACGACGACGTCCGTTGCGGCGTAGCGCTGCGACGCGGCCTCGAACCGCAGGCCGGACTCCACGAGCAGTCCCATCGACATCAAGATCATGACTCCGGCCGTCAAGGCCAGCAGGGTGGCGACCGCGCTGCCCTTGCGGTGGCGCAGCATCTTCGCGGCTAGCTTCAGCATCGGTCAGCGCACCTGCGTCACGCGCGGACGGCGGCCCAGCATCGCCAAGTGCTCCGCGATGCGTTCCGCACCCGGCTGCGGCATGTCGTGCACGATCCGGCCATCGGCCAGCACCATCACACGATCCGCGTACGACGCCGCCACCGGGTCGTGCGTCACCATGATCACCGTCTGCCCCGCCTCGTCCACCACCGAACGCAGCAGGCTCAGCACCTCGGCCGCGGTCTGGGTGTCCAACGCACCGGTCGGTTCGTCGCAGAAGATGACCTCCGGGCGCGTCGCCAACGCCCGCGCGATCGCGACCCGCTGCTGCTGACCGCCGGACAGCTCCGACGGCCGGTGCGACAGCCGGTCGGTCAACCCGACCCGATCGACGACCTGCCGCACCCAGGTGGCGTCGGCGCGTTTCCCCGACAGTTGCAGCGGCAACACGATGTTCTCCTGCACCGTCAACGCTCCGATGAGGTTGAACGCCTGGAAGACAAACCCGATCTTCGACCGCCGCAGCTTCGTCAGCTCCGTCTCCGACAGTTGCGACAGCTCCGTGTCGCCGACCCACACCTGGCCGCCGGTCGGCTGGTCCAAACCCGCCGCGGTCTGCAACAACGTGCTCTTGCCCGAACCGGACGGCCCCATCACCGCGGTGAACGTTCCGCGCTCGAACATCGCGTCGACGCCCGCGAGGGCGGTCACCGCCTGCAGTTCCGTGCCGTAGACCTTTCTCAGGCCCTGAACCCGCACAGCCGGCCCGGGCCTGCCAACGCCCGCACCAGAAGACCCGTCAACTTGCATATTATGGATTGACATCACAAAAACCCGAGGTCCTATTCGTCGATTTCCCAGGCAGGACGGTAATCTCGCCCGGCCACCGGAACGACCCAGGCAGCAGGTGGCTTCCGGTAGCGCAGGCTGTACCTCTTGCTCCGCGGTAGTCCCAGCCTGGATTCGACGACACGGACGTCATCGGCGCGACATCAGCCACCGTCGTCGGCACAGCGGCAGACACGGGCGCGTTGCTGCGTCCGCACGATCCCGACGGCACACGAGTTCGCAGAACCGAGCAAAGTCCTGCTGCGCTTCGAACTCATCGCACCAGCGCACAGAATCGAGGTGCAGCCTGCTCTACCCGACACCTGGTAGCCAGCGGTATCGGCGACGCCGGCAAACACTACTAACTTCCTCGTCATGAACATCTCGCCCGCCCTCAGCCAAGCTCTGCTCGCGACGGTCCTGGTGGGTAGCGTCGCGGCCAACGTTGCCACTCAAGCCTTCGGTCTGAGCCCCTACATCAGCGCCGCTTTCGGACTGATCGCCGTCGCCAGCGGCATCACGCTGTTCTCCAGCTACCGCAAGAACCGTGAAGACCAGCGGAACTGAAACGGCCAATGCCCGTTCATCACGGCTGGTCACCACGAAGGCCTGGGTGGCCGTAGAGCTAGGAGCTGGAGCCACTCGTCGACCCGAAGCGCGGCGCGCTCACACAGATCGTCGAGGAGAACACACCACGGGGCCTGCACAAGATCGTGCCGGACATCGTCTCCAGGATCGACTCGATCGTCCTGGAAGTCGCCTATACCGGATGGACGGAGAGCGACGCCGGGGACAAGAAGGTCCGCAAGGAACTGCGGTGTGGTCCGCGCCGCGCGGGCGGGGTCGCCGACCCGTCCTCGACTTCAACCTGCAACGTCCGCCTTCCGGCAGAAGCGGACGTTCATGGCACGCGAAGCTAAGGCCTGTCCGTAACGACTGGTCTTACCGAGCGGGTCAGCACCTACCCTCCGCCGCCTCCTGGCACATCCGGCCGCGCCAGCGCGAAGCGCGCCTCCACAACCAAGCTGCCGGTACGAATCCGCTGGTCAGGCCTGTTCCCATCCTTGGTACTCCCGCCCGAGGTCCGGCCCTCCGCACAACAATCTCGCGCAGGTTGGCGCCCTCCCCGAGGTCCGGCCAGGGCGGCGGCACGCACCGGGATCACCGATCGCCAGGAGGGCATGCCGCCGCCCCTTATCGTTGAACCAACTAACCCGAGAGGGCCGCCGATGTCGATCACGAACGCGCTGGGATTCCCCAAACGTCGCCCAGACACCACCAAGTCCTCGGCCGAGGTCCCCGGCCCGACCGTCGACGAGTGGATCCGGTACGGGACCGAGCAGGATGAGGCCGCCCACATGGTCGGCGGCTACCGGCATGGGGACTGGTGCAGCGCCGGCTACACGACCTGCTCTCACCGCGGCTGCTCCAAGAAGGCACGGCTCAGCACGATCCACATCGATCACGACTGTTGCGGTAGATCGGCGCATCACCGCTAGCAGACGAAGCTGCTGTTGTTGCGATCCGGTCCCGGCAGGGTGCACTGGAGCCGAGCAGCAGGTAGGCGGTGGGCGGTTTGGTCACGCTCCACCCACCGCTAGTTACTCACCCGGAATGCTGGAGTCTAAAGCGGTCTTCGACCACCAGGCTGCCGCGATAAACCCGCTGGTCAGCCCTGTTCCCATCCTTTGGCACTCCCGCCGGGGGCACCAAAATGATCAAGCGTTTCCGCAGGTCAGTCCTGTTCCCGTTGAAGGGCCGGCATCAGGGCGGAAATGTCAGTCCCCAGTTCAGTCCCATTCCCGTTGGTCTCCTGCGGAGTGCGGTCCGCGTGCGCAGCACGTCCGCCTGGCCGACACGGTTCGGAACAGCCGGCCGATCGATGGCCATCCGTGCCGGCGTGCGCGACTCGAAGCCGACGCCATCGGTGTCAAACCTGCTCGTACAGGCGGTCGTGCTGAGCCCGTCGACCGTGAACGCTTTAGGTGCCGTGTCTTACCGTCGGGTCGGTGCCCCACGAGGTCCGGTGCTCCATCCGGTGGTCGTGCGCGCCGATCCGGTCATAGGCGCGATCGGCGCCGTCGTGGTGACGGCGAAAGTCGCGTCGGTCTGCTCCTCGGCACCATGCTCGCCGCGGTCGGTCTCGTCGTCGGCACCCTCCTGGTCGACTTCCCGGTCGCCGTCGCCGTCACTCTGTCCCTGGTGCTGATCTGTTCCTGGTCTGCCACGATCGCGCCACCACGCCGCTGATGGCCGAACGCGTCGGCATCGACCCCGCCGTCATCTCCGCACCCCCGGTCACCACCCTCGTCGACGCCACCGGGTTGATCATCTCTTCCTCATCGCCGGCGCCGTGCTCTCGGTGCAGGGACGAATCGAGCGAGCAGGTGGCCACTGCGTCGCCGGAGCATTGGGCGAGATGCCGTGCACCTGGAGGCGAGTCCACTTCAGGGGGATATGTGGTGCTCGACGCGGTTGAGACCCGGACTCACGGCTACACCATCCCGAGATCGTCGAACGCGTCCGGGTGCGGACGTCCTCGAAAGAGGTCGATCAGCGGGGAGGGATCTTGGCCGACGACCGCGAAGTCGGTTCCGGTCTGGCGCAGCGCCTGGTGAACCCGCTGCGGCGGTTCGTCCACGACGAGGCCGCGGGCGGTGTTGTGCTGCTGATGGCCACGGTGGCGGCGCTCGTGTGGGCCAACAGCCCTGCGGCGGCGGGTTACGAGGGCTTGTGGAACTTCCGGTTGACCGTGGGGGCCGGTCCCGTGGCGGTGACCGAGGACCTGCGGCATTGGGTCAACGACGGCTTCATGGCGTTGTTCTTCTTCGTCGTCGGCTTGGAGATCAAGCGCGAGCTGGTGGTGGGGGAGCTGCGCGACCGGCGCGCGGCGGCGCTGCCCGCACTGGCCGCCCTGGGCGGTGTGCTGCTCCCGGCGTTGCTGTTCCTGCTGCTGGTCGGCGGTGGGCCGGAGGGGCGGGGATGGGGCATCCCGCTGGCCACCGACATCGCGTTCGCGGTGGGCGTGCTGGCGGTGCTGGGATCGCGCATCCCGGCCGGGGCGAAGCTGTTCCTGCTGTCCGTGGCGATCGTGGACGACATCATCGCGGTGGGGATCATCGCGGTGGTCTACACCGACGCGCTGGACGGGGGGTGGCTGCTCGCGGCGGTGGGTGCTCTGGTCGTGGTCGCGGTGATGCGCTGGGCGGGTGTCGCCTCGGTCGCGGCGTACGTCCCGGTGGGGCTGTTCGTCTGGTACGCGACGCTGCACTCCGGTGTGCACGCCACCATCGCGGGCGTGGTGCTTGGCCTGATGACTCCGGCGCGGCCGGTGGACGGCCGCGGTGTCCTCGACTCCCTCCAGCACAACCTGCACCCGATCACCGCCTTCACCGTCGTGCCCCTGTTCGCCCTGGCCAACGCCGGGGTGGACCTGCGGGGC
This sequence comes from Saccharothrix ecbatanensis, assembly GCF_014205015.1. Taxonomy (NCBI): domain Bacteria; kingdom Bacillati; phylum Actinomycetota; class Actinomycetes; order Pseudonocardiales; family Pseudonocardiaceae; genus Saccharothrix; species Saccharothrix ecbatanensis. The sequence goes on along the minus strand of NZ_JACHMO010000001.1, from coordinate 7,830 downwards.
GGGGTCCTGGGCGACGCGGTGGGCAGCCAGGTGGCATGGGGGGTCCTGGTCGGCCTGCTCGTCGGCAAGGTCGTGGGCATCGGCGGCGTGACGTGGCTGGCGCTGCGCCTGCGCCTGGGCACCCTGCCAACGGGGATGCCGATGCGCCTGGTCTGGGGCGTGGCGGCGCTGGCCGGGATCGGGTTCACCGTCTCGCTGTTCATCGCCGACCTCGCCTACACCGACCCGGTGCTGATCACCCATGCCAAGGTGGGCATCTTCGCCGCCAGCGCCGTGGCCGCCGTCCTCGGCAGCGGCCTGCTGATCGGCCTCACGAGGCGGAGCGCCACCGCCGCACACGGACCGGCCCGAACCGCGGAGAAGGAGGAAGACGGCGGTGGATGAGTTCGACGAGATCGTGCGGGCGGGCACGGACCTGCGACCGCTGCGGCGTCAGGACGGCTACCTGCCGATCGCCGACCACGCCCTGATCGGCGACGGCCACGGCTGCGCCCTCGTGGGGCGTGACGGGGCGATCAGCTGGCTCTGCGTGCCCCGGTTCGACTCCGCGCCGCTGGTCTGCGGGCTGCTGGACCCCGAACGAGGCGGCGTCATCAGCCTGCTGGCGCAGGAGGTGGTCGAGGCGGATCAGTCGTACCTGACCGACACCGGGGTGGTGGTGACCACCGTGCGCACCGCCACAGGCGTGGCCGCGATCACCGACGCGTTCCTGCTACACCCGCACGCCAGGCTGGAGGAGGAGACCTCACCCGGTCGTGGCGAGCTGCTACGCCGCGTCCGGGTGCTGTCCGGGCGGGTGTCGCTGCGCCCCCGGGTCGAGTTGCGGGGCGGCGCGCGAGTCAGCCGCTCGGGTGGCGGCTGGCGCCTGTGCCCCCACGGCCGCGACGACGTCGAACTGCACCTGTCCGTCGAGCAGCCCCTGGCCCTCGACGAGGTGGTCGAACTGGACGCGGGCCGGCAGGTCGACGTGGTGCTGCGCTGGGCACCCGGCTCGGCGCGGCAGGAGCGCCGGGGTCGCGGCGGGGTGCTGCGGGACACCGCCGAGGCGTGGCGGCGCTGGGCCAACCTCATCCACTACGACGGTCCGCAGGGCGCACTGGTGCGCCGGTCGGCGTTGACCCTCAAGCTGCTCGACCACCTGCCCAACGGTGCGATCGTCGCCGCGCCCACCTCCAGCTTGCCTGAGGAGATCGGCGGCGAGCGCAACTGGGACTACCGCTTCACCTGGGTCAGGGACGCGGCCTTCACCGTGTACGCGCTGCGCCGCATCGGCCTGCCCCACGAGGCCGGTCAGTTCCTCAGCTGGGTGCTCGACGCGGTGGAGCGCGACGGGGTGGCACGCGTGATGTACACCATCGACGGTGAACAGCCACCCACCGAGTGGATCGACACCGAGCTGGCAGGCTACCGGCGCTCCACACCGGTCCGGTGGGGCAACGCCGCCGCCGAGCAGACCCAGAACGACGTCTACGGCGAGATCCTGGACTGCGCCTACCAGTGGTCAGGCGCGGGTGGTGAGCTGGACCCCCACCTGTGGAAGCGGCTCGCGGTGCTCGCCGACACCGCACGGGCCAAGGCCCGCGAGCCCGACCACGGCATCTGGGAGGTACGCAGCCCAGGACGCCCGTTCACCTACTCGGTGGCCCTGTGTCAGGTCGCCCTCGACCGCGCCGCCCGTCTGGCCCGCAAGCAGGATCTGCCCGGCGACGCGGACGGCTGGGAGGCCGAGGCAGCGGCATTGCGGCACCTGATCCTGACCGAGGCATGGGACGACGAGCTGGGCTCGCTGACCGAGCAACTCGGCGGCGGCGGCCTCGACGCCAGCCTGTTGACACTCCCCCTGCGCCGCGTCCTGCCCGCCGACCACCCCCGCATGATCGCCACCACCCGTGCCGTCGCCGACCACCTCGACGCCGGTGACGGCCTGCTCTACCGCTATCTGCACGAGCGATCGCCCGACGGACTGGCCGGTCACGAGGGCGCGTTCCTGCTGTGCAGCTTCTGGCTGGTGGACAACCTCGCTGCCCAAGGTGAACTCGACCGGGCGCTGGAGCTCTACGGCTCGCTCTGCGCGCGTGCCGGGAACCTGGGCCTGCTGCCGGAGGAGATCGACCCCGCCAGCGGCGCCTTCCTCGGCAACTACCCGCAGGCGTTCAGCCACATCGGCGTCATCTCCTCAGGCATCAACCTCACCCGCAGACTCAACAGCCGCGAACACGGCCCGCGAGGGAGCACGGGATGACCACGCTGCTGATCTTCGGCGGCTGGCGCAGTCAACTGATCGAGTCTCTATCGAACCCGGGCGGTTCAGGGAACCCCACTTCCATCACCTTTGAGGTGCCAAGTGAAGAAGTGACTCCATCAGGGCCGGACGATGTTCGCCGCCACTCTGCCGTCGCCACCCAGCGACTTTGGCAGCAGGATGCCCTGGCATTGTCGACCATGCCGGACCCCTCCGGGGCAAATCCCGCGCGGGGGCTTCTCACAGGGCATTCAGTGATCAGAACCGAACGAGTCGACCCGGTGGCGGTGAGCCCTTGCCAGGGCGCTTTTCTCGATGCCGATATTCCCATTATCGGCAATGTGGAGGAGAGCGGATTTCATGGGAGCGTAATCGACGTGTGATGGGACGTCGATTGCCCACAAGTACCCGGCCCTATCGATCTCCCATGAGCACCCGAACCTGCGGAGCAGGGCGCCGACCATCTCCTTTGCGTCATCATCCTTGATGATGACACGCACCGTCGAATGTCCGGACTCCGATAGGTCGCCGATGTTGACGAAGCGGCCTTCGGTGTCGATCCAGACCGGGTGCCAGGAGGTGGCGTCGATGGTGCCGGTGGAGCCGTCTTCCGACTGGACGGTCAGGCGTGCCATATCGTCTTCGTCGTCGTGGACGATGGTGGCGACGACCTCGCGGTCGGTGGTTTCGCCGGTTGACGGGTCGGTTGCCTTGACCTTGTCGCCGACTCTCACCTCGGCGATCGGCTTGGTCGTGCCGTTCGCCAATCGGGTGGTTATCCGGTCGGTGAGGAATCCGAACCAGCGCTCGACCTGGTTGATCCACGACCAGCCGGTTGGGTTAAGTGCACGTGGAACCTCGGGTGCGCCGCGAGCCACTTCCTGATCGCCGGGGTTTCGATCTGCTTCCCAGCGGCATGCTCATATGCTCCCACCCGGAGTGTGCCAAGATCACGCATTGCTCGCGAAGGTCACGCTGGTGGTGTTGTTGGCGACACGCCATCCTTACTTTGTAATTGGTCGCCGGGACGACAGGATGTGAAATGGAGCGCCGTCATCCATTCGCCGAACGGACCAATTCGAAAGCCTTCAGATACCTCTTGTTGTTGGGATCGTCCGGATCGATACGGGTCGCCAGCGTTGCCAAAGCCCCTGCTGGATCATCAAGCCAAAGGTGAGCCGCCGCAACTGCGACCCAGCCATGATTATCGATTCCGACACCGCCTCGATCGCCATGCGCCCACGCGATGAACGAGGACGGAGAGTTCAACTCTTCGAACAGAATTCCAAGCTTCCCATTCAGCAAGCTGCCAACCCACCCCGCCACACCCACCGAATCCTCATCACCTCGGACGAGGAGTTCCCGCCTGGATCCCACGGCGAACTCTCGCAGGTCGAAACGTAGGGTGAAGTCGCGGGACACATACCGGGGAGGGTCCAGTTTCACGGTCAGTTCCATCACTTCGGGAAACGTGACCTCTCCATAAGGTAACATCAGAATTCCGTCCCTCGCATACCGCGGGTGCAAGTCAAAATCAAACACCAGTCGTTGGTGTCCGTTCTTGACGGAGCGCCGATACGCCAGAGTATTTGATCGGCGACGGAAGCCGTATTCGGCTGCGGGGGTATCAACCTCCTCGGAAAGCGCTGCATCCAGTGACCGTTTAGCGGTTGCCCGGTCCGTGATCACCGGAATATCTGCACAATGACGGTTCCGATCACACTCGCACCCCTGTTATTCCTGCCGACCACTTCACCTGTATTGCCAGGTGTGTTGATCCAGGCATCCTAGGCTCTCTGACTGGTACGTATGCGACCGTCGGTTTTGGCTTCAACGCCGATCAGGCCATTAGGAGTCTGGATGGCTCCGTCATAGATCCGTACACCGCCACTCCAGCCGCCTTGGACGCGAACTTCACCGCGGATCACGTCGTAGCCCTCGCCCTCAAGAAGGTCCCAGACCTCCTGCTCATGACCTGCACCATGCCGACCTGGCTCGCCGTCGCGCTTCGCATACTTGCCGTCTGAAGTTCGAGGTGCCCCACCAGGGCCGCAATTGTGCACCAAGACCGGGGCATGCCCTGCTAACACGTAGTACGTGTGGACGCCGTCGATGGTGAGGTCGTAGACCGGTTCGAAGTGGGTGTAGCGGTCGACGGCGGTGACCGTCGGCAAGGTGCCGCCGACGTGAGGTGCTGGCCGGGTTTGAGGTCGCCGATGTTGACGAAGCGGCCTTCGGCGTCGACCCAGACCGGGTGCCATGACGTCGCGTCCACGGTGCCGGTCGTGCCGTCTTCCGACTCGACGCTGAGGCGGGTCATGTCGTCTTCGTCGGTGTGGACGATGGTGGCGACGACGTCGCGGTCGGTGGTTTCCCCGGTGGTCGGGTCGGTTGCCTTGACCTTGTCGCCGATGTCGACTTCGGAGATCGGCTTGGTCGATCCGTCGGCCATCAACACCGGCGGCCTCATCAACGAGTACGAACCCACGGCAGCCTAACCGCAGGTCAGACCACGTAGCTGGCTTTTGACACCCCACAGGCATGCCCCGCCGGCGGCTGCGAGCACGCCAGCGCGATCAGCGCCGTAGGAGCCGGTGCCCTCGATGCCGAACACGAGCCGCTTCGCGCCGAACCCGGCGGCCCAGTCCAGCAGTTGCCGATAGCCGTCCTGGTCGGCGGGGAAGGACCGGGTGTCGAGGCGGCCGCCGATGTCGTCCAGGGCGACGGCGACGTGAATGTGCTTGTGGGTGTCGACGCCGATGACGACTCGACGCAACCTGGGATCGCGCTCCACACTGGGCATCGCGGGCTCCACCTCCGGGACCGGGGACACGGGGTTCGTGACGCCGGCCGGTCGGGTGGACGGGACTGTGACGGGACCTGCTGCGATCAGGCTCCTATGAGGTCACTGCCCGTCCGGCCGGCACCACTGGGTGGTGCACCACCAGGCGGACGACAGATCAACAGCAAGGACACCCGAACTGCGGGGTCAGTCGTAAACAGGAGTCAGGCCGCCTGGTGGCAACTACCAGTCTCACAGTCGAAGCACGACCCGGTCCGCCCCACCGACAGCCGCATGCCGTGACCAGCGAGCGCGGAGCGGAACAGCCCAGAGGTGTATTGAGTCCCGCGATCGGCGTGAAAGATCACATCGTCGCTGGTCAGACCGCGTCGGACGGCAAGGGCGAGGGCGTCGCGGACCAGTTCGGCGCGCATGTGCTCCGCCATCGCGTGCCCGATGACCTCGCGGTTGTGCAGGTCGATCACCGTGGCCAGGTAGAGCCAGCCCTCCCGCGTGGGCAGGTAGACACCTCACGCGGGTCAGGTGTCAAGTGGGGGTTTGTTTGGTGGTTGTGATTGCGGCCAGGCTGCGTCTTCGCGCCAGGGTTGGTTGTTGGTGTGACACCACCAGAGGCGGCCGAGGAGTTTGTTGGCCAGGTTGCGTAGGGCGGCGTTGTGGCTGTCGCCGGTGGCGCGGCGTTGGTCGTAGTGGGCTCGGGCGCCGGTGGACTTGGTGATCGAGGCGAAGGCCCACCAGTGGCAGGCGTCGCCCAGGCGCCGGTTGCGGATGTGGCGGGCGCGGACCACCGTGGACTTGCCGGAGGCTTTGGTGATCGGTGCGGTTCCGGCGAAGGCACGCAGGTTCTGGGCGGTGGCGAAGCGGGTGGTGTCATCGCCGATCTCGCCGAGCACGCGCGCCGCCAGGATCGGTCCCAGCCCAGGCACCGAGCGCAGTAGTCCGGCGGTCGGGTGCCGGCCGAGTTCGGTCGCCAACGCGGCCTCGAGGTCTGCGATACCGACTTGCATCACGGTCACGACGGCCAGCAGCGCCGCGACGGCGCGACCGTAGCCGGCTTCCACCGGTGACGGTTGCCGCAGGGCCGGCGTCTGCAGCTGTGCGACGATCCGCTCGGCAAGGCCGGGGTCGTTACGACGGCCTGCTCGGCGAAGCAGGGTCGCCATCCGTGTTCGGGTCAGCCTGGCCGCGGCCGTCGGCGTCGGCGCGGCAGCCAGGACGTGCAACGCCGCGTGGTGGGTCAGGATCGGGAAGGCGGTCAGGGCGTTGGGGTAGTACTCGATCAGCAGGGAACGCAGCCGGCTCACCGTCGCCTGTCTGACCCAGATCGCCTCCTGGTGTTGGCGGGCAAGGACTTTGACCGCTCGTCCTGTCTCGCTGGTCGCGGGTAGTAGCCGGTGCAGGTGGCGGTCGGTGCGCAGCACGTTGGCCAGCACTAGGGCGTCACCGCGGTCGGATTTCCCGCCCGCCTGGCCCCACCGTTCCCGATAGCGGGCCACCGCCCGGGGGTTGATCGCGTAGACGTCGAACCCGGCAGCGCGTAGTGCCGCGACGATCAGCACCTTGTCGGTCTCGATCGCGACCGACACGCTGGTCGGGTCGGTCGCGTGCTCGGCGAGCAGTGTCATCAGCTCGGTGAATCCGGTCAGGCCGGTGTCGATGCGTAACTTCGCGATCCGCCGGCCGTCGGCGTCGAGCAAGGCGACGTCGTGGTGTCCCTCAGCCCAATCGATCCCGCAGGTGATCGTCATGTGCCCTTTCGGGGGTCGTGATCGCGGACAGGGTGTGACGAGCCCGAGGGCCTGCGCGGCGACCTAATGGACAGTGCTCGAGGCACGACACCTCACCAGCCGGCTGCAAGCCCAGCGACTGGCAGGGCCACCGTCTACCTAGAGACCTCATGGTCGGTGGAACAGGAGTGGTCACCCGTCAGCGGCTCGACGAGCACACCCTCCCAGACCTCGGGTCGGTGATATCTCAGTGGACACCTGCCAATCGCTCGACCCACAGACGATCCATCGCCGCAGGTCTCACCCACCCATTAGGTGATGTCGCCGACCAGTCGCCTCCCCGGGGTCGGGGCGGTGAAGTCCCGGCCGATCAGGTCCGGAACCGGTGCCGCGGCCACGTCTGGCCTGGTCAGTGACCGTCGCCGCCTGCGGGTGAGACCGACGACCCCGCGTTCGCGCATGACCCGACCGACCCGCTTGTGGTTGACCCGGCGGCCGCGATGACGCAGCGCGGCGACGATCCGCGGTCGCCCGTAGGCACCCCGGTGATCGGCGTGGACCTCGCCGATCTCGGCGGCCAGGCGCTCGTCGTCCGCGGCTCGCTCCGCCCTGGTCTGGGCGGCGGCGAGCCATTCGTAGAAGCCCGGACGCCGCACCCGCAGGACCCTGCACAGCCGGGTGACGCCGAAGACGGCGCGGTGCTCGGAGATGAACCGGTAGCTGCGGGTCAACGACCCATCTCCTTGGCAAAATACGCGGCGGCTTTGCGCAGGATGTCCTTCTCCAACTCCAGTTCCGCGACGCGCTTGCGCAGTGCCCGCAGCTCCTCCTGGTCCACCGCCGCCGTGTCCACGGGCCCGGGCTGGGCCTGTTCGGCGGTGCGGACCCAGTTGCGCAGGGTCTCGTGGTTCACGCCCAGCTCGCGGGCGACCTGCCGCAACGGCCGGTCCGACGAGCGGGCCAACTCGACGGCGTCTTTGCGGAACTGCTCGGGGTACTTCGACTTGCCTGACACGAGGGACATCCTTCCCCAGACCGCTGTCTGGGATCAGGGTGTCCGG